>NZ_CP023689.1 GCF_008704715.1 Streptomyces chartreusis
CGCCCCAACACCACCTAAACAGCGCCCAGAACCCAGCCGCCGGCCCGACACCACACCCTGGATACCCACCCCAACTCCGCCCAGCCATACACAAGCACCCGCGGAACGGGCCGGCATCTGGCGGACAGCCGCGCGCCACCCGGCTCAGACACCGGAACCGCGGATCTGACGCACGAGACGTACACGGGCGCAGCAGCCGCCGCGCATCCCTTGCAGCCCTTCAAGACCAGCCACATTGACCAGCATCGGGTGCCCTGACCTGCGGATGCGGCGCCGCGGCCGGGCAGCTCAACGGCGCGAGTGACCTTCCCCAGGCGGTAGCAGCCGACGACACACCGCACCAGCCACGCCTCACGACCCCCACAACCGAACGGCCCCAGCGATACGCCCCTGAGTGACGCGCTGAGGTGCCGGATGCCAAGGGCGGGCAGGAGTTGAGTCAACGGTCAACCAGCCGTGGGCGCGGGGCTTCACCGGTGGATTCCGCGTCGGTGTCGTCGGTGCCGACCGGGCCGCGGGGAAGCGTCCGGTCCAGCCACTTCGGCAGCCACCAGTTGGTCCGGCCGAGGAGTGTCATGGTCGCCGGTACCAGCACCATGCGTACCACTGTGGCGTCGATGAAGATCGCGGTGGCCAGGCCGAGTCCCAACATTTTGGTGGAGGGGTCGTCGGCGACGGCGAAGGACAGGAAGACCGCCACCATGATGAGGGCGGCCGAGGTGATGATCCGGGCGGTGCGCGAGACGCCCTCGACGATCGCCGTGCCGTTGTCGCCGGTGCGCAGGTACTCCTCGCGTACGCGGGAGAGGAGGAACACCTCGTAGTCCATCGACAGGCCGAACAGGATGGCGAAGAGGAACATCGGGATGAACGACACGATCGGAACCGTCGCTTCCAGCCCGATGAGTGCGCCTCCCCAGCCCCACTGGAAGACCGCGACCATGATGCCGTAGGCCGCGCCGATGCTCAGCAGATTCAGCAGTACCGCCTTGAGCGGTACGAGTATCGAGCGGAAGACCAGCATCAGCAGCAGGAACGACATCGCCAGCACGGTGGCGACGAGCACGGGCAGGCGCCTGCTGGTGCGTTGGCCCACATCGGACAGGCTCGCGGCGGCGCCGCCGACGTGGGCCCTGGCCGGGCCCTGCCCGATCGCCGTGGGCAGCACGTCGGTGCGCAGCCTGGCGATGGTGTCGGCCGTGGCCTTGTCCTGAGGGCTGGTCGTCGGGAACACCACGAGGGTCGCGATGCCGGTGGCCCGATCGATGTGCGTCGGCGCGACGGATGCGATGCCCGGATCCGCCGCGACCGCCCCGACGAGTCGGTCCACCACTCCCCGATCGCCGGAGGGGTCCGCGGCAATGACGAGGGGACCGTTGGTGCCCGGGCCGAATCCCTCGGCGACGAGGTCGTAGGCCCGGCGCTCGGTACGGCTCTGCGGCAGTGAGCCGTCGTCGGGCAGGCCGACGCGCAGGCCGAGCACGGGCAGCGTCGCCGTCAGCAGCAGCCCCGCCGCGCCGAGCGCGTACGGCACCGGGTGCCGGCTGACGTGCCCGATCCAGCGACGCCACCCGGTGGCGCCTGCCGCCGGGTCCCGCCGTCGTGCGAGTCGGCCCGGCTTCCTGGTCTGCAGAGCCCGGCCGATCCGGCCGGCCCGGGCCAGACGCGGGCCCGCCGCACCGAGGAAGGCCGGCAGCAGCGTCACCGACGCGACCACCATGATCAGGACGACGATCGACACGGCAACCCCGCCCACCGTCATGAACGGCACGTTCGCGACCGCCAGGCCGAGGATCGACACGACGACGGTGCCGCCGGCGAAAACCACCGGCCGCCCCGCCGTTGCCACCGCTCGTCCGGCAGCCGCCTGCGGATCGAGCCCGCGCGCGAGGTACTCCCGGTGCCTGGCGAGCACGAACAGCGCGTAGTCGATGCCCACTCCGAGCCCGACCATGCTGCCCAGGACCGGTGCGAAGGTGGGGACCTCAGTCACCCCCGCCAGTACCGTCATCGTGGCGACTCCGATGGTCAGCCCGAAGACCGCCATGCCGATCGGCAGCGCGGCGGCGACGAGCGAACCGAACGCCAGGAACAGGATCGCGGCCGCGGCGAGGAGGCCGATCAGCTCGCTCACGCCGCCGTCGGGGTCGGAGAAGGCGTAGAAGAGGTTCCCGCCCATCTCGATGCGCAGGGGCAGTTCGGCGCGCAGCCGGTCGCCGAGATCGACGAGGGCGTCGAGGTCTTCGGCCGACAGCCGGCTCTGGTCGGGGTACTGCACCCGGATGACCGCGATCCGCCCGTCGGCCGAGACGAGGCCGCCGCGCACGGCGGTGTCCCGGCCTGTGTCGAGTGCCCCCGCCGGGTCGCTCGTGCCGAGCACGTGCGGCAGCCGCTTCACCTCGGCCCGCAGCCGCGTGAGAGCGGTGCGCGCGCCGTCGTCGTCGAAGAACGTCGCTGCGCCGTCGAGGGGGGTGACGACCACTTGGGCGGTCATTCCCTCCTGGCCGGTGCCTGCCCGCTCGATCAGTTCCGCGGCCCGCTGGGAGTCCAGTCCGGGAGCGGTCATCGAGTCCGCGGTACGCCCGCCGAAGGCGACGGCGGCCAGGACGGCGAGCGTGGTGGCGATCAGCCATGCCGCGATCACCCGCCAGGGATGGCGGGCGGCGCCCCTGCCCAGGCGCAACAGGGCTTTCGAAAGCATCGGGTCCTCCAACCACGTCGTCGGCCGTCCTTGTACGGCCGCCGATGCCGAGGCTCGCCGCCACGGCGTTCCGCGGCATCGGCCCGCGGGCCGCGGATCCGTCGGCCTCAGGGCGGAGTGACGACCCGTCCTTTCGGCCGATGCGCGGCACGCCGTGGTCCCTAGGCTGAGAACCGTGCTGCGAGACGACCTGCGAACCCTGTGGACCGAACCCCGGCCGCCCGACGTGCCCGCCCGGGTGCGGCGGGACTGGGCGCTGCTCGCGGCGGGCCTTGCCGGTGTGGCGCTGGAGGCCACCCTGCGCGAGAACGTCGTGTGGCGGCCGGTGGCGGTGGTGTTCGCCGTATGGCTGTGGCTGCTGCCCCTGTGGCGCCGGACCCGCCCGCTGGCGATGGTGACGCTGGCGTTCGGCTCGGTGGTCCTGCTTACGGTGGCCTCGCTCGTCGCCGCGGCGCGCGAGCCCGTCGGCCTCTACACCGGCGCGGTCGTGCTCGTGCTGGTGTACGCGCTGCCCCGGTGGGGATCAGGACGCGAGATCGTGCTGGGCGGCGCGCTGATCCTCGCGACCGGCACGCTGTGCGTCGTCGCGGACGAGACACCGGTCGTCGAGAAGGTCGTGGGCCTCGTCTTCCTGCTGCTGCCCGGCGTGGTCGGGGCTGCCGTGCGGTTCTGGGTGACCGCTCGCGAGCGGCAGTTGGAGCAGGTGCGCTCCCGCGAGCGCGAGCAGCTCGCACGGGAACTGCACGACACGGTGGCCCACCACGTGTCGGCCATGGTGATCATCGCCCAGGCGGGCGGCGTGCTCGCGGGCACCGACCCTTCCGCCGCCGTCAAGGCGCTGGAGGGGGTCGAGGAGGAAGGGGCGCGCACGCTGGAGGAGATGCGCGCCATGGTCGCCGCGCTGCGCGACCGCGGGGTCGGCGCCGAGCTGGCGCCTCCTGCCGGAGTCGCGGATCTGGAGCGCCTGGTGCGCACCCCGGGTGGCCGGCTCAGGGTCGACCTGGGGCTCGACGGCGAACTGGACGCGCTGCCCCCGGCCGTGGACGCGGCCGTCTACCGGATCGTGCAGGAGTCGGTGACCAACGCGCTGCGCCATGCGGTGGACGCGACCGAGCTCGTCGTCCGGGTCGCCGCGGAACGGCACACGGTACGGGTGAGCGTGCGCGACAATGGCCGGCGCACCGGGCGGGGCCGCGACGGATACGGACTTACCGGACTGCGCGAGCGCGCGACCCTGCTCGGCGGCACACTACGAGCCGGCCCGGGTACCGACCGGGGCTGGCACGTCGAAGCCGAACTGCCGGGAGCGAGGAGCGAGAGCCGTGTCCATTCGCGTCCTCGTCGCTGACGACCAGACGATCATCCGCACCGGGTTGCGGATCATGCTGAACGCCCAGCCCGGCATCGAGGTGGTCGGCGAGGCCGCCGACGGGCGGGAAGCGGTACGTCTGGCCCGCGAACTACGCCCCGACGTCTGCCTGTTCGACATCCGCATGCCTGTCCTCGACGGGCTCGAGGCCACCCGGCTGGTCGCCGGTCCGGGCGTCGCCGACCCGCTGGCCGTGGTCGTCATCACTACGTTCGACCTCGACGAGTACGTCTACGGCTCACTGCGTGCCGGCGCCCGCGGATTCCTCCTCAAGGACACGGGACCGGACCTGCTGGCGCAGGCCGTACGGTCGGCGTCCGACGGTGAGGCGCTCATCGCGCCCAGCGTCACCGTCCGTCTGCTCCAGGCATTCGCGGACCTGCCCGCCGGCCGGCCCGTGGCCCAGCCGGTCTCCCCCGTCACCGCCCGCGAGGAGCAGGTGCTCCTGGCCGTCGCTCGCGGGTTGACCAACACCGAGATCGCCGACGCACTGCACATCAGCCTCAGTACGGTGAAGACGCATCTGGCCAGCCTGATGGCCAAACTCGGCGCCCGCAATCGGGTCGAGATCGCGATGTGGGCCTACGAAACGCGCCGTATCCTCCCCGGAACCTGAGCCGGGTACCGGGCGGCCATGTCCCTTGAGTCCCCGCCCGGACATCGGTGCACCGGTCGGCTCATGTCCACGTACCTCACCCGCCCCAAAGCGTGACGTATCAGGCGCGGGAACTGGGGGTGTCTCGGTGGCGCTACCCGGAGCCGGGCCGGAGTGGTCGTGTCGGAAGGGGGTGGCACACGGAGCGCGCGGCGGCGCTCATCGCGGCTGCTGCCCTCTGACGAGCGCGGTGGGCAGTGACGCGTCGAGGATCAGGTCACGCGGCAGCGCCAGTTCGAAGCGCTGCTCAAGAACGGCGAGAGAGGCGCGGTGTGCCGTGTCCCTCTCCTTCTCCTCCGGGATTCCGGCCGCGACGATGTCGGCGCGGACGAGGTCGGCGCCCGGGCCGGTGATCTCCTGCGACCAGGTGCTCATGTACATGTCGAAGCCGCACACGTAACTGTCGTCGTGGAAGTAGGCGAAGGCGGGCGGCGGGACCTTCGGGTTCTGCTTCTCGTAGTACAGCTCGAAGACGTGGGCGCCGTTGCGGGATGTCCCGTCGTGGTACGCGGGCCCGAGGACGGACGGCCAGTGCCCGTAGGCCACCGCGAAGCCCAGGCCGGCGTGGTCGCCGTAGCGGACGACGATGCTGTCGCTGTCACCGCGCTCCGCGTCGAGCTCGTCGATGAGCTCCTCGGCCCGCGGCCCCGTGGTGGCCTCGACCGGTACGGGGCCGCCGCTCGCGGCGAGGCGGGCGGTGAGCTCTTCGCCGGTCAGGCCCCGAGCCAGCTTGATGCAGTAGCCGAGCCAGGAGATGTCCTCGTCGGCAATCCATGTGATCCCGCCGGAACTCACTGCGTGTCTCCGTTCTCCGATGTGGCGCGGCCCGGGGTCGGCCCTGTGACCGGCCCCGGGCCACACCTGTGGTGTGCGTCAGTCCGGTGCTAGCGGATGTCGCACTTGATCGTCGGTTTCGAGGCGTCGCACTTGTCGAAGCCCGGCGTCCTGACGAAATACGCGTCCTGATCGATCAGCCGGAGCTCCTTGGCGAACGTGGGGAAGCGGCTCATCGAGGTGGAGTTGACCCACCCGGACATCGCGGACCGGCCGCACACTTCGGACCACGTCGGCGCTGCAGTGCGCTCGTCATCGTACAGTCGCCAAGTGGCGTCCGACAGCTTGGTCGCGTAGGTCTGCGCACACCTGTCGCCCGAGCTGACCTGGTTCGTTCCGCCCATGTCGGAGGGCATCCCGCCGCTGTTGTAACTCGCCGCGAAGGTGAACTCGTCACAGGACGACTTGTCGCCGGCGGAGATGTCCGTCACCGGTGTGGTGTCCGGGTGGCCGGACTTGGCGGCCCAGCCGTCCGGGCAGATGACCCTGCGGTTGGCGTCGGGGTCGCGGCCGTACTTGTTGCGCTCACCGTGCTCGCCCGTGTCGCCCCTGCGGTCGGGGAGGTAGGTCAGCGGCGCGCCCTTGCGGATCTTCGCCTGGATCAGCCAGGCGTGCGCGGCGGCCGCCGGGGTCTTGGCGGTGTTGAACACGTAGCCGGGCATGTAGTCCCGGAACACGCAGCCCGCCGGGGAGTACACCATGTCGCAGCGCGCATAGACCGGATTGCCGATGAAACCCTGGCTGTTGTCCGTGGGGAAGGTCTCCGGCACCGAGGTGGAGAAGGTCGCGTACGGTGCGAACGCCAGCGCCTGGGAGAGGTCGGAGTCCTTCTTGCCGGACTCGTCCGGCACACCGCCGGACCACTGCACGGTGGCCGTCGCGGTCTCCTCGTGCGGGTCGATGTCGTAGGAGCCGCCCCATATCAGGTTGCCGTCCCAGGCGTAGGAAGGCTTGTCGGCGCACCCGGCGGAGCACTGCGGGGAGATGGTCAGCTTGATCGCCCCGGGCTGCGCGGGGAACGGCAGGTGTCCGGCGGGCATCGGCAGCGGTGTGACACGGGCCCACAGTTTCAGCTCCGTGCCGGTCAGCGCCGTGCTCATGTGGGAGGAGTACAAGAACTCCTGATAGCCCTTCTCGTCCTGGCCCGTCTGATCGGTGACCTGGACGGAGAACTTCCCGTACATGCACGCCTTGTCGCGGGTGAAGACCGACAGGTACGTGCCCTGCGCGGCGCCCACTTCGCAGGAGTCATGCAGCGGCGGGTTCGCGGCCCGCGTGGACTTCAGCTTCGCCCTGGCTGCGCGGGCGGCTTCCAAGTCCGCCTTCGTGGCGGGCTTCCAGGCGATGCACAGCCGGTCACCCCGCGCGGTCGCCTCACAGTGCTGTTCACCCGCGGCGTCCCTGGTCTGCACCGAACCCCAGCCGGGGACCGGCTGCCAGGAGGTGTCGAACGCCGGGTCCGTCGCGTCCCTCTTGGGTGCCGGGAGGGTGATGTCGACCTGCCGGCCCCGGGTCTTGAACGTCGCGTAGGGCGACCAGTCCGTCTCGTAGAGGGAGCCGTCGTAGGCGGAGGTACGGAACGCGTAGGTGGTGGCGGGCTTGAGGTTGCCGTGCGGGACGGTGACCGTGGCCTTCGAGCCCGAGGCCACCATCTTGGACACGATGACGCCGTACTCGGCGGACACGTCGCCCTCGTTGGCCGGGTCAGCGTTCTGGCCCGTGAGCTTCACCTTGGCCTTCGGCTTCCCGGCCGCGTCGACGGTCCACACCTCGAAGGTGAGGTTCGCCTTGTCCCCGTCAGGGTCCGTGACCGAGTTGCGCAGTTGAGCCACGGTGCGGTCGACCTGCCACACGGTGCCGCTCTGCTTCCATGTGGGTCCGGCTTCCGGCTTGCTTCCCGACGCCGGGCGGCCACCGGCTCGGGTGCCCTTCTCCGGCCCGGCGGCCGGACGCGACGACGGAGCGTAGTTTCCGTTCGCAATGGGATCCGGGCTGTCGGCGGCAGACGCCACGCCGGTGCCGAGTAACAGGGCCGCGGTGGTGACGCCGATGGTTATTCGGGACAGGCAGCGATTTCTTTTCCTCGTTCCAGACACGCTGGATCGTCCTTTCAGGCCCGGCCCCGCGAGCTTATAACTGAGCAAGTCCCCCGGGGCGCAGGCTGGTTGGTGGTCTGAGTCGCGCCGGGAACCTTCCTACAGGCCACCGTGTCGCCGCCCCAAGGTCATCAACTGGGGCGTTCGACCCGAAACGTAGGTAGTGGACGTGATGAGGCCGACGTTTGGAGAGGGTTGCAGCGCGAATCCTCCAAACCCTGGGAAGCGGTCGCTGTGGGTGCCCTCCAACTCGCCAGTAGGGAACAGGCGTCAGGGTTGAGGGTGTCGTCTCCGGGCGGTGGCCACCAGCTGCGTCACCTCCGCACCGCTGAGAACGACGTGATCGTGGAGGCCACACCGCCGGATCCCCCCGGCGAGCTGGACTGGCCCAGCACCTGGACCGACCGGGACAGCCGTGACCGCACCCCCAGCGTGCGCAGCCGCGAGCTGTCCGGCGTGGCTACCGAGCTCGGCTACGGCACCACCGGTCTGACCATCGGGCAGCGCTGGTTCGGTCTGAATCACTGCAACCGAGACGGCTGGCCCCCTTCACCCTTGGTGCGCTGCTGAACCAACTGGGAGCGGCAGCCCGCCGCCGGCAGCTTGGCTCGTGGGCGGGGCCGTCGAGGGCAGCGGCCGACGGTTTGCCGGAGGCCACCTTTTCTCAAGGACCACATGTGCTTAAGGACCACATGGCCCACCAACTGCCGGTGGGGTGAAGCGGGTTGCGCTTCGGTCCCCCGCTGCCCAGCCTCGCTCCCGGCCCCGCACTCACCGCACCGCATCGCCCTCGTTCTCTACGACCGAGCTCGTTCAGTCGCACAGTGCGGGATCCCGGAACACGTCGACGAGGGCAGCAACGTCCTCCATGCACCCACACCCACGACCTCCGGCCCACTACCGTTCCATTCGGACTCGCACGGCCTCGATGGACCAGTTGAACGCCGGCACCAGGCTCTCCGGAGCGGGCCAGCCGTTGATCACTGCGAGCAGCTGGAGGTGCCGGTCCCAGCGTGGGTCGCTCACACTCTCCAGCCGGGCCAGCAGCAGGCGGCGCAGCTCGGCGTCGTCGGGGCGGCCGAGCGCGTGTGCACAGTGAGCCGCAAGCGTCGCAACGATCGAATCGGCATGGTGCGAAGCCGGGGTGATGCCCGCCGCCAGGGCGGGGCCGACCCGGTCACGGACGACTGCGCCGAGGTTGCGGCGCGGGCCCGTGGTGTCGCCTTGTGCCTGCTCGGCCGCATGGTCGTCGGCCATTCGCCGCACGCCGGCGCGGAAATCCGGGTCTGCGGCCAGTTCGGCCCACTCCGCCCATGCCCGGATCTGCTCCGCCTCGGGGGTGTCGGGTATCTCGGGGGTCATCGAGCGCCTGATCCCCGCCAACGCGGGGTGGGTGTCGAGACTGCCGAAGGCGGCATCGAGGAAGTCCCCGATCAGACGTCGGCGTTCGTCCTCGGAGAGCTGGGCCAGTTTGTGCATGAGATCCGTCTCTTCAGCAGTGAGCCCCCGCTCGGCCACCGCTGCCAGCACCGCATGCCGCTGACGCAGGACGCGGATCTGCACGGCCAGGGCTTCGGCGTGCGTTGCGGCGACCTCCGGAAGCGAGAGTTCCCGGTTCACGACCCTGCGGATCGTGGGCAGGTCCACCCCCAGGTCTCGCAGGGTCCGCACAAGGTCCAGGCGCGCGACAGCGTGGATGTCGTAGAGGCGGTAGCCGGCCGGGCTGCGGTCCGTCGGCGCCACGATCCCGCGATCGGAGTAGAACCGAATGGTCTTGACCGTCAGGCCGGTCCGCCGGGCCAGTTCGCCGATCGAGTAGAGCGTGTCGCCGTCCATGCCCCCACCTTGCCGTCTCCCCCTACGGGAGACTCAAGCCCATCAACCTGCCGACGGCCGATCGCTCCACAGGCGTTGACAACGCCTCGAGGGAATCCGGGGGTAGCGTGGCCGGCTGCCGTCGTTGCCGACTCCGGGCCACCCCAGGCCCGGGTGCGGCCCCTCCCGCCTCCGCGACGAACGACCGACCTGGCGTACAACCCTTCATGAACCTCAGGTGTCTTCCCGGTTGAGTGCCGCACTGCCCGGCACTCAGAGCTATCGGACCGGTCTGTCTCTGTTTCGGCGTCACGCCGATGAAGTGATCTCGCACCTCTGCCGACCACCCCCACGCACCCCACCGCGGCCGAGCGGCACGCCGTAGGACATCTAGGGACCAAGGAGTTCCTCCTGTGCGTCACATCAGAAGCGCGGTCCTCGCGGCCGCAGCACTCCTCACCTTCGGTGGCGGCGCCGTGTTCGCGGCTCCCGCCGCACAGGCCGCGGTGCCCTTCCCGTCGATCGGCTGGCAGCAGCGCAACTGCGACTACGACGGCAACGGTTTCGACGACGTGCTGACCGGCGCCCCGGGGGCCACGGTGAGCGGCGCCACGGGCGCCGGCTACGTCACCGTCCAGTACAGCTCGTCCAGCGGTCTCAGCACCACCAGGAAGAGCGTGCTGCACCAGAACACCTCGGGTGTCCCGGGCGGTGCCGAGGCCGGCGACGGTTTCGGGCGTGCCGTGGCTTCCGGTGACCTGGACAACGACGGTTACGACGACGCCATCGTCGGCATCCCCGGCGAGGACCTGGCTGGGCTGTCCGACGCGGGCGGCGCCACGATCTTCTGGGGGTCGCCGACCGGGCTGCACGGGTCCGACAGCACCTGGCTGGAGAACACCGCCGCGCCGCGGGCCGGTGCGAACTTCGGCCGGGCGATCGAAGCGGCCCGCTACTTCGCCCCGGACCCGGCGGACCCCAACGCCGACCCGCGTGACTCGATCGCCGTCCTGGAGGACGACGCCCTGCTGTTCTTCGCCGCCCAGCCCGGCGGGGCGGGACAACAGGTCAACATGTCGCAGGGCAGCCTGCGGGCGCGGGACTTCGCGCCGGCGGACAGCGGCTTCGAGTTCCGCAGTCTCAGCCACGGCAACTACAACGAGGACTCCTTCGCCGACCTGGCCGTCTCAGGCGTCACCACCGGCGACCAGCCCGGCATCGGCACGGTGCACGTGCTGCACGGTGCTCCGGACATCAGTGAGCTCGGCGACGGCGGTACCTTCCCCGGCGGCCCGGCGATCGTCTCCGGCGACTGGGACGGCACCGGTCAGGACGACCTCGTCATCGGCGACACCGGCGCGGGCTCACCGCGGGGCGGCGGGATCAGCCTCTACGCGGGCCGCGGCGACCTGTCCGGTCTGGAACCGGAGCCGGTGCAGTACTGGACCCAGGACTCCAGCGGAATCCCCGGCGTCGCCGAGACGGGCGACCAGTGGGGCGCGGAGCTGTCGGCCGGCGACACCGACGGCGACGGCCACCCGGACCTCGCCATCGGCGCACCCGGCGAGGACATCGGCAATGTCTCCAACGCGGGCGCGGTGTGGGTGCTGCGCGGCGACCGGACCGGCTTCACCAACGTCGGCGCGAAGAGTTTCGACCAGCAGCTCGCCGACATCCCCGGCACGGCCGAGACCTCGGACCGCTGGGGCGGCCACGTCCGGCTGATCGACGCAAACAAGGACGGCCGCTTCGGCCTGCTCGCGGCGGCACCGGGCGAGAACACCAACGACGGATTCGTATGGGTCATCCCCGCCTCGCCGTCGGGACTGGTCGCCCAGGGCACCTGGAACTACGGCGGAGCCCGGCTCGGGGCACCCGCGGCCAACGCGCAGTTCGGGGCAGCGATCGACGAGTAACGCCCCCGGCGACGGGCCCCCGGCCAGAGCGTCCGTTTGTACCCCAGCCGGATGTGTCCGACCTCGGCCCGGGCATCCTGGCTTCGGAAACCGCACCCCGGCCGTCAACTCGCCTCCTGATAGGCGCTGTCCAGGGCGGCCAAGGCATCGTCGACGGTCGTCGTAGTGGCGGCGAAGAGACCTCGGATCCGTGCGAAGTGAGTCACAGCGTCCAGCATCTGGGCGAGGACTGCTTCCAACCGGCTCAAGGGCTTCTGCGGCATCGCCACCAGATACGAGAGGACCGCCACCTCATACGAGGCAGCGGTCACACTCGCGCGATGTCTGCTCCGGGCAGGATCCGTTCGAAGACGGGCCTTAGTACCAGGCGGTCTCAGCCAGACGCTGGTTGTCGCAGAAGAGCACCGCCTTGCTCAGCCGGCCGTCGAGGTTGTTGATCACCTTGGTGTAGGCGTAGTCGATCCCCGGGTCGACTGTTTCGAGCACCCACACGGTGCTGGTGTCCGTGAGGCGGTTGCTGTGTGCGGCGCAGCCCTCCGGCGCGTTCTCGATGCGGGCGAACGAGCCGCACCCGGGGCTGTAGAAGTACTTCAGGGTGATGGTGCGCCCTGCGTAGACCGCCGTCTTCGTCGCCCCGCCGGGCACGTTGGGCTGGTAGTAGCTTCCCGAGCAGGAGGTCTGTTCGGGGTAGAGGCCCTCGTTGGGAAGGTTGCCGTAGCTGGCGCTCTCCATGGGAGCCGCCTGAGCCTGTAACGGCGTCATCGCTGCCAGACCGAACGCGAAGGCGACACCGAGCAGCGCACGCCAGCCCTGGCGGCCGGTTTCTCTCTTCCGCTTCAAGATCACGTCCTTCGTCCTCCTCAGGTTGAATCCCGCGACGTCACGCTGGACCGTTCTCCAGGCGCAAGACTAGAAACCCGCAGACAGGAAGGGACCCTGACAAATGTCAGGGTCCCCCAGACCACACCCGACACCTCGCGGACCGAACACTGGCGGGCCGCCAGCTCGTGAGGGTGAGCGTGGCGAGCGGTATGTTCTCGTCCGGGGCGTGTCCCCGGATGAGGCGGTCGGGGATCGTGGCGCAGGTGTCCGCCACGCGGGACGACCAGGAGGAAAAGGCACCGACGCCGCGGACTAGCAGATGCCCATGCGGGGCACCCCGCTACTTCACCAGCTGTACCACCGAACTCGCCTTGCCTACATGCCTGGTCGTCGGGCGCCGAGCGTCGGCGAAGCCAGGCAGGCAGGCAGGCAGGCAGGCAGGCAATCCGTACCAGCACACGGCGAATCACAACATGACACTGCCGACCAGCAGTTCGGCGAGCAGGTTCGGCACGACGACGTGGAGGAGAAGCAGCAGCGTGCCACCGATCGTCGGCGCGAGCAGCACCATCCCGAACACCATCAGCCTGCCCGCGACTCTGACGATGTGGTCCTTCATGCGCTGCCCGGACAGCACCGGTGTATGGAGAGCGGTGCAATCAGCGCAGTCCGGCGAAGAGATCGTTCTCCGGTAGGGCGGCCCCGGTGGCGTCCTGGACGCGCACGAAGGTTTCCATGCCCATCAACTCGCTGAACCTCTCCTTGCCCATCCTGAGGAAGAAGATGTTCTCGCCCTGGCTGGCGTGCGCGGCGAGTGCGTCGAACTTCTGACCGCTGAACTCGGTGGTGTCCACCCACGTGGTGATCTCATCGTCGGGGAGGCCGATCTCGGCCAGCGCGGCGGCCTCGGCGGGATCCGGCTCCGGCATGTCCTCACCGAACTCGCGCATGATCTCACCGAAGCGCTGCATTCCCGAGCGGGGCATCGTGGTCCAGTACACCTTCGGGGTCAGCGCGGTCATCTCCAGCGCCGCCATTGTGATGCGGTGGGCTTGGATGTGGTCGGGGTGGCCGTAGAAGCCGTTCTCGTCGTAGGTGACGACGACATCAGGTCGGTAGTGCCGCATGAGTTCCGCGAGTCGGGCAGCGCCTTCCTCCACAGGGGTCCGCCAGAAGGATCCGGGGGCGTCGTTGCTCGGCCAGCCCATCATCCCGGAGTCGGCGTAGTCCAACATCTCCAGATCGCTGACCTTCAGGACGCCACAGCTCGCCTCGAGTTCCTGACGGCGTATCAGGGCGACCGCCGCCGGATCGTGCCCGGTGGCGCCCGGCTTGACGCCCCCCGGCCCGTCACCGCAACCGCCGTCGGTACACGTCACGAGAACCGTACGGATGCCTTCCGCCGCGTACCTCGCGAGGACCCCTCCGGTTCCGGTGGCCTCGTCGTCGGGGTGGGCGTGTACTGCCATGAGCGTCAAGGGCCGGTCGGTCATGAAAAAGTCCTCCTGCATAAATACGTCTTGGTCCGACTGCGCGGCGGGCGTACCGCTCCTGAGGTCCGGATCCTGGTGGGGCGACGACCTCTCGTCGCCGAGTTCCCCGCCCGGGCGACGCCGGTCTCTCGGTCGATGCAACCGTGCCGGCAGGACGGCTGTTCCCGGCGCGGCCGCATGGCCTTCCAGGTGCCGGCGTTTCAGTGCGAACGAGATAAGGGCGTGACCTGCATTGCCCTGGCGCACTGCGTCTGGCGTGTGGTGCCCAGCCGCACAGTCTCACGGTGGATCCGCCCCGCCATCGCCGCCACAGGGCCCGGCGCCGCACCCCGCCACACGCGTGCGGGAACGGCCGGTCACGTCAGGCTGGACGGGACGATCCCGTAGCGGCGCATCTTGCGGTACATGGTGGCGCGGGAGATCCCGAGGTCCTGCGCGGTCCTCTGGACATTGGAGTTGCGGTCCATCAGCCCGCGCAGGATGGCGTCGCGTTCGAGCGCCTCGATGGTGGTCAGGACCTTGTTCGACGACACGCGGCATTCCGGCGGCAGGTCGTCGGCGTGGATCACCGGGCCCGAGGCGCGCCGTGCCAGCCCCCGGATCACCGACTCCAGTTGCCGGACGTTCTCGGGCCAGGGGCAGCGCTGCAGCATGGTCAGCGCGTCCGTGGAGAACCTGCTGTCTCCGCTCGGCCGGTACTTGCGCAGGAAGAACCGTGCCAGGTGTTCGGTGTCCCCGTAGCGATGGCGCAGCGCCGGTACCTCCCCCGAGGCGCGGCAGACCCGGTCGAGCTCGTCGTCGGCGCTGACCATCGACGGCTGGCTGGTCATGACCACCTGCGCGGTCGCGCTGCCGTCCCTCCGCGCCAGCACGTTCGTCAGCCGCTGCCGCAGTTCGTCGCCCAGCAGGTGCACATCACTCAGCAGGAGAACGTTGGACGGCACACCGAGCAGCTCACCGATGTCGTGCAGCCAGCGCTCGATGACGGCGGGCGCATCCGAGGGCGGTGCTTCCCGCACCTCCAGCCGACGCCCGGCGCCATGGACCCGGTGCAGAGCCTCGACCAGAGTCTTCTTGCCGACGCCGGCCTCGCCCGTGAGATGCAGCCATGTCCCGGCGACGAACGCTGTTTCGCTGTCGGCGACCGCGCGCAGCCAGGGCGGGGACGAGCCCACCAGTCCCAGGCTGGAGCGGGCGGGCGGGGCGGAGACTGCGGGTGTGGGCTGGGCCCGTCCGATCAGCCGGACCCGGAAGACGGCGCCGGCGTCGCTGTCCTCGCGCCGGCAGCGACTGACCCTGAGCTCGGCGACCCGCCCCGAGGGCAGGGCGATGCTGCGGGTCCCCTCCAGCCGGTGGTGTTCGGCGATCTCACGGGCGTGGTCGAGCAGCGCGTACTGATCGGGCCCGGTCACGGCGGCACTGAGCTGATCGTTCATCATCACGACATCACGGTTGAGCGCCAGCACGGGTCCCGGGCGCGCCGAGGAGCACGCCTCCATGTAGTCATGGAAGAGCGCGCGCTCGCGCCGCGAGGTGATCGCCGCGATCTCGGCCTCGATCTGCGCCGCAACCGAGCGGGCGAAGGCCATCAGCATGCCGTCGGAGCCCTGACGGATGGTGGTGAGGTTGAACGCTCCCAGCAAGGTGCTCCGGGTGGGATGCAGGATCGGCACCGCCGCGCAGTGGAACTCCCGCAGCTCCTCGACGTAGTGCTGCCTTCCGGCGATCACCACCGGGCGGCCGCTGGCGAGCGCGGTCCCGATGCCGTTCGTGCCGACGTAGCGCTCGGCGAAGACGTGGCCCGGGGCCAGACGCACGCGGTTGAGGTGCGTCGTCAGACCCTCGTGAGACACCTTCCGCGACAGCACCACGCCGTTGCGGTCCGTGATGATCGTGGAGACCGGGTCGTCGGCGAGCTGCTCGTGCAGCCTGTTGAGGATGGGCAGCGCCGCCCTGGCCAGGGGGCTGTCCAGATTGGGGTTGTCCAGGTAGGGAGCGTCAAGGCTGCCGGACTTCACCTTGTACTCGATCGAGCGTTGCCACGAGGCAACCACCAGTGGCCGGGCGCTCGGGTCGTTGGTGGCCTCCAGGTAGAGCTCTCTGGCTGCTTTCAGTGAGTTCCCGGGTTGGTGTCGGGGCATTTAACTCTCCCGTGCGGCGCGCGTCACATTCCTCGGTGCAGTGATTGGAGCAGCCCGGGGGCATCGCGCCTACGGCGTGTATCACATTGAGACATTCGCGGACGGATTCTGAGACATCGACCTGCGAACGACGGCCTGTGTAATCGGCGCACCCCCCAAACGCCGACTCGCAGGGAGCCGCCTTGAAAGCCGTGCAGGTCATCGAATACGACGAGCCGCCCGTGCTCGTGGATGTGCCGGATCCGCAGATCACCGGCCCGCTGGATGTGATCGTGAAGATCGGGGGCGCCGGAGTCTGCCGGACCGATCTGCACATCCTCGAAGGACAGTGGAAGGAGAAGAGCGGGGTCGCCCTTCCGTACACGATCGGTCACGAGAACGCCGGCTGGGTCGCGGAGGTCGGGGAGGCCGTCACCAACGTCGACGTGGGTGACCCCGTCATCCTGCACCCGCTGGTGACCTGCGGACTGTGCCGCGCCTGCCGGGCCGGAGACGACGTGCACTGCATGAACTCGGCCTTCCCCGGCATCGACGCTGCAGGTGGCTACGCCGAGTACCTCAGGACCAGCGCCCGCTCGGTCGTGCCTCTCGCCCCGTCCCTGGAGCCGGCCTCTGTGGCAGCCCTGGCCGACGCCGGGCTCACCGCATACCACGCCGCCGCCAAGGCTGCCCGGGCACTGTGGCCTGGTGACAAGGCCGTCGTCATCGGCGCCGGCGGACTCGGGCACATCGGAATCCAGGTGCTGCGAGCCCTGTCGCCGGTCGAGATGATCGTCATCGACCGCAGCCCCGAGGCTCTCGCGCTGGCCAAGGAACTCGGCGCCGACCACACGCTCCTCGCGGACGGCAGCGAGGCCGACCGCGTACGGGACCTCACGGCGGGGCACGGGGCGGAGGCCGTTCTTGACTTCGTCGGTGAGGGCGGCGCCGTCGAGACGGGCGTGGCCTGCCTGCGCCGCAACGGCAACTACTACGTCATCGGCTACGGCGGCCACCTCCACGTGCCGACGATCGACGTCATCTCCACGGAGATCAACTTCATCGGCAATCTCGTGGGGTCCTACAACGACCTGTCCGAGCTGATGGTCCTGGCGGCCCACGGCAAGGTCACCCTCCACACCCAGCGCTACCCCCTCGCCTCCTTCCGGCAGGCCCTCGACGACCTGCACGCCGGCGCCGTCCGCGGCCGAGCGATCTTGATTCCCTGACACCGCAGGAGAAGCCCCATGCGCAGCAGACCGTACAAGGGCCTGGTCGCCGTAGCGGCCGCAGCGGCTCTGACCGCCACCGCGTGTACCGCCCAGGACGAGGCACAGCAAAAGCCCAAGGAGAAGACCGCGCTCTTCAAGTCCGGCTCGGACATCAGCTACCAGAAGTACGGCAAGAACTACCCGACGACGAAGGTCAAGGACGTCCCCGGCTCCTGCAGCTACGAGTCGATCAGCCGCAAGGACTACTCGGGGCAGACACTGAAGATCATCAGCCATGCCGTCCCGGTCATCGGTGAGCCGACGCAACTGCATGCCAAGCAGTTCGAGGAGATCACCGGCGGGAAGGTCGAGGTGGTCAACGTCCCCTTCGGCGAGCTGCACCAGAAGATCCTCACGCCCCTTCAGGCGGGCCAGCCGGCGTACGACGTCATGTTCTACCCGTCCCTGTGGATCGGCGACATGGCCCCGTACCTGGCACCGGTCCCGGAGAAGTACCTCAACACCACCGGCATGCAGGACGTCACCGCGGCCTACATGGACGTGGCGACCTGGGACGGCAAGGTCATGCAGTACCCGGTGGACGGCGACCGGCACTACCTCAAGATCCGCGCCGATGTGCTGCAGGACCCCAAGTGGCAGGCACAGTACAAGAAGGCGACGGGCAAGGACCTGAAGGTCCCCACCACCTGGACCGAATACCAGGACATAGCCGAGGCCTTCAGCGGCAAGGACTTCGACGGCGACGGCAAGAAGAACTACGGCAGCGCCGAGGTCACCAAGCGCGATGACCTGACGTTCTCCGCGTTCATCAGCCGGGCGGCGCCCTACGTGAAGAATCCGGACGTCAAGGGCGGTGTCTTCTTCGACGAAGAGACCATGAAGCCGCTCATCAACACGCCCGGCTTCGTCCGCGCCCTGCAAGACATGGTCAAGGCGAAGTCCACCTGGGCACCCGGCGGCTCCAACTTCGGCCTGGGAGACGAGATCTTCTCCTTCGGAGGCGGCCAGACCCTGATGTCCTACTCCTGGGACGACGCCTTCATCCAGGCCCAGCAGCCGGACAGCAAAATCCGCAACACGGTTCAGGCGGCGCCGCTACCGGGCTCCACCGAGGTCTACAACCGCACCACGAAGGCGTGGGACAAGAAGGCGAACCAGGCGGCCTACTTCACCTGGGGATGGACCTCCGCGGTGGCCAAGGCCTCCAGCCACCAGGAGATGGCCTTCGACTACCTGTGCTTCTTCAGCAACGAGGCCAACACCGCTCTCGACCTGACCATCGGACGTTTCGGCGTCAACCCCTACCGCATCTCCCACTTCGCACCCGAGTTCTGGGAGAAGCAGGGCTGGGACAAGGACGTCGCCAAGGCGTACGTGGACACGCTCTCCGGCATGGAGGAGAACCCCAACCGGGTCTTCGACCTGCGTGTCCCCGGCGTCAACCAGTACATGTCCGCGCTGGCCAACGGAGTCGCCGCGGCGCTGGCGGGCCAGGAGTCCCCGCAGCGGGCGCTGGACGGCGTGGCCAGGGAATGGGCCAAGATCACCGACCAGATCGGCAAGGACAAGGTCCAGAGCGCCTATCGCAACGTGGTCGCGCTCGAGGACGAGTCCTGATCCGAACGCAGGGCATCCCGGGTGGCCGGACCGCACCGGCCGGCCATCCGGGGGATCCCGCTTCCTTCCGCAAGGAGACCCATGGACGGCCTGCGCCGGCACAAGAGCATGTTCCTCCTGCCGGGACTGCTCACGCTCTTCCTGATCATCATCTTCCCCCTTCTGTTCACCATCCGCGTCAGCTTCTCCGGCTGGAACGTCAGCAACCCTCAGATGGACTTCATCGGAGGCGCCAACTACACCGCGATGCTGGACGACAGTCGATTCTGGACCTCCATCACCCGGCTGATCCTGCTCGCGGGCGGCACAGTCCTGATCCAGTACCTCATCGGCTTCGGCATGGCCCTCCTGGTCTGGCGCGAGGCACGCGGCCGCAGATTCTGGCGGGTGCTCTTCCTCGTCCCCATGATGACCACCCCCGTGGTGATGGCCGCCATCTGGCAGACGATCTTCCATGAGTCGCTGGGGCCGATGAACGACCTCCTGGGGATGCTGGGCCTGCCGAGGATTCCCTGGCTCACCGAGTCCGGACCGGCCCTGTTCGCGCTGATGACCGTCGAGGTCTGGCAGTGGACCCCCTTCATGTTCCTGTTGCTGCTGGCCGGCCTGCTCAGCCTTCCCAAGGAACCGTTCATGGCCGCCGCGATCGACGGCGCCGGCACCTGGCGCACCTTCTGGAAGGTGACCTTCCCGCTGATGGCACCGGTCTCGGTGGCGGCGGTCATCATCCGGCTGATCGAGGCGTCCAAGCTCTCCGACAGCGTCTACGTCCTGACGTCCGGCGGACCGGGGTCCTCCACCGAGACCCCGGGCTACTACCTCTACATCCAGGGCCTCCGCGATCAGCAGACCGGCTACAGCGGGGCGATGTCCCTGACCTACCTCGTCCTGATGATCGTCACGCTCACGATCGTCGCCGCCCTTCTCACCAGGGCCCTCAAGCTGAAGGGGGATTCATGAGGTCGCGCCTTTATCCCGTGTTCAAGTACACCGTGATCGCCCTGTGGGCGTGCTTCGTCGCGGGACCGTTCTTCTGGGCCATGACGACCAGCTTCAAGAACGCCAACGCCGTCCAGGGCGGTCCCACCTACGTCCCCTGGGCCCAGTACGAGCCCACCCTCACCGGCTGGCGCAACATCTTCGGCGGAGCCGGCGGCGTCGACGTGATCGATCCCTTCATCAACAGTGCCATCGTCACGATCGCCGCGTCCGCCATCAGCCTGGCCCTCGGGTCACTGGCCGCCTACGCGCTCTCCCGGTACCGGTTCAGGCTGGGCTTCATCAAGAACAGCGACATCGTCTTCTTCTTCGTCTCCCAACGGATCATGCCGCCCGTCGTCCTGGTGATCCCCTTCTTCTACCTCCTGCAGTGGGGCGGCCTCCTGGACACCATCCCGGGCCTGGTCATCGTGACGGTCGCGCTCCTTCTACCCATCGCGGTCTGGGTAATGGTGGACTTCTTCAACGGCATCCCCCGCGAGATCGACGAGATGGCGATGCTGGACGGCTGCCCCCCGTTCCAGACCTTCGTACGGGCCATCCTGCCGAACTCCCTGCCAGGGCTGACCGTCGCGGCGATGTTCTGCGCCGTGTTCGGCTGGAACGACTTCTTCTTCGCCTTCCGGCTGACCTTCACCGAGGTCCAGACCCTGCCTCAGGCGGTCGTCGCTCTCAACTCCTCCATTCCACCGTGGTGGACGCTGTCCGCCGCCGCGCTCTTCGGCGTGGCACCGCTGATCCTGCTCGCCCTCTGGGTCGAGCGCCTCCTGTCCAAGGGGAACCTCTCGGGAGCGGTCCGATGAACCTCAGCACCACCGATCTGTGCCTGACCGTCGACGGCGTCGACCACCTCAAGAACGTGACCGCCACCTTCCGGCCGGGACGGCTCCACACCATCATCGGCCGGACGATGGCGGGGAAGACAACGCTGCTGCGAGCCCTGGCCGGCCTGCAAAAGGTGGACTCCGGCTCGCTGACCCGGGCGGGAGCCGACTTCCTGAAGACGCCGGTATGGCGGCGCGACACCGCCATGGTCTACCAGCAGTTCATCAACTACCCGCACCTCAACGTGTACGACAACGTGGCCTTCCCGCTGAAGCGGGCCGGGCTGTCACGGGACGAGGTCAAGCAGCGAGTCCGGCAGAGTCTGGCGAGCGTGGGGCTGGCGGACTTCGAGAAGCGCAAGCCCTCCCAGCTCTCCGGCGGCCAGCAGCAGCGCGTCGCGATGGCTCGCGCGCTGGCCCGTGGCACCGGCATCCTCCTGCTCGACGAGCCGCTGGCGAACCTGGACTACAAGTTGCGTGAACAGCTGCGCGACGAGTTCAAGGCCCTCTTCTCGGACCGGGGCGACGCGATCGTCATTTACACGACCACCGAACCCGCCGAGGCGATGATGCTCGGGGACGTGGTCCTTGTCATGCACGAGGGCCAAATCCTCCAGAGCGGCACCCCGCAGGAGGTCTTCGAACGCCCGGCGACCACCACGGTGGCGTCCATCATCAACGACCCGCCCATGAACATCTTCGCGGGCCGACTCGAGGGCGGCCAGGTCACGGTGGCCGGCTTCCAAGCCACGCACGTCTCCGCGCACCTGGCCGACCTGCCCGACGGCGCCTACCAGTTCGGCCTGCGCGCCACTGACGTCAGCCTGGCTTCCAGCGGTGTCGAAGGCGAGGTCACGTTCGTCGAGATCTCCGGATCCGAGACCTTCGTCCACGTGGTCGTCGGCGAGACCCCCTTCGTCGTACAGATCGAGGGCATCCACGACGTCGCCCTCGGCGACCTGGTCAGGCTCCGGCTCCGTCCCGACCGGCTGTTCGCCTTCGACGAGCGGGGGGCGCTCGTGCAGACACCTTCGTACGATCTCGCTTCAGTGGAAGGCCGTTGATATGGCGCAGTTGGACATCGTCGACGTCGGGCACGCGTACGCGCCGGGTGCCGAGGAGGATCGGTGGGCTCTCAAGCCGCTGAAGCTGACCTTCGAGTCCGGCAAGACCTATGCCCTGGTCGGGCCCTCGGGCTGCGGCAAGACAACCCTGCTGAACATCCTGTCCGGCCTGGTCAGACCATCCCAAGGGCGGGTGCTGTTCGACGGCGTCGACGTCACCGCCCTGCCCACCAAGGCGCGCAACATCGCCCAGGTCTTCCAGTTCCCCGTCATCTACAAGTCGATGACGGTCTACGACAACCTCGCCTTCCCGCTGCAGTGCCGACGCTGGGACAAGGCGAGGACCGACGCCAAGGTCCGCCAGGTTGCCGAGGCCCTGGACCTGCACGACCGGTTGAAGCAGCCCGCTCGCGGGCTCACCGCCGACGACAAGCAGCTGATCTCACTCGGCCGCGGCCTGGTCCGTGACGACGTGGCGGCCGTCCTGATGGACGAGCCGCTCACCGTGATCGACCCGCAGCTGAAGCACTCGCTGCGGCGCAAGATCCGAGAGATCACCGAGCAGTTCCGGCCCACGGTGATCTATGTGACGCACGACCAGTACGAGGCGATGAGCTTCGCGCAGGAACTGCTCGTCATGAAGGACGGCCGCGCCGTCCAGCAAGGCACCCCTGAGCAGTTGTTCGAGGCGCCCTCTTCCACATACGTCGGCTACTTCATCGGCTCACCGGCGATGAACTTCCTGACCGTGGACCGCAACGACGGCCCCTTCGCGCTGGGCGGCAGGCCCCTGTCGGTCGCCTGGGACGTCCCCGGCAATACGACCGAGGTCCAAGTTGGCGTCCGGCCCGAGTACGTCAAGGTCGTCACGGAACCCGGCGCCAACACCTTCCCCGGCCGGCTGCGCCGTATCAGCGACCACGGCGCGCAACGCGTGCTCGAAGTCGAGGTCGGCGGGCAACTCGTCAGGGCCAAGACACCGCGCGAGGAGGGAACTCCGACGGGCGAGGAGGTCCTCGTACACCTCCCCCGCGCCAAGGTCCTTCCCTACGTGGACGGTCAGCTGGTCCTCCGGTCGTGACGACCACTCGGGTGGCCATCCACGATGTCGCCTTCCGAACTCGTACGATCGTGTCGCGGTACGTCCTGGCAGCACGGCCGGAATGCACGCCCGGCCCCACCCGCCCATGGATGAGCCCGCACCGCCCCCGCCGTACGCGACACGACCGCTTCCCCCCTCCGCCCCGCCACGCGGCGGAGGCGCTGCAACCGATATCAGCGAAGGAATCCCATGATCTTCATCACCGCCAAGTTTCGTGTCCGCCCCGAGCACGCCGACCGCTGGCCCGAGATCAGCGCCGAGTTCACCCGGGCGACGCGCGCCGAGCCCGGATGCCTGTGGTTCGACTGGTCGCGCAGCGTGGAGGAGCCCACGGAGTACGTCTTGGTCGAGGCCTTCCGCGACGAAGAGGCTGGGGCCGCGCATGTGCAGTCCGCGCACTTCAAGGCCGCGCAGCAGACGCTGCCGCCTCATCTGGTCAAGACGCCGCGCATCGTTAACATGACCGTTCCGCAGGACGACTGGTCCCTACTTGGAGAAATGGCGGTCCCCGGAGAGGACTAGTTGTCGCTGGCCATGAGTTTGGTGACGCCTCACGCTGACGTTGACCTTCGAGTTGGTTGAAGTTCAATGAGTTTCTTCGAGTTGGCCACCGATCAGGTGACGGCCGCGAAGCGCAACGAGCGAGGCCCCCGGGCTGTTGATCGAGATGTCTGACGTCTCGATCACGTTGCTAGGGGGCCTCGTTGGTCATCTATCTGCGCGAGCACACCACCCTGGCGAAGATCGCTGCCGGGTTCGGGGTCAGCGAGTCCACCGCCCACGCCTACACCAGCGCCGTCATCAACCTGCTTGCCGACCGTGCCCCGGGTCTGCTGAAGGTCCTGCGCGAGGCCGATGCGGGCTTCGTCCTGCTGGACGGCACGCTCGCCGAATGCGACCGGGTCGGGCGACGGACACGCCGACTACTCCCACAAGCACCGCTGGCACGGCGTGAACGTGCAGGTGGTCACCGATCCGGACGGCCGGCTGCTGTGGCTCTCACCCGCGTTGCCGGGACGAACTCACGACCTGACTGCGGCCCGCACCCACCGGATCATCCGCATCTGCGAGCGTCAGGGCGTCCCCGTCCTGGCCGACCTCGCCTACCAGGGCGGCGGCCCTGGGTGACCACGGGCATCAAACCAGGCCCCTGCAGGAACTGAGCCTCATCGAGAAGACTCGGAATCGGGCCTTGGCCGCGGCACGGGCGCCGGTCGAACGCGGCGTCGCGCGCCTGAAGTCCTGGCGGATCTTCCGCAGATCCCGATGCAGCTCAAACCGCATGACGTCAATCGCGAAAGCTGTCCTCACCCTGGAGCGGCAACGCTGAAGAAGCTCATTGATGCTGGTGGTTACTCGTCGGCGCAGGTCCGCCCACGAAGTGGCCCGGCGTGCCGCCCCGTAAGCAGGCGCTGAAGCTGCAACCGCTCAGAGGTTGTCCAGATGGCCGTCGAGTGCTGCCTGCCAGGAGCGTGACGCCGCGGCTTCGGGGTCGATCTCGCGTGCCCAGGCTTTCAGGCTGAGGCGGGCGTCCCATGCTTCGTCGCTTCGGGCGGGGAAATCGCTCTGGAGCAGCAGGCGGTACAGGCCGATGAGGGTCATGAACTGAGGCAGGCTGCCGCCGAGGTGTTCGGTTCCGGCGGCGGAGGGGAGCAGGACGCGGCCGGTGCGGCCGTCCAGGATCACGGGCTGGGTGAGCCAGTGTCCGATGAGGTAGGCGCGCTCAGGAGAGTCGTAGGGTTCGAGGCCGGTCCGGTCGAGGGCGATCGTGGTCAGGAACGCCGGAGCGGTTCCGTCCAGGGCGGGGAAGCCGGTTTCGGCGAGGGTCGCTCGGGCCCGTGGGTCGGTGAGGCCGGCTGGTAGGCCGGTGAGGGCAAGGCGGCGCAGTGCCTGGTCGCCGAACGTGGTGGTGAACCATGCGTCGAGCGCCCGGCCTTGTTCGGCGACGGGAGCGGGCAAGGGCCACAGGGAGGTTGACGGGGGCGAGGGGACGAGGGGCCGTTGCCAGAACCCGGGACCGGCGATCAGGTCCTCGGGGTGCAGGACGTCGAAGGCGTAGATGCCTCTTGAGCCGTACGCTACCCACCGACCCTCGCTTGCCTGCTCCGCTCCGCTGCGTGCGATCAGCAGCCCCGGCCAGTCGGGACCGCCGGCTCCGGGCGAGCCGGCGTATCGACGGCTGTCCAGGGCACTGCCGACCGTCCGCTCCACGTTCCCCTCGTCGGTGATGAACTGGTGGACCACTCTGGGCTCCAGCAACTCCTGACCGTCGGACAACCGCCACACGCGTTCGCGTACCTGGTCGTCGCCCCAGTCATCACGGGGGTCGGGCAGCGCCGCCTCGATTTCCTGCCGACTGAAGACGCCGGCGTACTCACCGGCGACGACGAGCCTCCCCGCGTACGTACCGATGTCGATGCCACGAGTGGGACCGGGCAGCGCGTGCAGGGGGCCCATCACACCGTAGGGACGCCACTTCGACCATACGGTGCGCCAGGCCAGCGGCACGGGAGCGGCGCTTTCGAGCCGGTCGGCCCAGTCACGGCGTCCCCGGTTGACCGCCGCCCAGTGCAGCCAGGCCAGCCACTCGCTCTGGGTGTCGGGAGTGACGCCGTCGCGGTCCAAGTAGTGGGCGTCCGCGGCGACGCCGCCCGGCGGAGGGCCGCCGGGCCAGGCAAGCCTGATCGCTTGCTGGAGCGAGGCGCGATCGGCGTTCGCCACGAGTGCGGGCTGTTCGTCGAGGAGTCGGGGCAGTGTGCCGGAGAGGGCGGCGTGGATGGCGAGCGCGCGGCGGGCGTAGGCCGCAATCCGCACATCGGCCACGCCTTCGGCGGTCGCGGACGCCTCGGAGAGGAGAGCGTCGGTGATGGCCCGTTGCTCCGCGGCGGTCATCGGATCCGCCTTGCGGAGCCGGTGTCGGAGTGCGTCCGAGGCCAGCCGGACGATCGGGGCGCCCGTGTTGTCGACGTCGAGACGCAGTACGTCGGGCAGCTGTCGCACGATGTGGCGCAGGGCGCCCTCGGTGTCCGTATCGCCCAACGCAGTAGCGATGAACTCCCATACGGAGAGCGGGATTTCGCGCAGCTCATTCCAGGCAAGCGCGCGGACCGCGGGATGCTCGGCGAGCAGCGTCGTGGGATCGAGCTCCTCAGGCCGGCCTTCCAGCAGGATCTCGTTGGGGCGATCGGCATCGGCCCGGTCGTCCGGCTCACCGAGCTCCAGGACCGGAAGCACACGACCGCGACCCCGGCTGCTGAACTCCCCGACCAGACGGTCGATGAGACGCGACTCCGTCGACGAGCAAAGGGGCCCCGCCCACTGCACATTGGCGAGAAACACGATCCCGCCCCGGCGCAGCCCCGCCAATGTGTCCCGCAGCGGGTCGCCCAAGGGACGACGGACGGCCTCGAGACGGAAGTACGCCAGGAGCCGGCGCAGTACCTGGTCCGCGGTCAGCCCACGGCAGTCCAGGAAGAACGAGCCGGGAATCTGCCTATGCAGCCCTGCCAGAACAGCCGTCTTCCCCACGCCCGGTGCACCGCGCAGCACGAGCCTCGGCGTATGCCTCGGCGGATCGGCCAACCAACCGACGATCTCGTCGTCCGCCTCTTCGCTAAGCACAGTGCATCACTCCGATCAGACCGACCGATCAGGGTACGTCAGCGCTCGCGGCAAGCTTCACTGAGCGGGATCGCACCGGGCCAACACCCGCACGGAAGACGATCTCCCCCTTTCCGGAATGTTGCTGGAACCCAGGAGGCCCGTCGCGGTGTCCCGATGCACATGAACGATGCACTTCTCGACGCACTGCCTGGCGGAGAACCTCAAGAGCGCCCAGACCCTCGACCGGTTACCCCACGCTGCTGGGGCGCCGACAACGGTCACCGTGGCACCCCTTCACCTCGCCGAAGCTGAGCCCCGTATCCAGTGGAAGGCCGCTGTACGCCTGTTTGCCCCCGATCACACCGGACGGCAGTGGTTGTCTGCACGTCGGACTGGTCGTCGACGCACGCGGGTATCGGGTCGAGTGGCTCATCGTCGCGGGTGACGTTGCGGAGCGGTCCGGAGCGGGCTCTGAGATCTGCAGCGTCCACGTGGTTGTCGAGCACTGCGTCGATCTCCTCCAGTTGCTGCCCCGCGCGGGATGACGGTTTGCAAGTACGCCGTCGAGTTACTGAATGACGTCAATGGATGAGGCACCAGGCCGGCGGACCGCCAGCAGCGCGGCGCCGATGTCCGCCGCCGCTCGCGGATCGGACAGTGAGCGGCCCGTCAGCTCCTCGACGCGGCGCAGTCGGTAGCGGACGGTGTTGGGGTGGACGAAGAGGCTCCGTGCTGCGTCCGTGGCGGAGCCTGCGGCGGCGTACCAGTGCTCCAGGGTGTCGAGGAGACGGGCACGCTCCGCGGCCGGGCTATCGAGCAGTGGCCGGAGGACCACCTCCACGAGGTGCGCCGCCTCGGCCGGGGCGGCGGCGACGACCATGGCCAGCGGGTTGTCGTCGAACCGTGCGACGCCGGGGCCTGCGCCCTGGAGGCCGGCCAGGGCCAGACGGGCGAAGCGTAGAGCCTGGGGGGTGTCTCGCAGCGAGTCGAAGCACGGGCTGACACCTACGCGGGCGCCCGCCCGGCGCAGGATGTTCAGACAGGCGCGCTCCGCCGTCGCCGTGGGCAGGGCGGCCAGACCGATCTGCTGGTCGGGCAGCAGCCGCCAGGCGAAGGGGATCTGGGCCTGGCGCAGTGCCGCTTCCGTTCCCGCCAGCGGCTCCTCGCCGGGGGCGTCGGCCGCCGCGGCGGCGACCAGGTAGGGTCCGCGGTCGGGCAGGCCCAGCTCGCGGGCGGTCTCCCACAGCGTGCGGTCGGCGATTGTGCCGGAGAACAAGGCTTCCACCATTGCCGAGCGGCGTGCCTGACGTCGGGAGGTCAGCTCGGCGGTCGTCTCCCGGTAGGCCGCCGCCACCGCCTCCGCGTATCGGCCGAACAGGGCCCAGATCTCCGCGGACTGGGACACCAGTTGGGCGTCGGTGACCTCGGGACGGTTGCGTGCCTCGGCGAGGATGTCCGTCCACAGGAGCTCGAAGCCGATCCGGTACGCGTGCAGGGTGTCCGCCAGCGGCACTCCCTGCTCGGCGCGCAGTCGTCCGGTCTCCCGGGCCGGGCTCGGGGCCCGCGCACCCGCACGGCCGAGCTGGTCCAGGAGCAGGTCCGCGTTGGCGGTGCACGAGCGACGCAGCGACTCGAAGGGGATCAGCGACTCGTCCTTGTAGGCGTCGACGTCCGAGCGGATGCGCTGCGCCATCCGCTCGCCCAGTTCCGGCAGCCTCGCCTGAAGTGCCGAGACCACACCTGAGAGGTTCATTCTCGCAGCGTAACGCCCCTGTTTTGTCCCCAGGAACAATCCAGGAGGCCGGACGCTGTCCTGGCCCATATAGGCCGTCGCCACGGACATCTGCACGATGTCGTCAGCGTGAACAGCGGATTTCGACGGTGACATTCGTGGAGGCGGTCATGGCCAATCTGGCTCAGTTCCTGGTGGAGACGGCACGGCGGCAGCCGGAACGCCCCGCGCTGCGGCTGGGAGGCCAGGTCACCAGCTACGCGGAACTCGACGAGGGCAGCGCTCGCGCCGCCGCGCTGCTGCGGGCAGAGGGCGTACGACCGGGAGACCGGGTCGCTCTGATGCTGCCCAACGTTCCCGAGTTCGTCGTCCTGTACTACGGCGTGCTGCGCGCCGGAGGGGTCGTCGTACCGATGAATCCGCTGCTGAAGACCCGGGAGACCGAGTACCACCTGCGCGACTCGGGCGCGGAGATGCTCTTCGAGTGGCACCAGGCGCCCGGCGAGGGCGCGCAGGGCGCGGCCGCCGCCGGAGTGCGGCACATGGCTGTCGAGCCCGTCGCCTTCGCGGGCCTGCTGGCGGGTCACGAGCCGCTGTCGGAGGTGAGCGACCCGGACGGCGAGGACGTGGCCGTACTGCTGTACACCTCTGGCACCACCGGCCGGCCGAAGGGCGCCACCCTCACCCACACCGGGCTCCGGCACAACACCGAGGTCAACACGGTGCATGTGCAGCAGATGACGGCGGACGACGTGGTCGTGGGCTGTCTGCCGCTGTTCCACATCTTCGGGCAGATCTGCACGATGAGCGTGACTGTCCGCGCCGGCGCCTCGCTCACCCTGATCCCGCGCTTCGACCCGCAGACCGTGCTGGACGCCGTCGCCCGCGACCGGGCGACGATCTTCGAGGGCGTACCGACCATGTACGCGGCGCTGCTCCAGCACCCGTCCGAGGCGGACGTGTCCACGCTGCGGATGTGCGTGTCCGGCGGAGCCTCGCTGCCGGTGGAGGTCCTGCACGGCTTCGAGAGTCGCTTCGGCTGCGTGGTGCTGGAGGGCTTCGGCATGTCCGAGACGAGTCCGGTGGTCACCTTCAATCACCCCGACCGGCCGCGCAAGGCCGGCTCCATCGGCACCCCGATCAAGGACGTGGAGGTGCGGCTTCTCGACGACAAGGGCCAGGAGGTGGCTCCCGGCGAGATCGGTGAACTGACCGTGCGCGGGCCGAACGTGATGAAGGGGTACTGGAACCGCCCGGAGGAGACTGCGGCCACCATCCCGGACGGCTGGCTGCGCAGCGGCGACCTCGCACGCCAGGACGAAGACGGCTACCTGTACATCGTCGACCGCAAGAAGGACATGATCATCCGCGGCGGCTACAACGTCTACCCGCGCGAGATCGAGGAGGTGCTCCACGAGCACCCGGCCGTCGCACTGGCCGCGGTGGTGGGCGTGGCCGACGCACATCTGGGCGAGGAGATCGCGGCCGCGGTGGTGCTGCGCCCGGGCGCCGCGGCCACGCCCGACGAGCTCCGACTGTTCGTCAAGGAGCGGGTGGCGGCGTACAAGTACCCGCGCGAGGTGTGGCTCGTGGACACCCTGCCGACCGGCCCCAGCGGCAAGATCCTCAAGAGGGAGATCAGCGCGCCGGCGGGGTGAGGTCGACGTGGTCGTCGCAGCCGGGGACCGACGAGTGGCGGCGCCGACGCGTTCTCTGCCTCTCGACGCTTCCCCGGCCGACGACGGACGGTGACACCGGGCACCTGGACAGAGCGGTTACGCCTGTTCGGGTGCTTTCGCCTTTCCCTGGATCGTGAGACTTTGCGAGCGAGTTACAACGGCTAACACAATGAAGTAGCAGAGGATGCCGCCCGCAGCTGCCGAACCAACCAGGTGGTCTTCTGACTGGTGAGGTCGTCGGCGTTGATTGTGCTGGATGCGAGGAGATCCGCCTGCCTCTGCGCTGTACCGTCTTCGGAGACGATCACAGGGTGGGGTGCGATGACCAGTGGTCTCCAGTTCAGCTGGGAATTGAGTGGCAGCGGGTGGGCGACGTGTCTGATCAAGGACAGCTCTTCGGAGCGGAAGGACATCGTCAGCTAATGCATGGACGCTCTTGCCGACTTGCTTCGCGGTGTGGCGGGTCTGTACGGCCCCATACCTGTCCAGCGCTTTTCTTTTGACCTTGAACCGGCTGAAGTGAGGTGGGTGCTGCGAAGCAGGGGTTCGGACGTTGGCCTGGCGATCTACCGCTTCCCTGACATGTCCGCGAGCTTCGATGCGCCTGACCAGGAAGGCACGCTCGTCTGGAGCTCCACGCAGTCGCGAGGCCTTCTTGGTCATGTCGTCATGGAGGCCGCTCAGTCAGTACTGCAGGTTCACGGCGAGGACGGCTATCGGGCGAAGTGGGTTCAGCACTCCTTTCCCATCGCTGTACTGCAAGACCTCCGCCGACTGCACCTCCAGCAGGACAAGTGTGAACTGCAGCATGGTGTTGCCGTCTCATAGGACGCCGGATGCTTCCCAGGGCAGATCTCGATGCCGCGGGCGCGGACGGTCGCGGTAGATGTCGTGGCCGTAGCCCCGGTCGGCGAACAGCGAGTCCGGCTTGCGGCGGGGCCGACCGACCCGGCCGCGGACGGGCGGGATCCAGTCGGCGCACAGGTCTTTCCGCTTCAGCCACCGCCCGGCTCTTCGACGTACGGCACCCGCGCCCGCGCGCATCAGCGCGGAAACACGACCGTGAGCAGGCGGAAGAGCTCGGCGCGCTCTTCGTCGGACAGCTTGTCCAGGCCGGTCTGCGTCTGCTCCATCTGCTGACGGATCGTGTCGATGGCCTTCTGACCCGTCTCGGTGAGGGCGACGTTCTTCACGCGGCGGTCGGTGGCGCTGACCTCTCTGTGGACCAGGTCACGCCTTTCGAGCCGGTCGATGATCCCCGTCATGTTCGACGCGTCACAGGCGAGGGTGGTCGCGAGCGAGCGCATCGAGGCGGGCGCGCGGCGCAGTACAGAGAGGGTCTTCGCCTGACTGGAGGTGAGGCCCAAGTCGGCGGCTGCGGCCGTGAAGTCGGCGTAGTGCGTGCTGACCGAATGAGCGAGCAGCTCCATGAGCTGCTCCTTGGACGGGATGGCTGGCATGCGTTGAGGGTACCGCGTAAAGCTTGAGCACCTCAACTTTTGACATCTACCGGCTTCCCATTGTTTGATGTCCTCAAGCATCGAGTACCTCAATGGTTTGGCACCTCGACCAATCTTCGAATGCTTCGCCCTTCGGGCAACCACAACCTTCCACCGGAAAGAAGACCGTGACGTCCTCCCTCGCCGCCGCGCCGGAACGCCGCACCGGCAGCCTCAGCCTCGTCCTGGTGCTGGGCCTCGCCGCCATGGTCGTGTCGATGATGCAGACCCTGGTCATCCCGATCCTCGGCATCATCCAGAACGACCTCGGCGCCACCACGGCCCAGGTCAGCTGGGTCACCACCGCCACCCTGCTGTCGGCTGCGGTCTTCACGCCGCTGCTGGGCCGCCTCGGCGACCAGCGCGGCACGAAGCCGACGCTGCTCGGCGTGCTGGTGGTGATGGTCGCCGGATCGGTGCTCGCCGCGACCACGAGTTCGATGCTGTGGCTCATCGTGGCCCGCGTGATGCAGGGCGCCGCCACCGCGATCTTCCCGCTCGCGCTGTCCGTGCTGCGCCAGGAGGTCGCTCCCGCACGGCTGCCCGGCGCCATGGCCCTGGTCAGCGGGACCCTCGGGTTCGGCAGCGGCCTAGCCCTGGTGAGCGCCGGCCTGCTCACCACCGGCGCCGCCCCCGACTATCACCAGGTCTTCTGGCTGGCCGCCGCGCTCGCCGTCGTCGCCCTGATCGCGGTCGCGGTCGTCGTCCCCGCGCCGCGCACCAGGACGGGCGGGCGCACCGACTGGCTGGGGGCCGCAGGCCTCGCCCTGCTGCTCGTGCTGATCCTGCTGCCCATCTCGCAGGGGCACACCTGGGGCTGGACCTCGGTCCGCACGCTCGCTCTGTTCGCCGGCGCCGTCGTCACGGCGGCCCTCTGGGTCGTTGTCGAACGCAGGGTCCGCGACCCCCTGGTCGACATGAAGATGTTCGTCCACCGGCCGGTGCTGTTCACCAACATCGCCGGACTGCTCGTCGGATTCGCCATGTTCGCGCAGTTCATAGGCGTCTCCTACCTCGTCCAGACGCCTTCCGAGATCGCCGGTTACGGCTTCGGGGCCTCCGTCCTGCGCGCCTCCGTCGTCTACCTCCTGCCCTCTGCCCTCATCTCGCTGGTCGCCGCGCAGTTCGGAGGCGTGCTGGTACGCCGCATCGGTGCGCGTCTCACCCTGGCCGCCGGTGCCGCCTTCGGCGTCGTCGGATTCGCCTGGCTCACCCTCGCCCACGACACCACCGCGTCGGTGATCCTGGCCGGCATGGTCGTCGGCGTCGCCATCAGCTTCGGCTACGCCGCGATGCCCGCCCTGATCGTCGCCGGTGTTCCCCACCACCAGACCGGCATCGCCAACGGCATCAACTCCATCTCCCGCTCCACCGGCAGTGCGATCGGCAGCGCGGTCGTCACCTCGCTGCTCGCCTCCAAGACGCTCGACAGCCTGCCCGCCGGGGTCCCCGCCCTGCCCGCCGAAAGCCAGTACACCCTGAGCTTCGCCCTCGCCGGTATGGCCTTCGTGCTGGTGATCGCTGTAGCCATGGTCGGCCTTGCGATCCGCCGCAGGTCCCCGTCGTCCGCCATCGGAACGCCCGTCGCGTCGAGCGACGACGAACCCAGGCCCGCCCAGTCGAGCGACGGCGAGACCACTCCCGAGCGCACGGCCGCCACTGCCGCCACTGCCGCCACTGCCGCCACGTCCTGACTACACCACCGGCCCGGCCACGACGCTCCTTCCCTTGGAAGCCGACTGGCTCTCTTCCGGTGCCGAACAGCTTCCCCTCCGATCCGAACAAGACAGGACAGGACTGTGATTGACACCAAGGCAGCCTTCACGCCCGATGACACCTTCACCACCGCCGAAGCCTCCGCGCTGGTCGACCGGCTGCGCGCCACCTTCCGCACCGGCCGCACCAAGCCCCTGGCATGGCGCCGACAGCAGCTGATCCGCCTGCGCGACCTGCTCACCGACAACCGCGCGGCGATAGCCGACGCCCTCTACGCCGACCTGCGCAAGAACCGCGCCGAGGTCGATGCCATGGAGATCGGCACCACGATCGTCGAGATCGACGACTACCTGGAGCACCTGGAGGAGTGGACCGCTCCGCAGCCCGCCCCCGTGACGGTGCCCGGCGTTCCGGGCAGCAGCGCCCGCACCCAGTTCGACCCCCTGGGTCTCGCCCTCGTCATCTCCGCGTGGAACTACCCGATCAATCTGCTGCTGGTGCCCGTCGCGGGCGCGCTCGCCGCCGGAAACGCGGTCGTCATCAAGCCCGCCGAGTACGCCGCCCACACCTCGGCATTGCTGGCCGAGCTGCTGCCCGCGTATCTCGACACCGACGCGACCGCGGTCGTCGAGGGCGGCGCTCCGGAGACCACGGTGCTGCTGGAGCAGCATTTCGACCACATCTTCTACACGGGCAACGGCACCGTCGGCCGCATCGTGATGGCCGCCGCCGCGAGGAACCTCACCCCCGTCGCCCTTGAACTCGGCGGCAAGTCACCGGTGTTCGTGGACCGGGACGCCGACGTCACCACGGTCGCACAGCGCCTGGCGCAGACGAAGTTCGCCAACGCCGGACAGACCTGCGTCGCCCCCGACTACGTCCTGACCGACCCGGACACCGCGGCCGAACTGCAAGCGGCTCTGGCCGTCGCGATCAAGGGGCTGTTCGGCGGGGACCCGCAGAGCTCCGACGCCTACGGGCGGATCGTCAACGAGCGGCACTTCGACCGGCTGTCCGCGCTGCTGGGTTCCGGCCGCACGGTCACCGGCGGGCAGAGCGACCGCGCGGACAAGTACATCGCACCGACCGTGCTGGCCGACGTCCGGCCCGACGAGCCGGTGATGCGGGAGGAGATCTTCGGCCCCATCCTGCCGATCCTGCCCGTCGCGGACCTGGACGAGGCCATCGCGTTCATCAACGACCGCGACAAACCCCTCGCCCTGTACGCCTTCACCGAGAACAACACCACCAAGCGCCGACTCGCCGCCGAGACCTCCTCCGGCGGCCTCAACTTCGGCCTGCCGATGCACCACCTCGCCGTGCCGACGCTTCCCTTCGGCGGCGTCGGCGAGAGCGGCATGGGCAACTACCACGGCCGCTACTCCATCGAGACGTTCAGCCACCGCAAGGCCGTCCTCGACGTGCCGCTGAGCTGAAACCCCATCGAAGAACGCCTTCCCATGCACGAAGTGACGTCGCTACGCCCCCGGTGGCCGACGACCCCGAACTCAACAGCAAGGAGCAGAAACGCGCCGTGCACGACACGCTGTTGGAACAGCTCGGCGCCGGCAAGTACAGGCTGATCACCAGCTACCGCAAGAACGGCACCCCGGTCTCCACCCCGGTGTGGGTGGAACGCGACGGAGACCCTCTGGGCATACGGACCCCGACCGACTCCTGGAAGGTCAAGCGGATCCGGGGCCGCGGCGACATCCTCGTCGGCCCCTGCGACCTGCGCGGCAATCCAACGGGCGACCCGGTCCCGGCCACCGCCGAGGTCACCGGCGCCCGCTACCGCTCACTCATCGCCCCCAAATACGGCATCGTCGACCTCCTCATGATCCTCGACAGATGGCTGCGGGGAGCGAACCGTACGCTGGGCATCCGCGTACGGCTCACTCCGCACCATGGACATGCTGGGGCGTGCAGGAAGGCATCCATGTCAGGTGACGGATACCAGGCAGCGGTGCAGGCTCCGGCGAGGGACCGGATTTCCGCCCCGGCGGGAGGCCCGGTGTCCCTGCTGCGTGCCGCACGGAGGGTCCGTTGCCCTCATCTCTGTCGTATCGGTCCATGAGCCGTCCGCTCCCAGCAGTAGACGCCTGCGAGGAAGAGCCGCTACGCGGTCCGCTCTGGAGTGGAGGGAACCGTCGACGAGTTCGCCCACGGACACGGCATGCGACGCTGCCGATACCGAGGCCCACTCAAATGCCCACATCCAGCACGTCCTGACAGCCATCGCAGTCAGCATCTAGCGCCTCGGCCGGCTGTCGCCGACCGAAGAAGCACCCACGGCCCGTCGGCCTACTGCCTTCCAGGACAACCTCGGCCGGGGCGAGATGACCGAAGCCCTGGCTAGCCCCGGGCACCTGACCTAGGCACCTCCAAGATCCCCAACGGAGCCAAGCTCACGAGTTGGCGCATGATGACGGGTGAGGCGTGTCTTGCCCGGACTACCGGCCCGGTGAGGCATGGTCTTGACCATTGTGGTCTCGTCGCGCCGGCCAGTGGAGAAGGAGCCGAGGGTCTTGGTCGGAGCCCAGCGTTGGAGTCGTTGGCTGGACGCCGTCACCGCGTCGGGATAGCGGCCCCATATCGATGCGCCGCAGTGTGACTGTGTCGGCTGCCGAGGGGGGTGGCGTGGTCCTGCCAACATTGACGGAAGGCAATGTTGGCATGTCGGCTTGCATGGACGGCGCGAGGTCCGGGGCCTGACTCGCCGGCGGCGGCTGTTGCCGCATGCCTGCGAACGGATTGCGCCAGAACTGCGAACGTGGGGTTCGCCAGCTGTAACGCAGCGCCAGGAGTCGCAGCACGAAGGCGAACAGTGAGGCACCAATGGCGGTACCAACGTTCAGCAGCGCCGAGTTATACAGCATCGCCACCGAGGTCGCGCCGACGAACGCAGGCAGTGCGTACAGATCACGGTTCCAGCGGAGCAGCGTCGGCTGTTCGAAAGCGAGAAGATAGGCGAGGACGCCACCACCGACGGCGCTGGCACTGCCGAGCGTAACGGCAGCGGGACTATTGAGGCCGTGGGAGAGCGCCTTGATCGTGCCGGTGACGCTGAAGAGTCCCAGCGCCGCCGCGTCGGAGATGTCGAATGGCTTGCCCTCGTACACCTTTTCGTCATGGCGGAGCCGGTAGCCAAAGTAAACGATCAGCGCAGCGACGCAGGGCGTGAAGAAGTAGCCGAGGTCAGTGAAAGCGACCGGGGTGATCCCGAGCACTAGGTCACGGAAAAGACCGCCGCCAAGGCCCGCCGCCTCACTGAGGATGACCGTCCCGAAGATATCGAAGTCCTTGCGTACCGCGAGGAACGCCCCAGAGAGAGCGAAGGCGAAGATACCTATGAGATCCATCACGTACTGAACAGCACCGCTCAGTTCCTCGATCGGCATAGGCCAGCTCTCCCTGAAGGCTGGTAAGAGTGCGAACCGTTGAAGGCCGCGACGTCTTGAACTGCTCCGGCGAAGACGGCGCGGGTTATCGGCATACGCCCGACCATTATGTTCACGTTGTGGTACCTGCAATGGCTACATTCATTCTGCGCTCTTAGTCGAAGGGTCATCCGGCGGTGACTGCGGCAAGCAAATCGCCGCGCACAGGCCCGGGATAGTGATATCGAGAAGCCCCGGCGCTCAATGCGGCTATCCGCTCTTTGATACTGGGCCTTGCCAACACCTCCGGCCCCGCGAGGAGGCCGCTGATGTCGGCGGCAGCACGCAGGACATCGGGGTCTTTCGCGCGTGCCGCTTCGAGTGCTACGCGCTTCTGCCAGAAAGGATCGTCCGTCGTGTAGCGCCGACCCATCATCTCGTGATCCACCTCGGCCAGACGGTGCCGGTCCCAGTCGTTGAAACCACGCCAGAGTGGCAGCAGGTGACGCTCTGTCGCGGCAGCGAACGTCATCGAAAATGCCGAGGCGTCCCTCGTGTCAACAAGGCGCATTGTGTCCCGGAGCAGTGCAGCATGCCGGAATGCCGTGGTCATGCCAGCACCGAAGAACGGGTTGGTGGAGGCCCATGCGTCTCCCACCGCCACGATCCCGGTGACCACAGGCTCTCCAGCTACGACGAGGCAACGGTGCGCGCTGCGTAGACCACCGGTGGCGATCACATCCGTGACGGGCTTCCCTTCGGCCCAATGTGCTTCGGTGGGGTAGAGCTGTATCGCTCGGTGCCAGGCATCGCGGTTGCTCAGACCCCGGAGCTCCTGATCGCGGTCGGACGTCACGAACGTCACCGACCAGGTTCCGGAGTCACCGGGCAGGACAAGGATGCTGACGCTGTCGTGCTGAAACCCCGCCCATGGCGGCAGTCGGGAGGCCAAGTATTCGGAACGGAAGAACCGCGTGTAGTAGCGGAAACCCGCCTCCGCCCGCTGCTCGTACGGTGCGAGTCCCACATCCCTGAGCATTGCTGCCCCGCTCGCGCCCCGGCCGGAGGCATCAACGACCAATTCGGCGTCGATCTCCTCGCCCCCCTCACAGGCCACCCCTCTGACACGCCGACAATGGCCTGCGCGGGGCTCCTCCGTCTTCAGCCGATTGACCCGGAGGCCACGTCGCACGGTAATTCCGGGGTGCCCCTCCGCCACGGCAAGCAAAGAGGCCTCAAGTACAGGACGCCGTACGGCCACTGTCTCGAACCGGCCGTCATCCTCGCGCGGGCCGTCTATCGCCCCGACATGCCATGCTCCTGCGATGATGTTGTGGCTGACGGCGCCCAGATCGAGCATGCGGTCCACCGACTCGGGAGACTCCTTGGCCAGTAGGCGGAATCCTCCTGGCAATAGGAGGTGCGCCTGTGAAAACTGACGCACGCCGAGGCGCTTCCAACCCGCATACAGGTCGTCTCCCTTGCCCTTGGGGGCGGTGGATCGCGGTCGACGAGGGTGACCTGCCTGCCTTCTGCCGCCAGCAAGATTGCAGTCATCAACCCTGCCGGGCCGCTGCCCAGGATCAATGCGTCAGACACGGCTGCTTTCATCCCTTCTGTGTCCGATGAAGTCTGGCGGTAGAACCACGCCAGAGCTGGATCGGCGCTACTGGGCGCCGAGAGGTACTCACGAGTCCATGCCCACGGTCTTCCAGAACCGCAGCAAGGCAGCGGCACCCTCTTCGGGAGCGCTCAGCATCCACCAGTGACTTTGGGCCGGCAGGCATTCCACATGCGCTCCGAGACGCTCGGCAACCTTCTGGGAGTTGATCTGGTCGTCGTAGGGGTCGCTCAGAGGCTGGATCACTAAGCCAGGGGCTGCTGTTCGAGTCAGGTCCCCACCCCAATGAGCGTATGGGTTGGGCGTCGCGGAGCGGTAAAGGTCCAGGATGCAGCCAGCCATAGTGGCGTCGAATTGTGCACCCATGTCTGAGGCATCCTCAGCGGGAACACCTGCGGCCGTAAGCGCGGCGGTGGCGACGGTCGTATTCCCCCGCATGGTCTGCGCCCACTGTTCTCCTGCCCCTGAGGTCTGCCACAGTTGGGCCTGATCGTGCCAGACATACTCGGGGTGAAGGATGGACGCGACGTCCATCGCCCAGCTGCGCAGCGTCAGAAAGTCCAGCATGGCGACGCGTGCCACAAGAAGTGCGCCCCAGTCGTGCCCAACCAGGTCGACAGGTCCCGAGATGCCCCTCAACTCGCCTGACAGCCAGCGGACGTAGTCATCCATCGTCGCGCCGAACCCGGCTGGCCGGGGCGTCGAAAAGCCTGGCAGGTTCAGGGCGAGAGAATCAACTTTGAGGTGGCGCCGGAGGGGGTCCCAAAGACGCCCGGTCTCGGGTACTCCGTGAACGAAAACAGCGGTCATTATTTCCCCGAAGTATGAATGGTCAGCTTCGATATCTGGCTCTCGTGAGGCTCGTGTGCGCAGCTCATGGGGTGCGCTCCATGACCTCAACTCCTCTGCTGCTCTTTGGGCTCCCCACGGACTGTTCGCTGCCAGGGGTGTGCAAGACCGGCCGTAATATGGCCGGTCGATGTGGACATAGAGGATGTGCTTCTCGAGCCACTTGTGGTCCTTGGGATCTTCACCCCATGACTCAGACGTCCCGTCACTTCCCCTTGTCGTACTCGACTGGATTCCCGCCCACTCAGCTGCCTGCTGGAGAGGCGGCCTCATTGGCCCTCCGACAGTGACCTCTGCAAGGAGATGTCACAAGACCATCAGGGCTGGAATAAAGCCGCCGACTCCCGGAATAAATCGCGCTTCCCTGTCCCAGGCCTGTCGTCTCAGGAACGGCCCAGGACATCTTCAACTCCGCGTCGCACCGGCTCCTGGTCAAGTGACGATCGTGAAGTAGGCGCCACAGCGCGGGGCCACCCGGTGCAGTACGAGAGGCGAGCAGCGCCCGAACCCGGGGGGCGAGACAGCCCTCACACACCTGGCGGTCAGCGCGCTGGCTCGCCTCGGTGAGAGCCTGGTGGGCCGTCACGGACAGCAGTGGCAGCGCCTCGGTCACGGTCGGAGCCGTGGGGTCGGCGAGTATGTCGGCCAGATTCTGCGCCGTCAGCCGCCCGGGCGGGCTTGCTGAGGTGTGGACGGCACGCCGGACGCGGGTCATTGCCCGGTGAGGTGACGCAAGTTGACGAACTTCAAGGCCGTGTGCGGGGAAGGGCGTGGTCGAAACGGCCAGTGCGCTCATCGCTCCCGGCTCGTCGGCGGGCAGCGCAGGCAGGGCGAGCGTGGCCAGGTCGGCGGCGGCCCGCTCTGGCACGACAGCGGATCCACTGCGCACCCCAACGGCGAGTAGCCGACGCTGAACCGCTGGTCGGCACCTTCCTCGCAGCGGCTGCCACTGGCTGGGCGTGAAGTCGTTGTCCCCGGACTACACGTGGATCGCTCTTTGGGGTGCCGCCTCGAGATGAGACGTGCTCTGCAGGGTCGAGATCACGAGCGTTGAGGTTGTGGTCGTCGTGAAGCGAACGACGAGTCGGTTGAGGCGTTCGCGCGCTTGTTGCCTCAGCTTTCGAGCACAGCCGGCCCGCCGGATCGCGAGGCAGTGCAGCGCTTGCTCGCCAGCGATGCGAACACGGTGTTGGTGGCGCGGGTCGACGGTGAAGTAGTCGCGATGCTGACGTTGGTCATGTTTCCCTGGCCCTCCGGTCTGCGAGCTCGCATCGAGGACGTGGACGAGGCCGCGCGGGAATATGGCGTTGGGAGTGCTCTGACCGAGGAGGCTCCGCGCCTCGCGGAGGTGGCAGGTCCTCGGACCGTGGACCTCACGTCGCGTCCGTCGGACATCGCACCGATCTGGAGTTCGGTGAGCCTTTCGATCTTCACGGTTCGGTGTTCTCCGCTCGCACCATCAGGTTCGGAGGATCTGACCCGGGTCCTGGGCCGCCGCATGGGCGTACTCCCAGAAATCGAGGTGTCCGATGGCCAGGTTCACGTGCATCTCATTGACCAGCGCAGGCAGCAGCCGGAACACACAGCCCAGTTCGTCATCGCCCTCGTCCAGTTCCTCATCCCTGGTCGAGACCGCGAGCAGGGCGTACTCACCCCTCATCGAAGCGGCATCGGCGAGGAACACGACCTCCAGACGCGGATCACCCAGCAGAGTGGACACCACCACCTCCTCCGGACTCGCCCCGTCGAAGGCCCGGTCATCCACCACGTGGGTGTCCCTCTCGTACTCGGCGCAGCCCTCGGCGAGCTGGTCGACGACCACCCGCCAGGCTCCATCGTCCGAGAAATCCGTGCGCACAACGAGGGCCTCGGTTTCGAAGTCATGACCCGCTCGGTCGATCAGAGGTCGCATGCGCTCACCGTAGCCTTCGAAACGGCCGCCATTCGGCACACGCGGACGGACTTCCCAGGGCAAGGCAACAACTGTCGTTGACCGAGCAATTTCTGACCGAAGTCACTGGTCGCTGCCGGATAGGTTCACCGACAAGTCACGATGAAAGACGGAGAGTTGGTACGTCACATGCGAAAGATCCGCATTCTCGCCCTGCCGCTCGCGCTGCCGGCCGTGCTCCTGGTCGGCGGACAGGGCTGAGCCTCCACGATGCCGCCGTCGGGCGCCGACATCGGCGGGTCCGCGACTGCGGTGCAGAAAAGGGGTGTGAGTGCCTGGAAGTTCGACGGTGTCACTAGGGCTCTCTCCGACGCGAGGGTCGGCTGGTTCTACACCTGATCCTCCGGCCGGGGCGGGATCAAGGCTCCGGCCGGAGTGGAGTTCGAGCCGATGATGCACGACGCAGGATCGGTGACCGCTGCGGAGCTGCACCGGGCCAGGGAGCAGGGCAGAATCCTGCTCGGCTTCAACGAGCCCGACCGCTCGGACCAGGCACACATGGCTGTGAAGGAGGCACTCGGCCTTTGGCCCCGGCTGGAGTCGACCGGAATGCGGCTCAGCGCTCCAGCGGTCGCGACCGGTGGTGATGTCGCCGGTGGCTGGCTCGACCGGTTCATGAAGGGTGCCACTGCCCGTGACTACAAGGTCGATTTCATCCCCTTGCACTGGTATGGCGCGGACTTTGACGCCACACGCGCGACAGCACAGTTGCGCAGTTACCTCCAGGCCGTGCACCAGCGCCACAAGAAGCCGATCTGGCTCACCGAATACGCGCTCATCGACTTCACGAACGGCACCCCGCGTTATCCGACCAAGGCTCAACAGGCGACTTTTGTAAAGAAGTCGACAGCAATGCTGCAGTGCTCTGTGTCCCCACCCGCACAAAACCTGGGGTCGACTCTGGGTCTCTGGCCCATTGAGCATTTTCAGCGTGACCACCTGTCAGGTGACAGCTCCGGTGCTCTGGCGTCAAGGACTTGCCGGGGAGCCAGTCAGTTGAAAGCGTCGGTCATGCAGTCCGCCCGGCAGTCGGCAGCCTCATAGCGCTGGCGGAGGGCGGCGGCTGCTTCTTCGCGCTTCACGAAGAGGTACCCGTAGTGCTGGCGCGCCACCCTGGTCACGTCTCCGACCGTGACGATGGCCGGTTCGCCGTGTGCGGCCCGTCGACGCGCTCCGACGATTGCCATGTCCGCAGAGCGCAGCAGGTTTCTGGAACGATCCCGGATCGCGGCTGCCTGGGCGCGTTTCGCCGAGAGGGGACGCAGGACACGTCCCCTCCAGATGTAGCCGGCGGCGACAAGGATGAGACCGAGCGCTACGAACAGGAGTCCGCCTGGGGCGTGAGGTCGCATCTATCCAGTCTTCACCACTGGCGTGGTGATCGTCATGCCCGCATCGGCGGCCGATTGTCGGAGCGACTTGGTGTCAGTGAGCCCTTGCGCAACGCCGAGGCTCCCGTGCCGTTGAGGGAGGTGTTCGAAGTCTCAACCCACAGGCACAGGAGCCGCGTTAGCTTCGTATTCTGCCGCACTCGACCTGCCTCACGCCCTGGTCGAGTGGGTCACCATGCTCCTCATCACCCGCGAGGGTGACCGCCGCTGCAAGCTCCCACCGCACCAGCGTGCCCTGGTCGGCCTGGTGTGCCTGCGCCGGCACGACACCCCCGCCCAGCGGGTTCGGTATCTCCGTCGGCACAGCCCACACCTACCACGAGCGCCGTCGTCGACCTGCTCGCCGACCGGGCTCCCGGCCTGCTGCGTGCTGTGCGCGAGACGGACCCGGACTACGTCCTGCTCGACGGCACCCTTGCCGAGTGCGAACGGGTCGGCAACAGCCGGGCCGACTACTCCCACAAGCACCGCCGACACGGGGTGAACGTGCAGGAGGTGACCGGCCCCGGCGGGCGGCTGCTGTGGATCACGCCGACGATGCCCGGCCGCGCACGATCTCACTGCGGCCGCGCCCACCGGATCATCCGGATCTGTGAACGCCAGGGCGTCCCGATCCTCACCGACCGCACCTACATGGGAGTCGGCCCATGGGTGACAACACCCCCCAGACGCCTGCGGGGCCGTGACCTCACCCCGAACCAGCAAACCATCAGCCGAGCGCCGGCCGCGGCACGGGCACCGGTCGAACGCGGCGTCGCACGACTGAAGTCCTGGCGCATCTTCCACAAGTCCCGGTGCAGTCCGAACCGAATGTCTTCAATCTCCGCGGCCGTGCTCACTCTGAAGCGGCAACGCTGAAAGGCCTCTGTGCCACAAAGAAGGCCCTGGTCGAGATGGGCCGCAAGCACGGCCGGGCCGTGCACCTGGTCCAACCCCGCGCACACCACCATGGACTGCGCGCAATGCGGAGCAAGAACCAAACACGCACTCCCTCTTTCCGAACGAACTTATGCCTGCACCGCGTGCGGAGCTGTATCGCCCCGTGATAAGAACTCCGCCCGCGTGATGCTGGTCCGGGCTGGCCACATCCCGACTCGTGTTGATCTTGTGAGCCCAGCCACCTTCTAGCTGTCAGGCGAGGTGAGCCAGGAATGCCCCTTCAGGAGCGGGAGGAGTCAATTCGCTGCTGTCCGGCCACCGATCGAGGTTCGATCGCTGCCGCGCCTCGTGTCGCAAGGGTTGCGATGTCGTCAGCGAATCCGTCCACGTCTTCGGGCCAGCTCTCGGGCGGCTGGAAGATGAGCAGGGCGACGGCGCCGTGCAAGGCGGCTGCGATGGCTCTGGTGAGGGCTGTCGCGTCGCCGCGGAGCGCGCCTGCCTCCACACACTGCTGGACCGTTCCACGCAGGAAGCGGAAACAGGACGAGGCTACTTGCCCGCTGGCGGCGGTGGTGGGGCCGGTCATCACGAGACGGTAGCGGACCGGATGAGCCAGCCCGAACCGCACATAGGCGACCGAACGTTGGTGGAGGGCATTGAGCGGGTCGTGCGAGGCGGCGTCGGCATCGCCCATCCAGTCGCCCAGCTCGCCCCAAACGCGTAGGCACACGGTGTGTAGCAGCTCGAGACGACTACCGAAGTGCAGGTAGACCGCCGGAAGGCTGACCCCCACCGCCTGTGCCACGGCCCGGATGGTGACCGCGTCCTCACCAGCTTTGTCAAGCAGGAGCTCGGCCGCCTCGACAAGTTCGTCGCGCAATCGCGCACCGTCCCCGCGCTGCGCCCGGCGCCGCCGCGGCGCTGCAACGGCGGGAGTGGATGACTCGGAGTCGAGCTGGTCCATCGTCAACACCTGCCCTGCGAGGCGGAAGAGTCGGCCGCCTCGGAGCCGATGCCGCGAGAGGTAGTGGATGTCATCACGTCACTCGTCTCCGTGTTGTGGACCAGGGCCGCCGCATGTAACTTGTCGGCGTTAACTTAACTCTACATACCAAGGGTAGTTGATGACTGTCACCGCTGAGGAGATCTACGCCCTCGCACCGTTCGCGGAAACGCTCGGCGTGCACTTTGTCGCCATCAGTGCGCCGGAGGTTCGCGCCCGGCTCGACTACGCATCGGCTTTGTCCACGTTGGGCGGCGGCCTGCACGGCGGCGCGCTGATGGGACTGGCCGACGTGGCGGCCGCGGTGTGTGCCGCAGTGAACGGGCCAGAGGGCGCCCTGCCTGCGACCATGCAGTCCAACACGCTGTTCCTAAGGCCGGTGCGCGGCGCAGGCGCATTCGCGGTGGCACGGCCCTTGCACGTCGGCCGGAACACGGTCACCGTCGAGGTCGACATCAACGACGAGCAGGACGTCCTGTGTGCCCGCATCACACAGGTCGTCGCGCTCCGTACACCCCCCAGCCGAGCTTGATCACCCAACTGCCTCCGCGATCACTGTGCGTTCTTCACGTCCGACGGATACGGGCGCACCCGATCGGGATGATGGGCCGCGTAGCGGTACACGTGCCGCGAGGCGATCGAACGACACAGCTCTACCTTCTCGCGCCAGAAGCGACGGACTGACCACCGCCGTTCTATATCTAGCGGTACCGAAGTCTCACGACCGATGGCCACCGTGCGGCCCCTGCCTTGTCAGCACCACCAACCATCGTCCGGCCATGACCATGGCACTCGAAGCAGGCGACCGGGCCGGATGGATCGGCCTCTGCTCTGGCCGGAGTTCGGGGTGGGCAACCTAGGGATTTCCCGGAAGTACTGGCACACCGTGGCGCCTTACCTTCGTGAGGAGGCCGTACGCCCGGGGGAAGCGGCGGGGCCCGGCGCCAGGGGGTGATCGCGGTGGGTGGTACCGATGTCGTCGGGGATGTGTCGGAGCTTCTGGTCCGGGTGCTGACCGAAGCCGTGAAGGATCCCGACTCGGCGCCCGTGGTCGAGCTGGTCGATCTCGTCGCGGGGCAGTCCGGCGGCGGGCAGGTGGGCCTCCAGCTCTTTCTGTACGAGGTGACCGAGGACCCCAGTGCACGCAATCGGGGGCCCCGGCAGACGCTGGTCGAGGATCCGGTCACCGGGGCGGTCCACCAGGAGACCCGGCGGGCCGACATGGCGCTCTTGCTGCGGTATCTGCTGATTCCCGTGGGCGGCGGGCCCGCCGCCCAGCAGCATGTGCTCGGCCGGGCCATGCGGGCGCTGTACGACGACGCGATCCTGCGAGCCGCGGGGATGTCGTTCCAGGCGGGCGAGTCGCTGAAACTGCGGCTGGCGCCGCTGACGCTGGACGAGCGCGCCAAGGTGTGGTGGGCGATCTCGCAGCCGTACCGGCTCTCCCTCAACTACGAGGTACGGGTGGTCAATCTGGGCTCCCGCGATGTGTCTGTCACCGCGCCGGTCTCCGAGGCCGCGGTCGGTCTCGGCACCGCTGGGGCCGAGTCGTGACGGCGGACCGCGCGGTGCCGACGGACACCGTACGGGTGACTCCCGGCCCGGTCTGTCTGATGCCGCGGGACACCTTCACCGGACGGCCGCCCGCGCTGCCCGTGACGGCAGTCGTGGAACGGCGGGACGACGACGGTCGGTGGTCGCCGGAGAAGAGCGCGAGAGTGGTCACGACACCGACCGGTGCCCGTCTCATGCCGTCGCTGGCGGTGCCCGCCGGGCGTCCGCCGGGTGGGGAGCACGGCGTGTGCCGGATGCGCGTCCGGCTGGTCTCGCCGTACCTGCTGGATGCCGAGCATCCGGACGGAGTGGAGTTCGACGCTCCGGCGTCCGGAGTGCCGGCGGTGACCCCGGTCCTGCTGCTGCCGCTGCCGGCATATCCGTTCCCGCCCGAGACCCGGCTGCTCGGCGGACGGGTGGTGGCGCGCCGCCCCGTCATGCCCAGATCGGCCGTCGGACCGCCGCCCGGGTCGCCGGTGGTCGGCGCCCTGGTGACCGCCGGGGCCCGGGACGATCCGGGGCACATCCCACCTGTCGGCGAGGCGTGGACAGACTTCGCCGCGACCGCGCGGGACGGCGCGTTCCGACTGCCGCTGCGGGGCCCGGGCAGCCGGGTTGCCGCCGGGGCGGTGGCGGACGCGGACACCGAGTGGTTCACGGTGACGGTGACGGGCCCGCCCGGCCGGGGCGGTCCGCCGGTGACGGTCCATCTGCCGGCCCAGGACATCACCGCGACCGGATTCGTCATCGAAGTGCCGTAGCGACCGGCATCCGTGAAGCCCGACGCACTCACAAGGGACTCCCGCAACAACCGACTCCCATGGCTGCCGAATCGCGCAGCGACTCTGAAGCGACCGACCTCGGTGGGCCGGAGTCCGTGGCGGTCGACATTCCGCAGCAACCGAAATGCCGTAGCGATCGACATCCCGTAGCGGAGGAAGCCGCGATGCCCGAATACCTCAGCCCCGGCGTCTACGTCGAAGAGATCTCCACCGGCCCACGCCCCATCGCGGGGGTGGCCACCAGCATCGCGGGCATGGTCGGGGTGACCGCGCGCGGCCCGGAGTCGGGAAAGCCCCGGCTCGTCACGAGCATGCTGGACTTCCACCGCCTGTTCGGCGGTTTCCTCACCCCGCCGGACAAGGCCGGCACGGACGCCGCCGACGACCGCGGCATCCGCTGGTGGCTGCTGCCGCTCGCGGTGAAGGGCTTTTTCGACAACGGCGGCCAGAAGCTGTTCATCAAGCGGGTCGTGCCCGCGCCGGCGGACGCGCAGGCGGCGGCATGGGCCCTGAAACCGGCCGCCGAGCAGAAACCGGCGCCCGGCGCGACGGACTTCGAGCTGCTCGTCGAGGCCACGCAGCCCGGGGCCGGCGGAAACGACCTGCGGTTCGACGTACGGGCCGTGGAGGCGGGCCGGTTCCCGCTGGTGGTCGCCGATCCGCCGGATCCCGCGCCGGACGCCCCGCCGCCGGACCCCGCCAAGGTGGTCGTCGCGCAGAAGGGCGGGCTCAAGACAGGGGTCTGGGTCGTGCTGATCCGGGCCACCGGAGTCGGCGACCCCACCTTCCACCTGCTGGCCGACGACGGCTCACCGGCCGCACAAGGCGGATTCGAGTTCACCCTCGCTCCTGCCGCGCCGGCGCCTGCGGTCGCCAAGGGGGACACCCTCGTCCAGGTCGACTTCGAGGCCGCCGTGCGCGAGGTGTCCGCCGGGACACCGCCCGTCACGGAGACCTTCCGCGCCGCGAACCTCAAGGCCCTTGCCAAAGAGGTCGTGGACCGCTCGAACTACGTCACGGTGACCACCGGGGCTCCGGCGAGGCTCAAGGCGGCGGTGCCGGCCGCCCTCCCGCCGGCGAAGCTCTTCAAACCCTTCATCGGCCTCACCCTGACCAAGGGCTCCGCCGGGGAGAGCGGACTCACCGCCGCCGACTACGTCGGACTGGACGGCGGCAGCGGCCGACGTACCGGCATCCAGGCGCTGGAGGACATCGACGAGGTGGCGATGTGCGCCGTGCCCGGCGTGTGGAACGGCACGGTGCTGGACGGTCTGATCACGCACTGCACGGCCCTCGGCGACCGTTTCGCGGTGCTCGACGGGCCTCCGAACGCGGACCTGGAAGGCATCCGGGACTTCCGGGCCGCCCTGTCCACCGACCGGGCCGCCCTGTACTACCCGTGGCTGCGCGTGCCCGACCCCGGCGGCGCGGCGGCCCCGGCCGCCGCTCCCCCGTCCGGACACCTCATCGGCGTGTATGCCCGTACCGACGTGGAGCGCGGGGTGCACAAGGCGCCCGCCAACACGGTGCTGCGCGGAGTGATCCCCGGGACGGGCCTGGCGGCCGACATCACCCGGCGCGAGCAGGATCTGCTCAACCCGCGCGGGATCAACGCGCTCCGCGCCTTCCCGAATCTGGGGCAGCGGGTGTGGGGCGCGCGGACGCTGTCGGACGACACCCGCTGGCAGTACGTCAACGTCCGGCGGTTGTTCCTCTTCATCGAGGAGTCGATCGACGAGGGCCTGCAGTGGGTCGTCTTCGAGCCCAACGCCGAACAGCTGTGGGCGTCGGTACGGCAGAGCATCACCGCCTTCCTCACCACGGTGTGGCACAGCGGCGCGCTCGCCGGCACCACCCCGGAGGAGGCGTTCCACGTGGCCTGCGACCGGACCACGATGACCGAGGACGATCTCGCCCAGGGGCGGCTGATCTGCGAGGTCGCCGTGGCCCCGGTCTTCCCCGCCGAGTTCGTGATCGTGCGGATCCAGCAGGCGACCCGTGAATCCCTGACGGCCTGACGCAGGCTCCGACCCAGCACACAAGCAGGAGAAGGCGATGCCACCGATCAAACGTAGCGATCCGTACGGCGCGTACAACTTCCTCGTCCAGGTGACCGGAGTCGCACCGGGCGGCCAGGATGTGCAGGCCTCCTTCACCGAGGTCTCCGGACTCACCGTCGATGTGCAGCCGATCGACTACCGCAACGGCAGCGAGGACATCCGGGTGCGCAAGATCCCGGGGCTGAAGAAGTTCTCGAACCTGACGCTGAAGCGCGGTGTCACCGGCCACGTCGAGTTCTGGAACTGGATCAAGAAGTCGATGAACGGCCAGACCCTGCGCGCGGCCGGGACGATCGTGCTGCTCGACGAGAACCGGCAGGAAGTCATGCGCTGGAACTTCGACCGGGCATGGCCGGTGAAGTACACCGGGCCGTCCCTCGGCGCGACCAAGAACGAGGTCGCCATGGAGACGGTGGAACTCGCCGTCGAAGACCTCCAGATCGACGTCTGACGGGGCCTCCGCCATGACCGAACCGCTACCCGCACCCGTCCCCGCCCAAGGGCCTCCCTCGGGGGTCTCGCCGCTGCCCGGCCTGAGGGCCGTCGCGGTTGCTTCCGCCGAGCCCGGACGTCCGCTGCGCACCGACGTGGCGTGCTTCGCGGGGCGCACCCGGCGCGGGCCGGTGGGGGTCGCCGTGCGCGTCACGGACTGGGCGGGGTTCGCGGCGGTCTTCGGCGACCTGGATCCGCGGCTCGTCCTGCCCGCTTCGGTGCGCGGGTTCTTCAGCAACGGCGGCACGGCCCTGTGGGTGGTGCGCGCGGAGGCCGCAGGAGCCGTCACCGCCGGGGCGGCCTGGCCGGCCGCGGCACCCGGGCCGTTCGCCCCGGCCACGGGCTGCCGGGTCGACGCCGCGTCGCCCGGCGGCTGGGCGGACGGCACCCGGCTGACGATCCGTCACCGCGCGACGGGGCCCGCGGACCGTACCGGGGTGCTGGTCCGGGTGGAGGCGCCCGGGGAGCCGGTCGAGTCGTTCGGCTGGCTGCCCGCCGAACGGTTGCCCGGCGAGATCGCGGCCGCGTCCCGGCTGGTCCGGCTCGTGCCCGACGGCCCGCCGCCAGGGCCGGTGGCCCGCTCCGGCACGAACATGGTCGCGCTCGCCGGTGGCGGGCCCGCGCCCGGCGGCACGGCGCCGAGCGACGGGGAGCGGCTGGCCGAGGCGTACGCCGCCGCGGTACGGACAATGGTGGAGCTGCCGGAACCGGCGCTGCTGGCGCTGCCCGACCTGGACGTTTCGGGGGTCGGCCCCGGACGGCGGGAGGCGCTGGCCGACCTCCTGGTCGAAGGGTGCGCGGACGCGATGGACCGGCTCGCGCTCCTCGATCCGCCGCTCCCTGCTTCCGGCGGACCGGCCGGCGGCCCGGCCGAGGCGCTCGACGCGGTCGTGGACTGGGTGCGGGACCTGCGTGCGCGTCACGACACGGCACGGTCACAGGCGTGCGCGGTGTACTGGCCGCCGCTGCGGGTGCCCGATCCGGTGGCCACCGGACTGCCCGCGCTGCGTACGGTGCCGGCCTCCGGCCATGTGGCCGGCGTCGTGGCGCGGCTGGACCGGGAGCGGGGGGCGTTCGCCACACCGGCCAACGCGTCCCTGGAGGACGTGGTGGACCTGACCCATGTGCTGACGCCCGAGCAGGAGGTGGCGGTGTTCGCCTCGGGCGCCAACCTGCTGCGGTGTCCGCCGGGCCGGGGCCCGTTGGTGTGGGGCGGGCGGACGACGGTACGGCCGGAGAACGCCGAGGGAGTGGGCTCGGGGTGGTTCGTCGCCCACCGCAGACTGGTCCACCAACTGGTGCGGGCCGCCCGCGAGGTGGCCGAGCCGCTGCTGTTCGAGCCGCACTCCCCCGGCCTGCGGCTGCTGCTGGTGCAGGGGCTCACCGAGCTGCTGCTGGGGTTGTACGAGGCCGGCGCTCTCGCCGGGGACCGCCCGGCGCAGGCGTTCCGAGTGCGGTGCGACAACGCTCTCAATCCGCCGGAGCAGGTCGGTGCCGGCGTGCTGGTCTGCCAGGTCGAGGTGGCGCCCGCGGCACCGATGGAGTTCATCACGGTCCGGCTGGTGCTGGGCCGGCGGGACCGGCTGGAGGTGGTGGAGGGATGACCGAACAGGCGCTGGAGTTCTTCACGCAACCACTGCCCAAGTACCGGTTTCTGGTGGTGCTCGGACCGGCTGCCGCCCATCTGCCGCCCGAGCAGACCGCGTTGCTGCCGCTGACCGCGCAGGGCGCGTTCCAGCAGGTGACCGGGCTCGGGGCGCAGCTGGAGGTGACCGCGTACCCGGAGGGCGGGGTGAACGACCGGGTGCGGCAGTTCCCGGTGCGGCACTCGTGGAACCGGATCGTGCTCCACGGGGGCGTGGCCAGGGGCCCTGGGCTGTGGGCCTGGTACCGGGCCGGCCTTGCCAACCCCCTCGGCGCACGGCGCAGCGGGGCGGTACTGCTGCTGGACGCCGCCGGGGTGCCCGGCTCCGTATGGGCGTTCCGAGGCGGCCTGGCGTCGAAGTGGACCGGCCCGGACCTGCATGCGGAGCGCAGTGAAGTGGCGGTCGAGCAACTGGAGATCGCGCACGAGGGCCTGGTCGCCGTCGACCAGGGGCTGGGGCCTTGATGGCCGGGGGTCCGGGCGGGCCGGCGACTGCGGCGCGCGCCCGCGGTGGGGTGGGAACAGGAGAGGGACCATGCTGACGATTCATCACCTTTCCGTCGACTTCGAGGTCGGCGGTGACGACACGGCGGTCTTCGCCCGGCTGTTCTCGGAGCACATCAAGGAGTGGGCGAGGCGGCAGGAGAACGAGCGGGCCCGCAGCCGGCTGCTGGCCGGTGAGGCGGCCATGGCGGGCGAGGACGCCGGGCACGATCCGGCGAGCGGGCATGCGCCGGCGCCGGGCTGCTGCGGTGGTGCCTGATGGCTCCGCCCGCAGCCTCCGCGCCGGCGCTCGGCCCGGTCCTGGACGGGGCCGCGCCGACGCGCGCGACCCTGACCGTACGGCCGCCGCAGGGCAGCCCGCTGCACGCCGCCGGGGAGCCGGAACTGGTGTTCCCGCTGAATCCGACGGAGTACTCCGTGTCGAAGTCGGTGAGCTTCGCCGAGATCGCCGTTCCGGGCCTTGACTCCCCGACGCTCCAGTTCGTCCGCGGCGGGGCGCGGGTGCTGAAGCTCGACGCGCTGGTGGACGCGGCCGAGGAGCCGGTGCCGGCCAGCAGGGATGTGCAGAAACGGTGGCTGGACGCGCTGGAGAGCATGACGCTGCGCCGTTCCGCCACGCACGCGCCGCCGGTGATGGTCTTCCGGTGGGGTGCCAATCCGTCGTTCACGGGGGTGCTGGAGAGCCTGTCGTCCACCTATGTGCTCTTCGACCGCGACGGCACGCCGACCCGGGCGAAGGTGTCGCTGTCCCTCAAGGAGTTCCTGACCGCGGAGGAGCAGCAGTACGCCTCGGCGCTCGGCTCGCCGACCGTCGAGAAGGTGTGGACGGTCCGGCGCGGTGACACCCTCGCCTCGATCGCCGCGGCCGTGTACCGGGACCCGGGGCGCTGGCGGGTGTTGGCGGCGGCGAACGCGCTGGCGGATCCTCGGGCGCTGGTGCCGGGGACGGCGCTGACCGTCCCGGCGCTGATCGGCGGTGCGGGACGGTGACGGTCATCGGCGAGCGGGGCGGGCCGGGTGCGTCGGGCACGACCGCACTGCCGTCCGACACGTACGCCCCCGCCTTCCTGATCACCGTCGAGCGTGCCCCGGGACTCTCCGACCAGTTGCCCGGCTGCCTGCTGGACATTCAGGTCGTCAGGGAGCTCGACAAGTCGGGGACCTTCTCGCTGACGTTGAGCAACTGGCACGAGGAGCGGCGCGAGCTGCGCTTCGACGATCCCGGTCACTTCTCCCCCGGGCAGCTGCTCCAAGTGCGGCTGGGCTACGCGGGCGAGGGTCGCCTTCCGGTGGTGGCGAAGGGTCAGGTCATGACCGTGCAGCCGGACTTCCCTGCCGCCGGGCCGCCGACGGTGCAGATCTCCTGTCAGGACCGCACCGCGCAGATGAAGTCCCGCAAGCCGCGGCCGAACGAGCAGAAGCAGTTCGAGAAGGTCATGGACTGGGAGGTCGCGAAGGTGATCGCCCAGCGTCACGACCTGCCCCTGGTGGCCGAGGAGGAGGGCGTCCAGCACCCGCTCGTGGTGCAGAAGAACCAGGACGACATCGCCTTCCTGCTGGACCGGGCCAAGGGCATCGACCGGGAGGTCTTCGTCGCGCCGGATCCGTCGACCGGCCAGGAGAAGCTGTACTTCGTCCGGCCGGCCGACGGCAGGCCGGGGCCGCGGGCGCGCACGACCAACACCTTCGACCTGTGGTACGCGGGCAGTTACACGCAGGGCCCCGGGCCGGGCCGGGCTCCCGTGCCCAACCTGATCTCCTTCCGCCCCACCCTCACCCTGTCCGGCCAGGTGGCCGCCGTGACGGTGCGGGGCTGGGACCCGGTGCGCAAGCAGGCGATCGTGGGCCGCGCCACCCAGCAGGACCTGCGCGCCGAGCGCGACGCCGGACGGAGCGGCCCCGAGGCGGCGGCCGAGGAGATGGGCGATCGCGAGGAGGTCATCGTGGACCGTCCGGTGAGCAGTCAGCAGGAGGCCAGGGCGCTCGCGGAGAGCGTGCTGCGCGCCAGGTCGTACGCGTTCGTCCGATGCGCGGGCCAGCTGGTGGGCGTACCGGCGCTGGCGCCCGGCGACACCCTGCGGATCGGCGGGGTCGGCGCCAGGTTCGGCGGCACCTACTACACGACGAAGGTGGCGCACTCCTTCAACTCGTCCGGGTTCCTGACCTCGTTCGAGGCCCGGCGTACTTCGGAAGGGCGGTGAGGTGGCGGTGCTCGGAATGCCGGGAACGGCCGTGGACAAGCGGTACTACGGGGTGGCCACCGGGACGGTGGAGCAGGTCGAGGGCGATCCGGAGAAGGAGTGCCGGGTGCGGCTGCGGCTGCCGTGGTTCGACGACTCCACCATCACCGACTGGTGCCGCGTCACCCAGCCGTACGCGGGCCGGGGCTACGGGGTGTGCTTCGTACCGGAGGTGGGCGACGAGGTGCTGATCGCCTTCTTCCAGGGCGACATGCGCTATCCGATCGTCGTCGGCTCGCTCTACAACGGCAAGGACAAGCCGCCGACGCATCGCGAGACCGACCGCGACGAGAAGCTGGTGCGCACGAAGCACGGCCACACCCTGACCCTGGACGACAGCCCGGGGCGGGAGTCGGTACGGCTGGCCTCGGCGGCCGGCCACCGGATCGAACTGGACGACGCCGGCAGGGCGGTGACGGTGCGCACCGCCTCCGGCGGCAAGGTCACGGTCACGGCCGACGGCTCGGTGGAGATCAGCGCCGGCAGCGGGCCGGTCACGGTCAGGGCAGCGTCGGTGACGGTGGACGCGGCGCAGGTGAACCTGGGTACCGGCGCGTCGCTGAGCCCGGTGGTGTGGGAGAAGCTCGGGTCCTGGCTTTCCGCGCATGTGCACCCGTCGGCCGCCGGCCCCACGGGCCCGCCGACGCCGCCGCTGCCCGGGCCCCCGGTCTCCTCGTCCGTCCGGTTGGCGCCGTGAACGGCGGCGCGCCGGGCGGCGCGGACGCCTTCCTGGGGCAGGGCTGGCGGTTCCCGCTGCTGCCGGACGCGGGCGGCCGGATCGGCTACGCGGCCGGGGAGGAGAGCGTGCGGGACTGCCTGCTGGTGCTCGTACGCACGGCGCTGGGCGAGCGCGTGATGCGCCCGGAGCTGGGGACGCGGGCGCCGGAGCTGGTGTTCGCGCCGGGCAGTACGCGGGCCCTGCGGGAACTGGAGGAGTCGGTGCGGGTCGCGATCCGCGACTTCGAGGTGCGGGCCGCCACGGACTTCGTGCGGGCCGAGGCTCAGCCCGGCGAGGAGTGGAAGGTGACGGTGACCGTCGGCTACCGGATCCGGGCGACGGGGCGGCGGGAGACGCTGGTCTTTCCGTACTACCTGGACGGCGGGGCCGGGCTGATGGACGGCGCCGGTGCCTTCGGTGCCGACGTCCCGGGCTCGGGGGGTGCGCCGTGACGCTGCCGCCGCTGAGTCTGGACGACCTGACCTGGCAGGAGTTGACGGACGCCGTTCGGTCCCGGATTCCCGCCGAGTCGGGGGGCCGCTGGACGCTGCACTCGCCGTTGGACCCGGGTGTGACGCTGCTGGAACTCCAGGCGTACGTGCTGGAGCAGCAGGTGTTCCGGCTCGACCAGGTGCCCGACGCGGTCGTGCACGCGGTGCTGCGGCTGCTCGGGGTGCCGGGCCCGGCACCGGCGACGGCCGCCGTGACGGTGCTTCAGGTGGTGCCGAGCCGTCCCGGCGCCCGGCTGCGGGTGCGGGCCGGCGCGTCGTTCAGCCGGGACCCCCGGCCGGGGGCGGACTTCTTCGTGGAACGGGCTCTGGATGTGCTGCCGTTGCGCGTCACGGGCCTGGCGGTCCGGGCCGGGCAGGAGCTGGAGCGGGACCGCACGGCCGACCTCGTGGCCGGCCGGCCGGTGCCGCTGGCCGGGCCGTTCGGCGCCCCGGCGCGGGTGCGGCTACGGCTGTCGGTGGACGGTTCGGGCTTCCCGGACGGCGGGGAGCTGGCGCTGCTGGTCGAGTTGGAGCGGCCGGCGGGGCCGTGGAACGCGGACGGCCCGGCCGGCGACGTTCCCGCCGACGGCTGGTCGGCGAAGGCGGACGCGGAAGCTGCCACGAGGGCGGGACAGGGAGCCGGCGCGGAGGCCGAAGTCCCGGCTCCGACCCGGCTCGTCTGGTCCTACGGGCCCGCGGGCGCCGCCCGTCCGCTGCCGGAAGGCGCGGTGACCGACGGCACCGGTGGGCTGCGGCGCTCCGGGCTGGTCCGGCTCCGCCTGCCGGGAACGGCGGGCGGCACGGAGGCGGAAGTCGTGCTGGACACCCTGTCGGCGACGTTCGGCGCGCCTCCTCGGCTGAGGCGGCTGACCCCGAACGCCGCCATCGCGCACCACGCGCGGCGGGTGGAGCTGACGGAGGACGCGACCGGGGAGACCGTCGCGCTGCTGTCCCGCCGACCCGCGCTGCCGGGCCTGGTCCTGCCGCTGCCGGGCAGGGCCGCGGGGCGGCTGATCGACGTGGAACGGTTCGCCCTGCGCGAGCCGGACGGCGGCGAGCGGGAGTGGTCGGCGGTGCCGGACCTCGCGTTCAGCGGGCCCCGCGATCGGGTGTTCACCGTGGACCGGGCGTTCGGCGTGCTGCGGTTCGGCGACGGCCGCACCGGACGGATCCCCCGGCCCGGCATCCAGGGGACCGGGCCGGTACTGCGGGCCGCGTACCGACTGGGCGGCGGGCCGTCCGGCAACGGCGGGGCCGACCCGGTGCCCGCGGCGACGGGTACGGCGACGGCGCTGTCCGCGTTCGTCTCGCTGGCCGGCCTCGCCGCGAACCTCCCTGACGCCCCGCCCGGGAACTGGGTGTTCACGGGCGCGCCGGGCGACCTCCATCCCGCCGACCCGGGATGCACGGCCCGGGCGCCGGTCCCGGCGGAAGGCGGTGCGGAACCGGAGACCCCGGCCGCCGCCCGCCGCCGGGCGGCCCACGCCCTCGCCGAGGTCACGCGTGCGGTCACCGCGGCCGATCACGAGGAACTCGCGCTCGGCACTCCGGGTGTCGCCCTGGCCCGCGCCCATGCCCTGGTCGGCGCCCGCCCCGGCCATCCGTGCCGCCGGGTGCCCGGAGCGGTGACCGTCCTGGTGCTCCCCCGGGCCCCGCGCGGCGCCGGCGACGCGCAGGCCGAGGACGCGGTGCCGCTGCCGCGGCCGGACCCGGGGACCCTCGCCGCCGTACGCTCGCGGCTGGTGGCGGCCCGCCTGATCGGCGCCACCGTGTACGTCACCGGGCCCCGCTACCGGCCGGTCCGGGTCCGTGTCACCCTCCCCGCGTCGGCCCTCCCTGCACCCTGCGGGCAGGTCACCGCTCAGGGCGCCGCCCGCCGCGCCACTGTCACCGCGGCGCTCCACCGCTTCCTCGACCCGCTCGTCGGCGGTGACGACGCCTCCGGCTGGCCCTTCGGCGGAACGCTGCGCCCATCGGCGCTGCTGCGCGCGGCCGAACGAGCCCTTGCCGCGGCAGGAGACCGCACACCGGTCCTGGGGGTCGGCATCGCCGTCGACGACGCCGCGTACGAGGACTGCGCCGACGTCCCGCTGCGGCCGGGCGAACTGCCCGGTCCCGTCGACATCACCGTCTGCGCCACGAACCGCCCGCCGGGGGAGGCCGCCCGATGAACTCCGAACACGACAAGGACCCCGCCGACCGGGCCGCTCCCGGGGTGGACGAACCCTGGTGGACGCTGTCCGCCGGGCGCGGCCGAGGCGCTGTGCTGGACGCCGACGCGGCGCCGGTGCTGCTCGGCGCCGGGCGCGACGCACTGCTCGCGGCGCTACGGGCACGCGTGCCGGGATTCACGCCGGAGTGGACCGGCACCGGGCCGGACGACGCCGGTGAGGCGCTGCTGCGCCTGTACGCGCTGATGGCCGAGGCGGTGGCGGCGCGCGTCGACCGGCTGCCGCGCAAGCTGCTGACGGAGCATCTGCGCATCGCCGGGATCTCGCCGTTGCCCGCGACGCCGGCGCGTGTGCTGCTGCGGCTGACGGCCACGGCGACGGCCGGCCCAGGTGTCCAGGTGCCTTCCGGGTTCCAGGCGGCGGCCTCGGGGCCGAACGGTACGGAGATCGTCCTGGAGACAGCGGACGACATGTGGGTGTCCCCTGCCGAGCTGACCACCGTGGCCACGGGGCGGCCGGGACAAGGCATCCTGCCGGGCCCCGTCGACGAAGTGACGCCCGGTCAAGGACCGTACGCCGACGGGTTCGCGCCGTTCGGTGCGGACGCCGCGCCCGGGTCGGCGCTGTGGCTGGGGTTCACCGCACCCGAGGCCCCGGCCGGCGGGGTGTCACTGGGGTTCGTCGCCGCGCCGCGGCCCGGCGGTCCCGCCTCCGTGGCGTGGGGCGCCGCCGTTCCGGCCCTGCCGCCGCTGCCCGACCTGCGCTGGTCGGTGCTGGACGGGACGACGTTGCGGCCCGCGGAGGTGGTCTCCGACGGCACCGGCGGGCTCACGGCCACCGGTACCGTGCATCTGGGGCTCGGCGCCGGGGACTGGCGGCCGGGGCGGCCGCCCGGCGGTGCGCATCTGCCCGAAGCCCGTTGGCTGCGGGTACGGATCGCGTCCGGCAGGTACGCCGAACCGCCGCTGCTCGCCGATGTGTGGCCGCACGCGGTGTCGGCCGATGCCGCGTGGACCGTACGGGACGAGGTGCTGACGCCCGCCCCTGAACTCCCCGGGGAGTCGGACGGCGGCGCCGGGGTGCGACTGCGGGTCGCCGAGACGCCGGTCGTGCCGGGTTCGCTCACCGTGACAGTGGCGGACGACGCGTCCGCCCCGCTCTTCCCGCCGACGCCCTCGGCACGCTCGTCCACCGGGTCCGCCGCGCCCGCCGTGTGGCGGGAAGTGCCGGACCTGGCCGACGCCGGTCCCGCCGACCGGGTCTTCACCCTCGATCCGGCGACCGGTGTACTGACCTTCGGCGACGGTGTGCACGGCGTGGCCGTGCCGCCGGGCATCGGGAACGTACGGGCCCTCCGCTACCGCACCGGCGGCGGCCGGGCCGGCGCGGTGCCCGCCGAGACGGCGACGACCCTGCGTACGGCGGTCGCCGGGGTCGCGTCGGTGACCAACCCCCTGCCGGGGACCGGGGGCACCGACGCCGAGGCGTTCGATGCGACCGTCGGGCGCGGCGCGGCGGAGATCCGCACGGCGGGACGCGCGGTCACCCCGGCCGACCACGCGCTGCTGGCGCTGCGTGCGCCAGGGGCCCGGATCGCCCGCGCGCACGCCGTACCCGGGCACCACCCGGACCATCCCGGCACGCGGCTTCCCGGCGTGGTCGGCATCTACCTCGTGCCGCCCGACGAGAACCCGGCGACGCCCGGCGCGCCCGTCCCGGAGGCGGGCGATCTGGCGGCGGTCGCCGCACACCTCGGCGACCGTCTAGCCCCGACCGGTCCGACGGTGGTCACTGCCGCGCCGCGTTATGTGCGGGTGGACGCCCGGGTGATGCTGGTACCGGTCGTCCACGCCGACCGGTCCGCGGTACCGCGCCGCGCCGAGGAGTCGCTGCGGCGGTACCTGCATCCGCTGAACGGCGGTGCGGACGGCGCCGGCTGGCCGTTCGGCGGAGCTCTCACCCACACCGCACTGCTGCGGCACCTGCTCGCCGACGACGACGTGTCGGCTGTGGCGTTGCTGGCCCTGACCGTGGACGGCCTGCCGACGGCGCCCTGCGCCGATGTGCGGCTGCCCGCTCATTCCCTGGTCAGGGCCGGCCGGATCACCGTCTCCGTCCTGGCCCCGGCCGCGCACGCGGTCGGCGCCGGAGCGGGAGGTGCCGCATGACCGCGGCCACCGTCGGCTCGACCCACCTGCTGCTGGACTCCGTCTCCGGCTGGCGGCCAGAGCCGGGCCCTTCGCCGTTCCCCACCCCTGTCGTGGACGGCGACGCCCTGGTCCTCCCGGCAGGCGTCGACGAGGCAGTACTGGTCACCGAGCCGCTGGACAGCGGTGTCTCGCGGTGCCGCTGGCACCGGGTGCGCGTCGACGCCGATGTGCCGGTCGGCGCCGCGCTGGTGGTGCAGGTGACCACGATCGGGGACGACCCTCGTTCGCTGCCCGGCGACGGCGACTGGCAGACCGTGTCGGCCGCCGCCGACGGGCGGGTGGACTTCCTGGTCGACCAGCCTCCGGGGCGGTATCTCGTGGCGCGGCTGCTGCTCGGGCGTTCCGTCGCCGCGTCGGCGGGCCCGTCCGTCCGTCAGACGCGGCTGGACGTCGTACGGGCCACTTCCGCCGAGCTGCTGCCTGCGGTGTACCGGGAGGACCCGACCGCCGACGACTTCACGGAACGGTTCCTCGCGCTGTTCGACTCGGTGGCCGAGTCGCTGGAGCGAGCCGCCGAGCGCTCCCCCGCCCTGCTCGACCCGGACGGCGTTCCCGACGGCGTACTGCCGTGGCTCGCCGGGCTGTTGGGGCTCGACCTGGACTTCGGGGCCGGTCAGGACGCTGGTCGCGGGGCCGCGGTCCCGACATGCGGGGCCGGATCCGGTGCGGCTCCCGAGGGCGTGTCGGGTGCGGTACTGCGCCGCCTGATCGTCGCCGCCCCGCTGCTGCGGCGGCGGCGCGGTACTCCGGCGGGCCTGGCGCTGGCGCTTGAGATCGTGCTCGGCGCGCGCCCGGCCATCGTCGAGCCGTCCGCTCCGCCCTGGGGCGCGCTGGACTCCGACGCCCGGCTGGGCGCGGTGCGGCTGTTCGGGCGCGCCACCGCGCGAGCCCGGCTCGGCGGGACCGCGGTGCGCGGGACCCGGCTGGGCGGCCCGTGCGGCCGGGCGGTCGCGGGCGGCGCGCCGCTGCGGTCGTTCGGCGACCCGGACGACGATCCGGTGACCGGCGTGGCCTTCCGGTTCCGGGTGCTGCTGCCGCCACCCCCGCCCGGCACCCCCGCGAGCCGGCACGGTGCGACCGCGCGGGCCCTGGTGGAACGGCTCGCCCCGGCGCACACCGCGGCCTCGGTGACGGTCGGCGGCGGCGGATTCATCGCCGGCGAGCGGAGCAGGGTGGGCGTCGACACGCTGCTCGTCGGCCCCGACCCGGCGCCGCCCGGCCACTCCGCGCTGGGCTCGGGCACCGTACTGCGGCCGGACCGCTGTGGGCACCGCGGCATCCGGCTCGACGGGAGAGCGGCGACGGGCCTGCGCACGGTGGCCCTCGACGGCCCCGGACATCCCCGCGACAACGACAGCGACAGCGACACGGACAGGGACTGCGAGGAAGGCAGGACACCATGACGGCTCCTACGCGTACTACGGGGCGCGACAGCGCCCCCCTGGGCGGCCGGCGGCGGCTGACGTACTTCCACGGTCAGTTGCTGTCCGCCCAGGACCTCCGTCAGGAACAGACGTACTTCCGGGCGCGGCACCGCCTGCACAATCTCGCACTGCACGGCCACGGCGTGGCGTACGGGCTGTGGACCCGGCCCGTACCGACACCCTCGGGGCACTGCCCGGACCCGGAACGTGCCGCCCCCTGGCTGGAGGTGACCGACGGCCTGGCGCTGGACCGCGTCGGAGACGAGGTGATCGTGGCCCGCGGTGCGCGACCGAGGTTCGACCTGTGGTCGCTGCTGGACGACCACGAGCGGATCCGCGCGGAGGAAGACATCCGACGCGGCGCCGAGGGCGTCACCGTCTATCTGACGATCCATCACTGCGAGGAACCGGTCGACAACGTGCGCGCCGTCCATACCGAGGGCTGTGAGGGCGTCCCGCACCTGGCGTACGCGCACATCAGGGAGGGTTTCGCGCTGCGTGCGACCACCTGTGAGCCGGATCCGGAACCGTGCGACCCGCCGCATCCGGACACGCCGGGTTGCGGCGACGACCGCGGGTACGAGAGTTCCGCGCACTGCGGCGACGGCCGGGTGCTCGGGCCTGGGCTGCTGCTGGCGCGGGTGGAGCGGGTGCGTCCGGACCGCCCCCTGCACTCGCGCCAGGTCCATCCCGAGGTCCGTCGGCCGCTGTCGCGGCGGCCGGCCACCGTCATCACCTCCATCGGCTGGCCGCACGGCGGTCGGCTGACCACCCGTCAGGCCCGGCGGTTGCTGGGCACGGACGGCGTACGCATCCGCTTCTCGCGCCGGGTACGCACCGACACGCTCCGCGACCCGGGCGTCGCCGACCTGTTCCAGATCACCGGCGGACACGGGGTGCACGGCACCGTGCTGCGGCTGGAGACCCGGATCGACGTCGGCGGATCGGGTGCAACGACGGGGACGGTGGAGGGGACGGACGACGGGGGCCACGAGACCACCGACGTGATCACCATCCGGCAGACCGACAGCGAGTACCTCAACGACGGAGACCGGATCCTGCTGGTGCTGCGCACCCCGTTCGTGCTGGACGTGTGCGGCGATCCGGTCGACGGTACCCACGTCGGCGGGCTCGTCCCTCGCCCCGGTGGGCCGATCGCCCACCGGACGGGGCTGTTGCCGCCGGACGGCTCCGGGCCCCGTACGTCCGGGACCGGGCAGGGCGGCGCGGGGGTCTTCGAGAGCTGGATCTTCATCGACAACAAGCGGCCGCGCCCGCCGGACGAAGACGCACGCGACACCGCGGGCAACGACGCGGGCGACGCCGATGACGGCGAGGGCGACGGCTACGACGGCGACACGCCCGGCAGTGACGGGGAAGGACGGACATGAACACGTCGCAGAGCCACACCACCACTCCGGCCACCCGCCGCACCGGCCAGGACCACGACTGCGGTTGCGGTTGCGGCGGAAGCGGCGCGGACGGCACCGCCGGATCACGTCCGGCTCCGAGCGGCTTCCGGGCGGGCGGGCAGGTACGCCCGGTGTTCTTCGCCGGGCAACTGCTGACCGAGGACGACCTGGACCGGCTGATCGGCTGGACGGCGGCCCGGTTCCGCGCGCACAACCGGCTCCGGTACGTCTCCGGCGACGGCCTCGGCGCCGTGCTGTGCGGACTGGCCGTCAGCTGCGGCTGCGACCGGGGCACGGTCCGAATCGGCGTCGGGCACGCAGTCGACGGCTCCGGCAACGACATCCCCGTCAGCTGCCCGGAGACCGTCGACGTCGTCGCCCTGGCCCGGGAGTTCCGCGCGGCCGGCGGCGGCTGCCCCGATCCGTGCCCGCCCGGACCGGAGCGTACGTACGGCCTGTACCTGCGCTACGACGAGGAGTTCACCGAGCCCACGGCCCCCTACGACCCCGGCGACGGCTGCACCCCGGTGACGTGTGTGCCCACCCGGGTCCGGGAGGGACACCGCTTCGCGGTGGGCCTGCTGCCCGACCCGGGTTCCGCACCCGGCGGCGTCTGCGACCTGCTGCGCCGTCGACTGGGCGAGGACCGGGCCATGCTGGAGTCCCTGCGGGACGGCGCCGAACAGCCGCCCTCCGCCGACGACATGCTCGGCTGGCTGCTCCCCAGGCTCGACACCAACGGCGACCTGTGCGACCGCACGATCACGGAGGGCCTGCGGAATCTGCCGCCCCGCTCCGACGGCAACCGTGTACGGGAGAACACGGCCCGGTGGGAGGCGATGTACGCGCTCGTGACCGCCTATCTGCGCGGCGTCCTTCGTTCGCTGCTCGTCGTGGAGTGCCCCTCCGGGTGCGTGCCGGAAGTACTGATCGCGCAAGTGACGCTGGACGGCTGCGACGTCGTACGGGCGGTGCCCGCCGGGCGGCGCGCGGCGCATCTGCCCGATCCGGTGGAGCAGCAGTGGCGCACCCGGCTGGCCGGGCTGTACGCGAACGGCGAGGGCCCGCCCGATCCGCTGGCCTTCCTGCTGGAACTGCTGGATCTGACCGGTTGCCGGCTCGGCCCGGCCGAAGGAGCGTGAGGTCATGCCGGCACCCCTGCGGCCGGAGTTCCACGAGGGCCAGTACCTCGCCGCCGACGATGTGTCGGCGATCGTCCGGTACGGGCGCGACGCGGCAGCCCGCCACCATCGGCACCTGCACACCTGGGGCATCTCCTCGGGCCTCGATGTGTCGCAGCAGCCACGCGAGGACGCGCCCGAGTACCGGAGGATCGTGGTTGCCCCGGGGACCCTCGTCGACCCGTCCGGTCGGGAAATCGTGGTGCCCGCCCCGCTGGCGCTGTCCACCGCCGCACAGGCGGGCGGGATCACCGACCCCGACGACCCGTCGCCGCGCCCGCTGATCCTGATGTGGAACGACGTGCCCTCCGGGGTCTCCCCGTCCTCCGGGGCGTGCGGTGGCCCGGCCGAGGGGGCGGCGCCGCGCGCCGAGGAGGGGTTCGCGCTGCTGGTCGGCGCCCCCGGCGACGAACTCGACCTCGCCGACCAGCAGCCGCCCGCGCCCGACGCCGGTCCCGACCGGCTGGGCGACGGCGGGCGGGGCCGGGTGCTCGTCGGCTTCGTGACCTGGGGCGGCGGAGTCGGCGGCGGCTTCACCGGGGTGCTGGCCGAGGCCAACGGGATCGGCCGCCGGTACGCGGGAGTCCTCGCGGACCGGGTGTCCGCCCGCGGTGGCACCCTCGAACTCGCCGCCGAGCCCCGGCCGGTGGCCGGCCGGGTCGGGGTGCGGATCGGCGGCACCGACGGCAGCCTGGACGTCGGCCGGTTCAGCGCCACCGGGGCCATCTCCCCCAGCCTGCGGGTGCTCTCGGACGGGAGCACCAGCCTGAAGGGGAACGTGACGATCGACGGCGGTCTCACCGTGACCGGCGCCGTGGACAGCCCCCTGGTCAGCGGCAGCGTTCTGGCCCAGTCGGGCAGCGCCACCCACGGTGTGCTGCTGCCGCTGCCGCAGGGGGTGACGCAGGACCAGGTCGCGTCGGGGGACGTGGTGCTGCACATCCAGGTCACCCCTGTGGCGCAGGCCTCGGACGCGCCCGTGCGCGGTGGCGGCTCCGCGTGGAACAGGGGCGGCGCGCTACCGGTGGTGCTGCGCTGTGAGGTGGACGCCGCGCGCAGGCTCGTCTGCCTGATCGCCTGGTACGGCATCTCCGGCCCCGCGGCCGCCGGATTCGGGAGCCCTGTGGTGCTTCCCGGGCGGGCCCGATACCTGGTGCTGGCGGCCGCGGCCCGCGAGCCGTCCTGAGGGGCAATTGCACGCCCCGGTCGCGTCGGCGGGCGGCGCCGACGCGCGAACGTACCGGACGCATGGAGTGCGCAGACAGGGAGAGCAGTGTCATGGCGAACGCCGAGGAAGTTCCGTCGGCCCGGGTCACCGTGGTCCGGCTGCCGCAGACGGGCCATGTGGTTGCGGCCCTCACCCGTGCCGCGCCCGGCGCTGCGCCGAGTGTCCGGGCCCTGGTCGGCGATGCCCTGCGGCTCGCCGTCCCGGGCTTGTCCGGGCAGATCCTGGTACCGGCGGAGCTGCTCACGGCGGAGGAGATCACCGCGCCCGCGGGCGTGTTGGCGGCGCCCTGGCTGTGGTCGGTGGAGGTGACCGAGACCGGCGTGGGAGCCGTCCCGCTGACGGGCGCCCCACCGGCGGCGAACTGGTCGGACGCCGCGGGCGGTTCGCTGAAGGTGACGACCAGTCCCCCTGCCGCCTCGGGCACCGCCGTACTGGCCCTCGTCCACCCGGCCCCTTCGTGGGACCCGGGCGTCGCGCCCAAGGCCGTCCTGACGGGCGCGCCCGACGGCGATGGCGTCGCCTGGCTCGGCACCGGCGAGGTGGCGCCCATCGACCACGCCCTCGTCTTCGTCCAGGGACGCCCGGCGGGTGTGTACGTGCCGAGCGTCGTGCATCTGGCGGCGGGAACGGTGACGTGACGGCATGTCGGACCGATACGACCCGGATGTCGCCGAGGGAGAGCGGTTCATCACCGCGATGGGCGGTTGCACGGTGCTCGACTGCCGGGTGCGGGTCGTCCGGGGCACCGGATGGAGCTGGGGCCCGGACCCGGCGGAACTGGCCCGGGGCGCCGTTGCGTTGCTGCCGCGCGCCGTGCACAGGTACCTCGTCCCGGCGCTGGCCGGCGCGGGCGTACCCGGCCCGCCGTCCTGGCCGGCGGCGTCCGGCGAGGCCGAGGACCCGGCCAGACTGGAGGTGACGGTGCCCGTACGCATCAGGGTCCGCGTGACGCTGCGGGAACTGACGGACGCCGGCCGGACGGCGAGCGACTCCCAGACCGCCGCGGTGCGGTGGCCGGACGACCCGTCCGCCCCGCGACCCGGCGTGCCGACGCCCCGGGCGGGACGGACCTCGGACCCGGAGCCGTACACCGTGCCGGTCGATGCGCTCGCGTCGGCCGGGCCCGGCGAGGAGGCGCGTTCCGGAGCGGCGTCGCGCCATGAACGGGATCGGGTGCTGGTCTCCCTGCTGTCGGAGGCTTGGGACTGCGGGGTGTTCGACGCGGTGCTCGCCCGACTGCCGCGCCCCTCGCTGCTGTTGCTGCTGCGCGCTCTGGAATCGGCGGGAGCGGGCGCCGGACCCGTGCCCGACGCCCTGTGGCCGGTGAGCCGCGACGACGGCCTCGCGGCCGATGGGCCCGTCCACCCGGCGGACGGGCCCGTCGTCACCGCCGATGACCTCACCTCCGCCCTGCTCGCGATGCTCGACGCGGCGGAGTCCGCCGAAGCGCCGGAGTCGGGCACCGCCGACAGCCACCTGGAAGCGGGGGCCGGGCCGGGCGAAGGGTCCCGGCCCGGCGAGGGTCTCCTTCCCGGGCCGCAGGGAGACGCGGCGGCGCCCGGCGGCCCGCCACGGGCCACCGCACAGGGCTGCGCTCCGTACCGTTCCCGGCCCACGCCGCCCGGCGACGACCCGTACACCTGGCACCGGCGCGGTCCAGCCCCGGGGACGGTCACCGAGATCGACTGCGCCCTGCCGTTCCTGCTGCTGCCGGCGCTCGACAGCTGGGGGTATCTGACGGCGCTGTCCGCCGTGCTGGCCGGCGGCGAGGCGCCCGGCCCCGACGGCGCCGCCTTCGCCACGGCGCTCGCGCACAAGGTGCTGCCGCCGCCGGGACGCGGCTGGCTGCGGTCACCGCAGGATGCCCACTCGGCTTCGGTGTTCGCCGGGCTCGTGCCCTCCCCGTGGGGTCCGCCGGCTTCCGCCGGTCGCGCGGAACCGGGGTCCGGGCCGGAAGCCGCTTCGTCGCCGGACGACCTCGAACACCGCCTCGGCTCGCTGCTCGCGCTGCTCGACGTCCGGCTCGGCGTCCAGTCGGCCCGGGGACACGACCCCGGCCGGCCGCTGCTGCTGACCGCCGGCGGCCCCGAACGGTTGCTGCTCCTGGACGTCGACGGCTTGTACCCGGTGTGGGACGCGGCCCGGCCGGAGGAACTGCGGCGGCCGTGGGAACTGGCCGGCCGACCGCTCGTGCTCCTGCCCCGCCTCCCGTCGGACACTGTCGCCCCAGCCGTTGCACCCGGCCTGCTGGTGGCATTGGACGCGTCAGGCATCGGCTACGTCACCGATCTGCCGCCGGCGCGCGGCGAAGCGATGCGTCGGGTGCCCGGCCGCCTGCGCTGCTGGACCAACGCGGGCGCCGGTCCGCGCGCCCCCGAGGTCCCGTCCGACGCACTGATCGGCGGCGCGCGAAGGCTGGCCCACGAGGCCGCGCGCGCCGTCCGGTTCACGGACACCCTGATCTCCCGGCGTCCGTGCGCCCGCCCCGGCCAGGCACCCGCGCTGGACCGTACGGTCACCCTGGCCGCCGCCTCCGCCCTGGCGGACCTCGCCTGGACGCTGTGGGCGGACCAGGAGGCCCCTCACCCGGCGACCGCCCTCGACCGGTTCGCCGACCTCGGGGCGAGGGTGCTGTTCCACGACGGCACCGTGGAGGTCCGGCTGCCGCTGGGCGCCCGGCACGCCGACCTGCACCGCCACCGGCTGCTCGCCGACGTCCCCGCCGTGCCCTGGCTCGGGGAACGCCGCGTCACTTTCACGGGAGGATGAGATGCCGACCCAGGAGCGGGGCGCTGCCCTGACCCGAGGGCCAGTTCCCGCGACGGCCCATCTGACGCTCCGGTACGCGGCGGTGCACCGGGCGCTCCGTGCCGCCGCGGCCCGCCGCGCCGAGCACTCGAAGCTGCTCGCGGACTGCGAGTTGTCCCCGTACTGCGTCACCGACGCGCAGGCCGAGCTGTTGCTCGATCTGACGGACCCTGCCGCCGCGCACGTCCGCGTCCCCGCCCACGACCACGCCCTCGCCCCGGTCGCCGTCTCGGCGGAGGAGGACCTGCGACGCCGGGCGGCCCGCGCCGAAGCCGTGCTCCCGCTCGACGCCCTGTCCCGCGCGGCAGGGTTGGACGCCTTCGAGATCGACGCCCTCCTGCTGTGCCTGGCACCCGTGCTCGCGCCGGAACACGCCCTGCTGTTCGGGTACCTCCTGGACGACCTCGACCAGCGCCGGCCCAACGCCGAGCTCGTCCTGACCGTCCTGGCCCCCTCCCTCGACGGGCGGCTGGCCCGCCTGCCCTGCCTGGGTCCGTACGGACCGCTGCGCCGCTTCGGCCTGCTCGTGCCGGAGGGACAGGGCGGCTCGGACGGCTCGGGCAACGACCTGCTGCGCACCCTGAACGTCCCGCCCGGACTGGCCTCGTATCTGCTGGACGGACGGGGCGACCTCGCGCTGCTCGCCCACGATCCCGGCGAGCTGTCGCCGCCCCGCCCGGCGTTGCTGGGCGGCCCGGCGCTGGCCGCGGCCACCCGGCTCGGAGACCGGCTGCGCGCCCGACGGGACGGTGTGGCCGCCCTCTGGGGGCTGCCGGAGGGCGGCCAGCTCGACGCGGCCTGGGCGGTGGCCGAGGCGGCCGGGCTCACCCTGCGGCGGGCGCCCGATGTGCGGAGCTCTCCCGCGCCGGAGGACGCACGGGCAGAGGCGGCACGGGCATTGGCAACGGCGGGTGCCCTCGGCACCGCGCTGTGGCTTCCAACCGACGCGCTCCACGAGGCCGGCGCGGCCACGACCCAGGTCCTCGCCGACGTACTGGCCAGCGCCCACGTCCCCGTCGTCCTGACCGGCCGAGCTCCGTGGCGGCCACTCGGCCTGCTGGCCGACGGCCGCTACGCGGAGGAGACCGTGCCGGAACCCGACTACCCGCAGCGACGCGCCCTGTGGGCCGCGCTCGGCGGACCCGCCTCTGCCTCTACCTCCGCCGAGGAGGACGCACCGGAGGTGTTCGGCGCGGGCGGGTTCGACGGGCTGGCCGCACGGTTCAGGCTGACACCCGAGCAGATGCGGGCGACGGCCGGCCTCGCCGGGGCCGAGGGCGTGCCGATGGCGAACGCCGTGACCCGAGTCCTCGCCACCATGCCGGCACCGCTCACCGAACAGCGCACTCCCGTACACGGCATGGCGGACCTCGTGCTCCCGGCCGAGCAGGCCCGTCAGGTCGAGGAGATCGCCTCGGCGTTCCGGGCCTGGCCCCGGGTGTCGCAGGAGTGGGGCTTCGGTGGCGGCCACGGCGGGCCCGGCCTGAAGGCCCTGTTCACCGGGGAACCGGGAACGGGCAAGACACTCGCCGCCGAGGTGATCGCCGGCTCGCTCGGAGTGGACCTGCTGCGGGTCGATCTCGCCCGGACCGTGTCCAAATGGGTCGGGGAGACGGAGAAGAACCTGGACAAGGCGTTCCGGCAGGCGGAGGCCGCGCACGCGCTGCTGCTCTTCGATGAGGCCGACTCGCTGTTCGGCAAGCGCGGCACCGTGGACCGGGGCAGCGACCGGTACGCCAACCTCGAAGTCGGCTTTCTGCTCCAACGCCTGGAGCGAAGCCCCGCACTGGTCGTCCTGACCACCAATCTGCACGGCAATCTGGACTCGGCGTTCACTCGCCGCTTCCAGTTCGTCGTACGTTTCTCGCGCCCTGGCGACCGGGAGCGGTACCGCCTCTGGCGGCTGGCGTTCCCGGCGCGTGCGCCACTCGCCCCCGACCTGCGCCTGGACGGCCTGGCCCGGCTCGACCTGACGGGCGCCGCGATCATGGCCGCCGCGCGCACCGCCGCGCTGCTGGCCGCCCGCTCCGGGAGCACCGCCATCGGCCGGGAGCACCTGGTCGAAGCGATCGCACGGCAGTTCCGCCAGGAGTCGAGGCTGCCACGCGCCGGCGAATTGGAACTCGCCCTCGGCCAGGCCGGCGACGCCGCCTCCGCAGGGAGCACGTGGTGAGCCCGGGGCGCGCACGATTCGCCCCCGGCCTGCGAGTGAAGGGCCCGCCCCGACTCGACCCGGCCGGCGCCACGCTGTCGGCCGCGCGGTCTGGGGCCGCCGCCATGGGACGCGGCCGGCAAGTCGAGGCCATCGCCGGGCAGTTCCGACGTCCACTCGACGGGAGACGCGTTGTCATCCCGGCATGTGCCCCCCGCGCCCTACAGCGGTGCGGTTCACGCCGGGCACCGTTCCTGGCGCGCGCGCCGCTCGCCCCCGGCCTGCGCCCGGAGGGACTTGTCCAGCTCGACCTGACGGGCGCGGCGATCATGGCGACCGCCCGGTCCGGGGACACCTGCGCAACGGGGAGCACGTGGTGAGCCCGGCCGCGGTCGGGAAGGCGCCGGTCGCTCCACCGCCTGCCGTGACGGGAGTCGGGGGCAGGTCGTGGCGGCCGGTGCCCGGACGGTCGAAGGCGGTTCGTGGACGGCCACGACCGGCGCCCGTGCCGGCCCCGGTGCCAACCCAACCCGCACGGGGCGACCGGCCGGCGGTGCGGCGTACGGCGGGCAACGCGGCCGCCTCGGCGCTGGCCGCCCGTCCGGGCGCGGCCCCGGCCGCGGGCCCGCCGGCTGTCGGCGGCCCGCTCTCCACGCCGACACGGAAGGCGAACGGCACAGCCACCGCCCTTGCCGCACGGTCCGCGCCAGCCACCGCCCCTGCCGCATCGCCCACGCCGGCGAGCGCCGACTCCCCCGCCGTCGCTTCCCGCACGACGAAGCAGACGCCCGCCGACTCCGCTTCCACCGCCTCCCGTACGCCCAAGCAGACGCCCGTCGTCGGGCCGCCCGCCGCGTCACCCGCGGTGGGCAACGGGGCCGCGGCGGCTGTCGCCGCCCGGGGTCCGGCCGGTTCGCGGCGTCGCGCGGCGGCTGCGCCTGGTCCGCGGCGAATCGCGGTGGACGTCGCGGCGAAGAAGCGCGTCCTGACCCGGCACCCGGCACCCGCCGCCGAAGCGGTCCAGGCCCAGCGGGCCGCCGTCCAGACCGACCGGGAGCGGGCGGGACTGGCCGGGCGGGAGCAGACCGAGGCCATGGCCGAGGCGCCGGTGAAGCAGTTCGACCGGGCCGCGTTCATCGCGAAGTTCGAGGCACGCATCGCGGCCCAGGAGCCGAAGACCGCCGACGCGGCGAAGAAGCTGGCCGACCCCGAGACGCCGGACGCCCTCACCCCGCAGCTCACCGGCGAGGCGCAGTCGGCCGCCGGCTCTGCGGCAAGCGACGTCAAAGCCGCGGCGGCGACCGCCCCCGACCCCGGTCAGGTGCCTCGTCCGCCCACCGCGCCGCTGACCCCCGACCGACCGCCGGCCGCTCCCGCGGCGCCGCGAGCGGCCGACGCCGTTCCGCCGCCGCTGCCCGGCGCGGCGGTGGACCTGTCCGCGGGCGGCGACCGGACCCGCGCCGCGTTGGACGGCGCCGGAATCGGCGACGAGACCCTGCGCAATGCAAACGAGCCTTCGTTCTCCGCCGCCCTGAAGGCGAAACGGACCGCCGAGAAACACACCGACGCCGGGCCCGCCGACGTCCGCGCCCGCGAGGCCGAGATTCGCACCACGGCCCTGCAGCGGGCGGCAGGGGCCGGAAAGGCCGCCATGGCGGGCATGGCCGGCCTGCGCGTGACCGCCGGCGCCGCCGTCCACGGCGGCAAGGAGCAGGCCAGGGACCGTACGCAGGCACGCCGCGCGGAGATCGCCGACCGGCTCTCCGCCGTCTACGAGGAGACCAAGAAGAGCGTCGAGGACACCCTTGCCGGGCTCGACGAGACCGTACGCAAGCTCTTCGAGGAGCGGGCCGCGGCGGCCCGCAAGAGCTTCGTCGAGGCCTGCACGAAGAGCTGGTGGCAGTTCTGGAAGGACGAGCCGAACTGCAAGGCGCACGCTGATGAGTACGCCAGGCAGGTCAGGGCGGCCGTCGACGAGGTCGCAACCGTCGTGGAACGGACCGTCACGGCAGCCCAGCAGCAGGCGACCGACGGCCGCCGACGCATGACCGAGTACGTCAGCGGCCTGGAACCCGAGATGAAGGAGTTCGGCAACCGTACGGCGGCCGGCTTCGCGGAGCGGTTCGACCAACTGGACGCGTCCATCGGCGAGCGCGCAGACGCGGTGGTGGACGTGCTGGCGGAGTGCTATGCCAGCGCGCAGCAGGAGATCGACCAGGCGATGGCCGAGGTCAAGGAGGCGAACAAGAGCCTGTGGGAGCAGGCTCGCGACGCCGTGGTCGGAGTGGTGAAGGTCCTGCTCGACCTGAAGAACCTGCTGGTGAGCGTGGTCCGGCGGGCGGCCGGTGTCGCGGAGCGCATCATTCGCGACCCGATGGGCTTCCTGCGCAATCTCGCCGCCTCCGTCAAGGGCGGGCTGACGCTGTTCGTCACGAAGCTCCCCGGTCATCTCAAGGCAGCGTTGCAGGACTGGCTCTTCGGCAATCTGGCCGCGGCGGGGATCGAACTCCCCGAGAAGTGGGACCTGCGCGGCGTCATCAAGCTGGTCCTCTCGGTGTTCGGCATCAGTTGGTCCTTCATCCGCGGCGAACTGCTCAAGCACATGCCGCCGGCCATGCTGAACACGGTGATCGGCGCGGTGCGCGTGATCGGACTCATCAAGGACAAGGGAATCGGTGCCCTCTGGGAGGAGCTGAAGGAGCAGGCCGCCGAGCTCAAGGACCAGGCCTTCGAGATGATCAAGTCGTTCGTGATCGAGACGGTCGTCAAGGCGGGCGTCACCTGGCTGCTGTCCCTGATCACCCCCGCCGGGGCCCTCGTCAAGGCCGTCATGGCGGTCTACGACTTCCTCACCTTCCTGGTCGAAAAGGCCCGCGCGCTGGCGGAGTTCGTGAACGGCATCCTCGACACCCTGGAGGAGATCTGCGGGGGCGTGTCGCAGAAGGTCGTCGCCAAGATCGACGCCTCCCTCGCCCGCGTCCTGCCGCTGGCCATCGACCTCTTCGCCCGTGTGCTGAAGCTCGGGGCCATCCCCGCCAAGGTCAAGAGCGTCCTGGAGAAGGTCGGCGCCCCGGTGCGCGGCTTCATCGCCCGCCTGATCACCAAGGCGGCGGCCTTCGCCAAGCGGCTCCTCGCGGGCGGCGCGAAGGCGCTGGGCAAGCTCGCGGGCAAGGCCGACCGGCGTACGGAGGACGAGAAGAAGCGCGACGTCAGGGCCGGTGTCGAGGCAGGCGCCGCCGTGGTCGACCGGCTCCACGGGACCTTCGTCGGAGAGCGGCTCATCAAGGGCGTCCTGCTCGCCATCCGCGTCCGCTACGGCCTGAAGTACCTCAAGCCGGTGCTGGACGGCGACCGGTGGACCGTCGAGGGCGGCATCAACCCGACGCACCGCAAGGCGACGCGCAAGAAGCCCCCGCTCAAGGGCGAGAAGGAGGCCACCCCCGACCAGGAGAAGAGCGCCGGCGCGCTGGTCGCGGCGTCGGTGGCCGGCTTCCTCAAGGCGCTGGCCATCTGGAACACCGTCTACCGTGCGGGCAAGGCGGACACCGGCAAGGTGGTCGCGACCAGCACCACGAAGGCGCCCGAGGCGTACTCCGACGCTGCTCTCGAAGCCGACCCGTCTCTCGCCCGCGACCCGGACCACGACATCCCCGGCCGGGACGTCAGGATGCCGGGCCGGGACCCCGGCGAGTCACGGGAGATCGCCGAGCGGATCGAGGCGGAAGCCATCGCCGCGCTGCCCGACGAGTGGACGGTGGCGCCCACCCCGGAGGGCAGGGCAGCACGGATCAAGGCGGGGCGGAAGGTCCACCCCCGCTACCTGGACCCCGCGCTGAGGACCACGCCGAAACTGCGCCGCGAAATGGCTCTCGAAGGCAAGTATATCGCCAGAAGCGGCCTCAAGGAGAAATCCAACATGCCGACCACCGCGCACGCGGAGAAGAAGTACTACGAGCGGCACGGCGGATCGGTGCGGGCCATCGGCGTCGCCGGCATCCCCGCGTGCGAGGACTGCAAGAACTTCTTCATCACCAAGGCGCTGAAGGCGGAAAACCACATCGTCATCACGGGCTTCCGGGAGCGGTTCAAGACCCGTAAGAAAGCGGTGCTGCCTACGAATCAGATGACGCACATCTTCCTGCGCGAGGGAGGCATCGGCAATGTCGCCGACGCCCTGAAGCAGGACAAAAAGGCCAAGGAGAAGGGCAAGAAGTCCGCCCGGTGAACAAGTGACGTGCCTCGGTGCCACTCCTGGTGTCACGCCTGGGCCGGCCGGAAGGACCGGGCTAGTTGGCTGCGCGATCGCACCCCGAGCTTGCGGTAGACGTTGCCCAGGTGGAACTCGACGGTCTTGGGGCTGAGGAAGAGCGCTGCGGCGGCCTCCTTGTTGGTGGCGCCCTCCGCGACCAGGCCGGCGATCCGGCGTTCCTGTTCCGTGAGCCGCTCCCTCGCCGGTTCCCCGGTCGTGCCGCCGCCGCGTCGCGGTTTGCGCATGCCGGTGGCCCGCAGCTCGCTGTGGGCCGCCTTCGACCAGGGCGCGGCGCCCAGGTCGGTGAAGACGGTCAGCGCGCGGGACAGCGACCGGCGGGCTTCCGCGCTGCGTCCCTCGCGGCGCAGCCACTGGCCGTGACAGAGCAGGGTGCGGGCGTGTTCGAAGACGACCCGGCCGCGGGCGTGATTCTCGAACGCCTCCTGGAAGGCGGCCTCGACGGCGCCGTGCCCGAACCGTCCGGTCTCCAGCAGCAGCGCCCGGCAGCGGGCTCCGCGTGCCGCCGCCCAGCTGAGCCCGGAGCGGCGTACTCCGTCTTCGTGGCGGGCCAGTTCGCTTTCGGCCTCGGCGGTGCGCCCGGTGCGCAGGTACGCCTCGATGAGGTTGGCGGCCCACGGTGCCACCGACGGGTGCTCGATCCCGGCGCCGTCGGCCAGGGAGCGAGCCCGTTCGTAGCAGGTCACAGCCTTCTCGTAGCTGCCCCCTCCCATGGCCAGCAGCCCTTCGGTCGCCGCGACCTGGCCGAGTACGAGGTCCAGTCCGTGGTCCCGTGCCACCCGGGTGGCACGGGCCAGGGCGATCCCGCACTCGACGCTTCGGCCCTGGGCGGCCTCCAGACGGCCGAGCAGCACCAGACTCTGGGCGAGCGGGCTCACGGCCCGGGCTCGTCCGGCGCACCCGGCGGCCTCGGTGACGTCCGCCCTCGCGCCGGGCCAGTCGCCGGTCCACATGCGGATCCAGGCGCGACTGCCGAGCGCCGCCGCGCGCAGCGGCGCGTCCGCACGGACCCGGTCCTGGGGCCGGCCGTCGAGCAGGCGGGAGAGCAGGGTGAGGGCCGCCTCGTACTCCTCCAGCCAGCCGAGTACTTCGGCCCTGGCGACGATCGTCACGGCGGAGGCGCCGGCCGGCGGCAGCAACAGCAGTTCGCGGGCCTGGACGCTCTGGCCCCGCAGTGCCAGCACCCGTGCGAGCTGCACGGCGGCCGACTCGGCGAGGTCGCCGCCGCGCGGCCGGGTGAGGCGGTATGCCTGCCAGGCGCTGCCCAGCGCGGCCCGACTGTCCGCGGCGCGGACGGCGCATTCGGCGGCCTCCAGGAGGAGTTCGGCGGCTCGGGACGGCTGGTCGGCGCTGAGGCGTACAGCGGTGGCGCGCAGCAGCCGGTGGGTGGCGAGCGGGCTCACGGCCCTGCCCTGGTGCCGGGCGAGGAGGATCAGCAGCTCGCAGCGGAGTTCCGGGGTATGGGCGAGGGCCAGCGCCCGGTCCAGGAGCGCCGGTACGTGATCGGGGGTGCCGGCTTGCTGCCGGGACGCGGCGGCGAGTCCGAGGAGTCGCGCGGCGTCCTCGTCGTTCGGGGTGAACGACGCGGCGCGCTCGTACAGTTCGGCGCTGTCGCCGGGGTCGACCCCGGCGACAGCGCGCGCGGCTGCTTCCAGTGCGTCGGCCACGGCAGGGCCGGGTCCCGGGGCGACGGCCGCCAGGTGTCGAGCCGCCGCGGGGCCGCTGAGCGTGCAGACGAGTGCTTGGTGGACAACGTGCCGGCGGGCCGCTCCGGCTGCGTGATGGACGACCAGCCGCAGCCGTTCGTCGCGGAACACGACCCGCCCCTGCTGTTCGGCAAGGACGCCGTGTTCCTCGGCGGGGACCAGTGCGTCCGGTGCGTGGCCCAGCCGTTTCAGCGCGCAGGCCAACTCTGCCGCGGGGATCTGCCCCGCCACGGCCGGCACGAGCAGGGCGGCACGGGCCGTCGCGGGCAGCGGATCCAGTTCCGGCAGGAGGCGCAGGCGCAGCCGGTCGGTGGGAACGGGCGGGTCGCCGAGCGGCTGCCGGCCGTCGCACTGGGCGGCGGTGAGGGGGACGGGCAGTTCCGTGAGCGCGAGCGGATTGCCCTCGGCGACGGCGAGCAGGCGTTCGGCGACGTGCCGGCGCAGTGGGTGGGGTGCCGAACTCCGCAGGAGGGTGCGGGCGTCGGTGGGGTCGAGGGGGCCAAGGCGCAGTTCCGGGACGCCGCTCACGGCAGGCCATCCGCGGAAGGTCTCGCTGGTGTGCCTCCGGATCGCGGTGAGGAGCAGCGCGATGGGCTCGCTCGCGATCCGGCGGCCCACGAAGAGCAGGGCGTCCAGGGACGGCGGGTCGAGAAGATGCGCGTCGTCGACGGCAAGCAGGAGGGGGCGACAGGCCGCGGCGACGCCCAGCAGACCGAGCATCGCCGCCGCCGGCGGCTGGTCGGCGCCGTCCGGGCCGAGGCGGCCGGTGGCGAGGAGCCGCTCCAGCGGATCCCGCTGCGCCGCGGGCACGCGCGGCAGCTGGTCCCGTAACGCCTGGACCACCTGATGCAGCCCCGCGCCAGGCAGTCGGCTCTCCGTCACGCTGCCGGTGACGAGGACGGCTCGCGCCACCGCATCCAGGGTGAGGGCCTTGTGGAGCAGGTGCGTACGGCCGATGCCCGGTTCTCCGACGACGAGGACTCCGCCGCCGCGGCCGGCCGCCGTCTCCTGAAGCAGCCGTACCAGCACGGAGATTTCAGCGATTCTCCCCAGCATCCCGCGCGCGTTACCCCAGTGATCCGACGCGGCGCCCCACGTCTCTGAGGACGCTTCCCCCCTGATTGAGTGTGGCACGCAGTTGTTTGCCCCCACACCTATTCCTCTGCGTCCGCCCACGGGGTTCACCCGAATCAGCGAGCCCGGGCAAGCCCTCCCCCTACCTCGGCCGCCCGGCGGCGTCGCTTGTCCGTGAGGGGCAAACCCGATCTCCCAGCTCGGTTCGGTGCCGAACTCGCCCTCGCAGCACGGGAAAAGAACGCCGCATTGGGTAAGTATCGCACTATGGGAGTCTTTATGATCACAGGCGGCGGTTCCGGTATCGGAGCAGCCCTGGCCGCTCATTTCGCCGCGCAGGGGCACGAGTTGTGGCTTCTGGCTCGGGACGAGTCCCGGGCCAGGACGCTCCAGGCCCGCTTCCCCCAGAGCCGGACCCTGGTCGCGGACCTGGCCGCGCCAGGTGCGTTGCGCGGCTCGCTGGAGTCGCGGGTGCTGCCCCAGCGGCTGGACCTCCTCCTGCACGTGGCCGGTGTGGCCGAATCGGGGCGGGTCGTCGACGTAGGAGCTGAGGTCTGGGAGCACACGCTTGCGGTGAACCTGGTTGCTCCGGCGGAGCTCACTCGGCTGATGCTGCCCGCGCTGCGGGAGGCCCGCGGGCAGGTCGTCTTCATGAACTCGGGCGCCGGGCTGCACGCGCCGCCGCGTCTGGGTGCCTACGCGGCGTCCAAGTTCGGCCTGAAGGCGCTGGCCGAGACGTTGCGAGCGGAGGAACACCGGCACGGGATCAGGGTCACGACCGTCTACCCGGGCGAGACCGATACGCCGATGCAGGTCCGGCTGCACGAGCAGTTCGGGCTGCCGTACGAGCCGGCGGCCCATATGAGCCCGGCCTCCGTGGCTGCCGCCGTGGGCACGGCGCTCAGTCTGCCGAGGGACGCGACGGTGAGCGATCTGATGCTGCGCCCGGGTAGCTGACCCGGCCCACGCCGGCGTCGCGTTCATCCGGGCCGTCCGCCGTGCCGCCGGGTCCGTCTCCGTCGGGCCCGGTGGTACCGGTGTTCCAGATGCCCACCAGGTCCGCGTAGAGGGGGATCTCCGCCAGAAGGGTGTCGTGCGTGCCGATCCATGCGCGCTGTCCGTCCAGGAGGAGCACCTTGTCCGCGCGGCGGGCCGGCGCGATCCGGTGGGCGATGGCGACGACGGTGCCGGGCCTGCGCCGGAACGCCTCCTCGACGCGCTGTTCGGCCTCGGCATCGAGGTGCCGCGTCGCCTCGTCGAGGATGACGAGGGTGGCGGAGGAGAGGTGGACCCGGGCGAGAGCGACGAGTTGGCGCTCGCCCGAGGACAGCGCGGAAGGGTCCACCTGGCCGTCGAGGCCGCCCAGCCGTCGTACGACACGGCCCAGTCCGAGTTCCTCCACGGTGCTGTCGATGACGTCGTCCGCAGTGCCGGGAGCGAGCACGCTGAGGTTCTCCCGCAGCGTTCCGGCGAACACGTAGGGGTTCTGCGGGAGAAGGGCCCGGGCACTGCTCAGGTCATCCCGGGCGATCCGGCCGAGGGGCACGCCTCCGAGGAGGATCCGCCCTTGGTCGGGCTGGAGGATGCCGGCCAGGATGTCGGCCGTCGTGGACTTGCCCACGCCGGAGGGGCCGACCACGGCCAGCTGTTCCCCGTGGGTGAGGGTGAGTTCGAGGCCGTCGAGGATGGGGGCCGAGTCCCTGCCGTAGGCGAAAGTGACGCCCGATATGAAGACCGAGCCGTCGGCCGGCTCGAGTGGGTGCGCGGGACTCTCGGGGGTCGCTGGGCTGCGGGCTGCCCCGGCGAGCCGCTGCGCCGCCACGGACAGCCGGAGCCAGGAGGCGCCGACTCCCTGGACGAGCAGCCGGACGGCTGGTTCGAGGGTGGAGAGCACATAAGTGAGCACACCGACCACGTCGCCCGGGGTCATGCCGTGGTCCGTGAGGTATGGCGCGGCGAGGACGACCAGCAGCAGTGGGCTGTGCGCGCCGAGCCCCACGATCAGCCGGCGCACCGCCGCGACGGTGGCCAGTTTCCGGGAAGCCAGCAGATGCGCCCGCACGGCTTCGAGCACCTCTTGTTCTGCTCGGTCATGGGTGCCGGTGGCGACGATGTCGCGCAGTGCGCCCACGGTTGTCACGGCTCGGTGCGCGAGGACCTCTTCGGCCTGGAACGCCGAGTGCTGCCGGCGGAGGGTGGCCGGTGCCAGCACGGCGAACACTCCGAGCGCCAGCAGCAGCGGAACCGCGACGACCGGCATGGCCGCCGGGGCGATGACGGCGGTGCCCACGATGACGGCTCCCGTCGTCAGGACGAACTGCCAGACGAGCATGAGCTGTCCCGCGAGCGCGTCGCGGACCACCTCCACCTGCCGGGTGAGCTGGGCCACGACGACCGCGTCAGCACCGTCGCACCGAGTGCCTGGCACAACCGCCCGCCGCAACGTGCCTCGGACGACGTCGCCGAGGATCCGGTCCCGCAGCGGCTCCACGATCTCGGCAAGTGCGGGGTAGGTCTGCCGGCTTGCCCAGGCTCCGCACAGGGCGCACAGGGCGAACACCGCCAGGTACAGCGCCGCTGTTGCGGGGCGGTGCGCAAGGAAACCCTCGTCGACGGCCAGGGCCAGGGCTTTCCCCGAGACGAGTGCGGGGGCGGCCGACACCAGCGTCCACCAGCCCAGCCGGAACGCCGCGGCACGGCTGCGGTTGAGGCTGCCGCGGACCAGGTGCAGCGCCGAGGCGCCGGCCGTGCGTGGGGGCGAGGCCGGCGGGTTCGGGTCCGGGCATATGTCCGCTTCCCGACTTGAGTCGGCTGAAGGGTCCCGGTCCGGCTGTGAGCGGGGGGCATCGGCAGTGCCGTGGGCCATGGCGTGGCTGTCCTTTCGTCCGTGGTCCGCCGTCCGGTCGTGCGGGCTCAGCCCTCGGTGCCCCCTGACTCCGCGGGATCCCCTGTGCCGGTGAAGATGCGGCGGTAGTCCGGCATGCGCCACAGCTCCCGGTGGGGAGCCAGGGCGCGGATGCGTCCTTCGTCGAGCCACGCGACCGCATCCGCCCGGGCTGCGGTGGACGTCCGGTGGGTCACGATCAGCCGCGTGCGGTCCCCGTGGGAGAGGTCCATCGCGTGCAGGACGCGGGCTTCGGTGGCGGTGTCGAGACTGGATGTGGCGTCGTCGAGGATGAGCAGCCGGCACTCGCGGGCCAGGGCCCGCGCGAGTCCCAGCCGCTGGCGCTGGCCGCCGGACAGAGGCACGTCGGCCAGGGGGGTGTCGTACCCGGCGGGGAGCCGTCGGACGAACAGGTCCGCCTGCGCCGCGCGCGCGGCCTGGCGGGCTTCGGCAGCGGGGACGGGCTGTGCGGCGGCCCTGATGGCGTCGAGAACGGTGGCCCCGGTCAGCGCGGGATCCGCGAAGGCGCACGAGACGGCCGTCCTCAGCTCGACAGGGCGGATCTCGTCCACCGGCACGCCGTCCAGCAGCACGAGGCCCTCCTCCGGGATCAACAGTCCGCCGGCGACCGCGGCGAGTACGGATCTGCCCGACCCCGAACTCCCCACCAGGGCGATGCAGTTCCCGGCGGGCAGGACAAGGTTCAGCCGGTCGAGGACGGCCCGTCCGGACCGCCGTACCGTGACCTCGCGAATCTCCACGCGTCCGGGTCCCGGCGGCAGGCCGCGCTGCCCCTCGGGCGCCCGGGGAGAGCCGAGGATCTCCGACACCCGGGCCTGTCCCGCCCGGGCCCGGGCGAGGTCCAGGAGACTCTGCGCTGCGCCGAAACCGCCGAGCCCGAGCGCGGTGTAGCCGAGCGCGGCGATCAGCTCGCCCGTGCTGAGCGCCCCCGCGGACATCTGGTGTCCGGCGACGGCGAGCACGGCGATCTGGGTGACGGGGGCGAGCAGTCCGGTGGACCAGGCGACGCGGCGCTGGCTGTCCCACAACGCGCGTCCATGCAGGGAGAGTTCGGGCACGGGTCGCAGCACGCGCTCGATCTCTTGCTCGACGGTTCCAGCGGCTGCGATGGTGCGGCTGCCCGCCAGGGCGTCGAGCAGCCGGGCGGCCACATCGGCCTGGGCGCTCTGGTAGCCCGTGCCGCGGCGGACGGTGCGCCGCAGCTGCCGGCGCAGCAGCAGCCAGCCGGCCGGTGCGGTGACGACGAAGGCCGCGGCCAGTAAGGGGGCGAGCAGTCCGAGGGCCACCACGGCCCCGGCCGCCATGGCGAGTTGGGCCACCGCGTAGACCATCGCCTGGCCGGCCAGGCCCGCTTCCGCGGCGCCGGCGGTGAGCCGGGCGATCAGGTCGCCCGTCGCCGGTCGCCGTACGGGATGGGGACCTCCGGCCATGGTGTGCCGCACCAGGGCGGCGCGCAGTCGGGCCGTCGTCTCGGCCGTGGCGCGTGGTCCCGCGTACTGCGCGGCGGCCTCCGCTGCCGTGAGCAGCCCGACGACCGCGGCGAGGGGAACGATCCCCGCGGTGCCGCCGCCCGACAGGGCCCGGTCCACGGCCCGTGCCACGGCGGTGGGCAGGAGCAGCGCGGCCAGTGAGGCGGCGGCCACGGACAGGGCGAGAGCGGTGGGCCACCGCAGTCGGAGTACGGTGGTAATCAGGCTGTGCCGCGGCGGCGTTCTCGTCGCCCGCGCGGTGGCGGAGAAACCGGTGCGTTCGTGAACCCCGCCCCGTAGCGGCTGTTCTTGGCGGTCCTGTCCCATGCGGGGCTCCTGCGGGGAGTTGGGCGGACGGTCCGAGCGGCTGGCACATGAGCGCCGGCCCGGGCTCTATCTCAGCCCGGGCCGGCTCTGTTCACCCCGGAGTCAGGTCACCCTGCCGTCCGGGGGGTGGAGCGCACTGACGCCCCGAGGGTGCCTGCTAGAGGCACAGCAGGGTGCTGACGGTGCTGTTGGTGCAGTTCACCGCGGAGAGGGAGCTGATCACCGACATGTACTCGGTGGTCTCCTCGGGGGTCTCCAGGGCCTGCAGGCTGAGAATGGACATAGTGCACTCCTGTCACTTCGGTTGGTGCTTCTGCTTCCCGGCGGTCGCCGGAAACTTTGGACTGCGAAGGGTGCTTCGCAGAAGGAGCGGCGCAGCGGTTCAGGCCGCGGGAAGGGGCGTGGGCGCCGCGTCCCGGGAGGCGGGCCAGAACGGCAGGGCCGGGGTGCCGGCCAGGACCGAGCCCAGCGCGAGCAGGATGCCGGCGGAACCGGTGGCCAGGTCCATGGACAGCCGCAGGAGCTGCTCCCCGGGGAAGGCCACGTGCCCCTGATGGGGGATGAGATGCCACACCAGGCGTCGGATGTGACGCCGGATCACCGGATCGTGCACCCCTGTGTCCCCTTGCAGCAGGTGCAGCAGCCAGACCAGGCCCGCCCGCCCGTTGAACAGGCCGGGCTGGACGATGAACTCGGGCTCGGCGGCGGCGCGGATGCGGTCCAGGCTCTGCCGCAGTTCCGGATCGGGCCGATGGCTCAGATAGGTGTGGAGGACTGCGGCGATGCCCGCACTGCCGGACTCCAGGTAGGGCAGGACTCTGCTGCCGTCGTCGACCTGGAGGGTGCCGTCGTCGGCCAGGACACAGCGGTCCAGGTCGCGGCGGAGCGCCAGTTCCGCCAAGTCGAGCAGATCGCGGTCGCCGGTGCTGTCGTACAGACGCAGAAAGAGCAGTGCGGATCCGGTGCTGCCGTGCAGCAGTCCGCTGCGTGGGGCCGACGGTGCCCCGCCCTCGCCGGCAGGTGCCCGCAGCCGGTCGGCGAGCCGGTCGGCGGTATCCGCCGCGGCGGTGTGGAGCGTGGAGTCGCCCGTGACCGCGGCGAAGTGCAGCAAGGTCAGTCCCGTGCCGGGCAGTCCCCCGGCCAGGTCGCTGCCCTGCGGGTCCAGCGGGTCCTTCAGGAGATGGTCCAGGAGGTTGTGCGCCTGCCTCCGGCGGCCCAGGCGGTCCAGTGCCAGCGCGACTCCGTGCGATCCGGTGTAGAGGCCGGGGCGGCAGGGTTCACGGGCGACGGCGTCCAGCAGCCACTGGACATGCTCCGGATCGACATCGACGCCCGTGCAGTGCAGGGCCCACAGGACTCCCGCGGCACCGTAGGCGAGCCCGAGTCCGTCATGGGTGAACTGGTTGGGGTCGCCCGGGAAGAGGCGATCGGTGCGCTCCGGAGTCGCACTCGCCGTGATCGCCGCCGCCATCGAGTCGCGCAGGGCGGGCCAGTCGGCGCGATCCCCGCTGAACAGAGCGCCCAGTGTGTCGTGTTCGTGGGGTGGATCCGTGGGTGGCGGGCCCGATAACCCGAAGCGTGCTGCCGCCGCGCCGGCCAGCTGCTGACGTTTGCCCGGGTCCAGGGACGTCAGCTGCATCAGCGGCATGAAGATCCACAGACGCAGCGCGTCGAGGGCGTACCGGTCGATCGCGAAGCCGTGCAGGTCGGCGGGGGCCGCGAAGCCTGCGGCGCCGAGGCCGGGTCTGACGAACGCGTCGACGGGAGAGGCGAGTTCGAAGTCGATGAAGCACACCCGCCCGTCCGGCCGGACGATCAGATTGCGCGGATGGAGGTCTCCGAAGACCACTCCGCGGTCATGGATGGAGCGAAGGCCTTCCTCGATGCTCTCCAGGACCGCCAGCGCCTCCACCCTGTAGCGGTCGATGACCTCCTGGTCCGGATCGGGATGGACCAGGGGATAGCGCCGTCCGAACCACCGGTTGAGCGGCTCGCCCTCCACGTATTCCTGGACCAGGAAGTGGTGTTCCCAGGCCGTGAAGTAGTCGAGCACAGCGGGTACGGCGGACACCCCGTCCAGCCGGTGCAAGATGTCGCGTTCCTTGCCGAGCCGCAGGACCGCGTCGTCCCCGCGCTGGTCAAGACCGGCATGAGGGCGGGCCTCCTTGAGCACCACCTCCCCGCCGCCGTCGGCGGCCCGGGCTATGTAGATGCCCCCTCCGTTGGAGAAGTGCAGGGCCCGTTCCACGGAGTAGCGGAGCTCGGCCGTACCGGATCTGGCCCGGTCGGCCAGCGCCTGAGCGAGCACTCGCGGAACGGGGGCCCAGTCGGGCACCTCGAACACCGCCCGCCGCACGTCCGGCCGCAGCCGGCCCGACGGTTCCCGCAGCGCCAGAACGAGCTCACCGGTCTCCGACCGGCAGAACTGCTCGGTGAACCCGCCGTAGCGCAGGAACAATGGCCCCTCGCGCCAGCGCAGATCGCTCAGGATGTACGGCCCCTGCTGCCCCGCGAGCGCCGCGCCCAGGTCCTCGAGACATCGCTCCAACGCCGGCTCGTCAGCCGGGTACAGCGTCATGAACTTCCCGCTCGAACCTCGCGAGGCGTACTTCGCGTTCTGGGTCTGCACCAGCGCCAGGCTCCGCAGGAACTTGAACGCGACGCCGTTCTCGTAGCAGTAGTCGGCGACCACGGACAGAATGTGCTGCGCATTGTCCATGCACGCGGACACATGGATCTTCCAGCCCTGGTCGGGCAGCTCCACCCCGGCAAGCTGCCGACCCACCCAGACATCTCTCGCGTTGCCGATCCAGCCGGCGGGTAAGGAAGCGCCGGCTGCGTCGAACTCCTCCACCGTGGCCCAGCGCACAGGCGAGTCGTAGAACACCGGATCGGCATACGAAAACGCCTCGTAACGCATGTCCATAAGGCCCCCCATCACGGTGAATCACCATTCCTGTACGGACGCCTTCCACAACGCAGGACCGTTTCACCACCGAAATCGGTGTTACCCTGCCCCGCTTGCGTCCACGAAGTGAAGGTAGCCCACGCCGGACTTCCACATGCAGGGCGCATTCAGCGCTTCTACCGAGCGCCCGAAGCCCGCCTCCTGTTAAATGCGCAACCACTTGCACCCATACACGAGTTCGACCTGATGCCGGCATGAGGACACGCCAGGTCACGCCTCACGGGCACTGCGATGGGACGATCGAATTCAGCGTCTCCCTGCTCACCATTCTCATCGTGGGCGTCGTCAGCAACTTCCGCATCTTCCGCCCGGCATCCCCCAATCCGTCAACCAATGACTTCGGGACTTGGATTCACCGGCGCACGGGCACCCAAAGATGGCAACTGACAGCGCAAATCAGCGGCGTTCCCGTCAGCATTAGCCGCCTTGCACGAATCCCGCTTCGCTCAAATGACCGAACCGATACGCGTCTTGGGAAAGCGGACGTATGTGGCGCAGGGCGCCGGCGGCCAGGGGGACGTGCCCTGTCGGGTGTCCGCGTACTGTGCGAGTTCAGTCGCGGTCGCGTTGGTAGGCAGCGAGAAGGAACAGCCAGATCTCGCTCACAGTCGGGAAACAGGCGACGGCGTGCCGCAGCCGCTTGAGGGGGACTTCGCCTGCGACTGCCACGGTGGCGGAGTGCAGGAGTTCGCTGACTCCGGGGCCCACGAAGGTCACACCGAGCAGAAGGTCCCGGTCGACGTCGACGACGAGACGGGCGTGGCCCGGGTAGTTGTCGGCGTGGAGGTTGGCGCCCTGGGCGGCGTTGAAGTCGAGGTCGACGATCTTGGTGCGGTGCCCGGCGCGTTCGGCCTGCTCCGCGGTCAGTCCCACGGAGGCCGCCTCGGGGTCGGTGAAGAAGACCTGTGGCACGGCGTGCTGGTCGGCGGTCGTGGCGTGGTCGCCCCATGCGTCGTCGTCCAGTGGATGGCCGGCGGCCCGGGCTCCGATGGCGTCCCCGGCGGTCCGTGCCTGGTACTTGCCCTGGTGAGTGAGGAGAGCGCGATGGTTGACGTCGCCGAGGCCGTACAGCCACCCTCCCTCAACGTCCTTGACCAGGCAGGTGGTGTCCACGTCCAGCCACGATCCGGGGGTGAGCCCGACCGTGTCCAGGCCGATGTCGCCGGTGCGCGGGGCACGGCCCGTGGCGAACATGACCTCGTCGACTTCCAGCTCACTACCGTCGTCGAGGGTGAGAGTGACCGGCCCGTTCGGGTCGGCACGGCGCAGTGCGGTCACCCGTACTCCGATCCGCACGTCCGCGCCCGCTTCGGTGAGGCCTTGCGCGACCAGCTCACCGGCGAAGGGTTCCATGCGCGGAATCAGACGTCGGCGGGCGAGCAGGGTGACCCGGGATCCCAGCCCCTGCCAGAGGGTGGCCATCTCGACGCCCACTCCCCCTCCCCCGATCACGGCCAGGCGACCGGGCACGGTGCTGGAGTCGGTGCCGTGCCTGTTCGTCCAGGGCCTGGCCTCCTCGATGCCCGGGAGGTCGGGCAGCACAGGATCGCTGCCGGTCGCGACTGCCACCGCGTGCCGGGCGGTGAGCGTCTGGGATACGCCGTCGTCCCGGGTGACCGTGACGCGGCGGGGACCGTCGATCCGGCCGTGGCCGCGGAAGAGGTCGGCGCCGATGGACTTGACCCACAGGGCCTGTCCGCTGTCGTCCCAGTCGGTGACGTAGCGGTTGCGGCGTGCGAAGACCCGGTCGGTGTCGATGCGCCCGGACACCGCCTCCCGAGCGCCGTCCACGCGGCGGGCGTCGGCGACCGCGATGACCGGCCGCAGGAGCGCCTTGCTGGGGACGCAGGCCCAGTACGAGCATTCGCCGCCGACGAGTTCGTGTTCCACGACGGCTACGGAAAGACCGGCGGCGCGGGCCCGGTCGGCAACGTTCTGGCCGACCGGGCCCGCGCCCAGCACGATCACGTCGTAGGTGGCGGTACCCGGGGTTTGCTGCGGCTCGCTCATGGTGTCCCTCGCCTCACGATCGGTTCTGTCTCGGGCTTGGCCCAAGTCGCCGGACGGCGCTCGCCCCGACCAGGCATGTAACCGCACGGCACCCGCCGCCCACCGCATCCCGCCCATACGGCTCACCAAGAGCGGCCATAAGCGTCGCCTGTGGCCCGCTCACACTCCCTGACCAGCGCATCGGCAATACGGCGTGCACAACCACGTACGGCATGCCCGGCCCTTATGGCCGGCGTCGTATCCGGCTATGGCCGGGCCGGAATCCCCGGAAGGACGGCTCGGCTTGAACGCTCGTCACCTCAGGGACGAGGTGCCGGGGCAGCGAACGCGGCACGACCGCACACCGTCGGCCCCTGACTCTCGATGCGAAGGACGACTCTCATGAGTTCTGTTGATCTGGCCGGACGCGTGGCACTGGTGACCGGCGCGACCAGCGGTATCGGTGCCGCAACCGCCGTACTGTTCGCCGACCGGGGCGCGCATGTACTGGTCGCTGGTCGCGATGGCGTCCGTGGCGAGAACGTGGTCGCAGACATCAGGTCGCGCGGCGGCAAGGCGGACTTCGTCGCGGCCGACCTGCGCAGCGCGGCCCGGGTACGGCAGCTTGCGCGGGAGGCCGCCGAGCTGGGCGGTGGCCGGGTGGACATCCTCGTCAACAACGCGGGCATCTTCCCGTTCGGGCCGACGGACGCGACGGCCGAGGGCGATGTGGACACGGTCTACGACCTGAATGTGAAGGCGCCGTTCTACCTGGTCGCGGAGTTGGCACCGGGCATGGCCGAGCGCGGGAACGGGGCGATCGTGAATGTCACCACCCAGGTCGCCTACTACGGAGCGGCGGGCATGGCTCTGTACGGATCCAGCAAGGCGGCGCTGCACCAGCTCAGCCAGGCTTGGGTCGCCGAGTACGGTCCGCGCGGTGTGCGAGTCAACACCGTCTCCCCCGGCCCTACCCGCACCCGGGGCACCGCCGCCATGGGCAACGCTCTGGAGGCCCTGGCAGCCGAGGCACCGGCGGGCCGCCCCGCCGAGGCGGAAGAGATCGCCGAGGCCATCGCCTACCTCGTCGGCGACTCGGCGAGCTTTGTCCAGGGCGCCCTCCTGGCCGTGGACGGCGGTCGCACCGCCGTCTGACCCACGGCCCGATGCTGTGTCCTCGGCCGGCTCAGCGGTCGGCCGAACGATCGAGCGCGGCGATGAACCGGCCGAGGTCACGTCGGGTGGCATCTGCCGGCCACACTGCCCAAGTGCGCCGCACGAGGGGATGCCCGACCAGCGGCAACCACGTCACCTGGTCGGGCAGCGGCTGCTGCCAGCCGGAAGGGGCGAGGGTGAAGGCCCGCCCGTCCCTGACTCCCGCCAGCTTCACATCGGCGATCAGAGCCTGCCCCTCCGGCGCGTCGGGCCCCAGATCCAGACCGTGTCCGCGCAGGATCGCGGTCAACTCGTCGAACCACACCGGGCTCCCGGATCGCGGGAAGCCCACCCACCGCAGCCCGACGAGGGCGTCGAGCGCTACCCCCTCCGGCCCTGCGAGCTCGGCGGCCTGCTCCGTGGCCAGCAGGACACCCAGGTTCTCGCGTACGACGAGCAGCGCATCGAACTCCGGGCCGACCGGGCGCTCCCGCAGGAACCCGACGTCCAGCTCACCCGCGCGCAGGGCGGCTAGCTGATCCGCGGTGGACAGGTGCCGAGGCTGCACCCGGGTATCGGGGTGAGCCTCCGCCAGTTCCGCCAGCGCCGCGTCGAGAAGCCCGGCCGGCAGCTCCAAAGGGATCCCGATGCGCAACGCGCCGCCGCCAGGGCCGACGTACCGGGCCATCACCCGCAGCGCCTGATCATGCCGGGCAAGCACCGCGCGCGCCTCTGTGAGCAGGGCCGTTCCCGCCTCCGTGGCCCGTACCCCGGTACTGCTGCGCACCAGCAGCTTCACCCCGAGCTGCCGCTCCAGCCCACTGATCGTCTGGGACAGCGCCGGCTGGCTCATGTGCAACCGCCGCGCCGCCGCCGACAGCCCGCCTTCCTCCACCACCGCCACGAACGCCCGCAGCTCCCGCAACTCCATGACCCCATTGTCACCACGCTCGCCGCCCACGCCCCTCTGCCCCGCACATGGTCCAGCCGAAGCGGACGTCTACACACTCAAACCGTGGCGCCGCGTCATCGACCCCGAAGGCCCAGCTGCCGGGGCACGAATCTGCACGCGGCTTCCGAACTCGCCGTACCTCATGCCTGGTCGTCGCGCGCGGAGCGTCGGCGAAGCCAGGCAGGCAATCCGTACCAGCACACGGCGAACCACAACATGACACCGCCGACCAGCAGTTCGGCGAGCAGGCTCGGCACGACGACGTGGAGGAGAAGCAGCAGCGTGCCACCGATCGTCAACGCGAGAAGCACCATCCCGAACACCATCAGCCTGCCCGCGACTCTGACGATGTGGTCTTTCATGCGCTGCCCGGACAGCAGCCGGTGTATGGAGACCGGTGCGATCAACGCTCCGGTCGCGGAGGCCCCGAGTATCACGGTGATCACGTAGACCACGTGATCGAAGGTCTCCAGCCTGTGGAAATGCGCGGTGAACGCCACGCTCAGCAGGAAGCCGAAAAGGATCTGCACGCCCGTCTGCGCGACCCGCGTCTCTTGCAGGATCTCGTTCCATTTGCGATTCAGCCGTTCCCGTTCCGGTTCCTCCGGTTCGGGCGTTCTGTGCTCTCCCGCCGTGCAGCAACGGGGGCAGCCGGTCTGCGGGGCGTCAGACGCCGCCTCGTCGGTCATGCTCATGGCATCCTCTTTCGCAGGGAATACCCGCATGCCCGCCATCGGCGATTTCACGTCCCAAGACGGCACGTTTCATCTGCGCCATGCGCCGCGAGGAGACCACCGCACAGAGACGTCTCCTGCAGAAGATCCACGAGCCCATCAGCTGCGCGACCACGCCACCCTCCTTCTCCCGTACGGGCATCCCACCTGGCCGGCTCCGCCCGAGGAGACGGGCGGGCAAACAGAGGTTTTCTCGTTACTCCACAGCGCGGCCGATGAGTTTGTGGCTCCTGGCCGGTCCAAGCTCGTGGCACCCCAGGAAAGGACACCGCCATGTCGGAACTTCTCGTCGACTTCATCACCTCCCTCGACGGCTACGCGTCGGGAGAGGGCTGGCCCGGGTTCTGGGGCCTCGAGGGCCCGGAGTACCTCGCATGGCTGGGCGAGCAGCCCAAGGCCGCCTATCTGATGGGAGCGAATACCTACCGCCTGATGTCGGGCTTCGCCGCGGGCGAGGTCCCGGCTGGCCAAGACGAGTTCAGGCCCGAAGAAGAGGCGTCCGTCGACGAACTCACACAAGCGACGAAGGTGGTGTTCTCCTCCTCACTCGAGGAGCCGCTGACGTGGGCCAACGCCACGCTCGTGCGCGACGACGCCGTCGAGGCGGTCCGCAAGATGAAGTCGAGTGGTTCGGGGCTCCTCAGCACGATCGGCAGCCTCAGTCTGTGCCGGTCCCTGCTACGAGCCGGACTCGTCGACCGCTTCCGCGTCGTGATGTTCCCGGTGATCACCGGGGCCACGGGCCAGGAACGCATCTACGACGGCTATCCGGACGTCGCCCTCGAAATGATCGAGCACCGCACCTTCGACGGCCGCATTCAGCTGGTCGAGTACAAGCCCCGCGTGCTTGAGCACCCGCCGCTCGGCGTCCCTGAGTGACATCACCCCGTGCGCCGGTCTGGACGGCCGCCAGACCGGCGCCGGTGGTCGCGGAGCAAAACCTAATAAGGGGCGAACGGCCAACGAAAGGAGATCGGCGAGCTCCAGGTAGTCACTGCGGAAGCGCGTCTCGCCATCCACTGCATCCCACAGGGGAATAGTGTCCGCTCGTTCACGTGATCCACCGCTGCCCGACGCCAACGGAACCTCGAAATTGGGCTGGCACCACTTCACCGGCCGGCACAACATCAAGAAGCGCTCCTCCCTGGATGCAGCCTTACGAGACCGGGTGGACCGGTACGACCACCACGGCCACACGGCCACCACCATGCCGGTCGCGGTCAGAAGATCGGCGTCATCACGGCGTACTGCCACAACCAACCGGGGAACAAGTGTCCGGCATGGGCCAAGATGTGAATTCTCCCGGCGCAGGCACCGAGCAGGCAGCCACGGGTCGTCTACTCGATATCGTGCGCTCCTTCGTCACCCCGCACGTGTCGTGGAAGCCTCTGTTCATCGGCGGGATCATCACCGGCGACGACCTCATGCGCCTCTACTTCCGTTCACCTGAGCGGGACCGCACATACGGTGTCGACGTGCTGATCAGCCAGGTGGGCCCCGGCCTGCTCGGCTCACTGGTTTCCCCGGCGTTCCTGGCGAACGAGCATCTGCATCAGCCTTCCGACGATCCACACTGCGATGTGCTCGTGGATCTCACCATCTACTGACGCAAGAGGGAGAGGCCCTCAACCGTTAGCTGGCACAGATGGCCGCGGGTAGCCGCGTGTAGATCATCGCGTCCGAGCAGCGGTCTACGCCAGCCACCCAGCCGGTCCCTCACTCCAGACGCACCTCGCCCGTGCCGTCCTGAACATTCGCAAGGCGTTGGACTGTGGGTGGGTAATGAGGCAGTGGCGAGGCCGAGGGAGGTTTCGTGTATTTCGTCGCGTCGTTTCCAGCGGATGCGTAGGCGTCGGAAGCCGTGCAGCCAGGCGATGGTGCGTTGCGACGAACCAACGGTGGACACCCAGCCCGGAGCCGTGCGGGACGCCGCATCGTGATCACCGGTTGATGCCCTGAGCCCAGATGAACGGCGATATTTGTCGTGGCCGTAGCCCCGGTCGGCCAGCAGCATGTCGGGTCGCATCCTCGGTCGGCCGACCAGGACCTCTACGGATGAGATCTTCGCACGTAGAGATGAGGGATGGGGTCGTGAAGATGCATGGTGAGCGGGAGTGTTGGGAACTGCTGCCTGGGCTCGGTGTTGGGCCGCTGCGGTTCGGGATGAGTCAGGCTGACGTCGCAGAGGCTCTCCAGGCCTCCGGGTCGCTCCAGCGGGTGGATGGCCCATACGCGCAGAAAGACTTCGCCGACGGAGTGAAGGTCTTCTACGACGGGGGCAAGGTGGCATGCGTGGCGCTAGACGCTGTCACGGGCCCGCAGGTTCTCCTGGCTGGCTTCGCCTTGGCAGGTAGTGATCCCGAGGTGGCGTATCCGTACCTCCTCGCCCACGCTGTCCGAGCACGGCAACTGTCTGGCATACACCCCCGATGAGTCCCTGGCCCTGACTGATCTGGGGCTGCTTCTCCGGGTCCAGCAGATCGGAGACGTGCTGCTATCACGCCCAATCTTCGTGATGGAAGACTGGTTGGAGTCCGAGTACTACTGCGCCCGCGGCCACCTGCCGCTCGAAGGAACCCCGGTTGCAGTCCTGAGGCTAACGTGAACGGGTGAATCAGCTCTGGGCGTCGTTGATCGGTGTCGTACTCGGCGGAGGCATGTCTTATCTGGCCCAGTTCACCACCGCCCGCCAGGCAGCCCGAACCGAGGACAAGCGCCAGGCCACTCAACTGGCTGAGGCGCGCCGTGCCGAACGCCTCGACGTGATAAGAGAGTTCATCCAGCTCACGCAGGAAGGCATACGCCTCGCCGAGGACCGTTACGAGGCACCGGACTGGGCCTCCGGCTGCACGCCTGAGTGGCTCACCTCCGCGCGGGCCCTCATCGAACGCCTCTGGATCTGCGAGCGGATGATCCTGGTCCTCGTCGGCCCGGAGCTCCACCAACTCGCCTGGAACTACGCGGGCGCGGTGAACCACGTCTTGTGGGAAGAACTCGGCGGGCCGGAAGCCGCGTGGGACCACGTGCGCGAGCCCATGAACAGCTTCCTCAATGCGGCCCACGGGCAGCTGGGCTGACCCAGCCCCGTGGCCATACCTGCCTCCACCGCTACTTCAGCAGCACCAGCAGCCGCTCGCCCAGGACCGCGGCCTATGCCGGGTTCTGTCCAGTGAGGCGGTGTTCCCGTCGCGGTGTCGAGAACGGCTCGGCGGCTCCGTCCCAGGGGCATGAGCGGCCGCGAAGGGCCGCACGGCAGAGGAGGAAGACCACCATGGACCCCAGGCAGATCGAGCAGGAACTAGCCGACGCACACGAGCTGTTGGACCAGGCGTCCATGGCGCGGCTCGCATACAACGGACTCGACGGGTTGCCGCGTGTGATTCCCATCGGCATCTTCTGGACCGGTGAGGAGATCGTCATGTCCACCGCGGCCACAGCGCCCAAGGTAAAGGCGCTGTCCGCCCGTCCCGACGTCGCTCTGACCATCGACGCCGGCGACAGCCCGGGCTCGGCCAAGACGCTGTCGGTGCGCGGCGTGGTGCACCTGACCATCGTCGACGGGGTCGTGCCGGAATACCTCGCGGCCGCTCGGAAGAGTTTCGACGCCGATTACGCGGCCGAGTTCGAGCGGAACTGCCGGGCCTTGTACGACCAGATGGCGCGTATCGCGCTTAAGCCGCAGTGGGCGCGGTTCTACGACTTCGGTGCCGGCCGTGTGCCGGAGTTCCTCGCCGCACTTGCCAAGAAGTCGAGCTGACCATCTCGCCTTGGTATGGCGCGTGGTCTCGGTCCACACCGCCTCTGCCTCCGGTGTCGATGTCTCCAGCCCTGCAGGTAAGTGGCCCACTGGACGTGGGTGCAATTGGCCCAGATATCTGGGCTGCTTTCCTTCTAATGTCGGAAGCATGATCAAGACAGCACCTGTCGGCCGTGCTGTTTCCGCGGCCATGTGCGGCAGCGGGGCGTACGGGCGCTGGGACTGGTCATGGCGCGCGGCCCGCTTCTACGCGCCGACGCCTGCGCCTCCCAGGCGCGATCCCGCTACGTGCACGTCCCCCGACGCAGAGGAACCCCTCATGCAAGCCATCACCGTCAAAAGCCGTGACGCCGGTGTCAGCGGCCTGACCCTCACCGAACTCCCCCACCCGCACGCCGCCGAGAACGACGTGATCGTGGAGGTCCACGCCGCCGGATTCACCCCCGGTGAGCTGGACTGGCCCAGCACCTGGACCGACCGGGCCGGTCACGACCGTACCCCGTCCGTGCCCGGCCACGAGCTGTCCGGTGTGGTCACCGAGCTCGGCTACGGCACCACCGGCCTGACCATCGGGCAGCGCGTGTTCGGACTGACCGACTGGACCCGCAACGGCACGCTCGCCCAGTACACCGCGGTCGAGGCCCGCAACCTCGCCCCGCTGCCGGCCGACGTCGACCACGTCACGGCCGCCGCATTGCCGATCTCCGGACTCACCGCCTGGCAGGCCCTGTTCGACCACGCCCACCTCACCACCGGCCAGAGCGTGCTCATCCACGGCGCCGCAGGCGGCGTCGGCTCCATCGCCGTACAACTGGCCCGCGAAGCCGGCGCCCGGGTGATCGCCACCGGCCGGGCCGCCGACCGCGACACCGCCCTCGGCCTGGGCGCGGACGCCTTCATCGACCTCCAGGCCGAGAAACTGGAGGGCATCGGCGAGGTCGACGTGGTGTTCGACGTGATCGGCGGCGAGATCCTCGAACGCTCCACCGCACTGGTCCGCCCCGGCGGCACCCTGGTCACCATCGCCGAGCCGGTGACCGTCCAGCCCCACGCCGGACGCGCGATCTTCTTCGTCGTCGAACCCGACCGGGCCCGCCTGACCGACCTCGCCGAGCGGCTGCGGGACGGCCGCGTGAAGCCGATCATCGGCGCCGTCCGCACTCTCGCCGAAGCCGCCTCCGCGTTCACACCGGACAAGCGCACCCCCGGCAAGACAATCATCCGCGTCACAGAAGACTGAGCAGGCAGGGGCCGTTAGGGGCGGCGCAGGATCAGGCAGTGTGCTCTTCATGTGCCGCTCGGTCGGACCGAGCCCGATGGGACAGCCCGGCGATGGCGCCTCGCCCACGCACGAACATGCGCTCCCAAGTGCGAGGGAACAGATCAGGCTTCGAAAGCTCGGTCCTCGTCGTTGCCGGTGGTTGCGGCTTGCGTGCGGTCCGTGCGCAGGGCGCTGGGGGTCAGGCCTAGGTGGCGGCGCATCGTACGGGTGAGGTGGCTCTGATCGGCGAAGCCGCAGGCGTCGGCGATGTCCGCGATTGCGGTGTCGGCCCGGTCAGCAGGTGGCTGGCCACGGGGCCGTGGTCGCCGTAGCCCTCATACGGCAGTCCGACCAGCCCGCTCTCCCGGAACCGGCCGATCAGCTCCTTGGGGAAGACTCCCTCGGCCCAGTGCTCAGCCACCAAGGGCGCGACCTGGTCCCGCATGAACTCCCGCGTCTTGACGAGAACCTTTCGCACCTCAGGCGAAAGGGCGCCTTCGAAGTCGTAGAAATCGGCGGCGTTCTGCGAATCCGTATGCGTAGTCATGGACCCCGTCTTCCACGCTTACGCCGTGTAATGCGTGCGCCGGGAGTGAGTCCTGTCGCCTGGCAAGGCGTGCTGGGTTGCAGCGCGCAGCGAATTCAGGGCCTCAGGTCTCGTCTGGTGGAAGCCGGTCCGGCCGAGCGCTCTTGTCCGCTGACGAAGTCGCCGGAGCGCGCTACATCGACTGAGGCAGGACGACCTGGTCTGTCTTGAGGGCAACATGCGGGTTACTCGCATCGCCACACGCACCCGAACTAGGGCCGCCAAACCAGGGCCACGACTTCGCCGGCCTCGCTCGGAGGGACGCTGGTGTTCTCCGCGCGGACTTTCAGATACGCCTCGATGGCCCGCTCGTTGCGCTGGAGCACGTCGATGCGGCGCTTGATGGCGGTGAGATGACGACGCAGCCCGTCCAGCTCCGTCACGTCGATGTCCGGGCAGGTCAGGTTCTCCCTCTCGTCCTTCTGGGCATCGAGACAGGGCAGGACCTCGCGGATCATGTCCGTCGTCAAGCCGGCTTCCAGCAGTTCGCGGATCTGCAGGACCCGGTCGATGGCGGGCTCGCCGTAGCTGCGGTATCCGTTAGGTGCCCGCCACGGGGTCAGGATGCCGACCTCTTCGTAGTAGCGAAGCAGCCGTGGCGCCACTCCGGTCTTCGCAGCCAGCTCGCCGATCTTCATAGCGTTCTCCCTCGCCAGGTGGTCGCGAGGCCGCCGTTCCGTCGTCCCGAGGGGTACTGGTCCGCCGTAGGTCAACCTTGACATCAGTGTAAAGGTTGAGATCGGGCTTGACGTTCACACTAATGTCAATCTTTAGCTTCGGTTGCGTAGCTGAAAGACAGCTCAGCAGCGCATAAGGAGCTATCACCATGTCCAGCATCCCCACCTTGACCAAGGCTCTGACAGGACGCACGGTGCTCGTGACCGGAGGGTCGCGGGGTATCGGTGCGGAGATCGCCCGTGAATGCGCACGCGAGGGTGCGCACGTCGTGATCACCTACCAGAAGTCGCGCGAGCGGGCCGAGGCCGTTGTCGCCGAGTTGTCCGGCCTTGGGGCGAAGGCGCTCGCCGTGCAGGCGGATCAGGCCGTTCCGCACGAGGCGTCGACCGCTGTGGAGAAGGCCGCCGAATTCTTCGGGGGCCAGATCGACGTACTGGTGAACTCGGCGGGCATCGCCGTCATGGGCACCGTGGACCAGCTGGATCTCGAACTCCAGGCAGGAGTAGAGCGGATGATGGCGACCAACGTGATGGGAACCATCGTCACCACGCACTCCGCATCGCGTTTTCTGACCGACGGCGGGCGCGTCATCCTGGTGGGAAGCACCGTCGCCCACCATGTCCCCGTCCTTGGTGTCGCCGAATACGCGGCGAGCAAGGCCGCGATCAATCAGCTGGGGCGGGGGTGGGCACGCGACTTCGGCTCACGGGGCATCACCGTCAACGTCGTGCAGCCTGGCGCCACCGACACGGACATGAATCCCGCAGACGGACCGAATGCGGCTCCCCAGGCTGCCATGACGGCACTCGGACGCATGGGCACGCCCGGCGACGTCGCGAAGGCGGTCGTGTTTCTCGCCAGTGAGAAGGCCGCCTACATCACCGGCGCGCTGCTGACGGTGGACGGCGGATCCAGTATCTGAACCGGATTCGGTAGTCCGTGACATGCGAGTCTCCGGTGCGTCGACGCCATGTGACGGCACCGGAGGCTCGCGGCCGAAAGGCCGAACCGCCGGAACGCCGGAACGCCTTTCGCGCTCCCGCCCTGCCCTCCCCCCCCGGCCGGGTCTCACTCCGGTGTAAGGAATCCGCGGTGAATTCTCTGCGGGTCGCCGTGGGCCGAACTGGAGAAGTCCTCGTAATCCATGTTCGCGATAGCCAGATTGCCGACCATTTCGGCCACGGCGGTGGGCACAATCCGGAACCGGCTCGTGAACCCGAGCCCGGGGATCTCGTGGTCCTCGTCCCGCATGTCAGGGTCGGTACTCACGGCCAGCAGGGGGTTCTGCTCGCCGTACATCGTGTCCGCATCGGCCAGGAACACGACGTCGTGCAGGTCGGACACGCGGTCGGGCAGCGCGGCCAGGACCTCGTCGGCGTCCGCCCCCGCCCACCCGGCGCCCTCGACCACATGCCACGAGGACTCGGCCCCCTCAGCCCACGGCTGCCGCAAGCCCGCGGCGACCTTCTGCCACGCGCCGTCATCGGAGTAGTCGGTACGGATCACGACCGCGTCCCACTCCGTGACCTGTTCCAGATCGACGGCCGGACGCCGTCCGTGCAAACTCGCCATGCCCATGGATCACGCAGCGGCATAGCCGGCGGTTCCCCTTCAGCCGAATTCAGTTCGCACTGCAGTGCGCAACTTCATATGATCTCGACGCGAGGCGGTGCCGAAGGGGCCGAGTGCCCGCCCAAGGACCTCGGAGAATCCCAATGCGCCGTCCTCTCGTGCTCGTAGTTGCCGCTGCCCTGTTGTGCGCGGGCTGCTCCTCGGCCGACGCCGGAAACCACGACAAGGCCGCGGCCGCCTCACCGTCCTCCACATCGTCATCCGATTCCCTCTCCGCCGTACGAGCGGCCGTCGCGGCTCTGCGCGAGGCCAGCGCCGGGTTCCGCCAGGAGATCGAACTGGAGGGTGAGGACCAGGTCTACGGCCTCACCGTCGCCGGCGGCTTCGACTTCGCCGCGGACAGGGGCCACTTGGCGGTCGACCTGCCCGGCGGCGCGATCGACCACAGCGACCAGGTCTTCGCGGACGGCAAGATCTACATCAGCGGCGTCCAGGGGGTCGGCAAGGATGCCTGGGGGGTGCTGCCCCGGGACAAGGCACAGGCCCACTACCTGCTGCGGGCCCCGCTCAACGACCCGGAGCACGTCCTGCAACAGATCGCCGCCATGCGTGAGATCTCCCGGGAGGGCGAGGAGACCGTCCGTGGGGTGCGCGCCGTGCGCTACCGCGGCATCCTCGACCACCGGACCGTCACTCTGCGCATGGCCCCTGATGTCCGCAAGAAGACGGACCAGGCCCGCGACATCCTGGGCAGCGACCTCCCGGTCTTCGCGGACGCGTGGGTCGACGATCGGGGCCGCTTGCTGCAGACCCGCATGAGCGTCAACCTGTCGGGTGCTCAGGTGACGTTGACCATGGCCCTGTCGGACATCGGCGAGCCGGTCCACGTGACGGTCCCGAAGGCCGCGGACACGATCCCCGTGAACGAGGTCAGCGGCATTCTGAACGGTTGAGCCGGACGGCCGCCTGGAGCCCTGCGGCCAGCCTGCCGGGGCTCGTTCGGAGCTGCCCCGGGGAGGGTGCGTTCCTCTCAGCCGCCGGCTACGGGACACCGAGTTCGAACAAGGCGTAGCCCGCGTACGAGCCGGAAGCCAGGGCCAGGACGCCGAGCAGCATGAACTGGTGGGTGAGGCTGAGGCGGCGCAGGGCGACGGCGAGTGGGAGGAAGAGCGGGAAGGCGGGGAGCAGATAGCGGGAGACGTTGCTGAATATCTGCTGGCTGCCCAGGATGAGGGCGAGGGTCAGGACGGTGTAGACCAGCAGTACTGCTGGGGGACGCAGCCGGATCAGCAAGGGAAGCAACGCGAAGGCCAGCAGGACGACACCGACGCCGATCAGGTCCGCGAATGGCCACGCGAACAGGTAGTCGCGCTGGCCGACCGGGACGGAAGTGAGGACGTCCAGGGTCTGCCGGCCGTAGTCCCATTCGTGGGCCCAGGCACCGGACTGGAGCTTGAAGTAGCCGGTGTAGTCACCCATCCGATGCCCCACCCAGCCCAGGTAGGCCAGCAGACCGATCGGAGCTACGGCCAGCGCAGCCATCGGGCGGAGGACGCCGTCCTGTCGCCGGTAGAGCGTGAGTACGGCCGCTACGGCGACCGCCGCGAACAGGGCTACTGCGGTGGGCCGGTTGAGCCCGGCGGCGCAGGCGAGCAGACCGGCGGTCAGCCAGCGACGGTTGATGACGGCGTGGCAGGTCCAGGCGGCCAGGGCCACGTAGAGGGAGTCGGAGTAGACCGCCCACTCCACGCCGGAACCGGGCCATACGGCCCACAGCCCGGCTGCGGCCAGGCCGGCCCGTCGGCCCGCGAGGTGGTCGGCGATTGCGTAGATGCCGAGGGCGGCGGCGAAGGAGGCGATGACGGAGACGAGCAGGCCGGCGCCGTACAGGCCAAGGCCGGTGGCCTCGGAGGTCAGCCGCATCAGCGCCGGGTAGAGCGGGAAGAACGCCGCCGAGTTCCCTTCGAGAGTGATCAGGCCCGTGGCGCCACGCACCGGGACCAGCTCGGGGTGGTACCCGTGCGCGGCGATCTGCTGGTACCACCATCCATCCCACGAGGCCAGGACGTCCCAGGGATGCTCGCCTCCCCCGAATCGCGGGTTCTTCGTCCGGTACTTTCCCGCGGAGTGCAGCAGGCACATGAAGGAGGTGAAGCCGATCAGCTTCAGCGTGCCGTACATGGCCAGGACGGGGCCAAAGCGTTTCGCCGTGTGCGCCAACTGCCGCCGCCGGTCGGGGCTTTGGCGGGTGGGGTGGTCGTGGAGCCGCGCGTTCCAGCTGCTCGTGTCGGTGGCAGTCGTAGTCATGCGCGGAACACCCATGCGCGGAGGAGGAGAAAGCGCAGCAGCGTCGCGAGCAAGTTGGCGACGAGCAGGGCGATGAGTTCGGTGCTGTGCGCCGCCGACGGGGCCGCGTGGTGCAAGGCGGCGAGTGATCCGCTGGTGAGTATCAGTCCGATCAGAAAGACCATCAGGCCCCTGATCTGATGGCGCAACACCCCGCCACTGCCGCGGAGCCCGAAGGTGAAGCGTCTGTTCGCGGCCGTGTTGGCGACGGCGCACACCAGTAGCGCGATGGCGTTGGCGACCTGGCCTCCCGCCGCCGGGCGCAGCGCCGCGTAGAGCAGCAGGTGTCCGAGGGTGCTCACCGCTCCTACTGCGGCGAAGCGCGCGAGCTGGGTGGTCAGCCCCGGGGGCCCGGCGCTGTCGGTACGCCGTAGTCCGGCGTGCGGCAGGGTGCCGCGCACCAGTGCTCCACCGATCCTCGCGATGCCGCGCAGGTCGGCCAGCGCTGTGGCCAGGAGGTCGACCCGGCTGTCCGGGTCGTCCACCCAGTCGACCGGCACTTCGTGGATGCGCAGGCCGGCACGCTCGGCGATCACCAGGAGTTCGGTGTCGAAGAACCACCCGTTGTCCTGCACCAGGGGCAGCAGTCGCGCGGCTACGTCACGCCGTATCGCCTTGAATCCGCATTGGGCGTCGGAGAAGCCGACGGCGAGGGTGGATCGTAGGAGGGCGTTGTAGCAGCGTGAGGTGATCTCGCGTTTCGGTCCGCGCACCACGCGGGAACCGGGGGCGAGGCGGGTGCCGATGGCTATGTCGGAGTGCCCGGAGATGAGTGGGGCGACGAGCGGTAGCAGGGCGGTCAGTTCTGTCGAGAGGTCGACGTCCACGTATACGAGCACGGGGGCCGGTGAGAGCGACCAGGCGGCGCGCAGGGCGCGGCCGCGGCCCTTCTCGGACAGTCGCAGCCACTCCGCTTCTTGCAGTTCGGCGGCCAGTCGGGCAGCGATCTGCGGGGTCCGGTCGGTGCTGGCGTTGTCGGCGATGGTGATGCGGAACGGGTAGGGAAGGGTCTCGCGCAGATGTGTGTGGAGTCGGCGCACGCTCGGCTCCAGATCCGCCTCCTCGTTGAATACAGGGACGACCACGTCCAGAACCGGCTCCGAGTGGTGGGCTCGTACCGGTACGCGTTGCGGCAGCCCGTTCAAGTCCTCCAGCTCGACCGGATGTCGATTCCTCACAGTTGTCCTTCTTTGTGCTTTGGCGCAGGGCGTGCCTGGGTGCCCGGAGCAGCGGTGTGCTCCGGGGTTACGGCACTTTGGATTAGAGGGTTTGGACTAGGGGGTGCGGTCTACGAGCGGGCTTGTGGCTCCAGAGGGCCCATCACCCGTAGTCCGGGGACATGGTGGACGTGGGTACTGACGTGGCATCCGTCGTCGGATCGCCTTGCGTGTTCTCCGTGCTCGATGGCGGGGGCGACGTCGTCGTCGTGGGCGGCGGCGCAGAGGTCGTGCCCCCCGTCGCCCCTGGGGGGCTACTCGTTCCCTCCGTGCCGGTGGCCGAAGAAGTCGGCGTCGAGGAGGGGGACACTGCCGGCGCTGTCGGGCTCGTCGCAGGCTCGGGGCGGGGACTGCTGGGCTCCACGCTGTGTGGCCTACCGGGCAGCAGGAACAGCGCGACACCGAGGCCGGTGATGGCCAACGCGAAACCGCCGGCCTGCTGCAGGGCCCGGGTGCGACGGCGGGTCCGCACGCCGGCCCGGAGGCGTTCCCGGTGCCGCGGTTCGAAGGGCGCGTGCTCATGGGTGCTGTGCATCAGCTGCGCCAGCTGCCGCTCGAAATGATCCATGGCGTCCTCCTTCACTGCACTGGCTCGATGACGTCGGCCAGGATCTGCCGCAGCCGCGCCACTCCGCGGGCAGCGTGGGCACGAGCCGTGCCCACCGGGCACCCGAGCGTCGCCGCCACCTGCCCCTCGGGCAGGTCCTGGTAGTAGCGCAGCACCACCGCCACTCGCTGCTTCGAGGTCAGCTGGGCGAGGGCTGCCTCCAGTCGCGAACGCTCCGCCACGTCGGACGACACATCGCCGACCGCTGCCGCCTCGGGCAGCTGTTCGACGGGGCGTTCGCCCCACCAGCGCCGCTGGCCGGAGCGTGCCGCCGCACGCACCATCACCTTGCGGACGTACGCCTCGGGCGCTTCCTCTCCGACCCTGGACCAGGCGAACCAGAGCTTGACCAAGGACTCCTGCAACAGGTCCTCCGCCCTATGCCGGTCACCTCCCACGAGCAGACGAGCGAGGTGGAGCAACACCGACCAGCGAGCCGCCACGAACTCGTCGAACTCACCTGCCCGGGCCTGCCCCATCCGCGCTGTCCTTGCTCTCGCCACTTGCCTACACAAGGGAAAAGGCACCGGCAGGCACCTCACGCTGCACTCGAAGCCCGTGATCTGGGCCACACACGCATACGACGACGTGTCGGACGGGCAGGGCCTGGTCAAGACCGCGGCGTTGAGGTGGTCCCCGCGCGAGCAGGGGTGCGTCGTCGGTGACCCGGAGCATGCGTGCCGGTGGGTGTGGCGTGGTCTTCGCGCGGGCGAGTCGAACGGGGACAGCAGCGCGGTAACGTCGTGGCGGTTGCCAACGGTCAGGTGATGGCGAGCGGGGTGCCGCCTAGGCCCTGTCTCCTTGACCGTCCACAGGCTGGGGCGCTTGCGGGTGGTACATGGTGGTGCCGTCAGGATTCCGCCCGAAGGCGGCCTCTAGAACGTCGGGGAGGTCTTCCTCGGAGACCGTGGTGCGCACGTCCGCCAGAACCCGGGGAAAGTCGTCATCGTCGATGACACCCATGTGCTCCTGGCGGAGTTGGTGGATGATCTCGACGAGCTCCGGTCTCAGCCGCATCCAGGCACGGGAGGTGCGGATCTCTTCATCGACCTGGTGCATGAACCAGCGCATGACCTCGTACGGGACGTCAGTATGCCCTGCGTGCGGGTTGAAGCACACCGTGGGTTCCCGTGCCGGATCCTCGTCGGGGACGATTGCGGTCACGAGATTCCGTTGCCCGGCCACCAGATCCAGTTCCAGATACCAGGCGTCGTCGGGTACGGAGTACATCGTGGTGATCGCGTAGTCGCCGTCGGGGTGTCGCAAGGCCATTGCCGCATGCTGTCACGCTGGACTGCTCCTCTTCGTCTGAGGCCGCCTCACGCTCAGCGACCTCAGGACCGAGGGCGACCGGCAGGTGTTGGAGCAGCTGATCGCCTGGGAGCCCGAGGAGTAGCCGGTCAACACCATCGTCCGGTGATTGCTGCAGGTCCCCAATCCTCTCCGAAGGACGGATCCCCCATCGAAGCCGAGCGGCCCCTCCCCGGCCCGGCCATTCGAACGGCCTATGCGGAATCGTGCGGAGTTCGCCCTCTGCCCATGATGGATGGGATCCGACCGGCAAGGCGTGAGGGATGGCGATGCTGCGAGACGACCACGGCCGTGGACTTCGAGCCGTCGTGGCCACATTTGGCTTGGCCGTTTCTGCCGTTTTCCTGACCGCGTGCGGAGACGGGGACACGGACTCCTCGCCTGCACCGACGACCAGTAGCCCGAATACTGCGTCGTTCTCAGGGTTGCCACCGTCCGCGCTGGCTTCCCAGGCGGCTTCCGCGATCGCTTCCGCTCATGCTTCGGCTTCGGCAGCGGCTTCCTCGGCATCTGCGCGCGCATCCGAGTTCGAGGCGTCCGTCGAAGCCGAGGCTGCCCGTGCCAGTGCCGCAGCGGAAAAGGAACTCAAGGATGTCCAGGGGCGCGGCAACGCGGTGTCCGAAGTCGGCATGAAGGGCCTGCCCCGAAGCGAGACAAGCGGTCTGCTCGCCGTCCTGGTCACGATCACCAACAAGACGAGTGACACGGCCTCGTATGCCGTTCAGATCGATTTCGAGGATTCGTCGGGGAAAGTCGTGGAGACGAGATTCGTCGGCGCGGAAGACCTCGATCCGGGCGAGAAAGAGCAACCGATCGCCTTCAGTCGGCAGCCCGCGGACGCCAATCTCACCCCCCGTCTCGCCAAGGCACAGCGCTATTGACGCCATGGGTGATCGACTAAGAAAGGCCCAGCGGGTCGGTGGGGAGACGGTGGGTTCACCCAACCCCGGCGGCGCGCACGCTCAACAGTTGTCAGGCGCGTGCGTGGCGCGCGCTGGTGGCTCCATGTGCGACCGGTCGGTCCTTGCGTTCCGTTCCCGCGACCGGCCCCATGCGCCGCAGCCACCGGCTGGACAGCGCCAACAGGCCGGTGAAGACCGCCAGTAGCAGGACGGACGTCCACATGGGACTGCTGCCTGGGGACGACAACGCCGTCACGATGCTCGACGCCGCCCACAGCAGCACACCCGCGGCGTACAACGCACGCATCCGACGCAGCTGCCGTACGACCGGCCAGGACCCCAGGGACTCGCTCTGTGCAGCCATGGGACGCCGAGTACCCGTTCACTCCCTTTCACACCTGGAAGCAGAGTTCCGCTCGGCAGCCGAGGCGACCCGTGAAGAAGCATGAAAACGCGGCATGGCCTGGGCGTAGGCTTCGGTCGGTAGGGGACATGGGGGGCGGAGTGCATGAAATCTGAAGCTGCAGCGGAGTGGGCGTCATCGCTCGACGCGGTCGTGGTGTACGCGCAGGGTGCGCTCTGCACCCGGGTAGCCACGGGAACCGTCCCGGCGGATGGCCGAGTGCGGGTGACGGGGCTGCCCCGCTCGATGGACGCCGGCTCACTGCGGGCGAAGGTCGTGGGCGATCGCGGCGTACGCGTCACCGAGGTGCGGGTGGAGGTCGAGGCCGAACCGTCCGGCACCGACGCGGTCGACACCCTGCGGCAGGAGATGGAGAGGCTGCGCAACGTGTGTGCCGCGGCGCAGGGGCGGCGTGACCGGCAGGTGAATCTGATCGCGGAGGTGGCGACGCTTCGTCCGGTTCCGCCGGCCCGCAAGCGGGAGGATCCGCCGCGGCGTACGGCTGCCGATGCCTGGCTGCGGCTTGCCGAGTTCGTCGACGACCGGCTTCGAGGGCTCCACTACCGGCTCGTCGAGCTGGAGGAGGAGCTCCGCCGGGTCCAGCACGAGTTCTCGGTTGCCACCGACCGCTGGATGCGTGCTTCCACCGACGTTCCGTCCGAGCGTGTCGCGACCACCGTCGTCGCACTCCTGACGCTCGACGGAATCGGGAGTGGGACCGCGGAAGTGGAGCTTGAGTACGGTGTGCCGGGCGCCGTCTGGGTACCGGCCTATCGCCTGACCCACCGTCAGGGCGACGACAGCGGCACTCTGGTGTTGCGTGCTTCGGTCGCCCAGCGCACCGGCGAGGACTGGAACGGGGTGCGCATCGCCCTCGCCACCGCGGACCTGCGGCGCCGCACCGATCTGCCGAGGCTGCGTTCCATCCGGGTCGGACGTCGGCAGCCCGCCCCCGCGCCCTCCGGCTGGCGCGAGCCCCCCACAGGGCTCTCCGACCTCTTCTCCGGCTACGACGCGGCGGGCCCGCGTCCCGCTCCGGCCGTCATGCCGGTCCCCGTGGGTGCGCCTGCGCCTGGCCCCGTCCCCCCGTTGCCGCCGCCCGCACTTCACGGGTACGGCATGCCCAGCCCGGAGTCGACCGGCGTCGTCAGCGCTCCCCCGGCGGCCTTCGGCGCCGTACCGCCACCGCCGCCGCCCGCGCCGCAGGGGTACGGCATGCCGCCCGCCGCGTTCCCAGAGCCGTCCGGTCCCGCCGCTGCTCCGTCGGCGGTCTTCGACACCGCCGTGCCCCGCCCGGCACCGCCGGCCCGCTCGGGAAGGCCGAGTGCCGGGGCCGGCCGCGTCGCCGGTCCTCCCCCGATTGCCCCGGCTGCCCCTCCTCCCCCGCCGTCAGCGCCGGTTCCGTCCGGTCCGCCACGGCCGAGCGGTGCGGAGCTCGACTACGCCGGGCTCGTACTGTCCGGCGCTGATGAGCCCGGCGGCCGAAGAGGCAAGCTCTTCCCCCGCGCTCCCCACGACCCGGTGGCGGACCAACACCGCCGTCGCGCCGAGGCGGTGGCCGCGCTGCCGTTGCCCGGCCATGCCGTGCGGCCCCGCGAGTCGGCGGGCTCCTTCGATCACCGTTACGACGCCGTCGCCCGCGCCGACATCCCTTCCGACGGAACCTGGCACACCGTCACCGTGACCGAGATTGCCGTCGGGTTGCGCACCGAGTACCTCTGTGTGCCCTCAGTGGAGCAGACGGTCTACGCCACCCTCGTGCTCGCCAACGCCACCGACCAGGCCCTGCTCGCCGGGCCGGTGGAGGTCACCAGCGACGACGACTTCCTGACGACCGCCGCCCTGCCCACGCTCGCCCCCGGCGGCGTCCGCCGGATGGGCTTGGGCCCCGCCGAGGGCATCCGGGTCACCCGCCGCACGAACCTGCGCGAGTCGACCTCGGGGCTGCGCAACAACACCACCGTGCTCGCCCACCAGATCCATGTGGAACTCTCGAACCGGCTCGCCCAGGCCGTCACCGTCGAGGTCCACGAACAGGTTCCCGTCACCTCCGAACCGGACGTGCGGATCGATGAACACGCCGACTGGACGACGCCCGAGCAGGACGGCGGACCCGACCGGCATGCCCCGGGCACCCGAGTCTGGCGAGTGGACCTGCCCGCCGGCGGCAGCGCCTCCCTCGACGGCGGCTACGACATCCGCGTCCCGGCCGCCAAGGCCCTGGTCGGCGGCAACCGCAGGAGCTGACACGATGCCCACGGACACCCAGCCGATCCCCCTGCCCGTCACAGCGGTCACCTGCCTGGAGGACCGCGCCCACATCGAGCGGACCGCCGAACTCGACCTGCGCGCCGGCGTCCAGCGCCTGCGCCTCGGGCCGGTCAGCGCACTCGCGGTCGACCGCACCCTCCACGCGGAACTGTCGGGCGAGCACTCCGCGACCGTCCTCGACGTACGGATCGTCCGCACCTGGACGCCGCGCGGGCCGCTGCCCGCCGACGACGATTCCGCCCTGCGTGCGCGGATCCGCGTCCTGGAAGAGGAACAGATCACCGTCGGCCACTCGCGCGACCGGCTGCGCACCCGACTCGACCTCCTCGGCCGCCTCGCCACCGATCTGCTGCGGGACGTCTCCGAAGGGACGGGTCAAGGCGAGACGGACGAGGCCCGCTGGACCCGCGAGCTGGACCGGGTCGACGCCGAGCGCGATGCGTACGGCGAGCAACTCCGCGCCGAGGAGGCACGGTTGACGGATGTCGCCGGCGAGCTCGTGCAGGCCCGGCAGGCCATCCACCTCGCCGAGGAGCGGCCCGCCGAGCTGATCGGACATGTCGAGCTGACCGTACGGACCGAGGTCGCCGAGCAGGTCCGGCTGCGGCTGACCCATCTCACTTCGTGCGCATTGTGGCGCCCCGCCTACCGGGCCGTACTGGACGGGGACTCGGTGACGTTGGAGACCGACGCGATGGTCTGGCAGCGCACCGGCGAGGACTGGTCGGACGTACGACTCACCCTGTCGACGGCCCGCTCGGCGCTGACCACCGATCCGCCGCGGCTGACCGAGGACCGTCTCACCCTCAAGGACCGCTCCGCCGCGGAGCGCCGCACGGTCGATGTGGAGCTCCGGGAGGAGGAGATCGCGGAGCTGGGTCCGGCCCCGGTGCTCGGCCTGCCCGGGGTCGATGACGGCGGCCAGACACGTGTGCTGCACGCGCCCGCTGCCGTTTCCGTACCTTCGGACGGCCGCGCCCACCGGGTGCCGCTCACCGCGGTCACCACAGTTGCGAGCAGTGAGCACTCTTCCTCGCCCGAACTGTCGCCACTGGTCACGCAGGTTGTGCGGTTCGACAACACCTCCGGCCACGCGCTGCTCACCGGGCCCGTGGACCTGGTGCGCGGCAGCGGCTTCACCGGCCGTGGGACGCTGAGTTTCACCGCGCCGGGCGCCCCGGTCGAGCTGGCCTATGGCAGCGACGACGACTACCGGGTGATCCGGCACACCGAGGAGTCCCGCGACACCGCGACGCTGACGCAGCGCACCGTGATCACCCACACGGTCCGCCTCAATGTGTCGCGCTTCTCGGCGCCGGGCGAGCGTGGTGAGCAGATCGTCACGCTTCGGGAGCGCATTCCCGTATCCGAGGTCTCGGCGGTCGAGGTACGCCTGCGCAAGGATGCCTGCGCACCGGAGCCCGACGAGGTCGACGCCGACGGCATCGCCCGCTGGGACCTCCCCCTGGCGCCCGGCGGACACGGCACCGTCACCCTGGTCTACGAGATCTCCGCGAGCGGCAAGGTCAGCGGCCTGTGAACCGTCACTTGGCGGGGGCGGCCGCCCGAGGCCGCCGCCCCCGCCAGGGCGGTCACATGGCTCCCTCTTCGACCACCTCCGTCTTCATGCTCTCCTCTGGCGAGGCCTTCGCGGGGGCCCATTGGAGGCGGGTCGTGCACAGGGAGACGATGACGGCTGAGGCTGCCACGACGGCCATGCCCCAGGTCAGGTCGGTGGCTTGGGCGATGAAGCCGATCAGCGCGGGGCCGACGAGGAGGCCGGTGGTGCCCGTGGCGGCGACCAGGGAGAGGGCGTCCGGGCCTTCGGCCGCGGCGGCGACGTAGAGGCACGGCGTCACGGCGGCCACGCCCAGTCCCACGCACGCGAAGCCGAGGAGGGCGGGCACGACGCCTCCGGCCAGCAGTGCCAGGGCCAGTCCGATGCCGGCCACGGCACTGCCGACGCGGACGACGAGGGCGTCGCCCCAACGGCTGCGCCAGCCGTCGCCGAAGAGGCGCGCGAGGACCATCACGACCGAGATGACCGCGATGCCGAGCGGCGCGACCTGGGCCGAGGCGCCGGCGACGTCCTTCAGGTAGAGCGCTGACCAGTCGTTCATGGAGCCTTCGACCACCTCGGCGAACACCATGGTGCAGCCGAGCCAGAGCATCACCCGCGTCGGCCTGGCCATCCTGCGGCGGCGCTTGCCCTCCCCCCGCTCGGCCGTCGGCTCGGCCGGCTCCTTCGCGGGGGCGTCGTCGGGGAGCAGGCGCGGGCGCGCGCAGGCGAGGAGCAGCAGGAGTACGGCTGAGGCGGCGGCGAAGTGGGTGACGATGCCGGAGGTCAGCGCGGTCATGCCGGACGACACCAGGGCGGCGAGGAACGAACCGGCGCTGAAGGTGGCGTGCAGCTGCGTCATCGCCGTACGTCCGTGGGCCGCCTCGAGGGCGGCGCCCTGGGCGTTCATCGCCACGTTCAGACAGCCGACCGCAACGCCGTCCGCGCAGAGGATCACCAGTGTCACGGGGTAGTTGGGGGCGACGGACAGCGCCAGGAGGATCGCCACCAGGCCCAGCCCGGAGAGCAGGGCGAGGCGGCGCGCGCCGAGGCGCTTCATCAGGTACGTGACGAGCGGGAAGGAGGCCGCCGCGCCCGCCCCGGTGACCATGAGCAGCAGGCCCACTTCGCCGGCGCTCAGGTCGAGGCGCGTCTTGAGGGCGGGGATACGGGAAATCCAGGTGGCGTACTGGAACCCGAGGAAACAGAACAGCGCCGCGATCGCCAACTGCGTGCGTCTGAAGTCGTCTAGGACACGGGGCACGGGAACCGGGCCACCTCCTTCGAAGGGCTGGTACCGCTGCCGGGCACCGCGATGGACATGTACACGGCGTTGTCGCCGTAGCTCTCCGGGAGCCGGACCCTCGGGTGGGTCCGGTAGCCGTGCGCGGCCCAGAAGGAGGCCATACCGTCGACGGCGACGAGCGAGATGTGCTCGAACCTCGGTCGCGCGGCGGCCGTCAGCCGGGCCAGCAGACCGCCGCCCCAGCCCCTGCCCCGCTGTTCCCGTGCGACGACGATGTCGTGCAGGTGGAGGTTGCGCGAGTCGTGTGCCGGCTCGTCGGAACGGGCCAGCGCCGGGTAGCGGAACATCGGGTACGGCAGCGAGAGCAGGTATCCCGCCACGTGTCCGTCGATGTCGAGCACGAAGCAGGTGTCCGGCGAGGCGCGGCCCTTCGACTCCAGGGCCGCGCGGCCCTCGGTCAGGGAACTGCCCGCGTAGGCCGCCGCCTCCAGGGCGGCTACCCCCGGCCAGTCACCGTCGCGCACAGGACGGATGCGCGCGTCGACGCCTGCCGCTCCCCCGCTCACGCCGCCGCCCCCGCACTCCCGATCCCGTCACGTACCGTCGTGTGCGGAAGCGGTCCGAAGCCGTTGAAGCCTTGTGTCATGTAGCTGGTGGCGTAGGCGCCGGCGGACAGGACCCAGACCGGGTCGCCGGACGCCAGCGCCTTGGGTACGAGGCGGTGCGCGGTCCCGTAGGCGTCGTCGCTGTCGCACGTGGGACCGGCCACGACGGCGGCGACGTACTCCCCGTCCCGGTGGCCCGGGAAGACGAGCCGGTGGCAGAGCTCGTCCATCTCGTAGAGTCCGTTGAACTTTCCGCAGCTCAGGTACAGCCAGTGCACGAGTTCGCCGTCGGGCTGGCGTCGTTCGGTGAGCCGGTAGACGTGCGCACGGATCGCGCCGTGATCGGCGACCAGGTGGCGTCCGGGCTCCATGACGAAGTCGAGGGGCGCGGCATTGAGGTGCCGGAGCTCGTCCATGCCCTCGCGGAGAACGGCGAACATCTTGTCCAGCGGCGGCTCCAGCCGGCGGCCGTGCCGGTCGAGGTAGCCGAGCGCGGGCAGTCCGCCGCCGAGGTTCACGTGGTCGAGCACGATGCCCTGCTCGCGCAACGCCACCATGGTGTCGGCCAGTTGGTCGACGGCCTGGCGCCATGCCTCGTACGTCATCTGCTGCGAGCCGACGTGCACCGAGAGCCCGGCCGGGGTCAGGCCTGCGGCGCGGGCCGCCGTCAGCACGCGGACGGCGTCGTCCTGCGAGCAGCCGAACTTGCGGCTCAGTCCCCACAGGGCGCCGTCGCCGCTGGTGGCGAGGCGGCAGTACACGCGGGCGCCGGGGGCGTGCGCGGCGACGGCCGCCACGTCCTGCACGCTGTCCGTGGCGAAGGTCCGCACGCCGAACCGGTGGGCCTCGGCGATGCTCGCGTCGGACTTCACGGTGTTGCCGTAGTGGATGCGGTCGACGGGTACGCCGAGCCGCAGCGCCTGCTCGATCTCCGCGGGGCTGGCCGCGTCGAAGCCGGCGCCCCGGTCGGCGAGGCAGGTCAACACCTCGTCGACCGGGCACGCCTTCATCGCGAACCGGACGATGACGCCGGGCAGTTCGCGCACCAGGTGGTCGTACTGGTTCCCGACTCCGGCCAGATCGAAGACGACGCAGTCCGACGACGCGGCGGCCAGGGCGGAGGCCAGTCGCGTGCCCAGGTCCACGCTCACGCGTCCGCACTCCCGAGGCCGGTCTCCCGGGCGGCGCGCACCAGCGCGGGCCAGGCGTCGATCAGCAGCGCGAAGTCCTCCGTGTCCCGCCGTGCCTCGTCCAGCAGCTGGTCCCGGCGAGCGTCCATCCGGTCGGCGAACGTGGCGTAGCGGCCGCCCAGTTTGCGGTACGAGGTGCTGACGCGGTCCAGGCGCCAGATGTTCTCCGTGCGGTCCAGAGCGGCGCTGTCGCGGAGGAAGCCGGAGATGACGTCGCCGCGGACGTGCTCGCGCTCGTCCAGCAGTGCGGCACCGGCCGCGCCCATCCGCTCGTAGACGTCGTTGAAGTAGAGCATCGACAGCAGGAACTTCACGAACCGCATCTGGTAGGAGCGAAAGCCCGCGTCGGTGCGCCTAAAGGGCGTGTAGAAGTTCTCGATGTGGCGGTTGTGCAGCACGCCGGGCAGCGCGGCGTCGTGCACGAGGTGGATGAGGAAGTAGTCGCTGCCGATGGTGTCGGTCGCCGGTGGCAGCGGCACTCGCTCGTACACGTCGTGGTCGAAGGCGATATTGCTCATGTCGACCCGCATGGGGTCGACGAGCGTCAGGGTGGAGTGGTCCGCGGTGAAGGGGGTGGTTCCGGCGCCCTTGAAGGACTCCTCGACCAGCTGTTCCTTCTGTTCGTCCGACCAGTCGGTGGGCGCCCACAGGCTGACGACGTCGTGGTAGACGCCCGGGTCGAGCTGCTCGATCTCGGCGATGTCCACGGACGGTTCGCCGATGAAGGAGGCCCCGACCATGGACACCGGACGGTGGTCCTGGCCGGCGGCGAGGACGGTCTCGGTGACGGCGGGCGACGCCTCGGCGGCGGGCTTGCCGAGCGAGGACAGCTCGTGGTGGATGGGGAAGACCTGTTCGCCGTCCAGCACTTGGTAGGTGCAGTCCGAGTCCCTGCGGTGCACGGACCGGCAGCCGAGGGCACTGGCGATCAGGAAGGCGCGGTTGGTGCAGGCGCCGTAGGAGAGTGCGGCCGGCAGCATGAGGCCGAGCAGCCGCTTGGGTACGGCGACGTCGGAGCGCTGGATCGCGCGGCGCAGGAAATCCCGCTGGCGTGCCTCGTCGAGGAGGTGGACGATCACGTTCGGGGTGGCGGGCAGGCCGGCCACGACGCGGGCGTGCTCGGCCCGCGTGGTCTCGTCGCAGGAGTCGAGGATGAGCAGGTGCACTTCGGTGCCGAAGGTGCGGGCGGCGTAGGCGGCCTCCTCGCCGAGGCCCACGATGGCGTCCGTGCACGCCCTGTTGGTGGGCAGGGCCAGGCAGATCGGGTCGGTGCTGGTCTGTCGGTTCACTTGGTGCTCTCTCGTTCGCTCCAGGAGTCGAGTCCCAGGAGTTTCCTGCCGAGGTCGTCGAGCGTGGCGGGGCCGTACCGGAGCGACTCGTGGCGGTCGGCGTCCCCCAGCAGCGTGCCGTTCCAGTCGGGCGTGCTGAGCGTGCGCCACGATTCGACGCGGGAGCGGCGCAGGTCCTCGTGCTCCTCCAGCGCCGGCATCATCGACAGGTACTGCACGGCGCGGACGCCGTGGTCGGAGGTGTTGGGCGCGACTCCGTGTGCCAGGAGTCCGTTGAAGATCAGCAGGTCGCCGGCCTGCAGGTCGGGCCGTACGACGGGGAACTCGGCGCGGTCGATCGCGGGCCTGATCGGGTCCCGGCCGGCCGGCTGCGCGATCCGCCACTCCTCGAACTGCCGGAACAGCTCGGGTGCGCACTGGAATCCGCCGAGTTCGGGCTGGGTGTCGTTGAGGGCCAGGATGCCCTGCACCCGCTGCGGCAGTACGCCCAGCGTGGTGTCGACGTCCCAGTGCAGCTCGATGTCGAAGCCCTCGTCGGTCGGCGCGATGAGGGAACGCGAACGGCTGCCGCGGTTGGGCGGGTTGAGGTTCAGCCGGTCGAGGGTCACCCACAGCTCGTCGCAGTCCCAGACGTCGGCGAAGGCGTCGTAGACGCGCTGTGTCTGCCGGTTGTCCCACATCAGCTGGTGGTGGTACGCCTCGACGAAGCCGTAGACGTGCAGGTCGCGGTCGAGGTCCGAGCGGAACTCGCGTTCCTCGTACCAGGTTTGGGGCCGGTCGGGGTCGAGTCCCTGGAACTCCCAGGCGAACTCGTACAGGCTCTTCGCCTCGCCCGGCGAAATGGCGTTGCGCACCACGACGTATCCGTACGTCTGCCAGAAGGCGAGGTCCTGTTCGGACAGTACGCGCAGCGGCTGCGACTTCTCGATCTCTCTGAGCTGCGTCTGCGCGAGGTAGGTCTCGCCGTCGGCGCTGAAGTAGGGGCGCCGGGTCGGGGCGCGGTACAGGTAGGGGTCGGATGTCGGCATGCGATCACTCCAAGGCTCGAGTCCTCAGTGGCCGAGGGGAACTCCAGGCCGTCACTGATCGAACTGAGGTTCCTTCAAAGTGGACTGGACCAATTCACGGTGTCAATCGCATCCCGGCGAAGTTGCCGCGAACTGCCTGCCAGTTGCCTGTTGCCGACCGCTCCGCAGACTCGGGCCGCTCTGGGCGTGGCAACTCGCGGATACTTCGACGGTTCCGGGGATTGGTCTAGACTTTTCAGTGCGCCAGGGCGGCCCCCAAGGCCACTCCGGCCGCTCCCGGGAGGTCGCGGAACCGCCTCCACTCCGCGACACGCCGTCACCCAGTTGGACTAGACCAAGGGCGGGTTGGGGGCTATAACGAATCACCTGCGAGTGCGCCCGGAAGGCAGGTCATGACCACCGACGTGAGCATCGTCCCCTACGACACCGCTATGCCCGGTGTCGTCGCACGGGTGCCGAAGTACTACCGCGTGAAGCAGCGGGTCCTCGAGATCGCGGAGTCGCTGACGCCGGGTTCACGCATGCCCGCCGAGCGATTACTCGCTGTTCAGCTCGACACTTCGCGCACCACCGTCCGGCTGGCGCTGCAGGAGCTCGTCGGTGAAGGCCGGCTGGACCGGATCCAGGGAAAAGGCACGTTCATTGCACGACCGAAGCTCTACCACGTCCTCCAACTCACCTCCCACACCGAGGACATGCAGGCCCAGGGACTCGAACCCGCCTCGCGCATCCTGGACATGCGCCACATCGAGGCCGACGAGCAGCTGTCGCGTCTGCTCGACATCGATGTCGGGGAGCGGGTGGTGCGTATCGAGCGGCTGCGGCTGGCCGGTGGCGAGCCCATGGCCATCGAGACGACCCACCTCTCCGCACGGCGCTTCCCCGACCTGCGTGAGGCGCTGGCCAGGTACAGATCCCTCTACACGGCCCTCGCCGAGGTGTACGGCGTGCACCTGTCGGAGGCCGAGGAGGGCATCGAGACCAAGCTCGCGACCCCGTACGAGGCCAGGCTGCTCGCGACGGACGTGGGGCTTCCGATGATGCTGCTGTCCCGCCACTCGCACGACACCGAGGGCAGACCGGTGGAGTGGGTCCGCTCCGTTTACCGCGGCTCCCGCTACAAGTTCGTGGTGACCTTGATGCCCATGGCGGACCGTACGTCCGACTGAGTCCCGTCCGGTTCCGACCGTTCCACCTCGTTGCTCGCGCCCCCCACGTTCACGGCGACCCTGCACGCTGCCGCCCCCTGATCGCGCGACCGCCCCGACACGGCCCGCCCCGGTTTGCCGCGGCCGTGACTGCATGCAGCGCTGAGCCTCCAGGCCGGCCCCCACGACCGAGCCCCCGAGGACCAGTCCCGCCCCGCCAACCCTGGGAAAGTCGTGACACGACAGGGTGTTCTCACCAGCCGAACCGAAGCCGTCCCGACAGCGGCAGAGGCCGACCGACCACCAGCCGCCGGCAATCCGGAAGGGGCACACCCCCGGATCCCCGGCCACGCACCGGCTGCCGCACGGACGTCGGCCGAAGCCGCCGGCACGCCGGAGGGCCGCGCCTGGATGCCCAGCCGTTCGCCCGCCGCCACCCCGCGAACGGAGGCCCGCCTCCCGTGAAACAGACATCGTTGCCGACGACACTCGCGGACGCACTGGTCACCGCACGTGAGGCGGCCTGCCTGACCCAGGAGGACCTGGCGGAACGGTCCGGGGTGAGCGTGCGGGCCATCCGCAACCTCGAGACCGGCCACACCTCCCGCCCCCGCAAGCAGTCGCTGCTGCTGATCGCCAAGGCCCTCGGACTGCCTCCGGAGGAGATCGGTCGGCTGATGCGCAGACCGGGCACCGAGAGGCAGCAGCCACCGCCCGGTCTCGTACCCGCCGAACTCCCGGCTGCCCCCCGCCACAACCTCGTCGGCCGGAAGGCGCACGTCGACTCGCTGCGGGCGCACCTGTCCGGCACGGAGCACGGCGACACCGGGCGGCCCGCAGTCGTCGTCGGACCACCCGGTGCGGGCAAGACCGCGCTGGTCCTCGAGGCGGCGCACGGCGTACGCGACCGGTTCCCGGACGGACAGGTCTTCGTGGACCTCCACCCAGGGGTGTCCTCCACTCCGCTGACGCCGGAGGAGATCGTCCCCCGCGTACTGCGCTCCCTCGGTGTCGGGCCGGCGGCGGGCCATCCGGAGGAAGCGGCTGCCCGGCTGCGGGACGCGCTGAGCAGGAGGCGCGTCCTCGTCGTCCTGGACAACGCCGACAGCGAGGCCCAGGTTCGGCCGCTGCTGGTGGACGGCTCGCGCAGCGCCGTACTGGTGGCCGCGCGCCGTGAACTCCCCGCCCTCACCGCCCAGTTCCGCCGGAACATCGGCGTCCTCGGTGACGGGGACGCCCTCCAGGTGCTGGAGGACCTGCTCGGACCCGCGCGCACGGGCGCGGAGCGGTCGGCAGCGTCGCTTGTACTGCGGTTCTGCGGGCGGCTGCCGCTGGCCCTGCACATCGCCGGGCTGTGGCTGTCGGCACGACCGCATCGGTCGCTGCGTGATCTGGCGGACCGGCTGACGAACGAGCAGGACAGGCTCCGCTTCCTGCACATCGGCGATCTGTCGCTGGAGGCCAGCGTGGCGGCCTGCCACAGCTCGCTGCCCGCCCCGGTCAGGGGCGCGTTACAGCGGTTGAGGACGGTGAACGGCGACTTCGACGTCGACGACATGGTGACCCATGTGACCCCGTCGCGAGGACTGGCCGCCGATCTCCTCGACGAGCTCATCGATCGTCAGATGGTGCACGCGGTCGGACCGACCGCCGACGGCCGACTCCTGTACCGACTCCACGACGCGGTGCGCCAGTACGTGGCGTACGGCCCGGTCGGCTCCTGGCACCCGGACCGCGTGACGGGTCAGATCTGGCTCCCGCGGCAGGCTGTGGACAGCGTCAGACGGGAGGCATGAGCCTCCCCGCAGCCATCGCCTTTGGCCACCCGCCGGTGAGTGCGTTGTCGTGCCTTCGACCGGAGTCAAGTCGCCCGGCACTCCGCGGTCCCCGGCCGGGTGGCCGTTTCTCACCGCCGCTTCCGGATGCCGGGCACTTGTCCGGCGCTGCGTGATCGACGCCGCCCACACTTTGTCTCCGCCGTGGAAAAAGTTCCGAGATCTTGTGCGAAAGGGGTTCCGGCTGCGAACCGAGCCCGCTAACTTCCCGGAACTGAAGCAGTCATGAGCTCCGACAGAGCCCACGGGCCTGTGCTTGACGGCGCGACGGCGCGCGCCCGTACTTCCCCCACGCTGGCGGGCCCTTCGGGGCCTGCCGCCACTCCACCTCTCTTGGAGAACTCCGTGCGCACGAGACTGCCCGGACACAGACGTGTCCGCACGTTGCTCACGGCCATGGCATGCGCCATGGCCCTGGCGCTCCCCCTGAGCCCCGCCGTCGCGGCCCCCGCCTCACCCGATCACGAAGCCCGCGCCGCGGCGGCCGAGGACTTCCAACAGGTCACCCTCGCCAAGGGTGTGGCCGAGACCGGCGAACCCATGACCATGACGGTCCTGCCGGACCGCTCCGTGCTGCACACGTCCCGGGACGGCACACTGCGCCGCACCGATGCGGCCGGCACCACCGGCGTGGCGGGCAAACTCGATGTCTACAGCCACGACGAGGAGGGCCTCCAGGGCGTCGCGGCCGACCCCGGCTTCTCCGCCAACCGTTTCGTCTACCTGTACTACGCGCCGAAGTTGAGCACTCCGGGCGGCGATGCCCCCTCCGACGGTGCGGCGTCCGACTTCACCCCCTTCGACGGGGTCAACCGCCTCTCCAGGTTCGTCCTGAAGAGCGACAACACCCTGGACCTGGCCAGCGAGAAGAAGATCCTCGACGTACCCGCCTCGCGCGGCCTGTGCTGCCACGTCGGCGGAGACATCGACTTCGACGCCGCGGGCAACCTGTACCTGTCGACCGGCGACGACACCAACCCCTTCGCCTCGGACGGCTTCACGCCGATCGACGAACGCGCCTCGCGCAACCCGGCGTACGACGCCCAGCGTTCCTCCGGCAACACCAACGACCTGCGCGGCAAGATCCTGCGCATCAAGGTCAACGCCGACGGTTCGTACTCGATCCCGTCCGGGAACCTCTTCCCGTCCGGCACCGCCAGGACCCGGCCGGAGATCTACGCGATGGGGTTCCGCAACCCCTTCCGCATGAGTGTCGACAAGGCCACCGGCATCGTCTACATGGGTGACTACGGCCCCGACTCCGGCACCGCGAGCTCCACTCGCGGCCCTGCGGGACAGGTCGAGTTCAACCGCATCACCAAGGCCGGAAACTTCGGCTGGCCGTACTGCACCGGCAAGAACGACGCCTACGTCGACTTCGACTTCGCGACCGGTGGCTCGGGATCGCGGTTCAACTGCTCGGCGCCGAAGAACACTTCGCCGCGCAACACCGGCCTCACCGACCTGCCCGCCGCCGAGCCCGCCTGGATCCCCTACGACGGCGGCTCAGTACCGGAGTTCGGCAACGGATCCGAGTCCCCCATGGGCGGCCCGGTCTACCGCTACGACGCGGCCTCCACCTCGGACGTGAAGTTCCCGCAGGAGTACGACGGTGACTTCTTCGCCGGCGAGTTCGGCCGCCGCTGGATCAAGCGCATCGAGACCGGCGGCGACGGCACCGTGCAGTCCATCAACGCCTTCCCCTGGAGCGGCACCCAGGTGATGGACATGGCCTTCGGCCCGGACGGCGCCCTCTACGTCCTCGACTACGGCACCGGCTACTTCAGCGGCGACGCCAACTCCGCCCTGTACCGCATCGAGCATGTGACCGGCGGACGCGCGCCGCTTGCCCAGGCGAAGGCGAACGTCACATCCGGCACAACTCCCCTGGCTGTCTCCTTCTCCTCGGCCGGCAGCTCCGACCCCGACGGTGGCACGCTCTCCTACGCATGGACCTTCGGCGACGGCGCCACTTCCACCGCAGCCAACCCGTCCCACACCTACACCGCCAACGGCCAGTACACGGCGACGCTGAAGGTCACCGACCCCACCGGCAAGTCGGCCACCGCCTCCGTGCAGATCACCGTCGGCAACACCGCACCGACGGTGCGGATCGACGCACCCGCCGACGGTCAGATCTACGACTTCGGCGCCGCCATCCCCTTCAAGGTGACGGTGACCGACCCGGAGGACGGCACGATCGACTGCTCCAGGGTGAAGGTCAACTTCATCGTCGGCCACGACAGCCACGGGCACCCGCAGACCTCGGCCACCGGCTGCACCGGCACTCTGCAGACGCTGGCGGACGGCGAGCACGACCCCAACGCCAACATATTCGGCGTCATCGACGCCGAATACACCGACAAGGGCGGTAACGGTCAACCGGCGCTCACCACGCACGACCAGCGCATCATCCAGCCCAGCCACCGGCAGGCCGAGCACTACGGCGACTCGTCCGGCGTCCAGATCGTCGACCACACGCCCGCGCACGGCGGCAAGACGGTCGGCCTGATCGAGAACGGCGACTGGATCTCCTTCAAGCCGTACAACCTCGCCAACGCCCGCTCCTTCACCGCACGGGTCTCCTCGGCGGGAGCCGGCGGCACCATCGAGGTACGCACCGGCTCCCCGACCGGCACCCTGCTCGGCACCGTCACCGCGCCGGTCACCGGCGGCTGGGAGACCTTCCAGGACGTCACGGCATCGCTGAGCAACCAGCCGACCGCCTCGACCCCGCTCTACCTCGTTTTCAAGGGCGGTAGCGGCGCTCTGTTCGACGTGGACGAATTCTCCTTCAGCACGACCACTGGCGGCGGCAGCCGCTCGGGTGCGGTGAAGGGCGTCAACGGCAAGTGCCTCGACATCGACAACGCCGGCACCGCCGACGGGACCAAGATCCAGATCTGGACCTGCAACAACAGCGGCGCACAGCACTGGACCGTCGGCACCGACAACACCCTCAAGGCACTCGGCAAGTGCCTCGACATCTCCGAGGGAGCCAACGCCGACGGCACCAAGGTCCAGCTCTGGACGTGCAACACCACCGGGGCACAGAAGTGGACGGCCCAAGCCGACGGCACCCTCCGCAACCCCCAGTCAGGCAAATGCCTCGACGCCTCCGGCAGCACCTGGAACGACGGAACCCCCGTCCACCTGTGGACCTGCCACACCGGCCCCAACCAGAAATGGACCCTGCCGTAGGAAGGAGGCAACTGCCATGCGTACCCAACTCAAGTCGATCATCGGCCTGTTGGCCGGGGCCGTGCTCTGCCTGGCTCCCCAGGCGGTGGCGCTGCCCAGCACCGCACCGACCGCGCTCACCGCCGCCCGCGAGGCGGCACCGGCCGCCGACCCGGCGTACAAGGTGCTCGTCTTCTCCCGGACGGCGGGCTTCCGCCACTCCTCTATCGATGAGGGCATCACGGCACTGCGTGACCTCGGCGCGGCGAACAACTTCACCGTCGACGCGACCGAGGACCCTCAGACCTTCACCACGGCCAACCTGGCCAAGTACCGGGCCGTCGTCTTCCTTTCGACCACGGGCGACGTCCTCGGCAACACCCAGCAGACGGCCTTCGAGCAGTACCTCGGCTCGGGCGGCGGATACGTCGGCATCCACGCCGCCGCCGACACCGAGTACGACTGGCCCTTCTACGAGGGACTGGCCGGCGCCCTTTTCCAGTCCCACCCCGCCATCCAGCCCGCCACGGTCAAGGTCGAGGACCGGGCGCACGACTCCACCGCGCACCTGGGCCGTACCTGGCAGCGCACCGACGAGTGGTACAACTACCGCACCAACCCCCGCAGCACCGCTCATGTGCTGGCCTCCTTGGACGAGTCCAGCTATTCCGGCGGCACCATGTCCGGTGACCATCCGATCGCCTGGTGCAAGAACTACGCCGGTGGCCGGGCCTTCTACACGGGCGGCGGCCACACGGAGGAGTCCTACGCCGACACCGCCTTCCGTCGGCACCTCCTCGGAGGCGTCCGCTGGGCCGCCGGCCTCACTCAGGCCGACTGCCGTGCGGAGACCGGCTATACGTCGCTGTTCGACGGCACCAGCACGACCGGCTGGAAGCAGGCGGGACCCGGCGGCTTCACCCTGGCCGACGGCACCCTCACCTCCCAGGGCGGACTGGGCATGCTCTGGTACAACGCCCGGGAGTTCACCGGTGACTACTCCCTCAAGCTGGACTGGAAGGCGAGCGGCGACGACAACTCCGGTGTCTTCGTGGGCTTCCCGGCCTCCGACGACCCATGGTCGGCGGTCAACAACGGCTACGAGATCCAGATCGACGCCACCGACTCCGTCGACCGCACCACGGGAGCGGTGTACGGGTTCCAGTCCGCCGACATCGCAGCCCGGGATGCCGCCCTCAATCCGCCGGGCAGCTGGAACACGTACGAGCTCCGGGTCACCGGGGAGCGTCTGGAGATCTTCCTCAACGGCCGGAAGATCAACGACTTCACCAACACCGACCCGGTGCGCAGCCTGAAGCAGGGCCACATCGGCCTTCAGAACCACGGCGACGGGGATGAGGTGGCCTTCCGCAACATCCGGATCAAGCAGACCGGCAGCGAGCCGCCGGGTCCGCGTTCCGGTGAGGTGCGGGGCGTCAACGGCAAGTGTCTGGACGTCGACAACGCGGGCACCGCCGACGGCACCAAGGTCCAGATCTACACCTGCAACACCACCGCCGCGCAACGATGGACGGTCGCCGACGACGGCACGCTCAAGGCGCTCGGCAAGTGCCTCGACGTCTCTGAGGGCGCCAACGCCGACGGCACCAAGATCCAGCTGTGGACCTGCAACAACACCGGCGCCCAGAAGTGGGCGGCCGGGGCCGACGGCACCGTCCGCAACCCCCAGTCAGGCAAATGCCTCGACGCATCCGGCGGCACCTGGAACGACGGGACTCCCGTCCACCTGTGGACCTGCCACACCGGCCCCAACCAGAGGTGGACTCTGCCGTAGCGACCGGCCGTGACCGGCGCTGTTCTCCCGCTCACCTGGTGTGAGCGGGAGAACAGCACTCGGGCCCGGTGGCATTGTGCCGATCAGCGGGCTTCTCAGTGCTCGCAGAGCGAGAACTCCCGCTCGTAGAGCTGCTCGTTGTGTTCGTCGACGAAGAACTTGCGTTCCTGCATGAGTTGCTCGCGGAAGCTCTTGGCCTGTTCAAGCGTCATGGTCGAGGTAGGGGACCAGGGCTGTTGCGGTGGCACGTCGGATGTCGAGACGATCTGTTCCGACGGGTCGACCAGGAAGAACGCGAGAATTTTGCGATACCCCGGGCGGGTGGGGTCGGCCAGGCGGAATGAGCCGACCCGGTGTTGCAGGATGTTCGGGAACGCCAGACAGCGGCCTGCCGGGGTCGACACCGATCCCAGCATTTGGTTCAGGGCGTCTTCGTCCTCCAGGCCGTAGACCTCACGCACACCGTTGTCGTCGCTCTGCTCATAGTCCGGGTCGTCCAGTGCCGCCCTGAAACTCAGCCGGCTTTCGGTGATGTTCTCGCTGTCCCAGTAGTAGATGCCGGTCGAGACGATCCGCTCGTTCAACATCCCCTCCACGTGCCAGGTTCCCCCCTGGTACTCGGGCTTTTCCGGGGTGAGTTGAATGGTCGCGAGTTTGACGATGACCTGGAGCCTGCGGCCGCGCAGGTCGACTCGGGCGGAGGCGTCGGGCGACTCGGGCGGAGTGAAGGCCGGCGCATCCGGGACGACCGGGCTGCGGTTCTCCCACCAGTCGTCCTGCGCCTCTGCCCAAGCACGGACGGCTTCCGCGTACGCCTGCTCATCACCGTAGGACGCTTTGTCGGGATGCTCCGGCTCCGAGTCGTACCACCCGTAGGGATCGGCCTCGATCCTCAGGGGCCGCGGGTGGCGCAGATCGGTGAGCACGTTCTCCAGCAGCGGGCGCAGGCGGGCGAACAGGTCCGGCAGGACGCAGGCCAGGTCGCGATGCTCGTCGGGGTGGACGTTGTTGACGTACGAACGGAAGACGACTTCGCCGTCGTCCGTGACGTCGACGTCAGTGGGCAGCCATTGGAATCTCTCCGAGAATTCGTACCTGGAATAGCGGTCCGTAGGGTTCTGCCAAGCCCGCTCGGGCGCCCCGCTCGCCTCTCGCACCAGGCAGAAGAGTGAGGGATGGACCAGGTCCAGTACCTGGCCGTCGGATCCTGGATGCCAGTCCTGTTCCGCTGCGGGGACCTGCTCCAGAACCCGCACCGCCTCGCGCAGCCGGGATCTGAGCCCGTCGTCGACCAGGGTGTCCGAGTGCCACACCCCGTCGACGGCGGAGACCTCGACCCCGCTGCGTTCGTCTCGCAGTGCGGCGTAATGGGCGAGTTCGGCGAGCACGTACCGGACCTGCGCTTCGCTGAGGCCCTGTTCGACCGCTTCCCGGGTCCATCTGGCGACGATGCCGGCGTCGTTCATCTTGTCGAACCACCCTGGCTTCGCCCGAATGTGGGCGCTGCACTGCATCATCTGAAGTTCCCTCAGCGTTCGGGGGGTCGCGAACGATATGGAACGTGATGCGTGAAAGGGCAGCGGGAAAGCAGGCATGCCAGTCAATTCTCTGGTCCTCGCAGTCGGTGTACGGCAGCGGGAACACTACGTCAGGGGACTGACACCGCTTGTGGCAGATACGTCCGCAGAGCCGTTCACCGGCGCGGGCAGGAGCAGTTCGGGCTCCAGGACGCGGGCGAGAGCCACCCGGGAGCGCACTCCTAGCTGCGGAAGATGTTGCGCAGGTGGTACTCGACAGTGCGGATGCTGATCGACAACTGACGTGCCACTTCACGGTTGGTGGCGCCCAGGGCCACCGTGCGGGCGATGCGCAGTTGCTGCGAGGTGAGCAGCGTCAGCGGGCCCGTCCCGGCTTCGGAGGCGGACACGGCGGTGGGGGCCTCGCCGGCCGCTCTGAGCTCGACGTCCGCCTGCCGGGTTCCTACGTCGGCACCGCATTGGTCGAACCCCATGACGGCACGGCGCAGTTGAGCGCGTGCCTCCACGGGACGGCGTCGGCGCCGCAGCCACATTCCGTACGCGAGGTGGGTCCGGGCGTGTTCGTAGGGACTGTCGACCTTCTCGTGTTGTGCCAGGGCCGCTTTGAAGAGGTCCTCGCTGCGCTCGTGGTCCGCCACCAGGGCTCGGCATCGCAGTACGACTGCCGGGCCCTGCGGATCCGCGCCCAGCGAAGCCCAATGGGCAATATTGCTCGATCAGGTGTTCCACCTCCGCGTCCGCTTCTTCGCCGGCGAGGACTGTGGCCTCTATGTAGCAGGGGACCGCCATCATCCACAGCCCGAAATGGCCCTACCGCGGGCCCGCGTGGACGAGGGGGGCTAGTCGCGCGGCGGCGTGTTCTGGGTTGCCGTGGCCAAGGTCCGCGCGGGCCCGGGCCCACTCTGCGAGCGTTCTCGTCTGGCTGAGTCCGTGAGCGTGGGCGATGTGCAGAGCCGACTCGGCGTGCATGGTGACCACGGCCCGGTCGCCCGCGATCGAAGCGGTCAGCGCAAGGACCGCGGACATGCCGGCCTTCACATTGCGTTGCGATCGCACCTTCCGAAGTTTTCCGTGACAGCAGTCCCGGCTGCCGCAACCAGAGCCTGCGCGACGGTGGCCGCATGGCCGTTGGACGATGGCGACCCCGGCCTGTGCAGGGGGCGGGCGCCGGACCCGCGCCACGTTATCGCGAGCGGTCACGCCCTATCACGCGCCGGTCGACTCCAGCCGCGAGGTGTCCGACGCGGCCTCGACAGGCCCTCCCGAACGCGGCACGTCGACGACTGTCAGGACCTCCCGCGAAACGGCCGCGCGGTCGGCGCAGTAGCGCTGCAACAGCGCATCTGCCGCGACCAGAGCCTCCTCGATGCTACGGGAGGAGGTCATCACACAGAGCGTGTACGTGGCGTCCTCCAGAACGCGGCTCGTACCACCAGTTGGGCGCACGTCGTGATCGATGCGCGCGGAAGCGAACCGGGCCAGCGCAGCGCGCAGCTCTCTCTCAGCCGGAAGGATCATGAGATTCCTCTTTCCCGAAGCGCAGCTCGTACCCCGGCGGGTGCGACCGCGAGGAACAGGCTGCAAGCAGAATTCCCACGCCGCTGCTGACTGCCGAACAACGACGAGCAGACCTCCAAGTGCCCCAAGTCGCCTGGTCTACGCCTGTGCTCGACTGTGATCACCGGTACGTGTCGAAGAGGCGAACGTCGGATACGTGGCATCACCCATTTGCAGACCGTCGGTGTGCACGCGCCGCAGTCGGGGAACAGGTTCGGCCGGGCCGTGCGAGAGGACTACACGTGACAGCGGCGGCGTCAGCGGCGGGCGACCAAGGCCCCGATGGCCGGGAGGACGAGTACCAGCCGGATCCGCGCCGGTGGCGGGCGCTCTGGGTCACTCTGGTGGCGGGCTTCATGAGCCTGCTGGACGTCACGATCGTGGCGGTCGCGCTGCCCACCGTCCAGCACAACCTGCACGCCTCCCCCGCCCAGGTGCAGTGGATCGTGTCCGGCTACACCCTCACCTTCGCCCTCGCACTCGTCACCGCCGGACGGCTGGGCGACGCCCTGGACCGACGCCGCATCTTCCTGATGGCACTGTGCGGTTTCGTCGTCTTCAGCGCCGCCTGTGGTGCCGCTCCCAACATCACCCTGCTGGTCGTGGCCCGCCTCGCCCAGGGACTGGCGGCCGGCTTCATGGCGCCTCAGAACTCGGCGTTCATCCAGCAGTTGTTCCGCGGGGCCGAACGCGGGCGTGCCTTCGGCTACTTCGGCGCGACGGTGGGCATCTCCTCCGCGTCCGGCCCTCTCCTCGGCGGCACGATCCTCGCCCTGGCCGACGGTCAGCAAGGGTGGCGTTGGATCTTCTACGTCAACGTCCCCATCGGCATCTTCGCCGTCCTGCTCGGACGCCGACTGCTGCCCCGGAGCCGGCCGTCCGGAAGGAGGCACGTGGACGTACCCGGCGTGCTGCTTCTCGGACTCGGCGTTCTCGCCCTCATGTATCCGCTGGTCCAGGCGGAGGCCGGCGGGTTGACTCGCCTGTGGTGGATGTTCCCCGTCGGCGCCTCGATCCTCACCGTCTTCGTCCGCTGGCAGTATCGTCTCGTCGCCAGGGGGACCAGACCGTTGCTGGACCCGCGGCTGTTCACCACGGTGCGCGGCTACGCCGTAGGAGCCGGCGTCGGCACGCTGTATTTCATCGGCTTCAGCGGCGTATGGCTCGTCTTCGCCCTCTTCTACCAGAACGGCCTGGCCTTCTCCCCCTTGCGGTCCGGCCTCGCCGTCACTCCGTTCGCCCTCGGCTCGGCGGGCGCCGCCGTGGTCGCAGGCCGACTGGTGGAGCGGTACGGACGCCTGCTCACAGTCTGCGGCCTCGCCGGGGTGATCTGTGGTCTGGGCGGAGCCGCGCTGCTCCTGCGCTTCGCGCCCCTGGGTATCGCTCCGTGGATCGCCGCTCCTGTCCTGTTCCTCGGCGGCATCGGAGGAGGCTTCGTGGTCTCCCCGAACATCACCATGACCCTCCGGGACGTACCCGTGGACATGGCCGGCGCGGCGGGGGGCGCCCTGCAGACGGGACAGCGGCTCGGCGCCGCGGTGGGCACCGCTGCCCTGCCCGGCCTCTTCTACATGGTCCTCGGCAACGGCGACGACTATCAAGGCGCCCTCGTCATCGCACTGGGCACCGCCATCGCCGGGATGGTGACGTCCCTGGCCCTGGCTGTCTTCGACTGGCGACGCGACCGGCGCCTACGCGGGATGCACGGGAAGTGCACGCAGGAGGTCGCCAACAGTCCGATGCACTCCCGGCAGAGCTGACTCCCGGAGCGGGGGCGAAGTCGTGCGCGTGGGCCGCGCAACACCTTCTCTCCGCCAGAGCGAAACCGGGAGGATCTTGTTCACCCGGCCGCGCTTCAGGTTCGCCGGTTCCCGCCGGCTCAGCTGACGACCGAGATCGCGAACGGCGCGAATCCGCGAGCCCGGATGACGTGGGGCACGAACAGGACGGCCGCCTCGGTGGCGCGTGCGGTCTCCACCCCGCCGAGGTCCGTGATCCACTCCTCGCGCCAACCGAGGTCGACGAGCAGCCCTCGAACGATCGCCTTGGCCGCCCGGTCCTCCCCGGAGAGGAAGACGGTGGCCGGCTGGGACAGCGTGGCGGGCGCGGTCATCACCGAGTAGAGCATCGTGTTCAGGGTCTTCACGACGAGCGTGTCGGGCAACGCGCGCTGGAGCTGTTCCGCGAGGCTCGAGCCCTGGTGGAGGAGGTCGACGGGCAACCCGTCCGGTCCGTCGACGGTGGCGTTGGAGACATCGACGAGGATCTTGCCCCGGAGCTCTTCGCGCAGTGCGACGAGCCGCTCCAAAGAGCCCTCGCCCGGGGTGGCGTTGATGATGACGCTCGCCGACCGCGCGGCATCGGCGGCAGCGCCCGGTGAACGGTCCGCCACGGTCACGTCGTGCCCGGCGCGGTTGAGGGCTGCCGCGAGGCCGCCGCCGACTCGGCCGTTGCCCAGAATGCTGATCTTGGTCATGGTGATCCTGTCCTTCATGTGCTGGTGGTGAGGGTCAACGGGAGAGCGTGGCCACGGCCTCGGCGTGGACGCCGGGCGCGGCAGCCAGGAAGCTCCCGCTCTGCGGGGTCCAGTGGCGGCCCTCGGCATCGGAGACGCGCCCTCCCGCCTCCGCGACCAGCAGCGCCCCGGGGAGCAGGTCCGCGCGTGCCCCGGCGAACTGCCAGACGGCGTCGATCCGGCCGGCCGCCAGGTTCAGCAGGTGCAGGGTGGCGGGCACGGAAGTCCGTACCACGAGGGCGTCGAAGAGCATCGCGGTGATCGATGAGCCGACCCGGCGCACCACTTCCTCGGCCTCGTCCGGCCTGGCCTGGCTCGTGGCCACGATGCTCAGGCCGAGGTCCGTGGTGGGGGCCACGCGCAGGGGCCGGCCGTCGAGGTGGGCGCCCCCGCCGGCGAGCGCGGTGTAGGTCTCGCCGGTCAGTGGCAGGTGGACCGCGGTGAGCACGGGCTGGTTGTCCCGTACGAGCGTCGCGGTCACCGCCCAGTCCGGCAGGGCGTGCAGGTGGTTGACGTTCCCTTCGGCCGGGTCCACGACCCACCATTCCCCGGGAGGCAGGGCGCCGCCCTCGAGTTCCTCCTCCACCCAGCGGGCGTTCGGGCGCAGCTCCGTGAGGTGAGGACGGAGGATGCCGAGAGCCACGTCGTCATTGGCCGCTAGCGCACGCATCAGCTCCTCGCGCGTCTCGTAGCGGACCACGTCGCCGTAGCGCTCGATCAGCGCGGAGCCCGCCGCGCGTACGGCGGCCGCGGTCGGCTCGAGCAGTTGGGCGTCGTGGGCCGAGGCCGTGAATGCCGAAGTACCGGCTTCCTGAAGCGATTTGGGCATGGCAGTGCTCCTGTCCGAACAGGGGTGACGTTGTCTGCGGAGGTGGCGGGATCCGAGGTGTTCCGCGCCCGCATCTCGAAGGTAGGAGGGCACGTCATTAACTGCAAGTGCATGTAAAGCACGGCTAGGATGACTCCCATGCAATTGGATCTGAACCTGCTCACCGCGCTGGACGCCCTCCTGGAGGAAGGCAGCGTGGCCGGGGCAGCCGAGCGACTGCATGTCACCGCCCCCGCGATGAGCCGGAGCCTCGGCCGGATCCGGCGTGCCACGGGTGATCAGATCCTGGTGCGCACGGGACGCACGATGACTCCGACGCCGTACGCGATCGCTGTCCGGGAGCAGGTGCACGACCTGGTTCAGCAGGCACGCGGCGTGCTGGCACCTAACCGTGAAATCGACCTCGCGACGCTGGAACGCACCTTCACCCTCCGCTGGCACGATGCGCTGGTCGCGCTCAGCGGCCCTGCGCTGCTCGCCGCCGTGCGCCGACAGGCACCAGGCGTGCGACTGCGCTTCATCGCGGAATCGAGCATCGACACACCTGAGTTGCGCCGCGGCGAGGTCGACCTGGCCGCGGACGCCGATCCGCCCACCGCACCCGAGATCCACGCCGACCGGGTGGCCGATACCCGGCACGTCGTCGTCGTGCGGTGCGACCACCCGCTGACCCGCGACAGGACGCTCACCGCCGCGCGGTATGCCGCCGCCGACCACATCACCGTCTCGCGGCGGGGCCGTCTCGGCAACGTCCTCGACGCCGAACTCGCGCGGCTCGGCCTCACGCGACACGTGGTGGCGAGCGCGCCCACCGAAGCGGCAGCCCTCGCGTTCGTGCGCGACTCCGACCTCCTGGTCACCGCGCCGGAGTCCACTACGCGTTCACCGGCCACTCGGCTCGAACTCGCCCTGCTCCCCCTGCCGTTCGACCTGCCGCCGGCCCCGGTGTACCTGTCCTGGCATCAGCGCTACGACACCGACCCCGCCCACATCTGGCTGCGCGATCTCGCACGCACGGCACTCGCCGACGCGGCGGACGGGCGGGACGGAGCGACGGACGCGAGGGAGGTCGGCACGGTGAGGTCGATGATGTAGAGGGCGATGGCGCTGACGCTGTCTATCCCCGTGCGCTCGGGCTGACCGTCCGGGGTGCCGACGCCCTCGCGTACGGGCAGTCCGCGACCCGCCTTGCTGAGCACCTACGAGTCGGATCAGCCAGACCACGGCGATCGCATCGCGGCGGGAGCCGGCCGGGCGACGGGCCAGGTTGAGTGCGTGATGGGTGCCCACGAAGGCTCGCCCTGGTTGCCATGCCTTGCAGGCCGGACTCAGCGCATGAGGTTCGGGTCACTGCGGAGGATGGGAACGCTGGGCGTCGGTGGTGTAGGCGTCCCAGTCGGCGCGCCCTCCCGCGCCCATCACTCCGAGGTCTACGGCGAGTTCGTCGGAGGTCATTCGGCGCAGCTCTCGGCGGGCCACGCGGGTGACCACGATGGGGAACAAGGGACGCAGGGGCTGGCACCAACGTAGCCAGGGCGGAGCGTAGATGTGGAGGGCTCGGTGGGTGATGCCGACGGTGAGCCATTCGGCCACCTGGTCGGGGCTGTGCACGCGGCGGGCGAACCACGGCTGGTGGGCCCGCAGGGCACGCAGTACCGGGTGCTCGTCCATTCCGCTGATCATGTCGGTGCCCGTCCAGTGGACGTAGGCGATGCCGACGGCGACACCGTCGGGCTCGACCTCACCGCGCAGGGCACGTGCGAAGGATTCCGCACCGGCTTTGGAGGCGCAGTATGCGCTCATCATGGGTGCCGAGCCGAAGGCGGCGGTCGAGGCGATCTGCAAGTAGTAGCCGCGCGTGCGGGACAGCTGAGGCAGGAAGGCGCGGGCGGTGTTGGCCACGCCGATCAGGTTGACGTCGATCACGCGCCGCCAGAGATCGCCATCCGTGTGACGGAACGGGCCGCCTGCCGCCACTCCGGCGTTTGCCACGACGACGGCCGCGTCTCCCAGCCGGCCCGCGACCTGCTCTGCCGCGCGGTCGAGTGCGTCCTGGTCGGTGACGTCAGCCTCGATACAGAGAGTCGAGTTGGGAAGTGAGGCTGCCGCGTCTTGAAGGGACTGCGCCTCGCGGCCGAGCAGGGCGACGCGCATGCCTGCCCCGGACAACCGCCGCGCGAGGGCCTCGCCGATGCCACGGGCGGCCCCGGTGACGACAGCGACCCGCCCCCGTAGTGGCGAGTCGTGGACAGCGTCCTTGTGCATACGGTTCATGCTCTCCACTACTGCGACGTGTCGGCGCATTCTGCGTGTGCCCTCCTGGCACGAGTCCGTCCGGGCTCCTTCGGTCGAAGGCTCACCACCTATTCGCCTGGCGAGCTGCAGACGGATGCATGCGTCGACCGTCTGCCGGCCAGGGGCGCCTCGTGGCCGGCCACACTCCGCCGACACAGCGGAGCTGAGCCGCATCCGAACAACACCTCCGCAAGGAAGTGACTGACAAGACGTCCGCCCGAGTGGGCGGCCTGGAACGCCGCCGTTCGGGCATGGCCGACCACGCGGCGTCCACGCGCAAGTGCCGAAACCACCGGCGCCGAGGACGGGAGCGATCACCATGGCGAAGCAGACGAAGAAGGCAAGGGAGACGAGCGGCCGGGGCAAGGACCGCCGTCTCACCCAGGGTGACGAGGTCGCCTGGAACAGTCACGGCAGCACCACGGAAGGCACGGTCGAGCGGAAGATCACCCGCCGTACCGAGGCCGCAGGTCGTACCGTCGACGCCTCGCCCGAGGACCCGCAGTACGAGGTGCGCAGCGACCGCTCCGGTAGGTCCGCGATCCACAAGCCTTCCGCGCTGCGCAAGAAGTGAGCGGGTGACCGATGCAGACGTTCCTGCCCCACCCCGACTTCCGGCAGACCGCCCTGCTCCTCGACCGGCGCCGACTGGGCAAGCAGCGGGTCGAGGCACTTCAGGTCCTGCGCGGACTGACCGTTCCCGGCTACGGGTGGCGCCGGCACCCGGCGGTACGGATGTGGACGGGGTACGAGGAGGCACTCGTGCGCTACGGCCTGGAGATCTGCCGAGTCTGGCGGGAGCAGGGACACCAGGACAGTTGCGCCGCCTCCCTGGTCGCAGACTTCGCCGCGCACGAGCCGGGCACCGCGGTGCGCGAGCAGCAGGAGTTGGCAGCCGCCGGCGAGCTGCCGCCCTGGCTCGGCGAGGAACCCTTCCACGAGAGCCACCGCTCGGCGCTCGTCCGCAAGGACCACGACGTCTACGCCCCTCTGTTCCCCGGCGTCCCCGACGACCTGCCTTACGTGTGGCCGGCCTCCGACCGCGAAGCACACCGCACGCCCACCGGCACCTGAACGTGCCGGCATGCCCGGAACCCGGCGGACATCGCGCACACTGGGCAACAGCAGAGGGGAGGGCGACCATGCTCACCGCAGTGCGTGACCAGCTGGGCCAGGCCCTGTTCCACCGGGTCGCGGGCCCCGACGGGCCTGCGACACGGGCCCGCATCCACCACACCCCCGGCCCACGCTGGTTCGGACCCGACCGCCCGATCCGCACCGTCCACGGCGACGCCTCCATGTTCATCGGCGGGCTGAGCGCACTGCTGCTGCAGTCCCTGCATCCGCTCGCCATGGCCGCGGTGGCGGGCCACTCCGGCTACCGCGGGGATCCCTGGGGCCGCCTGCAACGCACCAGCACCTACCTGGCCGTGACCACGTTCGGCACCGCCGAGGACGCTCAGCACGCGGTCGACCGCGTCAGGGCCATCCACGAACGGATCCGCGGGACAACCACCGACGGCATCCCCTACCACGCGGCGGATCCGCAGTTGCTCGCCTGGGTCCACGCCGCCGAGACGGACAGCTTCCTGCGCGCCCACGAACGCTACGGGGCTCACCCCCTGGATGCTGCCGGCTACGACGCGTACGTCGCCGACACCGCACGCGTCGCCGATGCGCTGGGGGTGATCGACCCACCGCGAGACCGGCGCGAGCTGACCGAACGCCTCGACGCCTACCGGCCTGAACTACGGGCCACCTCCGAGGCCCGCGCCGCCGCTCGCTTCCTGCTGTTCCAGCCGCCTCTGCCGCTGGCGGTACGGCCGTTCTACGGCGCCCTGGCCGCGAACGCCGTAGCTCTGCTCCCGCCCTGGGCGCGCGGCATGCTCTGGCTGCCCCGCGTCCCCCTCGTCGAGGACATCGCCGTACGCCCCACCGGCCAGGCACTGACCCGGACCATCCGCTGGGCCATGACGCGACCACACCCAGTCCCACCCGACGTGAACGCCGAGGCCCCGGGCCCGAACGACGACCGGTAGTCCCCCGAGCAGGCTGACCTTGTCCGGTGGGCTGCTTCGCGGCCACGGGCTGTTCGCCGCCAGTCATCCAGCGCGGGGTCGAACACGTCCGGCGGGATGTGGAGTTCGTTGGCTCGTGGGCGCCGAACCGAAGGATGAGGGCGGTCAGGTAGGGCGAAAACCGGGCCAGATCCTAAAGCTCGGGAAAGCGTTCCGCGAGTGCGCCGCCATTGAGGCCCAGATTGGCCCTCAATCCATGTGAAGCCCTTGGATGGAACTGTGGTTTGCGAATTTCCGTCGGTTGGGCCCGGCCTGCGCAGATGCGGGATCAGAGCGAGTTTTCCCGTACCAGCGCCGACTGGGCCCAGAACCGACAGTGACTTTCCGGCAGGCTTTAGAAGGCGCTGTTGTTGCAGCCCATGGTCGAGCCCAGGTGCGTCTTCTGCGCACCAGCGTCGCCTTCGCCGTTGAGCGCGCTGCCCAGCAGGCCGTTGAGCAGGCCGACCTGGCCGAGGATGTCGAGGTTCAGGTCGTGGGACTTGCAGTTGCTGCTCTGCAGCACGCTGTAGCTGTTTCCGCCCTTGTCGCCGTGGCCGTCGAGGCCCTGGGCGGTGGCCGTGCCGGCGCTCAGGAGTCCGACGCTGCCGAGGGCGACGACCATGAGGGCAGCCTTGCGAAGCTTGTGCATGTCATCTCCGATGAGAACGAGGCGATCTCTGAGAGATCGGCTTCATACGATCACGAGGATTAAAATAGGAATCCTCGAATATCTCTCAGTGACACACCGAAGGTGCCGCTCTCGGGCAGGCGCTATCAGGCGAACGGCCGGATTTGGTTCCTGCGGAAACTACCTTCCGGCGTTGCCTCTGAATCTCCCCCGAATCAGCCTCGCGGACGGTGCCGAACCACCACCCACGTGCCACGTGCTGTACCGCGGGAAAGGTCGTGGCGAGAAGGGACGCACTCGCATGACGCCATTGACCTACAGCACGCTCGTGCAAGACGGCATCCAGCGGGCCGGCGACCAGCGTTTGCCCAGCGGTGACCCGCTGGTCTCCTCTCCCCTGACCAGCACCCTGATCATGGGGGACGCCACGGCGGTCCTGGTGGACCCACCCCTGACCCAGGAGCAGACACGCAAGGTCGGGGACTGGATCGAGCATTCCGGTAAGCGGCTGGCGCACATCTACATCACACACGGCCACGGCGACCACTGGTTCGGCACCGGCGAGCTGCTGCGGCGCTTCCCCACCGCTCAGGCCTGGGCGTCGCCCGACGCGATCGCGATGATGCACTACCAGGCCACGACCGGCCGCGCCTTGCGATGGGACAAGGACTTTCCCGGCCTCCTCGGTGACACCCCTGTCGTAGCCCGTCCCGTACCCGAGGAGGGTCTGCTCCTGGAGGGCCACGTACTGAAACCCGTGCCCACCGACCACACCGACACCGACCACACCAGCGTGCTGCACGTTCCCGACCTGGGCCTCGTGGTGGCCGGAGACGCCGTCTACAACAACGTCCACCTCTACCTCTCGGAGGGCGCCAACGGTGGCTTCACCGCCTGGCTGCGAGCACTGGACACCGTCGAGGACCTGCGCCCGGTCGCGGTGGTCGCGGGCCATCAGGACCGCAGACGACCCGACACGCCGGACACCATCACGCAGACCCGTGCCTACCTCAACGACGTCGAGCACCTCCTCGCCCAGCGCCCGCCTCCGACGGCCTTCTACGAGGAGATGCTCGCCCGCCATCCGGACCGACTCAACCCGTCGCCGTTGTGGTACGGCGCGCAGACCCTTCTCGGATGAATCGGGACATGGCCCCAGATCGGTTGATCACCGCCGCGAACTGTCGCCCAAAAGCCCACAGCCCATCCAACTCGACCAGCATCACGCTCTCACCTTTCCCGTCAGCCGGGTCGGCCCCGCGTCCAGGCCGACGGCAAGTCCCGTGGCAGTGACATCGAGTGTGGTGGCCTTCAGTCCCAGGGGGTAGTCCACACCGTTCCGGCTTGTCAGCCTGTCCTGGATCCGGTCCACCAGCCGGGGTGGCGCAGGGCTGCCCAGTATCTCGACGTCGGCCAGGCGCAGGGCGACCCGTCCGTCCTGGAGACGGGGCTGGAGGGTGGCCTGCCCGAGCCCGCCCTGGCCGAGGTCGAGGGTCACCGTGTCGGCCTGATCGTCCAGACGTACGGCGGTGACGGGGAGCCCGCCGTCGGACGTGCCGGCCATGCGTTGCAGCGAGGCGGCGGGCACCGTGACGTCGGCGTGGGTGCGGGCGACCGTGCCGGCACGGTCGGCGGTCAGCCGTAGGTCCTCCAGACGGGCATGGACGGAGACGCCGCTGATCCGGCCGAGGGCGGCGTGATCGTTGCTGATGGTCACGGCGTCGATGTGCCGGTCGAACAGAGCGAGCAACGCCGGACCGCCCTCGATGTCGACGGTGGTTCCCTTGCCGAGGGCTCTGTCGGCGACAGCGGTCATACGGCTGTGCAGCAAGGTTCGGGCAACGAGTTCCGTGGTGGTGGCGATGAGCAGGACCACCGCGAGGGCGGTGGAGGAAAGCGCAGCGGCGCGGTGCCGCCTGAACACGGAGCGGATCATCGGCTGTCCCCCGAAGCGGCCTGGGCAGGGAACACCGCGTCCACATCCACGTGCGGCGGCAGGGGGGCGGTCGGCGTCGGGCCTTCGGGATCCAGGTGCGGCAGGAGCCTGTCCAACCACCGAGGCAGCCACCAGTTGGCGCGGCCGAGCAGGTACATGGTGGAGGGGACCAGGATGAGTCTGACGACGGTGGCGTCGATGACGACGCTGACTCCCAGACCGAGGGCGAGCATCTTGATGACCACGTTGCTGGAGAGCAGGAACGCCAGGAAGACGCTGGTCATGATGAGAGCGGCGCAGGTGATGACACGGGCGGTGCCGGCCAGGCCGGTGGCCACGCTGAGGTGGTTGTCCTTCGTGTGGAGCCACGCCTCGCGGATCCGTGAGAGCAGGAAGACCTCGTAGTCCATGGACAGCCCGAAGACGATCGCGAACATCATCATCGGCACGTACGACTCCACCGGTACGGGTTCGTCGACGCCGAACAGGCTGCTTCCCCAGCCCCATTGGAAGACCGCGACGACTACGCCGTACGCAGCGGCGATGGACAGCAGATTGAGCAGGGCCGCCTTGAGGGCGACGAGGAGGCTGCGGAAGACGGTGAGCAGGAGCAGGAAGGACGCCGCGCCGACCACCGTGACGATGACCGGCAGGCGGTCCACGACCACGTCCCGGAAGGCGAGTTGGGCGGCCGTGACGCCGGTGACATAGCCCTGCGCGCCCGAGTCGGAGAGTACGTCGGGGAGCGTCTCGTTCTCCAGACGGTGCATGAGGTCCGAGGTGGCTTCCTCCTGTGGCCCGGTGTCGGGTGTCACGGTGGCGATGAGGAGGGCGCCGTCTTTGCTGGTGACGGGCGTGGTGACGTGGGCGATCCCGGGAGTCGCCGCCAGGGCGTCGTGCAGCGGTCCGGAGAGTGCGACGGGGTCGGTGTGGGTGTCGGCCAGGTTCGCCACGATCGTGAACTGACCGTTGGTGCCGGGTCCGAAGCCGTCGGCGATCAGGTCGTAGGCGCGGCGGTCGGTGTAGTCCGTGGGGTTGGCGCCGCTGTCGACGTGGCCCAGGCGCATGGCGGCGGCGGGGATGGCGAGCACCGCCAGGACCAGGGTGCCGACGGCGAGGAAGAGCCAAGGCCGGCGGCCCACCGTGGCGGCCCAGCGGTGCCAGGTGTCGGCCGTGCCGTTGGGCTCGTCGGCCGGGGGCCGCACCCGCCAGCGGTCGATGCGGCGGCCGATGACGCCCAGGAGGGCCGGGGCCAGGGTGAGGGCGGCAGCGGCGGCGACCAGGACGGTCAGGCCCGCGGCGACGCCGAGTGTGCCGATGAACGTCACGCCGGATGCGTACAGCCCGCCCAGGGCGAGCGCGACCGTGGCCGCCGCGACGATCACCGCGCGGCCGCTGGTGGCCATCGCCCGCCCAGCGGCTTCGGCGGGGTCGTCGACGTCGCGCAGCAGTCGGCGGTGACGGGTGATCAGGAAGAGCGCGTAGTCGATGCCGACGCCCAGGCCCATCATCGTGGCCAGTGTCGGGGCCGCGTTGCCGAAGGTGAAGGTGGCGGCCAGGAGTCCGAGCAGCGCCATGCCCGACAGAAGTCCGACGACGGCCGTCAGCAGCGGCAGCCCGGCGGCGGCAAGGCTGCCGAACCCGGCCAGCAGCACGACGACGGCGGTGGCGAGCCCGATCACCTCGGACAGCCGGTCCTCGGCCTTCGGGCGGGCCAACTGGCCCAGTGGGCCGCCGTATTCGACGTCCACACCGTCGGCTCGCAGGCCATGCACGGCGTCGTCGACACCGTCCAGGTAGGAGGTCTCGAAGCGGGCCGGGTTCTCGATGAAGCGGACCGTCACGATGCCGGTGGTGCCGTCGGCGGAGACCGCGCCGGGTGTGTTCAGCGGATCGGCCACCGAGACCACCTCGGGCAGCTCCTTCAGCTCGGCCACCGCGGTGCCGACGGCGTCCCGGTGCGCGTCGAGGGAACCGGTGTCCGCGTGCAGCACGATCTGGGAGGCCGTGCCGCGCACTTGGTCGGATCCGTGGGCGTCGAGCAGGTCGGCCCCGGTCTGTACGGCGGTTCCGGGAAGGGCGAAGTCGTCGTCGTAGGTGCCGCCCCAGGCTCGGTCGGCGCCGAGGGCCGTCAGCAGGACCAGCAGCCAGGCGGTGATCACCCACCATGGCCGTCGGGCGCACCAGCGGCCGAGCCGGTGCAGTCGGCCGACACCTGCGGGTGCTTCGCGGTGGTGGGGTTCCGGGGATGTTTGCGGTGCGTCGGTCATGCCGTCGTTCCTGGTCGGGCCCACGTCGGACAGGGCGGTGCGGTGAGCGGGACTCATGCGAGGTCGTTCCTGGGCGGGCCCTCGTCGAGCAGGGCGAGGTCGGTGATGCGGTGAGCGGGAGTCATGCGTGGTGGCACTCAGTCCTGCCGCCAGAAGTCGGCGCGCCGCTCCGCCCAACGCTGCACCTGGCGGCCGTACTCGCCGGAGAGCGCCTTGTCGCGGATCTCCGTCCGCTGCTCGGTCCGCTCCTCCCCGCTGAGCCCCCGCAGCTCCTCGATGTCGTCCTGGAGCTGTCCGGGCAGCGCCCGGAAACGCCGCTGTGCCGCCTCGGCCCGCAGCTCCACCCGGGTGCCGTAGCGGCCGTCCAGTGCGTCCTGCCAGATCTTCGCCGCCGCCTCCTGTCGTGGCGCGGGCTCAAGGGTGCGCAGATCGGCGCGGAGTGCCTCGGGCAGGCGGCCGGGCGCTCGGAGATCCTCGGACAAGCGACCGGGCAAGGGCCGCGGATCGTCGGCGACGAGTCGGTCGCCGGCGACGAGGCCGATGGTGTCGGCGTCCGCCAGGCCGACTGCCGAGGCGGTCGGTGCCGTCGAGGGTCCGGACGACGATGTCGTCCACACGAGTCCGGTGACGGCGGCGGCCGTGACGGCCATTGCCGCGGTCACGGCCCGACCGGACACAGCTCTGCGTATGCGGTTCACAAGGTCCTCCCCTTGCTCGATCTCGGGCCTCAGCCTCGCCACCGCATGCGAGCCGGAGGTTCGGCGAATGTTCGGGGCGTGTAAGGGCTGGTGGTGAGGGCGCTCGCGTGGGCCGGAGCTGGCTAGCATCGGGGACTGAGCTGCGAGAAGAGGGCACATGGCGGAGAGCAAGGGGCTCGTTCTGGTCGTGGAGGACGAGCGGAACATCGCCGACCTCCAGCGCCGGTATCTGAGTCGCGAGGGTTTCGGTGTGCATGTCGAGACCACCGGTGACGCCGCCCTGGCCGCCGTCCGCCGCATGCGCCCGGCCGCGATCGTGCTGGACATCGCGCTGCCCGGTATGGACGGCATGGAGGTCTGCCGTCGGTTGCGCGAGGAGGGCGACTGGACTCCCGTGCTGTTCGTGACCGCGCGGGACGAGGTGACCGACCGTGTTCTGGGGCTGGAGTTGGGCGGCGACGACTATCTGACGAAGCCGTTCTCGCCGCAGGAGCTGGTCGCCCGGGTCAAGAGCCTGCTGCGACGCGCCGCCGGCCCGCGGCACGACCCGGTGCGCAGGATCGGACGCCTGGCGCTCGACACCGGCCGCCGTACCCTGCACGTCGACGACCGGGAAGTGGAGCTGACGACCACGGAGTTCAACCTGCTCGCCTTCCTGATGCACCATCCCGGCCAGGTGTTCACGCGCGAGCAACTGCTCGGCCAGGTCTGGGGGTACGCCGGCTACCGCGACACGCGCGTGATGGACGTGTACGTCTCCCAGCTGCGCGCCAAGCTCGGCGACGCCAGCCCTCTGCGCACGGTCCGCGGGGTCGGTTACAGCGTCGCCGACGCCGGCCGATGAGCACCGTGGACGGCCGTGGCTCGCTGACCAGGAGCATCGTCCTGCTCACCAGCGCCGTGGCCGCGGTCGCCGTACTGCTGACCGGACTGTTCGCCTGGCGGACGATCCGCACCAACGCGGAGGCACAGGAACGCGACCAGCTCTCCCGGCAGGCGGAAGTACTCGCCCGCACTCCTCCCCTGGCCTCCTGGATGCTCGACCGGCAGCAGCGCATCGCGGGCCCCGAAGACATCAAGCTCGCCATCGTCCGGCCCTCCGGCGAGATCGACGGTCCGGCGGCCGTCGCCGTCGACGCCGCGAGCCGTGAAGCGCTGCTCACCGGGGACAGCGTGTCCACGACCGCTCGCCTCGACGGCGACGACGTACTGCTGGAGGGAGCGCCGACGCTTGTCGGCGGCGGACTCGTGCTCACCCAGCCGATGGGGGCTGTCGATCAGGCCACGAACCGCATGCGCGGCAGCCTCGTCCTGCCCCTGATCCTGGGCCTGACCGGCGCCGCCCTCGCCGGTGCTCTGCTGGCCCGGCGCCTGGCGCGCCCGCTCGTCACGGCCGCAAGAACCGCGCACCTGCTGTCCGAGGGCGCCCGCGGAGTGACGGTTCCCGCAGAAGGTCCTGCGGAGGTGGCGGAACTGGCCGGTGCGCTCAACACCCTCGACACAGCGCTGACCCATAGCGAGAACCGTCAACGCGACTTCCTGCTCTCCGTCTCCCACGAGATCCGCACCCCGTTGACGACGGCACGCGGATACGCCGAGGCCCTTGCGGACGAAGTGATCACCGGCGAGGAGGTGCCCGAGGCCGGCCGCATCCTGCGCACCGAGATCGAGCGCCTCGAACACTTCGTCGGCGATCTGCTCGCTCTGGCGCGACTGGAGGCGGACGACTTCCGCCTCGACATCGTCGACGTCGACCTCGACGCTCTGGTGGCGGAGACCGCGACCGCCTGGTCGGCCCGCTGCGCCCGGCACGAGGTCGACTTCCGCGTCGAGCGCCCGGAACGCCCTGTGCTGATCACCACCGACGGCTTTCGCGTACGTCAACTCCTCGACGGCCTCGCTGAGAACGCCTTGCGCGTCACGCCGGCCGGACAACCCGTCGTCCTCGCCCTGCGAGCAGACGGTCCCGGAGCCCTGCTGGAGGTCCGTGACGGCGGCCCCGGACTCACTGACGACGACATCGAGGTCGCCTTCGTACGCGGCGCCCTCACGGACCGCTACCGAGGCGTCCGCCCCGTCGGCAGCGGCCTCGGGCTGGCCATCGCCCACCGCTTGGCCGGCCGGCTCGGTGGCACCATCACAGCGCGGGGAGGCGCGCCCGAGGGCGGCGCCTGGTTCACCGTCCGGCTGCCGCCGTACCCCGGCGCTCCTTACACGCCCCTAACAGACTCCTGACGGAGCCGTTGCCGCGCCCAGTCAAGCTCCTGCCCCAAAGCCGTGCGGAGGAGGAGCAAGATGAACTGGCTGTTCGGCAAAGGGCTACGACGTCGTGTCGCCGCCGCCGAGGCACGAAGCATGCCGCAACGCCTACGCCAGGACCTCGACCAGGCCCTGGCCCTGAGGGACGACGCGGACCGGCGAGCGGCCGTCGACCGAGTCGTCCAGGAAATCACCAAAGGCACCTACGGGGCGGCCTTCCAACGGCAGGCGGAGAACGCGGCCATGCGCGGTCGTTCCTCGTCCTGACATCACCCATGGCGCTGCCACCATCCACCCCATTTGCATTCGATGGCTGGGATCGGGCGTCACCCTTCGGTCGCAGCCTGCACGATGGCATGCGCCAGGGCATCGAGGTTCTCTCGGTAGAAACCGAGGCGGATGTGAAACGGCTCCTGCAAGAAGGCGCCGTCGCGAACGAGGAACATGGTGGGCGCCGCAGTCAGCGCACTGTGCACCATGTGGAGTTCCTGCGTGGCGAACCGGAAATCGCGGGACTCCGTGTGCGGTCCGACCAGGCGTTCCAAGACTGCGTCGACCGCATCCCGGCGCGCACCGACCAACAGGGTCAGCGCCGTGTCATCGCAGTCCCGATGACGGAGATAGCTCAGCGCCTCGTACATCGCCGAGACTTGGGAGGGTGCAAGCCGGGCGATAAACGCATCACCGTCGCGGGTCAGCTTCAACCGCGTTCTCAACCTTCTCTCCTTCACGGGTCAATTGCTCTTGAGACCAACCCATGATCCGATACCCGCAGTTGGACCCAGCCTGGAACGTCGCCCTCGATGACCAAGACGAGACGACTCGCCCGCAGCCGCGTGCGGCGTCGCTCTTCCGGGAGCAGCACCGGGCGTTGAAGGCCGATGTCCTCAGCGGTCGATCGACGGCACCCCGTCCAGGCCCGTCTCGCGCATGATGCGGTCCACAGTCTCACGCAGGCTGCTGGTGGCATCGATGACGGTTTCGATCTCGCCCGGCAGCAGGTCCCGCTCGCGGTACCAGTCCCGCAGGTGCTGGTCGGTGACCTGGGCCAGCAGCTCCGGGTCGGGCTTCGTCAAATGCCGCGCGAGGGTTTCCTGCAGCGGGATGTCCAGGTAGTAGCAGCGAGTCGTGCCCTGGTGGTCGCGGACGAGGTCCTCGAGCATCGCGCCGTAGCGGTCGGCGTACAGGATTCCCTCGACGACCGTATGGAATCCGGCGGACAGCGCGTAGCGGGCTGTCATGTCGATCAGTCCGATGTTGGCCGCGCCGGGCCGGTCGCGCTCGCGCAGCACAACGCGGCGTAGGTTGTCCTGGCCGACCAGGGCCAGGTTGCGGCCGACCCGATCCCGCAGCCCACGCGCGATCGACGACTTGCCCGAGGCACTGTTGCCGCGCAGTACGACCAGCCGGGTCTCCGGACTTCCCGCCATCATGCCGACACGTTAACGTCCGCGCGAGGCCGAAACCGTCCAGGACGGCACGGCGTCGCTCGCCGACGCCGTCGGCACTCTCCCGACCCCCGGCAGTTGCCGTGCTCACCTCCACGCCCCTGGGTCGAGACCGGCCAACTCGGTGGCGCGGTGGGGGCGTTCCGCAGCCCGGCAGCCGACCTCCCCAGCCCTCATCATCAAGGGCCGAAGACATAACGGACTTCATCACCCGTCAACTACCGGGCGCGTTCAATCCATTGACACGTGCATTACAGAGGCTTTACGTTCCGGCCATCTGAGAGCGCTCTCAGACTCCCCTCCAGTGAAGACTTGAGGTCCCGCATGCCATCCCCACGCAGACCGGCAGTCATACTGCTTCTGGCCTCCGCGCTCGCCGCCGCAGGCCTGGTCCCGGCCGCCTCACCGGCGGCCGCGGCCACCGTTCCAGTAGGTTCCGGCAGCTACTCCGACACTCGCCCCGCCGGTACGTCGGGCCCCACCAGCAACACCGGAACACCCGTCACACCCAAGCTGACGACCGCCGCCCGGAACCGGCCGGTGCCCACCAACGACTGGTGGTCCTCCCTCGCCTTCCAGCGCTACGGCGACAACCCATGGTCGACCCCCATGTACGGGCACCCCCTCACCTACCAGGCCACGTCCGGCGGTCTCGACGTCGGCTACCCGACCTCACCTGCGATCGTCGGTGACGGCCGGCAGTACGAGTACGCCCACAAGCGCGACCTCACCATCGGACTCACCGGCCTCAACTCCCCCGACACCAAGGCCGACGACTGGTCCGACTGGACGGTCACTCCCCTGTGGTCCGACGGTGCCCGCACCCTGCGCACGACCATCGGGCACGGCTCCCCGTTCGTATACGCGAAGGGTTCCGGCGGCAACGCCCAGATCACCACCGCCGCGGCCCCCACCGTCTTCGCAGACCAGACCAACGTCCTCGGCATCACCGTCGGCGGACACCACTACGCCCTCTTCGCGCCGACCGGCAGCGACTGGAACGTCTCCGGCTCCACCATCACCGCGGGCCTGGGCTCCAAGGACTACTTCTCCGTCGCCGTACTGCCGAACACCGACGCGCTCGCGACCTTCAAGAAGTACGCCTACAGCTTCGTCACCGACTCCAAGGTGGCGTGGAGCTACACCGGTGGCACCGTGAAAGCCACCTACACCCTCACCACGGAGGCCAAGGAAGGCACCGAACGCGGCACACTCCAGGCGCTCTACCGCCACCAGTGGCTGAACACCACCGACGCCCTCACCTCCTACACCTACGTCTCGCCGCGCGGCACCATGAAGGTCCGCGAGTCGACCTCGTTCACCACGACCCAGAAGGCCTCGGCGGTACTGCCCGCCCTGCCGAAGTCGGACGGTGTGGACACCGCCCGGCTACGCGGGTACCTGAACGAGGTCGCCAATGCCTCCGACCCCTTCTCCGGGGCCACGGACACCTACTGGACCGGCAAAGCCCTCGGCCGCCTCGCCCAACTCGTGCCGGTGGCGGAGCAGATCGGTGAGACCGGCATCCGCGACAAGCTCCTCGGCCTGATCAAGGGCAAGCTCCAGGAGTGGTTCACGGCCGGCGGCGCCAACGAGTTCAGCTACGACCAGGACTGGAAGACCCTCACCGGCTACCCCGCGTCCTACGGCAGCGACACCGAACTCAACGACCACCACTTCCACTACAGCTACTACGTCTACGCGGCGGCGATCGTCGCCCAGTACGACCAGGGATGGGCCGCCGACTCCGCGTGGGGCGGCATGGTCAAGACCCTCGTGCGGGACACCGCCAACCCCAGCCGCACCGACGGCTCCTTCCCCTTCCTGCGCGGCTTCGACGTCTACGCGGGCCACAGCTGGGCCTCCGGCCACCAGGGCTTCGCGGCCGGCAACAACCAGGAGTCCTCCTCCGAGTCCACCAACCTCAGCGCGGCCCTCGTCCTGTGGGGCTCCGCCACCGGCGACACCTCGCTGCGTGACCTCGGCACCTACCTGCTGACCACCGAGTCGGAGTCGATAGCCCAGTACTGGTTCGACGCCGACGAGCAGGTCTTCCCCTCCTCGTTCGGACACGACACGGCCGGCATGGTCTGGGGCAGCGGCGCCGCCTACGCCACCTGGTGGACCGCCAACCCCGAGGAGATCCACGGCATCAACGTCCTGCCCGTCACCGGCGGATCACTCCATCTCGGTGGTGAGAAGGCCGCCATACGCCGCAACATCGCGGAGATGGAGCGGGAGAACGGCGGTCCGGCCGTCGAATGGCGCGACATCCTCTGGGAGTTCCAGTCCATGGCCGACCCGGCCACGGCCAAGGCGAAGTGGGACGCTGGCAACGCCGGCTACACCCCGGAACAGGGAGAGTCCAAGGCGCACACCTACCACTGGATCAACACCCTCGACGCGCTCGGCGCCCCGGACGCCACGGTGACCGGCGACATCCCCACCTCCGCCGTCCTCACCAAGGGCACGACCCGCACCTACGTCGCCCACAACTACGGCTCGTCGGCCCGTACCGTCACCTTCTCGGACGGCAAGACCCTTTCCGTACCGGCTCGTTCAACCGCGACCGGCACCGGATCCGGGTCGGACCCCGACCCCGACCCTGACCCCGATCCGCCGACCGGGAACACCTTCCAGCTGCGCAGCGGCGGCGTGCTGACCACGGCGACCGGTGGCACCCTGAGCAGCGACACGATCGCCTCCGCGGGCGGCACCAACCACGACGGCACCCCCTACCAGCCCCTCGTCTACGAGGTCCGCGGAGTCAACGGCACGCTCACCTCGGGTGCCGGCACCACGTTCCGCCTCCAGCTGGACGCCGACACTTCCGTCGGTCTCGGCCAACAGGCCCGTATCAGCTACGACCTCACCGGTGACGGCACCTTCGACCGGACCGAGACGTACAACTACTTCGCCACCGACCCGGTCGCCGGGTGGGAGGAGTACACGCAGACACGCGGCCTCAAGGCGTCCACGGGCACCTTGGGCAACCTCAACGGCGGCACCGTACGCCTCGAGGTCTGGAGCGCCATCGGCAACGGCGCCTCCAAGCTCCAGACGGGCACGGACAAGTCCGTGGTGGTGATCCCCTTCAGCTGATCCGGCGAGAACCGGTGCGGCGTGCAACGGCGCAAGTCCGTTGTCCGCCGCACCGACATGGGTCAGGGCCAGGACGACAGCGTATGGACTGCCAGCAAGAGGCAGACCGTCAGCTGCACCGCTCCGATGACCTGGTGTCCGATCCGCAGCAGGACGACGGCAGTCACGCCCACCGCCAGGGCCAGTGAGCCGAAGCCCAGCACAGGCGCCCAGTCCAGGGGTGGCGCGCTGGTCGCCGTCCGTCCCGCGCCGGCGTCCATCCGGCCCAGTCCCCGGACGGCGAGCACGATGACGACCAACAGCCCGGCCGCCACGTCCGCCACCAGTACGAGAAACAGGAGACAACCTGCTGTGAGGGCACCCTCTCCGCCGGAGGGCTGCTTGTCGGCAAGTTCGGGCATGGCTCAACGATCGCCCGGAACCCACCCATCCGAACGGTCCGTCGCCGACTCGCAACCCAGGCGTCCTTCGGTCTTGATGACAGGCTCGACCGCCGGCTCTCCAGTCGTACTTCAGGAACCGGTCCGCTCAGCGATGAGTCGCTGGTAGTTCGGACACCGAGTGACCTCCTCGTGCTCGCAGTTCAGGCCGCCTTCGATGAGTGCCAGTGAGGCCTGGGCCGCTGCGATTCTCGACCGGAGTTCTTCGGCCGCGGGACGGAGGATCTCCTGCCGGGTGGCGCGGTCGACGGTGGTGGACAGGCTTCCGATGGTGCTGAGGCCGAGGCCGGCCTCCTTGAGGACGAGGATCGTCGCCACACGGGTGAGATCGTCCGGACCGTAGCGTCGGCGCCCGCCGGCATCCCGGCCCGGGTGCAGCAGACCCATCGCCTCCCAGTGCCGCAGCACATGGGTGGCCAGGCCGAACCGTGCCGCGAGGGCGCCGATACTCAACGTGCCGACGCCGTTGTGCTGGCTTGACTTCATGCCGACATTAAGTCGCAGCATGACGTCCATGTCCAAGGAACAGGAAGTGGTGGAAGAGCGCCGCGACACCGAAGACCTGTTGGCCGTCCTCGACGCCGCGGACCGGATCCCGAGTGCCACTCGGCTGCGGGCCCGCTCCTACGAACTGCTGTCCCTCGTGCCGGGCTCGACCGTCGTGGACGTCGGCTGCGGCGCCGGGCGAGCCGTCGCCGAGATGGCCGAGCGAGGGGTCCACGCGGTGGGCGTGGACCCCAGCCCATGGATGCTGGCCGCGGCCCGGGAGCGGTGGCCGGAGGCCGAGTTCCGGGAGGCGGGAGCGGAGGATCTGCCCTTCGCCGACCGAAGTGTGCGCGGCTACCGTGCCGACAAGGTCTTCCACGTGCTTGAGGAGCCGGGGCGGGCGGTGGCGGAGGCACGACGGGTCCTGTGTCCGGGCGGCAGGATCGTTCTGGTCGGCCAGGACTGGGACGCCATCATGATCGACTCGGATGACGCGGCGCTCACCCGCACGATCGTGCACGCCCGCGCCGACCTCCTGGGATCGCCCCGCGCCGGACGTCAGTACCGCAGCCTGCTCCTGGCCGGCGGCTTCGCCGGTGTCACGGTCGAGGTGCACACCAGCGTGTTCACCACGCCAGCCATGCTGTCGTTGGTCGCAAGGCTCGCGGAGTCGGCCTGCGCCGACGGAGCTGTCGACCGTGACCAGGCAGATCAGTGGTTGGCCGAACAGCGCCGACGCGCCGAGGCCGGCCGTTTCCTCGTCGCCATTCCGTTCTTCGTGGCCTCCGCCTCCGCGTGAGGACGCCAACTGCAAGGATCAGCAGAGTAGTTGCAGCACCCCGACTGGCGTTCTGCTCTGGCCATCGATCGCAGGAGGCAGCACATGGCCGACGTGGTGGAAATAGTCTGCTACCCCATCAAGGGATGTGCGGGCACGTCGATGAGCGATGCGCTCCTCACGCCGGCCGGACTCACGCACGACCGCGGTTTCATGGTGATCAGCGAAGACGGGGTCTACCGCACCCAGCGCCGCCATCCGCGCCTCGCCCTGATCCGGCCCACAGTCAGCGCCGACAGCAGTCGGCTCACGCTCGACGCAACCGACGCGACGGGCCGATACGGCACAGTGCACCTCAGCATCACCACGTCCGCACCGCGACGCGATGTCGACCTGTTCGGCGCCACCTTCCAGGGGATCGACCAGGGTGACGAAGCCGCTGCCTGGCTCTCGGAGGTCCTCAGCACCCCCAGCCGCCTGGTCCGCGTACCCCCGGAACACGACCGTGTCGCCGACGGCTTGACTCCCGGCCCCTCCGGCTACGCCGACAGCAGTGCCGTACACCTGCTGTCCCGGTCTTCCCTCGCTCTCCTCAACCGGCGGATGGCCGAACGCGGTTCCCCTCCCCTGCCGATGAACCGCTTCCGCCCGAACATCGTCGTCGACAGCAGCCCCGGGCAGGACCTTGACCGTGACTGCGGCGACTGGGCGGCCGTACCGCACGCCGAGGACCGCGCGCGGCGCATCAGGATCGGCGGCGCCGAACTGGGCTATGCCAAGCTCGCCGTGCGCTGCGCGGTCACCCTGGTCGACCAGGAGGCCGGGGCGCGGCAGGGGCCAGAGCCGCTGCGCACGCTGGCAAGCTACCGGCGCGCGGCGAGCGGAGGTGTGGTGTTCGGCGCGAAGTTCTCCGTGGTGCGGCCGGGCAAGCTGTCCGTCGGCGACGAGGTGGTCGTCCAGGAATGGGGCGTGGCCGAACTGTAAGAAGCCCTACAGCGCCGAGTTCGGCAGCCGGCGGGAGTTGCCTTCATCCGGTGGGGGCCAGAACGGCCAAGGCCATAACCCCCACGCGCCTTCTGCGCGTGCTCACTTGGCGCCCCCCGAGAGCGCTCCGTGCAGAAAGACCTCCACCAGCTCCTGCGGGGTCAGGTCGGGCTCGTCCTCGGACCGTGGCTGGGTGAAGAGCAGGCCGAAGAAGAGGGCCGCGATCTGCTCGGGCGGTCGGCGCAGGGTGGCTTTGTCGGGCTCCAGCAGCTCCGCGAGGGCCGCGCGGATTCGGGCCGTCGACTCCTGGCGGCCCGCGCCGCGCACCGTGCCGGGGTGCTTGCCCCCGCCATGCCCCAGGGAGCCGAGGATCGCGCCCATCCTGGACATGTGCGCCTGGAGCGCCTCGCCCGCTTCCGCGAGCCGGACGGGCAGCGGCTGGGAGATGTCGATCGCGTCGAGTTCGCGGATCGCGTGCTCCGGGGAGAGCGCCTCGGCCACGCAGGCTTGCAGCAGCTCGTCCTTGTCAGCGAAGACCCGGAAGATCGTGCCCTCGCCGATGCCCGCGGCGCGGGCGATCTTCGCTGTCGTCACCGCGGCGCCGTATTCGGCGATCAGCGGGATCGCGGTCTGGATGATCATTTCGCGGCGCTGCTCCGGCGACATGGCGGGGGCGCGGCGGCGGGTGGTCTGGCTTTCCCTGGGTGTCTCCATGACGAAGAGACTACGGAGTGAGCACTCACTCCGTCAATGAGTGAGTGCTCACTCCGAGCCCCTTTCAGGATGCGCCCGCCTCCGGCGGTCCCTACGGTGTGATGCGCAGGGCGTCCACCATCCCCACCGAGGTGCTTCGGTTGACGATGCGGATGGTGTGCGTGCCCTGAGTCAGTCCGGTGCGCTGCCATACCGTTTGCTGCACCTGTCTCGCACCGGACACCCGTAGATCCACGGTCGCCTGGAAGGCGTTGTCGAGATATACGTCGACCGTTCCCATGTCCCCGTTGCGTTCGGACAGGTAGGCAACTCCCGTGCCGGTGAAGGTGTATTGGGCCACGGCGTTCAGCGTCGTGCTGTGATGGGTGTCGTCGTTGTAGTCGCCGTAGCCGCGCCCGCTGGTGGCGTGCCAGTTGCCGTCGTAGGTCAGCTGCGTGTTGTTCACCATGGGGTTGGGGGTGCGGGCCATGCCGAGGGTTGAGGTGGTGCCGCCCAGGGTCTTCTCACCCTCGTTCGCGGACCCGGTGAGTCGTACGGGCGCGTAGGTGGACAGCGGCTTGGCGGTGCGTTCCACCACGTACACCTTTCCGGCAGACGTGGGAAGGTCGAACTCGGCGGCGCTCGTGGTCAGTACGGTGGCACCACCGGCGACGTCACGGACCCTCAGCTGCTGACTCCCCCACGGGTTCACGACCCGCGTGGCGTTGCCGTACAGACTCTTGATGCCGACGTACTTCACCTCGCCGGCCTCACGCTCCGAACTGACCGTGAAGCCGCCCTTGGCGAGCAGGGTGAACCGTCCCACGAAGGAGGAGTCGCTCGGAGCCGCGGGGAAGACACGGATCTTGTCGTTGTAGGACTGGAGCAGCGACTCATTGAGAGCAGCGAGGTGCACTCCGAGGTATTCGAAGACGCCGTTGGTGTTGTCGGTCATCCCGTTGGGATAGGTCTGGTACTTGCGCAGCATCGTCTTCATGCCCTGGTAGGCCTGGTCGCCCAGTCCCAACCGGGCTGCCTGCACGGCGTCGTTGGCCCACACGTTGCCGTACGGGAAGGGGCGTGCGTTGAAGGTGTTCACGGCCTTCTGGTGGTCCGGGAAGCCGATGCCGGTGCGGTCGTAGGGCCAGATGATCTCGGCCGCCACGTTCTCTCCGTTGCGGGTCTGCGCGAGCGGTGGCGTGTGCGGCAGGTAGACGTCCGCGGTGGACGGATAGGTGATCAGGTTGTCCACGATCCGCTGCCACTGCGGGCGCAGTTCGGCGTCCAGGCCGAGTGACTCGGCAGCGCGGATCGTGAGCGGGAACAGGGTGCGTACCGCCGCGAGGTCGGTGATGGCGTTCGGTACGTTCCAGTACGTCTCGTGCGCGTGCGAACTGGCCACGTGGTACTTGCCGGACGCGGAGTCGTAGGACAGCTTCGCGGCGTAGAACTTCACCACGTCCCGCATAAAGGGGTAGGCGGTGTTCCGCAGGTAGGCGGAGTCATTGGTGTACGCGTACTGGAGGTACATGTTGTACGCGGCCTCGGTGCCCGTCGACCAGATGTTGTTGGTGAAGTCGCTGTTGACCGTGCCCCGCGCGTTGCCGTCCCAGCCCATGGTCTCCGGCACCCAGAGCCCGTCGACGTTGTAGCGGGTGCGGGTGTACGACTTCAGCGCCGCCGAGTTGCGGCTGTAGAGGCGGTTGAAGCCGGCCAGCAGGTCGACGTGGTTGGAGGCGAGGAAGGAGTTGTAGACGTCGCGTTGGTTCCAGAACCAGTAGGCGTTGCTCCATTTGGTCTGGTCACGGGTGGCCCGGAAGACGCCGTTGATGAAGTGGAACGGATTGGTCCCGTATCCGCCGGCGGCGATCATGTACGTGCTCAGGTAGTAGACGTTCTCCAGGTAGTCCGCGTCTCCCGACAACCCTGAGTACTGCACGAACGACTTGCCCCAGAAGTCGTGCCACCAGGACCGGAAGTCGTTGAGCGTCGCGCTGTAGCCGCGGCTCTTGGCCGCCGCCAGAGCGCGCTTCGCCTCGGCCACCGAGTCGTGGGAGGGCGCGTTGAGCCTGCTGCTGGCGGTGAACCAAATGGTGTAGCTGCGGGAGGGAGTGATCGAGAGCCGGACGGTTCGGCCGTCGACGACCCGTGCGTTGTACGCCGCGCCCTCGACCGTGGCCGCCAGGGTGTACCCGAAGTTCTGCGGGTCGGACTGGCCGCGGCTGAGTCCGGCGCCCGTGGAGTCGGCGTACGTCGAGACCGTCTTCCAGGTGTCGAGGTTGGGCACGTCACCGCTGTTGCCCAGCTGGGATGTGTCCCACAGGCCCAGGTCGAGGTTGACCGCGGAGACCCCGGAGCGCGAGTCCTCGACGTGCACGCCCATGACCTCGGAGTTCGGCACGCCCATCACCGTCACCGTGCGGTTGGCGTCGTACTTGGTGGTCAGGGTGCCGTCGTAGAGCGACAAGCGTTGCTGGTAGGTGCTGTACCCGCTCTCCAGTGGCGGTGTGGTGGACAGGTTGAGCAGTCCCGCGCCGAACGCGGTCTGCTGCGAGGTGTCCACGCCGGACACCTGCATGGTCAGCCCGTTGGCCTGCCAGGCCATCGCGCCTGTACGGCCGTTGCCGACGGTCAGCCCGTGCAGCGGGTTGGTGGCGGGCCGGTTGTAGACGAGGTCGTGTTTGGACAGGTAGGCGGCGCGATCCACGTTCAGGGCTCCGGTGGCGGAGTCGAACGCGGCGTCCGTCGGTGCCGCCGTGGCCGGAGCCGTGAGGCCTACGGCGGTCGCGGTCATGATGCAGACGGCTGCGAGCGCGGCTCGCACGAGTCTGCGCAGTCTCATCGAATGCCCTCCCTGCTGGTCATGAGGTGACGACCGGTACCGGACAGCGCCGGGGGCTGAACACGACCGATCGACACCGAACTTGATTAACCCGATGACTCGGTCGGACCACTTCGTCAGTGCGCTCGTTTCCCAGTACCGAACGAGGGCACGGAGAGGCAGTCCTCCGATCGGGGAACGGAAAGAACAACCAGAACAAGGCACGCGAGGTTGGTCACTCTCGAAGTGCCTGCGATGAGCGGAGGTACGGCGTGCGGGTACACCAAGATGTCGGCATGGTCATGCCATAGCAAAGTAGACATCGGATGTATTGATCGGTCAACACTCAGCGCAAACATCGGCCGACGAGGCGGACCAGATACTCAACGGCCTACGCAGAGACGTACGACGCTCAGCTGCCGCTCCCCGGCACAAGTTCACGCACGGCCCGGTGCAGAGGGGTCGAAGCACGGCCGAGTACGTGGCCGAGGTCGCCGGTCTGCCGCTCCAGGGCTCCGGACCGTACCTGGTGTTCGAGCCAGCCCTGTATGCCGGCGGTGGGTTCGGATCGTTGCCGGCACCGCACCGGTTTGCCGGACACCTGGGTCAGGACCTCCGCAAGCTCGGGGTAGGTCCACCGGGCCCCTGTGAAGTCGTAGGCACGGTCGAGGTGCCCGTCTTCGGTGAGCACGCGGGCCGCCGCCTCGGCGAGGTCGGCGCGGGAGGCGGTGTTGATCCCTCTGCCATCGGTGCCATCCCACAACTCTCCGCCTGCAATGGCCGTGTTGAGCCCGGCATTGAGGAACGCCTCGCTGTAGAAGGGGTTGCGCAGCAGTGTGTGGCCGAGGCCGCTGTCGCGGAGGGCCTGTTCGGTGACGTGGTGTGCTGCGGTGACGCCGTCTGCCTTCGTGTCGGCATCCAGGAAGCTGGTGTACACGACCGCGCCGACCCCGACCCTGCGGGCCGCGTCCACGGCGGCCTTGTGGTGGCTGGTTCGGCGGATGGGGTCGAGTTCCGGGGAGGAGATCAGCAACAGCCGGTCGGCGCCCTCGAAGGCCGCGGGGAGCGTGCCCGGTACGTCGTAGTCACCCCGCCGGATCTGGACGCCCCGGGCGGCGAAGCCTGGCACGCTCTCGGGGGATCGCACCGCGACGGCGATGTCCTTCGCCGGGATTCGGATCAGCAACTGCTCCACGACCAGCCGTCCGAGTGCTCCCGATGCCGCGGACACGACGATCATCCAAGTCCCCCTCATGCGGGCTTAGTTGTTGAGGCGTCACGGGGTCCGTCGGCCGGACCATGCATGGGTGACGGGCACACCTTGGTCGAATCGCGCTACTGCCGTCAAAGGCATATACGGAACACGAAGTCGCGCGGGCGTTAGCCGCCGACGGTTCGGCCGACGAGTGTCACGACACCCACATCCGAGCAGTGTCTGACCACTTTCACCGGCAGCCAGGTCTGCCGTGCCACGGCCCCGCTGCTCCACGTGGGCCGCGACGCATCGTCCATATGAAGAGTCCGGGACCAGGGCCAATGCCTGCGTGGAGTCGCCGCGTCCGGGCACGAGGAATGACAGGAACGGAACCGGGTGAGAGGCGGATCGGCATGAGCAGCCCGTTGGCGGAGGTGGAGCGCAGGCATGGCCCTGCCGTGCGCCGGCTGAGCACCGAGTCGATCCGCACGTCCCATGTCCGCTGAGGCAAACGCCGCCCCCGTCGGCCGGACACGACCGCACGCGGCCTGGTGGCCGGCGCTGCGGCGCACGCCGGTGTCCTTGTGGAACGACGACGTCTCGGACTACGCGGCGGCGCTGACGTACTACTCGATCCTGGCCGTGCTCCCGGCGCTGCCGGCCACCGTCCTTGTGTTCGGCATGATCAGCCCCGGCACCGCCGAGGAATTCGTCACCCAAGTCACCACATACGCACCGGCCCAGTCCGGTGCCGAGCTGCACGCCGTCCTCGCCCGGGCCCTGAGCAGGGGCGGCGCAGCCTGGTCCCTGATCGCGGTCGGCGCGGCCAGCGCGCTGTGGTCGGCCGCCAGTTATCTGGCCGTGTTCCGCCGCGCCCTGCACAGCATGCACCGCGTCGAGGACCACCGCTCACCCTGGCGCACGGCGCACCGGATTGTGCTCACGGCGCTCGCGCTGGTCGGACTGCTCCTGGTCGGCACGCTGACCTTGCTGCTGAGCGGCCCGCTCGCGCAGGCCGTGAGCCGCCCGCTCGGCGTAGGTGCCACCGCGGCCTGGGCGTGGGGTCTGCTGCGCTGGCCCCTCCTGGTGTGTCTCGTCGCCCTACTGGTCGTGGTGGTCTTCCACACCGGCCCGCCGTCGGCCCGCCGCCGCGCACACAGCCTGCCCGGTGGGGTGCTGGCCGCCGTGCTGTGGCTGGCCGTGTCCGCCGGCTTCTCCCTGTACGCCTCGACGCTCGCCGCCTACAACCGGCTGTACGGCTCACTCGCGGGCGTGGTCGTCTTCCTGGTCTGGCTGTGGCTGTCGAACCTTGCCCTGCTGACGGGGGCACAGTTCGCCGCGGAGCTTGCGAGGTCTCGGGGGCAGAGCACGGGGAAGTCCCCGGTGTCGTAGCAGTTTGCGGCAGCGGGTCGGGAGCATCGTTCGGGGCCGATCAGATGGGCGACGCCGGCCGCCGCTCCTAGCGATGCCGAGAGCGGTGTCGTCACGCTGGGTCCCGGCGGGAGTGCCGGGCCGGCGGAAGCTGCGGTGATCGTGGAGTCTGCGGTGACGGGGTGACAGGGCGAGGCCCTTCGCCGCGCGACCGTCATGGCGCCTGGCGTTCGGCGCGACAACATGATGCTGTGAACAGGAGCCGCGCCGACGCGAGGCCCGCCAACGCCCGGCAGCCCAGACCTGTTGGGTGCCCGACGAATGTGAGGCCCCTTGCCCCGCAGCCCGGTCGGCGCCCGAGCCGCGCGGCCTCGCCCTGGCACGGAGAACGAGGAGGAGCACGATGACCCTTCGCCCTCGGGACGGACGGCTCGACACCATTGTGGTGGGTGCGGGGCTCGCCGGACTCGCGTGCGCTCTGGACCTCTGCCGTGCCGGGCAGCGGGTGGCCCTCCTGGAGGCTTCGGACGGCGTCGGCGGACGCATGAGAACGGATGCGCGGGACGGCTTCCTGCTCGATCGCGGGTTCCAGGTCTTCAACACGGCCTACCCGCAGGTGAAGCGCCGTGTCGATCTTCGAAGTCTGCGGCTGCGTCCCTTCACTCCTGGTTTCGTCGTGCACACTCCGGCCGGGCCGGTACGACTCACCGACCCGACCCGTGACCGGAAGGCCGCGGCGTCGCTCCTGAAGCAGCGCGCCTTGCCACCCCGCGATCTGGCAGCACTGACGGCGATCACGGCCGGGGACACGCTGCTGCCGACGAAGCTGGTCAAGCGCCGGACCGACATGACTGTGGCGGACTCCCTCACGCGAGCGGGGCTGTCGGAGGCCACGGTCCAGGTCCTGTTGAGGCCCTTCCTGTCCGGGGTGTTCCTGGAGGACCGGCTGGAGACGTCGGCCCGCTTCTTTCACCTGGTCTGGCGGAGCATGGTCCGCGGAACCCTGTGCCTTCCGGCCAAGGGGATCGGTGCCGTACCCGCCCAGCTCGCCCGGAGCCTGCCCCCCGGTGTCCTGCGGTTGGAGACGTCCGTGGCGGACGTGACCTCGTCGTCCGTTCTGCTCGCGGACGGGGAGGAACTCCCGGCCCAGGCCGTCGTGGTCGCCACTGACGCGGCCACAGCCGCCCGCCTGTTGCCGGGGCTGCCCGTGCCCGACGGGCGGACGGTCACCACCTACTACCACGCGGCCGACACCAGGCCGCTGACGGAACCGACCCTCCTGGTGGACAGCACCGGCTCGGTACTGAACACGTGCGTCCTCACCGAGGTGTCCAGTTCCTACGCGCCGCCCGGAACCTCGCTGGTCTCGACCTCCGTGCTGTCCGCGGACGAACCGGGCACGCACGATGCCGTGCTGCGGCGACTCGCCGAGATGTACGACGCCGATACGAGCGTCTGGAGCCACGTAGGCACGTGCACCGTCCCGTCGGCGCTGCCCGCCATGCCGCCGCCGTGGCCCCTGAGCCGCCCGACCCGTTTCGGCGCGGGCCGGTACGTGTGCGGTGATCACCGGGCGACCGGGTCGGTGCAGGGCGCGCTGGCCTCGGGGACCCGCGCCGCCAGGGAAGTAAGGGCTGATTCAGCAGGCCGCTGACGCCGCATCAGCCCGCGCTGAAGCTCGCCGCCCTGCATCCGTCTCGCGGCTCCTGTGCCGTACGGCAACGCATTACGGCACCCCTGGCGCACCCAGAACATCCAGGCCATTTCGCACCCCGGGCGCCTCAGCCACATCCACCACCCGCAGATTGCGCGAAGAGCTGCTCACCTCCTCAGCCTTGGAGACGGCCCGGTCAATCAAGCCACTGCTTCAATGGGCAATTTCATCCGAATTACAGCGATGGGAGTGGTTCATTTTTGTCCGCACTGAAATGGAGGCATTAGGACGGGTACTTCGAAGCCTTCAGCAACGCAAGGAGAGAGGAGACACACCATGCGACCGATGGCACGCTGGGCAATGTCAGGAGCTTTGCTCACCGCAGCCGTGGCGGGACCCTTGAGCACTCCCGCCCACAGCGCCCCCGCATCGATGTACGCCCCCTCGGCCCTGGTCCTCACCACGGGCCACGGCGAGCGGGCCGTCACCACGACGCCGGAGCGGGCGGTGACGCTGAACTGTGCGTACATCACTTCGGGGACGCACCCCGACTCGCGGCAGGCCTGTGCGGAAATGGACCGCGTGAACGGGGACCTCGGACGCCTGGCCACCCTCCGCGGAACCGACGCGGGACGGCCCTGCACGAAGGAGTACCGGCCCGTGGTCGTCACCATCCAGGGCGTATGGCGGGGGACGCGAGTGAACTACGAGCACACGTTCGCCAATTCATGCGTCAAGGAAACCCAGGGCGCATCGGCATTCGCCTTCTGAGCATCACAGCTCAGTAGGCCTCCAAATGGAACCTGCGGTCACGCCCGCGTATCAGCGGGCGTGACCGCGGCATTCGGCGGCTGGGACACGGCAGCGCACAGGCGCCCCTCCGACTCAGAGTTCGGCCACGAAGACATGTGCGGCGGCCGACGCGGGGAGTGCAGCGGTCGCCCGGTCGCCGCCGACCGTCACGCCGTCGGGCGACGACGTGACGCTGACCACCGCGCCGGGCCGCACCCCGGCGTGCCGCAGCGCGCCCAGCAGCCGGGAGTCCGCCTGGACCGACTCCCCGATGCGGCGGACGACCGCGCTGACACCGTCCGGCCCGGTCGCCAGATCGCCGAGGCCGACCGCGCTGCCGTGGTCGAACGGATCAGCGGCTCCCTCCTCGTCGAGTTCCGAGAGGCCCGGGATCCGGTTGCCGTACGGCGAGTGGGTCGGGTGCCGCAGCAGTTCCAGGACGCGGCGTTCGGCGGCCTCGCTCATCACGTGCTCCCAGCGGCAGGCTTCGGCGTGGGCCTGCTCCCATTCCAGCCCGAGTACATCGACGAGGAGACACTCCGCGAGCCGGTGCTTGCGCATGACTCGCGTGGCCAGTCGGCGGCCCTCGTCGCTCAGCTCGAGATGACGGTCGCCGGCTACGCGCAGCAGGCCGTTGCGCTCCATTCGGGCAACGGTCTGACTGACCGTCGGGCCGCTCTGATCCAGGCGCTCGGCAATGCGGGCGCGCAGCGGGACCACGCCGTCCTCCTCAAGCTCCAGGAGGGTGCGGAGGTACATCTCCGTGGTGTCGATGAGTCGGGTCATGCCGGTTGTCAGGCGGGTGTTTCGGCGGTGACGGTGAGGACCGCGCGGCCGAGAGTGTGGCCGGCCATGGTGAAGCCGAGGACGGCGGGGGTGGCGTCGGCGGGAACGCCGACGGAGGGGACGTCGAGGGCGTGCACCACGACGAAGTAGCGGTGCGGGCCGTGCCCGGCCGGTGGAGCGGCGCCGATGTAGCGGGACAGGCGGGCGTCGTTGGGCAGTTGGAAGGCGCCTTCCGGCAGGCCCGAGCCCGTGTCGTCGCCGACGCCCTCGGGCAGCGCGGTGACCGTGGCGGGGATGTCGGCGACCGCCCAGTGCCAGAAGCCGGACCCGGTGGGGGCGTCGGGGTCGTAGACGGTGACGGCGTAGCTCTCGGTGCCTTCCGGTGCGCCGCTCCAGGAGAGCTGCGGGGAGATGTCCTTCCCGCCGGGAAGCCCGGAGGCGCGCTGCTCCTGCGGCCAGGCTGCACCGTCGGTGACGGTGGTGCTGGTGACGGTGAACGAGGCTGCCTCGGGGAGGCGGGCGAAGGGGTCGTTGGCGTGTAGCACGTCGTTTCCTCTCGGAGCTGTGCGCTTGGGGGCGCGATGGCGCCGGCGGTGTGGCCCATCGGGCCCTAAGGGCAACGGAAGAGCGCATGTCGGCGCCCAGCCGCGCCATCCGTAAATCGACAGTAACACAGATAATCGATTATCTGCGGGATCGTCTATGCTGCGCACATGGCTAAGGCGCACACCTCGATCCCCGCCGGGAAGCAGATGCTCTCCGAGCAGGTCTACGCACATCTGCGGGACGCGATCCTGCGAGGTGACCACGCTCCAGGCGACCCGCTGAAGCCGCAGGACCTCGCCAAGGAACAAGGCGTGAGTCTGGCCGTCGTACGCGAGGCGCTCGTCCGAGTGGTCGGCGAGGGCCTCGCCGACCGGCTGCCCAACCGTGGCTTCGCCGTCCCGGCCGTCACCGACCGCCGCTGGCAGGAGATCGCGGAGGCCCGCAGAACCGTCGAACCCGTGGTGCTGCGGATGTCCATCGAGCGCGGGGACGTCGACTGGGAGGCGCGCGTGCGTGCCGCCCACCACCGCCTGGCCCGCACTCCCGCGTACCTGCCGGAGGAAGGCGAGTACTACACGAGCGCGTGGTCCGAGGCCCACAGGGTCTTCCACCGCACCCTGCTGGAGGGGTGCGGCAACCCCGTCCTGTTGGAGACCTTCGACCGGATGTGGACCGCGAGCGAGCTGGCACGTCGCTGGTCGGCGCAGCGAACCCCCGGCCGGGACGGGGCCCTTGAGCATCGGCGGCTGGAGGAGGCAGCGCTGGCCCGCGACGCGGACACGGCGGCCGAGGTCCTCATCCAGCACCTCACCCAAACCGCGGACGCACTGGCCGACCCCGCTGCTTCGAGCCCGTGAGCCCTGTTCCCGTCAACACCGACAGACCTCAAGCCCGTCTCGGCGCCATACGGACGAGTCACCTACTTCAGCTCGGCTCCGGGCCGATCCGTGCAAGTTCCACGGAGCGCAGTCGATCACGCAACGCCCGGCCACCAGCGCCGCCCTGCGCGAATCCGCCAAAGGTCCACAGGCATGGCAAACCATCCCGATACAACTTGGTCGGCGGCGCCGAAAGGATCATCCCACCGGCGACGCAGGAGTTCATGGCCCTGCGATCTGGCGTGAAGACCCAGATAGTCGAGGGTGCTTCGCACATGGTGTTCGTCTCCCGGCCAGGCGCGACGGTGGCTCCGTCGGGCCCAGGGACCAAGCCCTCGAATGAGCGTCGCCGGTGATCGGGCGTTGAGCGCGACACCTGCCCGGAGAGGGTGCCGAACGCGAGCTCGGCAACTGCCGGCAGGCCTCTCACCTGGCGACTAGCCGGCCATCGAGGAGGCCAGCGCTTCCTCGACAGCACGCACCGTTGCCGGAGAGATCCTGGATCGGGCGGCGTCGTCGCTGTGCAGTGCTTCGATGATGCGCGCGGTGGCCATATAGATTTCCCCGAGCTGGTCTATGCGCGCATCGCGCGTGCGGTCGCCGCCGATGTCGAGGTCATCGATGACGGTGTTGAGCCGGCGCAGCCACAGGCGGTCCTCTTCCTCGCCGTTGCTGCCCATCGCCTCGAATTGCTTGTATCCGATGACTTCGAACTGGCGCTGGCCCGTCTGGGCGTCACGCAGCACCAGGTCGCCGATCGCGGCCTGCCAGTCACGGTAGATCCATGCCTCGCGGACCGCCAGACATGAAATCGCCCGGTGCCGCGTCTCCTCGACGATGCCGTCGGCGATACGCGGACATTCGATCACGTCTGCCAGCATGTCGGCCACGGTTTGGCATAACCGCAGTTGGTCGTCGTCGGACAACTGGTTGGCGCCAGCCACCTGCGCCTCGTGAAGGAACCTTCTCTGCTCGCGGTCGATCCGGATCCCCGCCTGCGTGACCACCTCGGTCGAGGGGCTCGCACTGATGCTCCACAGGCTCATCAACGAAGCGACCCTCCTCACCTCCACGTGCCCTCCCTCGGCAAATGCCGAAGTGAAAGCATGCAGCGCATCGTCAAGCCGTTTGAGCGTCTTCTTGCTGGCCCCTGGAAGGAAGAACAACTCGCGCCGCAGGGCGCGAATCCAGCCGAGCACGACCGCGAGTCGATAGAGCGTGCTGAGGGCCTTGTAGTGCTCGAACTTGGTGCGATGGACCTGGCCTTGCAGGTAGAAGCCCGCGCCGGATGTATCGAAGACCTCGCGGAGGCGCCAGAAGAGATCCATCGAACTCAGCGCGAGCGGCTCGGTGTACTTCTGGTAAGTGGCCTGGATGCCCTGCTTCTTCTCCTGGCGGGCGCGCTGCCGGAGGAAGAGCTCACCGAGGACGAGGATCAGAGTCGACACGCCGGCGCTGATCAGGCCGGCTTGTAACTGCACGGACACGAAGGAGGGCCTCCTGGCTCAGTGCGAAGGCGTGAAGCCGACCGACTGGTCGAGGTGAAACGCCGAGCCCGGATCCTTCGGGGTCCAACCCCCGCGCAGGGCAACTCGTATAGACGCGGGAATACCTGACGGCAGCACAGGCCCGGCCAAACGGCCCGATGCGATTGCTTGGAACGGCTGATCCGCTGTGACGACGAGCGCCACGCCCCGGGTGTCCGCATGCTCAACGGCGAACGTGCACGACGACCGTCGTGATCCTTTGCGGACCAATGCCATGGCTTCCCCCCAACAGCAGAGATGCTAGCGGTCCCGGCCCCACTGTCCGTCCCAGTTTCCGTCTCATTCAGCGCCGTTCACGGCCGCACGGGCGAGACGGACGCCCGGATCCGGTCCCACGGCCGTACACCCGTAAATGCCGGCGAACGACTCAAGCCGGCTCCAGCTGCCTACGCGTCCTGCCTTGCCGCCGGAACAGTTGCTGCGCGGCGGGCCACCAAGTAGCCCGCACTGCGCGGTCAGGGCACTGCCCGCCCCTACGGTCTGCCGTCGAAGAAGCCGGACTTCAGGTCGCCGACGATGGAGTCGAGTGGATGCCCGCTCACGATGAACGGCCCACTCCAGGAGCCGCTGAGTGCAAGGAGCAGCGCCAGGCTCAGCCCCACCACACTCGCGACGCCAGCGACGAGAAGCGATGTTCGCAGGCTGGTGCGGAAGACCAGTGCGCCGGCGTTCACGACCAGGGCCAATCCGCTGACCACGAGCGTGACGACGTAGAGCACGGGAACGTCGTGCGAGGCAGCCGCGACGCGGGCTCGACGGCTACTGGTGACACCGTCCAGGGAAGCCACCAGCTCTGTGCCTGTCGTGGTTCCCACCTCGGGCCGGGCCGCCTCAGCGCGAACGCTGCGCTCCAGCCGTGCGATCGCGCGTGCGGTTGCCGGGTCGTCACCGGACGCCGCTGCCGCGCCCTCCCATTCCCTGGCACGCGTGGTCTGCAAGTAGTCCAGCAGCGCCGCTTGGATCGGCTCCGACTGGACTCGGGGACTCGTCGACGCCCATGCCAGGCGGGAGGCCGCGGCCGCCTCGTCGCTCACCAATGCCTCCGCGGCGCGCAGGTAGCCGGCCTCGCTGGACAGTGAGAGTGCCGCAAAGATCGCGAAGGCGGCACCGAGTGACGACATCAGGGGCATGGCGATCTGCGCTACCTGGTCCTGTTCGCCGATCGGCACAAGCGCCCGGACACCGACCCGCGCGGCGGCCGTGATCAGTAAGGCGAGCAAGAGCCCGCCCACAACCAGCACCACGGCCGGCAGCGAGGTCAACCCGTTCACCACATCACCTACAGCAGATTCCCGCGAGGGCCCCGCAGCGGCGGCACCTCGGCCCCTGCGACCCGGAGTTCCTCGCCGGCCACTTTCACTGGACGCCTCATGGTCACAGGCGAAGGGCCTCTGCCGTTCCCGACGCCCCGGCACGGCATCCAGCTTCGTGGAACGAACAGCCGAATGCGGCCCAGCACGAGGCTGCACCGACCATGACTACCGCCACTCTGCACATGCCCGCGAAGCGATCACGCATCGCTTGCCCCCTGCCGCCCACGACACCGTGCTCCATCCAGGATCAGGTGCCGTCGCTCTCTCCCCCACGCCCGGCAAGGCCTTAGGCAGTGTCTTGTCGATCACCGGACCGTTGGATGGTCGGGAGGGATGCGTCTGAGATTCTGATGCCGCGTGGACGGTGATCGCGCCGTCCGCTCCGGCGTGCTCTGGCGGGACCTGCCCGAGTGGTTCGGCCCCGGCAGACCGTGCACAGCCGCTTCGCCCGCTGGGCCGCCGAGGGCCGGCACCTCGACCGTCTCCTGGCCGCGGCCCAGAGCACCGCCGCGTTGGACTGGCTGGTCGCCGTCGGCTGCGCCCATCAGCACACCGCCGCCAAAGGGGGCTCGACGAAGGCGGACTCGGACACTTCCGCGGCGGGTTGACCACAAAGATCCACCTCGCCTGCGACGGACGGGGCGGCCCCTGGCATTCCTGGTAACCGCAGGTACCCTCAACGACTGCGGCCAGGCCGAAGCCGTCATATACCGGATCCGCATCGCTGGACGCGGGCCCGGGCGTCCGCGGGTGCGGCCGGCGCGAGTCGTGGCCGACAACCCGCCATCCGGCCCCGCTGACCGAGGCGACCGTCTCAAGGCCGAGCAGGTCGTCGCCGGAGGGTCGATAGCGGACCAGGTCGATGCTCACGTACCGCGTGCACGTCGCGATTCACCGAACGCGCCAACGCCCTGCTGGGGGTCACCTTCGCAGTCACTGACCCGCGCAAAGGAGGCGCACAAAACCTCCCTTAGGGTGACCTGTGGGGAAACAGAGATCGACACAGGTGAGAGATCACCATTGGGGGGACGAGAACGTGGCGCGACTGGTGGGCAGATCGGCGGAGCTCGGACGGCTGGATGCCATCCTCGCGGGCCTGGGTCGTTCCGAGCTGCCGGAGGTCGTCGACATCGTCGGTGAACCCGGCATCGGTAAAAGCAGGTTGCTCGACGAGGTGTGCGCGCGGGCCCGGAGGGCCGGGTTCACCGTACTGCGCGGACGGGCCACCGAATATGAACAGCAGGTTCCCTTTCATCTGTTCACGGACGCGTTCGCCGATGCCGATCCAGGCGCACAGGCCGCTCTCGCCGACCCCGCCTTCGCCGAGGTGCACTCGGCGCTGTACGGCATCCGGCAGGCCCCGGGCGACGGTTCCGTCGAGAGCGCCGCCGCCCGGTTCGGGCTGCATCGTGCGATCGCAGCGTTCCTGACGCAGCTGGGTGAGCACGGTCTGGTGCTGGCCCTGGACGACGTGCACTGGGCGGATCCCGCGTCACGCGAGCTTGTGGACCATCTGATCCGGCACCCCGCGCGCGGACGCGTCCTGCTGGTGGTGGCCCGGCGGGTCCGGCAGACGCCGACATCTCTGACCGCGGCGCTGACGCGCGGCGCGGACAGCGGGACCGTGCTCCACCTCCCCCTGGAGCCGCTCTCCGAGCAGGAGTCCGTCCTCGCGCTGGCTCCCGACATTGCCGAGGACCAGGCCAAGCGGCTGCACGCCGCCAGCGAGGGCAACCCCTTGTATCTGCTGGCGTTGGGGCACGCCCACCGCACCGGGGCGTCTCTGCCTCGCCTCACCCCGGACACCCACGCCGATGCCACGGAGTCCGGGTACGTGGCGGGCCTGCCCGGCGGGCTCGCGGCGCTGCTGCTGGACGAGTTGGGGACGCTCACCGAGTCGCAGCGCCGGCTCGTGGGAGCGGTCGCGGCGCTCGGCGACCACGCCTCGTCCGCCCTGCTGGCCGTGGTGAGCGAGCTGTCCGTCCGGGACGTGGAGCAGGAGACCACAGCCCTGGTGGCACGCGATCTGCTGCGCGCCGGGCCGGGTGGCCGGTGGATGCTGCGCCACCCCCTGGTCCGGGCCCTGGTCTACGAGAGGACCGCGCCGGGGCGGCGTGCCGAATTCCACCGCCGCGCCGCGCGGGAACTCGCCCGCCGCGGCGCTCCCGCCACCGAGCGCGCCCACCACGTCGCACGGTCGTTGACCGACTGGGATCCCCAGGCCGCGGAGGTGCTCACCGAGGCTGCCGCACGGTTCGCGTCGAGCGCGCCGGCCATCGCCGGCCAGCTGCTGGATGTCGTCCTGACCCATATGCCGGACACTCCCGACCGCTTCGCCCAACGCGGCGAACTGGTCCTGGCGCGCGCCCGCGCGCTCGGCGTCAGCGGGAACCTCCGGGAGAGCCGGGACCTGCTGCACTCCCTGATCGAGACCGCCGGAAAGGACCATCCAGAACTGCGGACGCGGGCCGTCGCCCAGTGCGCCGTGATGGAGCGGCACCTCGGCCACTCCCCCGAGGCCACCGCCCTGCTGCGCCGGGAGCTGTCCCGCGATCCCGGCCCGTCCCCCGCCCAGGCGGTCTCCCTGCGCCTGGCCCTCGGCATGTCCGCCCTACTCACCGCGTCCTATCCGCAGGCACGCGCGGACGTCGCGCAGGCCGTCGCCGTCGCCCGCGCCGACGACGATCCCACCGGGGAGGCGGCGGCGCTCGCGCTTGCCGCCCTGGGCGAGGCGTACGAGGGCGAGACGGAGGCGGCTGCCGGGTTCGCCGACTCCGCCGCGGCACTCGCCGACGCGCTGACCGATCCCGGCCTCGCCGGTCTGTGCGAGGCGCTGGTCTGGCTGGCCTGGGCGGAAACCCTGCTGGAGCGCTACGCCGATGCCGAGCGGCACATCACCCGGGGGCTGGGCATCGCCCGCCGCACCGGACAACTCCACGTCCTGCCCCACCTGTTGACGAGCCGGGCGTTCGTCCACCTCACCACCTGCCGTCTGCCGTCCGCGCTGGAGGCCGCCGAGGAGGCGGAGTCCATTGCCCGGGCCGCGGGCAGCGACGACCTTCTGGGCTTCACCCTCGCCATCAAGACGCTGGTGCTGTTGCTGGCCCGACCGCTGGGCGACGGAAGCGCCCTGGCCACCGGTGAGGAGGCCACCGCCGCGGCCGGTCGCAGCAGGGGCTGGTGGTCGTCGCTGGCCTGGTGCATGCTCGGGCACGCGGCCTTCGTCAGCGGTGACCCTCATCGCGCACAGGAGGCCATCACGACGGCAGGCGGCGGCCCCGAACTGCCCCTGCTGCAGCCGTCGATCCGTCCGGGCCAGCTCGACACCCTCGCGGCCGCGGCCCTCACCGCCGGGGACGTCGAGGCGGCCGAGCGCTGGGCCGCACAGGCCACCCACGAGGCCGACCGGCTCGGCCTCGACGGTCAGCGCGCGGCCGCCCTGCGCGCCCAGGCCACACTGGCCGAGCACCACGGCGAGACGGACAAGGCCGTACGGCTCCTCGACGCGGCGGCACAGGAATACGTCCGCTGCGGCCAGACCCTGTGGGAGGCGTATTCCTTGCTGCGGGCGGCGCCCTTGGTGCAGCGCACCGGGCAGGGAGCACGCGCCGCAGCGATGTGGCACCGAGCACACCGCATCGCCGTCGGCGGCGGCGCACGCCTGCTGGTGGACCTCGCCGAACTGATCCGCCCCCAGGTGATGGCGGAGACACCGGAGCTCCCGGCGCAGCTCGCGGAACTGACCGCGCGTGAGCTTGAGGTGGCCGAACTGGTGGCGCAGGGGCTGAGCAACCAGGACATCGCCGCCCGGCTCCACCTCAGCCGACGCACCGTCGAGACCCACCTGTCCTCGATCTACCGCAAGGCGTCGGTGCCGTCCCGCGCCGCCCTGGCCGGACTCATGACTCGCGTCGGACTGGGAGCCGGGTCGTGAGCGATGCCGGTGGGTCAGTTGTGGGCGCTGGTCTCAGCCGTCTGCAGCTGCGGCTGCATCACCTCGGTGTGACGGCAACGTGGGGACCGGCACATCCGTGAAACCACGTACTCCACGCCACCTCCGCACCGAACACCCTGCGACATGGCGAAACCCGTAGTCCATTACGTGTTTCCACTGAGGCCGCCGTCCCCGCCGCCGTCTACGTTCGACCAGTCGGACAACGCTAGCGGTGCAGAGGGGAATGCGTGAGAGGCAACGCCCATGGCGTACGGGGTGGTTGGGTGACGCTCCTGGTGACGGGGAGTCTGCTGGCCGGGTGTTCGGCCCAGGGGGCGGCGGACAGCGGGTCCACGCGGCGGACCGCCTCGCCGCAAGCCACGGCGCCTCCGTCGGGCGGGGCGACCGCCACCCCCGTCTTCACACCCGACGCGTCCCTCGTCCCCAGAACCTCGAAGGACGGACAGAGGCTGGTGGAGTCGGTGGTGTTCGCTCCGGGTGACTGGGGGCGGGACTTTGTCGCCCAGGATCTCGCCGTGAGCCGGCCGGGCACCTGGGCCGTGCTGGACAACGGCTGCCGCTGGGAGCGGGAGAAGGCCCCTCGGGGAGTGCTGGCCAGCCTGTCCCGCTACAGTCTGCTGCCCGCCGCCGGCTCCAAGGGTGCCGTCAAAGTGACCGCCGTGGCCACCGCACACTCCTCCGCCCTCGGCGCCGACGAACAACTGAGCACCACCCTGGAGGAAGTCCTGCGCTGCCCGGAGCAGCACCCCCGGGCCGACTCGCGCATCACGGGCCTGAACTCGCTCGGCACCCCCTTCGGCGCCCGCGAGCAGGAGTACGCCGATGACTCCGTGCTGGAGGCCGGACAGTACGTCGACAAGGACGGTGCCGCACAGCCGTACCGGTGGATGGTCGCCCGGCTGGGCACCGTCGTCGTGGCCGTCTCCGTGACGGGCGCGAAGGGGCACACCGAGCAGGAACTCCAACAACTGGGCGCCGACGCCCTGGGGCAGATGCTGGTGCGCGTCCAGCAGCGGTTGAAGGGGAAGTGATGGAGCCGTTGCGTACTTCCGATCCGTCCAGGCTGGCGGGTCATCGGCTGCTCGGGCGGCTCGGCGCGGGCGGGATGGGTGTGGTCTACCTGGCCCGCTCGGCGGGTGGTTCGCTGGTCGCGCTGAAGGTGATCCAGGCCGAGTACGCCGAGGACGCCGGCTTCCGGGAACGGTTCCGCAGGGAGGCGGAGACCGCCCGCCGGATGACCAGTCCTTGGGTGGCGCCCCTTATCGACGCGGACCCGGATGCGGCGCAGCCCTGGCTGTCCACCGTATTCGTGCCGGGACCTTCGCTCGGTGAGGCCGTCGCGGCCCATGGGCCGTTGCCCGTACGGGGCCTGCGCGTATTGGGGACGCGGCTCGCCCAGGCGTTGGGGGATCTGCACGGCGTCGGCCTCGTGCACCGGGACGTCAAGCCGGGCAATGTGCTGCTGGCGCTCGACGGGCCCCGGCTGATCGATTTCGGTGTGGCCCGCGATCCGCAGGACACCTCGCTCACCTCGACCGGTGTGGTGGTCGGCACCCCCGGCTTCCTGCCACCCGAACAGGCCCAGGGCACTGGGGAGTTGGGTACGCCCGGCGACATCTTCTCGCTCGGTTGTGTGCTGGCCTTCGCGGCCACCGGCCGTCCTCCGTTCGGCACCGGTTCGCTGGACGCGCTGCTGTACCGCACGGTGCACGACGCCCCGGACCTGGAGGGCGTACCTGGGCCGCTCGCCGAGGTGGTGCGCGGCTGCCTGGAGAAGGACCCGCAGCTGCGGCCTACAGCGGAGGCTCTGGCGGAGACGCTCACGGTCACCGCGTCCGAAACGCCACCCGACCCACGGGAGGCACTGCGGGCGGCCCGTCTCACGACCCCGCAGGACACCGACACGCCGGATGCGGTCGCCGACGGCGAGACCGAGCAGGCGGCCGACGGCCAGTTCCCCGCGGACGAAGCCTGGTTGCCCGAGCCGTTGGTCCGGCTGATCGCGGAACGCTCGGCGGCCGGGCTCGCCCTGCCCGCCATCGACGAGACCGAGGTCGACCCCGCGTCCGCCGGCACCGCCCCGCCGGACACCGCGGCCTCGCAGCCGCCGGCCCGTGCCGTCGGCAGACGCCGGTTCCTGCTCCTGACGGCAGGTGCGGCGGTCGTCGCGGCCGGGGGCGGACTGGCGGCGTGGGCGGGGCTCGACCGTGACGGCGGCGGCGAGGACGACGCCACGCCGACGGCCACCGGTCCGGTGTACACCCTCGGCCTGCACGCCGACCTGACAGGTGACCAGAAAGCGGCCGGCAGGGCTCAGGAACGAGGCCTGCGGCTCGCGGTCCACGAGTTCAACTCCCGTGCGGACAAGCCCTTCACGCTCGCCGTGAAAACGGTGGACGACGGTGGCGATCCGGCCCGGGCACCCAAGGCGGCCGAGGAACTCGTCACCGACCGTTCCGTGCTGGCGGTGATCGGTCCCACCACGGACGACACCGCGCTGGCCTCGCTGGCGACGTACGACGCCGCGTCGCTGCCGCTCATCGCGGTGACGCCCGGCGCCACCGTGCTGCAGGTGATGGGCAGCCGGTCCTTCCTCCACGCCCGGGTGACGGACACGCTCCTGCCCCTCTATCTCGACGCGTACCTGCGCGGTACGGCGAAGTCACGCACGGTCGGGATAGTCGACGACCGGGCGGCGGACGCCTACGCCTGGGAGATCAGCAGCACCCTCGCCGATGTCCTGCGCAAGGTCCCGCTGCCGGCCGTGCCCAAGGTGGTCAGCGCGCTGCGCACCGACCTCGGGCCGACCCTGGACGCCCTGCTGGACGGGGGCGCCGACTCGGTGGTCTTCGCCGGTTACCACGACCGGGCCGCGCTGCTGGCCCAGGAACTGCGCCGCCGGGACTTCCCGGGAGCCAAGGCCGCCGCCCAAGGGGTGCTCGACGCCCGGTTCCTGTCCGCCGCGGGGGACGCGGCCGACGGCTGGGTGATCGTGGCCCCGGCCATGGACGCGACCGTGGCGCCTGAGGCGAAGGCGTTCAGGGCCGCCCACCGGGCGCTCTTCGGAGCGGAGCCGGAGCGGTACGCCGTGGAGACGTACGACGTGGCGCAGTTCGCTGTGAAGACGCTCCGGTCGCTGAGCGTGGTGCGCCGCACCCGGCAGACTCTGGCGACGGCACTGCGATCGGGATCGCACAAGGGCATCGCCCGGAACCTCGCATTCTCCAAGGAGACCGGGGCGCTGGTGGCCGACGGCAGCGGGGTCTACTTGTGGAAGGTCGAGGGCGGCAGATTCGCGTACCAGGGCCCGGCGCCGTTCCAGGTGGCCGGCTGATGAGGCCAGGTGCTCGGCTGATGGAGCCGTTGCGCGAAGCCGACCCGGCCAGGATCGCGGGTTACCGGCTGTTCCGACGCCTCGGCGCGGGCGGCATGGGCGTGGTCTACCTGGCCCGCTCCGGTGGGGGTTCGCTCGCCGCGGTGAAGGTCATCCGCGCCGCGTCCGGGAGATCGGGCCGGGCAGCGACGTCTTCTCGCTCGGCTGTCTGCTGGCGTACGCGGTGACGGGCGAGCGCCCGTTCGGGTGGGGCTCGGCGGCCGAGGCGCTGGTGCGTACGGTCCACGACGAGCCCGACCTGGACGCCGTACCGGCGCCGTTGCTGCCGCTGCTGCGGACCTGCCTGGCGAAGGAGCCCGGCGCCCGCCCCACCGTGCCCGAGGTCCGGGCGGCTCTGGACCTCGGGCACGGTGGAGAGGGCGAGGCCGGGGGCTGGTTGCCGGAGTCGCTCACCCGGCTGATCGCACGCCGTTCGGCCGCCGTCCTCGCTCTGCCCGCGGTCGAGGCGACCGAGGTGTCCGGCGCCCCGGCAGGCGCCGACACGATGCCGGGCGGGCAGGAATGGTCGAAGGGCACCACGCGGCGCCGCCTGCTGATGCTGGGCTCGTCCGCCGGGGTCGTGGCGGCGGGCGCCACTGCCACCTGGTGGACCGCGGGTCGCCCCCGCCGCGCGCCGGCACAAGGGGGCGGCACACGGCTTCCGGAGCAGGTGGTCGCCCTGCACGCCGATCTGACGGGAGACCAGAAGACGGCCGGCCTGGCGCAGCAGAACGGTGTCCGGCTCGCCGTCGACCGCTTCAACTCCCGTGCCGACCGCGCCTTCGACCTCGCCCTCCAGGCGCACGACGACGCGGGCAGCATCACCCGGGCACAGCAGATCGCGCTGCAACTGTCGGCCGACGACCGGGTCCGCGCGGTGATCGGGCCGACCACCGACGCCTGCGCCAAGGCCGTCCTTGAGCAGTACCGGAAGGCGCTGCTGCCCATGGTCTGCGTGTCGGTCGGGCTCGACGGAGTGTCCGCCGCGAGGTACCGGACGTACGCGGCCACTCGGCCCCCCGACCGCAACTTGGCGGCACCTCTGGTCGCCCACCTCGTCCGCACCGTCCGAACGCGCAGAACGGTGCTGATCGACGACGCGGCCCAGGGCGACTTCAGCTGGCAGCTCTGCGCGGACGTCGAACAGGCGCTGCGATCCGGACAGCGCACCACGACCCGGCACACTCTCGCTGCCGAGGACGACACGGCCGACGACTTCCGTGCCCTCGCCGAGACGGTGACCGACTGGAAGGCGGACGCAGTGCTGTTCGCCGGAGGATTCGAACGCGCGGCGAAACTGGCGCGAGCGCTGCGCGCCGCCGGCTACTCCGGCGCCCGGTTGGCCACCCAACGCGCCCTCGACACCCGCTTCTTCACCGTGGCCGCGGACGCCGCCGAGGGCTGGGTCTTCGCCACCGCCTTCCTCGATCCGACCCGTGTGACGGCAGCGAAGTCCTTCGTCGCCGACTACCGCCACCGCTTCGGCACCGCCCCGCCCTGGTACTCCGCGGAGGCCTACGACGCGACACTCTTCGTGGCCCGCGCGCTGACGACGCTGCGCGCGTCCCTCACTGAACGGGGACCGCTCGTGGCGCGGCTGCGGGAGACCGACTACCAAGGAATCACCAAGCGGCTGCGCTACACAAGCTCAAGCACCGGCTACACCACGAAGGCGCTGTACCTCTTCCAGGCGTCCGGTGGCCACTTCCGCTTTCTGGGCCAGTTCGAGGACGCCACGACCTGAGCCGCGTCGGATGCCAATCGTGTCACTGCCCCCGCCGTTCTCCCAGGTACCGGGCGCGCCACTGCGGCAGGCAGTCGTGCAGGTACAACGCGAAAGGGACCCACCAGATCAGATCGTTGGTCAGGAGGATGACACCGGAGGCCAAAGGCCACTCGCCGGTGACCGCCAGCCACAGCCACCCGAGCGGTCCGAGGATCTTGCCGGCCAGGCCGACCGCCGCGATGGGGACGCCTTCGGCTGGGCGCAGGGCCACGTCCAGGTAGAGCAGCCCGTACAGGCCGAGCACCATGCCCAGTGTCATGAAGATCTGCGGGTGGTTCTGCGGGGGCATGTCGGCGACCCGGAACAGCCATTGCGGGTCGACGGCCGCGTAGCAGCCCCAGACGACGTTGTAGACGCCGGCCGCGACGAAGACCCGTCGGTGCAGCCGCTCACGGGGAATGGGAGAAGCCTCACGTGATGTGAACACGACCGTATTGTCGGGTGCGGCGGCCAGTAGCATGCCACCGCATGGGGGAATCGAACATCGTTGTGGTCGGGGGCAGCGGCTTCTACGGCCGCTACGTCGTGGCCGATCTGCTGCGCCGACCCGACGTCCGCGTCACCGTCGTCTCCCGCAGCGCGCCTCGTCCCGCTTTCGCGTCCGACCGGGTCCGCTGGGCCGCCGGCGACCGTGACGCCTCCGAGCGACTGGCCGAACTCCTGGGTGACGCGGCCGCCGTCGTGCACTGCGCAGGCCCCTTCCAGGCCCTCGACGGCCCCGGCAGCCACCCGCTCGGGCCGCTGCGGGCGGCGGTATCCGCGGGAGTGCCGTACGTCGACATCGGCGAGGACCGGGCCTTTGTGCGCGCGGCGAGCACGCTGGCCCGCTCGGCGACGGCTCCCGTGCTCACGGGGGCGTCCGTCGTGCCGGGCCTGCAGGCACTGATCGTCCACGACCTCGCACATGGCATGGACCGAGTCGACACGGTGCTGTGCTGCGCCGCCCCCGACACCCGGCGGCACCGCGGCCCGGCGATGTTCGAGGCGATGATGCACGGCGCCGGACTGCCCTTCACCGCTCCTCGCGGGGGCGTGCCCACCATGGTGCACGGCTGGTCCGAACCCGAGTGGACACTGTTCGCCCCACCGGTCGGCAGGCGCCTGGTGCACCAGGTGTACGAGATGGCCGACCTCGACGTCCTGGCCGAACTGTGCGGTGCCGGAACCATCACCTTCAAGGCGGGGACCGAATTCCCCTCCGTCAACCGTGCGTTGGGGCTCTTCGCCGCCCTGCGGGCCCGCACCGGCCGCCCCCGGGCCACCCGGCACTGGACCCCCCTGGTGCGCGCGGTGTCGTGGCTCGTCGGCCGGGTCGGCGACGAGGCAGGCGGCTTCACCGTCACCGTGAGCGGTGAGCGCGGCGGGCGGCCCATCACGCGGCGGCTGGGGATGACGGCCCGGCAGGAGGGCGGGCGCATTCCCTCCCTGCTGGCCGGTATCGCCGTGGACCACCTGCTGTCGGGCCGGCTCCACACCGCAGGCCTCGTCCCGCTCCACTCCTGGCTGGCGCCGCACGAACTGCGTACGGCGCTGCGCGAGCGCGGAATCAGCCTGTGGCGCAGGGACGACTAGGACGAGTGGCGGCCCTGGCAGGAGTGACGAGCCGTCACCGTCCACGCCCACGTGGGTCCACACGACTACGTGTTCCACTACGTGGTTCCCCGGATGCCGGAGCCATGTCGCCGCTGCGATGATCGCTCCTCCAGCGGTACAGGAAAGGCAACGCATGAACCCGGGTCAGCAGATGGAATTCCATGCCTCCTGCGGGCATTTGATCTCGGCTCCGGCCGACCGGGCGGGGCAGGACGCCCGTTGCCCCCACTGTCACCAAGTGGTCCGGGTCCCGCAGAGCGATGTTCCCTATGCCTCGCCCGTGCCCGTGCCCGTGCCGGCCGGTGCCACCGAGCCGATCGGGCTGACCGCCCTCTACGTGACCGCGCTGATCGGCGGCCTCATGGGGGCCGGACTCATCTACATGGTCATGTTCAACGAGTTCTCGGAGTCCGAGCTGGTCACGATCACACCACTGTGGTTCTTCCCGATCGTCTTCGGACTGTACGGCTTCGTCTCGCAGCGGCTCCTGCGCCGTATCGCCTCCGGGCGCGCAGGAACCCTGGGCGAGGCCGCCCGCATCACCATCGACGTGGCAGGACATTGGGCGGCCCTCGTGCTGTTCCCGTTCCTGGTACTGAAGTGGCGCAGCTCCCTGCTCGTATCACTGGCAGCGGCGCTCTTCTGGGCCGTCCTGCTGTGGCTGTTCTTCACGGCCGTCTTCCCCAGCCTCTGAGCCCGGTCACCCGGGACCTCCTCTTCTTCGATCAGCCCGACGGTCCGCTCCTGCCCGAAGGACACCGCCGACGGGATATGTCCACCGTCGCCACACTCAGCAAACGACACGTCCGGGACAACCGGCCCCTTCCTCCGAGATCCGCCGGTGATTGGACAGTCGCCAGGCCCCGTGAGGATGTTCAGCGCTCCGGGGCGCTGTCCCCGGCGAGCGCGAGGAGGTGCGGAAGCATCCCGGCCAGTTCCTCCAGCAGCCTGTCCATGTCCACCACGTCCGGCAGCGGGTGGTGGACGAAGCAGACCCCGTCCTTCGTCACCGAGACCGCCGGTCCGGCAAGCTCGACCAGGCGCTCGGGCAACTCCGAGGCATGGAACCTCTCGGTCGTCCCCGCGTGGTCGTCGCTCATCGGCAGGTACGGCGCATCCTTGTGGAAGCTGAGTCCGAGCTCCGCCGCACTCCAATGCCGCTCCAGACGCATGTTCGGTCCGCTGCCCTGCACGTCGAACACGACGACCAGCCAGTGGGCGTCGACCCTGCTCGTCAGGTTCTCAACGAGCCTGGCGACGGTGACCCGGTGCTCACCGAGCGGGCCGGTCACGGTGGTCCCGTGCTGCGCGCGCAGCAGCCAGGGAAAGTGGATCGCATAACCGGACCACTGCGCCCCGTCCTTGTCGCGCTTGAGCTGCTCCCAGTCAGGACGAGCAGCAAGCGCACGCATCGCCCGGTCCGCCTTGCCGACCCGGCGGGCGGTACGGACCGCGAAGGTCAAGCCGATCAAGGACGGGGCCAAAATGACGGCGAGAAAGATGATCCAGCCCAACACGTGGTCCTTTCGCTCCGGCCAGGGAAACCCGGGGGCCCGTATCTTCGCGTCCCGGGTCACTGCGGGGCATCCAGGAAACTACGTAGAGAACTACCGAATCCGGCGCCATCGTGCCGCGAAGCCTCAGGCCGAGCGCACTCAGCAGCGCCATCAAGGGCTGACCTGTGTTCCCCGCCGACTCGCGCTGAGGGCCCTGCTGCCCGCCCCCCGTCAGCTCGTGAATCGCCACGTCCCGTGCGGCACCCGGTAGATGGCGAACCCGCCGTCCGTACGCAGATGCCGGGCACCGTCAGGTGCCGTCACCTCCTCGCGGCTCGCCGCGGGAACGTGGACCTCCGCGATCGCGCCCACCGGCACCCGCACCTCCATCGAGAAGCCGCTCGCCGTCTGTGACCAGGCGACGCCCGCGGTTCCCCGGACGGTGCGCATGGACGTACGGGCCCAGTCCACGCCGGTCCGGGCGTCGGGTCGTACGGTGAACGTCGCGTAGCCGGCGTCACCGGGCCGCAGGCCTGCCACGTTCTCGTAGAGCCACTGGGCCGCGGTGCCCTGGAAGTAGTGGTCGCGGGAGCGGGAGTCGAGCGGCCACATCTCCCACATGGTGTCCGCCCCGTTGTCGTGCCAGTAGCCCCAACCGGGGTAGGTGCGCTGCGTCGCCACGGCGTGGGCCAGGTCCGGCCTTCCGTGCGCGCACAGCACCCGCAGCAGCACGCTCGTGCCCAGCGCGCCGGTGTTGAGGTGGTTGCCGCGGCGTTCGACGTCCCGCACCAGGCTGGCGAAGACGGAGTCGCGGGCGTTGTCCGGTACGAGGCCGAAGGCGAGCGGAATCGCGTTGGAGGTCTGGCGGTAGTCGGGGTCCTTGGCGGTCCGGTAGTGGCCGTCCGCGCCCAGGAACGCCGCGTTGAGGGCTGTCTTCAGTTGCTCGGCGGCCTTCCGGTAGCGCGTCACCACGTCGTCGGCGCCGAGCACCTCCCCCATCTCGGCGGTGTCCAGCAGCGCCCGGTAGAGGTAGGCGGTAGCGGTCAGCCGGGTGTCCTCCGGGGGATTGCCGCCGTAGCCGGGGGCGAGGTAGTCGCCCAGTGCCGTGACGGCGAGGCCGTCGCGCAACCGGGACAGCTCCCAGTCCAGGTACCGGGTGAGTGTCGTCCAGTGCTCGCGCGCCGCATGCTCGTCGCCGTACACCCGGTAGAACTCCCGGATGAGGAACGGGTACACGGTCGTCCACTCGGGCGAGGGCCCGAGGTCGCCGTAGCCCCAGCCGCCGCTCGGCACGATGACCGGTAGTTGGCCGTCGTCCGTCTGGCTGTCGGCGAGGTCGCCCAGCCATTTGGAGAGCATGCGGTGCATGGCGAACGCGTAGGTCATCACCGGTGTGCCGAGTTGGGCGTCGCCGGTCCAGCCGTTCTTCTCGTACATCGGGGTGTCGGTCGGAATGCCGTGCATGTTGTTCAGCACGGTCCGCCGCATGGCCCGGTCGAGCCATTCGTAGAAGGGCTCCGAGCAGGCGAAGGAGCTGACCTCTTCCAGTGGGGTGTGCACCTGGCGGCCGAGGATCCGCCACGCGTCGTCGGACGTCTCGGGCAGGCCGCTGACCTGGACGTACCGGAAGCCCTTGTAGGAGAAGGCGGGCTCCCAGGTCTCCTCCTCTCGGCCGGCGCAGATGTACTCGTCGCGCTGGAAACGGCCCGGGACGTGTGACGTCTCGGCCGACACGCTTCCGTCGGGCTTCAGCTTCTCCCCGTAGGTGAGTTGGAGGCTGGTGCCCTCGGGGAGGTTGCGCACCGTGATCCGGGCCCAGCCGGCCATCGTGCGGCCCATGTCCACCAGGTGCACCCCGGGAGCGAGCCGGGTGGTCCTCTCGGGGTTGAAGGAGTCGATGACCTCGATTCCGTCGTGAGGTTGCGCGCGCAGGCTTCCCTTCGGAGCGCTCTGTACCGTGGCCGTGCGCCAGGTGGAGTCGTCGAAGCCGGGGCTGGTCCACGGTCCCGGTTCGCGGCGGGCGTCGTATGTCTCGCCTGCGTAGAGGGAGTTGGAGAGTGTGGGCCCCTCGGTGATCCGCCACTCGTCATCGGTGACGAGTGCCGTGCGGGAGCCGTCTGGGTGCTCGATCTCCAGGCGGGCGATGAGGCGCGGTTCGGAGTGCCACGGCGGCCGGTGCCAGTTCCAGACGTTCGGGGTCGTCATGCCGAAGAACCCGCGGCCCAGGCTCACCCCGATGGCGTTGGCGCCGCGGCGCAGGAGTTCCGTGACGTCGTGCACGGTGTACAGCACGGTCTCGTCGTAGTCGGTGAAGCCGGGGTCGAGCACCTGTCGTCCCACGCGTCGGCCGTTGATCCGCGCCTCGTAGTAGGCCAGGCCGCTGATGTAGAGCCTGGCTCGGCTCACCCGGCCCGGTACCTCGAACTCCCTGCGCAGGAGCGGGGACGGCTGCTCCGGCACGGCGACACTCACGCCCGTACCCCAGGGGCCTTGGCCGTACGGGGCGAGCACGACCGCCGGATGCCACGCGGAGTCGTCGAACTCCGGCTCTTGCCAGCCCTGTTGCTCCGTGTCCGTCACTCGCCATCCGGCGTCGCTGAGGAGTTCGTACGTCCGTCCCGTCGACGTCTCCACCCGCAGTCGGACCAGCAGCCCCGCGGGGTTGACCGAGGCGCCGGCACGGTTGGTGGCGCTGACGGCGAGGACGACACCCGCGGCCTCCTTCACCTCACCTGTCACGTCGGCGGTCCGGCCGCTCCTCCAACCGTCCTGCTGTTGCGGAGCCCGCACCGCCTCCCGGCCGTTGAGGTACAGGGTGAAGTCGTCGTCCGCGGTGGCCACCACGGTGGCCTTGAGCACCTCGCCGTCCCCTGGCAGGTCCAGGTGGGACCGGAACCATCTGGTGCCCACAGGGGCGTTCTCCACGCTCGCCCCGGTCGCCCAGATCCACGACGCGCCCGTGAAGTCGAGGGGCTCGGGGTTGTCCACGCCGATCCAACTGGCGCCCCACTCCTCGGGGGACAACGTTGTCTCCCACCAACGGGGCGCACTCCAGGCCGACGCCTTCCCCTGCCCGTCCCACACCTTGACCCGCCAGGTGTACCGAGTGCGGGGCTTCAGCGCCGGGCCGCCGTAGGCCACGCCGACGCTGTTCGCGGACGTCACGTTGCCCGAGTCCCACACCAGCGATCCGGCCCACCCCGCCCCGCCGGCCCTGACCTGTATGCGATAGGCGGTCTGCCGCGCACCATGTCCCGAGGACGCCAACTCCCAGGCGAGTCGGGGGTGAGCCACGTCGGTTCCTAGGACGTTCTCCGCGTGCTCCACGGTCGTGCGCGTGATGCGAAGCCCGCGGGTCCCGTCCGCCTTCGAGGCTTGGGGCCCGAGAGCCGGCACCGCCGATGCGGGCGTCGCGGCCGAGAGGGCGGGAATTCCGGTGCCAACCGTTCCCGCGGTGGCGCGTAGAAAGGTCCTGCGGTCCCATTTTCCGGGCATGTCCACTCCCCTGCTCACTGGGTCGCACTTCGGAATGAAACGATTCAACGAGCCTTCATTCGGATCCTATGAGCGAGCCATGTCCGCCCACAAGACTCCGGAAGCTTCATGGCGATGATCCGGCGGTAGTTCTCGACTTCGAAGGTGCCGACAGGTCGGCCCCCGTGGCCGCTTGGGCCGGCGCAGCCCCCGCCGGACTCCTGCCAGAACCATTGACAACGATGTCAGGAGCGTGATCTAGTCCGCTTCCGTCCAGCCATGTGCCGCTGATTGCGCTGTGAAGGGGCCCACCACGATGACCTGCACAGCGCCTGCCTTCGTCGGCACGTACAGCCGAGCCAACTCCCCCGCTGCGTCCGTCACTTGCCGATCACTTCTCATGCCGTACAGCGCATGACGGGTGAGGAACAGGAGACCGCCTCCATGCACAGACCCCTGCACCGACTACGCAACCGCGCGTCAACCGTGCTTGCCGCACTGCTCGTCGCCGGCGGTGCCCTGAGCCCGGCGCCGGCCGTCGCCCAGGGCACCGAGGCGGCGGCCGGTCAACTCACCTCCCTGGTCAACCCGTTCATCGGCACCCAGAACTTCGGCAACACCTTCCCCGGCGCGAGTGCCCCCTTCGGCATGGTTCAGGTCAGTCCGGACACCGGCGGCCAGGGAGGCTACGACTACCAGCAGGACAAGATCCTCGGGTTCAGCCAGACCCACCTCTCCGGCGTCGGCTGTTCCGTCATGGGCGAGCTGCCGCTGATGCCGACGACCGGAGCCGTCGACAGCGTCGACCCCGATGTCTACCGCTCCGCGTACTCCCACGACGACGAGGACGCCGAACCCGGCTACTACCGCGTCGGGTTGAAGAAGTACGGGATCGACGCCGAGCTGACCGCCACACCCCGCACGGGATGGCAGCGCTACACCTTTCCCTCGACCGACCGCGCCAACGTCCTGTTCAACACGGGCAGGGCCAACCAGAAGGTGTACGGCTCGGAGGTCCACGTCGTCGGCGACCGTACCGTCGAGGGCCGCGTGGAGGCGGGCAACTTCTGCGCGGGCAAGGACCGGCACACCGTCTACTTCACGGCGACGTTCGACAGGCCGTTCGCCTCGCACGGCACCTGGCGCGGAACCACTCCCTCCCCCGGTGAGCGGGACGCGGCCGGCGAGGGCGGCAACGGCGCCTGGCTGACCTTCGACGCCGCCGCCGACCGCGACGTCGTCGTCAAGGTGGGGCTCTCCTACACGGGTGTCGAAGGCGCCCGGCAGAACCTCAAGGCCGAGACGGACGACTCGTACGACTTCGACGCGACTCGCACGGCCCTGCACGAGACCTGGGAACGGCAGCTCGACGCCGTCCGGATCGGCGGCGGGTCGGAGGAGCGGCAACGCGCCTTCTACACGGCGCTCTACCACTCGCAGCTGCACCCGAACCTCGCCGGGGACGTCGACGGCCGCTATGCGGGCTTCGACGGGAAGACGCATCTCGCCACGGGATTCACGCCGTATCAGAACCTGTCGCTGTGGGACACCCACCGGCCGCAGAACCAGTTGCTGCAGATGCTGCAGCCGAAGGTCGCCCGTGATGTCGCCTTGTCGGTCGTCGCGATCGGACGGGACGGTGGCTGGCTGCCTCGTTGGTCGCTCGCCAACAGCGAGACCAACATCATGACCGGCGACCCGGTCACTCCGTTCCTGGTCGAGGCATGGTCCAAGGGCCTGCTCACGGGGTACGAGAAGGAGGCGTACGCGCTCCTGCGGAAGAACGCTCTGAGCACGCCGCCGGACGATTCCCCCTACAACGGCCGTGCGGGGGTGGCCGCGTACAGCGAGCGCGGCTACCTGCCCAGCGGGCTCGAACTGGGGAAGGACTGTGCCGACAAGGGCGGCGACAACGACTGCCGGCACCCCGCCTCGGCAACCCTGGAGTACGCGGCGGCGGACGCGTCGCTGGCCCTGATGGCCAAGGGACTGGGGCACACCGCGGACGCCCGCCTGTTCGCGGCACGCGGCCAGTGGTACCGCAATCTGTGGGATTCCTCCATCAAGCAGTTCCGGCCGCGCACGGTCGACGGCACCTGGCTGACGCCCTACGACCCTGTCGAAGCAGGCCATCAGTTCCATGAGGGCGGCGCCTACCAGTACCAGTGGCTGGTGCCCCAGGACCCGGCCGGGCTCGTCTCGCTGATGGGCGGCAAGCGGGAGACCGAGAAGCGGCTCGACGCCTTCTTCGCCTACGACAAGCTCCTCGCCGACCCCGCCAAGACCGCTCGCGAGGACTGGATCGCGGCACCGTACGACTACTACGGCAAGCCGACCTACAACCCCAACAACGAGCCCGATCTGCACTCCCCGTACATGTACCTGTGGGCCGGCGCACCCGCCAAGACCGCCACCGTGGTCCGTGCCGCGATGACGCTCTTCACGGACGGGCCCGACGGCATGACCGGCAATGACGACCTCGGCACCATGTCCGCCTGGTACGTCTTCTCCTCCCTGGGCCTGTACCCGACGACCAACGGCGGCGACTTCCTCGCCGTCTCCAGTCCGCAGTTCCCCTCGGCGGTCATCCGCATCGGCGACTACGGGAAACAGCAGGGCGGCACGCTCACCGTCAAGGCCCCGGGTACGAGCGACACACAACGCTACGTGCGACAGGCCAAGTTCGGCGGGACGAACCTCAGCGCCACCTGGCTGGACTGGGACGCGGTCGCCAAGGGAGGAAAGCTCTCCTTCGAGATGGCCGACCGGCCGTCGACATGGGGTACGGGCAAGGGCGCCGAACCGCCGTCCGTGAACCGCGCGCCAGCCGATGGGCGCCGCCACCTCGACGCCTCGCTGCGCACGTCTTCCGATGTCCTGCCGACGGCCGACAGGGCTCAGAATGTCCGTCTCCAGATGGACGTGCTGGGCCAGTCCCCCGGCACCCTGCGGGTGGACGTGGCGGCGAAGGCTCCCAGTGGCTGGACCGCGAAGTCGCCCGCGTCCTTGTCGCTCACGTCCGATCGGCTTCCCGTCCAGCGGACGGCAGCGGTCGACGTGAGTGTGCCGGCCAACACCGCGCCGGGTACGTACACCGTGCGGATCACGGCGAGCGCGAAGGGTGTGAAACCCGTGGAACGCCTCGCGACCATCGAGATACGCGCGGCGGCCCGCTGCGCGGAAGGAGTTGGTGAGGTGTGCGCCGTCGATCTCCGCAAGGAGGTGAACCACGACGGTACGGCGACTGTCGCGGCGTCCGACGAGGGCGACTTCGACGGAGGGGGCTGGAGCTTCGACGGTGATCTGCTGCCTGCGGCGGGTCCGGTCGACTGGGGCGGCGTTACGTACGACGCTCCCGACCCGTCCGGGACGGCCCTGAACTTCGTCGAGGCTCGCGGTCAGTCCATGCTGCTCCCGGCCGGGTCGTACGGCGCGCTGCGCCTGGTCGCCGTGGCCCACCACGGTCCGGCGACGACTGCGCTCACCGTCCGCTACACCGACGGCAGCACCGCCGAGGTGCCCGTGACCGTGGGCGACTGGGCGGGATCGACACCGCAGGGCAGCTCGGTGGTGCTGGAGATGCCGCACCGGATCAAGCGCGGGCAGGGTGTGGACGGTCCGCCGGTGCGGCTGTTCGGTGCGTCCGCCGACCTTGATGCCTCGAAGACGGTGCGCTCTGTCGGCCTGCCGAACGATGCCCGAGTGCAGATCTACGCCGTCACTCTCAAGTAGCACGCCGCACGGGACGGCGCTTCGGTGACCTGAAGGGCTACGCCGTCACCCGCAGGTAGCACTCCGCGCGGGACGGCGCTTCAACGACGTGGTGGGCGGGGCTGGGACCGCCAAGTGGCGAACAGCCCCGCCCCCACGCCACTCACGGCGGTCAGGGCCGCTGGCCCGGCCCATACGTACACGGCGGCCGACAGCCCCAGGAGGACGAGCAGCGCGGCCAGTTCGACGATCCGTGTCTCGTGCTTCTCTTCATCGCTCATGCCGACCAGTCCAGCGGCCGGCCCCGCGGCGAGCGAGCGCACCGGAAGGACCCGGCACCGATCGTCCGAAGCCGGAGCGGACCGGAAGGGATCGGAAGGTCTGGGAAGGGACCGGCAGGGTGGGAGCGAGTGGGGCGAATGCCCCGCGAAAGCCGTCGACCTGGTCCTAGCATGGGGCCCGAGCTGCGGCAGGGGGATGTGTGAACGGTGCGTACGAAGACGAACTCGCGGCCTTCGCGGAGCAGTTGAGCGACCTTCACATAGCGGCGGGCCGTCCGAGTCACTCGGAGATCAGCAAACGCGCGGTGTCCGTCACTCTGCCGAAATCCACCGTGAATGACGCGCTGCATGGAAAACGCCTGCCGAAACGCGAGTTCCTGATCGCTCTGGTCCGCGTCCTGGTCGCCTGCGGAGACAACAAGGAAACGGTCCGGATCAGCCACGACGACCCTCGCCTCGCCGATTGGGCCGAGAGGTGGAACCGCCTGGCCCGCCTGGAGAAACAGCGAAGGCAGGTCCAGCAGGAACAGCCGGCGTCGTATTCGCTCCCCGCCAGCCCGAGCATCGAGTACGAACGTCCGCCCCGCGACGCCTCCAGCCACCAGTTGGAGGCCGCGAAGGAGGGGCTCCAGGAGATCCTGGCCGACCTCAAGACGTACGAAGACAGGGCGCGCGACGAGTTCCGCGAACTCCTCGACGAGAAGGCGCAGGTCGAAGCGGAGCTGCGCGAGCTGGAGAGAGAACTCGGACAGCAGCGCGCCGACCACGCCGAACTGAAACGGAAGATCGGAAAGCTGGAGCGGGATCGTCTCCGGCTGGACCGGCAGGTGCGGGAACTGCGTCAGCGGCTCAACGAGATCCCGACCGAAAGGCTGGCCCTGGTCGAGGAGCAGAACGAGATCCTCACCTGGCAGCACAGCAACACATACGAATGGGGCCGCTACGAGACCCTGACCCGGGAGCGGATCGAGGCAGAGATGGAAGCGGTCCGCGGCACCCTGTCGAAGGAGATCACCCGGCTCACCGATGAACTGGCGGACAGTGCACGGAAGCTGGCGGCAGCCGATCTACTCATCCGGGACCTCAAGAACCGCTGAGGCGCGCCGCGGCTTCATTACCCTTCTGGCCTCCGAGAATTTCATGCCGTAAAGCGGACTGGTCGAGCACTTGCCGGGCCCTTCTAACTCACCCTCGGACATGGCGGCGCTTTCCGTTCCGCCACGCTGGTGAAGCGACCGATCGCATGCGGGCAAGTACGGCCGTTGAAGAGCCAGTAGGCGTCAGGCGAGGGCGGCTGCGACCGGGATGCGCTGGGATGGCGCGATTCGCTGCATTCCGTGCAATCCGTCAGGCAGTTGGGGCCGCTATGAGCAACGTAATCGCGTCGGCGTCAAGCGACGGCGCTGGTACCACCGAGCGGTCGAACGGTCGACGCGACGTCGCGCCCGGTGCGGACCAACCCGGGACGGCCGAGGACCGGTTCCGGAGCCTGCTGGAGGCGGCTCCGGACGCGATGGTGATCGTCGATGACACCGGAATCATCAAACTCGTCAACGCCCAGACCGAAGTCCTCTTCGGCTACCGACGCGACGAACTCCTCGAACACCCCGTGGAAATGCTGATTCCCGGAAGGTTCCGCGCCCAGCACGCCGCCCACCGCGACGGGTACGCCGCCACCCGGCAGGTACGCCCCATGGGCGCCGGACACGAACTCCACGGACTGCGCAGGGACGGCAGCGAGTTCCCGGTCGAGATCAGCCTCAGCCCGCTCGAGACTCCCGACGGACTTCTCGTCTCCGCCGCCGTCCGCGACGTCAGCGAACGCAAGGCCGCCGAGGAACGGTTCCGCGGCCTGCTGGAGTCGGCCCCGGACGCGATGGTGATCGTCGACGACACCGGAATCATCAAACTCGTCAACGCCCAGACCGAAGTCCTCTTCGGCTACCGACGCGACGAACTCCTCGAACATCCCGTGGAGTTGCTCATCCCGTACCGCTTCCACGCCCACCACACCCAGCACCGCGAGGGGTACGCCGCCACCCGGCAGGTCCGCCCCATGGGCGCCGGACTCGAACTCCACGGGCTGCGCAAGGACGGCAGCGAGTTCCCCGTCGAGATCAGTCTCAGTCCGCTGGAGACCGCGGACGGTCTCCTCGTCTCCGCCGCGGTCCGCGACGTCAGCGAACGCAAGGCCGCCGAGGCGCGGATCAACGAGCTCGCCGCGCTCGTGGAGTCCTCCCAGGACGCCATCCTCGCCAAGACCCTCGACGGCCGCATCACCTACTGGAACGTCGCCGCCCAGCAGCTGTACGGCTATTCGGCCGAGGAAGCCATCGGCCGGCACGTGTCCATGCTGGCGCCGCCCGAGCGCAAGGACGAGATCACCCTGCTGCTGGAGCGGCTGCGCAAGGGCGAGAAAATAGAGCACTTCGAAACGCTCCGTCTCACCAGTACCGGCGCCGCGCTCGACGTGGACGTCACCCTGTGGCCCACGTACAGCCCCGACCGTAGGGTCATCGGTGCCTGCGCCATCATCCGCGACATCAGCGACCGCAAGCGGGCCGAGGCCGAACTCACCGCCCTGTACGAGCAGCAGAAGCACATCGCCCTCACCCTTCAGCGCAGTCTGATGGGCACCCCGCCCGCCATCCCCGGCCTGGAGGCCGCGAGCCGCTACCGGCCCGCCACCCAGGGGCCGGGCGTGGGCGGCGACTGGTTCGACCTGATCCCGCTCGGCGCCGGCCGGGTGGGCATCCTGATCGGCGACGTCATGGGCCGAGGCCTGGAAGCGGCCTCCGTCATGGGCCAGTTGCGTTCCGCCGCCCATGCTTTGGCCAAGACCGGCATGCAGCCTCGCCAGCTCATGCAGGCTCTGGACGCGGTCGTCGCCGACCTCGATGTCCCCGACCAGCTCGTCACCTGCTGCTACCTGGTCATCGCCCCGGACTCCGGATCCGTGACAGTCTGCTCGGCCGGCCACCTGCCCGCCCTCGTCGCGACTCCTGGCGACGGTGTCCACCGGCTCCTCTCCCCCGTGAACGCGCCTCTCGGTGTCGGCGACATCCTCTACCAGCAAACCGACGCGGCCATCCCGCCCGGAGCCACTCTCGTGCTGTACACCGACGGCCTGGTCGAGACGCCCGGCAGCGACATCGAGGACGAGATCGACAAGCTCAGCACGACCCTCGCCAGCGCCTTCACCCGCACGCGCCGCCTCGAGGCCACCGCCGACCACGTACTCGCCGCCCTGCTGCCGGACCCGGAGGGCCATGACGACGACGTCACCCTGCTCCTGGCCCAGCTCCCCGCCGCGCCGCTGGCCGCAGCCTCCGTGGAGCTGCCGGCCGAGGCCTCCTCGGTACCCGCGGGTCGCTCGTTCGTCGTCGACAACCTCACCGCGTGGGAGTGCGCGTCCGCGGCCGACGACGCGAGGCTGCTGGTCTCCGAGATCCTCACCAACGCGGTCCAGCATGCCGAGGGCCCGCTCGTCCTCCACCTACGCCGCACCACCACCGAACTCGCCATCGAGATCAGCGACCTCAGCCCCCACCTCCCCCAGCCGCGGCTCGCCGCCCAGGACGACGAATCCGGGCGCGGCCTGATCCTCGTAGACGCAGTCGCCGACAGCTGGGGAGTCCGCCCGGACGAACGAGGCAAGACCACCTGGTTCACCCTCCGGTTGTGACCGGCCGGCAGCATCCCCAGGTGGCGGACGGAGACGGTGTGGGCCGGGGGTATCCGTCCCTCGCGCTGCGTGGTCGGTGGCGACGAGGAAGCTCCCACCTGGGCGTGTCGCTGCAGCACCCTGGTTGCGTTGGTGCACCGTCGTTGTCATGACGACGACGGCCCAGGGCCCATCCTCGGCGCTGCCCCGGAGTATGGGGCGGCTTCCCGGTGGCTCCTTCCTGACGGGATCCGAGAATGTCTGTCCGGCGGAGCATTCGGTGCCCCCAGTGACGCTCGCCCTGACACCCGGGAACGGCTGATCCGATGGCCCTCGACCTGGTCGTCATAGGTACGGCCATCACCCTGGGGCCTCTGCACAACAGCGCCTTCATCCTGCTGCTCTCCTCGCGGCACGGCGTTCGCCTGGGCCTGGCGTTCTTGTTGTCGTGGCTGGCCAACCTGATCGTCGTGATTGCCTGTGTGTTGCTGCTGACCGGTGGTGAGCCCCCCGCTCGTCACAGCGCGCCCTCGACTGCGGCGACCGCTGCGAAGCTCACCATCGGCCTGGCGCTGGTGCTGTACAGCGCATACCGCTACCGCCGACCACCGCGCCCGCACAGCCCGCCACGCTGGACCGCCCGGATCGACGACATCTCCACGGTCACGGCAGGCGGCCTGGCATGGGTGTTCCAACCCTGGGCACTGGTCGGCGCCGGCGCCGCGACCGCCGTCGACGCCGACCTCTCCACCCTCGCCGACTGGCTCGCCCTGACCGGCTACTGCCTGCTGGCCACGCTCAGCCTGATCGCCATGGAGCTGTACGTGGTCTGGGCGCCCGCAGTCGCGAACGCCCGCTTGAACGCCCTGCGGACCTGGTTGGAACAGCACCAGGAACAACTGATCGTCACTCTCGCCCTGCTCTTCGGCCTGTGGCTGGCAGCCCGAAGCATCGCCGAACTGGTCGCCTGACTCTGACGGCCCGGTGTCCCCCGACACGCGTCTGCGGTGATGCTGACTCCCGGAGCATCTCCCAAAATCCCCGGCAGCTAGAAGAAGTCAGCCGTTCCGTCCTGGGGAAGGCTCTCAAGAATCGTGCGGAGCCACGGACTGCGAACGGCTCGAAGCCTCACCAGGGTGTGCTGGAACGTTCCCCAATCGGCCCGGAACAGGTAGTTGGGGCGCGGCGCCAGTGGCTCGTCGCGGAGGACGTCGTCGGGCAGCCTTCCCGTCGCGGGAACCGGCAAGTACGGCTGAGCAGAGACCAGCCAAAGCCACACGCCCAGCGGCAGCGGCACCCGGTATGCGGATGTTGCCGTGCCGTCGGGCGCCCAGGTTCGGCCTGTCTGTGGATGGACCGGTACGAGGAGGATGTCGACGCCCGCGTCAGGGGTGGGCCGTCCGGGTCCAGCCAGGACGGCGCGTCGCTTCGCCGGGCCAACGGGCAGCAGGGCGTCGAGCGCTCGTTGGAACACGTCCGCGGTAAGACCCGTGGGGACTGTCACCGGCTGTCCTTCGGAGGCCGCCAGCAGGTGGGCGAGCGCATGGCCGGCCGCCGCCTCCCATTGCGGACTCCACGACCAGTAGTGGCTCGTGCCGAACCGTCCTCCCCACGTGGAAATCGGCTCGAACGGTGGCGTGCTCGCCCCCTGCTCGGTCAGCTCCGTCCAGGAAAGCGGAGGAGGGTGGGCACCTTCCACGCGGACGCGGCGCACCGCGTCTGGGCTGAGCCGCACTGCCCGCCAGAGGGAGCAGTCGTCGATCCTGGTCGCCACCGGCAGGTCGCACGTCTCGCAGGCCATGTTGGGCCCGTCGGCCCCGTCGAGGCCGCAGCAGGCGCCACCGCGCATCTCGGGGATCATCCGGGTTCCGCGGACATCGCCGGGCGCGATGACAAACGCCCCTGGCGCACTGTCGGACAGGGCGTGGACCGGCGCGTAGATGCCGCGGGCCTCCGCCTCGCCCGGTTCGAGCTCGTCCCACATCCGCCACGGCCCTCCCCATGGATCGGGATCCACGGCAAACGTGCCTGACTTCATGAGCACCGGAAGCTGGGCCCCGTCCCCGTACGTCTGACGTGCATGGGCCGGAAGGGCGACTTGAGACAAGGGGACGGTCAGCGCGGCATCACACTCTGCGCAGGCGAAAACGAACAACGGCCCCCTCCACATGAGAAATCAGCTGCATCGTCGCAGCTCGGCGGCGGCCGGCCAACGCGTTTTCCCATCGACCAAATCCTGCCCTACACCCTTGGGGAATTGGCGGATCAGAGGCTCGCCCTCGCTCAACCAATAGGGTGCGCCGAGTGAAGAACGAACCAAGTAACCCCGACGTCTTCCGCCTCATCGTCACCGGAGGAGGCACCGGCGGTCACACGTACCCGGCGCTCACTGCGGTCCGCACGTTGCAGAACCGGCTCGCGGCGGAGGGCAAGGCCCTCGATGTGCTGTGGATCGGCACGGCCGAGGGCTTGGAAGCACGCATTGCGCCGGCCGAGGGAATCGCGTTCGCCACAGTGGCCACGGGCAAGATCCGCCGTTCGAGCAACCCGCTGAAGATGATGTCGGCAGCGAACGTGCGGGATATGGCACGCGTGCCGCTCGGCGTGGCTCAGGCAAGGAAGATCATCTCCCGCTTCGAGCCGGACGTGGTCCTCGCCACGGGCGGCTACGTCGCCGTTCCCGCGGGACTGGCCGCGCGTATGTGCCGGCGTCCGCTGGTCCTGCACGAACAGACCGTGCGCCTCGGCCTCGCCAACCGAAAACTGGCCGGTTCGGCGACCCGGATCGCAGTGTCCTCCGAGTCGACCCTGCCTCTCCTACCGCAGGAGGTACGCGGCGCCGCGGTAGTCACCGGCAACCCGATCCGGCCGGAGGTGCTGACCGGCCAGGCGGACAAGGCGGTGCAGGCTCTGGGGCTTCACGGCTTCGACCGTCGGCTGCCGACGGTCTACGTCACGGGCGGCGCGCAGGGGTCTCAGCAGATCAACGGCGTCGTACGGGATGCCCTGCCCTGGCTGCTGGAGAGGGCGAACGTGATCCACCAGTGCGGTCCGGACAACGCCGGGGAGCTGCGGCAGTACGCGGCGACCCTGCCAGCGGGGTCGGCCGGCCGGTACCACCTCGCCGGGTTCGTGGGCCCGGAGCTGCCCGATGTACTCGCTCTCGCGGACGTCCTCGTGTCCAGGAGTGGGGCCGGAACCCTGGCCGAGCTGACCGCACTGGGCAAACCGGCCGTGTTCATCCCGCTCGCCTCCTCAGCGGGCAACGAACAGGCGCACAACGCACGCCACTTGGAGGAGTCCGGTGCCGCCATCGCTCTCCTGGGCGACGTCACCGGAGACCATCTGCGAGACGCGGTGGGCCCACTCCTCGCCGATCCCGCGCGGCGGGAAGAGATGGCGCGGCGGGCCCGGGCGCACGGGAGGCCGGATGCGGCGGACAGGCTCGTGGACGTGATCCTTTCCGCCGCATCCGGCTGACCAGCCTGCGGCTACAGGGGGTAACAGCCGCACGATCACACTGGTTGCGCAGCGCTCCTGCCGGTGATTGCTACGCCGGGTCGACCCGGAAGACGCTGCCGCCAATGGCGAGCACATACAGTTCGCCGTTGCCGGCCTGGGCGAAGGAGATGACCTCGCCGCCGTTGGCTCCGAGGTCGTTCACGGCGGTCACCTTGCCGTGCTTCATCTGCAGGGAGCGTACGGTGCCGTCGCAGTAGTCACTGAACACGTACTGACCCTTGAGGGACGGGATCGCCTTGCCCCGGTAGACGTAGCCGCCGATCACCGAACATGCGAAGTTGGCGCGGTCGTACTCGTGGACCGGCGGCACATGGTTCGCCGGTTCCGTGCCGCCCCGGAAGGGATGGGTTCCCTCCATCTGGCCCCAGCCGTAGTTCTCGCCGCCCTTGCTGCTCGCCGGCGCCCAGTCGACCTCCTCCCAGTCGTTCTGGCCGACGTCGCCGATGAAGAGGTCACCGGTGCCGGCGTCGAAGGAGAACCGCCATGGGTTGCGCAGCCCGTATGCCCAGATCTCGTCCTTCGCCTTCGGGTCGTTCACGAAGGGGTTGTCCGGCGGGATGGCGTACGGCTTGCCGCCCCTCGGGTCGATCCGCAGGAGCTTGCCGAGCAGTGTGTCGAGGTTCTGGCCGTTGCCGTGCGGGTCTCCGCCCGAGCCGCCGTCCCCGAGTGCGATGTAGAGGTAGCCGTCGGGGCCGATCTTGATGTCGCCGCCGTTGTGGTTCGGGTACGGCTGGGTCTGGGTGATGACCGTACGCCGGGTCTGCGGCTGGATCTTGCCGTTGCGCACGGCGAACTCGTCGACGGTGCTGGTGCCTTCGAGGTTCGTGAACGAGATGTAGAAGTGCGCGAACTTCTTGTCGAACGCGATGCCCAGCAGTCCTCGTTCGCCGTCGGTGGTGGTCTCGGCGGATATGTCGAGGACAGGCTTGCTGAGCCCCTTGCTGTCCAATGTCCTTACGGTGCCCGGGCGTTCGGCGATCCAGAGCTTCCCTCCGGGACCGGCGACGCCTGCCGTCGGGTTCTGTGCCGTGGCCACGTTCTTGAGAGTGACCTTGGACGCCTGACGTGCGGCGGACGGCTCATCGGCTGACGCCGCGGTGAGCGCGAGGGAAGCGATGAGACAGACCGTGCCGATGATCGCCGTGCTTCTGGTGCGAACTCTCACCGTGTTCCTCCTGGAGGCGGTGAATCAGGTCGCGCTGCTGCCGAGGCTCGTCGCGCGGTGCCGCTGGCGCCAACACGCAACCTGGTGCGGGTGGGGGGAGAGAGATCGGTGTGCTGTGGGTCGTCTACGCATGAGGATACTGGGACGCGACGACTTGGTATAGACCAGCTTTCGAGAAGTGCAAGCGCCCGGCGGTGACAACCACTTGCGTTGATCGGAGCCGGCCAAGCCTCCATGGCCGGCGAACGCCCCGCCACCTAAACGCGCTTCGTCGGCCGCCCTCGCTCCCGCACGCCCTCGGCGGATCGAGGTGCCGCCACCGACAGCAGGGCGAATGCCACGGCGAAGCCGAGCATGGTGAACACACCCCTCGGCCAGAAGATGTGGCTGTCGACGAACGACCAGCAGGAGACGAGCAGCACTGCGGCGCCGGGCAACACCCTCACACCGCACCGCCGCCACAGCGCCCTGCAGGTCGCCAGCGAGGCCACGGCCAGTCCGTACGCGCCGGCCCTGCCCAACTCATCGCCGACGACGAACAGTCGGCCGGCCGCCCCATGCACACCATGGTCCACCACGACTCCTGCGGATATGCCCGCCACTGCGTCGAGACCCGAGTAATACGCGGCGAAGCAGAGACATCCGCCCCAGCAGAGCACCGTCAGCACTCCCTCCGCATCCGGGCGCGGCCTGCCCCACAAGGGCACGAGCAGTCCGAGCACAAGGAGCGGGAAGACCGGCAGGAGGGCGATGTGCAGCGCGGCCCAGTGGCCCGCCGTCGTCGCCGTCAGATGTCGCGGGTGCATCAAGCCGGCTCCTGCCAACAGCAGCGGAGCAGCGGTCACCAAGAGCATCACGCGCAAGGTACGGAGGGATCGCATCGGCTCAAGCTAGGCGGCCGCCCAGGGGCGCTCGGCGCCCGTCGGCCACATGTAAGACATCCGTAAGGAGAGACCGACTTCGTCCAGCTCGAACCCACCACTTTCTTACGTAGGCATGACATGACACCCAACGCCCCGCCCTCACACTCACCCCACCCGTAACTCTGAGCACCCCAGGCCGCCGAGACACCTGACGGCCGACCACCTCAGAGGAATCCCATGCGACACAACACTCGCAAGCGGTCGAAGACAACACAGCGCGCCATCGCCGCCACGGCAGGTCTGGCCCTTGGAGCGGGAGCGCTGATCGCGGTCAACGTGTATGCCTCAGCCCACGAGAGCGCGAACGGCAACTCCACGAAACGTGCGACCCAGGGCCCGGCCGATCCGGCAGGCGGGGCCACCACCATCAGCTGCCCTGATGTCGGGGCCAAACTGACCTCGGTCCCCGAGCGGGCCAGGACGCAGGTCGACAGGGAACTCGCGCTGCTCGACAAGCAGGTGTCCGAGGCGTACCAGAAGCTTCGAAGTTCGGCCAAGGCCATCCAGCAGGACCGCAGCTTCGCCAACAACGCGATCATGGCTCCGCTGAAGGACAGGCGCACCGCGACCATCGACCGGATCGCGATCGCCATAGGTCGCTCGGGCACCAGGCCACAGGGCCTCGAAGCCCTCGCCGCATGCACGCTGCGCGCCACCGACGCCCAGCAGGAACAGGGGCCGGGCCAGGAGCAGGGCGACACCGCCGTCCAAGGCAACGGCCCGGTGGCCGCCGACTTCGTGGACATCACCACGGTCCGGCCCAATGTGAAGAGCCCTCGCAAGCAGCGCGGCGCTTCCGCGGGCAGGTTCACCACCCAGTGCGGCGTCAACGAGAACAAGCTCTACAACTCCGACAACATCATCGTCGCCCCCGGCGTCGACAACGGCGCGCACCATACCCACGACTACGTCGGCAATCAGGACAACGACGCGTTCACCACCAACGAGGAGTTCGCCGCCGCCGCGACGAGCTGCCGCAACCAGGGCGACAAGTCGACGTACTACTGGCCGGTTCTCCGTCTGCAGGACGGCAAGCAGGAGTTCGACGCCCAGGAACTCGGCGGCGGCGCCGAGGGCAACACCGGCACGATTCTGACCGCCTCGAAGGTCACCCTGAACTTCGTCGGCAGCCCGCGCGGCAAGGTCGTGGCGATGCCCAAGTTCCTGCGGATCATCACCGGTGACGCCAAGGCATTCACCAACGGCACCGCGAACGCGAATGCCTCCTGGAGCTGCACCGGCTTCGAGAACCGCCAGTTGACGGACAAGTACCCGATCTGCCCGCAGGGCAGCAGCCTGGTCCGTACGTCCAAGTTCCAGAGCTGCTGGGACGGTCGGAGCACCGACAGTGCCAACCATCGCTCGCACGTGGCGTTCGCGGACCCGAGGACCGGTGCCTGCCCGAGCGGAATGAGGGCCATCCCGCAGCTGGTCCAGCGTCTGGTCTACGACGTGGACGCACCCAGCCTCGACGACAACGGGCAGTCCAACCCCTTCTACGCGGTGGACGGTTTCCCCGAGCAGATGCACAAGCCGATCACGGACCACGGCGACTTCATCAACGTCTTCGACGAGCGCCTGATGAACCGCATGGTCCAGTGCATCAACACCGGTCGCGCGTGCCGGTGACCTTCTGGCCGGCCCTGGGCGTCACTGGGACCGGCCGCCCTCCCCCGCCGGCTGAAGGGGCACCGCCGGCACTCCGTGCGTCGACCCGTTAGTGCGGTGCCGGCATCGGATCCAGGGCGTTGGCGATGGAGCAACCGCCCTCTCCTGGCATCCGCTGGATCCGGGACGGCACCCACACCTGGTTGGCGCCGGGGGCCACGCGGGCAAGTAGGCAGTCCTGCGGGTCGAAGCCATTGCCCTTCACCGACAGGAGAACGCCGACCCGGCCGCCGTCCGCCTTGACCTCGGTACGGATTGCCGGATCCAGGTCCAGGGCGGCGAGCGTACGGCGCACCTCGGCCTCGTCGACCCGGCCGCCCTCCGGCACCCGGGGAAGCTTCGCGCGAAGTTCCTCATAGGGCAACTGGGGCGGTTCGGGTGGCGGGGCGAAGGTCAGCGGAGGGCCCTGCGGGCAGTCCGCGTCGCGGGGATCCTCACGCCACTCCGACTTGGGCGACACCCGCACGGCGAAACAGCGCCGCACGGTGACTTCTTGGGGGTCGCTCCATTCGTTGTACGCCGAGCCGGAGGTGCGGACGATCACGTCGATGCCGTCCCCGTCGTGAGTCGAGGTACCCGTCACCCGCATCACCTCCACCCCGTCGATGCCGGAAGCGGAGCGCCCGACTTCCTCCGCCGTGCGCGGACGCTGGCCGTAGAGCACTTCGCCCGCGTGCCTGGCCGCCTCGCGTGCGGCGTCCGTCGCCTCGTCCTCGGAGGACGGCACCACCCCGCAGCTGACGGTGAACAGCAACAGCGGGGCGAGCAGCAGCAGTCGGCGCATAGGTCCACCCTTCCGGCGCCGCGCGGGGCGGGCTACCGCTCGCGTACTCAGACCGGAGTAGGTGATCGTACTCAGCCGCTGCAGCGCTCAGACGCGGGAGCCCACCTCCGTGCGGTACCGACGGCAGGCGTACACCTCGCCGAAGCGGGCCCGGCAGCTTGACCGGCGTAGGACCTGATGCGTCGGTCGGTCAACACCGATGCAGTAGGGCGGCAGCGACGTCGAACGCGGCCTTGCGGCCAGTACGAAGTCGCTGCCGCCCTACTGGGTCGGCATGCTCGCCTGTGCTGCGGATGAGGCAGCCCCGCGTGTCAGATCCGGCCACCGGTCATACGGGTGATCGGACCCAAGGTGCGCCGACCGGAACGCCGACCCGCCGCGTACGACATCGCACTCAGCGCGGTCAGCCCTGCGCCCACGCCCGCGGCGAGGATCTTGCGGTTGGCGATGAGCGTCCAGGTCGACTTGGCGAACGCGGCAGCCTGCCCCGAGGCGGAGACGACTGCCATGCGACCGGCCTCGACGCGCTGGGCTGCCGTATGAGCGACCGAAGTGGTTGCCTTGGCAGTCCGTTCGGCGGCGCCGGCGGCGGCTGATGCCGCGTCACCGGCCTTGTCGGCAGCCTTGTCCGCCGCCTTCGACGCCGGAGCAGTCGCCCGCGACGTGGTGCGACGGGCCTTGGACGCGGCCGCCTTCGCGGATACGGAATCTTGACTGGTGTCGTTGTTCGAAGGGCTCATGGACATCGCGTTGCCACTCCCTTCGGCAGCAAACATGTTCGACCAAGACCACCTACGCCACGGCGTCAAGCGCCGCGCACCGACAGAAGCGTCTATCGGCCACGGCAGCCCGTCGAGTCTGCCCCCTCCTCGAGGTCGGGCGGGGTGGTCCAGAGCAGGCGCGTCCGTTTGGTTGTCGTGTACATTTTAAAGTGAGCTGTCGTCGCGCTCCACGGGGGAAGCGCGTGCCGACGGCCGAGGGAGAATCATGAGCGAGCCCGTCGACCCGAGGTTGGCGTACGCGACCGTGGCAGAGCCCTCTCCGGGGCCCACGCCCGGCCCCACTCCGGCTCCCCCACCGTCCGACCCGGGATCGGACGGCGACGGGGGCCCGAGCCCGGAGCCGTCGCCCTCGCCGAACCCCAGCCCCACCCCGCCGGCGCCGTGGGGTACCGATCCCGACGTCGGCGTGACCTCCTCGTTCCTGCGCAGGCGGGCCGACGACTGCGAGACGGCGTCCGAGGTCATCCGCAAGACGCGGGGCGTGGCCGAGGACGCGAACAGCGACCTGGCCCGTGCGGCCGGCGGGTGGCAGTTCACCAGCAGTCTCGACGAGTTGCAGGGCCGCTGGGAGGCGCTCAACAACGTCGTTGTGCAGCGGCTCGACCAGGCTGCGGCCAACTTCCGCCTCAGCGCGGACGCCTACGACGCCAACGAGACGCGCACCGCCTCACAGTTCTCGTGAGCCTGAGGACCACCGACCGCACCGGAACACGGGGACAGGACATGCCCGGCTTCTACGCACTGCTGCAACTCGACGTCGCCGGACTGGAGACATTCGCCGACGAGTGGGTGACAGTTCACCGAAAGCTCACGGAGGCAAGGACGGGCTTCCATGACGACGTGGTGAAGCCTCTCCATGAGGACCACTGGCGCGGCGAGGGCGGCCGCGCCGCGCAGGACTACTGCGACCGCGTCCAGATGGATATCGACGCGCTGGACAAGGAGGTCAGGGCCCTGCGGAACTTCCTTGACACGGAGGCCGACGGTGCGACGGGCCGCGGCGGCGTGAAGGGCCTCGCGGGCCTGAAGCTGCGCGCCGAGAACCTCCAGCGGGAGGCGCTGACCGAGGGAATGAACATCACGGACTCCGGCACGGTCGAGTGGGAGGTCATGTACGACCCGAACGACCCGGAGACCCCGAAGATGCTCGACGAGCGCAGGAACACCGCCGACTCGCTGCAGACGCGGGTCCGCACTCTGCTCGATGACGCCGCCGAGGACGACGAGTGGCTGGCGAAGAGCCTCAAGGTGATCTTCGGTACGGTCGGCAACTTCGAATCCGAGAACCGCAGGTTCGGCATCGTGGAGCCCACCGCCAAGGACCGCCAGGTCTACAACCAGCTCAACAACGTCGCCGCCTACTTCGCCGTCATGAAGGGCTGGCCGACGGCCGCCGGCCTGGTCCAGCACTATCTCGACGGCAGCGGAAAGCCCGTCGAGGTCGAGCCGCAGCAGATGATGAACGACATTCCGGCCTTCCGGAAGGACGTGGATGGCACGCTGCAGAACGACGTGCGCAAGCGCGGAGACGGGCCGTTCACCACCGAGTGGTCCTCCACCGCCCCCAACCCGGCGGACGGCGACCGCAGCATGGAGTGGTACTACGCGCTCAACCACTTCCAGTACCGCCTCGTCGGGGAGAAGCAGGGAGACGAGATCAAGTACCACGTCGAGGTCCAGAAGCGTTACGACTGGGGCATCCCCAGCGAGCACCGCGCCACGGTGTCCGGCGGCGGTCCCGGTCCGATGGGCATGGACCTGGAACAGGCCGACATCGCCCACCTCCACACCTCCGGCATGGCCCAGGACTTCGACGTGTCCGGCTCGTCCGACGAGATGACGGCCCGCTCGTGAAGGGCCGTCACACTCCAGCCGGACCGCCGCGCCCCAAGCCGGACAGCACCACTCGGGACGACGCGGGCCGCGGTGGCCTCCTCAAGAAGGTGGCCCTGTGGACCGGACTCGCCCTCTGCATCGCCTTCATCGTCTGGGTGGCATGGGGGTTCCTCCAGTTCGACCACGACATCGACAATCCCCGTGAGGGCGGCTTCTCCGGCTGGCAGTGCGATGCCGGCCGCGACTGCGGGTCTTGACGACACCTTTCCCCGTCACTTCGGCGCACCCTCTGAATCGAAGAGCCCGATGGAGGGCTAGCTCGTGCCAGCAGGCGGGTCCGCGTAGATGCCGTGCAGCATTCCTGTGGCTTGGCCGACTTCGATGAGATAGCCGTCCGGGTCGCGCAAGTAGCACCGCAGCTCGGCTCCGCGGTCGATCGGCGGCGTGAGGAATTCGGCCCCCTTCGCGGTCCACTCCCGGTGGGTGGTCTCGATGTCGGCGACGCGGAGGTTGAGGAAGCTGCTGACCGTGCTCGGGTCGGTGGGCGGGCGCAGCGTGACGTCCGGCTTGTCGGGGGTCGGACCACCTCCCGGGTTCATGATGATCCATCCGTTGGCGAGCCTGACGGTGCAGGGGTTCTCCTCAAGCACCACCTCGCCGCCGAGGACGTCGGTGTAGAAGGCGCGAGAACGGGCCACGTCAGCCACCGTCAGAAAGTGAGTGAGCAGCAGTCCGGAATCCGGCGCGGGGAACCCCTCAGCTTGCATGCGAGCCCTCCAGGTACATGGGATCTTTCATTCCATATTGGTGGATGAGCCTCCGCTATCGCCGATCAACACGACCGGGGTAAGCCGGCTCGCGCAGCATCACATCCGGGATTTCAGTACGTCGACCTCGCAGCCCGGCGCGGTCGGGTCGAAGCCGTGCTCGGTCAGCCAGCGGATCGCCAGCAGGCTGCGGAGGGACCACCATGCGCGGATCACGTCGAGGTCGACGTCGGTGCCGTAGCCCGCGACGACGTCGTCGAGGTGCTCCTCGTGTCCGAGTGTCAGCGTGGCGAGGTCGTACAGGGGGTCACCCGGGCCCGCCTCGGACCAGTCGATGATGCCCGAGACCTCGTCGCCGTCGACGAACACGTGGACGATCTGGAGGTCCCCGTGAGTGAAGGCCGGAGTCCACGGCCTGAGTGCGGCCTCGGCGACCTCGCGGTTGCGGGTGACCAGGTCGGCCGGCAGGACGCCGTTCGTCACGAGCAACTCGCACTCGACGTCGAGCTCCGCCATCAGCTCGTCGAGCCCCCGGGCCCGGCCGAGTCGTGGTGGCAACGGCGTGTCGTGCAGCTTGCGGACGGCCGCGCCCACCGCGGCCCACACCGCCGGAGACGCGGTCGACGGCTCACCGAGTCGGCCCAGCACCGTCCCGGGGACCGCGGCGATCGCCAGGACGGGCGGCTTGCGCCACAGGACCTCAGGAGTCGGCACCGGCACCAGGGCCATCGCCTCGACCTCGGCATCGATGCGCGCCTGATCGGCGTCCACCTTCAGGAACACGTCGCCGACGCGCAGGGTCGCGCGCTCGGAATGGGCGACGACGACTTCGACCTCATCCATGGGCGACCAGTGTCCCGGGGACGGTCGTCGATGTCGCCGGGTTTTGTCGCGACGCGTTGCGTGGCCCATCACGTCGCGCTGGTCGGCGGCCTCGTACACAGCAGCGGTGCCGCCAGGTCGAGCCACCAGGCGCGGGGCAACGCCCAACTTGCCTTCGCGTCGGCCCACCCGGCGCATCAATCCCCAGGTCAGCCATCCGCGCCGTACCACTAGCCCACCCGGGTCCTCTGGGCCGCCCGCACGCAACCCCGGCGGTGCGTCCCGCGGCCGTCGACCATCCCATGGGCCATGTTGCTGAAACGTCGAACCGATCAATCGGTCCCGGCCGGACGCGAAGGAGGCCCCGCGGTGGGTGAGCTCTACATCGACGGTGAGTGGACGCAGGCTGCGGGCGGTGCCCGGCGGGAGGTGGTGAATCCCTACGACGCGTCCGTCGTGACCACCGTCGACGAGGCCGACGCCACCGACGTGGACCGTGCCGTACGCGCTGCTCGGCGAGCCTTCGACAAGGGTGACTGGGCGAACGCCCCCACGCGTCACCGGGCCGACCTCCTGCTGCGCGTCCGTGATCTGCTGCTGCGGGACAAGGAGGACATCGCCCGCACCGAGACGCTCGACACCGGAAAGACGCTGACCGAGGGTCGGATCGATGTGGAGGACGTGGCGAACGCCTTCCGGTACTTCGCCGAGCTCGCGGGCAAGGACGGCGGCAGGGTCGTGGACGTGGGCCCGGACGTCCTCAGTCGGGTCGTCTACCAGCCGGTCGGGGTGTGCGCGCTCATCGCCCCCTGGAACTACCCGCTGCTCCAGGCCTCCTGGAAGGTGGCCCCGGCCCTGGCCGCCGGCAACTCCTTCGTCCTCAAACCGAGCGAGATCACTCCGCTCACCACGATCGCCATGATGCGCCTCATCGAGGAGGCCGGTGCGCCACCCGGCGTCGCCAACCTGGTGCTCGGTTCCGGAGCCACCGTAGGGGCCGCCCTCACCAGCCACCCCGAGGTCGACCTGGTGTCCTTCACCGGCGGTCTGTCCACCGGACGGTCCATCATGGCCAGCGCGGCGCAGGGGCCGAGGAACATCGCGCTGGAGCTGGGCGGCAAGAATCCCAACATCGTGTTCGCGGACGCCGACTTCGACGCCGCCGTGGACTACGCGCTGGACGCCGCCTTCCTGCACGCCGGACAGGTCTGCTCGGCCGGTTCGCGTCTGATGGTCGAGGACTCGCTGCACGACCGCTTCGTCGAGGCGTACGCCGACCGCGCGCGGGCGATCCGGCTCGGCAACGGCCTGGAGGACGGCACCGAGAGCGGTCCGCTCAGCTCCGCCGCGCACCGCGAGAAGGTCGAGAGCTACATCGCCGTCGGCCGGGAGGAGGGCGCTCGGCTCGTCACCGGCGGCACCCGCCCCGACGACCCCGCCCTGAGCCGCGGCTTCTTCCTGCTGCCGACGATCTTCGCCGACTGCGACCGATCCATGCGCATCGTCCAGGAGGAAGTCTTCGGGCCTGTGGTGACCGTGGAGCGCTTCCGCACCGAGGACGAGGCGGTCGAGCTGGCCAACGACACGCGCTACGGCCTGGCGGGCGGTGTGTGGACCTCCGACGCGAGCCGTGCCCAGCGCGTCGCGCAGCGGCTGCGGCACGGCACCGTGTGGATCAACGACTTCCATCCTTACCTGCCGCAGGCCGAGTGGGGCGGTTTCGGCCGCTCCGGCGTCGGGCGCGAACTGGGGCCGACAGGGCTTCGCGAGTACCAGGAGGCCAAGCACATCTACCAGAACCTCGCCCCGGCTCGCTCGGGCTGGTTCAAGGGCTGACCTCCGGGCCACTCAGCGCCCGTCCACGACGCGACGACCACGACAGACCGGCAGTGCGCCCCTTTGCGCGACAGCCGACGAAGAAGGGCACCGCATGGCCCCCACCACCCCGCACGGCGCCGAGTCCGCCTACGACTACGTCATCGTCGGCGGCGGCACCGCCGGCTGCGTGCTCGCCGCCCGCCTGAGCGAGGACCCCGACTGCCGCGTCTGCGTCATCGAGGGGGGCCCCAGCGACGTCGGCGACGAACGCATCCTGCGCCTGCGCAACTGGATCAACCTGCTCGGCTCGGAATTCGACTACGGCTACACGACCGTCGAGCAGCCGCGCGGCAACTCCCACATCCTGCACTCACGTGCCCGTGTCCTCGGCGGTTGTTCCTCGCACAACACGTTGATCAGCTTCCTGCCGCTGCCGCAGGACCTCGACGACTGGGTGAGCCGGGGCTGTGCCGGGTGGGACCCGGCGACGATCCTCCCGTACCGGGAGCGGCTGTTGACCGAGATCGTCCCGGTGGCGGAGGCCGACCGCAATCCCATCGCCAAGGACTTCGTCACCGCGGCCGCCCGCGCCCTCGGCGTCCCCGTCGTCGACGACTTCAACGCCGAACCCTTCGCAGACGGCGCCGGTTTCTTCTCGCTGGCCTACCAGCCGGAGGGCAACCTGCGCTCCTCCGCCTCCGTCACCTACCTCCACCCCGTCCTGGACCGGCCCAACCTCACACTCCTGCTGGAGACCTGGGCCCACCGGCTCCTCACCGACGAGTCGGGGCGGACGACCCGTGTCGCCGTGCGCGGCGCCGACGGCGAGCCGGGCACCGTGCGTGCCGAGCGTGAACTCCTGCTGTGCGCCGGAGCCATCGACACCCCGCGCCTGCTGATGCTGTCCGGTATCGGCCCGGCCGACGACCTGCGCGCCCTGGGCATCCCCGTACACGCCGACCTGCCCGGCGTAGGGGAAAACCTGCTGGACCACCCCGAGTCGGTGATCCTCTGGGAGACCGCCGGCCCGTTGCCGCCCAATTCCGCGATGGACTCCGACGCCGGGCTGTTCCTGCGCCGCGACAAGAACCAGCCGCGCCCCGACCTGATGTTCCACTTCTACCAGGTGCCGTTCACCGTCAACACCGAGCGCCTGGGCTACCCCGTGCCGCAGTACGGAGTGTGCATGACGCCGAACGTGCCGCGTGCCCGCTCGACCGGCCGCATGTGGCTGCGCAGCGCCAATCCCGCCGAGCATCCCGCCCTGGACTTCCGGTACTTCACCGACCCGGAGGGCCACGACGAGCGCACCATCGTGGACGGGCTGAGGGTCGCCCGCGAGGTCGCCGCCACCGACCCGTTGCGCGACTGGCTCGTCCGCGAGGTGGCGCCCGGCCCGGACGTCGTCTCCGACGCCGACCTGTCGGAGTACGGCCGCCGTGCGGCGCACACCGTCTACCACCCGGCAGGCACCTGCCGCATGGGCGCCCCGGACGACCCGATGGCCGTCTGCGACCCGGAGTTGAGGGTGCGCGGCGTCGAGGGCCTGCGGATCGTCGACGCGTCGGTGTTCCCGACGATGCCCACCATCAACCCGATGGTGACCGTCCTGCTCGCCGCCGAACGCGCGGCCGATCTGATCGCCAAGGAACAGGGGGCACGGCCATGACCGCTACGCCATCTCCCGCGTCCGGCGTCCCGACCGGGGAGCCCGGCTCGGAGTTCCGCAAGGACATGAGCCCATGGGCCAACTTCGCCCTCGGCTTCACCTACCTCTCCCCGGTGGTGGGCACCTACACCCTCTTCGGCATCGCGATCGCCGACGGCGGACCGCCGATGATCTGGGCGTTCCTGGTCGCCGGCTGCGGCCAGTTCCTCGTCGCGCTGATCTTCGGCGAGGTCGTCGCCCAGTACCCCATCGCGGGCGGCGTCTACCCGTGGGCCCGGCGGCTGTGGGGCAAGCGCTGGGCGTGGATGACCGGCTGGGTGTACATGTGGGCGCTGCTGGTGACCATCACCTCCGTCGCGTACGGCGCCGGCCCCTACATCGCCATCCTCTTCGGCTTCAGAGCCACCGTGCACACCACCGTGCTGTGCACCGCCGTGCTCATCGTCGTCGCCATCCTCGTCAACTACATGGGCACCAAGGCACTGTCGACGGCGGCGCTCATCGGTTTCTCCGGCGAGCTCATCGGCGCCCTCGTCGTCGGCGTCTACCTGCTGTCCACCCACCGCCACCAGGGCCTCGGCGTCATCTTCGACACCTACGGTGTCGAGGGAGACGGCTCCTACCTGCCGGCGTTCCTGGCAGCCGGCATCATCGGCCTCTACCAGTACTACGGCTTCGAGGCGTGCGGCGACACTGCCGAGGAGGTCGCTCACCCGGGCCGGGTCATCCCCCGCGCGATGCGCCGCACCATCTACATCGGCGGCTCGGCGGCCACGTTCACCTGCATGTCGCTGCTGCTGTCGGTCACGGACTTCAACGCGATCATCTCGGGCGAGCAGACCGACCCGGTGGTGGACGTGCTGTTCGACGCGATGGGCGAGGCCGGGGCGCGGACGGTGATGGCCGTGGTGCTGATCTCCTTCCTGTCCTGCACGATCAGCCTCCAGGCCGCGGCCGGGCGGCTCATCTACTCCTACGCCCGTGACGAGATGATCGTCGGGCATCGGCTGCTGCGGCGGTTCGTCCACGCCCGTGCGGTGCCGAGCTGGGCGCTGTTCGTGTCCGCGGCGATCCCGCTGCTCATCGCCTTCGCCTCACTGCTCTCCGAGGACGCCCTCACCAACATCGTGTCGTTCGCCATCCTCGGCATCTACGGCTCGTTCCAGATGGTCGTCCTGGCCGCGCTCCGAGCCCGGCTCAAGGGCTGGCGCCCGGCCGGGGAGTTCACCCTCGGGCGGTGGGGCCTCGCGGTGAACGTCGCCGCGCTGGTCTACGGCATCCTCGCCATCATCAACATCTCCTGGGCCCGGTCCCCGGAGAAGTCCTGGTGGGAGAACTGGATCGTCCTGCTGTGCGGCGGGGTCGTCGTGGGCACCGGCCTGCTCTACATGTTCACCACCCATCACTACGGCCGCGGGGACGCCCCCGCCGGCGACGCTGTACCGGAGAAGCAAGGTCTGCCCGCCGACTGACCTGGGGGCATCAAGGCGTTGGTTCCGCTGTGGCCGCGAGCAGGGCGGTGTCGTCGTCGACGCGGTCGGGGGTGTTCAGCAGTTCCAGGGCTCGTTCGGTGATCCGCTGGGGGTCGGTGCGGGCGGCGGCGGGCAGCGTGGCGCAGATCTGGCGCAGGGCCGCGAGGCAGCCGTCCAGGGACAGGGCCCGGTTCTCCACCAGGCCGTCGGTGTACAGCAGGAGGCTGGTGCCGGGCGGGAACGCCACCTCGTGGTCGACCGGGGTGCTGCCCAGTCCCAGCGGTAGCGCCGGCGGCAGCTCCAGATAGGAGACGTCGGTGGCTATCAGCAGGGGCGGCAGGTGCCCGCTGGCGGCGTAGCGCAGGCGATGACGGTGCGGGTCGTAGACGGCGTAGAGGCAGGTGGCGAAGCGTTCGGTGGCGATCGACTGCAGGTAGGCGTCGAGCCTGGCCAGCACCTCTGCCGGGCCGGCGCCCTCCATCGCGAGGCTGTGCAGGGCGGAGCGGAGCTGGCCCATCACGATGGCAGCGTCCACGTCGTGGCCCATGACGTCGCCGATGGCGAATCCGACCCCGCCGTCGGGCAGTGCGAGCACGTCGTACCAGTCGCCGCCGACCTCGGCGCCGCGGTTGCTGGCCCCGTAGTGGGTGGCCAGGCGTACCCCGGGCACGTGGGGCAGGCTGTGGGGCAGCAGGGCGCGTTGCAGGGTCAGGGCGAGGCGGCGCTCGTTGTGGTACCGGGTGGCGTTGTCGTAGGCCAGGGCCAGGCGGTGGGCGAGGTTCTCCAGATATTTGTGCTCGACCGCGTCGTAGTCGGCCTGCCGGACCAGTACCAGGGCCCCCAGTGTGCGGTCGTGAGCGTGGAGCCGCAGGGCCAGCACGGAAGCGGGTGACGAGTGCGGGCCTGATCGGGTCGGGGCGGTGCCGTTGATCGCTTGGGTGGCGGCGGTGGCCAGGGCCTCCCGGGCGAGAAGGGGGGTGCCTTCGATGTATGCAGGGGGCGACTGGGCCGGAGTGGTTCTCGCGTCGGTGAGGTGGATGCTGATCTGGTCGGCGAAGTCGGGCAGCAGGATCTCGCCGGCGGTCCGGAGGATCTGGTCCGGGTCGAGGGTGGCGGACAGCCGCAGGCCCGCGTCGGCCAGGGAGGCCAGTACGGCGAGCTGGTCGCGGGTCTCGGTCAGGGCCCGTTCGCGCAGCTGCGACAGCTCCAACCCGGTGCGGACGCGCGCCAGCAACTGGCGCGCGGAGAAGGGTTTGGCCAGGTAGTCGTCGGCGCCGGCCTGCCGGCCCTGCACGGATTCCTCCTCACCGGCGCGGGCGGTGAGCAGGACGATGGGCAGGCGGGAGGTGCGCGGGTCGGCGCGCAGCGCCCTGACCAGCTCGAAGCCGTCCATGCGGGGCATCATCACGTCGCTGAGCACCAACTCCACCGGCTCTGCCAGGGCCATCTCCAGGGCAGCCCGGCCGTCGGCGGCGGGCAGCACTTCGTAGTCGGTCTGGAGGAGCTGAGTGAGGTAGGCGCGCATGTCGGCGTTGTCGTCGACGACCAGGAGGCGGGGCCGGTGGGGGCGGTCGGTTTCCTCAGGGCTGGAGTCGTGGGTCGCGGGTGCTTGCAGGGTGTGCGAGGCGGGGTCAGGTGTCAGCCAGCCCAGTGCCTCGTCCACATAGGCCGCGGCGCGGCCCGGTCGGCCGGACTTCCTGGAGGCTTCCCCGGGGGATGCGGTGACGGTCGGGGCCGGGCGGGTCCGGTGGGCGTCGGCGAAAGGGAGGTCCACGGTGACGGTGGTGCCCTGCCCGAGCAGGCTGTCCACGCCGACGATGCCGTCGTGTGCCTCCACCAGGTCCTTCACCAGCACCAGGCCGAGGCCGCTGCCCTCGTGGGAGCGGGAGCGGGCGCCGCGGACCCGGTAGAAGCGCTCGAACAGGCGCGGCAGCTCGCTCGCGGGGATGCCGGTGCCGGTGTCGGTCACGGTCAGCCGGGCCCGGTCCCCGGCCGAAGCCACCTGGACCCGGACGCCGCCGGTGAAGGTGAACTTCAGGGCGTTGCTGAGCAGGTTGAGGACGATCTTTTCCCACATCTCCCGGTCCAGGGAGACCGGGTCGGGCAGCGGCGGGCAGTCCACGTCCAGCGTCAGCCCGGCCGCCTCGAAGGCGGAGCGGAACACCCCGGCCAGCTCGGCCGTGACACCGGCGAGGTCGACCGGCTCAAGGGTCGGGCGTATCTGCCCGGCCCCGGCCTTGGCGACGTCCAGGAGGGTGTTGACCTGCTTCAGCAGGCGCAGGGCACCGCGCTCGGCCAGCTCAAGCTGTTCGCGTCGCTCGGGCCGGGCCTCGTCCGCCAGGGCCTGCTGGAGAGGGCCCAGGAGCAGGGTGAGCGGGGTGCGCAGTTCATGGCTGACGTTGGCGAAGAAGGTGGTCTTGGCTCGGTCCAGCTCGGCCAGTGCTTCCGCCCTCCGGCGCTGCTCGTCATGGGCGAGCGCGGCCGTCAGCGCCCCGGCGACGGCGGCGGCGAGCACCTCCAGGAAGTCCCGGTAGGTCCCAGCCGGCGGGAAGCAGGGATTGACGCCCACGACCAGGACTCCGCCCACCTGCCCCGCACAGTCCAGTGGCAGGGCCAGCACCTCCTCGACGGGGAGCCAGGCGGCGGCGGTGTGCTGCCCGGCCGTGTTGGTGAGTGAGGCGGCGGGCAGCGTGGCAGGGGCACCTTCGGCGGCCACCTGCGCCAGCCGGGCCACGATCTCTGACGCGTCCGCCGTACTCCCCGAGACCTCCCCAGCTCCTGGCTGGAGCCCGGCGGAGGCGGCCAGTCGTAGCTTCCCCGCCTCGGCGGCCAGATACAGGCCCATGAACGGGATCTCCTCGGGATACGAGCCCAGCACTTCCGCTACGACGCGGGCGACCTCGTCGGGAGTGAGCAGCCCGGCGGTGCGGGCGCCGGTCTCGCTCAGCAGGCGCAGCCGGCGCTCGCCCAGTACCCGGCCGGTGGTCTCGGTGATGATCTGGAGCACGCCGCCGGCGGTGCCGTCGTCCAGCAGTACGGGCTGGAAGGAGGAGTCGAAGTAGCACTGCTCCGGGAAGCCGTGGCGCTCCATGATGAGCGGCTCGTCGGGGATCAGCAGGGACTTGCGAGTGTCGACCACATAGTGGAAGTGGGAGCTCACGGGGTGGGCCCAGACCTCGGGGAACACGTCCTTGTAGGGCCTGCCGAGTGCCCAGGGGTGTTTGGCGCCGACGATGGGTGAGGAGCCCAGGTTGTACAGCGTGGCGAACTCGGTGCCCCAGTAGAGGGCCATGCCGTGCTCGGAGGTGAGCATGAGGCGCAGGGTGTCCACCAGGGGTCCCGGCCAGGACTCGGGGGGTCCGAGCGGGGTCGCCGCCCACTCGATCCCGGACAGAAGCTCGCCGAACTCACCGGCCTCGGCGAACATCCGGGCCGCCGCGGTGCGCGGGTCGTCGGGCCGGGTCATCGAGAAATCTTCCTCCTGGCGCCTGGTGATCCGCCTGCGCCCTCCCAAGGCTGCCGACGCTCACTCGCTGCGAGCCTTGCGGGCAGATCGGACGCCGGATCCGATGGTTCTGGCGACACTCCTGCGAGAATTACAACATTAAAGAGGCCTAAAATGCGATTTTCTGGTCACGACTCCGGCCCCGCTCGGCAGAGACCCTGACGGCAGCCCGCTGCGTACCCTGGCGGCATGCGCATGCGCCCCACTCTCACCTGGGCCCCGGCCCAGGACTGGCCGTCGGCCACCACTGATCTTCAGCCGGTCACCGATGCGCTGGACACCGGCGGCGTGCTGGTGCTCAGCGGGGCGGGCATCTCCACGGAGTCGGGTATCCCGGACTACCGAGGCGAGGGCGGGAGCCTGAGCCGGCACACGCCGATGACCTACCAGGAGTTCACCGCCGCCGAGCAGGCCCGACGTCGATACTGGGCGCGCAGCCACCTCGGCTGGCGCACCTTCGGTCGCGCCCTCCCCAATGCCGGGCACCGGGCGGTGGCCGCATTCGGGCAGCACGGTCTGCTCACCGGCGTGATCACTCAGAACGTCGACGGCCTGCACCAGACCGCGGGCAGCGAGAGTGTCGTGGAGCTCCATGGAAGCCTGGAGCGGGTCGTCTGCCTCTCCTGCGACACCTTCAGCCCGCGCCGTGAGCTGGCAGAACGCCTGGAGGAGGCCAACGCGGGTTTCGATCCGGTGGCCGCGGCGATCAACCCGGACGGCGACGCCGACCTCACCGACGAACAGGTCGGAGACTTCCGAGTCCTGCCCTGCGCGCTCTGCGGCGGCATCCTCAAGCCTGACGTGGTGTTCTTCGGTGAGAACGTCCCCCCGCAACGGGTCGAACAGTGCCGGACGCTGGTCCGTGAGGCGACCTCGCTGCTGGTCCTGGGCTCCTCACTGACGGTGATGTCCGGGCTTCGGTTCGTCCGGCTGGCGGTCGAGACCGGCAAACCGGTACTGATCATCAACCGGGACCCGACGCGGGGCGACCGCCACGCCGTCACCCGCGTAGGCCTCCCACTGGGAGCAGCCCTCACCACCGTCGCCGAACGACTCGGCGTGCCGATGGAGGGGTAGGCGGGCGCCCCCGAACCAGGGCGCGGTCGTACGGGGGCGGCCCGAGCCTTGTCGTCCTGTCACCGAGCAAGGCACCACGACGCTATCGCTCAGCGGCGGTTCTCGCGCCCCGTGCTGGATCGGCCGGGTGACCTTCAGCCGAGCTCCTCGGCGAGTCCGACGACGATGTCCTCGGGGCCGCGGACGTAGCAGAGCCGGTACACGTTCTCGTACTGCACGATCTCGCCGACGAGTTCGGCGCCGTGGACCCTCACGCGGGCAACGACGTCGTCGATGTCGTCGACGGCGAACATGACGCGCCGAATACCTAGGGTGTTCGCCGGCGCGTGCTTCGGCTCCGGGGTGATGGCCTTCGGCCGGTGGAACTTCGCCAGCTCCACCCGGCCATTACCGTCCGGGACCCGCAGCATGGCGACGTCCTGCCGGACGTCATCGAGGCCGATCACACGCTCCGCTCCCCGCCAGTCGAGCGGCCCCTTGCCCTCGAGCTCCATGCCGAGTTCGACGAAGAACGCGATGACCGCGTCAAGGTCGTCGACAACGATGAGGACGTTGTCCATCCGCTGGATCGTCATGCCGGCCCTCCTCAGGAACGCACGGCCACGGTAGCCGCCGTTTCCCTGGAGACGTAGCTGACAAGCCGCCTTCGACATCCCCACGGAGGAAGCGGTGGCCGCGCTCCGAAGAGCGGCTAACTCTTAATTTAGTAATTAATATTGACGCGCACCGATGACCGCTGCAAGATCCTGGCAACCACCCCGTAGGCGAGCGGGCGTTGACTGGTCCGAAGAACGACCGCCGTACCTTCCCCTGGGCTGCGGTACCTCAGACTCACGACCGGGACTGTTCGGCACGCCTGATCGGACAGCGAAGGATCCGATGTGAAACGAAGACTCACCGTCCTCCTGGCTCTCCTGGCCGGCTTGCTGGTCGTCCCGACATCCGCCCGGGCCGTCCCCCCGGCCGCCAGTGTCGCCGCCTCCGCGTCGGCGTCTCAGCAAGTGCTGAGCCCGACGCCGTACATGGGCTGGAACACCTACTACGCGCTCGGCGGCGATCCGACCGAGGCGGAGGTCAAGTCGATAGCCGACTTCCTGGTGAGCAGCGGTCTGCGCGACGCCGGCTACCAGTACGTGTGGATCGACGGCAACTGGGCGGCACCGACCCCGCGAAGCTCGGCCGGCGACCTGGTGCCCAACCCCGACCAGTTCCCGAACGGGCTGAAGCCGCTGGTCGACTACATCCACTCCAAGGGCCTCAAGGCGGGCATCTACACCGACGCCGGCCCGTACATCCCGGGCAAGTGCGGGCTCGGCAGCCACGGCTACTACCAGCGCGACGCGAACCAGTTCGCCGCCTGGAAGTTCGACGCGGTCAAGGTGGACTACCTCTGCGGCATCGCCGCGGACCTCGACCCGAAGACCGTCTACACCGAGTTCGCGCAGGCGTTGCGGAACAACGCCAGCGGGCGCCCCATGATCTTCAACCTCTGCAACCCGGTGACCTCGCCGGACTGGGGCAACTACCCGGAGGAGCAGCAGTCGACGTACTCCTGGTCCTACGCGCCGGCGATCGCGCAGTCCTGGCGGACGTACACGGATGTCGGTTTCGTCGGTGAGATCAAGTTCAAGGACGTGCTGCGGAACTACGACGCGAACGCGCGGCACCCCGAGGCCGCCGGGCCGGGGCACTTCAACGACCCGGACTACCTCGGACCCGAACTCGGCATGAACGACGAGGAGTTCCGTACGCAGATGACGCTCTGGTCGGCGGCGGCCGCGCCGCTGGTGATCGGCAGCGACGTCCGCAAGCTCAGCAAGACCTCGCTCGGCATCCTCTCGGACCGCGATGTCCTCGCGATCAACCAGGACTCCGCAGGCGTCCAGGCCGTCCGGGTCGGCCCCGCCGGGACGAAGGAGACCTGGGTGAAGCGGCTGGCCAACGGTGACCGTGCCGTGGTGCTGCTGAACCGCGGCGACAGCCCGGCGACCCTGACCACGAAGGCGTCGTCGGTCGGGCTGTCCGGGGATCGGTTCACCCTGAAGAACGCCTGGACCAACCAGGTCACCGAGAGCGCCGGCACCATCAGTGCCGCCGTCCCGGCCCACGGCGCGGCTCTGTTCCGGGTCAGTCGGGCGACGGGCCGGCCGGGTGTTCCGCACGTCGTCGCCGGCCTTCCGCAGGTGACGAAGGTCGGTGGCGACGCGGTGCCCGCAGGGGTCGCCCCGGTGGTCGCCGGCGGTGACGAGGCCCGGGTCGAGGTCACCGTCCGCAACGACGGTGCGCGGCCGGTCTTTTCGCCGCGGGTCGAACTCGCCGTGCCCACCGGCTGGACAGCCCGTCCGGTCGGTAAGGCGCCGAAGCTGCTGACGCCCGACAGCTCCGCGACCCTGGCCTTCACGGTGACCCTGCCGGCCACGGCAACGCCGGGCAGCAGCACCCTGACCGCCACCACCTCGTACGAGGTGACCGGCAAGGGACGGCTGCGGCAGGAGACGGCCACGCCGCTGGTCGTGGCACCGGCGCCGCCGGACGGCGGCGTCGTCCTGTCGCACCACGACTGGATCAGCGCCACCAGCGGGTGGATGAGCCCGACGGTCGACCGGAGCGTGGGCGGCTGGACGCCGATCAGCATGCTCGGCCAGGAGTACCCGACCGGCCTCGGGGTCGCCTCGCCCTCCACGGTCCGGTACTACCTCGGCGACCGGTGCACCCGGCTGACCACGACCGTCGGCATCGACGACGCGGTACGCAACGTCGGCCCGGAGGGCGGCACTTCCACCTTCCAGGTGATCGGTGACGGCCGGGTGCTGTTCGACAGCGGTGTGCTGGGCCGCGACGACGTCCGGCAGGCCGACATCGACCTGTCCGGCGTCCGGGTGCTCGACCTGGTGGTCGGCGACGGCGGTGACGGCGGCTACAACGACCGCGCCAACTGGGCCGGCCTGAACGCCACCTGCTGATCCGAATCGGCCGCACCCACGTGTGATGTCACACGTGGGTGCGGCCGATTCCGTAATGGCTACAGATCCCTCCCCGGCGACCGAGCGCATCCCCCCGCGCCCTGCTGGTCGCCCGTCAGGGACCCTTCGCCGCCTGACTTCAGGACGGCGTTGTCATGGTCACCCAGACAACGTTGCCACCCGTGAGCTTCGACCGGTCGACACCCCAGCTGCCGGCGATGGCCTGCACGAGTAACAGTCCGCGGCCGCTCTCGTCCTCGGGGCCCGGCTCGCACGTGGGCAGGCTCCGGGCGACGTGGCCATGATCGTGGACCTCCAGCCGCAGACAGGTGGCCGCGACGAGCCCTATGCCGCACAGGATCCGTGCGCTGTGTGTGTGACGTACGGCGTTGGTGACCAGCTCGGACACCAGCAGTACGGCGTCGGCGGCCAGGTCGACGGGCAGCCGCCAGGCGGTCAGGCCCTTGCCCGCGAAGCCTCGGGCGACTCTCACACTGGAGCGATGGGCCGGGAGTTCGAGCCAGCGGGTGCGCTCCGGGTCGGCGACGTCCAGGAGCTGAGGGGGGTGCATCGTGTGGGGGGACACGGTGGTTCGCCTTCCATCGGTGAGCGTGCGCAGTCAGATGACGGGAAGGTGAGCAACGGGCCCGCCGGAAAGGGGTGTTCCGGACCGTGCCCCGAGACTCGGACGCCCTTGGCCAGCCAACTCACATGCGTGCAGCGCCTGTTGGCCCTACAGCGTGGACGTTCGCCAGGGTCGTTCACTCAACTCACTATGCTCCCAGTGGAGTTCATGCTGCAAGCCACTGCCTGATAATTTCAGCGAGCCGGTATCGGTCTGGTGGCATCACCAAGTACCTGTCAGACTGCTGCTGATGACAGTCCTTCAGGAGGTCCGGGTGTGAGTGAGGTCCGTTCGAGCGCGGGCGCCAGTGCACCCACCGTGCTGCGCATGATCCTCGGCCGACGGCTGCTCGACATGCGTGAGGACGCGGGCATGTCACTGGACGACGCGGCGAAGGCGCTGCGTGTGACGCCGTTGACGATCCGCCGTCTGGAGAAGGCGGAGGTCAGCCTCAAGCCTCTCTACGTCGAGAAGCTGCTGCAGACCTACGGGGCCGAGCAGCAGGAGGTCGACGAGTTCGTCGACCTCGCCGAGCAGGCCAACGAACCGGGCTGGTGGCACGCGTACCGCGATGTCGTGCCTTCCTGGTTCAGCGCGTACGTCAGCCTGGAGACCGGCGCCAAGACACTGCGCACCTACGAGCCGCACTACGTCACGGGGTTACTCCAGACCCACGGGTACGCCCGTGCGGTCCTGCAGGGCGGCTTCCCCAATGACGATCCGGAGGACCTGGAGCGCAGGGTGGATCTGCGTCTGCGTCGCCAGAGCCTGCTGGACAAGCCCGACGCCCCCACGCTGTGGGTGGTCATGGAGGAAGCGGTGCTGCACCGGACGGTGGGCGGCGCCCAGGTGATGCGTGAGCAGATCGATCGGCTCCTGGAGGTATCGGAGCTGAGCCATGTGAGCGTGGACATCGTGCCGTTCACCGCGGGCGCCCATGTAGGGGCATGTGCGCCGTTCACGTACTTCCGTTTCGAGGAGCCGGAGCTGCCCGACGTCGTCTACAGCGAGATCCTGTCCGCCTCGATGTACCTGGACCAGCGGTCCGATGTCGTCGCACATCTCGAGGCGCACAACCGGATGTCGCTGCTCACCTCGTCGGCGGACAGCAGGGGCCTCTTGAATCGCATGCGCAAGGAGTATTCATGACCGTCACCGACGAACCGTTCTCCTTCTACAACGGCATGCCCGCCTCGGATCTGGGCGACCAGGGCTGGGAGAGCCCGTGGAGCGGTCCCAACGGGGGCCAGTGCGTCCAGACGAAGCAGCTCGCGGACGGCCGTATCGCGTTGCGGCAGTCGACGGACCCCACCGGCCCCGCGCTGATCTACACCCCGCAGGAGATGGCGGCGTTCGTCGCCGGCGTCAAGAAGGGGATGGCCGATCATCTGACGGCCTGCTGAGCCAGGATCCGAGTGGGAAGGCCGCCGGCAGACCCTGGCCGTGACCCGCCCGGCATGACACGGACACCATTGAAGGGAACAGAATGAGCACCCCCCACGCCGCTCGGGACATCGACACCAGCAGGCCGCACTCCGCTCGGATGTACGACTACTACCTGGGCGGCAAGGACCACTTCGAGATCGACCGGAAGGCGGCCGAGACCGTCGCCGACGCCTATCCCGGCATCTTCGTGTGTGCCCGGGAGAACCGGGCCTTCATGCACCGGGCCACCAGGGTCCTCGCCACCGAGCACGGCATCCGGCAGTGGCTCGACATCGGCACCGGCATTCCCACCGAGCCGAACCTGCACCAGGTCGCGCAGACCGTGGTTCCCGACGCCCGCGTGGTCTACGCCGACAATGACCCCCTCGTCCTCAAGTACGCCGAGCGCCTCATGCGCAGTACGCCCCAGGGGCGCACCACCTACATCGAGGCGGACGTCAACGACCCGCAGGCTCTCGTCAACGCCCCCGAGCTGGCCGAGGTCCTGGACCTGACCAAGCCGGTCGCGCTGTCCCTCAACGCCCTGATGCACTTCGTCACGGACTCCCAGGACCCGTACGGCATCGTCGGCAACCTGCTCGACGTCCTCCCCTCGGGCAGCGCACTGGCCCTGAGCCACTGCACACCGGACTTCGATCCGGAGACCTGGCAGAAGGTCACCGACATCTACAACGGAGCCGGTACGCCGGTGCAGTTCCGTTCCCAGAAGGACGTGGCCCGCTTCTTCGACGGGCTCGACCTGCTGGAGCCCGGCGTCACCGTCGGCCACCGCTGGCGCCCCGAGGCCGCGCCCCAGGGGGCCGCCAGGACGGAGTCCGTGACGGACGCCCAGGTCAGCCTGTGGACCGGGGTGGGCATCAAGCCGTGACGGAGGCCGGGGCTCACGCCCCGGCCGACGAGGTACCGGCAGCGATCCGGCCGACGACGGCTGAGGCCAGGCGCGGGTCCTCAGCCAGCCACGCGATCAGTTGGTCCCGGACGGCCGCCGCGACGGATTCGCGGACCTCGGCATTGCCCAGGAAGTCGCGTGTGGCGCCTTCGAACTCGGGGCGGTCGAGTTTCACCGAGACGACGGCGGTCAGGCCGTCGAACAGCCGGTCCGGTCCGAGATCGGTGTCGGTCTTCGTCAGCAATCGCCGCTCCCGCGCGAAGGCGTTGATCGCTGCCGCCACTCCGTCGCGGAGGCCCACCATGTGCGATCCGCCGCAGCGGGTGGGCATGCTGTTCGCGAAGCCGTGGACGCCACCTGCGAGGGTGTCGCTCCACATCATGGCGACCTCGACACACCCGGCGATCTGCGGGTCCTCGTACTCGAAGCCGAAGACGTCCGTCCCATCGATTGGCCCCGTCCGGGCCGCGATGGCGGCGACGAAGTCCCTGGCACCGCCCGGGAAAACGAACCGTTCCGACCGTGACCCGCTTGACGGGCGCCTGTCGGTCAGGGAGATGGCGAGGCCACGGTTCAGGAAGGCCAGTGTTCTGAAACGCTCGGCCAGCGCGTCGAACGAGCACTGTGCCGTGCCGAAGATGTCGGCGTCGGGCCGGAACGCGATGACGGTTCCGGTTTCCGTCGTGGGCCCCTGGGGCGAGGGCGGGCCGACCGCGGCACCACGGTCGTAGCGCTGTACCCAGCGCACCCCTTCGCGCCGGACCTCTCCCGTCAGATGGCTCGACAGGGCGTTGGTGACGAAGGGTCCCATGCCGAAAAGGCCTACCCCCACGAAGTCGCGGCTGTCGCCCCGCGGTCCGGCGTGCATCCGAGTCAGCAGTTCTTCCAGACTTGGGTCGCCGGTATGCCCGGCGGCCTCGACAGGAATCCCTGGTCCGTCGATGGCGACCCGCACGCTGCCGTCGGATTCCAGCGTGACGTCGACGTGTTCGGCGCGACCGGCCAGGACCTCGTTGACCGCCCAGTCGGACACCTCGAACACGGTGTTGTGCAGACCGGGCTCACGGGTCGAGCCCACGTACATCCCCGGCCGTTTCCGGATGGCCTCCCGCCCCTCCAGCACCTGAATGTGGGCGGCGGTGTACTGGCTCGCGGCGTCACTCATGAGGCCCCCTCCAATGGGTGTCCGGCAGACCCCCAGCTTAGGCCGATGAGCGCAAAACACCAGGTCAGAGCTATCGAGCCGAGGGCATGGACGGCCGAGTGGCGGCCTGCCGGGAGTCGGGCGGTCCGGGGACCGCGAATGCCGGTCGGAGGATGTCGGGGGTCCCGTCAAGCGCGCCCCCGAGCCCATTTCCGGCCGCCTTGAGGGCTCCGATTCAGGCTCAAGAGCCCGACAGCCGCCGTGTCACGACGGTGCTGAGGGTGCGTATGCCGTGCGTCGAGGCCGGGTCGATACCGGTGAGTTCAGCGACCCGGCGCAGGCGGTAGTCCAGGGTGCGCGGGTGGACGTTGAGGGCCGCCGCTGCCGCGCCGCGGTTCATGTCGTGGCGGTAGTAGGCATCGAGCGTGGTCACTAGGTCCGGGCCCGGTTCGAGGTTCCGGGCCACCGTGTGGAGCCAGGCGTCGATGAACGGCACGTCGGCGACCGCGAGTTCGACGAACACGTCCGCCACGGTGTACGGCCGTAATCGGCGGGAGGGCTTCCCCAGCGGGGCCGACTTGCTGATCCGGCGGGCACGTTCGAGGGCGGCAGGGAGTTCGTCGAGGGGTGCGGTGGCGGTGCCGGCAGCGCAAGGGCGGCCGATCGCCTCGGCGAAGTCACCGACGAGGTCCGCTACGGCTTCGGGTGCGGAGGGCAGCCGTAGGGCCTCGTCGGCACAGGGAACGACGGCGATCAGCTCACCGCCCCTCGTGCCGTTCTCCGGGTACCAGACGGCGGGCACCCGGTGTGTCTTCACGAGCGCCTCGATCTCGACGTCGAGATCACGGTCGCCCAGGGGACGGTCCGGTACGCGGATCACCGTGACGGCGCAGAATTCGGGGAGTTGAAGGTCGAGCGCCTCGGCGAGGTCCGCGGCCATGGGGTCGCCGGTGAGCAGTGACCTGGCGAGCAGGGCGACCTGCTCGACGTAGGGCAGACGGCGGCGCAGCACTGTCACGAATCCCTGTCGGTAGGCGACGATTCCGCGGTCGCCCTGCGGGGCGAACCAGGTCATCACCTGCATGAGTTCCTCGACTTCGCCGCCGCGCAGGTTCTCGGCCGCCTCGTGGATGTCGCGCAGCATGAGCGTGGTGTGCAGCTGGAGTACCTGTTGTCGTGAATCCGAGGACATTCCGGCATCGGCCCGTACCTCGCCGATGGCGGCGATGTAGCAGAGGTCGTCGTCGGTCAGTTCGCTGTTGTCCGGAGACAGTTCGATCGTGCGGCGCCGCAGCCACACCGAGTATTCCATCGTCTCGGCCTTGGCCCGGGGCTTCGTTTCCCACGACCGGAACTCCGGAATCTCGCGCAGATACGTCTCGACCTCCCGGCAGGCGTTGGTCGGCGCCTGCCGGGCCAGTTCGGCGAAGAGGCTCCCCATGGGCGGGAGCCTGCCATCGCAGGTGAGCGGGTCGACAGACGAAATCCGGACTCGATTTATCACTTCGCGTGAATCGACACTCTTTGCGCCACCCGAGTATTTGTCATGATGCGCAAAGTTCTCGGATCAAGACGGTGTTGTACCCAGATCCGGTTGTGGAGCTGCGGTGAAGGCGGCTAAATAGGAGTCACCAATGCGCCGAAATTCGCATTCGCAGAGATCCTCATCGCGTGTGCAATTTCCTTCGATGGCATTCGATCGAACGGGAGGGGAACACTGATGAAAGCAGGAATCAGAAAGAGACTCGCGGCGGCGGCCGCGGTCCTGTCCGTCTCCGCGGCACTGCTGGTGAGCGCACCCGGCAACGGTTCGGCAGCCTCCGCCACACCCAGCCTGCGTGCCTTCGGGATCACCGGCGACGGCACCCTGATGGCCACCTTCACCACCGACCGGCCGAACGTGCTCGACTGGGTCAGGGTCGTCACCGGCCTCAGCGGCGACACCAAGCTCCTCGCCCTCGACCACCGCGTCCAGAACGGCCTACTGTACGGCCTCGGCGACAAGGGCGGCATCTACACGATCAAGACGCCGCCGCAGACCTCCGACGTGGTGGTCACCAAGGTCTCCCAGCTCCAAGTCGCTCTGTACGGAACCAACTTCGGCTTCGACTTCAACCCGGCGGCCGACCGGATCCGGGTCGTCAGCGACAACGGGCAGAACCTGCGGCACAACCTCAATGACCACACCACGGTCGAGGACACCACCCTGACCACCCCGCCGCTGACCGGGCCGACGCGGGGCGTCACGGCGTCCGGCTACACGAACAACGACCTCGTCGCGTCGACCGGAACGCTCCTGTACGGCATCGACACGACCACGGACAACCTCGTCCTCCAGGCGCCGGCCAACAACGGCACACTGACGACGGTCGGATCCCTCGGCTTCGACGCTCAGCCCAACGCGGGCCTGGACATCTTCAGCTACCTGACCAACGGCAAGACGACGTCGGTCGCCGCGTTCGCCTCGCTCACCCCGTACGGCGCGAGCAGCCCGACGCTGTACAGCATCAACCTCGTCACCGGTGAACCGACCCCGATTCTCCAATTCCCGCTCAACATCACGTCTTTGGCGATCACCCTCACCGGAAGCTGACCCTCACGGACTCGCGCAGCAGCGGCCCGCCGGACATCCGATGCCCGGCGGGCCGCACGTCGTCGTTCTCCTGAACGGCTTCAGGGCCCGCGGGTGCCGCTCGGCCAGGCCATGGCTCCCCCACGGGGCATTCGATCCCTCCCCGCCGTGCGCTCGGGAAATGAACTGATATGAATGCATCGCGTGCAGTACAGGACCGCGTGCATCACGGCGGTGTAGGTCGCCCGCAGCCACGGTGTACCGCCCCTGCGGTCCGAGCAGCGCCCGGAGAGGTTCATGAGACGTCTGGATCCCACCGATCCGCCGGCCATCGGCGGCTACCCCCTGTTGGCGAGACTGGGCGCCGGCGGCATGGGGCAGGTGTTCCTCTCCCGCACGGCATCGGGTCGTCCACTGGCGCTCAAGACCGTGCGCACCGAGTTCGGCCTGGACCCCGGGTTCGAGCAGCGGTTCGCCCGCGAGATCGCCAGCAGCGACCAGGTGCGCTCGCCGTGGACGGTGTCGGTCGTCGACTTCAGCCCGGCCGGGCAGCGGCCGCAATGGCTGGCCACGGAGTACGTGGCCGCCCCCTCCCTCGCCGACTGGGTGGCGTCCGACGGCCCGCTGCCCGAGGCCGCCGTCCGGGCGCTCGCGGTGGAACTCGCCGAGGGGCTGCGGGACGTGCACCGGGCGGGGCTCGCGCATCGGGACGTGAAGCCGTCCAACGTGCTGCTCGCCCGCCGCCGTCCGCTCCTCATCGACTTCGGAATCGCCCGAGCCGCGGACGACACCCGCCACACGAGCACCGGCGGCGTCATCGGCTCCCCCGGTTACATGGCGCCCGAGCAGGTCACCGGCGGGATATCGGCCGAGCCCGGCGACATCTTCGCGCTGGGCGCGGTCCTGGTGTACGCCGCCACGGGGAGCGGGCCCTTCCTCCACCCGGGTGAGGATCCGTCCGCCGCGCAACTGCTCTATCGCATCGCGCACGAGAAGCCCGTGCTCGACGGCGTTCCGGAGGCACTCGCGCCGCTGCTGGCGGCTTGCCTGGAGAAGTCACCGGAAGCCCGTCCCACCGCGGGGGCGCTGCTGGAGAGGCTTGAGGCGGGGCACGGCATATGGGCCTCGGCGCGGCCGGCGCGTCTGGAGGCGGACATCGCCGTACGGGAAGCCGAGTTGGCGGAGCTGCTGGAGCGCTCGGCGCCGCTCCAGTCTGAGCCACCATCAGCGCCGAGCCCGGCACCGGAGAGTGGGTTCGGGCCGGCGGCCGGATCTGGGCCGGCGGCTGGGTTCGGTCCTCCGACCGCGTACGGCTCGCCGATCGCGTACGGTCCTCCTCCCGCCCTGGCGCCGGGTCCCGTCCCCGGCTCTGTGCCCCTCGCCACGTCCGGGGCCGGTTCCGCGACCGGCTGGCCATCGGCGCGCGTATGGGCTGCCGCCGTGGTCGCGGGCGCCGTGATAGCCGGGGCGGTCGTAGCGGCGCTGGCATGGTCCGACGGCACGAAAGACGAGGCGGACGGGAACGGTCGTACCTCACCGCCCGCCTCGACGTCTCCCTCCCCCACCGCTGCCGGGAATGCCCTGCCCGGGACCTGGGTGGGCACTTGGAAGGGAACCGGCCCCGGGAGCCCCGCCGGCGACGGAATCGTCAACGCGCGCACGTCCAAGGTGACCGTGACCGTCACCCTTCACGCCGCGGACCGGGGCGAGATCGTGGGCAGGCAGGTCAGTCACGTGACCGAGGACGGCACGGGCCGGGACCTCGGGTGCACCGAGACGCTGAGTCTGCGTGAGACACACGGAACTTCCATGGTCTTCGAGGCGGTCTCGAGCGCGCCAACGGACCCTTCCGCAGGCGTGGTGTGCGTACGAGGCAACCTCTACACCTTGGCGAAGACCGGCGCCGACACCTTGACGCTGGGCAACGAGGGCAGCCAGACGAACGGATCGCCCTCCCGGCTGACCCGCTCCTCCTGACATCTGCGCTCAGCCGCAGGTACGTCACAGCCGCCGGATGGCGTGGTGGGTCCCGTCAGGTCTCGCTGCGGACGACGGTCACCGAGCAGTGTGCGTGGTGCAGCAGGGCCTGACTCACCGAGCCCAGGAGCAGCCCGGCGAAGCCGCCGCGCCCCCTGGCTCCGACGACCATGAGCTGGGCACTCCTGCTCGCCTCGATCAGCGTCTCGCGAGGTTCGCCGCTCAGCACCTGCTGTCTGACCACCACGTCCGGATACTTCTCCGCGTGCCCGGCCAGGGCCTGGGCCAGCAGCCGCTCGGCGCTCTCGACACCCGTGCCGGCCGGGGCGTAGTCCGGCAGCCATGCGTGTACGGCAAGAATCTCCGCTTTGCGCAACGCCGCTTCGGCGAAAGCGAACTCCACCGCTCTCTCGCCCTTGGGCGAGCCGTCGACAGCCACTACGACAGGCCCCGCGTCGGCCGACTCCCCGCGAATCACCATCACCGGACATCTGGTGTGGGCGGCCAGTGACACAGCCGTCGAGCCCAGAAGCATCTCGACGACACCGCCGGCTCCCCGTGCACCGACGACGACCAGGTCCGCGGCTCGCGACTCGGCGCCGAGCACGGCCACCGCGCTGCCCGGCACGACCGCCTCGGTGACCTCCGCCTCGGGCGCCACGGCACGGGCGTGATCCGCCGCCTCACGAACCAGATCATCGAGCGGTGCCGGATCCGGATGCGAGTACATCGGCCTGCCCGACCGGCTGAAGGCATGCACCACGCGTAGTCCCGCGCCACGCCACCGTGCCTCCCGGGCGGCCGCCTCCACCGCGGCCTGGCACGACGACGAGCCGTCCACCCCAACGACGACGAGCTTCCCCACCGGACCTCCTCCATCACCGGAACCCAACCCTCACGCCGGTCCCAGCCTCACCCCGGCGACACGTTGCTGCCACTTGGCCATTCCCCCACGTGCTGATCCGCCGCAGGTCAGCCGGTGTATCGCTGTCCGGTCGGTCGCAGCGAGGCGGCCCTGGTCCGGCACCCCGGGCACTGGGACCCACCGCGCGGGCAGCCGTAAATTCGTTTGCCGTTGTCCCCGGTGAACGCTGCACTGTGCCCGGACACCACAAGTCGTGGTGCCGGTACGTCGAGGAGGCAGCAGCGGCAATGGAGATTCGTTCCACGACCGACGAGGACCGTGACGTCTTCGTCGATACGGTCCATGCCGCGTTCGGGCGCTTTGCGGAAACCCCGATCGAGGGCGGTGGGCTGTGGTGGTCGGCGCTCGAGTTCGACCGCTGTCTGCTCGCCCTGGCGGCGGACGGTCGGCCCGTCGGAACCGCTGCCGCGCACTCCTTCGAACTCACCCTGCCCGGTGGGAGGCTCGTTCCGGCCGCCGGGGTGACCGCCGTCGGCGTCCTGCCGTCCCATCGGCGCCAGGGCGTGCTCAGCGCGATGATGCGGCATCAGCTCGCTGAGCTGCGGGCCCGCGGCGAGATCCTGTCCGTGCTGTTGGCCTCCGAGGCTCCGATCTACGGCCGGTTCGGCTACGGACCGGCGACCTACACGGCGCGGCTGACGGTGCCGCGCCACCAGGCCGCCCTCGCCGTCCCCCGGGCTCGCCAGGCGTCCGACGCGGCGGTGAGCGGCTCGGACGACGGCTCGGTCGAGGTGCTGCGGCGCGCCGAGTGCGGCGAGACTCTGGAAGCGGTCTACGACCGGTACCGCCGTGCCCAGCCAGGCGCACTGTCCCGACCGCATCGCTGGTGGGCCCTGCGGGCGGGCCAGCCCCCGATATCGCCGGCGCCGCGCTATGTCGCCGTTCACCGCGACGCCCACGGCGTCCCGGACGGGTACGCCAGCTACTCGATCGGCGAGGGCAACGCCTTGACGGTCGACGAGACCATCGCCGCCGACGACGCCGGCTTCGCGGCCCTGGCACGGTTCGCGCTCGGTCATGACCTGGTCTCCCGGGTCGTGTTCAAGCACGTCCCGGCCGAGCACCCGCTTCGTTGGCAGCTCGCGGACTTCCGCGCCGGCGAGGTGAGCGGCGACACCGACTGGCTCTGGGTGCGGCTGCTGGACGTCCCGCGTGCCCTGACCGCGCGCGGATGGTTCACGGACGGCGAGCTCGTCCTCGACGTCGAGGATCCGTTCCTCGGCGAGCGGAACCGCTACCTGTTGATGGTCCGGGACGGAAAGGCGGACTGCGTCCCGACGGACCGAGAGCCCGACCTGTCCCTCGACATGCGCGACCTGGGCTCGATCTACCTCGGTGGCACCGCCCCGAGCACGCTCGTGCGCGCCGGACACATCCAGGCCCACCGTCCTGACGGCGCCACCCTCGCGGACACCTTCTTCCGCGCCGAGCGGTCCCCACATTGCCTGCACTGGTTCTGACCGCCGCGCTCAGCACCGTGATCACGTGGGCTCGCGGCGGATCGTCTCCGTGAAGGCGTTGTCAGTGGCTTCTGCCAACATGCGCGCATGGCCTCAACTGACGACCTGATGCCCCTCCCTGACGACCAGTCGCGTTCCCATCTTCTTGATCTGGTCGGTGCCATCGAGCCGTGGGACGAGCTGGAGCGCACGCATCTGGACACCGCCACTCGGTGGATCGCCGGCGGAGCCCCGATCTACCGGGTGCGCAAGCCTGATGTTCCGGCCATGCATTTGGTGAGCTACTTCGTCGTCCTCGACGGAACGCACGGCCGGCTGCTGCTCGTCGCCCACCGCAAGGCGGGTCTGTGGCTGCCGGCCGGAGGACACGTCGAGCCCGATGAGGATCCATGGGCCGCCGTGGTCCGCGAATGCCAGGAGGAGCTGGGCATCGAGGCCGTGGCGTCGCCGATCGCCGGTGAGCGCCCCTTCTTCCTCACGGTCACCCGAACCCGGGGGCATGGCACGCACACCGACGTCTCGCTCTGGTACGTCATCGACGCCGACGCCCGCGCCATCACCTCGTACGACCGACGCGAGTTCGATGCAATCCGGTGGATGACCGACGACCAGGTCCTCGACGAGTCGGCCGAGGTGCTCGACCCCCACATGCACCGCTTCACTCACAAGCTGCGGCACGCGCGAGCCAAGGCGCAGTAGGGGTAGCCCGCGTGCCAGGGCGCTCTGGTTGTCCGACCGGTCAACCAGAGCGCCCAAAGGAAGGAGCCGGGGCGGGGTACCGCCCCCACGCCCGATCAGCGGGTGGCGAGGAACTCCAGCGTGTCGATCACCCGGTTCGAGAAGCCCCACTCGTTGTCGTACCACGCGACCACCTTGACGTGGCGGCCGTCGACGCGGGTGAGGGCCGAGTCGAAGATCGACGAGGCGGGATTGCCCACGATGTCGGAGGAGACCAGCGGGTCGTCCGAGTACTCGAGGACACCGGCGAGCGGCCCCTCCGCCGCGGCGCGGTATGCCGCCAGCACGTCGTCGAGCGTCACGTCACGGGCGACGGTCGTGTTGAGTTCGACGATCGAGCCCACCGGCACCGGTACGCGGATCGAGTCGCCGGACAGCTTGCCGTCGAGGTTGGGCAGCACCAGGCCGATCGCCTTGGCGGCGCCGGTCGTGGTCGGCACGATGTTGACGCCGGCGGCCCGGGCGCGACGGGCGTCGCGGTGCGGACCGTCCTGGAGGTTCTGCTCCTGCGTGTAGGCGTGCACCGTCGTCATGAAGCCGTGCTCGATGCCGGCGAGGTCGTCGAGGACCTTGGCCAGCGGCGCGAGGGCGTTGGTGGTGCAGGAGGCGTTCGAGACGATCGTGTGCAGGTCCGCGTCGTAGGCGTCGGTGTTGACCCCGAAGGCGAGCGTGACGTCGGCGCCGTCGGAGGGCGCGCTGACGAGTACCTTCTTCGCGCCCGCGTCGAGGTGGGCGCGGGCGGCCTTCGCCGAGGTGAAGCGGCCCGTGGCTTCGAGGACGATGTCGACGCCGAGTTCGGCCCACGGCAGCTGCGCCGGCTCACGCTCGGCCAGGACCTTGATGCGCCGGCCATCGACGACGAGGGTGTCCCCGTCAACGGTCACCGGGCGCCCGAGGCGGCCTGCCGTGCTGTCGTAGGCGAGCAGCCGGGCGAGCGTGTCGGGCTCCGTGAGGTCGTTTACGGCGACGATCTCCAGGGCGCTGTCGCGTTCGAGCAGTGCGCGCAGCACGTTGCGTCCGATGCGGCCGAATCCGTTGATGGCGATGCGAGTCATGTGTGGTGTCCCTTCCCTTCACCACCAGGTTCGTCCGCGGCGGACGCCGCTGACAGTGGCGACATCGCCATGGTTCAAAAGGATCCCGCCACAGGGGGCCGGAAGGGGTTACTCGCCGCGGGTGAAGGTGCGCCGGTACTCGCTCGGTGTGGTGCCGAGGATGCGCTGGAAGTGCAGGCGCAGGTTCGCGCCGGTGCCGAGCCCGACGTCGGCGGCGATCTGTTCCACGCTGCGCTCCGACCGCTCCAGCAGTTCGCGGGCCAGGTCGATGCGGGCGCGCATCACCCACTGCATCGGCGTGTAGCCGGTCTCATCCACGAAGCGCCGGGAGAACGTGCGCGGCGAGACCCCCGCCTGCCGCGCCAGCGAGTCGAGGGTGAGGGGCTCGCCGAGGCGGTGCAACGCCCACTCGCGGGTGTCGGCGAACCGCTCGCCGAGCGGCTCGGGGACGCTGCGCGGCACGTACTGGGCCTGGCCGCCGCTGCGGTAGGGGGCCGCGACCAGACGCCGGGCCGCGTGGTTGGAGGCGGCCACTCCGAGGTCGCCGCGCAGGATGTGCAGGCACAGGTCGATCCCGGAGGCGGCGCCTGCCGAGGTGAGCACGCTGCCCTCGTCGACGAACAGCACGTTCTCGTCGACCTGGACGAGCGGGTGCCTGGCCACGAGTGCCCGCGTGTAGTGCCAGTGCGTCGTGGCGCGCCTGCCGTCGAGCAGGCCGGTGGCGGCGAGCGCGAAGGCGCCGGTCGAGATGGCGGCGAGCCGCGCGCCCCGGTCGTGTGCTGCGATCAGTGCGTCGATGACGGCCCGCGGCGGGTCGTCACAGTCCGGGTGCCGGTAGCCGGGGACGAAGACGATGTCGGCCCACGCGAGCGCGTCGAGGCCGTGGTCGACGTAGTACGCCAGGCCGTCGCCGCCCGTCACAAGGCCGGGAGCCGCCCCGCACACCCGCACTTCGTACGGCATGCTCGCGCGGGTCGTGAAAACCTGCGCCGGAATTCCGACATCCAAGGGCTTGGCACCATCGAGCACGAGGACGGCGACGCGATGCAGGCGGGAGGCTGACACAGGAAGAGATTACGTGGGGCGTTACTTCGCAACGCCCTCTCACATCTCCGTCATTGCTATTGGTGGGGCGTCGCCTGACCCGCGGCGGGCCCCCGAGCCGTGTGACGTCCCAAGGGACCGCGTCCGCGAGAGCCCGACGAGGCGTCCGGTGCGCTCCAGCTGGCGAGGAGTGCCAGGGTCTGGGCGGAGGGGGAACCGGGCTCGGCCGTGTACAGGCAGAGGGTCTGGTCCGGGTCGGTGGCGAAGGTCAGCGCTTCGTGGTGCAGGGTCAGATCGCCGACCACGGCGTGATGGAACAGCTGGGCTCCGTTGCTGCAGTCGTCGAGACGGTGGCTTGCCCACCACGCGTTGAACTCCGGCACCTTGACGCATGCCTCGCCGATCAGCTCGTTGAGGCGGGCGTCGTCGGGGTGGCGCCCTGATGACAGGCGGAGGTTGGCCACGATGATCTGCGCGATCGACGCCCAGTTTCCGTACAGCTCCTTCGCGGCAGGGGCGAACAGAACGAAGCGGGCGAAGTTGCGCTCCCGAGCCGCCATGGCATCAAAGTCGGTAATGAGAGACCGGGCCAGATAATTCGAGGCCAGTACGTCCAGCCGGTGATTGACGATAAAGGCCGGTGAGACGCTGCCCAATACCTCCAGCATCTGATGCACTTCGGGGCGCACGCGTTGGGGTCGCATGTTCCCCCGCGGAGGATTGGCGCCTCGCGGGCGGGCGATGTGAAAGAGGTAGTCCCGTTCGACCGGGCCCAGACGCAATGCCCGGGCCACGGCATCCAGCACGCTCTCGGAGACCTTGGGATGCCGCCCCTGTTCCAAGCGGGCGTAGTAGTCGGCGCTCACGCCAGCCAGGTGCGCAACTTCCTCGCGGCGCAGACCCGGCACCCGGCGGGCACCACCGTTCGACGCCATACCGACCGACTCGGGAGTCAGGCGGGCACGGTGAGAGCGGAGGAAGTCTCCCAGCTCGGCGTTCTGGTCCATGCCTCCATTGTGTGCCCGCGGCGGCCGCGATCCGGCGATGAGGGTGGCCCAGCTGGACCTAGGTTCCGGTGGGCTCACGCCGTCGCCCCACCGCGTCACTCTGCGTGCCAGGCTCGATGGAACCCGGCCCGAACACGCCGTCCACCCCGACCACAACCAGGTCAAGGACGGTAAGCGGCGCAATGAGGCCGTTGATGCGCGCCGTACTGGCCGCCCCCTGTAAATGATGAGAAACCGGAGAAACGCATGACCACCTCAACGTCGAAGATCGTCTTGGTGACCGGAGCAAGCAGCGGAATCGGTGCGGCCACGGCCAGGGCCCTTGCGGGCACAGGACATCACGTCGTGCTGGGCGCCCGTCGGGTCGACCGCCTCGCCGAGGTCGTCGACCGCATCAAGGCTGCCGGCGGTTCCGCCGAGTACAGCGAGCTCGACGTGACGAGCCTCGACAGCATGAAGGCCTTCGTGAGCACCGCACACGAGCGGCACGGACGGATCGACGTCCTGGTCAACAACGCCGGTGTCATGCCGCTGTCGCCGCTGATCATGGAGCGGACCGAGGAATGGGACCGGATGATCGACGTCAACGTGCGCGGCGTCCTGCACGGAATCGCGGCGGCGCTTCCGCTGATGAAGGCTCAGGGTTCCGGCCACTTCATCAACATCGCCTCCACGCTCGGTCACGAGGTGGTCCCCACGGCCGCCGTGTACAGCGCGACGAAGTACGCCGTGCGCGCCATTTCGGAGGGTATTCGCAAGGAGAACAGCGATATCCGCGTGAGCATTGTGAGCCCGTCGTTCGTGGAGTCGGAATTGATCCAGGGAGGCGACCCCGGCACCATGGCGTGGGTTCAGGGACTGGCCGACAAGCTCGCGCTTCCCACGACCGCCGTCTCGGACGCCATCGTGTACGCCGTGAACCAGCCCGATCACGTGGACGTCAATGAGCTTGTGATCCGCTCAGTCCTCGACGCCGCCGCCTGATAGGAGCAGCAGGGGCAGCAGCTGGTTACGACGTGGCGGTTGCCACCGGTCAGCGTGATGGCAAGCGGGTTGCCTGCTGCATCGGTGATGACGTTGACGGCCTGGAATATGGGGTGCGGTCGGTTGAGCTGGGGTGATAGGCAAACCATGTGACAGAGAGTCTTGAGTTTTCCGCGCTGCTGCAACTGATCGACGAGCGGTCGGCCGCGTTCCGGAGTGCGGTTGCCGCCGCGCCCGGCCTTGACGCGCCGGTGCCGTCCTGCCCCGAGTGGACGCTTTTCGATCTGGTGCAGCACCTCGGTACGGGCCAGCGCTGGTGGGCCGCCATCGTCGCCGGAGGCCCGGCCGAGGCTCCGCCGGCCAAGGATGCCGCGCAGGCGCCGCGTGAGCTCGCGGCGCTGCTGGCCTGGTACGCCGAGTCGAACGAACTGCTGCTGAGCGCGCTGCGCGAGGCCGGCCCGGAGCGCGAGTGCTGGACGTGGTGGAGCGCCGGTGTGTCGCCGGCGAACGCCCGGGGCGTTGCCCGGCGCCGGGTGCACGAGGTGCTGGTGCACACCTACGACGCCCAGCTCGCCGCAGGCGCCGTACAGCCGATGCCGGCGGACGTCGCGATCGACGGCGTGGCCGAGTTCCTCGACACCTGCAACTCCACCCCGGCGGCCTGGCCGCACGAGGCCGCCACCATCCACTACCACGCCACCGAGGGCCGCTCCTGGCTCCTCACGCTGGACGACACCGGAGCCTGGCCCGCACCCCTCACGGCCGACGCCGCACCCGCCTCCGCTTCGGCCACGGGCACAGCCGAGCAGCTGCTCCTCTTCGTCTGGGGCCGCCTCACACTGAGCGACCTCAAGACCGAGGGCGACCAGCAGGTCTTCGAGCAGCTGATCGCCTGGGAGCCCGAGGAGTAGCCAGTCGAAACGACCCGCGGACGGCCTCGATGACGTCCGCATCGGTGAACCTCGCGAACCGCTCCGCATCCGCGCAGCTGACGACCAGTACGGCCGAGCCGACCGCGCGACCCGCCGTATCCCGTTGCAACGTCGGCTCGACGCCTGGTGCGGTAGGCCAGTGGTGCGGCACCTGCTACGCCGACTCGCGCAGCCGGAGTTCCGCCCTGATCACCAGTTCGTCCCGGCTGAGCGGGCTACTCGTGTTCAGCAGCCTCGCCGTCTGTTCCACTGCGAGCGCGCCGAGCCCGCGCGTGTCCAGGGCGACCGTGGACAGCGGCGGCTCGATGAGTGCTCCGAGCCGGAGGCCGTCGAAGCCGATCACCGCGAGGTCGTCAGGGACCTGCCGTCCCATTCGCCTTGCGCCGCGCAGTGCTCCGATGGCGATGATGTCGTTGAACGTGAACACGGCGGTCACTTCGGGGTGCCGGGCGAGAAGGTCCTTCAGCGCGCCCTCTCCGCCCTCGACACTCTGGTCCGCCCGGCTGACGGATCCGGCGTCCAGTCCGCACGCGGACATCGCGCTCACGAACCACTCGTGGCGGATGCTCGGCTCGGACCGGCCCGCGTGATCGAGCATTCCGATGTGCTGGTGGCCCGACTCGACCAGATGCCGGATCGCGGCGTGGACGCCTCCCTCTCCGTCGACCCGGATCGAGCTGAACCGTTCGGTGCGGTGCTCCCGGTCGATGAGCACCACGGGGAGCCCCCGCGTCAGCTTGTCGATCTCGTCCTCGGGCTGGCTCAGGTACCCCACTACGGCGTCCACCTGGGAGGCGATCACCTCGAGCGTGCCCCGCTCCTCCTCGATGCGGTCCCCGGTGTCGTACACGACGACGTGCCAGCCGCGCGCCCGTGCCGCGTCCAACGCGGCCGCGGCCACCTCGGTGAAGAAGGGGTTGAGGAGATCGGGGATCACGAGCCCGACGCTGATCGCGTCCTGGCGGACGAGCCCTCGGGCGAACCGGCTCGGCCGATAACCGAGCTCCAGGGCCGCGTCAAGAACGCGCTGCTTGGTGGCAGCGCCGATCTCGCCCTTGTCGTTGAGCGCACGCGACACGGTCTGCCGGGACACGCCGGCGATCCGCGCCACGTCATCGATCGTCACCCTGCGAGAGCCGGTTTCCGACGACGCCATCAATTACCTCCGTGTAGTGGTCGGGACGGCCTCGGTCGCAGGCGCACCGAGTATGCCGGGGCAGGAGCCACGGTGCGACCCTCGGGCGAGGCGCTCGACGCGGGCGCCCCGTGTGCGAGTCGGGAGCCTTGACACTCGACCGAACCGAAGCGCACACTCCGAATCACTTCACAACACTACTACCGTGAGCGCTCCCGGTACCGCTCTCGTTATCGCTCCCGTGAGCGCTCACGTTACCGCTCACGGTACTGAGTTCCAACCAGGAGACCTCCGCCTGAGGTGTCAACGTCGACCCCGCCTAGCACCCGCAGCTAGTCGTTCTCTGGAACGGACAACATGAGCAACACAGTCATGCGCACCAGCCTCGCAGCCGCCGCAGCTCTCAGTCTCACGCTCCTCGCCAGCTGTTCGTCGCCCGCCGACTCGGACACGGCATCCGCAGGCTCCTGCACCCCCGCGAAGGGCAAGGTGACCCTCCAGTACTGGAACACCGTTCCGGGCATGGACAAGGTTGTCGCCCTGTGGAACAAGAACAACCCGGACATCCAGGTTCAGACGAAGAACATATCCAACGACCAGTACGGCACCCTCGGCAACGCACTGAAGGCGGGGAAGGCCCCTGACCTGGCGCAGGTCGGCTACGACCAACTCCCCAGCCTGCGCACACAGAACGCCTTCGTGGACGCCTCCGCCTGCTCGGCCGCAGGCGCCGCCAAGTCGAAGTTCGTGCCGTGGACCTGGTCGCAGACCAGCTTCGGCGACACCGGCGTGTTCGCCTTCCCGCAGGACACCGGCCCGATGGCGCTCTATGTGCGCAGCGACCTCTTCAAGAAGTACGGCCTTCCGATCCCCAGGACCTGGGACGAGTACGCGGCCGCCGCGAAGAAGCTGCACAAGGCGGACCCGGACATCAGCATCACGTTCTTCGACCCCAACAACGCCGAGTGGTTCAACGGTCTCCTCTGGCAGAACAGCGCCAAGATGTACAGCTACTCCGGAGACAAGTGGCACGTCTCCGTCGCGTCGGACCAGAGCAAGCAGGTCACGGAGTACTGGCAGAAGCTGGTCTCCGACAACCTCGTGCGCACCGATCTGGCCCATGGGTCGACGCAGATGTACGCCGCGTACCAGAAGAACCAGATCGCCAGCTACGTCGGTGCCTCCTGGGGCTACAGCATGTTCCGCGACAACCTGCCCCAGCAGGCCGGCAAATGGTCGATCGTCCCCATGCCGACGTGGAGCGCGGATGGCGCGTCCGGTGACTGGGGCGGATCGACGGTGGCCTTCATGAAGGGCAACAGCCACCTGTACGAGTCCGTCAAGTTCAACACCTGGCTCAACACCGACCCTGAAGCGCTCGCGCTGGAGAACAAGCTGGGCGGCCTCTATCCGGCGGCCAACGCCGGGCTGCAACTCCCTGCGCTGTCAGAAGGCGTCCCCTACTACAACAACGAGAAGATCTTCGACGTCTTCGCGGAGTCGTCCAAGAAGATCGACACCACTTTCGCGTGGGGTCCCACCCAGAAGACCGTGAACCTGGCCCTCCAGGACGCGATGGCCAAGGCCACGGCCGGTGACGGCACGCTCACCGACGCACTCGAGGCCGCTCAGGCCGCCGCGTTGAAGTCGATGAAGGACCAGGCGATCCCGGCCACGGCAGGTAAGTGACCGCAGCATGACCGACATCTCAACCCGCGTGCCCCACGTGATGTCGTCGCCCGGGCGCCGCCGCCGAAGCGGCGGCCCCCGGGCGGGCACCGTCGCCGCGTTCGTGACCCCCTTCTTCCTCCCGTTCCTGCTGTTCTACGTGGTGCCCGTCGGCTACGCGCTCTGGCAGAGCTTCCGCGTGGTGCGCCGCACCGGCGGCCAGTACGGCACCTCGTACACGGCCTTCGGCGGACTCGACCAGTACGCGCAGGTGTTCCAGAACACCGAGTTCTGGTCCAGCATCGGCCGCATCGGGCTATTCGGCATCGTGCAGGTGCCCGTGATGCTGTTCGTCGCGCTGGTCATGGCCCTGCTGCTGGACACTCCACTGCTGCGGGTCAAGGCGTTCTTCCGCATCACCGCGTTCATGCCGTACGCCGTGCCCGGTGTCATCGCAGCCATCATGTGGTCGTACCTGTACTCACCGCAGCTCAGCCCGGTCGTCGATCTGCTGACGAGCGTCGGCTGGCAGCCCGACTTCCTCGGCCCGGGGGCGGTGTTGTGGTCGGCGGCCAACGTCTCCACCTGGCTGTGGACCGGCTACAACATGCTGATCATGTACGCGGCACTCCAGGCGATCCCGCAGGAGCTCTACGAGGCCGCGAAGATCGACGGTGCGAGCCAATGGACCATCGCCTGGCGCATCAAGGTGCCGATCATCGCCCCGTCGATCGTCCTGACCACCGTCTTCTCGATCATCGGCACCCTTCAGCTCTATGCCGAGCCGGCGGTGCTGCGGCAGATCTCCTCGAACATCTCGAGCACGTTCACCCCGAACATGCTCGCGTACGCGGTGGCCTCCGGGAACAACTACCAGCAGGCCGCGGCGATCTCCGTGGTCATCGCCCTCATCACTTTCGTCTTGAGCTTCGGGTTCATGCGACTGACCTCGAAAAGGGCCGGGCTGTGAGCAACCCATCCGTGACCCGTGAAAGCCGCGTCAGCCGGACCGCCGTAACGGCCCTGATGCTGTTGCTGACCGTCTACTTCCTGCTGCCGATCTACTTCCTCATCGTCGCGGCGACAAAGCCGCAAGGGGACCTCGCGTCCACCAACGGGCTGGTCTTCTCCCACTTCAACCTGTTCGACAACATCCGCGTCCTGTTCACCCGCAGCGACGGCATCTTCGGCCGGTGGGCCGTCAACACCGTCATCTACGCGGTCCTGGGCGCGGCCGTGGGAACTTTGGTCTCCGCGCTGTGCGGCTACGCGTTGGCCAAGTTCTCCTTCCGTGGCCGCGAGTTCCTGTTCTCCGTCATCCTCGGCGGCGTCCTCGTGCCCACCACCGCACTCGCCCTGCCGCTCTTCCTGCTGTTCTCGGCGACCGGCATCGTCAACACCTACCTCGCGGTGTTCCTGCCGAGCATCGTCAGCCCGTTCGGTGTCTATCTCGCGCGCATCTTCGCGAACGCCGCCGTCCCACAGGAATTGATCGAATCGGCGCGCCTGGACGGGGCGGGCGAGTTCCGCACGTTCTTCTCCGTGGCGTTCAGGCTGATGACACCGGCCCTGGTCACCATCTTCCTGTTCCAGTTCGTGGCCATCTGGAACAACTTCTTCCTGCCGATGGTGATGCTGCAGAAGGAGTCGCTGTTCCCGATCACGCTCGGCCTGTACCAGTGGAACGGCCAGACCGCCCGAGCCCCGCTCCTGCAGCAGTCCGTGATCACCGGATCGCTGGTGTCCATCGTGCCCGTGATCATCGTGTTCATCCTGCTCCAGCGGTTCTGGCGCACCGGGCTCGCCGCCGGCTCCCTCAAGTGACCGCCGGCCCCGCCCTGCCTGCCCCCCACCCGTCAGCACAGAAGAGTCAGAGGGTCTCTCTCCCCATGCGCAACAACTCCGCCGTCTTCGTGCCCCATTTCCACTGGGACCGCGAGTGGTACGAGCCGTTCCAGGTGTTCCGCCACCGGCTGGTCACCGCTCTGGACACCGTGCTGGAGACGGCCGAAGCCGACCCGGCCTTCCGGTTCACCGTCGACGGGCAGATGGCCGCGATCGAGGACTACCTGGAGATGCGGCCGGAAAACCGTGAGCGCCTCGTCGCTCTCGTCCGCGAAGGCCGGATCGCCATCGGCCCGTGGCTCATCCTCCTCGACGAGTTCCTCTGCTCCGGCGAGACGATCGTGCGCAACCTGCAAATGGGCTGGGCAGCCGCGGCGGAACTGGGCGGCGCGATGTCCATCGGCTATCTCCCGGACATGTTCGGCCACATCGCGCAGATGCCGCAGATCCTGGCGCGTGCCGGGATCGAGCATGCGGCGCTGTGGCGCGGTGTCCCCGGTTCCGTCGACGGCCACGCCTTCCGCTGGCGCGCGCCCGACGGCTCCGAAGTGCGCACCGAGTTCCTCTTCGACGGCTACGACAACGGTCTCGATGTCCTGCTGGTGCCCGACCGGATTCGCCACGCCCTCGGCGAGTACGCCGAGATGACCGCCGAACGATGGGGCGGGGATCCGGTGCTGGCCATGGCCGGCACCGACCACAACGCGCCCGACCCGCAGTTGGCGTCCTGGTTGCGGCACGCATCCAGCACGGAACGCGCCATCACCGTCGCGACGCTCGATGAGTACATCCGCAAGCATGTACGCGATGAGGTGACCGCAGTCGTCACCGGCGAGCTGCGCAGCCATGTGCGCGGCAACATCCTGCCGGGCGTGCTGTCGGTGCGGCTCGGGCTCAAGCAGCGGATGGCCGTGGCCGAGCGCACCATCGACCATGCGGAGCGGATGAACGCGCTGTGGTCCGGTCGCGACGACTCGCCGTTCCTCGCCCTCGCGTGGCACAAGATCATCGAGTCGACCGCGCATGATTCAGTGGTCGGATCGGGCACCGACGAGACCTGCGACCAGGTCGCGGCGCGGCTCGCCGAAGCAGCACAGGCCGCTCGTGCCGTTCGGGACGCGGCCCTCGCCGAGCCCGCGGCCGAAGTGCCGGGCGACGGCTACCTGGTGGCCAATCCCCTGCCCTGGGAGCGAACTGCTCTGGTCGAGGTCGATGTCAGGGTCCCCACGGAGGATTCCGCGCTGGTCTCGACCGCCCCCGACGGATCGTCACATCCCGTACAGCTGATCTCCCAGGCGCCGACCGTCCTCAGCGACGAACGACTTGATGCCTCGCAGCTCGAGCGGGTGCTGCGCCGTATCCACCGCCGCGAGCTGTTCGGCCGCCTGATCGACCATTACGACCTCACCCCCGGCTCACTCGTCTTCCACCTCACCGAGGCCCCCACCGGGCCGTTCGACCTGCTGATCCTGCGCCGCGAGATCGCCGCAGCCGCTGCCGCGCATCCGGGTGAGTGGCGTGTACGGACGCTTGTGGAGGCCAGGGCAACCGCACTGGTCCCTGTACAGGTCCCTGCCGGCGGACTGACCAGTTTCCGGGTCACGGCCGACGACCGGCCCACCGTCCCGGCAACTCCTCCTGCGCCTGCGACGGCCGGGGACGACACGCTGGCCAACGGGCTGGTCAAGGTCGTGGTGGCCGCCGACGGCACCCTGGAATTGACCGGGATGGACGGCACCGTACTGTCCGGGGTCGGCCGCCTCGTCGACGGCGGCGACCGCGGTGACAGCTACAACTACGCTCCCCCGGCCCGGGACGCCCTCGTGTCGGAGCCGATCCAGATCACCGTCCAGGTCATCGAGAGCGGCCCACTGCGGTGCCGGATGCGTGTCACCCGCGTCTACGAGTGGCCCGTCGCGCTCTCCTCCGACCGCGATCAGCGCAACGACCACACCGTCAGGACCCCGGTGGACATGCTGGTGGAAGTACGCGCGGGCGAGCCGTTCGTCCGTCTCTCGACCTCGTTCCTGAACCAGAGCGCCGACCATCGGCTGCGCCTGCACGTGCCGCTCCCCCAGCCTGTGTCCATGTCCGCGTCCGCCGGGCAGTTCGCCGTCACCGAGCGCGGGCTCACCGCCGAGGGCGGTTGGGGCGAGTTCCCGCTCCCGACGTTCCCGGCCGGCTCCTTCGTCTCGGCCGGCCCCGCCACCGTCCTGCTCGACCACACCGGCGAGTACGAACTCGTCGACGACGGCAGCGAACTCGCCATCACCCTGCTACGCGCCATCGGCTCGATCAGCGTCAACATCCACCCTCTGCGCGACGAACCCGCGGCAAGCGAAATTCCCGTTCCGGGGGCGCAGGACCTCGGCATGCGGATCGAGAACCGCTTCGCCATCGTGCCCTCGGCAGCAGGCTGGCAGGGGGCGAACGCGGTCGCCCTGGCCGAGGAGTTCCGCAACGACGTACTCGTCACCCGCGGGACCGCACCCAGCTCCAGCCCGCTGCCGCCCAGCGCCGACGGCCTACAGGTCGACGGCCGCGACGTGCACGTCTCGTCGATCCGCCGCGTCACCGACGACACGCGCACTACCGGAACCGAGGTGCGCTTGGCCGCGATGAGCGACACGGCGTCGGCCGTCCGCGTGACCGGTGCGTTCACCGAGGCCACCACGGTGGACCTGCTCGGCAGGCCGATCTCCGAGCCGGTGCCCGCGCCCGGCACGCTCGAACTCGACCTCGGGCCCTGGGAAATCCGAACCGTCGTGCTCAGGTGACCAACGAAAGTCGTGCTCAGGTGACCAACCGAAATCGGCAGCGCCCGCGCCTGATCCCCCACGCTCTCAAGAAAGTTGTGACCTCTTGACTTCCGAGCTTTCCGCGTTCGTTTCGGACATTGCCCCTGGGCGCGGCGCACTGCGCCCGGCACGCTCGTGGCTGCACTCCGACGCCCCGTCTCTCTCCCTGAACGGGTCCTGGCGCTTTCGTCTGTCCCCCACGGCATCGGTGGCACAGGACTTCGCCGCCGAGGGCTTCGACGACCAGCAGTGGGACAGCATCCCGGTGCCGTCCCACTGGGTGCTCCAGGGTGACGGAGCGTACGGTCGGCCGATCTACACGAATATCCAGTTCCCGTTTCCGATCGACCCTCCCCATGTTCCGGACGAGAATCCCACCGGCGACTACCGCCGCCATTTCCATGTGCCTGCGGAATGGTCGGCGGCCGATCGGATCGTGCTGCGGTTCGACGGGGTCGAATCGCTCTTCAGGGTGTGGGTGAACGGTGAGGAGATCGGCAGCGCCAGCGGCAGCCGACTCGCCCACGAATTCGACGTGACCTCCGCCGTCCGCCCGGGCGACAACGTCGTAGCGGTACGAGTGCACCAGTGGTCCGCGGCCAGCTATGTCGAGGACCAGGACCAGTGGTGGCTCCCCGGCATCTTCCGCGACGTCACCCTCCTCGTCCGGCCGGTCGGAGGCATCGAGGACGTCTGGCTGCGCACCGGTTTCGACGAGGGGCAGGGGCGTCTCGACCCCGAAGTCGTCGCCGACTCGGCGGCATTCCCCCTGACCCTGCACATTCCCGAACTCGGCATCGAGCAGGTGTGGAGTTCCGCAGCCGACGTAAAACCCCTCTCCGTTGGCGGCGTGCAGCCATGGTCGGCCGAGCAGCCCCGCCTGTATGACGCGACGGTGTCTTCGGCCTCCGAACGCATCGCGCTTCGCGTGGGCTTCCGCACGGTCGAGATCCGCGGGGATCAGTTCCTGGTCAACGGCCACCGTGTCGTGTTCCACGGTGTGAACCGCCATGAGGCTCATCCCGAGCGCGGCCGTGTCTTCGACGAGGAACACGCCCGCGAGGACCTGGCTCGCATGAAGCGGTTCAACGTAAACGCGATACGCACCAGCCACTACCCACCGCATCCCCGACTTCTCGACCTCGCCGACGAACTCGGATTCTGGGTCATCCTCGAATGCGACCTGGAGACGCACGGCTTCGACAAGGTCGGCTGGGCCGGCAATCCGAGCGACGACCCCGCCTGGCGCGAGGCCCTTCTTGACCGCATCCAGCGAACCGTCGAACGCGACAAGAACCATCCCAGCATCGTGATCTGGTCGCTCGGCAACGAGGCAGGCACGGGCGGCAACCTCGCAGCCATGTCGGCTTGGGTGCACGCACGCGACGCCGAACGCCCAGTGCACTACGAGGGCGACTACACCGGTGACTACACCGACATCTACTCGCGCATGTACACATCAGTGGCGGAGACCGAGGAGATCGGCGCCGAGGGAGCCCGGACGACCCTGTTCAACTGCACCCCGTCCCAGAGCCTCCGCCAGCGCACCAAGCCGTTCCTGCTGTGCGAGTACGCACACGCCATGGGCAACGGGCCGGGCGCCCTCGACGAGTACGAAGCACTCGTGCACCGGCATCCCCGACTGCACGGCGGCTTCGTATGGGAGTGGCGCGATCACGGCATCCTGGCCGCAACCCCGGACGGGACGCCGTACTACGCCTACGGCGGTGACTTCGCGGAAGTCGTGCACGACGGGAACTTCGTCATGGACGGCATGCTGCTGAGCAACGACGTCCCCACACCCAGCCTCCACGAGTACAAGGCGGTCACCCAGCCGATCCGCTTCACCTTCGACGCCGACAAAGTCGCGATCTCCAATCTGCGGCACTCGGCCGACACGTCCGACCTGCGCTTCCGCTGGCGCGTCGAACACGACGGAACTCCGGTGGCTTCCGGCGACTTGGATGTCCCCGTCGTCACAGCGGGCGGGTCAGGGTGGGCCCGGCTGCCGCACGTCGCGGTGTCGCCCGACGCCGAGACATGGCTCACGATCGACACGGTGCTGGCAGCCGCAACCGCCTGGGCACCCGAGGGCCACCTGGTCGCAACGGCCCAACTCGACTACTCGGTACGCCGTCCCGCCCCCGCTGTCCGGCCGCGGAAGGACTGGCATTCGGGCAACGGAACGCTCACGCTCGGCATCGCGGAGTTCCGCAACGGATCCCTGGCCGGGCTCGCGGGCCGCGCCGTGACGGGCCCACGGCTGGAGCTGTTCCGTGCGCCGACCGACAACGACGAAAGCGCCTCCGACGGCGTCGCGGGCAGCGACGCCAGCATTCCCGAGGTCTCCCATGCCGAGTTGTGGCGGAGCGAGGGACTCGACCGCCTGACCAGCCGCCGTCTGTCGGTGTCACACGCCGCGGATGCCCTGCGCACCCTCGACAAGGTCTCCGCGGCGAACTCCGCAGCGTTCGTCATGGTCGAGTCCGTCTGGTCACTCGAAGAAGGCGAACTGGAACTGCGTGTGGAGATCGAGCCGTCCAGCGGCTGGCGCACCGTGTGGCCGCGGATCGGGATCCGCTTCGACCTGCCCGACGGCAACGCCCCCATCGACGGCGCCGAGTGGTTCGGTCTGGGCCCGCTCGAGTCCTACCCCGACAGTCTGCGCGCGGCACGCACGGGCCGGTTCGCCTCCACCATCGAGGACCTCACGGTCGACTACGCCCGTCCTCAGGAGAGCGGGCACCGCTCCCGACTGCGCCGGCTGACCCTGTCGAGTGGCGACGCCGAGGTACTGCGCCTGGAGGCATTGCCCGACCTGAACGGGCACCTCCCGGGCTACACCTTGAGCCGCCATACGCCCCAACAGATCGCGAAGGCCCGCCACGCCTTCGAGCTTCCCGAATCGACGACGAGTCACTTGACCATCGACGCGGCCCAGCACGGCCTCGGCTCACGCGCCTGCGGACCCGACGTCCAGCCCGAGTTCGCACTCCGCCCACAGGCACGCACGATCAGGCTCCGGTTCGGAGGCTCCGGTCGGTGATACCGGCCTCGTCAGGCGGTCGTCACCGACAGTCCGTCCGGTGCTGAGACGTTCACCGACCCGTCCGCCGTCAATGTGACGTCCAGCCGGTCCCCGGTGACCTGGAGTCCGTTGAGGGTCAGCGGGCCGTAGTTCCGGGCGAACGTGGGGGCCACGGTGAGCGTGCCGGCCGGGACGTCGGCGTCCAGGCCCAGGGCCGCCCGGAGAACGAGGACCGAGGATGCGGCCGCCCATGCCTGGGGCCGGCAGGACGCCGGGTAGGGGGCGGGCGCCGTACCCGCGCCGGTGCCGTGGCCAGCGAAGAGTTCGGGAAGGCGGGCATCGAATGCCGCCGACGCCGCCAGCAGACCGTCCGCCAGGGATGCGGCGGCGTCAGGGAAGCCCGCCCGGACGAGGCCGTGGACGGCGATCGCGGTGTCGTGCGGCCAGATCGAGCCGACGTGGTAGCCGTAGGGGTTGTAGCCCACCGCGTCGCTGCTCAGCGTGCGCAGGCCCTGTCCCGCGTCGAGGTCGGGGCCGGTGAGACGGGCGGCCAGCAACGCGCTCTCCTCCGCGTTGAGCAGCCCGGTGCCGAGCAGGTGGCCGAAGCCGGAGGTGACGGAGTCGACCGGCCTGCCGTCGCCGTCCAGCGCGACCGCCGGGAAGGGGCCCCTCTCATCCCGTACCCAGAAGCGCTCGCGGAAGCGGACGGCGAGCTGGTCCGCCCAGTCCTCCCAGGCGTCCGCGCCCGGCCTCCCGAACGCGCTCAGCAGCGCGGCCCCGGCCCGGGCGGCCTCGTAGGCGTACGCCTGCACCTCGCACAGGGCGATCGGCGCGTGGGCGCGACCGCCGTCGCGGTAGCGGATGGAGTCGTCGGAGTCCTTCCAGCCCTGGTTGGACAGCCCGTGACCGGTCTGGTCGACGTACTTGAGGAAGCCGTCGCCTCCTACGTCCGCCGCATCGCGCATCCACGCCAGCGCCGCCTCGGCGTGCGGCAGCAGCTCCTCCACCTCGACCGGGGCGAGGCCCCAGCGCCAGGCGTCGTGGAGCAGGGTGATCCACAGCGGGGTGGCGTCCACTGTGCCGTAGTACACCGGCGGGAGGGACAGCCGGTCCGCCAGCTGGAGGGTGTCGCGGCGCACCTCGTGGAGGATCTTGCCCGGCTGCTCCTCCGTGGCCGGGTCCGTGACGGCGCCCTGACGGCGGGCCAGCGTACGCAGCGTGCCGGCGGCGAGATCGCTGCCGAGCGGGAGGAGCATGCGGGCGGCCCAGATCGCGTCGCGGCCGAAGAGGGTGAGGAACCAGGGCGCGCCGGCGGCCAGGAACTGGTCCGGCCGGTCGGGTGCGGGCGACTGGCGGTCCGTCAGGCGCAGTCGGTCCAGGTCGGCGAGGGACTGTTGCAGCCACTGGTCGAGGCGGCGGTCCGCGCTGCGCAGGGCCGGGACACGCCAGGGCAGTTGGTCCTGGAGGGGCGCCGGGAACTGGTCGCCGTCCACGTACCCCGCCGTGCAGTTGAGCGTCACGCTCCAGGAGGTGGCGGGCTTGAGGTCGATGTCGTACGACAGCTCGCCCGACGGCACCTGGATTGCATCCGGCGCGGGCTCGGCGGCCAGGCGTACTTCGAAGTCGTCCGCGGACCAGGAGAGGGCGATGGTCTCGCCGGCCGGGACCTCGGGCGGCGCCTCCTCGACCTCCTGCCCCGACTTGACCTGCTCCATGGTGGCGAGGTCCGTGCCGGCTCGCACCGTCAGCCGGAAGCGGACCTGCTCACTGCCCGAGTTGGTGACTTCGAAGACCTCCTCCAGGCGGCCGTCGGCCGTGGCACGGCGGCGGTGCAGGGCAACGGCCGGGTCCGCGGTCACCTCACCGAGCCCGCGCAGGATCGTCCGGAACCCGGCGCGGTCCGCGCCCTGCAGCCCGCCGTGGACCGGCGCCAGGGCGATGCCCTCGGCCATGACGGTCAGTCGGGACAGCGCCCTTCGGTCACCGTGGTAGAAGCCGTCCGCACCTGCGCTGAGCTGCCCGTCCGCACGCGAGATCACGAGACTGGGCGCGTGCAGCGTGACGACCGTGTCATGCAGGAACGGCTGCAGGCCGCCGGTCGCGGAGGGGGAGACCGTGACGGCGCCGTTCGTGTCCTGGGGCTTGACAGTGGAGTCCAAGGGAGTAGAACCTCTCAGCGTTGGATCGTTAAAACGACAGTAAGCCAGTCGTCAGAGCCAGCACAACGCATATTGGAACGCTAAAACGAAGTCCGTATCTCTTCTGCAAGTCGGAGAGTCGCATGCCCCGCTCCAGCAGCAGTTCCTCGGCCAAGGGTGGCCCGGTGACCCTTGCGATGGTCGCCCGCCGGGCCGGGGTCTCGTCGCAAACCGTGTCGAACGCGATCAACTCGCCAGACATGCTGCGACCCGAGACCCTGGAGCGGGTCCGCCGCGTGATCGACGAGATGGGCTACCGGCCCAGCCGCGCGGCACAGACGCTGCGTACCCGCTCCAGCAAGCTGATCGGGTACGGCATCCAGCCCACTCCGGCCAGTTCACCGGTACTGGACCGGTTCCTGCACGCCTTGTCGCAGGCCGCAGACGACGCGGGTTACCGGATCCTGCTGTTCGCCTCCCCGCCCGGCGGTCCGACCCTCGCGGGGTACGAGGAACTCCTCGACCAGCACGAGGTCGACGGCTTCGTCCTCAGCGGCACCGAGCGCGGCGACCCGCGCCAGGCGTGGCTCGCCAGGCGCGGCGTGCCGTTCGTCGGCTTCGGCCGCATGTGGTCGGGACGGCAGATCGGCGACTGGGTCGACGTCGACGGCGCCGCGGGCACGGACGCCGCGGTGGAGCACCTGGTCTCCCTCGGGCATCGCAAGATCGCCTTCCTGGGCTGGGAACGCGGCTCTTCCGGCGCCGGTGACGACCGTGCCGAGGGCTGGCAGCGGGCGATGCACCGGCACGGGCTGGCGACTCGCGGGCGACGCGCGCAGAGCGTGAACGACATCGACGCCGCCCGCACGGCCGTGAAACCGCTCCTGGACGCGGGCGTGACCGCCGTGATCGCAGCCAGCGACATGCTGGCGCTCGGCTGCTATCAGACGCTGCGTGAGCGCGGTGCCTCCCCCGGCCTGGACGTCTCCGTCGTCGGCTTCGACGACTCACCGACGGCCGGGATCCTTTTCCCCGCGCTGGCCTCCGTCGCACAGCCGCTGGAGGAGGTCGGCCGGCAGTGCGTACGGCTGCTCCTGGCGCGCATCGCCACTCGCGACGCGGTGCCGGAGCGCCTGCTGCTGGAGCCGTCGCTGATCGTGCGCGACAGCGTTCGTGCGCCAGGCGGCGGTGACGCGGCAGAGGCCGACTTAGCCAACTAGCAACCGCCCCAGTCCAGTTGCGGCCGCTTCCGCCAAACAGCCGCAATCCTCCCTTGCCGGGCCGAGCGGAAGCCGGTGGCTCTCCCTCGTGCACGACCTCGCCTTCGAGGTCTCGAAGGCCATCTTCTTTACTCCTCCCCCATCCCGGATCCGCGCCCGCGCGCCGACCGGTGGAGCCGCACGCCAGACCCCTACCCTCGGAGGATTTCCATGGTCAACCGTACGGCCGCCGCCGCCCTCGTCACCTGCGCGGCACTGCTGGCCGCCACAGGCTGCTCGTCGGGCTTCGACAGCGGCAAGAAGACAGAGCAGGACTCCAGCACCAAGCAGCATCTGACCGTGCTGATAGCCAGCTCCGGCGACGCGGAGACCAAGGCCGTCAAGGACGCGGCTGCGGCGTACTCGAAGGAGTCCGGGAACTCGGTGACCGTGGACGTCGCCAAGGACATCAACCAGCAGCTTGCCCAGTCCTTCGCCGGGCACAAGCCGCCGGACGCCTTCTACGTCAACTCCGACCAGTTCGCCAACTACGCCAAGGGCGGCTCTCTGCACGCCTACGGCGACCAGGTCGAGGACGTCGACGACTTCTCCGAACAGCTGCGCGCCTCCTTCACGTACGACGGGAAGTTGGTGTGCCTGCCCAAGGACACCTCCACTCTCGCCCTCGCGATCAACACGGACCTCTGGAAGGGCGCCGGGCTGACCGCCAGGGACTATCCGACGACCTGGGCCCAGTTGAAGGCGGTCGCCGCGAAACTGACCTCCGGCAAGGTCACCGGGCTGGTCACCAACGGCGAGTACGCGCGGGTCGGCGTCTTCATGAAGGAGGCAGGCGGCTGGATAACCGACGCCGACCAGACGAAGATGACCGCCGACTCCGCGCAGAACGCCGAAGCGCTCGCGTACGTGCGGTCCCTGCTCAAGTCCGGCTCCATGAAGTACGCCAACCAGGTCGACGCCAACTGGGGCGGCGAGGCCCTCGGCAAGGGCAAGGCCGCGATGACCATCGAGGGCAACTGGCTCACCGGCGGCATGAAGGCCGACTACCCCGACGTGAAGTACACGGTGGTCCCGCTGCCCGCCGGCCCGTCCGGCAAGGGCACGCTCGCCTTCAGTCAGTGCTGGGGCGTGGCCAAGGACAGCGCCCACCAGGCAGCGGCCGTCGACCTGGTCAAGTACCTCACCACCAGCGCGCAGCAGGTGAAGAACGCCGACGCCTTCGGGGTGATGCCCTCGCGCACCAGCGCGCAGGCCGAGTACGCCAAGCAGAATCCTTCCGCCAAGGCGTGGGTCGACGCCAGTGCCTACGCGCAGGGCCCGGTGACCATCGCCGGATTCGACAAGGTTCTCACCCAGTTCAACACCGACCTCGCCGCGCTGAACACCGCCGACCCGAAGAAGATCCTCGCCGACCTCCAGCGCAACGGCGAACAGGCCCTCACGAAGGGCGAATGAGCCGCCATGTCTCCCCGTGACACCAGTCCCACGGTGACCGGCGGCAGCTTCCGGACGGCCGACTCGCCGGGCGCACCTGACGCGCCCGGCGGGCCCGGCCCGGCCGCGGCGCCCCGCACCGGGCCCGCCCCGCGCGTGGGGCGCCGTACCGAAGGAGCCTGGGGCTGGTTGTTCGTCAGCCCCATGGTGATCGTCCTCGGTCTGTTCCTGGTCCTGCCGACCCTGATGGCACTGTGGGTGAGCCTGCTCCACTGGAACGGCCAGTCCAACCCGTTCAGCGGGCAGGCCGAGTTCGTCGGCCTCGACAACTACCAGGCCCTGCTCACCCGGGACGGCCTCGACCGCACCCTCTTCGCGACCTCGCTGCGCAACAACTTCTACTACGTCCTGCTGACCGTGCCGCTGCAGACCGTCCTCGCGCTGGCACTCGCCCTCATCGTCAACCAGCGGATGCTGCGCGGGCGCGGAGCCCTGCGCACCACGTTCTTCTTCCCCTCGGTGACCAGCTCGATCGCGGTCTCCACCATCTTCCTGTTCCTGTTCCAGGGCAGTGGCGCCGTCAACACCCTGCTGTCGTGGATCGGGGTGAAGGGCCCGAACTGGTTCACCGACCCGCGCGGAATCCTCTCCCTCCTGCTCGGCGGACTGGGCGTCGTCCACCCCGACCGCCCTTCGGGGATCCTGGCCGGTCACTCCTTCATGGGGCTGTCCTGGTTCGAGTGGCTGTCCGGGCCGTCCGTCGCCATGTGCACCATCATCGTGCTCAGCGTGTGGACGACCTCCGGCACCTTCATGCTGATCTTCCTCGCCGCTCTCCAGGGCATCCCCCGGGAACTGGAGGAATCGGCCGCCATCGAGGGCGCCAACCGCTCCCAGATGCTGCGCCACGTGACACTGCCCGCCTTGCGCCCCGTCCTCTTCCTGGTGCTCACCCTGGGCCTGATCGGCACATGGCAGGTCTTCGACCAGGTGTACGTCATGAGTCAGGGCGCCCCCGGCAACACCACCCTCACCCCCGCCTTCCTGTCCTACTCGACCGCGTTCGGCGACGCCGACTTCGGGCAGGGCGCGGCCATCGCCTTCCTCCTGCTCGCACTGATCCTCACCATGACCGGCCTGCAGCGATACGCGCTGCGAGAGCGCACCGCCCGCCCCGGGAGGAAGCAATGACCTCCAAGTCCGTGACCGCCAAGTCCCTGCCGTCTGTACGGTCGCGGGGACCGGCCGTGCTCGGCCGTCTCCCGGTGCCGCTGCGGATCCTCGGATACGCCGGGGTGGCCGCGGTCGGGCTGCTGTACCTCATGCCATTCGTGATCCAGCTGGTGACCGGCTTCAAGACCGACCCCGACGCCGCCGCACACCCCCTCGGCCTGATCCCCATCACCCCTACCACCGCCGCCTACCAGCGCCTGTTCGGACTGAGCCAGGCCGGCGACGGGGTGCCCTTCCTGCGCTGGCTGGGCAACTCGGCTTTCATCGCTGTCGTCGTCACCGCCGGACGGGTGCTGTTCGACTCGATGGCCGGCTACGCCCTGGCGCGGCTGCGCTTCCCCGGCCGTGCCCTGCTGTTCGGCTTCATCCTCGCCGTGATGGCGGTACCGGGCATCGCCCTGCTGATCCCGCGCTTCCTGGTCCTCAACACCTTCGGCATCTTCGACACCTACACCGGCATGATCCTGCCGCTGCTGGTGGACGCGGCGGGCATCTTCATCATGAAGCAGTTCTTCGAGTCGATCCCGCGCGAGGTGGAGGAGGCCGCACGCGTCGACGGCGCCGGCGTCTTCCGCATCTTCTGGTCGGTGGTCCTGCCGATGGCCCGTCCCGCCGTGATCACTCTCACGATCCTCTCCTTCCAGGGCTCGTGGAACGAGTTCACCCACTTCCTCGTGGCCACCCAGTCCAGCCAGTACGAAACCCTCACCACCGGCCTCGCCCGGCTCGTGTCCGGTGGCCTCGGCGGCGGCACCCAGTACCCACTGAAACTCGCGGCCGCTCTGCTCTCCACCCTGCCCGTGGCAGTCCTCTTCTTCTGCTTCCAGCGGTACTTCGTGCAGGACGCCAACGCCGGAGCCGTCAAGTAGTAGCGACTACTCGTTGCGGCTTCGAGAACCGTTGTACTGCGCGTCGGTGACGGGCTCGGCCCACTGGGTCTCGGGGGAACCGTCACCGGTGCCTTCCCACATGGCGAGGTGTTCCATGAAGCGGTCGGGGGCGGCACCGTGCCAGTGCTCCTCGCCGGGCGGGCAGCTGACGGTCTCACCGGGGTGGCCTTCGAGGACGGTGCCGTCACGAGTGCCGATCAGGGCGATGCCGGACACCACGTGCAGGGTCTGGCCCACGGCGTGCGCGTGCCAGTGGGTACGGGAGCCGGGAGCGAACCGGACGAGGTTCGCCCGCATTCTGGAGGGTTCCCGGCCGGCGACGATGACGTCCCACCACACATCTCCGGTGAACCACTCTGCCGGTGCCTTGCTGGTGGGCTGGGACTTGATGAATTCCATGGGTCTTCCTGTCGGCTCGTTCGTCGAGATCACGGCTTGAGGAGGGCCTTGATCGCTCGGCGCTCATCCATGGCCTTGTAGCCCTCGGCCACTTGGTCCAGGGGCAGGGTCAGGTCGAAGACCTTGCCGGGGTCGATGCCTCCGGTCAGGACGCGGCCGATCAAGTCGGGCAAGTAGCGGCGCACCGGTGCGGGGCCGCCGCGCAGCCCGACGTGGGAGAAGAAGAGCTCCTGTCCGTCGACTGCGACCTCGTGCGGCACGCCCACGAAGCCGACGTTGCCGCCGGGCCTCGCCGAGTGCAGTGCCTGCCGCATGGCCTGCGCCGTGCCGACGCACTCCAGGACGCTGTCGGCGCCGACGCCGCCTGTGAGGTCCTTGATCCGGGCGACGCCCTCGTCGCCGCGCTCGGTGACGATGTCGGTGGCGCCGAACTCCAGGGCGAGCTTCTGCCGGGACTCGTGGCGCGACATGGCGATGATCCGCTCCGCGCCCAGTTCCTTGGCCGCGAGCACCGCGCACAGGCCGACCGCGCCGTCGCCGACGACGACGGCGGTGGAGCCGGGCTTCACCTCGGCGGCGTCCGCGGCCCACCAGCCGGTGCCCATCACGTCGGAGACCGCCAGCAGCCCGGGCCAGAACTGCTCGTCCGGAACCTCATCGGTGGCGACGAGCGTGCCCTGGGCGTTCGGGATGCGCACGTACTCGGCCTGGCAGGTACTCATGAACTCACGGTTCAGACAGCTGGACTGGAATCCGTTGCGGCAGTTCGCGCAGGTGTTGTCGGAGGTCGCGAAGGATCCGACGACGAACTGGCCCGGCCGTACCGCGGTGACCTCGGATCCGACCTCCTCCACGAAGCCGACGTACTCGTGCCCCATGGGGTGGGCGTGCTCGATCGGTTCCGCGCCGCGGTACGGCCACAGGTCCGAGCCGCACACGCAGGTCACGGCCGTCCGGATGACCGCGTCGGTCGGCTTGAGGATCTTCGTGTCGTCCACGGTCTCGAAACGCACGTCGCCTGGGGCGTGGATCACTGCTCCGCGCATGAAAGGGTTCCTTACGTACTGTGGCGGCCGGTGCACGGATCGTCGTGCCGGTAGCCGCCGAATGGCATAGCGGACTCGGTGTGTGCGACGCGAAGCGCGCCGCGTTACCGGGCCGAGCGCCCTGTCCGCCTTCCGGAGCGGACGCCGAGCGCCACGTCATCCAGGAAACCGCCATGTCTCGCGGTCAGCGAGTCACCGGTGAGAGGTGTACCGGCAGTACATCGCTCCGCCCGCCTGCGGGCCGTACCGTCGAGGTATGGACAACCGTGATGAGGTCCGCGAGTTCCTGACCTCGCGTCGCGCCAGGATCAGCCCCGAGCGGGCCGGGCTGCCCGCGGGCTCGCGCCGCCGTGTACCGGGCCTGCGACGCAGCGAGGTCGCGGCCCTGGCCGACATGAGCGTCGAGTACTACGCCAAACTCGAACGCGGCAATCTCGCCGGTGTCTCGCCCGCAGTCCTGGAGGCCGTTGCCCGGGTGCTGCAGCTGGATGACGCCGAACGCGCCCATCTGCTGAATCTGGCGCAGGCGGCCGACGGCTCCGACGCCCTCACCCGACCGAGGCTGCGGCGCGCCAGGGGCCAGTGGAAGGCCCACCGCAGCCTGCAGTGGACTCTGGACGCCATCACCGCGGGACCGGCCTTCGTGCGCAACGGCCGCTTGGACATCCTCGCGACGAACCAGCTCGCCCGCGCCTTCTACCGCGACATCTACGCGACCCCCGGCAACCAGGCGAATCTGGCTCGGTTCCAGTTCCTCGACCCCGCCTCCCGGCGCTTCTACCCCGACTGGGACCGGTTCGCCGACGTGGCCGTCGCCATCCTGCGTACCGAAGCGGGCCGCAACCCGTACGACAAGGACCTCCATGACCTGGTCGGCGAACTGTCCACCCGCAGCGAGGAGTTCCGCACCCGGTGGGGCGCCCACAACGTCCGCCACCACGGAACGGGAACGAAGCGCTTCCGCCACGAGATCGTCGGGGAGATCACCCTCGCCTTCGAGGGCCTGGAGCTGGCGGCCGAGCCCGGCCTGACCCTGACCATCTACGCCGCCGAGCCCGGCTCGGCGTCCGAAGAGGACCTGCGCCTGCTCGCGTCCTGGGCGGCAACGCATGAGGCCCCGACGCCGGCGCAGCAATCGTGAGTCGGATCCTGGTGACGGGCTCTGCGGACGGGCTTGGGCGGGCCGCGGCGGACGAACTGCTGTCCGCCGGCCATGACGTCGTGGTGCACGCCCGCAACGAGGAGCGCGCGGCCGGTGTCCGGGACCTGGTCGACCGCGGGGCCGACATCGTCCTGGGTGATTTCACGGACCGTGACTCGGTGCGGCGCATCGCCACCGAACTGGGCGATGCTGCGCCCCTGGACGCCGTGATCCACAACGCGGGGGTGTGGAGCGGGCCCGCGGTCATGCCGGTCAACATCATCGCCCCGTACCTGCTCACGTCCCTGCTGCACGGACCGCACCGACTGGTCTACCTGAGCAGCGGCTCGCACTACCAGGGGCGGCCCCTCCTCGACGGCACCGACTGGCGGGGACACAAACCCGGCTCGTACGCCGACAGCAAGCTGTTCGTCACGACGCTCGCGGCGGCGGTGGCGCGCCTGCGACCCGGAACAGTGAGCAATGCCGTGGACCCCGGATGGGTGCCCACCAGGATGGGCGGCCCCGGCGCGCCGGACGACCTGGAACTCGGTCACCGGACACAGACATGGCTCGCCACGAGCGATGCCGCGCAGGCATTGAGCAGCGGCGGCTACTGGTACCACCAACAGCGTCAACAGCCGCACGCCTCCGTGTACGACGAGGAGTTCCAGGACCGCCTCCTGCACACGCTGGGCGAAGAGACGGGCGTCCCCTTCACCGCGCAGTAGCTCCACGACCACGCCGCCGCACGGGTCCCTGAGGTCCCGAGCGGCGGCGCTGTGCTGCGGATGTGTCAGAGGGTCACGGCGTCAGCGTCCAGCGGGCGATGTAGCCCACGTCGATGTTCGCCCGGTCCTGCACGCGCAGTTTCCACGTGCCGTTGAGGGGCTGTGCGGAGGCGTCGATCGTGAAGGTCTGGTCGACGTTGTCGGCGGAGCCGCCGCTGCGGTTGAGGAGGGAGTAGACGGTGCCGTTCGGGCCGACGAGGTCGACGGTCAGGTCACCGCGGTAGGTGTGGACGATGTTGACGTAGACCGAGGTGGTCGCCGAGGCGTTGCCGTCGCGGCCGGTGATGGTCACCGGGGACTCGACGGCGGCCCCGTTGTCGGGGATGTCCACCCGGGTGGAGTTGGCGTAGACGTAGGCGATCTGCCAGCTGAAGGTGTCCGAGACGGTCGCCCCGGTGCTGTCGGTCACCTTGATGGTGACGTCGCTGGTGCCCAGGGTGGTCGGGGTGCCGCTGATCAGGCCGCTCTGGCTGATACTCAGGCCGTCGGGCAGTCCGGTGGCCTCGTAGGTGAGGGAGGCTCCGGTGTTGGTGGTGTACGCGTCCAGCTGGAGGCTGACCTCCTGGTTGACGCCGCTGATCTGGTCGGCGACCGGGGCGAGGTTGACGCCGAGAGCGATGCGGTTGCCGACGTTGATCGCGGCCCAGGAGTCGGCGACGGCCAGGTAGGTCGGGCTGTAGGCACCGAACAGGTCCGCGGCCGCAGACAGGGTGGCGGTGCGGGCACCCGCGTAGTTGGTCGTGGAGGTCATGTACGTCGTCAGCGCGCGGTACCAGATCGCGGCGGCGTTCTGGATGCCGATGCCGGTGACGGACTGACCGTCGTACGTCGGGCTGTCGTAGGACACGCCGTTGACGGTCTTGGCGCCGCTGCCCTCGGAGAGCAGGTAGAAGAAGTGGTTCGCGGGCCCCGAGGAGTAGTGGACGTCGATGCCGCCCAGGGTGGAGCTCCAGTTGTCCCTGGAGGCGCCGTCCTTGGAGGGCTTGTCCATGTAGCGCAGCGGGGTGCCGTTGCCGTTGATGTCGATCTTCTCGCCGACGAGATAGTCCGCGGGGTCGGCGGGCAGGTCCTCGTAGAACTCGACGGCGGCGGCGAAGATGTCGGAGGTGGCCTCGTTGAGCCCGCCGGACTCACCGGAGTACACCAGGCCCGCGGTGGCGGCGGTGACGCCGTGGCTCATCTCGTGGGCGGCCACGTCGAGTGCGGTCAGCGGGTGGGTGTTGCCCGAGCCGTCGCCGTACGTCATGCAGAAGCAGGAGTCCTGCCAGAAGGCGTTGACGTAGTTGTTGCCGTAGTGGGCGCGGCTGTAGGCGGCGACACCGTCGTTGCGGATGCCGTTGCGGCCGTGGGCCTCCTTGTAGTAGTCCCAGGTGGCCGCCGCACCGAAGGCGACGTCGACGCCGGCGGTCTGACGGTTGGACGGCAGGCCGTCGCCCCAGACATCGTTGTCGTCCGTGAACAGGGTCCCGGTGCCCGAGGTGCCCTGGTTGAGGTCGTACGTCTTCTGCCCGGCGCGGTCCGGGTCGACGAGCTGGTACGTCGATCCGGTCAGGGTGGTACCGAGCTGGACCTCGCCGGCGTACTGGCCCGTGCCGGAGCCGGTGTGCACCTTCTCGGCGGCCAGGAGCTGCTTGCCGGTGGCGGCGTCGGTGACGACCTGGAGCTCGCTGGGCGTGCCGTCCTCCTGCGCGCCCTCGACGACGGTCTCCCAGGCCAGCACGGGCTTGCCGGAACCGGCCCACACCACGAGCCGCGGCGCCCGCTCCGTCTCGGAACCCTTGACCTCGGCCTTCCTCGACACGTCAAGTGCCTTGCCGGCGGCCCCGGCAGCCGAGATCTTCGGGCTGAGGGTGGCCGGCGCGAGGTCGGCCTTGTTCGCCTTGGTGACGGTCGTACGGCCGCTCTTGTCGTGGACGACGAGGTCGCCGCCGAGGACGGGCAACCCGGAGTAGGTGCGCTCGTAGCGGGTGTGCGTGGTGCCGTCGGCGTCCTTGATGACGTCCTTGACGACCAGCTTCTCCTTGCCGCCGAGGCCGATCCGCTCCGCCGTGCCGGCCGCCTTGGACTGGGCGGTCTTGATCAGGGCGGTGCGGCGGGCGGGCGTCAGGGACGTCTGGTCGGCGCCGGCCCGAGGTGTGGCGGTGATCTTCGCAGGGCCGCCCGGGTCGGCCGGGGCCGCGGTGGCGAGATTGGGGGCGGCCAGGGCCAGCAGGGCCCCGACTGCGGTGAGGGCGACGGCGGAGGCGCGTCTGCGCCGGATGAGCGTGCGGTGTCGCAGGGACAACGGGTTCTCCTTCAGTACGGCGGTCGGCCCGTGGTGAGGACCGTGGACGAGATGGAGCGGCGGGGTACGCCGGTCCGAAGCGCTGCACGGCATGCGGGTGGAAGGAGGTGGGGGGTGGAGAAAACGTGATGCACCATGTGGTGAACACGTCAAGAAACAGTGAACTTCCGCAGAAGAGTGACACCGCACGCACAGGGTTGTCATGGGAATGCCAAGGTGACGGCTCAAATTGACCATGCAAGTCAGGCAAATTGACCCGGAGAGCGGAGATTTTCGGCCTCAGCCGGACAGGGCGAGTGGGTCGTCGCCGGCGCTGATCCGCGAGCCGAACTGGGCCTCTCCGCAAGGCACTTGAGCCTCGCCCCCTTCCCCGACGCGCTCGTTCCGACGCGGAACCGTTTCACCGGGCGCCCGTGTCCTCCAACTCGGAAGGTGGTTCCAGTCCGCGGAGCCGCCTGTGAAGGGGGATGGCCATGGGGCAAGTACGCGAGGGGGCACGGTTAGGGGCTTGGGCCGTCGTCGGGGTCATCGGCCTGGCGGTGCTGTACGTGATCGGGGCGTTCGCCTTCGGTGGTGCGGGGTGGATCACGGCCCCGTTCCGTGGTGAGGCGGAGAAGCGCGAGAACACGGTCGGGTCGGGCGAGTTCCGTCAGACGACCTACGAGCAGTTCTTCGATCTGTGCGAGGCCGTGCAGAACGCCGAGGGGACGATCCAGGCGCTCCAGGACGAGCGGAAGGGCGCCTCGGAAACTCGAAAGACGCAGATCGACCAGTCGATCACCGCGCTGAAGGCCACGCGGATCGAGTCGGTCAACGAGTACAACTCAAAGGCGCGCCAGGAGCACCGCGCGCCCTTCCGTGACAAGGATCTGCCGTATCGGCTGGATGCCGGTGCCGAGCGGACGACGTGCACCAACTGAACCCCATCTCACCCCGGGAAGAGGGCAGCACCGCATGAAGAAGTTCGCACGCATGGCCCTGGCCACCGTCGTCGCACTCGTCGTGGGCCTGGCCCTCACGTCCTGCACCGACTCCAGCCAGGACAAGGAGAACAAGGCGAAGCAGGAGAACTACGACCACCTCGTGGCCCAGCAGCCGGCGGGCCGCATGGAGTACTCGCCGACCCGAGAAGCGATCAACCAGTGGATCAAGACGTGGGGAAAGCGGGGCAAACTCTCGTACGTCTACATCCAGAACGCCAATGGCGAGTACGGGTACTTCATCATGAAGGGCCTGCCGGTGCCGCGCTGCAAGATGCTCACTCCGACGGAGAAGGTGGAGTCCACCAACAACGGCGTCGCGGTTCTCGCGCAGCCCGGCATGGACGGGACGTACACCTCGGGTTCCACCTGCAACGCCTACTACGGATTCGACGCCACGACGGGTGCGTACATGGAGTTCACGGTCGGCACGAACCAGTCGTTCTTCCTGTTCGACAAGCCGATGACGATGCCGGAGTACGCCAGCGCGAGGCAGTTGGGGCCGACGTCGGTGAAGGACGTCGAGAAGCAGCGTTGATCGGCCTGTCTCAGTCACGCCGGCGGGCGGTGAGGATCGCGACGTCGTCCTCGAACGCACCGTTCGCCAGGCGGGCCAGGGCCGTGTCGAGCATGTCATCGAGGGGGCCGTGCACGGGGAGTGCGGAGATAGCCTCGGGCGCTGCCATCGTCCGAAGGGGAGGGGCAGGACCATGCAAAGGCATGACTGGGTCGAAAGTGCGGGAGAGCTGTTCGAAGCGGCGATGTTCGGCGGGGACGCGTCCGCGCTGGACCAGTCCGATGCCCTGCTGGACGCGGTCGAGGCGCCGCTTTCCATGTCGCGGGGCAAGGTGCTGCATGTCCGTTTCCTGAACGACCGCGAGGAGAACAGCCAGGAACTGGTGCTGTTCGAGCGCGCGGCCGAGTTGTACGAGCGATTGGGGGACGCGTCGGGTGAAGCGGACGCGTTGTTCTGGATCGGCTGCTGGCACCAGGTGGTCAAGGGTGACGGCGTCACCGGCGAACCGTACTTCGAGCGGTCGTACGCTCTGGCGAAGTCCGTGGACGACCGGATGACGATGTCCTATGCCATTCGGCATCTTGGCTTCGCGGACAAGGACGCAGGCCATTTCGATCGGGCCCGCGAGCGATTGACCGAGTCGGTGATGCTGCGCCGGGAGATCGGCTTCAGGCCCGGGGAAGCGGCCGGCCTGGTGGCACTGGCCTACCTCGCGGCCGAAACCGGCGACCCGTCGGCGGCGTTCCGACACCTCGACGAGGCGCAGTCGGTCGCCGAGAGCTGCGGCGCCAAGGCCGTGTCGGGGTGGATCGAGCAGGCCCGGACGCTCATACGACCCTAGGCGCCGGCCGGGGCCCCCATTTTCAGTGCTGCCCAAGTGGAGCGATGTCAGCAAAGGCAGGACTCTCTCCACAATTTGTGGCCACTCTGGAGAGGTGATCGAGACGAGCCGCAGGGACCGCGCCTCCGCCATCAGCCTTTCCAAGGTGCAGGAGCGAGCGCCCGACCTGGTCAGCCTCTACAAGACGGCGGGGACCAGCATCCGTAACCACGGGCTGGAAGGGGTGCGGGCCGCGGTGTACCTCGTACTGGACCGCTCAGGCTCCATGCGGCCCTACTACGCGAACGGCACGATGCAGCACCTCGCGGAGCAGGTACTGACGCTGTCCGCCCACCTCGACGACGACGGCACCGTCCCCGTGGTCTTCTTCTCCACCGACGTGGACGGAACCACCGACCTCAACCTCGGCGGGCACCGCGGCCGCATCAACAAACTGCACGAGAACCTCGGGCACATGGGGCGCACGAACTACCACTGGGCGATGGACGAGGTCATCGACCACTACCTCGACTCCGCGAGCGAGGCGCCCGCCCTGGTGATCTTCCAGACGGACGGAGGGCCCACCAGCAGGCCCGCCGCCGAGCGCTACCTGTGCAAGGCCGCCCGTCTGCCCCTGTTCTGGCAGTTCATCGGCTTCGGCGACCCCGCCGACAACGAGTTCGCGTTCCTGCGCAAGCTCGACACCCTCGCCGTACCCGACCGCCGAGTCGTCGACAACGCCGGCTTCTTCCACGCCGGACGCACGCCAAGGAACGTAAGCGACGGCCTCCTTTTCGATCGGCTGCTCGGGGAGTTTCCGGATTGGCTCGCCGCCGCGCGCAGCGCAGGTGTCGTGTAGCAACGCCCCCAGCCCTCGGGCGACTTACGAACCCTTGTGCGAACCCGGTCCGGCCTGCTGTGTAATCTCGCTTCCCTCATCACAGGGGAGGGATAATGCGAGGTAGAACGGCCAGAGCGGCCTGGATCCTGGCGAGTGGGGCGGCGGCATTGACGCTGCTGTCCGCGACGGGGGCCCACGCGGAGGGCAGAGGGGACATCCGCGTCACCAAGACGGTCGTCAATGGGGGGAACAACGTCATCATCGGCACCTCGGCGCGCGTCAACTATCCGATCGCCATCACGATCCGGGACAACTCCGGTGTGAAGGGGCTGTCGCACGTCAGCGTGTTCAACAAGACGAACGGCTGGGGCTTCAGCGACTGGGTGGACACCCGTTGCGAGAAGAAGAGTTCCACCACGTCGGTGTGCACCGCCTCGATGATGATCGCCCCGGCGTGGCTCCCGGACAGTGTGCCCGGGGACGTGAACAGCACCGCGGGGGTCTGGCAGGTCAACGCGACCGTCAAGGCCAAGGACGGGGACTACTGGATCTCGGACCACATCGCCGAGTTCAAGATGAAGCGCGCTTCCAAGCTCACGACGGACGCCGCACCTGAGCCCGTGGCCAAGGGCGCCACGCTCACCGTCACCGGCAAGCTCTCCCGGGCCAACTGGGAGGACCTGAAGTACCACGGCTACGCCAGGCAGGACGTGAAGCTCCAGTTCAAGAAGGCCGGCGCCGCCAGTTACAGCACGGTCAAGACAGTGAAGACGGGTGACACCGGACAGCTGAGCACCAAGGTCACAGCGACCTCGGCGGGAAGCTGGCGCTGGTACTTCCCCGGCACGACGACGACCGCACGCGTCGTGTCGACCGGAGACGCCGTAGCCCTGAAGTAGCAACAGGTCGGGCGGAGTTCCAAGTCCGGGTCACGACGTACTCCGACGTGACCCGGGCGTCGGGCCCAGCCGGTCCAGTTCGCTGAGGATCGCTTCCCGCAGGGCATCGTGCCGGGGGCCGAGCCTGAACCGCTCGTCGCTCCACCGGTCGGGGGGATACAGCCAGACCGGCTTGCCGACCAGTTCGGCCGGCTCCCACTCGTACCGCGGCCAGACGTGAGCGTGCAGAAAAGGGTCCGTGTTGCCGAGAATCTCCAGGTTGACCCGCCGGAAGCCGGGGTCCAGACGCAGGCAGGCCCGCTCGACGGCCTCCCCCAGTCGGTCCATGTCCGACAGGAACGACAGTCGCTTGCCCCTCGGCAGGTCGGACAGCCGTTGGACGCCGGGATCGTCCACGAGGAGCACCGAATAGCCGGGCAGGAACTGAACGTCGCCGATCACCGCGAAGCCGGACTCAAGTCGCCGCAGCACGGTCGGGTTCTCGCCCCGCAGAGCGGCCCCGATCCGATCCGTCCGCCAGTCGCCGGTCATGAACCGACCCTACCCTTACGTGATCATGAACCGGCCCCGGGATCAGGGCGGCGGTGTCTGTCCCTCGACCTCGCGCCAGAATGCGCGAACCCGTGTGTTGAAATCCTCCGGTGACTCCTGGAAGGGCTGATGGGCCTCCCCCTCGATGATCTCGAAGTGGGCGCCGGGGACGAGGTCGGCCACGACCCGTCCGAGTCGTGGCGGTGTGGTGATGTCCTGTTCGCCGGCCAGGACGAGGGTCGGTGCGGTGATCGCGGGCAGCCGATCCAGCGTGTCGTGCCGCATGAACGAGTCCAGCTGGCGCTGGAAGGCCTCAGTGGACTGCGGGTGGGGGAAGGCGAGCGTCTCGTCGATGAAGCGCCGCACCGTGCCGTCGACGTGCGCGCGCTGCGTGTAGATCCACAGGAAGAACGCCTCCAGCGCGGCACGCTCGTCGGGCGCGGCCGTGACCAGCCAGTGCCAGGCACGGCCCATTGCGGCGAAATAGGCGTCGCCCCGTGCCCACGTACTGGTCAGGACGAGACTGCGCACGGACGCGGGGTGACGGAGCGCCAGCTCCTGCGCGATCGCGCTGCCGCCCGAGAAGCCGGCAATGTGCGCCCTGTCGATTCCCAGCGCCCGGAGCACATCCGCCGCGTCGTCGGCCATCGAAGCCACGGACAAGGGTCCGTCCGGCAACGCAGTGCGCCCAGTTCCTCGGTTGTCGAAGGCGATGACCCGGTACTGGTCCGACAGCCCTGCAAGCTGCGCCTCCCACGCCTCCACGGGATCGCCCAGCCCCGCGACCAGCAGGACATCGGGACCATGCCCCCGACTCTCCGTCCAGATCCTGGTACCGCCGGCTTCGACGTACTCGCCCATGAACACACCTCCCGCGCCATCGTCGCCCTCACCGTCCATCGATCAGCCAGCGCCGCGCCGCACCGATCCCCGACATGGCTGACCGAGCGCGCGACCAGCAGCGGCCACGACTCCCGAGGGGCTGTGTTCACAGCACCGAAGCATTCTGTTGATGGTGCGCCCGGCACCCCGTGTGGTTACCTGAATCCATGACCGTGCTCGTGACCCGCCGCCACGTTGACTACGTGCGTGTCACCACCACGGCTTGTTCCGCCGTGAGCTGACTCCGCCCTCCGGCGTTCGACCGGCCTTGTCCACCGCAACGCGCTGACTGTTCATCGCGGCCCCCTGACTTGGGCGTGGGCTGTGAGTCGGCGGCGCCCGCGGCATCTTCCCCCCCTCCCCGCTCCGCAACCACGCATCGCCGTACCCGCACCCAGGGAGAACCATGAGCCAGCCCATCGACTCCGTCACCGCAGGCCACACCCCCGAGGACGAGCCCGCCGGGCCCGACACCTCTGCGTGGTCCTTCGAGACCAAGCAGGTCCACGCCGGTGCGGCGCCGGATCCGACGACCGGCGCCCGGGCGACGCCGATCTACCAGACGACGTCGTTCGTGTTCCGGGACACCCAGCACGCGGCCGACCTGTTCTCGCTGGCCGAGCCCGGAAACATCTACACCCGGATCCACAACCCCACCCAGGACGTCTTCGAGCAGCGCGTCGCCGCGCTGGAGGGTGGTGTGGCAGCCGTGGCGCTGTCCTCCGGGCAGGCCGCGGAGACGCTGGCGATCCTGACGCTGGCGAGTTCAGGGGACCACATCGTCTCCAGCGCGTCACTGTACGGCGGCACGTACAACCTGTTCCGCCACACGCTGCCGAAGCTCGGCATCGAGGTGTCCTTCGTCGACGATCCCGACGACTTCGAGGCCTGGCGGGCGGCGATCCGGCCGAACACCAAGGCACTGTTCGCGGAGACGCTGGGCAATCCCCGCGGCAACGTGCTGGACGTACGGGCGGTCGCGGACGTCGCCCATGAGGCCGGGGTGCCGCTGATCGTGGACAACACGGTCCCGACTCCCTTCCTGCTACGGCCCATCGAGCACGGCGCGGACATCGTCGTGCACTCGGCGACCAAGTTCCTGGGCGGGCACGGCACCGCCATCGCGGGTGTCGTCGTCGACGGCGGCACCTTCGACTTCGGCGCCCATGCCGAGCGGTTCCCCGACTTCACCGAGCCCGACCCCAGCTACCACGGCCTCCAGTACTGGCCCGCGCTCGGCCCGGGCGCCTTCGCGATCAAGCTCCGGGTCCAGCTGCTGCGCGACCTCGGCCCCGCCCTTTCCCCGCACTCGGCGTTCCTGCTCCTCCAGGGCGTGGAGACGCTCAGCCTGCGCATCGAACGGCACTCAGCGAACGCCCAGGCCCTGGCCGAGTGGCTGGAGCAGCGCGACGAGGTCGCCGCCGTCCATTACCCGGGGCTGGAGTCCAGCCGCTGGTACGAGGCGGGGCGGAGGTTTCTGCCGCGCGGGGCCGGTGCGGTGCTGGCCTTCGAGCTGCGGGACGGCGTCGAGGCGGGCAAGCGGTTCGTGGACGCCGTCGAGCTGTTCAGCCATCTCGCCAACATCGGTGACGTACGCAGCCTCATCATCCACCCGGCGTCCACCACCCACAGCCAGCTGGACGCCGAGCAGCTCGCGGCCACCGGCACCTCCCCCGGCCTGGTGCGTCTGTCGGTCGGCATCGAGAGCCTCGCCGACCTCAAGGCGGACCTGGAGGCCGGGTTCCGGGCGGCGAAGGGCGCGTCCTGAACACCGTACTGACGCCGTCTCAGGTGCCCCTCCCCCCGGCCTCCGGGGCCTGGCGGGAGGGGGACCCGCCCGGGCGACGCCAGTGGTACGTCCGCCAGCATCCGCTGACCCTGGAGGCCGGAGGTGAACTCGGCCGTGTCCGGCTGGCGTTCGAGACGTGGGGGCGCCTCGCGGCGGACCGGCGCAACGCGGTGCTGGTGCTGCACGCCCTCACCGGCGACAGCCATGCGGCGGGCGTCGCCGAGCCCGGTCACCCCACGCCCGGCTGGTGGGACGGGCTCATCGGTCCCGGACGCGCCCTGGACACGGACCGCTTCTTCGTCGTCGCGCCGAACGTGCTCGGCGGCTGTCAGGGCAGTACCGGCCCGTCCTCGCCCGGCCCGTCCGGGAAGCCCTGGGGCGGCGACTTCCCTTTTCTGACTCAGCGTGACCAGGTCGCGGCCGAGGTCGGTCTGGCCGATGCGCTGGGCATCGAGCGCTGGGCCCTCGTGGTGGGCGGGTCGATGGGCGGGATGCGGGCGCTGGAGTGGGCGGTGTCGTACCCGGAACGGGTGGAGGCTCTTCTGCTGCTTGCCACGACCGCCGCGGCGAGTGCCGAGCAGATCGCCTGGGCCGACATCCAGCTGCACGCCATCCGCTCCGATCCGCACTGGCACGGCGGGCACTACCACCACACCGGCTCGGGACCCCATGCCGGTCTCGGCCAGGCCCGGCGGATCGCCCACGTGACGTACCGCAGCGAGCCTGAACTCCACCTCCGCTTCGGCCGTTTGCCTCAGGGCGCGGAGGATCCCTGGCACGGTGGGCGGTACCAGGTCGGCTCCTACCTCGACCATCACTCGGACAAGCTCGTGCGGCGCTTCGACGCGGGCAGCTACGTCGTGCTGTCCGAGGCCATGAACAGCCACGACATCGGCCGAGGGCGTGGAGGTGTAGGTGCGGCGCTAAGCCGGGTGAACGCGAGGACGCTCGTGGCCGCGGTCGACTCCGATCGCCTCTACCCGCCCTCTCAGCAGGCGGAGTTGGCGGCCGGCATCGCCTCCGCAGACGGCCTGCGGGTGATCGAATCTCCTTACGGCCACGACGGGTTCCTCATCGAGACGGAGCAGGTCGGCGCGCTCGTACGCGAACTTATCAGGGCCGGTCCCGCGCTGCGGCTGTCCAAAGAGGCACCCCCGATCCATTTCCTCGACCTACCGACATCGCACCACGCAGGAGCAGACATGACCGTCCAGGACTCCCCCACCGACATCGACGCCTTCGCCGCCGAATGGGAGGCATGGCACCGACAGAAGGACGCCTCCCTCGCCCATGAGCACGGGTTTCTCGCCGTCACCGGTCTGCACTGGCTGGCCGGCGATCCGCAGCGGTTCCCCGACGCGCCCGGCACCTGGTCGACGGGCGACGACGGCGTCACCGTCGAGCTCAGGGAGGGAGAGGAACTCGTCGTCGACGGGGTGCCCGCGCGCGGACGGCACGGCTTCGGTGTCATCCCGGAACGCGGCGGAGTCAACGCCGTATGGGGCGATGCGGTGATCGAGGTCGCCAAGCGCGGCGGGCAGGACGTCATCCGGCCGCGGCACCCCGACCACGCGCTGCGCGCGGACTTCGCCGGGACGCCGGCGTACGCACCGCATCCGCGCTGGGTCGTCGCCGGCCGGTACTTCCCCTTCGCCGAGCCGCGACCGACCACCGTGGGTGCCTCGGTCGAAGGGCTGCAACATGTCTACGACGCGCCTGGGGAGGTCCGTTTCGAGGTCGACGGCCGGGAGCTGAGCCTGACCGCGTTCAACGGGCACGCGCCCGGCAGCCTGCTGGTGCTGTTCACCGACGCGACCTCCGGCGTGACCACGTACGCGGCCAACCGCGCCCTCAACATCGACGCGCCCGGCCCCGACGGCACGGTGGTGCTCGACTTCAACCGCGCCACCAACCTGCCCTGCGCCTACACCGACTTCGCGACCTGCCCGCTGCCGCCCGCCGAGAACCGGCTCCCGGTCGCCGTCGAGGCCGGCGAGAAGATCCCGTACGAGCGGAAGCCCGCCGGGCAGTGAGTGAGGTCGCCGCCACCGGGATCAGCTCGCTCTCGTTCCTGACACCGGGCAACTTCGCGGAGGACGACCCGTATGCGGGTCTGGACGACACGCTGCGGTTGTTCGAGATCGGCGAGCGCCTGGGGTTCGACGGTGCCTGGATACGGCAGCGGCATCTGGAGCGCGGGGTGTCCTCGGCGGCGGTGTTCCTCGCCGCCGCGAGCCAGCGCACCCGGCGCATCGAGCTGGGCACCGCGGTGATCCCGATCGGCTACGAGAATCCGTTCCGGCTCGCCGGGGACCTCGCGCTCGCGGACGCGCTCTCCCGTGGCCGCCTCCAGGTGGGGTTCAGCACCGGAATGCCGCACGCGGATCTGATGGGGCATCTGGTGCACGAGGGCGACTGACGTGCCCTCGACCTGTCGTACGGCCGTATCGCCCGGGTACGCCACCATCTGCTCGGGCACCCCTTGGGCGACGCGGACACCGTCATCCAGACGCCCGCCGGTGCCCAGCGGCCGCGGCTTCAGCCGCACAGCCCCGGCCTGGTCGACCGCACCTGGTACGGGGCCGCCAGTCTGCGGTCTGCGCGCTGGGCCGGCGAACAGGGGCTGAGCATCCTCAGCGGGAACATCGTTGCCGGGGAGGGCACCGACGACTTCGCTTCCGCGCAGCGGGCACTGATCCGCGAGTACCGCGGCCTTGTCGCACCGGAGCGGCCTGCGCGGGTGGCGATCGGCCGGGTGATCGTGCCCTTCGACAGCGCGGACGCGGCGACCCGGCGGCGCTACCGCGCCTACGCGGCGAGCCGTCACGCGCGGACCCTCGCACCGCAGGGCGCCAAGCGCACCCTGTTCGCCCCCGACGTGGTGGGGACGTCCGAGGAGATCCTTGAGCGACTCGGCGCCGACCCCGTCCTCGCGGACGTGGCCGAGTTGCGCCTGGAGCTGCCGTACGAGTTCGATTTCGGCGACTACGAGCAGATCCTCCACGATGTACGCCACTACATCGCGCCGCGTCTCGGCTGGCAGCCGGCGACGGTCGCGGAGGCCGTGGCGAACTGACCGGTGTCCGCCCGGTGCACCGGCGTCCGCCGTCGGTGCACCGGGCGCGGACTCAGCCGGTGGCCAGTTCTCCGAGCAGCTTCCAGGTGCGGTGCCGGTCGGCCTCGGTCCCGAGGTCGGTCGCCGTGAACACCACCTCCGTCGCCCCCGCCTCCCGGTATCGGCGTACTCCCGCGGCGACGGTCTCCTCGTCGCCGATCAGCGCGAGGTCGGCGGCGCGGGTGGCGCCGGAGAGTTCGATGACGCGCTGGTAGGAGGGGAACCGCTCGTAGAACGCGAGCGAATCGGTCGCGGTCCGGCGCACCGCGTCGGCGTCGGCGGTGACCACGCCCGGTACGAAGGCCACGATGCGCGGTGCCGGCCGACCCGCTGCCTCGGCCGCCGCGTTGACCGCCGGGACGATGTGTTCGGCGAGGGCGCGAGGGCCTGCCAGGTAGGGCAGGATGCCGTCCGCGAGTTCGCCGGATACGCGCAGTGCCTGTGGTCCCATGGCGGCGACCAGGACCGGCACAGGCGGTTCGGCGCCCGGCACCGCGGCGGGGAGCGGTGTGCCCGCGCTCAGCAGCTCTCCGCGGAAGTCGGTGCTGCCCGTTTCGAGGAGGGGGCGCAGGGCGATGAGGAATTCACGGAGCAGGCGGATGGGTCGGTCGTACGGGATGCCGAATCCGGCTTCCGTCAACTGCCTGGTCCCGAGGGCGAGTCCGAGGTGATAGCGGCCCGCAGTCGCCGCCTGTGCGGTCTGGGCCTGGCTGGAGACGATGAGTGGATGGCGGCCGAAGACGGGTATCGCCGCGGTGCCGACATGCAGGCCGGGCACCTCGCGACCGACGATCGCGGCCAGCGAGGGCGAGTCGTAGGTGAAGGTCTGGCCGAACCATGCGGATCGCAGTCCGGCCTCATGAGCTTCACGCGCGAGCTGCACGGTGGCGTCGATCCCGTTGTCGAGAGGTAACGCTGCTCCAATGGTCATAGCTGGGGCAACTGGCGTGCCGGCGACCGGCATTCCGAGTGCCGTATGACAAGTTTGTGGCCGCGGCGAGCAGCGGTGGGGCCCGCCGTTCGGAAGCCGAGTGTTCGGTGGAAGGCGATCGACCCCTCGTTGGTGACGGAGGTGATCGCATTGGGCGACCAGACAGGTCGCGCCGAATTCCCTTACCAGCACCGGCTGGTGAAGGCCACGCAGAGGCAGGAGGGCCTGCGCCGAGCTGTCGGTCGGTTCGCTGCGACGCGTTCCAGAAAGTGGACGCGTGTTGGCCCTGAGCTGCGGCTGCTGTAGAAATGGGCCTCATGAATTCCGAGCTCTTGGTGCGACGCCTGGTCATCGACCTGTGCCGACGCCCGGGCTCGTGTTGTTGCTGATCTGACTTCTCCTTTCTGACGCGCCCTGCCGTGCGGTGATCTCACCCGCATCGGGGCGGCGGTTCACGTGTCCTCGCGCAGGGCGCGCTCCCCCTTCTTCGTTCGCCATCACCCTCGCTCGGGGCCCGGCCGTCGTTGTTGGTCGACAGCGGCTGCTCGCATCCCGGCGTCCACGGAGGACCCCTCGTGTCCACAACCCCGCCTGTTTCCAGGGCTCATGACGTCACGTCAGCCGACACGCCCCGTCGATCTCGTACGTCGGCCGGCAGTGCCTGGGTGCGCCTGCGCCATGTCGCACTGCCCGTCGGGTCGCTCCTGCTCTTCCTCGTGCTGTGGCAGCTGCTGGCGGCGAGCGGGACGTGGAGCGAGACGCTGGTTCCGTCGCCCGCGAAGGTGTGGGACGCGTTCGTCGACGTCTCGACCACGCATGACGGCGTACGCGGATACAACGGCACCACGCTCGTCGAGCACCTCGGCATCAGCCTGCGTCGCATCGCGCTCGGCGCGGGTATCGGCATCGCTGCCGGGGTGATCTTCGGGCTGCTCATGGGCACCGTCGGCTGGGTGCGGTCGCTGTTCGAACCCTGGATCACGTTCCTGCGGACGCTGCCGCCGCTGGCGTACTTCTCACTGCTCATCATCTGGCTGGGCATCAACGAGGAACCCAAGGTCACACTGCTGGCCGTGGCCGCGTTCCCGCCGGTGGCGGTGTCGACCACCGCCGCCGTGGCTGCCGTGCCCAAGTCTCTGATCGAGGCTGCCCGTGCCCTCGGCGCCTCCCGGTGGGATGTCGTCCGTGACGTCGTCGTCCCGTCCGCGCTGCCCGAGACACTCACCGGCGTCCGGCTCGCCGTGGGAGTGGCCTACTCCTCCCTCGTCGCCGCCGAGTTGGTGAACGGCCTTCCCGGCATCGGCGGCATGGTCAAGGACGCCGCCAACTACAACAACACCCCCGTGGTCGTCGTCGGCATCATCGCCATCGGCGTCTCCGGCCTGATCATCGACGGCCTGCTGCTGCGGCTGGAGCGCACGGTCGTGCCCTGGCGCGCACGCACATAGCCCCCGCCTCCCTCCGCACCGACACCCCCTTCACACAGAAACGGCTCCCCCATGTCCCGTGACCCCCGAGGTCCCTCCCGACGTCTCCTCCTCGCCGGCGCGCTGGCCGCCGTGTCCGCCGCCGTCACGGGCTGCTCCTCGGACAGCGCGGCGTCCTCGTCCGGCGGCGCCAAGCGCCTGCGGATCGGCTACTTCGCCTTCCCCAGCGGCGACTTGCTGGTGAAGAACAGAAAACTGCTGGAGAAGGCGCTCCCGGACTACGACATCTCCTGGATCAAGTTCGACTCCGGCGCCAGCGTCAACCAGGCCTTCATCGGCAAGTCCCTCGACATCGCCGCGCTCGGCTCCAGCCCGTTCGCCCGCGGGGTGTCCGGCAGCTCGCCCATCCCCTACAAGGTCGCCTGGATCCTCGATGTCGCCGGCCAGAACGAGAGCCTCGTGGCGCGCAAAGCCAGCGGCATCACCGACGTCGCCGGGCTCAAGGGCAAGAAGATAGCCACGCCCTTCGCCTCCACCTCGCACTACAGCCTGCTGGCGGCGCTGGAGGCGGCCGGTCTCACGGCCTCCGACGTCCAGCTCATCGACCTTCAGCCACAGCCGATCCTCGCCGCCTGGCAGCGCGGCGACATCGATGCCGCCTACGTCTGGCTGCCGACCCTCGACGAGCTGCGCACGACCGGCACCCAGCTCACCAGCAGCAAGGAGATCGGCGCGGCGGGCAAGCCGACCCTCGACCTGGCCGTGGTGTCGGACGACCTCATCGCCCGGGATCCCGAGGCGATCGACGCCTGGCGCAAGGCGGAGGCCGAGGCGTTGCGCCTGCTCAAGTCCGATCCGGACGGGGCGGTCAAGGCCGTCGCGGCGGAGCTCAACATCAGTGCGGCGGATGCCGAGGCGCAGCTTTCGCAGGGCGTGTTCCTCACGCCGGAGCAAGTGGTCTCCGCCGACTGGCTGGGCACCGACGACAAGCCGGGCAAGCTGCTCACGTACGTCACGGACACCGGCCGGTTCCTGGCCGAGCAGAAGCAGATCGACGCCGCGCCGTCCCAAGACGTCGTCCGCAAGGCGTTCTACCTCGAAGGGCTGGCCGATGTCGTCACGTGAGATCACGGCGGCCAAGGAGGCCGTGGACGAGGTGGACACCGCCTCCGCCGGCGCAGTCCGTCTGGACCGGGTCACCCACCGGTACGGCCGAGGCGGCGAGGCCTTCACCGCCGTCGGGCCGGTCGACCTGACCGTGCCGTCCGGGGAGTTCCTCGTCCTGGTGGGTGCCTCCGGCTGCGGCAAGAGCACGCTGCTGCGGCTGATCGCCGGCTTCGAGCGGCCGACGCAGGGCTCGGTGCGGGTGTCCGGCACCGAGCCTCGGCCCGGGGACACGGCAGGCGTGGTGTTCCAGACGCCGCGGCTGTTCCCGTGGCGGACCGTGCGGGGCAATCTCGACCTGGCCCTGCGGTACGCGGGCGTCGATCGTGCCCAATGGCCCTCGCGGCGGGCGGAGTTGCTGGCGCGCGTCGGCCTGGAGGGCACCGAGAAGCGGCGTATCTGGGAGATCTCCGGCGGTCAGCAGCAGCGCGTCGCCATCGCCCGTGCTCTCGCCGCCGAGAACCCGCTCATCCTGCTCGACGAACCGTTCGCCGCGCTGGACGCGCTGACCCGGGAACGGCTCCAGGAGGACGTCCGCCTGGTGACCGAGCGGACCGGCCGGACCACGGTGTTCGTGACGCACTCGGCAGAGGAGGCCGTGTTCCTCGGCTCCCGCATCGTGGTGCTGACCAAGAGCCCTGGGACCGTGGCCCTGGATCTGCCGATCACGCTGCCACGCGGCGACATCGAAGCCGAGGAGCTGCGTAATTCCCGCGAGTTCGCCGAGCTGCGCGCGCAGGTCTCCCACGCCGTCAAGTCCGCCGCGGCGGCCTGAGTCCCGGCTCCCAGGATCACGACCTACAGACTGGACACACTCATGAGCATCATCAGCGAGCGGCCGCCCACCACGCCGACACTTCCGGTCGTCGAGCTCGGCCCTCATTTCGGTGCCGAGATCCACGGCATCGACCTCGCCCGCGTCGACGACGACCAGGTCCTGGCGCTGCGCGAGGCACTCGTGGCGTACAAGGTGCTGTTCGTGCGCGGTCAGCACGGACTCGACGACGCGGCGCAGATCGAGTTCGGCAGACGCCTGGGCGAGGTCACCGTCGGGCATCCGGTCCACGACTCCGGTGACGTGGCGCCCGAGGTGTACTCGCTGGACAGCCAGGACAACGGATTCGCCGACGTGTGGCACACCGATGTGACGTTCGTCGAGCGGCCGCCGGCGATCTCCGTCCTGCGGGCCGTGGTGCTGCCGCCCAACGGCGGCGACACCAACTGGGCCGACAGCCAGCTCGCCTACGAGTCGCTGTCGCCGGGCCTGCGGGACTACGTCGACACGCTCACCGCGGTCCACGACGGCTCCCGCGAGTTCGGCTACTACCTCGCCCAGCGCAGGAAGGGCCGCGGCAATCTGTGGGAGGGCGAGGTGGTCACCCACCTGACCCCGGTGGAGCACCCGGTGGTGCGCGTGCACCCCGAGAGCGGTCGCAAGGGCCTGTTCGTGAATCCTGGCTTCACCTCGCACATCGTGGGTGTCTCGGAGCACGAGAGCCGGGGCATCCTCGACATCCTGTACGCCCATCTCACCAAGCCCGAGCACGTCGTACGGCATCGCTGGCAGCCGGGGGACGTCGCCCTGTGGGACAACCGCAGCACCGCCCACTACGCCAACCGCGACTACGGCGACCGGCGTCGCGTGATGCACCGCATCACCCTGAGGGGCGACACTCCGGTCGGCCCGGCCACCACGGCGCCCCGCTGACTGATCCGGGGCCCGGCATCGGCCGTACGCCGGGCCCCGGATCAGTCAGCCCCGTCCAGCCCCTGGCCTGCACTGTCCGGAGGCTCGAATGCGCGGAGCACGCCCGGCGCGATGTCGTCGTCGGCAACGCGCACGCTGATCAGGGCAATGCCGCCGTCGGCGGTCACCAGCCGCGCCTTCTCCAGCGCTGTCGCGAGCTCTCCGCGTGTGGCCGGGCCGGCGGTCCAGCCACCGAGGCTCTCGACGACTCGGCCGACGTGGGACGGCGTCGCGAACCGGGTCAATGAGTCATCGCTGTCGGAGTGGGAGCGTACGAATCTGGGCCATCCGAACCCTCGGTTGTCGAGCATGAGCACGGTGATGCCGCAGTTCTGCTCGGCGGCGGTGGGAAGCGCGGCCAGGCTCATTTCGGCGGCGCCGTCGCCGCAGATGACGACGGTGGGTCGGGAACGGTCGGTCACCGCGGCGCCCAGGGCGGCTCCGAGCCCGAAGCCCACCATGGTCTGCTCGCCGGGCGAGATCACCGTGGACCGGTCGCTGACCGAGACCACCGGGTAGTAGTAGCCCCACATGTCATGCAGACCGTTCTCCGGTACGAGGATCAGGTCGCGCCCGAATGCGTCGATCGTGGCCGTGATGGCGTCGGGGGCCGACAACGCCATGTCTTCGGCACCCGGAGCGGGGCGAGGTTCGTGCTGGACCTGTCCGATCCGCCGGCGCCAGGCACTGTCGGTCGCATCGAGGTCCCGGGCGCCCAGGACGCCGAGCAGGCGTCGCAGCGTCAGCGTCGCATCGCCGAGGAGGTTCACGTCGGCTTCCGCGACCAAGGAGAAGGCCGCTGGGTCGCTGTCCAGCTGGATCAGCCGACCGGTACTTGGGCTGAACCAGCCCATTCGCGCGGTCTCCTCGAGCCGGGAGCCGATGACGAACACCAAGTCCGCGTCGTCGAGCAGTGGTTGAGCCGCGGGACTGGTGTAGAGCCCGATCAGGCCCTGGGCGAGCGGGTGGTTCTCGTCGATCACGCCCCTGCCGGACGCTGTCGTGAACAGTGGTGCGTCGAGTCGTTCCGCCAGGCCCAGCAGTACTTCGCCCGCTCCGGCCGCTTTTGCTCCGCCGCCCGCCACGACCACGGCTCGCTGGGCGTGCCGCAGCAGCCGCGCCGCCTCCTCGACGGCTTCGTCGGAGGCGACGGCACCAAGTCTGCGGACCGAGCCCATGGGCTCAGCCACAGTGAGGTTCGACTCCAGCACCTCGTGTGCGATCTCCAGCACGACCACACCGGGTGCCCCGTTCACGGCCATGTGGAGTGCACGTCGTAACGCCCAGACCAGTTGGTCCGCTTGCTCGACGAGAAAGGACCACCTGGCCAGAGGTGCTGCCATCGCGAGTTGGTCGAGCTGCTGGAAACCGCCACGGCCGAGTTCCGATGCCGGGATCCGGGTGGTGATCACCACGGTGGAGCAGCCCAGTGATGACGCTTCCAGCAGGCCCGTCAGCGCGTTGACGAAGCTCGGTCCTGAGTTCAGGGCCAGCACTGCGGGGCGCCCGGAGACGGCCGTATGCCCGATGGCGGCGCAGGCGCCGACGCGCTGGTCGCGTACGCCGAGTGCCTCCAGGTCGGGATGACGGTCGGCGGCGTCGAGCAAGCCGGGTTCGTCGGAAGGGAGTCCGACGACCAGTCGGCACCCCGCGTCGGCGATGGTCCGGGCGATCAGGTCCCAGGCGGACATCAGCGGCGTACCTCCGCCGACAGCAGTACCGGCCGGGCCGTCCTCGTGCCGCGGTGGCGCACGCTGCTGGCGGATGCGCCGTAGCCGCCGAACGGCCGGTTCCCGTCCTCGATGTCGAAGGTGGTGCATTCGCGCGTCACGACCGATGTGGCCACTCGCTCACGGTCGAGTGCGGGCTCTCCGTACACCGAGACATACATCCCGCGCTCGGACTCGCATGGCGATGCCATCCAGGCCTCTATGTCCGAAGGGCTGCTGTATTCCATGACGGTGACGATCGGTGAGAAGAGCTCGGGTGGATGAAAGTCCGGATTCCACGGAAGCGACACGAGGGTGGGCTGAACGAACCCGTCGGCGTCCACGGCTCCGCCGCTCACCACGTTTTCCCTGTGCCGGTCGATGAATTCGGACGCTCCGGCGACAGCGTCCTGATAGACGAGCGGGGCGACCTGGACTCCTGGTGAATGACGTTCCCCGATGACCACCCGGGTCAGGAGATCTTCGAGCCTCTCGACGACCTCTTTCGTCACCGATTCGTGTACGAAGACGATGTCGGGGCAGAGACAGTCCTGGCCCGAGTTGTACACGCGGGCTTCGACAATGTCCCGGCAGGCTCGTGCCAGTTCTGCTTCCGGTCCGACCACGATCGGATTGGGCCCGGAACCGAGGGCCAGCATGAGCGTGTCGGTGCCGAGCTTCGCCGCGACCGCGTCGGCGTTTCGGGGTTGGCCTGTGAAGACGACCGCGTCCGCCGTCAAGCAGGTGGTCATGAACTCGCGCTGGGACACGGGTGTCAGGTCGAGTCCGCATCCGAGCCCTCTGAGCGCCGGTCCGACGACGGCGTCCAGAGCCATCGCCGTGTCGGTCACTCGGGCGGAGGGCCGCATGCACAGGCGGTCCGCGTAGAGAGAGGGGATGACACCGAAAAGTACGTATGAATAGAGGAGGTTGTTGGACGGGAGGAACGATGCCACCTTGCGTAAAGCGCCGGGCGAATTTCGCTGGATCTCCCATCCGGCACCCGACAGGGCACGTAAGGACCTGAATAACTCGTCCTCGGCGCTCCGCAAGGTGGCAACACCCGTCAGCACCTCCATAAGATCATCACGGGCGTCGAGGAAAATCCTCACCAGCCCGGCCCCGATTTCCCCCCATGATTCGTGACGGTCATCGCCCTTCCGTCGCAGATGACAAGCAGAACCATGACGCACATCGATCACGTCATTCACCCCCACCCCACGAACATCGTCTGCCGGATTTCCCATTCACAGGATGCGGGACTCCGGCACGGCAATAGGAGGATGCCACAGGCCATTCACCGTAAACAGGTGGCCTACGGATGAGCGGGGCCGCCCGTCGAGGGTGGCCCCGCTCCGTGTGGAACCGGTGGGAGTTACTCGATGTTGATCCTGAAGGTGGTCGTCCTGTTGCGGATGTCCTCGGCGTTGCCGCTCATCCGCAGGTTGCGGAAGACGGCCTCACCGACGGCCGGGCCCTGACCGGGCTCGGGCAGTTCGTTGGCCCAGATACCGAACCCGGACTTCGCGTCGAAGGCATCCCCGCTCTTCTTGGAGTTGGTGATGGAGATGTCGGTGAAGATCGTGTCCTTGACCGGGAACTGCGGCTGGCCGCCTACGTAGTTGGTCTGGAACATGACGCCTCCGTAGGTGGAGTCGTCGATGTCGACGTTGTTCACCCTGATTCCCTGGAAGACCTTCGAGGCGGAGAACGCCCAGATGGCCGGGAAGACCTGCGAGCCCCAGAAGTGACCGCCGGTCCGTTCCAGGGACACGTTCTCGATCGTCGTCGGCTCGGTCCCGAAGCCGTTCATCGGGTAGCCGAAGTCCAGCGAGGAGATGGTGATACCGGAGTAGACCAGGGTATCGGCGACCCGGATGTTGCGGAAGGTGTTGTCGTAGCCGCCGTAGACGGCGATTCCGGCCGCACGCCAGGTCAGCGTCGACGTCAGGTTCTCGTAGAGGTTGTTCTTCTCGTCGGCGCCGCCCGCGTCGATCGCCGAGAACAGCGCGAAGCTGTCGTCGCCGGTGGCCCGGGCGTCGTTGTTGACGACATGGTTGTCCGTGGAGCCGTTCGTCATGTTGATTCCGTCGGCGAACATGTCACGGATGCGGGAGTTCTTGATGGTCATGTTGTCGGTGTTGGCGCCCCAGTAGAGGCACACCATGTGCTCGACCCAGATGTCGTCGATGGTGATGTCGGAGACGTTGGAGAAGTCGAAGACCTTGCCCGGGCCGTCGATGCGGGACGTGTAGTTGCCGAAGTAGGTGAAGCCGGCGAATGCCGAGCCCTTGGCACTCGCTTCGGCCCGGAAGCCGACGTCGGTGTTCTCCTGTGAGGCGGGGGCGTGGAAGCGGGTGAACCACGGTCCGGCTCCGACGACCTTGACCGCCTTGCCGTAGACCTGGAACTTGCTGGAGGTCTCATAGTCACCGGCGGGCAGGTAGACGCCGACGAGCTTGCCCGTGGTGTCCATGCGGACCTTGTCGAGGGCGTTCTGCACGTCCTGGTGGGAGAAGCCGGTCGGGACCGCGTAGGCGGCCGGGTCCGGGTTCGGGGCGGCCGTCGCCTGTTCGGTGTTGATGAAGTCGACGGCGTAGGTGGAGGTGTTGGCCGCGTCCTTCTGGAGCCGGATCTTGGAGCCCGCCGGGACGGTCCTGCCGAGCAGCAGGTTCGCCTCGTCGTAGATGTGGCGCGGGGCTCCGGAGCCGGGCGAGTTGCCGGGCGCGGTCTCGTTGCCGTACAGCCAGGCGTACTTGGAGGTGAGGTCGATCGGCTTCAGGAACTGGCCGTCGACGTAGACGTTGAGCGTGGTGTTGGTGCCGTCCGGGATGGAGAAGCGAGTGACCAGGGTGTTGGTCGCCGCGCGGGTCGTCCACTCGACGTACTGGCCGTTCCCGCTCAGCGTCACCGCCTTGCGGCCGCTGGCCTCGCCCGCGATGTCGCCGATGGTGCGGTTCGGGCCGACGACCTTGGCGCCGCCGCCGACGGTGCCGTCCTCGGCCTCGTACATGTCGTACGGCATGTCCGCGCCGCGGCCGACGAACAGGGGCTGCGTGGTGGTGTTGTTGGCGCGCTTGACCGGCAGTTCGTTGGCGTCGTCGGCGATGACCGTCTTGACGGTGTACTTGCCGTTTGCGGCCGTCCATGAGCCGAGGGCGACCGGTGCCGTCGTCTGGCCTGGGGCGATGGCGCCGCTGTGGGAGCCGGTGAGCGTCTTGACGGTGGCGCCCTTCGAGTCCTGGATCGTCAGCGTGACGTCGTGGGCACCGGACGCCGAGGCGACGGTCCCCTGGTTCTTGATCGCGACGGTGAACTTGACCTCGTCACCGGCCGAGGCGCTGGACGGGGTCCAGGAGACCGGGGCGGCGAGCAGGTCGGAGCTGGATACGGGCTTGACGACGAGGGCGTCGGAGCGGGTGTAGGTGTTGTTGGCCTCGTTCTGCTCGATGACCTTGTTGGACGGGTCGACCTCGGCGCCGACCGGGTAACTGCCCGCGTCCCGGCTGCCGATGCTCGCGGTGACCGTCTTCGACTCGCCGGCCGCGAGGGCAGGGACGTCGGCCGTGCCGGCCTTGGTGCCGCCGAGCGTGAAGTTCAGGTCGGTGGCCTTGGACGCCCTGCTGCCGCTGTTGGTGACGGTCGCCGTCAGGCTGATGGTGTCGGACTCGACCGGAGCCGCGGGCGAGTTGGTGATGCCGGTGACCTTGAGGTCCGGGTTGGCTGCCGGGGTGCCGATCACCTGGAGCTCGGCGACCTGCGCGCCCGGGGCGCCGGTGTTGGAGGCGAACTTGAGCTGGATGTCGGCGGCCGCGCCGGAGACCGGGATGGTGACCGTGTTGCCGCTCGCCGGATTGAAGGTGTAGTCCTTGGCCGCGGCCAGGCTGGTGAAGGCCGTCGCGTCCTGGTCACGGCCGAGCACCTGGATGTTCTGCGTGCGCGTGGACCAGGCGGCGTCCGGGTTGAGCTTGACGACGACCTGGCTGAGGTCGGCGTTGGCACCCAGCTTCGTGGTGAGGGTGGCCGGGTAGGCGCCGCCCGCGCTCTCCCAATAGGTGCTGGTCTGACCGTCGTTGGCGTTGGCGGCGACGTAGGTGAAGACGTACGAGGATGCCTCGATGGGCTTGCCCTGGGCGAGGTCGGAGCCGGAACCGGTCGAGCCGGTGCGGGTGACGCTGTTGCTCGCCGCCGACGCGTTGCCGGCCGCGTCCTTCGCCTTCACGTAGTAGGTGACGGTGGCCGTCGCCGACGGGGAGTCGGTGTACGTCGTCACGTCGCCCGCCACGGTCCTGACGAGCTGGTCGTTGGCGTAGACGTCGTACCCGGTGACCTTGACGTTGTCGCTCGACGCCTGCCAGGTCAGCTTCACATCGCTGCCGGACTGCGTGTAGGCGAGGTTGCCGGGTGCCGTCGGTGCCTGCGTGTCGCCGCCCGAACCCTTGCGGGTGACGCTGTTGCTGTTGGCCGACACGTTGCCCGCTGCGTCCTTGGCCCGCACGAAGTACGTGATGTCGCTGCCGGCCGGCTGGGTGTCGGTGTAGGTGAGGACGTTGCCTGCGACGCTGGCCCTCAACTGGCCGTTGGCGTAGATGTCGTAGCCGCTCACGGCCGTGTCGTCGGTGGCCGCGTTCCAGGTCAGTTTGATCTGCCCGGTGCCCGGTTCGGTGTAGCTCAGATTGGACGGGGCGGAGGGCGCCTGCGTGTCTCCGGTCGCGGGTCCGTAGACCTCCAGCTCGGACACCTGCCCGGCGGGCCAGCCGGTGTTCGCGGTGATCAGGACGCGTACATACCGCGTGGTGGTCGCGTCGAAGCTGATGGTCGTGGACTGGTCGTTGGAGCTGTCGAAGGTGTACGCCTTCGACGCGGTCAGGTCGGTGAAGTTCTGGTTGTCGGTCGAGCCCTGGACCTTGAGGGTCTGGCTGCGGCTCGGCCAGCCGCTGGGCAGCCGCAGCGTCACCTGGTTGACCTTGACCGAGGAGCCGAGGTCGACCTGGAGCCACTGCGGGAAGGCGTTGTTCTTGCTCTCCCAGTAGGTGTTGCGGTTGCCGTCACCGGCGTTTGCGGCGCCGTAGACGTCGGCGTGGCCACTCTCGCTGAAGGGTTTGCCCTGGGCGAGGTTGGGGGTGGCGGCGGCGGTCGTACGGACCTGCATCTCGGCCAGTTGGGCGGTGGCGGCGGCCGAGTTGGCGCTGAAGTCGGCCCGTACGTATCGGGCGAGGGTGGCCGGCAGGGAGATCTTCACCGTGTTGCCGTTGCCGGGGCTGAAGACGTACGGCGCCGACGACTTGAGTGTGGCGAACGTCTTGCCGTCGGCGCTGCCCTGGAGTGCCAGCGTCTGCTTGCGGGTCTGCCAGTGCTCGGGGAGCCGAAGTACGACCTGGCGGACTCGCTGGGTGCGGCCGAGGTCGGTCTGCACCCACTGGGCCGACTTCTTCCCGGCCTGCCAGTAGGTGTCGGTGTCGCCGTCGGTGATGTGGGCGGCCTGATGACCGGCGCGGGCGCTGCCCGCCGTGGTCGCGGCGCCGGCGGCGTCCCTGGGGACGTCGGCCGCGTGCGCGCCGACGGCGGGCAGGCCCAGAACCATGACGGCCACGGCGAGCACGGTGGTCGCCGCGCGCCGTCGTGGGGGTCTCGGCTGGTGTCGAGTCATACGGGGTCACTTCCTACGGAGGCTCGCGCGCCGGATGGGGGCGGCGAGGGCGGCTCGTTCCTGACGGAGTGGGGCTGAGCAGGTTGAGCGCGCTCGGGACGGCGCCCGTGGAGCGAGGGGGCGGCGCCGCCCCGGCGGAGGTGCACGGTTCTCGGAACTGACTCACAAGCAGGATTTTGCGTTGATTCATCGAAATATTGCAGAGGCAGGAAGGATGGTCTACAGCTGAGACAACACAAGTTTCACCAGAAGCGCTCACGGTGCGGATGCGGCGGCGATGCCTGTGTCTCGGATGGGCTGCAGGGGTCAACGGGCCGAGCTTGCGCAGGGTTTGCATGGACAGACTTATGCTGGCCTGCGGCTCGGTCGGCGGGTTGCGGAGACTTGCGTCCACTGGACGCAAGCGAACGCAAGCAGCGCAATTTCTTGCGCGCGCGGTCACGGTGAGACTCAGACTCCCGCGGTCATTCCATGGGCGATGAGGCTCTCGGCCGTGTCGGCGATGGTGTCCTCGACAGGGCGAGGGGTCCAGCCGAGGAGGCGCTGCGCCTTGGCGCTGGTGGCGTCGAAGTCCTGGCCGAGTTGGGGCCGTATCGCGCGCAGTTGCGGGCTGACCCGACTGAGGGCGCGTGCGAGCATCAGGGGCAGTTCGCGCGTCGGCGCCTTTGCCGCGCGGTCGCCGAGCCTCTCGTGCAGGATGCGGGCGACCTCGACGCTGCGCAGGCTGGGTCCGGCGGAGGCGAGCCAGCGTTCACCGGCTGCCGCCGGGTCCGTCATGGCACGCAGGTGCAGGTCCGCGACGTCACGGACATCGACCCAACTCGATCCGAACGGCGGGCAGACAGTGACTTCACCGTTGAGCATCCCGCGGATGAGCCGCAACGAGGGCGGGTCGTCGGGTCCCAGGACGGGCCCGATGACACCGACGGGGTGCACGGCGGTGAGTTCGAGTCCGTCGCCCTCGCCCTGGACGAACTGCCAGGCCGCGCGCTCCGCGAGCGTCTTCGACCGCTGGTACGGCGCGATGTCGGCGTCCACGTTCGTCCAGTCCTCTTCCGTGAACGGCGTCGAACGGGGCGGGTGGCCATAGCCGATGGCGCCGAACGCGCTGGTCAGCACGACTCTGCGGACGCGGGCGGCGCGGGCTGCCCGAAGCACCCTCAGGACACCGTCCCGAGCGGCGCTGACCATCGCCTCTTCGCTGCCCGGGGTGTTCCGCAGGGTCGGGGAGGCCACGTGGAGGACGTATTCGCAGCCCGCGACGGCCTCCTCCCACCCGTCGTCGCTCTGCAGATCAGCGCGGACGAACGTCAGCCGCGCGTCGTCGAACCCGGTCGCGGCGTGCAACTGGGCACGAAGGGCGGGCTCCCGCCCCAGGTCGCGGACCGTGGTGCGCACATCGTGCCCGGCCTCCAGCAGCCGCAATACGCACCAGCTGCCGATGAACCCTGATCCTCCGGTGACCAATACCTGTGTCATTGCCTCTCCTCAGCTCGCCAGTGCCATTCCGGGGATGCGCTTGCGGATGGCGTCCAGCTCCGCTTCGTCGGAGACGCCCTGCCAGTCGTATCGCGGTGTGTAGGGGGCCTGGAGATCGCGCACGTCGTCGTCGGTGAGCTCGATGTCCAGGGAGGCGACGGCGTCGTCGATCTGCTGGATCGAGCCGGCCCCGACCAGCGGTGCGGTGACGACCGGCCGGCGTCGCAGCCAGGCGAGCGCGATCTGCGCGCGGCCGGCGCCATGGGCGTCCGCGATCCGTCCGACCGCCTCGATGATCGCGCGGTTGGACGCCTCCTCGGCGGGCGAGTAGAGCGTGTCGGCGTAGGCGCCGTCGGTGGTGGAGCGGCTCGTCGACCTCGTGTCGTCCCAGGCGCGGGCGAGGCGGCCGCGGGCCAGCGGCGACCAGATGAGGGTGCCGACGCTCTCGTCCAGGCAGAGCGGGATCATCTCGCGCTCCTCCTCGCGGGCGAGCAGGTTGTAGTGGTTCTGCATGGTCACGAACCGTGCCCAGCCGTTCTGCTGCTGCAGGTGCAGGGCCTTCGCGAACTCCCATGCGTGCATCGACGAGGCACCGAGGTAGCGCACCTTGCCGGCCTTCACGAGGTCGCTCAGCGCTTCGAGGGTCTCCTCGAGCGGCGTGGCGTGGTCGATGCGGTGCACCTGGTACAGGTCGATGTAGTCGGTCCCGAGCCGGCGCAGGGAGTGGTCGACCTCGGTCATGATGGCCTTCCGCGAGAGCCCCCGGCCGTTCGGCCCCGGGCGCATCGGGTGGCGCAGCTTGGTGGCGATCACCACCTCGTCGCGGTCGGCGAAGTCCTTGAGCGCCCGGCCGAGGATCTCCTCGCTGGACCCGTTCGAGTACATGTTCGCGGTGTCGAAGAAGTTGATCCCCTTCTCCAACGCGTGCCTGATGAGCGGACGCGCCTCTTCCTCGCCCTTCGACCAGACGGGATGCCCGCGATCGGGCTCGCCGTACGTCATCGCGCCGATCGCGATCGGGGACACGTCCATGCCGGTCGTGCCGAGTTTGGTGTACTGCATGATGCTCCTCCGATAGGATGTGGAGACCTCTCCAGATAACGTAGTGGAGAGTTCTCCACTTAGCAAGGTGAGGCTCCAGTGGTCCGTTCAGACGCACGTGAGAACAGGGCACGCATCCTCGCGGCAGCCCGCGAGCAGTTCGCCGAGAACGGCAACACGTCGATGAACCAGATCGCGCAGCGCGCAGGCGTCGGCGCCGGCACTCTGTACCGGAACTTTCCGACGCGCGAGGCGCTGATTCTGGCGATCTACCAGGAAGAGGTCGAGCGCCTGGTCGGAACCGCGCCCGGCCTGCTGGCGGAGATGCCGCCGCTCGAAGCGCTTCGGGACTGGACCACCAGCCTTGTCGAGGCCATGCGGAGAAAGCACGGCCTCGGCGACGCCCTCAGCTCCGGCGCGCATCAGACGATCACCGAGCAGAGCTACGGCCCGGTCATCGCCGCGATCAGCCAACTCCTGGACGCCGGAAAGCAGGACGGCAGCATTCGCGAGGACGCCGACCCCGGCGACTTCCTCCAGCTCACGGGCGCGCTGTGGCGCGCGGCGTCGGGACCCGAGGACCGGTCGCCGCGCATGCTGGCCCTCATCCTCGACGGTCTTCGCGCCCGACCGTAGACGCTCAGTCCAGGCAGAACTCGTTGCCCTCGATGTCCTGCATCACGATGCACGAATCGGTGCCGTCGTACAGCAGGCGCACACGCACCGCGCCGAGCGCGAGGAGCCGCTCGCACTCGGCCTCGAGCGTGGCGAGGCGCTCTTCGCCGACCAGCCCAGTGCCGACCCTGACGTCGAGATGCACCCGGTTCTTGACGACCTTGCCCTCGGGAACGCGCTGGAAGAACAACCGTGGACCCACACCTGAGGGATCACTGCAGGCGAACCACGAACCCCGATCCTCAGGAGACCGGGAGCGGTCGAACTCCTCCCAAGTGGCGAACCCCTTCGGCGGCGGCGATACGACGTACCCCAACACCTCGCACCAGAAGCGAGCGACACGTTCGGGTTCGGCGCAGTCAAAAGTGACCTGGAACTGCTTGATCGTCGACATCGGCGCACCCTAACAGGGGGCTCTGCCGCTCATCTCCCGGTGCTGGTGCGGCACTTGCTCAATCACGGCCATCGGGGCGCTGGAGCAGCGGGCGCAGCGTCTCGATGACGCTCGGATCGTCCACCGTGGACGGGATCGGTTCGTCGTGGCCGTCGGCGATACCGCGCATCGTCTTGCGCAGGATCTTCCCCGAGCGCGTCTTGGGCAGGGCGGCCACGACGGCGACCTCCTTGAGGGAGGCGACGGCACCGATGCGCTCGCGCACGAGCCGGACCAGTTCCGCCTCGACCTCCTTCGGGTCGCGGTCGGTGCCCGCCTTCAGGACGACGAAGCCGCGCGGCACCTGCCCCTTGAGGGCGTCCGCGACGCCGATCACGGCGCATTCGGCGACGTCGGGGTGCGCGGCCAGGGCCTCCTCCATGCTGCCGGTGGACAGCCGGTGTCCGGCGACGTTGATGACGTCGTCGGTGCGGCCCATGACATAGACGTATCCGTCCTCGTCGATGTGCCCGCTGTCGCCGGTGAGGTAGTAGCCGTCGTAGGCGGAGAGGTACGAGGCGACGTAGCGGTCGTCGTCGTTCCAGAGGGTGGGCAGGGAACCGGGTGGCAGGGGGAGCTTCACGACGATCGCGCCGTCGACGCCCGCCTCCACGGGCTGCCCCGCCGGGTCGAGGACGCGGACGTCCCAGCCTGGCAGGGGGCGGGTGGGCGAGCCCGGTTTCACGGGGGCGGCCTCGATGCCGACCGGGTTGGCGACGATCGGCCAGCCCGTCTCGGTCTGCCACCAGTGGTCGATCACCGGGATGTCCAGGAGGGTGGCGGCCCAGTGGTACGTCTCGGGGTCGAGGCGCTCACCGGCGAGGAAGAGATAGCGCAGCCCGGAGAGGTCGTACTCGGCGGTGAGGGTGCCCTTCGGGTCCTCCTTCCTGATGGCGCGGAAGGCCGTGGGCGCCGTGAACATGGTCTTGACGCCGTGCTCGGCGGCGACCCGCCAGTACTGGCCCGCGTCCGGGGTGCCGACCGGCTTGCCCTCGTAGAGCACGGTCGTGGCGCCGGCCAGCAGCGGCCCGTAGACGATGTACGAGTGCCCGACGACCCAGCCGACGTCGGAGCCGGTGAACATCGTCTCGCCCGGGCCGATGTCGTACACCGCACCCATCGACCAGTGCAGAGCCACGGCACAACCGCCGCAGTCGCGGACAACTCCCTTGGGCTTCCCGGTCGTTCCGGACGTGTAGAGGATGTAGAGCGGATCGGTCGCGGCCACCGGCACACAGTCGGCCGGCGACGCGTCGGCGACCAGGTCGGACCAGTCGAGGTCGTCCGGCCCCAACTCGGCCCGTTCCTGCGGCCGTTGCAGGATCACCTGCTTGTACGGCTTGTGCCCGGCGAGTTCGATCGCCCGGTCCAGCAGCGGCTTGTACGGGATGACACGCTTGCCCTCGATGCCGCAGGAGGCGGAGACGACCACCTTGGGGGTGGCGTCGTCGATACGGACCGCGAGTTCGGGCGGCGCGAACCCGCCGAAGACGACCGAGTGGACGGCGCCGATGCGTGCGCAGGCCAGCATCGCGATGGCGGCCTCGGGGACCATCGGCATGTAGATGACCACACGGTCGCCCTGCCCCACACCGAGCCCGGTGAGCGCCCCGGCGAAGGCCGCCACCTCGTCCCGCAGGCCGGCGTAGGTGTAGGTGCGCCGGGTGCCGGTCACCGGTGAGTCGTAGATGAGCGCGGCCTGTTCGCCCCGGCCGGCCTCGACATGCCGGTCCACCGCGTTGAAGCAGACGTTGAGGCGGCCGTCCGGGAACCAGCGGTAAAAGGGCGCGGCCGAGGAGTCCAGGGCACGGGACGGCGCCACCTCCCAGTCGACGCCCTCCGCCGCCCGCAGCCAGAACCTCTCCGGGTCTTCGAGGCTGGTCCGAAAGACGTCCTCGTACATTCCCATCGCGCTCTCCTTGACCCGAGTCGTGGTGGCCCGCCTGCCACCATGTCACACGTTGATCATGTGATCGCCAAGTCATGAGCGACCTTCTTGACCGCGTCACCCGGGGTGCGGGTACGCCCGACAGCCGCCCGGCCTGGTGAGTGCCGATTCTCACGAGCGGTCATTGGGGATCCCGCCGGCTGCGCGGGTCGCGTCCTCGACCTCACACCGGCTCCCTCTTGTCCCGGGCGGCATGCCACCCGTACGCTCACTCTCCGTACCGACCAGCCGGTATGACACGCGGATGAGCCGGTAGGTGACGCCGGCCGCCGGGTGAACGCGTAATGCGACCGTCGAAGGAGCCGCCGGAGATGAGCAGGATCAACCGCCAGGTGCGCCTGGCCGCGCGTCCCGTGGGAGAGCCTCGGCCCACCGACTGGGAGCACGTCGAGGAGCCGGTCGGGCAGCCCGGCGACGGTGAGTTCCTGGTGCAGGTGCTCTGCCTGTCGATCGACCCGGCGATGCGCGGCTGGATGAACGCGGGCAGGTCCTACATCCGCCCGGTGGAGCTGGGCGAGGTGATGCGCGCCGGAGCGGTGGGGCGGGTGATCGAGTCCCGGCACTCCGGGTTCGCGGTCGGCGACCATGTGTCGGGCTCGTTCGGCGTGCAGGAGTACTGCGTTTCGAACGGTCGCGACGTGACCAAGGTCGACCCGGCGGCGGCCCCCTTGCCGACGTATCTCGGCACGCTGGGCATGTCGGGCCTGACGGCGTACTTCGGCCTGATCGACGTCGGGCGCCCCCAGCCCGGCCAGACCGTCGTGGTCTCGGGAGCGGCAGGGGCCGTCGGCAGCATCGTCGGGCAGGTCGCCAAGAACCTTGGCTGCCGTGTCATCGGCATCGCCGGCGGCGAGGCCAAGTGCCGGCTGGTGGTGGACGAGTTCGGGTTCGACGCCGCGATCGACTACCAGAAGGAGGACATCCGCAAGGCGCTGCGCGAGCACGCCCCCGACGGGGTCGACGTGTACTTCGACAACGTCGGCGGCGACATTCTGGACGCCGTACTGCTCCGGCTCGCCCGCGGTGCCCGCATCGTCGTCTGCGGCGCGATCTCCCAGTACAACAGCACACAGCCGCAAGGCCCCGCCAACTACCTGTCGCTGCTGGTGAACCGTGCCTCCATGACGGGCATCGTGGTGTTCGACTACGCCGACCGGTACGGCGAGGGCATCGCGCAACTGGCCAAGTGGCGGGCGGAGGGCCGGCTGACGTCCCTGGAGGACGTCGTGTCCGGGTCGGTCGCGGAGTTCCCCGAAACCCTGATGCGCCTGTTCCGTGGTGACAACCGCGGCAAGTTGGTGCTGAAGATCGCGGACTGAGCGGACCGAAGAGGGGAGGGAGAGATCCGATGAAGGCACTGACCTACCACGGCCGCCATGACATCCGGTACGGCGATGTCCCCGACGCGGCCGTAACCAACCCCACCGACGCGGTGGTGCGGGTGACCTCGGCCGGCATCTGCGGCAGCGACCTGCACATCTACGGCGGCCACCCGTTCAGCCCGGAGCTGGGCTACACACCGGGACATGAATGCGTCGGCGTGGTCGTCGAGACCGGCGGCCAGGTCACCCGCTTCAAGCCCGGCGACCGGGTCCTGGTGCCCGCCTCCGTCGGCTGTGCGCAGTGCCGGTCGTGCGCGGCCGGGTTCACGGCCCGGTGCGAGCGCGCGAAGTCGAGCATGGAGCTCTGCTACGGCGTGAGCCCGCAGCTCCAGGGCAGCCAGGCCCAGGCGCTGGCGGTGCCCTGCGCCGACGTCAATCTGGTGCGACTGCCCGAGAGCATCTCCGACGAGGCCGCCCTCGTCCTGACGGACAACGCGCCCACCGCCTGGTACGGCTGTCGGCGCGCCCGCATCCAGCCCGGCGAGACGGTCCTGGTCGTCGGCCTCGGTCCGGTCGGTCTCATGGCGGCGCAGTCCGCCTTCGCGATGGGCGCCGCGCGGGTGCTGGGCACGGACCTGGTCGCGGAGCGCCGTGCCTTCGCCGCGACCCTGGGTGTCGAGCCTGTCGAGGGCGAGGACGTGCGGGCGGCGATACGGGAGATGACCGGCGGACGCGGGCCGGACGCCGTGGTCGAGGCTGTGGGCTCGGACGCGACCATCGAGCTGGCCCTCAAGGCCGTACGACAGGCCGGCCGGGTGAGTGTCATCGGTGTCAGCCAGAACAAGGCGTTCCCCTTCCACATGGGACTGGCGCAGATCAAGGAACTCGAGTTCGCGATCGGGCTGTGTTCGGTGCATTACGAACTCCCTCCCCTGATCGCCCTCACCCAGGCCGGCAGGATCAAGCCCGAGGCCGTGGTCTCCCACCACTTCGCGCTGTCCGAGGGCCCGGCGGCGTACGAACTGTTCGCGGGGCGGGCCGACGGCGTCCGCAAGATCGTTCTCGATCCGACCCGCTGACGATTCTTCGCGGGCCGCCTCGGTGTTGTCGGGGCGGCCCGTTGCCGTGTCCTGGGGTCAAGCAGCCACACTCCGGGCCCAAGCAGTCGTGCCCTGGTGCCGCGGCAGCCTCATTCGGCCATTCCCCGCCCGTCCGTGGACACCGGACACTCTGAATGGAACGCTCGCTCCAGACCGCGGGCAGTACCCAGATGGCGCCCCGGCCGCGCCGACGCCGTTCCCGTTCCCCGCACGAGCCGCGCACCCGCTCATCAGCACGAAGTCCTCGCAGCCGCAGAGTCCTGGTACGCCCGGAATGCTCGCCGAGAGGGGTTCACCTCATGAAGTCCATGGCCGCCACGGCCGCAACTGCCGTCGTGCTTCTGTCCATTGCGGCGCATCCCGCCGCCCTCGCCGCCGCTCCCCCGGCCTCCGCGCCCGCCCCCACGGAGTTCACCGTCGACACCACGTCCGACGCGATCGACGCCGATGGCTCGGACGGCCGGTGTCTGACCGCTTCGGGCGCGTGCAGTCTGCGTGCCGCGGTGATGGCCGCCAACGCCCGCCCCGGCAGCACGATCACGCTGCCTCCCGGCCACTACCGGCTGACGATCCCGCCCGACCCGCGGCTGATCATCGGCGACAACCCCGACCCCACCACGGGCGACCTCAACGTCGCTGCCCAGACGACGATCAAGGGTGCCGGCGCACGGACCACGGTCATCGACGCCAACCACCTGGACCGCGCCTTCCGCATGCAGGCGGACAGTCGGCTGTCCGATCTGACGATCACCGGTGGAGTGACCAGGCAACGCGAACTGCCCATCACCGACACCGGCGGCGGGGCGATCGCCAACGGACATCACATGACGCTGCGACGGGTCACGGTGACCGGGAATTCCGCCGGCTACGGCGGGGGCATCTTCAACGTCCCCGGCTCCCACCTCGATCTGATCGACAGCACCGTCAGCAGGAATGTCGCGGGCGAGGCCGGCGGCATCCGGTTCGACGACACCGGCACCGTGACCAACTCGACGATCGCGGACAACCGGGTGACGAACCCCGGGGACCGCCCGGGCAGCCTCGCCGGTTACGGCGGGGGCATCGACATCCGCGGGAGGGGACCCGTGGAGATCCTCAACTCGACCATCACCGGGAACCGTTCGAGCGACGGCGGGGGCGGCATCAACTTCGCCCCCGCCTACCTCGACAGCCTGCCCTCACCGATCCCCGACGTCATCGATCTGCCTCTGGGGCGTATGACGCTGCGCAACTCCATCATCGCGGGCAACACGGTCAACGGCGCGCCGGCCGACTGCAAGAAGGCCTTCGCCACCATCGCGTCGCTGAGCAACAACCTGGACAGTGACGGCAGTTGCCGACTCACGGCACCCGGCGATCTGCCCAGCCGCACCCCGCGGATCGGCCCGCTCGCGGACAACGGCGGCCCCACCGACACGGTCGCGCTGCTGCCCGGCAGCCCGGCTCTGGACGCGGCTGACGGCTGCCCGGCCACGGATCAGCGTGGCGTCGCGCGCCCGCAGGGCGCGCCCTGCGACATCGGCGCCTACGAGCACACGTCATGACCCCGGGCCCGTCCCCGAAAGGGATGAGAGCGCCGCGCCCTGCTCTGGCCCGAGCCACAGCCGTCTTCGCGGCCCTACTCCTGACACTGACCGTCCCCCCGGCCTCTGCTCACTCCCGGACCAGCCCCGACTCTCTGGTCGTACGCACGGACCGGGGTCTGGTGCGCGGCACGGCAGCCCGCGACGGCGGGCGAGTCTTCCAGGGCGTCCCGTTCGCCGCCCCACCGACCGGCGAGCTGCGCTGGCGTCCGCCGCGACCCGCCGCACGCTGGTCCGGCACACGGGACGCCACCGCACCGGCCCACCCTTGCCCCCAGTTACCGCTGACGCTGCTCCCCGACGGTGGCCCGGTCCTGCCCGGCGAGTCCAACCGGACCGGCAGCACGGTGGAGGACTGCCTGTACCTCAATGTCCGTACACCCGCCCGCACCAGCGGCCGGCCTCTCCCGGTACTGGTGTGGCTGCACGGCGGTGCCAACGCGTACGGCGCCGGCAGCGACTACGACGGCGCCGCGCTGGCCGCACGAGGCTTGGTCGTGGTGACGGTCAACTACCGCCTCGGAGCGCTGGGGTTCCTGGCGCACCCCGCCCTGTCGGCCGAGAGCGCCGACCGTGCCTCCGGCGACTACGGCCTGATGGACCAGCAGGCCGCGCTGCGGTGGGTACGGCGCAACGTCGGCGCCTTCGGCGGCGACCGGAACCGGGTGACGCTCGGCGGCCAGTCCGCCGGATCGGCGGACACCTGTCTCCACATCGCCTCGCCGACGGCGAGGGGCCTGTTCCACCGGGCGATCCAGCAGAGCGGAGCGTGCGCCGCGGACGGCGGTCTGACACCCCTCACACTCGACGCGGCCGAGCGAAAGGGAAGCGACTTCGCGGCCTCGGTCGGCTGCACCGAGCCGACGATTGCGGCGGCCTGCCTGCGTGCGGTACCCACCACCGAGCTGATCCGCGCCACCGGAACAGGAACCGCCTCCCTGTGGGCCCCGAACACCGGTCCCCACATCCTCCCCCGCACTCCGCGGACGGCGTGGGCCGAGGGACGAGTGAACGCGGTCCCGACGCTGAGCGGCAACACCCATGACGAATACCGCTACTTCACCGCCCTGTACGTGGATCTCCTCGGCGGCGGCCCACTGACTCCCGACTCGTACGCCGCCCTCATCAGGCTCCAGTACGGAGACCGGGCGGCCACGGTCCTGGACGCATACCCGGCCTCGGCGTATCCGTCCCCCAACCTGGCGTACTCCGCTGTCGGCACCGACCAGCGGTTCGCCTGCCCGACACGGGAGGACAGCCGTCTGTACGGCAGCCGAGTGCCTGTCTACGCCTACGAGTTCCACGACGCGCAGGCACCGCCGTTCATCCCGGCACCACACACGCCGCAGGGCGCCTTCCATGCCTCCGAACTGGCCTATCTCTTCCCCACGGACGCGCTGGCGCCCCTGACGCCCGCCCAGCGGCGGCTGTCCGCCACGATGACCGCGTACTGGGCCCGATTCGCGGCCACCGGCAACCCCAACGCACCCGGCACTCCGCCCTGGCCGCGCTACACCGTCACTGGAGACCGCATCCAGGTACTGGCACCGGACCGGGTCGGAACCACCACCGGTTTCGCAGCCGACCACCAGTGCCCGTTCTGGCAGCCCTCCCCATTCCCGGGGTGAGTTGACGTCGGCACTCCGATCCCTCCGCTACCGGGTCGTCATTCCCCGGTCGTGATGTGCCCGGAAGGGGCGTCCTCGCCAGGGACGTCCCCGACGGGAACCCCGTGATGGTCCGCCAGAGCCAGCAGCGCCACACGCAGCGGCCCAGTGTCCAGGACCGTGTCCGGCTCGAACCAGCGGGCCACGGCGGTCCCGCTCGCCATCCTCAGCGTGAAGCGCGCCAACTCGTCCGCCACCTCGGGCCGGTCCCGCAGCCCGAACACGGAGCTGACCGCATCCCGGGTCCATGCCAGCAGCGCGTCGCGGTACTGATGCACCTCGGCTGCCGCGGCCGCACTGGCGTCCTGCTGCACCATGCCCAGCCCCAACAGCAGCTTCACACCTCGCGGATGACGCTGGAACGCGTCCTCGACTTCCCTCAGAAAGGTACCCAGACGCTCCGCGACGTCGGTGCCCGGCACTTCGCTCGACGGCAGGGCCTCCAACAACGCGATCCTTGCACGCTCCAGTACGGCGACGTAGATCCCGTCCTTGCTGCGGAAATGCCAGTAGATGGAACTGGTCGGCAGACCGGACGCGGCGGAGATCATCGAGATCGACGTGGCGGCGTACCCATGGCGCGACATCAACTCACCACCGGTGTCGAGTATCGCGTCCCGCGACCGCGCGCCTCGGTCCATTGCCGGTGCCTCCGTCATAGCGCCGACTTTAGAGGAGCCTTCTACAGAATGGCCTGCTCGATCGCGGATCCGAGGAAGGCGAGGGTCAGTTCTGCTGGTAGTCGCCGCCGACGAGCGACCCGTGCGCCCACACGGAAACCAGCGGCACGACCGGCCGGAGGGCTTCGACGAAGCGCTCGATGAGGCCGAGGTCAGGCGCCGCGTCGTACGCGGGCCGCCTTGCGGGCCTCCGCGAGCTTGGCGGCCTCGCTGGTCTTGCGGGACGAACGGGACGCCCCTCCGCCGGAAGCGCGCTTCGTGTCCTTGGTGCTGCCGAGGCCGCGGAACGGGGTGTTGTGGTTCTTGGGGCGCTGTGCGGTCGGCCCGCCGTCGAGAGGTACGCCGGAGGGGGCCTTGGCGCCGGTGATCCGGGTCAACTCGGCCTCGCCGGAGCGCACTTTGGTGACCTTGGGGGCGACGCCGGCGTCCGTCATGACCTGGCTCGTCTCGCGGCGCTGTCCCGACATGGCGAGTGTCACGACGGTGCCCGAGCGGCCGGCCCGGGCCGTGCGGCCCGCGCGGTGCAGGTAGTCCTTCGGGTCGGTGGCCGGGTCGACGTTGACCACGAGGTCGAGGTCGTCGACGTGCAGGCCCCGTGCGGCGACGTTCGTCGCCACCAGCGCGGTGACCTGCCCGTTCTTGAACTGGGCCAGGGTCTTGGTGCGCTGCGGCTGCGACTTCCCGCTGTGCAGGGCGGCGGCGGGCACGCCGCTGGCCCGCAGATGCCGCGTGAGCTGGTCGACGCCGTGCTTGGTGTCCAGGAACAGCAGGACGCGGCCGTCCCGGGCGGCGATCTCCGTGGTCACGGCGTACCGGTCCGGGCCGTGCACGACGAAGACGTGGTGCTCGATCGTGGAGACCGCGCTGGAGGACGGGTCCACGGAGTGCACGACGGGGTCTCGGAGGTAGTTCTGCACCAGCTGATCGACGTCGCGATCGAGCGTGGCGGAGAACAGCATCCGCTGGCCGTCGGGACGCACCTGGTCCAGGATCTCGGTGACCTGCGGCAGGAACCCCATGTCGCACATCTGATCGGCCTCGTCCAGGACCGTGATGCGCACCCGTCCCAGTCGGCAGCCCTTGCGCTCGATGAGGTCGTGCAACCGACCGGGCGTGGCTACGACGATCTCGGCGCCGTCCCGCAGCGCGGCGGCCTGCCGGCCGATGGACACCCCGCCCACCACGGTCGCGAGCCGCAGCCGCAGTGCCTCGGCGTACGGGGTGAGCGCCTCGCCGACCTGCTGCGCCAGTTCCCTGGTGGGGACCAGGACGAGCGCCAGCGGTTCCTTGGGCTGTGCGCGCCGCCCGGCCGTCCGGGCGAGCATCCCCAGGCCGAAGGCGAGCGTCTTGCCGGAGCCCGTGCGGCCCCGGCCCAGGACGTCCCGTCCCGCGAGCGCGTTCGGCAGCGTCGCCGCCTGGATGGGGAAGGGCACGGTCACGTCGCGCTCGTCGAGCGCCCGCAGGATCTGGGCCGGCAGCCCCAGCTCCGCGAAGGACACCGCCGAAACGGCGCCCGCCGGCTCGGCCACGTCGTCCTGCTGCCCGGCATCGGGACGTGCTGATTCGCTCACAGAGAGCCTTCCTCCGAAGGGACCGTACCGAGGAAGGCGCGGCGGGGACGCGGCCACCGGCCGGGGAGACCGTATGGGCCACCGACACAGCCACGCCGCAAACGGAGAAGGTTAGCACGGGGCATGCTCGCCGAGCCGCCTGGACGTGTACACGCCCGCCCGGACGACGGCCGTCCGCGGCACCGGTCATGGCAACGACCAGAACTGTTCCGTGACGAGGTAGAAGACGACGGCCCAGAAGGCGATCGCCACCGCGACGACACCCAGGCCACGGAGGAGACTCCGCGTCGCCCGTTCCTCCGGCGGTGGCCGCAGCCATCGCCCGAGCAGCGGGTTCACGTAGTAGGGCATGGTCAGGAAGCTCATGATGAAGCTCGACAGCAGATTGCCGACGAGCAGGCCGATCCAGAGCGGCATGTGCAGCGGGAACAGGGCGAGCGTCAGCAGCACGACGGTCGGATACAGGCCGACCCAGACCGCGAGGGAGGTCCTGGTCTCGGAGGGCGGCGGCGCCTCCTCCTTGCCGTTGCCCTCGAAGGCGAACCAACTGCCGAACGAGTTGTCGATCGTGTGCAGCTTGAAGTCGCTGAACTTCTTCCCCTCGGCCAGGACCTTCCGCCGCTCGGACGACGTGAGCCAGGCGTCGAGGTGCTCGGCACTGTCGTAGCGGTACAGCGTGGTCCATTCCTCCTGGAGCCCCTCGATGGGGCGGAAGAGCTCGGTCCCGCGAAACCCCTCGAACCTGCTCTCCTCCTGGACCATCTGGTTCTGCCAGTCGAGGAAGTCGTCGACCTGGTTCGGGTGTACACGGTGGGTGACGACCACGGTGACCAGCGGATCCAGTGACTGGGTGCCGCTGCTGACCACCTGCTGGGTCGCCGGACCGTCGAAGTACTTGGAGCCGACGTCGAGATACGTCTGCCTGGTCCCGCTGTTGATCCACGCCTGCAGATGCGCCACCGAGTCGAACCGGTAGACGACGACCCAGTCGGGTTGCAGCGGTGTCGGCGGGGAGATCTCGGCACCGAGGAAGCCGGGATAGTAGGCGGCCGCGGCGTTGAGGTCCCCCTGCCACGACTCGTAATCCTCTTCCATCCCGGGCAGGACCTTCTGGCCGATGATCGCCGTCGCCGCGGCGGCCAGGTTCTTTTCGGCGTTCATGGTGGCTCAACCTGTCGAAACCGACTGCTCCGCGGGGAGCCGGCCGTAGATGCGTTCCGGAGTCAGCGGCAGCGCCCGGTAGCGGACGCCCGTCGCGTCGTGCACCGCGTTCGCGAGCGCGGGGGCGACCGGGTTGATGCAGCACTCGGCCATCCCTTTCGCCCTCATGGGCCCGACCGAGTCCGCCGAGCCCACCAGGAGGACCTCGGTGCGGGGAATGTCGGCGTAGGTGGGGATGCGGTAGTTCCGGAGGTTCGGGTTGACCACGACGCCGTGGTCGTCGACGTGGAGGTTCTCGGTCAGCGCGAAGCCGATTCCCTGGGCGACCCCGCCCTCCACCTGTCCGCGAACCTGCGCGGGGTTGATGATCACCCCGGCGTCCGCCGCGTGCACGCTGTGGAGGATCCGTATCTCGCCCGTCACCCGGTGCACGGCGACCCGGAACCCCTGTGTGTTGGAGGTGACGCTGCGAGGTGAGCCGTATGCCTTGCGTGCGGCGGTGAAACGGATCCCGCGCGTCCGGGCCAGCGCGACGACTTCGGCGAGCGAGACCCGCCGGTCCCCGCATACGACTCCGTCGTCGTCCAGTGTGCACATCACGACGTGGACGCCCGTGTGCGCCGCGGCGAAGTGCAGGATGCGGTCGCGCACGGCGTTGGCCGCGCGCAGGACCGCGTTGCCCGCCACGAAGAGGCCCGCGCTCGCGAAGGCACCGGTGTCGAATCCCGTGCGGTCGGTGTCGGACTGCACCAGACGGATCCGCGACGGCGTCGTGCCCAGCTGATTGGCCGCGATCTGGACGTGGGCCGTGGAGGTCCCCTCCCCGAATTCGACGGTACCGACGGCCAGTTCGTAGATGAGATCGTCGCCCAGCGTGACCCAGGCCTCGGACAGGTGTTCCGTCGGGGGCGCGGTCTCGTGCAGGGAACTCGCCACGCCGGCTCCGACGAGCCAGTGGGGGCCGGGCGGCGGGCGGGCGGCCGAACGGGCCAGGGCGTCGCCCACCAGGTCGATGCATCCGGCGAGGCCGTCCTCGGTGAAGACCACGTCGTCGGGGCCGTCGTGCAGGGCGACCAGGGGCTCACCCGGCCGCACGACGTTGCGTCGGCGCAGTTCCAGCGGGTCCATGTGGAGGGCGCGGGCCAGTTCGTCCATCGCGGACTCCACGGCGAACGCCGGTTGTGTCATCCCGTAGCCGCGCAGCGCCCCGCTCGGCACGGTGTTCGTGTACACGGAGTACGCGTCGTACTTCTTGTTGGGGCAGCGGTAGAGCATGACCGCGGCTCCGCCCGCGTACACCGTCTCGCCGCCGTGGTTGCCGTAGGCGCCCGTGTTGGACACGTTGCGTACCTGGAGGGCGGTGAGGGTTCCGTCGGCCCTGGCGCCGAGTTTGACCGTCAGGGTCATCGGATGCCTCGGCGAGGCCGTCGTGAACTCCTCCTCGCGGGTGTACTCGAGACAGGCGGGCCGCCCGGTGTCCAGGGTGGCGAGCGCGACCAGGTCCTCCGCGATCACCTCCTGCTTGCCGCCGAATCCGCCGCCGACGCGCTTGCAGAACACCCTCACCCGGTCGGGGCGCAGCGCGAACAGGTACTCCAGTTTGACCTTGGCGATCGACGGCGACTGCGAACTCGTGCGGACGTTCAGCCGGCCGTCCTCCATCCAGGCGATCGCACCGTGGGTCTCGAGATGCGCGTGCTGCACCCTTGGTGAGAAGTACGTCCCTTCCTGGATCGTGTCGGCCGCGGCGAATCCGGCGTCGACGTCGCCGATGTGCGAGTGGAGTTCGAGCAGGATGTTGTGGGCGGGGTCGCGGACGAACGGATCGTCGGAGCCGTGCAGTTGGGGTGCGCCGTCGGCCATCGCCGCCTCGGGGTCGAACACCGCCGGCAGCACCTCGTACTCGACCGCGAGCCGCCGGCAGCCCTCCTCGGCGGCGCCGACCGTGTCGGCCAGGACCGCGGCGACGCGCTGGCCGGCGAAGCGGACCGTGTCGTCGAGGATGTACGTGTCGTCCGGGTCGACGAGGTGGTCGGTGTGGATCGCCGTGGTGAAGCGTCTGCGGGGTACGTCCTGCCAGGTGTAGACCCGGTGCACGCCGGGCACGGCGAGGGCGGCGCTCTTGTCGATCGAGAGGATCCGGGCGTGTGCGTGGGGTGAGTGCAGCACCTTGAGGTGCAGCAGGCCGTCGATATGCGTGTCCATGGTGAATTCGGCGTGCCCCGTCACCACGTCGTGGCCCGCGGGCGCGCCGACGCTCGTCCCGACGGCCTTTCCCGGTGCCGCCGTCTCCACCGCGCCGACGCCCTTCACGGCGTCCTCGATCGCCCGGTATCCGGTGCAGCGGCAGAGGTTTCCCTTCAACGCCCGCGGCAGGTCCGCCTTCTGGTCCTCGCTGAAGGTGGCCGACGTCATGATCATGCCTGCGGTGCAGAAGCCGCACTGGAACCCCGGGGCGTCCTCGAACTGCCGTTGCATGGGATGCGGCGCGCCGGGCCGTCCAAGGCCTTCGATGGTGGTCACCTCGTGGCCGTCCGCGCGGAAGGCGGGGGTGATGCAGCTGTGCACGGGTGTGCCGTCCAGCCACACCGTGCAGGCGCCGCAGTCGCCCGCGTCGCACCCCTTCTTGACGCCGAAGTGGCCGAGTTCGCGCAGGAACGTGCGCAGGCACTGGCCGGGGGCCGGTTCCCTGTCGAAGTCCTTGCCGTTCACGAGGTAGCTCATGGCAGGTCCCCGTCCATGAGTTCGCGGCGGATCTCTTCGGCGAAGTGCCGTGTCAGATGGCGACGGTGCTCGGGGGTTCCGTTGGGATCGGCGTACCAGACGTCCGCCGGCACGGCGTCGATGCTCTCCCGCAGGGCTCGGTCGTCGGGCAGGGCGTCGAAGGCGATGCGGATCGGCCGCATGGTGCCGGCGGTGAGGGTGAGCAACAGGTTCTTCACCCCCGGCCGTTGGGTGCCGACGAGGAACACCGTCGAACGGCCGAGCCGGGTCAGTGTGAAGCGACGGTGCGAGGTGCGTTGGCGCAGCGCACGCTCCGGAACGGTGATGCGCCTGAGGATCTCCCCGGGGGCGAGAACGTTGCGGTGGTCCCCTGTGACGAAGTCGAGGGCGTCGACGAAGCGCACGGAACCGTCGGGAGCCCACAGTTCGTACCGAGCCTCCAGCGCGACCGTCGCCGTGATCATCGGGCCGGCGGGCAGGGACATGCAGATGTTTCCGCCGACGGTCGCCGAGTTCCAGACCTTGAACGAGGACAGGAATGCCTCACAGCTCGCCCGGAAGAGCGGTCCGGCGGTCCAGCGCTGCGGCCACGGGAAGGCGTACAGGTCGCGGATGGTGCAGGTGGCGCCGATCTCCAGGCCCTCGTCCGTCGGGACAAGCGGGTCCCAGCGCAATGCCGTCAGGTCGATCAGCCGCCGCAGGTCCGGCTGCTCGGTGGAGTAGAGCCAGGTTCCGCCCGCGAGCCACGCGTCGCCCTCGTGCCAGTCCCTGCCCGGCCGCTCGGACGGTCGCCGGATGACTTCGGTGATGGTGTTGAGGTCCATGAAGACCGACCTACGGGAGAGCTGGCCTACGGAAGACAACTGTCCCGTGGCACTGCCGGAGTTGCTCTCCCGCCGACCGGGCAGACGATGGCCGCCGTGCCGCACCGCTGAGGACGACGCCTGGCCGTGAGGGAACGGCACGCATACTTTCGTCCCAGTTTATCGCAGCATGGGAAGGACGGCTCGAGGACGAAAGCGGCTGAAAGTAGCCGACGCGCCCCGGACAGTCACTGAGGTTCGGTGCCGGGCACCGTTCGTGCCCGGCACCGAAACCATCCGTGCTCCCCGCAGACATCCTCAACGACCGCGTCCCGTCGTCGCATTGCCGGTTTCCGGCAGTGTTCGTGAGGGATTGGATTCCGGTTGGCAGCTCAGTGCTGCCGCCCGGCCTCACCCGACGCCCCTGTTCGCCGCGCGCACGCCGTTTCCTGGGCTGCCATCACCTCGTCGCCGTGTTCGAAGGCCCAGGCGCCGACGGCGTCGATGGGTGTGAGCAAGGTCCGGCCCAGAGGCGTGAGTTCGTATTCGACCCGTGCGGGTGCGTCGGGGTGGGCGTGCCGGTCGATCAGGCCGTTGAACTGCAGGCGGCGCAACGTTTCGGTGAGGACCTTGGAGCTGATTCCTCCGATCCGCTCCCGTAGTTCGACCGGGCGCCTCGGACCGTCGCGCAGTGCCCAGAGCACCACGGCGTTCCAGGTGTTGGACAGCAGGTCGAAGGCGAGGCGGGCGCGGCAGTCGGCGAGGAAGGGGTCGTTGGTCACGTACCAAATGGTGCCCGCATGCGTCCCTAACGTCTCTGTGAACGGTCGACGCGGACACGGAGAGGGAACGTGCGATGAGGATCGGTGTACTGGGGACGGGCAATATGGCTGATGCGCTGGCCACCCACTGGGTGCGCGCCGGGCATCAAGTGACCATCGGGGGGCGGGACCAACGCAAGGCGGAGCTGCTCGCTGCCCGCATCGGCGGCGGCGCCGGGTCCGGTGGTCTGCGTGCGGCGGCCGAGTCCGGTCAGGACGTGGTGCTGGCCGCGCTGCCTTTCGGGGCGGGGGCCGAGGTGGCTCGGGAGCTGCGTGCCGCCCTGGAGGGCAAGGTGCTGCTCGACTGCTCCAACCCCGTCGGGCCGGGCTTTCGGCTGCTGACGCAGCAAGGCGATTCAGCCGCGCGGCAGCTGGCCGCGGCGGCACCGGGGGCTCACGTGGTGAAGGCCTTCAATCTGTGTCACGAGGATGTGTGGCGGATGCGGCCGCCCGTCTTCGGCGGCCGGCCTCTTGCCGTGCCGGTGTGCGGGGACGACGACACCGCCCTCGCGCGCGTCCGCGAATTGGTGACGGACTTGGGCTGCACACCCGTTGCCGGTGGTGGTCTCGAACGGGCGGGGCTGCTGGAGGCGACGGCCGCGCTGTTCATCTCCCTGTGGGTCGGGCAGGGAGCGGACGTGCAGGCCATCGCGCCTCCCCTGGCGTACGCGACGGGCCCGAGCCAGACGGCAACGGAAGGCGGCACGGGGGTCTGAAAGCAGAGCCCTGGCACGACCCGTCAAGGCTGGATGTCGAGCACCTCCGACACCGGGCGGCGCGGGGTTCCGGGGCCCTTTGGGCCGTATCCGAGTCGCAGCATCATCTGTGGGTGGCCGGTCCCCGTCACCGGGTCCCGCAGTGGCCAGCGCAGGTCGTTCCACTCCAGGGGCTGGCTGACGAAGGAGGCGGCCAGGCCCTGGAGTGTGGCCAGCAGCAGGACGCGCTGCATGGCCTGGCCCGCGCGGAGCCAGTCCTCCGGGCGGTCGTGAGGTGTGCTGAGCAGGGCCAGTTGTGGGTTCCGTTCGAAGTCCGCGGCGTCGCGGTCCGCCACCTGCCGGTGGCCGGCGAAGTCGCGCATGGGCGCCTTGCCGCCGCGCTTGCGCGGTCCGAATGCGTACTGCGGGACTCCCTCGACCGGTGCGTCCGCCGGCGAGGCGGCGATCCGGGTCCACCGTTCCAGGTCCTGCTCGCTGCCGGGGTCGGTGATGTTGCGGGCCTCCGCCTCCTGGATCGTCTCCAGTACGCCCTCCAGGTGCCAGGAGATGGGGAAGGACAGGACGACTCCCTCTTGGCGTGCGGCCTCGGCGAGAGCATCTTGGACGGTTCGCGGGATCTCCGTCTCCTCGAAGGGGGCGCGGCTGCTGTGCCGCTGGTGGATCGCCGGGTACAGCGCGGCGAGGGCGCTGGTGTCGGGGGCGAGGTCGGTGAGTCGTACGGTCGCGAGGAGTTCGCGGTCTGCGGCGTCGGGCAGAAGTCGGGTCTCCGGATGCCGGCCCTCGTACGCCACTGCCACCCGCAGGTTCAGCAGGGCGGCGGCGCAGCCGAGGTGGAGGCTGCGGCCGGCGGGGTCGGAGTGCGGCATGGCCCGCTCGAAGTCGGCGCGCACCTCGAAGGTGTGCCGGCTCCGGTGGTAACGGAACTGCCAGGGCTGGGCGTTGTGCATCGACGGGGCGGCCGTGGCGTCGTGGATCAGCGCCGCGACACGCTCGTCGGATGGTGTTCGGAGGGTCATCACTGCCTCCCCTCAAGAGGGCCCTCGGCACTTCTCAATGCCCCGTGCTTGCCTGGCCATCGGCCGGAGTGATGCGGCGGCCCGTGAGGCGTACGGGGCGGATCGCCACCCACATCTCCCGCTTCCCGCCGGCCCATGGTGCGGTGTGAGCGTGCTGGACGAGTCGGCGTACGGCGGGGGTGTCGGTCACGGCGCTCGCGGGGCCGACCGCCAGGACGCTCCACCCCTGGCTCGAAGCGTCGTCCATGTGGTCGACCTCGAAGGCGGCATCCGTTCCGGCGGCGGCCGCGGCGGCGGAGCCGGGCGCGGTCCGGAAGACGATGTCGTCGTCGACGATCTCGTAGTTGACCGGGATGATCGCCGGGCGTCCGTCGGGGGTCGTCACGGCGATGCGCCCGACGCCGTGCGTCGACAGCAGGGCGCGGCACTCCTCCGGGGTGAGATCCCGCAGGTGGGGATGGAGCAGTGCGTGGCCCTGGCCGGGTGGGGTGTCGACGCCCGCACCGCGCAGCGCGGTGACGGTGGTGCCCAGTGCGTCGGCCAGGCGGATGAGCGTCGCCACGGTCGGGTCCGCCGGGTGTTCCTCCAGGTAGGCCAGGTAGTCCGGGGACATGCGGGCTCGGCGGGCCGCCTCGCCGCGGCTGAGCCCGTGTCGGCGGCGTTCGACTGCGACGCGTCGTCCGACGCCGCCGGGGTTCGGTGCGCCTGCCTGCGGTGCGGCCTCGGGCACGGGCACCGGCTCTGCCTCGCTCGTGTCGATGCCGGGCGGGCCGTGATCGGGGTGGCGGACATGTGCGTCGGGGCCGGGGAAGACGAGCGTCACCTCGTCCGTGTCCGACCAGCACACGTCGTACGGGGGTGTCCCGTCCTCGTGGTGCAGTCCGACTATCTCGCCGTCGCGCCGTGCGGCACCGGTGGCGGGGCTTTCGATGACGAGCTGGTCGCCGAGGTGAGCTCGCATGGTCGTCGCCCTTCCTCGCAGTGGTCCTGCCTCCAACGTGCCGCCCCGGGCCCTCCGCGGCTTGAGTCGATCGGCCCGTGTTGCAGGCCGCCGTATGGGTCGACCGGCCCTTGTTCGTACGCGGGCACCGATTCCACGGCATGCGAAATTGCAAAATTTCGCAACTGCCTAGATGCTGTAGAAGCTGTGCCCGCACAATCCGGTAGCCGCGGGCACAGCATCTGTCTCCGCGCCGAGGTGGGGCGCCGTAGGGGAAGCCGAGGGGTTGTGTCCGTTCCGCTGTACCAGGCCAAGGCCGAGTTCTTCCGGATGCTGGGGCATCCCGTGCGGATCCGGGTGCTGGAGCTGTTGCAGAACGGACCGATGCCCGTGCGGGACCTGCTGCTCGCCATCGACGTGGAGCCGTCGGCCCTGTCGCAGCAGCTGGCGGTGCTGCGCCGGTCGGGGATCGTCACCGCCTCCCGGGAGGGCTCGACGGTCGTCTACGCGCCGGCGGGCGGAGACGTCGCGGATCTGATGCAGGCCGCGCGGCGGATCCTCACCGAGGTGCTCTCCGGGCAGGGCGCCCTGCTGGCCGAGCTGCGGGACGTCGAGGTCGCCGCGCGATGACTTCGCTGATCAGCCGGGCAGGGGCCCGGTTCGGCGCGCTGCTGCCAGCCCGTGCCGATCTGACGGACATGCGGCGCGACCCCCGGCGGGACCTGCTCGCCGGTCTGACCGTGGCGATCGTGGCTCTGCCGCTCGCCCTCGGCTTCGGTGTCTCCTCCGGTCTCGGCGCCGAGGCGGGTCTGGCGACGGCCGTGGTGGCCGGCGCGCTCGCCGCGCTCTTCGGCGGTTCCAACCTCCAGGTGTCGGGGCCGACGGGGGCCATGACCGTCGTTCTGGTGCCGATCGTCGGCGCGTACGGGCCGGCCGGCGTGCTGACCGTCGGGCTGATGGCGGGCGTCATGCTCGTGGTACTGGCCGCGCTGCGGGCGGGGAAGTACATGCAGTACGTTCCCGCTCCCGTGGTGGAGGGCTTCACGCTCGGGATCGCCTGCGTGATCGGACTGCAGCAGGTCCCGAGCGCGCTCGGTGTGCCGAAGCCCGAGGGCGATCGGGTGCTGGTGGTGACCTGGAGGGCCGTCGAGGAGTTCGCGCGGCATCCGAACTGGACGGCGGTCGGCCTCGCGGCCGCGGTGGCGGCGGTCATGCTGGTCGGCGCTCGCCTGCGGCCGACCGTGCCGTTCTCCATCCTCGCCGTGATCGCGGCCACCGTCGTCGCCCGGCTGGCAGGTCTGGACGCGGCCGAGCCGATCGGCGACCTGCCCTCCGGGCTCCCGGCACCCTCGCTCGGCTTCCTGGAACTCGATTCGCCCGGCACTCTGCTCGCCCCGGCCGTCGCCGTGGCGGCGCTCGCGGCCCTGGAGTCGCTGCTGTCCGCGTCGGTGGCGGACGGCATGACGGTCGGCCAGCGGCACGACCCCGATCGCGAACTGTTCGGCCAGGGGCTGGCCAACATCGCGGCCCCGCTGTTCGGTGGAGTCCCGGCGACCGGCGCGATCGCCCGGACCGCGGTCAACGTCCGCACGGGTGCCGGCTCCCGGCTGGCCGCCCTCGTCCACGCCGCGATCCTCGCGGTGATCGTCTTCGCCGCGGCACCTCTGGTGTCGAGGATCCCGCTCGCGGCCCTCGCCGGCGTGCTGCTGGCCACGGCGGTCCGCATGGTCGAGGTCGGCTCGCTCAGGGCGATGGCCGGGGCCACCCGCGCGGATGCGCTGATCCTCGTACTCACCGCGATCGCGACCCTCGCCCTGGACCTCGTGTACGCGGTGATCATCGGGTTGGCCGTGGCGGGGGTGCTCGCCCTGCGTGCCGTGGCCGGGCAGGCCCGCTTCGACCAGGTGCCCCTCGACCGGGGCGATCACAGCGTGGAGGAGCACGCCCTGCTGGCCGAGCACATCGTCGCCTACCGGATCGACGGGCCGCTGTTCTTCGCCGCCGCGCATCGCTTCCTGCTGGAGCTGACCGAGGTGGCCGACGTCCGGGTCGTCATCCTTCGTATGTCCCGGGTGTCGACGATGGACGCCACCGGCGCCCTCGTGGTGAAGGACGCGGTGGAGAAGCTGACGCGGCGCGGCATCCACGTCCTGGCCTCCGGCATCCGTCCCGGGCAGCACCAAGTCCTGGACTCCGTCGGGGCGTTGGACCTGCTGCGGCCCGACGGCCGGGACTACGCCACCACTCCGGAAGCCATCCGGGGCGCTCGCGACCACCTCGAACGGGCCGGAGTCCTGCCCGCGGGTGCCGCCCGCCAGGAGCAGCAGGCAGTTCCGAATCCCGCAGATTCCCCCGAGTTCCGTGAGGAGCCCGCGCCATGAGCCTTCCTCCCGCGGCCCTGCGCATGGCCGAGCTCTCCGGTGCGGAAGCACTGTGGCTGGTGGAGGGCAGCAGCCTCGGGCGGCTGGTGTATCCGCAGCGGGGGCAGTCCGCTATACGGCCGGCCCGCCACGTGTGGGAGTACGGACGTCTCATCGTCAGGGCTCCCCTCCGGGCGGCCGCCCTGCCCGGGACGGTGACCTACCAGGTGGACGAGATCCGCGTCGTGGGCGGCACCGGCTGGACGGTCACCCTGTCCGGCCCCGCCGAGGTGATCGGCGACCCCGACGAGGCGGCCCACTACCGGCGCACCCTGACCGGCTGGACGCACGGCCCGCACGACACCGTTCTGTGCCTGCGTCCCAGGACTGTGAGCGGCTTCCGCCTGCTCCGAGCGGAGGTGTGACAGCCGTGCGACTTGCAGCCCTCCCCCACCGCCACGTCCTCACCCTGCCGAACCAGCCGGCCGCAGTGCGCCTGGCCCGCGAGACGGCCGAGCAGGCCCTGGCGGAATGGGGTATCGGCCCGCGGCATCCGGCCGTGGACCCCGCCCTGCTGATCCTCGGCGAGCTGGTGACCAATAGCGTCCGCCACGCCGCGGCCCGCTCGCCGCAGGTGACGGTGATCTACACGGCCGGCCGGGACTGTCTGGCCTTCGCCGTCCACGACCGCCATCCCCACCAGCCCCCTCTCATCGGCGCGAGCAGCGGCGGACTGGCGACCGTCATGGAGCTCACCCATGAACTGGGCGGCACGGCGGTCGTCCGCGCGGACGCCGACCAGCAGGGCAAGAGCATCTGGATCACCCTGCCCCTCTGACCCCGACGGGGCGCACTCCCAAGGAAGTTCACGGCATGACCATCGACTGGCGCTACACCGACGAGCGGGACCTCGGCATCCTCTCCGTCGCCGGATACCTGGGTCCGCACGCGGTCCATCGCTTCGCCGGCGCGGTCGGCTGGGCCGTCGCCCGCGGCACCGGCGTGATCATCCTCGATCTCGGCGAACTGCGCGGCTGGTCCACCGAGGGCCAAGTGGCGATCAGGGAAGCCGCACGCCGGCTGGCCGGCGCGGGCCGGCGGCTGGAACTGGCCGCCATACCTGCCGACGGCTCCCTGGTCCCGACCGGCAACTGCCCCGACATCCCCGTCCACCCCGACCTCGCCACCGCACTGTCCGCCCACAACCGGCGCCTTTCGTCCCCCGAGGACGACCGACAGGCGTGACCGACCGACGACCGCCCGATCCGCTCACCGACCGAAAGACACGTACGTCATGAACGACAGCCTTCCTCCCTGCCCCCAGTGCTCCGGCACCTACACCTACGAGGTGGGTGCACTTCTGACATGCCCCGAGTGCGGTCATGAGTGGTCACCGTCCGAGGAGTCCGCGAACCCGGTCTCCGGCGGCAGGGTGATCAAGGACTCGGTCGGCAACGTGCTCGCCGACGGTGACACCGTGACCGTGGTCAGGACCCTGAAGGTCAAGGGCAGCCCGACCGGGATCAAGGCGGGCACCAAGGTGCGCAACATCCGCCTGGTCGACGGAGTGGACGGCCACGACATCGACTGCAAGGTCGGCGGGTTCGGCGCCATGCAGCTGAAGTCCGCCGTGGTGAAGAAGGCCTGACCCGGCCCCCGGTCGCTTCGTTCCTCACGGGCAGGTTCGGCGCAGGCCGTGCCACAGGCGAGGATGGACCGCATGTTCTTGATGAGTGCGTGGACGCGATGCACCGGATTCCGGCCGGTGGGGCTGTGCTGTTGTGTCGGGGAGGGGACGACACGATGAGTACGCCGCTGTACCAACTGAAGGCCGAGTTCTTCAAGACACTCGGGCATCCGGCCCGGATCCGGGTCCTGGAGCTGCTGAGCGAGCGCGAGCACGCGGTCGCTGAGATGCTGCCCGAGGTCGGTATCGAACCCGCGCATCTGTCCCAGCAACTGGCCGTGCTGCGACGGGCGAACCTGGTCAAGACCCGCAAGGAGGGCTCGACCGTGTACTACTCGCTGACCAGTCCGAAGGTCGCGGAGCTCCTGCGGGTCGCGCGGACCATCCTGTCCGGTGTGCTGGCCGGACAGGCCGAGCTGCTGGCCGATCTGAAGGCCGCCCAGGACGAGGGGCAACCGCCGTCGTAGCGGCTGCCTCGAACGGCGATCGTCTCCCGCGAGTGCCCGTCTCAGGCGATGCGGGAGACGGCCGCCGTCGCCGCGAACTTCAGCCTCTGCGGGAGGCGCCGTCGGGCCACAGCACTTCCACGTCCACGCCGCTGCTGCGGGCGAAGGCCACGAGGTGGGCGGTCGCGTCCCGGCCGTCGGACGGGGAGCCGTCCCACACCGCCAGCACCCGGGCGCATGACCGCATCAGGTTCTCGTCCGCCCCCACACAGGCGCCACGGTCAGCGGGGTCGTACTCCATCAGCCGCACCTGCTCCGAGAGCAGCAGCAGCTCCCCGGCCGCCCTGCGGTCGCTCGACTCCGGCACGTCGGGCACACCGTTCTTGGTGGGCAGGACGGTCACCAACGCGAGCCCCGCGGCTCGGGCGGCCCTGCCGAAGGCGACGGGCAGTCCCTGCCCGGCCCGCACAAGGCCGGCCTTGCCGGCCAGGGCGAACTCGGCCAGCCGCCGGCGCAACTCCTCCTCCACCATCTTCAGTGTCGGCGCGGTGAGGTCGGGGTGTCCCACGACAGCGATCACTTCACACGGTCCTTTCTCGCCACCTGAAGGAGACAACGTGCTCCCGTACCGCCGTCAGGGAAGCGAAGGCAGTCCGCGAGCAGGTTTGATCATCCCCAAGAGCGAGGGTGGTTCATAGAACCGACAAGGCCGGGGAGGGGGGCCGACAGGCCCTGCCGGACGGCCGTCGACGTACCTGATGAGGTGTTGCCGGCCACGAGACATTCGTCGCCCGCCGTCACCGCGGTGCTTGCGTCCGGCGGAGCTCATCGAGCAGGTCCTGCCGGCCGGCCAGCAGCACGGACAGGATCCTGCGGGCCGCGGCCAGCAGTTCCACGACGTCCCCGCCGGCGAGTTCGTACGTCACGGTCGTGCCGGTACGGGTGGCGGTGACGATGCCGGAGCGACGCAGTACGGCCAGCTGCTGGGACAGGTTCGAGGGCTCGACCTCGATCGCCGCGAGCAGCTCACGCACCGGCTTCGGCCCGTCCTGCAGCAGCTCAAGAACCCGTATGCGCACCGGGTGGCCGAGCATCCGGAAGAAGTCCGCCTTGGCCTCGTACAGCGGCATGGGCATCGGCGATCACCCCTCGAGCATCCCCGTGGCACCAACGTCGAGCCCGTGCCGCTTCGCCAGCCGCACCGCGTCGTCGAGCTCGTCCTGGGCCACGGCGACGGCGTACACGTCCTCGGCCTTCAGGGCCGCCGCCAGATCGGCGTGGGCCGCGCGTACCCGCGCCAGCAGCGCATCGGCGACTTCGCTCATTCCGACCTCCGGATCGTGGACCACCTAGGAAGCACAGCAACTAACCAATTGAAGAACTCTTCAAGAGTAACGGTGGGCAGGTGCCGAGCGGTCCAATCAGCGGGGGTCGGACGGCGTCCGGTCGTCATCCGGCCATCGGTACCAGCACCACCGGGCAGTGGGAGCTGCGCAGCAGGGTGTGCGCGACCGGGCCGAGCTGTGGTCCGAGCCGACTCGTCCTGCGGTGTGCGCCGATGACGACGACCGCCGCTTCGCGGGTGTCGTCGAGCAGGGCCCGGGCCGCTCCCCTGCGGACCGTATGGGTCTCGACGCCGACCTCGGGGTGCTCGTCCCGCAGACGGGCCAGGTCGAAGCGGGGTACGGCGTCCTCGGCCAGGTCGTTCTGGGCGCGTCGGCGCTGGCCAGGACTCGTTCCGGGGATCAGGGAGGGCAGTTCGGGGGTCACGTGGCGGTGGGTCGAGTGCACGACACGCAGCCTGGCACCTCGCCGCTCCGCCTCGCCGAAGGCGTAGGAGGCGGCGTCTGCGTCGGAGTCGTCCTCCAGACCGAGCAGGACGGTGCGCTCGCCGTCGCACGCGTGGTCCCCGCGCACGACGAGCAGGGGGCCGTGCACATGCGCGGCCAGGCGCAGACTCACCGAGCCGGCCAGCAGCGCGGCGACACCGCCGAGGCCGCGTGTGCCGACCACGGTCAGCTCCGAGCCCTCGCTCTCGCGCAGCAGCGCCCGTACGGTGCCGCCCTCCATGGCCTTGACCTCGACGGACAGGTCCGGATGGCGCTCCCTGACGCGTGCGGCGGCCGAGGCGAGGACGGGTTCCGCCTCGTCGCGGTCCGGCACGGCGTGCACGACACGCAGCGCGGCACCACGGCGTGCGGCCTCGTCGGAGGCCCAGTCCAGCGCTCGTACGGCGTTCAGGGAACCGTCGACGCCGACGACCACATGATGGGGAGTCATCTCCCTCTCCCTTCTGCTCCGTGCTCCCGATGCCGCCATACGGCCCCGTCCCTCGCCCTTGCCGCTCATGAGGGGACGTGCAGCCCGTACCGGCTGCGCCCGCCGACGAGTTCACGGCCGGTCACCAGCTCGGGTTCGATGCGGATGAAGACCTCGCTGGGCGACGGCACCCAGGAACGCGGGCCGGTGCGGACCAGTCGCTCGTGCTCGGCCGCGTCGGTGATCACCGTGGCGGAGCCGGTGACGACGACGCTCCAGCCCGAGTGCGCGGCGGCGTCGACCCGGTCGGCCTCGAAGGCGACCACGGAGCCGTCGACCGCGTGGGCCAGTTCGGAGTCGGCGGCGGTGCGCAGCAGCACGGCGCTGTCGTCGTCCAGGCAGAAGTTCACGGGAAGCACCGCGGGCAGGGCCTGACGCGTGTGTACGATCCGGCCGACGGGGACTTCGGCGAGCAGGCGTAGGCACTCCTGTCGTGCGAGTTCGCGGAATCCGTCATTGCGGTACATGAGCCGGCCACTCCTTTCGCCTGTCGCGGCGGTATGCGGTATCCCTCCATCGTTCGCCGTGCAACGACCCACGCCCAGGGCCATCAGGCCCGGTCGCGCCGGACATCAGTCCCTCTTCCTGCCGTGAGCCACCGCGGCCCGACCCGCCTCCAGTCGGGCCGCCGGGATGCGGAACGGCGAGCAGGAGACGTAGTCCAGTCCGGCCCGGTGGAAGAAGTGGATGGAGTCGGGGTCGCCGCCGTGCTCACCGCACACCCCTGTCTCGAGGTGGGGGTTGACCGTGCGTCCCGCCTCCACGGCCAGTTCCACGAGCCTTCCGACGCCCTCCTGGTCGATCGACTCGAACGGGGACACTCCGAAGACTCCCTTCTCCAGATAGAGCGGGAAGAAGGAGGCCTCGGCGTCGTCGCGGGACAGGCCCCAGGTCGTCTGGGTGAGGTCGTTGGTGCCGAAGGAGAAGAAGTCGGCGGCCTCGGCGATGCGTCCGGCGGTGAGGGCGGCGCGGGGCAGTTCGATCATCGTGCCGATCGGGCAGTCGAGGTGTGTGCCGGTCTCCGCCGTGACCTCGGCGAGCACGCGCTCCGCCTCGGCGCGGGCCAGCCGCAGTTCCTCGACCGTGCCGACGAGCGGGATCATGATCTCGGCGTACGGCCGGCCTCCCGCACGCAGGCGGTTCGTGACGGCTTCGGCGACGGCCCGTACCTGCATGGCCATCAGGCCCGGCACGGCAAGACCCAGGCGCACACCGCGCAGGCCGAGCATCGGGTTCTCCTCGTGCATGCGCTCCACGGCACGCAGGACCTGGCGGTCGTGCGGGTCCGGGTGGACCGCTGCGGCCACGCGTACGGCGAGTTCGGTGCGGTCGGGCAGGAACTCGTGCAGCGGCGGGTCCAGCAGCCGGATCGTCACCGGCAGGCCGTCCATCGCCGCCAGCATGCCGATGAAGTCCTCGCGTTGCAGCGGCAGCAGAGCCGCCAGGGCCTCCTCCCGCGCGGCGTCGTCGCGGGCCAGGATCATCGACTCGACAAGCGCCCTGCGTTCGCCGAGGAACATGTGCTCGGTGCGGCACAGGCCGATGCCCTGGGCGCCGAGGGCACGCGCGCGTACCGCGTCCGCGGGGGTGTCGGCGTTCGCCCGCACCTCGAGGCGGCGTACGGAGTCGGCGTGGGCCAGCGCCCCGAGGACGGCTTCGGTGACCGGTCCGGTGCCGGTGCCCGTCTCCAGGGCGCGGCCGACGTCGGAGGCGGTCAGCGGGAGCGCTCCGCGGTGGACGGTGCCCGCGGTGCCGTCGACGGAGACGATGTCGCCCTCGTGCACGACCACGCCCGCTGAAGTGGTGAAGCGGCGGGCGACAGGGTCGACGGTGAGGGCCTCGGCGCCGCACACGCACACCTTGCCCATGCCGCGGGCGACGACCGCCGCGTGGCTGGTCTTGCCGCCGCGGCTGGTGAGCACCGCCTGCGCGGCGATCATGCCGGGCAGGTCGTCCGGGGTGGTCTCCCGGCGGACGAGGACCACGTCATCGCCGGCCGCCGCGCGACGTGCGGCCTCCGTGGAGTCGAAGACGACCGCGCCGACCGCCGCGCCCGGCGAGGCGGGCACGCCGTGGGCGAGGGGCACATCGGCCGGGGTGGTGTCGAAGCGGGGGAACATCAGCCGGGTCAGTTCGGCGCCGTCGACGCGTACCAGGGCCTCGTCCCGGCTGATCGTGCCGTCCGCGCGGAGGTCGTGGGCGATGCGGAAGGCGGCTTCGGCGGTGCGCTTGCCGACGCGGGTCTGGAGGATCCAGAGTTTGCCGCGCTCGACGGTGAACTCGACGTCGCACAGGTCGCGGTAGTGGTCCTCCAGGGTGCGCAGGTGGTCGCCGAGTTCGGCGTAGGTGCGCGGGGCGATGATCGCGAGCTCGCTCAGCGGCAGCGCGTCCCGGACGCCCGCGACGACGTCCTCGCCCTGGGCGTCGGGCAGGTAGTCGCCGTACACGCCGCTCTCGCCGGTGGCGGGATCGCGGGTGAAGGCGACGCCGGTGCCGGAGTCAGGACCGCGGTTGCCGAAGACCATCGCCTGGATGTTGACGGCGGTGCCGAGGTCCTCGGGGATGTGTTCGCGTTGGCGGTAGATGTGGGCGCGTTCGCCGTTCCAGGAGTCGAAGACGGCGCGGATGGCGCGGGCGAGTTGTTCCGCGGGGTCCTGCGGGAAGTCCTCGCCGGTCTCCTCGCGGATGACGTCCTTGAACTCGTCGGTGAGTGCGACGAGTTCACCGGTGTCGAGCTCGTGGTCGCCGACGACCGCCCGTCGCTCCTTGTGGTCGGTGATGGCCTGTTCGAACAGGTCGCCGTCGACGCCCATCACGGTGCGGCCGAACATCTGGATCAGCCTGCGGTAGGAGTCCCAGGCGAAGCGCTCCTGCCCCGAGGCCTTGGCGAGCCCGCCGACCGACATGTCGTTGAGGCCGATGTCGAGGATCGTCTCCATCATGCCCGGCATGGAGAAGCGGGCTCCGGAGCGCACGGAGACCAGCAGGGGGTCGTCGGGCGCCCCGAGCGTACGGCCCATGGCGCGTTCCAGGCCGGCCAGCGAGTGTGCGGCCTCGACGCCGAGCTCGTCCGGTTCCTCGCCCGTTGCCAGGTAGACCTTGCAGGCCTCGGTGGTGACGGTGAAGCCCGGCGGGACGGGCAGGCCGAGCCGGGTCATCTCGGCGAGGCCCGCTCCCTTGCCGCCGAGGAGATCGGCCATGTCACGACTGCCTTCGGCGAATTCGTACACGTACTTGGTGGGCGGGCTCATGCGGTCTGCTCCTCTCACTCGTGAGGGACGACGGCCACGGGGCATCCGACGTGCTGGACGGCGGCGTGGGTGACGGGTCCGGTGCGGGGGCCGGCCGGGCGCTCGGACGTCCGCCGGCCGACGACGAGCAGGCTCGCCCCGGTGGCGGCCCGGACCAGCACGGACCGGGCGCGGCCCTCGGCCACGGTCTCCACCACCTCGACCTCGGGGTATTTGTCCCTCCACACCTTGATAACCGCGTCGAGGAAACCGAGCCATTCGTCGGCCTGCTCGGGGCCGTTCACCAGGCCGATCTCACCCGGTCCGAGCCCCAGGGGCGACGGCTCCTGCCAGGCGTGCACGACGTGCAGCCGGGCGCCGCGCAGCCGGGCCGCCTCGAAGGCGAACTCGATCACCTCGTCGCAGGGGTCGCCGAGGTCGAGGCCCAGGACGACGTCCTGGTAGCCGGTTCGGGTGGAGGGGCTGCCGTCGTCGGCCGGGAGATGCTCGTCCGAGGCCTCCTCCCCCTCGCGGACGAGGACGACCGGCAGCGTGGCCCGTGCGACCACGCCCAGCGCGACCGACCCGACCACGAATCCCGTGAAGCCGCTGAGGCCACGTGACCCGAGCACGAGCAGCTCACCCTGCTCGGCGGCATGCAGAAGGGCGCCGGCCGCGGGTCCCTCGACCTGTTCCGCGTCGACTTCGGCGCCGGGGCACGTACGACGAATACGGTCCTCGGCCTGACGCAGCACACGCCGCTGGGCTGCGGCAGCGGACGGGCCGGCGTCCTTGCGGGGCTGCCGCTGCCAGGCGTGCACGAGACGCAGGGGCCGGTCCCGGCGCGCCGCCTCGCGGGCGGCCCACTCGGCGGCGGCGAGACTCTCGGCGGATCCGTCGACTCCGGCCATGACGGGCGGAAGCATGGCGCGCACCTCCTGTGGTCGGTCTGCTCCTCGGTGCCAGCGTCGTCCTGCGGCTCACCGGCCGATATGGGCCGCCAGGGCTCCGATCCGGGTCCGTCAGGCCCCTGCGTGCGGGCCGGGACGGCGGTGACGCTGGGCTCGCCCGAGCCCCTGGTTCCCCTCTGCGGAAGGCGGAAGGTCATGGAACGAGTGATCATCACCGGCGTCGACCGGTCGGCACACAGCCGCGCCTCGGCCACCGAAGTCGGCGGACCATAGGATCTTGGCTGCTGGGACGACCCCGTTGGGCACATGTGTTCGCCTTCCGGCCGGGCTGCTCAGGCATGATGGTTGAGGTGCCAGTGGCGCCTTTCCGGAGGGAGCGGAAATGGCAGAGGGTCCGGCAGCGGGTCGCAAAGACGTCCCGGCGGCGCCCCAGTTGCGCCTGGACGAACTGCTGGAGGGCCTCCAGGCACAGGTGGCCCAGGTCCGCGCGACCCGGGACCGGGTGCACACGCTCCTGGACGCGGTCCTCGCCATCGGCTCCGATCTCGACCTCGACGTGGTGCTCCGGCGGATCACCGAGTCCGCGGTGGCCCTGGTGGACGCCGAGTACGGCGCCCTGGGAGTGCTCGGCGAGGAAGGGCGCATCAAGCAGTTCATCACCGTCGGCGTGGACGAGGAGACGATCAAGAGGATCGGCCACTACCCCGAGGGCCGGGGCATCCTGGGCCTGCTGATCAGGGAGCCGGAGCCGGTACGCCTCGCCGACCTGGGCACGCACCCCGAATCGGTCGGCTTCCCCGAGGGGCATCCCCCGATGACCACGTTCCTGGGGACACCGGTGCGTGTGCGCGACCGGGTCTTCGGAAACCTGTACCTGACCGACAAGCGGGGTGGGGCGCAGTTCGACGACGAGGACGAGGCGGTGCTGCGGACCCTCGCCGCCGCGGCCGGCGTCGCCATCGACAACGCCCGCCTGTACGAGGACACGCGCCGCAGGGAGCAGTGGCTGGCGGCGAGCAGCGAGCTGACCCGCAGCCTTCTGTCGGGTACCGATCCGAACCGGGTGCTGCATCAGGTGGCCGTCACGGTCCGGGCCCTGGCCGGGGCGGACCTGGTGACGGTGGCGGTGCCGTTGGACAGCGGCGACGAGCTGGTGATCGAGGCCGCCGACGGGGAGGACTCCGAGCAGGTACGCGGGCTGGTGCTGCCGGCCGCCACGCTGGCCGCGAAGGTGTACCACTCGAACGAACGGATCACCAGCGCCGCCCTGTCCCGGGAGCCGCAGGACGGCTGCGGCTCGGCAGGTCAGATCGACCTCGGGCCCGGATTCCTGCTCCCGCTGGGCGGCACCGAGCACGCGCGCGGTGTCCTTCAGGTCGCCAACCTGCCCGGCCGACCGGAGTTCTCCGACGCCACCATGACCCTGATCAGCGGATTCGCCGACCAGGCCGCGCTCGCCCTGGAGATCGCCGAGCACCGGCGCGAGGCCGAGCAGCTGATGGTCCTCTCCGATCGCGACCGTATCGCCCGCGATCTGCACGACCTGGCCATCCAACGGCTGTTCGCCTCCGGGCTGACCTTGAACTCGGTGCTGGGCCGGATCGCCGACCGGCCCGACGCGGCCGAGCGCGTCCAGCGGGTCGTCGACGACCTCGACGACACCATCAAGACCGTACGAGGCACGATCTACGCGCTGCGTGAGCGCGATCGTGACGGGGCGCGGGGCGGGCTGCGGGCCAAGCTGCTGGCGGAGACCGACCAGGCCGCCGAGGCGCTCGGCTTCACCCCCGCCCTGCGGATGACCGGCCTGCTGGACACGGACGTCCCTTCCGAATATGCCGATCACCTCGTGGCCGTTCTGCGCGAGACGCTCTCGAACGCCGCCCGGCACGCACATGCCACCCAGCTGGAGGTCACGGCCGAGACCGACAGCCGCCGGCTCCGGTTGCGGGTCGCTGACAACGGGACGGGCATCGACCCCGCCGTCACCCGGCGCAGCGGCCTCGACAACCTCCGACGCCGCGCGACCGATCTCGGCGGCAGCTTCACCGTCCGGCCGAACGAGCCCAGCGGCACCGTCGCCGAGTGGACGGTGCCGCTGCCGGTGCAGCCGGGGGCCTGAGCCGGGTCACCGGGACAAGGCCCCGCCGACCGCGGCACGCGCGGCCTCGACGGCTTCCCACTCCTCGGTGCCGAGGTTGGCGAGTGCGGCCGGGAAGACGCCGTCCTGTTCCTTGAGGATGTGGTCCCGCAGCAGGGCCATCGCCTCCATCAGGCGATCCGGCCAGGTCGGGTCCGCAGGCGTCGTACCGCCGGCCGCCTCCGCCAGCACCGCCTCGATGCGGCGGTGCTCGGCCTCCAGCGCGGCGATCTGGTCGGGGAAGTCCCCGGCCAGGGCGGGGAACAGGCCGTGCTCCTCGACGTGGGTGTGCGGACCCAGCACCCGCGCGATCTCCTGGGCGACCTCCGCCATCCGCGCCACCCCGTCCTGCTGACGGGCGCGACGGAGATGGCTGATCAGACGGACCACCTCGTCGTGCTCGTGTGTCAGCTCGTCGATCGTCTCCAGGGCCTGGCAGCCGCAGTACTCGCACACAGCTCGTCTCCTTCCTCGCGTTACCGCTCGTCCTTACGCGCCGGTCCGCGCGGTGCGGTGCTCCCTCCGGCGTCCGCTGGGCTGCTTGCGTTCGGCGCCCTCGGTCGCGGCCCGGACTCCGGTGAGGGTGTGGGCCAGCGCGGCGGCGGCCACGATCGCGAGCAGGGCCAGCCCGGCCGCGTACGTCCCGTACCGGCCGTACAGCGAGCCCATCACCAGCGGCGGCAGGAAGCCGCCCAGGCCGCCCGCGGCACCGACCACGCCGGTGACCGAGCCGACCTTGTCGGCCGGGGCCAGCAGCGCCACCAGGGCGAAGGTCGCCCCGCTGCCGGCGCCGAGCGCGGCGGCCATGGCGAGGAACGCGATGGTGCCCACCGGCGCCAGGGCGGGCGTGAACGACTGCACGATCGCCCCGGTCACGACCACGGCCAGTACGGCGGCCAGCACGCGGACCGGGCCCACGCGGTCGGAGAGCCAGCCGCCGACCGGGCGCATCGCCACCGCGAGCAGCACGAACCCGGCCATGCGGTTCGCGGCGTCGGCCTGGGTTAGGCCGTAGCCGGTCTTCAGGTAGGTGGGCAGGTAGACCGAGAAGGCGACGTAGCCGCCGAACGCGACCGCGTACAAGGCGGACGCCTGCCAGGTGATGGGGAGCCGGACGGTGGCGGCCAGGCGGCGGGTGAGCGGCTCGGTCGGCACGGTGCGGCCGGGTGCGTCACGCAGCAGCAGCGCGGCGGTGACGGCGTACACGGCCAGGACGCCGGCCGTGATCAGGAACGGGGTGGACATGCTGTTCGCGTCGACCAGCTTCACCGTGGTCAGGGCGCTGAGGGCGGTGCCGCCCATGCCTGCGCCGAAGACGCCGATGGCGAGACCGCGGCGCTCCGGCGGGAACCAGGCGTTGACCAGCGGCACGCCGACGGCGAACGCGGTGCCGCCGATGCCGAGGAAGAAGCCGCCGACCAGCAGCGCGGCGAGCGAGGAGTGTCCGGCGAGGCCGAGGTAGAGCACCGGCACGATGGTGCCCGCCGAGACGATCGGGAACATGACCCGGCCGCCGAACCGGTCGGTCAGGGCACCGACCGGGATGCGGCCCAGGGAGCCGACCACGACGGGCACCGCGACCAGCAGCGACTGCTCCAACGAGGAAAGGTCGAGGTTGTCCTTGAAGCGCGGCCCGAGGGGGCTGAGCAGCGCCCAGGCCCAGAAGTTCACGGCGAACCCGACCGTGGCCAGGGCCAGCATCCGCCAGGCCTGCCCGGAGACCGGTGCGCCTGACGGCGATCTGCCGTTATGCGACTTCGACTGCTGGACCATGTTGTCCGTCCCCTCCGCTTCGAGGTGGCACTGCGCCACGGGGAGGGTCCGCACGCCGTGGCCCTCGGGGCCGCGGAGCGGCGGAACGCCGTCCCAGAACCACCCTCCGCGTCTGGGCTCACCACGCGCAGGGGCCGTCTGCCCTCTGCCGACGGCCGGACGGTCCCGGGGAGCGGACCCAACCGTCCCTCCTCCCCGTCCCCGGTGCCGCACGGCCGGACCGGTCCGCGCCGATCAAGGGCCGTGATCAGCGGCCCGCACGTCCCGACCGGGTAGGGCCTGTCGGCCCTACCCCGTCACCGCGCCCCCGGGGACCATGGACTGATGTTCCAGAACGACGCCTTTCGCGCACTCGGCCGGCAGGAGTGCCTGCGCCTGCTCGCCGAAGTGCCGGTCGGCCGCGTGGTCTACACCCGGCACGCGCTGCCCGCGGTCCTCCCGATCAACTTCTCCCTGGACACGGACGCCTCCGTGCTGCTGCGCACCTCGCCGGACTCGGACCTCGTGCGCGCCATCGACGGCGTCGTGGTCGCCTTCGAGGCGGACGAGTTCGATGCGGCGACCCGGTCCGGCTGGAGCGTGGTCGTGACCGGAAGGGCGACCGTGGTGACCGATCCCGTCGAACACGAGCGTCTGCTGCACACGGGCCCGACGTCCTGGATGCCGCTGCGGGACGCCGTATTCGTACGGATCGAGTCGGAGATGGCGACCGGACGTGAACTCTCGGACAGGCGAGGTATCACCCGCCCGTAGAGAGCGGCAGGCCCGTAGGGAGCGGCGGGCCGAACCGGTGGTTGGTGCGCTGATGTTCTCAGCCGACGAGCCCGGTCGCCCATACGCCCGTAGATTGGGGAATGCAGGCAGCCGCGCTCGTGGGCCTCTTCTGAGAGCGCGTAATGGCAGCGGACATTGATTTCACCGCGTTCTTCGACGCCACACCAAGCCCGTACCTGGTGCTGGATACGGACCTGGTGATCCGCTACGTCAACCAGGCATACCTGCAGACCACGGGGAGGGCTCGGAACGAGCTGATCGGGTCGTACTTCTTCGACGCGCTGCCGGAAAACCCCCATGCGCCCGACGACACACAGCGCAACCTGTATCGGTCACTGCGCCGGGTGGTGGAGTCCGGGAGACCGGACACCCTGGTGCTGCAGCGATACGACATCCCCGCCCACCAGCATCCGGGAGAGTTCGAAGAGCGCTGGTGGTCCGTGGTCCACACCCCGATTCTCGGGCCCGACGGCACGGTGAAGCGGATCGTGCAGCGGGCCGAGGACGTGACCGGCTTCATCCGCTCGCAGTGGGCAGGCCAGCTCACGGAGGAATTCACCGAGCGGGAGAAGGGCCTGGCGGCCGAGCTGTACGCCCGGGCCCGCGAGCTGCACCACCTCAATGAGGAACTCCGACGGGCCCACGCCCGCGAACGGCAGGTCGCCGTCACGCTGCAAGAAGCCATGCTCTCCGCCCCCGACCTCGACCGCCACACGGACTCGATCGCCGTGCGCTACCAGCCGGCGACCACCTCACTGAACGTCTGCGGTGACTGGTACGACGTCGTGGACCTGCCCCCCGACCGCTACGCCGCGGCGGTCGGAGACGTCGTCGGCCACGGCCTGCATGCCGCGGCCGTCATGGGGATGCTCCGCAGCGCCCTCAGCGCGGCCATCCGCACCACCCCCAGCCCCGCCCAAGCCCTGGAAGTCCTCGGCCTGTACGCCCGCTCCCTGGAGGGCGCCACGGCCGCGACCGCGGTCAAGGTACTCATCGACACCCGCAGCCGAGTGATCATCTACAGCAACGCCGGGCACCCACCGCCCGTCCTGCTCCACCGCGACGGAACCTGCGAACTGCTTGACCAGGCAACCGATCCACCGCTCGGCGCCCGTGTGCACCACGTCCCCCGCCCTCAGGCCGGCCTCCCCTACACCCCCGGGGACACCCTCGTTCTGTACACCGACGGCCTCATCGAGCGCCGCGAAGAAGACATCGACGCCAGCCTGGCCCGCCTGACCACGACCCTGGCCCAAGTCGGCAACTACACCCCCGAACAACTCGCCGACACCCTGCTGAGCCGCCTCGACGTGGCCGACGGCGCCCCTGACGACATCGCCCTCATCGTCATCCGCCTCTAGGCGGGTCCCCTTGCCGCACCTCAGGCCATGAGACGGCCCGTGTGCGAGAGGCGGCGGGCCGCGGCCAGCAGGGCGTGGATCTGCGGACCGACGTGATCGATGTGGCGCACCGGCTTGTTGAAGGGCAGTCGGACGTCCCGGTGGGAGCGGGCGCGTTCCAGGCGCAGGGTCAGGCCGTAGCGGTCGATCCCGACGGGGAGAGCGCGCCTCACACCACTGGCCGGGTACGGGCGGACCAGGCGCAGGAGCAGGGGGACGAGTTCGGGGTGGTCGTCGACGAGGTGCGTCAGCATGCCCGCCTCGCTCGTCGCCAGCGGGTCGAGCTCGGTCGCCTCCAGTTCCTGGAGGGTCACATAGGCGCGTCCGGTGTCGTCCTCCAGCACACACTGCCCGAACTCCATGCAGCTGCTCTCGGTGGACCGCGGGTCGTACGGCGCGGCCAGCAGCCCGGTCAGCGTGACTCGGGCGCGCAGCCGGTCACGTACGGGTGTGGGCGCGATGTCGGTGAGTTCCACCCGGATCGGCACCCGCCCGTCAGGTGGGGAGCCAGGTCCTTCGAACGCCGCGTGCAGATGGACGTGGCCCATGACTCCGGCGCCGTCGAGACGCCGGACTTCGCTGTGCCGCCCGTCGGTCACCACGGTCATCGAGTGGGCGACGGCCAGAATCGAGCGAGCACGCTCGGCGGCTGACGGCGCGGCGGCGCGCAGGCGAATACGGCGCATCCGGATCCTCCCGGAGGTCCAGGTAGTTGACTTAGGTTAGCCTAACCTAAACCCGCACCCGATGGATCACTACGCGCCGACCGCGGCCTCCCAGTGATCGGTACCGCAACAGGGCGGCGACGCGGGCGACCGTGGACTTGGCGCAACCACGGATGTCCTCCGACAGGTACGGCTGCGCAGGGCCGTCGCCCGGCAAGTGCCGGACGGCCGGCTGGAGAAGCGTGGGCCGAAGAGAGCCAGGACGCAGGACACGCACCGGCGCCGCCCCCTCGCTCTCCGGCGGGGTGGGCCCAGGCATGCCTGACGTTGACACCTATCGGCTCGGGACGTTGACTTGCGGGACGGCGCAGGGCCGGGAAGGGCGAGGTCGACCGGGTCGCCGGAAGCCTGCGGCAGGCCGTCGAGAAGGCGAACGGCGTCTTCGGGCGGTGCCCCACCCTCATGGAAGCGGTGCACACGACGATGTACGACCAGACACGCGCCCAGCAGCCCGCGGACCGGCCCTCGGGCCCCGCCGGACGCCGTACCACGGGCCCGGAGCCGCTGCTCCCCTCCGACGAACGGGAGGAAATCGTGCGCTGCCTCGGACATGCCGTCAACATCTTCCCGGACAGCCCGCGCGAGGCTCTGGAAGAGGCAGAGGGCGCGTTCGACGAAGCCACGGCCCAGCTCGCGAACGCCCTTGCCGAGCGACGGCGGGCCCTCCGCGCGGGCTGGGCGGAGCTGGCTCCCGAGACACAGTCCACCGAACTCCGGCTCGCACTGCGGGAGTACCGGGAGCTCACCGGACGACTGCTGCGCGCGTAGGCGCCGGACGGTAAACCGCGCATCAAACAAGAAGACAGTTGTGGTTGCCAAAAGGGTTCCTTTTCCGGCGGGTTGATCATCACGGCGGCGCCGCCGTGTTCGCCCACTACTCGAAACATCGCCGGCCCGGGACCTCCGCGAGTTCGAGGGATGCCACGTCCGGCCGCGAAGTGCGGCCGGACGTGTGACCGGACCGGGCGCCGCGCGCCGTACGCGCTGTGCCTGCCGCTGGCGGGGACGGGGGAGTTGTCCGCCCGGCAGGCACGGAAATGCGGTCGTGCGGATGGGCATCTGCGGTTCGATCGACACCCAGCATGCAGCGGAGCAAGCACGCGGCCACCGGCCGACCGGGTCCCACCACCGGGACCATTGGGCCCTATCGGGACCGGCGAAGTTGGGCCGGAAGGTCGTACGGCAAGGACCGCAGGCCCCAGGTGCGGCCGAGGGCGTGACCCCTAGCTTTCTGGCCATGGAGAACGATCAGAAGGCACCGCGTCGGGCGCCGCGCGCCGGGGAAGACTGGCCGCTGGCCGCCCGCAGGCTCCTCACCCGCGGCGAGGTGTCCGCGGACGGTCGCGCCGTGTTCGGCACGGGCGACCCGCGGTGGGAGGGCTTCTACCGCGACCGGTGGGCCCACGACAAGGTCGTGCGGTCCACGCACGGCGTGAACTGCACGGGCTCGTGCTCGTGGATGGTGTACGTCAAGGACGGCATCATCACCTGGGAGCACCAGGCCACCGACTACCCGTCGATCGGCGCGGACTGCCCCGAGTACGAGCCCCGGGGATGCCCGCGCGGTGCGTCGTTCTCCTGGTACACCTACTCCCCCGGCCGGGTCCGCTACCCGTACGTCCGCGGCACCCTGCTGAAGCTGTGGCGCGAGGCCCGCCGGCGCCTCGGCGACCCGGTGGCGGCCTGGGCCGAGATCACCGGCGACCCGGCGAAGGCCCGCGCCTACAAGCGGGCCCGCGGCAAGGGCGGCCTGGTGCGCGCGGACTGGGACGAGGTGTCCGAGCTGGTCGCCGCCGCCCATGTGCACACCATCAAGGCGTACGGCCCCGACCGCGTCGCCGGTTTCTCCCCGATCCCGGCGATGTCGATGGCGTCGTTCGCGGCGGGCGCCCGCTTCATGTCGCTGATCGGCGGGACGCTGCTGTCGTTCTACGACTGGTACGCCGACCTGCCCGTCGCCTCGCCGCAGGTCTTCGGCGACCAGACGGACGTCCCCGAGGCCGCCGACTGGTGGAACGCGGGCTATCTGATCATGTGGGGTTCGAACATCCCCGTCACCCGCACCCCGGACGCCCACTTCCTCACCGAGACCCGCTACAACGGCACCAAGGTGGTCGCGGTCAGCCCCGACTACGCCGACAACGTCAAGCACGCCGACGAGTGGATGTCCCCGCACCCGGGCACCGACGGCGCGCTGGCGATGGCCATGGGCCATGTGATCCTGCGCGAGTTCCTGGTCGACCGCGAAGTGCCGTACTTCCGGGACTATCTGCGCAAGTTCACCGACGCTCCGTTCCTGGTCGCCCTGCGCGAGAACGACCACGGACTCGTCCCCGACGGGTTCCTGACCGCGGCGGACCTGGGGCGCGACACGGAGCACGCCGAGTCCAAGACGGTGCTCCTCGACGCGGCCACCGGGCAACCGGTCGTGCCGAACGGCTCGCTCGGCTTCCGCTGGGGGGAAGCGGAGCCGGGCCGCTGGAACCTCGATCTGGGCAGCACCGTCCCCGAGTTGAGCCTGCTGGAGAGCGCGGAGGAGACGGTGGCCGTGGCCCTGCCCCGCTTCGACGAGGGCGGCACGGAGGGCGGCTCGGTCATGGTGCGCGGGGTGCCGGTGCGGAGGGTCGCCGGGCGCCTGGTCACCACGGTCTTCGATCTGATGCTGGCGCAATACGGTGTTCGGCGGCCTGGTCTGCCGGGCAACTGGCCGACGTCGTACGAGGACGCGGCCGAGCCGTACACCCCGGCCTGGCAGGAGACGATCACCTCGGTCCCGGCCGAGCAGGCCGCGCGGATCGCGCGGGAGTTCGCCCGCAACGCCGAGCGGACCAAGGGGCGGTCGATGATCGCCCTCGGGGCGGGCACCAACCACTGGTTCCACTCGGACACCATCTACCGCGCGTTCCTGGCCCTGCTCACCATGACCGGCTGCCAGGGCGTCAACGGCGGCGGCTGGGCGCACTACGTCGGCCAGGAGAAGATCCGCCCGGTCACCGGGCTCCAGCACCTCGCCTTCGCCTTCGACTGGCAGCGCCCCACGCGGCACATGGCGGGCACCTCGTACTGGTACCTGAACTCCGACCAGTGGCGCTACGAGGCGTTCGGTCCGGAGGAGCTGGCCTCCCCGCTCGGTGCGGGGCGGTTCGAGGGTAAGGGCTTCGCGGACTGTCTGGCGCAGGCGATACGTCTGGGCTGGACACCCGGCCACCCCGGGTTCAACCGCAACCCGCTCGACCTGACGGACGAGGCGAAGGCGGCGGGCCGGCCGGTCGCCGAGCACATCGTCGACGAACTGAGGTCGGGGCGGCTGAAGTTCGCCGCCGAGGATCCCGACGACCCGGCGAACTTCCCTCGTGTCCTGACCGTGTGGCGGGCGAACCTGCTCGGTTCCTCGGGCAAGGGCAACGAGTACTTCCTGCGGCACCTGCTGGGCACGGACGCGGCGGTCCGCTCCGAGGAGACCCCTCCCGAGGGGCGTCCGAAGGACGTGGTGTGGCGGGAGGAGGCGCCCGAGGGCAAGCTCGATCTGCTGGTCGACGTGGACTTCCGGATGACCTCGACCGGTCTGCTCTCCGACGTGGTCCTGCCGGCCGCGACCTGGTACGAGAAGGACGACCTGTCCAGCACGGACATGCACCCCTTCGTGCACGCCTTCACGCCGGCCATCGCCCCGCCCTGGCAGGCCCGCACGGACTACGACACGTTCCTGACCCTCGCCGACCGGTTCAGCGAGCTCGCCGCCGAGCACCTCGGCACCCGCACCGACGTCCTCGCCGTGCCCCTGCTGCACGACACGCCGGACGAACTCGCCCAGCCGGGCGGTGTCGTACGGGACTGGAGGACCGGTGAGTGCGAGCCGGTGCCCGGCAAGAACATGCCGAAGCTGGTCGTCATCGAGCGGGACTACGGCGCGACCGCGCAGAAGATGCGCGCCGTCGGACCGCTGCTGGACACCCTGGGGACCACCACGAAGGGCGTCACCGTCCACCCGGCCCAGGAGCTGGACGAGCTGCGGCGGCGCTGCGGCACCGTCCGCGACGGCATCGCCGCGGGCCGCCCGTCCCTGGCCACCGCCAACGACATGTGCGAGGCGATCCTGGCACTGTCCGGCACCACCAACGGCCGTCTGGCCATGGAGGGTTTCCGCGAGCTGGAGCGGCAGACCGGCAGCGAGGGCCTGGTGGAGCTGGCGTCCGAGCGGGAGGCGGAGCGGATCACGTTCGCCGACACGCGCACCCAGCCGCGCGCCGTGATGACGTCGTACGAGTGGTCGGGCAGCGAGACGGGTGGCCGCCGCTACTCGCCGTTCGTCATCAACACCGAGCACCTCAAGCCCTGGCACACCCTCACCGGCCGCCAGCACTTCTTCGTCCAGCACGACTGGATGACGGAACTCGGCGAGCAACTTCCCGTCTACCGGCCCCCGTTGAACACGCCCAGGCACTACGGCGACGAGCACCTGCACGAGGACGGCCGGGCGGAGGTCACGGTCCGCTACCTCACCCCGCACTCCAAGTGGTCCATCCACTCGAACTACCAGGACAACAAGTTCATGCTCGATCTGTCCCGCGGCGGCCCGACGATCTGGATGTCGACCGTCGACGCCGAGAAGATCGGCGTGAGGGACAACGAGTGGATCGAGGCGTACAACCGGAACGGCGTCGTCGCCGCCCGCGCGGTGGTCACGCACCGGATGCCCGAGGGCACGGTGTACATGTACCACGCCCAGGACCGCAACGTGAACGTCCCGAGGACCGAGGTCAGCGGCAGGCGCGGCGGCATCCACAACTCGCTGACGAGGCTGCTGCTCAAGCCCACCCATCTCGCGGGCGGCTACGCCCAGTTCACCTACGCCTTCAACTACTACGGCCCGACCGGCAACCAGCGCGACGAGGTCACCGTCATCCGCCGCCGCAGCCAGCAAGTGGAGTACTGAGATGCCCCGTGGCGAAGCCACCATCGGACGCGTGATGGCCCAGATCGCGATGGTGATGAATCTCGACAAGTGCATCGGCTGCCACACCTGCTCGGTCACCTGCAAGCAGACGTGGACCAACCGCACCGGTGTCGAGTACGCCTGGTTCAACAACGTCGAGACCAAGCCCGGCGTCGGCTATCCGCGCCGCTACGAGGACCAGGAGCAGTGGAAGGGCGGCTGGATGCTCGACAGGCGCGGCCGGCTGGTGCTGCGCTCCGGTGGCCGGGTCAAGCGGCTGCTGTCCCTCTTCTCCAACCCCGACCTGCCGGGCATCGAGGACTACTACGAGCCGGTCACCTACGACTACGACAACCTGGTCAGCGCCCCCGCGGGCCCGGACATGCCGGTCGCCCGCCCCCGCTCCGTCCTCACCGGCAGGCCGACCGCCATCACATGGGGCGCCAACTGGGAGGACGGCCTCGGCGGCGCCGCGGAGAACGCGGGCGCCGATCCCAACCTGAGCGGTGCGTGGGCGGAGAAGGTCAGGTTCGAGTTCGAGCAGACCTTCCTCTTCCATCTGCCGCGGCTGTGCGAGCACTGCCTCAACCCGGCCTGTGTGTCGGCGTGTCCGTCGGGTGCGATGTACAAGCGCGTCGAGGACGGCATCGTCCTGGTCGACCAGGACAAGTGCCGCGGCTGGCGGATGTGCGTGACGGCGTGCCCGTACAAGAAGGTGTACGTCAACCACGCCACCGGCAAGGCGGAGAAGTGCACCTTCTGCTTCCCGCGCATCGAGGCCGGACAGCCCACGGTCTGCTCCGAGACCTGTGTGGGCCGGCTGCGCTATCTGGGCCTGCTGCTGTACGACGCCGACCGCGTCGGCGAGGCGGCGGCCACCCCGGACGAGCAGGATCTGCTGGACGCCCAGCGCGGCGTGCTCCTCGACCCGCACGACCCCGAAGTGGCCGCGGCCGCACGGGAGTCGGGCATTCCCGAGGACTGGCTCGCGGCGGCCCGGCGTTCCCCGGTGTACGACCTGGTCTCCCGGTTCAAGGTGGCCCTGCCGCTGCACCCGGAGTACCGCACCCTGCCGATGGTCTGGTACGTGCCGCCGCTCTCCCCCGTCCTGGACGCCGTCGACGCCGCGGGCGGCGACCAGGACGACCCCGACCATGTCTTCGCCGCCGTCACCCGGCTGCGCATCCCGCTGGAGTACCTCGCGGAACTGTTCACGGCCGGGGACACCGAGGTGGTAGCCGGAGTGCTGATGAAGCTGACCGCGCTGCGTTCGTTCATGCGCGAACGCACCCTCGGCGAGGACGGCGACGAGGCCGCGCTGAAGGCCGTGGGGCTCACGGCGCGCGAGGCGGAGGATCTGCACCGGCTGCTCGCCGTCGCCAAGTACGAGGACCGGTACGTCGTCCCCGCCGCCCACAAGGAGGACGCCGCCGCGCTGACCGCGATGGAGAACCGCTGCCCGGTCGAGTCCACCGGTGACCCCACGGACGCCGCAGGCCGTCGGGTGATGCTCGGCCTCCCCACCCTGCGCCGCAACAACGCCGGAGGCCGCTCGTGACCCTGCTGCCCTTCCCCGGCCGTCCGGAGGGACCCTCGTCGATCCCCCCGCTCGTGCGCACCCGTGTCCGCGCGGCGGTACGCCGCCCGGCTCGCCTCACCCGCGAGGAAGCCGGGGCACGCGCCCTGCTGCTGCGGCTCTGCTCTCTGCTGGTGCAGTACCCGGACCTCGAACTCACCGCCGCCCGCCCGGTGCTCGCCGCTTCCGTCGAGGCGCTGCCGGCCTCGCCCGCCGCCGAGCACCTGGCCGCCTTCACCGCCTGGTTCGCCGGCCAGCAACCCGACGCGCTGGAGCGGCACTACGTCGAGACGTTCGACCTGCGCCGCAGGAGCAGCCTCTACCTCACCTACTACCTGCACGGCGACACCCGCCGCCGCGGCATGGCCCTGCTCACCCTCGCCCAGCGGTACCGGGCCGCCGGCTGGGACACCGACGGCAGCGAACTGCCCGACCATCTGCCGGTCGTGCTGGAGTTCGCCGCGCTGGCCGGGCCGGGTGGCGGCGAGGCACCGCTTCGTCAGCACCGGCGCGGGCTGGAGCTGATCCACCGGGCGCTGACCGACGCCGACTCGCCGTACCGGCATGTCCTGGCCGCGCCGCTCACCCTGCTGCCGCCGGCCACCGAGGCCGACCTCGCCGAGGTGGCCCGGCTCGCCGCCGAGGGTCCGCCGAACGAGGAGGTCGGTCTCGATCCCTACGGCACCTACGGGGACGGGGAGTTCGCGCCTCCGGGCACCTTCGTGCCGCCGGTGTCCGCTCCGCCGACCCGAGTTCCGCCCGCCCCTACGAACCGTACGGAAGGCTCTCGATGAACGCCGCGCTCCCCCCTTCGGCCGCCGCCTCGGCGAGCGGTGCGGATCTCCTCCTGTGGGTGGCCGTCCCCTACATCTGCCTCGCCGTGTTCGTGGTGGGGCACGTCTGGCGCTACCGGCAGGACCAGTTCGGCTGGACCTCCCGCACCAGCCAGCTTCTCGAACACCGCTGGCTGCGCTTCGGCAGCCCGCTGTTCCATCTCGGCGCGTTCATGGTGATCGCCGGGCATGTCGTGGGCCTCGCGGTCCCCGACTCGTGGACCGAGGCAGTCGGCATCACCGAGCACGCCTACCACACCACGGCCGTCTGGGCGGGCTCGGTGGCGGGCATCACGATGCTCGCGGGGCTGGGCATGCTGTGCGCCCGGCGCCTGCTGAACCGCAGCATCCGCCTGGGCACCGACCGCAGCGACAAGCTGCTCTTCCCGCTGCTGTCCGCGACCGTCGTGCTGGGCATCACCGCCACCTTCGCCCACAACGTGTTCGGCGCGGGCTACGACTACCGCTCCACCGTCTCCGTGTGGTTCCGCGGCCTGTTCGTCCTCCAGCCCCGGCCGGATGCCGTCGCCGGCGCCCCGCTGCTGTTCCAGCTGCACGCCCTCACCGCCTGCCTGCTCTTCGCGGCGTGGCCGTTCACCCGGCTGGTACATGTCTGGAGCGCCCCGATCGGCTACCTGGTCCGGCCGTATCTGGTCTACCGCCGCCGGGCCACGACGGCCGCGGCCACGCCACCACCGGGCCGGCCCCGGTCGGGGCCCGGCTCCCGCCGAGCCGCCTGAGCCAGGGACTCACGCCGGCGTGGGCGGGAGCCGGCGTACGTCCCGGAATCACCCAGCGCTACCTTTCATCACTTTCCGTGCGCACTGTGTGATCTGCTGATGTAGGCGAAGCAGCCCGGGGTGTTATTGAATGAAGTGTGCGGTCAGGAATCTCGGGACCCTGTCGCCGGGGTTCCGTTACGGCCCCGGCGCTGTGCCGGGGTTGGCGAGCGAGCTGAGAGAGCCGCATGGACTCCACCCCCTCCCCCTCGTCTGCCTCGCCATTCGACATGGTCAGCAGTGCTCTGGGGCAATACATCCCGCGCGGCGCGGCGGCAGCGGCCGCCGACTCTGCCGACACGCAGGGGGACAACGGCGCCCACCAGCACACGCCCCCGAAGCCGACGCCCGGCCGCCAGGAGCAGATCCTCGGCGCGGTCAACCTGGACCGGGATCTGAAAATCACCCGCCGCAATCTCGACCCCGCCGTTTTCGCGGGGGTGGAGGCCGTGATCGGGAGCCCTTTCGTCGATCTTCTGCCTCCCTGGGACGTACCGACGGTCACCAGGCGTCTGCGGCAGGTGCTGGAGACGGGTGAGCCGCACGTCGCCCGGGTGCAGCGCCTGCGGCGCAGTGACGGGTCGGAGCTGGTCGTCTCGATGAGCATCCTGGCGGCCGCGGCGCCGCAGGAGGGCCTTACCGTCACGGTGATCGCCATGGCCAGGCGGCTGCACCTGTATGCCGCCGAGACCGCGATCGGCACGTCGCTGGACATCGGCGAGACCGCACAGTCGCTGGCGGAGTCCCTCCTGGCCTGGGGAGACGTGGCCGCCATCGACCTAGACCTCGCCGTGTGGACGGGCGAGGTGGTCACCGAGCAGCCGCAGCGGCGCATCCGGCTGCGGCGAGCGGCCCTGGTACCGGACCGGGCCTGGCCCGACGGCTACGTGACCCCGGGCGACGATCTTCCCAGCGACGCGAGTCGTCTGCTGTCGCAGGCGATCCGGCGTGACGATGCCGCGCAGGCCATCGTCCTGCCCGACCGGGCGTCGATCGAGCGGGTGCTCGGCAGTGAGCGGCTGATACATTCCCTGGTCCCCAGTGACCGCGCGGCGGGTGTGGCGTACGTACCGCTGGTCCTGAACGGTGCGCCGCCGGTCGTGCTGGGTGTGGCGGAGGTCTGGCGGCGGGCGGGGCGCCCCTTCGACGACAGTGAGCTGCTCGACCTGCAAGAACTGGTGGCCAGGACCTCTCATCACGTGGACCTGGCCCGTCAGCACCAGCGCGAGCACACACAGGTCCTGGCACTGCAGCGCCGGCTGCTGCCGCGGTCCAGCGGCGACACCATCGAGACCGCGAGCATCTACCAGCCCGCCACCCCGGACAGCGCGGGCGTCGGCGGTGACTGGGTGAACAGCTTTCCGCTGCCGGACGGCCGTACGGCACTGGTGGTCGGTGACGTCGTCGGGCACGGTCTGGGAGCCGCGGCGACCATGGGGCAGCTCAGCATGGAGGCCCGCGCGCTGCTGTCCGCCGGGCTGGCGCCGGACGAGGTCCTTGAGCACCTGGACGAGACCGTGTCACTGCTGGACGACGCGGAGTCCGGGCTGGCCGCGGGTTACAGCGCCCTCGGGTCGACCTGCTGCATCGCCGTCTACGACCCGGTCAGCCATCGCGTGACGCTGTCCAGCGCCGGTCACCTTCCCCCGGTGCTGATGCTCCCGGACGGGCTCGGCGGTCCGGTCGCGGCACGGCCCCATCCCGGGCTCGGCGCCGAGTTCGCCCTGCGGGAGCCGTTCGACGTGCATGCCTTCGCCGCACCCCCGGGCTCGCTGCTGGCCCTCTACACCGACGGCCTGGTGGAGGATCCCGCCCTGTCGATCGACGAGGGCATCGGCAGGCTGGCGGACGCCGTGTCCGAGGTGCACCCCTGGGACGCCCTGCCGGATGCGGCGCGGCGCGTGGTCTCCGCGCTGGCGCCCGCGAACAGGCGCGACGACGTGACCCTGCTCCTCGCGCGCATGATCGGCTACCGCAAGGAGGACACCGCGACCTGGCGGCTGCCCGCCCGCGGTGACATCGCGGCCCGGGCCCGCGTACTGGTCTCCGGGCTGCTGGGGCAGTGGTGCACCAGGGAGGACACCCGGGACAGCGTGCTGCTGGTGGTCAGCGAACTGGTCGCCAACGCGGTCCGCTTCGCCCAGGGACCCATCACCCTGCGGATGATCAGGACGGGCAGCGGACTGCTGTGCGAGGTGGGTGACACCGGCAACGGCAGGCCCCGGCTCGGCCGCAACGAGCTGCTCGACGACGCCGGTCGCGGCCTGCACGTCGTGCATGGACTCACCACCCGGTGGGGCGTGCGGTGGACCGACACCGGCAAGGTGGTCTGGGCCTCTATCGCCAAGTGACGCGGCTACGGGTGGGACGGTCGGGGCCCCTTCGTGCGGGGCGCGCGAGCCCGCCCTACAGCCACTGCCCTTCCAGCGCGGTCGCCGTGAGGCCCGGGGCCGCCGCGTACAGGACGGCGCGGCTGCCCGGCTTCTGCCCGGCGTCGTGCGCCCTGCGCATGATGTCGAACACGGCGGCGCCCCCGCGGTTGCCGGTGGTGTAGCTGTCCCGGCTGTAGTCCAGCAGTCCCGAGGGCCAGCCGTCGGGCATCGTCTGCTCCATGTACTCCAGCACCCGCGTCCCGCCGGGGTGCGCGAGCAGTACGTCGGGGTGCCAGGCGTCGGGGTCGTCCTGGTACCGGGCGCCCAGCCAGTCCCACATGGCGGTGACCGTCTCCTGCACGGCGCGCGGCCCGCGCCGGTCCATCACGAAGTGCGTGCCGTCCTCCCGGGTGTCCAGGCGGTGCAGGTCCTGGGTGCCGGGCAGGGTGTGGCTCCAGGAGGCGTCCAGTCGCAGCACCGACTCGGCCCGCCGACGGCCCGTGACGACGGCGGCGACCGCGGTGTCCGCGAACAGCAGCCGGACGATCAAGGACTCGAGGGTGTCGTCCGCGGGCTGGTAGGTGGTGCTCAGCGCTTCCGAGATCACGACCAGGACCACCCGGTCGGGGTCGGCGGCCACGAGATCCGCGGCCAGCGCCAGGGATCGGGTGCCGGCGATGCAGGCCCACTGCGTGGCCGGCAGCAGCATCACGTCGCTGCGCAGCCCGAGCCTGTTGGCCAGGGCGACGTCCAGCCCCGGCAGCGCGGGGGTGGTGGAGTTGCTGGTGATCACGCAGTCGACGTCCGCGGCGTCGAGCCCGGCGATCTGGAGGGCCCCGCGTGCGGCGCGCTCCCCGTAGGACTGCACGGCCTCCCAGGCCGGCGCGGTGCGTTCCTGGACGGTCTGCGGCGCCGGTATCGATTCGAGGGCGGCGATCACACGATCCACGTCCTGCTCGGTGAAACCGTCGCCGGCCAGCGCCTCTCGGGTCGGTCCGACGCCGGCGGCGGGCAGGCCGTTGCCCTTGCCGGGTGCGACGGCGGTCTCCAGCGGCAGCATCCAGCCACGGGTTTCGATGCCGGTGCTCGCGGCGATGCCGTCGATGCGCGGCGCCCATGCCGCGTCGGGGTGCCGGCCGTGCACCTCCGCCACGATCTGGCTGGTCTTCACGGTGTGCTCGCCGTGTATCACGGCAGGCGGGCAGAGGTAAGCGGCCATGGCTTGCACCTTTCTACGGGGAGCGAGGCAGAACGTCACGACCGCTGTGTCATGTATCACTTCGGCACGATGCATCCAAGTCGATGCCTGTGCGCTCTACTTCGGGCTGCTGAGTCCGTTTCGAGCATGGACGCTAAATGGACATTTGCGCTGTGACCTGGGCAACTTGGATCACTTTTGACATGCGTGACACGGCGCACAGTGCCGCATGAAGGCGCGACGTGCTGCCATACCTGCCTGACGCACCGTCAGTCCGTGGCTCAGAGGCGGATGCGAGCCACTCCCGCGTAGATGCCGCCGTCCTCCGGCTCCGTGGCCGGGGTGGAGGTGAACCAGTGCGTCGCCGTCACCAGGCCGGGTGGCACGAGGTCCAGGCCGTCGAAGAAGCGCTCCACTTCTCCGCGGGGGCGGAAGGCGAGCTGGATACCGCCCTTGGCGTACTGGGCGACGACCAGTTCGGCGAGTTCCGGGAACAGGTCGGACGCGGCGTGCGACAGGATCAGATAACTGCCCGGGGGCAGCGTGCCGACCAGGGCACGGACGATGCCGTGGGCGTCCTGTTCGTCGGTGATGAAGTGCATCAGCGCGATGAGCGACAGCGCGATGGGGCGGTCGAAGTCCAGGACGTGCCGGGCATGCCGGACGATCGCTTCCGGGTCGCGCACATCGGCCTGGATGTAGTCGGTCACTCCCCCGGGACGGCTGACCAGCAGCGCCTCGGCGTGCCGCAGGACGATCGGGTCGTTGTCGGCGTAGACCACCTTGGCCGACGGCACTATGTCCTGCACGATCTGATGGAGATTCGGCTCGGTCGGGATTCCGGTCCCTATGTCCAGGAACTGATCGACGCCCTGCGTGGCGAGCCACGCGGCCGCCCGGTGCATGAACTGACGGTTCTGCCGGGCTGCGTCCCTGGCCTCGGGCGGCAGCATCTCACCGACGGCCTCGTCGACCGGGTAGTTGTCCTTGCCGCCGAGCAGCCAGTCGTAGACCCGCGCGGGGTGCGCCTTGCTGGTGTCGACCGGCCGGGACGGCTGTGAGTTGGTCGTCATGGCGGCTCCATCGCGCGGTGGGGAGGTGCGGACCGAGTTCACCATGATCATACTCATGCGGGCCCGTCTTCCTTGTGGGCGGGCCGACTTGACCGGCTCAGCGCGGTCGCCGGCGGTCCTGGATCCGCCCTTTCCGGTCGCCGGACCGCTCAGCGCGACCCGGCTGAGATCTCGTTGATCAGCAAGCCCTGCCGCAGCCATCGCACGAACGCGAAGGCCCAGGTGGCGAAGAGGACGAGCAGCAGGGCGAGCGCGAGGAGCCAGGGGGCGGGGCGGGACCAGCCGACGAGGAGGGCGACGACCGCTGCGATGACGAGCACGGTCTGCACGGACTTGTAGGCGGCGGGGTAGCGGTCGTAGTCCGCCAGGGTGGGCAGCAGCACCACGGTGGTGATCAGCATGACGGCCACGGACCCGCTCATCAGCCAGCTCACGGCGACCGGTGCCCGGTCGTCGGTGGCGTGCTCCACCAGCCCGACCATGCCCGCGCCGGCCGCCGCCACGGCCATGGTCAGCGGCAGGTGCATGAAGATCCAGGTCGCCAGTGAGTGCCCGCTCTCCCGCGGCAGTCGTCGGGACACCAGGTCGGCGTAGTTCCACCAGAAGCCGAAGCCGACGGCGAGCCCGAGCAGGCCCGTGGTCGTGACGAGTGCGCTGCGTTCGGTGTCGGTGAGGCCGTTCACGACACCGATGACGACTTCGCCGAGCACGATGATGATGAACAGTCCGAAGCGCTCGACCATGGTCTCGGTCACGACGTCGTAACTCGGTGTTCTGCGCCAGAAGATGAGGATGACGCACTCCACGCCGCACCATCCGACTACGAACGCCGCCCACACGGCGAGGCGGGCGTCGGCCGACAGCGGTACCGAGGCCGCGATCACGAGGATGCCTACGACCATGACGATCAGATAGCGCCGGGGCGTCTTGCGCAACTCCGGCCGGTCCTGCCGGTACACGGAGTACCACTGGTAGCTCAGCAGGGCCAGCAGCAGTGCGTAGAGCGCTGCCAGGGTGCGGCCGTCGTCGCCGTCGGCGTGGCCGACGTATACGGCCATCAGGGACAGCAGCAGCATCTGAACGAAGATCAGCGAGCGGGTGTGGCCGTCCTCGCGGCCGTGCAGTTCGTAGAAGAGTGTGCCGTTCAGCCAGGCGATCCAGATCAGTCCGAAGACCACCGCGAAGGTCGCCGTGCCCCGCCAGGAGACGTCCTCGGCGAGGGTGTGGGCCGCCTGGCCGATCAGGACGACGTAGACGAGGTCGTAGAAGAGCTCCAGGAAGCTCACGCTGCGACCGGTGTCGACCTCGCCGTGGCGGCGCGGCGGGCGGAAGAGCCAGCGGCGGGTGCCGGTGCCCAACGGGACTGCCTCTGCGCTGACGGGACGGGGCTCGGGGGCACTGTCGGACATATGAGGCTCCTGTGTGGCGCGGCCGAACGTGTGGCGAAGTGATGGTGACGGCTGCTCTCCCGCGGCAGACGCGGGCACGCCGCAGTATGTCGAACAGCTGTCGGTGATTCGGCAAGGCGGAGCAGTGAGGTTCGTGTCCAGGAGCCGACACGAGCCGCTGGTCCCCGGTCGGGTACGTCCGGGGACCAGCGGCTTCTGAGTTCACCGCAGCCAGGGGTTGCGGCTCACGAACGGCAGGCGGGCCCACGCCCGGCCCAACCCCCAGACCGCTCCGGCGCCTACGGCCGCGAGGGCGATCAGGACGACGGCGTAGACGACGTGGTAGTCGGCGAACGGGTTGGTCGACATGCTGGGCGAGCCGTCGGACAGGTGCTTGGCGGGCGGCCACTCGGCGACCCACATAAAAGCCATCATCAACGTGCCCGCGATGGCGGCCAGTCGCAGCCCGATGCCGAGGATCAGCGCCACACCGACGCCCAGCAGGCCGAACATGAACAGCCAGTCCGCCCACGTGGCGCCGGCCCAGTCGTGGAAGGTCGACTCCATCGGCCCCGCCGCGACCCCGCTGAGGAAGCCCTTGGTGGGCGAGCCGCCGTCGATCCAGCCCTTGCCGGACGGGGTGGCGTAGCCGAAGCCGAAGGTCTTGTCGAGGAACGCCCACAGGAAGACGAACCCGGTGAGCAGGCGCAGGGATGCCGGCGCGTAGGCCGCCACCGTGGCGGTCATCGCGACTTCCTGGGCGGTGCCGTCGGCCGAGTCGGCGCGGGTCCTGCGGAACAACGGCAATTGGAACCCCGCGCGCCGGTGAGGATGCTCGTGCACGGCCATGATGTTGTTCCCTTCGCAGCGGATTCCGTTGTTGACGCAATCACTGTCGCGGCTTCGGGCATGGCACGGTCCGATGCCGATGGTCCGCGTCCGTAGGGCTGAACGGCCCCATTCCCGGGCCCTGTTGGGCCGTCGGCGCGGCTGCGGTCACAGGGGTCTTCCGGGCCAGTCGAGCAGGCGGGCGCCGATGACCGCGGTCTGCAGGGTGTATCGGTGCGCGGGGTCGGCGGGGTTCGTGCCGGTGAGGGTGTGGATGCGGTCCAGGCGGTAGGTGAGGGCGCGCACGCTCAGCGCCAGTCGGCGGGCGGTCTCGGCGGCCACGCATCCCGTGTCGAAGTACGTGGTCAGGGTGTCGAGGAGCGGCTGGGCTCCGCCGCGGGCCTGTTCGAGCGGGCTGAGGGTGCTGCGTACGAGGTCGACGAGGGCCTGCCGGTCGCGGGCCAGGACGGGAAAGACCAGCAGGTCGGCGGCGCGCAGGAGCGGGTCGCCGAAGCCCATGCGCTGGGCTACGTCGAGGGCGTTGAGGGCTTCTTCGTAGCTGTGCCCGATCCCTACGGCGCCGGGCCGGGGCCGGCCGATGGCGACCTGGCCGCCCTCGGTGGCGGCGTGCGCCTGCTTGGCGAAGTGGGTCAGGACTTCGCCCTGGTCACCGGGTGCGATGCACACCATTCGGCCGTCCTTGGTGGTGAACAGGATCCGGCGGTTCTCGAACCGGCCGAACAGCGCGTCCTCGACCCGGCGTGGCACGGGGTCGGTCTCGTCGTACTTGGCGGGGCCCTCGGCGACGGCCACGGCGTGGACGCGTGACAGGCGCAGCCCGAACCGTTCGGCCCGTGCGGCGAGGTGGCCGGAGTCGCCTCGTCCATGGAGCAGGTCGTCGATGAACTCGCGTCTGGCCGCCTCCTCCTGGCGTACGACGAGGCGCTGGGCGCGCTCGTATCCGTCGGCGAAGGCGTCCATGGCCTGCTCGATGACGGTCAGGACGCTGTCCGGGTCCGCCATGGCCGGCCGGGCGGCGCGGCCGGCCACGAGGTGCTCGCGGACCAGGACGCGCCATCCGTAACCCGATGCGGCGGCTCGGGCGCCGAGCTCGCGGCGGGAGTCGAGTTCGTCGCGGGTGAGGCGGCGGCCGGTGGGAGCGGCGTCCGCCAGGATCTCGGCGTAGCCGTCGAGGAACTGTCCGGGGTTGTCGTAGGTCGTCACTTGCGGCTCCCGCCTGCGCGCGGCTCGTTCGGGTCTCGGGTCCTGGGGCCGGTGCCGGGTCAGGCGTCCGCGGGTACGGGCTCCGCTCGCTCCGCCTCCACGGGGGCGGCCTGAGTGCGGGCGGTGGACCGGCGGGTGAGACGCCGGGCCAGCGGCTCGGTGTAGCGGGCGGTGAGCGGGCCGACGACGACGAGGATCAGGACGTAGGCGGTGGCGAGGGGGCCGATGCGGGGCTCGACCGCGACGGCGAGTCCGGCGATGACGATGGAGAACTCGCCGCGGGCGACGAGGGTGCCGCCCGCCCGCCAGCGGCCCGCGCCGTGGATCCCGGCACGGCGTGCGGCGTACCAGCCGGTGGCGATCTTCGTGAGGGCGGTGACGACGGCCAGGAGGAGGGCGGGGACGAGGACGGGCGGGATATCGGCGGGGTCGGTGGACAGGCCGAAGAAGACGAAGAAGACGGCGGCGAACAGGTCCCGCAGGGGCATGAGGAGGTTGCCGGCTCCTTCGGCGACCTCGCCGGACAGGGCGATGCCGACGAGGAAGGCGCCGACGGCCGCGGAGACCTGGAGTTCCTGGGCGAGTCCTGCGATGAGGAGGGTGAGGCCGAGGACGACCAGCAGGAGCATCTCCGCGCTGTCGGAGGAGACCGCACGGCTGATCAGCCGGCCGTGGCGCAGGGCGACGTAGAGGACGGCGCCGACCGTGCTCAGGGAGATCAGCAGGGTGACCGTGCCTCCGGCCAGGCCGGCGCCCGCAAGCAGGGCGGTGAGGATCGGCAGATAGACGGCCATGGCGAGGTCTTCGATGACGAGGACGCCGAGCACGACCGGGGTTTCGCGGTTGCCGAGCCTGCGTAGGTCGCCGAGCACCTTGGCGATGACGCCCGAGGAGGAGATCCAGGTGACGCCGGCCAGCGCGACCGCGGCCACCGGGCCCCAGCCCAGGATCAGGGCGGCGAGTGCGCCGGGCACCGCGTTGAGGACGAAGTCGGCCGCGCCGGAGGGGTATTGGGTCTTCAGGTTGGTGACGAGTTCGGAGGCGCTGTACTCCAGGCCGAGCAGAAGCAGCAGCAGGATGACGCCGATCTCGGCGCCGGTGGCGGTGAACTCCTCGCTGGCCTGCAACGGCAGCAGTCCGCCATGGCCGAAGGCGAGTCCGGCCAGCAGGTAGAGGGGTATGGGCGAGAAGCCCATCCGTCCGGCGAGGCGGCCGAGCAGGCCCAGGGCGAGGATGATGGCCCCGAGTTCGATGAGCATGGCGGCGGTGTTGTGCACGGGCGTCTGTCCCTCCGGTGCGGATCGGTGACGGCGTCTGTGCCTTGTCGGCGGCGGGCAGCGAGCAAGCGCTGTCCGTGACGTGCTGAGGCGTGCTGGGGCGGTGGGTGGCGGTACCTGGCGCGGCATCGGGCGGCATGACGGGCGGGCGTACGCCCTCGGCTGGACGGTCATGCGTCGGCCCGGTGGTCGGACACGGCCGGAGGGCACCCGTGGCAGGTGTCCGACCGGGAGTCAGGCGCTGTGAGCGGTGCTGCCCGAATCGGGCACGCTGTCGCGCGCCGTGTTGTCGATGCGCGCGGTCCTGACCGTCGCCGCACGCATACGGCAGCCGGCCGTGACGGGAGGCAGGGCAGGGGTGCGGACAGCTCGGTCCATCTCTACGTCCCCCCGTCCCCTGAGATGCGGAATCGCCACACAGCGAGTCCACAGAATGAGCAGCAAATCGCTCAATAGAGCGAGTGGCTGGGTGTTGGAGTTTAGCGCACGACTAATAACCCATAGCTCGCTTTTGACTACCTGTCAGGAGGAAAGGAATCGATCAGCTCACCGGCCATGCCGGCCAGAACCAGGCCGGTGGCAATGAGGAGTCCGTGGGCCAGGACGAGCCCGGCGCTCACTACCGCCAGGCCGACGGCGAGCAGCAGCCACGCCGGGGTGCGGCGGTACTCGCGGGGGCGGCAGGGCAGCGGAGTGCGGGCGGGGTACAGGGGTGCCGAGCTCCTCGGGGATCTACACCCGCGGCCTGACCAGCGCTCTGAGCTCCCTCGCGGTCGAGTTCACGGGCCCCGCCCTGTCCGTGCGCCGGCACGTCGCGTCCGACCCGCCGTCCCTGGGCGAGAACACCGAGCTCGTCCTCTATCGCGTCGCGCAGGAGAGCCTCACCAACACCGCCCGCCATGCCGGCGCCACCCGCGTCGACCTCACCCTGGAGCACACACCGGATGCCGTGGAGCTGCGCGTGCGCGACAACGGCCGCGGCATCGACGGCACCACCGAGGGTTCCGGCATCCAGGGCATGCGCGAACGCGCCCTGCTCATCGGCGCCTCTCGCACCCTCGGCCCCTCAGCCGACGGCGGCACCCAGGTCCGCCTGACCGTCCCTACGCGCCACCGGCATCTACCCCGGCGCGGTCAACGCCCTCATCCGCAAGATCGCGGACTTCCTCGTCATCAGCCCGAAGACCGTGGAGAGCCACCGCGCCAACCTGCTGCAGAAACTCGGCCTCAAGGACCGCCTGGAACTCACCCGCTACGCGATCCGCGACGGACTGATCGAACCGTGACACCGGCCGGAATGGAAAGGGCGCGAAGATTGCCGGAACACGGCAATGCGTCCCCCGGCCGCCCCGTGTGAACATCCCGTCAGGCGAAGACCGGCGGCAGGCGGGAGGGGGACGGTACGCATGGGGCGAGAAGCAGCGCCGCGGCGCTCTGGCCGAGGCCGGCGCCATCGAAGGGCTCAAGCAGGGTGAGGCCGAGCGGTCCCGGCGTGCGGCGATCGCGGAGGCGGTACGGCTGGAGGGCGAGGCCGAGGCGGCGGCGATCGCGGCGACCGGCGCCGCGGAGGCGGAGGCGATGTGCAAGAAGGCCGACGCGTTCGGGCAGTACGGTGACGCGGCCGTTCTCCAGATGCTCGTCGAGGTGCTGCCGCAGGTCGTCGCCAAGGCGTCCGAACCGCTCAGTGCCATCGACAAGATGACCGTGATCTCGACCGACGGCGCGGGCCGGATCCCCCGGGCCGTGGCCGACAACGTGGCGCAGGGTCTCGAACTCCTCGGCTCCACCACGGGAGTCGACCTGGCGGAGCTCCTCAAGGGCATCACGCGGCGGTCGGACGCCGGGCGTCCCGAGCCCGCCGCGGCGAACGGAAAGGTCGAGATCACCGGCTGAGTCGGGGCCGACTGTCCACCACTTGGCGGATCACGGCACGGGAACCCCGAACAGCCCCTCCTTTCGGCGTGGGAACGCGACGGTGATGTCGAGGCCGCCCGCCGGGCCCTGTTCGGTGACGATCCGGGCCCGGTGGGCGCTGGCGACGGCCGCGACGATCGACAGCCCGAGGCCGTGCCCGTCGTGGCGTGCGGAGCGGTGGCCGAGCCGTTGGAAGGGCTGGTACAGGGACGGGATGGCGTCGCGCGGGACGACCGGGCCGCTGTTCACGACGCGCACCGTGGGCACGCCGCCCTGAAGGTTCGTGGTCACCCGGATCCAGCCGCCGGGGTTGGTGTACCGCTGTGCGTTGCCGACGAGGTTGGTCACCAGCCGCTCCACCAGGCTGCTGTTGCCCTCGGTCGCGGCGGCGTCGAGCGAGACCTCCAGGGTGACGTCCTCGGGCTGGGTGGGCGTGAGGGTGTCGAGGACGTCGGTGACGACCTCGGCAAGGTCCAGCGGCTCGGTCCGGAAGACCCCGCTCTGGCTGCTCGCCAGGGTCAGCAGCGCCTCGATCAGCCGTTCCTGGTCCTCGCCTATGCTCAGGGCCCGCTCGCACACCCCTCGCAGGGCCTTCACGTCCGGGTCCGGTTTGCTGAGCGCGACCTCGATCACCGTGCGTTGCAGGGTCAGCGGGGTGCGCAGTTCGTGCGAGGCGTTGGCGACGAAGCGTCTCTGTGCGTCGAACGCGGCGTCCAGTCGGCCGAGCAGCCCGTCGAAGGTGTCGCCGAGGTTCTTCAGCTCGTCGTCTGCGGGGCCGGGCATCGCGAGGCGCTCGTGCAGATTGTGCGCCGAGATGCGCCGGGCCCGTTCCGTCATCACCCGTACGGGCCGCAGCACCCGCCCGGCCACCAGCCAGCCCAGTCCGCCGGAGACGCCGGTCATGACGCCGAGCGCGATCCCGGAGCGGGTGAGCAGCGTGCGCTGTGCCTCCTGGCGCTGGCGGTCGGCGACGTACGAGATCTGGGCCGTCACCTCCTGCACCGCCGGATTGCGCGAGGCGTTGCCGGTGGTGATCTTGGTGCCTTTGGAGGCGGGGCTCTGCACGACCAGGAGGTAGGTGACGGCGAGCAGGGTGGCGCCCGAGACGAGGAACAGCGTGCCGTAGAGGAGGGTGAGCCGGAGCCGGGCCGACCAGCGGATGCGGAACCGGCCGGCCGGGTCAGATGCGGTAGCCGACATGCGGCACCGTCTCGATCACGGGCGGGTCCCCGAGCTTGCGGCGCAGCCGGCTGATGGTCACCTTCACGGTGTTGGTGAACGGGTCGGTGGCTTCGTCCCAGGCCCGTTCGAGCAGTTCCTCCGCGGACACCACCGCCCCGCGTGCGGCCAGCAGGAGTTCCAGTACGGCCATCTCCTTGGGGGACAGATCCAGTTGGCGTCCGCCGCGCCAGGCGGTGTGCTCGGCGGGCGACAGCGACAGGTCGCCGTGGGTGAGCACCGGGGGCACGGCGGGGTGCGCGCGCCGGGCGAGGGCGCGGATCCGTGCGACCAACTCGGCGAAGGCGAACGGCTTGGTCAGATAGTCGTCGGCGCCCAGGCTCAGTCCGTCGACCCGGTCGGCGATGGTGGAGGAGGCCGTGAGCATGAGGATGCGGGCCCGGCAGCCGTGCTTGATCAGCGCACGGCAGACCTCGTCGCCGTGCATCAGCGGGAGGTCCCGGTCGAGCACGATGACGTGGTAGTCGTACACGGTCGCCTGCTCCAGCGCCTGCCGGCCGTCCAGTGCCAGGTCGATGGCCATGCCTTCCTGCCGCAGACCTGCGGCGATCGTCTCGGCGAGTTCGAGGTGGTCGTCGACAATCAGCACTCTCATGCCGGCCAGGATGCCCTGCGGCCCATAACAGCGGAATAACGCGTGGAGAGGGTCAAAGAGGCAGGCACGACTGTTCCCCGGGTGTAACCGCACCCGGCGTACAACTCCGTTCATGTTCTCCACACAACGACGTGCCCTGATCGGGCGCACACTTCTTCCCGTATCCCTGCTCCTCACAGGCGCGCTGATCAGCGGCTGTTCCGGAGAGTCCAAGGCGGCCTCCGACGGCGGCACGTCCTCGGACTCCTCCGGGTCGGCGAACGGCGCGTTCGACCAGGCTCTGGAATTCGCCGAGTGCATGCGTGCAGAGGGCGTACCCGAATTCCCCGATCCGCAGCAGGCCGACGGCGGTATCCGTATGGACGCGGGTGGCGTCGACACCAATTCCGCCGAGTTCCAGGGCGCCATGGAGGCGTGCCGCGACAAGGCCCCGCAGGCCGAGGGCCAGGCCCAGGGCGGCGAGCCGCTCGATCCGACGAAGGTCGCCGCCTGGGCGGAGTGCATCCGTGAGAACGGCGTGCCGAAGTTCCCGGACCCGGAGATCAACGGCGGTCAGATGGCCCTCGACTTCGCCGGCGCCGGTCTCAGCATGGCCGACCCCGCCTTCCAGAAGGCCCGTTCCGCGTGCCAGGACAAGTGGCCCGGCGGCGGGATGATGATCCAGGGCGGCGGAGGCCGGTGACCACGCAGGAGGAGGCGGAACACCTCCCTGCCGTCGTGGAGCCCGACGGGGCGCCCGCGGTCCCGGACGACGACGCGGAACGGGCACCGGCCGTCGCCGAGGAGGCGGCACAGCCGGCGGCGGCCGAGGACACCGACCGGCCGACTGCCGACCGGCGCAAACGCCGTATCCGCCGTACGGCCGTCCTCGTGGTGATCGCGATCGCCGTGGCCGCCGCCGCGGGGCTCGCCGCCACCGGCGCGTTCAGCGGTGACGACGGGCCCGCGACGGCGGCCGCCCCTGCGGGGCCCGCCGCGACGACCAAGGTCCAGCGGATGACGCTGACGAGCACCGAGACCGTGGACGGCACGCTCGGCCACGGCAAGCCGACCGCCGTCACCAACGGCTCCGCCGCCTCCGCGTCCGGGCAGAGCGGGGGCGGACAGGCCGCTGCCGACAGCGAGTTCATCACGTGGGTGCCCGGCGAGGGCGACACGCTCAAGCGTGGCGACACGGTCTACCGGGTCAACGAGCGCAAGGTGCCCCTGCTGTACGGGTCCGTGCCGCTCTACCGCACGCTGGAGCCGGGCAGCGAGGGCTCCGACGTGCGGATGCTGGAGCGCAACCTCGCCGATCTGGGCTACGACGGCTTCGACGTGGACGACGAGTACACCTCCGGCACGGCCCAGGCGGTCGAGGAGTGGCAGGACGACCTCAACGCCGAGGAGACCGGGACCGTACGCCCCGGGGACGCGGTGGTCGCCTCCGGTGCCCGGCGGGTCGCGGAGCTGAAGACCTCTCCCGGCGCGGTCGCCGGCGGCGAGGTGCTGACCTGGACGGGTACCGAGCGGATCGTCTCCATGGACCTGGACCCGCAGCACGAGGACCTGGTGAAGGAGGGCTCCAAGGCCACGGTCCGGCTGCCGGACGGCAGCAACGTGGTGGGCAAGGTCACCGACATCGGCACGCCGGCCAATGACGCCGCCGCTTCCGGCGGCGGTGCGGGCGGCGACGGCCAGGGCGCCGACGAAGCCACTCTTCCGGTCCAGCTCGAGATCGACGACCAGAAGAAGCTGGGCCGCTATCAGGCCGCGTCGGTCGACGTGATCCTGGAGGCCGACAGCCGTCGGGACGTGCTGGCGGTGCCGGTGAACGCGCTGATGGCGCGGCCGGGCGGCGGCTATGCGCTGGAGGTCCCGAAGGCCGACGGCAGCAGCGACATGGTGCCGGTGGAGCTGGGCATGTTCGCGAGCGGCCTGGTCGAGGTGAAGGGCTCGGGCATCAAAGAGGGCATGAGTGTGGGGGTGCCCAAGTGACGCCTCATGTGGTCGAGTTGACGGGGGTGTCCCAGCGGTACGGGGACGTCGTCGCGCTCGCCGACACGAATCTGGTGATCGGGCGCGGTGAACTGGTCGCGATCGTCGGGCCGTCCGGGTCCGGGAAGTCGACCATGCTCAACATCATGGGCACGCTCAGCCGCCCGACCTCCGGGCACGTCCGGGTCGACGGTCATGCGGTCGAGGAGCTGAGCGACCGTGAACTGTCCGCGCTGCGCGCCGGCACGATCGGGTTCGTGTTCCAGCAGTTCCATCTCACCGCGGGCATACCGGTGCTGGACAGCGTCGCCGACGGGCTGCTCTACAGCGGCACCCCGCGCGCCAAGCGGCGCCGGCTCGCCGAGACGGCACTGCGCCGGGTGGGGCTCGGGCACCGGCTGTACCACGAGCCGCACCAGCTCTCCGGCGGAGAGAAGCAGCGGGTCGCCATCGCCCGCGCGGTGCTGGGCGATCCTCCGCTGCTGCTGGCCGACGAGCCGACCGGCGCGCTCGACTCCCGCTCCGGCGCGACCGTGCTGGAACTGCTGCACGAGCTGAACGAGGCCGGCACCACGGTCGTAGTCATCACGCACGACCGGGATGTCGCCGGCTCCCTGCCGCGCGAGGTGCGGCTCAAGGACGGGCGGATCGAGCACGACTCCGCCGCCGGCCGGATCGAGCGCGACTCCACCGCCGCCCGGGAGCTGGCGGCCACTGCCTCCGGGGCGAAGCGGTGACGGGGTCCGAGGGGCGGGCGGCCGGTGCGCGGCCCCGTCCGGCCCGGATGAGCCCCGCCGACGTGCTGCGGGTGGGCGGGTACGGGCTCCGGGCCCGGCCCATGCGGGTGTTCCTGTCGGCGCTGGGCATCGCCATCGGCATCGCGGCGATGGTGGGCGTGGTGGGCATCTCGACGTCCAGCACCGAGGACCTGGACCGGCGGCTGAGCGCGCTCGGCACCAATCTGCTGTCCGTCACACCGGGGCCGTCGCTCAGCGGTGACGCGTCCCATCTGCCCAGCGAGTCGGTGCAGATGGTGGGCAACATACCGGACGTGGAATCGGTGACCGCGCTCGGCAAGGTCGACGCCAAGGTCTACCGCAACGACCACATACCCGCGGCCGAGACCAGCGGTATCGCCGTCTACGCGGCGAAGACCAACCTGCCCGAGACGACCGGCGCGAAGCTGACCGACGGGCGCTGGCTGAACGCCGCCAACGACCGCTATCCGTCCGTCGTGCTCGGGCCCCGCGCCGCCGAACAGCTCGGGGTGCACCGGGCCGGCTCCGACGTCCAGGTGTGGCTCGGCGACCGCTGGTTCACCGTGATCGGACTGCTCGCGCCCAACGAGCTGACGCCGGAGCTGGACACCCAGGCGCTGGTCGGCTGGCCCTACGCGGAGGAGAAACTCGGCTTCGACGGCTACCCGTCGGTGATCCACGTACGGGCCGTGGAGGAGCGCGTCTCCCAGGTGCAGGGCATCCTCGGGGCGACCACCAACCCGGAGAAGCCCGACGAGGTGGCCGTCTCCCGGCCGTCCGACGCGCTCGCCGCGAAGGAGGCCACGGACGACACCCTCAGCGGACTGCTCCTCGGACTCGGCGCGGTGGCTCTGCTGGTCGGCGGTGTCGGGGTGGCCAACACCATGGTCATCTCCGTGCTGGAGCGCCGATCCGAGATCGGGCTGCGCCGCTCGCTGGGGGCCACCCGGGGCCAGATCCGCAATCAGTTCCTGTGCGAGTCACAGCTGTTGTCCGCGCTCGGCGGCGTCGGCGGGGTATCCCTCGGGATCGCGGTGACCATCGGCTACGCCTCCTACCAGGGCTGGCCGTCGGTCGTGCCGGCCTGGGCCATGGCGGGCGGCGTCGGCTCGACGCTGATCATCGGAGCGCTGGCGGGCTTCTACCCGGCGGTGCGCGCGGCCCGGCTGCCGCCGACGGAGGCACTGGCGACACCCTGACCGACAGCGTCGTACGGCGACGGCCGTCGCGCCCCGATCGCCGGTGCCCCTCGAAAATCCCCCGCAAGGGGCACCGGGCCCGTACCCTCCCCAGCCAGTGGGCCGGGGAGGGTGCCGGTGCGCCACGGCCTTCAGCCTGGAGCCCCGACGAGAGCAGGTCCGGTCTCGTCCCGTACGTCGTCCTCGTGCACCACGTCCCAGCCGGCGGCGGCCAGTTTCTCCGCCAGGGTCTCCGCCTCGGCCGCGGCGAGTTCGAACCGGATGACCAGTGGTCCGTCCCCGCCGTGCGGGGCGACCGGCGCGGCGACGGTGTCCGCGCCGGCGCCGTATCCGGCCGCGGTGTCCAGGAGCCGGGCGAGTTCGCCGGGACGGGCGGTGATGGTGACGTCGACATGGGCGGTGTCGGCGGCGAGCGGGGCGGGCAGCGCCTCCAGCGCTGCGATCCCGCGCTCCAGCAGACCGGTGAGGTTCCGCCGGCTCCGCGCCCGGTTCCGCGGGTCCCGGACCGACAGGTCCTGTACCGCGGTGAGCAGTTCGGTGAGGTCGGTCTGGAGTGCGGTGAGGACTCCGGCGACCTCGGCGGCGTTGGTCTCGATGATGTCGGTCCACAGCCGTGCCTCGCCGCGTGCGATCCGGGTGGCGTCCCGGAAACCCTGGCCGACGAGGAGTGCGCTGACGGGTGACCGGCCGCCGAGGCGTGCTGCGACCAGGCTGGCCATGAGGTGCGGGGCGTGCGAGGTGAGCGCCACGGTCTCGTCGTGGGCCCCGCTCTGCATGACCGTGGGGACGCCGCCGCACAGGCCGATCAGGTCCAGGGCCCGGTCGAAGGCGGGCTTGGAGGTGAGCCGGGAGGGGGTGAGCACCCACACCCGGTCCTGGAAGAGGTCTGGCCGTGCGGCGAGCGGCCCCGAGCGCTCGCGGCCCGCCAGCGGGTGTCCGCCGACGAAGTGCGTGGGGCGCGGGGCGCGGGCCAGTACGTCGCGCTCCGGGCCGGCCTTGACGCTGGCCACGTCCGTGTAGCTGCGCGCGAGGCCCCGTGCCTGCTGTTCCGAGAGCACGTCGGCGACCTTGCTCGGGGGAACGGCGAGCACCGCGAGGTCGACCGGTTCCTCGGGTGGCCCAGCGGTTCCGGCGCCGAGCAGTTCGGCGGTGCGGACCGCGGACGCGCTCGCGTCGAGGAGGTGGACGGTGACGCCGCGCCGGGCGGCGGCGAGCGCCACGGAGGTACCGATCAGTCCGGTGCCGACGACGGCGAGGGAGCGGATCACGACACCGCCCCGGCCGTCGCGTCTGCCGTGCCGGCGCCGGGCAGGCGTGAGGTGACGGCGGCGGCCAGCCGGTCGAGCCCCTCTTCGATCCGCTCCGGGGTCAAGGTGCTGATCGACAGCCGGAGTTGGCGGGACTCGGTGCCCGCGCCGAAGAAGTGATGCATGGGCGTGAACAGCACGCCGTGCTCGCGCGCCGCCTGCTCCAGGAAGGCGTCGTCCACCGTGAACGGCACGGTGACGACGACGAAGAACCCGCCGTCGGGTTCGTTCCAGGTCACCCCGGCGTCGTCCCGGAACCGCTTGGCGAGCCCTTGCAGAACCTGCGTCAGGTTGCTCTGGTACACGGCGGTTTCCCTGGCGTTGGCGGCCACCAGGCTGAAGTCGTTGGCGATCAGCTTGCCGCCGATGACGGCCTGGGCGATCGGCGAGGTGTTCACCGTCAGCATGCTCTTGATCTTCGACAGTTCGTCGGCGAGCAGTCCGCCGCGCACCGGCTGGTCGGCCACCGCGAAGCCGACCCGCGCGCCCGCGACGCCGCTCTTGGCGAAGGAACCGAGGTAGACGACCCGGCCCTCGGTGTCGAGCGACTTCAGCGTCGGCGGGCGTCGGTCCGGGGTGCGGTGGAAGAGCCCGTAGGGGTTGTCCTCCAGCAGGAGCAGGCCCTCCGCCGCGGCGATCTCCAGCAACCGGTGCCGGTCGTCGACGGTCATGCTGACGCCGACGGGGTTGGCGAAGTCGGGCGTGACGTAGCAGGCACGCACACGGTGGCCGGCGTCTCGCGCGGCGTGCAATCGGCGGACCAACTCCCCAAGGTCCAGGCCGTGTTCACCGGACGGCACCGGCAGCACCGGCAGATCGGTGAGCAGGGCGGCGCCGGTGAGGCCGACATAGGTCGGGGCCGGGGCCAGCAGTGCGTCGCGGTCGTCGGCGCGCAGGGTGCGCAGCACCAGGAACAGTGCCTCCTGGAAGCCGACGGTGACCACGACGCCGCGCGGGTCGACGTGGATGTCCTCGTCGACGGCGAGGTTCCGCGCGATCAACTCGGCGATGACGCCCTTGGTGTCGCCGTACTGCAGAAGGGTGCGCGACACCTGCTGTTCCGTCATGTGCCGCTCACTTCGCAGATAGCCCGCGAACACCCTTAGATATTCATGGATCTGGTCCGTGTCGAAGAATCCCTCGTAGGGCCGGCCGGCCGCGAACGATATTGCCTCGGGATAGTTTCCGGCAATATTGTTGAGCAGATTCATCGACTCCATGGAAGCAGCGGCGAGCGAGGCGTGCAGCGGTTCCGAACTCAATTCCGCAAGATTTTTCGGGATCTGCATGGGGGCCAGTATCACGCACTGCGCCAACTGCGACAACGCCTCTTCTTTGACACCCTCGAAACGGCCCTGACCAGTGCCTTCGGGTGCCCGACTTTGACAAGTTCGGTATTCGCCAATCGAGTTGTACGGTTGTGCCGCAAATCCCGATCCTTCTTCGACCCAGGGACCGTCATGAATGATCGAGCGAGCGTGAATCAACCCATCAGTCACTACACGATCGACTACGTCGAGTTGTATGTGAAGGACCTGGAGGTGGCGGCCCGGGTCTGGCAGGACGCATACGGTTTCTCCGTGGCCGGCGAGAGTAATTCCGCCGACCACCACGGCGTCGCGCTCCGGCACGGCGGGATCACCCTTGTCCTGACGACCCCGCTGAGCGATCGTCATCCCGCGTCGGCGTATCTCCCGGCCCACGGCGACGGGGTCGCCGACATCGCGCTGCGCACCCATGACGCGGGTGCCGCGTTCACCGCCGCCGTGGCCGGCGGGGCCCGTGCGTTGCGCAAGCCGGAGCGGCACTCCGGGGACGGGCCGCGCGCGACCGCGCTCATCGGCGGCTTCGGGGACGTCGTCCACACGCTGGTGGAGCGCGAACCCGGTGCGTCCGGTGGCCTCCCGGCGGGGTTCACACCTGTCGCGAACGAAGAGCCGCAGTGGGCCGGCGAGGTGGGGCTGCTGGACATCGACCACTTCGCGGTCTGCCTGCCCGCGGGCGATCTGGAGACGACCGTGCGGTTCTACCGCAACGCCCTCGGCTTCAGCGAGATCTTCGAGGAGCGGATCGTCGTCGGCGCGCAGGCGATGGAGTCGAAGGTGGTGCAGAGCCCGAACGGCGTGGTGACCCTCACCCTCATCGAGCCCGACACCAAGGCCGAGCCCGGGCAGATCGACGACTTCCTCAAGAACCACGACGGGGCCGGCGTCCAGCACATCGCCTTCTCCAGCGACGACGCCGTGCGCTCGGTCCGTGCGCTGCGCGAACGCGACGTCCGCTTCCTGAAGACGCCGGACGCCTACTACGACCTGCTCGACGGCCGCATCGAGCTCGCGACGCACTCCATCGGCACGCTGCGCGAGACACAGCTGCTCGCGGACGAGGACCACGGCGGTCAGCTGTTCCAGATATTCACGGCCTCCACCCACCCCAAGCGCACCCTCTTCTTCGAGATCATCGAGCGGCAGGGCGCGGGCACCTTCGGCAGCGCCAACATCAAGGCGCTGTACGAGGCGGTGGAACTGGAGAAGGCCGGACAGCATGGCCTGCGATGACTCCGGCGGGGGAACGGCGGCGGTCTGGCTCGACATGGACGACGTCGAGCGGGCCGCCGCCGCGGCGCTGCCGCCCGACGTGTGGGACTTCATCGCCGGGGGCAGCGGCCGGGAGCTGTCACTCGCGGCCAACCGGGCGGCGTTCGACGCCGTGTTCGTGCGCCCCCGGATCCTCCGGGACGTGTCCGGGTGTGGCGCGGAGTCGACGCTGCTCGGGCGGGCGGTCCGGATGCCGGTGGCGATCGGGCCGGTGGCGTATCACCGGCTGGTGTGTCCCGAGGGCGAGTTGGCGACCGCGCGGGCCGCGAAGGCGGCGGGGGTGCCCTTCACGCTGGCGACGCTGAGCAGTGTGCCGGTGGAGGAGGTCACGGCGGTCGGCGGCTCGGTGTGGTTCCAGCTGTACTGGCTGCGTGACACCGGCCGGACTCTGGATCTGGTCCACAGGGCGGAGGAGGCGGGCTGTGAGGCGATCGTGCTCACTGTCGACGTGCCGTGGATGGGCCGCCGGCTGCGTGACGTCCGCAACGGATTCGCCCTGCCGGATCACGTCCGCGCGGTCCATCTGGGCGGTGGCGCCTCGACGGCACACCGCGGCGGCGACGGTGCGTCGGCGGTGGCCGTGCACACCGCGGAGACCTTCTCCCGGTCCCTGACCTGGTTGAACGTGGAGCAGTTGCGCGAGTGCACGCGGCTGCCGATCGTGCTCAAGGGCGTGCTGGCTCCCGAGGACGCGCGGCGCGCGGTGGAGCACGGCGTCGACGCCGTGGTGGTCTCCAACCACGGTGGCCGCCAGCTCGACGGCGCGCTGACCGCCGTGGACGCTTTGCCCGCGGTGGTGGAGGCCGTCGGCGGCGCCTGCGAGATCCTCCTGGACGGCGGTGTGCGCAGCGGCACGGACGTCCTCAAGGCCCTCGCCCTCGGTGCGTCGGGCGTGCTGCTGGGCCGCGCCCCGGTCTGGGGCCTCGCGGCCGGCGGCGAGGACGGCGTCCGGCAGGTGCTGGAGCTCCTGGCCGCCGAAGTGACGGACGCGCTGGGGCTGGCGGGATGCGCGGGAGTCGCGGAGGCGCGGGAGCTGGACGCGGTGGTGGCGCGGGGCCGCAGGTAGCGGAAACCGCTGGTGCCCGGCATCGAGAAGATGCCGGGCACCAGTGACGTGACGCGAGGGCCCCTCAGCGAGGTCCTCCCCGCTCCGCCTCCCGCTCATGGACCGAGATAGCGTGTCCCGGGCAACGCCAGACGACCGACCGTACGGCCGCGGCGAGTTCCTCGGCCGGTGCGGAGTTGTCGACGACGCCCATTCCTTCGTCGTCCTGGTCGAACACCTGGGGCGCGAACATCGCGCAGACGCCGCCGCTCACGCACTTGTCGCGGTCGATCCGGATCTCCATGGGTCTGTCGTCTCCCTTCGGTCTGCCGTCTCCATTCCGTCGGTCACCAGGCGACCGGCAGGCGGTGGACTCCGTGGGCGAGCGCGCGGTTGTAGAAGCGCACTTCCTCGGCGGGCACGGCGAGCCGGAGTTCCGGGAAGCGCCGCCACAGGGCCTTGTAGGCGATGCGCAGCTCGGTGCGGGCCAGCGCGGCGCCCAGGCAGTGGTGGACGCCGTGCCCGAACGCGACATGGGCGACCGGCTCACGGGCGAGGTCGAGCCGGTCAGGGCCGTCGGTGAGGGCCGGGTCGCGGTTGGCCATGGTGAGCGAGCAGATGACGGTCTCGCCCGCCTTGATCAGCTGGTCGCCGATCCGCACGTCGTTCACGGCGGTGCGCGGGGTGGGCGCGTTCGCCACCGACATGTAGCGGATCAGCTCGTCGAGGGCGCGGTCGGAGGCGAGCCGGCCGCCGTCCCCCTTGCCCGCACCCGGACCGCCCGTGCCGTCGCGTTCGCCGAGCAGGAGCGGGAGCTGGTCCGGGTTCTCCAGCATCGCGAGGACCCCGAGGCCGATCATGCCCTCGATGTTGTCGATGCCGGCGAGGATCAGCAGCACGCACACGCCGCGCATCTCCTCGTCGGTGAAGTCGTCGCCGTGCTCGCGCACCAGCGCGCCGATGAACCCGTCGTCGGGGTCCTTCCGCTGCCGCGCCACCATGGAGACCAGATAGCGGGAGAACGCGGCGCCGTCCGCCGCCCGCACCTTGCGGCTGCGGGAGAAGTCCAGGTGCCGGTGGCAGTGGCGCAGGAACTCCGGCCGGTCGTCGCGCGGCACACCGATGAGCTCGCACAGCACCTCGCCCGGCACCGGCTGCGCGAACAGCGGCATCAGGTCGGCGCCCGGTCCCGTCGCCTGGACGGTGTCCAGGTGCTCCTCGATGATCGCCGTGATGTCCGGTTCCAGCCGGCGCAGCCGCCGTACGGTGAACTCGGGGGTGAGCATCTGGCGGAGCCGGGTGTGCTCCGGCGGGTCGTAGTCCATCAGATGGCCGACCAGCTCCGGCGGGCGCCAGTTCGGTCCTTCGGCGCCCCACCGGCGGCGGGTGCTGAAGTTGGTGTGGTCGCCCAGGATCCGGCGGACCTCGGTGTAGCCGGTGGCGAGCCAGACCCATTCGTCGGATTCGTTGGGACCGATGACGTACCTGCTCAGGGGCGGCGCGGCACGCAGGTCGTCCGCCGGGTCGAAGCGGGTGCGCCGGGTGTAGAGCAGTTCGGGGTACGCCTGTTGTGCCCGCGGTTGCTGCTGCGGGGCCTGTCGCTGGGCTTGCTGCGGCATGAACGTCGTCCTCCTACCAGGCCACCGGCAGCGCGTCCACGGAGTAGACCCGTGAGGACGGCATCCGGAACCTGATCTCCTCGTGCGGGACGGCGAGCCGCAGTTCCGGGAAGCGCCGCCACAACGCCTGGTAGGCGGTGCGCAGTTGCATCCGGGCCAACGGAGCGCCGAGGCAGTGGTGCACGCCGTGTCCGAACGCCATGTGCGGGGCCGGTTCACGGGTGATGTCGAAGCCGTCCTTGTGATCGTCACCCGGGGTGGCGATCCGGTTCGCCGCGAAGGCGGAGCAGATGACGCGCTCCCCCTTCGGCACGACGTGCCCGCCGAGCGGCACGTCCTCCAGCGCGGTGCGGGGCGAGAGGGTCGGGATGACCGAGACGTGGCGCAGCAGTTCCTCCACCGCGCGATCGATCAGTTCGGGTTTCGCCCGCAACTCGGCGAGCTGGTCCGGGTGTTCGAGGAGGACGAGGGTGCCGAGCCCGAGCATGCTGGCGACGTTCTCGATGCCGGCGGAGGTCAGCGACGCGGCCAGGCCCTCCAGTTCCTCGTCGGTGATCTCGTCGCCGTACTCGCGCACCAGCATGCCGAGCAGATCGTCGCCGGGGTCCCGGCGCTGCCGTGCGGTGAGCTGGTGGAAGTAGGCGCGGTAGGCCCGGCCGGCCGCCATCTGGCGGGCCCGGCCGCGGCCGTCGTCGCGGGTGATGTCGAGGTGCCGGGACAGCTCGGCCCGGTCGTCGCGGGGCACGCCCAGCAGTTCGCAGGCCGTGTGGCCCGGTATCTGCCAGGCGAAGTGCTGCATCAGGTCGGCCGGTGCCCCGGCCTGCTCCATCGCGTCGAGGCACTCCTCGACGACGGCGTCGATGCGCGGCTGGAGCCTGCGCAGGCGCCGCATGGTGAACTCGGGGTTGAGCATCCTGCGCAGCCGGGTGTGCTCCGGCGGGTCGTAGTGCAGGGGGTTGCCGATGTTCTGGAGCCGCCGGGACTGCGCCTCGGTGTCGGCGGGCGGGAGCATGGTGAACCGGTGCTGGTCGCTGAGCACCTCGCGGGACTCGTCGCTGCCGGTGACCAGCCAGCCCACGACCTGGCTGGAGGGCCCGCCGTGCAGTTCCGTCCGCAGCACCGGGCACCGGTTGCGCAGTTCGACCAGCTCGGGGACCGGGTCGAGCCGGTCCCGGCGGTTGTACACGGGGACGTCACGGGACGCCATGTCGGGGCTCGCCTCCCTCAGGCGGTGGTGGCCGGCAGCCAGTACAGGCCGTCCGGGGAGGAGACCAGTCCGCCGGGGAACATGGGCGTCTCGGGTTCCGCGTCCTCGCCGAGCAGCGCCCGCATCTGCACCTGGCCCGCCTCCTGCATGGCGTTGCGCACGACGGAGGAGCTGAACAGGGGCACCGAGCTGCCGTCCTCGTTCGCGGCGAACTTCTCCACGGCCGTGGCGAACTCCTCGGAGTTGTCCGCGAGCCGCTCGCTCAGCGCGTCGGTGTTCATCAGGCCCTGCTCGCCGGAGGAGACACCGCCGATCAGCTCGACGAACGACTGAAGCTCCGGCTCGCTGTTCGCGGTGACCTTCTTGGCCTGCCAGAAGTAGGAGTTCTCGTCGCGGTGCATCTCGTAGAAGGACACGAGGAACTCGTAGAAGACGCCGTACTCCCGCCGGTAGCGGGACTCGAACTCCTTCATCGCGGCGTCCTCGTCGACCTTGCCCTCCAGGACGCTGTTGAGGGAACGGGCGGCGAGCAGCGAGCTGTAGGTGGCCAGGTGGACACCGGAGGAGAAGACCGGGTCGACGAAGCAGGCGGCGTCGCCGACGAGCATCATGCCGGGCCGGGTGAAGGTGGTGTGGTGGTACGAGTAGTCCTTGCGGACCCGGATCTCGCCGTACTGGCCCTCGGTGACGCGGGTCGCGTCGGAGAGGTAGTCGGCGATCATCGGGCACTCGTCGATCAGCGCCCGCAGTGCCTTCTCCGGGTCGCCCTGGATCTTCTCTGCCAACTCCCGCCGTACGACGGCTCCGACGCTGGTCAGGGTGTCGCTGAGCGGGATGTACCAGAACCAGCCGCTCTCGAAGGCCACGCAGAGGATGTTGAAGCGGTTGGGCTCCGGCATCCGCTTGCCGTTCTCGAAGTAGCCGAAGAGGGCGAGGCTGCGGAAGAAGTCGGAGTACTCGCGGGTGCCGCCGACCTTGTTGTGGAGCCGGCTCTTGTTGCCGGAGGCGTCGACGACGTACCGCGCGCGGATCTCCCGCTCGTTGCCGTCGGCGTCGGCGTAGGTGAGGCCGCGGACCCGCTCGCCCTCCTCGATCACCCCGCGCACCGAGCAGCCCTCGCGGACGTCGGCTCCCTGCTTGCGGGCGTTCTTCAGCAGGATGTCGTCGAACTTGGACCGCTCGACCTGGTACGCCACGGACGTCGGGCCCGCCATGCGGGGCGAGACGGAGAAGGCGAACGTCCAGGGCTCGGGCCGGGCGCCCCAGCGGAAGGTGCCGCCGCGCTTGAGCGGGAAGCCCGCCTTCGCGAGGTCGTCCGCGGCGCCGGAGAGCCGGCACACACCGTGAATGGTGGACGGCAGCAGCGATTCACCGATCTGGTAGCGCGGGAAGTTCTCCTTTTCCAGTACGACGACCCGGTGCCCTTGTTTGGCGACGAGCGCGGCAAGGGTGGAACCGGCGGGTCCGCCGCCGACGACGGCCACGTCGAATTCTTCGGTCACTGCTGCCACAGCCAACTCCCTGTCCGTTTCGGTGTTCTCATTGAGCCTGAATTCGTCCGACCGGCTCGTCAACTCGTCCAATTTCCTTTTCCGGACGCTCTTTTCGTCCGATGAGGGTGAGCAGCGGTCCTGTCATGAAGGTGGTGATGAGCGCCATCAGGACGAGCACCGTGAAGAGCCCGGGGCCGATCACTCCCGATTCGAGCGCCACGTTGAGCACGATCAGTTCCGTGAGGCCGCGGGTGTTCACGAGGGCCGCCACCCGTGCCGACTGACGGGGGCCGAGTCCGGTGAACCGGCAGGCCGCGTACGCCGGGCCGAGCTTGCCGAGGACGGCGATGCCCAGGATCAGCGCCAGCAGCACCAGTCCGTCGGCGTCGAGCGTGCCGACGTCGAACTTCAGCCCGGTGGTGACGAAGAACAGCGGCAGGAACACGGCCGCGGTCTGCTCCATCGGCTGGAGCACCTCCGCGTCCGGGACCTCGTTGCGGCGCGGCATGACCAGCCCCGCGAGGAAGCCTCCGAACACCGGGTGCAGCCCCAGCATCGACGTCACCCAGGCACTGCCCAGCGCGAGCCCCAGCGCCAGCGGCACCGGGCTGAGCAGCCGTGACTCGGAGCGCCGCAGCAGACGGTCCAGCAGGGGCCGTACGACGAGGAACATGACCGCGCTGAACAGCACGATCAGCACCAGGGCCTGCAGCCACGAGGGCCCCGAGGAGTGCGCGGTGCCGGCGAACGCGGCGGCCAGCACCAGCCAGGCGGCGACGTCCATGATCCCGGCCGCGGTGGTGGCGACCGCCCCGGTGGACGTCCCCGCCATGCCGCGCTCGCGGACGATCGCCACCAGCACCGGCAGCGCCGTCACCGAGCAGGCCACCGCCATGAACATCACGAACGTCCGCCCGCCCGCGTCGGGTTCGACCGCGGTGAACATCCCGTCGAGCAGGGTCACCGCGCCCGTGCTGAGGCCGGCCGGGACCAGCAGTGCCAGCGCGGCCACCGCCAGTACGGACCGGCCACCGCTGCGCAGTTGCCGGTAGTTGATCTCGTATCCGGCGAGGAACATGAAGATCACGACGGCGACCTGGGAGAGCACCGTCAGGAACGGCAGCACCTCCGGCGGGAAGAGAACCTTCGTCGGATCGCCCGGCAGCCGGCCGAGCAGGGTGGGGCCGAGGGCGATACCCGCCACGATCTGCCCGATCACGGTCGGCTGCCCCAGCCGGCGGGCCAGCGCGCCCAGCAGCCAGGAGGCGACGACGATGAGCGCGACGTCGCCGATGACGACGGCCGTCACCTGTTCGGTGTCCACGCTTCTCCCTTCTTCTCACTGCGTGCGTGCGCGTCGCTCAGGCCGTGGCGGTGTCCTCCATGCGGGCGACGAGGCTCTTGGGCCGCATGTCGGTCCAGTTCTGCTCGACGAATTCCAGGCATTCGGCCCGGCTCGCCTCACCGAAGGCGGTCGTCCAGCCCTGCGGGATCTCCGCGAAAACCGGCCAGAGGGAGTGCTGGCCCTCGTCGTTGACGAGCACCAGGAAAGTGCCGTTCTCGTTGTCGAAAGGGTTGGTCATGGTGTCATTCGCCTTCTTTTCCGGAGTGGTTCGCGGATTCTTCGGTCTGTCGAGGGGCGGTCAGTTTCTCGGTGAGGACACGGCCGACCGGCGGGAGGTTTCCGGGGTGGAGCATCCGGTAGTGGTCGACGGGGATTTCATGGCTCTCGACGGTGCCGCCGGTGAAGTCGTCCCAGCCGGCCCTGGCCTCGGCGGCGGGCAGTTCCTCCGGGCGGTCGTGCGCGGCGATGAACAGCAGTACGTCACCGCCGAAGCGGCGCGGGGTGTGGCCGGGCGCGAACCGGGCCATGTTGCCCAGCACTTCCTGCATCCGCGACAGCACCCGGTCGCCGAGGTTGCCGCGTGCGTCGACGCCGGCGGACACCTCGATCTCCTGCTCCATCAAGGTCGACGCCTGCTCCTCACGGGAGACCCCGCGGTCCCGGGAGATCGACTTCCCGGCGCTGCTGGGGTACGCGTCGAGCAGGGCGAGCAGCGCCACCTCCTCGCCCAGTTCCTCCAGCCGGCAGGCGATCGCCTGCGCGATCATGCCGCCGAAGGACCAGCCGAGCAGGTGATAGGGGCCCACGGGCTGCACCGTGCGGATCTCGTCGGCGTAGTCGGCCGCCATCTCCTCGATGCTGTGCGGGAGTTCCTCCGGTCCGGCGAGCCCGCGCGCCTGCACGCCGTACACCGGGAGGTCGGCCGGCAGATACGGCACGAGCGCCGCGTAGGACCAGCTCAGGCCCATGCTCGGGTGCAGGCAGAAGAGCGGCTTGCGGGTGCCTTCGGGACGCAGCGGCAGCAGCACGCCCAGTTCACTGCCACCTCCCCCGACCGGCCTGGCGGCCCGGGAGACCCGCCGGTCGCGCAACGACAGCACGCCCTCGCCGTCGCGCCTGGCCCGCTTTCCGGTCCGCAGCATGCGACCGCCGGGCCGGTACGGGTCGGCGACGAACCGCTCGGCGGTGAGCGCGGGCCGTCCCGCGTAGCCCCGGGCGAGGGTGCCGCCCGCCACGTACAGCTCCCCCTCGACTCCGCTGGGGACCGGCCGCAGCCGGTCGTCCAGGACATAGGCCGGAGTGTGCGGGAGCGGCCGTCCCACCGGGAGCCCGGCGGCGGGCGCGGGCTCACCGGGACCGAACCGCGCCTCCAGCCAGGTACCGCCGGTCTCGGACGTGGCGTGACCGGCGACCCGGGTGGAGACCGGGGGGATCCGGTGCGGTTCCTCGTCCACGACCAGGATCTCCGGGTACGACAGTGAGTCCGCCGCCTGCTTGGCGAGCAGGGCGCCGGTGGTGACCAGGAGGTCGGCGCCGGGCCGGTCGGCGGAGGGGGTGCCGAAGCGCACGGTGCCGCCGGAACTCAGGGTGGCGAGCAGCGGGGTGATCAGGGACGCGCCCGGCACGCGGGGGTCCAGCAGGGTCACCCCGGACACGGTCGAGGTGAGGGCGCGGTGCGCGGCGCGGGAGGCGAGGGTGCGGTGCTCGATGACCGTGTGGGTGCCGTCCTCGGCCGAGGTGGGGAGCAGCAGGGCCGCGTGGCCGGGGTGCGGGGCGAGGTCTCCACCGGGGATTTCCGTGACGGCATCAACTGCCCTCTCGTCGCCGTCGGTGATCAGCACCGGGATGCCTTCACCCGGCGACCGGGCCCCGGCACCGCTCGCGCTGGTGACCACGGCATCGTGACGGAGTTCCCCGAGTGCCCGGTCCGGTCCGGAGATCAGGCGGAGCGCGGCACCGGACCACAACACCCCGAGAACCGCCCCGACCAGCCCCACGCCCGCGGGCTGGTCCACTGCCACGACGTGCTCGGCGCCGATCCCCCGAACCGTGAGCCGCCGCGCCAACGCCCGCGCCGTCACGTCGAGTTCGGCGTAGGTGAGCGTCCCGGACTCGTCCGTCACGGCGACCGCGTCGGGCGTGGCGGCAATCTGCGCGGCCAGCGCCTCGACGACCGTCGACTCGGGTGGCCCGGCCTCGGACTCGTGGGTCACCCGCCGCTCGGCATCGTCCAGCAGCAGGTCGACGTCCCCGACCCGCAACTCCGGGTCGTCGGCGACTTGCTCCAGGACCCGGACCAGCCGTGCGGCGAAGGCGGCTGCCGTGGTCGGGTCGAACAGGTCAGTGGCGTACCGCAGTTCGCCGGCCAGGCCGTCTGGGGCACCGTCCAGGTCCTCGTTCTCTTCGAGGTGGAGGGACAGGTCGAACTCCATGGCGTCGGTGCCGAGGTCGACGGGGCTGGTGTTCAGTCCGGGCAGCTGCCAGGCGTCCCACGGGTCCTCGCCCTCCTCGTGGACGTCGAGCGCGACCTGGAAGACGGGGTGGCGGTCGGGTGTGGGCGGCAGGTCGAGGGCCTCCAGCAGCCGGGCGAAGGGCACGTCCTGCCTGCGGCGGGCCTCGCGGCCCGCGTCGTGCGCCCTGCCGAGCAGCTCGGTGAAGGTGGAATCGCCGGAGAGGTCGGTGCGCAGGGCGAGGGGGCGTTCGAAGGCGCCGATCAGCCCTTCCAGTTCGACCTCGTCGTCGCTGCGCGGCAGCACGGTGCCGACGGTGACGTCGTCGGTCGCGCCGAGCCTGCCGAGCAGCAGGGCGAGTGCCGTCTGTACCACGGTGAACGCGGAGGCCCCCGACGGCTCGGCCGTCGCGGTGAGCCGGGCGTGCGCCTCGGCTCCGAGGCGGACCGGCACGGATCCGGCCCGGCGGGTGGGCAGCACCGGTCGGTCGCGGTCCGTGGGCAGTTCCAGGCCCTCCGGGGCGTTGTCGAGGGCGCCGCGCCAGTACTGGATCTCGTCCCAGGCGAGGGTCTCGCGGTCCTGCTCGCCGTTCAGCAGCTCCCGCTCCCACAGCGCGTAGTCGGCGAACTGCAGGGGAAGTGGCGCGCGTTCGGGGGCTCGGCCCCTGCGCCGGGCACCGTAGGCCGCGGCGAGGTCGCGCATCAGCACGCCGGTGGACTGCGCGTCCGCGGCGATGCGGTGCACGAGGAGGTGCAGGACGTGGTCGGTGTCGGAGAGGGCGAACAGGGTGTGGTTCCAGGGCACTTCGCGAGTGAGGTCGAAGGTGTGAGCCGTCGCCTGCCGGAGCAGTGCGGGCAGTTCCTCCTCGCGGGCCTCGACGAGCCGCAGTTCGGGCCGCCCGGCTTCCGGTTCCAGCACTCGCTGGTGAGCCGAGCGGCCGGTGCCGGGGAAGGTGGTGCGCAGGATCTCGTGCCGGTCGGCGACGTCGCCGAGCGCAGCCGTCAGCGCGTCCCGGTCCAGGGCGCCGCCCACCCGTAGCGCGAGGGCGTGGTGCGCGGGCGTGCCTTCGCCGTCGAGCCGGTCCAGCAGCCAGGTGCGCAGTTGGCCGGCGGTGAGGGGCAGCGGGTCCGGGCGGTCCTCGATCGGCCGCAGCGCCGGGCGGACCTTGGCGGCGAGCACCCGTGCCACGCCGGCCGGCGTGGGGGCGGAGAACAGCTGCCGGATGGGCAGGTCGACGCCGAGTTCCTCGCGGATCCGGCGGGCGAGGCGCATTCCGAGGCCGGAGTCGCCGCCGAGTTCGAAGAAGTTGTCCTCGGCGCCGACCTCGTCGAGGGCGAGCACCTCGGCGAAGAGCGTGCACATCTGTTGCTCGGTCTCGCTCTCCGGGGCGCGTCCGGCGACCCGCGAGACGAAGTCGGGGGCGGGCAGAGCGTTGCGGTCGACCTTGCCGTTGGCGGTCACCGGCAGGGTGACCATGGCCATCACCATCGCCGGGACCATGTACTCCGGCAGCACCTCGGCGACCTGCTCACGGACGTGGTCGGGGTCCAGATCCGGTCCGTCGGCGACGACGTACCCGATCAGCCGCTTCTCGCCGGGGCCGTCGTCACGGGCGGCGACGACGGCCTGGCGGACGCCGGGCTGTGCGGCGAGCGCGGCCTCCACCTCGCCCGGTTCCACGCGGAAGCCCCGGATCTTGACCTGGGCGTCGGCCCTGCCGACGAAGACCAGTTCGCCCTCGTCGCTCCAGCGCACCAGGTCCCCGGTGCGGTACATCCGCCGCCCGTCCGTGTACGGGTCGGCCACGAACCGCTCGGCGGTCAGCGCGGCCCGCCCGGCGTACCCGTGTGCGACGCCTTCGCCGGCGATGTACAGCTCGCCGGGCACGCCGGCCGGCACCGGTTGCAGGAAGGCGTCCAGGACGTGGACCCGGCGCCCGGCCAGCGGCCGTCCGATCGGCAGCGTGCCGGCGGCGGGCGAGCCGGGCTCGACGAGGTGCCAGGTGGCGCACAGGGTGGTCTCGGTCGGCCCGTAGAGGTGCCGGATCCGCAGTTCCGGGCAGACCCGCCGGACCCGTTCGACGGCCTGCGGAGGTACGACGTCGCCGCCGGTGAGCACCTCGCGCAGTCCTGCGAAGCACTCAGGTTCCTCCTCGGCGAGCACCCGGAAGGTACCCGCGGTCAGGTGCAGGGCGGTCACCCCGGCGGTGACCTCCTCGCGGATCCGCAGGGCGTCGACCACGCCCGGTTCCGCCACCACCACACGGGCCCCGGAGACCAGCGGCACCCAGATCTCGAACAGCGAGGCGTCGAAGGCGTGCGGGGCGTGCAGCAGCACCGCGTCCCGCGCGTGCACGCCCCAGCCCGGGTCCCCGGCGAGCGCGGCGACCGCGCCGTGCGGCACGGCCACGCCCTTGGGCGTCCCGGACGAGCCGGAGGTGTACATCACGTACGCGATGTCGTCCGCGGTGCACGGCACCGGCGACGGTGCCTCCCCCTCGGCCGTCAGGTCGTCGAGCACGAGCGGGGGCACAGGGGTGTCCTCGGGTACGGCACTCCGTGTGGAGCGGGTGCACAGGACGGCGGCCGGTGCGGAGTCCTTGAGTAGGAACGTGATCCGCTCGGCCGGGTTGCTCACGTCGACGGGCACGTACGCGGCGCCCGCCCGCCAGATCGCGAGCAGCGCGGTCAGCAGATCGGCCGACCGCTCCATGAGCACGGCGACCCGGTCACCGCGCCCCACGCCGCGACCGATCAGGTGCCCCGACAACCGGTCGGCGTCGGCGGCGAGTTCAGCGTACGTCAGGTTCCGCTTTCCGTCGACGACGGCGACCGCGTCGGGAGTGCGGGCCGCCTGCTCGGCGAACAGTTCGGGCACGGAACTGCCGGACACAGCCGCCTCGGTGGCGTTCCATTCGCGCAGGACGCGTTCCAGCTCCGGCCCGCCGACCGAGGTGAGCCGACCGACGGGTACCCGCGGGTCGGAGGTGATCTGTTCCAGCACCCGGATCAGCCGGCCGAGTACCGCCTCGGCGGTGCCGCGGTCGAACAGCTCCAGCTGGTGGTCGAGTTTGACGTGCAGTCGGTCCCCGGGGGCGACGACCAGCGTGAACGGGTAGTGGGCGGTGTCGCGGGAGAGCTTCGCCGGGCGCATGGACAGCCCCTCGGAGCCGGGCTTGCCGGGCGCGTGGGGGAAGTTCTCGTAGACGACGAGGGTGTCGAAGACCGCGCCGGGGCCGCCGAGGCGCTGCACCTCGGGCAGTCCGAGATGCTGGTGGGCGATCAGTCCGGCCTGCCGCTCCTGGAGGGCGGTGAGCATCTCGACGGCGGGCTGCCGCCCGTCGAGGGGCACCCGCACCGGAAGGGTGTTGATCAGCAGGCCCACCATGGTCTCGACACCAGGCAGTTCGGCGGGCCGGCCGGAGACGGTGGCGCCGAACACCACGTCGGTGCGCCCGGCGAGCTGCGACAGTACGACCGCCCAGGCGCCCTGCACGACCGTGTTCAGGGTCAGCCCGTGTCCGCGGGCCAGGCTCACCAGGCCCGCAGTCAGCTCCTCGGAGAGGTCGGTGAGCACGAATCCGGAGTCGGGCAGCCGGGTCAGGTCGGCGGGCGCGACCAGCGTGGGGGCGTCGAGACCGGCCAGCTCGGCCCGCCACACGTCCCGCGCCCGGTGCTTGTCCTGCCGGTTCAGCCAGGCCAGATAGTCACGGTAGGAGGCCGTCGGCGGGAGCCCGGAGGCGTCGCCGCCGGCCGCGTACAGGGCGGACAGCTCGCTCATCACGACCGGCATCGACCAGCCGTCCATGAGCACGTGATGGCTGGTGACGACCATCCAGTGCCGGTCCTCGGCGAGCTTGACCAGGGCTATTCGCAGCAGCGGGGCCGCCGCCAGGTCGAACCGCCGGCTCAGTTCCTCGCCGGCCACCCGGTCGGCCGCGGCGGTCGCCTCCTGCGGTGGCAGTCCGCTGACGTCCTCCTCGCGCCACGGCAGAGTCACCTCGCGGGCGATGACCTGCACCATCTGAGCGCCGCTGACGTGGCGGAAGCCGGCGCGCAGCGCCGCGTGCCGGGCCACCAGCGCCTCCCAGGAGGCACGCAGCCGGGTCGCGTCCACCGGCCCGTCGAGGGCGAGCACGGCCTGCACGGTGTAGACGTCGGGGCCGCCGCGGTCGTCCAGGGCGGCGTGGAAGAGCAGGCCCTCCTGGAGCGGGGACAGCGGCCACACGTCTTCGACGAGGGATCGGGGCATCGCGTTACTCCTCACAAAGGCTTGCGGTCATGTGCTGTCACTGGTCGTCTGCGAGTTGGGCCTCCAGCTCCTCGATCTGGCTCTGCGCGAGGTCCAGGAGGGAGAAGTCGGAGGGGGTGTGCCCGCCGGCGGCGGGGTCTTCGGTGTGGGCGGCGAGGCCGCCGAGCAGCTCCTGCCAGGCCCGGCCGAGTTGGTCCAACTCTTCCGTCCGGCCGCGGAGTTCGAGGGTCAGTGCGGGGCCGTTCGGTGTGTCCCGCAGTTCGGCGGTTGCGTGCAACGCGTGGGCCGAGGGCCGGACGGCGGGCCGGGCGAGGGGCTGCCACGGCTCGCCGGTGTCCGGGGCGGCGTGGCCGTGGTAGCCGAACGCAAGCGTGGGAGGGGCGAGGGCGGCGAGCCGGGCCGCGGTCCGGGGATTGAGGTGACGCAGCAGTCCGTATCCCAGTCCGTCGCCCGGCACCGCGCGTACCTGCTCCTTGACCGTCTTCAGCAGTTCTCCGGCCGCCGCGCCACCGGCCCGTGCCGAGCCGAGGCCGAGTCCGGCGAGCTCGACGCGTACGGGGATGTCGTGCGCGAAGCGGCCGACCGTACGGGACGGATCGACGCCGTCGACGGGCCGGCGGCCCGAGATCTCAAGGTCCATCACGGCGGTGGTACCGCCCTCCACCACGGCACCGACGAGGGCGGCGAGGACCACTTCCGACGGTTCGCAGTGGAAGGTCTCCGGGGTGCGGTGGGTGAGCACGGCCGTGATCTCCGGTGTCAACGACCAGGTGGCACGGGCCTCGTTGCCGGCGGCCGGGATCCGTTCCCCGGCCGCCGACTGCGCCGCCCAGCCGTCCAGTTCCCCGACCCGCGCGTCGGCCGTCGCCTGCTCGGCGAGCAGTCGCGCCCAGCGACGGTACGACGTGCTCTCCGGCTCCAGTACGGGTTCCCGGCCGGCCGCCGCGGCCTCGTACGCCGTACGCAGGTCGGACACCAGGATCCGCCACGACTCTTCGTCCACGACCAGCTCGTGGACGACGACCACCAGCCGGCTGTCCGCGCCGGCGTCCGCCCACACCAGCCGGACCAGGACGCCCTCGGCCGGGTCGAGCCGGGACGCGGCGTCGGCCACGGCGCCGTCGAGCGGCGTGCCGGCGTCGACCCGGTCGATCAGCCCGGCCGTGTCCGGTACGCCGGGCTCGCCGACGACCAGCTCCTCGCCGATACGGCAGCGCAGCATCGCGTGCGTGTCGAGCACCGCCCGCAGGGCACGGACCAGGGCCGCCGGGTCCAGGCCGGCCGGGACGGCGAGCTCCACCCACTGGGTGGGCGCGGTCCCGTCGGCCGGCACGGCCCGCATGGCCGGTGTCCACGGCACCTCACCGGTCGCCGCCTCCTCGGCGGCGGCCGCTTCGGCGAGCAGGGCGAGCCGCTCGGGCGTCTTCTCGACGAAGACCTGCCGGGGCGTGAGCACGACGCCCTCGCGCCGGGCCCGCGAGGCGAGCTGCATCGAGGTGATCGAGTCGCCTCCGAGCGCGAAGAACGAGTCGTCGGCGCCCACCCGTTCCAGGCCCAGGACCTCCGCGAAGAGCCGGCACAGCAGTGCCTCGGCAGGGGTACGGGGGTCGCGTCCGCCCGCACGGCCGGCGAAGTCGGGGGCGGGCAGCGCGCGCCGGTCCAGCTTTCCGTTGGGGGTGAGCGGCAGCCGGTCCATCGGCACGAACGCGGTCGGGACCATGTAGGCGGGCAGCCGCCGCTCGACGTGCTCACGGAGTTCTGCCAGCAGTGCGCCGGTGCCACGGCCGGCGGCGGGGTCGTTGGTGACGCCCGTCGGCGGCACCGGGGCGGGTGTGTAGACGTCCACCACGGCCGCGGACTCGGTGAGTCCGGTGCGGACGAGTACGGCGTCCACCTCGTCCGGTGCGGTCGCCGACCAGGTGACGCCGACCCAATAGCCGAGCCGGTCGCCGAGTTCGTACAGCGCCTCGACGTCCGGGCCGGTCACGGTCTCCTCGGCCGGGAGCGGTACTCCTTCGTCGAGGGCGCGGGCCAGCGCGACCTCGTGTGCCACACGGGAGTTGGGTACGCCCGTCAGCCGCAGCCGGTCGGGGTGCGCGGAGGTCAGATGGTGGACCAGCCCGGTGAGGTCGCCTGCCTCGGTCCACGCCAACTGGGGTGCGTCCGCGACGGTCAGGGCGGTCGTGCCTGTCCTTCGCAGCACCACGTCGTAGCGGTGCCGGCTCAGCTCGTTGTGGTGCGAGGCCCGCTTGAGCCGGATGTCGGCGCCCGCGGCGTGGGGCAGTTCTGTGCCGAGTGCGGCGAAGAACTCGGGGTCGACCAGCAGTTCCTTCTCGATGGTGAGGTTCTGCTCCACTGCCCGGCGCAGGGTGAAGACGTCCTGGTCGGCGGTCCGGGCGGCCTCGACGGCGGTCGCGAAGGGCCGCAGCAGACGGTGGTTGCGCACATCGCCGACGAACACCGCGCCACCGGGCACCACGAGCCGCAGCGCCCACTCCAGTACGCCTCGCAGGTAGTCGGCGTTGGGGAAGTACTGCACGACGGAGTTGAGCACGACGGTGTCGAAGTGCCCCTCGGGCAGCCCGTCGGTCTCGTCAGCGGCCTGCACCCGCAGCCGCACCTTCGCGGCCAGCTCCGGATCCCGCTCGACGTGCCGGCGCAGTTCGGCGACCACCGGCGCGGAGAAGTCCGTGCCCCAGTACTCCTCGCACTCCCCGGCGAGCCGGGACAGCAGCAGTCCGGTGCCGACGCCGATCTCAAGGACCCGGCGGGGCCGCAAGGCGCGGATCCGGTCCACGGTCCGCTCCCGCCACTCGCGCATCTCGGCGAGCGGGATGGGCTGTCCGTCGTAACTGCTGTTCCAGCCGGCGAAGTTCTCGCCGAACTCGGCTTCGGTGTGCTCGGCGTGCACGGAGTCGTACAACACCTGCCACTCGCCGACCTGGTCGCGCGCGATCCGCTCGTCGCGGTCGCGGTCGGCGGCGTCGGGCACGACGTATCCGATCAGTCGCCGCTCGCCGGGTGTGTCCTCGCGGGCGACGACCGCCGCCTGCGCGACGCCCGGGTGTTCGGCGAGCACGGCCTCGACCTCGCCCGGCTCTATGCGGTGGCCGCGCACCTTGACCTGCGCGTCCGCCCGCCCGGCGAAGACCAGCAGGCCGTCCTGTGTCCAGCGCGCCAGGTCGCCGGTGCGGTACATCCGCTCGCCGGGCGTGAACGGGTCGGGCACGAACCGGGTGGCGGTCAGGCCGCCCCGGCCCAGATAGCCGCGTGCCAGTCCGGCGCCCGCGACGTACAACTCGCCGGTGACACCGGGCGGGACCGGTCGCAGGAAGGGGTCGAGGACGTACGTGCGCCCGTTGGCGATGGGCCTGCCGATCGGGACGACGTCCGCTCCCGGGGCCAGCGGCGGGCTCATCGACGCGCACACGGTGGTCTCGGTCGGACCGTACGCGTTGATCATCCGGCGGCCGCCGGCCCAGCGGTCGGCGAGCGCGGGCGGGCACGCCTCGCCGGCGACCACCAACGTCCGCAGCCCGTCGGGGAGTTCGTCGGCGGTGGCGAGCGCGCTCGGCGGCACGGTCACGTGGGTGACGTCCCAGTGGCGCAGCGCCTCGGTCAGTGACACCTGCGGGGGCAGGGTCTCGGCGGGCGCGACTATGGCGGCGGCGCCGGACAGCAGCGCCATCAGCAGTTCGGAGACCGCCGCGTCGAAGCCGAGGGAGGCCAGTTGCAGGACGCGGGCGTCCGGTCCGACGGCGAAGCGGTCGATCTGCGCGGCGGCGAGGTTGCCGAGTCCGGCGTGCGGGACCACGACTCCCTTCGGGGCGCCGGTGGAGCCGGAGGTGTAGATGATGTACGCGGCCTGCTCCGGCAGCACCGGCGCCGCGGTGAACGGCTCGGCGGTCAGGGCCGAGTCGTCGAGTTCGTCGAGGACGACGATCCGGCCCGGGTAGTCGGCCGGCACGGCGGCCCGGGTCCGCGCGGTGCACAGGAGCACCGGGGGCGCCGCGTCATCGAGGAGATACGCGATCCGGTCGGCGGGGTGCGCGGGGTCGACGGGGACGAATGTGCCGCCGGCCCGCGAGACTCCGAGCAGGGCCACGACCATCTCCACCGAGCGCTCCACGAGCAGCGCCACCCGGGTCTCGGCGGCCACGCCGAGGTAGCGCAGATGGGTCGCCAGCCGCCCGGACTCCCGTTCCAGCTCTGCGTAGGTCACCTCGCGGCCGGCCCCGATCAAGGCTGTGTTGCCGGGGGTGCGCGCGGCCTGGGCGGCGAACAGTTCCGGAAGGGCTGCCCGCGGCCGGTCGGCCGTGGCGGTGTCGTTCCACTCTCCCAGCACCAGGTCCCGTTCCGCGGCGCCGGTCACGTCCAGCCGCCCGACCCGCGTGGACGGGTCGGCCACCAGTTGCTCCAGGACCCGCACCAGGGCGGCGAGCAGCTCGTCGACCTCCGCGCGCTCGAAGGCGTCGGGCCGGTAGACGAGGTCTCCGCGCACCCGCTCGTCCTCCAGGACCGCGACCAGGGTGAGCGGGTAGTGCCCCGCGTCCTCCGGAGTTCCGGCCGGCCGGATGGACAACGCGTCGGGGTCGCCGGAACCCAGCGGCGGGCGCGGGTAGTTCTCGTAGACGACGAGGGTGTCGAAGGTGGCGGCGGGCCCGGCCAGCCGCTGGATCTCGGTGAGTCCCAGGTGCTGGTGGGACATCAGCGCAACCTGCCGTTCCTGGAGGTCGGTGAGCATCTCCAGCAGCGGCTGCGCGCCGTCGAGCCCGACCCGTACCGGCAGGGTGTTGATGAACAGGCCGATCATGGACTCGACGCCCGGCAGCTCGGTGGGGCGCCCGGCGACCGTGGTGCCGAACACCACGTCGGTACGGCCGGTGAGCCGGGCCAGCAGGATCGCCCATACGCCCTGGAGCAGGGTGTTGAGGGTCAGGCTGTGCCCTCGGCCGAGGGTGACGAGCCTGCGGCCCAGTTCCTCGTCCAGTTCGTACGTCACCCGCTGCGGTTCGGCGGGCGCGGTGACCCGGTCGGCCGGGACCACCAGCGTCGGTTCGTCCACCGGAGCCAGCTCGGTCCGCCAGGCGGCGCGCGCGGCCTCCTTGTCCTGCCGGGCCAGCCACTCCAGGTAGCCGCGGTAGGAGGTGGCGGGCGGCAGGGCACGGGGGTCGCCGCCCGCTTCGTAGAGCCGGGCGACCTCGCTCACCATCACCGGCAGCGACCAGCCGTCGGATGCGATGTGATGGCTGGTGAACGCCAGCCGGTGGCGGCGCTCGGCGATGCGCACCAGCAGCACCCGCAGCAGCGGTGCGTGGGCGATGTCGAAGCGGTGCTCCTGGTCCTCGGCGGCCAGCCGCTCGAACGCCGCGAGCGCCTCGGCCTCGGGCAGGTCGGAGACGTCCTCGGCGCGCCACGGGATCTCGACGTCACGGGCGACGGTCTGCACGAACCGCCCGGACTCCAGCTGCCGGAACCCGGCCCGCAGCGTGGCGTGCCGGGCCACCACCGCCTGCCAGGCGGCTCGCAGCCGTGCCACGTCCAGCGGCCCGGTCAGCTCCAGCCAGCGCTGGCCCTCGTAGACGTCGGGCCCCTGCTCGTCGTACGCCGCGTGGAAGAGCAGCCCTTCCTGGAGCGGCGACAGCGGCCAGACGTCGGCGAGCTCGGGCACCGCCGCGTCGATCTCGGCGACCTCCTGCTGGGTGAGGTCGAGCAGCGGGAAGTCGGACGGGGTGTGGCCGCCGGCGTCCGGGTCGGCGATGTGGCCGGCGAGCCCGTCCAGCATCGCCAGCCAGGCCCGCCCCAGCGCCTCGCCATCAGCTGCGTCCAGCACCTCGCCGGCCCAGCTCAGGCTCAGGGTCAGCTCCGGCCCGTCCGGCGTGTCCCGTACGGCGGCGCCCGCCTCGATCACATGCTTCACCGGCGTGGCGGGGTCGACCGATCCCCCGATACCGGCCGTGGGCTGCCAGGGCTCTACGGCCGTGCCGGTCGGAGCAGTTGACCGGCCCAGGTAGTTGAACCCGACCTGAGGGACCGGGAGTTCGGCCAGAGTCGGCGCGGTCTCCGGGTTGAGGTGCCGCAGCAGTTCAAAGCCCAGCCCGTCACCCGGCAGGCGGCGCGCCTGCTCCTTCACGGCCTTCAGCAGCGCCCCCGCCGCCGGACCACCGGCCAGCGCGTCCGCGAGGTCGACTCCGGCGGTTTCGAGGCGCACGGGCTTGACGCTGGTGAACCAGCCGACCGTGCGAGACAGATCGACACCGTCGAGCGCCTCGCGCCCATGACCCTCGATGTCGAGGAGCACCGCGGCACCGCCCTCCTCTGCGGTCCGCTCCCGCCAGTGCGCGATGCCTCCGGTGAGGGTGGCGAGCAGCACCTCGTGGACGCCGCAGTGGAAGGCGTTGGGGGCGCGGTTGACCAACTCCCGGGCCTGCGCGGGCGGCAGGGTCCAGGTGGAGCGGCGCACGGTCGACGCGGTGTCGCGCGCGGGGTCGAGCGCCCGGATGCCGATCGGGGCGTCGCCCTCGCCCAGCAACTCGGTCCAGGCGGGCACTTCGGCGACGCGGCTCTCCTTGCGCGCCTCGGCGGCCAGCTTCTCGGCCCAGCGCCGGAAGGAGATCCCGGCCCGCGCCGGCTCGGGCTGCCGCCCGGCGGCCGTGTCCTCGCAAGCGGCTCGCAGGTCGCCGAGCAGCACCGGCCAGGACACGGCATCGACGGCCAGGTGGTGCACGGCCAGCACCAGCCGCCCGGTCTCGGGGCCGGCATCGATCCACACGGCCTGTGCCATGACGCCGGCCACGGGGTCGAGCCGGGTGACGGCGTCGCGGGCGGCACGGTCGGCGAGCTCGTCGAGGGTGCCGGGGGTCGCGCCGATCCGGGTGACCAGTCCTGCGGCATCGACGCTGCCGCGCTCGGCCACGAGCAGCCTGGGCTCCGCCCCGGGTTCGACGCGGGCGCGCAGCATGTCGTGCGTGTCGAGTACGGCACCCAGGCCGGCGGCCAGCGTGTCCTCAGCGAGGGCGGCCGGCACCGCGACCACCGCCCACTGGGCGAGGCCCCCGGTCTCCACGGCACGCGGGGCCCGGTCGCGCAGTGCCAGCATCACCGGTGTCCACGGCACCTCGCCGCCGGAGTCCTCCTCGGCGGTCTCAGGACCGGTGTCGTCCGCGAGGCGGGCCACGGCGGCGATGGCGGCGGGCGTTTCGTGCTCGAAGACGTCCTGGGCGCTGAAGGCGATGCCCTTGCGGTTGCCGCGTGCGGCGAGCTGCATCGACATGATGGAGTCGCCGCCCAGCTCGAAGAAGCTGTCCGTCACGCCGACCTGCTCCAGATTGAGGACGTCGGCGAAGAGCTCACACACCAACTTCTCCGCAGCCGTCCGGGGCTCGCGGCTCGCCGTGGCTGTGAACTCCGGTGCGGGCAGGGCCTTGTGGTCGACCTTGCCGTTGACGGTGAGAGGCAGGGCGTCGAGTACGACGAGGGCGGCCGGGACCATGTAGTCGGGCAGGGTCTGTGCGAGTCGGGCACGCAATTCGTCGGGGTCTGCCTGGTGCCCGTCGGAGACGAGGTACCCGACGAGCCGTTTCTCGCCGGGCCGGTCCTCGCGGGCGACCACGACGGCCTGGGCGACAGCAGACTGCGCCGCCAACGCGGCCTCCACCTCGCCGAGTTCGACCCGGAAGCCACGGATCTTCACCTGCGCGTCCGCACGCCCCTCGAAGACGAGCTCGCCGTCCTCCGTCCAACGGGCCAGATCACCCGTCCGGTACATCCGCTCCCCATCGGCGAACGGACAGGCCACGAACCGCTCGGCCGACAGCCCCGCCCGCCTCAGGTACCCACGGGCGAGTCCCGCCCCGGCGATGTACAGCTCGCCCGCCACTCCCGGCGGCACCGGCTGGAGGAAGGCGTCAAGGACATACACCTGACGGTTCGCCAGCGGACTGCCGACCGGCAGCACTCGGTCCGTGCCCTCCCCTGGCTCCAGCAGATGCCAGGTCGCACACAGCGACACCTCGGTCGGCCCGTACAGATGCCGCACCCGCACCTCGGGGCACGCGGCCCGCACCCGCTCGACTGCTTCCAGGGGGACGACGTCTCCACCGGTGAGTACTTCGCGGGCGCCCGTGAAGCACTCGGGTTCTTCGTCCGCCAGCACCCTGAACAGCCCGGCGGTGACGTGCACATGGGTCACCCCTTCCGCAATGTGCTGCCGTACCGCCGCGGCGTCCACCGCCACACCCGGCTCAGCGATGACCACCCGGGCCCCGCTCGCCAACGGCACCCACACCTCGAACAACGAGATGTCGAAAGCATGCGGGGCATGAAACAGCACCGCATCACCGGGACCGACACCCCAACCCGTCTCACCGACCAACGCCGCCACACTCCCGTGCGGCACAGCGACACCCTTCGGCGTCCCCGTCGAACCGGACGTGTACATCACATACGCGAGATCGCCTTCGGCGACCGCAACAGACGGAGCCTCGCCACCGCCCTTCCCGACCGCGTCGATCGTCAGGGCAGGTGCGGAGTCCTCCAGTACAAACGCGACGCGCTCCGCCGGATAGGCACCGTCCACCGGGACATAAGCCGCCCCGGCCTTCCACACCCCCAGCAGAGCCGCGATCAGATCCAACGACCGCTCCAGCCGGACGGCCACCCGATCCCCCCGACCGACCCCGCGCTCGCGCAGGTAGGTCGCAACCCGGTTCGAGTCCGCGTCCAGTTCGCCGTACGACACCTGCCGCTCGCCGTCGACGACAGCCACCGCCTCCGGTGCCTGCGCGACCCGCGCGCGGAACAGCTCCAGCACCGAGGAACCTGGCGTCCGACGGGTCGTGGTGTTCCAGCCCTCCACCACCAGCCCGCGCTCCAGCGGGCCCACGACATCGACCCGGCCGACCGGCGCCGACGGATCGGCGACCAGCTGTTCCAGAACGCGTTCGACCTGCCGGGCCACGTGGAGGGCCTCGTCGCGGTCGAAGAGATCGGGGCGATAGGTGACGTGGACCCGCATCCGGTCGCCGGGCATGATGCCGACGGCCAGCGGATAGCTGGTGCCGGCGCGGGTGCTGACGCGTTCGACTGTGACTTCGTCGTCCGTGGCGGCGAGACTCGACGGGCCACCCGGATAGTTCTCGAACATCAGCATGGTGTCGAACACGGTGCCCGCGCCGCCGAGCGACTGGATCTCGGCCAGGCCGACGTGCTGGTGAGCGAGCAGGGCCGACTGGCGGTCCTGAAGCCGTGCCAGCATCCGCAGGACGCTTTCGGCGCCGTCGAGCCGTACCCGTACCGGCAGCGTGTTGAGGAACATCCCCACCATCGACTCCACGCCGGCCAGCTCCGGCGGGCGTCCCGCAACGGAGATGCCGAAGACGACGTCCGTACGCCGTGCGAGCCGGCTCAGCACCAACGCCCAGGCGCCCTGCGCGAGCGTGTTCAAGGTCAGGCCGTGTTCGCGGGCCACGGAGGTCAGAGCGCGGGTGAGCTCCTCGGAGAGCAGCAGCGAGTCGCCTTCCGTGGCCGCCGGTCCCCGGCCCGCGGTGGCGGGCGCGATGAGCGTCGGCTCGTCGGCACCCGCCAGTTCGGCCCGCCATGCCTCGTGGGCCGTGTCCTTGTCCTGTCGGGCGAGCCAGGCCAGATGGTCGCGGAAGGAGGGCGCCGGGCCGAGGCCGGAGGCATCGCCGTCGGCGGCGTAGATCCGGGACGCCTCGTCGAGGGCGATCGGCGTGGACCAGCCGTCCAGGAGGATGTGGTGGGAGGTCATGACGAGGCGGTGGCGTCGCTCACCCAACCGGATGAGGAGGAGCCGCAGCAGTGGGGCCCGTGTCAGGTCGAAGCGTTCGGCGCGTTCCCGTTCGGCCAGGGCCTCGGCCTCGGCGAGGGCCTCCGGCTCGGGCCGGTCGGACAGGTCGACCTCGCGCCATGGGGGTTCGGCCGCGCCGGTGACGGCCTGGACGGTGCGGCCGTCGGCGAGTTCGTGGAAGCTCACCCGGAGCATGTCGTGCCGGGCGACGAGAGCGTTCCAGGAGCGGTGCAGCCGCTCGGAGTCGAGCGGCCCGGTCAGGTCGAGCACGCGCTGGGTCTCGTAGACGTCGGGGCCCTGGTCGTCGTAGGCCGTGTGGAAGAGCAGGCCTTCCTGGAGCGGGGAGAGCGGCCAGACATCGGTCAGGCCGGCGACCGTGGTCTCCAGTTCCTCCACGTCAGACTGGGTGAGAGCGTTGAGCGGGAAGTCGGACGGGGTGTGGCCGCCGGCCGACGGGTCCGCGAGGTACGTGGCGAGGCCGGTGAGGAGGGCGAGCCAGATGCCGCCGAGCTTCTCCGCGTCGTCGGCGTCGAGGATGTTCCCGGCCCAGTTCAGCGTGAGGGTCAGCTCCGGGCCCTCCGGCGTGTCGCGGACGACGGCGGCGGCCTCGACCGTGTGCAGCAGCGGCGTGTCGGGGGCGATGGAGCCGCCCGGTGCTGACGGCCCGGCGGCCGGTGCGGCGGGGAACCGGCCGAGGTAGTTGAAGCCCACCTGCGGGGAGGGGAGTTGAGCCAGGGCCGATGCCGTGTCGGGGTTGAAGTGACGCAGCAGCCCGTAGCCGAGGCCGTCCCCGGGCACGGCCCGCGACTGCTCCTTCACCGCCTTCAGCAGGGCCCCCGCGGCCGCTCCCCCGGCCGACGCGTCCGTCACGTCGATGTCCGCCGTGTCCAGCCGCACGGGGTGCGCATCGGCGAACCAGCCCACCGTGCGCGACAGGTCCACGTCGGAGGCGAGCGGCTCACGGCCGTGGCCCTCTACATCCACCAGCACCACGCTGTCCGCGCCGGACCGGGAGCGGGCGACCGCGCCCGCCAGCGTGGCGAGCAGCGCCTCGTGGACACCGCAGTGGAAGGCGGCGGAGATACGGCCGATGAGGTCGTGGGCCGGCGCGCCGGACAGGGTCCAGGAGCGGTGCCGGAGGGTGTCGGCGGTGTCGCGGGCGGGGTCCAGCGCCCGTGCGCCGATCAGGGCGTCACCGTCACCGAGCAGCTCGCGCCACCGGTCCAGTTCCGCGATCCGCCTCTCGTCCCGCGCCTCGGATTCCAGCAGCTGAGCCCAGCGCCGGAACGAGGTCCCCACCGGGTCCAGGTCCGCGGCCCGGCCCGCGACGGCCGCCTCCCACGCGACACGCAGGTCCGGCAGCAGAATCCGCCACGACACGCCGTCCACCACCAGGTGGTGCACGACCAGGACCAGCCGCCCCGCCCGCTCGGGCCCGGCGTCCACCCACACCAGCCGCGCCATCACTCCGGCTGCCGGGTCCAGCCCGTCCGGCGCTTTCCGCGCCGCCCGTTCGACGGCTCCGTCCAGGTCCTCGTCGGTTCGGAGTGTTACCCGCTCCACCAGCGCGGCGGCGTCCACGGACCCGCGCTCCGCGACCACGAGCGTCGTCGTGTCGGCGGCCACCCGGGCACGCAGCATGTCGTGCGTGTCGAGCAGGGTCCCGAGGGCGGTGGTCAGAGTCTCCTCGCCGAGCGCCGGTGGGGCCGCCACCACCGCCCATTGCGCGAACCCGGGACGGGCCGCGGCACGGCCCAGGGCGCGCATGACGGGCGTCCAGGGCAGTTCACCTACGGCGTCCTCGGGCGTGGTCGTGGTCCTCGTCGCGGCCGGTCGGGCGGCGTGCGCGAGCCTCTCGGGTGTACGCAGGTCGAAGACCTGGCGCGGCGTCAGGACCAGATCCGCCCGGCCTGCCCTGGCGACGACCTGCATCGAGGTGATCGAGTCGCCGCCCAGGTGGAAGAAGTCGTCCTCGGTGCCGACCCGCTCCAGGCCCAGCACCGCCGCGAAGATCTCGCACAGCGTCCGCTCCGCGTCGGTGCCCGGCTCGCGACCCTTGACCCGGACGGCGAAGTCCGGTGCGGGCAGCGCCCGGTGGTCGACCTTGCCGTTGGCGGTCAACGGCAGCGCGTCGAGCACGATCAGGGCGGCCGGGACCATGTACTCGGGCAGCACCTTCGCCAGGTGCTCGCGCAGCAGCTCGGTGTCCACGTCCTCGCCGTCGGGGACGACGTACCCGATCAGCCGCTTCTCCCCGGGCCGGTCCTCGCGGGCCGTGACCACCGCCTGGCCGACGCCGGCCTCCGCGGCCAGCGCCGCCTCCACCTCACCCAGTTCGACGCGGAATCCACGGACCTTGACCTGGGCGTCCGCCCGGCCCACGAACACCAGCTCGCCGTCCGAGGTCCAGCGCACCAGGTCGCCGGTCCGGTACATCCGCTCCCCGTCCGCGAAGGGACAGGCGACGAACCGCTCGGCCGACAGCCCGGCCCGCTTCAGATACCCACGGGCCAGACCGGCACCGGCGATGTACAGCTCACCCGTCACACCGGGGGCGACGGGATGCAGATAGGCGTCGAGGACGTACACCTGACGGTTCCCCAACGGCCTTCCGACCGACAGCACTTGGGGCGACTGGTCGCCCGGCTCCAGCAGCTGCCAGGTCGCGCACAGCGACACTTCGGTGGGGCCGTACAGATGCCGTACCCGGACGTCGGGGCAAGCCGACCGCACCCGTTGCACGGCCCTCGCTGGCACGACGTCACCGCCGGTGAGCACCTCCCGCACTCCCGTGAAGCACTCCGGCGACTCCTCCGCCAGCACCCGGAACAGCCCGGCGGTGACGTGCACATGCGTCACTCCACCGGCGATGTACTCCCGCACGGCAGCCGCGTCCACCGCCACTGATGGCTCGGCGACCACGACCCGGGCCCCGCTCGCCAGCGGCACCCACACCTCGAACAACGAGATGTCGAAGGCATGCGGGGCATGGAACAGCACCGAGTCATCCGGCCCCACCGCCCAGCCGGGCTCCCCGACCAGCGCCGCGACACTCCCGTGCGGCACGGCGACGCCCTTCGGCGTCCCCGTCGAACCGGACGTGTACATCACGTACGCGATGTCGTCCCCGGCCACGGGAACAGAAAGGGGGTCGCCGTCGAGCACCGAAGCCTCGTCGAGCGGCACCAGCGGGGCCGGCACGCCCTCGGGTACGACGACGCGTGTCCGCTCGGAGTACACCACGGCCGCCGGATCGCAGTCCGTGAGCAGGAACGCGATCCGCTCCGCCGGATATGCGGTGTCCACGGGGACGTACGCGGCCCCGGTCTTCCACACCGCGAGCAGCGCGATCAGGAGGTCAGTCGACCGTTCCAGCACCACGGCGACGCGGTCGCCCGCGCGCACCTCCCGGTCAGCCAGGTGCCGTGCCAACTGGCCCGATCGAGTGTCCAGTTCGGCGTACGTCAGCTGTCGTTCGCCGTCCGAGACCGCGATGGCGTCCGGTGTCCGGGCCACCTGTCGGGCGAAGAGTTCCAGGACGGATTCGGCCGGCCGGTCGGCCGCGGTCGAGTTCCAGTGGTCGATGACCCGGGCTCGCTCGGCCTCGCCTATCGCGTCGACGCGCCCCACCGGCTGCCGCGGGTCGGCCGCGAGTTGCTCCAGGACTCGGACGAGCCGGCCGAAGACGGCCTCGGCGGTCTCACGGTCGAAGAGGTCGGGGCGGTAGTCGAGTTTGAAGAGCATCCGATCCTTGGGGACGGCGACGAGGGTCAGCGGGTAGTGGGCCGTCTCCTGGCCGGCGGCGAAGCGCAGGGTGAAGGCGTCAGGGGCGGCGGGCTCCTCCGGCGGGCGTGGATAGTTCTCGAAGACGACGAGGGTGTCGAAGACCGCGCCCGCGCCGCCGAGCCGCTGGATCTCGGCGAGGCCGAGGTGCTGGTGGGCGATGAGCGCGGACTGGCGGGTCTGGAGCGCCTTGAGCATCTCCACCGACGGCCGCTCGCCGTCGAGTTCGACGCGTACGGGCAGGGTGTTGATGAACATGCCGATCATCGACTCGACGCCCGCGAGCCCGGCGGGGCGGCCGGCGACCGTGGCACCGAAGACCACGTCCGTACGGCCGGTCAGCCGCGCCAGGACCATGGCCCAGGCACCCTGGATCAGCGTGTTGACGGTGAGGCCGTGCTGCCGGGCCAGCCCGGTCAGCTCACCCGTCAGCTTCTCGGGGATATCGGCGATCAGACTCTCGGGCAGGACGGGCTTACGGCCCCGGTCGGCGGTCGCGACCAGCGTGGGCTCCTCGGCACCGAGGAGTTCGCCCCGCCATGCCTCGCGTGCCGTGTCCTTGTCCTGGCGGCCGAGCCAGGCGAGGTAGTCGCGGTAGGAGCTGGGCTCGGGGAGTTTCGCGGCGTCGCCGCCGGCCGCGTAGACGGTGGTCAGATCGTGGAGCAGGACGGGCATCGACCAGCCGTCCATGATGATGTGGTGGCTGGTGACGATGAGCCGGTGCCGGTTCTCGGCCAGCCTGACGAGGAGCAGACGGAGCAGGGGCGGCGCGGCGAGGTTGAAGCGCTGCGCCCGGTCCTCGGCGGCCAGTTCCATGAGCCGTGCCGCCGCCGTCTCCGCGTCCAGCGCCGACAGGTCTTCCATCCGCCACGGGAGTTCCACCTCGCGTGCGATGACCTGCACTGCCTCGCCCGACTTGCGGCGCCGGAAGCCCGCCCGCAGCACCGGGTGCCTGGCCAGCAGCGCCTCCCACGACGTCCGGAGCAGGTCGGCGTCGACGGGGCCGTCCAGGTCCAGGAGCCGCTGCCCCTGGTAGACGTCCGGCCCGTCGCTGACGAAGGCCGCGTGGAACAGCAGTCCCTCCTGCAACGGCGACAGCGGCCAGACGTCCTCGACCTGGGATCGGGTCATCGCGTAACTCCTCACAGACAAGCGCGGGTCGGGCGGGTGACTACGGGTGCTCGTCGGCGAACTCGGCTTCGAGCTCGTCCACTTCGTCCTGGTCGAGGCGGAGGAGAGGGAAGTCGGACGCGGTGTGACCGCCGGCCGACGGGTCCTCGGTGTGCGCGGCCAGGCCGTCCAGCAGCCGTAGCCAGATCCGGCCGAGCTCTTGGACCGAGGCGGCGTCGAGCGGGCCGGAGGGGTGGCTCAACAGGAGGGTGAGTTCGGGGCCTTCGGCGCTGTCGCGGATCACCGCTCCCGCGCCGAGGGCGTGCTTGACGGGCATGTCCGGGTCGTTCGAGCCGCCGAGGGCGGTGAGCCCTGCGGGCTGCCATGCGGCCGCTTCGGTGGCGGGGGCGGGGAATCGGCCGAGATAGTTGAAGCCCACCTGGGGGGTGGGGAGTTGAGCCAGGACCGATGCAGTGTCGGGGTTGAGGTGACGCAGCAACCCGTAGCCGAGGCCGTCACCGGGGATCGCCCGGGACTGCTCCTTCACCGTCTTCAGCAGTGCGCCCGCCGCCGCTCCCCCGGCCGACGCGTCCGCCACGTCGACGCCGGTCAGGTCGATCCGTACCGGGTGGACGCTGGTGAACCAGCCGACCGTTCGGGACAGTTCCGCGCCGGACACCGCCGTACGGCCGTGGCCTTCGACATCCACCAGAACGTCATGGTCTGTACCGGTGCGCCACTCTACGACGGCTGCGGCGAGCGTGGCGAGGAGGACTTCGTGGACACCGCAGTGGAAGACGCCGGGGGTGCGTCCGACGATCACTCGTGCCTGTGGTGCGGCCACGGTCCAGGCATGGCGTTCGAGGGTGCCGGCGGTGTCGCGGGCCGGGTCGAGCGCCCTGCCGCCGATCGGCGCGTCGCCACCGGCGAGCATCGCCCGCCAGCCCTCCAGCTCGGCGACCCGTTCCTCGCGCCGGGCCTCGGACTCCAGCAGCGCGGCCCAGCGCCGGAACGACGTTCCCACCGCGCTCGGTTCGACCGTCTTGCCCATCGCGCCCGGTTCGGCCGCCGTGCCCCGCCCGCGCGGTTCAACCGCCCTGCCCTGCCCGCCCGGTTCGGCCGCCCGTCCCCGCGCGGCCGCCTCGCACGCTGCCCGCAGGTCCGGCAGCAGGATCCGCCACGACACCCCGTCGACGACGAGATGGTGCGCGACGAGGACCAGCCGCCCCACGCAACCGGGACCGGCGTCCACCCAGACCAGCCGCACCAACACTCCGGCCGCCGGGTCGAGCCGCCCCGCAGCCGCCCGGGCGGCCCGCTCGACGGCCCCGTCCAGCTCACCGGGGTCGGTCACCCGGAGCACGGAGACCAGCGAGGACGGATCGACGCCGCCCCGTTCCTCCACCACGAGCCTCGGCCCTTCCACGACCCGGGCACGCAGCATGTCGTGCGTGTCGAGCAGTACGCCGAGCCCTGCGGTGAGCGTCTCCACGTCCAGCACCGGCGGGGCACCGACCACCATCCACTGGGCGAACCCGGGACGGGCGGCGGTGGGTCCGGAGGCCGCGAGGGCGGGCGTCGGCGGAACGGGGCCCGTGGCGATGTCCCGGGCTGCCTCGCCGTCCGCCTCCAGCTGCGCCACTGCGGCGATTCCTGCGGGAGTCTCGTGCTCGAACACGTCCTGCGCGCTGAACACCACACCCCGGCGCGTGCCACGCGCGGCGAGCTGCATCGACATGATGGAGTCGCCGCCCAGTTCGAAGAAGCTGTCGGCGGCCCCGACCCGCTCCCGGCCCAGCACCTCGGCGAACAGTTCGCACAGGAGCTCCTCGGCGGCGGTGCGCGGCTCCCGGCTCGCGGAGGCTGCGAACTCCGGTGCGGGCAGCGCCTTTAGGTCGACCTTGCCGTTTACGGTCAGGGGCAGGGCGTCGAGCACGACGAGGGCGGCCGGGACCATGTACTCCGGCAGCTTGTCGGCCAGCGAAGCGCGTACGGCCTCGGTGTCCGGCTCCCCGCCGCTAGGTACGAGGTATCCGACGAGCCGTTTCTCGCCGGGCCGGTCCTCCCGGGCGATCACGACGGCCTGGGCGACCGCGGGTTGCGCGGCCAACGCGGCTTCGACCTCGCCGAGTTCGACCCGGAAGCCACGGATCTTCACCTGCGCGTCCGCACGGCCCACGAAGACCAGCTCGACGCCAGTGGTCCAGCGCACCAGGTCGCCGGTCCGGTACATCCGCTCCCCGTCCGCGAACGGGCTCGCCACGAACCGCTCGGCCGACAGCCCGGCCCGTCCCAGATAGCCTCGGGCGAGCCCGGCGCCGGCGATGTACAGCTCACCCGTCACGCCGGGTGGCACCGGCTGGAGGAAGGGATCGAGGACGTACACCTGACGGTTGTTGAGCGGCCGTCCGAGCGGCAGCACGTCCCCCTGCTCCTCGCCGGGTTCGAACAGATGCCAGGTCGCGCACAAGGAGACCTCGGTGGGTCCGTAGAGATGCCGGACGCGCACATCGGGGCAGGCCGCGCGGACCCGCTCCACCGCCTCCAGGGGTACGACGTCACCACCGGTGAGGACCTCGTGGACGCCGTCGAAGCAGTCGGGCGCCTCTTCGGCCAGCACCCGGAACAGTCCAGCGGTGACGTGCACATGCGTCACCCCGTCGGCGATGTGCCGCCGAACGGCCGCATCGTCCACGGCCATGGAGCGCTCGGCGACGACGATCCGACCGCCGCTCGCCAGCGGCACCCACACCTCGAACAACGAGATGTCGAAGGCGTGCGGGGCATGGAACAGCACCGCGTCACCGGGGCCGACGCCCCAGCCCGGCTCCCCCACCAGCGCCGCCACGCTCGCGTGCGGCACGGCGACGCCCTTCGGCGTCCCCGTCGAACCGGACGTGTACATCACGTACGCGATGTCGCCCCCGGCCGTCTCCACCGCCTCGGGCTCGCCTTCGGCGGTGAAGGCCGAGGGGTCGTCGATCGTCAGGACGGGCGCGGAGTCCTCCACCATGAACGCGACGCGCTCCGCGGGATAGGCACTGTCCACCGGGACGTAGGCCGCCCCCGCCTTCCACACCCCCAGCAGTGCCCCGATCAGGTCGATCGACCGCTCCAGCCGGACCGCGACACGGTCGCCCCGGCCCACCCCACGGCCCTGCAAGTAGACCGCCACCCGGTTGGAGTCCGCGTCCAGCTCTCCGTACGACACCTGCCGCTCACCGTCGACGACAGCCACCGCCTCCGGCGCCTGCGCCACCCGTGCGCGGAACATCTCCAGTACCGAGGAGCCCGAGGGGACGTCACCGGCGGTGGCGTTCCAGCCCTCCACCACCAGCCCGCGCTCCAGGCGTCCCACCAGTCCGACGCGGCCCACCAGCACGGACGGATCGGAGACCAGCTGCTCCAGCACCCACTCCAGCCGGCCCAGCAGGTCCTGGGCCACGTCGGCGTCGATCGCGTCGGGCCGGTAGGTCACGTGGAGCCGCATGGGGCTGCCCGGCATCACGCCGAGGGTCAGCGCGTAGTGGGTGGCCTGCCGGCCCTCCAGGTGGGTGAAGGCGAGCGCTCCGGGCGCGGGCGCCTCGTCGGGCGGCAGCGGGTAGTTCTCGAACATCAGCATGGCGTCGAACACGGCGCCCGGCCCGCCCACCCGTTGGATCTCGGGCAGGCTGAGGTGCTGGTGGGGCAGGAGCGCGGACTGGCGGGCCTGCAGCTCGGTCAGCAGGCGCAGCAGGGGCCGGTCGGCGTCGAGGCGGACCCGTACCGGCACGCTGTTGATGAACAGGCCCACCATCGACTCGACGCCGGGGAGTTCGGCGGGACGGCCGGCGACGGTCGCGCCGAAGACGACGTCCGTGCGGCCGGTCAGCCGGGCGAGGAGCATCGCCCAGGCGCCCTGCATCACGGTGTTGACGGTCAGGCCGTGGCGGCGGGACAGGGTGGTGAGGGCGTCGGAGAGTTCGTCGGAGAGGGTCAGCCCATGCCTCTCGGGCAGCACCGATGAGTGGTCCGGGCCGGCCGGAGCGACGAGGGTGGGGCCGTCGGCGTCGGCCAGCTCCTCGCGCCACGCATGGCTCGCACTGTCCTTGTCCTGTCGGGACAGCCAGGCGAGGTGGTCGCGGAAGGTGGGTGCCGGGCCGAGTCCCGAGGCATCACCGTCGGCCGCGTAGATCTCGGCGAGTTCGGTGAGCATGACCGGCATCGACCAGCCGTCCAGCAGGATGTGATGGGAGGTCATCACGGTCCAGTGCCGCTCGGGGGACAGCCGGACGAGCAGCAGCCGCAGCAGGGGCGCCTTGGCGAGGTCGAACCGCTCCGCCCGCTCCTCGGCGGCCAGCCGCCGCACCTCGGCGAGCGCTTCCTCCTCGGTCAGGTCCGTGTCCGACAGATCGGCCTCGCGCCAGCGCAGGGCGACCTCGCGCGGTATGAGCTGTACGGTCCGGCCCGACTTGCGGCGGTGGAAGCTGGCGCGCAGGGCGGAGTGCCGGTTCAACAGGGCCCGCCAGGAGGCGCGTAGCCGGCCTGAGTCGATGGGTCCGCTCAGCAGGTCGGTGCGCTGGATCGTGTAGAGGTCGGGCCCCTGCCCGCCGTACTCGGCGTGGAAGAGCAAACCTTCCTGCAACGGAGAGAGGGGCCACACCTCGGCGAGCGCCGAGCCGTGGACCGGGGTTGTGGACGTCACCGGGACAGGCCTCCTTCGAGGTCCGCTGCGATCGCTTCGAGCTGCTCGACCTCGTCCTGGTCCAGGTCCAGCAGGGGGAAGTCGGACGGTGTGTGGCCGCCGACCGCCGGGCTCTCCGAGTGGGCCGCCAGCCCCCGCAGCAGCGCCAGCCAGATACGGCCGAGGGAGTCCGCGGCATCGTCGGCCAGCACCCGCGCCGGGCGGCTGAGGGTGAGGGTCAGTTCGGGGCCGTGGCGGGTGTCGCGGACGACGGCACCGGCCTCCAGGGCGTGCGGCAGGGGCATGCGCGGATCGTCGGAGCTGTACAGGGCCCGCGGAGTCGCCGGCTCCCACGGCACGCTCGCGCCCGCGCGGACGGATCCGCCGGCCCGGGCGTCGAACCGGCCCAGGTAGTTGAATCCGACCTGGGGTAGGGGCAGTTCGGCCAGGACCGGCGCGGTCTCGGCATTGAGGTACCGCAACAGCCCGTACCCCAGCCCGTCACCGGGCACGGCACGGATCTGCTCCTTGACGGACTTCAGCAGCAGCCCCGCGGCCCTCTCGCCGTCCATCACCCCGAAGAGGTCCACGCCACTGACGTCGAGCCGTACGGGGTGGGCGCTGGTGAACCAGCCGACGGTACGGGAGAGATCGGCACCGTCCAACGGCGTACGGCCGTGGCCTTCGACGTTCACCAGGACCGGCGCGTAGGGGTCGTCACGCCAGTGGGCGACGGCTCCCGCCAGCGTGGCGAGCAGGATGTCGTGGACACCGCAGTGGAACTGGGCCGCCGTCCGGCCGACGAGGGTGGCGGTGTCGTTGTTCCGCAGGGTCCAGGACGTGTGGCGTACGGTCGCCGCCGTGTCCCGGGCCGGGTCGAGGGTCGGTATGCCGGGCAGCGGAGTGGCGTCCCTCAACAGAGCTGCCCAGGAGGGCAGTTCGGCGACACGGTGATCGCTGTGCGCCTCCGCGGCCAGCAGATGCGTCCAGCGCCTGTACGAGGTGGGGACCGGGGCGGGACGCGGGGAGTGACCGGCGATCGCGGCCTCGTACGCCTCCCTCAGGTCGGGCAGGAGGATCCGCCACGACACCCCGTCGACGGCGAGGTGGTGCACGGCGAGGACCAGCCGCCCGGCCCGCTCGGGTCCCGCGTCCAGCCATACGGCCCTGATCATCGCCCCGGTCGACGGGTCGAGCCGGGCCACGGCCTCGCGGGCGGCCGCCTCGGTGGCGTCGGCGAGTTCGCCCGGGGTACCGGTCGCGTCCACGCGGGCAAGGAGACCTGCGGTGTCCACGGAGTCCGTGCCGCCGGCGATCAGTCGTGGCCCGGCGTCGTCTTCCGTCACCCGGGCGCGGAGCATGGCGTGGGTCTCGACGAGGGCCGTGAGAACGGTGTCGAGGGCGTCCTTACGGAGCCCGGGTGGCGTGGCGAGGATCGTCCACTGCGCGAAGGCGCCGCCCGTGACCCGCTCGCCCAGGAAGTGGGCGGCGGGCGTCCAGGGCACCTCGCCCGCACCGTCGTCGGCGTCGGATCCGCGATCAGTGGTGCCGACGGGCTCGGCGACGAGGGCGAGCCGCTCGGGGGTCTTCTCGTCGAAGATCTGCCGGGGCGTGACGACCAGTCCGGCCTGCCGGGCCCGGGTGACGAGTTGCAGCGAGGTGATGGAGTCGCCGCCGAGCACGAAGAAGCTGTCGTCGGCGCCGACACGGTCGAGTCCGAGCGTCTCGGCGACGGCGGTGCAGAAGACCTCCTCGGCGGGGGTCCTCGGTGCCCGGCCGACGGCTTCGGAGGCGAAGTCGGGCTGCGGCAGGGCCTCGCGGTCCAGCTTGCCGTTCGGGGTCAGGGGCAGCTCGTCGAGGACCACCACGGCGGCCGGGACCATGTAGTCGGGGAGCGTGCGGGAGGCGTGGGCGCGTACGGCCGAGGGGTCGGGATCGCGCCCGTCGGCAGGCACGACGTAACCGATGAGCCGGGCGTCGTGGATCGCCGCGACCGCCTGCTCGACGTCGGCGTGGTCGGCGAGCGCGGCCTCTACCTCGCCCGGCTCGATCCGGTGCCCGCGCAGCTTGACCTGCTCGTCGGCCCGTCCGAGGAACACCAACTCGCCGCCGTGGGTGTGCCGGACGAGGTCGCCGGTGCGGTACATCCGCCCGCCGCCGGTGCGCGGGTCGGCGACGAACCGGTGGGCGGTGAGCGCCGGCCTACGGAGGTAGCCGCGGGCCAGGCCGGTGCCGGTCACGTACAGCTCGCCCGTCACACCCGGCGGCACCGGCCGCAGGAAGCCGTCCAGGACGTGGACGCCGGCGCGCGCGATCGGGCGGCCGATCGTCAGCGGGCCCGCGTCGTCCAGCGGGGCGGTGACGGTGGAGACGACGGTCGCCTCGGTGACGCCGTACTCGTTGTGAAGGTCGCAGCGGGCCGCCCAACGCCGTCGGGTGTCCGCCGGGAGGGCGTCGCCGCCGCTCACCAGCACGCGCAGCGCGGGCAGTTCTCGGTCCGGGAGGTGGGTGAGCTGGACGGCGGGCATCACGGCGTGGGTGATGCGGTGGTCGGCCAGCAGGTCGCCGAGCTCGTCGCCGGTGGTGTGCCCGCCCGGCGGGGCGAGCACCAGACGGCCCCCCGCGCACAGCGTCGGCCAGATGTCCGCCATCGACACGTCGAAGCTCGGCGATACCAGCTGCACGAGTCGGGTGTCCGTGCCGATGCCGTACCGCTCGATCCGATCGGCGACCAGGTTCCGCAGCCCGCCCCAGGTGACGGCGGCGCCCTTGGGCGTGCCGGTGGAACCGGAGGTGTGGATGACGTACGCGATGTGGTCGGCGTCGGGTGGAGTGAGCGTCCGGTCGTCGTCGAAGTCGCCCTCCGGTCGGTCTTCGTCAAGGGTGAGCACCTGGCCCGTGAACCCCTCCGGCACCATAGGCCGGGTCCGGGTCGTGCAGAGCACCGCAGCGGGTGCGGCGTCGGCGAGCACAAAGGCGATGCGGTCGGCGGGGTGGTCGGGGTCGACGGGAACGTACGCGCCGCCCGCGAGCGCGATGCCGAGCAGGGCGGTGATCAGCTCCACCGAGCGGGGCGCCAGGACGGCCACGCGGGTGTCGGGGCCGATGCCGCGTACGGCGAGGTGGTGGGCGAGGCGCTCGGCGTCACGGGCCAGTTCGGCGTACGTCAGCTCGCGCTCGGCCGCGATGAGGGCGGTGGCCGTGGGAGTTCGTGCAGCCTGGTCGGTGAAGCGGTGGGGTGGGAGCGGGGAGGTGTCCGGGTGTGCTTCAGGGGCGTCCGGCAGCGGGGTGGGATCGGCGGCGACGCCGGGCACGGCCATCCGTCCCACCGGCATCGACGGATCCGTGATCACCTGCTCCAGCACACGCGTCAGGGCGTGCACCAGGCCCTCGGCGTCCGTTTCCGAGAACACGGCGAGGCGATGGGCGAGGCGGACCTGGAGGTGGTCGGCGAGGACGATCCCCAGCGTCAGCGGGTAGTGGGTGCCCTCCACGGTCGAGACATGGTCCGTCCGAAGGCCGTCGTGGGATTCGGCGGAGCCGACCGCCCGAGGGTAGTTCTCGAAGACCAGAACCGAGTCGAAGGCGGACCGGGACCCGGTGAGCTTCTGCAGTTCCGAGAGCCCCACGTGATGGGAGCCGATCAGGGCGGACTGGCGGCCTTGCAGCGCGGTCAGCATGTCCAGCATCCGCTGCTCGCCGTCGAGCGGTACCCGGACGGGCACGGTGTTCATGAACACCCCGACCATGCCCTCGACGCCCGGCAGTTCGGTGGGCCGGGCCGCGACGGGCGCGCCGAACACGATGTCGGTGCTGCCCGTGAGCCGCGAGAGCACCAACGCCCAAGCGCCCTGGAGCAGCGTGTTGACCGTCAGCCCACCGGCTCGGGCGAAGGCGACCAGCCGGGCGGTGAAGTCCCGCGGGAACTCGCGGGTCAGGAATCCGGCGTCGGCCGAGTCCTGCGCCCGTTCCTGGGGATCGACGAGGGTGGGTTCGTCGACGCCGGCCAGCTCGGCCCGCCACGCCGTGAGCGCGGCCTCCTTGTCCTGCCGCGCCAGCCAGGCCAGATGGTCCCTGAAGGACGGTGCCGGCCCGAGCGCGGAGTCGTCGCCGCCGGAGGCGTACAGCGCGGCGACCTCGTTCAGGACGACGGACATGGACCAGCCGTCGAAGAGGATGTGGTGCGTGACGACTATGAGCCGGTGACGCTCGTCGGACATCCGGACGAGGACGAGTCGCAGCAGCGGGGGGCGGGCCGGGTCGAAGCGTTCCGTCTGCTCCCGCGCGGCCGTCTCGGCGAGCCGTGCCGCCGTCTCCTCCGCGCCGAGCCCGGAGAGATCGACCTCCCGCCACGGGATCGCAGCGTCCGCCACGACACCTTGGACCAGCCGTCCCGACGCAAGCCGGTGGAAGCCGGCCCGCAGGGTCGCGTGCCGTGCCGCCACACCGTTCCAGGCCGCCCGCAGTCGGGCGGCATCGAGCCGCCCGCTCAGTTCAAGCGTCCACTGGCCCTCGTAGACATCGGGGCCCTGCTCGTCGTACGCGGCGTGGAAGAGCAGCCCTTCCTGTAGCGGTGTGAGCGGCCAGATCTCGGCGAGGCCGGGAACCAGGGCCTCCAGCTCGGCGGACTCGTCCGCGCTGAGGTCGAGCAGCGGGGCATCGGCCTGCGGTGCCTTCGTGTCAGGGGTGACTTCGAGCTGTGCCACGGTGGCGATGGCGGCTGGCGTTTCGTGCTCGAAGACGTCCTGGGCGCTGAAGGCGATGCCCTTGCGGTTGCCTCGTGCGGCGAGCTGCATCGACATGATGGAGTCGCCACCCAGCTCGAAGAAGCTGTCCGCCACTCCGACGTGTTCGCGGCCCAGGACGTCCGCGAACAGCTCGCAGAGGAGGGTCTCGGCCGGCGTACGGGGTTCACGGCCGGTGGTGGCGGCGAACTCCGGCGCGGGCAGGGCCTTGTGGTCGACCTTGCCGTTGACGGTCAGGGGCAGGGCGTCGAGTACGACGAGGGCGGCCGGGACCATGTAGTCGGGCAGGGTCTGTGCGAGACGCGCGCGTACCTGGCCCTCGTCGAGGTGATCGCCATCGGGGACGAGGTATCCGACGAGCCGTTTCTCGCCGGGCCGGTCCTCACGGGCGACCACGACGGCCTGGGCGACAGCAGACTGCGCCGCCAACGCGGCTTCCACCTCGCCGAGTTCGACGCGGAAGCCACGGATCTTCACCTGCGCGTCCGCGCGGCCGGCGAAGACGAGCTCGCCGTCTTCCGTCCAGCGAGCGAGATCACCGGTCCGGTACATCCGCGCCCCGTCCGCGAACGGGCAGGCCACGAACCGCTCGGCCGACAGCCCCGCCCGCTCCAAGTACCCACGGGCGAGTCCCGCCCCGGCGATGTACAACTCACCCGTCACGCCGGGGGCGACGCGCCGGAGCGAATCGTCGAGTACGTGGACGTGACGGTTGGCGAGCGGGTGGCCGATCGGCAGTACCCGAGCGGTGTCGTCGCCCGGCTCGACGAGGTGCCAAGTGGCGCACAGAGTCGATTCCGTGGGGCCGTACAGGTGCCGGACGCGTACATCAGAGCAGGCGGCGCGGACCCGCTCCACCGCCTCCAGGGGTACGACATCGCCGCCGGTCAGGACCTCGCGGGCGCCGGTGAAGCAGTCGGGCTCCTCCTCCGCCAGCACCCTGAACAGCCCGGCGGTGACGTGCACATGGGTCACACCGGCAGTGATATGCCGCCGTACCGCCGCGGCGTCCACCGCCACACCCGGCTCGGCGATGACCACCCGGGCCCCGCTCACCAGCGGCACCCACACCTCGAACAACGAGATGTCGAAGGCATGCGGGGCATGGAAGAGAACCGCGTCGCCGGGACCGACACCCCAACCGGGATCCCCCACCAGCGCCGCCACACTCCCGTGCGGCACGGCAACACCCTTCGGCGTCCCCGTCGAACCGGACGTGTACATCACATACGCGAGATCATCGCCGTCCAACGCAACTGACGGCGCACCGCCCGCGCCCTCGACGACCTCGTCGATCGTCACTGCAGGTGCGGAATCCTCCAGCACGAACGCGACACGCTCCGCCGGATAGGCACCGTCCACCGGGACATAAGCCGCCCCCGCCTTCCACACGCCCAGCAGCACGCCGATCAGGTCGGCGGAACGTTCCAGCCGTACGGCCACCCGGTCACCCCGGCCGACCTCACGGTCTCGCAGATACGCTGCCACCCGGTCAGACGCCGCGTCCAACTCCCCGTACGACACCTGCCGCCCGCCCTCGACGACAGCCACCGCATCCGGTGCCTCAACCACCCGTGCGCGGAACAACTCCAGCACCGAGACGGGCGCTGCCACCGATGTGCCGTTCATGTCTCCCCCTTCGACGGACGACCGCTCCGCGGGCTGCTGGTGTTGATCAGGGGGAGCCGTCGCCCCGTACCCGTGGGCCCCGCATACCGGGGCCGCCGCCCATGCCAGGGCCGCCCATTCCGCCGCCGGGCATGCCGCCTCCCACGCCGCCGCCGGGGCCCATTCCGCCGCCCATGGCACCGCCGCGCGTCCGGACCCTCGGGCCGGTCGAGCCCTGGGGCGGGGCCGGCTCGCGGTGGCCGTTGCCGCGGGGCGGGGGCAGCGTTTCGGACTTGCTGAACTGGGTGTTGTGGAGGTGGGTGTAGAGGCCTCCGGCGGCGAGGAGTTCGTCGTGGGTGCCCTTTTCGCGGACTCGGCCGTCGTCGATCACGAGGATCTGGTCGGCCTCGCGGACGGTGGAGAGCCGGTGGGCGATCACCAAGGAGGTTCGGTTGCTCAGGGCCGTCTTGAGGGCGCGTTGGACGGCGGCCTCCGACTCGGAATCCAGGTGGGCGGTGGCCTCGTCCAGCACGACGATCGCCGGTGCCTTCAACAGGAGCCGGGCGACGGCCAGTCGCTGCTTCTCGCCGCCGGAGAGCCGGAAGCCGCGGTCTCCGACGACCGTGTCGAGTCCGTCGGGCAGGGAGCGGATCAGGTCGAGGATGCGGGCCTGCTCGCAGGCCTCGATCAGCTCCTCCTCGGTGGCCTCGGGGCGGGCGTACGCGAGGTTCGCACGGATGGTGTCGTGGAAGAGGTACGCGTCCTGGGCGACGACTCCGACGGTGGCGCGCAGGGAGTCGAAGGTGAGGTCGCGTACGTCCGTGCCGTCGATGCGGACGGCTCCCGAGGTCACGTCGTACAGCCGTGACACCAGGTGGGTGATGGTGGTCTTGCCGGCGCCGGAGGGGCCGACGAGCGCGGTGAGCGTGCCGGGGGCGACGCTGAAGTCCAATCCGTGCAGGACCTCCGGCACGGGCTTGCTGCGCTGGTCACCGGAGGCCGAGTGGGTTTCCAGGGAGGCCAGTGAGACCTCCTCGGGGCGGGGGTAGGCGAAGGACACCTGGTCGAAGCGGATCTCGGGGGCCGAGGCGCTGCTGGGTGGGGGAAGCGCGACGGCGTCCGGGTGTTCCTCGATGAGCGGTTTGATGTCGAGCAGTTCGAAGATCCGGTCGAAACTGATCAGCACCGTGACGGCGTTGGCCTGCATGCTGGAGAGCTGGGTGATGGGGCCGAACAGCCGGCCCAGCAGGGTGGCCAGGGCCACCAGGGTGCCGAGTCCGATGACGCCGTCGAGTACTAGTCCGCCGCCGACGCCGTACACCAGGGCGGTGGTGAGCGCGGTGAGCAGGGCCATGAGGATGAAGGCGAGGCGGCTGAAGATGGTGAGGCGGACGCCGACCTCTCGTACGCGCTCCGCTTCGCCTCGGTAGTCGGCCAGTTCCTCGGCCGGGCGGCCGAACAGCTTGGCCAGCATGGCGCCTTGCACATTGAAGCGCTCGTGAATCGTTCCGCTCAGGTTGGCGTGCAGTTCCATCTGCTTCCTGGAATGCGCCTGGAGTCGGCGGCCGATGTAGAGCCAGGGAAAGAAGAACAGCGGCAGCAGCACGAGCGCGATGAGGCTGACGAGCCAGGAGAGATAGAACATCTCGGCAAGCACCAGTACGACGGTGACGGCGCCGGTCGCCGACAGCAGCAGGGTGGTGAGGGCCTGCTGGGCCATGACCACGTCGGTGCTGAGCCGGCTGGAGAGGGCGCCGGTCTGGGTGCGGGTGAAGAACGCGAGGGGCATGCGCTGCACATGGCGGAACGCCTGGACCCGCAGGTCGTAGCTGACTCCCTGGCCGATACGGCCGGACAGGGCGCTCTGCGCGAGTTGGGTGACGGAGCCGGCGAGGGCGAGCGCGGCGACGAGCAGCGCCAGGACGACGACGAGCCGGGCGTCGTCCTTCATGATCCCGCTGTCGACGATCTCCTTGAGAAGGAGGGGAGTCGTGACGATGACGAGGGAGTCGACGAGGGTCACGAGAATGAGGGCGATCGCGATTTTCCGATGGGGCCTGACAAAGGCGAGCACCCGCCGCGATGTTCCCGGCCTGATCTTGGAGGGCTCCGAATCGTCGCCGCCCTTCATCATCACCCCACCGGGGGTCTGAGTGACCAGCATGTCGACGGGGACCTCCTGCTGTAGGGATTCGGGGATGCAGCGGCCGTGAATGTGCGGAGTGACTCTCGAACGCATTCCGGTCTCGCGATCCGGGAGGCGACGATACCTGTCTGAATTCCGGCCAACCACGCGCTGCGGATGGGCATTTGTGCGTGCTGAACGACGGACAGGGAATCGTGAACATGACAGAAATCCGGGAGTGCTGCGCGCGTAGAAGTACCCCGTGTGAATCGCGTGCGCCCGGCCCGCGGAAATACGCGGGACGGGCGGGCGGCATGCCGTTCCGCCGGGCGGCTTCGGTAATGCCGCCCGGCCGGAAGGCTTCCGTTTCCGCGAGAAGGGTCGGTGGCGCCGGTGTCCAACCGTGCGAATCACACAGTTGGACAGGCGGGTGAAGTTACACGGCCGGTTCGGCCGGTGAAGTCACACGGTCGGGCAGGCCGATGAATCGGCCCGAGAAGGCGGTGAATCATCGCCCTGGGCAACGTTCTTCTCGACTCGGGCCGCGACCTCTTCCCAGATATGCGCGCACTCACGCGCCAGATGCGCGACGGTGCCGCTCCAGTACGGCGGGACCGTGTCGACTATTCCCTCCCACTCGGCCGGCGGGAGCATGTGAACGCTGAGCAGCCGCAGCAATTGACGCCCTGTCTCATTGAGACGGAGAGCGGGGTCCGCCTTGAGCCGGTTCACCGCCGAGAGCCCTTCGGTGAAGGCGGGCCCGGCAACCGCGTCATGCCGGTCCTCGCCGTGGCCCGGCTGCGGCACGACCTTCAGGATCTCCTCACGCGGGCGCGGCCGGACGCCCCGTGGCCTCGGGGGGAGCAGCGGCTCCTCCCCTCGACTGAGGCGGTTGCGCACGTCCCGCGCGGTCTCCGGGGAGATGCCGGCGGCCCGGGCGATCTGACGCAGCGAGAGATTCGGGTTCTCGCTGATCAACTGCCCCGCCCGACGGCGCCCCTCGGCGATGTCGACGGGCCGGACCCGGCCGTCCCGTCCGATCCTCGCGAAGTCCTCCGCCGGGTCACCGACCGGCGCCGACCGGCGTACGTCGGCGACCGTGGCCGGGGCGATGCCCGTCACGGAGGCGATCTTCCGGTCCGACCACTGCGGGTGCGTCGCGATGATCCGCACGGCGGCCCGCTTGCGGTCCGGGAGCGACAGCGGCAGCCCGTGCCGCACGTTCGACTCGACGGCGAGCACGAAGGCGTCCGCCTCGGTGCCGTCGTAAAAGGTCACCGCGATGGTGCTGTGACCGCGCAGTTGGGCGGCACGCAGTCGGTGCAGCCCGTCGATCACCCGCATCGAGTCGCGGTGGACGATTATGGGCGGCAATGGAATATCCAATTCCGCGAGTGCCGCCACATGGTCCGGGTTCTCTCCCCCGTTTCTCGGTGAACCTTCCGCCGATAACGCTCGAATGTCAACGTCGACGATCCTGTCATCGGTACTCCCCCGTCGCACCCACATCTCCGTTCGCTCGATCAACGCCTTCCCCACGCGTCGCAACCTCGTGCGACGCATGCCGGCACGCTGATTCGGCCACCACGAGTCGGTCCGTCGCTGCTCGTCACAATTGGCCTGGCGACGTTCGCCGACATCACGCGCTCGTATCGTGGTGATCGGGTCCTCGGTGCCGGCGCTGTACGGCCGCGTCACCACTGCATGGAGGCAGTCAGGTCCCGATTCACTTCGGTTCGTAGACCTGTGGAGTCCGCTCACGCGAGGAGCCGAACTATGACGCGCTCGCTTTTCGAACGAGACTCCAGGCGAACAAGAGTCCTTTTCCCTGGCGCGTTCACTCTAACAGCAGCGCACAGTCCAGAAGCCGGACCTGAGCACGCCTTCCAGCACTTGAGACGGCTCACCAATTCCGCCGATCAGGCGGATGCGGGGCGACGCGCAGCCGGAATGGCGCATTCTCCTATACCTTCCGGCTTTCGCTCGCCCATTCAACCACCGCCCGACCGCTCGGTCGGTCAAGTGCGGAACTCGACACCATAAAGACGACGGCCGTCGCAGTGGGTCTCCGAAGACCCCGGAAGCGGATTTACTCCCCCTCCCGCGGGGCCGCCGATTCCGAACGCGCAACCCGGCAGCCGATCAAATCCGTTTCGGCCCGGGATCCGGGCAGTCCTGACTTCACCGCCGGCGCCCGATGCTCTCACCGCGGGGGTTTCAGCGAAGTAACAGCCGTTCGGCCTGCGCCGTCGCGGCCGCGTCGCACATGGCGGGTTGCAGCGAGGTAACGGCAGTCGTTCCGGCGCGGTAACCATGGACGCGCTCTACTGAGCACGGATCGCGATGACCCCCCACTCCGACCCGGGAGGCTCCATGGGCAACACAACCAGTCTCTGCGCCACATGCGGCGTCGAGTTCGTCCCGACAGCCCGTCGCCGGGGCCGCCCCGACTCACGCTTCTGCACCGCCGCCTGCCGGACGCTGTGGGAGCGGGCCCACAGCACGCGCACCGCCTCCCGGCCGTCCACCGCCGAGCCAGGGCCTGCCGAGCCGGTCGAGACGGTCGAAAGCGACGCAGACCTCCCCGCGCCGCTGCCGCCACTCGGTACCGAGGCCGCGTGCCCCCACTGCGGCCACCAGGTCACGATCGTCAACTTCGTGCTGCCGAGCCTGGATTCGGCCGGGGACGTGGACGCACCGGACGACGACGGTGACGTGCGGAACCACTACTCCACGGGGTGAGCGGCGCGGTTACCCCAGCCCGGCCCTCCTGATGCCCTCAGCTGTCCGCACATGCCTCATCGGGTCGGCGCTCACACGGTTTTGACGATGGTGCCCGCGCCTTCGAGCGCGGCCACCTCTTCGGCGGGGGCGCCGGCGTCGGTGACGAGGGTGTGCAGGAGCGCGGCGGGGCCGACGTAGGCGTAGGCGGTGCGGCCGAGTTTGCCGCCGTCGGTGCCGACGACGGTACGGCGGGCGGAGGCGATGCCCGCCTTCTTCACCGCGGCGTCGTCGAGGTCGTAGGCGGTGAGGCCGTCGGCCGCGCTCAGTCCGCAGCAGCCGATGACGGCGGTGTCGAAGCGCAGGGCGGCCAGGGAGGCGAGCGTGAGGGGGCCGGTGAGGGCACCCTCGGCGGCGCGGGGCTGCCCCCCGGGCACCACCAGCGTGGCCGGGCCGGGTGACTCGCCGAACACGTGGATGGCCTGGAGGGACAGGGGCATCACGGTGACGGGCCGCTCGCGCAGGAGGCGGGCGACCTCCAGGCAGGTGGTTCCGCTGTCCAGCAGGACGCTCTCGCCGTCGGCGATGAGTGCCGAGATCTCGGTCGCGATCCGGCGCTTGGCGTCGACCGCCTCATGGGCGCGCAGCGCGAAAGGCGGTTCCTCACCCCGGAGCAGCAGACTGCGGGCCCCGCCGCGGACGCGTTCGAGAACGCCCTGGGCGGCCAGGGTGTCAAGGTCGCGCCGGATGGTCATCTCCGAGGCGCCGGTCAGCTCCGCGAGCTCCTGGACCGTGGCGCCGCCGGAGTCCCTGACGGCCTTCGCGATCAGTCCGTGCCGGTCTGCGTTGCTCATACCGCGATTGAACACCACCGGAAAACGAACAAGCAAGCTGTTCATTTTCCGAGCTTTCTAACACGACTTATGTTCGTTACGGTGGGCGGCATGGAACGTTCGCTTCGTGCCGCCCGTGTGGCGACCTACGTCTACTTCGTCCTGTGCGGCACCCTCATGGGCGCCTGGGTGGTGCACATCCCCGCGATCGAGGACCGCGTGGGCATCAGCCACGCCACGCTCGGCGGCCTGCTGGTGCTGCTCGGCCTCGGGGCCTTCGCCGGAATGCAGGTGGCCGGCCCCCTGACCGACCGCCTCGGCGCCCGCATCGTGGTCCCCGCCGGCGGCATCCTGTGCGGCGCGTCCCTGGCCCTGCCCGGCCTCGCACAGGAACCGTGGACGCTGGGCGGCGCGCTGCTGGTCTTCGGGTTCTGCAACGGCATCCTGGACGTGAGCATGAACGCCCACGCCGTGCACGTGGAGAAGGCGTACGGCCGGCCCGTCATGTCGGGCTTCCACGCCACGTTCTCGGTCGGCGGTGTCCTCGCCGCGCTCGTCGGGGCGGGCGCCGCGAGCGCCGGCCTGAACCCGCCCGCGAGCATGACCGCCATGGGAGCCGTGGGCATCGTGATCGCTCTGGCCTCGGCACGTGCCCTGCTGCCTGCCGCTCCCGCCGTCGAGGGCCTCGCCTCCGCCTCTGGGGAGGAGCCCGAGGCGTCACACAGCGGCAAGCGCCGCGGCACCACGGGCCGGGTCTGGCTGCTGGCCGTCCTGGCGCTGATGGTCATGCTGTGCGAGGGCGCCGCGAACGACTGGAGCGCCCTGCACCTGAAGGACGTCCTGGGTGCGCCTGCCGGCACGGCGGCCTTCGCGTACGGCACCTTCGCCGCGGCCATGACCCTCGGCCGGCTGCTCGCGGACCGCTTCGTCGCCCGGTTCGGTTCCATGGCGATCCTGCGCTACGGCGCGGCCACGGCCGCGGTCGGCATCACCATCGCGGCCCTCGGCCCGTGGGTATGGGCGGCGTTCACCGGCTGGGCACTGTTCGGCCTGGGTCTGTCGGGCTGTGTCCCACAGCTGTTCAGCGCGGCCGGGCACGCCGACCCGGCGGCCGCCGGCGCCAATGTCTCCCGCGTCGCCGGACTCGGCTACGTCGGCATGCTCGCCGGTCCCGCGGTCATCGGCTGGCTGACCCATCTCGTCGCCCTCAATGAGACCTTCCTGCTCCTGACCCTGCTGTGCGTGACCACCGCTGTGGGCGCCCGGGTCCTGCGCACCGGATCCGGCCACACCAGCGAGAGCGAAATGGCCCGCGTCGGCCAGTGACCGCTTGTGCGGCACGGGCCTGACCCCCGTGCCGCACGAGCCCCTTCCCTCGGTCCACCGGGGCCCTGAGCGGTGCGCCCGCGTGCGCCTCCATGACCGCCTGCCGGAACGATCAGCTGTCGGCTGGCACGTCCCACAGCACGTGCAGGGCGGGCGGCTTGCGGAAGACCAGGCCGTACGGGGCGGTGGGGCGATCGGGGTCGAGGCGCAGGGCGGGGAGGCGTTCGAGGAGGCGCTGAAGGGCGATGCGGGTCTCCAGGCGGGCGAGGTGCGCGGCGATGCAGTAGTGCGGGCCCTGCGCGAAGGCCAGTTGGAGGCGCGCGTTCTCGCGGCGGATGTCGAACCGGTCGGGGTCGGGGAAGAAGGCCGGGTCACGGTTGGCTCCCGCGAGGGAGACGGTGACCAGTTCACCCTGCCCGATCGTGGCGGGGCCGAGCTCCGTGTCGCGCGTGGCGTAACGGTCCACGACCGCAGCACCGGGTTCGAGGCGCAGGGATTCCTCGATCGCGCCGTCGAGGAGGTCGGCGTCGGCTCGGACGAGAGCCAGTTGGACTGGGTCTCGCAGCAGATGCAACAGCGCGTTCGTGATCATCGCCTCGACGGTCTCGATGCCGCCGAACATCAGGACTGCGGCGTTGGAGGCCACTTCGGGCTCGGTCAGCCGTCCGGCGGCGGAGCCGAGGAGCGACGAAGTACCCCGGGAGGCGATGGTGCTCGCAACGGCGGCCCGTAGTTGCGCGTACGCCGCGTCACCGTCAGCGCCCGCCGCCCGTCCCGCAGTTATGTCCGAGACCGACCGCACGATGGCGTCGTACCAGCTCAGCACCGTTTCCGCGGTGGTGCCGACCAGCCCGAGCGCCTCGGTCACGACGGCGACCGCGAGCGGTCCAGCGAAGGCACGTCGCAGATCGGCGGCGCCGGCCGGTTCCAGAGCGGTGATGCGCCGCTCGACCTCCCGCTCGATGAACGAGGCGAAACCGTCGTGCACCGCACGGGGGCGGAAGGGTGCGGCGAAGGGCTCACGGTGACGGGCGTGCCGGTCGCCCTCCAGGGACAGCATGCTCGGCCCGACGACCTGTGCGGTGGAGAACCGGGGGTCGTCGACGGTGAAGGTCGCGGCGTCCCGCATCACGTTCATCGCGAGGTCGCGACGGGTCACCAGCCAGCCGTCGAGCTCGGGCAGCCAGGACACGGGTTCATGCGCGCGCAGTTGTGCCAGCCGCGCATGCGGATCCCGGGTGAGTTCGTCGAGGGTGGTCGCGGCGCCCAGCGGGAAGGAGCGGGCCTTGCTCATCGCACACCTCGGCCATGCACTGGGAAACCGATCATGACCAAGGCTAACAATCCCGCTGATCGCCGATCCGGCAAGTCCCGCACGAGAGGGCCCGGTTACACGACGTTAACGCCCGTGACTCGGTCGTGAGACCACTCCACCCCAACATCGCAATACCTGTCGCTCGATAGGTAACCCTCGTTCGGAGGTGCGGTGATGAACCGATCTGAGCTCACCCCTGCGTCACATCCCGTCGACGGCGTCGCCACGGGCGCCGCTTCCGTCGGCTATCACCAGGAACTGCGTCGTGGGATGGGCGGCTTCGCGTCGTTCGCCGCGGGCTTCTCGTTCGTTTCGATCCTGACCACCGTCTTCCAGCTCTTCGGTCTCGGCTTCGGTCTCGGCGGGGCGGCGTTCTTCTGGACCTGGCCGCTGGTCTTCGCGGGCCAGCTGCTGGTCGCGCTCTGCTTCGCCGAACTGGCCGCGCGCTGGCCCATCTCCGGAGCGGTCTACCAGTGGTCGAGCCGGCTGGCCGGCACCACGGTCGGCTGGTTCACCGGCTGGATCATGATCATCGGGCAGATCCTCACCGTGGCGGCGGCCGCGATCGCCGCGCAGGCGGTACTGCCGGGCATCTGGTCCGGCTTCCAGTTCGTCGGCGGACCGGGCGCCGACCCATCCGTCGCCTCCCCGACCGGCGCGCAGAACGCGGTCCTTCTGGGCTGCGTGCTCCTGGTGATCACCACCATCGTGAACATCCTCGGCATCCGGCAGATGGCGGCCGCCACCAGCATCGGCGTCACGATCGAGATCGTCGGTGTCATCGCCCTGGTCCTGGTGTTGTTCTTCCTGCCCGAGCGGGGCCCGCAGGTGGTCGCCCACAACACCGGCTGGTCCGGGGAAGGCAGTTACCTCGGGGCCTTCCTCGCCTCTTCCCTGATGGCGGCTTACGTCATGGTCGGCTTCGACTCGGCCGGCGAGCTGGCGGAGGAGACGCACAGCCCACGCCGCACCACGCCCCGGACCATCCTGCGGGCGCTGATCATCTCGGGCATCGGCGGTGCGCTGCTGATCCTCTCCGGGTTGTCGGCCGCGCGCAGCCTGACCGACGGCAACCTGGCCGCCGGCGGCCTTTCCTGGGTGCTCACCGACCGGCTCGGCGACGTCCTCGGGCGGCTGCTGCTGTGCTGCGTCGCCGTCGCCGTGTTCGCCTGCACCCTCGCCGTGCAGACCTCCGGCGCACGCATGATCTACTCCATGGCCCGTGAGGGTGCCCTGCCGTTCCACCGCCACCTCGGGAAGGTCTCGACCCGCACCGGCACGCCGATCATCACCTCGATCGTGGTGGGCGTGGGCGCCGCCGTCGCGCTCCTCGTGAACATCCGCCAGTCCGCGATCTTCACCGCACTCTCCAGCCTCTGCATCGCCATGCTCTACCTGGCCTATTTGGGCGTGACCCTGCCCCTGCTGGTCGCCCGGATCCGGCACCGGGGCACCGAGCGACTCCCGGACGGCGTCGACGAGACGGGCCGGCCGCTGTTCTCACTGGGCCGCTGGGGAACCCTCGTCAACACCCTCGCCGTGCTCTTCCAGATCGGCATGGCCGTCAACCTGCTGTGGCCGCGCGCGGAGATCTACGACCTCACCGAGGGCACCTGGTGGCTGCAGTGGAGCGCACTGCTCTTCATCGGGCTCAGCCTCGCCATCGGCGCCGGCTACTTCACCGCCCGCCGGCTGCACCTCCGGATCGAGCTGAGGCACGTCCCGCACACGCACATCGAACCGCCGACCTCCGAGGCCGTCCCCGAGCCCGCCTGACGGCGTACCGGCACCCGGTCAGGCACCACCCGCCGCACACAAGACACCCACGAAGGGACGACGGCGCCCCCATGACGACGACCGACGGGCCGACGGCCGACACTTCACCCGACGCGGCCCCCGCCACCGTCCGCGACCTCCACCTGACCGACAGCGTCCACAGCGCCCGCGACGACGCCCGCGCACAAGGCGGCCGAGCCGGCGACTGGATGCCGTATCTGCCCGCGTCCACCTCCCCGCACTGCCCACCCGGAGTCGACCGAACCTCCCTGGTGTGGGCGGAGACGGTGGCTCCCGGTGGCTACACCCACAAGGTCCTCGCCCGCGGCAGCCGCCTGCGCTTCGACGACCCGACCGGCCACGCCTGCGCCCATCTGCTCTTGTTCAACGCCCTGGAACCGGTGGAGCGGCTCAACGTCGCCGACACCCTGAAGATCCCCTGGCAGGCCTACCTGGGCGTGAACCACCCTCTGCTGTCCGGCGACGGCCGGGTCATGGCCGTCGTCACCGGCGACTCCTCCGGCCGGCACGACGCGTTCTGCGGCACCACCACCGACACCTGGAACCAGCACAAGTACGGGGACTCACGCCCCGAGGGACCGTCCCCTTCCGGACGTGGACTCTTCGTCAAAGCCGCCGCCAAGCACGGTCTGAGCCGTCGCGACCTGCCACCCAGCGTGTCCTTCTTCCAGGGCATACGGGTCGAGCCCGATGGCGCCCTCACCTGGCAGGGCGGCGCGGGACCGGGCACGCACGTCGAACTCGTCGCGGAAATGCCCCTGTTGGTGCTGGTCGCCAACGTCGCGCATCCGCTGAACCCGCGCTCCGAGTACGCCGTCGGGCCCCTGCGCGTACACGCCTGGCGCGGCCTCGCGACCGGTCCCGACGAGGAGCGGTTCACCGCCACGCCCGAACTGCACCGGGCGTACCTCAACACCGTCGACCACTGCGAAGCCCGGGGGTTGTGACATGGCGACCAGCCAGACCGAGGGCTTCGCGCCCGCCGAACCCATCGAGACCGTCGTGAACACCTACCCGACCACCTCGGGCGGCACGATCGCCTCCACCGTCCCGGTCGGTGCCGTGTACGCCGAGGGCTCCGCCCTGGACTGGGGGGCGAGCCTGGTCGAAGGCACGGTCGTCCTGGACGAGAAGGTGGCGCCCAACGCGGCCTGGTCGGCGGTGGTGAAGCAGGGGCACGTCCTGACCATCGTCGACGTCGGCGGCAACCAGTCCGCCGACTGTCTCCTCTACGACGCGGCCGACCCCGAGGAGCGCTACAGCGTCCCCGACACGCTGGCCTGGCAGGGCAACGCCTACGTGCGCACCGGCACCGTCCTGCGCAGCAATGAGGGACGCCCCCTCATGACCGTCGTGGCCAACGAGATCGACCGTCAGGACACCATCGGCGGCGCCTGCGGCAAGGAGTCCAACACCCTGCGCTACGGCCACCATGTGATGTTCCATCACGGCTGCCGGGAGAACTTCCTGGCCGAGGCCTCCCGGCACGGCCTCGGGGTGCGGGACCTCGTCTCCAACCTCAACTGGTTCATGAACGTGCCCGTCGAGGCGGACGGCGCGCTGGGCATCGTCGACGGCATGTCGGCGCCCGGCCGACGGGTCGCGGTGCGCGCCGAGACGGACGTCCTGGTGCTGGTGTCCAACTGCCCGCAGATGAACAACCCGTGCAACGACTTCAACCCGACCCCGCTTCGGATGATCGTCGTGGCCCCCAGCAGCCCCGCGACCTCTCACGACGCCAACTCGCAGAGCCCCTCGGAGGCTGCCGCGTGACCCGTCCCGTCACCGTTCTCGTCGCCAACCGCGGTGAGATAGCCCGCCGCGTCATCCGCACCGCCAAGCGGATGGGACTGGCCACCGTCGCCGTCTTCTCCGACGCCGACCGTGCCGCCCCGCACGTCCGCGAGGCCGACCACGCGGTCCGGCTCGGTCCGGCGCCCGCCCGCGAGTCGTATCTGCGCGGCGACGCGATCGTCGAGGCGGCGCTCGACCATGGCGCCGACATCATCCACCCGGGCTACGGCTTTCTCTCCGAGAACGCCGCCTTCGCCCGCGCCGTCGAGGAGGCCGGCCTGCGTTTCGCGGGCCCCACCGCCGACCAGATCACCGCCTTCGGCGAGAAGCACACCGCCCGCGCCCTGGCCAAGGCGGCCGGGGTGCCGCTGCTGGCCGGGACAGAACTCCTGGCGAGCGCAGAGGAGGCCGTCACCGCGGCCGAGTCGATCGGACTGCCCGTGATGGTCAAGGCCACCGGCGGTGGCGGCGGCATCGGCATGCAGGCCTGCGCCACCGCCGACGAGGTGCGCGAGGCGTTCGCCCGCGTGGCCGCGCTCGCCGAGTCCAACTTCGGATCGGCCGGAGTGTTCCTGGAACGTCTGGTGCGCCCGGCCCGGCACGTCGAGGTACAGGTCTTCGGCGACGGCACCGGCCGGATCGCCGTCATCGGCGACCGCGACTGCTCGCTCCAGCGCCGCAACCAGAAGGTGATCGAGGAGGCCCCGGCTCCGGCCCTGCCCGACGGGATCCGCGCCCTGCTGCACGACTCCTCGCACCGGCTCCTCGCATCGGTCGCCTACCGCGGCGCGGGGACCGTGGAGTTCGTCTACGACCCGGTCCGCGAGGAGGCCGCCTTCCTCGAGGTCAACACGCGGCTCCAGGTCGAACACCCGGTGACCGAGGAGGCGTACGGCGTCGACCTGGTCGAGCTCATGCTCGAACTGGCCCGCGACGGCCGGGTCGACGACTCGGTGTTCGAGCGGGAGTGGACGCCCACCGGACATGCCGTCCAGGCCCGCGTCTACGCCGAGGACCCCGGCAAGGATTCGCTGCCCTCCTCGGGCCTGATCACCCGGGCGCTCTTCCCCGGCCAGGGCGCCGACTCGATGCCCGGTGTCCGGGTCGACGGGTTCGCCGAGACCGGCCTTGAGATCTCGCCGTACTACGACCCCATGCTCGCCAAGGTGATCGCACACGGCGCCACCCGCGACACCGCGTTCGACGTCCTCGGCGAGGCGCTGGGCGCGAGCCGGATCGACGGCATCGTCACCAACCTCGGTCTGCTGCGCTGGCTGACCGTGCACGGTGAGGTGCGCGAGGCCGTGCACAGCACCAGCACGCTCGCCACCACCTTCGACCCCGAGCCGCGCATCGACGTCCTGGTGCCGGGAGCGATGACCACCGTCCAAGACCTCCCCGGCCGGCTCGGCCACTGGCACGTGGGCGTGCCCCCGAGCGGCCCCTTCGACCCCGTCTCCTTCGCCGAGGCCAACCTGGCCGTCGGCAATCCGGCGGAGGCACCCGCACTTGAGGTCACCGCGGGCGGTCTGACCCTGCGCTTCTCCGCCGCGACCGTCGTCGCCGTCACCGGCGCCCCGGTCCCTGTCACCGTCGACGGCACCACGGCACCCCTGTGGGAACCGGTGCCGGTATCGGCCGGCGCCACCTTGGTCCTCGGCACCGCGCAGGGCCCGGGTCTGCGCACATACGTGGCCGTCACGGGCGGCATCGACGTGCCCGAATACCTGGGCAGCGCCTCGACATTCACCCTCGGCGGCTTCGGCGGCCACGGCGGCCGGGCGCTGCTCGCCGGGGACGTACTGCGTCCCGCCGCACACACCGCCCCGACCGGCGGCCCGACCCCGCCCGAGCGCCGTCCCGCGATCACCTCGAACTGGCAGATCGGTGTCACCGAAGGGCCGCACGCAGCACCGGAGTTCTTCACCCGCGAGGACATCGACACCCTTTACGCGACCGACTACAAGGTGCATCACAACTCTGCCCGCACCGGCATCCGCCTGATCGGGCCGAAACCGCGCTGGGCCCGCCAGGACGGCGGCGAGGCCGGACTGCACCCGTCCAACATCCACGACACGCCGTACGCGGTGGGTGCCCTGGACTTCACCGGTGACACGCCGATCATCCTGGGCCCCGACGGGCCGTCCCTCGGCGGGTTCGTGTGCCCCGCGGTGGTCGCCAGCGGCGAACTGTGGAAGCTCGGCCAGCTCCGCCCCGGCGACACCGTCCGGTTCGTGCCGGTCAAGGAGGCCGAGGCGGCCGCCCTCGACGCCCGCCGCGCCGAACCGGCGCTGATCAGCACGGGCGGCGACGGCGACGACGGCATACTGGGCCGTCTGGAAGCCACCGATACCCGCCCCTCGGTCACCTACCGTCGGGACGGCGACGACAACGTCCTCGTCGAGTACGGCCCCATGGCGCTCGACCTCGGCCTGCGGATGCGCGTGCACGCCCTCCAGGAGACCCTGGCCGCGCACGCGCCCGACGGCATCGTCGACGTCACCCCGGGCATCCGGTCGCTCCAGGTCCACACCGACGCCCGCCGCCTCAAGGCCCGCGACCTCACCGCCCTGCTGCGCGAACTGGAGGACGAGGTCCCGCCCACCAACGAGCTGGTGGTCCCCTCCCGCACGGTCCGGCTGCCGCTCAGCTGGGACGACCCGGCCACCCGCCTCGCCATCGAGCGGTACATGGCCGGGGTACGCGACGACGCCCCCTGGTGCCCGTGGAACATCGAGTTCATCCGCCGCGTCAACGGCCTGGAGAGCGCCGACGACGTCTACCGTACGGTCTTCGACGCCTCGTACCTGGTGCTCGGCCTCGGGGACGTCTACCTCGGGGCCCCCGTGGCGACCCCGCTGGACCCGCGGCACCGCCTGGTGACCACCAAGTACAACCCGGCCCGCACCTGGACAGCGGAGAACTCCGTCGGCATCGGCGGTGCCTATCTGTGCGTCTACGGCATGGAGGGCCCCGGCGGCTACCAGTTCGTCGGACGCACCGTGCAGATCTGGAACCGGTTCCGCAGGGGCGGTCTGTTCCAGGAATCCCCGTGGGCCCTGCGCTTCTTCGACCGCATCGAGTGGTACCCGGTCACCGCGAAGGAACTCCTCGAACTGCGCGCCGAGACCGACGCCGGCCGAGGGCCCTGCGACACGCAGGAGGGCACCTTCTCGATCGCCGAGTACAACACCTTCCTGGCCGCGAACGCCGACTCGATCGCCGCGTTCCGGCAGCAGCAGAGCGCCGCGTTCGAGGCCGAGAAGGAACGCTGGCGGGCCGCCGGCGAGTTCGACCGGAACGACGATCCCGAACCTCCGGCCGCCGACGCCGTCGTCGTACCGGACGGCGCGCTCGCGGTCACCGCGCCGTTCACCGCCACCGTCTGGCAGACCGTCGCGGAGCCGGGCACCACCGTCGCCGAGGGCGACCCGATCCTCTCGCTGGAGGCGATGAAAATGGAGTCCAAAGTGAGCGCCCCCGCCGCCGGGACACTCCTGAAGATCTACGTCAAACCCGGTGAGCAGGTCGCCCCGGGCCAGATCCTCGCGGCGGTGCGGGCATGAACGCCATGACACCGGCCGAACGTGTCGAGGCCGCCTACGACCGCATCGAGTCCGCCGACCGGCCCGAGATCTGGATCCACCTCAGGCCCCGCCACGACGTGCTCGCCGAGGCCGCCGGGATCGATCCGGGGCTTCCGCTCGCAGGACTGGTCGCGGCGGTCAAGGACAACATCGACGTGGCCGGACTGCCCACGACCGCAGGCGCGCCGTCGTACGCCTACCGGCCGGACGCCGACGCGCCCGCGGTGGCACGGCTGCGCGCGGCCGGCGCGGTGGTGCTCGGGAAGACCAACCTGGACCAGTTCGCCACCGGCCTCGTCGGCACCCGCAGTCCCCACGGTGCGGTGCGCAACGCATGGGATCCGGCACGCATTTCCGGCGGGTCGTCGTCCGGCTCGGCGGTGGCGGTCGCACTGGGCATCGCCGACATCGCGCTGGGCACCGACACGGCCGGCTCCGGGCGGGTGCCCGCCGCCCTCAACGGCATCGTCGGGGTCAAGCCGACCAAGGGCCTGGTGCCCGTGACCGGGGTGGTCCCCGCCTGCTACACCCTCGACTGTGTGACGGTCTTCGCCCGCGACCTGCGGCTCGCCCGCACCGCCGCGGAGGCCATCGAGGGCCCCGACCCGGCCGACCCGCTCTCGCGCACCGGCACCCGGTTGCCCCCGCCACCTGCCCGCCCCAGGGTCGCCGTCCCTGCCGAGGAGCACCTGCGGGGCATGGCCGACGGCTGGCGCGAAGCCTTCGACACCGCGGTCGCCCGCCTGGCGAGCACCGGAGTGGAGATCGTGGAGGCCGATGTGACTCCACTCCTGGAAGCCGCCCAACTGCTGTACGGCGGCGCGTTCGTGGCCGAGCGGTACGCCGCCGTGGGCGGACACCTCGACAAGCACCGCGATCTGATCGGTACGGACCTCGACCCGACCGTGGCATCCATCGTGCTGGCCGGCCGGGAGAAGACCGCCGCCGACTGGGCCGCGGACACCGCCCGGCTCGCCGCCCTCGGTGCCGCCGCACGTACGGCCCTCGATGGCTGCGCGGCGCTCCTCACCCCGACGACCACCTGGCACCCGACCCTCGACGAGGTGGCGGAAGACCCGGTCGGCGCCAACGCCCGGATGGGCCGCTTCACCAACTTCGCCAACCTGCTGGACCACGCCTCGCTCGCCGTCCCCGCGGGATTCGTGGACGGACTGCCGTTCGGCGTGATGTTCACGGGCCCGGCCTTCTCCGACCGTGCCCTGGCGGTCCTCGCCGAGCGGTTCGCCGATCCGGGCCTCGACCTGTTCGTGGTCGGCGCCCACCTCACCGGGCAGCCCCTCAACGCCCAGCTGGTGCAAGCGGGCGGCACACTCGTGGGCCCGGCCCGCACCGCCGCCGGCTACCGACTGCACGCCCTGGCCACCCAGCCACCCAAGCCGGGCCTGGTCCGAACCACCGAGGGCCGCCCGGACGCGTCGGGCATCGAGGGCGAGATCTGGCGGCTGCCCGCGGCAGGGTTCGGGGTGCTGACCGCCGCGGTCCCCGCGCCGATGGCGATCGGAACCGTCGAACTGGCCGACGGACGGCAGATCAGCGGCTTCCTGGTCGAGCCGTACGCCGTGGAGAACGCACCCGACATCACCCGCTTCGGAGGCTGGAGGGTCTACCTGGCATCGAAGTGACCGGAGGCGGCACCGGTGCTCACCGCCGACACCGGCCGTTGACCGAGGTGGCAGGATGGGATCATGACCAGGACGCGGCCCCGCCAAGGAAGACCCCGGCACACACCGCCGTCCGATCCCAACGCCTCCGGTCGGGAACAGATCCTCGACGCCGCCGGTGCGCTCTTCGTCGAACACGGGATCTCCGCCACCAGCACCCGCATGATCGCCGAGCGGGTCGGCATCAGGCAGGCCTCGTTGTACTACCACTTCGCCACGAAGGACGAGATCCTCGCCGAACTGCTGGCCACCTCGGTCCGGCCGAGCCTTGAGATGGTGGAGCGCATCCAGGCCTTGGTGCCGGAGCGGGCGAGCGCGGCCGCGGCGCTCTACGCGGTGGCCGCGACGGACGTACGCACCCTGTCCCGCACCCCGTACAACATCGGCACGCTCTATCTCCTGCCGGAGGTGCTGACCGAGCGGTTCGACGCATTCCGCGCCGACCGGGGCCGACTCCAGCAGAGCTACGGCGCGCTCGGCGCTTCGGCGGCGGCCGAGGGCGTCACCGGGAGCATTCCGCCCGAGCGGATCGGGGAGCTGCTGATCCAGCTGGTGGAGGTCGTCATCCAGATCCGCCGTACCCGCGATCCCGATCCGGCGGACACGGATGCCATCGCGTCGTCGTCTCTACGGCTGTGCGGGCTGGGCGAGACGGCGATCGCCACGGCAAGGGACGAGGCACGCGCCCTTCTGACCGGCCTGGCGTGACGAACGCGCTGTCGCTCGACGCGCATGCCGGACCCGGCCCGTCCCCACGTCACGCTCGACCGGCAGCCGTGGCGACGAGCTCGTAGGACCGCAGTCGGTCCTTCAACGCGTAGACGGGCATGACGAGCATCAGCTCCTCGGCTCCCGTCGCGTCGACGATGTCCGTGAGGCGCTGGACAACGGCATCGGGCGTGCCGTGGGCCTGATGAGGGAGGAAGCCGGCCAGGGCCTGTCGTTCCTCCTCGGTGAAGGGGTGTTCCGCGGCCTCGGCCGGCGTGGGAAACGGAGTGTCGCTGCGGCCTTGGAGAAGGCCGACCTTGACGACGTTCATCGGTCCGGCGAGCCACTCCACATCCTGCTGAGTCGGGGCGCACACCGTCTCCACGCATACGAGTACACGCGGCCCGGTGCACCAGCGCGAGGGCCGGAAGCGGGCCCGGTACTCATCGATCGCGGCAGCGGTGTTGTCGGGTCGGATGTGGTGGGCGATCGCGACCGGCAGGCCCAGGTCCGCGGCGAGCGCGGCACCGGCGGTGCTGGAGGCGAGCAGCCAGGGTTCGGGCAGGTCGTCGAGCGCGACCTCGTCCACGAGGAACCGCAAGGTGGCCGCCACATCGCCCCGGTACTCGTCGTCGGTGATCGGCCCCGCTCCGCGCCGCAGCGCCCGCGCCGTCGGCTCGTCCAGTGTGCCGGGGCCTCGTCCGATGCCCAGGTCGATCCGCTCCGGGTGCAGCCCGGCGAGCGTGCCGAACTGCTCGGCCAGCATGATCGGACTGTGGTTGGGAGCGAGAACGCCCCCGGAGCCCAACCGGATCGTCGATGTCGACGCGGCGGCGTGGGCGATCAGCACGACCGGCGGGAAGGCGCCGATCGCGGGCGAGTGGTGATGCTCGGCGTACCAGAGTCGCCGGTAGCCCATGGTCTCGACGTGCCGGGCGAACGTGGTCGTGTCACGCAGGGTGTCGGCAGCCCTGCTGCCGGCCTGAACCATCGCGACTTCCAGCACGGAGAGCGGTACAGCCATCATGTGATCATCATGTCGCAACTCCCGGAAGATGGTTGGGATTTCCGACCCGCGTCGAGCGAGGGACACGCCCTACCCCGGTCGGACCCGCACGGGCACAATGAGCGCTGCCCCGCCTCCGCACGTCGTCGCGGACGAAGCCACGGCGGGGGCTCCGGCTCGCCGTCGAATCCCGCACGACACCAGCACCACGGCATGCAAGCCCGGCACGCCCGGTGACCAGTAGGGCGTGCCCGAAGCCGACCGACCGTACTCGGGGAGATTCGGGATGACAGCACGCCGTACGACCAAGGGACGCTCTCAACTCATCGCGTACGTCCTGAGTTTGCTCGGGGTGGCCGCCCTCACGGTGTCCGGCACCAGCGCCACGGCTGCACCCGCCGCCGCGCCCGCGTCCGGCGTCGCTTCAGCCGTCGCCGCACTGGGGATGGACGGGACGGCGTGGACCGTGGACGAACGCAGCGGAAGGCTGCGGGTCCTCGCCGACTCGACGGTCTCGGACACCGAGTTGGCCCAACTCCGGCGCACCGCAGCCCGGTTCAATGGCGGCCTCACTCTCGAACGGCTCGACGGGCGGCTGCGCACGCTCCTTTCGGGCGGCGACGGCATCTACGCCGGCGGCCGGCGCTGCACGGCGGGCGTCAATGTGCAGAGCGGGTCCACGTACTACTTCGTCACCGCCGGACACTGCACCGAGGGACTGCCCACCTGGTACACCGGCGCCGCCCTGGACACGGCCGTCGGCCCCACCACCGGGAGCAGCTTCCCCGGCAACGACTTCGGGGTCGTCCGTTACGCCAACCCGGCCGTGCCGCACCCCGGCACCATCGGGACGGTCGACGCGACGGGGACCGCGTCCGCCTACGTCGGCCAACGGGTCTGCACCCGGGGCGCCACGACCGGGGTCCGCTGCGGCGTGGTCACCGCGCTGAACGCGACCGTGAACTACGGCGGCGGTGACATCGTCAGCGGGCTGATCCAGACCAATATCTGCGCCGAACCCGGCGACAGCGGAGGCCCGCTCTACGCCGGCGACAAGGTCATCGGCATCCTCTCCGGCGGCTCCGGCAACTGCACCACGGGAGGGACCAGCTACTACCAGCCGATCCAGGAAGCGCTGAGCGCATACGGCCTGTCGGTCTACTGACGAGGGCTCATTCGCCGTCGCACTCGGCAAGGCATCTCGAATCGACGAGCCAAAACTGGCACCGTAAACCCTCGTGAAGGTGAACAAAGGCGGACAAACAGAAAACTCGGTGCGCTGGAGGCTCGTGCTGGCCAGCTCCACCATGCTCTTCGTGGAGCTGGCGCTGATCAGATGGGCGGGCGCCAACGTCGTCCATCTCAGCTACTTCTCGAACTTCATCCTGCTGGGGTCGTTCCTCGGCATCGGTATCGGATTCCTGATCCCGGCCGCTCGCGGCCAGTGGCTCAAACGCTGGACACCGATCCCCCTCGCGCTTCTCGTCGTCTTCGTCCGCGCTTACCCGGTGCAGGTGCGTCAGAGCAGCAGCGAGGTCATCTACTTCACGGCCGTGAAGACCACCGGCCTGCCCCAGTGGGTGACGCTGCCCGCGATCTTCCTGCTGACCGCATTGATCATGGCCGGGATCGGCAAGATCACCGCCGATCTCTTCCGTCAGCTCGCCTCGCTCGACGCCTACCGCTACGACCTGCTCGGCAGCATCACCGGCTCGATCTCCTTCGCCGTGCTGTCGTGGCTCCGCGCCCCCTCGGTGGTGTGGGGCGTAATCGCCGCCGTGGCCCTGCTGATCCTCGGCGGACGCCGGAACAGCCTGCTGTACGGCGTCCCCCTCACCGCGATGGTCGCCGCGCTGTTCCTGGAGTCGTCCACCGCCGGTATCTCCTGGTCGCCCTACTACAAGATCCAGCTCGAAGCCTCGCCGACCACCACCCGGACCTACTTCATCTCCGCCAACGGAGTCCCTCACCAGAGCACCGCTCCCCTGCCGGTGCTGCTGCGCGAGAACTCCCCCTATCGGCAGGCGTACGAGCAGACGCCCCGCAACCCGCACAAACGCGTGCTGGTCATCGGGGCCGGCAACGGCAATGACGTCGCCGTCGCGCTGGCGCACGGAGCCCAGCGCGTGGACGCCGTGGAGATCGACCCCCGTCTGCAGGAGATCGGCGCGCGGCTGCACCCCGCGAAGCCGTACGACGACCCCAGAGTGCACGCGTACATCAACGACGGACGGGCATTCCTGGAGCGCACGAACGCCAAGTACGACCTCATCATCCTGGCGCTGCCGGACTCCCTGACCCTCGTGTCGGGCGCGAGCAATCTGCGGCTGGAGAGCTACCTGTTCACCCGGCAGGCGTTCGAGGCGGCTCGCGACCATCTGACGCCCGACGGGGCGTTCGCCATGTACAACTACTACCGCAAGAGCTGGTTGGTCGACCGTTTCGCCGGGGACCTCGACGATCTCTACGGCCACGCCCCCTGCATGACGACGTACAAGCGGAACGCGGCCGTGCTGGTGGCCGGCATGACGCCCGGCGACCAGTCCTGCAAACAGATCTGGCAGCCCAGCGGCCCGGTCCCGGCGGCCGCGACCGATGACCACCCGTTCCCCTATCTGCTGCACCGCACCGTCCCCACGATCTACCTGGGTGCCCTGGGTGCGATCCTGCTGGTGACGCTGCTGTCGGTGCGTCTGGCCGGGGTTCGCATCCGAAGTACGGTCCGCTACACCGACATGTTCCTTCTGGGCGCGGCCTTCATGCTGCTCGAAACGAAGAACGTGATCGGTTTCGCGCTCTACTTCGGTACGACCTGGCTGGTCAACGCCCTCGTCTTCTTCGGCGTTCTGGTCTCCGTCCTCGCCGCGGTCGAGGTCCGGCGCAGATTGCGGCGGGTCAACCTGCTGCTCCTCCAGCTGCTGCTCTTCGGCTCTCTGGCGGTGGCCTGGCTCGTCCCGGTGCAGTCCGTCCTGTCGCTGCCCTTCGCCGCCCGGCTCGCCGCCGCCATCGCGCTGGCCTTCGCGCCCATCTTCTGCGCCAACCTCATCTTCTCCGACCGGCTGGCACTGGCCCCCGACCCGACCTCGGCGTTCGGTGCGAACCTGCTGGGCGCGCTGACCGGAGGCGCGCTCGAGTACCTGGCCCTGGTGACGGGCTATCAGGCGCTGTTGCTGATCGTCGCCATGCTGTACCTGGGGGCGTGCATCGCCATGCACTTCACCGGACGGGGGCCGGACGGAGCGATGACACGGACGCCGAAGGAAACGGTGGCCGTCAAGACCTAGCGCCGGCGGCATTCGCCCTTTGTGGGTCCGCCGTTCGGGCTGTTGCCATCATCCGGCCACGGCCGGTCAGCACTGTGCCTTCCTACGGCGATGTTCATGACCTGGAGGGCAGATGAGCACAGCAGAGCACAGGCACCGGCTGGACAGACGGGCACTCCTGCAGGCCGCGGTGGCGATACCCGCGGCCGGCGCGGTGGTCACGGCGGCCGGTGCCGTTCCGGCGCAGGCCGACTCGATGACCGCAGGCAGTGGTCGGTCCCGGTTCGATGCCGAAAGTCCGCGGTTCGCGCTGGCCGTGCTTCCCGACACCCAGTATCTGTTCGATGCCGACAGCTCCGATCCCGCGCCCCTGCGGGCCACGTTCCGCTACCTCGTCGCCGAGCGGGAGGAGGCGAACGTCGCCTTCATGACACACCTCGGCGATGTCACGGAGCACGGCACCGAGGAGGAGATCTCGCTCGCCGCGGACACCTTCAAGGGCATCCACGGCAAGGTGCCGTACAGCGTCCTGGCCGGGAACCACGACATCCGGTCCTCCACCGACGACCAGCGCGGCGACTCCGCCTACCTCGCGGCGTTCGGCCCGGAGCGCTATGCGTCGATGCCGACCTTCCGCGGCGCCTCGCCCGACGGCTACAACAGCTACCACGTGCTGCGCGCCGCGGACCGCGAATGGCTGGTGCTCGCCCTCGACTGGCGGGTGTCGGACAAGGGGATGCGCTGGGCGCAGGGCGTGCTCGACGCACATCCGACCCTGCCCGCCGTGCTCACCACGCACGACATCGCCTGGTCGGACGACGAGGGCGCGGCGCAGCTGTCGGACAACGGCAAGCGGCTGTGGGACGGCCTCATCCGCGGCAACGACCAGATCTTCCTCGCGCTGGGCGGCCACTACTGGCCGCCTGGGCGCACCGTTCTGACCAACGATGCTGACAACGATGTCCACGTCCACATCACCAACTACCAGGACCGCTACTACGGCGGCGCCGGGATGATCCGCCTCTACGGCTTCGACCTGGTGCGTGGGGTCATCGACGTCGAGACGTTCTCGCCGTGGTTCCTCGCCCGTGACCCCGAGCAGCGTTCGCCGCTGGAGGCCGAGACGATCGAACTGACGGGCCCCACGGACCGGTTCAGCCTCGCCGTCGACTTCGACGAGCGCTTCAAGGGCTTCGCGCCGGTCACCCCGCCGAAGTCGCGCCCGGCGTCGGCCGTGATGCCCCGCGGCACGGTCGCCTACTGGCGCTTCGACGCCTCCGGTACGTCCGCCGCCGGCACCCCGGGTGCTCCCGTGGCCGACGGGGCGCTCGTACGCGACCTCACGGGCAACGGCAACGACCTCACCGTGAGCCGGCTGCACACGAGCGGGCCGGACGCCCTCACCTGGTCCGCCGACCACCACCCGGGCCAGCCGGCGCACGCCAGCCTCCGCTTCGACGGCGGGAAGGGCCCGGATCGCGGCGCCATCCTCACGACGGCCGCGGGCGCTCCGGTCAACAGCACGAAGTTCACCCGGGGTTACACGATCGAGACGCACATCATGCTCCCCGAGCCCTTCGAGGGCGACCACAGCTGGATGGGCATCCTGAGCTGGGAGGGCCGCAACGGCGACGCCGGCAAGACGACCGGCTGGTCCCCGCTGGAGCCCACGTGCAGCCTCAATCTGTCCCCGGAGCGATTCCTCCAGTTCGTCGTCTACCCCTACGCGCAGGACGCCGACCCGACGTCCTGGAGCCACGCCGTGCCGGTCGGCCGCTGGATGCACATCGCCCTCGTCAACGACGGCCGACGGACCGTGATGTACGTCGACGGCTCGAAGATCGCCCGCAACCCGGCGCAGCCGTCGACCGGCATCACCACCCTCGGCAAGCCCTTCGTCATCGGCGCCACCCAGTTCGACGAGAAGTTCGGGCAGGGCTTCTACGGCTGGATCGGCGACACCCGCATCGTGAACCGGGCACTGTCCACGCGCGACTTCCTGACGCCCTTCGCGTAAGAGGCGCGCACGAGTAGGTGACGGCGGAAGCCGTCGGGCGTCGGCCACTACGGGCAGGACTTCCGTGGCCGACGCCCAGCTTTCGTGGCGGGCGGGGACCTATACGGCTTCCGGTGTGCCGTAACGGAACTTGTATCCGGTGAAGTCGGCGATGCGGACGTATCCGAGGCGCTGGTAGAGGGCATTGCTGGTGGGGTTGGTCGGGTCCGTGTACAGGACGACGTCCGTCGCACCGGCGGCCAGCGCGGCCCGGCTCACCTCGACGGTCACGGCCGCCGCGTAGCCGTGGCCACGGAGGTGGGCCGGGGTGTAGACCGGGTCGATACGGATCATGCCGGCGACGATCGAGGTGGCGGCGGCCATGGAGACCGGGATGCCGTCCGGGGTCTCCCAGAATGTGAAGTGCCGGTCGCCGAAGCGCGAGTCGGCCCATGAGCCCGCGTCGATCAAGTCGATGGAAGGCTGCTCGCGGACGTCGACGCAGAACTCGCGGCACCAGCGCACGACTTGCTCATGGTCCTGCGCGCTCGCGCCCCGTCCCCGGCCCTCTGGATGCGGTCGCGGTGGGGTGAGCGTGCCGATTCGGTAGAGGTGGGTCCGCCAGAAGGGGGTCGGCGCTGCGCCCGTGTGCCGCTGCCATGCCTCGGCGAAGGCGGTGGCGGTGTCGTGCTCCGCGATGACACCGGAGGGGCGGTGGCCGAGGCCGGCCAGGTGAGCGGCGAGGGTGCCGGTCTGCTCGGCGGAGAGGGGGGTGATGCTCAGGTATCCGCGGGGAGTGCGGTAGAAGACGGCGTGAGTCTCGCCTCCTGAGTCCAGTCGGCCGAGGACGTTGACTTCGGTCCCGTACGGTTCCGCGCCGCGTGTTCGCAGTTTCTCAAGGTCGGTGAGCGGTGTGTTGTGCACGGCGGGCCTCGAACGCAGGAAGTCCCCGGCTCGGGCGAGGAAGTCGTGGACGTCGTCGGTGAGTTGCCAGTCATCCCGGAGCATGATTCATGATCCCGGACCGGCCCCGGGGCCGGTACATGCCCCTCGTCGTCGTCCACGGCGGCACGGGTTCACCCGGGCTTGGGTGTCGCGGACGGCACGGCCCGCCCCCTGCCGCGCCTCGGGTTATCCCCACCCAGGATGCGCCGGCAACCACCATGGCCTGCGACGACCGTGATCCGTAGCTTCGAGGTATCGGCTGGAAGAGATCGCGAGAGGGCGGACCATGGGGCTGCGCAAGGGCAAGCGGCGGGAGACGGACGACCGGCCGGAGGCACAGGGCACGCCCGGTCTCGCCGTCGAACTGCGCGGCGTCCGTCGGCGGTACGGCCGGGGCGCCGGCGCCGTGCACGCGCTCGCAGGCGTCGACCTCGCGCTCTCGCGCGGCACGTTCACCGCTGTCATGGGTCCCTCCGGCTCCGGCAAGTCCACCTTCCTCCAATGTGCCGCCGGTCTCGACCGTCCGACGGCCGGCTCCGTGCGGCTCGGCGGTACGGAGATCACACGCATGCGCGAGAACCAGCTCACCGAGCTGCGCCGCAGCCGCCTCGGCTTCGTCTTCCAGGCCTTCAACCTGCTGCCGTCCCTCACCGCCGAGCAGAACGTGCTGCTCCCGATGCGCCTCGCCGGGCAGCGCCAGGACCGCCGCCGGGCGGCCGCGGTGCTCGCGCAGGTCGGGCTCGCCGACAAGGCGCGGTCCCGGCCCGGCGAGCTCTCGGGCGGCCAGCAGCAGCGGGTCGCCATCGCGCGTGCCCTGGTCACAAGCCCGGACGTGATCTTCGCGGACGAGCCCACGGGGGCCTTGGACACGGGTACCGCCGCCGAGGTGCTCGGCCTGCTCCGGCAGGCGGTGGACGCGCTGGGGGCGACCGTCGTCATGGTCACCCACGACCCGGTCGCGGCCGCGTGGGCCGACCGAGTGCTGTTCCTCGCGGACGGTGCCTTCGCCGGCGCCCTCGACCGCGGCTCGGCGGAGCAGATCGCGGCCCGGATGGCCGCTCTCACCTCCCGCACGGGCGCCATGGTGGGGGCCGCGGCGTGAGGAGCTTCGTCCCCAACGGCCTCGCCCGCGCGGCCGTGCGCTTCAAACCGGCGTCGTTCGCGGGCACGTTCGTCGCGCTGATGATGTCGGCGCTGATCGTCTCCGCCTGCGGCATCCTCCTGGAGACGGGCGTTCGCGCCTCGGTGCCGCCGGAGCGGTATGCGAAGGCGCCGGTCGTCGCGGCGGCGGACCAGTACGCCCGCTTCGTCACGGGCAGCGGTGACAGCCGGTCCGAGTCGGCCGACCCACTGCCGGACACGGCGCGCTTGGACGCGGCGTTGGCGGAAAGGGCGGCGCGCGTGCACGGCGTCGAGGCGGCGGTGCCGGACTTCACGTTCCCGGTGCGCCAAGGGGACGGCGTGCTGACCGGCCACGGCTGGGGGTCGCACGCCTTCACCGGTGCCGTGCTCACGTCCGGGGTTGCGCCCCGCACGGGCGAGGTCGTGCTCGCAGCGTCCGACGAGCGAGCCGACCTAGGCGACACCGTCACCCTCGAAACCGCAATCGGCCGGGCCGACTTCCGTTTGTCAGGGCTGGCGAAGGCCGGCTCCGGCGACGTGGCCGAGGGCGCCGTCGCATGGTTCGCCGACGCCCGCTCCCCCGCGCTCGCCGGGCATCCCGGAAAGGCCGACGCGATCGCCGTACTGGCCAAGGACGGTACGGACGCCGATGTTCTCGCCGCCGGTGTGAAGAAGGCGCTCGCCGGCTCCGGCGCCGAGGTGCACACCGGCGACGGCCGCGGCGCCGTCGAGGACCGGGGGCTCGGGTACGCCAAGGAGATGCTGACCGGGCTCGGCGGCTCCTTCGGCGGGATCGCCGCGACGGTCGCCGTCTTCACGGCGTCCGGGACGGTCGCGCTGTCCGTCGCCCAGCGTGCTCGCGAGTTCGCGCTGCTGCGTGCCGTCGGCGCCACCCCGCGGCAGATCCGCCGCGCGGTCGCCGCCGAGGCGGTGCTCGTCGCGCCGCTCGCCGGGCTGCTCGGCTGCCTGCCCGGAATCGGGCTCGCGCACTGGTGGTTCGGCCAGCTGAAGGACCGCGGGGCCATCCCGGACGCCGTGGAGCTGCAATTCTCCTGGATCCCGCTCGTCGTCGCGGTCGGCACCGGTCTGCTGACCGCACTCGGGGCCGGCTGGGCGGCGGGGCGTCGCCCGTCGAAGATCAAGCCGGGGCAGGCGCTCGCCGAGGCGTCGGTGGAGCGGCTGCGGCCGGGCGTGATCCGGATCCTGCTGGGCTTGGGCGCCCTGGTCGGCGGTGGGTTCCTGACGGTCGTGGCCGCCCGTTCGGCCGGGGACGATGCCGCCAACGCGGCTCTCGGCGTCGTCATGCTCTTCATGCTCGCCGTCGCGCTGCTCGGCCCGCTGGTGGCGCGGCTGTGCGCGGCACTGTTCGGGCTCGCGCTGAGCGTCGGCGACGCCTCGGCGTCACTGGCCGCCGCCAACTCTCGTACGAACGCTCGCCGGTTGGCCTCCGCGATCACCCCGATCGTGCTGGCCATGGCCTTCGCCTCGACCCTCGTCTTCATGCACACCAGCGAGAGCCATGTCGCCGCGGAGCAGCTACGGGCCGGCGTCACCGCGGACCACGTGGTCACGGACCCCGCCGGGCTGCCGATCGACGCCGCCGCCCGGGCCGCCCGCGCACCCGGCGTCGACGCGGCCGTGGGCCTGCTCGAAACGCAGGTGCTGGTGCCAGTCGGCTCCGGCGGCGACCGATGGCTGCAAGGCTCGTCGACGCAGGGAATCTCGGGCTCCGGCGAGCAGCTCGCAAGGGTGCAGGACCTCGACGTACGCGGCGGCAGCCTGGACCGCGTAGGCAAGGGCCGGATCGCCATCGACAAGACGCTCGCCGCGTCGGCGAAGGTCGGGGTGGGCGACAAGCTGCCCCTCTACCTCCCGGACGGCACCAGGACCGACCACGAGGTCGTGGCCGTTTACGGCCGCGGGCTCGGCCTCGCCGCCGTGACCATGGACCGCGCCTCCCTCGCACCCCACGTCACCTCGCCCTTCGACAGCACACTGCTGATACGGGGCGGAAACGCGAAGGCCCTCGCCTCACTCGGCGAGGTCACCGACGCCTCCGGCTACGCCGTCGAGCAGAACACCGACCGCGAACTCAACGCTTGGGCCAACTACACGATGGCCGCCGTACTCGGCGGCTTCGCGGCCGTCGCCGCCGCCAACACCCTCGTGATGACCGTCCTCGACCGCCGCCGCGAACTCGGCACACTCCGCCTCATCGGCTCCACCCGACGCCAGGTCATGCGCATGCTCCGCTGGGAAGGCCTGCTGGTGGCTCTGGCCGGCATCGCCCTCGGCACGGCCATCGCGGCAGCGACCCTGATTCCGATGATGCGCGGCCTGACGGGCGAGGGGCCGTACGTACCTCCGCTCGTCTACGCAGCCTTTGCCGGGGGCGCGGTGGCCCTGGGCCTGGTGGCGGTGACGCTGCCGGCCAGGGCGGCGTTGCGGCGCTGAGGCAGCGGCTCCGGCCACTCAGCGCGTCACACATGCCGCCCGCAAGCAGTACCGATTCCTTGACGCCTCTACTTCCTGATGATTCCATCATTACTGAAGAAAGATTCAGTGTTGCCTCGCCGAGCAGGGACACCCTGGAGGACTTCGTGATGTCACAGCACGCAACCGCGTACGCCTACACACCGCCCCCGCCCCGTGTCCGCACGGGCCTGGAGGAAGCGGTGGACAGACTGTCGCGCGTGGACCAACTCGTGGCCGAGCTGCCCGAAACACCACCCCGTGCACCGGAAGCAGACGGCGATCAGGAGCGGCTGGGCGAGGTCACTGTCACGCACCGCTTTTTGGACGCCCCCGGCGACGGCGAAACCGTGCGCTGGCACTACGTGGAGGGCGGCCCCCTCGACGCACCTGTCGTCGTGTTCCTCCATGGCGTACCCGACTCGTGGTGGCAGTGGCACTACGCCATCGAGGCCCTCGGCTCCGACTTCCGCTGCCTGGCCATCGACCTGAAGGGCTACGGCCAGTCGGAGAAGGGCACCGGCGACTTCCGCCAGGAGGGAGTCGCCATCCAGCTGGAAGCGCTACTGGACCAGCTTCGGATAGAGAGGTTCAGCCTGGTAACGCACGACAGGGGAACACCGGTCGGCGACCACCTCGTGGCACGCATGGGCAGCCGTGTCATCCGCTACGGCCGGGGGCAGCAGCACCTCTGGCATCTCCACCCCGACCTGCATCCGCAGCAGGACATGTTCACCTCGCCCGAGGCCCCGGCGGTGCTGGCCGATGCCCGCCGCATCGTCGTCACCGCGTACTCCGTGCTCGGCGAACGCGAAGTGAAGGTGTCAGACCTCGTTCGAACCGTTCAGGAGTTCAGCTACGACGGCATCAACACCGCCGTCCCCCGTTACTTCAACTCTTCGTCGTTCCGGCAGGAATGGATCGATCGACGCACCCGGCTCATCTCCCAGTGGAAGTGCCCCGTACTGCTGCTCCAGGGGGCCGACGACCCTCTCCAGCCCCGCGAGTTCTACACCGATCCCGACGTGGTGGCGAAGCTCCCGGAAGGCAGCGATGTGCATCTCTTCGACTCGGGCCACTTCTGGCCCTTCGAAGCCCCTGAAGAAATGGCCGCCGTCCTTCGGGACTTCCTCGGCTGACCTCCGCTCCAATGCCCTGAGAAGGAGGTCGGCCGGCTCTCCGCGGTCGCGGTCGTCGGCCCGGGTGTGCCGGGGCGGTTGCACACCTCGCCCCGGCACCGACCCGCCCCTACTCGTCGCGCAGGCGGGTCGCCAACGACGTCAGTGCCTCGGCCTCCTCCGTGTGGCCCAAAGCCGTCAACAGGTCGATCGCTGCGTCGAGGCGGATCAGGGCAGGAGCGGGGCGTTCCAGGTAGAGGCCCTCCACTGCGCCTGCGAGGCGGACGCACTCGGCCCATTCGCCGGCGTCGTCGTCCTGGTTCGGGTCGCCGAGCAGCGCGAGAGCCTTGTCCAGGGCGATGAGGGCTTCCTCGTACTCGCCGGCGTAGGCCGCCACCCGTCCGTGTTCGTATGCCAGGGCGGTTTCCAGGGAGCGGCCGTGGGTCTCGAACTCGGCGGTGCGCGCCTCGTCGGCGATTCGGCCGGCCTCCGTGAGGAAGGCGCGGGCGCTGTCCAGGCCGTGCGGGCCCTGCTGTTGGGCCTGGAGGCGGGCGAGTTCGCGCAGGCTGTTGCTGAGGTGCTCGTAGCGCGGGGCGCGGGCGTGAGCGGCGAGTGCCTGGTCCGCGGCCTCGCGGGCCCGGTCGAACTCGCCTGACTCGCCAAGGAGTACGGCCGTCTCCGCGGCGATCATCGCGTGGCTTCCCGGGTCGTCGTCCCAGCCCGCCGACTCGGCGGCGAGGGCGACGAACTCCGCCGTGGCGGCCTTGAGGTCCTCCCCCGCGTGCAGCGCGCGGGCACGGGTGAGGCGCAGTTGGGCGACCAGTCGGTCGTCGACTTCGCCAGCGGCCACGTCCGGCTCCGCGAGCAGCGAGTCGAGCAGGGCTATGCAGTCCTCGACGCGGCCCAGGTCGAGGCTGAGCTGAGCCGCGTTGCTGTAGGTGCAGTACGCGTCCGTACGGCTGCCTTGGCGTAGCTCCAGTTCCGCCGAGCGCGTCAGGTGGTGCAGGGCCTCATCGGGGCGGCCGAGGTGCATGACGGCTTCGGCCAGGTCGCCGTGCAGACGGGCGGTGCCCACCGCGTCGGCGGGCCATTCGGCGGCCAGGCGCAGGCCTTCGGCCAGGTCCGCCTGAGCGGCCTGCGCGTCGTGGAGAGCGAGCTGGAGCCGGCCGCGCAGGCCGAGCGTGCGGGGCAGGTGCCAGGCGGGGCCTTCCGACTTCAGCCGGTCCAGGAGTGCGTCGATCTCGGTGACCGCGGCGGGCAGGTCGCCGGAGAGGGCGTGCGTGCTGGTCCGCAGCAGCAGCGCGCCCGACACCTGTACGGCGATGTCGTGCTCGGTGGCGAACGCGAACAGCTTGTCGACCTCGGCCTGAACCGGGGCTGCGTGCTCCTCGCTCCTCGACGTCTGGAGGCGCAGGCCGAGTGCGGTGGCCCGGAGGCGGAGGAGGCGGGCCTCCTGGGACGGAGTGAGGTCGGGGGTCTCCTCGTACAGGCGGACCATGGACGCGTGGGCCGCGGTCAGCGCGGCGGCCTTCGGGTCGGTTGCGTCGACGTCCTCCCCGGCGTTCTCCGAGGGCGCGTCCGTGCTCTGGGTGGCGTTCTCGGCCGGTACGTCGGCGTCCTGCCCGGCGTTCCCGGCCGGTACCTCGGCGCCCTCCGCGGCCTTCCCAGCGGACGCATCCGCCACAGCCTTCTCGGCCACCGCAAGGAGCGCACAGGCCCGAGCCACCGCCGCCTGCCCCGCCTCCCCGGCGTCGTCGTACAGAGCCGCGGCCTCCTCGTGGAGGTCGGCGGCGTCGGTGAACTCGTCCTTGTCGCCCGCCCGGCTCGCCTCCTCGGCCAGCAGGTCGGCACGCAGCCGCACGAGCGGGCCGACGGCCGGGTCGTCGGGGTGGGTGTAGTCGCGGGCGGCGACGAGGGTGCGCAGGCGCGCCCAGCAGGCCTGTGCGTCCGGGTGGCCCTGCTCGTCCAACGCCCGTGCGCGGACGATCAGTTCGGGGAGCGCGTCGGGGACTGCGGCGGCCGTACGGGAGGTCGGCGCGGTCGCCGGGACGGCAGCGGCCGGGGCCACGTCGTCCAGGGCGCGGGCGCGCAGGGTCAGTTCCAGTGTGTCCACGAGCGGGGCGCGGTCGAGGCGGGCCCGGCGGCGGTCGGCGTGGGCCGTGGTTCCGTTGCGGGCGTCGAAGCGGGCGGCGAGGTCGTCGGCGCGACGGCGTACCTCGGCGCGCAGGTCGGCCACCGTCCAGGTGCGGCCGGCGTAACCGGCGGCGGGCAGTTCGCCGTGGCCGAGGCTCTCGACGCGCTGGAGGAGGACCTCCGCTCCGGTGAGGAAGCCGAGCTGATCGAGCGGCGAGTCGACCTCGTCGAACATGATCCGGTTCTCGGCGAGCAGTTCCAGGCCTCGGGCTTCGTTGCCGGTCAGCGCGCAGAACTCCAGGTGCCGGCCGACCTCCTGGGACATGGAGGGGTTGCGGCGGCAGCCGCGGTAGCCGGCGAGGTGCAGTTCCCGGGCCCGGTCGGTGCGGCCGGTGCGCAGCAGGGGCAGCAGCGCGTACGACACGGAGCGGGCCGGCTCCTCCTGGCAGGACTCCTTGCCGGCCAGCACGGGTTCCCACACGCTCAGCGCCCGCTCGTCGTCGCCCTCCATGAGGTGGTACAGGGCGCGTTCGCAGATCTCACAGGCCTCGCAGTCGCTGAGCTGGGTGCGGGTGCGGCTCGCCCACAGCTCGTAGGCGGGGGTGGCGCCCTCGCCCAGGTGGGCGGCGAGCTGGTAGGCCTGCCCGTAGTAGGGCTGGAGGCCGAGGTCCGCCTTCTCGTACCGGTCGCGCATCTCCGTCAGCCACTGGCGCAGTCCGGTCAGCGGTACCTCGGGCAGCTGGCGCAGGGCGTGGCCGACCCACTTGAAACGCCAGAACAGCAGGTGGCGCAGGCGGTCGTCGAACACGTCGGGCTGCTCGTCGAAGAGATTGAGCAGGCGGGCGAAGACGACGGGCGACTTCCGGGGTTCGGAGCCGTAGGTGTACGCCTCCTGGAGTTCGAGGAGGGCGTGGACCAGCGCGCGGGGCTCGTCGAACTGCTCGGCGGCGTCGACGAGTTCCTCGGCTGTGACGGTGCGGGTGCGGCCGTAGGGGCGCCGGTCGTTCTCCTGGAGCGCCTGGTACAGCTCGTCGGTGTTCTGGGGTGCGGTCGGCATCGTCAGCTGTCCTTGCGGAGGGCGTGGGCGAGAAGGTCGAGGAAGGAGCGGTTGATCAGGCTCGACTCGGCGGGCCTGAGGGGACGTCGGGACAGCATCACGGCCTGCCCGTAGAGGGCTTCGGCGCTGGTGCGGGCCAGCTCGGGCTCGTCGATGGCGACGGCGGTGCGGACCAGCGGGTTGAGCTGGTTGAGGATCAGCTGGGCCCGCGGTGCCTCCTGGCGCAGCGCGCCGAGGATGTCGCCCCACAGTCCGCCCTCCTGCTCGCGGGCGAGCCGGGAGCGGGTGCGTTCGTGCCGGGCCTCGCGGCTGTCGACGAGGAGGGCGGGGGCGGACGCGGGCTGGAAGGTGCGCAGGGCGACGTCGCAGTCGAAGACGGCGAGCGCGTCGCGGGCCTGCGCCAGGTAGGGCGCGGCGGCGAGTTCCGTCTCCCGGTCCACGGGGTCGAGGTGGGCGGTGAGGGTCGCCGGGTCGAGGTCGGCGACACTGACCTCCGGCCTGATCTCGGGCATCCGGTGGACCAGTTCACGGTCGTAGGTGTAGCCGCCGTTGACGACTCCGAGTCCGGCGGCCGAGGCGATCGCCGCGACCTGCCGGAACTCCTCCACGCTGGACGTCACGAGCACGGTGCGGTGGGTGCGTGCGAACTCGTCGAGGGTGGTGTGCCCGTCGGTGGTCTCGAACGGCAGCCAGGGCAGCAGCATCCGCAGGATCTCGTCGTCGTGCACCGCGAGCGACTTCACGGCCAGATGGTGGGTCTGGAGGAAGCGGCCGAGCAGGTCCGGGTCGCTGGCGGCGGCACGGGCGATCCACTCGCGCAGCCGCTCGGCGAGGGCGTCGCGGACGGCGGCGAGGGTGGCGTCCTCGTAGAGGGACTCGCGGGACGCCGTCGGGCGCAGGCTCTCCGCGTCGACGACGCAGCGTACGAAGAACGCCCACTCCGGCAGGATCTCCTCGGCCTGCTCGGACAGCAGCATGCCCTTGACGTGCACGCGGTGGCCGTGGCGACGTCCGGCGGGCACCGCTTCGGGCAGCACACACGCGATGCCCTTCAGGCCGACGGCCGGCAGGTCCAGTTCGATGGTGTCGAGCGGGGTGAACCCGAAGACCTCCTCGCCGTACGCCGCCAGCGCACGGGACCTGGCTCCCGGCGTGGGGAAGCTGCGCGCCCAGGGCGCCGGCTCGGGATTGACGGGCGCGGCCGCGCCGCCCGAACCGTCGTCGAAGGTCACCGGGTGGCGCAGCAGCGAGCCGAAGTGCCGGGCCAGCGCGTGCACCTGCTGCGGGCGCGTCCATTCGCCCGCGTCGGACCGCGGGGTCAGGGTGACGGTGGTGCCCGGTCGGGGGCGGTCGGAGGCGGGCAGGGTACGGACGGTGTAGCTGCCGTCGCCGCGTCCGCGCCACTCCACGGCGGGGGCGTCGGGGGTGCGGGCGGAGCGGCTGAGGACGTGGATCTCGTCGGCGACCAGGAAGCAGGACAGCAGGCCGATGCCGAACTGGCCGATGAAGTCGGCGCGTTGCTCGGCGATCCTCCCCCAGCCTCGAATTGGCTCGGCCGGGGGCACCCCCATCGCGCGCTTGCTGCTGCGGCCGATCGTGGCGAGGAACGTGTGCACGTCGGCCTCGGTGAGACCGACGCCGTCGTCCTCGACGCGTACGACCTTGCCGTCGGCGTAGAGGCGGATGCCGAAGTCGCCGTGGGGCTCGACGGCGTGCCGTGCGGTGAGGGCGTCGACCGCGTTCTGCAGGAGTTCGCGCAGGTAGACGCGAGGGCTGGAGTAGAGGTGATGGGAGAGGAGGTCCACCAGGCCGCGGAGGTCGACCTGGAAGGTGCGGTCGGTGGCGGCGTGGTCGGCGGAGGTGTCGCGCAAGGGCATGGGGCAGTCCGGGGTGAAGGGAACGGCAGGGGTGGGCGGTGGTCCGTGGGACCGGCCGAGGGCGGGCGGTGACGGTGTGACCGAGAAACCGACGTGGCCAAGTGGCCGGTGCGGACGGGTGGCTGATGCGGACGGGTGGCCGGGTTGCCGGTGCGGCCGTGTGGCCGGGGGCCGGGTTGCTGGTGCGGCCGGGTGGCCAGGTGGCCGGTGCGGTCAGTGAGGCCGGTGCGACCGGTGCGACCGGTGCAGCCAGTGCGGCCGGGGCGGTCAGAAGGCCTTGCGGAAGCGCGCGTACGCCTTCTCCGGCGCCGCCATGAAGGTCCACGGCCACTCGGTGATCACACCGTTCAGCTCGCGGAAGACATTGGAGGCCTTGCTGCTGCCCGCCAGCGAGAGGGCCATGGCGAAGATGTTGTAGTCGCCCTGCCAGCCCAGGCGGCGCTCGTACGCGTGGTGCAGGATGCTGCGCTCCGCGGCCTCCCTCAACTCGGTCCGGATCCGGGGCTGCTGGAGGCAGTCGCGGTCTTCGGACTCCACCCACTCCTCGATACGTGCCATGGCGACGACACAGCCGAGCCGGTGCCCGTCGGGCGCGGCGGCGAAGGCCTTCTGGGCGAACTCCGTGGCCTGGCCCGGCTCTCCGCCCCAGCGGGGCTGGAGGTGCGACACCCACTCCAGGTGGAGGTCAAGGTTCAGCGGATCACGGCGCAGACCCGCCGCGAGCCGGGCCTCCTGGACGCTGTCGTCGAGAGACATGCCGCGTCCCGAGGTGAGCAGATGGCGCCACGGCGTGACCCAGTCGGGCCGCAGCTCGGCGGCCTCTAGCAGGTGCTCCTCGGCGATGCGCAGCCGCTCGTAGAACGTCTGCCACTGGTCACGGCTGACGTCCACGGCTCGGGCGGACGTACGCGCCTCCCAGCCCCAGGAGACATGGCGCGCGCCCGATATGAGCAGGGCGGTCGCCCGGAGCTCCGTGTCGCCCTTGTCCTCGTCGGCGGCCCGGACGATCCACTCCTCCACACCGTCCACGACGGCCAGTTGCCCGAGGACCGCCTGCTCACGGCCGAGGTCGAAGGGGGCCAGCGCCGCCTTCACCGCCGGCCAGTCACCCGCGTCGGCGGCCTCGACCAACGCGAGCACCCGCGTGTCCCCCAGGGCACGCAGCGCGTACGTCCCGTGCTTCTGCTTGCGTGCGGGAAGGACATGCGGATCCGCCGCCGGTCTCTCCGCGTCCCTACCGAACAGCTTGCCGAACATGCCGCGCCCTCCCCTGGGTCCCGCGTGATCATCTGGGGCAGCATAAACGGCACCACCGACACCGCTTCCACAGGGTTTTCACCCGGGCTCCACGGCATGGGTGCAGTCGCCCCCCGCCTTCCCGGTCACGCCGAGAAGCGACCGCACCCGTCCAGCGCTCGCAGCGCCTCCTCGGCCACCGCACGGGTCTCCGCCTGCGAGGCGCCCGCGGCGAGGGCGGTGAGCCGGGCGCGCAACCGCTGCTCGTCCCGCGGCCGGGTGCCCGTGCTCACCACCCAGTGGGCCAGGCCCTCGGCGGCGTGGTGGCGGACCGTCTCGTCCGGGTCGTCGAGGGCGCGGACGAAGCGGGCGAGGTCGTGTTCGGTGTCCCCGTCGGTGGCGTTGTGCGTGTCGAGGAGCGACAGCGCGGCGGCACGGACGTCGGCCGAGGGGGTCCGGTCCACGATCCGCCGGAGCCCTGGCAGTGCCTCCGCCAGACCGATGAGCGCGTTGTGCGTCTGCCAGACCGTGTCCGGGTCGGCGGCGAGGTGGTCCACCAACGCCCGTGCCACGGAATGGCGTTCCCAGAAGCGCAGCCCATCGGCGACCAGCGTGTCCAGGCCCGTTACCGCACCCGCGCGCACAACACCGTCGGGGTCGTCCAGCAGCGGAAGCAGCAGCCACACGGCGTCCCAACGCCCCGCCTGCCCGATGCCCTTCGCGGCGTCCGCACGCGTACGGCCGAGCAGCGCGCCGTCCGTCACGGCCGTACGCAGCACATGGACGGCCACCCGTGTCCCTACGGCTCCGAGCGCGGCCGCCGCCGACGACCCGGCGGCGGCATCGCCGAGCCATCGGATCGCCGGTCCGGTCACCCGCTCGTCGCCCCGTTCGGCGAGCAGCCGTATCAGCAACTCCGCGACACCGGCGTCCTGTTCGGCCTCCAGCGCCTCGGCCAAGGCGTCCCGGCTCCGTTTGTCCTCCATGTCGGCCAGTCGGCGGGCCACCGTGCTCCGCACCTGAGGCGCTTCGTCTCTCAGGCCCGTCACGAGCGAATCGCGGATGCGCTCGGTCCACTGTTCCGGGAGCAGTTCGAGAGCCAGCACGCGAGCGTCCGCCGTGCCCTGCTCCGCCGTACGGACCAGCTCGGCGCCGACGGCCGGGTCCTTGCGGAAGTCGAACACCAGGCTGCGGGCGCGCCCCCACACGGCCCAGTCCGGGTCCCCCAGAAGCGCCAGGAGCGCGCCGACATCACCGGGCACGCCCAGCGCTCGCAGGCCGTCCAGGGCGTTGATCCGCAGGTGGTGATCGGGGTCCCGCAGCAGACGAGAGAAGGCGTCCACGATCGCCGGCCCGTCGAGCCCGAGCAGGATCGCGGAGCGCGAGGCCCGGCGCCGTACCCAAGGATCCTCGTCGCCCATCAGGCCGGGAAGAACCGCGTGGCCTGCCTCGGCCACCCCGAGGCGGCCCAGTCCCGCGGCCACGCCCTCACGCACCTCGGCCGCCCGGTCATCGGCGAATCCGACGAGCACCCAGGCGTGCTCGTCCCGCCCGATCCGGCCCAGCCCTTTCGCCGCGGCGGCGCGCCGCCAGGTGTCGCCGTCCTCCAACTCCCTTAGGAAGAAGGCGATCTGCTGCTGCGATCCCATGAACACCCCGATGAGTCAGACCAGCGAGCGGGCCGGAGGTTGTACCGGGGCGCGGTCGGTGGGCCGAAGGGGTGGGGTTGCCGCTGTCAGCTCGGCGGGACGGGGAAAAGCATGCAGCTGCTGGTGGCGTGGGCCAGCAGACGGTCGTCGGAATCGAGCAGTTCGGCCTGGGCCAGGGCGGTGCGGCGACCGTGGTTGAGTACGGTGCCGACGGCCCGGACCTTGCCGCTGTCGACGGTGATCGGGCGCAGGAACTTCACGTTCAGGTCGAGCGAGGTGTACCCCATGCCGGCCGGGAGCACGGACTGCACGGCACAGCCGGCGGCCGAGTCCAGGAGCGTGGCGTAGACGCCGCCGTGGACGCTGCCGATGGGGTTGTAGTGCTCCTCCCCCGGCGCCAGGGCGAACACGGCGTGACCGAACTCGACCTGGTCCAGGGTGAAACCCAGGGTCGCGGCGATGGGCGGGGCGGGCAGGCGTCCGCTCAGCACCTTGCGCAGGAAGTCGAGGCCGCTCTCCTGGCCGACGTCGGCCGCGGAAATGCTCGGATCCTGCCACTCGTATGTGCGTGACCTCGTCATACGTCTGTTCCTCCCCGTCTGGCTTCGATAATCGAAGTTAGCCGTGCGGGGAGCTGGCTGTCAATGGCGAAGCCAGCCTACGATGGCGTCATGACCTGGTTGGAGACGAGCACCGAGAACTGCACGGTGCAGCGCACCCTCGATCTGATCGGCGAGAAGTGGTCGCTGCTCGTGCTGCGCGACGCCATGAACGGCGTGCGCCGCTTCGACGACTTCCGCCGGCACGTGGGGCTGTCGGAGGCGGTACTGGCGGACCGGCTGCGCAAACTGGTCGCCGCCGGGGTCCTGGAGACCGTGCCGTACCGCGAGGCGGGCCACCGGACCCGGCACGAGTACCGGCTCACCGGCAAGGGCTGGGAACTGTGGCCGGTGATGATCGCCCTGAAGCAGTGGGGGGACCGGCACACGGCTGACGCCGAGGGGCCGCCGCTGGAGGTCCTCCACCGTGACTGCGGTGCACCCGTGGAGGCTGTCGTCGTCTGCACCGGCGATCACGAGCCTCTCACCCCGCGGCAGGCCTGCACACGGCCTGGTTCCGCGGCACACACCTTGTGACCGGACGACCGCGAGGACTGTTCTCGAGGAGCGGGGCGCTGGCCGGCCGTGTCGGTCGTCCGTCAGGGCTGTCGGTCCGATATCGGTGGCTCGTCGGCGGGGCTTGGCACCTTTCAGGGACAGCCGGCCGGAGCACACCGGTCGGCCCGATCCCGAAGGAGCGACCATGCATACTCCCGTCACGGTCATCGGCGCCGGACTCGGCGGCCTCACCCTGGCCCGCGTCCTGCTCGTCCACGGAATCCCGGCCACGGTCTACGAGGCCGATCCCTCCCCGTCGGCGCGTACGCAGGGTGGAATGCTCGACATCCACGACTACAACGGGCAGCTCGCCGTCGAGGCGGCCGGTCTGATGGACGAGTTCCACGCCATCGTCCTGGAGGGCCGCCAGGCGATGCGGGTCCTCGACCGGGACGGGACCGTCCTGTTCGAAGAAGCCGACGACGGCACGGGCGGACGCCCCGAGGTGATGCGCGGCGAGCTGCGGCAGATGCTGATCGACTCGCTGCCGGCCGGCACGGTCCGGTGGGGGCACAAGGTCACCGGCACGCGCGCCCTGGGCGAGGGTCGTCACGAGGTGACGTTCGCCGACGGCACCACTGTCACCGCCGACCTGCTGGTCGGCGCGGACGGTGCGTGGTCACGGGTGCGGCCGCTGCTGTCCGCCGCCACGCCCGAGTACGCCGGGACATCGGTCGTGGAGACCTACCTCTACGACGCCGACACCCGGCATCCCGCCGCTGCGAAGGCGGTGGGTGGCGGTTCGATGATCGCGCCTTCGCCGGGCAGGCAGTTCTTCGCGCACCGGGAGAGCGGCGACACCCTGCACATCTATGTGGCGCTGGCCGAGCCGCTGGACTGGTTCGCCGCGATCGACTTCACCGATCCCGAATCGGCGACCGCACGGATCGCCGCGGAGTTCGCCGACTGGGCGCCGGAGCTCACCGCGCTGATCACCGACACGGACACCGCGCCGGTCCTGCGCCCGCACTACGCCCTGCCGACCGACCACAGGTGGGACCGGGTGCCCGGGGTCACGCTGCTCGGCGACGCCGCCCACCTCGCCATCCCGAACGGCGAAGGCGCCAACCTCGCCATGCTCGACGGCGCCGAACTCGGCAGGGCCATAGCCGCGCGCCCCGACGACATCGAGGCCGCGCTCACCGAGTACGAGCAGGTCATGTTCCCGCGCAGCGCCGAGATCGCCGCGTCCGAGGACGCCGAGATCCACCGGGTCGACTCGGAGGCCAACACGGCCCAGGGCCTGATCGACATGTTCTTCGAGAAGGGTCAGTGAGCAGCTCGAAGAATCAGGACGGGGATTCCTCCTCGGCCTTCCAGCCCCAAGCGGTGAGCATGCCGCCGGACAGGGCGGCGCACTCGTCGGAGTCCAGGTAGCGGACGCCCGCGTCCACGGCCGCGTCGTCGACCAGACCGGTGGCGAGCATCGCCGCCCTGCTCCGCTTCCAAGTGTCCGCCCAGAACCGGCTGATGGGACTCCCCGGCACCAGAGGCGGCACATGGATCTCGGCGGCGGCGGACTCAAGTCCCGTCCCACGCAACAGATGTGGGTACGACGGCACCCGGGAGACGTCGGTACCGATGGTGGCCCGCAACCCCTCCCACATCGCCCGCATCACGGTGGTGTACGGCGTGACGGGTGTCCGATCGCTGGTCAGATCGACGGCGTCGCTGAGCACCAACACCCCACCGGGAGCGACGAGGTCGGCCAGAGCGGCGATCAGGCTTTCAGGCTCGGGCAGGTGCATGAGCACGAAGCGCGCGTGGACGAGCTGGAACCTGCCGTGGACGGAGTCGGGGGCGGTGATGTCGGCCTGCAGCACGTCGAGCCCGGGCCGCTCGGCGAGGAACCGTACGTCACGGTCCACGGCGAGCACGCTCTCCACCCCGGCCTCGTCCAGCAGCCGGCGGGAGACGGTGCCCGTGCCGGCACCCACGTCGAGGCAACGCCAGCCGGGACCTGCCCCGAGTGCCCGCAGCCTCGCCATCGTGATGTCGTCGTAGGCGAGGGCACCGAAGTCGATCCGCTCGCCCTCGCCGGCCTGTTCGGGACGGAAGACGGCCTCGCCGTAGCGACCGCCGCCCGGCGCGTCCCCGCAGGCGGCGCACATCACCGGGCCGTCCTCGTGACGCGGAAGCTGTGGGCGAGCGGGAGACACCGGTTCAGCGGGTGGTCGAGGAGATTCATGGCCGTACCTCTTCACGCGTGGGGCGATGCCGGGCGGCCCGCCTCACCGATCCTCCACAGGCCGCCGCTCCCACGACCGAGGCGCGCCGCGCCTGAGCCGATCGGCGCAGGCGCGGCGCAGTCGAACAGCGAACGTCGGATCGCTGGAGCGTTCACGCACCTAAGGGTGATAGAGAGCCCGGGCACGCGCCGCGTCGACGGGCTCCCCCTCCCCGAGATCGAGAAAGTGCCGCACCTGCCACGCCTGCGAGCTGCCCGCCTGGCGACTGGTCGTGGTCACCCACGGCGGGTACACACGGAACCCTCGTTTGCCGTCGGAGCCATCGCGGGACATGACTCCACGCCGGCCCAACTCCTCGCGCGGAAAGACGAACTGCCCGAAGTGGCCGCTGTCCCGGCTGCTGATGACGACGAGATCGATCCCGTCTTCGACATCGAAGGGCCGGATCGGGCCTTCTTCGGATCGCTGCCACACGGTGACGAACTGGCCGACCTTGGTCGGAGTCGTCTTGGCCACGCGGAACCTGACCGACAGCCCGTCGAGCGTGAACGCGTGCGCCGCGTACTCGGCACTCTCCGGTTCGGGCACCGGCTGCGAGCAGGCGAAGCCACTCGGGTCGTACACCGATGTCTTCGCCGCGAGCAGGTCTCCATGAAGCCCTGACCAGGACTGATTCGCCACCATCCCCACATCGTGCCATCACGCCCGCCACACCCCTGCCGGGGGTCACGGCCGCCTCGCGGCACGTTCGCAGCGCTCCCTCAGAGCACCGAACCCGGGTTCTCGGGCCGGATGCGTCCGCGCCAGCCGTCGCTGTCGGCGCCGCCGCTCTCGACGTAGTCCTTGAAGCGGCGCAGGTCGCCCTTCACCCGCCGGTCGATCAGGCCCAGTGCGTCGGCGCCCTTCTCGGCCATGCCCGTGGGCTCGACGTCCATCGTGAGCTCGACCCGGGTGTGCATGTCGTCAAGGGGCTCGAAGCGGACCGAGCCGCGCTGCCGGGTGTCGCCGTCGACGGACCGCCAGGTGATCCGGTCGTCCGCGAGCTGGTCGACGATCTCCGTGTCGAACTCGCGCCGCACCCCTCCGATGCTGGTGATCCAGTGGTTGTGCCGGTCGTCCAGCTGCGTGACCTCGTCGACGCCCTCCATGAAGTTCGGGAACTCCTCGAACTGGGTCCACTGGTCGTACGCCTTGCGCAGCGAGACGTGTACGTCGATTGCTTCCTTGACCGTGCTCACGGATCCTCCTCGCTCAGTTCCAGGGCGAGACCGACCGCTCTCGACGGACCGGTCCTCCCCGGCGTGCGGGACCCCGGGTACCCGGGAATGCGATCTGAATCAGTCGGGGAGGAGTCTCCACGGCAGAATGGCACTGCAGTTCGGACAGGGGGCGGAACATGGGCGACGGCGGGCTCGACGATCGGCTCGGCTCGGCGGTTCGGGCAGGGGACGCCGAGGCGGTGCGGGATCTGCTGGACGAGGGCGCCGATCCGAACACGCTGGACGCGGACGGGCTGCCGTTGTTGTGCGTGGCGGTGGCGGCGTATGACGAGCCGGTCGCCGCTGTGCTGGTGGAGGGTGGCTCGGATCCTGATCTGCCGCTGCCGGACGGGACCACCCCGCTGTGGCGAGCCGTCGACGGTGGTTCCGCGGCCGTCTTCTCGGCGGTGCTGGGCAGGGAACCGCGGCTGCGGATTCCGGAGCCAGACCGTGACCGGCTGCTCGCCTTCGCGCGGAGCCGGTACGAGACGGGCGCGGCCGAGGAGCTGCGGCGCAGGACGGGCGCGACAGGTCCGGCCACGACGGTCCGGGTTCAGGACGACGAGTACGACTGGGTCGAGCAGGTTTCGCTCAGCGGCCTAGTCGTACGGGCCGGGCACGGCGCCATCCTGACATCGCTGGAGTGGGCCTTCCGCGTGCTGACCCCGGTCGACGAACTGATCACCCGCGCCGTCGCGCAGCCGGACAGCGAGCATGTGGACTGGTCCACGGTCCGCTGGATCCTCGCCCAGCGGCGCAGCTTCGAGACATGGTCCGACGTGGTGGCCCACCGGCACCGGGCGGACCCGAAGAGTCGCCGGTTCGTGCTGGATTACCTGCGGACACGGGAGTTCATCGAGACCGACCCGCACCACGTCAAGAAGGACAGTGACCTCCTGGCCGGCTGGGCAGTCGAGGAGACCGACGCCGAGATGCTCGCGATGGTCCTCGACATCTACACCGGGCACGACCATCCGGACCAGGAGGCCATCGGCCTTCGCCATGCCGGCCATCCCGACCCGCGTGTACGCCGTGAGGTGCCGTACGCCCTCTGCCCGGAGGGCACTTCCCGCACGCCCGAGGCCCGGGCCGCGCTGCTCGCCCTCATGCGGGACGATCCGGACGGGCTGGTGCGTCTCAGGGCGTGCACGGCGAGCATGCGGGACGACGCGCTCTTCCCGGAGGTCATCCGGGCCCTGCTGCTACTGGCCGAGGACGCGGATCCCGACCTGCGAGGTTCGGCGGCCGTGCAGTTGGCCGCGTCCTCGGACCGTACGCCCGCCGTCGCCGACGCCTTGGTCGCGTTGCTCGGCGAGGACAGTCAACTCGTACGCCTGGAAGCCGCGTACGGTCTCGCCCTCCGGGACGACCCTCGTACCGCCGATGCGATCGAGCGGGTGGGGCCGCTCGGCCCCGGTTTCGAGCACGACCATCGAGCGAGCGGGCTGTGGTGGTGGGAACGGCGGCAGGCGAACCCGGACGGCGAGTGACTGCTCGGCAGCCGTAATTCGGTGGAACGGCGCCACCGGTCGCCATTACCGTGCTGCCGACCCGAGTAGTCCAGGCGAGGACGTGCCGTTGTACACCGTGTGAGACCTCCCGAGAGCTGATCTGTCGCGCGTCGCGCATCTGCGCCGCGCTGATTCTTGCTGCGGACTTCTCACTGAAACCGGTGTACTTCTGTGCTCAACATCTGGGTGGTCATGCCCACCTGCCTTCCGCTCGTCGTCCGGCGCTGCCACGCGTGCGCGTCCGAGCGTTTCCTGGCGAACGGCAAATTCCGCGTCAACGCCAACCACAAGCTCCTGGACGCCTGGCTCCTCGTGCTCTGCACCTCGTGCGGGGACACCGCGAAGCTCACGGTCCTGGAGCGCGTGAAGGTGCGCTCCATACCCTCCGAACTGCTGGACCGGATGCACGACAACGACCCCGGCCTGGCAGCCGAGCTGCTCCAGGATCCGGCCGTGCAGCGTCGCAATCGCATCGCCCTCGACTGGGACGGCGCCTGGCGTCTCGACACCAACGGTTCGGATCACCTGGACCGTGAGGTCATCGACGTCTCGGTCCGCTTCGCGGCGCGGATTCCTGTCCGGCCGGTGCGGCTCATCGCTGAAGGCTGCGGTCTTTCCCGGGCCGAGGTCGAGCGACTGGTCTCGGAAGGGAAGCTCGTTTCGGCGGTCCGGCTGAACGGCAAACTCGCCGGCGACTTCACCTTCACGCTCAAACGCTGAGCCCTTCGAGGACGCACAGGGAAACCCCCCGAGCGGGACGATCTTGGCTGATATACGCTGCGCCTGGTTTGATCGAACAGTTCGGCGAATTCGCCTCGGCGGATTCGCCCTGCCCGGGGGGGCATTCCCATGACTTCGCAGTCCCGCGCGGTGCTCGGCATCGCGCTCACTCCCGTTCTGGCCCTGGCGTCCGCAGCTCCGGTCGCCGCCGGCACCACCACCGCGGCAGCCGCCAGCACTGCGGCGCCCACGGTCGACAAGCGTGCGCCGGGCCTTTGGGGCACCCGCACCCTGCACGCCCCGAACCCCAACCCCGTCTCCGCCTCGGGCGGCCTGAACGCCCTGGTGTCGGCCGGGAACGGCACGCTCGTCTCCATGACCGGCGACGGACTCTCCCGTTCCACCCGGATCCGGCCCGCCGGCAGCACCGGCTGGCTCGCCCCGCAGACCTGGGCGGACGCCGGCGGGTACAACACCGAGTTGGTGGCGCTCGGCGACGGCTCGGTGCGCCTGGCCTGGCGTGCCAAGCGTGCCGACGACCACAACGACTACTGGCTGAAGGTGGCCACCCTCAAGCCCGGCGCGAGCGCCTTCTCCGCGCCCGAGTACGTCGCCGCGGTCCCCGAGAAGGGCTACCACCACCTGGCGGCGGCACCCGACGGCCGAGTGGTGGCCGTGTGGGCGGTCTCCGGTGTCGTGAAGGCCGCCGAGAAGGCCGGCCCGCAGGCCGCGTGGACCGCCCCGTCCGACCTCAACACGCAGCCCCCGTCCGGCAGTCGGAACATCTCCAGCATGGACCTGGCGGTCGCCAAGGACGGCACCTCGTTGCTGGTGTGGCAGTGGCAGTCGAGCAAGGCCGTCGTCGCCCTGGAGAAGGCCCCGGCCGCGACGGCCTGGGCCGCGGTCCCGGGCTTCCCCGTCCCGGGTGCGGACCTGGCACGCCCGAAGGCGTTCGCCAATCCGCAGGGCGGCTTCGACGTGTTCTACGACGACCTCGCGCACCTCATGCACACCCGCCGGGCGGCGGGCGCCACGCAGTGGAGCACCCCGCGTTCCGCCGCCGGCTACGGCAGCACGTCCGGGATGACGACGCCCGTGTACCTCCCCAACGGCGATCTCTTCGTCGCCGGCGAGCCCGGCTACTCGACCGGCTCCTGGTACGCCCTGCGCTCGGCGTCCACCGGGGCCTGGCAGCCGTACACCCAGCCCTTCTCCACGCACAAGAAGGTGCGCGCGGTCCGCGCGGCCGCCACCTCGGGCGGCACGGTCACGGTGACGTGGCGGGAGGGCTACTCGTACGAGGAGTACACGATGGCCGCCGTGTTCAAGGGCGGCACCTGGTCCGCCCCGCGGCGGCTGAGCTCGACGAGCGCCCAGTTCGCGGGGGCGCCGCAGGTGGCCGCCGACGCGCTGGGCCGCCCGGTCGTGCTGTGGGACGAGTACAAGCGGTCCGAGACCGACAGCACCGTCCTGACCGGCGTCTACCAGGCCACCACCGGCAGCCGCGCGCTGCCCAAGTGGCGTGACCACACGGACGACGGCAAGGCCGACGTGTTCGGCAAGGGCAGCAGCGGACTGAAGGTGTACGCGGGTGACGCGACGAAGCTGTCCGCCGGGCAGCGCGCGACCAGCTGGCCGACGGGCACGCTGGTGCTGCCGTTCGGCGACCTCGACGGCGACGGCTGCAATGACGTGTTCGTCCGCCAGACGAGGGGCGAGGCGGACGTCTACCCGACGATGTGCGGCGGACTGCCCGACATCCAGTCGCTCCACGTCAAGGTCTCGTCGGACTGGAGCGCGTACGACGCGGTCCTCTCGCCCGGCGACCTGACGGGCGACGGCCGCGCCGACCTGCTGACCCGGTCCGCGGCGTCCGGGAAGCTGTACCTGTACGCCAACAACGGCTCGGGCGGCTTCAAGGCCCGCACGCTCGCCGGGTCCGGCTACGGCGGCTACAAGAAGCTGATCTCCGCCGGAGACCTCGACGGCGACGGCAAGAACGACGTGCTGGGCATCGACGCGTCGAACGAGCTCTGGCGGTTCAGAGGCACCGGCGCCGGCACCTTCAAGCCACGGTCCCTGGTCTTCAAGGACTGGGGCACGTCCTACAAGGACGTGGTCGGCGGCCTCGACCTGTCCGGGGACGGCCGGGCCGACCTGATCTCACTCGACAAGGACGGCCGCGCCTGGCTGAACCGGGGCAACGGCCAGGGCGGCTTCGCCAACCGCACCCAGGTCGGCAAGGCCACCAACTGGTCGAGCATCCGCATCTCCTGACGGCTCGAAGACCACAGGAGTGGACCGGGCACGGCGGGCGCCGCAGCCAACATGCGGCGCCCGCCCCCGTGTTCACCCGGTGCCGACGGTGTAGACGTCCTTGACCTTCACCTCGGTGACACCGCGCCCCTCCGCGAACACCGCGCGCCAGTCGCCGATGACGTGGAGTTCGTCGGTGCCCATCGCGCGGACGACCATGAGGCCCTCGTCGTAGGCCCGGTGCGCCTTCCACCACAGGTTCGCGAAGGCCTGGGATCGGATGAGGTGCATCCAGTCGGGGCGGTACAGCTCCCGGTTGTAGTTCGACTCCCCCATCGTGGAGACGAACTTCGAGTACATCGCCTTGACGTACTCCAGCGTCACGTCGTCGTTGTCGGCGATCGCACGGTCCCGGGCGTCCTTGAGGGCGATCCGGAACTTCTCCAGCAGGCCCTCGGTCGCCCCCGAGGTCCATGACTCGTGGATCTCCGGCGGGTCGCACAGGCCGTACTTCGGGCCCGAAATACGCAGCAACAGACGCAGCGTCGACTCCGTCACCCACAGCGGGCCCGGCTCGTCGCGGCTGCCGATCGGGTTGGGCAGGTAGGCGTCGTGCTCCCAGTCGGGCGGCGTGATCAGGTGGATGCCCGCGCGACGCCGGTCGTGGTGGTTGCCGGTGGAGTGCTCCAGCTGGCCCAGCGGCAGGTGCGTCTTCAGCGCGCTCAGATACGCCCCGTTGACGTCGAGCGCGGTGATCTCGTGCTTCCCGGCGGGCAGTTCGGACCGGGACCACTTGGGGCGTGCTTCCCAGATCTGGTCTGCGCCGCGGGAGGACTGCTTGCGCAGTACGTCCGGCATCCACGGGTGAGCGACCACGTCGTACCGGCCGCCCATACGGCTGTGGTCGAGCAGTGCCATCGCGTCCGGGATCGCACGCTTGACCAGGGCCTCCGTGGCCGATTCCACGTCGCCGGAGTGCTCGGCGAGCGCGGACGCGACGGCGGTGCCGATCAGATCCGGGGTGTCGGCGGTCTGCAGACGGCGGCCGACGGGGACGACGCGGACGCCTTGCTCCGACTGTGGCTGCGGCTCCGGCTGCGCGGCCTCGGCAGAGCCGCACTCCGCAGGGTCCAAGTGCTGAGGGAACCCCGCGACCTGGTGACGGGCCGGCTCCCCACACAGCACGCACGGCTGGGGCGCGGCCAGCACGTCTACGTCGTCGTCCCCGCTGTCTTCCGCCTGCCCGGCGTCGGCGGGAGCATCGCCCTGGGAGTCGCTCTCGGAGGAGGCCGAGTCCTCGGCCGACGTCTCCTCTGCGGCCTCCGCGGCCAGCTTGCCCCTGGCCCCCTCCAGAAAGTACGCGTACTTCTGCCGCACTTCCCCGCTCGGATCCCGCCCGGACTCCCAGCCCCCGACCGTGGAAGGACTGACCCCCAGTGCCTGCGCGAGCTGGGCACGCGAGAGGTTCAGTTCTTCGCGCAAGGTGCGCCGTTCCTCGGCGGACGGCAGCGGGACTTCCTTCTTGGCGCCGGCGAGCAGCGCGTCGATCGCGCCGAAGTCGGTCATCGCACTCCCCCGTCGACGGTTGCGGGCGGTGCGGTGTTGGCCGGGCGGGCGGAGACGCGGCGACGGTCGGCGGGCAGCGCCTCGGTGGCCCTCGTCGGGCCCGCCAGGAGTTCGAGGACGTCGATGCCGTAGTGCGAGGCGACCGCGTCGCAGTCGACCAGGCTCCAGGCCGCCGTACCGGACTGACGTCGGCTCACCTGGGCCTGGCTCACCCCCAGGGCCGAGGCGAGTTCGGTCTGCGACTCACCGGACGCGTGCAGGAGTGCGGCCACCGCGGACCGTACACGCTCCTCCAGACTCATACTCATTGCGCGGAACCTAGCACAGAGATCACATTGTCCATACGTTTTTCGCATGCTCGCGCGCGAGTCGGAGGAAGACGTGACTCGCCTCGCCCCGCCGTCCGAGAGCCACCCCCGGTCACCGATCGCGATCAAGATTCACCTCTGAGATGGTGAAACCGGAATGTTCCTGGAGGCGAGGCGTCATGGACGATCTCGGTCCGCCGTTCAGGCCGCTCCGCCGACGGGACGGGTACCTGCCGCTGGAGGACCTCGGCCTCATCGGGGACGGTGCGACGGCCGCACTCGTCGGCCTGGACGGTTCCATCCCTTGGCTCTGTCTTCCGCGGTTCGACTCCGAGCCGGTGTTCTGCGGCTTGCTGGACCACGCGCGCGGCGGGCACTTCACCGTCGCGCCGCAGGACGTGACCGAGGCCCGGCAGCGTTACGAGCCGGACACCGGCGTCCTGGTCACCGAGCTGCGCTGTGCCACCGGGCTGGTGCGCGTGACCGACGCGATGGCCGTACGTTCCGGCACCGATCTCACCGACGACGCCCCGGCCGGGCGAGGCGAACTCGTACGGTCGGCCGTCGTCCTTGACGGCCACGTCAGACTGCGTGTGGACCTGGAGCCGCGCGGCGGCGGACAGACACGTGCCCTGTTCAGCGGACTGGAGCTGCGCCCTTCGCGGCGCCCGGACCTGCGCCTGCACCTCCGCGCCAACCGCCCAGTCGCCGGCACGCACAGCGTCCACGACCTGGCACAGGGAGAGCGGCTCGACGTCGTACTGTCCTGGGGCCGCTTCCACCGCCACCACCGGTTCGACGCGGACGCGATGCTGCGGGACACGGTCGACGCCTGGCGACGCTGGATGAAGCACTTCGACTACGCCGGTCCCGAGGAGGAGTTGGTCCGGCGCTCCGCGATCACCTTGAAGCTGTGCGACGACTGGGCCAACGGCGCACTGGTCGCCGCGCCCACCTCGTCCCTGCCGGCGCCGATCGGCGGCATCCGCAACTGGGACTACCGCTACGCCTGGATCCGTGACGCGGCCTTCGCCGTGTTCGCCCTGCGCCGCATCGGCTTCGGCAGCGAGGCGGACGCCTTCCTGGGATGGGTCCTGGACGCCTACGAGCAGGGCCGGGGCCCCCGGATCATGTACACCCTCGACGGCCTCCCGGTGACCGCCGAGGTGGAGGACCACGAGCTGGAGGGGTACCGCCGTTCCGCCCCGGTGCGCTGGGGCAACGGTGCGACCGACCAGCGTCAGCACGACGTGTACGGCGAGATCCTGGACTGCGCCGACCAGTGGCTGCGCACCGGCCGGGAGGTCCAGCCGGCGCTGTGGGACGGGCTGGCTCGGCTGGCCGACGCCGCGGAGCAGGCGTGGCGGCACCCCGACCAGGGGATCTGGGAGGTCCGCAGCGAGGGCCGGGCCTTCACGTACTCGGCCGCGATGTGCCAGGTGGCCCTGGACCGGGCGGCGACCATCGGCGAGCAGCTGGGCCTACCCGGACGGGTCGCGCACTGGCGGACGTCGGCCGACCGGCTGCGCCGGCACATTCTGGAGGAGTCCTGGGACGAGGACGCACAGACCCTGAGCGCCCATCTCGACGGCGGCGGCGCCCTGGACGCCAGCCTCCTGGCGCTCCCGCTGCGTGAGGTCGTTCCTGCGGACCACCCTCGGATGGCGGCGACCTGCGCGGCCGTCGCGGAGCGCCTCTCGGCCGGCGACGGCCTGCTCTACCGCTATCTGCACGAGGAGTCACCCGACGGACTGGCGGGCGACGAGGGCGCCTTCGTGCTGTGCAGCTTCTGGCTGGTCGACAACCTCACCGCCCAGGGGCGGGTAGACGAGGCCGAAGAGCTGTATGCCTCGCTGTGCGCACGGGCCAGTCCGCTCGGCCTGATGTCGGAGCAGATCCACCCGTCCACAGGAGAGTTCATGGGCAACTTTCCCCAGGCGTTCAGTCACATCGGGATCATCGCCAGCGGCGTCAACCTCGCACGAGCGCAAGCGGGGGCACGTCCGGGGGTGGTGGCATCGTGATCAATCATCTCGCCGTCCTCGGCGGGACGGGAGACCTCAGCGCGCGCTTCCTGCTGCCGGCCCTGGCGGCGCTGCGAGCGGCGGGGCATCTCGGCGACGGCTTCCGGCTGACGGCTGCCAGCCGCCAGGACTGGGACAGCGCACGGTTCCGGCAGTGGGCGGCCGGTCAGCTCGACCGCCACGCCGACACCTGTCCGGCGGACGCCCGTCAGTCGATCGTGGATGCCGCCCGCTATCAACGGGCGGACGTCACGGACCCGTCCGACGTCGCGGCGCTCATCGCCCCCGATGAACCCCTCGCCGTCTATCTCGCCCTTCCACCGGCGCTCTTCCCCGCCGTGGTCACCGCCCTGCACCGGGCGAAACTGCCGCCGGGCAGCCGGATCGTGCTGGAGAAGCCCTTCGGTGAGGAGCTGGCCGACGCGGTGGCGCTGAACCGGCTGCTCGCCGACACCCTGCCGGAGGAGTCGGTGTTCCGCGTCGACCACTTCCTGGCGATGACGACCGTCCAGAACGTCCTCGGCAGCAGGCTCGCCAACCGCGTCCTCGAACCCATCTGGAACAGCACCCACATCGCCGAGGTGGAGATCGTCTGGGACGAGACCCTCGCCCTGGAGGGCAGGGCCGGCTACTACGACGGTGTCGGCGCCCTCAAGGACATGCTCCAGAACCACCTGCTGCAACTGCTCTGCCTGGTGGCCATGGAACCGCCGATCACCCTCGGCGAACGCGACCTGCGCGACCGCAAGGTCGATGTGCTGCGGTCGGTCCGCCCGCTGTCCGACGCCGACGTCGTACGCCGTACCCGCCGCGCCCGCTATCTCGCGGGCCGGATCGGCGACCGGGACGTGCCCGCGTACGCCGACGAGGAGGGCGTCGCCCCCGAGCGGCGTACGGAGACCTTCGCCGAGGTCGAGCTGCAACTCGACAGCTGGCGCTGGTCGGGCACGAACTTCCGCCTCCGCACCGGGAAGGCCCTCGCGGCGGACCGCAAGGAAGTCGCCGTGCACTTCCGCGCCGTACCGCACCTGCCCTTCGGCCACGGCGGGGAAGCCCTGCCCAACTCGCTGATCTTCGGCCTGGAACCGGAGGGCCTGACCCTGGACATCACGGGCATCGGATCGAAGACCCACACCTTCGTCCCGCTCGAACTGACGGCACAGATGGATCCGCCCGAACTCCCCGCCTACGGCAGGCTCCTGCTCGACGTCCTGAACGGCGACCCGGCCCTGTCCATCCGCGGTGACGAGGCCGAGGAGGCGTGGCGGGTCTTCGAGCCCGTGCTGTCCGCGTGGTCGAGGGGCGTCGTGCCGCTCGGCGAGTACGCGGCGGGTTCGGACGGGCCGGTGAGCGAGGGGTCGGGAGGGCTGTGGCACGAGGGCGCGGGAACGGACGGGCCGGGCGGTCGTCCGCGGGCCGCTCGGGGACGGGCGCCCACCGCGCGTCCCCGTGGAGCGCCGTGATCTCGCCGCGCGCCCAGCCACGCGGCCCGTGCATCGTGGTGATGGGGGTCTCCGGCACCGGCAAGTCCACGGTGGCGCACTCGCTGGCGCAGCGCCTCGCGATCCCCTTCGCGGAGGCGGACGAGTTCCACTCCCCCGGCAACATCGCCAAGATGTCCGCGGGCATCCCGCTCGACGACTCGGACCGCCGGCCCTGGCTGCAGGCCATCGGCCGGTGGCTCCACGAGCACGCCGTGGGCGGGAGCGGCGGTGTGGTGACGTGCTCGGCGTTGAAGCGGCGCTACCGCGACACGCTCCGGGAGGCCGCACCCAGTGTCTTCTTCCTCCATCTGACGGCGAGTGAGGAAGTGCTGGAGCGACGGATCGGCCATCGCACGGGGCACTTCATGCCGGAGTCCCTCCTCGCGTCGCAGCTGGCGACCCTGGAGCCCCTCGCGCCGGACGAGCGGGGAGCCGTACTGGACACCGGCCCGCCTCCCGACACGGTCGCCGCACGTGCCGTAGCCCTGCTGCCGCGCCCGAACGAGCGGGCTGAGGAGTAGCGACCGCCCCCGGCGCTACTCCGTGCCCTCGCGGAAGACGACGACCGGGCACGCGGCGTGCTGAACGCAGTGCTGGGCGACCGACCCCAGCAGCAGTCCGGCGAATCCGCCGAGTCCGCGGCTGCCGACCACGAGCAAGGACGCCTCGCGGGCAGCATTGAGAAGCACGCTCGCGGGGGTGCCGTGGCGCACGACGGTCCGTACCTCCACCGGCGGCCGGGAGCCCATCGCCTCCTCCACGGCGTCTTCGAGTTCCTGGCGTGCCCGGGCCTCCAGGGCCCCTTCGTCGCTGCTGGACGGCGGCAGCCAGGCGAGCGATCCGTGGAACTGGGGGATGTCCCAGGCCGTCACGGCCTCCACCGCGGCACCGGTCAACTCCGCCTGCCGCACCGCCCAACGCAGGGCCTGCTTGGACGAGTCCGAACCGTCCACTCCTACGACGATGCGGCCCGCGTCTTCCCGCTGGTCACCCACGCCTCCTCCTCACCGCCCATCCCGGCGACGCACTGCCGTCCCGGCCCCACCGCACACGCGCTCGGACTCCAGCCTCGTACCGATGGCCCCGCGCTCGCAGCCCGAGAGGTCCGGACGGGCGTGCTGACCTCTCGGGCGTCAGGCGGACCTTCGCGGTGCCGGAGCTGACCCCTCTTGCAGGCGAAGGCCGTCGAGGATGACGTTCATCAGGGGCCGGGCCGTCGACTCCCACTCGTCCCGGTCCAGTCGGCTGAGGCAGGCGACGAGTACGAGGACGCCGTGGGCGTCGACGTCCGTGCGGAGGGAACCGGCCGCCTGTCCGGCGTCGAGCAGCTCGCCGAGGGCGCCTTCGATGGGGCTGTGGCTGTGGGCGACGAGGTCCTGCCAGGCCGCCGGCTCGAGCGCCGTCAGGACGCCGCGCTTGATCTCGGCGTAGTCGACCACCCGGTCGAGCCAGAGACGCAGGGCCTCCACGGGCTCGTGCTCGTGTTCCTCCAGCAGGGCGGAGGCGGCGGTCACGAGCTCTTCGACGTCACGCCGGTAGACCTCGGCGAGGAGGGCTTCGCGGTTGGGGAAGTTGCGGTAGAGCGTGCCCTGCCCCACTCCGGCCCGCTTGGCGATCTCGTTGAGGTGGACGCGGTCGGACTCGGCGAGGGCTGCCCGGGCGGCCTCCACGATGCGGTTCCGGTTCTCCACCGCGTCCTGACGGCGTGCTGGCGCGCTCATAGGCCTCTCCAGATGTTCTGCCTCCGGCAAGTGGACACGTGTCCGGTAACCTGGAAGGAGCACCGGACACGTGTCCACTTTACTTGGAGGCAGCAGTGCTCTCTCTCAACGGCAAGATCGTCGCCATCACCGGCGCGAGCGGGGGGATCGGTGAGGCCACGGCCCGTCTGCTCGCCCAGCGAGGAGCCTCGGTCGTCCTCGCGGCACGCCGGGGCGAGCGCATCGATGCCATAGCGCAGGACATCCGGGAGGAAGGAGGCCGTGCGGCCACGTGCGTCGTCGACGTCACCGAGGCCGAGGACCTACGGCGCCTGGTCTCCACCACCGTCGAGCGCTACGGCCGCATCGACGTCCTGGTGAACAACGCCGGCATCGCCCCCATCAGCCCTCTCGCAGACCTCGACACCGAAGGCTGGTCGGCAATGATCGACGTCAACCTGCGCGGCATGCTCAACGGCGTCGCCGCCACGCTGCCCGTCTTCCGCGAGCAGGGCAAGGGCCACCTGGTCAGCATCGTCTCCGTGGCCGGGCTGTCCGTGTCCCCTTCCATGGCCGTGTACGCCGCGACCAAGAACGCGGTGCGCACGGTCCACGAGGGTCTGCGCACGGAGTCCACCGACGGGGTGGTGCGTACGACGGCCATCTCGCCGGGGTACATCCGCACGGACCTCGCCGACTCGATGGCAGACCCCGCCCTCCGGCACCGGACCCGCGAGAACATGGACGCGATGGGCATCGCGCCCGAGGCTGTCGCCCGCGCCGTGGCCTTCGCCGTCGAACAGCCCGACGACGTCGAAATCGGCGAGATCAATGTCCGCCCTACAGTCCAGGCGTGACGCGCACTGTCGAGCGCCAAGGGGCTCGATCGCCGATGGCGCCGTGGCTACAGCTCACACCATTCGCTCAGTTCAGCGGGCGCCCCCGTCTGGATGAAGGTGTGCACGAGGGCCCATGCGCGATCGACGTTCAGCGCGAAGCCGCCGCTGAACGCAGCCAGGTCATCCATGACCGGGACCTCGACCACGGCATCCGCCACGACTGTGTCGCCTCCGACAAGCAGGAACGACCTCTCAGCGTCATCGAACAGATGGAGGACTGCTTGATCACCCCGAAAGCTGAGCGTCAGCAGGGGAGACTCACTGCCCGGGAGCCGGAGTTCAAGGTGCCCCTGGCCACGGGAGCGCAGTCGCTTGAAATGATCCGCTAGTTCCCCGGCACTAGAACATCTCTCGACTGCAGAGAACCGTCCCGATTCCAGTGCAGTCGCTGCCCACGTCACGCTCATCCCTACGCCCCCCACGTGCATCTCGCTCCCTGGATTTCCCATCCCTGCCGACGCGGCCACGTCCCGGTGAGTCTCCCAAAGCCATCCCGGCACCAGCCGATCGGCCATCCCCCTGGACGCGAGCCGCTCAGCAAGGCCGGACCGCCCGAGTGATGAGTTTTCGCGATCCCGCCCGTCACACCTACGACGGGACACGACGAGGCGGAAGGATGACGTCATGAGTGCGGACACGCGGCTGGAGGAGCTGGGTGTGAGTGGGCTGGGTGAGGTCGACGAGACGGCGTTCTCGGGGCTGGCGGAGCAGCACCGGCGGGAGCTGCACGTGCACTGCTACCGGATGCTCGGGTCGTTCGAGGACGCCGAGGACACCGTGCAGGAGACGTTCCTCCGCGCCTGGCGGCGGCGGGAGACCTTCGAGGGCCGGTCGACGTTCCGGGCCTGGCTGTACGGCATCGCCACGAACGCCTGCCTGGACCTGCTCGCCAAGCGTCGCCCGGAGCCCGCGACCGGCGGCGAGGTGCTGTGGCTGCAGCCCTACCCGGACCGCCTGCTCGACGAACTGCCCGCAGGCGACGCGGACGAGCCGGAGGCCGTCGCCGTCGCTCGGGAGACGATCGAGCTGGCGTACCTGATCGCCGTCCAGCACCTCGCGCCGCGCCCACGGGCCGTGCTGATCCTGCGTGACGTGCTCGGCTGGCCGGCGAAGTACGTCGCGAAGCTCCTCGGCGACTCCGTCAACTCCGTGAACAGCGCGCTCCAGCGGGCCCGCGCCGGCATGCGGGAGCACCTGCCCGCCGAGCGGCAGGACTGGACCGGCGGCGAACAGGACGCCGGGACGCGCGAGCTGGTACGCCGCTTCACCGACGCCAGCGTTGCCACTGACATCCCGATGCTCGCCTCGATGCTGCGGGACGACGTCCGCTGCTCGATGCCGCCCACGCCGGGCCTGTACGTCGGCCGCGACGCGGTGGTGAACGACTGGGTCCAGAGCGGCTTCGAGGGCATGAAGGGCCTCCGCAGCGTCCCCACCTCGGTGAACCGGCAGCCCGCGATCGCGTTCTACCTCTGGCAGAAGCAGGAGGGCGCGTACCTGCCGCTGACGATCGACGTCCTGCGCATCACCGGCGGGGCGATCAGCGAGATCGTCACGTTCCACGACGACCAGTTCCCGCGGCTCGGGCTGCCGGAGCGGCTCCCGGCGGACGGCACGGAGTAGTCCCGATACGGACCCGACACTCCCACCGCGCGGCAGCGGCCACGGGCCGGTCCGCGCACGCGACGACGCAGCCCATACGCCAATTGCCGAACGACGGAGGAAGACATGAACGGCGGCATGAACGACCCCGGGGTCCTCGCAGCCCCGACATCAGGCCGGACCAGCCACACCCACCCACCCCGCGGACTCGCCGGCACCGGCTTGATTGCCGCGCTCGCGGCCACGGTGGCCACCACCCTCGCCGCGGCCCTTGCTCAAGCCGCCGGCGTCGACTTCCAGATCCCCGATGGTGGCGAGACGATCCCGCTGTCCGGCTTCGCCGTGGTGACCGGCTTCTTCTCGTTCGTAGGGATCGTCATTGCGGCCGCCCTTCTTAGCTGGAGCACTCACCCCGCCAAGCGATTCGTGTGGACGGCAGTGTCACTGACCGCGATCTCGATGGTCCCGCCCCTCCTCTCCGGGGCAGACACCGCGACCATCACCGCCCTCCTCGCGCTGCACCTCGTCCCCGCGACGGTGATGATCCCTACCCTTGCCCGGAGCCTCCGCACCCGGACCGCCTACCTCCGCCGATGAGTTTCGGTTCCGCGAGCGGTCCGAATTCCGAGGCGACTACGAGGAGTGCGGAGTGGACCTGTACAGCGTCATGTGCGTGAGTGACCGGATCAAGGCACTGGAGTGGTTCGAGGTGTTCTTCGGGCGCCCGGCGGACGAGGTCATCGGCGAGGAGTACCTGTGGCGGGTCGGTGAGAACGCATGGGTCGTCATCGACGATCGGGATGTGCGCGCCGAGCGAGTGGGCGGAGCCATGATCACGCTCGGCGTGAACGACCTCGACGTCATCCTCGCCCGACTCTCCGCACACGGGATCGACCACGAACCGGTCGAGACCTACAGCAACGGCGTACGCCACGTAGTCGTACTCGACCCCGACGGAAACAGCCTCTCGCTCGCCGAGGCACCCACCGTGTGAGTGTGCCCGGGCGACCTCAGTATCCGTCGAGGTACCGTGATCCTGCGTGTCGTCGTTGCCGTATGCCAAGCGTTCCAACGGTCCAGTCCCTCAGGTTTATGAGGTTCTCGAATGACGCCGATCCGATTGAGGCACCGTGGCTGACGCCGCCGCTCGTGCGGAGAAACGGGTCGAGGTGGTGCGAGACGACACGGCTGGGCGGCTCGCGCTGGCGGCGGATTTCTATGACGCCGCTTCAGGGCGCTTTCGGCAGTACGGGCATGCCGAGTTGAGTTTTATGCGCTGGTCGGCCGCTCGTGGAGTGCTGGAGCCGGAGTCCTCGGACCGGGCCGGCAGCGCGTGGTGGCGCAGTGTGAATGCGGTGCTGTTGCGGGACAAGATCGAGGCCGGGCTCTTGGCCGACGACGGCTCAGGGGTCCCCAGTAGCCACAGCGTTCAGTGTTGGATCGACTTCATTCGTGAGCCGTCGCCGACCCGTTGGTACCGGGCCCATAACGCCAGCATTGTCGCGGGATATCTGAAGTACGAGGACCTGGCGGAACAGGAACTCAAAGCAGAGCGATTCATGATGAACGTCGCGCTCCTTCGAGTTATCTATACGCATGCGATGTTGGCGGATCCTCGACTCGCGCTGGGCCCGCTGGCCTTCCCCGGTCCCCGGCTGGTGGACCCGCGGCATCGAAGCGTCAAATGGTTCCTCGACCTCGCTCGGTCGTTTCCGAAGAACTACCCGATCGTCGGATCCGTGGAAGAGGTCGTCTTCGCCGAGCATGCCCTCGCCCGCATGCTCGACTACGGGCTCATCGCCCCGCGTCTTCCCGCGCTCTACGAGTTCGCAGCAGCGGAGCTCGAAGAGCCACGGCTGACATCCCTCCTCGACGACGGCGTTCCGGCCTATGTGTGGTCGCACGCGGATCGTGAGGTCTGGTTCATCGGTAATACGGGGCCGCATCTGCGTGCCATCGCCCGGGTCACCGGCGTACGACTGCGCTGGGCTCCCTCCCCGTACCGTCGGCGTTTGCGGAAGGTACGTGACGGGTGAGGTTCCGGCGCGCGCGGAACCTGGGCCGGCAGCGGTGACCTGCGGTGGGCCGGGTGTGTCGGCGCCGGGTCGGGGCATCCGGATTGCCGGGAGGTCTACATGGACACGGGTGCGTGGGCATGGACCGGGCGATTCCGGGCCCGGCAGGCGGCGCGAGGTTCGGTCACCGAAGGAGCGGCACGAGCGGGGCTCGCCGCTCGGGGCGTGATCTATCTGCTCGTCGGCGCGCTGGCGCTGCAGGTCGCCTTCGGCGACACCAGCAAGCAGGCCGACCGGGGCGGAGCCCTGGAGGAACTGGCGCAGAAGCCGTTCGGCGCCGTACTGCTGTGGGCGCTGGGCATCGGGCTCGTCGGCATGGCCCTGTGGCGGCTGTCGGAGGCGCTCTTCGGTTCCGTCGGGAAGGACGGCCGCACCGCGCGCAAGCGCCTGCTCGCGACCGGCCGCTTCGCTTGCTACGTCTTCGTCGCCTACTCCGTGCTGTCGTTCGCCGTGAGCCGGGGCCACGGCGGCGGATCCAGCGACCAGCAGTCCCGGGACGCCACCGCCCGGGCCCTGGAGATACCCGCAGGTCAGTGGCTGGTCGGCGCGGCCGGGGTCGGCGTCGTCGTGGGCGGCATCTGGATCGGCGTATGGGCTGTGCTGCGCAAGTATCACGACGACCTCCAGCTCGGGCGGATGAGCCGACGGACGCGGCGGCTGGTGGATGTCACCGGCGTGGTGGGCGGTGCCGCCCGCGGGCTGGTGTTCGCGGCGATCGGTGCCTTCGCCGTCCGCGCGGCCGTCGACTACTCACCCGATCGGGCGAAGGGCCTCGACGACACTCTGCGTACCTTCGCCGACACCCCGCTCGGCCCGTCGCTGCTGGTCTGCGTCGCAGCCGGGCTGCTGCTGTTCGGTCTGTTCTCCTTCGCCATGGCTCGCTGGCAACACGTCTGAGGATCGTCCAGTGGGGAACACGGGACGGATGAGCGAATACGAGGTTCCGCAAGGCGACGGCCAGCCCGTGGAGGTGTACCTGGACCTCCTGCGTATCCGGATGGACACAGAGGACTACCGGCTCCTGCTCCGAGTGGTGGAACCGGTCCTCAAGGCGATCGACGAGGAACGCCTCTCCACCCTCGACTTCGCGCTCGATTCGGACGCCGACGAGCTGCCGCAGGAGGTCCGTGACGAGGCCGCTCTCGTCATCGCCACCGCTGTGACCGGCCGCCTGGACAACGAAGTGGTCGAGATCGACGTCGATGACACCGGTCCGGTACGGATCGTCACCGACGCGACCACGGCCTCCGACCCCGACCGGCTCGGCGAGATCGCCGAATACATCCGGGAAAGGCACAGGCAGACGGAGGAGCTCCGCGGCATCGCCGAGGTGAGCGGGTTGCCCACGGATTTCTGACCCGCAGGTCCGCGCGGCACAGGGTGCCGGCCCTCAAGAAGCGGCCGACTCCCTGGGCGAGGCGGTGTCGAGGCGGGTCGCTGCCTCCCAGGCGAATCCGTCGGGGTCGGTGAACGCACCGGCCGTGCTGCCCAGGACGACACGGTGCGAACCCGTGCCGTCGGTGGGGACGCCGAGGTCCTTGGCCAGGCCGCGCCGCTTGTAGAGCGCGAGCTTGACGGGGCCGGCCTCGTCGGCCGTGAACTCGGCGTACTTGCCGCCGAAGCTCCTGGCCACGGTCAGGCCCTGGCCCACGTAGTACTGCTTGCTGGCCTTCACGTCCTCGACGCCCAGCAGCAGGACGACCTCGTCGATCTCGCGGGTCGCCGGGCCGCTGTCCTTCTTCGCCGAGGTCGCGACCTTGCAGATCGTCCCGTCGGGTGCCTGTACGACGCCGCCGTAGCCCCAGAGCGACTTCGCGGCGGGCTTCAGTACGGTGGCGCCGGCGTCCACGGCCGCGCCCAGGAAGGCGTCGACGGTGGCCGGTCCGGACACGGTGAGGGCCAGAGTGAAACCACGGAACCCGGTGGAGTGCGCCTCGGACTCCCGCAGACGGATGTGCTGGTCCACTCCGAAGGCGGCGTAGAAGCGGCGAGCGGCCTCGAGGTCGGCGACCTCGATGGTGACGGACGCGAGGGACTTGGTGGATGCGGTGGATGCGTTGTTTTCCATGTCCCTCACGCTAGGCGTGGGCCCCCGACGAGGGCTTCTCGATTCCTGACCGGTCTCGTGGGCTGCGCGTGCGGAAGGGTGGATCCGGGCAGCGGTGGGCACGGTTGAAGAGGCCGGCCCTGTGATCCCCGCAGGTCCGGGGACGGGCATTGACCCGAGCGGAGGTGCACCTGGATGCAGTCGGGAACGGGCAGGCGGCCTGAAGGGCTGTTCGTCGGCCTCTGCACTCTGGATGTCATCCAGCTCGTCGATCATGTCCCCGGTCCCGACGAGAAGCTCACCGCGCGTGAGCAGACGGTTGCCGCCGGCGGCCCCGCGGCGAACGCGGCCGTGACCTTTGCCCACCTGGGTGGCACGGCCAGGCTGCTCACCGCGATCGGCTCCCACCCCCTGGCACTCGCGGTGACGGCCGACCTGGACCGTGCCGGTGTGACCGTGTCGGACCTGGCGGCTCTCACGACCGACCCGCCCGCCGTCTCCTCCATCATGGTCACCGCCTCCACCGGACAGCGCGCCGTCGCCTCGACCAACGCCACCGCACACCGGCTCGCCCCGCCCGACGATCTCGACGCGCTGGTGTCAGCCTGCGACATCGTCCAGTTCGACGGCCACCACATGGAACTGGCCACGGCCACCGCCCGCGCCGCACGTGCCGCCGGCCGCGTCACCGTCCTGGACGCCGGGAGCTGGAAGCCGGGCACGCCGGACCTGCTGCCGTGGATCGACGTAGCGGTCTGCTCCGCCGACTTCCACCCGCCAGGGACCAGCAGCCCCACCGACACCCTGCGCCTTCTCCGGCGGCACGGAGTCCGCTGGACCGCTGTCTCCCAGGGCGGACAGCCCATCGAGTGGGCAGGCCCCGACGGCGGCGGGACGGTCGAGGTGCCCACCGTGCCGGTCGCTGACACGCTCGGCGCCGGGGACATCCTGCACGGGGCGCTGACCCATCACCTCGCCGCCGAGCGAAAGCTCTCCGCGGAGGGCTTCGTACGGTCCCTGCGCGCCGCCGCTCTCGTGGCCTCACGGGCATGCGCCTCGTTCGGCACCCGGGCCTGGATGCTCTGACGCCTCGACCCACCGGAGCCGTACAAGGGCTGCCCGCCACACCACCCACCCTCAGAGTCGCTGTCCCGTTTCCCGCGGTGGACGATGGAGGCGTGCCGCAAGGGGGGCCTGTGGCGGGAGACGCCGGTGGTGGACACGGACGTACTGATCGTGGGAGCTGGACCCGTCGGGCTGACCGCGGCGGCGGAACTGCGGCGGCAAGGGGTCGCCTGCCGTGTCATCGACCGACTTCCCGCCCGGTTGCCGTACGCCAAGGCCGTGGGCGTACAACCGCGGACCCTCGAGATCTGGGACCGGATGGGCATGGTCCGCGCCGCTCTCGAGGTCGCCGTGCCGATGCGCGGGCATCTGCTGTACGACGACGGCGTGGAGCAGGATCGCTTCGAGGTACGGCTGCCGCCCGAGGTGCCGTACGGCTTCGCGGCTCTCCCTCAGTACGAGACGGAGCGGATCATCGAGGAGCAGTTCGCCCGTTTCGGCAGCGGGATCGAGCGGGGCACCGAGCTGGTGGGGTTCACGCAGGACGAGGACGGAGTGGTCAGCCGGATCGTCACGGCGTCCGGTGCCGAGCAGGAGGTACGGTCGCGCTTCCTGATCGGCTGCGACGGGGCGCACAGCACCGTCCGCAAGGGGCTCGGGCTCTCCTTCGAGGGGGGTGCGTTTCCGGAGGAGTACATGCTCGCCGACGTGGCGGTGGACTGGAGCCTCCCCCAGGGCTACGGCATACGCGCCACGCACCACGACGAGGACGGCCGTATCGACGATCTCCTGGTCTGCATCCCGCTGCCCGGGGATCGCCGGTACCGCATGTCGATGCTGGTGCCGCCCGAGCTCTCGGCCAGTGGCGAAGGCGCGTTGCACGACTCGGTCGCCCATGGGCTGGAAGGCGGGCGGGCTCCCGAACTCGGGCACATCCAGGCCGTCCTCGACCGGCTGTCCCCGGAGCCCACCACGGCGTCCGCCATGCGCTGGTCGTCGGTCTTCCGCATCAGTCATCGCCTCGTCGACCGGTACTCCCTCGGCCGGGTCTTCGTCGCCGGCGACGCCGCGCACATCCATCCGCCGACCGGCGCCCAGGGCATGAACACCGGCATCCAGGACGCCTACAACCTCGCCTGGAAACTGGCACTCACGCTGGAGGGCGTCGCCCGTCCCCGGCTGCTCGACAGCTATGACGCCGAGCGTCGCCCGGTCGGCGAGGAGGTGGTGGGACGTACGGTCAAGCACGCCACCCAGGGCATCCGCGCGACGCCGGACGACATGACGACGGTGATGTTGCGCGAAGCCCAGTTGCTGGTCGCCTACCCGAGCAGCCCCTTGGTGGCGTCCGGCGACACGGGATCACCGGGCCCGCGTGCCGGTGAGCGTGCGCCCGACTGTGCCGGTCTCCTCGCGGGCGTGGTCTCGACGCCCCTGCGCCTGTACGACCTCCTGCGCGACCGCGGGCACGTACTGGTCCTGTACGCCGACTCGGCCGACGCGCTCGCCTGGTGCCGGGAGGCCGCCGCCACCGGGCACCGGCTGGCCGGCGACCGCATCACCGCGTTCGTGGTCGGCCGGGACGAGGTCACGACTCAGAGCGTCCGCCAGCCGGCCGACCCTGACGGTCTGCGCCTGCCCGTCTTCCGGGACGGCGCGGCGGAGTTCGCGCGGCTGTACGGCGTCGAGGCTCCGACAGCCTTCCTCATCCGCCCGGACGGCTATCTGGGCGCCCGGCTGTCACCGCTGACCGCTTCGGACGCGGCATCCGCGCTGTCCGACGCCCTCGGGCGCGTCTTCCGCCTGCCCCAGGGCCTCGGAGCGCCAAGAGAGGGCCCCGCCGGGCGCGGCCCGGGGGTGTCACAAGGGCCACCCACTGACCGGGGTTCCAGGTCCGCCGATCGGGTGTCCAGGCCCAGGGACGGTCCATGTCGCGGGCGGCAGGATTCATGTCGTCGGAGAACGGACCGACGACATGAATCCACCAACGGACCTTCGGGGGAACCCCAATGAACGAGACCTTCGCCAGGCGCGTGACGGGACTCGCCGGCATCGGCACGGCGGCCGCGCTGATCATCGAGGTGCCGCTGTACTTCATCTACTCCGGCCCGCCGCCGGACGCCAACGTCCTGGCCAGGCTGCTGATCGCGATCGTCGCGCTGGCGTTCCTGATCGTGTTCGTCACGGCCTTCCGCGAGTTGGTGAAGCGGGTGAACCCGGCCTACGAGTGGGTGGGTTCGATGGCCTTCGCCGGCGGACTGGTCTACACGACGGTCACCCTGGTCTCCAGCGGGCTGGAAGCCGGCGCTGTCATCGCCGCCGACCACTCCATCGACCCGACCATCACCGTCAGCGGGACCTACATCCTCTACGGATCGATCGGACGCCTGCTGCTGGCCCTGTTCCTCGCCTCGGTGGGTTACGCCATCGCCCGCACGAACCTGCTGCCCCGCTGGACCAGCCGCTCCGCCTACGCCCTGGCCGGTCTCAATCTCCTCTTCGTACCGTCCCTGTTCTTCGGCAACACCCCGGCGAACTTCTACGCGGCGAACGGCTGGGGCACCACGGCCCTGATGGGCGCGATCCTCAGCTACTGGCTGCTCGCCCTGGGCATCTCCATCTACCGCAGCAGCACCCGGAGTTCGGTGGCGGCCGAGGCGACGCCGGTGCGGCGCTGACACGACCTCGTACGTCGGACGGGGTGCCCGGCTTCCCGGCCGGGCACCCCATGCGACGTACCCGAGTTCCCCGGGATGCCCTCAGTCGTCGGTCCATCACCGCGTGACGATCACCGCGACCACGAACCACACCGGCGCCGCCACCATCCCCACGCAGGCCAGCACTGTCGCAGCTCGTGGCACGCTCCTCGTGAAGCGCTCGACCAACTGGTACAGCCCGCTGATGACGAGCACCGCCACCGTGACGTGCAGCAGCACCGACAGGCTGACTCCCAGGACCGCGCCGGCGATCCAGAGGTCCTTGCCCCAGAACAGCCGGGCGAGCAGCAGCGGGATCGCGATCGCGGCCGACAGCCCGTTGACGATCTCGACGAACCACGTCCGGTCGCCCATCCACAGCTGTGTCGGGTTGAAGGGGATCCGGATGTCGAAGAGGTCGAGGGTCGCCAGGACGCCGAGTGCCAGGATCACTACGACAGTCAGGGCCGCGACCAGGCGGTAGTACCAGGTGCGGGCCTTCGTCCAGCCCGTTCCCCCGCCGTCGAGCATCGTCACCGTCGTCACGGCCGACCAGACCAGCCACCGCCTCACGAGCGCGGTCCCGGCGTCCGCCATGGCGTCCCGCAGCACTCGGTCGGCCTCCACGCGCCGCACCACGTGGCCCTCGGTCGAGACGTACGTCGGGTCGCCGGGAGGGTGGATCAGTCCGTCGTGCAGCAGCGTTGCCGGCAGATGGTTCCCGGTCTTGGGCACGAGCCAGGTGAAGAAGGCGGGGACAGAGGTCAGGTCGGTGCGGAAGGTGGCGGTCAGCCGGGGCACCAGCAGCTCGCCGAGGTGGCGGTCCCGGTAGGCGATGCGGCGTCGCACCGCGAACTCCTCCTGGCCGCCGAGGACATGCCGGACGAGTTCGATCCGGGGATCCGCGTCGGGGTCGGGCGGAACTTCCGGTTGTCCCGCGGTCGCGTCGACGCCGCCGTCGTAGAACCGGCGCGGCTGCTCGGTGACTGGGTTCTCGGCTACGCCCATGCCCGCCTCCCTCTCGCCAAGGGGTCCTACCCCTTTTGTTCCGGCGAGCGGGTGCCGTTATCCGTCCTCCCGGCGGTCAATCACCCGTGGGAGCGGGCCGGGTCAGGTGAGGTGACGGGCGCTCCAGGCGTTCCGGAGCGCCGGCTCCACGTCCTTCCCGAGGACGCCGTGGGTCCTCCCGCCCGGCAGGGTGGGGAGTTCGGCCCAGTGGGTCACCGTTTCGTCGCTGGTCAGGCCGTACGGCAGGCGGACGACACCGTCGGAGTCGACGAAGCAGTCCCGGTGCTCCGTGCCGTCCTCGCTCCAGTGCTGCGTCGTGAAGACCATCGGCCTCACCAGCCAGAACTCCTCGCCCGTCGGAGGAGGATCGGGTTCGGTGGCGTCTTCTTCCGGATAGCGGCCGGTGATCGCCGCTGCCACCGGCGTGCCGCTCCCGGGCAGCCTCTCGCGTGCGTCCACCCACGTCACCGAGGTGTTCAGACTCGTCATCCCCACCCTCGCTCAGCCGCTCTGCAAGGCGTCTCGTCCGATACGCCGGCATCCGGCAAGACCGCACGGCGCTCTCTGAGGTTGCTTGAGCACGCCCGCAAGGGCAGCGGGTGAGCGGTCAGTGTTCCTGGAGTACGGAGAGGACGTTTCCGGCAGGGTCGGTGAACCAGGCGATCGCCGCGGGGCCGCCGTTGCCGACACGGACGATGCCTTTCTCGTCGTGCTCGAATCCGGGGTAGCGCGTCAGGGACACGCCACGCCGCTGCAACCCGTCCACGGCGGCCTCGATGTCGTCGACCGGGAAGTTGAGGATCGTGAACGTCGCGGGGGTGTGCGTCGGCTTGGGGTAGACGAAGACCTGGGTGCCGCCGCCGAGCCGGAGGGTCAGCATGCGCATCTCCCCCTCACCGGTGTCCTCGACCTGGAGGCCGAGAGTCTCTCCGTAGAACCGGCGGGCCTCGTCGAGATCGTCGACCGAGAAGCCGCTGAAGGCCTGCGACTGTCCGAGCATGCCGTGTGTCTCCTTCACGGGTGGGCCGTCCTATTGCGTCAGGGCACACCACGGGCGCCACGGCCGCGACGCACGCCACGCGGACGGCGTCCGGATGGTGGCGCCTCCTTCACCCTTCCGAACACCCCCGCACGGGCACGCCCGCACCCCTTCTGGCGTCACCTGGGGCGATACGGTCACCTCATGGCTGACGTGCGGTTGACGACCCCCTCCTACCTCGTGCTCGGGATCATCGACAAGCTGGGCGAGGCGAGTGCGTACGACGTGAAGGGGGAGGCGGCGCGCACGGTGGCACCGTTCTGGTCGGTGCCGCACGCCCAGGTGTACGCGCAGTGCGACCGGCTGCTGGAGGCGGGGCTGCTGTCGCAGGTGCGGCAGGAGAGCGGGCGTAACCGGCGAGTGCTGACGCTCACGGACGAGGGGCGTGCCGCTCTTCAGGAGTGGCTCGGGGATCCGGAGTTCGTGCCCGTGGAGGCGAGGGAGCGCGGCATCCTCAAGCTGTGGTTCGGCGGACAGCCGGACGTGCTGGCCCCGGTCCAGGTCGACGAGCATCGGCGCACCCTGCGATCGTACGAGGAACTCGCCGACGAGGTCGGGGGGTTGCTGACCCCCGGGCAGCGCGAGGCGCTGGAGTTCGGCATCCGGTACGAGCGGATGATGGTCGACTTCTGGGCGTGGGTGCGGCAGCGGGAGGACCGCGCGTCCACGGATTCCTGACGATTTCCGACCGCCACGGACCGTTGACCTCGGCATTGAGCCCCTCTACCTTCTCGATAGTCCAATCTGGACTATTGGTTTCGGCCGTGCAGCGGCCATGAGCAGGAGGTCGCCGTGGGCCGTCCGACGAGCAGTACTTGGCGCCGTGGCGCCACGATCGCGGTGACCGTCATGTGTGTCGCGTACGCGCCGGTCGCGATGACCGAGCTGTGGCCGTACGCGAGCCCCGGCGCGCCCGCGTTCGGCGAGTGGCTGATGTCCCGCCTCGTCTCCCCGAGCTATGTCGCGGACGCGCTGGCCACCCGCATCGAGCCGTACCGGCACAGCCTGGTGCCGATGATCGTGCACTCGGTGCTCGGGGGCCTGCTCATGCTCCTGGGGCCCGCGCAGCTGCTGACGGCGGCCCGGCGGCGGACGCGTCTGCACCGGGCGCTCGGTGTGGTGTTCGCGGTGACCGTGTATGCCTCCATGGCGGGCGCCGGCCTGTACCTGGCGCGCACCGCGCCCGCGGACGCCTTCAGCGGGGCGGCGTTCTGGATCGTGCTCGCCACCATCCTGGTGGGCACCGTGATGAGCGTGACCTTCGGCATCCTGTCCGCCGTCGGCGGCTTCCCCGATCTGCACCAGCGCTGGATGCTGCTCTGCTACGGCTTTCTGCTGACCGCTCCCCTGCTGCGCCTGGAGTGGGGCGGTCTGCCGGTGCTGATGCCGGGGCTGTCGATGGCCGAGATCAACCAGGTGGCCATCATGCATCTGGGGTCGGTGGTCGCGTTCGGCGCGCTCATCGCCTCGCGCTCGCTCGACCGGCGCGCGACGGTCGACGGGGTGGCCGGTTCGTGGGCCCCGTTGCCGGTGCTGGCCGCAGCCCACTTGGCCGGCGCCGCCGCGCTGGCCTGGATCGTGTACTCGTACCTGGACTTCGGTGCGGCGGGTCACCGTCTGCTGGCGGGCTATCTGCTGCCGTACGCCGTCACTTACGCCGTCATGGCCGCCGCCGCGAGGCGCGCGGCACGGCAGGGCCGCACCTGGGCCCGCGAGGAATGGCGGCTGCACCTGACAGCGCTGTGCCTGGCACCCGTGCTCTCGGCCGGTGCGACCCCGGTCTTCGAGCGCACTCTCGGCCTGGACCACCACACGGCTCTGGCCGCCGGCCTCGCCATCGGCTGCGGCGTCCTCGCCACCACGGCCACCGCGGTGGTGAGCCTGCGCGTCATGTACGCCCGCGAGCTGCGCAAGCGATCGACCGCGGACTCCTCCGCCGCCGCGTCGCCCTCGCGCATCTCCACGCCCGTCTCGTAGCAGCCCGCCCTCTCGTTGCGACTGCGGAGCCCCGGAACCGTCCGCTGTCCCGTGGCCGTCCGCCGCGGTACGCGGTCGCCGGTCGACGTACGTCCCCAGGTCCCCGCCCGGAAACGGAAACCTCATGACGCAGGCAGCATCCGACGCCCCCGCCCGCGCAGCCGCCGGCGGACGCCCGCTGACGGCAGGAGTGGCCATGCTGGCCACCGCCGTGGCGGTGAACAGCCTTCTTTCTGCTGTGCGCGGGCGCGAGTGGACACTTCCTGCTGAAGCGGTCCGCCGCTCGCCGCGACTGATCCGACGCGGCCGCTACGCGTCCCGGCTGCGGTCCCGGACCTCGGGTCGCGGCTCGAAGCCGGCCGACCTGTAGGTGGCTACGGCGCCGATGTTGGAGCTCGGCGTGCACACGATCGCGCTCGACGACCCCAGCTCCTGGAGCGCGGCCGCCGCGGCGACGGTGATCGCCCTGCCGTGGCCGCGACCGCGATGGTCCCGAGCGACGCCCATCGGCTCCAGCAGGCCGGGTTTGCCCCGCCCGGCCGACCACACCGTCACCGCCGCCACCGCGTCGCCACGGTCGTCGTACGCGACGAGACACCGGGCGTCGGCGTACAGTTCGCCGCTCGCCATCGCGTGCCAGCGCTCGTCCGTGAACGTCGAGCTGTCGAACGACGCCCGCTGTACGGCCGCTCGCACGTGCGCCTGCTCCGGTCCGATCACCTCGATCCGCACGCCCGGGTCCTCCACCGGCTCGGCGAGGTCGCGACGCAGCGGCGTCCACGGTTCGTCGACGTCCCAGCCGTCCTCGGCCAGGAGTTCCTGGACGAGCGCGGCCATGGGGGCCTCGATGTAGGCCTTGCCCTCCCTGAACACACCGTGTTCCGTCCGGGACACGTCCTTGACCAGCTGGCGCGCCAGTTCCTCATCCCGGTGAGCGTCGGGGGCGATCGTCAGTCGGAGCAGGTCGGGGCCGTCCAGCAGCCCGACGGCGAGAATGTTTCCGCCCTGGCTCCAGGTCCGGACCGCCTCGGCCGTCACGCCGGCGCCGAACCGCCAGAACCAGCCAAGGTCCCCCGGATGCAGTTGCATGGGCGCCCCTTCGTACTGCCACTCCCGCAGCACACCCACGGTCCCGCTCAGCCCGTCGACTCCCGGCCTGCCCAACGCGATCGTCATGCCGTCGATGACACACCACCGCGCCGACCGGCCGCACCTGGTTTCCGGCCGGGCCTGCTGGCGGTCGACGCGCGGGTCGCAACATCCGCCGGAGCACAGCCGGACGTACCGACCGGCACGGGCGCTCGGCCCTCAACTGCCGCCCGGGTCGAGGCGCATGCGGATCATCGGCGCGGCGGCCGTCAGGATGGCGCACACCACCAGCAGCACGGGCAGTACGCCGGCCCACTCCCGGGCCTCCCGGAGCAGCAGCATGGAGATTCCCGCCCCCACCATCAGCGCGGTCAGCTGCGCGGGCGCCCAGCGATCCGGGCGGCCCGTTCCCACGCCCCGCACGATGTACGTGGCGAACGTGCCGGTCAGATAGGTGGTCGGTGAGGCGGCCCGCCCGGCCGCCACCATGGCCGCCGACTGGACACCCATCGTCGCGGCGGCACCGAACTGCAAGGCGTCCCGCGCGGTTTGCCCAGGCGTTCCGCCCAGGGCAGCCCAGATCACGGCGCCGGCCGCCAGTAGGACCGCCTCGCCGACCAGACAGAACATCACCGGCGCGGGCCAACACGTTCCCGCGTCCCCGCTCCGGCGGGTGAGTCGGGCGGTCACGGCAGCGCCCAGGGCGAACCCCGTCAGCGCCAGCACCGCCGCGGTCACGCCCGTCGCCTGCCCGCGGCCGATCGCCATCCCGAGCAGGGCGAGATTGCTGGTCATCACCCCGGCGAAGACGTGTTCCAGCGCGGTGAAGGAGATGGCTTCCACCGCTCCGGACGCGGCGACCAGCAGGACAAGGGCGAGGTGCAGGGCCGTCCCTCGTTCCGGATGCTCGTCGGCACGCCCGCCACGCTGGTCACTCACAGTGCCCGAGCATAACTATCCGTACCGGGCGAGTGTCGTCTCTACCCGTGCGTCACTCCCGGCGCGTCCGGGAGGCTCTCGCGCAGCCGCTGGGCCTGCCGGAAGAGGCGGTTGGTGTGGTTCGCGAGGACACCGCCCATCAGCAGCTGCGGGGTGTAGAAGGAGCTCGCCGCGTCGGCCACCTGGCGTGCGGTCAGGTCGATCTGGATGATGCCGGTGCTGCGGATGTCGTCGATCGAGCTGGCCCAGACGACGCGCCGCAGGTTCGCCCACGCCATCGCGCTCATACACATCGAGCAGGGCTCGCCCGTGGTGTAGAGGGTGGCGTCGGCCCAGCCCTGATTGCCCTGCCGCCGCACGTAGTCGTTCATGGCGACCACCTCGCCGTGCAACAGGGGACTGTCCGTCCCGGTGTTGACTCCGCCCGCCAGGATCTCGCCGGTGCGGGTGTGCACGATGACCGCGCCGAAGGGCCACTTGGGGTTCCTGCGGGCCTGCTCGATGGCCAGCCACATGAACCGCTCATGACCGACGCCGCCATGTCGCGCCGTCACGACACTCGCCTCGACGTCCGGGCGGGCATACGCCTGCTGGAGCATGCCGTGAGGGAGGGCGAACGGCACCGCGGCGCCCGTCACCGCAACTCCGCACCTGCCGAGAAACTGACGCCTGCCCGAGTCCATGCGTATCCCCTCACCTGACACTGCCGACTTCGCAAGGTAACTGGATCATCACAGAAGGCGTCCAGGATGCGACACACCACGGAGGCGGAGGGCGTCCGCCTCAGTCGGTGCTCCGTACCGCCGCGAGGCACTGATCGTAGAGGTCGGCCAGGTCGAGCCGGCCGTCGTGCCTGACCCAGAGTTCGCTTGCCGTGTCCACGCAGGCGAAGACCGTGGCGACGATCGCCTTGGCGCGCGGGTCCGAAGCCGGGGCAGGTGAATCCCCGGCGCCGGGGGCGAGCCGCGTCTGGACGACCGGGACGAGTTCGGCCTGCCAACGCAGGCGCTTCTCGATGTAGCGGGCGTGCAGCGAGGGCGTGTCGAAGATGAGGCGGGACAGCTCCAGGACCCGCTCGGGGGTGTGATTGGCGGTCAGGACGACCTCGAATCCGGCGCGCAGGGCATCCCAGGCGGAGACTTCGGCCGGCTGCTGCTCCACGGTCTGCCGCAGCAGTTCACCGAGCGCGTCCTGGTCACCGCAGACCAGATCTTCCTTGGTGCCGAAGTAGCGGAACAGGGAGCGTTGCGAGATCCCCGCCTCCCGCGCGATCTGGGCGATCGTCGTCTGCTCGTAGCCCTGCTCGGTGAACAGGCGGACCGCCGTGTCGAGGATCGCCTCGACGGCCACCTGCCGAGAGCGGTCCCACAAGGTCGTCATGGGCGTCAGGTTACCCCCTCTGGACAGCGACCGCCTACTTGGCATTAACTGCCAGATAGGCATCAACTGAAAGAAGGGCATCCGATGACGGCCGTCGACTACCACGGACAGACCACCCTCATCACCGGCGCCAGTGCCGGCCTCGGCGCCGAGTTCGCGCGCCGGCTCGCCGCTCGCGGCTCCGACCTCGTCCTGGTCGCCCGCCGCAAGGACCGGTTGGAGGAGCTGGCGGCCGAACTGCGGGCGGCCCATCGGGTCCGGGTCCACGTCGTGGAGATGGACCTGGCCACGGAGAACCCCGGGCAGGTGTTGGCCGCGCGGGTGGAACAGCTCGGCCTGCACGTCACCAGCGTGATCAACAACGCCGGGTTCGCCACGTTCGGGCCCTTCCACCAGGCCGACCCTGCACGGCTGCGCAAGGAGATAGCCGTCGATGTGACCGCGGTGGCCGACATCAGCCGCGCGTTCATCGAGCCGCTGCGTACGGCCGGGCGCGGGGTGCTGGTCAACGTGGCGAGCATGGCCGCGTATCAGCCCAACCCGCGTATGGCTGTCTACGGTGCGACGAAGGCGTTCGTCCTGAGCCTCACCGAAGCGCTGTGGGAGGAGTCGCGCGGCTCCGGCCTGCGCGTGCTGGCCCTCTCCCCCGGTGCGACCCGGACCGAGTTCTTCGACGTCGTCGGCACCACGCGGGCCGCCGGGGGAAGTCGCCTCGCCTCACCCGCCGATGTGGTCCGCACCGCCCTGGCCGCCCTGGACCGCAGAAACCCGCCCCCCAGCGTCATCGCGGGACGCCTCAACCGCACGATGGCGTTCCTCGCGAGGCGCCTCGCCGGCCGACGACAGGTGATCCGGGTCATCGGCCGACTTACGGCCGAGGGGGCGTGACGATCGGCGGACACACCCTCGCCCCGGAGGCGGTCAGCATGGCTTGCCTCGCCGTCTGGCCGCACTCCCGCGCCTGATCCACATGCCTTAGCCCCGGCTCGGGCTTAGCGTTCTTGATATGGGCGTTAGGTTTTGCGCCGCATGACCGGGGCCGGTGAGACTCCGACAGGTGTTGCTGATCCGCTCGGTGAGGCCTTGGCTGCGGCTGTGCAGCGCACCGGTGCCAGGTACGGGGGCGTCTACGTACTGGACCCGGCCGAGGAAGTGCTGGGGCTGATCGCGCTGTGCGGCATCCCGGTGGACGCGTTCGCGCCCTGGTGGCGCACCGCGTATGCCGCCCATGGCCCCGCCCAGGACTCGGTGCGCAAGGAGCGCATCGTCTGGGTGAGTTCCCTGGAGGAGCTGGCGCGCTGCTACCCGCGCGTCGCGGCGAGCCTCCCCTATGAGATCGCGTTCGCCATGGTCCCGCTCCGGGGCGTCCGGCACTGCCGGGGCACGATGCTGCTGCTGTGGGCCCCGGACCGCTCTCCCCGTCTCAGCCCTCGTGAGCGCGGACGTATGGCCTCCGCCGCGCGGCGGGTCGCCCGGGTGCTGAACTCGGCTTCCTCCGCACCCGAGATTCCGGACCGTCCTCACTTCGTCCGGCCCCACCACTCGGACACGAGCGCGCAGTCCGCGCACGAGGCGGCCACCCTCGTCGAGCGCCTCCCCGTCGGCACCCTCTCCCTCGATCTCGCGGGGCGGGTCACGTACGTCAATACGGCCGCCGCGAGCCTGCTGGGCAGTCCCCTGGAGCAGCTGCTGGGCACCGAGCCGTGGATGTCGCTGCCGTGGCTCGACAACATCGCGTACATGGACGCGTACCGGATCGCGATGAGCAGTCGTGAGTCTCTCGGTCTGACCGTGCTGCGCCCGCCGGACCAGTGGCTCGACCTGCGGCTCCACACGGACGACACCGGGACCAGCATCCTGGTCACGCCCGACCATTCGTCCAGGCCCATCGGCACGCGGCCGGCCTCCACCGGCGCTCCGCCGGACAGCCGTATCCATCTCCTGATGGGCCTGGCCGCCGCGCTGACGGAGACCGTCGGTGTCCAGGACGTCGTCGATCTGGTCGGCGACCAGATCCTGCCCGCCTTCGGCGCCCACGGCATGATCATGTCCACCGCCGACGCCGGCCGTATCCGGATCATCGGGTACCGCGGCTACGAGCCGGCCGTCATCGACCAGTTCGACGGCATGCCCACGGACGCCGACCTCACGCCCGCCGGGCATGCGCTGGCCACCGGCGCCTCGTCGTTCTTCGCCGACCGCGGCGAGCTGGCGCACCTCTATCCGAGAGCACCGCAGATCAGCGACAAGGAGGCGTGGGCGTTCCTGCCGCTGCTCAGCTCCGGACGCCCCATCGGTTGTCTCCTCATCGCCTACAACCACCCGCACACGTTCCCGGTCGCCGAGCGTTCCATCCTCACGCCGCTCGCCGGTCTCATCGCCCAGGCCCTGGACCGTGCCCGGCTCTACGACGCCAAGCACGGGCTCGCGCTGGCTCTTCAGCAGACCCTTCTGCCCCAGGCGCTGCCCAGCGTCACCGGACTCGAGGTCGCCGCCCGCTACTTCCCGGCCGGGCAGGGCATGAACATCGGCGGCGACTTCTACGACCTCATCCGCCTGACCAACACCACCGCCGCGGCGGTCATCGGAGACGTGCAGGGGCACGACATGATGGCTGCCGCCCTCATGGGCCAGGTCCGGATGGCCGTCCACTCCCACGCCACCGCCGGAGCCGCTCCCGACGAGGTCCTCATCCACACCGAGCGCGACCTCGCCGACCTCAACGCCAGCCGTTTCGTCTCCTGCCTCTACGCCCACCTCGACCTGGCCCGCCAGGAGGTGTCCCTCGCCAGCGCCGGGCACCCTCCCCCGCTGTTGCGGCACGCCGACAACAAGGCCGAGGTCGTCGACATCAGTCCGGGCCCCCCGCTCGGCGTCGGCGCGGGCACCCCCTCGTACCCGGTCACCACGCTGCCCCTGGTCCCGGAGACGCTCCTCGCGCTCTACACCGACGGCCTCGTCGAGGATCCCGGCACCGACATCACCCTGACCATCGCCGACCTAGCCCGCCACCTCGGTGAGTCGGGCGACCTCCCGCTGCACCAGCTCGCGGACAGCCTCGTCCAGCACACCCGCCGCACCAACCAGCCCATCGACGACATCGCCCTGCTCCTGCTCCAGCCCAATCGGCTCGCGGAGTCGTGAGCGTCCATGGCTTCACCGGCGGCGGTCCGGCCCGAGCGCCGCCTGGGTCACGGCAGGATCGAGTCGACGTAGCCGCCGTCCACGCGCAGTGCGCCGCCCGTGGTGGCCGAGGCCTGGGCGGAGCTGACGTAGACCACCATGTTCGCGATCTCCTCCGGTTCGATCAGGCGTTGCACCAGGCTCTGCGGCCGGTACTTGCGCATGAAGGCGCGCTGGGCCTCGTCCCAGGGCAGGCTGCGGTCCACGAGTTCGTAGACGAAGTCCTCCACCCCGCCCGTGTGGGTGGGCCCGGCGATGACCGAGTTCACCGTCACTCCGGTGCCGGCGGCCTGCTTGGCGAAGCCCCGGCTGACCGAGAGGAGTGCCGTCTTGGACATGCCGTAGTGGATCATCTCGGCCGGGGTGACGATCGCCGAGTCGCTGGCGATGTACTGGATCCGGCCCCAGCCCCGCTCGGTCATGCCCGGAAGGTACAGCCGCGTCAGCCGTACGGCGGAGAGCACGTTCACCTCGAAGTAGCGGCGCCACTCCTCGTCGCTGATCTCCAGCGGGTCGGCGGCGCCGAAGATGCCGAGGTTGTTCACGAGGATGTCGACGTCCGGGAGCATCCCGGCGACCTGGTCCGCACCCTCCTGCGTGGTCACGTCCGCGGCCACTGGCACCCACTCGGCGCCCGGTACCCGCTTGGCCAGTTCGGCGACGCTCTGCTCCACCCGCTCGGGACTGCGGCCGTTGACGCCCACACGGGCACCCGCTCGGGCGAGGCCGGCGGCGATCGCCGCGCCGATGCCCTGGGTGGATCCGGTGACCAGCGCGGTGCGCCCCTTCAGATCGATCTGCATGCCTCGCAGCCCCTTTCGCGTGCGGTCGCACGGGTGGATGTGCTTCTTGGGTACCCGGGAGATCAGATGCATACGCGCTCTACATGCATACGCCGCAAACAGCTGCACACGCTCAATGGGCTTGCGCCGCGGAAGGGGCCGGAAGGCTCCGCGTGGACATGCAGGGGGCCGGGCCCGGTGCTGCAATGACTCAGGACGCTGTTCCTCGGACGGCGACGGACACGGGAGGAACGGGGTCGTGCCTGATGCGGGGTCTGCGGCTGCGCCGGCCGCCGGTACACAGCCGGAAGAGGCCGACCGGCTGCGCGAACTGCTGCGGAGCCCGGCCTATCAGAAGGCGCTCGCCTTCTGCGCGCTCATCGGCATCCCGGTCTCCCTGCTCGCGTTCTGGTTCCTGGCCGCCGTGCACGAACTGGAGCACGCACTGTGGTCTGACCTCCCCTCGGCGCTGGGGTGGGACACCCCTCCCTGGTGGTGGCCGTTTCCGCTGCTCGCGATCGCCGGCGTCACCGTCGGCCTCGTGGTCAAGTACCTGCCGGGAGCCGGCGGCCACATTCCGGCCGTCGGTCTGCACTCGCCGGGTCAGGGTGCGTCCGCACTGCCGGGGGTCGTCATCGCGGCTTTCGCAAGCCTGCCGCTCGGCGCCACGCTCGGCCCCGAGGCCCCGCTGATCGCGCTCGGCAGCGGCCTGGCCCTCCTCTTCGCCCAACTGGTGCGCGCCCCGGTGACCCCGCGGAGCACCCCGCTCCTCGCGGCGGCCGGCGCCGCCTCCGCGCTTCCCGCGATCTTCGGCAACCCGCTGATCGGAGCGGTGATCCTCATCGAGGTGGCCGGAGTGGGCGGCCCGCAATTGTTCGCGGTCATGCTTCCGGCGCTGCTGGCCAGCGGGATCGGCTCGCTCGTCTTCACCGGGTTCGGGCGCTGGACCGGTCTGTCGACCGGCAGCCTGTCGCTCGACCTGAATGCGCCGTCGCCCCGGATCGACGCCGGGGACGTGCTCTGGTCCATCCTCATGGCCGTCGTGATCGGGTTCGCCCTGCACCTGATCATGAACACCGGGCGCCTGACCGCGTTGTTCGTCTCGAAGCGGACGATCGCGCGTACGACGGCCTGCGCGCTGGCCGCCGGGGCGTGCGCGGCGGTGTACACACTGATCACCGACCGGTCGCCGGTGGACGTGGCGTCGTCCGGGCAGGGCACGCTGGGCCAGTTGGCCCACGATCCGCACTCCTGGGGCGTGGGTGCGCTGATCGCCGTACTGCTGTTCAAGGCGACGGCGTACTCGCTCTGTCTGGGCAGTCTGCGTGGTGGCCCCATCTTTCCGTCGCTCTTCCTCGGGGCCGCGGCGGGCGTACTCCTCGCGCCGTTGCCCGGGTTGGGCGTGGTGCCAGGGCTGGCGGCGGGCATGGCGGCCGCGTCCGCCGCCGCGCTGCGGCTGCCGGTGAGCAGTGCGGTGCTGGTCGTCCTCGTCATGGGAAGCACCGCGATGACGCCCGTGGTGATGCTGTCGGCCGTGGTGGCTTTCGTGACGGTCCAACTGCTCCCGCCCGGCCCTGCCGTTCCTGTGCCGGGGAAGGCGGCCCCGCCGCCGTCCGACCGTGCGGCCGCCTCCTGACGGGCCCGGCCGGGGGTGCCATGACCCGGTTCCTCGCGCACTCTTGAGGTGGGAAGGAGCGGCTCGATGGAGACTTCGGCAGGCGTGCCGTCGGCGGCGGGGGTCCCGGCACCCTGCCCCGGTTCCCCCCGCACCGGTGTCTGATGAGCGCCGGGGGTACGGGTGCGGAGTCCGGCTCCGACCCGCCGTCGAAGCGGCCCGAAGGCGACCCGCGCCCCCGGACTCCCGCCCTGCTGCGCGCGTCGTGGTGGCGTGACCGTACGCAGCAGTTGACGGCGTGGCTGCATGCCGTCCACGCGCGCCTGGAGAGCCGCTTCCCGGTGATCACGGGACTCGTAGACCGGCTCGTGTCCGTGAACATCTTCGACTCCGCCACCCGCATCGCGGCGCAGTGTTTCCTGACCGCGGTCCCGCTGTTGTTCGTGTTCGGCGCGTACGCGCCGGAGGCGGTGCAGGACCAGGTCGCGACGTCGGTGAGTTCCGTGTTCGGTCTGACGGGAGACTCGAAGGCCCAGGTGGAGCAGGCGTTTGCGCCGGCCAGCGACGACCTGCGCCAGGCGACCGGCCTGGTGGGCGTGCTGATGGTGCTGCTGTCGGCCACCGCGGTGAGCCGCGCGGTGCAGCGGCTGTGCAGACGGGCCTGGGTGCTGTCCCGCACGGAGTCGAAGGTCGCTCCATGGCGGTGGCTGGCGTGGATCGTCCTGTGGCTAGGGGCGCTGATCCTGCAAGGCCTGCTGCACAACGGGTTCGGTCGGGGGGCCGAGCTCGGCGCTCCGGTCATCCTCGTCATCCAGGTGGTCATGTGGTGGTGGACGCAGCATCTGCTGCTGGGCGGTGCCGTCCGCTGGCCGCCCCTCCTGCCGGGTGCCGTCATCACGGCACTCGCGGTCAGTGCCCTGTCCGTGACCGCGCACTTCTACATGCCGCGCGCCCTCAACCGGGCGCTGGCCGGCTACGGTCCCGCGGGTTCGGTCTTCGTCCTGCTGTCCTGGCTGATCGTGGTGTGCGTGGCCGTCGCCGTCGGCCTCAGCGTGGGCGCCGTCCTGTCCCAGGAGCCGTTCCTCAGACGGCGCCTGGGTACGCCGAAGTCACCGCCAGGCGTGCCCGAGGACGGCGCGCGAAAGTCCTGACCGCCTAGCGGCCCGCAGTCACGGCCTTGAGCTCCGCCAGGGACTCGCGCATCGCCCGCGCCAGGGTCCTGTCCTCGGGGTCCGCGGTCCATCTCTCGAAGCCGACCTTGAACACGGCAACTCCGGCCTCGGCGGTCAGACTCGCGGCCGGCTCGCTCACACCGCGGCGGCGCAGGGCGTCGGCGAGCGCGGCCGACAGCGAGGAGAGCTTGATGAGTTCGCGTTCCTGGAGTTCGGCGTTCGCGACGATGACGGCCTGACGCCGCAGGGAGTGCTCGCGGCGATCGACGAACACCGTGCCGACGGCCTCCAGGCCGGCCGCCACCGCGTCGATCGGCGCCGCGGACTCGGGGGCCTCGGCGACGGCGTTCACGAACAGTTCCTGCAACGCCCCGGAGCCGTCGAACAGCACCTCGCGCTTGTCGGCGTAGTGCCGGAAGTAGGTCCGCTCCGTGAGGCCCGCCCGTTTGGCGATCTCCGCCACCGTCGTCTGCTCGTAGCCCCGCTCGCTGTAGAGCTCCAACGCCGCTTTCGCCAGGCGTTCGCGCGCGTTCGGCTCCCATCTACCCATGCGCAGATGCTACGCGATGACAGTCACTGGCATCACGAGACCGACATCGATGGCAGTCACTGACATCAGGTGGTAGCGTCGATGACAGTCACTGACATCAATCGTTGAGGGACATTCCCATGCGCATCTTCGTCACCGGCGCCTCCGGCTGGATCGGCTCCGCCCTCGTTCCCGAACTCATCGACGCGGGTCATCAGGTCCTCGGGCTGGCGCGCTCCACCGCCTCCGCCGAGGCCCTCACCGCCGCCGGAGCCGAGGTGATCCGCGGCACCGTGGACGACCTCGACCTCCTCGGCACGACCGCCGCCGCCTCGGACGGGGTGGTCCACCTCGCCTTCAAGCACGACGTCGCCTTCACCGGCGACTACAAGGGCGCCGCCGAGGCGGACCGCCGCGCCGTCGACACCTTCGGCGACGCGCTGGCCGGCACCGACCGCCCGTTCGTCCTCGCCTCGGGGCTGGCCGGGCTGACGCCGGGGCAGGTGTCGACCGAGCGGGACCTGCCCACGATCGACGGCTCGCCCACCTCTCTGCGCGCGGTCACCTCCACCGCGGCTCTGGCACTCGCCTCACGCGGAGTGCGCTCGTCCGTGGTGCGTCTCGCTCCGACCTGCCACGGCGAGGGGGACAACGGGTTCATGGCGACGCTGGTGGGCATCGCCCGCGCCAAGGGGGTCTCCGGCTACATCGGCGACGGCGCCAACCGCTGGGCGGCCGTCCACCGCCTGGACGCCGCACGACTGTTCCGCCTCGCGGTGGAGAAGGCCCCGGCCGGGGCCGTGCTGCACGGTGCCGCCGAGGAGGGCGTCGCCATCCGTGACGTGGCCGAAGTGATAGGCCGTCACCTCGACGTGCCGGTGACTTCCGTGGCCCCGGAGGCCGCGGCCGAGCACTTCGGCTGGCTGGGCGGCTTCCTCGGTCTCGACGCACCGGCGTCGAGCGCCCTGACCCAGGAGTCGCTGGGCTGGCGCCCGACCCGGCCCGGCCTGCTCGAAGACCTGGCCAAGGGCTACTACTTCAGCGGCTCGGCCGGCGCCGCCTGACCGGCCGGCCACGGCCGCGGTCCACTCGGGTCATCGTCCCCGTAGCGAGCCGGCCGTCTCCCCGGTGCGCTCGCGGAGCAGGATGCGCAGGGTGTTGGGGTGCTCGTAGCCGACCTTGCGGGCGATGACCTCCAAGGGCAGATCCGTGGTGCGCAGCAGGTGGGAGGCCTGCTCGACGCGCAGGTCCTGGACGAAGCGGACGGGTGAGGTGCCGAGCGTGCGGCGCACGGCGCGCTGGAGCGTGCGTTCGCTGACGCCTACGGCCCGTGCCGCGTCGGCGATCGAGATCGGCTGGTCCAGGTGCACCCGCGCCCAGCGCTCGAAGGCCGCCAGCGTCGGATCGCTCTGCGCGAGCGCGGAGGAGATCGTGTACGCGGCCTGCGAGGGGCGTTCGTCGACGACGAGGTAACGCGCGACCAGGTCCGCGAGGGCCGGGCTGCTCATCCTCACGATCGCGAGCGCGAGGTCGACGTGCCCGAACGCCGCCCCGGCCGTGGTCACCCCCTCGGACGTGGTGACCATGCGGCTCTCGTCGACCGTGACCGCGGGGTAGCGCTTACGGAAGTAGGGGGCGAGCCACCAGCTGGTCGTGGCCGTGCGCCCGTCGAGGATCCCCGACTCGGCCAGCAGGAACGTGCCCGTGCAGGCGGACGCGACGGGCGTACGGCGGGCGCGCGTCGCGGCCACCAGCCGTCGTACGGGCTCGGCGTCCGGGCCGGAGACATGTGCGATCAGGGCGTCGGGCCGCCGCTCGGCCAGTGCGGGCACCAGCAGCAGGTCCGCGTCCTTCGCGGTGCCCACGGGGAGCGTCTCGACCAGGTGCCCCGCGCCGGTTCGGATCCGGCGCCGGAAGCCGATCGTGGACACCTGCCAGGCGGGCGGCGGCTTCGGCAGTTCCGCGCGCATCGCGTTCGCCCCGTCCAGGACGTCGAGGAGGGCGGAGAGCCCGGAGTCGAACACACCGTCGTACGCCAGCACAGCCACATCCATGACGGAAACGATATCGGACGCGTCGTTTCCGACACTGGGCGCGGCCGGTGGGGCGGCATAGCTTTTCGGTGTCCGGACGACAGCCGGTGCCCGGTACCGGCACCGCGATCACCACGTTCACCGATGAGCACAGACAGGAGTGCGCCATGACGAAGCTGGGGCTGCTGGCCCGGATCGAGGCCAAGCCGGAGTACGCCGAGAAGGTGGAGGGCCTACTGCGGGACGCTCTGGAGCTGGCGCGGCAGGAGGACCACACCGTCACCTGGTTCGCCTTCCGGCAGGGCGACACCACCTTCGGCGTCTTCGACACCTTCGAGGACGAGGAGGGCCGTCAGGGTCACCTCCAGGGGCGGATCGCCGCGGCGCTGATGGAGGCCGCCGGGACCATGCTCAGTGAGGCGCCGGACATCCGGCCGGTCGACCTGCTGGCGGTCAAGCTTCCCTGATCCAACCGCCGGGCGGCAGCGCGACGACCCGCGCTGCCGCCCGGCACCCTCGCCGCCGAACGGCCCGCACGGGCCGACCGAGAAAGGACAGGCCATGGCACGGCCCGACCACGTACCCGCTGCCAACACGTGCACGGCACCGCCACGAGAGCCGGGCTCGCTCCGCCCGGCGCGGACCGAGGGCACCATGAACGGCATGAGCCGCACCACGGTCGTCAACATGAAGGGGCATCGGGACGACCCCGACTACGCGGACGTCGTCTATGTCGGCCGCGCGATGCACCGCGGTGGCTGGGACCTCGCGGGCTCTCCGCTCGCGAGTCCCTTCCGGCCGGGACGGGACGGCACCCGGGAAGCGGTGGTCGAGAGGTACCGCGCGCATCTGCTGAGCCGTCCCGACCTGCTCGCCCTGCTGCCCGCCCTGCGCGGCCGCAGGCTCGGCTGCTGGTGCGTCCCGCAGGCGTGCCACGCCCAGGTCATCGCCGAACTGGCCGACTCGCTCGGGGCGTAGCGGGGCCACCGGTCCAGCTCTCTCAGGTGTCCCCCGCGAAACGCCTGGCCACGCCCAGCGCTGCCGCCATGATGCTGAGCTGCGGATTCACCTCGGGGCAGCTCGGCAGTACGGATCCGTCGGCGATCAGTACGCCGTGCACGCCCCGCAGACGTCCCTCCGCGTCGGCGGGTGACCGCTCGGAATCCGCCCCGGCGGCGACCGAACCCGTGGGATGGAACGCGGACACATGCAGCTGACGCACCGTCACCGTGTCGAGCAGTGAGTCCAGTTCGTCCATGGTGCGGGCACGCGGAGCGTGCGGGACACCTGTCAGCACCTCCTCGGCGCCCGCCGCGAACAGCAGGCGGCCCATGGCCCGTTGGGCGCGCAGCAGGCGCTCGGCGTCGTGGGGCGCGAGGTCGTAGCGGAGCAGGGTGCGGTCGCGGCCGAGGACACGGCCGGAGGGCCGGTCGGCGATCATCGCGCCGAATGTGGCCAGTTGTTCCGTCCCGTCGATCTCGCGCCGCAGTTCGCGTCCGACGCCCGGCAGGACGAACGAGCTCATGCCCGGGGGCGCGGCGGTGGCTTCGATCAGGATGCCGTCGGCGTGCAGTTCCTCCACTCCTACGCTCTGCAGGACCCCTTGCCAGCCGGTGACCGGGCTGCTGAAGCGGCCGGCGACACTGATGGCGGGGTGGACGCTGAGGTTCCGGCCGATGCCGGGGTGTCCACCGAGGCCCGAGCGACGCAGGAGTTGCGGGGCCTGCAGTGCGCCGGCGGCGACCACGACCAGCGGGCTGAGGATCTCCAGTCGGCTGCCGTCGGGGCGGCTCACGACGACTCCGGCGGCCCGCGCACCGCCCGGCCGGTCGCGGTCGGTGAGGATCCGCAGGACCCGGGCGCCTGTCACGATCGCGGCGCCGGCCGCGCAGGCGTCGGGGAGCACGGACAACTGGACGCTCTGCTTGGCGCCGGTGGGGCAGCCGACGACGCACTGGCAGGAGCCGCGGCAGCCGGGCGCGTTGCGCCGCAGGGGCGCTGCGGCCCAGCCGAGTTCCTTCGCGCCTGCCAGCGCGAGCCGCCCGTTGTTGCCGAGGACGTCCAGTGGCTGGCGTGCCACGCGCAGGGTGCGTTCGGCCTCGTCGAGATGGGCGCCGAAGCCGTCGGCGACGTCGAAGCCGTGGTCGTCGAGCCAGCGGGTGACGACATGGTCCGGAGTGCGGTAGCAGGTGCCGGAGTTGACGACGGTGGTGCCGCCGACCGCACGGCCGACGGGCATGACCAGCGGTGGATTGCCGAGGGCGATCGTGGCACCGCCGTCCCGGTAGAGATCGGTGAAGCGGTCGAGCGGAGCCCTGCGCGCGAAGGACGCGGTGGTGTGGTGTTCGCCCTCTTCCAGCACGACGACGCGCATGCCCGTGCGGGCCAGTGTCCTGGCGGCCATCGCGCCGCCCGCGCCGGATCCGACGATGACGGCGTCGGCGGTGGAACGGGTCGGCCAGTCGCTGGAGTGGGTGCAGTCCAGGGGCGGATCGTCGGGGGTGGGTCCGGCGTGTGCGGGGCTGTCGTGTGCGAGGCGTGCGGTGCCGGCGGCCAGCAGGACGGGCACCTTCACCGCGTCCAGGAGCGGCAGCAGTGCCCGGTGGGAGGCGAGCGACGCCATGACGTGTTCCCGTTCCGCGGCGCCGAGCGCGGGAAGCCGACGGCCGGTGCGGGCCATGGCGTAGGCGTTGATGGCCGTGGTCGCGCCGCGTATCGCGGCGCGGGTGTGGGCCGGCATGGCTTCCAGCAGTGTCTCGACCCGCCGGGGCACGGCCCGGGTCCACTCGGCGGTGCCGTCGTCCGCGAGCAGTGCCTCGGCAAGTGCGATGAGACCGGGGGACGTTGAGGGGCTCATCGGTCGCCGACCTCCGCGTGGGCCGTGCCGGAGAGCCGCCACGCGGCCTCCTGCCGCCATCTGCCCCACCAGCGCTCCAGGCCCACCACCGCGTCGGCCGTCTCGCTGTTGCGGCAGACCGCGGGCGAGCCGTCGGGGTCGGTGTAGTCGAGTGCCAGGGTCCGCTCGGGCGGCTGGGTCACAGTGACCCGGATGCGGCGTCGGCCCACTCGGCCGGACACCCGCCACTCGGGCAGGTCGATGTCCGCGCGGAACCGGCCGAATCCCGCCCAGCCGACGGCGGTTCGCTCCGCTCGGCGCGGCCAGGTACGGCCGTTGTGCAGCAGGCGCAGGAACACCAGGGGCGGCAGCTTGTCGAGGCCGCGTCGCATGGACACGGCGGCCACGATCTCCAGGACGTCGCCGCCGCCGAGGTCGGCGTGGAGCCAGGCCCAGCGTCGGGCGTTGCCGTGGCCGTAGATGCGGGCGCTCGCGCCGACGGCGTCGTCCAGCCGCAGTTCGTTGTCGCCGTACCGGACGGTTCCGTCGTAGCGGCAACGCGCGGCGGGCAGCATGTGGCTGGCCGGCAGCCAGGGGCGGCGCCAGGACCAGCGGGGGAAGGTGTGGACGGGCTCGCCGCGAGGTGTCTCGGTGAGCGACCAGGTGAACGAGCCCGCGGTGCCTGCGAGTCGGCCGGGACGGGCTTGGATGCCTTCGGCGGCGTAGCCCTCGGTCTGCTCCGTCCACGGTACGGGGCCGAAGCGCGCGTGTTCGGCGGGGCCGTCCTTGGGGAAGACGGCGACCCAGCCGTGCGCGTAGGCGGCGGAGCCGTCGGTGGGGGCGACGACTTCGTGGTGCAGCCAGACTCCGCTGCCGGTCGCGGGGTCGGTGAGGGTGGTGTACCAGACCTCCGTGCGCCCCGGTTTCCCGTCCCAGCGCGGCGCCAGATACCGATCGGCGGCCCCGTCGGTCGCGCGCGGGAAGCGGAAGCTCCCGAGGAAGGGCAGCAGGCCGGTGGTGACCGGGAAGCGCAGGGTGCCTTCGCCCACGCGATCACCGTCCTCGTACAGCGTGTACGGCAGCACGGTCAGCGAGGCGAGCGGCCGTGCGGGCGAGACGGACTTCCAGCCGTCCAGCACCAGGTGCCGCCCCTCCAGGGTGAAGGAGATGCGGTAGCGGATCCTGCGGCGGGCCAGGGGCGAGATCTCCATCTCCCCCACGGCGTCGGCGTCGTCCGCCCGCCCGGCGATCCGCACCCGCCCGGTCACGTGCGCCTGCGTCGTGCGGTGCGGCAGCATCACGGCGTCGGCGCGGACCACGAGGTCCAGTCGTACGGCCCGCTCGTGGTCCTCGTCGCTCAGCCGGGCGCGGCCCAGCATCGTCTCCTGGAACACCGTTCCGCGGGAGGTCACCGGGCACCGTCCCGGCGTTCGCGGGAGGCCGCCAGTCCTTCGAGCATGATGCGTTCCGTCGCCGACAGGTAGGCGCCCGCGGCGACGTGTGCCGCCTCCTCGTCGCCTGCGGCCACGGCCTCGACGACCGGGGCCAGCCGGTCGTGTGCGGCCCGGGCGTCGAGGAAGGGCTCGACAAGGGCCGCACGCACGGGCAGGTAGGCGTTGAACAGGGTGTTGGTCAGCAGGACGTAGACCCTGTTGCCCGTGGCGCGGGCGAGCGCCCGGTGCACCTCGGCGTCCGCGAGCTGTACGTCCTCGCCGCCGTCCGCGTCCCCGACGGCCGTCATCAGGGCCCGCAGTTCGGCGATCTGGGCGGCCGTGGCGCGGGCGGCGGCGCGCTCCGCGATCAACGCGCCGATGCTGCGCCGCACTTCGAAGATCTCGCCGATCCAGTCGGGGCTGTGCCGCACCAGCATCGGCAGCAGATCCGCGCCGCCGAGCCGCAGGAAGTCCCGTACGCGGGTACCCACCCCGTGCCGTGTCTCCAGCAGACCGGAGTGCACCAGCCGGCCGAAGGCATGCTTCAGGGTGGTGCGGTTGACCCCGAACCTGTCGGCCAGTTCACGCTCGGGTGGCAGCATGCTCCCGGCCGGGTGACGCCCGGCGAGAATGTCCTCGCGCAGCCGCTTCTCCAGGACATCTACGGTCGTCTCGCGCGTCAGTGCTTCCATCCCGGCTCCCGGCCTCGGCAGTGGTTGAGTGACTGAGCCACTGAACCACTGGAGTGACATCGCGTCAATAAGCCGGGCTTCGAGCGGCGTTCACGGCATGCTCGGCCGGTGTCCCACGTCCGCCGATCCCAGAGGTGGCCACGCTGAACATCACGCTCTCCGTCGTGTTCGCGCTCTGCGCCGCGTCGAGCAACGCCGTCGCGACGGTGTTGCAGCGCAAGGCGGCGCTCACCGTGCCGCAGTCCCAGGGATTCCGGGCGGGGCTGATCCTCGATCTGCTGCGGCAGCCCGTCTGGCTGGCCGGGATCCTCGCGGTGATCGCCGCCGCGGTCTGCCAGGCACTGGCGCTGGTGACCGGACCACTGACGATCGTGCAGCCGCTGTTCGTGCTGGAGCTGCCGCTCACGCTGATCGTGGCCTCGCTGCTGATGCGCCGTCATCTGGCGCGCAACGGCTGGCTGGCCGTGGCGGTGGTCGTGGCCGGCCTCGGGGTCGCGCTCGCCGCCGCCTCCCCCACGGGCAATCGCACCCATGTGGAACTGGACCGCTGGATCCCCGCGCTCGCGGTGTGCGCCGGAGTCGTCGCCACACTCGCCCTGGCCGCCTTCCGGCGCCCGGAGGGCCGTGCCCGGGCAGCCTTCCTGGGCGCCGCGACAGCGATCAGCTACGCGGTGACCGCGGCGCTGATGAAGGCGTCCACGCACATCCTCGACGAACAAGGGCTGGTGGCCTTCTTCTCCGCCTGGCAGACGTACGGATTCGCCGCGACCGGCGTGTGCGCGCTGCTGCTGCTGGAACACGCGATGCAGGCCGGACCGCTGGTCGCCTCACAGCCGGCGCTCACCCTCGGCGACGCGCTGGTGAGCCTCGCCCTCGGCATCACCCTGTACGAGGAGCAGGTCCGCTCCGGCTGGTGGCTGCTCCCCCAGCTCTTCGGCGTCGCCCTGATCGCCGCCGGGGTCCTCGCACTGTCGCGGATCCCACTCACCCAGTCACTGGTGGCACCGGACGAGAAGGACCGGACGGTGTGACGGGGCTCAGCGGTGCTCGGGGTTCTCCGCGCCCGGACGGCAGCCGGCGTCCCACTGCGAGCGCTGGTTGCCGCGGGCGGGGATGCCTCCGGAGCGCTTCAGCAGGGCGGCGACGTGCATGAGGTTCCAGGTCATGAAGGAGGTGTTGCGGTTGGTGAAGTCGTTCTCGGGGCCACCCGATCCCGGGTCGAGATACGACGGGCCGGGGCCGGCGACGCCGATCCAGCCGGCGTCCGCCTGGGGCGGGATCGTGTAGCCGAGGTGCTGGAGGCTGTAGAGCAGGTTCATCGCGCAGTGCTTCACGCCGTCCTCGTTGCCGGTGATCAGGCAGCCGCCGACCCGGCCGTAGTAGGCGTACTGTCCCTGGGAGTTGAGCAGGGACGAGCAGGCGTAGAGCCGCTCGACGACCTTCTTGGTGACGGAGCCGTTGTCGCCGAGCCAGATCGGGCCCGCGAGCACCAGGATGTCCGCCGCCATCACCTGCTCGTACAGTGCGGGCCACTCGTCGGTCGCGAAGCCGTGCTCGGTCATGTCCGGATACACGCCGGGGGCGATGTCGTGGTCGACTGCCCGGATCTCGGAGGTGGTGACCCCGCACTCCATCATGATCGCCGCGCTCTTGTCGATCAGGCCCTGGGTGTGGCTGCGCTGCGGGGACGGCTTGAGGGTGCAGTTGATGTAGAGGGCCGTCAGGTCGTCGAAGCGGTACGTGGTCTCGCCGGAGGGTGAGTTCGCCATGAGGGAAGAGTCTCGCGCACGGTCTGATTTGTCCCGGTCCGACACCGTACAAACTTCATCCAACCGCTCCCACTTTATTGACATGTCCTTGACTCGGCGGGACTCTGAGAGCGCTCTCAAGAACGCAACGCTGCACAAGAACAGCACCAGCCAAGCTCCGTCCCCCCACTGACACGGAGGTCGAGAGTGTTACGGAGACTCAAGAAGCCCTTTGTGGCCATGGCCGCGGCATCCGCTCTGCTGGGCGGGGTGATCGGGCTCGCCGCGCCGGTGCCCGCTCAGGCGGCCGTGCCCGACACCATTCCACTGAAGATCACGAACAGTTCCGGCCGCAATGAGCCGGTCTACGTCTACAACCTCGGCACCCAGCTCTCGACCGGCCGGCAGGGCTGGGCCGACGCGGGCGGCACGTTCCACGCCTGGCCGGCCGGCGGCAATCCGCCGACCCCCGCACCGGACGCGTCGATTCAGGGCCCGGCGGCCGGGCAGTCGAAGACGATCCGGATTCCGAAGTTCTCGGGGCGGATCTACTTCTCCTACGGCCGCAAGCTGGACTTCCGCCTCACCACCGGCGGCCTGGTGCAGCCGGCCGTGCAGAACCCGAGCGACCCCAACCGCGACATCCTGTTCAACTGGTCGGAGTACACACTCAACGACGCCGGGCTGTGGCTCAACAGCACCCAGGTCGACATGTTCTCCGCTCCGTACGCGGTCGGGGCGCAGCGGGCCGACGGCAGCACCGTGAACACCGGCCATCTCAGGTCCGGCGGCTACAACGCGGTCCTCAACGGGCTGCGTTCCCAGTCGGGCGGGTGGGGCGGCCTGATCCAGACGCGCTCCGACGGCACCGTGCTGCGGGCCCTGTCCCCCGGTCACGGACTGGAGTCCGGCGCCCTGCCCGCGTCCGTGATGAACGACTACGTCAACCGCGTCTGGCAGAAGTACGCCACGACGACGCTGACGGTCACGCCGTTCACCGACCAGCCGAACACCAAGTACTTCGGCCGGGTCTCGGGCAACGTCATGAACTTCACCAACAGCTCCGGCGCGGTCGTCACGAGCTTCCAGAAGCCCGACGCGGACAGCATCTTCGGCTGCCACAAGCTGCTCGACGCTCCCAACGACCTGGTCCGCGGCCCGATCTCCCGAACGCTGTGCGCGGGTTTGAACCGTTCGACCCTGCTGTCGAACCCCAACCAACCCGACACGTCCGCGGGGAACTTCTACAAGGACGGGGTGACCAACCACTACGCACGGCTCATCCACGCGCAGATGCAGGACGGCAAGGCGTACGCGTTCGCCTTCGACGACGTCGGCAACCACGAGTCGCTCGTCCACGACGGCAATCCGCAGCAGGCGTATCTGACGCTGGATCCCTTCAACTGAGTGAGCGCAAACGCTGACCGGTGTTCCGGGGCGGTTCACAGGCGGCACCTGATGCCTGCGGACCGCCCCGGCCCAAATTCCGTGGTGCGCGGCGGGAGTTGACCGCTAGCCTCCGGCTGAGCGGAGCGACGTGGGTGACCGCGAGGGGAGCCGGGCATGGGGACCGAGCGCGTACGGAGCGACCGTCTGGGCCTGCTGCTGGAGCAGTTCGACTGCGCCAGGGAGCGAGCACAGGTGCGGCTGACGGGGCTCGGCGACGAGGAGCACCTGTGGGAGCCGGTACCCGACTGCTGGTCGATCCGGCGCCGGGAGGAGGCGGTGACGCCGAGAGCGTTCGGGCCGGGCGACTGGGTGCTCGACCAGGGCGCCCCGTACATCCCGGCCGGCGAGTACGCGGAGGTCGCCCGGCAGGCCGCCGACGGCATGTCCGTGGCCAAGATCGCCGAGGACTGGAGCGTCGGTGTCGAGCAGGTCGAGGAGATCCTCCACCACACGGGCACGCCGGAGCACGAGGTGACCCCGGTGACGACGATCGCGTGGCGGCTTGCCCACCTGCACTACTGCTTCGCCGGGGAATGGGAGTGGACCTTCGGCGAACGCAGGGAGGATCCTAAGCAGTTGGTGGAATTCACCCCCGACGCCGCCCTGGCACAGGAGCGGTTCTGGGCGGCCATCGACCGCTGGCGCGCCAGCGTCGGCACCGTGACCGACGAGCAGCTCGACATCGTCGGCTTCTCCCAGTACCCGTACGGCTCCGACGCCGGCGAGCCGTACCACGACGTGCTGTGGGGGGCGAACCTCGAGTTCATCCACCACATGGCGGAGATCGCCCTCCTGCGCGACCTGTGGCAGGCCCGCTTCGGGAGGCGCGGGTAGGGGCGTCGCTCATGACCGTCTGTTTCAGGATGCCTTTTGGTCGGCGCGCTTCGCGGTCTCGGTGGTCACCCGTGCCCCTCGGAAGAGCACCGGGAGCCACAGGAGACAGGCCAGCAGGGGAACCGCGGCGTAGGTGGCCATGCCCGCACCGGAGCCCAGCGTGTCCATGAGCGTGCCGAGGACGAGATAGCCGGTGCCGATGAGCGCCGACTCCACGAATGCGATCATCGACAGCAGGCTCGCCCGATGGCGCGACGGCACCGCCTCGTTGAACACGTTGTCCACGATCACGGCGGTGATCTCGGGAATCCCGACCAGGACCAGGAACGCGGCGACGGTGACCCGGACAAGGCCCAGGCCGCTCAGGCCGAGCGCCGCGGCGAGCGTCAGGAGAGACACCGGAACGATGACCCGGTACCCGATGCGCCGGTCCGCGCGGTCCGACAGCAAGGGCACGAGTCCACCCGCGAAGAATCCCGCCGATATGACCACGCTCACCAATGCGGTGCCCGCTCCCTGATCGGAGAGGGTCTTCTGCGTGAAAATGATGTACGGCGTCAACGTCGCGTGCATCAATCCGGACACCACGACAAGCGTCACGAGCGCCGGCGTGGCGACCCGGAGCATCGCCCGCCATGCTGTGGCGTCGCCATGCTGCCCCTCGGCTCCGTCCTTCTCGTCCACCGCGTCCGCGCCTCGGATCTCGGGCACCCGTGACGTCAGCACCACCACGGCCAGGACGAGGCACGCCGCGGAGCCGACATAGACGACTCCCCAGGAGATCCGCTGCAGTTGGCCGCCGAGGACGATGGCGACTCCCGAGGTGACCGTCCCGAGCATGGTGAACCGGGACTTGATCTTGACGTAGCCGGCCGTCGCACCACGACGCACGAGATGGTCGTACAGCAGGGCGGTGTCCGAACCGGACACACAGGCCATGCCCACGCCCTGCGCGATGAACAGCGTCAGGAACACCCAGTAGTTGGAGAAGGCCGCCTGACCGAGCAGGCAGCCGGCTATCAGCAGCTGGCCGATCACGATGCCGGCACGCCTGCCGATCCGGTCGGCGATGACTCCCGTCGGCAACTCAGCAAGTCCGCTGACCAGGTAGAGCAGAGTCTGCAGCAGGGCCACTTGTGCGGCGGAGAAGCCTCGCTGCTGAAGGAAGAGGACGAATACGCCGCGCTGGAACAGCGAGTTGGCGAGCACGGCGTACAGGTAGAACGGGCGCGTGACACTTCGTGCCGCATCGTCGACCGCAGCCGACCCGCCAAGGGCTTCCGTGGTGCCGGTCATGCTGCGGGCTCCCTGGTGACTCCGGTGATCATTAGGTCGTACACACCGCCGGAGAACCGGCGAACCGTCCTGGTCACAGTCAGTAAATGACTACACAACAGTTCCAGCACAGGGGAGGATGGACAGGTGAACACGGCAGATCCGTACACCAAGTCGAGGTCGGAACAGCCCGGAGAAGCCAACCCCGACCCCGCTGGAACGCGGCGTCGTCCGGCCAGGCCCTGATGGACGACATGGGGGCGTTCCGGACGGCGGTCACCGCGTGGGCGGCCGGTGGGCCCGAAGGGCCCGCGCGTGAGCTGGCCACGCGGCTGCCGGTGCGGGCGGTCGTCCTGCTCGAAGGGCCGAGCGACGTCGCGGCGGTCAACGCGCTCGCCGAGCGCCGCGGCCGCGACCTGGAGGCCGAGGGAATCTGCGTCCTGGCGATGGGCGGAGCCATGAGCATCGGGCGCTACGCCCGTCTCCTCGGCCCGTCCGGCCTGGGCCTGCGTCTGACCGGGCTGTGCGACGAGCGGGAGCGCAGCTACTACACCCGTGGCCTGGCGGACGCCGACGCCGGCCGGCCGAGCTTCTTCGTCTGCGCGGCGGACCTGGAGGACGAACTCATCCGCGCGCTGGGCGTGGGCCGGGTGCAGGAACTCGTCCGGGCCCAGGGTGAACTGCGCGCTCTGCGGACCTTCCTGAACCAGCCCGCCCAGCAGGGACGCCCCGCACAGCAGCAGCTGCGGCGCTTCCTCGGCACCAAGAAGGGCCGCAAGATCCATTACGGTCGTGTCCTCGTCGAGGCCCTCGACGCCGACCGCGTGCCCGCGCCGCTGGAAGACCTGCTCGCCAGTCTCTGACACGCCCTGGCGGGATGCCGCGTTCTGCTTGCTGGATGATCGATCGGCTTCCTAGGGTCGACGCCATGACCTCAACGAGCCCCTCCACCGGCGCGGCCGGCACGTCCCGCTCCACCGTGACCGCCGCCGTCGTCCAGGCGGCAGCCCCGCTGTTCGACACGAAGGCCGCACTGAACCGCGCCGAGGAGCTCCTCCGGGAGGCCGTCACCGACCGCGGGGCGGACGTGGTCGTGCTGCCCGAGGCGTTCCTCGGCGGCTATCCCAAGGGCCTGGACTTCGATATCAGCGTCGGCCGCCGTACACCGGCCGGCCGCGAGCTGTTCCGGCGTTACCACGACGCCGCCATCGACGTCCCGGGCCCCGAGATCGACATCCTGGCCGCCCTCACCCGGGAACTGGGCTGCCACGCCGTCGTCGGCGCGGTCGAGCGGCAGGGCGGCACCCTCTACTGCGTGGCCCTCTTGTTCGGCCCCGACGGCTATCTGGGCCTGCACCGCAAGCTCATGCCGACGGCCGCCGAACGCTACCTGTGGGGCCAGGGCGACGGCTCCACGCTCCCGGTCGTCGACACCGGCGCCGCCCGGCTGGGCGCGGCCATCTGCTGGGAGAACTACATGCCGTTGTTCCGTACGGCGATGTACGCCAAGGGTGTCGACCTGTGGTGCGCGCCGACCGTGGACGACCGTGACGCCTGGCAGGCCACGATGCGGCACATCGCCCTGGAGGGCCGCTGCTTCGTGCTGAGCGCCAACCAGTACCTGCGCCGCGACGCCCTCCCTGCCGACCTCCATCCCGTCCAGGGCGACGAACCCGACACCGTGCTCATCGGGGGCGGGTCCGTCATCGTCTCCCCGCTGGGCGAGGTCCTCGCCGGCCCGCTGCGCGACGGGGAGGGCATCCTGGCGGCCGAACTCGACCTGGACGACCTCACCCGCGCGCGCTTCGACTTCGATCCGACCGGTCACTATGCCCGCCCCGACGTCTTCACCCTCCACGTCGACGAGTCGGCGCGCACCGCGGTCACCCGCGGCTGAACCGGCGCCTCGCCGTCAGTCGGCGTAGACCCGGCCTTCCTTCACCAGGTAGTGGACCGGGTCGGAGCAGCCGATGGAAGGCGTGACCAGCAGGCTCACCGTCAGCGGGGCGGGCTCGGTGTTCGCGGTCGCGAAGTCGCAGACGGCGCCCTTGCCGGTGAGCGGGTACCAGAACCAGCCGTCCACGTCGCCGACGGTGACGCGGTCGGACTCCTTCCAGGCGCCGCCGCTCTGGGTGAAGACCTGGAGCCGCACGGAGGCGGCGAGTTCGTCCTCGGGTGAGCGCAGGGCGGTGAGTGTGATCTTGTAGTCGCCGCCGAGGACGGACGAGGCGATCTGCCGGGTCTGCAGTGCGGCCTTGGCGGCGGCCCCGGACGAACCGACGCTGGACGCACCGGTGTTGGAAGTACCGGCGTTGGACGTTCCGGCCCCCGCGGCCCCGAGCGCACCCGCCATGAGGAGCGTGACGGCGGCCGTGGCGGTGCGTGCGGTGCGGTTGCGCCGGTGCTTGCTGGACAGGCTCATGTGTTCCCCCGTTGAACCGAGTTGTACCGAACGGTCTGATTGGTTCGTACGGTGGTAGAGACCAGTCACCCGGCCTCAGGGTTGTACGCCGATGCGGGGCCGGTGCGCGGCGGTGCCCGCTCAGTGCGACTCCCGGGTCACCTCCGAACCGCTGGAGCCCACGAGGAAGTCCAGGTCGGCGCCGGTGTCGGCCTGGAGGACGTGGTCGACGTAGAGGCGTTCCCAGCCGCGCCGCGGGTCGGCGTAGGCCCGGACCGTCGGCTCGCTCGGGACTCTGCGGGCAAGTTCGTCGGCGGGTACGTCGATGTCGAGGCGGCGGGCCTCGACGTCGAGGGTGATGAAGTCGCCGGTCCGCACCAGAGCGAGCGGGCCGCCGGCCGCCGCCTCCGGGGCGACGTGCAGGACGACCGTGCCGTACGCCGTGCCGCTCATCCGGCCGTCGCAGACCCGCACCATGTCGCGCACGCCCTGTTCGAGGAGCTTCTTCGGCAGTGGCATGTTCGACACCTCGGGCATCCCCGGGTAGCCCTTGGGGCCGCAGCCGCGCAGGACGAGGACGGAGTCGGCGTCGACGTCGAGTCCGGGGTCGTCGACGCGGGCGTGGAAGTCCTCGATGGAGTCGAAGACGACGGCCCGGCCGCGGTGGCGCAGCAGGTGCGGGGAGGCCGCCGCGGGTTTGATGACGGCGCCGTCGGGCGCGAGGTTGCCGCGCAGCACGGCTATGCCGCCCTCGGCGACCAGGGGCTCGGCGCGGGTGCGGATGACCTCGGCGTCCCAGATCGGGGCGTCGTCGAGCGCGTCGACGAGCGGCTTGCCGGTGACCGTGAGGGCGTCGGGATCGAGCAGGTCACGGACCTCGCGCAGGACGGCGAGCAGGCCCCCGGCGCGGTGGAAGTCCTCCATGAGGAAGCGCCCGGCGGGCTGGAGATCGACCAGGACCGGGACGTGGGAGCCGATGCGGTCGAAGTCGTCGAGGGAGAGGTCGACGCCCAGACGGCCCGCGATGGCGAGGAGGTGCACGACCGCGTTGGTCGAGCCGCCGACGGCAGCGAGGGCGACGATGGCGTTGTGGAAGGACGCCTTGGTCAGGAAGGTGCCCGGCCGCCGGTCGGCGGCAACCATGTCCACCGCCAGCCGGCCGGAAAGGTGCGCGGCCTCCGGCAGACGGCTGTCGGGCGCGGGAGTTCCGGCCACGCCGGGCACGACCGTGCCCAGCGCCTCGGCGACCAGGGCCATGGTGGAGGCGGTTCCCATGGTGTTGCAGTGGCCGCGGCTGCGGATCATCGCCGACTCGGAGCGGGTGAACTGCTCCTGCGACAGCGTGCCGGCCCGCACCTCCTCCGACAGCCGCCACACGTCGGTGCCGCAGCCCAGCGGCCTGCCGCGGAACGTCCCGGTGAGCATCGGCCCGCCGGGCACCACCAGCGCGGGCAGATCCACCGAGGCGGCGGCCATGAGCAGCGACGGGATCGTCTTGTCGCAGCCGCCCAGCAGGACCACGCCGTCGATGGGGTTGGCCCGCAGCATCTCCTCCGTGGCCATGGCCGCCATGTTGCGCCACAGCATGGCGGTGGGCCGTACGTTCGTCTCGCCCAGCGACACCACCGGCAGGTCCAGCGGGATGCCGCCGGCCTCGTACACGCCGTTGCGCACCGAGGCCGCGACCTCGTCGAGATGGGCGTTGCAAGGGGTCAGGTCGGAGGCGGTGTTGGCGATGGCGATCTGCGGCCGGCCGGTGAAGGCGTCGCCCGGGACGCCTCTGCGCATCCACGCCCGGTGGATGTAGGCATTGCGGTCCTGGCCCTCGTACCACTGTGCGCTTCGCAGGTTCACGATGGGACCTCTTCCGGCAGTCGGTACGGAGGTCTACAGTCTGGAACGCCATGGAGCATACGCAGACGTACGACGGATCGACAGCCCTCGGCGAGGACGGATCAACTGCCGCCGACGGCAACCGCCTTGTGGGTTCGGACCGGGTGCTCGCGGTGCTGAAGCAGCTCGCCCGGTATCCCGAAGGGGTGGGGCTGGAGGAGCTGACCCGGGTCGTCGCGAGTCCCAAGCCGACGGTCCACCGGGCGCTCGGTGCGCTGCGCCGGGCCGGGTTGGCCGACCAGGGTGCCCGCGGCCGGTACGTGCTGGGTGACGAGTTCCTGCGGATGGCCTTCGCCCATCACGAGGCCCGTCCGGAGCAGGTGCGGCTGCAACCGGTGCTCGAAGCGCTGGCGCACCGGTTCGGGGAGACCGCGCACTACGCGGTGCTGGACGGCCGCGAGATCGTCTACCGCGCCAAGGTCGACCCGCCCACCGGTGCCGTGCGCCTCACGTCCACCGTCGGCGGGCGCAACCCCGCCCACACCACCGCCGTCGGAAAGCTGCTGCTCGCCGGGCGGCTGCGCGGCGAGGACGAGGTGGCGGCGTGGATCGGCGACCGGCCGCTGGAACGTCGTACGGCCCGGTCGTCGGGTACGGCCGTCGCCCTGCACCGGGAACTCGTGATCACCCGCGAGAGGGGCTACGGCCTCGACGACGAGGAGAACGAGACCGGCGTCAACTGCCTTGCCCTGCCCGTGTATCCGACCTCGCCCGCGGTCCCTTCCGGGGCGGTGAGCGTCAGCGCGCTGGCGTACCGGACCCCGCTGGCGGCCCTGGTCGACGCGCTCGACGAGATCCGCGCTCTGCTGGGGCCGCTCGGCGAGCCGTACACCTGACGCGAACAGCTTCCGACCTCCGCAACCGATCACTCTGGAGCGCACCTTGGTGGACCTCATGCGCGCGTTCGTCCTCACCGCCCCGGGCGCGTACGAGGTGCGGGACGTCCCGGTGCCGGTGGCGGCGCCCGGGGAAGTCGTGGTCGACGTCGAGCGGGTCGGGGTGTGCGGCACCGACATCGAGTTCTTCACCGGGGCCATGGCCTACCTCCACCAGGGGCACTCCGCCTACCCGATGCGGCCGGGGCACGAGTGGGCCGGGCGGGTGGCGTCGGTCGGTGAAGGGGTCGAGCCGGGGTGGGTCGGCCGGCGCGTCATGGGTGACACGATGCTCGGCTGCGGCAGTTGCCGCCGCTGTCTCCGGGGCCGCCGGCATGTGTGCGAGAAGCGCCAGGAGGTCGGGATCCGCGGTGCGCGTGACGGTGCCCTGGCGGAGCGACTCGCGGTGCCGGCGTCCTCGTTGCACGCCCTTCCCGACTCGGTCGACGCAGTGCTCGGCGCGCTCGTGGAGCCGGGCGGCAACGCGCTGCGTGCCGCGCGGGCGACGGCGGCCCGTGCGGGGGACCGTGTCCTCGTACTGGGGCCCGGGACGATCGGCCTGCTCGTCGCGATGTTCCTGCGGGCGGAGGGCGCGGAGGTGCATCTGCTGGACCGTGCCGGCCACTCCCCCGCTTTCGCCCACGCCCTGGGCTTCGAGCACGTCTGGGACGAGCGCTCGCTCCCGGACCTGCCCTTCGACGCGGTCGTGGACGCCTCGACCGCCGCCCATCTGCCGGACAGGGCACTGGAGTTGGTCGAGCCGGGCGGCCGGCTCGTGTACATCGGGCTGGCCGCCGAACCGAGCCGGATCGACACCCGCACGCTGGTCCTCAAGGACGTGACGGCGGTGGGTGTCCTGTCCGGCTCGCCGGGGCTGGACGCCACCATCAGCGCGTACGCGTCGGGAGTGGTCGATCCGAGGCCGCTCGTCGCGGCGACCGTGAGCCTGGACGAGGTCGGGCCGGTCCTGGCGGGCGGGCGGCCGGGCGGCGCCGGCCCAGGACCCAAGATCCACGTGGATCCGCGTGCCGGCACCCGCTGAACGTCCCGATTCTTCCGGCCGGCGCACGACCCCGGCGGACACCTCGTACCGGTGTTGTTGTGTAGTCTCCGCCGCTTCGGGTAGGCCCCTGCACTGATGCAGCCCAGGCCGGTGACGACCGCGGTCTTCGAAGGATGACGGACCATGTGCCGCGAACAGGAACCCGACAGCCCCTCCCACGTGTCCGGCCGGCAGCTTGCCGAGGCGGTGAAGAACCTGGTGGCGCTGTGGTTCTCAGCCGTGGACGACGTACGTCCGCGCCTTCCGCCGCGGCAGATACGCGCCTTGGAGGCCATCGCCCGCCGTCCCACCCTCAATGTCACCGCCCTGGCCGAGCACCTGGGCATCGGGCTGCCGACCGCCAGCCGGCTGTGCGACCGGCTCGAAGCGGCGGGGCTGATGCGCCGGCACGTCCGCCCCGGTGACCGACGGGAGGTGCGTCTGGAGGTCACGGACCAGGGACACAGACTCCTCGCGGACGTCACCGAGCGGCTGTCCGAGTACCTGGCCGGCGCCCTCGACGCCGTTCCGCCCGACCGGCGTCTGCGGCTCGAACAGGCGCTGCGTGCCGTGCACGAGACGGACGGTGAGGGCTCCGCTCAGGGCTAAGGCGCCCGCTGCCGCGGCGCGCGGCCGTGCACATGGCACAGCAACAGGCATACGTCGTCGTCGTGTTCGGAGTCGCTCAGCAGCGGGTTCAGCAGCCGGTCGGCCGACGACTCCAGGTCGTCGTCGAGTTCGGCCGCGCCGAAGCCGCCGAGCGCGTCGGCGAGGCGCTGGATGCCGGGGTCGATCCCCTGGGCGCGCCGCTCCACCAGGCCGTCGGTGTAGAGCGCGAGCGTCGATCCGGGCGGGAGGGCCACGGTGTGGTCGCCGATCTCCTGTTCCAGCGGGATGCCGAGCATGGCGCCGGGTTTGTCGTCGAGCGTGTGCACCCGGCCGTCGGGGTCGCGCAGCACCGGTGGCGGATGGCCGGCGGCGGCCCAGGTGAGCGTGTCCCCGTCCGGGTGGATACGGGCTATGACGGCGGTGGCGTACAGGTCGAGGCGCAGACGGTGCAGGAACTCGTGCAGGCGGGTCAGGAGCCGCCCGGGGCTGCTGCCGTCGACGGCGTAGGCCCGCAGGGCGGTGCGCAGTTGGCTCATCATCACCGCGGCGTGCAGCCCGTGCCCGGTGACGTCTCCGACGACGGTGATGAGGCTGCCGTCGGGCTGGCGGATGGCGTCGTACCAGTCACCGCCGATGTTCAGGCCCCGGGTGGCCGGGAGGTAGCGCGCGGCCAGGCTCAGGCCGTCGGCGGTGGGCAACTCGGTGAGCAGGGCGCGTTGCAGGGTCTCGGCGATGTCCCGGTTGTGCTCGAAGCGGCGGGCGTGCTCCAGGGCGATGCTGGCGCGTCGGGTGAGCTCGATGAGCATGACGGCGTCGTCGGCGTCCCAGCGCTGGTCGGGCGGCGACAGGGTGAGGACACCCTGGGGTGCCCGGCGGGTGAGCAGGGGGATGCAGAGCAGGGGGCGCCCGGCGTCGAGGGCGGAGGCCGGCTGGTCGTCGACGCCGGGGAGGTTGCCGGGGTGGTCGGCGGCGTACTGGGGGCGGCCGCGGCGGGCGGCGAGGACCGCGGCGGCGGGGCGGGGGCCGCCGCGCAGCGCGTCGTCGACGTCGTCGAAGAGCCAGACGTCCACGGTGCGCGCGTAGCGCGGGACGAGAAGGGTGGGGAGCAGCCGCACGATGGCCTCGTGGTTCAGGGAGGCGGTGAGGGCGGCGCTGGCGTCGGCCAGGAAGGTCAGCCGGCCGCGGGCGTTCTCCGCCTCCTGACGTGCCTTCTGCTCGGCGTCGAAGAGTTCGCGCTGGGCCCGGCCGGCGGCGTCCAGTTCGGCGTGCAGCGCGAGGACGCCCTGGTTGGTCTGGTGGAGTTCCTCGCGGTGGAAGGCGACGAGCGACTCCTGCTCGTCGAGGCGGTCCAGCAGCAGGGCGGCGTCCTCGTCGGCTCCGAACAGGGCCTCGGCCAGGGCGGTCGGGTCGTCGTCGGCGGGGTCGGTCCCCGATACGTCCGCGTCCTCGGCGCACGGGACACCGGCACGCCAGGGAGGCTGCCGGTCGTCCGGGCGGCGCTTCGCCGGGGTCACCTCGATGTGGAGCTCGCCCCCGTGCGGCGACAGGGTCACTCCGGCGCCGACCTTCCACTCGCCTCCCTTGGTGAGGCGCTGCCGAAGCTGTGCGGTCAGTGCGGTCACCAGTCGTGTGCGCTCGACCGTGGTCACCCCGCATGCGGCGGCCAGCCGAGCCGTGGCTATGCGGACCTGAGCGGCGTCGGTGACGGTGCGGACGTTCCAGGTGCGGGTCATGAGAGGCGGTCCGGTGGGCGTGGGCCGAGCACGGCGACGGCGGTGTCGTCGCGTACCGGCCTGGCTGGGCTGCTGGCGTCCCGCACGATCGAGGCGGCGATCACGGCGGGGTCGAGGGAGGACGGGGTCTCGACGGCCGGGCCGGGACTCCAGCGGCTCGGCAGGCCGTCGCTGTGCAGGACGAGGAGGCTGTCGTGCGTCCAGCGCTCCTGGTGCTGGGGAAGGCGTGCGGGGAGGTGGGCGCCGACGATGCCGGGGAACGAGACCAGCCCCTGCCAGTGGTCGCCGTCGCGGAGCCGGGCCCCGATGTTGCCCACACCGGCGAAGTGCAACTTCGCGGCGGCGACGTCGAGTTGGGCCACGGCCACGGCCGCGCCCCTGGTGTCGCGCAGGACGGTGTGCATGCGCCGCAGCAGGTCGGCCGGCGGCAGATGGGGCATGGACCGCAGTACCGCCACCGCGGCGGAGGAGGCGCGGGCCGCCTGGGGGCCGTGGCCGAGGCCGTCGGCCAGCAGGAGCGTCACATGGTCGGCCGTGCGGACGCAGGCCCACGCGTCACCGGAGAACTCCCCTCCGGCGAGCGGCATGTTGACGCCGCCGGCCCGTACCGGAGGCGGCTCCGAGTGCGGGTCGGCGGTGTCACGGTCGCGGTGCGGGGCGATCCTGGCCATCACCGTCGTGCCCCGCCCCGGCGTGCTGTGCAGAGCGAAGTCGTCCGCGATGCGCCGACAGGTGCCGAGTCCGGCGCCAAGGGTGGCCGCGGTCGAGAAGCCGTCGCGCAGGGCCGCGGCGGTGTCGGGCATGCCGGGGCCGTGGTCGATGGCCATGATCTGCACCAGGAGGATCCGCTCGTCGCCGTGGGCCGGCACGGACGGGCCCACGAGGTCGAGGAGCACCCGTCCGCCACCGGCGTGCTTGAGCAGGTTGGTCGCGAGTTCGGTGGCCACGAGCTCGGCCGTGGCGACCCGGTCGTCGGCGAGCCCGGCGTGGCGGGCCGCCTCCCGGGCCGCCAGCCGGGCGTCGCGCACCCGGGTCGAGTCGTGCACGGGTACCTCCCAGACGCGCGGCATCAGGGCGCCTCGCGCGGGTGGGGCGGCCCGGAGGTCCAGGACGTCACGGTCACGGTGGTCCCGGCGCCGCGCCGGCTGTCGACGGAGAACTCGTGGACCAGCCGGCGGGAGCCGCCCAGGCCCATCCCCAGCCCCTCGCCGGAGGTGTAGCCGTCCGACAGGGCCTGGTCCAGGTCGGCGATGCCGGGGCCCTCGTCGCTGAAGACGAGCCGTAGTCCCCGTACGCCGCCGCTGGTGACCTCCGTGCACTCCATGCGGCCCCCGCCGCCGTGCACGAGGGTGTTGCGCGCCAACTCGCTGGCGGCGGTGACGAGTTTGGTCTGTTCCACCAGACGGAACCCGAGTCGGGCCGTCATCTGCCGCACGTGCTGGCGCACCCGGACCAGGTCGAGGTCCGAGTGGATCGGCAGGCGGGCGGAGACGCTGCCGGTGCTGTGGGTCACGGGCTCTCCCGGCGTGCGCGCACGTCGCGAGGCAGGGCCGAGACCTCGGCGCCGAGCAGGCGCAGGGCTTCCTCGGTGTTCAGGGCGGTGCGCAGTCCCGGCAGGGTCAGGCCGAGTTCGACGAGGGTTATGGCCACGGCCGGGCGCATCCCCGCCACCACGGTCTGCGCGGCCAACAGCCGGGTCATGGCGGCGACGTCGCTGAGCACCCGGCCCATGAAGGAGTCGACGATCTCGACGCCGGAGAGGTCGATGACCACGCCGTTGATCGCGCTGTCGGACACGGTCCTGCCGATGTCCTGGCGGAGCTGCTCGGCCGTGCTGTCGTACAGGTCGCCCTGGAGGGTGACCAGCAGGACCTTGCCCAGCCGCAGCACGGGCACATGGGCCTCGTACGGGTAGGTGGCGGCGCCGGTCACCGTGGCTCCGCCGCGGCGGGGTTCGCCACGATGTGCGCGCCCTGCTGCTGGAGGGCGTAGGCGAGGGCGTCGGCGAGGCTGGCGCGGGTGAGCACCGAGCTCAGGTCGATGCCGAGGTGGACGATGGTCTGCGCGATGGCCGGCCGGATCCCGGAGACTATGCACTCCGCCCCCATCAGCCGGGCCGCGGCGACGGTCTTCATCAGGTGCTGGGCCACCAGTGAGTCGACGGTCGGCACTCCGGTGATGTCCAGGATGGCGAAGCTGGCGTGCTGCTCGACCACGGCGTCCAAGAGCGTCTCCATCACCACTTGGCTGCGGGCACTGTCGAGCGTGCCGATCAGCGGCACGGCGACGATACCTTCCCACAGCTTGATCACGGGGGTGGCGATCTCGAGCATTTCCAGCCGCTGGCGGTTGATGAGTTCCTGCCCGGAGACCGTGGTCGTCTCCAGCATGACCAGGCGCAGGGTGCCCATCAGCACGGCCAGGGTCGTGGCGCACTCCCGCTGGTGCTCTGCGGGCTTGCCGCTGAGCTCCTCGAGCAGCAGCTCGGTGACGGGCTGACGCAACGCGTCCATCTCGGCCGAGACCTGTCCGATGGTGGCGCCGGCGCGGGCCCGGGAGTGCGCGGTGCGCGCCAGCTGCTCGCGGACGACGGTGAATCCGTCGGCCTCCGAGTCCTCCACGCGCCCCGAGGAGGCCACCGCGGCCAGCGCCTCGACCACGGCCCGGCCGGCTTCCACGGCCTCGTCCCGGGAGACCGTGAACACGGTGCGGAAAACCGCCGCGTCGGCCCAGCGCTGGGCGATCTGCTCGCGGCGCAGCCGCAGGAAGTCCCCCACCTCCTCCGCCGGGCCGATCCGGCCTTCTGCCGTCTGCTGCTCCGGCACTTGCTTCCCTCCTTCTTCGTGGTGCGCGCCGCCCCGACCGTGCGGGGAGGCGCCGGGTGGTTCGCTCAGGACGGCTGCCGCGGCCCGAACCAGTCGAGGCACACGACGAGTGCGTCGTCGTCGGCCACGGGTGTGCCGCGGTGACCGGACAGTTCCCTCAGGACGGCACGCGGGACCTCGGCTGCGGGCAGCAGGCTGGTCGACACGATGGCTCGGGCCAGCGCGCGCTCGCCGTAGCGTTCGCCGCCGGGCGCGATGACGTCGTAGACCCCGTCGCTGGCGAACAGGAGCCGGTCGCCGGGCTCGATCGACAGCTCGTGGGCGACGTAGTCCGTCTCCTCGAACATGCCCAGCGGGAGCTGTGCCTCGATGTCGAGGGCGCCGACGCCGCGGCCGCGAAGCCGCAGCATCTGCGGGGAGCCGGCGTCGACGACCTGGAGTCGGCCGGTGCTCAGTTCGAGGTCGAGCAGGAGCACGGAGAGGTAGGCGTCCCCGCGGTACTGGGCGTAGACGGCCTGGTCGGCGAGGGCGGCCTGGTCCGCGATGGACAGGCCCGCGCGGCGGGCGTTGCGCAGGGCGTTGATGCCCAGGTTGGTCAGCAGGGCGGCCTCGATGCCCTCGCCCATGCCGTTGGTGACGTAGAGCATCAGGCGGTCGGCGGACGCCGACCAGTCGAAGTTGTCGCCGTGGATCGAGTAGGCGGGTTCCAGTTGGGCGCCCAGCGCGTACTCGGGGCGGGCGCAGGCCCGGCCGGGCAGCAGCTGCCACTGCATCTCCGCGGCCAGGGTGAGTCGGTCGGTGCGGCGTGCCCGCAGGTAGAGGTCGGTGTCCCGGTCGGCGACGATCACCTCGTGCGCCAGCACCTGGGCCACGTCGTTGAGCTCGTCCAGGCACTCCTGGGCCTGCTCGGCCGAGGGCATCGTGACGGCCAGGACGCCGAGCCGGTCGCCGCGTGCGGTGACCGGCAGATGCAGGCGCACCTCGCCGTCGGTCAGCTTCTCGACGAAGGGTTCCTGGGACCCGAAGGCCCGTCCGGCCGGGCCGGTGTGCGCCGGCACGGACTGGGGCGCGCCCGCGGCCGGGTGCACCGGCTGGAGCGTCGCCAGGCCGTAGTCGGCCAGGAGGAGCTGGACGGACTTCGCCGCATAGTCGTTGCACAGGGCTTCGCGGACCGCGTCCACCAGTTGGTGCGGGGCCGCGGAGCGAAGCGCCCGCTCGGCTGCCACGAATCTGTTCACGATGTTGGATACGCCATTCTTGTCACAGTGACGGCGTTCGACCCGCAGTTTCGCGGACGCCGTCCGTCGGTCCTTCTTGTCCGTATCTAGTGTTCTGTACGTATTGCCCGAACCGGTGGGCTGACAGTGCCCGCGAAGCCTGGAAGAGTGGAGCCGTGACTTCCCCGTACTCGCAACCGCGGCCGGACGAGGTGGCGCGTGTGACCTCCGAGGCCGCCGAGTTGCTGGAGGTCCTGTGGGGCCGCGCCTCGACGGCGCCGGTGTCCGCCTCCCAGATCCGCGTGCTGTTCATCCTGGAGCACAGCGACGGCATCAACCTGCGCATGCTCGCCGAGGCGCTCGGCTCCACGCCCCCGTCGACCAGCCGGCTGTGCGACCGCCTCCAGGCAGTGGGGTTCGTCGAGCGCGCGCCCAGCACCTCCAGCCGCCGCGAGCTGCGGCTTCATCTGAGCCGGCGCGGACGGTCCTATTTGGCGGAGCTGCGCGCGCGGCGCGAGGCCGCGCTCCAGTCGGTGCTGGAGCAGATGCCCGTCGCGAAGCGCACGGCGCTGCTGGAGGGGCTGGAGGCGTTCTGCGCCGCGGCGTCCGCGGAGATCCACGAAGGCGACGAGGCCGCCGACGCCCGGAGCGCCTGAGGCACTCACGTGCCCCGGTTCGACGCCGGGGCGGTGCCGCGTGGGCACCGCTGCCCGGCGACGCGGGCCGTACTCGTTGCTGACCGGCACGTTTCACACCCCTCCCGCGCTTGACTCGCTCACTCTGTTGCCTCATGGCCATAGTTGTCAAACGGCAACTGTTTTTGATGCGAGTGCGGGTCGCGATCGGTGAACTGCCTCTTCGGGAAGCTGTCTTCGCCCCCCGGGCAGTGGGCCGGCAGCCGGGTCCTACGGCTCCCGGTCCCTCGGCCCGGCGTCCGCGGTGGCGAGTGCCTCCTCGAGGCTCCCCACGATCGGGACCGTGATGCTGACACCGGTGAGATCCATGATCCGCCGGACGGCGGGCGTCGGGGAGATGACGTACACCCCTCCCGGGATCTCCCGCACTTCCTGATAAGCCCGCAGAACGATGTTCATCCCGGAGGAGTCCATGAAGGGGACTCCGGCGATATCGAGTAGGAAATGCCTGCGGCCATGATGGAGCTGGTTGGCCAGGTGGTGCTGCAACTCGGTCGCCGTATCCATGTCCAGGTCGCCCTCGACAGTCAGCAGAACGGCGTCCTCACGGGGCACTTCCACCTTGATCGACAAGGGGTTCTGGGCAACGGACACAAGTACCTCCCACAGGCTCGGCGACGGTGACGGGTGCCCCGGCGACCGGATTCGATGCCTCGTCGGTACGAGAAACCTCGCGGGGCGGCCCGTCGATTGCGTTCGCCCGCCTACCCCCGAACCTCCCCAGCACACAGGGCACGTGCGAACGAGCCGTACGCCTTCGGCTTCTGACCGCTTTTCGCGCCCTGGGGCGGACGCGGCGGTTTGGCAACCGGCAGAGCGGTCACGCGAATAGGGAGAAGGCCTCACGCGATGGGGAGAGGAAACAAGGGACTCGGGCCTGGTCGGGGTCGTCACGGACGCCCGGCGGGTTCTCCGCCTCCCCGCCTTTGTCAGGGAGCGAAAGGATGAGTGAGAACTACCGGACCGGTGTCACCAGGAGCCCGGTGGACGCGGGCCGCGGCCGGCACGAGCCGTGGAGTCCGGCCTCACCGGCCGAGGCACGCGGAGTCGTACGGCGGGCCCTGACCGAGCAGACACCCACCCGGGGCGCCGACTGCGCGCCCGACACCCTCTCGGACGCACTGCTGGTGGCGTCCGAACTGACGACCAACGCGATGCTGCACGGCGGTGGCATCACCGGCTTCGACGTCGAGGTCGTCGGCCAGAACCTGTATCTGTCCGTGAGCGACCGCGAGCGAAGGCGCCCGGTGGCCCTGGACCCGGTCGACCGCCAGGGCAGGCACCGGTGCGGCGGCCGCGGCTGGCCCATCGTGTGCCGACTGTCCCGCACCGTGCTGGTGTCGGACCTACCCGCCGGCGGGAAACGCGTGACCGCGGTGATCCCCCTCGCGGCGCGATGCCGGCACCCGGGCGATGCCGACAGGATGTGACAACGGCGAGGGGCCGCGGCCGAATCGGCCGCGGCCCAGCTCGTACGGCGTCGCGCGTGCGCTGCGTCGCTCAGGCGACCCCGGGCTCCAGCAGTCCGGCGCGCAGTTGCTTGAGGATGCGGCTGATGAGCCGCGAGACATGCATCTGGGAGACGCCGATCTGCTCGGCGATCTGCGCCTGGGTGCGTTCCTCGACGAAGCGCAGATGGATGATCCGGCGCTCACGGTCGTCCAGCCCGGCGATCAGGGGCGCCAACGAGTGGAAGTCCTCCACGAGTTCCAGCGAGGGGTCCTCCTCGCCGAGCAGGTCGGCCAGGACGGACTCGCCGTTCTCGGCGTCGCCGGTGACCGCCGCGTCGAGGGAGGCGGACTGATAGCCGTTGGACGCCTTGCGGGCCTCGATGACCTCTTCCTCCGACAGCGACATCAGCTCGGACAGCTCACGCGTGGTCGGCATTCGCCCCAGGCGCGAGCTGAGTTCCTCGGTCGCCTTGGCCAGCTCGGCGCGCGCCTCCTGCAGCCGGCGCGGCACATGGACCGCCCAGCTCGTGTCACGGAAGAACCGCTTGATCTCGCCCACGATGTACGGGACGGCGAACGTGGTGAACTCGACCTCCCGGGACACCTCGAAGCGGTCGATGGCCTTGATCAGCCCGATGGTCCCGACCTGGACGACGTCCTCCATGGAGTCCCCGCGGGCCCGGAAGCGGGATGCCGCGTACCGCACCAGGGACAGGTTCATCTCGATCAACGTGTTGCGCACGTACTGGAATTCGTGCGTGCCCTCTTCGAGCACGACCAGCCGGTCGAAGAACTGACGCGACAACTGCCGTGCATCCTTGGGGCTCACCCTCGACGGATCCTCGATCAGCGGCAGCGCCGCCTCGTCCGTCGTGACCGCATCCTGTGCCGTGGCCGTTGCCTGCACCGCCGTCACGGCTGCCATGACGCCCTCCCCAATAACCGGAACCTGTTGTCAGTTGCCCGCGTGCCCGGACTCGCGCCGCTCACTCCTGTTCCGTGGCACGGATCACGGAATGAGGGTGGGTTCTGGCCGGAAATCGCCCTCGGATGCACCCGATCCGGACACGTCGTACACGAAAGCCTCCCAACTGGGAGGCCGTCCCCCCTTCCGCTCCCGGTCGGCGTCGTCATCCGCCGCACCCTGTTTGCACCCTCGGTCGTGGGGCATGCGGGTTTTCGTGCTTCGGACCGGAGGCGCATCGGTGCCACAGCCGTGACCGCTCCAGGGCCTCGTGCCCCGTGCACCGTTTCCCGCAGAGACCCCCCTGAGAACGCCGCTTCAGGAGTTGTTCCCTCATGTTGGTCGAGACCTCCGCACACGCTTCCGACAACCCCACCCGCTCCCGGGTTTCCGGCGGGCGCGTCCACAACGACGCCCCCGACACCGGATCCGACTTCGTCCGCCTCGCCGACCTGCCCGAAGGACCCGAGCGACAGGCGATACGCGACGGACTGACCAGGGCCTGGCTGCCCATGGCCCATCGCATCGCCGGCCGCTTCCGCAACCGCGGCGAGTCCCTGGAGGACCTGCGCCAGGTCGCGGCCCTCGGTCTGGTCAAGGCCATCGACCGGTACGAGCCCGGCCGAGGGGCCTTCGAGAGCTACGCCGTGCCCACCATCACCGGTGAGATCAAGCGGCACTTCCGCGACCGGATGTGGGCCCTGCGGGTGCCCCGTCGCGTCCAGGACCTGCGCAACAAGGTCCGCGTGGCGCGCCGCGACCTCACCACCTCGGACGGCTCCAACCCGTCGATCGCCCAGATCGCCGCCCACACGGGCCTCACCGAGGACGAGGTCAACACGGGCCTCGAGGCACTCGACAGCTTCAGCACCCTGTCGCTGGACGCCGAGATGTCGTCGAGCGAGGACGGCTTCAGCCTCGCCGACACGATCGGCGGGTGCGACGGGGCGTACGACGTCGTCGTCGACCGGGAGGCGGCCAAGGAAGGGCTGCGACGCCTGCCCGAACGCGAGCGGACGATCCTGTACCTGCGCTTCTTCGAGGACATGACGCAGAGCCGCATAGCCGACGAACTCGGCATCTCCCAGATGCACGTCTCCCGGCTGATCAGCCGGTGCTGCGCCCGGGTGCGCGACGAGGTGCTCGGTGCCGGCTGCGACGACCACCCCCAGGAGGGATGACCTGTGCTGATACCCCATCCGGCGATACTCCGCCGCCTCGTCGAGGAGTACGAGGCGCTCATGGCCCACAAGGGCGACGTGCCGGACGCCGGGCGGCGGCGCGAACTGCGTGTGCAGGACCTGGCGTACACGCTGTGCGTGTCGACCGGGACCCGCGAAGTGGGACAGGCCCTGGCGCGGGCCCGCGACATGCTCGCCGCGGCGAGAGAGCCGGCGAGCGTCGCCTGACCGGCGCGGGCCACCGCGAAGAGAACGACGACACCGAGAAGGATGCGATGTGAGCACCGACAGAATCTGGTCGTACGCACCCGAGAGCGGTCATCAGGAGGGGCATGAGCTCACCGGGTATTCCGTCGAGGCGAGTGACGGGACCATCGGCCATGTGGACCGCCAGGCCGACGACACTCCCCTGCGGCATCTGATCGTGGACACGGGCGCCTGGGTGTTCGGCAGGAGCCTGCTGATCCCGGCCGGCCTGGTCACGACCATCGCCGAGGAGAACCGGGTGATCACCGTGCGCTGCACCCGCGCGGAGGCCAAGGCGGCTCCGCGATTCGGCACGGACCGGGAGACTCTCGACCCCGAGTACCTGTCCGCCGTTGGTGGCTACTACGCTTCTCTGCCCCATGATTCGGATGCTCCCGGGTAGCGGATCCCCAGGAGCACGTGCGGACGAGGACGACGAGGCGCGCGGACGACAGCGAGCAAGGAGTGGTGAAGTGACGGCAACCGCAGTCCACTTGGTACGCGCCCGAGATGCCCGGCATTCGATGCGCATCCCGCAGGCGACCGACGAGCGGCCATGAGGTCGGCGGAGCACCGTCCGGACGGCGACAGCGCCGATGCGCGCACCCGGCCGGTCACGATCACCAGTGCGGCGGCGGCGCGCAGTTATGTGCGCTCGATCGTCGAGGAGTACTGGCGGCCGGCGGCCGGCACGGCCGGTGAGACAGCCGTCATGGATCTCCTGCTGGTCGTGTCGGAGCTGGTCGCCAACGCGATCCGGCACGGCGGCGGCCTGGCGGGGTTCGAGGTGACCCCGCTCGCCGAGGGGGTGCGGCTGAGTGTGCACGACTACAGCGACGCCGTCCCCTCGGCCGCCTACGGGCCCGGGGCCCTGCCCCGTACGCACGAGGGCAGCGGATACGGGTGGCCGCTGATCATCCGGCTGGCCCGCGAGATCCGGATCGACCGCCGCCGGGAGGGCGGCAAGACGGTCAGCGTGTTCGTGCCGCTCATGTGAGCCACCCGGTTCGGCCGAGCCGCCCGGTTCCCCGCTTCGGCGGACGGGCGGCTCACCAGGGCATGTCACCAGGGCATGAAGGCGTGCACGTCCTTGCCGTCCGCCCGCACCACCACGGTGACCTCGTCGCACAGGGTCTGGATCAGATACCAGCCGATGCCGCCGCCGCGGCCGGTCCCGGGATGGAAGGGGCGCGGCGCCGGTTCGGTCGTACTCGTGTCACTGAGAGTCACATGCACACCGTCGAACGCCCTGCGCAACGTCAGCCCTATGGGCCCCGGGGCGTACTGGATGGCGTTGGCGGCGAGTTCGGTGACGACCAGCACGATGTCGTCCCGGTACTCGGGCGTCGCCGGTGGTGAGGCCCGCTCCAGCTTCATGAGGAACCGCTCCGCGCTCAGGCGGGCTCTGGTCACATCGCCGACACCCCCGTCGAATGTGGCCTGCCAGTTCTGCGTCTCCTCGGACGGCGGTTTGCCGCCGCCCCGCGATTCGGTCGCCATCACACCCTCTTCGGCCTGTCACTGCTCGCGGCCGTGGTGACTAGTTGTTGCTTCCACCGCTGCTGGTTCCCAGGCTGAGCGCGCCTACGCGTACGAAAGCGGTGCGATCCGCAGTGACGTCGCGGAAAGGTGGGGCCACGGGTACCGGCGAGCCCGTTTTGCGCACCGTCGCCGGGAGGGCGACTCCGCGTCGCTAACCTGCTGTTCATGCCCGACCACCCCACGCGCACGCGGCGCGACGACAGCCCCGAGGAGTCCCGGCGGGCACGGCTGAGCCGGACGTTCGACGAGGACGCGGAGCTGTACGACCGGGCCAGGCCCGGATACCCGCCCCGGTTGTACGACGACCTGGCGGAGCTCGCGGGCACGGTCCCCGGCAGCCGAGTGCTGGAGGTGGGCTGCGGGACCGGACAGGTGACGGTGCCGCTGGCCGGGCGGGGCTGCCGGATCACGGCCGTCGAGGCGGGAGCACGGATGGCCGCGGTCGCCCGCCGCAATCTCACCGAGTACCCGGCAGCGGACGTGGTGACGACCCGGTTCGAGGACTGGCCGCTGCCGGACGAGCCGTACGACGCGGTCGTGTCGGCGACGGCGTTCCACTGGATCGACCCGGCGGTGCGGGTGCCGAAGGCCGCCGACGCGCTGCGTCCGGCCGGAGCCCTGGCCGTCGTACGTACTCAGCATGTGAACGGCGGCACCGAGGACTTCTTCGCCGAGGTCCAGGGCTGCTACGAGCGCTTCGACCCGGCGACGCCGCCCGGACTGCGGCCTCCCGCATCCGCCGCCGTCGACAGTAGGGACCATGCGCGGGAGGTGGCGGGAAGCGGCCGGTTCGGCCCGACGCTCTTCCGCCGCTACGAGCAGGACCTCACCTACACGACCTCGGAGTACCTGGACGTGCTGCGGACCTACTCCGGCCATCGGGCCCTTCCGGAGGCCGCCCGGAACGGGCTGCTGGAGTGTGTCGCGGGGTTGATCGACGGGCGGTACGGCGGGCGGGTGACCAAGCGTTATCTCGTCGAGCTGGGAGTGTCCCGCCGGCGGTGACGGAAAGCCCTCCCCAGCGCTCGCCGGAAACACCGTGTTCACGACAACAGAAACCCCGTGGTAACAACACCTTTCTAGCGTGACCCGCTGTGGCATCACCGGCGCTGCCCACTGCACCGCAGCACCCGCACCCTGCCCCACCGGGAGGCGTGATGAGCACGACCGAGTCACGAGTGACGACGTCAGGACCGAGCGACCCGGCGAAGGCCGCGCCGGACCAGGCGGTCAAGGAGACACTGGAGGACTACACCCTCCGTTTCGCGCCTCGCAGTTACCGCCGCTGGAGCCCCATGGTGGTGGCCACCACCGCCCTCGGCGGGATCGCCTACATGGCCGACTTCTCCATCGGAGCCGGCATCGGCCTGGCGCACGGCACCGGCAACGCGCTCGTCGCGATCGCCGTCGCCGCCGTCGTCATCTTCGTCACCGGCTTCCCGCTCGCCTACTACGGTGCCCGCTACAACATCGACCTCGACCTGATCACCCGCGGCTCCGGCTTCGGCTACTACGGCTCCGTGCTGACCAGCGTCATCTTCGCGAGCTTCACCTTCATCTTCTTCGCCCTCGAAGGCTCGATCATGGCCCAGGGCCTCAAACTGGGCCTCGGGCTCCCGCTGTGGCTGGGCTATCTGGTCTCCACGCTCATGGTCATCCCGCTGGTGATCTACGGCATGAAGGCGCTCAGCAGGCTCCAGGTGTGGACCACGCCGATCTGGCTGATCCTCATGGTCGCCCCGCTGGTCCACCTGATCGCCAACGACCCCGGCACCGTCGACCGGTTCCTCTCCTACGCCGGCACCGACGGCGAGGGCGGCGTCAACACGGCCTCCGTCCTCCTCGGCGCGGGCGTGTGTTTTTCCCTCATCGCGCAGATCGGGGAGCAGATCGACTATCTGCGCTTCATGCCGCCCAAGACCGAGCAGAACAAGCGCGGTTGGTGGACGGCCGTGGTGATGGCCGGACCCGGCTGGGTGGTGCTCGGGGCGCTGAAGCAGGCCATCGGCGTCTTCCTCGCCGTATACATCCTGGCCGAGGTCGGTCCGGCCGCGGCGCCCGAGCCGATCCAGCAGTTCCGCAGTGCCTTCGACGCGATGATGCCGTCCTGGATGGTCGTCCCGCTGGCCGTGGCCCTGGTGGTCATCAGCCAGATCAAGATCAATGTGACGAACGCGTACTCCGGCTCGCTGGCGTGGACGAACTCCTTCACCCGCGTCACCAGGCACTACCCCGGCCGCATGATCTTCGTCCTGGTCAACCTGGGCTTCGCGCTGGCCCTGATGGAAGCCGACATGTTCAGCTTCCTCAACAGCATCCTCGGGTTCTACTCGAACTGCGCCATCGCCTGGGTCGTCACCGTCGCGACCGACATCGGCATCAACAAGTACGTGCTGAAGCTCTCCCCGCTCCAGCCGGAGTTCCGCCGCGGCATGCTCCACGCCGTCAACCCGGTCGGCGTGGTGTCGTTCGTCGCCGCGTCCGCGCTGTCCATCGCGATGTACTTCCACGCCCTGGGCGACGCCCTCCAGCCGTACTCCCCCGTCGCCGCGGCGGTGATCGCCTTCGTCCTGACGCCGCTGATGGCCGTCGTCACCAAGGGCAGGTACTACCTCCGCCGCGCGGGCGACGGCATCTCCGAACCCCTCCTGGACGCCGACGGCAACCCCAGCGCGCTCACCCTGGACTGCCATGTCTGCCACCAGTCCTACGAGCGCCCCGACGTCACGGCGTGCGCCACCCATGACGCGGTGGTCTGCTCGCTGTGCCTGAGCACGGACAAGGCGGGCGACCACGTGCTGCCGGCCTCGGCCTGACGCCCGTCCCTTGCGGCGGTCCGTCCTCCTCGGCGGGCCGCCGGAACTTTCGTCCAAGACAGGGTGCGCGAAGTCGGCGACCGTAGAGGTATGCGCACACAGCAGGTGGGCCTCACTCGCGGGGGCCGTGATGCCGACGACGGCTGGGAGGTCGCCCACCCCCTCGGTGCCTCGCCCCTCGAAGGCGTGGCGATGGCCGGCTTCCGTGACCGCGCGGCCGCCGGCCTGGACATGCGGGTGCTCCCCCAGCCCGCCGTGATCGTCGTCATCGGACTCGGGGACACGCGGCTCTCCGTGGACGGCACTGGCGGCCACCGGCCCATGACGAACCTCGTCGCCTCGATGACGCCGGGCCCTGCCCGCATTCGCGGTGAGCGGGTCGAGTGCGTCGAGGTGCGCCTGTCGCCCCGGGCCGCCTACGCCGTCCTGGGTGTGGCCCCGCACGAGCTGCACGGGTCGGTGACGAGCCTGGAGGACCTCTGGGGACCGCAGGCACGGCGCCTCGTCGAACGGCTTACGGACACCGGCGGCTGGGCCGAACGCCTCGCTCTGACCGACGCGTTCCTCACCGAGCGGGCCGCGGCCGCACCGGCCATGTCGCCCGAGGTCGCCGGGGTCTGGGACACCATCGTGGCCCGTCGTGGGCGCGTACGGATCACCGATCTCGCCGCGCACTGCGGCTGGAGCCGCAAGCGGCTGTGGTCCAGGTTCGGCGCGCAGATCGGGCTCACACCCAAAAGGGCCGCCATGCTGGTGCGTTTCGATCACGCGGCCCGCGCGCTGACCTCGGGCGGAAGCATCGGCGACGTGGCTCTGGCGTGCGGGTACGCCGACCAGTCCCATCTCCATCGCGACGTACTGGCACTCGCGGGATTCACACCGAGCGCCCTGGCCGCGATGAACACGTCCGCGGGCTGACCCATGCCCACCCGGCCCCTGCAACTGCCCGCACACCTAGGAAGGAAGCACCCGTGACGAGCACCGATGCCCGAGCGGCAGCCACGGCCGACCGCGATCTCGTCGTCCGGCTGGCGTTCGGGAGCATGGCCGCGCAGACCCTGCGCGCGGCGGTCCGGCTGAGGGTGGTGGAGCTGGTCGGCGAGAGCACCCGGTCGGCCGTCGCGGTGGCCGCGGACGCCGGTACGGCACCTCAGCCGATGACCCGGCTGCTGCGCGCCCTGGCCGCTCTCGGTCTGCTTGAGGAGCACGCGCCCGGTTCGTTCTCGGTGACGCCGGCCGGTGCGCTGCTGCACTCCGGCCGCCCTGACTCCCTCACCTCCTTCGTGGGGATGTTCACCGAGCCGACGATCGTGCGGGCCTGGGAGCACCTGGACGACAGCGTCCGTACCGGGGAGGTCGCGTTCGACACGGTCTTCGGCACGGACTTCTTCAGTCACCTCGCCCGGCATCCCGAGCTGTCGGCGGGCTTCAACTCGGCGATGAGCCAAGCCGTCGCCGAGACCGCCGCCGTGCTGCCGTACGCCTTCGACTTCGGCCGGTTCTCCAGGGTCACGGACGTCGGCGGGGGCGATGGGACTCTCCTGACCGCGGTGCTCGACGCCCATCCCGGGCTCAGCGGCGTCGTGTTCGACACGGAGCAGGGTCTCGCCGAGGCGCCGAAGACGCTGGAGCGGCACGGGCTCGGCGAACGCTGCTCCCTGCTCGCCGGGGACTTCTTCCGCGCCGTGCCCGGGGGTTCGGACCTCTACCTGATGAAGAGCATCCTGCACGACTGGACGGACGAACAGGCGGTCACGATCCTGACCCACTGCCGCGAGGTGCTGCCGCCCGGCGGGCGCGTACTGATCGTGGAGCCCGTGCTCCCCGAAGCCGTCGCCCCGGCCACCCGGGCCGAGGTGAGCGACGGCGCGATCACCTACCTCAGCGACCTCAACATGCTGGTGAACGTGGGCGGCAGGGAGCGCACCCGCCAGGACTTCGAGGAAGTGTGCCGCCGCGCCGGCCTGACCGTCACCGACGTGACCCCACTCGCGGACGCCGAGCCGTTCTCCCTGATCGAGGCGGAGGCCGACTGACAGTCCCCGTGGACGGCTCCTAGGCCGTGTATCGAAAGTGGATCTTGGGCTGTGAATGATCACAGTTCATGGGTCGGGGTGATCTCACGGACGAGCAATGGGCGGTGTTGGAGCCGTTGCTACCGAAGGGGATGAGGGCGGGGCGGCCGCCCGTCTGGTCCCGGCGGCAGTTGATCGACGGCATACGCTTCACGGAAGGCAGCACCTCAACGGGGGCCGAAGGCGCCGGCAGCCTGGTCCGGGCACTCGCGGGAGGGGGAGCCGCATGGACCGGCGTGGAGGGGAACGCACGTTCAGCCTGCCGCTGGAGACTCCTGACCTTCATGTCATTGACGGGCTTGCACGGGTAGCCCTCCAGCATCCCTCCGTAGGTCGAACGAGTTCGGTGATCAACTCGCCGCGGCCGGCGAAGTAGCGGTGGAGCGTGGGCCCGCTCACACCCGTCTGTTTGGCGACCGCGTTGAGAGAGCGCGGTCACACCGGCCGCGGCGATCTGCTCCCATGCGCGTTCCTTGATCTCCGCCTGCACCTGGGCGCGATAGCGCTCCCGGGGCGTCTGCGCACCGGTGTCGCCCATGGGAAGCCCCTCACCTGTCGTGGGCAGGGCGTCGATCCCGACGCACGGGTCCGCTACCGGACCCGGACCGTCATCCACGCGCCGCTGCGCACCATCTGGAACTTCACCGAGGCCGAGGGCGGTGTCCTCGTACGCACGGAAGAGACCCACACCGGCGCGCAGGTCGACGCAGGAGTTCCCACCGCGACCAAGATCCTGCGCGACGGCCTAGAAGCAGGGCTGCGTGACCTGAAGGCAGCCGCGGAAGCCGGTACCCAGGACCGCCGGAACCGGCAGACCGGCGGCACCCTGCCGAACGGGCCTGCTCATCCGAGGGGTTGTAGCGTGACCGGATGAGGAGCGACGTATATCGGGACGTGGGCGAGGCCGCCTGGTCGTGGGTGCTGGACCACGTGCGCGAGGCCGAGGGCCCATGGCTCGTGCAGGCGGTGGTGGAGGGCGGTCCGGAAACCATGTCGCCGCCACAGGACCGCGATTCGCTGTACGCGGGGATCGCCGGCTTGGCCCCGGTGCTGGCCGAGATCGCGCAGTACCGGGAGCTGAGCGCGCGAGAAGCGGCACTGGCGACCGGCATCGTGACCAGGCTGTCGGCACAGGCCGGGCAGCGAACGGAACCCTCGCTGTACGACGGCCTCGCAGGCGACGCGACGGCGCTCAGACTGCTCGCCCCGGGCGAGGAAGCGGTGGCACTGCGGCGGCTGGCCACCCTGGCGACCGGCGACGGATGGAAGACCACCCTCGATTTCGAACCGGGCTCCGACGCGCCCCTCACCGACGTCATCATGGGGACCGCGGGCGTCGTGATGACGGCGGTCTGGGCGAAGAGCGAGTTCGCAGGGGCGATCGCGACGACGGGAGGCGAGGCGCTGCTGCGGGCGGCGGACCGTACGGAAGCGGGCCTCGACTGGGGCATGACGCCGGGGAGGCCGTCGAGGGCACCGAACTACTCGCACGGAACCGCCGGCATCGCGGCCGCACTGGCGGTCGCGGGCACCGCCCTGGACCGTCAGGACTTCATCGAGGCCGCGGTGGAAGGCGCCCGGCACGTCCTCTCGGTGGGGTCCTTGGAGGACGCCGGTTTCGTCGTCCCGCACACGATCCCGCCGTCGAAACGGGAGGTGGAACCGGTGACGTACACGTGGTGCCACGGCCCGGCGGGCACCTCGCACCTGTTCACCGCACTGGCGCACGCAGGGGTCGCCGAGGTGGCGGGCCATGACGTCGACGAACTGCGGCACCGCTGTATGACCTCGATCCTCACCTCGGGCCTGCCGCAACGCCTCCGTCCCGGCTTCTGGGACAACGACGGCCGCTGCTGCGGAACGGCAGGCGTCGGAGACGTCCTGCTGGACGCCGCCCAGGACTGCCGGGCGCCGCAGCGGAGGCAGACCCTGCTGCGGGCCGCGCACCGGATGGGCGATGCGCTGGTCGACCGGGTCATCAGGGATGATGCGGGCGCCCGTTGGCGCTTTCTGGAACACCGCGAGGACCCGCCGCTGCTGCCGCCCCAGACGACGTGGATGCAGGGCGCGGCAGGCATCGCGGCCTACCTTCTGCGCCTCGCCCGGTACGGCGAGAGCGGCCCCGACGCCCCGGTCGTGGACCGCCCGGACCAGTGGTGGGCCGTGCCGGCGCACCTGCGGAGTACTCGCACGGACTCATGAGCGGATTCACTTCCGATACACGGCCTAGCGGCGGCTCCGTACCAGCAAGTGGAGGAAGTACGGCGTTCCGATCACCGCCGTCATCAGGCCGGCGCCGAGTTGGGCCGGGGCGATCACCGTGCGGCCCAGCAGGTCCGCGGTGCAGACGAGTACGGCGCCGAGCAGGACGGCGACGGGGACGACCCGGGCGTGTCGGCGGCCGACGAGGGCGCGGGCCGCGTGTGGGGCGACGAGGCCGACGAAGCCGATCGTGCCCGCGGCGGCGACCGCGGTGGCGCTGAGGAGGACGCTCAGCAGCAGGAAGCCGAGGCGTCCGCGGGCCAGGCCGAGTCCGAGCAGTCTCGGGGTGTCCTCGTCCAGTGACACGAGGTCGAGTTCCACACGCCTGAGGGCCGCGACGGCCACGCCCACGGCCAGTACGGCCGCCAGTGGCGCGACGTCGGACAGGGACCGCCCGTAGGTCGAGCCGGACAGCCAGGTCAGGGCCTTCGCCGCGTTGAACGGGTCGGTCAGGACGATCAGCAGGCTGACCAGTGCGGTGGTGCCGGTGGCGACACCGATGCCGACGAGGACGAGCCGGTTCTGCTGGAACCCGCCGCGCGCGGCGAGCCCGAAGACGACGACGGAACTGATCGCGGCGCCCATGAAGGCCGCACCCGCCACGCCCCACGATCCGGCCGACGGCACAGTCGTCACCAGGAGCACCGCACCGAGCGCGGCCCCGCCGGAGACACCCAGGACGCCGGGTTCCGCGAGCGGGTTGCGCGTCACGGCCTGCACAAGCGTGCCGGCCAGGGCGAGCGCGGCGCCCGCGAGGAGCGCGGCGAGCACGCGGGGCACCCGCGTGTCCAGGACGAACCCGACGGTCCGACCCGCCCTGCCCTGCGCCCAGTTCACGACGTCACCCAGCAACAGCTTGCTGTCGCCGAGCAGTACGGCGGCGATGGTCACGCCGACGAACACCGCCACCAGGACGACGGTGGTGGTGAGGAAGACGGCCCTGCTGCGGATGCGCAGCCGGTCGGGGGCGGCAGCCGCGGCCGTGTCCTTCAGCCGCGTGGCCATCACGATGAGGAACACGGCGCCGACGAGGCTGGTGACGACGCCCGTGGGCACGGCGACCGCGAGGTCCGTCGGCACGAGGGCCCGCAGCAGCACGTCCGAGCCGAGGACGAGCGCCGCACCGGTCAGGGCGGTGACCGGCAGGTTCGCCCTCGCCCGCACGAACCCGCGGAACCTGCGGGCGAGGGCACGCACGAGGGCGGGGGCGCACAGGCCGACGAAGCCGATCGGGCCGGCGAGGGTCACGGCGGCCGCGGACAGCAGCGTCGCGAGAACGACCGCGGTCACGCGGGTGGCCCGCACCGGGACACCGAGCCCGCGGGCGGCGTCGTCGCCGAGCGCCAGGGCGTCGACCCGGCGGGCGACGAGCAGCAGCCCGAGTAGTCCGAGGACGCCGAGCGGCGCGACCTGGAGCACCCCGTCGAACCCGTTCTGGGCGATGCTGCCCTGGTTCCACCGGTACAACCCCTGGGTCTCCTGCGGGAAGAGCAGGAGCAGCGCCTCGGTCACGGCGGTGAGGCCGAGGGCGAGGGCGCTGCCGGCGAGCACGAGGCGTACGGTGCCCGTGCCCAGACCGGACAGGCCCAGCACGACGGCCGCCGCGGCGAGGCCTCCGACGAACGCGACGCCGGAGGAGGCGAGCAGCGGCAGCGACACACCGGTGACGGCGACCAGCCCGAGCGCCATGTAGGAACCGGCGTTCACGGCGAGGGTGTCGGGCGAGGCGAGGACGTTGCGGCTGACCGCCTGCAACGCGGTGCCGGCCATGCCGAGCAGGGCTCCGACGAGGAGTCCTGCGGTCATTCTCGGCAGCCGGGAGGCGATGACGACGGAGGCGTCGGCGGCGTCGGCCCGGCCGGTGAGGGCCTTGAGGACCTCACCGGCGCCGACGGCGGCCGTGCCCTGCGTGATGTCGACGACCGCCAGCGCCGCGACCAGCAGGACGAGTACGGCCGTCACCGCGGCCGCGCCGGTCCGGGACGGGGCCGTCGGCGGACGGATGGCGGGAGGTGTTGCGGTGACGGCCATGGTGTTACTTCGTCAGCTCCTTGACGAGGGCGTCGATGTAGGCGCCCATCGACTCCTGCCCGCCGAACATCCAGATGCCGTCGGGCAGTCGGTGGACGTCGCCCTTCTTCACGAACGGCAGCGAGGTCCACACCTTGTCCTTGGCGAGGGCGTCGGTGAAGGGGGTGCTGCCCTTGTCGCCGTCGTTGCCGATGTAGGCGAACCGCACGTCGTCGCCGAGCTTGGTGAGGCCCTCGACGTCGGTGGTGCCGAGCCCGTAGTCCTTGTCGCCCTCGACCTTCCAGGCGTTCTTCAGGCCGAGCTGCTCGTTGACCGCGCCGATGAGGGAGCCGCTGGTGTAGGGCCTGATGGAGACCTGGTTGGAGATGTCGTAGCCGTCGGCGAAGGCGACCGGGGCGCCGTCGAGGCCGGCGTCGGCGAGGGCCTTCTTGCCCTCGGTGACCTTCGCGTCGAAGGCGTCCTTGATCTTCTCGGCTCGCTCGCCGGTGCCGGTGGCCTCGGCGATGATGTCGAGGTTCTTCGTCAGCTGCCCGATCGGGTCGGCGGCGCTGGCGGAGCGCACCTCCAGGACGGGGGCGACCTTGCGCAGCTGCTTCACGGCGGCCGGCGGCAGGTCGGTGCTGGCGACGATGAGATCCGGCTTGAGCGCGGCGATGGTGTCCATGCTGGGCTCGCCGCGGGTGCCGATGTCCTTGGGCTCGTTCTTCAGCGGGACGGCCTGGTCCCAGGTCTTGTAGCCCTTGACGTCGGCGACGCCGACCGGGTCGACGCCCAGCGATATCAGGAGTTCGACCTCGTGCCACTCGGTGCCGACGACCTTCTTCGCCGGTCCGTCGAGTTCGACCTTGGTGCCGGAGGCGTCGGTGAGGGTGATGCCCTCGCTGGCCTTCTTGGCGTCGTCGCTGTCGGCGGCGGGCTCGGTCGTGCCGCAGGCGGTCAGGGCGAGCGCCGCGGCGGTGGCGGCCGCCGCGGTCGTCATCAGGCGTCTCATGAGGGTGTGCTGAGCCTTTCGGTTCGGGTGTGGTGCCGGCCGATCGCGCGGGTGCGCAGCCGTCCGGTCAGGGGGTCGGTGCCGACTTCGATGCGGATGCCGTAGACGCCGGTCAGCAGATCTGCCGTCAGTACGTCCTCGGGGAGTCCCTCCGCGACGATCCGCCCCTCGTCGAGCAGCACGATCCGGTCGGCGAGGGCGGCGGCCTGGTCGAGGTCGTGCAGGACTGCGCCGACGGCGATCCCGTGGTCGTCGGCCAGGTCGCGGACGAGGTCGAGGAGTTCGATCTGGTAGCGCAGGTCGAGGTAGGTCGTCGGCTCGTCGAGGAGCAGTACACCGGTCTCCTGGGCGAGGCAGCCGGCGAGCCATACGCGCTGGAGCTGTCCGCCCGAGAGGTGTTCCGCGCCGCGGTCGGCGAGGTCGGCGACGCCGGTCATGGCGAGCGCGCGCTCGACCGCGGCGGGGCCGTCCGGGTCGGCCCTGCCCCAGCGGCCCCGGTACGGGTAGCGGCCGAACTCGACCACGTCCCGTACGGTCAGGCCGCTGGGCGTGGGGCGCCCCTGCGTCAGCAGCGCGACCCGGCGCGAGAACTCACGCGGGGTCAGCGCCAGTCCGTCGGCGCCGTCGACGACGAGGGCGGCGGTACGGGGCCGCTGCAATCGCGCGATCGTCCGCAGCAGCGTCGACTTGCCGCTGCCGTTCGGACCGACCAGCACGGTCACTTCGCCGGGCCGCAGCGTCACCGACGCGTCGTGGACGACGTCGACGCCTTCGTAGGCCACGGTGACACCCGTGGCCGACAGTTCATGTCCGCGGGATCGCACCGCGGAGATCTCTTCACCTGCCTGCACGCGGCATAGGTTAGCCTAACCTAAATTGAATGCGTGAGGGGGTGGGCTGACCACCGCAAGGGGAACTTCGGCCAAAGGTGACTCGCGCTACTAGCCCTCCGATGGCGTCACGTCGGTCACCTTGCCTCCCGGAGTGGCCTCCAGGTAGCCGCCCTCGCCGTACTCGTCGCTCAGGTAGACGGCCAGATGAGCCGGAGTGTCGAAGACGCTGTCGTGCGACTTCACCAGGATGTAACGCATGTCCGGGTTCTTGACGTTGAGCTTCCTGTCGGCCTCGGCGAGCAGCGCGGGAACCGCGTCCCAGTCGTACTTGTCGAGGGTGAAGGGCTCCTCGCCGCCCGACAGGGTGCTCTTGATGATGCCCTTCTCGACGCCGCTCCCGGGGCGGTAGGTGTACGAGTCGTACTTGGTGTTGCTGCCGTCCACCATGACCTCGGCGGACACGAAGTCGTCGTAGATGCTGAAGTCCCCGTACCTGTTCCGGCCGGTCTCCTTCTCCAGGGCCTTGATGGCGGCGCGGATGCCGGCAGGGGTGAGCACCCCGCCGGCGGAGTCCGTGTCCTGCGACCGCTGTGCGGCCGGGGCGCCGGACGCCCCTTCCGAGGAGGCCGTGGAGGACGAGGTCGGCCTCGAATCCGAGGTGGTGGACGGGTTCCGCGCGCCAGTGTCACCCGAATCGCCCGAACCGCCGCCGAGCGGCAGCAGCCACCACAGCAGGGCCAGGGCTCCGGCGAGCGAGGTTCCCGAGACGCCGAGCAGGACGGGCAGGTTGGGGGTGCGGCGGCCTTCCGCCCGCACCGGCGCGGTGACCGGCTGAGGCGTGGCGTACGGCCCGAGTTGGAGCGGCGGCCCGAAGCCGGCGGGGGCGACCGTCGGCGCGGAGGCGGGGGCGCCGAACGGGACGGACGTGGTCGACGAGCCCGAAGTTCCCGGGTACGAGGGGGAGATGGTGCCGGAGGGCATCGGCGTCGGCGTCGGCGGGTTCAGCGGATAGGACGTGTGCGGGTTCGGCACGGGCGCCGGGCCGGTCGGCGACGACTCGAACTCGGCGAGCCTGCGGTCCAGTTCCTCGGTGGACGGCCGTGCGGAGGGGTCCCGTACGAGCACGCTCATCAGGACCCCGCCCAGGGCGCCGCCACGCACGGGATGCGGTACGTCGTCGCTGAGGACCGCGGCGAGCGTGGCCAGCGGGGTGCCACGGCGCAGCGGATGGTGGCCCTCCAGCGCGGTGTACAGCATCATCGCCAGCGACCACAGGTCGGAGGCGGCGCCGCCCTCGTGGCCCGATATGCGCTCCGGGGCCATGAAGTCGGGCGTGCCGATGATGGAGCCGGTCGCGGTGAGGTTGGTCGTCGTCTCACGGATCGCGGCGATGCCGAAGTCGGTGAGGACTGGCCGGCCGTCGGACCGCAGCAGGACATTGGCGGGTTTCACGTCCCGGTGCTGGATGCCGGCATCGTGCGCGGCGGCCAGCGCGGCCAGCACACCCCGGCCGATCCTGGCGGCCTCGGCGGGCGGCATCGGCCCCTGGGCCAGCCGGTCGGCCAGCGAGCCGCCGCTGACCAACTCCATGACGATCCATGGGTAGGTGGCTTCGCCGCCGTCGACTATGTGGTGGATGGTGACGACGTTCGGATGGTCGATCCGGGCCAGCGCCCGCGCCTCACGCAGCACACGCTCGCGCAGCATCCGCGCGCCCTCGGGGTCGTACTCCGCCAGGTCCCGGTCGGGCGGCCGGACTTCCTTGACCGCCACCAGCCTGTGCAGCACCAGGTCCCTGGCCCGCCAGACCGTCCCCATCCCGCCGCCGCCGAGACGGGCCTCCAACTCGAAGCGCCCGTCGACAACCCGTCTGCCGGGGCCTCTGTCTCCCTCACTCATGGGCGGGAGCTTAATGGGCCCCACCGACACCGTTCGCCGCGCCCGTCCCGGCACGCATGCAGCGGGGTGAACAGGGCGGTTGTCACGGCCGCGTCGCCGTGCCGGGGCCGAGCGGCTGATGACCGCTCGGCCCCGTCCACCGGGAGATGGACTCGCTGCGCGCGTCCGGTGACTAGCGGCCGATCGCCTGCGCGCCCGCCTGAGCGAACTTCTCGTCCAGCGTGCCGGACGGGGCGCCCGCGACGCCGATGCCGGCGATCGGGGCGTTGCCGGCGGTGACGGGCACGCCGCCCGCCAGGAACAGGGTGCCGGGGATGTCCTTCAGGGTGGGGGCCTGCTGGAGGCGCTCGGTCAGCTGGGACGTCGGGGCGTTCCAGGAGACCGCGGTGAACGCCTTGCGCTCGGCGGACTCGTAGGACTGCGGGCCGGCGCCGTCGCCGCGCAGGGTGACGATGGTGTTGCCGTTGCGGTCGACGACGGCGACCGTGACGCGCTGGTTCTCCTTCTCGGCGGCGTCGAGCGCGGCCTGCGCGGCCTCGGTGGCGGCGTCGATCGTCAGGTGGGTGGAGGTGGTGGTGGCCCGGGCCGGGACGGCGGCGGACGTGGCGGCAGCGGAGGTCGTGGCCGGGGCGGAGGCGTTCGCGTTCACCGCGCCGAAGCCCGCCAGGGCGACGACGGCGAGCACGGCACCGCCGGTGGCGACGCGGGCACGGCGGGAGAACTTCTTGTGCACAGGGTTCATGGGTCGGTCGACTCCTTCGGTGGGCGGGCGGCCCGGTTGCCGCCCCGCTTCGTCCGCTCTCCACCCTCGGCCCGGAAACGGCCCCGGACGGTCGACGTTCCGGCTGCCGTGGGGCCACGGGACGGACGACACGGGGGTCATCCGATCGGTTGACCCACCCGGGGCCGCACCGGGCCACAATGGAGGTGTTTGCCCAGTTCAGCGCACACGAGCAGGGAGGGAGGCGGCCCCGGATGGGGAACCGGTCGTACGAACCGAGCACCGTGGACACCAGGTGGCTCGGCGCCGTGATGGACGCGGCGTTCTTCCTGCTGCTCGGCGGTGCGCTGGCCCGCTTCCTGCTGCGTCACCCCGGCGAACCCCGTACGCCGTGGATCATCGCGCTGTCCGTGGTGCTCGCCGCGCTGCACCTGCTGGGGCCCAGGGCCGGTGACTCGGGCCTGCGGCCCACGCGCCGGCACAAGGCGTGGCTGGCGCTGACCGTCGTGGTGTGGATGGTCCTGGTGGTGCTCGCGCCCAGCTTCGCGTGGTGCGCGGTGCCCCTGTTCTACACGGGTCTGCGTACGCTGCCGCCGCGCGCGGCCCTCGCTCTCGTGGCGGTCCTGACCGTGTTCGTCGTGGCCGCGCAGGTGGAGCTCTCGGGCCGCTTCGACCCGAACCTGGTGCTGGCGCCGCCGGCCGTCGCCGCCCTGGCCACGGCCGTGTTCCTGCAGATGGAACGGCACACCGCACGCCAGCGCGTCCTGATCGACGACCTGCTTCGCACCCGGCACGAACTCGCCGCCTCGGAGCGCCGCGAGGGCACCCTCGCCGAACGGCAGCGACTCTCCATGGAGATCCACGACACGCTCGCGCAGGGCCTGTCGAGCCAGCGGATGCTGCTCCAGGCCGCGGACCGGGTGTGGGAGACCGAACCGGGCAAGGCCCGCTCCCATGTCCGCACCGCCGCTTCCGTCGCCGAGCACAACCTCGCCGAGGCCCGGCGCTTCGTGCACGACCTGGCGCCCGCCGACCTCGCCGGCGGCGAGGGTCTCGACGAGGCGCTGCGTGCCCTGGCCGCGCGGGAGTCGGGCGCCGACCTGGCCGTACGCGTCCACATCGACGGCGACGGCCGGCTCCCCCAGCTGCCCGACCGGGTCCGCTCGGCCCTGCTGCGGGTCGCCCAGGGCGCCCTGGCCAACGTCCGTGAGCACGCCGGCGCCGGCAGCGCCGCCCTGACCCTCACCGTCCTCGACGACGAGGTCGTCCTGGACGTCGCCGACGACGGCCACGGCTTCGACCCCGCCGCCCTGCCCGACTCCCCCGACGGCGGACGCGGGCACGGGCTGCCCGCCATGCGGGCCCGGCTGCGCGCGCTCGGCGGCACACTGACCGTCGAGTCCACGCCCGGCGAGGGCACCGTCCTGTCCGCAGCCGTCCCTCTGGAGGCGCCCCGATGAGCCCCGACCGCGCGCCCGTGCGCATCCTGGTCTGCGACGACCACGCCGTCGTACGGGCCGGGCTGCTCGCCCTGCTCGACAGCGCCCCCGACATCGAGGTCGTGGGCGAGGCGGGCACCGGCGAGGAGGCGCTCGCACTGGCCGCCAAGCTCACCCCGGACGTCGTACTGATGGACCTGCAACTGGGCGAGGGCATCGACGGTGTGGAGACCACCCGCCGGCTCACCTCGTCCCCCGGCGCCCGCACCCATGTCCTGGTCCTGACCACGTACGACACGGACGCCGACATCACCCGCGCCATCGAGGCCGGGGCGACCGGCTATCTGCTCAAGGCCGAGCGCCCCGACGAGCTCTTCGCCGCGATCCACGCGGCCGCCGAGGGACGGACGGCGCTGTCGGCCCCGGTCGCCGGCCGGGTCATGGCCAGCCTGCGCCGGCCCCGGCCCACCCTCACCGACCGCGAGCGCGACATCCTGGCCCAGCTCGCCCGCGGCATCGGCAACCGTGACATCGCCCGCGCCCTGTTCATCAGCGAGGCCACGGTCAAGACCCATCTGCGCCGCATCTACGACAAACTCGGTGTCGACACCCGCGCGGGCGCGGTGGCCGTGGCGAAGGAACGGCGACTGCTGCCCTGAAGGGGCGCTCGCTGCAGCACACCGACGTGAGCGCTACTGCCGGTCGGCGGTCAGGGAGTGCTTTGCCCGTGCCTGGCCACCCTCGGTCCGGGTCTCCAAGGCGTGGAGTACGGCCACCATGTCCTCGCCGCCGTGTCCCTGGTCGACGGTCTCGCCGAACAGGGCGTGGCAGACGTCGAGGAGCGGGGACGCCATGTCGGCCTTGCGGGCGGCCTCGGCGATGAGCCGGTTGTTCTTCAGTACGTCGGCGGCCGCCGCCTGGACGGCGAAGTCCCGGCCCAGCAGCTTGGGCGCCTTCACCCGGGAGACCGCGCTCGCCATGGGTCCGGCGTCCAGGACGTCCCGGAGCAGGCGCTGGTCGAGCCCGTGCCGGTCGGCGAAGTGGAACGCCTCGGTCAGGCCGGTGACCAGGGTGATCAGGAACAGGTTCACCGAGAACTTCATCAGCAGGGCACCCGGTACGCCGCCGCACTCGAAGGTCTCTCGGCACATGGGCGCGAGCAGGGGGCGTACGGCCGCGACGGCGTCCTCGTCGCCCGCGAGCATCGCCACGAGTTCGCCCTGTTCGGCGGGGACCCGGGAGCCGGAGACGGGGGCCTCGACATAGCGGCCGCCGACCGACCGTACGGCGTCCTGGAGTGCTGCCGAGTACTCGGGCGCGGTCGTGCCCATGTGGACGACGGTGCGGTCGGCGACGTGGGCGGCGAAGTCGGGGGTGCCGCGCCCGAGGACCGTGTCGAGGGCGGTCTCGTCGGCCAGCATGAGGATGACGGTCTCCGCCCGCTCGAAGACCTCGGCGGGGCTCGCGGCGATCTCGGCCCCGGCGGCGCGCAGGGGTGCGCAGCGGTCAGTGCTGCGGTTCCACACGACGAGGGGCGTTCCCGCACGGGCCAGGTTGAGCGCCATGGGCCGTCCCATGACGCCGAGGCCGATGAAACCCACGTACACGATGCACCGCCGCTTCCATTTCGCTGTCGCACGTTCCGCGGTCCCGGTTGTTCCGCGCCCCCGTATCGAGACCTGGTCGCCGCCACGACCACCACCTCTATGACAGCGGTCATAGTACTGGTCGATATGACCGCTGTCATAGGATGGGAGGCGTCAGCTTCGAGGGTGCGGATGCGGCGGGGACGGTGGTCGGGATGGCGGTGTCCGAACGGGGGCCGCGCGAGCGGATGGTCTTCAGCGCGGCCCAGCTCATCCGGCGGGAGGGTGTGGCCGCCGCGGGAATGCGCGAGGTCGCCGCACACGCCTCCGCGCCGCGCGGCTCGCTCCAGCACTACTTCCCCGGCGGCAAGGAACAGTTGGTCAACGAGGCCGTCGGTTGGGCGGGCCGGTACGCCGGCAACCGGGTCGCCCGCTTCCTCGCCCTGCTGCCCGAGCCGACGCCGAGCGGACTGTTCGCCGAGATGGTGCGCCAGTGGACCGACGAGTACGAGGCCGTCGGGTTCGCGGGCGGCTGCCCCGTGGCGGCGGCCACCGTGGACTGTGCGCAGTCCACGGAATCGACCCGAGAGGCGGTGGCCGCCGCGTTCGCGACCTGGACCGGGCCGGTGGGCCGTGCCCTGGCGGAGATGGGCGTACCCGAGGAACGGTCCGCGGGCCTCGCCACCTTGATGATCAGTGCCTTGGAGGGCGCGATCCTGATGGCCCGGGCGGAGCGGGACGTACGGCCGCTGACGACCGTGTCCCGGGAACTCGGCCCGATGCTCGACGCCGCGGTGAGCAAGGCGGGTTGAACACGCGCGGGCGGCACGCCACGGCCAGGAACGTCCTCGCTGTGGGCAATTGACGGTACGTCGGATCGCGACGAGCCTGCCCCACTCCGGCGGGGCCGGGTGCCACGACCTGCGCGACCGGCGCTGGTGATGCGACGTCGGCCGGTCTGTCGCAGACTGGACGGGTGAGTGGCACGTCTCCAGGACGTGGCGAGACCACGTCCGTTTCCCAGTCGGGACCAAGCCAGACCGTGGCGCTGGCGGCGATGATGTTCGCCGTGGCGATGACGTTCATCGACCAGACCATTGTGTCCATCGCCGCCCCCGACATCGTCCGCGAACTGGGCCTGTCGGCTTCCGGCATGCAGTGGGTGGTGAACGCCTATCTGCTGTCCCTGGCCGCGTTCTTCGCGCTGGGCGGCCGGCTCGCGGACCTGTACGGGCCGCGCCGGGTCGTCGTGGTCGGCACGTTGGTCTTCGTCATCTCTTCGGTGCTGTGCGGCTGCGTCCCCAAGGGCGACGCGGCACAGGCCTGGCTGATCGCCTTCCGAGGGCTTCAGGGCTTCGGTGCGGCACTGCTCTTCCCCGCGGCACTGGCCGTGGTGGTGGCCGTGTTCCCGCCCGAGCGGCGCGGCCGTGCGCTGGCCCTGTTCTTCGGGCTGTCCGGCGCTTTGACCGCCCTGGGCCCGCTGCTGGGCGGCTGGCTGACGGCGTGGACCTGGCGCGCGGTGTTCTGGGTCAACGTCCCCGTGGCGATCGTGGCTCTCGCCCTGACCGCCTGGGCCCATATCTCGGACCGGCGACGCCCCGGCACCCTCGACATACCCGGTGCCGTGCTGATGGCCGCCGGCATGGGCCTGTGCGTGCTGGGCTTCCAACAGGCGTGGGCGTGGGGCTGGGACAGCGCCGCGACCTGGGGCTGCATCGCGGGCGGCCTGGTGATACTCGTCGTGTTCGTCCGGTACGAACGAGGCGTGCGGCACCCGTTGATCGATCTGCGGGTGTTCCGCGACAAGGCGTTCACCGTGGACGCGGCGGTGCTGTTCTTCTCGATGCTCGCCTTCGTGCCGCTGTTCTTCTTCGCCTCCGTGTACGCCCAGGTGTCGCTGAGCGCCTCGCCGAACCAGGCGGCGCTGTTCCTGCTGTACTTCTTCGCCGGGTTCGCCATCGCCTCGCAGTGGGGCGGCCGGATCCTCGACAAGAAGGGCGCGCGCCCGGCGCTCAAGGCGGGCACGGTGCTGGGCGCCGTCGGGTTCGCGCTGTGGGCAGGCGAACTCACCGACCTGTCGATGCACGATCAGTGGCCGTACGCCGCCCTGGCAGGCGCGGGCATCGGCTTCATCCTGGCCCCCGCCTCCACGGATGCCGTGAACCGGGCCATCGGGCCCTCCTACGGCGAGGTCACCGGAATCACCCAGACCGTACGCAACTTCGCGGCGAGCGTGGGCATGGCGGTCTTCGGCACGATCCTGACCCACGTCACCAACAACAACGTCGTGAACACCCTGGAATCCCGCGGCCTGCCCTCGAACGTCGCCGACGACGTGGCCCACAACATCACGGAGTCCATCACGGGCAACGGCGACTCCAGCACGCCCACGGGGACGGGGCCCGCGGCGACGGCTGCACGGAACGCGATGAACGCGATCCGCATGGACTTCGCCGAGGCCAACCAATGGGTCTTCTACGGCATGGCCATCGCCCTCGGCGTCGGCTTCCTGTGCGCGATCCGCCATCCGGGCGGGCGCGCGGTGACACCCAAGGAGGAGACGGAACCGCAGGGGACGTACGAGGGAAACGCGGACCAGCGAACGGCTTCGCGGTCAGATCCGCGGTCGCATGAGGCGGATGCCTAGGAACCGGTTCGGGCTCGGAACGACGCCGCACCAGAGCCCGCCGAAAGACCGGCGGGCGCCCGTGCGACGTCGAACTCAAGGCGATTCGCCCGCTGCGCCGGGATCAGGTCCCGCTTCCGGTCAGGTGAGCCAGCTGCCCGCCGCGCACTCGGAGGCCGTGACCCACCGGTGGGACCCGATGCGGTCGTTCACGACCTGTCCGGACCTGTTGTAGAAGTAGTTGTCCGTGAGGTTGTCGGCCCACTTCTCGCCCGGAGCGAGGCAGACGTAGCCGTTCTGGTACTGGTAGTCCTTGTCGTAGTAGAAGGCGACGACGTCCCTCCCCCCGATGAACCCGCTGTTCATCACCGAGGACGCGACTATGTTGGCGGGCGCCTGAAACGCGCCGGCGCTGTCGCCCCAGCTGCGGTCATCGCCCGGCGTCACGCCGAGGGGCTGGTCCCCGTTGCAGCCCCAGTCCACCCAGGCCCGCACATTGCCGTCACGGCCCGGCCATCTCGAGGCGCAGAGGTTGTCCTCCGCCGCCGAGGCAGAGGTGGTCGGGGCGATGAGCCCTAGCGATGCCAGGGCGATGACGATGGCGGCTGTCGCTGATTTACGCATGACGTACTCCTTGGTGTCTCCGCCTCTGGGTGAGGCATTCGGTTCCACGAACGGGTCGTGGAAGTGATGGGTGGTCAGGCCCGGGGACCGACGATCCTCTTGGCGCGGTCGAGCGCCCGGTGCTGCAACCGGAGGTAGGTGTCCAGGGCGTCTCCGTAGCGGTCGCGCAGCTGAGCGACGTAGTGGCTCTCGCGCTCCTCGCCGATGGAGAGGAGATCGGTGTCCTTGGCGCAGGTGGCGTCGGCCACGGCGAGCTTCCGCTCGGCCTCGAAGACCTTGGGCTCGGCAGCCCGGTCGGACTTCGTGATCGCCGACTGACGGGACGCACCCGGGTCCTTGAAGTCGTAGCCAGACCGCTTCATGCACCGCGACCAGGCGTTCTGCGCTGCCGAGAACCGCCGGTCGGCCAGCACCCGGGGCACATAGAGCGCGCGAAGATGCCCGGCGGTCTTCTCCGCGCGGAACCACTCCCGGGGATCCCCGTACAGCTTCTTCTCGGATTCCCCGACGCAACCGCCCATCTGCTTGCGCACGGTCCCGCCACCAGGGATCTCGACGGACATGACCGGTACGTCGAGCCCGCCGTCCAGGGCCTCGTCGTAGGCCTTGCGCCGCTGCTCGGAGAGCCGCTTGCGGTAGGCGAGGTTGGGGTTGGCGGCCCGGGCGGCGGCATCCTTGGCCTGGAGACGGCTGCCGTACCCGTACTTGCGGGCCCAGGCGACATCGTCCAGCACATAGCCCAGCGTGCGGCTCTCCTCCATGCTGAGCCGCGCGGCCTCCCAGAACTCGAAACCCTGGCCTCTCATGCACGCGCCGATCAGCCGTTGCTGTGCGTCCGAGATGCGCAACTGCTCGGCATCGGACAGCTGCCGGATTCCTGTGGTTGACGGGGGTCCCGCTTTCGCCGGTGAGTGCTCGGCGCTGTCACAGCCGGTGATGACGGCCGACACAAGGAACAGGCTGATCACGGCCTTGCGCATGACGTCCTCTCGCGTGGGGTGTGAACGGGGAAGCGGGGAGGGGAGAGCAGGCCGGCTGGGAAGCGTGGGAACTTCTGCGGGGTCGCGCTGGTCCGGGCCGGCAGAGGGGGTGCGCACAGCAACGTAGGCGGCCGCCAACAGCAACGGTCCCTGACAGATGTCAGGGGTGCGCGCGGAGTCCGATCATCGGCGCAGTCGGCTTGGCAGTAAGTTACGGCCGTGATCGACTTTGATGCGGAGATCGAGCAGGTACTGGACGGCCCGCCGAGCAGGCTTGCGTTTCGGGCCGTGTGTGCCGCTCTGCTGCGTGCGGGCTGTCCCGAGCGTCTCGTGTCGCGCTGTGAGGAGCGGCTCGCTTCCTGGCCCGATGAGGTGCGTGAGGCGTCGTGGTCCTGGCTCGCCGCGTTGAAGTCCGGTCACTCGAAGCCGACATGGCGACTTGTGCGCGCCCTTGCTCCGCAGTCGGTGCGCAACGGCACGGTCGATCCCGCTCTGCCGGACCCGCGCTCCTGCGCGGAAGTGCGCGGGGTGACCCGGCTCGACCTCGGCTGGTACGCGAGCGAGCAACTCGAAGTGCTGGCCGCGACGCTGGACCACTGGGAGAACCTGCGCTCGGTCCGGATCGGCGGGCTCACCGGCTCGGACGGCGAGTTGGTCGCGAGGATAGCCGGGCACGATGCCCTCACCCGGTTGGAATCGCTGAGTCTGGTGGGCGTCGACGAGGACATGTGGCATTTCAAGAAGCCGCCGTTCAGCCCGCCGGAGGGCCGGACCTGGCAGCTGCGTCACGTGGGTCTCCGTGCCCCCGACCTCGTGCACCTCCTGCGCTCGGGCCGAGTGCCGAACCTGCGCTCCGTCGACGTTCTCGTGTGCAGTGCGCAGGAGGCTCTCGACCTCGCCGCCCGCCCGGAACTCGCCCGGCTCGACCGTCTCGCGATCGGGTTCCGCTGCGGCAAGAACGGTCGTCAGCCGCTGTGGAAGCCGTACTTCGGCAATGTCATCGACGAGGACGACGACGCGGCCGAGGCGTTCTTCGCGCGGGCGGACCTCACGGGGCTGCGCTCGCTCGTGGTGCGCGGCACGCCGATGGGTCTCGGCCGGGAGGGGCTCGGGGAGCGCGGTGTCTACGCCATCGTCGCCGGTGGTGTGCTGCGTCAGCTGACCGAGTTGACGCTCGAACTGCTGCCGGTCGGTGACGCGGTCATCGCGCGCGTGCTCGAAGGCATCGACGCCGAGCGCATCGAGAAGCTGGCGCTCACGGACCTCGTGGCCACCGACAGGACGGCAACAGCACTCGCCGCCGCCGGCGTCCTTCCGCGCCTTCGCCACCTGGATCTGAGCCGCAATCGTCTCGGCGCCGAGGGAGCGCGGCAGTTGGCGGCCGGTGTCCGTCTGCCCGCGCTCGAACACCTCGACCTCGGCGGTCGTGAGAGCGGCTCTCCCTACTACGCCCGCCCCGACATCCAACCCGTCGGCGACGACGCCGCCGAGGCATGGGCCTCATCGGACAACGCCGCCAAGCTGACCCATCTGCGGCTCGCGGCCACCGGCCTCTCCTCCGACGGGCTCGCCGCGCTGATGACATCCGAACGACTGCCGGAACTCGGCACGCTCGACGTGGCGTGCAATCCCGTTGGCAGTTGGCCGATGCCCCTCCAGGACGCCGCCGTCTGGCGCACCGTACGCTCCCTGAACCTCGCCGACTGCGGGCTCGGCGACGCCGACGTCCGGTCCCTCGCCTCGACCGCCTCCGCTCCTCGCCTCCACAGCGTCTCGCTGGCCTACAACAGCGTCGGATCGCAAGGCGCGCGAGCCCTCGCGGCCTGGGCGCTGCTGCCACAGCTCTGGGAACTGGACCTGCACGACAACGTCATCGGAGACGACGGCCTGACCGACCTGGCCACGTCCGGCGCGGCTCAACGCCTGCTCGAACTCGACCTGGAACAGGACTGCTGGGACCCCAGGGCACGGGACGGCAGGAAGCCACTGCCGGCCGAGATCGTCGACCCGGCGTCGTGCCCCAGCCTCGACGCGATCTTCCTCGGCATGGTCGACGAGTACCACGGCAGCCGCTACTCCTGCGGCTTCCCGACCCGAGTCCGCGAGGAGATCGTGTCAGCGCCCGGCACCCGCCCTGAGCTGATCGCCTTCCTCACCCACCTCGAAACCGACGGCTTCGAGGACGACGAGGAGGACACCGGCCCGGACGAGGACCGCGACCCCAACGACTACGACTTCCGCACCGAACGTGCCGCGCGCCACGTCGAGTTGTTCGACGAGGCCCGGGACTTCGCCCGCCGCATGCTCGAGGGCGACATCGGCTGGCCACCCCCGAAGGAACCTGCGCAAGGCGCAGCGGCGGACGGCGGCTGACAGGGCCGCACAACAAACCGGGTGCTCGGGTTGCCCAGTAGGCGGATCGCTCAAGCGCTGCGCCAAGCAGACGGATCGTTCCCGTGTTGCGGGTGCGTCGCCCGTGCTCCCGACCGCCCCCGCACATACCCCCATCGAGCGAGTCGGCTCCCGTACAGTCCGTGGCGTCGGCACGCGCTGTCGCGGCCGGCTTCAGCGGCTCACCCAGGAGATGACACATGGACACCGAAGCCGGCCCCGGCTCCCTCCCGCACCCGTCCGGCTCGGTCCGGACGGTGCCCGAAGCCGAACCGGAGCTCGTCAAGCGGTGGCGTTCGCAGGGCGGCGAGCTTGTCGAGTTGCTGACGCAGGTGCGCGAGCACGTCGGTGGTGTCGCGGCGTTCCGCATCGGGCCGGCCCGCACTGTTCTCGTCACCGAGCCGCGGGCCGTCCAGCACGTGCTGGCCCGCCACCCGGAGACGTACGTCAAGCGCTCCCACCGCGCCCGGCTGCTGGTCGGCGACGGTGTCCTGTCCGCCGAGGGCGAGGCGTGGAAGCGGCAACGCCGGGTGCTCCAGTCCCAGTTCACCGGCACCGGGATGCGCCGCTACGACCGGCGGATCACCGAGGCGGCCCGGGCGACCGCCGAGCGCTGGGCCGAGTACGCCCGTACCGGCAAGACCCTGGACGTCGGGCGGGAGATGCACCGGTTCGCCCTGGACGCCATCTGGCGCTCTCTGACCGGCCACCCTCTCGACGACGAGACCCAGCACGAGCTTGAGGCCGTCGAGGCCGTGGGGGCGGCCCTGCCGACGCTGCCCGCGGACGTGGAGGAGGGGCGGGCGGCCGTCGCCGCCGATCTCGCCCGGATCGACGCCGTGGCCCGGCATGCGATCGAGGCCGCCCGCGCCGGGGAGATCGGCCCCGACGGGCCCGGTCTGCTGCATGTGCTGACGGAAGCCGGCGCCGAGCGGGCCGAGTACACCGACCGGCTGATCCGCGACGAGCTGGTGACGCTGCTCGCGGCCGGGCACGAGACCACGGCCAGCACCCTGACCTGGCTGTACCTGCTGCTCGACCAGTACCCCGCGGCGCGCGAAGAGGCACTCGCCGCCGGCGAGGAGAACTCCGAGGAACGCCGCCAGGCCATCCAGGCACTGGTCCACGAGACGCTCCGGCTGTACCCGTCCGCATGGCTCATGCCCCGCCACGCCGCCGAGGACGACACCCTCGACGGCTACCGGGTCGAGGCGGGCACCGACCTCCTGGTCTGCCCGTATCTCACCCACCGCGATCCCGAACTGTGGCCGGATCCCGAGCGCTTCGACCCTCGGCGCTTCCTCACTCCCGGCGGCCGCCCCACCGACACCGGCGCCTACTTCCCCTTCGGCATCGGCCCCCGTGCCTGCCTGGGCATGCAGTTCGCGCTACGGGAGTCGACCGTCCTGCTCGAACATCTGCTGCCGGCCCACGTCGTGGCGTTCTCCGCCGGCCCCGCGAAGCCGAAGTTCGGCTTCACGGTGCGCCCCGACGGCCCCTTGCCCGCGACGCTCCGGCCTCCGGTGCTCTGAATCAGCGGCGCCCGCCGAACTCCCAGTCGTGGACCTCGACATCGGCGTACAGGTCGGGCTTCAGTACGGTGCGCGCAGTCTCCGCGTCGGGTGCGCGCACCAGGGCCGCCGTACCGAGCCAGGCGGTGCCGTCGTCGGACAGCAGCGGTCCGTACGCGATGAGTTCGTCGTTCTCGGGCGGCTCGGCAGGGTCGGCCGCGCTGTCCGGGCCGAGGCCCAGCACCAGGTACCGGTTGCCTTCGCTGCGGCCGCCGGGGAAGTCCCACATGGTGCGGCCCAGCATGTTGCGCCACCGGCGCAACAGCACGTCCCGGTACGCGCCGGCCTGGTAGTTGGGCTCGTCGAGGGCGAACGCGCGGGCGGCGGCGGGATCGGGCAGGTCGACGATGTGCACACTGCCGGTCGGCGTCTCACCGTCCGACGCGAAGGTCGGACCGCGCGCGATCAGCCGGTCGCCGAACAGGTCCATGTACGACCAGTGCTCCTCCGTCAGCTGCTCGCGCAGCGGCAGGGAGCCGGGCCGGTCACGGTGGTAGCAGAAGAACTCCATTCCCACAGTCTGGGCCAATACTTCACACCTTGTGGCATGATCCGCTGCCATGCCCTCGTTACCCGCGTGGACGTCAAGGACCGCTGCCCGTCTGCTCGTTGTCCTCCTCGCGTTGCTCATGACGCAGAGCGGCACCGGCTCCGAGGCCCGAACGGCGCCGAGCACGCAGTCGGCGACACCCGATCGGCCTCGCTACGACGTGACGCTGCGCGGCAACGCCGACGGCTCCCGCTGGACCGGCCGCCAGCGGGTGTCCTTCCGCAACGCCTCCACCGGTCCGCTGCGAGAGGTGTACCTGCGCCTGTGGGGCAACGGCGTGGACAAGTGCGGCACCGCCACCGGCACCCCGCCCGCGGTCCGGGTGTCCAAGGTGCGCGGAGGCACCGCGAGCCGGCCGGCCGTGAACTGCACGGCGCTGCGTATCGCCCTGCCGAAACCGCTCGCGCACGGCGAGCGCGCCTCCGTCTCCTTCGACGTGTCCATCACCGTGCCCGAACGCAACGACCGTTTCGGCCGCGAGGGCGCCTTCCGCTTCCTTGGCAACGCGCTGCCCGTGCTCGCCGTGCACGATGCCAAGGGGTGGCACCTCGATCCGTATGTGTCGACGGGCGAGAGCTTCTACGCCCTGGCGAGCGACTTCCGCGTGGCCCTCGACCACCCCTCGAACCTGAAGATCCCCGCGACCGGCCGCACCTCGACCCATCCCGGCAGGCCCGGCCGCAGCGTCACCGTCAGCGTCGCGCGGCGGGTCCGGGACTTCGCCTGGGCGGCGGGCCCGTTCCGCACCGCCGTCGAGACCACGCCCGGGGGCGTGCGCGTGAAGTCGTACTGGGCACCCGAGACGTCCGCGACAGGGGTGAACCTCACCCGTAAGGACGGCGCCGCCGCCGTGGACCGGTTCGGCAAGGAGTTCGGCCGCTATCCGTACGGCGAGATCGACCTCGTGATGACCAGCGAGTTCGGCGGCGGCATGGAGTACCCGGGCCTGGTCCTGCTCGGCACCACCGAGGAGGGCAGCGCCGTCGTCCACGAGGTGGCGCACCAGTGGTGGTACGGCGTCGTCGGCAACGACGAGTACGGCGCGCCCTGGCTGGACGAGAGCTTCGCCCAGTACGCCAACGCGCGCTTCTACGGCTGGGACACCCGAGACTGCTGGTCGGAGGTGGACTGGCCGAGCGACCGTACGGCGCTGACCAATTCGATGGCGTACTGGGCCGCGCACCGGGGCGAGTACCACCTGGTCTACACGGCCGGCTCCTGCGCCCTCGCGGACCTGGAGCGCACGCTCAGCGCGGACACCATGGCCCGTCTCCTCAAGCGGTACGCCCACGACCACTGGTACGGCGTCTCCACCACCGCCGCTTTCAAGAAGGCCGCGCAGTCCGTGTCCGACGAGGACCTGAGCCCCTTCTGGAAGCGGCACCGCATCCGGTGACCGGCTGAGGCGGGGCCTACCGGACCGCTCCGGACGAGGGCAGCAGCACCACGCCGTCGTCGTCGGCGTGCCTGGACAGTTCGGCGGTCATGGCATCGCTTTCTGAGTCGAGCGGTCGCCTCCACTCCAATCGGATGTGATCAACCGGTGGACCGGTTACCCCGGGACGTCTGCCGGCTCCCGTCATTCCGGTGCGAAGCGGCGCAGTACATCGGGCCGGGACTTGAGCCGGTCCGGGTAGCCGGGGCCGAACCGGGCGACGGTGTCGTCGGCGTGCATCGGCTCCCCGCAGGAGGAGCAGACCACCTCGGCGTGCGCGTCGTGGCCGCACGCCTTGTGGTGCAAGGTGATCGGCGGTCCCTCGGGGCCGGCGAGCCAGCGGTCGCCCCAATGGGCCATCGCGGCGAGCACCGGGAACAGGTCACGGCCCTGCTCCGTCAGCAGGTACTCGTGGCGGGGCGGCTCGGTCTCGTAGAGCCGTTTCTCCAGCAGCCCGGCCTCGACCAGGCGCCGCAGCCGGTCGGTGAGGGTGTTCCGGGCGATCCGCAACTCGCCCTGGAACTCGTCGAAGCGGCGGCTGCCGTAGAACGCCTCCCTGAGGACGAGCGGGGTCCAGGCGTCGCCGACCACGTCCAGGGTCCGTGCGATGGAGCACGGCCAGTTCGCGAAGGACGTACGCGCGCTCATGCCCGCTCTCCGGCCTCGTGGACCAGCTCGATCGCGCGGCCCAGCGTGTCGAGCCGGGCCGCCAGGTCGGCACCGGCCGGGTACAGGCGGACGGTGTCCACGCCGGCGTCGCGCCAGACGCGCAGCCGCTCGCGGACCATGCTCTCGGTGCCGATCAGTGTCGTCGCGAGCACCATGTCGTCGGTGACGAGCGCGGCCGCCCCGTCCCGGTCACCGGCCTGCCAGCGCTCCCGTACCTCGGCGGCGACGTCGGTCCAGCCCTGCCGGCTGTAGGCGCGGTTGTAGAAGTTGGTGGACGCCGAGCCCATCCCGCCGAGGCTGAAGGCGAGTTCCTTCTTGCGGCCCGCCACCATGGCGCCCAGCGCCTCCTCGTCGGGGGCGAAGGCCACCTCCGCGCCCTGGCAGACGTCGAGGTCGGCGCGGGCGCGGCCGCCGCGGGCCAGTCCCTCGTCGAGCGGGGCGAAGTAGGCGTCCGCCGCTCCTTCGGGTACGAAGCTGGTGCCGAGCCAGCCGTCGGCGACCTCGCCGGTCAGCCGGAGCATGGCAGGTGACAGGGCGGCCAGGTAGACCGGCACGGGGTGTTCGGCGCGCATCGACAGCTTCATGGGTACGGCGTCCCCGCCGGGCAGCGGAATGCGGTACTCGTCGCCGGAGTGGTCGATCTTGCCGCCGCCGATGACCTGCCGCACGATCTCGACCGTCTCGCGGACGCGGGCCAGCGGCCGGGCGAAGGGGACGCCGTGCAGCCCCTCCATCACCTGGGGGCCGGAGGGGCCGAGGCCCAGCAGGAAGCGTCCCTGGGACAGGTTGGACAGGGTGATCGCCGTCTGGGCGAGGGACACGGGGGTCCGGGTGCCGACCTGCATGACGCCGGAGCCCAGCAGCATGCGCTCGGTGCGGGCGGCGTAGTAGCCCAGGGCGGAGGGTGCGTCGGAGCCCCAGGCCTCGGCGACCCAGCAGATGTCGAGGCCGAGCTTCTCCGCCTCCGCGACGAAGTCCGCCTGCTGCCGCCAGGAGCCGAGGCCGGACGCCTCGATCGTCGTCGCGGTCCTCATCGCTCCTCCGCCAGCTTCTTGATGTGGCCCAGGGTGGCCGTCATGTTGCGCTCGAACTCCCGCATGCGCACGAACACGATCTTCTGCTCCTTCTCCGGCATCCCGTCGATGGCGAATGACAGCCCGGACCGGCCGGGGCCCAGCTGCATCCACTCCGACAGGTCGGTCCCGCCGTCCTTGTCCTCAAGCCGGAAGCGCCAGACGGCGGCGGGCCGGGACGGGTCCTCGACGGCCCAGGTGAGGACGCGCGGACACTCGCACTCGACGACGTGCGAGGTGGTCTCCCACTCCCCCAGGGCCTCGTGCCTGCTGCGGCCGACGAAGCGAGCTCCCACCGCGGGCCCGGCCGCGCCGTCGAGCCAGTGGACCGACTGGAGCTCGTCGCTCATGCCCGGCATCAGCGAGAAATCGGAGACGATCTCCCACACCCGGTCCGGCGGCGCGTCGACCCACGCCCGCACCTCGACCGTGGGCGTGTCCGCATAGCGTGCGCCCGTCCACTCCACCCCGCATCAACCCCTTCCGCATTGAAGGCTATTGACCTCCAGAGTTGCGTAACGAGACCGACTGCGTCAAGAGGAGGGACGGCGGGCGCCGGGAGCCCGCTCCGCTATGCCCCGGCGCCGCTCCCGCCCGTGTGCTGGACCGCCTGGTGCACCTGCTTCTCGACGTCGCTGCGCGTCTCGCCGCGCTCCCTGGCGTAGTCGGCCAGCGCGACCTGCACCTCCCGGGCGAGGTCGCGCCAGGCCCGCAGGGCGGTGTTGTACGTCTCGGACTGCCGTGGGCTCCAGCCGCCCTGCCGGGTCGGCGGCCCGTACATGCCGCGCAGCTCTTCCACGCGGCTGTGGGCCTGCTCGGCCGCGCGCTCCTTCGCCACCAGCTCTTGGAAGATAGTCGTCACACAAATGGAGCATAGGCGGGCGGATCGCCCATCGCTCGCCGAGCAGCACGAGGCTCAGGCCGACGGCGTCACGAGCGCACGTTCCGCCCACTCCCGGGCCGAGAGGGCGAGCAGTGCCTCCGTCCCGCCCGGATCGGGCAACGGGCCGTGGTCTCCGGTCACTTGGAGGGCGGACGCGGCGGTGATGTGGCCCAGCCGGAGCGCTCCGGTCGTGCCCGTGCCCCGCAGCAGACCCGCGAGGAACCCCGCCGCGAAGGCGTCGCCGGCACCCACCGCCTCCACCACCGTCACGCGCGGTGTCGGCACGACGACGGTGCCCTCGTCGGTGAACGCGGTCGCGGCCCTCGCCCCGTCCTTGACGACGAGGATGCGCGGATGCGGAAGCAGCGCCCGAACGGCCTCCTCCGTCAGGCGCTCGCCCCACAGCGCCTGCGCCTCGTCCAGCCCGACGAAGACGATGTCGGCCCGGTCGGCCAGTTCGCGCAGCACGGCCGGGGCGGTGCCGTCGGGCCAGAGGGCGGCGCGGTGGTTGACGTCGAAACTCACCGCGTACGACCGGTCGCCGGGCTCGGTGGACAGAGCCCGGGTCACCAGGTCGCGGCAGGACTCGGACAGTGCCGGTGTGATGCCGGTGAGGTGCAGCAGGGCCGCCGTGCGCACCGGCGGGCCGTCGAGCAGATCGGGGCCGAGAGCGGAGGCGGCCGAGCCGCGCCGGTAGTAGTGCACGCGCGTTCCGTCGGGGCCCGGGTCCTTCACCAGCACGCCGGTCGGGCGGTGGGGATCGGTACGCACGTACGACACGTCGACGCCGGACGCGGCGACCGAGGCGCGGACGCGGTGTCCCAGGGGGTCGTCCCCGAGGGCGGAGAGCCAGGCGACGGGGATGCCGTGGTCGGCCAGATACATGGCGACGTTCGATTCGGCACCGGCCACCGACAGCCGCAGCTGCGGCGCGGTCAGCAGCGGGCTCGGCGGGTCGGGGGCCAGGGCCGCCATCGTCTCGCCGACGCAGACGACGGGGCCGGGGGCGAGCCGCCAGGGGGCGGGGGTTCGTGGGGCGGTCATGAGGGTTCCCCGAGGGCCGAGGGGCGTCGGACGGCGCAGCGCCGGCAGGCGACCGTCGCCGGCCACGCGCGGGTCGTACGGGATCCCCCGCAGCCAAGGTGTGCCGGACGGTGTGGCACCGGCGGGAAACAGCCGTCGCCCGCGCTCATGCCGAATCCCGGAGCGCCGAGGCGAGCCGGACAGGGTCCAGGCGGCAGGCGGGCGTCGGGGTGCCGGGCACGTCCACTCGGACGGTGTACAGGGCGCCGTCGTCGTCACCGGGGGCCGTCAGTCCCACGCGGGCGGTCGTGATGTGCAGGACGTCGTCGGCGAGGCACACGCCGGCCGGTTGCCGTGCCGGGAGCCGCAGGGTGCGGTCGAGCGTGCCGTCGGGCAGGTGCCGGCGTACGGTGCCGGTGCCCCAGACGGCGATCCACACGGCGCCCTCGACGTCGACTGCCATGCCGTCGGGGCTGCCGTCGCCGATCGTCACGAACTCCTCGGGTGCGCCGAGGTCACCGGTCGCCGGGTCCACCGCGTACCGCCGGACCACTCCCCGGGCGCTGTCCGCCAGGTACATCAGAGCGCCGTCGGGCGTGAACGCGGGCCCGTTGGGGACGGTGATGCCGTCCAGGACCCGTACGACGGTGCCGTCATGATCGACGCGGTACAGGGACCCGGCGTCCTCGTCGGCGTCGTAGGACATGCTGCCCGCCCAGAAGCGGCCGAAGGGGTCGGCGACGGCGTCGTTCATACGCATCGGCGTCGGGGCGTCGTCCTCCGGCCGGGCCAGCCAGTCCAGGGTGCCGTCGGTGCGCAGCAGGGCGATGCCGGTGCCCGCGGCAGCGATCCAGGTGCCGGTGTGCCCGGCGAGCGGGGCCACGGCGCCCAGGGGGACGGAGAGTTGGGCCAGCGTGCGCAGAGGCGCTGTCGGTTCGTGCGGGGCGGAGAGGAGGCGGCCGGCGAGGATGTCGACGAGGACGATGTCGGTGCCGGTCCAGCGGATGCCCTCGCCCAGTTCGAGGCGGTCGGGGCGCGCGGCGCGCGGTTCGGCGGTCACGGCGTCGCCGCCTCGGCCACGACGGTGCGGAAGCGGCGGGCGCGTTCCCGCAGGGCGGTGATGCTGCCGCCGTCGGCCGCGTCGCCGACCAGGGGTGAGCCGACGCCGACCGCGAGGGCACCGGCCGCGAGGCAGGCGCGGGCGGCGGCCTCGTCGACACCGCCGACGGGGACGAACGCCGCGTCGGGGAACGGGCCGCGCAGGGCCTTCAGATAGGCCGCTCCCCCGAACTGGGCTATGGGGAAGATCTTCAACGCGGCCACGCCCAGGGCGCGGGCGGCGACGACCTCGGTCGGGGTCACCACCCCGGCGAGGACCGGCATGCCCAACTCCTGTGCGGTGACGACGCCGTCGCCCAGCCCCGGCGTGACCGCGAAGTCGGCTCCGGCGCGGTGCGCGGCGCGGGCGTCGTCGACGGTCAGTACGGTGCCTGCGCCGAGCGGGTGTTCCGGGCCGAGGGCGTCGCGGGCGCGTTCGATGACGGCGAGGGCGTCCTTGCCGGACAGCGAGACCTCGACCAGTTCGACGCCCTCCTCGACGAGGGCCAGCACGGTGCGCAGCGCGGCGTCGGCGTCGTCGCCGCGCACGATCGCGACCAGGCGGTGGGTGGCCAGCGCGGCTCTCAGGTCCACGGACGGTGCTCCTTCGGTGCGGGGGTCGAGGGGCAGCGGCAGGCCCCGGTGATCGTGAGCCGCCAGCGGACCTCGCCCGACGGGGGTACGCGCGCGGCGTCGTCGGGGCCCGCCTCGGCGAGGTCGAAGACCCGCCCGAGCATGGGCTCCACGCCCGTGCTCCGGTACGGGTCCGGCTGCGGGAAGCCGCCGAGGTTGCGCCACAGGGCCATCGACACGGGCTGTCCGTCGGCGCGCAGTTCCAGGGCGAGCCGGTCGCGGTCGTCGTGGACGCAGGCCAGCGGGGTGTCCACGACGGCCCCGACCGCGGTGCCGTCGTCGGGTCCGAGCCGGTTCATCGGCACTCCGTGGGGTGTGGGCCACGGGCCGGTGATCCAGGGGGCGCCGGCGGGCCAGGGTTCCCCGACGAGCGGTGCGGCCTCGGGGAACAGCCGGGTGGGCGCGCCGTCGGTCATGTGCAGGGTCGCGCGCGCTGAGAGGTCCAGCAGGGCGTGCGCGGCCCACACGAACCGGAAGCCGGCAGGCGCGGTGAGAAGGTAGTCGGCCCGCACGCCGTCTGCCGTGGTGCTGATGGTCCGCGCCAGCGTGAAGGAGTCGCCCTGCACGTGTTCGGTGTCGCCGGTCCGGGCCCAGGCCCGTGACCATACGTCACCGTGGTCGGGCAGGCCGCGGACGGTGGGGAGGCACTCCTCCAGCCCGCCCGCGTCCACGAACGTGCCGCCCGGTGCGACCTTCTCCCGTTCCGGTGCCGGACGGTGCCAGAGCCATTCGCGCGAGGGCGAGCGCAGGGACGTCCAGCGCCCGCCGTGCTCGGCGTCGGTGGTGAGGGTCAGCACTTACGTCACCACTCGGCGAACGAGTCGTCGGCGTGCCGCCAGACGGGGTTGCGCCAGGCGTGTCCGGACCGGTCGGCCGCGCGTACGGCCGCGTCGTCGATGGTGATGCCCAGGCCGGGGGCGTCGTTCAACGGCGCATGGCCGTCGACAAACCGGAACGGGGCCGGGTCGGCGAGGTAGGACAGCAGGTCGGCGTCCTTGTTGTAGTGGATGCCGCGGCTCTGCTCCTGGATGAGGAAGTTCGGTGTCGCGAACGCCACTTGGAGGCTGGCGGCCAGCGCGATCGGGCCGAGCGGGCAGTGCGGGGCGAGCTGCGCGCCGTAGGTGTCGGCGAGGGAGGCGATCCGGTGGACCTCGGAGATACCGCCGGCGTGGGACAGGTCGGGCTGGGCGACGGCTATGCCGGCGGAGAGCGCGGGCAGGAACTCGGCGCGTGAGTAAAGGCGTTCGCCGGTGGCGAGCGGGATCGGCGTCGAGGCGACCAGGCCGGGCAGCAGATGGCCGTGCTCGGGAACGACTGGTTCCTCGACGAACAGCGGGTGCAGCGGGGCGAGTTCGGCCAGGACACGGCGGGCGCTCGCGGCGGTGAAGCGGCCGTGGAAGTCGACGGCGACGTCCCGGTCCGGGCCGAGGGCCTCACGGGCGGCGGCCACCCGGGCGACGACGGCCGCGGTCTCGGCCGCGGTGGTGATCGGCGAGGTGGCGCCGGCCGCGTTCATCTTGACCGCGGTGAAGCCCGCCTCGACCTGGGCGGTGATCTGCTCGGTGAGTTCGGCCGGTTCGTCGCCGCCGACCCAGGCGTAGACGCGGACGCGTTCGCGCACCGGTCCGCCCAGCAGGGCGTGCACGGGAGCGCCGTAGGTCTTGCCTGCGATGTCCCACAGGGCCTGGTCGATCCCGGCGACGGCGCTGGACAGGACCGGTCCGCCGCGGTAGAAGCCGCCCTTGGTGAGCACCTGCCAGTGGTCCTCGATGCGCAGCGGGTCCTGGCCGATGAGGTGTTCGGCGAGGACGTCCACGGCGGCGCGGACCACCTCGGCCCTGCCCTCGACGACGGGTTCGCCCCAGCCGACCACGCCGTCGTCGGTCTCGATCCGGCAGAACAGCCAGCGCGGCGGTACCAGGAAGGTTTCTATGCGCGTGATCTTCACTTGCCGCCGGTGCCTTTCGTGTCGTCGGGGCCGTCGATGCGGTCCAGGTCGCGCCCGGCCTGGACGAGCAGGGCCCGCATCGCCGTCTCGGCTGCCGTGGCGTCCTGTTCGCGCACGGCGTCCAGGACGGCGCGGTGGGCCGGTACGGGGTCCTCGCTGTGGGGGTGGCTGTGCACGATGCGGTCGCGGTGGGCGAGGCCCGGCTCGATGACCATCTCCATGCGTTCGAGCAGTTCGTTGTGGGTGGCGTTCAGCAGGGCACGGTGGAAGGCGAGGTCGGCGTCCACGGCCTGTCCCGGGTCCGCGTCCTGCCCGCCCATCGCGTCCAGGGCCGCTTCGAGGGCCTGGAGGTCGGCTTCGGTGCGGCGTTCGGCGGCCAGGCGCACGGCGGCCGGTTCGACGATGGCGCGGACCTCGGCAAGGTTGCGCAGCAGGGTCCGGTCGGCGTCGGTGGCCTCGTCGGCGCCCTGGAACTGCCAGCGCAGCACATCGGCGTCGAGGAGGTTCCAGTCGGCGCGGGCCCGGACGAAGGTGCCGCGCTTCTGGCGGGCGTCGACCATGCCCTTGGCGGCGAGCACCTTCAGGGACTCGCGCAGCGCGGTGAGACTGACGTCCAACTCGCTCTGGAGCGCCACCAGGTCGAGCGTGGCTCCCTCGGGGATCCGGCCGCCCAGGATGCGGCGGGCGAGGGCCTCCACGGTCTGGCCGTGCACGCCGCGGCGGGCGTAGGGCGTCATGTCGTAAAGCCTTTCTGCTGAAGGGTGCGGGCGGGGGTGCCGGTCATGCCGAGGCCTTCACGACGCTCCAGCCCCCGTCCACGACGAGGCTCGTGCCGGTGATGTAGGAGGCTTCGTGGGCGCTCAGGAAGGCGATGGCGGCGGCCACCTCCTCGGGGGTGCCGAAGCGGCGGGCGGCCGTCTCGGCGACGCTGCGCTCGCGGTCCTCGGGCGGCACCCGGTCCCAGGCGGCGGTCAGGATCGGCCCGGGCAGGACCGCGTTGACGCGGACGTCGGGCCCGTACTCGACGGCGAGCTGACCGCACAGGGAGAGCAGGGCGCCCTTGGACGCGGCGTAGGCGGGGTGTCCGGGGATGCCCACGCGCGCGTGGACGGACGAGGTCAGCACCGTCGCGCCGTGCCGCTCCCGCAGGTCCGGCAGTACCGCCCGGAAGCCGAGGAAGCTCGCTGTGAGGTTGACGGACAGCTGCCGCTGCCAGGACTCCAGGGTCATCTCGCCGGCCGGGGCCACGTCGACGGTGTAGGCGTTGCTGACGAGGACGTCCACCGGCCCGAAGTCGTGGGCGGCGGCCACGATCCGGCGCCAGTCGTCCTCGGCCGCCACGTCGGCCCGCACGAACCGGGCCCGGCCGCCGTCCTTCGCGATCCGCTCGGCGACCGCCGTGCCGGCGTCCTCGGCGACGTCGGCGAGCACCACCGCGGCGCCCTCCTCGGCGAGGCGGACGGCGGTGGCGGCACCGATGCCGGAGGCCGCGCCGGTGACCACGGCCGTGCGGCCGCCGAAGCGGTCACCGTGCCGGCGTGGGGACTGGTCCATCGTGGGGTCGACTCCTTCTTGAGCGTCCATCGTGTGCGGTGCGGGCGGTGTCGGGCCGTCCGGGAAACATATGCGGCTCACCCGCGTGTCAGTACCACCAGGTCCGCGTCATGATCGCGACTCCAGGCGAAAGGCAGCCCGTAGTGCAGCAGATGGGCTCCGCTGTACGTCGTTCCGGTCGCCGTGTCCCGATAGTGCGCCGCCGGGTCCAGGCCCCGCAGCCGAAGCCGGTCGGGGCGTCCGGGCACGAGCGGTGCGCCGTCGAGGCGGCCGGTGCTCAGCGCGGCGACGACCGTGCGCGCACCGGCGTCGTACTGGACACCGCAGGTGGCGTCTGCCGGCGAGCCGAGCAGCCGTGCCTCGCCGTGATGGAGTACGTCGCGGACCTCCTTGTAGCGGGCGATCCACCGTGCGGCCTCGGCCCGTTCCTCCGGGGTCCAGGTGCGCAGGTCGGCGCCGATGCCGAGCACTCCGCACATGGCGTTGACGAAGCGGAACGCGAGGCTGCGCGGGCGTGGGTCGAAGACGCCCGGCGCGTCGGTGACCCAGGAGCTCATGACGTGCGGCGCGTGCGCGTGCAGGAAGCCGTGCTGGACGCTCAGCCGGTCCAGCGGGGCGGTGTTGTCGCTGGGCCAGACGACGTCGGTGCGGGCCAGCGTCATGTGGTCGATGCGGGCGCCCCCGCCGGCGCAGCCCTCGACGGTGACGTCGGGGTGGGCGGTGCGCAGGTGGTCCAGGACGCGCAGGTATCCGGCGACGTGCTCGGCGTCGAGGTCGACGTGCCCGGCGCCGGGGCGGCCGCGTTCGGTGGGCGGGCGGTTCATGTCCCACTTGAGGTAGCCGATGGCGTAGCCGCCGAGGAGCCGGTCCAGGGTGCCGATCACGAAGTCCTGGACGTCGGTGCGGCCGAGGTCGAGGAGGAGCTGGTTGCGGACGAGGCGGGCGGGCCGGCCGTCGACGCGGTAGATCCAGTCGGGGCGTTCGGCGTGCAGCCGGCTGCCGGGGCTGACCGATTCGGGCTCGACCCACAGGCCGAAGTCGAGGCCCAGTCCGCGCACTTCCTCGACGAACCGGTCGAAGCCCTGCGGGAAGGCCGCCGGGTCGGGGTACCAGTCGCCGAGTCCGCCGGTGTCGTCGCGGCGGCCGGTGAACCAGCCGTCGTCCACGACGAACAGTTCGGCGCCGATGTCGGCGGCCGTCTTGGCGAGTTCGAGCTGGCCGGCGGCGTCGACGTCGAAGCCGGTGGCCTCCCACGAGTTGTAGAGGACCTTGCGGGTGCGGTGCAGGCGGTCGCCGGAGAGGTGGCGGTCGTAGCGGTGCCAGACCCGGGACAGTCCGTCGAGTCCGTCCGGGCTGAACGCGCAGGCGAGGCGGGGTGTGGTCAGGGTGGCGCCGGGCGCCAGGAGCACGGCTCCCTCGTGCGGGACACGTCCGGCGCGTACCCGGACCGCGCCGCCGGGCTCGGCCTCGGCGGTGATGTGCCAGTTGCCGGGCCACTCCAGGGCGACACCGTAGGCGGGGGCGTCGTCCGTGGCCAGGTCCTGCACCACGAGCCAGGGCACGTAGGCGTGGCCGGGCATGCCCTGGGTGCTGCCCATGGTGAACGTGCCCCGGGTCAGGTCGAGTCGGGTCAGCTGGAACTCCTGGGACCACTGGCCGGTGAGGTAGGTCAGCCGTGCCCCGGTGGTGACGGGCACGTTCACGGCTGCCGAGTCGAGGCGTTCCAGGCGCAGTTCCCGCGAGGCGGTGTGCTCGGTCCAGCGCAGGATCACGTCCGTGCCCGGCACGGTCTCGTAGCAGAGGACCGTGCGCAGCCCGAGGGTCTCGTCCGCGAACGCGAGCCGCAGCTTCCTCTCGGTCTCCTCCGCCCCTTCGAAGTCCCACCAGACGCCCCGCTCGCCGTCCGCACGCTCGACGACGAGGTCGGCGCCGTTGAACGGCCTTAGCCCGTGCGGCAGATACTCGGCGGGGGCGGCGTCGGCGGGAGTGATGAAGTGGGTGCGGTGCGACCAGTCGAGCGCCGACGGTCCGCTCTCCACCCCGTGCGGTCCCCAGGCGTCCAGCTCGGCCCACGGGCCGTCCGGGGACAGCCGCACGGTGTAGCCGGTGTTCTCGGTGCGCAGGGTCCAGCGCTGGTACGACGTCACTTGACTGCTCCGAGGTTCAGGCCGGCCACGAAGTGGCGCTGGAAGCGCAGGAAGACGGCCACGGTGGGGGCGGCGGCGATGACGGAGCCGGCGGCGATCACGTTCCACATGGACACGTACTGGCCCTGGAGGCCGATGAGCGCGGCGGTGATCGGCATCTTGGTGTCGCTGCGCAGCACGGTGATGGCCCACAGCAGGTCGTTGAAGATCCAGGTGAAGGACAGGGCGCTGAGCGCGGCGAGGGCGGGGCGGGTCAGCGGCAGGATGATCCGCCAGAAGATCTGCCAGGGCCCGGCTCCGTCGACGACCGCCGCCTGCTGGATCTCGACGGGGATGGACCGCATGAACCCGTGCAGGACGAAGACGTAGAAGCCGACGCCGAACCCGATCTGCACGCCGATCAGCGCGGGCAGGGTGTCGTAGACGCCCATCATTTCGCTGAGCTTGGAGACGGGGATCAGCAGGATCTGCGGCGGGAGCAGGTTGCCGCCGAGCATGAGCAGCAGCAGGGAGCGGCGCAGGGGCATTTCGTAGCGGCTGAGCGCGAACGCGGCCATCGCGGCCAGGGCCAGCGTCACCAGCACGCAGGGCACGGTGACGATGAGGCTGTTGATGAGGGCGCGCTGCTGGCCGCCGTCGACCCAGGCGAGGCTGAAGTTGTCGAGGGTGAAGGAGTGGGGCCAACTGCCGAGCCCGTTGGCGGCGATGTCGTCGAAGGAGCGCAGGCTGGTCACCACGACCAGGGCGATGGGCAGCAGCCACAGCAGCGCCAGCGCGCCGGCCGAGAGATGGAACCCGGCGGTGGCGGCCCGCTTGCGGCGCACCGCAGTGGAGTTGGCGGACATCAGTCGGCCTCCCGGAAGGCGCGCACGAGGTAGGACGCGATGACGCCGAACGCCAGCAGGAAGATGACGACGGCCAGGGCGGAGCCGTAGCCGAGCCGCAGGGACTGGAAGGCTGTCGAGTACATGTAGGTGCTCAGCAGTTCGGACGAGTGGTAGGGGCCGCCGCGGGTCAGCGACCACACGACGTCGAAGGAGCGCAGCGAGTCGATGATGATGACCGACAGGACGACGGCGTTGACGCTGCGCAGCTGGGGCAGGGTGACGTGGCGGAAGCGCTGCCAGGCGCTCGCGCCGTCGACCTTGGCGGCCTCGTACAGGGCGGGGTCGATGCCCTTGAGGCCGGCGAGGTACAGGACCATCACATAGCCGATCTGGCGCCACAGCGCGGGCACGATGACCGCGTACAGGGCGGTGTCCTGGTCGGCGAGCCAGGCGTGCCGCAGGCTGCCGAGGCCGACGGACTCTAGGAGCTGGTTGAGGACGCCGTCGGGCTGGTAGATGGCCTGCCAGACCAGGGCGGTGGCGACGAGCGAGAACACGACGGGCAGGAAGAGGGCGGCGCGGTAGAAGCCGACGCCGCGCCGCTCCTGCTGGAGCAGCATCGCCGCGGCGAGGCCGAGCAGGGCGGACAGGCCGCCGAACAGCACCAGCCAGAGCACCGTGTGGCCGACGGCGCCCCGGAAGACGTCGTCGCCCGCCATCTCGCGGAAGTTGTCCAGGCCGACGAACCTCGGTGCCGACACACCGTCCCAGCTGGTCAGGGCGAGGTAGAAGCCCTGGAGCGCGGGCCAGAACACCCACACCGCCTCGGCGAGCAGCGGGACGAGGACGAAGGCGAGCACCAGCGGGGGTGTGCGCCGCGGGCCCCGGGCCCGGCCGCCACGGGGCGGCGCCGGGACCGGAGACTTGCGGTGGGGGGCGGTCAGGACGGCCATGTCAGGCGTTCCAGATCTTCTCGGCTTCGCGCTGCCAGTCGGTGAGGATGGACCCGATCTCCTTGGGCTTGGCGAGGAACTTGGTCAGCGCGGTGTCGGCGGTGGGCTGGAGGGCGTCGCTGGAGTCGCGGTTGAAGAACTGGGTGATCTCCGCCGCCTCCTCGATGTGCTTGCGGCCCTTCTGCACCAGCGGGGTGCCGGAGTCCTTGGCGTCGGGGTGGCAGGGCAGGACGGTGCCGGAGGAGCCCTTGATGTAGATCTCCTGGGCCTCGGCGGTGGCGAGGTAGCCCAGCAGGTCGAGCACGCCGTCCTTGCGTCCGGTGCGGGCGCTGGCGAAGTAGCCGTCGGTGGGGGCCTCTTCGGCGAGCGGGACCTTCGGGTCGATGATCGGGAAGCGGAAGAAGTCGATGTCGTCGAGGGCGTCCTTGGGGGCCGCGTCGGCGAAGAAGGTGCCGATCAGCATCATGCCGCTGCGGCCGTTGAGCAGGGCGGTCGTCGCGTCCTGGAAGGCGCCGGCGGTGCCGTTCGGGTCGAAGTACGGCAGCACCTCCTGCCAGCGGTCGAAGACCTTGCGGACCTCGGGGTCGTCGAAGCGGTGCTTCCCGGCGAGCAGTTCACGGTGGTACACGGCGCCGTTGATGCGGATGTCGAGGTAGTCGAACCAGGCCGAGGCGACCCAGGCGGTGTTGCCGCCGGCGCCCAGGCCGATCGGGGCGACGCCCTTGCTCTTGAGCTTGTCGCACAGGTCGAGGAAGTCGTCCCAGCTCTTCGGCTCGCTCACGCCCCACTTGGCGAAGTTGGACTTCCGGTAGAACATGCCCCACCAGTAGTAGGTGGCCGGGACGAAGACCTTCTTGCCGGAGCTCGACGTGCACAGCGAGTGCAGCGCCTTGGAGTAGCCCTTGAGCTCGGAGGAGCCCCAGAGGTCGTCGAGGCCGAGCAGCAGGTCCTTCTTCGCGTAGGCGTCCGCCACCGAGCCGGGGTACCAGGTGTAGACGTCCGGCGGGTTGGCGGAGGTCAGGTACGTCGGCAGCTGGGTGCGGAAGGTCTCGGCGGCGACGGTGTTGAGGCTGACGTCGCCGGTACCCTTCTTGCCGTACGCGGCGACCAGGTCCTCCATCGCCGCCTTGGCCTGCGGCGCCGACACGTTGGACTGGAGGGTGACCGCGCCGTCGGAGGAGGACTTCGAGGACGAGGTCGAGGTGACACAGCCGCTGAGCAGGGCGGCTGTGCCGGTGGCACCGAGTCCGGCGAGGAAACGCCGTCGGCTGGTGTGCGGGTTCGACATGGATGGCTCCCTGTGGATCCCCGCGACGGGTCTGCCCTCCTGACGACAGGGGCCCGCTCGCGGCTGATCCAGGTTCGCGTGGCGCTTCGGCCACGTCAAGATTAATTACTAATTTATTTGAACTGGGTCCCGATGAGGTGCACTCGGCGTGACGCGGGCCGCGCGTGCGGCGGGGCCGTCGGCGTCACGGCGAAGACTGTGGCGCGCGGCTGGAACCCTGTCAATATTAATTACTAATTTAAAGAAACAAGTGTCCTCGCGTGCCCTCCAGACCCTCGCGCTGCCGCGGCCCACGGTCCTGAGGAGTGGCACCACCCGGGATTCAGAAACGGTGTCGCTGAATCCGATGAAAAGGATGCGTTGGACGTCAGAATCAGGCAGGAGCACAGTGAACACGTCCCTCACCCGGACCGAACCACCCCGACTGCACCTTGCGGAGACCTCTCGATGAACCACGTCGCTGATCCCGAGCGCTACAACGGCACCATGCGCTACCGGCGCACCGGACGCTCAGGACTCGACCTGCCCGTGCTGTCCCTGGGGTACTGGCACAACTTCGGTGACGACAAGCCCTTCGAGAGCCAGCGCGAGATCGCCCTGCGCGCCTTCGACCTGGGCATCACCCACCACGACCTCGCCAACAACTACGGCCCGCCGTACGGCGCCGCCGAGATCAACTTCGGCCGGCTGATGAAGCAGGACCTCGCCCCCTACCGGGACGAGATGGTGGTCTCCACCAAGGCCGGCTGGGACATGTGGCCTGGCCCCTACGGCCAGGGCGGCGGCTCCCGCAAGTACGTGCTCGCCTCCCTCGACCAGTCGCTGCGCCGGACCGGGCTGGACTACGTCGACATCTTCTACTCCCACCGGCTCGACGCGAGCACGCCGCTGGAGGAGACGATGGGCGCGCTCGACACCGCCGTACGCCAGGGCAAGGCCCTGTACGTCGGCATCTCCTCGTACGACGCCGAGCGTTCCCGGCAGGCGGCGGCCATCCTGCGGGAGCTGGGCACGCCGCTGCTCATCCACCAGCCGTCGTACAGCATGCTCAACCGCTGGATCGAGACCGAGGGCCTGCTGGACACCGCCGAGCAGGAGGGCTTCGGGGTGATCGGGTTCACCGCGCTGGCCCAGGGGCTGCTGACCGGGCGCTACCTCGACGGTGTCCCGGCCGGCTCGCGAGCCACCCAGGGCAAGTCGTTCGACGAGACCTGGCTGACGGACGACATGCTGCGCCGGCTGCGCGCGCTCAACGACATCGCGGCCCGGCGCGGACAGAGCCTCGCCCAGATGGCGCTGGCCTGGGCGCTGCGCGACCGGCGTGTGACGTCGCTGGTGATCGGTGCCTCGCGCACCGAGCAGCTGGAGCAGAACGTGGCGGCGCTGGAGAACGCCGACTTCAGCGACGAGGAACTCGCCGAGATCGACAAGTACGCCACCGACGGCGGCGTCGACCTGTGGCAGGAGGCCCGGAGGGGCCAGATCGGCTGACGCACCAGCCGCGCACTTCCCTCGCGCACCCCGGACGCCCGACGGCATCCGGGGTGCGCGAGGCGTTTCGGGCGCGCGACACCTTTCAGTGAGCCGTTCCGCCGGAAAATCCGCCGGAATTTTGGTATGGACCTGACACGCCGGTCTGGCTATGCTCTGCCCGAACCCCGATTGAGAGCGCTCTCAGCTTGCGGTTGTTCCACCCCACCTTGTTGGAACGACGAAGGGCAACTCCCTTGAGACGCAGCAGACTCAAGTACGCCGGCGTGGCCGCACTCCTGTTGTTCGGCGGCTTCACCGCGGGCGGCACCGGCCAGGCAGCGGCGGACGACTCCCCCACGGCGACCGACGCACCCGCCTCCGCCGGACTGCTCCAGGCCATGCAGCGCGACTTCGGCCTGTCGAAGGCGCAGGCCGAGAACCGGCTCGCGGCGGAACGCACCGCCACCAACCTCGCACCGAAGGCGCGCAAGGCGGCCGGATCCGCCTACGGCGGCTCCTGGTTCGACGCCAAGAGCGAACGGCTCACGGTGGCCGTGACCTCGGACGCCCCCGCCTCGACCGTCCGGGAGGTCCGGGCCACCGGAGCAACCGTGCGCACCGTCACGCACAGCGCGCGGCAGCTCGACGCCGCCAAGGCACGCATCGACCGGCTCTCCGCACCCGCGGGCGTCAGCAGCTGGCACGTAGACCCGGTGGCGAACACCGTCGTCGTGAACGTCGTCGACGACAAGCAAGCTGACAACGATGTCCGACGCTTCGTCTCCCAGGCACGCGCGACGGGACCCGTCACCGTCGAGACGGTCGCCGGCGCACCGCGCACCTTCGCCGCGGGCACGGTCGGCGGCGACCCGTACTACACCGGCAACGTCCGCTGCTCCATAGGCTTCTCGGTGCACGGCGGCTTCATCACCGCGGGGCACTGCGGGCAGGCGGGCGCCGGTGTCCGGGGCTGGGACGGCAGCTACATCGGGAACTTCCAGGGCTCCTCGTTCCCGGACAACGACTACGCGTGGGTGAACGTCGGCAGCGGCTGGTGGACCGTACCGGTCGTGCTCGGCTGGGGCACGGTCTCGGACCAGCTGGTACGGGGCTCGGCCGAGGCGCCTGTCGGCAGCTCCATCTGCCGGTCCGGCTCCACCACGCACTGGCACTGCGGCGCCGTGCTGGCCAAGAACGAGACGGTCAACTACAGCCAGGGCGCGGTGCACCAGATGACGAAGACCAGCGTCTGCGCCGAACCCGGTGACTCCGGTGGCTCCTTCATCAGCGGCGACCAGGCGCAAGGCGTCACCTCGGGCGGCTGGGGCAACTGCTCCGGCGGCGGTGAGACCTGGTTCCAGCCCGTCAACGAGATCCTCGGCCGCTACGGCCTGACCCTGCACACGGCCTGAGCCGGGGCGGGGAGGGGTGACCCCGGCGCTCCCCCGCCGGGCCGCTCCTCCCCGCCGAGTGACCTCGGTGGCCTTGTGCGGGAGCCGCCGAGCGACCCCGGTCGCCCGATGCACGAGCCGCCGCGTGTCCACCTGCGGCCGTGCGGCAGGATGAGCACCATGAGCGTAGTCAAGATCAACGTACTGACCGTCCCCGCCGAGCAGCGCGAGACGCTGGAGAAGCGCTTCGCCTCCCGTGCGCACGCCGTGGAGGGCTCGGACGGGTTCGAGTGGTTCGAGCTCCTGCGGCCGGTCGAGGGCACCGACACCTACCTCGTCTACACGCGCTGGCGGGACGAGGAGTCCTTCCAGGCGTGGATGGAGGGCCCCATGAAGTCGGCCCACCAGGGCGGTGCCACGGAGGGCGAGCGCCCCAAGCCGGCCGCGAGCGGGTCCACGCTGTGGTCCTTCGAGGTCGTGCAGCAGGCGGGCCCGAAGGGCTAGCACCGCCCGTCGTACCGTGAGTGATGGCGGGGGCCGGGCCACCGCCATTCAGTCCTCCCGGCCTACGAGGCTCCGGCCTTCGCCCGCTCCCGACGCGATCGGGCGACCGCCGCCAGCACGAACGTGACGCTGATCAGCAGGGACCAGGCGCCGAACTTCTCCACGCCCACGGGCTGCCAGCCGTCCATCTGGTACGGGTAGCGCCAGGCGCCCACGTAGGTGGCGAAGTTCTCCGCGACCCACAGGAAGAAGCCGATCAGGACGAACGACAGCGCGAGCGGCATCCGACGGCGTACACCGCGCACGGTGTACCGCACGGAGGTGCCGGCGGTGACGGCCAGCAGCAGTGCGGCCAGCAGCCAGCGCGCGTCGGGCAGCCAGTGGTGGCTGAAGAAGTTGATGTAGATCCCCGCGGCGACCAGTGCCGTCGAGCGGGGCCGGTAACGGACCACCTCCAGGTCGAAGAGCTGCCAGGCCCGGCAGATGTAGCTGCCGACGGCGGCGTACAGGAACCCGCCGTACAACGGGACCCCCGCGAACTTCAGGACGGCCGGCTCCGGATAGCTCCATGAGCCGAGGGACACCTTCACCAGCTCGAACGCCAGGCCGATGACATGGCAGACGGCGATGACGCCGACGTCCCGCCCGTTCTCCCAGCCGCGCAGCCAGAACAGCAGCGTCAGCAGCACGCCGTAGACGACGAGCAGGTCGTAGCGGGCCACGGGCAGACCCGGCAGCAGGGTGGACGCCGCCACGCCGGACATCAGGGCGATGGCGAAGGCGCAGGACCGGGTCTGGAGCCATGCGAACTCGAGGAGCTGGCGCAGCGCCGCGCCCAGAGGGCCGATGATGCCGATGGTGAGCATGATCCGTAGGACGAGCACACGGCCCGGTCGGTTGCCCCCGTTCCCGACCGGGCCGTGCCGGCGCCGCGACGCCCCGCGGCGGTCAGTACCAGTTCGTGTACGCCAGGACGTGCCCGTCGCACGTCAGCAGGGCGCGTGAGACGCGGCCGCTGAGGTTGTTGCCGATCTTCGTGTAGGCGTAGTTGATGCCCGGGTCGACGGTCTCCGAGACCCAGCCGTCCGCGTTCCCCGCCCCGGAGTTCGAACGCTCGATGACGGCGGCGCAGTTGTTGCGGGAGTTGTCGATGCGGGCGTAGGAGCCGCACCTGTCGGAGTAGAAGTACTTCAGGGACATGCCCGAGGCGGTCTTGGTCGGCCCGACCTGCCGGAAGCTTCCGGTGCAGCCGCCGACGGTCGGGTACTGACCCTCGAATCCGTAGGCCCCGTAGTTGCCGCCCGAGAACGGTGCGGCGTCGGCGGCGACCGGGGTGAGCGCCAGCATCGCGGCGGCGCCCGATGCGGCAAGCAGGGTCTGGAGCGTACGGCGGCGCATACGAGCCCTCTTTCATGGGTCGGTGGTGTCGTCGTGACGGTGGTGCCCGCCGTCGTCCGGCTTCGCATTCCTCGTCGTCAGGACCGTAGGGGCCCCTGTCGCCGGAGCGGTACCTGGTAAGTGTCAGGGTCCCCCGTGCAACGGCTTTCCCTAGTGTTCGAGGCGTCGGCGAACCACCCGCCGGAACACTCCGCACAGTCGGAAACAGGGGGAACATCCATGCCCAGTCGCACCATCGCCCGGGCCGCGCTCGTCGGCGTCGGCGCGCTCGCCCTGCTCGGTCCGCTCACCGCGGCGACCGCCGTCGCCGCATCCACCGCGGACCAGGGCGGCGCCCGCATCATGGCCGCGCCATACGCCGTAGTGCCCTACGAGACGGTCAACGTCCGCTCCGGCCCGGCACGCTCCTACGCCAAGGTCGGCAGCGTCGCGGCCAACCAGCCGCGCGGCGCCTACTGCTGGGTGCACGGCGAGACCATCAGCGACCACGGCTACACCAACGACGTGTGGGTCAAGCTCGTCGAGGGCTATGTGAGCGCCGTGTACCTCAAGGGCAACGAGTACGGCGACCTGCCCGCTTCCGCGAACTGCTGACCACCATCACCTTGACCTTCCACGACCGGGGGACACACATGAAGACACAGCTGCGCCGCTGCGCCACCGCTCTGGCGGTGGCCGCGCTCTCCGTCGGCACCCTCGCCGCCACGGCCGAGGCCGCACCGACGGCCGGCAGCTCCGCCGTCGCCGCCGCCAACAACGGCGACCCGACCCTGACCGACGTCTACATCTGGGCGACGGACGTCAACCTGCGCAGCCGGCCGACGACCGACTCGCCGCGGCTCGCGGTCCGTTCGAAGTACTGGCTGGACGCCGTGTGCCAGACCCAGGGCCAGTACGTCAATGACCCCGCTGTCGGCGGCAACAACTGGTGGACCGCCGTGCAGGAGTTCGCCGGCAGCGACATCGCGTGGGTGAACAACCTCTACATCCGGGGCGGCGAGAAGATCGCCGGCGTGCCCGACTGCTGACGAAGGGCACGAGGCAGGGGCAGGGCGGGGCGGCCGGCGAAAATCCGTTGCGGCCGCCTCGCCCTGCCCCGGACCCTGAGGCCATGCCCTACGCCCTTCGTCCGGCCGGCCTCACCGACGCGGCCGCCGTCACCGAACTCCTCAACGAAGTCGACCGGATCGAGATCGGCCGGCCCGAGACCGACCTGCACACCGTCGAGGCCGATCTGAAACGGCCCGACATCGCCCTGGAACGCGACTCCTGGCTCGCCTTCGACGGCGACCGGCTGGTGGCGTACGGCCTGCTGTGGGACGAGTCGGGCGGCGAGCGCGTCGACGTCGACCACTACGTGCTCCCCGATCACCAGCGCGCCGGTGAGCTGATCCTGGACGCGATGGAGGCCCGTGCCCTGGACAAGGCCCGTGAGAACGGTGCGGCCAGGGCGGTGGTGCATCTGCACCTCAACACCGAGCCGACCCTCGACACCGGCCTGATCACGCGCCGCGGCTGGTCCGCCGTACGGCGCTATCACGTGCTGCAACGGCCGCTGGACGCCACCGAGGACCTGGCGCCCGAACCTCCGGCCGGCGTGACACTGCGGGCGTGCACCGACGAGGCCGACCGTACGCGCGTCCACGCGCTGTACCAGTCGAGCTTCGCCGAGCACTTCGACTTCCAGCCGCGCACCTACGAACAGTGGCTGCACGACGTCGACGCGGACACCCTCGACTGGTCCATGGTGTGGCTCGCCGGCACCGAGAAACTCGGCGACGCCGGGTTCCTCATGGCACGCGACGACCGTGAGGCCATGGGCTGGATCCGGAGCATAGGCGTACTGCGCGAGGCGCGCGGCGCGGGGCTCGGCGGCCTGCTGCTGAGGCACGCGTTCGCCGCTTTCGCCGGGCGCGGCCGGGAGACGGTGGGACTCGGCGTGGACACCTCCAACGCCACGGGCGCTCCGGTGTTGTACGAACGGCACGGGATGGCTGTGCACTACGCCGTCGACACGTGGGAGACGGTCCTGAAGTGACGGGGCGGGACCCGGGGCCGATGTGATGCACCGGCTTGCGAGGCCCGCCCGCCAGGTCCGCGCGCCCGCGCGTCAGACCACCGGGTCCGCGTCCATCTCCCGGGCGGGTGCGCGCCGTTGCTCGTATCGGAGCGCGGCGCCCGTGACGATAGCGCCGATGCCCTCCCACAGCCCCACGCCGAGGAAGCCGGACGGTGCCCGGCCGCCGATCACCGCGAGGGTGAAGACCGCGCAGGTCAGCAGGCGGAAGGGCACGGTCCAGCGGAAGAACGCCTTCCAGTCGGAGAGCGCGGCCAGCACGTAGTAGACGCCCATGTTGAGCGCCGCCATGGAGGACGCCGTCAGGAAGACCGTCGTGTGGTCCCCTTCGGCCCGCCGGGAGTCCGGCACGGGCGTGAACCCCATCAGCCCCAGCAGGACGTCCGGGGCGACGAGCCCCACCACACCCAGGCCGGCGGCGAGGGACCCGAACACGGCCATGGTCCAGCCGGACGGCGAGCGGGGCAGAAGTCGCACGAAGTCCTCCACGGGGCAGGGGAGTTGAGCCTCGCACACCCCCGCGAGTGCCGTGCGCCCCGGCCGGGCGTCGAGAGGGGTCAGCGATCCCCCGCGCCCGCTCGCCCACCGCTTCTTCGGGCGTTGTTGTACAGCCGCAGCAGATGCTTCGCGACCGCGCACCGGGCGCTGTCGGCGTGGCACTGCCGGCAGGTTCGCATGTGCTGCTCGTAGTCGGTCTGCGCCTGCTGGAGGGCATCGCCTTGAGACGACATGGAAGTCCTCTGGATGTTCGAAGGAAGGGGGCGGCCGAGCGGGTGCCGCGGTGACGTGAAGCGCACCTGAGAGAAAAGTGGATCATGTTACTTGTGGTACAGGGAAGTCGCGGTTTCGCCTGCCCCGTACGCCCCCCGCACGCTCCCACCGGCCCGGAAAACACTTGGACTGCGCCGCCTCGGTCGCGGGACACTGCGTATTCGACCAGTGACTCTACGTAGTCGAAATTGCAGGGGTGAGATGGGAACGCCTGAAACGCGCAGGGTTCTGCCGGGCAAGCGGTCGGTGCTTCTCGCACTTCGCCACTACGGGCGGGAGTTGACCCGTCTGAAGTGGCTGGCGATGCCGACGATGGCGCTGTCGGCCGTCGGCAACATCGGAATCAACTATGTGGCGCCGCTGATCGTCGCCAAGCTCGTCGGTGAGATCGCCGGCGACGGGGACATCACCGTCGCCTCGACAGTGCCGTACGTCGCCGGCTTCGTCGGTGTGCTGCTGTTCTCTGAAGCGCTGTGGCGTGTGGCGCTGCACTGCCTGAACCGCCTGGACGCTCTGGGCATCGAGCATCTGTACGTGGTCGGAATGGACGAGCTGTTCGCCAAGGACGCCGCGTTCTTCCACGACAACTTCGCCGGGTCGCTGACCAAGCGGGTCCTGAGCTTCGCGTCCCGCTTCGAGTCCTTCGTGGACACGCTGACGTTCCAGATCGTGGGGATGTTCGTGCCGTTGGCCTTCGGCGCGGTGGTGCTGTGGCGCTACGAACCGCTGCTGGTGGTCGGGCTGCTGGTGATGATCACGGTGACGGCGGTGTGCGTGGTGCCGCTGATCCGGCGTCGGCAGGCACTCGTCGACCAGCGGGAGGAGGCGATCGCGCGGGTGTCGGGGCATGTCGCCGACAGCCTGATGAATATGGACACGGTGCGGGCGTTCGCGGCCGAGGGGCTCGAGGCCGCCGAGCACCGCTCCCGGGTCGCCGCGTCCCGTCGGCTCACGCTGCGGTCGTGGGACTACGGCAATCTGCGCATCGACACCTTCGTGGCGCCGATGTCGGTGCTGACGAACGCGCTGGGACTGCTGCTGGCGGTCACGCTCGGCGGGGGCGCGCACGGCGTGGAGGCGATCGTGGTGGCCTTCACCTACTACAGCAACGCGACCCGGATCATGTTCGAGTTCAACCAGATCTACCGTCGGCTGGAGAGCTCGATGACGGAGGCCGCGCAGTTCACCGAACTGCTGCTGACCCCGCCGACCGTGCTCGACCCGCCGTCGCCGGAGCCGCTGTTGACCGACTCCTCCGATGTCCGCTTCGAGAAGGTGACCTTCGCCCACACCACCGGCCGGCCACTGTTCGACGGTCTCGACCTGGCGGTGCCCGCCGGCGCGAAGTTCGGCCTCGTGGGCCGGTCGGGCGGCGGCAAGACCACGCTGACCCGGCTGCTGCTGCGGATGACCGACATCGACGCCGGGCGGATCCTGATCGGCGGTCAGGACATCAGCAGGCTGCGCCAGACGGACCTGCGCGGCCAGATCGCCTACGTCCCGCAGGACCCGGCGATGTTCCACCGCACGCTGCGGGACAACATCGCCTTCGGCCGGCCGGACGCGGACGACGCCGAGATCCGCCGGGCGGCCGAGGCGGCGCATGTCACGGAGTTCGCCGACGCGCTGCCGCTGGGCTTCGACACCATGGTGGGCGAGCGCGGCATCAAGCTGTCGGGCGGTCAGCGCCAGCGGGTCGCGCTGGCGCGGGCGATCCTGCGTGACGCGCCGATCCTGCTGCTCGACGAGGCCACCAGTGCCCTGGACTCGGAGAGCGAGCTCCTCGTGCAGGAGGCGCTGTGGCGGCTCGTGGAGGGGCGGACGGCGCTCGTGGTGGCGCACCGGCTGAGCACGGTCGCCACCATGGACCGGCTCGTCGTGCTCGACCGCGGGCAGATCGTCGAGCAGGGCAGCCACGACGAACTGCTCGCGAGGGACGGCGCCTACGCCAAGCTGTGGCAGCACCAGTCGGGCGGTTTCCTCGACGAGAGCCCGGAGCGGGCCGAGCTGCCCTGAACTCACCATGGGCGTAAGGCTCTTGACGAAGTGCGGCGCCTTCCTGAGGCGCGGACGGCGCCGCACCCCGCGATCGCGTGCCCGCTCAGACCTCGCGGTGCACGACGTGTCCGCCCGTCACGGTGAGACGCACCGGCGCCTCGGCGACCTCGTCGCCGCCCGCGTCGACGGGATCGACGCCCAGCGCGGTCAGATCGGCTCGGAACCCTACGGCGATACGGCCGGCGGCGGACGTCTCGCCGGCCGCGAGGGCCGCGTGCGAGGTGCAGCCCTCAAGTGCCTGGAGACCGGTGAGTCCCGCCCTGGCCGAGGCAGCACCCCGGGGCGCCCGGGCGGTGGCCAGGACCGCACGGGCGTCGAAGTGGGCGATGGGCCAGTCCGAGCCGAGCGCGACGACCGCGCCCGCGTCCCGCAGGTCCCGCAGGCGCCAGGCACGCGAGGCACGCTCCGCGCCCAGCCGCCGGGACCACTCGTCGGACCGGTCGGCCCGGGTGTAACCGGTGTGCGGGGGCTGCATGGAGGCGATGACACCGAGCGGCGCGAACCGGGCCACGGTGTCGTCCGGCACCGACTCCAGGTGTTCCACTCGGTGGACGAGACGGGCGTCCGGTCCGAGCGACTCGACGGTGTCGAGTACGTGGCGCACGGCCGCGTCGCCGATGGCATGGGTCGCCGTCCGCACCCCGGCACGGTGCAGATGGCGTACGGCCTCGCCGTACGCGGCGGGGTCCGGCCAGAAGGCGTCGGTGCCCTGGCCGTGGCAGTCCGGGTGTTCAAGCCAGGCGGTGCCGCCCTCGACGGTTCCGTCCATGAAGAACTTCACCCCGCCCACCCGCCAGTGCCGCCCGGCGCGTTCCTGGAGGGCGACGAGTTCGTCCAGGGCCTCCTTGTCGGCGCCCGGCATGCACCAGGGGGCGAAGCGCAGCCGCAGCGGCAGGACGGTCTCCCGCCCGACGGTGTCGACCAGGTCGAGGTCGCCGAGGTCCATGACGTGGGCTCCGGTGAGCCCGGTCGCCGCCATCGCCGACAGCAACTCGACCAGCCGGGCGCGCCGTTCGGCATGCGAGGCCCGGGGTACGACCGTGCCGACCAGGTCCATCGCGGCGTGCTCGACGAGGTGCCCGGTCAGGCGCCCGTCGGCGTCGGTCGCGAGGTAGGAGCGCTGTGCGAAGGTCCGGGGTCCGGTGACACCGGCCGCCGTCAGGGCGGCGCCGGTGACGAGGGCCGAGTGGCCGTCGTAGAGGCGCAGGAAGGCCGGGGCGTCGCCCAGTACGTCCTCGATCAGGGCCCGGTCGATGGGCCGGCCCTCGAAGGCGTTGTGGTCGAGGCCGTACCCGACGACCCATCCGTCGGTCCGTTCGGCCGTGTCGAGCGCCGCCCGGAGTCCGTCGAGGTCGCGGACCGAGGACAGATCGAGGCCGGTGGCCATCTCCAGGCCCCAGACGGGGTGGCTGTGGCAGTCCACGAGGCCGGGCACGAGGGACGCCCCGGCCAGGTCCACGACCTCGGTGCCGGTTCCGCGCCAGTCCCGTACGTCGGCTTCCTCACCGACGGCGGCGATGAGACCGTCGCGCACGGCCACCGCGGAGGCGTGCGGGCGCTCGGGGTCGAGGGTTCGGACGCGGGCGCCGGTGATGACGAGGTCGGCGGTGGGCATGTGGCTGTTTCTCCTTGATGGTCGGTCGTGGACGGTCCGCTGTCGCCGCGAGGCAGGAGGTCAGCCCCCGGCCCGGGAGGCCGCCGTCTGCGAGGCCGTGGCGTCCCCGGTCCCGGTCCCGGCCTCGGTCGGCTCGGACGCGAACCGGGCATAGATCCCGGGCCTGCGGCGGCGCAGCCACGCGGCGAGCACGAGCCCCGCCAGGAAGACCGCGGGGACGATGGCCGCGAGCAGCGTGTTCACACCCGCGGAGGCTCCGGTGAACAGGTCCAGGTGCGTGATCACGAGCACGATGGCGGTGCTGAGCAGCACGGCGGCCACGACGGGCGCCACCACCGTGCGCAGCACGCCCTCACGGTGGCTGACGCGCCGGAAGTAGACGGGTACGGCGAGTGCGGCGAGCAGTTGCAGAGCCATCAGGCCCAGCATGCCCGGGGTGTTGACCCACAGCAGCAGTTGTCCGTACGGGTCGGCGCCGGCCGCCGCGAAGGCGAGGACGACGACCGCGCCGAGCACGGTCTGGGCGATGCCGGCGACATACGGCGAGCCGTGGCGCGGGTGGACCCTGGCGAGGGCCTTGGGCAGGATCCCCTCCTCGGCGAGGGCGAGGCCGTAGCGGTTGATGGCGTTGTGGAAGGCGAGCAGGGACGCGAGGACGCTGGTGACGATCAGTACGTGCATGAGGTCCGCGGCCCAGGCGCCGACGTACGTCGTGATGGCGGAGAAGAACAGGCCGGCGGGGTCGGTGCCGGCGGCCTCGACGACCTCGGCGTCCCCGAACGCCTGGATGACGGTCCAGACGACGAACGCGTAGAAGAGGCCGAGGAAGGCGACGGCGATGTAGGTGGCGCGCGGGACGGTGCGGGCGGGGTCGCGGGCCTCGCGGCGGTAGATGACCGTCGACTCGAAGCCGGTGAACGCGGCGAACGCGAAGGCCAGGACCGCCGCCGTGCCGGGTACGAGGACGTTGCCGGGCGTGAAGGAGTGCAGGGACAGGCCGTGCGCCCCGCCCTTGATCAGCACTCCGGCGGCGAGCAGGGCGAGGATGCCGGTCTCGGCGGCGAGCAGGACGCCGAGGACCTTGGCGCCGAAGTCTATGGAGCGGTAGCCGCCGTAGCCGATCAGCAGGAGTCCGGCCAGTGACACGGGCAGCCACGGGACGTCGGTGCCGAAGAGGGCGTGCGTGGTGTCCTGGGTGGCGCTGCCGAGGAGGCCGTAGACGCCGATCTCCATGCCGTTGTAGCCGATGAGGGCGAGGAGGGCGGCGCCGATGCCGATGTGGCGGCCGAGTCCGCGGGTGACGAACGCGTAGAACGCGCCGCCGCTGCGGACGTGGCGGCTCATCGTGGTGAAACCGACCGCGAAGACGGCGAGCGTGATGCCGGCCAGGAGATAGCCGACCGGGGCTCCGATGCCGCCGAGCAGGATCGCGAGGGGAGCGACGCCCGCCATGACGGTGAGCGGGGCGGCGGCGGACACGACGAAGAAGGCGATGTCGGCGGTGCCGAGCGAACCGGAGCGCAGGGACGGTCCGGCGGCCGGGGCGCCCTCGGCGGGGCCTGGGCCGGGAGTGGTGACGGGCACGGGAAAGCCCTTCTGAGCTGCGAGCAGAGGCGGGGAGCGGGCGTGCGGGGTGTCCGTCGCCGTAAATCTAAAGGCTTTCGGTTTTCGCAATGTAACCTCCCTTTCAGCAACCGGGAAGACCCTGGAGGGGGAACACACGTCATGGGACGGCCGCGCACACCTCTGCTCGACCGCGAGCGCATCACCACCGCGGCGCTCGAACTCGTCGACGCGCAGGGCGAGTTCAGCGTCCCGCAGATCGCGCGCCGGCTCGGTGTGCAGACCGGTTCGCTGTATCACCATGTGGACGGCCGGGACGGCATCGTGGAGCTGCTGCGCGAACGGGTGGCGGAGGCCATCGACGCCACCACCCTGGACCTGCGCCCCTGGGACGCCGCCATGGCGGCCTGGGCGCGCTCCTACCGTGCCGCCTTCGCGGCGCATCCGCGGGCCATCCCGCTGCTGATGACGAACCCGGTGCGCGCCCCGCGCGTCCTAGAGCACTACGAGCGCGCCGTCACCCTCCTGCTGGACGCGGGATTCCGTACGGCGGACGTCATGCCCGTCATCATCGCGCTGGAGAACATGGTGCTCGGCTCGGCGCTGGACCTCGCCGCCCCCGAGGCCATGTGGGAGATAGCCGACGTCGCGGCGACCCCACGGCTCGCCGAGGCGCTCGCCGCACTCGGTGACAGCCGTACGGACCGGTCCTTCGATTTCGCCCTGGAGGGCTTCCTCGCGCACGCGCGGCGCACGCTGGAGGCGCGCGGGGGCGCATCCGGCTGACCTGCGGGGAAGTGCGCGTTTCGTTCCCGCCAGGCGGGCTCAACTCGCCTAGGATGACGCGGACTTGGTGATCCCCGATAGTTCGTGAGGTGGCCCCGCATGTCCCACACGCCGTCGCGACGTACCGTTCTGCGCGGACTCACGGTCACCGGCGCGGCCGTGAGCGGCTTCGCCCCCGCCACCCGCACCTGGGCCACGACCGCCACGGCGGACGGAACGGCCCTGGTCGGGATCCCGCCGCTCGACGGCACGCTGAGCACGGACGAGGCTTCCCTGGCGGCGGCCTCGGACGATTTCGGCCATATCGTGCACCGCCGCCCGGTGGCCGTGCTGCGCCCCGGGTCGGTCCGTGACGTGGTGACCATGGTCCGGTTCTGCAACGAGCACCGGCTGCCGGTGGCGCCGCGCGGCCAGGGGCACGCCACACAGGGGCAGGCGCAGGTCTCGGGCGGCCTCGTCATCGACACCGCGCCCCTCACCCGCATCGGCCCCATGGGACCGCACAGCACCACCGTCACCGTCGGCGCCGGCATCAGATGGAGCGAGCTGGCGAAGGCCACCATCGCGCACGGTCTCACCCCGCCGGTGTTCACCGACTATCTCGAACTGTCCGTCGGCGGCACCCTCTCCGTCGGCGGCATCGGCGGCCAGACCCATCGGCACGGCGCCCAGGTCGACAACGTCACCGAGCTCCAGGTCGTCACCGGCGCCGGTGAGTTCGTGCGCTGCTCCCGGTCCCGGCGCCCCGACCTCTTCCACGCGGCCCTGGCCGGACTCGGGCAGTGCGCCGTCATCGTCGCCGCCACCGTCCGCCTGGTGCGCGCCCCGGGGACCGTACGCCACTACCTGCTGCCGTACGACGACCTGGAGACCTTCCTCCAGGACCAGCGCACCCTGGTGCGCGAGGGCCGCTTCGACTACGTCGAGGGCCAGGTCTCCGCGGACCCCGAGGGCGAGTTCCGGGTCCACACCCTGGAGGCGGTGGCGTACGGCCCACCGGCCGGCCCCGCACCGGACGACGCGGTCCTGCTGCGCGGCCTGCGCCACAACCCCTCCGGCGTCCAGATCGCCGACCTCTCCTACTACGACTTCCTGGACCGGCTGGCACCTTCGGTCGCCGCGCTGAAGGAGGCCGGTCTCTGGGACTGGGCGCACCCCTGGCTCAACCTGCTGCTTCCCGGCAGGTCGACCGGCGCCCTCGTCTCCCGGATGCTGGACGACCTGACCCCGGCCGATCTGGGGCCCGGCGTCGTCCTCGTCTACCCGGTCCGGCGCGACCGCCTCACCACGCCGCTGCTGCGGGCGCCCGACGACGCGACGCCGTACCTCTTCGCGGTACTGCGCACGACGCCGCCGGACGACACGGCCACCGTCGACCGGCTGCTGGCGGCCAACCGGTCCGCCTACGAACTCGCGGCATCGGCGGGCGGCACCCAGTACCCGGTCGGCAGCATCCCCTTCGCCCGGGCGGACTGGCGCACCCACTTCGGCCCGGCCTGGCCACGGCTGGCGAGGGCCAAGCGCACGTACGACCCGCGCGGGATCCTCGTCCCCGGCCAGGGCATCTTCTGAGCCCGCGCGGCGCCCCCCGTCCCGTCGGACGACGGTGGATGTTCGCCGCGGTTGTCTCAGGGCTAAGATTTCTCAGGGGGTGCGCGGGGCCACTGAGCCCGCGTTTCACGACAGGACCAGCCGTGAAGGGACGACATGGCTCAGCGCAGGGCGAGGCGGCCGGACGCCGTGGCGCGCATCGTGGAGGACTGGGCGCGCGAGCGCCCCGGGCTGGACACCTCGCCGCTGGAGGTGCTCGCCCGGCTGCACCGGGCCTACCTCCAGTACCAGTCGCGGCTCACGGCGCAGATCGAGAAGCACGGGCTGTCCGTCGCCGGGTTCGACGTCCTCACGGCGCTGCGCAGGGCGGGCGCGCCCTATCGGCTCACGGCGGGCCAGCTGGCCGCCTCCGGTCTGATCTCGTCGGCGGGTGTGACGCTGCGTCTGGACCGGCTGGAGAACGACGGGTTGCTCGTGCGGGAGCGCGACGCGGTGGACCGCCGTGTCGTGTACTCACGGCTCACCGACGCCGGGTTGAAGAAGGTGGACGAGGTGTTCGCCGAGCATCTGGAGAACGAGCGCCGGATGCTCGGCGGGCTCTCCCTCACCGAGCGCCGTCAGCTCGCCCGGCTGCTGTCCGGGCTGGAGCACTCCATCGTCGAGTCGGACACATTCGAGGAGGGCGCGGCGGGCTGACGGGCGGCCCGCCCCTCCCTCACGGCTTCAGAGTGTCGCGGCCGCCTTGGCCTGCTCGGCTGCCTGGGCCTGGTACAGGCGCCGCAGGCGGACCACGCCCAGGTCGTGCTGGTACAGGTTCTCCCGCTGGTCGGCGTCGGCGGGCATGGCCTCCAGCATGACGCGGTCCTGCTCCAGGACCTGCCAGTGGCGTTCCTCGATGAGGGTCTTGTAGAGGAAGCGCCAGGTGTCGCGCTGCCACTCGGTCACCCTGCGGTAGCGCCAGAAGAAGACGCCGGTGCGTCCGGCGTCCACCGGGCAGGCCATGCCGACGATGCCGAACGCGCCGCCCGGTCCCGCCGACGGCGGGTACGGGATGGACAGGTCCACCCAGTCGACGCCGGTGCGGCAGAGCTCCACCCAGTCGAAGTTGACTCCGCGCTGGTCGGTCTTCTCGAAGAAGTAGCCGCGCTCGGTCTCCCGGATGCGGAACTTGGCCGTGGTGTCGCCGTCGTACATGGTGTGCGACTCGTGGTGCAGGAACGCGCCGTGCATCGGGTCGAGGAGGTTCTCCATGGCGTACCGCCACGGCACGTTCCACTCGGCGTAGCAGAGGAAGGCGGACACGTCGGGGTCGGTGAGCGGCTCCGGGAGGGTCAGCTCGGCGGGTTCCGGGTGTTCCTCGTCGCCGAACCAGGCGAGGATCGCGCCGCCGACCTCGCGGACCGGGAGGGAGGTGACGAGGGTCTTGCCCTCCAGGTTGCAGCCGGGCAGGCCGGGCACGGAGGTGACCGTGCCGGAGCCGTCGACCTCGACGCCGTGGTACCAGCACGCGACCCGGTCGCCCAGGTGTTTCCCGAGGGAGAGGGGTGCGCCGCGGTGCGGGCAGCGGTCGGCGAGCATCGACAGGGTGCCGTCGGCCTTGCGGAACAGCAGCCAGTTCTCGCCGAGGGCGGTGACCTTGCGCAGGCCGCCGGGGGCTACGAAGTCGGAGGGGACGACCGCGTGCCACTGGTTGCGCAGGCCGTGGGCGTAGATGTGGGCTGCGGTGTCGGATACGGAAAGTGGCATCTCAGGCTCCCAGGCGCTGCATCTCGGTGCGGAAGGTCTCCTCGGTCCAGGGCGCGCCGGACGGCGTGCGGACCTGGCGGGCGTTGAGCCCGGCGACGACGTCGCCGAGTTCGTGGCCGTCGTGCGTGAAGATCTCCTCCAGGGTGCGGGCGAGCTTCAGCTCGTAGGTGGTCGGCTCGTGTCCGCGGGTCTGGTGCGGTTCGAGGTACGGCCAGGCGGTGTCGGTGGTCATGCGGGTCTCCGTACGGGTCACAGGTCCAGGACGAGGCGGTCGGAGGCACACCGGGAGACGCAGAGCATCATCGTCTCGCCGGTGGCGCGTTCGGCCTCGCTGAGCAGGAAGTCACGGTGGTCGGGGGTACCGGCCAGGACGCGGGTCTCGCAGGAGCCGCAGATGCCGTCCCGGCAGGAGGAGGCGACGGCAAGGCCGGCGTGCTCGGCGGCCTCCAGGACGGAGGTGCCGGCGTCGACGTTCAGGGTCACGCCGGATCTGCGGCACTCGACCTCGAAGGCGGTGTCGTCGCCGTCGCGTTCGACGACGGGCGCGGCGAACCGCTCGACCCTCAACTGCCCCGCTGGGCAGGCCTCCTCGACGGCCTTGAGCAGGGGTTCCGGTCCGCAGCAGTAGACCAGCGCGTCGGCAGGCAGGTCCCGCAGGGCGGCCGCGAGGTCGGGATGGCCGTGCTCGTCCTGCGGTACGAGGGTCACGTCGCCGGTGAGGGCGGACAGCTCGGCGCCGAAGGCCATCGAGGCCCGGGACCGGCCGCCGTGGATCAAGCGGTACGGGACGCCGTCCCGCTCTGCCCGGCGGGCCATCGCGAGGATCGGGGTGATGCCGATGCCGCCCGCGAGGAAGAGGTACGAGGTGGCGGGCTCCAGCGCGAAGTGGTTGCGCGGGCCGACGGCGCGCACTGTCTGGCCGGGGCGCAGCTTGGTGTGCACGTGGCGGGAACCCCCGCGCGAGGACGGCTCGTTGAGCACGCCGAGGCGGTAGCCCGTCGGGTCGGCGGGGTCGCCGCACAGGCTGTACTGGCGGACGAACCCGCCCACGTGCAGGTCGAGATGGGCGCCCGGCGTCCAGGCCGGCAGCGGTTTGCCGTCCGGCCGGGCCAGCTCGACGGAGAGGACGCCGTCCGCCTCCCAGGTCATCCGGCGGACCAGGAGGTCGAGTTCGTGCTCGTCGGCAGTGGTCATGACGGTGGCCTCCCTACGCGGTGGGGATCTTGACGGGTGGGGTGAAGGGGTTCTTCATCGGGCCGAGCGCGGTGAGGTCGACCTCGACGAGGGTGGGCCCGTCGGAGGCTAGGGCCGCCTCCAGGACCGGCGCGGCCTCTTCCGGGGCTGCGATGCGGGCGTACGGCAGGGCGCAGGCGGCGGCGAGCGGGCCGAAGTCGGGGGTGAACAGGTCGACGCCGGAGCGGCGTTCGCCGTACTTGTCCTGCATGTTGCGCAGGACGCCGTAGCCGCCGTCGTTGAAGACGATCAGGGTGAGGCGGGGGCGTTCCTGGGCGACGGTGAGGAGTTCACCGAAGTGGACGGCGAGGCCGCCGTCGCCGGCGATCACCACGGTCGGCTCGTCGGGGCGGGCCAGCGCGGCGCCGATGCCCATGCCCAGGCCCTGGCCGATGCCGCCGCCGCGCGGGAAGACGTTGGCGCGCGGGTCGTGGATCGGCAGGAGCCGGTTGCCCCAGGACGACGACGGGATGGTGACGTCACGGGCGACCACGGCGCCGCGCGGCAGGGCCGCGGCGAGGGCGTCGCACAGGGCGGCCTGCGGTCCGATGTCGTCGTGGAGTGCGGCCCGGACCTCGTCGCGTACGGCGGTGACCCGGGCCGACCAGTCGGCGTCGGCGCGGGCGGCGGCCCCGGTCAGCGCGGGCAGGACGGCGGCGGCCTCGGCGTGCAGGGCGTGGCGCGCGGGGTAGACCCGGCCGAGCGCCGCGGCGTCCGCGTCGATCTGGATATGGGCGTCGGGGAGCTTCAGGTTGTAGTCGGCGGTCTCGTTGGAGCGGAAGTGGGTGCCGATCGTGACGAGGAGGTCGGCGTCGGCGAGCAGGGCGCGCACGGCGGGGTTGGTCGCGAAGTTGCCGATCACGAGGGGGTGGTCCTCCGGGACCGAGCCGCGCCCGGAGTTGGAGCTGAGCAGTCCGGCACCGGTGGCCTCCAGCAGTGCGGCGAGCTCCGGGCGGGCGTGGCGGGCGCCGCCGCCGGCCCAGATGAGCGGGCGACGGGACTTTGCCAGCAGCGCCTGTGCAGCGGCGAGTTCGGCCGCGTCCGGGGAGGGAGCCTCGCCGGAGCCGGAGGGGACGGCCTCGCCCGCGTCCTCCTGAGCCGCGTACTGGAGGTCGATCGGCCACTCGACGCTGGCGGGCCCGCCCGGGGTCGCGAGTGCCGCCGCGCTCGCCTCGCGCAGGACGCGCCCGGCGTCACGGGCGGAGGTGACGGTGGCCGCGTACGTCGACACGGCGCTGAGCATGCCGAGTTGGTCCTTGGTCTCGTGGATGAAGCCGCGCCCACTGCCCAGGTACTGCGACTCGACCTGCCCGGTGACGTGCAGGACCGCGGTCCCGGCGGACAGGGCCTCGATCAGCGAACCGGCCGCGTTGCCCGCACCGGTGCCGGTGGAGGTGAGGGCGCAGCCGATGGATCCGCGTGCGCGGCCGTGGCCGTCGGCGGCGTTGACGGCGGTGGCCTCGTGCCGGACGGGGACGAAGCGCAGGTGGCGGTCGACAGCCTCGACCAGGGGCAGGTTGTGCACGGAAACGATGCCGAAGACGGTGTCGATGCCGAGGGATTCGAGGTGGGCCACGAGGAGCTCGCCCCCGTTGTCGTACTGCATGGGCAGACTCCTCAGAGGATGCCGCGGCCGACTCCGCCGCAGACGTCGATGCTGGTTCCGGTGATGTAGGAGGCGCGCGGCGAGAGCAGCGCGACGATCGCGTACGCGACCTCCTCGGCACGTCCGAGCCGGCCGAGCGCGATACCGCGGTCGGCGGCGAGTTCGGCCTGCCACTCCTCGTAGGTGAGGCCGCTGTCCGCGGCGGCGTGGCGGCGGGTCCACTGGCCGGTGTCGACGAGGCCGAGGCACACGGAGTTGACGCGGATGCCCTCGGCGGCGAGTTCGGTGGCGAGGGACTTGGAGAGGTTGAGGATGCCGGCGCGGGCTGCGCTGGTGGTGATGAGGCGGGTCTCGGGCTGTTTGGCGAGGACCGCGTTGACGTTGACGACGGCGGCGGCGTCCGAGGCACGGAGGTGAGGTCGGGCCGCGGACAGCGGGTTGAGGACCCCGGCGAACTTCAGCTCCAGTTCGTCGCGCCAGTCCTCGGCGGTGGTCTCGTCCAGGCGCTTCATCCGGGACTGGCCCGCGTTGTTGACCAGACCGTCGAGCCGGCCGCCGAAGTGCCGCGCGGCTTGGTCCGTGAAGTGCCGTACGGCGTCCGGGTCGCGGACGTCGCAGGTGCCGGTGAACAGCCGGTCGGGTCCGGTGCCCAGGCGGGCGGCGGCCTTGGCGAGCCGTTCCGGGTCGCGTCCGCAGGTGGCGACGCGGGCGCCATCGTCGAGCAGGGCTCGGACCGTGGCCAGGCCGACGCCCGAACTGCCGCCGGTGACCAGGACGGTGCGGCCGGCGAGGCCGAGATCCATGACGTACTCCTTGCAGATGGGGTGGTTCAGTGCATGGTGAAGCCGCCGTTGACGGCGATCACTTGGCCGGTGAGGTAGCGGGACTCCGCGCCGAGCAGGAAGGACACGAGGCCGGTGAGGTCGTCGGGCTGCTGCGGCCGGGAGATGGCACGGCGCTCGGCGTAGAGGGCGTGCCGCTCGGGCGGGACGCTCTCGGTGGCCTCGACCTCGGTGAGGCCGGGGGCGAGGGCGTTGACGGTGATGCCCCGCTCCCCCAGTTCGCGGGCCATGGCCCGGGTGAGGGAGATGACCGCGCCCTTGGAGGCGATGTAGTGGGCGAGGCGCGGTGAGCCGTGAAGGGCCGCGTCCGAGGCGATGTTGACGATCCGGCCGGGCCCCGTCATCAGCGGGAGCAGATGCTTGGCGACGAGCCAGGGGCCGCGTGCGTTGACCGCCATGAGCCGGTCCCAGGTCTCGACGTCGATGTCCTGGAACTCCTTGCCGCCCACGCCGTTGGCGAGCGCCGCGTTGTTGACCAGGCCGTAGACCGGGCCGGCGACGGCCAGCCGGTCCGCGAGCGCGGCGACCGAGGCCGGGTCGGCGACGTCGAGAGGCATGAACTCGGCCCGGCCGCCGTCCTGTTGGATCCGCTCGGCCGTGCGCTCGCCCCACTCCTGGTTGAGCTCGGCGACCACGACCCGGTATCCGTCGGCTGCCGCCCGGCAGGCCATGGCCTCCCCCAGGCCACGGCCCGCCCCGGTCACCACGACCTGGTCAGTCACGGGTGACGCCGTACAGCGGCGAGTACTCGGGGTACGTCGGCACCTGCGGCTTCTGCGTGCCGATGATCACGCAGAACAGCGCGTCGGTGTCGCCTTCGTTCTTCAGGGAGCGGGTGACGCCTGCGGGCACCACGATCATGTCGCGGTAGCCGAGGGTGCGGTACTCGACCTCGTCGGGGCCGCGGTGGATGCCGACGCGGACCTGGCCCTCCAGGACGAAGAAGGCTTCCTCGACGTCGTGGTGGGTGTGGGCCGGGCCCTCGGCGCCGGGCGGCAGCAGCATGTTGGAGAAGGTGAAGCCGCCGGAGGGCAGGATCCGGTTGTCGTACTCGTGGTTGCCGGTGGCGCCGGAGCCGACGTAGCGGATCTGCGCGCGCTTGAACTGCGGGCCGGCCTTCTCCTGGAAGGACAGGGTGCCCCAGTCGGGGTCGCGGGTGTCCTGGGTGGCGATCAGGGAGTCGGTGTACTTGGCGAGGGCGCCGTCGTTGTCGTACTCGGTGGTGGTCAGCGGCATGGGATTCAGGCCTTCCTAGCGGTGGGTGACGATGTGCAGATGGGAGCCGAGCCAGGCGTTGACGTGCTCGGGCTGCTCCTGGTTGGCCAGGTGACCGGCGTCCTTGACGATCACGTAGGCGGTCCGGTGCAGACCGCCGGCCAGGACCTGTGAGGCGTCGGGACCGGTGATCCGGTCCTGGTCGCCGCACAGGACGAGGGTGGGCGCGGTGACTTGGCGCAGTTCGCCGCGCAGGTCGGTGGCGGCCATGGCGTCGGCGGCGTGCCCGTAGCCGGGCAGACGGACGGCGGCCGCCATGGTGGCGGTGACGCGTTCGACGAGGTCGGCGGGCGCGCCGGCGGACAGCAGGCGGGGGCCGCGGGCGGCGGCGAAGGCTTCCGGGCCGAGCCGGGCGAGCTCGCCGGCGCGGTCCCGCATCGCGGTCGCCTTGTCCGGGTCGGTGCCGGAGCCGGGCGTGGAGGCGACGACCATCAGCGACTCGACGAGGTCCGGGTGGCGGGTGGCCAGCCGCAGCGCGATCACGCCGCCCCAGGAGACGCCGAGGACATGGGCGCTGCCGCCGCGGGCCCGGATCACGTCCGCCGCGAGGTCGGCGTAGTCGTCCATCGTCAACGGGCCCGTCGGGTCGGCCGACCTGGCGTACCCGGGCGCGTCCCAGGCGAGCATGCGGTACGACCCGCCGAGCGCCGCGAACTGCGGTGCGAAGGCCGCCGAGGACGAGCCGATGCCGTGCAGGCACAGGACGAGCGGGCCGCTGTCGCCGGCCTCTTCGAGGTGCAGCCCCGCCGGATCGTAGGCCGTCACAGGATCTGTCCGGTCCGGCCGGCGAGGGCGGCGAGCGACCGCAGCACCGCGTACGGGACGACCTGGCTGGTGGCCGGGTTGGCGGTGTCGGGCAGGTGCCGCACCTCGAAGCGGTAGCTGCCGTGCGCCCCGCTCGCCTCGACGACGTGGGAGGTGTGCCGGGCGGCGGGGTCGGCGACGACACTGACCCGTACCGCGTCGGAGTCGCCGACGGCGAGCGCCACGGACGCGGCGACGTTGGTGGACTTCGGGAACTTCACGGGTACGTCCCGCGCGGTGCCGGCCATCACCTCGACCGGCGCGGTGGCCGACCGCATCCGGCCGAGCAACTCCTCGTCCATCCAGGGCTGTTCGAGGGTGGACGGCAGTTTGGTGGTGGTCAGGCGCACGTCGTCCAGCGGGCCCATGGCGCGTGCGGCCTGGAGCAGGTCGAGTCCGCCGACCGCGCCGCCGGTGAAGTACACACGGCCGGGACCGGCGTTGAGGAGTTCCTTCGCAAGCCGCTCGTCCGTGAGCGCCCCGGTGGAGGCGACGAGCAGGTCGGTGCCGGAGGCGAGGATCGTCGTACCCCACTCGCGTACGACGCCCTGTCCGGCGGCCTCGATGATCAGGTCGCAGGTTTCCAGGGCCTGTTCGAGGGTGCGTTGGGGGGCCGGGACCGAGTCGCCGAGCGGTCGGTTGTCGACCACGCAGACCAGCTCGGCGCCGGGTATCTCGCCGGCGGCGAGGGCGCCGCCGACGACGCGGCCGATGGCGCCCCAGCCGATGAGGCCGACGCGGCGCGGTGCGGTGCTGCTCATGCGGGGACTCCTTCGGCGGGCTGGGCGGCTTCGACGTCGACGGGCGGGACGACGGGGCTGCCGTCGGGCGTGCCCGCCATGTGGGCGCGGATCTGTTTCGAGGGCGGCCCTGCGGTGCCCCAGACGTCGGAGAGTTCGGGGGTGCGGCGCCACACCTTGCAGATCCAGGCGTCCTCGACGACCTGGGCGACCTCGGAGGTGTACTCGCAGACGAGGCCGGTGGGGTCGGTGAAGTAGGAGAAGGTGTTGTTGCCCGGCCCGTGCCGTCCGGGGCCCCACTCGGGGGTGACGCCGTGGTGGCGGAGCCGGCCGAGACCGCGCATGAAGTGGTCGACCGAGGTCATCTCGTAGGCCACGTGGTTGAGCGACACCCAGGGCGCCTGGTTGAAGGCGATGCAGTGGTGGTCGGCGTTGCAGCGCAGGAACGCCATCTGGTGCTCGGACCAGTCCGAGACGCGCATGCCGAGGACGTCCCGGTAGAAGGCGACCGAGGCGTCGATGTCGGGTGTGTTGAGGACGGCGTGGGTGACACCGACCGGCACTGCGGCGTCGCGTCCGCGGGCGGTGACGGCCCAGGTGTCGGCGGAGAGTTCGACGAGCCGTCCGTCCAGGTCGTGGAAGCGCAGGCCGTAGCCGCCGCCGACCTGGTCGAGGGGGCCGGGTCCGGTGACGGGGGTGATGCCGCGGGCCCGGAGCCGTCGTGCGGCCTCGTCGATCTCGGCGGGCGTGGCCACGGCGAAGGCGAGGCGTCCCAGGCCGATGCGGTCGGCGCGGGTGAGCTGGAGGGCGTGGTGCTCCTCGCCGGTGCCGCGCAGCCAGCTCGTGCCGGCCTCGGCCTCGACGACCTCCAGCCCCCAGACCTCCTCGTAGAAGTCGGTGGCCTGCGTGAACTCGGGGGTGAGCAGTTCGACGGAGCGCAGTGCGCGCAGCCGGGCTATCGGGGGGTGGTTCATGGTGTGGTCTCCCGGTTGCGGGTCAGCCGGCCCAGGGCAGGGGTGTCGTGTCGGTGCCCCAGTACAGGGACTTCTGCCGCTGGTAGGAGCGGATGAGGTCGCGGCCCTTCTCGGTGCCGAGGCCGCTGTCCTTCATCGCGCCGAAGGGGGTGGAGATGGAGAACTGCTTGTAGGTGTTGATCCAGACGGTCCCGGCGTCGATGCGCCGGGCGAGCCGCCAGGCGGCGTGTGCGTCGCGGGTCCAGATGCCGCAGGCGAGCCCGTAGACGCTGTCGTTGGCCTGCCGGACCAAGTCGTCCTCGTCGTCGTAGGGCAGGGCGACCAGGACGGGGCCGAAGATCTCCTCCTGGCAGGTGCGTGCCGTGTTCGGCAGGCCGTCGATGACGGTCGGCAGGTAGTAGGCGCCGGCCGCGTACCGCTCGCCGTCGGGGATCGCGCCGCCGCACAGCACTCGGCCGCCCTCGGTGCGCGCGAGGTCCACGTACTCGGCGACGGCGTCGCGGTGCCGGTGGTGGACGAGCGGGGCGACCTGGGTGTCCGGGTCGGTGCCCGGCCCCACGCGCAGCTTGCGCACGCGCTCGACGAGCTCGCCGACGAAGGAGTCGTACAGCGACCGGTGCACGAAGAGCCGGGAGCCGGCGATGCAGGACTGGCCGCTGGAGGAGAAGACCCCGAACATCACGCCCGCGAGGGCCTGCTCGACGTCGGCGTCCTCGCGGACGATCGTCGGCGACTTGCCGCCGAGTTCGAGGGAGGCCGGGACGAGCTTGTCGGCGGCGGTGCGGGCGATGGCACGGCCGGTGGTGGTGCCGCCGGTGAAGCCGATGCGCTTCACGAGCGGGTGGGTGACGATCGCGTCCCCGACGACACGGCCCTTGCCCGGCAGCACGGACAGCAGCGCGGTCGGCAGTTCCTCCTCGGCGAGCACCTGGTGGACCAGGCGTCCGAAGGCGAGGGAGACGAGCGGGGTCCACTCGGCGGGCTTGAGCAGGACCGCGTTGCCGCCCGCGAGGGCCGGGGCGACCTTCTGGGCGTCCGAGGCGATCGGTGAGTTCCACGGGTTGATCGCGCCGACGACGCCGATCGGCTCGTGCACGCTCATCGTGACGTACGGCCCCCGGGACGGGGTGATCGAGTCCTCGGCGGTCTCCAGCGCGGCCGCCGTGTAGCGGAAGGTGCCGGCGGCGCTGAGGGCGAGGGCGCGGGTCTCGGTGCGGGTCTTGCCGGTGTCGGCGGTCTGGAGGGCTGACAGCTCGGCGGCGTGCTCCTCGATCAGGTCGCCGATCCGGTGCAGGACGCGGGCGCGCCGGTGCGGGAGCAGGTCCCGCCAGGCCGGTGTCGCCACGGCCTCGGCGGCGGCGTGGGCCGCCTCGTCGACATCGGCGGGCGAGGCGGCGTGGACGGTGGTGATCGGGCGGCCGTCGGCCGGGTCCACGGTCACGATCGGCGTTCCCGTGCCGCGCCTGAAGCACCCCCCGATGAGGATCTCGTCGACCGGTGTGCGCGACATGGCAGAACCTCCGTTGGGCATGTATCGAAGTCCTGAACATCTAAGGGCTTAACTATTTTGGCCGCAAGGGGACCTGGCAAAGTTTTTTCATCGACGTAGGGGTGAACCCTTGACGACCTGCTTCACAGACGGGATAAAACTTGAGCGCTGAGAGATTTAGCGCTTAGCCAGCTGGCCTCGTCCCCACCTCTGTCGCCGCCCCGGTGCACGGCTGTCGCCGTCGCCGGGCCGGCCCGAACCCACCCGTGCGTATCCTGTGCCTTTCACAGCACCAGTGCGCGGGTCCGGAGGACCCCTCCATGACGACCGACACTCCCCATGCCACCGCGGGGCGCCCCGCGGACACGGCGGCGCTCGTGGCCGCCATCGGCGCCCGCTTCGAACGTCTGCCCCTGTGCCGCTGGCACGTCACCGTCCGGCTCATCATCGGCGCGGTGACCTTCTTCGAGGCCTTCGACCAGTTGCTCATCGCCTACGCGCTGCCCGAACTGCGCGCCGAGTGGCACCTGACCACCGGCCAGACCACGTCCCTGATCACGGTCGGGTCCGTGGGCATGCTGGCCGGCGCGCTGCTGTCGGGCCGCCTGGCCGACCGGATCGGCCGGGTCAAGGTGATCGCGGCGTGCATCGCGCTGTCGGGCGTGTGCAGCCTGCTGCTGACGCTGTGCTCCTCGCCGGGGCCGTTCATGGCGCTGCGCTTCGTGCAGGGTCTCGCCATCGGCGGTGAGGTGCCGGTCGCGGCCACCTTCATCGCCGAGATCACCCGCGCCCACAAACGGGGCCGGTTCGTCCTGCTGTACGAGCTGGTCTTCCCCGCCGGCCTGACCGCGTGCGCGGTGCTCGCCTGGTGGCTGATGCCGCTGCTCGGCTGGCGCTGGATGTTCGGCCTCGCCGCGATCCCGGGTGTGCTGTGCGTGCTGGTCGTGCGCTGTGTGCCCGAGTCGCCGCGCTGGCTCGCCGACCACGGCCGGCACGAGGAGGCGCTCGCGACGATGGCCTCCATCGAGGCGAAGGTCGAGACGATCACAGGTGAGCCGCTGCCGCAGCCCGCGCCCGCCGCACCCGTCGCACGCGAGTCCCACGCCAGGAGCGGCCTGCGCGAGCTCCTCACCGGCCGCTACCGCAAGCGCACCCTGGTCGTCTGCGCCCTGTGGTTCTGCGGCTACTTCGTCAACTACGGCATCTCGTCCTGGCTGCCCACCATCTACGGCTCCCGCTTCCACCTGGATCTGTCCGACGCGCTGCTGTACTCGACCGTGACGTCCTGCGCGGGTTTCCTCGGCTGTCTCGTCGTCGCCCTGACCGTGGACCGGATCGGGCGGCGCCACACCGTCACGTGGTGCCTGGGCGGTGCCGCCCTGTGCCTGCTGCTCCTCGGCCTCTTCGCCGGCGGCTCGGCGAGCAGCGTGCTGATCTGGACGTCCCTGTCGGCGGTGTTCTTCTTCGGCGCGAACATCTGCCTGTACCTGTACACGCCCGAGCTGTTCCCGACCCGGATGCGGGCCCTCGGCACGAGCCTCGGCGGTGCGGTCAACCGCCTCGGCGTGATCCTCGGCCCGATCGTCGTCGGCGCGGTGTACGCGGGCGGCGCGCTCGGCACCGTCTTCGTGACGCTCGCCGTGGTCGCCCTCGTCGGGTCGCTCACCGCCGGCGTGGCCGCGGAGGAGACGAGCGGCCGGCAGCTGGAGGACGTGGCCCCGTAGGGGACGGATCACTCACGCCGGGATTCAAGGGATCCCGGCGTGAGAACTGTCGTCAGAATCGGGCATCATTGGTCACATCGGGATGAATAACTTCATGCCCATATGAAGTAATCGAGATCGACCATGATGCCTGCGAGGAGATTCCTTGTGAGCAACCCCGCCGACGGGCTCGACTACGGGACTCTACGGCTCGACCGCACAGGTCAGGCCGAGGCCTTCGACGTGATCGGCGACCGCTACGACGAGGCCTTCCCGCACAAGGAGGGCCAGGTCTCCGCCGCCGACTGGCTCATCGGGTCCCTGCGGACCGGATCCCGGGTCCTGGACCTCGGCTGCGGAACCGGGCTCCCGACCGCGCGCCAGCTGGCCCTGGCGGGATTCGACGTCGTCGGGGTGGATCTGTCGGAGCGCATGGTCGCGCTGGCCCGCGGTCATGTGCCCGGCGGGGTGTTCCACCGGGCGGACATCGCGGACCTGCGGCCCGGCGGCCCCCTGGACCTGGGCCGCTTCCAAGCGGTGACCGCCTTCTTCTCCCTGCTCATGCTGCCCCGCGGCGAGATCCCGCTCGCTCTGCGGACCGTCCGCCACCTGCTCGTTCCGGGAGGTCTGTTCGCGCTGTCGATGGTGGAGGCCGACGTGGACGACTTCACGATCCCCTTCATCGGGAGCAGCATCCGCGTCTCCGGCTACCTCGGCGACGAACTGCGCGAGGTCGTCCAGGGGGCGGGCTTCGAGATCGCCGGCGAGTCCTCGTACACCTACGCGCCGGCGGCCGCCGACATCCAGCCCGAGGTGCAGATCTTCCTGCGCTGCGCACGGCGGGCGTGACGACTTCCGGTCCGCCCGCTCAGAGGCGGGCCGCACAGCGGAAGGGGAGGCACAAGGACGGGCATGGCGAAGCACCTCGGAGGTGGTGACGGCATCCGGGACCAGAAACCCGGCATGCGTGGACGTGCTGCGCCGCACCGGCCGCAGCGCCCCGATCCGACGCCCCCGTCCGGGCCGGCTCCTCCCCCGGCCCCGCTCGGCGGGGCACCGGGACCGGACCTCGCCGGGCCGCTGACCGACCGGCTGCGCTACCTGGACGCCGCGACCCGGCGGATCGCCCGCGGAATGAACCTCGACGAGACCCTCTGGGAACTGTGCCGGGCAGCCGTCCCGGCCTTCGCCGACCGGGCGTACATCCACCTCTACGCCCCGCTGCCGGTCGGCGACGAGACCGCCGCCGAGCCGGACGTCCTGCAACTGCACTGCACCGACCGCTCCGAACGCCGGGACCCCGATGCCCCGGACCCCGAGCCCGGCCCGGCCGACCAGGACGACCCCCAGGCCGCGGAGACCGTGCGCCCGGTGCCCGGCAGCCCGCTCGCCGGACTGCTCCGGGACGGGCGGCCGGCGCTGGGCGACACCCCGGGCGTCGCCTCCGCCGCGGCCGAGCTGCTGGGCACGCCGGACACGCCCCCGGCGCTCCCTCCCGGGCAGCGGCTGATCTTCGCGCCGCTGCACGGCCGCAGCCACGCCCTGGGCAGCGTCCTCCTCACCCGCGAGGCCGGCCGGGAGGACTTCACCGCCGACGATCTGCTCGTGGCCTCCCAACTCGCCACGCACACCGCGCTCGGGCTGGAGAAGGCGATGCTGTACGAGCGTGAGGCCGCCGTCGCGAACACCCTGCAGCGCACGATGCTCCCGCCGTCGCTCCCGAAGCCGCCGGGCGTCCGCCTGGCCAGCCGCTACCTGCCGTCCTCGGGCACCGCACAGGTCGGCGGCGACTGGTACGACGCCATCCCGCTGCCCGGCAACCGTGTCGCCCTGGTCATCGGCGATGTGATGGGCCACTCCATGACCTCGGCGGCGATCATGGGCCAGCTGCGCACCAGCGTGCAGACCCTGGCCGGGCTGGACCTGCCCCCGGACGAGGTGCTGCACCACCTCGACGACCAGGCCGGCCGGCTTGGCAGCGAGCACACGGCGACCTGCCTGTACGCCCTGTACGACCCGGTGCTGCACCGGCTGCTCGTGTCCAACGCGGGCCATCTGCCGCCGGTGCTGCTGCGTCCCGACGGCGGCGTCGAGGTCCTCGAAGCCCCGCCCGGAGCACCGATCGGCGTCGGCAGCGGCGGCTTCCAGTCCGTCGAGACGCACGCGCCGGCCGGGGCGACGCTGCTGCTGTACACCGACGGCCTGGTCGAGTCCCGTGACTCGGACGTCGTGACCGGGGTGGAGCGGCTGTGCGCCCGGCTGGGCACGGCCGCCCGCGGGCCCGCCGCCCCGGCGCTGGAGGAACTGTGCGACGCGGCCCTCGGCACGCTGGGCTCCGGGGAACGCGACGACGACATCGCGCTGCTGGCCGCCCGGTTCGAGGGCATCCTGCCGGAGACCGTCGCCTACTGGTACATGGCGCCTCGCCCGCAGACCGCCGGGCAGGCCCGCCGGCTGACCCGCCGCACGCTCGCCGACTGGGGGCTCGACTCCCTGGTGGAGACCACCGAGCTGCTGGTCAGCGAGGTGGTGGCGAACGCGGTGCGGTTCGCCACCCGGCCGATCACCCTGCGGCTGCTCCACACCGACGTGCTGCGCTGCGAGGTGGGCGACGACTCCACGGTCGTGCCGAGGATGCAGCACGCCCGGCTGAGCGACGAGGGCGGCCGGGGGCTCTTCCTCGTCGACCAGCTCGCTCAGCGCTGGGGCGCCACGAGGCTGAGCACGGGCAAGGTGGTCTGGTTCGAACAGCCCCTGCCCCGCACGCCCGGGGCGCACTGACCCTTCGCACGCTCACTCACTCCGCGCAGCAGCCGTCCTCAGCGACCTCTCCGGCGGTCGTGTCGAGCCGGCAGAAGCAGGACGCCTCGATGGGCACGTCCGCCAGCGCGGCGGCGAGACGCAGCTGCTGGGCCATCATCTGCGCCTCCCCGGTCCGGCCCAGCCGCAGCAGGCACTCGTGCAGGCCGTGCAGGGACCAGACGTTGCCGGGGTGCTGGAGGGGGCGCGGGAGGGTGCCGTCCAGTCCGAGGTCGGCCCGGTAGACCGCCTCGGCCTCCCCGACGCGGCCCTGTTCGAGCAGGAGCGCGCCGTAGGCGTGCCGGGTGGGCTGCATCCAGCCCCACGGTTCGTCGTAGGGAAGGTTGTCGTCCAGCTCGATGGAGCGCTCCAGCGCGGCGAAGGCGGCGTCGTGGTGGCCCCTGCGGTACTCCAGCTCACCGTCGAGCATCGCCGAGGCGATGGCGAGGATGTCGTGGCAGGTGTTGTTGAACAGCATGCGGGTCTCGGGAACCCGGGCGACCGCCGCCCGGAAGAGGTCGCGTTCCGCCTCCGCCTCCGGGACGCGGTGGGTGGCGGAGAGTGCGACGCCGCGGGCGTAGTGGATCATCGCCGTCGTGGTGCAGTAGAGCTCCGGGTCGGCGGGCAGCGGCAGGGCGAGGATGTCGTCCCAGCGGCCGAAGCGGATCAGCACATGGACGCGCATGGCGAGGAAGCCCTCCAGCCAGTCGGCCATGGGCGGGCTCGGCACCCGCAGCAGGTCCTCCGGGATGGACGCCTCCAGCTGCGCGGCGGTCTCGAGGGCGACCTCGGACTGGCCGAGGAACATCGCGCCGTAGATCTTGAAGTGGTAGTTGTGCGAGCGGTACAGGGTGTAGAAGTTCATCGCCCCGGCCCGCGCGTGGTACTTCTCGTCGACCGTGATCGCGGCGGTGTTGTCGGAGACCACCCGGCGGTAGTCGCCGCACAGCACCTCCAGGTGCGAGGGCATGTGGTTGAGGTGCCCGGCGTCGGGCACCAGTCCGCGCAGCCGGTCGGCGACCGTCAGGGCCGCCTCCGGGGTCGGGGACATCTCCATGAGGTGGATGTACATGTGGACCACGCCCGGGTGGTCGCGCCCCGCGGCGGGGGCGAGGGCCCGGTCGAGCACCGCCTTGGCCTCCAGGGTGCGGGCCCCCTCGGCCGGCTCACCGGTCCTCAGGTCCCACAGCTGCCAGGGCGTGAGGTTCATCAGGGCGTCGGCGTACAGGGTGGCGACGTCGAGGTCGTCGGGGGCGAGCTCGTAGACCGCGCGCATGCTCTCCGCGTACGGGGCGTTCCAGACCGAGCAGTCCTTCACCGCCTTGGCCTGTGGATAGCGGGCGCGCAGCGCGGCGATCAGGGCCTGCTCGACGGGCGTGACGTCGGCCGCCTTCTCGTGGGCCAGCTCGACGGCGGCGTGGGTGCGGTCGACGGTGCGCGCGAGGTCCTGGTCGTCGAAGAACTCCCAGGGTTTGTTGTAGTTCGGCCCGAGGGCGTAGGCGATGCCCCAGTGGGCCATGGCGCAGTCGGGGTCGGCCGCGGCGGCCGCCTCGAAGCAGGCGACCGCCTCCTCGTGGTGGAAGGCGTACGTCCAGACCAGCCCGCGGTCGAACCAGAGCTGGGCCTGCGCGGAGGACGTGGTGACGGAGCGGGTGTGCGTGCCGAGGTCGTAGTACTCCATGCGTCTGCTCTCCTGCCTGTACCGAGCCCGCCGAGCCCGTTCCCGAGTCTTCCGGACAGCCTCGGGTCCCGCACGGACAACGGCAGGGTCCTGCGCACGGTTTCGGCCGCCGGCTCGGCAACGGGAGCTCGTGGCGGGAAGTCGACGCTCCTGCGACCGCCGGTCCGGCGCCCTTTTCCGGTCCCTGGGCGCCGGATCCGGTGGCGTACGCGCTAGTCCGTCCCGGGGGTCGAGTGCGACGGATTCTGTCGCCCCAGGTGCGAGCGGGGGCTCTCGTGGCGCATTCTTGCTGTGTCGCGCGCGTGACGGCGTACGGACGAGGTAGGGCCGATGACTGGGAGCGCCGAGGGCGCAGAGCGGACGCCCGGCGAGCTTGCGGCGCTGCTGATCGATGCCTCGGCGGAGGCGATCAGCGCGGCCGGCGGGCACGCGGGAGGGGTCTACCTGCGCTCCGGCACGCCCGGACTGCTCAGGCTGGCGGTGCTGGAGGGGCTGCCGGGCCCGCTGTTCCGGCCGTGGTGGCGGTTGCACGTCGACCGGCCGTTCCCCGTGGCGGACGCCTACCGCCTCGGTGTCGAGGTGGTGCTGCCGAACGCGACGGAGACGATGCGCCGCTATCCGCAGTTCGCCGCTGGACTGCCGTTCCAGTTCGGATCGCTTTACGTCCCCGTCACCGGCGGATCGTCGGTCTTCGGCGTGCTGACCGTGCTGCGGCCCTCGGCGGGCGACGCCACCGAGCTGCTGCCCGTGCGCGAGCGCATGTCCCAGCTGGCGAAGGAGCTCGGCTCGGCGCTGCGGACCCTGGAGGACGGGGACGCCGCGGCGGTGAACTGGGACGGCGGCCCCCTGTGCGTGCGGCCCCCGGCCAGACGCCGGCCCTCCGGCTACCTCGGCCGGTTCGCCTGGGATCCGGAGACGAACGTCGTGACCGCCGAGGAACGGCTGAACGTCGTCCTGGGCTCCGCTCCCGGGGAGGCCCACGCCACCGTCGAGGAGTTCGCGCAGGCCGTCGCGCCGGGTGACACGGCCAGGATCCTGGCGGCCCTGCGGGAGGCCGCGGGCGGCCGGCCACCGGCCCTGCCGCTGTACGTCCGCGCGGCCAACGACGCGCTGCGGCTGGTCGAGGTCTGGGGGCCGTACGAGGACTCGGCGCCCTTCGCGGCGGCGCCCGTGCGCGGCGTCGTCCTCGACCCGGGGGCGAGCGCGGTGGCGGACGTGGCGGCCGATCAGCTGCCGGACGGAGTGTTCTGCCTGGACCGGCTGGGCTCCGTCGTCTACGCCAATCCGCACGCGGCGAAGCTGCTGCGCCGGCCGCGCGGGGAGCTGCTGGGCCGGACCCTGTGGGAGAGCGTGCCGTGGCTGAACCAGCCATCCGTCGAGGACCATCTGCGGGTCGCTCTGCTGTCCCCGGACCCGGTGCACTTCCACGTCCGCAGACCGCCCGACCCCGAGCGCGAGACCGCCGCCCGCACCTTCAGCGAGGAGCTGCTCGCGCTGTCCGTGTACCCCGGCCCGGACATGCTGACCTGCACGATCCGCCCGGGGCACGGCGCGACGGACACCACCTCCGACCTGCTGGGCACGCACGGCGCGCAAGAGGCCGCCGGGGCCACCTCACTGGCCCCGCTGTACCGCCCGATCGTCCTCGCCATCGCGCTGACGGAGGCCGTCACGCCCCGACAGGTGTCCGCCGTGGTGATGCGGGAGCTGCTGCCGGTGTTCGGCGGCCGCCGGCTCGCCATCTATCTGCTCCAGGAGCGGCACCTCTATCTCGCCTGGGAGACGGGCTTCCCCAAGGGATTCCTCGCCCCCTTCGACGGTGTCAGCCTGGACAAGGGGCTGCCGGGCGTGGAGACGCTGACCACCGGGCGCCCACTGTTCTTCGACTCGATGCAGCAGCTCGCCGACGCCTACCCGGGCATCGCGCTGGACGCGACGGAGGGCGCCCGCGCCTTCCTGCCGCTGATCGCGTCCGGCCGTCCCGTCGGCTCCTGCATCCTCGGCTTCGACCGGCCGCGCAGCTTCAGCAGCGAGGAACGCTCGGTGCTCACCGCCATGGCGGGGCTGATCGCGCACGCCCTGGAGAAGGCGCAGCGCTACGAGAGCGAGGCCGCGCTGGCCCGCGGACTCCAGCAGGCGCTGCTCCCGCGGCGGCTGTCGGAGCACCCGCTGCTGGAGACCGCAGGCCGCTATCTGCCGGGCACCCAGGGCATGGAGGTGGGCGGCGACTGGTACGACGTCGTGTCCGCCGGGGACGCGATCGCGCTGGTCATCGGCGATGTCCAGGGGCACGGCGTGCAGGCGGCGGCCACCATGGGCCAGCTGCGCAGCGCCGTACGCGCCTTCGCGCTCGGCGACCGGCCGCCGGACGAGGTCATGAGCGGCACCAACCACCTGCTCATCGACCTGGACGCCGGACTGTTCGCGAGCTGCTGCTACATCCGGCTGGACCCGTCGACCGGCGTCGCGCAGGCGGCCGTCGCCGGGCACCCGCGCCCGCTGCTGCGCCGCCCCGACGGGCGCACCCAGCTCCTGGACCTGCCGGGCGGGGTCGTGCTCGGCGTGGACCCGCAGGCGCAGTACCCGGTGGCGGAGCTGCGGATGGACCCCGGTGCGGTGCTTGCGCTGTACACGGACGGGATGGTCGAGCGGCCCGGCGTCGACATCGACGACGGCATCAGCGCGCTGCGGGTCGCCCTGGCCAGGGCCGGCGGCCCCGGTGCCCGCCCGGGCGGCCGCACCCTGGCGAGCCTGGCCGACCGGCTCACCGCGACGGCCCGGCACATGACGGACCGCCCCGACGACATCGCGCTGCTGCTCGCCACCCGGCGCGCCACGCCACTGCGCCGGAAGTGAGTGACGGGCCTCCGGATTCCGGTGCCGTGAACCACGTACTGCTGTGGCGGGGGCGGGAGTTGCCCGGTTTCGGTGGATCTTCACGGTGATCGCGGGGCGGAAGCGCAAACAGCGCCTGTCACGGTCCGTGACCTCTCTCGCCTCTGAAGGCCATGCAGTGTAGACATGGGCACATGGTCCGACTATCGGGTCGATCCGGGGCCCGGTCGGCACGTCGTCCCAGCGGTCCGCGCACCCGGGGTGCGCCGGACCGCGGCACGGTGGTGCCCGAGCGGGGAATGCCGTTCGACCCCGGCGCCCAGGAGCAGCGCAAGGGCCTGTTCGGGCGGCTGCGGTCCGGCGTCGGCGGGCGCAGTGTCGCCGGACAGGTGTTCCTGCTCCAGGTCGTGATCGTGCTGCTGCTGGTCGTGGCCGCGGTCGTGGCCCTGGTGCTCCAGGTGCGGTACGACACCACGCAGGAGGCCCGCAACCGCTCCGTCGCGGTGGCCGAGGCGTTCGCGAACGCGCCGGGCACCCGGGAGGCGCTGAGCAGCCCCGATCCCACGGCCGTGCTCCAGCCGAAGGCCGAGGCGGCCCGCAAGGCCACCGGCGTGGACTTCATCGTCGTCATGAACACCGAAGGCATCCGCTACACCCACCCCAAGCCGGACCGGATCGGCAAGCACTTCGTCGGGAACCTGCAGCCCGCGCTCGAAGGCAGGGTGGTGACCGAGCAGATCACCGGCACCATCGGCCCGCTGGTGCAGGCCGTGGTCCCGATCAAGGATCCCGGCGGGAAGGTGGTCGGTCTGGTGTCGGCGGGGATCACGACGGACACCGTGGGCGGTACGGCGGACCGGCAGCTGCCGCTCGTCCTGATCGCCGCGGCGGCAGCGCTCGCCCTGTCCACGGCCGGCACGGCCCTCGTCAGCAGACGGCTGCTGCGGCAGACGCACGGCCTCGGGCCGGACGAGATGACCCGGATGTACGAGCACCACGACGCGGTTCTGCACGCCGTGCGCGAGGGCGTGGTGATCGTCGGCGACGAGGGCCGGCTGCTCCTGGCCAACGACGAGGCGCACCGCCTGCTCGACCTGCCCGAGGACGCCGAGGGACGCAAGGTGCTCGACCTCGGGCTCGCCGCCGACACGGCCGAGCTGCTGGACTCCGGCCGGATGGCCACGGACGAGGTGCACCTGGTCAAGGACCGCCTCCTGGCCGTCAACCAGCGCCCCACCCACCTCAGGGGCCGCCCCTCCGGCAGCGTCGCCACGGTGCGCGACTCCACGGAGCTGCGGGCCCTGTCCGGCCGCGCCGAGGAGGCCCGCGAGCGCCTGAACATGCTGTACGACGCCGGCGTGGGCATCGGCACCAGCCTGGACGTCACCCGCACCGCCGAGGAACTGGCGGAGCTGGCGGTCCCCCGGTTCGCGGACTTCGCCACCGTAGACCTGTTCGACGTGGTGCTGGGCGGCGGGCAGCCGGAGGCGGTGACCAGGCTGCGCCGCACCGCGTGCAGCGGGATACGCAAGGACGCGCCGCTGTACCCGGTGGGCCAGCAGATCCGGTTCGTCGACTCCTCGCCGCAGGCCCGGGCCCTGAGCGGCGGGCACGCCGTCATCGAGCCGCTGCTGCACGAGGCGCCGGGCTGGCGTGCCCAGGACCTGGAGCGCTCGGCGCAGGTGGTGGAGTTCGGCATCCACTCGCTGATCGCGGTGCCGCTGCGGGCGGGGTCGCTGCTGCTGGGCGTGGTGAGCTTCTGGCGGTCGCAGAAGGGCGAGCCGTTCGACACCGACGAGGTGGCGCTCGCCGAGGAACTGGTGGCGCGGGCGGCGGTGTCCATCGACAACGCCCGCCGGTACACGCGCGAGCACAGCATGGCGGTCACGCTCCAGCGCAGCCTGCTGCCGCGCAGCCTGCCCGAGCAGAACGCCCTGGACATCGCCTACCGGTATCTGCCGGCGCAGGCCGGAGTGGGCGGCGACTGGTTCGACGTACTGCCGCTGTCCGGCGCCCGGGTGGCGCTGGTGGTCGGGGACGTCGTGGGCCACGGGCTGCACGCGGCGGCCACCATGGGACGGCTGCGCACCGCCGTGCACAACTTCTCCGCCCTGGACCTGCCGCCCGACGAGCTGCTCGGGCTCCTGGACGAGCTGGTCGCGCGGATCGACCAGGACGAGGCCCAGGAGGGCGACACCGCCGCGGTGACCGGCGCGACCTGTCTGTACGCGATCTACGACCCGGTGTCCCGGCGGTGCACGATCGCCCGCGCAGGGCACCCGCCGCCGGCCCTGGTCCGGCCGGACGGCACCGTGGAGTTCCCGGACGTACCCGCCGGTCCCCCGCTGGGCCTGGGCGGGCTGCCGTTCGAGATGGCCGAGCTGGAGCTCGCGGAGGACAGCCGGCTCGTGCTGTACACCGACGGGCTGGTGGAGGACCGGGACCACGACATCGACGAGGGCCTGGAGCAGCTGCGCGTGGCGCTGACCGGGACCGGCCGCACGCCGGAGGAGACCTGCCAGGCCGTCCTGGAGGCCCGGCTCGCGGGGCGCCAGAGCGACGACATCGCGCTGATCGTGGCGCGTACGCGCGCGCTCGGATCCGACATGGTCGCCGAGTGGGACGTGCCGCCGGACCCGGCGGCCGTGGGCCAGGTCCGCTCCGCCGTGACGGAGACGCTGGAGCGCTGGGGGCTCGAGGAGCTGTCGTTCGCCACGGAGCTGATGCTGAGCGAGCTGGTCACCAACGCCATCCGGTACGGCGGTGACCCGATCCGGGTGCGCATGCTGCGCGACCGGAGTCTGATCTGCGAGGTCTTCGACGCCAGCAGCACCTCGCCGCATCTGCGCTACGCCGCCATGACGGACGAGGGCGGGCGTGGCCTGTTCCTGGTCGCGCAGCTCGCCGAGCGCTGGGGCACTCGCTATCTGCCGGCGGGCAAGGTGATCTGGGCGGAACAGTCCCTGCCGCAGCCGGGGGCGCAGCTCCTGCCGTGACCGGCGGAGCCGCCGCGGCGGCTTGTAGATAGGTACGAACCTTCGACGCGACCGGTGCCCTGCGCGCCCAGCTTCTGATAGGAAACCTTCCTATCAGTGACAGGAACGGCCAACTCCCCACCCCCCACCTCCCATTGGAGACGCCGTGAAACACCCCACGCACACGTCGCGCCGCACGCTTCTCACCCTGATAGGCGCGTCACTCGCGTCAGCCCCACTCCTGAGCACCCCCCGTGCCGCCGCGCAGAGCGCCGCGGTGGGACTCGACGACCCGGCGAAGAAGGAGATCGCCATGAAGCTGGTGTCGAGCGCGGAGAACTCCTCGCTCGACTGGAAGGCGCAGTACAAGTACATCGAGGACATCGGCGACGGCCGCGGCTACACCGCGGGCATCATCGGCTTCTGCTCCGGCACGGGCGACATGCTCGACCTCGTGGAGCTGTACACCGGCCGCCGCCCCGGCAACGTCCTCGCCTCGTACCTGCCGGCCCTGCGCCGGGTCGACGGCACCGACTCGCACGACGGCCTCGACCCGAACTACCCGCGCGACTGGGGCCGGGCCGCGCAGGACCAGGCGTTCAAGCAGGCGCAGAACGACGAGCGCGACCGTGTGTACTTCAACCCGGCCGTGCAGCAGGGCAAGACCGACGGACTGCGCGTGCTCGGCCAGTTCGCGTACTACGACGCCATCGTCATGCACGGCGACGGCTCGGACCCGACCAGCTTCCGCAACATCCGCAAGCGCGCCCTGAACCGGGCCCGGCCGCCGGCCCAGGGCGGTGACGAGGTCACGTACCTCAACGCCTTCCTGGACGCGCGGGTGTGGGCCATGAAGCAGGAGGAGGCCCACAGCGACACCAGCCGGGTCGACACGGCCCAGCGGGTCTTCCTGCGGGCGGGCAACCTCGACCTCAACACACCGCTGAACTGGAAGGTGTACGGGGACAGCTTCCACATCGACTGACCGGGACCCGGGTTGCCGTACGACCCCCGTCCGTACGGCAACCCACCCGCCCCGCCGCGGCCTAGGGGCGCTGCCCGATGCTGTCCACGACGGCGATGTCCGCCCGGCTGCGCATCTCGCGGTACTTGTCGCGGCCCCGGTTGCTGCCCGTCAGCCGCAGGCCCAGGTAGGCGTAGGTCCGCGGGTCGAAGATGAACGAGTAGGTGAGCTCGGGGTAGGTCACCGCGACCCCCGGGCGGCCGAGCCCGTCGACCGCCTCGTGGTCGGTCCGGATACCGGGGATCCTCGCCACGGCCTCGAAGACGGCGGCCTCCAGACCGGGCGGCATGACCCGCGGCACCACGAAGAACTGGCACGCGTTCCCGAAGGCCTCGAGGTCGGCTCCGGGGCGCCCCATCCTCAGCACCTTCAGCAGCTCCGCGGGGTCCGTCGGCCACTTCGCGAGCTTCGCGTACTCGGTCGGCGGCCACGCCACCTCGTGCTCACCGAGCGGCGGGTCGTCGTGAACCTTGCCGTACTCCTCGCGACGGGACGGCCTGGACCCGTCCACGGAGATCCAGCTCTCGTCCGTCCAGGTCTTCCTCTTCCCGCCCTCCGCATAGGTCCGGGTGATGAAGTTCCTGGTGTACACGTACTGGTCGTTGCGCGGGACCGGCAGCCGCACGCCTTCGGCCCGGGACCGGTCCGCGGCGCGGTGCAGCAGCTGCGCGGCGCTCAGCTCGGTCATCCGCGGGCTGTCCGTTCCCCGCTCGCCCCGGGTCGCGTACACGGCGCCTCCCGCGACCGCCGCCCCGGCCGTCCCGGCGACGGCGACACGGAGCATCAGCCGCCGGGACAGCGGGCGCGGACGCCCTTCCTGGACGATGGCGTGCCGCAGTCGGGCGCGGGCGGCGGAGCGGGCGTCGTCGGTGGGCGGAGGTACATCGGCCGCAAGGTCGCGCACCACGGTGAGGTCATCCACGATCGGTCTCCTCGGTCTCCTCGTGAAGGGCTGCGGGATCCGACCCGCCCAGCGCCCGGCGCAGGCCGGTGCGCGCCCGGTGCAGTCGCGAACGCACGGTTCCGACCGGGACGCCGAGGGCCTCGGCGGCCTCCGTGTAGTCGAGGTCGCCCCAGGCGATCAGCAGCAGCACGTCCCGGTTGCGGGCCGGCAGCGCCGCGAGGGCGCCCGCCAGCCGGGCACGGGAGCCCTCGGCACTGACGCGGGCGGCCACCCGGTCCTCCAGCGGCTCGCCCTCCGCCGGGGCGGTGCCGGCGACGCGGGAGAGCGCCTTGAGGCGCCGCGCCTCCGCGCGCCGGTGCTGGCCGACCAGGTTGGTGACGATGCCGTACAGCCACGGGCGTGCGTGGGTGCGCGCGAGGTCGTAGCGGCGGCGCTGCTGGAAGGCGATCACGAAGGTCTCGGCCATCAGGTCGTCGGCGACCTCGGTGCCCAGCCGCCTGGCGACGTACCGGTGGATGTCGTCGGCGTAGCGGTTGAAGAGCACCGCGAACACGTCGGGGTCGGCCCAGGACCGCTCGATGGCCGAGGCGTCGGAGTCGGGGTCGTCGTGCGGGCCGGGCACGGCGTGGACTCCGACGCCTGTCGCAGCGGTCACTGCTCGCCTTCCAGGTTCATGGATTTCCCTCGAGGTCGCGGGCGTGGTCGACAGCTGTTGGCCGATGCCCGTGTTCGAGTTCCACATCCTCTGGTCATAGAATTGATTTATGAGCTCATAGGTCGGACCCGCGTACCGACTTAGGCTTGCCTTAGTTTAGGCTTCCCGTCGAGTCGATCTATCGCCGCTCGAAGGGAACCTGATCATGCCCCGCCCCCTGCGGGTAGCCATCGTCGGAGCCGGCCCCGCCGGGATCTACGCCGCCGACGCGTTGCTCAAGTCCGAGGTGGCCGCCGAGCCCGGCGTTTCCATCGACCTGTTCGAGCGCATGCCCGCGCCGTTCGGACTGATCCGTTACGGCGTCGCCCCCGACCACCCCCGCATCAAGGGCATCATCACGGCCCTCCACCAGGTGCTCGACAAGCCGCAGATCCGTCTCTTCGGCAACGTCGACTACCCGGGGGACCTGAGCCTGGACGACCTGCGCGCGTTCTACGACGCCGTGATCTTCTCGACCGGCGCGACGGCCGACCGTGCGCTGCCGATCCCGGGCATCGACCTCGACGGCTCGTACGGCGCGGCGGACTTCGTCTCCTGGTACGACGGCCACCCGGACGTGCCGCGCACCTGGCCGCTGGAGGCGGAGAAGGTCGCCGTGCTCGGCGTCGGCAACGTCGCGCTGGACGTGGCCCGCATCCTGGCCAAGACGGCGGACGAGCTGCTCCCGACCGAGATCCCGCCGAACGTCCACGACGGCCTGAAGGCCAACAAGGCGCTGGAGATCCACGTGTTCGGCCGCCGCGGCCCGGCACAGGCGAAGTTCTCCCCGATGGAGCTGCGGGAGCTGGACCACTCCCCCAACATCGAGGTCATCGTCGACCCCGAGGACATCGACTACGACGCGGGCTCGATCGAGACCCGGCGCGGCAACAAGCAGGCCGACATGGTCGCCAAGACCCTGGAGAACTGGGCGATCCGCGACGTCGGCGACCGCCCGCACAAGCTGTTCCTGCACTTCTTCGAGTCGCCCTCGGAGGTCCTCGGCGAGGACGGCAAGGTCGTCGGCCTGCGCACCGAGCGCACCACCCTCGACGGCACCGGCAACGTCAAGGGCACCGGCGAGTTCAAGGACTGGGACGTCACCGCGATCTACCGCGCCGTCGGCTACCTCTCCGACAAACTCCCCAAGCTGCCCTGGGACATCGAGTCGGGCACGGTCCCGGACGAGGGCGGCCGGGTGATACAGGAGTCCGGCGAGCACCTTCAGTCGACGTACGTCACCGGCTGGATCCGGCGCGGTCCGGTGGGCCTCATCGGGCACACCAAGGGCGACGCCAACGAGACGGTGTCGAACCTGCTGGCCGACTTCGCGGGCGGCCGTCTCCAGACGCCGTCCTCGCCCGAGCCGGAGGCCGTGGACGCCTTCCTGGCCGAGCGGAACGTGCGGTTCACCACGTGGGAGGGCTGGTACAAGCTCGACGCCGCCGAGAAGGCGCTGGGCGAGCCGCAGGGCCGTGAGCGCGTGAAGCTCGTCGAGCGCGAGGACATGCTCCGCGAGAGCGGCGCGTAACCCGCCGACCGGCATCGACCGGGAGGGCCGGAGGTTCACACCTTCGGCCCTCCCTGTATTTTCCTCTCCCCGATGATCTCCGCCTGTTAGCGTCCCCCGGTGTTCTCACTCCTGGAGCCCCCTTTCCTGACCCGGCTGCGCGACGCGCGGCGGGTGCTCATCGCCGGCGCGGGCGGCGGTTTCGACGTGTACGCCGGACTGCCCCTGGCCCTCGCCCTGCGCGCGGCCGGCAAGGACGTCCACCTGGCCAACCTGTCCTTCTCCGACCTCTACGGGCTGGACCTCGACACGTGGGTGGACCACGACGTCGCGGCGATACGCCCGGACACCGCCGCGCGCGGCGACTACTTCCCCGAGCGGACGCTCGCCCGCTGGCTGGCCGGGCAGGACCTGCCCGACACGGTGTACGCCTTCCCCCGCACGGGCGTGCGGCCGCTCCGGGACGCCTACCGCACGCTTCTGGCGCATCTGGGCGGGGTGGACGCCGTCGTCCTGGTGGACGGCGGTACCGACATCCTCATGCGCGGCGACGAGAACGGGCTGGGCACGCCGGAGGAGGACATGGCGAGCCTGGCGGCCGTGGCCGGGCTCGACGAGGTCGCCGTACGGCTGGTGGCGTGCCTGGGGTTCGGGGTGGACGCCTATCACGGGGTCAACCACTCGCTGGTGCTGGAGAATCTCGCCGCACTGGACCGCGAGGGCGGCTACCTCGGCGCGTTCTCGCTGCCGCGCGACAGCCATGAGGGGCGCCTGTACCTCGACGCGGTGGCGCACGCCCAGCGGTGCACGCCGGACCATCCGAGCATCGTCCAGGGGTCCGTCGCCGCAGCGGTGCGCGGCGAGTTCGGCGACGTCCGGTTCACCGAGCGGACCAAGGGCGGCGAACTGTTCGTCAATCCGCTCATGGCCCTGTACTTCTGCGTCGACGCGCCCGCGCTGGCCCGGCACAACCTGTATCTCGACCGGCTCGAGAACACCGCGCTCATGCGCCAGATCAGTTCGGTCATCTCGGACTTCCGCGACGAGCTCCCCCGTCAGCGGCCACCGCGGGCCTACCCGCACTGACGCACCCGCGTCCCGCATTTCGGTGAAATCGACGTAGCACCCGTATCGCCTGGTTAAAATCCTGATCTTCACAGAAGTTCCACACAGGGGGGATGTTTCTCCATGCGCATACGCATGTTCGTCACGACCGCGCTCGCCACCGGCACCCTCGCCGCACTCGCCGCCGCACCCGCACAGGCCACCGAGTACTCGTCCGCGCTGAAGGTCCGCGGCATCCAGTACGACGCGCCCGGCAGCGACTCCAACAGCTGCCGCACCGGCAACACCGACGAGGAATACCTGACGATCAAGAACTACTCGTCGGGCACGACGGTCAACCTCAAGGGCTACGTCGTGAAGGACAAGGCCGGCAACAGGTTCACGTTCACGGCGAACCACTACCTCCAGCCCGGCGACTACGTGAAGCTGCGCGGCGGCAACGGCACCGACTCCGACACGAAGAACGTCGTCTACCGCGACAACTGCAACTTCATGTGGAACAACGACAAGGACACGATCTACCTCTACAAGCCCTCGGGCGCCGGGGCGGACTCGCACGCCTACACCAAGTCCCAGAACGACCGGGACGGCAACGGCTACATCACGTACCACAACTGAGCGGACGTGGCGGATGAGCGGGACCCGCCCCAATGCGGATGGTGGGCGGGTCCCGCTCAACGAGTCATTGTCATGACGGGACGGGGCGCGGGCCACGGGTGAAAGGCCATCGGCGGGTGCGGATCACGCACACCCCGTGTGCGGACCCCGGCGAGTGGGCAGTCATCTGCGACGACGATACTTGTAAGAAGCACGCGCCCCCGCCCATAGATGGACCCATGCCCAGTTCCTCCAGCACCCGTCCCACGACTCCTCCCACGGTGTGGTCGGCCCACGGCCGCCACCCGGGCCCCGCAGCTCAGGACGCGGTCCGCACCGCACTGCGGCAGCTCAAGGACAACCGCACCATCGACGACTTCCTGGAACTGCCCGAGGACGAGGCCGCCCAGGACTGGATCTTCGAGGCCCGATGGCGGGTCGCCGGCTCCCTGACCGTACGGGCCCGGCTGACCGTCCGGCGCGACTCGGGCAGCGGCCAGGAGTGGGTGCTGGTCGCCGAGGCCGAGGCTCCGTGGGATCCCCGTTGGCCCTCTCCGGCCGCGATGTTCTGGCCGCAGGAGCCGGACGCGACCTGGGACCACGACCCGGTCACGGGCCTGCGACTGCGCGAGATCAACCCCCTCGACCCGGACGACAAGGCCGTACGGCGCATACTGCGGGACGCCGCCCGGGACGGCTGGAGCATCCATGTCGTCGTCCACGAGGCCATGACCACCGACCAGCGCGGACAGGTGCCGCTCGCCGGGATGCTGCCGCCGAGCCTGCGGCACCGGGTCGTCGAGCACCGCGCCGCGCCCAGCCAGCTGCGCGTCGTGAACTGGGCCCTGCGGGACCTCGGTTTGCAGGTGCCGCGCGGCGGCGCCGTGGTGCTGCCCGGCGCTCCGGCGCCGGACGACTACGACGCCGACGCCTTCGCCGTGCGCAGCGTCTTCCTCGACGGCTCGGAGCCGGCCGAACTCATCCACGCCGTGACACGCTTCGCCGCGCTGCCGCGACCCCTGCCCGAGGACGCCCAGGAGGCCCTCACCGCCCTGCGCGACGACTGGCGGCTGCTGACCCTCGAGGAGGAGCTCACGCGCGAGCGCAAGCTCGTGGCGATGTACGCGGAGGCCCTGGACGCGATGACGAAGTCCCGCGACCTGTACCGCGAGGCCGCCGAGCAGGCGCACGCGGCGCTGGCCGCGTTCCGGGAGTCCGCCGACGCCGCACCCGAACGGCAGCCGCAGCCGGCCGCTGTCGCGGCACCCTCGCCCCTCCAACAACTGACCCGCACCTTCGAACGCCTCAAGAGCTCGACCCGGCCCCGCAAGGCCGCTCCTGACACCGTCGTCGAGCAGGAGCCCGAGACCGTCGTGGCCCAGCGGGAGACTTCGGACCGGTAACGGCAGCCGGTCGTCGGTGGCTGGTCGCGCAGTTCCCCGCGCCCCTGGGTCGGCTTTGAGCAGGGCGCTGCGACGTACGGGGGATGCGGCGCTTTCGTGGGGCCCGGCTACTGCGTCATGCGGGTGGTATTCGGTGCGCGGGCGGGGCGGGGGAGGCAGGTGACCGCCTCGTTTGTGCGTCTTCCGTCCTGACGGGTGATGCGATGCGGCCGGGTGACCGTCGTCATGCAATGTGCGCGACCGGAGCGGGCATCCGATTAGCAGTGCGTGTGACGTGCGGCACCGGCAGGAGGAGGGTCAGTGGAGTCGACCACCGCGGTGATCGTCGCCGCCGTGGCCCTCGCGGCCGTCGTGCTCGCCGTGGCCGTCGGGGTGCTGGTGCGGCTCGTGCGGACGCGGCGCCTGCTGCGGCGATCCGGGCTGCCTACCGGGCCGCGGTGGGTGTTCTGGGGTGCCGTCCTCTACTTCGTGCTGCCGGCCGATCTGGTGCCCGATCCGGTGTATCTGGACGACATCGGCGTGCTCTTGCTGGCACTGCGTACCCTGCGCCGTTCTCCCGAAGCGGGACCGCCGGACGCCGTTGATTACAGAAAGTAAGGAAACCAATCACTCGTTCGATTCGTTTAAGTAAGTGGAAACCAAAAGGCGTCGGTGACCGAGGGCCGCCGCCGGGTGGCCAGGCTCGATCGGAGCAGCACCTGTAAGGGAGAGACGATGCAACCGTTCGCGCTCAACTATGCACGGCCGGCCGCGGAGTTGGAGGTCACCACTCCGTACGTCTACGACTCCGGTTTGCAGTTGAACGTGCTCCGTGACGGCCGCATAGCCGCCCGTGATCACGCCTTGATGCGGGAGTTGGGCACCACGACGTCCACAGCGGGCTCCAAGACTCACTTCGACGACTGAACACAGGCCGGCGAATATGACCGTCTTGATTCTGACGAGCGAAGAAGACGTGACGGCGGACATGGTGGTGGTGCATCTGAACGCGTCCGGCGTTCCGGTGTTCCGGCTCGATCCCGCCGACCTGACCGACGGGGTGTCCCTGTCGGGCGAGTTCGTGCACGGCGCGTTCCGCGGCCATCTCTGGGCCGCGGGGCGCCTGGTGAGCATCGCCGGGCTGCGCTCGGTCTGGCTGCGCAGGCCGGGAGCCGCTGCGCAGCGGGCGGCAAGCCCCTCGACCTGGTTGACGGAGGAGGCCGGGCAGGCGCTGTACGGCATGCTGCGCGGCAGTGAGGCCCGCTGGATGAACCATCCGGACGCGGCCCGCCGGGCCCGTCACAAACCCTGGCAACTACGGCTGGCCCAGCGGTGCGGACTGCCCGTCCCGGCGACCTTGATAACGACGTTCCCGCAGGCCGCCCGCGAGTTCGCCGCCCGCTACCCGGACCTCGTGGTCAAGCCGGTGTCGGGTGCGCATCCGCAGGACCCGCCCCGCGCCGTGCCGACCAGCAGAGTCGCCCCGGACACGGACTTCTCCGCCGTCGCGTTCGGACCGACCCTGCTGCAACGGCGCGTGGCCAAGCGGGCCGACATCCGTCTCACCGTGATAGGCGACCGGTTGCTGGCCGCGCGTAAGACGACCGGGACGGAGGCCGAGGTGGACGTCCGGTTCGCGGCGTCGGACGCGCCGTGGGAGGCCGTCGATGTCGCACCGCGCGTCGCCGAGGCGGTCCTCGCCTATATGGAGGGTGCCGAACTGTCCTACGGCGCCTTCGACTTCGTCGAGGACGCCGACGGGGTGTGGTGGTTCCTGGAGTGCAATCAGTCGGGCCAGTTCGGCTTCGTCGAGGTCGACACCGGCCAGCCGATCGCCCGCACCATCGCCGAGTGGCTGGCCCAGCCGGTGGCGGGGCCGGAGTCGCACGTCAACGGCGCGAGCGCGAGGGTCGTCTGATCCGGCTCAGCCGGCGTGCGGCCCGGGCGGCAGGGCGCTGCGCTGCCAGGTCGGGGCCGGGGGCGTCTGACGTACGGGAGCCGGCGCGTGACCGAGCGGCGGTCCCGGCTGCATCACGAACTGCAGGTCCCGGCTGACGCGTTCGGCCTCCCTGCGCACCTGGGTGGGGATGTCGCCGCGTTCCGCGATCAGCCGGTCGTAAATGGGGGAATCCTGAAACACCCGTCAACGCGCCTTTCATGTCGTGGCCCTTGTGTGCATATGGGCACGGCTGTCGAGTCTAGGCGCCGACGCACACTGAAGTGCGAATTCTGCCAGAGCGCTTCGCGGGCGACGAACGGGTGCTATGGCGGCCCCAGACACGTGGTCCGGGGCCGCCGACCTGCCCGGTTCAGGCGCCGGTCGTCGACCCGGGCCGGACGACCATGAGGATGGTGACGGTCGCCCACAGGAGGTTGAAGATGCCGGTGACCATGGCCAGTTGGACGGTGGCCGAGCGGTCGACGGGCTTCTCGGCGTCCAGTTGCTCCAGTACCTCCTCCTGGCGGGGCAGGACGAACGCGATCAGCAGGCCGGCGGCCGCGGCGGTCAGGGCGATGGACGTGATGAGCCAGCCACTGCCGAGGACGCCCATCGCGAGGGCGGTGGCGAGGCCGAGGACGGGGACCGACAGCCCGATGGTCGCGTAGACGCGGCAGATGCGGTGCAGGAGGCGGACGGTGCCCACCGCCACGGCGCCGTCCGTCGCCGGGACGCGGCGTGCGGCCGGCGGGAACATGCTGGCCGCGACGGTGACGGGGCCGACGGCGACGATGGCGGCAAGGACGTGAAGGATGAGCAGGATCTTGGTCATCGGGTGCTGTCGGTCTCCGTGTCGGCGTGGCATCAGGACCGCGGGCCCGGCTGGCGCGGGGCGGCGGCCCCGCCCACGTTAGAGATCTTCCCGCGCCTCGCACAGGGGCTGAAATGACAGGAACCAACGGGTTCCCGCCACCACCCGCATCCGGACCTGTGCTGTACATCACCGCCTCCACCTGGGCTTCTGGGCATGGCGGGATTCTGTCTAGGGTGGCAGTCATGCACACCGTGGCGATCCTGGTTCTCGACAACGTGGTGCCGTTCGACATGGCGACGCCGTTCCAGATGTTCGGCTGGACCCGGCTACCGGACGGCCGCCGCCCCTACCGGGTCCGGCTGTGCGCCGAGTCGCCCGAGGTGCGCACCGAGGGCTTCGCCCTGCGCATCGACCGGGGGCTCGACGGGCTGGCGGACGCGGACACGATCATCGTGCCGGGCTGCGACGAGACCGGGCCGCCCTCCGCCGACGTGATGGCGGCCCTGCGCCGGGCCGCCGAGTCCGGCACCCGGATCGCGTCCGTGTGCGTGGGCGCCTTCGTCCTCGCCGAGGCCGGACTGCTGGACGGGCTGCGCGCCACCACCCACTGGATGGCGACAGGCGAGCTGGCTCGGCGTTTCCCCGACGTGCAGGTGGAGCCGGACGTCCTGTACGTCGACAACGGACGGATCCTCACCTCCGCCGGGGCCGCCGCGGGGCTGGACATGTGCCTGCACATGATCAGGCGGGACCTCGGTTCGGCGGTGGCCGCGCACACCGCTCGCATGTCCGTCGTACCCCTCGAACGCGAGGGCGGGCAGGCGCAGTTCATCGTGCACGAGCACCCGCCCGTGCCGCGCGGCTCGGCGCTCGAACCGATGCTGGAGTGGATCGAGGACAACCTCGCCGGGGAGATCACCCTCGGGGCGATGGCCGAGCGCTCGGGGATGAGCGAGCGCACCTTCAGCCGCCGGTTCCGCGAGCAAACGGGCACCACTCCGTTGCAGTGGCTGCTGCGGGCACGGGTGCGCCGGGCGCAGTATCTGCTGGAGAACAGCGACCATCCGGTCGAGCGGATCGCCCGCCAGGCGGGGTTCGGATCGCCGACGGCGTTCCGCGAGCGCTTCCGCCGCGTGGTGGGCACGACACCGCACTCCTACCGGTCCGCGTTCCAGGGGAAGGCCGCGGCGATCGCCCCGCCGAATCCGGCGGACCACGCCCGTTCCGTCACGGTGGGATAATTCACCCGAATCCACGAGGGCTGTGAGCAGTTGGACAGGGTGATTCAATCCGCCCCAAGGACGGTGTACGCCCATGAACTGCTCCAGCCGCCTGCTGTGTCTCCTCTACGTCGCCACGAGCGGGGGGCTCGCCTGGACCTCCATCCTGGAAGTGAGGTACGGCCCGATGTGGGCCGCGTGTCTGTTCGCGGCCGCCAGTCTCGTGCCCGTCATCGCCGTCGTGCGGGAGACGGTGATCGGTGAACAGCGACGGATCCTGCTGGATCTGATCGCGCGGGCCTCGCGCGGCGGCGGGGATGCCGCGGAGGCGATCGTCCGGGCGGAGCTCGACTCGGCGTGCTGCGAGCGCTGGTGGACCAGCCTCGGCACCGAGCACGAGATGACGTGCCGGCACTGGATGCCGCACAGCAGCAGCGCGGCGTGAACGTCCGCGACGCCGTCCCGTGCGGCGCGCCGGCATCGGCGTCCGGAGGGACGGCGTCGCGGACGGACGTCAGCTCCGCAGTGCCCGGTCGACCTCCTCGCGGAGCAGGGCGACGTAGTCGCGGGCCCAGCCCTCGATCGTGGCGTGGTCCCACAGGTCTGACGAGTATTCGACGAAGCCCCGCAGTTCGGCCCCGGCCGGGACCAGCCCGAAGGTGAGCTCGGTCCGGGCGGCGGCGGGCGCCAGGTCCTCGATGGCCGTGGTCAGTCCGGGCAGTTCGACCTCCGCCTCCAGTGAACTCTGGTACGCGAAGCCGACGTCCAGCTTGTCCGGTACGTCGACGCCGTGCCGGTCCCGCATCGCCGGGGCGATCCGGCGCACCGGCATCGCACGGTCCATGCACTCCACCGCCGTCCGGGCGACCTGGTCCGTCAGGGCGGCGAAGGAGTCGGCGGCGCCGTCGCGCACCGGCAGCGCGAAGCCGGTGATCGTGCAGGCCAGCATGGACTCGAACTCGCGTCGCTCCCGGTTGGCGTAGGACACGTTGAACACTACGTCGGACTGATGGGCCTTCCGCGCGAGCATCCGGCCGAGGGCCGCCGCCGTGACCACGAAGGGCGTCGTCCCGCGCTGTCTCGCAAGGCTGTCGATGCCGGAGCGCACCTCGGCGGGCACGGTGAACACGACTGCGCCACCGCGTCCGCTCGCCTTCTCCGGCCGGGGCCGGTCCAGCGGCAGGTCGACGACGAACGGGACCCCGTCGAGTTCGCGCAGCCAGAAGTCCAGCTTCGGCCCGTCGTCGGTGGCGTCGGCCTGCTCCCGCTGCCAGTGGGCGTAGTCCACGGGCTGGCACCCCGCGGGCGGGAGGCCGCCGGGTTCGCCCTTCGCGGCGGTCCCGTACAGCGCGGCCAGCTCCTTCAGCAGGAGGCTGACGGACCAGCCGTCGCAGGCGGAGTGGTGCAGGACGAGGAGCAGAACCCAGGTGCTTGCGCCGGTCCGCAGGACACGCGCCGAGATCGGGGGGCCGTCGGTGGGATCCAGTGGTGTCTCGGCGGCCTCGGCACTGGCCCGCTCCACGGCGGCCTGCCGTTCCTCCGTCCGCCGCGCGGTGAGGTCCTCGACCGGCAGCTCGACCGGGCCGGCCCGCAGTACCTGCTGCTCCCAGCCGTCCCCGCTGCGGGCCAGTCGGGTCCGCAGTCCCTCGTGCCGCTCGACCAGCCGGGTCAGGGCGGTCCTCAGTGCCTGCACGTCCAACTCGCCGGACAGGGTGATCCGCAGGGCGACGTTGAAGACCTGGGGCAGGAGGTGGTCGGCGTGGACGGTGGCGAAGCGGGACTGCTGCGCGGTCGCCGGTGCACGCCGTTCCACAGCGCCGCCCTCCGCTGTCCGACTCGGCGCGGCCGGGCTCTCCTCCCCCGCTCCTCCGGCCAGTCGGGCCGTCATGGCTCGCGGTGTCGGGTCCTGGTAGAAGCTCAGCATCGGGTACTCGGTGCCGAACTCCTCGCGGACCCGGTTGACCAACCGCATCGCGGTGATCGAGTGGCCGCCCAGGTCGAAGAACGAGACGTCGTCCGCGATGCCGTCGGCATCGATGCCGAACTCGTCCGCCCACAGCTCCCGTACCCGCCGCTCGACGCCGGTTCCGCGGGCTACGGCCGGTCCCGAGTCGCCGGCCCTGCGTCCGGGTGCCGTGGAGACCAGGTCGGGGGCCGGCAGCGCGGACCGGTCCAGCTTGCCGTTGCCCGAGACGGGCAGGGCGGGCAGGACCCGCCAGGCGCGCGGCACGAGGTACTCCGGCAACCGGGCCGCCAACTCCGCGGTCAGCAGGTCGGCCTGGGCCTGCCGGTCGTCGGCCGTGACGCCGATCGGCTCGGCCGGGACGGCATAGGCGGCGAGGTACGCCTCGCCCCGGTCGTTGCGCCGGGCCAGCACGGCCGCCTCACGCACGCCGTCGAGGGCGTTGAGCACGTGCGAGACCTCTTCCGGCTCGACCCGGAAGCCCCGGACCTTGACCTGGTCGTCGGCCCGGCCGCAGAACTCCAGTTTCCCCTCGCGGGTCCAGCGCACCAGATCGCCGGTGCGGTACCGGCGGGCGTCCGGGCCGGCGTCCGGGTCCGGCAGGAACCGCTCCGCGCCGAGTTCCGGGCGGTGCAGATAGCCGAGGGCCACGCCAGGTCCGCCGACGTACAACTCCCCGACCGTGCCCACCGGAACGGGATCTCCCGATTCGTCCAGCGCGCTCAGTCGTACGTTGTCGACGGGGCGGCCGATCGGGATCCGGGCGGTGGAGTCGTGCGGGGCGACGGTCTCCATGGTGCACAGGACGGTGATCTCGGTGGGGCCGTACACGTTCATCGTCTCGTAGGGTGCCTCGGGGCGCGGCCGGGTGCGCAGTACGTCTCCGCCCAGCAGCAGATGGCGCAGCGGCGGCTGGTCGCGCGGGGGCAGCCTCAGCACCTGTTCGCCGAGGGCGGTGGGCAGGATGGAGAAGGTGACGCCCTGCTCGCCGTACCAGCGGGCGAGCGCCAACGGGTCCCTGCGGACCTCCTCGTCGGCGATCGTGACCGACGCTCCCGCGGTCAGCGCGGGCCAGATCTCCAGGAGCGAGGCGTCGAAGCTCTGACTGCACACGACGGCGCTCCGGTCGGCCAGGGTGAAGGCGAAGCGTACACGCTGCCACTCGCACAGGTCGACGACGGCCCGATGGGGCACCACGACACCCTTGGGTGTGCCGGTGCTGCCCGACGTGTAGAGCACGCAGCAGGCTTCGTGGCCCGCGCCGAGCGCACGTGGTGCAGGAGGCGCGGTCGCGTCGGGCGGTACGACTGTGACACCCAGGGGTAGTTCGAGGCCGTCGGCGCCTTCCCGCGTCGACACCACGACTCGGGCCCCGCACTCGGCGACGACCTGCTCGGCACGCGCCCGCCCGAGGGACGGATCGAGCGGAACGTAGGAGCAGCCGGCCTTGAGCACGGCCAGCATGGCGACGACGAGGTCGTCGGAGCGGGGCAGCCACAGGGCGACTTCGGCACCGCCCTCGGGGTGCCGCTCCCGCAGGGCGTTCGCCAGCTGCGCCGCCCTGTCGTCGAGTTGACGGTAGGTGAGTCGTGTGTCGCCGCTGATCACAGCGGTGCTGCCGGGCAGCTCGGCCGCCCGCCGGGCGACCATGTCATGGACGGTGGTGTCCGGGACCGGACGGGACGGGCCGCGCTGCCAGGCGAGCGGCACGGGATCGCCGTCGGCGGCGGGAGGCGTGAGCTGGGACAGCGGCAGCCCGGGTGTCTCGACGGCAGCGGTGAGCAGATCTCGGAAGGTGGAGAAGAACCCGTCGACGGTCCGCGGGTCGAACAGGTCGGTGTTGTACTCGAGATGGCAGCGAATGCCCTGCGGCTGGTCGGTGAAGTACACGGTCAGGTCCGTCAGGGACTTGTCCGGCCCGGCGTCCAGAGGGGTGGCCTCGATGCCGGGCAGCTCGAAGCGGAACGGCTCGGCACGCTGGAACTCGGCGAACGCCTGGAACACCGGCGTCCGGTCCACCGCCCTGGGCGGCGCGAGTTCACGGACCACCCTCTCGAAGGGCACGCGGGCGTGGTCGTACGCGTCGAGCGCGACCGTGCGCACGCGGTCGAGCAGTGTGCCGAACGCGGGGTCTCCGGTCAGGTCCAGGCGCAGCGCGAGGGTGTTCACGAAGAAACCGAGCAGGTCCTGGGCCCGCTCCGGCCGGTCCGAGATCGGGGTGCCGACGACGAGGTCCGTCTGCCCGGTGACCCGGTGCAGCATCGCCGCGTACCCGGCGAGCAGGGTCATGAACAGGGTGCTGCGCCGGGTGCGGCTCAACTCGCGCAGCCGTCGGGAGAGTTCGGGGTCGAGGGTGTGGAAGACGGCACGGCCGTTGGACGTCATCGTCGCCGGGCGCGGCCGGTCGGCGGGCAGCGCGAGGACGGGCAGCTCTCCGCCTAGGGTGCGTCGCCAGTAGGCCAGGTCCCCGTCCGCCTCGAGGCCGTGCACGGACGTGGCCAGTTCCCTCGCGTGGTCGGCGTACGTCCAGGTCAGGGCTGGGAGGTCGGCGGCTGATCCGTCCCGCTCTGCTCGGTAGAGGGCCGAGAGGTCGCGGGCGAGGACGGTGCCGGAGGCGGCGTCGACCACGATGTGGTGCAGGGACAGCACGAGGACGTGCTCCGCGTCGGCGAGCCTGACGAGCCGGGTGACGAACAGCGGACCGTCGGCCAGGTCGAAACGGCGTGCGCTCTCGGCGGCCAGGGCGTCCTGGAGCACGGTTCCCGCGCTGCCGGTGCCGTCCAGGACCTCGAAGTCCGGGTCGGCGGACGGCCGCACGACCTGGCGCGGCTCGCCGCCGATCTCCCGGAAGACGGTGCGCAGACCCTCGTGGCGGGCGACGAGTCCGCGCAGTGCGGCGCGCAGGGCGGGTACGTCGAGCGGGCCGTCGAGGCGGATGGCCTTGATCTCGTTGTAAGCGGTACGGCCCGGGAGCAGGCGCTCCAGGAACCAGATCCGTTCCTGTCCGGGCGACAAGGGAGCGTCGGCGGGGGCGGCGTTCACGGGGGCGACTTCGGCGGAGGCTGCGTTCACGGGTGCCGGGAGGGTCTCGGCCCGTCGGCTGTCGTGGCGGCGGCGCAGGGCGTCCAGCCGCGGCAGGCCCTCGCGGAGCGCGTCCTGCGCGACACCGAAGTCGACGAGGGCGACGATCTCGTCGGCGCCCGCCGAGGTGACCGCGTCCACCACCGGCCGGACGCTGTCCACCGTGCCGATCAGGGCGCGCTGGTCGCAGTAGCGGCCGTAGGCGCGGCGGAACACCGCGTCCAGGTCGTCCTCGCTCAGCTCGGCAAGGTCGATGTTGTGTCCGAGGCTGTTGGTGACGCCGCTGAAGACCGACAGCGAGGCACGCATGTAGCGGGACAGCGGCTCGAACGCCTCGGTGCGCGCGATGTCGTGGTCGTCCGCGAGGTAGGTGTGCAGCAGAACGGCCACGCGCCCGGCGTCCGGGTCCAGGCCGTGCCGGGCCCGGGTGCGGCGGTACAGGGCGATGTTCTCGCGCAGCTGCTCCACGCTCTGGGTCATCAGGTTGGTGACGATGCCGAGATCGTGGCGGGCGGCGAGTTCGTACGAGGCGGGGTTGCCGACCACCGCCGTGTACATGGGCGGGGCGTCCTGCACCGGTCGCGGGAAGAGCCGTACGTCGGCCTCGCCGTCCCCGCTCGCGCGGCGCAGTGCGTCGCCGCGCCAGAACTTCCTTACCTCTTGGAGCTGTTCGTACATCAGCTCCTTGTGCCGGCCGAAGCGGTCGGGGAAGAAGACGAAGTCGTTGGCGCTCCAGCCGCTCGCGACGCCGATGCCGACGCGCCCGCCGGAGAGGTTGTCGACCATCGACCACTCCTCGGCGACCCGGATGGGGTCGTGGAGCGGCAGGACGACGGAGCCCGCGTTGAGCCGGATGCGTTCGGTCTCCCGGGACAGCGCGGCGGCGAGCACGGCCGGGTTGGGGAAGAGTCCGCCGAAGGAGTGGAAGTGGCGCTCGGGCATCCACAGCGCGTGAAACCCATGGCGGTCGGCGAACCGGGCCACGTCCATGAGGAGTTCGTACTGGCCGTCCCGGGGTGTGGCGGTGTCCTGCGGGTAGTCGCCGAAGAAGTAGACGCTGAAGTCGGGGGTGCGCGGCGCTTGTTCGGCCGCGTTGACGGCCGCCGCGTTCCAGGCCATGGAGGCCACCGGGGCGGGTGTCGATGCGGCAGCCGGTGCCGCCGGTGCCGGAACCGGTCTCGGTGGAGCTGACATCGGTGGCGCTGTCTTCGGTGCCATGAGCCCGCCGCCCGGGAAGAAGCCCGCCGAGCGCAGCTCGCGCAGCGAATCGCGTACGGCGTCCGCCACGAACTCGATGTCGCCGTCCGAGTGGGCGGTGGACAGGAAGAAGTTGCGCCACTCCCAGACGTGCACGCCGCGCAGCATCAGGTGGTGGTAGAGGAGTTCCAGGTCGGCCCGGTGCTCGAAGCGGAACTGGGAGCCGAAGTGCGTCATGCGCAGCGGGTACTCCTCGGCCTCGAAGAAGCCGTTGAGCGTGGCGGCGAGTTCCGCGGTGCGGGCGGTGAGCCGTTGCTGGAGGCCGGGGCTGTGCTCCTTGAGGTGGGTGAGCACGGCGCGCGCGGCGACCATGGAGACCGGGTGCTGGATGTACGTACCGCCGAAGAAGGTGGTGTCGGCGGGCGGATAGCTGTCGTCACCGTACGACCAGTGGCCGCCGTCGACGCCGTCCATGATGTCGGCGCGGCCGGCGATGGCCCCGATGGGGAAGCCGCCGCCGAGGAGCTTGCCGTAGGTGGCGAGGTCCGGGGTGACGCCGTACAGCTCCTGTGCGCCGCGCAGGGCGGGGCGGAAGCCGGTCAGCATCTCGTCGAAGAGCAGGACGATGCCGTGGCGGCTTGTCAGCTCCCGCAGTTTGCGGACGAACTCCACGGGCTGGAGCGCCGGATGTCTGCTCTGCACCGGCTCCACGACGACCGCGGCGATCTCGCCGGCGTGCCGTTCGATGGCCTCCAGCGCGCTGTCGCTGCCGTAGTCGAGGACCAGCAGGTCGGCGACGGCGGACTGCGGGATGCCCCGGGATACGGGCACGGTGACCGGGTCGGTGCCGGTGCCGGCCGCGGAGGCCCGGCCGAGGACGTTGTCGGCGTGCCCGTGGTACGCGCCCAGGAAGGTGACGATCTTGTCGCGGCCGGTCGCTGCGCGGGCCAGGCGGATGGCGGCCGAGTTGGCTTCCGTACCGGAGTTGGCGAAGGCGACCCGCTCGAGGCCGGTGAGTTCGGCGAGGAGTTCGGCCGCCTCGCCGGTCTCGACGTTGCGCGGGCCGAGCTGGATGCCGCGGGACAGGTGCTCGCGCACGGCCTCCGTCACGAACTCCGGTTCATGGCCGAAGAGGAGGACGCCGAAGCCCATGGTGATGTCGACGTACTCGTTGCCGTCGACGTCCTCCAGCCGTGCCCCGCTCGCCCGGCGGCCCGCGATGGGGTACAGCATCTCCTTGGTGCCGCTGCGGAAGCCGACCACCGCGCGGCTGTCGGCCAGGACCCGCCGGTAGCGCTGGGCGATCCCCTTGGAGGTCGGGGTCCTCGCGGTGTAGCGGCGCACGAGGTCGGCCAGGTGCTCCTGCTGGGTCTGCGGGGAGGCGTCCCGCACCATGCCGGAGCCTCTCTCGACCGTGACCCGGGGGCCGTGCACGCGCGGCGGCTCCGGGGCCTGCTGCTCCGGCGCCGGAACGTCGCCGCCCATCTGCTCGGCGATGCGCTGCGAGAGTTCGGTCATCGCCGCGAGGTCGCGGTCGAGCGCGGCGGATATGCCGTTCAGCCCGGTCACTTGGCCACCGTGCCGTTGAGCCGGTCGGAGACGGCGGCGGTCTGGAGCGCCAGCAGCTGGGAGAGCTGGGACATCATCTGGAGCTGTATCTGCGACATCTGCTGGAGCTTGCGGGCGAGGTCCTCCAACTCCTCGCGGGTGGCGTACTCGGGGGCGGGCGCTACGGGGGCGGCGGACGCTACGGGGGCGGGCTCGGCAGCGGGCGCGGCGACCGTCGGCAGGGACACGGGCTCCGGCACGGGCTCGGGCTCCGGCTCGCGTGCAGCGGCAGGTGGCTGCTGCGGCTTCTGCTGCCCCGCCGGTGCCGGCATCCGCGCGACCATGAACTCGGCCAGGCGCCGCGGCGTACCCGTCTCCTCGAAGAGCTGCCGCATCGTCACCTTGACCTGGTGCTCCTGCTCCAGCTCCCGCAGCACGCTGATCATCTGGAGCGAGTCGGCGCCGAGGTCGAAGAAGGTCGCGTCACCGAGGATCGCCGACGGCTCCTCGCCGAGATGCCGGGCGGTGGTCCGGACGATGCTGTGGAGTACGTGCGTGACCGCTGCGTCTTGCTGAACCACTTCGGCTCCCTCTCTCGCTGCTGTTCCCGTGCTCCGAGCCGCCGACCGCGGCCCCGTCCAGTGGTCCTTGTGCTGGAACCGGTAGCCGGGCAGAGGCACCCGCCGGCCCCCGCTGCCGGCCAGCGGCACCCGCCAGTCGACGTCCGCGCCCGCGCAGTGCAGTCCCGCCGCCGCACCCCACAGCGCGCCGAGCCCCGCGCCTCGGCGCAGGGAGGGCAGGGACGCGACGCCGGGCAGTGCGCGGCGGGCCAGACCGCTGAGGGTGGTGTGCGGCCCTATCTCCAGCAGTGCGTCGGGCTGCCCGGCCGCGATGCCGTGCAGCGCCAGGTCGTAGCGGACGGGCTCACGGGTGTGCCGTACGAGATGGTCGGCGTCCGGGATCCAGCCGGGTGGGTGGGTCACGCCGTCCAGCGCGCTGACGAACGGGATGCCCACCGGCCGCAGGGACACGTCGGCGAGGACCTTTCGGAACTCCTCCAGCATCGGTTCCATCAGGGCGGTGTGGAAGGCGCGGGTCACCGGCAGCCGCTGCCCCGGAGTGCCGCGTTCCGCCAGCAGGGCGCACGCCCGGTCGACGGCCTCGGCGGGTCCGGCGAGGACCTGGTCGCGGTCGCCGTTGGTCACGGCCGCCTCCAGGCCGGGCACTTCGGCGGCCAGGGCGAGGGCTGCGGTCCGGTCGAGCGGTGCCGCCACCATCGCGCCGGGGGCGCAGCGGCGCTGCATCAGCCTGCCGCGTTCGACGGTGAGGCGCAGTCCGTCGTCGAGCGAGAGGGCTCCGGCCGCGTACAGGGCGGCGTACTCGCCGACGCTGTGCCCGGTGACGGCGTACGGCTCGATGCCGGTCTCGCGCCACAGCCTGACGAGGGCGCATTGCAGGGCGAACAGCGCGGGTTGTGCGGTGTCGGTGTCCTGGACGGCGTCTTCTTCCAGGACGCGGTCGGTGAACAGCGGGTCGCCGGTGAGTTCGCGGTGGCGGTGCTCGCAGGCGTCGAGCACTTCTCGGACGACGGGGAAGCGGTCGTGGAGTGCCGTGGTCATTCCCGGGTGTCCGCTGCCCTGCCCGGTGAACTGGAAGGCCACGCGTGCGTGCCCGTCGTGCGGTGCCGTTCCGGTGTGGACCGCCGCTCCCGCGTTCCCGGCGAGCCAGCCGTCGAGGGCGTCGGCCAGGGCGGCCGGGGTGGTGCCGCGGACCGCCAACCGGTGACGGCCGTGGGTGCGGCCGAGTGCGGCGGTGGTGACGAGGTCCGTCAGCTGCGGTGCGGACGGCCGGCGTAACCGCTCGCTCAGGGCACGGGCGTTGTCCGCGAGGGCGTCCGCGCTGCTCGCGGAGACCAGGAGCACGTCCGGTGGTGCGGCGCCTTCGGTCCGGGGCGTGGGATCCGGGGCCTGCTCCAGGATCAGGTGGACGTTGGTGCCGCCGACGCCGAGTGAGGTGAGGCCGGCGCGGCGCGGCCCGTCGCCCTGTGGCCAGGGGCGGGCGGTGCGCGGGATGTAGAAGGGGCTGTGGTCGAGGTCGAGGGCGGGGTTGGGTTCCTCGAAGTTGGCCATCGGCGGGATGACGCCGTGCTTCAGGACGAGCAGGGTCTTCACCAGCCCGGCCAGGCCCGAGGCGGCGTCGAGGTGGCCGATGTTGGCCTTGGTCGAGCCGAGGGCGCAGTAGCCGGTGCGGTCGGTGTCCTCGCGGTAGGCGCCTGCGGCACCGTCGAACTCGATGGGGTCGCCCTTGAGGGTGCCGGTGCCGTGGGTCTCCAGGTAGCCGATGGAGTCCGCGCTGACGCCGGCCCGCCGCAGGGCCTGCCGGATGGCGACGCGCTGTCCCTGTGCGCTGGGGGCGGTGAACGCCTTCTTGTCCGCTCCGTCGTTGCTGATGCCCCAGCCGCTGATGACGCCGTGGATCGTGTCGCCGTCGGTGACGGCCCTGGGCAGCCGCTTGAGTACGACGGCCAGGACGCCGGTCCCGCCGACGGTGCCGTCGGCGCCCGCGTCGAAGGCCCTCAGACGGCCCGACCTGGAGAGGATCGAGCCCTTCACGTACCGGTAGCCGAGGATCTGCGGCACATGGACGGCGGTGGCTCCGACGAGGGCGACGTCGCAGTCGTCCATCAGCAGGGACTGGGCGGCGGACTGCACGCCGACGAGCGAACTGGAGCAGCCGGTCTGGACGTTGACGGCGGGTCCCGTCAGGCCCAGCCGGTAGGCGACGCGGTTGGCCGTGAAGTCGGCGTAGTTGCCGACCGTGATCTGGATGCCGGCCATCCAGTCGGTGACGGGCTCGCTGGGCAGGACGTTGTTGAGGAGGTAGTTCTGGAGCGTGTAGAGGTGGTAGCCGGTGCTGGCGTAGACGCCGATGCGGCTGCCGTCGCGTTCGTCGGGGTAGCCGGCGTTCTCCAGGGCGTGCTGGGCGCATTCCAGGAACATGCGGTGCTGGGGGTCCGTGATCCGGGCCTCGCGGCCGCTCATCCCGAAGTGCTGGGCGTCGAAGCCGGCGATGTCGTCCACCACGCCGGAGGCGCCGACGAAGTCCGCCGCTCCGTACTCCTCGGCGGGGACGCCGGCGGCGGCCAGTTCCTCGTCCGTGAAGCGGGTGATGCGGTCCGTGCCGTCGTGGACGATGCGCCAGAGGTCCTCGGGCGTGTCGGCGCCGGGGAGGCGGAAGGCCATGCCGATCACTGCTAACCGGGGGTCCTGGGCGGATGTCCGGGGGTCCGGGTCGTTCGGGGGCATCAGCCGCGTCCTTCCGTCACCGTCGACGCGTCACGGTCGACCGTCTTGTCCTCGGCGCCGGGGTCGCGGGTGCCGCCCCGTCTGAGCAGTACCAGCAGCAGGGCCAGGCACAGGGCGATCGCGAGGCCGTGGAAGGCGGCCACGACCTGGAGCGGTGAGAAGGCCTCCAGCAGGGCGCCGCTGACGAGCATGCCGAGGCCGAATCCGGTGTTCTCGGCGGACGCGGAGAGCCCGAAGAGGCGGCCGCGCTGCTCGTCGGGGGCGGTCTGGAGCCTCGACACGTAGACGATCTCGGTGAATCCGTCGGCGGCTCCGGCGATGAGCGCGGCGATGACGGCGGGCACGGTGGGCAGTCCGCAGAACACCACGATGAACCCGGCCGACATCACACAGGCCCCCAGCGCGAAGGCCCGCTCCCCCGGCGTCCGCCCGCTCTTCTTGGTGACACGGCCGATGACCTGCTGGGCGACGATGTTGCCGATGGCCCAAGTGGCCCAGAACTGGCTGATGAACGTCGCCGGATGGTCGGGATCCAGGCCGCTGGAGTAGATGGGCAGGGCGACGTTGTGGGACGAGGAGCCGAGTCCGTCCACCGCCCGGACGGCGATCATCGCCATCAGCACCGGCGCCGTGCCGAGCAGCATCCGCGCGGTCCAGCGGGCGGCGTCGGAGGAGCCCGCGGACCCTGTGCCGGTCGTGGCGGCCTTGGTGCGCACGGGCAGCAGGAACAGCACCGTCGCCGAGACCAGGAAGGTCGCGGCGTCCAGGGCGAACGCGGCCGAATACCCGAGCTTCGCCACCACCAGCCCCGACGAGGCGAACCCGGCGATCATCGCGAGCGAACGCCCCGTCACCAGCAGTCCGTTGGCCCGCACCCGGTGCTCGGCCCCGACGATCTCCGGGATGCTGCTGCGCAGGGACACCTGGGACAGCGTCGAGCAGCCGCCGGTGATGACGGCGAGGGCGTAGAGCAGCCCCACCCGCATGCCGTCCGGTGCCAGCAGCAGTGACAGCAGGGCCAGTGCCTGGCACAGGTCGGCGCCGACCATCAGCCGCTTGCGGTCGTGGACCGACACGAGCCTGCCGCTGACCCAGCCCGAGACGACGTTCGTGGCGAGGCGTACGGCCATGAAGAGACCGGCGGCCAGCGCGCTGCCGGTGGCGTCGTAGACGAAGACGTTCAGCGCCACCATGTTCAGGTAACTGCCGTACGCCGAGATGCCGTTGCCCAGGACGAGCAGACGGAAGTACCTCATGCACCTTCCCCTGGTCTGCATGAAGGGTGTGAGTGATGTGCGGCCGGAATGCCCCTGCCCGCCCGCTCAGTCGCGAGTCGGGCCCCAAGCGGACGGCGGACGCCGACGCGGCCCCGCCCACCGCTGTCGCACGGCGTGTTCAAGCCCCCATTGCCGGCCCAGCACAGAAACCATTCCCCCTATACGCCGCCGGACAGCGGCCATTGGTTCGTCACCCAAGCAGACCCGGACAGGCGTGTTCAAGACTCCAGTGAGGTCTGGACGTCTTCCGGTCCGGATTTGGCGATATCGGTGCGCTCTCCGACCGCGTGTCGGCCGTCGGCATCGGCATCACCTGCGGCAGGGCGTCAGTCCTCACCTCGCTGCTGCCCGACGACTCGGCAGGTCACGGCGAATTTGCCGACCCGGCCTTCCACTTCCGCCGCCGCGCCGGGCGGCGTCGAGGATCGCAGGGTCACGGTGACCGTCACCGATCCGGAGTCGGCTCGGGCGTCGATCTCCGCCACGTGCTCGATGCCGGCGAGGACGTCGGTGAGTGCGCGGCGTGCCGCGTCGGCGCGCAGCGGGAGCTTGTACGGCTTGCCGACCGCGGTGACGGGGAGGGCGTCGAGGACCCGGACGGCCTTGGGGGCGGCGGCCGACTCGCTGACGTGGGCGGCGGCCCAGGACCGGAGTTCGGCCTCGTCGACCGTGCGGTCGGAGAGCGTCACGTATGCGACCGGCACCTCGCCGGCCCGTTCGTCGGGCTGTCCGACGGCCTGGGCCCCGGTGACCGCGGGGTGCGAGAGCAGGGCGTCCTCGATGACGCGGGGGTCGATGTTGTGGCCGCCGCGGATGATGAGGTCCTTGGCCCGGCCGGTGAGGTGGAGGAAGCCGTCCTCGTCGAGGTGGCCGAGGTCGCCGGTGTCGAGCCAGCCGTCGGTCACCTTTCCCTGAGTGCTGATCAGATGGCCGTCCCCGGCGCTCTCCTGGACATAGCCGGGGAAGACGGTCGGGCCGCTGATGAGGATGGTGCCGACCGCGCCGGCCGGCCGCTCGGCGCCGGTGTCCGGGTCGGCGATCCTGATCCTCTGGTACGGCAGCCGCTGGCCGACCGATCCGGGCCTGCGGACGTCGAGGAAGCCGCGGACGCTGGCGCAGGTCGCCTCGGTCAGGCCGTATCCCTCCAGCAGCGGTATCCCCGTGGCCGTCTCGAAGTCGGCGCGCACCCCGCCGGGCAGTGCGGAGGCGCCGACCATCGCGCACCGCATGGAGCCGATGTCGTGCCCGTCGACGGGGCACGCGGCCAGGACGGCGTACACCGTGGGCACGGCGCTCATCGTGGCGATGCGGTAGTGCTCGACGATGCGCCAGAAGTCGGCGTACAGGTTGATGTCGCGGTAGCCCAACGGGCCTGCCCAGACGACTCGTTGTCCTCGGAACAGCGGGGCGAGCAGCGTGACGACGAGTGCGTTGACGTGGAAGAGGGGCAGCGCGGCGAACACGACCGAGTCGTCGTCCAGTACGGAGTTGGCCGCGATCATCCACGCGTCGGACACCTCGTTGGCGTGCGTGTGGGCGGCGAGTTTCGGCGCTCCGGTGGTGCCGCCCGTGTGGAAGAACGCGGCGAGGTCGGTGCTCGTGGGCGGCTCGCCGAAAAAGCGGTCGTGCGGTCGGTCGGCGGCGGCGTCGGCGAGGCGGGCCACGGTGGCGTTGTCCACGGACGGCAGCGGCTCGGTCGGGCCGGCGGTGGGGTTCAGCAGGAGCACATGGTCCACCAGGCCCTGCCGGGCGAGTTCGGCGGCGGTGGCGAACGCCTCGGGGTCCAGCTCCGGGGAGGCGGTGACGATGACGCGGGCGCCGGCGCGGCGGACCAGCTCGGCGACGTGGTCACGGGCGAGCGCCGGGTTGACGGGTGCGGCGATGCCGGCGAGCTGGGCGGCGAGGAGCGCGGTGACGAGTTCGTCGCAGTTCGGGGCGAGCAGGGCGACGGCGTCGTGGCGGCGGACACCCAGGCGGTGCAGGGCGTTGGCCGCCCGGTGGACGTCGGCGAGGAGGTCCGCGTGGGTGCGGTTCCTGGGTGTGCGCCAGGACGCGGCGTCGGGGAGGACAGTGAGCGCGGTCCGCTCGGGCCACTGGTCCGCGGCCCGGCGCAGCAGGTCGTACGAGGTGGCGGGCAGGCCGCGCGCGGCGAGCGGGGTGGCCTCGATGGCGGCCAGGTCGTCTGGGTGGTCGTAGCGCGGCCAGGCCATGGGGGTCTCGGTGGTCACGCGTACCTCACCTTGGTCTGCTGGGTGCCGAGGTCGATGGCGCCGTCGGGGGTGCGGATGGACAGCTCCAGGACGTCACCGTCCTGGAGGTACTTTTCGTTCTTCGACTGGGAGTTGAAGAACGCCTTCCACTTCATCGCCGGCGGGAGGAGCGCGCCGATGATCTCCACCGGCTTGGGCGGCGCCTTCAGAGCCGTACCGCCGGGTGTGCCGGTGAGGATCAGGTCGCCCGGTGCGAGGGCCTGGAAGCGGGAGAGTTCCTGGAGCGCCCGGAGCGGGCTGTAGATCATGTCGGTGAGGTCGCTGTCCTGGCGGATCTCGCCGTTGACCTTGAGGACGAGCCCGAGTTCGGAGAGGCGGTCCAGTTCGCCGGCGTCCAGCAGGACCAGCGCGGGGCCGACCGGGGTGAAGGTCGGGTAGGACTTGGCCTCGTAGAACTGGGTCTTGGGGAGCTGTACGTCGCGTGCGGAGACGTCGTTGGTGACGACCAGTCCGGCGATGTGGTCCCTCCAGTTGTCGGCGGTCACGGTGGTGCCAACGTCGAGGGGGCGTCCGACGACCAGGCCGAGTTCGATCTCGTGGTCGAGGAAGCGGACGTGGGCCGGCTTCACGATCTCGTCGAAGGGTCCGCTGATGGATCCGGAGGTCTTGCGGAAGAACGTCAGCGGGACGGTCTCGGGGTTCATGCCCGAGTCGCGCACATGGGAGACGTAGTTGGTCATCTGCGCGACCACCCGGCAGGGGGCGGTGACCGGGGAGACGAGCGGGAGTTCGGTGATGCGGCGGGGCTGCGTCGCCGAGGTGCCGGCGCGGGCCTCGGCCAGGGCCATGTGGACCGTGACGACGTCGTCGAGGAGCTCGGCGGTCGTCGTCGCGGGTGTCTCGACGGGAACCGCGCGGTGTTCGTCGAGCGCGACCCACCACGCTCCCTCGGCGGTACGGAGGACGGAGACGGTCATGTGGTCGCCACTTTCATCAGGCCGCGCAGGCGCTCGAGGTCGAATTCGTTGTCGTCGGACTTCAGGGCTGTGATGATCGAGCGCAGCTCGGCGAGTGACTCGCGTCCGGGGGCGATGCCCAGGAAGTCCTTGGTGGCAGGCGGGCCCCACTGCGCCAGGCCGGAGGCGGTCATGGGTGCCCAGCCCGGCTCCAGGGTGGCGTCGAACATGTCGCTGTCGGTGAAGTGCTCGACCAGGAAGCCGTCGGGGTCGCGCCAGTAGTCGAAGATCTGGCTGCCCTGGATGTGCCGGCCGATCCCCCAGGACCGCCGGTAGCCCTCGCCGAGCAGGTGCTGGCCGCCGGCGGCCAGCGCGTCGAGGTCGGTGACCTCGTAGGCCGAGTGCACATACCGGTTGGACGGGCCGAGGGTGAGGGCCAGGGTGTGGTGGTCGGTCAGGGTCCGGCCGCGGTCGCAGCGGATGAAGCTCATGGTGGGGCCGCGCTCGCGCTGACCGGCGTAGTAGAGGAAGTCGCTGACGATCAGGCCGAGTTGCTCCAGGTACCAGTTCAGCGTGCGCGCGTAGGTGGTCGTCTGGAGGACGAGGTGACCCAGACGCCGGACGCCCGCCGGTTCCCGTGGGGGCCGCTGGGTTGCGTTGGCCCGGTCGAGGCCGCCGCCGAAGTTGAACGCCTGCGTGCCCTGCGCCGCCCGGGCGGGCAGTTCGTCGGTGTCGGCGACGACGCGTACCGGTAGTCCGCTCGGGTCGAGCAGTTCGACGACCGAGCCGCCCAGTTGCTCCGGGAGCGATCTGACGGTGGTGCCCGCGGTCTCGGCCAGCCGCAGCAGGTCGCGGGTGTCCGCGGCGCGGAAGGCAGGGCCGAGGAACCGCGAGCCGCGCCCCTTCCTGATGATCACGCACGGTGCGCCGGCCTGCGTTCCCCGCAGATGCAGCTCGCGGCCGTCACGGTACGACGTGACGAAGCCGAACGCCCGCGCGAAGACCTCTGCCCGGTCCAGGTCGGGCTTGCGGAACTCCAGCCACGCGATGTCGTGGACCTTGATCACCGGGTTCGTCGCCCGGCCCGGATGTTCTCCGGGGAGTGCGCCCTGCTCGGAATGCAGGTCGTTGTGCGTGCCACCCACGGCCACCACCTCCTGAAGAAATATTCACTTCCGAATCCGACGTCAGTCAAGAGAACTGAAGAAATCTTCAGGAAACGGAAGAGTGCAGCTAGAGTGCGGGGTGAAGGCAGTACGGGCGGGATGGAGGATGGTGTGATGGCCGAGCGGACCGCACCCGGGCGCGTCGACCGGCGAAGGGCGCGCACGCGCACGGCGCTGGTGGAGGCGGCCCAGCGCCTGCTGGCCGAAGGGCGTACCGACGTGCCCATCCTGGAGATCACCGAGCTGGCCGACGTCGGGGTCGGCTCGTTCTACAACCACTTCGACAGCAAGGAAGAGCTCTTCCGCGTCGCGGTGGCGGAGGCGCTGGAGTGGTGGGGCTCGCTGATGGACCGTCTCACCGCGGACATCGACGACCCGGCGGTGGCGTTCACGCAGAGCTTCCGCATGACCGGCCGGCTGCACCGTCGCCACCCGGAGCTGAGCCGCGTCCTGCTGAACCAGGGCCTGGAACTCGCGCGGTCCGAGCGGGGCCTCGCGCCCCGTGCCTTCCAGGACATCCGCACCGCGGTGGACGCGGGGCGCTTCGAGGTGGAGGACCTGGACCTCGCCCTCACGATGACGGCGGCCGCCGTGCTGGCGCTGGGCTCGCTGCTGCACGCCCAGCCCGACCGTGACGACGCGAAGTCCGCCGACCTGGTCGCCCTCGGTCTGCTGCGGCAGTTCGGCCTCCCGGCAGACGAGGCCGCGCGGATCTGCGCGCTCGACCTGCCGGACCTCGACGTGGTCGACACCCTGGTCGGCTGAGCGCCGGGCCGGACACCGTTCCTGCTGTAGGGGCTGTTCCAATTAGAGTGGACGCTTCAGCAAGCGAGCGATCACCAGAGACCGAAGGCCCGGTACGACCACCGTGGCCGACGGCCCGGCAGACCGGGGAGGCACCCCATGACCAGTGCGCCGACGACGCGCAAGAAGCGCGCGAACGGGGTGGAGTCACGTCAGCGCATCCTCGACGCCGCCGTGGAGATCGCCGGTGAGCGCGGCTACGACGGCACCTCCATCGCGGCCGTCAGCGCCAAGTGCGGGCTGCCCGCCAGCTCCATCTACTGGCATTTCAAGGACAAGGACGACCTGATCGCCGCGGTCATCGAGCGCAGCTTCGAGGCCTGGCTCACGGCGGTCGAGCTGCCGGGCGAGGAGGCGGGCACGCCGCTGGAGCGGGTCACCGCCATGGCCGCAAACGTGGCGAAGTCCCTCGTCGACGCCCCCGACTTCCTGCGCCTCGGCCTCATGCTGGCCCTGGAGCGGCGGCCCACCGAGCCCCGGGGCCGCACGGTGTTCCTCCAGGTCCGCGACATCACCCACCGGAAGATCGCCGAGGTGGCCGCCACCCTGTTCCCGGCCCTGGACGAGGCCGCCGTGGACACGCTCACCACCTACGCCATCGCCGGCGCGGACGGCCTGTTCGTGCACCGCGAGGTCAAGGGCGACACCGTCGACCTCGTGGCGTTGTTCGAGCTGCACGCACAGGTCGTCCACGACGCGGCGGCGAGGCTGGCGAAGGAACGGCAGGAGGCCTAGCCCGCCCTGAACGTGTCCGCGTGCTCCGCGGCCCACTGCCCGAAGGTGCGCGCCGGCCGGCCGGTGACCTTCTCCACCGTGTCGGCGACCGTGCGGCCGACCTCGGGCGTGTTGCCGTACGCCTCCAGCAGGAACCCGATCACGTCCTCCGGGTGCCCCGCCGCCCGCCACTGTGCGACGGCCTCCTCCTCGGTGAGTTCCACCAGGGCGATGTCCCGGCCGCGGGCGGCGGCGATGGTCGCCACCTTGTCGCCGACGGTGAGCAGTTCGGGGCCGGTGATCACGTACTCCTGCCTCCCGTGCCCCTCCTCTGTCAGTGCGACCGCGGCGACGGCGCCGATGTCGCCCTCGTGGACCATGGCGCTGAGCCGGGAGACGAACGGCTCGCGCACCTCGCCGGCGGTCACGATGCCGTCCGCCCACTCCAGGGCGTTGCCCATGAACTCGACCGGCATGAGCACCGTCCAGTCCAGCCCGTCGGCCGCCCGCACCGCCTGCTCCAGCGGCGTCGCCTCGCCGCCGTGCAGCACGGTGACCCGGCGCACGCCCGCCGCCCGGGCCAGCTCCAGGATCCGCGGTCCCGTCTCCAGCGGGGCGAAGTAGGCCCCGCCGAAGGTGATCAGGTGGACGCCGGTGACGCCCTCCAGGGCCGGGACCAGGCTGTCGGGGTCGGTCAGGTCGCCCCGGACCACCTCGACGCCGGCCGGGAAGTGGGCCTTGGCCGGGTCCCGGGTGAGGGCGCGGACCGCGTGGCCGCGGGCGAGCAGTTCGGTGACGACCTGGCGGCCGACGGTTCCGGTGGCACCGGTGACAAGGATCTTCTGCGCCTGCTGTGGCTTCGTCATGGAACGACCGTAGGAGTACTTGCGGTCAGGTTCTGTCCGCAAGTACCGAGAGATCGTTGTCGACCGTGTAGTAGGGCCGCACGACCGCGCCGCCGATCGTGGCCGCGGGGAGAACGAAGATGTCCTTGCGGTCCGCGACGTCGTCGAGGAGGCGGCCGATCCGGACCGAGGTCCCACCGTCGACGCGGACGGACAGGTCCCAGACCCGGTTGCCGGTACCGGCGTCACCGGCCAACTCCCCGTAGTCCACGGTGAAGGAGAACCCCCGCCCGTCCTTCCCGACCACGGGGACGACGGTCCGCTCGGTGCCGCCCGCGCCCCGCAGGCGCAGCCGCACGGCCGGTCCCGCGCCGAAGCTGACGCCGTGCAGCCGTGCCCTGACGGTCATCGAGCGGTCCGTGACATCGATGCCCTCGACCTCCGCGTGGGCGGTGCGCAGCCACGCCCGCAGCGCGAGGTATCCGTCCCTGGTGACGTACGGGACCCGTACGGCGACCGGTGACGGCCAGTCGCGCAGATGGCCGTCGACGAGGGTCCGAAGGTCCCGCAGCCCGGGACGCAGTCGCTGCCGTGGCACACCGGGTTCGGGGATCAGGTAGACGTCCCACCGGCCCTCGGCGAGCGCGGGCTCCGGCTCCAGTACGGCCCGCGGTCGGCCGTCCTCCGCCGGTTCCAGGTCGACGGTGTGCAGGACCTTTTCGGGCTGCCCCTTCTTGGGGCGGAGTCGCAGCAGCAGACGGCCCGTGGCCGACGGTGCCCGCAGCGCGAAGGTGAGGCGGCCGTCCGCGTCGGCCGTGCAGTCGGTGCGGAGGTCGGCCACGCTCGTCGTGCCTTGTCCGGTGGTCATCGGTTTCCCCTCCGTACCATGTGCAGCGCACCCGAGGCCACGGCGTACGCGGCGTCGCGTGCGGCGAAGCCCTGGCTGACCAGGGCGCGTTGTATTCGGCCGCGTTCCGGTGCCCCCTGTCGCGCGGTCCCCCGTGCGGCCATCGCCTCGTCGATGAGCCGCTCGGCCTGCTCCACGACCGGGACGGGGCCGAACCGTCGCGCGTTCTCCAGTGCCCTGCGGCCCATGCGTCGGCGCCGCTCGTCGCCACGTACGAGTTCCAGCAGCGCGGCGCTCATCGCCTCGCGGTCTCCGACAGGGACGAGCCGGCCGTCGGTGCCGTCCTCGATGATCTCGCCGGGTCCGTACGGGCAGTCGGTGCTGACGACCGGCAGGCCGCAGCGCATCGCCTCCACGATCGTCATGCCGAACGGTTCGAAGTTGGCCGCGGTCGCGCCGATCGAGCCCTTGACCCACTCCGCCTCCATGGGTGCCGCGGCTCCCATCAGGAAGGCGTGGTCGCTCAGGCCGAGGTCCTCGATGAGCTGCCGCAGCCGCGCCTGTTCCTCGCCCTTGCCGTAGATGCGCAGCCGCCAGTCCGGGTGGGCGGCGGCGACCGGGGCGAAGGCCTCGATGAGGAGGTCGTAGCGCTTCACCGGGACCAGTCGGCCCGCCGCGACGATCACCTTCGCGGTGCCGTCCGCCGCGGGCAGCACCGGGTCGGGGACGCTGTTCGGGAGTGCCTCCACCCGGACTCCGGGCAGGCGCATCTTGCGCCGGTAGGAGGCGGCGTCCGCCTCGGTGACCGTGGTCAGCACGTCGAGCCGGCGGTAGGCGCGACGCAGCGCGGTGCGCAGCCGGGGCGAGTGGTTGTCGAGGGTGAGGTGCTCCTGCCCGATGCGGACGACGTGCTCCGGCGCCTGGCGCGCCAGGTGCACGTTGAGCCCAGGGCGGGTGCCGATGACGACCTCGGCGTCGGTCTGCGCCAGACATTCGCCGATCCGCTGGTCGGTCAGTTCGCTGTACTGCCCGTAGCGGTATTCGGCGGCGGGGAACACCCGCGCCGGTCTGAGGTGCAGCGGATGTTCCTTCTCATGTCTCAGGTCGACCAGTGGCCTTAACGACACTCGCGGGTCCAGGGCGAAGTTCGGGCGTTCGCGGTGCCGCAGGACCGAGACGATCTCCACCTCGTGCCGGTCGGCGAGTGCCTGGGCCAGGTTGAACGTGGTGGTGATCGTGCCTCCGATCCCGTAGGCGTTGTGGAGCAGGAAAGAGATCTTCATGGCGGACTAGACCGCGCCGAGCCCCGTTCCGTTGCCTGCTGTTACCGCTCCGTTGCCTTGCAGGTCATGTACTGGACAGACGCACCAGCAGAACACCGGGCGTGCGCGGCAGTGTCACCCGCAGTGCCCCGTCCTCGTCCCGGACCACCGAACCGGCCGGCACCGAGGACGGGTGGAGGATCTCCACACGCGCCTCCCGGTCCGCCAAGTGGTGGATGGACAACCGGAGTTCGTTCTGTCCGCTGCGGCGCCAGACGGTCAGGTATGTCGTGCGGTCGTCGGGTGACCGCAAGCCCAGCGCCAGCCATTCGTCCGTCCAGCCGGGCAGGCCCAGCGGCCAGAACGGCACAGCCCGTGCCAGGTCGCGGCGGATCGACTTGTAGGTGACCAACGCATCCTGCACGAGGGCGAGTTGATGCTTCGTCATACGGTCCAGGTGGCCCGACAGATGGATCCGGCCGAGCAGGGCCCCGCCGAGGGTGAACGCGATCAGGTCGTCGTCGTACTCGGGTTGCGGGTAGGCCCAGACGGCGCCTTGCTCGGGCGGTACGGCACTCGGTGCGGCGGCGGCGATCGGCGGGTAGCGCAGCGGGTCCTGCTGGTCGCTGGTGGACTGGAGCTGGGTGACGGCGAGCGTGGCCCCGTCCATGCGCATCCCGCCCGAGGCGCAGTTCTCGATCACGAGATGCGGGTGCCGGTCCAGGACTTCGGAGAGCCAGTCCAGGTAGGCGTGGGCGTGGCCGAGCAGCCCGGCGCCGGGTGAGACGTCCCCGGGGGCCGTCGTTCCGGGGGCGATCACGATGTTGTAGTCCAGCTTGAGGTAGCCCACACCCCACTCGCCGACGATCCTGTCGATCGCCTTGTCGAGGTGGGCGCGGGCGGCGGGATGGCGCAGGTCGAGCTGGTGGCGGCCCTGTTCGGTGAGGCGTATGCCGTCGCGCTGGAAGAAGGCGTCCGGCGGGAGTGCGGAGGCGAGGGGGCTGCGTACGCCGACGGCCTCCGGCTCCAGCCACAGTCCGGGCACCATGCCGCGCTCACGGATCCGGTCGAGGACCACCGCGATCCCGCCGTCGGGGAAGCGACGCGTCGAGGGCAGCCACTCGCCGACGCCGTCCCACCAGCCGCCGTCGGCCGAGTCGTCGTACCAGCCGGCGTCGACGCAGAAGTACTCCGCGCCCGCTTCGGCGGCCGCGTCGATCAGGGGCAGCAGCTTTTCGGTGGTGGGGTCGCCCATGAGCGTGTTCATGTAGTCGTTGAAGACGACCGGGAGCGCGCTGTGGTCGGGGTGCGGGCGGCGTACGGCCCGGCGGTACGAGGTCAGCGCGCCCATCGCCTCGTCGAGCCCGGATGCGACGGCGAGCACACCCGGCACGGTGGTGAACTCCTCGCCCGTGCCGAGCCCGACCCGCCACTGGTGCTCGGCGTCGGTGGGCCCGTTCAGCGCGAGGTGGGTGCCGTGCGCGCTCTCGCCCAGGTCCCAGCGCCAGCCGGCCGGGGACTCGACCTGCCACAGCCAGGTCCGCCCGCTCCCCCGCTCGGTCAGCGCCCCCATCGGCAGATGACCGTCGGTGGGCCAGCTGCCGCGCCCGGCCAGGACGAGGGCGGCACGGCTGGCGTGGCCGTGGACGGCACCGTTGATGTCGGCGACGGTGCCGCGCAGCGGCTCGGTGTACCAACGGCACTCCGCGAGCCAGTCGTTGCGGGCGCGCAGCACATCGAGGGTGTCGGGCGCGGGGAGCCCGCCGAGCAGCAGGCTGCTGACGGACTGGAGGACGAGGGGGTCGGTGCCGTCGTTGCGCAGCCGGACCCGGGAACGGAGCACCGGGAGTCCGTCGGGGGATGTCAGCTCGACGAACGCCGTCAACCCTGTGTCCGGGTCGTGGAGTTCGATGTGCAGCCACCTCCAGTCGCCGCGCCTGCCGGTGCGGTGGTCCCGGTACTTCAGCCGCGTTCCGAGGGCCGTGCCGGTGAAGCGCGTGCCGGACCAGCCGCTGCCGTGCCCGAGCGCCGTCAACTCGACGAGCGGGAGGGCGGACTCGGGGTCGACGGGACGTGGCCCGCCCGGACGGTCGAGACCCACGAGCCGCGGAGTTCCGTCGGCGGCGACGGCGAACTCGGCCCGCAGCGCGGAGTGGCCCCAACTGAACCCGCCACGCACGCTGAACCCATCACCCCTACCGGACAAGGTGCCCCCTCTTGACGGCCCCGATGTGACCGGTAACAATCCTGGCATGCATGTGACCGGTCACACAAGGCGCCCGGCGAGCATCAGAGACGTCGCGACCGCCGCCGGTGTCTCGTACCAGACCGTCTCCCGGGTGATCAACGGGCATCCCAGCGTCAAGCCCGACACCCGCGCTCGGGTGCTCGCCGCCATCGACGAACTGGGCTTCCGGCGCAACGCCACCGCGCTCGCCCTGGCCAGCGGCCGCAGCAGGGCCGTGACCGTGCTGACCGCGAACACCACCCACTACGGCTACGCCTGCATCCTTCGGGGCGTGGAGGAGGCGGCGCGTGCCGCGTCCTACGCCGTCGGTATCGGCGTACTGGAATCGGCCGACGAGGCCGCCGTCGGCGCCCAGGTGCAGCGGGCGGCGGACACGGGTGGCGGGCTGATCGTGATCGCGTACGACCCGGCCGGGGTGCGGGCCCTCGGCGCCGTCCCGGCCGGGCTCCCGGTCGTGGGCGTGGTCGAGACCCCGGCGAGCCCGCCCGGCGGTGATCTGCCCTGGGTGTGGACCGACGACCGCGAGGCCGCCTACGAGGCGACGCGCCATCTGCTCTCCCTGGGTCATGAGACGGTCCACTACGTCGCCATCCCGTCCAGCACCCGCCGCACGAGCGCCCGCACCGCCGGCTGGCGTCAGGCCCTGAGGGACGCCGGTGCTTCGGAACCCCGTCCCGTGCAGGGCGGTTGGGGCCCTGAGGACGGTCACGCCGCGGGACTGGAGCTGGCGCGGGATCCCGCGGTCACCGCGATCCTGTGCGGCAACGACGACCTAGCGCTCGGCGTGCTGCGCGCGCTGCACGAGTGCGGCCGTGCCGTGCCCGGCGAGGTCAGCGTGGCCGGGTTCGACGACGCCCCGCACTCCGCCTATCTGAACCCGTCCCTGACGACCGTACGTCTGGACTTCACCGGGTTGGGAAGGGCCGCGTTCGCCCTGCTGCACGGCGTGTTGGAGGAGGCCGCGCAGATCGCCCCGCGCCCCGTGTCGGTACCGGAGCTGGTGGTCCGGGAGAGTTCCGGGCCGCCGCCCGCCACCGTCTGAGCCCTGATCACACAGACGGCGACCGCAACGCGCCCGCCGAGCGCGGCTGTTCCGAGTCCCGCTTCCTTGACCACCCTTCTCGAAAGGCACGTGATGCGGACAAGCGCTTTCCCCGTCCCGGCACCGGCCCCGCAGCGCCTCACCGTGGATCTCGCCGTCTCCGAGGGCCCGGTGCTGCTCGGCGCCAACGGCGCGTTGTACGGGCTCAGCGACGACGGAGTGCCCGGCGACGCCGCCCTGGAACCGCTGAAGATCACCAGCGTCACGCAGAAGCCGGAGGGCGGCGCCCAGCATCCGGGCGGCGACGCGCTGACCGTCGCCAGGTCGTTCTTCCGCACCGGCGGCGGCGAGATCCTGGTGATGATGCAGGACGTCCACGCGAAGTGGCCGTACGAGAACCTCGGCATCGACGACTACCTCCTCAAGGTCGACAAGATCGTCAAGGACATCTCGGCGGACCCCGACAGCGAACGGTTCGTCTACATCCCGTTCAACGAGCCCGACCAGATCTGGTACGAGCTCGAAACCGCCGATCAGGCGCGGTACGAGGCCAACCGAGACCGCTTCTTAGCGGACTGGCGGACGGTGTACCGCCGCATCAAGGCCATCGACCCGGACGCGAGGATCGCCGGCCCCAACGAGGCCGGCTTCCACTCGCGCCTGCTGCGGGACTTCCTCGCCTTCGCCCGGCGCGAGGACGTCCTGCCGCAGGTGACCACCTGGCACGAGCTGGACTCCGCCTCGCTGCGCGTCTTCCAGGCGCACCACGACGACTACCGCTCCCTGGAGCGGGAGGCGGGCATGGCCCCGCTGAAGATCAACATCGATGAGTACGGCAACCGGCGCGATCTGTCCGTGCCCGGGCAACTCGTGCAGTGGGTCTCGATGTTCGAGAGGAACAAGGTGTACGCCAACACGGCCTACTGGGACGCCGCGGGCAACCTCAACGGCCATGTGGTCCGCTCCGGCATCCCCAACGGCGGCTGGTGGTTCTTCCGCTGGTACGCCGGACTGACCGGCGACACCGTCGAGGTGAGCCCGCCGCGGGCGAACACCGTCGACACCCTCCAGGGCCTCGCGTCCCTCGACACGGCGCGCCGCCAGGCCCAGGTACTGCTCGGCGGTGCCGACGGCGACTCGGACGTCGTGGTCCGCAACGTCCCTCCGTCCGTCTTCGGCGACACGGTCACCGCGACCGTCGCCGAAGCGGCCTGGTCCGGCTATGAGGGGCAGCACGCGACGCCCCTCGTCCTGGCCCGGACGAAGGTGCGGGTCGCCGAGGACGGTTCGGTGACCGTGCCCCTGCGCGATATGCACAGGATGTCCGCCTACCGGATCGTCCTCACCCCCGGCGGCGAAGGCACCCCGGCCACGCCCGACATGCCCTGGAGCGCGCGGTACGAGGCTCAGGAGGCGGCCGTCACCGACGGCGAGATCCGCACCCAGGGCACGGCCGAGGACCCCAACGGCTATGCCGCCTCCGGCAATCAGGACGTCGGCTCCCTCGACCGGCCCACCAGCAAGGTCGACTTCACGGTGACGGTGCCGCACGACGGGACGTACGAACTGGCGATCCTCTACGGCAACCGGTCCGGCGCCCCCGCGACCCAGCGACTCCGCGTCGACGGCGGCGATCCGGTCACCGTCACCTACCCGTCCACCGAGAACTGGACCTACCGCGCCAAGAAGGAGCTTCAGGTCGATCTGTCCGCGGGCACCCACGTGTTGACGCTCGCCAAGGGCACGGCCGAGGTCACCCTCGACCGCATCGACCTGACCGCCCGCGCCGGGGAGCCCACCGCCTCGTACGAGGCCACGCTGGCGGACATCGGCGGCAGCCCGTCGTACGACTACACCTCGTCGGCCGGGGTCGGCACGGGCGCGCTGGTGCTGGGGACCGGCGACAAGGCCGTCTTCGACGTCTACGCCCCGCGCGACGGCTACTACACGGTCGTGGCGCAGGCGTCCTCGGAGGTGGAGCTCGCCCTGCACGGCGAGCGGGTGACGGCGCCGCCCGGACGCTCCCTTCGGCTGTACCTCGCGGCGGGCAACAACCGCGTCGTGGTGCGCGCGGAGCATGCCGCCGTCCGCTCCCTTGACGTCTGCGGCGACGGCTCGGCCGAGGGCACCCTTGGCTGCCCGGCCGCAGCCGCGGCCCTCGCGGGCGGGGCGGAACTCGTCGCATCGCCTTACGCGTCCACCGGTTCCTGCATCGGCCGGCTCGGCAACAGCCCCTCCAGTACGGCCGAGTTCACCGTCGAGGCGCCGAGGCCGGGCCGTCATCTGCTGGTCGTCCACTACGCGCACGACGACCGGCGCGACAACGGCCACGCCTACAACACCGACATCATGTCCCGTACGGCGGATATCACCGTCGGCGACGCCGAGCCGGTGAAGGTCACCTTCAAGAACACCTGGAGCCCCGACGACTACTGGACGGTGAGCGTCCCCGTGGAGCTGAAGGAGGGCGCCAACAAGGTGACGTTCGGCAACGCGACCGCGTGGGCGCCGCGCATCGACCGGATCGAACTGGGCCGAGTGGTCGGCCTGCTGTAGCCTCACCCGTCCCGCCCGTTCCACGCGATCTCGTGGGTGGAACGGGCGGGACGGACGCGTCAGGCGACCTGGCCGCTGTGCAGTGCCGCGTACGCCCCGCCCCTGCGCAGGAGTTCCTCGTGGGTGCCGATCTCCTCGATGCGGCCGTCACCCAGCACCACGATCCGGTCCGCGCCCCGCACGGTGGACAGGCGGTGGGCGACCACGAAGGTGGTGCGGCCGTGCAGCAGCCGGGCCAGGGCCTGCTGGACGAGCGCCTCCGACCGGGTGTCCAGGGCCGAGGTCGCCTCGTCCAGGACCAGCACCCGCGGATCGCGGATCAGGGCCCGCGCGATGGCAAGCCGCTGTCGCTGACCGCCGGACAGCCGCGCCCCGCGCTCACCGACCAGGGTGTCCAGGCCCTGCGGCAACCGGTCGACGAACTCCAGCGCGTTCGCGTCGCGCAGCGCGGCACGCACCGTCTCCTCGTCGGCGTCGTCCATGCCGTAGGCGACGTTCTCGCGGATCGTGCCGTCGAACAGGATCGACTCCTGCGGCACGACCGACAGGAACCGGCGGTAGGTGCGCAGGTCGAGGGTGTTCATGTCCGTGCCGTCGAGCAGCAGTTGCCCCGAGGTCGGGCGGATGAAGCCGATGACGAGGTTCAGCACGGTGGACTTGCCGGCGCCGGACGCGCCGACGAGGGCGATCGTCTCCCCCGGCGAGACGGACAGGGTGAAGTCGCGTACGGCGGGGCGGCCCGTGTCGTAGGCGTACCCGACACCCTCGAAGGTCACGGCACCACGCAGAGACCCGAGTTCGGCCTTGCCCTCGTTGTCCTCCAGCTCGGGGGCCTGGAGGACCTCACCGACGGAGCGGACGGACTCCAGGCCCTTGGTGATGACCGGCGCCAGACCGGCCAGCGTGGTCGTGGAGTTGGTGAGGGTGGTCAGGAACGCGCTCAGCATGACGACGTCGCCGGCGGTGACGCCCCAGACGCCGTAGTACGAGACCAGTGCCGCGCCGGCGAGGACCAGCACGCCGACCACGTTCAGTACGACCCAGGCGAGCGAGCCGAAGCGGCCGTTGACGAGGTCGAGGCGCATGCCGGAGGTCAGCAGCCGGTGCAGGGTGCCGTCCATGCGGCGCAGCGCCTTGCCCTCCAGGCCGTGGGCGCGGGTGACCGGGATGAGCCGGGTCATCTCCGTGACACGGGAGGAGAGGGTCTCCACCTCGTGGCGGAAGTGCTCGTTGTGGGTGCGCAGCCGGGCCCTCAGACGGGCGACGACCAGTGCGGCGGCGGGCACGACGACGAGGAAGACGGGCACGAACTCCGGTGTCCGTACGCCGATGATGACCAGGCCGCCGATGAGCACGGTGGTCGCGCCGAGCCCCGTCTCCGCGGTCTGCTGCACCATCTGTTCGACGGTCTCGACATCGCGCACGACCTTGGCCTGGAGCACACCGGCGCTGACGCGGGAGTGGTAGCCGATGGACAGCTGCTGCATGCGGGTGCACAGCGCGGAGCGCAGGCCGGTGCCCATGCGGCGGACGCTGCCGTACAGCAGACGTACGTAGAGCACGTGCAGGGGGTAGTTGACCAGCAGGATGAACATGATCACGCCGGTGCTCAGCCAGAGCCGGCTGATCGGCTGGTGCTGGACGACGGTGTCGATGATGGACGCGGTGATCAGCGGCAGCAGCCAGACCGGGCTGTGCTTGACGGTGAAGACGCCGACCGCCGCCGCGAGGCGGTGACGGTCGGCGCGGAACAGATAGGCGAGCGTGCGGACGGGGTGTTCGTCCCGGTAGCGGTGGTCGAGCGGTCTCTCATGCGACGACGCCACAGGCGTTGTCCTTCCCGAGGTTCCGGATGAATTGCGGGCACCTGCGTAGCAAGCGCTTTCCCATCCTGTCCCGGGAGAGAGTACCGACGCGATCCGGGACGGATTCCCGGAGTTGCGTCAGACGGCGTCCAGTTCCGCGATCTCCTCGGCGGTGAGCACGAGGTCGACCGCGCCGAGGGAGTCCCGGATGGTCTCGGGCCGGCTCGAACCCGGGATGGGGACGACGACCGGCGACTTGGCGAGCATCCAGGCCAGGCACACCTGCTGCGGGCTCACCCCGTGCACCTCGGCGACGCGCGCGAACGGGGCGTAGGCGGAGCCCAGTTCACCGGCCCGGGAGATGCCGCCGAGCGGGCTCCACGGCAGGAACGCGATGCCGAGCTCGTCGCACAGGCGCAGTTCGGGCTCGCTGGAGCGGAACGCCGGGGAGAACTGGTTCTGCACGGAGACCAGCCGGCCGCCGAGGATCTCGTTCGCCTGCCCGATGCGCTCGGGGTTCGCGTTGGAGATCCCGGCCATGAGGATCTTGCCCTCGTCGAGCAGGTCGCGGATCGCACCGACGGACTCGGCGTACGGCACCCTCGGGTCCGGCCGGTGGAACTGGTAGAGCCCGATGGCCTCCACGCCCAGCCGGCGCAGGGACGCCTCGCACGCCTCCTTGAGGTGGCGCGGGCTGCCGTCCAGGGTCCAACTGCCGTCGCCGGGGCGCAGATGGCCGCCCTTCGTGGCGACGAGGACGTCCTTGCCCAGGTCGTGGGAGGCGAGGGCCTTGGCGATCAGGGTCTCGTTGTGACCGACCTCGTGCGCGTCGCGGTGGTAGGCGTCCGCGGTGTCGATCAGGGTGACGCCGGCGTCGAGCGCGGCGTGGATCGTGGCGAGGGAACGCGCCTCGTCCGGGCGGCCCTCGATGGACATGGGCATCCCGCCCAGACCGATCGCGCTGACCTCGACATCCCCGATGCGGCGGGTGTGCATGGGCTCGTGACCTCTCTCGGCTGTCGCGCGGAAAACGTTGTCGTCCGGTGAACGGACCATGGAGCACGGGCCGTACCGGACCACACCAGCGTCGCCGTCCGCGCGCGAGAGGTCCAATAGAAGAAAGAGAACGCATTCAGCGACGGAGCCGCTGAATTCCGTACGCTGCCGCCGTCCCTCGGGCCGTCCGGTATCCGCTTGCGCGGCCTCCAGGTCGGTATGGCACGCTCACCCTCGACCGACCGGACAGGCATCGGTCCCGGATCATCCGGCACAGTGAGAGGCGGCGGCATGCGCATCGGACTGCTAGGCACCGGCCCGTGGGCACAGATGGCGCACGCCCCCGCCCTCAGCGGGCACCCGGAGCTGGACTTCGTCGGGGTGTGGGGCCGTCGTACGGCGGCCGCGAAGGAACTGGCCGACACCTACGGCGTGCGGGCCTACGACGAGGTCGACGCGCTGTTCGCCGACGTGGACGCGGTGGCCGTCGCCCTGCCGCCGGCGATCCAGGCCGACCTCGCGGCGCGGGCCGCGCGGGCGGGCTGCCATCTGCTGCTCGACAAACCGCTCGCGCCGACGGTGGAGCAGGGGCGGACGGTCGTCGATGCCGCGGCGGACGCCGGTGTCGCCTCAGTTGTCTTCTTCACCACCCGATTCCAGCCGGAGACCGCGGCGTGGATCACCGAACAGGCGGGGGCGGACGGCTGGTTCACCGGACGGGCGCAGTGGCTCGGCTCGGTGTTCAGCGGTGACGACAGCCCGTTCGCGGACTCTCCGTGGCGGCGCGAGAAGGGTGCGCTGTGGGACGTGGGCCCGCACGCGTTGTCGGTACTGCTTCCGGTCCTGGGTGACGCGCGGCGGGTGACGGCGGCCGCGCACGGTCCCGGCGACACCGTCCACCTAGTCCTCGACCACGTCAGCGGGGCGTCCAGCACGCTGGCCCTGAGCCTCACGGCCCCGCCCGCCGCCTCGGGGGCGGCGGTGGAGTTGCGGGGCACGGCCGGGGTCACGCTTCTGCCGGAGAGCACCGAGACCGCGGTGTCCGCCCTGACCCGGGCCGCCGACGCGCTGCTGACCGCGGCTCGCACGGGTCAACCGCACCCGTGCGACGCGGCGTTCGGACTGCGGGTCACCCAGATCCTGGCCGAGGCCGAGACGCTGCTCGACGAGGGCTGACCGACCGCTGGACGGCGTCGGCGCTTCAACTCGCCGGCTCGTCGGCTCTAGAGGTCGTAGCCGCCGGAGACCTCGATGTTCTGGGCGGTGACCCAGCGGCTCTCGTCGGAGACGAGCGTGGCGATCATCGCGCCGATGTCGTCGGGCTCGCCGACCCGGCCGAACGCGGTCTTCGCGGCGATGCCCGGGATCACCTCGGGGAAACGGGTGAAGGCGTCGTCGGCGAGACGGGTGCGGGTCGCCCCCGGCGACACGGCGTTGACCCGGATCCCGCGGCCGCTGAACTCCTTGGCCATGTACCGGGTCAGCACGTCCAGGCCGCCCTTCATGCTTGCGTACGCGGAGTAGCCGGGCTCCAGCCCGGTGGTGACGCGCGCCGAACTGCTGCTGGTGTTGACGACCGCTCCGCCGTCCGTCATGAGCGGCAGCAGCTTCTGCGTGAGGAAGTACGGCCCCTTGAGCAGAACCCGCGCCAGCCGGTCGAACACGTCCTCCGTCATGTCCTCGATGAGTGCCGCATGCGCGATCCCCGCGTTGTTGACCAGGTAGTCGAACGAGTCGCGTCCCCACGTCTCCTTGAGCACGCCGGCGACCGTGTCGCGGAAGGCGTCGAACGTGTCGCTCGCGCCGACGTCGAGCGGCAGCGCCACCGCGGTGCCGCCCGCCGCCTCGATGGCCGCGACCGTCTCCAGGCCGCCGCGTGCGTTCTTGCCGTAGGTCAGGATGACGCCGACACCGCGCTTGGCGATCTCGACGGCGGCGCTCTGCCCGATGCCGGAGCTGGCGCCGGTGACGATGGCGATCTTCATGATCTCTCCCATGAGTGAGCGGAACCGGTGAACTGATTCCATTCAACCCATCTGACCTGCGGAAACGTTAGAACGATGCTCGCTCGCACTTGCACGATCCTCTTGCCTTCGGGAGCCGTCGGGCGCAACCGTGCTGCAATGGCCGTATGCCACTGGAAGAGCTCCGCGCGCTGCTGGACCGGCACGCGCGTCCCGACTGGACCACCCCCATCGACGGTGTCCTCATCTCGAAGGTCGACCGGTCGGATCCGCCGGCGCCTTCGATGACCGGCATGGTGCTCGCGGTCATCGCCCAGGGCGCGAAACGGCTAGCGCTGGGCGATCGCGTCTTCGAGTACGGCGCCGGGCAGTATCTGGTCGCGTCGGTCGACCTTCCGGTCACCGGCCAGTTCACCGGGGCCGATCCCGAGCATCCCGCGCTGGGCTTCGGGCTCACCCTGGACCCCTCCGCCGTGGCCGAGCTGCTGCTCCAGGCCGGCCCCGGAACCACGTCCCGGCCCGGCGGTGGTCCGCCCTCGGGGATCGCCGTGACCGACGCTCCGGCCGCGCTGCTCGACGCGGTGGTCCGGCTGCTGCGCCTGATCGACGAGCCCCGCGACCGTGCCGTCCTCGCGCCGCTGGTCAAGCGCGAGATCCTGTGGCGTGTGATCACCGGCGAGCAGGGGGCGACAGTCCGGCAGCTGGGCCTGGCCGACAGCAGCCTCAGTCATGTATCCCGGGCCGTGCGCTGGATCCGCGAGCACTACGCGGACCCCTTCCGGGTCGAGGACGTGGCCCGGATGTCCGGCATGAGCGTCTCCGCCTTCTACCGCAACTTCCAGGCGGTGACCGCGATGAGCCCCATCCAGTTCCAGAAACAGATCCGGCTCCAGGAGGCCCGGCTGCTGCTCGCCACCCACCCGGGCGACGTCACCGGGGTCGGTCAGCGCGTGGGCTACGACAACCCGTCACAGTTCAGCCGGGAGTACCGCCGCCAGTTCGGCGCACCCCCCAGCAAGGACGCCACCCGCCTGCGCGACGCGGCACGCAGCCCTGCGGCTGTCCTGCCCTGAGCGGATGTCGCGTCACTCCTCGTCGAACGGCTCCTCGCTCCACCGGAACCACGCCCTGTCCCCGTCGATGTGCAGCAGGAACTCGGCGACGGGGCCGTCCGGCGACGACAGCGAGACGCGGCTGCGGATCTCGTCGTACGCCGCCTCCCACGCCTCGACCTCCGCTTCCTGATCCCGCTCCAGCAGGGCGAGTTCACGGGCGAACAGGTCGCGTACGGCCTCGTACCCCGGACCGGGAGTGAAGCGGCCCGCGAGCCAGGGGAAGTCGGCCTCGTCGATCAGGATCTCGCCCACCGGTCCCTCGCCACCGCTCACGTGCCACACCGCGCCGCCGAAGCCCATGCCCAACCCCCGTCACCCCGCTGTCGATCACGCCCTCGATCACGCTGTCGGCCAGCATGCCACCCGGCACTGACAGACGGCCCGGACCTGTGGTCGAGGTCCGGGCCGTCCGTCATGCATCGTGCGGGGTGCCGCTACTCGGCTATGCGGACGTCTTCACCTGGAAGTTGATCCGCTCCTTGACCACCGGGAAGCCGGCCTTGGTGAAGTTCGCGGCCATCGGGAAGTTGCCCCGGTCCGTGGCTCCGGTGACGAACTCCGCGCCCTGTTCGACGAGGAAGTTCGTGCACTCGGCGAGGAGGTCGTAGGCGTAGCCGTGGCCGCGCTGTTCCGGGACGACCCCGATGAAGCCGACGGTCGGTCCGGAGGGGTTGTGGGCCGGGATGTGGATGCCGGCCAGGTCGCCCTCGGGCGTGTGGGCGAGCTGCCACCACTCCCGCGGGGACGGGCACCAGTGGAAGAAGTCGAGCTCCTCCTGGGCGGCCTTGTCGATGCCGCCTTCCTCCTTGGCGCGCAGTGAGTGCGCGTCCAGGGTGACGGAGTGGATGCGCCGCAGTGCGTCGAGGAAGACCTCGTCGTCGGGCTCGGCGCTGAACGTCAGGCGTCCGGGCCGCGCGGGCAGGCCGAGGTCCGGGGTCCAGCGGTACAGGAACCGCTCCACCAGGAGTTCGTACCCGGCGGCGCGCGCGGCGCTGAACCGGGCCTCCGCGGCGGCCTTCAGCGCGGGCCGGTCCCGCCAGTCGCCGGGCAGGTTGATCTCCAGCTCGACGCGCCAGGGGACGGAGCGCAGGAGTTCGGCGCCGGCCTCCTCCTCGCCCTCGGCCACGTCGAACCAGTTGATGTTGATGGGCTCCGAGTCGTCGGGGCCGCCCCACCAGGCACCGCGGGCGACGACCTCGCCGTCACGCAGGGCCACTCGCTTCCATTCGGACCGGAACTTGGTGCGCGCGTGGCCTTCGCGGGCACCGAGCGGGTCGGGGTGTGCGTCGAAAAGATGGGCGTCGCTCGCGGAGAGCGTACGGATGACCAGATCGGTCACGGATTCCTCCGGGATACAGGCTGCTTGGAGCGCTCCCGGTCAGATCGCGAGGTGCACGCCGGGGCAACGGAAAAGGGAGCGCGGGGAATTGGTGAACTGCACGGCACTCGCCTCCTTCCGTCCGACTCAGGGCGTGGAGCCACACAGTACGTGATCTTCGCCGGGTCCGTCCAGCGTTTTCCGCACTGCTCGCGGGCAGCCGTTCCGCCGATGCGAGAGCGCTCTCGAATCGCCTATCAGCCTTAAACCAGCCTTAGACAAGGGTTAAGCGGATGTGGTCATTCCGTGCCCATTCAAGTCCTCGCAGCTCAGAGCGATTTGGACTTGGTGCAGACCCATTGGCCGACACACGGGTCGTGCGTAGCATCGGGGGTCATCGGTGGCGGCCGTGGTGGACGCGAGGGCATTTCGAGAGCGCTCTCAGATTGCCCGTACGGCCGCTGCCGCGGCTCCTGTACCCCCACAAGCACTCCGGGAGATCCCCCACATGACTTCCCGTCATCAGCGCCCCCTCGGTCGTCGCAGGCTCCTGTTCGCGCTCGGCGGCGCGGCGGTGGCCGTCCCTGTCGCCGCCACCGTGGCCCCGTACGCACTCGCGGGGACCCCCGCGGGCGGCGACGCGACGGCCGCCGCGGGCTCGCTGCCGCTGACGATCGTCAACAGCAGCGGTTCCTTCGACAACGCGAACGTGCACCTCTACATAGTCGGCAACCAGGACGGCAAGCAGGTCCGTCTCACGCCCGAGGGGACCCTCGCGCCGATCGCGCTGTCGGACAACGGTTCCGACGGCTTCACCGACTACGCCATCTCCCTGTCCGGCGGCGAGACCCGGCTCTCGCTCCCCTACATGTCGGGCCGTATCTATGTGGCGCTCGGCGAGAAGCTGAAGTTCAAGGCGGTCGCGGACGGCAACGGCAACGCAGCCCTCCAATACCCGGCGGGCTGGGTCGAGTCGGACCCGAACTACCCGGTGCTGCACGACTGCGCCGAGTTCACGTACAACGCGTCGGGGATGTTCTGCAACACCACCATGGTCGACATGTTCAGCGTGCCGATGAGCATCCGGCTGACCGGCGCGAAGGACCAGACCACGGGCAGGCTGAAGGCCGGTGGCCGTGCGGCCGCGTTCGCCGCGGTGCGCGGGGCCGAGGCGTTCGCCCGGCTGGTCGTGGACGACACCCGCATCATCGCCCCGGGCCACGGCCTGGACGCCGGGCTGTTCTCGAAGGACTACTTCGCCCCGTACATCGACGAGGTGTGGAGCACCTACACCGGGCGGGATCTGACCGTCACCACCAACGCGGGGAAGTTCACCGGTCGGGTGCGCGGTGACCGGTTCACCTTCGACGGGCCCGCCCAGGTGTCCTTCGGCAAGCCGTCGACCCGGGACGTGCTGTTCTGCGACGGCAACCTCGCCGCCCCCAACGACGGCACCACCGGCCCCGTCGCCGCCGTCCTCGGCGCCGGCTTCAACCGCTCGACCCTGCTCAGCCACCCCGAGCAGCCGACGACCGACCCGGCCACCTTCTACGGGACCGACCTGACCAACCACTACGCCGGGGCGATGCACAAGGCCACCGAGGACGGCAAGGCGTACGGCTTCGCCTTCGACGACGTGGCCGACTTCGCCTCGTACATCCAGGACACGGCGCCGACGGGGATCACGCTGACACTCACGCCCTTCGAGGGCTGAGGGCGGCCCGGTGCGGGGCGGGCCTCAGGGCTCTCCGGATGCAGGGTCCGCTCAGGCGTTGAATGGTGATAGCAGACCCGATGACCGCACCGGGCCCGAAGTACCCCGGATCCGAGGAGCAGAGATGATGCCGACGTCCCAGCCCGAAGCGTCCGGGCCGTCCGAGGACCGCACCACCCCGGACGACCTGCTCCACGCCCGCACCGGCACCGAAGTGTCCCCCGAGGACATCGTGCTTGCCTCAGGCAAGGACATCACCCCACGCAACCTGGAATGGGCCAAGCGCAAGCTGGCGGCCGAGGGACCGACCGCCCTCGACAAGCTGCTGCCCTAGCCGTACCCGCCCCGATCCGCCCGGGTCGCCCTGAGGTGCAGGTCAGCACCCGGGGCGGCCTTGTAAGCCTGCCGTCCCGAGCCCTCACGCACGCCGGGCCGGTGTCCGGCCTACTCCCCGTCACCGCCCGCTGACCCGTCCTCGTCGTCCAGGCACAGCACGGGCACGCGCTGTACGAGGTTGTTGACGAAGCCCCCTCGGTTCCAGGGCTGCTCCAGTGGCTGGGTGTGGCCCCCGGCGTCGGTGGCGCGTGCGCTGAGCACATGCTCACCCGGGGTCGCCGTCCAGTCGTACCGCCAGCGGCGCCATGCCCACCGCTCCCCGTCGTCCGGGGCCTGCTCGGCGTCCCGCCAGGTGTGTCCCGCGTCCGTGCTGACCTCGACGCGTGTCACCGGCGCGCGCCCGGACCAGGCACGCCCCTCCAGCGCCACCGTGCCGGGCCGGACCACGCGGGCCCGGGACATGAAGTCCGGGAATCCGGGTGGCACGAGCAGGGCGCGCGGGGCGATACGGGTCACCGGCTCGCCCGCGTCCGCGGGGTCCCGGCGCAGCCGGTAGGCCACGGCCTGCTGGAACCCCGTGAAGGGCTCGTCGGCGACGGTGATCGAGCGCAGCCATTTCACGTGGGCCATGCCGTACCAGCCGGGCACGATCAGCCGGAGCGGGTAGCCGTGCTGCGGGGGCAGCGGCGCCCCGTTCATCGAGTGCGCGACCAGCACCTCGGGATCGCCACCCATGGCCACCTCGACGGGCAGCGCGCGCCGGTAGTCCTGCTCGACGCCGCGTTCGACCCCGTGGTCGGCGCCGGTGAAGACCACGTCGACGGCGTCGGGCTCGACGCCGGCCTCGGCGAGCAACAGCCGCAGGGGGACGCCGGTCCACTCGGCGGTGCCGACGGCCTCGACGAGCCAGGGCTGGCTCACCGGCCGAGGGGTCAGCAGGGCCCGGCCGTTCCCGGCGCACTCCAGTGTGACGCGGGTGGTGACCTGCGGGAACCTGTGCAGGTCGGAAAGGTCCAGGCGCAGGGGGCGGCGGACGCGGCCGTCCAGGGTGAGGGGCCAGGGGATGCCTTCGGGGACGTACGGGATGTCGTAGTGGGTCAGGACGTAGTGCAGGCCCGGCGGGGTGATGTCGTGGCGCAGGGCTTCGAGGGGCAGGCCGTGGTTGCGGGTCGCGAGCGCCAGTTCGTCCCGGCCGATGCCCTCGTCAGGGGCGGCCAGCCGGGCCGGCGTGCTCACGTCGGCGAGTCGGTGACCCATACCCGCATTATCGACCCGCACGCGCGACATCGCTCCGGTGAAGCGGGACGATTCGGACGGTTGCGGGGCGGAGGCACAACCTCCGTCGCGCTCCGGGCACTTCACCCGGGCAATGGTTCACGGCTCACCCTTTCGAAAGGGGTCGCGCGGCTGACAGACTCCGGAGGGTGCCCGACTTCGACTTCGACATGCTCGTCATCGGATCCGGCCCCGGTGGCCAGAAGGCCGCCATAGCCGCGGCCAAGCTGGGCCGCCGCGTCGCCGTGGTCGACCGCCCCGACATGGTCGGCGGTGTCTCCATCCACACCGGGACCATCCCCTCCAAGACCCTGCGCGAGGCGGTGCTGTACCTGACCGGTCTCACCCAGCGCGATCTGTACGGCCAGAGTTACCGGCTCAAGGACGACATCACCGTCGCCGACCTCACCGCGCGCACTCAGCACGTGGTCGGCCGCGAGGTGGACGTCATCCGCAGCCAGCTCTCCCGCAACCACGTCTCCCTGTACGCCGGGACCGGGCGCTTCGTCGACCCGCACACCATCGCCCTTCGCGAGGTCAACGGCCAGGATCGGCTGCTGACCTCCGAACACATCGTCATCGCCACCGGCACCCGGCCCGCCCGGCCGGACAGCGTCGAGTTCGACGGCCGGACGATCATGGACTCGGACAACGTTCTCGCGCTGGAGCGGGTGCCGCGCTCCATGGTCATCGTGGGCGCCGGGGTCATCGGCATGGAGTACGCCTCGATGTTCGCCGCGCTCGGCAGCAAGATCACCGTGGTGGAGAAGCGTGCCGGGATGCTCGACATGTGCGACGTCGAGGTGATCGAGTCGCTCAAGTACCACCTGCGGGATCTCGCCGTGACGTTCCGCTTCGGGGAGACGGTCGCCGCGGTCGAGCGGCATGCCCGCGGGACGCTGACCATCCTGGAGAGCGGCAAGAAGATCCCCGCCGACGCGGTGATGTACTCGGCGGGCCGGCAGGGCCTGACCGACGAGCTGGACCTGGACAAGGCCGGGCTCACCGCGGACCGGCGCGGCCGGATCACCGTCGACGAGCACTACCGCACGGAGGTGCCGCACATCTACGCCGTCGGTGACGTCATCGGCTTCCCGGCGCTGGCCGCGACGTCGATGGAGCAGGGGCGTTCGGCGGCATACCACGCCTGCGGTGAGCCGGTCGGCCGGATGCACAACCTCCAGCCGATCGGGATCTACACCATTCCCGAGATCAGCTTCGTCGGCCGCACCGAGGACCAGCTCACCGAAGACCGCGTGCCGTTCGAGGTCGGCATCTCCCGCTACCGCGAACTGGCCCGCGGGCAGATCATCGGCGACTCGCACGGCATGCTGAAGCTGCTGGTCTCCCCCGAGGACCGCACGCTGCTCGGCGTGCACTGCTTCGGCACGGGCGCGACGGAGCTCATCCACATCGGCCAGTCGGTGATGGGCTGCGGCGGGACGGTCGACTATCTCGTCGACGCGGTGTTCAACTACCCCACGCTCGCCGAGTCCTACAAGGTCGCGGCCCTGGACGCCACGAACCGGCTCCGGCAGATCGACCGCATCGGGGACTGAGCCACCGCGATCAGGGACCCCCGGGCGAACTTCGTCCGGGGGTCCCTCGTCATGCCGTTCGACGGACGTATCCGCGGAAGATCCCTTGGCTCTTGAAGCCTCAAAGAGTGTGGCTATCATCACTCGCACACACGGCGTGACTGCATCGCGACGCAACGGCGTACAGTGTCCGCCACCCGTTGTCAGCCGCCCCTGCCCCGAGGTCATCCCTCTCCGGTTCGTGGCGTTGTTCCACCCCCCACCCCCCTTACGGCGCAGGGGCCGTCGCCCTCGCGTCGTGCACGACGGAAAGCAGCGCATCCATGAGCAACAACAGGGGCAGAGGACTACAGGCCAACGTCCTCGGCACGTTCGACACGGTGGTGATGGCGGTCGCGGGCAGCGCCCCGGCGTACTCGATCGCCGCGACCACGGCGGTCCTGGTCGGCGCGGTGGGCCTGGCCAGCCCGGCGGCGCTGCTGTACTGCGCGATACCCATGCTGGGCATCGCGCTGGCGTTCAGCCGGCTCGGCCGTATCGACGTGAACGCGGGCGCCAGTTACTCCTGGGTGGGGCGGACCCTGCATCCCTTTCTCGGATTCATCAGCGGCTGGGCGCTGGTGATCTCGACGACGATCTTCATGGTGGCGGGTTCGCTGCCCGCCGGTTCGATGACGCTGGCCCTGTTCGACGAGGAACTCGCGGAGAACACCGCGCTGTCGACGCTGGTCGGCGCCTGCTGGTTCCTGATCATGCTGTTGGTGGTGCTGGGCGGGGCGCGCCTGACCGTACGGGCGCAGATCGTGATGTCGGGCGTCGAGCTGGTCATACTCGCGCTGTTCGCCCTGCTCGCCGTGTTCCACACGGACAGCGCCCACGTCTTCGACTGGTCGTGGCTGGGCTTCGGGCACTTCGACGGGGTGGCGGGATTCGCGTCGGGGGCGCTGATCGCCGCTTTCTACTACTGGGGTTGGGACGTCACCAGCAACCTCAGCGAGGAGACCCGCAACAGCCGCCGTACGACGGGGCTGGCGGGGCTCATCGGGGTGGGCATCGTGTTCCTGCTGTTCGAGGTGTTCACGATCGCCGTGAACGTCATCCTGTCCTCGAAGCAGATCCAGGACAACGACGCGAACGTGCTGGCGGTGCTCGGCGAGGAGGTGTGGCCGGGCTGGGGCGGCAAGTTGCTGATCGTGGCGGTGATGCTGTCCACGATCGCCACACTGGAGACGACGCTCATCCAGGTGACCCGCTCGCTGTTCGCGATGGGCCGGGACCGGACGATGCCTGCGGCGCTGGGCAAGGTGCACCAGCGGTGGAACACGCCCTATGTGGCGGTCGCGGTGGTCGGCGTGGTGGCGCTGGTGATGTTCATCGCCTCCAACGCGCTGGGCACGGTGGGCGACATCCTCTCCGACGCCATCTCGGCGATCGGCCTCCAGATCGCCGTCTACTACGGACTGACGGGTCTCGCGGCCGTCGTCGCCTACCGCAAGATGCTGCTGAAGTCGGTGGGTGACTTCGTGCTCGGCGGTCTGTGGCCGCTGTTCGGCGCCCTGTTCATGTTCTGGATCTTCGTCGAGTCGCTGGGCGAGCTGAGCGGTTCGGCGCTCGCGATCGGCTTCGGCGGTATCGCGGTCGGCCTGGTCCCGATGTTCTGGTACTGGCGGCAGGGCAGCGACTACTACCGGCCCGCCAAGCTCGACGCCACCCGGACGGTCGAGGCGGACTACGTACCGGCCGGTGGCGGCGGCGACAACTCCCTCGTCCACGAGGGTCTTCCGACCGACTTCTGAGGGAGACCCATATGGCGCGAGGCAACTTCAGACGCGACTTCACTCCCGATTTCGACCCCGACTGCGGGGACTTCGCCCTGACCAGTGCCCGGCAGGACATCGTCATCGGCCGCTGGCAGGGGCTGCGGGAACTCCTGCGTTCCACCGGGCCCGACTGGCTGGCGCGGGGCCACCGGGTGCGGCTGCTGGCGCAGGCATGCGCGGGCAGTTCCACGGTGGAGTCGTGGCTGGCCGCCGAGCCGCACAGCGGTGACGCGCTGGTGCTGCGGGCCGCCACGGAGACGGCTCGGGCGTTCAACGTGGCCATCACCGCGGGCCGGGGCGTGCCGATCGACACGCATCGCATCGACACCGCGGTGCTGTCGTGCCTGAAGGCCGCCGAGTCCTATCCGGACGATCCGACGCCGTGGATCTCGCTGATCTCGGTGGCCCGGCTGTATCCGAAGGGGGTGCGGCGGCAGGAACTTGGGCGCTGGTGGGACGAGTTGCACGGCCGCGACCCGTTCAGCGTCGAGGGTCATCTCCAGGTGCTCCACTACTACTCCTCGCGCTGGCACGGCACGCACGGCCTGATGTACGACTTCGCCCGCGACGCGGCCGGGGTGGCACCGTCCGGCTGCCCGCTGCCGGTGCTCGTGCAGTACGCCCGGGTCGAGGAGTTCCGGTACGCCCTGGACGCGGCCAAGGGTCAGCACTCCTCCATGGGGATCGGCCAGCACTGGAGCAACGACGGCGCCGTCAGCGACGTACGCCGCACCTGGGACCGCTGGATCATGGGCCGTTCCGGGAACGACGTGGCCCCGGGCGAGCTGCGCGACCTCAACCACCTGGCGCACGCGGCCTGTCACGCGGGTGTCCACGACATCGCCGCGGCCCTTTTCCGGATGCTGGGGCGTCGGGCCACGCGGGCACCGTGGGCGTACACCGGCGATCCGGACAAGCAGTTCGTCAAGTGGCACCGGGAGGTGGGGGTACGGGGCTGACCGGCCCGGGGTGGTGAGGCTGCCGTTACAGCCGGGAAACGCCTTCGGGGCTCACAGGGCCCGGCGCCGGACGAGCACCGCGAGCACCCCCAACCCGGGAATCAGCGGCAGCCACACCGTCAGCAACCGGTAGCCGAGGACGGCGGACGCGGCCGCCGCCGCCGTGGCGCCCGTGGTGGTGAGCGCGAAGGCGAGCACGGCGTCGAGCGAGCCGAGGCCGCCCGGCGTGGGCAGCAGTGCGGCGGCACTGCTCGCGGCGAGATAGAGCAGCGCCACCCGTGCCGGGGCGAGCGGCATTGCGACGGCTCGGGTGACGGCGATCAGCACGGCGCAGTGCAGGACCACGAAGGCCAGCGAGCCGCTCCACAGGGCCGCCGCTCTCCCGGGTCGCGCGTGCACTGCCCCGACGTACGCCCGCACCGCGGTCAGGGCCTGTCGGCACCGGGGCCGCAGTGGGCCGGCCAGCACCAGGACCGCCAGAGTGGCCGCGGCGCTCACCGCGGCGACGAATTCGCCGTTACCGTGCGGGAGGTGCAGTACGCCCGGGGAGGCCGCGAAGAGTACGGCGATCAGGACGCCGCGCGCGATCCCGCCCGCGGTGCCCTTGACCGCGACGGCGGTGGCGGCGTCGCCCAGCGATATGCCGCGGCGTATGAGGAAGCGCAGGTTCACCGCGGCCCCGCCGAGCCCGGCGGGCAGCACCTGGTTGGCGGCGGAAGCGGCGAACTGGCCCGCCACCAGCGGTCCGGTCGGTAACCGGCGCGGCACCGCGCCCTGCTGGGCGAGTGCCGAGCACGGCCAGGTCAGCAGGGTGGCCGCGGCGGCGACGAGCAGCCAGCCCTGGTCGGCGACGGCCAGCCGGACCGCGCCGGTCTCCAGCACCGGCCAGTGCCGCCTGGCCAGCAGGGCCACGGCCACCAGGACGGCGAGGGTGAGGGCGGTGTGCCAGTAGAGCCTGCTGCGCCGCAGTGGGGTGAGGATCTCCTCCGACGTCATGCCGTTCCGCCCGCGAGGGGCGCCGGGGCGATGTGGACGTCCATTCCGTCGAGGCGGTGGAGCTTCCAGTCCCGGGCGTGGTCGGGCGGTGTGCGGCCGGGCGCCGTGAGGGCGCCGACCGGGAGTCGGCGGGCGGTGTCCAGGATCTCGGCCCTGGTGATGTTGCCGTTGTGGCCGCCCATCGAACCCGAGTGGCAGCCCGTGTAGTAGGCGACGGGGATGGCCTCGTGCCCGGTGAGCAGGCAGGGCGGGCGCACGCCGAGGCGGTGCAGTTCGGCTGCGGAGCGGGCCCACTCGACGCGGGAGGCGGTGGTGCGGTCCACGGTGCGGTCCAGGACCGTGTACTGCACGGCCAGATGTCCGACGAGCGCGAGCCCTGCCACGGCCGTGACCGCGGGGCACCGGCGTCCGTTCGGTGCGGTGACCAGGTTGAACGCCGCGTAGGCGACCGGGATGGCGAGCAGGGCGTAGGCGGGCAGCAGGAAGCGGGGGGCCGCGTAGCCGATGAGGAACAGGTAGGGGAAGGCGGCCGTCGTGGCGCAGGCCAGTGGGATCAGGGTGCGGGCGGTGCGCCCGGCGCGGACCGCGACCGCGAGGCCGTAGGCGGCGAGCAGGGGGACCACGAACCACCAGGCGTACACGGACACGTGGGGTGTCGCCACGTCGCAGGGCCGGCACAGGGTGTTGCCGACCAGGCTGCGCAACTGGTCGTCGACGGCGAGGTTCCAGCCGAGGTCGCCCTGGATGCGGGAGGCCTCGTTCAGCCGCTCCCGCAGGCCGCCGTAGCTGACGTACGCCTCGATGATCCACTGGATGCCGCCGGCGGCGAGCCCGGTGGCGAGGGCGGCTCCGAGGCGCCAGTGCCGGGCCGTCACGGTGAGGACGAGCAGCGGCAGGGTGACCCAGACGGCGTCGGTGGGCCGCATCCAGGACATCAGGGCGGCGCCGGCGAGGACGCCCCACGCGGCCCGGTCGTCGAGCCGGTCGAGGCGGGCGCGCACGAAGCAGCCGACGCAGAGCAGGGCGCCGAACGCGACCCAGAGGTTGGGCATGGCCTGTGGGCCGTAGAAGAGGGTCACCCACAAGGTGGCGAACAGGGCGCCCGCGGCGGCCAGGACGCGGGCCGGGAACAGGTGCCGCCAGGTGCGCAGGGCCAGGTAGAGGGCGAGTCCGGACAGCACGGCGAGGTAGACGCGCAGCAGGACGGTGGAGGACGACCAGGAGGCGATGGGCCACACCAGCAGCGGGACGCCCCGTGCGCGGGGTGCGCTGAAGAACGCTGCCGGTGCGTCGGTGCCGACCTGGCTGACGTACACGACCTCGTCCCAGCCGAGGCCCAGCGAGGGCCGGACGAGCAGGAGTTGGAGGAGGGTGAAGGCGGCGGCCACCGCCGCGAGCAGGCCGCTGCCGCGCGCCCGCCAGGGCCTGCCGGACACGAGCGCCTCGTCGCGCCGACCCGCACCGACGAGCATGGGCTTCGTGCCCTGAGCCATCGTCCACCCCTCACCCCTACGAGCCGTAGGGCGGCTGAGCCCCATGTCCTGGCGAGTCGGACAACAGGAGCCGAAAATGATCAGAAACACCGACAAACTAACCTGAAAGGGGTGAGTGTGCAGAGCACCCTCGGCCAGGTGGATGACGGAGGCCGGCGACCGCACGGCCAACTGGGCCCGGTGCACCGCCGGAAGTCCTCGCCGCGCGGGTGCCACACTCTGCTGTGTGACGTTGACCTTCGACGACCTCCTCGCCCGCGCCCGGTCCCTCACCCCGGACGGCCGGCGCGCCGTCCTCGGTATCGCCGGAAGCCCCGGCGCGGGCAAGACGACGCTGGCCGAACGCCTGGTGCGGGAGCTGAACGGCACCGGGGAGCCATGGGTCGCTCATGTGCCCATGGACGGCTTCCATCTCGCCGACGTCGAGTTGGAGCGGATCGGGCTGCGGGACCGCAAGGGCGCGCCCGACACCTTCGACGCGGCGGGGTACGCGGCGCTGCTGGGGCGGCTGCGCGGGGACGCCGACGACGGGATCGTGTACGCGCCCGGCTTCGAACGGGTGCTGGAGCAGCCGATCGCGGGAGCCGTGCCGGTGGAGCCGGCGGCCCGGCTGGTGGTGACCGAGGGGAACTACCTGCTGCTGGACACCGGCGCGTGGGCCCGGGTGCGGTCGCAGCTGGACGAGGTGTGGTTCTGCGAGCTCGACGAGGCCGAGCGGCTGCGGCGGCTGATCGCCCGGCACGAGCGGTTCGGCAAGTCGCACGAGCAGGCGGTGGCCTGGGTGATGCGCTCGGACCAGCGCAACGCGGAGCTGGTCGCCGCGACCCGGGACCGGGCCGATCTGGTGGTGCCGGTGACGGCCCTGTCCGCCCCGCACGAGCCGCCGACGGCTCGTGCGGGGGCGTGAGCGGCGGCCTACAGGGCCGTCAGGGTCAGCTCCGGCTCGCCGTGGGCGTCGCCCGCGGGTTCGCCGATCACGGCGGTGAAGGACTCGGTGCGGACCGTGAGCGCTGAGCCGTCGGCTGCGAAGACCGGCGCGAAGGGCCCTGCCGGTCCGTAGCGCACGGCGAAGACGTGCAGGTCGTCCGGGGCGCCGGGGGCCGGTTCGGCCTCCAGGGCGGTCGAGCCGACCAGGTGGCTCCAGCCCAGGTCGGGGTTGCCGTAGCCGCGCGGATCGGCGGCCAGGGCGAAGGCCGCCTCCTCCTGGGTCCGCTCGGCGCGGGCGTCGAAGTGGTCGGCGCCGTCCGATTCGGGATGCGTCAGGCGCAGTTCACCGGCCGCCGTGACCTCGCCCTCGGCGGTGCGGCGCACCCGGTCGCCGTCGTCGGCGGCGTACGGCAGACCCGCCAGCAGATACGGCGTGCCGGGGAGCCGTTCCACCGCGACCGTCATCCACAGGCTGGTGCCGTCGGTGACGTACAGGGAACGCACATGGCGCAGGACGTGGTCGCGGCCGACGACCGGCTTGCCGACCAGCTTGGCCGTCAGGCCGCCGGCGACGACGTCCCGGACCCTGGTCTCCCCCATCGGACGGCAGAACAGGAAGCCGTCCGTCACCGGGCCGAAGCCGTGCTGCCGGTTCACGGCAGCGGGCAGGTAGTAGGTGCCGGCGGCCTCGACGAGCGACGGGGTCATACGGTCGTCGAAGGCGACCGAGACGCCGCCCGCGCGGAGTTGGTGGCGGGCCGGGGTGGTGGACGGGGTGCGGTGCCAGCGCGTGGCGTCCTGGATCTGCCAGACCAGCATCCAGGCGAAGTGCCCGTCGATGCCGCCGTCCACCTTGACCGCGTGCCGGCCCCAGCTGGTGTCGCCCCGGTAGCGGCCGAGGTCGGAGCCGATCCGGGCGCCGAAGTAGCGCAGCCCGAGGACCGACTCGAAGCCGCTGTGCTGCTCGCTGTAGCGCGGTCCGCCGTTGTCGAAGCCGCCGCCGGGGAGGCGGGCGTCGATGTAGCGGGCGAGCGCGTCGCCGTCCTCCGCGAAGACCGCCTCGCCGCTGACGCGGTGGGCCTGGGCCAGGAAGGAGAGGGAGATCGGGCCGTAGTTGTTGTCGTAGGCGCCGCCGTGCTCGGGAGGCAGCAGGGCACCCCGGTCGCGCACCCGGTGGGCGCGGATCTCCCGCTCGTACAGGCGCAGGGCGCGCTCGCGCGTCTCGTCGGCGTCCGGGGCGGGGAGATGGCGGGCCAGCATCAGGCCGCCGACCACGCAGCCGATGGCCTGGTTGCCTGCCTCCTGCGGATTGAAGAAGGTCGCCTCGGTCAGCCAGCGCCAGTATCCACGGGCCACCCGGACGAGTTCGGCGCGCTGCTCGTCCTCGACGAGCCCTTCCGCCAGGTCCAGCAGGTTCACCGACTGAAGCAGCGCCCACACGGTGCTCGGCCAGTCGCCGATGGGATGGGCGCCCGCCTCCAGGACGTAACGGGCGTACGGCAGGCCGGTGCCGCGGGCCCTGAGGTTCGGGTAGCCGGGGTTGTCGTCGGTGTACACCCGCTCCCGCAGATGGAAAGCCAGGCTGCGGCGCACCGCCTCCGGCAGGCGGGGGTCCTTGCCGCGCTGCCAGGCGAGGGCGAGCAGGGAGGTGACGCCCAGCGAGGTGTCGCCGATGTCGTCGACGCAGTCCGGGTGCTCCAGGCTGCCCTCCGGCGTGAGCCGGGCGAGGGCCTCCTCGACGACACCGGCGAGGACGGCGTCGTAGGCCTCCGGGATGTCGGGGAGGTCGTGCAGTGGGCCGAGCTGACGTGGGAGGTGCACAGGGTTCAACCCTTCATGCCTGGGGTGGCCATGGCGTGGTTCGTCGGGGTCACTTGGCAGATGCGGTACGGCGGGCGCGCAGTGCGACGGTCAGCGTCTGCGGACCGAGTCCGCCCAGGTGGACACGGTTCCCGGTCGTCGCGTCGGTGCCTCCCACCACGGTGTGGTCCTGCCCCGGGTCGTACCGCAGTACGTCGCTCCGGTCCGGCCCGGCGAGCGGTTCGCCCGCCTCGACGTGGGCCTCGACCCGGATCTCGTCGTCACCGACCCGATAGGTCATCGGCCCGGTCGTCAGGCACCAGCGTCCGTCGCCGATCGGTACGGCGCCCTCCGGCACGCCGTCCGGCCGGAAGGTCAGTTCGAGGGACCAGGGCACCCGTGGCCCGCTGATGTCGATCCGCAGGTCGGCGCCGTCGTCCATCAGGTCCACCTCGACGCGGGTCGTGTGGGAGACCTCGTCCCGGGGCCGGTCGGGGAAGGCCATCGCGGCCGAGAAGCGTCCCTCGTCCGCCATCCGGTAGGCGCCGTCGTCCCGGCGCAGGTCCGGCGGGAGCGGCTGGTAGTAGGCGGCCGTGAGGGTCTGGGTGAGCCGGTACCGGTTGTCGGCGAGTTGTTGCATGGTCTCGGCGCGGAACGGGCCGAGGTCGAAGAATCCCCGCGAGAGGCGGACCGAGTCGAGGACGGCGTCGCCGGCGAACATGCGCAGGAAGGTGGGATTGCAGGCGAGGCCCGAGCGGATGCGCCGGTGTTCGGGCACGTCGGAGCCGCCGTACACCACGGTGTGCGCGGTGGCCGATGCGCGCGCGGCGAGGCGAGCGGTGGTGAGGTATCGCTCGCGCGGAAGCGTCTGCGCGGCCGGTGCCGGCAGGACGCGGCACAGGTCCGGGGTGAGGAGGGTCTCGGCGAGCAGGCCGGGGTCGTCGATCCCGTCGGCGGCCGCCAGCCGTGCCGCGCGGGCGAAGTCACCCCGGCCGGTGCGGATCGCGAGCAGCCGGTAGTGCGGCAGGAAGGGCGCCAGCGGGAACGGGCCGTTCTGGTCCTGCCGTCGCGAGTGGACGGTCTCCACCGTGCCGTCCGGCCTGATGAGGTCCAGGGTCGTGGCGAGGTTGCGTTCGACGGCGTCCAGCAGGTCGGCGCGGTCGAGCATGTCGGCCAGCAACAGCAGGGAGGGGTTGGAGACGTGGGCCGCGTAGTTGGCGCTGCGTTCCGAGTACAGGCCCTCCGCGTCGATGTCGACGCCTTCGGCCAGCCACGCGTCGATGCGGTCGAGCAGCCGGTCGTCCGGGAACGACCGGTGCAGGCGGGCCAGCGCCGCGCACAGTTCCCATCGGTGATTCGGCGTGTGCACGCCGCCGGTCCGGAGGCTTTCGGAAGCAGCACCGGCGATCTCGGCGAGGACGTCCGCGGCCTCTCGCAGTTCCGGTCCCGCGCTCACGGCGATGACGTGCGCGTCGCACACGTCGTTGATCGTGAACGCGGAATCCGGGGGTGACTGCACGTTGTCGCCACCGGCGAAGAGACCGGAGGGGGTCTGCACGGCCCGCAGAGCGGTGAGGTGCGTCATCGCGGCGGCGACGGCCCGGTCACTGGCGTGCAGCGTCGAGTCCGGTGAACGGTACGCCGCGAGCAGTGTTCTCACCCGGCGCGCCAGACCGCGATGGGACACACCGGCCGGCTCCTGGTCCGGGCGGGCCGCCAGCGGGGCGGCCTGCCGGTCGGCGGCGCGGGCCGCCGCACGGACGAACTCGCGGTCGAGCGTGATCTGCACGGTCAGTCCTTCAGCCCCGCGTTGATGTTGGCGTTCATGACGTAACGCTGGAACACCAGGAAGACGAGGATCAGCGGGATCATGGAGATGACCGAACCGCCGAGCAGCACCGACCAGTTGATGTTCTGCGCGCCGACGAGGCTCTGGATGCCGATCTGCACGGTGAACTTGCTGGGGTCGTTGAGCATCAGCAGCGGCCAGATGTAGTCGTTCCACCGCCACTGGAACGACAGGATGGCGAGCGTCAGCATGATGGGCCGGGAGACCGGGACCATGATCCTCAGGAAGATCGACAGCTCACGCGCGCCGTCGATGCGTGCGGCCTCGATGAGTTCGTCGGGGACCGTCAGGAAGAACTGGCGGAACATGAAGCATCCGGTCGCGGTGAGCACGGCCGGGAGGATGATGCCGCCGAGCGAGTTGTAGAGGCCGAGGTCGCGGACGACCAGGAACTCCGGGGCGAGCATGACCTCGGACGGCAGCATCGTGGTGGCCAGGATGCAGATGAAGAACACCTTGAGCCATGTGTTGTCGTACTTGGCCAGCGCGTACCCCGTACAGCAGCTCGCTCCCACCGTGAGGATCGTCGTGATCACGCACACGATGGCCGTGTTGACGAAGTACTGGGAGAAGTTGGCGCTGTCCCACGCCGCCGAGTAGCCCGACAGGGTGGGGTCGTGCGGAAGCACCGTCAGCGGAAGGGAGAACAGGTCCCCGGCCGGCTTGAAGGAGCTGAGGACGAACCACAGCACCGGCAGCCCGTAGAGGCACGCCATGATCCACAGCAGTGTCGTCGCCGACACCGCCTGGCGTAGTCCGCCGCTGCGCCCGCCGCGGGGCCGCTTCTTGGAGACGGCCCGTCCGGAACCGCCGTCGACCGGGCGTGGCATGTCTGTGGTTGTCATCGGTTCTCCACCCGCCGGTTGACGATCAGCTGGATGACCGCGACGGCCATCAGGATGAGCATGAGCACGAAGGAGGCGGCGCTCGCGTAGCCGATCTGGCCCCGGTTGAAGCCGGTCTGGTAGATGTACTGGACGAGCAGGTTGTTCGACGTACCCGGCCCGCCGTTGTTGAGGGAGACGAACAGCGGGTATTCCTTCATCGCGTTGATGGTGTTGAGCAGGATGACGATGAAGGAGGTGGGCGCGATGCTCGGCAGTGTGATGCTGATGAACTGTCGCCAGGGGCCCGCGCCGTCGAGCGAGGCGGCCTCGTAGTACGAGGTGGGCACGTTCTTGATCGCCGCGATGAACAGCAGCATCGAGAAGGCCGTACCCCACCAGGCGCCCGCCATGACCACCACGCCCAGCGACAGGTCCGCGTTCGACTGCCACGCGATCGCGTCCCCACCGAGCTTCTCGATGACGTAGTTGATCAGTCCGAAGTTCTCGCCGAACAGCCATCGCCACAGGACACCCACGACGATGGGCGAGATGAGCCACGGGACGAAGAAGACGACACGGGCGACCGACGAGCCCTTGGCCTGCTTGCTCACGACCAGGTTGGCGATGAGCAGCGAGAGCACGAAGTTCAACGGAACGACGAGCACGGTGTACAGCAGCGTCCGGCTCAGCGCGTCGTAGAAGGTGGAGTCCCCGAACAGGTTGCTGTAGTTGTCCAGTCCGACGAACTGGAACGCCCCCACCCCCGTGTAGTTCGTGAAGGAGTAGACGAGCCCGATCACCGCCGGCCAGACGAAGAACAGTGAGAAGAGCACGACATTGGCCGCGATGAGGACGAGCGGCGCAAGGGTGTACTTGCTGCGTCTCCTGGGCGGGCTCGCGGACACGGCCGAGGCGCGTTTTGTCATCTTCCTGACTCCGTGCTGGTGGAATGGGTTGCGGTGGGCTCACTCCATGAGCCCGGCATCGCGTGGAGTACAGGGCCGGGCGGCGGGTCGCACGCCGCCGCCCGGCCCTGTGGCCTATGACGCGCCGCCGACCTGCTGGTTGTAGCCGTCCACGATGTTCTCCAGGGCCTTGTCGGCCGACTGCTGGCCGTTGATCGCCTTTCCGAGCTCCGTCTTCGTCGGGTCCTCGGTGAGGCTCTTGCCCTTCAGCACCCAGTTCGTCTGCGCGCTGTTGAAGTAGCCGGAGATCGGGGCGTAGAGCGGGATCGACTCGTTGTACAGCTTGAACGCCGCCTGCGCCGCCTCGGAGGTGAAGGGGTACTTCGGGTTCAGACCGCTCTCGACGGGGAGGAACCCGGACGCCTCGCACAGCGCCTGGTAGTGGGCCGGCTCGTACAGCCAGGACAGGAACTTCGTCGCGGCCGCGGCCGCGTCGGCGTTGTTGTTGAAGCCGACCGTCATGCCGCCGCTGTTGACGTCGCTGGCCTGCACCGGCTCGGCCGGCGTCGGGACACTGGCCCAGTCGAACTTCTTGATGCTCTCCGCGAAGGCGGGAACCTGCCACACCCCGGACCAGTAGGCGACCACGTCACCGCTCTGGAACATGGCCGACGGGTCGGCGCCGCTGGTCCACACCGACTTCGGCATGGTCTTGTCGTCGTTCAGTCCGACGAAGTACTTCACGGCCTTCTTGGTCGCCGCGTCCACCGAGAACTTGCCGGAGTCGTCCGCGTGGACGTACTTACCGCCCATCTCGTACACCATGGCGCGCAGCCGGGACGGCGACTGGTCGAAGGTCAGCGAGTACTTGGCGCCGGTCTTCTCGCGGACCTTGTTCGCCGCCGCGATGAAGTCCTTCCAGGTCCAGGTCTTCGAGGGCGAGGTCGGGAAGGCGACGCCGGCCTTCTTGAACAGCGACTCGTTGATGAACAGGCCGGACGCGGTGACGTCCGAGGGGATGGACAGCACCTTCCCGGAGGAGTCCTTGGCGAGGAAGTTGGCGTTGATCTTGTTGCTCTTGTTGTTGGCGATGGAGCTGAGGTCGATCAGCTTGTTCGACCAGATCGGGTCCAGCGCCGGGACGGCCGCGACGTCGGGCAGCGAGTTCGCCTGTGCGGCGTTGTGCAGCTTCGTCGTGTAGCCGTCGTAGGGAATGTTGACGAGCTTGACGTCGACGCCGGCTTCCTTCTTGTACTGCGCCACCATCTTCTTCCAGCCCGCGTCCTGCCCCGGAACCGTGGAGATCCAGAACGTCAGCGACTTGGAGTTTCCGCCCGAGCCGGACCCCGACCCGCCGCAGGCGGAGAGGAGCAGGGCACCTGCCGTGGCCACAGCAGCGAGGGGAATGACACGGCGTATACCGCCGCGACCGAGTCGGCGAGAGCGCCGCACACCCACACTGGTCATCTTCGATCCCTTTTCGTCGTAGCGGAGGAAGCACGGGGCCTGCCGAGGCGGCACGGGTGCGTTCTGCGGGAAATTTCGCCTTCCGGGGGCGCGGCCTCGCCCGGCCGCATCGCCTCGACGGGTGGGATCCCCGGCCATGAGGGCCGTCGTCGCACAAGCACGCCCTCGTGCGGCTGCCGTACTTCGCGTACGGGCGGGATGCTCAACCCAAGCCGGCGTCCCGGCCGACTTAGAAAGCGCTTGTCCGGACATTGGCAGATCGAGTCGGAGGCCGTCAATCCTTCGCCCCCGCGGTCTCGGTCACGGTTTGGACTCCTCGGGTGACCGCGAGGCGGGCGGCGCCCACGACCGTGCCGAGGTCACCGACCATGCTGCTGACGACTTCGGTGGGCCAGCTCAGCCGGTCGAGTTCCGCCCGCACACCGGGCAGGATCTGCGGGTCGGCGCCGGTGCTGCCGCCGAGCACGATCAGTCCGGGGTCCAGTACGGCGGTGACGGCGGCGGCGAGCCGGCCGACGTCGACGGCATGGCGGTCGATCACCGCGCGTGCCACGGCCCGGCCCTCCCCCGCCCTGGTGAAGAGCTGCTCGGCGGTGCGCGGGCACGGCCCGTCCTCGTCCGGCCAAGCCTCGGCAGCCCGCCGCAGGAGCGAGCGGGCGCCGATGTACTCCTCCAGGGCCTCGTGGCGCGGCTCGCGGCCGTCGTCCCAGGGGTAGGGCAGCCGGGCCAGCTCACCGGCGGCGCCATTGGCTCCGCGCAGCACCTCACCGCCGACCACGATGCCGAGGCCGATACCGACGCCGATCCGCAGGTAGCCGAAGGTGCGTCGGCCCCGCGCGGCGCCCTCGTGCAGTTCGGCGAGCGCGGCGCAGTTGACGTTGTTCTCGAGGTGGACGGGGACGCCCGGCGGCAGGGCGACGGCCATGGCGTCGAAGACCGGGCCGGCCTTGGCCGTGGCGGGGCGCATGCGGGCACCCTCCTTCTCGCGTGCGGTGACGTCGCCGACGGCGACGACGACGGTGCGCAGCGGGGCGCCGGCGGGCAGCGCGGCAAGTGCCTCGCGGACCACGTCGGCGGCCTCGTCCCGGGTCCCGGTGGCCTGGGCGAGGAGGGTGCCGTCCAGGGCGCAGCCGCGCACCCGGGTCAGCGCGGGACCGAGATCCACGGCGAGCACCGCCCCGGCGGCGGGCCCGAGCCCGTAGACGGCGGCCGAGCGGCCCGTGACGCCGGAGGCCGTGCCGGAGTGGGCGGCCAGCCGGGCGCTCTCCAGCTCCGCGACGGCGGAGGACACGGTGGGCTTGGACAGGCCCGCCAGGCTCGCGAGCTGCGGCCGGGTCGCGCTGCCCGCCCCGGCGAGCACAGCGAAGACCGCGCTTGCGCTCTCGGTCAGGCGGGGGGCTTCCGCCACGTCGTCTATCACAGTTCTCCCACGGGTCACGGGCCGCTCAGTGGTCGAGTGCGCGATGCCTCTTGACGCACTGTACTTCGTTAGTTAACTTCCTAACGAACTTCACGGTACTCGCCTGCCGTGTCCGCCAGAAGCCCGTCCCGGGGCTTCGTTAGTTCACCAACTCCCTTGATTCCAGGCATGGTTCGCCCGCCAGGGCGCTTCGCCGGCTGTGCCGCACAGGGTCGTCGGTCGTCCGCGGCGTCATCGTGCTTGATCGCGCTCACGCCGCGGAGCCGCATGTCGACACGGCTCGCACCCTTCCGGGGCGCTGCCGAACCGCCTGCGCCGGCGCAACGACGAGAGAGGTTCCGTGCAGGACTTCACGCCCCTCGTGATCGGTATCGACGTCGGCGGCACCAAGACGCATCTCCGCGCGTACGCGGGGGACGGCCTGGTCGCCGATCACGTCCGCACGAGCAGCGGCTGGCGGCCGCACGATCCGGTGGCCGCCGCCGGATGGCTGGCGGCGCTGGTCGCCGGCGCCCTGCCGAAGGGGGTGCGTCCGGCCGCCCTCTCGGTGGGCGGACACGCCTGCGAGACCGCGCGCCAGTGCGCCCAGATCCGTACCGCTCTCCAACTGCACTTCGACGCGCCCGCGTCGGTGGTCGGCGACGCCGAACTGCTCGTTCCCGCCGCCGGGTTGGACAAGGGCGTCGGCCTGGTCGCCGGCACCGGTTCCGTCGCGGTCGGCCGGCTGACCGACGGCACTTCCGTCCAGGTCGGCGGCTGGGGCGCGGTCCTCGGCGACGAGGGCGGCTCGGCCGGTCTCGTCCGCGAGGCCGCACGGGCCGTATGGGCGGCGCACGACCTCGGCGAGGAGCCCGACGCACTGGCGGTCGGGCTCATCGACGCGTTCCAGGTTCCCGAAGTACCCGCGCTCGGCGCGGCGTTGGAGGGCGCGAAGAGCCCTTCCGCGGACTGGGGCCGGCACGCTCCGGTGGTGTTCGCCGCCGCGGCGGCCGGTTCACCGCTCGCCCGCGCGGTGATCGACGAGGGCGGCAGGTCGCTGGCCGCGCTGGTCGAGCAACTCGCCGCGCGCGGGGTGCCGGTGGACGACGTCGTGATCGCGGGCAGCACGATTCTCGCCCAGCCCGGCCTGTACGACGCGTTCGCCGCCGCGCTCGCCGACAGCGTACCGGGGGCACAGCCACGGCCCCTGGAAGTGCCGCCGGTGGAGGGGGCCGTGGCGCTCGCGCGTTCACTCCTGTGACATCCCCCGGACGCCGGGCCATCCCGGGTCCGACACGACCCGCCCGTAGATCTTCGCTCGTAGGACTCGGCCCCGACCGCAGCGCGCCCCGTGCGCCGCACGCCCTTTCGCCGCGTGCCGGCCGGTCGAGCCGATCGTTTCGATCTCCTCCCGGCCGTTCGGCCGGAGAATCCGAGAGAGGCACTCATGCCGTCACCCTCCGGGGACCTGGCCACCCCGACCATCGATAGAAGGCGCTTTCTCCTGACCTCCGCCGGAGGCGGCGCGGCGCTCGTCGTAGTGCCCGCCGTCGCCGGCTGGCTGCCCGCCGCCGATGCCAAGACCGCCGTACAGGCGGCCGCGTTCGTGGACGACTACAGGACCAACGTCGTCGCGAACCAGACGCCCGAGACCAACGCGGTGGTCCGGATCCTCGGCGGCTTCGCGAAGGTGTGGAAGACCGGCGGCGCCTGGAACACCGGCACGCCGTTGATGCCCGAGGTGCTGCGCGCCAACATGCGCTACTGCGCCCGCGTCACCGCCTCGCGCACGGACGCCCAGGCCAGGGAATCCTTCATCGTCGACCGTCAGCACCAGAGCTACTCGGTCATCGCCGGGCTCGGTCCGCTGGCTGAGCTGTACAGGACCGGCGCCAAGGCGGTCACCTCGATCACCGGCGCCCCGGACGGCACGCCCGCCGGGAAGATCAGCGACGCGGTGCCCGCCGGCGCTCCGGCCGGTTCCGCGATCGGCGCCGGTTCCTACGACTCGGACCTCGGCCAGGTGGCCAGGCTGGTCGACACGGTGCGCGGCCCGTTCGCCTCCGGGAACCCGGCCAAGTTCGCCTTCCAGTACCCGCGTCCGTGGCGGATGAACGAGGACAGCGAGGTCGTCGACACCGGGGCGAAGGACGCCTTCGGCTTCCCCGTCTACGACTCGCGGGTGAGCGTCGCCCCGCAGCTGCTGCGCCAGCGGGCCGAGACCCCGGCCGAGGACGGCGGCTTCCCCAGCGGGCACACCAACGCCCTGCACCTGGCGGCCCTGGCGTACGCCTATGCCGTGCCCGAACGCTTCCAGGAGCTGGTCACCGGCGCCTTCGAGCTGAGCCACACCCGGATCGTCGCGGGCATGCACTCCACCGTCGACGTCCTGGGCGGCCGCGTGATGGCCACGGCGTTGGCCGCAGCGGCCCTCACCGACCCGGCCAACGCCGAGCTCAAGGCCGCCGCCCGCACCCAGGCCCTGGCCTACTTCCGGCAGCACACCGGCACCACCGCCGACACGCTGTACGCCTACGCCCACTCGGGCGGCACCGACACCGACCCGTACGCGGACCGCGAGGCCAACGCCCGTACGGTCCGTCCCAAGCTGACCTATGTCCTGACCCGGCAGGGCCGTGACGTGCCGCTGACCGTGCCGAAGGGCGCCGAGGTGCTGCTGGAGACACGCCAGCCCTATCTCACCGCGGCCCAGCGCCGCGAGGTGCTGCGCACGACCGCGCTGCCCGCCGGGTACGTCCTGCTCGACGCCTTCGAACAGTGGGGGCGGCTGGACCTGTTCTCGGCCTCCGACGGCTACGGCGCCTTCGACTCCGACGTGACCGTCACGCTCGACGCGGCCGCCGGGGGCTTCGGCGCGGCGGACAGCTGGCGCAACGACATCCGCGGCGAGGGCGGCCTGACCAAGCGCGGCACCGGCACGCTCACCCTGTCGGGCCACAACCGCTTCCACGGCGGCACGGTCGTCGAGGGCGGCGTGCTCGTCGGGGCGTCCGCGAACGCCCTCGGCCAGGGCGACGTGCGCGTCGTGGGCGGCACGCTGCGCGCGGACGAGGTGCTGCGGGTGCGCGGCGCGTACGTCCAGGAGGGCGACACACGCCTGGAGCTGCCGCTGCGCAGGAACCACGGCCCGGCGCTCGAGGTGTCCGGCCGAGTCGTGCTGGGCCGCGGCGCCGTGCTGTCGCTGCGCCTGGACCCCGAGCGCCCGCCGGTCGCGGGGAGCACGGTTCCCGTCGTCGAGGCGCAGCGGCTGCGCGGCCAGTTCGACCGGATCGAGGTGAACTCACCCGCTCTGCGAGCCGTACCCGTCTACACGACGGAAGGTCTGTCGGTACGACTCCTGAGGCGGTAACCGCGTCCCGGGCGGAAGCTGATGCAGAGTGGGCACATGGGCCGCCCGAGAATCAGCTTCCGCCGTCCCGGGGCCGACGGTGCCGCGGAGCGGATGATGGCGCTCGAACAGCAATCGGCCTCGCAGCCGGTCACGGCCCCGACCACGGCTCCGACTCCTCGGGGACTCGCCGGTCCGCCCGTCGCCCGGCGCCTGCTCGTCCCGCTCCTGGTGGTCCTGCTGCTCGGTCAGATGGCCGTCGCGATGGTGACGACCGCAGTGCGGCAGACGCCGACCATCGACGAACCCGTGTACGTCGGCACGGCGGCCGAGTATCTGCACGAGCACGAGGTGGTCCACAACCCCGAGCATCCGCCGCTCGGCAAGCTGGTCATCGGCGCCGGTGTGGCCCTCGCAGATCCGCGTGTCGATGCCTCCTTCACGGGCGATCAGGGCCGGTTGGGTCGGCATCTGCTGTACGAGTCCGGGAACGACCCGTGGCGGGTGATGCTGTTCGCGCGGCTGCCCGTGATCGCTCTGACGCTCGCGTTCGGGCTGGTCGTGTTCGCCTTCGCCCGGGAACTCGCCGGTGCGGCGGGCGGTTTGGCGGCGCTCGGCCTGTACGCCTTCTCCCCCGACCTCGTCGCGCACGGCTCGCTCGCCACGCTGGACGTGCCGGCGGCCGGTTTCGTGCTGACGTCGGTGTGGCTGCTGTGGCGGGCCCGTCATCGGCCCCGGCTGTACGTTCCCTTGGCCGGGGCAGCGCTCGGGGCGGCCCTGGCGACGAAGATGAGCATGCTCGCGGCGATCCCGGTGCTCATGGCGCTCGCCGGCCTGTCGGTGTGGTGCGCGCGAGCGCCCGCTCAGCCTCGTCGGCGGGCGCTGGGGCGGGCCGCGGCCGGCGCCGGCGTTCTGGTGCTGGTCGCGATCGCGGTCGTATGGGCGTCGTATCTCGTGGTGGATCCGCGGTTGCGCTGGGCGCCGGAGGAGCCCGTGCCCGCGGTGCGCGGATTGCGCGGGCTGGTCGTGGACCTGCTGCCGTTCCCGGAGGCGTACCGGGACGGCATGCGCGTGCAGTTCCACTTCGAGGACTACCCGTGGCAGGGCTTTCTGTTCGGCCGGCTCTACACCGGGTCGCTCTGGTACTACCTGCCGGCGGCGCTGCTGGTGAAGACGCCGCTCGGCATGCTCGCGCTGTGGGCCGCCGGCGCCGTCACCCTGGTGGCCGTGCGGCGGCTGCGGCCCGTGGCGCCGTATCTGCTGGTACCGACGGCCGTGCTGCTCGGCGCGGCCATGCTCGGGTCGCGGGACTTCGGCACGCGGTACGCGGTGTTCGTGCCGATGTTCCTGGCGGTGGCGGCGGGTTGTGTCCTGGTGGTGCGCCGGCGGTGGGTGCAGGCGGCGGTCGGCACGCTGGTGCTGTTCGTCGCCGTGAGCTCGCTGCGCACCTACCCCTACTATCTGCCGTACTCCAACGAGGCGTTCGGCGGTCCGGCGAAGACCCATCTGCGGCTGCACGACTCGAACGTCGACTGGGGACAGGACCTGGGCCGGCTCGCGGACCGGCTGCGTGAGCGCTACCGGGGCGAGCGGATCTGGCTCGTCTACAAGGGCAGCGGGGTGCCGTCGTACTACGGAATCCACGCCTCCGATCCGCGCCGGGCGGACCCCGGTGACGTGCGCGGACTGCTGGTGGTGTCGGACTCCGCGGCGGCCAAGGCGACCGGACGGCTGGCCGAACTGATCGAGGGCAGTCGGCCGATCGACGGCGTCGGTCATTCGATCACGATCTATCGTCGCTGAGTAGAGCGCATGAGGGGACCGGGTCGACACGGTGTGTGAGCTATGTTGAGGCACTGTGGGAGACAAAAGAGGCGCACCGGCGCCATCGCCCCAGCAGGCACGCGCACAGGCATCCGCCATCACCTCCGGAAAGACGGTGCCGGAGACCGGGGTGTCCCCGAGTTCCCAGCTCAGGACGCTCTTCGACCAGCCCCGGCTCTCCCCCGGGCAGCGGCGCATCGCGCAGTACCTGATCGAGCACATCACCGAGGCGGCGTTCCTTTCGATCACCGACCTCGCCGAGCGGGCCGGCGTCAGCCAGCCCTCCGTGACCCGGTTCGCCGCGGCCGTCGGCTTCAGCGGTTACCCGGCGCTACGGGAGAAGCTCCAGGCGATCGCGCTGGGAGCCCTGTCGGGCGGCCCGGTGGCGGCGGAGGAGAACGGCGCCAACGAACTCCAGTCGGCCGTGGACGCCGAGATCGACAACCTGGAGAACCTGCGGCGCGACTTCGCCGACCCGGACCAGTTGATCGACGTCGGCCGAAAGCTGTCGCAGTCGACCCCGCTGACCATCCTCGGGCTGCGCATCTCCGCCTCGCTCGCCGAGTACTTCGCCTACGCCGCACGACGTATCCACCCGGACGTCCGGCTGGTGACGCGGGGCGGCAGTGTCGCCTACGACGCGCTGCTCCAGTCACGGGAGGCCGGCGGCACCTGGGTGCTGGCGTTCTCCATGCCGCGGCACGCCCAGGAGACGCTGACCGCGGTGCGGGTCGCGCGCAGCGCCGGGCTGCGGGTCGCCCTGGTCACGGACCTGGCGCTCGGCCCGGTGGCGGACACGGCCGACGTGGTCTTCGCCACCGGCACCGGATCACGGCTGGTCTTCGACTCGTACGCCGCGCCCGGTGTCATCGCCGCCGCGCTGCTCCAGGCCATGACCGACGCGGACCCGGAGCGGACGCAGGCTCGGCTGGAGGACTACGAGCAGATCTCCGACCAGCACCAGTTCTTCCTGCGCGACTGACCCTCGTACCGCCCGCCCGACAGGGCACCCCTCGCACACCGGCGAATACCGGAGCACACGGGAACCTTTCACATCAAAGCACGCATGAATGTTTTCATACGTCTTGCAAACCAGACGGCATATATAAATACTTCACACCGCACCACCCGCCCGCCGAAAGCAGTCGGACCGCTCATGCGCACGTCACCCCATCCGTCGTGCGACTGCCGTCTGCCTTCCGGGCTCCATTGCGAACAGCCGTGGCCGCCGTCTCCTACCCGCGTCGGCGTTCGGGCTGTTCGGTCGGGCATCGCCTGCGCGAGCGCCCGTGGCGGCGGCCCCGGTCATCCCCTAGGCCGGGGCCGCCCCGACCCCGTCGGACACCCAGACGACGCCGCACACCGGAAGCGATGACCATGCCCCTGACGACCACGCGCATCACCCCGGACTGGCCGTGCCAGGTCAAGACCCCCGGGTCCTACGACTGGGAACGCTCGGCCGCGAAGTGGCTGCGCGAGCTGGTGCCGGCCCGTTACGCCAGCTATCCGGCGCTGATCCGCCACCCCGTCCTACTCGCCCGGCACGCGCAGATCCAGGTCCAGAACGAGATCCGGGTCGCGCGCACCGCCCTCCAGACCGCCCGCGCCGACCTCCCCGCGCTCGGCATGCCCGAGTCGGTCATCGAGCACACCATCAAGATGTACGCGGCCGAGGTCATGCAGCTGCAGCACATCGCCCGCAGCGTGCGCGCCGTGTCCCAGGCGCTGGTCGACCGAGGGCGCTGAGCCGGCGCCCCGGTGCCGACCGCACCGGAGCACTCCGCCGAGCCGTCGGGCGGTCAGGAGTCGCCGGCCGTCGCCGCGCAGGTGACTGTCGCCGACGGCTCCCCGACCTGGCCCGAAGTGGCGGCGAGGAACCCGAAGGTGACGCTCGCGCCGGGTTCCAGGGTGCCGTTCCAGGACGCGTTGGAGACCGTCGCCCTGCCGTCTGCGGTCGTGGCGAGGGTGCCGTCCCAGACCTGGGTGAGCCGGGCACCGGCCGGCGGCACGACCGTCGCCGTCCAGCCGGAGGACGCCCCCGAGGGCGCGTTGGTCACCGTCACCTCGCCCTGGAAGCCGCCCTGCCAGCTGTTGACGGTCCGGAAGGACGCCCTGCAGTCGGGGTCCTGCTGCGCGCCCCCGCCGGGTGCGCCGGACGCGGGAGGCTCGGGCTCGGCCGAGGCGGACGCGCTCGCCGACGGATCCGGCTCGCGGGCCTGCGAGTCGTCCCCACGGCCGGCCAGCAGGAGCGCGCCGCCGAACCCGACCACGGCCGCCGCCGTCACGGCGACCGCGACGGCGGTACGGCGGAATCCGGGACCAGGACCGGTACGGTCACCGCGGCGCCGCGCGCCTTTCATGTCCTCGGCGACGGCGGGCAGTTCCTGGGTCGCGTCCTCGGTGCCGGGCAGCGACCCGGGCACGGCCACCGTCTCGTAGCCGGCGTTGCCTTCCTCCCACTCGCGGAACAGTTCCGCGAGGGCGTCCGTGCGGCGCGGGCGCAGGACGCGGATCGGTTCCAGGACCGGGCCTTCGTCCGGCTCCGCGGGGTCGGGCCGTGTGGACACAACCGCACTCCTTCCGTCCCCGTCTGCACGGGGCTCGCCAATCCCCGAGGAGTGATACGGGGCACACGTCCCGCCGGTTCAGCCCGGCGCGGGCGCGGTTGCCGCGGTCAGGCGGGCGCGGCGAGGAAGCGGTGCAGGGACGTCTTCATCGCGGCCACGAACGCGTCACGGCCGGCGTCGTCCAGGGCGCCGAGCGACAGGTAGGGGTTGAGGTCCTCCAGCTCGACCAGCAGCAGTTCACCGCCCGGCGCGCGGCAGGCGTCCACGCGCTGGATACCGTGGCCGAGGCCGTTCCACTCGACGAAGCGCCGGGCGAACTCCAGGTCGCCGTCGGTCGGTTCGTACCGCTCCAGCTGCCAGCGCCGGTCGGTGTCCGGCGCGTACAGGGCGTATTGGAAGTCGTGGTCGACGAAGTAGAACGAGACCTCGTAGGCGAAGTCGACGCAGGGCTGGACGAGGACGTCCCCCGCGACCGAGTCGCGCACCTCCTTCGCCGGCACGATCCGCAGCCCCATCGAGTCGGCGCCCAGCTTGGGCTTGACGACATAGCGGTCGGCCTCGGGCAGCCGGTGCAGGTCCTCGGCGCGGTCGACGGTGGGGATGACCGGGTATCCGGCGGCGGTCAGGTCGAGCAGGTACTGCTTTCCGGCCATGTCGGCCCTGCCGGAGAGCGGGTTGTACACCCGGGTCCCGTCGGCGCTGGCGCGGCGGCGGAAGTCGTCGTAGGCGTCCTGGTAGGTCAGGACCGGGCCGCTGTTGCGGACGACGACCGCGTCGAAGGCGCCCATGAGCGCGGCCGCGTCCCGGGGGTGGCACAGGGCGAGGTCGAAGTCGTCGCGCAGTCGGGAGGTGAGGAAGATGTCCTCGTCGCAGTAGCGGCGCCCGCGGGCCGGGTAGGCCAGGTCGGTGACGTACAGAATGCGGGGTCGGGCGGACGGCATGCGGGGCTCCTCGGCTGCGGCGGCAGGCGATCGTAGGCAGACGGAGGGCCGCCGGACAAACATCGGATCGCCCGGATGTCCGAAGCACTCAGTTCCCTCCTCTCACTGCACTGAGTGCCATTGACGCAGCTCCGGGTGCTACGTTCCGTCCATGAGCTCCAGCAGCACGAAGCCCCCGATGCGGGACGCCCTGGTCGCGGCGGCCTTCCAGCTGTTCCTGGAGCGGGGCTACGAGCAGACGACCGTCGACGACATCGTCGCGCTGGCCGGCGTCGGACGGCGGTCGTTCTTCCGCTACTTCCCGTCCAAGGAGGACGTGGTCTTCCCGGACCACGAGCGCTGCCTGGCAGACATGACGGCGTTCCTGGCCGCGAGCGGCGAGGAGCACGAGCCGGTGCGCCGGGTGTGCGACGCGGCCCGGCTGGTCTTGCGCATGTACGCGGAGAACCCGACGTTCTCGGTGCAGCGCTACCGGCTCACCAAGCAGGTGCCCGGGCTGCGCGCGTACGAGCTGTCGGTCGTCTGGCGCTACGAGCGGGCCCTGGCCGAGTATCTGCGCGAGCGCTTCGTGGGCCGGCGGGACGGCACGCTCCAGGCCGACGTGATCGCCGCCGCAGTGGTCGCCGCGCACAACAACGCCCTGCGTTCCTGGCTGCGCTCGGACGGCCACGGCGACGCGAGCGCCGGAGTGGACCAGGCCCTGGGCTATGTGCAGTCCACCTTCGGCGTCGCCCCTCCCCCGCCCCCCTTGCGCGCCGAGGGACCCGAGGACGTGGTCGTCGTCGTGTCCCGGCGGGGCGCCCCGCTGTGGCGGGTGGTCCAGGAGATCGAGGCGACGCTCGACCGCGGCTGAACCTTCCGCGGTCGGACCTCGCCGGATTCCTCACCAGATTCAGGGAACGCAGTGCCTTTACCTGTGGCACTCAGTGCCATACGCTGACGGTGTGCACGGTGGCACGGTGAACCGGGCACGTGCGTGCTCGGGCGACCCGCGCACGCGGGATTCCGGCCGAGCGCAGGGAGTTGACAGCGTGTACCACCACTCAGGAAGCGTTGCTCGTCAGGCCGTCGGCTCCGGGGCGGGTGTTCTGGACCGCACGGCGCCCGACACGGAGGCCATCGTCTTCCAGCGCTGTACGTGGTGCGGCACCGCCACGTACCACCGCCTGCTGTGTCCGGTCTGCCAGGGCAGTGAACTGCGGACGGAGCGCAGCGAGGGCGTCGGGACGGTCCGCCACTCCTCGGTGGTGCACCGCAACACCCCCGCCGCGCGCAATGTGTCGCTCATAGAGATGGCCGAGGGGTTCGTCGTGCGCGGCAGGGTCATGGGCCCGCCCATCGGCATCCACAGCGGCGACCGGGTCCGGCTGTCGACGGCGAAGGACCCAGTCCGGGGCGAGCCGGTGTTCCAGCTGGTCGACGAGCCCTACCGGGCCTGGACCTGATCCCCCTGCTCTCCCTCTTCTCCCTGATCCCGGTGCGCCCCTGACTCGCCCCGGATCCCGGGCACCAACTCCGCCACGGCGACGGGCAGTCCGGTCTCGAAGCACCGGTTCGCGGCGAGCCCGACGGCCAGGGCCAGCGCGCCGTCCCGCTCGGTCGCCGTCGGATGCGCCACCGCACCCGGGTCGGCCGGCCGCGCGCCGTCGACCGGGCCGAACAGGGCGTCGAGCATCCGTGGGTCTCCCCCGCCGTGCGCCTCGTGGGCGGTCACGAGGGGGATGTCCAGCGGGGCCCGCCACAACGGCCGCAGGGTGAGCCGCGCCCCGCCCGCGTGCTCGGCGGCCGTTTCCCCGTGCAGCGCGCCGCCGGCGGAGCCCATCCGGGTCGTGGGCCGCTGCCAGCGGCTCTCCTCCACCTCCAGTTCCAGCCGGCCGGCGCTGCCGTTGAACATCACGCGGTAGCCCTCCCACGGGGAGTACGCGGTGAGGTGGTACGTCATGGTGGCGCCGCCGGCGTAGCGGACGAGGACGGCCATGTCGTCCTCGATGGTGACGGGGCCGCCGAAAACGTTCCGGTCGCGCACGTACCCGTCGTCCCGCTCGGCGTCGAGGTAGAGCGCGCGCAGGGTGTCGTTGGCCGACAGGTCCAGGGCGAAGGGGTCGTCGGCGGCCCGGTCGGAGCCGTGGGCGCGGTCGTAGTCCCGGCGCAGCCCGTGGCGTTCGCCCGCGGCACGGCCGTAGAAGCCGAGCCGGCCGTAGCCGAAGACGTCCCGCGGCTCGTCCGCGAGCCACCAGTTGACCAGGTCGAAGTGGTGGCCGGCCTTGTGCACCATCAGTCCGCCGCTGCGGTCCTTCTCCCGGTGCCAGCGGCGGAAGTAGTCGGCGCCGTGGCGTACGTCGAGCAGCCACTCGAAGTGGGCCGAGAGGATCTCGCCGATCGCGCCGTCGGCGAGCAGTTCGCGGACCTTCTCGTGCACGGGGTTGAAGCGGTAGTTGAAGGCGACGGTGAGGGAGTTGCCGGTCGACCGGACCGTGTCGAGGATGCGGGCGCAGCGCTCCGCGTCGACGGTCATCGGCTTCTCGGTGACCACCCGGCAGCCCGCTTCGAGGGCGGGGACGATGTAGCGGTCGTGCTCGGCGTCGACGGTGGTGACGACGACCTCGTCGATGCCCTCCTTGACGAGCAGGTCGGCGAATCGGCCTGGCTCCCACTCGGTGGCGGCGGGCTCGCCCGCGCCGGCCAGCAGCCGGTTGTGGAAGGCCATCCGGGTCGGGCTGGGGTCGCAGAGGGCGGCGACGAGGTGACCGGGGCGTTCGGCGAGGGCGCGGGCAAAAGTCTGGGCGCGGTGGCCGGTGCCGACGACTACGGCGCGGCGCTGGGGAGTTCGGCTCATTGTGGTGGCCTTTCCCGTCGGACGTCCGGCCAGTCATGCCCGCCGACCGGCCGTCCCGCCACTGATCCCTTTTCCCGCTCGCCACAGGCAACGCACGACCAACTCCTTCCGTCCTCCCGGGGTGAGAGCCCGGGACCCTCCGTCCCGGAGCGAACGGAAGGAGGGGCACGTGATTCGTGCCCGGCGAATATGGGTCACCGCCGTGGCGGTGCTCGCGATCGTGGGGGCGTCGCCAGGGTGGGCCCAGGCTCAACCGACGTCCGCGACAAGACCGTTAGCGGACGTTGCCGACAGCGGTGGGAATCTGCCGCCGGACTGGAGCGTCACCGGCGAGGGACCGGCACGCAAGCTGGTCTGGCGCTCGGACGAACGGGTGCCCATGGGGGACGCCCGCGTCGAGTTCTACGCCGGTGACCGGCTGCTCGGCCACCCGGCACCGGCCAAGGACGGCCGGACGTTCCGGCTCGGCCTCGACGGGCTCCGGCTGGACTCCGTGCAGGACCTGCAAGTGCGGGCCGCGGGGCGCAGGTTGGACGCACCCGACGACACCCCCGGCTCTTCCTCCGGCCCCCGGGCGGGATCGGCCGTCCCGCCCCGGCTGCCGGCGAACGCGGTCGACCCCGGCAAGCCGGGCTCGTACCGGACCGTCTCCGGCGAGTACGACCTCGACCCGGTACGGCTGCCCGGCTTCCCCCAGCCGGTCGAGATGCGTGCCGTGGTGGTGGCGCCCAAGGGTGCCGAGGGCCGCCGTCCGCTCGCCCTGTTCCTCCACGGGCGCCACTCCACCTGCTACACCCCGCAGGGCGAGACCACCGGTGACTGGCCCTGCGCGACCGGCTCCAAGCCGATCCCCAGCCACCGCGGCTACCTGCGCGACCAGCGCCTTCTCGCCTCGCAGGGCTATGTGACGGTGTCGATCTCCGCCAACGGCATCAACGGCCAGGACTGGCAGGCCGACGACGGCGGCGCACAGGCCCGTTCGTCGCTGGTGCGGCAGCATCTGGCCCGCTGGGCCGACTGGTCCGCCCGGCCGGGCACGGGCCCGGCGGCCGTACGGCAGGCACCCCGCGCCGATCTGTCCCGGGTGCTGCTCGTGGGGCACTCGCGCGGTGGCGAGGGCGTCAACCGGGCGGCGATGGACAGCCTCTACGCGCCGCCCGCCGCGCAGGACGGCTATCACGGCCCGGTGCGCTGGCGCATCCGCGGCACCGTGCTGATCGGCCCGACGATCTTCGGCCAGAACCCGGTAGCGGACGTGCCGTCGATGACGATCCTGCCGGGCTGCGACGGCGACGTGTCCGACCTCCAGGGCGAGGTGTACGTCGACGGTACCCGCCAGGTCAGTCGCGGGACCGCCCTGCACAGCGCGGTGTACGTGGTGGGCGCCAACCACAACTACTTCAACAGCGAGTGGACGCCCGGCCAGGCCGAGGCGCCCGCCGACGACGACTTCTGGAACGACGAGGAGCAGCGCGACCCGGTGTGCTCCCCCGGCACCGGGACCCGGCTGACCGCCGACCAGCAGCACAAGGCCGGCGCGACCTACATCGCGGCGGCGGCACGGCTGTTCGTCGCCGGTGACGACCGGGTGCGCCCGCTGCTCGACGGCTCGGACCGGCGTGCTCCCTCGGCCGACCCCGCCCGTGTCCTCACCCATGCGGTGGGCGCCCGCCGCGGCGCCGGCTTCCTGCCGGACGGCAAGGTCACCGTGAGCGGAGCCCGGCTGTGCTCTGCGGTGGATCCCGACACGGCGAAGGCCTGTCTGTCGTCGGAGACGGCAGGTGTCTCACCGCACTTCGCGCGCTGGGAGACCGACCGTGAGCCCGGCCGCCGCGCGGTCGCGCTGCGCTGGACGGCGGCCGGATCGGCCGCGCGGATCAGCCCTGACCGGCCGGCGTCCCTCGCCGGTTCGAAGGCGCTGGCGCTGCGCGTCATCGTCCCGCCGAACACCACCGGTACGCAGCTGGACGTCTCCGTCACCGACACCGCCGGACGGCACCGGACCCTCGGCCGCGTCAAGGTCGACGGGCTGCCCGGGACGGACCGGACCGCCTCGTACTGGGCACGTGAGGTGCGCGTGCCGGTCGGGTCCGACGACGCGGCCGCGCTCGACCTGCGGCACGTCAAGTCCCTGACGCTGACCCCGCGCACGCGCTCCGGGAAGGCCTGGCTGATGGACGCCTGGGCCTGGCGGCCTGGCACTCCGGCGGTCTCGGCGGCCCCGCTGCCCCGGGTCGACATCGGCCGGCTGACGGTCAAGGAAGGCGACTCGGGCGTTCGGACCTACCGGGTGCCGGTGAGTGTCTCCGGGCACGGCAGCGGGCAGGTACGACTGTTCGTCCCCGACCCGGTCACCGACCGCGTCACCAGCCGCCTGGTGACGGTCCGGCCCGGCACGAACGTCATCGACGTGCCGGTGAAGGTCGAGGGCAACACGCGCTACGGCTACGACTCGGGCCAGGACATCTTCGTGAAGGCGGTGCGCACCGCCGTGGTCGGCGCCCACCTGGGCGGCGTGACGGTCCAGAACGACGACCCGATGCCGTCGGTCGCGGTGGCACCGCTGGCCGACCGGGTGACCGAGGGACAGCCGCTGAAGTGGCGTGTCTCGCTGTCGGCGGTCGCCGACGCCGACGTCACCGGTGTGTACGCCCTGCTGCCGGTCACGGACGGCCGGGAACTGTCGACGAAGGACGTCGACCCCCGCTGGCTCGACGAGAACACCGGTCAGTCGCCGGACCCGGAACGGCCGTTGTCCAAGGTGGACGGGCTTTCCCTGTGGGTGAACGTCGAGGCGGGCAAGAAGTCCGCCGACTTCGTGATCCCGACGGTGAAGGACCAGGTGGCGGAACAGGCCGAGTCGGTCAGCTTCCAGGCGGTCGACGACTCCGGTCGGCCGCAGCCCGGTGCGCCGGTGATCACGGGCACGGTGCTCGACGCCTCGTGACCCGCTCGCGCTGACGCCCCGGCCCGCCGGGTCAGGGCGTCAGCGTGATCCGCACGCCGACGGTGCCGTTCGCACCGCGGCGCAGTCGGCTGCCGAGGAGCGTGAGGCGGCCGGTGATCCCGTACTTGCGGGCGATGAGCCCCCGGTAGCGGGCGCTGGTCGCCTCGTCGCAGATCTCGGCGGTCGCGGGGACCGAATCGCCCGTGGGCCTGCCGCGCAGGTCGCAGGGGCCGACGAGGACGTCGCCGCGGGCCCTGATCCGCTTGACCTTCCAGGAGTCGGCGACCGTCCACACGCCCAGCGCGTCCCCGTCCCGGACCACCCAGACCGGCGTGGGAACTCCGGTGCCGTTCTTGCGGTAACTGGTCACGAGCAGGTACTTGCCCGCGCCGAGCTGCTCAAGCGACGTGTCGTCCATGGCGGGAAGTGTAGGCCGCGGGGCGGGACACGGAACCCCGGCCCGCCCCGGCCGGCTCAGTCGAGCGCCGCCGCCATCCGCCGTACGCCCTCCTCGATCAGTTCGGGCGATGTCGCCAGGTTGAGCCGTACGTGCCCGGCGCCGCCGGTGCCGAAGGGGATGCCGGAGTTGAGGGCGACCCGGCCCCGGCGCAGGAAGACCTCCGCGGGGTCGTCGCCGAGGCCGAGGGCGCGGCAGTCGAGCCAGGCGAGGTAGGTGGCCTCGGCGGGGCGGTGGGTGACGGCCGGGAGGTGCTCGGCGAGGAGGCCGGCGAGCAGGCGCCGGTTGTCGTCGAGGCCCGCCCGCAGGCTGTCGAGCCAGTCGGTGCCGTCCCGCAGGGCCGCGCTGTGGGCGATGATGCCGAGGTGGCTGGGCCCGTGGCTCACCTCTTCCGGCATACGGGCCAGGTCCGCGGCGGCGCCGGGCCCGGCGATGGCCAGGGCCGCCTTGAGGCCGGCCAGGTTCCAGGCCTTCGACGCCGACATCAGCGACAGCCCGTTCTCGCCGCCGGCGACGCTCAGATAGGGCACGAAGTCGACCCCGGCGGCGGTGATCGGCGCGTGGATCTCGTCGATGACGACCCGTACGCCGTGGCGGTCGGCGAGGTCCGCGACGGCGGCCAGTTCGGCGGCGGTGTGCACGGTGCCGGTCGGGTTGTGGGGGCTGCACAACAGGAAGGCCGCGGCGCGGCCGCCCTCGGTCACCCGCCGAAAGGTTTCCTCCAGTACGTCGAGGTCGATGCGCAGGTCGGCGCCCAGCGGGGCCTCTACCACCTGCCGGTCCATGTGCTCGACGAACTGGAAGAACGGTGGATACACGGGCGAGTTCACCACGACCGGGTCGCCCGGCCCGGTGACCAGCTTGAGCATCTCGACCACGCCGAGCATGACGTCCGGCACGATCGCCGTCCGCTCCACGGCCAGTCCGTCCCAGCCCCAGCGCTTCTCCGCGAAGGCGGCGAGCGCCTCGGCGTAGCCGGTGCCGGCGGGGTAGCCGGTGTCGCCGAGTGCGAGGGCGTCGGTGATGGCGCGGACGACGGGTTCGGCCGGCAGGACGTCCATCTCGGCCACCCACAGCGGCAGGACGTCGTCGGGGTAGGCGCGCCACTTCATGCTCGTACGACATCGCAGGCGGTCGAGGGTCAGGGCGCGCAGGGGATTCGGTTCACCGGACGGCTCGTGCGGGATCCTCGTCATGGATCACAAGATAGGTGGGCTTTACAGGAACCGGGAACGGGCGCGGCGGGCAGTGGCCGGTGGATGCCCGGGAAGTGGCCCGGTGCCCGCCGGCGCCAGAAAGATCACCTGGGCCGTGAACGCGGGCGGGCCGCGCTGCGTATGGAGAGAGGGTGCTCAACTCCGGGAGGGCCCCGCGGCGTTGATGCCGCGCTGTACTTGGTTCGGGAGCCATGCATGAGGCACGCACGACGACGTCTCGTCCGGCGAGTGACACGGCTGGCGGCCGTCGGCGGACTCCTCCTCGGCGGAACGATGGTCACACGCGCCGTGGCGAGCGAGCCGGACGGCACCTCCGTCCCGCGCACCTTCGCCGCCTCGGCAGCCGACACCGGCAGTGAGCTGGTCGCCCGTCTGGGCGCGTCCCGTACGGCGGGCAGCTGGTTGAACGCCGCAGGGAAGCCGGTCGTCGCGGTCACCGACGAGGAGGCCGCGGCCGCGGTCCGCAAGGCCGGTGCCGAGCCGAAGATGGTCGACCACAGCATGGACGATCTGAAGTCGGCGACGTCGACGCTGCGCTCGGCACCCCGGGTGGCCGGTACGGCGTGGGTGATGGACTACCGGTCCAACGAGGTGGTCGTGAAGGGCGACAGCACCGTCTCGGCCTCCGACTGGTCCCGGATGACGCAACTCGCCGACGGCATGGGCGGCTTCGTCCGGATGGAGCGCACCGACGGCACGTTCACGACCCGGCTCAACGGCGCGCTGCCGCTGCTGTCGACCGCCGGGCGCTGTTCGGCCGGGTTCAACGTCACCGACGGGCAGCGCGACTTCATCCTCACGGCCGGGCACTGCGGGCCCGACGGTTCGGTGTGGTTCGCCGACACCCGGGGCACCCAGCAGATCGGGCAGACGGTCAAGCAGAACTTCCCCGGCAGTGACTTCTCGCTGGTGCAGTACGCGAGCGGCAAGGCCGGGGCCGGCGCCGAGGTGGTGTCCATCGGCGAGGGCAAGGGCGTGCGGATCACCGGCGCCGCCGATCCGGCCGTCGGCCAGCGGGTGTTCCGCAGCGGCAGCACCAGCGGACTGCGCGACGGCGAGGTGACGGCACTCAACGCCACGGTCAACTACCCCGAGGGGACGGTCACCGGGCTCATCGAGACGAACGTGTGCGCCGAACCCGGCGACAGCGGTGGCCCGATGTTCTCCGAGGGCGTCGCGCTGGGCGTGACGTCGGGCGGCAGCGGCGACTGCACCTCGGGCGGTACGACGTTCTTCCAGCCCGTGACGAAGGCCATGGCCGCGCTGAACGTCAAGATGATCGTCGCGGCGCCGAACGGCTCGGGTCAGGGCGCCGCGCCGGCACCGTCGGCGACGCAGAGTGCCATCGCCCCCGGTGAGGCGTCCCCCGGCTCGTCGGCGCCGATCACCGGCGAGGGCGCCGCGACGCTGCTGGCCCGGCTGGCGGACCCGAAGAACGCGGGACCCGGCCTGCTGGTCATCGCGGGCAGCCTGTGTGCCCTGGTGGCGACTCGCTTCATCCGCGCGGAGCAGGACCGCAAGGCGTACCGGCGGTACTACTCGACGACCTGGGGGTGATGGGCCCCGGCCCGCGCATCTGGGCCGGCCGAGGTCTGTGTGAGAGAGGTCATCGTGAGAAAGGCACCCCTCGGAACGGGGGTGCCTCGGGAGGATCAGGTACGCGGCGAGGTGGCCGAGGAGAGAGTGCCCGGACCTTTGGTCGAGTGGGCGCTCAGGCCGCCTTCACCGTCTGCGGGGCCGCCTTGGCCCACTCCATGACGAGGCGCTGGTACTCCTCGCGCTGCTCGACGCTCAGTGTCCCGCCCGCCCGGCGCCACAGCGCCCGGATCTCCTCGTTGACCTCGTCAGCCGATCGATCGGAGGCGATTTCAACAGTGGTGGACATGCTGTGAAGCATACGGCCCGGGACGTGAAGGCGCTGTGAGTAAGCACACTCAATACGGACATAACGGACCGTGTTGCTGATCACGTCATATGTCAATGGCGAACGTCGAGTTCAGGCGTCCGCGGCCCCCAACACCAGCACCTGGATGGCGAGAACGGCGGCGCCGCGGGCCCAGTCGTGAAAGTCGGACACCTTCGTCTCCAGGTCGATCGGCGCGGCGAGCGGATGCCGGTGGGCGCGCATGGTGTCCGCCACAGTCCCGCCGGCGACGTCCATCAGGCCCACTCCCTCGCCGGCGAGAAGGATCTTCTGCGGCAGCACGAAGTTGGCGATCTGCGCGACCAGGACGCCCAGCGCACCGGCCGCCTCCCCGATCACCCGGGCGGGCATCGGCTCCCCCGCCGCCGCGAGCTCCAGGATCTCCTCGTACGTACGGTCACGGCCGGTGGCGGCCCGCACCTGATAGCGGATGTTGGGGATGGTCAGCAGTGAGACGGCGCTGCCCCGCGCCCCGTCCGGGGTCAGCGGGCCGTTGGGGTTGATGATCCAGTGCCTGCCGAAGCCACGGTCCTCCTCGGCGTAGGGCACCCGCTTGCCGCCCAGGACCAGCCCGTAGCCGATGCCGGCGCCGATGGTGAGGACGACGAACCGGTCGAGGCCACGGCCGGCGCCGAACCAGGTCTCGGCCTCGACGAGCGCTGCGACGTCGTTCTCCACCACCACCGGCAGTCCGGTGCGCTCCTCCACCAGCTCGGCGAGCGGCACGTCCCGCCAGTGCAGGAACGGCGACTCCCCGACCACGGCACGGTCCTCGACCAGGCCGCCCACGCCGATGCCGATGCCGGCGAGCCGGGGGTGGCTCGCCGCGAGTTCCTCGGTCATCTCACCCAGCAGGGCCACCACTTCGCCCGGTTCGTGGGAGGTCACGGGGCGGTCGTAGCGGGCGACGATCTCGCTGCGGAGGGTGGTCACGACGCCGTAGACCATGTCCTCGGTGATCTTGTAGCCGACGAAGGACCGTGACTCGGCGACGACGTCCAGCGGCTGCGAGGGGCGCCCCTGGCGCACCTCCATCACTCCGCCCGCCTCGGGGACCTCGATCAGGAGGCCCGACTCGATCAGCGGTTTGGTCAGCCGGGTGAGGCTGCCGGCGGAGAGGTCGAGTCGCCGGGCGAGTTCGGTACGCGACAGGGGGCCGGCGAGGAGCACCTCGATCGCCACCGAGCGTTCACCGGGGCTGAGAGGAAGCCAGCTGGCGGCTACTGCGGTCATGGTCGTCAGGCTCCCACATCCGTTATTTCTTTCTCCTCAAAACCAACCAGGCCAGTCTATGGCGATAACGGCGGCTTGAAGAAGATGTTCGCAGGGACTCTTGACGCTGGATTCTTCCGCCGCAAAAGTAAGTGGCCGAGGACGAGCCGCAGACGAGGGAGTCTCCCGATGACCATCGCCTCCAGCAGCCCACCGTCGCGTCTCCCATTGGGCGGCGCCGCGGGGGCAGGGACCGAACAGAGGACACGCCGGGCGGCGACCCGCGAGAACCGGGGCGACGGACGGCTCGCCGCGGTGTTCATCGCCCCGGCGCTGCTGGGCTTCGCCGCCTTCCTGCTCTGGCCCACGCTGCGGGGCGTCTACCTGAGCTTCACCCGCTTCAACCTGCTCACGCCGCCGCAGTGGGTGGGCCTGGACAACTACGTCCGGATGGTCCACGACCCGATCTTCTGGGACTCGCTGCTGGTGACCGTCGAGTACGTGGTCATCAACATCGGCGTGCAGACGATGTCGGCACTCGCCATCGCCGTGCTGCTCCAGCGGCTGACGCAGTCGGCGGTGCTGCGCGGGATCGTGCTCACTCCGTACCTGATGTCCAACGTCGTCGCGGGCATCGTCTGGCTCTGGATGCTCGACACCCAGCTCGGCATCGGCAACGAGATCATCGCCGGACTCGGCTTCGACCGGATCCCGTTCCTCGCGGACGAGACCTGGGCGATCCCGACGATCGCCCTGATCAATGTGTGGCGGCACGTCGGCTACACCGCGCTGCTGCTGTTCGCGGGGCTCATGGCGATCCCGAACGACGTGTACGAGGCCGCGAAGGTGGACGGCGCGAGCGAGTGGCGGATGTTCTGGCGGATCACGATGCCGCTGCTCAGGCCGGTCCTGGCGGTCGTGCTGATCATGACGGTGATCGGTTCGTTCCAGGTCTTCGACACGGTCGCGGTGACGACGGCCGGCGGCCCGGCGAACGCCACCAACGTCCTCCAGTACTACATCTACGGCGCCGCCTTCGGCCGCTTCCAGTTCGGCTACGCCTCGGCGATGTCGGTGGCCCTGCTGGTCGTGCTGAGCGCCATCACCGTCCTCCAGTACCGGATCACCCGGGCCGGACAGAGCGACCTCGGCTGAGGGAAGGAGACACCGACATGGCTGCTGTGGCAGACACGACGACCGTACGGCGCGTCAGGCGCCGGCCCTCTACCGGGCGGATCGTGGCATGGGCGGTGATGGCCGCCATCGTGCTCATCACGCTGTTGCCGTTCTACTGGATCCTGCGCACCGCGCTGTCCTCGAACACCGCGCTCGCCGCCCATCCCGGCGACCTGCTGCCGGTCGACGCGACGACCGGGGGCTTCGAGCGTGCCCTCGGCCTCCAGTCGACCGAGGAGGCGATAGCCCAGGGCGGTTCGGGCGGCGGGCTCAAGTTCTGGCGCTATCTGATCAATTCGGTGGTCGTCTCGACGCTGATCACCGTCTGCCAGATCTTCTTCTCCGCCATGGCCGCGTACGCCTTCGCCCGGCTGCGCTGGCGCGGGCGGGAGAAGGTGTTCGGGCTGTTCCTGGCCGGGCTGATGGTGCCGGCCATCTTCACCCTGCTGCCGAACTTCGTGCTGATCAAGCAACTCGGCCTGGTGGACAGCCTGCTGGGCGTGGCCCTGCCGACGATGTTCATGACTCCGTTCGCGGTGTTCTTCCTGCGCCAGTTCTTCATGAACGTGCCCCGGGAGGTGGAGGAGGCGGCGCTGCTGGACGGCGCCGGGAAGATACGGATCTTCTTCCGGGTGATGCTGCCGATGGCGTCCACGCCGATCCTGACGCTGGGACTGCTGACGTACATCACCGCCTGGAACGACTACTTCTGGCCGCTGATGGTGTCCTACAGCGACAGTTCGCGGGTGCTCACCGTGGCGCTGGCCATCTTCCGGGCCCAGACACCGCAGACCGGTTACGACTGGTCCGGCCTGATGGCGGCCACCCTCATCGCCGCCCTCCCGATGCTCGTGCTGTTCGGCTTCTTCGCACGCCGCATCGTCGGCTCCATCAGCTTCACCGGCATCAAGTAAGGGGACAGGGATGCGAGTTCGTATGCGTACGGTCCTGGCGCTGACCGGGGCGCTGGCGCTGTCCCTGGCCACCGGGTGCGCGCAGGGCGGCACGGCCGGGTCGGGCGGGAACACGGTGACGTACTGGCTGTGGGACGCCAACCAGCTGCCCGCCTACCAGGCCTGTGCCAAGGGGTTCGAGAAGCAGAACCCGGGCCTGAAGGTGAAGATCACCCAGATGGGCTGGGCCGACTACTGGACCAAGCTCACCGCGAGTTTCATCGCGGGCACCGAGCCGGACGTCTTCACCGACCACATCCAGAAGTTCGGCCAGTTCGCCGACCTGAAGGTCCTCGAACCGCTCGACGACCTGGGCCTGGACGACTCCGCCTACCAGACGGGCCTCGCCGCCAACTGGAGGGGCCAGGACGGCCACCGCTACGGAGCGCCCAAGGACTGGGACACCGTCGCCCTCTTCTACAACCAGAAGCTGGTCGAGGAGGCCGGGCTCGGCAGCGAGCAGCTCAACAGCCTCTCCTGGAACCCCGAGGACGGCGGCACCTTCGAGAAGACCATCGCGCATCTGACCGTCGACAGGAACGGCAAGCGCGGTGACGAGGAGGGCTTCGACAAGAACAACGTCAAGGTGTACGGCATGGCGACGGGCGGCGCCGGGGACGCCGACGGCCAGACCACATGGAGCCCGTTCGTCTCCTCGGCGGGCTGGAAGTACACCGACAAGGCGCGCTGGGGCACCGAGTACCAGTACGGCAGCAAGACGTTCCAGTCGGTCGTCGACTGGTACTTCGGCCTGGCGAAGAAGGGCTACCTGGCGCCCTTCACCGACTACACCGACGGCGCCAACCCGGCCAACGCCCAGGTCGCCTCCGGCAAGGCGGCGACCTCGTTCGACGGTGCCTGGATGATCTCCACCTACTACGGCACCAAGGGCCTGAAGGTCGGCACCGCGCCCACGCCGGTCGGCCCGACCGGCAAGCGCGCCACCATGATGAACGGCCTCGCCGACTCCGTCACCAAGAACGCCCGCAACAAGGAGGGCGCGAAGAAGTGGGTGCGGTACCTGGCCTCGAACGAGTGCCAGAAGACCGTCGGCGGCTACGGCATCGTCTTCCCCGCCACCCCCGACGGCACCCGGGCGGCCGTGGCGGCGTACGAGAAGAAGGGCATCGACGTGTCCGCGTTCACCGAACCGGTCACCGACAAGAAGGACTCCGCGACCTTCTCCTTCCCGATCACCGACTACGCGGCGGACGTGTACTCCCTGATGCGTCCCGCCATGCAGGACGTCTACGCGAACGACGCCCCGGTGAGCGGTCTGACCAGGACCAACGACCAGATCAACCTCATCCTCGGCCAGTGAAAGGCACACACTCCATGACGTTCTCCCTCGGCATCGTCGGCGCCGGCCAGTTCTCCGGCCAGTTCGCCACGCTGTTCCAGGCCCACCCCGGTGTCAGCGACGTGTACGTCACCGATCTGCTGCCCGAGCGGGCCGAGCAGCTCGCCGACGCACAGGGACTGGCCGGCACCTTCCCCTCGTACGAGGCGATGCTGGAGTCGAAGGCCGTCGACGCGGTCGCCATCTTCACCCAGCGCTGGACCCACGGCCCGCTGGTGCTCCAGGGCCTGAACGCCGGCAAGCACGTCTACTCCGCGGTCCCCATGGCGATCACCACGCAGGAGATAGCCGCGATCATCGACGCGGTCCGGGCGACCGGCCTGACGTACATGATGGGCGAGACCAGCCAGTACAACCCGGCGACCGTGCACGCCCGCAACCAGATCGCCGAGGGCGCCTTCGGGCGGCTCTTCTACGCCGAGGGCGACTACGTCCACGACATGGACCTGGGGTTCTACGAGGCCTACCAGTACAGCGGCGGCGAGAACTGGAAGGCGACCGCCTCGTATCCCCCGCTGCTGTACCCGACGCACGCGGTGGGCGGGGTGCTGGGCGCCTGGCAGACGCACGCCGTGAGCGTGTCGGCGATCGGCGTCGTGGACGACCGGGGCGACGGGGTCTTCGACAAGGAGGTCAGCCAGTTCGGCAACGACGTGTCGAACGCGACCGCGCTGTTCGAGGTCGCGGGCGGCGGCTCGTTCCGTACGAACGAGTTCCGGCGCGTGGGATACCCGTCCCACATCAGGGAGTCCCGGTTCCGGTTCTTCGGCACCGAGGCGAGCATGGAGCAGCTCGCCACGGTCGCCCTGTGGCAGGACAAGAAGGGCGTCAAGGACATCAGCGAGCTGCTGGAGCCCAAGCCCACCCTGTCGCCGGACGACCCGTCGCTCCAGCACATCGCGCCGGAGCTGCGAGCCGCCTTCACCTCCGGGTCGGCGCCGGTGCACGACCGCGCCCGGCTGCCCAGGCAGTTCGACAACCTGCACAACGGTCACGAGGGCAGCCACCACTTCCTGGTGGACGACTTCGTGACATCGGTCAACTCCCGCACCCTGCCGTCCGTGAACGCCTGGGTGGCGGCCCGCTACACCCTGCCGGGCATCGTCGCGCACGAGTCCGCGCGGCAGGGCGGGGCCAGGCTGGAGATCCCGGACTTCGGGGACGCGCCCGAGGCGTGACGTTTCCCCGAGACCGACCCGCGAGCCGGGTACCTGTCCTGACTCAGGTGCCCGGCTTGCGGCCGTACACGTAGACGTCGTCGCCGTTCTTCAGCAGCGACCAGTACTTCTTGGCGACCGTCTTCGTCATGTTCACGCAGCCGTGGGAGCCCGGCGGGTTCCACATGCTGACGCCGACGGAGTGGAAGGCCTGGCCGCCGTCGAAGAACTGCGCATAGGGCATCGGCACGTTGTAGATGCTCGACACGTGGTCGATGTTGCGCCAGTAGATCTTCTTCAGGCCGGTGCGGGTCTCGTAGCCGTTACGGCCGGTGCGGACCGGGACCGGGCCGTACACGAGCCGGCTGCCGTCCTGGATCCAGCTCAGCTGGAGCGTGAGGTTCACACAGGCGATGCGGCCCTTGTTGACCGGGCACTTGCCGTCCTTGTTGGGGTTGTTGCCGACGGCCTTCTGCTTGTTCATCAGGTTCATCACGCCCCAGGTCACCGGACCTGCGTAGCCGGCGTTCGGGCTGATGCCGTGCTTAGTCTGGAAGGCCTGGATGGCCTTGCAGTCGGCGCTGGACTGCTTGCCGTCGACCGGACGGCCCAGGAACTTCTCCACCTGCTTCTGATACGGGCCGGCCTGGGTCGTGCAGCTCGGCGCCGCCTGCGCCGGAGCGGCGGCGAGCGTGAGCGTGAGCGGTGCGACCAGTCCGCCGGTGATGCCGAGTGCGACGGCGCGCCGTCTGCGTATGTCCCCCATGGCCGGGCCTCTCCCTGACGAGTTCTTTGGACTTCTGCCAGGTAGACCCGTATGTGGGGGCATCGGTTGTGCTGCCGGCCCGGCTGTGACCGAACAGTGAAATTTCGCCGGGCGACAGGGTGGGGTCCGGCCAGGACGCCGGACCCGTCAGGCGTCGTCCGCGCGCCTGACCGCTGCCAGGAATCCGGTGTTCACCGCGGTCAGGCCGCCGTCGACGGTGAGCGTGGTACCGGTGATCCAGGCCGCGTCACGGGACGCCAGGAAGGCGACGGCCGCGGCGATGTCCTCGGGCTCCCCGACCCGGCCCAGCGGGTACAGACCGCGGATCGCGTCGAGCTCCTCGTCCCGCCCCTCCCACGCCGAGGTGCGCACCGTTCCCGGCGTCACGAGGTTGACCCGGACGCCCCGGGCGGCGGCGTGGCCGGCGAGGGTACGGGTGAGGGAGAGGAGGCCGGCCTTGGCCGCGCTGTAGGCGTGGTTGCCGAAATCCTGGAGCCCGTTGACGGAGCCGATGTTCACGACGGCACCGCGGCCGGAGGCGGCCAGGTGCGGCAGCGCGGCGCGGCAGCAGCGGTAGGTGCCGGTGAGGGTGATGTCGAGGTCGAGGGCCCAGGCGTCGTCCGGGCCGTCCTCGAAGAGCTCGGTGTCGGGTGTGCAGGAGGCCGCGCTGTTGACGAGGACGTCCAGCGAGCCGAAGGCGGCGACGGCTCGGGCGACGGCCGCCTCGACGGACACCCGGTCACCGACGTCGCACGCCAGCGCCTCGGCCACGAGCCCGCGTCCGCGCAGCTCCTCCGCCGTCCGCTCGGCCTCGGGTCCGTCCCGGTCGGTCAGCAGGACACGGGCGCCCTCCTCTGCCAAGCGGCGCGCGGTCGCGGCGCCGATACCGCGGGCGGCGCCGGTGATCAGGACTGCGTGGTCTGCGAAGCGCTTCGTGTCCGTCATGGGCGAACCGTAGTGCCGGGACGATCATCCGGGCAGATAGCGTGCGTCCATGTCGGTGTTCCTGCAGCAACTCCCCGCGCTCATAGGCGTCGTGGTCGGCGCCCTCGGTTCCTACGTGGTGGTCGTGCGGGGTGACCGGATGAGGTTCGGACGGGAGCAGGCGGCGCGGTGGGAGGAGCGGCGGCTCGGGGTGTACGCCGACTATGCGCAGTCGGTGAAGAAGACGGTCACGGTGGCCTACCGGATCTCCGCCGGGAACGGCATCGGGCACCATCCGGACCCTCTCACCCTCGCCGATGCCGAGCCGCTGCTGGCCGAGGCCAATCTCGAGCGGGATCCAGCGGGTGAGGCGCTGATCATGCTGGGCAGCGTCGACGTGGCGGAGAAGGGGCGTTCCTGGGTCGTGACGGTGATGGAGATGGAGCGCTTCGTACGCGCGGGCGATCAGGACCAGGAGGCCTGGCGGGCGCTGCTGGACAAGCAGCGCGCCAGGCGTGCGGACTACTACGCGGCCGTGCGGGAGGACCTCGGCCTGCCGCCCGGCCACTCGGCGCGCTGGCCTGTCCGAACGGACGACCCGGTGCCGCCTCAGCGGTAACCCGTCGTGTCCGCCGGCTTCCCCGCGTCCTGTACCTCCACGAGGTACCGCCAGGCGTCGGGGCGGCTGCCGTCGAGGTCCGTGAAGCCGTAGACCTGTGCCAGCTGCCCGCTGGAGAGGGACTCGCCGTTCCAGCGGGCCAGGTCGGGGTCGGCGGCGAGGGCGGCGACGGCCCGGCCGATGTAGCGCGGGGTCTCGGAGATGGCGAAGTGCGGGACGCGTGCGACGGCGTCGCGCCAGTTGTCCTCGCGCACCTCGAAGGCGTCGAGCATCATCTCCGAGCGCAGCCAGCCCGGGGTCAGCGCGACGGCGGTGGCGCCGCGCGGGCCGAGCTCGTGGCCGAGGGAGAAGGCCATGCGCAGTACGGACGTCTTGGCGAGGTCGTAGAAGAAGGAGTTGCGGTAGTTGGCGCTGTTGTAGTCCGCCGTGCCGTCGGTCATCTCGACGACCAGTCCGCCCGGATTGCGGAGGAGCAGGGGCAGGGCGTGGTGGCTGGTGATGGCGTGTGTCTCGACGGCGAGGCGGAGCAGCCTGAGGCCCTTGTCCAGGTCGTGCTCCCAGACGGGGCTGTCCCAGGCGAAGAGCTTCTCGCCGCCCCAGACGTCGTTGACCAGGACGTCGAGGCGGCCCTGTTCGTCGGCGATCCGGTCCACGAGGGTGCGGACCTGCACCGGGTCGAGGTGGTCGGTGGGTACGGCGATGCCCCGGCCGCCGGCCTCGGTGACCAGGTCGGCGGTGTCCTCGATGGTCTCCGGGCGGTCGTACTCCGAGCGCCGGGCGCGGGTGCTGCGTCCCGTCACATAGACCGTGGCGCCGGCCGCTCCGAGTTCGACGGCGATGCCGCGTCCGGCTCCCCGGGTCGCCCCGGCGACCAGTGCGACCTTGTCCTTGAGCGGCTGTGACATGTCCGGCCTCCGGTGCCCTCGTGTGTGGTGTCGTCATCGAGGGTGCCGGGGAAGCCGGACATCTTCTGTCGTCTTTTTCGGGAGGGTGCCGCCTTTCACGGCAGGGTCACCCGGCCGGGTGCCGCCGTACGTCATGGCCCGGCCGTCGGCGCGCTCAGTGGCCCCGGTCGAGCCACTCCTGGAGGTGCGGTGCCTCGTCGCCGATGGTCGTCGGGTCGCCGTGGCCGGTGAGGACCTTCGTCTCGGGCGGCAGGGTGAGCAGCCGGTCGCGGATCGAGCCGATGATCGTCGGGAAGTGGGAGTACGAGCGGCCGGTGGCGCCGGGACCGCCCTGGAAGAGGGTGTCGCCGGTGAAGATCACGCCGAGGCCGGGGTCGTACAGGCAGACCGCGCCCGGCGCGTGCCCCGGGGTGTGCAGGACCGTGAGGTCGGCGCCCGCGGCCTCGATGACCTGGCCGTCCAGGAGGTGCGCGTCGGGGTCGCGGTCCGGGTGGGTCAGCTTCCACAGCGGCATGTCGTCGGGGTGCAGCCAGATCGTGGCGCCGGTGCGGTCCGCCAGGGCGGGCGCGGCGTCGATGTGGTCGTTGTGGGCGTGGGTGCACACGATCGCCGTCAGCCGCCGGTCGCCGACGGCCGTGGCGATGGCGTCGGCGTCGTGGGCGGCGTCGATGACGATCACCTCGTGGTCGTCGCCGACCAGCCAGACATTGTTGTCGACGTCCCAGGCGCCGCCGTCGAGGCTGAACTGCCCGGAGGTGACGAGGCGTTCGATACGGGCGGTCATCAGAACACCACCACCGAGCGCAGGACGTCTCCCTGGTGCATCCGCTCGAAGGCCTTCTCCACGTCGGTGAGTTCGATCGTCTCGGTGACGAACGCCCCGAGGTCCAGCCGGCCCTGCAGATGCAGGTCGATCAGCATCGGGAAGTCCCTGCTCGGCAGGCAGTCGCCGTACCAGGAGGACTTCAGGGACCCGCCGCGCCCGAAGACGTCCAGCAGCGGCAGCTCCAGCTTCATCTCCGGGGTCGGCACGCCGACCAGGACGACGGTGCCGGCGAGGTCGCGGGCGTAGAAGGCCTGCTTGTACGTCTCCGGGCGGCCGACCGCCTCGATCACGACGTCGGCGCCGAAACCGCCGGTCAGCTCGCGGATCGCCTCGACGGGATCGGTCTCGCGCGAGTTGACCGTGTGCGTGGCGCCCATGGAGCGGGCCTTCTCCAGTTTCCGGTCGTCGATGTCCACCGCGATGACCTTCGCCGCGCCGGCCAGGTTCGAGCCCGCGATGGCCGCGTCACCGACCCCTCCGCAGCCGATCACGGCCACGCTGTCGCCGCGGCCGACGTTGCCGGTGTTGATCGCCGCGCCGATGCCGGCCATCACGCCGCAGCCCAGCAGTCCGGCCACTGCCGGGGCTACCGCCGGGTCGACCTTGGTGCACTGTCCCGCCGCGACCAGCGTCTTCTCGGCGAAGGCGCCGATGCCGAGCGCCGGGGAGAGTTCCTGGCCGGTGGCGGCGAGGGTCATCTTCTGGCCGGCGTTGTGGGTGGCGAAGCAGTACCAGGGCCGGCCGCGCAGACAGGCACGGCAGTTCCCGCACACGGCACGCCAGTTGAGGATCACGAAGTCGCCGGGGGCGACGTCCGTGACGCCGTCACCGACGGACTCCACCACGCCCGCCGCCTCATGGCCGAGCAGGAACGGGAAGTCGTCGCTGATGCCGCCCTGCCTGTAGTGGAGGTCGGTGTGACAGACCCCGCAGGCCTGGACCCGTACGACGGCTTCTCCCGGCCCCGGATCCGGCACGACGATCGTCTCCACGCGCACGGCCTCGTCCTTGCCCGGTGCGATCACGCCCCGCACTTCCTGCGCCATGGTGCTCAGCCCTTCCCTCCGCGGATCTCCGTCCACTTCCGACCCTAGACGCAACTGATCAGTAAGGGCACGAAGAGGGGGTCTTCCCATGTGCTTCCGGCCACCTTCCCTCGAATACCCCCGGGGGTACCCTGCTACTGTGGATTACATACCCCCGGGGGTAAATATCCCGCCCGGGGTGGGCACGGGCTTCACCAGGACAGGAGAGGAGTGCTGCCGTGTACTTCGTCGACACCATCGAGGTGCCGGGACTGGGCAACCGCGGCTATCTGGCGGGCGGCGCGCACAGCGCCGTGGTGGTCGATCCGCCGCGGGACATCGACCGTGTGATCACCGCTGCCGCACGGCGGGGTGTGCGCATCACACATGTGGTGGAGACACACGTCCACAACGACTACGTGACCGGCGGCCTGGAGCTGGCCCGGCTCACCGGCGCCGCCTACCTCGTCCCCGCCGCGGCACGGGTCGCCTACGCGCGCGTGCCGGTCGCCGACGGGGACCGCACGCACATCGAGGACGACCTGGTGCTGCGCGCCCTGGCCACCCCCGGGCACACCCCGCACCACACGTCGTACGTGCTGGAGGAGGCCGGGCACGCCGTGGCCGTCTTCACGGGCGGCTCCCTGCTCATCGGCACCGTGGGACGGCCCGACCTGGTCGAGCCGGGGCTGACCGGCGGGCTGGCGCGGGCGCAGTACGACTCGGCGCACCGGCTGGCGGCCGAGCTGCCCGACGAGACGAGGGTCCTGCCCACGCACGGCTTCGGCAGTTTCTGTTCGGCCGGCCAGTCGGCCGGCGGGACGGCGACGACCATCGGGCGTGAGCGGCAGGTCAACGACGCCCTGGTCAAGGACGTCGACACCTTTGTCGCCGAGCTGCTCGCCGCGCTGGACGACGTACCCGCGTACTACGCCCACATGGGGCCCGCCAACACACAGGGCCCTGCTCCTGTGGATCTGACACCGCCCCGTCAGGCCGACGCCGAGGAGATCGCGGCACGGCTGGCCGCCGGGGAGTGGGTGGTGGACCTGCGTCATCGCGTCGCGTTCGCCGAGGGCCATGTCGCCGGGTCGGTCAACTTCGAGGCGGAGGGCCAGCTCGCCACCTATCTGGCCTGGCTGCTGCCCTGGGGCAAGCCGGTGACCCTGCTCGCCGAGTCGCCCGCCCAACTCGCCGAGGCCCAGCGCGAACTGGTCCGCGTCGGCATCGACCGGCCGGCCGCGGCGGCCACCGGTTCCCCGGCGGACTGGGTACGCCCCGGTGAGCGCCCGCGCTCCTTCCCGCGCGGCACCTTCGCCGACCTCGCGGCCCAGGACGGCGTGATCACTCTGGACGTACGGCGCGACTCCGAGCGCCACGCCGGCCACATCAAGGGTTCGCTGCACATACCGGTGCACGAGCTGCGCGGCCGTCTCTCCGAGATACCGGACGGCACCGTGTGGGTGCACTGCGCCGGCGGTATGCGCGCAGGCATCGCCGCCTCGCTCCTGGACGCGGCGGGCCGTGATGTCGTGGCCGTCGACGACTCCTTCGACTCGGCCCGTGCGGCCGGGCTGCCCATGGCCCGGGTCACGCCGGCCGAGGCGCGGGAGCGGACGGACGCGGGCGCGGTCCTCGTGGACGTCCGCGAGGCACCGGAGTGGGCCGAGGGCCACGCCCCCGGCGCCGTCCTCGCTCCCCTCTCCGCCCTGACCGCCGGGGAGCCGCTGCCCGAGTCCGCACGGTCCCGTCCGGTCGTGGCCATCTGCCGCTCCGGCAAGCGCTCCCGCGAGGCGGCGGCCCTGCTCTCCGCGCGTGGCGCGGAGGTCGTGGACGTGGTCGGAGGGATGCGCGCATGGACGGAGGCCGGGCTTCCGGTGGTGGCCGAGGCGGGCTTCTCCGAGGTGGCGGAATCGGGGGCGTCCGGTGCGGAGTGAGGTCCGGGTCCACGGCTCTCATCGCATCGCGCCCGCCCCCGGAGCGACCTCGTGACCACCCTGCTCCTCGGGCTCCTCGCCGGTGGCGCGACCGGGCTCGCGCTCGGGGCGCTGGGCGGGGGCGGCAGCGTGCTGGCGGTGCCGGCGCTGATCTATCTGCTCGACTTCAGTCCGGCCGCCGCGGCCACCGCGAGCCTGCTCGTGGTCGGCGTCACCTCCGCCACCGCGCTCGGCGCGCACGCCCGTGCGGGCACCGTGCGCTGGCGGGGCGGGGCGCTGTTCGCGGCGGCAGGGCTGGTCCCGGCGGCGATCGGCGGCGCGGTGTCCGGGTGGCTGCCCTCCTGGCTGCTCACAGGCGCCTTCGCGGTGATCGCCGCGCTGGCCGCGGTGCGCATGCTGCGGCCGTCGGCGTCCGTACGGGACGAGGACGTGCCGGTGCGCTCCTGGCAGGTCGTCCGGGCCGGGGCGGGCCTCGGCGCGGTGACCGGTGTGCTGGGGGTGGGCGGCGGCTTCCTCGCCGTACCGGCCCTCGTGAACGTCGTCGGGCTGCGGATGCGGGCCGCCGTGGGGACCAGCCTGCTGGTGATCACCGTCAACTCGCTGGTCGCCCTGGTGGCGCGGGCCGGCACGGACGCGCGCATCGACTGGGCCGCCGTGGCACCGTTCGCGGCGGCCGCCGTACTCGGCGCATGGGACGGCAAACGCCTCGCCGGGAAGGTCTCCGGCGACCGGCTGAGGCAGTTGTTCGCCTGGGCCCTGCTGGCGGTGGCCGCCCTCATGCTGGTGGACGCCGTCGTATGACCCGAGTACGGACCGTGGCTACGCCAGGGACAGGAAGAGCTTCTCCAGACGGGCCTTCATCTGCTCCGTCGTCTCGCCGTTGGCGCGCCCCTTCTCGGTGTCGGTGAGGCACTGCTGCAACCCGGTCGCGATGATCGCGAAGCCGGCCCGGTCGAGGGCGCGGGAAGCGGCGGCGAGCTGGGTGACCACGTCCTCGCAGTCACGGCCCTCCTCGATCATCTTGATCACTCCGGAGATCTGCCCCTGTGCCCGGCGCAGCCGGTTGAGCACCGACTTGAGGTCATCGCCCTCGAACTGAAGCTCCACGATCACTCCTCTACATACCCTTGGGGGTATTTTACCCCTCCTCTGAAAGGATCTCACTCCACATGACCTCTCCCCTCGACCCGCGCACCCTCGACGTCGACGCCGCCCGCACCCGGCTGCCCGGAATGACCGTCATCGACGTCCGCACCCCCGGCGAGTACGCCGCCGGACATCTGCCCGGCGCGCTGAACGTCCCCCTGGACCAGCTCGACCGCGCCCTGCCCGCGCTGCGCCGGCACTACGGCGAACTCCTGGTCGTCTGCGCCTCCGGAGCCCGCTCCGAGAACGCCTGCCGGCTCCTCGCCGAGCACGGCATCGCGGCCATGACCCTGACGGGCGGCACCCAGGGCTGGGCGGAGCGCGGGCACGAGCTCGACCGTCCCGCGTCCGGTGCGCGCCGCACGTGGTCCATGGAGCGGCAGGTGCGGTTCACCGCGGGCTCGGTCGTCCTGGTCGGCCTCGCGCTCGGCCTGCTGCACCCGGCCTGGCAGTTGCTGTCCGCCGGTATCGCGGGCGGCCTGGTCTTCTCGGCGCTCACCAACACCTGCGGGATGGCCGCGATGCTCTCGAAGCTGCCCCACAACCGCCCCCGCCCCGCCGACCTGGACGCGACCCTGGCCGCCCTGGCACAGCGCGGATAGACATACACCGCATGCGGCCCCCACCTCCGGGAAACCCGCGGGCCTCGCGGGAGGGAGCCGACGTAGCCTGAATGCTCCGTACGACTCCGGAGGAGCCCCGTGAGCATCGCCGACGCCCAACCCACCCCGCCCACTTGGCGGCTGCTCCTGGTCTATGTACGTCCGCACCGGTGGGCCCTGCTGGCGGGCGCGCTGCTCTCACTGGTCACCGGCGCGACCGGGCTGCTCCTGCCGCTGGTCGCCCGGGAGCTGATCGACGACCTGTCGCACGACCGGACCATAACCGGGACGCTGCTGATCATGTCGGCGCTGGTGGTGGCCAACGCGGCGCTGGGCGGGCTGGGTTCGTACGTGCTGCGGCGCACCGCCGAGTCGGTGGTGCTCGGCGCACGGCGTGCCCTGTCGTCGTATCTGCTGCGGCTGCGCATCACCGCCGTGGACCGCAGCGAACCGGGCGATCTGATGGCCCGCGTCACCTCGGACACCACCCTGCTGCGCGAGGTCACGACCGACTCGCTGGTGGGCCTCGGCACGGGCGGGCTCACGCTCGTGGCCACGGTCGTGATGATGGGCCTGGTGGATCCGGTGCTCCTCGCGGTCACGCTCGCCGTGATCCTGGGCGCCGGCACGGTCCTCGGGGTGATCGTGCCGCGCATCAACCAGGCCAGCCGGCAGGCGCAGGACGCGGTCGGAGTGATGGGCGCCTCGCTGGAGCGGATCCTCGGCGCGCTGCGCACGGTGAAGGCGTCCGGCGCCGAGCACCGCGAGGAGCGCACGCTGCACGAGGCCGCCGAGGAGTCCTGGCGGCAGAGCGTGCGGGCCGCCAAGTGGGCGGCAGCGGCGGGCAACACGGCCGGACTCGCGATGCAGATCGCCTTCATCACGGTGCTCGCGGTCGGCGGGGCGCGGGTGGCGACCGGCGCCATCGACATCGGCACGCTGGTCGCGTTCCTGCTGTACGTCTTCTATCTGATGTCGCCGATCCAGGAGGTCGTCGGCGCGATCACCCAGTACCAGACGGGTTCCGCCGCGCTCGCCCGGATCCAGGAGGCGCTGCGGCTGCCCGCCGAACCGGCCGCCCTGCCCGCGCCGTTGCCCTCCGCCGGGGCCCAGCCCGCCACGCTGGCCTTCGAGGACGTGCGCTTCCGGTACGCCGAGGATCTGCCGTACGTCCATCACGGGGTGACGTTCGACGTGCCCGCGCAGGGCATGACGGCGTTCGTCGGCCCGTCCGGTGCGGGCAAGACCACGGTGTTCTCGCTCATCGAGAGGTTCTACGACCCCGAGGACGGGACCATCACGCTCGACGGGCGGGAGCTGGCGGACTGGGAGCTGGTGCAGCTGCGTTCGGCCATCGGGTACGTCGAGCAGGACGCCCCGGTCCTGTCGGGCTCCCTGCGCGCCAACCTGCTGCTCGGCAATCCGGACGCGGACGAGGACGCCCTGACGCGGGTGCTGAAGACGACCCGGCTGGACGGCCTGGTCTCACGGCTGCCCGACGGTCTGGAGACGCTCGTCGGGCATCGCGGCACCAAGCTGTCGGGCGGCGAACGCCAGCGCGTGGCCATCGCCCGCGCCCTGCTGCGCCGGCCGCGGCTGCTGCTCCTCGACGAGGCCACCTCGCAGCTGGACGCGGTGAACGAGGCGGCACTGCGGGACACGGTCGCCGACGTCGCCCGTACGACCACCGTCCTCGTCGTCGCGCACCGGCTGTCGACGGTGACGATGGCCGACCGGATCGTGGTCATGGACGCGGGCCGGGTGCGCGCGGTGGGCACACATCGCGAACTCGTGGCCGCGGACCCGCTCTACGCGGAGCTGGCGGCGACGCAGTTCCTGGCGACGGCCGAATAGGGCTGCCGACAGCCCGTTTCAGCCTTCGAGGCGACGCAGCCGTTCCGCGTCGCAGGTGCGGGGGCAGGTGGCGCAGGCCTCGTCGGGCCGGATCGCGTAGTACATGCAGCATCCGGCGCGGGTGCGGGTGGGGTGGCGGCGGCCGTCGGCCGTCGTCAGGTGCCGGAAGTCGGCGCCGCCCGGGTACGGGGCCACCGCGGACGGCAGCAGTCGGCCGGCCGCCCGCACGGCCTCGTCCTCGCGGCCCAGCACCCGGCCGAGGTACCAGATGCCGGAGACCAGGTCGTCGGAGACCATGCCCCACAGGGCGCGGGAGCCGCGCCGAGCGACGGGGCCGATCGCGTCAAGCAGGGGCGCCATGTGATCGGCGACCGCGGCACGCAACTCCGCTCGCAGGGCCTCCTCATGAGGGACCGTCAGCACACCGGGCAGGGCCGCCGCCGGATCGTCGGCGAGACAGGCGAGGTCACTTCCGGGCGCCACGGTGAACTCGGCCGTGGCGAGGTCCAGCCGCAGATCCTCGGGCCGGATCCGCGGCACCCGGCGTTCGAGGTACCAGGCGCCGCTCATCAGGAGCGAGACCGACCAGACGTAGTCGTGCAGGGCGCGCGAGGCGGCGACATGGCGACGCGCGACCACCCCGTGACGGTCCTGGATTCGGGCCGTCTCGGCGGCCACGAAGGCGTCGAGCGCGGCTCCGTCCTTCACCAGTTCCGCCGCCGACACGCCGGCTCCGGCGTCGGCCGCTCCGGGTTCGGCGACCCGCACGGACAGCACTTCGCACAGGCCGGTGAGCCGCGCGTAGACGTCACCGAGCGTATGCGCGACGGCGGTGGTCATCGGGGCCAGGGACATCGTTGCTCCCCTGCGTGTTCATCAAGCCAGATAGGTAAGGCTTACCTTACACTTGCGATCAAGCAAGAGAACGCCAGGTGGGCCACTCGCGGGCGAGTCGATCGACTCGAACACCCCAGTGATCGCACGGCATTTGAGAGATAAAGGAAGGCTACCCTAAGCTCACCGTTTGTGACCGCGACCCGACGTGGCGCACCGATCGGTGTGCCCTTCCGTGCCCTCTGGTACGTCCCGCTCTTCCTCCGGCGCCGGCCGCGAACCCGATGACGGTTCCCGGCAGGAACCCTCTCCGGGCGCGGCCCGCGACCCCTCACCCGCTCAGCGGAAGTCAGTTCATCTCCATGCGTCTGTACCTGCTCGCCCTCAATCCGACCGACGCCGTCTCCGAGGGCTTCCTGCCCGCCGCGGCACGGCTCGGCCTGGACGTCACCGTCCTCACCGACCAGCCCGCGGCCCACCGCCGCGCCCACCCGGACATCGAGGTCCTGGAGTGCGACGTGCGTGACTTCCGGGCCGTGATCAGCCGTGTCTCCACCCATCACCGGCCCGACGCCGTCTTCACCAACAGCGACCATCTCCAGACCCAGGCCGCCCTGGCCGCCGACTACTTCGGCCTGCCCGGCAAGGACTGGCGGGCCGCTCTGCGCTGCAAGGACAAGGCGGAGATGCGCCGCCGGCTCGCCGCGGCCGGCGTGGACACCGTGTGGTCGACCGAGCTGACCGAACCGGTCGCGCCCGGCGACGCGCCGTACCCGTGTGTACTCAAGCCGCGCGAGGGCGTGGCCAGCGAGGACGTCGTCCTCGTCGACGGCCCGGAGGAACTCGTGGCGCACGCCAAGGAGATCCTGGAGCGCCGCCCGGGTGCCGCCCTGCTCGTCGAGGAGTACCTCCCCGGCGACCTGTTCACCCTGGAGACCCTCGGCGACGGGCGCGTCCGCCATGTCCTGGGCGGCTTCCGCACCGACCTGTCGCCACCGCCGTACTTCATCGAGGAGCGCCTCACCTACGTCCCCGCCCACCCCGGGCCGGTCGTCGCGCAGGTCTTGGAGCAACTGGACGCGCTGGGCGTCGGGTTCGGGGCGTGCCACACCGAGTTCGTGGTGCGCGCGGGGCGGGCGCGGATCATCGAGGTCAACTACCGCGCGATCGGCGACCAGTGCGACCTGCTGCTGGCGCGGCTGCTGGAGATCCCGCTCTTCGAGCACATCCTGCGCACCCACCTGGGCGAGCCCCTGCCGGCCGACCTCGGCGCCCGCCGGGACGGCGCCGCCCGCCTGGACTACCCGTGTGCCGATCGCGCGGGAACCCTCGTCGACGCTCCCGCGGCCGCGGAACTGGACGTGGAGGGCATGCATCTGACGTACCGTCCGCTGCGTGCGGTCGGCGAGCGGCACGAGCTGTACCGCACCAACCGCGACTACCTCGGCGTCCTGCGCGCAACCGGCATCGACCAGCCGGCGGTGGACCGGGCGGTGGCGGAGTTCCTGGCCGGGCGGCGCTGGGAGATCCAGTCATGACCGCGCCGACCACCACCACGGACACCTGCGAGGCGGAGCTGCTCACCCGCGTCCTCGGCGCCCTCCTGCGCGAGGATGTGGTCGGGCTGCGCAGCCGGGGCACAACGGTGCGGCGCCCCGACGGCGACTGGGTGCGCCTGCCCGTGCCGGACGACGCACTGCTGCTGCCCGTCACCGAGGACGGCTTCCAGGGCGTGTACGCCGCCCGGTTGCCGCTGCTCGTGCGCGAGTCGGACGGCGCCGAACTGTCGTCGTGCGAGAGCGTGCTCCGCGCTCTGCGTGCCCTCGCCGAACCGGAGGACCGGGCGGGCTTCGACGCCTTCGCCGAGGAGTGCCGCCAGACGCTGGTGACGATGCGGCTGCACGCGGAGACGCGGGACGAGGTCATGCGGCGGCTGACCTTCGGGACGGGCCTCGCGGGCAGCCTGGCGTACGACACGCTCGCCGCCCGGCTCGACCATCCCGTCTATCCGGCGGCCCGCGGTCGCTCGGGGCTGGACGAGGAGCAACTGCGGGCATACGCACCGGAGTTCCAACCGTCGTTTCGGCTGCGCTGGATCGCCGTACCGCGAGACGCCGTCTCCTTCTCAGGCACGCTGCCGGAGTTCTGGCCCACGCCCGAGGCACTCGGGCTCACGAATCCGAGCGGCGGCCACGTCATGCTGCCCGTGCATCCGCTGACCGTCGACGCCCTGCGCGCGGCCGGCCTGCCGGACGGGGCGGTGCTCGCCGAGCAGACCCACCTGGCGGTCGTACCGACGCTGTCCATGCGGACGGTGGCCACGGTCGTCGATCCGTCCCTGCATCTCAAACTGCCCCTCGCCACCGCCACGTTGGGGCTGCGCAACAAGCGGACCGTCAAGCCGGGGACGCTCGTCGACGGTGCCGTCGGGCAGCGGCTGATGGAGGCGGTGATCGACCGTGAGCCACGGTTCCGGGGCGTGATCCTGCACGCCGACGAGACGACGTACGCCCATGCCGGGCACGAGCTTCTCGCGGTGCTGTGCCGCCGCTACCCGGCCGGCCTCGACGATGCCGTGGTCGTGCCGATGGCGGCGCTCCTCGCGCAAGCCCCCGACGGGCGACCGGTACTGGACCACCTCGCCGACCGCTTCCACGGCGGCCACCCCCTCGCGCTGCTCGATTCGGTGCTCACCCTGCTGTTCGACTGGCAGACCACGCTGTTCGGCCACGGCATCGCCCTGGAGTCGCACCAGCAGAACATCTCCCTGGTGCTGACGTCCGACGGTCTGCGGCTGCTGTTCAAGGACAACGACGGTCCGCGCGTCAACACCGAGCGGCTGCACGCCGCGCTCCCCGGCCCGTGGGCCTTCGACGACGCCCGGATCCTCGGCACGGACGACGGGCCGGTCGCCGACTTGTTCACGACGATCACCGTGCATCTGTGCGCGGGTGCATACGCCTTCGGACTTCCCCGGCACCGCCGTGCGCTCCTCGATCTCGTACGGAACCGGCTGACGGAGTCCGTCGACCGGCTCGGCGGCGACCCGGCGGACGTCCTGCGCGCACGGGTCCTGCACGCGCCGGAGCTGCCGGTCAAGGCGATGGTGACGGCCGGGACCCTGCTCTCGAAGGAGCGGTCGGGCGCGGCCGACATCAACAAGCACTACACCAGCGGGCCCAACTATCTGCTGCGGAACGGGGGGTCGCCATGAGCGTCGGACCCCGCCGTTTCCCCTCCAAGGCCGGCGCGGTCGCGGGCACCGCCCGCTTCGGGCCGGCCGCACCCGTGCTGACCGGCGGTCACGGCCGGCCCCTTGTCCATCTCGCACCTGCGCACCCGCTGGAGCCGCTGATGCCCTCCCTGACCGACACGCTCCCCGAGCAGGGCACCGCCCCGGTCACCTCCGCCGAACTGCCGGCCGCCGACGAGGTCGTGGCCCACACCCTCCTCAACTGTCTGCTGCGCGAGGTCTCCGGCCCCGAGCGCCAGAGCGTCGTCATCGACGGCCGTCTGCTGCTGCGACTGCCACGCCGGGGCGTGGTGCTGCGCGTCGCCCTGCGCCGGACGTCCCTGCTCGGTGCGCACCGGTTCTCCGGGCCGGTGAGCGAGCAGCGGGGCGGCGTCTGGACGGAGGTGGACTGGCGCGGGCTGGCCGAGTACACGCACGACGAGCTGTGGCTGCGGACGGGTGTGCGCAATGAGGAGTTCCTGGAGCAGATCGCCTCCAGCCACGCGGCCGTCGCGACGGCGCTCACCGTCACGCGCCCGCCCCACGCCCCGCAGGACCGGCTCTCCGCCTATCTCGCCTCCGAGCAGTCCCTCGTCTTCGGCCATCGCTTCCACCCCACCCCGAAGGCCCGCACCGGCGACCCGCGCGCCTGGTCCGCGTACGCCCCCGAGGTGGGCGCGTCCTTCCCGCTGCGGCATCTCGCCGTGCGCAGAGGTCTGATCGCCGAGGAGTACACCGACCCCGCGTCCGTCGCGCCCCTGGACGCGCAGCGCCCGGACGTCCCCGACGGCTACCGGCTGCTGCCCGCGCACCCCTGGCAGTTCGAGACGCTGCGCGGGCATCCGCTGCTGCGGGCCGCCCTGGAGCGGGGCGACGTCCTAGACATGGGCTCCGGCGGCGCTCCGTTCGCCGCCACCGCCTCGGTGCGCACGCTGTACGACGGGGAGACGTTCCTGAAGTTCAGCCTGAATGTGCGCATCACCAACTGCCTGCGCAAGAACAGCAGTTACGAGCTGTCGGGTGCCGTCGCCCTGACCCGCGCCCTGGCCCCGGCGTTCACCGATCTCGCCGCGCGTTTCCCCGGCAGCGACATGCTCCGCGAGCCCGCCTACCGCACGCTCGCCCTGCCCGGCCCCGACGGCACACCGGACCGCGCGCTGCTGGAGGGCTTCGGTGTGATCGTCCGCGAGGGCCTGCGGGACCGGCTCGCCCCGGGCAGCACTCCCCTGCTCGCGGCGGCCGTCGCCGACGAGTACCCGACCGGCGGGGCGCACATCTCACGTCTTCTCGCCGGGGCCGACGAGCGGGCGGCCCTCGACTGGTGGTCGGCGTATCTCGGCCTCCTCGTCCCGCCGGTCCTGTCCGCCTACTTCGACCACGGCATCGTCCTGGAACCGCACCTGCAGAACGTGCTGATCTGCGTCGACGGCGACGGCCGGCCCGCGCAGGTGCTCTTCCGCGACCTGGAGGGCACCAAGCTGGTCCCGGCCCACCACCGGGACACCCTCGACGCGCTGCCGCCCGAGGTCGCGGCCCCGTTGACGTACGACGCGCAGCGCGGCTGGGACCGGGTCGTCTACTGCCTGCTGGTCAACCATGTCGCCGAGCTGCTCGCCTCCCTCGCCGACCTGTACCCGCAGGCGGAGGCCGCACTGTGGGCCCGGGTGCGCGACACGCTCCGGGCGCATGCCGGGGCCCACGGCCGCCCGCCCCGGATGGCCGCTCTCCTCGCCGGGGTGCCACTGCCCGCCAAGGCCAACCTCCTCACCCGCTGGGAGCGCAAGGCCGACCGGGAGGCGGGCTACGTCCGGCTGCCGTCCCCGCTGGCCGAGAACATCCTCCGTGACACGACCGGGAGCGCCGCCCGATGACACAGCCCACCGCCGCGGTCCGCGACCGCGTCCTGTCCCTGCCCCCGACCGAACTACCCGCGTACGTCTACGACTTGGCAGCCTTGCGCGCGCACGCGGCCACCGTCCGGGACGCCCTGCCCGAGCGGGTCGAGCTGTACTACGCCGCCAAGGCGAACCCCGGGCCGGAGATCCTCGCCGCGCTCGGCCCGTTCGTGGACGGCTACGAGGTGGCCTCGGGCGGTGAACTCACCCATGTCGCCACGGCCGTTCCGGGGCGCCCGCTCGCCTTCGGCGGTCCGGGCAAGACACCGGACGAGATCACCGCCGCGCTGGAGCAGGGGGTCGAGCGCTTTCACGTGGAGAGCGAGCACGAGCTGCGGATGCTCGCCGGGCTGGCCCGCCGGGTCGCGCCGGGGCGAAGGGTGGCGGTCCTGCCGCGGGTCAACCTGCGGGTGGCCAACGGCTCACTGACGAACAGCTCGCTCGCCATGGGCGGTCGTCCCACTCCCTTCGGCATGGACCCGGCGCGGGCCGAGCCGGTGATCCGGCAGCTGGCCGACGGCGCGTTCCCGGAGCTCGAACTGCGGGGCATTCACGGCCACTTGGCGAGCGGGCTGGAGGCGGCGGAGCAGGTCGCGGTGGCCGGGACCGTCGTCTCGTGGGCGACGGACCTCGGGGTCCGGCTCGGTGAGGTGAACGTCGGCGGCGGCATGCACGTCGACTACGGCGCCCCCGAGCGCCGCTTCGACTGGGCCGCCTACGGCACCGGGCTCGCCCGGCTCATTGAGCGGCATCCGCGGCTGACCCTGCGCATCGAGCCGGGCCGGGCGCTGACGGCGTACTGCGGCTGGTACGCCACGGAGGTGCTGGACGTGAAACACAGCCATGGTGAGGAGTTCGCCGTGGTCCGGGGCGGCACGCACCATCTGCGGACCCCGGCGACCAAGGGTCACGACCAGCCCTGTTCCGTGCTGCCGGTCGACGCCTGGCCGCATCCCTGGCCGCGGCCGGCGGCCGAGGGCGAGCGGATCACACTGGCCGGGCAGCTGTGCACACCGAAGGACGTGCTCGCCCGCCGCGTGCCGGCGGCCGGGCTGCGGGCCGGGGACCGGGTGGCGTTCGCGCTGGCCGGGGCGTACGCGTGGAACATCTCCCACCACGACTTCCTGATGCACCCGAGGCCCAGCTTCCACTTCCTCGACGCCGACGCCACTGTGTAGACGCCTCGTCACTCTCGGTACACACGAAAGGGCCGCCCGGCGATCGGGCGGCCCTTCCTTGTGCGGGCGTGCGGCGCCTCAGACGTCGACGGCGGGCAGCATCCTGGTGACCGGGGTGTCGACCGGCCGGAACTGCTGCGGCCGCTGCGCCCGGTTCAGTTCCTTGAGCTGGTCGAGGCGGGTCAGCTGCTCGGAGGGCCGGGGCATCTTGGCCCTGCGGTCCGCGGGCACTCCGGTGGCCGCGAGGGAGTCGAGGGTGGTCACGGGGTTGAGCATGCCGGCGTTCGGGGGGTCCACCGGGGCCGCGTTCGCCAACGGAGCGGCGAGGCCGGTGAGGCCGGCCGCGAGACCAACGGCGGTGGCGATACGTCGTGTTGAGATCATGAAAAGACCAACGCCGTCGGTCCGCCGCCGGACACGGCCGGCCGGCGTCCCTCACCCGTCAGGCCCAGCGCACCGGCAGCGCTTGCCGAGCCCCGCGCCTCGGAGGACGCTCGGAGGTGAGGCCCTCGCGGTCGCTCCTAGTCATGCCGCGGGCCTCGGAGGAGGTCACCATGGGCACAACCGCAACTCCGTCGTTCGACACAGAGACACTTCGCCAGGCCGTGGAAGGCCAGAGCGCGGACACGCTTCTTTCCCTGTACACGGACGACGCGCAGATCCGCCTCGTGAACCGCAACGCGCAGCCGAGCCACCCGAAGGTGGTCAGCGGCCGCAACCAGATCGCCGAGATGCTCACCGACGTCTACAGCCGCGACATGACGCACAAGCTGGAGGGATGCGTGGTCCAGGGCGACCGCGCCGCCTACAGCGAGTCCTGCGAGTACGCGGACGGCGTGCGCGTGATGTCCGAGTCGATGATCACGTTGCGTGACGGCAAGATCTCCGAGCAGATCATCATCGAGGCATGGGACGAGTAGGCAGGACGTGGCCGAAGGTCCAGGTCTCGGCCCGGTTGACCTGGACCTTCAGGGCACGAGCGGCAGCGGGCCGGACGCGTCCCGCCCGGCCTCGGCGGGCCTGGCCGATCGCCGTGGCGGGCCGGTTGATGTCCGGCGCCCTGTCCCGCAGGGCGCTGCGGTCGGCCCGGCCCCGGCAGCTGCCCCCGGTCAGCGCATCCAGGCGCTGTACGTCATCACATCGCCGGCTTTCACGCCGAACGGGGGGTCGTCCCTGGTGAAGGTCTGCTCCAGTCCCAGGACGGAACCGTCGGCGGCGTCCATGATCAGCATCCGACGGTTGTCCTCACCGTCGTACACGTACGCCTGTCCGCGCCGGCCCAGGCGGTCCGTGACCTGACCGACGGGCCGTAGCCCCTCGGCGTCCGCCAGCAGGTCGGCCAGCGCGGCCGACTCGCGGGGGCCGAGGGTCCAGTTGTCCAGCAGGATCTTGGTGGCGTCGAGGAGTTCGGCGGTGGACAGCGGCTTCGTGTGGTCCGCCAGGAAGGCGCGCTCGGCCTCCTCCAGGTAGTCGTGCAGGGCAGCCGCGTCGTGCGGCGGCGGGGACGAGGGCGGGGCGTCGCTCCAACTCGGCGGGTAGGTCCGGTTGCTCAGGACATGGCCGTCGTCGACCAGGCGCGGTTTGCCGTCCTCGTCGGTGAGGACCGGCCGGCCGGGGTGGCGCGGGTCGGTCGCGACGACGAGCTCCGTGTGACTGTCGTCGGCGTTCCAGCGCACGATCGTCTCCTGCGGGAGGGTGATCGGTGGCTCCCGGTCGCTCATGGCCAGGCTCCATGACTGCACGTGCGTGCCCTTGCGCAGCGCGGGCGAGTCCGCCGACGCCGCCTGCCCGGCCCGCTCGGCCAGGAGCGCCATGGGCACGGGCGTGGAGTCGGCCCGCACGATCAGCGGGCGCGGTGCGGCGGCCGCGGGGGCGGTGGTCTGGCCGGTGAACAGCAGTGCCGACACCAGCGCGGCGACCACGGCCGAGGCTGCGAGTCCCCAGACCAGCCGGGTGCGGCGGCGAGGAGCGGGCGGGCGCTCGTGCAGCAGCCGGTCGAGGTGTCGTTCGGCGTTGTGGTCCAGCGGGCCGTCGCCGTGGTGCGGGCCGTCGACCGGTACGGGGTTGGCTCGGCGCAACAGTTCGAGTTCGTCAGCCATGGCTTCGTTCCTTGGGCACGGTCGTGGGGCTCACACGGTCGATCTCGGCTCTCAGCCGGCGGCGGGCGCGGTGCAGCCGCATCGAGGCGGCCCGGCTTCCGCAGCCGAGGGCGACGGCGAGTTCGTCGACACCGAGTTCCTCCCAGGCCGTCAGCCGCAGCACCTCCTGGTCGGCCGCCGACAGCCGGGCCAGCGCCTCGTGCACCCAGGCGCCGGGTGCCTCGGTGTCGGGGCTGTCCACGATGTGCCGGCCGTGCGCGGCGTCGTCGTTGCCCATCCGGTCGACCAGCCGCCGCCGGCGTCCGAAGCCGCGTACCGCGTTCGCCAGGCAGTTGCGTGCCACGCCGTACAGCCAGGGCAGCGGGACGGCCGGGAGGTCGGCCCGGCGGCGCCACGCCACGGTGAACACCTCCGCCACCACTTCCTCGACCTCACTCGTACGCCCGTCCAGTCGCCGCGCGACATAGCGGCTGACCGCCCAGTAGTGCTCGCGATAGGCAGCGGCGAAGGTCTCGTCGTTGCTCATGTTCGGTTCGTGTCCGGCACCCGCCGGATCGTCACACCCTCTTCCGTGATTCTCGTCGCGTCCGTCGAGTGTGACGTGCGGGTCGGGTGCGGACACAGGCGGGGCGTGAAGAGGATCAAAGACTTCAAGGCCGTCCAGTGGCTGACCACCACGGATCACAAGACCATCGGCACGCTCTACCTGGTCACGTCGTTCGCCTTTTTCTGCCTCGGTGGCGTGATGGCGCTGTTCATGCGCGCCGAACTCGCGCGGCCCGGTCTTCAGATCATGTCGAACGAGCAGTTCAACCAGGCGTTCACGATGCACGGCACGATCATGCTGCTGATGTTCGCGACGCCGCTGTTCGCCGGTTTCGCGAACTGGATCATGCCGCTCCAGATCGGTGCGCCGGACGTCGCCTTTCCCCGGCTGAACATGTTCGCCTACTGGCTCTACCTGTTCGGCTCCCTCATCGCGGTGGGCGGCTTTCTGACTCCTGAAGGCGCGGCCGACTTCGGCTGGTTCGCCTATTCGCCGCTTTCGGACGCCGTCCGCAGCCCGGGCATCGGTGCCGACCTGTGGATCATGGGTCTGGCCTTCTCCGGCTTCGGCACCATCCTCGGCTCGGTCAACTTCATCACCACGATCATCTGCATGCGTGCGCCGGGCATGACCATGTTCCGCATGCCGATCTTCGTGTGGAACGTGCTGCTGACCGCGGTGCTCGTGCTGCTCGCCTTCCCCGTCCTGGCGGCGGCGCTCTTCGCGCTGGAGGCGGACCGCAAGTTCGGCGCCCACGTCTTCGATGCCTCGAACGGAGGAGCGTTGCTGTGGCAACACCTCTTCTGGTTCTTCGGCCATCCAGAGGTGTACATCATCGCGTTGCCGTTCTTCGGCATCATCAGTGAGGTCATCCCGGTCTTCTCCCGCAAGCCGATGTTCGGCTACATGGGTCTGATCGCGGCGACCATCGCCATCGCGGGTCTGTCCGTGACCGTGTGGGCCCACCACATGTACGTCACCGGCGGCGTCCTACTGCCGTTCTTCTCCTTCATGACGTTCCTCATCGCCGTACCGACCGGCGTGAAGTTCTTCAACTGGATCGGAACGATGTGGAACGGTTCACTGAGTTTCGAGACGCCGATGCTCTGGGCCTTCGGATTCCTGGTTACGTTCGTGTTCGGCGGCCTCACCGGCGTCATGCTCGCCTCGCCGCCGCTGGACTTCCCGACCTCCGACACCTATTTCGTCGTCGCTCACTTCCATTACGTCATCTTCGGCACCGTCGTGTTCGCGATGTTCGCCGGATTCCACTTCTGGTGGCCGAAGTTCACGGGCAAGATGCTCGACGAGCGGCTCGGCAAGATGACCTTCTGGACACTGTTCGTCGGCTTCCACGGCACCTTCCTGGTCCAGCACTGGCTGGGCGTGAACGGCATGCAGCGCCGTATCCCGGACTATCTGGCGGTGGAAGGGCTGACCACGCTCAACTCGCTGTCGTCCGTGTTCTCGTTCGTCCTCGGGGCATCCCTGCTGCCGTTCTTCTACAACATCTGGAAGACCGCGAAATACGGCAAGAAGGTCGAAGTCGACGACCCGTGGGGCTACGGGCGCTCGCTGGAGTGGGCGACGTCCTGCCCGCCGCCGCGGCACAACTTCCGCGCCCTGCCGCGGATCCGGTCCGAATCCCCGGCGTTCGACCTGCATCACGCCCCGGAGCGGCAGAAGGAGCTGACCACTCTGTGAGCCTCACCGATAAGGACCTCACCGGAAAAGGCCTCACCGGCAAGTTCCTCAATGACATCGAGGGGCATCTGCTGCTCGCCGCGACCTGTGAGGAGGGCCGCACGGCCGCCACGCGGTTCAGTACCCCGCTGCACTGGCTGACGGACGCGCAGCGGGGCGAGGTGGAGCGTCGGTTCGAGGCGGAGTACCTCGCACTCGCCCGCGTCTCCTGGCAGCACACCGCGGAGCGTGCCGGGAGACTGCGGGACGAGTACGAGGCGACCTACCGCGACCTGCGACGCCGGCTGCTGGCGGCCTGGCTGCTGACGTGCGCCGTGGCCCTCGGCGTCCTGGTCGTGTGCCTCGCCTAGGCAGACGCTAGCTCACCGTCCACTTCTGGTTGTCCTGGCCGTTGCAGGTCCACAGCACCAGTTTCGTGCCGTTGGCCGCGGCCGCGCCGTACGCGTCGAGACAGAGCCCGGCGTTGACGTTGGTGAGAGTACCGTCGCTGTTCACGTTCCACTTCTGGTTGTTCTGGCCGTTGCAGTCCCAGATGACGACACGGGTGCCGTTGGTGGTGCCGAGGTTGTAGGCGTCGAGGCACTTGTTGCCGTAGACCACGAGTTCCTTGCGGGTGCTGTGGTACTGCCACACCTGGTTCTGGCCGGCGGTGCAGTCCCACAGCTGGGCGTCGGTGCCGTTGGCGATGGTGTTGTCGTCGATGTCCACGCAGCGGCCGGACCCGGTGCCGGTGATCAGGGTGCCGTTCCTGCCGGGCAGCGGCCGGACGGCGATGCCTTCGAGGGGCGGGGCGCCGGTGAAGGCGATCGTGTTGGCGTTGCCCTTGGCCAGGGAGACGTTGACGGAGATGTTGCCCGCGGTGGCCCCGGTCGGCGGGAAGGAGACCTTGGTCGGGGTCTGGCCGTTGACGGTGAGTGTGGCCGCGCGGGCCGTGGAGGTGTTGTTGGTGTAGGAGACCTCGACCGTCTTCAGTCCGGCGCTTCCCGCGACCACGCCGGAGAAACTCGACGTGCCGCTGTAGGTGCTCGCGGACTGTTCGGTACCGCCGGTGACGGTGAGCAGCACGGAACCGCCCGCGGGCACGCTCGTGGTGTGGCTCGTGCCGGTGGTGGCGACGTTCTGCCGGGCCCACAGGTCGCGGACGGTGGCGGAGGCGTTGGTCAGGCCGAGGTCGGACCAGCGCACGGTCATGTTCTGGGTGGTCGAGGTGCGGTTGAGCAGGACGACGGCGCGGTTGCCGCTGCCGGCGAGGACCTTGCCGTACACCTGGAGGCCGGTGGTGTCCTCGGCGACCTCGACGCCCTGGAGGCCGCGCGGGTCCTGGTCGACGGCGATGACCTCGGGGTTGGTGAGGATGCCCGTCGTCTCGGCGGTGAGGGTGGTGAGGTCGACTCCGGCGAGCAGCGGGGCGCCGGAGATCGCCCACAGGTTCATGTGGCTGCGGTTCTGGGCGGTGGTCAGGCCCGTCATGCCGACGACCATCATGTCGGGGTCGTTGTAGTAGCCGGTGTGCTGGGCCGTGGGGTGGATGTTGCGGTCGTAGGCGGTCAGGACGTTGCCGTACGACGGTGTGCCGCCGTGGAAGAAGATGTCCGTGTTCGTGCGCCACATCGGGCCCATGCCGGGGGCCCAGTTCCAGGGGTTGTCGTAGCCCCAGTTGCACAGGGAGAGCGCGAGCGGGCGGCCGGTGGTGGCGGTCGCGGAGGCCACGGCGTCGCTGATCGCCTGGTAGGTCGTCCTCGGGTCGAGGCCCTCGGCGTCGCCGCCGCACCAGTCGACCTTCACGAAGTCGAAGCCCCAGCGGGAGAACTGGAGCATGTCCTGCTGGTAGTGGCCCTCGCTGCCCGAGCCGGGTGCGGCCGGGCGGCCGGTGGGGAAGTAGTAGCCGCAGCCGTCCTTGCCGGCGTCGGTGTAGATGCCGGCCTTCAGGCCCTTGCTGTGGATGTAGTCGGCGATGGCCTTCATCCCGCCCGGCCACTCCGCCTCGTCGACGGTGATGTTGCCGGCGCCGTCACGGGTGCCCTGCCACCAGCCCTCGTCGATGTTGATGTACTCGTAGCCGGCCTCGGGCAGCCCCGCCGCCACGAACGCGTCGACCTGCCGCTTGATCACGTTGTAGTCGACCTTCGCGGCGAACGCGTTCCAGGAGGCCCAGCCCATGGGGGCGGCGGGCACCGGGATCTGCCTGGCCGTCGTCGCCGCCCGGGCCGGGGCGGGAGCGGCGAAGAGCAGCGCGGCCGTGGCGGCGAGCGCGAGCACCAGGACGCGGGTGACGGCGGATCTGAAGCGGCGGGTGAGGCCGGTGCTGAGTGGGGAGTACATGCGGCTCCTTGGCGCGGGAAGGCAGGGATGGGTAGGTTCGTAATTTCGAACGCAATTCGGAACATCGAACACGTGGCGCCGAAGTTAGAACCGCGCCAGGGGGCAAGTCAACGGATCGGACAGACTTGAAGTCGCCCGTTCGCGCGTCCAGTTGGCGCTCGCGCGGGCCCGCGCCGCCATACTGGCGAGGTGAGAGTGGCGATCATGACTGCGGGCTCACGGGGCGATGTGGCTCCCTACACCGGACTCGGGTACGCCTTGTCGCGGACCGGGCACGAGGTGACCCTGGTGACGCACGGCTGCTTCGAGCGGCTGGCCGCGGACTCGGGCGTACGGTTCCATCCCCTGCCGCTGGATCCACGGGCGGAGCTGGAGTCCGAGCGCGGGCGGAACCTGCACCGCAGCGGCACCGGCCTGGGCAAGCTCGTGCGCGTGGTGGGGCTGGCGCGGAGCCTGGCCGGATCGCTGACGGACGACATGCTGGCCGCCGCGCGGTCGAGCGACGCCCTGCTTCTGGCCCCGTCCACCGCTCCGCTGGGACGTGTCATCGCCGAGGGCCTGTCCCTGCCGAGCATCGAGCTGCCGCTCCAACCGCTGGCGCCCACGCGGGAGTTCGCACCGGCGATGCTCGGCGGCGGCTCCTGGGGAAGCCTGCCGAACCGGGTCGGCGGGCATGCCGTGAACCTGGCCATCGAGCGGGTCTTCTCCGCCGCCGTACCCGACGCCCGCGCAAGACTCGGCCTGCCCCGCGACAAGGTCCGCGGCGGGCGGAGGGGCCGGCCCGCCGGCACCGTGCTCCATGGCTTCAGCCCCTTGGTGGTGCCCAAGCCGCACGACTGGGGCCCGCACCTGCGCGTGACGGGATACTGGTGGCCGTACGACGGCCCGGCTCAACTCCCGCCCGAGCTACGCGACTTCCTCGACGCCGGGCCGCCGCCGGTATTCGTGGGGCTGGGCAGCGCGACCGTCCCCGATCCGGCGGGGCTGAGCGCGGAGGTGGTGCGCGCGGTGCGTGCGGCCGGGCTGCGGGCGGTGATCCAGCGGGGCTGGGGCGGCCTCGCCGCTGCCGGGGATGACGTCCTGACCGTCGACGAGGTGCCGCACTCGGCGCTGTTCCCGCGGATGGCGGCAGTGGTCCACCACTGCGGTGCGGGCACGACCGCCGCCGGGCTGCGCGCCGGGGTGCCCGCGGTGCCGGTGCCCATCCAGTTCGACGAGGCTTTCTGGGGAGCCCGCCTGGTCTCGCTCGGTGTGGCGCCGCGCGTCCTGGGGCTGCGGAGGTTCACGGCCGACGCACTGGCAGCGGCGCTACGGCAGGCGACCGGCGACCCGTCCTACGGTCACCGCGCCCGCGCGCTGGCGGACGGGCTGCGCGCCGAGGACGGCACGGCTCCGGTACTGGAGGCCGTGCACCGACTCGGCGGCTGAGGCTCCGTCGACTGAGGCTCCGTCGGCGCCACCGCCCGCCGTCAGGGCCCGGTGAGCCGGGGACCCACCGGTTGCAGGATGCCGAGCAGAATGCGGACGAGTTCGTCGACGACCTCGTCCAGGGTCGCGTCCACCCACCCCGCGCTCCAGTCGTGCAGCAGCCCGTTGACGCTGCCGATGAACGCCGTCACGGCCAGCCGGTAGTCGCGCGGCGCCGCCTCCCCACGGGCCACCGCACCCGCGACCTCGGCGCAGACGAGATCGATCCAGCGGGCGCGGCGCGCGAGGCGCTGTTCCTCGAGGCGGGGGCTGACGCCGATGATCTCGACGAAGGTGATGCGGATGCGCCGCCGGTCGGAGGTGACGTTCGCGGCGTAGGCGCGGAAGATCACGGTGGCGCGTTCGGCGAGCGGCATGTCCTCAGCTTCGGCGACCGCGCCCAGGACGGCCTCCTCCGCCCACCCGTTGACCTGGAGGTGGAGGGCGGCCAGCACATCCTCCAGGGTGCGGAACTCCTCGTAGAACTGACGCGTCGACAGCCCGGCGGCCTCGCTGAGCGCCGCGACGGTCGTCCCCCGGAAGCCGGGGCCGTCGCCGAACAGTTGCAGCGCCGCGTCGAGGAATCGCCGTCGTCTCTCCGCCTGTCGCTCCTCGGCCGACTTGCCGCCGTAGCGGCCGGTGGGCGCCTTGATCCTGCCCGCCACGCTGTCCTCCCGCCGCCTCGCCGTCCCGACGATCAATTTTGTCGTGTACGCAGTCTTGTGGAGAAGGGCACCCCCTCCTTACTTTTCAGTAAGTTGACTCTGAAAGCACGTGTGTTCAGATTCGACGCTCCGCTTTGGCATGCCCCACTCATGACGCCCACCCCCTTTCAGAGGAAGAGAGAGCAGTCATGCCTGCCATCAGAACCAGGCACCTGTGCTCCGTAGCCGCCGCCCTCGCCCTGACCGTCTCCGCCTCCGCGACCGCCGCCACGGCCGCCGACTCCTCCGCCGCCGCCCTGCGCGAGGTGCTCTTCGTCGGCAACAACTGGGACGGCACCGCCGACGTCATCAAGTCGTCCGGCGACTTCGCGAAGATCGGCCGTATCAACGTCGTCCCCGACAAGGACCAGCGGATGGCGGAGATCAACGCGAACCCGATCAAGTGGATCTACTTCATGGCGATCCGCAACAGTGTCGGCGAGGGCCACGACCAGTTCGTCGACGACATGTACTCGACGCCGGACGGGAAGTCGGTCGTCGTCTCGCGCCCCAGCTTCGCCGACGTGGTGTCCCTCGACCTGGCCACGGGTCAGGTCAACTGGCGCTTCCCCGTGTCCGGTTACCGCGCCGACCACATGGCGGTCTCCCCCGACGGCAAGCGGGTGGCCGTGTCGGCCTCGACCTCCAACACCGTGCACGTCCTGGACATCGAGAACGGCAGGGAGCTGGGCAAGTTCGGCACCGGCGACAAGCCGCACGAGAACATCTTCACCCAGGACGGCAAGTACATCTACAACATGGCGATCGGCGACGTGAACACGCAGACCGACGCCCCCTGGCTGGACTGGACGAAGGGCGACCGGCGCATCACGGTCGTCGACGCGAACACGTACCAGCAGGTCAAGGTCATCGACATGCGCCCGAAGCTGGACGCGATCGGCCTGACGGACTACTCCGACGCGGTGCGGCCCGCCGTGTTCTCGCCGGACGAGTCGAAGCTGTACTTCCAGGTGTCGTTCTTCAACGGCTTCTTCGAGTACGACCTGGCCACCGACCGCATCACCCGCACCAAGACCCTGCCGAAGAACCCGGCGACCAGCGACGACCGCACCACGTTCGTCAACGACTCGCGCCACCACGGCATTTCGATGAGTCCCGACGGCAGCAAGCTGTGTGTCGCGGGGACGATGGACGACTACGCCACCGTCGTCAACCGCACCACACTCCAGGAGGGCCCGCTCGTCACCGCCTCCAAGCCCTACTGGGCCACGGTCAGCGGTGACGGCAAGTCCTGTGTGGTCTCCGAGAGCGGCACCGACCAGGTCACGGCCATCGACTTCGCCACCGGGCAGAAGCAGGTGTCCGTCCCGGTCGGCGACCACCCGCAGCGGGTCCGGCTGGGCCATGTGCAGAGCGGCTGGACGAGCCCTTCGGCTCGCTGATCAGCCCAGGGCCTTCAGTACCGCGCCCACCCCGTCCTCGGTCGCCATGTGCCGTGCGGCGACCGAGGCGGCACGGGCGTACGCCTGCTGCCGTACGACACGGCCGAGGGCGTCCGCGAGCCGCCGCGCGGTGAGCGAGGCGAAGGGGATCGGATCGGTGCCGGCGCCGATCGAAGCCAGCCGTGCCGCCCAGAACGGCTGGTCCGCCGTCACCGGCACCGGCACCGAGGGCGCTCCGGCGCGCAACGCGGCCGCCGTGGTGCCGGCCCCGGCGTGATGCACCACCGCGGCGACCCTGGGGAACAGCAGGGTGTGCGGCAGGTCGCCGATCGTCAGGACGTCGTCCGCGTCGACGGCGAGTCCGGCGCTGCCGGCCTGGACGATGCCGCGCAGCCCGGCACTTCGCAGCGCCTCGACGGCGAGCTCGCTCAGCCGCTCGCCGTGACCGGCCGCCATGCTGCCGAACCCCACGAACACCGGGCGCGCTCCGGCCGCGAGGAAGTTCTCCACGCCGGCGGGCAGCCGGCGGTCGGGGGCGAGGTACGGCCACCAGTTCCCGACCACGTCGAGTCCCTCGCGCCAGTCGGACGGACGCGGCACCAGCGCCGTGCTGAAGCCGTGCAGGACTGGCCGGCCGGCCCGCTCCTGGCGTCGGCGCATCCCGGTGGGCGTCAGCGGCGACAGGTCCAGGCGTCGACGGAGCGCGGTGACGGCATCCGTGTAGACACGGTCGGCCATGCGCAGGGCGAAGCGGCCGGCGACGCGGTTGCCGACGCGGCCGAAGGAGCGGGTGCCCATGACCGTGGGCGGGAAGTCGCCGGTCGGCGCGGTGGGTTGGAGGTAGGCGCTGAGGGCCGGGATGCCCATGGCCTCGGCCACGTGCAGGCCGAGCGGGGCCGTGGTGGTCGACAGCACGAGCAGATCCGTGTGCTCGTCCACCGCGTCGGCGAAGCCCTGACCGAGTTCGGTGACGAACTCGGCCGCGGCGCGCATCAGTTCACGCCTGCCCTGGACGCTGCCGTGCCCTTGCGGGCGCGTGGGCAGGCTCCGGAACTCCAGGCCCGCTTCCCTCACGAGGGGTGCGAAGGCGTCCGTCGTGGCCAGGGCGACGTCGTGTCCGGCCTCCCGCAGGCCCGCGCCGAGCCCGGTGTACGGGGCGACGTCGCCGCGTGATCCGGCGGCGGCGATCAGGATCCTCATCCGTCCTCCTCCTCGGGGTCCGCCCGGCGGGCCGCGTTCGCGTGGACGGCCCTGCACAGATAGGCGGCGAGGCCCGGCCGCTGCTGCGACGGCGGCACGACGAGCGCGAAAGCGCGCGGATCGGCGGCGAAGTCGTCCGCTATACGCCGGTGCATGTCCGACGGACAGATGGTGAACCAGCGGGCGATGTGCAGCCGGTGCTCCTCGGCGAGGTCCGTCGCCCGCTCCCCGCCGGCCGGCTCGCCCTCGTCGAAGGCCGCGAGCAGTTCCGCGCGCCAGGCCGCGGCCTCGCCCATGAGCTGCCGCCAGTCCTCCTTGGTGTGCGCGGCGGCACGGGCCATGGACTCCTTCTGCCCCGCCGAGTCCTGCCACTTGAGCTGGGCGTCGGTGGCGTAGGAGAGGTCGAACGCGATCTCTCCGAAGACGTCGAAGCGTTCCTCCGGGGTCAGTGCCACGCCCGTCTGCTGGACCTCGATCGCCTGCTCGGCGACCTCCGCCAGCCGCTGGAGCCGCCCGATCTCCTCGGTCAACCGCCCCACCCGGGACCGGAGATACTCCAGGGCGTTGGCCTGCGGGTCCTTCAGGATCTCGGCGATCTCGTCCAGGGAGAAGCCCAGTTCGCGGTAGAAGAGGATCTGCTGGAGCCGGGCCAGATCGGCGTCGTCGTACAGCCGGTAACCGGCGCCGCTGCGGCCGCTGGGCGAGAGCAGTCCCGCCCGGTCGTAGTGGTGCAGCGTGCGCACGGTCACCCCGGCGAAGGCCGAGACCTGCCCCACGGAGTAGCTCATTCACCTGCCCTTTCGTCGAGGTACAGCGTGCAGCCTGACGTAAGGGGAGGGTCAAACGGCTTTCTCATCCGGCGTTCCGCGCGGCCCAGGTGGAGAGCTCGGACCGTGCGGCGGTCAGCAGTGCGGCCGAGGGGGCAGTCGTCGCTCCGTTCGTGACCAGCGCGTAGTGCAGGACGCCGGAGTCGGTGTCGGTGAGCAGCAGTCGGCGGCTGCCCGTGCCGCCGGGTTCCGCGGCCACGCCGACCGGTGTGGCCGTGCCGTAGGACGGGGGCGCGTACGCCGTGCCGAGGTCGGAGACCACGGTGGTGGACGCGGTCGGGAAGGTGGCCGGCAGGTGCAGTTCGGTCGGTGCCGAGCCGCCGTTCGAGCGCCAGAGCAGCAGCCCGTACTGTCCCGAACCCACCAGCTGCGCCACGTTCGGCAGTGAACCGGGCACCGGATTCCAGGTCAGGGTCGTGGAGCCGTCCCGGGAGCGGTCCTCGTAAGTGAAGGCGACCGTCGTGCCGGAGGTGGCGCTCGGGTAGACCCGGTCGAGCAGCCGGGCGTCCTGCCGCAGCACCGGTGTGCCGGAGTCGTCGAGGCGTACCGCGGAGAGGTCCTCGCCGTTCCAGGCGTCGCCCGAGGTCTGCACCTTGTCCGGGTTGTCGTTCATCAGCTCGTGGTGACGGCCGTTGTAGATGTCCCACTGCCACTGGGAGCCGGAGAGGACGGGACCGGAGCCCGCCGGGTTCGACCACCAACTCGCGCCTTTCACACGGGAGTCGAGGGCCTGGTACATCGCCTTGCAGACCGTCGGCGCCTTGTCGGAGACGGATCCGGTCAGCGGGTGCCCGAACTCGCTGATGATCGCGGTCGTGCCGGTGGCGGCGGCCCGGTCGCGGACGGTCCCGAAGTCGCCCGCGTACTGCCCGTCCGCTGCCTTGCCCCACATGAAGATTCCGGAGATGGCCTTCTGGTCGTAGAAGTGGGTGTTGAAGACGTAGCGCGGGCCGAGGGTGCCCGCGTCGAGCAGTCCGCCCTCCTGCTTCTGGAAGTCGAGGTTGGCGTTCCAGAACAGGTTCGGCTCGGCGAAGAGCGGCTTGTCCTGCCAGCCGGCCGCGTCCATGCGGGCGCGGAACTTCTCGTAGAACGGCCAGAGCACGTCGCGCTCCCAGGTGCGGCTGGTCTGCCCGGAGTCGTAGCTGCCGGCGTGCGGCTCGTTGTACGGGTCGAAGCCGACGACGCCCGCGAACCGGTCGGCGGTGAGGTTCTGCCTCAGGTACGTCATCGCCTTCTGGGCGGTGTCGAGGAAGGCGTCCTGGAGGCCGTACTCGTTGTGCCAGAAGTCGTACGTCGACTGCTTCACGGCTTCGTTCGAGGTGATGTTCTGACCCCAGAACGGGCAGATCCCGCAGTACTCGTCGGGGTAGTCGCCGAGGTCGACGGCCCATTTGGGGGCGCCGTCGCCGGTGTACCAGCTGTCCGTGTCGAACAGCCAGCGGGAGTGGAGGTCCTGGTGGAAGTCCGGGTACACGCGGATCCCGGCGTCCAGGAAGGCACGCATCTGGTCGGTGGCCTTCGCGAGGTAGCCGGTGTCGACCTGGCCGCGCACGGGCTCCGCATAGGCCCAGGAGAGCAGGAAGCGCACCGAGTTGCCGCCGCCGAGGGCGCGCAGCGCGGTCGCGGACTTCTTCGCGTCGGCGGTCGACGCGAAGGGCAGACCGTTGTTCTCCTTCAGTTTCGTCTCGCCGGAGACGTTGTAGCCGCGCAGCACGACCTCGCGGCCGTTGCCGTCGACGAAGCGACCGCTCCGCACGGTGAGCGGCGTTTCGTCGAACCAGAGGGAGTCGGGGAGGGGGGCGGCGGTGGCGGGAGTGGGGCCCGCCACCGTCAGGGATCCGAAGAGGACGACCAGGACAACCAGTAGACGCGTCCGAATGTTCGGCATGTCCACTACAGTCCGGTGATATCAGGACACCGTCAATACTTCTGACTCACGAGTAAGTTGGTTCCCTGTCAGCTCAGTTGCCCACTCTGCGCGTCAGGTTCAACAGGTACTCCTTACGGTTCAGCGGGTTGAGGTCGGTGCGGCGGCGTTCCGGGAGCGTGCCGCGCGGGGCGGGTGCGTAGTGGTCGAAGGCGCTCTCCAGCTCGCCCTCGCCGCGGGTCAGCCCCGGCAACTGCTGTTCCAGTTCGTGCACATGGGCCGCGGGCACCGTCCCCTCCAGCCGGCAGTCGGCGCCCCGGGTCTCAGTGGTCTGCGGTGTGGCACGCAGCCTGGCCAGCACCGGCAGCAGCGCGGCCAGGGTGTCGCTCGGGGCCTCCAGCCGGAAGTGGTGCAGAGGTTCGTGCACCTGGGTACCGGCCCGGCGCAGCGCCTCGATGAGGACCAGCGGGGTCACACCCCGGAAGTCGTAGCCGGTACTGGACATGCTCTTGTCGAAGCCCTGGTGGGCGTGGCTCTGCCGGGGCGAGTAGCCGGAGTGGGTCATGGTGACAGTGCAGTCGGGGACCTGCCAGCCGTGCAGGCCCTGTCCGAGGGTCTCGCGGACGGTTTCCTCGACGGCCTTGAAGAAGGCGTACGGCATGGAGCCGAGCTCCACCTCCAGCCGGAACTCCACACCGGACCCGGCAGGCGCGGGGTCGACGCGCAGGCCGACCGTGGCGAGGAAGGGGTTGCCGTCCTTCTTGTTGAACTCGACCGCCGCGCCCGAGCCGACGGGCCGTTCGACGCACAGCGGTGTCGTCTCGCGGAAGGTGACGTCGAGGCCGAAGTCGTCGGCGAGCGTGGCCTGGATGACCTCCTTCTGCACCTCGCCGTAGAGGGACACGAAGGTCTCCTGGCGGACCTCGTCGTGGCGCAGGTCGATCAGCGGGTCCTGCTCGGCAAGGCGGGTGAGCGCCCGGTGCAGGGCCCGCCGGTCCACGCCGTCGGCCGGCGCGACGATCGTCTCCAGGGTGGGCGGGGAGAAGAAGTGCCCGTACGCCTTGCGGGGTTCGCCGATCGTGTCGCCGATCCTGATGTCGGCCAGGCCCCACAGCTTGGCGATCCGGCCCGCCGGGACCTGGTCGTCCCTGACGTCGGTGCCCCGGTCGAAGACGCTGATGGCGGTGACGCGGCCTTCCGCGCGGGTGTCGTCGGGGTCGGGCGTGGCCTCGCCGTGCGCGAGGTCGACGCCGTCGCCCGCTTCGGCGGACGGGCCGGACTCGCCGAAGCGGATCCGGTCCCGGGTGCGCAGCGTTCCCGAGAACATCCGCGCGAAGGCGACCTTCTCCCCCGCCGGGCCACGCTCCACCTTGAACACGGTGCCGGAGACCGGGCCGTCCCGGTCGCCGCCCGCGGCGGGCAGCAGTTCTCTGATGCCGTCGGTCAGCGCGTCCACGCCGGCACCCGTGATGGCGGAGCCGAAGTACACCGGGTGGACGAGTGCCTGCCGGGTCCGGGCGGCGAGGACGGTACGGAGCCGGTCGTCGGTGACCTCGCCCTCGACGTACGCGGTCAGCAGGTCGTCGTCGAGGTCGGCGAGGACGTCGAGCGCGGCCGTGCCGAGGCCGGGCAGGAAGCCGGCACCGGGGGTGCCGAGTGCGGTGGCCGTGCCCATCGGGACGACGGCCGCGGTGAGCCGTTCGGAGACGGCCCGCAGGACGGCGTCGTACCGGGCACCGCGTCGGTCGATCTTGTTGACGAACACGAGCGTGGGGATGCGCAGGCGTTGCAGCGTGCGCATCAGGACGCGGGTCTGCGGCTGGACGCCCTCGACGGCCGAGACGACCAGCACCGCACCGTCGAGGACCCCGAGCACCCGCTCCACCTCGGCGATGAAGTCCGGGTGGCCCGGGGTGTCGATGAGGTTGACGGTCACGTCGTCCAACGCGAACGACACCACGGCGGACTTGATGGTGATGCCGCGCTGTCGCTCCAGGGCGAGGGAGTCGGTCTGTGTGCTCCCGGCGTCGACGCTGCCGATCTCGTCGATCACGCCGGCCGAGTGCAGCAGGCGCTCGGTCAGGCTGGTCTTACCTGCGTCGACGTGGGCGAGAATTCCGAGGTTGAGCAAGTGCACGAAGCGTCATGTCCTTTGACGAGGGGGTGATTCCTTCCTGAGGGGACATGCACGCAGTTCGCATCTTCGCTCCTGGTCCTCCGACTACGGGTCCGTGCAGTGCAACAGACCCGGCGAGGCGGCGGCAACGCATTTAACGCGGCGGCGCGAGCCCGACGAGGGGGTGCGTCTCCCCCATGACCTGCGTTTCCTCGTGAGGTCGACGGGCACCCGGCGGACATACCTGCGAATCGCGGCCCGATCGCGACCACCCCATCGGCCCCGCGGCGAAGGGACACGCCATGAACCACCGAACGCGCTCCGACGCACACAGCCCCGCGCGGGCCCGCCACACGGGTGCTTCCCTGCTGGGCGTCTACCTCAACGACCATCTGGCGGGCGCCACCGGCGGTGCCGAGCGGGCCCGCCACATGGCCCGGTCGCACCGGGGTACGGACCTCGCGGCGGCGATGGAGCCGATCTCCGACGAGATCACCGAGGACCGGGCCATCCTGATCGAGATCATGGAGCGCCTCGACATCCCGGTGCGGCACTACAAGATCTACGCCGGGCGGGTGGCCGAGCGCGCGGGGCGGTTGAAGAGCAACGGCCGGTTCGTACGGCGCTCCCCGCTGAGCCCGCTGCTGGAGCTGGAGGCGCTGCGGGTGGGCGTGGAGGGCAAGGCGGCCGTATGGCAGACGCTGCGCGACCTCGCCGACGACGAGGACCGCCTCGATCCGGACCTCCTCGACAGCCTCCTCGAACGGGCCCGGCGGCAGCAGGGCACGCTGGAGGAACTGCGCCGCCGCCAGATCGGACCGGCGCTGCGGACGGCGTGAGCGGCGCTCACGGTTCAAGCCGCGCTAGTCGCACTGGAGCACGAGCAGGGCTATGTCGTCGAGGCGCTGGGCGGTGGTCTCGGCCTTGCTCAGGAGCGTGTCGATGAGGCCGTCCAGATCACTGTCGTCGGCGTCGGCGAGGTGCTGCGCGAGGCGGGTGATGGCGTCCTCCAGGTCGGCGCCCGGCCTCTCCACGAGGCCGTCGGTGTAGAGGGCGAGCAGCATGCCCCTGGTCAGCGGGATCTCGACGAGCGGGAAGACGGCGTCGGGGTCGACGCCCAGGAGAGGTCCGGGCGGGACGACGACGGCCCGGGTGGCGCCGTCGGCGAGGCGCAGCAGCGGCGGCGGATGGCCGGCGCCGGCGAGGGACACGCGTTCGCGGGCGAAGTCGAGGTGGACGTAGAGGCAGCTGGTGAACAGGTCGGGGGCGAGGTCGGTGAGCAGCCGGTTGGTCCGGTCGAGGACCTGGTCGGGAGGTGTGCCGAGGGTCGCGTGGGCGTGGACGGCGGTACGCACCTGACCCATCAGGGCCGCGGCGGCGACATCGTGGCCCTGGACGTCGCCGATGACGGCCGCCGCCGCGTCCGCGCTGTCGCCGAGCCGGATCAGATCGTAGAAGTCCCCGCCGATCTCCATGCCCCGGGTGGCGGGCAGGTAGCGGGCGGCGACCCGCAGGCCGTCGAGCGTGGGGAGGCCGCGCGGGAGCAGCGCCTGCTGAAGGCCGTGGGCGAGGTCGTGCTTGACGTCGTACAGCCGGGCGCGGTCGAAGGCCTGGGCGATGAGTCCGGTGAGCGAGGTCAGGACGGCTCGTTCCTCGGCCGGGAACTCGTGCGGGCTGTCGTACGACAGGATGCAGACGCCGACGGGCCGGCTGGAGATGATCAGCGGCAGGAACGCCCAGGCCTTCTTCCCGCTGACCACGGGTGCCTCGGGGTAGGTGCGGCGCATCTCCTCCGGGTTCGCGAAGAACGCGGGGATGCCGCTGCCGAGGGCCTGGCCTGCCGGGGTGAAGGTGGTGTCGAGAGGGAGGCCGTCCAGGCGCCGGATGGTCTCGGCGGGGTAGCCGCGGTGACCGGTGATGCGCAGCCGGCCGGCTTCGGCGGTGGACAGGACCAGGCCCTGGGCGCCGAAGGCGGGCATGATCTGGTCGGCGATCAGATCGACGACGTCCTGCACACCGACGACCTCGGTCAGGCCGGCGGCCAGGTGCGTCAGCTGGTACAGCCGTCCGGCGCGGGCCGGTACGGCGGTGGGCGTGGTCCGGCGGGGCGCCGGTGAGGGCGGCGCGTGGGCGTCACCGGTGGGGACGATACGGGCGCTGATGCCGCTGGCGTCCGGGTACAGGTGGATGTCGAGCCAGTGGTTCGGCGGGCGGCACGCGGTGAACGACACGGGCTCCCGGCTCATCACCGCGGCCCGGTAGCGGTCCTCGTAGGTGGGGTCGTCGAGCCAGCGCACGGACTGCCACGGCAGGGTGCCCAGCAGCTGACCGGCCTCGCGGCCGAGCAGTTCACAGGCGCCGGAGCTGACGTAGGTGATGCGCCCCTCCAGATCCAGGGCGCAGCTGCCACCGGGGAGCCGCTCGACGTAGTCGGCGGCGGCCGGCTCGGGGCTCACCTCCCGCCGGCCGGTCCCCGCGGAGACGGCACGCGGCTGCTCCCGGCGGGCGGCGGCACCGCCGGGCTCGGCGGACTCCTCCAGGAGTCGCGCCAGCCGCCGGCAGCTGGAGTTGATGTTGCCCCGCTCCCGTTGCGTCATGTACGGCGGGCGGGTGGCCGGCCACATCAGCAGCAGGGAGCCCCACCGCCGTGCGCCGGTCACCGGCGCCGCCACCAGCGCCAGCGGGTACGGCAGCGCCATCGCGGTGCGGGGGTAGCAGCGGACCATCTCCTCCTGGCTGCCGATCCACACCAGACGGTCCTCGCGGACGGCGTCGGCCACGGGTGCCGGGGAGGCCAACGGAACCCTCGTCCACGGTGAGGCGAACTCGACCGGCACCCCGCTCAGCACATCCAGGCACAGCAGCTTTCCGTCCGGCGCGAGCAGGTACAGGGCACCGATGGACGCACCGGTCCGGCGCATCGTCTCGGCGAACGCGGCGTCCAGTGCGTCGGCGTCGAGGGCCGGATCTCCCGTAGCGGTCATGCCTTCTGCTCCCCTCGGGACGCGGCGCCGGCTGCGCCGCGTCTGCCCGAGTTCATACATATGGGGACGTTACGCCGATGGGGAGTGCTCGGCACATGGCCGACGGAGCGGTCGGCGGCGGCCCGGAACACGGTCATCCGCTCGGCACAGCGAGCGATGGCGGCCCGGAACGCGGTCGGCGGGATGCGTCCCCCCGCCGCGAACCCCGGAACCGTCAGGCGCGGTCGCCCTTCGGCCTGCCGCGCTGGTCGGGGGTGCCGTGCGGTGGTGGGCTGAAGGGCTGGGCCGCGGTCGCGGGCGACGCCGGGGAACCCGACCGGTGTGCGCCGCTCTCGGGTCGCAGCGCGCCCGGATGGCCGGACGTCGGTTCGGCTCCGGCCTCCAGCTGTCCCAGGCGTGCGGCGAGCAGCGAGGTCACCGGGAGCCGGTCGCCGTGCGAGCGCTCGTAGGCCAGCAGCTCCTCCACCTCTCCGGATGACAGCGACCGTACCCGGCTCTCCAGGCCGCCGATCGGCAGGTGGTCGTAGTCGGGCAGCGGCAGGGTGTTACGGGCGGGATCCGCCATGACGTTCACTTCCCTCGGTACGACGGGACCCGGACCGCGAGGCGGTGCGGGCCCCGGTCGGACGGTCCGTTCCGCGGGTGGCGGTCGGGGTCAGCCCGAGCCTCCGCCGCCGAACGATCCGCTCCTGCCCTCGTTCCAGCGGCGCCGCCCCTTCAACGAGCTGCGCCGTGAGGGCATGTTGCCGTGCCCTGGCAGTTCGTGCGGGGTCAGCCGGCGGTCGCTCCTGGGCACCTCGGCGGGCTCCCGGCGCTCGCGGACCTCCCGGACCGGCCCGCCGTCGGGCAGTCGGGGCTGCTCTTCGGGCCGCGGCGGAGCGGATTCCCGGCGCCTGACCCGGATACCCAGCACGAATGCGCCGAGAAGCAGACCCACGACGACCAGACCGGCGACGACCAGACCGATGCCCAGCGCGCCTTCCGCGGCGATGTCCGTCCATGCGATGTCCATGGGCGCGCGAGTACCCCTGGCGACCCACGTGAACCTGAACGTCCGATCGGCCCGCCGGGACGACGGTCCTCGGACCCCTGCCGGCGCACGTGAACTTCGCCGCCGCAAGGTCGATACTGCTGACGCAGAGACCGTCCGTCGAGCTCACGAGGAGTACCCGCGACCATGCGTGAGATTCTCCCGGCGATCGGTGGCTGGTACGCGGCCCGGTTGCCGTTCGGGCTCGCCACCGTGGTCGCCACGAGCCGCAGCGCGCCGCGCGATCCGGGTGCCGCGATGGCGGTCGGTCCGGGCGACGAGGTCGTCGGCAGTGTGTCGGGCGGGTGCGTGGAAGGTGCCGTGTTCGAGCTCGCGCGCGAGGTGGTGGCGAGCGGCGAGGCCCGGCTGGAGACGTTCGGGTACAGCGACGAGGACGCGTTCGCGGTCGGGCTGACCTGCGGCGGCGAGATCACCCTGCTGGTGCGCCCCGTGACACCGGAGAGCGACCCGTCGTTCGGCGAGGTCGCGGCCTCGGTCGCGGCGGGCCGTCCGGTGACCGTGGCGACGGTGACGGACGGGCCGGCGCCGCGCGGTGCGACGCTCGCCGTGTGGCCCGACCGGGTGGCGGGCACGCTGGGCGCACCCGGCCTGGACATGGCGGTGAGCGCCGACGCACGCGGCGAGCTGGCCCTCGGCGCCACGGGCCTGAGGCACTACGGTCCGCACGGCGAGCGACGCGAGGACGCGGTCACCGTCTTCCTGCACTCGTTCGCTCCGCCGCCCCGGATGCTGGTCTTCGGCGCGATCGACTACGCCGCCGCCGTCGCCCGGATCGGTGACTTCCTGGGCTACCGGGTCACGGTGTGCGACGCGCGGGCCGTCTTCGCCACTCCACAGCGCTTCCCGCAGGGCGTGGAGGTCGTCGTGGACTGGCCGCACCGCTACCTCGCCGCCACCGACACCGACGACCGCACGGTGATCTGCGTGCTCACCCACGACCCGAAGTTCGACGTGCCCCTGCTCGAGGAGGCACTGCGGCGCCCGGCGGCGTACATCGGGGCGATGGGCAGCCGCCGTACCCACGACGACCGGATGAAGCGGCTGGCCGAAGCCGGGCTCGGCGAGCGGGAGTTGGCGCGGCTGCGCTCACCGGTCGGGCTCGACCTCGGGGCCCGTACGCCCGAGGAGGTCGCCGTGTCCGTCGCCGCCGAGATCGTCGCGCTGCGCTGGGGCGGCAGCGGTACCCCGCTGACGGCGACCGCGGGGGCCATCCACCCGCGCGCCACGGACGGCACCACCCCCGGGGAGCCGGGCGGACCCGGCGATGATCGGCCCGCGAATAGGCCGAATCGAGATGTGTAGGGCCGGCCCGAAAGGGTAGTCGCGGCACAACGGAGGCATCTCGTGCCCCCGAACACAGCCTCTGAGCGGGAAGGGGGTCCATGACAGCGCACTTGCAGCGCCCGGGCCGCTTCCCTGCACAAGGAGCGGCCCGGATCCTGTGTGGGGCCGCCGCCCCGCTGAAGCCGGCCGTCAGCGCGACGGAAGCCGGTGCAGCTCCACGTCCGTGAGGCCGTTCTCGGCCACGGTCGCGGTCATGTAGGTGCAGTGGGGCTGTCGGCGACGGTCCGTCGGGGAGCCCGGATTCAGCAGACGCAGACCCGTGGCGGCGGTCGTGTCCCAGGGAATGTGGCTGTGGCCGAAGACCAGGACGTCGAGGTCGGGGAATCGGGCCGCGCAGCGCGCCTCCCGGCCCTGGGCGGAACCGGTCTCGTGGACGACACCGAACCGCAGGCCGCCCAGCTCGACGTGCGCCACCTCGGGGAGCCTGGCCCGCAGGTCGGGGCCGTCGTTGTTGCCGTAGACAGCGACGAGCCGGGCGCTGCGGCTCTCCAGCAGATCGAGCGTGGCCGTGTCCACCCAGTCCCCGGCGTGGAACACCACGTCGGCGCGCGGCAGTTCGGCGAGCAGCGGCTCGGGCAGAGCCTTGGCGCGCTTGGGTAGATGGGTGTCGGACATCAGCAGCAGACGCACGGCGCCAGGCTACCGGCGACGGAGATCGCGGAGCCGGCGGTCCGCGGGCGCGGGCCGCTGACGGCCCGCGTATGCGCGATCTCCGCGTCACCCGTTTCGCCCCGCACGCGCGATCCCTCCCTTCACCCGTTTCGCCGCGCGCACGAGATCTCCGAACCGCGCCCTTCCCCGCGCGTACGAGAGCCCCGAGAAACCTGCTTTCCCGCGCCCGGGGGCCTTCTTGAGCCGCTGCTTGACCGCGCCATGTCGCGTCGTTGAGCGGTGGACAAAAGCCGTGACAGAGTTAGCATTTGGCCACGAGCGCCGAAATCTGACGCAAACGCCCAGCGACCCCTAGGGGGCTCGGAGACCGATGCCGATCAAGGTCAGCGTGGTCGTACCCGTGTACAACCCCGGGGTCTATGTCGAGGACTGCATCGACTCCCTGCTCCGCCAGTCGCTGCCGCCGGACGAGTACGAAGTGATCTTCGTCGACGACGGCTCCACCGACGACACGCCCGCCCGGCTCGACGCCCTAGCCGCCGCGGAGCCCCGGGTCACCGTCCTCCACCAGGAGAACTCCGGCTGGTCGGGCAAGCCCCGCAACGTCGGCATCGACACCGCCCGGGGCGAGTACGTGATGTTCGTCGACAACGACGACCACCTCGGCGACGAAGCCCTGCAGCGGATGTACGACTACGGCACGGCCAACGGCGCCGACGTCGTGGTCGGCAAGATGGCCGGCAAGGGCCGCGGCGTCCCCGTGGAGCTGTTCCGCCGCAACCACCCCCGGGCCACCGTCGAGAACGCGCCGCTGATCGACAGTCTCACCCCGCACAAGATGTTCCGCCGCGCCTTCCTCGACGACATCGGACTGCGTTTCCCCGAGGGCCCACGGCGCCTGGAGGACCACGTCTTCGTCACCGAGGCGTACCTGCGCGCCGCCAACGTCTCGGTGCTCGGCGACTACGTCTGCTACTACCACGTCCGGCGCGACGACGCCTCGAACGCCGGATTCCAGCGCTTCGACCCGGGCGGCTACTTCAAGAACCTCCGCGAGGCCCTCGACGTCGTCGAGCAGTACACCGAGCCGGGGCCGCTGCGGGACCGGCTCTTCCGGCGCTGGCTGCGGGTGGAGATGGTCGAGCGGATGCGCGCGCGGCGCCTGCTCGCCCTGCCCGCGGACTATCGGCGGGAACTGTTCGAGGAGATGCACCAGGTCGTCGTGGAGCGCTTCGGACCGGGCGTGGCGGCCGGGCTCCAGCCGACGCAGCAGGTCGTCGCCGCGCTGATGACCGCCGACCGGTACGACGACGTCGAGGCGTTCGCCGAGTGGGAGGCCGGGATCGCCCTCACGGCCGTGCCCGAGCGCGTGGCCTGGGAGGACGGCACGCTGCGGGTCGGTTTCAGCGCCGAGTTCACGTCCGGCGCCGAGCCGATGACCTTCGTGGCCGGGACGCCCCGCACGCCTCTGGACGGCCCGCCCGAGGACCTGGCCGCCGCGATCGCCTGGGTGAGCGCCGACACCGCCGCCCGGTTCGGGCAGGCCACCGCGGATCTGCTGGTGCGGGAGCGGGCCAGTGCCGCGCAGTACTTCCAGCCGGTGGAGTTCACCCGGGAGGAGGTGCCGGCCGGGGACGACGGCCGGATCCGCCTGGTACTGCACGCGACCGCGGCCGTCGATCCCGCCGCTCTCACCCGCGCCGGTGTGTGGGACGCCCTGGTCCGCGTCCGGCTGGGCGGCTGGACGAAGGAGTGCCGGCTGGGCCCGGCGCCCCGAGGCGCTCGCCCCACTCCTTCCGCCGCGCTGGCCGGCGGTCATGTGGTCCTGCCGTACTGGACCTCACCGCACGCGCAGCTCGCCCTGGACGTCGACCGGGCGACCGGCCGGCTGGGCCTGGGCGCGCTCTCCCTGGACGAGGTCACGGCCTCGGGCGACCGGCTGAGGATCCCGCTCCCCCTCCACGTCCCCGGCGACGGTGCCGAGGCCACCCTGCGCCTCACCTCGTCCCACGGCACCCTGGAGGTGCCCGCGACGCTGTCCCCCCAGATCTCCGGCGCGCTGCTGGAGGCCGTACTGCCCCTCGGCGAACTGCGGGGCGCGGCCTGGCGGGTGGCACTGGGCATGCCGGGACCACGCTTCCTCGCCCTGCCGTTCGTGCTGCGCGGCGGCGTGGGCGGAGTTCGTGTCGTCCGCGTTCCCGGACCCAACGCGCTGCGGCGACTTGTCCGCAGGGTCCGACGCACGCTCGGTACGGCGATGGGCCGCACTGCGACCCGGCTGCGGGCCCGGACCGGGAGGCGGTGACGGGATGCGCTCGCTCGGCATCGAGGGTGCGTGGGCGCTGGAGCCCAAGGTCTTCCCGGACGAACGGGGCAGCTTCCACGAGTGGTACCGGGGCGCGGAGTTCCGCGAGGCCACCGGCTACGACCTGTCCCTGGCGCAGGCCAACTGCTCGGTGTCCCGCTGGGGCGTCCTGCGCGGTGTGCACTTCTCCGACGTGCCGCCGGGGCAGGCCAAGTACGTGACGTGTCTGCACGGCGCCGTGCTGGACGTGGTGGTCGACATCCGCGTCGGCTCACCCACCTTCGGCCGCTGGGAGGCCATGCGCCTCGACGACGACAGCCACCACGCCCTCTTCCTCGCGGAAGGGCTGGGCCACGCCTTCATGGCCCTCACCGACGAGGCGACGGTGGTCTACCTGTGCTCGACCGGCTACGCCCCCGAGCGCGAGCACGGCGTACACCCGCTGGACCCGGAACTGGCCATCGCCTGGCCCGAACACATTCCACCGATCCTGTCCCCGAAGGACGCCGAGGCCCCGTCACTGACCCAGGCACGCAAGGCAGGCCTCCTCCCGAGCTACGAAGCCTGCACCGCGCAGTACAACGACCTGAGAAGCGGCCGGTCCTGACGCCGAGGCCCTGCAACGCCCCTTGAGGGGCGCGGGGAACTGCGCGACCAGCCACAACGGACCCGCAGGCACCCACCGGCAGAACCCGGCACCACCCACAACCGGCTCAACCGCCGGAGGCAACCCTCTCGACGGCCGTACGCAGCGGCTCCCACCCCCGGGACCGCCCGACGCCGAGCCGGCGGGCCCGCGCCAACGGCCGCCAGAAACTCGCCCCGAGCAACGCCTCGGGTGCCACCGCCGCCCCCCGGTCCAGGATCGTCTCGGGCACCTTCTGCGGATCGGGCACGTCGTACTCGGCGATGATCTCGTCGTACCGGTCGCGCAGCACCGTGTTGCGGCGGTCGGCGCCGAACACGACGAGCTGCCCGGTGGGCTGTGTGTCGACGAGCACCGTCACCAGGTCGGGGCGATGACGCCCGAGGATCTCGGCGAGCTTGTAGACGTCGCCGGTCCACGCGCCGGTGTGCCGGTCGCGGGCCGCCTCGTCGACGTTGCGCGGCAGCATGTCGTCGAAGACGATCACACTCGTCCAGTCCGAGTGCCGCTCGATGTTCATGAAGTCCCGCAGCACGTACTCGAACAGGTGCATCCCGTCGATGAACGACAGGTCGAGGACGGTGCGCCGCCAGTACGCGAACGGGCTACGGCCCCGGCGCAGGTTCCGCAGTGGATGGCGGCCGCCCTTGAGGTGGATGAGGGGTTTGGCACGGGCGAAGAAGTCGTCGCTGGTGGCCTTGACCAGATGGACGTCGCAGCGGATCTCCGTGACGACCTTGAAGGCCGGGTCGACGGCGATGGTGGGGACGCGCGAGAGCCGGAGACTGCGGCCGTCGTTGACCCCGATCTCCAGGTAGTTGCGGTTGCCGCTGACCTTGTGCAGTTCCTTCAGGAACTCATGGCGTTTCACGAAGGGTCTCCTTGCGGATCCGGGGCAGTGCTTCGTGCAGGGCGGTGCGCCAGTCGCGTACCGGTGCGGGGCCGAGCCGCTGCCGGCGGCCGTGCGCGAGGACGCTGTACGCGGGGCGGGGAGCGGGCCGGGGGAAGGCCGCGCTGGTGACGGGGCGTACCCGGTCGGGGTCGGCGTCCAAGAGCCGGAACACCTCACGGGCCAGGTCGTACCAGGTGGCCTCGCCGGAGTTGGTGGCGTGCAGGACGCCGTTCGTGTCGCGGCCGACGCGTGGGCCGAGGTCGGCGAGGAACGCGGCGACGTCGGCGCTCCAAGTGGGCTGTCCGCGCTGGTCGTTGACGACGTCTACGGTGTCCAGACGGGCCTCGAGCTCGATCATCGTACGGACGAAGCTGCGGCCGTGGACGCCGTACAGCCAGGCCGTGCGCACCACCGCGCTCGCGCCCGGGAGTTCGTCCGCGACGCCTTGCTCGCCGGCCAGTTTGGTGCGGCCGTAGGCGGTGCGGGGGGACGGGGACTCGTCCTCCGCGTAGGGGGTGTTGGCGTCCCCGGCGAAGACGTAGTCGGTGGAGACATGGATCATTCGGGCGCCGTGCGCGGCGCAGGCTCGGGCGAGGAGGCGTGGGCCGTCGCCGTTGACGCGCAGGGCGCGTGCCTCGTCCTGTTCGGCGTCGTCGACGGCCGTGTAGGCGGCGCAGTTGACGAGCAGGTCGGGGTGGTGGGCGGCGAAGGCGCGCTCGATGGATTCGGGAGCCGTGATGTCGAGGGCGGCGTGGTCGAGGGCGGTCACTTCCTCGCCGCGGGCGCGGAGTTCACCGACCAGGTCGTGGCCGAGCATGCCGCCCGCGCCGGTGACCAGCCACCTCATCCGTGCTCCTCACCGACGCGCCGTTTGAGGGGTTCCCACCAGGCTCGGTGGTCCCGGTACCAGGCGACGGTGGCGGCGAGGCCGGAGGCGAAGTCGTGGCGGGGCCGGTAGCCGAGTTCGGTGCGGGCCTTGCTCCAGTCGACGGAGTAGCGCAGGTCGTGTCCCTTGCGGTCCTCGACCTTGCGCACCCGGTCCCAGTCGGCGCCGCATGCCTTCAGGAGCAGGCCGGTGAGGTCCTTGTTGCTCAGTTCGGTGCCGCCGCCGATGTTGTAGATCTCGCCGGGGCGGCCCTCGGTGCGGACCAGTTCGACGCCCTGGCAGTGGTCGTCGACGTGCAGCCAGTCGCGGACGTTGAGGCCCTCGCCGTAGAGGGGGACCTGCTCTCCGTCGAGGAGGTTGGTGATGAAGAGCGGGATGACCTTCTCGGGGAACTGGTGCGGGCCGTAGTTGTTGGAGCAGCGGGTGACGCGCACGTCCAGGCCGTGGGTGCGGTGGTAGGCGAGGGCGAACAGGTCGGAGGAGGCCTTGGAGGCGGAGTACGGCGAGCTGGGCCGCAGGATGTCCTGCTCGGTGGACGAGCCGGACCCGACGGAGCCGTAGACCTCGTCGGTCGACACGTGCACGAAGGGTTCGACGCGGTAGCGAAGGGCCGCGTCCAGCAGGGTCTGGGTGCCGACGACGTTGGTGAGGACGAAGTCGCCGGCGCCCGCGATCGAACGGTCGACGTGGGACTCGGCGGCGAAGTGGACCACCTGGTCGGCCTCGGCCATCAGCTTGTCGACGAGCTCGGCGTCCCGGATGTCCCCTTGCACGAATTCCAGCCGGGGGTGGTCGAGTTCGAGGTTGTCGAGGGTGCCGGCGTAGGTGAGCTTGTCCAGCACGGTGATCCGGGGCGCGTCGGGCGCGTCCGGTGCGTCGCGGGCGAGCAGGGTGCGGACGTAGGTCGAGCCGATGAAGCCGGCGGCGCCGGTGACGAGAAGGTTCATGTGTGGATCTGCACCTTGCTGTGGTCGCCGAGGACGAGGTGGTGGGCGCTGGGGACGCTGGGCGCGGGCGTGACCTCGACGTGCCGGCCGATGAGCGAGGACTCGATGCGGCCCACCCCGTGGAGGGTGGAGTCCCGCAGCACGATGGAGAACTCCAGTTCGCTGTCGATGACGCGGCAGTTCTCCGCGACGGACGTGAAGGGGCCGACGAAGGAGTCCTCGACCAGGGTGCCGGCGCCGACCACGGCGGGGCCGACGATGCGCGAGTTGATGACGCGAGCGCCCTCCTCGACGACGACGCGGCCGACCGCCTCCGATGCCTCGTCGACCTCGCCGTCGATGCGGCGGCTGAGGCTCTCCAGGACGGTCCGGTTCACCTCCAGCATGTCGGCGACGTTGCCGGTGTCCTTCCAGTAGCCCTGGATGACGGTGCAGCGCACGTCGGCGCGGGCGTCGATCAGGTGCTGGATGGCGTGGGTGATCTCCAGTTCGCCGCGCCAGGACGGGGTGATGGCACGGACCGCGTCATGGATGACCGGGGTGAACAGATAGACGCCGACGAGCGCGAGGTCGCTCTTGGGGTGTTCGGGCTTCTCCTCCAGGCCGAGGACATGGCCGTCGTCGTCGAGTTCGGCGACGCCGAAGGAGCGCGGGTCCTGCACGTGCGTCAGCAGGATCTGGGCGTCGGGGCGGTTGCCGCGGAACTCCTCCACCAGGTCGGCGATGCCGCTGACGATGAAGTTGTCGCCCAGGTACATCACGAAGTCGTCGTCGCCCAGGAAGTCCCGGGCGATGATCACGGCGTGCGCGAGCCCCAGCGGGCGTTCCTGGGGGATGTAGGTGATTTCCAGGCCGAATTTGGAACCGTCGCCCACGGCGTCCTGGATCTCCGCAGCGGTGTCACCGACGATCACACCGACCTCGGTGATGCCGGCCGCTGCGATGGATTCGAGGCCGTAGAAGAGCACGGGTTTGTTTGCCACGGGCACGAGCTGTTTGGCCGAAGTGTGCGTGATCGGCCTCAGGCGCGTACCGGCACCACCGGACAGCACAAGAGCCTTCATCTGCTTCACCTTAGCCGCGATTCGGCCATTTTGACGGGGTCGGTTCGCCTGTGCGATACCCCGGAGCCGTCCCGAGTTCACCGGAATTCAGGCTTCAGTCGCTTGCCGCGATCTCGCTCCACACCTGTTTTCCGCCACTGACGGGCACCGTCCCCCACGCCGCCGACATGGCCTCGACCAGCAGGATTCCGCGCCCGCCCGTGGCCTCCCAGCTGAGACTGGCCGGCTTGACGGGAGTGCGGGGCGAGGCGTCGGCGACCGCGACGCGCACGCGGTGGTTGACGAACGTCAGGTCGAGGCGGACTCGGCCGTCCGTGTGCACGAGGGCGTTGGTGACGAGTTCGGACACGACGAGCAGCACGGTGTCCGCGTCCCGCTGCGGCACTCCCCAGGCCCGCAGGGTGCGGCGGGTGAAGCGGCGGGCGTGGCCCACGGCCTCCGGGACGCGCCAGACCGTCCAGCTCTCGCGCAGGGGCCGTACGGCCATGCCGTCGTAGCGCAGCAGGAGCAGCGCGATGTCGTCGTTGCGGCGGGCGCCGACCAGCAGGGCGTCGGCGACGAGGCCGAGGTGCGCGGGGTCGGAGCGGGCGAGTTCAAGGGCCAGCCGCTCCATCCCGGTGTCGATGTCGTCCTCGGCGGACTCGACGAGGCCGTCGGTGGTCAGGGCGACGATGGTGCCGGGGGTCAGCCCCAGCGGGCTCATCGGGAAGTCGGCCTGCCGCATCACGCCCAGCGGCGGGCCGCCCTCCGCCTCGGCGATCTCCGTCCCGCCGTCCGGCCGGCGCAGGACCGGCGGGAGGTGCCCGGCGCGCACGCACCAGCCTGTGCCCTCCTCCAGGTCGATGTCGACGTAGCAGCAGGTGGCGAAGAGGTCGGTCTCCATGTCCATCAGGAGGCGGTTGGCGTGGTGGACGACCACGTCCGGGGGGTGTCCTTCGGCGGCGTAGGCGCGCAGCGCGGTGCGCATCTGGCCCATGAGGGTGGCGGCCGCCGCGCTGTGGCCCTGGACGTCGCCGATGACGAGGGCGACGTGGTTGTCGGGCAGCAGGATCACGTCGTACCAGTCGCCGCCGACCTCCAGTCCGGCCGTGGTGGGCAGATAGCGGGCGACGGCCTCCGCGCCGGGCAGCCGGGGCAGGCGGCGCGGCAGCAGCTGGCGCTGGAGCATGCCGACGAGCTCGTGCTCGGCGTCGAAGGCGTGGGCGCGCATCAGTGCCTGCCCGGCGAGACCGGCGGAGGCGGTGAGCAGGGCGCGTTCGTCGGGGCCGAACTCGTGCGGGGTGTCCCAGCCGATGAGGCAGGCGCCGGCCATCCGGCCGCCGGCGGGCAGCGGCAGGACGGCCAGCCCGCCGGGGCCGACGTCGGCGAGGGCGGGTTCCAGCGGGGTGCCGGCCGGCCAGATCCGGGCGCGGCCCTCGCGCAGTGCGGCGGCGAGGGTGGGCATGGCGCGCACGGGCGCGTCCGGCCATTCGGTACGCCACTCCAGGCGCCACAACTCCGGCCAGGACTCGGGTTCCGGCGGGTCGAGGACGGTCACGACGAGACGGTCGTGCTCCAGCTCGGCCAGCGCGATGCGGTCGGCGCGCAGCGGCTTGCGCAGGGCGGTGACGACGGCGTGGCTGACGTCGCGGACGGTGCCGGCGGTGGCGAGGGCCGCGGCGAGGCGCTGGACGCGGGTCACGTCGGTGACCTCGGCGCGCAGGGTGGAGGCGTCGGCGACGGTGCCGACGAGGCGGGCGGGCCGGCCCTCGCCACCGGGCAGGAGACGGCCGCGGAGCCTGAGCCATCTGGGCGGGCCGGCGGGCTGCAGGACCCGGAACTCCAGCTCGCGGTCGCCGATGGACATGTGGTCGGCCTCGACGACCGACATCAGTGACGGCAGGTCCTCGGGGACGGTCAGGCCCAGCAGGGTCTCGACCCTGCCGTCGAACTGCTGCGGTCCGATGCCGAACAGCCCGAGGAGGCCGTCGCCGACCTCGACCCGGCCGGTGTCCATGGCGAGGCTGAACGCGTTGACCGGCAGCTCGCCCCCTTCGGCGGCCGCGGCCGGGGCGGGGTAGGCGATCGCCTCGGCGACCAGCTCCAGGCACACGCGGTCCTCGGCGTCGAAGCCGCCGGGCCGCTCGGTCACGGCGAGCAGACAACCGCCGTCGTCCTCGGCGGGCAGGACGGCCAGGGAGAAGTCCCGTGACGGTGCCCGCCGGGATTCCGCGCGGTCGGCGAGCTGCTCCGGGCCGAGCCGGACGGCACGGCCGGTGCGCCGGGCCTCGGCGAGCGGGGAGCGTCCGGTCGGGCTGTAGCCGTCTCGCAGGCCGTAGACGGTGCGGGGTACACCGGCGCACTCGACGAGGCAGAGCAGCTCGCCGTCCTCACTCGGTGTGTACACCGCGGCCAGGGTCGCTCCGGCGAAGACGAGCGCCTGTTCCAGCACCCGCCGGAGCCTCTCGGGCGAGTCCGGCTCGACGGAAAGCGCCTTCAGGGCCTCCTCGGCGCGCAGGCTTCTCGTCCTGCGTCCCGCGGTGCCCTCAGTGACCACGTCCGCCATTACAGCGCTTATGAGCCACCTGCGCAGCCCCTGTGAGCGTTCCGTGCCCGCCAAGGTGCGTGCGGCGCTCGAAAGGAGCCGAACATGACTTTACGCATGCGTTCCGCACGGTGATCTCGTGACAGCCGTGACTGTGCGTGGCCGCCGGCCCGCTGGAAAGCTCGGTGCCGGGCCTGCGGAGGGGGACGTATGGACAAGCGCTACGAGGTGTACGCGCTGGCAGACAGACACTTCTACGAGACGCCGGACCGGCTGTCCGCGGACGGCCAGGAGGCCGCGCCGCTGTACGAGGCGGCACGGCGTGCGGCGCCCGAGGGCTGGAAGGCCGCACGGATCGGCGACTGGCTGACCCTGGCGCCGCTCGGCCCGGACGGGACTCCGCTGCCGGACCGCGCCCAGGGCTGGAAGATCCATGTCTCGGCGACCCTCGCGAACGCCGAGCGGATCGCCGGGATCGTATGGGACTACTGCGTGCCGCGGGGCATCGCCTTCAAGTTCGTGCCGGGCCCGCACCTGGTGCATCTGCGCAACGCCAAGTACGCGGGGCGGGACTCCAGCGGCAAGTTCGTCACCGTCTACCCGGCCGACGACGAGCAGCTCCACACGGTGCTGCGCGAGCTGGGCCGGCTGCTCGAGGGTTTCGAGGGGCCGTACATCCTGACCGACCTGCGCTGGGGCGAGGGTCCGCTGTACGTGCGGTACGGCGCCTTCGCGCGGCTGTTCGTCGTCGACGAGCGCGGTTCGCTGGTGCCTGCGGTGCGGGACGGCGAGGGTCGGCTGGTGCCGGACCGGCGGGCTCCGTCGTTCCAGGTGCCCGAGTGGGTGACGCTGCCGTCGTTCCTCGCCCCGCATCTGGCGGCCCGCAACACCACGACGGTCGGCGAGCTGCCGTACCGCATCGAGAAGGCGCTGCACTTCTCCAACGGCGGCGGGGTGTACGCGGGCACCGACACGCGTGACGGACGCAAGGTGGTGCTGAAGGAGGGCCGGCCGCACGCGGGGCTCGCCGCGGACGGGGCGGACGCAGTGGCCCGGCTGGAGCGGGAGAAGTACGCGCTGGAGCAGCTGGCGGGCACCGGGGTGGTGCCCGAGGTACGGGACTGGTTCCTGCTCGGCGAACACCGCTTCCTGGTCATGGACTTCGTGCCGGGGCGCACCTTGAACTCGTTCTTCGCGGAACGCCACCCGCTGATCGGCCCCGACGCGGACCCGAGCGCGATCGCCGACTACACGGCCTGGGCGCTGCGCATCCACGGGGCGGTCGAACGTGCCGTGGAGGCGGTGCACGCGCGCGGGATCGTCTTCAACGACCTGCACGTCTTCAACATCATGGTCGCCCCCGACGAGGAGTCGGTGTCCCTGCTCGACTTCGAGGCGGCGGCGCCGGTCGGTGAAAACGGCCGCCAGGTCGTCGCCCATCCCGGCTTCATGGCCCCGGCGGACCGAAGAGGCGTGGACGTCGACCGCTACGCACTGGCCTGTCTGCGGCTGGCGATGTTCCTGCCCGTCACCACCCTGTTCGTCGTGGACCGCGGCAAGGCGGCACATCTGGCGGAGGTGATCGCGGACCGGTTCCCGGACGTGCCGCGGCAGTTCCTCGCCGAGGCGGTCGCCGAGATCACCCGGGACGTGCCCGGCGGTCGACCGCCGACGCCGTCCGCAGCGCGCTCCGTCCCGGCGTCGTTCGTGGAGCCCGGCGACTGGCCCTACAGCCGCGACTCGATGGTCAAGGCGCTGCTGGCCTCCGCGACCCCGGAGCGCGAGGACCGGCTCTTCCCCGGCGACATCGGGCAGTTCTCCGACGGCGGCGGACTGGGCCTGGCCCATGGCGCGGCCGGTGTGCTGTACGCCCTGGCCGCGAGCGGCGCCGAACGCTACGAAGAGGGCGAGCGCTGGCTGCTGGACCGCACGGACCCGCCTCCGGCGGGCACGCCGCTTGGCCTGTACGACGGTCTCGCGGGCGTGGCCCACGTCCTCGGCCTGCTCGGTCACCGGCAGCGGGCCCTGGACCTGATGGACACGATCCTGCGCGAGCGGTGGCAGCGGCTCTCCTCCGACCTGCGCGGCGGGCTGGCCGGACTGGGCCTGGTCCTCGACGACCTGGCGCACACCACCGGCGAGCCGGAGCTGCGCGAGCGGGCCGCGGAGGCCGCGGACATCCTCTTGCGGCGCCTCGGCGAACCGGTCGCGGACGGCCAACGCCCGCGTGCCGGGCTGCTGCGGGGCGCGAGCGGGCCCGCACTGTTCCTGCTGCGGCGCTACGAGCGGACCGGCGACCGCCGGCTGCTGGACGCGGCCGGCGAGGCAGTGCGCCGGGATCTCGCCGCCTGCGTCGAGCAGAAGGGCGGCTCGCTGGAGGTCGACGAGGGCTGGCGGAGCATGCCTTACCTGGGCGAGGGCAGTGTGGGCGTGGGAATGGTCCTCGACGACCATCTCGCCCACGCCGACGACGACACGGGCGCCTTCGAGCGGGCCCGCGCCGGCATCCTCACCGCCGCCACCTCCCGCTTCTACGCACAGCCCGGCCTGTTCCAGGGACGTGCCGGGATGATCCTGCACCTCAGCCGTACGACCACGCCGGGCGCGGACGCGGACCGGCTCGCCGCCCAGATCGCCGGGCTCGGCTGGTACGCGATGTCCTACCAGGGCCAACTGGCCTTTCCCGGGCACCAGATGATGCGGCTCTCCATGGACCTGGGCACCGGAACGGCCGGCTGTCTGCTGGCCCTCCGAGCGGCCCTCGGCACCGACGAGGCGGGTGCGGCCCCGGCCCACCTGCCCTTCCTCCCGCCGCCCGCGCGGCACACAGAACGCGGCTCCGCGAACTGACGGAGTCGTGACACAACCCCGTCCCCATGAAGAAGGAGAGGAAACGAGATGGCACTTCTCGACCTGCAGACGATGGAGACCGAGCAGCACACCGGCGGCGGCAGCACGCTCAGCCTGCTGCTCTGCGCCAGCCAGGCGAGCATCAGCCTCTGTCTCTGACACCTGGTGCAGTGACGGCTCCGGGCGGTTCCCCTCCTGCGCGGAGGGGCCGTCCGGGCCTTTTTTCACGACCGCGGAGCGAGGCCGGAGCAGCATGACGACCCCTGCCGACGACCCTTCCCGGACACTGGCCCGCTCGGCCACCGGGCACAGCCGCCCCCGTACCGTGACGCTGTGCCTGGTGAGCACCGCCGCGACCGGTGCGGGGCTGCTGCTGCCCGCCGCGCTCGGCCGCACGCTCGACCTTCTGCTGACGGGCGCCCCGGCTGCGGGCTGGGTGCTGTGCTGCGCCGCGCTCGTACTGTCGCTCGCCCTGCTCGACGCGTGCCAGAGCGTTCTCGTCGGCACCGTCGACGCCCGCACCACGGCCTGGCTGCGGCACCGGGTGACCGGGCACGTCCTGGCCATGGGTCCACGGGCCACCGGCCGCTTCGGGGCGGGCGACCTCGTGGCGCGGCTCGTCGGCAACGCCGCGCAGGCCGGCACCGCGCCGGCCGCCCGTGCCGTACTGGCCGCCGCGCTCGCCGGGCCGGTCGGGGGCGTCGTCGCCCTCGCCCTGATCGACCCCTGGCTCGCCGCCGCGTTCCTCGCCGGGGCCCCGGTACTGGCCCTGCTGCTGCGGGCGTTCGCCCGTGACACCTCCCGCTGCGTGAGCGACTACCAGCGGGAACAGGGCCGGATCGCGGGCGCGCTCGCCGAGGCCGTCGACGGTCACCGCACCGTCGCGGCGGCGGGCACGGCGGACCGGGAGACGGCACGGATCCTGCGGCCGCTGCCCGAACTCTCCCGCGCCGGGCACCGCATGTGGCAGGTGCAGGGCCGGGCCGCCGCCCGGGCCGTCACCGTGGCACCGCTGCTGCAGCTCGGCGTGATCGCCGTCGCCGGTGTGCTGCTCGCCCGCCACCGGCTGTCCGTCGGCGAAGTGCTCGCCGCTTCCCGTTACGTGGTCCTGGCGACCGGAGTCGGGATGCTGGTCGCCCAACTCGCGGGCGTGGCCCGGGCCCGGGCGGCGGCCGGACGCCTCGGCGAGGTCGTCGCCGAGCCCGCGCCCGCCCACGGCACGCGCCGGCTGCCTCCCGGCCCCGGCCGGCTGGAGCTGCGCGGGGTGACCGCACGGCGCAGTGGACGCACCGTCCTTGAAGGCGTCGACCTCGTCGTGCCCGGCGGGAGGACCCTCGCCGTGGTGGGCCGCTCCGGTACGGGCAAGTCGGTGCTCGCGGCTCTCGCGGGACGGCTCGCCGACCCGGACGAGGGCGTGGTCCTGCTCGACGGGGTGCCCCTGAGCGAGCTGACCCACGACGATCTGCGCCGGGCCGTCGCGTACGCCTTCGAACGTCCCGTCCTGCTGGGCGACACCGTCGGGGAGGCGATCGGCCTCGCTCTGACCGCCCCCTCCCCCACCCGTATCCGGCAGGCCGCCCGCACCGCCCGCGCCGACGACTTCGTCAGCCGGCTGCCGCAGGGGTACGCCACCGCCCTGGCCGACGCCCCGCGCTCGGGCGGCGAGTCCCAACGCCTCGGCCTCGCCCGGGCGTTCGCGCACGGTGGCCGCGTGCTGATCCTCGACGACGCGCTGTCCAGCCTGGACACGGTGACGGAGGCCCGCATCACCGAGGCCCTCGCCGGCGACGGCTCGTCCGCCACCCGCCTCCTGATCGCCCACCGCGCCGCCACGGCGGCCCGGGCCGACTCGGTGGCGTGGCTGGACGGCGGACGGGTGCGGGCGGTGGGGCGGCACGAGGAGCTGTGGCGGATCCCGGCGTACCGGGAGACGCTCACGGGGGCACCGGCCGATCCTGCCGCACCAACCGGGCCTGCCGGGCCTGCCGCGCCTGCCGCGCCAACCGATCCCGCCGGACCGACCGAACCGGCCGCGCCAAGCGGTCCTGCCGATCCCGCCCGGCCTGCCGCGCCAACCGATCCCGCCGCGCCTACTGATCCGGCCGCGCCAAGCGGTCCTGCCGCGCCTGCCGCGCCTGCCGCGCCAACCGGACCGACCGATCCCACCGCGCCAACCGATCCGGCCGCGCCAAGCGGTCCTACCGCGCCTGCCGTGCCGACCGGTCGTGCCGGTCCTACCGAGCCCGCCGCCCCAACCGATCCCGCCCGGCCTGCCGCGCCAACCGATCCCACCGGACCGACCGAACCGGCCGCGCCAACCGGCCTCACCCGGCCGACCGACCCCGCCGCGCCGACCAGCCCCGCCGGGGCGACCGGAAAGGCGGCCCCGTGACCGGCCGGCTTCCCGGGCGAGGGGTGCGGTTTCTGCGGGCCCGGTGGCGGGTCGTCGTGCGGCTCGGCCTGTGGTCGGTGCTGGAGACGGGGCAGAGCTTCCTCATCGGGTATGCCCCGGCCCGTGCGCTGGACGGCGGGTTCCTGGCGGGGCGGACGGCGACCGGGCTCACGTGGCTCGGGGTCGCCGGGCTCGGGGTCGTGGTCGGCGCGATCGGCACGGCTCGCGTGTACGCGGCCGTCGCGGCGCTGGTCGAACCGCTCAGGGACCGGCTCGTGCGGCGGGTCGTGGACCGCGGGGTGCGCGAGGCGGACCGCGGGGCGCTGTCCGGGCTCACCCAGCAGGTGGAGATCGCGCGGGACACCTTCGCCGGGCTGGTGATGGTCTCGCGGTCGTTCGTGTTCACCTCCGTCGGAGCGCTCGCGGGCCTGTTCTCGCTGGCCCCGCCTCTCCTGCTCGTGGTCCTGCCGCCACTGGCCGCGGGCATCGGTCTGTTCGCGGCGACGCTGCGGCCGCTGGCCCGCCGGCAGGAGGTGTTCCTCGCGGCCGACGAGGCCCTGGCCGACCGGCTCGGCGCCGTCTGCCCGGGACTGCGGGACATCACGGCGACCGGTGCCCAGGAGCGGACGGCCGCCGACGTGGGGCGCCTGGTGGACGCCGAGGAGCGGGCCGCCCGTTCCCTGGCCCGCTTCGGCGTCGTACGCGTGGCAGCCCTCGCGCTCGGCGGACAGCTCCCGATCGTGCTGCTGCTCGCGACGGCCCCCTGGCTCCTGAAGCACGGCGTCACCACCGGCGCCCTGGTCGGCGCCCTCTCCTACGTCACCCAGTCCCTCCTCCCCGCCCTGCACAACCTCGTCCACGGCCTGGGCACCAGCGGCTCACGCCTGACCGTCGTACTGCGGCGACTGGCGCCGGAGGGAGGACGGGGCGCAGGGGTAGGCCCGAGCGCCGAGAGCGGGGCGGCCGGGCCCCCGGCTCCGACCTCGACTCGACCACCCGCCCTGGCCCTCTCCTCCGTCACCTTCGCCTACGGCCCCACCGCCGTCCCCGTCATCGAGGCCCTCGACCTGACGCTGCCCGCCGGATCCCACCTGGCCGTCGTCGGCCCGAGCGGGATCGGGAAGTCGACACTGACGGCGCTGGTGGCCGGGCTGCTGGAGCCTCGGGGCGGCACGGTGCGGGTGGCCGGGGAGCCCGTGCGCGGGGCGGGCGCCCTCGCTCGGCGGGTGCTCATCCCGCAGGAGGCGTACGTGTTCACCGGCACCCTCGCCGAGAACCTCGCCCATCTGCGGCCGGACCCCGTCCCCGAGGCGGAGCTCCTCGCGGCCGCCGAGGCGGTCGGGCTCCTGCCGTTTCTCGAAGCGCTGGGCGGGCCGGAGGGCCGGGTGGATCCCGCGGCGCTGTCCGCGGGCGAGCGGCAGTTGATCGCGCTGACCCGGGCCCATCTGTCGCACGCCCCGCTGGCGCTGCTCGACGAGGCGACCTGTCACCTGGATCCGCGGGCGGAGGAACGCGCGGAACGCGCCTTCGCGGCCCGCCCCGGCGGCACCCTGGTCGTCGTCGCCCACCGCATCACCTCGGCCCGGCGCGCCGACCGGGTCCTGATGATGGACGGCCGCGACACGGCGTACGGAACGCACGACGAGCTCGTCCGGTGCTCTGCGCGCTACCGCGAACTCGTCGGTGCCTGGGCCCCCGTGCCGCACGAGCGTTCAGACCCATCCCTCGCCCTGCGAGATCCGGATGGCGTCGACGCGGTTGCGGGCGCCGGTCTTGCGGGTGATGGCCGCCATGTAGTTGCGCACGGTCCCGTGGGACAGGTGCAGACTCCCCGCGATCTCGGCGACGGACGCCCCTTCCGCGGCGAGGGATAACACGCTGAGCTCGCGGCGCGTCAGCGGCATCTCGGCGGCCTTGAGGAATCCGAAGCCCAGCGACTCGTCGACGAAACGTTCCCCCTGAGCCACGCGACGTATCGCGCGTACGAGATTGTCCGGTGAGCCCTCCTTGTCGACATAGCCGAGCGCCCCCGCCTCCAGCGCCCGCCGGAGCAGCCCCGGCCGCTTCGCACTGGCCAGTACGAGAAGGTGCGGCGGCGTGCGGCCGAACTCGCGCGCCCGCAGCTCGCCGAGCGGCGGGAGGCCGTACGCGTCGGAGTACTCCAGGTCCACCGCGCACACGTCCGGGCGCACCGACCGCGCCCGCGCCGGCGCGCTGCGCCAGGGCGTGTCGTAGACCCCCAGGTCAGGTGCTCTGCGTAACCACTCCGCCAGTACCGATCGCACGAGACACGCGTCGTGCACCACCAGGACACGGATCACTGCTCCCCCTCCAGATCGCATTCGCCGTTTCCATCGCTTTCATGGTGTTGAGCGCGTGCCCCATTCTTGGCGTTTGCGTCCTGCTACGGGCGCGAAGATCCGGCCATCAGGTTGCGCGGGGGCGCACGCGTGGCGCCCGCACGCCGCTTCGCGCATCGACTGTGGGGGCATGGGCACCCGGCCATGGGGTATGGACGGGCCCTCTCCGGCCTGTGTGGCGCCGCTCGCCGTGCGCGGCGCGACTTCTGGAGGCAGATTTGAGCCCTGGGACTCGTCGCGCGGCTCCGCGGAGGAGGTGGTCGGGGTGTCCGACGGGCAGACGTCCGCCCAGGCGCCTGCGGCCGCGAGGACGCGGGTCGGCCGGCCACTGCTGTCGCTTGCGCTGGCCTCGATGATGGACGAGGTGCACGCGCACGCCGGTGGCGTGTATCTGCTGGCGGCCGACGAGCCGGTCCTGGAGATGGCGGTGATGGCGGGGCTGCCCAGGGCGTTCGCGGCGCCCTGGGAGCGGGTCGGGCTGAGCGCGCCGATCCCGGTCGCCGAGGCGGTGCGCGAGCGGGAGCTCGTCTGGGTCGGCGGCGAGGAGGACATGGCGGCCCGCTTTCCGCGGATCGCGGTCGTGCTGCCGTATCCGTTCGCGCTGGCCGCGCTGCCCGTGGCCACCGAGTCCACCGTGTACGGCGCGATCTTCGTGACCTGGCCGGGTTCGCACCCGCCGCAGCTGTCGGTCCGGGACCGGGACCATCTGATCGCCGCCTGCCGACGGCTCGCGGTGCGGCTGGAGCGGGCCTTCGAGGCGAGCCGCCCGCCGCTGCCGGAGCCCGATCTGCTGGCCGCGCCGGCGTTCAGCGGCTCGGCCGGCCTGTTCGGCACGGTGGAGGCGGCGCGCATGGTGTCGCGGCTGCCGTACGGGCTGTGCTCGCTCGATCTGAACGGGCGGGTCGGTTTCGCCAACCCGGCGGCGGCCGAACTGATCGGCCTCCCCGTCAGCAAACTGCTCGGCAACCAGCTGTGGGCGGCGGTGCCCTGGCTGAACGACCCCATTTACGAGGACCGCTACCGGGCCGCGCTGTTCAGTCAGCAGACCACGTCGTTCGTGGCGCTGCGCCCGCCCGGCGACTGGCTGTCCTTCCGGATGTATCCGAGCACGACCGGTCTGAGCGTGCGGATCAGCAGGGCGCGGGCGGTGGCCGAGATGGCCCGCCGAGGGCCCCAGCCCGGGGACACGCCGTCCCGGCTGGTGACCATCTCCCAGGTGCTGAGCCTGGCGGGCGCGCTGACCGAGGCGGCGAGCGTGCAGGACGTGGTGCAGCTCGTCTCGGACGAGATCGCCCCGGCCGTCGGCAGCCAGGGACTGATCGTCCTCGGCTCGCGGTCCGGGCGGCTCCACGTCCTCGGCCATCGCGGCTATCCCGACCCGCATGCCGTGGAGCGGTTCGACGGGCTGCCGCTCGCCGAACGGACCCCGGGCGCGCAGGTCCTGAGCACCGGTGTGCCCGCGTTCTTCGACTCACGGCAGGAGCTGGAGCGGCTGTATCCGTCGCGGTACGCGGCTCCCGACGGGTTCGCGGCGTGGGCGTACCTGCCGCTCATCGCCTCCGGACGGCCGGTCGGCACGTGCGTGCTCGCCTACGCCGAACCGCATCCCTTCCCGGCGGACGAACGCGCGGTCCTCACCAGTCTGGGCGGCCTCATCGCACAGGCGCTGGAGCGTGCCCAGCTCTACGACGCGAAGCACCAGCTGGCGCACGGACTCCAGGCCGCCCTGCTCCCCCACTCGCTGCCGGAGCTGCCGGGCATCGAGGCGGCCGCGCGCTATCTGCCCGCGACCCAGGGCATGGAGATCGGCGGCGACTTCTACGACCTGGTGCCGATGGAGCCGGGCCTGACCGCGGCGGTGATCGGGGACGTGCAGGGCCACAACGTCACGGCGGCCGGGCTGATGGGCCAGATCCGCACGGCGGTACGGGCGTACACGACGGTCGGGTACTCCCCCGAGGAGGTCATGCGCAGCACCAACCGGCTGCTGATCGACCTCGGTTCGGATCTGTTCGCGAGCTGTCTGTATCTCTGCCTCGATCCGGAGCAGGGGCGCGCGGTGATGGCCCGTGCCGGGCATCCGCCGCCGCTGCTGAGGCGGCCGGACGGACGGGTCCGGGTGCTCGACCGCGCCGGTGGCCCGCTGCTGGGGATCGACGGTTCGCCCACGTACCCGACGGCGGAGGTGGACCTCACGCCCGGCTGTGTGCTGGTCCTGTACACGGACGGGCTGATCGAGTCCCCCGGCGTCGACATCGAGGACGCGCTCGCCGACCTCGGGCAGCTGCTCGCGCAGGCCGGGGACCGTCCGCTGGACGAGCTGGCGGATCTGCTGGTGCAGCACAGTGTGTCGGTGCGCGACCGGGTCGACGATGTCGCGCTGCTGCTGTTGCGTGCGCGGGGCTGAGGAGCCGTAGGAAGAAGGCCCGTGGGATGCCGGGCCGAAGGCCCCCATGAAACGGAGCGGTCCGGCCCTCCCGCCGGAGGGCCGGACCGCCTTGTGTCCGCGTCACTCGGAATGTTTCCGGATCACTTGGATCCGTGTACCGGTGTCAGGGCGTCAGTCGTTGCCCCGACCGTTGCCGACGATCTCGCCGAGGCCGTTGCCCGTGCCCTCGGCGTTGCCGTTGCCGACCTCTTCACCGGCTCCGGCTTCCTCACCGGCACCGGCCTCCTGACCGGCTCCGGCCTCTTCACCCGCACCGGCCTGCTCGCCGGCGCCGGCACCGGCGTCGTCACCGGCGCCCGCCTCGTCGCCCGCACCGGCCTGGTCGCCGGCGCCCGCGCCACCCGCGGCGTCGCCGAGGGTCGCGCCGACCGCCGCCAGGGCGGTGGTCACCGGCTGGAAGAAGGTCTCGCCGCCGACCGTGCAGTCACCGCTGCCGCCGGACGTCAGGCCGATGGCCAGCCCGTCCTGGGTGAACAGGGAGCCGCCGCTGTCGCCGGGCTCGGCGCAGACGTCGGTCTGGATGAGCCCGGTGACCGTGCCCTCCGGGTAGTTCACGGTGGCGTCGAGGCCCGTGACAGCACCGTCGTTCAGGCCGGTGGTGCTGCCCATCCGGAAGACCTGGAGGCCGACCTCGGCGTCCGCGGCCTGGCTGATCGCCAGGGTCTGGTCGCCGAGGTTGACCTCGCTCGGGGCCTGCGTCGCCGGGTCGTCGTACTTGACGAGGGCGAAGTCGCCGTCACCGGGGAAGGTGGCCTGGTCGACGGTGGCGATCGGCTGGCCGCCCTCGGCGTCCGACCACTGCTCGGCCGCGACTCCGCAGTGACCGGCGGTCAGGAAGGCGGGGGTGCCGTCGCCCGCGGTGACGTTGAAGCCCGCGGAGCAGCGTGCGCCGCCGGCGAAGATGGCGTCGCCGCCGGAGAGGAACGTCTTGAAGGTTCCGGCCGACTTCTTGATGGTCGCCATGCCCGAGCCGAGGCTGTCGACGGTCGTCTCCAGCGTGTCCCACTTGTCGCCGGTGACCGTGCTGTCGGCGGTGACGAGGATCTTGTTCGTTCTGGGGTCGACCGCCCAGGCCGTGCCGGGGATGGTCGCCTCGGACTTCAGGGTCTGCGCGCCGGACGCCAGCTCGGACAGGCTGTTCTCGACCTCGCGGACCTTCGCGCCGGCCTTCTTCGCCTGGACGATCACATTGTTGTTGTCGCCGGGGATGACGTTGACGACGAGCTGCTGGCTCTCGGCGTCGTAGTAGGAACCGGCGAAGGCGTCGCCGAGCAGGCCCGCGAGCTGCGAGGCGAGATCCGAGGCGTCCGCGGACTTCAGGGTCTTGGGAGCGGCGGCGGCGTCGTCCGACGCGCCGTCCTGCGAGGCGTTGGCGTTGGGCAGCAGGATCGCGGCCGCTCCGAGCGCCACCACGCTGCCCGCGGCTATCGCGGCCTTGCGCTTCGGGATTCGCTTGTGACTCAAACTTCTCGACCTCCTGGGGGACGGGGTCTGTGCCGCCGTTTCTGCGGCAGCTGTTCGGGGCGCCTGGTTGGCAGTTGGTACGCACGGGCCGGGTGGGGCGTTCAATTCCGTTTACGCGCACCCGACTCGGCACACCGAATCGGCCAGGGATCTCGTCCGGCGGGCCGGCGCCGGGAACAATCCCCCATATGACGATGACCAGCGCCGAAGCCGACAAGATCCTCTCCGCCAACTTCGCCCCCTGGGTGCTCCAGCTCGGGCTGACCGTCCAGACGGTGGCGGACGACCGCGTGATCCTGCGAATGCCCTGGTCGGACGCCTTGGCCCGGGAGGGCGGCGCACTGTCGGGACAGGCTCTGATGGCCGCCGCCGACACCGCGACCGTGATCGCCGTAGCGGCGGCGCGCGGGGCGTACGGCCCGATGACGACGGTGCAGCAGTCGACGTCGTTCCAGCGCGCGGTGATCGGTTCGGATGTCCTGATCGAAGCGGTCGTGACGAAACTGGGCCGCCGTATGGCATTCGCCGATATCGCGATGACGGACGAGAGTTCGGGGGAAATCGCGGCCCGCGCAAGCACCGTGTATGCCCTTCTGGGCTGACACGATCCGCCACCGATCAGTAACGGTCGGTAGAGAATCCCGAGCGGAATCTTGGCTTCAGGGAATCTGCACATTCAATGCTCAACCAAGTCACCGTGCGACGAGGTTCTGCACAAGGGGGCTACCGGCGGTCACCCCCTTGAGGCGGGAGTGTCGGATTCGCCACGCGTCGGGCAGAGGGACCCCGGGCGGACGCAACAGCTTGGCCGAGCCGATGCTGTGACGCATGTGAAGAAGTCGCCGACAAGACGTGCCCGGGTCTGCACGGAACGAGGCTCCTGAGGCTCAAGTTCCCTGGTGGGGCCTACGTTTGATTGGAAGGCCGCACCCGCAGCGTGCTTTGATCCATCGCACCGCGGGGGCCACGAACGGTTCCCGGAAACGGGCGCCGGACGCCCGCGGTTGCGGCCGTCATCTGTCCCCAGAGGGGGCCGCTCCCCCTTGTGAAATACCCATTAGGAAGGGAAGTTCCATCATGAACTCCACCCCCCAGGTTGCGACCGTCGAGATCTCCGACGCCGAGCTCGACAACGTCTCCGGCGGCCTTCAGGTCAACGCCGTGAACGGTGCCCTCGACGCTGTCAACGGCATCGCCCCGGTTTCCGGCCTGGTCGACACGGTCGTCGGCACCGTGGAGGGTGTCACCGGCCTGAACACCGCCCCGGTCACGGGCCTGGTCGCCGGTCTCTGATCGCACCTTTTCGTAACCGCTGAGTCCCGGAGCCGTTCCCCGGCTCCGGGGCTCTTCGGGTGCCGTGGGACGACCAGGCACCGCTCCGCAACACGACCGGTCCACGCGCGCCGGTCTCCACTCATCCTCAGGTGAGGGAAAGTTCCGTGCAGTTCCGCCAACAGGCCCTCGCCAAGCTCCAGTCACCGGAGGAGCTCGACCTCCCGGTGCGCTTCGCCCGCCCGCAGGGCTGGCTGGTGCTCTCCGTGACGGTGGTCGTCATGGCCGCCGCGTCCGTGTGGGCGGTGACCGGCTCGGTCTCCTCCACGGTCGGCGCGCCCGCCATCCTCACCCACGGCCAGGGCAGCTACATCCTCCAGAGCCCGGTTGCCGGCCAGGTCACCGCGGTCCTCGCCAAGCAGGGCCGGCAGCTGAAGGCAGGCGCCCCCGTACTGAAGGTCCGTACCGCCGAGGGCGAGACGGTCGTGCGCACGGTCGCCGCGGGCCGGGTCACCGGACTCGCCGCGACCATCGGGCAGATCATCTCCACCGGCGCGAACGTGGCCGCCATCGAGAAGGTCGCCCGCACCGGGGACCCGCTGTACGCGACGGTGTACGTCCCCGCCGAGAACGCGGCGTCCATCCCCGACAAGGCGGCCGTGGACCTCACCGTCTCCTCCGTGCCCACGCAGGAGTACGGCGTGCTGCGCGGCCATGTGAAGTCGGTGGACCGCTCCGCGCAGTCGGCGCAGCAGATCGCCGCGTTCCTCGGGGACAGCCAGCTGGGCGAGCAGTTCACCAAGGACGGCAGGCCGGTCGCCGTGCTCGTGAAGCTGGACCGCAGGTCGAGCACCGAGAGCGGCTACAAGTGGTCGTCCGCGGACGGACCGCCCTTCTCCCTCACCTCCATGACCATGGCCGACGCCTCGATCCGGCTGGCCGACGAGCGTCCCGTCGATTGGCTACTGCCGTGAGCCCCGCACAGGAGACGCGGAGCAGGCGCCGCGCCGCCCCGCCGAAGCGCCCCGTGCCCAAGGGCCGGGCGAAGACCGTCCGCACCCCCACCGTGCTCCAGATGGAGGCCGTGGAATGCGGCGCCGCCTCCCTGGCGATGGTGCTCGGTCACTACGGCCGCCATGTCCCGCTGGAGGAACTGCGCATCGCGTGCGGTGTCTCGCGCGACGGCTCGCGCGCCAGCAATCTGCTGAAGGCGGCCCGCAGTTACGGTCTGACGGCCAAGGGCATGCAGATGGACACGGCCGCCCTCGCCGAGGTGAAGACCCCGGCCGTCCTGTTCTGGGAGTTCAACCACTACGTCGTCTACGACGGCATGGGCCGCCGTTTCGGACGCCGGGGCGTCTACATCAACGACCCCGCCAAGGGCCGCCGTTTCGTGCCCATGGAGGACTTCGACGGCAGCTTCACCGGCGTCGTCCTGGTGATGGAGCCCGGCGAGGACTTCGCCAAGGGGGGCCGCAAGCCGGGTGTGCTCGGTGCGATGCCGGCCCGGCTGCGCGGCACCGCCGGCACGATGCCCGCCGCCGTTCTCGCGAGCCTGCTCCTGGTGGTGGTCGGCGCGGCGGTGCCCGCGCTGAGCCGCACCTACATCGACATGTTCCTCATCGGCGGCCAGACCTCGCTGCTGGGCGTGCTGTTCGCGTCGATGGGGACCTGCGTCGCGCTCTCGGTGGTGCTGACCTGGCTGCAACAGGCGAATCTGCTGCGCGGCCGCATCATCTCCTCCACCCTGTCCAGCGCCAGGTTCCTGCGCCATCTGCTGCGGCTGCCGGTGACGTTCTTCTCCCAGCGCAGCCCGGCCGACCTGGTCCAACGCCTCCAGTCGAACGACGCCGTCGCGGAGACCCTGGCCCGCGACCTGGCGGCGGCGGGCGTGGACGCGGTGGTCGTCATCCTCTACGCGCTCCTCCTCTACACCTACGACCCGCAGCTCACGTTCGTCGGCATAGGGGTGGCGCTCCTGAACGTGGTCGCCATGCGTGTCGTCATCCGGCTGCGCGCCACCCGCACCGCGAAGCTCCGCGCGGACAACGCCCGGCTGACGAACACCGCCTACACCGGCCTTCAGCTGATCGAGACGATGAAGGCGACCGGCGGTGAGGACGGCTACTTCCGCAAGTGGGCCGGACAGCACGCCACCACGCTGGAGGAACAGCAGCGGCTCGGCGTGCCCAGCGCCTGGCTCGGCGTCGTCGCCCCGACGCTCGCCACCCTGAACAGCGCGCTCATCCTCTGGATAGGCGGCATGCGCGCGATCGAGGGCGGCATATCCGTCGGTCTGCTGGTCGCCTTCCAGGCCCTGGTCACCCGCTTCACCGCCCCGATCACCCGGCTCAACGGCGTCGCGGGCCGCATCCAGGACTTCGCCGCCGACGTGGCGCGCCTGAAGGACGTCGAGAACTTCGAGGCGGATCCCCTCTACGGCCGTCCCGGCACCGGCGACTCCACCCGCCGGCTGCACGGCCACGTCGAACTCCAGAACATCTCCTTCGGCTACAGCCCCCTCGACAAGCCCCTGCTCACGGGCTTCGACCTGACGGTCGGCCCGGGCCAGCAGGTGGCACTGGTCGGCGGCTCGGGCAGCGGCAAGTCGACGGTGTCCCGGCTGATCTCGGGCCTGTACGCCCCCTGGGAGGGCGTCATCCGCATCGACGACCAGCGCATCGACGACATCCCGCGCGGCGCGCTCGCCGCCTCCGTCTCCTTCGTGGACCAGGAGGTGTTCCTCTTCGAGGGCACGGTCCGCGACAACGTGGCGCTGTGGGACCCCTCGATCCCCGACGACGCGGTGGTGGACGCGCTGCGCGACGCGGCGCTGTACGACGTGGTGACGCGCCGCCCCGGCGGCATCCACAGCAGGGTCGAGCAGGACGGCCGCAACTTCTCCGGCGGGCAGCGCCAGCGCCTGGAGATCGCTCGGGCGCTGGTGCGCCGGCCCAGCATCCTGGTCCTCGACGAGGTGACGAGCGCACTGGACGCGGAGACCGAACTGGTCGTGATGGACAACCTGCGCAAGCGCGGCTGTGCCTGTGTGGTGATCGCGCACCGGCTCAGCACCGTGCGCGACAGCGACGAGATCGTCGTACTCGAGCACGGCACGATCGTCGAACGCGGGCGGCACGAGGAGCTGGTGGCGCGCGGTGGCGCGTACGCGGCTCTGGTCAGGGAGCGGTGAGATGACCTCCGTCCACGAGGGTGACCTCGTCCTCGACGCGCTCGGTCAGATGGGCACGCGCATCGACTGCGCCGGTTTCAACCGGATCGACCTCGAAGGCCCGCAGGTGCTGTGGCTGGTCGCGTCCGGTGCGGTGGACCTGTTCGCGGTGGACGCCGGGCAGCAGGGCCACTGGCATCATCTGGGCCGCCTGGAGGCGGGCTCGCTGCTGCTCGGCCCGGTGCCGGGACCGCAGCACACCCTGGTCGCCCGCCCGCTCAGGGACTGCGTCGTGCACCGCATCGGGCTGCGCGAGCTGTACCAGCCCGCGAACACCCAGACCTGGTCCTACGACGAGTACGGCAACCCGCAGTACGTCCCGCCGCAGACCAGCCCCCTGGAGTACGCCCTCGCGCTGGGCGTCGGCCGCAGCCTGACCATCCTCTTCCAGGCGCCGATGGCCACCGAGCGGGCGGCCGAGGTCACCGACGACGACGTCTTCTGGATGCAGGTGCCGCCCGGCAGCGTGCAGTACGGCTCGCTGTACGGCGCGGAGGCGGCGGCCGATCTGCTGATGGATCCGGCGGTCTGGCAGTCCATGGTCGACCAGCAGTACCGCCTGCTGACCACGCTCGACCGCTGGATCGAGCAGCTGGAACGCACCCATGAGAACCGCACCGCCGAGGGCATCAAGGCCGGCGAGGCGGTGCGCGCGCAGGCTGACCGTACGCTGCTGGCGTCCATCGGCAAGCGCGGCGACAAGCGGACGACGGCGGCCGACGCGGACGCCAGCTACGCCGCCTGCAAGCTGGTCGCCGAGGCAGCCGGGATCACCCTGTCCGAGCCCGCGCAGAGCGGCACCGAGAGCGACCGGCTCGACCCGGTGGAGCGCGTGGCCATCGCCTCGCGGGTGCGCACCAGGGCCGTACGCCTGGACGGTCGGTGGTGGCGGGACAACGTCGGACCGCTCGTCGGCCACCGGGCGCTGTCCGGTGCGCCGGTCGCGCTGCTGTGGCGGCGCGGCGGCTATGTCGCCGTGCATCCGGCGACGGGCCGGGAGACGCCGATCGAGAAGGCGAACGCGGAGGAGTTCGAGCCGCGCGCGGTGATGTTCTACCGGCCGCTGCCGGACCGCGTGTTGAGCCCGCTGCGGCTGCTGCGGTTCAGCATGCAGGGCACCGGCGGCGACCTCACCAATCTGATCGCCGGCGGTCTGGTGACCGTCGGGATCGGTGCGCTGGTGCCGATCGCGACCGGCAAGGTGCTCGGTGAGTTCGTGCCGAAGGCGCAGACCGGGCTGATCGTGCAGTTCTGTCTGGCCGTGATGATCAGCAGTGTGGTGGCGGCGGCGTTCATGCTGCTCCAGAACCTGACGATCCTGCGGCTGGAGGGCCGGATCGAGGCGACGCTGCAACCGGCCCTGTGGGACCGGCTGCTGCGGCTGCCCACGAAGTTCTTCACCCAGCGCTCGACCGGTGAGCTGGCCAGCCAGGCCATGGGCATCAGCGCGATCCGCCGGCTGATGGCCGGAGTCGGGCCGGTCGTGGCCTCGTCGGTGACGGTGGGCGCGATGAACCTGACGCTGCTGTTCTGGTACAGCGTGCCGATGGCGCTGGCGGCGATCGGCATGCTCGTCGTCATCGCCGCGGTGTTCCTTGGGCTGGGGCTGTGGCAGGTGCGCTGGCAGCGGCGGCTGGTGGTGCTCAACAACAAGCTCAACAATCAGGCGTTCCAGACCCTGCGCGGACTGCCGAAGCTGCGGGTCGCGGCGGCCGAGAACTACGCGTACGCGGCGTGGGCGTCGCAGTTCGCGCACAGCCGTGAGCTCCAGCAGAGGGTGGGGCGGATCAAGAACCTCACCACGGTGATGGGCGCGGTGTATCTGCCGCTGTGCACCCTGCTGATGTTCATGCTGCTGGCCGGGCCGGCCCGCGGGACGATGTCGGCGGCGGCGTTCCTCACCTTCAACACCTCGGTGACGATGCTGCTGACCTCCGTCACCCAGCTGACGGGCGCGTTCGTCTCGGCGGTGGCCGCGCTGCCGCTGTTCGAGGAGATCAAGCCGGTCCTCGAGGCCACGCCCGAGGTGCGTACGGCGAGCACCCGGCCGGGCCCGCTGACAGGCTCGATCGAGGCGCGCCGCCTGTCCTTCCGGTACTCCGACGACGGTCCCCTCGTCCTGGACGACGTCTCCTTCGACATCCGGCCGGGTGAGTTCGTGGCGATCGTCGGGCCCAGCGGCTGCGGCAAGTCGACGCTGCTGAGGCTCCTGATCGGCTTCGACAAGCCGGTTTCGGGCAGTGTGCTGTACGACGGGCAGGACCTGGCGGCGCTCGACCAGTCGGCCGTGCGCCGCCAGTGCGGGGTCGTGCTCCAGCACGCGCAGCCGTTCACCGGGTCGATCCTGGACGTCATCTGCGGCACCGAGCCGTACACGCCGGAGGAGGCGATGGCGGCGGCCGAGATGGCGGGCCTCGCCGAGGACATCAAGCGGATGCCGATGGGGCTGCACACCATCGTGTCGGGCAGCGGCGCGATCTCCGGTGGGCAGCGCCAGCGTCTGATGATCGCCCAGGCGCTGATCCGCCGGCCGCGCATCCTCTTCTTCGACGAGGCGACCAGCGCCCTCGACAACGAGACGCAGCGCACGGTCATCGAGTCCACGCGGGCGCTGAACGCCACCCGCATCGTCATCGCGCACCGCCTGTCGACGGTGCTGGACGCCGACCGCGTCATCGTGATGGAGGACGGGAAGGTGGCCCAGCAGGGGCCGCCCGCTCAGCTCCTCTCGGACACGGGCGGGCGGCTGCACGAGCTGGTGCGGCGTCAGATGGCCTGAGCCCTCACGCGTCGACGCCGGGGACGGGGGCGCCGGAGGGGAATCCGGCGGCCACGTAGCTGTCGTAGACCCCCTTCCAGGGGGCCTCGGCCCCGGCGTGCGGCTCCTCGCGGCGCTCCCCGCGCGCGTGCGCGTCGAGTGCGGCGAGGCAGACCTCCCAGCCGGCGCCGTTGCGGGCGGCGGTGTTCTCGGCGTCGAGGACGTTGGTGAGGGTGAAGCGGGTGCGGCCCTCGTCCAAGGCCTCCAGGTCGAAGTGCAGTTCGTCGCCGCCCCACTCGAAGGACAGGTGGCGGGGCTCTTCGACGGCGATGACGCGGCCCGTGGAGTCCTCCATGTTCGGGTCGCCGCCGAACTTGATCGTGCCGCCGGGACGCAGCTCGATCTCGGCGCGGGACGGGAACCAGTGGGCCAGTTCGTCGACTTCGGTCACGAACCGCCAGACGCGCTCGACGGGATGGTCGTAGGTGCGGCTGAAGCGGATGGCGGGGCGGCCGTCGTCGAGGGTGAGATACGTGCCGGTGAGGTCGGCGGTCATGTGGATCAGTCCTTCGTGGTGGGTCCCTCGGGGTCGTACGAGGTGTCCTCCGGCGCTGTTCGCGCCGTCTCGTCGAGACGGCGGCCCAGGGCGTCCAGGCTGCGGTTCCACAGCGTTCGGTACGGAGCGAGCCAGGCGTCGAGCGCGGCGATCGGCGCGGGGTCGAGGGCGTAGACACGGCGTTGCGCGTCCTGTCGCACCCGCACCAGGCCGGCCTCGCGCAGCACCTTCAGATGCTTGGAGGTGCTCGGCTGGCTGAGCCCGCACTCCTCCACGATCTCCCCGACGGACCGCGGCCGCTCCAGGAGCAGCGCGACGATGGCCCGTCGGTGCGGATCGGCGAGGGCGCTCCAGAGGGAGGCGTCGTCGGACATGAGTCCAATATGCCTCGACGGTTATATGCCTGTCAAGGCATACAAGGACGAGACGGACGTGCGCCGAGGCGGACTCCCAGCAGGAGTCAATGGCTCACGGGCGAAATTCACCTGGTCGAGTGAACTAGATCTTGCGCAGGGCGTGGCAGGGATGCTCAACCCCGCCCACGGGTAACAACCCGGATCAAATGCGCCCCTGCCGAGGTGGAGCGGACATGACGCCGGACGCCGACGACCGCGCCCGCTATCCGACCGAGGATCCGGCCATGGACCCCACCGGTTCCGCGCCGCCCCCGGCGAATCCGTATGCCCGCACCCGCAGCTGCGGTCCGTTCACGGTCGTCGAGGTGACAGGCGAGATCGATCTGGCGTCGGAGGCGCTGCTCGCCGAGCACCTGAACGCCGCGGCCGGCGAACCGGAGGCGGACGTACTGGTCGATCTGCGGCGGGTGGCCTTCTTCGACTGCTCGGGGCTGCGCGCGCTGTGCCGGGCCGAGCGGCGGGCCAGGGACCACGGCGGCCGCCTGCGCGTCGTCTCGGAGGCGCCGCGGATACGGCGGCTGCTGCACGGCGCGGGCCTGGTGGGCCGTTTCCCCCTCCTCCCCGGGATCCCCGGGAAGGATGTGTGACGGTGCGTCACCACGAGGTGCCGACCGGGCGGCCCCACTCCGCCCGGCCGACCCCCGATACGAGATCGCAGGGGCCTCCTCGGCGCAGCTCGCACTCCCCATCCGCGAGCCTGCGCCGAACTGCACGGGGACCGTGCGATCCCGGTCCCTAGAACGCGAAGAGGCTGGCCCCGTAGGAGCTCTTCACGCACTCGTTCGCGAAGGTGCGCTCATAGGAGACGCGCTGGCCCTGCCAGACCCCGACGACCGTGACCACCACGGGGTCGTACTGCTTGGTGCACAGTGCGCCCTCTCTGGCTCTCAAGGCCTCGAAGTTCCCGTTCACTCCACGCAGTTCGGCACAGGCCGAGCCGGCCGCGGGGTGCGTGCCCGTGGCCGTCGGGGCGCAGCTCAGGGTGACCGCACGTGCCGGGGAGGACATGGCGGCGCTGTCGCCGTAGCCCATGGTGAGCACCAGGGCCGAGGGGGCGTAGAGAGAGGCGGGGGCGGCGTCGGGGGCGGCCAGGGCGGATCCGGTGAGGGGTCCGCATACGGCGGTGGCCGTGAGAGCGAGGGTCGCTGCCCAGCGCGCGGTGTTCCGCATTGTGTGCATCCTTCCGCTTGAGTCGAGGGTGTGTCGGATCCGGCGCGATCGGTGCCGGACGACGAGCGGGAGTCTGCCGAGTCCGGCTCCGAAACTCACATCGACACCACCGGTTTCGGTAACCTTGCGTATTGAATCAGTGGCGTGAAGTAACGGAGTTCGAACGTTCCAACGCCGAAACTTGGCGCCTCTTGATCGTTCCAAGTGGCCAAGTGGCCGGATCTCGCACACTGATTAATAGGCCTGAAACATTCCGGTTGAGCCCTCGGCGGACACGTCCGCCATGCCCTTGTGTGCGCCCGATGAGCGAGTAATGCTGATTACATGATTACCAGCGAACAGACAGAGAAGCTGCGCGGCTGGTTCGCCGGCCGTCTGCCCGACGACCTCTTCGAGGAGCTGACCGAGGTGACGGTCGACCGCGAGGAGATCACGGTGATCGGCCGCATTCCCGCACCCCGGCTGGCCGAGGACGTCTCGGCCACCGAGCGGGCGGCTGCCGTGGAGGGCCGGATCCAGGAGTTCCGGGAGCGCACCCGGGAGTCCCGGATCGAGGTGGCCCGCGAGGCCGAGCACAAGTTCCGCAGGAAGGTGTCCTGGGGCGTGGAGTGCGGCACGGAACGCGCCCTGTTCACCCATGTCGCCGCGCCCGTGATGACCCGGCTGCGGCAGCCCGAGCGACAGGTCCTGGACACGCTGATCGCCGGCGGGGTCGCCCGCAGCCGCAGCGAGGCCCTCGCCTGGTGCGTACGGCTGGTCCAGCGGCACACCGACGACTGGCTGAGCGAACTGCGCGAGTCCCTGGAGAACGTCCACCGGGTGCGGGCACAGGGACCTGACGCCGAACCGGAGGACACCCACCCGGACACCGAGTGATGGAGGAAACGTCCAGTCCCGGCGACGAAGATGGATGAACCGTCCTCTGGTGCGGGTCTTCGGCACGGCCGTACCGTCTGCTGATCCCCGAGAGGACGGCATCCGCGCTGCCCGCACACCCCAGCGGCAGGCACCGGCCGTCACCCACGCCGCGCCACAACGCGCTCCACCGCCCCGCCCCCGCTGGAGCCCCCGTGTCCCCTGAGCCCGAACTCCCCGCCCCCGCTCCCTCCTTGACGGAGGTCGAGTCCCACGGCGTCGACCGCATCCCCGACGCCGAGCGCACCGCGAGCCCGCTGGACCTCTTCCGGCTCGCCTTCGGCGGCGCGAACACCTTCTCCACCTGCGTCCTCGGCGCCTTCCCGATCCTGTTCGGCCTCTCCTTCTGGCAGGGCCTCGCCGCCACGCTCCTCGGAGTCGTCGCGGGCGCGCTGATCCTGTGCCCCATGGCCGTGTTCGGTCCGGTCAACGGCACCAACAACGCCGTCTCCTCCTCCGCGCACCTCGGCGTGCACGGCCGCGTCGTCGGCTCGTTCCTGTCCCTCCTCACCGCGGTCGCGTTCTTCTCGATCTCGGTGTGGAGCTCCGGCGACGCCCTCGTCGGCGGCGCGCACCGGCTGTTCGGCCTGGACCGCGGCAACCTGTCGTACGTCGTCGCGTACGCGCTCTTCGCCGGCCTGGTCCTCGCGGTGTGCGTATACGGCTTCCGCTTCATGCTGTTCGTCAACAAGATCGCCGTACCTTCGGCGAGCCTGCTGTTCCTGATCGGCGCCGTCGCCTTCGCCGGTGACTTCGACCCCTCCTACACGGGCGTGTTCACCGACTCCGCGGACGCGGCGACCCAGTCGCTGTTCTGGCCGTCGTTCATCGGTGCCGCGCTGATCGTGCTGTCCAACCCCGTCTCGTTCGGGGCCTTTCTCGGCGACTGGTCCCGCTACATCCCGGCGAGCACCCCGCGCCGCCGGGTGATCGGCGCCGCGTTCCTGTCGCAGATCGCGACGCTGCTGCCGTTCGTGTTCGGCCTGGCGACCGCGAGCATCATCGCCACCAAGGTCCCCGAGTACGTCGATCCGGCCGCCCCCGACTTCGTAGGCGGGCTGCTGGCGATCTCGCCGGGCTGGTACTTCCTGCCGGTGTGTCTGCTGGCCCTGATCGGCGGCATGGCGACGGGCACGACCGCGCTGTACGGGACCGGCCTCGACTTCTCCTCGGTCTTCCCGCGGCTCACGCGCGTGCAGGCCACGCTGCTGGTCGGCGCGCTGTCGATCGCGTTCATCTTCGTCGGACGGTTCGCGCTCGACCTGGTGCAGTCGATCTCGACCTTCGCCACCATGATCATCACCTGCACCACACCGTGGATGGTCGTGATGATGCTCGGCTACTGGACCCGGCGCGGCTGGTACGACCCCGAGGCCCTCCAGGTCTTCAACCGGCGTCAGCGCGGCGGCCGCTACTGGTTCGCGCACGGCTGGAACTGGCGGGGCATGACGGCCTGGTGGGTGGCCGCGGTGATCGGCGTGTTGTTCACCAACATCCCCGGACAGTTCGTCGGCCCGCTCGGCGATCTGGCCGGCGGGGTGGACATCAGCCTGCCGTTGTCGCTGGCCGTGGCCGCAGTGCTGTTCCTGGCCCTGCTGCGGCTGTTCCCCGAACCCCGGGCGGTCTACGGACCCGACGGCCCACGGCTGGCCCGGACCGCCGAGGTGCCGGTGCCGCCGATCAGCGGGCCCGGGGCGTTGTCAGTGCCGTCGGCTACGTTGCGGGCATGACCGATTTCGTGCTGGTGGCGGGGGCGTGGCTCGGGGCGTGGGCATGGGACGAGGTGGCCGCCGAACTGCGCGCGGGCGGCCACGGCGTCCATCCGCTGACGCTCAGCGGCCTCGCCGAGAGACAGGGCGAGCCGGCGCCCGGGCAGCAGACCCATGTCGAGGACATCGTCGCCGAGGTCGAACGCCTCGATCTGCGGGACGTCGTCCTGGTCGGGCACAGCTACTCGGGCGTCCCGGCCGGGCAGGCGGCCGTGCGGATCGGTGACCGGCTGAGTCGTGTGGTGCTGGTGGACGCGAACGTCCCCGTGGACGGGGAGTCGTTCCTGTCGGGCTGGCCCAGCGACGAGGTACGGGCGGCGATCGCGAAGAACGACGGCTTCTGGCCGCCGCTCACGACCGACGAGTTCGCGGGCCAGGGCCTGACGGACGAGCAGACCGCCCGCATCGTCGACGGCGCGACCCCGCACCCGGGCGCCACGCTCACCGGACCGGCGGTCATGCCCCGCCCGTTGAGCGAGGTCCCGGGCACCTACGTCAAATGCCTGCTCGACGGCGAGGAGCCGTGGGGTGCCGCGGCGGACCTCCTCAAGAGCGACCACTGGACCCTGGTGTACATGGACACCGGCCACTGGCCGATGTTCTCCCAGCCGCACGACCTGGCCCGCAGCCTGCACCTGTCGGTGACCGCCCCCTGATCCACTCGCACCCCTACCGGTCGGTATGGTCTGCGTACAGCGCGTTCTCAGTGACGAGAGGCGGGGCGTACGCATGGGCAAGCACTGGGCGGACTTCCAGTACGAGATCTATCTGAACGGGATGTCGGGAGCGGTACCCCGGCTGCCCACCGATCTGACGCGGCTGGAGGAGCTCACCGAGCAGCGGCTCGGTCCAGGTCCCGTCGGCTATGTCGCGGGCAGCGCGGGTGACGGCAGCACCGCCCGCGCCAACCGGGCGGCGCTGCGACGCCACCGGATCGTGCCCCGCATGCTGCGCGACGTGCACGAACGCGACCTGTCCGTCGAGGTGCTGGGCCGCGCCCTGCCCGCCCCGCTGGCCCTGGCGCCGATCGGCGTGCTGTCGATCATGCACCCGGACGCGGAGTGCGCGGCCGCCCGGGCCGCCGCCGCGCAGGGCGTGCCGTTCACCCTGTCCTCCGCGTCCAGCACGCCCATGGAGCAGGTCGCGGAGGCCATGGGCGACGCCGAGCGCTGGTTCCAGCTGTACTGGCCGAAGGACCCGGAGGTGGCCCGGAGTTTCCTGAACCGGGCGAAGGCCGCCGGGTTCAGCACGCTCGTCGTCACGCTGGACACCCCCATGCTGGCCTGGCGACCCCGCGACCTCGACCAGGCGTACCTGCCGTTCCTGCACGGCGTGGGCACCGCCAACTACTTCTCCGACCCGGCCTTCCAGGCGGGGCTCGCCAAGCCGGTGCACGAGGATCCGAACGCGGCCGTCATGCACTTCGTCGGCATGTTCTCCGACCCCGCGAAGACCTGGCCGGACCTGGCGTTCCTGCGGGAGCACTGGGACGGCCCGATCGTGCTGAAGGGCATCCTGCACCCGGACGACGCCCGCGCCGCCGCCGACGCCGGGATGGACGGCGTCGTCGTCTCCAACCACGGCGGCCGCCAGGTCGCCGGCTCCATCGGCGCGGCCGCCGCCCTGCCCCGCGTCGTGGAGGCCGTCGGCGACCGGCTGACGGTGCTGTTCGACAGCGGCATCCGCACCGGCGACGACATCTTCAAGGCACTCGCCCTCGGCGCGAAGGCAGTCCTCGTCGGACGGCCTTACGCCTACGGGCTGGGCCTCGACGGACAGGCGGGCGTCGAGCACGTCATCCGCTGCCTGCTCGCCGAACTCGACCTCACCCTCGCCCTGTCCGGGCACTCCGGCCCCGCCACGCCCGGCCCCGCCGACCTCATCGAGGAAACCGCATGACCGCCCGGCAGAACGTCCTCGCCGTCATCTCGCCCCACGTGGGCGGCCGCGGCATCGGCGCCGGCCTCGCCACGCTGTTCCCCGCGGACGCGAACGTCACCGTCGTGGAGGCGGCCGACGAGGACCCGGCCGCCCTGCGCTCCGCGCACGTCGTCATCACCGCGCTCTCGCCGGTGAGCGCCGAACACCTCGCCGCCGCACCGGAGTTGCGGCTCGTGCAGTGCGCGAGCCACGGCTTCGACTACGTCGACGTCGACGCGGCAGGCGAGCGCTCGGTACGGGTGTGCAACATCGGCTCCAGCGGCGCCGAGGCGCAGAACGTCGCCGAGCAGACCTTCGCCCTGATGCTCGCGCTCGCCAAGCAGCTGATCCCCGCGCACACCGCGCTCGTCGACGCCGACTGGGCACTCCCCCGCCTGCAGAACTCGCTGACGGAGCTGTGCGGCAAGACGCTCGGCATCGTGGGCCTGGGCCAGATCGGGCGGGAAGTCGCCCGGCGGGCGGTCGCGTTCGACATGAGCGTCGTCTACGCGGGACGCCGCCGGCTGCCGCCGGAGACGGAGGCCGCGTTCGGCCCGGCCCGCCACGTCCCGCTCGACGAACTCCTGAGCACCGCCGACTACGTCTCCCTGCACACCCCGCTCACCGACGAGACCCGGCATCTGCTCGACGCCGAGCAGCTGGCGCTGCTGAAGCCGACGGCGTTCGTCATCAACACCGCGCGCGGCGCCCTGATCGACCAGGACGCCCTCGCCGACGCACTGGAGAAGGGCGCCCTGGCCGGGGCGGGCATCGACGTCTTCGACCCCGAACCGCCCACCCCGGCCCTGCGTCTGCTCCGCGCGCCGAACGTGGTGCTGTCACCGCACGTCGGCGGCGTCACCCGCGAGACCCTGGTCCGTATCGCCCTGGCCGCCGTACAGAACGTGGCGGACTTCCTGGCGGGCGGGACGCCTCGGGACGTCGTGAACTGAGCGCTCCGCCGGGGGGGGCGCCGCATCGGGTTGTCGGTCGTCCGCGGCGCCGTCGTGGCCGGTCGCGCAGTTCCCCGCGCCCCTGGCCCGCGCTGCCGTAGCTGCTCGGACTACGCGTCCTCCTCCCCCAGCCGCACCGCCCGCGCCCCCGGCGTCTCCACCTCCGCGCCGGACAGCGACCCCGGGCTCGGCGAAGTCGCCGGGTCCGTGAACCAGCGCTGGCCCTCGGAGCCGTCGCGGACCTTGACGACGATGTCGGCGCCCGCGTCGGCCGTCGTGGCCGCCAGGGCGAGCTGCTCGTCCCAGCGGGGCAGCAACTCGCCCTGGACGGTGAGGTCGTAGCGCACGTCGTCGGCGCGTTCCGAGTCCTCGTCGACGCACTTGCCGAGGATCACCACACCGGCGTCCGCGTGCGAGTCCAGGCACAGATCGGGCTCCGCCACGCTGCGCAGCAGGCCGTCCTTCTCGTACGACCACTGCTGGGTGTCGTCGTCCGAGCACTTGGCCAGTTCCGTGCCGGCCCAGGCTTCGGCCGCGCCCCGGATGTCGAGGCACAGCTCGGACTCGGCGTTGCGCAGCCTGGTCTGCCGGGGCGCGTTGGGGAGTTGGGCGGTGCCGGGAGGTGCCGTGGACACGGCCGGGGGGAGCCCGGTCGCAGTGCCGCCGCCGGTGGCCGAGGCGGCCGGGTCGACGCCGTCGTCGTCCGAGAGAAGGCCGGCGGCGAGCATGATCGCTATCAGGCCGGCCGAAGCCAGGCCCACCCCCGTCAGCAGCGTCCGTGAGGAGCGCGGTCCGCCGGGCGGCCGGCGCAGCTGCGCCGGGATCCGCGACAGCAGCCGCCGGCGCCCCGCGCCGTGCCGGGCCGAGCCGCGCGCCCGGGCCGCGGCGTCCTTGTTGCGGCCCGGCCGGGTGTCCAGATAGCGGCGTGCGCCCCAGCCGAGCACCGACTCGGCGATGAGCCCGCCCAACGCGCCCTCGAAATGACTCAGTTGTTCGGCGGCGTTGCGGCAGTAACGGCACTCCGTCAGATGCTGCTGCACATCCGGCAGCAGGGCCCCGCCACGGCGAATCGGGACGTCGAGGAGACGGTTGTAGAACCGGCAATCCTTCGTGGGCGCGAGTTCCCGATGGGCATGTACACAACCTTCACGGAATTTATCACGCGCCTGTTCGAGCGCCGCCGCGGCGGTAACGGTGTCCATGCCCAGCAGTCCGGCGGGGACGCTTAGCGGCTCGGCTTCCACCTCGGTGTGCCAGAGGAGACATCGGGCAAGTCCCGGAAGCGCCTGGAATGACCGATCGGCAAGCCTCCGATTTTCGGGCGTCATGGACTTCGCGGCACGCATACCGCGACCGCCCGCGGGTTTCCCCAACTCCGGCAGAACGCCCGCTATTCGGTCGTCGGACGACCAGTGCCGGACGGTCTCCCGGACGGCGACGAGGAGCCTGGGCCGCAGTGCGACGGCCGGTTCGCCGAGCGCCAGACGGTCGAGGACCTGATGGAATGCGGCCGCGGTGACCAAATCCACGACATCGGCCGGGGAAGCGAGACAGATCACCGCGTATTCGCGGGCCGGCTGCCAGTGGCGTGCCATCAGCAGCGCGACGGACGGGCCGGCCTCACCGTCCGGCCGGCCCCGAAGTCTGGCGGCGAGGCCTTCGTCGGATTCCTCGGGAACCCCGCCGGGCGGGGGGTAAGGAGGACGAGGGGGGTGGGGGGTGGGCACTGAACGGATTCCTTCCCACGCGCAAGACACAGAAGTTCTGATCGCCGAAAAGGAGCGGTGACTTGGTGTGTACCTCTTCGACGCGTGCGCGGGGAGCACGAATTCACCGACGCCCATCCGCACCGGTTCCCCCGCGGAACGAATGAGCTACGGCCTTTTCCACCCCCCACGGGTACTTCACCCTTGCACAGCGCACTGATGACCAACAAGGCACTTGGGCAACATCAGCCCCATTGAAAGAAAGTCAGATACGGCGGCAACTCGCCGCACCGGCGCCACCTTTAGGCATTCCATGCACCCCGTGTGAAACCGACGCACACGCCGGAGCACCACGCACGCTCCCCGGCACACGCGCCGGCGTAGTCCACTGGGATCGGCCCTCTCGGAAGGCCCGGCGCAGATTCAGGAGGCTCTCCCCGCGCGCCATGGGCCGCCGACCCCGTTCCTTCCGCCCCCGGACGGCGGCCCCGGAGCGGAAGGAACGGGGATCGCAGGGCCGGCGTCGCCGGGAACCCTCGGGCGACCCCTAGATCTGCCAGGAGCGCAGCCGGTCGGCCGCTCCGTACACGTCCACCTTGCCGGAGATCAGATCACGGGCGAGGTCGACGAGGGCGCCGTAGGGCGGGTCGATGCCGACACCGCTGACGAACATGTAGGCCACCGCGGCCGAGCAGGCGAAGCGGGCGTTGGCCGAGGGCAGCGGCTTGAGCAGGGCGAGGGTGTGCAGCAGCGCGGCGGCCCGCCAGGCCGGGTCGGAGTCGATGCCCAGTCGGGGCGGATCCACGCGATGGCGGGCGACGGCGGCGACCAACGCCGAGAAGTCGTTGATCGTGGGCTGGTCGGGCAGGACCTCTTCGTGCCGCTGGAGCAGCCAGGGCACGTCGATGTGGATGACGGGTGCCATCGGTCAGGCGGCTCGTCCCTCGCCCTTGGCGGGCGGTTCGTCGTCGGGGAAGGCGGCCGCGAACTCGTCGGCGTGCGACGAGAAGAACCGGCGGAACGCCTCGGCACCTTCCTGTAGGGCCCGGTGCCGGGCTATGTCCGCCGCGGCGGCCTCCCGCACGAGCGCCTTCATCGACGTACCGCGTTCCTTGGCGATCTGCCGCAGGTCCTCTAGCTCGCGGTCGCTGAACTCCACGTTGAGAGCTGGCATGCTCCTCACGGTACCGCTCGGGTACTTACGCGTAAATACCAGCAGGTCAAGTGTGATGTACGCCGGTACCGGAGCAGCCGATCAGGCCGACCGGGCGCAGAGCTGCCGGGCGATCTGGCCGAGACCTGGGTCACATTCGGCCGTGAGATGTCACATTCCGGCCCCCGCCACCACTCGCAGTGGTGAGCACGCACCGGGAGGCCCCACGCATGTCCGACAACCCCGCAACCGTCACCGACGACGCGACCGCCGTATTCGTCCGGCATCGTGAGCTGATGTTCGGCGTCGTCTACAACATGCTCGGCAGTGTCGCCGACACCGAGGACGTCCTTCAGGAGACCTGGCTGTCGTGGACGGCACGGGGCGGCGGCGCCCCGCTCGACGGGGTCGAGAACCCGCGGGCCTATCTGGTGCGGGTCGCCGTCAACCACGCCCTGACGCGGCGGGCCGCGATCAGCCGCCGCCGCGAGACGTACGTCGGCCCGTGGCTGCCCGAGCCGCTGGTCGCGGAGGACCAGGCGACCGGCGTCGAGGATCCGGCGCTGCGCACCGAGTCCGTCTCGCTCGCGATGCTGGTGGTCCTGGAGTCGCTGACCCCGCTGGAGCGCGCGGTGTTCGTGCTGCACGAGGTGTTCGGCTACCCGCACACCGAGATCGCGGAGATCATCGAGCGCAGTCCGGCGGCCGTACGGCAACTGGCGCATCGCGCGCGCGAGCACGTGCACGCCCGGCGGCCGTTGTACGAGGCGCATCCGCGGGTGCGGCGGGAGGCGACCGAGCGGTTCGTACGGGCCGCGGTCGGCGGCGACATCGCCGAGCTGATGGAGATCCTCGCGCCCGACGTGACGGTGTGGACGGACGGCGGCGGCAAGCGGAAGCGGGCGGGGCTGCGTCCCGTGCACGGCCGGGACAAGGCGGTCCGGCTCCTGGACTCGTTCGCGCGCCGGGGCGGCGCGGGAGGCGCCCACCTGGACCTGCACTACCGGCGGGTGAACGGCGACGACGCGGCCGTGCTGTTCCAGGGCGAGGAGCCGTACGCCGTCCTGATCCTGGACCTCACGCCGGACGGCGAGCGGGTGTCGGGCGTCTACGTGGTGAGCAACCCCGAGAAGCTCACGCATGTGAAGCGGGGGGAGGCATGAGCACCCGAGAGCTGCCCGGGCGGGGCGAGCGGGTCGCGGACTGGTTCGACGGCCGACTCGGCATCCACACGCTCGGCCGGAAGTATCTGCGCAAGGTCTTCCCGGACCACTGGTCGTTCCTGCTCGGCGAGATATGCCTGTACAGCTTCGTCGTACTGATCCTGACCGGCGTGTACCTGACCCTGTTCTTCCATCCGTCGATGAACGAGGTGACCTACCACGGGAGTTACGTGCCGCTGAACGGCGTCCGGATGTCGGAGGCGTACGCCTCCACGCTGGACATCAGCTTCGACGTGCGCGGCGGGCTGCTGATGCGGCAGGTGCACCACTGGGCGGCGCTGGTCTTCATCGCCGGGATGCTCACGCACATGATGCGGCACTTCTTCACGGGGTCGTTCCGCAAGCCGCGCGAGGTCAACTGGGTGTTCGGCTGGAGCCTGCTGCTCCTCGCCCTGTTCGAGGGCCTGTTCGGCTACTCGCTGCCGGACGACCTGCTCTCGGGGACGGGCATGCGGTTCGTGAACGGGGCGCTGCTGTCCGTCCCGGTCGTCGGGACGTATCTGTCGATGTTCCTGTTCGGCGGCGAGTACCCGGGCCATGACATCGTGGCCCGCTTCTACTCGCTGCACATCCTGGTGATCCCCGGCATCATGGCGGCGCTGGTCGTCGCCCACCTCATCCTGGTCGTTTACCACAAGCACACGCAGTTCGCGGGCCCCGGGCGCACCGAACGCAATGTCGTGGGCACGCCGTTCATGCCGGTGTACCTGGCGAAGGCGGGCGGCTTCTTCTTCCTCGTCTTCGGCGCTCTGGCCCTGATGGCGGCCGTGGCGTCCATCAACCCGGTCTGGTCGTACGGTCCCTACCGTGCGGACCAGGTCTCCACCGGTGCCCAGCCGGACTGGTACCTGGGCTTCGCCGAGGGCCTGGTCCGGATCATGCCGGGCTGGGAGATCACCCTGTGGGGCCACACGCTCGTCCTGGGTGTGCTGATCCCGATCGTGGTCTTCCCGCTCCTGCTGGTCCTCATCGGCGTGTATCCGTTCGTGGAGGCCCGGGTGACGGGCGACAAGGGCGAGCACCACCTCCTGGACCGCCCCCGCAACCGGCCGGTCCGCACCGGGATCGGCGCCGCGTGGATCAGTCTCTATCTGGTGCTGCTGGCGGGCGGCGGCAACGACATCGTGGCGACCCGGCTGCATCTGTCGATCAACACGGTGACATGGGCGATCCGCATCGCCGTCCTCGTCGTCCCGGTGGCCGTGTTCGTCGTCACCCGCCGGATCTGCCTGGGCCTGCAACTCCAGGACAGGGAACGGGTGTTGCACGGCCGGGAGACCGGCGTCATCAAGCGACTCCCGCACGGGGAGTACGTCGAGGTGCACGAGCCGCTGAGTCAGGCCCAGCTCCACACCCTCACGGCACATGAACGGCCCGGCGAGCTCGTGCGGCACGAACCGCGGGGCAACCCGAGGTGAAGGGCGGTCGAACGGCGTGTACCGGGGTCGTACCGGCGATACGGCACCTACAACCCCGGGTGAGGTCCCGCGGTCAGACCCGATACCGACACCACCGGTGTTCCGGGCACCCCAACGGCTCATCTGACCAACGGAGTTCACGTGCACCAGCACTCAACGGCCGCCCGGCCGACCGCCGCCGCCGCTCTCGCCCTGGCCGCCGCCCTGGCCACCCTCGTCGCCGTGCCGCCCGCCCACGCGGCGGACGGCGACGACTATGCGGTGACCCTCGTGAGCGACACCGCCACGACCGACTACACCCACCGCACGGTCGACCTGACCGGCACCCTGACCCGCACCGACGGCACTCCCGTCGCCGACGCACCGGTCCGTCTCGAGGAGTCGGTGCTGTTCGACACCTGGAACCCGTGGGGCGACCCGATCGACCCCACCGAGTGGGAGACCCGCGACGTGGGCACCGTCCGCACCGACGCCGAGGGCAACTTCACCCTCCAGGACGTCCCCGCGGACCGCGTCGAGGACCAGCCCAGCCCCTTCCTCTTCCCGCGCCACCAGGTGATGTTCCGGGCGATCTACGACACCGACCCCACCGACAACCACATGGCGTTCGCCGACACCACGGTCAAGGTGCGGCCCGTGACCAGCGCCATCACCTACCGGGTGAACAAGACCACCGTGCGCAAGGGCGACACCCTCGTGGTGAAGGGCCGGGTCGCCTGGCCGGCCGGGCACGGCCCGATCGCCGGCACCCGGGTGTTCCTGCGGACGTACTACGAGAGCTCCTACAACGCCCGGACGACCACCGACGCGCGCGGCAACTTCACCGTCCGCGCCAAGATCCGGGACTACGACAACGAGTTCGTGGTCTTCTCGGCGCCGACCGACTACTACCTGGCCGGCGCGAGCAAGAACCTGCCGGTCAAGAACGTCACTCCGTGACCCGGACGTCCGGCACAGGGAGGCCCGCCGCCGCACCGGCCGGCAGCGGGCCTCCCGTCCGTCACGGCCCCTTCCTCACCCCTGGTCGGCGACGAAGGAGGCCATGCGGGTCAGGGCGGAGTTCCAGTTGATCGTGTGCTCGTTCGTCGACCAGGACTGGATGTCGTCGATGTAGCAGAACTGGCCCACGCAGCCCTGGAGTTTGCTCTGTGCGTAGGGGTCCTGGATGCTCGAGTTCGGGCCGCCCGCAAGCGTGCCGGCCGGCGGGTTCGGCTGGCTCGGGTCGAGCTGGTGGGCGTACCAACGGGCGTGCTGGTTGTGGGAGTTGACCTCGCCGTAGCCGGTCACGTACGAGATGTTCAGCGCGTTGCGCCCGAAGAGGTAGTCCATGCTCTGCACCGCGCCGTCCCGGTACTTCGAGGCTCCCGTGATGTCGTACGCGGTGGCGATGACGACGGCGTTGTGCAGGATCTGGTGGTTGGAGCCCCAGTCGTAGAGGTTGCCGTCGGGCGCGTACGCCATCCCATATGGCTGCGCCTTCAGCGTCGCGAGGTATCCGTCGGCGCCCTTGACCACGGACTGGCGCACCTTGTCCCTGCCGGGGAGCCTGCTCGGCACGGTCGCCAGGTCCAGCCTGGCCGCGGCGGCCGTCCTGGCCCAGTCGTAGCCCAGGGCGCCGAAGACGTCGGTCGTGTGGACGGGCGAGTTCAGAACGTGGTCCGCGAACTCCCTTTCCCCCGTGCTGAGGTACAGCTCGGCCGCGGCCCAGTAGAACTCGTCGGTGACGTTGTTGTCGGCGTAGGTGCCGCCGCCGATGCCGTCGCTCTCGGAGGCGTACCGGTCGGGGTGCGCGAGCGCGGCCGACCATGCCTTGCGGGCGGCGGCGAGCGCCTTCGCCGCGAACTGCCTGTCGTACGGCTTGTACAGGCGCGCCGCCTGCGCGGCCGTCGCGGCGAGGTTCAGGGTCGCGGCGGTGGACGGCGGGTGCAGTTCACGCTTCTGCGGGTCGTCGCTCGGCAGCAGCGGCAGGCCGGTCCACTGCTCGTCGTGGATCTTGTGGTGGGCCATGCCGGCCAGCGGCTGCCCTGCCGGGACCTGCATCTTCAGCAGGAACTCCAGCTCCCAGCGGACCTCGTCCAGGATGTCGGGGACTTTGTTGCCGCTCTCCGGGATGGCGAGCGTGCCGTCGCCCAGCCGCTCCGACTCGCCGGTGCGGGCGAGCAGTTCGCGCTCGTAGGTGCTCAGCAGCTCCCACACGGAGATGCCGCCGTTGACGACGTACTTGCCGTGGTCGCCGGCGTCGTACCAGCCGCCGGTCACGTCGAGCGCGTAGTCGCACACGCCCGGCTGACAGGGCACCGCGCCGTCGCCCCGGTTGGGTGCGACGTCCACGTGCCCGGCGGGACGGGCGTAGCCGGGGCGCAGGTCGTCGCGGATCGCGATGCCGCTGCGCTGGGTGTAGTAGTACTTCACGGCGTCCAGGCGCAGGCGCTCGTACGCGGCCGTCCCGATGTCGAAGGGGCGGCTCGCCTCTCCGTCGGCGACGAGCGTGAAGTCCTTGCCCTGCTTGCGGTAGGCGCCGAAGTCGATGGAGTGCACGTTCTGCGCGGAGGAGGCGTCGGTGCCGCGCGGCACGGTCCAGCCGTGGGCGACGACGGTCCCGGCGGCGTTCTTCAGCTGCCACGGCAGCTTGCCGCCGGCGTCGGTGACCAGCGTGGCGTTCTTCGGCCCGGCGGGCAGATAGGCGACCTGGTTCACCCGTACCCGCGGCCCGGTGTCGGGCTCGTACACCTCGGGCGGGACGCCGCCCAGCAGCGAGGCGTCGTCCATGCAGAACCGCCACGCGTCCGCACCGCCGCCGACCTGGAAGGCGACCTGGCCCTGCGGGGTGTCGACGGGTGAGGTGAAGGTGTACGAGTAGGAGTTCCCGGAGACGCTCAGCTCCGGGGTGACCTCGAAGTAGGTGTCGTACGGCGCCGCCGACAGTCCGACGATCGCCCGCACGGTATGCCCCTCGGGCGAGCCGTTCGCGGTGAAGGAGAAGCGGTACGACTCGCCCTTCACCAGCGTGATGTCGTTCTGGCCGACGGCGGCGTCCCAGGGGTTGGCGGTGCCGCCGGGCACGTCGGCGCAGAGCTGCCCGTCGGACAGCCCCGCGGTGACGTTGCCGGTGGCCCACCACGGGTCGGTGGTGCTGTCGAACGTCCCGTTCTTGAGCTGCTCGACCTCTTCGGCGCCGGCGGGAGCCGCCGGAACTGCGGTGAGGCCTGCGGCCAGCAGGGCCGACAGGGTCAGCAGGGTGATTCTGCGGCGTTTCACAGCTGGGCTCCTCGGGGGAGGTGCGGGGCGCTCGTCATGGGAGCGCTCCCAGATGCGGGTGCAGCCCATCGTTGTTGGCGACATGACAGTGCGTCAACGGTTCTGACGGCCGGCCTTTTCGTGCGGCGCCGTCGTGGCTGGTCGCGCAGTTCCCCGCGCCCCTTCAGGGACGCGGGTGAGCCCTGCGTCCGTCAGGTGGCCGGTGCCTCCAGTCTGCTGATGCGCATCGCTCCTCGCGCCTCCCCCGGATGGGCGCTGGTCAGGGTGAGTCGCAGCCGGGAGCCGCGTACCAGGTCGAAGGTGACGACCGTCGGGGCGTCCGACGTCGCTGCCCAATCCACGGCCGTGCTCCTCACCGGCACATACCTGCGGCCGTCCCACACCTCCGCCACGACCGACGCCGGCAGCGTGTGCGTCGAATCCACCGTGAAGGAGACCTCCACCCGGTCCAGGTTCCGTGCCCGGCCGAAGTCCACCGAGACCCAGTCCTCCTGCCGGGCTCCGTCGAAGGCGGGAAGCAGGGCCGTGGCCGCCTTGGTGAAGCCGTTGGACCAGCCGGTGGCGGGGTCACCGTCGAGCATCGCGGCCGGGAGGGTGTCCGGCCGTCCGGAGTAACCGGCGTCCGCGTAGGGGTGGTTCGGGGGCGTCGGGTGGTCGGGTTCGAATGCCTCGGCCGGGGTGAGGGCGGCCGACTTCGCGGGTGTCGTCCGCACGGTCGCGGAACCCGCCCGCAGGCCCTCGGCCCGTGCGGTCACCTTGAGGGTGCCGGCCTTCGTGCCGGAGCGGACGATGGCCAGCGCCTTGCCGTGGAAGGCCGTACGAGTACTGGCCTGGTAGCGCTCGGCGCTCTCCTGGCGCCCGTTGTCGAGGCCGGCGAGCGAGCCGCCCCGCACGTCGAAGGAGATCAGGTCCTCGGCGTCGGGCACCACGACACCGTGCGCGTCGACGACCTCGGCGGTCACGAAGAGCAGCGAACGGCCGTCCGCGACAAGGGATTCGCGGTCGGCGGTGAGTCGCACGGACCTCGCCGGGCCGGCCGTGCGCAGCACGTCGGTGGCGACCGCCTTCCCGTCCCGGCGGGCCACCGCCTTCAACTCCCCCGGCCGGTACGGCACCTTCCAGGTGAGGTGGAGTTTGCCCGCGCTGGCGTTGGGGCTGGTGTAGCTGCCGGGGAAGGGGCCGTCGGTGAAGGTCTTGTCGTCGCCGGTCGCCTCGGTGGTCTCCAGGTAGACCCGGCCGTCGACGGTCTTCTTGGTGTCGAAGGTGCGCGTGCCCAGGGACTTGCCGTTGAGGAACAGCTCGACGGTGTCGACGTTGGAGTACGCCCACACCTCGACCGTGTCGCCCTCCGGGTGGTTCCAGGTCATCGGCAGCAGATGGACCATGGGTTCGCCGGTCCACTGGCTCTGGAACAGGTAGTACATGTCCTTGGGGAAGCCGGCGGTGTCGACCGCGCCGAAGAAGGAGGCCTTCACCGGGAAGACGTCGTACGGCGTGGGCTCGCCGATGTAGTCGATGCCCGACCACAGGAACTGCCCGGTGAACCACTTCCGGTCGCGGTCCTTCTTGTGGCCGTACTCGCCGCTCATGGTCCAGGAGGCGAGGTTGTTGTCGTACGACGAGGTGGCCCTGCGGCCGGGCGTGTGGTTCTCGCCGGTGTTGAGGCGTTCGGGCTCCTGGTAGGCGCCGCGCGTGGAGGTCTCGGAGGACGACTCGGACTCGAAGAGGAACAGGTGCGGGTAGGCGGCGTGCAGTTGGTCCACCGACTTGGCGGTGTTGTAGTTCAGGCCGAGGCCGTCCAGCCTGGCCAGCATCAGGTCGGACGCCGAACCCTTGGCGGGCAGCCGGCGGTACTTGTCGGAGCCGATGACCAGGGGGCGGGTGTCGTCGGCGGCCCGGATGGCGTCGATGATCCGGTCGGCCATGGCGAGCCCGGCGGTGGAGGTGGAGTCGGGGACCTCGTTGCCGATGGACCACATGAGGACGGCGGGCGAGTTGCGGGCCGCCAGCACCATCTCGGTGGCGTCCCGCTCGGCCCACTCGTCGAAGAAGCGGCCGTAGTCGTAGCGTGTCTTGCCGGTCCGCCAGCAGTCGAACGCCTCGACCAGCATCACGATGCCGAGTTCCTCGCAGACCTGGACGATCTCCGGCGAGGGCGGGTTGTGGGAGGTGCGGAAGGCGTTGACGCCCATCGACTTCATGATGGTCATCTGCCGCCGGATCGCGTCGACGTTCACGGCGGCGCCCAGGGCGCCGAGGTCGTGGTGCAGGTCGACGCCTTTGATCTTGTGGTGGACGCCGTTGAGGTGGAAACCCTCGTCCGGGTCGAAACGGAAGGTGCGGAAACCGAAGCCCGTGCGGTGGGTGTCGGTCGTCCGGCCGGCCACGCGCAGCTCGGTGTCGAGGGTGTAGCGGTGGTGCGGGGTGGCGAGGTCCCACACCTTCGGTGCGGGGACGGTGAGTTCATGGGTCTCGGTCGCCCTGTCGGTGACGGCGACCGTGGAGGACGTACGGGCGACGGTACGGCCCCGGGGATCGACGATCCGTGAGACGACCTCGACATCGGTGCCGACACCGGCGGCGTTCACCACGGACGTCCGCACCCGGACGAGGCCGCGGTCCTCGGTGAACTCCGGTGTGGTGACGTACGTCCCCCAGCGCTCCACGTGCACCGGCTCGGTGACGACGAGGCGGGCTTCGCGGTAGATGCCGCTGCCCGAGTACCAGCGGCTGCTGGGCAGTCGGTTCTGCACCTTGACCGCGAGGACGTTCTCGGTGCCGCCGTCGGTGTGCAGCAGGTCGGTGAGATCGAGGGCGAATCCGGTGTAGCCGTAGGGGTGGCGGCCGGCCTCCGTGCCGTTGCAGAAGACGTACGCGTCCATGTAGACGCCGTCGAACTCCACCGATATCCGCTTGCCCGCGAGGGCGGCAGGCAGGGTGAAGGCCACGCGGTACCAGCCGAGGCCGCCGGGGAAGAAGCCGGTGCCGCTGGTGGTGCCGTGCTCGGTGGTCGGGGCGAGCTCGATGCTCCAGTCGTGCGGCACCGCCACCTCCCGCCAGCCCGAGTCGTCGTGGGCGGGGTCGGCCGCTTCGGCGAAGTCGCCGGTCGGGTCGGTGATGCCGCCCGGGTTCACCAGGGCGAAGCGCCAGCCGTCACGCAGCGGGACGGTGCGCCGGCCGGACGCGGCACCGGCGCCCTCCGCGGCCCGTGCGGTCGGGATGCCCGCCAGTGCTCCGGCCGCCGGGGCGGCCGTGGAGGCGAGCAGTAACGATCTTCTGGAGACTGTCATGGCGGCTCTCCCTCTTCAGGGCGCAGAAACACTCAGAATTGATCGTGAACAAACAGATTCTGACGCCGTGGTGCGCGGAGCAGTCAAGAGTGCGGTCACGGGTTCGCTCCGTGAATGGCGCCGAAGCACTAGGCTGGAACCCGAGTGAGCACGCTTGTTCACCGTGTGTGTGCGCGTTGGAGTGGCGACCATGAGCCCGGATTATCCGTTCGACGAGGCCGCGACGGCCCGGGCGGTCATCGACGACAGCGGTCTGCTCGTGGAATGGAACGCCGGTGCGGAGCGGCTGCTCGGCCACCCGGCGGACGAGGTCGTGGGGCGCCCGGCCGCGAGTCTGTTGGTCGGCGAGGTCGACCGCCGGACCCTCACCCCGGATGGCGACCGCTGGGACGGCGTCGTCACACTGCGCCATCGCGACGGCGGCACGGTCGCCGTGTGGCTGCTCGCCCATCGCGTACGGCCACAGGAGGACGGCCCCGAGCACTGGCTCGTGGTCACGCCGATCGAGGGCGACGACCCGCGTCCGCCCGGCGATCCGCTGGAGGACGTGGGGCTGCTCGCGTCCCCCTGCGCCATCGCGATCTACGACGACCGGCTCCGGCTGCGCAGAATCAACAACGTCATGGCCGAGGTCCTCAGCCTCTCCGAGGAGAACGTACGCGGGCTGCGGTCGACCGAGCTGACCGGCCGGCGGCAGAGCCACGACATCGAGCGGCGGCTCCTGCGCGTCCTCACCACGGGCCGGGGCACCGACGTACGGACGTACGTCCCCGTCGGCGGCGACAGGACCCATGCCTGGCTGGCCCGGATGGCTCCGATCACCGACGCCAAGGGGCGGGTGCGCGGCGTGTCCGTCGCAGCCCACGACTTCACCGACCAGTACCTGGCCCAGGAGCGGCTCCAGCTGGTCAACGAGGCCAGCGTGCGCATCGGCACCACCCTCGACGTGGCCCGCACCGCGCAGGAGCTGGCGGACGTCTGCGTCCCCGCCCTGGCCGACTTCGTCAGCGTCGATCTGCTGGACCCGCCGGAGCACGGCGGCGAGGCGCCCACGGGCCGGCTGTCCGCACCGATCGGTCTGCGCCGGGCCGCGCACAGCTCCGTCAACCCGGGCAGCCCCGAGGCGGTGGTCAAGCCCGGCCATCTGGACGTGTATCCGACTCCGTCGCCCCAGGCCGACGCGCTGCTGGCCGGCCACACCATCGTGGCCGCGATGTCGACGGGGGACCTCGAGGAGTGGCTCGCCTGGGACCCGGTCCGCTCGGAGCGGATCAGCGAGTACGGCATCCACACGACGATGTCCGTTCCGATCCAGGCCCGCGGCACCACGCTCGGCGTCGCCGTGCTCACCCGGTTCAAGAACCGCCAGCCGTTCACGCCCGACGACGCGCTGCTGGCCGAGGAGGTCACGGCCCGCGCGGCGGTCTGCATCGACAACGCCCGCCGTTACTCGCGCGAACGCGAGACCGCCCTCGCCCTCCAGCGCAGCCTGCTCCCGCGGACCCTGCCGCGCACCGCCGCGGTGGAAGCGGCGTCCCGCTATCTGCCGGCGGCGCGCTCCGGGGTGGGCGGCGACTGGTTCGACGTGATCCCGCTGTCCGGGATGCGGGTGGCGATGGTCGTCGGGGACGTCGTCGGGCACGGCATCCAGGCGTCGGCCACCATGGGCCGGCTGCGTACGGCGGTGCGCACCCTGGCCGACATCGACCTCGCGCCCGACGAGTTGCTCACCCACCTGGACGACCTGGTGGTGCGGCTGTCCGAGGAGGCGGGCACCGAGGCCGGGCCCGGCGAGGTCGGCGCCACCTGTCTGTACGCCGTGTACGACCCGGTCTCCCGGCGCTGCACGCTGGCCCGGGCCGGGCACCCCTCGCCCGTCATGGTCCCGCCCGGCGGCGAGCCGCACGGGATCGAGCTGCCGGCCGGACCGCCGCTGGGCCTTGGCGGGCTGCCGTTCGAGTCCGCCGAGATCGAACTGCGAGAGGGCACGGTGCTGGCGCTCTACACCGACGGCCTGATCGAGACCCGCGAGCGCGACGTCGACGCGAGCCACGCGCTGCTGTGCGACGCGCTGTCCTCCCCGTCCGAGTCGCTGAACGAGACCTGCGACCGCGTCCTGCACGCCCTGCTCCCGCCCGGCGGCGTCGCGGACGACGTGGCCCTGCTGCTGGCCCGCACCCAGGGCCTGCCCACCTCCCGGGTGGCGACCTGGCACATCCCGGCGGACCCGGCGCTCGTCGCGCCCATCCGCAAGCAGGTCGTGGAGCAACTGGAGGTCTGGGACCTGAGCATGGCTTCCTTCACCGCCGAGCTGGTGGTGAGCGAGCTGGTCACGAACGCCATCCGCTACGGCACCCACCCCATCCGGCTCCGCCTCATCCACGACGCGGCGACGCTGATCTGCGAGGTGTCCGACACCAGCCACACGGCACCGCATCTGCGCCGCGCCAAGACCTTCGACGAGGGCGGCCGCGGACTGCTCCTGGTCGCCCAGCTGACCCAGCGCTGGGGCAGCAGGCACACCACGGACGGCAAGACCATCTGGGCGGAGATCGGGCTGCTCGCCGAGGAGTGAGTAGCCGCCCTCAAAACGGGGAGTCGTGATTCATGGGACCTGCACGGGTTTTCCCCTCATTACATCGGGCGACTCCCCTCGTCGGCGCCGTCGCGCTGCTGGGACTGCTCACGGCGTGCGGCGGGGGCGGTGACTCGACGGGCGCGGTACAGACCCCGGCCGGCACCGGCGGCACAGCGACTTCACCGGCCGCGACCGACACCGGGGGCCCGCCGACCGGGCCGGCGTCCAGCGAGCCGGGGACGACCGGGCCGCCGTCCGTCGACACCACCAGCCCCGCGACCCAGTCGGGCGGCCCCGGCACACGCTGCCACACCTCCCAGCTGCGCGCCTCGATCGGCCGTCCCAGTCCCGGCGCGGGACAGCGCAACTTCCCGATCGTGCTGACCAACACCGGCGACCACACCTGCACCGTGCGCGGTTATCCCGGTGCCGCCTTCGTGGACGCCGCCGGCAAGCAGCTCGGCCCGGACCCGAAGCGCTCCCCCGACACACCCACGACCGTGACGCTGACGCCGGGCGGCAGCGCCTGGGCGGGGCTGACCTACGCCAGTCCCGAGATCAGCGGGGCCCGTACGGCGCTGCCGAAGTCGCTGCTCGTGACGCCGCCCGACGAGCGGGATTCGCTGAAGGTGGCGTGGACTGCCGGTGAGGTGCCCGTCGCCGGGAACGAGTCGTCGGTGTTCCTGACGGTGGTTCAGCCGGGCAACGGGGGCTGAGCCGCCGGCTCAGTGGTGACCGCCGCCGTGCCCCCAACCACCGCCGTAACCGCCGCCCCCGTAACCGCCGCCCCCGTACCCGCCGCCCGACCAGCCGTCGTCGCCGTCACCCCACGAGCAGGAGTACGGGTCGTCGTAGCAGGAGTCGTCGGACGGCGACGCGCTCGCGGATCCCGGCTGCGAGGCCGACGGCGTCGCGGAGGGGGTCGGCGTGGCCTTGGGGGTCTTCGACGCCTCGGGAGTCGGAGTCGGGGCCGGCGTGGCCGTCTTCGGCGTCTCGGCGGCCGAGTCCCAGTTCACGACCGCGAGTTGGAGTTCGGTCTGCGACGTGTCGATGACCCAGTGCTGGGCGTCGCTCTCGTCCTCGCGGGTCTTGACGACCAGGGCGCCGGAGCCGTCGGTGGCGGCGGGGCTGAGGGCCAGGTCCTGGTCGAAGCGCGGCACCAGGGTGCCCTGGAGGGTGAAGTCGTAACGGATGTTGTCCGTCTCGGAGTCGGGGATGCCCGTGCAGCGGGCGAGCCGCACCGAGTAACCGAGGTGGGAGTCGAGGCAGAGGCCCGGGTCGGCGCCGCTGCGCATCAGTCCGTCGGTCTCGTACGACCACTGCTGGCCCGGTGCCGAGGAGCACTTGGCGAGTTCGGTCTCGGCGCCCTCCACGGCCTTCCCGTCGGCGATGCCGACACACAGTCCCGAGCCGATGTTGTGCAGCCGGCCCCGCAGATCGCCCTTCGCGGCCTCGGCGGCGCCCGCCCAGGAGGGGTTCCTGGTGGCGGTGCCCGCACCGGAGTCGGGTGCCTCGGAGGGCCGGTCGCCGGCCGCCGCCGAGGAGTCGTCCCCGGATCCGCCGACGGACCAGATGACCAACGGCAGGACCACGAGGGCGCTGACGGTCGCGACGGCGGCGGTGAGATTGCGGCGCCGGGCGGCCCGGCGGGCGGCCTTGAGGGCCGCGCGACCGGTACAGGTGCGGGCGGCGCCGGTGGACGTGCCCGCATCGGTCCGACGGGCTGCACGGCGGGACCTGCGGGGCCCGGGCTCGGCGGGTGAGGAGACGGCGTCGGTGGCGAACGGCTGGTTCGCGGGCGCCTGGTGGGCGGGAGCGGAGAAGGCCTGGTTCGCGGAGGCGGCGAAGGGCCGGCTCGTGGGGGCGGAAGCCTCTCCCGCGGGCGCGAACGCCCCGGCCGCGAAGGGGTCCGCCGGGGAAGCGAAGGGCTCCCCGGCGTGGCTGAAGTCCTCGGCCGCGGGAGCGAAGGACTCGGCCGTGGGAGAGAACGACTCGGCCGACGGGACGAAGGCGTTGCCCGCAGGGGCGAAGTTCTCGGTCGCGGGCGCAAAGGCCTCGGCCGCCGGAGCGGGCGCGTGGCGCGGTCGTGCGGGGATGGGGGCGGGGGCGTCGGCGAAGAAGGATTCGCCCGCGATCGTCGTCGCAGCCGCTGCCGACGTCGGAACCGGCGGCGCCATCGACTCGGCATCGGCCGTCCCGTCCGCGAGGCTCGCCCTCTTCACGAGGTAGTCCCGCGCGCCCCAGCCGAGCACCGCCTCGGCCAGCGCGACGCCGAGCCCCTCGTTGAAGAAGGTGAGCTGGCAGGCGGTGTCACTGCAGTGCGCGCAGCGGTTGAGGTGCCCGCGCAGATCGGGGTCGACGTCGATGCCGCCCCGCCGGTAGGTCACGTCCAGCATTCGCAGGTACTGGCGGCACTCCTGCTCGGGGGCGAGCTCGCGGTGGACCTGGAGGCACTCCTCGCGCAACCGGTCGCAGGCGCGGGCGAGTTCGAGGCGTGCGGACTCCTCGTCGAGGCCGAGCAGTCCGGCCGGCACCGACAGCGGTTCGGCCTCGACCTCGGTGTGCCAGAGCAGACAGCGGGACGCCTGGGGAAGCCGCTGGAAGGCGCCCGACAGCAGCCTGCGGTCCGCCGGCGGCAGCAGTCGGGCGGCGACGCGCTCCGCGCCCTCCCCCTCGGATCTCAGCGCGGGGTGGAGCAGTTCCCGTCTGCGGTCGTTGTCCCACTCCGCCGCGATACGGCGCACGGTGACGAGCAGTTGAGGGCGCCAGGCGGCCGTCGGGCCGGTCTGCCGCAGGGTCTCGCCGAAGAGCCTGGTGAACGCCGCGGTGGTGAGCATGCCCGCCGACCGGGCGTCCGCCGTGCACAGCCGCGCGTAGGCGAAGCCCGCTTCCCAGTGCCGGTCGAGAAGTTCACCGACCGGGTGCAGCGCCGGCGACACCCCCGTCCACTTCTTGAGTTCGGCGCTCAGCTGAGCGTCCGTGACTTCAAAGATGCGGGCGTCGTATGGGGAATTCGACAGGCCTGCGTCATGCACGGCGGCATTCCTCCGGAGGGCATGCGGCATTGAAGGTCCGTACCAAGGGGTATGCTCCGGACACAGCTTGTGTGAACCTTGGGGCTTAAGGGAGCGAGGCACACCTTTGCACAGGTCAGGGGCAGAGAACAAGCGGCTCCGGTTTTTGTGCATTGCGTGCGGGCCGATCGCTATTTGACGACTGGTCAATAGCGCGCCTCGATCATTACGAAATACCGCCGAAGCAATTGGAAACGGTATTCACTCATCGCACCCCGAACGCCGGGACAAACCATTGAACAGCCGCGTTTCCACTTTCATGCCTGGTCATGCGGGCACACCCGTCTTCACCGGCCCTTCACAAGTCACATGCCAACCATTGGACCGCCCGACCGGTACGCCCCCGGCGGCCTTCCGTACCGTTCCCGGAACGCCCGGTTGAAGTGATAGGGGCTGGCGAATCCGGAAGCGGCCGCGACGCGGTCCACGGAGAGCCCGGTGGTCTCCAGCAGCCGGGCGGCGTGCCGCAGCCGTGCCTCGCGCAGCGCGCGCATCGGCGACCGGCCGACCTGCCCGGTGAAGAGATGGGCGAACCGCGAGGGCGAGAGCCTCACGTGCTCCGCGAGCGAGCGCACGGTGTGCGGGGCGGCCGGGTCCGCGTCGATCAGTGCCTGCGCCCGGTGCACCCGGGGGTCGACTCCGGGGTGGGCCGGCGCGGTCCGCGCGGTGCCGGCGGTGAGCAGGACGACCTCTTCCAGCGAGCACAGGGCGAGTTCGCGGGCCGCGGCGCCATGGGCCACGGCGACCGGCTCCTCCCCCGGTGCCGGTGCGGGCGGCGCGTCCGTGCCGGTCCAGCGGGCGTCCGCGAGCATCCGGCGGAACGCGGCCTCGACACGCCCGTGCACGGCGTCCGGCGTCGGCGTGACGACGTACAGCCCCTCACCGACGTCGTACGGGCGCAGCCACGACCGCCAGGTGGGGCGGGCCTGGCAGTGCGCCCACCAGAACTCCCAGTGAGGCGCGCCCTGTTGGACCCCGTAGCCGTGCGGCACTCCCGGTGCGAGCACCACTAGGTCTCCCGCTCCGGCCCGCGCCTCGGTGCTGCCGTGGCGCAGCCGCCCACGCCCGCCGGTGGTCCAGGTGAACAGCCAGCTGTCCGCGCCGCGCGGCCTCTCGACCCGGTACCCCGGCGGCTGGTCGTAGTGCCCGACCACGACCAGGCCGGGCGACGGGGCGGGGTCACCGGGCCCGGCAGCAGTCTGGGGCAATGCGTCAGCGCTCACGGTCATCCTCCTGGAACTGGCCTCGGCCTAGCGTGACAGGCACAGGACACCAGATGGAGGAGTGGACGCATGACAGCCATGGACATCGGAGCCGCCGGCGCTCCCATCCTGCCCGAGGCCGGACTCCGCCAGTTCCGGGAGGAAGGCTTCACCGTCGTACGCGGACTGTTCGGGTACGACGAGATCGACCGGCTGTGCGAGCGGTTCGCGGCGCTGCACGCGGCCGGGCCGGTGACCGGGCACTTCGAGCCCCGGCCGGAAGAGAGCGATCCGCTGCGGGTATATCCGCGGGTGATGCAGCCGCACGAGATCGACGAGCTGTCGCTGCGGGTGCTGCTCGATCCCCGGCTGCGCGGCGCGCTGGAGGCGCTCCTCGGGGAGGAGGTGCTGGCCGCGCAGAGCATGTTCTACTTCAAGCCGCCCGGGGCCCGGGGCCAGGCGCTGCACCAGGACAACTTCTATCTGCGGGTCGAGCCGGGCACGTGCGTGGCGGCATGGATCGCGTGCGATGTGATCGACCGGGACAACGGCGGTCTCGAGGTCGTCCCGGGCACACATGCGATGGACCTTTTCTGCCCGGAGGTGGCCGACGTCGAGGTGTCCTTCGCGCGTGAGTACGTCGCACCACCTCCCGGTCTGGAGGCGGTGCCCGTCGACATGCGGCCGGGGGACGTGCTGTTCTTCAACGGCAGTCTGGTGCACGGGTCGCAGCCCAACCGTACTCAGGACCGCTTCCGCCGCTCGTTCATCGGTCACTACGTGGGGCGTTCGGCCGAGCGGATCGGGGAGTACTACCGGACGGTGTCGATGAGCGGCGACCGGGTGCCGCTGGCCGAGAGCGAGGGTGCGGGGCCGTGCGGCACCGAGTTCGCGCCGCCCGGACCCCACTAGTGCTTCAGTGGCCGATGACCGGATGCGGAGCGTAGGACCGCTCCAGCTCCTCCAACTCCTTCTCGCTCAGCTCCAGTTCGACGGCCGCAGCCGCGTCCTCGATGTGCCGCGGCCGGCCCGCTCCGATGATCGGGGCGGTCACGGTGTCCTGGTGCAGCAGCCAGGCCAGCGCGACCTGGGCGCGTGGGACACCGCGTTCGCTCGCGACGCGGGTGACGGCCTCGACGACCACCTGGTCGCTGTCGACGTACAGCCGGCTGCCGAAGTCGTCATTGGCGCTGCGGTCGGTGACCGTGCCCCAGTCCCGGGTGAGCCGGCCGCGGGCCAGCGGGCTCCACGGCAGGATGCCGACGCCCTGGTCGGCGCAGAGCGGCAGCATCTCGCGCTCCTCCTCGCGGTAGAGGAGGTTGTAGTAGTTCTGCATCGAGACGAACTTGGTCCAGCCGTGCCGCTCGGCGGTGTACTGCATCTTGGAGAACTGCCAGGCGTACATCGAACTCGCCCCGATGTGGCGCACCTTGCCCGCCTTCACCAGGTCGTGCAGCGCCTCCATCGTCTCCTCGACCGGGGTGTGGGGGTCGAAGCGGTGGATCTGGTACAGGTCGACGTAGTCGGTGCCGAGGCGGGCGAGGCTGTGGTCGATCTCCGTCATGATCGCCTTGCGGGAGAGCCCGGCGCCGTTGGGGCCCGGCCGCATCCGGCCGTTGACCTTCGTCGCGAGCACGATCTCGTCCCGGCTCGCGAAGTCGCGGAGCGCCTTGCCGACGATCTCCTCGCTGGTGCCGTCGGAGTAGACGTTGGCGGTGTCGAAGAAGTTGATCCCGGCGTCCAGCGCCTGGCGGATCAGCGGCCGCGACGCCTCCTCGTCGAGCGTCCACTCGTGCGCGCCGCGGTCGGGGAGCCCGTAGGTCATGCAACCCAGACAGATCCGCGAGACGTCCAGGCCCGTCGAACCGAGCTTCACGTACTGCATCGTTGCTGCTCCTGCCTTCGGGGTGGGGTACCAGGGGGAGCGTACGTCGTGGTGCGCGCTCGGGGCCGGTTCGCCGACCGGGGCCGCACCGGTTCTCGTCAGCCGGCGTCCGCGTCGCGCTCCAGCAGGTCCAGCGCGCGTTCCCAGCCGAACTCCGGTCGTCCGCCGTCCTCCCCGGGCTCGCCCGTGTACGGCTCCCCGAAGCGCACGCCCATCCCGCGCAGCCGTATCAGGCTGTCCCCGTAGGCGGGGTGGGCGGCGAGGGCGTCGGCGACGCAGGGCAGGACGGCGATCGGCACGCCGAGGCCGTACGCCTCGCACAGGGTGCCCAGGGCGAGGGTGTCGGAGATGCCGGCGGCCCACTTGTTGATCGTGTTGAAGGTGGCCGGGGCGACGACGACGGCGTCCGGCGGCGGGAAGGGGCGCGGCTCGGCGGGAGTGCGCCACGCCGAGCGGATCGGGCGGCCGGACAGGGCCTCGACGGCGGCGGTGTCGAAGAAGCCGTTCATGGCGACCGGGGTCGCGATGACCCCGGTCTCCCAGTCCCGCTCCTGCGCGGCGCTGATCAGTTTGCTGACGTCCGCGGCGATCCCGGCGGCGCAGACGACGACGTAGAGGAAGGGTTTCCGGGCCTGTTCGGTCACCCGGGAACCCTACTCAACGGGCCTAGCGCACCGGGAAGGTGAGCCCGCGCTCGTTCTCCGGCCGGGGGCCGAGGATGCGGCGCTCCTTCTCCTCGATCGGCACGTCGTTGATGCTCGCCTCGCGACGGGTCATCAGGCCGTGCTCGTCGAACTCCCACAGCTCGTTGCCGTAGGAGCGCCACCACTGGCCGTCGGCGTCCCGGCACTCGTACTGGAAGCGGACCGCGATGCGGTTGCCGTCGAAGGCCCACAGGTCCTTGCGCAGCGCGTACTCCTGCTCGCGCGCCCACTTCGCGGTGAGCAGCTCGACGATCTCGGCGCGGCCGGTGACGAAGGTGTCGCGGTTGCGCCACACGGAGTCCTCCGAGTAGGCGAGCGACACCTTGTGCGGGTCGCGGGTGTTCCAGGCGTCTTCGGCGGCCTGCACCTTCTGCACTGCGGTCTCGTGGGTGAACGGGGGCAGGGGCGGGCGGTCGGTCATGTCTTCCTCCGGGCGGTATCGGCGGTGGGCGTGCGGGAGAACGTGCGTTCTCCGGCTGGCTGCTACCGTAGGAGAACGCACGTTCTCACGTCAAGGAGAGGCCAGCACATGGACAGCGCGACCGCCCGGGAGCAGGCACTGGACGCAGCGGAGGGGCTGTTCTACGGACGCGGCATCCAGTCCGTCGGCATGGACGACATCCGGGGCGCTTCCGGGGTCTCGCTCAAGCGGCTCTATCAGCTCTTCCCGGCGAAGGAGCAGCTGGTCGAGGCGTATCTGGAGCGGCGCGACGTGCGCTGGCGCGGCGGGCTCGCCGCGTACGCGGAGCAGCAGCCGGACCCCGAGCGGCGGATCCTCGCCGTCTTCGACTGGCTGGAGGAGTGGTTCGCCGAGGAGGACTTCCGCGGCTGCGCCTGGATCAACTCCTACGGCGAGCTGGGCGCCCGCTCGGAGCGGGTGGCCAACCAGGTCCGGGCGCACAAGCGGGCGTTCCGCGACTACCTCGCCGCACTGGTCGCCGACGCCGGACTGCCCGGCGCGCTGACCGGACCGCTGTATCTGCTGGCCGAGGGCGCGATGGTCACGGCCGGGATAACGGGTGACACGCGGCCGGCGGGCGAGGCGCGGGAGGCGGCGCGGACACTGCTGGCGGCGGCCCGCTGAGCGGGCGGCCCGCGGCACCCGCCGGTGGGCGGGCCCTGGTACGGACCCGCCCACGGATACGGGCGTACGACGTGGTCGCCCGGCGTCAACTCCCCTCTACCGACACGGTGATGGCGCTGACCGGGCAGGCCCGGGCAGCTTCCCGCACCATGGGGTCGCCGCCGCCGTCCTCCCGGCCGGGGAGCAGGGCGCTGAAGCCGTCGTCGTCCTGGGTGAACACGGACGGGGCGGCCAGGGCGCACTGACCGGCGCCCACGCAGACGTCGTGGTTGATGTCGATGTGGATTTGGCCTGATTCGTGTGTTTCGTTGTCCATGACCGGAGCCTCTTACCAGGTCACGGGGAGTTCCAGCATCCCCTGGATCGTGTCGCCGGGTTTGAAGGGGATTTCCTCCGCCGGGACGGCAAGCCGCAGGGTCGGCAGGCGCTCGAAGAGCGAGTGCAGGGCGATCTCCATCTCGGCGCGGGCCAGGTTCTGGCCCAGGCACTGGTGGATGCCGAACCCGAAGGCGACGTGATGGCGGGTGGGGCGGTGCCAGTCCAGGGCGTCGGGGTCGGGGTAGACGGACTCGTCGCGGTTGATGACCGAGGTCGAGAAAACCACTCCGTCGCCCGCCCGGATCGTGCCGCCGTCCGTGTCGATGTCCTCGACGGCGACGCGCAGCAACCCGTCGGCGATCGACAGCATCCGCATGAGCTCCTCGACCGAGGCGGGCAGCAGCCCGGGGTCGGCGCGCAGCTCGGCCAGCTGTTCGGGGTGCTGGAGGAGGGCGAAGGTGCCCAGCGAGATCATGTTGGCGGTCGTCTCGTGGCCGGCGACCAGCAGGATGGTCGCGAAGGCGACGACCTCCTCGCGGTCGAGGTCGCCGTCGCGCAGCTGCCCGTGAACGAGCTCGTCGAGGACGCCGTCGCCGGGCTCCGGCTCCTTCTGCTTGCGGTCGATCAGCTCGTTGAAGTAGGCCTCCAGCCGGTCGCGGGCGTCCATCGTGTCGGCGGCCCTGGGGCCGCGCAGCAGGCGTCGCGACTGCCCCTCGAAGAAGTCGTGGTCGGCGTACGGCACGCCCAGCAGCGCGCAGATGACCATCGAGGGCACGGGCAGCGCGAAGGCCGTCACCAGGTCGGCGGCCGGCCCCTGGGCGATCATCGCGTCGAGCCGTTCGTCCACGATCCGCTGGATCTGCGGGCGCAGCTCGGCGGCGCGGCGCAGGGTGAAACTGGGGACCATCATCCGCCGCTGGACCCGGTGTTCGGGGTCGTCGACGCCCAGCAGGGCGGACTTCCGGTCGCGCACCGCCGCGAACCGCTCGTTGGGCGCGGGGAATTCGGGCCGGGAGCGGTCCGAGGACAGCCGGGGGTCGGCGAGCAGGGTGCGGGCGAGGGCATGTCCGGTGACCAGCCAGGCCGGACGGCCGTCGTAGAGGGTGATGCGGGCCAGGGGTCGGGTGTCGCGCAGGGGGTCGTAGGCGGTGGGCGGGTGGTAGGGGCAGGTGCGGTTCTGGGGGAAGGCGACGGTGGGGGGTTCCGTCATGTCCGTCATCGAAGACCTCGCAGACGAAGAGTGCGTCGTGCCGATCTTCATTAGATGCCTGGGGCATCTAGCTGACGACGTCAAGTTCGGCCAGATCAGGCGCGCGGGCAATCTGGCCGGGGATCGTCGCACAGAGCTTCGGTCCGGCGGGCGCCGGACCGGTGCCGCGCGGCCCTCCCGCGAAATTCGCTTGTCGGAGGGCCGGGCCCACCCCCAGAATCCGGCCATGCCTACGATCCTCGCCTTCCTGCCGCCGACCGCCGCCGCTCGTCCGGTGCGGTCCCAGCAGCAGCCCGGCCGCCCGTGGAGGCCCTCGCTTCCCACGTCGTGACCGCCGCGCTCGTCGCGGGGCTGCTCGCGGGCTACGGCATCGCCGTCCCGGTCGGAGCGGTCGCGACCTATCTCGTCTCCCTCACCGCCCGTACATCCCTGCGGACCGGGGTCTGCGCCGCGCTCGGCGTCGCGACGGCCGACGGGCTCTACGCGCTGGTGGCCGCCCTCGGCGGTTCCGCGCTGGCCGCCGCTCTGCGTCCGGTGCTGGTGCCGCTGCGCTGGGCCTCCGCCCTGGTGCTGGTGTTCCTCGCGGCACGGGGCGCGGTCACCGCCGTACGCCACTACTGCGGCCACCGGCTCGCCACCCGCTCCACGCCTCCTCCCCCGAGCCCGGCGCGCGCCTATCTGGCGCTGCTCGGCATCACCCTGCTCAACCCGACCACCGTGATCTACTTCGCGGCCCTGGTCCTCGGCACCCGTGCCGCGGATGCCGTCTCCCCTCCGGAACAGGGCGTGTTCGTCCTGGCCGCCTTCGCCGCTTCGGCGAGCTGGCAGCTGCTGCTCGCCGGGGGCGGGGCGCTGCTGGGACGGCTGCTGACGGGGAGCCGGGGACGGCTGGTGACGGCGCTCGTGTCGAGCGGCGTGATCCTGCTGCTGGCTGTGAGGATGCTGCTGTAGGACCGGCAGGATGAATCACGCACCGGCCGGTGTTGAAGCACGGTGTCAGTCAGCACAGGACACGACGATGGGACCGATGACATGCCTCTTGAGGGCGAGTACGAGCCCAGCCCGACCGATTGGGTCCGCAAGCAGGTCGAGTTGTACGAGAGCTCCGGCGGGACCCAGGGCACGACCCTCATGAACACGGGGATGCCCGTGATCCTGCTCACGACCCGCGGTGCCAGGAGCGGCAAGATCCGCAAGACGCCCCTGATGCGCGTCGAGCACGAGGGCAGCTACGCCGCCGTCGCCTCGCTGGGCGGGGCGCCCAAGCACCCGGTCTGGTACCACAACGTCAAGGCCGACCCCCATGTGGAGCTCAGGGACGGCACGGAGCTGCGCGACATGCGGGCCCGCGAGGTCACCGGCACGGAGAAGGCCGAGTGGTGGGAGCGGGCCGTCGCTGCTTATCCGCCGTACGCGGAGTACCAGCAGAAGACGGACCGGGTGATCCCGCTGTTCGTCCTGGAGCCCTTCGACGAGGGCTGATCAGGGCTCCGCAGATTTTTTTCCGACGGGACGCATGAACCCGTGTCCGTGGGGCACACGTGCGTCAGGCCCCGCCGCGCTCCCCCGTCGCGGCGGGGCTTCCGTATGCCTCCTGGGCGGAGCGCTCGGTCACGTCGAGGAAGATCTGGTCGGCCTCCTCCACCTCGTCGCCGACGGCCCGCTTGATGCGGACGGCGACCTCCTCGACCTCTTCGCTGTCCAGCCCGGGCACCAGATCGACGCGGGCCGCCACCAGAGCGGTGTCCAGGCCCGTCTTCATGGTGAACAGGGCCTCCACGCTGTCGATCTCCGGCTGTGCCGCCAGCAGCGCACGGATCCTGGCGTCCGCCTCGGGGTCGGCGGCCTCCCCGATCAGCTGGTCGCGGGCCTCGCGACCGAGCCGGTAGGCGACGTAGACGAGCAGCGCGCCGATCGCCAGCGACGCGGACGCCTCCCACACGACCTGCCCGGTGACCATGTGCAGGGCCATGCCCGCGAAGGCGAGCGTCACGCCGAGCACGGCCGTGGCGTCCTCGGCGACGACCGTGCGCAGGGCCGGGTCGCGCATGCCGCTCGCGAGGCCGCCCTGCCGGCGCACCTGGCGCAGCGCCCGCACCAGCGACACCCCCTCGGCGACGAAGGCGACTCCCAGCACGATCATGCCCACCACATAGCCGCTGAACTGCTCCTCGCCGCCGCCCCGCAGCGCTTCGAAACCCTGGAAGAAGGAGAAGCAGCCGCCCATGACGAAGATGCCGACGGCCGCGAGCAGCGACCAGAAGAAGCGCTCCTTGCCGTAGCCGAAGGGATGGCGGGCGTCGGCGGGACGGCGGCTGCGGCGCAGCGCGGCCAGCAGGAAGACCTCGTTCAGGCTGTCCGCCACGGAGTGCGCCGCCTCCGACAGCAGGGCCGGCGAGTGGGCGAAGATCCCTCCGACGGCCTTGGCGACGGCGATGACGAGATTGGCGGTGAGCGCCACCAGCACGGTGACCCGGGTCCTGCGGTCCGTGTTCGGCGCCTCGTTGTCCCTGCTCATCTATCGCCGAATCCCCAGATCGACCTGCCTCACACCGTGCCGTCGACGGAAATCGGGGGACTCGGTGGGACCAGAGGCGTACGCAGAGAGGGCGAGCACAGCGGAGAGGAGCGCCGGTATGAGCGGCGGGGGCAACACCGAGTACGGGAGGAAACGGTTCCAGCGGTCGAGGGCCCACTTCACGGACCGGATCACGGCGGACGGGCGGGACGGCTGGCCGGTGGAGGCGGGCCGCTACCGCCTGGTGGTCAGCCGTGCCTGTCCGTGGGCGAGCCGGTCCCTGGTGTCACGGCGGCTGCTCGGTCTTGAGGACGCCCTGTCGCTGGCGATCGCCGACCCGATCCAGGACGACCGGAGCTGGCGGTTCACGCTGGATCCCGGCGACCGCGACCCGGTGCTCGGCATCCGCTTCCTCAGCGAGGCGTACGACCGGCGGGAGACCGGCTACCCCGGCGGTGTCAGCGTCCCCGCGATCGTGGACGTGCCCAGCGGCCGGCTCGTCACCAACGACTATCAGCGGATCACCCTCGACCTCGCCACCGAGTGGACGGCACTGCACCGCGACGGCGCGCCCGACCTGTACCCGAAGGCGCTGCGGGACGAGATCGACGCCGTGATGGCGGACGTCTACGAGGACGTCAACAACGGTGTGTACCGGGCGGGGTTCGCCACCGGCCAGGCGCAGTACGAGGGGGCGTACGCCCGGCTCTTCAGGCGGCTGGAACTGCTGGCGGAGCGGCTGGCCGGGCAGCGCTATCTGGTCGGCGACACCATCACCGAGGCGGACATCCGGCTCTTCACCACGCTGGTCCGCTTCGACGCCGTCTATCACGGCCATTTCAAGTGCAACCGCTGGAAGCTGACGGAGAATCGGGTCCTGTGGGCGTACGTCCGCGATCTCCACCAGACGCCGGGCTTCGGTGACACCGTCGACTTCGACCACATCAAACGGCACTACTACCAGGTGCACAGCGGCATCAACCCGACCGGAATCGTGCCTCTCGGGCCCGACCTGGCGGGCTGGGCGGCACCGCACCACCGCGAGGAGCTGGGCGGCAGGCCGTTCGGCGACGGGACGCCGCCCGGGCCGGTGCCCGAGGCCGAGCGGGTCCCGGCGAGCGGACGACCCTGATCGACGAAGGAGGCGCAGGCGCGCATGGCGAAGAAGAACAACAAGCAGAAGAAGCTGAAACTCCCCCTGGCCTACAAGCCCCTGGGATTCGCCCTGGGCTGGGCGAGCGGGGCGCTGGCGGGAATCGCCTTCCGCAAGACCTGGATGGCGATCCGGAACGAGGAGGACGCCCCCGACGCGCTGGACCGTGAGCGCGGCTGGGGCGAGATCCTGCTCGCGGCCGCGGTCCAGGGCGCCCTCTTCGCGGTGGCCCGGAGCCTGGCGGACCGCACGGGAGCCAAGGCGATCGAACGCAAGACGGGCGTGTGGCCGGTCGCCGACCAGGGCGGCCGCGACTGAGGGCCCACCCGCCCGGGGCACCGGGCGGGCGGAACGCTCAGCCCTGCTTCGGCGCGGTCGCCGGCACGCGGCGCAGGGTGAAGGAGTGGCCGGCCGGGTCGGAGTAGCCGCGTTCCTCGTAGGGCCCCGCCGGCTCCTTCGTCTCCACGGGGCGGCCGCCGAGGCCGACGATCCGGCGCTCGGCCTCGTCCAGGTCCTCCACCACGAAGTCCAGATGGGCCTGGAGGGAGTTCTCGGGGCGCGGCCAGCTCGGCGGGGTCGCGTTCATGTCGCGGCGGAACGCGAGCCGGGTCCCGTCGGCGCCCCTGATCTCGACACGGTTGGCGGTCGCGTCCGTCTGCTCGCCTTCCAGGAGTTCCGTGTAAAAGACGGCGAGCTTCTCGGGCTCGGCGCAGTCGAGCACCACGAAGCCCGCTTTCACCACTGGCATGGTTCCTCCGCAGGAGTCCTGGGCGCGGGACGTGCTGCCCCGCCGCCCTGTCCCCCACGGGTGTCCAGGTCAGCGCGTTTCAGTCCGCCACCAGCCACTTCCCGTCCCGCATCAGCTCGCGCCCGTCCAGCTCGTTCGCCTCGCGCCAGGCCTGCACCCGGGTCGGCAGGACGCGGAAGTACAGGTAGGGCGTGCTGAGCCGGCGCGGGTCGAAGCCGGTCTTCGTCGCGAAGCGGTCGCCCTCCTCCTCGGACAGCTCGTCCCGTGTGATCGTCTCGACGGTGCCCTCGACCATGACGACGTCGCAGGTGGGACCGATGCCGAGGCGCGTCCTGCCGGTCGCCCTGAGGTTGCGGCCCGTGGGGCTGGCCGCGGGCGTCGCCAGCAGCAGGGTCGAGCCGTCCCAGAGGAAGGAGAGCGGCACCAGGAACGGCACTCCCCCGCCTGCGTCGGCGGTGGCGACCCACACGTCCTCGTCGTGCTCCAGTCGGTGCAGGGTGTCCTGCTTGCGCTGCTCGGCGGGGCGTGCGGGCGACGGGGCCATCGGCGGACTCTCTCCTCAGGGCTCGGTTGTGACGGACGGGTCCAGTGTGGCCGCCGGGTCCCCGGACCGGGACCGGATTTCCGCGAGCCGGCTCGCCGCGGCGCTGAGCAGCAGGTCCAGGGCCGCCGGATAGGAGCTGCGGGCCATGTCGGCCACGAGATGCCGGGCGGTGGCCGCGATGTGCGGGTGGGTTTCGGCGGGCAGCCGTGCGTATGTGGCCCGCCAGACGGCGTCCTCCGCGTCCCGCGCGGCCTTCGGCATCGCGACGCTCGCCGAGTCGAGGGCGCCGTGCGCGAGGGCCTGGTCGACGAAGACGTGGTAGATCCGCACGGCGTCGGGATCGGGGAAACCGGCGCGGCGCAGCACGCCGAGGATGGTCTCGACGGCCTGGATCTCGTACACCCGGCCGGTCACCCGGTACGAGCTGAGCACCGCGGCCCGGGGGTGCGCGAGGGCGCCCGCGTGCATGCGCAGGCCGAGGCCCCGCAGGTCGGCGCGCCAGTCCCCGGTGGGTCGCCAGGTGCGCAGGGTACGGCCGATGAGTTCGTCGGCGATGGCGAGCATCAGGTCGTCCGTGGTCCGGAAGTACCGGTACAGCGAGCTGGGGTCGGCGCCGAGGGCCCGACCGAGGCGGCGCACCGACAGGGCGTCGGCGCCGTGCTCCTCGATGAGCCGCAAGGCGGTCTCGACGATCAGGTCCTCGGACAGGACCACGCCCTGCTTGGTGGGGCGCCTGCGCTGCCGGGCGGCGGGCGGGACGACTCTCTCGCTCATGGACTGCCTTCCTCGGTCCGGTGCCCCGCACCTTACGACAACACCGTTGACCTGTTAAGCCCCCGTTCAGTTTCATGTCCGCTCATCGGGGCCGACCGGGCCCCCGATGCGAGCGGAGATCCGGCCATGTCCGATCAGCAGCCCCCCAGCGTCGTCGACCCTCCAGCGCGGCCCGAGCTGCGCAAGTCCCTCGGTGTCCTGGACGGCATCGCCATCGCCGCGTCCAGCACGGCCGCGACCACCAGCATCGGCATCGGCCTCGGGGTCACCGCCGGCGTGGTCGGCCTGCATCTGCCGGCGATCATGCTGCTGGCGTTCCTGCCGATCCTCGGCATCGCGGGCGCCTACTCCCGGCTGAACAAGGTCGAGCCCAACGCGGGCAACGGCTATGTGTGGGTGGGCCGTTCGCTCACCCCGTGGCTGGGCTTCATGGTCGGCTGGGTGAACATCGTGGCCGTGGTGGCGTTCCTCGCGTACACCACCGCGGTCACCGGCTCGGCCCTGCTGCAACTGGCGGGCGACGCCGGGCTGCACCGGGTGGGCGGCCTCGCGCTGGACCCCGGTTCGACCGCGCAGACCACGGCCGTCGGCATCGTCGTCCTGGTGGCCGTCACGCTGACCGCCGTGACCGGCATCCGCTCCGCCGCACGGCTCCAGGCCGGACTGCTGGTCTTCGAGTACGTCGTCCTGATCGGCTTCTGCGGCTACGGCATCGTCACCGGCCCGCACGACTTCAGCCTCAGCTGGTTCGACCCGTTCGAGATCCCGTCGGCGACCGCGCTGGCGCAGGGGCTGCTGCTGTCGGTGTTCTGTTACTGGGGCTTCGAGTCGGCGTTCACCGTCAACGAGGAGGTCCGCGACCCGCGCGACGCGTCCCGGGCCGGCACCATCACCCTGTTCACCATGCTCGGAATGTTCCTGCTCGGCTCGATCGCCTTCCAACGCGTCCTGTCCGAGAAGGAGTTGGTCGGTCACGGGCCCGAGGGGCTCGCCTTCTTCGGTGAGCGACTGGCCTCCCAGCCATGGGCTGCGCTCCCCCTGATCGCGCTGATGTTCTCGGCCGTCGCCTCGCTCCAGGCCGGGGTGATCCCGACAGCGCGCGGGATGTTCGCGATGAGCCGCGACCGCACGCTCGGGCCGGTGTGGTCCAAGGTCAGCCCGCGGTACGGGACTCCGGCCGTCGGCACGATGCTGATCGGCGCGCTGGCCGTCGCGGTCGCGGTGCTCGCACTGGTCATCCCGCGGCTGGCCGACATGATCATGGCGACGGTGAACGCCGTGGGCATAGTGGTCGCCCTGTCGTACGCCCTCACCGCCCTCGCGGCAGCCGTCCGCTTCCGCGCCCTGCTGCGCGAGGACCTGTGGCAGGGGGTGCGCGCGGTGGTGCTGCCCACGCTGAGCGCGCTCGCGCTGCTCGGTCTCGGCGGCTATCTCGGCTGGTCGTTCTACACCTCCGCCGACCACTTCGAAGTCAGCGCGGACAACGGGTGGTTCCTGCTCCTCACCCCGCTCGCGATGATCGCGTCCGGCTTCATGGCCGCCGCGTGGGCCAAGTGGGTGCGCAGGTCGCCGTACTTCCGCACCGGCAAGGGCACCGACGCCGACGCGCCCCGGCTGCTCGCCACCTCCCGATAACCCCCGACCAGGAAACGGAACATGTACGCAGATCTCCTCTTCACCGGCGGCCCCGTCCTCACCCCCGAGGGCCGCACCGCGACCGCCGTGGCCGTCACCGGCGACCGCATCACGGCCGTAGGGCGCGAGGAGGTGCACAATCTCGCCGGACCGCGGACCGAGGTGGTGGACCTCGCCGGGCGGCTGCTGCTGCCCGGGTTCCAGGACGCGCACGTGCATCCGGTGCCGGCCGGGCTGGAGCTCACCCAGTGCGATCTGACCGGTACGAGGACGGCGGACGACACCCTCGCGGCGGTGCGTGCCTACGCGGACGCGCATCCGGAGCGGGAGTGGATCACCGGCGGCGGCTGGTCGATGGAGGCCTTCGAGGGCGGTACGCCGACGAAGGAGCTGCTGGACTCGGTGGTGCCCGACCGGCCGGTGTATCTGCCGAACCGGGACCATCACGGGGCCTGGGTCAACAGCCGCGCCCTCGCGCTCGCCGGGATCACCCGGGACACGCCCGACCCGGCCGACGGGCGGATCGAGCGCGACGCCTCCGGCGAGCCGAGCGGGACGCTCCAGGAGGGCGCGATGCAGCTCGTGGGCCGGCTGCCCCCGCCCGCCACGCAGGCCGACCGGGTGGCGGCCCTGCTGCACGCCCAGCGGCATCTGCACGCGCTCGGCATCACCGCCTGGCAGGACGCGCTGGTCGGGGACTTCCTCGGCATGGACAACCCGGCGCAGGCGTATCTGGCGGCCGCGCGGGACGGCTCACTCACCGCGCGGGTGGTCGGCGCGCTGTGGTGGGACCGTGAGCGTGGCTCGGAGCAGATTCCCGAACTGGCCGAGCGGCGCGAGGCGTTGAGTCACGGACGGTTCCGGGCGACCAGCGTCAAACTGATGCTGGACGGCGTAGCCGAGACCGGTACCGCCGCACTGGTGGACCCCTATCTCGACAAGTGCGGCTGCGCCACCGCCAACCGGGGCACCAGCTTCATCGACCCGGAGCAACTGCCCAAGTACGTCACCGAGTTGGACGCGCTCGGCTTCCAGTGCCACTTCCATGCCCTGGGCGACCGGGCCGTACGTGACGCGCTGGACGCGATCGAGGCCGCGCGCGCCGTCAACGGGCCCAGCGACACCCGGCCTCACCTGGCCCATCTCCAGGTGATCCAGCCCGCGGACGTGCCGCGTTTCGCTCGGCTCGGGGCGATCGCGAACGTCCAGCCGCTGTGGGCCGCGCACGAGCCGCAGATGGACGAGCTGACGATCCCCTTCCTCGGACCCGAACGGGCCGCGTGGCAGTACCCGTTCGGCGCCCTGCTGCGCGCAGGCGCACGGCTCGCGGCGGGCAGCGACTGGCCGGTGAGCAGCCCCGATCCGCTGCACGGCGTCCATGTCGCAGTCAACCGGGTGACGCCGGACGCCGATGACGCGCAGGTGTTCCTGCCCGGCGAGCGGATCGGGCTCACCGAGGCACTCACCGCGTACACGGCGGGCTCGGCGCATGTGAACCACCTTGACGACACCGGTGAGGTGCGGGCGGGAGCACTGGCCGATCTCGTCGTCCTGGACCGCGATCCGTTCGTCGGGCCGGCGGAGGAGATCGCGCGGACCCGGGTCGCGCGGACCTATGTGGGAGGCGCGCAGGTGTACGCGGCGCAGGAGGCCTGACCCGTCTGCCGCTTCGCTAGCGGACGCCGGCCGCCTGGAACGTGCGGCGGTACGCCTGCGGTGACACCCCGATCGCTGCGTGCAGGTGCTGCCGCAGCGAGGCGCCGGTGGCGAAGCCGACCTCGATGGCGATCCGGTCGACCGGCAGGTCGCTGGACTCCAGCAGATGGCGGGCCCGGCCGACGCGTTGCTGGATCAGCCAGCGGCCGGGGCTGAGGCCGACCTCGTCGCTGAAGCGGCGGGCGAAGGTGCGCAGGCTCATCCGGGCGTGGGCGGCGAGGTCGGTCAGGGTGAGCGGTTCGTCGAGGCGTTCCAGGGCCCAGGCGCGGGTGGCGGCGGTGCCGGCGGCTCCGCTCTCCGGGACTGGCTGCTCGATGTACTGGGCCTGGCCGCCGTCCCGGAAGGGCGGTACGACGCAGCGCCGGGCGACCGCGTTGGCCAGTCCGCTGCCGTGGTCGGTGCGCACGATGTGCAGGCAGACGTCGACGCCGGAGGCGGCGCCGGCCGAGGTGAGGACCCGGCCGTCGTGGACGAACAGGACGTCCGGGTCGAGTTCGACCTGCGGATAGCGGCGCCGGAACAGGTCGGTCACATGCCAGTGCGTGGTGGCGCGCCGGCCGTCCAGCAGGCCCGCCGCCGCCAGGACGAAGGCGGCCGTGCAGATCGACACGATCCGCGCGTCCGGGCGGATCCGGGCGAGCGCCGCGGCGACCTCGGCGGGCAGCTCCTCGGGGATGTACGCGACGCCGACCGAGGCGACCACCACGGTGTCGGCGGTGGCGAGGATCTCCGGCCCGTGCTGGACACCGATCGTGAAGTCGGCGTTGCTGCGCACCGGATTGCCGTCGACGCTGCACGTCAGCACCTCGTACCGGCCGTCGGCGGCGCCGAAGATCCGGCTGGGGATGCCCAGCTCGAAGGGATAGACGCCGTCCAGGGCCAGCACCACGACCCGTTCCACCTGTCGTTCACCATCCATGGCACGATTCTATCGAAGGTTGGCAATCGTGCCATTTTCTGGAGCGGCGGACCCCGGCAGGCTGTTTCACCATGAGCACTGTGAACACCATGCGAGCCATCAGCCAGGACGTCCTCGGCGGTCCCGAGGTCCTGAAGGAAGTTCAGATCGAGCGCCCGGCGCCGCGCCCGAACGAGGTACTGGTCCGCGTCCGCGCGGCCGGCGTCAACCCGACCGACTGGAAGCACCGCGAGAACGGCGGCTTCCTGGGCGAGCCCCCGTTCGTCCTCGGCTGGGACGTCTCCGGCGTGGTCGAGGCGGTCGGCATCGGCGTCGCCGCCTTCCGCCCCGGCGACGAGGTCTTCGGCATGCTGCCCTACCCCTTCGGCCACGGCTCGCACGCCGAGTACGTCATCGCCCCGGTGCGGGCCCTCACGCACAAGCCGTCCGAGATCGGCCACACGGAGGCGGGGGCCCTGCCGCTGGTGTCCCTGACCGCCTGGCAGGCACTGACCGAGCACTCCGACGTCCGGCCGGGGAAGCGCGTGCTGATCCACGCGGCGGCCGGCGGCGTCGGGCACGTGGCCGTGCAGATCGCCAAGGCGCGCGGCGCCCACGTGATCGGCACGGCCAGCGCGGGCAAGCACCAGTTCCTGCGCGGCCTGGGCGCGGACGAGGTGATCGACTACCGGGAGACGGACTTCACCGAGGCCGTCAAGGACGTCGACGTCGTCCTGGACACCCTGGGCGGTGAGACCTCGGTGCGCTCGCTGCGTGTGCTGCGTCCGGGCGGTGTCGTCGTCTCGATCCTGCCGGTCGGCTCGGACGAGTTCGGCGAGGAGGCCGAGCGGCTCGGGGTGCGGGCCGTTCGGATGCTGCTGGACGCCGACCGTGCCGGTATGCAGGCGATCGCGGAACTGGTCGAGCAGGGCAAGCTGCGACCGGAGATCGCCGGGACCTTCCCGCTGGCCGATGCCGCCGAGGCGCACGCCCTGGGCGAGACCGGCCGGACGACGGGGAAGCTCGTCCTGACGATGGACTGACGCGCGACGGCCGGCGGGGTCAGAAGGTGAGCACGGGCTTGATCGCCTTGCCCGCGCCCATGTCCCTCACGGCCCGGTCGATGTCCGTGAACGGATAGGTGCTGATCAGGCGGTGCAGCGGAAGGCGGCCTTCCTTCACCAGCCGGACCAGGGCCGGTATGAAGGTCTGCGTCTCGGCGTCGCCGAGGGTGAGGCCGACGACCCGCTTGCCGCCGAGCAACCCGTTGACGTCGAGGGCGACTTCGGTGCCGAAGGGCGGGGCGCCCACGACGACCAGGGTGCCCCGGGCGGCGAGCGCGTCGACGCCCCGGCGCAGCACGCCGACGTTGCCGGTGGTCTCGACGACGCCGTCGGCGCCGCGGCCGCCGGTGATGTCGGCGAGCGCCGCGGCGAGGTCGGTCCCGGTCGCGTCGATCGTGTGGGTGGCGCCCAACTCCCTTGCCAGTGACAGACGTTCGGCGACCCGGTCGACGGCGACGATGTCGGTGGCGGGGGTCAGGGCGGCGGCCATGACGGCGGACAGGCCGACCGCTCCGGCGCCGAGGACGACGACGGTGCTGCCGGTGACCGGCTTCAGGACGTTCCAGACGGCACCCACCCCGGTCTGCACCCCGCAGCCCAGCGGGGCGATCGAGGCGAGCGGCACCTCCGGGTCGACCTTCACCAGGCTGCGCTCGTCGACCAACGCCCGCTCGGCGAAGGAGGACTGGCCGAAGAAGTGGCCGCCGAGGTCCTCCCCGGCCCGGCTGATGGTGCCGGTACCGTCGGCCCGCCGGCCGCCGATGAGGTTCAGCGGCAGCCAGGTCGCGCAGTACGCCGGGTGGCCGCCCCGGCAGTCGCGGCAGCCGCCGCACGAGGTGAACGACAGCACGACGTGGTCGCCCGGCGCGACGCCGGTCACGGCGGCGCCGACGGCCTCGACCACGCCCGCGCCCTCATGGCCGAGGACGCCGGGCAGCGGGAAGGGCAGCGCTCCGCTCGCCACGCCGAGGTCGGTGTGGCACAGGCCCGTCGCGACCATACGGACGACGGCCTCGTGCGGTGCGGGCTCGTCGAGCTCCACGTCGGACAGGGCGAACGGGGCTCCGCCCGACTCGACGACGGCGGCACGGGTGGGGATGGACATCGCGTGAATCTCCTTGGCGGTGCGCTCAGTCGAGCGAGACGACGACGGACTTGGTGGTGGTGTAGGCGTCCAGCGCCTCGGGCCCGTACTCGCGGCCGAAGCCGGAGTCCTTGACCCCGCCGAAGGGGACCGCAGGGTCGAGCATCGCCCAGTCGTTGATCCAGACGATCCCGGCGTCCAGCCGTTCGGCGACCCGGTGGGCGCGGGCCAGGTTCCCGGTCTGCACGCCCGAGGCCAGGCCGTACGGAGTGGAGTTGGCGAGTTCGACGGCCTCGTCCTCGGAGTCGAAGGGCTGGACGGTGAGGACCGGGCCGAAGATCTCCTCCTGGATCACCCGGGAGTCGTTCGGCAGGTCGGCAATGACGGTGGGCATGTAGTAGTAGCCGCCGTCGAGATCGAGCCGTTCACCGCCGCAGACGATGGTGCCGCCCTCCTTGCGGGCCAGCTCGACGTACTCCTCGACCTTGCGCAGATGCCGCTCCCCCGCCATCGGGCCGACCACGGTCCCGGCCTCGCGCGGGTCGCCGACCGGGACGCCGGGCACCGCGTCGGCGAGGATGCCGAGCAGGGTGCTGTGGACCTGGCGCGCCACCAGCAGCCGGGGTCCGCCCATGCAGAACTGCCCGGTGTTGAAGACGAAGCCCTTGATGATCGCGCCGACGGCCTTCTCCAGGTCGGCGTCCTCGAAGACGACGTGGGCCGCGTTGCCGCCGAGCTCCATGGTGACCGGCTTGAGCGCCTCGCCTGCGATGGCCGCGACCTTCCGGCCGACGGTGGTCGAGCCGGTGAAGGCGACCTTGTCGACGCCGGAGTGCCGCAGCAGCGCCTCGCCGGCCGCGGGTCCGCCGGTGACGACGTTGACCACGCCGTCGGGGACACCGGCCCGCTTGAAGAGGTCGGCCATGTACAGGGCACTCAGCGGAGTCTCCTCGGCCGGCTTGTGGACCACCGTGTTGCCGGCCGCGAGCGCCGGGGCGATCTTCGAACCGGCCAGGATCAGGGGGAAGTTGTACGGCGTGATCGCCGCCACCACGCCGACCGGCCGGCGTCGGACGTAGGCGACGGCGTTCATGGGGGTGTCGCGGACCGCGCCGTCCAGACCATGGGCGAGGGCGGCGAAGTGCTCGTAGTCGTTGGCCGCGTTCGTGACGTCGACGGCGTGCGCGAGCGTGATCGGCTTGCCGACGTCACGGCTCTCCAGTTCGGCCATCCGGTCGGCGTTCTCCCGGATCAGCTCGGCGACCCGGTGCAGGATCCGGCCGCGTTCCCGGCCGCTCAGCCCGGACCAGGCGCCGTCGTCGAAGGCGTCCCGCGCGGCGCGCACGGCAGCGTCCACGTCGGCGGCGCCGGCGTCCGCGGCGGTGGTGAGGACCGTGCCGCGGGACGGGTCGACCACGTCGGTGCGCGCTCCGTCGGCGGCGTCGCGCCACCGGCCCCCGATGAACAGCCGCCCGGGTTCGATCTCGAAGGTGGTCATCGCCACTCCTCAGCCTCATCGCCAAGATTTCAATAAACAGGATTCCTGTTTGTCTGCAGTCTCTTTACAGACAGGATTCCTGTCAATGCTCTAGGCTGAAGTCATGCTCGACGCCCAGGCAGCCAAGGCACCGCCGTCGCTCCTCTACATGGTCAAACAGGTGGAGCTCGTGGTGCGTTCACACCTGGACGAGCTGGTCAAGCCGTCCGGGATCACCGCGCTCCAGTACACGGCCCTCACCGTGCTCCAGCGGCACGACGGACTGTCCGCCGCCCAGCTGGCCAGGGACTCCTTCGTCACCGCGCAGTCGATCGCCGACCTGGTAAGGAGCCTGGAGACCCGCGGGCTGGTGCGGCGCGAGCGCAATCCGCAGAGCCGCCGCGAGCTGCTGATCCTGCTCACCGACACGGCCCGTGAGCTGCTCGCCCGGCACGAGGGGGAGGTACGGGAGCTGGAGGAGCGGATGGTGCGGGAGCTCACGGCTCATCAGACCGAGCAGTTCCGTCAGGCACTCTCCAAGGCCTGGCACGCGCTGTCGTAGTCACGCCTCACACATCACGCGAAGCATCTGTCGCAAATCGAAGACATATGTCAATCGAACATGCTCAGATTCGCTCAATCGAGGGTAACTTGCAGTGCGGGGACTGGATTTGAGCAGCCGCCGCAAGTGAACAGGTTGGTTGGAGGCGATGTCGTCGTGCAGCTGGATCCTGCGCCGTTCAGCCGGCATCTGCGCGTCCACCGGCACCGCGACCACACGGTGCTGGAGTTGCTCGGCGAGATCGACATCGCGGCCGCGGTGGAGATCGCCCCGTATCTGGACCGGGTGACGGCGCATCCCGGGGCGCGGATCGTGATCGACCTGCGGAGCATCGAGTTCTTCGACTGCTCCGGGCTTCGCCTGCTGTACCGGGCCCTGAGCCGGACCCACGACCACGGCGGGCAGCTGCACCTGGTCTGCACCCACCCGCTGACCCTGCGCGTGCTCAGGATCACCGGCCTGAACCGCCTGCTGCCGCCGCATCCGACACCGGACGCGGCGCTCGGCCAGCCCGAGGCAACGTCCGGCACGTTATGAGGACGCCGTGAGAGCCCCTGGCTACTCGGTTCCCGGCGCATCGAACAGGGCGCTCACGGACTCCCCGTTGTGAATGCGGCGCACGGCCTCGGCGAGCGCCGGAGCGATGGACAGGACCTTCAGCTTCTCGGTGCGCTCCTCGGCCTGGATCGGCACGGTGTTGGTGCACACGATCTCCAGTACGTCCGGCTGCTCGCCGATCCGCTTCAGCGCCCCGGCCGCGAAGAGGCCGTGCGTACAGGCGACACGGATCGAGCGCGGCCCCAACTCCCGCAACCGGTCGAGGAGTTCGATGACCGTGCTGCCCTTGGCGATCTCGTCGTCCAGGATGATGACGTCGCGTCCGGCCACCTCGCCGATGACCGAGCTGATGCTGACCCGGTCGTCCGCGAACCGCTGCTTGGCGCCGGCGGCGACCTGGGCGCCGATCAGCCGCGCGAACGCGGCCGCTTCCTTGGCGTTGCCGAGGTCCGGGGACACGACGGTCGTACGGGAGAGGTCGTACTGCCGGAAGTGCGCGGCGAGCTCGCGCAGAGCGTGCAGGTGGTCGACCGGCACCGTGAAGAAGCCGTGCACCTGGGGCGCGTGCAGGGTCATGGCGAGAACACGGCTCGCGCCGGCCGCGACCATCAGGTCGGCGACCAGCCGGCCGCCGAGTGAGATGCGGGGCGCGTCCTTCTTGTCGGAGCGGGCGTAGGAGTAGTGCGGCATCACGACGGTGATCCGGCTGGCGGACGCCCCGCGGGCCGCGTCGCACATCAGCAGCAGCTCGACGAGGTGCTCCTGGACCGGCCTGACCAGCGGCTGGATCAGGAAGACGTCCCGCTCCCGGCAGTTGGCCTGGAGCTGCACCTCCAGGCAGTCGTTGGCGAACCGGCTGACCCGGGTCGGGCTGAGCGGTACCCCCAGATGCGCGCAGACCTCCGCCGCCAGCTCGGGGTGGGCACTACCGCTGAACACGGCGATCTCTCGCACGATCCGCTCCTCGCATGATCATTCCGGGTGGCGCCCTCATGCTACTTACCTCAGCAGAAACGTTGCTGCCCACCTGTGCGCGCGTCGCGGCCGCCCCTGGTGCGCCGGCCTGCTCCGGGCAGGGGCGCCGATCAGCCAACGCACAGATCTGACAAGGGATTTGGGGGTACTCGGAACATAGGAAGGAGGAACGTCGACATGACGACTTCCATCAAGCGCATCAACAAGCGCATGCCCGGCTGGGCGAAGGCGGTGAGCGCCCTGGTGCTCGTGCTCGTCGTCTTCTTCGCCGGGATCCGGCTGAGCGTGCTCCCCGGCCTGAAGGACCTGTTCGGCACCGAGACCAACGACCGCTCGGGTCCGGCACTGCTCCAGTCCATCCAGGACATGAGCCGTTACGACGCCGCCTCCGGCAACTTCCAGATCGTCGTGGATCTGGAGAAGGACGCCAAGTTCCTGCCCGACGCGATCCGCGGCACCCGCACGCTGTACGTCGGCGCGGGCACCGTGGACGCCTATGTCGACCTCGGAAAGGTCGGCGCCGACGACGTCACGGTCAACGACGACCGTACGTCCGCCACGCTCCGACTGCCGCACGCCGCCCTCGGCGAGCCGTCCCTCGACCCCGACCGCTCCTACGCCGTCTCCAAGCAGCGCGGTCTGCTCGACCGCCTGGGCGACCTCTTCTCGGACAACCCCAACAGCGAGCAGGCGGTCCAGAAGCTCGCGGTGCGGCACATCGGCGACGCCGCCAAGGAGAGCGGGCTGACCAGGCGCGCCGAGACCAACACCACCGACATGCTCCAAGGGCTGCTGCACTCCCTGGGCTTCAAGGAGGTGAAGGTGACGTACACGGCCTGACCCCTATCCCGCCAGGCCGGGCAGTGCCAGCGCCCCGAGCACGGTGGCGCCCACCAGGACCCAGGCCACGTAGTCCCCGACGTGCCCGGACTGGAGGCGTCGCAGCGGCAGTGCCCGGCGCGGGGCGGCGAGCCACCCCGGCCGGGTCACCGCGAGGGCCGCGAGGCCGAGGGCCAGCGCGGTCGCGACGAGGTCGAGCAGCACACCGGCCGGGCTCCAGTGCGGTGCCGGCACCACGGCACCGCCGGACCCGGCCTCGTTGACGGCGTGCGAGAGGACCTCGCCGAAGCCGGGGGCCACGCCGACGGCGAGCGATCCGGCCAGCAGCAGCGCGGGGACTGCGGTCATCGTGTCGGGGATCCGGCTGAGCCGGTGCCGGGTCTCGGGCCGCTCACCGGCGCCGGTCGTCTCGTACTCGGTGTCGTCCTCGGGGGCGGGGCCGAGGCCGAGGAACACCCGGGCCGCGACCCGCAGGACCGCCCCGGCGGTGACCGCGCTCGCGACGACGTAGAGGGCGATCAGCGGCCCGCCCACCGCCTTCTCCGTGACGGCCTTGCCCAGACCCGTGCCGAAGGGCGGGAGTCCGGCGAGCGCCAGCCCGCCGACGGCGTACATCACGGCGACGCCGCGCAGTTCGCGGGCCCTGCCGTGCAGCGCATGCTCGTCGACGTTGCCGTAGCGGTCGAGGAGGATGCCGGTGCAGGCGAACAGCGCGGCCTTCACACCGGCGTGACCGAGGACGTACAGCGCGACCCCGTCGTCGGCCTCGGGACTCAGCACGCCGATGCCGATCAGGAACAGCCCGGTGTGGGCGACCGTCGAGTACGCCAGGAGCCGCTTGATGTGGCGCTGGTACCAGCACATGACGGCGCCGATCATCGCCGTCACCGCGCCGAGCACGAGCAGTGACCGCTCCAGGTCGGCCGCCGGGATGCCGCCGGGTCCGGCGAAGACTGTGCCGTACACCCGCCAGACGCCGTACACGCCGAGTTCGACCATGACGCCCGACAGCAGCATGCACACGGGGGTGGGTGCGACGGCGTGGGCGTCCGGGAGCCAGAAGTGGAAGGGAACGGCGGCGGACTTGATCAGCAGGCCGGTCAGGACGAGGACGAAGGCGGCGAGGACGAGGCCGTCCGGCGGTCCGTGCGCATCGAGGGCTCGGCCGATCTGGGCCATGGAGAGCTCGCCGGTGCGGGCGTAGAGCAGGCCGATGCCCATGAGCATGGCGTACGCGCCGAGCGAGGTGACGACGCCGAAGGTCAGCGCGCCCTGCACGGCCTTGGCCTCCTCGACACGGGTGCCGGTCAGCGCGTAGGCGACGACGCTCATCAGCTCGAACCACACGAACGCGTTGAACAGGTCGCCCGCGATGGCGAACCCGCACATGCCGGCCTGGAGGAGCAGGATCAGCGCGGGGAACGAGCCCGCGTGCCGGCGCGGGGGTTCGTCGAAGTAGCGCCAGGAGTAGGCCAGGGCGGCCAGCGTCAGCACGGAGGCCAGGGCCGCCATGCCGAGCCCGGGGCCGTCGCCGACAAGGACGATTCCCACGCCGTGGCCGTCGACGGGCGTCCAGCCGCCGGCCCATTCGGCCATCGGCGGCGAGGAGTTCAGCAGCAGGGTGATCGCGAGTCCTGCGGTGCCCGCCGAGACGGCGCATCCCACGGACTCCGCGAGGACGCGCGGCACCCGGCGTCCGCCCGCGACCAGGAGGGCGGCCCCGCACAGCGGTACGGCGACGAGCAGCGGGAGCAGGTCGTTCATCAGCCGCGCAGCTCGGAGAGTTCGTCGGGGTCGACGGTGCCGTGCCGCTTGGCGACCTGGATGACGAGCGCGAGGAGCAGGGCGGTGACGGTGGCGCCCACGACGACGTCGGTCAGGGCAAGGGCCTGGACGACCGGGTCGACGACGGGCCGGGAGCCCGGTTCGAGGTCGGAGAAGACGGGCGCGGTGGCGTCGTCGCGGTAGCCGACGGCCAGCAGCAGGACATAGGTGCCGCACTGGCACACGGACAGACAGCCGACGGCGTGGATCAGATTGCGGCTGGTGGCGAGGCCGTAGCAGCCGATGAGGAAGACCCAGGCGGCGACGAGGTAGGGCAGGACGTCCATCACGGTGTTCTCACTTCCCGTTCCCCTCCTCGATCTCGACGGCCTGGTCCAGGAAGCGGGCGAGCAGCACGACGACCGCACAGGCGACCTCCATGCCGACGGCGGCGTTCAGCAGCGGCACGGTGCCGCCCGAGGACAGGGTGTTGAACGTGCCGTACGGCAGCAGGGTGTTGGCCAGGAAGGCCGTCCCGCCGATGAGGCCCGCGAGGCCCGTGACCAGGTAGGCCGAGGCCGCCAGGGCGTCGCCGACCTCGAACAGGCCGACCGTGCGGATCCGTTCCAGGGCGCGGTAGTCGGCGCCGAGGTAGAGCAGGTGCAGGGAGGTCGCGGCGACGACGCCGCCCTGGAAGCCGCCGCCGGGGCTGAGCTGCCCGTGCGCGATGACGTACAGGCCGACGAGCAGCGCGACCGGCAGGACGAGGAGGGCGTACCGGCGCACGGGCGGGGCCACGGCGGCGGGTGCGGGCCGGGCGCGGTGCTCGTCGCGGGTCTGCCGCAGCAGGACCACGCAGCCGACGACGGCCGCGAAGAGGATGGTCGTCTCGCCGAGGGTGTCGAAGGCGCGCTGGTCGAAGTTGACGGAGGCGATGGCGTTCGCGGTGTGCCGGTCGAGGGAGGCGTGCACCGCGCGGTCGCCGTACGGGTGCCGGTCGCCGCCGAAGTGCGGCAGGTCCAGGCTTGCCGCGACGAGGAGCGCGGCGACGCCCGCGAGGCCGACGGCCACGAGCCACAGCCGGGTGCGCGGGTTCACCGCTCGTGTCCTTTGCGCCGTTTGACCTTGCGGACGGACAGGAGCAGCAACAGCGGGGTGAGGGCGCCGCCGACGGCCAGCTGCGACAGGGCGACGTCGGGCGCCTGGAGCACCGTGAACAGCACGGCGAGCGCGACACCGAGGACGGCCAGCACGAGGGCCTGGCGGACGGGGTCGCGGACCATTACGGCCACGGTCGCGCAGCCGGCCACCAGCAGCAGCGCGACGACGATCAGCGCGTCAGCCACCGCGCACCCCCGCGATGCCGCCGGACAGCGCGCGGGAGGCTACGAGGTTCCCGCCGATCAGCAGCGCTCCCGTGACGAGGAGCTTCACCGTCTCCCGGCTCGGTCCGGCCGCCGCGCACAGCGCCAGCACCACCGCGGCGCCGAGTCCCGCCGTCGCCCAGGTCAGGCCCCGGGCGCGCGGTGGGTCGGCGGCGAGTTCGTCGGCCAGCAGCCGGGCGAAGACCAGGGTGCCCACCGGGCCGAGCAGGGCGAGGATCAGGGCGAGGTCGACGTACGCGGGGCGGTCGTGGCCCTGGGCGAGCAGCAGCAGGCCGGGGCAGGCCAGCGCGGTCGAGAGGTTCTGGGCCACGGCTCGGCGGCGCAGCGGGCCGGTGGCGACGCCCCAGAGGGTGGCGCCCACTCCCCCGCCGAGCACGAGGGCCGCCGCGAGCAGCCAGCCGTTCATCGTCCGGTCACCGCCCGGCGGGCCGCGACGGCCGCGAGCGCCGATACGCCGGCGGCGGCCGCACCGACCGCGAGTTCGAGGGTGTCCACGGTGCTGATCAGGACCAGCCAGAGCAGGGCGAGCGCGATCCACCAGGCCAGGAACTCGGCCGCGGCGAGCAGCGTCGTACGCCGGTTCACGCGGCCACCTCCCCGAGCCTGGCTTGTCCGTTTTCTCCAGCTCCGCGCCATCCAAGCACCGCCCCCGCCACCAGGGGCGGCGGCACGCGCGGGTCTCCGCCCGGAGTGCCCCGGCAGCGGGAAGGGAAACCGGTGAGGGTCGTCGGCGAGCGGCCAAAAGCGACCGCATCGCGGACGGGTTCGGGGGTAAGCGGCTAACCACCAAGGGAAGTTGAAGACTGGAGGACAACATGGCCGGTGGATCCCCACCTTCGCGTGTCGCGTTGCACATCGGCAGTCCCAAGACGTCAGGTGCCGCCAAGACCAAGGGCGGTGCGAAATCCAAGGGCGGCGCGAAGTCGAAGGCCGGTGCGAAGTCCAGGGGTGGAGCGGCCAAGCCGAAGCCGAAGAACTCCGCCAAGTCGGGACGCTCCACCTGGTTCGGACGTGCCGACAGGTCCAAGGGCGCCGCCAGGACCAAGCCACCCGGCGGGTCCCGGCCCGCCGCACAACCCGCGCGAAGTCCGCTGCGCGTTCTGACTCGCCTGCTGGCGATGCTGTGCGCCTTCGTCTTCATGGTGGCCTTCGCCGTCGTGCTGGCGAAGCTCACCCTTCAGCCGTCGCCCGCTTCGGAGGCGCTGACGCACACCAATCTCCAGCCGGGCAGCACGCTGCGGGCCTATCTCGACCAGCCCGAACTCCGGGACGCCGTCAAACAGATCGGCGGCAATGTGCTGCTGGGCGCGCCGTTCGGTGTCCTGGTCCCCGTGATCGCCCCGAGGACGCGCGGCGTCCTGCGGGTGCTGCTGCTGACGGCGACGGTGATGCTTCTCGTCGAGTTCGCGCAGGGCGCCCTGGTGACCGGGCGGGCCTTCGACGTCGACGACGTCATCCTCAACACGACCGGCGCGCTGATCGGCTACCTGCTGCTGGGCCGGCGGATGAGCCGCATGGTGCATGCCCGCAAGCCGCGCTCGTCCTAGTGGCCCGCGGACCCCGCCCCTCCTAGCGCAGCACCAGCTGGACTATCGCGCCCGTGCCGACCACGACGATGAACGTGCGCAGTACGGCGGGACGCAGCCGGCGGCCCACGGTGGCTCCGAAGTGGCCGCCGGCCGCGGACCCGACGGCGAGGAGGGCCACGGCCGTCCAGTCGAAGTCGGCGACGACGAGGAAGAACAGCGCGGCGACGGAGTTGACGACGGCGACCAGTACGTTCTTGACGGCGGTGAGGCGTTGCAGTTCGTCGTCGAGGAGCATGCCCATCAGGGCGACGTAGATGATGCCCTGGGCGGCCGAGAAGTAGCCGCCGTAGACGCTGGCCAGGGTCAGACCGACGAGCAGCAGGGGGCCACCGTCGGGGCGGGCGGACCGTCCCGTGCGGGCCCGGCGGTCGCGGAGTCTCCTGCTGATCAGTGGCTGGAGGGCGACCAGTACGAGGGCGAGTCCGACCAGGACCGGCACGATCCGTTCGAACGCCGAGGCGGGCAGGGCCAGCAGCAGCGTCGCGCCGGTGAGCCCGCCGAGCAGGGCGCCGGCGCCCCATTTCAGGACGCGTCGGCGCTGGCCGCGCAGTTCGCGCCGGTACCCGATGGCTCCGCTGATCGAGCCGGGGATCAGGCCGAGCGCGTTGGAGACCGTGGCGGTGACGGGCGGCAGGCCGGTCGCGAGCAGCACCGGGAACGTGATGAGCGTGCCCGACCCGACGGCGGCGTTGACGGCACCGGCGGCTGCGCCGGCGCCCAGGACGGCGAGCAGCTCGCCGATGTGTGCGGCGTCCATGGCGAGAAGCCTAGGAACGCGACAGTTCGGCAATGGACGAAGGGTGCCGGTGGACAGAGCGGCCCGATCCGGGCGGTTGTCGCCCCCGCCAACTACTGGTCCGTACCAAAGTATTGACGCCCCCTTTCCTCACTCCTTAAATCAAGTGGCGACACCTTCACCCCCCACAACGGCCGGCGCACCCGCCCATCGGGTCGCCGCACGGAAGGGAGCACCATGGCCTCCCCACGCCTGCTCCGCAACGTTCTACTGGCCGCGCTGTCCGGCGTACTGGTCGCATCGGCCGCGATCGGGCCCGCCCAGGCGGAACCACCCGAAGTCGCGGCAGCCGCCGTGACGTTCTCCGACAACTTCGACGGGCCCGCGGGTGCCGCGGTCGACTCGTCGAAGTGGCAGATCGAGACCGGCGACAACGTCAACAACCACGAGCGGCAGTACTACACGTCCGGCAACAAGAACGCGGCACTGGACGGCCAGGGCCATCTGGTGATCACGGCCCGGCGCGAGAACCCCTCCAACTACCAGTGCTGGTACGGCACTTGCCAGTACACCTCGGCCCGGCTGAACACCTCCGGGAAGTTCACCGCGCAGTACGGGCACGTCGAGGCCCGGATGAAGGTGCCGCGGGGGCAGGGCATGTGGCCCGCGTTCTGGATGCTCGGCACACCGGTGAACTGGCCGGACTCGGGCGAGATCGACATCATGGAGAACGTCGGCTTCGAGCCCTCGACCGTGCACGGCACCATCCACGGCCCCGGCTACTCCGGGTCGGGCGGCATAGGCGCCGGCTACTCGCTGCCGAACGGCCAGGCCTTCGCCGACGCCTTCCACACCTTCGCCGTGGACTGGGCGCCCGACTCCATCACCTGGTCCGTGGACGGCAACGTCTACCAGCGGCGCACGCCGGCCGACCTGGGCGGCAAGCAGTGGGTCTTCAACAAGCCGTACTTCCTGATCCTGAACCTCGCGGTGGGCGGCTACTGGCCCGGCGACCCGGACGGCTCCACGGTGTTCCCGCAGCAGCTCGTCGTGGACCACGTCTCGGTGACGACCGGTGACAGCGCGAACGGCGGCGCGATCAGGGGGCTCGGCGGCAAGTGCGTCGACGTGGCGGGCGCGAGCTCCGCGAACGGCACACCCGTGCAGCTCTACGACTGCAACGGCACCGGGGCCCAGCAGTGGACCGCCGCCTCGGACGGCACGCTCCGCGCGCTCGGCAAGTGCCTGGACGCCACCGGCAACGGCACGGCGGACGGCACGACGGTCCAGCTGTGGGACTGCACCGGCGGACCGAATCAGAGATGGACCGTCTCGGCGGCGCGCGACATCGTCAATCCACAGGCGAACAAGTGCCTCGACGTGACCGGGAACAACTCGGCCAACGGCACCCGGCTCCAGCTGTGGACCTGCACCGGCGCCGGCAACCAGAAGTGGACGGTCGGGTGACCCGTCCGGCTAGTGGCGGTGCCAGGTGAACTTGTCGCCGCCGACCCAGCGGACCACGTCCGGGTCGTCGAGGTCGTGGACGCTGATGCCGTAGAGAGCGGCCGTCTCCAGGACGTCGGTGACGGCCCTCGCCGAACCGACGACCACGCCGTCGATCTCCATGATGCGGAACGGAGGCGTGCCCGGCTGAACCCCGAGCACCATGATCCGCGGTTGTGTGATGTGCGGACTCGCGCTTTCGGTCATGAATAGAGCGTAGAGCGCGACACGCGTCAACGAGTCCTCCAGGTCGTCCCCGGCGGGCGTCCCCAAGACCGCCGGGCCGCCCGCCCGCCGTGCGGGGGCGGCTCGGCCGGGGAACCCTGGAGGGTGGAGGTGGCGATGGATCCCGTGCAGGCGCTGGACCGGATCGCCTTCCTGCTGGAGCGCTCCCTCGCGCCGACCTATCGCGTACGGGCCTTCCGTACGGCCGCCCGGGTGCTGGCGGAGCTGCCCGCGGACGAGGTGCGGGCGCGGGCCGAGGCCGGGACGCTGGAGTCGCTGCGGGGCGTCGGGCCGAAGACGGCGAAGGTGGTGCGCGAGGCACTGGCCGGACAGGTCCCCGGATACCTCGCGGACCTGGAGGAGCAGCCGGAGGCCGAGCTGCCCGAGGGCGGGCCGCTGTGGGAGCTGCTGCGCGGGGACTGCCATCTGCACTCCGACTGGTCGGACGGCGGCAGCCCGATCGAGGAGATGGGCCGCACGGCGGCCGGCCTCGGCCACGAGTGGGCGGTGCTGACCGACCACTCGCCCCGCTTGACCGTCGCCCGGGGTCTGTCGGCCGACCGGCTCCGCGAGCAGCTGGACGTGGTGACGGAGCTGAATTCGACCTGGGCGCCGTTCCGGCTGCTCACCGGCATCGAGTGCGACATCCTGGAGGACGGCTCCCTCGACCAGGAACCCGAGCTGCTGGAGCGGCTCGACGTGGTCGTGGTTTCGGTGCACTCCAAGCTGCGCATGGAGGCCCGCGCGATGACCCGCCGGATGGTCACCGCCGTACGCGATCCCCACGCCGACGTCCTCGGTCACTGCACCGGCCGCCTGATCACGGGGCGGGGCCGGCCGGAGTCGGAGTTCGACGCGGACGAGGTGTTCGCCGCCTGCGCGGAGTCCGGTACGGCCGTGGAGATCAACAGCCGGCCCGAGCGGCTCGACCCGCCCCGGCGGCTGCTGCGCCGGGCCGTGGACGCGGGCGTGCTGTTCTCCGTCGACACCGACGCGCACGCCCCGGGGCAGCTCGACTGGCAGCGGTACGGCTGTGCCCGCGCCGAGGAGTGCGGGGTGCCCGCCGAGCGGGTCCTGACCACCTGGACCGCGGACGAGCTGCTGGAGTGGACCCGCGAGAAGTGAGTGCGGGAGCCGTGTTCTCAGGCGTGACGCAGATCACCGCGTATCGCGGCGGACTCAGGAACACCCGCCGGTAGTTTCCCGTTGAACCAGCCGTGGGTGCGGATGGGACAGTGTCCCCGGGCCTCACCTTTCGCCCACAGGGAAGATCGTTCGGCTGAAGCCCTGTGGAGCCTTTCGCCGAGAGGCGACCGCCATCCGCGCCCACCTCTGACCGCCCCGACCGGAATCCCCCGTCCGGCCGGGGCTTTCTCTTGCCCCGACGCGTGTCTCCCGGGCTCGGCTTGACTTCGAGAGCACTCCAATTCGTAGCGTTTTGGACATGAGCACTGCACAGCACAAGATCGGCTCCGGCTTCGGGGCGAACAGCACCGCCGACGAGGTCCTCGAGGGCATCGACCTGACCGGGAAGCTCGCGGTCGTCACCGGCGGCTACTCCGGGCTCGGCCTGGAGACCACCCGGTCCCTCACCAAGGCCGGCGCACGGGTCGTCGTCCCGGCCCGCCGCCGGGCCGCCGCCGAGGAGGCGCTGGCCGGCCTCGAAGGCGTCGAGGTGGACGAACTGGACCTCGGCGACCTGAAGAGCGTGCGCGGCTTCGCCGAGCGGTTCCTCGCCTCCGGCCGCACCATCGACTTCATGATCGACAACGCCGGGATCATGGCCTGCCCGGAGACCCGCGTGGGGCCGGGCTGGGAGGCGCAGTTCGCGACCAACCACCTCGGTCACTTCGCACTGGTCAACCGCCTGTGGCCGGCGATCGAGCCGGGCGGCGCCCGCGTGGTGTCCGTGTCGTCGCGCGGCCACCACTTCTCCGGCATCCGCTGGGACGACGTGCACTGGCGGCAGGGCTACGACAAGTGGGAGGCCTACGGCCAGGCCAAGACCGCGAACGTCCTGTTCGCCGTCCACCTGGACCGGCTGGCGGCGGACCGGGGCGTGCGGGCCTTCGCGCTGCACCCCGGCGGCATCATCACCCCGCTGCAGCGCCACCTCCCGAAGGCGGAGATGGTGGAGCGCGGCTGGATCGACGAGCAGGGCAACGTACTGAACCCCGAGGGCTTCAAGAGCCCCCAGCAGGGCGCGGCCACGCAGGTGTGGGCGGCGACGTCCCCGCAGCTGGACGGCATGGGCGGGGTCTACCTGGAGGACTGCGACATCGCCGAACCCGCCGTCGACGGCGGGGAGCGCAGCGGCGTCAAGGCTTGGGCGACCGACCCGGAGCAGGCGGCACGCCTGTGGGCGCTGTCGGCGGAGCTGACGGGCGTGGACGCGTTCGCCGCGTAGCACGGGACCGGGAACGTGCGATCGCCCCGAATCGGGGTACTCGCAGGCTCCCGTCCCCACTCTCCGGGAGGAGCCGCAGGTGAGCAGTGAAGCGGCCCGCAGGATCGTGGTCACCGGCGCCACCGGCAATGTCGGTACCAGCGTGGTGCGACTCCTCTCGGAGGATCCGGAGGTCGGTTCCGTCCTGGGGCTGGCCCGCCGGATCCCCGACTGGTCACCGCCGAAGACCGACTGGGCGGCGGTCGACCTGGCCGACGGACGGGGCGATCTGTCGGACCTGTTCGCGGGCGCCACCGCCGTGATCCATCTGGCCTGGGCGTTCCAGCCCACGCACGATCCGGCGACCACCTGGCGGACCAATGTGCTGGGCGGCCTGCATGTGTTCGAGGCGGCGGCCGCGGCCAGGGTGCCGAAGCTGGTGCACGCGTCGTCGGTCGGCGCCTACTCCCCGGGTCCCAAGGACCACGCGGTGGACGAGTCCTGGCCTACGCACGGCTGGCCGGACGCCGCGTACTGCCGGGAGAAGGCCTATCTGGAACGGGTGCTGGACACCTTCGACCGCGCCCATCCCCGGGTCCGGGTGGTGCGGATGCGGCCGGCGTTCCTGTTCAAGCGGGAGTCGGCGAGCGAGCAGCGCCGCATCTTCGGCGGCCGTTTCCTGCCGGGCCCGCTGGCCCGCCCGGAGCTGCTGCCCTTCCTGCCCGACATCCCGGGACTGCGGGTGCAGGCCCTGCACACCGACGACGCGGCGACGGCGTATCTGCTGGCGGTGAAGTCCGACGTCCGGGGGGCGTTCAATCTCGCGGCCGACCCGCCGGTCGACGCCGCGCTGCTGGGCGAGATGCTCGGGGCTCGCCCAGTCCGGCTCCCACGCACGGCGGCACGGTCGGCGATCGCCGCCGCGTGGGGGCTGCATCTGCTGCCCGCCTCACCGCATCTGTTCGACGCGGTCCTCAGGCTGCCGCTGATGAACTGCACGCGCGCGCGTACCGAGCTGGGCTGGCATCCGAAGCGCACGGCGCCCGAGGTGCTGGAGGAGTTCTTCCAGGGCCTCCAGCAGGGCGCTGGCGCGGCCACCGAACCGCTGCGAGGCCGCAAGGTGGGCTGACGCGGGCCGGGTCAGCCCGGGGACTCCTCGGGTGCCGGATGTTCCGGGTGGACCGTGCCGGACTGCTTCGCCCCCTGCCGGCCCGTGCCCGCCTCGTCCGTGTCGGGCACGTCGTCCGCCTCGGTGGTGTCGTCGGCGGGTTCGACGGGCACCTCCCAAGGGTCCTCCCCGGCGTCGGCCTGCTGGTCCGGCAGGTCCCTCGGCACCGGCTCGTTCGTGCGGTCGGCTGTTCCCCGACGGCCGTCGGTCATGGTGGCACCTCTCCTCGCATCGCCCCGAGGGCCCGCGAGTACCGTCCCCGCCGACGGCGAAACCTCAGTGCGGCACGCGCTCCGCCACCGCGGTGGGCAGGGACGACGAGGGCGCCTCGGGAGCGGGCTCGGCGCGGCGCCCGCCGTGGGCGAAGAAGTCGGCGAGCGGCAGGATCGCGGCGCCGACGGTGACCGCGTCCGGGCCGAGCCTGCCGAGGTCGATGGTGACCTTGTGCGCGGGATGCCGCAGCGAGTAGGAGGCCGCGTGCAGGCGTACGGCGGGCAGGAAGCGGGTGCCGAGCTGGAGACCGGCCCAGCCGCCGATCAGGATCCGCTCGGGCTGGAAGAGGTTGATCAGGTCGGAGAGGCCCGCGCCCACGTACTCGGCGGTCTCCTCCAGCACGGCTACGGCCACCGGGTCGGCCTCCCGGCCCTCGGCCGGATAGGCGCCGGCCAGCATCGCCGTCAGCGCGGTCTCCTCGTCGGCGCCCTCCGGCACGTCCCCGCCCTGTTCGCGCCAGCGGTCGAGCAGCGACTCGGCGCCCGCGTAGGCCTCCAGGCAGCCGAGGGCTCCGCACCGGCAGCGGCGCCCCCTGACCCGTACCGTCAGATGCCCCCACTCGACGGCCCGCCCGTGCTCCACCTCGGGGGTGACCAGGCAGGCGCCGACGCCGGAGCCGAAGAGCACGACGACGGCGTTGCGGGCGCCGCGCCCGCCGCCGAACCACATCTCGGCCTGGCCGAGGGTCCGCGCGCCGTTGTCGATGAAGTACGGCACGTCGTCGGGGAGCTGGGTGCCGTCGCGCAGGAGCTTCTCCAGCGGTACGGCGTCCCAGCCGATGGTCTGCCCGTGTACCACGGCGCCGAGGTCGCCGGTGTCCTCGACGATGCCGGGGACGCCGATGCCGACACCGAGCAGCCGCTCGGGGCCGATGCCGGCCTCCGCGAGCACCTCGGCGATGCCGTCGCGGATGTGTCCGACGATGCCCTCGACCTCGTACCGCTCCCGCGTCAACGGCCGTTCCGCGCGGGCGAGTTCGGTGAGGGTCAGGTCGAACAGGCCGATCCGGACCCGGGTCTCGCCGACGTCGACGCCGATCATGTGGCCGCTGCCGGGGGCGACGCGCAGCAGGATGCGGGGCCGGCCGCCGTCGGAGTCGACGCTGCCGGCCTCCTCGACCAGGCCGTCGGCGATCAGCTCGGCGACGACGTTGCTGACGGAGCCGGAGCTGAGTCCGGTGGCCGGGCCGAGCTCGAAGCGGCTGAGCGGGCCGTCGAAGTACAGGCGCTGAAGTACGGCGGTACGGTTGCCCCGCCTGAGGTCCCGTACCGTGCGCCCATTACGCCCCGCCATGCGGCTCCCTCCGGATCAGCCCTGGTCCCCCGCGTGTTCGGACCGACTCCCATTGTGACCTACGCCGCGTAGACGTCCTCCACGTACCGGCCGTCCGCGATCAGTGCGTCCAGCCAGCGCTCGGCCGCCGCGTCGTCGGCGCCCGGCGTGCGGTCCCGGTACAGGGTACGGAAGGCCTCCCGCACGCCGGGCGCCATCCGGGCGCCGTCGCCGCAGACGTACACGCGGGCGCCCGCGCCGAGCAGCTCCCAGACGTCGTCGGCCTCGGCGGCGATGCGGTGCTGGACGAAGGTTCCGGCGGTGCTGAAGGCGGGGCGCAGCGAGACGGCTCCGGCCGACTCGGCGGCGTACAGCTCGTCGGCGTGCAGGAAGTCGGCGTCGGGGGCGTCGCAGCCGAAGTAGCACAGGGCCGGGGCGAGTTCGGTGCCGGCCGCGAGGGCCGCGGCGCGGTCGGCGACGGCGCCGCGGAACGGGGCGAGGCCGGTACCCGCGGCGACCATCACGACCGGTGCGCCGGTCTCGATGCGGAAGACGTCCCGGCACGGCTGGATGCGGGCGTACACCGTGTCGCCGGGGCGGACGTCGGTGAGGTGGCCGGATCCGGTGCCCCGGTGGATGCCCCTGCCCGAGCGGGCGGGGGCCTGGAGCAGGGAGATCATCAGGTCCGCGTGGCCGGGGTCGACGGCGGGTGAGGAGGAGATCGAGTAGTGGCGCGGGCGCAGCGGTGTGAGCAGGTCGAGGAGGGTGGGCCAGTCCAGGGCGCCGCGCAGGGCCGGGAAGTCCTCGATCACCTCGACCAGGGTGCGCGGATCGTCGGTCAGCTGCGCCAGGGCGATGCGCTCCGGCGGGCACGGGTTGGCGGCGGCGAGGGCGGTGAGCTGGGCGGCGCTCGGGCGTTCCGCCAATTCGACGTGGTGGGTGAGGAGCCGGCGCACGGTCAGGGGCCGGTCGATCGCGAGGCCGTCGCGGCGCGGGCGGGCGGCGCGGATGTCCAGGACGGTGTCGAGGTCGGCGCCGAGCGCGGCGGCGAACCGCTCGACCAGGGCCGGGGCGTTGGCCGGCAGCACCGTGAGGTGGTCGGCGGTGCGGTAGGTGACGCCTTCCGGGAGGGCGAGGCGGACGAAGCGCTTGCGGCGCGGGTGGCCGGGCGCGGTGAGGTCGTACGCCTCGGTGACGGTCATGGGGACGAGTCCGTGCCGTTCGGCGGCGGCGTCCAGCGGGCCGCCGGTCAGGGCGCGGACCTCGTAGGCCGCGGTGGGCTCGTCGGCCGGGGCGGCCGCTTCGGGGTCGCCGTGGCGCTCCAGCAGGGCGGTGCGCAGGCGGGCCGTGAAGTCGCGGACGGCACCGGTGAGGTCGCCCGAGGCGTCCGCGGTGGCGCGCTGAAGGAGGCGGGTGGCACCGAGCTCGGCGAGGCGGTCGTCGATTCGGGTGGGGACCTGCTGATACGTGGCGGCCCAGTTGCGGTCGCCGACGCCGAGGACGGCGTAGCTGACGTCCGTCAGGTCCTGCGGGCCCTCCAGGCGGGCGGTGAAGACGGTGGCGTCGTCGGTGGGGCGGCCGTTGTAGGAGGCGGCGGTGATCACGACGGGCCGGTCGGTGGGCAGGCCGCCGGAGTAGGCGTCCAGGGGCGCGACCTCGGTCTCGCAGCCGACGGCGGCGGCCTCGTCGGCCAGGGACGCGGCGAACTCCCGGCAGGTGCCGTAGTTGCTGCCGTGCAGGAACAGGGCACGGGTGCCGGGGCGGACACGGGCGGGCAGCGCCGCCGACTCGGTGTCGCGGGGCGTCTCGGTCGGCACGCTTCCGGGCAGCGGGGTGTGGTTGCGCTCGGCGGGGGTGCGCGGGGTCAGGGTCAGGGTGAAGCCCTCGGGCTTGAGGGTGAGGGTCTCCTTGACGGTGAGGCGGTAGTCGGCGTGGTCGTGCAGCCGGTAGCGGTGGACGAGCATCGCCAGCAGCATGGTCGCCTCGTGCAGCGCGAACTGCCGCCCGATGCAGGCGCGTTCACCGGTGCCGAACGGCTTGAAGGCGTGCACCGGCCGGGCCGCCTCGGCCTCGGCGGTGAAGCGTGCGGGGTCGAAACGCTCGGGGTTGTCGCCCCAGACGGACTGCCGGTGGAGCATCGGGGTGAGCACGAGGGCGGCCTGCCCGGCGCGCAGCGGGATGCGTCCGCCGAGGAGCGTGTCCTCGCGGGCCTGCCGGGAGAACACGGCTGCCGTCGGCCACAGCCGCAGTGCCTCGTTGAGGACCTGGCGGGTGTACGTCAGCCTGCCGATCTCGTCGTAGGCCGGTTCCGGGTCGGCACGGTCGCCCCACAGGGCGTCGACCTCGCGCCGTACCAGTTCCAGGGCCGTCGGGTGCTTGGCCAGGTAGTACAGCGCGAAGGACATCGCGCCGGAGGTGGTCTCGTGGCCGGCGATCAGGAAGGTGATGACCTGGTTGCGGATGTTGGCGGCGTCGAGGGTGGTGCCGTCGGCGGAGTGCGCGGCGCTGAGCATCAGGCCGAGGAGGTCCTCGGCGGCGCTCTGGTCGGTGCCGGTGCGGGCGGCGATGACGGCGTCGACGACCTGGGCGAGATAGGCGGCGTCGTCCCGGAAGGCCGCGTCGGCCGCCGAGTAGTCCCGGCCGGGGACCCGGGCGAGCCGCTTCATGCTCCACTCCAGGCAGCGGACCATGGACTCGACGAAGGGGTGCGGCTCGGGCCGCTCGAAGGAGCCGAAGTCGTAGTCGAAGCCGGCGAGCCCGATGGTGTCCAGGGTCATGCGGGTCATGTCGTCGGGGACGTTCACCGGCCGTCCGGCGCGGGCGTCGCGGTCCCAGGAGTCGATGAGCCGACGGGCCACCTTCAGCATCACGGGGTGGTAGGTGCGCATCGAGCCGAGCGCGAAGGCGGGCATGAGGATGTCGTGCGCCTTGGCCCAGTTGGGCTCGTCGTTGTACGCGGTGAACAGGCCGTCCGCGGCGAACTCGCGGACGTTCTCCAGACCGGGTCCGATGTGCTTGGCGAACCGCCGCTCGTCGGCGAGCTCGGCCACCAGGTCGGGGTCGCCGACGAACAGGGCGTCCCGCCCGTGGAGCCGCCGCACGAACACGGGCCCGTGCTCCCGCATCAGCGCCATGGCCTGTTGCACGGGGGTGCCGCCGGGTCCGGTGGCGGAGATGTCGACGAGGGGGACGCCGGGGAGGGTGTCTGCGGTCTGCGGGTCGAGCGCGGTGGGGGGCATGGCGCGACAACTGCCTTTCGCGGTACGGGAGTACTGCGATCCAGGTTGGTCGACGGGCCCCGTCCGCCCCAGCACCGGCACTACATGATTATGTAGTGCCCAGTCATGAGTCGCTCTTGCGCCGAGTCACGGGAGGTGCCTGGTGGACCTGACCCACCCGGAAGCGGTCGTGTGGCGCAACCGCGCCCTGATGGTCTTCGACCGTGTCGCCGTGCCGGTGGCGGTGTGCGATGTGTACGGCGCGGTCCAGCTGGCCAATCCGGCGATGGCGGCGGAGTGCGGTACGACTCCGGGTCGGCTGCGTGGCCGGGACGTACTGGAGCTGTTCCGGCCGCAGGAGGCTACGCAGGTCGAGCGGATCGCCGAGGCGCTGCGGCTGCGGCACCGCTCGCGCTACCAGGTGTCCGTGTGCTGGCGCTCGCCCGACGGCACGGAGCGCTACGGGGAGCTGACGGCGGACCCGGTCAGCGACGCCGTGCAGGAGACGCCGGCGCTGCTGGTGATGCTCCGGGTCCTGGGTGACCGCGAGCCGTCCCCCGAAGCGCCGCCCACCCGGGTCACGCCGATGGAGGCCCGCATCCTGGCACTGCTCGCCGGCGGCGCCACCACCGCCCGGGCCGCCCGGGAGACCGACCTCACGGTGGACGGCGTGAACTACCACCTACGCCGCCTGTCGACCCGCTGGAACGCAACCAACCGCACGGAACTGGTCGCTCGGGCCTATGCGCTGGGGGTACTCGCGACGGGGGTGTGGCCGCCGGCCCCCGCACCCTTGCGGCAACGCCCCTAAAGGGGCGCGGGGAACTGCGCGACCAGCCACGATGGCGCCGCAGAGGAACGACGGCACCGCCCGGCACCTCCAGCGGAGCTGCGCGTGGTGCCCCGGGATCGTCGAAATTCACTGGCTCCCTTTCGTCCTGCCTGCCTAATCTAGCTCTTAACCTAGGACCCCTAGGTTTCGCAGATCGACTCCCAGGAGGCTCCCCATGAGGCCACTCGTCGAGCAGGACATCCGCAACTCATTTGTCAACTGCTCGAAAGGGGAGGCCAAGCGCGTGTCCCTCCCCCGCGATCTCGACGAACGCCCCTGGGACGACCTCGACTTCCTGGGCTGGCGGGATCCGGGGGCGCCCGATCGCAGCTATCTGGTGACCGAGCGGGACGGCGGCCTGGTGGGCGTGACCTTCCGTTTCCCGTCCTCCCGGCGCGGGTTCCTGCATCGCAGCATGTGCTCCCTGTGCCTGACGACCCATCCGGGCGGCGGGGTCTCGCTGATGACGGCCCGCAAGACGGGCACGGCAGGACGCGAGGGCAACTCGGTCGGCCTGTACATGTGCACCGACCTCGCGTGTTCCCTCTACGTCCGCGGCAAGAAGGCCCCGGGGCCGGGGAGCCGCTTCGAGGAGAGCCTGACGGTGGAGGAACAGATCGCCCGGACGCGGGGCAACCTGTCCTCCTTCCTGGACAAGCTGTACGCCTGACGGACCCCGCCGCCCTACCGGTCCCGCAGGTGCGCCGCCTCCACCCGGTGCAGGTGGATCAGCACGTCGTGGCTGCGGGCCAGCGCGATGTCGTGCGGGCCGTCCGGGTAGGCCGTGCCGATGCCGCGCGTCGGCCGCGCCTGCCGCAGCCAGTCACGGGCCGGCGCCCCGACGGACCGCAGGTCGAGCACGTAGTCGCGGTACCGCACCCGGTCGAGGGTCCGCTCGTTGCTGCCCGGGCCCGCGGGTCCCAGCGTCCAGCGGCGGATGACGTCGTCGTCCTGGCCGGTGGCGTTGAAGGAGCCGCGGTCGAAGGTCAGGCCGACGCTGACATAGCCCGCGCCGAGGCTCTCGCGCAAGAACGCGCCCTGCACCTTCGGGTTCTGCTCCGGCTCCTCCGGCACATAGCCGACGTGGTTGTTGTGCGCCGACAGCAGCACCTTGGTGCCGGTGTGCTTCTGCCACCACACCACGTTGGCCGCCATCGCCCCGTCGCGGTAGCGCATGGCGGCGGCGATCCCGGTCGGGTCGCTGAAGTCGAAGGCGTACTGCCGGGCGGTTTCGTCGATCACCCTCGCGTGCTGCACGGCCAGGTCGTACGCCTCGCGGTCGGCGCCCGGCGTCTGCCGCTCCAGCAGCCGCAGCGCCTCACCGGTGCGCTCCGCGCGGTCCTTGCGTTCGGCGTACGGCAGGTTCATGTACCGCTCGATGTACTCGCCGGTCTGCACGGTGGGCCGCAGCCCGCGGTACAACTCGGCCAGTCGCGCGGCGAGCTCGGGGTGCGCGCGTGCCGTGCAGTCCTCGACGGCGTCGTACAACTCGGGTCCGGTCCAGGCGATGTCGTCGCCGATGAAGCGGACGGGGTCGTCGGGGTGGCGGACGTTGTACGCGCGCATCCACTCGACGAGCCGCAGATAGTCGGTGTTGTTCCACCACAGGTAGTCCCGCTGGAACTCCTCGCGCATGACGCGCCGGGGGTCGCCCTTGCCGTGCAGGACGTAGTGGTTGAGGCGCAGGCCGGTGCTCCAGGGGGTTTCCAGGGCGAAGGTGCGAAAGCCCTTCTCCCGCACGAGGTGGCGGAAGACGCGGTCCTTGAGGGCGAAGAAGTCGTGCGAGCCGTGCGTGGCCTCGCCCAGGCCGACGACCCGGGCGTCGCCGATCATCCGGCCCAGGGGCCGCAGATCACGGCTGTCGCCGCCCGGCTCGACGGTGCGCAGCGGACGGGCCGCACCATCGAGCGCTCCGACGACGGAGGTGGGGGTCGGCACCGCCGTGGCCGGGATGCCGGTCGTCAGGGCGGCGAGGATGATGAACAGGGTCAGTACTAATCCGGTCCGATGCCGTCTCATGATCCAAGGCTTGCGCTGCGGGCGCGCGGGGACCATCCGGCGGTCCTCCGTCCCCGGATGCGGACAACCACGGGGTGGCGGCGGGGGTTCTCCCCAGTCCCGGACCAGGTCGGCCTCGCACGGGTGTCGACGATCACCGGCCCAGCCTCTTGCCGTGACACGGCCGCGGCGATCAATCTGGGGTTCCTTGCGGACTGTTACGTTCCGCAAGCGGTGTGTGGGACACGTCGGCGAAAGGGAACAGCCCGAGGATGCTTGTGGCACGTGAGGACACGTCCGTCCGGGAGCGGCTGGCGAAGCTGAGCCGCGACCCCGTGGTCGTCCAGACGCTGCGGTCGGCGGCCGCGGCGACGATCGCCTACGTCATCGCGCTGCGGCTGAGCCCCGAGGCGGCGCCGCTGACCGCGCCCCTGACCGCGCTGCTGGTCGTCCAGGTCACCTTCTACGCCACCCTCACCAACGGCATCCGCCGGGTGAACTCCGTGGTGGCCGGCGTCCTGGTGGCCATCGCCTTCAGCCTCCTGGTCGGCCTGACCTGGTGGAGCCTCGCGCTGCTGATCGTGGCGTCACTGGGCGTCGGGCATCTCGTGCGGGTGAACGAGTACGTGCCCGAAGTGGCGATCAGCGCGATGCTGGTCCTCGGTGTCACGACCGTCGGGGACACGGCGTGGGCGCGGGTGCTGGAGACGCTGATCGGCGCGGTGGTCGGGCTCGGCTTCAATCTGCTGCTCGCGCCGCCGGTGTGGGTGGACGAGGCCGGCGAGTCGATGGAGGCACTGGCCCGCCGGCTGCGGCAGTTGATGCTGCGCATCGGCGAGGAGGCCGCAGGCCGGCAGCCCTACGAGCAGGCCGCGGCCCGGCTCCACGAGGCGCGCCGGCTCGACCACGACATCGTCGAGGTGGACGCGGACCTCCGGCAGGCCGAGGACAGCCTGCGGCTCAATCCCCGCGTACGGGACAGCCTGTTGCACCGCGTCGTGCTGCGCACCGGCCTCGACACGCTGGAGATCTGCACGGTCGTCCTGCGAGTGCTCGCGCGCACCCTCACCGACCTCGCCAAGGACCGTGAGCCCGATCCGCTGTTCGCGAACGAGACGGGTGCGGTCCTGGAGCAGCTGCTGTCCGAGATCGCGGACGCGGTGGTCAGCTTCTCGGTGCTGGTCACCACGCACGTCAGCAGCAACGCCGACGCGGCGGAGTCCCGGCTGTCGGCCGAGCTGCGCACGGCGGCGGGCACCCGCGACAAGCTGGCCCTGCTGCTGCGCGAGGAGGCCGACCGCGAGACGGAGCGCTGGCAGCTGCTCGGCGCCGTCCTGACCGAGGTCAACCGCATGATCGACGAGCTCGACACCGAGCACCGCTCGCAGCGGCTGCTGGAAGAACTGGACCGCGTGTCGCAGGAGCAGCGCGTACGGGTGCCGGGGCTGACCCGGCTGCGTGAACGCCTGGGCGTGCAGGAGCAGCTGTGGCGGAACCGTACCGGGATGGACGGGCGTTCTCGCTAGGGGACGCCGGGACGGGCCGGCGCCGGAGCGAGGGAGCGGGCCCATGGCCGACACGACCGTGCGGATCGACGGAAACACCCTGCGGTTGCCGGGCGACGTGGCGGTGCGGTTCATCCGCACGTTGCGGCTGCCGGAGTCGGGCACGCATCCGCTGCCGCCGGGGCTCGGCGAGTTCCCGGTCCGGCGGGTGGCGGACTTCCCTGACACCGTGCCGGAGGCGTGGCGGGCGCGTGGCGGGGTGATGCTCCCGGTGTATCTGCGCGAGGCGATGTGGCTGAGCTTCGGCGGCACCACGGAGCCGGCCGCCCTCCAGGTCGGGGTGGGCAAGGTGTGCGCGGTCTCGGGGAAGCCGTGGAGCGACCGGCTCGGCCGCGAGCCGCAGAACTACGTCGTCCTCCCCCGGCAGCCCTGGCTGGACGGGATCAACTCCGGCAAGGGCACGGTCCGCCAGTTCGTGGCGGTGCCGCTGGGGCTCGGCGCCACCGTCGAGGGCCAGGTCACCGGCGAGGAGGTCTGGGGCGGCGTACAGCTTCAGTCCTTCGCGCTGAAGGAGCCGAAGCTCGCGGCCTGGCGCGAAGAGCAGCGGCGGCAGGCTGCGCAGGCACCCCCGATGCCGCAGTTCGGCGGCTATGGCGCCGCGATGCCGATGGCGGCGCCGCCCGCTCCCGGTGGCGGGGCGCCCCGGGCCGCGGCGGCGATGGGCCTCGGCGTCGGCGGTTCGATGCGCCAGGAGGTCTACGAGGACGACCGTCCGCTGTCGGACTGGGCCGACCGGCCCGGCGGCCGGGTGTTCGTCCATCTGGTGACGCCTCCGGAGTGGCGCCGGATCACCGGTGAGGCTCCCCCGCCGTCGCCGGTCGACCGGGCGGCGTACACCCGGGCGGGGCTGCCGTGGTTCGACTACTACGACGAGGACGCCGGGGATCTCGCCCCGACGGACACGCTGGGTGCGGTGCAGCCGGTCGGTGACTGGCTCGGCGACGACCACGAGCCCTGGCAGGCGCCGACGCCGGGCCAGGTGGTGCCGCTGAAGGACGCGCAGGGCAAGCCGGTGGAGGACGGCGACTGGTAGCCGGCGCGCGCCGGCCCGCCACCTCACCAGCATTGCGCAGAATGCAACGCCTGTTGCTGTTCTTGCGCTCGGCGGGTGATCCACGCCAAGGTTGCTGTCGCGACCACGACGACCGACGACCTGAGGTGTGGACATGGGCAGTGGTGGGCTGAGCAGGCGCCGATTCGTCGGGACCCTCGCGGGGTCGGCCGCGGGAGTGACCCTCCCGGCGGCCACGGCCTGCGACAACGCACCCGCTCCCGCAGACACGGCCGACGCGGCGACCTCCGGGACGTCCGGCCCCGAGACCCGTCCGAGCGCCCAGTCCGAGAGCCGCGGTCCGTCCGGTCCGCGCCCGCTGTATCTCGGCACGTACACCTCCGCCGAGGGCGGCGGCAAGGGCATCGGCCTCGCGACGTACGACCCGGCCACGGGTGCCGTCACGGGCACCGGGACGATCGACGGCGTCGCCGACCCGTCGTATCTGGCGCTGCATCCGGACGGCCGGACCCTGTACGCGGTGAACGAGCGCGAGGACGGCGCCGTGACCGCCGTCCGGGTCGCCGACCGCGAGGTTCTCGGCAGTCGCGGCACCGGCGGCGCGGCGCCCTGTCATCTGTCGGTGCATCCCGGCGGACGCTGGCTGCTGAGCGCCAACTACGGCTCGGGCAGCGTCGCCGTGCACCCGATCGACGCCTCGGGCGCGCTCGGCGAGCGCACCGACCTGGTCACGCACTCCAGTCCGGCGCCCGGTCCGGGCCAGGACGGCCCGCACGCCCACCAGTTCGTCACCAGCCCGGACGGCCGCCACGTACTCGCCGTCGACCTGGGCACGGACACCGTCTACACCTATCGCCTCGACGAGAAGGCGGGCACGCTCAGCGAGGTCGCCCGAGCCCGGACGAAGCCGGGCGCGGGCCCGCGACATCTCACCTTCCACCCGGGCGGCCGCTACGCCTATCTGGCCAACGAGGTCGACAACAGCGTCGCGGTCTGCGGGTACGACCCGTCCACGGGCCGGCTGACCGTCGGCGCCGAGCAGGAGACGGGCACCGGTTCGGGCACCAGCTATCCGGCGCAGATCGTGGTGACGCCGAACGGCCGGTTCGCCTATCTCGCCAACCGGGGCCACAACAGCCTCGCCCGCTACGCGGTGGAGGCGAAGGGCGCCCGGCTCAAGCTGCTCGACACGGTGCAGGTGTCCGGGGACTTCCCGCGGCAGATCGCCCTGTCGCCGGACGGCGCGCTGCTGTTCGCGGCGAACCAGCGGTCGAGCACCGTCAGCGTCTTCCACGTCGACGGGGCGAGCGGTGAACTGCGGCTCGCGGGCGAGCCGTTCGCGTCACCCGTCGCCGTCTGTGCGCTGCCGCTGTAGGGCGGGCGGGCAGGAGGCCGCGCCGGCCTGGGAGAGCAGGACGTGCATGCGCTCGGTGAGCTGGGCGACGTCGTCGGCGGGCCGGTGGAACGGCAGCCGTACGTCACCGTGGGAGCGGGCGCGCTCGATGCGCAGGGTGACTCCGTGCCGGTCGACGGCGAGCGGCTGGACGCGGACGGCACCGTGCAGGCTGTCGGAGTCGACGAGGCGGGTCAGCCGCTCGACGGCGTCCGGGTGGCAGTCGGCGAGATGGGTGAGCAGCCGGGCCTCGGCGGTGGCCAGCGGGTCGGGCGCCGCGGCGGCGAACTCCTCCAGGTCGACGACGACGGCGCCGGACGGCAGCCGCAGCACCACGCGCGTCGCCCGGAAGGCGAGTTTCCCGTCCTCGGGGGTGAACCAGCCGGACAGCCAGAGCCGGGAGCGGATCCGTTTGCGAACGGGCACGGGGGCGACGTCGGCGAACTCCAGGACGGCGGAGGGCTCTCCGCGCGGCGCGCAGATCGCGGCCGTGACGAGCACACTGTCCTCCGGCACCTCCAGCAGGACACGGCCGTCGTCGGTCACCGTGTGCGCGCCGACGAGCTCCTCGCGGCAGCTCTCCGCGGTCACCCCGCAGGACCACGCGCCGGCCAGTACCGACCGGGCCCGTTCCGCCGCGGAAGGCGCGGCCGTCCAGGTTTGGCTGTCACCCATCCCGTTCCTCCTAAGGTAAGGCTTGCCTAACCTATCGAAGATCGGGCCGCAGGCCAACCGGCACCGCCGATCCTGTGCGATGTCTTTGCCGAGGTGAGGGGCGATCAGGGGGAGATGACGCCCAGCAGGGCGCGGGTGCACAGGTCTCGCACCTGGCCCCGGGAGAGGTCGGCGCCGCGCAGCCACTCCAGGCAGACCGCGGTGGTGAACGCCAGCCAGCCCCGCACGGCGAGCGGGACGTCCGGGCGCTGCGCGCAGACCGGACCGAACTCGGGGTCGGCCGCCATCGCCGCGAGGATCTGCTTCTCCTGCGCGGCCAGGGCCCGTTGGTAGACCTTGCGCACGGCCTGGTCCCCGGCCGCGTCGGCGCGATGGAAGGCGCGGTAGCCATGGGCGTGGGCCTCGACGTACTCCAGGAAGGTGTCGAGTCCGGCGCCGAGCTGTTCGCGCACCGGGATGCCGGGCACGGCGGCCGTCATCCGCAGCATGCGCGCGCTCTCGCGCTCGACGACGGCCGCGAAGAAGTCCCGCTTGGTCGGGAAGTAGTGGTACAGCAGCCCGCGGGAGACTCCGGCGATCTCGGCGACCTGCTCGATCCACACCTCGTCGTACGGACTCTCCGAGAACAGCCGCGCCCCGACCGCGAGAAGCTGCTCACGACGCTCCTCGGTGCTGAGCCGGCGTCGTGTGCGCTCACCCTGGTTCGCGGCCATGCCCGCACTTTACTTGACGTGGATTCAATAGCGGGATCAGACTGAACCGCGTTATTGAACCCACGTACAACGAGCGCCGCGTCGCAAGGTGTCAGCGGATCGAGGGAGATCGCGTCATGGCGGAGACGACGACCGGGACCGGACTTCCGAAGGGGTTCCGCAGCGCCGAGCAGGGCTGGCCGGAGCTGTTCCGCATACCCCATCCTCCGCACCGGCTCCCGCTGCTCGGCGACGTGCTGGGCGCGAGCAGGCGTACGCCGCTCCAGGACTCCCTGCGCTTCGCCCGCGAGCTGGGGCCGATCTTCCGACGCCGGGCGTTCGACCGGGAGTTCGTCTTCGTGTGGGGTTCGGAACTCGCGGCCGACATGGCGGACGAGGCGCGCTTCGCCAAGCATGTCGGGCTCGGTGTCGCCAACCTCCGTCCGGTCGCCGGGGACGGCCTGTTCACGGCGTACAACCACGAGCCGAACTGGCAGTTGGCGCACGACGTCCTGGCACCCGGGTTCAGCCGGGAGGCCATGGCCGGCTACCACCCGATGATGCTGGCCGTCGCCGACCGGCTCATGGACCACTGGGACCGCGCGCTCACGGCGGGCCGGTCGGTGGACGTGCCCGGCGACATGACCAAGCTGACCCTGGAGACCATCGCCCGCACCGGGTTCGGGCACGACTTCGGCTCCTTCGAACGCTCCCGTCCGCACCCCTTCGTGTCGGCGATGGTCGGCACGCTCAGCTACGCCCAGCGGCTCAACACCGTGCCGTGGCCGTTCCTGCTGCGGCGGGCCGCGCGCCGCAACGACGCCGACATCGCCCACCTCAACGACACCGTCGACGACCTGGTCCGCGCCCGGATCGCCGACGGACCCGGGGACGGTGACCTGCTCGACCGCATGCTCGGGACCTCGCACCCGGAGACCGGCGAGCGGCTCTCCGCTGAGAACGTCCGCCGGCAGGTGATCACCTTTCTGGTGGCCGGCCACGAGACCACCTCGGGCGCGCTCTCCTTCGCCCTGCACTACCTCTCCCGCCACCCGGACGTCGCGGCCCGCGCCCGCGCCGAGGTCGACCGCGTCTGGGGCCCGACGGCGACGCCCGGCTACGACCAGGTGGCGCGGCTGCGCTATGTGCGCCGCGTGCTGGACGAGGCGCTGCGGCTGTGGCCGACGGCGCCCGCCTTCGCCCGGGAGGCCCGCGAGGACACCGTGCTCGGCGGGGTGCATCCGATGCGGCGGGGCGCCTGGGCGCTGGTGCTCACGGCGATGCTGCACCGCGACCCGGAGGTCTGGGGCGCGGACGCCGAGCGGTTCGACCCGGACCGCTTCGACCCCAAGGCGGTACGGACACGGGCGCCGCACACCTTCAAGCCGTTCGGGACGGGTGCGCGGGCGTGCATCGGGCGCCAGTTCGCGCTGCACGAGGCCACGTTGGTGCTGGGTCTGCTGCTGCGCCGCTACGAGTTCAGGAGCGACCCGGCGTATCGGCTGCGGGTGACGGAACGGCTGACGCTCATGCCGGAGGGGCTGCGGCTGAACCTGGAGCGGCGGGCCGGCGTGCCCGTGCCCGGCCCGGCCGTGCCGCCCCCGGCCGAGGAGGACGCTCCGTCAGCGCTCGGCTGTCCAGTGCGCGGGACGGCCGACTGAGGCGGGCAGCCGGGTGCCCGCGCTGCCCCGGGCCGCGTTCAGCTGGGGCTGGGTCAGGAAGAAGGCGCCGGTCAGATCGGCGTCCGTGAGGTCGGTGTCGCGCAGATCGGCGCCGATGAGGTCCGCCCCACGCAGATCGGCGCCGGTCAGGTCGGCCGCGATGAGGTAGGCACCGCGCAGGTTCGCGCCCCGCAGATCCGCGCCCCGGAGGCGGGCGCCCATGAGGTCCGCGCCCCGGCGTTCCTTCTTGCGGCCCCGCACTCCCGCCCGCGCCAGCTCGCTGGTCCGCAGCAGCAGGACGTTGACCTTCTGCCGGTGCGCTGCCACGTCCAGCGAGGCGATTTCCTCCGCGGTCCGGCGGGTGAGGGCGTCCGTCTCGTCCCGGAGTTCGCGCAGCTCGGCGTGGACGGGACGGGCCGCGGGCAGGGTGAGTGCCTCGGTCAGGTACCAGAGCAGCTCGTGGAGCTGGCGGACGACCGGGAAGACGTCGGACATCCGCCGGGCGTGCTCACGGGAGGCAGCACGCCAGTCCTTCCCGGCGAAGGTGACCTGCGAGACCTTCTGCCCGGCGCCGAAGCAGTCGTAGACCGTGCAACCGCTGAAGCCGCTCTGCCGGAGCCGGGCGTGGATGCCGCAGCGATGGTCGTCCTGGAGATTCCGGCAGGGCGTACCGGCGTCCTTGTCGAGCGCGAAGTCCGCCGAGGCGGTGAAGGGCAGTGCGACACAGCACAGCCCGAAGCAGTTCGCGCAGTCTCCGTGCAGGTCCATGAGGTCGCCGGGGTGATCTTGCATGTCACCAGCCTAATGTCCGGCCCGGCACCGGAACTCACCGATGAGTTTCCGGCGGTGTGGGGGTCCTCTCATACAACGGAAAACAAGTTCGGCTACCACTGGTACAGGAGCCGACGAAAGCAGGAGCAGCACCGCATCGAGGATTCCGAGGAGACGTCATGTGCAGCCACCAGCCCCCGTGCCCGACCGCCGACAGCCCCGACCCGCACGCCGCCGTGATCGTCTCTGCCCACCCCGAACAGGGCTGGAGCCTGCTGTGCAACGGCACCATCGTCTTCGACGACACCGGTGAGCTCCTGCCCGACGGGCGGGTGGTCGGCCCGCGCCGCACGGTCGGCACGCTGGTCGTGGCGGCCTGACTCAGTCGCCGAGGTCCGCCAGGCCTAGCCCGCCGAGCCGCTCGGGGTCCGCGAGGATGTACATGTGCGTGATCCGCCCGTCGGCGACGGTGACGCCCATCACCGACTGCGGCTGTCCCGCCGGCGCGTGCAGCACCCCGATCTCCCCGTTGACCAGCACCAACTGCGCGTACTGCGCCAACTGCGCGAACAGCAGGGCCTGTTCGGCCACCGGCTTCGCACCGCGCACCAGCTTGGACGCCGCCGCGCCCCGCACCAGCGGTCCGGAATCGGCGCGCAGCACCACTTCGGGGTCGAGGACCGCGAGCAGTGCCTCGAAGTCCCCCGCGCGTGCGGCGGCCATGAAGGCGTCGAGGACCTGCCGCTGCCGCCCGAGGTCCGGCTCGCTCGACGGCGTGGCGCCCTTCACCCGGCGCCGGGCACGGCTCGCGAGCTGCCGGGTGGCGGCCGAGGAGCGCTCCACGATCGGCGCGATGTCGTCGAAGGGCACCGCGAACATGTCGTGCAGGACGAACGCGATCCGCTCGGCCGGCTCCAGCGTCTCCAGCACCACGAGCAGGGCCAGGCCCACCGAGTCGGCCTGGAGCACCTCCTGTTCCGGATCGATCTGCGTCAGGGGACGGATCACGGGGTCCGGTACGAAGGTGTCGTCCAGGGGCTCCTCGTGGCGTCGCGTACGGGAGCGGAGCAGGTCCAGGCAGACCCGGCCTACCACCGTGGTCAGCCAGCCGCCGAGGTTGTCGATGGCGTCCGCGTCCGTACGGCTCAGCTTCAGCCATGCCTCCTGGACGGCGTCCTCCGCCTCGGCGAGCGAGCCGAGCATGCGGTAGGCGACCGCCTTGAGGTGGCCCCGATGCTCCTCGAAGCGCACCGCCAGCAACTCGGTGTCGTGCGTGCCGTTCGTGTCGTTCACCGTGCCCCCGTCTCCCGCGTAGCCGGCCGGAACTACCGGCCGAACAGCTCGAACGCCACGGCCGGCCTGCCGCCGAACCGCTCCCCCGTCGACCGGGCGTTCTCGGTGAGGAAGCCGCGGACATACGTCTCGGGGTCCTCGTCGGTCAACACCTCGATGTAGGTGCGGTGTTCGAGCAGGGAGTGCACCGCCCGCTCCAGTCCCGCAGTCGCGTCCACCGCGTGGGTGGGGGTGCTGGAGCCGGCCACCGCGACCCAACGGACGCCGTTCCACGGCTGAAGGCCCTGCTCGATCAGCTCCGGGAAGATCCAGCGGTTACCCGCGTCCCCGGCCGCGTCCAGCGTGGCCCGGCCCACGGCCACATGGTCGGGCGTGTTCCAGGCGACGCCGCCCCAGGTGTCCCGGTGGTTGAGCGTGATCACCAGCTCGGGCCGGTGCCGACGGATCGCGGCGGAGATGTCGCGGCGCAGGGCGGTGCCGTACTCGATCACGCCGTCCTTGTGGTCGAGGAACTCCACCGTCGTCACGCCGACGCGGGCCGCGCTGGCCCGCTGCTCGCGCTCGCGCAGCGGGGCGCACTTCTCGGGGTCCAGGGTGTCGATGCCGGCCTCGCCGCGGGTCGCCAGGACATAGGCGACCTCGCGGCCGGCGTCGGTCCAGGCGGCGATCGCCGCCGAGCAGCCGTACTCGAGGTCGTCCGGGTGCGCGACGACGGCGAGCGCGCGCTGCCAGTCGTCGGGCATGGCTTGGAGCTGAGTGATCGTCGGCTCGGTCATGCCCGCACCTTAACGCGTCACACCGACATCAGGCTTCGTCACGGGTGAGGGCGAGCAGGCGGTCCAGGACGCGGGGGCCGCCGGCCCTGACGCCGTCGTGCTCGAACTCGTCGGTGACCCAGGTCCGCAGGCCCCGCACGGCACGGGCGGTGGCCAGGGAGTGGGCGGTGTCGACGTACATGTCGTCGTGGTAGACGGCCGCCGCGACCGGCACCTCGTTGGCCGCCAGGCGCGCGGAGTCGTACAGGGGCGTCCAGTCGGTGCGGGCGGCGAGGAGTTCGGCGGTCTCGCGCAGCGGGCGCAGCGCCGGGTCGCAGTCGAACATCCAGGGGTGGATCGACTCGCCGGTGAACAGCAGCGGGCCGTCCCCGGCGAGCGTCTTGGCCGCGTCGAACTGCGGGAACTCGGCACGCACCCGCTCCGCGGACCAGTCGGTGGGCCGGTCGTCCTGGCCGTAGATCGCCTCGTGGACGAGGGCGTACAGCGGGTGGCCCGCGTACGACAGCAGGTTCTGCGCCTCTTCCTGGAAGGCGTCCGAGAGGGCGGCGCCCTGCGCGGTGCGGACGAAGGCGTGCTCCAGCAGGTAGTGCAGGCGGTGGCTGCCCTCGCTGCCGCCGAGCAGGATGCCGAGGGACTGGAAGGCCTCCGCGGTGAAGCGGTAGCCGTTCGGCAGGACCACGTCGTTCGCGAGGAGGTGGTCGGCGATCCGGCGGGCGCGCTCGACGTCCTGCGGGTAGCGGGCGTAGTGCGCGGCGACCTTGCGCTCGATGCGCGGGAAGGCCGCCCGGTAGACGTCGTCGGCGTGCGCGTCCAGGGAGGGCAGGCCGCCGGTGATCACGGCGGCGCTCAGGCCCTCGGGTGCGGTGGCCAGGTAGTTGACCGTGCAGAAGCCGCCGAAGCTCTGGCCGAGGACGGTCCAGGGGGCGCCGCCGGTCACCTCCCCGCGGATCAGCTCGCAGTCGCGGACGATCGAGTCGCCGCGGAAGTGCGTGAGGTACTCGGCCTGTTCGGCGGGGCCGCCGCGCAGCGGGAGCGTCTGGCGGTTGGCGGGCGTGGAGTGGCCGGTGCCGCGCTGGTCCAGCAGCAGGACGCGGAACTCCTTCAGCGCGCGGCCGAGCCAGGCCCCCTTGCCGACGAAACGGTTCGCCCCGAAGCCGGGGCCGCCCTGGAGGTAGACCAGCCACGGCTGCTCCTGGTGCGCCTTGTCGCCGGCGACGACCTCACGGGCGTAGAGCTCGATCGTCTCCCCCGCCGGGTCGGCGTGGTCGAGGGGCACGGTGAAGCGGCGGTCGGTGAGGACGACGCCGGGCTGGCGGTAGCTGACGGTCAACGGTGCTCCCGGGACGGAGGGTTTTCGGGCCGCGTCCCAGTTCAGCACATGTTCCTGCGCCGACCGAGCCCCGGGATCATGAAATCGTACTGAACGGCCGATCAGCGGGCCGAGAGACTGGACCGCCGGACCACCAGCTCCGGCTGGAGGACGACCCGCCGGTGCTCGTGCGTCTTAGCCCCGGTCTCCGCCTCCGTCTCCTCCAGCAGCATCTCCGCCGCGAGGGTGCCCATGGTGACCGCGGGCTGCCGCACGGAGGTCAGCGGGACGGCCGCGGCGGCCGCGAACTCGATGTCGTCGTAGCCGACGATGGCCAGGTCGTCGGGGACTCCGACGCCTGCCGCGTACATGGCCTGGAGCACGCCGAGCGCGAGGAGGTCGTTGGCGCAGAAGACGGCGGTGGGGCGTTCGGCGAGGCCGAGCAGGCGGGCGCCCGCGTCCCGGCCTGCGGCGACGTCGAGCCGCTCGGTGGGCAGCTCGCGCAGGTTCTCGGGGCCGAGGCCGGCTTCCCTGAGCGCGTTGAGGGCGCCGGTGCGGCGGTCGCGGACCTGGTTGAGGCCGGGCGGGCCGCTGACGTAGGCGATGGAGCGGTGCCCGGCGTCGACGAGATGGCGTACGGCGAGGGCGCCGCCCGCGACGTCGTCGACGGAGACCGAGCACTCGGTGGTGCCCTCGGCGACCCGGTCGACGAGAACGAAGGGGATGTTGTGCCGGCGGAAGGTCTCGATGTTGCGGCCGGTGGCGTCGGCCGGGGTGAGCAGCACGCCCCGCACCCGCTGCTCGGCGAAGAGCGACAGGTAGTCGGCCTCCTCGCTCGCGCTCTGGGCGCTGTTGCAGACCATCACGCCGAGCCCGGCGTCCCGTGCGGTGCGCTCGGCGCCGCGCGCCACGTCGACGAAGAAGGGGTTGCCCATGTCGAGGACGAGCAGGCCCATGATCCGGCTGCGGCCCGCGCGCAGCTGGCGCGCGGACTCGCTGCGGACGTAGCCCAGCCGGTCTATCGCGGACTGCACCCGCGCCCGGGTCTCGGTCGCGACCGTGTCCGGACGGTTGATGACGTTCGAGACCGTGCCGACGGAGACTCCGGCGGCGCGGGCGACGTCCTTGATACCCACCGACTGGGCCATCGGGCAGGGACCTCCAGAGAGACTTGTGGTGCGTGGGAGCGGCGCGAAGGAACATTACCGTCAAGCCGCCCACAACGGCTGCGATCAGGCAGGCAGGCGGAAGTTGAGGTTGCGCAGGGCCGAGGGCGTAGTACCGCTGGACTTCTCCTGGTACATGATCGACAGGAAGTTGTCCTGCGCGACGCGGGTCTCGTCGATCACGACCTCACCGAAGGCGTTCAGCCCGGCGCCGACACCGTCGTACAGGATCGCCCAGTCCGAGTACCCGGAGGCCTTGGAGGCTCCGGCGATCCGGCAGAACGGGAAGATCGCGTAGGCGTTGTCGTACTTGTCCAGGATCAGCTTGGTGCGCTGGCTGGAGTTCAGCGGGACCGGGATCTCGGTCTTCTGCCAGGTGCCCGAGGCGTTCCTGCGGACATGGAAGGCGCGGCCGTTCGCGGTGCGGTCGGCGACGTAGTTGGTGGTGCACTGCCCGAACCGGCCGGGGACGTAGCTGATGATCGCGTGCGGCAGGCCGGCGGAGTCGGTGAACTGGCTCTCCTGGTTCATCAGGGAGTGGTCCGGGTTGAGCGGGTCGATCACCAGTCCGCTGTCGGTGACGGCGACCTTGTCGGAGCCGCCGGTGGTGCCGACCACGGAGCCCGCGCTGTTGCGCCAGGTGCGGCCGCGGTCGTCGGAGTAGACGTAGCCGGTGTCGTGGTTGGTGATGCCGCCGCCGGAGCACATCACGGCGCCGTTCTGCTCGCGCCAGGTGAAGAAGGAGTGCAGGCGTCCGGCCCGGTCGTAGTCGATGCCGTGCAGGTACATGTTGCGGGCGGTCGAGGAGCCGTGCTCGCTGGTGTAGGTGCCGGTGGAGCTGCTCCACTCCCCCAGATTCGTCCAGGCCGAACCGTCGTACTCGGCCAGGGCGTTGCGGCCGTTGCCGGAGACGGCGACGCGGTAGCTGAGCTGGAGTTTGCCCTCCGGGGTGGAGACGAACTGCGGGTAGGTGAACTGCGAGGTGAGGGCGAGGCCGTCGAGCGTCGACTGGGGTGCGCCGAAGCGGCTGGCGGTCCAGCTCAGGCCGGCCGGGTCGTCGAGCAGTCCGGCGGCCGACTTGATGTAGGTGAAGCCGTCGCTGTGCGAGTCCATGTTGAGGTGGAGGCGGCCGTCGACCTTGGAGATTCCCATCGAGATGACGTTGTGGGAGTCGTTGTAGCGCAGGGTGTGACCGACCTTGAGGGTGGACCAGGTGCCGGCGCCGAGTGCGCGGCGGCCGACGACGGCGCCCCGGTCGGCGGTGTACCAGGCGGCGTACTGATGGCCCTTGTGGGTCAGCAGGCCGTTCTTCTGGAAGGCGTTGTTGTTGACCAGGCCGTCGTACGACACGAAGTAGATGGCCTGGGTGTCGAGGGTGGTGGTGCCCGTCAGGGTGAGGGACGGGCCGGGGTCGGCGGCGCGGGCGGTGCCGGAGGCGAGGGCGGGGGTCACGACGGCTCCGGCGAGTGCGGCGCCCAGCAGGGTACGTCTCTTCATCTCGGGGGACTCCAGGGTCGGCGAGGTGCGAGGCGGGGGTCGTGCGGGGTGGGGGGTCAGGCGAGGTGGAACACTTCCGTGAGGGGCTTCATGGCCTCGTCGGGCCGGGCGCCGTCCAGTGACTCGAAGAACGGCGCCATGTCCGCCTGCCAGCGGGCGTTGACGTCGGTGGCTTCCATGCCGGCCACGGCGGCGGCGAAGTCCTCGGTCTCCAGGTAGCCGACGAGCAGGCCGTCGTCACGCAGGAAGAGCGAGTAGTTGTGCCAGCCGGTGGCCGAGAGCGCTTGGAGCATCTCGGGCCACACGGCCGCGTGCCGCTCGCGGTACTCGTCGAGGCGGTCCGCCCTGACCTTCAGCAGGAAGCACACGCGCTGCATCAACAACCCTCCGGATGTCAGAAGTTGAACTGGTCGATGTTCTTGGCGTCGAAGACGGTCGGCTTGCCGAGGCTGATCACGCCGTCCTTGCCGATGGTGTAGTCACCCATGTCGCCGGCCTTGAAGGTCTCGCCCTCCTTGCCGGTGATCTGCCCGGAGACCAGGGCCACGGAGGTACGGGCGGCCAGCTCGCCGAGCTTCGCCGGGTCCCACAGCTCGAACGCCTCGACCGTGCCGTTCTTGACGTACTTGCGCATGTCGTTGGGGGTGCCGAGGCCGGTCAGCTTGACCTTGCCCTTGTACTTGGAGCCCGACAGGTACTGGGCGGCCGCCTTGATGCCGACCGTGGTCGGGGAGATGATCCCCTTCAGGTTCGGGTATTCCTGGAGCAGGCCCTGGGTCTGCTGGAAGGACTTCTGGGCGTCGTCGTCGCCGTAGGCGACCTTGACGAGCTTCATGTCCTTGTACTTGGGGTCCTTGAGCTCGTCCTTCATGAAGTCGATCCAGGTGTTCTGGTTCGTCGCGGTCTGCGCGGCGGACAGGATCGCGATCTCGCCCTTGTAGTCCAGCTGCTCGGCGAGCAGCTGCACCTCGGTGCGGCCCAGGTCCTCGGCGGAGGCCTGCGAGACGAAGGCGTTGCGGCAGCCGGCGGTGGTGTCGGAGTCGTAGGTGACGACCTTGATGCCGTTCTTCATGGCCTGCTTCAGCGCGGTGCACAGGGCGCCCGGGTCCTGCGCGGACACGGCCATCGCGTCGACCTGCTGCTGGGTGAGCGTGTTGACGTAACTCACCTGCCCGGCGGTGTCGGTGGCACTGCTCGGCCCGACCTCCTTGTAGCTGGACCCCAGCTCCTTCAGGGCCGCCTCGCCGCCCTTGTCCGCGGAGGTGAAGTAGGGGTTGTTGACCTGCTTGGGCAGGAACCCGACGGTCAGCCCCTTCTTCAGCTCGGCATTCGGATCGGCCTTGCCGGCGGTGGCAGCGGAGGCCCCTTCGTCCTTGACGTCCTCCTTGGTGGTACCGCCGCAGGCGGTGGCCGCGAGAGCGAGGGAGGTGACGGCGGCGAGGGTCACACAGACACGCCGGAGGGATGACTTACGCATGACGGTTCCTTCTGACAGAGGTGAGTGGATGCTGTTGGGGGTGCGGGGCCCTGCGCGATCAACCACATGCGGCCTTCAGCCGGATGACTGAGCCCGCACAACGGCGATTTGCCGAGCCACCCGCGGCCCGAGGACGGAAAGCACGAGCAGGACACCCGTGACCACGATTTGCGACTGCGCCGAAACGTCCTGAAGGCTCATCACGTTCTGCAGCGCCCCCAGCAGAAACACCCCGGCGATGGCACCGCCCAACGTGCCCTTGCCTCCGTCGAAGTCGATGCCCCCGAGCAACACAGCGGCAACGACGGAGAGTTCGAGACCTGTGGCGTTGTCATAGCGAGCGCTCGCGTAATGCAGCGCCCAGAAGATCCCGGTGAGCGACGCCATCAGCCCCGTCACCGTGAACAGGATCAGCTTCTGCCGCTTGACGCGGATCCCGGCGAACCGCGCCGCCTCCTCGCTCGCCCCGATCGCGAACAGCGACCGCCCGAACGGCGTGGCGTGCAGCGCCACCACGGCGATGGCGAGCAGGACCAGGAAGGGCAGGAAGGCGTACGGGACGAAGGTGTCGCCGATGCGTCCGGCGGCGAAGTCCAGGTACTGGGTGGGGAAGTCGGTCACCGCGTCGGAACCGAGCACGATCTGCGCGATGCCGCGGTAGGCGGCGAGGGTGCCGATGGTGACGGCGAGGGACGGCAGCCCCAGCCTGGTCACCAGCAGCCCGTTGATCAGGCCGCACACGACACCGAGCAGCAGGCAGATCGGGATGATCGTCTCGATCGTCATGCCCTGGTTCCACAGTGCGCCCATCACCGCGCCCGAGAGGCCCGCCGTGGACGCCACCGACAGATCGATCTCGCCCGAGACCACGAGCAGGGTCATCGGCAGGGCGATCAGTGCGATGGGCAGCGTGTTGCCGATCAGGAACGACAGGTTCAGGGCGTTGCCGAAGCCGTCGACCGTGGTGAAGGACAGCAGGAGCACGACGACGAGGAGGGCGCCGACGACCGTGTCCCAGCGAACGGCGCGCGCGAGCGAGAAGTCAGCCATGGCGGGCGTTCCTCTTCTTCAGGGCGGTGGCCACTCGCAGGGCGACGATCCGGTCGACCGCGATGGCGAGGATGAGCAGGATGCCGTTGATGGCGAGCACCCAGACGGAGCTGACGCCGAGGGCGGGCAGCACGCTGTTGATGGAGGTCAGCAGCAGCGCGCCGAGGGCGGCGCCGTAGACGCTGCCTGAGCCGCCGGTGAAGACGACGCCGCCGACGACGACCGCGCTGACGACGGTGAGTTCGTAGCCGTTGCCGGTGCCGGAGTCGACGTTGCCGAACCGGGCCAGGTACAGCGCGCCCGCGAGTCCGGCGAGCCCGCCGCAGAAGGTGTACGCGGCGAGGATCCGCTTGCGCACCGGGATGCCGGCGAGGCGGGCGGCCTCCGGGTTGGAGCCGAGGGCGTACAGCTCGCGGCCGCTGCCGTAGTGCTTGAGGTAGTACGCGGTGACCACGAGGACCACGATCGCGATGAGTGCCAGCCACGGCACGGCGGAGATGCCGCCGGAGCCGAAGTCGACGAAGCCGTCGGGGAGATCGGCCGCGGTGATCTGGCGGGAGCCGACCCAGATGGAGTCGATGCCGCGGATGATGTAGAGCGTGCCGAGGGTGACCACGAGCGCGGGGACCTGGCCGAGGCTGACGAGCAGGCCGTTCAGCAGGCCGAAGCCGACACCCACCAGGACCGCCAGGAGCACGGCCAGGACCGGGTTCCCGCCGCCCTGGAGGAACGTACCGGCGGCGAAGGCGCTGATGCCGAGCGTGGAGCCGACCGACAGGTCGACGTTCCGTGTGATCACCACCAGGGACTGGCCCGTGGCGACCAGGACGAGGATCGTCGCGTTCAGCAGCAGGTCCTTGATGCCCTGCTCGGTGAGGAACTCGCTGTTGCCCAGCTGGGTGACGACGATCATCACCACGAAGACGGCCAGGATGGCGAGTTCGCGCATCTTGAAGACGCGGTCGACCAGGCGGGTGCCGCTGGACTTGGCCACGTCGGTCGCGGGAGCCTCTTGGGGAGTGGTGACCGTCATGCGGCTGCCCTCCCGGTGGCTGCGGCCATCACGGTTTCCTCGGTTGCTTCGGAGCGCGGGATCTCTGCGGTCAGGCGGCCCTCGTGCATCACGAGCACGCGGTCGGCCATGCCGAGGATCTCGGGCAGGTCGGAGGAGATCATCAGAACGGCCACCCCGTCGGCGGCCAACTCACTGAGCAGCCGGTGCACTTCGGCCTTCGTGCCGACGTCGATCCCCCGGGTGGGTTCGTCGACGATGAGCACCTTGGGGCCGGTGGCGAGCCACTTGGCGAGGACGACCTTCTGCTGGTTGCCGCCGGACAGGGTGTTGACCGTGTCGGCGATCCGCGCGTACTTGACCTGGAGCTTGACGGCCCAGTCGAGGGAGCGGCTGCGTTCGGCGCCGCGGTCCATCAGCCCCGCCCTGACGGTCGTACGCAGTCCGGTGAGGCCGATGTTGCGTTCGATGGACATGTCCATCACCAGGCCCTGGGCGCGCCGGTCCTCGGGGACCAGGGCGAGGCCGGAGGCCATGGCGGTGGAGGGGGCGCCGTTGGTGAGGGCCTTGCCGCCGACGGACACCTCTCCGGCGTCCCAGCGGTCGATGCCGAACACGGCCCGCGCGACTTCGGTACGGCCCGCGCCGACGAGGCCGGCGAGGCCGACGATCTCACCGCGCCGCACGTCGAAGGAGACGTCGGTGAAGACGCCCTCCCGGGTCAACCGGCGCACGCTCAGGGCGATCTCGCCCGGCTTCACGTCCTGCTTGGGGTACAGCTCGTCGAGGTCGCGGCCGACCATCCGGCGCACGAGGTCGTCCTCGGTCATGCCCTCCACCGGCTCGCTGGCGATCCGGGCGCCGTCGCGCAGGGTCGTCACCTGCCGGCAGATCTGGAAGATCTCCTCCAGCCGGTGGGAGATGAACAGGACGGCGGCGCCCTGTTCGCGCAGGGTGCGCACCACTCCGAAGAGGCGGGCGACCTCGCTGCCGGTGAGGGCGGCGGTCGGCTCGTCCATGATCAGGACGCGGGCGTCGAAGGAGAGCGCCTTGGCGATCTCGACGATCTGCTGGTCGGCGATGGACAGGCCGCGCGCGGGCCGGTCGGGGTCGAGTTCGACGCCGAGGCGCCGCATCAGGGCCAGGGTCGCGGTGTGCGTGGCCCTGTGGTCGATGCGGCCGAGGGCGCGTCGCGGTTGGCGGCCCATGAAGATGTTCTCGGCGATCGAAAGGTCGGGGAAGAGGGTCGGCTCCTGGTAGATCACGGCGATGCCGGCGTCGCGGGCGTCGCCGGGGCCGTGGAAGACGACGGGCTCGCCGTCGAGCAGCACCTGGCCGGCGTCGGGCCGGTGCACGCCGGCGAGCGTCTTGATCAGGGTCGACTTGCCCGCGCCGTTCTCCCCGGCGAGGGCGTGCACCTCTCCGGGGAACAGCTCCAGGGAGACGTCCCGCAGGGCACGGACCGCGCCGAAGGACTTGGAGATGTCCCTGAGCGCCAGAACCGGGGCCGGACCCGTGATGGACGGGTGGGTCATGGGGGCTCCTCGACGACGCCGGCGGGACGGGCCTTTCGACGTCGTGAAAGGTTTCAACTTGGTTGCCGGGACGTTAGGCACGGAGCGCATGTCCCGTCAATGGGTCCGTGTCGAAAAAGTTTCGATGAAGGTAGGTCACGGCCGAGTCACAAGAAACGGCCTTGGTCACGGGGCTTGACACCCCTTCGGGGGGCCCATACGTTCCCGTCTTGAATCGTTTCACAGTGAAGCGTTTCAGATGTCCGCCGTCCGACGCTTCCGTCCCGACGTCACAGGAGCCCTGAAGTGACCGAGCTCGCCGCGGTGAAGGCCGCACTCAAGACCCAGGCCGTCGAAACGCCGTCGTGGGCGTACGGGAACTCGGGGACGCGGTTCAAGGTGTTCGCGCAGCAGGGCGTGCCCCGGACGCCTCGGGAGAAGCTGGACGACGCCGCGAAGGTGCACGAGTTCACCGGCGTCGCGCCGACCGTCGCGCTGCACATCCCCTGGGACAGGGTCGACGACTACGCGGCGCTGGCCAAGCACGCCGAGGAGCGCGGGGTGCGGCTGGGCGCGATCAATTCCAACACCTTCCAGGACGACGACTACAGGCTGGGCAGCATCTGCCATCCGGACGCGGCGGTGCGGCGCAAGGCCGTCGGTCATCTGCTGGAGTGCGTCGACATCATGGACGCGACGGGCTCACGGGATCTGAAGCTGTGGTTCGCGGACGGCACGAACTATCCCGGGCAGGACGACATCCGGGGGCGTCAGGACCGGCTGGCCGAGGGGCTGGCCGAGGTGTACGAGCGGCTCGGGGACGGGCAGCGGATGCTGCTGGAGTACAAGTTCTTCGAGCCGGCCTTCTACGCGACGGACGTGCCGGACTGGGGGACGGCGTACGCGCACTGCCTGAAGCTCGGGCCGAAGGCGCAGGTCGTGGTCGACACCGGGCATCACGCGCCCGGCACCAACATCGAGTTCATCGTCGCCACGCTGCTGCGGGAGGGGAAGCTCGGCGGGTTCGACTTCAACTCGCGGTTCTACGCGGACGACGACCTGATGGTGGGCGCGGCCGATCCCTTCCAGCTGTTCCGGATCATGTACGAGGTCGTGCGCGGGGGTGGGTTCACGTCGGACGTGGCTTTCATGCTCGACCAGTGCCACAACATCGAGGCGAAGATCCCGGCGATCATCCGTTCGGTGATGAATGTGCAGGAGGCCACGGCGAAGGCGTTGCTGGTCGATGGTGTCGCTCTGGCCGAGGCCCAGGCTGCGGGGGATGTGCTCGGGGCGAATGCCGTGGTCATGGACGCGTACAACACGGATGTGCGGCCGCTGCTGGCCGATGTGCGCGAGGAGATGGGCCTCGACGCCGACCCGATGGCTGCGTACCGCCGGTCGGGGTGGGCCGAGAAGATCGTGGCCGAGCGAGTCGGTGGGCAGCAGGCCGGGTGGGGGGCGTAACCGTCTGCCGCGTTCTGTCGTCTGCGGACTGCGGGCCGGATGTAACTGGTCGCGCAGTTCCCCGCGCCCCTAAAAGCATCTCCCTCGCTCTTCTAGTTAGGACTGAAGGTTCATGGCCATCCATCCCGAAGCCGCCGCCCTCCTCGCCCGGTCCCAGCGGCTCGGCTCCGATCCCCGTAACACCAACTACGCCGGTGGGAACGCGTCCGCCAAGGGCACCGACGTCGACCCCGTCACCGGGGGTGATGTGGAGCTGATGTGGGTGAAGGGGTCCGGGGGTGATCTGGGGACGCTCACCGAGGCGGGGCTGGCCGTGTTGCGGCTGGACCGTATGCGGGCGCTCGTGGACGTCTACCCCGGCGTCGAGCGCGAGGACGAGATGGTCGCCGCCTTCGACTACTGCCTGCATGGCAAGGGCGGGGCGGCTCCGTCCATCGACACCGCCATGCACGGGCTCGTGGAGGCGGCGCACGTCGATCATCTGCACCCGGACTCGGGCATCGCGCTGGCCTGTGCCGCCGACGGGGAGAAGCTGACCGCCGAGTGCTTCGGGGACACCGTGGTGTGGGTGCCGTGGCGGCGGCCCGGGTTCCAGCTGGGGCTGGACATCGCCGCCGTGAAGGCCGCCAACCCGGGGGCCGTCGGGTGTGTGCTCGGCGGGCACGGGATCACCGCCTGGGGCGACACCTCCGAGGAGTGCGAGCGCAACTCGCTGCACATCATCCGGACCGCCGAGAAGTTCCTGGAGGAGCGCGGCAAGGTCGAGCCCTTCGGGGCCGTGATCGAGGGGTACGGCGCGCTCGGAACTCCTCAGCGCCGTGAGCGGGCCGCCGCCCTCGCGCCGTACGTCCGTGCCATCGCCTCCCAGGACAAGGCCCAGGTCGGGCACTTCGACGACTCCGACGCCGTCCTGGAGTTCCTGGCGCGGGCCGAGCACCCGCGGCTCGCCGCGCTCGGCACCTCCTGCCCGGACCACTTCCTGCGGACCAAGGTGCGCCCGCTCGTCCTCGACCTGCCGCCCACCGCGCCTCTCGAAGAGGCCGTCGCACGCCTGAAGGAGCTGCATGCCGAGTACCGCGAGGAGTACGCCGCCTACTACCGGCGGCACGCCCTGCCCGACTCCCCCGCCATGCGCGGCGCCGACCCGGCGATCGTCCTCGTCCCGGGTGTCGGCATGTTCAGTTTCGGCAAGGACAAGCAGACCGCACGGGTGGCCGGCGAGTTCTACGTCAACGCCATCAATGTGATGCGGGGCGCCGAGGCCGTCTCCACCTACGCGCCCATCGAGGAGTCCGAGAAGTTCCGGATCGAGTACTGGGCGCTGGAAGAGGCCAAGCTGCAGCGGATGCCGAGGCCCAGGCCGCTGGCGACGCGGGTCGCGCTGGTGACCGGCGCGGGCAGCGGGATCGGGAAGGCCATCGCGCGGCGGCTGGTCGCCGAGGGCACGTGCGTGGTCGTCGCCGATCTCGACGCCGAGAACGCCGCGGCCGTCGCCGAGGAGCTCGGCGGGCCCGACAAGGCCGTCGCCGTGACCGTGGACGTCACCTCCGAGGAGCAGATCGCCGACGCCTTCCAGGCGGCCGTGCTCGCCTTCGGCGGCGTGGACCTGGTGGTGAACAACGCCGGCATCTCCATCTCCAAGCCCCTGCTGGAGACCTCCGCCAAGGACTGGGACCTTCAGCACGACATCATGGCCCGCGGTTCCTTCCTCGTCTCCCGCGAGGCGGCCCGGGTGATGATCGCGCAGGGGCTGGGCGGCGACATCGTCTACATCGCCTCCAAGAACGCCGTTTTCGCCGGGCCCAACAACATCGCCTACTCCGCCACCAAGGCCGACCAGGCCCATCAGGTGCGGCTGCTCGCCGCCGAGCTGGGCGAGCACGGCATCCGCGTCAACGGGGTCAACCCGGACGGTGTCGTGCGCGGGTCGGGGATCTTCGCCGGCGGGTGGGGTGCTCAGCGTGCCGCCGTGTACGGGGTCGAGGAGGCGAAGCTCGGTGAGTTCTACGCCCAGCGGACCATCCTCAAGCGCGAGGTACTGCCCGAGCATGTCGCGAACGCCGTCTTCGCCCTCACCGGCGGGGACCTGACGCACACCACCGGGCTGCACATCCCGGTCGACGCCGGCGTCGCGGCCGCGTTCCTGCGATGAGCGCCCGCGTGAAGGCGTACGCCGCGGTCGACCTCGGCGCGTCCAGCGGACGTGTCATGGTCGGCCGCGTCGGCCCCGACAGTCTGGAGCTGACCGAGGCGCACCGGTTCCCGAACCGGCCCGTGCGGACGCCCGAAGGGCTGCGCTGGGACGTCCTCGGACTGTACGCCGGGGTGCTGGACGGGCTGCGGGCGGCCGGGCGGGTCGACTCCGTCGGCATCGACAGCTGGGCCGTGGACTACGGGCTGCTGGACGCGGACGGCGCGCTGCTCGGGAACCCCGTGCACTACCGGGACTCCCGGACGGAGGGGATCGCCGAGAAGGTGTGGGCGACCGTTCCGGCGGAGGAGCTGTATGCCGCGACCGGGTTGCAGTACGCGCCCTTCAACACGCTGTACCAGTTGACGGCGGCGCGTCACTCCGCCCAACTGGCGCACGCCGAGCGGCTTCTGCTCATCCCCGACCTCCTGACGTACTGGCTCACCGGCGAGCAGGGCACCGAACTCACCAACGCCTCCACGACCCAGCTCGTCGATCCGCGCACGCGCGACTGGTCGTACGACCTCGCCTCCCGGCTGGGCATCGACCTGCACCTGTTCGCGCCGCTCAGGCAACCCGGTGATCCGGCGGGCCTGTTGCGTGCCGAGGTGCTGGAGGAGACCGGGCTCGCCGGGCCGGTGCCGGTGACCGCGGTCGGTTCGCACGACACCGCCTCCGCGGTGGCCGCCGTACCGGCCGACGGCGAGCGGTTCGCGTACATCTGCACCGGCACCTGGTCGCTGGCCGGCCTCGAACTGGACGCGCCGGTGCTCACCGAGGAGAGCCGCGCCGCCAACTTCACCAATGAGCTGGGGCTCGACGGCACGGTCCGGTATCTGCGGAACATCATGGGGCTTTGGCTGCTCCAGGAGTGCGTACGGGCCTGGGGCGAGCCGGAGTTGGGCGCGCTGCTGCCGGCGGCCGGCCGGGTGCCGGCGCTGCGGTCGGTCGTGGACGCGGGGGACGCCGCGTTCCTGGCGCCGGGGCGGATGCCGGAGCGGATCGCCGAGGCGTGCCGGGCCTCGGGGCAGCCGGTGCCGGTCTCGCCCGCCGAGGTCACACGGTGCATCCTCGACTCGCTGGCCCTCGCACACCGCAGGGCGATCGACGAGGCGCAGCTGCTCGCCGACCATCCCGTGGACGTCGTGCACGTCGTCGGCGGCGGCACCCGCAACGCTCTGCTGTGCCAGCTGACCGCCGACGCCTGCGGGCTGCCGGTGGTGGCCGGTCCGGCGGAGGCCGCCGCCCTCGGGAACGTCCTGGTCCAGGCGCGGACCCACGGCCTGGTCGGCGACCTCGGCAACGGGCGCCGCCTGCTCACCCGTACCCAACCGCTGACCCGGTACGAGCCGCGCGGGGACGCGGCGCGCTGGCGCGAGGCGGAAGCCCGGCTCACCGACGGGTGACGAGGTCTCCCCCAAGCCGCCGTGCCCTATTACGCTGCACTCATCCGATGATCGATCAGAAGGAGCCGCGATGCGTGTCGCCCTGTTCCTGACCTGCGTCAACGACACGCTCTATCCGGACACCGGTCGCGCGGTGGTGAAACTGCTGACCAGGCTTGGCGTCGAGGTCGACTTCCCGATGGCGCAGACCTGCTGCGGGCAGGCGCACTACAACACCGGATACCGACACGAGGCCGAGCCGCTCGCCCGGCATTTCTCCGATGTCTTCGGGGAGTACGACGCGATCGTCACCCCGTCGGGGTCGTGCGGCGCGATGGTGCGGGAGCTGTATCCGCGGATGGGTGAGCGGGCCCGGGCCGAGGGACGCGGGGACACGCTCGCGGCGACACTGGCGCCGGTGGTGCCGAAGACGTACGAGCTGACGGAGTTCCTGGTGGACGTCCTGGAGGTGACGGACGTGGGCGCCTACTACCCGCACCGGGTGACGTACCACCCGACCTGTCACGGGCTGCGCGGGCTCGGGCTCGGGGACCGGCCCCGGCGGCTGCTCCAGGCCGTGCGGGGGCTGGAGTTGGCGGAGTTGCCGGGGGCCGAGGAGTGCTGCGGCTTCGGCGGCACCTTCGCCCTGAAGAACTCCGATGTCTCGGCGGCGATGGGCGCGGACAAGGTGCGCAACGCCGAGTCGACGGGCGCCGAGGTGCTGTGCGCGGCGGACAACTCCTGTCTGATGCACATCGGCGGGACCATGGCCCGGCTGCGGACGGGCATGCGGCCGGTGCACATCGCGGAGATCCTGGCGAGCACGGAGGAGGAACCGGCCGTATGAGCGGGACGTATCTGGGAATGCCGGCTTTTCCGAAGGCGGCGCACGAGGCCGTGCACGACGCGACGCTGCGGGGCAATCTGCGTCACGCCACGCACACCATCCGCGCCAAGCGGGCGAAGGCCGTCGCGGAGGTCTCCGACTGGACGGAGTTGCGCGAGGCGGGCAAGCGGATCAAGGATCATACGCTGCGTCACCTCGACCGGTATCTGGTTCAGTTGGAGGAGTCGGTCACGGCGGCCGGTGGCACCGTCCACTGGGCCGCCGACGCCGACGAGGCGAACCGGATCGTGGCGGATCTCGTCAAGGCGACCGGGGAGTCGGAGGTCGTCAAAGTCAAGTCGATGGCCACGCAGGAGATCGGGCTGAACGAGGCGCTTCTCGAAGAGGGCATCCACGCCTACGAGACCGATCTCGCCGAGCTGATCGTGCAGTTGGGCAAGGACCGCCCCTCGCACATCCTGGTGCCGGCGATCCATCGCAACCGGGGCGAGATCCGCGACATCTTCGAGCGTGAGATGAGCGAGTGGGGGCGCCCCGCGCCCGAGGGCCTCACCGACACGCCCGCCGAGCTCGCCGAGGCCGCGCGCCTGCACCTGCGGGAGAAGTTCCTGCGCGCCAAGGTCGGCATCTCCGGCGCCAACTTCATGGTCGCCGAGACCGGCACCCTGCTGGTCGTGGAGTCCGAGGGCAACGGGCGGATGTGCCTGACCCTGCCGGAGACACTGATCTCGGTCGTCGGCATCGAGAAGATCGTGCCCACGTGGCAGGACCTGGAGGTGTTCCTGCAGACCCTCCCCCGCTCCTCCACCGCCGAGCGCATGAACCCGTACACCACCATGTGGACCGGTACGACGGACGGCGACGGGCCGAGCACCTTCCATCTGGTGCTCCTCGACAACGGCCGCACCGACACGCTCGCCGACGAGGTCGGCCGCCAGGCCCTGCGCTGCATCCGCTGCTCGGCCTGTCTCAATGTGTGCCCGGTGTACGAGCGGGCCGGCGGGCACGCCTACGGCTCGGTCTATCCGGGCCCGATCGGCGCCATCCTCAGCCCGCAACTGCGGGGCGTGACCAGCGAGATCGACGCCTCGCTGCCGTACGCGTCGTCGCTGTGCGGCGCCTGCTACGAGGTGTGCCCGGTCGCCATCGACATCCCCGAGGTGCTGGTGCATCTGCGGGAGCGGGTCGTGGCGGGCGGCGAGGTGACGTCCAAGGGCAACAAGGTGGTGCTGAAGCCGGCCAAGGGGCATGCCGCCGAGCGGGCCGCGATGCGGGCGGCACGCTGGGCGTTCGGCCGCCCGGGCGCCCTGCGCACCGGCCAGCGGCTCGCCTCGCGCACCCGACGGCTGCATCCGCGCTCACTGCCCGGACCGGGCAGGGCGTGGAGCGGGACGCGGGATCTTCCGGCGGTGCCCGCGGAGCCGTTCCGGGACTGGTGGCAGCGCACGCGGGGCGGAAAGGACGGGGCCAAGTGAGCAGCAGGGAACGGATCCTGGGCCGGGTGCGGCGCGCGCTCGCGGACGTACCGCGCGAGGAAGCGCCGTACGAAGAGGCGGTGCCGCGCGACTATCTGCGCGAGCACGGGGACCGGAGCGTCGCGCAGACCGTCGATCTGCTGGCCGAGAACCTCGCGGACTACCGGGCGATCGTGCACCGGTGCACGCCCGCCGACCTGGCGCCGACGATCGCGGGGATGCTCGCGGCGCGCGGGGCGAAGACCGTGCTCGTGCCGCCCGGCCTGGACACCGGCTGGCTGGCGGCGGCCGACGCCGAGCGGATCGCGGACCGGCCGGAGAGCACCCCGCACGAACTGGACGAGGTCGACAGCGTCGTCACGGCGTGTGCCGTGGCGGTGGCCGAGACCGGCACCATCGTGCTGGACGGCTCCCCCGACCAGGGACGGCGCCGCATCACGCTCGTCCCGGACCACCACATCTGTGTCGTACGGGTTCCGGAGCAGGTCGTGTCGTCGGTGCCGCAGGCTCTCGAACGCCTCGACCCGGTACGCCCGTTGACGTGGATCTCCGGTCCGTCGGCGACCAGCGACATCGAGCTGGACCGGGTCGAGGGGGTGCACGGCCCGCGCACCCTGGAGGTCGTGCTGGTGGGCGAGGATCAGTCGAGCGCGGACGTCACCGCATAGCGGCCGGACGGCAGCCGGTAGGAGGCGACGCCGTCCGCGAAGCCCAGGTACTCGACGCCCTCGGCCTCGGCCAGGGGTGTGCGGCCCTCGCGGACGGTCGACGGGTCGGCGGTGGGGATGCGCAGGGTCGCGGTGCTGTTGGCGGGCACCACAGCCCGGTAGGTCAGCTTCCGGTCGTCCTCGCGCCACTCGCTCACGATCTCGCCGCAGGGCGCGAGATGGGCCCCGCTGACCCGGGTGACCTTGCCCGTCGGGTCGAGGTGGGGCCTGAGGAAGAAGTGCCGGAAGCCCGGGTGGGCCGGGTCCTTGGCGATGCCGGCCATGCTCTCGTACATCCACTCCATGATCGCGCCGTAGGAGTAGTGGTTGAACGAGTTCATGTCGACGGGGCCGAAGCCGTCCTCCTTCGAGTACGAGTTCCAGCGCTCCCAGATGGTGGTGGCGCCGTTGCGCACGGAGTACAGCCAGGACGGCATGGCGTCCTGGTGAAGCAGCCGGTACGCCAGGTCGACGCGGCCCTCGTCGGTGAGGACGGGCGCGAGGACGTTCACGCCGAGGAAGCCGACGGAGAGGGTGTTCTCGGCGTACCTGACGCGTGTGCTGTCGGGGTGGGCCTCCTTGTAGGCCTCGTCGTTGCCGATGTTGTCGGTGAGGTGGGTGACGAGCCGGCGGCGCTGGGCCTCGGTGTCGTAGAAGCCGAGTTTGAGGACCCACAGCAGGGCGGTCTGGCTGTTGTCCTCCGTCTTGCCGCCCGTTGGCGGGGCATCGCCGAGGCTGGAGCGGAGGGTGACCTCTCCGTCGGCGCCGGTGGCCAGGTACTTGGTGATGAACGCCCGCTTGATGCGGGCGAAGAGGTCGTCGTAGGCGCGGGTCTCGGCGGTGCGGCCGGTGGCGCGGGCCATGTCGGCCATCAGGCGGGCGCTGTAGCCGTAGTAGACGTCGCTGATGAGCTGGGTGCTGGTGTCCTGGAAGGCCAGCCAGTCACCGAAGATCGCACCCTGCCCGGCATAGGTGTCGCCGGTGCGGCGCCGGATCCAGTCCATGTACTTCGTCATGGCTGCCCAGCTGCGGTCGACGACCGTGCTGTCGCCGGACATCTGCCACACCGTCCACGGGACGACGACGCCGCAGTCCGCCCAACCGCTCGCGGGGATCGGCTGGTTGTAGCGGGAGCCGGGTGCGACCCAGGTGAACTGGGCGCCGTCCTGGCCGTAGGTCTTCTGCGAGTCGATCAGGATGTCCTCGAAGTGGCTGAGGAAGTTGACCGCGTCGGCGTTGTAGAGGCCGGTGTTGGAGAAGAGCTGGGTGTCGCCGGTCCAGCCGAGGCGTTCGTCGCGCTGGGGGCAGTCGGTGGGCACCCAGAGGTAGTTGCCGCGCTGGCCCCAACGGACGTTGCCGATCAGCTGGTTGACGTCGGTGTCGTCGGTGGTGATGGTGCCGATGTCGCGGAGGGCGGAGGTCGCGACCCGGCCCGTGAACCGGGTCAGGGTGACTGTGTCCGTGGCGGTGACGGAGACGTAGCGGAAGCCGTAGAAGGTCAGCGAGTCCTGATGGGTCTCGCCGTCGGGGTCGCCCTTGAGGATGTAGGTGCTGGTGGCCTTGGCGCTGCGGAGGTTGGCGCGGTACACGGACCCGACGGGGCCGTCGGCGCCCTCGCTGTCGTCGTTGAGCATCTCGCCGGGTTTGAGGACGACTTGGGCGCCGGCCGCGCCGCGCAGGGTGTAGCGGGGCACGCCGACCATGTTCTGGCCGAGGTCGATGACGGCGGTGTCGCCGGGGCGCAGGGTCACGGAGGCGGTGGCGGCGGTGGCCGGGTCGGTGACGGTGCGGGCGGGGTCGACGACGATACGGCCCTTGCCGTTGGGGCTGCCGTTCTGGTCCGTCACGCCGGTGTACACGGTGACGGACCGCGGCCTGAGATCCCATTCGGGCATCACCCGGGCGCTCTCGCCCGGGTAGGCCACCAGCTTCGCGTCGGGGAACCGGGTGTCGTGGTCGTGCTCGGTGACTCCCGCCCAGCCGGAGGCGTCGAAGCCGTTCGCCGTCCAGCCGGCCCGCTCCGCGCGGGCGTCGTAGGTCTGGCCGTCGTAGATGTCGTCGGCTCGGTAGGGGCCGGTGTCGGTGGCCTTCCATTCGTCTCCGGGCGCGGTGACGACCGTCTGCTCGGCCCCGTCGGCGTACCGGATCAGGAGCTTGGCCTTGAGGGCGAGCGGATTGCCGTCGGCGGACCAGTAGGCGCTGTTCTCGGAGACGCGGCCGTTGTACCAGCCGTTGCCGAGCACGGCGGCGAGGGTGACCTGGCCCTGCCGCCCGGAGACCAGGTCCGTGACGTCGTAGGTGAAGTAGTTGACGGTGCTGTCGTAGTTGGTCCAGCCAGGGGTCAGCAGTTCGTGCGTGGTGCCGTCGCCCTGGGGTACGGCGACTCGGTGGCCGTTGATGTGGGCGTCGTACACGCCGAGGGCGGTGATGTAGAGCCGGGCGGCGCTCACTTGACGCCCGGTCAGCCGGGCCTGGCGGCGCAGGAGCGGGGCGCCGGGGGTGTTGGGGCGTTTGCCCGCCATGGCGATCCAGCGGGCCCCTTCCCAGCCGGTGACGCCGTCGGTGGTGAGCAGGCCGGTCTCGAAGCGTGCGGTCGGGGCGGCGGGGGCGGCTCGGCCGGTCTCGTCCCAGACCGTCACCGTCCAGTGGTAGCGGGTGGAGGCGCGCAGGGCGGGGCCGTCGTAGCGAACGGCGATCGAGTCCGGTGAGGTGACACGGCCGCTGTTCCAGATGTCCGCGCGGGAGGGGGTCAGGCGGTCCGGGGTCGTGGCCACCAGGATCCGGTACGCCGACTGCCGGCGACCGCGTACCGGGGAGGTCATGCGCCAGCCGAACCTGGGATGTTCGGCGTCCACGCCGAGGGGATTGTTGCGGTGCTCGACCGTCAGGCCCTCGACCGCGGTGCGGGGCGAGGACGGGGCGGCCACCGCTGGGGTGCCGCCGACGATGCCTCCCGCCACGGCCAGCGGTGCGGCGCCGAGTGCCGTGGTGAGCACGGTACGGCGACGCACGCCTCTGCCCTTCGTGCTGTCGACTCCGTCGTTCATGCCGTAGTCCCTTCGGCTGGGTTCGGTTCGGAGTTGGAACGATTCAGCTCGAACGACGGTTGAAGCTAGTGGCAGAAGTGGCCAGTGTCCATGCCCCGATCAGGACGAGTGGCGTGCAGAATCCAACAGAACTCCCCAATCACTGGAGCCTGTCATTGAAACCGTTCAAAAGCGGAGTCAGGCGTTCTTGCTCGGTCGTCTGGTGGAGTCGCGGCTGAGGATGCCGAACGCCCATCGCTCGTTGAAGCCCGCGACGAAGCCGATGGCGCACCAGAAGCTCCAGAACTCGGTGCCCGCGGCGGCCGATCCCGGGGTGCCCGGGGCGGGGCAGATCTCGGCCGTGGTGGCCGGAGGCTCGAAGACGGTCACAATGCCGCCGCTGAGCAGGAAGTAGACGGCGATGGCGAGGACCCAGCCGACGAACACCCGGTAGACGCCCTCGTGGCGCATGCTGCGGGCCATCTGGCCGGGGACCACGATGCCCTCGCGGCCGTTGGTCTGACGGCGCGCCAGCTGGTCCGCGCTCCCCCGCAGTCGCACCAGCACGCTGAGGACGGCCCCGAACGCGCCGACCCCGCCGCACACGAAGGCGCCCAGCAGGCTCCAGCGGTTGGTGCAGTTCAGCGTCACGCCGAGGACGCCGAGCAGGTCGACGCCCCAGAGGAGCGGGACGACGAGCAGCGACAGGCCCGCGACCGAGCCCATGGCAAGGCCGATGTTGAGGCCCCGGCTGACGGCAGTCGCGCTGTCCTGGGCCAGCCGTCCGCGCAGGTCGGCGATCTCCTGGTCGAGATACTCGGTCAGATGCTCGTTCGCCTTGGCGTCGCCCAGCCGTGGGTCGCTCAGCGCGTTGCCGAGCACCCGCACCACCGTGACCCGTGCCGAGACCCTGGTCCTGCGCTCGAAGGCGCGCTGCGAGGCGCCGTACAGGAGCTGTAATTGGAGCTGCTGGTCGGGATACAGATCACCGAACTGCACATAGGCCGCCTCGAACCCGCCCGGCACCACGTCCGCCAGCCCCTCGGGCCACAGCTCGGTGTCCGCCCCCTGGACCGACTCCCGCATTCCCCGCCACCGTGCCTGGCGGCGTCCCCCGTTTTCCGTCATGGGCAAACCTGTACCGGCGGAGGACGTCCGCGGGGAAGTCTTCCAAGGCACCAGTCCTGTCACCGATTTCACGGAGCGGCGACCTCCGCCCGCGGTCAGGAGTAGACGATCGGGCAGCCGCGTCGGATGGAGTGCTGGGCGGCGCGCAGGTACACCGCCGTGTAGAAGGCCGTGTCCAGGTCGTCGGCCCACGGTCCCGGCCGGGCCGCCGCGGTCCGCTTCGCCTCACCGTCGAGGAACCAGCTGGTCAGCTCCAGGTTGTCGGACGTCGCCGGTATCGCGTCGGTCGGCAGCTCCAGCGCCGTCGCGAGCCGCTCGGTGAGGGCGAGGATCCGCGGGGCTCCGGCGACGGTCGTCGTCAGGTCGTAGGCGGACTCGATCGGCAGCTCGATCTCCTCGTCGAGCGGCACCGGCACCAGCACCGTCCAGCCGAGAAGGAGCCTTTCCTCGGCCTTCGACAGGTGCGCCCGGCACAGTGCTACGAATCCGTCCATGGGCGGGACGAGCTTCTCCTCGAAGGCCGTGCCGGAGCCGCGTGCGAAGTCCGTCTCCTCGGGAACACCGGTGTACGGCGGTAGCCCGCGCCTGCCCAACTCCTCGTTCAGCGCGGCGGCGACGTGCCCCCGGCCGTCCTCCTCCTCGCCGAACCATTCCCGCGCGCCCACGTTCACCAGATAGATCCCCATGCGTCGGAAGGTACAACCCGCCACTGACAACGCGGTCGGTCACCGGGGCCGGCCCCCCGTCGGGGGTGTCGCTGAGTACACCCGGCAAGACGGGTTCTGCGCCCAATGTGCTCCCGCCGCCCGCTCCGTAGCTTCATCGGCAGGGCACAGGGAGTGCCCGGACGGAGAGTGATGACGATGTTTCGCGCAGGTTCGCGACGCACGCACGACACGGGACCCGCCGCGGAGGCGCTGCGGCTGGTCAAGGTCACCAAGACCCATGGCGCGCAGGACAGTTCCGTGACCGCTCTGGACGGGATCACGCTGGGCCTGGGTCGGGGCACTTTCACTGCGGTCATGGGGCCGTCGGGGTCCGGCAAGAGCACCCTGCTGCACTGCGCCGCCGGGCTCGACCGGCCCGACAGCGGCATCGTGCGGGTGGACGGCACCGAGCTGACCGGGGGCGGCGAGGCGGAGCTGACGAAGTTCCGGCGGGGCCGGATCGGGTTCGTGTTCCAGCAGTACAACCTGCTGGAGACGCTGACGGTCGCGCAGAACACCGTGCTGCCGCTCAAGCTCGCCGGGCAGCGCGTCGACCGCGCCCGGGCCAGGGAGGTCCTGACGTCCGTCGGTCTCGGCGACCGGCTCGGGCACCGCCCCGACCAGCTGTCCGGCGGTCAGCGGCAGCGCGTGGCGATCGCCCGCGCGCTGGTGACCGAGCCCCGGGTGATCTTCGCGGACGAGCCGACCGGCGCCCTGGACACCCGCAGCGCCCGTGACGTGCTGCGGCTGCTCCAGCAGGCGGTGCGGGTGCACGGCCGCACCGTGGTGATGGTGACCCACGACCCGGTCGCCGCCTCCTACGCGGACTCGGTGCTGTTCCTGGCGGACGGCCGGCTGGCCGGCCGGATGGACGGGCCGACCCCGGACGCGGTGGCCGAGCGCCTGGCGCACCTGGGTGACGACGTGGCTCTGGGGGTGTGAGCGATGTTCATGCTGTCCCTGCGCTCGATCCGGCATCGCCCCGGACGGTTCCTCGCGACACTGCTGTCCGCGTTCCTGGGCGCGGTCATCATCATGACGTTCAACTCGATGCACGACACGGCGGCGCAGGACGGCGTCGACTCGACCAGCGCGGAGACCCTGTCCACCGCGGCGGGCGTCGTCGGCGGCTACGGCACCCTGCTGGTCTTCTTCGCCGTCGCCTCGACCCTGACGGTCAACGTCCGTCAGCGGGCGGCCGAGTTGGAGCTGCTGCGCTGCTCGGGGGCGACTCCGGCGCAGCTGAAGCGGATGGTCGTCGGTGAGGCCGTGGTCGTGGCCGTGGTGGGTGCGGCGCTGGCGATCGGGCCGGCGATGCTGGGTGGCCGGGCGCTGCTGGACCTGTTCCAGGACAGCGGTCAGGTCGCCGGGTCCGTGCCGCACGACTTCGGCCCGATCGCGTTGATCTCGGGCATCGACATCACGCTGCTGGCGTCGGCCGGCGCCGCCTTCCTCGCCGTACGGCGGGCGACTCGCGGGCAGGTGAAACGGGGCGGGGCACGGAAGTTCCTCGCCTACGCGGCGCTCCTCGCCGGGGCGGCTTCGGTCACCTCCACGTTCGCGTTCTCGGGGTCGGACGCGGCCCTGATGGCGCCGCCCGCCTACGGGGCGATCCTGCTGTCGGTGGGCTTCGCGCTGCTGGCGCCGCGGCTGCTGGAGGGCGTGCTGAACCGGCTGCCGCTGAGCGGCGCGAGGGGCTGGCTGGCGGTGCGCAATCTGCGGGAGCGGGCCGGTCATCTGGCCGGGATCCTGATGTCGCTGATCCTGTTCACGGCAGTGGCCACGGCCACGCTCACCATGCAGGCCGTGGAGAGCGACACCGTCGAGGCCCTCGGCATCACCAAGTCGATCGACGACAAGACCCTGGAGACGCTGAACTTCACGGTCGTCGGGATCATCGTGGTCTTCGTCTGCGTGATGCTCGTCAACTCGCTGTACGCAGCTACGAGTTACCGCTCGCGGGAGTTCGGGCAGCAGCGGCTCGCCGGGGCGACTCCGGGGCAGGTGCTCGGGACGGTGGGTGTCGAAGGGCTGATCCTCACGGTCACGGGCGTCGTGTTCGGCGCGCTGGCCGCGCTCGCGGGGATCATCCCGTTCACCGTGGTCCGCTCCGACGAGGTGCTGCCGGGCGAGGTGTACGGCATCGGGCTCGCGGTCGTCGCCGTCGCGGCGGCGGTGACGCTGGGGACCGGTCTGGTGACGGCCCGGCGGATGCTGCGCACCCCGGCTGTGGGGGCGGTCGCGGTGGCCTCGTGAGGAGGGGTGGGTGTTCGGGGCGGTCGCCGCGGCGGCCGCCCCGTCATTTCACGCCGGCGGCGTCCAGCAGCGTGGCCGCCGTCGCGACGGTCAGCCCGTCCAGCGTCTCGACCCGGGCCCCGGAACGTGCGCTGGCCCCGTCGAAGACCAGCATCAGCTGGCGGGCGAGCAGCTCGGCGTCGCGGGCGCCGCCGTCCTCGGCGTGGGTGCGGAAGTAGCCCTTCATCCAGCCCTTCGCCTCGCGGGCGACCGCGCTCGCGGGGTGCTGCGGATCCTTCAGCTCGACCAGCGCGGCAAGGAAGGGGCAGCCCTGGTAGGCGGGCTCGGCGGACGCCTTCTCCAGCCGCTCGAAGACGTTCAGGATCCGCTCGCGCGGGGTGGCGGCGTCCTCGACGTCCGGCGCCAGCTGGGACTCGTACTCCGGCATCCGCCGGGCCAGGCTGGCCGCGAGGACCTCGTCCTTGCTCGCGAAGAGCTGGTACATGGACCGCTTCGAGACACCGGCCGTCCGGCACAGCGCCTCGACGCCGATGGAGACGCCGTCCCGGTAGAACAGCTCGGCCGCCGCGTCGAGCAGCCGGTCCCTGGTGGACGCCTTGTCTGTAGTGGCCATACCGGCGAGGTTACCTCTCCGGAGGTGAAGAGGAAACCGATCGGTCTACCTCCTTCCGGTACCCCGAATCCCCGTGGCATCATCGCTGAACAAGCGCTTAGATATGTGCTCGGTCCGGCCTGTCCGCCATGACGGTCCTGACCGGACCCGGCAGTCCTGACCGTTCTGACCGTCGCCGCCGAGCTGGAGGCCCCGTTGTTCACATCCGTCGACGACGTCTCCGCGCGCCTGGCCGAGACCGGCTATCTCGCCTCGCCCGCGGTCGCCACGACCGTCTTCCTCGCCGACCGTCTCGGCAAGCCGCTCCTGGTGGAGGGCCCGGCCGGAGTCGGCAAGACGGAACTCGCCAAGGCCGTCGCCCAGGTGGCGCAGGCACAGCTGGTACGGCTCCAGTGCTACGAGGGGGTCGACGAGTCCCGGGCGCTGTACGAGTGGAACCACGCCAAGCAGCTGCTGCGCATCAGCGCCGGTCGCGACGAGACGTGGGACGAGACCCGCACGGACATCTTCAGCGAGGAGTTCCTGCTCACCCGGCCACTGCTCACGGCCATCCGGGGCGAGGACCCCAAGGTGCTGCTGATCGACGAGACCGACAAGGCCGACGTCGAGGTGGAGGGCCTGCTCCTGGAGGTGCTCAGCGACTTCCAGGTCACGGTCCCCGAACTCGGCACCATCACGGCGACCCGCCGCCCCTTCGTCGTGCTCACCTCCAACGCGAGCCGGGAGCTGTCCGAGGCGCTGCGCCGCCGCTGCCTCTTCCTGCACATCGGCTTCCCGGACGAGGAGTTGGAGCGCCGGATCGTACGGCTGAAGGTGCCGGGCCTCGACGAGGCGCTGGCCCGCTCGGTGGTGCGGGTCGTGGGCGCTCTGCGCGCGATGGACCTGCGCAAGGTGCCGTCCGTCGCCGAGACCATCGACTGGGCGCGCACCCTGCTCGCGCTCGGCGCCGACTCGCTGGACGTGACGGTCGTACAGGCCACCCTCGGCGTTCTGCTCAAGCATCAGGACGACGTCCTCAAGGCGACCGCGAAGCTCGACCTGGACGCCCTGTGACCACGCCGACGGGCGTCGCGGAGCGGCTGACGTCCCTGGTCGGCGCGTTGCGCGCGCACGGCATCCGGATCGGCACCGGCGAGACGGTGGACGCGGCGCAGGCCATCGAGGCGCTCGGCCTCGCGGACCGTGAGCTGCTGCGCGAGGGGCTGGCGGCGACGCTGCTGCACGGCACCGGGCAACGGCCGGTGTTCGACCCGGTCTTCGACCTGTACTTCCCGCGCGGCGTCGGCGGCCCGGACCGGAAGGCCGCGGGACGGGACGACCTGCGGGACCGGCTGGCGGCGGCGTTGGCGGCCGACGACCGGGCGTTGATGGGCCGTCTCGCGGTGGAGACCGTGGACGGGTTCGGTGGCTACGGCTCCTCTCCGGAGTCGGACGGCTGGTCGTCGTACCAGGCGCTGGAGCGGCTGCGCCCGCAGACGCTGCTGGCCCGGGTCCGCGACGACGTCCGTGGGCGGGGCGCGAGTTCGGGGTTCGCGGACCGGCTGCTGGAGGACGAGATCCGGCGGCGCATCGAGACCTTCCGCCGGCTGGTGGCCGCGGAGGCGCGGCGCCGGGTCGCCGAGCGGCGCGGGCGCGACGACATCGCCCGGCGCGCCGTGGCCCCGACCGCCGACCGGGTCGACTTCCTGTTCGCCGGGAAGGCCCAACTGGCCGAGCTGCGCAGGGCCGTTCAGCCGCTGGCCCGCAAGCTCGCAACCCGGCTCGCGGCACGTCGCCGTCGCGCCGCGCGAGGCACGATCGACCTGCGCCGCACCCTGCGCGGATCGCTGTCGACGGGCGGGGTGCCGATGAAGCCGGTGCTGCGCAGACGGCGACCGGCCCGCCCCGAACTGGTGCTGCTGTGCGATGTGTCGGGGTCGGTCTCCGGGTTCTCGGACTTCACGATGCTGCTGGTGCAGGCGCTGCACGACCAGTTCAGCAAGGTGCGCGTGTTCGCGTTCGTCAACCGGATCGACGAGGTGACCGGGTTGCTGGAGCGCGGCACCGCCGACCCGGAGGGGCTCGGCAACCGGATCGAGGCGGAGGCCACGCTCACGGGCTATCACGGCAGCAGCGACTACGGCATGGCGCTGGGCGAGTTCGCCGAGCGCTACGGCGACGCGGTCGGCCCGCGCACGACGGTGTTCGTCCTCGGTGACGCCCGCACCAACATGAGCGACCCGAACCTGCCGGCCGTACGGGAGATCGCCGGACAGGCGCGTCGCGTGTACTGGCTGAACCCGGAGCAGCGCTCCAGCTGGGGCACCGGCGACTCCGCCGCGCCCTCCTACGCCGAGCTGGTCGAGATGCACGAGTGCCGCACCGCCCGGCAGCTCAGCGCGCTGGTGGAGAGGCTGCTGCCGGTCTAGTCAGGCGGCGAGCTGCGGGTAGAGGGCGGCCGGATCGGCCGACAGTCCCGCCTTCACCTGCCGGGTGACGTCGTCCGCGAGGACCTCGTAGGCGCCCGAGGCGATCCCGTCGAGGGCCTGTGCGGCAACGCTCTCGGCCGTGGACTTGGGCGCGTCGACATGGGCGGCCAGGTCGGTGTCGACGTAGCCGACGTGCAGGCCGGTGACTTCGATGCCGCGCGGCTTCAGGTCCAGGCGCAGCGAGTTGGTCTGCGACCAGAAGGCGGCCTTGGAGGCGCTGTAGGAGCCGGCGAGGCCGATCCACGACAGCACGGAGTGGACGTTGAGGATGTGGCCGCCGCCGTTGCGCTCGATGACGGGGACGAAGGCCCTGGTGACCAGGAGCGGTCCGTAGAAGTTGGTCTCGAACTCGCGCCGGACGTCGTCGACCGGCGAGTCGAGGAAGTTCGCGTTCACCGAGGCACCCGCGTTGTTGATCAGCAGCGTGACGTCCTGGGCCTGCTCGGCGGCGGCCGCGACGGACGCCGGGTCGGTCACCTCCAGGGCCAGCGGCACGGCGTCGGGGTGGGTGACGGTGTGCGGGTCGCGGGCGGTGGCGTACACCTTCTTCGCGCCCCGCTCGTACAGGGCGGCGACCAGGGCGCGGCCGATGCCGCGGCTGCCGCCGGTGACCAGGGCCACGGAACCTTCGATGGTGGTCATGGGGGTCTCCTCGTAATGCTCAGCGCTTGTCCAGAGATCGGAAACCGATCGGTTTCCGACACCAGAAGCGTAAACCGATCGGTTTCCTCAGGGCAAGGGGAGGGCCGGACCCCGGAGAAAATCAGGGTCCGCCCCCGATGGTCGGGACGGTCCGGCCTCCATACGCTCGGCAGGAGCGGAGGGGGATCCCATGAAGGCAGTGATTCAGGATCGGTACGGCTCGGCGGACGTCCTGGAGTTCCGGGACGTCGACCGGCCGGTGCCGACGGCGGACGAGGTCCTGGTGCGGGTGCACGCGGCCTCGGTCAACGCCTACGACTGGCACCTCATGCACGGCGACCCGGTGATCGGTCGCACCATGATGGGGTTCCGCAGGCCCAAGGCGCCGGTGCGGGGCAGGGACTTCGCGGGTGTGGTGGAGGAGGTGGGCTCCGGCGTCACCGGACTGAAGCCCGGCGACGAGGTGTACGGCGAGGCCGACGGCGCGTTCGCGGAGTACGTGTGCGCCCGGGCCGACAATGTGGGCCCGAAGCCGGCCAACCTCACCTTCGAGCAGGCGGCGGCGATTCCGCTGGCGGGCAACACCGCCCTGATCGGCCTGCGTGACGTCGCCCGGGTGCAGCCGGGGCAGACGCTGCTGGTGAACGGGGCCTCGGGCGGCGTGGGCACGTTCGCCGTGCAGCTCGGCAAGGCGTACGGCACCGAGGTGACGGCCGTGTGCAGCACCCGCAACGTCGACATGGTGCGCTCACTGGGCGCCGACCGGATCATCGACTACACCCAGGAGGACTTCACCCGGGGCGAGGCGCGCTACGACGTGGTGCTGGACCTGGTCGGCAACCACTCGCTCGGGGAGTTCCGGCGTGTGCTGAACCCCGTCGGGACGCTCGTCCTGTCCGGCGGCGGGGTGTACGAGGGCGGCAGCGTCGTCGGACCGATGGGGCTGTTCATCAAGCGGCGGCTGGTGGCTCCGTTCGCACGGAACCACCGGCTGCTGGAGATCGCCGCACGGCAGAGCAGGGCGAACCTCGAGGCGCTGCGGGAACTGGCCGAGTCCGGGAAGATCGCTCCGGTCGTCGAGCGGACGTATCCGCTGAGCGAGGCGGCCGAGGCCATCCGTTACCTGGAGGTGGAGCACGCGCGCGCCAAGGTCGTCGTCACCGTGTGATGTGCCGGCGCGGGGCCGACGGTCGACTCCCGTACGGATGGGCGGCTACTTCTTGGCGAACTCGCGCGCCGTCTGCCCCTGGAAGTCGTAGGTCACGACCTGCTCGTCGCCCACCACCCAGGCGTCGTGCCCGGGGGTGCAGACGAAGACGTCGCCGGGGCCGACGTCGGTCTCGGTGCCGTCGTCCATGCGGATGTGGAGGTGGCCCTGGAGGATGTAGCCGTTGTGGTGCATCTGGCAGGTCTTGGTGCCCGCCAGCGGGGCCACGGACTCCGTCCAGCGCCAGCCGGGCTCGAAGGTCGCCACGGCGAAGTCGAGATCCGGCATATGGACGGCTTCGAGGTGGCCGCGGGGGAAATCACGCCGCTCGTCGGGCTTGTCGAGCGTCTTCACTTCCAACATGACGCGCTCCCTTCCGGCCGTGGGTCACCGCGGCCGGTGCCGGTCTCCCCGGCGGCCCTGGACACCGCCGTCGGCGGCCGGCCTCCTACCCCTCAATCGTCCGCCTGTCCACTCGGGGCCGCCAACCGGGGGACGGCCGGTCGGCCGACCTGGGAATGCCCTCACGCCGACCCGGGGGGCGCCCCCTCAGACGCGGTCTCCGCAGAGCTCGGCGAAGCGTACGGCGTCGACGTTCCCGCCGGAGACGATCACGCCGACCCGGCGCGCGGGCGCCCCCACCCGGCCGGTGAGCAGGGCGGCGAGCGGGCTGGCACCGCTCGGCTCCACGACGATCTTCAGACGCTCGAAGGCGAACCGCATCGCGTCGCGGATCTCGTCGTCGGCGACCAGCGCGATCTCGTCGACGAGCCGCCGGTTCACGGAGAAGGTCAGCTCCCCGGGAATGTGCAGGGCCTGTCCGTCGGCGATGGTGTGCGGCACCGGGATGCTGACGCGCCGCCCCGCCTCCAGGGAGCGCTTGGTGTCGTCTCCGGCCTCCGGCTCCACACCGATCATCCGGATCTCCGGGTGCAGCCCCTTGGCGACGGTGGCGCTGCCGGCCATGAGCCCGCCCCCGCCGACCGGCGTCAGCAGGGCACCCAACTCCCCGACCTCCTCCAGGAGTTCAAGAGCGGCGGTGCCCTGTCCGGCCATCACGTGCGGATGCTCGTACGGCGGGATCAGGGCGAGGCCGCGCTCGGCGGCGAGGGCCTCGGCGATGGCGACCCGATCACCGGTGTAGCGGTCGTAGGTGACGATCTCGGCTCCGTAGCCCTCGGTGGCCGCGCGCTTCGACGGCGGGGCGTCCTCGGGCATGACGATGACCGCCGTGGTGCCGAGTTCCCGGGCGGCCAGGGCGACGGCCTGGGCGTGGTTGCCGGACGAGTAGGCGGCGATGCCACGGCCGAGCTGCTCGGGCGTCAGCCGGGAGGCCGCGTTGTAGGCGCCGCGGAACTTGAAGGCGCCGACCCGCTGGAAGTTCTCGCACTTGAGGAAGACCTCGGCGCCGACGAGTTCGTCGAGCGTGCGCGAGCGCAGCACGGGGGTGCGGTGGGCGACGCCCTTGAGCCGCTCGGCGGCATCACGGACGTCGTCGAGGGTGACCGGCGGGGTTGTGGTCGTCACGCGTGTCCTCCAGGGGTGTCTTGGTGATGGCGGCTCTGCCTGTTGCGGCCGCGCCCGACGCGGCGGGGTCGGAAGTGGCCGGGTCCGACGGGGCTGGGTCCGAAGTGGCCGGGTCCGAAGTGGCCGGGTCCGAAGTGGCCTGGTGCCACATGGCCGGCTCCGACGGGGCTGAGCAGGCCGGCCGTGGTCACGTCCGCCGCGGCTACTCCGCTCTCGCCTGCGACAGATAGCTGTACGCGGACGCCCGGGAGATCCCGAGCCGCCCCGCGACCTGCTCGATCGCACGCCGGACGGCGAACACGCCCCGCTCGTCGAGGCCGCGGAACAGCTCCAGGCGCTGGGTTCGGTCGAGTCCGGCCCAGCTGCCGTTCTGCCGGAGTTGATGGGCGTCGAGGATGGCGTCCACGACGGAGTCGATGTCGTTGCCGAAGGTGGTGACCGGCACCTCGGCCGGGGCGGCGGCGATGCCGGCGAGGGCGCCGAGCAGGGCGTGGGCGTCGTTCACGGCGGTGACGTCGAGGTTCACGCAGAGGGCGCCGAACACCGTGCCCGTCGAGTCGCGCAGCACCATCGTGGAGGCCTTGACCAGCTTGCCGCCGCGGGTCCGCGTGACGTAGTTCAGCTCGTCGCCCGCGCCCTCGCCGCGCGCGACGATCCGCATGCCGATCTCGCTCATCGCACCGCCCACGGCCCGCCCGGTCACCGCACCGGCCACGGCGACCACGGACGTCTCCGGCCGCCGGTAGTCGTGCAGCACGACCTCGCACATCGGCCCGAACGTCGCCGCGAGCCCGTCGGCGACCGGGCCCAGCGCGGCGACGATCGCGTCCCGCTCCGCCTCCAGTGCCTCATCGGCCGCCATCGCGCACTCCTCGCTCCGCCCGCACTCGGCACCGCATGCACCGAGCGACCGCCTCCTAGACTACACGTCCAGACTCTGTACTCACAGTCCAATTCGATTCCCGACCCGCCGCACTCCGCACCCATCCCGTCCCACCCCGACCCGGATCTTGACGAGCGCCGAGATGTTACCGGTAACATCACACGCCATGACGCTGACGTCGGCACCTTCGCACCCGCGGGTCTTCAGTCCCGCCGCCGTGGTCGCCTCGTGCGTGGGCTTCGTGCTCATCGGCGCCCTCCAGGCCCTGTACGGCCCGGCGATCCCCGCCTTCCGCGAGGAGTTCGGCCTGTCGCCTTCCGCCGCCGGTCTCGGGCTGAGCGCGCACTTCGTCGGCGGGGTGGCCGGGGTGCTGCTCTTCGACCGCCTCTACGGCCGGGTCGGCAACCGGGGCATCCTCGGAGCCTCGTATCTGCTGATGGCGATCGGCGCGGCCGGCTTCGCGCTCGCGCCCGACTGGCCTGCCGCCCTGGCCATGTCCCTGCTGGCCGGGCTCGGCTTCGGCGGTATCGACTACGGCCTCAACCAGTTGTTCGCGGTCGGCTTCGGCCACCGTTCGACGGCCATGCTCAACATCCTCAACGCCCATTTCGGCATCGGCGCGATCCTCGGTCCCGCGCTGATCGGAGCGGTGGGTGCCGAGCACTACCCGGCGGTGTTCCTCGGCTTCGCGCTGGCCAATCTGCCGCTGCTGCTGTGCCTTCGAGGCGTGGGCGACCGCGCACCGAAGTCGTCCGGGACAGCCGACGGGGCCGGCGGTCCGGTCCTCGCCCGCAGCCTCGGCTCCGTGCTCGCGGTGTTCGTGGCCCTGTACGTCATGCACGTCGGCATCGAGGCCGGTGTCGGCGGCTGGGAGCCGACCCATCTTCAGACCGTCGGCTACTCGGCGGGGATCGCCGCGACCGCCACGTCCGTCTACTGGTTGATGATGACCGTGGGCCGCTTCCTGGTCGCGCCGATCGCGCTGCGGTTCTCGGCCGAGACCATCATCGCGGTCTCGTGCGCGGGCATGACGGTCTGTCTGCTGCTCGCCGCGGTGCCGGGCCTTGCGCCGTACGCCTATGCCGGTGTCGGTCTGTTCATCGCGCCGATCTTCCCGACCGGACTGCCGTGGCTCAACCGCGCCGCCCCGCGGGCGCGCAGGGCGGGAGCGGTGGTCATCGCGGCGTCGATGGTCGGCGGTGTGGTGGCGGGCCCGGCCCTCGGCAAGGCCATCGAGTGGTCCGGCATCCGCAGTGTCCCCCTCATCCTCGGCGCCGTCTCGGCGCTGTGTCTGACGGCGACCTTCTGGCTGATCCGCGCCACCGACCGGTCCCGCTGATGCCCGAGCCGCGCGCCCGGCTCGGCCCCGGCCTCCGGCGCACCGCACATCCCCCGTACGTCCCCATCGAAGGGAACTTCCGCAATGTCCGCTCTGACGACGTCCGCCGACGGTTTCCTGCTGCGCGGCGAGCCGTTCCGGATCGTCTCCGGCGCCATGCACTACTTCCGCGTCCACCCCGACCAGTGGGCCGACCGGCTGCGCAAGGCCCGTCTGATGGGGCTCAACTCTGTCGAGACGTATGTGCCGTGGAACCTCCACCAGCCCGATCCGGCAGGCCCAATCGTCCTCGACGGCTTCCTCGACCTGCCCCGCTATCTGAGCCTGGCCCGCGCCGAGGGCCTGCACGTCCTGCTGCGCCCGGGACCGTTCATCTGCGCCGAGTGGGACGACGGCGGTCTGCCCGCGTGGCTCATCGCGGACCCGGACATCAAGCTGCGGACGGGCGACCCGCGTTTCACCGGCGCGTTCGACCGGTACCTGGACGAGCTGCTGCCTCCGCTGCTGCCGTTCATGGCGGCGGCCGGCGGTCCGGTGATCGCGGTACAGGTGGAGAACGAGTACGGCGCCTACGGCGACGCCACCGCGTACCTGAAGCACCTCGAATCGGCCTTCCGGAGCAGGGGCGTGGAGGAGCTGCTGTTCACCTGCGACCAGGCCGACCCCGAGCACCTGGCCGCCGGCGGCCTCCCCGGCGTCCTGGCCACCGCCACGTTCGGCAGCCGGGTCGACCGGAACCTCGCCGAGCTGCGCCGGCACCAGCCCGAAGGCCCCCTGATGTGCGCGGAGTTCTGGATCGGCTGGTTCGATCACTGGGGCGGTCCGCATCATGTGCGGGACGCGGCCGACGCCGCCGCCGACCTGGACCGGCTGCTGTCGGCCGGCGCCTCGGTCAACATCTACATGTTCCACGGCGGCACCAACTTCGGCTTCACCAACGGCGCCAACCACAAGCACGCCTACCAGCCCACCGTCACGTCCTACGACTACGACGCGGCCCTCACCGAGTGCGGTGACCCCGGCCCCAAGTACCACGCCTTCCGTGAGGTCATCGCCCGCCATCTGCCGGTCCCCGACGAGCCCGCCCCGGCACCGTCCCGCAAACTCCCGCCCACCGCGGTCGAGTTGGACCGCCGGGCGCCGCTGCTGACTCGTACGAAGGCCCTCGCCGAGCCCGTCCGCACCGAGGACCCGGCGACGATGAACGTCCTGGGCCTGGACACCGGTTACGCGCTCTACCGCACCACCTTCGGCACGGCGGGCGACGGCCTGCTGCACTTCACGGGCGGCGTCGGCGACCGCGCACAGGTCTTCGTCGACGGCGCACCCGTCGGCGTGCTGGAACGCGAGCGCCACGACGAGACCCTGCCCGTCCGTGTCCCGCACCCAGGCGCCACGCTGGAGGTCCTCGTCGAGAACATGGGCGGCGTCAACTACGGCCCCCGCATCGGCGCGCCCAAGGGCCTCCTCGGCCCCGTCACCTTCGACGGCCGCCCGCTGCACGGCTGGGACTGCCACCCCCTGCCCCTGGACGACCTGACCGGACTGCCCTTCGCGCCCGCCGAGGCGGCCACGGCCGTCGAACCCGCCTTCCACCAGGGCACGTTCGAGGTCGACGTCCCGGCGGACTCCTTCCTCGCCCTGCCCGGCTGGACCAAGGGCCAGGCCTGGATCAACGGCTTCCACCTCGGCCGCTACTGGAACCGCGGCCCCCAGCACACCCTCTACGTCCCCGCGCCGATCCTGCGCCCCGGCACCAACGAGCTGATCCTGCTGGAACTGCACGCCACGACAAGCACCCGCGCCAGGCTCACCGACACCGCCGATCTAGGTCCGGAGTCCGACTGATGACCCGCCCGCACCGCCTGCGCATCCCGACGCCGTCCCCTCCCCCGCTGACCGGCCACCTGCCCTTCACCGACGCGCCCGGCGTCCCCGACCCGATCGAGGTCACCAGCCGTTGGCTCACCCGTGGGGGACGGCCGTGGTTCCCGGTGTCCGGCGAGTTCCACTACACCCGCTTCCCGGCCGCCGAGTGGGAGGAGGAACTGCTGAAGATGAAGGCGGGCGGCGTGACGGCCGTCGCGAGCTATGTCATCTGGATCCACCACGAGGAGACCGAGGGCCGAGTCCGCTTCGACGGCGACCGCGACCTGCGCCGTTTCGCCGAGCTGTGCGCCCGCCACGGCCTCGACTTCATCCCCCGCATCGGCCCCTGGTCGCACGCTGAGGTCAGGAACGGCGGCCTCCCCGACTGGCTCATGGCCCGCGACTGCACACCGCGCACCGACGACCCGGCGTATCTCGCGCCCGTACAGGACTGGTTCGCGGCGATCGCAGAGCAACTGCGCGGCCTCGACCGCGCCCACGGCGGCCCGATCGTCGCGATCCAGATCGAGAACGAGCTCTACGACCGGCCGGGCCACCTGCTGACGCTGAAGCGGATGGCCCAGACGGCCGGCCTGAGCGCGCCGCTGTGGACGTCGACCGCATGGGGCGGTGTGCGGCTCCCGCCCGACGAGCTGCTTCCGCTGTACGGGGGCTACCCGGAGGCCTTCTGGACGGAGGCGGACGGCGGCTGGCCCGACACCTGCCGCAAGCACTTCTTCTTCACCCACCAGCGCGACGACGAAGGCATCGGCGCCGATCTGCGACCGACCACCGTCCGGGGCGGCGACCCGGATGCCCTCGCCGGCCGATTCCCCTGGGTCACCTGCGAGTTGGGCGGCGGCATGGCCGTGGCGTATCACCGGCGGCCACGCCTGGAAGCCGCCGACATCGGCGCCCTCGGCCTCACCAAGATCGGCTGCGGCTCGGTGTGGCAGGGCTACTACATGTTCCACGGCGGCACGAACCCGCTCGGCGAGCGATCCACCCTCCAGGAGTCCCACGCCACCGGATACCCCAACGACCTGCCGGTCCTGACGTACGACTTCCAGGCGCCGCTCGGCGAGTACGGCCAGTACCGGCCCTCGTACGGCGAACTCCGACTCCAGCACCTGCTGCTGGCGGACTACGGCCATCTGATCGCCCCGATGGAGTCGGTGCTGCCGGAGCGCCTGCCCGAAGGGCAGCTCGACCGGGACACCCTGCGGTGGGCCGTGCGCGCCGACGGCGACACCGGGTTCCTCTTCGTCAACAACCACCAGCCGCACGAGCCGCTGCCGGACCACCCGGACACGTCGTTCACGGTCGAATTTCCGGGCGAGGCACAGGCGTTGACGCTGCCCGCCACACCGGTGACCGTGCCGGCGGGCGCGTACTTCTGCTGGCCGCTGCGGCTCGAGGTCGCGGGCGTACGGCTGGACTGGGCGACGGCGCAGCCGGTCTGCACTCTCGACGTGGACGGGCGTACGGTCCTGGTGCTCGCGGCCACCGACGGCATCGCGCCCGAACTCGCCCTGGATGCCGCCACGGTGGCGTCGGTCAGCGCGCCGTCCGGGGACATCGCCGAAGTCGGGGGCCGGATCCTGGTGACCGGGCTGCGGCCCGGCACCGACGCGCTGGTCGAGGTGGAGACGGCGGACGGCGGACGGGCCGGTCTGCTGGTGCTGGACGCGGCGACGGCTCGTACTGTCCATCGGGGCATGGCCTGGGGCGCCGAGCGGCTGCTGCTGAGCCCCGACGGGATCGTCTTCGACGGTGACGAGGTGCGGGTGCACAGAGCTGCCGGGCGGACGTCGTTCGCCGTCTTGCCGGCGCCGGACAGCGCGCTGGTGGTGCACGGGGAGACGGTGACCGCCGAGACCGACGGCGTCTTCGCCCGCTACCGCGTCGGAAGCGGCGGCGGCGACGAGCCGCTCCGGGCTTCGCTCACTCTGGTGCGGCCCCCGGGGCCTGCGCCCGAGCCCGCGACCGGCGTGCTGGGACGTGCGAGCGCGCCCGCGGACAAGCACTACGACACGGTGGCCGCCGAGTACCGCGTCGACGTACCGGACGATCTCCCGGAGGGCGCCGTGCTGCGGTTGCACTGGAGCGGGGACACCGGGCGGGCCCATGTGGGAGAGACGTTGGTCGCCGACCAGTTCTTCTCGGGGCGGGTCTGGGACATCGGCCGGCTTCCGGCGGGGGCGGTGCTGCGGGTCAGGGTGCTGCCGTTGCACGCCGATGCCCGCGTCCATGTGCCGCAGGAGGCGGCGGAAGCGGCGCGCTCGGCGGTGGTGACGCGTGCCGAGTGGATCCTCGGTCGTGTCCGGGCCGTGCGGAGGGGTTGAGGCGGCGCCGTACGGGGTTCCGCCCCGCCGACCTGCCTATGCTGGGGGACCTGCCGGGGCGGATGCCGCCGCCGTGACGATGGCGAGGAACAGCGATCATGACCCGAGGCTCCGCCGACGACTCCGCTCCACGGGGGCGCAGCAGACGGAACTTCGCGGGCTCGCGCCCCGTGATGGACGACGTGGCCCGGCTGGCGGGCGTCTCCAAGCAGACCGTCTCCCGCGTCCTCAACGACCATCCGTCGGTGCGGGCCGAGACCCGCGAGACAGTGCTGAGCGCCATGCGCACACTGGGCTACCGGCCGAGCCGCAGCGCGCGTTCGCTGGCCAGCGGGCGGACCCGGATGGTCGGTGTGATCTCCTTCGACGCCGCCCGCTACGGCCCCGCCTCGATCCTGACCGCGATCAACACCGCGGCACAGGAAGCCGGTTACCTGCTCAGCTCGATCGCCCTGGACACCGCCGAACCCGACACGGTGGTCGAGGCCGTGAACCGGCTGTCCGCCGAGGGCGCGGACGGCGTGATCGCCATCGCCCCACAGCTGTGGGTCGGCAAGGCCCTGGCCGACACCCGCCTCGACACCCCGCTGATCGTGCTGGAGAACGGCCTCGACGCCGACACCCAGCAGGTCACCGGCGACTCCCGGGCCGGTGCCCGCAAGGCCGTCGAGTATCTGCTGGGCCTGGGACACCGCACGGTGTGGCACGTCGCGGGCCCGACCGGCTGGACCTCGGCCGATCACCGGCTCGGCAGCTGGCAGGCCTGCCTGGAGGCGGCAGGCGCGGCGGTGCCGACCCCGCTGATCGGCGACTGGAGTGCCGACTCGGGCTACGAGCTGGGCCGGCGGCTGGCCCGGCGCACGGACGTCACAGCCGTGTTCGCCTCGAACGACCAGATGGCCCTCGGTCTGCTGCACGCCCTGCACGAAGCGGGCCGCTCCGTCCCCGGCGACATCAGTGTCGTGGGCTACGACGACATCCCCGAGGCCGCGCATTTCCTTCCGCCGCTGACCACCGTGCGCACGGACTTCGCGGAGATCGGCACGCGCTCGCTCCGGCTGCTCCTGGACCGTCTCGACGGCACAGAGGAACCGTCCCGGACCCGCTCATTGGTCCCGGTCGACCTGGTGCTCCGCGCCAGCAGCGGTCCCCCGCCCGCTGGTTGACGGCCGTCCCCGGGGTTTGCGATACCGGCGCTCACCGTCGGCCCCGGCAGCCGCGGTTGCAGGCACTACAACTCCGCGGCACCCGCCGGGATCAGCCGGTCCCGTCCGCCGCCGCCCGCTTCCAGGCCGCGTCCCGCAGCAGGCGCAGTCCGTTCAGGCCGACGAGGACCGTGGAGCCCTCGTGGCCCGCGACCCCGAGGGGCAGCGGCAGCGTCCAGGCCAGGTCCCAGACGACGAGGCCGGCGATGAACACCCCGGCGATGGCGAGGTTCTGCACCACCAGCTCGCGGGCGCGGCGGGACAGGGCGACGGTGGCGGGTACGGCGGCGAGCTCGTCGCGCACGATCACCGCGTCGGCGGTCTCCAGGGCGAGGTCGGAGCCGGCTCGGCCCATGGCGACGCCGATGTGCGCGGCGGCCAGCGCGGGCGCGTCGTTGACGCCGTCCCCGACGACCATCACCCGGTACCCGGCGCCTTCCAACTCCCGCACCGCGCCCACCTTGTCCTGCGGCAGCAGCCCGGCCCGCACGTCCTCGATCCCGGCCTCGGCGGCCAGGTGCGCGGCGGCAGTGGGGTTGTCGCCGGTGAGGAGGATCGGGGCGGTGCCGGTCAGGACGGTCAGTGCGGCGACGGTCGCGGCCGCGTCGGGACGCAGCCGGTCGGCGATGCCGAGCACACCGGCCGGGGTTCCGTCGACGACCACGAGGACGGCGGTACGGCCGGACTCCTCCAGTTCCCGGGCGAGTGCCGCGACCACGCCGTCGTCATCTGCATCCTCTGCGCACTCGGCCTCGACTTCGGCCTCGCCCACGCCCTCGATCTCGGCTTCGGCGTGCAGCCGCGCCGGAGCGCCCACCTCGACCGTACGGCCCCCGACGACGGCCCGGACGCCGATCCCGGGCGATGACGTGAAGCCCTCGGCGGCCGGCAGGTCGAGGCCACGCTCGCGTGCCGCGTCCACCACCGCGCGGGCCAGCGGATGCTCGCTGGGGTGCTCGGCCGCCGCGGCGAGCATCAGCAACTCGGCCTCGTCCAGGCTGCGTTCGCGCAAGGGTCGTACGTCGACGACGCGCGGCGTCCCCTCGGTGAGCGTGCCGGTCTTGTCCAGCGCCACGGCGTCGATCTGGCCGAGGCGTTCCATCGCCACGGCCGACTTCACCAGCACACCGTGCCGGCCGGCGTTGGCGATGGCCGACAGCAGGGGCGGCATGGTGGCCAGGACCACCGCGCACGGCGAGGCCACGATCATGAAGGTCATCGCGCGCAGCAGCGCCTCGGAGAACGCCTCGCCGAACGCGAGCGGCACACCGAACACGGCGAGCGTCGCGGCCACCATGCCCAGCGAGTAACGCTGTTCGACCTTCTCGATGAACAACTGCGTGGGCGCCTTGGTCTCCGACGCCTCCTCCACCATCCGTACGATGCGGGCGATCACGGAGTCGGAGGCGTCCCGCTCGACACGGACACGCAGCGCGCCGGTGCCGTTGAGGGTGCCCGCAAAGACCTCGTCGCCCGGCTCCTTCGCCGCCGGGAGCGGCTCGCCGGTGATGCTCGCCTGATCCACCTCACTGGCTCCGTCGAGCACCCGTCCGTCCGCTCCGACGCTCTCGCCGGGCCGTACGAGGACGGTGTCGCCGACCGCCAACTCGGCGACGAGGACGGCCTGTTCGGTGCCGTCGGCGGCGATGCGGGTGGCCGTGGCGGGGGCCAGGTCGAGCAGGCCGCGCACCGAGTCGGCGGTGCGGGCGGTGGCGAGCGCCTCCAGCGCGCCCGAGGTCGCGAAGATGACGATCAGCAGGGCGCCGTCCATGACCTGCCCGATCGATGCGGCGCCGAGCGCGGCGACGACCATCAGCAGATCGACGTCGAGGGTCCGGTCCTTGAGCGCCTTGAGCCCCTCCCAGCCCGGCTCCCAGCCGCCGGTGGCGTACGACAGCGCGTACAGCGGACCCCAGATCCAGGCGGGCGCTCCGGCGAGCTGGAGCGGCAGCGCGAGCAGGAACAGCGCGGTGGCCGCGGCGGCCCAACGGACCTCCGGCAGCGCGAGCAGCCGGGTGCGCCGCCGGGGGACGGCTCCGGCGCGCACGGAGGCGGCGGGGCCGGCCGCGGGTGGGGTGAGCGTGGCAGTCATGCCCCCACAATAGAGGAACACATGAAGACCCGTTCATTTCTTCATGTCAGCTCCGTACGCCTGCCCCACCGCCGCGGACCCGTTTGCAGCCGAAACGCCTGCACACGAGATAGATGCCGAACGAGATCGTCGTGACGTACGGGCTGATGGGGATGGAGCTGCCGAGGGCAAGCAGGATGCCGCCCTCGATGGAGGCCACCGCGAACACCGCGCTCAGGACGGGAAGCAGCACCGGCGAGGCCGTGACCCGGGCCGCGGCCGCCGCGGGTGTGACGACGAGGGTGAGGACCAGCAGGGCGCCGACGATCTGGACGGAGAGCGCGACCGCGAGACCGAGCACGATCATGAAGGCGAAGGACAGTCCCCGCACGGGCACGCCCCGCGCCTCGGCCACCTCCGCGTCTGCACTCGCGAAGAGGAGCGGTCGCCACATCACCGCGAGCGCGACCAGCACCACCGCCGACGTACCGAGCAGCCAGGACATCTGCGGGGTGTCGACAGCGACGATCTGCCCGGTCAGCAGGCCGAACTTGTTCGCCGCGCGGCCCTTGTACAGCGCGAGGAACAGCACGCCGAGCCCGAGGCCGAACGGCATGATGACGCCGATCACCGAGTTGCGGTCCCGGGCCCGCGCCCCGAGCAGCCCGATCGCCCCCGCCGCGACGAGCGAGCCGACGATCGACCCGGCCACCACATTCACGCCCAGCAGCAGCGCGGCCGAGGCCCCGGCGAACGACAGCTCGCTGATCCCGTGCACCGCGAACGGCAGGTCCCGCATGGTCACGAACACGCCCACCAGGCCGCCGACCAGCCCGAGCGCGGCCCCGGCGACGAGCGAGTTGCGGACGAGGGCGAGCAGTTCGCCGTAGTGGTCGAAGGCGAAGATCTGCTGCCAGATCCCCTGGGCGAGGGTCATGGCCCTGCTCCGTCGGGCAGTTGGGGATGGCGTGCGGTCTCATCGGGTGCGCCGACGACCACCACGCGGTCGCGGACTCGCACGACGTCGACCTGTGTGCCGTACAGCCGCGACAGCGCCTCGGAGGTGAGGACCTCGTCGGGGGTGCCGACGCGGTGGCCGCCGCGGGCGAGGTACAGCACGCGGTCCACGAGCCCCAGCACGGGGTTGATCTCGTGGGTCACGAAGACCACCGCCGTGCCGTGGGAGCGGCGCCGGGCGTCGACGAGTTCCGTGACGGCCCGCTGGTGGTGCAGGTCGAGGGAGAGCAGCGGTTCGTCGCAGAGCAGGACGCGGGGGTCGGTCGCGAGGGCCTGCCCGATGCGCACGCGCTGCCGTTCGCCGCCGGAGAGCAGGGCGACGGGGACGTCGGCGTACGCCGCGGCCCCGACCGAGGCGAGGATCTCGTCCACGCGGCGTCGTACGGCGCCCGTGCGCCGCCGAGGCCCGAAGCGGTGCCCGTCGACGCCGAGGCGGACGAGATCCCGGGCGCGCAGCATGGCCTGTGCGGACAGGGCCGCCTGCTGGGGGACGTAGCCGATGTGCCGGCTGCCGCGGCCGGGCGGACGGCCCAGCACCGTGAGCGTGCCGGCGGACAGCCGGCGCTGCCCGAGCAGTGCGCGGACGAAGCTGGTCTTGCCTGCCCCGTTGGGCCCGAGCACGGCCAGGAACTCGCCCGGCCGCACGTCGAGATCGAGGTCCCGCCACACCACGCGCTCGCCGTACGACAGGGCCGCTCGCCGCAGACGGATGAGCGCCTCGTCCGTGCCGGGGCGGGAGCCGGTCAGTGCGTCGTCCGCGCCGGGGCGGGGCACGTCGGGGGTTGTCACTTGGCCAGCGCGCTCGCGAGCGCGTCCACGTTGGCGGTCATCCAGGCGAGGTAGTCCTTGCCCTTGGGGAGGGTCTCGGTGACGGGCACGACCGGGATGCCGGCGGCCTCGGCCGCGCGCTCGGCCTTCTCGGTCTGCGGGCCGGAGGTCTGCTCGTTGTAGACCAGCGCCTCGACCTTCTTGCCGGTGAACAGCGCCAGGGTGCTCCGGAGGGTCCGCGGGGAGACGTCGTCGCCCTCCTCGATCGCCTCGCTGAACTCCTCGGGTGTGGCGTTCCTCAGCCCACTCGCCTCGATCATGTACAGCGGGACGGGCTCGGTGATGGCCACGGACTCGCCGCCGTGCTCGGCCTTGATTCGGGCCTCCTTCCGCTCCAGGGGCCGGAGGAGGTGTACGAAGTCCTTCGCGTTCTGGGTGAAGGTCGCGGCGTCGGCCGGGTCGGCCTCGCCCAGTGCGGCGGCGATGCGCTCGGCGAGTTCGGCGACCGTCGGGAAGTCGTACCAGACATGCTCGTTGAGCTCGCCGCCCTTCGGGGCGGTCTTCCCGGAGACCTCTACGGCGTTGATGACGTCGAGGGACGGGCCCGCGCTCTTCAGCATGCGGTCGACGAAGTCGTCGTAGCCGCCGCCGTTCTCGATGACGACCTCGGCCTTGGAGAGCGCCAGTTGATTGCGGGTGCTGGCCTCGTAGGAGTGCGGGTCCTGGTCGGGGTCGCTGATGATCGAGGTGACCTGGACCTTGGCGCCGCCTATTCGCCGGGCCAGGTCTCCGTAGACATTCGTCGAGGCCACGACGGGGATGGCGGAGGCCGCGGCGGGACCGTGAGCTCTGGCGGTGTCCGAGGAGCCGGCGCAGCCGGCGAGGAGGGTGAGGCAGGTACCGGTCAGCAGGGCTGCGGACAGACGGCGTGAGGGCATGGGCATGGATACCTCCGAGCAGGGCGAATGATCCGCCGAGCCCGATCCGTCCCGGCGGCGGCTCCACGCTAAATGAAAATGGATGTCAAAACGGCTCTATTGGCCCCTCCCGGGCCAACCCTTACCGAGAGCTCACCTTCGCCGTGGTCAGGGGGCGGGGACCTCGTCCAGGAGCTGGGGGCCGTTGTTGCTGACGCTGTTCACCGCGGGCGAGACGGGGCGGGCGTCGAGCTGACCGTCGGCCGGCGTGGTGAGCAGGGCGCGCAGGTCGTCCGTGGACCGGTGGTGGGGGTCGAGCCAGGCGTCGTAGTGCTCGGGGGTGAGCGCGAGCGGCATACGGGGGTGGATGCGGCCGGCCGCATCGGTGGCCTCGGTGGTGATGATCGTGCAGGTCAGCAGCCAGGCGGCGGGGTCGTCGCCGTCCTTGACGGCCGGGTCGCGCCAGAACTCGTACAGACCGGCGAGGGCCAGGACCTGCCCGTCCTCGGGGTGGATGAAGTAGGGCTGCTTGCGGACCATGCCGGAATTCGCGTCCTTGACCTGCTCCCACTCGTAGAAGCCGTCGGCCGGCAGCAGGCAGCGGCGTTTGACGAACGCACGGCGGAAGGCGGGCTTCTCGTGCACGGTCTCCACGCGCGCGTTGATCATCCTCGCGCCGATCTTCACGTCCTTCGCCCAGGAGGGCACGAGGCCCCAGCGGAGCGGGCGGAGCCGCCGCTGGGCCGGGGCGTCCTCGTCGGCGCCACGCGGAGCGCGCTCCAGGACCGCCCAGACGTCGTCGGTCGGGGCCACGTTCCAGCTCGGCGCGAGGGTCTCCTCGGGGTGCCACTCCGTGACCTCGAACAGCTGGGCAAGGTCTTGGGGGCTGCGGGTGGAGGCGTAGCGGCCGCACATAGGGCCACTGTGCCACGGTGGGGGGCTTGGGTCCTGGTGGGGTGGTCGGGGGTGTGTCGGCCGGGGTGTGGCGGGCCCAGGTGCGTCGGCGCGGGATGTGTCGGGACGAGGCGTGTCGGCCTGGGTGTGCCGGGTGGAGGCGGGTCGGGCCGAGGTGCCTCAGCCGGGGCGTGTCGGGCCGTCCGGGTCAGACGTCCAGTCCTCCCCGTTTCACGAGCCGGTCGGCGATGATGTTGCGCTGGATCTCGTTGGTGCCCTCTCCGACGATCATCAGCGGCGCGTCCCGGAAGTAGCGCTCGACGTCGAACTCGGTCGAGTAGCCGTAGCCGCCGTGGATGCGGACAGCGTTGAGGGCGATCTGCATGGCCGTCTCGGAGGCGAAGAGCTTCGCCATGCCGGCCTCCATGTCCACCCGGTGTCCGGCCTCCGCCCGACGGGCGGCGTAGAGGGTGAGCTGGCGTGCGGCGGTGAGTGAAGTCGCCATGTCGGCCAGGTAGTTGCCGATGGACTGGTGCTGCCAGATCGGCTTGCCGAAGGATTCGCGTTGCTGCGCGTAGGCGAGCGCGTCCTCCAGGGCGGCCCGTCCCACGCCGAGGGCGCGGGCGGCGACTTGGAGGCGGCCGGTCTCCAGACCTCGCATCATCTGGGTGAAGCCGTGCCCCTCCACTCCCCCGAGCAGCGCGTCAGCGGGTGCGCGGTGGTTCTCGAAGGCCAGCTCGCAGCTCTCGACGCCCTTGTAGCCGAGCTTGGGCAGATCGCGGGAGACGGTCAGGCCCGGTCCGTGCTCGACGAGCAGGACGGACATGCCGCTCTGCGCGGGCTCGGCGTCCGGGTCGGTCTTGCACAGCAGGGCGATGAGCTGCGAGCGGCGGGAGTTGGTGATCCACGTCTTCGCGCCGTTCACCATGTAGCCGTCGCCCTCCCTGTGGGCGACGGTGCGCATCGCCTGGAGGTCGGAGCCACCGCCGGGCTCGGTCAGTGCCATCGTCGCGCGGGTCTCGCCGCTGGCCATCCGGGGCAGGTGGCGCTGCCGCTGCTCCTCGGTGCCGAAGTGCAGCAGCAGCTTGGCGACGACGGTGTGCCCGCCCATCGCGCCGGCCAGGCTCATCCAGCCCCGGGCGAGCTCCTCGGTGACGAGGACGTAGCAGGGCATGGAGACGGGGGTGCCGCCGTACTCCTGCGGGACGGCGAGTCCGAAGACGCCGAGTTCCTTCATCCGCTCGATGAGGGCTTCGGGGTATGTGTCGGTGCGTTCCAGGTCCCGGACGACGGGCTTGACGTCCTTGTCCACGAAGTCGCGCACGGTCCTGACGACGTACCGCTCGTCCTCGGACAGGAGGTCGAGACTGCTCATGGTCCGCTCCTTCGGTGTGCCCGCCGGATCTCCGTTCATGGTCACGCATGAACTGGCCCGCGAGAACGCCCCGACACGGCCGGCCGGGAGCGGGCGCGCGAGGCGCCCGCTCTGCTCAGCCGATGGTGGCGGTGGCGGTGGCGGGATCAGTCCTCGGGTGTGCTGCGGCTGTCCTCCTCACCCGCGGTCTCCTGGGCGGGTTCCGCCCTCGGCGGTGTCGTGAACAGTCCGCACAGCACGGTCGCCGCGATGAGCACGGCGGCCGCGACCAGGAAGGTGATGTGCATGGCGTGGGTGAAGCTCGTCGCGAAGGCGTCGTCGCCCAGGCGCCGGAAGAGGTCGGACTCGCTCACGCTGAGGCCCGAAGGAACGCTGGGCGGACTGAAGTTGCCGGCGCTGTCGGCGGCGGCCAGGAACTGGTCGCGCAGTTCCGAGGGCAGCTGGGCGGCCTGTTCCTGGGCCTCCTCGGGGAGATCGGCGTTGATGCGGGCCGACAGCAGGGCGCCCAGTACGGCGGTGCCGAGGACTCCGCCGACCTGGCGGGTCGTGTTGGAGACGCCCGAGGCGGCACCGGCCAACTGGGGGTCCACACCGTCCATGGTGGCCTGTTGCAGCGGCGCGAAGGTGGCGCCGCTGGCGATGCCGATGATGATCAGGCCGGGCAGCAGACTCCAGGCGTCGCTGTGCGCGTCGGTGGAGGCGACCAGGACGAGCAGGCCGACGGTGAGCATGGCGAGGCCGGCCATGAGGACGTACTTGCCGCCGAACTTGTCGGACAGCCGGCCGGCGTAGGTGGAACCGACCGCGGTCAGGATCGCGTTGGGCAGCATGACGGCGGCGGTTTCCAGGGCGCTGTAGCCGCGGGCCGTCTGGAGATAGAGCACCAGGACGAAGGCGATGGCGATCATCCCGAGCTGGAAGATGAAGCCGACGCCGTTGCCGACCGAGAAGTTACGGGCGTTGAAGAGGGCGAGCGGCATGAGCGAGTCGGTCTTGCGGCGGTGCTGCCACAGGACGAACAGCACGAGCAGCACGACGCCGGCGATGATGACGGACGCGATGCTGATCGGGCCGGTGATGGTTCCCCAGTCGTAGCGCTCGCCCTCGATGAGGCCGAAGACGATGCCGGTGAGGCCGGCGGTGGCCAGGGCGACGCCGGTCAGGTCGAGGCTGTTGCTGCGGCCGGGCCGCATGACCGGGACGTACCGGATGGCCAGCAGGGCGGTGACGATGCCGATCGGCACGTTGATGAAGAAGATCCAGCGCCAGCTGAGGTGGGCGAGGAGGAAACCGCCCACGACCGGGCCGACGATGGGCGCAAAGCCGACGATGGCCCCGAAGAGGCCGAACGCCCGGCCGCGCAGCTGGGGCGGGAAGATCGTCAGGATCGACGAGATCACCTGCGGGAACAGCAGCGCCCCGCCCAGCCCTTGCAGCACACGCGCGGCGAGCAGCCAGTCGGGTGACTCGGACAGCCCGCACAGGGCCGAGGCCACGGTGAAGAGGGTGATGCCGATCAGGAAGAGCCGCCGATACCCGTAGATGTCGCCGAGACGCCCTGTGGTGATCAGCAGTACCGAGAAGACCAGCATGTATCCGTCGATGATCCACAGCACCTGGTCGTAGGACGCGTCCAGGCCGTCGATCAATGTCGGGATGGCGATATTGACGATGCTTCCGTCGAGCAGCGCCATGAAGAAGCCGACGCACATGATGGCGAGGACCAACCATGGCCGCTGCGTGACCGGGGCTTCCGCCGTTTTGACTTCCGTCACTCCGATGACCTCCATGAACTCGGAGCACCGGCCGTGGCTTCGGGGACGTGGCGCAATACCGTACGCTCGCACTCGACGAGCTTGAGCGGAACGCCGATCTCAATGCGCCGCTGAGCCCGAAAACCGTTGGCCGAAGGGAATTCCTGCGCGACGGAGGCACGTTGGGAGCCACCGGAACAGAGATATCCCTTGGTGTATGTGACTCCCACCTTCTCCACGGTCATCGGGACCCGAAGAAGCTGGTTGGCGAGGCATGAGCCCAACGGTGAGAAGCCGAATCGGACTCTAGCAAGGGCAGTGAGGGCCTCGCAACGAGGTCGATCTCGCCGCGGGCCGGGTCAGTCGGGCAGTGCCGGGAGCCCGAGTTGCCGGAGACAGCCCAGGTCGTCGCGCCATTCGCGGTGGTGCCTGATGCGGCCGTCGACGACCTCACACAGGTGCAGTTGTTCGGCCGCGAACCGGCGGCCGGTGGGCGGCAGTCCGACGAGGTCGCCGGTGTGCCGCCCGCTCATGACCAGGTACGCCGTGACGTACCCGCCGCCCTCGCGGTACTCGATCTCCTCCAGATGTAATTCGGAGAACGCGTTGCGCACCCAGTGAACGGAGTCCGTGAAGCTCTCCGGGCCGCGCTTGTCGGAGCGTTCCAGTGTCGCCGGGTTGAAGTATTCCGAGTGGATGTAGTCGGACGCGTCGTCGGTCTTTCCCGTCGCGAATGCCTGGACCATACGACGAACCACATCTATTGCCTCGCTCATCTCCCTCTCCCTTTCCGCCTCGTGGGGCGATTCATTCGTCGCGGCCATCTTTGTCCCGCAGGAGAACGACCACAAGACCTCCCCGTACCGTGCACGGTAATTCCGAGAGCGTGACTCGAGAAATCCTCGACCCGCGCTCATGCGGCGCTCCAGCGTCGAACGCTTATCTCTCAGGAGAACCGACGATGCGGAGGAAGAATGGATTCGACTGCCTACAAGTCCGGGGTGACGAACGCCTTCAAGAACGCCGCCGATTCCTACGACCGGGGCGGGGTCGGGTTCTTCACCCCCATGGGCCGCCGTCTGGTCGAACTCGCGGCGCCGCAGCCGGGTGAGCGGGTGCTCGATGTCGGCTGCGGCCGGGGGGCCGCGCTGTTCCCGGCCGCACGGGCCGTCGGGCCCACGGGGCGGGCCGTCGGCATCGACATCGCCGACACCATGATCGAGGCCGCCCGCGCGGAGGCGGCGCGGGCCGGCGCCGGCAACGTCGAGCTGCTGGTCATGGACGCCGAGCGTCCGAGCTTCGCGCGCCGCTCCTTCGATCTCGTTCTGGGCAGCTACAGCATCCTGTTCCTGCCCGACGCGCCCGCCGCACTGGCCCGTTACCCGCGCATCATGACGGCCGCGGGCAGGCTCGCCTTCACCTGCCCCGTCTTCGAGGCGGACAGCTTCCCGTTCCTGCCGCCGGTGTTCACCCCGATGATCCCGGCGTCGGTGCCCGCGGCCCTGCCCGCCGACTGGCAGCCGAGCGAGCTGCGCCGTCGCTACAACGGCTGGCTGTCGGACGTCGAGTTGCTCCGAGCGACCCTCGGCGAGGCCGGGTTCACCGACGTGGCCGTACGGGATCAGGCCGTTCCCATGACCGCCGAGTCGCCGGCCGCGTGGGTCGACTGGTCGCACACGCAGGGCATGCGGCTCCTGTGGGAGCGGCTTCCGGAGCCGGTCGCCGCGGAGCTGCGTGATTCGCTGGTCGCCGGGCTGTCCGAACTGAGCGGTCCTGACGGCTCGTTGGTGATCGAGACGCCGGTGCGGTTCGTCACCGCTCGCGTCGGCTCCTGACGGGGTCCATCTGCGCGGTGGGGATGCGGCGGGAGCGATGCCCGCCGCATCCCCATCCGCGTGTTCGACGGTCGGTGTCCTGCCCGGCCTCGGCGCATGCTCGACAGCGGACGCCGGGAGCGCGTCCGCTGTCGAGTGGGTTCCGCGTGCCGGTCAGGCGAGCTTTGCGAACAGGGCCCTGCGGAGCGGGGGTACGGCGGATGCGGTCCGGAGCACCGTCTTGAACAGCAGCCGTTGTGTCGTGCTCTCGGACACGAACATCCGGGCGGCGCGCAGCGACTCGGAGACCGCGCGGAAGCCGTCCCGCCGCATCGCGTCCTCGTATCGGCCCACGGCCAGGCGCGTGTCCGCGCTGCCGGTGAGTTCGCGGGCGAGGAGCGCGGCGTCGTTGAGTGCCATGTTCGCGCCCACGCCGCGCAGTGGCGTCATGCTGTGGATGGCGTCGCCGAGGAGGGTCACCCGGGTCGCCGGCCAGGCGGCCGGGGGAACCGAGGTGCGGATGGGCACGGCGTTGACCGTGCCCGGGTCGGTCTCGCGGACCATCGCGCGCAGTGCCGGGTGCCAAGAGCCGGTCAACCCGTCGACCAGCTCCGCCAGTTGTTCACCGGGCAGGATCTCGACGTCCGCGGGATAGCGGTGTGCTGCGGCGCCGTACGCCCACATGAGGTAGCCCTCGTCCGCGCCGGGCTCGTGCCGTGCGACGAACATCCCCGTGCCTCCCGGCGCGACGACCGAGTTGGGGCGGGAGCTCAGGCACTCGGGAAGCAGCCGTTCGGCGACGGGCAGGGCGAGGCGGCCTACGATCGAGACCATCCCGATGTCGACGCGGCGCGCATGCGGCAGATACTGAGCGCGGACACGGGAGTTGGCGCCGTCCGCGCCGACGACGAGGTCGGCCGTGGTGCTGGTGCCGTCGGCGAAGTGGCACTCGAACCGGCCGTCCCGGGTGCGTTCGTACCTCTCGAAGCAGGCCCCGAACCGGACCACGTCCTCCAGCCCCGTCAGCAGGACCTCCCGCAGCATGCCGCGCTCGGCGGAGTAGTGCGGTTCGGCGTCCGGTCCGCCGTCGAGGACGGCGAGTTCCCGCAGCCGTTCGGTGAGGAAGCCGAATTCCTGACCGATGCGCCCGGCCCGGGACAGGAACGTCTCCCACACCGGGGCCGGCAGGCAGCGGCGCAGGGCGCGGGCTCCGGTCGGGTTGATGCGGACCCGGTAGCCGTGCAGCGCGTCGGTCGGAGTGCGGTGCCGTTCATGGACGGTCACCTCGATGCCGGCCGCGTGGAGTGCCTGGGCCAGGCAGAGTCCGCCCGTCCCCGCGCCGATCACCGCGACGTTCGGCATCGGCCCCCGCCTCCCCACTGTTCGGCGGCGAGGGGGTCGCGTGCGCGGGAGGGGCGGGGGTCAGTGGACACCGAAGCCGCCGCACACGTTGAGCGCCTGGCCGGTGACCGAGGCGGCCTTGGGCGAGGCGAGGTAGGAGACCATCCACGCGACCTCCTCCGGCTCGCTGTACCGGCCGATGGGGATGTCGGAGGCCAGCCGGCGCAGGGCCTCCTCCTCGTCCACCTGCCAGATGCCCGCCTGGCAGGCGCGTACGTTGACCGACATCGGCGTCTCGACATATCCGGGGCACACCGCGTTGACCGTGATCCCGGTCTTCGCGAGTTCCAACGCGAGGCAGCGGCTGAATCCGACGACGCCGTGTTTGGCGGCCGCGTAGGGCGCGCCTCCGATCGTTCCCTGCTTTCCCCACACCGAGGCGATGTTGATGATGCGGCCGTTCTGCCGCTCCGTCATGCGCCCTTCGTTGAGCACGGATTTGGACATCAGGAAAACACCGTTGAGATTGGTGTCGATGGTGGCGTACCACAATTCGTTGTCGATGTCCGCGGTGATTCCTCCGCCGGGCCGGCCGGCGTTGTTCACCAGGATGTCCACCGGTCCGTAACGCGCGACGCAGTCGGCCACCATCGCGGTCACCTGGTCGGGCTTGGTGACGTCGCACGCCTGGCCACTGACCTGGCCTCCGTCCGCCCGCAGTTCGGTCACCGTCTTCTCGACGGTTTCGGCGTCCCTGCCGCAGATATGTACGCGTATGCCTTCTGCCGCCAGGGTGGCGGCGATCGCCCGGCCGATTCCACTGCTCGCGCCGGTGACGATGGCTGTCCGCTCGATGTTGTCCGTCATGGGCCCAAGTTCGCAGCCCGGCCTAGCGCCGCACTCGAGGCGGAATGGAAAGCCGAATGAGTCGCAGCCAATGCGATGAGTCGGCTTCGAGTCGTTTTCTAGGCGCTCCCGGCACCTTGAGATGCCCTGTCCGCGAGAAAAAAGAGGAGAGAGCTGCAGCATGCGAGGAATCGTCATCACCGGCGGCGGCACGGGCATCGGCCGTGCCGCCGCGCACGCGTTCGCCGACGCCGGCGACGCGGTACTGATCGTCGGGCGGTCGGCGGACACGCTGGCCGAGACCGCGAAGGGCCGGGACGGCATCCACACCCTGCCGCTCGACCTGACCGAGCCGGACGCGGCCGCCGTCGTCGTCGACACCGCGCGACGTCAGCTCGGGCGGCTCGACGTGCTCGTCAACAACGCCGGGATCGCGAGCTTCGCCGGCCTCGGCTCGCTGGCACCGGCCTCGGTCGAAGCGCAGATCAGGACCAACCTGATCGCGCCGATCCTGCTCACCCAGCAGGCCCTGGACTCGCTGGAGGAGACCGGCGGCCTCGTCGTCAACATCAGTTCGGCCGGGTCGATCGGGCTGCGCACCATCCCGGACAACTCGGTGTACTGCGCCACGAAGGCGGGCCTTGACGTGCTCACCCGTACCTGGTCCGTGGAGCTGGCCCCGCGCGGCATCCGGGTCATCGGCGTCGCGCCGGGTGTCACCGACACGGGTGTTGCGCTGCGGGCCGGTGTTTCCCCGGCCCAGTACGAGGCCTTCATGGAGCGGATGCGGGCGGAGATCCCGCTCGGCCGGGTCGGCGCTCCGGAGGACATCGCCTGGTGGATCGTCACGCTGGCCTCGGCCGACGGGGGGTACCTCAACGGCGCGGTGATCCCGGTGGACGGCGCGCTGTCGGTCACGTGAGCCCCTTCCGCCTCCGTCCATGCCCCGAGGTGCCCTTCTGAGAGGAACGGCCGTGAGCAGCAACGTCGATGTCGTACGGAGGATGGTGCGCGCCTACAACACCGGCGACACCAGTGATGTGGACCAGTACATTCACCCCGACTATCTGAACCCCGCCTCCCTGGAACACATGGCGGACAAGAACTGGCGCGGACCGGCCGTCTTCGCGATGGCGGTGAAGTGGCTCCGGGCGACCTTCTCCGAGGAGGTGCGCCTGGAGGAGATCCGGTACGAGGAGCGCGGCGACTGGGTGCGCGCCTATCTGGCCCTGTACGGCCGCCATGTCGGCGAACTGGTGGGGATGCCCGCGACGGGCCGTCGTTTCTCCGGGGAGCAGATCCATCTGATCAAGCTGGTCGACGGCAGGATCCGGGACCACCGTGACTGGCCGGACTACCTCGGCACGTATCGGCAGCTCGACGAGCCATGGCCGACCGCGGCGGGCTGGCGGGACTGACGCCGGGAACGTTACGCGGCCCCGGGGCTGATGGCCCCGGGGCCGCGCGTGTGTGCTCAGCCGACGAGTTGGGCCCGATGGTCGCGCACCCACTGGTCGAACGGGGTCGCCGGTCGGCCGGTGACCTTCTCGACCGTGGGCAGCGGCGCCGGCGGGTTGGCGACCGACTCGACGAGGTAGCCGAGGACCATGTCGACCACGGGCTCGGGCATGAACCGGATCATCTCCTCCCGCGCGGCCCGCGGTGTCACCTCCTCGAAGCGGATGCCGGTGCCGGTGACCGCGGCGATCCGGGCGACCTGCTCCGGCTGGTCCAGCAGCTCGGGACCGGTCAGCTCGTAGCGGGCGCCGGCGTGACCGTCCGTCATCAGGGCCGCGGCCGCCACCGCCGCCACGTCCCTCTCGTGGATCAGCGCGCGCCGGGCTTCCGGATACGGAGCACGGACCACACCCTCGGTGCGGATCGAGTGCCCCCACTTCCACAGCAGGTTGTTGGCGAACTCGTCGGGCCGTACGAAGGTCCACACAACGCCGCTGTCCTCGACGGCGCGTTCCACCGCCCGGTGGTGGGCCCCGCTGTGAGTGGTCTCGTCGTGCACGGAGCTGGACGACAGCACCACGATGCGCCGCACGCCGGCCCGCACCGCCCGTGCGACGACTTCGGACGCCGTCTCCGGCACCGGGAACAGATAGAGCCGCTCGATCCCCCGCAACGCCTCGCCCAGGCTGTCCGGCCGGGTCAGATCGCCGGCGACCACCTGTACGCCGTCGGGGGCGGGGGTCCGCCCCGGTGTACGGGTCATCGCCCGCACTTCGAGCCCCGCCGCCGCCAATTGCCGTGTCACCTCTCCGCCGACGTGTCCCGACGCGCCGGTCACCAGATACGTCATGCCGCCCGACCTCCTTTCACCCATGGCCATGTCCTCGCCCGTGAGTCTTGCGACCGCTCCTTGATGTGTTCTCAAGGAGCGGTCGCAAGACTTTGGAACCAGCACCGGAGCCGAAGGAGGAAATGAGAGTTGACTGCGGCCGACAACAAGAAACGCTGTCTCGAGATGGTCGACGCATGGAATCGCGGGGAGCTCGGCGGAGTCACGGCGCACTGGTCACCGGACGTCGTCCATCACTCCGAGGAAAGGATCGTGCCGAACGAGGAAATGGTCCTTCGCATGGAATCCGGCCTGACGGCGTTCCCCGATGTGCGTCTCGACGTCAGGAGTGTGCTGGCCGAGGACGATCGGGTCAGCATGCGGATCAGCGTCACCGCCACGCACAAGGGCCCGTTCATGGACATCGCTCCGACGAACCGGACGGTGACCTGGCACACCGCGGAGGAGTTCCGCTTCGTCGACGGCAAGGTCGTCGAGCACTGGGATGTCATCAACTACATGCCGATGCTGCGGGAGTTGAACATGGTCGGCTCCGACGTGCGCGGCTGGGGGACGGCCGAACAGCAGGTCTCCCAATAGCCCTCGGCGGCGAGCCGTATCGCCGCCGGTCTCCCGACAGAGAGGGGAATTACACATGGCCGTGGAACTGAACCACACCATCGTCCTGGTGAAGGACAAGGACGCCTCGGCAACGTTCATGGCCGACCTTCTCGGCCTGCCGAAGCCGAAGGAGATGGGCCCGTTCGCGGTACTCCAACTCGCCAACGACGTGTCGATCGACTTCATGGACTTCCGGGGCGAGGGCGACATAGTTCCGGGACACTGCGCATTCCTGATCAGCGATGAGGAGTTCGACCAGATCTTCGGACGCATTCGCGAGGGCGGCATCGATCACTGGGCGGACCAGTACCACCGGGAACCCGGCCGGATCAACGACCGGGACGGCGGGCGCGGGGTCTACTTCGAGGATCCGAGCGGGCACAACATGGAGATCATGACCCGGCCCTACGGCAGCGGCGGGGCGTAGACGTCACCCGCCGGCGGGCCGCGCGCAGTCGCGGTCGACGAGGGCGGGGTGCACGGGGGCCGTCATCCGGAGGCAGGCTTCGGGTGACGGCCCCGTTCGCACCGGATCGGTCAGGTCTCCTGCAGTAATCGGTCCCTGGAGAGGAACTCGGCGATCCTCCGGGAGGTCTCCCGGGCGATCGCGGGGTCGTTCCGCAGGAACTGCCGGCGCAGTCCCGACAGCCGGACGCGGGCGCGCTGGGAGACCATCACCCCGGCCAGCGACAGGGCTTCCTCGGCGGCCTCGGCGGCTCCGTCGATCTCGTCGCGGCCGAGCCTGGCCTCGGCCAGCGAGGCGGCGTGCAGCATCCGGTTGCGGGGCTGGCAGTCACCGAACAGCGCGAGCCCGTGCGCCAGATAGCTCTCGGCCCGTCGAAAGCACCCGAGCTCCAGCCAGGACCGGCCGGCGTCGGCGAGTATGACGGCCCTGTTCACCCACTGGACCCACGGCTTCGCTGACGCCGGTTCGGCATCGAGGCTCAGTTCCGCCGCCTCCGCGATGGCGTGCTCGCAGCCCGCCCGGTCGCCGAGGGCCGCACGGACCCGTGCCTCGCGGGTCGCCAGCAGCGCCTGGTGGATGCCGCGGTCGTCGCGGTCCGTCCCCTTGCGTGCGATACGGATGAGCCGCAGCCCGGCCTCCGGCTCGCCTTCCCAGATCGACCGGTAGCTCATTCCGGAGAGGATGTACGCGGCCAGCGAGCGATCCCGGGCGATACGGGCCGCGGCGAGCCCGGTCAGCAGGCAGGACCGGGCGAGGCGCAGCAGTCCCAGTTCGGCGGCGAGCCACCCGGCCAGCTGTGCCAGTTCGGCGATGAGGCGGTGCAGTTGCACACCGGTCGGCTCGTCGTAGGCGTGCTCCGCGGCCAGTTTGCGGGCGAGTTGCAGATCCTGGAGCGCCCAGTCCATGGCGAGTCTGGTGCTGGAGATCTCGTCCACCTTCCGCAGCTGCTGGAGGCGGGCGGACAGCATCTGGATCGCCACTTCCGGTACTTCGTCCCCGTACAGCCGGACGGGAAGCGCCGGCTCGTCCTCCACCAGCCAGGCGACAGCCACATTGGTCAGATCGGCCATCGCCACCGGCAGGCTCGGAACGGAGGACACGGTCTGGATGCGGGCGGCCCGGCCCAGCACCCGGTTCGTCGGCGGGGACCCGGGCCACAGTGCCTCCACCGTGATCGGCTCGCCCAGCCGCTCGGCGAGGATCTCGGCCACCACATGAGGCAAATGCCGACGAGGTCGTGCCCCTTTCAACCAATTGTAAGGGGCCTTTTTGCTGATTGTTCCCGCTCCGCACTTCTTGTTGATCTCCAGGGCCAAATGTTCCGGAGACCAGCGAAGTCTGGTCAAGCACGAGGCGAGCAATGAAGACGTCTCATGGACGGTCATCGTTTCCCCCTAATGACGCAAATGATCTCTGGCCAGTGTTTCCAGCCGCGCTCTGCATCAACCCATGATCGGGAACACTGACTTGAACAGTTCGACTCGAAACGACAGGCCGTCGCGGGCCCGGGTCCGCGCGTCGAGGACGCGCTGAAGACCCGGGCCCGGCGGGAGAGGGTGACCGCTACCCGCCCCGTGCGTCGTACGCGCTCTCGACGGCGTCCTTGCGCGACGCCCACCACCAGGGGTTTTCGCGATACCAGTCGATGGTCGCGGCGAGCCCGGAGCGAAGGCTCCGATGACGCGGCTGCCAGCCGAGCCGGGTCCGCAGCTTCGACGAGTCGTTCGCATAGCGAAGATCGTGGCCCGGTCTGTCGAGTATCTCCTCATACCGGTCCACCGGTTTTCCCATGAGATCGAGGAGTATTTTTACAATCGCTTTGTTGCTCATCTCGCAACCGGATCCGATGAGATAGGTCTCGCCGATCCCGCCCTTTTCCAGGATGAGATGGACCGCCTCGTTGTGGTCCTCGACATGCGTCCATTCGCGGACGTTGCGGCCGGTCCCGTACAGCTTCGGCAGCCGGCCGGTGAGGACGTTGGTGACCTGACGCGGGATGAATTTCTCCGCGTGCTGATAGGGCCCGTAATTGTTGGCGCAGTTCGACAGCGTCGCCGCCACCCCGAAGGAGCGCACCCATGCCCGTACCAGCATGTCCGAGCTCGCCTTGGTCGCGGAGTAGGGGCTCGACGGGTTGTAGGGGCTCGCCTCGGTGAACTTCTCCTCGGAGTCGAGCGGGAGGTCGCCGAAGACCTCGTCGGTGGAGATGTGGTGGAAGCGCCGGTCGTGCCGGCGCACGGCCTCCAGCAGGACGTAGGTCCCCATGACGTTGCTGCGGACGAACGGTCCGGGGTCGCGCAGCGAGTTGTCGACGTGCGATTCGGCGGCCAGGTGGACGACGAGGTCGGCGTCGGCGACGAGGCGGTCGACGAGCTCCGTGTCGCAGATGTCCCCTTCGACGAAGCGGATGTCGCCGGCCACGGCCTTGAGGTTGTCGCGGTTGCCGGCGTAGGTCAGCGCGTCCAGGACACAGATCTCGAACTCGGGTCGTGTGGTCAGCGTGTGGTGCACGAAGTTGGCACCGATGAAACCGGCACCGCCGGTCACGAGCAGGCGCGTCATGTCAGCGCCGCGATCGGATCGCGTCGGTCTCGGTGACCACTTCGTAGAACTGAGGCTCGCTGCGCGCCAGTTCACGCAGCCGGCGCGCGTGGTCGTCGAACTCCGGCCCGCGCAGGGCCTCGCGCAGGGCGGCCGCCGTCTCCCATTCGGCCACGTTGGCGTAGGAGTGCGGGTCCTGCGTCGAGCGGATCAGGCGGTACCGGATGAACCCCGGCTGTCGCGCGAGGTGGGCCGCGGTCTCGGCGAAGGCGCGCTCGAACTCGAGCGGATCGCCGCTGACGGTGAACCGGTTGATGAAGACGAGCATCGGCTTCTCTCTCATGGTCGACGGCCTTCTGTCGGATCGATGTGCTCTCGCGGGCCGGTCCGCCGGCTGCGGGGCGCCTGGCACAGAGGGCGGGTGAGGATCTCGCGCACGAGTCCGGCCAGGGTGGTCAGTCCGTCGGCGGGGGCGTGGGCGGGCGGGAAGTCGCCGAGGTCCGGCGCGGGTGCCGCGTGGGACACGGTCTCCAGCGGCTCCGGCACACCCGGCCAGGACCACGAGCGGCGTGTCGCCGCGCTCCGGTCGCCCCTCGCCGGGATGTTCACCGCGCCACCGCCGTGCCGTTCAGCGCACGCCAGGTGCGTTCCAGGCCCACGGCGAGCGGAGTGCGCGCCCGCCAGCCGAGCCGCCGGTGTGCCCTGTCGACGTCGAGGAGGTTGGCGGGCTGATCGAACCCCCTGCCGGGGCACAGCCGGACGGTCAGCTCCCGGTCGGTCACCTCACGGATGACGCCGAGCAGCCGGCCGAGCGTGGTCGCCTCCCCCGACCCGATGTTGACGACGTCGAACGGCAGGTCGACCGCTTCCGGGCCGAGCCCGGCGAGCGCGGTCACCGCGTCGCCGACGTAGAGGTAGTCCCGGGTGGTGTCCGGGTCGCCGTACAGCTCCAGCGGGCGTCCCTGCGCGACGGCGGCCAGCCAGTGGGCGACGACGCCGTACCCGCGGCGCAGCGCGTGCCCCGGGCCGTACACGTTGGTCATCCGCGCCACCATCCCCGGCACCAGCGGTGAGCGGGACAGCAGCTCCCGCTCCAGGGCGAGCTTGGCCCTCGCGTACGCCGACTTGGGCAGGGCCTCCGCGTCCTCGGTGCACGGCCTGCCGTCGCCGGACTCACTGACGGTCAGGCCGGTGCTGGCCAGCACGACCAGCGGCGGGTTCTCGACGGTCGCAAGCGCGTCCAGCGTCCGTACGAACGTCTCGTGGTCCGCCGCTACGCGCTCGGGGTGAGTCTCGGCGAGGCCCGGGGTCACGCTCGTCGCGAGGTAATGGACGACGCCGGCGGCGCGCAGCGCCGGGGCGGGTGTTCCGTCGGGCCGGACCAGCGGGGGTGTGTCGCGCGTGGCGGCGACGGCGTCGGCTCCGCTCGCGCGCAGGCGTTCGCACAGCGCCCGGCCCATGAGCCCGCCCGCACCCACCACCAGGGTGGGCCGCCGCGCGGGCGCTGCCCGGTCCGGCTCCTTTCCCGGCCCGCTCATGAGGCGATCACCACGCTGCTGTCGTCACCGAGGAACACCTCGGCCCCGGCCCCGCCGCCCCGGACGCTGGCCGAGCGGCCCACGACCGACCCCGACAGCCCGCTCACGCCGTGGACGGTGGCGTCCGCCAGCAGGATCGAGTCGGCTATCTCGGCCTCCGTGATGCGGCAGCCGGGGCCGACGGCGGTGTGCGGACCCAGCTTGCTGTCCCGCACCACCGCGCCGGCCGCCACCAGTACGGGGCCCACGAGTTCGGATCCGCTGACGGTGGCGTTCTCCGCCACTACCACCGGACCGCGGATGGTGGACTCCTCGTCCACCTGACCGGTGATGTCGGTGGTCAGCCGTTCCAGCAGGACGCGGTTGCAGGCGAGCAGGTCGGTGAGGCGCCCGGCGTCCTTCCAGTAGCCCGGGCACTCGTGACCGACCACGCGCCGGCCGGTGTCGACGAGCCACTGGATCGCTTCGGTGATCTCCAGCTCGCCGCGGGCGCTGGGCCCGATCGCCCGCACCGCCCGGTGGATCGCCGGTGAGAAGACGTAGGCGCCGACGACGGCGAGATCGCCGACGTAGGTCTCGGGCTTCTCCACCAGCCGCTGGATGCGTCCGGCGTCGTCGACCACGGCGACGCCGTACTCCGACGGGTCGTCGACCTTCCCCAGCAGAAGCATCGCGTCGGCCCGGTTCGACCGGAACTCCGAGACGAGTTGACCGACGCCTTCGAGTACGACGTTGTCGCCGAGGCACATGAGGAAGTCGTCGGATCCGAGGAATTCCCTGGCGATCAGCACGCAATGGGCCAGTCCGTCCGGTCGTTCCTGTTCGATGTAGGTGATGCTCAGACCCATGTCGCGGCCGTCACCCAGAATTCTCCGGAACTGGTCGCCGCGGTCCCCTACGACGATTCCGACCTCGGTGATCCCGGCCTCGCGAATGACGTCGAGGCTGTACCGGACCACGGGTTCACCGCCGACCGGTATCAGTTGTTTCGCGGTGGTGTGGCTCAACGGGCGCAGCCGGATTCCCATTCCCCCGGCGAGAACCAATGCCTTCACAGCTTGCCCCTATCGACTGTCGGGTAGCGTGATACGCGTTTTCCGCGCTATTCGGCTCACGCACCTCATACTCATCGGGGCCACTTGAACTTGTCTCGGACACGGGTCGAAGGCCAGAACCGGGACATCGCACGGGGGGCAAGGAATGAATGGACGGCTGTGCCGGGCATTCCCGGTCGTACGGAAATACCCGGCACGGTCGGTCACTTCCGCTGGGCGCCTGCCAACTGCTCGGCGAGGCCCGCGACTTCGTCGAGGCCGGGCGCGGCGGTGTTCTCCGCCCGCAGCGCGCGGGCGCCCTCGGCGTATCCCGGCTCGCTGCGGACCCGGCGCAGGGCGTCCGCCACGGCGGCGGGGGTGATGTCCTCGCGACGTACGACCGCCGCCGCTCCCGCCGCAGCGAGACGGTCGGCGGTGGCGTGCTGGTCGCCCATGTGGGGCAGGGCGACCTGGGGCAGTCCGAAGGCCAGGGCGGTCAGCGCGGTGCCGATGCCGCCGTGGTGCACGACCGCCGTGCAGTGCGTGAACAGAAGACCGAGCGGCAGCCAGGCGGCCGCCCGCACTCCCGGGGGAAGCGCGCCGAGTTCGTCGGCGAAGCGGTCCGGAACTGCGATGACGGTCTCCACGTCGTTGCCGGAGAGTTCCTCCCCCAGCTCCTTGAGGACCTGCACGCCGTGGATCATCGGCACGACGCTGCCGAGCGTCACGCAGACCCGGGGGCGGTCGGGCTCCTCCAGCAGCCAGGGCGGTGTGTCGCTGGCCCCGCTGTAGGGCACGAACCGCATCCGCTGCGCCGGTCGGGCTCCCGGCCGCTGGAGGCTCTCCGGGCAGATGTCGACCCGCAGTTCGGCCTTCGCCGGCGCGGGCAGGCCGAGGCGGGCGAGGGTGGTGGCCATCTGGTCCGCGGCGATCTCCTCCGTCTCCGGGGGCAGTTCGAGTCCCCAGTTGTGCCGGAGCAGCGGAACTCCGCGGTGGGCCGCGGCGACCGCCCCGGAGTGCTCGGTCGGCTCCGACACGACAAGGTCGGGCGCCCAGCGTTCGGCGACGGCGACGGTGCCCTCGACGGTCAGCTCCGACAGTCGGCCGAAGCCCCGGCCGATGTGCTCCACGGAGGCGTCCCGGGCCCCCTCGCGCTGCGACGGGTGCGGTCCCTCCCCCGAGTCCATCGCGGCGCGCAGGTCGATCGGCGGTACCGAGGCCACCGCGGGGAGACCGGACCGGCCGGCCTCGGCGATGAACTGCTCGGGCATGGTGACCAGGACTTGGTGCCCCCGGGCACGCAGCGCCCAGGCGAAGGGGACGAGTGGGAAGAAGTGCCCCGGGCTCGGGGCGGTGGTGACCAGGATGCGCATACGTCTCTCCATGGGTGGTCGGGTGCCGTCGACCGGCCCCGGCCCGGCTGCCGGGGCCGGTCCCGCTTCGTCAGGCGGCGTCGGCGAGGGCGTTGTTGACCAGGTCCAGCAGGGCCCGGGGGGTCCGGACCTGCCCGACCGCCTCGTCCCCGAAGCTGATGCCGTAGTCCCGCTCCAGCCGGGCCGCGGTCTCCAGCAGCGCGATCGAGTCGTATCCGAGAAGCCCGAACTCGATGTCGCGGATGTCCTCGTCCGGTGCGACGCCGTCCGCCGCACCCGCGCACTCCGTCATGATCGTCCGGAGTTGTTCCAGGGTCAGTTCACTCATGCGTTGATCACCTCGCCGTTCGGTTGTGGGGTGTTCCGATCGGTGCGCCGGTGCCGCCGCGCGAGTCAGTCGCGGGCGTGGGGAGCGCGGACGACCATCGCGGCGTTGAAGCCGCCGTGCCCGCGTGCGAGCACCAGCGCGACACGCAAGGGGGCGGGCCTCGGCCGCACGACCAGGTCGATCGCGTACTCGGGGGCCGGCCGCCCCACGTTGACGGTCGGCGGGACGACGCCCTCGTTCAGCGCGAGCAGGGCGGCGGCCAGGTCCAGGGCGGCGCCGCCCGAGTAGAGCCGTCCGGTCATCGTCTTGGGAGCGGTGACCGGGACGCCGCACGGCCCGAAGACGTCGTTGATCGCCTCGGCCTCCGCCCGGTCCAGGTCGGGCAGGCCGGCGGCGTCGGCGAAGAGGACGTCCACGTCGGACGGGTCGAGCCCGGCGTCGCCGAGCGCGATCTCGATGGCGTCCCTGAGCCGCGACGGCCGCCCGCTGTCCGGGTGCGGGTCGAACGTCGCGCCGTAGCCCGCGATCTCGCCGTACGGCGCATCCTGCCGGCGCCGAGCTGCGGCGCCCGCCTCCTCCAGCACGAGGATCGCGCCGCCCTCGCCGGGGACGTAGCCGCGCGCCGCGGCGCTGAAGGGCACATACGCCGACCGCGGGTCGTCGCCGGTGCTGAGCCGGCCGGTGCTGAGCTGGGCGACCCAGCCCCAGGGGCACAGGCTTCCGTCCACGCCGCCGGAGACGACCAGTGCGAGCCCGTCGCGCACCAGCCGGCGGGCCTGCGCCACGGCGTCCAGCCCGCCCGCCTGGTCGCTCACCAGGACGCCGCTCGGGCCGCGCATGCCGTTCCGGATGGAGATCTGGCCGGTGTTGACGGCGTAGAACCAGGCGAAGGACTGGTACGAGCTGACGTACCGACTGCCCTTGCTCCACAGCTTCTCCAACTCCCGCTGCCCGAACTCGAAGCCTCCGGAGGAACTGGCCGTCACCACTCCCATCGAGAACTCCGCGAGCCGCTCCGGGTCGGCCCGGGCGTCCGCCAGGGCCCAGTCAGCCGCGACCAGCGCCATCCTGGTCATGTGGTCCGTCTGCGGCAGCAGCCGGCCCGGCAGATGCTCGGCCGGTTCAAAGTCGGGTACCTCGCCGGCGAGCCGGGCGGGATAGCCCCGTGCGTCGAACCTCTTCAGCGGGGCTATCCCGCTGCGGCCGCGCAGTGTCGCCTCCCAATAGGCGCGTGTGCCCAGCCCGTTGGGTGCGGCGACGCCGAGCCCGGTGACCACGACCTTGGGGGTCATCGGGCGGCAGCTTCCGGGGCGGCGAGCACCATCGCGCTCTGGAATCCGCCGAAGCCGCTGCCCACCGTCAGCACGGCGTCGGTCCGCTGCTCGCGGGCGGTCTTGGGAACGTAGTCGAGGTCGCAGTCGGGGTCGGGTTCCTCCAGGTTGGCCGTGGGCGGGATGACGTCGTGCTCGATGGCCAGCGCGCACGCCGCGATCTCGATGGCCCCGATGGCGCCCAGCGAGTGCCCGATCATCGACTTGATGGAGCTGACGGGGACGTCGAAGGCGTGTGCGCCGAGGCTGCGCTTGACCGCCGCCGTCTCGTGCCGGTCGTTCTGCCTGGTGCCGGAGCCGTGCGCGTTGACGTAGTCGATGTCGTCGGGCCGCAACCGCGCCTGTCCGAGTGCCGCGGTGATCGCCTCCGCCATCTCCCGGCCGTCCGGCCGCAGACCGGTCATGTGGTAGGCGTTCGACCGGGACGCGAACCCCCGGATCGTGGCGTACACATGGGCGCCTCGGCGCCGTGCGTCCTCCAGCGGTTCCAGGACGAAGAACGCGCTCCCCTCGCCGAGCACGAAGCCGTCCCGGCTGCGGTCGAAGGGGCGGGAGGCGTGCTCCGGGTCGTCGTTGCGTGCCGTGGTGGCCTTGATGGCGTCGAAGCAGGCGACGGTGATCGGGGAGATCGGCGCGTCGGTGGCACCGGCCACGGCGACCTTCGCGGTTCCCTCCCGCAGCAGCCCGCACGCATGGCCGATCGCGTCGAGCCCGGAGGTGCAGCCCGTCGAGACGACCGACACGGGTCCCTCGGCCGCCACGGCCCAGGCCACTTCGGCGGCCAGCGAGCTCGGGACGAAGTAGCCGTACAGGTGCGGTACGGCGTAGGTGTGGTCGACGAGCCACTGCCGGCCGCCGTCGCTGACGGTGGAGTACTCCTGTTCCAGGCCCATGGTGCAGCCGACGGCGCTGCCCACCGTGACGGACACGTCCGCCGGGTCCAGGCCGCCGCCGCCCAGGCCGCTGTCGGCGAGGGCCTCGCGGGCGGCCGCGACGCCCAGTTGCGCGGCGCGGTCCATCCTCCTCAGTTCCTTGGGCGTGAAGCCCTCGGCGCGCGCGTCGAAATCGCACTCGGCCGCGACGCGGGACCGGAACGGGGAGGGATCGAAGAATGATATCGCGCGTGTTGCGGTACGACCGGACGTCAGGAGTTCCCAGAACGCATTGGTGCCGATTCCCCCTGGCGCCCGGACTCCGATTCCGGTTATCGCCACACAGTAGTCCATGGAAATCCTCTCGAGCCGACAAGTGCGGCCCATTGAAAAAGGGCGGACTGCGAGACACTCGCAGCTCAGGCGCACGCCATCCCGATCATTCGAATCATGCGGACCGAGCATGCACAGCAGCTGCTCGAAATGTGCTCGAAGAGGCCTTGACCGATCGGCCGAATCGCGGGGATACCAGTACTGAAGCGCAAAAGTCGCCGGCTGCTTGCCGTCTGCACTGATCAGACGGCCGCTGACCGGAACCGAACGCTCTCCTGACGAAGTTGACCATCCTGACCGGGTCCGCGTATTTAAAACCACCGGACCGCGGCGTAAGAATACCGGCGGAGAAACTATTTTCCGTACCGTGCACCTGGAGTCGGCTTGGAGATACGAATACTCGGCCCCATATCCATCGAACCGATCGGGACGGTCAGCACTCGACTCGCCCCCAAGCCACGCAAGATCCTGGCTCTGCTGCTCCTCAACGCGAACAAGATCGTATCGACTGCTTCACTCATGACCGAGCTCTGGGGTGAGACCCCGCCCAAGAGCGCGACCACGACCTTGCAGACCTATGTCCTGCACCTGCGCAAGGCACTTGGCGCCCTATGGGAAATCGATCTGCCGGACATAGCCAAGAACGTGCTCACCACACACACCAACGGCTACATGCTCAGCATCTCGCCCGGGACGGTCGACCTGCATGTGTACAACAAGCTGGTGGCCGACGGCCGGCGTGCCCTGGAGGAAGGGCAGATCGAACGCGGGGCCGCCCGCTTCGACGAGGCGCTGGCCCTGTGGAGCGGTCCCCCGCTCGCCGACGTGCCCATCGGTCCGCTGCTGGAGGCGGAGGTGATGCGTCTGGAGGAGGACCGGCTCGGCATCCTGGAGGACCGGATCAGCGCCGACCTCCGGCTCGGCCGGCACCATCAACTGCTCGGCGAACTCACCTCGTTGGTCACACAGCACCCGTTCCACGAGGGACTGCACGAGAAGCTGATGGTGGCGCTGCACCGGTCCGGCCGGCGGCACCAGGCCCTGGACGTCTATCAGCGTCTCCGCTCGTCGCTCGTGGACGAGCTCGGCATCGATCCGTCGCCCAGGCTCCAGCGTCTGCACCAGTCCGTCCTCGCCTCCGACCCGAGGCTGGACAACGCGGCGGCCTGAGAACCGCTCCGGGGCCCGGGCGTTCGAGGGAGATCCCCCGACCGCCCGGGCCCCCGGGTTCCGCGTTCCGCAGTCAGCCGGGCCTGCGCGCACCCGCACGGACCGGCCGCTCCCGCGGGAGGAACACCCACTTCCTGTAGCTGAGGAACCGGACCAGTGAGGCCACGGCCACCCCGACGAGCAGCGCCACGTGGTACGACACCGGGTCGTCCCGGTCCAGTACCCGGACGGCGAGGGCGATGGCGAGGAGCTGGATCAGCAGGCCGACGCCGTTCAGGACGAAGAAGACGGCGTACTCCTGGACGAGGTTGCTCCGTCTGCGGTGCCGGAAGGTCCACCAGCGGTTACCGGCGAACGAGAGGGTCGTGGCGAGCAGGGTGGCGATCGCGTTCGAGGTGAGCGGGCCCACCCGCAGACCGACGTGGAGCACGCTGGTGCCGGCTATCGCCACCGTGGAGTTGACGACTCCCATCACTCCGAAGCGGGCGAGTTCACCGACGAGCGGCGCGTGCCGCCGGCCTGCCGGCGGGTCCTGTACGGCGCCGCCGTCAGGAGGCGATGTCATCGCGTGCGACGACGCGGTGCCGCACATGCAGGCCGCCGTCGTCCACCAGGACGTCGTCACACGTGGTCGACATGAGCACCTTCGGTGAGCCGCCGACCTCCGTCTCGATGATCAATGCGTAACTCCCCACCCGCACCGTGCCGTCCGCCGCGGGCTCCACAGCGGACATGCCGATCCAGTGCCGCCGGATCCGGCCGGCCGCGCCCAGTTCGGCGGACGTGAGACGCGCCGCGGCGGCGATGGCCGAGCGCCCGCGCGTGGGCTCGCTGCGCCCGTTGGCCGAGAAGACGGCGTCCTCGGTGAACGTGTCCGCCCATGCCTCCGCCTCCCCCGAATCGAGGAGCCGCATCTGTGCGGCGTAGAACTGCTCCACTCGGGCGCGCAGTTCGCCGATGGTTCCCGGCACCACGGTCTCGGTCATTCGGGCCTCTCCTCGACTCGGGACGTCTGGCTTTCCCTGCGCAGCCTTCCCACCCCTGCTTGAACACGCCTCGATGACGAGTGGAACGCCCCCTCGGCAATGACCCCACCAATTCCCTCCGCCTCGTTTCGACCCGTCCTCGAGGCCCTGTTGGAAAAGTGCGACCGACCCGAACCCCCGACCTGCCCGCGGGCACAGGAGGATGGCAGATGACCGAGGACGCCTCGCGTACCGCGCTGATAACCGGCGCCACCAGTGGAATAGGGCTTTCGGCCGCGCGTGCACTGGCGGCTCGTGGGATGCGAGTCTTCATCTGCTCCCGGAACGCCGACGACGTCGCGCGAACGGTGAAGGAACTGCGCAACCTAGGGGCCCGGGCCGACGGGGCCCAGGCCGACGTACGTGACCGCGAGGACATCGAGGCCCTGGTGAGCAGGGCGGTCGCGGCGTTCGGCGGGGTCGACGTGCTGGTCAACAACGCCGGCCGCAGCGGCGGCGGGGTCACGGCCCGGATCACCGACGAGCTGTGGTCCGACGTGATCGAGACGAACCTCACCAGCGTGTTCCGGCTGACCCGTGAGGTGCTGGTCAACGCCGGAATGCTGGAACGGGGGTGGGGCCGCGTCATCAACATCGCGTCCACCGGCGGAAAGCAGGGCGTGGTGCTGGGCGCCCCCTATTCGGCCTCGAAACACGGCGTCGTGGGATTCACCAAGGCTCTGGGCCTGGAACTCGCCAAGACCGGAGTGACGGTGAACGCGGTGTGCCCCGGGTATGTCGAGACACCGATGGCCGAACGCGTACGGCAGGGATACGCGGCGGCGTGGGAGACGACCGAGGCCGAAGTCCTCGAACGATTCGAGAGCCGTATTCCCCTGGGCCGCTACACGACCCCGGACGAGGTCGCCGGAATCGTCGGATATCTGGTGACCGATTCCGCCGCGCCCATCACGGCGCAGGCCATCAACGTGTGCGGCGGGCTCGGCAACTACTGATCCGGAAAGGGGCGACACCATGACGGCACCGACCATGCGTTCCACCGAGCACTCGATCACCGTGGCGGCTCCGGCCCGGCGCGTGTACGACATCGTGGCCCGCGCCGCCGACTGGCCGCACCACTTCACACCCACCCTGCACGTCGAGGTCCTGGAGTCCGGCGGCGGCGAGGAACGCCTGCGCATCTGGGCCATCGCCAACGGCGAGGTGAAGTGCTGGACGTCCCACCGCGTCCTGGACCCGAGTGCCCTGAGCGTGCGCTTCCGCCAGGAGGTCCCCGCTCCCCCGGTGGCTTTCATGAGCGGCGAATGGCGCATGACGCCCCTCGACGCGCACACCACCCGCGTGACGTTCCTGCACGAGTACGGTGCCGTCGACGACGATCCGCAGTCGCTGCGGTGGATCGACAGGGCCGTCGACAGCAACAGCGCCGAGGAGCTGGCCCGGCTCGGGACCGCCGCCGAACTGGCCGGACGTATCGACGAACTCCTGCTCTCCTTCGAGGACTCGGTGGAGATCGCGGCACCAGCCGGGGCCGTCCACGACTTCCTCCGCGACGCGGGCGAGTGGCCCCGGCGCATTCCGCACGTGGACCGGCTGGAGCTGACCGAGGACGCCGGCGTGCAGCACATGGACATGGACACCCGTACCGCCGACGGCTCCGTGCACACGACGTCCTCGGTGCGGATCTGCCTGCCCCCCGAGCGGATCGTCTACAAACAGGTCGTCACCCCGCTGCTGATGACCGCCCACACCGGTTCCTGGCACGTCACGGCACGCCCGGAGGGCACGCTGGCCACGTCCCGCCACACGGTGCTGCTGGCCCCGGACCGGGTGCGCGAGGTGCTGGGCCCGGACGCCACCCTCGCCACCGCGCGGGACTTCGTCCGCCGGGCCCTGGGCCGCAACAGCACGGTGACGCTGGAGCACGCCAAGGCGTACGCCGAGGCCCTCGAAGCCGGCGCCGAGGAGGGCTCATGCGCCTGATCGACCTGTCCTCCCCGGTCGACGCCACGTCATGGGAGCCGGACCCGATCGAGCACTCGATCATGACTCCGGCGCAGGGGGCCCGGCACCTGGTCGCGGAGATGGAGCAGCACTTCGGGCTGTCCCTGGACACCGACGACCTGCCGGACGGCGAGTTCCTCAACAACGACACGCTGACCCTGACGACCCACGTAGGCACCCATGTCGACGCCCCGACCCACTACGGCTCTACGGCGGCGTACGGGCAGCCGAAGACCATCGACCAGGTACCGCTGGAGTGGTTCTACCGTCCGGGCGTGGTGCTGGACCTCACCGCGGCCGGCGTGGGCAGCGTCGACGCCCGCTTCATCGCCGCCGAGCTCGACCGGGTCGGGCACGAGGTGCGGCCGTACGACATCGTGCTGCTGCGCACGGGAGCCGAGGAATGGAGCGGGACCCAGCGCTACTTCACCGACTTCACGGGGCTGGACGGGTCGGCCGTGCATTACCTCCTCGACCTGGGGGTCCGGGTCATCGGCACGGACGCGTTCAGCCTCGACGCCCCGTTCACCCACATCATGGAGCGCTACGCCGACACCGGGGACCGGACTCTGCTGTGGCCGGCGCACTTCGCGGGCCGGGAGCGGGAGTACTGCCAGATCGAGCGGCTGGCCAACCTCGGCGCGCTGCCCTCCTCCGGCTTCTCGGTCGTCTGCTTCCCGGTGCGGATCGCCCGCGCCGGAGCGGGCTGGGCACGCGCTGTCGCGGTCCTCGATTGAGCCGGCCCGAGCACTCGACGACGGCGCGGGAGAGGAGCCGTATGCGCACCGACGCCGAAACGCCCCAGGCACACGACACGCCCGACCTGTATCGCGCGCTCGCCCTGGGTGACTACGTGCTGGGCCGGACTCCCCTGCACATCGCCGCCCGGACCGCCGGTTTCTCGGCCGACGAGATGCTGCGCCTGGTGCGCGCACGCGTCGACGTTCCCGCCGACCCGGCACCCGGCCGTCCCGGACCCCGGGAGCCGCTGCTGTCGGTGGTCGTCCCGGTCTTCAACAACGCCACCACTCTGCGTGAACTGCACCGCCGGCTGCACGGGGCGCTCACCCCGATCGGCGCCTTCGAGATCCTGTTCGTCGACGACGGCAGCAGCGACGGCTCGTCCGGCCTCATCGGCGAACTGCATCAAGAGGACCCGTCGGTCCGGCTGCTCCGGCTGTCGCGCAACTTCGGCCAGCAGGCGGCGCTGAGCGCCGGGCTGGACGTCGCCCGCGGCGCGGCGGTCGTCATGCTGGACGCCGATCTCCAGGACCCGCCCGAGCTGATCGGGGACCTCGTCGAGCGCTGGCGGGCGGGCCACGAGGTGGTCTACATGGTCCGCAGGAACCGCAAGGAAGGGCCGTTCAAGCGCCTGGCCTACGCGGTCTTCTACCGGGTCTTCCGGTACCTCGCGGACATCGAAGTGCCGCTGTCCAGCGGGGACTTCGCGCTCCTGGACCGCAAGGTCGTGGCCGTGCTGCGCTCGATGCCGGAGCGCAGCAGGTTCCTGCGCGGGCTGCGCAGCTGGTCGGGGTTCCGGCAGACCGCCGTCGAGTACGACCGCGCCCGGCGGCCGTCCGGCGAGTCCCAGTACACCCTGCGCCGGCTGGCCAAACTCGCCGCGGACGGACTGCTCGGGTTCTCCAGCGTCCCGCTGCGGCTGGTGTCCACGCTCGGCCTCGCGACCGCCGCCGCCGGAGCGGTGATGGTGGTCCTGGTGCTGCTGGCCCGGCTCAGCGCCCTGTCGTTGCCGGTGGGCTGGGCCTCCACGATCTCCGTGGTCCTCCTCGTCGGCGGAGCCCAGCTGACCACCATCGGCATGGTCGGCGCCTACATCGCGCGGATCTACCACGAGGTCAAGCAACGTCCCCTGTACATCGTCATGGAACGGCTGGGGTGACGGACATGGACACCGCCATGTACCACGCGTTCGCCGCGGTGGAGAGCCGGCACTGGTGGTTCCAGGGGCGCCGGCGGATCGTCGCCGCGCTGCTGCGGGACCAGCTGAGGGACGCCAGGCGAGCGAAGCCCGGTGGGCTGGACATCCTCGACGTCGGGTCGGGGACGGGCGAAATGGTCGAGATGCTGCGCGAGTTCGGGACCGTCACCGCGCTCGACAGTTCCCCGCACGCCATCGACTACCTGCGGCAGAGACTGCCCGAGGGTGTGTCGGCCCGGCACGCCAGCATCCCCGAGGATCTGCCCCGCGACGAGATGTTCGACCTGGTGACCGCCTTCGACGTGGTCGAGCACCTCACCGACGACCTGGCGGCACTGCGCGCGTTCCGCCGAGTACTGCCCACGGGTGGCCGGATGGCGCTCACCGTCCCCGCCCACCAGATGCTGTGGAGCCACCACGACGTCTACGCCGGGCACGTCAGGCGCTACCACCGTGCCCAGCTGCGGGATCTCGTGCGGCGGGCCGGCGGCTTCGAGGTGGAGCGCCTCGCCTACTTCAACTCGCTGCTGTTCCTGCCGGCCCTCGCTGCCAGGTCGGCGGGCCGCTGGCGGCGCAGGGTGTCGCCACCCGTGGACGAGAGCGTCGATCCGCATCTGGCCCTGCCCTCCCCACTGGTGAACCGGCTCCTGCTCGGGGTCTTCGCCTCCGAGGCCCGTCTGCTGGCACGCGTCGACCCGCCGTTCGGCGTCTCGCTCGTCGCACTGTGCCGCGCTTCCTGAGCGGACCCGGCTCACCGGCCCCTGCCGTCCCCTCCCCGAATCGAGTCAATACATGACGTCCAGTCAGGAAATGGCAGCGCACACGGACCGGGCGGTGAAGCCGTCGCCGTCCGTCGCGGACCGGTGGACGCGGCACCGGTCCTCGCTCCTCGTCGTCGCCACGATCGCCGTCGTCGCCGTCATCGCCCGGTTCGCCTTCCTGGACCACAGGTCCGAGGACTACGTCGACTTCTACCGGCGCTGGTATCAGTTCATCGAGGACAACGGGGGCTACCGCGCGCTGCGGCACCAGTTCTCCAACTACAACGTGCCCTACCTGTATCTCCTCGCGACGACCGTGTGGCTGAAGATCCCGTCGCTGGTCGCGGTGAAGCTGATCCCGGTCGCGTTCGACGTGCTGCTCGGCTGGTACGTGTACCGGATCACCAGGCTCCGGTACCCGACCGGCCGGCTCCCGCTCGCCGCGGCGCTCGTGGTCATGCTGCTTCCGACGGTCGTGCTGAACAGCTCCATGTGGGGTCAGTGCGACTCCGGTTACGCCGCCCTGGCGATCGGCGGGCTGTACCACCTCATGCGGGGCAGGTCGTGGACGGCGTGCGCCCTGTTCGGAGCGGCGTTCGCCTTCAAGCTCCAGGCCGTCTTCCTGTTCCCCGTCCTGCTGCTGATGGTGCTGCGCCGCAAGCTGCCCTGGCAGTGCCTGCTCGCTGTTCCCGGCATGTACCTGCTGCTCGACGTCCCGGCGCTGCTGCTCGGCGCCGAGCCGGGGAAGCTGCTCTCCGTCTACCTGGACCAGGCCTCGCTGCTGCACGGCGAGTTCATCGTGACGGCGCCCAACGCCTTCCAGTACCTGGACTCGACGCCACAGGCCCTTCAGACGCTGGGGATCGTGCTGACCGGGGTGTCGGTGCTCGGACTGGTCGGAGCGGCGGTGCTGCGCCGACCCGATCTGACACACCTGCAGCTGGTCCTGGCGGCCACGGTGTCGGCGCTGCTGGTGCCGTTCCTGCTGCCCAACATGCACGAGCGGTACTTCTACCTCGCCGACGTGCTCACGGTGATCGCCGCGTTCTGGCTGCCCCGCAAGCTCTGGTTCGCGCCGCTCCTCACACAGTTCGCCTCGCTGTTCGCCTACATCCCGTTCCTGCTGCTGCCGTACCGGCTGCGCGACCTCACCGGGAATCCGGACGTGGTGGGCAAATCCGGCTTCGCCGAGCCGGCCCCGGAGGCCGGCTGGCTGGCGTCGGCGATACGTAACGGCCCCAGCCCGCGGGAGGTGCTCGCCAAGCTCTTCGAACCGGTGATCAGCTATCAACTGCTCGCCACGGCGGTGCTGATCGCCCTCGTCGGAACGATCGCCGTGGCCGCCGGTGAGTTCCGGCGGCCACGACCGGATGTGCCGGGCACCTGACCTGTCAGGGACGTTCACGTCATCTGCGGCACGATCGCCACGGGGCAGTGCGCGTGGTGCAGCAGGGTGTGGCCGACGCGGCCGAGTTGCAGGCCGAAGTGGCCGTGCCGGTGGCGCGCTCCGACGACGACGAGGTCGGCGTCGGCCGAGCGGTCCACGAGGATCCGGCGGGCCGGGCCCTCGACGGTGGTCCGGCGTACCCGGGCGCCGGGGCGTTCGGCCATGGCTTCGCCCAGCAGTTCACCGAGCTGGGCCGCCGCTCGTTCCTCGGGCTCCTGTGCGGCGTCCCCGGTGAACACGGCCGCGCCCTCCAGTGCGGGCCGGCGCCAGGCGCGTACGGCGTCCACGGCGCAGCCGCGTTCCTCGGCCTCGCGCAGGGCGAAGCGCACGGCCTGCACGCCGGTGGCCAGGTCTCCGGCACCGAACAGGATCTGCTCGTGCAGGCCGACCAGTCCTGTCTCGTCGCCCCGGACCACGATCACCGGGCAGTGCGCACGGGCGGCGACGCCCAGGCTCACCGATCCGAGGAGCAGTCCCTTGAGCTCGCCACGGCCGCGCTCGCCCGTCACCAGGGCGAAGGCGTTGTTGCCTTCGTGCAGGAGGGCGTCGACCGGGTCCGCTGGGACGATGCCGGTCGTCACCGGCACATCCGGCCGGCGAAGTGCGGCGCGTTCGGCGGCCGACGCCACGATGTGCTCGGCCAGCACGCGCTCGGAGGGGCGTTCACGTCCGGTCGACGGTACGGCGCCCTCGTAGCGCTCCCAGAGGGAGGCGTACACCAGCCGCAGCGGACGGTCACCGCGGGCGGCTTCGTCCACCGCCCAGTCGACGGCCAGCAGACTCGCGTCCGATCCGTCGACGCCAACGACCAGGGGGAGTGTCATCGTCCTCACCACCTCTTGCTCTGATCCCACCGTCGCACCGGACGGAGGAGGCCACGAGAGGCGGATGGGGCACAGGGGAAGGACCTTCGGCCCAACCCGGCGGTCCCGACGGCGGGGGCGCCCCCGATCAGGGAGCTACTCCGCCGGTAGCGGCACGCACCAGGCCAACGTGGTGCCGCCACCCTCCGGGCTGCTCAGTTCCAGGTCGCCGCCCAAGTGGCGGGCCCGCTCGGCCATGTTGCGCAGCCCGCTGCGGCGGCCGCCTTCCGGGATGCCTACGCCGTTGTCGCCGACGGTGAGGCGGACCTGGCGGGAGTCGGCGGTGAGGGCGACGTCGGCGCGGTCGGCACGGGCGTGGCGCGCGATGTTGGTGAGGGCCTCGGAGAGCACGGCGACGACGTGGTCGGCGATCTCGCGCGGCACCTGTGTGTCCACCAGGCCCTCCATCCGCACGCTGGGAGCGAAGCCCAGCACCGGTGCCGCCTCGCCGGCGACCCGCACCACACGCGCCCGCAGTCCCGCGCCCGCGACGCCCTCGCGCGAGCGCAGGCCGAAGATCGTCGACCTGATGATCTTGATGGTTTCGTCGAGGTCGTCGACGGCACGCACCACGCGCTTGGAGGCCTCCGGGTGCTCGATGAAGCGGCCCGCGCTCTGGAGGGTCATCCCGGTGGCGAACAGCCGCTGGATCGCCAGGTCGTGCAGGTCGCGGGCGATGCGGTCGCGGTCCTTGAGCACGGCGACCTCGGCCGCGTCCTGCCGGCGCTCCGCGAGTTCCATGGCGACGGCGGCCTGCGCGGCGAAGCCCTGGAGCGGTTCGATCTCCTTGCCGGCGAACACGGTCTGCCCCGCCGCGCGGACGAGCAGGACGACGCCTCGTACGCCGCCCTCCCCCGTGCCGACGGGGACGGCGACGGCGGGGCCGCTGAGGCTCGGGGGTCCCGCCGAGATCCGCCCCCGGCCTTCGGCCGGGGGGACCCCCATCTCGCTGAGCTCGTCGTGGGAGATGTCCGGGCTGGTGACGGGAGCGGCCGTGGCGAAGGCCTCGCCGAGGAGGCCGCTGTCGCCGGGCAGCACCAGTCCGCGCAGCGACTGCGCCTCCGGTCCGATGGCGAGTTCCACGCTGAGCGAGTCGGTGTCCTCCATGGGCATCGCGACCATGGCCAGCGCCGCGCCCGTGATCTCCCGGGCGCGGTCGGCGATCAGTCCGAGCACCTCACCGCGCTCGGCGCCGGACATCAGACTGTGGGTGATCTCCGCCGTCGCCCGCAGCCAGCGCTCACGCAGCCGGGACTCCTCGTAGAGGCGGGCGTTGTCGATGGCGACGCCGGCCGCCACCGCGAGGGTCGACGTCACGGCGACGTCCTCCTCGTCGAACCGCGCCCCGCCCCGCTTCTCGGTCAGGTACAGGTTGCCGAAGATCTGGTCGCGGACCCGGATGGGGACGCCGAGGAAGGTGTTCATCGGCGGATGGTTCGGCGGGAAGCCGTACGACGCCGGATGCTCGGAGAGTTTGGCCAGGCGCAGCGGCTCCGGGTGGCGGATGAGCTCGCCCAGGATGCCGTGGCCCTCCGGGTAGTGGCCGATCCTGGCGATCTGCTCCTCGGCGATCCCGACGGTGTGGAAGGCGGAGAGCCGCTTTCCGTCGGGCCCGATCACCCCGAGGGCGCCGTACTCGGCGTCGACCAGCACGGCGGCGGCTTCCACGATGCTGTGCAGGGCCTGTTCCAGGTCCAGCTCGCGGCCGACGGAGAGCACCGCCTCCAGCAGGCTGTGCACCCGGTCGCGGGTGCCGCGGGCGGCGTCGAGCCGGGCCTGGAGCTCCTCCAGCAACTCGTCCAGCCTCAGCTGCGGCAGCCGAATGCGGGCCTCCCGGGCCTCCTCGGGGCTTCCCACCTGCGTCTCCTCCAGTCCCGTGGGCGGTCGGACACCGGCCGCTCCGGACACCGGTCACGCTACCGGCCGGGGGCGGCGCGGCGGTGTGGATTCGGACCGCCGGAGCCCTGGACCGCGCCCGGGGCGGTGCCGGTGACGAGGAGTTCCGGGCCGTTCGGCCCTGTCGGGGACCCGTCGGGCGACGGGGCGAGAACCTGGCCGATATGACGCACCCGGGCCGTCCGGACCGTGATCGGGGCCGATCGGCCCTGGCACCCGGCGGTGACACGAGAGATGGTGGAGGGAGGAGCGGCACCGATCCCCCGCGGTGTCGCTCCGTGCCTGTCCACACCGCACCGCAGACCTCGTCCATGAGCAACGCACCCCGACGGAAGCCCGTCATGCTCACCGCGGAGGACTGCTCGGGCGCCGCCTGCCCCCCAACCGGCGACGCCCGGCGTCCTGACCCGCACCCTGCTGTCAGGCGCTGCTCACGGGCACGACCTCCTGGTGCCGCTCCTCCCCCAGCACGACCTTCAGGGCGCCGGTATCGGCGGCGCCCCCGAAGACGTCGTACGCCTCCTCCATCAGGTCCAGCGGGAAGGTGTGGGTGACCAGCTCGGAGGTGGGCAGCCGGCCCGCGGCCGTCATCCGCAGCAGGGTCGGGGTGGAGTACGTGTCGACCAGGCCGGTCGTGATGGTGATGTTCTTGATCCACAGGTCTTCGAGGTGCAGGGTCGCGGGGGCGCCGTGCACGCCGACGTTGGCGACGTGCCCGCCGGGCCGGACCATCCTGGTGCACAGCTCGAAGGTCTCCGGCACGCCGACCGCCTCGATGACGACGTCCGCGCCGAGCCCGTCGGTGAGGTCGGTGACCAGCTGTTCCGGTGCTTCACGGGCGTCGGCCACCGCGTCGGCGCCGAGCTGCCGGGCGGCCTCCAGACGCGCGGGTGCCAGGTCGACGGCGACGATCCGCTCGGGCGAGAACAGCCGGGCCGTGGCGACGGCCGCCAGTCCGATGGGGCCCGCGCCGACCACGACGACGGTGTCGCCGGGCCGGACGTTTCCGTTGAGGACGCCCACCTCGTAGGAGGTCGGCAGGATGTCGGCCAGCAGGACCGCGTCCTTGCTGTCCATGGCGCCCGGCAGCGGGTGCACGGACAGGTCGGCGTACGGCACCCGGACGTACTCGGCCTGCGTGCCGTCGATCAGATGACCGAGGATCCAGCCGCCACCGCCCCGGCACTGCCCGTACGCCCCCTGCCGGCAGTAGGAGCAGCGCCCGCACGAGGTGATGCAGGAGACCAGGACCCGGTCCCCCGGCCGCACCGTGCGCACGTCGCTGCCGACCTCGACGATCTCGCCGACCGCCTCGTGGCCGAGGACGGTGCCGGGCTGTACCTCGGGCACGTCGCCCTTGAGGATGTGCAGGTCCGTGCCGCAGATGGTGACCGCTCCGACGCGCACGATCGCGTCGGTGGGCTCCTTGATGGCCGGGTCCGGGACCTCTTCCCAGGCGGACTCTCCGGCGCCGTGGAACACGTAGCCTTTCATGACGCTCCTCACCCCACTCGACGTGTCGCGGAGCGCGGGCCCGGCGGTGGGGGTCCCTCGGGCGGTTCGCGCCCGCCGGCACCCCTGTGCCGGAATTGCCCCGCACGTCCAGCTTGGCGCGGATGCACGGGCCCCGCTTGGGCCGGACGGGGTGCCCTTCGTACGGCGACCCTCGCTACGCCCCGTTCCTCAGCTCGGCGGCCACGCGCTCCGCCCACGTCTCGATCGCGGTGAAGTCGCGGAAGTCCCCGCCCTTGCCGGACCGCAGGATCATTCCGGCGACCCAGCCCTTGGCGCCTTCCTCCAGGCAGCCGCCGAACGTGACGTGGTCCCTGGCGTCCAGCCGTGCCATGGTCTTCTTCACGCCGGGCACGGGCGGGATGTCCCGCTCGGAGGCCGTGGCGTCGAGGGGCCCGCTGCTGAAGAGCCAGAGCGGGCGCTCGGTCAGGGCCCGGCCGTGTCGCCGCACGAAGCGGCGGGCGTCCTTGTGCCAGCGTCCGGCGTACAGCCCGCCGCCGATCACGACGGCGTCGTACGGGGACACGCTGGGCACGGACCGGGCGGGCAGCGTGTCCACCGCCAGCCCGTCCTCGCGCAGGACGTCGGCGACGGCTTCGGCGATCCGCGCGGTCGATCCATTGGTCGTTCCGTAGGCAACCAGCACCTTGTCGGTCATGACGGTTCGCCTCCTCCACTCCCACCGTGCGACACCCGGCCGCCCGATCCCATGGGCTGCCCGGGACCGACCCGGGGGCCGTTCGGCCCCGGAACACGCGGAGGCAACAGGCTTGAGCGGAGGGGACCGGCGATCGGCGGCGTCGGACCCCTCAGGGTTCAGGTGCTCCAGGTCCAGTCGGCGATCTCCGGCAGGTCGGTGCCGTGTTCGCGGATCCAGTCGTGGTGGCGGGTGCGGGCGTCGGCCATCTCCTGGCGTACGGCGGCGGCGCGCACGGCGAGGCCGGGGACGCGGTCGATGACGTCCATGACCAGGCGGAAACGGTCGAGGTCGTTGCGGACGACCATGTCGAAGGGTGTGGTCGTGGTGCCGGACTCCTTGTAGCCGCGCACATGCAGGTTCTTGTGGCCGGTGCGGCGGTAGGCGAGGCGGTGGATGAGCCACGGGTAGCCGTGGTAGGCGAAGATCACCGGCTTGTCGGCGGTGAACAGGCCGTCGTACTCGAAGTCGGTCATGCCGTGCGGGTGTTCCTCGCGCGGCATGAGCCGGGTCATGTCGACGACGTTGACCACGCGGACCGCGAGCTGCGGCAGGTGCCGGCGCAGCAGCTGCGCGGCGGCCAGCACCTCCTGTGTGGGCACGTCACCGGCGCAGGCGAGCACCACGTCCGGTTCGCCGCCGTTCTCCGTGCCGGCCCAGTCCCAGATGCCGGCGCCGCGTGCGCAGTGGGCGCGGGCGGCGTCCATGGACAGCCAGTCGAAGCAGGGCTGCTTGCCGGCGACGATCACATTGACGTAGTCGCGGCTGCGCAGGGCGTGGTCGGCGACGGAGAGCAGGGTGTTGGCGTCCGGCGGCAGATAGACCCGGACGACCTCGGGGCTCTTGTTGAGGACGTGGTCGACGAACCCGGGGTCCTGGTGGGAGAAGCCGTTGTGGTCCTGCCGCCACACGTGCGAGGTCAGCAGGTAGTTGAGGGAGGCGATGGGCGCACGCCAGGGCAGCCGCCGGGCCGTCCTGAGCCACTTGATGTGCTGGTTGACCATGGAGTCGACGATGTGGACGAAGGCCTCGTAGCAGGAGAACAGTCCGTGCCGTCCGGTGAGGAGGTAGCCCTCCAGCCAGCCCTGGCAGGTGTGTTCGGACAGGATCTCCAGCACGCGGCCGTGCCGGTCGAGGTGTTCGTCGACCGGCAGGGTCTCCGCCTGCCACGCCTTGCCGCTGGCGTCGTAGAGCGCCTGGAGCCGGTTGGACGCGGTCTCGTCGGGGCCCACGACCCGGAAGTCCCGGCGCGTGCGGGTGTCCTGCATGACCTGTCGCAGCAGGTCTCCGAGGACCCGGGTCGGTTCGTGCATGGTCGTGCCGGGCTTGTCGACCGGTACGGCGAAGGAGTCGAGGGAACCGATGGGCAGGTCGCGGACGAGGAGCCCGCCGTTGGCATGTGCGGTGGCACCCAGGCGGCGGGAGCCCTCGGGGACGCAGGCGAGGACCTCGGCGACGGGCCGGCCGTCCGGGCCGAAGAGTTCCTCGGGCCGGTAGGAGCGCAGCCACGCCTCCAGCTGCCGCAGGTGCTCCGGGTTCTCGCGCACGCCGGCGAGCGGCACCTGATGGGCGCGCCAGGTGCCCTCCACGGGCAGACCGTCGACCTCGGCGGGGCCGGTCCAGCCCTTCGGTGTGCGCAGCACGATCATCGGCCAGTGCACGCGCTCGGTGACGCCGCCCTCACGGGCCGACCGCTGCATCAGGGCGATCCGGTCCAGCGCCTCGTCGAGGGCGCGGGCCAGCGCGCGGTGGACGGCCGCGGGGTCGTCACCGGTGACGTGGAGCGGGTCGTGGCCGTAGCCGCGCAGCAGTTGGTCGAGTTCGGCCGCGGGCAGCCGGGACAGCACGGTCGGGTTGGCGATCTTGTAGCCGTTGAGGTGCAGGATCGGCAGGACGGCTCCGTCGTGCACCGGGTCGAGGAACTTGTTGGAGTGCCAGGAGGCGGCCAGCGGCCCGGTCTCGGCCTCACCGTCGCCGATCACGCAGGCGACGAGCAGGTCCGGGTTGTCGAAGGCGGCGCCGTAGGCGTGGGCGAGGGAGTATCCGAGCTCGCCGCCCTCGTGGATGGATCCCGGGACCTCGGGGGCGACATGGCTCGGCACGCCGCCCGGGAAGGAGAACTGCCGGAACAGCCGCTCCATCCCCTCGCCGTCCCGCGGCACGTCCGGGTAGATCTCGCTGTAACTGCCGTCCAGCCAGGACCCGGCGAGCACGGACGGCCCGCCGTGCCCCGGCCCCCATACGCACAGCGCGTCGAGCCCACGCGTCCCGATCACCCGGTTGAGGTGGGTGTACACGAGGTTCAGGCCCGGCGAGGTGCCCCAGTGGCCGAGCAGCCGCGGCTTGATGTGCTCCGGCTTCAGCGGCTCGGTCAGCAGGGGGTTGGACAGCAGATAGATCTGGCCCGCGGCCAGGTAGTTGGCGGCCCGCCAGTGGGCGTCGAGTTCGCGCAGCTCGTCGGCGGAGAGTTCGGGGGCGTCCTGGTGCTCGGCCTTGGACATGAAGGCGACTCCGGAGTCGTCGGTACTTCGAACTGCCGTGATTTCGGGTTCAGTCGGTCGATGGGGGCGGCCGGTCGGCCATCGGGGTCGTCCGGCCGGGTCCCGGACAGAGGGTGGGCCGCGGCGAGGGCCCGGGTACCCCGCCGCACGTCATCCGTCTCGCTCGGGCACGACCGCGACGGGGCAGACGGAGTGATGCAGCACCCCGTGCGCCACACGGCCCAGTTGGAGCCCGAAGTGCCGCGGACGGCGCCGGGCCCCGACTATGAGCAGGTCGGCGGCGCGGGAGGCGTCCGCCAGCACGGTCCGTGCGTGGCCCTCCACGACCCGCCGGCGCACCTCCACATCGGCGGGCATGCCCCGCAGGGCCTTCTCCAGGGCCTGCGCCGCCTCCTGCTCGTGCAGCCGGGCGGGCTCTCCCGCGAGCAGCGGGTGATCGGTGGTCTCCCGCGCCGGGGACCGCCAGGCCCGTACGGCCTCCACCGACGCTCCGCGCAGCCGTGCCTCCTCGAAGGCGAACCGGACGGGCGCCCCTTCGCCGACCCCCACGACGATCCGGCCGCCCGGCCGGACCGCGTTGTCGTTGCCGCCGCGCACGACGACCATCGGGCAGTGCGCGTGCCCGGCGACGGTCAGGGACACGGAGCCGAGCAGCGCCTCCGCCATGCCGCCGCGGCCGCGGGTGCCCGTCACCAGCAGCGCGGCGCTGCGGCTCTCCCGCACCAGCGCGTACTCGGGTTCCTCGGGCAGGGAATCGGTCAGCACCTTCAGGTCGGCCCGGCGGCGATGGGCGCGCCGGGCCGCGGCGGTCACGATGTCCTCGGCCCGCACCTGTTCGGACGGCCTGCCCAGTTCGTGGGCGAGGGCGTCGCCCTCGTACCGCTCCCACAGCGAGGCGTACACCAGCCGAAGCGGCAGGCCGCGCAGCGCGGCCTCGTCGGCCGCCCAGTCGACGGCCCGCAGGCTGGGCTCGGAGCCGTCGACACCGACGACGATCGGCAGGTCCATCGCGTTCATGTCTCAACTCCTCCGGATTTCCGTCAGTTGTGCGGTACGACGGCGACGGGGGCCATGGCGTGGTGGAGCACGGCGTGCGTGACGGGGCCGATGTGGGCGCCGAACGGGCTGCGGCGGATCCGCCGTCCGACGACGACCAGGGAGGCGTCCCGGGAGGCGTCGACGAGATGGCTGCCGGGGGTGCCGTAGTGGGATTCCTCGGTGACCTCGACCTCCGGGAACTTCTTGCGCCACGGGCGCATGACCTCGGTGAGGACCGTGGTCTCGCGCTGTGCGAGGGACGCCTGGAGTTCGAGGTCCGCGGACAGGCCGTAAGCGTAGTACGGGGGCGGGTTCCAGCCGTGTACGACCCGCAGGGTGGTGCCCCGGCGGGCAGCGGCGGCGAACGCGAACTCGATCAGCTCACGGTCGGGGCTGTCGATGTCGAGACCGAGGACGACGGGCCGGAACGCGGTAGCGGCGGACGGTATGCCGACGGGGTCGCTCTCGTGCTCGTCGGCGGCCTGTTCCTCGGCGCGGACCAGGACCACGGGCCGGTCGGCGTGGGCCACGACCGCGAGGGCGACCGAGCCGACGAGGAAGCCGGCGATGCCGCTAAGTCCGCGCGAGCCGAGGACGAGGAGCTCGGCGTCCTTCGCCTCGTCGGCCAGCACCTCGGCGGGCCGCCCGGACAGCTGCTCGACCGTCACGTCGAGGCCGGGGTGCCGCGCTCGGATGCCTTCGGCCGCGTCCCGCGGAATCCTTTCGGTCCAGTGCTGCTGGGTCTCGACGCCGAGGAGCGGCGCCTGGGCCATGGGCTCCGGTACGGGCTCCCACACTTGGATCAGCTTCAGCGGCAGACCGAGCAACTGTGCTTCGCGAGCCGCCCACTCGGCCGCCGCGCGGCTCTCGCGCGAGCCGTCGAGCCCGGCGGTCACGCTGAGAGTGACGGTGCGGGTCATGGTTCCACCTCCTGAATCGGGGGTCCCGAGTCGGGGGTCCCGATACGAGCGTCGCCCACCGGCTGCGTGCCCGGCAGGGGCCGCAAGTCCCTGCAAGGGGCCGACCGGCCCTGGCCGCTTCGGGATCCCGTGGGCTGAACGGAGGTGCCCGAACGGCCCGTTGGGGTGCATGCTCGGCCGGAATCGATTCACCTGTCGCGGCCGTGGGCACGCCGGTGGATCCTGAGGCCCGACGGAGAAGGGTGGCCGATGGAGCAGGGCAAGCGCGGGCGCGTTCCGCAGTGGCGGCACCTGGTGCCGGGAGTCGTCGCCCTCCTCGGCTACCGACGGTCGTGGCTGCGCGGCGACGTCCTGGCCGGCGTCACCGTGGCGGCGTATCTCGTCCCGCAGGTGATGGCGTACGCGGGTGTCGCCGGGCTGCCGCCGGTCGCGGGGCTGTGGGCGATCCTGCCCGCGCTTGCCCTGTACGCGGTGTTCGGGTCCTCGCGCCTGCTGTCGGTCGGCCCGGAGTCCACGACCGCGCTGATGACGGCCACGGTGGTCGCCCCGCTCGCCGCCGGCGACCCCGACCGGTACGCCACCCTGGCCGTCACCCTCGCGGTCACGGTCGGCCTGCTGTGCCTGATCGCCCGGGCGGTGCGGCTCGGCTTCCTCGCGGATCTGCTCTCACGCCCGGTGCTGATCGGCTACATGGCGGGCGTGGCGCTGATCATGATGTCGGACCAGCTGACCAAGCTGACCGGGGTCGAGACGACGGGGTCCAAGTTCTTTCCGCAGGTGTGGTCGTTCGCGGCCGGTGTGACGGAGGCGCACGGGGCCACCGTCGTGCTGTCGGCCGCCGCCCTCGTGCTGCTGTTCCTGATGGCGAAGTACGTCCGTGCCGTGCCCGGTCCGCTGCTCGCCGTGGTCCTCGGCACGCTCGCCGTGGTGCTCTTCGACCTCGACGAGCGGTACGGCGTCAAGGTGATCGGCGACGTCCCCTCGGGTCTGCCCGGCCTCGCCCACCCGGACTGGACCGAGGTGCCTGCTCTGGTGCTGCCCGCCCTCGGCGTACTCCTCGTCGGGTACACGGACTTCATCCTGACCGCACGGGCCTTCTCCGGCCGCGCGGACGACACGGACGACGGCCCCGAGCTCGACGCCAACCAGGAGTTCCTGGCGCTGGGCGCGGCCAACCTCGGTGCCGCCGCCCTGCACGGCTTCCCGGTCAGCAGCAGCGCGAGCCGGACCGCGCTCGCCTCCTCGTCGGGCGCCCGCAGCCAGGTGTACTCGCTGATCGCCGGGGTCGTGGTCCTCGCGGTCCTGCTGTTCCTCAGCCCGCTGCTCAGCCGGACGCCGTCGGCCGTCCTCGGCGCGCTCGTCGTCTACGCGGCGGTCCGCATGATCGACCTCGCGGGCTTCCGCCGCCTCGCGTCCTTCCGCCGCCGCGAACTCCTGCTCGCCCTCGGCTGTCTGGTCGGCGTACTCGCCCTGGACATCCTGTACGGCGTCATCGTCGCGGTCGGCCTGTCGGTGGCCGAGCTGCTGACCCGGGTCGCCCGGCCGCACGACGCGATCCTGGGAGTGGTCCCCGGCATCGCCGGCATGCACGACGTCGACGACTACCCGACCGCCCGCACGATCCCCGGGCTGCTGTTCTACCGCTACGACTCACCGCTCTTCTTCGCCAACGCCGAGGACTTCCGCCGCCGCGCCCTGGGCGCCGTGGACGAGCAGACCGCGCCCGTGCGCTGGTTCGTCCTGAACGCCGAGGCCAACGTGGAGGTCGACATCACCGCGCTGGACGCCCTCGACGAACTGCGCCAGGAGCTCACGGACCGCGGCATCGTGTTCGCCCTCGCCCGTGTGAAGCAGGACCTCAGGGAGGAGCTCCAGGCGTACGGCCTCGCGGACTCCGTGGGGGCGGAGCGGATCTTCCCGACCCTGCCGACCGCCGTTGCCGCGTACCGGGAGTGGTCGGGCGACCGGTAGGCGGCGGCGCGGTCGCGGGAGCCGGGTGGCCCGGCGCGAGGGGCCGGGTGGCCCATGGCCCGGCGCGGCCGGCGGGCGGACGCTGGCAGTGGAAGTCCCTGAACCCGTCGGGAGGCACGCCATGATCACCACACCCACGCCCAGCATGCTGCGCGCGCTGCCGGCCGAACACCGGCAACGGCTCATGCACATGGCACGCGAGGTGTCCTTCCCGGAAGGGACGCGCCTGTTCGAGGAGGGCGACCGGGCGGACCGGTTCTGGATCATCCGCACCGGCACCGTCGAGCTCGACATGCGTGTGCCGGGCCGCCGGCCGGCCGTCATCGAGAGCCTGCGGCACAACGAACTCGTCGGCTGGTCCTGGCTGTTCACCCCGCACGTATGGCACCTGGGCGCCGAGGCGACGACCCCGGTACGGGCGTACGAGTTCGACGCGACGACCGTGCGCACGATGTGCCGGGAGGACCCGGCGCTCGGCAACGCCGTCGCCCAGTGGGTCGGCGACGTGCTCGCGCACCGGCTGCGCTCGGCCCGCACCCGGCTGCTGGACCTGTACGCCCCGTACGGCGCCGGCAGCGCCGTCTGACCCGCCCGCGAGCCCAGTGAGGAGGAGCCGTCATGCTCGGCAACCCGCACATCGTCAGCGACGTCATGACGCACACGGTGGCCGCCGTCGGCCGCCGGGCCACGTTCGTGGAGATCGTGCGGCTGATGCAGGACTGGAAGGTCAGCGCCCTGCCCGTGCTGGAGGGCGAGGGCCGGGTGGTCGGCGTCGTCTCCGAGGCCGACCTGCTGCCCAAGGAGGAGTTCCGCGACAGCGACCCCGACCGGTACACCCAGCTGCGGCGCCTGTCCGACCTGGCGAAGGCCGGCGCGGTCACCGCGGAGGAGCTGATGACCTCCCCCGCGCTCACCACCCGCCCGGACGCGACGCTGGCGCAGGCCGCCCGGACCATGGCCCGCGCCAAGGTCAAGCGGCTGCCGGTGGTCAACGAGCTGGGCATGCTGGAGGGCATCGTCAGCCGGGCCGACCTGCTCAAGGTGTTCCTGCGCGAGGACGACGAGATCGCCGAGGAGGTGCGGCGCGAGGTCGTCGCCCACCTCTTCCCCATGTCGTCCGCGGCGATCCGGGTCGAGGTCCACGACGGCGTGGTGAGCCTCGCCGGGCGGGTCAGGGACACGTCCCTGATCCCGGTCGCCGCTCGTCTGATCCGTGCCGTCGAAGGTGTGGTGGACGTGGACTTCGCCCTGGAGTCCCCCATAGCGGCAGGTGAGAGCGCCGCCTGGGGCCGGTGAGGAAGCCTCCCGGGCCGATCGGGGCGCTTCTCGGGGTTCACCAGGGCCGGTCGGCCCTAGTACGACCGGCCCCGGCGAGCGATGATCGATACGAGAAGCAGTCCGTGAGCCACAGGGAACAAGGGGTCGTCATGACAGGGCCAGGCACCTTCTCGGAGCAGAACCCGATCCGCGTGTTCCTGCTGGACGACCACGAGGTCGTACGTCGGGGCCTGACCGACCTGCTCGACGCCGAACCGGACATCTCCGTGGTCGGCGACGCCGACACCGTCGAGCACGCCCTGGTCCGCGGACCGGCCCTGCGCCCGCACGTCGCGGTGCTCGACGTACGTCTCCCGGACGGCGACGGCATCACCGTCTGCCGTGAGCTGCGCAGCCAGATGCCGGAGCTGGCCTGTCTGATGCTGACGTCGTTCGACGACGAGGACGCCCTGCTCGACGCCATCATGGCCGGCGCCTCGGGCTACGTCCTCAAGCAGATCAGGGGCTCCGACCTGGTCTCGGCGGTGCGCACCGTCGCCTCGGGCCAGTCCATGCTGGACCCCGCGACGACGGCGCGGCTGATGCGCTCGCTGCGGGCCGACCCCGCCGAGACCCCGTCCGTGCCCCCGGAGCTGGCGAGCCTGTCGCCGCGCGAGCGGGACATTCTCGCCCTGATCGGCGACGGTCTGACCAACCGCGAGATCGGCAGGAAGCTCTATCTCTCGGAGAAGACCGTCAAGAACCACATCTCGCGGCTGCTGGCCAAGCTGGGCGTCCAGCGCCGCGTCCAGGCCGCGGTGCTGGCCTCCCACCTGGAACAGCCGGACACCGGGGACCGCCCCACCCGGTGAGCGCTCCGCACGGGGCCTGCGCCGGTCAGACGGGGGCGGGCTCGGGCCGGCGCCCGGCGGTGAGCCTGCCGGTGTGGGCGAGGGCGGTGACGGCGGCGGCGCAGGCGAGGCCGATGGCGGTCAGGGCCGTCCAGGTCAGCCAGAGGGCGTGGTGCCGCTGGGCGAAGTCCCACAGCGCTCCGGTGACGAGGTTGCCCAGCGTGATGCCCAGGCCGGAGATGGTGTTGTAGAGGCCGTAGTGGGTGGCGACCAGTCGGTTGCCGGACAGGGCGACGATGGTGTCCATCTCGAACGGGTAGACCACGGCGGAGCCCACCGCGAGCAGGACCACCGCGACGACCAGTGCGGCCAGCGCCGCCGTCGAGGAGCCGCGCGGGACCAGCGCCAGCGGCAGGAAGGCCAGCCCCATCGCGGCCAGTCCCCGTGTCAGTGCCTGGTCGGATCGCCAGCGCCGTCCGGCCCAGCCGGTCAGGCGCAACTGGCCGACGACGGCGACCGCGGCCGAGACGACGAACAGTCCGCTGGTGACCGCGGTGGCGTTGGTGCCGAGGGCGTCGGCGGCCGCCAGCGGGAGCGCCAGGTAGACCTGGAAGGTCAGCACGTACGAGCCGATCATCGCGGCGGCGAAGAGCAGGAACGGCCGGTTGGCGGCGACCTTCCGCCACTGCGAGAGCACCCCCTCCCGGCGGGCCGTGCCCGGGGTATGACCGGGACGGGCGGGCAGGCGGCGCCACTGGAGCCCGGTCAGCGCGGCGAAGACGGCCGCGGCGGTCGTGCACACGAGCCGGAAGTCGGCGGCGAGCAGCGCGAGTCCGACCAGCGGGCCCATGAGCATCCCGGCCTGGTAGTGGACGTTGAACACGGCGAACGCGTCCACCCGCCGCTCGCCCGCCTCGGCGGCCAGGTAGGCGCGGACCGCCGGGTTGAACAGGGCGCCGGCGAAGCCGGTGGCGGCGGACGCCACGATCAGGGTGGCGAGATTGTCGACCCAGCCGAGCAGCGCGAAGCCCACGGTACGCAGCAGGCAGCCCGCCATGATCGGGATCTTGTGACCGAGGCGGTCGGCGAGGGTGCCGCCGATGAGGAACATGCCCTGCTGCGAGAAGTTGCGTACGCCCAGCACGAGACCCACGGCCCAGGCCGCCAGGCCGACTCCGTCGGACAGATGGGCGGCGAGGTAGGGCATCAGCATGTAGAAGGCGAGGTTGATGGCGAACTGATTGGCCATCAACAGCCGTACGGCTGGCGGGAAGGAGCGGGTCTGCCGCCACAGCGTCCTCATCGGGCGGCTCCCGTCAGCCCCGAGGGGCGGGCGGTGGCGAGAGGGTCGGTGACGTGGGTGCAGCGGGTCCAGCGGGTGACGGTCCGTTCCCCGGGGTGGGCGATCTCGTCCGGGTCGTCGGCCGGCGGATGCCCGAGGAGGCCGTGCTCACGGCAGTAGGGGTCGTCGAAGACGGTGCCGACGTAGCGCTGCGGGCCGTCCGGGAAGACGGCGACGATCCGTTCCTCCGGGGGCAGCACGCGGGCCAGCCAGCGGGCGACGAGCGCCACGGCCCCGACGCTCCAGCCGCCGGTGGCGTAGTGGTCGCGGGCCAGCCGCCGGGCGGCCCACACCGCCTCGGGCGCGGCGACCCAGTGGACCTCGTCGAAGAGGTCGTAGGCGACGTTGCGGGGGTAGATGCTGGAGCCCAGTCCCCGCATGATGCGGGGCGCGTTGGGCTGTCCGAAGATCGTCGAGCCCGTGGTGTCCACGCCGACCACCCGCAGGTCGGGGAAGAATCCCCGCAGGACGGAGGCGATCCCGGCGGAGTGACCGCCCGTGCCCACGGACACCACGAGGCTGTCGACGCGGCCGAGTTGGGCGACGATCTCGTGGGCGAGCGGGGCGTAGGCGGAGACGTTGTCCGGGTTGTTGTACTGGTCGGGGCACCAGGCGTCGGGCCGGCCGGCCAGGAGTTCCTCGACCCGCAGACGGCGCGCCTCCTGCCAGCCGCCGGTGGGGTGAGGCGTGTCGACGAGTTCGACCTCGGCGCCGTAGGCGGTGAGCAGGCCCGTCATCAGCGGTTCCATGCCCGGGTCGGTGACGACGGTGACGGGGTGACCGAAGGTGGCGCCGGCGAGTGCCAGGCCGAGGCCGAGCGTGCCCGAGGTGGACTCCACGATCCGGGCACCGGGCAGCAGCAGGCCCCGTTCACGTGCCGCCCGGACCATGTACAGGGCGGTGCGGTCCTTGATGCCGCCGGGATTGTGGCCTTCGAGCTTCACCCAGAAGCCACGGCCGGTGGCGGTGAAGGGTTCCCCGATCCACAACACGGGGGTGTCGCCGACCAGTCCGGCGACGGTGTGCATCGGACGTTTGGCGTCGGCCAGGAGCTGTGCCGGGGAAAGGGGGACGGAGGTACGGCTGGGGTGGTTCATGACGTGCTTCTCCTGCGGCCGGTGCCGTGAAGGGGCCGTCGGCCGTGTGCTCGGGGAAGGGGGCGGAGCTGATCGGCTGCCGTACACCCGGGTCAGGGATCGGGGTCGGCAGCGGGGCCGATCAGGTCCGCCACACGCCGAAGAGGGCCCGCGCGTGCCCGGCCGACGGCCCGCCGGAGGCCGGAGGAACCGGACTGGGGCGCGAGGGAGGTGCGAGGACGACCGTGTGTCCGCCGGGCAGGGCGTCATGCACCACGGGCAGCGCCAGCGTGACGTCACGCGGAGGCTGCACCGTCGGCTCGTCGCCGCCCCAGCAGTGCGCGCCGCTGTCGTGATACGGCGACGACTGCCCGGTGCCGGCCTGCTGCCGGTCGTGCGGTGTCTGTCCGCAGGCGGCAGCGGCGACGAGCGGGGTGTCCGCACGCGCGTCGCCGGCGAGGGTCGGGCCGTGGGCGCAGGCCAGCACATGCAGGAGCGCGGCCAGCAGCACGAGCACCGCTCCGGTCCGTGACGCGGAGCGGTGGTGTCGAGGGGCTGACACGGCCGACATGAGAACAAACCGTAATCAGTCGCGTACGCAAAGCTCACCGCACCGACGACGGCTCACCGCATCAGGTGACGCATGGCCCTGATTGGCCCTATGCCCCGCCGTGACGCGATCCACCGACCGGCGGTGGTCCCGCCCCGCGGGCGACGGCGTCAGCCGGTGAGGCCGGTCAGTCGGCCAGCCGGTCCTCGATGAGGGCCTTGAACTCCTTGTAGGTACTGGGGTTCTGGATCCTGGTGCCGTCGAAGAAGAAGGTCGGTGTGCCCTGGACGCCGAGGCCGATGCCGTCGCGCTGGTCCTCCCGCACGCGCCCGGCTACCTTCGGATCGGCCAGGGCCGCGTCGAACTGGCCCATGTCCAGGCCGAGTTCCCGGGCGTAGCCGCGGAAGACGTCCTTCTTCGGCTCCTGCGACTCGCCCCACTCCTTCTGCGTGGTGAACAGCTTGTTGTACATGGCCTCGAACCGGCCCTGCCGGGCGGCGGCTTCGGCGGTGCGGGCGGCGAGTTCGCCGTTGCGATGGCCCGGCATCGGGAAGTAGCGGGCGACGAAGGTGACGCGGTCGCCGTACTCCTCGCGCAGCTGCTCCACGGCCGGGTAGTACGCGCCGCACGCCTCGCACTCGAAGTCGAGGAACTCCACGATCGTCAGCTCGCTCTTCGCCGGGTCGCTGAGCCGGTGGCTGGAGTCCCGTACCGGCAGGGCCTCCGCGGCGGGCTGCACGTCGAGGCCACCGCCGCCGCGTTTGTCGTCGGGGGCGAGCAGCAGGTAGGAGCCGAACGCGGCGGCGAAGCCGGCCAGGAGCACGGCGGCGACGATCAGCTGCTTCTTGAGTTTGTTCATGCCTGTTTCCTCGGGGTGTCGGGGGACGGGGATGACTCCGGTGGCCCGGGCGATGGCGCCGGCGTCGTACTGGTCGGCCATCGGGTCCTCGACCCAGGGCCGCTCGAGCCGCGACCACCAGCCCTCGCCGATCCGCGCGGTGGAGCTCATCAGGGAGATGCTGAACCAGGAGTGGAACGGCATCGTCAGGGACCAGCGCGAACAGCCGTCCGAGGAACGGCGGTCGGCGCGTCGTGCCCGTCAGGGCAGGAGCAGGCCGCCGATCGGCATCGGCCGGAAGGGGGCGAAGGAGACACGGACGCTCAGAGGAGGCGCCCTACCCGTGTGCCGCCGTACCGGCGTCGCCGACCGCGGCGGTGTCCTGTCCTCGCTGATGACGGCCGCCGGCCCGGTGCCGTGCACCCGGCCGAGGAACGGCCACACGAACAGCAGCAGCCGATGTACGGCGTCCAGCATCGGCCTGCTCTGCCACAACAGCCGTTCGGTCACGCCGAGAAGCCGGGCGGCGACGACCACGGTGACGAGATGCCCGGCGAGCACGACGCCCGCGGGCGGGCTCGCGTCGGCGCCGTGCTCGACCAGTGAGAACAGACCGGACGACGGCACCGCCCCGCCGGTCATCGCCTGGCAGGCACCGGGCAGTGCGTAGGCGAGATGCGAGGCGATCTGCGCGGCCGCGAGGGCGCCGACGACCTGAGTGTCGGTCAGCCGGCGCCGGGTCAGCAGCATCGCGCCGGGCACTGCCACGGCCGCCACGGCGGCGACGATGATCCACCGGGGTGCGTGACACCGGGTCAGGACGTGCCCGACGAGCGGCAGCAGCACGCACACCGCCGCGAGCACACCGGACCGCAACCCGCGCATCGCACCGGACGCCGGGGAGGCGTTGCCGGTGGGGCGGAGCGGTCGCATCGGGATCCGGCCTTCGAGAAGTCCGGCGCGCGACCGGAGCGGAGGTGCGGCGCGGGATGGCCCCGGCACGCCTCATGCAGCGTGGCGGGATGTGCCCCGGCACGCCTCATGCAGCGTACTCACCCCGCCCGCCGGTCACGCCTCCGGGTTGACCGCCCGGCAACCCTCGGCCCGTACGGCGCCGATCGCGCGGCCCGTCACGCCTTGTGCTGCATGGAGCGCCGTGCGGGGTTGGCCTGTTCGGCGGCCTTGGGGTCCTTCTCGTCGGCCTTGGCCCGTACACCGTCGGCGATGCGTTTGCCGATGGTCTCGTCGATGTTGGACCAGTACTCGAAGGCCCGCTCGAGGACCGGTTCGCTCACTCCGTTGAGGAGATGTCCGACGACATTGTCGACCAGACGGTCCCGGGCGGCATCGTCCAGGACCTCGCGCACCATGGTGCCGGGCTGGCCCCAGTCGTCGTCCTCCGGGTGGGAGACGTAGGCGGCGCGGGTGATCTCGCCGTCGGCCGCCCAGCTGGGCGGCTGCCCGTAACGCTCAGTGTCCGCGGCGGGACCGCCCTTGGAGTTCGGGGCGTACACCGGGTCGGTGGTGTTCCGATAGGCCATCGCGCCGTCCTTGGAGTACGTGTGGACGTCGACGACGGGGGCGTTCACCGGCAGCTGCTGGTAGTTGCCGCCGATGCGGTGGCGGTGGGCGTCCGCGTAGGAGAACAACCGGGCCAGCAGCATGCGGTCCGGGCTCGGTCCGATGCCCGGGACGAGGTTGTTGGGCTGGAACGCCGCCTGCTCGATCTGGGCGTGGTTGTCGGTGGGGTTCCGGTCGAGCGTCATGCGGCCGACCGGGATGAGCGGGTAGTCACCGTGCGGCCACACCTTGGTGAGGTCGAACGGGTTGAACCGGTAGCCCGCGGCCTCCTCGTACGGCATCACCTGCACGTACAGGGTCCAGCTCGGGTGGTCACCGTCCCGGATGTGCTCGAAGAGATCCCGTGTGTGGTAGTCAGTGTCGGCCGCGGCCATCTGATCGGCCTCGTGCTGGGTGAAGTACTCGATGCCCTGATCGGTCTTGAAGTGGTACTTCACCCAGAATCGCTCGCCGACGGCGTTGATCCACATGTAGGTGTGGGAGGTGTAGCCGTTCATGTGGCGCCAGGTCCGCGGGATGCCCCGGTCCCCCATCAGCCAGGTCACCTGGTGGGCGGATTCCGGGGAGAGGGTCCAGAAGTCCCACTGCATGTCGTGGTCGCGCAAGTTGTTGTCCGCGCGGCGCTTCTGGGACCGGATGAAGTGCTGGAACTTCATCGGGTCCTTCACGAAGAAGACCGGCGTGTTGTTGCCGACCATGTCGTAGTTGCCTTCGCTGGTGTAGAACTTCACCGCGAAGCCGCGCGGGTCACGCCAGGTGTCCGGGCTGCCACGCTCGCCGGCGACGGTCGAGAAGCGGATGACCAGGTCGGTGCGGGTGCCCGGCTGGAACAGGGCCGCTTTCGTGTAGGCACTGACATCGTGCGTGACCTCGAAGCGGCCGAACGCACCGCTTCCCTTGGCGTGCGGCTGGCGCTCGGGAATCCGTTCCCGGTTGAACTGCGCCATCTGCTCGATCAGGTAGGCGTCCTGGAGCAGGATCGGCCCCCCGGGGCCCACGGTGAGTGAGTGTTCGTCGCTCTCCACCGGCGCGCCGGAGTCGGTCGTGGTGGCGGGTCGGATCTCCGTCATGAGTCTGCCTTTCGTGGTGCGCCAGCAGTGACGTCGCCCTTCCTGGGGGCATTGCCTCACGCCCACTGGTCGCGTGATCCTGAGCGGCAGGGATAAACACCCTCAGGGATCAAAAACGGGAGGCAGCACCCGACCGTGCGCCTATCCGTACAGGTCAGCGGCGTTCCAGTCCGCCGAGCGACAGCACCAACACGATCATTGCGGTTTCAACACACCTTGCCGGGTCGTGCAGCAGTGGCCTTGAGGAGATCCCGCAACAGCTCGAAGTCGATGTTCTCGGACTTACGGAATCGCAAGCACCCCTTGCCCATGTCGTGCCCCGCCAGCCGTTCCTCGAATGCCTCGCGCACGTCACTGCGCATGAGATAGAACGAGATGTATTGCTTCTGGCTGGCAAACGCGATCTCGCAGGCACCGTCCCGCTCATATGCGGGCATCCCGTAGGCCATGACCTCGTCGAAGCCCACCAGCTCGTCCCGACACAGCTGCCGCACTTTGGCCAGCGCGACCCTGCGGTCCTCGGGAGCCTCGGTCAGGTAACCGTCGACGTCGACTGCATTGCTCTGCACCATTCCGTGAGGCTATGCCGAATTCGAAGCCCCGTGCCTCACGCAGCCTCCCTGGCTCACCCTTGAAAGTTATAGGTACTTCGCGAGCCGCAGGGTCACTACGTTGCCCGCAGTGTCACCTCGACACCGACACGTGAGACACGAACAGGGGAGGAACCCTCGTGCGCAAGCGCATCGTCACAGTCCTCGGCACTCTCGCGGCAGCCTTCATGCTCGCCATCACCCCGGCTTCCGCCCGGAGCCAGGACCCATCCGACACGATCAAGATCGACCGCGCGGGCACGTTCCAGTACGAGCGCTCGTGCAACAACATCTACACGCTCTACGTCACCTCGAAGTCGGCCCGGGCCATTAAGGGCGACAACCCCGCCGATGGGACGGCCTGGTGCGACGGCCACGCCTGGCTCCGGGTAATGGGTGACAGTTTGGGCGAGTGGCGCAACGATGCGAGAGAGGTCAAGCTCACCAGCCCCAACGGCAAGTTCCGCTGGGCGTACATCAAGGGCTGCAGCGACTGCTACACCTACATCGTGTACCCGTAGGTCGTACCGAGGCTTCGGACGAGCCACGTCATCTTCCGCGACGTGGCCCGTCCGCAAAGTCAACGACGCCTGCCTCTCACGCAGGTCGACCACGCCGCCGTGCGGCGGTCAGTCCGACTTCTGTCGGTGTTCCAGGGCCTCGGCCGCCCGGCGGCGTCGTTTGTCCGTGACGTCCACCGGGGTTCCGGGTCCCGCGGCGGGGTCGTCGGCCCAGCGGCGGAGCCTGGCCACGAGTTTGGTCAGGCGCTCATCGTCGGGTCGTACGTCGATGGAGAACAGGGCCTCGTACGGGCGGTCGTCGTCGCCGCCCCAGCGGACGACTCCGTCGCACTCGGCGAGGATGTCGCGGACCACCGCGAGCTGGGCCGGGAAGAAGCCGCCGCGCGCGCCGGGTGGGTAGGAGCCGGGGCGGATCGCGACGGCCGTACCGGAGGCCTGGTTGCCTTCCGGCCGGTCCAGTCGGACCCGGGACGGGGCGCGCCAACCGGTCAGATCGCCGGTGCGCAGTTCGTCGATCTCGTAGTGGAAGCGGCGTACGACATGCGTCAGGACGGTGGCCGCGTCGCCGAGACGGACATCCAGGTCGCACGGGGTGCCCTGGATCCTGCGGGTCCACACCGTGGAGACGTCGTTGGCCCTCTCCTCGATCTCCCAGCCGTTGGGCGATGTCGGCCGGCCGGGTGTGCCGTCGGGCCCGGAGCGTTCGGCGGCCGACGCGGCGGTGGGCAGGGCCAGTAGTGAGCCGCCGCCGGTCAGTGCGACGGTACCGAGGACCGCGGTGTGTCTGACGACGTCGCGTCTTGTCATGCCTGCAATGCCGGTCATGCCTGTCATGCCTGTGGTCATCTCGTGGTCTCTTTCACGAACGTCACTGGTTCCGGGAGAGGCGGTAGTACTTCTCCAGCACCCGGTAGAGGCCGAGGAGTTGACGGCCGTACTCGAGGGCCGGGCCGTTCGGCTGGCCGTCCACGATGAGCGGGCCGTTGTAGCGGGCCAGGAGCAGCTCCGAGGCGGAGTCGGAGGTCTCGAGACCCGGGCGCGGGTGGCCGATCTGGTGGGCGTTGAAGATGGTCAGGTACGCGGCCGTCTTCATGTTGTAGATCGGGTCCTCGTTCAGCTGGGTCCACACCGCGTCCAGATCCTGCCCCCTGTCCAGGATCTGGCCGTTGATGATGCCCTGCCGTACACAGTGGTTCCTGGCCTCGATCGCCACCCAGGCGAAGATCTGCCCCCAGCCGGTGCTGCAGTCGTCGTCCAGCCCGGTCTTCACCGCCGTGTCCGCGGCGAAGTCCAGCGGGTTCAGCTTGCGCAGCTCCCACAGCACCGGGGTCTGGATCAGGGCCTTGCGGAGCCTGAGTTGGCGGGCGAGCGAGGTGAACAGCCAGTCGGCGGAGACGACCAGCTCGAACGCCTTGGTGTTGGAGATGCCGCCCAGGGTCGCCCAGTCCGTGTCGGTCCAGCCGTCGCCGCCGGTCTCCGGGACGCCGATGGACTCCAGGTACGAGCGCACCTCCCCGAGCATCGCGTCGCGGTACGCCGGGTTGAAGTCGACGTCCAGACCGGCGATGTCGGCGCCGGGATCGAAGCTGTTCTGCCCGATGTCGCGGCCGGACGCGATGTTCTTGTCGATCTCGATGGCGCCCGCGCCGCTGCCCACCGAGACGGTGGCGATCTGGTCGAAGGCCCAGTCGCCGGGCATCGGGAAGCCGAGGTTGCCGGAGAACCCGCTGGACATGTCGGAGACGAAGCTGGCGTCGGTGTACCCGGCCTCGCGCACCCGGCGGCACACGTTGCGCGGGCCGTAGATGCCCACCCGGTAGCGGGAGTTCTCCAGCACCGCCCGGGAGATCCCCCTGAAGTGCGGGAGGATGTTGGACGTCACCTCGTGGTCGTAGGCGTCGTAGTCGACGGCGAAGTAGATCCGGGTGCCGTCCTTGAAGCCGTGGTACTTCGCCCAGTCGATCGCGTCGAGGCCGTCGCGGGTGCCCTGGTTGTAGGTGAAGTACGAGGCGCCGTCGCTGGACGTCTGGTAGATCGGGAAGCAGTGCATGCCGTTCGACGCAATGGTCTGGAGCTCGCCCGGCTTGATCATCTTGTCCCGGCCGCCGGGGACGTTGCACAGGTAGCGGCCGACGTACACGTATCCGGCACTGGTCAACGCCTGTGCGCGGGCCGCCGTGATGGTGGTGATGCAGTCGCAGGCGGCGCCTGGGCGGGACTGGTCGCCGTAGGAGATCAGCAGGGACGCCCAGGTCCGGTAGTCGCCGTCGCCGTTCACGGAGAGTCCGACGAAGTCCTGGAACTCGAAGACGGCCGAGGACAGGTCCGAGGTGAAAGTTCCGCTGAAGGCCACGTGGGGCCGCTGGTTGAGGATCATGGCGGCGGTGAACAGGCTGACCCAGGTGCCCGTGGAGCCGACCGTGAGCGTGTGCTGCCTCAGGCCGGCCTGGGTCGCGGGGCCGAAGGAACCGTTGGCGACGCCGTCCGCCATGCCCAGCTCGTACTGGATGGCGAACAGCATCGACTTGGCGACATCGCGCGAGTGGTGGCCGTCGCAGGGCATCACGAAGAAGTCCTGACGGTGGATGTACCGCCCGTTGAGCCAGCGCTGGATCGCCCGGACGTCCTCGTCGCCGGGCCGGTCCCCGTACCGGACGACGACGTAGGGGTCCATGTTGAGCAGGCCCTTGAAGACCTTCGGGGTCAGGTCCGAGCCGGGGTAGACCCCGTCGACACCCATGTCCTGCTTGAGCCGGGTGATACCGGCCTGGACGGTCGCGTTGTAGACGCCGTCCAGGTCGCCGCCGTCGTAGCCCTTGCAGTACATCGCGGCCTGGATGATGCGGCAGAAGTCCGGCGACGGAACCGTGTCGGCATTGAGCCGGGGGAACTTCTGGGTCAGTGTCCGCAGGGTCGTGGGGCCGAAGGAGTCCGCTACCGGGCTGATGCCCAGCTCCCACTGGAGCGCCCGGGTGAGCGCGTACATGGTGCTCCACCCGGTCCTGCCGTTCTCCTCGACGGTGACACCGATCTTGCCGCCGTAGGTCTGGTTGACGAATCTCTGGGCGCGCAGGACGTACTCGTCTGCCATCTGGATGCGTTCCTTCGGTGGGGGCAGGAGCCTGGCGTGAGCTCTAGCAGAGCGGGAGGCCGGGGATACGGCCGTCGTTCACGCCGCCGCTGATGTAGACGACGGGCAGCCAGACCCGCTTGTTGCCGCTGTCGTCGTCGGTCTGCGCCCAGTAGTGGTTGTAGTAGCTGCCGTAGCGGTACTCGTGGCCCCACTGCTGGCAGTAGAAGTAGTTGGTGCCCGCGCGGAGGATTCCGGCCGGGACGCCGTTGCAGCTGTCGGTCTGGTCGGTCGTGGTGCACCACCAGGTGGACGCCGTCTTCCAGACGTTGCAGTTGTACTTGCCGCCGCCGATGGACGTGCAGCCGCCGGCGGCCTGGGCGGTGCCGCCCAGGCCGGCCAGCGAGGCCGCGGCGAGCATCGCGGCGGATGACAGAACGGTGATGAGTCGGCGCAGGGCCATGGCTGTTTCCCCCTGATCGGTGTGGCCTCCGGCAGTGGCACGGCCTCGCCCGCGCGTCCGGCCGGGCGTACGGGCCGGCACGGGCGACGTGCCCGACGGCATGGGGGGCGGTCAAGCCCCCATGCGTCCCTCACAGCTTGCGGGTTGGCACACCGGACGAGCCAAGGGTTTCAGCGGAGGCCAAAACTTCCAGGTGAGGACTCCGACGGCAGACGAGTGCCGGACAGCAGGGCCGCACCGAGCGGCGTCAGCGTGTGCAGCACCTGATTGCCGACGCGCTGGCTGTGGACCAGGTTGGCGGCGGCGAGGACGTGCACGTGCTGGCTGGCGGAGGCGGGCGAGATCCGTAGCCTGCGGGCGAGTTCGCCCGTGGTGGCGGTGTCGTGCAGCGCCGCCAGCGTACGTGCCCGGGTGCGGCCCAGCAGGGCGGACAGGGCCTGCGGCTTGGTGCCGGACAGGTCGGACGAGGGCCGGACGGTGCTGTGGTCGACGGGGTAGACGAGAACCGGGCGCAGTTCGGGATCGGCCAGGGCGATGGGCGTGCGGCGGCAGAAGTACGACGGGATCAGCCGCAGCCCTCGCCCGCCGAGGCTCAGGTCGCGGTCGACGGGGTAGTCCACGTGCAGCACGGGCGGTTGCCACCGCACGAGCGGGCCGAGGGAACCGAGCAGCCCGTGCACTCCGGCGTCCCGCACGGTCCGGGCACGCCGGGCGCGGTCTCCTTCGACGCGGGCCTCGGCCTCCGTCCACTCCGGGACGATCACGCTGTCGTGCACGGTACGGATGGCGGCGGTGAGGTCGGCCATCCGGTCGCGGTCGCCGCCGGCGAGGTTCCTCATCCAGACGGGCGCGGAGCGGCGCCGGGCCGGGCCGCTGCCGGTGAGCTGCACGAGCTCGTCCCTCAGCCTCCGGGGCGGGGTGCCGCGGATCGCCTCCAGCCCGACGTCGAGGCCTTCCTCGGCCGCGGTGGGGGTGAGGAAGTCCGGGAAGTAGCCGCGGGCCGGCAGCAGCGCGCTGAGCATCCGCAGGGACCCGTGAGGCCCGCCCTGCCCGACGACGCTCCTGGCGCGCCGCCGCCAGCCCTGCATGGCAGGCATCACCTGCACGGAATAGGCCAGTTGCTGGACGCCGAGCATCGTCTCCCACAGCGGGTCCAGTCTCGTCGCGACGGTGACTCTTGCCAGATCCTCGGCGGTGAAGTGGACACGTAACAAAGCGTGTTCCCCCTTGAAGCGCCTCGCGTGTCGGTGATGTGTGAGACTCCCGGAGGCGCCCGAAAGGTTGTACGAAAACCCGATCGAAGGCGCACCGCGCCCGCTGGCCTCGCTTTCGATGAAGCGAGCCGTCCGACAGGCCGCCGGGCAAGGGGACGAACCCTGACGGCACGTCACCCGCCCATCGCCGGCGATCGAGCCATTCCGCAGGTCAGCGAACCCTCCCCCGCGGCTTCAGCGGAACCGCCGGCAGAACGGGGGCCGGCAGCGGGTCCCCGTCGTAGCCCTTCACCTCGCCGAAGCGGGAGCCCCGCATCCAGTCCTCGCGGGCCTGCTCGATCTCCGCCTGGGTGCGTCCGATCCAGTTCCAGAACATGATCAGTTCCTCCTCGAACGGCTCGCCGCCGAGGAGCATCAGGTCGGCGTCCGACTCGGCGCGCAGCGGGAGTTCGGTGCGGCCGCAGCCGAGGTAGAGCATGGAGCCGGGCACTACCGGCACGCCGTCCACGTGGGCCTCGCCGGACATGGACAGGACGGCGTACTCGAAGTCCGGCTCCAGCGGGAGGCGTACGTCGGCGCCGCGCGTCAGGGCCAGGTCCGCGCCGACGATCGGGCTGTACGTCGTGCCCGGCGAGGTCGCCCCGTCGAGGCTGCCGAGGATCAGCGTGGCATTCAGGCCCGGTGCCGTGACGGTCGGCAGTTCGCCGTGGTGTTCGAAGTGTGGGTCGGTGTGCCGGTGGCTGTCCGGGAGGGCGACCCAGAGCTGTGCGCCGTGCAGGAGACGCGCGTGCGACTTCGGGCTCTCCTCGGAGTGGCTGATCGCCCGGCCCGAGGTCATCAGGCCCAGCTCGCGCGGGCGGATCGTCTGGAGGCTGCCCGTCGAGTCGCGGTGCAGCACCTCGCCCTCGTGCAGCCAGCTCACCGTCTGGAGACCCATGTGGGGGTGCGGCGGCACCTGCATGCCGGGCTCTTCGGCGATGTCGTCGGGACCGTAGTGATCGACGAAGCACCAGGCGCCGACCATGCGACGGCCCAGGTTGGGCAGCAGGCGACGGACTTCGGTGGATTCGCCGAGCTTGACGCGGCGAGGGCTGAGAAGTTCGCGTACGGGCTCCGCCACGACGAAACCGCGGCCGCCGCAGACGGCGGGCACCGCTTCGCGATCAAGATTGCTCATGAGGCCCAACCTAGCCCCGCCGGGGCCACCTCGTCAGTCCGTAACCCGGGGCTGGCTCGATGCGTTCGCGAAATAGTAGCCATGGATATAATAGCTATGTACTCTATTCCGCATGAGCAAGGGTTCCGAGAACGCCTCACCCGGGTTCCTGGTGTGGCGTCTGTCCACGAAGTGGCGGGTCGCGGTCGACCGGGCCGTCACCCCGCTGGGGCTCACCCACGCGCAGTACGCGCTGGTGGCCTCGCTGTACGGCATGCAGCGCCACGGAGAACGCCCCAGTCAGCGGCGCCTCGCCGACCACACCGGGCTGGAACCGCTGTACGTCTCCAAGCTGGCGCGCTCCCTGGAATCGGCCGGGCTCCTCGAACGCACCCGGGACCCCCGCGACCCGCGCGCCGTACAGCTGGCGCTGACCGAACAGGGGCAGGCGCGGACCCGGCAGGCGATCGAGGTCGTCCAGGGGCTCCTGCAACAGCTGCTGGCACCGCTCGGCGGGCTCGGCAGCGCACGCACCCGGGACTTCACCCGCGAGTTGACGACCCTGCTCGACGTACCCCTTGACCCGTTCGTGAACGACAGCGAGTCCGACGCCGACATCAAGACCCACGACAGCGCGTCCGAACACAGACAGTCCGACGACGGACAGTCCGACAAGGAGCAGTCATGACGACCACCACTTCCCCGGTCGATCCTCTCGTCGACCCCCGGGTCATAGCCCTGGCCCACTACGCCGGCCGCGCGCTGCTCGAGCACGTGCTGGCCCGCCACGGTTCCACCTTCCAGCAGTCCGTCACACTCCGGCTCGTCGCCGTGGCCGAGGGGCCGGTCGGGCGCGACGCCCTGGTCGACGGCGTCGTCGGCGCGCTGAAGATCGACGCGGCGGAGGCCCACTCCGTGGTCGACGAGCTGATCGCGGCGGAGCTGCTGGCCGCCGAGGAGCCGTCCGCGGTTCGGATCACGGATGCCGGACGGGAGCGCTGGGCGAGCACGTCCGCCGCGACCGCCCCCATCACCGCCCGTGTCTACGACGGCATCCCGAAGGAGGACCTGGCCGTCGCCGGACGGGTGCTGACCCTCATCACCCAGCGCGCCGACGCCGAGTTCGCCGCCATGACAGCCACCGTCGCCAAGTAGTGGAATATTGAACCACTGGCCTTCGTTGAGCGCGACGAAGGAGGTCAGAGTGGAGACGATGTACTACGACCACGGAACACCGGCCGAGCGCTGGGAGCGCGCGCAGCTGTTCTTCGACGCCAAGGACTACGCGGGTGCCGCGCGGGTCCTCGGCACGCTGGTCGAGGAGGTGCCGGAGCAGACGGGTCCGCGGCTGCTGCTGGCGCGCGCCTACTACCACTCGGCCCAACTGCGGCGGGCGGAGGCCGAGTTGCGCGTGATCGTCGAGCGCGACCCCGTCGAGCACTACGCCCGGCTGATGCTGGGTCGCACCCTCCAGCGTCAGGGACGGGACGAGGAGGCGGAGCCGCACATGCGCCTCGCTTCCGCGCTGACGGGCGACTTCGAGCAGTTCTGATCGGCGAGGGCCGAACAGGCGACGCAAGGGGCCCGGTTCCTCCAGGAACCGGGCCCCTTCCCCATGCCTTCGAGCTAGCTCGCGTCTACCGGAGTCCGCTTGCCCCGCCGATGGGAGACCTCGCCGAGCACGACGTCCACGGCGATGAAGGCCGCCAGCGAGATGCCGAGCAGCGGCACGAAGTAGCCGATCACCACGACGACCACCACCAGCGGGACCAGGATCTGCGGTGGTATCTGCTGCCAGGCGCCGCGCGGGATGGGCCGGCCGAAGGCGGAGTCGCGGCCGCGCTGCCACCACATGCGGTAGCCCCACACGATCAGCAGGATCAGGGCGAGCGTGAGCGCCATCAGGAGGATCTGGTTCACCAGGCCGAACAGGACCCCGGTGTGCAGGTCGATGCCCCAGCGGGTCAGCTTGGCGAGCACCGGGTAGTCGGCGAACCGCAGCACGTCGGTCACCTCGCCGCTCGCCGGGTCGACGGCGACCGAGTCCTGCTTGGTCGGCCAGCTGCGCTGAACCTGGCGCACGACGTACGCGGAGGAGGCGTCGGCGGGCGGCACGATCTCCACCGGGTCGCCCAGCCCCTCGGCGCGCGCGGCGGCCAGGACCTTGTCGAGGCCGACGCCGTGGTCGCCGCTGCCGCCCGCACCGGCGGCGCCGCCGTGACCCCCGTGCTCGCCGCCCGCCGAGGCCGAGATGGACGGGGTGGCCTGGCGCAGCGAGGTGCGCAGTTCGTCGATGTTGGCGCCCGCGTACGTCGACCAGGTCAGGCCGGTGGCCGAGAGGAAGAGGAAGCCGAGGGCGGCCCAGACGCCGACGGTGCCGTGCAGGCCGAGCGTGCGGCGGCGGCCGCTGGTGCCGCGCACCTTGCGCAGGGCGCGGCGGCGGGAGAACCACAGAACCAGGCCGCCGGCCGCGATCACCCACAGCCAGCTGGCCGCCAACTCGCTGTAGAGACGGCCGGTTTCACCGAGGTGGAGGTCGCGGTGGAACTCGTCGATCCAGGTGCGCAGCGGCAACGCGCCGGTCGAGCCGTACTGTTCGAGGGCGCCGCGCACTTCGGCGGTGTACGGGTCGACGAACACGGCCAGTGCGTGGTCGGCGTCGATGCCCTCGACCCCGGACAGCATGACCCGGGTGGACTCGTCGTCGGCCGGGGAGGGCCGTACCGCGGAGATCGTGCCCTCGGGGTGGGCCTTGCGCGCGGCGGCGACCTGCTCGGATATCGGCAGCTTCGTGTCGCCGACCGGGACGGTCATCTCGTGGGAGTAGACGAGCTTCTCGGCCTGGAAGGCCCCGGCGTACAGGAATCCGGTGGTCGCGGCGACGAGGAGGAACGGCGCGACGAGAATTCCGGCGTAGAAGTGCAGACGCAGGATCAGCGGGCGCAGGGGTGCCCATCTGCGGGGCGACGACGCCGGGGCGTCGGGTGGGGACGCCTCCGCCTCGGTGGTGGTGGGAGCGGTCGACATCGGCGGCTTCTCCGGGGAGTGGGGAGTTCGGGGAGTTTCTCTGCTGTGGCGGTCCAGTAGTCGGAGCGCGGGACCGCCGAGTTCCCGGCACCTCAAGTGACGTACGCCACAAGGAAGTCCGCCCGTCGTGCGGGCGCCGTGGCATTCTGGCGCGATGGCACTTCCGAACCATCGCGCACCGCTCGCCGAGCAGGTCGAGCAACTTCTGGCCACCGAGGGCCCGTTGCCCATCGTGGCGGCCGGCGACCCGGTGCTGCGGCGCCCCACCGAGCGCTTCGACGGTCAGCTGGACCCCGCGCTGCTGGCCCGCTTCGTGGAGGCCCTGCGCATCACGATGCACGCGGCGCCGGGCGTCGGCGTCGCCGCGCCGCAGGTGGGCGTGTCGCTGCGGATCGCGGTGATCGAGGATCCGGCTCCGGTGCCGGAGGAGGTACGGCTGCTGCGCGGGCGGGTGCCGCAGCCGTTCCGGGTGCTGGTGAACCCGTCGTACGAAGGAGTCGGCGAGGGGCGTGCCGCGTTCTTCGAGGGCTGTCTGAGCGTCCCGGGCTATCAGGCGGTGGTCGCCCGGCACGCCGAGGTGCGGCTGACCTGCGAGGACGAGCACGGGCACGCCGTCGACGAGGTGTTCTCGGGGTGGCCCGCCCGCATCGTGCAGCACGAGACGGACCACCTCGACGGTGTGCTCTATCTGGACCGGGCCGAACTTCGCTCGCTGTCGTCCAATCAGGCGATGGCGGAGTACTGGGCCCAGCCGGCTCCGGACGGGGCGGCCAGGGCCCTCGGCTTCACGCTGCCGGAGTGAGCCCTGGCGTTCTCGGCGGGTGCGTCAGTTGTCGCGGTACGACTCCAGCAGCCGCAGCCACACCTCGCTGATCGTCGGATACGACGGGACCGCGTGCCAGAGCCTGCTGATCGGCACCTGGCCGGCGACCGCGATCGTCGCCGAGTGGATGAGCTCGCCGACGCCGGGGCCGACGAAGGTCACGCCGAGGAGGATCTCCCGCTCCAGGTCGACGACCATGCGGGCGCGGCCGCGGTAGTCGTCGCCGTACAGCGAGGCGCCCGCGACCGAGCCGAGGTCGTAGTCGACGGCGCGCACCCGGTGGCCGGCCTGCTCCGCCTCCGCCAGGGACAGACCGACGGCGGCGGCCTCCGGGTCGGTGAAGACGACCTGGGGGACCGCGGAGTGGTCGGCGGTGGCGGCGTGGGCGCTCCACGGGTCCGAGTCGAGCAGGGACACGCCGGAGGCGCGGGCGGCGATGGCCGCGCCCGCGATACGGGCCTGGTACTTGCCCTGGTGGGTGAGCAGCGCCCGGTGGTTCACGTCGCCGACCGCGTACAGCCACTCGCTGCCGGTGACGCGCAGGCTGTCATCGACCTCCAGCCACGAGCCGGGCTCCAGGCCGATCGTGTCCAGGCCGATGTCGTCGGTGCGCGGGGCACGGCCGGTGGCGAAGAGGATCTCGTCGGCCTCGATGCGGTCGCCGCTGTCGGTGACGGCCACGACGGTGCCGTTCTCCCTGGTCACCGAGGTGACCGAGGTGCCGGTGCGGACGTCCACGCCCGCCTCGGTGAGGGCCTCGGCGATCATTTCGCCGGCGAAGGGCTCCATCCGGTTCAGCAGGCCCTTGCCGCGCACGAGGAGCGTGACCTTCGAGCCGAGGGCGTGCCAGGCCGTGGCCATCTCGGTGGCGACCACTCCCCCGCCGATCACGATGAGCCGTCCGGGCACGGTCTGCGAACTGGTGGCCTCGCGGCTGGTCCAGGGCTTGATGTCGGCGAGTCCCGGCAGGTCGGGCAGGACGGCCCGGCTGCCGGTGGACACGGAGACGGCGTGCCGGGCGGTCAGGACGTGCCGGGCGCCGTCCGCGCCGGTCACCTCCACCGTCCGGGGTCCGGCGAGGCGGCCGTGGCCGCGGTAGAAGTCGGCGCCGATACCGGACAGCCACTGGATCTGACCGTCGTCGTTCCAGTTCCCGGTGAATGCGTTGCGCCGGGCGAGGACAGCGGCCGCGTCGAGCGGGCCCTGCACGGCCTGCGAGAGGCCCGGGAGGCGGCGTGCGTCGGCCTGGGCGAGACCGGGGCGTAGAAGGGCCTTGCTGGGCATGCAGGCCCAGTACGAGCATTCGCCGCCGACGAGCTCGCTCTCCACGACCGCGGTGGACAGACCGGCCGCACGGGTGCGGTCCGCGACGTTCTCCCCCACAGGCCCTGCACCGAGCACCACGACGTCGTAAGCGATGGAATCCGTTTCCGTCATGGGCTCAGTCTTACGGGTGGTGTGCGGCGTGGCCACACGGGTACGCGCGCGGAATACGTGACCGTACGGTCGTGTTGTCGCCGACGGCTTCGCCCCCGACACCAGGAAGAGGGAAATACGCCATGAGCAGCACCGTGGAGCTCACCAAGGAGAACTTCGACGAGACGGTCACGGACAACGAGTTCGTCCTGATCGACTTCTGGGCGTCCTGGTGCGGGCCCTGCCGTCAGTTCGCCCCCGTCTACGAGAAGGCGGCCGAGGAGAACCCGGACCTTGTGTTCGGCAAGGTCGACACCGAGGCGCAGCCCGAGCTGGCCGCCGCCTTCGGTATCCAGTCGATCCCGACGCTGATGATCGTGCGTGACCGGGTCGCCGTGTTCGCGCAGCCGGGTGCCCTGCCCGAGGCCGCGCTCACGGACGTCATCGGGCAGGCCCGCAAGCTCGACATGGACGAGGTCCGCAAGGCCGTCGCCGCCCAGGAGGCGCAGGCGGAGCAGGACGGCCAGTAGGGACCGCGGGGACCGGATCCGGAAGGCGGCCTCCAGGGGCCGGGCCTAGAAGGGGTACGGCGCCACGTCGCCGCGCACCGTCGTCCAGCGCACGTCGGTGAACGCCTCCAGGTTGGCCTCGCCACCGAACCGGGCGCCGGTCCCGGAGGCGGCGACGCCTCCGAAGGGGGCGACGGCTTCGTCGTTCACGGTCTGGTCGTTGATGTGCACGATGCCGGTCGGGATCCGTTCGGCCAGGTCGAGGCCCCGGGCGGTGTCCCGGGTGACGATGCCAAGGGAGAGGCCGTAGGCACTCGCCGCCGCGAGGGCCGCGGCCTCGTCGGCTGTCGCGAAGGAACGGACCGGGGCGACCGGACCGAAGACCTCCTCGGCGTACGCGGGGGTCTCGTCGTCCGTCCCGGCGAGCACGGTCGGCCGGTAGAAGAGCTGCTCGTGGGTACCGCCCGCGGCCAGCTTGGCTCCCCTTGAGGTGCTGGCCTCGACCAGGCCGTGCACCTTGTTCAACTGGCCGGAGTCGATGAGCGGGCCCAGGTGGACCTCGGTGCGGTGCGGGTCGCCGACGGCGAGGGAGTCCGCCTTGGCGGCGAGCCTCTCGACGTACTCCTCGTACAGCGACCGGTGGACGAGATGGCGGCCGGTCGTCATGCAGATCTGGCCCTGGTGGAAGAAGGAGCCCCAGGCGGCGGTGGAGATCACGGCGTCGAGGTCGGCGTCCTCCAGCACGATCAGGGCCGAGTTGCCGCCGAGTTCCAGATGCGCCCGCTTGAGGTGGCGCCCTGCGGCCTCGCCGACGGCACGGCCCGCGGCCGTGGAGCCGGTGAAGGAGATGACCGGCACGCGCGGGTCCGCGACCAGCGCCTGGCCCGCCTCCGGGCCGCCCGGCAGCACATGCAGCAGCCCTTCCGGCAGACCGGCCTCCGCGAAGACCGCGGCGAGCGACAGTCCGCCGCAGATCGCCGTGCGCGGGTCCGGCTTCAGCACCACGGCGTTGCCGAGCGCGAGGGCCGGGGCGACGGAGCGGATGGAGAGGATCAGCGGGGCGTTGAACGGCGCGATCACGCCGACGACGCCGACGGGGACCCGGCGCGTGTACGACAGCCGGGGTGCCTCGCTGGGCAGGACCTGGCCGGCCGGGCGGGAGGCGAGAGCGGCGGCCTCGTAGCACTCCTGGGCGGCGACGTGCAGCTCGAAGTCGGCCTTGCCGGGGATGGATCCGGACTCCCGGACGAGCCATCCGCGCAGTTCGTCGGCGTGCGCGGTGAACAGGTCGCCGGCCTTGCGCAGCACCGCCGCCCTCCCGAAGTGCGGGACGCGGGCCCATTCCGTCTGTGCGGCTCGGCCGACCTGAGCCGCCGTGCCGACGTCCTCGGCGGTGGCCAGGGTGACGGTGCCGAGCCTGTCGCCCGTGGCGGGCTCGGTGACGGCGTACTCGCCTCCCGACAGGGAGGGGGACTGCCAGGTGCTGGGGTCGAGCAACGGCATGGCGACTCTCCGTTCGATCACCGGCGGGACTCACAACGGGAGCGGAAGTCCCGAGTAGTTCACCGCCAGTTCGGCGGCGGCGTGGCGGGATGCGGTGATCCGGCGCAGACGTGCGAGCTGCATCCGGTGGTCGAACGCATCCCCATCTGGTTGAGCGTGCAACATCCTAGTCATGTCGTCCGAGAACCGGGTGGCCTGCCACACCCGCTGGAGGCACAACTCCGAATACCTGTCGAGGAGTTGTGCGCTCCCCGTGCGGTGCAGCTCGATGAGGGCGCGGGCCAGCACCCGCACGTCGGACACGGCGAGGTTGAGGCCCTTGGCGCCCGTCGGCGGGACGATGTGCGCGGCGTCCCCGGCGAGCAGCAGGCGACCGTGCCGCATCGGTTCGTGGACGTAACTGCGCATGGAGGTAACCGACTTGGCGGTGATGGGGCCGCGCTCCAGGGTCCAGTCGCCGTCGATCGCGAAGCGGGCGGCGAGCTCGTCCCAGATGCGTTCGTCGGGCCAGTCGTCGGGGGCGGTGCCGTTGGGGACCTGGAGGTAGAGCCGGGAGACGGTCGGTGAGCGCATGCTGTGCAGCGCGAAGCCTCGTTCACCGCGCGCGTAGATCAACTCGTCTCCGGAGGGGGCGACTTCGGCCATGACGCCGAGCCAGGAGTACGGGTACTCGTGCGCGTACGAGCGGCCGGCTCCGGCCGGGAAGGCGTCGCGGGCGATGCCGTGGAAGCCGTCGCAGCCGGCGATCCAGTCGCAGGTCAGGGTGTGCTCGCGGCCCTCGTGCACGAACCGCACGGCGGGCGTGGCGCTCTCCGGATCCTCCACGGCGATCGCCTCGGCCTCGAAGAACAACCGCGGCCCGTCGGCGAGTTGCAGGGCGACGAGGTCTTTCACGATCTCGGTCTGCGCGTAGATCGTCACCGTACGGCCGCCGGTCAGGGCCGGGAAGTCGATGTGGTGGCGTTCCCGGTCGAAGCGCAGCTCGATGCCCTGGTGCACCAGGCCCTCGGCCGTCAGCCGTTCGGCGGCGCCGGCCTCTCGCAGCGCGTCGACCGTGCCCTGCTCCAGCATGCCGGCCCGCTGGCGTGCCTCGACGTACTCGCGGGTCCTGGCCTCCAGGACCACGCAGTCGATGCCCGCGCGGTGCAGCAGCCGGGCCAGGAGCAGCCCTGCGGGGCCACCGCCGATGATGCCGACCGTCGTGCGCATTCCACGCCTCCCTGAGTTCGACGGTACGTCGGCCGGGCCGATGAGGGCCTGCTGGAGACCGGGGCGCGGGCGGGATGCACCGGTCGGGGCCCTGCGGCCTCAGCTGGAGTCTCGGTGCACCACCGTCGCACCCAGCACCTTGTGCGTCCCGGGCGGGGTGCCGGGGTTGCGCACCGCACGGTCGACCAGCTCCGCGAGGTCACGGCCGGACGGCAGCTCGATGTGGACGGTGCTCAGCCTAGGCCGCAGCAGCCGGCCGAGCATCAGGTCGTCGGCGCCGATGACGGCGGTGTCGGCGGGGACGCGGACGCCCTCGTCCTGGAGGGCGCGCGTCAGCAGCATCGCGTACTCGTCGTTGTAGGCGAACACGGCGTCGAGGCCCAGGTCGCGCCAGCGGGCGGCGAGCCGTGCCGCGGACTCCTCCTCGTAGGCGAGGGGCAGCTCGGTGAGGGTGGCGTCGGTCCCGTACAGGGCGCGGCGCACGCCTTGCAGACGGGGCGCCGAGAAGGACTCCAGGCCCTCCTCCTCGGGCACGACGACGCCGATACGGCGCCTGCCGCGGTCGTAGAGGTGACGGGCCGCGCAGTGGCCGACGGCCTCGTAGTCCATGAGCAGGGCGTGCGCCCCGTCGACGGACTCGGGACCGAGGGTGACCACGGCCCGGGCGCCGGAGCGCTTGAGGACCGTCACGCCCTTCGGGCCGAGGCCGGCGCCCGACACCAGGACGGCGACGGGGCGCAGCTCGGCCCAGGCGCGGGCGGCCTCGTCACCGTGCAGACCGACGCTGCCGTGCTGGACGACGGTGTAGTCGAGGCGGCCGAGGGCCAGCTGGAGTTCGCTGAGGAAGCGGCTGTACAGGGAGCCGACGGTGAAGCTCGGTGCGGGCATCAGGACCATGCGGCTGTGCCCGGCGCGCAGGCTGCGGGCGGCGGCGTGCGGGACGTACCCGAGTTCCTTGGCGGCCTCGTGGACGCGGCGGCGGGTGGGCTCGCTGATGCGGACGGCACTGGTGTTGTTGAGGACGTAGGAGACGGTCGCGCGCGAGACGCCGGCCAGGCGGGCCACATCGGCGCTCGTGGGTACCGAGCGCTGTGCGGGGGAAGCGGGCGCGGGCGTTTTCGGTATCTGCACCATGACGTACGGCATCTTTGCAGAACCTGTGCGCGCGGTTCCGATTAGGGTCCGCAGCCGCCCGGTTGACGTGTTCCGGAGACCCCCGGAACGTTCACACCTGTGCGCGTGTCACCCGGTCCACGAGGTCGAGCCAGCCCGTCTCCAGCCGGTCCATCGGCATACCGCACTGCCTGGTCAGGTGGTGTATCAGGGCGGGGTCGAGATACGCCAGCAGGGTCTGGGCGAGGAGGTCGCAGTCGGCCTCCGGCTGTATCTGCCGCAGCAGCACCGTCACGTGGGTGTGCAGTGCCGTGACCGAGGGGTGGCTGAAGCGGCGGGTCGGCTCGGGCTGGGCCGCCAGTTGCAGGTCCAGCTGCTCCGCCGAGCGGTAGAGCACCGCCACGCCGAACGCGCGCAGCCGGTCGGCCGGGGGCGCCCCGGGGCCCAGCGGCGGCGGTCCGCCGAGGAAGTCGCCCTGGAGCTTGCGCGCGGAGTGGTCCAGCAGCGCCGTCAGCAGGCCGGTGCGGTCGCCAAAGCGGCGGAAGACGGTCCCCTTGCCGACGCCGGCCGCGGCCGCCACCGCCTCCATGGTGACCCCGGCCGCGCCGTGCTCGGCGATCAGCTCGGAGGCGGCCTCCAGCAGCCGGGCGCGGTTGCGGGCCGCGTCGGCGCGCAGGCAGGGCTCGTCGGCGGCGGAACCGACCTCCAGCAACCGGGGCGTGCCGTCGGGCTCCTCGGGCTTCGGGAAGGGGGGCAGGGCGGCGGACATGAAGCCAGCGTAAAGCATCGGGAATGAAACTGGACCGCGGTCCGCTTAGGATGCTAGAAACGTAAGCGGACCTCGGTCCGGTTTCGTAACGGCAGTGTTTCATCCCCCCTGGAGTTCGCATGTCTGTTCGCATCCTCGCGCTCGTCGGCAGCCTTCGCGCCGGTTCGCACAACCGTCAGCTGGCCGAGGCGGCCGTCAAGCTCGCTCCCGAGGGCGCCGAGGTCGTGCTCTTCGAGGGCCTCGCCGACATCCCCTTCTACAACGAGGACATCGACGTCGAGGGCGGTGTCCCGGCCGCCGCCGCGAAGCTGCGTGAGGCCGCGCAGGCGTCCGACGCGTTCCTGCTCTTCTCCCCCGAGTACAACGGCACGATCCCGGCCGTCCTGAAGAACGCCATCGACTGGCTGTCCCGCCCGTACGGCTCCGGCGCCTTCGGCGGCAAGCCGGTCGCCGTGGTCGGCACCGCCTTCGGCCAGTTCGGCGGCGTGTGGGCGCAGGACGAGACCCGCAAGGCCGTGGGCATCGCCGGCGGCAAGGTGCTCGAGGACGTCAAGCTCTCCATCCCCGGCTCGGTCACCCGCTTCGCCGAGACCCACCCGGCCGACGACGCCGAGGTCGCTGCCCAGCTGACCGAGGTCATCGCGCGCGTCCACGGCCACGCGGGCGAGGCGGTCGCCGCCTGACCCCACCACGGGTCGTCACGAAGGGCCGGAGCCTGGCGCTCCGGCCCTTTTCCCGTGTCTCAGGCCACCGCCTTCGGCGCCAGCTCGCGCAGTTCCGCCAGCGCGGCCGCGACCGCCGGGCGCTCGTGTCTGCCGCCCCGGGTGCAGGTCAGGAGCTTGCGGTGCGGGTTGCCCGTGCAGCGGACCCGGGTGATCGGCAGGTCCGGGGTCAGATGGGCGAGGCGCGGGATCAGGGCGACGCCGAGCCGGTGCGCGATGAGGTGGGCCATGACATCCCACTCCATCGCGTGATGGACGATGTCCGGGGTGAATCCGGCCTCTCCGCACGCCGAGAGCACATGCGGGCGGCAGGGACTCTCCGGCACCGGAGCGATCCAGTCCTCGCGGGCCGCCTCCGCCAGGTCGACGCCGTCCCGTCCGGCGAGAGGGTGGTCCTCGTGGACGACGAGGTCGAACGGGTCGTCCAGGAGCGGCTGTTGGTCGAAGCGGGTGTCGCCGAGCGGCGGGTTGAAGATCGTCGCCTCGACGACGGCCAGGTCGGTCTCCCCTTCGAAGAGCAGGTCGAAGCTGGCCGGCACCTTCGTCTCCTGGATCCGGACACTCAGGCGCGGATGACGTGTGCGCAGCAGGGCCGCCATGGGCGCGAGCAACACCGACACGGCCAGCGGGAAACCGCTCACGCGCAACAGCCCCGCCGGCGCGCCATGGTCGGCCCGCAGATCCAGCTCGGCCTGCTCCCAGCGGGCCTGGATCGCGTCGGCGTGCGCCAGCAGGCTCTCGGCCGCCGAGGTGAGGCGCACGCCGCGGCCCTGCGGCTCCAGCAGGTCGACGCCGAGGTCGCGGGCCAGCTGACGGATCTGCTGGGAGGCGGCGGACGTCGTGAAGTGCAGGGCGCTGGCGGCCGCGGTGACCGTGCCGTAGTGGGCGACCGCCCTCAGTACATGCAGTCGGCGCAGGTCAATCATGAAGCCCACGCTTCAAGGTGAGGTCCAGAAAGTCAACCTGGACGTGTACGGAGGCTCATCGCACGCTTGATGGTGTCGCGACGGTCGATCAGCCACACGACGAACGAGGAGTCACCATGACCAGCACGACCGGCACCGTCTGCCCGCACTGCGGATGGCCCGACGGCGCCGAGCCCTTCCGGATCATCTCCCGGCACAACACGGCGGCGGGCAGCACGATGTGGACGCGGTGCGGCTGCGGTTCGCTGCAGGTCCGGGTCGTCGACGCCCGCGGGATGCGGATCGTCTCCCGCAGCCGCCCCGCCGACGCGGACACCCCTCGGTCGAGCACGCCGTGCGGGTAGCCGCCGGGGCTCAGCCGAGCCCGGCCAGCCGCTGTACGGCGGGAGCCGCGAAGTTCTCGATGAACGCCGCCGGCTCCCCCGTACGAGGGCCGAGGATCACCGTGTCGATGCCGAGCTTGGTGTAGCCCGCGATCTCCCGGGTGAAGGCGTCGAGGTCGCCCTTCATGGCGGGCTCGCCCGAGTAGACGACGGTCTTGCGGATCTCGTCGTAGTCGCGCCCCTCGGTGTCGCAGTGGCCGCGCAGCACGTCGAGCTTGTGCCCGACCTCCTCCGGCGAGGTCATGAACAGGTTGCACGCGTCGCCGTACCGGGCCACCAGCCGCAGCGTCTTCTTCTCCCCGCCCCCGCCGATCATGATCTCGGGGTGCGGGGCGCTGACCGGCGCCGGGATGCCGAGGGTCTCGGCGAGCCGGTAGTGCCTGCCCTCGAACGGACCGTTCGTCGCCGGGTCCCACATCTGCAGGCAGATCCGCAGCGTCTCCTCCAGCCGCTCGAACCGCTCGGCGACCGGCGGGAACGGCACGCCGAGGCCCGCGTGCTCCCGGTCGTACCAGGCGGCGCCGATCCCGAGGGTGGCGCGGCCTCCGGAGAGCACGTCGAGCGTGGTGGCGATCTTGGCGAGCAGGCCGGGGTGACGGTACGTCACACCCGTGACCAGCGCGCCGAGGCGGACCGTGGAGGTGTGCCCGGCGAGGAAGCCGAGGGTCGTGTAGGCCTCCAGCATGGGGTCCTCGGCCCGGTCGTTGAACTCCATCTGGAAGTAGTGGTCCATCACCGACAGCCAGCTCACGCCCGCCGCCTCGGCCGCGGCACCCGCGGCGGCCAGCTCGGCGCCGAGCGCGGGACCTCCTCCGGGATGGTCGAACCGGTTGATGTGCACGCCGACCCGCATGTCCTGTCTCCGTTCGCCCGGTTCCTGCCCCGTCCCTGACGACGCTAGGACTTGGAGCGCTCTCGAAGTCAAGCCCGGTCGGCCAACTGGTCGCCGAGTCCGGTGCGCCGGTAGAGCACGCGCCGCCCGTCGCGGGCCCGGGTGACCAGCCCCGTCGCGTGCAGCACCTGCAGATGCTGGGAGACCGCGCTGGGCGTCACGCCGAGGCGGCGGGCGAGTTCGACCGTGGGCAGCGGTTCGGCGAGGAGGCGCAGGACGGTGGTGCGGGGTGCGCCGAGCAGGGCGGTGAGCGCGGAGGCGTCGGGGTCGGGCCGCGGTTCCCACAGGGTCGCGGCGCCCCGGCCCGGGTAGGCGAGCATCGGCGGTTCGTCGGCGCTGACCGGGGGCGCGGGTTTGTGGGCGAAAAGGGACGGCACCAGTCGCAGTCCGCGCCCGGATCCGTCCACCTCGTGCCGGCCGATCATCTGCCCGACGTGCAGCACTCCGTCCCGCCAGCGCACATTGTGGTGCAGATCGGAGAAAAGGAGCTGGGCACCTCCGGTGGCCAGCTGCCGGGCACGGTGGGTGATGTCGGCCTCCAGCACCAGCCGCATCCTCGGCCAGTGCGGGGCGATGGCCGACTCCCAGTAGCGCAGCAGCAGTTCGGACAGCTCCTCCAGCAGCTCCGTCACCGGCTCGTCGCCGGGTGCGGTGATCTGCCGCAGCGCGTCGGGCAGGGGGTGCGGGGCGTGGGTGGCGAGCAGGTCGCGCCGTACGAGTTCGGGTGGCGTCGCCCGTACGACGGCGAGCTGGTCCTCCAGCGCGGGCGCGAAGGTCGTCGGGCGCGGGGTGAGGAAGTCGGGCAGGACCAGGGTCTGTCCGACGAGGGCTCGCAGCAGCAGCGCGTCGGCGGGGTCGAGTCGGTCGAGCACCGTGCGGCGCCACGGGGTGTGCAGGGGAAAGAGGGCGGGGGCGCGCAGGGCTCGCAGGCTGCCCATGACCTCGCGCAGCGGCGAGATCGCGAACCGGGTGTCCGCGAGGTCGTCGACGTCGAGCAGGAAGCTGATCATTAAGCCCCGGGCTACATCCTTTGGCAACGGATCGTCGCCGACGTGGACTTCGGTACATGACGGATCTCAACCACCGGCAGACTACCTCCGCGGTCGCGCTGCTGGCCTTCGCCTGCGGGGTCGCCGTGGGCAATGTCTACTTCCCGCAGGCGATCGGCCCGTTGGTGGCCTCCGGCCTCGGTGTCTCCCCCGACGCGGCGACCACGGTGGTGACGGCGACCCAGTTCGGCTACGCGGCCGGCATCTACCTGCTCGTCCCGCTCGGCGACCGGCTGCGGCCCCGCCGGCTGCTCGTCACCCTGCTCACCGTGACCGGTGCCGGACTGTTCGCGGCGTCCACCGCGCAGGCGCTGATGCCGCTCGTCGCCGCGAGTGTCCTAGTCGGAACGGCGACGGTGATCGCCCCGCTGGCAGGACCGCTGGCGGCCGGCCTGGTGCCCGCCGAACGGCAGGGCGTGGTCGGTGGCACCCTGCTCAGCGGCTGCCTCGCCGGCATGCTGCTGTCCCGGGCGCTCGGCGGCGCGCTCGGCGACTGGCTGGGCTGGCGGGCGCCGTACGTCGTGGCCGCCGTGCTCTCCCTCACGGTCGCCGCGCTGCTGGCCCGCATGCTGCCGTCGCCGGCGCCGTCCACCGCGGCCCCCTACCCGGCGCTGCTCGCCGCGCCGCTGCGACTGCTGCGCACCGAGCCCGAGCTGCGCCGCTCGTGCCTGTACCAGGCCATGGTGTTCGCCGGGTTCTCCGCAGTGTGGACGGGCGTGGCACTGCTGCTCACCGGCCCGGTGTACGGCCTGGACGCGACGGCGGCCGGACTGCTGGCCCTGGTCAACGCGGCGACGATGGTGTGCACGCCGGTCGCGGGACGACTCGTCGACCGCCACGGCCCGGACCGCGTCACCCTCGTGTGCCTGCTCGTCGTCGGTGCGGCGGCGCCGGTCCTGGCCCTCGGCGGTCTCGGCGGCGTACCCGGGCTGAGCGCGCTGGTCGTCGGCACGCTGCTGCTCGACGTCGGCATGCAGTCCGGCCAGGTGGCCAACCTGGTCCGGGTCTACGGCCTCGGCGCCGATGTCCGCGCCCGGCTGAGCACCGCGTACATGACCTGCGTCTATCTCGGCGGCACCGCGGGCTCGTGGCTGGGGGCGCGTGCGTACGGCGGCTTCGGGTGGCTCGGTGTGTGCGCGCTGGTCGCTGTGCTGACGGCAGTGGCGCTGGGACGCCATCTGCTCGTACGGGTTCGGCCGTTGCCCGCTGCCGTCTCCTCGAAGCTCGCAGGCCGGTCAGCGTCGTGACCGCTGGGACGGGCACGATGAAGCCGAGCGAGAAGGGGGTGCTGAGCCGGTCATGGCCTGGCAGGCTCCCGGTCACGGGTGTGCCACCCGCCGGACGGCGGGCAGCTTCCGCCGTCCGGCGGCCCCCGCGGGCGGGGTCGGTGCGCGGATGCTGACCGCAGAGCCGCGAGGCACGTGAGTGCCCCCTGTGTGAGGAGTAGCCATGACCCAGGCCCCGCCCCCGTTCGATCCCGAGCTCGCCGCCGCGCTGGAGCTCATCAAGGACGTGATCTCACCCGGCCTGACGATGGACGAGATAGCCGAGGTGCGTCAGGGTGCGGGGATCCAGTTGCTGGCCGAGCTGGACCTGACGATGGACGGGTACTTCGAGGTCGAGGACCGTGCGGTGCCGGGTCCTGTCGGCGCGCCGGAGATCTCGTTGCTGATCTGCCGGCCGGCCGCGCCGGTGGACGCCGGGCCGCGGCCCGTGATCTATCACGTCCACGGCGGGGGGATGATCATCGGCAACAACCGTGTCGGCGTGGACGCTCCGCTGGCGTGGGCGAAGGAACTGGACGCGGTGGTGGTGTCGGTGGAGTACCGGCTGGCGCCCGAGCATCCGCATCCGGCGCCGATCGAGGACGTGTACGCCGGGCTGGAGTGGACGGCGGCGCATGCGGGTGAGTTCGGTGGTGACGCGGAGCGGGTCGTGGTGGCGGGGGCCAGTGCGGGTGGGGGGCTCTCGGCGGCGCTGGCGTTGCTGGCGCGGGACCGTAAGGGGCCGGAGCTGATCGGGCAGATGCTGATGTGTCCGATGCTGGACGACCGGAACGACAGTCCGTCCACGTATCAGATGGCGGGGCTCGGTGTGTGGGACCGGACGGCGAACGAGACCGGGTGGACCGCGCTGCTCGGGGAGCGGCGGGGTGGACCCGACGTGTCCGCGTACGCCGCGCCGGCTCGGGCCGAGGATCTGTCCGGGTTGCCGCCGGCGTTCCTGGATGTCGGTTCGGCGGAGACCTTCCGGGACGAGGTCGTGGCGTACGCGTCGCGGATCTGGCAGGCGGGGGGTGTGGCGGAGCTGCATGTCTGGCCCGGGGGGTTCCATGGGTTCGACGGGTTTGCTCCGCAGGCGGGGGTGTCTCGGGCATGCCGGGGGGCGCATGTGGGGTGGTTGCGGCGGTTGTTGGGGCGGTGAGTGACGGGGGGCCGTTGCGGGTGCGGGTTGTGGGCGGGGGGTGCCGTTGCGGGTGCGGGTTGTGGGCGGGGGTGCCGTTGCGGGTGCGGGTTGTGGGTGGCTGGTCGCGCAGTTCCCCGCGCCCCTTCAGGGTGGTCGGCGTGGGCGGCTGAGGGCGGTGCGTCTGCCGCGTTCGGTGGCTCTTCGGGTGCGGGCTGTATGTGGCTGGTCGCGCAGTTCCCCGCGCCCCTTCAGGGTGGTCGGCGTGGGCGGCTGAGAGCTGTGCGTGGGGCCCTTCAGGTCGGCTGGGGACTCGGGGCTTGACCGTGTGCCGCACCATTGGCCTATGAAAGAGCTGGCCGGGCGGTTGACTGCGCTTGATCCGGATGCGGGGGCCGCTGTTCGGGTCATTGCCTACTTTGATCGGCTTGCTGAAGGGCGGGCCGGGCTTGAGGCGTTGGTGCGTGGGGCTGCCGTGCTGGCGGGGGTGCCGGCGCGGCTGGTGGATGTGGAGCGGCGGGTGCGTGTCCGGGTCGAGGCGGACGGGACGCGTCGGGAGAGCGAGGCGGCGGCCGACCCCGCCTGGCCGTCGGTCGCGCTGACGCCGGGCGGGGTCGCCGCGCTGTGGCTGGAGCGAGCCGGGCAGGCGGAGCCGAGTGTCGTGGACGCGGTGATCCTGGAGCGGGCCGCGGGAGTCATCCGCGTCGTGCTCGACCGGACCCGTGGGCGGGCGCCCGCAGATGATCCGGCGTTGGTCGAGACCGTCCTCGACGCCTCGGCGCCGGAGGCGGCACGGCTGCACGCGGCACGGGGACTGGGACTCGACCCCGCCGCCCCGGCCCGCGTCCTGGCCCCGCTGGAGGGCCGCCCGGTGGTCGTCCCCGCGTACCCCGACGCCGTGCCGCCCGTCGGTCGCGTCGGCGTCGGACCCGCGGTTCAAGTGCTCGAACTACCGCGCTCCTGGTCCGAGGCCCGCGTCGCCCTGCGGTTCTCGGCCGAGGGCACCGCTCAGGACCCGGGCCCCGGTGTCGTCCACGCCGACGAGCTGGGCGGCATCGCGCTCCTCGCCGACCTCGTCGTACCGGGCGCCGAGCCGCCGCCCGACGTACGGGCCCTGGAGGCGGCCTCGGCGGCGGCGCCCTGGCTGCTCGGCACGCTGCACGCGGTCGCCTCGACGGTGAGCCTGCGGGCGGCGGCGGCCGAGATAAACGTCCACCACTCCACGCTCCAGGAACGGCTGGCACACGCCGAACACCTGCTGGGCTGGCCACTGCGCACACCGCAAGGCCGATTCAGACTTGGCCTGGCACTGGCGATGAGGCACCTCGCACGGGGCTAGCCATGCCGGAGGCCCGGCACGGGCTGCCGGCACGGTCGGGCCGGTTCAGCGGAACTCGCGCACGACCTCGATCGTCCCGACGATGTGCTCGTTGAACTCGTCCAACTCCTCGGCCGGCACCCACAGTTCGAGGATCGTCTCGCCGCCCGCCTGCCGGACGGGGTACCGGGACAGGAACTCCGAGTCGACCTCGAAGCGCGTGACGTACCCGGCGCCGTCGTGCTTGACGTTCCAGTCCCGGGCGATCCGCACCGCGTAGACCTCGTTGAGCACCGGGTAGAAGATCGGCTGCTCGGGGAGCCGGGGCGGCCAGGCGCGCCACTTCAGCTCGCGCACCAGGTCCAGCTCCTTGGGGCCGGCGGGACGCCAGAGCGTGGTGGTCGAGGGCCGGTTGATCATGGGAGGGGACGATACCCAGGCCGTGGGGGTGGCGGCCATGGAGTTTTGCCGGCACTCCTCCCAAGCGCTCCAATCCTTGCAAGCGCGCTCTACACGCAATCGCTGGAAATTTCGCAGATGCCCTATCCTGAAGGTCATTCACATCGGACGGAGGACACCGGCGCCATGACCGCGACGGATCCCGCGCTGACCGCGCTCGCCCAGGGCTGGTGCGCGCTCTCCCTGCTGCACGGCAGGATCGAGACACACATCGAGCGCGCCCTACAGGCCGGCCACGACCTCAGCGTGCGCGAGTACTCCCTGCTCGACGTCCTCAGCCGCCAGCACAACGGCGAAGGCGGCCACCTCCAGATGAAGCAGGTCGCCGACGCCGTCGTCCTCAGCCAGAGCGCCACCACCCGCCTCGTCACCCGCCTCGAAGACCGCGGGCTGCTCTCCCGCTACCTCTGCCCCACCGACCGCCGCGGCATCTACACCGACGTCACCGAAGCAGGCCTCAAGCTGCTGCGGGAGGCCCGTCCGACGAACGAGTCGGCGCTGCGCGAGGCTCTGGACGCGGCGGCGGAGGATCCCGAACTGGCGCCGCTCGTCCGGGCCGTCGAGACGCTTCGCGTGCCGGTCTGACGCGGCACCGCGCCCGCCGCCGCCCCGGTCACCCGACCGACAGCACCAGCTTTCCGCGCACCCGCCCCTCACGGCTGATCCGCCACGCCTCGGCCGCCTCCGCGAGCGGCAGCACCCGCTCGACATGCACGGCGAGCCGGCCCGCGTCGGCCAGTTCGGCGAGGGCCGTCAGATCGGCCGGGTCGGGGCGCACCCACAGCAGATGGGCACCCTTCGCGAGGGCGTCCTGGTCGGCGATGGACACCACCCGGTCCCGTTGCTTCAGAACCTCCTGGGAGACGTCCACCGCGTCGCCGCCGACGAAGTCGAGGGCCGCGTCCACGCCGTCCGGCGCCAGCTCGCGGATCCGGTCGGCCAGGCCCTCGCCGTAGGAGACGGGCTCGGCGCCCAGCTGCCGTACGAAGTCGTGGTTGCGTTCGCTCGCGGTGCCGATGACGCGGGCGCCGAGCGCGGCGGCGATCTGCGCGCCGAACATGCCGACCCCGCCCGCCGCGGCGTGGACCAGGACGGTCTCGCCCTCGCGCACCCCCACGCGCTTGATCGACTGATAGCCGGTCAGCCCCGCGAGCGGCACGCCCGCGGCCTGCTCCCAGGTCGGCGAGGCCGGCTTGCGGGCCGGCATCCGCACATGCGCGGACACCAGCTGGGCGTAGGCGCCGAGCTGCACGGAGTCCTTGCGGACATAGCCGTGGACCTCGTCGCCGGGCGCGAACTCGGCGACGTTCGGTCCGACCGCTCGACGACGCCCGAGACGTCCCAGCCGGGGATGAGGGGGAAGTGCGTCTCCATGAAGCGGGTCGAGGTAGCCCGCCCCGGGCTTCCAGGTGGCACCCGTGCAACCACACGAGTGTTACCCGCCTACGCAATAGATGTACTCACATGAACGTGTCGCGGTATTCGCCGGGGTGCCGTTGACGGGATCTTGGCCGGGGCCGTACGAATGGCCTCATGAACGCGCCCCGTCTCCCCCTGTCCGGCATCACCGTCGTCAGCCTCGAACAGGCCGTGGCGGCCCCGTACGCCACCCGGCAGCTGGCCGATCTCGGGGCCCGGGTGATCAAGGTCGAGCGGCCGGGCGACGGGGACTTCGCCCGCCGGTACGACACCACCGTGCACGGGCAGTCCAGCTATTTCGTCTGGCTCAACCGGTCGAAGGAGTCGCTCACGCTGGATCTGAAGGCCCCGCGGGGCCAGGAGATCCTGCACCGGCTCCTCGACACCGCGGACGTGTTCGTGCAGAACCTCGCCCCTGGCGCCGCCGACCGTCTCGGCCTCGGTGCGGAGGCGCTCGGCGAGCGGTGGCCGCGGCTTATCCCGTGCACGATCTCCGGGTACGGCACGTCCGGACCGTGGGCCGGACGGAAGTCGTACGACCTGCTGGTGCAGTGCCAGACAGGGCTGGTGTCCCTGACGGGGACCGCCGAGGAGACCGCGCGCGTCGGCATCTCCGTCGCCGACATCGCCGCCGGGATGTACGCCTACAGCGGCATCCTCACCGCCCTGTTCACACGCGCCACCACAGGTACGGCCCACCCCGTGGAGGTGTCCCTCTTCGAGGCGCTGGCGGAGTGGATGGGCCAGCCCGCCTATTACACGGAGTACGGCGGCACCCAGCCTCCCCGGCTCGGCACCCAGCACCCCACCCTCGCCCCGTACGGCGCCTACCCGGCCGCCGACGGCAAGGAGGTGCTGTTCTCCATCCAGAACGAGCGGGAGTGGGCCGTGCTGTGCGCGGAGTTCCTCGGCCGGGCCGACCTGACCGACGACCCGCGCTTCGCCACCAGCTCGGCCCGTGTCGCCCATCGCGAGGAGCTCAACGCCGTCGTCGCCGAGCGCTGCGCCCGCTCCGACGCCGACGAGATCCTCAAGGACCTGGAGTCCATGAACATCGCCTGTGCCGGGGTCAACGACGTCGCTGCGTTCCTGGACCACCCGGTCCTGGCCGGCCGTGACCGCTGGCGCGACGTGGCGGTGCCCGGTGGTGCGACGGCGCGGGCCCTGCTGCCGCCCGCCGACCTCATGGGAGTGCCCGCGCGCATGGACCCGGTGCCCGCGGTGGGCGAGCACACCGAGGCGATCCTGACCGAACTCGGCCGTACCGCCGAGGAGATCGCGGCCCTGCGCGCCGACGGCGTCGTCTGAGGGACCACGTCACCGGCGGGCCGGCCTCGTCACCAGGGAAGCGGCCCGTTCACGTCCAGGTAGCCGCCGGTCGGGCCGTCCGGGCCGACCTGTGCCATCCGGACGATGATCTCGGCGCCCTCCGCGACGGTCTGGGTGCCGGTGCGCCCGTTGAGGTCCGTGTTGGTGAAGCCGGGCTCGACGGCGTTGATCCGCATCCGCGGGAACGCCTTCGCGTACTGGACGGTGATCATGTTGACCGCCGTCTTCGAGGTCGGGTACGAGACGGCCTGGTAGAAGTGGGCCGGCGAGTCCGGGTCGGACAGTGTGGTCAGCGAGGCGAGGCCGCTGCTGACGTTCACCACGACGGGCGCGCCGGACCGCTGGAGCAGCGGCAGGAAGGCGTGCAGGACTCGGACGACGCCGAAGACGTTCGTCTCGAAGACCGTGCGTATCTCGTCGGCGGTGGTGTCCGCGGCGGCGGGGATGCCGTTGTTCTCGCCCCTGACCTCGATCCCGGCGTTGTTGATCAGGACGTCGAGTCCGCCGTCGGCCTCGATGGTCTTCACGGCTGCCTGGACGGAGGCGTCGTCGGTGACGTCGAGCTGCACGAACCGGGCACCGAGCTCTTCGGCGGCGCGGCGGCCGCGCTCGGCGTCGCGGGCGCCGATGTAGACGGTGTGACCCGCTTCGGTGAGCCGGCGTGCGGTCTCGAAGCCGAGTCCCTTGTTCGCTCCGGTGATGAGTGTTGTCGTCATGTCCTCAGCGTGCTGCGCCGCGCGCGGGTCAGCCAGCCGTCCCGTCTTCCTGGGACTGCCGGTACCAGGCACGCGTCTGCCCGACGGTGTTCACTGGGGAGCATGACGGCGACTGAGCTCGGACAGGCCCTGCGCCGCTGGCGCGACCGGGTCGCGCCCGAGTCGGCGGGTCTGCCCTCGGGTGGGCACCGGCGTGCGGCGGGGCTGCGCCGGGAGGAGCTGGCGCTGCTGGCCGGGATCTCGGTCGACTACGTCACGCGTCTCGAACAGGGCCGGGCGAGCAGTCCGTCCGGGCAGATCGTGGAGGCCCTGGCCCGGGCGCTGCGGCTGTCGGCGGACGAGCGCGTGCACCTGTTCCGGCTGGCGGGCCTGGCGCCGCCCGGCCCGGACGCGGTCCCCGCCCACATCACGCCGAGCGTGCAGCGCCTGCTGGACCGGCTGAACGGCACTCCCGTCGGGGTGTACGACGCGGCCTGGACGCTGCTGCTGGCCAATCCCCATTACGCCGCGCTCATGGGCGACCCCTCCGGATGGCGCGGCTTCGAACGCAACGGCGTGTGGCGGGCCTTCCTCGGCCCCCGCGGCCGGGCCCGGCAGACCCCGCAGGAGAGGGCCGCGTTCGAGTCCGGCCTCGTCGCCGACCTTCGCGCGACCGCGAGCCGCTACCCGTCGGACCCCCAACTGCGGCGGCTGATAGCGGAGTTGCGTGCGAACAGCCCGCGCTTCTCGGAGCTGTGGGACACGGGCAGGGTCGGCCGTCACGAGACCGGCCACAAGATCATCGATCATCCGCAGGTCGGACCGCTGACCCTGGACTGCGACATCCTCGCGGTGGCGGGCAGCGATCTGCGGCTGATGGTCTACACGGCCGCACCCGGCACCGAGGACGCCGAGCGCCTCGCGCTGCTGGCCGTGCTCGGCACGCAGTCCCTGGTCTGACCGAACGCGGCGCGCGCTTCGTGCGTCTGAGTGACGGGCTGTGCGCCGACACCGCCCCGACCGGCTCGTCGCCGTCCACTCGGGGGTTTCCATGCGTACGACCGCTTCCCGCACCGCCCTGTCCCTCGCCGCCCTCGGTCTGCTCGTCGCCGGGTGCGGTGACGACTCGAAGGGCTCGGGCGCGTCCGAGCCGGCACCGCACACCAGGTCCCGCGCGCTCGAGGTGGCGAAGGCCTGGGACGGTTCGTCGGCCGCCGAGACCTGGCGCGCGGGCTACTACCCGCTGGGCGATCCGGTGCAACTGCCCGACAGGGCCTTCCACAGCGGCGCCGACAAGGAGGCGTACCTCAGCCGGAACTTCGCCCTGCGCGGCGACCTTCCCAAGACTTCCCGGAAGGACGCGAAGGTGACCTGGCGGGACGGCGACTCCCTGACCCTCCCCCTCATGGATGCGCGCGCGGCGTACGACAAGTTGGGCGGCGGCAACGGTCCCGGGCCGCGTCTCACGGTCACCGGGGCGAGGCTGGGCGAGACGACGGTGGCGACCAGTCGCGGCCCGGCGACCGTCCCGGCTTGGCTGTTCACGATCGACGGCTACGACACTCCGCTCAAGCGCGTCGCGCTCGCCCCGTCGAAGCCGCCCAAGTCGCCCATCAGCGCGGTCGACTCCCCCACGAACGAGCTGTGGGAGCTGAACCGGGTGGTCGCGGTGGCCGCCGACGGCCGGTCCGTCACCGTGCGGGCCCACCACGGGGCATGCGACGACGGACCGGCCGTGGACGTGCTGGAGACGGACGACAGCGTGGTGCTGTCCGGCTACATGGTCGGAACGAAGGACGGGATCTGCACGGCGCAGCTGCTGGCCGAGAAGGTGACGGTCGAACTGGACCGGCCCCTCGGCGACCGGATCCTGCTGGACGCGTTCACGGGCCGCCCCGTGCGCGGCGCCGAGTGATCCGCCTTCTCCCCTGCCCGCTCGGTCAGCTCCTCAGGGCCGATCCGGCTGCCGCGAGGGCCTGTTCGGCGTAGCCGCGGCCGAAGAGCACGGCGTGCACCAGGAGCGGGAACAGCTGGTGCAGGGCGATGCGGTCGGCCCAGCCGTCGGCGAGGGGCGCGGCGTCCTGGTAGCCGTCGAGGATCCGGTCCAGGTGGGGGCAGCCGAAGAGGTGGAGCATGGCCAGGTCGGTCTCGCGGTGCCCGCCGTGCGCGGCCGGGTCGATGAGCCAGGCGTGGCCGTCGGTACCCCACAGGACGTTGCCGTTCCAGAGGTCGCCGTGCAGCCGGGCGGGCGGCTCGGCGGGGCCGGCCAGTTCGGGGAGCCGCTCGCAGACCCGCTCGATGACGGGCGCCTCGGCGCTGCGGATCGTGCCGTCGTCGACCGCGCCGCGCAGATACGGCAGCACCCGGTGCTCGGCGTACCAGCGGGGCCAGTCGGGGCCGGTGACGTTGCGCATCGGGGCGAGACCGATGTACGCGTCCTCGGGGCCGCCCGGCGGTGGGGCGCCGAACGCGGGTGCCCCACAGGCGTGCAGGGCCGCCAGTTCACGGCCGAACCGCTCGGCCGACCGGGCATCGGGCCCGCCGGTCGGCACCTGGTCCGTGACGAGCCACCCGGCGTCCTCACCGTGCACCGCAGGAACACGCACGGTGCCGGCCTCGGCCAGCCAGCGCAGCCCCGCCGCCTCGGCCCGCGCGGCCCGGTCGCCGTCGCCGCGCTTGACCATGACCACCCGGCCGTCGTCGAGAGTGACTTCGGCGAGCGACGGGGACAGACGGCGTTCCCCGGCCATCGCGATCCCGGTGAGCCGAGCCGCCACGGCGCCCGGACCTGCGGAGCTGTTGCGCACGGGCCTCAGCGTACGACGGCCCGGGGCCTTGGCCGGGTCAGCCGTTGGCGGCGGCCTTCTCGATCGCCTCGCGGATCCGGGAGTAGGTGCCGCACCGGCAGACGTTCTCGATCCTGTCGATGTCGGCGTCCGTCGGCTTGGGCGTCTTCTTCAGCAGGGCCGCCGCGGCCATGATCTGGCCCGGCTGGCAGAAGCCGCACTGGGCGACGTCGCAGTCGAGCCAGGCCTGCTGCACGGGATGCAGCCGGCCGCCGTCGGCGAGGCCCTCGATGGTGGTGACCTCACGGTCCACGCAGTCGGCGACCTTGACGACGCAGGGCTGGATCTCGTCGCCGTCGAGGTGACTGGTGCAGGCACGGCAGGCGCCGACGCCACAGCCGTACTTGGGGCCGGTGACGTTCAGCAGGTCGCGCAGCACCCACAGCAGGGGCATGTCGGCGGGTGCCTCGACGGTGACCCGCTTCCCGTTGAGGGTGAAGGAGTAGGAGGGCATGGGGACCTTCTCTTCGGGTGGCTCAGAAGTTCGGGTGGCTCAGAAGTTCAGGGGGAAGCGGCGCGGCTTGGTGCCGGTCGCCCGCGCGTAGGCGTTGGCGACGGCTCCGGCCGCGGCGGGGACGCCGAGTTCACCGGCTCCGCCGGGCTCGCGCCGGGAGGGCAGGATGTGCGCCTCGAAGTGCTGCGGGGCGTGCCGCTGGCGGGCGTAGTGGAAGTCGGCGAAGCTGCTCTCGCGGACGGCGCCCTTGTCGATGTGCAGCCCTGCTCGCAGCACGGTGGAGATGCCGTCGACGGCGGTGCCCATGAGCTGGGCCTCGAGTCCGCGCGGGTTGACGGCGGTTCCGACGTCGGCCGCCATCACCACCTTGGTCACCCTCGGGTTCTTCGGGTCGACGGCGTCGATCTCGACCAGGCAGGCAACACAGGAGCCGTACTCCTCGTGCACGGCGACCCCTTGGGCATGACCCCTTGGCAGGTTGCGGCCCCATTGCCCCGCGGTCGCGACCTTGTCCAGTACGGCCTTGACCGCCTTGCTCCGCAGTGTCGTACGGCGGAAGGCGACCGGGTCCTTGCCGAGAGCGCGGGCGACCTCGTCGACGACGATCTCCTCGGCCGTGCGGACGGTGCCGGAGTCCACCGAGCGCCAGGCGCCGAGGGGCACCGCCAGCTCGACGGAGCCCGAATCGCCGGAGAGACGGCCGAAGTTGTAGAGGCCGCTCTCGCTGGGGAGCGGTGCCGCCGCGGGGCCGCGCACGGCGGAGCGGGCGCCGCCCTGGGCGGACAGGCCCCGGGCGTCGAAGGACTCGCTGACCGAGGCGGTCGCGTGGGCGAAGGCCACCACGCGGCCCTGGGCATGGCTGGCGCGGACGCGGTGGTGGGAGGCCGGGCGCATCCGGCCGTGCCGGATGTCGTCGGTCCGGCTCCACATCAGCTTCACCGGGAGGCGCGCCTTCTTGGAGATGACGGCCGCCTCGATCGCGGCGTCGTGGTTGAGCCGCCGTCCGAACGAGCCGCCGCCGCGCATCACATGGATCCGCACCTTCGACGCGGGCAGGCCGATCGTCGAGGCGATGTCCTCCCGCGCGGACATGGGCGTCTGGGAGGAGAACCAGATCTCGGCCCGCTGCGGCCGTACGTCCGCCACGGCCGTGAGGACCTCCATCGGCGCGTGGCTGACGAAGGCGAACTCGAACTCGGCCTCGGTCTGCTCCGATCCGCTGGGCGGGTTCCCCAGCTTCGGGACGGCGGCGCGCAGCCGGGAGCGGATCTGGCTGTCGGAGACGCCGGCCAGCGGTCCCGGCGCCCACTTGATGCGCAGGGCGTCGCGGGCCTGCAGGGCGTGGTGGAAGGTCTCCGCGACCACGGCGACACCGCCGCCGAACCGGACGACCGCGTGGACGCCGGGCATGGCGCGGGCGGCCGTGGAGTCGACCGAGACGATCTTCCCGGCGAGCGTCGGCGGCCGGGCCACGACCGTCGGCTTCGCTCCCGCCACCGCGAGGTCTCCGGTGTACTCGGCCTTCCCGGTGACGATGTCGCGGGCGTCGATGCGGTTCGTCGGCCGGCCGATCAGCCGGTGCTGGGACGCCGGTTTGGGCGTGGCGGGCACGGTGGGTCTGGTGATCGGGGCGGCGCTCCTGGTCAGCGAACCGAAGGTGGCCATGCGGCCGTCCGGTGCGATGACCCGGGTACCGCGGGTGCGCAGGGTCCGCGCGGGGACGTGCCAGCGTCGGGAGGCCGCGGTCACCAGCTTGGCGCGTGCCATGGCGGCGAGTTCCCGGGCCGGGCCGTATAGCGAACTGACCGAACTGGAGCCGCCGGTGTACTGGTTGCCCTTGCTGCGGGCCTCCGCGAGCGGGATCTCGACGTCGGCGAGCCGGGCGTCGAGCTCCTCGGCGATCATCATGGCGACGGCGGTGGTGACGCCTTGGCCGACCTCGACACGAGGCAGCCGTACGACGACCTTGTTGGCCTGGGTGACCTCCAGGACCAGCATTTCCTCGTCGGTTGCGGTGACCAGGACGTCGGACGAGCGGCGTGCGCCGTCCGCGCCGTCGGCGGGTTTCTCGGCTCCCTCGGCGGTGGAGCCGTCGCAGCCGAGCGGCGCCGCGACGGTCAGGGTGGTCGCCGCGAGCGAATAGACCACGAACTGTCGACGGGACAACTGACGGGCCAACAGGTGCTCCTCTCGGCGAACCCTGGGTGGTTCGACCTCTATGAGGGGCCTGTGCGCTGCGGGGTTGCGCCGGTTGGCCACTGCATCGACTTAAGTCGCGGGCAGCCGCAGCTCGGTGTCCCACTCCAGGTGCCCCGCGAGCTCGTCGTCACCGGGGCGGGTCGGGGCGCCGCCTCCGGGACGGCGCTCGGACGGGTTGTGGGTGCCTCGGGAGATGTTGCCGCTGACGGTGACGTTGTGCTCCACCCGGGGGCGGCGCAGGGTCTCGTAGAGGGACAGCCCGGTGTCCGTGTCCGGCGCGTCCCGCAGGGACTTGGCGAGGACGACGGCGTCCTCCAGTGCCATGGACGCGCCCTGCCCGGTGGCCGGGGACGCCGCGTGGGCCGCGTCGCCGATGAGCAGGGTCCGGCCGGAGCGCCAGGGGGTGCCGGTGGGCAGTTCGGTGGCGTTGGTGACCATGAGGTCGTCGGAGGTGGCGGCGACGAGGTCCGCGGCCGGGGTGCTGTCCTTGCCGAGCAGGGGCAGCAGCAGGTCGCGCAGGTGGGCCGGGCCGGCGTGCTCGATGTCGGCCGCGGCGAGGGGTTCGCCGGCGACGCGTGCGAACCAGTACGTCTCTCCCTCGGGCGAGACCGCGTAACCGAAGGCGACGGCGCTGCCGCGCACCATGGTGATGGTCTCGGGCCGGGCTGCCGGGGGCGCTTGGCGGGTGTAGCCGTAGAAGACCTGCTGCCCGGAGTAGACCGGCCGCCGGTCGGGGGCGGTGAGTCCGCGGACGGTGGAGCTGAGGCCGTCGGCGCCGATGAGGAGGTCGCCGGTCGCCGTGGTGCCGTCGGCGAAGTGGGCGGTGACGCCGTTTTCGGGGCCGTCGTCGACCGAGACCAGGCGCATGTCGTGCCGGATGCCGATGCCGCGGCCGGTCACCTCGGCCTGCAAGGCGGCGTTGAGGTCACCTCGCCGCACGCACCGGTACCGCAGATGCGGTGTTCCGGCTTCGCCGAGGGGCACTTGGGCGATCTCGGCGCCCGTGTCGTCGAGGACGCGCATCGAGGTCAGCGGGAAGCCGATCGAGGTCACCGCCGCCGAGGCGTCCACCTCCGCCAGCGCGCGCATGCCGTTACTGGCGAGGGTGAGGAAGGCGCCAATGTCCTCCGCGGAGTCCGGGTGCGCCTCGTACACGGCGACGTCATGTCCGGCCTTGTGCAGGGCGAGTGCCGCCCCGGTGCCGGCGATTCCGCCCCCTACGACCAGTAACCGCGTCACATTGCCCCCTGACAGGTTTCGCACAGATCCTCCGCGCCCGCTGATCGCGGCCGTCCCTCGTAGAACGTCCCAGGTCCGGCACCGGTTCCCGAGCTGGCGGTCGATCGCGGAAAAGTCCGGACGACCGGGCTCCGTAACCGTGCAACCATTGGGCCAAGACGGTTGTCTCCCCTAATATCAGGCACATCACCTCTCGGGGGACGCAATGGTACGAAACAGAACCGCATGGGCGACTGCGGCACTCATGGTCGCCACGCTGGGTGTGGCAGCGGTCCCGGCCGAAGCCACCGCCGGCACCACCGCCACGCAGGCCACGGCCTGTCCGACCGGCTGGGGCAGCCAGGCCGAGACCCGCTCGGCGGGCACGCTGGAGCCGCTGACGAACGTCAGGACGGGCCGGCACGCCTGCTTCGACCGCATGGTCGTCGACGTCCCCGGCGCGGGCAGCAGTGAACTCGGCTATTCCGTCCGGTACGTCAGCCGTCTCTACCAGGACGGCTCGGGCCGGCAGATCACCGTCGGCGGCGGCGCCATTCTCGAGGTGCGCGTGACGGCGCCCGCGTACGACCCCGACACCGGCAAGCCCACCTATCCGGCGAAGGCCGGTCAGCGTCTGACGGGCGTGAACCTCACGGGGTACCGCACGTTCCGGGACGCCCGGTTCGTGGGCAGCTTCGAAGGGGACACGCAGATCGGGCTCGGCGTCCGCGCGCGGCTGCCGTTCCGGGTGTGGGTGGCCGCCGGTCGCGTCGTCATCGACGTCGCGCACAACTGGACCGGAGCCCGCTGAACACCGCGCAGGTCAGGGACGCTCAGGGCCTCGGCCCGTTCTGGGCGTCCCGGCCCTGGTACTCACGCAGCTTCCGGTAGAGGGTCGCGCGGCCGATTCCCAGCGCTGTCGCGGCGCGCGCCTTGTTGCCGCCGTGGCGGCGCAGCGCCTCCAGAATCGCGGACCGTTCGGCCAGCTCCATCGGGCTGAGGGTGCGTCCCGCGGGCCCTTCGCGCACGGGGTCGGGCAGTTCGCCGCGCCGCACCGGCCCGAAGACCCGGCGTCCGCCCGCCAAGGCCCGTACGAGATGGGCGAGTTCGGTGACGTTCCCCGGCCATGAATGCTGCTCCAGCGCGCGCAGTGCGTCCAGCGTCCAGGTCAGCGGTGGACTGCCGGGTGCCGGCCCGGGCGTGAGGGCGGGCAGCAACTCCCTGATGTCCTCGGGGCGTTCGCGCAGCGCGGGCAGGGTCACGGAGCGGGCCGCGAGGGTGTCCAGGAGGCGCTGGAGGCAGGGGCCCGGCGAGGTTCCGGGAGTGTGGGTGGCGATCAGGCGGGCGTCCGGGTGCTGTTCCAGGAGTGAGTTCAGGGCGGCGACGTCCGGCTGGGAGAGGCGTTCGGCGTGGCGCAGCAGGAGGGGGCGGTCGCCGGTCCTCCCCCACTCTCCGGCCGAGGGGACCTCCCACTCGCCGTCCTTGAGGCCGAGTTCGGGTGACTCGGCGGCGTCCACGACCAACGGGTCCGTGCCGTCGAGGAGTCCGAGGGCGAGGGCCGTCTTGCCCGTCCCCCGCTCGCCCGTCACCAGCACGGGTCCCGGCGCGCGGAACAGCTCCGTCGCCCGTGCGACCGCGTGCCGCCAGGCCACCGAGCCTCCGACCAGCGCGCCCCCGGGGCCCGGCGCCGACGGCTCGGGCTCCACGGGACGCGGGGCGAGCACGGCGACCAGGCCGAGGACGCGGCCCTCGTGCCGTACCGGAGTGATCTCGGCGGTACAGCCGGCGCCCTCGGGGAGCGGGACGCCGTAGGACTCGCAGGCGTCCTCGGGCGACGGGACGCCGTACGACTCCCCGGTGCCCCTCCCCCGGACCCGTGCGCCGCGCTCCAGTGCCTCCAGGACCTGTGGCGAGGCGAGGCCGGCCGCCGCCTCGCTGATCAGGCGGTTGCGGCCGTCCAGTGCGACCACCGCCCGCTCCCGTCCCCGCGCGGCCCGCTCGTAGGCGTCGAGCAGTGCCCGTTCCTCGGTACGCGCGCGTGCCCGCAGTTCGGCCTCCACCGCGGCGGCGGCCGCCTCGGCGAGGGCGGCGCCCGGATGCGGCCGGCAGCCCGCCCACAGGGCGCGGGCCACCGTCAGCGTGCCGAGCACCTGCCCCGTCTCCGGGGAGAACAGCGGCACGCTGACCGCGGAGACGTCCTGCCAGACGTCGAGGAAGTGCTCGGGACCGTGCACCTCGGCACGGCGCCGGGTGCGCAGGGCGAGCGCGGCGCTGTTGTGGCCGACCTCCCGCTCGGACAGGTCGGCGCAGGTGTCGTCGCCGGGCGCGCTGCCGGTCGACCAGAGCACCCTGAGCCGTTCGTCGGTGAGCACGAGCGCGGTGCGGCCGGCGTCGAGGGCGGGGGCGATCCGGGTCAGCGCAGGGCGGGCGGCCTCCAGCAGGGGTGAGTCGGCCGGCTGGGGCGACTCCCGTACGGGGCCGTCGAGATCGGGGCGTACGCCGAAGAAGCGGGCGCGCCGCCAGGCGGCCACGACGTCGTCCGGTACGCCGTCCGGGAGGGGACGCCCCGTCAGGAACCGTTCGCGGGCCTGGCGCAGCGGGGCGAGGGCAGGGGATTGTTCCGCGGTGGTCATGGCGCCCTCACCGTATCCGGGGCGTCGCACAGCCGGCGACGGCGGGTCGCCCCGCTCCCGCTCCGTCCCCCGCGGGCGACCGGCGGGTTGTCTCGTATTGAGACACCCGTGAAGGGCCGCCCCGCTCCATGATCTTGAAGGACCCGGGTCGGTTCTCATCTTCTGGAGCGTTCTGTCGTGCACACCGTCGTCGAGACCGATGTACTGATCGTGGGCAGCGGCCCGGCGGGCGCGTCGGCCGCGCTGGCGCTGAGCACGTACGGCGTGCCCAACATGGTCGTCACGCGGTACGCGAGCCTCGCGGACACGCCCCGCGCCCACATCACCAACCAGCGCACCATGGAGGTGCTGCGGGATCTGGGCGTCGAGCAGGACGTGATCGCGCGGGCGACGCCCCAGCATCTGATGGGCAACACGACGTTCTGCACGAGCCTCGCGGGCGAGGAGCTCGGCCGGGTCCGCTCGTGGGGCAACGATCCGCTCGTGCAGGCCGCGCACGAGCTGGCCAGCCCGACCCGGATGTGCGACATGCCGCAGCATCTGATGGAGCCGGTGCTGGTGAACGCGGCGATCGCCCGCGGCACCGACTTCCGCTTCAGCACGGTCTACAAGTCCTTCGTCCAGGACGACTCGGGCGTCACGGTCACCGTCGAGGACCGGCTGCGCGGTGACGAGTACAGCATCCGTGCCCGGTATCTGATCGGCGCCGACGGCGGACGCTCCCAGGTCGCCGAGGACGCCGGGCTGCCGATGGGCGGTCAGATGGGTGTCGCGGGCAGCATCAACATCGTCTTCGACGCGGACCTCGGCAAGTACACCGCGCACCGCCCCTCCACCCTGTACTGGGTGCTCGCGCCCGGCGCCAGGGTCGGCGGCATCGGCGCGGGCCTGGTGCGCTGCGTTCGGCCCTGGAACGAGTGGCTGATCGTGTGGGGCTACGACGTGACGGCGGGCGCCCCCGACCTCACCGAGGAGTACGCCCTTTCCGTCGTACGGCAGTTGGTCGGCGACGACGAGATCCCGGTGACGATCAAGTCGTCCTCGGCGTGGACGGTCAACGAGATGTACGCCGAGACGTACTCCGCCGGGCGGGTGTTCTGCGCCGGGGACGCCGTGCACCGTCACCCGCCGTCCAACGGGCTCGGCTCCAACACGTCCGTCCAGGACTCCTACAACCTGGCGTGGAAGCTGAAGCTCGTCCTCGGCGGGGAGGCCTCGCCGCGGCTCCTCGACACCTACACCGCGGAGCGCGCGCCGGTCGGCAGGCAGATCGTGACGCGCGCCAACAAGTCCATCGCCGAGACCGCGCCGATCTTCGAGGCGCTCGACGGGCTGTCCCCGCAGACGCCCGAGCAGCTGTGGGCCAACATCGCCGCCCGCAAGGACGCCACCGAGGCCGCCGCGAAGCAGCGGGCCGCGCTGCGCGAGGCCATCGCCTTCAAGGTGTACGAGTTCAACGCGCACGGTGTCGACCTCAACCAGCGCTACACGTCCGCCGCGATCGTCCCCGACGGCACGCCGGACCCCGGTTGCGCCCGCGATCCCGAGCTGCACCACCAGCCGTCCTCCTGCCCCGGCGCAAAGCTCCCGCACGCCTGGATCACCTCCGGGACGCGCACGCTGTCCACCCTCGACACCGTCGGAAAGGGCCGTTTCACGCTGCTCACCGGCATAGGGGGCGAGGCATGGCTGCGGGCCGCCGAGGCCCAGCCCCTCGACATCGCGACGGTCGTCGTCGGCCCCGGGCAGGAGTACGAGGACCCCTACGGCGACTGGGCCGCCCTGAGCGGGATCTCCGACGGGGGTGCTCTCCTCGTCCGCCCCGACGGCTATGTGACGTTCCGGCACGCCGACGCGACCGCGGACGCCGAACCGCTGCTCACGGACGCACTGCGGCGAATCCTCGGGCACGGTTGAAAAGACACGGTTGAAAGACACGTTCGAGAGGCACGGCCGGGATGCGTGCGGCTGGGATGAGTGCGACCGATCCGGGCACGGATGGGACGGGCGCACAGGACGACGAAGAGGGAGCGGACATGGCGGACGAGCCGACGGTCACCGACGAGGTCGTCGCCGCTCTGCGGGACACCGGCGATCCGCGGCTGCGGGAGCTGCTCACCGGACTCGTGCGGCATCTGCACGCCTTCGCCCGGGAGACGGGGCTGACGCAGGAGGAGTGGGAGCGGGCGATCGGGTTCCTCACGGAGACCGGGCAGATGTGCACGGACACCCGGCAGGAGTTCATCCTGCTGTCCGACGTGCTCGGCCTGTCGATGCTGGTGGAGACGATCAACGACCGGCACGGCCCCGGCACCACCGAGTCGACCGTCCTGGGCCCCTTCCACATGACCGCCTCGCCCGTGCGCGAGCTCGGCGCGGACATCGACCTGGTGGGCGGCGGCGAGGCGTGCGTGGTCAGTGGGCAGGTGCTGTCCCGGGACGGCACGCCGCTGCCCGGCGCGGTGGTCGATGTCTGGCAGGCCGACGGCAACGGCTTCTACGACGTGCAGCAGCCGGACGTACAGCCCGCCGGGAACGGCCGCGGCCTGTTCACCGCGGACGACGAGGGCCGGTTCTGGTTCCGTACGTGCGTGCCGAGCCCGTATCCGATCCCGACGGACGGGCCGGTCGGCGGGCTGCTGCGGGCCACGGGACGGCATCCCTACCGGCCCGCGCACATCCATTTCATCGCCTCCGCCGCCGGACACGCTCCGGTGACCACGCACATCTTCGTGGCGGGCAGCGACTACCTGGAATCGGACGCGGTGTTCGCCGTCAAGCCGGGCCTCGTCACCGACTTCGCCCCCGTCGACGACCCGTCCGCGGCAGGCGGGTTCGGCGTGGCCAACCCGTTCCGGCAGGCCCGATTCGACCTCGTGCTGGAGCCGTCGTGACGAACGCCCTCGACTTCTCCTACGAGAGCCGGCCCGGCCGGGTCGTCTTCCGCGCCGGCGCGGCCGTGTCCGCGACGCCCGGCGAGGTGGAACGGCTCGGGCTGCGGCGGGTGCTGGTGGTGTGCGGGACGCGGGGCGCGGACACCGCGCGGGCGGTCGCCGACGCGCTCGGTCCGGCCTGCGCCGGGCTGCACGACCGGGCCCGGATGCACGTGCCCGCCGAGGTCGCGGACGCCGCCGTGCAGACGGCTCGCGCGGTCGGCGCGGACGGGTGCGTGGCCGTGGGCGGCGGTTCGTCGATCGGGCTGGGCAAGGCGATCGCGCTGCGCACCGGCCTGCCGCTGATCGCCGTGCCCTCGACGTACTCCGGCTCGGAGATGACCCCGGTGTGGGGCCTGACCGAGAACGGCGTCAAGCGCACCGGCCGCGATACGAAGGTGCTGCCCCGCAGCGTGGTCTACGACCCCGAACTCACCCTCTCGCTGCCCGTGCCGCTCTCGGTGACCAGCGGCGTCAACGCGATCGCGCACGCCGTGGAGGCCCTGTACGCGCCGGACACCTCGCCGCTGATCGCGCTGATGGCCGAGGAGGGCGTACGGGCGATGGCGGGGGCGCTCCCGGCGGTGGCCTCGGACCCGGCGTCGCGTGCGGCGCGCGGGCGTGCCCTGTACGGGGCCTGGCTGTGCGGGTCCTGTCTGGGCGCGACCACCATGGGCCTGCATCACAAGCTGTGCCATGTCCTGGGCGGCACCTTCGGGCTGCCGCACGCGGAGACGCACACGGTGGTGCTGCCGTACGCCCTGGCGTACAACGCCTCGGCGGCCCCGGAGGCGGCAGCGGCCGTGGCCCGCGCGCTGGACGCGGCCGACGCGCCGACGGCCCTGTGGGAGCTGGCCGGACGCCTCGGCGCGCCCCGCTCGCTCGCCGAACTGGGCCTCACCGAGGCCGACCTGGCGACCGCGGCCGAGCAGGCCACGAACCAGGCGTACGCCAACCCCCGACCGGTGACGGCCGACGGCGTGCTCGCAGTGCTGCGGGCCGCCCACGAGGGCGCACCACCGGCCACGGTCGCCGGCTGACCCTCCCCCGAACCCACCCCCCACCGTTCGAAGTTTCCCCCCACGCCGGAAGAAAAGGTGATCAGCATGCCCCTCGGTCTGCTCAGGAGTCGACGCTCCCGAGGAGCCCCGGGTGTTCCCCTGCCCGTGCCGCCCGGAGCGGGCGTCGTGGGCCGCGAGGTCGTGGATCCGATGGGGCTGCCGCTGCGCGGCGCCGACGTGACCGTGACCGCGCTGGACTCGCACCAGGTCGTGGCGTCGGGTACGACGGACCCGTACGGCCTCTTCTTCGCGGCCCTGCCCCCGGGCCGCTACAGCCTCATGATCACGGCCGAGGGCCTGTCGCCGTACCGCGAACCCCTGGACGTGGTCGCCGATCCGGCCCGGCCCACCGTCCGCGTGCAGCTGGCGTCGGCCCGGCAGCTGGAGCTGCCGACGCCCGGCACCTGGCTGTTCGACCCGCCGCACACGGCGATCCGGTTCATCGCCAAGCACGTCGGCATGGCCCATGTCCACGGCCGCTTCGAACGGTTCACGGGCGGCATCCGGGTGGCGCCCGACATGGCCGAGTCGAGGGTGTCCGTGCGGATCGACGCGGCCAGCATCACGACGGGCAACAACACCCGGGACGCGCATCTGCGTTCGGGTGACTTCCTGGACGTCGAGCGCTACCCGTACATCGACTTCACCAGCACCCGCTTCGCCTACCGGGGCGGCGCCAAGTGGACGCTTCACGGTTCGCTGACCATGCACGGCGTGAGCCGCTCCGTGGATCTGGACACCACCTACCTGGGTTCGGTCAACGGCGGCTACGGCGAGGAGCTGCGGTGCGCGGCGCTCGCGAAGGCGGAGCTGCACCGGGAGGACTTCACCCTGAACTGGCGCAGCATGCTGGCCCGTGGCATCGCGGTGGTCGGGCCGACGGTGCAGCTGGAGCTGGACGTACAGGCCATGTACCGCACCCACGACACCCCGACGCCGCCGGAGTAGGAGCTGCTCACAGCGGACGGAGGGCGGCTGTCAGACACCTCACACACCGGTTACGAATCGCTCAACCTCTGGTTGCGAAGCGGTGATCGGGTGACTATGGGGCTATGACACCGGCCCAACGTGCCATCGAACGACTGCAAGCCTGGCCCGACCTCAGCTCGGGCCCGGCCGGTTGCGGCACCGGGCGGGCACTGCGCACCGTCCACAGCGAGATCGTGCACTTCCACTCCGACCGGGACGTGGACCTGCATCTGACGGTGCCGGCCATCCGGCGGCTGCGCGACGATCTTCAGGTCTCCACCGCGATCCGGCTCGTCCCGGATTCGGACTGGGTGACCGTGCACCTCGACTGCGACACGGACGTCGATCTGCTGATGAGCCTGGTCAGCGCCGCGCTCAAGGCCCATCAGCAGCGGCCCGCCCCCGCCGGGCAGCCGGCGGAGAAGACCTGCAACTTCCGTCGTGTGACGGTGCTCCCCCGCGGCTAGGTGCCCTCAGCTCCCGTCCGCGGTGTCGTCCTCGCCGGCCTCCAGCAGACCGGCGGCGGCACCGATGATGCGGGGGTCGGGGGCGCCGACGACCTCCTCGTCCTTGTCGTCGTAGTCGAATCGGGCGAGCACGCTGCGCATGGCCTCGACCCTGGCCCGCTTCTTGTCGTTGCTCTTCACCACCGTCCAGGGCGCGTGGTCGGTGTCCGTCTCACGGAACATGGCGACCTTGGCGGCGGTGTAGTCGTCCCAGCGGTCCAGCGAGGCCAGGTCCATGGGGCTGAGCTTCCACTGCCGTACGGGGTCGACCTGGCGGATGGTGAAGCGGGTGCGCTGCTCGCTCTGGGACACCGAGAACCAGAACTTCACCAGGTCGACGCCGTCGTCCACGAGCATCCGCTCGAAGGCCGGGGCCTGCCGCATGAAGCGCCGGTACTCGTCGTCGGTGCAGAAGTCCATCACGCGCTCCACGCCGGCCCGGTTGTACCAGGACCGGTCGAACAGCACGATCTCGCCGGCGGTCGGCAGATGCTCGACGTACCGCTGGAAGTACCACTGACCGCGTTCCCGCTCGGTCGGCTTCTCCAGCGCGACCACCCGGGCGCCGCGCGGGTTCAGGTGCTCGGTGAAGCGCTTGATGGTGCCGCCCTTGCCGGCCGCGTCGCGTCCCTCGAAGACGATCACGAGCCGGCGGCCGGACTCCTTGATCCAGCTCTGGAGCTTCAGGAGCTCGATCTGCTGGAGCCGCTTGTGCCACTCGTACTCGGGACGCTCCATGCGTTCCTGGTACGGGTAGTTCTCCCGCCAGGTGTCCACCGGGCTGCCGTCCGGCCTGATCAGTACGGGGTCGTCCTGGTCGGTGTAGTCGACGCGCAGCCCTGACAGCAGTTCGGTGTCCATACTTCCGCATGGAAGCGAGCGGTTTCGTACGCTCGGCGAACTCCAGACGAAGATCACGTAAACGAAGACGGCGGTGTGCTCTCCACGAGCCGGGCCAGGTTGGCCAGGGCCATGACTGTGCCGGTCTCGTTGTCCTCGGGGCGCACGACGTCGGGGAGGCCCTCGTGCGCGATCGTGACGTCGGTGCCGCCGCCCGCGGCGTCGGCCAGGGTGGTCGTCATGGTCATCGTGCCGTGCAGGGCGGGGTCGTCGCTCTCGAACTCGACCTCCTCGACCACCAGCTCGTCCGCCACCAGCCGCACGAAGCGGCCGTGGTAGGTGTCGGTCTGCGCGTCCGACTTGCCGGTGCCGGTGGGCAGGTCGTAGACGAGCGAGACACGGAACGCCCCGCCTTCCCGGCCGTCGAACTCGTGCACCCGCGCGGTCATGCCGTCCGGTACCCGCCAACGGGACACGGAATCCGCGTCCAGCAGGGCTCGGTAGACGGCCGCACGCGGGGCGTCGACGTGCCGGGAGACTCGCGTCGAGTTCATGGGCTCACGATAGTGGCGGCGCGGGCGACGGCAGTCGGCCTCCGCCGGTTCCGGGCCCCGGTCACCCGCCCGCGTCGGGCGCCTCCCACTGGGCCAGCGCGCGCATCGCCGCCGCGGTCTGTGCGAACCCGTCCTCCCCGAGCAGCGCCCGTGCCTCGGCGTTGAAGCGGTCGACCTCCGGTTGCGCGGCGTCGAGCGCGGCGGCGCCCTCTTCGGTCAACTCCAGCACCACAGCCCGGTGTTCACGCGGATGCGCCCGTCTGGCGACCAGGCCGGCCGCGGTGAGCCGGCCGACCAGTCCGGTGACGGCGGACTCGCGCAGCCCGAGGACCCGGGCCAGCCCCTGCTGGGTGATGCCGGGCTCGTCGCGAACCGCGTACAGCGCGCCGAGTTGGGCCGTGGTGATCCCGGCGGCGGCCACCAGTCGCCGGTCGGAGGCGACGCGCAGCTGGTGTGCCGCGCGCTGGAGCAGGAAGTACAGACGCTGATCGGGCTCGGACATGGACCGATGTTGACAGACCCGACGGGGCGGCGCCATGCTCACTTCACTGGTGAAGTGAGGTCGTGCGCGGGACTCCGCGCTCCCGCGCCCGCGCAGAGAGGCCGCCCCCCATGCCCGTCATCGACGCCTGGATGCAGCACCCGACCCCGCGCCACGCCAACCACGAGATGTTCGAGTCGCTGCGCCGGTGGACCGGCATGGAGCGGCTGGAGAAGCCGCTGCCGGTCGAGGTCACCGTGGCGGCACTGGAGGCCGCGGACGTCGAGGTCGGCCTCGCCTCCGCCTGGTACGGCCCGCAGGGGACGCTGGTCGACAACGACGAGGTGGCCGGCTTCGTCGAACAGGCCGGCGGACGGCTGCGCGGGGTGGCGGGGGCCGACCTCGCCCGCCCGATGGCGGCGGTGCGGGAACTGCGGCGCGCCGTCGAGGAGCTGGGCTTCGTGGCGCTGCGCGTGGTGCCGTGGCTGTGGGGGCTGGCGCCCACCGACCGGCTGTACTACCCGCTGTACGCCGCCTGCGTGGACCTCGGTGTGCCGTTCTGCACGCAGGTCGGGCACACCGGCCCGCTGCGGCCGTCGGAGACCGGGCGGCCCATCCCCTACATCGACCAGGTGGCGCTGGACTTCCCCGAGCTGACGATCGTGTGCGGGCACATCGGCTACCCGTGGACGACGGAGATGATCGCGGTCGCCGACAAGCACGAGAACGTCTTCATCGACACCAGCGCCTACACCGTCCGCCGCTATCCGCCGGAGCTGGTGGACTACCTGCGCGGACGGGGCCGCCGCAAGGTGCTGTTCGGCTCCAACTACCCGATGATCACGCCGAGTCGGGCCCTGGAGCACCTCGACACACTGGGCCTGGACGAGGAGACGCGGGAGCTTTTCCTGCACGGCAACGCCCGCCGCGTCTTCGCCCTCTGACGGCGGTCCGGGAGCGTTTCAGCGCACGAGGCAGGGCCGCTTGGCGTCGAAGGTCCAGCCCTCGACCAGGTACCGCATGCCCGCGGCGTCGTCCCGCCCGGACAGCGCCTTGTCCTGGTAGAGCTCGTGCGCCGCGAGGAGCCGGTCCATGTCCAGGTCGACGCCCAGTCCGGGTGTGTCCGGTACGGCGACCTCGCCGCCGGTGATGCGCGGCGGCTCGACGGTGAGCCGTTCCCGTCCCTCCTGCCAGATCCAGTGCGTGTCCAGGGCGTTGTACTCACCGGGGGCGGCGGCTCCGCAGTGCGCCATCATCGCGAGCGAGATGTCGAAGTGGTTGTTGGAGTGGCAGCCCCAGGTCAGGCCCATCGCGTTGCACAGCTGGGCGACGCGGACCGAGCCCTGCATGGTCCAGAAGTGGGGGTCGGCGAGCGGGATCGACACGGACTGGAGTGCCAGGGCGTGGGTCAGCTGGCGCCAGTCCGTGGCGATCATGTTGGTGGCCGTGGGCAGGCCGGTGGCCCGGCGGAACTCCGCGAGGATCTCGCGGCCGGAGTAGCCGTCCTCCGCCCCGCAGGGGTCCTCGGCATAGGCGAGGGTGCCCAGGAGGGGGCCGCACAGTTCGACGGCCTCGCGCAGGGACCAGGCTCCGTTCGGGTCGAGGGTGATCCGCGCGTCGGGGAAGCGTTCCTTCAGGGCGGTCACGGCCTTGACCTCCTCCTCGCCGGCCAGGACGCCGCCCTTGAGCTTGAAGTCGCGGAACCCGTAGTGGTCGTAGGTGGCCTCTGCCTGCCGGACGATCGCCTCAGGAGTCAGCGCCTCCTCGTGCCGGACGCGGTACCACTCGACGTCCGCGCCGGGTGCGCGGACGTAGTCCAGGTCGGTGCGGTCCGGGTCGCCGACGTAGAAGAGGTAGCCGAGCACCCGTACGGCGTCGCGTTGCCTGCCGTCGCCCAGGAGGGCGGCGACCGGGATCTCCAGGTGCTGTCCGAGCAGGTCGAGCAGGGCGGACTCGACGGCGGTGACCGCGTGCACCGTCGTGCGCAGGTCGAAGGTCTGCGCGCCGCGACCGCCCGCGTCACGGTCGGCGAAGGTGGCCCCGATCGCCCGCAGGACGTTCTTGTAGTCACCCACGCGGGCGCCGACGACCAGGGGTTCGGCGTCGCGCAGGGTCCGCGTGATCTTCTCACCGCCGGGTACTTCGCCGAGGCCGGTGCGGCCCTCGGAGTCCTCCAGGACGACGACGTTGCGGGTGAAGTACGGGGCGTGGGCGCCGGAGAGGTTGAGGAGCATCGAGTCCCGGCCGGCGACCGGATACACGGAGAAGCGGGTGACGACGGGCTGGCTCATGGCGGGAGTTGCCGTTCTCGTGAGGGCGGGCGATGGGTCAGACCTTGAGGGCGTCGAGGACCTGTTCCAGGACCAGTACGCCACCGAGGCCCAGGATCGCGAGGACCGTCGTGTAGGTGGTGCGGGCCTTGATGGCGTCGAGGACGGACAGGTTGAAGTACTCCTTGAACATCCAGAAGCCCGGGTCGTTGACGTGGGACAGGGCGATCGAGCCGCAGGAGACGGCGAGGACCATGACCTCGGGGTGGACGCCGCTGCCCGCGAGCAGGGGCAGGGCGACGCCGGAGGCGGTGACGACGGCGACGGTCGCGGAGCCGAGGGCGACGCGGAGGATGGCGGCGATCAGCCAGGCGAGGATGATCGGGGAGATCGACCAGCCGTCGGTGGCGCCCTTGATGTAGTCGGATATCCCGCCCTCGACGAGGACGTTCTTGAAGGCGCCGCCCGCGCCGATCACGAGCAGGATCATCGCCATCGCCTGGGCGGCCTCCTTGCAGGAGGCGCTGACCTCGGCCAGGCTGCGGCCGATGCGCGGCCCGAACGCCCAGATCGCGACGAGCAGGGTGAGCAGCAGCGCGATCGGCGCGGAGCCGATGAACGCGACGAAGTGCATCGGGCCGCCGTCGCCGGCCCCTGCCAGGTCCGCCACGGCCGCCCCGGCGATCAGCACGACGGGCAGCAGGGCGACGGACAGCGACCAGCCCATGCCGGGCATCTCGTCGTCCTCGAAGACGCGTTCGCTGACCAGGCCCTTGGGGATGCTGGGGTTCATGGCCCGCACGAACGGCAGGCGCGGCCACAGCAGGGCGATGAACGCGCCGACCGGGACGGCGATGAACAGGCCGTAGAACAGGGTCAGTCCGACGGAGGCGTGGAAGGTGGCGGCCACCGCGGTGGGGCCGGGGTGGGGCGGCAGAAAGCTGTGCATGGTGGACAGGGCGATCGACATCGGCAGCCCCACCCACAGCAGGTTCGCGCGGGTCACCCGCACGAGGGTGAAGGCGATCGGCACGATGATGACGAAGGCCACCTCGTAGAACATCGTCACGCCGATGAGCATGGCGGTCAGCACCATGGCCACCTGCACCCAGCGCGGCCCGCACACCTCGAGGAGCCGGCCGGCTATTCGCTGGGCGGCGCCGGAGTCGCCCAGCACCCGGCCGACCATCGCGCCGAGCCCGATGGTGAGCATCGTGTCGCCTATCTGGCCGCCGATGCCCTCGGCCAGGACGTCGGGGATCTTCTCCATCGCGATGCCCTGGACCAGGGCGACGCCCACGGCCACCAGGAGCAGGGCCGCGAAGCCGTTCAGTTTGAGCCTGGTCATCAGGACGAGCAGGACCAGGACGCTGATCCCGACCACCACGAGCGGCATATGCCAGTTCTCCTTTGAACGCCGGCCGCTTACGTTCACCCCAATGAATGGGGTCCTCACATGAAGACGTCGTCTACATATGAAGACGGAGATTATGTTCGTGGATGGTCAAGGTCAATGGGTCTGCCGCCGCGGATTGCCGCGGGGTGGGGTCACGCGCCGCCCGACACCGCCCGCCAGCCGCTCCAGTGCAGGACGGTGATCACGATGACGGCGCCCTCCGGGGGCTCCTGCCGGTACTGGGGGTACTTCCGCCGCAGCCGTTCCACGGCCTCGGCGTACTCGGCGCGGGTGGCCTCGTCCGCCGCGTCGGGCGGCAGGATCCGGGCGCCGCCGTCCGCCCTGACCCACCACAGCCGGTCCCAGTCGGCGTCGTACTCGTCCGCCAGCAGGCAGACCGCCGGGCGCACGGCGATGTTGTGCAGCCGCTTGAGCCCCTTCGACCGCTTCGGCTTGGCGTCCACGGCGCTGACGATCTCGTCGCCGTCCGCCGCGAACACGACCGGCACCAGGTGCGGCCGGCCCTCCGGGTCGACCGTGGCCAGCCGTGCGACCTGTGCCGCGGCGAACCGCGCGCGTGCTTCGTCCTGCTCCATGTCCGGCATGTCGGCTCCTTCGGCCTCGGCGGCGGTACACCGTGCCCCGTGTCGGGTATCCCTGTCCGTGTAGCACTCCTCGGGACAGACGCGGTGGATCAGGTGGTGCCGATGGTCGGCGACACGGACGACGTCATTCAGGCGCGGCGGCGCGGCGAGAGCGGCCATCGGGCCGTGCCGCACCCGGACGACGTACGGATCGAGGCGTGGGCGGTGAGTCGCGAGCGGTGTCTGGTGGAGGCCGCGCTGGGGATGGTGGAGTGCTTCGCCGACGTCACCACGGTACGACCCACCTCGGTGGAGCGGGTGCGGCTCGCCGAGGACACCGACGAGGGGCTCCTGACGGCGCTCCTCGACGAGGTCGCCGTACGTCTCGACGAGGACGGCCGGGTGCCGGTGGACCTGGAGGCCGACGCCGCGGAGGGCGAACTCGACGTAAGGCTCGCCCTCGCCGAACTCACCGACGTGCAGGTCACCGGGATCGATCCGAGGGGCGTGTCCTGGCACGGGCTGCGCATCGGGCCGGATCCGTACGGATGGTCCTGCGCGGTGACCGTGGACGTGTGAGGGGTACGGGTCGGCGGCGGCGCGCGGGGCTCGTACCGTGGAGGCATGAGCGGCGGCACGGTGACGCTGTTCGTCTGCGGCGATGTGATGCTCGGACGCGGTGTCGACCAGATCCTGGCCCGGCCCGGCGACCCGGTGCTGCGGGAGGGGTACATCACGGACGCCCGCGCCTACGTGAACATGGCGGAGTCGGTGAGCGGCCCGATCCCGGCCCCCGTGGACGCGGCGTGGCCGTGGGGCGAGGCGCTGCGGCTGCTGGAGGCGGTCGGCCCGGATGTGCGGATCGTCAACCTGGAGACGTCCGTGACGCGCAGTGACGCGTTCGAGCCCGGCAAGGCCGTCCACTACCGCATGCACCCGGCCAACCTGCCGGCCCTCACCGTCGCCCGGCCCGACGTCTGCGTCCTGGCCAACAACCATGTGCAGGACTTCGGCCGCGCGGGCCTGAAGGAGACGCTCGACGTGCTGCACGGGGCGGGCCTGCGCACGGCCGGCGCGGGACGCGGCTCGGAGGAGGCGTACGCGCCCGTGGCGCTGCCGCTCCCCCACGGCGGCCGTGTGCTGGTCTTCGCGCTGGGCGCCGCCGACAGCGGCATCCCGGCGGGCTGGGCGGCGACCGGCGACCGGCCCGGTGTCGCCTACGTCCCCGAGCTGTCACCCGCCCCGGCCGCCGCGGCGGTCCGGCGGATACGGCAGGTGAAGCAGGCCGGCGACCTCGTGGTGGTGTCCGTGCACTGGGGCTCCAACTGGGGCTACCCGGTCCCCCGGGAACAGCGGCGCTTCGCCCACGCCCTGGTGGACGGCGGCGCCGATGTCGTCCACGGCCACTCCTCGCACCACCCGCGCGCCGTCGAGGTCTACCGGGGCCGGCTGATCCTGCACGGCTGCGGGGACTTCATCGACGACTACGAGGGCATACCCGGCTACGAGCAGTACCGCGACGACCTGCGCATCGCCTACTTCGTGACCCTGACGGCGGACACGGGCGAACTCGCCGGGCTGCGCATGGAGCCCCTGCTGGCCCGTCGTATGCGTCTTGAGCCGGCGCCGGCGGAGGCCCGCGGCTGGCTGCACACGACCCTCGACCGCATCGGCTACGGCGTCCATGTCACCCTCGGCCCGGACGGCGCGCTCGCGCTCGGCAAGCCCGCCGCCCTGGGATGAGCCTCAGTCACCCCGCAGCACCTGAAGCACATCGGCGTCGGTGAGCTGCCGGAAGTCCTCGTACCACTCGCCGACCGCGCTGAACAGCCGCGGCTCGTGCAGGCAGACGAACTCGTCCACCTCCCGGCGCAGTTCCTCTGCCGCCTCCGGGGCGCAGACGGGCACGGCGAGAACCAGCCGCTCGGGCGACCGGTTGCGTACGGCGCGCACCGCGACGCGTGCGGTGTTGCCGGTCGCCACCCCGTCGTCCACCACGACGGCGGTACGGCCGCGCAGCTCCGGCGCCGGGCGGCCCTGCCGATAGCGTTCCTCGCGGCGCCGCAGCTCCTTGCGCTCCCGCTCCACCACCGGCGCGAGGTCGGCCTCGCCCAGCCCCAGCCGGTACAGGGTCCCCTCGTCGAAGACCGGAGGGTCCTCGCCCGCGAGCGCGCCGACCCCGAACTCCTCGTGGAACGGCGCTCCGATCTTGCGTACGACGAGCACATCGAGGGGGGCCTGAAGGACCTCGGCGATCTCCCGGGCGACCGCGACGCCGCCGCGGGGCAGTGCGAGGACGACCGGGTGCGGGAGCTCCCCCTTGTCCTGACGGATGCGCAGTTGCTCCGCCAGCTCCCGCCCGGCCTCGGCGCGGTCACGGAACCGCATGGGTCTCCCCTTCCGTCCGTCGCCGCGTACCCAGCGCTCCGGTATCGGACACCCCACCGTCGGCCCGCTACTGGATGGTCCAGCCGACGCTGCCGACGCCCGAGCTGTAGATCGCGCAGACGCCGGACGACTCGCCGTACTGACCCGGCGCCAGCGTCACCCACTGGCCGGAGACGTCCGGTGCCCAGCCGCAGACGATCTCGGCCCGGAAGGTGACGGTGCGGTCGGTGTTGTTGTGGCAGCCGGCGATGCCGTGGTCAGGGTTGTTGTTGTGCACCCAGCCGTCGCAGTCGACCGTGCCGGCCGCCTGCGCGGGGGCGGCGAGGCCGCCCAGGGTGAGGGCGACGGCGGCGAAGGCGGTGGTCAGGCCTGCCGCGACGATGTTCTTCCTGCGGTTCATGTCGGTCCCCGTGAAGTCGTGATCCGTTCGGACTTGCCGACTTCAGTGAAGGCCACGGGCTCTTCGCCGGGAACCTCGGACTTACCAGGGTGGCACTCGCCCCTCACCCCTTGGCCTTGTCGGAGGGGTCCGGGCTGTTCCAGTCGTACGGCCCGCCGCCGCGCCACTCGATCAGCTCGGGGTCGTCGACGGCCCGGTCCTCGGTGGGCAGGCCCGCGCGGTGCACCAGGTCCATGACGTCGAACAGGCTGTAGGCGGTGCCCGTCGGCTCGTCACGGATCGTCACCTGACGCCCGCCGTCCGGCTCCGGCGGCGACACCACCACGGGGGGACGCGTGCTCATGCCACCACCATGCGCTCTGAGTGGCGCATACGCAGCCCGGCGTACCGGCCACAGTTGAATCGTCATCAATTTGGGTTGTCGGAGTTCGGCGTACGGGTGCAGAGGAGTCGAGGATCGGTCGGGCCGGGGGGCCGCTCCGGAAGTCGGCCGCTTTCCGCGGTGCCGCCCGTTTCCCCGTAGGCCGGGCCGGGCACTCGGCGGCTGCGCAGATCGGGAGGGAGGAGTCCCGTGCCATTCCCCGACCGTACCCACGCCGGACAGGCGCTCGGCCTGCGGCTGGTCGAGTGGGCCGGGCCGGACCACCTCGGCAACGTGCTGGTGCTGGCCCTGCCCCCGGGCGGCGTGCCCGTGGCCTCCGAGGTCGCACGTGCCCTGCACGCCCCGCTCGACGTGCTGATCGCCGGCGAGATCAGCACCCCGATCCGGCCGGAGACGCCGATCGGTGCCATCGTCGCCGACGACCCGCCGCTGTACGACCGGCGGAGCCTGGCCATGATGCATCTGTCCGAGGACCGGCTCGGTGACGTCGTCGTGCACCGGCGCAACGAACTGCACCGCCTCGAATACCTCTACCGCGGCCGCCGCCCGCCCCCGTCCGTGGGCGGACGCACGGTCGTCCTCGTCGACGACGGCCTCACCACCGGCCTGACCGCCACGGCCGCGCTGCGCTTCCTGCGCCGCCACGGCCCGGCGCGGCTCGTCCTGGCGGTCCCCGTCGGTGCCGCGCGTACCGTCACCGCCATGCGGCCCGAGTGCGACGACCTCGTGTGCCTCGAACAGCCGCCGGGCCTGCACATGGTCGGCGAGTGGTACGAGGACTTCGGCCAGGTCCCCGACCTGCAGATCACGAAGACACTGCACGCGTTCCACGCCACGGCGTGACGCGTCTTCGGGCCGGCCTCGGCGCCCGCGCGGGTCCCGTGAAAGGGTGATGCCATGGCCATAGAAGTCCGCCCGGCATCCGTCTTCGAGGACGTACGCCCGGTCCTCGGCCCGAAGTCGCCCACGGCGAACGTCTGTTGGTGCCTGAGCTACCGCATCCCCTCGAAGTTGAACAACGAGCTGTTCGGACCGGCCCGTGGCGAGTACGTCGCGGAGCTGTGCCACGCCGATCCCCCGCCGGGAGTGCTCGCCTACGACGGTGACGAGCCGGTCGGCTGGGCCGCGGTGGCGCCGCGCTCGGCCACGTCCTTCGCCCGCAACCGCAAGATCCCGCACATCGACGACCTGCCGGTGTGGTCGCTGTGGTGCGTCCGCGTCCGCCCCGGCCACCGCAAGCAGGGCATCAGCCACGCCCTGATCGCCGGAGCGGTCGAGTTCGCCCGCGACCGGGGTGCCCCGGTGATCGAGGCGTACCCGCTCGACAACGGCGACGCCCGGGTCGACCTGACGATGGCGTACGCCGGCATCCGCAAGAACTTCGAGCGCGCGGGGTTCGTGCATGTCGCCGACACGACCTCGGTGCTGGCCGGTCATCCGCGGATCCTGATGCGGCTCGACCTGCGCTGACCGGCCGGGGCCGCACGGGCTCAGTGGACCGAGAACCCGCCGTCCACGAAGATCGACTGTCCGGTGACGTAGGCGGAGGCGCTGCTCGCGAGGAACACGGCCGCGCCTGCGAAATCCTCGGCGAGGCCGTTGCGCCCGACCATGGTGCGCGCGGCGAGCGCCGCCACCTTGTCCGGGTCGGACGACAGGCGGGTGTTGAGCGGCGTCATGACGAACCCGGGCACGAGCGTGTTGCAGGTGACGCCGTACGGCGACCACGCCTCAGCCTGGGAGCGGGCCAGCGATTCCAGCGCCCCCTTGGAGACGCCGTAGGCGCCGCTCTGGACGAACGCGCGGTGCGCCTGCTGCGAGGTGATGTGGATGATCCGTCCGAAGCCGCGCTCGGCCATGCCGGGTCCGAAGCGCTGTCCGAGCAGGTGGGGCGCGTCGAGGTTGAGGGCCATGGTGGTGTCCCAGACGTCCTCGCCGAGCTCGCCCATCGGGGGCCGCAGGTTGATCCCGGCGCAGTTCACCAGGATGTCGGGCTCGCCGAACGCCTCCACGGCGGCCTCGGCCGCGGCGCGCACGCCGTCGCGGGTGCCCAGGTCCGCGCTGACCCGGGCCGCGCGGCAGCCCACGGCCTCCAGCTCGCCGACGGTCACGGCCAGTTCCGCCTCCCTGCGGGCCACGACCACGACGCTCGCGCCCGCCCGGGCGAGTGCCTCGGTGATGGCGCGGCCGATGCCGGAACTGCCACCGGTCACCACGGCGACCCGGCCTTCCAGCGAGAACAGTTCGGAGAGGTATGCCTGCGAGCTCATGCCCGCACCCTAGGCCGCACACGCACGGTGCCGACGCCCGGGGCGGTGTCGTGTGAGCCCGCCCGCTACGGGCACTCGATGCCCACGGCGGCCCGTCCGGGCCGCCGACCGGGACTGGAGGTGGCGAACATGGGTCATGGCGGGAACGTCATCGACGAGCTGATGACCGATCACGGTGAGGTCGAGGAGCTCTTCGGCCGGATAGAGGGGCTCGCGCCCGGCAGCGCGGACCGCAAGCTGTACGCCGACCAGGTCACGATGGAGCTGGTGCGGCACTCGGTGGCCGAGGAGGCCTATCTGTACCCGGCCGTGCGGCGGCACGTGGCGGGCGGCGACGCGATCGCCGACCGGGAGATCGAGGACCACTCCACGGCCGAGCGCATCATGAAGGACCTGGAGCGCTGCGACGCAGGTGATCCCGAGTTCGACCGGCTGATCGGGATGCTGATGTCGGAGGTCCGCTCCCACATCGCCGACGAGGAGGGGAACCTCTTCCCGCAGCTCCGGGCGGCCTGTCCGCCGGACGCGCTCGACGACCTCGGCGACAAGGTGCGCCAGGCCAAGAAGGTCGCGCCGACCCGGCCGCACCCGGCCGCCCCGGACAAGCCGCCGGCCAACAAGCTGCTGGCGCCCGGCGCCGGACTCGTCGACCGTCTGCGCGACGCGCTGACGGGCCGCGGCAAGAAGGCCTGAGGCCCCCTCCGGATCTGACGCGGCGTGAACTCGCGTCCTCCGCGGGCGCCTTGCGTCCGTCTCAGGCGATCAGCGCCTGCCCCGGGCCGAGGAGTTCGTCCAGTGCCGTGCGGTGCAGGGCCGCCACGGGGGCGAGGAGGTCGGGGTGGCGCAGCAGGGCGGCCGCCCGGCGGTCGTCGGCGTCGGGGGACAGCAGACGCCGGAATTCGACCGGGGCGGCGGCGAGGCCGCCGTCGGCGACGGTGGCGACCGCGAGCCTGGCCAGGTCGGCGTCGATGAGCAGGCAGGCGGCCCAGCTTGCGACGACCTCGTCGACCCAGGTGCGCCAGGCGAACTCGTCCGGATCCTCGTGCGCGGCGGTGTCCGCGCCGGTGATCCAGTCCAGTCCGGCCGAACCGCCGGGGCCCGCCATCCGGACCAGCGCGGCGTCGGTCGGCGTCGGGTAGCGCAGCCAGGCGGCGACCGTGACCGCCTGGCGGGCCTGCACCTCGCCCAGGGCGGCGGCCAGGGCACCGCCGTACGCCGGGTAGGAGCGGGTCAGCCACTGGGTGGTCGCCGCGATGAGCGGGGAGAGGTCTGCGAGCACTGCCGGACCGTCCGAGGTACTGGCGATGGGCGAAGGCCATCAGGGGAAGGGGGGTCCCGAAAACGGTAACCCGGCCGCCCCGGCGCGGAACATGCCCGCGATCTCACCGGCGGCGTGGCCTCCCCCACACCGGGCCGGCGTGTTCAGGCCGCCAGGGCGACGGCGCTCACGCGGCGCTGTATCCGAGCTGGCGCCTCATGTAGGGCGTCATCAGGTTCTTCGCCTTGGCCACGGTCGTGGTGCGGCTGCCGAGGACGGCTGATTCGCCGCCCGGCACCGGCAGGACCGTCACACCGTCGGCCGCGCCGAACGGGACGATGAGCGGGGTGCGGTGCATCGGCCGGTAGAAGCGGGGCTGCTTGCGGTGCTTGCCGTTGCTGTTGAGGTAGGCGCGGATGTTGTGGGCGGCCAGGTCGGCCTGGGCGAGCGCGGCCGGGGTGATCTTGAGGTCGGTCGCGTCATTGACGTCGCCGACCGCGAACACGTCCAGCCAACCCCGGAGGCGGAGCGCCTCGTCGACCTTGACGTGGCCCGTGCCGTTCAGCCAGTCGCCGTGTCCGGCCAGCCGCAGCCAGAGGGTGTTGGGCGTGGTGCCGGTCGCCCAGAAGGAACGATCCGCCTCGATGATGTTGCCGCGGGCGTCGCGGTAGGTGCCGAAGTCGTTGCCCGGGGACATGAAGGAGTCCAGCCACACCTGCACGTCGTGGGACTCCAGCCAGCCCCGCGCCTTGCGTCCGGCCCGCGCGCTGCCCGTGGCGTGCAGCAGTTCCGGCCCGGAGTGCGCGAGGGTGACCCGGGCGCCGGGCCGGGCAAGGCGTATCTCGGCGGCGAGTTCCACGCCGGAGGGCCCGCCTCCGACGACCAGGACGTGCTCGGCGGTGGCGATGTGCTGCTGGTGCGTGGCGAAGGACTTCGCCGCCTCCTCGGTGGTGGTGCCGCTGAAGCGGGCCGGCTCGGGGTAGTCGGCGCCGGTCGCGATCGCCAGCACGTCGTAACGGAGCCGCTCGCCGGTGCCGAGGACGACCTGCCGCTCGCCGGTGTCGATGCGGACCGCCTTGCCCACGGCCACGCGGCCGTTGCGAAGCAGCCGGTCGTAGGGGATGAACGGGCTGTGCGACCAGTCCGGACGCACTCCGGCGCGCAGGGCGGCGATGCGGTGGAAGAAGACCTCTTTGCGGTCCACCAGCGTGACCCGCGCGGTCGTGTCGAGCCGCTTGGCCAGACGGACGCCGGCGTAGCCGCCGCCGATCACCACTACGTCGCCGTCAACCACGCCGAGTCTCCTGAAACCTCGTTCGGCCTCTGTCCGGATTCGGCGAGCCTATAGCTTGAAATCTAAATAATTGATGGTGCGGGGTGTGCGTTCTGTGAAAGACGTCCGGGCCGACCCCAGCGGGCCGGCCCGGACGTCTCACGGGGACTGATCAGACGAGGTCGAACCGGTCCAGGTCCATGACCTTGGCCCAGGCGGCGACGAAGTCCTTGACGAACTTCTCCTTCGCGTCGTCGCTCGCGTAGACCTCGGCGAGGGCGCGCAGCTCGGAGTTGGAGCCGAACACGAGGTCGGCACGGGTGCCGGTCCACTTGACCTGGCCCGAGGCGTCACGGCCCTCGAACGTGGTCTGGTCCTCGGAGGTGGACTTCCACGTCGTGCCCAGGTCGAGCAGGTTGACGAAGAAGTCGTTGGTCAGCTTGCCCGGGGTCTCGGTGAGGACGCCGTGCTTGGACCCGTTCTGGTTGGCACCCAGGACGCGCAGACCGCCGACCAGGGCGGTCATCTCGGGGGCGCTCAGCGCGAGCAGGTTGGCGCGGTCCAGCAGCAGGTACTCGGCCGGCAGGCGGTTGCCCTTGCCGAGGTAGTTGCGGAACCCGTCGTACGCCGGCTCCAGCGCCGCGAACGACTCGACGTCCGTGTGCTCCTCGGTCGCGTCGACACGGCCCGCGGTGAACGGCACCTCGACCGTGACACCGGCGTCCTTCGCGGCCTTCTCCACGGCGGCGGAGCCACCGAGGACGATCAGATCGGCCAGGGAGACCTTCTTGGCGCCCGAGTTGAACTCGCCCTGGATGTTCTCCAGGGTGCGCAGGACCTGGGCGAGCTCGTCCGGGTCGTTGACCTCCCAGCCGCGCTGCGGCTCCAGGCGGATACGGCCGCCGTTGGCACCGCCGCGCTTGTCGCTGGCGCGGTGCGTGGCTGCGGACGCCCACGCGGCCTTGACCAGCTCCGGGACGGTCAGACCCGAGTCGAGGATCTTGGCCTTGAGCGCGGTCGCGTCGGCGGCGTCGATGGCCTGGCCCTCGGCGGCGGGCAGCGGGTCCTGCCACAGCAGGGTCTCGGCCGGGACCTCCGGGCCGAGGTACAGGGACTTCGGGCCCAGGTCACGGTGGGTGAGCTTGTACCAGGCGCGGGCGAAGGCGTCCGCGAACTCGGCCGGGTTCTCGTGGAAGCGCTTCGAGATGGGGCCGTAGATCGGGTCGAAGCGCAGCGAGAGGTCCGTGGTGAGCATCGTGGGCAGACGCTTCTTCGACGGGTCGTGCGCGTCGGGGATGATCTCCTGCGCGTCCTTGGCCACCCACTGGTTGGCGCCGGCCGGGGACTGGGTCAGCTCCCACTCGTAGCCGAAGAGGATGTCGAAGAAGTCGTTGCTCCACTGGGTGGGCTTGGTGGTCCAGGTGACCTCCAGACCACTGGTGATCGCGTCGCCGGCCTTGCCGGAGGCGTAGGTCGACTTCCAGCCCAGGCCCTGCTGCTCCATGTCGGCGGCCTCGGGGTCGTTGCCGACCGCGTCGGCCGGGCCGGCGCCGTGGGTCTTGCCGAAGGTGTGGCCACCGGCGATCAGGGCGACGGTCTCCTCGTCGTTCATCGCCATGCGGCGGAACGTCTCGCGGATGTCGCGGGCCGCGGCGATCGGGTCCGGGTTGCCGTTCGGGCCCTCGGGGTTGACGTAGATCAGACCCATCTGGACGGCGCCGAGCGGGTTCTCCAGCTCACGGTCGCCGGTGTAGCGCTGGTCGTCGAGCCAGGTGGTCTCGGGACCCCAGTACACGTCCTCGTCGGCCTCCCAGACGTCGGCGCGGCCGCCGCCGAAGCCGAAGGTCTCGAAGCCCATCTGCTCCAGGGCGACGTTGCCGGTGAGGATCATGAGGTCGGCCCAGGAGATGGACTGGCCGTACTTCTTCTTGACCGGCCACAGCAGACGGCGGGCCTTGTCGAGGTTGCCGTTGTCCGGCCAGCTGTTCAGGGGCGCGAAGCGCTGCTGACCGCGGCCGCCACCGCCGCGGCCGTCGCTGATGCGGTAGGTGCCGGCGCTGTGCCAGGCCATACGGATCATCAGCGGGCCGTAGTTGCCGAAGTCCGCGGGCCACCAGTCCTGCGAGTTGGTCAGCACCTCGGCGATGTCCTGTTTCACGGCCGCCAGGTCGAGGGCGTTGAACGCCTCCGCGTAGTCGAAGTCCGCACCGAGCGGGTTCGCGACGACGGGGTCCTTGGCGAGGATCTTCAGGTTGAGCCGTTCCGGCCACCACTGACGGTTGCCGCCGCCCTGCGTGGGGTGCGCGGCGCGACCGTGCGCGACGGGGCAGCCACCGGTGCCCTCAGTCTTCGCGTCAGTGACGATCGCATCGGGGTTCTCAGCCATGGGAAACCTTCCGAACTAGGTGGATCACAGTGCTCGGGGTGCACTGTTGGCGGTGGAGCAGTCGGGGCACAGGCCCCAGTAGATGACCTCGGCCTCGTCGATCGCGAAGCCGTGGTCGTCGGACGCGGTCAGGCAGGGCGCCTCGCCGACCTCGCAGTCGACGTCGGCGACGACACCGCAGGAGCGGCACACGATGTGGTGGTGGTTGTCGCCGACACGCCCCTCGAACCGGGCCGGACTCCCGGCCGGTTCGATACGACGTATGAGTCCCGCCGCGGTGAGCGCGTGGAGGCCCTCGTACACGGCTTGCAGGGAGACATGACCTACGCGATCACGCACCCCGGAGGCGATGGCCTCGACACCGAGGTGGTCGCCGGCCCGGACGGCGTCGAGCAGCGCGACACGCGCCGCGGTCACCCTCAGGCCGGCACCGCGGAGCTCCTCGGCGGGGGTCGGAGTCTGGGATGCGGTCATGCGGCCAACCTACCTCTGCAAACACGAACGATTCAAGAAAACGAACGATGAAACTCTGGTGATCGTCCCGCTGGCGCACATGGCAGCCAACGGCACCCCCCAAAGCGCTAAAAATCATCTTTTCTGACATTGGCGCATGTCTTTGCGTCAAGGCCTCCATCTGGTCGGAATCCCACGCGTACTCGATGGAGGCACATCGCATGCTCCTCAGACATACCGCGGCCGGTCGCCGCGCCGCCCTGACCGCTCTCGGCGCCCTCGTGCTCACCGGCGTCACCACGGCCGCCACGGCCGCGCCGCCGCCGGCGCCCGCGTCCACCGCAGCGCAGACGCTCGGTGCCGACCGGCCGCCGGCCGCGGTGGTGCGCGCCATGGAGCGTGACCTGAAACTCAAGCCGGGACAGGCGGCCGAGCGGCTCGTCAACGAGGCGGAGGCCGGGGTCCGCGCGGGGCGCCTGCGCAACTCGCTCGGCAAGCGCTTCGCGGGCGCTTGGCTCCGGGGCGCGACCTCCGCCGAGCTCGCGGTCGCGACGACGCACGCCGACGACGTGACCGCGATTCAGGCGCAGGGCGCGAAGGCCGTCGTCGTCAAGCACCCCTTGAGCGAACTCCAGGCCGTCAAGGAGAAGCTGGACAAGGCCGCGAACGGCGCCAACACGCGTGACACACCGGTCTGGTACGTCGACGTGCCGACGAACCGGGTGGTCGTCCGGGCGGTCAAGAAGCCGGCCGCGACCGCGTTCATCAAGGCCGCCGGTGTCCAGGACAAGGGCGTGACCGTCCTGGTGTCGGCGGCACGGCCGCGGCCGCTGGCGGACCTCGTCGGCGGCGAGGCCTATTACATCGAGGGCTCGGCGCGCTGCTCCATCGGGTTCTCCGTCACCAAGGACACCCAGCAGGGCTTCGCCTCGGCGGGCCACTGCGGCAACGCCGACGACTCGACCACCGGGTTCAACATGGCGGCGCAGGGCACCTTCGAGGCGTCCACGTTCCCCGGCAAGGACATGTCGTGGGTGAGCGTGAACAGCAACTGGACCGCAACGCCGGACGTGAAGGGCGAGGGCGGCCAGCGGACGCAGGTCACCGGCTCGGTCCAGGCCCTTGTCGGCGCGTCGATCTGCCGCTCCGGTTCCACCACGGGCTGGCACTGCGGGACCATCGAGCAGCACGGCACAAGTGTCAGCTACTCCGAGGGCACCGTGAACGGCGTCACCGAGACGACGGTGTGCGCCGAGCCGGGTGACTCCGGCGGCCCGTACATCTCCGGCTCCCAGGCGCAGGGCGTGACCTCGGGCGGCTCGGGCGACTGCACGAGCGGCGGGACCACCTTCTATCAGCCGGTCAACCCGATCCTCAGCGACTTCGGTCTGGTCCTGAAGACCGCGACCGCGCAGGCCGGCTCCCCCGCGCCGGCGGACAACGGGGCGGCCACCGCATGGGCCGCGGGCCGGGTCTACGAGGCCGGCACCACGGTGACCCACGCGGGCGTGCGCTACCAGTGCATCCAGAGCCACCAGGCGCAGGGACGCTGGTCGCCGGGTGCCACCCCGGCCCTGTGGCAACGGCTGTAGGCGGATACAGGAGTCGTACGGCTTCCGGTGCGGGGCGCGAGCCCCGCACCGTTCGTCTTTCCGACGGTGCGGCCCGGTCACTGGTCGGCCAGCAAGGCGTACGCGGTGGCGATGAAGGCGTCGCGGGAACGGAAGCGGCGGGTGCACAGCGCGGCCAGGGCGGTGCCCGTGTCGGGCCTGAAGCCCAGGAAGGCCTGCTGGCCGAGGGTCGCCCCGCTGTGGAAGTACAGCGGCCCGCCGTCCGTGGGGTGCCGGAACCAGGCCATCGTGTGCACGTGCCGGTGGCCGAGGCCGCGGCGCAGTACAGGGGTGCGGACCGCGCTCAGGGCTCCGGCCAGCGGGGAGCCGGCCGGGTCGAGGTGGGCCTCCAGGAACGTCAGGAGATCGTGCGGTGTCGCGCGAACCGCGCCGGCCGCCGCGAAGCCTCCGGCGTCGAAGGCGAGCGCGGGCGTGCGCCCGTCCTTGCCGTGGCCCACGGCGTCGGTCTTCGGGTCCTCCGGCCGCAGCGCGGTGCCGTCGAGGCCGAGCGGGCGCAGCACATGGGTGCCGAGGAGTTCCTCCCACGCCGTGCCGGCCGCGCCGGCGAGGGCGTGACCGAGGACGGCGACGCCGAAGTTGGAGTACTGCCAGCGGGTGCCGGGCCGGTGCCGGGGGCGGTGGCGCAGGAAGGCGTCGACCACCCGCTCGGCGGGGTAGCGGCCGTAGGGGTTGGTGCGCCAGGCGGGCAGTGCGCGCCGGTAGAAGTCGGCGGGCAGCGTGGGCAGTCCTGCCGTGTGCGTGAGGAGGTGCGCGAGGGTCGCCGGGGACGCGCCGGTGCGGCGCCCCGGGTCGAGCCAGGCGGCGGCCGGCTCGCCCCCGGTGAGCACGCCGCGCCGGATGAGCCGGGCCAGCAGCAGCCCAGTGAACGTCTTCGAGGCCGAGCCGATCTCGTACCGCAGGTCCTCCCGGGGCACGGGAGGGTGCGGGGTGCTGCCACCGCAGTGCAGGGTGCGCCGACCGTTGCGGGAGACGGCGAAGACCACGTCGGGCGCGTCGATGGCCGCGACGGCCCGCGCCGCACGCTCGCGCAGGGCGTCCTCGGCGTCGGCCGAAGTGGGCCGGCCCGTACCGGCGTTGCCGAGGACGCCGCCCTCGGCCGTCGCGTCCGTGTCGTCGTCGATGCCCGGCCAGGGCGACGGACCGGCGGTCATGTCGTCGCGTGGGTCAGTTCGGACAGGGCCCGCGAGGTGGCCAGGAACGAGGCGAACGCGGCGACCAGGGTGGGGTGGTACACCATGTCGAACAGCTCGTCCGGCTCGCCCTCCGGCATCGACCGTACGGCCGGCATGGCACCGTCGGCCTGCTGCGCGGCGGCGAAGCCCTCCCAGCCCCGCTCGTCCAGCGTCGGCCGCGGCAGACAGGCGTCGACGACGAGGAGTTCGCCGAGCAGGTCCCAGCGCTTCAGGTCCAGCCAGTCGTCGATCCAGACCGGCAGCCAGGTGGCGAGGTAGTCGGCGATCTCCGGCGGCAGCGCCTCCGGGTGCGCGCCCCAGTCGGTGAGGTGGAACACCGTGTGCGTGACGTCGTAGGCGATGTGCCCGCTGACCGTCCACGGCTCGGGCCTGCGGGCGAGCCAGGTCGGAGCCACGAGGGCCGACTCGGGCGGGCGCGGCGTGAGGCCGAAGCGGCGCTGGAACGCGGCCAGTCCGAGGCGCCGGGTCGGGTCGAGTTCGAGGGCCGCCCAGCTCTCCAGCCGGTGGTAGAGCACGGTCGCGCGCTCCACCTCGGGCTCGCTGTACCCGAGTTCCTTGTACGGCAGGTACACCTCGAAGGGGATGGGCGACATCGGCTCGATGCGCTGGCCGCGCGCCAGCATGCGACCGCCGTCCAGGGTGTGCCGCCAGGTGTGGTCGAGCAGCCGCCGGGCCAGGTCGGCCTGCCGGGACCCGGCGACGCCCTCGCGGAACAGCACCCGGCAGATCAGGGCGAGTTCACCGACGGGCTTGAAGCGTTCCAGGAAGCCGATCTCCGGATCGACGTCGGGCTCCAGGCGGAACCCGTCGCGGTGGGCCCACAGCCACTCCAGGGCGCGCACGCCGACGGTGTGCATCAGACGGGTGTCGGTCATCCGGGCACTCCTTGTCCGTCGTGGCGGGTCCGCGCGCGGCCCGCTCGCGATCGGTGACCGTCACCGCCCGCGTCGATGTCGTCGTCGCCCTCGTCGGTGAGGCGCTTGACGGTCTGTGCCGCCGCGAAGGCGGCCATCAGGGTGGAGTGGTAACAGCGCAGGAAGTCCGGCTCCGGGCCGGCGGCGTCGGCGCCGGGGCCTTCCTGCGGCAGCGCGCCGGAGTCGTACTGGGCCCCCGCGATGCGGGTCCAGGCGGACCGGAAGGCCGGCAGGTCGGGCGGGGCCGGCAAGCTACCGGCCACGACCAGCAGTTCGCAGCTCAGGTCCCACATCGTGGCGTCCAGGCAGGTGTCGAGCCAGGACGGCAGCCAGTGGCCCAGATAGGCGGCGAGGTCGGCGGGGACGCCGGTCGGGACGCGGCCCCAGTCGGTGAGGTGGAAGACGACGTGGGTGAGCGCGTACCCCGAGGAGCGCTCGAACGTCCAGGGCTCCGGCAGGCCGCCGAGCCAGGTGCGCCGCAGCACCTGGGCGGACTCGTCGGGCCGTTCGATGCCGCTGCGCCGCTCGGCCTTCAGCACGCCGAGGCGGCGGGTGGGTTCCTGTTCGGTGAGCCGCCAGCCCCGGGTGCGGGCCGTCGTGGTGGCGGCCGCCTCGTACCCGGGGTGCCGCAGCCCGGCCGCGGCGAACACCGAGTAGACCTCCAGGGGGTAGGTCGCGAAGGGCTCCGACCGCTGGAGGCGGAGGAAGAGTTCGCCGCGGCCGGTCTGCTGCCAGGCGAACCGCAGCAGGTCCGACGCGCACCCGTGCAGCGGGTCCGACGGCGGCAGGTGCGTCCGTACGCTCTGGCAGGTCTGGGCCAGTTCCCCGAGTGGTTTCCAGGTGACGTCGACGTGGGCGTCCTCGGTGAACGCGTCCTCGTCCAGCGCGAAGTCGGCGGTGTGCGCGGACAGCCAGGCGAACGCGGCGGCGCCCACCTCGCGGATGTCCCCGACGCCCATGGCGGTCGCCGTCATACGAGTGCTCCGGCTGCCCGCATGACCCGTGCCGCCTGCACCTGGAGGGTCACCCGGGGATCGCTGCCGCCCATCAACTCCACGAAGTCCAGGCCGGTTTCGAGGCCCAGCGTGTCCGGTACGCCGTCCAGCAGGGTCAGCCAGCGCCCGGCGCCGGCCGCCTGTTGCCAGTCCCTGCGGCGTACCGCCCTCACGAAGCCCCGGGCCACGTCGACCGGGCGACGACGGGCCGCGCGGGCCACGGCGCAGTCCTCGCCGGGCAGGGCGAGGGGTGCCAGGACCGCGAGTTGGTGGGTCAGTGTCTGCCACGGCGCCTCGTCGAGCCAGTCGGCTCCGGGTTCGGTGTCGTGGTCGCCGGTCGGGGGTGGGTCGAACCGCACCAGGGTGCGGCGCATGGCCCAGTGGCTCCACAGCACGGTGGGTGCCGCGTCGGGACGCGGCGGGAATGCCTCCACCGTTCTGCGGAACGTCTCAAGTGCCTCCGGGGCGGGCGGAGTCGGGAAGAGGACGTGCGGCAGCAGCAGATCCGCTCCCACCACGCGTACGGCCGCGAGGGCCATGCCTCCTTCGACGTCGTTCATCGCCGCGGTGCCTGACATGCGCACGTGGTCTCCGCCCCGAAGGGCGGAGACCACGTCGGACGCAATGTCCTGCACAGCGCCCTGCAAGAGGGCCGAAGTGCCTGACTGCTCCATTCAGTCGCTCCCGTTCGTCCGCTCAGCCCTTCTTGGGGCGAGGGGTCGGCGGGGACAGCAGCAGCTTGGTGTCCGCGGAGAGCAGCGCCAGTGCTGCGCACTCGCGGCTGTCGCGGAAGACGCCGTCGGGTTCGGCCGGGTCGAGTGCCGCTTCGAGGTCGGTCCGCACGCCGGTCGTTTCCTCGATCGCCTTGATGGAAGGCATATCACCATCTCCTCTGGGGTCAGCCATAGCCTCCACAACCAAGAGCACCACACAGTCACAAAGCGCGCATCTTTTCCCACAGGGCGCATACGCCACTTGTTCAACAGCGCGGGATCCGGGCGCGCGGGCCCCCACAACGGGGCCGCCCGGACGCCCCGAGGCACCGCAGGGCCGCCCGCCAGGTATCCGTCCGGGGAATTGGAATCCAAGTCAACTGAACGGATGTCAGAAATCCATCCCTGAGCTGCCTGGATTCGTTTTAACTCCACTGGGTACGGATGAAGCCCCAACTATGGCCCCCGGAGCGGGAATCCAGTGTTCACCCGAGTTACCGGCCAGTTTCTCGCAGATGACCCGTCGATGGCTGGAGCGGGACCAAGTGCCCGTCCTGAACAGCCCGGTTGGCCGGAGAGTAACGACGGAGGGGCCGCCGCGGGATTCAACCAACCCGTTCCGTCGCCACCGTTCCGCTTATCAACGCGTGTTGATTCCTCAGTAACCTCAAAAAAAGCTCAGGGATCCCCGGGTAAACCTGTAATGGGGGTGCGTGGCTCGCTAATCTCCGATTCGAAGGAAGAGCAGGTCACCCACTGTCATCAGACGAGAGGTGCGCATGCGAAACCGTCCGCGGCTCGCCGACCGACCCCCCACCGCCCCCCACCTGGTGCGTGCCGCGACCCCCCACCAGGGTCGCCCATGACCGCCACACCCGCTTTCGTCCCCGCTCAACTCGTCGGCCGGCAGGCCGTGCTCGACACCCTCGACGGGTTCGTTCGACGACTCGAGGACGGTGTCTCCGACATCGCCGTCGTCACCGGTCCCGTCGGCTCCGGCCGCAGCGCGGTCCTCGACCGGGTCGTCGACCGGGCCCGTGCCGCGGGTCTCGCCGTCGGGGTCGCCCGCTGTTCACCGCGTGAGTCCCAGCTCCCGTACGGTGCCATCACCCAGCTCCTGGGCACCCTGTGCCGGCCATCCAGGATCGGTGCCCTCGCCTCCGGCATCGGCCCCACGAGCAGGCCCACGGACACCGTGGCCCGGATGTGCGACACCCTGCTGACCCTGTCGGCCGGCCGGCCCGTGCTGCTGGCCGTGGACGACCTGCACCTCGCCGACCCCCACTCCCTGCGCCGCCTGGTCGATCTGATCCACCGCGCCCGGCAGGGCGCGGTGCTGGGCCTCGTCACCTCCCCCGTGCCGGTCCGTCAGGTCCTCGACGCCGCGGGCGCCCGGCCCGCGGCGCCCAGTTCGGTGCACACCCTGCGCCTCGACGCGCTCACCACCGCCGAGGCGCGCAGCGTGGTCGAGGCCCGCGTCGGCCACCCCGTACAGCGGTCCGTGCTCACGGTGGCCGGGGTCGCCGGCTGGTCCCCCGCCGTGCTGCACGCCGTCGCCGACCGGATCACCGGGCTCGGACGTCCCCTGGACACGGACGCGGTGCCGCAGCTCATCGCCGCCGCCCGCACCGCCTGGTCCACCCGCGCCCTCACCACCCTGCACGGTCTGCCCAAGAACGTGGTGGCCCTGCTGCGGGCCACCGCGGTCGGCGGGCACCAGCTGGAGCCGGCCCGGCTCGCGGCCCTCGCCGGTCTCGACGCGACCGCGTTCGCCGACGCCGTGGACGCCCTGCGGGCGTGCGGGCTGCTCGCCGACACCGACATTCCCCGGCTGCGCCACCCCTGGTTCGCCGACGACGTCCTGGCGGGCATGACCGGGCCCGAGCGCGACCGGCTGCACCGCCGCGCGGCGTCGCTGCACGGCCAGGAGGGCGCGCGCGTGGGCACCGTCGCCGACATGCTCGGCGACGTCACCTCGCTCGTGCGTTCCTGGACCGCCTCGGACCTCGCCGCGTCCTCCCGCCCCCGGCACACCGCCGACGTCACCACCGCGTCGCTGCGGCACTCGCTGTGCGAGCCGGTGACCGAGGCCGAACGGGCCCGGCGTCTGATCCGGCTGGCCACGGCCGAGGCGGTCACCGCCCCGCAGGCCGCGGACGGCCGGCTGCGTCAGGTGATGCTCCGTCACCTCAGCCGCGAGACCTGGCCCGACGTGCTCAACGCCGCCGATCTGCTGCTCAGCCGGGGCGACGCCGAGACCGCGCGCTGGGTGATCGCCGACGTGCACCAGCGGGCCCTGACCAAGATCCCCGACGAGGAGCTGCGCCCGCTGCGCGCCCTCGGCCGGCTCGCCCACAAGGAGAAGGGCGGACTCCCGCTCGTCGCCCCGCCCCCCGTCCACTCCGACCGGACCGGGCACCCCGCCCAGTCGGCCGTGCTCGCCTGGACCCTCGCCACCCGCGGTGACGAGCGGGACCGGGTCCTCGAACTCGCCCGCACGGCGCTCGACGAACCCGCGACCGTGCCGTTCATGTGCCGCATAGCCGCGGCGCGGGCCCTGCTGAGCGCGGACGACATACCCGCCGGCCTCGACCGTCTGGACGCCGTCGCCGCGGACGCGCGTGGCGCCGACGCCCTCGCGGCGGCCGCACAGGCCCTGCTGAGCCGTGCGGAGGAGCAGATACGCCTCGGTCACGGCGAGGAGGCGCTGCGCGAGCTGACCGCCGCCACCCGGGCCCTGCCCCCGGCGTCGTGGCACAGCCTCCTCGCCCCGCGCCTGGCCGCCGCCGAGGTCCTCGCCCTGCTCCGCTGCGGCCGCGTGGACGAGGCCCGGCGCGCCTCGGAACGCGCCCGGAGCAGGCCCGAGGGCCACAGCGTCACCACGGCGTTCCTGCTGTACGCCCGTGCCGAACTCGCCCTCATCGACCAGGACCCGGCCCGTGCGCTGCTCCTGCTGGAGGAATGCGGCCGCATGCTGCGGGCCAAGCGCTGGCGCAACCCCATGCTCATACCGTGGCGCAGCGCCGCGGCCGTCGCCCACCACCACCTGGGCGCCGCAGCCACCGCGGACGACCTGCTCGTGAAGGAACGCGAGGTCGCCGAGCGCTGGGGCACGCCCGGTGCCTTCACGGCGTTGCGCGCCCGCACCCTCGAGGCGCTGGCAGGCAACGGCGTCGAAATCCCTCGGGCATACGCCGGGTCCGCCCCCTCGCCACGGTCCTCCCACGACGCTCCGGCAGCGTTGCCCGACGTGACCGCCCCGGCGCCGGACCCGCTCACGCCGTCCGAGCGCGACGTGGCGGACCTCGTCCTGGCCGGGCTCGTCAACCGTGAGATCGCCCGCCGTCTGGGCCTTGCCACCCGCACCGTCGAGCTCCGGCTGACGCACACCTACCGCAAGCTCGGCGTGAAGGGCCGTGCCGCCCTCGTCGCGCATCTGCGCGCCCGGCAGGAGGACGACTGAGCCATGCTGCTGGAGCGCGAGCAGGAGCTGGCCGTACTCAACGAGGCGGTCGCCGAGGCCCGGGCGGGCACCGGCGTCCTCGTCGTCGTCGAGGGCGGCACCGGCGCCGGCACCACGGCCCTGCTGAACCGGCTGGCCGAGCGGGCCACGGCGACCGGCGCCCTGGTGCTGCGCTCCGGCGGCATCCCCGCCGAACGCACCGTCCCCTTCGGTGTGCTGCGCCGGCTCGTGCTTCCGCTGGTCGCCGAACGCGATCTGCCCGCTCCCCTGCTCACCGCGGTGCCGCCCATCGCCGCCGGCCCGGACCACGCGGGCCCAGAAGGCGAGGCGGGTGCCGTCGTGCGCGCCGACACGCTCCACTGGCTGCACATCCTGTTCGCCGGCCTCAGCGCCGAGCGGTCCGTGGTCCTCGCCGTCGACGACCTGGGCTGGGTCGACGACGACTCCCTGGAGGCCCTCGCCCATCTCGCGGCGCGCCTCGACGGCCTGCGCATGCTGCTGGCCGTGGTCCGCAAGGACGGCCTCGGCACCCGCGACCCGCTCGTCGGCGAGATCACGGCGGCCGCCACCCACCGCGTGCGGGCCTGCGGCCTGTCCCGTCGCGGCACCGCGGCGCTGGTGACCCGTCATCTCGGGGACGGCTGCCCCGAGGAGTTCCGCCGGACCTGCCACGACATCACAGCGGGCCGGCCCAAGGACCTGCGGGTGCTGTGCGACCGGGCCCGGTTGCGGCGGCTGGGCGCACCCCACTGGCACACGCAACGCCTGCGCGGGCTGGGCGAGTCGCTGCGCCGCGAGCGGCTGCTGTCGATGCTGCGGCGCGAACCCGTCCTCGACGCCTTCCTCAAGGCCACCGCCGTGCTCGCCGACCAGGCCACGGACGACCTCGTCGCCCGGCTCGCGGGTCTGACCGGGCAGCAGTGCGCGTACGCCCTTGAAGTCCTCACGCACACCTGGCCGCCCGAGCCCGGCCACGACCGGGCCGCCCACACGCGCGCGGCCTGCGCCGTCGTACTCCAGGCCATGGGTGACGAGGAGAGTTCCCGCCGCCACCGGCAGGCGTCCGCCGTGCTCGACGCGTGCGGCGCCGGACCGGAGGAGGTCGCTCTGCCGCTGCTGCACGTCGACCGGCTGGGCGACCCGTGGGAGATCCACCAGCTGCGCGCCGCCGCCGCGGCCGCCCGCCGCCGGGGCGCGCCGGAGACGGCCGTGCGCTATCTCGGCCGTGCCCTCGTCGACGTACCGGCCGGCAGTCACGTCCGTGCCGAGTTGCTGTACGAGCTCGGGGTCACCGAGCTGGACCTCGAGTCCCCGGTGGCGGGCCGCCACTTCGTGCAGGCGGCGCGGCTGATGCCGAGGCTGCGGCGTCGCGCCGAGGTGGTCTCCAGCACCCCGATGGACATCGTGCGCAGCGATCCCGAGGTCGCCGCGCTGGTCAGGGAGACCGCCGCCGGTCTCGGGACTCCGCGGGAGGGCGACCGGCAGGGCAGCTACCTCGCGATGCGGCTGGAGGCCCGCGCACGGTACGCGGGGCTGGAGGATCCCGGCCTGGTGACATCGGCGACGCGCCGGCTGCTCGACCTCGACGAACAGCGCCACGTCGCCTCCGCGGCCGAACGCGAGTTGCGCACCGTCCTCGTGTTCTCGGCCGCCATGGGCGGGCAGTCCGACCACCGGACAGTGGCCGGGATGGCCCGGCAGGTCCTGGAGGAGGAGCCGGCGCACAGCGCCCTGTCCGGTCTGGCGCTCGAACTGCTGCCTCCGGTGCTCTACTGCACGGACAGCCCGCAGGTCGTCGCGTCCTGGCTGGCCGCGGCCCGTCTGCATGCCGCGCAGGAGGGCAACGCCACGACGCTGTCCCGGATCGAGGCGGTGCAAGGGCTCGCGCTGCTGTCGCGGGGCGAGGTCGGCGCGGCCCGGGAGTGCGGGGTGCGCGCGCTCGCGCTGGCCGAGGGCGGGACGCCCAGGGACCGGGTGCACGCCACTCTCGTCCAGGGCCACGTCGCCCTCGCGGTGAGCGACGCCGCCCTTGCCGAACGGCTCCTCGAAGGCGCCGAACCGGCCGCCGACCTGCGGATGTTCGCCCTGTTCGGGGCACTGAAGGGGATGCTCGCGGAGGACCGCGGGAATCTGCCGGTGGCCCTCGCGCACTACCTGGACTGCGGGCGGGTCCTGGAACGCGCCGGGTGGGTGAACCCGGCGTTCGCGCACTGGCAGGTCAGGGTCGCCCTCATTCATCACCGCGCGGCCCGGACCGCCGACGCCCTGGCCGCCGCCCGCACCCATCACGAGCGTGCGCTCGCCTGGGGCGCGCCGACCGCGCTGAGCCGGGCGCTGCGTCTGCTCGGCACGGTCACCGAGGGAGCGCCGGGAATCGAGTTTCTGCGACAGGCCGTGGACATCGTGGAAACGGAAGGCAGCCGGCTGGAGTTGGCCCACTCCCTCATCGAATTGGGCAGACGTCTGCAACGGGAATCCCTCCCGGAGGGCGATCGGCTCTTCCGGCGCGGCCGCCGGCTGGCCGCCGAATTGGTCAACGCGCCGGTCGACGCCGGGGACGGCGGCCCGGCACGCACCGAGCAGGCCCTCACCGCCGGGCTCACCCCGGCCGAGACGAGAGTCGCGGAGCGCGCGGCACGCGGGCTGAGCAATAGAGAGATCGCAGAGGAACTCGAAACGAGTCTACGGGCCGTTGAAAGACACCTCACGAGCTCCTACCGCAAATTCCGGATTACCGGCCGGGAACAACTGGCCCACGCCATGGGAATGGACGCGACCCGCTAACCTGCCCAGGACGGCATTGATCCGTGCTTGCCGACCTGCGCGGAGTTTTGTTCATTGTGTTCACGGAATCCTGGGAACTCAAAGTCGCACTTTTTCCATCATCTTCACCACCGCACACTCCGCCGGACCCGCCGGCAGCCGAGCAACCGCTCTGACGTGCACAGATGCTCACTTCGGCGCCGCCCGCAGGTCGTGTTCACCGGTTACCGAACGGTACTCGAAGGCATCCGCATACGGGACCGCAATGTGCACCGAACCACCGCCGGCGGGTACCGCAGTCTTAACGGTGAATAGGGCCTTGCGAACCCTGCATGCCTTGACATGTATTTTCTCTCGATGGCAATGTCATAGGTGAAGGAACACTCCCCGCTGCGGGATGCACCACTGGTCATGAGCGCTGAGAGAGAGTGGCCCACCCCCCATGAAAAACGCCGGCCTAGACTCCGCAGAAATCCTCCCCGACGCACCGCGGAACTGGTCTCCGGAACCGTATCGCGACAATTATTTGGCGCTTTTCGAGCAGTCCCTCGTTTGCATCGCGAACCTTGATCTGGAATTCCGGATAATGGAGGCCAACCAGTCCTTCGCCCAGCAATTCGCCTGGAGCCCCGGGCAGGGCACGGGAAGGGACTTCTGTGAACTCCTGCACCCCAGTGTGCAGGGCAAGCTGAAGAACGAGCTGATCCGTCTGGCGGACGGTCAGAGTCCCCGGTTCGCGGACCACTTGGTCGCGCTGGGCGCGCAGGACGCCGTATTCCGTGGCGAGATGACCGGAATCGCCGTACGAAGCGGTGTCGGCCGGGTGGACCGCATACTGGTGCTGGTCGACCCGGAGGAGTCCGAGAACGGTCCGCAGATCGCCAACGCACGGCGCAAACTCTTCAGCCCGATGCACGCTCGGATTCTGGAGGGAGTGGCATCAGGCGAGTCGACGGTACAGCTCGCCACGAAACTGTTCCTGAGCCGCGGCGGGGTCGAGTATCACGTCTCCTCTCTGCTGCGGAAGCTGAAAGTGACCAACCGGCCGGCATTGATATCGAAGAGCTATTCCCTCGGTGTCTTCGCCGTCGGTCAGTGGCCACCGCGGGTACGCCCGGAGTTCGTGTCCGAGTGACCGCGGCCGGTTCACCGCTTCGAAGGCCCCGCCGTTTTCGCCGGCGGGGCCTTCGGGGCTTTTCAGGAGCCGGCCGCACGGGCCGCGTCGAGCTCCGTGAGGATCTCGTCGTACACCTCGCTCAGGTGGCCGGTGAGGAAGAAGTGGCCGCCGGAGAAGACCCGCATCCGGAAGGCGCCCTCGGTGTGGTCACGCCAGGCCTCGGCCTCCGCGAGGGTCGTGCGCGGGTCGGAGTCGCCGGTGAGGACCGTCAGCGGTCCGCGCATCCGGCGCTCGGGCGGGCAGGTGTAGGTCTCGATGGCGCGGTAGTCGCCGCGGATCGCGGGCAGCGCCATTCGCAGCAGTTCGTCGTTGCCGAAGACGGCCGCGTCGGTGCCGTTGAGGAGCCGCAGTTCGTTGATCACTCCCTTGTCGTCCTGCTGGTGCACCCGCTCGTCGCGGTGGGAGGAAGGAGAACGCCGGCCCGACGCGATCACGGCACGCGGCGGGTTGGCGCCGAGTTCCTCCAGCCGCAGCGCCGTCTCGAAGGCGAGGACGGCGCCCATGCTGTGGCCGAAGAACACCGTGGGCTTGTCGCTCAGTTCGCGGATCTCCTCGCACAGCAGGTCCGCGAGCTTGCCGATGTCCTCGACGCACGGCTCGGTGCGCCGGTCCTGGCGTCCCGGGTACTGGAGCGCGACCACGTCGGCCTCCGGGGCGAAGCGCACCGACACGGGGTGGAAGAAGCTGGCCGAACCGCCCGCGTGCGGAAAGCAGACCAGCCGTACGGCGCTGGAGGCGGCGGGGTGGTAGCGGCGGATCCACGCCGTGGTGGCGTCGTCGGCGATACGCGACATGGGCGTCCTTTCCAGAGCTTTCGTCGGTGCGGCGGCGGCAACCGGCCCGCCGTCGCCGCCCATTGAACGCAAGGCGCCACCTGCAAAACCCTAAACTTCGCCGCCGAGGTGGGGCGCCACGACCGGTCCGGGCGCGGCGCCCGTCCGCGTCTCAGCCGACGGGCCTGCGCTCGGCGGCGAGGACAGCGGCGAGTTCGCCCCGCCCGCGGATGCCGAGCTTGCGGTACACGCTCGTGAGGTGGAACTCCACGGTGCGCTGGGTGAGGAAGAGGGCCTCGGCGATCTCCCGGTTGGTGGCTCCGGCGGCGGCCCGCTCGGCGACCTGGCGTTCGCTGCCGCTCAGCGCGTCGGTGGGCGACTCGGTGCCGCTGCGCAGGCGGCCGCCGGCCGCGCCGAGGGCGGGCACCGCCTGGTCGAGGAGCTGCCGGTCGCCGCACAGTACGGCGATGTCGATGGCACGGCGCAGCCGTTCGCGCGCGCCCTCGAAGTCGCCGCGCTCCAGCAGCCGCCGGCCGAGCAGGTACTCGGCGCGGGCGTGCTCCAGGCGGCCGGGGCTGCCGTCGAGGAGACGGGTGGCCTCGGTCAGTTCGTCGATGCCGGTGTCGCCGGGCGTGAGGACACCGCGGGAGACGGCGAGCATGCCCTGGGCCCGGGGTGTGCCCCAGCGCAGCACCGCCGGCGCCACCCGGTCGACGACGTCCCGTCCCTCGCCGAACCGGCCGAGGTCGGCGAGCACTTGCGCGGCGTCGTACCACCAGGGCGCCAGCACGGGGTTGCCGATGCCCGCCTCGGCGAGGCTGTCGCCGCAGCGCACGAGATGGCCGAGGGCGCCCTCCAGGTCACCGAGTGCGGCGCGGGTGCGGGCCCGGCTCATCATGTAGGTGTGGGACTCCAGCGTGAACTGGTCCAGGCGTGGCCGGCGCACCAGATCGAGGAGTTCCTCGGCCTTGCGGGCGTCGCCGCGCAGGACCAGGACGTCCGCGAGGGTGCAGTGCGGGCCGACGGCGCTCTTCACATGCAGGTCGCGGTGGACGAGGTCGAAGGCGAGCTGTGCGTCGGACAGGGCCTGGGCTATGTTGCCGGCCCACATGTGCACCTGGGCGCGGGTGGTGGAGACGAGGGCGCTGTTCCAGGCCTGGCCGCGCTTCTGTGCGTGTTCGAGCAAGGTGGTGAGCACCAGCTCGACGGGCCTGATCTCGTCGGCGAGGTACAGGGTGAGGCTCGCGCCGAGGGCGCCCCAGCCGCCCAGCGACACGTCGCCGACCCGCAGGACTCGTTCGGCGGCCGGGACCAGTTCGGCGGCAGGGCGGCCCTCCAGGGTGCCGAGGGCGCACAGCATGCCGAGCAGCAGTCGTTCCTCGGCGGTCTCGCCGGGCGGCAGGGTGTGGTCGCGGAACCGTTCGCTGACGCGGCGCACGGTGGACTTCTCGTCGAGCCCGGAGACCAGCGCCATCGCCTCGACGAGGGTGCGCAGGGCCTGTTCGTCCGGGGCGTCGCCCAGTTCGGCCTCGACCATGGGCAGTGTCTCGCCGACCAGCTCGAAGGCCCGCAGCGAGTTCTGGGCGCCGAGGGAGGTGATGACGTACTGGAGGACGAGTCGGCAGCGCGGACGCGGGTCGGTGGCGAGGGTCAGCGCGTGTTCCAGGCGGCTGAGCGCGGTGGGGTGGTCGGAGTGGGCGAGGACCCGGGCGGAGGCAGACAGCAGTTCGATGTCGTCGAGGTCGTGCCGCAGGGCGCGGGAGAGGTACTGGCCGGCGGTGGCGGGTGCGCCGCGCTGCTCGGCGCCGAGGGCGGCGGAGCGCAGGACGGTGACCATCCAGGGCTCGGGCACCTCGGGCAGGTGCATCAGCTGGACGGCGACCTGGTCGCTGGGGTGCCCGGAGTCGTTGAGCAGGCGTGCGGCGCGCTCGCGCAGCGCGAGGAGTTGCTCGGCCGGTGTCGCGTCCAGGACGGCCTGGCGCATGAGGTCGTGGCGGTAGGCGAGGGAGTCCGGGTACAGCAGCCCGGCGGTGCGCAGGGCCTCGACGGCGCCGGCGGCGGGGCCGGGGGTGGTGCCGGCGAGGGCCGCGACGGTTTCGATGTCGTCGGACTCCAGGACCGCGAGGGCCTTGGCGACGGCGAGTCGTTCGGGGGTGAGCCGGTCGAGGTGGAAGCGGGCGATGGTCCCGTGCCCGAGGCCGTCGTGCAGTGCGTCGGCGTCCAGCGCGGCATCCCGGGTGCGTCCCTTCAGCTCGCGCACGAGGAGCTGGACCAGGAACGGGATGCCGCCGGTCAGTTCCATGCAGCGTGCGACGACGGCGGCGTCGGGTGTGACGGCCAGGGACGCGGCGAGCATCTCGCGCACGGCATGGTCGGTGAGCGGCTCGACGTCGACGGTGAGGCAGGAGGAGGCGTCCGTCATCTCGTCCAGTACGTCGGGGCGCGCGGGCTCGACCTCGGTGCGCAGGGTGAGGAGCAGGGAGACCGGCAGGCCCTCGGCCCGTCGCAGCAGGAAACCGAGCCAGCTCAGCGACGCCTCGTCGCACCACTGGAGGTCGTCGACGGCCAGGACGACGGGACGTTCCGCGGCGAGCGAGGCGGTGAGCCAGTACAGGCCGTGCATGACGCCGTACATGTCGGCGGGCCGGCCGTCGGGGTCGCCGTCCGTGGTGAGGGCGGGCAGGGCGAGGGCGGCGCTGCCCGCCAGCGCGGCACTGCCGGCGAGCAGTGGATGCCGGGCGGGGTCGCCGTCGGTGAGTCCGAGGGGCGCGAACAGTCCGCGCACGGCGGCGTAGGCGGCGCCGCCGCTCGCCTGGCACTTGACGGTGAGGACACGGGCGTCCGAGTCCAGGTCGGTGAGCACCTCGTGCATCAGCCGGGTCTTGCCGATTCCGGCGGGGCCGCGCAGCAGGACCGCACGGCCTTCGCCCGTTCCGTGGAGGTGCTCACGGATCAGGGCCAGTTCCAGGTCTCGACCGACGAGCGTCGGCTCGTCTTCCGACTTGAGGCCGGAGGTTAAAGCCACCGCGTCTCCTGTATTGCGCCGCCACTCGGAACAGTTGGCGGAATGTACGAACCGAACGACCGTTTTCTCGTCCGATCATACGCACGAGCAGGGGTGATCCTCGCCCGCGCGCGATGCGGTCGCGCGCCCCCCAGGGGCCACATTCACACGTTTACGAATGCCAACCCGAGGTCACCTCACAGCACCCTTCCGCCGGTCAGGAGGTGGACCGGAACTATATGTTCCGGTTCATTCGACGCACGCAGCAAGGAAGGTGAGCGGCATTCACATTTGAGTGTGGCGCACCACACATGAGTGGAGTGGTGCGCACCGCCCCGAACTCTCGGGAAATCGTCAGTGCGGGGGCGGCAGGCTCGGCCCCATGCCGCACACACCGCCGTTACCCGTGCTCGACACCGACTCGCGCCCCGTGTTCGCGCCCAGCCCGCTGCGGGCGCTGAGGGACGAGGCACCCGTCCGCCGCGTGCGTACCCCGGCCGGCGACGAGGCCTGGCTCGTCACCCGGCACGCCGAGACGAAGGCACTCCTCCACGACGAGCGGCTGGGCCGCTTCCACCCCGCCCCCGCAACCGCGCCCAAGTACGTCGACAGCCCGCTCGTCCAGTTGCTGATCATCGACGACGCCGACACGGCCCGCGAGATGCACCGCCGGTCCCGTGCCCTGCTCGGCCCGCAGTTCGCCGCGCGCCGTATGCAGGAGCTGAGACCCCGCGTGGCCGGCGCCGCGCGGGCGATCGCCGAGGTCTTCGCGTGCCGCGAGCAACCCGCCGATCTGCACGGGCACTTCGCGCTGCCGTACTCGCTGAGCATCCTGCACGAGCTGATCGGCGTGCCCGCCGAGCAGCGGGAACGCGCCACGCAGCTCCTCGCCGACATCGGCCGGATCGGGAAGGACGGGGAGGCCGCACCCGGCCCGGGCCCGCTGTTCGCCCTCTTCGGGGCGCTCGCCGAGGCCAAGCGAACCGCACCGGGCGACGACGTCCTGACCCGGCTCGTCACCGCCGACGTCCCCACCGAGCAGGCCGCCGCGCTCGCCGCGACCCTGCTGATGGCGGGCCTGGAGAGCGTGGCGAGCTTCATCACCCTGGGCGTCGCACTGCTCAGCCGCCACCCGGAGCGGCTGCGGACGGCGCTGGACGACCCGGAGGCGATGGCCGGGCTCGTGGAGGAAGTCCTGCGCAACGGCAAGCAGTCCGGCTCCGTCCTGCCCCGCTACGCCGCCGCCGACATCGACATCGCCGGCGTCACCGTCCGGGCCGGCGACCTGGTGCTGCTGGACTTCGCGCTGGCCAACCACGACGACCGCGTCTTCGAGCAGGCCGGGGAGTTCGACCCGCGCCGTGCGCCCAACCCGCACCTGTCGTTCGGGCACGGCATCTGGCACTGCCTCGGCGCCTCGCTGGCCCGGATCGAGCTGGCGGAGGCGTTCACCGCACTGTTCACGCGCATGCCTCAACTGCGTCCCGTGGTCCCGCACGAGCAGCTCATGACCAGTGCCGGGCGGCTCGTCGGAGGGCCGGCTGAACTGCCGGTGCGGTGGTAGCGAACCACCACCGCCAGTCGGCCGCCTCATGACCGACGCGGTCCCGGCCCCGAACCCCGCACCGGGGTTTCCGATCCCGTGCCAGAACTAGGGATTTGCCCGCCGTGAGCGGCCCATCCTTCGTCTCACATCGGGGTCCGGAAGTCCCGGTGCACCTCCCGGTGAGAGGGGACGGCACGTGACAGCGACCGACATGAAGGACGACGCCGCACGGCAGGTCGACTTCCCGTTCCGCCGGCCCGGCGAGCCCTTCCCCCCGCCCGGCTACGCCGAGTTGCGCGGGCGGGACGGACTGGCCTGGTCGATGATGCCGGGCGGCCAGCGCGTCTGGCTGCTGACCCGGTTCGAGGACGTGCGCGAGGCCCTGCTCCACCCGCACCTCAGCTCGGACTCCCGCAACGAGGGGTTCCCCACCCCGGGCCGTACCGGCGGACCGCCCGCGCAGACCCAGATTCCCGGCTGGTTCGCCACCCTCGACCCGCCCGAGCACGACCGCTACCGCAAGATCCTGATGCAGGACTTCACCGCCCGCAGGATGAAGGAGCTGCGGCCCCGCATCCAGAAGGTCGTCGAGGATTGCGTGGAGGCGCTGGTCGCCAAGGGCAGCCCGGCCGATCTGGTCGCGGACTACGCCGTACCGATTCCGTCACTGGTGATCTGCGAGCTGCTGGGCGTGCCCAACGCCGACCGGGCCTTCTTCGAGTCCCGGATCTCGGTCCTGGTCACCCTGTCGGCCACCGACGAGGAGCGGGACCGGGCGACCACGGAACTCCTGCGCTATCTGGGGCGGATGGTCACCATCAAGCGGCACCGGCCCGGCGACGACATGATCAGCACGATGCTCGCCGCCGGGGAACTTGCCCCGATGGAGGTCGGCGGGGCGGCCCTGCTGCTGCTCATCGCCGGTCAGGAGACCACCGCCAACAACATCGCCCTGGGCGCGGTGCCCCTCATGACGCATCCGGAGTGGATCGGCGACCCGGGCATCGTGGACGAGCTGCTGAGGTTCTACTCCGTCGCCGATCTGGTGCCGCTGCGGGTGGCCGTGGCGGACGTGGAGATCGGCGGCCAGCTCATCAGGGCGGGCGAGGGCGTGGCACCGCTGGTGGCCGCCGCCAACTACGACGACGGCAAGTTCGCCTGCCCGCACGCCTTCGACCCCGGCCGCTCGGCCCAGGGCCATGTCGCCTTCGGCCACGGCCGGCACAAGTGCCTCGGCCAGCATCTCGTGCGCGTCGAGATGGAGTTGGCCTACCGCGTCCTGTTCGAGCGGCTGCCCGGCATCCGGCTCGACCGCGCCGTCGAGGACCTCGACCACAAGGACAACGGCGTGCTGTTTGGGCTCGCCGAACTCCCGGTGCGCTGGTGACCCTCCGGCCACCCGGCCGGTTCGCGCGACTCCGCCCGGGCCACTTCGCCGACCGAACCCCACAGAACCAGGATCCCGCATGCCCGCAGACCTGACCCGGCTTCCCGCCACCGCACCGGTGTCCGACGTCACCGCCGTCCTGGAGCGCGACGGCGGTGTGATCGTGGAGGACCTCGTCGACGAGACGACCCTGAAGGGTCTGTGGGACGACCTCGGCCCTGCGCTCGACGGCGTCGGCTACGGCGACAGCTCGTTCACCGGCCAGCGCACCAAGCGGCTCAGCTCGCTCTTCGCCCGCTCCCGGCACATGGAGCGCATCGCCCTCGATCCGCTGTACCTGGGCACCGCGCGGGATCTGATCGAGCGCCCCTCGACGAACTGGTTCGGCCGGCAGCGCACCGACCTCGCCCCGAACGTCCAGGTCAGCATCACCCAGTTGATCCAGATCTGGCCCGGCGAGACCGCTCAGCCGCCGCACCGCGACGACATCGCGCATCTGCTGCCCAGCCCCGGCCCGACGAACCGGGTGCAGATCATGCTGGCGATGAGCGAGTTCACCGAGGAGAACGGCGCCACGATGGTCTACCCGGGCAGCCATCTGTGGGAGGCGGAGCGCGGGCCTCGCCCGGAGGAGGCGGTACAGGCGGAGATGGATCCGGGGTCCTGTCTGATCTGGGTGGGCGGCCTGTTCCACGGCGGCGGCGCGAACCTCGCCGACGACGCCCGCACCGGCCTCACGCTCGCGCTGGTGCGCGGCAATCTGCGCCAGGAGGAGAACCAGTATCTGGCCGTGCCGCGGGAGATCGTCCGTGAGTACCCCGAGGAGCTCCAGCGGCTGCTCGGCTGGGGCCTGTGCCCGCCGTTCCTGGGCTGGTACGAGCAGGAGGACCCGATCCGCCTGCTCGACGACTGACCACCGTCGCCGATCGGCGTCACCACGGCGAGGGCCGCCGCGCACACCGCGCGACGGCCCTCGCCGTGTTCAGCGCTCCAGCAGCCAGGCGTGCACGGCGCGTGCGGTGGTGTCGGCGTCGCCGTCCAGCAGGCTGATGTGGGTGCCGGGCACTTCGACCGCCTCGTGCGGCAGCGGCCACTGGGGCCGGCCGGCGCCCAGGAGCAGCGCCGGGTCGTGGTGCGCGGCGGACACGAACAACGTCCGCGGCGCCTCGGCGGCGGCCACGGGCCGCCACCCGTCGAACAGGCGGCCGTAGTGGGCGGTCGCGGTGAGCTGGTCGGCGACGACGGGGACGTCCGGGTGGTCCCGCATGAGCCGGCAGGAGGTGGCGACCATGGCGAGCGCGAGGTTCTGGTCGGGCGTCTCCGGCGAGTCGAGCAGCACCAGGGCACGCGGGGGTGCGCCCGCCTCGGTGAGTACCGCGGCCAGGAGGTGGGCCTGCCAGCCGCCGGAGGAGTAGCCGACGAGGGTCAGCGGCTTGTCCCCGAAGGCGGCGAGGACGGCCTCCGCCTGCCGGGCGGCGGCGGCCTCGGGGCTGTCGGGCAGTGCCTCGCCGGCCGCGTAGCCCGGCGCGGGCAGCACCCAGACGTCACGGCTGCCGTGCAGGGCGGCGGCGAACCGGGAGTACTGGTAGGCGGTGACGGGTGCGACCAGCGACGGCAGACACAGCAGGGCCTCGCCCTCACTGCCGGTGGCGAGCCGGACCGGCCGCGGTGCGGGGGCACTCGCGCCGGGGCGGGCGTCGGAGTGGGTCGCCCCGCCGGACGGCGTGTCCTGCGGCGTTCCCGGCGCCGTGCCGTCCGGTGTGTCGGGCAGGCCGAACGCCGGGCGCATCGCGGCCGCGAGGTGCAGCATGTCCAGTCCCTTGTCGTACTGCTTCCGCTCGAAGGCGTACCGCACGAGCGCGGTCACGGAGTCGGCGGATACGGCCGACTGCCGCTGCCTGTCCCCGAGTTGGCCACCGACGTGGGCGGCGAGGGCACGCGGTGTGGCGTGCTCGTAGAGGGCGGACGTCGACAGTTCGACGCCGCAGGCGCGGGCGACGCGGTTGCCGAGGTCGGCCAGGGACAGTGAGGTGAAGCCCAGTTCGAGGAACCGCTGCGTGGCGCCGACCTCTCCGGTGTCGGAGTGCCCGAGGATCTGGGCCACTTGGGCGACGACGAGCTCCAGGACGGCACTCTCGCGCTCGGCCGGGGGCAGCGAGCGAAGGCGGTTGACGGGCGCTGCGGACGACGGCTGTTCGTAGGCCGTGGGCAGCGGCTCGCGGGACACGGGCAGCTCCCGCGGAGCCTCCGGAATGCCGAGGAAGCTCATCGCGCCGCCCTCACCCGTGCGGTCGGGCAGCCAGTACCGCCGCCGCTGGAAGGCGTACGTCGGCAGGTCGACCCGGCGCGCGCCGGTCCCGGCGAACACGGCGCCCCAGTCGACGTCCGTGCCAGAGACGAAGACCTCGGCGAGGGCGGTGAGCAGTGCGGCGACCTCCGCCCGGTCGCGGCGCAGGGCACTCACGGCGACGGCTGTCCCGGCGGGCGCCTGCGAGCTGAGCACCGGGTCGGGTCCGATCTCCAGGAGCCGGACGGCCCCTTGGCCGGCGGTGACGGTGGTGAGCGCGTCGTGGAAGCGCACCGGCTCGACGATCTGATTCGCCCAGTAGCGCGCGGTGGTCCAGTCGCCGTCCTCCAGCGCCTGCCCGGTGACGGTACTGACGGCGGGCACGGCCGGCGTGCGGTAGGTGATGCCGTCGGCCACGGCGGCGAAGTCGTCGAGCACCGGCTTCATCAGGGGTGAGTGGAAGGCGTGGCTGACACGGAGCCGGCTCGTACGGCACCCGCGCTCCCGGAACTCGGCGAGCACGGCCTCCACGGCGCTCTCCGTGCCCGACACGACGACGGACCGCGGCCCGTTCACAGCAGCGATCACCACGTCCCCGGCACCTTCGTGCCGTTCAAGCACCCCGGCGACCTCATCCTCCCCGGCCTCGACGGCGGCCATCGCGCCGCCCTCGGGCAGCGCCTGCATCAGCCGGGCCCGCGCCCCCACCAGCCGTACCGCATCGGGGAGTTCGAAGACACCGGCCGCATAAGCAGCCGCAAACTCGCCGACGGAGTGTCCGACCACGCAGTCCGGCTCGGTGCCCCAGGAGCGCAGCAGCTCCACCAGGGACACCTGTACGGCGAACAGCGCGGCCTGCGCATAGCCGGTACGGTCCAGCAGCGCGGCCTCCGCAGAGCCCTCGGGCGCGAAGACCGCTGCCCGTACGCCCGCTGTGAAACCGGCGGCCCCGTCGAACTCCCCGTCGAGGTGCGCGCACACCTCGTCGAAGGCCCGCGCGAACACGGGGAACCTGGCGTACAACTCCCGTCCCATACCCGGGCGCTGGCTCCCCTGGCCGGTGAACAACCAGGCCGTACCGCCCTCGGTGACGGTGCCGCTGATGATGTCCGGGGGCGTGGTGCCGGTGCCGAAGGACGTGAGGGCGGCGGCCAGCGTCGGGGTGTCGGGGCCGAGGGCGACTGCGCGGTGGGCCAGGGCGGCGCGGGTGGTGGCGAGGGAGTGGCCGATGTCGTGTGCCGCGTGGTCGTCGGTGAGGGCCGTCGCGAGACGGGCTGCCTGCTGGGTGAGCGCCTCGGGGCGGTGGGCTGACAGCACCCAGGGCACGAGCGGGAGCGAAGCCTTTGGTGCCGGCCGGGCAGGCTGCTCCGGTTCGGGGGCTTCTTCGAGGATGACGTGGGCGTTGGTCCCGCTGATACCGAAGGCCGAGACGCCTGCCCGCCTGGTCCGCTCGCCCCGCGGCCACGCCCGTGACTCCGTCAGCAGCCGGACCTGCCCTGCCTCCCAGTCCACGTGCGAGGAAGGCCGATCCACGTGCAGCGTCGCCGGCAGCGCTTCCCGCTGCATCGCCAGCACCATCTTGATCACGCCAGCGACACCGGCCGCGGCCTGCGTATGCCCCAGATTCGACTTCACCGACCCCAGCCACAGGGGCCCTTCGGTGCGTTCCTGGCCGTAGGTGGAGAGCAGGGCCTGCGCCTCGATCGGGTCACCGAGCGTCGTACCCGTGCCATGGGCCTCGACCACATCGACGTCGGCAGCGGAGATTCCGGCCGCCTTCAATGCCTGGCGGATAACGCGCTGTTGGGAAGGCCCGTTCGGCGCGGTCAGCCCATTCGACGCACCATCCTGATTGACCGCACTCCCCCGCACCACCGCCAACACCGGATGATTGTTGCGCCGGGCATCGGACAGCCGCTCCAAAACCAGAACCCCACCCCCCTCACCCCACACCGTCCCATCCGCACCCTCACCAAAAGCCTTGCACCGCCCATCCACCGCAAGACCCCGCTGCCGGGAAAACTCCACAAACGCAGCAGGCGTCGACATCACCGTCACCCCACCCGCCAACGCCAGACCACACTCACCCGAACGCAACGCACCCACCGCAAGATGAACCGCCACCAACGCCGACGAACACGCCGTATCCACCGTCACCGCCGGCCCCTCCAACCCCAACGCATACGCAACCCGCCCCGACATCACACTCGCAGCAGACCCCGTCCCCACAAACCCCTCAACCCCACCAAACCCACCCCGCGACGCCAACAAATAATCCTGACCATTCGTCCCCACAAACACACCCGACACCGACCCCCGCACCGACACCGGATCCACACCAGCCCGCTCCAACGCCTCCCACGACACCTCCAACAACAACCGCTGCTGCGGATCCATCGCCAACGCCTCACGCGGCGAAATACCAAACAACCCCGCATCAAACTCCGCCACACCCGACACAAACCCACCGCAATTCACGTACGAAGTCCCGGAATTCTCGGGGTCGGGGTGGTAGACGCGCTCGATGTCCCAGCCACGATCGGCGGGGAACGGAACCACCCCGTCACGACCGGCGGCGAGCATCTCCCACAACTCCTCCGGGGAGGACACATCACCCGGGAAACGGCACGCCATTCCGACGATCGCCACGGCGTCGTCGTCGAGGGCGTCTCCCGTGGCAATGCCCGCGGCCGTGTCCCGGGCCTCGATGTCGGTGTCGGAGCCGGGGAGTTGGGCGCGGATGTGGGACGCGAGGGCGGCGGGGGTCGGGTGGTCGTAGACGAGGGTGGCGGGCAGGCGCAGCCCGGTCGCGGCGCCGAGGCGGTTGCGCAGTTCGACCGAGGTGAGGGAGTCGAAGCCTAGGTCGTTGAAGGGGCGGTCGGCGGCGATCGCGGCGGCGGAGCCGTGCCCGAGGACCTCGGCGACGGTCGACCGTACATGGGCGAGGACGAGGCGTTCCCGCTCCGCGGGCGGGCGGCGGTGCACGGCGGTCGCGAGTTCGCCGGTGCCTGCGGTGGGGCGCTCGGGGTCGTGGGCGGTGCGGGCGTCCTGCTGTGCGGGGGCGGTGAGTTCGCGCAGGAGTGAGCCCTGGCGGGCGTAGGCGGTGGTCTCGGCGAAGCGGGCCCAGTCGGCGTCGAGGACGGTGACGCAGGTGCGGTCGTCGTCGAGGATGCGCCCGAGGACGTCGAGGGCGGTGTCGGGGGTGAGCGGCCTGATGCCGAGCCGGGCCAGGTGCGTGGTGACGACCGGGTCGGCGGCCATGCCGTCCCCGGCCCAGGGCCCCCAGGCGACGGACGTGGCCGGCAGACCGGCGGCACGGCGGTGCTGGGCGAGCGCGTCGAGGCGGGCGTTGGCGGCGGAGTATGCGGACTGGCCGGCGTTGCCGGTGACGCCGGCCGTGGACGAGAAGAGCACGAAGGCGTCGAGGGCACGGTCGGCGGTCAGTTCGTGCAGATGCCGGGCGGCGTCGGCCTTCGCGGCGAGGACGCGGGCCAGCCGTTCGGGGGTGAGGTCGGCGGCGAGGCCGTCGTCGAGGATGCCTGCCGCGTGGACGACGACGGTGGGCGGGTGGGCGTCCAGGAGGCCGGCGAGGGCTGCGCGGTCGGCGACGTCGCAGGCGGCGAGCGTGACGTCGGCTCCGCGGTCACGCAGTTCGTCGCGCAGGTCCTGGGCGCCGGGTGCGTCGGCACCGCGCCGCGAGACCAGGACGACATGCTCGGCGCCCTGGTCGGCGAGCCAGTGGGCGATGTGCCGGCCGAGTGCGCCGGTGCCTCCGGTGACGAGGGCGGTGCCGTGGAAACGGGCACCGCGGGGCTGTCCGCCGGAGGTGGCGGTGGACTGCCCGTTCGCGCCGGTGTCGCGGACGAGGCGGGCCGCGAGGACTCCGGTGGGACGCAGGGCGAGTTGGTCCTCGTCGCCGGGCTCGGCCAGCAGGTGCGCGAGGCGCCGCGCGTCGTCGGAGTCGGGGTGCGCGGGGAGGTCGACGAGGCCGCCCCAGCGGTCGGGCTGTTCGAGGGAGAGCGTGCGTCCGAGGCCCCATACGGCGGCCTCGTCGGGCCGGGACGGTGCGTCGCCGGCGCCCACCGACTGCGCGGAACGCGTGGCGCACCACAGGCGGGCGGACGGGGCGCTGTCGAAGAGGGCCTGCCACAGGGCGAGCACGGCACTCGGCGTCGGCACCAGGGACAGGACGTGGGTGGGCTCCTGGCCGATGTCGCGGATGCGACGTGTCAGGTCGGCGCGGGTGTCGGCGGCGGTGACGGTGATCAGGTCGACCTCGGCGCCGGCCCGGTTCAGTGCAGCGGTGATGTCTGCCGCGGCACGGTCGTCCGGGTCGGGCGTGGCCACCAGCCAGCGTCCAGGGAGGGCGCCCGGGTCGGCGGCGAGGCGGACGGGACGCCACCGAACGCGGTAACGGCGGGCCGCCTGCTCCAGCTCCAGGCGGCCCTGTCGGCGCCAGGCGGACAGCGCGGGCACGACGGTGTCCAGTGCCTGGTCGCCGGACACACCGAGCCGCTCGGCGAGCACGTCGACGTCGCCCCGCTCCACGAGGTCCCAGAAGCGTGCCTCGACACCGTCGGGGCCGGTCCCCGTGCCCCGCTCCGCGACGACGTGGTCGGGCAGCCAGTACCGCTCGCGGCTGAACGCGTACGTCGGCAGGTCCACCCGCCGCGCACCCGTCCCTTCGAAGAGCGCGGGCCAACGGACGTCGGCGCCACGGACGTACATCTCGGCGACCGCCGTCAGGACGGCCTGCGGCTCCGGCTGTCCGGCGCGGAGCATGGCCGCGGCGTCGTGTCCGTCCTCCCGGGCGAGCGCGGTGAGGACGGCGTCGGGCCCGATCTCCAGGAGCCGGACGGCTCCCTGGGGGCCGGTGACGGTGGTGAGCGCGTCGTGGAACCGTACGGGCCGGCGGACCTGCTCGATCCAGTACGTCGGGGTCGTCCAGTCCCCGTCGCGCAGCACCTCACCGGTGAGGGTGCTGACGGCGGGCAGGGTCGGCGTGCGGTAGGTGACACCGGCCGCGACTGTGGTGAACTCGGCCAGCATCGGGGCCATCAGCGGTGAGTGGAAGGCATGGCTGACCCGCAGTCGCTTCGTACGGCAGCCACGGTCGTGGAACTCGGCGACCACGGCATCGACGGCACCCTCCGTGCCCGACACCACGACGGACCGCGGCCCGTTCACGGCGGCGACGGCCACGTCCCCGATGCGGTCGTCCCGCTCGAGCACCTCGGCGACCTCGTCCTCGCCGGCCTCGATCGCGGCCATCGCGCCGCCCTCGGGCAGCGCCTGCATCAGCCGGGCACGTGCCGCCACCAGCCGTACCGCATCCGGGAGTTCGAAGACTCCCGCCGCGTACGCCGCCGCGAACTCGCCAACCGAATGACCGAGGACGGAGTCCGGCCGCATGCCCCAGGAGCGGAGGAGAGCGATGAGGGCCACTTGCAGGGCGAAGAGGGCGGGTTGGGCGTGGCCGGTGCGGGACAGGGTCGCCGGGTCGCCGGTGAACATGGTCTCGCGCAGGGGGATGTGGTCGGGGTCGTCCGCGCCGAGTTCGGCGTCCAGGAGATCGCAGACCTCGTCCAGGGCTCGGCGGAACTCCGGGAAGGCGGAATGCAGTTCGCGCCCCATGCCGGGCCGCTGACTGCCCTGCCCGGTGAACACCCATGCCGTACGGCCCTTGAGGGTGTGCCCGGTGACGACCGCCGGGTGCTGTTCCCCGTCGGCGAGGGCACGTACACCCTCGCTCAGTTCGTCGAGGGCCGGGCCGAGTACGACAGCTCGGTGGGTCAGGACGGCACGGGTGGTGGCCAGGGAGTGGCCGAGGTCGGTCGGAGAAGCCGGGTGCGCGGTGAGGCGGGTGGCGAGGCGTTCGGCCTGGGCACGAAGGCTGTCGGCGTCGTGTCCGGCCAACAGCCACGGCGTGATGGGGAGTTGGGTGGATGGGGCGGACTCGGTCCTGTTGCTCTTCTCGGCCGGGGCTTCTTCGAGGATGACGTGGGCGTTGGTCCCGCTGATACCGAAGGCCGAGACGCCGGCCCGCCTGGTCCGCTCGCCTCGCGGCCATGACCGGAACTCGGTCAGCAGCCGGACCTGCCCCGCCTCCCAGTCCACGTGCGAGGAAGGCCGATCCACGTGCAGCGTCGCGGGCAACGCCTCGCGCTGCATCGCCAGCACCATCTTGATGACACCCGCGACACCCGCCGCCGCCTGCGTATGCCCCAGGTTCGACTTCACGGAGCCGAGCCAGAGCGGCTCGCCGTGCTCACCCCGATCTCGGCCGTACGCCGTCAGCAGCGCCTGCGCCTCGATCGGATCCCCGAGCGCGGTCCCCGTACCGTGCGCCTCGACCACATCGACGTCCGCGGCTCCCACGCCCGCATTCCGCAATGCCTGGCGAATAACGCGCTGTTGGGAAGGGCCGTTCGGCGCGGTCAGCCCATTCGACGCACCATCCTGGTTGACCGCACTCCCCCGCACCACCGCCAACACGGGGTGATTGTTACGGCGGGCATCCGAAAGCCGCTCCAAAACCAGAACCCCACCCCCCTCACCCCACACCGTCCCATCCGCACCCTCACCAAAAGCCTTGCACCGCCCATCCACCGCAAGACCCCGCTGCCGGGAAAACTCCACAAACGCAGCAGGCGTCGACATCACCGTCACCCCACCCGCCAACGCCAAACCACACTCACCCGAACGCAACGCACGCACCGCAAGATGAACCGCCACCAACGCCGACGAACACGCCGTATCCACCGTCACCGCCGGCCCCTCCAAACCCAACGCATACGCAACCCGCCCCGACATCACACTCGCAGCAGACCCCGTCCCCACAAACCCCTCAACCCCACCAAACCCACCCCGCGACGCCAACAAATAGTCCTGACCATTCGTCCCCACAAACACACCCGACACCGACCCCCGCACCGACACCGGATCCACACCAGCCCGCTCCAACGCCTCCCACGACACCTCCAACAACAACCGCTGCTGCGGATCCATCGCCAACGCCTCACGCGGCGAAATACCAAACAACCCCGCATCAAACTCCGCCACACCCGACACAAACCCACCAGAATTCACGTAGGTACGGCCGGGCTGTCCGGGAACGGGGTCGTAAAGGTCGTCGATGTCCCAGCCGCGGTCCTGAGGGAACGGGACCATTCCGTCGCGGCCGGCGGCGAGCATCTCCCACAATTCCTCGGGGGAGGAAACGTCACCGGGGAATCGGCAGGCCATTCCGACTATCGCGATGGGTTCGCGGGAGGCCGCGACGAGTTGGCGGTTGCGCTTCTTCAGCGTCTCGGTCTCCTCCAGGGACTTGCGCAGAGCCTGGACGACCTTTTCGTACGGTGCGCTCATCGATGCCTCTGTCAGTCTCGTGGGTCGGAGTCGAAGCCGAAGTCGTCGTCGGCCGAGGGGCCCGCCGCGTCGGTCGGGTCGGTGATGTCGCCGAGTGCGAGGTTCACGAGGTCGTCGACGGCGAGGTCGGCGATGGTGGTGTCGTCGTCCGGGGTGTCGTCGGACCAGGTCGCGCCCTCTTCCTCGGCGCGCCGTTCCGCGTCCTCGGCTTCCGTGAGCAGGGTGCGCAGGCCGGGCAGGAGGCCGGCGTCGCGCAGCCGGCTGAGCGGGGCCGCGGCGAGGACGCGGCGCAGGCGGGCCTCGTCGAGGTCCGTGAGGTCGTGCGCGGAGGTGTCCGCGGTGTCGTCGGGGAAGAGCTCGGTGTGGAGGTGGCGGCCGAGGGCGGCCGGGGTGGGGTGGTCGAAGACGAGGGTGGTCGCGAGGCGGAGTCCGGTCGCGGCCATCAGCTGGTTGCGCAGGTCGACGGCGGTGAGGGAGTCGAAGCCGAAGTCCTTGAAGGCACGGTCGGCGTCGATCGCGGCGGAGGTCTCGTGGCCGAGCACCGCGGCGACGCGGGACTGTACGAAGTCGCCCAGGGCGCGCTCCCGTTCGCCGGACGGCAGGGCGCGCAGCCGTGCGAGGAGTTCGCCGGCCTCGGCGCCGGGGATGCCGGTGCCGTTGCGGGTGGCGGTGCTCGCGTCGGGCAGGTCGGCGAGCAGGGAGCTGGGCCGTGCCAGGGCGAAGGCGGTCGCGAAGCGATCCCAGGAGACGTCGAGCACGGCGGTGCAGGGGCGGTCGTCGGCGAGCACCTGGTCGAGTGCGGCGAGCGCGCGCTCGGGCGGCAGGGGGCGCAGTCCGGAGCGGCGGATACGTTCCTCGGCGGCCCGGTCCGCTGCCATGCCGTCCCCTGCCCAGGGCCCCCAGGCGACGGACGTGGCCGGCATACCGGCGGCACGGCGGTGCTGGGCGAGCGCGTCGAGGTGGGCGTTGGCGGCGGCGTAGGCGGACTGGCCGGCGTTGCCGAGGACGCCGGTCACGGACGCGAACAGCACGAAGAGTCCGAGGTCGCGGTCGGCGGTCAGTTCGTGCAGCAGGTCTGCCGCGCGGGCCTTGGCGGCGAGGGCGTCGGCGAGGTGGCGTGGGGTGAGGTCGGCGAGGACGCCGTTGGCGGGGATGCCGGCCGCGTGCACGACACCGGTGAGCGGGGTGTCCTCGGGGATCCCGTCGATCAATGCACGGACCTCGTCCCGGTCGGTGAGGTCGCAAGCGGCCAAGGTGACGTGGGCGCCGAACCTGGCGAGTTCGTCACGCAGTTCGGTTGCACCCGGGGCGTCCGCGCCGCGTCGGGAGACGAGCAGCAGATGCCGGGCGCCTTGTCGAGCGAGCCGTCGGGCGACGTGCCGGCCGAGGGCGCCGGTGCCGCCGGTGATCAGTACGGTGCCGCCCAGGCCGTCCACCCGTGACTCGTCGGGGTGAGCGGTGCCGGGGGCGTCGTCCCGTAGGAAGCGCGCGGCGAAGACTCCGCCCGCGCGGACGGCGAGCTGGTCCTCGGCCCAGGTGCTGGAGCGGCCGTGGGCGAGTAGCTGGGCGAGCCGGGCCAGGTCCCGGTGTCCGGGCCGGACCGGAAGGTCGGTCAACCCGCCCCAGATGTCGGGGTGTTCGAGGGCGAGGCTGCGGCCGAGCCCCCACAGCTGTGCCTGGGCGGGGTGGCGGAGCGGGTCCCCGGTGCCGACGGACACCGCCGACCGGGTCACGCACCACAGCGGCGCACCGGTCCCACCGGCCGCGTCGGCCCACACCTGGGCGAGCAGAAGGGTCAGAGCGGTCGCGACGGGCGGCTGCCCATCGGGCGTGGCTCGGTGCCCGTCGGCTACGGCTTCGGCCTGCTGCCCGTCGGCCATGGCTCGATGCCCATCAGCCGTTGCTTCCGCTCGCTGCCCATCAGCTGTGGCTTCGCCTTGCCGCTCATCCGCCCAAGCAAGGAGCGACACCGCACCGTCCGGGGCGAGTTCACGCACCCTGGCGGCGAGGGCCGTGCGACTGTCGTGGCTGCCGACGGTCAGTACGGTGACCCGGGCTCCGGCGTCCCGCAGGGCACGCGCGCACTGCTCGACGAAGCCGGCCTGGTCGGCCGGGACCTGTTCGGGGGCGACGACCAGCCAGTTCCCGGTGAGCGTGGCGGCCGGTACGCCGACCGGCTTCCAGGTGACCGTGTAGCGCCAGGCCGCGAGTTCGGACGCCTCGCTCTGCCGCCTGCGCCAGTCGGACAGCACCGGCAGCAGGGAGCCGAGGGACGCGTCGGCGCCGACGCCGAGCCGCTCGGCGAGCACGGCCGGGTCTCCGCCCTCGACGAGGCTCCAGAACCCGGCGTCGGCTTCGTGCTGCCGTGCGGCGAGAGGCCGCTGTGCCCGACGGTCGCGCAGCCAGTAACGGCGCCGCTGGAAGGCGTACGTGGGCAGTTCGACGCGTGCGGCGGCTCCGACGTCGGTGGGGTCGGCGGCTGCCGTGACGGCGGCCCAGTCGGTGCGCATGCCGCGGACGAAGAGCTCGGCCACGGCCGTCAGCAGCGTCTCGGCCTCGGGGCGCCCGGCCCGCAGTGCGGCGGCCGCGGTGAAGCGCCCGTCGGAGGCGGAACGGGCGAGCGCGGTGAGGACCGGGTCGGGGCCGAGTTCCAGGAGCCTGGTCGCTCCGATGTCTCCCGTGGCGGTGGTGAGGGCGTCGTGGAAGCGCACGGGACGGCGCACCTGGTCCACCCAGTAGGCGGCGGACGCCCACTGCGCGGTGACGGACTCGCCGGTGGCGGTGCTCACGGCCGGGGTAGTCGGGCGGCGGTAGGTGATGGTCCCGGCGACGGTGGCGAAGTCGGCGAGCATCGGGTCCATCAGCGGCGAGTGGAAGGCGTGGCTGACCCGCAGCCGGGACACCCTGCGCCCCTGTCCGCGCGCCGCGTCCATCGCCTCGACGACCAGTTCCTCGTCACCCGAAACCACCACGGACGAGGGCCCGTTGACGACGGCGACGGCGATCTGGCCGCTGCCGGTCAGCTCCTTCAGCAGCTCGGTCACCTCGGCCTCGCCGCCCTCCACTGCGGCCATCGCACCGCCCTCGGGCAGCGCCTGCATCAGCCGGGCCCGCGCGGCCACCAGCCTTACCGCGTCAGGGAGTTCGAAGACCCCGGCGGCGTACGCGGCTGCCAGCTCGCCCACCGAGTGCCCGAGCACGAGGTCGGGGCGGACGCCCCAGGACCTGAGGAGTTCGACGAGGGCGACTTGCAGGGCGAAGAGGGCCGACTGCGCGTATCCGGTGGCGTTCAGCGGGTTCGCGTCCCCCTGCCGGTCGGCGGGCTCGGCGAGCAGCATCTCGCGCAGCGGGTGGGCGAATCCGTTCTCGGATCCTCCCAGTTCGGCTTCCAGCAGCTCGCACACGGCGTCCAGAGTCTGCGCGAACACCGGGTAGGCGGCGTGCAGTTCCCGCCCCATGCCGGGCCGCTGGCTGCCCTGCCCGGTGAACATCCATGCCGTACGGCCGTCGCCGACCGTGCCGCTGACGACCGTGGCGGAGCCGGGTGCGGGGGCGCCGTCGGCGGCCAACGCGGCCAGCCCGGCGCGGAGTTGGCCGAGATCGGCGCCGAGCACGATGGCACGGTGGTCGAGCACGGCACGGGACGTCGCCAGCGCGTGCGCCACGTCGCCGGGGTGGGCCGGCTCGTCCAGGCCGGCGAGGAAGCCCGTCAGCCGGGCCGCCTGGGCGCGGGTCGCCCGGTCGGTACGGCCGGACACCACCCAGGGCACGAGCGGCGCACCGGAGTCCTGGCCCCCCGCTCCCCGCGTGCCACCCGGCTCGCGCCCGCTCACGCGCTCGCCGTCCGGTGCCTCCTCCAGGATCACGTGGGCGTTCGTACCGCTGATGCCGAACGAGGACACACCGGCCCGGCGCGGGTGCCCGGCGGCCTCCCAGTCCCGGGTTTCGGTGAGCAGTCGTACCGCTCCGGACCCCCACTCGATGTGCTCGGAGGGCCGGTCGACGTGCAGGGTGCGGGGCAGGTGGCGGCGCTGGAGCGCCATGACCATCTTGATGACGCTCGCCGCGGCGGCGCCCGCCTGGGCGTGCCCGATGTTGGACTTGATCGAGCCGAGCCACAGCGGCTCGTCGTCGGTGCGCGCCTGGCCGTACGTCGCGAGCAGGGCGTGCGCCTCGATCGGGTCGCCGAGCCGGGTGCCGGTACCGTGCGCCTCGACCACGTCGACCTCGGCGGGCGAGACGCGCGCCGCCTTCAGTGCCTGTCGGATGACGCGCTGCTGGGACGGGCCGTTCGGCGCGGTCAGCCCATTGGACGCACCGTCCTGATTGACGGCGCTGCCCCGCACCACGGCCAGCACCGGATGGTTGTTGCGCCGGGCGTCGGACAGCCGCTCCAGGACGAGCATGCCCCCGCCCTCGCTCCAGCCGGTCCCGTCCGCGCTGTCGGCGAAGGACTTGCAGCGCCCGTCCCCGGCAAGGCCGCCCTGCCGCGCGAACTCCAGGAACATGCCCGGCGTCGCCATCACGGTGGCCCCGCCGGCCAGAGCCATGTCGCACTCGCCGGCCCGCAGCGCCTGGGCGGCCAGATGCAGGGCGACGAGCGCGGACGAGCACGCGGTGTCCACGGACACGGCCGGGCCCTCCAGCCCGAACACGTACGACAGCCGGCCCGACGCCACGCTCGGCGTACTGCCGGTCAGCAGATAGCCGTCCGTCTCCGGGTCGGCGTCGTCGTCCTCCTGCCCGCTGGCGTACCCGTTCGCGGACACACCCGCGTAGACGCCGGTCGACGATCCCTGGAGGGACAGCGGGTCGATGCCCGCGCGCTCCAGCGCCTCCCACGCCGTCTCCAGCAGCAACCGCTGCTGCGGGTCCATGGCGACGGCCTCGCGCGGCGAGATCCCGAACAGCTCGGCGTCGAACTCCGTCGCACCGTCGACGAATCCGCCGACCGCTGCGAGGCCCTCCAGCGTCTTCATGTTCCAGCCTCGGTCGAGGGGGAACGGCGTGATGCCGTCGCCGCCGTCCGCCACCAGCGACCACAGCGCCTCCGGCGAGTCGACGCCCCCGGGGTAGCGGCACCCCATGCCGATGACGGCGATGGGCTCGTCGGCGGGTACGGCGCCGTACTCCTCCGTCGGTTCGTCGGCCGGCGCACCGACCAGTTGCTGCCGCAGGGACGCGGCCAGCGCGGCCGGCGTCGGGTGGTCGAAGATGACGGTCACCGGGAGGGTGACGCCGGTGGCGGAGCCGAGCCGGTTGCGCAGCTCGACTGCGGTCAGCGAGTCGAACCCGAGGTCCTTGAACGCTCGGGACGCGTCCACCGACCCCGCGGAAGCATGCCCGAGCACCGCCGCCACCTGCGCCTGCACCAGGTCGAGCAGTTCGCGGTCCTGCTCCTCCACGGACAGCGCCCGCAGCCGACCGGCCAGGGCACCCCCGGCCGCGCTCGACCCGGCGGCACGGCGTCGCCGGTCGGCCGCGGGCACGAGCCCATGCAGGATGCCGGGCAGGCTGTCCCGTACGGCTGCCAGGGCGGACGTACGCAGGGCGACGGGAACGGCATTCGGCTCGTCGACAGCGAGCGCCGCGTCGAGGAGGGCCAGCCCTTCGCCTGTCTCCAGCGCCGGGAAGCCCTGCCGCGCGAGCCGCTCCAACTCCGGCCCACCGAGAGTGCCACCCATGCCCGCCTGCCACATGCCCCAGGCCAGCGATACGGCGGGCAGCCCCTGGGCGCGGCGGGTGGCGGCGAGGGCGTCGAGGATGTTGTTCGCGGCGGAGTAGGCGGCCTGCCCGGCATTGCCCACGACGCCCGCGAAGGAAGAGAAGAGCACGAAGGCCGACAGGTCACGATCGGCCGTCAACTCATGCAGATGCAGGGCCGATTCGACCTTCGCGGCCATGACCCGGGCCAGACGCTCCGGCGTCAGATCGGCGACCAGACCGTCATCCAGCACACCCGCCGCATGCACCACACCCGACAGGTCAACACCATCGAGCACGGCAGCCAGCGCGGCGCGGTCGGAGACGTCACACGCACGCACATCGATCCGCGCGCCCAACTCCCTCAGCTCCGAAGCGAGTTCGCAGGCACCCGGAGCCTCCGGCCCCCGCCGGGAAACGAGCAGCAAGTCCCGTACCCCATGCTCGGTGACCAGGTGCCGGGCGACCTCCGCACCCAGCCCACCGGTCCCACCGGTGATCAGCACCGTGTCCTCGCCGCCCCACGGCGACGGCACCGAGATGACGACCTTGCCGACGTGCTTGGCCTGCCCCAGCAGGCGCAGCGCCTCCGGTGCGCGCGAGATCGGGTAGGCGGCGACCGGGGCGGGCCGCAGGGCGCCGTCCTCGAAGAGGTTCAGCAGGGCGGCGAACATCTCGGCGATCCGGTCGGGGCCGGCGTCGATGAGGTCGAAGGCGGTGTAGTCGATGCCGTGCTCGGCCCGTACCTCCTCGGCATCGCGGATGTCGGTCTTGCCCATCTCCACGAACCGGCCACCGGGCCGAACCAACCGCAGCGACGCGTCCACGAACTCACCGGCCAGGGAGTCCAGCACCACATCGACACCCGACTGGAACCGCTGCTCGAACTCGGTGGTCCGCGAGGAGGCGATCCGCTCGTCCGGGACCCCGAGCTCGCGTACGACCGGCCACTTCGGCTCGCTCGCCGTCGCATACACCTCGGCCCCCAGGTGGCGCGCGAGTTGCACGGCCGCCGTGCCGACACCGCCGGCGGCGGAGTGGACAAGCACCGACTCCCCCGCCTCAAGACCGGCCAGGTCGACCAGGGCGTAGTAGGCGGTCAGGAACACGATCGGCACCGACGCCGCCTGCTCGAACGACCACCCCTCCGGGATCCGGGTGAGCAGGCGCCCGTCGGTCACGGCCGTCGGAGCGAACGCCCCGTCGAGCAGACCCATCACCCGGTCCCCGACGACCAGGTCGGTCACCCCGGCGCCGGTCTCGACGACCACGCCGGCGCCCTCGTGCCCGAGCCGGCCGGCATCACCCGGGTACATGCCGAGGACGTTCAGTACGTCACGGAAGTTGACGCCCGCGGCCCGTACCCCGACCCGCACCTCGCCGGGGCCGAGAGCACGCGGTTCCTCGGGAACGAGCGCGACCCCGTCCAGTCGCCCCTGAGCCACCACGTCCATCCGCCAGCCGACACCCACACCCACCGGCGGCACCAGCACCCCGCCCGACGTCATCCGCACCATCCGCGGCACCCAGAGCTGACCGGCGCGAATGGCGACCTGCTGGTCGTCGATGGAGGCGGCGGCGAGGCGATACGAGGCCGGGTCGTCGTCGACGTCCACGAGGGCGAAGCGGCCCGGGTGCTCGTTCATGGCGGAGCGGACCAGTCCCCAGACTCCGGCGCCTCCTGTATCGGGGGTCTCGCCGCCCCGTACGGCCACGGCTCCGTTGGTCACGACCACGAGGCGTGCACCGGCGAAACGCTCGTCCGTCGCCCACTCTCGGACGGCGTCCAGGACCTCGGTCACCGCGGCAGTGCCCGCCCCACGGCGGACCGGGAGCAGGGCGGTGCCGGTCACGGACGCGTCGCCATCACCGCCGTACGGCACGAGGGTCAGTCCCGCTTCGTGCCAGGGCTCGGCGTCGTCCGGCATGCGCAGGACCGGCACCCGCCCGGCGGCGGCAGCGGGCTCGGCGTCGGCCGGTGTCCACTCCACGCGGTAGAGGTGCTCGGCCTTCGTGGCGGCGGCACCGGCGGCGAACCGGGCGGGCGACGCCGGGCGCAGCAGCAGTGACTCGACGGCGGCGACGGGAGCGCCGGTGGCGTCGGCGACGTGCAGGGCGTAGGTGCCGGAGCCGCGCGGGACGATCCGGACGCGGACGATGTCGGCGCCGACGGCGTGGCAGGACACGCCCGTCCAGGCGAACGGCAGCAGCGCGCCCTGCTGTTCGTCGGCGCGCAGGGCCAGGGCGTGCAGCACCGAGTCCAGCAGGGCGGGGTGCAGGGCGAAGGCGTTCGCCTCGGGGTCCGTGCCTTCGGGCAGCGCGGCCTCGACGTACAGTTCCTCGCCCCGGGCCCAGACCTGTCGCAGGCCACGGAAGGCGCTGCCGTAACGCAGGCCGGTCTCGGCCAGCCTGTCGTACAGCCCGGTCGTGTCGATCCGCTGGGCGTCGGCGGGAGGCCAGGTCCGCAGCTCGGCGGACCCGGCCGGTGCCTCGCTGTCGCTGACCGTTCCCTCGGCGTGCAGGGTCCAGATGGAGTCGTCGTCCTGGGTGCGGTCGGGGCGCCCGTACAGACGGAGCGGGCGCGCGCCAGTGCCGTCAGGGGCGTCGAGGGCGATCTGGATCTGGATCGAGCCCTGCTCGGGGAGGATCAGCGGGGCCTGGAGGGTGAGTTCGTCGACGCGGTCGCAGCCTGCTCGGTCGGCCGCCGCCAGGGCGAGTTCGACCAGTGCCGTGCCCGGTACGACGATCGTCTCGCCCACGACGTGGTCCGCGAGCCAAGGCGCGACGGCCGTCGACAGCCGGGCGGTCAGCAGGACGGCGTCCGATCCGGCGACCGGGACGGCCGCGCCGAGCAGCGGGTGGTCGGCGGCCCTGAGACCCAGGCCGCGCGCGTCGCCGGCCGAGCCCACGTCGCGCAGCCAGTACCGCTCGCGCTGGAACGCGTACGTCGGCAGCGCCGTCCGTACGGCACCGCTGCCCTCGAACACGGCCGGCCAGTGGACGGCGGTGCCCCGCACGTACAGCTCGGCGACGGCACGCAGAGCTGCCTCCGCCTCCGGGAGGTTCCTGCGCAGCGCGGAGAGCGCGAACGCCGGTTCCACCATGGTGGACAGGACGGGATCGGGGCCGACTTCGAGGAACCGTACGGCGCCGAGTTCGTCCGCGGCCGTGCGCACCGCGTCGTGGAAGCGGACGGCCTCTCGCACCTGTCGCACCCAGTAGTCGGGGGTGGTCCAGTCGCCGTCACCGAGGGTGGCGCCGGTCAGGGTGCTCACGGCGGGCAGCGACGGCCGGTGGTAGGTGATCTGTTCGGCGACGGTGGTGAACTCGTCGAGCATCGGCTCCATGAGCGGTGAGTGGAAGGCGTGCGAGACGCGGAGGCGGGTGACCCGGCGCCCGCGTTCACGGACCGCCGCCATGACCCGCTCGACACCTTCCTCGGTGCCGGAGACCACTACGGCGGTAGGTCCATTGACCGCGGCGATCGTCACGTCGGCGGTGAGCAGGTCGGCGATCTCCGTCTCGTCTGCCTCTACGGCAGCCATCGCGCCACCCTCGGGAAGGGCCTGCATGAGACGGGCGCGAGCTGCCACCAGCCTTACGGCATCGGGGAGTTCGAAGACCCCGGCCGTGTACGCGGCGGCGTACTCACCGATGGAGTGACCCAGCACCAGGTCGGGGCGCAGACCCCACGAGCCCAGGAGTGCCGCGAGCGCGGCCTCGACCGCGAACAGGGCTGCTTGGGCGTAGCCGGTGCGGTCGAGGAGAGCGGCGGCTTCTGAGTCCTCGTCCGCGAAGAGGACGGCGCGCAGCGGGAGGGGGAAGCCGTCGGCGCCGGACAGCTCGGCCCCCAGCAGCGCCGCCGTCTCGTCGAAGGCGCGGGCGAACTGCGGGTAGGAGGCGTGCAGTTCGCGGCCCATGCCGAGGCGCTGACTGCCCTGACCGGTGAACATCCAGGCGGTACGGCCCTCGGTGACGACACCGGTCACGGCGGGCATGTCGAGCCCGGACCGCAGCTCGTCGGCGTCCCGGCCCAGCACGACGGCCCGGTGGTCAAGGGCGGCCCGGGTCGTGGCCAGGGACAGTCCGATGTCGAGCGGCGACAGCTCGGGCCGCTCGGCGAGGAAGGTGGCGAGCCTGTCCGACTGGGCGTCGATGGCCTGCCGACTGCGACCCGACAAGGCCCACGGAATGACCGGCACCGGGGTCGGGGACTCCGGCCGGCGAGGGGACGCCCCGATCGGAGCTTCTTCGAGGATGACGTGGGCGTTGGTCCCGCTGATGCCGAAGGACGAGACACCCGCCCGACGCGGACGCTCCCCCCGCGGCCAAGCCCGCTCCTCCGTCAGCAACTCCACCGCACCCGCCGACCAGTCCACGTGAGACGACGGCTCATCGACATGCAACGTGCGCGGCAGAGTCTGCTCACGCAGGGCCATCACCATCTTGACCACGCTCGCGACACCGGCTGCCGCCTGCGCGTGCCCGATGTTCGACTTGATCGAGCCGAGCCACAGGGGATCGTCATCGGCATGCGCCTGGCCGTAGGTCGCCAGGAGGGCCTGAGCCTCGATGGGGTCACCGAGACGCGTGCCCGTGCCGTGCGCCTCGACAGCGTCGACCTCGGCGGCGTCCACTCCCGCCGCCGCCAACGCCTGCCGGATCACCCGCTGCTGCGACGGACCGTTCGGCGCAGTCAGCCCATTCGACGCACCGTCCTGATTGACCGCCGAGCCCCGCACGACCGCCAGCACCGGATGGTTGTTCCGCCGGGCATCGGACAGGCGCTCCAGGACCAGAACACCGCCGCCCTCGGCCCAGCCCGTCCCATCAGCGCCGTCGGCGAACGACTTGCACCGACCGTCACCCGCCAACCCACCCTGCCGCGCGAACTCCAGGAAGATACCCGGCGTCGCCATGACCGTGGCCCCACCGGCCAGGGCGAGGTCACACTCACCCGACCGCAACGCCTGGCACGCCAGATGCAGAGCGACCAGAGCCGACGAGCAGGCGGTGTCCACCGACACTGCGGGCCCCTCCAGCCCGAACACATACGACAGCCGACCCGACGCCACACTCGGCGTACTGCCGGTCAGCAGATACCCACCGGTCTCGCCCTGCGGGCTCTGCATGTTCCCGCCGTAGCCACTCCCGGAAACGCCGGCATAGACGCCGGTCGAGCTTCCGCGCAGCGACGACGGGTCGATCCCCGCGTCCTCCAACGCCTCCCACGCCGTCTCCAACAGCAACCGCTGCTGCGGATCCATCGCCAGCGCCTCACGCGGCGAGATCCCGAACAACTCCGCGTCAAAGAACGCAGCACCGTCAACGAAGCCGCCAACCGCGGCCAGACCCTCCAACAGGGCCGGGTCCCAGCCACGATCCGCCGGCAGCGACGACAGCCCGTCCCTGCCCTCCACGACCAGATCCCACAAACCCACAGCGGAATCCGCCCCACCCGGGAAACGACAGCCCAAACCCACGATCGCCACCGGCTCATCGACGGCCGTGCGTGTGCGGCCGGCGCCCGTCACGGTGTCGTCCGTGGTATCCGCCGCGCCCAGCAGTTGGGTCTTGAGGAAGCCGGCGAGGGCGGAGGGCGTCGGGTGGTCGAAGACGAGGGTGGCGGGGAGCGTGACGCCGGTCGCGGAACCGAGTCGGTTGCGCAGGTCGACAGCGGTCAGCGAGTCGAACCCGAGGTCCTTGAAGGCGCGGGAGGTGTCGATCGACCCCGCCGACGCATGGCCCAGCACAGCGGCGACCTGCGCCTGCACCACGTCCAGCAACTGTCGTTCCTGCTCGGCCGGCTGGAGCCCGGCCAGCTTCCGGGCCAGGCCGGAGGCAGCCGCCGCGCCCACCTGGCCGGCGGCACGACGCCGACGGTCAGCGGCGGGCACGAGACCTTGCAGGATGCCGGGGAGGCTGTCCCGTACGGCTGCGAGGGCGGGCGTACGCAGGGCTACGGGGACGGAGTTCGGTTCGTTCACGAGCAACGCGGCGTCGAGAAGGGCGAGCCCCTCACCCGTCTCCAGCGCCGGGAAGCCTTGGCGGGCCATGCGCTCCAGTTCGGCATCGCCAAGGGTGCCGCCCATGCCGTCGGCGTTCGCCCACATGCCCCACGCCAGCGACACGGCAGGCAGACCTTGGGCCCTGCGATTCAGGGCCAAGGCATCCAGCACATTGTTGGCCGCCGAGTACGCGGCCTGACCGGCGTTGCCGACGACTCCGGCGAAGGACGAGAACAGCACGAACGCCGACAGCTCGCGGTCAGCCGTCAACTCGTGCAGATGCAGGGCCGATTCAGCCTTCGCGGCCACCACACGGCCCACACGCTCAGCCGACAGATCACCGATCAGACCGTCGTCGAGTACGCCCGCCGCATGCACGACACCCGACAGGTCAACCCCATCCAGGACCGCGGCCAGCGACTCACGATCGGCCACATCACATGCGCGTACCGTGGCACGGGCGCCCAACTGCGCCAGTTCGGACACGAGTTGACCCGCACCCGGAGCTTCGGAACCGCGCCGGGACACCAGCAGCAGGTCCCGTACACCGTGCACAGCGACCAGGTGCCGGGCGACCTCCGCACCCAGCCCACCCGTACCGCCCGTGATCAGCACCGTGCCCTCGCCGCCCCACGGCGACGGCACCCGCAGCACGACCTTGCCGACATGCTTGGCCTGCCCGAGCAGGCGTAGGGCCTCCGGGGCGCGGGAGAGGTCGTACGAGGTCACCGTCACCGGTTGCAGCGCGCCCTGCTCGAACAGTTCCAGCAGCGCGGTCCACATCTCGGCGATGCGGTCGGGGCCGGCGTCCATCAGGTCGAACGAGCGGTACGACACCCCGTGTTCGGCCCGAACCTCGTCGGCGTCGCGAACGTCGGTCTTGCCCATCTCCACGAACCGGCCACCGGGCCGCACCAACCGAAGCGACGCGTCCACGAACTCACCGGCGAGCGAGTCCAGGACGACATCGACGCCCGGCTGGAATCGGCCCTCGAAGTCCGTTGTCCGCGACGAGGCGATCCGCTCCTCCGGGACCCCCAACCCCCGCACCACAGACCACTTCGGCTCGCTCGCCGTCCCGTACACCTCGCCGCCCAAGTGCTGGGCCAGCTGCACGGCAGCCATCCCCACGCCACCGGCCGCGGAGTGGATCAGAACCGACTCCCCGGCCTGAAGCTCGGCGAGGTCCATCAGGGCGTAGTAGGCGGTCAGGAACACGATCGGGACGGACGCCGCCTGCTCGAAGGACCACCCGGCCGGTAGCCGTGTGACCAGCCTGGCGTCGGTGGTGGCCACCGGTCCGAAGGCCCCGTCCAGCAGGCCCATGACCCGGTCGCCGACGGCGAGTCCGGTCACGTCGGGTGCCACCTCGATGACGACACCGGCGCCCTCGTGCCCGAGCCGTCCGGCATCACCCGGATACATGCCGAGGACGTTCAGTACGTCACGGAAGTTCACGCCCGCCGCCCGCACCGCGACCCGCACCTCACCGGCTCGCAGCGCACGCGGCTCCTCCGGAACCAGGGCCACGCCGTCCAGCCGCCCCTGAGCCACCACATCCATCCGCCAGCCGGCACCCACACCCACCGGCGGCACGAGCACCCCGCCCGAGGCCATCCGCACCATGCGCGGCACCCACACCTGGCCGTCCCGGAGGGCGACTTGGTCCGTGTCGTCGTCGGTGTGGAGGGCCGAACTCGGCCCGTCGGTGTCGACGAGGGCGAAGCGGCCCGGGTGCTCGTTCATGGCGGAGCGGACCAGGCCCCAGACTCCCGCGGCGGACGGGATGGGCGTCTCGTCCGGGGTCACGGCGACGCCGCCCGAGGTCAGGACGACCAGGCGGGAGTTCGCGAACTTAGGCTCGGCGAGCCAGCGTTGGACCGTCGCGAGGGTCTCGGTGAGGACGTCCGTGACAGGGCCGTCGGCGATGGGCAGCAGTACTCGGCGCGGGGTCGGGGCGCCCGCTTCGAGGGTGGTGAGCAGTGCGTCCAGGTCGGGGTGGGTCGGGCCGGCGTCGGAAGCGTGCAGCTGCGAGTCGTCCTCGACATCGCCTATGACGACGATGTCAGTCATCCGGTGCTCGGTGGACGGTGCGGTGACGGGGGTCCACTCCACCCGATAGAGGTGCTCGGGGCCCTGGGGCGTTCGCCGGGCGGCGAGTTCCGTGGTGGAGACGGGGCGCAGCAGCAGGGAGTCGACGGTGGCGACCGGGTCGCCGGTCGCGTCGGCGATCCGCAGGCCGATCTCGCCCTCGCCGCGCATGCGGAGCCGGGCCCGGACCGAGGTGGCGCCGACGGCCGTGAGCGTGACGCCGGACCAGAGGAACGGCAGGAGCGCGGTTCGGTCGTCGTCGCTGCCGCGCAGGGCGAGGGTGTGGAGGACCGTGTCGAGGAGGGCGGGGTGGAGGCCGAAGGAGCCGGCGTCGTCGGCGAGGGGTTCGGGGAGGGTGGCCTCGACGTACCAGTCGTCGGCGTCGCGCCAGACGCGGGTGATGCCGCGGAAGGCGGGGCCGTACTGGAGGCCGACGTCGGTGAGGCGGTCGTAGAGCCCTGTGAGGTCGGCGGGTTCGGCGTCGGCGGGCGGCCAGGCACGCAGGTCCCAGGGGGCGTCGGTCGTGGCGCGGGCACTGTCTCCGACCGTGCCGGTGGCGTGCAGGGTCCAGGCCTGTTCGACTTCGGCGTCGTCGGCGCGGGAGTAGACGCGGACGGCGCGGCGGCCGTCGTCGGTGGCGGTGTCGATGACGATCTGGACCTGGGCGGCGCCCTGCTCGGGGAGGATCAGCGGGGCCTGGAGGGTGAGTTCGTCGAGGTGGTCGCAGTCGACGCGTAGGCCTGCCTGGACGGCGAGCTCGACCAGGGCGGTGCCGGGGACGACGGCGAGTCCGCCGACGAGGTGGTCGGCCAGCCAGGGTGTGGTGGCGACGGACAGGCGGGCGGTGAGCAGGACGTTGTCGGAGCCGGCCACGGCGACCGCGGCGCCCAGCAGCGGGTGCCCGGCGACTCCGAGGCCGAGGCCGCGGGCGTCGGTGGTGGGCCGGGTGGCGTCGAGCCAGTAGCGGTGCCGCTGGAAGGCGTAGGTGGGCAGGTCGGTGCGGCGGGCGCCGGTGCCGTGGAACACCGCGGCCCAGTCGGCGGCGGCGCCTCGTACGAACATCTCGGCGAGCGCGGTCAGTACCGAGCCGCACTCGTCGCGGCCCTCGCGCAGGGTGGCCACGGCGGTGGTGTCGGGGTCGGCGGCCTGGACCAGGCCGGTGAGGACGGGGTCGGCGCCGATCTCCAGGAAGCGTGTGACGCCGAGTTCGGTGGTGGCGGTGCGGACGGCGGCGTGGAAGCGTACGGCGTCTCGCACCTGCCGTACCCAGTAGTCGGGGCTCGCCCAGTCGTCGCCGTCGGCGGCGCGTCCGGTGAGGGTGCTGACGGCGGGTACGACGGGCCGGCGGTGGCCGGTGCCGGCGACGATCCCGGCGAACTCGTCCGCCATGGGGGCCATGAGCGGGGAGTGGAAGGCGTGGCTGACGCGCAGGCGGGTGACGCGCAGGTCGCGTTCGCGGGCCGCTTCCATGACCTGCTCGACGGCCTGTTCGGTGCCGGAGACGACGACCGCGCGCGGGCCGTTGACGGCGGCGATGACGGCGCCCTGGGCAAGGAGTGTGGTGGCCTCGGCCTCGTCGGCCTCGATCGCGGCCATGGCGCCGCCGTCCGGGAGCGCCTGCATCAGCCGGGCGCGGGCCGCCACCAGCCGTACGGCGTCGGGGAGTTCGAGGGCTCCGGCGGCGTGGGCCGCGACGATCTCGCCGATCGAGTGGCCGATGACGACGTCGGGTTCGGCGCCCCAGCCGCGCAGCAGGGCGACGAGGGCGGCCTCGATGGCGAAGATCGCCGTCTGGGCGTAGCCGGTGCGGTCGAGGAGCGCGGCCTCGGGTGTGCCCGGTTCGGCGAAGCAGACCTCGCGCACGGGCGTGTCGAAGCCGGGGGCTCCGGCGAGCTCGGTGTCCAGCAGGGCGCAGATCTCGTCGAAGGCGCGGGCGTAGACGGGGTGGGCGGCATACAGTTCGCGGCCCATGCCGGGGCGCTGGCTGCCCTGACCGGTGAACAGCCAGGCGGTACGGCCCTCGGTGACCGTGCCCTTGACGGTGGTGGCGGTGCCCGTGATGCCGGTGACGGCGTCGAGGGCCGTGCGCAGGGTGTCGCGGTCGGGGCCGAGGACGACGGCACGGTGGTCGAGGACGGCTCGGCCGGTGGCCAGGCTGTGGCCGATGTCGAGAGCGGAGGCGTCGGTGCCGGTGACGTGGGCGGCGAGGCGTTCGGCCGCCGCTTCCAGGGCGGGTGCGCTGCGGGCGGTCAGGACCCAGGGGATGTGCGGGAGGGGGTGGGGCGGTTCCTGGGTGGTGCCGTGGGCCGGGAGTCGGGAGTCGGCTTCAGCTTCAACTTCAGCCCCAGGGTCCGACTCGGTCTCGGGTGCGCGATCCGATGCTGCCTCGTTTGTGGCTTCCTCAAGAACGACATGGGCGTTGGTGCCGCTGATGCCGAAGGAGGACACGGCGGACCTGCGGGGGCGGTCGGTTTCGGGCCAGGGGCGCGGCTCGGTGAGGAGGCGTACGGCGCCGGCGGACCAGTCGACGTGGGAGCTGGGCCGGTCCGCGTGCAGGGTGGGCGGCAGCCGGCGGGCGCGCAGTGCCATGACCATCTTGATGACCCCGGCGACACCGGCCGCCGCCTGGGTGTGCCCGATGTTGGACTTCACGGAGCCGAGCCAGACGGGGTTCGTCCCGTCCCGTCCCTTGCCGTAGGTGGCAAGCAGGGCCTGGGCCTCGATGGGGTCGCCGAGCCGGGTGCCGGTGCCGTGTGCCTCGACGGCGTCGACGTCGGCCGGCGTGAGGCGGGCGCTGGCGAGGGCCTGGCGGATGACGCGCTGCTGTGCGGGCCCGTTGGGTGCGCTGAGGCCGTTGGAGGCGCCGTCCTGGTTGACGGCGGAGCCCCGGATCACGGCGAGGACGGGGTGGCCGAGGCGCCGTGCCTCGGAGAGGCGCTCCAGGACGAGGACGCCGGCGCCCTCCGCCCATCCGGTGCCGTCGGCGTCGTCGGCGAACGCCTTGCAGCGGCCGTCGCCGGCCAGCCCGCCCTGCCGGGAGAACTCCACGAACGTCGTCGGCGCCGCCATCACCGTCACACCGCCCGCGAGCGCCGTCGCGCACTCGCCGGAGCGCAGGGACTGGCAGGCCAGGTGCAGGGCGACGAGGGAGGAGGAGCAGGCGGTGTCGATGGTGACGGCCGGTCCCTCGAAGCCGAAGACGTAGGCGATACGTCCGGAGAACACGCTGCCCGCGTTGCCGTTGGCGAGGAACCCGGCGACGTCCTTCGGCACTTCCTGGAGCCGGGAGGCGTAGTCGTGGTACATGAGCCCGGCGAACACGCCGGTCGCCGTGCCGCGCAGGGACAGCGGGTCGATGCCGGCGCGCTCCAGGGCCTCCCACGACGTCTCCAGCAGCAGCCGCTGCTGCGGGTCCATCGCGAGGGCCTCGCGGGGGCTGATGCCGAACGCCTCCGCGTCGAACTCGGCGGCCTCGTGCAGGAAGCCGCCCTTCCGGGTGGCCGAGGTGCCGGCCGCCCGCTCCGCGTCGGTCGCGAACAGGGCGTCGAGGTCCCAGCCGCGGTCGGTGGGGAACGACGTGATGCCGTCCCCGCCACCGCTCACCAGCCCCCACAGGTCCTCCGGCGAGGCGACTCCGCCGGGGAAGCGGCAGCCCATGCCGACGATGGCGATCGGCTCGTGGTCCTTCGCCTCGGCCTCACGCAGACGAAGGTGGGCGCCCTGCGCGTCGGCGATCGCACGCTTGAGGTATTCGCGGAGCTTTTCCTCGTTCGCCATCTGTTCCTTGTCCTTCGAAAGAGCGCGGAGTGCCGAATCAGGGCGCCTGAAGTGCGGCCGGGGCGGGGTCGGGGACCTCTGCCCGGCAGCCGGGGCGGGGCGGAGCGGGGTGCGGCGGGCCGGTCATTCGGCGACCCAGGGCTTGTCGTCGAGCAGGGCGAAGAGCTCGTCGTCGGTGGCGTCGTCGAGTACGACCCGGTTGTCCGCGTCCTGCCCGCTGCCTTCGCCGGCGCCCGCCGACCAGGTGGCGAGCAGTTGCTGGAGCCGGTCGCCGATCGCGGCGCGAACGTTGTCGTCAGCGGCCGGCGCGGTCTCGGCGAGGACCGTCCGCAGCTTGTCCAACTCGCCCATGAGGAAGGTGGTGTCCCCGTCGTCGGCGGGGACGAGTTCCGCGCCGAGGTGGTCGCGCAGGGACAGGATCGTGGGGTGGTCGAAGATGAGGGTGGCCGGCAGCTGCAGCCCGGTCACGCCGTTCAGTCGGTTACGGAGGTCCACGGCCGTGAGCGAGTCGAAGCCCAGCTCCTTGAACGCCCGAGACGCATCCACCGCCCCGGCCGAGGCATGCCCCAGCACGCCGGCGACCTCCGCCAGCACCGTGTCCAGGAGCACACGGTCCCGCTCGACCGAGCCCAGCCCACGCAGCCGCTCGACCAGGCCACCACCATCGGCGGCGCCACCCGACGCAGCGGCACCCCAACGCCGCCCCGCCGACGTCACCAAGTCCCGCAGCACGGAAGGCACCGGGCCCCCCGAGAGCGCCGAGGCGCGCAGGGCGACGGGGACGGCGTTCGGCTCGTTCACGACGAGCGCGGCATCCATCAGCGCCAACGCCTCGCTCGCGGCCAGCGGCGGCAGCCCCCCACGCCGCAACCGCGCGACATCAGCCTGCGGCAACCGCCCGCCCATACCGGCCTCCCACATGCCCCAGGCCAGGGAGACCGCAGGCAGTCCCTGGGCGCGGCGGGTGGCGGCGAGTGCGTCGAGGATGTTGTTCGCGGCGGAGTAGGCGGCCTGCCCGGCATTGCCCACAACACCAGCGAAGGAGGAGAAGAGAACAAAGGCGGACAGGTCACGATCGGCCGTCAACTCATGCAGATACAGGGCCGAATCGGCCTTCGCGGCCATCACACCGGCCAGACGCTCCGGCGTTAGATCGGCGACTAGACCGTCATCCAGTACGCCCGCCGCATGCACGACACCCGCTATCTCGACACCGTCGAGAACGGCAGCCAGCGCCGCGCGATCGGAGACGTCACACGCCCGCACCTCCACCTGGGCACCCAACTCCGCCAATTCATCGCGCAGTTCAGCCGCCCCGGCGGCGTTCAGCCCGCTCCGGGAGACCAGCAGCAGATCTTGCACGCCGTGCTCGGTGACCAGGTGCCGGGCGACCTCAGCGCCCAGGCCACCCGTCCCACCGGTGATCAGCACGGCACCCTCGCCGCCCCACGGCGACGGCACCCGCAGCACGACCTTCCCGACGTGCTTGGCCTGCCCCAGCAGTCGTAGAGCCTCCGGCGCCCGGGACAGGTCGTACGAAGTCACCGGGACCGGCCGCAGCACGCCCTGGTCGAACAGCTCCAGCAGCGCCGCCCACATCCCGGCGATCCGCTCCGGACCCGCGTCGAACGTGTCGAACGCCCGGTAGGTGACGCCACGGTGGGTGGCCGCCACCTGCTCCGGGTCGCGTACGTCCGCCTTGCCCATCTCGATGAAGCGGCCACCGGGCCGCACCAGCCGCAGCGAGGCATCCACGAACTCGCCCGCGAGCGCGTCCAGCACCACATCGACGCCCGACTTGAAGCGCTGCTCGAACTCGGTCGTCCGGGAGGAGGCGATCCGCTCGTCATCGATTCCGAGGTCCCGCAGGACCGGCCACTTCGGCTCGCTCGCCGTCGCGTACACCTCGGCCCCCAGGTGGCGGGCGAGCTGCACCGCGGCCATGCCGACACCGCCGGCGGCGGCGTGGATCAGTACGGACTCGCCCTGCTTGAGCCCGGCGAGGTCGACCAAGGCGTAGTAGGCGGTCAGGAACACGATCGGCACGGACGCCGCCTGCTCGAAGGACCACCCCTCCGGCACCCGCGCCAGCAGCCGTGCGTCCGAGACGGCGAGCGGGCCGAACGCCCCGTCGAGAAGGCCCATCACCCGATCACCGACCACCAGGCCGGTCACCTCCGGGCCCACTTCCACGACCACACCGGCACCTTCGTGCCCGAGCCGCCCGGCGTCCCCGGGGTAGGTGCCCAGCACGTTCAGCACGTCACGGAAGTTCACACCCGCGGCCCGCACGGCGACCCGCACCTCGGTGGGGCCGAGGGGGCGCGGCTCCTCGGTGATCGGTGCGACGCCGTCGAGACGGCCCTGCCCGGCCACCTCCATGCGCCAGGTCCTGCCCGGGGTCGCGGCCGGCGGCACGAGGATGCCGCCGGAGGCCATCCGGACCAGGCGCGGTACCCACGTCTCGCCGTCGCGGAGAGCGAGTTGGGGTTCGTCGAGGGGGGCGAGCCGTTCGGCGAGGGTGCGGAACGAGGCCGCGGTGCCGTCGATGTCGGCGAGGGCGAGGCGGCCGGGGTGCTCGCTGATCGCCGACCGGACCAGGCCCCAGGCGCCGGCGCCGGACAGGTCCGGGGCGTCGGTGCCGGAAGCGTGGTGCGGGGCGACCGCGCCGGTGGTCAGTGCCACCAGGGGCGTGTCGGCCCATCGCTCGTGTGCGAGCCAGGTCCGCATGGCACCCAGGAGATCAGCAACCGGACTTAGGACTTCACCAGAGTTGGCCGCGACCACCAGTCCGACGGCCGCCGGTGCGGCCTCGCCCGCCTCCATGGCGGAGATGAGGTCGTCCAGGTCGGCGTAGTGCTTGGTCGGCACGCCGGACTCGCGCCATGCGGCCGTGACCCGATCGCCGACCACGGCCCAGTGGCCAGTGCGCGCGGTCTCAGCCCAGTGGCCAGTGCGGGCGGTCTCGGCCCAGTGACCGGTGCGCGCGGTCTCGGGTCGGTCGGTGGGGGGCGCCGGCACCCAGTCGAGGCGGAACAGGCCGTCCGGGCCGGTGGCCGCGCGGGTCAGGTCGGCCGCCGAGACGGGCCGCAGCACCAGCGAGTCGACGACGGCGACGGGGGCGCCGGCCGCGTCGGCGACATGCAGCGCGTACGTGTCGGATCCGCGCGGGGTGAGCCGGGCCCGGACGACGCCGGCGCCGGCGGTGTGGAACGCGGCACCGGACCAGAGGAACGGCAGCAGCGCCCCCTGCTCGTCCCCCGCGCGCAACGCGAGGGCGTGCAGCACGCTGTCGAGGAGCGCCGGGTGCAGGCCGAAGGCCGTGGCCTCGCCCGTGGCGGGCTCAGGAAGGGCCGCTTCGACGAGCAGGTCGCCGCCGGAGGCCCAGGCGCGAGCAAGGCCGCGGAAGGTGGGGCCGTAGGAGAGCCCCGACTGGTGAAGTCGCTCGTAGAGGCCGTCGAGGTCGAGTTCACGGGCCCCGGCGGGCGGCCAGGCGCGCAGCTCGGGTGCGGCCGGAGGCATGGTTGCCGCGTCGTCCAGGAGGCCGGTGGCGTGCTCGGTCCAGGGCTGGTCGGGGGTGGCGTCATCGGGCCGGGCGTAGATGCGGAGGGTCCTCGCCTCGACGTCGTCCGCCGCCGGGGTCTCCACGGTGATCTGGACGGTGACGTCTCCGGCCGGCGGCAGGACGAGGGGCGCCTGGAGGGTGAGTTCGGCCAGGCGCCCGCAACCGGCACGGTCACCGGCCTGGAGGGCGAGCTCGACGAACGCCGTGCCCGGTACGACGACGTTACCGGCCACGACATGGTCGGCGAGCCAAGGATGTGTACGGACCGACAGGCGGGACGTCAGCAGCAGCGTGTCGGACCCGGCGACCGTGACGGCCGCGCCGAGCAGCGGATGTTCCGCGGGGGCGAGGCCCAGACCGCGTGCGTCGGCGGCGGCGCGGGACGGCTCCAGCCAGTAGCGCTGCCGCTGGAAGGCGTACGTCGGCAGCGCCACCCGGCGCGCACCGCTGCCCTCGAACAGGGCGGCCCAGTCGACGCGTGTGCCCCGGACGAAGAGCTCGGCGAGTCCCGTGAGCAGCGTCTCGGCCTCCGGGCGCCCCTTGCGCAGCACGGAGAAGGACGGCGCGGTCGCCGGGTCCACGAGCCCGCTCAGCACCGGGTCGGGACCGATCTCCAGCAGCCGTCCGGTACCCAGCGATCCTGTGGCGGCGGCCAGGGCGTCGCGGAAGAGGACGGGGCGACGTACCTGCTGGACCCAGTAGGAGGGGGTCGTCCAGTCGGTCTCGCCGACGACCTCACCCGTGACCGATGAGGCCGCCGCGAGCAGGGGGCGACGGTAGGTGATCTGTTCGGCGACGGTGGTGAACTCGTCGAGCATCGGCTCCATGAGCGGTGAGTGGAAGGCGTGCGAGACGCGGAGACGGGTGACCCGGCGCCCGCGTTCACGAACCGCCGCCATGACCCGCTCGACACCTTCCTCGGTGCCGGAGACGACCACGGCAGTAGGGCCGTTGACGGCGGCGATCGTCACGTCAGCGGTGAGCAGGTCGGCGATCTCCGACTCGTCGGCCTCGACGGCGGCCATCGCGCCACCCTCGGGCAACGCCTGCATCAGGCGGGCGCGAGCTGCCACCAGCCTTACGGCATCGGGGAGTTCGAAGACCCCGGCCGTGTACGCGGCCGCGTACTCACCGATCGAGTGACCCAACACCACATCCGGCGCCACACCCCACGACCGCAGCAGCTCAACGCACGCCACCTGAACCGCGAACAACGCCGCCTGCGCATAACCCGTGCGATCGAGAAGACCACCATCCGCGAACAACACCTCACGCAACGGCAGCGGGAAACCGTCCACGCCCGACAGCTCGGCCTCCAGCAGCGCCACCGTCTCATCGAAGGCACGGGCGAACTGCGGGTAGGCGGAGCGCAGTTCACGCCCCATACCGGGCCGCTGACTGCCCTGACCGGTGAACATCCAGGCCGTACGGCCCTCCGTGACCACACCGCTCACCGTGAGCCCCGACCCCAGCACGTCACCGTCACGGCCAAGGAGCACCGCCCGGTGTTCCAGCGCGGCCCGGGTCGTCGCCAGCGACAACCCGACGTCCTCCGAACTGCCGTCATGGGCGTGCGCTACCAGCCGTGCCGTAGCAGCACGCAAGGCATCGGCAGTGCGAGCCGACACGACCCACGGAGTCACCGGGAGGTCGGACGCGGCGTCCGGCTTGCGCGGCGAAGTAGCCGCCGGGGCCTCTTCGAGGATGACGTGGGCGTTGGTCCCGCTGATCCCGAAGGACGACACGCCTGCCCGACGCGGACGCTCACCGCGCGGCCAAGCCCGCTCCTCCGTCAGCAACTCCACCGCACCCGCCGACCAGTCCACGTGAGACGACGGCTCATCGACATGCAACGTGCGCGGCAGAGTCTGCTCACGCAGGGCCATCACCATCTTGACCACGCTCGCGACACCGGCTGCCGCCTGCGCGTGCCCGATGTTCGACTTGATCGAGCCGAGCCAGAGGGGATCGTCGTCGGTGCGGGCCTGACCATAAGTGGCGAGCAGCGCCTGAGCCTCGATGGGATCACCGAGCCGGGTACCCGTGCCGTGCGCCTCGACGGCATCGACCTCGGCAGCGTCCACTCCCGCGGCAGCCAATGCCTGCCGGATCACCCGCTGCTGCGACGGACCGTTCGGCGCGGTCAGCCCATTGGACGCACCGTCCTGATTGACCGCCGAGCCCCGCACCACAGCCAGCACCGGATGGTTGTTCAGCCGGGCATCGGACAGGCGCTCCAGAACCAGAACACCGCCACCCTCGGCCCAGCCCGTCCCATCGGCGCCGTCGGCGAACGACTTGCACCGACCGTCACCCGCCAACCCACCCTGCCGCGCGAACTCCAGGAAGATCGTCGGCGTCGCCATGACGGTCGCGCCGCCGGCCAAGGCAAGATCACACTCACCCGACCGCAACGCCTGGCACGCCAGATGCAGAGCGACCAGAGCCGACGAGCAGGCCGTGTCCACGGACATCGCCGGGCCCTCCAGCCCCAGGGCGTAAGCCAGGCGACCGGACGCGACGCTGGGTGTGCTGCCCGTCAGCAGGTACCCCTCAGTGTTGCCCTGCGGATCGTCGACCGTGCCGCTGCCGTAGCCGTTGGCGGAAACGCCGGCGTAGACACCCGTAGCGGTTCCGCGTAGCGACGACGGGTCGATCCCCGCGTCCTCCAACGCCTCCCACGCCGTCTCCAACAGCAACCGCTGCTGCGGATCCATCGCCAGCGCCTCACGCGGCGAGATCCCGAACAACTCTGCGTCAAAGAGCGCAGCACCCTCAACGAAGCCGCCAACCGCGGCCAGACCCTCCAACAGGGCAGGGTCCCAGCCACGATCCGCCGGCAGCGACGACAGCCCGTCCCTGCCCTCCACGAGCAGATCCCACAAACCCACAGCGGAATCCGCCCCACCCGGGAAACGACAGCCCATGCCCACGATCGCCACCGGCTCATCGACAGCAGTCGCCGCATGACCACGCGCTTGCGAGGGAGTCTGTGCGCTGATCTCGCCGAGGACCTGTTCGAGGAGGTAGTCGGTCAGTGAGTTGGGGTTCGGGTGGTCGAAGACGAGCGTGGCGGGGAGCGTGACGCCGGTCGCGGAACCGAGTCGGTTACGCAGGTCGACGGCGGTCAGCGAGTCGAACCCGAGGTCCTTGAAACTGCGGGTCTCGTCCACGGACGCAGCCGAGGCATGACCGAGCGCCACGGCAACCTGCGCCTGGACCAACTCCAGTACGGCCCTGCGCTGTTCAGCAGGCGCCAACCCGCCGAGTCGACGCGCCAGCTCACCACCGGCCGCAGTGGCAGCGCCGACAGCACGACGACGTGCCCGGAGCGGCACCAGGTCGTGCAGGACGGCAGGCAGAGCACCGTGGCCGGCCTCGCCGAGCGCCGAAGTGCGCAGGGCTACGGGGACGGCGATCGGGTCGTTCACGAGCAGCGCGGCGTCGAGGAGAGCGAGCCCCTCGCCCGTCTCCAGCGCAGGGAAGCCCTGCCGGGCCATCCGCTCCAGCTCGGCCCGGCCCAAAGTTCCGCCCATACCGTCGGCGTTCGCCCACATGCCCCACGCCAGCGACACGGCAGGCAGACCTTGGGCCCTGCGATTCAGGGCCAAGGCATCCAGCACGTTGTTCGCCGCCGAGTACGCCGCCTGACCCGCATTACCCACCACACCCGCGAACGACGAGAACAGCACGAACGCCGACAGCTCACGATCAGCCGTCAACTCATGCAGATGCAGGGCCGATTCAGCCTTCGCGGCCACCACACGGCCCACACGCTCAGCCGACAGATCACCGATCAGACCGTCGTCGAGTACGCCCGCCGCATGCACGACACCCGACAGGTCAACCCCATCCAGGACCGCGGCCAGCGACTCACGATCAGCCACATCACAAGCCCGCACACCGACCCGAGCACCCAACTGTTCGAGCTCAGCCACGAGTTCACAGGCGCCCGGAGCCGCCGCACCACGCCGCGACACCAGCAGCAGGTCCCGTACACCGTGCACAGCGACCAGGTGCCGGGCGACCTCCGCACCCAGCCCACCCGTACCGCCCGTGATCAGCACCGTGCCCGCGCCGCCCCACGGCGACGGCACCCGCAGCACGACCTTCCCGACATGCTTGGCCTGCCCCAGCAGGCGCAGCGCCTCCGGCGCCCGACCCACGTCGAAGGTCGTCACCGGGTTCGGCCGCAGCGCACTCCGCTCGAACAGCTCCAGCAGGGCGGCCCACATCTCGGCGATCCGGTCGGGACCCGCGTCGATGAGATCGAAGGCGGTGTAGTCGATGCCGTACTCGGCCCGTACCTCCTCGGCGTCACGGATGTCGGTCTTGCCCATCTCCACGAACCGGCCACCGGGCCGAACCAACCGCAGCGACGCGTCCACGAACTCACCGGCGAGCGAGTCCAGCACCACATCCACACCCGACTGGAACCGCTGCTCGAACTCCGTGGTCCGCGACGAAGCGATCCGCTCCTCCGCAACCCCAAGCTCACGCACGACCGGCCACTTCGGCTCGCTCGCCGTTCCGTACACCTCGCCGCCCAAGTGCTGGGCCAGCTGCACGGCAGCCATCCCCACACCACCGGCGGCCGAGTGCACCAGCACCGACTCCCCGGCCTGCAACCCGGCCAGGTCCACCAGGGCGTAGTAGGCGGTCAGGAACACGATCGGCACCGACGCCGCCTGCTCGAACGACCACCCCTCCGGGATCCGGGTGAGCAGGCGGCCGTCGGTCACGGCCGTCGGTGTGAACGCCCCGTCCAGCAGACCCATCACGCGATCCCCGGCCGCAAGGCCGGTCACCTCCGGGCCCACCTCCACGACGACGCCAGCGCCCTCGTGCCCGAGCCGTCCGGCATCACCCGGATACATGCCGAGGACGTTCAGTACGTCACGGAAGTTCACGCCCGCCGCCCGTACCGCGACCCGCACCTCACCGGCTCGCAGCGCACGCGGCTCCTCCGGAACCAGAGCCACACCGTCCAGCCGCCCCTGGGTCACCACATCCATCCGCCAACCGGCACCCGCGCCCACCGGCGGCACGAGCACATCCCCGCCGGCGAGGCGGGCCAAGCGCGGCACCCGGGCACTCCCCCGGCGGATCAACACCTCGCCCACCGTCTCCGGCACCGCCGCGAGCGTCTCCCAGGAGGTGGGGTCGAGGTCGAGGTCGGCGAGGGCGATACGGCCCGGGTATTCGGTCATGGCCGTGCGGACCAGGCCGCGTACGGCGGCCGCCGAAGGGTCGGTGAGGGGTTCCTCGTCGTCGGTCGGACCCGAGAGCACGATCAGCAGGCGGGAGTCGGCGAGGCGCGGCTCCCGCAGCCAGTCCTGGATGATGCCGAGTGTCTCGGTGACGGTCTTTCGGAGGGGGCGGGCTGGGGCCGTCGTGACCGGGAAGGCAACGGTGCTCGGCGTCTGCGCGCCGGCGTCGAGTGCCGTACGCAGAGCCTCCAGGTCGGTGTACGGGGTGCCGTAACGGGCCGTGTCCCCGCCGAGGACGGCCCATTCGGTGCTCCGGGCGTCCCCGGTCTGGCCCAGCGGGCGCCAGTCGACGCGGAACAGGGCATCCCGGACGAACGAGTCGCCGCGCTCCAGCTCCGTCGGGGCGACCGGGCGCAGCAGGAGGCTGTCGATGGTGGCGACCGGTTCGCCGGTGGCGTCGGCGACGCGGAGTTCGACCGTGTCGTCGCCTCGCGGTGTGAGTCGGACGCGGATCGTGGACGCGCCCACGGCGGACACTTCCACGCCGGACCACAGGAAGGGCAGTCGGGTGCCGTCGTGCTCCCAGAGGCCCAGGACGTGCAGCACCGAGTCCAGCAGCGCCGGGTGCACGCCGTATCCCTCGCCGCCGTCGGTGGCCGCTTCGGGCAGCGTGGCCTGGACGAACCAGTCCTCACCTGAGCGCCATACGGCTTCCAGGCCGCGGAACGCCGGGCCGTAGGACAGGCCCGCCGACTCCAATCGCTCGTACAGTCCGTCGAGTTCGATCTGCTCCGCGTCCTGCGGCGGCCACACACGCAGGTCCCAGGGCTCTGCCGTCGGCGCGGTCTCGGCGATGGTCCCGGAGGCGTGGAGCGTCCAGGGCAGTTCGTCGGCCGTGTCGTGCGGGCGGGCATGGATGCGCAGGGCCCGGTGTCCGGCGGCGTCCGGGGACTCCACGCCCACCTGGAGTTCGACCGGCCGGTCCGTCGGGAGGACGAGAGGGGCGTGGAGGGTGAGGTCGTCGATGCGGTCGCAGCCGGCCCGTTCCCCGGCGGCCAGCGCCAGTTCCAGCAGCGCGGTGCCGGGGACGATCACCGTGCCGGCCACGACGTGGCCCGCCAGCCACGGCTGGTCGGCGACGGACAGCCGTGCCGTCAGCAGCAGCGTGTCGGTGTCGGCGACGGACACGGCGGCGCCGAGCAGCGGGTGCCGGACCGGGCGCAGGCCGAGGCCCGCGGCGTCGGCGGTGGTGCGCGGTGCTTCGAGCCAGTAGCGGCGGCGCTGGAAGGCGTACGTCGGCAGGGGCACCTCGCGTGCGCCCGTGCCGGCGAAGACGGCCGTCCAGTCGACCGTGGTGCCGCGTACGAACAGCTCGGCCACGGCGGTGAGGGCCGTCTCCCGTTCGTCGCGGTCGCGGCGCAGCACACATGCCGCCGGGACCGTGTCCACGAGCGCGGACAGGACGGGGTCGGGGCCGAGTTCGAGGAAGCGGGCGACGCCGAGTTCGTCCACTGCGCTGCGGGCGGCGGTGTGGAAGCGTACGGCCTCCCGCACCTGCCGTACCCAGTAGTCCGGCGTCGTCCAGTCGTCGCCGTCGAGCACGGCGCCGGTCAGGGTGCTCACCGCGTGGAGGGTGGGGCGGTGGTAGGTCACCTGGGCGGCGATGCCCGCGAACTCCGCCAGCATCGGTTCCATGAGCGGCGAGTGGAATGCGTGCGAGACGTGCAGCGGTGTGGCCCTGCGGCCCTGTTGACGTGCCGCGTCGAGCAGTTGTCGTACGGCGTCGTCGTGCCCGGAGACGACGACCGAGGTGGCGCTGTTGACGGCGGCGATGACGACGCCGTCCGTGAGGAGCTCGGTGACCTCCGCCTCCGTGCCCTCGATCGCGGCCATCGCACCGCCCTCGGGCAGGGCCCGCATGAGCCGTGCGCGGGCCGCCACCAGCCGTACCGCGTCAGGGAGTTCAAGTACTCCGGCCGCGTGGGCGGCGGCGAACTCGCCCACCGAATGGCCCAAGACGACCTCGGGTTCGGTGCCCCAGGAGCGCAGGAGTCGGATGAGGGCCACTTGCAGGGCGAAGAGGGCGGACTGGGCGTAGCCGGTGTCCTGGAGGGCCTTCTCGTCGTCGCCGAAGAGGACGGAGCGCAGGGGCTCCTGCGGGAAGGCCAGTTCGGTGTCGAGGAGTGCGCAGACCTCGTCGAGGGCGGCGGCGAACTCGGGGAAGGTGGCGGCGAGTTCCCGTCCCATGCCGGGGCGCTGGCTGCCCTGACCGGTGAACATCCAGGCCGTACGGCCCTCCGTCGCCGCGCCCTTGATCACGGGTGCGGCGAGCTGTGCGCGCAGGTCGTCGAGGTCGCGGCCGAGGACGACCGCTCGATGGTCGAGGGCGGCGCGGGTGGCCGCCAGGGAGAAGCCGGTGTCCAGGGGGTCGCCGTCGACCGAGGCGAGTCGTTCGATCTGGCCGTGCAGGGCATCGGCCCCGCGTGCGGAGACCACCCACGGAATCACGGGGAGTTCGACCGCCTGGGACGGGACAGCCGGTGCCTCGGTCTCCTCGACAGCGGACTCGTCGGGCTCCGGGGCGCCTTCGGATGCCGTCGCGGCAGTGGCCGAGGCCTCCTCGATGACGACATGGGCGTTCGTGCCGCTGATGCCGAACGACGACACCCCCGCCCGACGCGGACGCGCGCCTCGCGGCCACGCCCGCTCCTCGGTCAGCAGCCGTACCGCACCCGCCTCCCAGTCCACGTGGGAGGACGGCCGGTCGGCGTGCAGGGTGCGGGGCATGCGTTCGGCGCGCAGCGCCATGACCATCTTGATGACGCCGGCGGCGCCCGCGGCGGCCTGCGTGTGCCCGAGGTTCGACTTCACGGACCCCAGCCACACCGGCTCGCCGTCGTCGTCACGTGCCTGGCCGTAGGTGGCGAGGAGGGCCTGGGCCTCGATGGGGTCGCCGAGCCGCGTGCCCGTGCCGTGCGCCTCGACCGCGTCGACCTCGGCCGGTGACAGGCCGGCGTTGGCGAGGGCCTGGCGGATCACCCGCTGCTGGGACGGTCCGTTGGGCGCGGTGAGGCCGTTGGACGCGCCGTCCTGGTTGACGGCCGTCCCCCGCACCACGGCGAGCACCGGTCGCCCTTGCCTGCGCGCCTCGCTCAGCCTCATCAGCACGAGCACACCGGCGCCCTCGGACCACCCCGTGCCGTCGGCCGACTCCGCGAACGCCTTGCAGCGGCCGTCCGACGCGAGCCCGCCCTGCCGGGAGAACTCCACGAAGGTGGCCGGGGTGGCCATGACCGTCACACCGGCGGCGAGAGCCGTGTCGCACTCCCCCGACCTCAGGGACTGGCACGCCAGATGCATCGCCACCAGCGAGGACGAGCACGCCGTGTCGACGGTCACCGCCGGGCCCTCGAAGCCGAAGACGTACGCCACCCGCCCGGAGAAGACGCTGCCCGCGTTGCCGTTGGCGAGCAGCCCCTCGACCTCGTCCGGCGTCGCCGGCAGCCGGGAGGCGTAGTCGTGGTACATCAGTCCCGCGAACACGCCCGTGCGCGAGCCGCGCAGGGACAGCGGGTCGACGCCGGCCCGTTCCAGGGCCTCCCACGAGGTCTCCAGCAGCAGGCGCTGCTGCGGGTCCATCGCGAGGGCCTCGCGCGGCGAGATCCCGAACAGCTCGGCGTCGAAGTCGGCGCCGTCGTGAAGGAAGCCGCCCTGCCGCGACGACGACTGGCCGGGCCCGTCCCCGAACAGTCCCGTCAGGTCCCAGCCGCGGTTCGCCGGGAACTCCGACACACCCTCGCCACCGGACGCCACCAGGTCCCACAACGACTCCGGGGAGTCCACCCCGCCCGGGAACCGGCAGCCCATCCCCACGATCGCGATCGGCTCGTGGTCCCGGGCCTCGACCTCGCGCAGCCGCTGACGGGTCTGGCGAAGGTCGGTGGTCAGCCGCTTGAGATACGTCAGAGTCTTGTCGTCAGTGGGCACGCGAATCCTGTCCCTTTGTCACCTGAGGGGCACGCCAAGACCCGGCGTCAGCCCTCGAGTTCCCGATCGATGATCGCGAACATCGAGTCCAGCGAGGCGGAGTCGATGTCGTCGTTGTCCTGCTCGATTGCTGCTGTGCCGGTTTCGTCGTCGAGGCGGGCCGTCATGGCCCGCAGTCGGTCGCGCAGTTCCTTGCGCGCCGCTTCGTCCTGTTCGGCCATCGCCAGGACGGCCGCCTCCAGCCGGTCCAGATCGGACAGGCTCGGCGCGGCGCCGCCGTCGGCCCGGTCGAACTCGGTGCTCACACGGGCCGCGAGATCCGCGACGGTCGGGTGGTCGAAGATGAGGGTGGCGGGCAACTGCAACCCGGTCACGGCCTTCAGTCGGTTACGGAGGTCCACGGCCGTGAGCGAGTCGAAGCCCAGCTCCTTGAACGCCCGAGACGCATCCACCACCCCGGCGGAGACATGCCCCAGCACGCCGGCGACCTCCGTCAGCACCGCGTCCAGCACCATGCGGTCCCGTTCGACGGAGCCCAGCCCACGCAGCCGCTCGACAAAGCCGCTGTCGACGGCACCGCCGGAAGCGGCCGCCTCCCAGTACCGCCCCGTCTTCGGCACCAAGTTCCGCAGCACGAAGGGAACTTGGGCGCTCACCAGTGCGGAGGTACGCAGGGCGACGGGAACGACGTGCGGCTCGTCCACGACCAGCGCCGCGTCGAGGAGGGCCAGCCCTTCGCCGGTCTCCAGCGCCGGGAAGCCCTGCCGCGCGAGCCGCTCCAACTCCGGCCCGCCGAGAGTGCCACCCATGCCCGCCTGCCACATGCCCCAGGCCAGCGATACGGCGGGCAGCCCCTGAGCGCGGCGGGTGGCGGCAAGTGCGTCGAGGATGTTGTTCGCGGCAGAGTAGGCGGCCTGCCCGGCATTGCCCACGACGCCCGCGAAGGAAGAGAAGAGCACAAAGGCCGACAGGTCACGATCGGCCGTCAACTCATGCAGATGCAGGGCCGATTCGACCTTCGCGGCCATGACCCGGGCCAGACGCTCCGGCGTCAGATCGGCGACCAGACCGTCATCCAGTACGCCCGCCCCATGCACCACAGCGGACAGCTCGACGCCATCCAGTACGGCCGCCAGCGCGGCACGGTCGGAGATGTCACACGCCCGCACATCGATCCGCGCACCCAACTCCCGTAGCTCTGCAGTGAGTTCGTGGGCACCTGGAGCGTCGGATCCCCGCCGGGAGACGAGCAGCAAATCTCGTACCCCATGCTCGGTGACCAAGTGCCGGGCGACCTCCGCGCCCAGCCCACCCGTACCGCCCGTGATCAGCACCGCACCCTCGCCGCTCCACGGCGACGGCACCCGCAGCACGACCTTCCCGACATGCCTGGCCTGCCCCAGCATCCGCAACGCCTCCGGCGCCCGGCACAGGTCGTACGAAGTCACCGTCACCGGCCGCAGCGCGTCCTGCTCGAACAGGTCGAGCAGTACCGCCCATATGCCGGCGATCCGCTCCGGACCCGCGTCCATGACGTCGAAGGCGCTGTAGTCGATGCCGTGCTCGGCCCGTACTCGCTCGGCATCGCGGATGTCGGCCTTGCCCATCTCCACGAACCGGCCACCGGGCCGCACCAACCGCAGCGAGGCATCCACGAACTCGCCCGCGAGCGCGTCGAGTACGACATCCACGCCCGGACGGAACCGGTCCGCGAACTCGGTCGTGCGCGAGGAAGCGATCCGCTCCTCCGCCAGCCCCAGCTCACGCAGCACGGGCCACTTCGGCTCGCTCGCCGTCGCATAGACCTCGCCGCCGAGGTGCTGGGCGAGCTGCACAGCGGCCATGCCGACACCGCCGGCGGCGGCGTGGATCAGCACGGACTCACTCTCCTTGAGCCCGGCGAGGTCGACCAGGGCGTAGTAGGCGGTCAGGAACACGATCGGTACAGAAGCCGCCTGCTCGAACGACCACCCGTCCGGCACCCGCGCCAGCAGCCGTGCGTCGGTGACGGCCAGCGGGCCGAACGCGCCGTCCAGCAGGCCCATCACCCGGTCACCGGCCACCAGGCCGGTCACCTCGGGGCCCACTTCCACGACCACACCGGCACCTTCGTGCCCGAGTCGCCCGGCGTCCCCGGGGTAGGTGCCGAGCACGTTCAGCACGTCACGGAAGTTCATGCCGGCGGCGCGTACCGCCACCCGTACGTCACCGGCCCGCAGGGTTCGGCGCTCCTCGGTGATCATCGCTACGCCGTCCAGGCGGCCCTGCTCGGCGACCTCCACGCGCCAGGTCGTGTCGGGGGTCGCGGGCGGCGGCACCAGCAGGCCGTCCGAGGCCATCGGGGTGAGGTGCGGAAGCAGGATCCGGCCCTCGCGGACGGCGAGTTGGGGTTCCTCGCCGTGTGCGAGGTGCTGGGCGAGGGTGCGGTGGGAGCCAGGGTCGTCGTCCAGGTCGGCGAGGAGGAACCGGTCGGGGTGCTCGCTGATCGACGACCGGACCAGGCCCCAGGCGCCGGCACCGGTCAGGTCGGTGCCGTGCGTGTCCGGGGCAGCTCCGGCCGGGACCGCGTCGTGGGTCGTGACGACCAGACGCGTTCCGGTCAGGCGCTCGTCCGCCAGGCAGGTCCGCATGGTCCCCAGGAGACCAGCGATCGGGCTGAGGACTTCACCAGAGTTGACGGTGATCTCCGGCCGCGACGCGGTGCCGTCGCGCCTGCCCGCAATGGGCACTATCACCGCGTCGGGCACCTCTGCGCCCGTGTCGAGGGCAGCGAGGAGAGCTGCCAGGTCGTGGTGCCGGGTGATCGGGACATCGGCGGCGGCCCACGGTTGCTCGGCTTGGACGTCCGGTGAGAGCAGCACCAGGCTTTGTCCGACGGCGAGTTCGTCGGTGTCCGGGGTGTGGGTAGCGGGTGCCCAGGCCAGGCGGTACAGGTGGTCGCCGCCGACCGGCGTGCGCAGAGCGGCGGCCGACACCGGTCGCAGCAGCAGGGACTCCACGGCGACCACGGGGGCGCCGACGGCGTCGGCCACGCGCAGGGCGACTTCGCCGTCGCCGGTCGGGTGGAGGTGGGCACGCAGAGTCGTGGCACCGGCGGCCGTGACGGTGACGCCCGACCACAGGAAGGGCAGCAGGGCCTCACCGTCGTCGCCGTCAGTGCGCAGGGCGAGCGCGTGCAGGACGCTGTCCAGCAGCGCGGGGTGCACTGCGTAGGCGGTGGCCTCGGTGGCGCCGGGCTCGGGCAGTACGGACTCGACGTAGAGGTCGTCGCCCTGCCGCCAGGCGCGGCTCAGTCCGCGGAACGTGGGGCCGTAGTCGAGTCCGGCCGTGGCCAGTCGCTCGTGGAGGCCGTCGAGCGGCAGCGGCTCGGCGTCGGCCGGCGGCCATGCGCGCAGGTCCCAGCCGGGCTCGGTCTGGCGGGTGGCGAGGGTGGCGGTGGCGTGCAGGGTCCAGGGCGTGTCCACAGCGGCGCCCTCGGCGCGGGCGTGGATGCGCAGGGCGCGGTTCTCGTCGGCCTCGGGCGCTGCCACGGAGATCTGCACCTGTGCGGCGCCGCCTTCCGCCAGGACGAGCGGCGCGTGCAGGGCGAGGTCGGCGACATGGTCGCGGCCGACCCGGTGCCCGGCCTGGACGGCGAGTTCGAGCAGGGCCGTGCCGGGGACGACGACCAGTCCGGCGACCACGTGCTCGGCCAGCCAGGGGTGACTGTCGGTGGACAGCCGTGAGGTCAGCAGCAGGGTGTCCGACCCGGCGACGGGCAGTGCCGCGCCGAGCAGCGGATGGCCGGGGTCGCCGAGGCCGAGGCGGTCGGCGGCGGCGTTGGTCCGGCTGGGCCGCAGCCAGTACCGCTGCCGCTGGAAGGCGTACGTCGGCAGCGGGACCTTGCGCGCCCCGCTCCCGTGGAGGACGGCGGCCCAGTCGACGTCGGTGCCCCGGACGAACAACTCGGCCACCGCGCCGAGGAACGTCTCCGCCTCGGGCCTGTCCTTGCGCAGCACGGACACCGCCGTGCCTCCGGCACCGGGGTCGGCGAGGCTGCTCAGCACCGGGTCGGGGCCGATCTCCAGCAGCCGGACGGCGCCTTCGGCGGTGACCGCCGCGGTGGCGGCCTCGTGGAACCGGACCGGCTGCCGGATCTGCCGCACCCAGTAGCCGGCGCTGGTCCAGTCGCCGTCGGCGAGCGGGGCACCGCTGACGGTGCTGATCGCCGTGCACCGCGGGGTCCCGTAGTCGATCTGTTCGGCGACGGCGGTGAACTCGTCGAGCATCGGCTCCATGAGCGGTGAGTGGAAGGCGTGCGAGACGCGGAGACGGGTGACCCGGCGCCCGCGATCACGGACCGCCGCCATGACCCGCTCGACACCCTCCTCGCTCCCCGAGACGACCACGGCGGTAGGGCCGTTGACGGCGGCGATCGTCACGTCAGCGGTGAGCAGGTCGGCGATCTCCGTCTCGTCGGCCTCGACGGCGGCCATCGCGCCACCCTCGGGAAGGGCCTGCATGAGACGGGCGCGAGCTGCCACCAGCCTTACGGCATCGGGGAGTTCGAAGACACCGGCCGCGTACGCGGCCGCGTACTCACCGATGGAATGACCCAGCACCACATCCGGCGCCACACCCCACGACCGCAGCAACTCGACACACGCCACCTGAACCGCGAACAACGCCGCCTGCGCGTAACCGGTGCGATCGAGAAGGCCATCATCCGCGAACAGCACCTCACGCAACGGCAGCGGGAAACCGTCCACGCCCGACAGCTCGGCCTCCAGCAGCGCCACCGTCTCATCGAAGGCACGGGCGAACTGCGGGTAGGCGGAGCGCAGTTCACGCCCCATACCGGGCCGCTGACTGCCCTGACCGGTGAACATCCAGGCCGTACGGCCCTCCGTGACCACACCGCTCACCGTGAGCCCCGACCCCAGCACGTCACCGTCACGGCCAAGGAGCACCGCCCGGTGTTCCAGCGCGGCCCGGGTCGTCGCCAGCGACAGTCCGACGTCCACCGGGTCGAGCTCGCGTGCGTCGAGGTCGTGGGAGAGGCGCGCGAGCTGGCCGCGCAGGGCTTCGGCGCTTCGGCCGGACACGGGCCACGGGACGACCGGCGGAGCCGTCACCGTGCGCTGCTCGGGCTCCTGGACGGCCGGGGCCTCTTCGAGGATGACGTGGGCGTTCGTGCCGCTGATCCCGAAGGACGACACGCCCGCCCGGCGCGGACGCTCACCGCGCGGCCAGGTCCGCTGGGTCGTGAGCAGCCGTACGGCTCCGGAGTCCCAGTCGACGTGGGTCGAGGGCTCCTCGGCGTGCAGCGTGCGCGGCAGGGTCTCCGCCCGCAGCGCCATCACCATCTTGACCACGCTCGCGACTCCGGCAGCCGCCTGCGGGTGGCTGATGTTCGACTTGATGGAGCCGAGCCAGAGGGGATCGTCGTCGGTCCTGGCCTGCCCGTACGTCGCGAGGAGGGCCTGGGCCTCGATCGGGTCGCCGAGCCGGGTGCCGGTGCCGTGGGCCTCGACCGCGTCGACCTCGGCGGGATCGAGTCGAGCCGCGGCGAGCGCCTGCCGGATCACCCGCTGCTGCGACGGACCGTTCGGCGCGGTGAGCCCATTGGAGGCTCCGTCCTGATTGATCGCCGAGCCCCGCACCACGGCCAGGACGCGGCGGCCGTTGCGCAGCGCGTCGGAGAGGCGTTCGACGACGATGATGCCGGCGCCCTCGGACCAGCCGGTGCCGTCGGCGTCGTCGGCGAAGGACTTGCAGCGGCCGTCGCCGGCAAGGCCGCCCTGTCGGGCGAACTCCAGGAACATGCCCGGGTTGGCCATGACGGTGGCGCCGCCCGCGAGGGCCATGTCGCACTCGCCGGAGCGCAGCGCCTGGCAGGCCAGGTGCAGGGCCACGAGCGCGGAGGAGCAGGCGGTGTCGACGGAGACGGCCGGGCCCTCCAGACCGAGCAGATACGACAGCCGGCCGGAAGCGACGCTCGGGGTGCTGCCGGTGAGCAGGTAACCCTCGGTCTCGGCGGTCGTCTCGTGGAGGTGGCCGCCGTAGCCGTTGGCGGAGACGCCCGCGTAGACGCCGGTCGCCGTGCCCCGCAGCGAGGTCGGGTCGATGCCCGCGCGTTCCAGTGCCTCCCACGCGGTCTCCAGCAGCAGCCGCTGCTGCGGGTCCATCGCGAGGGCCTCGCGCGGGGAGATACCGAACAGCTCGGCGTCGAAGTCGCCGGCTTCCGCGACGAAGCCGCCGACGGCCGCGATGCCGTCGAGGGCACGGGTGTCCCAGCCGCGGTCGGACGGGATCGGGGTGATCGCGTCCTTGCCGGTGACGACCAGGTCCCACAGCGCCTCGGGCGAGTCCGCGCCGCCGGGGAACCGGCAGCCGAGGCCCACGATCGCGATGGGGTCGTCGGTGGCGGCGAGCCCGGGGGCATGGGTCCTGCCGGGCGCGTCGTCGTCGCCCAGCAGTTGGGTGCGGAGGTGGGCGACGAGGGCGCCGGGCGTGGGGTGGTCGAAGACGAGGGTGGCGGGCAGGGCGATGCCGGTGGCGGTGCGCAGTCGGTTGCGCAGGTCGACGGCGGTGAGCGAGTCGAAGCCGAGGTCCTTGAAGGCGCGGTCGGGGTCGATCTGCGCGGGCGAGGCGTGTCCGAGGACGGCCGCGACCTGGGCGCGAACCGTGTCGAGCAACAGGCGTTCCCGCTCGTCGGGCCGCAACCCGCGCAGCCGGTCGACGAGTTCACCGCCCCCGGTGCCGAGCGAGCGGCGGGCGTCCCGGCGGCGGCGGGCGGCGGGGAGCAGGTCGTGCAGGACTCCGGGCAGGGTGTCGTGTCCGGCCTCGGCGAGCGCGGGCACGCGCAGGGCCACGGGGACGGCGGTCGGCTCGTCGAGCAGCAGAGCGGCGTCCAGCAGGGCGAGGCCGTGGCCGGTCTCCAGCGCGGGGTAGCCCTGCCGGGCCATCCGCTCCAGCTCGGCCGCGTCCAGTGTTCCGCCCATGCCGTTGCCGGTCGCCCACATGCCCCAGGCCAGCGACACGGCGGGCAGTCCCGCGGCGCGGCGGGCCGCCGCGAGGGCGTCCAGGGCGTTGTTGGCGGCGGCGTAGGCCGCCTGGCCCGGGTTGCCGACCACGCCGGCGAACGACGAGAACAGCACGAACGCCGACAGCTCACGATCAGCCGTCAACTCATGCAGATGCAGGGCCGATTCGGCCTTCGCGGCCACGGCACGCCCGAGCCGTTCGGCCGACAGGTCACCGATCAGACCGTCGTCCAACACGCCCGCCGCGTGCACCACCGCGGTCAGGTCCACCCCGTCCAGGACAGCGGCGAGGGCATCGCGATCGGCCACATCGCAGGCGGCCACGGAGACGCGGGCGCCCAACTGCTCCAGCCCTGCCGTGAGTTCGGCGGCACCTGGAGCCTCGGGCCCTCGCCGGGAGACGAGCAGCAAGTCCCGTACCCCATGCCCGGCGACCAGGTGCCGGGCGACCTCCGCGCCCAGCCCACCCGTCCCGCCGGTGATCAGCACCGTGCCCGCGCCGCCCCACGGCGACGGCACCCGCAGCACGACCTTCCCGACATGCCTGGCCTGCCCCAGCAGACGCAACGCCTCCGGCGCCCGGGAGATCCCGTAGGCGGTGACGGGGGCGGGCCGCAGTGCGCCCTGCTCGAAGAGTTCCAGCAGTGCCGCGAACATCTCGGCGATACGGTCGGGGCCTGCGTCCATCAGGTCGAACGAGCGGTACGACACCCCGTACTCGGCCCGCACCTGCTCCGCATCGCGGATGTCGGTCTTGCCCATCTCGACGAACCGGCCACCGCCCCGCACCAGCCGAAGCGACGCGTCCACGAACTCACCGGCGAGCGAGTCCAGCACCACATCCACACCCGGCCGGAACCGCTGCTCGAACTCCGTGGTCCGCGACGAGGAGATCCGTTCCTCCGCAACCCCGAGCTCACGCACGACCGGCCACTTCGGCTCACTCGCCGTCGCGTGGACCTCGCCGCCCAAGTGCTGGGCCAATTGCACGGCAGCCACGCCGACGCCACCGGCCGCGGCGTGGATCAGAACCGACTCCCCGGCCTGAAGCTCGGCGAGGTCCATCAGGGCGTAATAGGCGGTCAGGAAAACGATCGGGACTGACGCCGCCTGATCGAACGACCACCCGTCCGGCACCCGCGCCAGTAGCCGCGCATCCGTCACGGCCGAAGGACCGAACGCGCCGTCCAGCAGCCCCATCACCCGGTCACCGACCGCCAGCCCGGTCACCTCCGGACCGATCTCCACGACCACGCCGGCACCCTCGTGCCCCAGCCGGCCGGGGTCGCCGGGATACATGCCGAGGACGTTCAGTACGTCGCGGAAGTTCACGCCCGCCGCCCGCACCGCGACCCGGACCTCGCCCGGTTCCAGGGGCCGTCGGTCCTCCGGGACGAGTGCGACGCCGTTGAGGCGTCCCTGGGCGACGACGTCCATCCGCCACCCGTCGCTCGATCCGGCGGGCGGGAGCAGCACGTCGTCGGTGACCGCCCTGACGAGGCGCGGGACGCGCACCGTGCCCTGCCGGGCGAGCAGTTCGGGCTGGTCGGGGCAGTCGGCCAGCGCCCGGTACGACTCCGCCGAACCGTCGACGTCCGCGAGCCGGAACCGGCCCGGGTTCTCGCCGGCCGCGGAGCGCACCAGGCCCCATACGGTCGCGCCCGCGGGATCCGTGACGTCGTCGCCGACGGCTCGGGAGGTGACGAACATCAGGCGAGAGCCCGTGAGTCGGGGTTCGGCGAGCCAGCCCTGGACGAGCGCGAGGGCGGCCGAGGACACGTCGGTGAGGGAGCGGTCGTTCGTGACGACGGGGGCGAGGACCGTGTGCGGTGCCTCCTCCCCGGCGTCGAGCGCCGAGGTGAGGGCGGCGAGGTCGGCGTGGACGCGGGCGGGGGTGTCGGGCAGGAGGCCGGGGTCGCCGAGCACGGTCCATGCCTCTGTGCTTGCGTTCGCCGCGGCCTCGGTTTCCGTCAGGGGCCGCCAGTCCAGGCGGAACAGGCTGTCGCGGAAGGCGCTGTCGGTGGTGGTGAGCGCGCCAGGTGACAGGGGGCGCAGGGTCAGGGCGTCGGCGTGGGCGATCGGTTCGCCGGTCGCGTCGGCCATGTGCAGCGTGACGGTGTCGTTGCCGCGGCGTGAGATCCGGACGCGGAGCGCATCGGCGCCGACGGCCGACACTTCGACTCCGGACCACAGGAACGGCAGCAGCGCGCCCGCGTCCTCGCGCTCCCAGAGCCCCAGGGTGTGCAGGACGGCGTCCAACAGGGCGGGGTGGACCCCGAATCCGTCGGTGCCGCCCGCGACGGCTTCCGGCAGCGCGGCCTGGACGAACCAGTCGTCGCCGGAGCGCCATACGGCCTCCAGGCCGCGGAACGCCGGGCCGTACGCCAGTCCGGCCGTCCCCAACCTCTCGTACAGGCCGTCCATTTCGACGGGCTCGGCTCCCGGCGGGGGCCAGGCCCGCAGGTCCCATTCCTCGCCCGCGGGCTCGCCTGCGGCCAGTACGCCGGAGGCGTGGACCGTCCAGGCGTCGTCGGTGGCGGTCTCGGGGCGGCCGTACAGGTACAGCTGTCGGCGGCCGTCGGTGCCGGGGGCCTCGATGCCGAGCTGGAGCTGTACCGGGCTCGTGCCGGGGAGGACGAGTGGGGTGTGGAGGGTGAGTTCGTCGACACGGTCGAGGCCGACGCGGTCGCCGGCCGCCAGGGCCAGTTCGAGTACGGCCGTGCCGGGCAGGATCACCGAGCCCGCCACGGTGTGGTCGGCGAGCCAGGGCTGGTCGGCGGTGGACAGCCGGGCCGTCAGCAGGACGGCGTCCGAACCGGCGACGGGTACGGTGGCGCCGAGCAGCGGGTGTCCGGTGGCGCCGAGGCCGAGGTCACCGGCGGCGACGGTGGCACGCGGCGCGTCGAGCCAGTACCGGCGGCGCTGGAAGGCGTACGTCGGCAGGGGCACCTCGCGTGCGCCCGTGCCGGCGAAGACGGCGGCCCAGTCGACCGTGGTGCCGCGCACGAACAGCTCGGCTACGGCCCGCAGCAGGGTCTCCGTCTCGGGGCGGTCCCTGCGCAGGGTCGCCGCGGCCGGTACCTCATCGGCGAGCGCGGTCAGGACGGGGTCGGGGCCGATCTCCAGGAAACGGGCGGCGCCTTGGGTCCGGGCCGCGGTGAAGGCTTCCTGGAAGCGGACGGGGCTGACGATCTGGCCGGCCCAGTAGGCAGGCGTCGTCCAGTCGCCCTCGCCGAGCGGGGCGCCGGTGACACTGCTGACGGCGGCGACCTTCGGCGTGCGATAGGTGATCTCGGCGGCGACCTGGGTGAACTCGGCGAGGACCGGCTGCATCAGCGGTGAGTGGAAGGCGTGCGAGACCCGCAGCCGGGTCGCTCGGCGTCCTTCTTCGCGTACCTGTTCGACGACCGCGTCCACGGCGGCCTCCGTACCGGAGACGACCACCGACGTGGGTCCGTTGACGGCGGCGAGTACCGCACCCTCCGGAAGCCGGCCGACCAGGTCCGCCTCGGCGATCTCCACGGCTGCCATCGCGCCGCCCTCGGGCAGTGCCTGCATCAGCCGGGCACGGGCCGCGACCAGCCGTACCGCATCGCGCAGTTCGAAGACTCCGGCCGTGTGGGCGGCTGCGAACTCGCCGACCGAATGGCCCAGTACGGCCTCCGGGGCCATTCCCCAGGACCGCAGCAGCGCCACCAGCGCCACCTGGACCGCGAACAGCGCGGGCTGCGCGTAGCCGGTGCTGTTCAGCAGCCCGGCGTCGTCCGCGAACAGGACCTCCCTCAGCGGTCGGTCGAAGCCGAGCTGCGCGTCCAGCAGCTCGCAGACCTCGTCCAGCGCGGCGGCGAACATGGAGTGCGTGTCGTACAACTCCCTGCCCATACCCGCCCGTTGGCTGCCCTGGCCGGTGAACATCCATGCCGTACGGCCGTCGGTGACGGACCCGGTGATGCCGGGTCCGGCGAGCTGCGCGTGCAGGGCGTCCAGGTCGGGGCCGAGCAGCACGGCGCGGTGTTCCAGTACGGCTCGGGTCGTGGCGAGGGACAGGCCGGTGTCCAGCGGGTCCGCGTCCACCGAGGTCAGTCGGGCGAGTTGGGCGCGCAGGGCGTCGGCCGAGCGTGCCGAGACCACCCAGGGCACGGTCGGCAGCCGGTGCTCCGGTCGGGGCGCGGATGCGGGGCGCGGGGCCGGGGCCTCCTCGATGACGACGTGGGCGTTGGTGCCGCTGATGCCGAACGACGAGACACCCGCGCGGCGGGGCCGGTCGCTCTGTGGCCAGGCTCGCTCCTCGTGCAGGAGCCGCACGGCGCCGGCTTCCCAGTCCACGTGGGTGGACGGCCGGTCGGCGTGCAGGGTGCGGGGCATGCGTTCGGCGCGCAGCGCCATGACCATCTTGATGACGCCGGCGGCGCCCGCGGCGGCCTGCGTGTGGCCGATGTTGGACTTGACGGCGCCCAGCCAGAGCGGCTCGTCGCGGTCCTGGCCGTAGGTGGCGAGGAGGGCCTGGGCCTCGATGGGGTCGCCGAGGCGGGTGCCGGTGCCGTGCGCCTCGACCGCGTCGACCTCGGCGGGTGAGACGCCGGCGTTGGCGAGTGCCTGGCGGATCACCCGTTGCTGGGAGGGTCCGTTGGGTGCGGTGAGGCCGTTGGACGCGCCGTCCTGGTTGACTGCGCTGCCCCGGACGACCGCGAGCACCGGCCGCTCCTGCCTGCGTGCCTCGCTCAGGCGCATCAGCACGAGCACGCCCGCGCCCTCGGCCCAGCCCGTGCCGTCCGCCGTGTCGGCGAATGCCTTGCAGCGGCCGTCGGCGGCGAGTCCGCCCTGCCGGGAGAACTCCACGAAGGTGGTCGGCGAGGCCATGACGGTGACGCCGCCCGCGAGGGCCGTGTCGCACTCCCCCGACCTGAGCGACTGGCACGCCAGATGAAGTGCCACGAGGGACGACGAGCACGCCGTGTCCACGGTCACCGCGGGGCCCTCGAAGCCGAAGACGTAGGAGACGCGCCCCGAGAAGACGCTGCCCGCGTTGCCGTTCGCGAGGAGGCCCCCGACCTCGCTGGGCACGGTGTGCAGACGGGCGTGGTAGTCGTGGTACATCAGGCCCGCGAACACGCCGGTGCGCGAGCCGCGCAGCGACATAGGGTCGACGCCGGCCCGTTCCAGGGCCTCCCACGAGGTCTCCAGCAGCAGGCGCTGCTGCGGGTCCATCGCGAGGGCCTCACGCGGCGAGATTCCGAACAGCTCGGCGTCGAAGTCGGCGGCGTCGTGCAGGAAGCCGCCCTCGCGGGTGGCGGAGCTGCCGGGGCCCTCGCCGTGCAGGACGGTCAGGTCCCAGCCGCGGTCGGTCGGGAAGTCCGAGACTCCGTCGGCGCCGGTCGCCACCAGATCCCACAGCGCTTCCGGCGAGTCCACCCCGCCCGGGAAGCGGCAGCCCATGCCCACGATCGCGATCGGCTCGTCGGTGCCGGCCGTGGTGCCGGCGGCGGTGGCCGGGAGGTCCGCCGTGCCGAGGAGTTCGGTGCGCAGCCGAGTGGTGAGGGCGAGCGGACTGGGGTGGTCGAAGACGAGGGTGGCGGGGAGTTGGAGGCCGGTGACGGTCTTGAGGCGGTTGCGCAGGTCGACGGCGGTCAGGGAGTCGAAGCCGAGGTCCTTGAAGGCGCGGGTGGGTTCGACGGCCGCCGTGCCGGTGTGACCGAGGACTCCGGCCACCGCTGTCTGGACGAGGTCGAGCAGCAGCCGGTGCTGTTCGTCGGCGGGCAGCGTGAGCAGGCGGCGGGCGAGGGCGTTGCCAGTGTCGGAGCCGGCGGCGGCCTGACGGCGGGTGGCGGGCAGCAGGCCGTGCAGGACGGCGGGGGCCGTGTCGCGGTGTGCGGCGAGGGCCGTCGTGTCGAGCGCGAAGGGCAGTGCGAGCGGGTGCTCGGTGTGCAGGGCGGCGTCGAAGAGCGCGAGGGCGTCGTCGGTGGGCAGGGGCGGGAAGCCGTGGCGGCGCAGGCGTGCGACGTCCGCCTCGGCCGTGCGTCCGCCCATGCCGTCGGCCGTCTCCCACATGCCCCACGCCAGGGACAGCGCGGGCAGCCCCTCGGCGCGGCGGGCCGTGGCCAGGGTGTCCAGCACGGTGTTCGCGGCGGCGTAGGCGGCCTGGCCGGGGTTGCCGAAGATGCCGGCGACGGAGGAGAACAGCACGAAGGCGTGCAGGTCCTGATGTGCCGTCAGTTCGTGCAGGTTCAGGGCGGCGGTCGCCTTGGCGGCGAGTACGCGGGTCAGCCGGTCGGGGGTGAGGTCGGTGAGCAGGCCGTCGTCGAGCACTCCGGCCGCGTGGATCACTCCGCTGAGCCGTACGTCGTCCAGGGCGGCGGCGAGCGTGCTCCGGTCGGCGGCGTCGCAGGCGACGATCCGGGCGCGGGCCCCGGCCTCGGCGAGTTCGGCGACGAGGTCCTCGGCTCCCGGTGCCTCGGGGCCGCGGCGGGACATGAGCAGCAGGTCGCGGACGCCGTGCTCGGCGACGAGGTGCCGGGCGACGAGCGCGCCCAGTCCGCCCGTGCCGCCGGTGATGAGGACGGTCCCGGTCTCCGACGGCCAGGCGCCCGGCTCGGTGACCGCCGGTTCGGTGGTGCGGGTGACGCGCGGCAGCAGGACCTGCTCGCCGCGGACGACGAGTTGGTCGGCGTCGAGGGTGGTCAACGCGGTACGGAGGGTGCGGTGCCCCTCCGGGGTGCCGTCGATGTCGGCGACGGCGAAGCGGCCGGGGTGTTCGCCCGCCGCGGTGTGCAGCAGGCCCCATACGGCGGCGGAGACGGGGTCTTCGGCGTCGTCGCCGGCAGCCCGGGTGGTGACCGGCACCAGTCGGGCGTGCGCGAAGCGGTCGTCGGCGAGCCATGCCTGCACGGCGGCCAGGACGGCGACCGCACGGTCGTGGGTGGTCGTGCCGGAGTCGACCGGGAGGAGCACCGTCGTCGGGTTGGCCGCGGCGAGGGAGTCGAGGGTCGCGCCGTGCGTGAACTGCGGGTCGGCGGCGGTCCACGAGGACGGGTCGTCGGTCAGTACGGCGACGACGGGGGCGGCTTCGGCCGGGCTGTCCGGCGACGGCAGCGTGACCGGCGTCCACTCCACCCGGAAGAGGCTGCCCGTGCGAGGGGTGTCGTCGCTGACGGCGGTCGGCGGGCGCAGGACCAGGCCCTCGACGTCGGCGACCGGGGCGCCGGTCTCGTCGGCGGCGTACAGAGTCACCGTGTCGTCGGTGTGCCGGGTGAGGCGGGCGCGCAGACCGGCGGCGCCGACGGCGTGCAGGCGTACGCCGCTCCACAGGAATGGCAGCCTGGCTCGCTCGGCGGTGTCCTGCGGCAGCGCGAGGGCGTGGAGGACGGCGTCGAGCAGGGCCGGGTGCAGGCCGAAGGCCGTGGCGTCTCCGGCGCCGTCCGGCAGGGCGGCCTCGACGAGGAGGTCGTCGCCGTGCCGCCAGGCGGCGGTGAGGCCGCGGAACGCGGGGCCGTACGCGAGACCGGCGGCTGCGAGCCGGTCGTACAAGCCGTCCAGCGGGAGCGGTTCCGCTCCGGCGGGCGGCCAGGCCCGCAGGTCCCAGGAAGGGGAAGGACCCGCGGGGGCGAGGGTGCCGGCGGCGTGCAGCGTCCAGGGCGCGTCGGCGGGTGCGCCGTCGGGCCGCGCGTGGACGCGCACGGCGCGGGTGCCGTCGGCCGCGGCCGGTTCGACGGCGATCTGGACGTGCGCGGTGCCGTGCTCGGGCAGGACGAGAGGGGTGTGCAGGGCGAGTTCGGTGAGGGTGCCGCAGTCGGCCTGGTCGCCTGCCTGTACGGCGAGTTCGACGAGGGCGGTGCCGGGCACGACGACGCGTCCGGTGACCGTGTGGTCGGCGAGCCAGGGGTGGGCGTCGGCCGACAGGGCGGCGGTGAGCAGGACGGTGTCGGTGCCCGCGGGGCGCAGGGTGGCGCCGAGCAGCGGGTGGCCGACGCTGCCGAGGCCGAGGCGGCCGACGTCGGTGACGGTGCGGGTGGGCCGTAGCCAGAACCGTCGGTGGTGGAAGGCGTAGGTGGGCAGGTCGACGCGGCGTGCGCCGGTGCCGTCGAACAGGGCGGCCCAGCCGACGGTGGCGCCGTGGACGTACATCTCGGCCAGCGCGGTGAGCAGGGACTCGGGTTCGGGTGTGTCCTTGCGCAGGACCGAGGCGGCGGGGGTGTCGCCGGTCGTGCGGGCGAGGGCGGTGAGGACCGGGTCGGGGCCGATCTCCAGCAGGCGGCTCGCGGCCTGGCGGTCGGTGGCGGTGGTGAGGGCGTCGTGGAAGCGGACGGGGCGGACGATCTGGTCGGCCCAGTAGCCGGGGGTGGCCCAGTCTGCGGCGGTGACCGGGGCGCCGGTGACGGTGCTGACGGCGGCGAGGGTCGGCGGGCGGAAGGTGACGGTCTCGGCGACGCGGGTGAACTCGGCGACGGCGGGGGCCATGTGGGGCGAGTGGAAGGCGTGCGAGACGCGCAGCCGGGTGACGCGCCGGCCCAGCTCGCGGGCGGCGTTCATGACCTGCTCGACGGCATCCTCGGTCCCGGAGACGACGACCGCGCGGGCTCCGTTGAAGGCGGCGATCGTGGCCGCGGTGCCGTCGAGCAGGTCGGCGACCTCGGCCTCGTCGGCTTCCAGGGCGGCCATGGCGCCGCCCTCGGGCAGGGCCTGCATGACGCGGGCGCGGGCGGCGACCAGGCGTGCCGCGTCGGAGAGGTCGAACACTCCGGCGACGTACGCGGCTGCGTACTCGCCGATGGAGTGGCCGAGGACGATGTCGGGACGGGTGTCCCAGGAGCGCAGGAGTTCGGCGGTGGCGGTCTGGAGGGCGAAGAGGGTGGTCTGCGCGTAGCCGGTGCGGTCGAGGAGGGCGGCTTCGGGGGTGCCCTCGGCGGCGAACATGACGTCACGGACGGAGAGTTCGAAGCCGGGTGCGCCCACGAGCGCGGTGTCGAGAGTTTCGCAGACGACGTCCAGGACGGCCGCGAAGACCGGGTGGGCGTCGTACACCTCCCGTCCCATCGCGGGTCGTTGGCTGCCCTGGCCGGTGAACATCCATGCCGTACGGCCGTCGGTGACCGTTGCTGCGACCGTGCCGGGGGTGGGGTCGCCGGCGGCGAGGGCGGCGGTGCGCTCGCGCAGGGTGCCGGGGTCGGCGCCGAGGACGACGGCGCGGTGGTCGAGGCGGGCGCGGCCGGTGACGAGGGTCAGGCCGGTGTCGGTGTGGTCGGCGTCGTGGGCGGCGAGGCGGGCGGCCTGGGCGGTGAGGGCGTCCTGGCTGCGGGCCGACAGCACCCAGGGCACGACCGGCGGCGCGGTCACCGTGTGCGACTCGGGCTCGGGGTCGGCGGGGGCCGGGGCCTCCTCGACGATGACGTGGGCGTTGGTGCCGCTGATGCCGAAGGCGGAGACGCCGGCCCGGCGGGGGCGTTCGCCGCGTGGCCAGGGGCGGGACTCGGTGAGCAGGCGGACGTCGCCCTCGGTCCAGTCGACCCGGGTGGAGCGGGTCCCGGAGTGCAGGGAGCGGGGCAGGAGTTCGGCCCGCAGCGACATGACGGTCTTGATGAGTCCGGCGACTCCGGCGGCGGACTGGGTGTGGCCGATGTTGGACTTCACGGAGCCGAGCCACAGGGGTTCGGTGCGGTCGCGCCCGTAGGTGGCCATGAGGGCCTGGGCCTCGATGGGGTCGCCGAGCCGGGTGCCGGTGCCGTGCGCCTCGACGGTGTCGACGTCGGCGGTGGTAAGGGCGGCGGCCTCCAGGGCCTGGCGGATGACGCGTTGCTGGGAGGGGCCGTTGGGGGCGGTGAGCCCGTTGGAGGCGCCGTCCTGGTTGACGGCGCTGCCGCGGATCACGGCGAGGACCGGGTGGCCGAGTCGCTGGGCGTCGGAGAGGCGTTCGAGGACGAGGACGCCGGCGCCCTCGGACCAGCCGGTGCCGTCGGCGTCGTCGGCGAAGGACTTGCAGCGGCCGTCGCCCGCGAGGCCGCCCTGCCGGGCGAACTCCAGGAACATGCCCGGGTTGGCCATGACGGTGGCACCGCCCGCGAGGGCCGCGTCGCACTCGCCGGACCGCAGCGCCTGGCAGGCCAGGTGCAGGGCGACGAGCGCGGAGGAGCAGGCGGTGTCGACGGTGACGGCCGGGCCTTCGAGGCCGAGGGTGTAGGCGATGCGGCCGGAGGCGACGCTGGGGATGCTGCCGGTGAGCAGGTAGCCCTCGGTCTCCGGGGTGGCTTCGTGGAGGTGGCCGCCGTAGCCGTTGCCGGAGACGCCCGTGAACACACCGGTACGAGAGCCGCGCAGCGAGGTCGGGTCGAGGCCGGCCCGTTCGAGCGCTTCCCAGGAGGTCTCCAGCAGCAGGCGCTGCTGCGGGTCCATGGCGAGGGCCTCGCGCGGACTGATGCCGAAGAGGTCCGGGTCGAACAGGGGCGCGTCGTGGAGGAAGCCGCCGGCGGCGGTGGTCTCGCCGAGGGCGCTCAGGTCCCAGCCGCGGTCCTCGGGCACGGCCGTGATGCCGTCCCGTTCGCCGGCGACCAGCTCCCACAGCGCCTCCGGCGTGCTCGCGCCGCCGGGGAAGCGGCAGCCCATGCCGACGACGGCGACTGGCTCCCGGGACGCCGTGACGAGGTCCTGGTAGCGCTGCCAGAGCCGGTCGTTCTCCTTGAGGGACTCGCGCAGGGCTTCGACGAGCTCTTCGGAGGATGCAGTCATGTCCTTCTCCACGGTCGCGGTGAACGAGCCGGGCGTGCCGGGTGCCGGCCGGTGCTGGACCGGCCGGCGCCTCGGGTCACGCCGGTCGCTGCACTCGCTTCAGGGCCAGCTGGACGAGGCTGTCGGCGCCCATCGCGTCCAGGGATTCGGGCTGTCGGGGCTGTTCGGCGGGGGTGGCGGGCCGCGTGTCGTCGGGGCCGGTGGCGGCGGCCGGCGGGTCGGCGAGGCGGCGCAGCATGTCGAGCACGCCGGACTCACGGAGCCGGGTCGTCGGGATCGCGGTCAGCAGGTCCCGTACCTGGGGGTCGATGCCGGCGTCGGCGGAGTCGGCCGCCAAGGGTGCGGCCGTGTCGGCGAGGAGCCGGTCGCGCAGGAGCCGTACCAGGTCCTCGGGGGTGGGGTGGTCGAAGACGAGCGTCGCCGGGAGGGTCAGGGCGGTGGCGGAGCCGATCCGGTTGCGCAGGTCGACGGCGGTGAGCGAGTCGAAGCCGATGTCCTTGAAGGCGCGGGTGGGTTCGACGGAGGCGGGCGAGGAGTGGCCGAGTACGGCGGCCACCTGGGCGCGGACCAGGTCGAGCAGGAGCTGGTCCTGTTCGGGGGCGGTCAGGGCGGCGAGGCGCGCGGTGAGGTTCTCGGCCGTGCCGGACGCGTCGCGTGCGGCGGCCCTGCGCCTGCGGGTGGCGGGCACGAGGTCGCGCAGTACGCCGGCCAGGTCGTCGGCGTGTTCGGCGAGCGCGGCCGGGCGCAGGGCGACGGGGACGGCGACGGGCTCGTTGACGCGCAGGGCGGTGTCGAGCAGGGCGAGGGCTTCGTCACCGGGCAGGGCGGGGAAGCCTGGCGGCGCATACGGGCGAGTTCGGCCCGCGACAGCGTGCCGCCCATGCCGGCCTCGGTCTCCCACATGCCCCAGGCGAGGGACACCGCGGGCAGCCCCTGCGCGCGGCGGGCACCGGCCAGCGCGTCGAGCGCGGCGTTGGCGGCGGCGTAGGCGGCCTGGCCGGCGGAGCCGATGACTCCGGCGACGGACGAGTACAGCACGAAGGCGTCCAGGCGGTGCCCGGCGGTCAGCTCGTGCAGATGCCGGGCGGCGTCCGTCTTCGCGGCCAGGACACGGGCGAGGCGTTCGCCGGTGAGGCCGGTGAGGATGCCGTCGTCGAGGACGCCGGCGGTGTGCACCACGGCGCTCAGCGGGACGCCGTCCAGGACGGCGGCGAGCTGCTCGCGGTCGCTGACATCGCAGGCGACGACATCGACGCGGGCTCCGGACTCGGCAAGTGCGGCGCACAGTTCGGCGGCGCCGGGGGCCTCGGCGCCGCGGCGGGACAGCAGCAGCAGGTCGCGGACACCGTGCCGTTCGACGAGGTGCCGGGCGAGCAGTGCGCCGAGGCCGCCGGTGCCGCCGGTGATCAGCACGCTGCCGGTCCGGGACCAGGGGGCGGGCACGGTCAGGACGACCTTGCCGACGTGCCTGGCCTGCTGGAGCAGCCGCAGCGCCTCGGGAGCGCGGGCGATGTCGAAGGCGGTCACCGGAATCGGCCGCAGCGCGCCCTGCTCGAACAGCTCCAGCAGGGCGCCGAGCATCTCGCCGATCCGGTCGGGCCCGGCCTCCACCAGGTCGAACGCCCGGTACGACACCCCGTGCCCGGCGGCGACGTCGGCCGCCTCGCGGATGTCGGTCTTGCCCATCTCGACGAACCGTCCGCCCGGCCGCAGCAGCCGCAGCGACGCGTCCACGAACTCGCCGGCGAGCGAGTCGAGTACGACGTCGACGCCGCCTCCGTCCGCGCGGAAGCGGTGCTCGAACTCGGTCGTACGGGAGGAGGCGACACGGTCGGCGGGAACGCCGAGCTCGTGCACGGCCGGCCACTTGCCCTCGCTCGCCGTGGCGTACACCTCGGCCCCGAGATGCCGGGCCAGCTGCACGGCGGCCATGCCGACACCGCCGGCGGCGGCGTGGATCAGCACGGACTCGCCGCCCTGGAGCCCGGCGAGGTCAACCAGGGCGTAGTAGGCGGTGAGGAACACGATCGGCACGGACGCCGCCTGCTCGTACGTCCAGCCCTTCGGGATCGGCGCGAGCGTGCGGGCGTCGGCCACGGCCGTGGGGCCGAAGGCGGCGTCGAGCATGCCCATCACCCGGTCCCCGACCGCCGGTCGGTGCACGCCGGGCCCGGTCTCGACGACGACGCCCGCGCCTTCCAGGCCCATCCGGCCGGCGTCCCCGGGGTACATGCCCAGGACGTTCAGCACATCGCGGAAGTTGACGCCCGCCGCCCGCATCGCGACCCGGACCTCGCCGGGGCCGAGCGGACGCCGTTCCTCGGGGACGAGGGCGATGCCGTCGAGACGGCCCTGGTCGACGATGTCCAACCGCCACGCGTCACCGTCACCGGCGGGCGGGGCGAGCACCCCGTCGACGGCCATTTTGACGAGCCGCGGCAGCCACACACGACCGCCACGCACCGCGAACTGCGTCTCGTCGGTGGCACGCAGGACCGAGGCGAGGGCGTCCAGGGAGGCCGGGTCGCCGTCGGTGTCGGCGAGGGCGAACCGCCCGGGGTTCTCACTGATCGCGGAACGCACCAGCCCCCACACACCGGCCGACGCGACATCCGGCGCCCCGTCCGAGGCGCTCTCGACGCGTACGGCTCCCTCGGTCAGCACGACGAGGCGCGAGGCGGCGAACCGCTCGTCGGCCAGCCACTGCTGAAGCCGGGAGAGGACGGGAGCGACCGTGGCGGCCACGTCACCTCCGTCGCCCGCGGCGACCGGCAGCAGCACCGTGTCCGGTACGTCGCCGGTCGCGGCCAGCGCGTCGAAGTCGGCGTGGGCGACGGCGGGGACACCGTCGAGGGCACTCCCGACGACCGTCCACACCGTCCGCTCGGGCACGGCCGCTGTCTCGGGGGCCGGGGTCCAGTGCGGTCGGTACAGGTTGTCGGGGCCGGTGGCGGTGAGGTGTCGCGGGGACTGGGCCCGCAGTACGAGGGAGTCGATCTCCGCGACCGGTTCGCCGGTCGCGTCCGCGATCAGCAGGGCGACGTCCCCGGCGCCGCGCGGGGTCAGCCGGGCCCGGACGGTACCCGCGCCCACGGCGGCCAGGCGGACGCCGGACCACAGGAAGGGCAGCGAGCCGTCGGTGGTCTCCGCGTGCAGACCGAGGCCGTGCAGGACGGTGTCCAGGAGCGCCGGATGCAGGCCGTAGGAGGCGGCGTCCCCGGCCACGGGCTCGGGCAGTCCGGCCTCCGCATACAGCCGGCCCTCGTGCCGCCAGACCCGGCGCAGACCGCGGAAGGCGGGACCGTAGTCGAGGCCGGACGCGGTGAGCCGGTCGTACAGGTCCCCGAACTCCACGGGCTCGGCACCGGCGGGCGGCCAGGTCCTCAAGTCCCAGTCGGGAGCGGGAGGTTCGGCCGTGTCGAGGCTGCCTGTGGCGTGCAGAGTCCAGGGCTCGTCGGGTCCGGCCTCCTGCGGGCGGGCGTACACGTGGAGCGTGCGGCCGGCGTCCTCCTCGGCTCCCACCGCCACCTGAAGCTGTACGGCGCCGTGCTCCGGCAGCACGATCGGAGCACTCAGGGCCAACTCGGCCAACTGCCCTGCGTCCACCCGCTCCCCGGCCTGGAGCGCGAGTTCCACGAGGACCGTACCCGGCACCACGACCGAACCCGTCACGGCGTGATCCGCCAGCCAAGGGTGCGTCCGCACCGACAGGCTCGACGTGAGCAGCACGGCGTCCGAACCGGCCACCGGCACCGCGGCACCCAGCAGCGGGTGGTCCGTGCGTGCCAGCCCGAGACCGTCGGCGTCCGCGGCGGCGGCCGGCGCGTCGAGCCAGTAGCGTTGCCGCTGGAAGGGGTAGGTCGGCAGATCGATGCGGTGGGCGCCGGTTCCTTCGAAGAAGGCGGACCAGTCGAAGTCGGCGCCTCGGACGTAGAGTTCGGCGCAGGCGGTGAGCAGCGTCTCGGGTTCCGGGCGGTCCTTGCGCAGGGTCGCTGCGGCGGACACGTCACCGGCCAGCGCGGTCAGCACCGGGTCCGGGCCGATCTCCAGGAAACGCGCGGCACCCTGGGCGCGAGCGGACTCCAATGCGTCATGGAACAGGACGGGCTTGATGATCTGCTCGGCCCAGTAGGCGGCACTCGTCCAGTCCCCGTCGGACAGCGGGGCACCGGTCATGGTGCTGACGGCGGCCACGGTCGGCCCGTGGAAGGTCACCTGCTCGGCCACCGTGGTGAACTCGGCGAGCACCGGCTCCATCAGCGGCGAGTGGAACGCGTGGGAGACCCGGAGTCGCCTGGCTCGCAGCCCCGTATCCCGGGCCCGCTCGGCGACCGTCTGGACGGCGGCCTCGGTGCCGGACACCACGATCGCGGTGGGTGAGTTGACGGCCGCGATCACCGCACCGTCCACCAGCCATCCAGAGACCTCGACCTCGGACGCCTCCACGGCGACCATCGCGCCGCCCTCGGGCAACGCCTGCATCAACCGAGCACGAGCACCCACCAGCCGTACCGCATCAGCGAGTTCGAGCACCCCAGCGGCATACGCGGCGGCGAACTCACCCACCGAATGCCCCAACACCAGCTCCGGCCGCATCCCCCACGACCGCAGAAGCGCAACCAGCGCCGACTGCAAAGCGAACAACGCCGACTGCGCGTACCCAGTCCCGTCCTCCGCCTCCTCGGCGAACAGCACATCCTTGAGCAACCGATCAAACCCGAGCTCGGCATCCAGCAGCCCGCACACCTCGTCCAACGCCGCCGCGAACACCGGGAAGGCCGCATACAACTCCAGCCCCATCCCCGGCCGTTGACTCCCCTGCCCCGTGAACATCCACGCCGTACGCCCCTCGATCGCCGCGCCGCTGACCACGGGCTCGGTGAGTGCGGCCTGCAGGGCGGTGGTGTCGGGGCCGAGGACTACGGCCCGGTGTTCGAGCCGGGCCCGTGTCGTGGCCAGGGAGAGGCCGATGTCGAGGGGGGCGCCGGTCGTGGACGTCAGACGCTCGGTCTGGGCGCGCAGGGCGTCGGCCGTGTGGGCGGAGACGATCCAGGGGATGAGCGGGAGCCCGGCCGTGGGGGCCGGTGTCCACTCGGCGAGCGGGGGTTCCTCGACGACGACATGGGCGTTGGTGCCGCTGATGCCGAAGGAGGAGACGCCGGCGCGGCGCGGGCGTTCGCCGCGTGTCCAGGGGCGTTCCTCGGTGAGCAGGGCGACGGCGCCTGCCTCCCAGTCGACGTGCGACGACGGCTCGTCCACGTGCAGGGTGCGCGGCAGGCGCTCGGCGCGCATGGCCATCACCATCTTGATGACACCGGCGACTCCGGCGGCGGCCTGCGTGTGGCCGATGTTCGACTTGATCGACCCGAGGTAGAGGGGTTCGTCGCGGTCCTGGCCGTAGGCGGCGAGCAGGGCCTGTGCCTCGATCGGGTCGCCGAGGCGGGTGCCGGTGCCGTGGGCCTCGACGGCGTCCACATCGGCGGGACGCAGACCGGCCGCCGACAGGGCCTGCCGGATCACCCGCTGCTGCGAGGGCCCGTTGGGCGCGGTCAATCCGTTGGAGGCACCGTCCTGGTTGACGGCGGTCCCTCGGACCACGCCGAGGACGCGGTGTCCCCGGCGGCGGGCCTCGGACAGGCGCATGAGCACCAGGACGCCGGCGCCCTCGGCCCAGCCCGTGCCGTCGGCGCCGTCCGCGAAGGACTTGCAGCGGCCGTCGGCGGCCAGGCCGCGCTGGCGGGAGAACTCCACGAAGGTCTGCGGGGTGGCCATCACGGTCACGCCGCCGGCGAGTGCCGTACCGCATTCGCCGGAGCGCAGGGCCTGGCAGGCCAGGTGCAGGGCGACGAGGGAGGAGGAGCAGGCGGTGTCGACGGTGACCGCCGGTCCCTCGAACCCGAAGACGTAGGCGATACGGCCGGAGAAGACGCTGCCCGCGTTGCCGTTGCCGAGGTAGCCCTCGACCTCGTCGGGGACGGTGTGCAGCCGGGCGGCGTAGTCGTGGTACATGAGGCCCGCGTAGACGCCGGTGTCGGTGCCGCGCAGGGAGGTCGGGTCGATGCCCGCGCGCTCCAGTGCCTCCCAGGCGGTCTCCAGCAGCAGGCGCTGCTGGGGGTCCATGGCGAGGGCCTCTCGCGGGGAAATACCGAACAGTTCGGCGTCGAAGTCGGCGGCGTCGTGCAGGAATCCGCCTTCGCGGACGTAGGCGGTGCCCGGTCGGTCGGGGTCGGGGTCGTAGAGCCCGTCGAGGTCCCAGCCGCGGTCGGTGGGGAAGCCGGTGATGCCGTCGGCGCCGTCGGCGACCAGGCGCCACAGGTCCTCCGGGGAGGTGATGCCGCCGGGGTAGCGGCAGCCCATGCCGACGATCGCGATGGGTTCGTCGGAGCCGGCCGGGCGCGCGGCCGGTGCGGCGGGTTCGTCGGCCGGGTCCTCGCCGAGGAGTTCGCGGTGCACGAACGCGGCGAGGGCGCTGGGACTCGGGTGGTCGAAGACGAGGGTCGCCGGGAGGCGCAGGCCGGTCGCGCTGCCGAGGTGGTTGCGCAGGTCGACGGCGGTGAGCGAGTCGAAGCCGATGTCCTTGAAGGCGCGGGAGGGGTCCACGGCGGCGGCGTCCACATGGCCGAGCACGGCGGCGACCTGGGTCTGCACCAGGTCGAGCAGGGCGCGGTCCTGCTCGGCGCGGGGCAGGCCACGCAGTCGGGCGGCGAGCGGCACGTCCGCGCCGGCGGTGCGGTGGGCCGGGCGCCTGCGGCGGGCCGCGGGAACGAGGCCGTGCAGTACGGCGGGCAGGGCATCGCCGCGTGCGGCCAGCGCGGCGGTGTCGAGGGCGGCGGGCACGAGGGCCGGCTCCCCGGTGCGCAGCGCGTCGTCGAGGAGGGCGAGCGCGTCCTCGGTGGCCAGTGCCGGGTAGCCGAGGCGGCGCATGCGGGCCACGTCGACGTCGGTCAGCCGGCCGCCCATGCCCGCGGTGTGTTCCCACATGCCCCAGGCCAAAGAGGTGGCGGGCAGGCCGCGCGCGTGGCGGCGGGCGGCGAGGGCGTCGAGCGCGGCGTTGGCGGCGGCGTATGCGGCCTGTCCGGCGGAGCCGACGACTCCGGCGACGGCGGAGAACAGCACGAACGCGCGCAGGTCGCGGTCAGCCGTCAACTCCTCTAGATGCAGGGCCGATTCGGTCTTCGCGGCGAGGACGCGCGCCAGCCGGTCGGGGGTGAGGTCGGTGAGGACGCCGTCGTCGAGGACGCCCGCCGTGTGCACGACGGCGCTCAACGGCACGCCTGACAGGGCCGCTTCGAGCGCGGCGCGGTCGGTCACGTCGCAGGCGGTGACGGCGACCCTGGCCCCGTGGCCGGCGAGTTCGCTGACCAGATGGTCGGCGCCGGGCGCCTCGGGGCCGCTGCGCGAGAGCAGCAGCAGATCGCGTACGCCGTGTGCGGTCACGAGATGCCGGGCGACCAGGGCCCCCAGCCCGCCCGTGCCGCCGGTGATCAGTACGGTGCCGTCGCCGGGCCAGCCCGGGGCGCCGGTCACCGTGTCCGTCACCCGGCCGAGGCGGGGCTGGAGCACCTGCCCGTCGTGGAAGGCGAGTTGGGTCTCTCCGGCGTCGATGAGCGCCCCGAGCCGTTCGGTCAGCGCCTGCCACGACTCGGGCGTTCCGTCGGTGTCGGCCAGCACGAACCGGTCGGGGTGCTCACTGATCGCCGTACGGACGAGTCCCCATACGGCGGCTGCCACCGGGTCGGTGCGCATACCGGTGGTGATGACGGCCAACCGGGCGCCGGCGAGGCCTGGTTCGGCGAGCCAGGCCTGGAGGGCGGTGAGCACATCGGACGCCTCCTGCCCCGCGAGGACGGGCAGCAGGACGAGCGCCGGGGCGGTCTCGGCGGTGGTGAGAGCGGCGAGGTCGGGGACGACGGTGACCCCGTTCGCGGCCGTGAGGGACCCGGCGTCCCCCAGCACGGCGAGTTCCGTGGACGTCCCTGCCGGTACAGCGGCCACAGGCGTCCATCGCATCCGGTACAGATGCCGGGCCCTGCCGGTACCGACCTCTCCGGCCGCCACGGGCCGCAGTACCAACTGCGTGATGTCGGCGACGGGTTCACCGGCGGCGTCCGCGATCCGCAGGGCGACCTCGCCGGGGGCACGGACGCTCAGCCGGGCCCGTACGGCGGACGCTCCGACGGCCGTCGGCTGCACGCCGGACCACAGGAACGGCAGAAGTGCCTTCCGGCGACCCTTCCCCGCCTGGGCGTCGGCCTCGGTGTCGTCGATGCCGAGCGCGTGCAGCACGGCGTCGAGGAGAGCCGGGTGCAGTGCGAAGCCGGACGCGTCGTCGGCCGTGTGCTCGGGCAGCTCCGCCTCGACGAACAGATCGTCGCCCGCCCGCCACAGCGCACGCAGGCCCTGGAACGCCGGGCCGTAGACCATCCCGGTCTCGGCCAGACGCGCGTACAGGCCGTCGACCTCGACGGGCTCGGCCCCGTCGGGCGGCCAGACCCGCAGGTCCCAGTCGGCCACGGCTGGCCGGGCCGCCCCGAGGGTGCCGGTGGCGTGCAGCGTCCACGGCTCGACGTCGGGCGCTCCGTCCGGCCGGGCGTGGATACGGACGGTGCGCGTCCCCTCGGCCTCGGCCGGGTCGACCGACGTCTGCACCTGTACGGCACCGTCGTGTGCGAGCACCAGCGGGGCGCGCAGCGTCAGCTCGTCCACGCCGTGGAGACCGACGTGGTCGGCGGCCTGGACGGCGAGTTCGAGCAGCGCGGTGCCGGGGACGACGACCGTGCCGTCGACCGTGTGATCGCCGAGCCAGGGGTGCGTGCGGACCGACAGCCGCGACGTGAGGACGGCGGTGTCGGAACCCGCCAGCCGTACGGCGGCCCCGAGCATCGGATGCCGGGTCGCACCGAGGCCGAGCCCACCGGCGTCGAGGACCGGGCGGGTGGGTTCGAGCCAGTAGCGTTGCCGCTGGAAGGGGTAGGTGGGCAGGTCGACGCGGTGGGCGCCGGTTCCTTCGAAGAGGGCGGACCAGTCGAAGTCGGCGCCCCGGACGAAGAGTTCGGCGCAGGCGGTGAGCAGCGTCTCGGGTTCGGGGCGGTCCTTGCGCAGGGTCGCGGCGGCGGACACGTCACCGGCCAGCGCGGTCAGCACCGGGTCCGGGCCGATCTCCAGGAAACGCGCGGCACCTTGGACGCGAGCCGACTCCAATGCGTCGTGGAATCGCACCGGCTTGATGATCTGCTCGGCCCAGTAGGCGGCACTCGTCCAGTCCCCGTCGGACAGCGGGGCGCCGGTGAGGGTGCTGATCGCCGCGATGGTCGGTCGGTTGTAGGTCACCTGCTCGGCCACCGTGGTGAACTCGGCCAGCACCGGCTCCATCAGCGGCGAGTGGAACGCGTGCGACACCTTCAGGCGGCTCGTCCGCCGCCCCGCGTCCCGGGCCCGCTCGGCGACCGTCTGGACGGCGGCCTCGGTACCGGACACCACGATCGCCGTGGGCGAGTTGACGGCCGCGATCACCGCACCGTCCACCAACCATCCAGAGACCTCGACCTCCGACGCCTCCACGGCCGCCATCGCGCCACCCTCGGGCAACGCCTGCATCAACCGAGCACGAGCACCCACCAGCCCTACCGCATCAGCGAGTTCGAGCACCCCGGCCGCATACGCGGCGGCGAACTCACCCACCGAATGCCCCAACACCAGCTCCGGCCCCATCCCCCACGACCGCAGAAGCACCACCAGCGCCGACTGCAAAGCGAACAACGCCGACTGCGCGTACCCAGTCCCGTCCTCCGCCTCCTCCGCGAACAGCACATCCTTGAGCAACCGATCAAACCCGAGCTCGGCATCCAGCAGCCCGCACACCTCGTCCAGAGCCTCCGCGAACACCGGGAAGGCCGCATACAACTCCCGCCCCATCCCCGGCCGTTGACTCCCCTGCCCCGTGAACATCCACGCCGTACGCCCCTCGACGACCGAGCCCATGACCGCCGTGTCGGTCAGGCCGAGCACCGCGCGGTGTTCGAGGGTGGCGCGGCCGGTGGCAAGGGAGAGGCCGATGTGGAGGGGGTCGGCGTCGAGGGAGGTCAGTCGTTCGATGTGGGCCTTCAGGGCGGTGGCCGTGCGTGCGGACGCGACCCAGGGCACGACGGGCGGTGTGCTGTGCCCCTGCTCCGGCTCCACCGCCGGGGCGGGCGGGGCCTCTTCGACGATGACGTGGGCGTTGGTGCCGCTGATGCCGAAGGAGGAGACGCCGGCGCGGCGCGGGCGTTCGCCGCAAGGCCAGTCGTGCTCGTCGGTGAGCAGGCGTACCGCGCCGGCCTCCCAGTCGACGTGCGAGGACGGGGCGTCGACGTGCAGGGTGCGTGGCAGGCGCTGGGCGTGGAGCGCCATGACCATCTTGATGATGCCGGCGACTCCGGCGGCGGACTGGGTGTGGCCGATGTTGGACTTCACGGACCCGAGGTAGAGGGGTTCGTCGCGGTCTTGGCCGTAGGTCGCGAGGAGCGCTTGCGCCTCGATCGGGTCACCGAGGCGGGTGCCCGTGCCGTGCGCCTCGACGGCGTCCACGTCGGCGGGGTTCAGGCCGGCCGCCGACAGGGCCTGCCGGATCACCCGCTGCTGGGAGGGACCGTTGGGCGCGGTCAGGCCGTTGGAGGCACCGTCCTGGTTGACGGCGGAGCCTCGGACGAGGGCGAGGATCCGGTGGCCGCGGCGTTCGGCCTCGGACCGGCGCATGAGGACCAGCACACCGGCGCCTTCGGACCAGCCGGTGCCGTCGGCCGCCTCGGCGAAGGGCTTGCAGTTTCCGTCGGGGGCGAGGCCGCGCTGGCGGGAGAACTCCACGAACGCCGTGGGGTTGGCCATGACGGTGGCGCCGCCCGCGAGTGCCGTGTCGCACTCGCCGGAGCGCAGGGCCTGGCAGGCGAGATGCAGGGCGACCAGAGCGGAGGAGCAGGCGGTGTCGACGGAGACGGCGGGGCCTTCGAGGCCGAGGACGTAGGAAAGGCGGCCGGAGGCGACGCTGGGGGTGCTTCCGGTGAGCAGGTAGCCGGCGGAGTCGCCGTCGGCCTCGTGCACGGAACCGCCATAGCCGTTGGCGGAGACGCCCGCGTATACGCCGGTCGCCGTGCCGCGCAGCGAGGTCGGGTCGATACCGGCGCGCTCCAGCGCCTCCCAGGCGGTTTCCAGGAGCAGGCGCTGCTGGGGGTCCATGGCGAGGGCCTCGCGCGGGGAGATACCGAACAGTTCGGCGTCGAAGCCCGCGACGTCGGGGATGAAGCCGCCGCGTCCGGCGAAGGGGGTGCCGAGGGCCGCCGAGGTGGACTCCAGCAGGCCGGGGACGTCCCAGCCGCGGTCGTCCGGGAACGGCGACATGCGGTCCTCGCCGGCGGTCAGGACGTCCCAGAGGTCTTCCGGTGACTGGATGCCGCCGGGGAAGCGGCAGCCCATGCCGATGACGGCGATGGGTTCGTCGTCGGCCGAGGGAGCGGATGCGGCGGCGGTCGAGCCCGGGGCGGTGTCCGTGCCGAGGAGGCGGTCGCGCAGGTGGGTGGTGAGGGCGCTCGGGGTGGGGTGGTCGAAGACGAGCGTGGTGGGCAGAGCGACCTCGGTGCTCGCGGCGAGCCGGTTGCGCAGGTCGACCGCGGTGAGGGAGTCGAAGCCGAGGTCCTTGAAGGCGCGTTCGGGGTCGATGCCGGCCGGGGAGGCATGGCCGAGGACGGCGGCGACCTGGGACTGGACCAGGTCGAGGAGGGTGCGGTGCTGCTCGGCCGGGGGAAGGTCGCGCAGGGCGCGGGCGAGTTCGCCCTCGGGGCGATCGTAGGTGTCGGTTGTCGCGGCCTGGGCGGTGGTGACCTCGGGCAGGTCGGCGATGAGCGGGCTGGGCCGGGTGAAGGTGAAGGTGGGGGCGAAGCGTTCCCAGTCGACGTCCGCGACGGTCACGCAGGTGCGGTCCGTGAGGAGCGCCTGTTCCAGGGCGGTGAGGGCGCTGTCCGGCGTGAGGAGGGCGAGACCGCGTCCGGTGAGATGGTCGGCGACCTCTTCGTCGGCTGCCATGCCGCCGCCGCTCCACGGGCCCCAGGCGACGGAGGTCGCGGGCAGGCCGAGGGCACGCCGGTGCTGGGCGAGGGCGTCGAGGTAGGCGTTGCCCGCGGCGTAGGCGGCCTGGCCGCCGCTGCCCCAGACGGCGGCCACGGACGAGAACAGCACGAACAGGTCGAGGTCGAGGCCGGCGGTCAGTTCGTGGAGGTGCCTCGCCCCGGTGACCTTGGCGGAGACCACCTGGGCGAGGCTGTTCGGGGTGGTGTCGGTGAGCGGGGTGTTCTGGGGGAGCCCGGCCGTGTGGACGACGCCGGTCAGCGGTGTCTCGGCGGGGATCGCGGCGATCAGCTCGGCCAGTGCGTCGCGGTCGCACACGTCGCAGGCGGCGAGGGTGACGCGGGTGCCGTGGGCGGTGAGTTCGTCGCGCAGCGCGTCGGCGCCGGGCGCGTGGGCGCCGCTGCGGGAGACCAGCAGCAGGTGTGGGGCGCCGCGCTCGGCGAGGCGTCGGGCTACGTGGGCGCCGAGTGCGCCGGTGCCGCCGGTGATCAGTACGGTTCCGCGCGGCGCCGGCAGTCCGGGGGCACCGGTGTTCTTCGCCTCGTCGTGGGCGAGGCGGGCGGCGTGGACGCCGGAGGCGCGGACGGCGAGCTGGTCCCCGGAACCGGGGGCGGCGAGGGCGGCGGCGAGGCGCTGCCAGTCGCCGGGGCCGGCGTCGTCAGGGAGGTCGACGAGGCCGCCCCACAGGCCGGGCAGTTCGAGGGCGGCCGAGCGGCCGAAGCCCCAGATCTGCGCCTGGTCGGGGTGGGTGAGGGGTTCCCCGGCGACGGCTACGGCGGACCGGGTGACGGCCCACACCGGGATCGCCGGTTCGCCGGTGGCCAGCGCCTGGAGGAGGTTGAGGTGGGGTGTGGGGAGCGCATCGCCGCTGTCCGGGAGGACGACGATGCCGTCCGGGCCGTACTCGTGGATGTGCGCGGCGAGTTCCGCGGTCTCCGTCTGCGCGGGCAGGGTGAGGAGTTCGGCGTCGGCGCCCGCGGTGCGCAGTGCGTCGAGGCAGGCGTCGGTGTCCTGTGCGCCGGCGGGGGCGGCGATCAGCCAGCGGCCGGTGAGGCGCGCCGTGCGCGGTGTCGGCACCGGCTTCCAGACCACGCGGTAGCGCCTGCGGTCCTGCGCGGCACGCTCCTCGTGCCGGCGTCGCCACTGCGTCAGGGCCGGGAGCAGCGCGCCCAGCGAGGCGCCTTCGGGCAGGCCGAGTTCGTGGGCCACGGCGGCGGGGTCGGCGGTGTCGACGAGCTGCCAGAACTCGTCCTTGGAACCCTCGTCGGCGGGCCGGTGGGCGGCGCGGTCGGGGAGCCAGAAGCGCTCGCGCTGGAAGGCGTAGGTGGGCAAGTCGGTCAGCTGGGCGTTCGTGTCACGGAAGACTTCCGCCCAGTCCACCCGGGTGCCGCGGACGAAGAGTTCGCCGACTGCGGTGAGCAGGCTGTCGGGCTCGGCCCGGCCGGCGCGCAGGGCGGCGACAGCCACGGTCAGGTCGGGGGCGGTGCGCTGGGCGAGGGCGGCGAGTACCGGGTCGGGGCCGAGTTCGAGCAGGCGGGTGGCGCCGAGTTCGCCGGTGACGGTGCGTACGGCGTCGTGGAAGAGGACGGGCCGGCGCACCTGGCGTACCCAGTAGTCGGCGCTCGCCCAGTCGTCGGCGGCGAGGGGCCGGCCGGTGACGGTGCTGACGGCCGGTATTCGGGGCCGCCGGTAGGTGAGGTCGTTCGCCACGGCGGCGAACTCGGCCGGCATCGGCTCCATCAGCGGCGAGTGGAAGGCGTGCGACACCTTGAGCCGGGTGACGCGCCGGCCCTGCTCGCGCGCGATGGTCAGCACGGCGTCCACGGCGGTCTCCGTGCCGGAGACCACGACGGCGGCGGGCCCGTTCACGGCGGCGACGACCGCGCCGTCGGTCAGCCAGGGCTCGACCTCCTCGGGGTCGGCCTCCACGGCGGCCATCGCGCCGCCCTCGGGCAGCGCCTGCATCAGCCGGGCACGGGCGGCCACCAGCCGTACGGCGTCGGGGAGTTCGAGGACACCGGCGGTGTGGGCGGCGGCCAGCTCGCCGATGGAGTGACCTACGAGCGCGTCGGGGGCGAGGCCCCAGGACCGCAGCAGTTCGGTGAGGGCGATCTGGAGGGCGAACAGAGCGGCCTGCGCGTATCCGGTACGGCCCAGCAGGGCGGCCTCGGGGCTGTCCGGTGTGGCGAACATCGCGGCGCGCAGCGGGGTGTCGAAGCCGTCGGCGCCGCCGAGTTCGGCGTCGAGCAGTGCGCAGGTGTCGTCGAGGCTGCGGGCGAAGAGCGGGTGGGCGTCGTACAGTTCGCGGCCCATGCCGGGACGCTGGCTGCCCTGCCCGGTGAAGGCCCACACCGTGCGGCCCTCGCCCGCGACGGAGGTGACCTGGGCGGTGGGGTCGCCGTCGGCGAGGGCGGTGGCGGCCGCGATCAGGGCGGCCGGGTCGTCGCCGACCAGGACGGCACGGTGGTCGAGGGCGGCACGGGCGGTGGCCAGCGTGCGGCCCACGTCCGCCGGGTCGTGGCCGGGCCGTTCGGCGAGGTGCTCGACGAGCCGGGCGGCCTGCGCCCGCAGGGCCTGACGGGTCCGGCCGGAGAGGATCCAGGGCACGGCGCCGACGGGGCCGGGTGGGGCGGCGACGGTCGAAGTGCCTGCGTGCGATGCCTCGTGGGCGGAAGCGTCGACGGCCGGCACGCCTGCTCGACCTGCACCGGGGACCGGCGCGTCCTCCAGGTCGGCGGCGAGCGCGCCGACGGTCGGCGTGCCCGCTCGCGGTGCCTCGGCGGCGGGGCCGCCCAGAGCAGCCGTGTCCGACCGCGGCGCCTCCTCCACGATCACGTGCGCATTGGTCCCGCTGATCCCGAACGCCGACACACCGGCCCGGCGCGGGCGTTCGCCGTGTGCCCAGGGTCGCGCCTCGGTGAGCAGCCTCACGGCGCCGGAGTCCCAGTCGACGCGGCTGGAGGGGGCGTCGACGTACAGGGTCGGCGGCAGTTGCCCGGCGCGCAGGGCGAGGACCATCTTCATGACGCCTGCCGCGCCGGCCGCCGCCTGGGTGTGGCCGATGTTGGACTTCACCGACCCGAGCCACAGCGGCTCCTCGCGGTCCTGGCCGTAGGTCGCGAGCAGGGCCTGCGCCTCGATCGGGTCTCCGAGGCTCGTGCCGGTGCCGTGCGCCTCGACGGCGTCCACGTCCGCGGGACGCAGACCCGCCGCCGACAGGGCCTGCCGGATCACCCGCTGCTGCGAGGGCCCGTTGGGCGCGGTCAGGCCGTTGGACGCGCCGTCCTGGTTGACGGCGGAGCCGCGCAGCACCGCGAGCACGGGGTGGCCTGCGCGGCGCGCGTCGGAGAGGCGTTCCAGTACGAGGACGGCGGCACCCTCGGACCAGCCGGTGCCGTCGGCGCCCTCGGCGAAGGCCTTGCAGCGGCCGTCGGCGGACAGGGCGCGCTGGCGGGAGAACTCGACGAAGATGCCCGGCGTGGCCATCACGGTCACACCGCCGGCGAGGGCGGTGCGGCATTCGCCCTGCCGGATGGCCTGCGCGGCGAGGTGGAGCGCGACCAGCGCGGAGGAGCAGGCGGTGTCGACGGTGAGTGCGGGGCCCTCCAGGCCGAGGGTGTAACTGACGCGCCCGGACAGGACGCTGGCGGCCGAGCCGGTGGCGACGTAGCCCTCGACGTCCTCGCCCGGGGCGTGGGCGGTGTCGCGGTAGTCCTGGCCGTTGGTGCCGGCGAAGACGCCGGTGGCCGTTCCGCGCAGGGACAGCGGGTCGATGCCGGCGCGCTCCAGTGCCTCCCAGGCGGTCTCCAGCAGCAGGCGCTGCTGGGGGTCCATGGCGAGGGCCTCGCGCGGGGAGATGCCGAAGAGCTCGGCGTCGAAGTCGGCGGCGTCGTGCAGGAATCCGCCGACGCGGGCGTAGGTGGTGCCGGAGTGGCCGGGGTCCGGGTGGTAGAGGCGCTCGACGTCCCAGCCGCGGTCCCGGGGGAACGGCGTGAGGCCGTCCGTGCCGGAGGAGAGCAGGTCCCACAGCTGGTCGGGGGTGGTCACGCCGCCGGGGAAGCGGCAGCCCATGCCGACGATGACGACCGGGTCGTCGTCGGCGCCGACGGGCGCGAGGGCCCGGCCGCCGCGCTCGATCTCGTCGGTGGTGACGCCGAGGACCTGCGTGCGCAGGAACGCGGCGAGCGCGGTCGGGGTGGGGTGGTCGAAGACGAGGGTGGCGGGCAGGGCCAGCCCGGTCGCGGCGGCGAGCCGGTGGCGCAGGGCGACGCCGGTCAGCGAGTCGAAGCCCAGGTCCTTGAAGGCGCGGCCAGCGTCGACGGCACTCCGGTCGGCGTGTCCGAGGACGGCGGCGACCTGGTCGAGGACGACGTCGAGCAGCAGCCGGTTCTGCTCCGCCGGTGTGCGACCGGACAGTTCGGTGCCGAGAGTCCCCGCTGCCGGTGTGCCAGGTCCGGCGTCGATGGCGGGCGGGGCGGCCTCGGGCAGGTCGGCGAGGAGCGGTCGCGGGGTGTAGGCCGCGGCGGCGAAGCGCTGCCAGTCGACGTCGACGACGGTCGTGCAGGTGACGTCCTCGTCGAGGACGCGGTTGAGCACGTCGAGGGCGCGGGCCGGCTCCAGGGACCGTATGCCCTGGCGGCGGAAGTGCTCGGCGACGGTCTCGTCGGCCGCCATGCCGGCGCCGCCCCACGGGCCCCAGGCGAGGGACGTCGCGGGCAGTCCGGCGGCGCGGCGGTGCTGGGCGAGCGCGTCGAGGCGGGCGTTGGCGGCGGCGTAGGCGGCCTGTCCGGCGTTGCCGAGGACGGCGGTGACGGACGAGAACAGGACGAAGGCGTCCAGTTCCCGCTCCCGGGTCAGCTCGTGCAGATGCTGGGCGGCCCCGGCCTTCACGGCGAGGACGCGGGTGAGGCGTTCGGGGGTGAGGTCGGCGGCGAGTCCGTCGTCGAGGATGCCAGCGGCGTGCACGACGGCCGTCGGCGCGTAGGTGTCCAGGACGGACGCGACGGTCTCCCGGTCGGCGACGTCGCCCGCGACGAACGTGACGGCGGTGCCCGACCGGCCGAGTTCCGCGCCAAGTTCGGCGGCACCGGGGGCGTCGGCTCCGCGCCGCGACACGAGTACGAGGTGGTCCGCGCCGCCGACCGCCAGCCACCGGGTGAGGTGTCCGCCCAGGGCGCCGGTCGCGCCGGTGACCAGGACGGTGCCGCGCGGCTGCCAGGACCGCGTGGGCCGCGCCGAGCGGTCGCGCACCAGGCGGGCGGCGTGGACGCCGCTCACGCGCACGGCGAGCTGGTCCTCCCCCGCTCCCCCGGCGGCGAGCACGGCCGCGACCCGCTGCCAGAGCCGGGCCAGCGGCTCGTCCGGCATGTCGATGAGCCCGCCCCAACGGTCGGGCTGCTCCAGCGCCATGACCCGGCCCAGCCCCCACACGGCGGCCTGCTCCGGACGTACGGGCCCCTCGCGCCCGGACACCGCGACGGCACCGAAGGTCACGCACCACAGCCGACTCTCCGGGTGCGCCTGCGCGAGCGCCAGGACATGCGCGGGGTCGGCGAGCAGGGACAGCACGCCCGCGTACGGCGCCTCAGGGTCGGCGGCCGGTCCCGTCGTGACCGTCGCGTCCGCCTCGGGTTCGGCGGCCGATCCGGTCCCGGCTGTCACACCCGCCTCGGGGCCGACAACCGAACCGGCCCTCACTGTCACGTCGGCACCGACGGCTCGCAGCGAGGCCGCGGCCGCGTCGGCCAGTTCGGCCGGGGTGTTCTCGTCGACGGCGATCAGCCAGGTGCCGTTCAGACGGCCCGGGGCCGGGGTCCGGACCGGCCGCCAGGTGATCCGGTAGCGCAGCCCGGCCAGTCGCGACTCCTCGCGGCGCTTGCGGCGCCAGTCGGCGAGCACCGGCAGAACCGCGTCCAGCGGGGCACCGCTGTCCACGCCGAGCTCTCCTGCCAGGGAGTCGGCGTCCCCCTGGTCGACCAGTTCCCAGAACCCCCCGTCGGCGACGCCCTCCACGCTCCCGGCCGGCCGGGCATGGTCGCCCAGCCAGTACCGCTGCCGTTGGAAGGCGTACGTGGGCAGGTCCACCCGGCGCGCGCCGGTCCCCGTGAACAGCGCGGCCCAGTCGATCTCGGCTCCTCGGACGTAGAGTTCGGCGCAGGCGGTGAGCAGCGTCTCGGGTTCCGGGCGGTCCTTGCGCAGGGTCGCTGCGGCGGACACGTCACCGGCCAGCGCGGTCAGCACCGGGTCCGGGCCGATCTCCAGGAAACGCGCGGCACCCTGGGCGCGAGCCGACTCCAATGCGTCGTGGAATCGCACCGGCTTGACGATCTGCTCGGCCCAGTAGGCGGCACTCGTCCAGTCCCGGTCGGACAGCGGGGCACCGGTCAGCGTGCTGACTGCCGCCACGGTCGGCCGGTTGAACCGGACCTCTTCGGCCACGGCAGTGAACTCCGCCAGCAGCGGCTCCATCAGCGGCGAGTGGAACGCGTGCGACACCTTCAGCCGACTCGTCCGCCGCCCCGCCTCCCGCGCCCGCTCGGCAACGGCGTCAACCGCCCCCTCTACCCCCGAGACCACCACGGCGGACGGCCCGTTGACAGCGGCGATCACCGCACCGTCCACCAGCCATCCAGAGACCTCGGCCTCGGACGCCTCCACGGCCGCCATCGCGCCACCCTCGGGCAACGCCTGCATCAACCGAGCACGAGCACCCACCAGCCGTACCGCATCAGCGAGTTCGAGCACCCCAGCGGCATACGCGGCGGCGAACTCACCCACCGAATGCCCCAACACCAGCTCCGGCCGCATCCCCCACGACCGCAGAAGCGCAACCAGCGCCGACTGCAAAGCGAACAACGCCGACTGCGCGTACCCAGTCCCGTCCTCCGCCTCCTCCGCGAACAGCACATCCTTGAGCGACCGATCAAACCCGAGCTCGGCATCCAGCAGCCCGCACACCTCGTCCAACGCCGCCGCGAACACCGGGAAGGCCGCATACAACTCCCGGCCCATTCCCGGCCGTTGACTCCCCTGCCCCGTGAACATCCACGCCGTACGACCCTCCGTGGCCGTCCCCGAGACGACGGGGCCGGGGTGCAGGGCGACGGTGCGGTGTTCCAGGGTCGCGCGGGTGGTGGCCAGTGACCGGGCCACGTCGAGCGGGGCCGCGTCGAGTGCTGTCAGTCGGTCCAGCTGGTCCCGCAGGGCCCGCTCGCTGCGGGCAGACACGACCCACGGCACCACGGGAAGCCGCGTGAGCGGTTCCTCGGAGGCCAAGTCCTCGGTGGCGGGGGCCTCTTCGAGGACCAGATGGGCGTTGGTGCCGCTGATGCCGAACGACGAGACACCCGCGCGGCGCGGACGCTCACCGCGGGTCCAGGGCCGGTCTTCGCGGAGGAGTCGCAGGGTGCCGTCCGACCAGTCGATGTGGGCGGACGGCTCGTCGGCGTGCAGGGTGCGCGGGAGGTGTTCCGCGCGCAGGGCCATGACCATCTTGATGACGCCGGCGACGCCCGCGGCGGCCTGCGTGTGGCCGATGTTGGACTTCACGGAGCCGACCCACAGGGGCTGCTCGCGGTCGTGGCCGTAGGCGGCGGCGAGGGCGTGTGCCTCGATGGGGTCGCCGAGCCGGGTGCCCGTGCCGTGCGCCTCGACGGCGTCCACGTCGGCGGGGCGCAGTCCGGCGTTGGCGAGGGCCTGGCGGACGACGCGCTGCTGGGCGGGGCCGCTCGGGGCCGTGAGCCCGTTGGAGGCGCCGTCCTGGTTGATGGCGCTGCCGCGGATCACGGCGAGGACCTCGTGGCCCTGGCGGTGGGCCTCGGACAGGGGCATCAGGACGAGCATGCCGGCGCCTTCGCTGAGCGCGAATCCGTCGGCCCGTGCGGAGAACGCCTTGCAGCGGCCGTCGGGGGCGAGTGCCCGCTGGCGGGAGAACTCGGCGAACATCTCCAGGCTCGGCAGGACCGTCGCGCCGCCGGCGAGGGCGGTGGTGGCGGCGCCGCTGCGCAGGGCCTCGCAGGCCAGGTGCAGGGCGACGAGGGAGGAGGAGCAGGCGGTGTCGACGGTGAGGGCTGGGCCCTCCAGCCCGAGGGTGTAGGAGATGCGCCCGGAGGCCACGCTGACGGCGTTGCCGGTCAGGACGTGGCCGGCGACGTCGGTGGAGGCGTGCGCGGCGGCACGGTCGTAGTCGACGGTCATGAGGCCGAGGTAGACGCCGGTGGTGGTGCCCCGCAGCGTCGTCGGGTCGATGCCGGCGCGCTCCAGCGCCTCCCAGGTCGTCTCCAGGAGCAGCCGCTGCTGGGGGTCCATGGCGAGGGCCTCGCGCGGGCTGATGCCGAAGAAGGCGGCGTCGAAGTCGGCGGCGGCGCGCAGGAATCCGCCCTCGCGCTGGAGGTAGCCGCCGGGTGCGGTGCCGCTGGGGTCGTAGCGGCCCTCGATGTCCCAGCCCCGGTCGTCGGGCAGCGGGGTGACGGCGTCGGTGCCGTCCAGCAGGAGCTGCCACAGGGCCTCGGGCGAGTCGGCGTCGCCGGCGAAGCGGCAGGCCATGCCGACGACGGCGATCGGCTCGTCGGAGTGCGCTTGCCCGGCGGTGGTGCCGGGGTCGGCGGTGGCGCCGTAGAGCTGTTCGTAGAGGTGGTGCCCGAGGGCGGCGGGGGTCGGGTAGTCGAAGGCCGCGGTCGGGGCGAGGGGCAGTCCGGTCGCCGCGCGCAGGCGGTCGCGCAGGGCGACGGCGGTGGCCGATTCGACGCCCTGGTCGCGGAAGGAGATGTGCGCGGGCGCGCCGCCGGGCAGTTCCAGCAGGTCGGCGAGCTGGGTGCGGACGAGGTCGACGAGGGCGCCGCGCCGGTCGGGTTCGGGCAGGTCGCCGAGGCGGTCGCGGAGGGCTGCCGCCTGGACGCCGAGGGGGGTGCCGGTGGTGCCGGGGTCCTCTACGGCTGCCGCGGCGGCGAGTTCGGCGGGCAGGTCGGCCGGGTCGGTGCCGGGGGCGTGCAGCGCCGTCCAGTCGGGGTCGCCGCCGGTGGACCAGTACTCGGCCATGGCGCACTGGAAGCGTTCGGCGTTCCCGGCGTCCCGGCGGAGTGTGCTGTGGACGGTGCCGGTGACGCCCGCCCGGGTGAGGACGGTCTCCAGTCCGGTGGTGAGCAGCGGGTGCGGGCTGATCTCCAGGAAGTGGCGGTGGCCCGCGTCGAGTGCGGTGCCGACGGCGGCGACGAACTCGACGGGGTCGCGCAGGGCGGCGGCCCAGTGGTCCGCGTCGAGGGTCACTCCGTCGAGGGCGGTGCCGGCCGAGGCGGCGTAGAGGGGGATGCGGGCCGGGCTTGGGGTGAGGGCGGCGAGGTCGGCGCGGATGCGGTCGGTGATCTCGTCGATGTGCGGTGAGTGGGCGGCGACGCCGTAGTCGACGGTGCGGGCGCGGACGCCTTCGGCGGTCAGTTCGGCGAGGAGTTCGGCGGCGGCGTCGGTGTCGCCGGAGACCACGCCGTTGTCGGGGCCGTTGACGGCCGCGAGGTGGAGCCTGCCGTGCCAGGGCGTGAGGCGTTCGCGGAGCTGTTCCACGGGCATCAGGGCGGACACCATGGCGCCGCGCCCGTGCAGGTCGAGCTGGGCGGTGCCCCAGCTCGCGGCGACACGTGCGGCGTCGTCGAGGGTGAGGGCGCCCGCGACGCAGGCTGCGGCGATCTCGCCGAGGCTGTGCCCGACGACGGCCGCGGGCCGTACGCCGACGCTCTCCCAGAGGGCGGCCAGCGACACCATGACGGCGAAGAGGGCGGGCTGGGTGACGTCGGGTGTGGTCAGCGCGTGCGCGCCGCGCAGGATGTCGACGGGGTTGTGGTCGAGGTGCGGGGCGAGGGCGTCGGCGCACTCGTCCATGCGGCGGGCGAACACCGGGGAGGCGTCGAGGAGTTCGCGGGCCATGCCGGGCCACTGCGAGCCGTGGCCGGGGAAGACGAAGACGGGTCCGCTCTCGCGGGCGGTGGTCCGGCCCTCGGTGACCCGGTCGGTGGGGGTGCCGTCGGCCAGGGCGTCCAGGGCCGCGGCGAGTTCGCCGGGGCCGGTCGCGGTGACGGCGACGCGGCAGGGGTGGGCCGGGTCGAGGCCGGGCAGCAGGGCGGCCGCGATCCGGTCCGGCGCTCCGTCGTGGACGAGGGTGCGCAGGATGCGGGCCTGTTCCCGTACGGCCCGGGTGCCTCGTCCGGTGAGGAGCCAGGGGCGTGGGGTGCCCGCGATCGGGCGGGTGGCCGAGGTGGAGCGAGCTTGATCGGACACGTTCTCTCCCGCGGATGACTCGTCGCCACGTCTTCGGATGCTGGACCGGGCCTGTGGGGGACGTCGGCGTGCGGCGGCCGGGAAAGTGGGGGTGGCCTGATCCGTTCGTCCAACTGGTTCGATTATTCGGACGGACGACTGGGGGAAACACAAGGAGATGGAGCGCCCGTCGCGATCACGACGACGCCGACGGGGCCACGGGGGCCGCGTCGGCGTCGGTGCGGATCTGCGGAAGGGGCCGTCAGCCGGCGGCCAGGAGTTCCAGGTGGGTGACTGCGGCGTCGATGCCGGGCAGGGCGAGCATCTCCTTCTGGGCACGCCGGGCCTCGTCGGTGACGTTCTCGTCGGCCAGGAGCCGGTGGCAGGTCTCCACCATGGGTTCGGCGCCCCGGTTCGCGATGTGCTCGCCGAGTCCGAGGCCGGCGACGCGCAGCGCGTTGTACTGCTGGTCGCCGAACATGGGCCGGACCGCCATGGGGACGCCGGCGCGCACGGCCTCGCGGATGCTGTTGTAGCCGCCGTGGGTGACGAACAGCGCGGCGTGCTCGAGGAGGAGTTGCTGCGGGAAGCGGTCGACGACGCGGACGTGGGGTGCGGCCTTCGCGGTGTCCACGGGCATGCCGAGCGTGGAGACGACGGCGGCGCAGTCCAGTGCGGACAGCGCCTCGACGACCGTGTCGAGGGGCTCTGCCGGGTCGTAGACGGGGATGGGGGCGCCGAACTCGCGGGCCTTGTCGAGGAATTCGAGGACGGTGCCGGGCAGTCCCGTGCCGAGTGAGGCGAGTACGAGGGGCTTGTCGGCGGGCAGTTCGTCGAACCAGTCGGGCAGGCTCTCGCCGCGGGTGACGGTGCGGGGCTGGCGGTAGGCGACGGCGCCGGGGGCGAGGGGGCGGGCGAAGGAGTAGGGGGCGGGCATGCAGTCGAGGCGTCCGTGCCGGTAGACGGCCACCGGGTCGTCGCTCTCGGGCAGGCCGAGGGCGCGGCGGCGGTCGTTCAGCAGCGGGAGCAGCAGTTCCGGGTCGAGGAACTGGCCCGAGCCGGAGGGCGCGGGGACATGGGGTACGCCGAGGGTCTCGGCGACGAGGAGCGCGGCGAACTCGTAGCCGTCGCGCAGGATGACGTCGGGCCGGAACTCGCGGGCGAGTGGCAGCAACAGGTCGTAGGCGTCGTCGAGTTGGGGTCCGGCGCCGAGGGTGGCCCACAGGTCGTGGGCGAAGCGGCTGAACTCCTCGGGGATGGGCAGCTTGCCCTCGAACAGCAGCCGCATGCCCTGGGCGGTGATGTCGGTGTAGACGCCCTCGACGCGGGCCCGCTCGCCGGCGAGGACGGGCGCGAGTTTGTCGGCGGTGACGACGAGGACTTCATGTCCGGCGTCGCCGAGGGCCCGCACGAGCGGCAGGCAGGCGCGCGCGTGGGAGGGCGAGCCGGTGATGCTGCACAGCACCCGCATGGTGACGGACCTTTCTTCGCGGCTCTGGAGGGTCTATACGGCGGTCAGGGCGGGCTCGACCGGGCTGGTGCCGGTGCCGTGCCAGGCGAGGCCGGCGGCGCTGAGGGCGGCCGGGTCGAGGTGGTTGCGGGTGTCGACGACGACCGGGTGGTGCAGGTCGGCGGCGATCCGGGGCCAGTCGAGGTCGCGGTAGTGCGGCCATTCGGTGCACAGGACCAGCGCGGATGCGCCCTTGGCGGCCTGGTGGGGGTCGTCGACGACGTTGATGTCGGCGGGGAGTTCGGTGTGCCGGGTCGCGGGGACGGCCGGGTCGTGGGCGGTGAGTTCGGCGCCGCGGCCGGCGAGTTCGGCGGCGAGGGCGAGGGCGGGCGAGTCGCGCAGGTCGTCGGTGCCGGCCTTGAAGGTGAGGCCGAGCAGCCCGATCCGGACCCCGGCGAGGGAGCCGTCCTCGTCGCCGCACAGGCGGGCGATCCGGTCGGCGATCCGGGTGCGCTGGCGGGCGTTGGTGTCGATGGCCGCCCGCACCAGCGGGAAGTCGACGCCGAGCGCGTCGGCCGTGCCGAGCAGGGCGCGGGTGTCCTTGGGCAGGCAGGAGCCGCCCCAGCCGGGTCCGGGGCGCAGGAACGCGCCGCCGATGCGGTGGTCCTGGCCGAGTGCGGCGGTGACCCGGCCGATGTCGGCGCCGACCTCCTCGCACAGTTCGGCGAGGGTGTTGACGTAGGACAGCTTGACGGCGAGGAAGCAGTTCGCGGCGTACTTGACGACCTCGGCGCTGGCGGCGTCGGCGATGACGACGGGTGCGTCGACGCCGGCGTACAGCTCGGCGACCTGGGCGGCGGCCCAGGGGCTGGCGGAGCCGATGACGACCCGGTCGGGCTGCAGGAAGTCGGCGACGGAGGTGCCCTCGCGCAGGAACTCGGGGTTGCTGACGACGCCGACGTCGGGCCGGCCGAGTGCGGCGGTGACGCGGGCGGCGGTGCCGACAGGCACGGTCGACTTGGTGACCAGGACGCTGTCGGGTTCCAGCAGGGTCCGGATCTCCTCGACGACCGCGTCGACGGCGGTGAGGTCGGCGCGCCCGTCGGGTCCGGTGGGGGTGCCGACGCAGATGAACACGGTGCGGGCGCCGCGTACGGCGTCGGGGGCGCCGACGACGAACCGGAGCCGGCCCGTGTCGAGGCCGGCCCGCACCAGTTCGGGCAGGCCGTCCTCCAGGATGCGCACTTCGCCGCGGCCCAGTTCCGCGACCTTGACCGGGTCCAGGTCGGCGCAGACCACCCGGTGTCCGAGCGACGCCAGGCAGGCTCCGGCGGTGAGTCCGACATAACCGGTGCCGATGACGGCGATGGTGTGGCGGTGCACGGCGGCCACCTCGATTCTCGGTTGGTTCGCTGCGGTCAGACGCCGATGAGCCGGGCGCTGATGGACGCCGCGGCACGGACGGCCAGGGCGACGCTGTACAGCGTCGGGTTGACGGCGGTGGCGGTCGGGATGACCCCGTTGCCGCCGACGTAGAGGTTGTCGAAGCCCCAGACGCGGCTGTCGGTGTCGCACACCGAGGTGCCGTCGTCGGCGGGGCCCATGCGCACGGTGCCCTGGTAGTGCTTGGAGCTGCCGGCGGGGAACAGTTCGGGCCGTTCCAGGAACTCGCCGCCGAGGGCCTCGGCGACGGCTTCCTGGTCGGCGCGGGCCTGTTCGGCGTTTTCGAGGTCCGCTTCGGTGAGGTCGTAGTGGACGGTCATGTCGGGCATGCCGTAGGCGTCGGCCTCGCTGGTGGAGAACTCGATGCGGTCCTCGGCGCGGATCTCCTTGGCGCCGTACCAGACCATGCCGACGAACAGCGCCGGGTCGACGCCTTCCAGGGGTGAGGTGTCGATGGTCATGACCTGGCCGTGGTTGCGGCGGCCGGGGTCGGAGAACGGCACCCAGAAGCGGCCGGTCTCCAGGTCGCGGATGTCGCCGCCGAACTCGACGGTGCCGCGGGCGGCGAGCCCGGCGGTCGGGCCGTCCTTGACGTGGACGGAACTGACGGTCTTGGGCTGGTCGTTGAGATGACGGCCGAGGGCGTCGGGGCGGATGCCGGAGGCCCACAGCAGCTGCGGGGTGCGCAGCGCGTCGGCGCACACGGCGACGGCGGAGGCGCGGACGGCGAACTCGGTGCCGGTCGGCAGGTGTTCGAGGAGGGCGCCGGTGACCTTGCGTCCGCTGAACAGCAGGCGCCGGCACATGGTCTCGTCGGCGATGCGGAACCGTCCGTCGCCGGCGGTTGCGCCGGCGTGGGTGAGCGGGCCGAGGACGGTGTCGGGCCCGCCCCACAGCGGGCGGCGACCCGGGCGGGGGGTGCAGGCGAGTGGCATGGTGCCGACGCCGCGACCGACCGGGTAGTCGCCGTCGAAGAGCTGGCCGAGCGTCTTCAGGACGAGGTCGCCGGCCTCGGTGGCCGGGTAGGCGTCGCGGGTGACGCTCAGCAGGTGTTCGGCGACGGACAGGGCGGCGTCGAGGTCGTCGGCGGGCAGGAACGGCAGCCGTTCGCTGTCCAGCGGGCGGGGGGCGGTGCAGGCCCAGTGCACGCCCATCCCGCCGATGTTGCTGGACATGACCGCTGCGGGCATGCCGAACTGCTCCGGTTCGTCGTCGCGGCGGGGCCGCAGCAGATGGGTGCCGCGGTCCGCGTACTTCTTGACCAGGGCGCCGTCCTCACCGGGCGCGGTCTCGGGATCGCGGCCCTGGGAACGGGCCTGGGCCGCGGCCCGTTCCGGTGCGGGCAGGTTGCCGAGGTGCAGCCCGGCCTGCCCGGTCAGGCGCGGCCCGAGGTCGGCGATCAGGATCCGGGCGTGCGGTACGGCGTCGTACACACGGCGGGCGACGGCCGACCCCACCGGGCCGCTTCCGACGACGAGCAGGTCGACCGTCGGCGGAAGTTCGGGACAGCTCATGGTGACGCGACGCTCCTTCAGTTCATTGCGGTGGGGGGTGACGACAGCGCCCCAAAGGGGCGCGGGGAACTGCGCGACCAGCCACGACGCGGCCGCGGACGACCGACGACCTGGCGCGGCACTTCCCGCGCGCAGCGCTCAGCGGGCGGCGCGGCTCGCCGCGTAATACTCGCGGACCTGCTGGGCGAAGGCCGGGTTCATCTGGGCCTTGGCGAGGATCTCGGCGGGCGGGGTGAACTCGTCGTCGAGGGCGTCGGCGAACTTGGTGAATCCGGCGCGCAGTTGGGCCTCGATGACGGCCGGCCAGGCGTTGGGGATCTTCCACTCGTCCTCGTAGCCGGTGGCTAGCAGGTGGGTGACGGCGGTCTCGACGACGTCGGTGCGGCTGTGCGCCTGGGTGGGCCTGCGGACGGGCTGGAACACGGACAGATCGTGGCGGGTGTCGTCGCCGAGGATGCGTCGGGCCATCTCGTCGGCGAGCAGCGGCGACAGGTGCAGGCCGTCGCGGTAGGTGCCGGTCATCATCCACAGCCCGTCGAGCCCGGCGTCGCCGACCAGCGGGAAGCCGTCGAAGGCGACGGGCCGGTTGCCGACCTGGATCTTCTCGATGCCGGCGGTGTCGAGGTCGCGGCGCAACTGCCGCAGGGCGCAGCCGAGCAGGAAGGTGGCGTCGCGGATGGACGGCACGTCGGCGGGCTCGGGCTCGATGGCGTTGGTGGCGCCGAGGTAGACGTGGCCCTGGCCGCGCGGCACGAGGTGCAGGCCGCAGGCGAAGGCACGGTTGGGGGTGCGCAGCACGCTGGTGGGGCCGGGCACGGCCGGGTCGACGCGGGCGACGACGGAGACGCCGACGCCGGCGCACAGCCGCGGGATGCTGCCGGTCAGGGCGGGCACGGTGTCGAGGAGGGTCTGGGAGGCGGCACCCGCGGCGAGGACGACCTGGCCGGCGGTGAGGGTGTCGCCGCTGGTGAGCTTGACGCCGGTGATGCGTTCGCCCTCGGTGACCAGGCTCTCGCCGAAGCCGTCGAGGAGGGTGCCGCCTGCCTTCAGCAGGGCGCTCTGGAGGCGGGCCAGCAGCCGGCCGGAGTCGACGGCGTGCTCGCCGGGGATGAACATGCCCATCAGGGGCCGGGCCAGCGGGTCGGGGTCGAGCCAGCCGAGCTCGGCCGGGTCGATGTCCTCGTACGGCTCCTTGTACTCGTCGAGGGTCTTGCGGATGGCGGCGTAGTTGGCGGAGTCGATGCCGGGTACGCCGACCGAGTTCAGCAGCATCACGGTGCCGTCGGCGCAGCGCAGGTCGTCGTGCTCGCCGGTGTCCTCGGCCAGTTGGTCCAGCCAGTCGTCCCACAGGCGGGTGGCCTGGACGCCGAGGTCGAGCTTGGCGCGGCCCTGCTCGCTGGCTATGAGGGTGGAGGTGACCTCGCCGAAGGTGCCGAGCATGGCGCCGGCGGCGGTGGAGGCGGCCCAGGGCCGGTCGGTGCGGCCGAGGACGGCCACCTTGGTGCCACGGCGGGCGAGGGTCAGGCCCAGGGACAGGCCGAGCACACCGTTGCCGACGACGAGGACCTCGAAGGTCCGGCCGGCCGGGTTGTCGCTGGTCATCGCTTTCGTTCCCATCCTGTGAACCGCCGCGCCGGGCGCGGGGTGTGCGAAGTCGGTGTCGGGGTCGTCGGGGGCGGCGGGGTCAGCCGGCCGCGGGGGTGCCGTCGCGCGGCAGTTCGTCCAGGACCTTGGCGACGGCGGTGGCGACGTCGTCGACGTCCTGGCGGGTGCCGAGCAGGGCCTGGTGCGGGACGAGCACGCCGTCACGGCCGACGCGTTCGGCGTTGGGGCAGCGTTCGGCGAGTTCCTCGGGCCGGGCGCCCCCGGTGGCGCCGGTCCAGAAGGCGTCGGTGCGGTGCAGGGGCTGGTGGCTGCCGAAGGCGGGGATGCCCTCCATCAGCAGCGCGAGGGCGACGGTGTCGCGGTCGAGACCGCCGAGCTCGTCCTGGTCGAGGACGAACGTCGTCATGTAGTGCGGGGTTCCGGTGCAGCGCGGGTCGCGGCCCTGGAGGCGGATGCCGGGGATCTCGCCCAGCGCGGCGGCGAGTTCGGTGTGCCGGGCGGCGCGGCGGGCGTTCTGGTCGGCGAAGCGGGCCAGTTGGGCGCGCAGCAGGGCTGCGGTGAGTTCGGAGACGCGGAAGTTGGAGGAGCCGGTGGCGAGGTTCAGTTCACGGTCACGGCCGCAGTTGTGCCGTGTCCAGGCGGCCTCGTAGGTCTCCTCGTCGGGCAGCAGCAGGGCGCCGCCCTCGCCCGCGGTGATCACCTTGGTGCTCTGGAAGGAGAATGTGGCGATCGAGCCGAGGGCGCCGAGACCCTTGCCGCGCCAGGTGGCGCCGTGGGCCTGGGCGGCGTCCTGCACGACGGTGACACCGCGGGCGGCGGCCCAGGCGGTGATGGCGTCCATGTCGGCGACGTGGCCGCCGATGTGGACGGGGATCACCGCGCGGGTGCGGTCGGTGGCGGCGGCGTCGAGGCCGGCGGGGTCGAGGCAGAAGGTGTCCGGGGTGACGTCGACGGGCACCGGGACGCCGCCGCGCCGCTGTACGGCGGTGGAGGTGGCGACGAAGGTGTAGGCGGGGACGATCACCTCGTCGCCGGGTTCGATCCCGGCGAGTTCCAGGGCGAGTTCGAGGGCGTGCGAGCCGTTGGTGACGGCGAGCGCGGCGGGCGCGCCGCCGAACTCGGCGAACTCGCGCTCGAACGCCTGGACCTCCTTGCCGCCGTGCCGTCCCCATTCGCCCTGCTGGAGGGCGCGGGCGAGGGCGAGGCTCTCGGTCTCGTCGTACTCGGGCCAGCGCGGGAACGGTTGCGTCCGCACCTTGGGCCCGCCGTTCAGGGCCAGCATCGGCCTCTCCTTCCGGGGGAGGTGGCGCCGGTCAGCCGGGGAGGTTGCCGAACGCGGTGCGGGTGCCGTAGGGGTCGAGCTGCATGGTGAGGCCGCACTCGTCCTCCCAGCGCTTGGTGATCTCCACGCCCTCGGAGCGGTTGACGTCGTCGAGCATCACGGTGGCGCCGGGCGCCAAGTGGTCCTTGAGGGCGGGTACGGCCGGGTAGCGGGCCATCTTGCGGCCCTGCTCCCAGCCGGGCGGGCCGTCGACGAGCAACAGGTCGATCTTGCCGTGCTTTTCGGTGAAGGCGCCGATCTCGTCCTCGACGACGGCGGGCTCGTACCACTCGACGCGCTTGACGGCCGCCGGGTGCTCGGCGAGCGGGGCGTGCACGACACGGGCGACGTCGGTCAGGCCCTCCTGCGCCAGCTGGTCGTTGACCCACCGGGCCCACTTCTCGTCGTGCTCCAGGGAGAGCACGTTGCCGTGGCCGCGCTGGGCGAGGTAGCGGGCGAAGACGATCGTGGAGGTGCCGCTGCCGCATTCGACGAGGACCTTGCGGTCGCCCAGGGCGATGTCGTCGAGCAGCTTGATCAGGGCGCCGGGGCGCAGCGACCACGCGGAGAACGGCAGGTAGGGGCCGTTCAGCAGCGGGGACAGCCGGATCCACGAGGCCAGGTCGTAGAACGCCCGGAGGAACTGCGTGTCCATCTTCCTGCTCCTGTCTGGGTTCCGGTTCAGTGGCCGGCGAGGGCGACGAGGTGGTCGACGGCGGCGGTGACCTGGGGCAGCGCGAGCATGTGGCGCTGCGCGGTGCGGGCCGCGTGGGTGTGGCCCGGGTCGCCGAGCAGCCGCTCGACGGTGCCGGCGACGTCGTCGGCGCCCGCGCTGGGCACGCGCAGCCCGAGCCCGAGCTCCGTGACGCGGCTCGCGTTGTGCGCCTGGTCGCTGAGTTCGGGCAGGACGGCCATGGGGACGCCGGCGCGGACGGCCTCGCGGACGCTGTTGTAGCCGCCGTGCGTGAACAGCAGCTGGGCGGTCTCCAGCAGCAGCGGCTGCGGGATGCTCTCGAAGAGGTGCACGTTGTCGCCGACGGCGGCCGGGTCGACGGGCATGCCGCGGGTGGCGACGACGGCGGTGCAGTCCACCTGGGACAGGCCCTTGACGATGGTGGTGAGCGGGTTGGCGTCACCGGGCATCAGCGCGCCCACGACGAGCGCCGGGTCGGCCTCGATGTCAAGGCCCTCGAAGAGGTGTCCGGCGACGACGCCGTCGAAGAACAGGTCGAGGATGCGCGGGAAGACGGAGTGCTGCATCAGCGAGGCGAACACGTTGGTGCTGGAGACCACGACGAGCGGCTTGTCGCCGGGGAGGTCGCGCAGCCACTCGGGGCCGGTCTCGCCGCGCACGATGGCGGACGGCTGCTGGTAGGCGAAGGTGCCGCCCATGTCGTGCGCGGTGAAGGCGTACTCGGGCGGCATGCAGTCGAAGCGGCCGTGCGCGTGGATCGCGTCGGCCGAGTCGCTCTCGGGCAGGCCGAGTTCGGCGCGGCGCAGGTTCAGCTCGGTGAGGGCCAGCTTCGCGTCGAGGTACTGGCCGCCGCCGGAGGGCGCGGTGACGTGCGGGACGCCGAGGGTCTCGGCGACGAGGTAGCCGGCGAACTCGACGCCGCTGCGAAGGATCACGTCCGGCTTGAACTCCTGTGCCACGTCGAGGAGTTGCCGGTAGGCGTCGGTGACGTGCGGGCCGCAGGCGGTGGCGAGGAGGGTCTGCGGCGAGAACGGGTCGGAGGGGGCGAAGTCGATGCGCTTCTGCTGGAGCAGGCTGAGCACGATCTCGGCCATGTCGGTGAACAGCGGCAGGACGCGGATGTCCTCGCCCTCGAAGACACCGGCCATCTCCGGCGGGGAGACCACGGTGACCTCGTGGCCGGCCTCCGCCGCGGCTCGGGCCAGCGGCAGCAGAGCACGTGCGTTGGAGGGCGACAGCGCGAGGCTGCAGAGAATGCGCACAACCATTCCTTTCGTGCGGAAGCGACGTCCGGACACGTCATGATGTGCCGCCGGTCTCGGTGTTTTCCCGAGTCTTCGGCGCACTTTCCGCGCCGCTCGATGACGAACTTATGCGCTGGGCGCACATGGACCCAGTTGGGTGTTTCCATCGGCGGGTAATTCGATGGAATGGGCACACGAATTCCCCGGCCATTGTCGGTCGTTCGGGGAAATGACGTGCCGGGTAACCGGATCACACGGTCAGCTGGGCCGCGGTGCTTTCGGTCCAGGCCTCGGCGCGGCGCCTGCGGTCCTCACGGACGGTACGCGGCACGAGCGCGTCGACGGCCTCGCGGGTGGCCGGATGCCGGAAGGCGTAGCGCAGGGCACCGGTGGCGGAGGGGTGCCGGGAGCGGCGCAGGAAGTCCCGGCGCTCCAGGTGGTCGAGCCAGTGCGCGGCCTCGCTGCGGTCCACGCCGCCGACCGCGGCGACTCCGTCGGCGCAGCACACGCCGCCCAGGGCGGAGGCGCACACGAGGACGGCCTTGGCGAGCGGCGGGAGGGTGTCGAGGTGGGCGGCGACGACCTGCCGCACATGACGGGGCATCGCCGGCGGCCCGAAATCACGGCCGGCCAGTTCCCGGGCGTACTCCAGGGCATAGAGGGGGTTGCCGCCGATCCGGGCGAGGACGTCACGCCGCAGTTCGGCGGGGAGCGCGCCGCCGCCGACGGCGAGGAGGGCGTCCAGCAGCGCGGCGGAGGACGCCTCGTCGAGCGGGTCGAGGGTGAGGGCGAGGGCGTCGCGCCGGCCGCCGCCCCAGGTGGGCCTGCGGTCGAGGAGTTCGGGGCGTGCGGTGACGGCGAGGAGGAGGGGTACGGGTCCGGCGGCGTCGGCGAGTTCGGTGACGAGGTCCAGGACCGGGTCGGGTGCGGAGTGCAGGTCCTCCAGGACGAGGAGCAGGGGGCGTTCGGCGGCGAGTCCGGTGAGCAGGAGCCGCCAGGCGGTGGCGAGGTCGGGCCAGTCGGCGGGGGCGGGCGGCTCCGCGCGCAGGAGCGGGCCGAGCCGGTCGAGCAGCCAGGTGCCGCGGTCGCCGGTGCCGAAGAGGGCGTGGACGGTGCGGGCGAGGGCGTCGTGGGCACAGTCGCCGGTGCCGGTGTCTGTCACCCTGGCGGAGGCTGTGCCGGTGGCCGAGGCGAGGGTGCGGTCGAGGAGGGCGAGCGGCCTGTCGCGGTCGCACCAGGAGCTGTGGCCGGTGACGACCCGGTATCCGTGCGGGGAGCGGCGGGCGAGCCGGGCGAGTTCGGCCATGAGCCGGGTCTTTCCGGCGCCGGGTTCGCCGAGTGCGGTGAGCAGGCAGGGGCGCTGCCGGCGGGCCACGTCGTCGAGCGCTCCGCCCAGTTGGGCCAACTCGCGGTCCCGGCCCACCAGGGCGGGCGGGGTGTCCGTGCGGGCGCTGCGGGTGCCGAGCGGTTCGGCCGCGCCGTCGGGTCCGGCGGGGCCGTAGACGAGGGAGCGTTCGGTGCCGGAGCGGGTCGTGGCGCACACCCGGATGCCGCCGGGCGGCACGGTCCGAAGCAGGTCGGCGCAGCTCTGCGGAACGGCGCCGTTCACGATGGGCACGGCTCCGGTGCCGTCGGCGGCGCAGGTGACGACGACGTCGCCGGTGGCCACGGCCACGCGGGGCGCGGAGCCGCCGTGCACGGGGACGGGGCCGCCCGCGCCGTACTGGCGGAGTCTGCGCAGGATCGCCCGGCCGGCCCGGACCGCGCGTTCGGCGTCGTCCTCGCGGGTGCGGACGACGCCGAACAGGGCGAAGGTGACCGGTCCGAGGACGCCGGAGACCTTTCCGCCGTGCCGGGCGACCTCGTCGCGGATGGCGACGGCCAGTTCCCCGGAGAGCCGGGCGGCGTCTTCCGGGTCGCCGCCGAGTCCCTTTCCGAGGGTGGTCCGCACGAGCAGCATCGACAGTTGTTTGTGCTGCTCGGTGAGGACGCCGGCGGGCGCGGCGGGATACGGGAAGGCGGTGGCGCGTGGCGGTGCGGGCAGCGCCGGGTGCCTGGGCGCCGGAGGGCTGTCGAAGCCGACCAGGGCGGCCGGGGCGACGGCCGCCGGACCGGGCGTGCCCGCTGCCGGCCGCGGGCGGCGGGGTTCGCCGTCGAGGGCCATGATGGCGAGCGCGTCGGGCTGGCCGAGGACGGGATCGTGGTCGAGGACGGCGCGCTCCACGGCACGCAGGACCCGGCCCGGCTCCAGGCCGAGCCGGGAGGCCAGCGCGGTCCTGGTGCGGCGGTAGGCGTCCAGGGCGTCGGACTGGTGGCCGCGCCGGTAGAGGGCGAGCATCAGCTGGGCGCACAGCCGCTCGCGCTCGGGTTCGCGCTCGGCGTGGGTGCGGAGTTCCTCCAGCACGTCGTCGTGCCGTCCGCAGGCGAGTTCGGCCTCGTACAGGTCCTCGCGGGTGGCCGTGCGGGCCTGGGCGAGGGTGCGCAGTTCGGGCCAGTCGGTGCCCGACTCGGCGAGGTCGGCGAGGACGGGGCCGCGCCACAGGTCGAGGGCGGCGCGCAGGGTACGGGCGGCGGAGGACCAGGCTCCGGCGGCGAGGTCGGCGTGGCCTCGGTCGGCGAGGGCCCGGTAGGCGGTGAGGTCGAGGTCGTCGCCGTCGACGCGCAGCAGATAGCCGGGGGCATGGGTAAGGAGTACGGGGCCGCCGTGGGCGTCCTCGGTGTCGTCGGCGGCGAGGAGTCCGCGCAGGGCGGAGACCGCGTTCTGGAGCATCTTGCGGGCGGTGGGCGGTGGTTCGCCGGCCCACAGGGCACGCATCAGGGCGCTGGTCGCGACGACCTCGTTGGCGTGCAGCAGCAGATGGCCGAGGGTGGCGCGCTGTTTGACGCCGCTCAGCGCGACCGGGCCGCTGTCGCCGAGGACCGTCAGCGGGCCCAGCACCTGGAATTTCATGCCGGTGTCGCTCCCGTTCGCTCCGGCCCGGGAACAGCCGGAGGACCGGAAGGAGACGAAAGGGACGATGAAAAGGGACGGCTCCCTCTCCCGGTGTTCCCGCCGGTTTCCCGAATGCGCCGAACCGATTTTCCGGTGCCGTTCTTGCCGTACTCCGCAATGATTCCGAGGGACCCGTACGGCCGTTCTCCGGTCTCGCACCAGGCCCGGAGAACGGCCGTCGGACATTCACCCTCTGGATCCGGAATGGATGCTATCGGCGTCCCGGTGGGGCGGTCACTGGGGAAAACACTGGTCCTGCGCGGGCGTCAGGAGGCGCGCCAGCGCAGCGCCCGGTCGGCGATCCACAGCGAAGCCACCGAGGCGACGGCGAGGACGGCCACGTCCAGGGCGAACGTGCCGTCGATGTCGCCGGTGACGCTGTGCCGGATGGCGTCGGCGCCGTAGCTGGTCGGCATGACGTAGCTGATGACGCGCAGCGCGACCGGCAGGGACTCCATCGGGATGAGCAGCGGGGCGCCCAGCAGCAGCAGGAAGTTGAGCATGTAGGTGACGATGGAGATGAGCTCGATCTTGTCGATGAGGCTGCCGATGACGAGGCCGAGCGCGGCGAGCGGCAGGGCGGTCAGCGGATACACGAACAGCAGCGTCGGCGACAGCGTGAGCTCGATGTCGTAGAGCACCTCCACGGCGAGCAGGGAGGTGACCAGGCCGGGCGCGATGAGCAGCAGCCGGGCGGCGACGAACGCCGTCACGAAGGCCACTTTGCTGATGGGCAGCGAGGCGTAGTACATCATCGAGCCCTCGGCCTTGATGGCGCCGATCCGCTGGGCGATGGCGGTGGTGCCGAGCGCGGCGATGGAGAACACGCCGGAGCCGCTCGCGATGTACAGCAGGCTGGCCTGGTCGGTGAGGCCGCTGCCGATGCGGGAGAACCCGAACACCATGGTCAGCGGCATGAAGATGCCGAAGACCATGTGGACGTGCCAGGACGTCCGCACGATCAGCATGTGCTCGAACCACAGGTACTTGAAGGACGTGCCGAAGGTGGCCAGCCGGGCCCCGAGGGTGCGCCGTGGGACCCGGGTGGGGGCCGGGGCGGTCGAGGGCGCCGGCCGGGGTGTACGGGCGGCGGGCAGGGGGCCGCGCCGGGTGGCGGGCGAGGTGGTCGTGGGCGCGGCGGCGTCGGGTTCGGCACCCGGGGCACCGACGGTGGCGAGTTCCTTGACGGGAGGCGGCTGTTCGGGCGAGTCGGGCGCCCGGTGGGCCGGCTCGGGCTCGGCCGGCTTCTCCGGCTCGCCGACGGGTTCCGGCTTGAGGCTGAGGTAGACGTCCTCCAGCGTGGGCCGGGCGAACCGGAAGTCGTCGACGCGGGTCACCCCGACATCGGTGACCAGGACCTCCAGCAGGGGCTGGATCCGGTCGGGCGGCGCGGTGACGAGGTAGCTGCCGCTGCGGTCGCCCGGCGAGACGACACCGATCCGGCCGAGCCGCGCGGCCTCCGCCTCGGTGAGGCTGCCGCCGTCACGGACGAACAGCTCCAGCCGCGCCTGGGCGCCGGTCTGCTCCTTGAGTTCGCCGGGCGTGCCCATGGCGGTGATACGGCCGCCGTGCATGACGGCTACGCGGTGGACGGCCTTCTCCGCCTCCAGCACGTTGTGGGTGACGAGGACGATCGTCGTGCCGTCCTCGGCGGCCCGGCGCTGCACGATGTCCCAGATCAACCGCCGGTTGTGCGGGTCGAGTTCGTTGGTGGGCTCGTCCAGCACGATGAGTTCGGGGCGTCCCATCAGGGTCATGCCGAAGTTCACCAGCCGCATCAAACCACCGCTGAGCCGCTCCACCTGCCGGTCGGCGTACGGCCCGAGACCCAGCTCCTCGATCAGCTCGTCGGTCTGGCGCCGGGCGTCCGCCTCGCTCTGCCCGCGCAGCCGCCCCGTGTAGTGCAGGGCCCGGCGTGCCTCGATCAGCCGCATCGACAGGCCGCGCTGCGGCAGGAACCCGACGGTGGACTTCACCAGCTCGGGGTGGCGCACCACGTCGATGCCGTTCACGGTGATGGAGCCCGACGTCGGACGCACCAGACCCAGCATCTGGAGGACCAGTGTCGTCTTGCCGGCGCCGTTGGCGCCGAACAGGCCGAACACCTGCCCGCGCGGCACGTTGAACGTCAACCCGTCGTTGGCCTTGATGAGTTCACCGCCCCGGCCACGATAGGCGCGCACCAGATCACGCACCTCCACGGCCGGACCGTCGTCCGTCTTGACCATGCCCACGTCTCATCGCCTCTTCGGCTCAGGGACCCGGCCGAGCCGCTGGTCCGCCGTTCGTGTACCGGTTTCGCCCACGCTAGGCGGGGCGTGGCAGGGGACATCAGTGGAAGTTCTCCACCTCTCGGTCACCCGTCGCCGAGTTCGTCGTCGAGGAAGGCGAACATCTCGTCGTCCGACAGCTTGTCCATGTCGAGCTCCGCGGCCTTCTCCGGTTCGTTCACGTCCGCTTCCGCGTGCGGTGCGGCGAGTGCCGACCAGCGTGTGCGCAGGACGTCGAGCCGTCCGGCGATCTGCCGGTGCGCGGCCCCGTCGGCGGTCGGCTCCGGCAGAGCCGCGATCATCTGCTCGACCCGCTCCAGGGCGACCAGCAGGCCGTCGGCCCCGGTCCGCTCCGCCTGCGGGGCGAGCAGCGTGTACAGATGCCCGGCGACCGCCTCCGGAGTCGGATGGTCGAGGGCCAGCGTGGCGGGCAGCCGCAGACCGGTGGCGGTGCTCAGCGCGTTGCGCAGCTCCACCGACATCAGCGAGTCGAAGCCGAGATCACGGAAGGCCCGCGCCGGCCCGACCTCGCCGGTGCCGCCGGGCCGGTGCCCGAGCACCCTGGCGGCCTGCTCCCGCACCGACTCCAGTACTGCCGCCCGCCCTTCGTCCTCGTCGAGCGCCGCCAGCCGCGCCACGAGTCCCGGGTCGGTCGACCGGGCCACCGACCGGCGCACCGGCACCAGACCGTGCAGCAGCGGGGGTACGTCGTCGCGGGCACGCAGCGCCGCGACGTCGATCCGCACCGGCAGCAGAACGGGTTCGGCGGCGGAGACGGCCCGGTCGAAGAGCGCCAGCCCCTCATCGGTGCTCAGCGGCGGGAACCCGGCCGCCCGCATCCGCTCGACGTCCCGTGCGCTCAGCGCGCCGGCCATGCCCTCCGCTTGCTGCCACGGCCCCCAGGCCAGGGACCGCCCCGGCAGCCCGGCCCGGTGCCGATGCCGTACGAGGGCGTCGAGGAAGGCGTTCGCGGCGGCGTACGCGCCCTGCCCGGCGTTGCCGAAGGTACCGGCGGCCGAGGAGAACACCGTGAACGAGCGCACGTCCGGCAGCAGTTCGTGCAGATGCCAGGCGGCGTCGGCCTTGGGCCGCAGCACGGCGGCGACCCGCTCGGGCGTCAGATGCGCGACGGTCGCGTCGTCGAGTACGCCGGCCGCGTGCACGACATGTCCGACCCGATGCCCGGCGAGAGCGGCACCGAGCGCGTCCCGGTCCGCGACGTCGCAGGCCACGGCCTCGACGCGGGCACCCTGCCCGGTCAGCTCGGCGACGAGGTCCCCGGCGCCGGGCGCGTCGGCGCCGCGCCGGGACAGCAGAAGCAGATCGCGTACGCCGTGCCGGGCGACGAGATGACGGGCGAGAAGGGCACCGAGACCGCCGGTGCCGCCGGTGATGAGGACGGCTCCCCCGTCGCCGAGGGAGATCGAGGCATCGTCCTCCGGCCTGCACTCAGGGCTGTCCATGGACACCCTCTCCAGCCGTGGCACCAGCACCTCGCCGCCCACCACGGCAACTTCCGGCTCCACGACGTTCAACGCACGGGCAAGGCCGCCCGGATCCCCGGGCACGTCGAGCAGACAGATCCGGCCGGGATGCTCGCTCTGCACCGACCGCAGCAGCCCCCACGCCGCGGCGGCACCGGGCTCCGCCCCTGTCGTGGCCCCTCGCACCAGCACGACGAGTCGTGCCCCGGTGAGGCGTTCGTCGTCCAGCCAGGACCGCGCGAGCGACAGCGCTGCACGCGCGTGTGCATGGGCGGACCCGGCCGGATCGACACCGGTGTCCCCCATCGGAGCCAGCACCACGCCGTGATGCCCGGCTACGGCGGCGAGATCGTCGTACGCCACCGTCTTGACGCCGGCCGTGACCAGCTCCCCCGCGAGGTCCTCGGGCAGCTGTCCGAGCACGGCGACCTCGGCGGGCACGTCGGCCGTGCGCTCGCCCACCGCTGTCCACACCGTCCGCAGCAGCGCGTCCGGTGCGGCACCGGCACCGGCCATCTGATCGCCGTCGACGGGCCGTACGGTCAGCCCACCGACGCTCAGGACGGCACCGCCCTCGGTGTCGGCCACCGCGATACGCACGGTTCGCTCGCCCGTCCGCTCCAGCCGGGCCCGCACGGTCCTGGCGCCCGAGGCGAAGAGGGCCACGTCCTCCCAGGCGAAGGGGAGGGCCGCACCTTCGTCACCGCCCGCGCCTGTGAAGCCGGCGGCGTGCAGTACGGCGTCGAGGAGGGCCGGGTGGAGGCCGTATCCGTCGGTGTCCACGGGCGGGAACGTGGCTGATCCTGAGTCGGAATCCACGAGGGCGCCCTCGTCCAGGGACACCTCCGCGAACACTTCGTCGCCCTTGCGCCAGGCTCGACGCAGCGCGCGGAAGGACGGGCCGTAGTCGAACCCGGCGTCGGCCAACTTTTCGTAATGAGCGCCGAGTTCGATGCTCTCGGCACCCGCCGGAGGCCACACGTCCGTCCCCAGCGCCGCCGCCTCGGCAGGGGCATGGGTGAGCGTGCCGTGCGCGTACGCCGTCCAGGAGGCATCGGCGCCGGCCCGCTCGGGTCGTCCGTGCAGCGCGAAGGTGCGCCGGCCGTCGTCGGCGCCGCCGATCCGCACCTGCAATCTGACGGGAGCGCCGTCGTCGGGCAGCACGAGCGGGGCGACCGTCGTCAGTTCCTCGACACACCCGGCGCCGAGTTCGTCACCGGCCCGGATCGCCAGGTCGACCAGGGCCGCACCGGGCACCAGGGTGCTGCCGAGCACGGTGTGGTCGGTGAGCCACGGCTGAGCCTGCGGCGACAGGAGGCCGGTGAAGACCGCGCCGTCGCCGTCCGCGAGCAACATCGCCGCACCGAGCACGGCGTGCCCGGCCGGGACGAGCCCGGCGGACCGTACGTCACCGGAACCAAGGCCGCTGCGGGGCTCGGGCCAGAAGCGCTGTCGTTGGAAGGGGTAGGTGGGGAGGGCGTCCGTGAGTCGGGCGCCGGTTCCGGCGAAGTAGGCGGCCCAGTCGACGGGGACACCGTGCACGAACAGCCGACCCATCGCGACGGCCAGGGCCTCTTCTTCCGGCCCGATCTTGCGGAGCGCGGCGACCGCCACTGCTGTTTCGTGGGCGGTCTGTGCGATGAGGGGGGTGAGGGTGCCGTCGGGGCCGATCTCCAGGAAGCGGGTGACGCCGTGGTCGGTCAGGGTGCGGATGTTGTCCGCGAAGCGGACGGTGTCGCGGACGTGTTGGACCCAGTAGTCGGGCGTGTTCGGGCTGGTCCCGGAGACGAAGGGGATGTTCGGCTCACCGAAGTGGAGGTCGGCGATGGCGACCCGGAAGTCCTCCAGCATCGGGTCCATAAGGGGTGAGTGGAAGGCGTGGGAGACGCGCAGGCGGGTGGTGCGGCGGTCGGGGAGGGCGGCGGCGACCGCGAGGACGGTCTCTTCCGTGCCGGAGAGCACCAGCGAGGTCGGGCCGTTGATCGCGGCGATGCTCACCTGGTCGGTGAGGTGCGGGGTGACCTCGTCCTCGGTTGCCTCGATCGCGAGCATGAGGCCGCCCTCGGGCAGGGCCTGCATGAGCCGGGCCCGCGTGGACACCAGCGTGCACGCGTCCGCGAGCGACAACACCCCCGCGACATGGGCGGCGGCGATCTCACCGACGGAGTGACCGGCCACGAAATCCGCCCGCACACCGAGTGATTCGGCGAGACGGTAGAGCGCCACCTCGACGGCGAACAGCGCGGGCTGGGTGAACTCGGTCCGGTTCAGGGCGGTTTCATCGTCGCCCCAGATGACGTCGCGCAGACCCGGGTCCAGTGCAGTCAGGGTCTCGTCCAGCGCCTGGGCGAACACCGGGAAACGGCCGTACAGCTCCCGCCCCATGCCGAGACGCTGAGCGCCCTGACCGGAGAACACGAAGGCCAACGACCCCTCGGCCGCCACTCCCCTGGCCGCCTCGGTGGCACCCTCCGCCGACGCCAGCAACACAGCGCGGTGAGTGAAGGAAGCGCGGCCGGTCGCCGCTGTCAATCCGACGTGTACCGACGGTTCGCAGGACTGGAGCTGCCGTATTCGCGCGTCCAGTGCCGCTTCCGAGCGTGCCGTGACGACCAGGGGGACTATGTGCTCCCGATCGTCGGCGGGAGTCTCCTGTTCGGGGCCGGCTTCGAGAATGACGTGGGCGTTGGTGCCGCTCAGCCCGAACGAGGAGACTGCCGACCGGCGCGGGCGGTCACCGTCCGGCCAAGGAACCGGCTCGCGGACCAGTTCCACCGCACCGGCCGACCAGTCCACGTGAGACGACGGCTCATCCACATGCAGCGTGCGCGGGACGACACCGTGCCGCATCGCCAACACGCTCTTGATCACACCCGCCACACCGGCAGCGGCCTGAGTGTGACCCAGGTTGGACTTCACCGAGCCCAGCAGCAGCGGCCGTTCACGATCCTGGCCATAGGTCGCCAGCAGCGCCTGCGCCTCGATCGGATCACCGAGCGTCGTACCCGTACCGTGCGCCTCGACCGCATCCACCTCGCCGGCCGACAACCCGGCCGACGCCAGCGCCTGCCGAATCACCCGCTGCTGAGACGGCCCATTCGGCGCGGTCAGCCCATTCGACGCACCGTCCTGGTTCACCGCGCTACCCCGCACCACAGCGAGGATCCGATGCCCGTTGCGCACGGCATCCGACTGCCGCTCCAACAGCAGTACGCCCACGCCCTCGGCCCAACCGACACCGTCAGCCGCATCCGAGAACGCCTTGCACCTGCCGTCGACCGCGAGGCCTCCCTGTCGCGAGAACTCCACGAAGGTCGTCGGCGTAGACATCACCGTCACACCACCGGCCACCGCCAGCGAACACTCACCACCCCGCAACGCCTGCGCAGCCAGATGCAGAGCCACCAACGACGACGAACACGCCGTATCAATCGTCACCGTCGGCCCCTCAAGGCCCAGCGCGTAGGCCACCCGCCCCGAAGCGATGCTCGGTGCGCTGCCGTTGCCCCGGAAGGCCTCGAACTCCTCCCCCGTCAGCAACTCCCGATAGTCGTTGTACATCACACCCGCGAAGACGCCCGTCCGGCTGCCTCGCAGGGACGTCGGGTCGATACCGGCCCGTTCGACGGCCTCCCACACCGACTCCAGCAGCAACCGCTGCTGCGCATCCGTCGCCAACGCCTCACGCGGACTCATCCCGAAGAACTCCGGATCGAACCCGGCGACGTCGGTCAGGAAGCCACCGGCCCGGGTCGAGGAGGTGCCGGTGTGGTTCGGATCAGGGTGGTAGAGGCGTTCCAGGTCCCAGCCGCGGTCGGACGGGAAGTCGCCCACCGCGTCCACGCCCTCCGACACCACCCGCCACAGATCCTCCGGCGACGAGACACCACCGGGGTAGCGGCACGCCATCCCCACGATCACCACCGGATCGTCGGCGAGGGACATCCCGGTGGGAGTCGCCTCCGGCTCCGACTCGGTGCCCGCCAGCTGCTCATGCAGGTGGGCGGCCAGTTTCTCGGCCGACGGGTGGTCGAAGACGAGGGTGGCGGGCAGACGCAGCCCTGTCGCCGCCGCGAGGGCGTTGCGCAGTTCCACCGCCGTCAGGGAGTCGAAGCCCAGGTCCCGGAAAGGACGTCGGGGTTCTATGGAGGCGGAGTCCTGCTCGTCGTGCCCCAGGACTGCTGCGGCGCGGGCGCGCACCACGGCGAGGAGCAGGGCCCGCTGTTCCTCCGCGGTCTTCCCGGCGAGGCGGCGCTGAAGGTCGCCCGCCCCGGCGGTTGCCGTACGGCTCCGGAACAGGCCCCGGAGCAGCGGCGGGACGTCGCCGCGCGACCGCAGTGCCGCGTGGTCGAGTCGTACGGGCAGTAGTAGTGAGGCGGTCGCATCGGCTGTCGCCGCGTCGAACAGGGCCAAGCCCTCGTCCACGTCGAGGGGTCGGAATCCGGAGCGTGCGAGGCGTTCGCGGTCGGTGCGGTCGAGTTCACCGGTCATGCCGTCGGTCATCGCCCAGGGCCCGTAGGCGAGGGAGGTCGCGGGCAGGCCGAGGGCGCGGCGGTGGGCGGCGAGGCCGTCCAGGTAGGCGTTGGCGGCGGCGTAGTTGGCCTGGCCCGTGCCTCCGAAGCTGCCGGCCGCCGAGGAGAGCATGACGAACGCCCGTACGTCCGGTAGTAGTTCGTGCAGGTGGCGGGCGGCGTCGGCCTTGGGGTGGAGGACTGCGGAGAGGCGTTCGGGGGTGAGGGCTGTGAGGACGCCGTCGTCGAGGACACCGGCCGTGTGGACGACGGCTACGACGGTGCGGCCGGTGAGCAGGTCTGCCAGTGCGTCGCGGTCGGACACGTCGCAGGCGGCGATCTCCACGTGGGCGCCGAACTCCGTCAGCTGGCTGCGTAGTTCTGCGGCGCCGGGGGCGTCCTTCCCTCGCCGGGACACGAGCAGTAGGTCGCGGGTGCCGTGCCGGGTGACGAGGTGGCGTGCCAGGGCCGCGCCGATGCCGCCCGTGCCGCCGGTGATGAGCACGCTGCCCGGGCCTGTCCAGGTGTCCGGGGCGTCTTCCGGAGTGTGGAGCTCTTGTCGGGTCAGGCGGGGTGCGAGCAGGTCCGTGCCGCGTACGGCGAACTCCGTCTCGCCCGTCTCGTAGGCGCTCAGGAGGCTGGACGGGAGCGGGAGTTGGGGCTCGGTGGCGTCGCGGGCGAGCAGGGCCAGGCGGCCGGGGTGTTCGTTCGCCGCCGAGCGGATCAGGCCCCGGACGGCTTCGAGGACAGGGGATTCCTCGGCGGCGGTCACGACGACCAGGCGGGAAGTCGCGAACGGCGTGGCGGCGAGCCAGGTGTGGAGGAGGTCGAGGGTGTGGCGGAGTGTGGTGTGCAGTTCCCCGGCGGTGATCTCCGTGAGGACGAGGTCGGGAGCCGACGGGTTGCCGTCGAGGCCGGGCAGGATCTCGGCGTCCTGCGGCGCCCAGGCCGGGAGGGAGCCTGTGGTCAGTACGGCGAGACGAGGCGTTCGCGACGTCTCCGGGTACGTCGCCGGCGCCCAGGCGCGCCGGAACAGGGCGTTGGGGAGCGTGGCGCTCGTGGTCCGGGACGGCGGCCTGGTGACGAGTGAACCCACGGAGGCAACCGGGGTGCCCGAAGGGTCGGTGACCGTCAGCCGCACGGCGTCAGCGACACCAACCGTCTCCGTGTCGCGGACGATGTGGGCCCGCAGCACCCGTGCGCCCGTGGCGCTGCCGTGCGGATGCAGGTCCACGTCACGCCACGCGAACGGCAGCCCCGGCGTCCCACCCGTGAACGCGGCTGCGTGCAGCAGGGAATCGAGCAGGGCGGGGTGCAGGCCGAAGCCGTCGATGTCCGTGTCGTCGGGGAGGGCGGCCTCGGCGAACACCTCCGCGCCGCGCCGCCAGACTGCGGTGAGAATCCCGAACGGCGGGCCGTAGGTGAGGCCCGTGTCGGCCAGTTCGGCGTAGAAGGCGTCGAGGTCGACCGTCTCCGTGCCGGCCGGCGGCCACTGGACGGTGGCGGCCGGTTCCGGGGCGGTGCCGGGTACGGCGGTGGTGTCGTCGGTGAGGAGGCCGACCGCGTGTCGCAGCCAGGGTGCGTCGGGGTCGCCGTCGTGCCGGGAGGAGACGGTGACGCGGCGCAGGCCGGTGTCGTCGGGCTCGGCGACCGAGACCTGGAGGGTCAGGGCGTCGGTGTCGGGCAGGAACAGGGGCTGTTCGAGGGTGAGTTCGGCGATGTGTCCGTGGCCGAGTTCGGCGCCGGCTCGGGCGACGAGTTCGGCGAGGGCGGTACCGGGCAGGACGACCCGGCCGGCGACGCGATGCCCTGTCGTCCAGGGGTGGGTCGCCGTCGAGACGCGGCCGGTGAACAGGGCGGCGTCGGTGTCGGCGAGGCGGACCGCCGCTCCCAGCAGCGGATGGTGCACGGCCGTCAGTCCGGAGCCGCGGACGTCACCGCGGGTGGCTCCGGCTGCGGGCCAGTAGTGACGGTGCTGGAAGGGGTAGCCGGGCAATCGCGTACGAAGGGCGCCCGTCCCCGCGAAGAGCTCGGGCCAGTCGATGCGCGTACCGGCCGTGAACAGCCGGGCCAGCGCGGTGACCAGCGTGCTCTCCTCGGGGCGCCCGGACCGAAGCACCGGCACGGCGACCACGTCCGGGGCGCCCTCGGTGTGCGTGCCGGCGTGCTCCGACAGGATCGACTCGACCAGTGCCGTGAGGGCAGCGGTGGGGCCGACCTCGACATACGTCCGTATCCCGGTGTCGGCCATGGTCCGGACGGCGTCGGCGAAACGGACGGTCTCGCGCACCTGGCGTACCCAGCGGCCGGGGTCGGTCAACTCGCCGTCCAGGTCGGACACGACGGGCAGGCGCGGCGCCCGGAACTCCAGGGTGTCCATTACGGCACGGAAGTCGGACAGCATCGGGTCCATGTGCGCCGAGTGGAAGGCATGGCTGACCGGGAGGCGGGTGGTGCGTCGGCCGGGGAGCGCGGCGACGGTGGCCTCGACGGCTTCGGGGGCGCCGGAGACGACCACTGCGGCGGGGCCGTTGATTGCGCCGAGCGAGGCTCCGGCGGCGAGGTGGGGCCGTACGTCGTCCTCGGCGGCCTCGACGGCGACCATGACGCCGCCTTCCGGCAGGGCGTCCATCAGGGTGGCCCGGGCCGTGACCAGGTGGCATGCGTCGGGCAGGGTCAGCACCCCGGCGACATGGGCCGCGGCGATCTCGCCGACGGAGTGCCCGGCCACCGCGTCGGGGCGCAGGCCGAGGGACTCCAGCAGCCGGTACAGGGCGACCTCGACGGCGAAGAGGGCGGGCTGGGCGGCGCCGGTCCGGTTGAGCGCCGCCTCGTCGGTGCCCCACAGCACGTCCCGCAGACCTGGGTCGAGCAGTGCGAGCGTCTCGTCGAGGGCTGCTCGGAAGGCGGGGAAGCGGTCGTACAACTCGCGCCCCATGCCGAGGCGTTGGGCGCCCTGGCCGGAGAAGAGGAAGGCTGTCGGGCCGGGTTCGGCGGCGACCGCGCGGGCGATCTCGACGGGGCTGCCGGTGTCCGAGGCAAGGACCACGGCACGGTGCGGGAAGGCGGTGCGGGCGGTGGCGGCCAGGGTGAGGCCGACGTCCAGGATGTCGTCGCGGTGGGCGAGCCGGGCCGTACGGGCGTCGAGGGCGGCCACGGTGCGCGCCGACAGCACCCACGGAACCACTGCCGGTGTCACGGCGGCCGGCTCCCGCTCGGCCTCCTGCGGCCGGGGCGGGGCGGCTTCCAGGATGAGGTGAGCGTTGGTGCCGCTGACGCCGAAGGAGGAGACGGCTGCCCGGCGCGGCCGGTCCGTCTGCGGCCACACTGTGTCCGTACACACCGGGAGCACCGCGCCCGACTCCCAGTCGACGTGCGTCGACGGCGTGTCGGCGTGCAGGGAGCGCGGCACGATGCCGTGTCGCAGGGCCAGGACCGTCTTGATGACCCCGGCGACTCCGGCGGCGGCCTGGGTGTGCCCGATGTTGGACTTCACCGAGCCCAGCAGCAGCGGATGCGCCCGCTCCTGTCCGTACGTCGCGAGCAGGGCCTGGGCCTCGATGGGGTCGCCGAGCCGGGTGCCGGTGCCATGGCCCTCGACGGCGTCGACGTCGGCCGGGGAGAGTCCGGCGGCGGCCAACGCCTGCCGGATGACGCGCTGTTGGGCCGGTCCGTTGGGCGCGGTGAGGCCGTTCGAGGCGCCGTCCTGATTGACGGCGGAGCCGCGCAGGACCGCCAGCACGGGGTGCCCGTTGCGGCGTGCGTCGGACAGCCGCTCCAGCACGACCAGGCCCACGCCCTCGCCCCAGCCGACGCCGTCGGCCGTGTCGGAGTACGCCTTGCAGCGGCCGTCGGCGGCCAGGCCGCCCTGGCGGTCGAACTCCACGTAGGTCGAAGGGGTCGCCATCACCGTCACGCCGCCGGCCAGGGCGAGGGTGCACTCGCCGCCGCGCAGCGCCTGGGCGGCCAGGTGCAGCGCCACGAGCGAGGAGGAGCAGGCGGTGTCGACGCTGACGGCCGGTCCTTCCAGACCGAGGGTGTACGCCACCCGTCCGGAGGCCACGCTGTGGGCGCTGCCGGCGCCGCGCAGGCCCGCGAACCGCTCGTCGGCGAGCAGCGTGCCGTAGTCGCCGTACATGACACCGGCGAACACTCCGGTGCGGCTGTCGCGCAGCGTCACCGGGTCGATGCCGGCGTCCTCGACGGCCTCCCAGGAGACCTCCAGGAGGAGCCGCTGCTGCGCGTCGGTGGCGAGCGCCTCGCGCGGGCTCATGCCGAAGAAGTCGGCGTCGAAGTCACCCGCGCGGCTGAGGAATCCGCCGCGCCTGGCCTCCTCCCAGCCGCGCTCCGCCGGTACGTCGCCGATCGCGTCCACGCCTTCGGTCACGAGGCGCCACAGGTCGTCCGGGGAGGCGACGTCTCCGGGGAAGCGGCAGGCCATGCCCACGATCGCCACGAGATCGTCAGTGGCGGCGGCCGGCCGGGCGACCGCGTCCACGGCGCGGTCCGGGCCGCCGAGCAGCCGCTCGTGGAGATGCGTGGCGAGATCGGCGGGGGTCGGGTGGTCGAAGACGAGGGTCGCGGACAGGCGCAGGCCGGTGGTGGCGGCGATGCCGTTGCGCAGTTCGACGGCCGTGAGCGAGTCGAACCCCAGCTCGCGGAAGGGCCGCCGGGGCTCGACGGCGTCGGCACGGCGGTGCCCGAGCACGCGGGCGACCTGCCCGCGCACCAGGCCGAGCAGCTCACGTGCCTGCTCCTCGGGCCCGAGCCGCCTCAGTGTCGCCGCGAGCCCCGTATCACCCGAGGTGAGCGACGCGGCGGCACGCCGCCTGTCGACCCGGTGTCGCACGAGTCCGCGAAGCACGGCCGGTGCGTCGGGACCGGCCTCGGCCAGTGCCCGTGTGTCGAGGCTCAGGGGCAGCACGACCGGTTCGTCGTGGGCCAGGGCGGCGTCGAAGTGGGCGAGCGCGGACGCGTTGGACAGTGGCAGCAGCCCGGTGCGTGCCATGCGGGCCCGGTCGGCGTCGGTGAGCTGCCGCGTCATTCCGGCGGCCGCCTCCCACGGGCCCCAGGCGAGCGACATCCCGGGCAGCCCGGCGCCGCGCCGCTCTCGCATCAGCGCGTCCAGGCCGGCGTTGGCGGCGGCGTAGTTCCCCTGACCGGCGCTACCGAGCACTCCGGCGGCCGACGAGAACACCACGAACGGCACGTCGGAGTCGACGAGTTCGTGCAGATGCCGGGCGGCCTCCACCTTCGGCCGCAGTACGGCCGCCACCCGCTCCTCGGTCAGCGCGGTGACCACACCGTCGTCGAGAACTCCGGCCGCGTGCACCACACCACCGACCGTCCGCCCGGCCAGCAACGCCGCCAGCGCGTCACGATCGCCCACGTCACAGGCGATGGCCTCGGCAAGGGCGCCGGCCTCCGTCAGCTCGGCGACCAGCTCGCCGGCCCCCGGCGCGTCCGGCCCTCGGCGCGAGACCAGCAGCAGATCCCGCACACCGTGCCGGGCGACGAGATGCCGCGCAACGGCAGCGCCGAGCCCACCGGTACCGCCGGTGACCAGCACACTCCCCCGGCCCCAAGCGGTTTCCCGTCCTGCACCCTCGGACACCCGCACCGGCCCCAACCGGGGCACCAGCGCTTCGCCGCCCCGAACGGCGACCTCCGGCTCGGCCCCGTCCCGGAGCAACCCGAATGCGGCGCGGAGCGTCTGCGGTGCCGGATCGGTGAGGGCGAGCACGGCCAGGCGGCCGGGGTGCTCGGCGGCGGCCGACCGCAACAGCCCGCGTACGGCGGCCCCGGCGGGATCGTCGTCGTCCCGGGTGACCAACACGATGCGGCGCTCGGACTCGTCAGCCAGCGCTCGCTGCAACAGCGCCAGGGCATCGGCGACGGCGGACGGCACCTCCGACGCGGGCGGCGGCAGCACGAGAATCTCCGCCTCGGCATCGTCCCCGCCCACAGCGAGGCCGGCCTCACGCAACATCGCGGTGAGTGTGCCGTCATCGTCGCCGGAGACGCACAGAGTGCCGAAGTCGCCGGCCACGTCGGCGGTTGGCACGACCCAATCGACCCGGTAGAGCGTTGCGGGGTCCAACTGCCCCGCCGTGACGGCGCGTACAGCCAGCGCCTCGGCACTGGCCACGAGCCGCCCGGTCGGGTCGGCGAGGGTCACGCGCACGCGGTCCGGTGCGACGAGCGACAACCGGCCCCGCACCGCCGCGGCCCCTTCGACGTGCAGCGCGAGGCCCTCCCACGAGAACGGCACCACACCGTCCCCCACCAGCAGCGACGTACCGTGCAGGGCGGCGTCGAACAGGGCCGGATGCAGCACAAACCCACCCGGCTCCGTGCCTTCGGGCAACTCGGCCTCGACAAAGACGTCGTCACCACGCCGCCAGGCGGCACGCAGCCCCTGGAAAGCAGGCCCGTATCCGAATCCGGTCAAGGCCCGGTCGGCGTAGAAGGAGTCGAGTACGACCGGCTCGGCACCGGGCGGCGGCCAGGCCGTCAACTCCGTTTCGAGCTCCGGTACTTCCTCCCCACGCTCCAACAGCCCGGTCGCGTTGACGGCCCAGGAGGCGCCCGGCTCGCCTTCCGGGCAGGACTGCACGGTCACGGGCCGTCGTCCGTCCGCGTCGGCCGGGCCGACGGTGACCTGAAGGCGTACGGCACCCTCGTCGGGCGCGATCAGCGGTGTGCCCAGCGTCAGCTCGGCGAGGCGTCGGCAGGCGTACTCCTCGCCGGCGCGCAGGGCGAGTTCGGCCAGCGCGGCGCCGGGCAGCAACGAGCGGCCGTGCACCGTGTGGTCGGCGAGCCAGGGGTGCGAGGCGAGCGAGAGCCGACCGGTCAGCACGACGCCGTCCGAACCGGCCGGCGACACGACCGCGCCGAGCAACGAATGCCCGACCGGCTCCAGGCCCAGCGCGATGGCGTCCTTCACCGACAGGGAGGGCTCCGGCCAGAAGCGGCGCCGCTGGAAGGGGTAGGTGGGGACGACCTCGGGGAGTCGGGGTTCTGTCCCGGCGAAGAGGGGCGCCCAGTCGACGGACACACCGTGTGTGAACAGGCGGCCCAGAGCCGTGAGAACGGCTTCCTCTTCTGGCTGGGTCTTGCGAAGCGCCGGGACGACGAGGGTGTCCTCGGAGGCGGTCTGTGCGATGAGGGCGGTGAGGGTGCCGTCGGGGCCGATCTCCAGGAAGCGGGTGACGCCGTGGTCGGTCAGGGTGCGGATGTTGTCCGCGAAGCGGACGGTGTCGCGGACGTGCTGGACCCAGTAGTCGGGCCTGTTCGGGCTGGTCCCGGAGACGAAGGGGATGTTCGGCTCACCGAAACGGAGATCGGCGATGGCGGCCCGGAAGTCCTCCAGCATCGGGTCCATAAGGGGTGAGTGGAAGGCGTGGGAGACGCGCAGGCGGGTGGTGCGGCGGTCGGGGAGGGCGGCGGCGAGGACCGCATCCTCCGTGCCCGAGAGCACCAGCGAGGTCGGGCTGTTGATCGCTGCGATGCTCACCTGGTCGGTGAGGTGCGGGGTGACCTCGTCCTCGGTGGCCTCGACCGCGAGCATGAGGCCGCCCTCGGGCAGGGCCTGCATGAGCCGGGCCCGCGTGGACACCAGCGTGCACGCGTCCGCGAGCGACAACACCCCCGCGACATGGGCGGCGGCGATCTCACCCACAGAGTGACCGGCCACGAAATCCGGCCGCACACCGAGTGATTCGGCGAGACGGTAAAGCGCCACCTCGATGGCGAACAGCGCGGGCTGAGTGAACTCCGTGCGGTTGAGCGCCTGTTCGTCGTCGCCCCAGATCACCTCCCGCAGTGCGGGGTCGAGCCCGGCAAGCACCTCGTCCAGCGCCTGGGCGAAGACCGGGAAACGGCCGTACAGCTCGCGACCCATGCCAAGACGCTGGGCGCCCTGACCGGAGAACACGAAGGCCAACGGCCCCTCGGCCGCCACTCCCCTGGCCGCCTCGGAGATGCCCTCCGCCGACGCCAGCAACACAGCCCGATGCGCGAACCGGGTCCGACCGGTGGCAAGTACGGGACCGAGTTTGGCTGCCTCAACGTCCGAGTGCAGTGGGGCCAGTTGAGCGTCGAGTGCGTCGGCCGTCTTGCCGGACACCACCAGCGGGACGATCGCGGACGGTTCCGCGGCCTCCGGCTCTACGGGCCCCTCTTCGAGAATCAGGTGGGCATTGGTGCCGCTCACGCCGAACGAGGAAACGCCGACGCGGCGCGGACGATCACTGTCCGGCCACGCAATCGGCTCGCGGACCAGCTCCACCGCACCGGCCGACCAGTCCACGTGAGACGACGGCTCATCCACGTGCAGCGTGCGCGGGACGACACCGTGCCGCATCGCCAGCACGCTCTTGATCACACCCGCCACACCGGCAGCGGCCTGAGTGTGACCCAGGTTGGACTTCACCGAGCCCAGCAGCAGCGGCCGTTCACGATCCTGGCCATAGGTCGCCAGCAACGCCTGCGCCTCGATCGGGTCACCGAGCGTGGTGCCAGTGCCGTGCGCCTCGACGACATCGACATCCCCGGCGCCAAGCCCCGCCGACGCGAGCGCCTGCCGGATCACCCGCTGCTGAGACGGCCCATTCGGCGCGGTCAGCCCATTCGACGCACCGTCCTGATTGACGGCACTCCCCCGAACAACCGCCAGAATCCGATGCCCATTACGCACCGCATCCGACCGCCGCTCCAACAGCAGTACACCCACACCCTCGGCCCAACCGACACCATCAGCCGAGTCCGAGAACGCCTTGCACCGCCCATCCGGCGCCAACCCACCCTGCCGCGAGAACTCCACAAAGGTCGTCGGCGTCGACATCACCGTCACACCACCGGCCACCGCAAGCGAACACTCACCACCCCGCAACGCCTGCGCAGCCAAATGCAGAGCCACCAACGACGACGAACAAGCCGTGTCCACAGACACCGCAGGCCCTTCAAGGCCCAGCGCGTAGGCCACCCGGCCCGAAGCGATGCTCGGTGCGCTGCCGTTGCCCCGGAAGGCCTCGAACTCGTCCCCCGTCAGCAACTCCCGATAGTCGTTGTACATCACACCCGCGAAGACGCCCGTCCGGCTGCCTCGCAGGGACGTCGGGTCGATACCCGCCCGCTCGATCGCCTCCCACACCGACTCCAGCAGCAGCCGCTGCTGCGCATCCGTGGCCAACGCCTCACGCGGACTCATCCCGAAGAAGTCCGCGTCGAATTCGCCGGCGTCGTGGAGGAAGCCGCCCGCCCGGGTCGAGGAGGTGCCCGGGTTCTCGGGGTCGGGGTGGTAGAGGCGATCGAGGTCCCAGCCGCGGTCGGACGGGAAGTCACCTACCGCGTCCACACCCTCCGACACCAGCCGCCACAGGTCCTCCGGGGAGCGGACTCCGCCGGGGTAGCGGCACGCCATCCCGACGACCACGACCGGATCGTCGGCCGGGGTCGTCGTGGATGGCGCTACCTGTGCCGTGGTGCCCGTGGCGGTGTCCGGGAACAGGTTCGACAGCAGGTGCTCGGCCAGTGCCCGGGGTGTGGGGTGGTCGAAGATCAGGGTGGCGGGGAGGCGGAGTCCGGTCGCCGTGCCGAGGGCGTTGCGCAGTTCCACCGCCGTCAGGGAGTCGAAGCCCAGGTCGCGGAAGGCCCGGCCGGGCTCGACGCGTCCGGCGTCCTGGTGGCCCAGGACGGCGGCCACCTGTTCGCGGACCAGGTCGAGGAGCGCGGCCCTGCGGTCGGCGGGGTCGAGCGGGGCGAGCCGTTGGACTAGGGAGTCCGTCGGAGTGGTGGCGGAGGTGGCCGTGGTCAGTGTCGTGCGGCCCGTCGTGGTGCGGCGGGCGGCCAGGCCGGTGAGGAGTGCGGGGACGTCGTCCCGGGCGCGCAGCGCGGCGAGGTCGATGCGGATGGGCAGGACGGTGGTGTGGCCGGTGGCGGGGGCGGCGTCGAGGAGGGCCAGGCCGTCGTCGGGGGTGAGGAAGGGGAAGCCGGAGCGGGCGAGGCGTGCCCGGTCGACGTCGGTGAGTTCGCCGGTCATGGCGCTGCCCTCGGCGTCCCAGGGGCCCCAGGCGAGGGAGAGCGCGGGCAGACCGAGGGTGTGGCGGTGGGCGGCGAGGGCGTCGAGGAAGGCGTTGGCGGCGGCGTAGTTGGCCTGGCCGGCACCGCCCAGGGTGCCGGCGGCGGAGGAGAACAGGACGAACGTGCCGACGTCGGGGGCGAGTTCGTGGAGGTGCCAGGCGGCGTCGGCCTTGGGCCGCAGGACGGTGTCGAGGCGTTCGGCGGTGAGGGCGCCGAGGACGCCGTCGTCGACGGTGCCGGCGGCGTGGACGACCGCGGTGAGGTGCTCGCCGTCGAGGAGTCGGGCGAGGGCGTCGCGGTCGGCGATGTCGCAGGCGGCGACGCGGACTCGGGCGCCGAGTTCGGTCAGGTCGGTGGTGAGCCGGTCGGCGCCGGGGGCGTCCGGGCCCCGGCGGGAGACGAGCAGGAGGTCGCGGGCGCCGTGCCGGGTGACGAGGTGGCGGGCGACGAGGGCGCCCAGGCCGCCGGTCCCGCCGGTGACGAGGACGGTGCCGGGGACTTCCCACGCCGGCTGCTGTGCCGTGGCGCGCGGGGCCCGGACGAGTCTGGGGACGCGCAGGCCCTCGGCGTCGGCGCGTACTTCGGGCTCGGTCGTGGTCAGAGCGCGGCGCAGTCGTTCGGCGTCGAGGGGGCCGTCGAGGTGGAGGACGGTGATGCGGCCGGGGTTCTCGGTCTGGGCGGTGCGCAGGAGGCCGCGGGCGGCGGCGGCCGGGAGGTCGCCGGTGGCGGGGGTGGCGACGACGAGTCGGGAGTCGGCGAAGCGGGGGTCCGCCAGCCATGAGTGGACGAGGTCGAGGGCGCGCTCGGTGGTTGAGCGGAGGGCGGTGGGGATCGGTGAGTCGTCGGGTTCGCTGGTGATGCGGGTGAGGACTACCGGGGGTGCCGTTTCGAGCGCGGCGAGGTCGGGAGCGACGGTCACCGTGGTGTCGGGGGTGCGCAGGGCGTCGGCCAGGTCGGCGGCGTCGGCGCCGATGACGGCGAGGTGGAGGTCGGTGGCCGTGGTGTCGCCCAGGGTCTGCCAGTCGACGGTGAACAGGGCGTCGGGGGCGGTGCGGGTGGTCGTTGTCGCGGGGCGTGTGACCAGGGCGTCCACTGTCAGGACCGGGTTGCCCGCGGGGTCCGTGGCCGTGAGGGTGACGGTGTCGTCGTCCAGGCGGGTGATGCGGGTGCGCAGGGCCGTGGCGCCGGTGGCGTGCAGACGGACCCCCTCCCAGGAGAAGGGCAGGCCGCCTTCGCTGAGGGTGCCGAGGTCGCCGTAGGTCACGGCGTGCTGGGCGGCGTCCGCCAGGGCCGGGTGGAGCAGGAAGGCCGTGGCGTCGGCGTGCCCGGGGCCGGGGAGGGTGGCCTCGGTGAAGAGTTCGGTGCCGCGTCGCCAGGCGGCGCTCAGGCCACGGAAGACCGGCCCGAAGTCGAAGCCGAGCTCGGCGAGGTGGTCGTAGCAGTCGGCGAGGTCGATGGGTTCTGCGCCGGGCGGCGGCCATGGGGTGTCGAGGGCCGGGTCCGCCGGGCTGCCCGGCGCCGTGCCGGATGACGGGTTCTCACGGCTGTCCGGCCCCGTGTCGAGTCGGCCCGTGGCGTGGACCGTCCACTCGGCAACGGGGTCGGCGTTGTCAGGGCGAGAGTGGACCGTGACGGGACGGCGGCCGTCGGTGGCCGGTGGGCCGACTCGTACCTGGAGGTGGACGGCCTCGCGTTCGGCGATTTCGAGCGGTGCCGTGAGGGTGAGGTCGTGGACGCGGTCGCAGCCGGCTTCGTCGCCGGCCCGCAGCGCGAGTTCCAGGAAGGCGGTGCCGGGCAGCAGGGCGCGGCCGTGGACGACATGGTCGGCGAGCCAGGGTTGCCGGGCGGGGGTCAGGCGGCCGGTGAGGACGACGCCGTCGCCGTCGGCGAGGTCGACGGTGGCAGCAAGCAGCGGGTGGCCGGACGGGCCGAGGCCGAGGCCGGCGGCGTCGCGGGCGCGGCCCGTGCCGGTGGGCCAGTAGGGCTGTCGTTCGAAGGCGGTGGTGGGCAGGTCGACGCGGCGGGCGCCGGTGTCCCGGTAGAGGGCGGCCCAGTCGACGGTTCCGGCGGCGCAGGCGGTGTGCAGCCGGGCGAGGCCGGTGATGAGGGACAGTTCCTCGGGGCGGCCGGCCCGCAGGAGGGGTACGGCGATCACCCCGGGGTCGGTGATCGTCTCCGGGTCGGTGAGGGTTTCGTCGATGAGAGGGCTGAGGACGGCGTCGGGGCCGAGTTCGAGGTGGGCGCGTACGCCTTGGGCGGCGAGGGTGCGTACGGCGTCGGCGAACCGCACGGTGGCGACGGTGTGCCGGGTCCAGTGGTCCGGGTCGCTCAGTTCGCGGGCGGTGGCGGTGCGGCCGGTGACCGTCGAGACGACGGGCAGCCGCGCGTCGTTGAAGGTGAGCCCGGCGACGACGGTACGGAAGTCGTCGAGGACCGGCGTCATCAGCGGTGAGTGGAAGGCGTGCGAGACCGCCAGCCGGTGCGTGCGGTGCCCGGCGTCGCGCAGCCGCTCGGCGGCGGTGAGTACGGCCTCCTCGGCGCCGGAGAGGACCACGGAGGCCGGGCCGTTGACGGCGGCGAGGGCGATGTCGTCCCCGAGCAGCGGGCGCACCGTGTCCTCGGACGCGGCCACCGCGACCATGGCGCCGCCCTCGGGCAGCGCCTGCATCAAACGGCCTCGGGCGGTGACGAGCGCGCAGGCGTCCTTGGCGGACAGCACTCCGGCGACGTGCGCTGCGGTGATCTCGCCGACGGAGTGCCCGGCGACGAAGCCGGGGCGCACGCCCAGCGATTCGGCGAGCCGGTACAGGGCGGCCTCGACGGCGAAGAGGGCGGGCTGGGCGTGTTCGGTGCGGTTGAGCGCGGTCTCGTCGCCGCCCCACATCACGTCCCGCAGTGCGGGGTCGAGGTGGCCTAGCAGCTCGTCGAGGGCTTCGGCGAAGGCGGGGAAACGGTCGTACAACTCGCGTCCCATGCCAGGGCGTTGACTGCCCTGGCCGGTGAAGAGAACCGCGAGGCCGCCCTCCCCCGACGTGCCGCGGGCCAGTTCCTGCACCCCGTCCTCGTGCGGCAGGAGCACGGCGCGGTGTTCCAGGTGGCCGCGTCCGGTGGCGAGGGAGTGGCCGACGTCCAGGGCGGTCAGGTCGGCGGCGGCGGTCGTGATCCGGTGGAGCTGGGTGTCGAGGCCGGTGGCGGTGCGGGCGGACACGGGCCACGGCGTCAGGGCCTGGACGGCCGTGCGCTCGGGTTCCTCGGCGGGTGGGGCCTGTTCGAGGACGATGTGGGCGTTGGTGCCGCTGATGCCGAAGGAGGACACGCCGGCGCGGCGCGGGGCGTCGGTGTCCGGCCAGGGCGTGTTGGCGGTGAGGAGCCGTACGGAACCGGCGGTCCAGTCGACGTCGGGGGTCGGCTGCTCGGCGTGCAGGCTGCGTGGGAGCACGCCGGCTCGCAGCGCCATCACGGTCTTGATGACCCCGGCGACTCCGGCGGCGCCCTGGGTGTGCCCGATGTTGGACTTCACCGAGCCCAGCAGCAGGGGCCGTTCGCGGTCCTGGCCGTAGGCGGCGAGGAGGGCCTGTGCCTCGATCGGGTCGCCCAGGGTGGTGCCCGTGCCGTGGGCCTCCACGGCGTCGATCTGGTCAGGGGTGAGGCCGGCGTTGTCGAGGGCGGCGCGGATGACGCGTTGCTGTGCGGGCCCGTTGGGGGCGCTGATGCCGTTGGAGGCGCCGTCCTGGTTGAGGGCGGTGCCGCGGACCACGGCGAGCACGGGGTGGCCGTTGCGCCGGGCATCGGCGAGGCGTTCCAGTACGAGGACGCCGGCGCCCTCGCTCCAGCCGACGCCGTCGGCGGCGGCGGAGAACGGCTTGCAGCGGCCGTCGGAGGCGAGGCCGCCCTGCGCGGTGAACGACACGAAGGTGCCCGGGGTGCACATGACGGTGGCGCCGCAGGCGAGGGCGAGCGCGGACTCGCCGGCGCGCAAGGACTGCACGGCCCAGTGCAGGGCGACGAGGGAGGAGGAGCAGCCGGTGTCGACGGTGACGGCGGGCCCCTCCAGGCCGAGGACGTAGGAGATGCGTCCGGAGATCACGCCGGCGGCGTGGCCGGTGGTGGCGTAGACGTCCATGTTCTCGCGGGCTTCGGCGACGACCTTGCCGTAGTCCTGGATGGTGGTGCCCGCGAAGACGCCGGTTCGGGTGCCGCGCAGTGCGGTGGGGGCGATGCCGGCGCGTTCGAGGGCCTCCCATGCGGTCTCCAGCAGGAGCCGTTGCTGGGGGTCCATGGCGAGGGCCTCGCGGGGGGCGATGCCGAAGAACGCGGGGTCGAACTCGGTCATCGCGTCGAGGAAGCCGCCTTCGTGGGCGCGGCTGCGGCCGGGTCCGTCGCCGGTGAGGCGGGCCAGGTCCCAGCCGCGGTCGGCGGGGAACGGGCCGATGGCGTCCCGGCCGTCGACGACGAGGTCCCAGAGGTCCTCCGGGGAGGCGACGCCGCCTGGGTAGCGGCAGCCCATGCCGACGACGGCGATGGGCTCCACGGCGGCCGAGATCAGCTGCTGGTTGTGCCGCCGCAGCCGCTCGTTCTCCTTCAGGGAGGTCCGCAGCGCCTCGACGTAGGGGTTGGGTGTGTTCAAGGCGGGCTCTCTCAAGTCGGGCGGGGCGTCAGTCCGAGGTGGTCTCGGCCGCGAGCCGCAGCAGGCTCTCGCCGTCGAGGGCGTCCAGGTCGTGTGCGTCGCTCCCGCCGGTGGGGGCGTCGGTGGTCGCGGGGTCACCGTCGGCGAGTTGCAGGATCAGCTCCAGCAGTCCGGCCTTGCGCAGCCGCGCGGGCGGCACGGCGGCGAGGGCGGCGCGGACCGCGGCGTCCGGGTCGTCGCCCGCGTCGGTTGCGGCGGGGGCGTCGGGGAAGAGCTCGGTGCGCAGGTGGGCGGCGACCGCGGTGGCGTTGGGGTGGTCGAAGACGAGGGAGGCGGGCAGGGCGAGGCCGGTGACGGCCTTGAGCCGGTTACGCAGGTCGACGGCGCTGACGGAGTCGAAGCCGAGGTCTCGCAGGGCGCGTTCGGCGGGTACGGCGTCGGCGCCGGAGTGGCCCAGGGTGGCGGCGGCCTCGGTGCGGACCAGGTCGAGGAGCAGCCGGGTGCGTTCGACGTCGGGCAGCTCGGCGAGCCGGTCGCGCAGGCCGGGGCCGTCCTCGGGTTCGGGGGTGTCGGCGGGACCGGGGTCGGTGGCCCGTGCCAGTTCGGACAGCAGGGAGCTGGGCCGGGCGGCGGTGAAGGCGGGCAGGAACGCCGCCCAGTCGGTGGCCGTCACGGTCAGGCCGCTCACGTCCTCGTCGAGGGCGCGTTGCAGGGCGGCGAGCGCGGTGGCGGGGTCCATGGGGTGGACGCCGCGGCGGGCGAGTTCGGCGGCGAGGCCGGGTTCGGTGGCCATGCCGGTCTCGCCCCACGCGCCCCACGCGACGGACGTGGCGGGCAGCCCGGCGGCGCGGCGGTGGGCGGCGAGCGCGTCCAGGTAGGCGTTGGCGGCGGCGTAGGCGGGCTGGCCTCCGCTGCCCCAGGAGGCGGCGCCGGAGGAGAACAGCACGAACGCGTCGAGGTCGCGGCCCGCGGTGAGTTCATGGAGGTGCCGGGCCCCGAGGAGTTTGGCGCTGAGCAGCGTCTGGAGGGTGTCCGGGGTGAGGGCGGTGGTGTCGCTGTCCCCGTCGGAGACACCGGCGGCGTGGACGACGGCGGTCAGCGGCTGCTCGGCGGGCAGGGCGTCGAGGTGGGCGGCGAGCGCGTCCCGGTCGGCGATGTCACAGGCGGCGACGGTGACACGGGCACCGAGTTCGGCGAGCTGCTTGGCGAGGGTGTCGGCGCCGGGAGCATCGGGCCCACGTCGGCTGAGCAGCAGCACGTGCGCGGCACCCCGGGCCACGGCCCAGTGAGCGAGACGACTGCCGAGGGCACCGGTACCGCCGGTGACGAGGACGGTGCCGCTGGTACGCCAGGGGTTGGCTGCGGAGGGTTCGCGAGCGGGGGCGGGACGGTGGCCGGTATCGGAGGCTGTGCCGCCGGGAACGAGCACGGTGCGGCTGGTGCGCCGGGGGTTGGCTGCGGAGGATTCGCCGGCGGGGAGCAGAGGGCTTTTGGTGCCGCCGGTGGGCATGGCCTCGTCCGCGCCGGCTTCCCCGGCTGCGTCGAGACGGCGGCCGGTGCCGCCGGTGACCGAGGTGCCGCCGGTATCCGCGGCGGTACCGCCGGTGGGCATGGGCTCGGCCGCGCCGGCTTCCCCGGCTGCGTCGAGACGGCGGCCGGTATCGCCGGTGACCGAGGTGCCGCCGGTATCCGCGGCGGTCCGGCCGGTCCGCCCGGACTTGACCGCGGTGGGCTCCCCGGCTGCGACGAGGCGTCGTGCGTAAGCTCCGGACGCCCGGAGCGCCAGCTGGTCCTCCGGGGTGTCGGCCGTGAGCAGCGTGGCCAGCAGCGTCCCGCAGTGGGTGTCGACGGTGTCCGGCAGGTCCGCCAGGCCGCCCCACAGCGCGGGGTGTTCGAGGGCGGCGACCCGGCCGAACCCCCACAGGGTGCCCTGGGCCGGGTGGCGGACGAGGTCGCCGGGTACGGCGGCGACGGCCTCGCGGGTGAGGCACCACAGACGGGGTCCGGCGGGCCGGTCGGCGAGGGCCTGGAGCAGGGCGACGGTCGCCGCCAGCCCGACGGGCACCGCCGGGTGACGGACGTCGGCGGGGTCTTCGGCGAGGCCCAGCAGGGATACGACGACGCCGGGTTGGGTCGGCAGCACCGCCGCCATCGAGGTGCGGTCGGCCGTGGCGGGGTAGACCTCGATGCGGGTCGTTCCGGGGCCGAGGGCGCGGACCACGGTGGTCACCCAGGGGTCGTCGGCGTGGGTGGCCGGGACGACGACGAGGCGTTGGTCGGCGCCCCGAAGGGGCGCGGGGAACTGCGCGACCGGCCCCGACGCGCCCGCAGACGACGGCCGGCCACCGGCGGCACTCTGCGCCGGGCGCCCCGTGGCCAGCGGATGCCAGGCGTCGCGGTAGCTCCACGACGCGGCGAGCGCCCGGCGCCGGGACCGCTGCCGCCAGTCGGCGAGGGCGGGCAGGACGGCGGCGAGTTCGGGCTCGCCGGCGCCCGTCTCGGCGGCGAGCCCGACGGCGTCCGCGTCGTCGACGAGGTCCCAGAAGGCACTGTCCTCACCGCTGCCGGACCGCACGGGCGCGGTGTCGGCGGTGGGCCAGTAGCGGCGGCGCTGGAAGGGGTAGGTGGGCAGTTCGACGGCCGGTTCGGAGCGGGCGGCGGAGGGGAAGCAGGGCCGCCAGTCGACGGGCAGGCCCGCCGCCCAGCCGCCCGCCGCCGACAGCAGGAACGTCCGGGCGTCACCGGCCTGCCGGCGCACGGAGCCGAGGACGACGGCGTCTTCCGCTCCCGCCGCCTCACACGTCTCGCCGATCGCACCGGCCAGTACGGGATGCGGGCTGCTCTCGACGAAGACCCGGTGCCCGGCCGCGAGCAGCGCACGGGTGGCAGCCTCCATGCGCACGGTCTGCCGCAGGTTGCGATACCAGTAACCGGCGTCCAGGGCGGTGGTGTCGAGCCGGCCACCGGTCACCGTGGAATAGAACGGGACGCGGGCCGGGCGGGGGCTCAACTCGCCCAGGACCGAGAGCAGTTGGTCCCTCACCGCCTCGGTCTGCGGGCCGTGCCCGGCGATGTCGGACTTGACGTCCTTGGTGCGCAGGTCCATGCGTGCGCACACCTCGCGCAGTTCGTCGAGGACGGCGTCCTCCCCGGAGACGACGACCGTCGCGGGCCCGTTGAGGACGGCCACGCCGACCCGTCCGGGCCAGGCGTCCAGGAGGGGTTCGACCCGGTCGACGGGTGCGAACACCGTCATCAGGCCGCCCAGTCCGCCGAGTTCGAGCATCGTCCGGCCACGCAGGGCCACCAGCCGGGCCGCCTCCTCCAGGCTGAACGCGCCCGCCACATGGGCGGCGGCGATCTCGCCCTGCGAGTGCCCGACGACCGCCCCCGGTTCGACGCCGAGGGAGCGCCAGAGGGCGGCGAGGGAGACCATGGTGGAGAACAGGGCGGGCTGGACGACGTCTGCCCTGTGCAGTACGTCGGGGTCGGCGCCGTCGCCGCGCAGCAGGTCGACGGGCGACCAGTCGACGTAAGGGCCCAGGGCGTCGGCGCAGTCGTCGACCGTGGCGCGGAACACCCGTGAGGAGTCGTACAGTTCGCGGCCCATGCCCCACCACTGGGAGCCCTGGCCGGGGAAGACGAACACCGGTCCGGTGGCGCTGTCGGCGGCGGTGCCGCGTACGACGGCAGGGTCGGCGGTGCCGGTGGCCAGGGCGTCCAGCGAGTCGAGGAGCCCGGCGCGGTCCGGGCCGAGGACGACGGCACGGTGCTGGTGGGCGGCACGGGTCGTGGCGAGCGACCAGCCGGCCGCCGCGGGGTCGGTCTCGGGGTGGGAGCGCAGGAACCGGGCGGTGCGGGCGGCCTGTTCGGCCAGCGCGGGCACGGTCCGGGCGGAGAGGAGCAGGGGTACGTCGGGGGTCTCGACCGGTGGGGTCACCGAACCGGCGGGCTCTGTGACGGACCGCGGAGGCGCCTGCTCCAGTACGACATGGGCGTTGGTGCCGCTGATGCCGAACGCGGACACGGCGGCCCGGCGGGGGCATCCGGTGTCGGGCCACTCCTGGGCGGACCGCAGGAGGCGTACGGCGCCCGTGGTCCAGTCGACTCGGGTGGAGGGCGTGTCGGCGTGCAGGGTGCGCGGCGCGGTGCCGTGTTCGAGGGCCAGGACCGTCTTGATGACGCCGACCGCGCCGGCCGCCGCCTGCGTATGGCCGATGTTGGACTTCACGGACCCCAGCAGCAGGGGCCGTTCGCGGTCCTGGCCGTAGGCGGCGAGGAGTGCCTCGGCCTCGATGGGGTCGCCGAGCCGGGTGCCGGTGCCGTGCGCCTCGACGGCGTCCACGTCGGCCGGCCCGAGGCGGGCGTCGGCGAGCGCCTCGCGGATGACGCGCTGCTGGGCGGGCCCGTTGGGCGCGGTGAGCCCGTTGGAGGCGCCGTCCTGGTTCACGGCGGACCCGCGGATCACGGCCCGTACCCGATGGCCCCGGCGCCGGGCCTCGCTGAGCCGTTCCACGACGAGGAGGGCGACACCCTCGGAGTAGCCGGTGCCGTCGGCGTCCTCGGAGAACGCCTTGGAGCGGCCGTCGCGGGCGATGGCGCCCAGCCGTTGGATGCGGGCGAAGCTCGCCGAGTCGGTCATGACGGTGACCCCGCCGGCGAGGGCGAGCGCGCACTCGCCGGCGCGGACCGCGCGGACCGCCTGGTGCAGGGCGACCAGCGAGGAGGAGCAGGCGGTGTCGACGGTGACCGCGGGGCCGTTCAGGCCGAGGGTGTAGGAGACACGGCCGGACAGGGCGCTGGCGGCAAGACCGGTGGCGGCGTGGCTCTCGGCGCGTTCGGCGGAGCCGCTGACGACATGGGCGTAGTCCTGGCCGTTGCTGCCGACGAAGACTCCGGTGCGGGTGCCGCGCAGGGTCTGCGGGTCGATGCCGGCCCGCTCCACGGCCTCCCAGGCGGTCTCCAGGAGCAGCCGCTGCTGCGGGTCCATGGTGACCGCCTCGCGCGGGGAGATACCGAAGAAGGCCGCGTCGAAGTCGTGGGCGTCGTAGAGGAATCCGCCTTCGAGGCGCCCGCCGTCCGCGAACTCGGTGAGGTCCCAGCCGCGGTCGCCGGGGAAGGGGCCGATGGCGTCGCGTTCCTCGGTGAGCAGATCCCACAGGAGCTGCGGGGAGTCGGCGCCGCCGGGCAGCCGGCAGGCCATGCCGACGATCACGACCGGGTCGTCGGCGTCATCGACGGCGGAGGCGGCTTCAGCGGTGTTGTCCTCAATGCCGGACGGTTCGGCGAGGGCGGCTTCACGGGTGCCGGTCAGGGCGGCCAGCAGGTGTGCGGCGAGTTCGCGCGGGGTGGGGTGATCGAAGACGACTCCGGCGGTGAGTGGCAGACCCGTCGCGGCGACGAGCCGGTTGCGCAGTTCAACGGCGGTGAGGGAGTCGAACCCGGAGGCCCGGAAGGCGCGGTCGGGCGGTACGTCGGCGGCCCGGCGGTGGCCCAGGGCGCCCGCGGACTCGGCGCGCACCGCGTCCAGCACGAGCGTGGTGTGTTCGGCGGGCGGTGCCGTACGCAGCCGGTCGGCCAGGGGCGTGGTGGCCGGGGCCGGGGCGGGTGCGGCGGGGTGGCCGTCGAGGACCGGGCTGCGCCGCGGGCCCGTGCGGAGTGCTGCGGCCAGGGGCTCGAGGTCGGCGACCAGGAGAGCGGGGTGGGGGTCGGAGGTGGCTTCCAGCAGGGCGGTCAGGGCCAGTTCGGGGTCGAGGCCGCCCAGGCCCGATCGTCGGCCCTGCGCGTCGTCGAGTCCGGCGGCCATGCCGGCGCCGCGCCAGGCCGCCCAGGCGATCGACACCGCGGGGAGCCCTTCGGCGCGGCGGCGGGCAGCGAGGGTGTCGAGGACGGTGTTGGCCGCCGCGTAATTGGCCTGACCGGGGTTGCCGAGGGCGCCGGACACCGATGAGAAGAGCACGAACGCCGAGAGGTCGTGGTCCCGGGTCAGCGCGTCGAGGTGCAGCGCGGCGGTGGCCTTGGCGCGGAAGACGTCGGCGAACCGGTCCGGGGTGAGCCGCTCCAGCACGCCGTCGTCGAGGACGCCGGCCGCGTGCACCACGGCCGTCAGCGGCCGCTCGGCGGGGATCGCGGCGAGCAGTGCGGCGAGCGCGTCCCGGTCGGCGACGTCGCAGGCGGCGATGTCCACCTCGCAGCCGGCGGCGGCCAGTTCACGTCTCAGGTCGTCCGCACCGGGCGCGTCCGGGCCACGGCGCGAGACCAGCAACAGCCGCTCGGCACCCTCGCCGGCCAACCGACGCGCCACCTGCGCGCCGAGGCCACCGGTGCCGCCCGTGACGAGGGTCGTGCCGGCGGGACGCCAACCGGTGGCCGTCTCATCGGGCATCCGGGGCGCAGGCACTAGCCGTCGTACGAGGGCTCCGGTGGCACGTACGGCCACTTCGTCCTCGCCGCCCTGGGCCGTGAGGGCCCCCAGTGCCAGGGCGACGGTGGGCCCGCTCGGTTCTTCGGCGGGCAGGTCGAGCAGGCCGCCCCAGCGGTCGGGTGTCTCACGGGCGGCGACCCGGCCGAGGCCCCAGAGAGCGGCTCCCGCGAGGCCATGGGCCCGGTCGGTGTCGACGGCGGCCATCGCGTCCCGGGTCGCACACCACACGGGTGCCCGCAGTCCGGCGTCGCCGGTCGCCTGTACGGCGGTCAGCGCGGCGAGCAGCCCGGCGGGTACGTCCGCCGCGTCCGAGTCCTCGAGCGCGGTGAGGCACAGGACGCCGGCCGGCTCGGCGTCACGCAGCAGCGCGGTGAGCGTGGCGCGGTCGGCGCCGGCGGGGCAGCGGACCGGCAGGGCCGCCGTGCCGAGGGCGTCTGTGAGGGCGGTGGCCCAGGGGTCGTCGTGCTCGGGCAGCAGGACCAGCCACGGGCCGGTCGTCCCACCCGGCGCCGGGAAGGTGTGCGGCTGCCAGTGCTCGCGGTGGCGCAGGGCGTCGAGGGCGGTCCGGCTGCGGTGCCGGGACCGCCAGGACAGCAGGGCGGGGACGACGGAGCGGACGGCGTCCTCGGTGACGCCGAGGCGGCCCGCCAGTGCGGCCGGTTCGGTGCGGCGGAGCGCCGACCACAAGTCCGTGCCGTCCGTCTCGCGGTCGGCGTGGCGGAAGGGGAAGCGGCCGCGACGGAACGGGTAGGTGGGCAGCGCGACCCGTCGGGCCCCGGTCCCGGCGAACAGGGCCGTGAAGTCGACCGGGACGCCGTGGACGTACAGCCTGGCCAGGGCCGTGACGGCGGAGTGCTCCTCGTCGGGGCCGCCGTGCAGCAGGGGTGTGACGACGGCGTCGGGCGGCAGGGTCTCCTGGGCGAGGGCCGCGAGGACACCGCCGGGGCCGACCTCCAGCCAGGCGCCGACGCCGTGCTCGGCCAGCGTGCGCACGCCGTCGGCGAAGCGGACCGTCTCGCGCAGGTGACGTACCCAGTAGTCGGGGGTGGTCAGTTCGCCGGGTTCGGCGATGCGTCCGGTGACGTTGGAGACGACGGGCAGGGCGGGTTCGGCGAAGGACAGCTCCGCGACCGCCGCACGGAAGGGGTCGAGGGCGGGGTCCATCAGCCGTGAGTGGAAGGCGTGCGACACCCGCAGGCGGCCGGTGCGGTGCCCGGCATCGGCCAGCCGGGCCGCGACCGCTTCCACGGCCTCGTCGGGGCCCGAGAGGACCACGGAACGCGGGCCGTTGACGGCTGCGAGGACGACGCCGTCGGTGAGCAGCGGACGGACCTCGTCCTCACCGGCGGACACGGCGACCATCGCGCCGCCCGCGGGCAGGTCCTGCATCAGGCGGGCCCGCGCGGACACCAGGCGGCAGGCGTCCGCCAGGGACAGCACGCCGGCGACGTGCGCGGCGGCGATCTCGCCGACGGAGTGGCCCATGAGGTACTCGGGCCGTACGCCCCAGGAGACCACGAGCCGGTACAGGGCGACCTCGACGGCGAACAGCGCGGGCTGCGCGAACTCCGTGCGGTGCAGGGTCTTTTCGTCGCCGGCCCACATCGCCGACCGCACGTTCGGGTCGAGCTCGGCGAGGACCTCGTCCAGGGCCGCTTCGAACACCGGGAAGCGGTCCGCGAGTTCGCGTCCCATGCCGAGGCGCTGGCTGCCCTGGCCGGAGAACAGGAGGGCGACGGACGGCTCGTCGCCCGCCACGGCCTCGGCGAGCGGCGGGGCGTCCGGGGCCGAGCCGAGCAGCACGGCCCGGTGCTCGAAGGAGGACCGTCCGGTGGCCAGTGAGTGGCCGACGTCGAGCGGGTCGAGCCCGGCGGCCCGTTCGCGGACGCGGGTGATGTGGTCGGTGAGGGCTTCGGCGGTGCGGGCGGACAGGGGCCAGGGCACCGCGTGTGCGGGCGACGACGGCGCATGGGCCGGTTCGGGTGTCGGTTCAGGCACGTGGGCCGGTTCCGGCTCGGGAGCCGCCTCCAGGACCACGTGGGCGTTGGTGCCGCTGATGCCGAACGCGGACACGGCGGCCCGCCGGGGGCGGCCGGTGCGGGGCCAGTCGGCGGACTGGCGCAGCAGTTCGACACGGCCCGCGGTCCACTCGACGGCGTCGGTGGGGTCGTCCGCGTGCAGCGTGCGGGGCAGCCTGCCGTGCCGCATCGCGAGCACCGTCTTGATGACGCCGGCGACGCCCGCGGCGGCCTGGGTGTGCCCGATGTTGGACTTCAACGAGCCGAGCAGCAGGGGCCGTTCGCGGTCCTGGCCGTAGGTGGCGAGGAGCGCGGACGCCTCGACGGGGTCGCCGAGCCGGGTGCCGGTGCCGTGCGCCTCGACGGCGTCGACGTCGGCGGGATCGAGTCCGGCGGCGGCGAGTGCCTGCCGGATGACCTGCTGCTGGGCGCGGCCGCTGGGGGCGGTCAGGCCGTTGGAGGCGCCGTCGGAGTTGACGGCGGTGCCCCGTACCAGCGCCAGGACACGGTGCCCGTGACGGCGTGCGTCGGACAGGCGCTCCACGACGAGTACGGCGACGCCCTCGGACCAGCCGGTGCCGTCGGCGTCCGCGGAGAACGCCTTGCAGCGGCCGTCGGGGGCGAGTCCGCCCTGCCTGCTGAACTCGGTGAACACGGCCGGGTCGGAGAGCACGGTGACGCCGCCGACGACGGCGAGTTCGCTCTCGCCGGTCCGCAGGGCCTGGACGGCGGTGTGCAGGGCGACCAGGGAGGAGGAGCAGGCGGTGTCGAGGGTCAGGGCCGGGCCCTCGAGGCCGAGGACGTAGGCGAGCCGCCCGGACAGGACGCTGGACGCGGTGCCGGTCATGACGTGTCCGGCGCCGTCGCCGGGTCCGGGGCGGCCGGAGTCCCACTGGTAGGTGCCCGCGTACACGCCGGTGCGGCTGCCGCGCAGGGACTGCGGGTCGATGCCGGCGTTCTCCAGGGCCTCCCAGGCGACTTCGAGGAACAGCCGCTGCTGCGGGTCCATGGTGGCGGCCTCGCGGGGCGAGATCCCGAAGAACTCCGCGTCGAAGGCGTCGGCGCCGTCGAGGAACCCGCCCCCGCGGGCGGTGCTGCCGGCGAGCAGTGCGGGCAGGTCCCAGCCGCGGTCGGCGGGGAACGCGGTGACGGCGTCCCGGCCGGTGTCGACGAGCCGCCACAGGTCGTCCGGCGAGGTGACGTCCCCCGGTAGGCGGCAGCCCATGCCGACGACGGCGACGGGGTCGTCGCCCGGCGTTCCGGGGGCACGGTCCGACTCCAGTTCCTCGATGCGCCGGTGGGCACGGCGCAGCTCCGCCGTGACCCGTCGGAGGTAGTCGACGACTGTGTCCTGCTGCTCTTCCTGCACGGGATGTCCCATCGCGTCGGCGGGGGCGTACGTGGCCTGCGGGTGGGGGGTGGCCCGCTGAGGTCGCTGGCTTTCCGGGGATGTGGGGGTGCCGCTCCGGGGCGCCGGTCAGCGGACCGGGAACTCCTTGTCGATCGGGAACTCCTGGTCGATGAGGTCCAGGAGCCGGTCGACGGGGGCGGCGGCGATGTCGGCGGCCTCCGCCGTGGGATGACCTGCGGCGCCGTCGCCGTCGCCGCCGCCGTTGGCGCGGCCGGCCGGGGCGCGCCGGCCCAGGTCGTTCAGCAGGGCTTCCAGGCGGCGTACGGCGCGCCGGCGCTCGGGGTGGTTCCCGGGCAGGTCGCGCAGTGCCTGTTCGAAGCCGGTCGGCCAGTCGGGCAGCGGGAGCGGCTGCTCGTCGAGGTGTTCGGCGAGCCGGGCGGCGAGCGCGGCCGGGGTGGGCCGGTCGTAGAACAGGGTGGTCGGCAGGTCGAGTCCGGTGGCCTTGCCCAGGCGCACTCGCAGTTCGGTCTCGGCGTAGGAGTCGAGGCCCAGGGAGCGCAGGGCGGTGCGGGGTTCGACGCGGCCGGGGTCGGCGTGCCCGAGGGCGGCGGCGGCCTCGACCCGGATCAGGGTGAGCAGTGCGCGGACCCTGCGGGGGCCGGTGAGGGCCCGCAGGGCGTCGGGTTCGCCTGTCGGCCGGTCCGCCGGGGTGGGCAGGGGCGTGCGGGCCCGGTCCGCCGGGGTGGGCCAGTGGCGTTCGCGCTGGAAGGGGTATGTCGGCAGTTCGGTGCGGCGGGCGCCGGTGCCGGTGAACAGGGCGGGCCAGTGCACGTCGCTGCCGGTGACGTGGAGCCGGGCGAGCGCGGTGAGCAGGGCCGTCTCGGGGTCGGTGCCGGCTCGCTGGGCGGCGACCGTCACCACGCCGCTCCACGCGAGCAGTTCGACGGTGCTCGCGGTGAGGGCGGCGTCCGTGCCCACTTCGAGGAACGTGTGCACGCCCGCGTCGCGCAGGGCGGTGACGGCGTCGGCGAACCGTACGGTGGCGCCGGCCTGGCCGCTCCAGTGTGCGGGTGAGGCGAGGTCGGTATCGGTGACGCGGGCGCCGGTCAGGGTGGACACGACCGGGATGCGCGGGGTGCGCGGTTCGAGGCCGGCCAGGTCCCTGCGGAAGGCGTCGAGCGCGTCGGCCACGAGCGGGGAGTGCAGCCCGTGCGGGGCCGGGAGGGCGGTGGTGGCGTGCCCTTCGTTCGCCAAGGCGTCGGCGACACGGGCGACTTCACTCGCCGCGCCGGACAGCACGAGCCGGTCGGGGCCGTCGACGGCCGCGACACCGACGCCCGCGGTGAGCAGCGGTGCCACCTCGGCCTCGGTGGCGCGTACGGCGACGGTGGCGGCGGTGCCGAGCCGCTCGGCCAGCCGGACCCGGGCGGCGACGACCCGGCAGGCGTCGGTGAGGGACAGCGCACCGGCGGCATGCGCGGCGGCGACCTCGCCGAGCCCGTGCCCGACGACGTGGGTGGGAGTCCGGCCGAGGGATTCCAGCAGCCGGTACAGGGCGATCTCGTGGGCGAACAGGAGGGGTTCGGCCTGCGCGACGAAGGCCTGCTCGCCCGCCGAGATCTCCCGCTCACCCCCCACGAGGTCGCGCAGTGGTTCGGCCAGCAGACCGTCGAACGCCTCGCGTACGGCGGCGAAGGCGCGCGCGAACACCGGGAACCGTGCGGCGAGGGTGCCGGTCCGTGCGGCGTGCGGGGTGCCGCGTCCGGCGAACAGGACGGCGGACAGGCCGCGTTCGGCGACGCAGCGGGCGGCGGTGGGCGTGCCGTCGGCGGAGGCCAGCAGGACGGTGCGGTGCGGCAGCGCGGTGGCCCGGCCGGTGGCCAGCGAGTGGGCGATGTCGGCGCGGGCCCGGTCGTCGGCGGGGTCCAGCCGGCGCAGCCGGGCGACGGCGGCGTCCAGGGCGTTCGCCGACCGTGCGGAGACCACCCAGGGCACGATGTGCGGACTCCTGTCGGGCTGCTCGGCCGGTAGGGGTGCGGGCGGTGCCTGTTCGAGGACGACGTGGGCGTTGCTGCCGCCGATCCCGAAGGAGGAGACCGCGGCGCGGCGCGGCCTTCCGGTGGCGGGCCAGTCGGTGGGCTCGCTCAGCAGCCGCGCCGACCCCGCGTTCCAGTCGACGGCCGGGGTCGGCTCCGACAGGTGCGGGGTGGCGGGCAGGACGCCGTGCCGCAGGGCGAGGACGGTCTTGATGAGCCCTGCGATGCCCGCGGCGGCCTGGGCGTGGCCGAGGTTGGCCTTCACGGAGCCTATGAGCAGCGGGTGTTCGCGATCGCGTCCGTAGGTGGCGAGGAGTGCCTCGGCCTCCACGGGGTCGCCGACGCGGGTGCCGGTGCCGTGTGCCTCCACGGCGTCGACGTCGCCGGTGCCGAGCCCCGCGTCGTGCAGCGCCAGGGCGATCAGCTCGCGCTGGGCGGTGCCGCTCGGCGCGGTCAGCCGGTCGGTGGCGCCGTCGGCGTTGACGGCGGTGCCGCGGACGAGGGCGAGCACGGGGTGGCCGTTCAGCCGGGCGTCGGAGAGGCGTTCCAGGACGAGGACGCCGACGCCCTCGGCCCAGGCGGTGCCGTCGGCGTCGGCGGAGAACGGCTTGCAGCGGCCGTCGGGGGCGAGGCCGCCCTGCCTGGCGTAGCCGACGAGGCTGCGGGGCGTGGACAGCACGTTGGCGCCGCCCGCCAGGGCGAGGGTGCACTCCCCGGCACGCAGAGCCCGTACCGCGCAGTGCAGGGCGGTCAGCGAGGAGGAGGACGCGGTGTCGAGGCTGAGCGCGGGGCCGCGCAGTCCGAGGACGTGGGCGAGACGGCCGGAGGCGACGCCGGGCGCGGTGCCGGTGACGGTGCCCGCTGCCATGTCGTCGGCGGCCCGCGCGGTGACCAGGGCGTAGTCCTCGCCGCTGACGCCGACGTAGACGCCGGTGCGGGTGCCGTGCAGTGACAGCGGGTCGATGCCGGCCCGCTCCACGGCCTCCCAGGCGGTCTCCAGCAGCAGCCGCTGCTGGGGGTCGGTGGCGACGGCCTCGCGGGGCGAGAGTCCGAAGAAGCCGGCGTCGAAGTCGGCGACGCCGTCGAGGAATCCGCCGCGCCGGGGCACGGCGGCCCGGTCCGGCGCGTCGAGGGCGTCCGGGTCCCAGCCCCGGTCGGCGGGCAGCGGGCCGATGGCGTCACGGCCGGCGAGGAGCAGTTCCCACAGCCCCTCGGGGTCGGTGATCCCGCCGGGCAGTCGGCAGGCCATGGCGACGACCGCGACCGGCTCGGCGGCGACGGGGTCGTGCAGGTCGAAGAACTCCAGTCCGGACAGGATGGTCATGCCGCACCGCCTCCGATGGTCCAAACACTCAGCGAGACTGTTGTGGAAGGTAGGTCGGGGGGCTCTCGGTTTTCCTTAGACCTGTGGGCCGCCGCCCGGTGCCTTCCAGGGCATGGCGCGTCCGCGCACGGCACCTGTCGTGCCGTGCGCGGACGTGCGTGCGGGTGCGGGTCAGAGCCCTTCGGACTCCAGGGCCCGCAGCCACTCCTCCATCAGCCGGGCGGTCTCGTGGGACTGCTCGGCGACGAGGGTCTGGTGGGTGGCGTCGATCATGCGGGTGGTGTGGGCCGGTACGGGCGGGGCCTGGTCGCCGCGGTCGACCGCGGGCATGGACGTGGTGCAGCGGATCAGCAGGCTGGGCACGCCGGTCTTGTAGCGTTCCGCGCCGCCGGTGGTCATCCGCAGGAACCACTGGGCCATCGCGGACAGCCGGGCGCTGTCGAGCTTCACCGCGGGCTTGTCCATGTCGGCGAGGTAGTTCTCGTGGAAGAGGTCCCAGTCGACGCCCTCCCCCGCCTTGTACTCGAGGCTGAGCGTGTCGAGCATGATCACGCCCTCGGGGCGGATGCCCCAGGTCTCCTCCAGTACGCCCGCCGCGCGGTAGGCGAACGTGCCGCCCATGGAGTAGCCGACGAGCACGAACGGCTCGCCCTCGCTGGCCAGCAGGGCGCTCTCGGCGATGAGGCGGACCGCGGCCTCGCTGTCGGCGGGCAGCGCCTCGCCCTCGGCGAAGCCGAGCAGCGGCAGCGCGCTGACGTGCCGGCTGCCGCGGAACGGGGCGGCCAGCCGGGCGTACTGGTGCACACCACCGGTGGCGCCGGGCGCGCTGACGCAGATCAGCCGGGGTCGCGCGGGTCCTTCGGCCAGGGCGACCGGCTGCGGCAGTTCCGGTACCTCGGCGGTGAGTTCGACCTGCGGCCGGGTCGCCGCGACCGCCATCAGCAGCCTCATGGCCTCCAGGGTCTTGCCGTTCCTGACGGTGTCGAAGAACAGGTTGACCACCGAGTCCGGTGCGCTGTCGCGGGTGTTCGCGGTGAGCGTGCCGGGGCCGGCCGCAGCCCGGTTGCCGAGGGCGGCCAGCTGGCCCTGGAGCCATTCGGCGAGCCGGGCGGGGGTGCGGTGGTCGAAGACGGCCGATGTCGGCACCCGCAGCCCGAGCGCCTCGCCGAGCTGGTTGCGCAGTTCCAGGGCGATGAGCGAGTCGAAGCCCAGGGTGAGGAACTCACGGTTCGGGTCCAGGGGGCCGTCCTCGCGCCGGCCGAGCAGTACCGCCGAGGTCTCCACGATGAGGTCGGTGAGCGCCTTGTGCTGCTCGGCGGCGTCCAGCTCGGCGAGCCGGTCGCGGAGTGTGGCGAAGGACCGGGTGGCGGTGGCGGCGGTGCGCCGGGCTCCGCCGAGCAGGCCGCGCAGCAGGGGCGGTACGTCGCCGCCGGCGCGTGTCCGGTCGATCCGCAGCGGCACGAGGTGGGCCTCGTCGCGGCTGAGCGCGGCGTCGAACAGTGCCAGCCCGAACTCCAGGCCGAGCGGCGGGGTCCCGGAGCGTTCCATGCGCTGCACGTCGGTCTCGGTCAGCTGCGCGGTCATGCCGGTACGGCGGGCCCAGAACCCCCAGGACAGCGAGGTGGCGGGCAGTCCCTGTGCGCGGCGGTGGCCGGCGAGGGCGTCGAGGTAGGCGTTGGCGGCGGAGTAGCCGGCCTGTGCCTGGCTGCCGAGGACGCCGGAGACCGAGGAGTACAGGACGAACGCGGCGAGGTCCGACTCCCTTGTGGCCCGGTGCAGATGCCAGGCGCCGTCGGCCTTGGGGCGCAGCACGGCGGACACCCGCTCGGCGGTGAGCGACGGCAGCACGCCGTCGTCGAGGGCGCCCGCGGTGTGCACGACGGCCGTCAGCGGGTGTTCCGCGGGCACCGCGGCGACCAGCGCGTCGACGGCGTCGGCGTCGGAGACGTCGCAGGCCGCCACGGTCACCGAGGCGCCGGCGTCGGTGAGTTCGGCGCGCAGCGCGTCGGCGCCGGGCGCGGCCTCGCCGCCGCGGGACGCCAGCAGCAGGTGCCGTATGCCGTGCCGGGTGACCAGGTGCCGGGCGAGTTCGCCGCCGAGGCCGCCGGTGCCGCCGGTGATGAGGACGGTGCCGTCCGGGTTCCAGCCGGCGATTCCTCCAGTGCCGTCCGCGCTCCCGTCGGCGGCACCGCCGGTGCTCTCGGCCGGCGGCCCGGCGGTGACCCTGGCGAGCCTGGGCACGCTCGGGCGGCCGTCGCGGACCGCCCACTGCTCCTCCTCGGCCACGAGCACGGCGGGCAGGGCCGTGGCGGAGGTCTCCGCCTCGTCGAGGTCGACCAGGACGAAGCGGCCCGGGTTCTCCGACTGGGCGGAGCGCACGAGTCCCCAGACGGCGGCCGCGGCCGGGTCGGTCACCGCACCGCCGTCGGGGGCGACGGCGCCACGGGTGACGAGGAGGAGCCGCGAGCGGTCGAGGCGTTCGTCGGCGAGCCAGTGCTGAAGCAGCGTCAGGGTCCGGGTGACGGTGTCGTGCGCGGCGTCGGCGTCCCGGCCGCCGGTGACGGAGACGAGGAAGCCGTGCGGGACGGGGCCGTTGTCGCCGTCCTCACCGATGGCTGCGGCGAAGGTCTCGGCGTAGGCGACCACGCTCTCCCCCGCCAGCGCCAGGGCCTGGCCGAGGCCGTGGGCGTCGTCGCCGACGACGGCCCAGCGGGCGCCCGCGGGTGCGGACAGGTCGGCCGGCGCGGGTTCCCAGGTGAGGTGCAGCAGGGCGTCGCGCGGGTCGTCGACAGGGGTGGCCGTGGGCCGGTCGGTGCCGGCGCGCAGGGTGAGGGTGCCGACGGTGACGACGGGGTCGCCCTCGACGTCGGTCGCGGCGATGGTGAGGGAGTCGGGGCCGGTGCGGGTGATGCGGGCGCGGAGCACGGTGGCGCCGGAGGCGTGCAGGGTGACGTCCTGCCAGCCGAACGGCAGCATCCGCTCGTGGTTCTCCTCGCCCGCGTGGACACCGGCGTGCAGTACGGCGTCCAGGAGCGCCGGGTGCAGTCCGAGGCCCTGGGTGCTGCCGACCGGTTCGGGCAGGACGACCTCGGCGTAGGCGTCGTCGTCGAGCCGCCACACGCCGCGCAGTCCCTGGAAGGCGGGCCCGTAGTCGAGTCCGGCGCGGGAGTAGCGCTGGTAGATGTCGGTGACGTCGACCTCGGTGGCGCCGGCGGGCGGCCACTCGGTGGTGTCGAGCGGGGCCGGGGCGGCGGGGTCCTGGGAGAGGGCTCCGGTGGCGTGCAGCTGCCAGGGAGTGTCGCCGCGGGCGGGCCGGGAGTGGAACCGTATGCCGCGCCGGCCCTCCTCGTCGGCCGCGTCGACCCGGACCTGCACCTGCACGGCGCCGCGTTCGGGCAGGACGAGCGGGGCGGCGACGGTGAGTTCGTCGACCCTTGCGCAGCCCGCGGCGTCTCCGGCCCGGACGGCGAGTTCGAGGAATCCGGTGCCGGGGAAGAACACGGCTCCGGACACGCGGTGTTGACCGAGCCAGGGCTGCGCGGACAGGGACAGGGTGCCGGTGAGGACGAGGTCGCCGGAGTCGGCGACGGTGACGGCGGCGCCGAGCAGCGGATGCCCGGTCGGGTCGAGGCCGGCACCCGAAACGTCGGTGGTCATCGCGGCGGCGGTGGGCCAGTACCGCTGCCGCTGGAAGGCGTACGTGGGCAGATCGACGGCCCTGGAACGGCCGCCGATCGCTGCCGTCCAGTCCACGGGCACGCCGCGGACGAAGGCTTCGGCGAGGGAGGTGAGCACACGGTCCGTGCCGTCCTCGCCGCGCCGCAGTGTGCCGACGGCGACGGCGTCGATGCCGGCCGCCTCCGCGCACGACTGGACGGCGCCGGTCAGCACGGGGTGCGGCCCGCACTCCACGAACCGGGTGCAGCCCTGGTCGAGCAGCGCGTGGACGGCGTCCGCGAACCGCACGGTCTGCCGCAGGTTGCGGTACCAGTACTCGGCGTCCGTCGCGGCGGTGTCGAGGCGTTCGCCGGTGACCGTGGACAGCAGCGGGATCCGCGGGGCGCGCGGGGTCAGCGGCGCGAGGTCGGTGAGCAGGTCGGCGTGCAGGTCCGCGACATGGGCGGAGTGGGAGGCGTAGTCGACGGCGATGCGGCGGACGCGGACGCCGTCGTCGGTGAGCCGGCCGAAGAACTCGTCGAGGGAGGCCGCGTCGCCGCTGACGACGACGGCGTCGGGCGCGTTGACCGCGGCGAGGGACAGCCGCCCGTCCCAGGGGGCGATGAGGGGTTCGACGTCGGCGGCGGGCAGCGGGACCGCGATCATGCCGCCGCGTCCGGCGAGGCGGCGGGCGATGGCCCGGCTGCGCAGGGCCACGACGCGGGCGCCGTCGGTCAGGGACAGCGCCCCGGCGACGACGGCCGCGGCGATCTCGCCCTGGGAGTGTCCGACCACCGCGTCCGGGACGACACCGTGGGCCTCCCAGACCGCGGCCAGCGAGACCATGACGGCCCAGGTGGCCGGCTGGACGACGTCGACGCGCTCCAGCGCTGGGGCGTCCTCGGTGCCGCGCAGGACGTCGAGGAGGGACCAGTCGGTGAACTCGGCGAGCGCGGCGGCGCATTCGGCGATGCGCGCGGCGAACACCGGGGACTCCTCCAGCAGCCGGGCACCCATGCCGGCCCACTGGGCGCCCTGCCCGGGGAAGACGAGCACGGTACGGCCCTCGCCGTCGCCGCTTCCGCGTACGACTCCGGCGGCCACCGCGTCGCCCGCGGCGAGCGTGTCGAGTCCGGCGAGGAGGGCGTCGCGGCCGGTGCCGACGACGACCGCGCGGTGCTCGAAGACGGCCCGGTCGCCGGCGAGGGCGTGGGCCACGTCAGCGAGGTCCGCGGCGGGGTCGTGGCCGATGCCTTCCGCGAGTGAGGCGGCCTGGCCGCGCAGTGCGGCGGGGGTACGGGCGGACAGCACCCACGGCAACGCACGTCCGGCCGACGCCGGGGCACCGGTGTCGTCGTCCGTCCGTGACGGGAGGGGGTCCGCGGCCTGTTCGAGGACGACGTGCGCGTTGGTGCCGCTGATGCCGAACGAGGACACGCCCGCCCGGCGGGGCCGCCCCGTGTCCGGCCACGGGGTGGCGCGGTCGAGCAGCGTCACCGGGCCCGAGGACCAGTCGACGTGCGACGACGGCGTCTCGACGTGCAGTGTGGGCGGCAGGGTGCCGTGGCGCAGGGCCATGACGGTCTTGATGACGCCGGCGACTCCGGCGGCGGCCTGGGTGTGCCCGATGTTGGACTTCACCGAGCCCAGCAGCAGGGGCCGGGCACGCTCGGGCGCCCCGAACACCGCCATCAGGGCCTCTGCCTCTATGGGGTCGCCGAGTGTCGTGCCGGTGCCGTGCGCCTCCACGGCGTCGATGTCCGCGGGCGTGAGTCCGGCGGCGCCGAGGGCTTGGCGGATGACGCGCTGCTGGGAGGGCCCGTTGGGGGCGCTGAGCCCGTTGGAAGCGCCGTCCTGGTTGACGGCGGAGCCGCGGACCACGGCGAGGATCCGGTGCCCGTGCCGTTCGGCGTCGGACAGCCGCTCCACCACGAGCACTCCGACGCCCTCGGACCAGCCGGTGCCGTCGGCCGCGTCGGAGAACGCCCTGCAGCGGCCGTCCCCGGAGAGGCCGCCCATCGCGGTGAAACCGGAGAAGCTGGAGGAGCTGGTCATCACGGTGACACCGCCGGCGAGGGCGAGTTCGCACTCGCCGCCGCGCAGCGCCTGGGCGGCCAGGTGCAGGGAGACCAGGGAGGAGGAGCAGGCCGTGTCGACGGTGGCCGCGGGTCCCTCCAGACCGAAGACGTAGGCGATGCGGCCGGAGATGACGCTGGCGGCGAGGCCGGTGCCGAGGTGGGTCTCCAGGTTCTCGGCGCAGCGGGAGACGAGTTCGGCGTAGTCCTGCCCGTTGGTGCCGACGAAGACGCCGGTGCGGCTGCCGCGCAGGGTGTGCGGGTCGATGCCGGCCCGCTCGAAGGCCTCCCAGGTCGTCTCCAGCAGGACGCGCTGCTGGGGGTCCATCGCCAGGGCCTCGCGCGGGCTGATGCCGAAGAACTCCGGGTCGAAGTCGGCGACGTCGCCGAGGAATCCGCCCTCGGCGGTGGCGCTGTGCCCGCGGCCCGCCCCGGTGAGGACGTCGAGGTCCCAGCCCCGGTCGGTGGGGAACGGACCGATGGCGTCCCGGCCGCCCGCGACCAGCTCCCACAGGTCCTCCGGGGACCGGACGTCGCCGGGGAAGCGGCAGGCCATGCCGACGATCGCGAGGGGTTCGTCGGGGGCGGCGGCCCGTCCGGCGGGCACGGGAGCGGGCGCGGCGGCCGGCTCGCCGAGCAGCGTGTCGAGGAGATGCTCGGCGAGGGTGCGGGGCCGCGGGTGGTCGAAGAGCAGTCCGGCGGGCAGCGGCAGGCCGGTGACCCGGGCCAGCCGGGTGCGCAGCTCCATCGAGGTGAGCGAGTCGAAGCCGAGGTCCTGGAAGGGCTTGTCGGGGCGGATCGCGGCGGGGCCGGGGTGCGCGAGCACGGCCGCGGCCTGGGTGCGCACCAGGTCGAGCAGCAGCGGCAGCCGCTCGCCGGGAGTCGTGGCGTGCACCTTCTCCCGCAGGGCGCGGCGGGCGTCCTCACCGGCGGAGCGTGAGGTGCGGGCCGTGCGCAGCGCCTCCCGGCCGGCGGGCAGCGCGGCCAGGGCGGGCGACGGGCGGAGGCTGAACAGCGCCTGGAGGAACGGCGGATGCCGGAGCCCGGCGACCACCGTGACGGGGTGGGGTTCGGGGACGAGTTCGGCGAGCGCGGTGAGCGCCGCGACCGGGTCCAGCAGCGCGGCGCCGGCGGACCGCTCCGGGTCCTGGACTCCGGCGGCCATGCCTGCCCCGGCCCAGGCACCCCAGGCGACGGACGTGGCGGGCAGACCTTCGGCCCTACGGCGCTGCGCGAGGGCGTCCAGCACCGTGTTCGCCGCGGCGTAGTTGCCCTGCCCCGGGTTGCCGACCGCACCGGCCACCGACGAGAACAGCACGAACGCCGACAGGTCGTGCTCGCGGGTCAACTCGTCCAGCAGCAGCGCGGAATTGACCTTGGCGCGGAAGACGTCGGTGAACCTGTCGGGGGTCAGCCCGTCCAGCACGGCGTCGTCGAGGACACCGGCGGCGTGGACGACGGCGGTCAGCGGTACGTCGGCCGGGATCGCGTCCAGCGCGGCCGACAGCTCCGCGCGGTCGGCGGTGTCGCACGCGGCGATGGTCACACGCACCCCGAGCTGGGCCTCCAACTCCTGCGCACCGGGCGCCTGTCGGCCACGCCGGCTGAGCAGCAGCAGATGCCCGGCACCGTGCTCGGCCGCCCACCGGGCCACATGCCCGCCCAACGCACCCGTACCGCCCGTGATGAGCACGGTCCCCGACGGCTCCCACACCGGAGCCTCCTCCGCACCCGGCGCCTGCACGAAACGCCGACCGAGGACACCGGCACCGCGCACGGCGACCTCGTCCTCGTCACCCGGAGTGGCGAGGAAGGAGGCGAACCGGCTCAGCGCGGCGTCGTCCAAGAGGCCCGGCAGGTCGATCAACCCGCCCCACCGGTCCGGGTACTCCAGAGCGGCGACCCGCCCGAGCCCCCACAAGGCGGCCTGCGACGGATCGACGGACCCCGCACCGGAACCGGCGGTGGTGACGGCGCCCCTGGTCACCGACCACACCGGCGCGTTCAGACCGGCGTCGTCGAGTGCCTGGAGGAGCAGGGCCGTCGCGGGCAGGCCGGCGGGCACGTCGCCGGAGAGCGTGCTGGTGTCGGCGGCCAGCAGGGAGACGACTCGGGTGACGGAGCCAGCCGTCGCGAACTGCTGCAACTGTGCGGCGAGTGCGTCGCGCCCGGTGCCGTCCACGACGAGCAGCGCGGTGTCCGGGCCGAGCGCGTCGGCGACGGCGCGTGCCCAGGCGGCCGGGTCTGCGGGCAGCACCGCGAGCCAGGTGCCTTCGCGGCGACCGGCCGCCGTGGCGGTCAGCGGCTGCCAGGTCTCGCGGTGACGCCAGGAGTCGACGGTCGTACGCACCCGGCTGCGGCTCCGCCACGAGGACAGCGCCGGGACGATCGCGTCGAGGGCGTCGGGGGCGACGTCGAGGCGCCCGGCGAGGGCGGCGACGTCGGCGCGCTCCACGGCGGCCCAGAACTCGGCGTCCGCGCCGGAGCCCCGCGGTACCGGTTCGGCGGCCTCGGGCCAGTAACGGGCCCGCTGGAAGGCGTACGTGGGCAGGTCGACGCGGCGCGCGCCGGTGCCGGTGAAGAAGTCGGGCCAGTCCACGGGAACGCCGGTGGCGTGGAGCCTGGCCAGCGCGGTCACGGCGGCCGTCTCCTCGTCCTGGTCCCGGCGCAGCAATGGCACGGCCTCGACGACGTCCGCCACGCTCTCCCCGACCTGCGGGATGAGAACGGCGTCGGGACCGATCTCCAGGAAGTGCCGCACACCCGCGTCCCCGAGCGCCCGCAGCCCGTCTCCGAACCGCACGGTCTCCCGCACGTGACGCACCCAGTGCTCGGCGGAACGCCCGTCACCATCTGCCAGGTTGGAGACCAGACGCAGGGTGGGCTCACCGAAGGTCAGCCCGGCGAGGGCGGCACGGAAGTCGTCGAGCATCGGGTCCATCAGCGGCGAGTGGAAGGCATGGCTGACCGACAGCCGCGTGTGCCGCCGCTCCCCCAGCGCCGCCAACACCCGCTCCACGCCCTCCTCGGCACCCGAAAGCACCACGGCACAAGGCCCGTTGACCGCAGCCAACGCCACCTCACCGCCCAGATGCGGGAGCACTTCCTCCTCGGTCGCCTCCACGGCGACCATCGCGCCGCCCTCCGGCAACGCCTCCATCAACCGCGCCCGCGCCGACACCACCACACACGCATCCGCCAGCGACAGCACCCCGGCGACGTGTGCGGCCGTGATCTCACCGACCGAGTGACCGGCAACGTACTTGGGCACGACGCCCAGCGACTCGACCAACCGGTACAGCGCCACCTCGACCGCGAACAAGGCGGGCTGAGCCACACCCGTACGCTCCAACACCCCCGGGTCCGCACCCCACATCGCCTCCCGCACCCCAGGCGGCAACTGCCCCAACACCTCATCAAGGGCTCGCGCGAACACCGGGAACCGGCCGTACAGCTCCCGCCCCATCCCCAGCCGTTGACCACCCTGACCGGAGAACAGGACGGCGATCGGGCCGGGCTCGGCGACCGCCCTCGCGGCCTCGGTGAGTCCGTCGGGGGTGGCGAGCAGGACGGCCCGGTGGGGGAAGGTGGAGCGGCCGACGGCCAGGGAGTGGCCGACGTCCGCGGGGGCGTGGTCGCCCGCGTGGGCGCGGATCCGGTCGAGCTGGGCGTCCAGCGCAGCCTCGCTGATGGCGGTCACGGGCCAGGGCACCGCGTGCGGGGTGACGGCGACCGTCTCCTCCGCCTCGGCCCGCGGGGCCTGTTCCAGCAGGACGTGGGCGTTGGTGCCGCTGATGCCGAAGGAGGACACCCCCATGCGGCGCGGGCGGCCGGTGTCGGGCCAGTCGGTGTTGGCGGTGGCGATCTCGACAGCACCCACGGACCAGTCGACGTGGGAAGAGGGCACGTCCGCGTGCAGCGTGCGCGGGACGACGGCGTGACGCAGGGCCATGACGGCCTTGATGAGTCCGGCGGCGCCGGCCGCGGCCTGCGTGTGGCCGATGTTGGACTTCACCGAGCCCAGCAGCAGCGGCCGTTCACGGTCCTGGCCGTAGGTCGCCAGCAGGGCCTGCGCCTCGATCGGGTCACCGAGGCGGGTGCCGGTGCCGTGCGCCTCGACCGCGTCCACCTCGGCCGGCTTCAACCCCGCCGACGCCAAAGCCTGCCGGATCACCCGCTGCTGCGACGGACCGTTCGGCGCCGTGAGCCCGTTCGACGCACCGTCCTGATTGATCGCCGAGCCGCGCACGGTGGCCAGGACGGGATGTCCGTGGCGGACGGCGTCCGAGAGTCGTTCGAGTACGACCATGCCGACGCCCTCGGACCAGCCGGTGCCGTCGGCGTCGTCGCCGAAGGCCTTGCAGCGGCCGTCCTCGGCGAGGCCGCCGTGGTGGCGGAAGCCCATGAAGGCGGCGGAGGTGGTCATGACGGTGACGCCGCCGGCGAGGGCGAGGGAGCACTCGCCGCTGCGCAGCGCCTGCGCCGCGAGGTGCAGCGACACCAGCGCCGACGAGCACGCCGTGTCCACGGTGACCGCCGGGCCCTCCAGGCCGAAGACGTAGGCGAGCCGGCCGGAGATGACGCTGGCCGACAGCATGACGCCGCGGCCTTCCATGTCCTTGGCGCGGGCGATGAGGTGGTGGTAGTCGACGCCGTTGCTGCCGACGAAGACGCCGGTGCGGCTGCCGCGCAGGCTCTGCGGGTCGATGCCGGACCGCTCGAACGCCTCCCAGCCCGTCTCCAGCAGGACCCGCTGCTGCGGGTCCATGGCGACGGCCTCTCGCGGGCTGATGCCGAAGAACTCGGGGTCGAAGTCGGCGGCGTCGTGCAGGAAGCCGCCCTGGCCCCGGATCTCCCAGCCGCGGTCGGTGGGGAAGGCGGAGATGGCGTCGCCGCCGGAGGCGACCAGGTCCCACAACTGCTCGGGGGTCTGCACTCCGCCGGGGAAACGGCACGCCATGCCGACCACGACGACCGGGTCCTCGGTGGTGTCGGCGGGCTCCGCGGCGAGCAGCGGGCCGTCCGACTCGTCCTCGCTGCCGAGGAGTTCGGCGACGAGGTGCTCGGCGAGGGTCCGGGGCCGGGTGAAGTCGAAGAGGAGGCTCGCGGGCAGGGCGAGGCCCGTGGAGCGGGCGAGCTGGTTGCGCAGTTCCATCGACGTCAGCGAGTCGAAGCCGATGTCGTGGAAGGCGCGTTCGGCGTCCACGGCCTCCGGTCCCGCGTGGCCGAGGACGCCCGCGGCGTGGGCGCGGACCAGTTCGAGGAGCAGCGGGACGCGCTCGTCCTCGGGGGCGGCGTACACCTTGCGGCGCAGCACGGAGGCGGCGGAGCGGGTGTCGTCGCGGAGTCTGCGGGCCGCGGTGCGGGCCTCCGCCGCGGTGGGCAGGGCGCTGAGGGCGGCGCAGGGGCGGATGCTGAACAGCATTCGCAGGGTGTCCTGCTGCTGGAGGTCGGCGACGACGGTCACGGGCGCCGCGTCGACGGCGAGTTCGGCGAGCACGCCGAGGGCGAGCCCGGGTTCCAGGGCGGTGGTGCCGGTTTCGCGCAGCGCGTCGGTCAGCGCGGCGGCCATGCCTCCGCCGTCCCAGGCGCCCCAGGCGACGGACGTGGCGGGCAGGCCCTCGGCCCGGCGCCGCTGGGCCAGAGCGTCCAGCACCGTGTTCGCGGCGGCGTAGTTGCCCTGCCCCGGATTGCCGACCGCACCGGCCACCGACGAGAACAGCACGAAGGCCGACAGGTCGTGCTCACGGGTGAGTTCGTCCAGCAGCAGCGCGGGATTGACCTTGGCGCGGAACACGGCGCCGAAGCGCTGCGGGGTGAGGCCGTTGAGTACGGCGTCGTCGAGGACACCGGCGGCATGGACGACGGCGGTCAGCGGTACGTCGGCGGGGATCGCGTCCAGCGCGGCCGACAGCTCCGCGCGGTTGGCGGTGTCGCACGCGGCGATGGTCACGCGCGCGCCGAGCCCGGTCAGCTCGGCCTCCAACTCCTCGACGCCGGGCGCCTGTCGGCCACGTCGGCTGAGCAGCAGCAGATGCCCGGCACCGTGCTCGGCGGCCCACCGGGCCACATGCCCGCCCAACGCACCCGTACCACCGGTGATCAGCACGGTCCCGGACGGCTCCCACACCGGAGCCTCCTGCGCACCCGGCGCCGGCACGAGCCGGCGTCCGAAGACTCCGGTGCCCCGGACGGCGACCTCGTCCTCCTCGCCCCCGCCGGCCAGGTGAGTGGTGAACCGGCGCAGTGCGGCGGCGTCCGGCTGCCCCGGCAGGTCGATCAACCCGCCCCACCGGTCCGGGTACTCCAGAGCGGCGACCCGCCCGAGCCCCCAGAGCGCGGCTTGCAGCGGCCGCACGGTCTCGTCGGGCGAGGCGGCGACCGCGCCGCGGGTGGCGGCCCAGATCCGGGTGCGGATCCCGGCGTCGTCCATGGCCTGGAGCAGTACGGCGGTGTCGACCAGGCCGACCGGGACGCTGGTCCAGCGGGTGGCGTCGGTGCCGGCGAGCAGGGAGAGCACGCCGGTGAAGCGGGTTCCGTCGGCGGTGAGCCGGGACAGTTCCTCGGCGAGTTCACCGCGCGCGGGCCGCTTGCCGACCCGGACGGACACGGTGCCGGGTCCGAGCGCGCCGGTCACGGCGTCGAGCCAGGCGCTGTCCGTGTCGGGTCCGTCGGCGGGCAGCACGACCAGCCAGGTCCCGGACGGTCCGGCGGCGGGTGCCATGGGCAGCGGCTGCCACGTCTCGCGGAAGCGCAACGCGTCGGCCAGCGACCGGGCCCGCCGTCTGCTGCGCCAGGCGGACAGCGCGGGGATCACCCCGCCGAGCGCCTCGGTGCCGATGTCCAGCCGGTTGGCGAGCGCCGCGAGGTCCTCGCGCTCCACGGCGGCCCAGAAGTCGGCGTCCGCACCGTCACCGGACGCGGCCAGGGCCACCGCGTCGGCGGGTTCGGGCCAGTAGTGCTCGTGCTGGAAGGGGTAGGTGGGCAGGTCGACGGTGCGGGCGCCGGTCCCGGCGTAGAGCGCCGGCCAGTCCACGGGTACGCCATCGGCGTGGAGCCTGGCCAGTGCGGTCACGGCGGCCGTCTCCTCGTCACGGTCCCGCCGCAGCAGCGGTACGGCGTTCTCCACCAGGGGTGTGAGGACGGCGTCGGGGCCGATCTCCAGGAAGTGCCGCACACCCGCGTCCGCGAGCGCACCGACACCGTCGGCGAACCGCACGGTCTCCCGGGCGTGCCGCACCCAGTGGTCGGGCGAGGCGAGGTCGGCCGGGCGGATCGGCGCGCCGGTGACGGTGGAGACGACATCGACGTGCGCCTCGTGGGCCGTGAGCCCGGCGAGGGCGGCACGGAAGTCGTCGAGCATCGGATCCATGAGCGGCGAATGGAAGGCGTGGCTGACGGACAGCCGCGTGTGCCGCCGCTCCCCCAGCGCCGCCAACACCCGCTCGACGCCTTCCTCGGCGCCCGAAAGCACCACGGCACGGGGCCCGTTGACCGCAGCCAACGCCACGTCACCGCCCAGATGCGGCAGTACTTCCTCCTCGGTCGCCTCCACGGCGACCATCGCGCCGCCCTCCGGCAACGCCTCCATCAACCGCGCCCGCGCCGACACCACCACACACGCATCCGCCAGCGACAACACACCCGAGACATGCGCGGCCGCGATCTCACCCACCGAGTGACCGGCGACGTAGTCGGGAGTGACGCCGAGGGATTCCACGAGGCGATAGAGGGCCACCTCGACCGCGAACAAGGCGGGCTGAGCCACACCCGTACGCTCCAACACCCCCGGGTCCGCACCCCACATCGCCTCCCGCACCCCAGGCGGCAACTGCCCCAACACCTCGTCAAGGGCTCGCGCGAACACCGGGAACCGGCCGTACAACTCGCGCCCCATGCCCAGCCGTTGAGCACCCTGACCGGAGAACAGGAGGGCGAGCGGACCCTCCTGGGCCTCGCCCCGGGCCACCTCGGCCGGCGCTCCCCCGGCGGCGACCAGCACCGCGCGGTGTTCGAAGGCCGAGCGGGCGGTGGCGAGTGAGTGGCCGACGTCCAGCGCCGGGTGGTGCTCCGCCCGGGTGCGGATCCGGTCGAGTTGTTCGTCCAGTGCGGCCTCGGTGCGGGCGGCGACCGGCCAGGCGACGGCGCCGGGGGTGACGGTGGCCTGCTCCGGGTCGGTGGTGGCGGCAGGGGTGTGCTGTTCCACGATGACGTGGGCGTTGGTGCCGCTGATGCCGAAGGATGAGACGCCGACGCGGCGCGGCCGGCCGGTGTCGGGCCAGTCGGTGGTGGAGGTGAGGAGTTCGACGGCGCCCTCGGCCCAGTCGACGTGGCCGGAGGGGCGGGCGACGTGAAGGGTGGGCGGCAGTGCGGTGTGGTGCAGGGCCATGACGGCCTTGATGAGTCCGGCGGCGCCGGCCGCGGCCTGGGTGTGGCCGATGTTGGACTTCACCGAGCCGAGCAGCAGGGGCCGTTCACGGTCCTGGCCGTACGTGGCGAGCAGGGCCTGTGCCTCGATCGGGTCACCGAGGCGGGTGCCGGTGCCGTGCGCCTCGACCGCGTCCACCTCAGCCGGCTGCAACCCCGCCGACGCCAAAGCCTGCCGGATCACCCGCTGCTGCGACGGACCGTTCGGCGCCGTAAGCCCGTTCGACGCACCGTCCTGGTTGACCGCGGAGCCCTTCACCACGGCCAGGATGCGGCGGCCGTTGCGTATCGCGTCCGACAGCTTCTCCAGTACGACGACGCCGATGCCCTCCGACCAGGTGGTGCCGTCGGCGTCGTCGGAGAACGCCTTGCAGCGGCCGTCGGACGCGAGGCCGCCCTGCACGTCGAAGCCGGCGAAGGCTGCCGGGGTCGTCATCACGGTGACGCCGCCGGCCAGGGCGAGGGAGCACTCGCCGCTGCGCAGCGCCTGCGCCGCCAGGTGCAGCGACACCAGCGCCGACGAGCACGCCGTGTCCACGGTGACCGCCGGGCCGACGAGGCCGAGCACGTAGGCGACGCGGCCGGAGATCACGCTGGCGGCGAGGCCGGTGCCGGCGTGTCCGGACAGGTCCTCCTTCGCGGTGTGGACGAGGCGGACGTAGTCCTGGCCGTTGGTGCCGACGAAGACGCCGGTCTGGCTGCCGCGCAGGCTCTGCGGGTCGATGCCGGACCGCTCGAACGCCTCCCAGCCCGTCTCCAGCAGCAGCCGCTGCTGCGGGTCCATCGCGAGGGCCTCGCGCGGGCTGATGCCGAAGAAGCCCGCGTCGAAGCCGCCGGCGTCGTCCAGGAAGCCGCCGCGGCCCTGGAGGTCCCAGCCGCGGTCCGCGGGGAACGGGGTGATGGCGTCGGTGCCGGAGGCGACCAGCTCCCACAGTTGCTCGGGGGTCTGCACTCCGCCGGGGAAACGGCAGGCCATGCCGACCACGGCGACCGGCTCGTGGCGGCCCGACTCGGCCTCGTCGAGACGCCGCCGGGTCTCGTGCAGGTCAGCGGTGACGTACCTGAGGTACTCGACGAGTTTTGCTTCGTCCGGCATGGTCGATGCCCTTTCCTCGGTGGGAGACCGGTGGGGAGTTGCGACCGCTCAGCGGTCGGTGGGTCGGCCGATCTCGCTGTCGATGAAGGCGATGAGGTCTTCGGCGCCGGCGGCGTCGAGGCGCTTGCGCACGTCGTCGCCCGCGCCCTGCCGTTCGGCGCCGTCGTCGGTGATCCGGGCCAGCAGGGCCCGCAGCCGGGCGGCGGTGCCGGTGCGGGCGGCGGGGTCGAGGCCGTCCGCGTCGAGCGCGCCGGTCAGGGCCGTGTCCAGGCGGTCGAGTTCGGCGTGCAGGGCGTCGGCGGGTGCTGTCGGGCCGCGGCCGAGCCGGTGGGCGAGGTGCTCGGCGACGGCCAGCGGGGTGGGGTGGTCGAAGACGAGGGTGGCCGGGATGCGCAGGCCGGTGACGGTGCCGAGGCGGTTGCGCATCTCCACGGAGGTCAGGGAGTCGAAGCCGAGGGCCGCGAACTCGTCGTCGGCGCCGATCTGTTCGGGCGTGTCGTGGCCGAGCACGGTCGCGGCCTCGGTGCGCACCAGGTCGGTGAGGTGCCGGGTGCGTTCCTGGGGGCGCAGTCCGTCGAGGCGGGCGGCGAGTTCGGCGGCGCGGTTGCGGCCGGCGGCGGTGCGGCGGCCGCCGATCAGTCCGCGCAGGACGGGCGGCACCGGTCCGGCGAAGGGCAGGGCCGCGCCGGTGCGGGCGGCGGTGCGCATCAGCACGGGCCGGGCGTCGTCGCGGGCGGTGGCCGCGTCGAACAGGGCGAGGCCCAGTTCGGGTTCGAGGGGCGGGGTGCCGGAGCGGTTCATGCGCCGGATGTGGTCCTCGCCGAGTCCGCCGGTCATGCCGGCGCTGTGCGCCCAGGGGCCCCAGGCCAGCGAGTGGGCGGGCCGTCCGGTGGCGGTGCGGTGCTGGGCGAGGGCGTCGAGGAAGGCGTTGGCGGCGGCGTAGTTGGCCTGGCCGGGGCTGCCGACGACGCCGGCGGTGGAGGAGTACGTGACGAACGCGTCCAGGTCGAGGTGGGCGGTGGCGCGGTGCAGATGCCAGGCCGCGTCGGCCTTGGGCCGCAGGACGGTGTCGAACCGGTCGGGGGTGAGGGCGTCCAGGACGCCGTCGTCCAGAACGCCCGCGGTGTGGACCACGGCGGTCAGCGGGTGCTCGGCCGGGATGCCGGCGATCAGGGCGGTCACGTCGGCCGGGTCGGCCACGTCGGCGGCGGCCAGGGTGACCCGGGCGCCGTGGACTTCTAGTTCGTCGCGGAGTTCCGTGGCGCCCGGGGCGTCGGGGCCGCGTCGCCCGGCGAGCAGCAGGTGGCGTGCGCCGTGGGCGGTGACCAGGTGGCGGGCGAGGATGCGGGCCAGGCCGCCGGTGCCGCCGGTGATGAGCACGGTGCCGTCGGTGCGCCAGCCGGCCGGTCCCGGGGTGGCTGTGGCGGCGGCGTCGGGCACGCGGGCGAGGCGCGCCACGCGCAGGCATCCGTCGCGCACCATGAACTGCTCCTCGTCCGTGTCCGGCAGGGCGGGCAGCACGGACGTGGTGGACGCGCCGCCGTCGGCGTCGACGAGGAGGAACCGGCCGGGGTGTTCCATCTGGGCGGACCGCACCAGGCCCCAGACCGCCGCGGCGGCCGGGTCGGTGACGTCCGCGCCGTGGGGTGCGACCGCGCCGCGGGTGAGGAACACCATGCGGGTGCGGGCGAACCGGTCCTCGGCGAGGAACTCCTGCGTCAACGTCAGTGCGCGGTGGGTCAGTTCGTGGACCGCCGCGGCCGCGTCGGCGCGGCCCGTGAGCGGGACGGCGAGCAGCCGCACCGGCGCGTCGTCACCTTCTCGCAGTTCGGCTAGGGACTTCACTGGTTCCGCGAGCGGTCCGAGGGCGAGGGCCGGGTCGGTGTCGTCGTCGGTGAGGACGTACCAGGGGGCCGGTGCGGCGGGCACGGCCGGGACGGGCCGTTCCTCCCAGTCCAGGTGGAACAGGGAGGTGCGCAGGTCGGGTCCGGCGGCGGGGGCGTCGGCGGGCCGCTGTGCGGGGCGCAGGGCGACCGAGCGGGCGGTGAGGACGGGTGCGCCGGAGGGGTCGGCGGCGACGAGTCGGCGTGTGTCGCCGCTGCCGGTCAGCCGGATCCGCAGTTCGGTGGCCGATACGGCGTGCAGGGACACCTCGCCCCAGTCGGCGGCGAGCAGCCGCTCGGGCTCGGCCTGTCCGGGCTCGGTGACGAGGTGGGCGGCGTGCAGGGCGGCGTCGAGGAGCACCGGGTGCAGTCCGAACCCGGCGTGTTCGCCGGTCTCCTTGGGCAGGGCGAGTTCGGCGTACAGGTCGTCGCCGTGCCGCCAGGCGGCGCGCAGGGCGCGGGCGGCGGGGCCGTGTTCGACTCCGGCGTCGGCGAGCCGGTCGTAGAGGTCGTCCAGGGCGAGTTCGGTGGCGTCGGGCGGAGGCCACTGACCGGCGGCGTACCGGGTGGTGTCGGGTGCGGGGGCCGGTGGCTCGGCGGTGAGGCGGCCGTGGGCGTGCTCGGTCCACGCGGCGTCCGGTTCGTGGGCGGGCCTCGTGTGGCACCACAGGCGGCGGGCCCCGTCGTCGCCGGGGGCGCCGATACGGAGCTGGAGCTGGAGGGCGCCCTGGTCGGGCACGGTCACCGGTTCGGTCAGGGCGAGTTCGTCGACGTGCGGTGTGCCGACCTGGTCGCCGGCGCGTACGGCGGCCTCCACCAGGGCGGCGCCGGTCAGCCTGACCGTGCCGTCCACGGCAGAGCCGTCCAGCCAGGGGTGCAGGGTGCGGGACAGGGTGCCGGTGAGGACGAGGTCCCCTGCTCCGGCGACGGGCAGCGCTGCGCCGAGCAGGGGGTGATCGGTGGCGGCGAGGCCGAGTCCGGTCGCGTCGGCGGAGCGCAGGGAGGCGGTGGGCCACAGCCGGCGCCGCTGGAAGGGGTAGGTCGGCAGGTCGTGCAGGCGCCGGGCGCCCGTGCCGGCGTACAGGGCCGTCCAGTCGACCGTGACGCCCTGGACGTGCAGCGCGGCGAGCGCGGCCACCGTCGACGCCTCCTCGGGACGGTCGCGGCGCAGCAGCGGTACGGCGACGGCGGCGGGTGCGAGGTCGGCGACGAGGGAGGTGAGGCCGCCGTCGGGGCCGATCTCCAGGAAGGCGTCGGCTCCGGTGCCGGCCAGCGTGCCGATGGCGTCGGCGAAGCGGACGGGTTCACGCAGGTGGCGCACCCAGTACTCGGGGGAGGCGAGGTCGTCGCCGGCCGGGGCGCCGGTCGCGGCGGACACGAACGGGATGCGGGGCCGGTGGTGGGTGAGGGTCGCGGTGACGGTCCGCAAGTCGTCGAGCATCGGGTCCATCAGCGGGGAGTGGAAGGCGTGGGACACGTCCAGTCGACGGGTGCGGCGGTCGCCGAGCCGGGCGAGGACGGCCTCCACGGCGGGTTCGGCGCCGGACAGCACGAGGGCGTTCGGGCCGTTGACGGCGGCGACGGCCACGTCCGAGGTGAGGAGGGGCAGCGTCTCTTCCTCGGTGGCGGCGACGGCCACCATGACGCCGCCGGGCGGCAGTTCGCCCATCAGGCGGGCGCGGGCGCAGACCAGGGCGCAGGCGTCGTCGAGGGTGAGGACGCCCGCGACATGGGCGGCCGCGATCTCACCGACGGAGTGCCCGGTGACGCACTCAGGTGTGACGCCGAGGGACGTCACGAGGCGGTGCAGGGCGATCTGGAGGGCGAACAGGGCGGGCTGTGCGTGCTCGGTGCGGCGCAGTGTGTCGGGGTCGTCGCCCCAGACGATGTCGCGCAGGCCGGGCGGGAGATGGCCGAGCACCTCGTCGAAGGCTTCGGCGAACACCGGGAACCGGTCGTACAACTCCCGCCCCATGCCCGGCCGTTGCGCACCCTGTCCGGAGAAGACCAGGACCGGGCCGCGTTCGGCGGCGGTGCCGCGCACGGTGTCGCCGTCGGCGAGGAGCACCGCGCGGTGGGCGAAGTGCGAGCGGGCGGCGAGGGAGTGGCCCACGTCGCGCGGGTCGCGGCCGCGCGCCCAGTCGGTCAGCGCGGCGATCCGTGCGTCGAGGGTCTCCTCGGTGCGGGCGGACACCGGCCAGGGCGCGAGGGTCGCTTCCGCGCGGGCGGGTGTGGTCTCCGACGTCTCCGGCTCGGGTGTCGGCGCGCCCTCGATGATGACGTGTGCGTTGGTGCCGCTGATCCCGAACGCGGACACGGCGATCCGCGCCGGCCTGCCCGTCTCGGGCCACTCGGTGGTGTCGGTGAGCAGGGACAGGGCCCCGGAGGACCAGTCGACACGGCTGGAGGGTGTGCCGGCGTGGAGGGTGCGGGGCAGCCGGCCGTGGCGCAGCGCGAGCACCGACTTGATGACCCCGGCGACTCCGGCGGCGGCCTGGGTGTGGCCGATGTTCGTCTTCACCGACCCGAGCAGCAGGGGCCGTTCGCGGTCGCGGCCGTAGGTGGCGAGCAGCGCCTGGGCCTCGATGGGGTCGCCGAGCCGGGTGCCGGTGCCGTGTGCCTCGACGGCGTCGACGTCGGCCGGGGTGAGGCGGGCGCTCGCGAGGGCCTGGCGGATGACGCGCTGCTGGGAGGGGCCGTTGGGAGCGCTGAGGCCGTTGGAGGCGCCGTCCTGGTTGACGGCGGAGCCGCGCACGACGGCCAGCACCTCGTGACCGTTGCGCACGGCGTCCGAGAGCCGCTCCACGACCAGCATGCCGATGCCCTCGGACCACACGGTGCCGTCGGCGTCGTCGGAGAACGCCTTGCAGCGGCCGTCCGCCGCGAGGCCGCCCTGGATGCTGAAGCCGACGAAGCTGACCGAGGTGGTCATCACGGTGACGCCGCCGGCCAGGGCGAGTTCGCACTCGCCGCCGCGCAGCGCCTGGGCGGCGAGGTGCAGCGAGACGAGGGACGAGGAGCAGGCCGTGTCGACGGTCAGCGCCGGGCCTTCCAGGCCGAACACGTACGCCAGCCGGCCCGAGATCACACTCGCGGCGAGGCCGGTGCCGAGGTGGCCGCCGATGTCCTCGCGGGCGCGGGTGGCGAGGTGGACGTAGTCCTGGCCGTTGGTGCCGACGAAGACGCCGGTGCGGCTGCCGCGCAGCGCCTCGGGGTCGAGTCCGGCGTGTTCGAACGCCTCCCAGGAGGTCTCCAGGAGCAGCCGCTGCTGCGGGTCCATCGCGAGGGCCTCGCGGGGGCTGATGCCGAAGAAGCCGGGGTCGAAGTCGGCGGCGTCGTACAGGAATCCGCCACGGCTGGTGGCGCTGCTGCCGGGGCCGGTGCCGTGCAGGGTGTCGAGGTCCCAGCCGCGGTCGTCCGGGAAGGGTCCGGTGCCGTCGCGGCCGGCGAGCATCAGCTCCCAGAACTCCTCGGGGGTGCTGACGTCGCCGGGGAAGCGGCAGGCCATGCCGACGATAGCCAGCGGCTCGTCCGGTGCGACGGGCGCGGCCGATGCGGCCGACCGGCCGGCGGTGTCCCCCAGCAGTTCGGCCAGCAGGTGCGCGGCCAGTCGGCGCGGGCTCGGGTAGTCGTAGACCGAGGTCGCGGGCAGTTGGAGACCGGTGCCGGCGGTGAGCCGTCTGGCCAGCTCCACGGCGGTGAGCGAGTCCATGCCCAGCCTGCCGAACTCGTGGTCGGGGTCGATCTCGTCGCTGCCGCGGTGGCCGAGGACGGCGGCTGTTTCCGTGCGCACCAGCCCCAGCAGATGTCGTTTGCGCTCCTCCGGGCCAAGGGCGGTGAGCCGCGCGGCAAGCCCCTCCTGGGGGACGGCCGGTTCGGTCCGGGGGACGGGCCGGGGGGCGGCGGGTCCGCCGTCGGGCCAGTGGCGCTCCCGCTGGAAGGGGTACGTCGGCAGCTCGACGCGGCGTCCCCCGGTGCCCGCGCCGACGGCTCGCCAGTCGACGGGTACGCCCGCGGCGTGGAGCGTGGCGAGCGCCCCGATCACGGTGTCCTCCTCGCCCCGGTCGCGGCGCAGCAGCGGGGTGGCGACGCCGTCGGCCGGGCCGGTGGCGAGGACGATGCCGCTGAGCACACCGGACGGGCCGGCCTCCAGGAAGGCCCCGGCGCCCGCGGTACGCAGGGCGTCCACCGCGTCGGCGAACCGCACGGTCTCCCGGGCGTGCCGCACCCAGTACTCCGCCGAGCACAGTTCCTCCGGCTCGGCGACACGGCCGCTGAGGGCGGACGCCACCGTCATCCGGGGCGCGTGGAACTCCAGTCCGGCCAGGGCCTGCCGGAAGTCGTCCAGCATCGGCTCCATGAGCGGCGAGTGGAAGGCATGGGACACGGCTAGGCGGGTGTGTCGCCGCTCCCCGAGGGCGGTGACGACGGCGGTCGCCTCGTCCTCGGTGCCGGAGACGACGACCGCGGTGGGGCCGTTGACCGCGGCGAGGGAGACGCCGTCGGTGAGCAGTGGCCGTACCTCGTCCTCGGTCGCCTCGACCGCGATCATCACGCCGCCCGGCGGCAGCGCGGCCATCAGCCGGCCCCGGGCCGCCACCAGCGCGCAGGCGTCCTTGAGGGAGAGGACTCCGGCGACATGGGCGGCGGCCACCTCGCCGACGGAGTGCCCGGTGACGTGTCCGGCGGTGACGCCCCAGGATTCCAGCAGCCGGAACAGGGCCACCTCTACGGCGAACACGGCGCTCTGGGCGTGGTCGGTGCGGCTCAGCAGCACCTCGTCCGTGCCCCACATCGCGTCCCGGACGGCCGGGTCGAAGTGGCCGAGGACCTCGTCGAGGGCGGCGGCGAACTCCGGGAAGCGGGCGTGCAGTTCGTGGCCCATGCCGGGGCGCTGGCTGCCCTGGCCGGGGAAGACGACGGCGAGGGAACGGTCGGCGGCGAGGCCGCGGGCGAGTTCGGTCGTGCCGTCGGGGTGCAGGACGGCACGGTGTTCGAGGCAGGCACGTCCGGCCAGCGTCCAGGCCACGTCGCGGGCGTCCAGCCCTTCGGCGGCGGCCCGGATCCGGGCGATCTGGGCGTCGAGGGCTGTTTCGGTGCGGGCGGAGATCACCCACGGGAGCCGCGCGGTGGGCGTCGAGCGGTCCGGCTCCGGTGCGCCCGGCGGGGGCCCGTCCTGCGGCGGCTGTTCGAGCAGGACGTGTGCGTTGGTGCCGCTGATGCCGAAGGAGGAGACGCCCGCGCGGCGGGGTCGGCCGGTGTCCGGCCAGGGCACGTTGCCGGTGAGGAGTTCGACCGCGCCGCTCGACCAGTCGACGTGCCGGGACGGCGGGTCGGCGTGCAGGGTGCGGGGCAGGACGCCGTGCCGCATCGCCATCACGGTCTTGATGAGTCCGGCGGCGCCTGCCGCGGCCTGGGTGTGGCCGAGGTTGGACTTCACGGAGCCGAGCAGCAGGGGCCGTTCGCGGTCCTGGCCGTAGGTGGCGAGCAGGGCCTGGGCCTCGATCGGGTCGCCGAGGCTGGTGCCGGTGCCGTGGGCCTCCACGGCGTCCACGTCGGCGGGGGTGAGCCCCGCGTTGGCGAGGGCCTGGCGGATGACCTGCTGCTGGGAGGGGCCGTTGGGCGCGGTGAGCCCGTTGGAGGCACCGTCCTGGTTGACGGCGGAGCCGCGCACCACGGCGAGGACCTCGTGCCCGTTGCGCACGGCGTCCGACAGCCGCTCCACGACGAGCACCGCGACGCCCTCGGACCACCCGGTGCCGTCGGCGCCGTCGCCGAAGGCCTTGCAGCGGCCGTCGGCGGCGAGGCCGCCCATGCGGGAGAACCCGGCGAAGCCCACCGGCGTGGACATGACGGTGACCGCTCCGACGAGGGCGAGTCCGCACTCGCCGCCGCGCAGCGCCTGCCCGGCGAGGTGCAGGGCGACGAGGGAGGAGGAGCAGGCGGTGTCGACGGTGAGGGCGGGGCCCTCAAGACCGAACACGTACGCCAGCCGGCCGGAGGCGACGCTGGTGTTGAGGCCGGTGGTGGCGTGGGCCTCGACGTCGACGGCGGACTGCATGACGAGGGTGCCGTAGTCCTGGCCGCTGAGGCCGACGAAGACGCCGGTGCGGCTGCCGCGCAGGCCGTGCGGGTCGAGGTCGGCCCGCTCCAGTGCTTCCCACGCGGTCTCCAGCAGGAGCCGCTGCTGCGGGTCCGTCGCCACGGCCTCGCGCGGGGAGATCTCGAAGAACGCGGCGTCGAACTCGCTCGCGCCGCGCAGGAATCCGCCCGCGACGCCGTCGGCGGAGGCGACGCCGGTGTGCTTCTCCCAGCCCCGGTCGTCGGGCATGCCGGAGATGGCGTCGCCGCCGGCGGCGACGAACTCCCACAGTTCTTCGGGCGAAGTGATGCCGCCGGGATAGCGGCAGGCCATGCCGACGACGGCGAGCGGCTCGTCCGTGGGGCCGGTAGCGGACGCGGCCGGTGTCGCGGGGGCGTCGCCGACGGCGCCCTCCTCGATGAGTTCACCGAGCAGGTGGACGGCGAGCCGGCGTGGCGTGGGGTAGTCGAAGACCAGCGTGGCGGGCAGTTGGAGGCCGGTGGCGGTGGCCAGCCGGTTGCGCAGCTCGATCGCGGTGAGCGAGTCCACGCCGAGCCGGCGGAACTCGCTGTCTGCGTCGACGGCGTCGCTCGTGCCGTGCCCCAGCACACCGGCCGCTTCCGCCCGCACCAACTCGACGAGGTGGCGGCGGCGTTCGTCGGGCCGTTGTCCCGCGAGCCGGTCCATGAGGGCGCCGCGTGTCACGGTTCCGCTGCCGGCGGTGCGTCGCCCGGGGCGGACGAGGCCGCGCAGCAGCGCGGGGACGGGGACGCCCGGGGGCAGGGGTGTGCCACCCACGGGCAGCGGGGCGAGGGCGGCCGCGTCGGTGGCGAGGGCGGCGTCGAGGAGGGCGAGGCCCTGCTCGGCGGTCAGGGGCGGGAGCCCGAGGGCGGAGACGCGGTCCCGGTCGCGGTCGGCGAGCGCCGCGGTCATGCCGCCGCCGTCCTGTTCCCAGCCGGGCCAGCGCAGCGCCAGCGCGGGCAGGCCGTGCGCGCGGCGGTGCTCGGCGAGCGCGTCGAGGAAGGCGTTGGCGGCGGCGTAGTTGGCCTGGCCGGGGCTGCCCATCAGGCCGGCGGTGGACGAGTACAGCACGAACGCGGCCAGGTCCAGGTCGCGGGTCTGCTCGTGCAGTTGCCAGGCCGCGTCGGCCTTCGGCCGCAGCACGGTGTCCAGCCGGTCGGGTGTGAGGGCGTCCAGCACGCCGTCGTCGAGGACGCCCGCCGTGTGGACGACCGCTGTCAGGGGGTGCGCCGCGGGGACGGCGTCGAGCAGGGCGGCCACGGCGCCGGGCTCGGTGAGGTCGCAGGCGACGAGGTCGACCTCGGCGCCGTGCGCGGCGAGTTCCCCGGCGAGTTCGCGGGCGCCGGGCGCGTCCGGTCCGCGGCGGCCGGCCAGCAGCAGGTGCCGTGCGCCGTGCCGGGTGACGAGGTGGCGGGCGAGGAGGCTGCCGAGGCCGCCGGTGCCGCCGGTGATCAGGACCGTGCCGTCAGGGTTCAGGGCGGGCGGCAGGGTGAGGGCGAGTTTGCCGGTGTGCCGGGCGAGGCTCATGAAGCGGAACGCCTCGGCGGCCCGCCGCACGTCCCAGGACCGCACCGGCAGGGGCCGCAGGACGCCGTCGGCGAACAGCGTGTCGAGGGCGGTCAGCATGCGCCGGATGCCGTCGGGGTCCACCCAGCCCAGGTCGAAGGGCTCGTAGCGGATGCCGTCGGGGACGGTGTCCGCGGCGCGCAGGTCGGTCTTGCCCATCTCCAGGAACCGGCCGCCGGGTCCGAGGAGTCGCAGCGAGGCGTCGACGAACTCCCCGGACAGGGCGTTGAGGACGACGTCGAGGCCGACTGCCGAGAACCGGTCGGCGAAGCCGGTGTCGCGGGACGAGGCGATGTGGTCGTCCGGCAGGCCCAGTCCGCGCAGGACGGGCCACTTGGGCTCACTGGCGGTGGCGAAGACCTCCGCGCCGAGGTGGCGTGCGAGCTGGATCGCGGCCATGCCGACACCGCCGGCCCCCGCGTGCACGAGGACCTTCTCGCCGGGCCTGACGTCGGCGAGTTCGACGAGCGCCCGGTAGGCGGTGAGGAACACCAGCGGCATCGAACCGGCCGTCTCCCAGGACCAGTCGGCGGGTACGGCGGTCAGCTGCCGTTCGTCCACGACGACACTCGGCGCGAAGCCACCGGCGACCATGCCCATCACGCGGTCGCCCGGCCGCCACAGCTCGGCCCCGGGACCCGTCTCCACGACGACACCGGCGGCCTCGGAGCCCAGCAGCCCGGCCTCGCCCGGGTACATGCCGAGCGCGCTCAGCACGTCCCGGAAGTTGATCCCGGCGGCCCGCACCGCGATCCGTACCTGCCGCCCCGTCAGCTCCTGCTGCTCGCAGGGCGTCAGCGCGAGCCCGTCCAGGCTGCCGCGTTCGGTCACGTCCAGCCGCCACGGCCCGGTCACCGGCGGCACGAGCGAGTCGCCCGCGCCCCGCGCAAGCCGCCCGACCCGCAGTTCCCCGTCGCGCAGGACGGCCTGCGGTTCGGCGTCGTCGAGGAGGGCGGGCAGGGCCGGCAGCAGCGCGGCGGAGGCCTCGTCGGTGTCCACCAGCAGCAGCCGGCCGGGGTGTTCGGCCTGCGCGGACCGGACCAGTCCCCATACGGCGGCGCCGCCCAGGTCGGTCACGTCGTCGGCGTCGGTCGCGGCGACGGCGCCTCGCGTGACCAGCAGCAGCCGGGAACGGCGGAAGCGGTCGTCGGAAAGGAAGTCCCGCAGCAGGGCGAGCACTTGGCGAGTGGCGGCACGGGCCGCCTCGGCACCCTCGCCCGCCCCGGCGACGGAGACCACGAGGTGCCGCGGAGCCCGCTCCCCCGACAGCGCGTCCGCGCCCTCGCCCGGCCCGCCGACAGGAACCACGACGTGCCGCGTAGCCCGCTCCCCCGACAGCGCGTCCAGCGTCGGCACCTGCGCTGCGCCCTCCAGATGGGCCGCGAGCCCGAGCAGGTCCTCGCCGACCAGTGCCCAGCCGCCCTGCGCGGCGGCCGGCACCTCGTGGTGCTGCCACTCCAGGCGGAACAGCGACCCGGCCGGGTCGGGCAGGGCGGGCGTGGCGGCGGCGTCGGGGGCGGCGCGCAGGGTGAGGCCGGCGACGGAGACGACCGGGGCGCCCTGTGCGTCGGCGGCGTCGACCACGACGGTGTCCGGTCCGGTGCGCAGCAGCCGGGCGCGCAGCAGTCCGGCGCCCGAGGCGTGCAGGGTCACATCGCGCCACTCGAACGGCAGCAGGCGCTCGGAGTCGTGGTCCAGGGCGGCCGCGTGCAGGACGGAGTCCAGCAGGCCGGGGTGCACGCCGTACTCGCCGGTGTCGCCGACCGAGGCATCCAGGGCGATCTCCGCGAACAGTTCCTCACCGCGCCGCCACAGGGCGCGCAGTCCTCGGAACGCGGGGCCGTACGCCAGGCCGACGGCCTCGTAGCGGTCGTAGCGGTCGGTTATGTCGACGGCCTGCGCGTCGCGCGGCGGCCACTCGGCGGCGTCGAAGCGGGCCGGTTCGGCGGGGTCCGGTGCGAGCCGGCCGGTGGCGTGCAGGGTCCACGGCGCCTCGGGCCGGTCGGCGGGGCGGGAGTGGAACCACAGCTCGCGGCGCCCGGTCCCGTCCGGCCCGCCGACCTTCAGCTGGACCTGCACGGCACCCTCGTCGGGCAGCACGAGCGGTACGGCGAGGGTCAGTTCGGCGACGCGGGCGCAGCCCACCTGGTCCCCGGCGCGGATCGCCAGTTCCAGGAAGCCGGTGCCGGGGAAGAACAGCATGCCGCCGACGCGATGGTCGGCGAGCCAGGGCTGTACCGCGGTGGAGAGCACGCCGGTGAGCACGAGGTCGTCGGAGCCGGCGACGACCATCGCGGCGCCGAGCAGGGGGTGCCCGACCGCTTCGAGCCCGGCGCCGGTCACCTCCAGGGTGCGGGCGCCGCCGGCCGGCCAGTACCGCTCGCGCTGGAAGGCGTACGTCGGCAGGTCCACGCGGCGGGCGCCGGTGCCGGCGAAGAACGCGGCCCAGTCGACGGAGACGCCGTGGACGTGGATCCCGGTGAGGCCGGTGACGAGCGCGGGCTCCTCGGGCCGGTCCCGGCGCAACAGCGGCTGCACCAGGACCTGTTCGGGCAGGCAGGCGTGGGCGGCGGCGGACAGTACGGCGTCCGGGCCGACCTCCAGGAAGGCGGTGGCCCCGGCTTCGGCGAGCGCTGTGACACCGTCGGCGAAGCGCACGGTCTCACGTACGTGCCGTACCCAGTACTCCGCCGAGCACAGCTCCTCCGGCTCGGCGATCAGGCCGGTGAGTCCCGAGACGACGGCCAGGTCCGGTGCGTGCCACGTGAGCCCCTCGGCGACCTCGCGGAAGTCGTCCAGGATCGGGTCCATCAGCGGTGAGTGGAAGGCGTGGCTCACCGCGAGCCGGGTGTGCCGCCGCTCCCCCAGCGCCGCGAGCACCCGCTCGACATCCGCCTCGGCGCCCGAAAGGACCAGCGCGCGCGGCCCGTTGACCGCGGCCACCGCCACGCCGGGTGTCAGCAGCGGCCGTATCTCGTCCTCGCTCGCCTCGACGGCGACCATGACGCCGCCCGGCGGGAGGGCCGCCATGAGCCGGCCGCGGGCCGTCACCAGAGTGGCGGCGTCCGCGAGGGACAGCACGCCAGCCACGTGCGCGGCGGCGATCTCACCGACCGAGTGCCCGGCGACGAACTCGGCGCGCACGCCCCAGGACTCCAGCAGCCGGTAGAGCGCGACCTCTACGGCGAACAGCGCGGCCTGGGTGTGGTCCGTGCGGTTCAGCAGCGCCTCGTCCGTGCCCCACATGACCTCGCGCAGCCCGGGGTCGAAGCAGGCCAGCGCCTCGTCCAGGGCGGTGGCGAACACCGGGAACCGGGCATGGAGTTCACGGCCCATGCCGAGCCGCTGGCTGCCCTGACCGGAGAACAGCAGGGCCAGTCTGGGCCGGCCGGTGACCTGGCCGTGGCGGGTGCCGGGGCCGGTGGGGTCGGCGAGCGCGGCGGGCGTGCGGTCGACCGCGGCGGTGCGGTGGTCGAGGGCGGCGCGGGTGACGGCGAGGGAGTAGGCGACGTCGATGGGCCGCAGGTTCTCGTCGTCGGCGAGGAGGTCGCGCAGTCGGGCGGCCTGGTCGCGCAGGGCGGCCGGGGTGGCGGCGGACAGCAGCCAGGGCAGGACGCCGGGGGTGCGGGCGGGGGCCGTCGGCCCGGGCCGCGGCGGGGCGGGCGGGGCCTGTTCGAGGATGACGTGGCTGTTGGTGCCGGTCACGCCGAAGGAGGAGACGCCGGCGCGGCGCGGGTGGCCGGTGTCGGGCCAGGGCCGCTCGGTGGCGAGGACCTCGACCTCGCCGGACGTCCAGTCGACGAGGCGGGTGGGGGTGTCGGCGTGCAGGGTGCGCGGCGCGATGCCGTGCCGGATCGCCATGACGGTCTTGATGACGCCGGCGACCCCGGAGGCGGCCTGCGCGTGCCCGAAGTTGGACTTCACCGACCCCAGCAGTAAGGGCCGTGCGCGGTCCTGGCCGTAGGTGGCGAGCAGGCTCTGTGCCTCGATGGGGTCGCCGAGCGGGGTGCCGGTGCCGTGGGCCTCGACGACGTCGATGTCGGCGGGGGTGAGGCGGGCGGCGGCGAGGGCGGCGCGGATGACGCGTTGCTGGGAGGGGCCGTTGGGGGCGGTGAAGCCGTTGGAGGCGCCGTCCTGGTTGACGGCGGAGCCCCGGACGACGGCCAGTACCTCGTGGCCGTGGCGTTCGGCGTCGGAGAGCCGCTCCAGCAGCAGCACCCCGGCGCCCTCGGCCCAGCCGGTGCCGTCGGCGCCGTCTCCGAAGGCCTTGCAGCGGCCGTCCCGGGCGAGCCCGCCCTGCCGGCTGAACTCGACGAGCGGTCCGGGTGTCGCCATCACGTTGACACCGCCGGCCAGCGCCAGGGTGCTCTCGCCGCCCCTCAGTGACTGGCAGGCCAGGTGCAGGGCGACGAGGGAGGAGGAGCAGGCCGTGTCGACGGTCAGCGCGGGCCCTTCGAGGCCGAGCGTGTAGGAGAGCCGTCCGGACAGGGCGCCGGCGCCGATGCCGCTGCCGACCTCGCCGTCGGCGTCGGACAGGGAGCGCAGTACGAGATGGGCGTAGTCCTGGCCGTTGGTGCCCATGAAGACGCCGGTGCGGCTGCCGCGCAGGGTGGTGGCGTCGAGGCCGGCGCGTTCGATGGCCTCCCAGGAGATCTCCAGCAGCAGGCGCTGCTGGGGGTCCATGCGCTGTGCCTCGCGCGGGGAGATGCCGAAGAAGGCGGCGTCGAAGTCGGTGACGCCGTCGAGGAAGCCGCCGCGGGTGCTGAGTTCGTGTCCGTGCTCGTCGGTCCCGGCGCCGTTCAGCGCGGTGAGGTCCCAGCCGCGGTCGGCGGGCAGCGCGGACACGGCGTCGGTGCCGTCGGTGACGAGCCGCCACAGGTCCTCCCCGGAGCGCACGCCGCCGGGGTAGCGGCAGCCGATGGCGACGACGGCGATCGGCTCCGCCGCGGCGGCGGCCAGCTGCCGGTTCTTCCTGCGCAGACGGTCGACGTCCTTCATGGCGGCCCGCAGGGCCTGGACGACCTGCTCGCTGGGCATCGTGGTCATGGCTGGCTCCGTCACTCGGCGGACTCGTCGGTCAGGTCGTCCGGGTCATCGGGTTCGGTGGGGTCGTCGGGGCCGGCTCCGTGCCCCTGGAGCGCGGCGCGCACGAGGTCGTCGAGCGCCATGCCGTCGATGTCGGCGTCGGGCCCGGGGTCCGCCGACGGCTCGGCGGCGAGGGCGAGGAGTTCGTCGAGCAGGCCGCTCTCGCGCAGCCGGTCCAGGGGCAGGCGGGCGAGCGCCGAGCGGATCCCGGCGTCCTCGGGGGCGTCGTCGGGCGGGGTGGTGGACGTCTCCGGTGTCGCGGGGGCGAGGCGTTCCGTCAGGTGCTCGGCGAGCGCCAGTGGCGTGGGGTGGTCGAAGACGAGGGTGGCGGCGAGGGGCAGACCGGTCGCGGCGGTGAGCTGGTTGCGCAGCTCGACCGCGCCGAGGGAGTCGACGCCGAGGTCGCGGAAGAGGCGTTCGGCGCCGATGGCGGCCGGGTCGCGGTGACCGAGGACGGCCGCGGACCGGGCCAGCACCAGGTCCAGGACGGCGTCGGTGCGGCGTGCCGGGGGCAGCTTGGCGAGCCGTTCCCGCAGGGCGGTGGCCGGTTCGACGGTCGGCTCGGCGGTGCCCTGTGGCCGGTCGTGGCCGGGGAGGCCGCGCAGCAGGGCACGGGGACGTCCGGCGGCGGGCCCGGCGAACGCGCCGGCGGCCAGTCCCGCGACCAGGGCGGTCGGGTGGGGTTCGGCGACCAGCCGGCACAGCATCTCGGCGGCGAGCTCGGGATCCATGGGCTCGATGCCGACCCGCCGCATGGCCTCCTCGGCGGCCGCGCCCCCGGCCATGCCGCCGCCTCCCCAGACTCCCCACGCGATGGACGTCGCGGGCAGGCCCTCGCCCCGGCGTCGTTCGGCGAGCGCGTCCAGCACGGCGTTGGCGGCGGCGTAGTTGGCCTGGCCGGGGTTGCCGACGAGGGCGGTCGCCGAGGAGAAGAGGGCGAACACCTCCAGGTCGCGGTCCCGGGTGAGTTCGTCCAGCAGCAGCGCGGAGGCCGCCTTGGCGCGGAAGACCGTCGCGAACCGCTCGGGGGTGAGCCGGTCCAGCACACCGTCGTCGACGACCCCGGCGGTGTGCACCACGGCCGTCAGCGGCAGGTCTTCCGGTATCGCGGCGAGCAGGCCGGTGAGCTGCTCCCGGTCGGCGACGTCGCAGGCTGCGAGGGTGACGCGGGTGCCGAGGCCGGTCAGCTCGTCGCGCAGTGCGGCTGCACCCGGTGCGTCGGGTCCGCGTCGTCCGGCGAGTACGAGGTGCGGGGCGCCGGACTTGGCGAGTCGCCGCGCGACATGGGCGGCCAGGGCGCCGGTGCCGCCGGTGATGAGGATGGTGCCGGTGGGCTGCCAGGCGGTGTCGGTGCCCGATGCCGGGAGGCCGGCGTCGGGTCCGTCGGCAGGGGCCGGCACGATACGTCCCGCGAAGACCGTGCCGCCGCGGACGGCGACCTGGTCCTCGCCGTCCTGTCCGGCGAGGACGGCGGCGAGGGCGTCGAGTTCGCGCGCGCCGGGCACGGCGGCCGGAAGGTCGACCAGACCGCCCCAGCGGTCGGGGTACTCCAGCGCGGCGACCCGGCCGAGGCCCCAGACGGCGGCCTGTCGCGGGGCCGGGGCCACGTCCGCCGCCCCGACCGCGACCGCACCGCGCGTGACGCACCACAGGGGCGCGGTCACACCGGCGTCGCCGAGTGCCTGGACGAGGGCCGCTGTCCGGGAGGGGACCTCGTGGTCGGCCGTACGGTCGTCCAGGGCCAGCAACGACAGCACACCCGTGAAGCCGGTCTCCAACTTGCCTACTTCAGCGGCAAGTTGAGCCCTCTCCGTACTGTCGACGCGCATCCGCACGACACTCGCGCCGAGCCCGTCGAGGACCGCGTCCGTCCAGGCGTCGTCGGCGCCGGAGGCGGGCAGTACCGCGAGCCAGGTGCCGGTGGCGCGGCGGGCCGGGAGGCCGGACAGCGGCTGCCACTCGACGCGGTACCGCCAGCCGTCCATGCGGGTCTCGGTGTCACGGCCGCGCCGCCAGTCGAGGAGCGCGGGCAGCACCTTGGCCAGGGCGTCGTCGTCGACATCGAGACGGGCGCCCAGCTCGGCGAAGTCCTCCTGCTCGACGGCCGTCCAGAAGTCACCGTCCATGCTCTGCGCGGCCCGCTTGGCGGTGTGCTCGGGCCAGAACCGCTCGTGCTGGAAGGGGTACGTCGGGACGTCGACGCGGCGCGCTCCGGTGCCGGCGAAGTACGCGTCCCAGTCCACGCCGAGTCCGGCGAGCCGCAGCCGGGCCACGGCGGTGCTCAGCGAGGCGGCCTCCGCGTGGTCCCGGCGCAGCAGCGGCACGGCGAGTGCGGACGCGGCGTCACCGGCGCCCGCCGGACCGAGCAGCGCACCGCCCGGTCCGACCTCCACCAGCACCGACGCCTGACGCTCGCCCAGGGTGCGCACCCCGTCGGCGAACCGGACGGCCTCGCGTACGTGCCGCACCCAGTACGCGGGAGTCCCGAAGCCGTCGTCGGCGGTGGCGAGTCGTCCGGTCAGGTTGGAGACGACCGGGATCGCGGGCGCCATGACCGTGAGGCCGGTGAGTTCGGCGCGGAAGCCCTCCAGCATGGGCTCCATGTGCGGGGAGTGGAAGGCGTGGCTGACCCGGAGGTGGCTGGTACGGCGGCCCAGGTCGGCGAAGTGCCCGGCGATGCGCAGGACTTCGTCCTCGTCGCCGGAGACGACGACCGCGTCGGGCCCGTTGACGGCGGCCAGGGACACCCGGTCGGTGAGCAGCGGCCGGACCTCGTCCTCGGTGGCCTGCACCGCGCTCATGGCGCCGCCCTCGGGCAGCCGGTCCATGAGGCGGGCCCGGGCTGCGACCAGCCGGCAGGCGTCGGCGAGCGGGAGGGCGCCCGCGACATGGGCGGCGGCGATCTCACCGACGGAGTGCCCGACGACGTAGTCCGGGGTGATGCCCCAGTGCTCCAGCAGCCGGAACAGCGCGACCTCGACGGCGAACAGGGCCGGCTGCGCCGTGCCGGTGCGGTCGAGGGCTGCCTCGTCGTCGCCCCACATCACGTCCCGCACGCCCGGGCCGAAGTGCCCGAGCACCTCGTCGAGGGCGGCGCGGAAGGCCGGGTGGGTGTCGTACGACTCGCGTCCCATGCCGAGGCGTTGGCTGCCCTGCCCCGGGAAGAGGAACGCGACCCGGCCGGTGCGAGGGGCGTCCGCCCGCAGCACGCCGGGGGCGTCGACGATGCCGGACGGGTCGGCAAGCGCCGCCAGTCCCGTCATGAGGTCGTCATGGCCGGTGGCGGTGAGCGCGGCACGGTGCTCGAAGAGGGCGCGTCCCGTGGCCATTGCGTACGCCAGGTCGGCGACGGCCGGGCGCGGCTCGGCGGTGACCCGGTCGAGCAGTCGGCGGGCCTGGTCGCGCAGGGCGGCGGGGGTACGGGCGGAGAGCACGACTGGCAGCGGGTGCCGCACGTCCGGTGCGGGCTCTTCGCCGGGCCCCGCCGGTGCCTGTTCCAGTATGACGTGGGCGTTGGTGCCGCTCGCGCCGAAGGAGGACACGCCCGCGCGGCGCGGTCGGCCGGTGTCCGGCCAGTCGGTGGCCTCGGTCAGCAGGCGTACGGCGCCGGAGGCCCAGTCGATGTGCGGGGACGGTGTGTCGGCGTGCAGGGTGCGCGGCAGCAGGCCGCTGTGCATCGCCTGCACCATCTTGATCACGCCGGCGACACCGGACGCGGCCTGGGTGTGGCCGATGTTCGACTTCACCGAGCCGAGCAGCAGGGGCCTTTCACGGTCCTGGCCGTACGTGGCGAGCAGGGCCTGGGCCTCGATCGGATCACCGAGGCTGGTGCCGGTGCCGTGCGCCTCGACGGCGTCGACGCCGGCCGGGGGGAGCCCGGCGGCGGCCAGGGCCCGGCGGATGACGCGCTGCTGGGCGGGCCCGTTGGGGGCGGTGAGCCCGTTGGAGGCGCCGTCCTGGTTGATGGCCGTACCGCGGACGACGGCGAGCACCCGGTGTCCGAGGCGTTCGGCGTCCGAGAGCCGTTCGACGACGAGCATGCCGACGCCCTCGGCCCAGCCGGTGCCGTCCGCGTCGGCGGAGAACGCCTTGCAGCGGCCGTCCGCGGACAGCGCGCCCTGCGCGGTGAACTCGACGAAGCCGACCGGCGTCGACATCACCGTCACACCGCCGGCCAGCGCCACGGTGCACTCCCCCGCGCGCAGCGCCTGCACTGCGAGGTGCAGCGCCACCAGGGAGGAGGAGCAGGCGGTGTCGACGGAGACGGTGGGGCCTTGCAGCCCCAGTGCGTAGGCGACGCGGCCGGAGAGCAGGCTGCCGGACTGCGCGGTCTCCCAGCGGCCGAGGTCGTCCGGGAGCCGGTAGTCGCCGCTGGTGCCGCCGACGAACACGCCCGCGTCGCCGCCGCGCAGCCCGGTCGGGTCGATACCGGCCCGCTCCAGCGCCTCCCAGGCGGCCTCCAGGACGAGCCGCTGCTGCGGGTCCATCACGAGGGCCTCGTTGGGCGAGATGCCGAAGAAGCCGGGGTCGAAGTCGGCGGCGTCGGCGAGGAATCCACCGCGCCGGGTGACGCTGCCGCCGGGCCCGCCGGAGAGCAGCCGGTCGAAGTCCCAGCCGCGGTCGAGCGGCATGTCGCCGGTGGCGTCGACTCCGGCGACCACGAGGTCCCACAGGTCCTCCGGGGACCGTACGCCGCCGGGGTAGCGGCAGCTCATGCCGACGATGACGATCGGGTCGTCGGTGGCTGCGGCGGGGACCTGGAGGGTGTCCGTCGGCTCGGACCGCACTTGGCCGGTACCGAGGAGTTCGGTGAGCAGATGGCGGGCGAGTTCGTCCGGGGTGGGGTGGTCGAACACGGCCGTGGCGGGCACCGGCAGGCCTGTGGCGCGGGCCAGTTGGTCGCGCAGGTCGACGGCGGCGAGGGAGTCGAAGCCGAGGTCGCGGAAGGGGCGGTCGGGTTCGATCGCGTCGGCCGCCGACGTGCCGTGGCCATGGCCCAGAACGACGGCGCTCCTCTCCCGCACGAGGCGCAGGAGCCGGTCGGCGCGTTCGGTCGCGGCGGGAAGGGCACGGAGCTCTTCACGCAGGCGCGTGGCCGGGTCGTCGCCGGGTTCGGTTGCGGTTGCGGCTGCCAGTGCGTCGCGCGCCTCGGGCAGGGCCGCGAACAGGGCGGCGGATGCGCCGCTCGCGGGGGCGAACGTCGCCCAGTCGACGTCGGCGGCGATGACGGCGGGCAGGCCGAGGCCGACGGCCCGGTCGAGGGCGGCGAGCGCGGTGTCCGGGGCGAGGGCCGGTAGCCCACTGAGCCGCAGATGCCCGGCGAGGGACGGCTCCACGGTGCCGGCCCAGGCGTTCCAGGCGACGGCCACGACAGCCCTGCCCCGCTCCCGGCCACGCTCGGCCACGGCCTCCAGAGCGGCACCGGCAGCGGCTTCGGCGGCACGGCCCCGGGCGCCCCAGGTGGCGGCGATCGAGCCGAACAGCACGAAGGCGTCCAGGTCACGGTCGGCCAGGAGTTCGTCCAGCGCGAGCACTCCGGCGAGCGCGTCGTCGAGGGTCCTTCCGGTTTCGGATTCCTCCGCGTGGACGACGGCGGTGAGCGCGGCCACGTCCGGACCGTCGAGGAGCGCGCTCAGGGCGGCACGGTCGGAGATGTCGCAGGCCTGGACGGTGAGGCGGGCTGTGGGCGTGGGGCGGTCGGCGGTGTTCGGGTCGGGGAGGACGCGAGCGGTAGTGACCGCATCGGGGTCGCGCCCGACGGGCGGGGCGTGGTCGGCGGGGTCCGCGTCGGGGAGCACGCATTCGGCAGTGTCCGCGTCGGGGAGGACGTGAGCGGCTGTGCCCGCGTCGGAGAGAACGCGAGTTGCAGTGGCCGAGTCGGGTCCGCGCCCGACGGGCGGGGCGTGGTCGGCGGGGTCCGCGTCGGGGAGAACCCGTTCGGCAGCGTCCGTGCCGGGGAGGACGCGAGCGGCCGTGTCCGCCTCCGGGTCGCGCCCGACGAGCAGGACGTGGTCGGCGCCGCCGAGTGCGGCGTGACGGGCGACGGCCACCCCCATCGGGCCGGTGCCGACGACGAGCACGGTGCCGCGCGGCGTCCAGGCGGCGCCGTGGGCATCCGGACGTACGCGCACGATCCGGCGGGCGCGCAAGCCGTCGGCCCGCAGCGCCAGTTCGCGTTCGGCCGACGCCTCGGCGATGGTGAGCAGGGCGCCCAGCCGTGCGTCAGGGGTGGTGCCGAGGTCGATCAGGCCGCCCCAACGGCCCGCGTGCTCCAGTGCCGAGACGCGCCCGGCACCCCAGGCCGCGGCGGACACCGGCTCCGGCGCGGGGTCGGTGGCATCGGCCTTGACGCCCTGGCGGGTCGCGCACCACAGCGGCGCCGTGAGACCCGCCCGCTCCAGCATGAGCAGCAGGCCATCCGGACCATGAGCACGCACCGCGCCGGGCAGGGCCAGCACGCCGGTCGGTTCGAGGGCGACATCGGCGAGCGCGTCGCTGTCGGCCGGCTGAGGACGACCGGCGCCCAATTCCCGGACGGCGACGCCCCGCTGGACGCGATCGTCACCGAGCTCCGGTACGGCAGTGTCGACCAGCCCAACGCGATCGCCACCAAGCTCCGTCACGGCAGCGTCGACCGGCTCAACGGGATCGCCACCCAACTCCGCCCCCGCAGCATCGACCAGCTCAACGCGATCGGCCCCCAGCGCCGCCACGGCCGCCTCGGCCCACGCCCCGTCCCCCTCCCCTGTCAGCAGCAGCCAGCGTCCGGTGCCCGAGTCCTCCGGGAGCGTGGTCGTCGCCCACTCGGTGCGGTAGAGCAGGTCGTCCGCGGTGGCGCGGGCGCGGCGCCTGCGGCGCCACGTCGCCAGGGCGGCCGTCGCCTCGGAGCCGAGGTCGGCCCCCAGGGTGGCGGCGAGTGCCGCCGGGTCGGCCGCCTCGACCGCCTTCCAGAACTCCGCCTCCACAGGGTCCGTCGAAGCCACGGGCGCGGTCTCGGGCCAGTAGCGGCGGTGCTGGAAGGCATAGGTGGGCAGATCGACCAGGCGGGCGCCGGTGCCGGCGAAGAAGCTCGCCCAGTCCACCGGGACACCGTCGGCATGCAGCCGGGCGAGAGCGGTCAGCGCGGCGGTCGGTTCGTCGCCGTCCAGGCTCAGCAGCGGCACCACGGGCGTGGCGTCGTCGAGTTGGGAACGTACAGCGCCGGAGAGCACGGCGTCCGGCCCCGCCTCGACGAACGCGCCGACGCCGGCGTCCCGCAGCGCGGCGACGCAGTCGGCGAATCGCACGGTCTCGCGGACGTGCCGCACCCAGTAGTCGGGGTTGCCGAGTTCGCCGTCCGTGGCGGGCCGGCCGGTGAGGTTGGAGACGACGGTGAGCTTCGGCGGGTGGAACTCCAGCCGGTCGAGCGCGGCGCGGAACTCGCCGAGCATCGGCTCCATCAGCGGCGAGTGGAAGGCGTGGCTGACCCGCAGGCGGGTGACCTGCGCGGCGTCGAGCCGGTCGAGGACGGCGTTCAGCGCGCTCTCCTCGCCGGACAGCACCACCGCGTCGGGCGCGTTGACGGCGGCGACGGCGACGGCCGCACCCAGTAGCGGCCGTACGTCCGCCTCGCGCGCCCGTACCGCGGCCATGGCGCCGCCGGACGGCAGGGCGTCCATGAGCCGGGCCCGGGCGGCGACCAGGGCGCAGGCGTCGTCGAGGGTGAGGACGCCCGCGACATGGGCGGCCGTGATCTCACCGACGGAGTGGCCGGCGACGTACTCGGGTGTGACGCCCCAGGACTCCAGCAGCCGGAACAGGGCGACCTCGACGGCGAACAGGGCGGGTTGCGCGGTGCCGGTGCGGTCGAGGGCGGCCGTGTCGTCGCCCCACATCAGAGGGCGCAGTGGGCGGCCGAGTTCCAGGTCGAGGCGGGCCAGTACGGCGTCGAGCGCGTCGGCGAACACCGGGAAACGGGCGTGCAGTTCACGGCCCATGCCGAGGCGCTGGCTGCCCTGCCCGGAGAACAGGACGGCGAGCGGGCCGCGGCTACCCCGGGCCCGGCCGCGTGCGACCTCGGTCGTGCCGTCGGGTCCGGCGAGCAGTACGGCGCGGTGCGGGAGGGCGGCGCGGGCGGTGGCCAGGGTGAGGGCCACGTCCGCGGCGGAACCGTCCGGGGCCGCGGTGCGCAGCCGGTCGAGCTGCGCGTCGAGGGCGGCGCCGGTACGGGCGGAGACCACCCACGGCCACGGAACGAGGGCTTCCCCTCCGGCCTCGGCCGACCGCCCGGTGGTGACCGGTTCCCCGGGCGCCTGCTCCGCTGCGACCGATTCCTCGGGCGCCTCCTCCACGACCACGTGCGCGTTGGTGCCGCTCATGCCGAACGCCGAGACTCCGGCGCGGCGCGGGCCGTGGTCGGTGGGCCATTCGGTCGGCTCGGTGAGGAGGGTGAGTCCGCCGGGTGTCCAGCCGATGTGCGGGGAGGGCTCGTCGGCGTGCAGGGTGCGCGGCAGGACGCCGTGGTGCATGGCGAGGAGCATCTTGATGACACCGGCGACACCGGCGGCGGCCTGCGTGTGACCGAGGTTGGACTTCACCGTGCCGAGCAGCAGGGGCCGTTCCCGCTCTCGTCCGTAGGCGGCGAGGAGGGCCTCGGCCTCGATCGGGTCGCCGAGGGTCGTGCCGGTGCCGTGGGCCTCGACGGCCTGGACGTCGGCGGGCCGCAGCCCCGCGTCGGCGAGGGCGTGCCGGATGACGCGCTGCTGGGAGGGGCCGTTGGGGGCGGTGAGGCCGTTGGAGGCGCCGTCCTGGTTGACGGCGGAGCCGCGGATGAGGCCGAGGACGTGGTGTCCGTTGCGGCGGGCGTCGGAGAGCCGTTCGAGGACGAGGACGCCGACGCCCTCGGACCAGGAGGTGCCGTCGGCCGCGGCGGAGAACGCCTTGCAGCGGCCGTCGGAGGCGAGTCCGCCCTGGGCGCTGAACTCGACGAACGCGTCGGGTGCCGACATCACCGACACACCGCCGGCCAGGGCGAGGCCGCAGTCCCCGTCGCGCAGCGCCCGTGCGGCCCAGTGCAGGGCGACGAGCGAGGCGGAGCAGGCGGTGTCGACGGTGACGGCCGGTCCTTCCAGGCCGAGGACGTAGGCCAGTCGGCCGGAGAGCACGCTGGCCGTGTTGCCGGTGGCGGCGTAGCCCTGGACGTCGGCGGTGCCGCGCCGCAGGACGGTGACGTAGTCCTGGCCGTTGGTGCCGACGAAGACGCCGGTGGGGGTGGCGCGCAGGCCGGTCGGGTCGATGCCGGCGCGCTCCAGGGCCTCCCAGCTGGTTTCGAGCAGGAGCCGCTGCTGCGGGTCCATGGCGAGGGCCTCGCGCGGGCTGATGCCGAAGAAGTCGGCGTCGAAGTCGGCGACGCCGTCGAGGAATCCGCCCTCGCGGGTGGTGGAGGCGCCGTCGGCGAGCGCGGCGAGGTCCCAGCCGCGGTCGTCGGGGAACGGGCCGATGGCGTCGTGGCCGTCGGCGAGCAGCCGCCACAGGTCGTCGGGTCCGGTGACGCCGCCGGGGAAGCGGCAGCCGATGCCGACGACGGCGATCGGGTCGCCGGCGACCGCCCGTGCCTGCGGCACCGTGTCCCCGGGCGCGGACTCGGCGGTGTCGCCGAGGAGTTCGCCGAGGAGGAAGTCGGCGAGGTGCTGCGGGGTGGGGTGGTCGTAGACCAGGGAGGCGGGCAGGGTGAGGCCGGTGGCGGCGGCGATGCCGTTGCGGAGTTCGAGGGTGGTCAGCGAGTCGAAGCCGAGGTCGCGGAAGGTCCAGTCGGCCTCGACGGTCCGTGGGTCGGCGTGGCCGAGGACGGCGGCGATGCCGGCGCGCAGCAGGTCGAGCAGGGTCCGTCCGCGTTCGGCGGCGGGCAGCCCGGCCAGCCGGGACCGCAGGTCGTCCCCGCCCGGGTCGGCGGAGTGTTCCTCGGCAGCCGTGGGCCCGGCGAGTTCGGTGAGCAGTGCGGCCGTGGCGGGCTGGAGCGCGGCGAGGCGGGACCAGTCGACGTCGGCGACGGTGACGGCGGTGTCGTCGTGGGCGACGGCGTCAATGAGGGCGTCGACGCCGGCTTCGGGGTCGAGTGGGGTGAGTCCGGCTCGGCGCAGTCGGCGGTCGATGTCGTCACCGGCGGCCATGCCGGATCCGGCCCAGGGTCCCCAGGCGATGGCGGTGGCGGGCAGCCCGTCGGCGCGGCGGCGGGCGGCGAGCGCGTCGAGCCGGGCGTTGGCGGCGGCGTAGTTGCCCTGTCCGGCGGCGCCGAGGACTCCGGCGGTCGAGGAGTACAGCACGAAGGCGGTCAGCGGCAGTTCGCGGGTGAGCGCGTCGAGGTTCTCCGCCGCGGTGACCTTGGCCCGTAGGACGGCCGTGAAGTCGGCCGGCGTGAGGGCGTCCAGGACGCGGTCCTCGACGACGCCGGCCGTGTGGAGTACGGCGGTCAGCGGTGCGTCGGCGGGCAGTTCGGCCAGGACGGCCGCGAGGGCGTCCCGGTCGGCGGCGTCGCAGGCGGCCAGGGTGACGCGGGCGCCCAGCGCGGTCAGTTCGTCCCGCAGCCCGGCGGCCCCGGGCGCGTCGGGTCCGCGGCGGCTGAGGAGCAGCAGATGCCCGGCACCCTCGCGGGCGAGGCGACGCGCGGCGTGGGCGCCGAGGGCGCCGGTGCCCCCCGTGACGAGGACGGTGCCGTGCGGGTCGGCGAGGCCATGGGCCGGCGTCGCCGGGTTCTCCCGGTGCGGCGCCCGCACGAGCGTGCGGACGTACACGCCCGAGTCACGTACGGCGGTCTCGGCGTCGCCGCCGGCCAGCACGGCCCGCAGTCGCCGCCCGGCAGCGGCGTCGATCCGCTCCGGCAGGTCCACCAATCCGCTCAGTCGCCCGGGTTGTTCGAGCGCGACGACCCGGCCCAGTCCCCACACCCCGGCCTGGGCGGGGTCCCGGACGGGCTCGCCGACGCCGAGGACGGAGACGGCGCCACGGGTCACGCACCACAAGGGGGCGTCGAGCTCGGCGTCCCCGAGGGCCTGGGAGGCGGTGGCGGTCAGCGCGGCGCCGTCCTCGCCCGCGAGTGCCAGCAGGGACAGCACGCCAGTGAACGTCCCCTCCAGGGCGCGGAGTTGATCGGCGGTCCGGGCACGTTCGCCGGTCACGGTGACGCGTACGACGGGTGTGCCGAGGGCGGCGAGGGTGGCCTCCGCCCACTCGGCGTCGCCCGTGTCCTCGGGCAGCAGGGCCAGCCAGGTGCCGGTGAGGGTTGCCGTGGCGGGCCGGGCGGGACGCCAGACCACATGGTGGCGCAGGGCGTCGAGGCGGGCCCGGTCGTGGCGGCGCCGGCGCCAGGCGGCGAGAGCGGGCGTGAGGGAGCCGGCGGTGTCCGTGTCGAGGCCGAGCTGGGCGGCGAGGGCGGTGGTGTCCTCGCGTTCCACGGCGGACCAGAAGGCGGCGTCGGCGGGGTCCGCGGCGGCCGCCGGTGTTCCGGTGCCGGGTTCGGGCCAGTAGCGCTGCCGTTGGAAGGCGTAGGTGGGCAGGTCGAGGTGGTGGTCCGGCACGTCCGTGGCGGCGAGGAAGGCGGCCCAGTCCACGGTCACGCCGTGCACATGGGCGCCCGCGACGGCGGTGGTGAGCTGCGGGACCTCGGCACGGTCGCCACGCAGCAGGGGCACGACGGCCGCGGAGGCGCCCGTGGCGGGGTCGGCGTCGAGGACGGCGCGGGTCATGCCGCTGAGGACGGCGTCGGGCCCGACCTCAAGGAACGTCCGCACTCCGCGAGCGGTCAGGGTCGTCACGGCGTCGGCGAACCGTACGGTGTCGCGCAGGTGCCGCACCCAGTGGTCGGGGGCGGCGAGTTCGTCGTCGGTGCTGACGTCGCCGGTGCGGGTGGACACGAGCGGGAGTACGGCGGGCGCCGATTCGATGCCGGCGACGGCCTCGGCGAACGCGTCGAGCACGGCGTCCATGCGGGGCGAGTGGAAGGCGTGGCTGACGCGCAGCCGGCGGGTGCGGTGGCCGCTGGCGGAGAGCGCGGCGGCGACGGCCTCGACGGCGTCCTCGTCGCCGGAAAGCACCAGTGAGGCGGGCCCGTTGACGGCCGCGACGGACACCCGCTCGTCCAGCAGCGGGGTCACTTCGTCCTCGGTCGCCGTCACGGACACCATCGCGCCGCCCTCGGGCAGCCGGGCCATGAGGCGGGCGCGGGCGGCCACCAGTGCGCAGGCGTCGGCGAGTTCGAGTACCCCGGCCGCGTGGGCGGCGGCGATCTCGCCGACGGAGTGCCCGGCGACGTAGTCCGGTGTGATGCCCCAGGACTCGACGAGGCGGTACAGCGCGACCTCGAAGGCGAACAGGGCGAGCTGCGTGTATCCGGTGCGGTCCAGCAGCGCGGCCTCGGGGGTGCCCTCGGCCGCGAACATCACGTCCCGCAGCGGCACGTCGAGATCCGTGTCGAGGTGGGCGAGGGCGGCGTCGAGCGCGTCGGCGAACACCGGGTGGCGGTCGTACAGTTCACGTCCCATGCCGAGGCGCTGGCCGCCCTGCCCGGTGAAGAGGAAGGCGACCCGGCCGCGTCCGGCGCCGGACGCGGCCGGGCGGATCACGCCGGGGTCGGGCTGTCCGTCGACGAGCGCGTGCAGGCCGCGCAGCAGGTCGTCCCTGCCGTGTGCGACCACGGCGGCGCGTCGCTCGAACACCGAGCGGTGCAGGGCGAGCGCGGCGGCGAGCCGGTCGACCGGCAGATCCGGCCGCTCCTCGGCGAACGCGAGGAGGCGGCCGGCCTGGGCGCGCAGGGCGTCGTCTCCGCGGGCGGAGAGCAGCACGGGGAGCGGGTGGGACGCCGCCAAGTCCTGGGATGCGGCGAGTTCTTGGGTATCGGGTGTGCACGAGGAACTCTGCTGTACGTCCTCGGAGGCGCCCGCATCCGGCCGCCGCGGCTCCTCGTCCCGGCGCCCCCCGGTCCCCTCCGGGGCCTCCTCCAGCACCGTGTGCACGTTGGTGCCGCTGATGCCGAACGACGACACCGCGGCGCGTCGGGGTCGGCCCGTCTCCGGCCAGTCGGTGGCCTCGGTGAGCAGCCGTACCTCGCCCGCGGACCAGTCGACGTGCGCGGAGGGTGTGTCGGCGTGCAGGGTCGGCGGGAGGACACCGTGCCGCAGCGCGGTGACCATCTTGATGACGCCGGCGACGCCGGAGGCGGCCTGGCTGTGCCCGATGTTGGACTTCACCGAGCCGAGCAGCAGTGGGCGTTCGCGGTCCTGGCCGTACGTGGCGAGCAGGGCCTGCGCCTCGATCGGGTCGCCGAGGGCGGTGCCGGTGCCGTGGCCCTCGACGGCGTCCACGTCGGACGGCTCCAGGCGGGCACCCGCGAGGGCGGCGCGGATGACGCGCTGCTGGGCGGGCCCGTTGGGCGCGGTGAGCCCGTTGGAGGCGCCGTCCTGGTTGACGGCCGACCCGCGGACGACGGCGAGCACGGGGTGGCCGTTGCGGACGGCGTCGGAGAGCCGTTCCACGAGGACCATGCCGACGCCCTCGGCGAGCGCCATGCCGTCGGCGCCGTCGCCGTAGGCCTTGCAGCGGCCGTCGGGGGCGAGGGCGCGCTGGCTGCTGAAGCCGATGAAGGTGTTCGGGGTGGCCATGAGGCTGACGCCGCCCGCGAGGGCGAGGTCGCTCTCGCCGCCCCGCAGCGACTGGCAGGCCAGGTGGAGCGCGGTGAGGGAGGAGGAGCAGGCGGTGTCGAGGGTGACGGCCGGGCCCTCGAGGCCGAGCAGGTAGGCGACGCGGCCGGACAGGACGCTGGTGAGGGAGCCGGTCACGGCGTGCCCGTCGGCGCCCTCGCCGTGGGCGGCGGGGTAGTCGTGGTAGCTGGCGCCGATGAACGCGCCGGTGCGGCTGCCCCGGATCGACTCGGGCACGATCCCGGCGCGTTCGAAGGCTTCCCAGGACGTCTCGAGGAGCAGGCGCTGCTGCGGGTCCATGGTGAGGGCCTCGCGGGGCGAGATGCCGAAGAAGAGCGGGTCGAAGCCGGCGGCGTCGCGCAGGAATCCGCCCTGCACGGCGTAGGTGCGGCCCGGGGTGTCGGGGTCGGGGTCGTACAGCGCGTCGACGGGCCACCCGCGGTCGGCGGGGAAGCCGCTGATGGCGTCGGTGCCGGACATGACGAGGTCCCACAGGGCCTCGGGCGAGTCGACGCCTCCGGGGTAGCGGCAGCTCATGCCGATGACGGCGATCGGGTCGTCGGCGGTGACGGCGACGGGTGCGGCGGGGCCGGAGGTGCCGGGGCCGGTGTCGTCGAGGAGGGTGCGCAGGAACGCCGCGAGCGCGGCGGGCGTCGGGTGGTCGAAGACGAGGGTGGCGGGCAGGGTGAGCCCGGTGGCGGAGGCGATCCGGTTGCGCAGGTCGACGGCGGTGATCGAGTCGAAGCCGATGTCGCGGAACGCGCGCCGCTCGGACAGGTCGTCGGGCCCGGCGAGGCCGAGGACGGCGGCGGCCTGCCCGCGCACGGTGTCCAGCAGCAGCCGGTCCCGTTCGGCGGCCGGCAGTGCGGCCAGCCGGGCGGCGAACTCGCCCTCGACTGTGCCCTGTTGCCGCTCGGTGCTCTCGACGGCCCGGCGGGTGTCGGGCACCTCGTCGAAGAGCCGGGTCTCGCGGACGGAGGTGAAGACGGGGTGGTAGCGGTCCCAGTCGACGTCGGCGACGGCGAGGACCGCCTCGTCGTCGTCCAGGGCGCGGCGCATCCCGGCGAGCGCGAGGTCGGCGTTCATGAACACGAGGCCGGTGCGGCGCACTTGGTCGGGGGCGACACGGCCGACGCCGAGTTCGTTGGCCCAGATGCCCCAGTGCACGGAGGTCGCCTTGAGGCCCCGGGCGCGGCGTTCGGCGGCGATCGCGGCCAGGTGGGCGTTACCGGCGACGTACGCGGCGTGCTGTCCGCTGCCCCACAGTCCGGCGACGGAGGAGAACAGCACGAACGCGTCGAGGTCGTGGTCGGCGAGGAGCGCGTCGAGGTTGCGGGCGCCGTCGACCTTGGCGTGCAGGACGCGGGAGAGGGCGGCGAGGTCGGTGGCGGCGAGGGTGTGCAGCTCGATGACGGCGGCGGCGTGGATCACCGTGCGCAGGGTGTGCCCGTCGGCGCGCAGCCCGTCCAGGAGTGCGCCGAGGGCGGCCCGGTCGGTGATGTCGCAGGCGGCGACGGTGACCTCGGTGCCCGACTCGGCCAGTTCGGCGACGAGTTCGGTGGCGCCGGGCGCGTCCGGGCCGCGGCGGCTGACCAGCACGATGCGCTCCGCGCCTTGGGCGGACAGCCAGCGGGCGATGTGGGGGCCGAGGGTGCCGGTGCCGCCGGTGACCAGGGTGGTGCCGCGGGGGGTCCAGCCGCCTGTGCCGTGATGGGTCGTTGTTCGGCTGCCGCGCCGTCGTGGCTGGTCGCGCAGTTCCCCGCGCCCCTTTGCCGCGCTGCCGTGCTGAGCCGTGCGGTCGCGTACGACACGGCGGGCGAAGACGCCCGAGGCGCGCAGGGCGAGTTGGTCCTCGGCCGTGTGCGCGCCGCCCGTCAGAAGTGCGGCGAGCCTGCGCGCGGCCCGCTCGTCCAGGGTCTCGGGCAGGTCGACCGTCCCGCCCCAGAGGCCGGGGTGCTCCAGTGCCGCCGTCCAGCCGATGCCGACCGACTGCGCCTGCACGGGCCGGGTGACCCGGTCGGCGCGGCCGGTGGCGGCGGCTCCCCGGGTCAGCAGCCACAGCGGGCGGTTCGCGTCGAGGTCGCCGAGGGCCTGGACGAGGACGACGTTGAGGGCGGTGCCGAGAGCGGCACCCGGATGGCCGGGGCAGTCCTGTTCGGCTTCGGCAAGCAGGGAGACGATGCCGGTGACGGGGGTCGTGTCGCCCGACACGCCCTCGTCCCGCAGCAGCTCGGCGACCGTCTCGCGGTCGAGGTGGGTGTCGTCGAGCACGACCCGCACAGTTTCGGCTCCGTGCGCGGCGAGAGCCTCCGCGACATCCGTACCACCGCCGGCGTCGGCGGTGACGACGAGCCACCGCCCGCCGGCCGCAGCGGACGGCGCGGACAGCGGCACCCAGCGCACCTTGTACCGCCAGTCGTCCAGCGTGGACTGCTCGCTGCGGCGCCTGCGCCATGCGGTGAGGCCGGGCAGTACGGCGGCCAGCGCGTCCTCTGCGACGTCGAGGTCCCGGGAGAGTCCCGGCAGGTCGGCCTCCTCCACGGCGCTCCAGAAGGCGGCGTCCTCCGTGCCGCCACCGCCCTCGCCCGCCCCGGGTGTCACGGGCGGTACCCAGAGCCGCTGGTGCTGGAAGCGGTAGGTGGGCAGGTCGACCCGGCTTCGCGCCCCGTCGCCGTACGCCGCGGTCCAGTCGACGCGCACGCCGCGCACGAACGCCTCGGCGAGGGAGGTGAGCACGCGCCGCGCGTCGTCCTCGCCGCGTCGCAGTGTGCCGCCGACGTACGCGGCGACGCCCGCCTCGTCGACGGCGCCCTGGATGCCGAGGGTGAGCACGGGGTGGGCGCTGATCTCGATGAACGCCCGGTGCTGCCCGGCGAGGAGGCGTTCGACGGCCGGTCCGAAGCGGACCGTCTGCCGCAGGTTGCGGTACCAGTACGCGGCGTCCGTGCCGCCACCGCCCGCGACCGGGTCGCCCAGCCACTCCCCCGTCACGGTGGACAGCATCGGGATGCGCGGCTCGCGCGGGGTCACCGGGGCGAGCACGTCGAGGAGTTCGTCGTGCAGGTCCGTCACGTGCGGGGAGTGCGAGGCGTAGTCCACGGGGATCTTGCGGGCCCGCACGCCCTCGGCGGTGAGTTCGTCGTGCAGGGCGTCCAGGGCCTCGGGGTCGCCGCAGACCACGACCGCGCCGGGCCCGTTGACGGCGGCGACGGTCAGCCGCTCCTCCCACGGCTCCAGCCGTGCGGCGGCCTCGGCGGCGGGCAGCGGCACCGACATCATGCCGCCGCGCCCGGCGAGGGTGCGGCCGATGGCCTGGCTGCGCAGCGCCACGACCCGGGCGCCGTCCTCCAGGGAGAACGCGCCCGCGACGACGGCCGCGGCGATCTCGCCCTGCGAGTGCCCGATCACGGCGTCGGCACGGACGCCGTACGCCTCCCACACGGTGGCCAGGGACACCATCACGGCCCAGGTGACGGGCTGGACGACGTCCACCCGGTCGAGTCCGGGCGCGCCGGGTTCCTGGCGGAGCACGGCGGTCAGGGACCAGTCGACGAACGGTTCGAGGGCGAGGGCGCAGGCGGCGACGCGCTCCGCGAACACGGGCGACAGGTCGAGCAGGCGCGCGCCCATGCCGTCCCACTGGGTGCCCTGGCCTGGGAAGACGAACACGGTACGGCCGTCGACGTCGGCCTCGCCGTGCACGACGGGCGCGGCGGGTTCCTGCCCGGCGAACGCGCCCAGCGCGACGGCGAGTTCACCGGCATCTGCGCCGAGGGCGACCGCGCGGTGGTCGAGCAGCGAGCGGGTGGTCACCAGGGCGTGGCCGGTGTCGGCCGGGTCGTCACCGGGCCGTGCCGCGGCGTGGGCGGCGAGCGCGATGGCCTGGTCCCGCAGCGCGGCACGGGCACGGGCGGACAGCACCCAAGGGAGGGCGCCGGACACGGGAGGCGCGGTGGGCAACGGGGGCTCGGGGGCCGCCGGCAGTGCGTCCGGTGCCTCCTCCAGGACGGTGTGCGCGTTGGTGCCGCTGATGCCGAAGGAGGACACGGCGCACCGGCGCGGACGCCCGTGCGCGGGCCACTGCCGCTCCTCGTCGAGCAGCCGCAGCACTCCCGTGGTCCAGTCGATGTGCCGGGACGGCGTGTCGACGTGCAGGGTGGGCGGCAGGACGCCGTGCCGCAGTGCCAGCACCATCTTCATGACACCGGCGACACCGGCCGCGGACTGCGCGTGCCCGATGTTGGACTTCACCGAGCCGAGCCACACCGGACGCTCCGGGTCCCGTTCCCTGCCGTACGTCGCGACCAGCGCCTGCGCCTCGATCGGGTCGCCGAGCGCGGTGCCGGTGCCGTGCGCCTCGACGGCGTCGATGTCGTCCGGCGTGACGTGCGCGTTGGCGAGGGCCTGCCGGATGACGCGCTGCTGGGAGGGCCCGTTGGGGGCGGTCAGCCCGTTGGAGGCACCGTCCTGGTTGACGGCGGAGCCGCGGATCACGGCGAGGATCGGGTGGCCGAGTCGCTGGGCGTCGGAGAGGCGTTCCACGAGCAGCAGCCCGACGCCCTCGCCGAGGGTCATGCCGTCGGCCTCGTCGCCGAACGCCTTGCACCGGCCGTCGGAGGCGAGCGCCCGCTGCCGGCTGAACGCCACGAACGAGTCCGGCGTCGTCATGACCGTCGCACCGCCGGCCAGGGCGAGGGTGCTCTCGCCGCCCCGCAGCGACTGGCACGCCAGATGCAGCGCGACGAGGGAGGACGAGCAGGCCGTGTCGACGGTGACGGCGGGCCCTTCGAGCCCGAGGACGTACGACAGCCGGCCCGACAGCACGCTCGGGCTGGACCCGGTGACCATGTGCCCCTCGGTGCCCTCGCCGGCGCCGCGTCCGTAGTCCTGGTAGCTGGAGCCGATGAACGCGCCCGTGCGGCTGGCGCGCAGCGTGCCCGGGTCGATGCCGGCCCGCTCGACGGCCTCCCACGCGGTCTCCAGCAGCAGCCGCTGCTGCGGGTCCATGACGAGCGCCTCACGCGGCGAGATCCCGAAGAACGCGGGGTCGAAGTCACCGGCCGCGTCGAGGAATCCGCCCTGTGTGGAGTACGTGGTCCCGCTCCGGTCGGCGTCCGGGTCGTACAGCCCGGACACGTCCCAGCCACGGTCGGCGGGGAACTCCCCGATGGCGTCCGTGCCGGAGGCGATCAGCTGCCAGAAGGCCTCCGGGGAGTCGACGCCGCCGGGGAAGCGGCAGCTCATGCCGATGATGGCGATCGGTTCGTCGGACACGTCGGCGGCGGTCACGTCGACGTCGGCCCCGTCGCCCTCGGCGAGGATCTCCCCGAGCAGATGGCGGGCCAGCGCGAGCGGCGTCGGATGGTCGAAGACCATGGTGGCCGGCAGCGGCAGACCGACGGCAGCGGTGAGCCGTTTACGCAGCTCGACGGCCATCAGCGAGTCGAACCCGTGCTCCTGGAAGGCCCGCTCGGGCTTGACGGCGTCCGGCCCGGGATGCCCGAGCACGGCCGCCGCGTGGGTGCGGACCACATCGAGGACGAACGGCAACCTGTCGTCCTCGCGGTTCGCCAGCAGGCGCGTGCGCAACTCGGCCGCGGCACCCGCGCGTTCCTGCCGGGCCTGCTGGGCGGCGGCCGCGATCTGGCGGGCGCCGGGCAGTGAGGTGAGGGACGCGGTGTGCCGCAGCGCGAACATGCCGTCCAGCAGTTCGGCGTCGGCGAGGTCGGCGACGACCGTGTCCGGCGCGCTCTCGGCGACCAGTTCGGCCATCGCCGTCAACGCGAGCTCCGGCTCCAGGGAACGCCCGGACGCATGCCGGCTGAGCCGCCCCTCGGCGGCCATGCCGGCTCCGCGCCAGGCACCCCAGGCGAGGGCGGTCGCGGGCAGCCCGGCAGCGACCCGTCGACGGGCCAGAGCGTCCAACGCCGCGTTCGCGGCGGAGTAGTTGGCCTGGCCGGGGTTGCCGACGGCGCCGGCGAGCGACGAGAACAGCACGAAGGCGTCCAGGTCCGGGACCAGGTCCCGGGTCAGCTCGTCGAGGACCTCGGCGGCGGCCACCTTGGCCCGGAACACCGCGTCGAACCGCTCCGGTGTGAGCGCGTGCAGCACACCGTCGTCCAGGACACCGGCCGTGTGCACCACGGCCGTCAGCGGCGCCTCGTCCGGTATCGCGGCCAGCAGTTCACCGAGCCCGTCCCGGTCGGCGACGTCGCAGGCCGCGACGGTGACGGCGACTCCGAGCGCCGTCAGCTCCTCCTCCAACTCCGATGCACCGGGCGCCTGCGGCCCACGCCGGCTCACCAGCAGCAGCCGCTCGGCCCCGTTCCCGGCGAGCCAGCGCGCGACGTGGGCGCCGAGGGCCCCGGTGCCGCCGGTGACGAGGACGGTTCCGGAGGGACGCCATGCGGCAGGGGGCTGAACCGGGTCGGCGTGGCTGTCGGCAGGCCGCCTCTCAGCGGGCGCCGCGACGAGCCGTCGGCCGTACGAACCCGCTTCCCGTACGGCGACCTGGTCCTCGCCGTCGGTGCGCGCGAGCACGTCCAGGAACCGTCCCAGGATCCGCTCGTCCAGTTCCTCGGGGAGATCGACGAGCCCGCCCCAGCGCTCGGGATGCTCCAGCGCGACGACCCGGCCGAGCCCCCATACGGCGGCGGCCCGCGGCTCGGGCAGCCCGCGCGCGGCGTCGTCCGCGGCCGGCACACTCACCGCACCACATGTCACGGCCCAAACCCGGCCGTCGAGCCCGGCCTCCTCAAGGGCCCGCACCAGAGCGGCCGTTCCGGTCGCGGCCACCGGAGCCCCGGAGTCCCGTACGTCGGTCGCGGCGGCCGGCAGCGACACCACACCGGCGATCCCGACACCGTCGTCCAGCCCGGCGAGGCTCTCGCGCAGCCGCAGCGCGAGGTCGTGCGCCGCCTCCTCGGCACCGACCTCCACAACCACGGTCTGCCCGCCCAGCGCTGTCACGACGGACCGCACCCATGGGTCCTCACCCCGCCCGAACGGCACCACGGCGAGCCACGGCCGCTCGGCCTCACGGCCCCCGCCGACCCGCGCGACACCGTCCCCGAGGGCCTGCCACGTCTCCCTGAACCGCAGCGCGTCCACGGCCGACCGCATCCGCCGCCGCCCGCGCCATGCCGACATCGCCGGTACTACGTCGCTCAACGCCTCGCTGTCGACGCGCAGTTGAACTGCGAGACCCTCGACGTCCGCATCGTCCACGGCCGCCCAGAACTCGGCCTCGGCGGCACCGCCGACGGACGCCGACAGCGCGGCGGCGGCACCGGACTCGGGCCAGTAGTTCTGCCGCTGGAAGGGGTAGGTGGGGGCGTCGGTGAGACGGGCGCCGGTACCGGCGAAGAGGGCAGGCCAGTCCACGGAGACGCCGTGCGCGAAGAGCCTCGACAGGGCCGTGAGGGCGGCCGCCTCCTCGGGACGGTTCTTCCGAAGCACCGGCGCAACGACGGCTTCCTCGGCCGTGCTGTCCTCGATGAGGGCGGTGAGCGTGCCGTCGGGGCCGATTTCGAGGAAGCGGGTGACGCCCTGGTCGTCGGCCAGGGTGCGGATGCCGTCGGCGAAACGGACGGTCTCACGGACGTGCTGGACCCAGTAGTCGGTGGTGTCCGGGCTGGTCAGGTTGCCGGTGAGGCTGGAGACGAAGGGGATGCTCGGCTCGCCGAAGCGAAGATCGGCGATGGCGGCCCGGAAGTCCTCCAGCATCGGGTCCATGAGCGGCGAGTGGAAGGCATGGGAGACACGGAGACGGCTGGTTCGACGCCCGGGCAGAGCGGCGGCGACCGCGAGGACCGCCTCCTCCACACCTGAGAGCACGATGGAGGTCGGGCCGTTGATAGCTGCAATGCTCACCTCGTCGGTGAGGTACGGGGCGACCTCGTCCTCGGTCGCTTCGACCGCCAGCATCAGCCCGCCCTGAGGGAGGGCCTGCATCAGCCTGGCCCGTGCCGACACCAGCGTGCACGCGTCCGTGAGTGAGAGCACGCCGGCAACGTGGGCGGCGGCGATCTCACCGACGGAGTGACCCGCGAGGTATTTCGGCCGTACGTCGAGGGACGTCACCAGCCGGAACAGGGCCACTTCGATGGCGAAGAGCGCGGGCTGGGTGAACTCCGTGCGGTTGAGGGCCTGTTCGTCGTCGCCCCAGATCACGTCACGGAGGGCGGGGTCGAGCTGGGCAAGCACCTGATCCAGGGACTCGGCGAACACGGGGAAACGGCCGTACAGTTCCCGGCCCATGCCGAGACGCTGGGCGCCCTGACCGGAGAACACGAAGGCCGGCGGCCCTTCGGCCACCACTCCCCTGGCCGCCTCGGTGACACCGTCCGTCGAGGCCAGCAGCACCGCGCGGTGCGCGAACCGGGCCCGGCCGCCCGCCAGCGTGTATGCGACGTCCACCGACGGCTCGACCGCCCGAAGCACCTCGATCTGCGCGTCCAGAGCCTGCTCCGACCGGGCCGACACGACCAACGGCAGCACGGGCAGCTGCCCAGCGGGGGTTGATTCCGGTGCGTCCGCGGGCAGTTCGAGAATCACGTGGGCGTTGGTGCCGCTGAGACCGAAGGACGAGACACCGACGCGGCGCGGTCGCCCGCTGTCCGGCCATACAACCGGCTCCCGGACCAGCTCCACCGCACCGGCCGACCAGTCCACGTGGGACGACGGAGCGTCCACATGCAGGGTCGGCGCGACGGTGCCGTGCCGCATCGCCAGGATCGACTTGATGAGTCCAGCGGCCCCGGCGGCGGCCTGGGTGTGGCCGAGGTTGGACTTCACCGAGCCGAGCAGCAGCGGCCGTTCGCGGTCCTGGCCGTAGGTGGCGAGCAGCGCCTGCGCCTCGATCGGGTCGCCGAGGGCGGTGCCGGTGCCGTGGGCCTCGACGACATCGACGTCCGCGGTGCTCAGCCCCGCCGAGGCGAGCGCCTGGCGGATCACCCGCTGCTGCGACGGGCCGTTCGGCGCGGTCAGCCCATTCGAGGCGCCGTCCTGATTGACCGCACTGCCCCGCACCACGGCGAGAATCCGGTGTCCGTTGCGCACGGCGTCCGACTGCCGCTCCAGCAGCAGTACGCCCACACCCTCGGCCCAGCCGACACCGTCAGCGGAGTCGGAGAACGCCTTGCACCGCCCGTCCGGCGCCAGTCCGCCCTGCCGGGAGAACTCCACGAAGGTCGTCGGCGTCGACATGACCGTCACACCACCGGCCACCGCAAGGGAGCATTCGCCGCTCCGCAGCGCCTGCGCGGCCAGATGCACCGCCACCAGCGACGAGGAGCAGGCCGTGTCGATGGAGACGGACGGGCCTTCCAGGCCGAGGGTGTACGCGACACGGCCGGAGACGACGCTCTGGGAGCTGGCGTTGCCGCGGAAGCCCTCGAACTCGGGGCCCGCAAGCAGGTGGGCGTAGTCGCTGTACATGACGCCGGCGAAGACGCCGGTCTGGCTGCCGCGCAGGGAAGTCGGGTCGATGCCGGCCCGTTCGACGGCCTCCCACACCGACTCCAGCAGCAGCCGCTGCTGGGCGTCCGTCGCCAGTGCCTCGCGCGGACTCATGCCGAAGAACTCGGGGTCGAAGCCGCCGACGCCGTTCAGGAAGCCGCCCTCTCGGGCGGACGAGGTGCCCGTGTGCTCGGGGTCCGGGTGGTAGAGCCGTTCCAGGTCCCAGCCACGGTCCTCGGGGAATCCGGACACGGCGTCCCCGCCCTCGGACACCAGCCGCCACAGCTCCTCCGGCGAGGCGACGTCCCCCGGGAACCGGCAGGCCATGCCCACGACGACCACCGGATCGTCGGCCAAGGCGACCGCCGAGGTCACCGGGGCGGCCGTACGCGAGCCGAGGACCTCGTCCAGCAGGAATCCGGCGAGCGCGCTGACCGTCGGATAGTCGAACACCAATGTCGCGGGCAGCCGCAGCCCGGTCACCGACTGCAGGCCGTTGCGCAGTTCGACGGCGAGCAGCGAGTCGAAGCCCAGGTCGCGGAAGGACCGTGAGTCGTCGAGGCCGGCCGGGCTGTCATGGCCCAGGACCAGCGCCACCTGCCCACGCACGAGGTCCAGCAGCACCTCGCGCCGCTCCACCTCGTCCAGCCCGGTGAGCCGCTGGAGCAGACCGCCCGCCGCGACCGCCCGACGGCGCGAACGCACCAGCCCGCGCAGCACGGCGGGTACGTCACCGCGGTCGCGGATCGTGCGCAGGTCGAGCGGGACGGGAAGGACGACGGCGGTGTCGTGGGCCAGGCGCATGGCGGCGTCGAACAGCGCGAGCCCTCGCTCCTCGGTCACGGCGGGGAAGCCGGTCCGGGCGAGGCGTTCACGTTCGGCGGGGGTGAGGTCGCCGGTCATCCCCGTGCCGTCGAGGTCCCAGGGTCCCCATACGAGGGACGTGGCGGGCAGGCCGAGGGTGCGGCGGTGCTCCGCGAGGGCGTCGAGAAAGGCGTTGGCGGCGGCGTAGTTGGCCTGTCCGGTGCCGCCGAAGGCGCCGGCGGCGGAGGAGACGAGGACGAAGGCCCCCACGTCGGGAAGGAGTTCGTGCAGGTGCCATGCCGCGTCGGCCTTGGGCCGCAGCACGGAGTGCAGTCGGTCGGGGGTGAGGCTGCCGACGAGTCCGTCGTCGAGTACGCCCGCGGCGTGGACGACGGCGGAGAAGGACCGCCCGGTGAGGGCCTCGGCCAGCGCGTCACGGTCGGCGACATCGCAGGCCATCACGTCGACGCCCTGTGCCCCCAACTCGTCCAGCTCGACGACAAGTTGCTCGACTCCAGGCGCGTCGGCGCCCCTCCGCGACAGCAGCACCAGCTCACGCACACCGTGAGTGCGAACGAGGTGCTTGGCCAGGACGGCTCCAAGGCCGCCGGTGCCGCCGGTCACCAGGACGGGGCCGTGGCCGGTCCAGTGATCGGCCGAGTCTGCGGGTACGGCGGCCCGTACGACCCTCGGGGCTTCCAGCCGGCCTTCGCGTACGGCGATTTCGGGCTCGTCGAGGACGGCGGCGAGGGCCCGGCGCACCAGGTCGGGGTCAACGCCGTCCGCCGACGGCCAGGACAGCAGGCCGACTCGTCCGGGGTGTTCGTTCTGCACCGTGCGGAGCAGGCCGCGTACGGCGCCGAGGACGGGTTCGGGCATGCCGGTGGTGGTCACGACGAGACGGGCGTCGGTGTTCCTGCCCAGGTCGAGCCACTCCTGAACGAGGCGCAGGACGCTGGCTGTTGTGTCGTGCACCGCGGTGATCAGGTCGTCGGTGTCGCCCTCGATGTGGGCGAGGACGACGCCGGGTGACGGGTCGGCGAGGGAGGCGAGATCGGGATGTGCGGTGGCGCCCCATGCCTCGGCGAACTGAGCGACGTCCGTGCCGACGACGGCGATCGGGCCGCCGTAGGGCTCCTTGGCGGTGATCCGTGTCCACTCGATGCGGTAGAGGTCGCTGCTCGTACGGCTCGCCGAGAGGCGGTCGTCGACCGGGCGGACGACGAGACGGTTCACCGATGCGACCGGGTTCCCGTCCTGGTCGGACACGGTCACGGCGATGTTGCCGGTGCCGGCTGCGTTTGCGGGGCCGGTGCGCACGAGCTTGGCCCTCACCGTGGAGGCACCGGTCGCGTGCAGCGACACCCCCTCCCAGGCGAACGGCAGCAGTCCGCCCGACTCCTGGGTCTCGCCGCCGGTGAATGCGGCCGCGTGGAGCACGGCGTCGAGTAGGGCCGGGTGCAGACCGAAGCCGCCGGTCTGCACGTGCTCGGGAAGCCCGGCCTCCACGAACACCTCGTCGCCGCGCCGCCAGGCAGCGCGCAGGCCCTGGAACACCGGGCCGTACGCGAATCCGTCCTCCGCGCGTCCCTCGTAGAAGCCGTCGAGATCCAGGGGCCGGGAGTCGGCGGGCGGCCATGTCGTGACGTCGAGCGTCCGCGGCGGGCCGTCCTGCGCGGTGAGCGTGCCGGAGGCGTGCTGCGTCCAGGGCAGGTCGTCGTCGGATGTGTCAGGGCGGGAGTGGACGCCGACGGAACGGCGGCCGTCCTCGTCCGGAGCACCGACGGCGATCTGGATCCGCACGGCCGCACGCGGGCCGAGGATCAAGGGCACACCGAGGGACAGCTCCTCGACCAGCCCGCATCCGACCTCGTCCCCCGCACGCAGGACCAGGTCGAGGAACGCCGTCGCCGGCAGCAGCACATGGCCGTGCACCGCGTGATCGGCGAGCCAGGTCTGCGTACCTGCGGAGAGGCGTCCGGCGAGAACGACACCGTCGGACTCCACCAACGGCACGACCGCACCCAGCAGTGGATGCCCGACGGGTTCCAGGCCCAGGGCCACGGCGTCCTGTAGGGACGCGGTGACGGCGGGCCAGTAGTGCCGGCGCTGGAAGGGGTAGGTGGGGGCGTCGGTGAGACGGGCGCCTGTACCGGCGAAGAGGACGGGCCAGTTCACGGGGACACCGTGCGCGAAGAGCCGGGACAGGACCGTGAGAGCGGCTGTCTCTTCGGTCATGTTCTTGCGAAGTACCGGGACGACGAGGGTGTCCTCGGAGGCGGTCTGTGCGATGAGGGCGGTGAGGGTGCCGTCGGGGCCGATCTCCAGGAAGCGGGTCACGCCGTGGTCGGTCAGGGTGCGGATGTTGTCCGCGAAGCGGACGGTGTCGCGGACGTGCTGGACCCAGTAGTCGGGCCTGTTCGGGCTGGTCCCGGAGACGAAGGGGATGTTCGGCTCACCGAAGTGGAGGTCGGCGATGGCGGCCCGGAAGTCCTCCAGCATCGGGTCCATAAGGGGTGAGTGGAAGGCGTGGGAGACGCGGAGGCGGGTGGTGCGGCGGTCGGGGAGGGTGGCGGCGACTGCGAGGACCGCTTCCTCTGCACCCGAAAGCACCAGCGACATAGGGCCGTTGATCGCTGCGATGCTCACCTGGTCGGTGAGGTGCGGGGTGACCTCGTCCTCGGTGGCCTCGACCGCGAGCATCAGCCCGCTCTCGGGCAGGGCCTGCATGAGCCGGGCCCGCGTGGACACCAGCGTGCACGCGTCCGCGAGCGACAACACCCCCGCGACATGGGCGGCGGCGATCTCACCCACAGAGTGACCGGCCACGAAATCCGGCCGCACACCGAGTGATTCGGCGAGACGGTAAAGCGCCACCTCGATGGCGAACAGCGCGGGCTGAGTGAACTCCGTGCGGTTGAGCGCCTGTTCGTCGTCGCCCCAGATCACCTCCCGCAGTGCGGGGTCGAGCCCGCCAAGCGCTTCGTCCAGCGCCTGGGCGAAGACCGGGAAACGGCCGTACAGCTCGCGACCCATGCCAAGACGCTGGGCGCCCTGACCGGAGAACACGAAGGCCAACGGCCCCTCGGCCGCCACCCCCCTGGCCGCCTCGGAGATGCCCTCCGCCGACGCCAGCAACACAGCCCGATGCGCGAACCGAGCACGACCACCGGCCAACGTGAACGCGACATCCACCGACGGCTCGGCGGCCCGCAGCACGTCGATCTGCGCATCCAAGGCCTGCTCCGACCGAGCCGAGACCACCAACGGCAGCACGGGCATTGGCTGAGCGGGGCTCGACTCCATTGCGTCCGTAGGCAGTTCGAGAATCACGTGGGCATTGGTGCCACTGAGCCCGAAGGAGGAGACGGCGGACCGGCGCGGCCGATCGTTCTCCGGCCACGCAATCGACTCACGGACCACCTCGAGCGCACCGGCCGACCAGTCCACGTGAGACGACGGCTCATCCACGTGCAGCGTGCGCGGGACGACACCGTGCCGCATCGCCAGCACGCTCTTGATCACACCCGCCACACCGGCAGCGGCCTGAGTGTGACCCAGGTTGGACTTCACCGAGCCCAGCAGCAGCGGCCGTTCACGATCCTGGCCATAGGTCGCCAGCAACGCCTGCGCCTCGATCGGGTCGCCCAGCGTCGTACCCGTACCGTGCGCCTCGACCGCATCCACCTCGCCGGCCGACAACCCGGCCGACGCCAGCGCCTGCCGAATCACCCGCTGCTGAGAAGGCCCATTCGGCGCGGTCAGCCCATTCGACGCACCGTCCTGATTGACCGCACTCCCCCGAACAACCGCCAGAATCCGATGCCCATTACGCACCGCATCCGACCGCCGCTCCAGCAGCAGTACACCCACACCCTCGGCCCAACCGACACCATCAGCCGCGTCCGAGAACGCCTTGCACCGCCCATCCGGCGCCAACCCACCCTGCCGCGAGAACTCCACAAAGGTCGTCGGCGTCGACATCACCGTCACACCACCGGCCACCGCAAGCGAACACTCACCACCCCGCAACGCCTGCGCAGCCAAATGCAGACCCACCAACGACGACGAGCACGCCGTATCGATCGTCACCGTCGGACCCTCAAGGCCCAGCGCATACGCAACACGACCGGACGCGATGCTCGGTGAGCTGCCACTCCCCCTGAAGCCCTCGAACTCGTCGCCGGACAGGAGGACGCCGTAGTCGTTGTACATGAGACCGGCGAAGACACCGGTCTGGCTGCCCCGCAGGGACGTCGGGTCGATGCCCGCCCGCTCGATCGCCTCCCACACCGACTCCAGCAGCAACCGCTGCTGCGCATCCGTCGCCAACGCCTCACGCGGACTCATCCCGAAGAACTCCGGATCGAACCCGCCGGCGTCGGCGAGGAAGCCACCGGCCCGCGTCGACGACGTTCCGGTGTGCTGCGGATCCGGGTGGTAGAGCCGCTCCAGGTCCCAGCCGCGGTCGGACGGGAAGTCACCTACCGCGTCCACACCCTCCGACACCACCCGCCACAGGTCCTCCGGCGAGGAGACACCACCGGGATAACGGCAGGCCATCCCCACGATCACCACCGGATCGTCGGTCATCACCGCCACCGGCGACGACGGCACCGGAGCCTGCGCCCCCAGCACCTCACCCAGCAGGAAGTCCGCCAGGACGGCCACCGTCGGATAGTCGAACACCAACGTCGCCGGCAACCGCAGCCCGGTCACCGACTGCAAGCCATTGCGCAGCTCGACCGCCAACAGCGAGTCGAAGCCCAGATCCCGGAACGACCGAGAGTCATCGACACGCGCGGCGCTCTCGTGGCCCAGGACCAGCGCCACCTGCCCCCGCACGAGGTCCAGCAGCACCTCGCGCCGCTCCACCTCGTCGAGCCCGGTGAGCAGCCGAAGCAGACCGCCCGCCGCGACCGCCCGACGGCGCGAACGCACCAACGCGCGGAAGAGCGGGGGCACTTCGCCCGTCTCCCGGATCGCGCGCAGGTCGAGCGGAGCGGGTACGACGACCTGCTCGGGCGTCCGCAGCGCCGCGTCGAACAGGGCCAGGCCCTGGTCGACCGTGATCGCGGGAATGCCGGTACGGGCCGTCCGCTGCGGGTCGGCCGTCATGCCTCCGGCTTCCTGCTGCCAGGGACCCCATACGAGGGACACCGCGGGCAGTCCCATGTCCCGGCGCAAGGTCATCAGGGCGTCGAGGCAGGCATTGGCGGCGGCGTAGGCGGCCTGGCCGACGCTGCCGAACAGACCGGCGACGGAGGAGAAGACGACGAGCGGTGTCTCGTCGGGGAGGAGTTCGTGCAGGTGCCAGGCCGCGTCGACCTTGGGGCGCAGTACGGCTTCGACACGCTCGGGGGTCAGGCTGCCGACGAGCCCGTCGTCCAGGACACCCGCGGCATGCACGACACCCCGCACGGACCGCCCCGCCAGCACACCGGCCAGCGCCTCACGATCCGCCACATCACACGCGACCACATCGACCCGGGCACCCAACTCGCCCAGCTCAGCGACGAGTTCACCAGCCCCCGGCGCATCCGCACCCCGCCGCGACAGCAGCACCAGCTCCCGCACCCCATGCACCCGCACCAGATGCCGCGCCACCACCCCACCCAGACCACCCGAACCACCCGTCACCACCACGGCACCCGGACCGGCCCACTCCACCCCCACCCCACGCGAACCAGCGACACGCACCAGCCGAGGAACACGCACGGTCCCGCCTCGCACGGCGACGTCGGTTTCATCGGCGGCCAACGCGCGCAGCGCGGCGCCGAGTTGGTCGCCAAAATCGGCATCCGCGATGTCCAGCGTCGCGAAGCGGCCCGGATACTCGGCGCCCGCAGCTCGCACGAGCCCACGCACCGCGGCAGAGACCACGGTCGAGCCGCCCCGCGTGAGCACCACCAGCCGCGCGTCCCGGAACCCCTCCTGCGCGACCCACTCCTGCACGAGGGCCAGTGCCTGCGCGACGGCGGCGTGCGTCTGTCCGGCCAGGTCCCGTCCGCTGTCGTCGGCGACCTCCAGTGCAGCCACGACCAGACCCGGAACCGACCGGCTCAGGTCGGAATCGGCATCGCCGCCCGTCGCCAACTCGTCCAGGTCGGCGTAGCTCCGAACTTCGGCCACGGCGCCCCGCATCACCTCCGCGAGCGCCTCCCCGCCCCCGATCAACGCCACGGCCGGAAGCTCCGCCGACGTCTCCGCCGCCTCGGTCCAGTCGACCCGGAACAGAGACCCGGTCGCCGTACTCGCCCCACCCAGCTGGTCGCTCGTCACGGGCCGGACGACGAGCCCGGACACCCGTGCCACCGGGTGGCCCTCGACATCGGCGAGGTCGACGGCGATGGCGTCCCGGTCGCCCTGCCGGACCAGTCGGGCGCGTACCTCGCTCGCACCGGACGCGTACAGCGTGACGCCCTCCCAGGCGAAGGGCAGCGCGGGGCCGCCCGTCCCTCCGGCGGCGGCCGCGGCGATGGCGTGCAGGGTCGCGTCGAGCAACGCCGGGTGCAGCCCGAACCCGCCGGCATCGGTACCGGTCGGCAGCGTCACCTCGGCGAACGTCTCGTCTCCGCGCCGCCAGACGCCGCGCAGCCCTTGGAAGAGGGGGCCGTAGGTGAGGCCGGCGTCGGCCAGGTCGTCGTAGAGGTCGTCCGTCCCGACACGCTCCGCGCCGGCGGGCGGCCACTGCGCGGCAGCATCGGCCCAGTCCGTCCGCAGTGGTGGTTCATCGGAGAGAGCGCCTGCGGCGTGCTGTGTCCAAGGAGCGTCGCCGCCCGTCTCGTCGGGGCGGGCGTGCACCGTCACCGTGCGGCGACCGGCGTCCTCGGTCTCCGCGACCCGGACCTGGATCTGCACGGCGCCCGTGTCCGGGACCACGAGGGGCGTCGACACGGTGAGGTCGTCCAGGGTGCCGAACCCGACCTCGTCGCCGGCACGCAGCGCCAGTTCCACGAAGGCCGTGCCCGGGACGACCACCCGGCCGAGGACCATGTGGTCGGCCAGCCACGGGTGCGTGGCCGTCGACAGCCGTCCGGACAGCACCACGTCCTCGGAGTCGGCCAAGGACACGGCGGCCCGGAGCAGCGGATGGTCGGCGGCGGCGAGGCCCGCGGCCCGCACGTCCCCGGCACCCATCGCGTACGCCCCCGCCGGCCAGTAGTTCTGGCGCTGGAAGCGGTAGGTCGGGACATCCGCCGGCCGGACGCCCGTGTCCTTGAACAGGGCCGGCCAGTCCACGGGCACGCCGTGCGTGTAGAGCTGCGCGAGTGCGGTGAGCGCGGCTGCCGGCTCGGGCCGGTCCTTGCGCAGTACGGGCGCGACGAGCGCCTCGTCCGCCACTGACTGCCGTATCAGCGCAGCCAGCACGCCGTCGGGGCCGATCTCCAGGAAGCGCGTGACGCCGTGTTCGGTGAGGGTGCGGATGCCGTCGGCGAATCGGACGGTGTCACGGACGTGTCGGACCCAGTAGTCGATGGTGTCGGGGCTGGTCAGGTTGCCGGTGAGGTTGGAGACGAAGGGGATGCGCGGCTCGTCGAAGCGCAGACCGGCGAGCGCCGCTCGGAACTCCTCCAGCATCATCGGTTCCATGAGCGGGGAGTGGAAGGCGTGCGAGACCCGCAGTCGTGTCGTGCGTCGATCCGGCAGGGCGGCGGCGACGGCGAGTACGGCCTCTTCCGTGCCCGAGAGCACCACTGAGGACGGCCCGTTCACCGCCGCGATGGACACGCCCTCGACCAGATGCGGGGCGACCTCGTCCTCACCCGCCTCGACCGCCAGCATGAGCCCGCCCTCCGGCAGGGCCTGCATCAACCGCGCCCGCGCCGACACCAGCGCGCAGGCGTCCGCGAGCGACAGCACGCCCGCGACATGGGCAGCCGCGATCTCACCGACGGAGTGACCCGCGAGGTACTTCGGCGTGACACCGAGCGAGGTCACCAGCCGGAACAGCCCGACCTCGATCGCGAAGAGGGCGGGCTGAGCGAACTCCGTACGGTTCAGAGACACCTCGTCCTCGCCCCAGATCACACCACGCAGGGCAGGGTCGAGCTCGGCGAGCACCTCGTCCAACGCACGGGCGAACACGGGGTATTGGGCGTACAACTCCCGTCCCATGCCCAATCGTTGGGCACCTTGTCCCGAGAACACGAACGCGAGCGGCTCCTCGGCCGCGGTGCCTCTGGAGACCTCGGCGACGCCGTCCGCGGACGCCAGCAACACTGCCCGGTGCCCGAACGTGGCCCGTCCCGCCGCCAGCGTGTAGGCGACGTCCGCCGACGGCTCGACGGCCCGCAGCAACTCGATCTGCGCATCCAAGGCCTGCTCCGACCGGGCCGACACCACCAGCGGCAGTACGTCGAACTCGGCGCCGGCCGAAGCCGGTTCGGCCTCCGGCCCGGCCTCCAGGATGAGGTGCGCGTTGGTGCCGCTCAGCCCGAAGGAAGACACACCGACGCGACGCGGGCGCCCGGTCTGCGGCCAGGCCACCTGCTCCCGGACCAGCTCGACCGCGCCGGCCGACCAGTCCACGTGGGAGGACGGTGCGTCGACGTGCAGGGTGCGCGGGAGGACACCGTGCCGCATCGCCATGATCGACTTGATGACGCCGGCGACCCCGGCGGCGGCCTGGGTGTGGCCCAGGTTCGACTTCACCGAGCCGAGCAGCAACGGCCGTTCACGATCCTGGCCATAGGTCGCCAGCAGCGCCTGCGCCTCGATCGGATCACCGAGCGTCGTACCCGTACCGTGCGCCTCGACCGCATCCACATCGCCGGCCGACAACCCGGCCGACGCCAGCGCCTGCCGAATCACCCGCTGCTGCGACGGTCCGTTCGGCGCGGTCAGCCCATTCGAAGCGCCGTCCTGATTGACCGCACTCCCCCGAACAACCGCCAGAATCCGATGCCCATTACGCACCGCATCCGACTGCCGCTCCAGCAGCAGTACACCCACACCCTCGGCCCAGCCGACCCCATCGGCCGAGTCGGAGAACGCCTTGCACCGCCCATCCGGCGCCAACCCACCCTGCCGCGAAAACTCCACAAAGGTCGTCGGCGTCGACATCACCGTCACACCACCGGCCACCGCAAGTGAGCACTCACCGCTTCGCAGCGCCTGCGCGGCCAGATGCAGTGCCACCAGTGACGACGAGCACGCCGTATCGATCGAGACGGTGGGTCCCTCGAAGCCGAAGGAGTAGGCGACCCGGCCGGAGGCGATGCTCATCGCGCTCCCGTTGCCGCGCAGGCCCTCGAACTCGCGGCCGTCGAGGAGGAGTCCGTAGTCGTTGTACATGACTCCGGCGAAGACACCGGTCTGGCTGCCCCGCAGCGAGGTCGGGTCGATGCCCGCCCGCTCGATCGCCTCCCACACCGACTCCAGCAGCAGCCGCTGCTGCGCATCCGTCGCCAACGCCTCACGCGGGCTCATCCCGAAGAAGTCCGCGTCGAATGCACCCGCCTCCCGGAGGAAGCCTCCGGCCCGGGTGGACGACGTACCGGTGTGCTCCGCGTCCGGGTGGTACAGCCGCTCCAGGTCCCAGCCCCGGTCGGCCGGGAACTCCCCGACCGCGTCCCCGCCTTCCGACACCAGCCGCCACAGCTCCTCCGGCGACGACACCCCACCGGGGAACCGGCAGGCCATCCCCACGACGACGACCGGATCGTCGGCCATGGCCGCAACCGGCGACGACGGCATCGGAGCCTGCGCCCCCAACACCTCCCCCAGGAGGAAGTCCGCCAGGACGGCCACCGTCGGATAGTCGAACACCAACGTCGCCGGCAGCCGCAACCCCGTCACCGACTGCAAGCCATTGCGCAGCTCGACCGCCAGCAGCGAGTCGAAGCCCAGATCGCGGAACGACCGCGACGCGTCCACGCCCAGGGCACCCTCGTGCCCCAGCACCAACGACACCTGCCCCCGCACGAGATCGAGCAGCACCTCGTGCCGCTCCACCCCGTCGAGCGGCGCGAGCCGCCGGACCAGGTCGGGGGCGCCGGTCCCGCTGCTCGCGGTGCGGCGGCGGGGTCGTGCGAGCCCACGGAGGAGTGCCGGGATCTCGGTGCGGGAGCGGGCCGACCGCAGGTCCAGCGGGATCGGGAGTACGACGTCGTCGGCGCCCGCGAGGGCCGCGTCGAAGAGTGTCAGGCCCTCCTCCGGGGACACCGGCCTGATGAGCGCGGACTCGTCGTGCGGCTCCGTGGGCGGCTGTCCGGCCGTCATGCCGGCGCCGTCGATCTGCCACGGCCCCCAGGCCAGGGAGATCGCGTGCATGCCCTGGGCGCGGCGGTGCGCGGCGAGGGCGTCGAGGTGGGCGTTGGCCGCGGCGTAGGCGGCCTGGCCCACGGGGCCGAAGGTGCCGGCGGCGGAGGAGACGAGGACGAAGGCCTCGACGTCGGGGAGGAGTTCATGGAGGTGCCGGGCCGCGTCCGCCTTTGGGGCGAGTACGGCGTGCAGGCGCTCGGGGGTCAGGCTGCCGACGAGCCCGTCGTCCAGGACACCCGCGGCATGCACGACACCCCGCACGGACCGCCCCGCCAGCACACCGGCCAGCGCCTCACGATCCGCCACATCACACGCGACCACGTCAACCAGGGCACCCAACTCGCCGAGCTCGGCGACGAGTTCACCAGCCCCCGGCGCATCCGCACCCCGCCGCGACAGCAGCACCAGCTCCCGCACCCCATGCACCCGCACCAGATGCCGCGCCACCACCCCACCCAGACCACCCGAACCACCCGTCACCACCACAGCACCCGGACCGGCCCACTCCACCCCCACCCCACGCGAACCACCGACACGCACCAGCCGAGGAACACGCACGTGCCCCTCCACGAGGGCGGCCTCGCGTTCGCCGACGGTGAGGGCCTTACGGAGAAGGGTCCCGTCCACGGGCTCGGCGCCGAGGGTCAACAGGCCGATGCCACCCGGGTGTTCGGACTCGGCGGCGCGTAGCAGGCCGCGCACGGCGGCGGTCTCGGGTCGGTCGTCACGGAGGACGATGACCAGGCGGGTGCCGCGCAGGCGCTCGTCGTGCTGCCAATGGCGGACCAGTTCGAGGGCACGGGCGGTCAGCGTGTGCAGTTCATCGACCGGGTTCGTCGCGTCGGGGTCGGCCGTGAGCGGAGCCAGGACCACATCCGGGACAGGGCCCGTCTGCGCAGGGTCTGCCTGGATGCGCATGGGCGTGTCGCCGCCGAGGGCGTCGCTGATCTCCTGGGCGAACGGGCCGTCGGTGAGCAGGGCGAGGGGGCCTTCGTACGGCGTCGTCTCGGGGGCCGGGACCCAGTCGACGCGATACAGCGTGTCGGCGGCCTTCGAGGTACCGGCGCGCGCGGTGTCGAGGGGGCGTGTGGTGAGCGCGTCCACGGACAGGACGGGTGCGCCCATGGTGTCCACGACGTCGATGGCGACGGTGTCCTCGCCCTGCGCGGTGAGGCGGGCGCGGATCTTGGTGGCGCCGGTGGCGTGCAGGCCGACGCCCTCCCAGGCGAACGGCACACCCAGGCGGCCGTCTCCCGCGTGGGCGACGGCGTGGAGGAGGGCGTCGAGCAGTACGGGGTGGAGGGCGAAGCCGGCGGTGCGGGTTCCCTCGGGGAGTTCGGCCTCGACGTAGAGGTCGCCGTCCCGGCGCCAAACGGCACTGAGGCCGCGGAACGCCGGCCCGTAGGCGAAGTCGTGCTCGGCGAGGGCGTCGTAGGCGCCGTCGACCGGGACGGGTTCGGCGCCGGCGGGGGGCCACTGCGTGACGTCCGGTACGGCGGGTGTGGCGGCGTCCGTGCCGGGGCCGAGCCGACCGGTGGCGTGCAGCGTCCAGGCGTACTCGTCCTGCCCGTGCTGGCCGTCCCCCTGCTCGCCGTCCCCCCGCTCGCCCTGCCCGTGCTCCCCGTGCCGGACGTCGGGGCGGGCGTAGATGGTCACCGGTCGTTGGCCGTTGGCGTCGGAGGCGCCGACGAACGTCTGGATCTGGACTGCGCCCTGCTCGGGGAGTTCGAGCGGGACGGGGAGGGCGAGTTCGGTGACGCGGTCGCAGCCGAACTCGTCGCCGGCGCGCAGGGCGAGTTCGACGAAGGCGGCGCCGGGCAGGAGGACGCGGCCACCGATGCGGTGGTCGGCCAGCCAGCGGTGGGTGGCGAAGGAGAGGCGGCCGGAGAGGAGGGCGCCGTCGGAGTCGGCGAGGGACACGGCCGCGCCGAGGAGGCCGTGTTCGGCGGGGGCGAGACCGACGGCGCGGACGTCCCCGGCGCCGCCGACGCCCGCGGCCGGCCAGTGCCGGCGGCGCTGGAAGGCGTAGGTAGGGAGGTCGACGGGTTGGGCGGGGGCGTCGGCGAAGTAACGCGTCCAGTCGACGGGGGTGCCGGTGGTGTGCAGGGCGGCGAGTGCCGTGGTGAGAGCTGCGGTCTCGGGGGCGTCCTTGCGGAGGGCCGCCAGGGCGACGGTGCCCTCGGGTGCCGTCTCGGGGACCAGGCCGGTGAGGACGCCGTCGGGGCCGAGTTCGAGGAAGGTGCGGACGCCCTGCGCGTCCAGGGTGCGCAGGCAGTCGGCGAAGCGGACGGTCTCCCGGACGTGGCGGACCCAGTACCCCGGGTCGCACACGTCCTCCGGGGTGGCGAGGGTGCCGGTGAGGTTGGAGACGAGCGGGATGCGTGGCGGGTGGAACGCGATGCCGGACAGGGCCTGCGCGAAGTCGCCCAGCATCGGGTCCATCAGCGGGGAATGGAAGGCGTGGGAGACCCGCAGGGGTGTGGTGCGGTGGCCGTCGGCGGTGAGCCGTGCGGCGGCTTCGGCGACGGCTTCGGCGGTGCCGGAGAGGACCACGGAGGCCGGGCCGTTGACGGCGGCCACGGCGATGTCGGCGGTGAGGTACGGCCGTATCTGCTCCTCGGAGGCCCGTACGGCCGTCATGGCGCCGCCCTCGGGGAGGTCGGCCATCAGCGCGGCGCGGGCGGTGACGAGGGTGCAGGCGTCGGCGAGGGACAGTACGCCCGCGACATGGGCGGCGGCGACCTCGCCGATGGAGTGCCCGGCCACGAAGTCGGGCCGTGCGCCCCACGATTCGAGGAGGCGGAACAGGGCCACCTCCATGGCGAACAGGGCGGGCTGGGCTGCGCCTGTGTCGTTCAGGGCGGAGGCGTCGGTGCCCCACATCGCGTCCCGTACGGAGGGCGGGAGGAGGGCGAGGGACTCGTCCAGGGCCGCGCGGAAGGTGGGGTGGGCGTCGTACAACTCGCGTCCCATGCCGAGGCGTTGGGCGCCCTGGCCGGAGAAGAGGTACGCGCTGGGGGCGTCGGTCGCGGTGTGGCGCAGCAGGCCGGGGGCCGGGGTGCCGGCCGCGAGGGCGGTGAGGCCGGCGGTGACGGTGGCGAGGTCGGAGGTGACGAGGGCCGCACGGTACTCGAAGGCAGTGCGGGTGGTTGCGAGGGTGCGGGCCAGGGTGTCCAGTCGCGGCGGCTGTCCGGGGCGGTCCAGGGCGGTGCCCAGCCGGGCCGCCTGGGCGGCGAGGGCCTGCGGAGTACGGCCCGACAGGACGAGCGGTACGGGGGTGCCGGGTGCGGGGATGGGTGCGGCCTCGTCGGACGGGTCGGCGGGGGCCTGTTCGATGACGGCGTGGGCGTTGGTGCCGCTGATGCCGAAGGAGGAGACGGCGGCGCGGCGGGGCTGCCCGGTGTCGGGCCAAGGGGTGTTGCCGGTGACGAGGCGTACGGTGCCATCGGACCAGTCGACGTGGGTGTTGGGCTCGTCGACGTGCAGGGTGCGGGGCAGGATGCCGTGGCGGATGGCCTGCACCATCTTGATGACGCCGGCCACGCCCGCCGCGGCCTGGGTGTGGCTGAGGTTGGACTTCACCGAGCCGAGCAGCAGCGGGCGTTCGGCGGTGCGGGCGCGGCCGTAGGTGGCGAGGAGTGCCTGGGCCTCGACGGGGTCGCCGAGGGTGGTGGCGGTGCCGTGGGCCTCGACGGCGTCGATCTGGTCGGCGGAGAGCCGGGCGTTGATCAGGGCCTGTTCGATGACGCGTTGCTGGGAGGGGCCGTTGGGTGCGGTGAGGCCGTTGCTGGCGCCGTCCTGGTTGACGGCGGAGCCGCGGACGACGGCGAGGACGCGGTGGCCGTTGCGGCGGGCGTCGGACAGGCGCTCCAGCAGCAGCACGCCGACGCCCTCGGACCATCCGGTGCCGTCGGCGGAGTCGTCGAAGGAGCGGCACAGTCCGTCGGCCGACAGGCCGCCCTGGCGGCCGAACTCCAGGTGGGTGGAGGGGGTCGACATGACGGTGACGCCGCCGGCGAGGGCGAGGGTGCATTCGCCGGTGCGCAGGGCGTGGGAGGCGAGGTGCAGGGCGACGAGGGAGGAGGAGCAGGCGGTGTCGACCGTCAGTGCGGGGCCGGTCAGGCCGAGGGTGTAGGCGATCCGGCCGGACAGGACGCTGCCGGCGTTTCCGGTCAGGTGCAGGCCGCGGGCGCCGTCCTCGGCGCCGGCGCGGTACTCCTGGGCCATGGCGCCCATGAACACGGCGGTCTCGCTGCCGCGCAGTGCGGTGGGGTCGAGCCGGGCGGACTCGATGGCCTCCCAGGTGGATTCGAGCACGATCCGCTGCTGGGGGTCCATGGCTACGGCTTCGCGCGCGCTGATGCCGAAGAACTCGGCGTCGAAGTCGGTGGCGTCGTGGAGGAAGCCTCCGCCGGAGGCGGCGGCCGAGACCGCTTCGAGGTCCCAGCCGCGGTCGTCGGGGAACGGCCCGATGCCGTGCCGGCCGTCGACGAGCAGGTCCCAGAGGCCGTCGGGGTCGGTCACGCCGCCCGGGTAGCGGCAGGCCATGCCGATGACGGCGATGGGTTCGTGGGCGGCGGCCTCGAGGTCGTGGACGCGCTGCCGGCTGTGCCGCAGGTCGGCGGTGGCCCGCTTCAGGTAGTCCCTGAGCTTGTCTTCGTTGTCCATCTCAAGTCACCTCGACAGCGGTTACCGATGCGGGATGTCGTCGACCTGGCCCGGGCCGGTGCGGTCACGGACCGGGCGTCTGCCCGGCGCGGGGGCGCGGGCGCGCGAGTGCACGCAGAGGGCGGCCGCCCCGGGGGATGGGCGGCCGCCCCGTCGGAACGACCTGGGCCGGGACCCGCCGGGACGCGGGGCGTCGGCTCAGGTCAGACGGCGTGTTCTGCGGGTTCTCTCGGATGCGGCACGGTGAGAGTCTCGGTCCGCGGGTACGGGAAAAACCCTAGTAACGCCGAGGCCGCCTCGGGCACTGCCGCGCCCCCGAGGTGCGGTCCTCGGCGAACAGTGGTGAGACGTGGTTCACACATGCCGTGCTGTCACACCTTGCGGCCCCGTTCGGTCAGTGCTGTGTAGGCCATCCCGAACGGCAAGGAGAACATCACCGTGGAACCGCGTCTCGACTACTTCGGAAACCCCCTCGCGGGAAAGGTGCTGCGGCACATCAACTCGGCGAGCAAGCTGCTCGCGGACTCGTCCCTGCCGATCACGATCCAGGAACTGGTGAAGATCCGCGCCAGCCAGATCAACGGCTGCGGCTTCTGCACGGACATGCACACCAAGGACGCCGCCGAGGCCGGTGAGACCGCGCAGCGCCTGAACCTGGTCGCGGCCTGGCGGGAGGCCAAGGTCTTCACGGAGGCCGAGCGCGCCGCCCTGGAGCTGGCGGAGCAGGGCACCCGTATCGCCGACGCGGCCGGCGGCGTCACCGACGAGGCCTGGGCCGACGCGGCGAAGCACTTCGACGAGGAGCAACTCGTGGCGCTGATCTCGCTGCTCGGCGTCATCAACGCCTACAACCGCATCAACGTCATCAACCAGCAGCCCGCCGGGGACTACCAGCCCGGCCAGTTCGGCTGACCGCCACGCCACCCCCGTACGAAAGGAGCGGTCGGCATGTCGTATCCGAAGCGGGTCTACGACGGTGACGGCGGCGAGATCAACGCGGACTTCCGGCCGGCGGACACCCCGCCGGACGTCGGCACCGCCGGCGCGGACGCCATCCACTACCTGGCGACCACGACCACCACGCGCGGCGAATTCGGGCTCTACCGGGTCGAGATGAGCGCGCGGGCGGGCGGCCCGAAGACCCACTTCCACCGCACCATCTCGGAGTCCTTCTTCATCCTCGGGGGTACCGTGCGGCTCTTCGACGGCGAACAGTGGGTCGACGCCCGGCAGGGCGACTTCCTGCACGTCCCGCAGGGCGGGCTGCACGCCTTCCGCAACGACTCCGACACCCCGGCCGAGATGGAGCGGGCGAGGTTCTTCGACGAACACGACTCGTACTTCGTGGAGTAGGCGGGAAACGGGAGACAGGGCTGTGAGCACCATCGCGTTCCTCAACATCGGCATGCACGGGCACATCAATCCGACGCTGCCGGTGGTGGCCGAGCTCGTCCGGCGCGGGCACACGGTCACATACCACACCTCGCCGGCGTTCCGTCAGGAGATCGAGGCCACGGGCGCGTCCGTGCGTCTCTACCCCGGCGGCGAGCAGCCGTTGCCCGATCCCCCGACGCCGGTCACCCTGCTGGAGTCGCTCGCGACCACGAGTCTGCGTCTGCTGCCCACCGTGCTGGACGACCTGCGCCGCGACGGGCCCGACCTGATCGTCCACGACAGTTCCTGTCTGTGGGGCGCGGTGGCGGCACGCGAACTGGGTGTGCCGGCGGCCTCGTCGTTCACCACGTTCGCCTTCAACCGGCAGGTGCCGAGCCCCACGCACGCCTCGTGGGATCTGCTGGCGGCGGCTCGTGGTCAACTCGGGAGTGTACGGGGCTACTTGCGGGCCCGCCGGGAGCTGCGCCGCCGGTTCGACGCGCGCGGGCTGCCGCCGCTCGACCTGCTGAACATCCGCCAGGGGCTCAACCTGGTGTACACATCACGGGCGTTCCAGCCCGCCGTCGAGCACTTCGACGAGTCCTACCGGTTCGTCGGCCCGAGCATCGGTGCCCGCCCGGCCGATCCGTCGTTCGACGCCGGCCGGCTCCGGAGTCCGGTGCTGTACGCCTCGCTCGGCACGGTGTTCGGCGCCGATCCGAAGCTGCTGCGTACGTTCGCCGTCGCGCTCGCCCCGCTGGGCGGCACGGTGATCGTGTCCACCGGGCAGACCGACCCCGGGGCTCTGGGGCCGCTGCCCGCCAATGTGGTTCCGCTGCGTTTCGTACCGCAGTTGGAGGTTCTGGACCGTGCGGCGCTGTTCGTCACCCACGGTGGGATGAACAGTGTCAACGAGGCCATGCAGGCGGGGGTCCCGATGCTGGTGGTCCCGCAGGGCGCCGACCAGCCGATGACGGCGGCTCGTGTGGTCGAGCTCGGCGCGGGTCTGTCGATCCGTACCGAGGACGTCGACAAGGGCTCGGTGCGCGCCCTCGCCCGACGTCTGCTGCACGAGCCCGCCTTCCGGGAGGCGGCGGCCACTCTGAAGGCCGCCCAGCGTGACGCGGGCGGCTACCGGAGGGCGGCCGCCGAACTGGAGCAGTACATGCACGTGGCGGGCGCTGCCCGCCGACCGGTCACCGATCCGGCACGGCGGGGCTGAGTCATGTCCCTCGTCATCGTGCTGCTGCTGTTCGCCGGGCTGTCGGAGGCCGCCGGGCGCATCCTCCCGCTGCTGGCGCGCCGGCCGGGCATGCCCCGGAACCTGGTGGTCGGGCTGCTGATCGGCGCCGGTCTGGTCGAGGCCGCCGTATTCACGCTGTGGCCGCTGACCGCGTGGACCCTGGCCGAGCTGCCGGTGTCCTCCCCTCCGGCGGGCGAGGCCCTGGAGTGGACGCCGGGTCTGGCCGCCCCGCTGCTGCTGTGCGCCGTGCTCGCGTTCCCGCTGCTCGGACCCCTGCTCCACCTGGTGCTGTTCGTGGCGGTCGGCGCCGGTCTGGCCGGACCGCTCGCTGCGGCAACCGACCTCGGCTGGTGGGGCGCCGCCGGCTGCGTGGCCGTCGCCGGGGTGGGACTGGGCCTTGCCGTGGAAGCCGTACGGCGGCTGGTCGTGCGGCTCAGCACGCCTCGTACACCGGAGCCGATCTCATGAACGACTTCCTGCTCTGGGCCTGCGTGCTCGGGCCCGTCCTGCTCGCCGAGGGGCTGCTGGCCCGCTACGAGGTGCTGGCCTACAGCGCCGGCTTCCGGGCACCCACCACCGAGCTGCCCGAGGGCATGCCCTACGCCCGGGGCGCGGCCGCCGACGCTCCCCCGGCGGCGTACCTGGTCTACCTGGACGGCATCGGCAAGCGCCGCGTGCGGGACACCCGGGACGGCGGGCAGCTGGTCAAGGCGGTGCTCGCCGGGGCGCCCGAGCTGCGGGTTTTGGGCCAGGTGCAGCCCTACTCGCCACTGGCCGACCCGCTCGCCGACCGTCCGGTGTGGGCGTGGCTGCGCCGGCACATCGGTCTGCTGCTGTTCCTGCACAACGTCATGCAGATCTTCGTCGCCGCCGACCACCGCTACCGGCCCCTGTACAACCGGGCCGTCGGCTCCCAGATCGCCACGCAGCTGCGGCTGGCCGGCTACCGGCCCGGCAGCGGGGTGCCGGTCGTGCTGCTCAGCTACAGCGGCGGGGCGCAGGTCGCCACCGGCGCGGTCGGTGAACTGCACGCCCGGCTGCGCTGCCCGCTCGTGGTGATCACGCTCGGCGGGTTCCACAACGGCGCCAACGACCTCTCACGAGTCGAGCAGCTGCACCGCCTCACCAGTGCGTACGACCGGATCGAGCGGGTCGGCACCTGGATGTTCCCGCAGCGCTGGCCCCTGTTCCGCGGGAGCGGCTGGAACCGGGCCCGGCGCGCCGGGAAGGTCACCGTGCATCGGCTCGATCCGGCGACCCACCTCGGCCCCCGCAGCTACATCAGCCGGGACCGGACGCTACCCGACGGGCGCAGCCTTCTCGACCGCACGACCGACACGGTGATCTCCCTCATCCGCGCCCGGCAGGACGCGCCGGCGGCGACGGACCGGCCCGTGCCGTGAGCGCCCGGTCAGCCGGCGTCGTCGAGTCCGGCGACCAGTCCGCGCAGGAGAGGGCCGTACTCGGGGTGGGCGAGGGCGGACGCCATCTGGGCGACCAGGTAGTCGGCCGGATTGCCGGTGTCGTACCAGCGGCCCTTGATGACCTGCCCGTACACCGCGCGGGTGGCGGCGTAGGCGTTGATGGCGTCGGTCAGATAGACCTCGCCGGTCCGGTGCTCGTACCAGCGGCGGGTCTGCTCGCGCAGTTCGTCGATGATGCCGGGGGTGACGACGTACCCGCCGATGGCCGCGTACGAGGACGGGGCGGAGGCGGGCTCGGGCTTCTCGACCAGGCCGGTGATGCGCAGCTGGCCGTCCCCGAGGTCCTCCTTGACGATGGGGACGCCGTAGCGCTGGGACTCGGTCGGGTCCATGGGCAGCAGGGCCAGCACCGGGCAGCCGGTCTGCTCGTAGGCACGGATCAGCTGCTGGGCGCGGGGCACCTCGGCCACGAAGACGTCGTCGGGCCACAGCACGAGCACCGGTTCGTCGCCGAAGGAGCGGGCGGCGTTCAGCACCGGGGTGCCGTTGCCGTACGGGCCGTACTGGTCGAGGTAGGTGATGTGGCCCTTGCGGGCCAGCTCGGCGACCTCCTCGACGGCGTCGGCGTAGGCCGTCTTGCCGTCGGTGCGGAGCTGTTCGACGAGGGCGGGGTTGGGGCGGAAGTGGTCCTGGATGAGGCTCTTGCCGCCGGAGACCACGATGGTGATGTCGGTGATTCCGGAGTCCACCAGCTCGCGCACGGTGTGCTCGATGACCGGCTTGTCGCCGACCGGGAGCATCTCCTTGGGTGTCGCCTTCGTCAGGGGCAGCAGTCGGGAGCCGAGTCCGGCGGCGGGGATCACAGCCCTGCGGATCGTCGGGGACATCGCATCTCTCTCGGTCGGTCGGCGCGTCGCACCGGCAGGCGCGGCACGATCGACGCTACCAACGCCTGTCACGACCCCGCCGGGCGCCCACCGGCGCAGCCCGCGCCGCCGGCGCTCCCCCGTCGAGCCCACTGTCACAGATGGGCCCTCCGGCCTGTCTATCTCTATATGCCTCTCCTGCCAGATGTCACCGTTGATCCGCCGAGCCCGGAGCCACGGGACGCCTACGAGGTCAGTGCCGAGTTCTACGACATCCTTCAGGCGGACCGGGACAGGGCCCGGGTGCACCGGTTCTACGCCCGCGACGTGCGTACCGCCCGCAGGGGCGTGCTGGACGTCGGTGCCGGGACCGGGCGGGTCACGCTCATGAGCCTCGCCGAGTCGCGGGTTCCCGTGCACGCGGTCGAGCCGACGCGCTGCATGCGGTCGCTGCTGATGACCCGCCTCGCGGCCCTGCCCGCCGGCATGAGGACGCGGGTCACCGTGCACCCCCAGGGGCTCGGCGAGGCCGGGCTGCGGGAGGTCGCGGACGTGGCGATATGCCACAACACGATCGGCTGTCTCCCGCCGGACGCGCGCCGCGCCCTGTGGCCGGCCGTCGCCGAAGCGCTGCTGCCGGGCGGGGTGCTCCTCGTCCATCTCCCGCCCGACCGCCTCCCCCGTGACGAGGCCACGCACGTCCTGCCGGCCCAGAAGGTCGGCCAGCACGTGTACGGAGGGCGCATGGTGATGTCGGCCGACGCGGACCGGATCCGTACCCGCTTCGAGTACTGGGTACGCGGCGCGCGGGGTGTCCTGCGCGAGTACACGGAGACGTTCTGGATGTGGCCGGCCTCCCTGGCGGAAGTGATCGCGGAGCTCGCGGGCTCCGGGTTCGTACCGCTGCCCGGACGGGCCGATCCCGCCGTGCTGACCGTGCGGCTCGGGCGTTGAAGGACGTCCGGCGGAGGCGGCCCCGGCCGCGCGTCCGGCCCTACCCGCTTGTAGCCTGGTCGTCCAGGACTGGAGGACATTCCATGCGCGCCGAGGACGGCACCGACTCCCTCGACCGGGCAGCACAGCAGTTCATGGCGGCGCGCCCCCAGCTCTTCGGTATCGCCTACCGCATCCTCGGCACCGCCGCGGAGGCCGAGGACGTCGTCCAGGACGCGTGGCTGCGGTGGCAGAAGACCGACCGCGGCGAGATCAAGGAGCCGGCCGCGTTCCTCGCGACCGTCACCGCCCGGCTGGCGATCAACGTCGCCCAGTCCGCCAGGATGCGGCGTGAGTCGTACACCGGGCCCTGGCTGCCGGAGCCGGTCGACACCAAAGCGGATCCGCAGCTGGGTGCCGAGCGGGCCGAGGCGCTCGACATGGCGGTGCTCCTGCTCCTGGAGAAGCTCAACCCCGTGGAACGGGCCGCGTATGTGCTGCGGGAGGCCTTCGACTACCCGTACAAGCGGATCGCGGAGATCCTGGAGACGAACGAGGCGAACACCCGCCAGCTGGTGACCCGGGCCCGCAAGCACATGACGGCGGAGCGCAAGGAGCCGGTCAGTTCGACCGCGCACAAGCGCCTGCTGGAGGTGTTCCTCGACGCGGCCCGGACCGGCAGCCTGTCGGGGCTGGAGAACGTCCTCGCGGAGGACGTGGTCAGCTACGCCGACGGCGGCGGCATCCGCGGGGCGTCCAAGATCCCGGTCGTCGGCCGGCTGCACGTCTCCAAGTACCTCGTCGCCTTCGCCCCGCGGTTCTGGCCGCCGGCGGAGGTCCGCTGGGTCGAGGCCAACGGCCGGCCGGCGGTCCTCGTGTCGGCCGAGGGAAACCCGGTGGCGCTGCTCTGCGTCGACGTCTCCGAGCGGGGCATCGAACGCATCATGTGGGTCATGAACCCGGCCAAGCTCGCTCCCTACGTGGCGTCGCTGACCGACTGAGGCCGACGGCCGCACCCCTCCTCGCGCCGACGGGTGTCACAGGTTCGGTGACTCGTCGGTCAACCTGCCACACCCTCGACCAGGCTGAGGTGCGGCGAAGATGGCATGTGGAGTGACCGGTGCGGGGGTCCCGCCCCGCTGCCGGGCGGGAGGCGCCCGATGAGCGAGCCGTTCGAGTTGCCGGGACTGTCCGCCGAGAAGGACTACGCCGGTGAGTCCTTCGCCCCCATCTACACCACCACGGTGACGGTGAACGGCGGCCCTTCGAGTCACGGACGGGCCTCCGGCAGGGCACGCTCGTCCGACGGGGTCCTCGACATCGACCTGCGCATGCCCGCCGAACTGGGCGGCGACGGCCGGGGCACGAACCCCGAGCAGCTGTTCGCGGCCGGGTTCGCCGCCTGCTTCCACGGCGCCCTGAGCCTGGTGGCACGCCAGGAGGAACTCGACCCGGCCCCGATCGCCGTCGAGGCCACCGTGTCCTTCGGCCGCGACCCCGGCGACGGCGGCTACCTGCTGCACATCGACCTGCTGGTCGGCTGGCCGGACATCGACCCGGAGATCGCCGCCCCACTCCTGGAGAGGGCCGACTCGCTGTGCCCGTACGCACGGATGGCCTGGCGGGGAACACCGACGACGATCACCTTGGCGTAGGAGATCTCTGTGTCACAGACCGGGGAGCTGCACGGTCTGACGAGGTGACCCTCCGGACACCCGACTCGCCGTGTGCGACATCCGAGACGAGGAATCCCCGTGAACAACTTTGTGATCGTCGGCGGCGGCCTTGCCGCAGGCAAGGCGGCGGAGAAGCTGCGGGAGCACGGCCACAGCGGCCGGATCGTCATCGTCGGTGACGAACGTGAGAAGCCGTACGTGCGGCCGCCGCTGTCGAAGGGCTATCTGCTGGGCACGGAGGAGCGCGATTCGATCTTCGTGCATCCCGACGACTGGTACCTGGACAACGACGTCGAGCTGCTGCTCGGCACGCGCGCGAGCGCCATCGAGCCGAGCGCCCGGCAGGTGGCCCTGGAGGACGGCCGTCAGCTCTCCTACGACCAGCTCCTGCTGGCGACCGGATCGTCGCCGCGGCGGCTGGCCGTCCCGGGGGCCGACCTCGACAACGTCCTGTACCTGCGCCGGGTGGAGGACAGCGAACGGCTCAAGGCCGCCTTCCGGGCGGGCAGGAACATCGTCGTGATCGGCGGCGGATGGATCGGCCTGGAGACCGCGGCGGCCGCCCGGACGGCCGGCGCCGACGTGACCGTCCTCGAACACTCGGAGCTTCCGCTGCTGAAGGTGCTGGGGCGGGAGGCGGCCGAGGTGTTCGCCGCGCTGCACGCCGACCACGGCGTCGAACTCCTGCCGAACGCGGGGGTGGAGTCGCTCACCGGGACCGACGGCAGGGTGAGCGGGGTGCGGCTCGCCGACGGCCGGCACGTGCCCGCGGACGCCGTGGTCGTCGGCATCGGCATCACCCCGAACGTGGGGCTCGCCGAGGACGCGGGCCTGGAGGTGAACAACGGCATCGTGACCGACGAGCACCTGCGGACCTCGGTGGACGGCATCCTCGCCGCCGGTGACGTCGCCAACGCCCGCCACCCGCTGCTCGGCCGTCACCTGCGGGTCGAGCACTGGGCCAACGCCCTGCACCAGCCGGAGGTCGCCGCGCTGAGCATGCTCGGCAGGGACGCCGTGTACGACCGGCTGCCGTACTTCTTCACCGATCAGTACGACCTCGGCATGGAGTACACGGGCCATGTGGAGCCGGGTGGCTACGACCGTGTCGTCTTCCGGGGCGAGCCGTCCGAGCGCCGGTTCATCGCGTTCTGGATGGCGGGCCGTCGGGTGCTGGCCGGGATGAACGTCAACGTGTGGGACGTCGTCGACGCGATCCGCACGCTCATCACCTCCGGCGCGGACGTCGACGACAAGCTCCTCGCCGATCCCGACGTTCCCCTGGACCGCGTCCTGTCCGGACACGACAAGTGACGACGAACACACGCAGAAGGGACCCCCGGGCGCCGGAAGACTGTCACAGATGAGCCGCCGGTCCGGTCGTAACTGGTGACATCCCCCCGATCGGAGAAGACCGTGGCTATCACCGAACAACGTCTTTCCACCATGGTGCTGGTGATCGGCACCGGCGGTGCGGGTCTGCGCGCGGCGATCGAACTGGCCGAGGCCGGTGTCGACGTCCTCGCGGTCGGCAAGCGCCCCAAGGAGGACGCACACACGGCGCTGGCCGCCGGCGGCATCAACGCGGCCCTGGCCACGATGGACCCCGAGGACAGCTGGCAGCAGCACGCGGCGGACACGATCAAGGAGAGCTATCTGCTCGCCGATCCCCGCACCGTCGAGATCGTCACCCAGGGCGCCGCCCGCGGCATCGACGACCTGGAGCGGTACGGCATGGCCTTCGCCCGCGAGGAGGACGGCCGTATCTCCCAGCGGTTCTTCGGCGCGCACAAGTTCCGGCGGACCGCGTTCGCCGGCGACTACACCGGTCTGGAGATCCAGCGCACGCTCATCAGGCGAGCCCAGCAGCTCGACATCCCCGTGCTCGACGGTGTCTACATCACCCGGCTGCTGGTGCACGACGGCGCCGTCTTCGGTGCCTACGGCTTCGACCTCGCGAGCGGGCGGCGCTACCTGATCCAGGCGGACGCGGTGATCCTCGCCGCGGGCGGCCACACGCGGATCTGGCGGCGCACCTCCTCGCGGCGCGACGAGAACACCGGCGACTCCTTCCGGCTGGCCGTGGACGCGGGCGCGCGGCTGCGCGACGCCGAGCTGGTGCAGTTCCACCCCTCCGGGATCATCGAGCCGGAGAACGCGGCCGGGACCCTGGTCAGCGAGGCCGCCCGCGGCGAGGGCGGGATCCTGCGCAACGCCCTCGGGGAGCGGTTCATGGCCCGCTACGACCCCGACCGGATGGAGCTGTCCACGCGCGACCGGGTGGCCCTGGCCTCGTACACGGAGATCAAGGAAGGGCGGGGCACGCCCAACGGCGCGGTGTGGCTCGACGTCTCCCATCTGCCCCGGCAGACGATCATGACGCGGCTCCCCCGCGTCTACCAGACGCTGCTCGACCTGCAGATGCTGGACATCACCCGCGAGCCCATCGAGATCGCGCCGACCGCGCACTACTCGATGGGCGGGGTGTGGGTGCGTCCCGAGGATCACAGCACGGACGTGGCCGGGCTGTACGCCATCGGTGAGGCGTCGAGCGGGCTGCACGGAGCGAACCGGCTCGGCGGGAACAGCCTCATCGAGCTGCTGGTCTTCGGCCGGATCACGGGGCAGGCGGCGGCCGCCTACTCGCAGTCCCTGACCGCGCAGCGGCGTTCGGCGGCGGCCGTCGCCGAGGCCCGTGCGGAGGTCGACGATCTGCTCGCCGCGGACGGGCCGGAGAACGTGCGCGCGCTGCAGCGCGCCATCCGCAACACCATGACGGAGCACGCGGGGGTCGTACGCGACGAGGAGGGCCTGCGGGCGGGCCTCGCGGAGCTCTCTGTGATCGAGAAGCGGATGGCGGACGTCGGCGTGCACCCGGACATCGCCGGCTATCAGGACCTCGCGCACGCCTTCGACCTGAAGTCGGCTGCCATGGCCGCCCGGGCCACGCTCGAATCGGCGCTGGAGCGTCGCGAGACGCGTGGCTGCCACAACCGCAGCGATCACCCCGACCAGGATCCGGCTCTGCGGGTGAATCTCGTGTGGTCCCCGGCGACCGGTGTGACCCGCGAGAGCATCCCGGATGTTCCGGACGAGATTTCCGCGCTGATGCAGGAAGTCTCGACCGAAGGAAAGCTTGTCGAATGAGCCGAGGGCGCCGGGCGGAAAAACTTCCGGATTTCTGCCCGGGGCCTGTCACAGGCAGAACCCCTGCCCTGTCAATTCTGGTGCAGAACGAATTTTCTCCGAGAGGAATCCGTCATGAAGGTCGTAGTGATCGGTGGAACCGGGCTCATCGGCTCGAAGCTGGTCGGCAAGCTGAACGAGCACGGGCACGAGGCGGTCGCGGCCGCGCCCAACACCGGCGTCAACACCCTCACGGGAGAGGGTCTCGCGGAGGTGCTGAAGGGCGCGTCGGTCGTGGTCGACGTGTCCAACTCGCCCTCGTGGGAGGACGAGGCCGTCCTGACCTTCTTCCGGACCTCCACCGCCAACCTGCTCCAGGCGGAGGCCGAGGCCGGTGAGACGCACCACGTGGCGCTGTCCGTGGTCGGCACCGACCGGCTCCAGGAGAGCGGGTACTTCCGTGCCAAGCAGGCGCAGGAAGAGCTGATCAAGGCGTCCGGCATGCCCTACTCCATCGTCCACGCCACCCAGTTCTTCGAGTTCATCAAGGGGATCGCGGACATCTCGACGGACGGTGACACCGTGCACATGTCCTCGGCCAAGTTCCAGCCGATCTACTCCGACGACGTGGCGGCGGCCGTCGGCCGCACCGCGGTGGGCGCGCCCGTCAACGGCGTGGTGGAGATCGCCGGCCCCGAGGTGTTCCAGCTCGACGAGCTGATCCGGAAGACCCTCGCCGACGCGAACGACCCCCGCACGGTCGTCACGGACCCGAAGGCCGGCTACTCCGGTGCCCAGCTCCAGGAGACGACGCTCCTGCCGGGTCCGGACGCGCACATCGCGGAGACCAAGCTGTCCGACTGGATGGCGCGGCAGCAGTAGAACACGGCCGGAAAGTGGCCCCTGCCGACGGGCAGGGGCCATTCCCCGTCATTTGATGTCTCCACTCATTTGATGTCTGCGCTTCGGATTCGCCTTCATGACCGGTCGGTTTATGCGTGCGCGTCCGTCGAGAGGACCGCTTCCAGATGCGCGAGGTCGCCGTACTGGGCCGCGGCGAGGAATGCCTGGACGAGCCGGCGGTGCGCGACGGAGTCCACGGGCTGCCGGGGACGGTCCGCGGCGAGCCGCTCCTGGGCCCTCGACGCCTGCTGCCTGGTGTTGTCGACGCCGATGCCCAGGAGCTCGGCGATCCGGCCGTACGGGTAGTCGAAACCCTCCCGCAGGACGTACACCGCACGCTGCCTGGGTGTCAGCGTCTGCATCAGCAGGCGGACCGCTCCTTCGGCGACGTCGTGCCGCTCCGCCACCGCTTCCGGTGTGGCGTCGAGGTCCGTGGACTCCGGGAGCCAGGGACTGGCGCAGGACTCCCGGCGCTTCCAAGCGGACTGGACGAGGTTGATCGCGAGGCGGGCGGTGGTCGTCCTGAGCAGCGCCGAAGGGTTGCGGACGACGGTGCGGTCGGCCCGCTGCCAGCGCAGCCAGGCTTCCTGGATGACGTCCTCCGCCTCGTCGGTGTCACCGACGATCCGATGGGCGATCTTGAAGAGACCGGGTCTGGCCTGCATGAACACCGATGTGGCGTCGTCGGGTACGACCATCGCCGGGGCGGCCGTCCCGACCGCCCCCTTCCGGCCTGGCCCGGCTTCGACCAGATGCGTCTCCACGACCGGCTCCCTGGCTCGGTGGGTCGGCGGCCCGAAAAGGGGCCTACTCCAACATCCCGCCACGGACGAGCGACCGCACCTCGCGGCCGGGTCAGGGTGTGACGCGTCCCGGGGAAGCGGGTACCGGGCGCCGGGTCATGGCCTGGCGTTCCTGTTCCGTGGTGCCGCCCCAGATGCCGTCCATCGGTCCCGCGTCGAGGGCCCAGGCGAGGCACTGCTCGCGCACCGGGCAGCGCCGGCAGACAGCCTTCGCCTCGTCCGTCTGGATCAGCGTCGGACCGCTGCCGCTGTGCCCGACGGGGAAGAACAGATCAGGGTCCTCGGCCTGGCAGCTCGCCCTTTCACGCCATTCCACGGAAGACCTCCTCGGCGATCGGCTGCCGGTGCCGCACGGGGCGCGGCACGGCCCGTCACTGCTGTGACCGGATGGCGGCCGTTTTCGTGACAGGCGGGCCCCTGTCACAGGGCGCGGGCCTGTCCGGTCACACCTGACGAGCGGACGCATCACGAGAACGATGCGGTGGTCGTCCTGGGGAGCTGCGCGCGAGGGAGGTCGGGTTGTGGCGGGTGCGGACGATGCGGTGTCGCTGGTGGAGTTGGTGGACGAGCGGCGGCATCTGCTGGATGTGGCGTTCTGGATGCTGGGCAGCGGGCGCGAGGCCGAGCGTGTGATCGACGAGGCGTACCGGCGGTGGTTCGGGCTGCCGGACGCGGAGCGGACCCGGATCTCGGAGCCGCGGTCGTGGTTGTGCCGGGTGGTGGGCGGCGCGTGCCTGTCCCGGCTGGCGTCACCGGGACAGTGCGGGACGGGCGCGGATGAGGTCGGTGGGGCGCTGGTGGACTCTTCGTCCCCGGCGGACCGGGCACGCCGGAGTCTGCGGGACCGGCGGGGGCGGCCGACGTCGGTGGAAGAGCACGACGCGGTGGTGCGGGCGGTGCGTGAGGCGTGTGCGCGTGAGGACGAGGAGGTGCTGGCGTCGTTGCTCGCGGCGGACACGGCGGCGTTCTTCGACGGTGGCGGGAAGGTCCGGGCGCTGATCAGGCCCGTGGAGGGAAGGGGGTCGGTGGCGCGGAGTCTGCTGACGCTGCTGGCGCGGCATCCTCGGACCACGCTGGACACGCATGCGGTCAACGGCCGGACCGGGCTGGTGGTGCGCTACGGCCGTCAGGTCGCTGCGGTCATCAGCCTCGACGTCGTCGGACCGCACGTCGTGCAGGTCTGGGTCACCCTCAACCCCGACAAACTCCGCACCTGGAATCACCCGGTCGGCCCGTGACGTCGCGCCGGCCCGGGCCTCTACCGCGCCAGGCGTTCCTGAGCCACTTCACCGCTCGGTATGACCGGGCGTGGGGCGATCACGGGTGCCGTCCCTTCGAATCGGCTGGGGAACGGGTACTTCCGTTCCAGGAAGTCGTGGATGACGGCCTGCGTCGCCGATCGCGCGGCCGGGTCGGTGTCCACGTCGTTGAGGCAGAAGAAGTCGATGTCCTCGCCGGCCGCGAGGCGGGCCAGGCGGCGCCGCATGTCCGGTGTGCCCAGTTGGACGTAGCGGAACCGGTAGTCGGCGGGGACGGCCCGGCCGCTCATGATCGCCCAGTGATGGTGGAGCGTGGACGCCGGAGCGACGTCCGAGGTGGAGCGGAAGCGCGAGTAGGAGGTCCGCTCGAGCTCCTCGATGCCGAGGCTCTCCATCTCCCGCATGACCGAGAGCAGTTGGGGATGCGGAGTGTGCAGCGACTTGTGGGTGATGTTCGTGCCGTGGAAGCGTCTGATCACCTCGCGGGCGTTCTTGCCCGCGGAGTTCGGGGCCGGCTCCAGCGGATGCGGGGCGCCGACGCCGAGCTTCAGCGGTGACAGCGGGATCCGGGCGATGCCGTTGCCGTGGAAGAAGTGCTCCGCCCGTACCGGGCGGTTGATGAAGACGTCGTCGTTGAAGTAGAGGTAGTGGTCCGACAGGCCACGGATGTGGTGCAGCCTGCTCTCTATGGCATGCGAGTTGAAGACGGGGAGCGCGTCCGCCGGGAGGATCTCCCGGTGGTCCACCACCGTCAGGCCCTCCGCGTCCGGGTCCAGCCAGGCGGGAAGCTGGGAGTCGGTCACGAGGTACACGTGCCGCACGAAGCCGGCGTACATCTCCAACGACCGCAGCGCGTACCTCAGTTCGTCGTGGTCGGTGTAGCGGGAGGCGCCGGTCTCGCGCGGGGCGATGACGTTGTCGGAGAGCGCCTGGTGGGCGCGCCGCTTCGCGGCCATCGCGGGGTCGTCCCCGTCGACCCAGGTGTACACGGCGTCGACGGGGAACCGCACCTCGTCGATGCCCGGCTCGGCGAACGGGGCGAACGTCGGCACGCTGCGGCCGCGCGACGCCACCGCGGCCGGCTGCTGCGCCGCCACCGGCAGCACCTCCGACACGGGGTTGCGGCGCGGGGCGACGAGCGCCGTGCCGAAGGTGTCCGGCAGCCGGCTGCCGGGCACGGTGAACCAGGACGGATCCCCCGAGGCGGTGCCGAAGTCCCGGCCGTGCCGCCAGAACTCGATGTCGCACCCCGTTTCGAGGCCGGTGAGCACCTGCTTCCCCGGGCCGAGGCGCACCACGCCGGTGCGGAGCACCGCGGCCCGCTTCAGCGCGCGCGGCAGCTTCCGGTCCGCCCACAGGGCCGCGTTCGTCACCGCTCCGTCGGCGCCGACGGCGGCGACGTACCCGACGGTGCCGGCGAAGCGCAGGGCGGCCTGCGAGAGGACCATGCCGCGGTACGTCTCCGCGACGCCGACGATCTGCCGCGGCCCGCCCTGCCCGAGGTCGGCGGGGACGAGGAAGTACGGGACGCCCAGCTCCTCCAGCAGGGCGCACACCCGGTCCAGATCGGCTTCAACGGCGTCCGCGGCGGTGTAACCCGCGACGGTACGGCCGTACAGCCGCATCGGTCCGAAGGTGACCCGGCGCAGTCCCGGGTCGGCGGCCCGCAGGCGCCGTCGGGGCCGGGCCGCGCGCAGCGCCCACAGCCGGGCCGACAGCCAGAGCCTCAGGCGTACCAGATTGCTCCGCACCGCCCGCACGCCCCCGAGCGTGGCAACGCGGTGACGGATGTCCATGCCCCCCATGTCCATGCCCCCCAGCCCCCGTCACTTCTGCTTCTCGAACGGACTCGCGAAGGGGAAGTAGTCCTCGAGGAACTCGTTCATCCGGACGCCGACCCGCTCCCGTTCCTCGGGCGGCACATCGACGTCGTTGAGGCAGAAGAAGTCGAAACGGCGGTTGCGGCGCAGGTCCGCCAGGCGTCCCTCGGCGTCCGGGCGGCTGATGTTCACGTACCGGAAGCTGTACTTCCCCGGTACGCCGTGGCCGGTCATCAATGCGTACTGGTAGAGCAGCGGAGCCGTCATGGCGAGGTCCTGCGGGGAGCGGAAGCGGGACGCCGTGGTGCGGGCGATGTCCTCGCGGAAGAGCTCTTCCAGGGTCTGAAGCGTCTCGCGCTGCTGCGGCAGCGGGGTGTGCATGAAGTTGTTCGTCGTCATCCGCCCGAACTTCTCCAGCAGCAGCCGGCGGACGTTCTTGTTCGCGGAGTTGGTGGCCGTCTCCTCGGCGTGCGGCTTGCCGACGCCCATCTTGAGCGGGGACACCGGGACCTTCATCAGGCCGCTGCCGTGGAAGAAGTGCTCCGCGGTGACCCGGCGGCCGACGAACACGTCGTCGTTGAAGTACAGATAGTGCTCCGACAGGCCCGGTATGTGGTGCAGCCGGGTCTCGATCGCGTGCGAGTTGAACACCGGCAGGACGCCCTCGGGAAAGATGTCGCGGTGGTCGACGACGGTGATTCCCGGGGCGCTGTCATCGAGCCAGTGCGGCTTCTGACCGTCGGTCACGAGGTAGATGTGCCGGACGAAGTCGGCGTACATCGCGAGCGACCGCAGCGAGTACTTCAGCTCGTCGTGGCTGGTGTAGCGGGAGGCGCCTGTCTCCTTGTCCAGGATCTCGGCGATGCCGCTCTCCTGGTAGCGGGCCCGCTTGGCCCGCATCCGCGGTTCCTCACCGTCCACCCAGGTGTAGACGATGTCGACGGGGAAGGTCACGTCGTTCACGGTCGGCAGGGTGAGCGGGGCGAAGCTCGGCAGCTCCCGCTCGCCCACCCGCACCGCGACCGGCTGCTGCTCGGCCGCCGGCAGTACGTCCGTGATGCCGTTGTTCCGTGGCGCGACGAGGGACTCGGCGAAGACGTCCTCGGACGCCTGCGGCTGCACCTTGGCCAGTCGGCGGGGACCGTCGTCGGAGGCGAGGAGGTGTGCCCCGTCGTCCCAGAACTCGACGTCGCAGGCGAGTTCCGGCCCGGCGAGCAACTGGCCCGAGGGACCAAGGTGGTTCTCGCCGATCCGCAGTACGGATGCCGTGCGCAGCGGGGTGGGCAGTACGCCGTCCATGAACAGGGCGGGGTTCTTGAGCTTGCCGCCGGGCAGCGGTCTGCCGATGAACACCGCCCTCCCCGCGTTCTGTTGCTCCAGGGTGGCGAGCAGGCGCTCCCGGTCGACGGTGTTCACGCCGACGGTGTGGCGGATGCGCGAGGCCGGTACCAGGAAGTACGGGACGCCTGCCTGCTCCAGGGCGGCGACGACCAGGCCGAGGTTGGCGGCGGCGGCCTCGGCGGCGCTGAACCGGGTCACGACCCGCCCGTAGAGCTGCTGCCCGCGCACGGCCACCGGGCGGAGCACCGGGTCCGTGACCGCGGCCCTGCGGCGCCGCCGCATGGTGCGCAGCTGCCAGACCTGTTCGGCGGCTTTCCGCTCGACTCGCGGTCTCATCCGCCGGGCAAAGGAACGCACGGTCACGTTCTGAGCTCCTCTTCATCAACCCCTGAACATCCCTGCGTTAGCCAGACAGACGCATGCGACAGAAGGTTGTAGAAGAGTTCTCCGAGAATTAACGACCGAAGGACCGTTGACACCACAGCCCGACATCTGCGTGTGGTAGAGGCTCTGACTCCACTTGTGCAGGCCCCGAAGGGGTCAGCGGGGAAGGCCCATGGACCGGGAGATCAGGGTGTCGAAGGCCCGGTCGGGCAGGAAGCGCCGGAGGCCGATGAGAGGACGTGCGCTGAAGCCGGTGGCGTAGCGGGTCCTGGGCCGGCGCGCCGTGACGGCCTTGCCGATGGCGTCGGCGATGACGGTGGGCGGGGACATGCGCCTGGCCATCGTCTCGGAACGCAGCGAGGCGGCGACGGCCTTGGCCTGGCCGGTGTAGGCACCCGCGGCGGAGGACTTCTCCAGGTTGTCGGCGGCGATGCCGCTCCACTCGGTGCGGATGCCGCCGGGTTCGATGACGACGACGTCGATGCCGAACGGCTTGACCTCCATGCGCAGGCAGTCGCTGAGGGCTTCGAGGGCGAACTTGGTGCCGTGGTACCACCCGCCCAGCGGGGTGTAGATCTTCCCGCCCATCGAGGTGATGTTGACGACCGTCCCGCTGCGTCGGGCCCGCATGTGGGGCAGGACGATCTGGGTCAGGCGGACGGCGCCGAAGACGTTGACGTCGAACTGGCGGCGGGCCTCTTCCTGCGAGACGTCCTCCAGAGCGCCGTACGAGCCGTATCCGGCGTTGTTGACCAGGACGTCGATGCGTCCGGTCTCGGAGACGATGCGGTCGACGCCGTTGCGCATCGAGTCGTCGTCGGTGACGTCCATCGCCAGCGGGCGCAGGCCGCGTTCGGCGAGCTGCTGCAGCCGGTCGGTGCGGCGGGCCGCTCCGTAGACGGTGTAGCCGAGGCTGATCAGCTTGAGGGCGGTCGCCTCGCCGATGCCGGAGGAGGCTCCGGTCACGAGGGCGGTCTTGGTGGTGGTCATGGGATTCCTCATCGTCGGACGGGGTGGGGCCTCGTCGGTACCGTGTCCACCGCGGCGGTGGTCCGTGGCTTCCACGCTAGGTGGAGAATCACGACAGGGAACTAGCGAAAGACGCCCGCCTTCTTGCCGTTCACGCCATCGGAGGAGTGGCGTCTTCTGCGTGCCGAATGGCGCACACGGCATCCCCGTGGCCGCATGCGGGGCACTAGTCTGAAGTGATGGCGTCAAAGGAGTTCACCCTCGACCCGGGGGCCCGTGCGCTCCTGCACGACCTCGGCATCTCCGTCGCTCGCGTGCTGCGGCGGGCGCAGCTGCCGGCCGGGCTCTTCGCCCATGGCGCGGTCACGATGACGACCGAGGAGTACTACCGGTTCTGGGAGGCGCTGGACGCCGAGGCCGCGGATCCCGACCTGGCGGTGCGGATCGGGCGGGCCCTGTCCGTCGAGGTGTTCAACCCGCCGATCTTCGCGGCGCTGTGCAGCGCGAATCTGCGTACCGCGGCCGGCCGCATCGCCGCGTTCAAGCCGCTCATCGGCCCGGTGAACCTAGACATCACGGACGACCCTGCCGGGCTGACGATCGCAATCCACTGGCCCGAGGGCCCGACGCCACCACCGCTGCTGGTCACCACCGAACTCGCGTTCTGGGCGGCACTGGCACGCATCGGCACACGGCGCGAGGTGCACCCGACCCGCGTCACCATGCGCCGGGTTCCGCAGCCCGCACCCGAGGCTGCCTCCTACTTCGGCACACGGATCCGCGAGGGCGGGATGGACGCCCTCACCTTTTCCGCCGAGGACGCCTCACTGCCGTTCCTCACCGAGGACGAGTCCATGTGGAACTTCTTCGCACCGGAACTGCGCCGCCGCCTGTCCGAACTCGAAGCGTCGGCCACCACGGCCGACCGGGTGCGTGCCGCGCTCCACGAGCGGCTGCCCGCCGGCGAGAGCTCGATCAACGCCATCGCCGGCCAGCTCATGCTCAGCCCCCGCACGCTCCAGCGGCAGCTCCAGGCAGAGGACACCAACTACCAGGCAGTCCTCAGCGACACCAGGGAGAAGCTCGCCCGTCGCTACCTCGCGGACCGGTCCCTGCCCACCTCACAGGTCGCCTATCTCCTCGCCTACGACGACACCAACTCCTTCTACCGGGCGTTCCGCCGCTGGACCGGACTCACCCCCGAAGCCGCACGCAACGGGGGCCATCCCACTCCTGCGTGACCGGAACACCGACGCTCCCGGTTCGGCGCGGGTCACGCCCAGGAGGTCACCGGCACGAACGAACTGTCCTGCCGGAACAGATCCGTGCCGTCCGTCCGGTCCACCCGTAGCTGGTAGTTGTAGTGCCGCAGGTAGTGGCCGGGGTAGTTGTACGACTCCCAGCGGATCGAGCCGGTCGCGGTTCCCGTGCGCGCGATGAACGTGGCGTCCTTGGCGAACGTCGACGTGCCGGCGTCGGTGTCGAAGCGGGCGCGGAAGTCGTAGTGACGCAGGTACTTCCCGGACGAGTCGCGGAAGGAGTAGCCGTTCGCGTCGGCGAGGCCGGCCACGACGGTGAAGGTCGACCCCTGCTTCTCGGCTGTGGTGCTGGAGCCGCTGACCACAGGGAGGTTGAGCAGGGAGGACTGGGTCTGCCAGTAGCGGGTGGTGTAGTTGCCGGACTGGAAGGAGCGGGTGACGTTCTTCGCCAGGGCCGGGCCGCCGGAGACGGTCTCCTTGACGACCGTGAAGTGCCGGGCCGTTCCGGAGACCGCGGGCAGGGCGGCCGGGGCGGACCACGTGGCGAAGGTGTCGTGGCTGTCGCTGTAGTAGTAGGTGCCGTCGCCGTAGCCGTCGAAGAAGATCCGCCAGCCGCCGTTGTCGAGCTGGACGAGGGCGGGGCCCTCGCGATAGCTGCCCCAGCCCGCCCAGTCGCCGGTCCTGGAGATCGTGTAGGGGCCGGTCGGGGAAGTGGCCGTCGCGTACTCGATGTACTTCGTCGTCTCGTTCTTGGTGAACGCGTGGTAGGTGGAGCCGGTCTTCACGAGGAACGTGTCGATGTGGTTCTTCCCGATACCGGACAGCGCGACCGGTGAACTCCACGCAGACAGCGCGGAGTTGGTGGCCCGCAGCAGGTACGGCGTGAAGATCCACTCGTCGTCGGTGGTGGAGCAGGACACGATGACGTTCACGCTGCCGTCGCTGTCGACGAACCACTCCGGCGCCCAGGCCCGGGAGAGGGCGGCGATCGGGACCGTGTAGTCGTACAGGAACGTCCAGTTGACCCGGTCGGCGCTGCGCGCGAAGCCGATGGTGGTGCTGGTGTCCTGCCAGGTGTGGGTCGTGTAGGTGATGTAGTAGTAGCCGTTGGTGTGCTTGAACAGGCTCGCGTCGCGGATGCGGTTGCTCGGCGGTGTGTAGGCGGAGGCGCGGGCAAGGCGGAAGTCGGTCGCGTCGTCCGACTGGTAGACGTTCACGGTCCCGTCGTTGCTGTTCAGGAACGGCACGATGGTGTACCGGGTCGCCGAGCCGCTCGGCGGCGCGGCCGCGAGTGCCGTGCCGAGCAGGCCGGGGGCCTCGCCCAGGACCAGCGCCGAGGCGGGCAGGGCGGTCATCGCGCGGAGCAGGGTGCGGCGGGACGGGGTGTGGGGGCGTCTGGTCACGTACGGCTCTCCCTACGGCTCAAGGGACGACTCCGAATCCACGAACACTCACCATGGCGTTCGCTATTTCGAACGCGGTTCGTAAATTCGATCAGAAGGTAGGGGTGAGGTCCTGACGCGTCAATGGTTTGCGCACGCCGGGGCGGGGCCTGGGAGAAACCTGTGGTGAACCTCGGAGCCGCACCGGGCGAAAACGTTCCGCCGTCCGCCCACCGGAGGTTACCGTTCGGTAGACAACGTCGTCCCGGAGGTGCCCGAATGACGCCCGACCGTGCCGCAGGCCTCGCCGAGTCCGCCCGTGCGCTGGCCGACGGGGAGGTGACGTCGAGGGCCCTGGTCGAGGAGGCGCTCGCGCGGATCGAGGCGACGCAGGGATCCCTCAACGCCTTCCGGGTGGTGCGGGGCGAGGCCGCACTCGCCGAGGCCGAGGCCGCCGACCGGGAACTGGCCACCGGAGCGCGCCTGCCGCTCCTCGGCGTGCCGATCGCCGTGAAGGACGACACGGATGTCGCGGGCGAGCCCACCGCGTTCGGCTGTTCGGGCCAGTTCCCGCCCGCCGCGAAGGACGCCGAGGCGGTACGGCGGCTGCGCGCGGCCGGTGCCGTGATCGTCGGCAAGACCAACACCTGCGAGCTGGGGCAGTGGCCGTTCACCGAGGGGCCCGCCTTCGGCGCGACCCGCAACCCCTGGCACCGGGACCACACGCCGGGCGGCTCGTCCGGCGGTTCGGCCGCCGCCGTCGCCGCCGGGCTCGTCCCCGCGGCCCTCGGCTCGGACGGCGCCGGCTCGGTGCGGATCCCGGCGTCGTGGACCAACCTCATCGGCATCAAGCCGCAGCGCGGCCGGGTCTCCACCTGGCCGCGCGGCGAGTCCTTCAAGGGCATCACCGTCAACGGCACCCTCGCCCGCACGGTCGCCGACGCCGCCCTGCTGCTGGACGCCGCCGCCGGCAACCACGAACTCGACCCGCACCGGCCGCCGTCCATCGACGCCACCCAGGCCGTCGGCCGGGACCCTGGCCGGCTGCGCATCGCGCTCGCCCTCAAGCCGCCGTTCACCGCCCTGCCCGCCCGCCTCGACCCCCGGGTGCGGGCCAGGATCGTCGAACTCGGCGAGAAACTCAGCGCGTTGGGACACCACGTCGAGGAGGCCGACCCGCCCTACGGCCAGATCGGGCTGACGTTCATCCCGCGCGCCACGGCCGGAATCGCCGAGTGGGCCGACGAGGTGCCCTCCCCCGCGCTGCTCGACCCGCGCACCAGGAGCGCCGCCCGCCTCGGCCGGCTCCTCGGCGGGGCCCCGCTGCGGGCGGCCCGGCGCGCGGAGGCGGTCCTGCACCGCCGTATCGGCCGGTTCTACGAGTCGTACGACGTCGTCCTCGCGCCCACGACGGCCGCTCCCCCGCCCCGGATCGGCGCGATGCTCGGCCTCGGCGGCTTCGCCACCGACCGGGCGATGATCGCCGCCTGCCCGTACGCCTGGCCGTGGAACGTGCTGGGCTGGCCAGGCGTCAACGTCCCCGCGGGATTCGCGGACGGGCTGCCGGTGGGCGGCCAGCTGCTCGGGCCCGCGAACAGCGAGCCGCTGCTGATCTCGCTGGCCGCGCAGCTGGAGACGGAGCTGCGGTGGCACGAGCTGTGGCCGCCGCAACAGGACGAGACGGCGCCCAGCGCGGTCGCTTGAGGCCGGACAGGTCCCGGCCCTCAGGCCCTACTCTGTGACCATGGACGACGCGTCGATGGTCGGGCTCATGGGGCGGGTCACGGGGACGGTCGGGCCGGGACTCGTCGGCGAGGTGATCGTGCGCGTGCGCGGTGGCGCCGAGCACTTCCTCGCCTATCCGGCCACCGGCACCGGGCGGATCGAGCGCGGCACGGTGGTGATGGTGGTGGAGTACCAGCCGCCGCGCACGGTCTACGTCCAGGCGGCATACGACAGTTGAGCTCACTCCTTCGCAGGTGAGAGACCTGTGTGTCAAGGTTGCGACAAGGATCCGTCAACGTCTGTACCTCCGCTCGGCACAGGCGCACACTCCCATTCGTTCGGTGCCGAAAGGGCACCATGCAAAGGGGGCGTATGCCGATGGTTGTCGGCGTCGTGGCGGGGGTGGCGGTTGCCGCCGTTCTCGTTCTGATCGGTCTGTTCAAGATGATGTGGCGGGTCGCCGAACCCAACGAGGCTCTGGTCATCTCCGGCTCCAAGCACCGCACGGAGGGCCTGGAGGAGGGGATGGGCTTCCGGATCGTCACCGGGCGCGGCACGCTCGTGCTGCCCGGGGTGCAGGCGGTGCGCAAGCTGTCGCTCGACCTGAACGAGACCGAACTGCACGTGGACTGCGTGACCCACCAGGGCATTCCGCTGAAGGTGCGGGGCGTGGTCATCTTCAAGGTCGGCGACGACTTCGTGTCGATCGCCAACGCGGCCCGTCGTTTCCTGGACCAGCAGAAGCTGATGTCGGAGCGGGTCCACAACGTCTTCGCCGGTCATCTGCGGTCCATCGTCGGCGGGTTGACGGTCGAGGACATGATCCGCGACCGGGACAAGCTCACCGGTCAGACCCGGGCGGCGTGCGGGACGGAGATGGAGAAGCTCGGGCTCATCGTCGACTCGCTCCAGATCCACGAGATCGAGGACCCGACCGGTTACATCCAGAACCTGGCCGCGCCGCACGCGGCGGCCGTGCAGCGGGACGCGCGGATCGCACAGGCCGAGGCGAACCGGCTGGCCACCGAGGCGGAGCAGCAGAGTTACGCGCGGATGGCGGAGGCGACCCGGGACAGCGAGATCCTCCAGGCCGGCTATCAGGCCGAGCGCGACAAGGCGGGCGCCAAGGCCCGGCAGGCGGGCCCGCTCGCCGACGCGGCCGCCCGGCAGGAGGTCGTCGTCCAGGAGACGCGGGTGGCGGAGCTGGAGGCGCACCGGCGCGAGCAGCAGCTCCAGGCCGATGTCCGCAAGCCCGCCGACGCACAGGCCTACGAGAAGCGGACGCTGGCCGAGGCCGAGCGTGACGCGCGTATCTCGGCCGCCGAGGCCAGGGCGAAGGAGACGGAACTGGCGGCCGCCGCCGAGGCCACCCGGGTCAAGGCGGCCGCGGGTGCCGAGGCGGAGGCGACCAAGACGCGCGGCGCGGCCACGGCGTCCGCGACCCGTGCCACCGGTGAGGCCGATGCCGCCGCGGCCCAGGCCAGGGGCCTCGCGGAGGCCGAGGCGGCCAAGGCCAAGGGGCTCGCGGAGGCGGAGGCCATCAAGGCCCGTGCCGCCGCTCTCGCCGAGAACCAGGAGGCCGTCGTCGCCCAGCAACTCGCCGAGAACTGGCCGGAGATCGTCCATGCGGGCGCGTCCGCGTTCGGCAACGTCGACAACATGGTGGTGCTCAACGGCGCCGACGGCATGGCCGACATGTTCGCCAAGGCGCTCACCATGGGCGGCACCGGGCTGGGTCTGGCCCGCCGGCTGCTCGCGTCGATGAACCAGGACGGGCAGGCACCGGAGGGCAACTCGCCGCTCAACGGGCTCGTCCAGAAGGTACCGATGGACGAGAAGTGAAGCTTCGCACGTAACAGCGACCCTTCACGCCCGGCTCACGGGGGCAGCCCCTAAGGTGCCCCCGTGAGCACGTACACCGACGAGAACGTCCCGGGCCGCAGCGGCCCCACCGCCACGACCGAGGCCGACCCGCGCGCGGTCGGCAAGGTGCGCACGGAGTACTCCCCCGCGCACGACGGCGACCCCGACCCCGGGGAGATCGTCTGGACCTGGGTCCCCTATGAGGAGAACGACGGCCGGGGCAAGGACCGCCCGGTCCTCGTCGTCGCGCGGGAGCCCGGCGGGACCTTCCTCGCCGTGCAGCTCTCCAGCAAGCGGCACGACGGGGATCGTGAGTGGGTGGCGATCGGCAGCGGTCCGTGGGACCGGACGGGCCGCGACTCCTGGGTGGACGTGGACCGCATCCTGCGGCTGCACGAGCGGGGCATGCGCCGCGAGGCGTGCGCCCTGGACCGGGGGCGCTTCAACCTGGTCCGGAAGCGGCTGCACGAACGCTACGGCTGGACCTGAGCGCCGAAGCACGGTTCACACGTCGGGGGAGTCCCTCGCGAATACCGCCCGCTGTCCTGCGTACGGCCGCGGTTCACGCCTCGGGGAAGGCCCTCGCGAAAGCCGCCCGCACCGGGCTGTCCGGCGTGCGGTCGAGGATCCCGAACACCACGTGCTCGAAGGCCCCGGCGAACCGCCCGCCGGGCCCGAGCAGCGCACGGAACGCGCCCGCCACCTGCGCCGGGTCGTTCTGGAACACCCCGCAGCCCCAGGCGCCGAGCACCAGTCGCCGGTACCGGTGCGCGGCCGTGGTCTCCAGCACGCGCTCGGCCCGTGTCGCCAGCGCCCGCGGCAGCTCGGCCGCGCGCCCGGGTTCCGTACGCCGCACGACGCCCGCGTTCGGCGCGGCGGCCGTGAGGAAGCCCGCTGTGTACGGCTCGTCCAGCAGGCCGCCGCGGTCGTCGCGGAAGACGGGCACGCCGGGTGAGTGGATGACACGGTCCGTGTAGAACGGGTCGCGGTGGGCGCGGTGGTGGTCGTAGAACTCCCGGACCCCGAGCAGGCAGGCGTACAGCGCCGATCCGCGGCACAGGGCTTCCTCCTGGGCCTGGGCGCCGTTCAGATAGCCGCCGCCGGGATTGCGGGCCGACGCGAAGTTCAGTACGGCCGTGTCGCCGCCGAGCCGGCGGGCCGCCTCCAGGCTGCTCTCCCCCGTGACCTCGAAGAACGTCTCCCCAGCGGAAATCCGGGGCACCTCCACCGGCTCCGGCCCGTACATCCGGGTGCCCGAGCGGGCCGCCTCGATCTCCGCCGCGACGGACACCTCTCGGCCGTCCGGCGCGCGGTAGATGCCCGCCGCCACGATCTCTTCCGTCTGCTGCGCGATGCCGCGCAGGCGCGCGCTCACGGCGCCACCGCCGGCCGGCTCCGGACGCCGAGCGTCACCGCCGTGCGCCGCACTGTCATACGGCCGCTGCGGCCGCCCTCGATCTCCCCCGTCGTGCCCACCCCCGCATCCTGAGCGATGCTGGTCATGCGGTGCAACAGAATTCCCGGGCCCCACATCCGACCGGAAGAACGACCGGGAAAGCCCCTGCTAACACCCGGAGAGCGGAAATTACCGCCCCGGAACGTGCCGGTACGCACCCTTGTGCGAATCGACGCGAGGGTCTTGGGTGGGTCGAGTGTGCCGACCCGGCCCACAAGATCCGGGCCGGTGGCACTCTGGACTATCAGGAGGATCCCGACATGTCCGATTCGGTAAGTGACTGTACGGAGCGGCCCCGCACCGCAGTCACCGAAGCCGAGGTGGAGGCCCTGGTCCAGGGCATCTGCTTCAAGACCGGCCCGCCCCGCACCCTCGGGGTCGAAGTGGAATGGCTCGTCCACGAGCTGCGCAGCCCGCAGCTCCCCGTAACACCCGAACGACTGGAAGCGGCCTACGCCGCACTGCGGACCGTGCCCCTGAGGTCGGCGCTCACCGTCGAGCCCGGCGGCCAGCTGGAACTGAGCTCGCCGCCCGCCACCTCTCTGATGGAGTGCATCGGTACCGTCTCCGCCGACCTCGACACCGCCCGCGCCGTACTGCGCGAGCACGATCTGGATCTGGTCGGCATCGGCAACGACCCCTGGCACTCGCCGCGGCGCTTCCTGCGCCAGCCGCGCTACGACGCCATGGAGACCTGCCTCGACCGCGCCGGCCCGGCCGGCCGGGCCATGATGTGCACCTCCGCCTCGGTACAGGTGTGTCTGGACGCCGGCTACGAGGAACCCGGCCCGCTCGGGCACGGCCGGCGCTGGTGGCTTGCGCACCAGCTCGGCGCGGTCCTGGTCGCGGCCTTCGCGAACTCGCCGCTGGCCGGGCGCGAACCCACCGGCTGGCTCTCCACCCGCCAGCTGCTGTGGATGGAGATAGGCCCGGACCGCGCGGGCGCTCCCCCGCTGAACGGCGATCCACGGGCCGCCTGGGCCCGGCACGTCGTGGACGCGCCGGTGATGTGCGTACGGCAGGACGGCGGCGCGTGGGACGTCCCCGAGGGCCTGTCGTTCAGGGAGTGGACCAGATCGGGGGCGCCCAGGCCGCCGACGCAGGAGGATCTGGACTACCACCTCACCACGCTGTTCCCGCCGGTGAGACCGCGCGGCCATCTGGAGCTGCGCATGATCGACGCGCAGCCCGGCGAGGACGGCTGGATCGTGCCGCTCGCCGTGACGACCGCGCTCTTCGACGACCCGGAGGCCGCCGAGACCGCCTACCGGGCCGTGAAGCCACTGGCCGAGCGCGCCCTGTCGCAGCCGGCGCCGCACAATCCGCTGTGGCTCGACGCGGCCCGCTCGGGCCTCGCCGATCCCGAGCTGCGGGAGGTGGCGGACGTCTGTTTCGCGGCGGCACTGGAGGCCCTGCCCCGGCTGGGCGCCACGACCGCCGTCACGGACGCGGTGGCGGCGTACCGGGACCGCTATGTCGCGCGGGGCCGCTGCCCCGCCGACGACCTGCTGGACGAGCTCTACGGCACGGACCGCACTCTGCATGGGAAGGACATCCGCACATGACCGACCCCGCTTTCGACGCCGACACTCTCCGCGAGCGGGCGCTGACCACCCTGACCACCGCCCGTGCCCGCACGACCCTGCTCACCTCCTGCGTGGAGGAGCCCGACCTCACCGCGCAGCACTCGCCGCTGATGTCGCCGCTGGTGTGGGACCTCGCCCACATCGGCAACCAGGAGGAGATGTGGCTCCTGCGGGCGGTCGGAGGGCGGGAGGCGATGCGGCCCGAGATCGACGGCCTCTACGACGCCTTCGAGCACCCCCGCGCCGAACGCCCCTCGCTGCCGCTGCTGCCGCCCGCCGAGGCCCGGCACTACGCCTCCGAGGTGCGCGGCCGGGTGCTGGACATCCTGGAGAGCACCGCGTTCCACGGGACGCGGCTCACCGAGGCGGGCTTCGCCTTCGGGATGATCGCGCAGCACGAGCAGCAGCACGACGAGACGATGCTGATCACGCATCAGCTCCGCAAGGGCCCGCAGGCCCTGACCGCCCCGGACCCGGACCCGGTGCCCCTGTTCACGGGGCCGTCCGAAGTCCTGGTCCCCGGCGGCCCGTTCATCATGGGCACGTCGACCGAGCCATGGGCGCTGGACAACGAACGCCCGGCGCACCGGCGGGAGGTGCCGGCGTTCTACATGGACACCACGCCGGTGACGAACGCCGCGTTCCAGGCGTTCATCGCGGACGGCGGCTACGACACCGAACGCTGGTGGACGCCGGAGGGCTGGGCGCACATCCGGCAGCACTCGATCCACGCCCCGCTCTACTGGCACCGGGACGGCAAGCAGTGGCTGCGGCGCCGCTTCGGCGTCACCGAGGTCGTCCCGCCCGACGAGCCCGTACTGCACGTGTGCTGGTACGAGGCCGACGCCTACGCCCGCTGGGCCGGGCGCCGGCTGCCCACCGAGGCCGAGTGGGAGAAGGCGGCCCGGCACGACCCGGCCGGCAACCGCTCGACGCGCTACCCGTGGGGCGACGCCGACCCGGCGCCGGAGCACGCCAACCTCGGCCAGCGCCATCTGCGGCCCGCACCCGCCGGGAGCTACCCGGAGGGCGAATCCCCGCTCGGCATACGTCAGTTGATAGGTGACGTGTGGGAGTGGACGGCGAGCGACTTCCTGCCGTACCCGGGTTTCCAGGCGTTCCCGTACAAGGAGTACTCGGAGGTGTTCTTCGGGCCCGAGCACAAGGTGCTGCGCGGCGGCGCGTTCGCGGTGGACCCGGTCGCCTGCCGGGGCACCTTCCGCAACTGGGACTACCCGATCCGGCGCCAGATCTTCTCCGGATTCCGTACGGCCCGCTCCGCCGGGGACGCCTGATGTGCCGTCATCTCGCGTACCTCGGCCCCGAGGAGCCGCTCGGCCGGCTCCTCGTGGAGCCGCCGCACAGCCTGTACCGCCAGTCGTGGGCACCGCGGCGACAGCGGTACGGGACGGTCAACGCCGATGGTTTCGGGGTCGGTTGGTACGCCGACGGGGATCCGGCGCCGGCCCGCTACCGCCGGGCAGGGCCCATCTGGGCGGACCTGTCCTTCGCCGATCTCGCCCGGGTCGTGCGCAGCGGCGCGCTGCTCGCCGCCGTACGGGACGCGACGGTGGCGGGAGCCGACGGGGAGGCCGCGGCGGCGCCGTTCGCCGCGGGCCCCTGGCTGTTCAGCCACAACGGCGCGGTGAAGGGCTGGCCGGGCTCGATGGCCCCGCTCGTACCCGGCGTGCCGCCCGTGGAACTGCTGTCGATGGAGGCCCGCAACGACTCCGCGTTCGTGTGGGCGCTGATCCTCGCACGGCTGCGCGGCGGCGACGAGGCGGGGCAGGCGCTGGCCGACACGGTCGTGGAGGTCGCCGAGGCGGCCCCCGGCTCCCGGCTCAACCTGCTGCTCACCGACGGCGAGAGCATCGCCGCGACCGCCTGGGGCGACACGCTCTGGTATCTGACCCGGCCCGGCGGCGGCACCGTCGTGGCCTCCGAGCCGTACGACGACGATCCGCACTGGCGGGAGGTCCCCGACCGCACCCTGCTCGCGGCGAGCCGCACCGACGTACTGCTCACCCCGCTCAAGGACCCCAGCGACACCCTGGTACCCGCACCACCGAAGGAGCCCCGCACGTGAGTCCGTTCCTTCTCACCCGCAACCTGCCCGAGGACGCCACCGACGCCGCACTGCGCGCCGACGTCCTCAAGGGCCTGACCGGCACACCGAAGACGCTGCCGCCGAAGTGGTTCTACGACGCTCAGGGCAGCGAACTCTTCGAGAAGATCACCGAGTTGCCCGAGTACTACCCCACGCGAGCCGAACGCGAGATCCTCGTCGACCGGGCCGGCGAGATCGCCGCGGCCACCGGCGCCCGCACCCTGGTCGAACTGGGCTCCGGCTCGTCCGAGAAGACGCGGTTCCTCCTCGAGGCGCTCACCGGGCTGCACACCTACGTTCCCGTCGACGTCAGCGAGAGCGCGCTCACCCAGGCGGGGCAGGCCCTGGTCGAGGAGCGGCCGGGGCTGGACGTCCATGCCCTGATCGCCGACTTCACCGGCGGAATGGCCCTGCCGGACACGCCGGGGCCGCGGCTGGTGGCGTTCCTCGGCGGCACGATCGGCAATCTGCTGCCGGCCGAGCGCGCCGGGTTCCTCGCCTCCGTCCGCGCCCTGCTCTCCCCCGGTGACGCGCTGCTGCTCGGCACGGACCTGGTCAAGGACGAGCAGGTACTCGTCGAGGCGTACGACGACGCCGCCGGTGTGACGGCCGCGTTCAACAAGAACGTCCTGACCGTGATCGACCGCGAGTTGGGCGCCGACTTCGACCCGGGTGCCTTCGAGCACGTCGCGGTCTGGGACCGGGACAACGAGTGGATCGAGATGCGGCTGCGCTCCCGTACGGCGCAGACCGTGAAGGTGCCCGCGCTGGACCTCGCCGTGCACTTCGCCGCCGGTGAGGAGATGCGCACCGAGGTGTCGGCGAAGTTCCGCAGGGACGGTGTCCGCGCGGAACTGTCGGCGGCCGGACTGGAGCTGGCGCACTGGTGGACGGACGGTCAGGGCAGGTTCGCCCTGTCACTGAGCGTGGCGCGGTGACGGACGGCTCGCGCGTTGCCCCTCCTTGGGGCACCGTGGAGTGACGCGTGTGAGAGGAGCACCCACATGTCGAACCACACCTACCGGGTCACCGATATCGTCGGCACCTCGCCCGAGGGCGTGGACCAGGCCATCCGCAACGGTATCGACCGCGCCTCGCAGACCCTGCGCAACCTGGACTGGTTCGAGGTGACCGAGGTGCGCGGCCAGCTCGAAGAGGGGCAGATCGCGCACTGGCAGGTGACCATGAAGGTCGGCTTCCGCCTGGACGAAGCCGGGTAGCACGCCGGGTACGCCCCCGGTCCCGGGTCCTCAGGTCCGCCCCTCCCGCTCCTGCGCCGACTCCAGCGCCGCGGAAGGGGCGGTCCAACGCGCCCGTACGACGGTGAAGCCGGCCCGTTCGGCGTCCTCGCACACGAGCTCGTCGTCGTCCACCAGCACCCGGATCTCACGGGTGCGGGCGAGACGGTTCAGGATCTCCAGCTTGGTGCGCCGGGCGGGCCTGCGGTCGTCGTTGCGCCGCATGTACACCCGCCCTTCCGGCAGCCCGTGCGCCGCGAGCCAGTCGAGCGTGTCGCGCCGGCAGCGCTCGGGGCGCCCGGTCAGGTAGACGACCTCGCACTCCTCACCGCTGGCCCGCGCCATGGCGACCCCTTCCTCGATGGGCGGGTCCTGCGGGGCGGCCGCGAAGAACGCGTCCCAGTCACGGGGCCTGCGCTCCAGGAAGCGCTGCCGGTGCGCCGTGTCGGCGAGCGTGTTGTCGAGGTCGAACACGGCGAGCGGGGGCTTGTTGCTGTCGGTCACACCGCTCACCCTAAGAGATCGCCGCGCCAGGCATCAGATCGCGCAGCCGTTCGAGCCGGGTACGCCGTCGATCCAGTTGCTGCTGTTCTCGATGTAGTAGCTGGACATGATCCCGTACTTGTCCCAGCCGCGCGGCGAGACCATCACCCAGTACGGGTTGCCGCCGACCGACTGGCCCGGGATCTGGCAGTAGACGAACACCTCGTCCCAGGAGTTGATCTGGCCGACGATCGAGGGGCAGTTCGCGGTGCTCGGCGAGGTGGCGCAGTTGCCCTCGGTCATGTCGCGGATGTTGACCCCGTCCGCCCACACGCCGTACCAGCCACGGCCGTGGCCCGCGGCCGAGGCGCTCTGGGAGGTGGTGAACACGAGGGCGAGTGCCCCGGCAGCGGCGAGTGCCGCAGTCCACTTGCGCATGAGGTCCCCTTCGACGGCGTGGCGGATCGGCTCGCGGGAGTTCCCGCGGTCGTCGCCCCGCACATTAGGCAGGCCGGAGCGGCCCCGGTCCCTGACATCTGTCAGGGACCGGGGCCTCGTACGAGCCGCGATGCTTGGCCACTCACCAGCCACCAGTGACTGAGACGGAGGAAACCTTGAAGGCACGGTTTCGCAAGAGGGCCGGCATGGGCGCGGCGGCACTTCTGATGACGGTGGGCACGGCGGTGGCCTCGGCACCCCCGGCGTCGGCCGACGTGTCGGACTGCCCCAGGGAGTACGTCTGCGTGTGGGACAACGACGTGGCGTGGGGCCAGCCGAGGTGGAAGTCGACGGGGAACCTGTACAACCTGTACTCCGAGCACGGCATGGTCATCGTCAACAACGGCGTGCACTTCCCGGGCGCCGACCACATCCGGTTCAACGTCACCTCCGGCGGCCAGAACCTCCAGGGCTGCCTGCACTACCCGAACGACCCCAACCGCGACTCCTTCATCGGCGCGGTCACCCTGAACAGCGCGGTGTGGGGCCCCGAGTGCTGAGCTGATCGCGGCGCGGCCGGGGGACGGGGGACTGAGCGGCGTTCACAGCTTCGGCGTACGCCGCTCAGGGCCGTACTCGACCGACCGGGCCGGCCGCTCTCAGCCCTCCGCCGGCAGTCCGGTCGTACGCAGTCGCGCCACCGTCCGCGCCGAGACCGCGCGGGGCGTCTGGGCCGCCAGCACCGACAGCAGCCCTTCCCAGGCGTCGGGGAGACCCGCGTCCACGGCCGACCTGTACGCGGCGCGGGCCTCGGCCGACCGACCCTGTTCCTGGTACAGGGCGCCGAGTGCGGCGTACGCCTCCGTGTCGTCGGCCTCGCAGCCGCGGACGTAGGCGCGTTCAGCGGCCTGGGTGTCGCCCAGTTGTTCCCGCACGCGGCCCAGCGCCGTCCAGGCGTCGGAGGCACCGAGGCCCGCGGCCCGCAGGACCGCGCGCCGGGATCCCTCCCGGTCCCCTGCGCGTTCACGCATCCGGGCAAGTGCGGACCAGGCATCGGTCGCACCGCGCTCGGCCGCCAGGTCGGCGGCCTGCTCCGCGCCGCTCGTGTCCCCGGCGTTCTCCCGGGCCCGGGCCAGCATGATCCAGGCGTCCAGGTCTCCCGCGCGTGCCGCCTCCGCGGCGGCGTGGGCGGCGCCGACGTCGTCCCCGATCTCCTCGCGTGCTTCGGCCAGCGCGGTCCATGCTTCCGGGTCACCCGTGCGAGCCGCCTGGGTGGCGGCGTCCTCGGCGGCCGCCCCGTCGCCGTCCGACTCGGCGAGCAGCGCCAGTTCGCGCCAGGCGGCGCCCACGCCCAGGGCCGCCGCCTCACGATGGGCCGCGGCGGCACCCGACCGGTCGCCGGCCGTTTCACGCAGCCGGGCCAGGATGGACCAGCCCTCCGGGTGCCCGGCGTCCGCGCCGCTCGTGGCCGCATCCCGGGCTGACGCGCGGTCACCCAGGGCCCAGTACAGACGTACCAGTGCCGCCCAGGCCGAGCCGACCTCGGTGCCGGCCGCCCGGGTGGCATGCATGACGGCCGAGTCGAGGTCACCGGCGCGTTCGGCGACCTGCGCGAGCCCCATGTGCCCCCAGCCGTCGCCGGCGTTCGCCGCCCGCTCGAACGCCTCGGTCGCCGGGCCGCCTCGGGCCGCCCGCATCCGGCCGAGCGTCCGCCAGGCCAGCGGTTCGCCGGCCGCGGCCGCCCGGGCCGCGACAGCGTCCGCCGCTGCCGGGTCCCCCTCCGCCTCACGGATGCGGGCCATGGCCGCCCAGGCCCACGCGTCGCCCGACTCCGCCGCGCGCCGGTACGCGTCGTAGGTACCCGGCCCGTCGCCCTCGGCTTCCCTCGACACGGCGAGCGCCGCCCAGGCGACGGGATCCGACGCGGCCGTCTCCTCCGCGGCGGCCCGTCCGTCGGTGGTCTCCCGCAGCACGGCCAGCGCCGCCCGGGCCCGCACGTGGCCCAGCACGATCGCCCGCTCGTACAAAGGCGCGGCGCTTGCGTAACGACGCCGTTGTTCGGCGGACCGCGCGAGGGCGTGGACGTCGTCGGCGGTCCTCGCCCAGCGTGCCCCCGACCAGAACTCGGCGGGTGGTGCCCGGTGGGCACGGACCCTGCGGATGTGCTGTTCGAGGTAGTCGTCGGGGCGATAGCTGTCGGGTTCGCCGACCCCCGGCTCGTACCGCTCCGCGATGAGCGGCGGCGGGCCGCCCTCCGTGGCCGTCAGCGCGCCGATCGCGTCCGGGAACCACTCCTTGCCCGCGGTCGCACGCGCGGTGGAGTCCATGAATCCGGCCGCCGCGTCCCTCAGCAGGCGCGCGGGCACCGCGCTCGCGTGACCGAGCCTGCGTGCCTCCGCGGCCGCCGTCAGCACGGCGTGCTCGGTCGCGGTGAACCACTGGTCCGGGCCCATCTCCCAACGCCGCACCAACTCCGGCCCCGCGGTCAGGTGTTGCAGCACCCGCTGCCCGGATCCGGCGGCCCGTACGGCGGCGGCGATACGCGGGTCACGTACGGCGGCCGAATCGACGGCCGCGGCATCACCGGACAGCGTGTCGGGCACCGTGATCATCCCGTGGGGCCCGGTGAGCAGGGCGAGGGTGTGCGGCGCGCTCTCCAGACCGTTCTGGCGTGCCGTCAGACGCCGCATGTGCTCCGGCCACATCGTGCCCACCACCGCGAGCGGCGCCACCCGGTCCAGCAGCCGCCCCAGCGCCCGGGCGGCCCTCTCACCGGCGACACCGTCCAGATAGCGCTGCGTCTCGTTGAGCCACAGCACGGTCCGCGGGTCGATGCCGTCGCCCTCGATCCACTCCACCAGTTCCTCCGCATCGGCGGGGAACAGTACGGGCCAGTCGGGCAGCACCGCGGCCACCGCTTCGTACAGCGCCCGCGTCTTCCCGCTCGCGGAACGCCCCACCAGCAGCACCAGCGCCGCCTGATTGGTCTCCGCGGCACGGGCCAACCGCCGGCGCAGGGTGGCATCGTGCGGGCGGGCGAGGTACTCCGTCAGCGGCAGATCCATGGCCCCGTCCGGACCCGGGGCCGGGTGGACACCCAGGCGAACGGGATCCCACTCGGCGGCGGCCTTCGCGTCAGCCATGGACGCCGGACGCCTCTCGGCCGAGGAACTCGACGGCGGGGTCGGCTGTGTCGAAGATGGGAAACACTTTGGTCAGTCCGGTGATCCGGAAGACTTTCGCAATCCTCTCCTGCGGTACGACCAGCGCCATGCCGCCGTCGTAGGCGCGGACTCGCTTCAAACCCCCTACCACCACACCGAACCCCGTGGAGTCGAGATAGTCGACAGCCGTCATGTCTAGGACCAGGAATACCCGCCCGTGGTTGACCAACTGGACCAGCAATTCGCGCAAGTACGGCGCGGTGTAGACGTCCAACTCTCCCACGACCGTCACCACGGTGACATGGTCGGAGACATGTTCGTACGAATGGCCCCCCGAGGGGACGATGTGGTTCGCCCGGTCCGCGAGGGCGGCGCGCCGCTGCTCAATGCTCGTCTCCGCGTAATCGGCGGCCATTTCAACGACCGCGTTCGCCGCCGTCTCGTAGAGGCCGAAGACCTGGTCCAGGCGTGTGGCGGCAAGAATCTCCCGCACCCGCTGATTCGTCCCGACCAGCGCGACCGTCCCGCCCTGGCGGCGAACCCGCTTCAGCCCGCCGACCAGCACACCGAGGCCCGCCCTGTCGACACTGACCACCGCACTCATGTCGACGACCAGAAGAAGCCGCCCGCGCCCGATCGTCTCCAGCAGCACGGATCGCAGCGCGGGAGCGGAGGCGGCGTCAAGTGCGCATCCCTCGCCTTCGCCTTCGATCCGCACGACTGTGATGCCGTCCGGTCCGTCCTCGTACGACACCTTCAGGTGCACCTGGCCCCCGCTTCATGCCCACTGCTCGGGAATCACTGATCTTATCCGTCGGGCACGGCCTACGCAGGGGTGAGCGCCGCCCGGGCCGCAGCCAGGAATGCCTCCTGGGCGACGGCGTGCCCCGTCCCGGGAGCGTTGGCAGCCAGTGAGTCGCGCAGGATCTCCGCGGCCGCCGTCACGGGGTCGGGCCCTTCCAGTCGTACGACGTTCAGCGCCTCCCCGACCTCGGCCATAGCGGCGTCGTACTCCCGCCGCCGCTGCGCCTCGTCCGTCGTGCCGATCGCGTTCTGCCAGGCCGCCAAAGCCTGTTGGGCGCTGTCGGTGCGGCTCAGGTACGTGACGTACGCCGCCCGCCGCAGCTCCCGCTGGTTCGCGAGTGTCTGCTCGGTGAGGGTGCGGCGGGCTACGTCGAGTTGGGCCGTGGCCTGGAGTTGTCCGGCGTCCCAGGCGGCGGCTGCCTGTTGGCGGCCGGCCTCCCAGGCTGCCGCGGCCTGGCGTTCGCCCGCCGCCCAGGCGGCGTCGGCCTGGCGCTTGGCGGCGGCGAAGGTGAACACCCCGGTCAGCGCCCCGCCGCCGATCGCGGCACCGGCGGCGATCAGCGCCGTCAGCACGGCCTCGTCCACGTCAGGTGCCGAGTGCCGTCAGGACCACCGACCTGGCCTCCTCCTGGACCCGGGTGAGGTGGTCCGGGCCGAGGAAGGACTCCGCGTAGATCTTGTAGACGTCCTCGGTGCCCGAAGGGCGGGCCGCGAACCAGGCGTTGTCGGTGGCGACCTTGATGCCGCCGAGGGCGGCACCGTTGCCGGGGGCCTCGGTGAGGACCGTGGTGACCGGCTCGCCGGCGAGGGTGTCGGCGGTGACCTGACGCGGGGACAGCTTGGCGAGCAGGGCCTTCTCCTCGCGGGTGGCCGGGGCGTCGACGCGGGCGTAGGCGGGGGCGCCGAAGCGTTCGGTGAGCTGCGCGTAGTGCTGCGACGGGGTCCTGCCGGTGACCGCCGTGATCTCGGAGGCGAGCAGGGCCAGGGTGATGCCGTCCTTGTCGGTGGTCCACACCGACCCGTCGCGGCGCAGGAAGGACGCGCCGGCCGACTCCTCGCCGCCGAAGCCGAGGGTGCCGTCGGACAGGCCGTCCACGAACCACTTGAAGCCGACGGGGACTTCGACCAGTGGCCGGCCGACGTCCGCCGCGACCCGGTCGATCATGCTGGACGAGACCAGGGTCTTGCCGATGCCGGCGCCCGCGGGCCACTGCTCCCGGTGCGAGAAGAGGTACGAGATCGCCACGGCCAGGTAGTGGTTGGGGTTCATCAGCCCCGCGTCGGGGGTGACGATGCCGTGCCGGTCCGCGTCGGCGTCGTTGCCGGTGGCGATGTCGTACCGGTCGCGCTGTTCGATGAGCGAGGCCATGGCGTACGGCGAGGAGCAGTCCATGCGGATCTTGCCGTCCCAGTCCAGCGTCATGAAGCGCCAGGTGGGGTCGGTGAGCGGGTTCACGACGGTGAGGTCGAGCCCGTGCTGTTCGGCGATGCGGCCCCAGTACGCGACGGAGGCGCCGCCGAGCGGGTCGGCGCCGATCCGTACGCCCGCGGACCTGATCGCCTCCAGGTCCAGCACGTTCGGCAGGTCCGCCACGTACCGGCCGAGGAAGTCGTGGCGACCGGTGCCGGGGGCGGCCAGAGCGCGGTTGTAGGGGATGCGCCGTACGTCCTTCATGCCGCCGGTGATGATCTCGTTGGCGCGGTCCTGGATCCAGGAGGTCGCCTCGGAGCCGGCGGGGCCGCCGCTCGGCGGGTTGTACTTGAAGCCGCCGTCGGCGGGCGGGTTGTGCGAGGGGGTGACGACCACGCCGTCGGCGAGGCCGGAGGTGCGGCCGCGGTTGGCGGTGAGGATGGCGTGGGAGACCGCCGGGGTGGGCGTGTAGCCGTCGGCCTCGTCGATGAGGACGGTCACGTCGTTGGCGGCGAAGACCTCCAGGGCCGTGATCCGGGCCGGCTCGGACAGGGCGTGGGTGTCCGCGCCGAGGAAGAGGGGGCCGTCGGTGCCCTGGGCGGTGCGGTACTCGCAGATGGCCTGGCTGGTAGCGGCGATGTGGTCCTCGTTGAACGCCGTCGCGAGGGCCGATCCGCGGTGTCCCGAGGTGCCGAACGCCACTCGTTGCGCGGGTTCGGCCGGGTCGGGGTGCAGCGCGTAGTACGCCGTGACCAGGCGGGCCACATCGATGAGGTCCTCGGGCCCGGCGACCTGCCCCGCTCGCTCGTCCTGCATCTCCCGGCTCCTCCGCAAGGGTCGGTTGGGTACGGCCCTCATTCTCCCCTGCCGGGGCCGCGGGGACGCGCACCGGGCACCCGTTGTGGCACGCGTCCCGCGGATGCGACGATGCGGGCCGGCGAGCGAAGGGACTCCTACGTGAGGCACGACGACCAACGGCCGCCTGCCGCCGTGCTGTTCGACGATCTCGGCCCCGACTACGAGAAGGCGTTCGCCCACGCCCCCGCCCACCTTTCGGCGCTGGAGTGGCTGATCGAGCGGCTGCCGCCCGCCGCGCGGACGCTGGACGTGGGCAGCGGCACCGGACGGCCCACCGCGGCCACGCTGGTCGGGTCGGGGCACTCGGTGCTGGGCGTCGATGTCTCCCCGGTCATGGTGGAACTGGCCGCCCGTCAGGTTCCCGGGGCCGAGTTCCGCTGCGACGACATCCGGGAGCTTCCGCTCGACGCGGGCTCCTTCGACGGCGTGTGCGTGTTCTTCTCCCCGCTCCAGATGACCCGCGCCGAGCAGTCGGCCCTGATGCGGCGGCTGACGCGGGCCCTGAAGCCCGCCGGCCACCTGGTGCTGGCCACGGTGCCCGCGGACGTGGAGGACGTCGAGGTGGTCTTCATGGGTCACCGGGTCCTCGCGACCAGCTTCGCCGAGGACGACCTCACCGACATGCTGGAGTCGGCGGGCCTGACGGTGCTGTCCCGCCACGCCACCACCTTCACCCCGGCCCACCCCGACGCCGGCCCCGAACCGCACCTCTTCGTGCACTGCCGCCGGGCCGGGACGCCGGCACACTGACGCCCCGGCGGTCGCCCATGGGCCACCCCGGCAACCTCCCGGCCCCCTGCGGCCACTGCCGTACGACATGGCACGCAGGCGGAGGCGGGAGGGTCCGATGAGTGGAAGTACTCGGCGGCCGGCACGGTGGAGCGGCCCCTGCGGACCATTCAGCGGGCCGTCGATCTGACCGGGCCCCGCCAGTCATACGCCGGTCGGCGGGAGCATTCCGCGGGCCGAGCGCGGGGCGATCCACATCGAGGCGTCGTACTGGCGGATCTCCGGTCTGGAGATCGTCAACGGGCCCTATGGAATCCATTGCGACGGCTGCAACGGCAACGTCTTCTCCCGGATTTCCACACACGACAATTACGAGTCGGGCTTCCAGCTCCAGGGATCCTCCAGCGACAACCGGATCCTGAACCTGGACAGTCACGGCAATCGCGACCCGCGCCAGAACGGCGAGAGTGCCGACGGTCTGGCCGTCAAGGAAGGCAGCGGAACCGGCAACGTGGTGCGTGGCGCCCGGTTGTGGAACAACGTCGACGACGGGTTCGACGCCTGGAAGTTCGCGTCGTCGATTCTGATCGAGAACACGATCTCCTACGGAAACGGCTACAACCGCTGGAACTTTCCGGATTTCGCCGGTGACGGCAACGGTTTCAAGATGGGCGGCGGCAGCCCGGCCCCGCGGTGGGGCACGCCCGGCGCAACTCGATCGCGTTCCGGAACGCGGCGCACGGCGTCACGGACAACGACAATCCCGGCAAGTTGGCCCTGACCCGCGACACTACCTGGGCGAATGCCGGCACCGGCTTCGACGCCGACACCGCGGCCGTCGGCACGGGGACGGTCTCCTCGGGCAACTCCTGGCATCTCGGCGGGACTTGGGACGGCTCTTCGGTCCTCAGCACCGACCCCGCTCCCCTCATCGGCCCTCGTGCCGCCGACGGCACGCTGCCGCCGGCCCCGGCCTTCCTCGTGCCGCGGAACGGCGCGGCCGTCGGCGCCCGCTTCTGATCCGCGCACCGGGTCCTGGGCGCGTTTTCCGCTCAGGGCCCGTTTCGGACAGTCCGATCGAAAGACGCGATTCGCGAGGGGCCGGAATGCGCCACCCGGGGGCGACAATTCACCACGGCGGTTGATTGTTCAAAGAGGCCGCTGACATACTCCGGCTTCCGGCTTTCGCAGCCCCGCCCGTCCCCCACTCTCCCCGTCGAGCGTCCCCCAACAAGCCCGCACTCAGCAGTGCGTTCGGCATGACGCAGCGAAGAAGGTGCGCCTGTGCCCGAGTTTTCACCTTGGCACGACAATTCCCTCACATACGGTTCGCCGAAAAACGAACCGGCGCCGCTCACTCGCATATCCGAAGATCCCGAATTCCACTCCCTGCGCCGCACCCAGCGCAGGTTCGGTGTCCGCGCGACGCTCCTGTCGGTCGGCGGATTCCTGTTGTACGTCCTGCTGTCGCACTCCGTTCCCGGTCTGATGAACCAGCGCCTGACCGGTGACCTCACCCTCGGCCTGGCCATCGGACTCGGGCAGTTCGTCGTGATGGGCCTGACGGCCTGGTGGTACCGGCGCCACATGCGCACCCGGGTCGACCCGATCGCCCGCGGCCTCGGCTCACGCCTGCACCAGCACGAGACGGCGCAGCTCCGCGCACCCGCCGGGCGCGGCGAGCCCGAGCGGACCGTCCGTCCCGGCACCAGGGGGTACCGCACGTGGTGACCGTGTCCCAAGGCATCGTCGACCGATTCAGCCTGCAGCTGACGTTCGTGCTGTTCCTGTCGGTGGTCGTGGTCACGCTGTTCATGGCGCTGCTGACGGCCCCGCAGCGCGACGAGATCAGCGAGTTCTACCTCGGCAACCGCACCATGTCCCCGCTGCGCAACGGCCTCGCGATGTGCGGCGACTACGTGTCGGCCGCGACCCTGCTCGGCAGTACCGGCCTGGTCGCCCTCACCGGTTACGACGGCCTGCTGTACCTCGGCGGCACGGTGGTCGCCTGGATGACGGTGCTGCTGCTGATCGCAGAACCCCTGCGCCGCGCGGGCAAGTTCACGCTCGGCGACACGCTGGCGCTGCGCCTGACCCGGCTGCAGCGGCCGGCGCGGCTCGCCCTCGCCCTGTGCACGCTGGTCATCACGACCCTCTACCTGGTCGCCCAGCTCGTCGGCAGCATCGCCCTGCTGACCCAGTTCACCGGTGAGCCCAGCCCCGCCACCCGCACCCTGTGCGTCATCGTGATCGGCACCGTCGTGATCGTGTACGCGGCCATCGGCGGCATGCCCGGCGCGACGGTCATCCAGATCATCAAGGCCGTCATGCTGCTGGCGGGCGTGACGGTCACCGCCGTCATGGTCCTGCACCGCTACGACTGGAACCCGGGCACCCTGCTGTCCGCGGCCGCCGACCACAGCGGGACCGGCGCCCGTTTCCTCGAACCGGGGCTGCGCTACGGCGCCAGCACCACCAGCAAGCTCGACTTCTTCAGCCTGGAACTGGCGATCGTCCTCGGCCTCGCCGCGCTCCCCCACGTCCTGATGCGTCTGCTCGCCCCGCGCAAGGTCGACGTGCTGCGCTCCTCACTCGTATGGGCGGTGGGACTGGTGGGCCTGGTCTGCCTCGCGGCCGGGATCCTCGGCCTCGGCGCGACCGCCGTCGTCGGCCGGGAGACCATCGCCGAGACCGACCACAAGGGCGACGCGGCCGTCCTGCTGCTCGCCAACGCGCTGGGCGGCGGGATCCTCACGGCCCTGCTGTCCTGCCTGGCCTTCGTCACCCTGCTCGCGGTCGCGGCCGGCCTCACCCTGGCCGCCGCCTCCTCGCTCGCCCACGACGTGTACGGCGAGGTGATCCGCAGGGGACGCGCGAGCGAGACCGAGGAGCTGACGGTGGCCCGGCTGTCCGCGGTCGTCATCGGCGTCCTGGCGATGCTGCTCGCACTCGTCTCCTGGGGCGCCAACACCGCGACGCTCGCGTTCCTCGCGTTCGCCATCGCGGCGTCCGCGATCCTGCCGACGATCGTTTACACGCTCTTCTGGCGCCGCTTCACGGGCGAGGGAGCGCTGCTCAGCCTCTGCGGCGGCCTGGTCTGCTCGGTACTGCTGGTGCTGTTCTCGCCGGTGGTCTCCGCCTCGCCGGGCTCGTTCTACCCGGACTCCGACTTCGCCTGGTTCCCGCTCCAGAACCCGGGCATCGTCTCCATCCCGGCGGGCTTCCTGTTCGGCTGGCTCGGCACGGTCCTCGGCGAACGGCGGCGACCGCGGGACGACACCGCGTACAAGGAGTTCGAGGTGAGGATGCTGGTGGGCGCCAGAGACTAATTGTTAATGGGATCCATTTTCATGTAGCGTCCTCGGTGTTCCTTCACCGAGCTCACCGAGGATGTCCCCATGGCCGTTCCCAAGCGGAAGATGTCCCGCAGCAACACCCGCCACCGCCGCGCCCAGTGGAAGGCCGCCACGCCGTCGCTGGTGCCCGTGACGATCGACGGCGTACGCCATCTCGTGCCGCAGCACCTGGTGAAGGCGTACGAACGCGGACTGCTCCGCCCCGAGGACTGACCGGCGAGGCCGTACGACCGGCCGGATCCCTGACCCCGCCGCGCCCGTCCTGCCTATTCTGGTGGGGGCCGGTTCTGCTCGCCGAGCGCGAGGAGGGAGCCGCGGGTGACCGAACGGACGATCGACAGGGCGGCCGCGGACACCCTGCGGCAGGCCAGGAACGCCGTCGCGCGTGAGGCGTGGGCCGAGGCGTACCGGCTGCTGGACGGCCTGGACACCGCCTGTCTCACCGCTGACGACTGCGCCGCGTTCGCCGACGCCGCCTGGTGGACGAGCCGGATCGAGGAGTCGATCGTCCACCGGATGCGGGCCTACGCCGGTTATGTCGCGGCGGGTACGGCCCGGCGGGCCGGACACATGGCCTGGCTGCTGTTCTACGAGCACCAGATGGCGGGACGCGCCGCCCTGGCCGCCGGCTGGCTGCGCCGGGCGCGGCGGCAGCTGCACGACCAGCCGGAATGTGTCGAGCAGTGCTATCTCGCCTGGGTCGACACGGAGGACGCACAGCGGCGCGGCGCCTACGACGAGGCGATGACGGCGGCCCGCCACATGGCCGCGATCGCCCGGCGGGGCGGCAGCCCGGATCTGCTGGCCATGGGCGTGCAGGCGCAGTCGGGCGTGCTGGTGGCCCAGGGCCGCGTCGGTGAGGGGCTCGATCTGCTGGACGAGGCGATGTGCGCGGCCATGGCGGGCGAGCTCAGCTCCTTCTTCACCGGCTGGGTCTACTGCCTGGGCCTCCAGCAGTCCATGGCCTGCGTCGATCTGGAACGCGCCGCGGAGTGGACCGACGCGGCCATGCGGTGGTGCGCGGCGATGCCGGCCGAGAACAACTTCCGCGGACTGTGCCGGGTGCACCGCGTGCAGGTGCTGGAGCTGCGTGGCAGTTGGTCCGAGGCGCTGGCCGAGGCCGAGCGGACCTGCGCGGAACTGCTGCCGTACGAGCGGCGTACGGCCGCCGAGGCGGTCTATCTGGTCGGCCAGATCCAGCGGCGGCGCGGTGAGCTCACGGCGGCCGAGGAGTCGTACGACCGGGCCCATGAGCTCGGCCGTGACCCGCAGCCGGGACTCGCGCTGCTGCGGCTGGCCCAGGGGAAGGCCGACGCGTCGGCGGCGGCCCTGCGGCTCGCGCTCGCCGACGCGGCCGAGGCCGGCGGACTCGACCGGTGCTGTCTGCTCGCGGCCCAGGTGGAGGTCGGTCTCGCGCTCGGCCGCACGCCCGAGGCGCGCACGGCCGCCGAGCGGCTGCGGGTCCTGGCCGGGGACTGGCAGCGCCGGTGCGGCTCGCAGGCGACCCCTCTGCACGCGAGCGCCGCGGCGGCCGCAGGGGCGGTGGCGTTCGCCGCCCGTGACCTCGACCGTGCGCTGCCCCGGCTGCGCCGCGCACTGGCTCTGTGGCTGGAGCTCCGGGTGCCGTACGAGGCGGCCCAGGTGCGGATGACCCTGGCCGCCGCCGACCGGGCCGCCGGGGACACCGAAGGGGCGCGGATGGAACTGCGGGCCGCCGAGCAGGAGTTCCGCCGGCTCGGTGCCGCGCCGGACGCCCGACGGGCCGCGGCCCTGCTCGCCGACGTGCGCCGACGGCGGCCCGGCGGGCTGACCGAGCGGGAGATCCAGGTGCTGCGGCTGGTCGCGGCGGGCGGTACGAACCGGGCCGTCGCCGCTGAGCTGGTGATCAGCGAGCACACCGTGGCCCGGCATCTGAACAACATCTTCGCCAAGCTCGACGTGTCCTCGCGGGCGGCGGCGACGGCGTACGCCTTCCGGCACGGGCTCGCCTGACACCGTCAACCGGCCTGCCCGAGCCTGACACCGTCGACCGGCACGGCTTCGCCCGACACCGACCACACCGGCACGGCCTCACCCGACTCCCGCCGATGGGCCGTTCTGCCCATGTCTGTCCGTCGGCGATGGGCGATTCCGGCGATGAGGCCGGTGCCGCCGCGGCGTAGACCGGAGAGGTACCCCTTCCCTACCAGGAGCGGAAAGCAGGTGGGGTCATGGCCACCTACACACCCACGCTCGACGAACGGCTGCTGGACCGGCTGCGCGGCGCGGTGCGCGGGACCGTCGTGGAGCCCGGCGATCCGGTCTACGACGAGGCCCGCAAGGTCTACAACGCCATGCACGACAGGCGGCCGGCGATCGTCGTGCGGGCCGCCGACACCGGCGACGTCATGGCCACCGTCGACTTCGCCCGCGAACAGGGCGTGCCGCTCGCCGTGCGCGGCGGCAGCCACAGCGTGCCCGGCTACGGCACCTGCGACGGCGGCGTCGTACTCGATCTCGGCCTGATGCGCGGCATCCGCGTCGATCCCGACACCCGCACGGCGTGGGTGGAGGGCGGCTGCACCTGGGCGGACGTCAACCACGCCACGCACGCGTTCGGGCTGGCCACCACCGGCGGGATCGTCTCCACCACCGGCGTGGGCGGTCTGACGACCGGCGGCGGCCTCGGCCATCTGGCCCGGCGCTGCGGCCTGGCCTGCGACAACCTCGTCTCGGCCGACCTGGTGACGGCCGACGGATCCTTCATGACCTGCACGGACGAGCAGCACGGCGACCTGATGTGGGCCGTGCGCGGGGGCGGCGGCAACTTCGGCGTCGTGACGTCCTTCGCCTACCGGCTGCACCCGATCGCCGACATCCTCGGCGGGCCGACCTTCTTCCCGCTCGACGCCGACGTCATCCGCAGGTACCGGGAGCTGGTCGCCGAGGCGGACGAGCGGCTCGGGGCCGTCTTCGTCGTGGGCCTCGGACCGCCGGTGCCGTTCCTGCCGGAGCGCTGGCACGGGCGTCCGGTGTGCGGCATGGTCACCTGCTGGACCGGCCCGCCGGACGAGGACGACCGCATCCGGGAGCGGGTCGCGGCGCTCGGACCGGTCCTGGGCCGGTATCTGGAACGCATGCCCTACCCCGTGATCAACACCCTCTTCGACGACCTGGTGCCGGCCGGGCTGTACCACTACTGGAAGGGCTCCTTCACCCAGAGCCTGCCCGACGGAGTCGTCGGCACCCTGGTCGAGTACGGCGCGAGCACTCCGTCCATCCAGAGCGTGACGGTGATCTTCCCGATCGACGGCGCCTGCCACCGGGTCGGACCGGAGGAGACCGCCTTCTCCTACCGGGACGCCGACTACGCGATCGCGCTCAGCCCGACGCTCACCACCCGGGAGGACTGCGAGGCCCAGAAGGACTGGGTGCGCGCCTTCCACCGGGGGCTGGAACCGCACTCCCTGGAGGGCGGCTACGTGAACTTCATGGACGCCGACGACCAGGACCGCGTACGGGCCAACTACCGCACGAACTACGACCGTCTGCGCGACCTCAAACGGCGCTACGACCCGGGCAACCTGTTCCGTCTGAACCACAACATCGCGCCCTGAGAACCGCTCGGAACCGCCGCCGAGGAATCCTGGCGGCTCCCGGGTGTTGAAGCCTGTATGAGCTCCGTGATCGCCGCGACCCGCTTCTCCGTCCTCGACCGCTCCCGCACCCGCGAGGGCCACACGAACGCGGAGGCGCTGCGCGACAGCGTGGACCTGGCGCGGGAGGTCGAGGCGCTCGGGTACCACCGCTTCTGGGTCTCGGAGCACCACGGCGTGCCCGGCGTCGCCGGTTCCGCGCCGACGGTGCTGGCCGCCGCCGTGGCCGGTGCCACGCACACCATCCGGGTCGACACCGGCGGGGTGATGCTGCCCAACCACCGACCGCTGATCGTGGCCGAGCAGTTCGGGGTGCTGGAGTCCCTCTTCCCCGGCCGCGTCGACATGGGGCTCGGGCGGTCCGTGGGCTTCACCGACGGCGTGCGCAAGGCGCTGGGCCGGGACAAGGGGGACGCCGACGACTTCGCGGCGCAGCTCCAGGAGCTGCTCGGCTGGTTCCGCGGCACCTCGCCGACGGGGGTGCACGCGCGGCCCGCCGAGGGGCTGACCGTGCCGCCGTTCGTGCTGGCCATGGGCGAGGGCGCGGACATCGCGGCGCGCGCGGGCCTGCCGATGGTGATCGGTGATCTGCGCAACCGGGAGAAGATGCGGCGCGGCATCGACCACTACCGCGACCACTTCCGGCCCTCCGCGTGGGCGACCGAGCCGTACGTCGTGATCTCCGGCACGATCGCGGTGGCCGGCACGCCCGAGGAGGCCCGGCGGCTGCTCGTGCCGGAGGCCTGGTCGATGGCCCACTCGCGCACCCACGGCACCTTCCCGCCGCTGCCGCCCGCGGAGCGCGTCGGGACGCTCACCATGACCGGCAAGGAACGCGACTTCTACGAGGGCGGCCTCACCGGCCATATCGCCGGCACGGAGGAGCAGGTCGCGCACGAGCTCGAGACGGTGCTGAAGGAGACCGGGGCGCAGGAGGTGCTGGTCACGACGAGTACGTACGACCGTGCGGCGCTGCTGGACTCCTACCGGCGGCTCGCCCGGATCGCCGAGGGGTGATCCGGGCGGGTCGCATGACGGTGCGTCAGTCCGAGTCGCGCGGGTCGAAGGACCTGGTGTCGATCGCCAGCGGCTTCGGGAACGCGCCCGCCACCGAATCCCAGCGCGTGAACTTGAAGTTCGTGCCCTCCCGGTCGCCGTCAGCCGGTGTGGCCTCTCCGTCGTGGGTGACCAGCAGGCCCTTGGGGAAGGACCGGCCGAGCGGAACGTTGACCACGGTCGCGCCGTCGGAGTGCTGCACACCGTCGGTGGCGGCGCCGTCCGTGACGGCGAAGGAGCCGAGGTAGGCGTTGCGGCCCTGCCGCTCGTACACGGCGAAGGTGTTGTCGCCCTGGCTGGAGGCGAGCAGGTATCCCTTGCCGTCGGCGGCGTGGTAGATCGCGGCGCCCTCGGCGTCGGCACTGAGGTGGTCACCGCCGAAGCCGGGGTCGTGGGCGGTGTCGATGACGCACTCCTCCTCCGCGTCATAGGTCCACGGCGTCCCGTACTCCCGTACCCGGTCGATGAGCCGGGGCCGCTCGAACTCCTCGTCGTCGAGCTCGACCCGCCACAGCCCGACGTCCTCCTGGGCGGCGTACAGGACGTGCTTCTCCTGGTCGACGACCATGCCCTCGACCTGTGCGTGATCGCCGGGGTCGGCGCACGGCGTCCAGCTCTCGCCGTTCGGCAGGGTGAAGGAGCCGGGCAGGTCGAGGGTGTCCTCGGTGCGGTAGCCGACGCGCCCGCCGCGGTCCTGAAGGCGCAGCAGCCGTACGCGGGTCTCCGAGCGGCGCGACACGACGGCGTAGGCGTTGCCGTCGTCGCTGAAGGCGGCCAGGCCGTAGGCGGTGCGCTGGTCGTCCACCTCGGTCTCGCTCGCGGAGAAGACCGGCGCGGCGTTGGCCGCCGTGACGTCCCTCAGCGGGGGCCGGCCCGCGGCCACGGCCGCCGGGTCGATGGCGAAGGCCCGCACGCGGTCCCGGCCGCGGTCGCTGACCAGGGCCAGGTCGGTCTTCTTGCCGCCCAGTTCGAAGCCGTACACGACGTCGACGTTGTTGAAGCGGCCCGGCGCGGCGTCCTCGCCCGGCGCGGCCGGGGCGGCTATGTGCTGCAGGCGCCTGCCGGCCAGGTCGTAGACGTCGAGGCCGGCCTCCTTCAGGGTGCCGATCACGAGGCTGCGCCCCGGGTCCCGGGGGTCGACCCAGACGGCCGGGTCGTCGGCGTCGGCGTTGCCGCCCGCCTCGTCGTCGTACACGGCGGGGGTCTCCACGCGCGCGGAGACGGAGACCGGCTGCGGGGCGGAGGCGCCCGTGACCATCAGCAGCGCGGCGGTGAGAGTGCTCAGAGCGGAAGCGCTCACGATACTCCTCGGTAGGAAGAGAGACTGGCGAGACGCTAAGGGCGACCGGTGTGGGTGAGCCGACGCCGTCGTGAACAACAGGTGGCTCATGCCGGCTCCGCGTCTGGTTCGCATACAATCGCGGGGTTTGCCCGACCCCTGACGGCCCACCCTCCGGAGCGTCTGCCCCATGCATTCCCCGCACGACCCGAACGTCCGTGTCCGTGGCGCCCGCGAGCACAACCTCAAGGGCGTGGACGTCGACATTCCGCGGGATGTGCTGGCCGTGTTCACGGGGGTGTCCGGGTCGGGGAAGTCCTCGCTCGCCTTCGGCACGATCTACGCCGAGGCCCAGCGCCGCTACTTCGAGTCGGTCGCGCCGTACGCCCGCCGGCTGATCCACCAGGTCGGCGCGCCGAAGGTCGGCGAGATCACCGGCCTGCCGCCCGCGGTGTCCCTCCAGCAGCGCCGCTCGGCGCCGATGTCGCGCTCCTCCGTCGGCACGGTCACCAACCTCTCCAACTCCCTGCGGATGCTGTACTCGCGGGCCGGTGACTATCCGCCGGGCGCGGAGCGGCTCGACTCGGACTCGTTCTCGCCGAACACGGCGGCCGGGGCGTGCCCGCAGTGCCACGGGCTCGGGCAGGTGCACCGTACGACCGAGGAGTTGCTGGTCCCCGATCCCGCGCTGTCGATCCGGGAGGGCGCGATCGCCGCCTGGCCGGGCGCCTGGCAGGGCAAGAACCTGCGCGACATCCTCGACGCGCTCGGCCACGACGTCGACCGGCCCTGGCGTGAGCTGCCCGACGAGGCGCGGGAGTGGATCCTGTTCACCGACGAGCAGCCGGTCGTCACCGTGCACCCGGTGCGCGACGCGGACCGTATCCAACGGCCGTACCAGGGCACGTACATGAGTGCCCGGCGGTATGTGATGAAGACGTTCTCGGACTCCAGGAGCGCGACCCTGCGGGCGAAGGCGGAGCGGTTCCTGGCGGCCGCGCCCTGTCCGGCGTGCGGCGGCAGCAGGCTGCGGCCCGAGGCGCTGGCGGTGACCTTCGCGGGGCGCACGATCGCCGAGCTGGCGGCGCTGCCGCTGACCGATCTGGCGGGTTCGCTGGAGGGCGGCGCCTCCGAGACGGCGCGTGTCCTCACCGAGGACCTCAAGTCCCGTATCGGGCCGGTCGTCGAGCTCGGCCTCGGCTACCTCAGCCTGGACCGGGCCACGCCCACCCTGTCGGCGGGCGAGCTCCAGCGCCTGCGGCTCGCGACCCAGCTCAGGTCCGGGCTGTTCGGTGTGGTGTACGTCCTCGACGAGCCGTCCGCGGGACTGCACCCGGCGGACACGGAGGCCCTGCTGCGGGTGCTGGCGCGGCTGAAGGCTGCCGGGAACACGGTGTTCGTGGTCGAGCACCACCTCGACGTCATGCGGGGCGCCGACTGGCTGGTCGACGTGGGTCCGCGAGCCGGTGAGCACGGCGGGCGGGTGCTGCACAGCGGTCCGGTGGCGGAGCTGGCGAGGGTGGCGGAGTCGGCGACGGCACGTTTCCTGTTCGACGACTCCCCCGCCGCCGCACGCCAGGTGCGCACCCCGCACGGCCAGTTGAAGGTGGGCCCGGTGACCCGGCACAACCTGCGCGGGGTGACCGCCGAGTTCCCGCTCGGCGTGTTCACCGCCGTCACGGGGGTCTCCGGCTCGGGGAAGTCGACGCTCATCGGCGAGATCACCGAGGACCTGGTGGGTGTGGGGCGCCTGGTCTCGGTCGACCAGAAGCCGATCGGCCGCACCCCGCGCTCCAATCTCGCCACCTACACCGGCCTCTTCGACGTGGTGCGCAAGGTGTTCGCGGCCACCGACGAGGCGCGGGCGCGCGGTTACGGCGTCGGACGGTTCTCGTTCAATGTCGCGGGAGGGCGCTGCGAGACCTGTCAGGGCGAGGGGTTCGTCAGCGTCGAGCTGCTGTTCCTGCCGAGCACGTACGCGCCGTGCCCGGACTGCGGCGGGGCCCGCTACAACCCGGAGACGCTGCAAGTGGCGTACCGGGGACGGAACATCGCGCAGGTGCTGGATCTGACGGTGGAGAGCGCGGCGGAGTTCTTCGCGGACACCTCGACGGTGGCCCGCAGCCTTGCCACCCTCCTCGACGTGGGCCTCGGCTACCTCCGGCTGGGGCAGCCCGCCACCGAGCTGTCGGGCGGCGAGGCCCAGCGGATCAAGCTGGCCAGCGAATTGCAGCGCGGCCGGCGCGGCCACACCCTGTACCTCCTCGACGAGCCGACGACCGGGCTGCACCCGGCCGACGTCGAGGTGCTGATGCGCCAGCTGCACGGCTTGGTCGACGCCGGGCACACGGTCGTCGTGGTCGAGCACGACATGTCCGTGGTCGCGGGCGCGGACTGGGTGATCGACCTGGGGCCGGGCGGCGGTGACGCGGGCGGACACATCGTGGCGGCGGGTCCGCCCGCTCGGGTGGCACAGGAGACGGGGAGCGCGACGGCTCCCTATCTCGCCCGGGTCATGCCGTGAGGGGCTCGCGCGACGGGGCCGGCGACACCGGCTGATCCGTCCCGGTGACGGGCACGGCGCGCTGCTGCCGTGGAACCCGGACCAGGCGCTCCCGCGGCAGCGCGGACGCCTCTGCCGCCTCGGCCAGGGAGCGGCGGTCGAATCGGCCGCCCGGCACGATCGGCTCCATCACCTCAGCCTCCGCGACCAGTTCGCGTGCCCTGACCACCCGCCACACCGACGCCAGCAGCGAGTCGTCGCCGACGAAGGCGGCGGCCGTGCCGGACCCGCCGCCCGCGAGGCCGTAGTGCAGGCGCACCGGCTGCACGGGGACGCCCGCGTCGAGGGCGGCCTGGAAGGCGGCGCGGCGGAAGCTGCCCTGGGCCCGGCCGCACCAGGTGCTGCCCTCGGGGAAGACGGTCACCGCCTGGCCGGCCCGCAACGCGTCCGCGATCCGGGCCACCGTCTCCGGCAGGGCGCGGATCCGGTCCCGGTCGATGAACAGGGCCCCGCTGCGCGCGGTCAGCCAGCCCGCGACCGGCCAGCCACGGATCTCCGACTTGGCGAGCATCCGGGCCGGGCGCACGGCGGCGAGCAGCGGGATGTCCAGCCAGGAGACGTGGTTGGCGACCAGCAGCAACCCGCCCTCGGGTGCCGCGGGACCCGCGATCCGTACCCGGACCCCCGCGGCCCGTACGACCGACCGGCACCAGCGGCGGACCCATCCGGCGGGGATCCGCCCGCCGAACGGCATCGCCGCGCAGCCGACGACCAGCAGCAACAGGACCGCCACGATCCGCAGGCCGGCCAGGGGCACGGCCCTGGCCGGCCCCGTCGCGTCCATGCAGATCCGCGGGGTGCAGGGAGCACTGGGCCGCCAGAGGGTTCCCGCGTCGGCCGCGTGGCTCGTGCTGCCCGCGGCCGGGGTGCCGGCCGCGGGGGCGATCGCCGCGGGCAGACCCACGGCACCGAGGGAGGTGGTGCTCATGGCCGCCACGTCCGTCACGCCGGCACGAGGGAGAGGAAGTGCCGCAGATAGCGCGAGTTGACCCGGCGCATCGACAGCAGCACGTACAGGTCGGCGACCCCGAACTCCGGGTCGTGCGCGGGCTCGCCGCAGACCCAGGCGCCGAGGCGGACGTAGCCGCGCAGCAGGGCGGGCAGTTCGATCCGGGTGGCCGGCACGGGGGCGGTCGGCTCCCAGGGCCGCAGCGGCCGTACGCGGTACTCCTCCGGGGCCAGGTGCTTGGCCTGCACACGGTCCCAGGTCGCGGCGGCGAGGGTGCCGCCGTCCGCGAGCGGGATCGAGCAGCAGCCGGCGAGCCACTCGTGGCCGCGGTCGACCATGTAGCGGGCGATGCCGGCCCAGATGAGGCTGATCACGGCGCCGTCGCGGTGGTCGGGGTGGACGCAGGAGCGGCCGACCTCGACCAGATTCGGACGGAGGGAGTCGATCCGGGTGAGGTCGAACTCGCCCTCGGAGTAGAGTCGGCCCGCGACCGCGGCCCGCTCCGGCGGGAGCAGCCGGTAGGTGCCGACGACCTGTCCGGACACCTCCTCACGGACGAGCAGGTGGTCGCAGTACGCGTCGAAGGCATCGATGTCGTGACCCGGCTGCGGGGTGGTCAGCAGGGCTCCCATCTCGCCGGCGAAGACGTCGTGCCGCAGCCGCTGGGCGGCGCGCACGTCATCCTCGTTGCGGGCGAGTCCCACGGTGTAGCGGGTGGGTGCCGTGGGCTGCGGGGGACGGTCGACGGTCAGTACGCCGGTCATGGCTTACTCCTGGTCACGGGCCGGGGACGGCGAGCGGCGGGCAGATGCGAGCGGTGCTGTGTGCCGCCCCTGTTCTTCCTATGCCGGTTGGCGTACGCGTGACCTGTGCCAGGAGCGCGGATGTGCGGATGTTGAACGGCGTGGGCCGGTACCGGTCGTCCACATTCCGGTGCCCGTCCGGTCAGCCGGAGGGTCCGGCGCCGTTCACCTGACGGGTGCGGGAACGGCGAAACGGGGCCGGAGAGCACCACTCCGGCCCCGCCCGTCCGCACTTGACGGCGAACGACTGCAACGCCCCGAGGGGCGCGGGACTGTATCGATGTTCGGCTCCGCCGCGCGGGCGCGACAGGCCACGACGAGCCCGCACCCGCCGAACCGCCGTCCCCGCTACGGCGCTACCGCTGCACCTTCCGCGTGGCCCGCAGCCACTCCTTGTTCATGCTGGTGATGGACATGAGCGGGATGCCCTTGGGGCAGGCGGTGGCGCACTCGCCGGTGAGCGTGCATCCCCCGAATCCCTCGTCGTCCATCTGCGCCACCATGTCCAGTACCCGTGTCTCCCGCTCGGGCGCGCCCTGCGGCAGCACGTTCAGGTGGTTGATCTTGGCGGAGGTGAACAGCATCGCCGCCCCGTTGGGGCAGGCCGCCACACACGCCCCGCACCCGATGCACTCGGCGTGCTCGAAGGCGAGGTCGGCGTCCGGCTTCGGCACGGGCGTGGCGTGCGCCTCGGGCGCCGCGCCGGTCGGCGCCGTGATGTAGCCGCCCGCCTGGATGATCCGGTCGAACGCGGACCGGTCCACGACCAGGTCCTTGATCACCGGGAACGCCGACGCCCGCCACGGCTCGATGTCGATCGTGTCGCCGTCCTCGAAGGACCGCATGTGCAACTGGCAGGTCGTCGTCCGCTCGGGCCCGTGCGCGTCGCCGTTGATGACGAGCGAGCAGGCGCCGCAGATGCCCTCGCGGCAGTCGTGGTCGAAGGCGACCGGGCCCTCGCCCTTGAGGATGAGCTCCTCGTTGAGCGTGTCGAGCATCTCCAGGAAGGACATGTCGGAGGAGATGCCGTCCACCTCGTAGGTGGACATGGCGCCGTCGGCGTCGGCGTTCTTCTGCCGCCAGACGCGCAGGGTGAGCTTCATGCGTAGCTCCGCTGGGTGGGGTGGACGTACTCGAAGACCAGGTCTTCCTTGTGCAGCACGGGAGCGGCGCCCGTGTCGGTGAACTCCCAGGCCGCCGCGTAGGCGAACTCGTCGTCCTTGCGGGCCGCCTCGCCGTCCGGCGTCTGCGACTCCTCGCGGAAGTGGCCGCCGCAGGACTCGTCGCGGTGCAGCGCGTCGAGGCACATCAGCTCGGCGAGCTCCAGGTAGTCGACGACGCGGTTGGCCTTCTCCAGCGACTGGTTGAACTCCTCGCCGGTGCCGGGGACCTTGATCCGGCGCCAGAACTCCTCGCGGATCTGCGGGATGCGCTCCAGGGCCTTGCGCAGCCCGGTCTCCGTGCGGGCCATGCCGCAGAACTCCCACATCAGCTCGCCGACCTCGCGGTGGAAGGAGTCCGGGGTGCGGTCCCCGTCGACGGCGAGCAGGAGGTTCAGCCGGTCCTGGGTATCGGCCAGCACCTCCTGGACGACGGGGTGTTCGTCGGTGACCTGCTCGTGGTGCGGGTTGCGGGCGAGGTAGTCGTTGATGGTGGCCGGCAGCACGAAGTAGCCGTCGGCCAGGCCCTGCATCAGGGCGGACGCGCCGAGCCGGTTCGCGCCGTGGTCGGAGAAGTTGGCCTCCCCGATCGCGAACAGGCCGGGGACGGTGGTCTGGAGGTCGTAGTCCACCCAGAGACCGCCCATCGTGTAGTGCACGGCCGGGTAGATGCGCATCGGCACCTCGTACGGATCCTCGTCGGTGATCCGCTGGTACATGTCGAAGAGGTTGCCGTACTTCGCCTCGACGGCCTTGCGGCCCATGCGCTCGATGGCATCGGCGAAGTCGAGGTAGACACCCTGACCGCCGGGGCCCACTCCCCTGCCCTCGTCGCAGACGTTCTTCGCGGCGCGGGAGGCGATGTCGCGGGGCACCAGGTTGCCGAAGGACGGGTAGATGCGCTCCAGGTAGTAGTCGCGCTCGTCCTCGGGGATCTTGTTCGCGGGCCGGTCGTCGCCTTTCGCCTTCGGCACCCAGATCCGGCCGTCGTTGCGCAGCGACTCGCTCATCAGCGTCAGCTTGGACTGGTGGTCCCCGGTGCGCGGGATGCACGTCGGGTGGATCTGCGTGAAACAGGGGTTGGCGAAGTAGGCGCCGCGCCGGTGCGCCCGCCACACGGCGGTGGCGTTGGAGTTCATGGCGTTCGTCGACAGGTAGAAGACGTTGCCGTAGCCGCCGCTGGCGAGGACCACGGCGTCCGCGAAGTACGTGTCGATACGGCCCGTGATCAGGTCGCGCGCCACGATCCCGCGCGCCTTGCCGTCGACGACGATCAGGTCGAGCATCTCGGTACGCGGGTGCATCTCGATGTTGCCCGCCGCGATCTGCCGGCTCAGCGCCTGGTAGGCGCCCAGGAGGAGTTGCTGGCCCGTCTGACCGCGGGCGTAGAAGGTACGGGAGACCTGCACACCGCCGAAGGAGCGGGTGTCGAGCAGACCACCGTACTCGCGGGCGAACGGCACGCCCTGCGCCACGCACTGGTCGATGATCTCCACGGAGATCTGCGCGAGGCGGTGGACGTTGGACTCACGGGCCCGGAAGTCGCCGCCCTTGACCGTGTCGTAGAACAGCCGGTGGATCGAGTCGCCGTCGTTGCGGTAGTTCTTCGCCGCGTTGATGCCGCCCTGCGCGGCGATGGAGTGGGCTCGGCGCGGGGAGTCCTGGTAGCAGAACTGGACGACGTGGTAGCCCTGTTCGGCGAGGGTGGCCCCGGCGGAACCACCGGCCAGGCCCGTGCCGACCACGATCACCGTGTGCTTGCGCCGGTTGGCGGGGTTGACCAGCTTGGCCTCGAAGCGGCGGGTGTCCCAGCGCTCGTTGACGGGACCGGCGGGGGCTTTCGCGTCGAGGACCGGTTCGCCGGTCGTGTGGTCGGCGTAGGTAGACATGTCAGCTCACCAATCCGGTCATGACGCCCACGGGTACGGCGATGAAACCGACCGTGAGCAGCAGCGCGAGGATGTCGGCCGTGGCCTTCAGGGCGCGGTCGCGGGTGCGGCTGCCGGCGCCGAGGGTCTGGGCGGCGCTCCAGAAGCCGTGCCGGATGTGCAGGCCGAGCGCGAGCATCGCGACGATGTAGATGACGTTGCCGTACCACGTGGAGAAGGTGTCCACGACGTTCTGGTACGGGTGGCCCTCCTGGAAGCCGCCGGAGTGCACGGTGCCGGTCGTCAGGTCCAGGATGTGCCAGACGATGAACAGGCCGAGGATGATGCCGCCCCAGCGCATGGTGCGCGTGGCGTAGCTCGCCCGCGGCTTCTTGTGCACGTACTTGGCGGGGCGGGCCCTGATGTCGCGGCGGCTGAGCTGGTACGCGGAGGTGGCGTGCGCGACGACGGCGACGACCAGCACGATCCGGACCAGCCAGAGCGTCCACTCGTAGTGCATGAACGGCTCGCCGACCGTGCGCAGCCAGTGCGCGTAGTGGTTGAACTCGCCCGCCCCGAAGAAGATCTTCAGGTTTCCGATCATGTGGACGACCAGGTACAGCAGCATGATGAGCCCGCTGACCGCCATCACGGTCTTCTTGCCGACGGTGGAGTCCCACACCGTGCGTGCCATGGACGGCCGTCGATCCGTCCGCGTTGCCAGAGCCATGGAACACGACGCTAGGGCCGAACGGCCCCATCGGTCCAAGACATGGTCCAGCTCGTTTCAATAGCCGGCGCCTATGATGCCTGTATGCAGTTCCAGCAGCTCCAGTACTTCGTGGCGGTCGCCGAGACCCGGCACTTCACCCGGGCCGCCGACCTGGTGCATGTCGCGCAGCCCTCGCTGTCGCAGCAGATCAAGGCGCTGGAGCGGGAGTTGGGCGCGGACCTGTTCCTGCGGGCACGCGGCAACATCTCCCTCACGGATGCCGGGGAGGCCCTGCTGCCGCTGGCCCGGCGCATCCTGGCCGACGCGGACACCGCCCGGCACGAGGTGCAGGAGCTGGTGCAGCTGCGCCGCGGCCGGGTCCGCCTCGGCGCGACGCCGAGCCTGTGCACGGGCCTGCTCCCGGACGTGCTGCGCGCCTTCCACGACCGCTATCCCGGCATCCAGCTGCTGATCGAGGAGGGCGGCTCGCACGATCTCGTACGGCAGCTCGCCCGCGGCGCCCTCGATCTGGCCCTGGTCGTGCTGCCCCTGCCCACTCCGTCCCCGGCGCTGACCACGGTGGAGCTGCTGCGCGAGGACCTCGTGGTCGTGTCCTCCCCCGAGGCCCCTCGCCCGGGCGGCAGCCGGCGCACCGTGCGCATCGCCGATCTGGAGGGCGAGCGTCTTGTGATGTTCCGGCACGGCTACGACCTGCGGGAACTGACCGTCGCCGCGTGCCGTGCCGAGGGCTTCGAGCCGGACTTCGCGGTCGAGGGCGGGGAGATGGACGCGGTGCTGGGGTTCGTGCGGGCGGGCCTCGGCCTCGCCGTCGTTCCGCGCATGGTGGCGGCGCGGTCGGGCCGGGGACTGCGGGTCACCCCGCTGGCCCGGCCCGGTCTGAACCGGACGATCGCGCTGGCCCACCGCAGCGATGTGGCGCCGCCGCGGGCCGCGCGGGAGTTGCAGCGGATGCTGCTGGAGCGGTGAGCGTCAGGAGCGCGGGGCCAAGAGGTCCGGCATGCCGATGCGCTCGTAGAAGTCGGCGCGCACGTCGTCGGCGACGTCGCTGACCCGCTCCGAGCCGTCGTCGGCCGGGTCGATGGTGGTACGGAAGGGCCGCTCGCCCTTCGGGGTGCCGACGATGCGGACGATGGCGCGGGCCACCTCCCGGACGTCGGCGTCCGCCGGCGACAGGGCGGCCAGGGCCTTGCCGACGTCGTCCATCAGACCGGCGTAGAAGGCGTCGTACGCCTCTGCCGTGGCCGTGTCGGCGGGGTGCATCGCGTGGGCGAAGTGATTGGTGCCGGAGGTGAAGGAGCCGGGGACCACGATGGCCGTGTCGATGCCGAAGCGGCTCAGTTCGACCGCGTAGCTCTTGGCCAGGTGGTCCATCGCGGCCTTGGCGCCGAAGTACGGGCCGAGGTAGGGCGGGGTGCCGCCGTAGGTGCTGGAGGAGCCCACCCACAGCAGCAGGCCGTCACGCCGCTCGCGCATCCCGGGCAGGACCGCGCGGTTGACGCGCTGCGTGGACAGCACGTTGGTGTCGTAGATCTCGGCGATCTGCTCGGGCGTGAAGGACTCGGTCGGGCCGAGCACCATGTGCCCGGCGTTGTGCACGACGACGTCGATGCGGCCCGCCTCGGCCACGACCCGCGCGACACCGGCGTCCACGGATTCCTGGCTGGAGACGTCGAGTTCGACGGTGCGCAGCGCGACACCGTGCTCGTCGGCGTAGGACCGGGCGTCGGCGACCGCCGGGGCGTTGCGGCCGGTGGTCTGGCGTATGCCGCCGTAGACGGTGTGTCCGGCGTCGGCGAGGGCTCGGGCGGTCAGGGCGCCGAAGCCGCTGGAGGCACCCGTGACGAGGACGACGGAGGGCATGGCGTTACTCCTTGCTGGGTGTGCGGGCGGGTTTGCGGGCCTTCGAGCAGGTGCGGACCGGTGATCCGGCGGGTCAGCCGAACGTGATCACGCTGCGGCCGCGGGCGGTTCCGTCGGCCATGGCGTCGAGCGCGGCCGGGGCCTGCTCCAGGGTGATCGGGGTGACCTCGGGCAGGATGCCGTGGGCCGCCGAGAAGGCGAGGGTGTCGCGCAGGTCGTGCGGGGAGCCGGACGGGGAGGCGGCCACGTGCAGCCGGTTGAGGATCATGGGCGGGGTGGGCAGGGTGAGCGGCTCGTTGCCGTAGCCGAGGAGCAGCAGGGTGCCGTCGGGGGCGAGGCCGCCCAGGGTGGCTGCGGCCGCCGCGGTGGACGGGGCGGCGTTCAGGACCACGTCCGCGCCGCCGTCCCAGCCCTTCAGGGCGTCGGCCGGGTCGGACTCCTCGGTGGCGACGAACAGCTCCGCGCCCAGGGCCTTGGCCTGGTCCTCGCCGCGCCTGGAGCGGCCCACCACGGCGAGGCGGGCGCCCATGGCGACGGCGTAGCGCGCGGCCAGGGTGCCGACTCCGCCGAGGCCGACGACGGCGACCCTGGAGCCGGCCGTCGCGCCGGCCTGCCGCAGGCCGTTGAAGGAGGTGAGGCCGGCGCACATCAGGGGAGCGGCCGCCACGGGGTCGAGTCCGTCCGGCAGCGGGGTGACGAAGCCGGCCTTGAACAGGGCGTACTCGGCGTAGCCGCCGTCGGCCACGATGCCGGTGATCCGCTTGCGGGGGCACAGGATCTGGTCGCCGCGCACGCAGTAGTCGCAGTGCCCGCAGGAGTCGTACAGGAACTGGGCGCCCACCGCCGTACCGACCTCCGGGAACGTCACGCCCTCGCCGACGGCGGTCACCACGCCGGTGATCTCGTGGCCGGGGACGACGGGGTACCGGGCGAAGGGGTAGTGGCCGCGCAGCAGGTTCAGGTCGGAGAAGCACACTCCGCAGGCGGTGACCTTGACGAGGACCTCTCCGGCGGCGGGCTGGGGGACGTCGAGGTTGTCGAGGGCCAGCGGGAGGTTCGGGCCGGTGGCGACAGCAGCACGCATCGCGGGCTCCAAAGGGGGGATCGGGAAGGTACTCCGGTGAGTTCCTGGTACTTCCGAGTCTGTGAGCCCTCTTCGGCCCCGTCCAATGCCGGTTGCGGCCCGATTGATGCCCGGGCGGCATCGGCGCAGGTCTAGGCGGTGCCGCGCACCCGGGCGGCGGCGTGCACGGTCTCGACGAAGCTGGTGACGAGGTGCGAGGGGCGCGCGGCGTTCCAGGCCAGCGACACCTGCCCCGGCGCCGCGTCGGCGACCGGGACGTAGGCGATGTCGGACCGGGGGAACGCGGCCGCGACGGAGCTCGGCACGAAGGCCATGCCGCGTCCGCCGCGGACGTAGCCCAGCAGTTCCTCCATGTCGTGGAAGGCCGGGCCGTGGCCGGGCCGGGTGCCGTCGGGGCGCGGATCGGCGTTCCAGACCGCCGACCAGGCCTCGGTGGCCTCCGCGTACTCCAGGACGGGTTCGTCGGTGAGGGCGGCCAGCGCGACCTTCGCGTCCTGCGCCCGGGGATGGTCGACGGGCAGGACGGCGGCGATGTGCTCGAGGTACAGCGGCAGGAGGTCGATTCCCTCGGCCTCCAGGGGCGGCCGTACGAACCCGACGTCGACGCTGCCGTCCAGCAGGGCCCGTGCCTGGCTCCACCAGCGCAGCCGGACCAGCTCGATCGACACGCGGGGGAAGCGCGCCGAGAACGCGTTCAGGGCGAGGCCGACGTCCGTGCCCAGCATGAACCCGACGATCAGGGCGTTGTCGCCCGCGCCGATGCGCCGGGCCCGCTCCTGGGCGGCCTCCGACGCGGCGAGCAGTGCCTTGGCGTCGCGCAGGAACTGTTCACCGGCCGGGGTGAGCGTGACTTCGCGGGTGCTGCGGGTGAACAGCTCCACCCGCAGCTCGTGCTCCAGCTGCCGCACCTGCCGGGACAGCGCGGGCTGGGTGACGTGCAGAGCGACGGCCGCCTGGCCGAAGTGCCGGCGCTCGGCCACGGCGACGAAGTAGCGCAGCTTGCGCAGATCCAGATCGACCGGCTTTTCGGCCATGGCGGGCCCTGCCTTTCCGCTCACCGACCGGGCGTGCCGTACCGCCGTCGATGCTTCTCACGCTATACGACCGGCGGGAAGCCGCACGGGACGGGAACCGCTCGCCCCGTACGGCTGCCGGTGGCCTCAGCCGGTCGCGTCCACCAGCGCCAGCTCGTGCAGGCGCTCCGGCGGGCCGGGACGGGCGTAGTACCAGCCCTGGGCCGTGTCGCAGCCCAGTATCCGCAGCTGCTCGGCCTGGGCGCCGGTCTCCACGCCCTCCACCGTCACCGCGAGGTTCAGGCTGTGCGCCAGGGAGACGATGCCCTCGACGATCTTGAGGTCGACGGGGTCCGCCGGGAAGCGCTGCATGCTCTGGGTGAAGGAGCGGTCCAGCTTGAGGATGCTGACCGGCAGCCGGCGCAGGTTGGCGAGGTTGGAGTAGCCGGTGCCGAAGTCGTCCAGGGCGATGTCGACGCCCATGTCGGCCAGCCTCCGCAGGGGCTTGAGCAGGGCGTCGTCGGCGCCGATGAGGGCCGACTCGGTGACCTCCAGGCAGAGCGCGTCGGGTGCCATGCCCGCGCGCTCCAGGATGTCGACGGTGTCCTGGACGAGCCCGGGGTGGGTGAGCTGGCACGGCGAGAGGTTGACGTTGATGCGGAACGGCCCGGCGTCGTCGTGGCGTTCGCGCCAGGCGCGGGCCTGGCGCACCGACTGCTCCAGGACCCAGCGGCCGAGCGGCACGATGAGCCCGGTGTGTTCGGCGAGCGGGATGAACCGGTCCGGGCCGAGGACGCCGTGCTGCGGATGCAGCCAGCGCACCAGGGCCTCGGCGCCGCGCACGCTGCCGTCGCCGAGGTGGACCAGCGGCTGGTACTCGATGAAGAACTCGCCGCGGTCCAGGGCCATCGGCAGCGCCGTGGTCAGCCCGTGCCGGGTGATGGCGCGGGCGTCGGCCTCCTCGTCGGCCAGCTCGAAGCGGTTGCCGCCCGCCGACTTGGCCCGGTACATCGTGATGTCGGCGCTGCGCAGCACCTCCGCCGGGCTGCGTTCGCCCGCCGGGCCCTCGACGATGCCGATGCTGCCGCGCACGGTCAGCTCGCGGCCGTCGACGCTGATCGGGGCGACCAGTACGTTCATGATCCGGGCGGCGAGCTCGTCGACCTCGCGCTCGGTGTCGGGGCCGGTGGTCAGTGCCACGAACTCGTCGCCGCCGAGCCGCGCGACCATCTCGCCGGGCGCGGTGGCGCAGGACTGGAGGCGGTCGGCGACCTCGACGAGCAGCCGGTCGCCGGCCGCGTGGCCGAGGCTGTCGTTGACGGTCTTGAAGCCGTCCAGGTCGAGGTAGCAGAGCCCGAACCGCTGGCCTTCCCCGGCGCCCAGTGCCTTCTCCAGGCGCTCGAAGAAGAAGGTGCGGTTGGGCAGGCCGGTGAGCGCGTCGTGGGTGGCCTCGTAGCGCAGCCGCAGGTTGAGCAGCCGCCGCTCGGTGGTGTCCTCCATCAGGGCCAGCTGGTACTGGGGTTCACCGTCGGCGTCGCGCAGCAGGGAGACCGTGAGGTTGGTCCACAGGACCGTTCCGTCGGGCCGGTAGAAGGCCTTTTCGACGTGGTAGTGCTCGCGCTCGCCGCGGACGAGTTCGTCGTAGAGCTTCCAGGTCTGCGGCGCGTCCTCGGGGTGGGTCCACTCCTTGACGTTGCGGCTGCGGATGGCCTGCTCGGAGACGCCGAACATGCGCAGCAGGGCGCCGTTGACCTGCAGTATGTTGCCCGTCAGGTCGGCGATGCCGATTCCTATGGCCGCGCCTTCGAAGACCGCGCGGAAGCGGGCCTCGGTGTCGTGCAGCGCCTGTGCGACGACGCCCTGCGCCTTGAGCGCGGCCGCGGAGATCGCCTCCTGCTCGGCGAGGGTCCGCTCGCGCAGCGCCTGGGCGAACCCGGCGGCCATGGCGTGCTGGAGCCGTCCGGAGCGGGCCCGCAGGTCCTCCTGGTCACCGCCGTCGCCGCAGTACAGCACGAGGTAGGCGTCGACGCAGTCCAGCGAGCGGCTGAGCGCCTCGGGGTCTGTGCAGTGCGAGGCGATCAACGCGGCGCCGACGGCCCTGCCCTCGTCCGCGTCGAACGCCCTGGCTCTGAGTGCCTCGCTCAACCGCCGGGCGAGCGGCAGCAGTTGTTCCTCGAACTCCGGCCGGGTCGACGACGTCGAGGTCACCGGGAAGACCGCCCGGCTCCAGATCGTCGCGAACCGGCGCAGTCTGTCCTCCGGCCCGTCCGGCCCCGCGCTCACGCGGTACGCCCCACGCCGGCGAACCCGGAGAAGGCCCACGGATCCTCGTCGTCCGGTGTGGTGTCGGACCGCCAGCTCGGCATCGGCACCAGTCCGGGTTCCACCATGTCGTACCCCTCGAAGAACCGCGCGATCTGCTCGCGCGAACGCATGATCAGCGGGTTGCGAATGTCCTTGTACACGTCGACCGTGCCCTTGGCCCGCTCCTCGGGCAGCGGGATCCCCTCGTAGGAGGCGTGCGTGAGCACCAGCATGCTGCCGGGCGCGAGCGCGTCGCGCAGCTGGGCCACCGCCTCGTACGGTTCGTCCTCGTCCTCCACGAAGTGCAGTATGGCAACGAGAAGCAGCGCCACTGGCCGGTTCAGGTCGATCAGCCGCTCCACCTCGGAACTGGACAGGATCTCCTGGGGCTTGCGCAGATCCGCGGCAACGATGTCCGCGTCGTCGTTGCCCGCGAGGACCGCCTGGCTGTGCGCGACGGCGACCGGGTCGTGGTCGACGTACACCACGCGTGCACCGGGACGTTGGGCCTGGGCCACCTCGTGGACATTGCCGAACGTCGGGATGCCGGAGCCGATGTCCAGGAACTGGGTGATGCCCTCGTCGAGGGCGAAGCGCACCGCGCGGCGCATGAACGCCCGGTTGGCCTGCATGATCTTGGGGAGGCCCGGCATGAAGTCCATGGCCTTGCGGGCCGCTTCCCGGTCGACCTCGAAGTTGTGCGAACCGCCCAGATAGTAGTCGTAGATCCGCGAGACGCTGGGCACCGAGATGTCGATGCTCCGGGGAGCCCAGGCGGGACGCTCCATCTATCTCTCCAAGGCGTAGGCGATCCGGTGTTCGAGCTGAGGCTACTGATCGCCCGCCAAAGGAGCGAGCGGAAACGGAAATTGACCATCCGTTCCCGGTCACTGCCAGCGGCACGTGCCGAATTGACGTCCCTCGCACCTTCTACGAAAAGTATCCGAAGCATTCCACAGAGTTCCGAAGCATGGTGAAAGAAGGCGAAGAACTCCGGTGAATGCAGGCAAACCGGTCCGCCCCCTGCGTGTGGAGCTCAGGGGGCGGACCGGTGAGTCGGCGCGCCGGCCGTTCGTCCGGCACTCTCGCGTCCTCGTGACTCCCTTCCATGGACTTCTCGACCGGGTGAGGCGATCAACCCTGGGGAGGTGTGATCCTTACTGTCCCGGCGCGCCGACCGGCTTGCCGTCCGGGCGGATGGCGAACCAGGTGCCGCCCACGCCCTGACCGTTGGTGTCGCCGGGCTTCTTGTCACCGGCGAAGGTGTAGATCGGTACGCAGTCGATGGTCTGCTGCTTGATGCCGTCGGGGCGGTCGAAGACCACGTAGCCCTGGCCCCGGGGGCCGGAGCCCTTCAGGTCGATGCCCTCGGTGTCCTCGGCGTCGACCGGTGCGATGACGGGCCACTTGTCCAGGCACTCGCCGGTGCAGGCCGTCTTCATCGGCCAGGGCGAGTCCTTCATGAAGCGGTAGACCGTGTGACCGTTCTTGTCGATCACGATCTCACCGAGCTTGGAGTCCTTGCGCGTGGACAGGCCGGGCAGCTCGGCGCCCTCACCCTCCGCCTTCTTGCCGGTGGGCGCGAGTGCGTACCAAGTGCCGCCCACGCCCTGGCCGTTGACGTCACCGGCCTTGGTGTCCTTGGCGTAGCGGTACGCGGGCCAGCCGTCGATCGTCAGCTGCTTGGTGCCGTCGGTCCGGGTGACCGAGCCGAGCAGGTTCTTGTCGATGCCCACGCCGGCCTTGGCGTCGTTCGCGGGGACCGGCGGCCACTTGGTGGCGCAGTCGCCGTCGCAGTTCGACTTGGCCGGGTCGGCGACGTCCTTGTCGAAGCGGTACAGGGTCATTCCGTCGCTGTCGGTCAGCAACTCGCCCAGTTCCGCGTTGGTGGCCACGGTGAGTTCACCGGCCGAGGCGGCCTGGGTGGCGGAGCCCTCCTGGCCCGCCGCGCCCGCGTCGTAACCGGATCCGAGGCCGGTGCCGCTTCCGTAGTCACCGGCCGCGGCCGTGGCACCCACGTTCTGGCTGCTCGCCGGCGGGGCGGTTTCCGAGCCGCATGCCGTCGTCAGCGCCGCCACCGCCACGGCGCTCACCACGAGCGAGGCGCTCCGCCACGAGGTCTTCATCTTCAACTCCCCATAATCACAAGGGTGTTGCAGCGCCCTGCTGCGCCGCCGCACGACAAGAGGTACGCACGAAAGCCACTCTCGTGTTCAACCGGCGCACAAATTTCTTTACGGAACCTGTGACGGCACCCTCGTCACAGCCGTGAACCGCCGCATCACCGCGCCGCCTCCGCGCGCCTCCCGTCGCACACGCGTGCGCCCCGGCGGTCACGTCCGCGCCCCCTGATCAAACCTTTCGAGGGGCGCATGTCGCCCGTTCGGGGCATTCCATCCGTTCTCCGGCACGTCGGCGGGCGTGGTGCCCTGAAGATCTTCGTCGTGCATGCACTCGAACCGACCCAATCCACCCTGACGACAAGGGTGTTGACGGTGGTCACGCTGACCTGGCTCCTGGTGTCGGCACCGTCCGGGGCGGCCGTGGCCACGTCCTGCGCGTACGTCGGCACAGGGCCGGACGGCGCACAGGTCGTCGCCGTCACCGACACCGGGCCGGACGGCGCACGGGCGGTCGCGGTGGCCGGCCCCGACACCTGGCCGACTCCCCCGCAGTGCCCGACGCCGACTCCGACACCCAGCCCCACACCGACCCCGACGCCCTCGCCACCACCGCCGCCGAAGACGACGCCGGCACCTGAACCCACGCCCACACCGCCGCCGAAGCCCACGCCCACCCCGAAACCGAAGCCTCCGCCCCCGGCGAAACCGGCTCCCCCGCCCGCGCCACCCCGTGCGCGGCCGGCTCCCGAACCGCCGCCCACTCCGACTCCGACGCCGAAACCGTCGGTCAAGCCCACCCCGACTCCGTCCGCGACGCCGGTGCGCTACCCGCCGTACCGCGCGACCCCGCACAAGCGGGCCGTGCACCGCGCCCAGTCGCCCCTCACCTTCGTCCTGCTCATCGCGGTGCCCGCCATCGCCGCCGTCGCCGCGCTCCGACCGCGCTGACCCTGGAGGCCCCTCTTGCCGGAATGGCTTGTTCTCACCCTCGCGATGCTGGCCGCGTGTTCCGTGGTGGTCGTCATCACCCTCGTCCGGCACCGCACGGCACCGGACGACGAGGACCCCTCCGAGACCCCGGACGTCATCGAGTACATGACGATGTGGATCGGCGTGGTGTACGCCATCGTGCTGGGCCTGGCCATCGCCGGGGTGTGGGAGGCCCGCAGCGCCGCCCAGGACCATGTCCAGGCGGAGGCCATGGCGCTGCACGAGGTCTCCGAGCGGGTCCGGGTGTATCCGGCCGATGTGCGCGACCGCATTCGGGACGATGTCAACGCCTATGTCGGACACGTCGTCACCAAGGAGTGGAAGCACATGACGGAGCACGGCGAGGTCACCGACCGCGGCACCGAGCTCCTCCAGCGGATCCGCCGGGACGTCACCGACTACGAGCCCAAGTCGGACTTCGAGGCGCAGGCCTATCAGCCGCTCCTCGATCAGGTGACGGCGGCGGACCAGGCGCGCAACGCACGCTCGAACTCCACCGGCGACACCATGCCGGGCGTGGTCTGGTTCGGACTGCTGGCCGGTGGTGTCGTCACCATCGGGATGGTGTTCGCCCTCCAGATCCGGCGCACGGCCCGTGAGCTGATCCTCGCCGGGCTGTTCTCCGCGCTGATCGCCTTCCTGCTCTTCCTCATCTGGGACTTCGACGATCCCTACAGCCGCGGGGTGACCGCGTCGACGGAGCCGTTCCTCGCGCTCTTCCCGCAGTTCATGCGCTGACCGGCCCGCACCGGGCGACGGCGGCGACCCGTGGCACTCGATGTGAAGCAGTCATGCCGCCGCCGTCACCCGCTCGCCGGAACGCCGTCCCCTGAGCGGCCCACACGCGTGCCCCATTCGTACGACACCGATCGCGCGGCTGCGCGCACGTTCCTAGCGTTTCGCTCACCGAGGTGCATTTCTGGCGCAAGCGGAAAGAGTCCGCGACTGCTCCTCGGGGACCGGAGGACACCATGCGTGCGATACGCGTCGCTTCTGCCGCGCTGCTCGGGGTCAGCGCCCTCGCCATGACCGCCCCCGCCGCGCAGGCGCAGGGCGACAACTCCGGTTTCTGGGCCACCGTCCGGCCCACCACCGTCGAACCCGGCGAGCACGTCCGGCTGCGGGCGACGGGCTGCGAGCAGAGCGTGACCGTCTCCTCGGGGGTCTTCGACACGGTCACCATTCCCCGGTGGCGGACGACGGCCTGGGCCCGGGTGGACAGGGACGCCCGCCGGGGCGCCGTCTACGAAGTGTCCTTCTACTGCGGCACCTTCTGGCAGAGCGTCGACCTCACCATCGCCGGCGGCAGACCGGACCGGCCCGACAGGCCCGACAGGCCCGACCGACCCGACCGGCCCGATCGCCCCGAACACCCGGAGCACGGTGTTCGCGCGGGCGAGGGCGGCACGCTCGCCGGACTGGATCTGAAGGAGATCGGCCTGGGCGCCGCGCTCATCACGGCCGCGCTCGGCACCGCGTACCACCTCTCCCGGCGCCGCACCGACGAGGACGGCTCCTGACGCGGCATCCACAGACTCAGACCTTCGCCCCGGTTCCCCACCAGGGGGGCCGGGGCGAAGGTCTGTGCTCGTGCGACCTGTCACGACCGTTGCGGGCCGACAGCGGATCAGATCCGCTTCTCCGCCCGGCGCCGCATCCAGAACACCGCACCGCCGACGACCGCCACGGCGATGAGCCCGCCGCCGATGGCCATGTCGGTCGGCGTCGCGCCCGTGGAGGTGCTGCCGCCGAGACCGCCGCGGACGCCGCCGATGACGGTGAAGGCGTTGGGGTGGGTCAGGGGCCGGCCGGCGCCCGTGCAGTGCACCGTGATGCTGTGCGCACCCGGCCGCGCGTTGTTGTCGATCGTCGCGGTGCCCTTTGACGTGTTGCCGCCGACCGGGCTCAGGGTCGTGGGCCGGAACGCGTCCGAGGTCGCGGTGCCGCCGCGCGGGCAGCCGTCGACGGTGATGGTCAGCTGCCCGCCGCGGGCGATGACGCTGGGCAGGGCGACGATGTTGCTCGGGCCGACGGGCGGCATGCCGTCGCGTGCCGCGGCCACCGGGGCGGCCAGACCGAGGGCGGCGACCGCGGTGGCGGTGGCCGCCAGGGTACGAGTGGTTCGCATGTGATCCTCCGCGGAAGACGCCCCGGGAACCGTCCCCGGTATCGATCGGCGAGAAAGCGCCTCCCAGAAAGACCCTCAGTTGCCGTGCCCGAGGCCGCATTTCGGCAATGGTCCGTCCTGGTGAGGAGACACGCCGGGGGACAACCCCACAATCGGAATTGCCGCAGGTCACGGACCGTCAGAATTTTCCGGCCCCTGGCAACTCGGATGGCGCACCGAAGGAGTTCGCACCACCCGTTCGTATCTGCCCCGTCGCCGGTTTCGCGTGCGGGACTTAGCGTTTTCGTATGCGCGAATGACGTGGCGACGGCCGCGTCGAGAGGGGAAGTCGAATGTCCGGTTTCGAGGTGGCCGAAGAGGAGGAGCGGCGGAGGAAGCGTGCTCCCTGGGGCGTGATAGCGCTGGTGCTGCTGACCGGTCTCGCGCTCGTCCGCAACGGCTCCGGCGAGTTCGACGTGGGCCCGCCGCAGCCCGCCTCGGCGGCCGCGGCCGACCGGCAGCTGCCCGGCCGGGTGCTGGCCCGGGCCGCTCAGCCGCTGTCCTTCGCCCTGCCGGACCGGGTGCGGATCCCCGCGATCAACGTCGACGCGCCGACGATCCCGGTCGGCCTGGACCTCGACGGGTGGGTCGGCGCGCCCCCGCCGGAGGACCCCAATCTGTCGGGCTGGTTCACCGGCTCCGTCTCGCCCGGCGAGAAGGGCACCGCGGTGGTCGTCGGCCACGTCGACAATTTGCAGGGGCCCGCCGTTTTCTACGGCCTCGGCTCACTCGCGAAGGGAAATCGCGTCGAGGTCCTCCGCAAGGACGGAAAGACGGCCGTATTCGAGATCTACGGCGTCGAGGTGTTCCAGAAGGACAACTTCCCCGGAGACCGGGTCTACGCGTCGAAGGGGACCGCCGAATTGCGGGTCATCACCTGTGGCGGCGGTTTCTCCAAGCAGACCGGTTACGACGGGAACGTCGTCGTTTTCGCCAGCCTGGTCGAGGTCCGCTGAGCGTTCCCCGACCGGGCGGCGGAAGCCGTCAGGAGTAATGCCGTTCCGGGACGGTGAGGTGGTATCCGGCGTCCAGCAGCCGCGGCAGATAGAAGCGCAGCGCGGTCACGCTCTGGGAGCGGTCGCCCCCGGCGTCGTGCGAGAGCACCACGACGCCGGGGGCGGCGCCGTTCTCGACCCGGTCGACGATCCTGCGGGTGCCGGGTGTGGTCCAGTCGAGGGTGTCGACGGTCCAGGCCAGCGGGTCCATGCCCAGTTCGGCGCCGAGTTGGAACGCGGCGCGGTTCCAGGCGCCGTAGGGGGCGCGGAACCAGACGGGGCGTTCGCCGCAGGAGTCCTCGATGACGTCGCTGGTGCGCTCCATCTCGCTGCGGATCGCGCGCCGGCTGAGCCGGGTGAGCAGCGGGTGGGACCAGGTGTGGTTGCCGACGACGTGGCCCTCGTCGGCCATCCTGGCGACGAGGTCACCGTTCTCGGCGACCATCTCGCCGCACACGAAGAACATCGCGCGGATGTCGTAGTCGCGCAGGGTGTCCAGGATGTGCGGCGTGTAGCGGGCGTCGGGGCCGTCGTCGAAGGTCAGCACCATCCGGCGGCCCCGCCCGTTCACCTGGAGCATGGGCGCGTGGCGCACGAGGGTGCGGCGCGGGGCGGCCCTGGGCGGGCCGAATCCCGTGAGCGGCTGGAGACGGTACGAGGAGGGCTTGAGCGCGGAGCGCGCCTGCGGGCCCGCGGCCGGGGTGGGGGCCGAGGTCGGGGCGGCGGCGCGCCGGACCGGCTCGTCGCCCGCGAATGTCGTGAACAGCCCGGCGGTGCCGGCGGTTCCGACGGCGGCGGCGCCGGCGAGCAACGCGCGGCGTCGGGTGAGCAGACGCGGGGGCAGCTGATCCTTCGTCATGACTCATGGGTCGCCCGGTGAGAGACCGACGCACCAGTACGACACCGGTACGGCCGTACGAAAGCACTCGCACGGCCGTGCACCGTAGGCCGCTCGCGGCACCGCTCAGCGGCGGCGGACCAGCGGGAACGGCAGCGTCTCGCGGATGGTCAGGCCGGTGAGGAACATGACCAGCCGGTCGACGCCGATGCCGAGCCCGCCGGTGGGCGGCATGGCGTATTCGAGGGCGTCGAGGAAGTCCTCGTCGAGTTCCATGGCCTCGGGGTCTCCCCCGGCGGCGAGCAGCGACTGGGCGGTGAGACGGCGGCGCTGTTCGACGGGGTCGGTGAGCTCGGAGTAGGCCGTGCCCAGTTCGGTGCCGAAGGCGACCAGGTCCCACCGCTCGGCGAGCCGGGGGTCCCCCCGGTGCTGGCGGGTGAGCGGGGAGACGTCGGTGGGGAAGTCCTTGTAGAAGGTGGGCAGGTGGGTCTTCTCCTCGACGAGCCGCTCGTACATCTCCAGGACCACGTCGCCGTGGCCGTCGTCGGCGACGTACGGCACGCCCACGCGGTCGCAGTGGCGGTGCAGTCTGAGCAGCTCGGTGTCGGGGTCGATCTCCTCGCCCAGCACCTCGGAGATCGCGCCGTACACCGTCTTGACGGGCCACTGCCCGGAGATGTCGTACTCCTTGCCGTCCTTGTGGGCGACCGGCGTCCCGAAGGCGGCCCGTGCGCAGCCCTGGATCAGCTCGCGGACCAGGTCGAGCATGACGTCGTAGTCGGCGTACGCCTGGTAGGCCTCCAGGATCGTGAACTCGGGGTTGTGCTTGTAGTCGACGCCCTCGTTGCGGAAGGTGCGGCCCATCTCGAAGACCTTCTCCACACCGCCGACGCACAGCCGCTTGAGGTACAGCTCGGGGGCGATGCGCAGATAGAGGTCGAGGTCGTAGGCGTTGATGTGGGTGGTGAAGGGGCGGGCGTTGGCGCCGCCGTGGATCTGCTGGAGCACCGGCGTCTCGACCTCCAGGTAGCCGCGTTCCAGCAGGCCCTGGCGCAGGGCCTGGACGGCGGTGGAGCGGGCGCGGACCACGTCGCGGGCGGCGGGGCTGGAGACCAGGTCGAGGTAGCGCATGCGGACCTTGGCCTCGGGGTCGGCGAGGCCGCGGCGCTTGTCGGGCAGCGGGCGCAGGCATTTGCCGATGAGCTGCCAGGAGGTGACGAAGACGGTGGGTTCGCCCTTGTCGCTGGTGCCGGCCAGACCGGTGGCGCTGATGAGGTCGCCGATGTCGGTGTCGGCGGTGAAGCGGTCGAGGGCGGCGCCGGAGTCCTTGCGGGTGAGGGCGAGTTGGTGGTCGCCGGACCAGTCGCGCAGCACGGCGAAGACGAGGCCGCCGAAGTCGCGGACCAGCATGACCCGGCCGGCGACGGTGACCTGTTCGCCCGTGCGGACCTCGGCGAGGGCGTGGGTGCGGGCCGGGATGCCGACGGGGTAGGGGTCGACGCCCTCGGTGCGCAGCCGGTCCAGGGTGCGGTGCCGGATGCGGACCTGTTCGGGCAGGCCCGCATCCGGCCCGGCCGCCCCGGCCTCGTCCCCTCCTTCGAGGCCGAGTGCCGCCAGCGAGGGCAGTCCCTCGGTGGTCGCGGGGCGGGGCTGGTTCCTCGGGTGCCCCTTTCTGCGGAGTTTGTGCAGCGACGGTACGGAGACGAAGCCTTCGGCGATGCCGGACGCCATGCCGATGCGGGCGAGGGAGGCGGCCTCGCCGTAGCAGATGAAGCGGGGGTACCACTCGGGCTGGTACTTCGCGTTGGAGCGGTAGAGGGCCTCCAGCTGCCACCACTTGGAGAAGAACAGCAGCAGGCGCCGCCACAGCCGCAGCACGGGCCCGGCGCCGATGCGGGCGCCCTCCTCGAAGACCGAGCGGAAGACGGCGAAGTTCAGGGAGATCCGGCGGATGCCGAGCTTGGGTGCCGCGTCGCACAGTTCGGCGACCATGAACTCCATGACGCCGTTGGGGGCGCCGCGGTCACGGCGCATCAGGTCCAGGGAGACGCCTTCGCGGCCCCAGGGCACGAAGGACTGCAGGGCGAGCAGCTCGCCGTCCCCGCCGAGGGCCTCCAGGAGGAGGCAGTCGCCGTCGGCGGGGTCGCCGAGGCGGTCCAGGGCCATGGAGAAGCCGCGTTCGGTCTCGGTGTCGCGCCAGGCGTCGGCCTTACGGATGATCTCCTCCATCTCCGCCTCGCCGAGGGTGGAGTGGCGGCGGATACGGCAGTGGGCCCCGGTGCGGCGGACGCGGTGGACGGCCTGCCGGGTGACCCGCATGTCGCGGCCGTCGAGGTCGAAGTCCTGCGGCCGCAGGATCGCCTCGTCGCCTAGCTGGAGGGCACCGAGTCCGGCACGGGCGTAGGCGGTGGCGCCGTCCTCGGAGGCGCCCATCGCGGCCGGCACCCAGGCGTGCCGGCGGGCGGCGGCCAGCCAGGCGGCGATGGCGTGCGGCCATGCCTCCCGGTCGCCGACCGGGTCGCCACTGGCGAGGCACACGCCGGCCTCGACGCGGTAGGTGACGGCGGCCTTGCCGCTGGGCGAGAAGACGACGGCCTTGTCCCGCCGGGTGGCGAAGTAGCCGAGGGAGTCCTTGTCGCCGTAGGCCTTGAGGAGGGCGCGGATGCGGGCCTCCTCGTCGTCGTGCAGGGCGGCCTCCATGCGCTGCGAGCGGAACAGCGTGGCGGCGGCGTTGAGGAGGGCGAGCGCACCGAACAGGCCGAGCAGGAAGTACAGGGGGCGCGGCGGCCGTCCGTCGTAGGTGGTGCCGGAGACGAGGCCGCCGCAGACCCGGTCGGCGGCCCACGCCAGCCGCTGGCTCTGCGGCAGCGTGCCGGGGAACAGTTCGACGAGCCCCCAGCCGACCAGGATGCCGATGACGAGTCCGACGAGCAGGACACCGAGGGCTCTTCGTACGGCCGCTCTGCGGGAGGCGGCGTAGAACTCCTTGCGGGCGACGATCAGCAGGGCGAGGGCGAGGCCGCACACGATGAGGGACGGGACGGAGTCGGCGTAGTCGCCGAAGACGGTGCCGACGATGTCGGAGAGGACGAGCAGGCCCAGATAGACGACGACCAGCCACCAGGCGATCTTCTTGCGGGCGGCCGTCGCGGCGGCGAGCAGGAAGAGGAAGACAGCGTAGGCGAGGTTGGCGCTGACGGGGACGATGACCTGGTCGAGGGCGCGCACGACGGGGCGCAGCGCGACCCGGAGCGGCGGGATGAGGGCGAGCAGGACGCAGAGCAGTCCGAGGGCGCCGAAGAAGGTCGCGAAGCCTTCCGGCACCCTGCTCATCAGCCCGTGTCCCGGCGGCCGCGCCGGCCCCGTGACGTCCTTGTCCCGCGCGGCCTCCACGGTGGCACTCATGTTCCGACTGTAGGAAGCCCCGCGTCTCTTCGCCCGTCGAGCGTCCCGGCCGGCGGCGGGACCTGGGCCTTCCGATAGCCTCCTGCCGTGACGGAACAGCACTCGCACCGGTTCGAGCGGGGCACGGACGGGCCCAAGGTCATCGTGGTCGGGGTGGACGGCTCCGACTCATCGCTGCGCGCGGCGGCCTACGCCGGTGGCCTGGCCCGACGGCAGAACGCTCTGCTCGCCGTCGTGTACGTGCAGCCGGTGATGACGGCGGGCGCGGCGCTCGGGGCGCCGGTCGCGGAGACGACCAATGAGATCGCCGAGTCCCTGATCTCCTACATCCGGGAGGCCACGGAGCGGCTCAAGGGGATATTCGACGTCCGCTGGGAGTTCCACACCTTCCAGGGCGACCCCTACAACGGGCTGGTGAAGGCGGCGGACGACCTCAAGGCGGACGCCGTGGTGGTGGGCGCCTCGGAGCAGGCCGGGCACCGGATCGTGGGTTCCGTCGCGATCCGGCTGGTGAAGGCGGGGCGCTGGCCGGTGACGGTCGTCCCGTAGCCGCCCCGGCCCACCGGGCGGCGCCGTGCCTCAGAGGGTCCGCAGGAAGTCGAGCACGATCTTGTTGAAGATCTCCGGCTTCTCCAGGTTGGGGTAGTGGCCTACGCCGTCGACGACCTCGGTGCGGCCGTCGTGGACGGTGCCGGCGAGGCGCTCGGCCGCGGCGAGCATGTCGGCGGGCTCCAGGCCGCCGTTGAGGGCGAGCAGCGGGACGGTGATCCCCGCCGCGCGGGCGAAGGTGTCCGGCACGGGCACGAACCAGTCCTTCTCGCCGGGTGTGTGCTTGGCGAGGGTGCCGCGGGCCATGTCCCGGATCAGGCGCAGGCTGTCCTGGTCGACGTCGGCGACGGTGCGCTCCGGGCCGGGCAGTACCCGTACGAACGCGTCGAGCCAGGCGTCGATGTCCGCGGCTTCCAGGGCGCGGGCCATCTCGGCCTGGAGGCCGCGGGTCCAGTCGTCCGTGTACTGGAACTCCCCTGTCGCGGCACCGCAGGTGACGACGGCGCGGACGAGTTCGGGGTGCTCCAGCACGGTGTTGGTGGCGATCAGCCCGCCCATGGACAGGCCGACGAGGACCGCGGGGCCCGCGTCGAGGTGGCACAGCAGGGCGGCGATGTCGTCGGCCCAGCGGAAGGGCCTGCTCGCGTTGGCGGAGGAGCCGTGGCCGCGTACGTCCAGGGCGATCACGCGGTGGCCGGCGGCGAGGGCCGGTATCTGGGCGTGCCAGACGCGGTGGTCGACGTATCCGGAGTGGAGGAGGACCACGAGGTCCCCGGAGCCGGTGTCGAGGTAGGCGAGGTCGCCGTCGGCTGAGGCGAAGGTGCGCAGGTCCGAAGCTTTCGTCGCTGTCGTCATGACAACCAAGGTGTCATCCTTGGAGCAATTTGGCAACCCAGGTGTCATGATGGCCCGGTGAACGACTCCGCCAAGCCCCTCTCCCCCGACGACCTCGGCCACCGGGTCAGCGAGGTCTTCGATCTGATCGGCGCGCTCTACCGGCGCGGCCTGCGCAAGCTCGAACAGGGCGAGGAGGTCGAGGGGGTGTCCGTCGGCGTGCGCTCCGTGCTGGTGCTGCTGCACAGGTACGGGCCCATGACGGTGCCTCAGATGGGCCGCCTCATGACGCTGACCCGGCAGTTCGTGCAGCGCATGGTCAACGACGCGCTGGCCAGGGGCTGGGCCGAGACCACGCCCAACCCCGCGCACCAGCGCTCCTCGCTGATCCGGATCACGGACGAGGGCGAGGCCGTCATCACCGCGATCCTCGCGCGCGAGCACGCCCTGAACCGGCAGGTCGGCGGCGAGCTGACCGAGGCCGAGCTCCAGGCGTGCGTGCGCGTGCTGAAGGAGATGTTGAAGACCTTCGACCACGTCGAGGCGGACTGACCTACTCCCCCATCGACAGCCCGTCGTCCCCGGCACCCCGGCTGAGCACGACCTCGCGGATCCGGTCCCGCACACCGCTCAGTTCGGCGCCCTTGGCGATGGCCTGGTTGAGGTTGAGCACCCGGCCGGCGTCGATGTCGAACAACTGCGGGACGAACTCGGCCTTCGACACCTCCCAGCGCCCGCCGGCCCGGACCGGCGGATCGAATCGGAAGCGGGCGAGCGTGGACTGGTTGCCGCGCGGGTCCTGCACGCCCTGCGAGTTGTACATCGCGCCGGCGACCTGATCACCCATGCCGTAGACCACCCAGGTGCCGTTCACCTTCTCGTACGCCTGTGGGACATGGGCGTGGGTGCCGAGGATCAGGTCGATGTCGGGGCGGTCGCCGGTCCGGGCCGCGGTGAGCTCCTGGGCCAGGTTCAGCTGGTCCTCGTCGGGCGCGTCCTGCCATTCAGTGCCCCAGTGCATCGACACGACCACCACATCCGCACCACCCTTCCGGGCGGCCCGGGCGTCCGCGACGATCTTCTCCCGGTCGATCAGATTGACCGCCCAGGGCTGGCCCGGCGGGAGCGGGAAGTCGTTGACGCCGTAGGTGTACGCGAGATGCGCGACCTTGGCGCGGCCCGCGCGCATGACGGTCACACTGCGTGCCTCGCCCGAGGTGCGGGCCGTGCCCGCGTGCCGCACCTTCGCCTGATCGAGGGCGTTCAGCGTGCGCAGGATGCCGGCGGCCCCGTCGTCGAGGCTGTGGTTGGAGGCCGTCGAGCAGCCGTCGTAGCCGGCGGAGGCGATGCCCCTGGCCACCTCCGGCGGGGACTTGAAGAGGGGGTAGCCGGTGTACTGGCCGTCCTCGCCGTAGACGGTCTCCATATGACACAGCGCCAGATCGGCGCGGGAGACGACGGGTCGTACGCCGGCGAACATCGGGCGGAAGTCGTACCCCTTGCCGCCCGCGTCGAAGCGGGCGCGATCGATGATCGGGGTGTGCGGGAGGACGTCCCCGGAGGCGACGAGGGTGAAGCCGCGGGTGCCGGCGGACGGTGCCGGACGTCCTGCGACCTCGCGGTTGTGGGCCTGGCAGGCGGCACCTGCGACAAGCACGGCCGTGACAGCGATGGCCACAAGCCGACTGCGTGCGATCATCAGCTCACCCCTTGTGGTCGTATATACGCACCAAAATAGGTACGAAATAGAGCACGCTCGCAAACAATCCGGCCGCTTCCATTAGGCCGTCCGGCCCGCCCCGGCTTGCGGAAGGGACCGTTCACCGAACCGTTCGCCGACGCGATCGACCGTCCGCCGCAGATCCGTGCGAGCGCCCTGTCCCAGAACTGCCGCCTGCGATGCCATACGGCCATGACGGCCGGAACCACCCTCACGAACGGGACGACCGCCGAGCACGAGCTCGCCGCACTGCAGCGGGAGCACGGCCGGCCCCTCTTCGCGCTCCTGCTCCGGCTCTGTGACGGCGACCGGCAGCGCGCCGAGGACCTGGTGCAGGAGACGCTGGTGCGCGCCTGGCAGCATCCCGAGGCCCTGCGCGCCGACGACTTCGACTCGGTGCGGCCCTGGCTGCTGACCGTCGGGCGACGCCTGGCGATCGACGCGCGGCGGGCCCGGCAGGCACGCCCGCCGGAGGTCGGCGACGCGATCCTGGAGAACGCGCGCGTGATCTCCGACCACGCCGAGCGGGCCGCCGAGATGCTCGACGTCCGCGAGGCTGTGAAGACACTCACTCCCGAGCACCGTGAAGTCCTGGTGCTCGTGTACTTCCAAGGGGCGAGTGTTGCGGAGGCCGCGGAAACCCTTGGTATTCCGCCCGGTACGGTGAAGTCCCGCGCGTACTACGCACTGCGCGCACTGCGTCGGGTGCTTCCCGGATACGCGGCCGACCTGCGGTGAAACCGAAGGCTTAGTCAAACCTCCGTAAAGCGCCTTGCTGAACACCCCGGTTGAGTAATCGGCTGTCCTCATCCGTGTTCCGGATTGGGCAAGGGCCCACGGCCCCGGGGTAGGGCGACGCACTCACCGGAGGAAGGCAGGAAGGGATGCTGCACAGAGGTCAGGAGAGCACGGACGGCACCGGTGGCGGTGAACTCACCGTCCCCATGGCGTGGTTGTACGCCGAGTACATCGCCGACGAGCTGCTGCGCACCGGCGATCTGATGCCGCCGACGTCCTTCGAGTTCCGCGCCGGGCGTGACGCCCTGGCGCTGACCATCTTCCTGTCCGACACCGACGGCGAGCTGTCCGGCATCCGGGTGGTGACCCAGCTGGAGACCTGGCTGTCGCTGACGGCCTACGACCAGCCGTGGCAGGACTGGGTGCGCGAGCGCATCGCGGGCCTCGCGGCCGAGGCGACCGACTCCGGCGGGCCCGCGCCCGACCTGGAACTCGCCGAGGCGGCCTGGCGCTGGCTCCAGGAGACCGAGCTGCTCGCGCCCGATCTGAACGCCGTGCCGGGCGGTGGTGCGCCGGTCGGAGAGGACGAGGGACCCAAGGTGTGGACACCGGCGTGGCAGCTCGGACTGCCGCTCGGGCACCTCGCCATCCACCTTTTTTAAGTTCTTTTCCCCTCGGACCAATCCTCGACGCCGACCGCTCCGAATCCCTTGGTTGCGATTCTCCGAGTGGCTTGAGTGATTCGACTGTCTGGTGCGTACCAGTGGGCGCAAGGAGTAACACACCCCACACCCAACGGCACGAGGATTCGGCATGAGGTCCCTGGAGAGGCATCGCGACGTCGCCGCGTACGCGCTCGGCGTGCTGAACGAGGCGGAGGCGTTCCGCTTCGAGGACCACCTCATGGAGTGCCCCCGCTGTGCGGCACACGTGACCGAGTTCGGGCCCGTCGCCCGCCAGTTGATGTTGTACCGGCGCTCCACCCCCCGCTTCGTGAGCCCCATGACCAAGCCGGGCCCCCAGATGCTGAACCGGCTGCTCGAAGCGGTGGCGGTCCGCCATCGCGCCCGGCGCCGGCGCACCCTGTACGCCGTGGCCGCCTCCGTGGTGATCGCCCTCGCCGCCCCCGGCGTCGCGATCATGGCCGGCGGCGACGACAGATCCGTACAGGTGGTCGAGGCGACCGACGAGCGGTCAGGGGTGTGGGCGCAGGTCACGACCGAGAACGAGATGTACGGCAGCCAGGTGGAGCTGAAGGTGAAGGACGGCGCGGGTCCGCGCCCCTGCCACCTGATCGCCATCGGCCGGGACGGCTCGGAGGAGACCGTGACCAGCTGGTCCGCGGCCCATCACGACGCCCGCGAGAACACCATGATGGGCGCGTCGGCGATGCACAGCGACGAGATCATGCGCTACGAGGTGCGTACGTCGGACGGCGAGCACCTGGTCACGCTCAACCCCCGTTAGCGCTCCCCCACTCCGGTCCCGGCTACTTCAGCAGCCGCGACATCCGCCGGTCCGCCAGTGGCTTCCCGCCCGTCTGGCAGGTCGGGCAGTACTGCAACGAGGAGTCGCTGAAGGAGACCTCGCGGATGGTGTCACCGCAGACCGGGCAGGGCTCGCCGGTGCGGCCGTGGACACGCAGGCCGCTCTTCTTCTCGGCCTTGAGACGGCCGGCCGCCAGCCCCCGCGAACGCTCGACCGCCTCGGTGAGGGTCGTCCGCAGGGCCTCGTACAGCAGTGCCGTCTCCTGCGGGGTCAGTGCCGCCGCCAGCTTGAACGGCGACATCTTGGCCGCGTGCAGGATCTCGTCGCTGTAGGCGTTCCCGACCCCGGCGATGAGGCTCTGGTCGCGCAGGGCGCCCTTGATCTGGCGGCGCTCGTCCTTCAGCAGTGCCGCGAACCGGGTCTCGTCGAAGTCGTCGGCGAGCGGGTCCGGGCCCAGCCGGGCCACGCCCGGGACGTCCTGCGGGTCCTGCACGACGTACACCGCGAGACGCTTCTGCGTGCCGGCCTCCGTCAGGTCGAAGCCGGCGCCGGTCTCCAGGGCGACGCGCAGCGCGAGCGGGCCCTTGCCGGGGCGGGGCATGCCGCTCGGGAGCCGGTCCTTCCACTGGAGCCAGCCCGCGCGGGCGAGGTGGGTCACCAGATGCGGGCCCTCGGCCGTCACCAGGTCCAGGAACTTGCCGTACCGGCGTACGGCGGTGACCTCGTGGCCCTCGACGGAGGTGACCGGCGGGTCGTACGTCTTGAGGACACTGATCGCGACGGGCAGCACCCGCACGATCTCGTGCCCGACCAGGTTCTCGGTCAGGAAGTCCTTGAGCGCTTCCACCTCGGGGAGTTCCGGCATACGTCCAGAGTGCCATCCGCCACCGCCGGCGCCACGTGCCTCAGGGCCGCTCCGGCACGATGAACTCGCACCACACCGCCTTGCCGCCGCCCCGGGCCTCCACGCCCCACACGTCCGTGAGCAGATCGACGAGGAGCAGCCCGCGGCCCGAGACACCCGACTCCCCCGCCTCGCGGCGGCGCGGCAGGGCGCTGGAGGAGTCCTCGACCTCGACGCGCAGCCGGCGTTCGGAGCCGGCCAGGACCCGCAGGGTCACCACGGCCGAGCCCTCGGTGTGCATCAGGGCGTTGGTGATGAGTTCGTCGGCGACCAGCTCGATCTCGTCCGCCCGGTCGGCGGCGCCCCAGGCGCGCACGGCGGCGCGGATCATGTGCCGGGCCGCGGTGAGGGCCTCCGGGTCGCCGGGCGCGACGTGCTGCTGGAGCCGGCCGCCGGGCTGGGGGGCGTCCAGGACACGGCGGCGCAGCAGGAGCAGGGCCACGTCGTCGTCGCCACCGCGTTCCTCGGCCACGTCGATCAGGCGGTCCGCGAGATCACGGACGTCCTTCGGGCCGGTGGCGATGAGCGCGGTGAGGGTCTGCATGCCGTCGTCCAGGTCGGTACCGGGCTGTTCGACCAGGCCGTCGGTGCACAGCAGCAGGGTGTGGTCGGAGTCCAGCTCGATCGTGCCGACCGGGTATTCGAGCTGCCCGAACTCCGCGGACAGGCCGAGCGGCAGCCCGCCCTCGACGGAGACCCGGCGGCAGGCGCCACCGGGCTCGCGGACCAGCGGGTCGATATGACCGGCCCGCACCACCTGCACGACGCCGGTGGAGAGGTCCGCCTCGGCGTACAGGCAGGTCGCGAAGCGGTCGGTGTCCAGCTCGTGCAGGAACACCGAGGCGCGGGCCATCACCGTGGCCGGGGTGTGTCCCTCGGCGGCGTAGGCCCGCAGGACGATGCGCAGCTGGCCCATCACGGCGGCGGCGTGGGTGTCGTGGCCCTGGACGTCGCCGATGACGGCGCCGACCCGGCCGCCCGGCAGCGGGATCAGGTCGTACCAGTCGCCGCCGATGTCCCGGCCGAGGGACGCGGAGCGGTAGCGCACGGCGACGTCGGCACCGGGCACGCTGGGGATGGTGCGCGGCAGCATGGCCTGCTGGAGGCCGGAGGCGAGGTCCTTCTCCTGCTCGTAGAACATGGCCCGCTGAAGGCTCTGCGCGATGCTGCTGCCGAGGGCGACGAGGACGTTGCGCTCGTCCGAGGTGAAGCCTCGCCGGTCGTTGTAGAGCAGGCCGATGGCGCCGATGGGCCGGGCCTGGGCGATCAGCGGCATGTAGGCGGCGGACGTGATGTGCAGGTCGGTGATGTGCGGCCAGAGGACCGGGTAGCTGTCCGCGAACTCCTCCGGCGACTCGATGAACCGCGGGCTGAGGGTCCGTACGACCTCGCTCATCGGGTACTGCTCGTCTATTCGGGTGATCAGGGTGCCGGGCACGAAGCTGCCCGAGGGGCCCTCGGCGACCAGCCGGATGCGGCCGGCCTCGACCAGGCCCATGACGAGGCTGGTGGCGCCGAGATGGGTGAGGCCGTGGGTGTCCTTGAGGACGTCGATGACGTCCTGGATGGTGCGGGCGTGGGCGAGGGCGGCCGTGGTGAGCTGGACGACGCTGGTCTGCTGGCGCCTGGCCTCGTCGTCGGCGGCCTGCTGATGCCGCTGCTCGAGCTCGGCGAGTTCCTCGGTGGCCACGCGGACGATGCCGACGATGCGGCGCGGGCGGCCCGTCTCGTCGCGGCGGATGTAGCCCTGGGTGTGGGTCCAGCGCATGGTGCCGTCGCGGCAGCGGATGCGGAAGTAGGTGCCGTAGTTCTCGCTGCCGTCCTTCATCGCCTGGGAGACCAGGCCGTCCAGCCGGTAGCCCTCCGGCGGCGGCACCCGGACCGCCAGGGTCGCCGGGTTGCCGTCGTATTCGTCGGGGCGCAGGTCGAAGACCTCGTGGGCCTGGGCGTCCATGTGGAAGACGCCGTTGTCCAGGTCCCAGTCGAAGGTGCCCATGCGGTTGAGCGCCAGGATCGGGTCCGGGTGGGCGGGCCAGTCGTCCGGGAGTGACAGGGCGCTCGCTCCCCGATCAACCATGGGCCCACCTTGCCAGGGTTTGCCGGATTCTTCGACTGGGGCGACGGAACCTTTCTCGCTCGTCGTGCGGTCCGTGCCCCGGTGGCGGTCAGCCGTCGAACACGTCGGTGGGGCTGCCGAAGATGCTGCCGGTCGCGCCGGGATCGTCGGGGATCAGCCCGCCGCCGTCGGGCGTGTCAGGGCCGTCCGGGACCGCCTCTGGACCGACCTCCTCCGAGGAGCCGGGGGAGGTCTCGGGCTCGGTGCGGGAGGCGGGGGCGCTGGGCTCTTCGGGCGAGGCGTGGGTGCTGCGGCCGGGGTCGGCCGAGGAGGGCGGGGCCGTCGGAGCGACGGTGGCCGTGGGGCAGTCGTCGGGCCGTCGGCCCGCGTCCGAGGGGGCGTCGGCCTGGATGTCCGTGGCACCGGGGGTGACGGTGGCGTCCGGGGTCACGCAGTCGGCCGGTGTCCGCTCCGGGGGCGAGGCGGGCTCGCTCTCGTGGGAGGGCGTGGGCGTCGGCGTGCCGCTGTCGTGTCCGGGCCGGTCGTGCCGGGGCTCGTCCCGGTCGGGAGGCATCGGCTTCGCCGGCGGTACGACATGGTCGTGGTCGTGACCCCGATGGCCGACCGGCCGCTCGATCCAGGTGTTGTCGACGACGTTGATGATCGTGATGTCGGCGATCACCTGGGGCGCCGGCGCCACCACGACCACCCGGCCCGGCTCGTACCCGGACCAGCCCCGGCCGCCGACGCCGCTCTCACCCCGGGTCCCGCCGGGCGGGGCGAGCGGGTTGCCGCAGGCGCAGCGGACGCGGGGCACTCCGTGGGCGTCGACGAGGACGGCGGTGCCCGCCTGGAGGACGGACTGGTAGCCGGTGCCCATCCCGTCGCGGAACCCGTGGTTGGTGACCCGGGTGTCCACCCGCAGCACGACCGAGGTCAGGCTGCGCAGATAGCCGGGTATCGACGTCCGGGAGACGCCTGCGGCCTGGGCGAAGACGCGGGCCCTGGTCCGGTCGGCGGCGAGGGCGTCGATCTGCCGCTGGACGTCGCAGCTCCCGGCTCCGCGGGTGCCGCCGTACAGCCCGGGTGTCTCACCGGACAGGGACTGGGGGCCGGTGCGCCCCGACTGCACCGGCTGCGGCGTTCGGGTGAGCGGCGCGGCGGCGGCCTCTGCGGTCGTCGTGGAGGCCGTGAAGGGATCGGGTCCACCGTCCGCCGCGGGCTGGAGGAAGAGGTCCTCGCCGGATGGCGTGTTCGTGTCGCTGCCGCCGACGCAGCCGGCGACGAGGAGTGCCGCCGAGAGCGCGCAGGCCGTGAGGATGGTTCGGGTGGGTGTCCGCACCACGTCCTCCCGCCGGTCGTCGGGAAATTCGTCACCATTGTCTGCTTCACTCACATGGGTTACGCAAGCGGAGAAGTGGTATACGGAGAGTCACCCGGGGCGAGGTGGCGCGACAATGAGGAGAGGAGGCGTACGGCCGTGGACTGGTTCGTCGCACCGGACTACTGGACGAGCCGGCTGGTCTTCCAGCGGGCTCTGGCCGGCGTGTACCTCGTCGCGTTCCTGACGGCGGCCCTTCAGTTCCGGGCGCTGATGGGCGAGCGGGGGATGCTGCCCGTGCCGCGCTTCGTCGCGCAGGTGCGCTTCAGGGCGGCCCCGAGCCTGTTCCAACTCCACTATTCGGACCGGTTCTTCGCCGGCTGTGCCTGGTCGGGCTGCGCGGTGTCGGCGGCGCTGCTGGCGGGAGTGGACTCTTTGGTGCCCCTGTGGGCCGCAATGCTGCTGTGGCTCGTCCCGTGGGCGCTGTATCTCTCGATCGTGAACGTCGGCCAGACCTGGTACTCGTTCGGCTGGGAGTCGCTGCTCCTCGAGGTGGGCTTCCTCGCCGTGCTGCTGGGCAACGACGAGGTGGCGCCACCGGTCGTGGTGCTGTTCCTGCTGCGCTGGATCCTGTTCCGCGTCGAGTTCGGCGCTGGCCTGATCAAGATGCGCGGCGACGCCTGCTGGCGGAAGCTGACCTGCCTCGACCACCATCACGAGACCCAGCCGATGCCGGGGCCGCTGAGCTGGTTCTTCCACCATCTGCCGAAGCCGCTGCACCGCGTCGAGGTGGCCGCCAACCACTTCACCCAACTCGTCGTGCCCCTCCTCCTCTTCACCCCGCAGCCCGTCGCGACGGCCGCCGCAGCCCTGATGATCGTCACCCAGCTGTGGCTGGTGCTGTCGGGCAACTTCTCCTGGCTGAACTGGATCACCATCGTCCTGGCCCTGTCGGCGCTGGCCTTCCCGAGCGATCCGCCGTCCGTGCCGGAGGCGCCGCTCTGGTACGAGGTGGTGGTCCTGGCGGTCGCCGCCCTGCTGCTGTTCCTCAGCTACCGCCCGGTCGCGAACATGGTCTCCCGCCGCCAGGTCATGAACCGCTCCTTCGACCCGCTCCATCTGGTCAACACCTACGGCGCGTTCGGCAGCGTCAGCCGGATCCGCTACGAGGTGGTCGTCGAGGGGACGGCCGACGACGTGCCGCGCGAGGACTCGGACTGGCGGGAGTACGAGTTCAAGGGCAAGCCGGGCGACCCCCGCCGCTGGCCGCGCCAGTTCGCGCCGTACCACCTGCGGCTCGACTGGCTGATGTGGTTCGCCGCCCTGTCCCCCGCCTACGCGGGCCCATGGTTCGGCGCTCTGGTGGAACGGCTCCTGGAGAACGACCGCGACACCCTCGGACTTCTGCGCCGCTCCCCGTTCCCGCCCGACGCCCCGCCCCGCCACATCCGCGCCCGCCTGTTCCGCTACCGCTACACGACCTGGCGTGAGCTCCGGGAGACGGGCGCTTGCTGGGAACGGACTTATGTTCGGGAGTATCTGCCGCCCACCCGGCTGGCGGGGATGGCCCAGAAGTCATGAGGTTCGAGAAGGCTCGCCCAGAAAGGGATCGTCATGGCCAGTCAGCAGGACCCGGTCAGGGTCGTCACGCCCGATGGCCGAAGGCCGGGGCCCCGTACCCCGGGGATGGACCGGCAGGAGGCGTTCGCCACCGAGGGGACCTGGTCGGGGTTCGTCCGCACCGAGGCCGGCATGGTCTCCGGCTGGCACCACCACGGGAACTGGGAATCGGTGATCTACGTCCTCACCGGCGCGCTGCGCATGGAGTTCGGCCCGGACGGCGCGAACGCGGTGGAGGCAGGCCCAGGTGACTTCATCCACGTTCCCAAGGGCGCCGTCCACCGGGAGAGCAACCCTTCGGCCGGGCCCGCCGACATCATCGTCGTGCGAGCCGGCGCCGGAGGTGAGTCGACCTTCAACGTCGACGGGCCGGAGCGGACCTGAGAAGTCTCGCGCAGGGCGCCGTCAAAGACCGTAGACGCCGGCGGCGGTGCCCTGGAAGACCTGGGTGCGCTCGGCACCGGAGAGCGCGGCGGTCAACTCCGCGGCGGCGTCGAGCACTTCGGCGTACGTCGCCGCGAGCGTGCACACCGGCCAGTCCGAGCCGAACATCAGGCGCCCGGGGCCGAAGGCCTCCAGTACCGCGTCGGCGTACGGGCGCAGGTCGGTCACCGTCCAGTCGGCGAGGTCGGCCTCGGTGACGAGGCCGGAGAGTTTGCAGACGGTGTTGGGGAGTGCGGCGAGGGCACGGACGTCACGGGTCCAGGGTTCGCGGGCGCCGGAGGCGATCGGCGGTTTGCCCGAGTGGTCCAGGACGAAGGTGAGTCCGGGGAGGTCGGCGGCCGCTTCGACGCAGGCGGGGAGCTGGTGGGGCAGCACCACGAGGTCGTAGACCAGGCCGGCCTCCGCCACGGCCGCCAGTCCGCGTCGTACGTCCGCGCGCAGCAGCCATTGCGGGTCCGCCTCGCCCTGGACCTGGTGGCGGATGCCCTTGAGGTACCGGCCGCCGGGCAGCTCACGCAGCCGGGACAGCTCGTCGGCGATGTCGGGGCGGGTGAGGTCGGTCCAGCCGACGACTCCCGCGATCAGCTCGTGCCCGGCGGCGAGCGCCAGGAACTCCGGGGTCTCCTCCGGGACGGTGATCGTCTGGACGAGGACGGTACGGCCGACTCCGGCCGCCCGCGCCTCGGGGGCGAGGTCGCCGACACCGAAGTTCCTTCTCAGCGGCTGGAATTCGGGTCCCCTGATCCAGTCCTGGTCGCGCACCGACAGGTCCCACACATGGTGGTGGGCGTCGACGATCGTCACGGCAGCTCCCACACGACGGGCAGGCCGGCCTCGGCGCCCTCGTCGGAGTAGTCGTGCACCACGTCGAGCAGCTCGACCATGCGGGCCTGCCAGGCCACGTTGACCGGCAGCTCCTTCAGCTCGGCGAGGAGGCGGCCGTAGTCCTCGCAGTCCAGGACGTGGAAGAGGTCGGTGCCGCTGCGCCAGATCGTCCAGGAGGTGGCGCCGGCGGCCCGGATCGCGTCCGTGAGCTCGACCGGCACCTCCCGGTGGGCCGCCTCGTAGCGGTCGATCCGGTCCGCGCGGACCTTGGTGTGCAGGGCGACCCTCATCGCGGCTCCTTGTCGGACAGCAGGCCGGACTCCAGCAGTTCCTGCCAGAACGCCATCGGCACCTCCGTCGCGAACTGCTCGGCGCAGTCCCGGACCTCGTCGGCCGACCGGGCGCCCACGAGCACGCTCGCGACGGCGGGGTGCGCGGCGCAGAACGCGAGGGCGGCGGCCCGCAGGGTGATGCCGTGGCGGTCGGCGAGGGACTTCATGCGCAGCGCGCGGTCCAGCAACTCCGGCGGGGCTTGCGTGTAGTTGTACGTCGAGTCCGGTCCCGGATCCGCCAGGAGGCCGGAGTTGAAGGCTCCGCCGACGACGACGGAGGTGTGGCACTCGACCGCCACGGGCAGCAGATCGTCGAGCGCGCTCTGGTCGAGCAGCGTGTAGCGGCCGGCGCACAGCACCACGTCGACGTCCGTGTCGGCGACGAACCTGGTCAGCATCCCGGCCTGGTTCATCCCGGCGCCGATCGCGCCCACCACGCCCTCGGAGCGCAGCTTCTCCAGCGCCGGATAGCCCTCGCGGAAGGCCACTTCGGCGTGGTCGTCGGGGTCGTGGAGGTAGACCACGTCGACACGGTCGAGGCCGAGCCGTTCCAGACTGGCGTCGAGGGTGCGTCGTACGCCGTCCGCGCCGAAGTCCCAGACGCGGCGCCGGTCGGCGGGTACGGCGAAGCCGTTGGCCAGGTCGTCGCCCGTGGCGTCCGGCACCGGTTCCAGTCGGCGGCCGACCTTGGTCGAGATGGTGTACGCCTCGCGCGGATACTCCCGCAGGGCCGCGCCGAGGCGGCGTTCGGACAGGCCGAGGCCGTAGTGCGGGGCGGTGTCGAAGTGGCGGATGCCCGCGTCCCAGGCGGCGGCCACGGCCTCGTGCGCCTGTTCCTCGCCGACCTCGGTGTACAGGTTGCCGATGGCGGCCCCGCCGAAGGACAGCGGGCTGACCTCGACGTCGGTGCGACCGAGCCGGTTCACCGGCCCACCGGCCTCAGGCGCAGGCCCTGCATGCCGCCGTCGACGGCGAGGGAGGTGCCGGTGGTGGCGCCGGAGAGCGGGCTCGCGAGGTAGGCGACGGCGCCGGCGACCTCGTCCGCCGACACCAGGCGCCCGGTGGGCTGGCGGGCCTCCAGCGCGGCTCGTTCGACGGCCGGGTCGGCTGCGGAGTCGAGGAGGCGGCCGACCCAGGGGGTGTCCACCGTGCCCGGGTTGACGCAGTTGACGCGGATGCCCTCACGGACGTGGTCGGCGGCCATGGCGAGGGTGAGGGAGTACACGGCGCCCTTGGTCGCGCTGTACAGCGCCCGCTGCGGAAGCCCGGCCGTGGCGGCGATGGAGCAGGTGTTGACGATCGTCGCGTGCGAGGACTCCCGCAGGTGCGGTAGCGCGGCCCGGGACATCCGGACCATGCCGACGACGTTGACGTCGTAGACCCGGTGCCACTCGGCGTCGTCGTTGTCCTCGACGGTGCCCTGGGCGCCGATGCCGGCGTTGTTGATCAGCACGTCCAGACCGCCGAGCTCGGCCGCGGCGGCCGCCACGGCCTCGCGTACGGAGGCGTCGTCGGTGACGTCGGCGCGGAAGGCGAGCAGGGGCTTGTCGACGGAGGACGGATCCAGGTCGAGGACGGCGACCCGGGCACCGCGTGCGGCGAGGAGTTCGGCCGTGGCCCGGCCGATGCCGGAGGCGCCTCCTGTCACCAGCGCCTTGAGACCGTCGAAGTCGCTCATGCCGCGTGCCCCTTCTTCTCATCGCGGTCGGCGGCCCAGAAGGCGCCGTCCGGGAACGTGTACCGCGCGATCGACTCGGGCCGCATGGCGGCCGAGAAGCCCGGCGCGGTGGGTGCCGTGTAGTGACCTTCCCTGATCACCACCGGGTCGAGGAAGTGGTCGTGCAGATGGTCGACGTACTCGATGACCCGGTCCTCGGTGGTGCCGGTGACCGCCACGTAGTCGAACATCGACAGGTGCTGGACGAGTTCGCACAGCCCGACGCCGCCCGCGTGCGGGCAGACCGGTACGCCGAACTTGGCGGCCAGCAGCAGGATGGCGAGGTTCTCGTTGACGCCGCCGACGCGGGCCGCGTCGATCTGGAGGACGTCGAGGGCGCCGGCCTGGAGGAGCTGCTTGAAGACGACCCGGTTCTGCACATGCTCGCCGGTGGCCACCTTGACCGGGGCGACGGCCTCACGGATGGCGGCGTGGCCGAGGACGTCGTCGGGGCTGGTGGGCTCCTCGATCCAGTACGGGTCGAACTCTGCGAGGGCCTTGGTCCAGCGGATCGCCTCGGCCACGTCCCAGCGCTGGTTGGCGTCGATCGCCATGCGGATGTCCGGCCCGACGACCTCGCGGGCGACACGGCAGCGCCGTACGTCGTCCTCCAGGTCGGCGCCGACCTTCAGCTTGATCTGGCGGAAGCCGTCGGCGACGGCCTCGGCGGCGAGCCGGCCGAGCTTGTCGTCGTCGTAGCCGAGCCAGCCGGCGGAGGTGGTGTAGGCGGGGTAGCCACGCTCCAGCAGCCGGGCCGTGCGTTCCGGCGCGCCCTCGCGGCCCCGGCGCAGCAGGGCGAGGGCCTCCTCGGGCGTGAGCGCGTCGGTGATGTACCGGAAGTCGATCTGCCGAACGATCCACTCCGGGTCGGCGTCGGCGAGGAGCCGCCACACGGGCTTGCCCGCGCGCTTGGCGGCCAGGTCCCACACGGCGTTCATGACCGCGCCGATCGCCATGTGCATCACGCCCTTCTCGGGGCCGAGCCAGCGCAGCTGGCTGTCGCCGATCAGGTCGCGGTTGAGGATCCCCGGGTCCCCGCACAGCTCCTCGACGGGCCGGCCCACGACATGGCCGCGCAGCGCCTCGATCGCGGCGACCTGGATCTCGTTCCCCCGCCCGATGGTGAAGGTGAATCCGTGCCCCTCGTGGCCGTCCGCCGCGTCGGTGCGCAGCACGACGTACGCGGCCGAGTAGTCGGGGTCCGGGTTCATCGCGTCGGAGCCGTCGAGCTCGCGCGAGGTGGGGAAGCGGATGTCATAGGTGTCGACCGCGGTGACGCGGGTGGGGGTGCCGGGGGCCTGGGACACTGAAGTCCTTTCCGTCGAGGGGCGGTTGGCAGCCGTGGTCAGTCCTGGGCCCGGCCCGTGGTGACACGGGCGATCATGAGGGCGATCAGGATGATTCCGCCGTAGATGGCCTGGATCCAGAACGACGGGACCTGGGCGAGGGTGAGCAGGTTCTGGACCACGCCCAGAAGGAGTACGCCCGTCAGGGCGCCGAACATGGTGCCCTTGCCGCCGTCGAGGCTGATGCCGCCGATCACCGCGGCCGCGAACACGGTGAAGATCATGTTGTTGCCCTGGTTGGCGCTGATCGCGCCGACGTAGCCGGTCTGGATGATCCCGCCGACGGCCGCGAGGGTGCCCGCGACGACGAACACGCCGAGCATCACGCGCTCGACCCGGATGCCGGCCGCGCGGGCGGCGTCCGCGTTGCCGCCGATGGCGTACAGGGCGCGTCCGATGCGGTGGTACTTGAGGACGAACCCGGCGATCGCGAAGGCGGCGGCCGCGAGCCACACCGACATCGGGATGCCGATGAAGGTGGTGGTGGCCAGGGAGTAGAAGCTCTCGGGCATCCCGAACAGGGTCTTGCCCTTGGTCGCGCCGACCAGCAGCCCTCGCAGGACGATCAGCATCGCGAGCGTCACGATGAACGCGTTGAGCTTGAACTTCACGACCAGGATGCCGTTGAAGGCACCCACGGCCGCGCCCACCAGGAGGATCGCCAGCAGGGACAGGGCGGCGGGGAGTTCGGTGCCCCAGCCGGACTGCGCGGCGGGCAGCACGAGCAGCGCGCCGACGGCGGGCGCGATGCCGACGACGGATTCGAGGGACAGGTCGAACTTGCCGGTGATCAGGACCAGCGACTCGGCCAGCACGACCATCGCGAGCGCGGCGGACGCGCCGAGGATCGAGATCAGGTTCCGCTCGGTGAGGAACGAGTCGTTGACCACCGCGCCGAGCACCAGGAGCAGCAGCAGCGCCGGGACGAGGGCGAGTTCGCGGGCGCGGCGGAGCAGGACGGTCCTGGCGGCACGGGCGTCCGGCACCTTCAGGGGCAGGGCCGGTGGGGCCTTGGTGTCAGCCATGGTGGTCCACTCCTTCGATGGAGGCGATCAGCTCGTGGTCGCGCCAGCCGGCCGGGTGCTCGGCGACGACACGGCCGTGGAACAGGACGAGGACGCGGTCGCAGCGGCGCAGGTCGTCGAGTTCGTCGGAGACGACGAGCACGGCGATGCCGTCCTCGCGGGCGCTGTCCACCCGGGCCAGCAGGGATTCCTTGGACTTCACGTCGACGCCCGCGGTGGGGTTGATCAGCACGAGCAGCCGGGGGTCGGAGGCCAGCGCGCGGGCCATGACGACCTTCTGCGCGTTGCCGCCGGACAGGTCGGATACGGGCTGGTCGGGGCCCTCGGTGTGGATGTCGAGGCGTTCGATGAGGGCGGTGGCGAGACCGCGCTTGCGTTCGGTGCCGACGAACCCGAAGCGGCCGAGCCGTTCCAGGACGCTCATGGTGGCGTTGTCGCCGATGGTCATGCCGGCGACGAGGCCCTGGTCGTGCCGGTCGCGGGGCACACAGGCGACGCCCGCCTTCAGGGCGGCTCCCACATTCCCGAACGGCAGCCGCTCGCCGCCCAGTTGTGCCGTCCCGCCGGTCGGGGTGTGCAGCCCCGCGAAGGACTCGGCGAGTTCCACCTTGCCGCTGCCGCTGATCCCGGCGAGCCCGACGACCTCGCCGCGGCGGACGGTGAGGTCGATGTCCTCGTACGCCGGTGAGGTGAGCCCGCGGGCTTCGAGCAGGACGGGGGCGTCGCGGTCGACGTCTCTCGGGTCCACGGCCTGTTCGGCGATGGCCTCCAGGGACTCCCCCGCCATGGCCTCCACCAGGGCCCGGCGCGGAAGTTCGGCGACCGGCGCGGTGGTGATCCAGCGGGCGTCACGCAGGACCGTGACGGCCTGGCACACCTCGTACACCTCCTGGAGGTGGTGCGAGATGAACAGGAACGTCACGCCGGAGTCCTGGAGCGCCCGCATCCGTGTGAACAGCCGCTCGATCTCGCGGTTGTCGAGCTGCGCGGTGGGCTCGTCGAGGATGATGAAGCGGGCGCCGAAGCTCAACGCCCGTGCGATCTCCACCATTTGCCGGTCCTCGACCTTGAGGTCGGCGGTGCGGGCCTCCGGGTCGACGTGCACGTCCCAGGTGGCGAGGAGTTCGGCGGCCTCCGAGCGCAGCTTGCGCCAGCTGATGAAGCCGCGGTTGAGCGGCTGGCGGTTGATGTACAGGTTCTCGGCGACCGTCAGCTCGGGGACGACGGTGGGCTTCTGGTAGACGCAGGCCACCTTGCGGCGCCAGGCGTCGCGGTCGGCGAGCGGGGGTGCGGGCTCGCCGTCGAAGCGGACCTCGCCCTCGTCGGCGGCCTGGAGTCCGGTGAGGATCTGGACCAGGGTCGACTTGCCGGCGCCGTTGCGGCCGACGAGGGCGTGCGACTCGCCGGGCAGGACGGTGAGCCGTCCGTCGGCGAGGGCGGTGGTGGGACCGTAGCGCTTGACGATGTCCCGCGCCTGTACGAGTGGCGTCGTCATTTGACCGTGTTGCCCCAGAGCTTCGGGTCGTCGACGTTGTCCTTGGTGACCAGCGGCGCGGGCAGCTGGTCCTCCAGGATGCCGCTGGGCAGCTTCACGATGGTGGAGTCGTGGTCCGTCGGGCCGGGCTGGAACTTCTTCCCCTCCATCGCCGCCTTGATGTAGTACATGCCGTACTTGGCGTACAGGTCGGCGGGCTGGGAGACGGTCGCGTCGATCTCGCCCTTGCGGATGGCGTCGTACTCCTGCGGGATGCCGTCGTTGGAGACGATCGTGATGTGCCCGTCCTGTCCGGCCTTCTTCAGCATCCCCTTGGACTTCAGGGTCTGCAGGGTCGGGGCGAGGTAGACGCCGCCGGCCTGCATGTAGATGCCCTTGATGTCGGGGTTGGCGTTCAGGAGGGTGTCCAGCTTGGAGGCCGCGGTGTCGGACTCCCACTTGGCCGGTATCTCCAGGACCTTGAGATCGGGGAAGTTCTTCTTCACGCAGGCCCGGAAGGCCTCGGAGCGGTCGCGGCCGTTGACCGAGGCGAGGTCGCCCATGATCTGCACGACCTTGCCGGAGGGGATCTGCTCGCCGAGGTACTGGCAGGCCTTCTCGCCGTAGGCCACGTTGTCGGCGCGCACCACCATCGCGACCTTGCCCTTGTCTGGCGCCACGTCGACGGCGACGACCGGCACACCCTTGCGCTCGGCCTGGTCGAGGCCGGCCTCGATGGCGGCGCTGTCCAGCGGGGCCACGACGAGGCCCTTCACGTTCTGGTTGAGCTGGTTGTTGATGTCGGTGATCTGCTGGGACGGGTCACTGTTGGAGTTGACCGTCTTGAGCGCGTCGACGCCCTCGGAGTCGGCCATCTTCGGCACGTAGTCGTTGTACGACTGCCAGAACGGCGAGGTCAGCAGGGGCAGAATCACCCCGACCTTGCCGCTGCCGCCGCCTTCGGCGCTCGACGCGCCGGTGTCCTTGGTGCTGCCGCAGGCGGCGAGCACGAGCGAGGCGCCGGCGATCGCGCACACCGCCCCGACCTTCCGTGACCTGTTCTGCTTCCGCGCTGTAGTGCCGGGCATCTGGCGGCTCCTCGTTGAGCGTGTTCGAGCACATGGTTCGAGCAGGTGCCCGCATATTTATCAGACCACTTCCAGGGAAGAACACCCTCCAGCGGCAGATTTTCCGGCATCGAGACTGTATTGGTCGGACCACCTCGCTGGTTAGACTGCGCGCACCGGTGACAGGAGGAACGGCGTGAACGTGGACGAGACGGCCCCGCAGAAGGGCACCGTGACGCAGCGCGCCATCGAGCGGATCAAGGCGATGATCGCGGAGGGGCGGCTGGAGCCCGGGCAGCGGCTGCCGACCGAGCGCGATCTGGCGGCGCAGCTCGGCATGTCCCGCAGCTCGATGCGGGAGGCGATCCGCGCGCTGACGGTGCTGGGCGTGCTGGAGGCCCGGCACGGATCGGGCATCTACGTGACGCAGCTGGAGGCCGGCGATCTGCTGGAGACGTTCGGTGTGGTCGCCGATCTGTCCCGGGGACCGCGGCTGGTGGAGCTGCTGGAGGTGCGCCGCATCCTGGAGTCCACGGCGACGGCATTGGCGGCGGCGCGGATCACGCCGGACCAGCTGGCGGAGGTGGAGAAGCACCTCGCGGCGATGAACGCCACGGACGACCCGGAGGAGATCCTCGCGCACGACCTGGCGTTCCACCGCGAGATCGCGGTGGCCGCGGGCAACGACACCATGGCGGCGATCCTGGAGGGCCTCTCCTCCCGCACCTTCCGCGCCCGCGTCTGGCGCGGTTACCAGGAGGAGGGCGCCTTCGAGCGCACCCGCCGCGAACACGCCGCGATCCACCGGGCCTTGGTGGCCCGCGATCCGGAGGCGGCGCGGGCCGCGGCGGCCGCGCATGTGGGCGAGGTGGAGGAGTGGCTGCGGGCACAGCTCGGCTGACCGGGGCGGTTCCCTTCACCTGCCGGTGAGTCACCCACCGGTGAGTGGAACCGCCCCGCTCCCCGGCCGCGCTAGGCCTTCACGTCGAAGCCGTGCTCCCGCCCGAGCTTCTCCAGTGACGTGAAGCCCGGGATGCCGTTGGCGTCGTCGCCCGAGAACCCGCAGCGGATCTGCCACGCGGCGTACGCCTCGACGGTCGCGGTGCCGAAGTGGCCGTCCGCGAGGTGCGCGGCGAGGAGGCCCTCCGCGACGAGGGCCTTCTCCACGGTCTTGACCCCGGCGTACGACACGGGCGTTCCGGCCTCGGCCGGGTCGTGCAGGGCGGCCGCGACCACCTTGGACACGTCGATCACCGGTCGCGGACCGGGCTCGGGCGTCGGGCCGCCGGGACGTGGGGCGCCCTTCTGCACCCAGGCGTACAGGTGCTTGCCGGGGCACTCCGTGGCGAGACCGTCCCGGTGTCCCTTGATCTCTTTGCCTGCGCCATGGCCGCGCAGCAGCTCGATGCCGTCGCGGATCGCCCCGAGCATCGCGTCCGTCGGCTTGGTCAGCCCTTCCGAGCCGACCAGGCCCATGATCGCGTAGTGGCCGCGGTTGAGGTCCTGGTTGCCGTTCGCCCCGGTGCGCCTGCCGAGGCCGCGGCCCTCCAGGAGAAAGCCGTGCGGGCAGGCGCCGTAGTTGTAGGCGATGTCCGAGTAGTTCTCCTTCTTGTTCGCCAGATGGTCGACGCGGATCTTCTTCCACTTGGCGATGCACAGGTCGTGGTCGTCGAGAAGTTGGACACTGACCGGTGCGCCCTCGTAGTGGACCTTCACGCCCTTGGTCGAGCTCTGGGTGGGTGCTGCGGATGTCGGCCAGCCGAGCTGAGCTCGTGTGACAAGCTTCAAATGTGCCTCCAGGGGCGTGAGTGTGACACCAACCCCCCTGAGTGTGGGCACAGTTGCATGATCACCTCAGGCCGACGCGCCACCGCTACCCGTCCGTGCGTCTACGAGCGGCGCAACCGCAGCGTGACCAGCTCGAAGGGGCGCAACCGCAGCGCGACGCGCGCCCCTTCTCGCGACGGCGGCTCCGGCAGCGGACGTTCCAGCAGATCCGTCGCCGAGACGTCCGCGACCTCGAAGTCCGCCGTCAGCGTGGCCCGTGTCCGGCCGCCGTGCGCCTCGTGGAGGCGGACCACCACGTCCCCGCTGCCGTCGTCGGCCAGCTTCACCGCGGTGATCACGACGGCGTCCCGGTCCACCGTCACCAGCGGCGACACCTCTCCCCCGCCGGTGATCCGCCGCTCCGGGAGATTGATCCGCCAGCCCTCACGCACCGCGTCCGCGATGCCCGCGCCGGGCACCAGGGCGTGCCGGAAGCGGTGAACGCCCTGGTCGGTCTCGGGGTCCGGGAAGCGCGGGGCGCGCAGCAGCGAGACCCGGACCGTGGTGGTCGTGCCCCGGTCGGCGTCGGTGCGGACCGTGCGGGTCACGTCGTGGCCGTACGTCGAGTCGTTGACGACGGCGGCGCCCCAGCCAGGCTCCTCGACGTGGACGAAGCGGTGGTTGCAGGCCTCGAACTTGGCGGCCTCCCAGCTGGTGTTGGTGTGGGTGGGCCGGTGGAAGTGCCCGAACTGGGTCTCCGAGGCGTACCGTTCCGCGTGCACGTCGAGCGGGAAGGCCAGCTTCAGGAACTTCTCCGTCTCGTGCCAGTCGACCTCCGTGTCGAGCAGCAGCCGCTTGTCGCCCGGTGCGAGCGACAGGTGCTGGGTGACGCGGGAGTCGCCGAAGGTCCGGGTGACCCGCACGGACGCCCCGTCCGCACCGGGCGCGAGTTCGTCCACGCCGGTCAGGTCGGTGACGGTGTGGCGGTAGAACGCGTCGACGTCCCAGGCGTCCCACATGTTCGGGAAGTCGGGGTGCAGCTGGAGGAGACCTGCGGCGCCGCCCGGCGCGATCGTCTCGCGGTCGCCCTCGATGTCGTACGCCGACACGACCAGGCCCCGGGCGTCGATCTCGACGCGCAGGAGGCCGTTGTCGAGGACGAAGCCGCCGTCGGGGCGCGGTGCGAGCGACGTCCGGCCCTCGGTCGCCGGGAGTCGTGCCCCGCCCGCCGGGACGCCCTCGCGTGCGTGCGGGGCGGAGTTGAAGACGAGCTCGGCCGTGCCCTCGCCCGCCAGGGCGCGCTGGGCCGAGTCGATGATGGCGTTCAGCTCGCCCGCGAGGCGCTCGTACGTGGCGCGAGCCTCACGGTGCACCCACGCGATGGACGAGCCGGGCAGGATGTCGTGGAACTGGTGCAGCAACACCGTCTTCCAGATCCGGTCGAGTTCCTCGTACGGGTAGGGGAATCCGGCGCGTACGGCGGCGGTCGCGGCCCACAGTTCGGCCTCCCGCAGGAGGTGTTCGCTGCGGCGGTTGCCCTGCTTCGTCTTGGCCTGGCTGGTGAGGGTGGCGCGGTGCAGTTCGAGGTAGAGCTCGCCGACCCAGACGGGCGCGTCGGGGTACTCGGCCTCGGCCTTGCGGAAGAAGGCGTCCGGGGTCTCCCAGACGACGGTGGCCGAGCCCTCCAGGTCCCGCAGCCGGGCCGACTTGGCGATCATCTCGCGGGTCGTGCCGCCGCCTCCGTCGCCCCAGCCGGTGGGCGCCAGGGAGTGCCGGGCCGCGCCCTTGTCCTTGAAGTTGCGGGCCGCGTGGGCGATCTCGCTGCCCTTCATGGAGCAGTTGTAGGTGTCGACGGGCGGGAAGTGCGTGAAGATCCGGGTGCCGTCGATGCCCTCCCACTGGAAGGTGTGGTGCGGGAACTTGTTGGTCTGGCTCCAGGAGATCTTCTGCGTCAGCAGCCACTTGGAGCCCGCCGCCTTGATGATCTGCGGCAGTCCCGCGGCGAAGCCGAAGGTGTCGGGGAGCCATGCCTCGTCGTTCTCGATCCCGAACTCGTCGAGGAAGAACCGCTTGCCGTGCACGAACTGCCGGGCCATGGCCTCCGAGCCCGGCATGTTGGTGTCCGACTCCACCCACATGCCGCCCGCCGGCACGAACCGGCCGTCGGCGACCGCCTTCTTCACCCGCGCCCACACCTCGGGCCGGTGCTCCTTCACCCACGCCCACTGCTGGGCCTGGGACATGGCGAAGACGAAGTCGGGCTCGTCCTCGATGAGCGCGGTCATGTTGGACGTCGTACGGGCCACCTTGCGCACCGTCTCGCGCAGCGGCCACAGCCACGCCGAGTCGATGTGCGCGTGTCCGACGGCGCTGATGCGGTGGGCGGACGGCACGGCGGGCACGGCGAGCACCTCGGCGAGCTGCTCCCGGGCCCGGGCCGCGGTGCCGTTCACGTCCTGGAGGTCGATCGCGTCGAGCGCCCGCTCCACCGCCCGCAGGACGTCCCAGCGCCGCGCCGACTCCACCGGCAGCTCGGCCATCAGCTCACCGAGCACCTCCAGGTCGATGACGAGCTGCCAGACGTCCTCGTCGAGGACGGCGAGATCCATCCGGGCCAGCCTGTACTGGGGTTCGCTGCCGGCGGTCTCCTTGTCGCCCAGCTGCGTGGGCAGGAAGGGGTGGTAGTCGAGGATGACGGGGTTGGAGGCCGCCTCGATGTGCAGCCGCACCTCCTCGCCGCCCTCCACGGGGGCGCCGATGCGCACCCACTGGTTGCGGGGGTTGAGGCCCTTCACCGGGGTGCCGTCGGGCCGGTAGACCAGGCCCTCGCACTGGAAGCCGGGCATGTTCTCGTCGAACCCGAGGTCCAGCAGGGCCTCGACGGTCCTGCCCTTCCACGCCTCGGGCACGGTCCCGGTGACCCGGAACCAGCTGGTGCCCCACGGAGCACCCCAGCGGGCGCCCACCTCGATCGGCTCGGGTTCGGCCGCGAGTCCCTCGGCGACGGGCACCGGCTCGCCGGGCGCGTGCCACACCGCCACGTCCAGCGGCACGGACTCCGGGTACACGGCTGGGCGGATGCGCTCGTCGAGGACGCGCTTGAGGCGGGCTTCGACCAGGTTGCGGTCGTCATGCATGCGGGGTGCTCCGTAGGTCGTCCGGGCGGGTGGTTACCAGCGGTGGGTGACGGTCACGGGGGCCGACGTGGTGTACAGCTCCCCTACGGCACGCAGTTCGAACCGTGCCTCCTGCTCGCCCTGTTCCGGCTTCAGGCCGCCGAGGAAGTACGCGCTCTGGCAGGTGCCCCCGAGGAAGCGCCGGGTGCCGTCGGGCAGGAGGCGGTGCAGGGTGTGGTGACGTACGCCGGAGGCAGGATTCCAGGCGAGACGCAGGTCGCCGCCCGATGCCGCGGTGATGCGCAGGCCGGAGGGCGCCGCCGGTGTCTGCGGGGCGCTGCGCACCGCGATGCCGCCCAGCCGCCACCGCACCTGGCCGGTGCCGGCGGCGGTGAGCCGGACGCCGATCGCGCGCACGGTACCGGTCAGGCCGGTGAGCCGTACGGTCGTGGTCTGCCAGCCGCTGCCCGAGGTCACGGGGTAGTAGGTGTACGGCGGTGTCGCCCCGGGCGTGGTGGGTTCGGCGGTGGCGACGGCCAGCTCGGCCTTCACCGCGCCCGCGTCGGCCCGGTGGGTCAGCTCGACGACCGTGTCGGCCGTGACGGGCAGCCGTGTCGCATACACGTCCAGTACGGCCGGCCGGTCCAGTGCCCCGTCGACGAGCACACTGCTCCCGCCGCGCCACGCGGCCGCGAAGTCGAAGGTCACCGCGGGTCGCTGCCCGTCGGTGTGCACGACCCAGCGACGGGACGGCAGCCGGTCCTGGAGACCGAGATGGTTCCAGGGCGCGTCGGACGTCACCTGCCCGTCCTCGTACCAGCGCAGCCCGTGCCCGGTGTTGAAGACGCTCGCGAACGGCATCGAGGTGACCGTCGACCGGTCGGCGACGGACACGGCCGGTGCCCGCCAGCTGTCCGCGGTGTCGGGCCGCGAGGGGTCCCGTGACCGCCCGGTCCAGAAGTGGTCGTCGGCGGCGTGGAAGTCGCCCGGCGTCCGGCCGTCGGCCGGCAGGTGGTTGCGGGTCCACTCGGGTCGGTAGAAGCCGACCGACACGACGTGCGCCTTGTCGCGGGGCACGATGGCGTCCCAGTTCACGGACGAGTTCCAGCCGTTCGACTCGACGTCGACGCCGGCCCACAACTCGTAGCGATTGCGGCCCAGTTGCTGGGCCCGCTGCCCCGAGGACGTCAGTTTCGCGGCCGTCCAGCGGAAGTCGACGAACATGTCGTCGGCGGCCTGGAAGAACGGCTCGTTCTGCGAGTTGAGGGCGCCCTGCCAGCTCACGCCGCCGTTCACGGTCATCGAGTCGTACCAGGTGACCCGCTGCCCCTTGGCCCTTGCGAGCGTCTTCAGCTCGCGCAGGAAGCCGAGCATGTCGGTGCCCAGGGCGGTGTTCCCGCCGCTGGTCTCGGCGTTGACGAACCACCCGTCGAAGCCGTAGGCCGCCGCGACCGCGACCAGCCGGTCGGCCAGCGGATACCGGCCGGCCGCGTCCTTCTGCACCAGGTCACGGGTCCACTGCAACTGCCCGCCGTAGGCGACGGGCGGCAGGAAGATGTTGCCGAGGACGGGTACGCCGTGGCGGTGGGCGGCGTCCACGATCGGCGCGTTCGGGGCCAGGATCAGCCCCTCGCCGGAGGAGCCGCCCCAGAACACCAGCTCGTCGATGTACGCCCAGTGCGTGAGGGCGTAGTAGTCGGCGGTGGCGGAGCCCTGGGAGGGGTTGCTCGCGGTGGGCCCGAAGGAGACCAGGGACTGGATCCTGGCCTGGTCCGAGCGGGCGGTCGTGTTGGCCGGGGCCGGGGTGAAGCGCGGGGCGAGCGGCACCGTCGAGGCGTTGAAGGCGAGGTCCGCGTCGTCGGCGGGGCGCCAGGACTTCAGGCTGCGCCAGGTGATGCCGGTGCCGGGGCTGCCGGCGGGCAGCGAGTCCGGGTACCAGTAGGAGGCGTACGGCTGGAGGGCGGCGGCCTTGGGAGCCGCTTCGGCCGGCAGTGAGGGCATGAGAGCGGCCGTGGCCGCGGCGATGAGGACGGTGCGTCTGGTGGGTTTCACGAGCGGGTGCCTCCTTGTGGGGTGGGGAGTACCTGATCGGGAGCGACGACCTCGGTGATGCCGCGCGCCGCGAGGTGTTCCTGGTCGGCGGCGCGCACATCGAGGACGGTGGTGGGGCGGGCGCCGTCGGCGACCAGCCGGAAATAGGCGTCGAAGACCGGGCCGCCCGGTGCGCAGAGCGAGCGGGAGCCCGGATCGGCGGGGACGACCAGCGCCGTCGTGCGCGGCTCGGGCGTCCGTGGCACCTCCTGGGCGGCCCGCTCCAGCACCCGGGCCGTGTCCTTCGGTTTGCGGTCGTTGGTCAGCAGGCCGAGCCCGTATTCGAGTTCGGGGAAGTCGGCCAGCTCACGGGACACGTCGTGGGAGCACCACCAGGTGATGCCCCACAGGTCGGGGCAGTCCAGGGCGTTCGCGACGGTCGCCGCGGTGAAGGCGGCGGCGTGCTCGGGCGGGACCAGGGGCGCGGGCGCGCCGACCTCCTGGAGCCAGACGGGCCGACACGGTTCGTCGGACCACGCCTTGCTCAGCTCGACGAGCCAGGCGGCGTGGTGCTCGGACGGGACGGAGGTGCGGCCGTGGCGCTGGGCGGTGCCGTTGAAGACCCAGGAGTGCACGGCCGTGACGGCGCCGCGGCGGGCCGCCTGGGCCGGCGTGAACGGCTGGTCGTCCTGGTACCAGGTGGCGTCGTACTCGGCGTGCAGGTGCAGCCGACCGGGGGCGCCCTCCTCGCAGGCGGCGAGCATGCGCGTGAGCCAGCGGTCGATCTCGGCCTCGGTGGCGCGGTCGGGATCCGGGTGCGGGCCCGCCGAGAACTGGTTGACCTCGTTGCCGAGGGTCATGCCGAGGAAGTTCGGCCGGTCGGCGAGGGCGGCGGCGAGGGTGCGCAGGTAGGCGGCCTGGCCGTCGAGGACGTCCGGGTCGGTGAAGAGGTTGCGGCGGTGCCAGGTCCGGGTCCAGGCCGGCAGGTAGTCGAAGCTGCTCAAGTGGCCCTGCAGGCCGTCCACGTTGACGTCGAGGCCGCGTTCGGCGGCGGCGTCGACGAGCCGGACGAGCTGTTCGACGGCCCTGGGGCGGATCAGGGTGCGGTTGGGCTGGAAGTACGGCCACAGCGGGAAGACCCGGATGTGGTCGAGACCGATCGCCGCGATGGAGTCGAGGTCGGCGCGTACGGAGTCGAGGTCGAAGTCGAGCCAGTGGTGGAACCACCCTTCGCTCGGGGTGTAGTTGACGCCGAAGCGCACGGCAGAAGGCATGCGTGTCCTTGTCACGGAGGTACGACGGAGGTGCGAGAAGCGGGCGGGGGTTCAGCCCTTGACCGCGCCCTCGCCGACACCGCGGAAGAAGTACCGCTGGAGACAGGCGAAGAGGGCGATCAGCGGTGCGACGGCGATGATCGTGCCGGCGGCGACCAGGCGTTCGTCGCCTGCGAAGGTGCCGTGCAGATAGTTGAGGCCGATGGTCAGGGTGAACTTGGACGGGTCGCTCAGCACGATCAGCGGCCACAGGAAGTCGTCCCAGGCGCCCATGAAGGCGAAGATCGCGACGACGGCGAGGGTCCCCTTCACCGACGGCAGCGCGATCCGCAGGAACCGCTGCCAGACATTGGCCCCGTCGACATAGGCCGCCTCCTCGATCTCGTACGGCAGATTCAGGAAGGCGTTGCGCATCAGCAGGACGTTCAGGGCGCTGATGCAGCCGGGCAGGACGACACCGATGAGGGTGTTGTTGAGGCCGAGCTCCCGCATGGTCGTGAACTGGGCGATGATGATGCCCTCCACGGGCACGAGCATCGCCAGGATGAAGACGAGCGTGGCGACCTTGCGGCCCCGGTAGCGCAGCCGGGCGAGGGCGTAGCCCGCGAGCGCCGCGCCGACGCAGTTGGTGACGACGTTGGCGGTGGCGACCTTCAGCGAGTTGAGGGCGTAGTCCCAGACCGGGATGGTCTCGGAGACCCGCTCGTAGTTGTGCAGCGTCGGCTCGCCCGGCAGGAACTTCGGCGGGGAGCTGAAGATGTCCTCGGTGGGGCCCTTGAGCGAGGTCGACAGCTGCCAGAGGAACGGGCCGACGGTGAGGGCGAGCACGGCCAGCAGGAGCAGATAGCGCAGGGCGAGTTCCCAGACGCGGACGCGGCGGCCGTGTTCGTCGGTGACGCGGGGTTCGCGCCTGGCGACCCGCTCGGCGGTGGTGGGTCGTACCTTCTCCATGACGCTCATGACTCGTCCCTCCGGTCGGCGCGCAGCACGAGCAGCATCAGGGCCACGGTGACGACGAAGACGACGACCGAGATGGCCGAGGCGTAGCCGACGCGGCCGGTCAGGCCGGTGCCGGTGCGCTGGACGAGCATCACGAGGGTGGTGTCCTCGCCCGCCGGGCCGCCGCTGGGGCCGGCCATCAGGTACACCTCGGAGAACACCTTGAAGGCGGCGACCGAGGACAGCGCGCCGACCAGCACCATGGTGGAGCGCACGGCGGGCACGGTGACCGTGAGGAAGCGGCGGATCGCGCCGGCGCCGTCCACGGCCGCCGCCTCGTGCAGTTCGCGGGGCACGTTGGCGAGCGCGGCCAGATAAATGATCATGTAGTAGCCGAGGCCCTTCCAGACCGTCACGGCCATGGCGCTCAGCAGGAGCAGCCACTGGTCGCTCAGGAAGCCGACCCGGCCGACGCCGATCGTCTCCAGCAGGGAGTTCACCAGGCCGCGCTCGTCGAGCAGCCACACCCAGATCAGCCCGACCACCACGATCGAGGCGACGACCGGGGTGTAGAAGGCGGACCGGAAGAACGTGATGCCGGGGATGTTCTTCTGCACCAGGAGCGCGAGCAGCAGGGGCAGCACGACGAGGGCGGGGACGACGCCGAGGACGTACAGCGTGCTGTTGCGCAGCCCGATCCAGAACATGTCGTCGTTGAGCAGCTCCCGGAAGTTGGCCAGGCCCACGAACTCGCCGGGGATCAGGGTGCGGCGGTCGGTGAAGGCGTTGACCAGCGTGGAGAGGAACGGGTACAGGATGAAGGCGCCGGTGATCAGCAGGCCCGGGGCGGCGAACAGCCAGGGACTGGTGGGCAGCTGGCGCCGCACCCGGGAGACGGTGGGGAGGGCCATCGCGTACTACCCCTGCTGCTGGAGCAGCGTGTTGCAGGCCTTGACAGCGTTGTCGAGAGCTTCCTTGGGGCTCTCCTTGCCCTGCAACGCCTTGGCGACCTCGTTGCGCAGCTCGGTCTTCATCTGCTCGCTGAACAGCACCGGCGTGTAGTTGACCGCGTTCTTCAGCGACTTGGCGGCGGCGATCCGCACCCGTGTCTCGTCGGTGCCGTCCTCCTTGGTGAAGTACGGGTCGTCGAGCGAGCCGGCGGTGCTGGGGAAGATGGCGACCTGCTTGGCGAACGACATCTGGTGCTCGGCGTCGGTGACGTAGTGCGCGAAGGCGACCGCGGCGGGCGTGCGCTTGGTCTGCGCGTTGACCATCACGCCCATCACGTACATGTTGACGTGGCCGGTGCTGGTGATCTGGTCGGTGATGCCGATGTTCTTGTACAGGTTCGGCGCCTGCTTCTTGAAGTTGCCGAGGTCGAGCGCGCTGCCGGGGTTCATGGCGACGGCACCGGTGAGGAACTTCTTGCCGGACGACTCGGGGGTGGCGGTCAGCGCCTGCGGGTCCAGGGCCTTGGCGTCGTACAGCTCCTTGTACTTGGTGAGCAGCTCGACCCCCTTCGCGTCGTTGAAGGTGAAGGCGGTGCCCTCCTTGTTCATCAGCTCCACGCCGTAGCGGCCGAAGTCCTCGACGGTGGGGACGTTGGCAAGGGTGGCGACCTTGCCGTCCGTCTCCTTCGCCATCTTCAGGGCCGCGTCGAAGACCTCGTCGTACGTCTTCGGCGGCTGCTCCGCGTCGAGGCCCGCCTCCTTGAAGAGGGTCTTGTTGTAGAAGAGCGGGCCGGTGTTGAGGTACCAGGGGAAGGCGTACGTGCCCTCCAGGCCGGGCACCTGATGGCTGGCCCAGGCCCCGTCCAGGTACTCCTTCTTGTACTTCCCGGCGGCCTTGTCGAGGTCCATCGCGAGGCCGGCCTTGGCGAGCGGGGCGACCAGGTCGGGCGAGACGTTGACGACGTCGGGAAGGGTGCCGCCGGCGGCGTCGGCGCTGATCTTGTCGGCGTAGCCCTCGGCGGGCTGGTCGATCCACTTGACGTTCGTGCCGGGGTACTTCTTCTCGAAGTCGGCGATCAGGCCCTCGAAGTAGTCCTTGAAATTGGCGCGCAGGTTCCAGGTCTGGAAGGTGATGTCGCCCTCGACCTTGCCGGAGGCGTCGGTGCTGCCGCTGTCACCGCCTGACGAACCACAGGCGCTGAGCGGCAGCGCGACACAGACGGCGAATGCGGCAGCGAGGGCTCTACGGGATATGGGCACCGTGAACCGGCCTCCTTTGCGGGCGGGTTGGTCGACGTGGCAGACCCTGCACGCCGCTCCACGGGCCCGTCAATGGCTCTCGCGCAGCTAATTTCTTTAGTGACTAATGCGCATTAGGATCACCGAGCTGAACCGCATTAGGATCACGCAGCTGAACCGCATTAGTGCATACTGCTCGGGGAATGTGCCGCCGGAATGGGGGGAGCACGATGTCAGGCAAGCGGTCACCGGCCCGGCGTCCGACGATGAAGGACATAGCGCGGCACGCCGGGGTCTCGCAGAGCGCGGTCTCGTTCGCGCTGAACGGCAGGCCGGGCGTGTCGGAGGACACCCGGGACCGGGTGCGGCAGGTCGCCGAGGAGCTGGGCTGGCGGCCCAGCACGGCGGCGCGCGCGCTGTCCGGGGAGGGCGCTGCGACGGTCGGCTTCGTGCTGGCGCGTCCGGCGGACAAGCTGGGGGTGGACTCCTTCTTCCTCCAGCTCGTCTCGGGCATCCAGGAGGTGCTGGCGGAGCGCCATCTGGGGCTGCTGTTCCAGGTGGTGGAGGACGTCGCCGACGAGTGCGCGGTGTACCGGCGCTGGTGGGCCGAGCACCGTGTGGACGGCGTCCTTGTCGTCGATCCGCGCACCGACGACCCCCGTCCCGACCTCCTGGACGAACTCGGCCTGCCCGCCGTGGTCATAGGAGGCGCGCCCGACGAGCGCCACCCGGGCCTGTCGACCGTCTGGGCCGACGACGCCGGCGCGATGGCCTCCGTGGTGGACGGCCTGTACGCGCTCGGCCACCGGCGGATCGTGCACATCGCCGGCCTGCCGGGGCTCGCCCACACCGAGCGCCGCATCCGCACCCTGCGTGCCGAGGCGGGCCGTCGTGGCCTGTCCGAGGTGCGGTCGGTGACGACCGACTACTCCGACGCCGAGGGCGCCGCGGTCACCCGCCGGGTCCTGGAGGGCGCCGCTCCCCCTACCGCACTGATCTACGACAACGACGTGATGGCCGTCGCCGGTGCCGTAGCGGCGGCCGAACTCGGCTTCTCCGTACCGGCGGACGTCTCGGTCGTCTCGTGGGAGGACTCTGCCCTGTGCCGCATGGTCAAGCCGTGGCTCTCCGCCCTGTCCCGCGACAGCGTGGAGTTCGGCCGCACCGCGGCACAGGAACTGACCGCGCTGCTCGACGGGGGGTCGGCCCGGGCCGTGCGGGTGCCCGTGCCGACGTTGATCGAGCGTGGGAGCACGGGGGTGGCACGGGGCGCGTGACGGTCTCGTACCGTCGCGGCCCGGCGGGGTCGCTCACGCGCCACCCGTGCCGCCGGGGTCAGAGGCGCAGCCCCTGGAGCCCCTCGTAGGCCGCCGTCACGATCTCCATGCCCCGGGTGTCCTCGGCGGGCTCGCGCATCTGGTTGGTCACGTAGGCCACCACCATCCGGCTGTCGGGCTCCAGCATCATCAGGGATCCGCCCCAGCCGCCCCAGCCGTACGTGGTGCCGAAGAGGCCGTAGCCCAGTCCCCAGCGCATCGGCATGCCGAGGACGCGGTCGTCGCCGTCGAACTGTTCCTCGAAGGCGCGGTCGCAGCCGGCCCGGGACAGCAGCCGTACGCCGCCCACCTCTCCCCCGCAGGCCAGGACCGACTGCACCAGCGCGACCGAGCGGGCGTTGCCGTAGCCGCTCGCCGCGGGGATCTGTGCGCGGCGCCAGGCCGTGCTGTTGCCGTCGCGGACCCGGACGCCGTTGCCCGCCTCGGAGCCCGTCGGGTTGCCCGGCGCGCTCGCGGAGTAGTCCTCGTCCTTGCCCGTCGGGGGGATCGAGGGGGCGGCCCGGTGGTCGTGCTCGGGCGGCAGGCCGATGTGGAAGTCGGCGCCCAGCGGCCCCGTGACCTCCGCGGCGAGGAAGTCCCCCACGCTGCGGCCGGTGACCCGGCGTACGACCTCGCCGACCAGGAATCCCTGGGTGAGGGAGTGGTAGCCGGCGGCGGTGCCCGGCTCCCAGCGGGTGGTGCGCGCGGCGAGCCGGGACGTGGCGGCCGGCCAGTCGTACAGCTCGTCGACCGGGCCGTCCCAGTCGGGCAGGCCGGCGGTGTGCGAGAGCAGGTGCCGTACGAGCACCTTCTCCTTGCCCTCCGCCGCGAACTCCGGCCAGTAGCGGGCGACCGGCGCGTCCGGGTCGAGTTCGCCCCGGTCGACGAGGATCAGGGCGCACAGCGCCGTCATCGTCTTGGTCACGGAGAACACGTTGACGATCGTGTCGCGCTCCCACGGGACGGTGCGGCCGGCATCCGTGAAGCCGCCCCACACGTCCACGACGGGCTCGCCGTCCACGAAGACCGCGACGGAGCCGCCGGCGTCCCCCGCGTCCAGCATGTCGGCCAGCGCGTTCGGCACGGCGATGAACAGACGGTCGTAAGTGCCCTGGATGTCGGCCATGCACCCCATCCAGCCCGTACGGCCCCGCCCCGGTCAACCGAATTAGACCCGTGAGCGGTACAGCCCGAACTCCGCGAGCCGGGCCGCCGCGCGCGAGCCGGTGACCCGCACCCGCCATCGCCTGGCCCGCACCGGTGCCGCGAGGAGCACGATCCGGCTCGCGCCGATGGTTCCGGCCCGGGTCACCTCTGTCCAGGCGCCGCCCTGCTGTGCCTCCACGACGAAGCTCTCCACCTGCTGCCCGTGCCGGATGTCCTCCGCGAGCCGGATCCGGTCCACCTCCCGTTCCCGGCCGAGGTCGAGGGTGATGCGACCCGGTGCGGCGGTCGTGCGGGCGTCGCGTGCCAGGTCCTCGGGCAGCTCGCGGTCCACGCGCTCGCGGAACTCCCGCAGCCGGGCCACGTCGGCGGCGGGCAGCAGGCCGTCCGTGTCGGGCGGGATGTTGAGCAGGAGCACCGAGTTGCGGCCCACCGACCGGAAGTAGATGTCCGTCAACCGCTCGACACTCTTGGGCTGTTGATCGGCGTGGTAGAACCAGCCGTCGCGGATCGACACATCGCACTCGGCCGGCCACCACTGGAGGTGGTCGGCCACCGGCCGGGCCTCGACCAGCGCCGCGCGGCTGCCCATGTCAGGGGCGTCATAGGCGAGGGCGTAGTCGGTGCGGCCGTGGTCCTTCTCCTGGACCGGTACGACGCTCCACTCGTCCTCCCGGGCCAGCCCGCCCTCGTTGCCGACCCAGCGCACGTCGGGGCCTGACACGGCGATCGCCGCGTCGGGCGCGAGGGAACGGACGAGGGTGTACCAGCTGTCCCAGTCGTACTTCTCCACCTTGTCCGGCGGGATGCGGCCCTGCGCGCCGTCGAACCACACCTCGTCGATCGGGCCGTACTCGGTGAGGACCTCGTAGAGCTGGTTGAGCATGTGGGCGCCGTAGTCGGTGGCGGGGAGGGCGTACGACCGGGGCGGGGTGCGGTCGTCGCCCGCGACGAGGGTGGGGATCGTGCGGTCGGTGCGGGCGCTGCCGTTGGCGTAGACGCCGTGGAGGTACTGGTTCTCGTCGGCGGGCGAGATGTAGACGCCGACCTTGATGCCGTGGCGGCGCATGGAGTCGGCGAAGGAGCGCAGGACGTCGCCCCGGCCGCCCTGCCAACTGCTCGACGCCACCGAGTGGTCGGTGTAGCGGGACTGGTGGAGCACGAAGCCGTCGTGGTGCTTGACGGTGAGGATGGCGAGCCTGAAGCCGCCGTCGCGCAGGGCGCGGGCCCACTGGTCGGTGTCGAGGCCGGCCGGCTGGAAGACGTCGGGGTCCTCGTCGCCGGTGCCCCATTCGAGGCCGGTGAAGGTGTTGACGCCGAAGTGCAGGAACGCGGTGCGCTCCAGGCGCTGCCAGGCGATCTGCCGTGCGGTGGGGCGGACCTGGGAGGCCTTGCGGACCAGGTCGGCCTCGGTGTCGTCGGGGCTGACGGGGATGCGGTAGCGGGGGTCCTCCGTCGCGCCGGCGGGTGCCGCCAGGGCGGGTCGGCTCACGCCGGTCGCGGCGAGGACGGCGGCTGTCGCGAGGAACACGCGTCGGGAAACGGCCATGGGAAGGCTCCTCGGGTCAGATGCTGAGGTGCTCAGGTGCTCCACTGCTCAAGGGCTCAGGCGCTCAGGCGCCATACGGCGGGAGTGCGCTGGTCCGGCGGGTACTGGGCGAGCCGCCCGTCGTCCGTGACGCCCACGGGCATGCGGGTGATGGCGTTGACGAGCCGGTAGCCACCGGCGGCGGGCTCCAGCTGCCAGCGCTGGAGGGTGTTGCGGGGGTCGCACGTCTGCGGGGCCGCCGCCACGCCGGGCTGGAGCGGCACGTTGAGCGTGAGCTTCCCGCCCCGGATCTCCAGGCAGCCCTCCGCCGTCCGTACGGTGACGTAGCCGTCGGAGGTCCGCGCCACCTCGGCGTCGAAGGTCAGGCCCCGAGTGCGGAAGCTGTACGAGCCGTCCGCCACCGGCACCCTCGTGAGGTCCCGCCATCCCGGCGCATGGCCGACCGCCGCGCCGCGCGCGGTGAAGGCGGCGTAGGTGCTGTCGGGGTGCGGGTCGCCCCAGGTGGCCTGGGCGATGTGCCGCAGCGCGGGCCACAGGGCGACGGCGACCTCGTTCTCGGTCTCGCCGCGGCCGTTGTCGGGCCAGAGGCTGATCTTCGCGCCGGTGATGCCGTCGGAGGTGGCGAGTTTCTCGCCCTCGAAGCTGCGCGGGTCCCAGCTCTGGTCGTACAGCCCCTCGGTGTCACTGTGGAAACCGCCGCGGACGAGGTAGAGGGCGTAGGCCGCGTTCATCAACGGGTAGCCCTGGTCCCGCAGTCGGCTCGGTTTCGTCGCCACGTTCAGCCAGTGCTCGACCGTCGTGCCGGCGGTCACCGGGACGGTGTTGGCACCGGTGAGCCCGTCGTTCCAGATGCGCAGCCGCTTGCCCTTGTCCGCGGCGTGGGCGTGGACGCGGTTGACGAAGTCGATGAACGCGTCCTGGGGCGTGGCACCGGGGCCGTACCGGTCCTGGGCGTACTTCAGGATCTGCGGGTACTTGGCGAAGTCGGAGCCGAGCATGTACTCGTCGGCTCCCATGTGCCAGGACGTGGAGGTGAAGACCTGGGCGTACTCGTCGATCAGGCCGGTGTAGTAGGCGGGCGCCTCCGGCCTGGTGATGTCGAGGCGCGAGGGCTGCTTGTCGCCGTCGGAGTCGGTCAGTTGGAGGTCGGGCCGGTTCTCGATCCACGGGTCCATGTGGCCCGGGGAGTTGATCTCCGGAATGATCTCGACGTGGTACCGCTTGCCGAGGGCGACCAGGCCGCGGATCTCGTCCTTGGTGTAGTAGCCCCAGGTGTTGGCCTCGGGGTGGGCGTCGCTCTTCACCTTCAGTTCGAGGAGCAGCTGGTTGAGCTTGTTGTACGCCATCTCGCGGACCAGGTTCTCCAGCCACGGCAGCGAGACGTGGATGTAGCAGGCGCAGACTCCGACGCCGCGCTCCTTGTAGCGCGGTACGTCGACCGTGCGACCGGCGGGGACGGTGTCGCCCCGGGCGAGGAGCTGGAGCAGGGTGCGGGTGCCGTAGAAGGCGCCGGTCTCGGTCGCCGCGGTCACCGACAGCCGCTTGCCGGCGGCGAGTTCGTAGCCCTCGGCACCGAGGGAGGTCCGGTCCGGCCGGACATCGATGACGATGTCGCCGGTCCTCGCACCGCCGGGCACCACCGGGACCGTGCCGTGTCCGGCGGCGCGCAAGTCGTCGGCGAGCGTGCCGGCGACCCGCCGCTCGCTCGCCCCGTCGGCCACCAGGCGGGCGCCGCGCTCGTAGCGGTAACTGCCGGCCGCCGGGGTCCAGTCGGCCAGGGCGGGCACCGTGACCGGCGCCTGCGCGGGCGCCGCGGGCTCCTCCCGGGCGACCGCCGGCAGCGGCGCCGTGAGCAGAAGCGTCAGCGCCGCGAGGACTCCGGCGACTCTCCAGCGTCTCCTCATAAGACACTCCCATTCATCGGATGTCTGATCATTGAGCGGGCCCCAAGGGCTGTCAATGGGAGTTGGGAACAGCCGAGTTGACGTATTCGTCGGATGACGCGCAGGTCAGCGGGACGCTGCGGAAATGCCGCGGCGCGAAAAGTCCAACAAGAGCCACGCGAATATCCAAGCCCGGCGGCCTCTCGACGCCGAGCCCGCCGAGCGGCAGAGTTCCTCCTACATACTCGCGAGTAAGCCCTGAGGAGCGCCCGTGACCAGCTGGGTCGGCCGGACCGCCACCGAGATCGCCGCCGCCGTACGCGAGAAGCGGGCCACTCCCCGGGAGGTGGTGGCCGAGCACCTGGCCCGGATCGAGCGCCTCGACGGCGGCATCGGCGCGTTCCGGGTGGTGCGGGCCGAGGCCGCGCTCGCCGAGGCCGACGAGGTGGCCTCCCGCGGCGACCTCGCCGAACTCCCGCTGGCGGGCGTGCCGGTGGCCGTGAAGGACAACCTCGCGGTGCGCGGCGAGTCCAAGCGCGTCGGCTCCGCGGCCACACCGGACACGTCGTCCGACGAGGACCATGTCACCGTGGCCCGGCTGCGGGCCGCCGGCGCGGTGGTCGTGGGGCTGACGAACGTGCCGGAGCTGTGTGTCTTCGGCACCACCGAGGGCGTGCACGGCACCGCCCGCAACCCGTGGGACACCTCGCGCACGGCGGGCGGTTCGTCCGGCGGCAGCGCGGCGGCGGTCGCCGCGGGCATGGTGCCGATCGCCCTCGGCAACGACGGCATGGGCTCGCTTCGGATACCCGCGGCCAACTGCGGCCTGGTCACGATAAAGCCCGGCACGGGTGTGGTCCCGGCCGGTGTCAGCGACGGCGACTGGTTCGGCATGTCGGAGAACGGCCCGCTGGCCACCACGGTCGAGGACGCCCGCCTGATGCTGTCGGTGCTCGCCGACACCGAGGTCGCACGCCCGGACACGCCCGGCACCTACCGGATCGCCGTGTCCCTGCGCAGCCCGATAGCCGGGGTCGCCGTCAGCAAGCCGTACGCGAGTGCCGCGCGGGAGGCCGCGGGGCTGCTCATCAAGGCCGGTCACCAGGTGCGGCGGGCCGATCCGCCGTACCCGATGTCGCTGGGCGTCACCTCGCTGACCCACTGGACCGCGGGCACGGCCGTGGACGCCCAGGGCCTCGACGCCCGGCAGCTCACGCGCCGGACGCGGGTGCACGCCGCCGTCGGGAAGCGGTTCGTCGGCCGGGCGCGCGCCGGTGCGAGCCGGGAGGAACTGCGCCGCAGGCTGGAGCCGTTCTTCGACGAGTACGACGTGCTGCTCACCCCGGCACTCGCCCGCCGCTCCCCCAGGTCCGAGCCCTGGCACGAGCGGGGCTGGCTGCGCAACATCATGGCCAACACGAACTACTCGCCGCTGACGCCGCCGTGGAACCTCACCGGCTGGCCCGCGATGGCGGTCCCGCTCGGCACGCTGCCGTCCGGTGCCCCCACCGCCGTGCAGCTGGTCGGTCGGCCCGGCTCGGAGGCGGAGCTGCTGGCGCTGGCCGAGCGGATGGAGGAGCTGCGGCCCTGGCGGCGGACGGCACCGCTGGACTAGACGGACCGGCCCCGGTCCGGTGCCGCTGGACTAGACGGACCCGCCCTGCGTCGGCGCCGCGAAGGGTCCTTCGGCGGTGAACGCGAGGCGTGCGAAGCGTTCACCGATCCGGCGGTGCGTGGCGGCGTCGGGGTGCAGGTCGTCGGGGAGCGGCAGTTCGGCGGAGTCGGTCTCGCCGTAGAGCTCCCGGCCGTCGAGGTAGTGCAGGTTCGGGTCGTCGGCCACCCGCTGCTTCACGATGCGGGACAGCTCGTCCCGGATGACGCCCAGCGTCAGCTTCCCGCTCGCGCGTTCCGCCGGGTCGCCCATGGCGACGAACCGCAGCCGGCCGTCGCTCATGCCGCTGAAGTCCGGGGCGCAGGGGCCGGGTGTGTCCTCGTGGATGGGGCACAGAATGGGCGACACGACGAGCAGCGGCGTCGCCGGGTGGCCTTCGCGGACCGTGTCGAGGAAGCCGTGGACCGCGGGGCCGAAGGCGCGCAGCCGCATCAGGTCCATGTTGACCAGGTTGATTCCGATCTTCACGCTGATGAAGTCGGCGGGGGTGTCGCGCAGGGCGCGGGCGGTGAACGGGTCGAGCAGGGCGCTGCCGGCCAGGCCCAGGTTGATCAGCTCCACTCCCCCGAGCGACGCGGCGAGCGCGGGCCAGATGGTGGTGGGGCTCGCGGCGTCGGAGCCGTGGCTGATCGAACTGCCGTGGTGCAGCCACACCTTGCGGCCCGGGTCGCCGGCCGGCTCGACGGGGGCGTCGGTGCGCAGGGCGATCAGCTCGGTGGTCTCGTTGTGCGGCAGCCAGATCTCGACGTCCTTGTCGCGGGCGGGCAGCCCGGTGAAGCGGACGGTGCCGGCCCGGCCGGGGCGTCGCTCGGTGGTGCCGGCCATCATGTCGATGATCAGGACGTTGCCGTCGGTGACGCTGCCCTGACCTGCGGGGCGGCCGTCGACGACCAGGTCGTACACGCCGTCCGGGCGGGGCGGCGCGCCGACGTAGGTGCGCTTGGTGGGCAGGGTGTCCAGTTCGACGGCGGTGGCGCGGGTGCGGAAGGCCAGCCGTACGCCGGAGGGCTGCGACTCGGCCATGGCCAGCTGTCCGTCGGTGTTCTGGGCGCGTGCCCGGGCGGGCAGCCGGTGCGGCAGTACGCCGTGCTCGGTCCGCTCCACGTCGAGGGCGCCGCGCAGCAGGTCGGCGGTGACGGTCGTGGTGATCCAGTCGTGCTCGGTGTCCATGTCCTTCAGCCTGTCGATCAAGGGGTGGGCTCGGTGGGCCAGTTGCGCAGCAGGGCGTCCAGGGCGTCCAGGATCCGGTGCCAGGTCTCCTCGGAGTCGGGTGCGCTGTGGCTGAAGCCGCCCGCCAGTTCCAGGCTGGCGTACCCGTGGAAGACGCTGCCCAGCAGCCGAACGGCATGGGTCGCGTCCGGCTCGGTCAGGTCGTAGCCGCGCAGGATGGCGCGGGTCATCTGCGCGTGCCGGACGCCGGCGCTCGCCGCGGCCGTCTCGGGGTCGAGGGTCATGCGCGCGGCGGCGGCGCGGCCGGGGTGTTCGAGGCCGTAGTCGCGGTAGACGTTCGCGAAGGCGACGAGGGCGTCCTTGCCCGCGCGCCCGGCGACGGCGTCGGCGGCCCGGTCGGCCAGTTCCTCCAGCGCGAACAGGGCGATGCGCGTCTTGAGGTCCTGGGAGTTCTTCACGTGCGAGTACAGACTCGCGACCTTGACGTCGAACCGCCGGGCGAGCTCCGACGCGGTGACCTGCTCGAAGCCGATCTCGTCGGCGAGCTCCGCCCCGGCCCGGACCAGACGCTCCGTGGTCAGCCCTACGCGTGCCATAGCCATCCTCTCGCTTGCCAAAAGCGAGTATGCACTTGCCTAAAGCTTTTAGGCAAATAGAGAGGAGGTGAAGGCGCTCCGCTAAAGCGCCCTGTACATGATGTGCAGCCCGACCCGGCCGTGCCGGGGATGGTCGAAGGCGTCCGGAACGGTGCCGAGGATCGTGAAGCCGAGGGAGGTCCACAGGGCGACGGCCGGGTTGGTCTCGACGACGGCGTTGAACACCATGCCCCGGTAGCCGTCGGCCCTGGCCACGGCCAGGACGTGCTCGGCGAGGGCGCGGCCGACGCCGCGGCCGCCGTGGGCGGGGTCGACCATGAAGCCGGCGTTGGCGATTCCGGCGGCGGGGCCGCCGTAGTTGGGGGTGACGTAGGCGGAGGCGACGAGGGATCCCGCGTCGTCCTCGACGACGTGGACGTCCTTGGCCGGATTCATCCACAGCGCACGGGCGGCGTCCTCAGAGGTGTCCGGATCCCATGCGTAGGTCTCGCCGGCGGCGACGATCCGGTGCCAGAAAGGCCAAATCCGCGGCCAGTCGTCGGCCGCGGCTTCTCTGATCAGCATGGGCGTGAGTCTCGCACGCCCATGCGGTCGGCGATCGCGAAGGGTTCTGCCAGGTCAGTCGACGCTGGGCAGGATGTGGGGCTCGGCGAGGTCGTCCTCGTACCCCGCCAGGCGGATGGGGGCGGACCTGGCCCACACATCGAGACTGCCGAGCTCCGTGGACCGGCGGCCCGCGCGCTCCGTGCGTTCCTTGGGGCGCTGCTCGCGATTCGTCTTCTCAGGTGTCACCGCGCACTCCTTCTGTGTCGGATCACCCTCGGGGCGGGCCGGACCAGTCTGCGGTCCGGCACCTGACGCCCGCTCGGGTCTAACTCAACGTCGACTCGGACGCGGTGGCGCCGGATAACTGGTGCGAGAGCAGGCCGTTGTGCACCGGCTTGTCCCGGGACGGACCGTGGGTGTGGGTTGGGACCCTGTATTGCTGTCCGTCCGCTACAGATTAACCAAATGAGCGGCCCCCCGCTCGATGGGGCTGCAAACAACCTGTAACTATCCGGAGTCGACCAGTTTTCACCTGCCCGTTATTCACTGTTTTCCTACGTAATACTCCGTTTACCAGTCACCCGTTCGGCTCAGTGACACGTCGCCGCCCGGCCTCGGCCCCATGGACGCCGCGCAGTTCAAGTCCCGTTGGCCGATTCGCAAGGCGGCCATGATCTGCTGGCGGACGGCAACGGCTCGTCCGGCGGGAGGACTGGCGCATGGAGCTGCGCAGTGTCGAAGAGCTGATGGATCTGCTGTACGCCTGCCGGGGCAGCCGGGACGCCCCGGGCCTCGGAGGCACCCGAGTCGATCTCCACCAACACGCTCTCCAGACGGCCGCCCTGCTGCGCCGCGTCCGCCCCGCCGACAAGGAACTCCAGGTCGCGGGGCTCGTTCATGCCATCGGCCCGCTGCTGCGCCCGGGCGACGTCACCCGCCACTCCGACTGCGCCGCGGACGCGGTCCGGCCCCTCCTCGGTGAGCGGGTCTCCCGCCTCGTCCGCGAACACTGCCGGGCCCGCGACCTGGCCGACGACGACCTGCTGCGCCTGCACCAGGCCGACGAGGAGGGCCGCAGCGCCGAGTTCGACGCCGGGGTGCTGGAGGACTGGCGGGCGGTGCTGGAGCTGGTGGCGTCCAGGAACTCGCCCCTCGGGGCTGCCAACTGACGGTCCGTCATGAGACGGTACGGCGATGACGCCGCCGTACGGTCTCCAGGGCAGGGCCGCCGTCGTCACCGGCGCCACGCGCGGCATCGGCCACGCCGTCGCCCGGCAGCTCGCTGCCGCCGGGGCGCTGGTCTGCGTGACCGCGCGGGACGCGGAGGAGGTCCGGCGGACGGCCGCCGAGCTGGGCGGCGTCGGGCTGGCCGGGAGCGTGGCCGACCCGGGACATCCCCGGGCGGTGGCGGACCTCGCCCTGCGGGAGTTCGGCCGGATCGACGTGATCGTGAACAACGCGGCGACCAACCAGCCGTACGGCCCCCTCATGGACGTCGATCCGCTCGCCTGGCGCGAGGCGTTCTCGGTGAACGTCGAGGCACCGCTGCGGCTCGTGCAGTGCGCCTGGCACGCCTGGATGCGCGAACACGGCGGCGCGGTGGTCAACGTCTGCACGGAGGGCGCCACCCATGTCGGTCCCCGCATCGGCGCCTACGGCACCAGCAAGGCGGCCCTCCTCCACCTGACCCGGCAGCTCGCGGGCGAACTGGGCCCGAGGGTCCGGGTCAACTCCGTCTCACCCGGCCTGATCCGCACCGAGATGGCACGGTTCGTGTGGGAGCCGGGCGAGGAGGAGGTCGCCGCCGGACTGCCGCTGGGCCGGATCGGCGAACCGGAGGACGTGGCCCGGGCGGTGGTGTGGCTGGCGTCGGACGCGGCGGAGTGGATCACCGGGGCGGATCTGCTGGTGGATGGCGGGACGCGGGTGCGAGCGGCAGGGACAGCAACGGGATACGCGATCCACGAGCGCCTTCGATCGCGCGGTACGGCAACCTCCTAGGGGCGCGGGGAACTGCGCGATCAGCCACAACGGGCCCGCAGGCGCCCCACCGACCTCGCCTACCACTTACCCGGCGCGTAGTCCTTCAAGAAGACCCCGTACACATCGTCGCCCGCCTCGCCCCGCACGATCGGGTCGTACACCCGCGCCGCCCCGTCCACCAGGTCGAGCGGGGCGTGGAACCCGGCCTCGGCCAGGCGGAGCTTGTCGTAGTGGGGGCGCTCGTCCGTGATCCAGCCGGTGTCGACCGACGTCATGAGGATGCCGTCGCTCTCGAACATCTCCTGGGCGCTGGTCCGCGTGACCATGTTCATCGCGGCCTTGGCGGCGTTGGTGTTCGGATGCCCCGCGCCCTTGTAACCGCGGCCGAAGACGCCCTCCATGGCGGAGACGTTCACGACGTAGGCGCGCCCGCTCGCGGCCTTCTTCGCCGCGTCGGCCATCGCCGGGCGCAGCGCGCTGATCAGGATGAACGGCGAGGTGTAGTTGCAGAGCTGGGTCTCCAGAAGCTCCACCGGGGAGATCTGGTCGATGGTCTGCACCCAGGTGTTGGAGTCGACGACGTCGGGCACGAGGCCGCCCGCGTCGATGGCGGTGCCGTCGAGGTGCCGGGCGACGCTGGCGTTGCCCGCGACCAGGGCGAGGTCGGCGACCTTCTGGGCGTCGAGTCCGCTGGTGCCCAGCGGCAGCGCGGCAATGCCGTCGACCGCGCCGGAGTTGAACGCGCCGATGACGTGGTGGGCGGGCAGCTCACCGGCGGGCAGCGGCGCGCTCTCACCCTCGACCAGGGCGGCGTAGGCCGAGGGCAGCCGGCGCACGGTCTGGGTCGCGTTGTTCACGAGGATGTCGAGCGGGCCGGCCTCGGTGACCTGCTCGGCGAGGGCCACGGCCTGGGCGGGGTCGCGCAGGTCGATGCCGACGACCTCCAGGCGGTGCATCCAGTCACCGGAGTCGTCCATGGCCTTGAAGCGGCGGATGGCGTCCTTGGGGAAGCGCGTGGTGATCGTGGTGTGCGCGCCGTCGCGGAGCAGCCGGAGCGCGATGTACATGCCGATCTTGGCGCGGCCGCCGGTGAGCAGGGCGCGCTTGCCGGTGAGGTCGGCGCGGGCGTCGCGCTTGCTGCGGTTCAGGCGGGCGCAGTCCTGGCAGAGCTGGTGGTAGAAGTAGTCGACCTCGACGTACCGGGACTTGCAGGTGTAGCAGGAGCGCGGGCGCTGGAGTATCCCCGCGATCCTGCCCTCCTCGGTGTTCGACGACGGCAGCAGGCCCTCGGTCTCGTCGTCGATGCGCTGGGCGGAGCCGGTCGCCGTGGCCTCGGTGACCTGCTTGTCGTGCGCGGTCTTGGCGGCCCGGCGCTCCTGGCGGCGGCGCTGCTTGACGGTGCGGTAGAGACCGGCGGTGGCCCGGCGCACAGCGATGGCGTCGGGGTGGTCGACCTCCAGCCCGTCGAGCTCCTCCAGCACGCTCAGGCACAGCGCGAGCCGCTCGGGGTCGATGCCGGGGCCGTACACGATCTCGTCACCGGGCTCCTGCACGACGTCCGCCGTGGTCGCCGTCGCGCCGTCCTCTGTCACCGTCATCGCCGCTGCCGTTCCCTGATCACCCGCGGCGCTCCGATCGCGCTCGCTTTCGAACGCGGAATTCTACGGAGCGCCGGGCCTCTCCTCCAAAATCCGGCGAATCAGGCCGGAGAACGGGGGCTCAGGGAGCGCAGGCGGTGATCAGCGCGGCGATCTCCTCGGACAGGGCCCGCGCGAGCACATCGAGGTCGGGTACGGCCTCGGCGTCGGCGACGAGCCCGTAGTGGACGCGCCCGCGGTACGTCGAGATCGCCACCGCCAGGGACTGGCCGCGGGCCAGCGGGGCGAAGGGGTAGACCTCGGTGACGGCGTGGCCGCCGAGCTTCAGGGCGATGCCGGGCAGCGGCACGCTGGTGACGAGGATGTCGAACCAGAGCCGGGCGGCACCGCCGACCAGCGGTCCGCCGAGCCGGTGGCCGAGCGCCGGGACGTGGTCGGCGAGCAGCGCGACGGCGCCCGCGCCCCGGTTGGGGCCCGCGTCCTTGTTGCGGTCCATGGCGGTGCGCACCGCGGCCAGGCGGCGCAGCGGCTCGGGGTCGTCCACCGGAAGCCGTATCAAGTAGCCGGAGAGCCGGTTGCCCTGTGGGTGCGCGGTGCGGGGGCGGCGTTTGGAGACGGGGATCAGGGCGCGCGGGGCGACGCCCTCGCTGCCGTCGCCGCGTTCGTCGAGCCAGCGGCGCAGTGCGCCGGCGACGACCGCGATGGTGACGTCGTTGACGGTGCCGCCGACGGCCTTGCGGATCAGGTGCACGTCGTCGATGTCGACGACGACCCCGGCGGTACGGCGGGTGCCGCTGGGCTCGGCGGTCAGCGCCAACGACGAGCGCACCGCCAGCGTCGACACGGCGACGGAGGCGCCGATGTCCAGTGCCCGGCCGACGTCGGACAGGGCGCCGCGCACCAGCCCCGGCAGCCTGCGCACATCGGGCAGCCGTCGGCGCGAGGGCTCCTCCGGGCGAGGTTTGCGCGCGGGCAGGTCCATCGGGTCGAGGACGGCGGCGGCGAGCGTCAGCGCCCGCAGTCCGTCGGCGAGGGCGTGGTGGAACTTGAACAGCACCGCGAAGGACACGCCGTCCTCGCCCGGCAGGACATGCGCCTCCCACGGCGGCCGGCCGCGCTCCAGCGGGCGCTCCATGAGCCGTCCGGCCACCGCCTGGAAGTCGGCGGTCGGGGCGTGCAGCCGGACGTGGTCGAGCGGGTCGAAGTCCGGCGCGGGCTCGCGGGCGGCGCCGCCGAAGGAGAACGGCTGGAGGAGGCCGCGCGGCTGCCAGGCGTCCCGGATGCGCATCCGCAGCCCCGGCACGGCGGCGGCTCGCGCGGCGAGCAGGTCGGCCGCGTGCGCCCCGGCGGTGGGCGAGTGTGCCTCGAAGACCCCGAGCGCAGCCAGGTGCATGGGGTTCTCGGCGGACTCGATGTTCCAGAACGCCAGGTCGAGGGGTGCGAGCAGGTCAGAAGTCAATGGCTTGCCTCGCGTCGACGAAGGGGTGGACCAGCAGTCAATCGCCCTCTGGCGATTACAGTCAAGTACGATCAAGCTACGCTCAGTTAACGACAGATTAAGTCCCGCCTCTCGTGAAAGGGGCGGGACTCATGGTGCATATGAGGTCACTCCACCACGGGTAGCGGCACCGGGCATCCCGAGCGCGTCACCCGGGAGGCGTCATGGACCGGCGCCCCGGACGCGGCGAGAAGCCCGTTCGGCCCATCGAGCTCGAGCCGCCATCACCCTCTCGGCGGCGATCGAACACGCGACCGGAGTGCGCCTCCGCGGCCAGGGCAAGTCCGGATCCGAACCCCGGCCGGTCAACTCACCTCCGCCGAAGGTTGGTTGACAGCTCATCAGTTGGGGAATCAAGTACAACTTTACGATTTCTTGGTGTAGGTCGGCCGCCGATTGCGTGAGCCTCGTGGGCACCACGCGGTGACTCCGGCCCCAGCGGTACCAACGGATCCGTCACCGTCCCCCCACGTATGGCGAGAGGCAGCACAACCATGACGAGGAACCGCGCACTGCGGTACGGCGGCCGCACCCTGGCGCTGGCGACGACGGCGATCGGGATGATCGCCGCGGCCGTGCCCGCCGCGGCCGAGGAGCAGCCCACCACGGAGCAGATCATGGCCGACTGCGCTTCCGGCGAGGGCAAGTGCAGCTTCAACGCGCCGGAGATCGGCCAGGCCTACCTCGGCGAACCCCGTCAGGTCTCGGAGCTGCTCTACAACTGCACCGCCTCGCCCGCCTCCCAGTCGATGGCGTGGGCCGACACCGTGGGCTCCTCCCACTCGGTCGGAGGCTCGGTCACCGTCGGCGGTGGCATCGAAGGGATCATCACCGCCAGCGTGACCGCGACCTACAGCTACACCTGGCAGAGTTCCCGAACGGAGACGAGCACCTTCACCGTGAGCGTCCAGCCGGGTGAGGTGGGCTGGATCTCCCGCTCCCAGGTGATGCAGCAGATATCCGGCACGTGGCAGACGCACTACGACGACCCCAAGTGGGGCCACTACTACTGGTTCGTGCCGGACGTGGTCACCAGCCCCGCCCCGAACGGTACGGACGGCAAGCACAACGCGGTCGTGGTGAAGTCCCGCAAGATGACGGCGGACGAGAAGAAGCTCTGCTCCAGCGGCGCGACCCGGGGCGAGGTCTTCACCCGCTGAGCCCGTCGAAGAGGTGGCCCGCCGTACGGTGGGCCACCCGCGGACCACTAGGGCACCCGCTGCCCCTTCCCCAGCGCGATCACGCCTCCCTTGGAAACGGTGTACAGCTCGGCATCACGCTCCGGATTGACGCCGATCGTCGCGCCCGGGGGGACGTCGACGTTCTTGTCGAGCACCGCGCCGCGCACCACCGCGCCCCGCCCGATGTGCACGTTGTCGTGCAGCACCGACCCCTGCACCACCGCCCCGGGGTCGACCACCACTCCCGGCGACAGCACGGACCGCGTGACCTGCCCGCGGATCAGGCAGCCGGCGCTGATGATCGACTCGCTGGCCATGCCGCCCGCGTTGAAGCGGGCCGGGGACAGCTGGCCCGAGTGGGTGTAGATGGGCCAGCTGCGGTTGAAGAGGTTGAAGGCGGGGCGCTCGGCGATCAGGTCCATGTGGGCGTCGTAGTACGCGTCCAGGGTGCCGACGTCCCGCCAGTAACCGCGGTCGCGGTTGGTCTCGCCGGGGACGTGGTTGGCACTGAAGTCGTACAGCTGGGCCTCGCCCCGGTCGGTGAGCTGGGGCAGGATCGAACCGCCCATGTCGTGCACGGAGTCCTCGTCCTCGGCGTCCCGCTGGAGCGCCTCGACGAGGGTCTTGGTGGTGAAGATGTAGTTGCCCATCGAGGCGTAGACGCACTCCGGGTCGTCCGCGAGTCCGGGCGGGTCGGCGGGCTTCTCCAGGAAGCGGTCCACGGTCTGCCCGTCCGAGTCGGGGCTGATCACGCCGAACGACGGCGACTGCGCGCGCGGCACGCGTATGCCGGCCACCGTGACGCCCGCGCCGCCCTCGATGTGCTGGGCGAGCATCTGGCGCGGGTCCATGCGGTACACGTGGTCGGCGCCGAACACCGCGACGTACTCGGGGCGTTCGTCGTGGACGAGGTTCAGGGACTGGAGGATGGCGTCCGCGCTGCCGAGGTACCAGCGCGGGCCGAGCCGCTGCTGGGCGGGGACCGGGGTGACGTAGTTCCCGAGCAGGCTGGACATCCGCCAGGTGGTGGTGATGTGCCGGTCCAGGGAGTGCGACTTGTACTGCGTGAGGACGCAGATGCGCAGGATGTCGGCGTTGACGAGGTTGGAGAGTACGAAGTCGACGAGGCGGTACGTACCGCCGAAGGTGACCGCTGGTTTCGCGCGGTCCGCGGTCAGGGGCATCAGGCGTTTGCCTTCTCCGCCCGCGAGTACGATTCCGAGCACCGAAGGTCCGCCACGACGCATGGCCGCTCCCCTCACCGTGGTTGATGCCAGCCTGCCCCTGAGTAGCGCGCACTAAGCCTGTTTGAGGATCTCCCGGTACAGCCCTGCCGTCCGCCGCGCCACCGCGTCCCAGCCGAACTCCCCCACCGCGCGCTCCCGTCCGGCCTCCCCCATCCGCCGGGCCGCCTCCGGGTCGCCGATGACGGAGTCGAGGGCGTGCGCGAGACCGGCCTCGAAGTCGTCGTCCAGCGGGACCAGCAGGCCGGTCTTGCCGTCGTCGACGACCTCGGGGATACCGCCGACCTGCGAGGCCACCACGGGGGTTCCGCAGGCCATCGCCTCCAGGTTGACGATGCCGAGCGGCTCGTACACCGAGGGACAGACGAACACGGCCGCATGCGTGAGGAGTTGGATCACTTCCGGGCGGGGCAGCATCTGCGGGATCCAGTGCACGCCCTCACGGACCCGGCTCAGCTCCTGGTAGAGATCGCGGAACTCCTGGTCGATCTCCGGGGTGTCGGGCGCGCCGGCGCACAGCACGACCTGCGCGGCCGGGTCGATGTGCCGTATCGCGCGCAGCAGGTGCGGCACGCCCTTCTGGCGGGTGATGCGGCCGACGAACAGCACGTACGGGCGGTCGGCGTCGAGGCCGAAGCGGGTGAGGACGTCCGTGCGGTGGTCGGGCCGGTACAGGGTGGTGTCGATGCCGTTGTGCACGACGTGGACCCGCCCGGGGTCGAGCGCGGGATAGCAGCCGAGGATGTCCTCGCGCATGGCACCGGAGACGGCGATCACCGCGTCGGCGGCCTCGATCGCGGTGCGCTCGGCCCAGCCGGACAGGGCGTATCCGCCGCCGAGTTGCTCTGCCTTCCAGGGGCGCAGCGGCTCCAGGGAGTGGGCGGTCATCACATGCGGGATGCCGTACAGCAGCTTGGCGAGGTGGCCGCCGAGGTTGGCGTACCAGGTGTGGGAGTGCACGAGTTCGCGGCCTTCGAGGCCGGCGGCCATGGCGAGGTCGACCGAGAAGGTGCGCAGCGCGTCGTTGCCGGTGTCGAGGGCGGACCAGGGGCGGTGGCGCAGCACCCCGACCGCGCGGCCCTCGCCCCAGCAGTGCACCTCCAGGTCGACGAGATCCCGCAACTCCCGGGCGAGGAACTCGACATGGACACCCGCGCCGCCGTACACGTCCGGCGGGTACTCCCGGGTCAGCAGTCCCACTCGCACCCGGAACCCCCTGTTCTCAGCGGCTGGTTGCCCTTTCATGGTCACCCAGACGGGGCGTGTGGGGAAGAGCGCGGGGCTCGTGTGAAGCAACAGTCACCGCATACGCCGCCGCCGGGCACCCGGTAGTAGAGGCAGCAGCTGCGGCGCCGGAACCCCGCCGCGGTCAGGGTGCCGGTGCCGGCGAGCAGGGGGTGGGCGAGGAGTTCGGCGGTCAGGGCACGGGTGCGCGCGGCGACGTCGGTGCGGCCGTGGGCGCGGGCCCACTGGTCGAGCTGCCGGGCGGCGCCCGCGAGCGCGGACCCCGCGTTGCCCCGCAGCAGTCCGTCGGCGACGCGGTACCGGGAGCGCAGGGCGGCGTTCAGCGGTTCGAGGTGGCCGTGCAGGACGGCGTCGGCGACGGTCGCCGGGTTCGCGGGGCGCGGTCGCACCTCGGTGAGCCAGAGGTCGTCGGGGGCGCTGCCGTCGGGGTCCCAGCGCAGCAGTCGCGGGTCGAGGTCGGGGACGGTGTCGTACAGGGCGGCGCAGCCGAGCGCGATCGACCACAGCCGGGCGGCGAGGCCCTGCTGGGCGATGGAGGCGGCGACGCGCGGCTCGGGGGCGCGCAGGACCTGCCCGACTTTCCGGACCCGGAAATCAAGAGGATCCTGGTTGTCCGGGAGGGCCGGCCGCGCGTAGGCCTGCGCCAGCGTCGCGGGTGGCCGAAGAGGATCCCCGGTCGCGCGTAGGACGAAGAAGCCGCCGAGCGGCCGGAGCGCTGCGAGATCGGGGTCGAGATCCACGAAGAGCAGTAGTACCAGGGGGTGTCGGGGTCTTCACCTGGGGGTCTCCGCCCGGGGTCACCCCCCTGAGGGATGAGTCCGGCGCTCCAGTACTCCATCGGCAGTACGACACAGTGCGTGCTCTGGTACGACGACGGGAAGAGCTTTTCGAGGCATCGTGTTGATTATGAAAGCCGACCGTTCGCCGCGCCGGGGTTCGCGCCCCCGCTTCACGCAGAGGAGCAGCTCATGAGCGCCCTCGCGTTGTCCGTGCTGCTGTCGCTCGTCTCCGCCGTGGCCTACGCGGGCGGGGCGATCGTGCAGGAGCGTGTCGCGGTGTCCTCGCCGGGGCAGCAGTTCGCGCCGATGCGTCGGCCGGGCTGGTGGGCGGCGGTCGCGCTGAACGGCCTCGGTGGTCTGCTTCATGTGGTAGCGCTGGCTTTCGGTCCGCTGAGTCTGGTGCAGCCGTCGGGTGCCCTGACGATCGTGTTCGCGCTGCCGATGGCGGCGCTCTTCTTCGGCCGCAGGGCCGGGTCGACGGCCTGGCGCGGCGCCATCATGGCGACGGTCGGTCTCGCCGGCCTGCTGTCCCTGGTCGGCGCCTCCGAGTCGCAGTCCCTGGACACCGCGGAGCGGGTGGCCGTGGCCCTGGTGACCGGCGGCATCGTGGTGACGCTGATGGTCGCGGGCCGGGCGGCCCACCGGCACCCGGCGGTGCGCAGCATGCTGCTCGCGACGGCGTCCGGCATAGCCTTCGGCATGTCCTCGGTGTTCACGAAGATCGTCGCCGTGGACTGGAACGGCGGGGTGTCGGCGGCCGACGTGCCCGCCCTGGCCACGATCGGTGTCTTCGCCACGGCCGGACTGCTGCTGTCGCAGGCCGCCTACCGGGGTGCGGGGCTCGCGGCGCCGCTGGCCACGCTGACGGTCGTGAACCCGGTGGTGGCGGCCGCGGTCGGCATCACGATGTTCGGCGAGACCTTCCGGTACGGCACCACCGGCACGGTGCTCGCCCTGGGCTGCGGTGTGGTGGCCGCGGGCGGCCTGATCCTGCTGACGACGGAGCGCATCGCCCGCACCGAGGTCGAGCCGGTGGTCCCGGAGACGGTACCGGCGGAGGCGACGTCCACCGCGATCCCCGCCGCCGAGCTGCTGGACACGCTTCCGGAGCGGGCCGTGGCACTGCCCCGCGAGGAGCTGCACGAGGAGATCCTCGTCCCGGACGGCATCGAGGGCATCCTCATCCCGGCGCAGGTCGCGCAGGCGCCGTACGAGGAGCCGGAGCCGGCGCTTGCCGACGGTCACGACTCCCCGAACCTCTACGGCCCCTTCTACGGCGGCCCGTACGTCCCGCTGCCACTGCTGGACCGGCACCGGATGCGCGTCAAATCCTGACCCCGCCGGCCCGGAGGTACGCCACCGGGTCGACGTCGGCGCCGAAACCGGGCCCGGTCCGCACCTCGAAGTGCAGATGCGGGCCCGTGCTGTTGCCCGTGGACCCGGATCGGCCGATGCGCTGGCCCGCCCCGACCGACTGCCCGTCCCGCACGGAGATCGCCGAGAGGTGGGCGTACTGGGTGTAGCGGCCGTCGGCGTGCCGGATCACCACCTGGTAGCCGAAGGAGCCCTCCCACCCGGCGCTGACGACCTGGCCGGAACCCACGGCCTTCACGGACGTGCCGGTCGGCACGGCGAAGTCGACGCCGGTGTGGTAGCCCTTCGACCAGAGCGCTCCCGCCTTGCGGTACGGCGTGCCCGTGGCCGCGCTCACCGGGGCGACCATCGAGCGGCTGCCGGTGGCGGCCTCCTCCTTCGGCTCGGCGGAGGTCTTCTTCGGGGTGGATTTGGTGGTGGGCGCCGGCTCCGTGATGGTGGCGGCCTTGCCGCGCACGGCGAGGCGCTGCCCGGGCAGGATCAGGTCGGGGTCCGCGCCGATGGCCTTGCGGTTCGCGGCGTACAGGCCCCGCCAACCGCCCTTGACCTGCTCCGACTCGGCGATCTCCGAGAGGGTGTCGCCGCGGACCACGGTGTACATCTCGGCCTTGCCGGCCCGTGACTGGGGCGTGGTCTGCGGCTGGACGTCCTGGACGGAGGTCTTCGGGGTCTTCTTCGGCGTCTGCTTCGTGGTACCGGCCGGCTGAATGTCCGGGGCGTCCCCGCCCCGGGTCAGGCCGGCCCGCTCCGAGCAGACGGGCCAGGCTCCGGGCCCCTGCCCGTCCAGCACCTTCTCCGCCACGGCTATCTGCTGGTCCTTGGTGGCCTGATCCGCGCGCGCCGCGTACCGCGTGCCGCCGTAGGCCTCCCACGTGGACTGGGCGAACTGGAGTCCGCCGTAGAAGCCGTTGCCGGTGTTGACGTGCCACCTGCTGGTCGACTCGCACGCGGCGACCTTGTTCCAGGTGTCCAGGTCGGCCGCGTGTGCGACGCCGGTGCCGATGAGGGGGAGCGCCATGCCGGCGCCGCCCGCGGTGACGGTGAGTGAGGCGCGGTTGATCCTGTTCGGCTGGTACCGGCGGTGCCGGCCGCGTACGGCCATGAAGGAGCCCCCCATTGACGTGCGTCAGGAGGGGCAAAAGTAAGCGCTGCGAACAGGCCATGACAAGACGGAAAATCAGCCTCCCCTGCACGCCAAGTGGCGCGGAAGGGGCGCACGTTGTCCGACACCCGGGACGGCTGAGTGCGCCGGGGCGTTTCGTGCGTATGTGCCTGCGACATCACGCCACCCCGGATGTGCGCTCGGAGTACCAGCACGTCAGGATGGACGATGGGGAAATACTGGCGGGCATGACCGGCACCGCTGATATATCGAGGTCACTAGGAGCCAACGCATGAGCACTTCGGCGCAGATCGGCGTCACGGGTCTCGCGGTCATGGGCCGCAACCTGGCCCGGAACTTCGCCCGCAACGGCTACACGGTCGCTGTGCACAACCGGACGCCCGCGCGTACGCGGGCACTGGTGGAGGAGTTCGGGAACGAGGGCGAGTTCATCGCGGCCGAGACCGCCAAGGAGTTCGTGGCGGCGCTGGAGCGCCCGCGGCGCCTGGTGATCATGGTGAAGGCCGGTGAGCCGACCGACGCCGTCATCCAGGAGTTCGCGCCGCTGCTGGAGCCGGGCGACATGATCATCGACGGCGGCAACGCGCACTTCGCCGACACCCGCCGGCGCGAGCGGGACCTGCGCGAGCAGGGCATCCACTTCGTGGGCATGGGCGTCTCCGGCGGCGAGGAGGGCGCGCTGCACGGGCCGAGCATCATGCCCGGCGGCCCGAAGGAGTCGTACGACTCGCTGGGCCCGATGCTGGAGAAGATCTCCGCGAAGGCGAAGGACGGCGCGCCCTGCGTGACGCACGTCGGTCCGGACGGCGCGGGCCACTTCGTGAAGATGGTGCACAACGGCATCGAGTACGCCGACATGCAGCTCATCGGCGAGGCGTACCAGCTGCTGCGGGACGTCGCCGGGTACGGGCCCGCGCAGATCGCGGAGATCTTCCGGACCTGGAACCAGGGCCGCCTGGACTCCTACCTGATCGAGATCACCGCGGAGGTGCTGTCGCACGTCGACGAGGCGACCGGCAAGCCGTTCGTGGACGTGGTGGTCGACCAGGCCGAGCAGAAGGGCACTGGCCGGTGGACCGTGCAGATCGCGCTCGACCTGGGTGTCCCGGTGTCCGGTATCGCGGAGGCGGTCTTCGCCCGCTCCCTGTCCGGGCACGCGGCGCTGCGCGAGGCCTCGCGCGGACTGGCCGGTCCGAAGGCGACGCCGCTCGGTGAGGCCGAGGCGGCGGCCTTCGCCGACCGGGTCGAGCAGGCGCTGTATGCGTCGAAGATCGTGTCGTACACGCAGGGCTTCCACGAGATCGACGCGGCGCGCGCCGAGTACGACTGGGACATCGACCTGGGCGCCGTCTCGGCCATCTGGCGCGGCGGCTGCATCATCCGCGCGGCCTTCCTGGACCGCATCCGGGCCGCCTACGACGCCCGCGCCGACCTGCCGAGCCTGCTGTCGGACGACACGTTCGCGCAGGAGATCGCGGCCGCGCAGGACGACTGGCGTGAGGTCCTGGTCGCCGCGACCCGGCAGGGCGTGCCCACGCCGGGCTTCGCCGCGGCCCTCGCGTACTACGACGCGCTGCGCGCCGAGCGGCTGCCGGCGGCGCTCACCCAGGGGCAGCGCGACTTCTTCGGTGCGCACACCTACCGGCGCACCGACCGCGACGGCTCGTTCCACACGCTGTGGGGCGGCGACCGTTCGGAGGTCACCTCCTAGGACCTGGCCGATCGTCATGTGACCGCCCCCTGCCCGGTTCTCGACCGGGCAGGGGGCGGACCTCTGTCCGGGTGAGCCCGGACTGCTCCGACTGGCTCCCACGAGTGGTGGGCGTCCGCGCGCCCGCTCAGGCTGACGTACGCCGTGCCCGCCGAGGCCTGACCGCCGGCGGGCGGCGCCACGCGGCGTCGTCGACGTCGACGTGTCCGGGACGTCGGAGAAACGGGTTCACATGGCGGAATGGGGCAACAGGGCGGGCTGCGTGCCGCCCGTTCACGGGAGCGGCGGGTCCGTGCGAAGGCGGACGCGGTACGGGTACGGGTACGGGTACGCGCAGCGACGCGGACGGCGAGTTCGTGGCGGAGCGGGTCTGGTCGCGGCAGGGCTGGCGTTCCTGGCCGTGCTCGCCCCGACGCCCGGCGGTGCCGTGGCGGCGCCCCTCGACGGGCCCAGGCCGGTCTCTCCCGCGCGATTCGTGCCAGGTCCCTGCCCGGCCGTCCCTGAACCGATTCCGGGGCGGTGCGGGGTCCTCGAGGTCCCCGAGAACCGGGCCCGGCCCGGCGGGCGGACCATCCGGCTGACCGTCGCGATCATCCCGGCCGTGTCGGCGAGGCCCGCCGAGGACCCGGTGGTGTTCATGACCGGGGGTCCCGGCGGCGATGCCATCGGGGACATCCCCTTCCTGATCGACTCGGGCCTGAACCGGAACCGCGACCTGATCGTCATGGCCCAGCGCGGGACGCTCCACGCACAGCCGAACCTCGCCTGCCCCGAGGTCGACCGCTTCTACGCCGATTCCGTGGGGCTGCGCTACGACGCCCCGTCGACCGGGCGGCTCCTGGTCCGCGCTACGAAGGAGTGCCGGCACCGCCTCACCCGCGTCACGGCCCGCGGAGTGGAGCTGAGCGCCTACAACACCACCGAGAACGCGGCGGACTTCGCCGACCTGCGCAGGGCGCTGGGCATCGACCGGTGGAACGTCTACGGCTACTCGTACGGCACCGACCTGGCCCTGACCTACCTGCGCCGGCACCCCCGGGGCGTGCGCTCGGTCGCGATCGACTCGGTCGTGCCCCCGCAGATCGTCAGTCTGCCGTGGACCTGGGACAGCGCCGGTGAGGGGATCCGGACGATCTTCGCGGCCTGCGCGGCTCAGCCACGCTGCAAGAAGCGCTACCCGAACCTCCCGCGTGTCCTGACGGAACAGGTCCGGCGGCTGGAGGCGCGCCCCCTGACGGTGATGGCGCGGCCACCGGCGGGAGGGGCGCCCGTGAAGGTCGTCCTCGACGGGGGCGCCCTGGTCAATCTGCTGGTCGCCAACGCCGTCCCGGCCGTCGACGTCCCCGCGGCGCTCGACGAACTCGCCCGCGGCAACCCGACCCGCTTCGCGCGGGCCCGCGCCGCCGGCGCCACACCCGTCCTCGGCGAGTTCGCGCACGGCCTCACACAGTCGGTGGCGTGCAGCGAGTGGGTGCCCGGGTACACGCGGGCCGACCTGCTGCGGGCGGGGCGCCGGGCCTTCCCCGGGTTCCCGGACACGGTCCTGGCGCAGGCGCCGCAGCTTCCCTTCGAGTACGACGTCTGCCGTGCCTGGAGCGTCCCGGACCGCACCGCCGTCCAGCGTGTGACGACCGTCAGCAAGGTGCCCGCGCTCGTGCTGTCCGGCACCTTCGACGCGAAGACCGGGGCGCGCTGGGGCGCCTACGCGGCCCGCACGCTGTCCCGGTCGACCGTCGTGCGGATTCCCGGGATCGGCCACTGGGTGGTCCCCCAGTCGCCCTGCGCGCAGAACGTCCTGGCCTCCTTCCTCGCCCGTCCCACCGCGCCCGACACCCGCTGTGTGTCGGGGCTCTCGCCGAAGCCGTTCACCATCACGCCCACCCCGGAGACCGCATGATGTCCGTCCGTCAGCCCCACCACCGGCGCACCGCGCGACGGCTCCCGGCCACGTTCGCCGCAGCCACCGCCGGTCTCCTTCTCGCCGGTCTCGTCGCCGCGCCCGCCAGTGCCGAGAACGGCCCCGGATCGCCGCTCGGCACGGTCGCCCGCACGGTGGGCAACGCCCGTTTCGTGCCGGGCCCCTGCCCGCGCACCGCGGATCCGATCCCCGCCCTCGAAGGGGCCCGCTGCGGCACGCTCACCGTGCCCGAGAAGCACGACCGGCCCAAGGGGCGGAAGATCACCCTCGGCGTCGCGATCGTGGCGGCGGTGACCAGACGGGCGGCCGACCCGATCGTGTGGTTCGCCGGCGGACCGGGCGACGACGCGGTCTCCGAGGCCCAGTTGGCGATCGACGGCGGCCTGAACCGGGACCGTGACGTCATCTTCATGTCGCAGCGCGGCACGTACTCGGCCGATCCGGCACTCCTGTGCCCGAACATCGACCGGTTCAACGCCGACTCCCTCGGCCTCGTCTACGGCGCGCCCTCCACCGGACGCCTGCACGTCGGGGCGACGCGGGCCTGCCGCGAGCAGCTGAAGCGCCAAGGGGCCGCCCTCAGCGCCTACAACACCGGTGAGAGCGCCGCCGACTACGCTGCCCTGCGCCTCGCGCTCGGCATCAGGCAGTGGAACGTGTTCGGCATCTCCTACGGCACCGACCTGGCCCTCACCTACATGCGCAAGTTTCCGCAGGGCGTCCGGTCGGTCGGCATCGACGGCGTCCTCCCGCCGTCCCTCGCAGGCGCGAGCCTGACCTGGAGTGCCGCGCGTCAGGGCTTCGACGGCCTGTTCAAGGCCTGCGCCCAGCAGCGCTCCTGCAACCGGCGCTATCCGCATCTGTCGGACACCTTCGAGCGCCTCGTCCGCCGGCTCGAGGCCCGGCCCATCACCACCACCGTGACGGTCCCGAGCCGCCCGGCGCCGGTGAAGGTCGTGCTGGACGGCGGAGTCCTGGTGAACTGGCTGACCTCGGCCACCCACGTGGCGGCCGGAGTGCCCCGCTCCATCGACGAGCTGGCCCACGGCAACCCGCAGCGCATCGCCGAACAGTGGGCCGGCGGGAAACTCAGCCCCCAGGCCATCGGCAGACTCGCCCACGGCCTGGCCTACGGCGTCTTCTGCTCCGAGTGGACCCCCTTCGAGACCGAGGCCGACGTGATCCGGGCCGGACGGCGCGCCTTCCCGTCGTTCCCCCGCTCGGTCCTGGCCAACGCGCCGCAGCTCCCCTTCCTCCACGCGGACTGCCGTGCCTGGAGCGTCCCGCCGGCCCCGCACTCGATCAGGAACGTGACGCGCAGCAGCATCCCGACGCTCGTCATGTCGGCCGGGTTCGACGCCCAGACCGGGGCGAGCAACGGCGCCTACGTCGCCCGCACACTGAGCCGGTCGACCGTCGTCACGGTCCCCTACGTCGCTCATGTCGCGTTCGCCGAATCGCCGTGCGCGCGCTCGATCACCGTCTCCTTCTTCGACTCTCCGACGGCGCCGAACAAGTCGTGCCTGGCGGGGCTCCAGCCGCCCCGGTTCGAGATCGCACAGTAGGACGGTCCGGGCGGGTCGGCGCGCGGGCCGTGTGCGGCCCTGGGGCGCGGGGGTGCGCGGGGAGCTGATCGCACAACTCCCCGCGCTCCTGGGCGCGTGCGGTGGGTGGCGACTTCTCGTTGATCGGCAGGAAGACCGGGTGCCGTACCGATCGCAGCGCCATCACGCCCTGGACGCCCTGAGCTCACCCTCCGTGCATGGCGGGTTCAGGTGAGCGGCGGTCCGGGCTCGGGGCTCGGCACCGGCTCCGGTCCCGGCGGGATCGGCGACGGGGAGGGGTCCGGGGGCTGGGGCGGGGGCGGCCCCGGGGTGGGCGGGGGACCCGGAGTCGGGGGCGGACCCGGCGTGGGGGGCGGTCCGGGCGGAGGTGGTGCGGGTGGGGGCGGCTCGGGAGCCGGCGTGGGCTCCGGCGGCGGAACCGGGTGCGGCTCGGGGTGCGGCGGCTCCGGCGGCGGCGGTTCCGGGCCCGGGGTCGGTCCCGGATGGACCGGGTCCGGATACGGGGTGGTCATGGCGTCCTCCAGCAGTCCTCGACATCGGCTCTGGACTTCTCCCCCGCGTACCCGAGGGCCGCGCCACCAGTCACTCACCCGCGTCAACGACGGCGGCCAAGTGGGCCCGTCAGGACCAGTGCCGTCCTTGCCGGGCCCGCCCCGGAACCGCTCCGCGTCAGAACCGCTCGGGGTGCGCCCGCAGCCAGTCCTTGGCCGCCTCCAGCAGCGCCGGGTCGGCGGCCGGGGCCTCATCGGGGTGGCGTTCGGCCCACTTCACGACGTACGGGCACAGCGGCGCCACGACGATTCCCTCGCGCTTGGCCATGCCGTACAGCTCACGCGCCAGGGAACCCGCGATGCCCTTCCCCTCGTGGGCCGGTTCCACGATGGTGTGGACGGGGACGAGGGCGCGTGCCGGGGACTCGAGGACGAAGTACTCGATGTGGCCGGTGACTTCGTCGCCCTGGAGGGCCTCCAGGCGGCCCGCCGCACGGTCGTCGCGGATCTCGATGTCGCTCATGGCACGCTCCCTGGTCCGTCTTCCGTCTGCTGCCGAGTGGGGTGGTCAGGCCACCGGCACCGGCACGGCCTGCGGGCTGCGCTCCTGGTCGGAGCCCGGCACCGGCTCGGACGGGTCGGTACCCAGGGACACGATCCGGTTGGCGCCGTCCACGTGCACGACCCGCGGTCGGAACTCCCGCGCCTCGGCGTCGGCCATCTGAGCGTAGCTGATGATGATCACGAGGTCGCCGGGGTGCACGAGATGGGCGGCGGCCCCGTTGATCCCGACGACTCCCGAGCCGCGCTCGCCCTCGATGACGTACGTCTCCAGGCGGGCGCCGTTGGTGATGTCGACGATGTGGACGAGCTCGCCGGGCAGCAGATCGGCGGCGTCGAGCAGATCCGCGTCGATGGTCACCGATCCCACGTAGTGCAGGTCGGCCTGGGTGACGGTGGCGCGATGGATCTTGGACTTGAACATGGTGCGCAGCACGAGGTACTCCCTGATGTTCGGCTCCCTGCCTGCTTGTGCAGGTCAAGGGCTCATGCACCCGATGGGCGGGACCAGCGTACGGAAAGGCCCTGCGGGACCGCACCGAGAGGCTCGTCACGCGGGATTCCCGGCCGCGCGCTGCGCGGGTGAAAAGCGAGGCCGGGCCACTAAGCTACGGCTTCGCCCGAACAGGGTGAGATCGGTGTGAAAGCCGCGATCCAGAGGAGTTCGTCGGTGCATTCCTGGCTCTCCGAACGCCGTCGAGCGGGAGTGAGCACCGTCGTCGCGCTCCTCGTGGCGGCGATCCTGGCCCTGGTGGCCGCCCTCCGTGACCACTTGGCGGCGTTCTCGGGCGCGGACGCCGGCGTGGTGATCCTGTTCGTCTATCTGTTCACCTATCTCTTCCTCACGGTGCCCGCCTTCTCGAAGGCCTCCGACGAGCGGATCCGCAACTGGGCCGAGCGCAGCGACCGGGGCACGGTGCTCCAGCGCTATGTGCTCGGGACCGCGCCCGGCCCCGGGGTGTCGCTGTTCATCGCGGCGGCCGCGCTCGTGGTGGCCGTGGTGTGGCGCCCCGGGCATCTCGGTTCACGGTTCCCCGTGGAGCCCCGGGTGCTGACGGCGCTCGCTCTCGTCGTCATGGCCTGGATGTGTGTGTGCGTGTCCTTCGCGGTCACCTTCCAGGCCGACAACCTGCTGGAGAACGAACGGGGCCTGGAGTTCCCCGGCGACCAGCCGGCCGCCTGGGCCGACTACGTCTACTTCGCCCTGTCGGTCATGACGACGTTCGGGACCACGGACGTGTCGGTGATCTCGCGGGAGATGCGGCGCACGGTGGCGGCCAACTCCGCGATCGCGTTCGTCTTCAACACCGTGACGGTGGCGAGTCTGGTGGGCGCCCTGGACGCCGGCTGACCGGGGTCCGGGCGCGCGCCCTGGACCCCGATCCCCTCCCTCACTCCACCCCGGTCGGCCTGCGCGAGGCCGCCATCGCCCCGGCCACGTCGGCCAGGGGCCGCAGCCGGTAGGTGTAGGAGTAGTCGCGGCTCGGGAACAGCTTGTACTGGTCGTGGGTGTGGGCGCCCCAGCTGTTGTCACCGCCCAGGCCCATCTGCTTGTGGTTCACGCGCAGGACGACCTCTTCGCGCGGGGCGAGCTGATACTCGTGGCGCACGCCGGACGACAGGTCCTCCGGGGTGAAGTGCGAGGCGTTGACCTCCAGCAGGGGCTCGCCTGAGATGAGGAGGCCGCTGCCCGAGGCGTCGGTCAGGGCGATCCAGCGGACGTCGGTCTTGTTGCCGTTCTCCTGGGGCCGGATGTACGGCGTCCACTGCTCGGAGACCGTGCCGGAGTACACGCCCACGTCGGTGCCGTCGCGGCGGTCGACGTAGTTCTCCTCGGGCCCGCGGCCGTAGTAGCGCAGCCGCTCGAACCGTCCGGGCAGGTGCAGCAGCGTGCCTACCTCCGGGATGTAGGGCAGGGACGCGGCGCCCGGGTGCAGGGTGTTGTCGACCTTGATCTCGCCGTTGCCGAACACGGTGTAGGTGGTGGTGTACGTCGACTCGACGGCCGTCGGCAGGGTGCCGGCGACCTTGATCTCGACGGCCTTGTCACCCAGGGGGCGTGTGCTGACCTCCGTCACGGCCCGGTCGGTGCCCGCGTCGCGCCAGGTCTGGTTGCGGGTGTGCTGGCCGTTGCCGCGGTCGTTCTCGGTGGGCGCCCGCCAGAAGTTCGGCACGGGGCCCGAGGTGATGAGCCGGGTGCCCCGAGCCTCGTAGGAGGTGATGGTCCCCGTGCTCTTGTCGACGGTGACGGAGAAGTCCTTGCCCTTGACGGTGACGGCCTTGTCCCCGTCGGTGTGCTGCAGCGCGGGCACGCTCGCCAGCGGCGCGGGCGTCACGGCCGGGACGGCGGCGTCGAGGGGCAGTTGCTGCTTGGCCACCTCGAAGCCGGCCTTCGCCCAGGGGGTGGAGTCCTTGGTGGTGAAGGACAGTTCGAGGAAGTACTCGGTGCCGGGCGCCGGGTCGCCCGGCAGGCCGGCCGGCACCGTGATGTCCTTGCTGCTCAGCGGCGGGACGTCCAGCTGGGCGCGGCTCAGCTTGCCGCGCCGGACCACCTTGCCGTCGGCGACCAGTTCCCAGCAGCCGTCGAACTCACGGAGGTTGGTGAACAGGTACTCGTTGGTGAGGGTGATCGCCGATCCGGGAGCCAGTACGTCACCGGAGGCGGGTGTCGCGTGCACGGCCTGGTAGATCCGCTTGATCTCGGCCGCCTTGCCGGTGTGGCGGCGGTCGGCGGTGACGATGCCGTCGGCGTTGGACGTGCCGTCGTTGGGGTTGTCGCCCCAGTCGCCGCCGTACGGGAAGAACGTCTTCTGCCGGGGCCGCTTCTCGGTGAGGCCGGCGGTGGCCGCGTCGAACCAGAACCGTACGCCGTCGTCGCCGGGGCCGCGTGAGTCGGAGCCGAGTTCGGCGGCGCTCAGCGCACGCGCGTACACGCGTGCCCGGCGGATCGTGCCGCTGAACTCCCGGGTGGGGTTGTCGACATCGGTGGCGAGCGCGAGGGGCGCGGTGTTGGCGGCGGGCCTGCGCGTGGTGGTCCGGGTCGCCTTCTCCGCGCCGTCGACATAGAGGGTCAGTGTGCCGGCGTCCGCGTCGAAGACACCGGCGATGTGGTGCTCGCTGCCGGTCCAGTCGTCCGGGAGCGCCCAGCTCGCGGTGATCCACTGGCCGCCGCCGTAAATGAAGAACTCCAGGTTCCGGTCGGACTGCTTGAGCGCGTACTGGGTGTCGCCCTTGGCGAGGATCGGCTGGTGGTAGCCGGTGTAGTGCGGGGTGATCCAGGCTTCCAGGGTGAGCGAGCCGGTGAGGTCGAGACGGGCGTCGCGCGGGAAGACGGTGGCCCCTGAGACGCCCTTGGCGCGGTCGAAGGTGCCGCTGGCGGTGAGGACCTCGCCGCGCAGTCCGCCGGGCCCGGACTCGGTGAGGATCTTGCGGGCCGGTACGGGCCAGCTCAGCGACTGGTCGACGAAGTCCCAGATCCAGCCGCCCTGAAGGACATCGTGGCGGCGGACGATGTCCCAGTACTCCTTGAAGTTGCCGTTGGAGTTACCCATCGCGTGCGCGTACTCGATCATCACGTACGGCCGGGTGTCGGCGGTGTCCTTGGCGCGCTGTTCGACGCGGGAGGGGCTGTCGTACATCTCCGAGCGGATGTCGCTGATCGCCGGCCGGTCGTCGCCCTCGTACTGGACGACGCGCGTCGTGTCGTAGGACTTGATCCAGTCGTGCATGGCGACGAAGGTGCTGCCGCCGCCCGCCTCGTTGCCGAGCGACCAGACGACTACCGAGGCGTGGTTCTTGTCGCGGTGGACCATGGCCTGGGCGCGGGCGACGCACGCCTTGGTCCAGTCGGCGTGGTTGCCGGGGTACTCGCCGCGGATGCCGTGGGTCTCCAGGTTGGTCTCGTCGACGAGGTAGAGGCCGTACGCGTCCGCGAGTTCGTACCACAGCGGGTTGTTGGGGTAGTGCGAGGTGCGGACGGAGTTCATGTTCATCCGCTTGATGATCTCGATGTCCGTGACCATGTGTTCGCGGGTGAGCGCCATGCCGCTGTCGGGGTGCATCTCGTGCCGGTTGGTGCCGCGGAACGAGACGGGCTTGCCGTTGATCCGCATCAGGCCGTCCTTGAGCGCGAACTCGCGCAGGCCGACGCGGTGCGAGAAGGTCTCGGTCACCTTGCCTGCGGGATCGCGCAGCCGCAGTACGGCGGTGTAGAGGTTCGGGTGCTCGGCGGACCACAGCCGGGGCGCGGGGACGGCCCTGCTCGCCCGGACCGTCACGTCCTCACCGGCGGGTGCGGAGGCGAGGTCGACGGGCTGCTGGAGCGGTCTGGGCCAGACGGGATGGCCGGTGGCGTCGTACAACTGCGTCTCGACGGAATAGCCGCCCTCGCCCCGCCCGTCGTAAGCGCGCACGCTCGCGGTCACGGCCAGCTCGGCGGTCGTGCAGTCCTCGCCGAGCGGGGTGTCCAGTTTGAAGTCGCGCAGATGGACGGCCGGCGTGGAGTAGAGGTGGACCGAGCGGAAGATCCCGCTCAGCCGGATCATGTCCTGGTCCTCCAGCCAGTCGCCGTCGGAGAAGCGGTACACCTCGACGGCGATCTGGTTGGTGCCGGGCTTGAGGTGGTCGGTGATGTCGTACTCGGCGGGGGTGAAGGAGTCCTCGGCGTATCCGACCAACTCCCCGTTGATCCACACGTAGTGCGCGGACTTGACGCCCTCGAAGTGCAGGAAGGTCCGCCGTCCCGCCCAGCCGCGCGGCACGGTGAAGGTGCGCCGGTACTGCCCCACCGGGTTGAAGCGGGTGGGCGCGGCCGGGGGCTGCGCCTCCTCGCCGAGGCCGTTGGGGCCCCACCAGGGGTAGGTGATGTTGACGAAGATCGGGCGGTCGTAGCCGTGCATCTGCCAGACCGAGGGCACGGGGACGGTGTCCCAGTCGCTGTCGTCGACGTCGGTGCGGTGGAAGTCGGCGTCCCGGTCGTCGGGCCGGTCGGCGTAGGCGAACTTCCAGGCGCCGTCGAGACTCAGGCGGTACGGCGAGCGGGTGCGGTCGGCGGCCAGTGCCTGGGCGACGTCGGCGTACGGCATGAGCGTGGTGTGGGGCGGCTGGGTGCCGATACGGAAGACGTCGATGTGGCCGTTCCACTCCGGGGTGCCAGCCGCCGTCGGGGTCCCGTCGGCCGCGTGCACCGTGGCGGACGACCCGGAGACGGCGAGCGCGCCGAGCAGGGCGGCTCCGCCCTCCAGCAGACGGCGGCGGCTGACCGGCATGCCCGGCGAGCGGGACGGGCCGGTGGGGGACGCGGGAGAGAGCGGCATCGACGGTGGCCTTCCTCGGGACGACAGTGCGGCGCTGCGCGGCTTGAGGGAGCGTCAGATCATGTGCGGTGCTGTTCGGAAACCCAACGCACATTAGGTTGAGAACACAGGGGAAGCAATGAGGCTGTCGATGTTTGTGTGTTCCTGATGGGTACGGCCGACGACCTTGGCCGATTCCGCCCCCTCGGTCGCCGGCCGCGCCGCCCTCTACGCCACCACCTCGACCTCCGTGATCCCGCCGGGCCGCTCCTCGAACTGGGTGCGGTACAGCTCCGCATAACGTCCCTCGGCCGCCAGCAGCTCCTCGTGCGTGCCGCGTTCGACGATCCGGCCGGCCTCGACCACCAGGATCAGGTCCGCCGCCCGCACGGTCGAAAGCCGGTGCGCGATCACGACCGCCGTCCTGCCCTCCAGGGCCTCGGCGAGCGCCTCCTGGACGGCGGCCTCCGAGGTGTTGTCGAGGTGGGCGGTGGCCTCGTCGAGGATGACGACGCGCTGGCCTGCCAGCAGCAGCCGGGCGATGGTCATGCGCTGGCGCTCACCGCCGGAGAGCCGGTAGCCGCGCTCGCCGACCACGGTGTCGAGGCCGTCGGGCAGGGACCGTACGAGTTCGTCGAGGCGCGATCGGTACAGGGCGTCCCAGAGTTCGGCTTCGGTCGCCGCGGGCCGGGCGAGCAGCAGGTTGGCGCGGACGGTGTCGTGGAAGAGGTGGCCGTCCTGGGTGACCATGCCGAGCGTGTCGCGCAGGGACTCGGCGCTCAGGTCGCGGACGTCGACCCCACCGACGCGTACGGCTCCCTCGTCCACGTCGTAGAGCCGCGGCAGGAGTTGGGCGACGGTCGACTTGCCGGCGCCGGACGAGCCGACGAGGGCGACGGTCTGCCCGGGTTCGGCGCGGAAGGAGATACCGTGCAGCACCTCGGCGCCGCCGCGCGTGTCGAGGGTGGCCACCTCCTCAAGGGAGGCGAGGGAGACCTTGTCGGCGGACGGGTAGCCGAAGCGGACGTTGTCGAACTCCACCGCCACCGGGCCCTCGGGGACCTTCCTGGCGTCCGCTTTCTCCTCGATGAGGGGCCTCAGGTCGAGCACCTCGAAGACGCGCTCGAAGCTGACGAGGGCGCTCATGACCTCGACGCGGGCACCGGCGAGTGCGGTGAGCGGCGCGTACATGCGGGTCAGCAGCAGCGCCAGCGCGACGACGTCGCCCGGCTCCAGGGTGCCGCGCAGGGCGAACCAGCCGCCGAGGCCGTAGACCAGGGCGAGGGCCAGGGCGGACACCAGCGTGAGCGCGGTGATGAACACCGACTGGGCGGTGGCCGTCCGCACGCCGATGTCCGCGACACGCCGGGCCCGGTCCGCGAACTCCTCCGACTCCTCCCGCGGGCGCCCGAAGAGCTTGACCAGCGTGGCGCCGGGGGCCGAGAAGCGCTCCGTCATACGGGTGCCCATCGCCGCGTTGAGCGCGGCCGCCTCCCGCTGCATCCCGGCCATGCGGTGTCCCATGCGCCGGGCCGGGATCACGAACACCGGGAGCAGGACGAGGGCGAGCAGGGTGATCTGCCAGGACAGGGTGAACATGACGGCGAGGGTGAGCACCAGCGTGACGAGGTTGCTGACCACGCCGGACAGGGTGTTGCTGAAGGCGCGCTGGGCGCCGATCACGTCGTTGTTGAGACGGGAGACCAGCGCCCCCGTACGAGTACGTGTGAAGAACGCGACCGGCATGCGCTGCACATGATCGAACACAGCCGTCCGCAGATCGAGGATGAGACCCTCGCCGAGGGCCGCCGACAGGCGCCGCGCGAGGATCCCGAGCGCCGCCTCGGCGACCGCGATCAGGGCGATCAGCAGGGCGAGGCGGACGACGGTGCGCTCGTCGCCCCGCGTCACGATCGCGTCGACGATGTGTCCGGCCAGGACGGGGGTCGCGACGGCGAGCAGTGCGGTCATCACCCCCAGCACGACGAAGAGCGCGATCCTGCGGCGGTGCGGGCGGGCGAAGGCGCCGATGCGGCGCAGCGTGGCGCGGGCGAACGGGCGACGCTCCCGCTCCGCGGTCATGACGCTGTGCAGCTGCGTCCAGGCTGTGGTCTCCATGCTCATGGGAGGAAACGTAGGACCTCAAGCGACGTTGAGGTCAATATCGCCGACTTCGCGGAGATCGGTGTCCGTCCGCAGCCGGTCCGTAAGACGCCGTCTCCGCTTCCGCAACCCGCCGTTGTCGCGGCACGGAAAACCTCTCCCGATGTGACCGCAGTACGACTCCACGCGGGACGCCTGCTCCGGCGCGTCCCGATCCGCCAGATACTGGTCCTGCTACCCATCGCCCTGGTCGTCCTGGTCGCGGTGCAGCACCGGACCGTGCTCGCGGAGGGCATCGGCCATCTGGCGACGGCAAAGTGGCCGTGGCTCCTCGCCGCGGCCGGCGCCACCTGCCTGACGTGGGTGGCGGCCGCGGTGACCCGGCAGGGTGCCGTGGTCGACCGGCTGCCCAAGCTGCGGCTGCTCGTCACGCAGTTCGCGGCGGGCTCGGCCAACCATCTGTTGCCCACCGGGCTGGGTGCGAGCGCGGTGAACCTGCGCTTCATGACGGTGTGCGGGCTGCCGCTCGCGCGCTCCTCGGCCGCGCTGGCGCTGTATCTGCTGGCGGAGAGCGTGGCCCGGGTCGGCCTGCTGGCCGCGCTGCTCATCGCCTTCCCGCACGCGCTCCAGCTGGGGCCGCTGCTGCCCGACGGGGCGTGGGGTCCGCTGCTGCTGGTCATCGGCGCGGTGGTGGTCGTGATCGTCGCCCTCTTCGCTCTGGTCCGGAGGCTGCGCACCGCCGTGCTGTCGTTCCTGCGCACCGCGCTGGGCGAGGCGCGCTCGGTGCACACCCGCCCCTCCCGCGCGCTGGCGCTGTGGGGCGGCTCGATCGCCTTTCCGGCGCTCCAGGCGGCCGGGCTGGTGCTGGTCGGGATGGCACTGGGCCTGGACGTGCCGCCGGCGCACATGGCCCTCGCGTATCTCGCGGCGACCGTGGCCGTCGCCCTCGTGCCGACTCCCGGCGGCCTCGGCTCCGTCGAGGCGGCACTGATCGTGGCGCTGGTGGCGGCCGGCGGCCCGGTCGCGGTGGCGACCGCGGTGGTGCTGGCGTACCGGATCATCACGGTGTGGCTGCCGCTGCTGCCCGGGGCGCTGACGCTGGGGGCGCTGGTGCGCTTCAAGGTCATCTGAGCGGCGCTTCCACTGGAAGGCCAAGTGACCGCTGAGTAACGTACGAGGTCCGACCTGAGGAGGGCCCCGCCATGCCGGTCCGTGTCGAGCGCAAGGGACACGTCACCACCGTCGTCCTCTCCCGCCCCGAGGTCCGCAACGCGGTCGACGGGCCGACGTCCGCCGAACTCGTCGACGCCTTCCGGGAGTTCGACGCGGACGAAGAGGCCAGGGTGGCGGTGCTGTGGGGTGAGGGCGGCACCTTCTGCGCGGGCGCCGACCTCAAGGCGCTCGGCACCGAGCGGGGCAACCGGGTGGCCGAGGAGGGCGACGGTCCGATGGGGCCGACGCGGCTGCGGCTGTCGAAGCCGGTCGTCGCGGCGATCGCCGGGCACGCGGTGGCGGGAGGGCTGGAACTGGCCCTGTGGTGCGATCTGCGGGTCGCCGAGGAGGACGCCGTCTTCGGGGTGTTCTGCCGCCGCTGGGGCGTGCCGCTGATCGACGGCGGCACGGTACGGCTGCCGCGGCTGATCGGCACGAGCCGCGCGCTGGACATGATCCTCACAGGGCGGCCGGTCACCGCCCGCGAGGCCCACGAGATGGGGCTCGCCAACCGGGTCGTGCCGAGCGGACGCGCCCGCGCCGAGGCGGAGGAACTGGCCGCCGTGATCGCCGGGTTCCCGCAGGCGTGCCTGCGCTCCGACCGCGCCTCCGTGCTGGAGCAGGACGGGCTGGACGAGGCGGCGGCGATGCGCAGGGAACTCGGGCATGGGGTGGGTGTGCTGGCCGAGAGCTTGGAGGGTGCGGCTCGGTTCGCCTCCGGCGCTGGGCGGCATGGGTCCTTTACGGACATGTGACGAGGGCGCAGGGCCCGGTGAGCTCGGGGCGGACGCGCCGTCGGGAGGTGCGGGTTCGTGGGGGCTGGTCGCGCAGTTCCCCGCGCCCCTTCGCGGCGCTTCCCGTCACGTATGGCATCAAGTGGCCGTCGAGTGCGCCCCGGCGTGCGGCCGTTCGGGCCTCCGGGGAAGCGGCAATCCGAGGGAGAATGCCCAAAACGGGCCCCGTCGACGGCGCCGGGGCGAACGCGTGTACCCGATACGGCAGGATGAGCCCTCGTGCCGGTCGCGGGGGATGGGTGACCGGCACGACGGCACATCGCGGAAATCGAGCAGGTGACAACGTGACGAGACTTCACATCCGGCCGTCGGCGGATGGATTCGCCGCAGTTCTTCTCCCCGGAGGTGACCGGTGAACCGAGCCCTCACCGTGGACGACCTGGTCATCGCCGGGATCGCGCTGGCCGCGGGCATGCTCGCGGCGTTCCTGCTGCGGATGCTGATGCGCTGGCTGCGGGGGCACGCCGACCGCACCCGCTGGAGCGGCGACGACCTCATCGTGGACGTGCTGCGGACTGTGGTGCCGTGGTCGGCGTTCCTCGGTGGCGCGGCCTCCGCGGGCGCGGCGCTGCCGCTGACGAGGACGGTCCAGCACAACGTCAATCAGACCCTGACCGTGGTGCTCATATTCGTCGTGACGCTGGCGGCGGCCCGCGGGATCGCCGGGGTGATGCGTTCGGTCACGCAGTCCCGTCCCGGCGTCGCCGGTTCGGCCACGATCTTCGTGAACATCACCCGGATCCTGGTCCTGGCCATCGGTTTCCTGGTGGTGCTCCAGACGCTGGGCATCTCCATAGCGCCCCTGCTCACCGCCCTGGGCGTCGGTGGTCTGGCGGTCGCGCTCGCCCTTCAGGACACGCTCGCCAACCTCTTCGCGGGCATCCACATCCTCGCCTCCAAGACCGTCCAGCCCGGCGACTACATCCGGCTGAGCAGCGGCGAGGAGGGCTACGTCGAGGACATCAACTGGCGCCAGACGACCGTGCGGGCGCTCTCCAACAACCTGATCGTCATCCCCAACGGCGAGCTGGCGAAGTCGAACATGACCAACTTCATGCGCCCCGAGCAGGAGTTGACGATCCTCGTCCAGGTCGGCGTCGCCTACGACAGCGACCTGGACCAGGTCGAGCGCGTGACGAACGAGGTCATCGGCGAGGTGATGGCCGAGGTCGAGGGTGCCCTCCCGGACCACGAGCCGATCATCCGCTTCCACACCTTCGGCGACTCCCGGATCGGCTTCACGGTGATCCTGGGCGTCGGCGAGTTCAGCGACCAGTACCGGATCAAGCACGAGTTCATCAAGCGCCTGCACCGGCGCTACCGCAGGGAGGGCATCAGCATCCCGGCGCCCACCCGCACGGTCGCGATCCAGCAGGGCACGGTGTCGATCCCGCAGCAGCGCATCCCCGCCGAGGCGGACGAGGTGACCCCCGTCCGCCTCGACTGACCTGCCCGGACGTCCCTACAGGGTGGCCGAGTTGTCGTGGGAGCGGCTGCGCCTGCGGCTGTGCGGCGCGGCGAGCGCCGGGTTCACCGGCGTGACCGTCCAGTCCGGGTGCCCCGGCATCCGCGGCGTCTTCGTGCCGTACAGCCAGTCCTGGAGGAATCCGGACAGATCCTGACCGGAGACCTCCGAGGCGACGGCGATGTAGTCGGCCGTCGACGCGGAGGAGTTGCGGTACCGGTCGAGGAAGGCCCGCTCCAGGGCGTTGAAGGCGCTCTCACCGACGAGGTTGCGCAGCGCGTACAGGACCAGCACGCCGCCCAGGTAGCGCTGCCCCTCGAACAGGTTCGCCTGGGTCGGCGCGGCGACCGGCCCCCAGTCGTGACGCCACTGGTCGCCCTGGGCGTAGGTGTTCTTCATCCGGGCTTCCATGGTGGTCAGGCCCAGGGAGTCCGGCCAGCCGCGCTCGTAGCGGTAGAGCAGTCCGTAGAAGTCGGCGTGGCCCTCGTTGATCCACAGGTCGGCCCAGGTGGCGGGGCTGACGCTGTTGCCGAAGTAGGAGTGGACCAACTCGTGCATCATGTGCGAGCCGATCTTCGGCTCCGCCTGGAGCAGGTAGTTCGGCTTGTAGATGGTGAGGGTCTGGGTCTCCAGGCCGGTGAAGTCGAAGGCGTTCGAGGCGTCCGAGTTGCAGGGCAGCAGCCCGTACGTCTCGAAGGGGTAGGCGCCGAGCCGCGCCTCCAGCCACTCGACCAGGTTCGGCGTCAGCGCGAGCGCCGGTTCCAGCGCCTCGGCGCGCGCGACCGGGACGACGTCGCGCAGCGGGAGGCCGTGCGGGCCCTGCCGCTCCTTGATCACGTAGTCGCCGACCGTGATCTGCACCAGTTCGGTGGCCATGGGCTCGCGGGAGCGGTACGCATACGCGGTACGGCCGCCGGAGAGGCTCTCGGTGCGTTCGAGCAGGCCGGTGGCCACGCCGCGCAGGCCGCCGGGGACGGTTATGCGGAACGTGAAGTCGGCCTTGTCGGAGGGGTGGTCGTTGCACGGGAAGACGGTGTGCGCCCAGTTCGGCTGGCAAGCGACCGCGAACCCGTCCAGCGTGTCGACCCAGCCGGTGTTCGGCTGCGCAAAACGGCGCGGGTCCGCCGAGTACTCGACGCACACGGTCACCCAGGACTTGTTCGGCAGCGTCCGTGCGGGCGTGATGCGCAGCTTCTGGTCCACCTGCTCGTACGTCGCCGTGCGGCCGCCGACGCGGACGGAGCGGATGTCGAGGCCGAGGGAGTCGAGGGAGAAGCGGGACAGCGCCTGGGTGGTGCGGATCTTCAGGGTCGCGGTGGCGTCGACCAGCCGCGTCGTGGCGTCGTAGGAGAAGTCGAGGTGGTAGGCGAAGACGCGGTAGCCGTCATTGCCGAGGGCCGGGTAGACGCTGTCACCGAGGGTCTCGGGACCCGGCGTGCCGGCAGTTTTGGCGGCCGGCGCCCCCGTGCGCGTCGATGCCGCGTGGGCGGAGGGGGCGGCGGCCAGGGCCGCCGCGGTGCCGATCAGGGCGGCCGCGGGGGCCGTCACTCTGCTGCGATATCTCATGGTCCGCTTTCGCTGGGGCGGCCGGGTGGTCAGGACCGGCCTCCGGATCGGTGTTGATCTCCCTACATGACTGTTCGATCAGCCGATCCGGTTGCACGGAGGCCCTGCATCCGTTTGCGCGGATCCACAATCTCGGCAGACATACCGCACCGGTGTGCGGACCCCTGTCGAGTACGGGTCGATCACGAGATATCTTGATGTCGAGCAATGTTGCAGACGTGGAGCGGAGCACCCGGTGACTGACTCGACCATCATCTATACGCACACTGACGAGGCCCCGGCCCTGGCGACGTATTCCTTCCTGCCGGTGGTCCAGGCGTACGCCTCGCAGGCGGGTGTCGCTGTGGAGACGCGCGACATCTCGCTGGCCGGCCGCATCATCGCGGTGTTCCCGGAGTACCTGACCGAGGACCAGCGCATCCCGGACGCCCTCGCCGAGCTCGGCGAGCTCGCCAAGACGCCGGCCGCGAACATCATCAAGCTGCCGAACATCTCGGCCTCGATCCCGCAGCTCAAGGCCGCCGTCGCCGAGCTCCAGGGCCAGGGCTACGCGCTGCCGAACTACCCGGACGACCCGAAGACCGACGAGGAGCGGGAGATCCAGGCCCGCTACGACAAGGTCAAGGGCTCCGCCGTGAACCCGGTCCTGCGTGAGGGCAACTCCGACCGCCGCGCCCCCGCCTCGGTCAAGAACTACGCCAAGACCCACCCGCACCGCATGGGCGCCTGGACCACCGAGTCCAAGACCAACGTGGCGACGATGGGCCAGAACGACTTCCGCTCCACCGAGAAGTCCGTCGTGATCTCCGAGGCCGGCGCGCTGAAGATCGAGCACGTCGCCGCGGACGGCGCGACCACGGTGCTGCGCGAGTCGGTACCGGTCCTCGCGGGCGAGGTCGTCGACGCGTCCGTGCTGCACGTGGCCCAGCTGCGTGAGTTCCTCACCGCGCAGATCGCCGAGGCCAAGGCCCAGGGCGTGCTGTTCTCGGTGCACCTCAAGGCGACGATGATGAAGGTCTCCGACCCGATCATCTTCGGTCACGTGGTGCGCGCGTTCTTCCCGAAGACCTTCGAGCGGTACGGCGCCGCGCTCGCCGCCGCCGGTCTGTCCCCGAACGACGGTCTGGGTGGCATCTACAAGGGCCTGGAGGCCCTGCCCGAGGGCGCCGAGATCAAGGCGTCGTTCGACGCGGAGCTCGCCGAGGGCCCGGCCCTGGCGATGGTCGACTCCGACAAGGGCATCACCAACCTGCACGTGCCGTCCGACGTGATCGTCGACGCCTCGATGCCGGCCATGATCCGCACCTCCGGCCACATGTGGGGCCCGGACGGCGAGGAGGCGGACACCCTCGCGGTGCTGCCGGACTCGTCGTACGCCGGTGTCTACCAGGTCGTCGTCGACGACTGCCGTGCCAACGGCGCCTACGACCCGTCGACCATGGGGTCGGTCCCGAACGTCGGCCTGATGGCGCAGAAGGCCGAGGAGTACGGCTCCCACGACAAGACCTTCGAGATCAAGGCGGCCGGTACGGTCCGTCTGGTCGACCGGGCCGGGAACGTCGTCATCGAGCAGCCGGTCGCCGAGGGCGACATCTTCCGCGCCTGCCAGACCAAGGACGCGCCGATCAAGGACTGGGTGAAGCTGGCCGTCACCCGCGCCCGCGCCACCGGCGACCCGGCCGTGTTCTGGCTGGACGAGACCCGCGCGCACGACGCCAACCTGATCGCCAAGGTCAACGCGTACCTGCCGGAGCACGACACCGAGGGCCTGGACATCCGCGTCCTCGCCCCGGTCGACGCCACCAAGCTGTCGGTGGAGCGCATCCGCCGCGGCGAGAACACGATCTCGGTGACCGGCAACGTCCTGCGTGACTACCTCACCGACCTCTTCCCGATCCTGGAGCTGGGCACCAGCGCCAAGATGCTGTCGGTCGTCCCGCTGATGGCGGGCGGCGGCCTGTTCGAGACGGGCGCCGGCGGTTCCGCGCCGAAGCACGTCCAGCAGCTGGTCAAGGAGGACTACCTGCGCTGGGACTCCCTCGGTGAGTTCTTCGCGCTGGTGCCGTCCCTGGAGCAGTACGCGACCGCGACGGGCAACACCCGCGCGAAGGTCCTGGCCGACACGCTGGACCGCGCCACGGCGACCTTCCTCAACGAGGACAAGTCCCCGACCCGCCGCGTCGGCGGCATCGACAACCGCGGCAGCCACTTCTACCTGTCCACGTACTGGGCGCAGGAGCTGGCCAAGCAGACCGACGACGCCGAGCTGGCGAAGGCCTTCGCGCCGCTCGCCGAGTCGCTCACGGCGAACGAGGAGAAGATCGTCGGCGAGCTGAACGCCGTCCAGGGCAAGCCGGCCGAGATCGGCGGCTACTACCAGCCCGACCCGGCCAAGGCCGCCGCGGTGATGCGCCCGTCGGCCACCTGGAACGAGGCACTCGCGTCCCTGAGCTGACGCGGCTGCCCCTGACAGGGGCCCGGAGGCCCGACAGGGCCTGTTGAGCGCACCTCCGCCCCGGCCGAGCACCGCCCGGCCGGGGCGGAGCCATGTGCACGGGCTACCGGGGCAGCACGAGCTCCAGTCCGAGGAAGCGCGCCAGGTCCTCGATCTCGCGGCCGACCGCCTCGGTCACGGCCCTGTCGAACTCCTCGTCCTCGTGGACCGCGTCGACCCGCAGCACCCCGGCCCTGCGATCGGCCGTGGCGTCGAGCTTGCCCACCAGACTGTCGCCGTACAGGACCGGCAGCGCGAAGTACCCCCAGCGGCGCTTGGCGGCCGGCTTGTACATCTCCAGCTGGTAGTCGAAGGCGAAGAGCTCGGTGGTCCGTCTGCGGTCGTGGATCAGCCGGTCGAACGGCGAGAGCAGGGCGGCGCGTCCGGCGAACGGCTGTCCCAGCCGGGCCGGGTCGACCCGCCACCTGCCCCGCACGCCCTCGATGACGGCCGGCTCACCCGCCTCCCCCACGTCCGCCGGCTCGACCTGGCACTCCGGGCCCCGGGCCCGCGCGATGCCCAGGGCCCGCAACCGGCGCTCGTCCCGGGTGCGCAGCGCCTCCGCCACGGGGATCGCGGGCGTGTCGGGGTAGACCCGCTCGGCCAGGTCCCAGAGCCGCCCGCCGCCGCTTCGTCCCGCCACCGCGACCTCACCGCGCTGCACCATCAGCTCCAGCAGCTTGGTGACATTGCGGTTGTTGCTCCAGCCGCTGGACCGCCACGGCAGCTCGCAGGTGTCCGGCAGTTCGCGGGAGGGCAGCGGGCCCGCCGCGCCGAGCCGGTCGAGAATGTCCCGGCGGCAGGCGTCGTTGGCGGCGACCCACGTGCCGTGGTACTCGCTCCAGGACGTCGGCGTCCCTCGCTCCGGCCACTCGGCCATCTCGGCGCGGTACAGCGCGAGATCCTCGGCGGGCCGGATCATCGCCCGCAGCTCCAACAGCCTCCGGTCCGCCAGCGCGGCGGCCAGGTCGGCCGGTGCGTATCCCGAGGCGCCGAGCCGGCTCCAGGCCACGAGGTCGGCGCTGGGCGCGACGGCGGCGGTGGGGTCGATCTGGAGCAGGGTCAGCCGCCTCACGACGTCCGGCAGCCCGTCCGGCCGGGTGGCGTCCAGCAGTTGGGCGCGCACGGCGATCCGGCGGGCGTCGGTCCGCGAGAGCTCGTGGACGGTCATCGGTGTCACCAGTCCCGGGTGGCGATCAGTTCTTCCGAATCGGCGTCCCCGAAACCGTAGGCGCCGGCCAGGAACCAGAAGTCCTCGGCTATCTCCTCGCGGGCCACGGTCTCGATCTCACTGCCGGCGGCCCAGAACTCGTCCTGGAGGGCGTTGAACTCGTCGGTGGCCGCGTGGGTGAGGGCGTACAGCTCGGCCAGGCCGGCGGGCCGCTCGGCCTCGATGCGCTCGCACAGCCGCAGCAGGATGCCCTTGCCCCGGTCCACCACCGCGTCGGGGTAGTAGTCGTCCCTGTACAGCGCCTTGAGGAACGGGTGCGCGATCACCTGCTCGTTGCTGATGCTCATGCTGTGATGGTGCACCACGCCACTGACAACGCCCCGGGAGCAGCCGTCATGACCTTCGCCGCGCCGTCCTTCGAACTCCTCCCCGGCGCCGAGGACTCCCCCGTCATCCTGCACGTGCCGCACTCCGCGCGGGAGATCCCGCCGGCCGTCCGTGCCGGGATCCTGCTCGACGACCCGGCGCTGGAGCGGGAGTTGGATCACATCGTCGACGCGCACACCGCGGAGCTGGCCGAGGCGGCGGCCGGGGTGGCGGAGAGCCGGCCGTGGCGGTTCGTGAATCGGCTGGCCCGGCTGGTCGTCGATCCGGAGCGGTTTCCCGACGAGCGGGAGGAGATGCTCGCCGTGGGGATGGGGGCCGTGTACACGCGGACCACGCATCTCGCGGAGCTGCGGGCCGCCGACTCGGACCCGGAACCGCTCATCAAGCGGTACTTCGGGCCGTACGCGCGGGCCATGACGGACGCCGTGGCCGGCCGGCTCGCCGCCACCGGCCGGGCCGTGATCATCGACGTGCACTCATACCCGACCGAACGGCTTCCCTACGAGCTGCACGGCGAGGGCCCGCGGCCCCCGGTCTGCCTGGGTACCGACTCCTTCCACACGCCCGCGAAGCTGCTCGCCGCGGCGCGCGAGGCGTTCGGCGAGAGCGGGGAGATCGGGCTGGACAGCCCGTTCAGCGGCACCTACGTGCCACTGGACTTCTACGGCACCGAGCCCCGCGTCTCCGCCCTGATGGTCGAGATCCGCCGGGACACGTACATGGCGGAGCCGGGCGGTCCGGTCGGTCCCGGACTCACCCGGCTCACGCGGGCGTTGGCGGCGCTGGTGGACGCCGCCGCACGCTGATCAGGCCCGCAGCCACTCCGTGACGACGACCTCCCCGCCGGTCCGCAGCCGCAGGGCGAACGGTCCGCTGGGCGGGGCGTCGCTGGCGAAGCGACCCATGGCGTCGGCCTCGACCGGGGTGGCCGTCTGCGGGCCGCCGAGCACCTCGATCCGCGCCTGCTGCGGGGGCAGCACCTGCCCCATCAGCCCCTGCGCGGTGACCTCCACGTCGACGGTCACCTCGCCCGCGCGGAAGGTCAGCATCCGCGGCACATCGGTCGCGCCCCTGACCGGAATCGCGTCCTCGACGGAGTCGAAGGTCAGCTCCGCGATCCGGGCGTCGAGGTCGTGCAGTGCGAACGCCTCGACGGCGAGCTGGCACAACTGGGCCGGTACCGGGTCCAGAATGCTCGCGGCCTGGCGGAGTTCCTCCTCCAGCAGCTCGATGTCGAAACCGTCGTCGCCGGGGGATCCCTCGCCCGTCACGTCGTCGTGCATGTCGTCGTTCACTGCGCCCCCCGCGCGTCGAGTCGGGCCCGCAGCCGGCGCAGGCAGCGCTGCCGCAGCGGTCCGATGCTGCCCACGGCGATGCCCAGTGCGGCGGACACCTCCTGGTAGCTGGGCGGCGGCGAAGCCATCAGCACCCGCAGCAACTGGCGGCAGCGTTCCCCGAGTTCCTCGAACTCCTGCCACATCCAGCGGATGCGCTCGGACTCGGCGGCGGCCTCCTCCGAGTCCAGCACCGACTGTTCGGGCGTACGGTCCTCGCTGACCCGGTCGAGCAGCTGCGGATCGCTCGTGACGGTCAGTCGCCTTAAGCTCTTGAGCACCTTCAGACACTCGTGCCGTGCGGTGCTCGCCAGCCATGACCCGGCCTTCTCGGGTTCCCTGATGCGCCCCAGGTGCTGCGCGAAACGGAACCAGACGGTCTGGTAGACCTCATGGGCGTCGGCGTCGCTCAGGCGGTGAGCGCGCACGACGGACCACACCAGTGGGCTCAGCCCTTCCACGAGCGCCTTCCAGGCCGCCGCGTCGCCGTCGACGGCGGACTGGACCAACGCGCCGACATCTGCACGGTCCACAGCCCCACCCCTCGTGTACGGCAAGTCATCGTACGCCGCGGAGGGGATGGTTCCGACCCTCATGACCGAGGAGCCGGGGGCAGGACGGGCACAGGACGCCAGGTCCCGGGGCGAAGCGCCGCCACGTGCGCCCCCCGCACCTCCGCGTAACCGGAGTTCGCGGCGAGCATCTTGTACCGGGCGACCCGCGGGTCGCTCTCCTGCTGCGCGCTCATGTGGGACGCGATCAGACCCGCCACCAGCGGGGTGGCGAACGAGGTGCCGCTCCAGTGCGCGAGCCCCTCGAACATCACCTGGTCGGGCTTGGCGGAGCCGCCCTGCTCACTCAGCACGCCGGTGTGGCGCGGGGACACGCAGGTGCAGGCGTAGCCGAAGCCGTAGCGGCAGGTGTCGTAGGTGGAGTGCTGGTAGATGTACGGCATCGGTGCGTCGAAGCCGGTGAGGACGCCGGTGAGGCGCTCGCCGGGTGCGTAGACCTTCACCCAGGGGCCGTGGTTGCTGAAGCAGGCGCCGAACTCGCCGTCGCCGCGCAGCGCGCCGACCGACAGCACGACGTCCTGGTAGTCGGGCAGATCGGCGTAGGCGGCGGGCCAGAAGGGTGTGGCGCTGCCGTTGTTGCCGGCCGCGGCGACGAGCAGGGTGCGCTGGTCGCGCAGCTCCCGCATGAAGGCCTCGATGCCGAGCAGTCCGTCGGTGCGGCCGTTGGAGGTGCCGGCGGAGAGGCTGAGGATGTCGGGCCAGCCGCCCGCGTCGACGGCCTCGAAGAGCTTCTCGCCGAACTCCGACTCCAGGATGGCGCCCGCGTCGTTCAGGGAGTTGCGGACCGTGATGCCCGTGTTGGGCGCGACGGCGGCGACGAGCCCGGCGATGAACGTGCCGTGACCGACGTACTGCTGGAGCACGCCGTCGTCGTCGCACTCCTTGATCTGCGCGTCGCCGTCGGTGTGGGCCAGCAGCGGGGAGGACCGGAAGTCGCGCATGAGACCGGTGTCGACGACCAGGACGCCGATCGCGCTCTCCGCGTCGTAAGTGCCCTCGGCCAGGGCCGGGTTGAGTCCGTCGGCCAGCGCTACGGGCGCGGGCTCGTCGCCGGGACAGGAGTTGACGGCGATCGAGACCAGGTGGTTGCGACTGACCAGCCGGCGCCCGGCCCGGCCCTCCGACTCCCGCAGGGCGCGCAGGGCGTGCGCCACGGGGCGGTCGCCCGCGCGGTCGCCCTCCCCGGGGTCGCCGACCTGGATACGGGTGATGCCGGAGCGGTTGGTCTGCGGGCTCGCCCGGCGCACATGGTCCTGCACCAGGTCGGGCTCGGCGGTGAAGTGCGCGCGTACGGTGTCCTCGACGACGCGGGCGTCCTCGCCGTCACGGACCAGGACGTAGCCCTTCTCGTAGATGAACTCGGCAGAGTCGTCCGGTCCCATCGCGAGGGGGACGTCGCGCATGGAGCGCTGGATCTGCTCGAACTGCTCGTGGAATCGCTGTGGTGCCATGGCGTGTCCTCCCACTGAGGCGACGGTCGTCAAATTGAGCCACGTGGTCGCTGATTGATACAGCGCCAAACCCGTGTGGCACGGTTCCGGGGCAACTACCATCCGTTGAGTGACAGCGGGAAGCGAATCGGTTCTCGAACTGCTGCCGATGGTGTTCGCCGCCCCGAACGACGCGCTGGCGAGGGCGGAGGGGCTGCTCGACGCCGATCCCTCGCCCCTGCACGCCTCCGTGGCCCACCAGGTGATCGGCATCTGGCAGCGGGACTGGGGCGACATGCGCATCGCCCTGCACCATCTGCGGCGTGCCCGGGATCTCGCGGCACGGGCGGATTCCGCCGACCGCGAGGCGGATGTCCTGGCGGCGCTCGGGGTCGCGTTGGTGCATGCGGGGCGCACACAGCAGGGGCTGGCCGCGCTGGAGCGCGGGATCGAGCGCGGCAGCGGACACACGCGTGCCCGCGTGCTGTTCCGGCGCGCCTACGCCCGCTGGGTCCTCGGCCACCACCGGGAGGCGCTGGAGGACGTGCGCCGGGCGATTCCGGTGCTGCGGCAGGTGGACGACGTCATCTGGACGGCCCGGGCGCTGACGTTGCGCGCGACCGTGCATCTGGCGCTCGGCGCGGTGGACCGGGCGGACGCCGACTTCACGGCGGCGGAGGCGCTGTGGGACACCACCGGCCAGGAGCACGACAAGGCGGACGCGGTGGAGAGCCGGGGCCTGGCGGCATTCCGGTCGGGCGACATCCCGGTGGCGCTGCGGCTGCTCGACGAGGCCGAGGAGCGCTACGCCAAGCTCGGCACGCCGACGTTCATGCTGAACATCCGCCGCTGCGAGGTGCTGATGGCGGCCGGGCTGGCGCCGGAGGCGCTGGCCGAGGCGGACGCGGCGATCGCCGTGCTCGACGGCATCGGCGGCCAGTCCACCCGCAAGGCGGAGCTGCTGCTGGCGGCGGCGAGTGCCGCGCGGCTGGCGGGCGACGCGCACACCGCGATAGCGCGTGCCGACATGGCCGTCCGGCTGTTCGCCGGGCAGCGGCGCAGCTGGTGGGAGACGCACGCCCGGCTGGTCCTGATCGAGGCACGGGTGGCCGCCGGGCGCAGTTCGGGGCGGCTCGTGGCCGACACCGCGGCGGTCGCCGACCGGCTGGCCTCCTTCGGCGCGCCGGCCGCGCCGGAGGCGTCGCTGCTCGCGGGCCGGATCGCGCTCAACCTGGGCTGGCGGGCCGACGCCGAGCGGCATCTGGGCGTCGCCGCCCGCAGCCGGCACAACGGGCCGCCGCTGGCGCGGATGACGGGCTGGGCGGCGCAGGCGCTGCGGGCACAGGCCGCCGGGTCCGGGCGCGGTGTCCTGGAGGCGTGCCGGCGCGGCCTCGACGTGCTCGACGCCCACCGGATGACGCTGGGCGCCTCGGAGCTCAGGGCTCGTGCCACCGCCCAGGGCGCCGAACTGGCCGCGCTGGCCCAGCAGGCCAGCCTCGACTCCGGCAGCCCGCGCCGGCTGCTGGTGTGGAGCGAGCGCTGGCGGGCCACCGCGCTGTCGACGCCGCCGACCCGGCCGCCGGCCGACCCGGAGCTGCTGAGCGACCTGACCGCGTTCCGGGAGATCGCGGCGCGTGCCGAGGAGGCCCGGCGCGAGGCGCGTCCGGTGCCGGTACTGGAGCGCGAACAGCGGCGCCTGGAGCGGGAGATCCGCTCCCGGACGCTGCATCTGCGCGGCGACACACCCGGCGACGGCCACCGCTTCGACCCGGGCCGGCTGCTGGAGCGGCTGGGCGACGACGTACGGCTCGTCGAACTCGCCGTGCTGGACGGGCGGGTGCAGGTGCTGCTGTGCGGCCAGGGGCGGGTGCGCCGCTTCGAGGCGGGGCTGCTGGCCGAGGCGGAGACCGAGGCCGAGCACGTCCAGGCCGGGCTGCGGCGGCTGGCCCACCCGGGCGCGGAGGCGCGGCTTCCGGTGGTGGAGGCCGCCGGCCGTCGGCTGGAGGAGCTGCTGCTCGGTCCTGCGGCGGCGCATCTCGGCGACGGTCCCGTGGTGGTCGTACCGCCCGCCCGGCTGCACCGGGTGCCGTGGGCGCTGCTGCCGTCGCTGCGGGAGCGGGTGCTCAGCGTGTCGCCGTCGGCGAGCGGCTGGCTGCGCGCCCGGGAGACCGAACCGCCGCCGGGCGGCCGCCAGGTGCTGGTGCGCGGGCCGGGCCTTGCGACCGGCGGCGCCGAAGTGCCGCATCTGGCGGGCCGGTACGGCGGTGCCGTCGTCCTGGAACATGCCGACGCGCGGGCACGACGAGTGCTGGAGGAGCTCGACGGCGCCGCGCTGGCCCATATCGCCGCCCATGGCACGTTCCGCGCGGACGGCCCGCTGTTCTCGTCGCTGCGGATGGCCGACGGCCCGCTGATCGTGCACGACTTCGAGCGCCTGGACCGCAGTCCGTACCGCATCATCCTGTCCTGCTGCGACACCGCCCGTTTCGCCTCCGTCGGCGCGGACGAACTGCTCGGTCTGGTCACCGCGCTGCTGCCGCTCGGCACGGCGGGGGTCGTGGCGTGCACGGCGCCCGTCAACGACGCCGCCGTGGTGCCGCTGATGCTCGCGCTGCACAAGGGGCTCAGCGAGGGGCTGTCCCTCGCCGAGGCCCTGCGCGACGCTCGTGCGGCACTGCCGGGCGACGCGCTGCACCGGGCCACCGGATGGGCGTTCTCGGCGTTCGGCGCGGCGTGACGCTCCGCCGGTGATGCCACGACGGACGTGCCGCGACCTGCCGCCGGTCGTCCGCGGGCTCGTCGTGGCCGGTCGCGCCCGCGCGACGGCAGCCGCGGATCGGTTGCGGGCCCAGGCCCCCTGAGGCGCGCTGTCGCTCACGCCGGCTGTTCCACCAGCCACGGCAGGGCCCCGCGGTCGCTGGCGCCCAGGCGGGCGTAGGCGCTGTAGAGGTGGTTGCCGACCGTGCGCACGGACAGGGTGAGCTTCTCGGCGATCTGCCGGTTGCTCAGGCCCGTGGCGGCCAGGGTGACGATCTGCCGCTGCCGGGCGGTCAGTTCGCCGAGGACCAGGCCGGACAGCGCCGGGGTGCGGGCGCCCTGGCAGCGGCGGGCCAGCGCCACGGCACGCGTGCGTGAGGTGCGGGCGGCGCGCGGGTCGCGGTGCGCCCGTACAGCCTGGGCGTGCGCCTCCGCCGCGAAGAGCAGGAAGCCGCGCTCCTGGAGCTGTCGGGCCACCTGGTCCAGCGCTGGACCGTCGGCACGCGCGAGCGCGTCGGCATGCTCGGCGAAGACACCCGTCAGCCGGCCCGCGGCGCGCTCGGGATCGCCGAGGCGGACGGCGTCGTACGCGTCACCGCCGACCGCCCCGGCCGTACCAGCTACCGCCCCGCCGTCGCCGCCGTGAGCCCCAACCGCCGGACCGGCCTCAGCCCCGGGCGCCTCACCGGCGTCACCGACGGCGTTCGGCCGGGTGACCGCCCCACCCCCGTGGGGGCGGCCACCCAGGATCTCGTGCGCGGCCGTCGCATCGCCCGACTGCGCCTCGGCGAGCACGAGTTCGCGCCGCAAGGACGGCTCGTCGGCGGCGTGCAGCAGCCCTTCCCGGGCCCAGGCCGCCGCCTCCCGCAGCTCGCCGCGCAGTCGCGCGAACCGGGCCCGTACGGCCGCGTATCCGGCCGGCAGCCGCGCGCCCTCCGCGACCAGCCACTCCCCCACCGGCGCCGGAGCCACCCGTACGTCCGCGCGCTCGATACGGCGGCTCAGCGCGGCCCGCTCGGCGTCGAGGGCGGGGCCGCACTGTTCGGGCGTACGGGACAGGCGCCTCGCCCGCAGCCGGCCGGCCGCAGCCCGCAGCACCGGGCCGTGCAGGGGGTGGGCGAGGCGGACGGCGCCCTGGTCGTCGACGTGGACCAGCGCGTCGGCCTCCAGGTGTTCCAGGGCGCGCAGATCGAGCCGGTCCGCCTCCAGGTCGAGCGGCAACGGCTCCGCGAACGCGAGACGTTCGAGGATCTCGCCCTGTTCGGGGCAGCTGCGGTCGAGGACGTGCGCGGTGCGTTCGCGCGCGGTCGTAGTCATCGGCACCGGGCCCCGCCACGCCCACTCCTGCGTGTCCTCGACCCGGGTGAGCAGCCCGCGTTCGCGTATGGCGCCCGTCAGGTCACGCATCAGCCGCAGGTCGCCGCGGCACAGGCGGTGCAGCCGGTTGACGGTGAGCGGTTCGAGGCCGGCGCCCGCCGCTTCGGCGGCCAGCAGCCGGGCGGTGTCCTCGCGGGGCAGCGGCTCCAGGGTGAGGCGGGGCAGGAGTTCGCCGGTCCACAGCCGGGAGATCGCGCCGGGTGCGGGGGCTCCGTCGGTGGTGACGACCAGGAGCCGGGTGCGTCCGTGCACGGCCAGCTGGTGGACGAGGGCGGCCGAGGCGTCGTCGAGCAGATGGGCGTCGTCGACCAGCAGCAGCCGTACGCCGGACAGATGCTGGAAGGCGCCGTGCAGGGAGGCCGTCTCGGGGACGAGGTGCGCGAACGCGGCGAAGCGGATACGGCGGGTCTCGGGGGTGCCGGCCACCCGGGCGCAGTCGGTGCCGCGGGCGGCCTCGGTGACGAGGCGGGTCTTGCCGCTGCCTGCCGGGCCCGTGATCACGATGCCGTGCCGGCCCGCGGCCAAGGCCCCGCGGACCAGCTCCAGTTCGTCCTCCCGGCCGGTGAACGGCCAGGGCAGTTCCAGGGTCTTCGCGTCGCGTACGTAGGTCGTCACGGAAATAGGAGCGTGGTGACTCACTTCTGATACACGGGTACTTGAGTAGCCCTCGACTCAGGCGCCCGCGGCGGGCTCACGGCAACCTGTCCGCATGACCGCTCGCTACTGCTCCCTCGCGCAGCAGCCGGCCCCCGCCTTCGCGCCGGGCCTGGCCGCCGAGCGGCTCAGTGCGCTCATCGGCGGACGCCGTATGTGGGTCAACGGAACAGTGCTGCACTACCACTTCTTCGACCGGGACTCCGACGGCTCCTCGATACCGGACCCGGAGACCGGCGAGAGCCGGCACGTCTCGTGGGTCGGCAGCAAGGAGCAGCGCGACGTCGTGCGCGAGTGCTTCCAGGAGTGGCAGGGGCTCGGCATCGGGCTGTCGTTCACGGAGGTGGGCGACCGGTCGGAGGCCGAGCTGCGCGTCGGGTTCCAGCTCGGCGACGGCTCCTGGTCGACCGTCGGCAAGGACGCGCTCCAGGTCGGACTGAACGAGCGCACCATGAACTTCGGCTGGGACCTGACGGTGCCCGGGGAGCGCGGGACGGCCCTGCACGAGATCGGGCACGCGCTCGGCATGCTGCACGAGCACCAGAGCCCGTTCGCCGGGATCCACTGGGACGACGAGGCCGTGTACGCCGATCTGGCCGGCCCGCCGAACTTCTGGAGCCGGGACAAGACGTTCTTCAACATCCTTCGCAAGCTCGACGCGAACGAGGTCAACGGTTCCGTCTGGGACCCTCAGTCGATCATGGAGTATCCCTTCTCAGGCGGGCTGATCCTGGAGCCGGAGCAGTTCCGCGGGGGACTGAACCCGCCGGGTGTGCTGTCCAGGGCCGACAAGGAGTTCGTCCGCCGCTGGTACCCGCAGGCCGAGACGCCCGGCCCGCGCGAGCTGGTGCCCTTCCGTTCGGTTCCGCTGCGGCTGGGCCCGGCGGAGCAGGCCGACTTCGTCGTCGAGCCGCCCGAGACGCGCGAGTACACGGTGGGCACGTTCGGCGACAGCGACACCGTCGTGGTGGTCTTCGAGGAGCGCGACGGGGAGCCGCGCTACCTCACCGCCCAGGACGACGGCGGCACCCCGCACAACGCCACGCTCAAGGCGCGCCTCGTCAAGGGCCGCCGCTATTTCGTCCGGGTACGCCTCTATACCGGCTGGGGGTCGGGGGAGACAGCGGTCATGTGCTGGTGACGGCACGGATCCGCTGACGTGCGCGGACGGGACAGTCCACAGTCCGGCGCCGGGGAAGTGGCCGGGAAACGCCACCTTCGGGGGAGGGTGACGATTCCCGGCCACGCCGGCGTCCGCCTGCCCGTCACTTCACGACGCGATCCGTCCGGCCGGTGTCTCGTCCGGGTGTGCCAGGCCGAGGTGGTCGCGCAGGGTCGTGCCCTCGTACTCGGTGCGGAACACGCCCCGTTCCTGGAGCAGCGGGACGACCTTGTCGGCGAACTCGTCCAGGCCCGTCGGCGTGATGTGCGGGACGAGGATGAAGCCGTCACTGGCGTCGGCCTGCACGAAGTCGTCGATGGTCGTGGCGAGGGTGGCCGGGGAGCCGACGAAGTTCTGCCGGTTTCCGGTGTTGATGACCAGGTCGCGGATGGACCACTTGTTGGCCGCGGCCAGTTCGCGCCACTCGCGGGCGGTGGCGACCGGGTCCCGGTACATGCGGACCTGGGCGCGGCCCTGGGAGATGTGGTCGTCGCCGACGTCCGGGTCGATGTCGGGAAGGGGGCCTTCCGGATCGTAGGCGGACAGGTCCCGGTTCCAGACGAACTCCAGGTGCTTGAGTGCGGTGGCTCCGCTGACCTGCTGACGGCGCACCTCACGGGCGAGTTCCTCGGCCTCGGCGTCGGTGTCGGCGAGTGCGAAGGTCGCGGCGGGCAGGATGAGCAGTTGGTCGGGGCGGCGGCCGTACTTGGCCATGCGGGACTTCACGTCCGTGTAGAAGGCCCGGCCCGCCTCCAGGGTGCCGTGCCGGCTGAAGATGGCGTCGGCCTCCGCGGCGGCGAACTCGCGGCCCTCCTCGGAGTCACCGGCCTGGAAGACGACCGGGCGGCCCTGCGGCGAACGCGGGACGTTGAACTGTCCGTGGATGTCGAAGTGCTGCCCGGTGTGGACGAAGGCTCCGGCTTTGGCGTCCCGCAGGAAGGTGCCGGTCTCCTGGTCGGCGATGATCTCGTCGCCGTGCCAGGAGTCGAAGAGTTCGCCCGCCGTGGCGAGGAACTCCTTGGCGCGGGAGTAGCGCTCGTCCTGCGGCAGGAAGCCGCCGCGGCGGAAGTTCTCGCCGGTGAACGCGTCCCAGGAGGTGACGACGTTCCAGGCGGAGCGGCCGCCGGAGAGGTGGTCGAGGCTGGCGAACTGGCGGGCGACCTCGTAGGGCTCGTTGAAGGTGGAGTTGATGGTGCCGGTCAGTCCGAGGTGCTCGGTGACGGCGGCCAGCGCGGCGAGGACGGTGAAGGTGTCCGGCCGGCCCACGACGTCCAGGTCGTAGATGTGTCCGCCCTGTTCACGGAGTCTGAGTCCTTCGGCGAGGAACAGGAAGTCGAACTTGGCGCGTTCGGCTGTCCGCGCGAAATGGGCGAAGGAACTGAACTCTATGTGGCTGCCGGCCCGCGGGTCGCTCCACACGGTGGTGTTGTTGACGCCGGGGAAGTGGGCGGCCAGGTGGATCTGCTTCAGGGGTTTGGTCATGGCTGCGGTCCTTTCCGGCTCAGGCTGCGGTGTAGCGGTTGGCGGGGCGGGCCAGGCCCAGCAGACCGCGCAGGGTGTCGGCCTCGTAGGCACGGCGGAAGGCGCCCCGGCGCTGGAGTTCGGGTACGAGTCCCCTGGTGATCGCCGGCAGGTCGTGTCCCGCGACGGCGGGCCGGAGCCGGAACCCGGAGAGCCCCGCGCCCTGCAACTCCTGCAGAAGGTCGGCGAGTTGGGCGGGCGTACCGGCGAAGGTCAGGGCGTCACTCGTGTACGGCTGTCCCGCGAGCTCGTCGAGCCGCTCCCGGCGTGCGGTCGCGGCGCCCGGGTCGTCGTCGAGGAGGACGAGCAGGTCGCCGAAGACATGCAGGGGTTCGGCGGCCCGCCCGGCCGCGTTCTGCTCGGCCCGGATCTGGGCGACGATCGCGCGCGCCTCGTCGGCGTCGTACGGGGTGACGTAGCCGATGTCGGCGGCGCGGGCGACGAGCCGGTAGGGGACGGTGTCGTGGGCGAGGGCGCTGACGATCGGCTGGCCCTGCGGTGGGCGGGGTGTGATGGACGGGCCCTTGACGCTGAAGTGCCTGCCCTCGAAGTCGATGTAGTGCAGTTTGTCGCGGTCGATGAAGCGGCCGGTGGTGGTGTCCCGGATCTCGGCGTCGTCCTCCCAGCTGTCCCAGAGCCGGCGGACCGCTTCCACATGGTCGGCGGTCTCGTCGAACAGGTCGGTCACCACGTCCTGGGTGGCGGGGCTGTCGTAGGCCTCGATGCGGGCGATGGTGCGGCGGCCGAAGTGCGCGGCCTCGTTGGGGCGGGCGGTGAGCTGCACCCGCAGGCCTGCGCGGCCGGTGCTGACGTGGTCGAGGGTGGCGATGGCCTTGGATATGTGGAACGGCTCCGTGTGTGTGGATACCACTGTCGGCACCAGACCTATGTGCCGGGTCAGTGGCGCCACTCGGGAGGCGACGAGGACGGCGTCGAGGCGGCCGCGTACCTGGTCGGTGCGCTCGTCCGGGTCCAGGAAGTGGGAGGACTGGAGGCCGAGGCCGTCCTCGATGGTCACGAAGTCGAGGAGTCCTCGCTCGGCCTCGGTGACCAGGTCGGCCCAGTAGGCGGCGGTGAACAGGTCGCGCGGCCGGGCCACCGGCTCCCGCCAGGAGGCGGGGTGCCAGCCGGTGCCGTCCAGGGCGACGGCGAGATGCAGGGCGGAAGAAGGGGTCGGGGACACGGGTCGGTGCCTTCCTGGAGGTCCGTGACGGGAAGCGGACGACGGTCGGTCAGGAGTTGTCGAGCGGCAGTCCGGGCGGGTTGACCTCCGACTTGGACACGGCCTCGTTGGAGAGGTTCCAGGCGGCGAGCCACTTCGCGTACTGGCCGTTGTCGATCAGGTGGTTGATCGCGGCGGCGAGGGGTTCGGCGAGGCCGCTGTCCTTCTTGGCGGTCGCGGCGATCAGGCCCTGGAGACTCGCCCCGGCGCCGGAGAACTGGCCGGCGATCCTGGTCGGGGTGGGCGTGCTCGCGGTCTGTGTGACGTGGTAGGAGAGGTTGGGGCTCGGGCCGAAGTAGGCGTCGATCTTGCCGCTGTTGAGGGCCAGGTAGGTGCTGTTGCTGTCCTGGAAGTACTTGACGGTCAGCTTCTTGCCCTCCTTCTCCAGCCTGCTCTTCCACTCCAGCAGGATGCGTTCCTGGTTGGTGCCGGCGCCGACGGAGACGGTCTTGCCCGCGAGGACCTCGTAGTCGCCGTCGAAGGCGAACTCGGAGTCCTTGAGCGCTTCGAAGGCGAGGTCGTCCTTGCGGTAGGAGGCGAACTCGTACTTCTGCTTGCGCTCCTCGGTGTCGGTGATGTTCGAGAAGCCGACGTTCACCTTGCCGCTGTCGATGCCGACGAAGAGGTTCTCCCAGGTGAACCGCTTGACCTCGGGTTCGAGGCCGAGGACGGCCGCGACCAGCCGGGCCAGGTCGATCTCGGAGCCGGTGAGGGTCTTCTGGTCGCTGCCCACGAAGCCCAGCGGCGGCGCGCCGGAGGGCAGGGTGCCGGAGCCGATCACCAGCTTGCCGCTCTTCCTGACGTCGTCGGGCAGCTGGTCGCTGATGGACTTCACCTCGGTGACCTTGAGGGTGGCTTCCTTGGCGGCGCCGTTGGACAGGGTGCCGACGGTGACCGTGCCGGCACTGTCGTTCGTCCGGGTGGCGGCGTCGCTGTCACCACCGCAGGCGGCGAGCCCGGTGGCGAGGGTGGCGACGGCGGTCGCCGCGGTGATGCCGCGTATCAGGCTGCGTCGGGTGAGGTGCGTGGGCATGGCCGTCCTTGGTGTTCGAGAGGGTGGTGAGGTGGGGCGTGGGGGGAGTTCGTGGGGAGCGGTGGGCTCAGAGGACCTTGCTGAGGAAGTCCCTGGTCCGCTCGTGCCGTGGCTTGTCGAGGACTTCGGAGGGCGGGCCCTGCTCGACGATCCGGCCGCCGTCGATGAACACGACCCGGTCGGCGATCTCGCGGGCGAAGCCGATCTCGTGGGTGACGATGACGAGGGTGGTGCCGCTGGTCGCCAGGTCCTTGATGACGGAGAGGACTTCGCCGACGAGCTCGGGGTCGAGGGCGGAGGTCGGCTCGTCGAAGAGGATGACGCCGGGGCGCAGCGCGAGGGCGCGGGCGATGGCCACGCGTTGCTGCTGGCCGCCGGAGAGCTGCCGCGGGTAGGCGCCGGCCTTGTCGGCGAGGCCGACCCGGTCGAGGAGGTCGCGGGCGAGTTCCAGGGCGGCGGGCTTGCCGAGCCTGCCGGTCGCCACCGGGGCGGCGGCCACGTTGTCGAGGACCGTCAGATGCGGGAAGAGGTTGAAGTTCTGGAAGACGAAGCCGATCCTGCCGCGCTGGGTGAGGATGGCCCGCTCGCTCAGCTCCTTGAGCCGGTCGCCCTGCCGGCGTACGCCGATGAGCTCGCCGTCGAGGCTGACGTGGCCGATCTCGGGCTTCTCCAGGTGGTTGACGACCCTGAGCAGGGTGGACTTGCCGGAGCCGGACGGGCCGAGGATCACGGTGACCTCGCCGGGCCGTACGGTCAGGTCGACGCCGTTGAGCACCCGGTGGGCGCCGTACCACTTGTGCACGTCGTGCACCTCCACGGTGGCGCCCGTGCTCAGGAGGCTTTCGGCGGTCATACGGCGGCCTCCCTGCGGACGCGGGCCCTGAGGTCGGTGATGGCGATGCGCAGCTTCTGCAGCGAGGTCGGCGGCAGGGAACGCGTGGCGCCGCGGGCGTAGTACCGCTCGACGTAGAACTGGACGACGGAGACGACGCTGGTGAGGATCAGGTACCAGACGGTGGCGACCATCAGCAGCGGCACGATGTCGCCGGGGTAGGTGGAGCCCATGGACTGCGCGGCGCCGAACAGGTCGAGCAGGGACACGTAGAAGACCAGCGAGGTGCCCTTGATCAGGCCGATGAGCTGGTTGACGTAGTTCGGGATGATGGAGCGCAGCGCCTGCGGGAACACGATCCGCTTGAACTGGTAGCCCTTCGGCAGGCCGAGGGCCGCGGCCGCCTCGTGCTGGCCCTGGTCGACGGAGAGGATGCCGCCGCGGACGACCTCGGCGGCGTACGCGGACTCGTGGAGGCTGATGCCGACGACCGCGATGACGATGTCGGTGGCGAGCTTCGACTCGTCGAAGGAGAAGAAGGCGGGGCCGAAGGGCACGCCCACGCTCAGCGTTCTGTACAGGGCGCTGAAGTTGTAGAGGAACAGCAGCACCACGATCAGCGGGATGGAGCGGAACGCCCAGACGTAGATCCAGCTGACCGCCCGCAGCACCGGGCTCCGCGAGAGCCGGGCCAGCGCCAGCAGGATGCCGCCGAGGAGCCCCAATACCGCGCTGTAGGCGGTGACTTCGAGGGTGACGAGCAGTCCGTCGAGGATGGTCGGCCGCAGGAACCAGTAGCCGAAGCGGTCCCACTGGTAGAAGGGGTTGGTCACCAGGCCGTGCACGAACTGGGTGGCCAGGACGAGGACCACCGCGGTGGCGATCCACCGACCGGGTCGTCGCAGCGGCAGAACTCGCTGTGCCGCTAGGGGTCTTGACGTCGTGTCGGTGGGCGGCGGTGCCTCGGCGAGGGACACGGCGGCGCCTGGGGGTTCACTCATGGAGGGCTCCGGCAGGAGTCGGAATTCCCCGGACCCGGCGCAGGGTGCGGCGACGACGGCCGCGGGGCGGCGTGACGTCTCACGGGAGGCGCGGGTACCTGGGGCTGGGCGGGCGACGGCACACCGCCGGTGCGGTGTTCGTCAGGAGGTGCGTGGCCGGTGGAAGGCGTCAGCCACGACAGCGGGCGCAGCCCGGTGCGGTACACAGTGCGCTGTTGACCCGGAGCAGATCGACGGTGCGGTCGGCGACGAGCAGGTTCGTGAACGGCAGGACACGGCTCTGGGAGCGGCGTTCGGCCGTCCTGGGAGCTGCGTCCATGTCGTCACTCGCTTTTCCGGCCCTGGTGGGCCTCGCGCTTACCGAATGTCATCCGGTCCGGTCGTCACCTGGGGCACCCCACCGCGACGCGAGGGTTGCCGGTCAGCGAGCCAGGGCTTGTCGCTGACGCTCATGACCGTTCTGGGCCGTAAGTTAAGACAGTTGCCCGAACGAATGTCAACGCCGGTCCATGGTGCGGAACGGCTCAGGGCCCCTCGACCTGCGGTCGGGCGCCGGTCCCGGCTACCGCGTGGGCGGCCCAGTCCAGGATCTGGACGGCGGCGCCCGCGGCTTCCAGGCCCTGACAACGGGCGTGGTGGCGACGGGCGATGGCGTCCAGGTCGAGGTGCGCGCCGAACGCCGGGTGGGCGGCGAGCCGGCGGGCGTAGTCCCACAGGGCAGGGTGCGCGGCGATGCGCTGCACCGCCGCGGCGTCCAGGTGGTGCCGGTGGACGGTGTCGAGTTGGACCAGGGTGACCCACAACTCCACGTCCGCGGCGGTGATCTGATTGCGAATCATGTAGGTACGTCCGTCGAGCCACCGGTCCAGCGCGCCGAGGGAGCGCAGCAGTGTCCCGAGCGCCTCGTCGCGCTCCGCCGGTTCGGCACCGGCCGCGCCCGCTCGCTGCGCGGCCTCCTCGATGCCCTGTGCGCACATGTCCTCGACGGCCTCGATCTCCGACTCGGCGCCGCACGGGTAGAGCTCCAGGCGTCCGTGGCCGAAGCGCCGGGCGAGGTCGCGGGTGATGTCGGGGGCGTGGTTGCTCACGATGCGCCCGGACCAGTCGTCGCTGAGGACCGGCGCGAGGGCCGGTCCCGAGTAGCGGTGGGCGCTGGCGTCGTACAGCGGACGCAGCACGGCGTGTCCGTCGTCGGCGGAGTCGGGGATCGGGGCCAGGAAGGTCGCGGGACAGATGTCGTCGAGGCCCAGCAGGGCGTGGGCGACGGCGATGCGCAGGCCGTCCGGGCAGGCGGTCGACAGATGGAGGCGGTAGCGGCGCGGCACGGCGTAGTGGCCGCTGCGCGCGTCCCTTCCGATACGACCCCTGAAGGCGGGGGCGGGCCGGGTGGACGTGTGGGCGGCCAGCGGTGTGACGGACATGACTCTCCCCGGGGCAGGCGTGTGGACGTGCGCGGTCGGCGAAGGCGACGTGGGGGTTCAGCCCAGTGGGCTGATCGCGCTGCATACGCGGAGCAGGTCGATGTGACGGCGGGACGTGAGAAGGGGCGTACGGATCACTCGACCGGTGACCGACTCAAGGCGCCCCATGCTTCCCTACCAATTCACTAGGAATATGCTCGAGTGTCGGTCCGCTCGCGGCCCACGTCAAGAGGGCGTCCAGGGTCCGGGAAGCGGCGGCCCCTTCCGTACAATTTGAACCCGAACGAAAAACGCCTGTTCCCCGTCCGACACCGCCTGTCCGACGTCGCGGCCAAAGGAGAGTTCCATGCCCGGCCAACGATCGATCACCGCCGCCGAGAAGCTGGCCGAGGCCAAGCTCGGCGGTATCCCGCTGCACCGGGAGCAGATGGCCGTGGTCGCCAACATCTACCGCGCGGCCTCGACGGTCCGGCAGCACCTGGAGAACTCCGTGCTGCGCGGCGTCGATCTGACCTGGACGGCGTTCGTGGTGCTCTGGGTGGTCTGGGTGTGGGGCGAGTCGGAGACCCGGCATGTGGCGGAGGAGGCCGGGATCTCCAAGGGCACGCTCACGGGCGTGGCGCGGACGCTGGAGGGGCGCGGGCTGCTGAAGCGGGCCGGGCATCCGAGTGACGGCAGGCTCGTGCTGCTCAGCCTCACCGAGGAGGGCGAGGAGCTGATGCGCCGGCTGTTCCCGGCGTTCAACGAGGAGGAGGCGTTCGTCGCGGGGCAGCTCAGCGAGGAGGAGTGCCGCAGCGTCGCGGAGGGACTGCGGCGGGTGGTGATCCAGGTCGAGGAGCAGGGCGAGGAGCGCCGCCTCGCCCTGCTCGACGGAGCCGAGCCGGCACCTCGCCGCAGCGGACGGCGGGCCAGGACCGACGGCTGAGGGCCTCCTCGCTCAGCGCCGCTCGCGTGCCGCCCCCACCAGGGCGTCGAAGAGCGCCTGCTGTGCCGGGTCGCGGTCGGCGGTGTCCTCGGGGTGCCACTGCACCGCCGTGAACCACCCCTGCGCGCCGGGCAGTTCGAGCCCCTCCACCGTCCCGTCGGCGGCTCGGGCGGTGATGGTGAGGCCGCTGCCGAGGCGGTCCACGCGCTGGTGGTGGTAGCAGGATGCCTCCGCCTTCTCCGCGCCGAGGGCACGTTCCAGCAGGGTGCCGCGCTCGACGGCCACCGGGTGCACGAGGTGCCGGTGTTCGCGTTCGGGACCGCCCATGTCCTGCTCCAGCGTGCCGCCGAGGGCGACGTTCACGGTCTGCAGGCCGCGGCAGATCGCCAGCAGGGGGATGCCCAGGTCCAGTGCGCGCCGGGCGACTTCGAGGTCGAAGGTGTCCTGGAGGTCGTCGACGTCGTAGACGGCCGCGTGGGTGTCGGCGGCGCCGTAGCGGTGCGGGGCGAGGTCGCCGCCGCCGGGGAGCAGAATCCCGTCGAAGCGGGTGAGCCGGCCGGCGACGTCACCGGCTGCGGGATGGATGCCCACCGGTTCGCCGCCCGCTCGCCACACCGCCTCGATCAGGGCGCGGGCGTTGACCTCGGCGGCGTACCGCAGGGCCGAGGTGGTGGCGGAGAAGCGGGCGGGGACGGCGATCAGGGGACGGGTCACAGCTGGATCCAGGTCGTCTTGAGCTCGGTGTACTTCTCCAGGGCGTGCACGGACTTGTCGCGGCCGTTCCCGGACTGCTTCATCCCGCCGAAGGGGACGGTCAGGTCGCCCTCCTCGTAGCAGTTGACCCAGACCGTGCCGGCCTTCAGGGCCCGCGAGACACGGTGGGCGGTGGACAGGTCCGAGGTCCACAGGCCGGCGGCGAGGCCGTACTCGGTGGCGTTGGCCAGCCGTACCGCCTCGTCCAGGTCGTCGAAGGCGAGGACGGACAGGACGGGGCCGAAGATCTCCTCGCGGGCCAGCCGCATGGTCGGCGCGACCCCGTCGAAAACGGTCGGCTCCAGGTAGGTGCCGCCGGTCTCGGCGAGGATCCGCTCACCGCCGGTCCGCAGGCGTGCGCCTTCCTCCCTGCCGGTCCCGATGTGGCCGAGGACGCGGCCGAGGTGGGATTCGCCGACCAGGGCGCCCATCTCGGTGGCCGGGTCCAGGGGGTCGCCGATCCGCAGCTCGCGGGCCCGGCGTACGACGGCCTCGGTGACGCGATCGGCAACGGAGGAGTGCACGAGGAGCCTGGAGGGTGCCGTGCACATCTCGCCCTGGTTGAAGAAGATGCCCCAGGCCGCGGTGGCGGCGGCCCGGTCCAGGTCGGGGGCGTCGGGCAGGACGATGTTCGGTGACTTGCCGCCCAGTTCGAGCCAGACCCGCTTGAGGTTGGAGTCGGCCGCGTAGTGCAGGAAGTGCCGGCCGACGGCGGTGGAGCCGGTGAACGCGAGCACGTCGACGTCGGGGTGGAGCCCCAGGGCACGTCCGGCGACGGGGCCTTCGCCGTTCACCACGTTGAGCACACCCGGGGGCAGCCCCGCCTCGGTGGCGACACGGGCAAGCGTCAACGCCGACAGCGGGGAGTTCTCCGACGGCTTCAGTACGACCGTGCAGCCGGCGGCGAGCGCCGGGGCGACCTTCCAGCCGGCGAGCGTCAGGGGGAAGTTCCACGGCACGACAGCGCCGACGACCCCGGCCGGTTCCCGGGTGACCAGGGCGAGGGCGTCGGGGGCGGTGTGCGGGGACTCGTCGGTGAGCTTGTCGGCGAGCTGGCCGTACCAGCGAAAGGTGTTGACGGCGGCGCGCAGCTCGATGTCGTGGGCGTCCGTGATGGGTTTGCCCATCTCCAGGCTGACGGTCAGGGCCAGTTCGGCGCGCCGCTCCTGAAGCAGGTCGGCGATCCGCAGGAGCACACGGCCGCGCTCGGCAGACGCCAGGCGCGGCCAGGGTCCGGTGTCGAAGGCCCGCCGGGCGGCTGCGACGGCCGCGTCCACCTCGGCGGCGCCCCCGTCGGCGACCTGCGCGAGGACCTGCCCGTCCCGGGGCGAGACGGCCGCGAAGGCCGCTCCCCCGCCCGGCTCGTCGGCGCCGTCGATGTGATGGGCGCCGGACAGGTGCAGGGACTTGGCGCGACGCAGCCACTCTTCGTGGGTGACGGCCGGCATGCGAGGACCTCCAGATGACGTGCGATCTCGAAGAAGAAGACGGTCGGGGCCGGGCGACGCCGGGCACCCTCCGGGCGCTCACCCGCCGTCCGGCCGGCGGCTCCTCGGCCCCGGCCGGACGACAGGCATGACCTACCGGCCTACGTGCGGGCCGGTCGCGTCAGGCGGCCGGTGACGACGCCGAGCACCAGGACGGCCGGGACCGCTGCCTGGAGCCACAGGGCGGTGGTCCGGTCGCCGCCGATGAGCGTCGTGAAGTTCTCGACGATCAGCCAGATCGCCCCGGCGATCCCCACGGCACCCAGCAGCGGGGCGACCAGCGTGTTCCACGGCCGTGTGTCGAGGCGCTCGCGCCGGAAGAAGGCGACGACCGAGACCGAGGTCAGGAAGTACAGGAGCATGATCGCCAGTACGGCGATGCCGCTGCCCCACGAGAACAGGGTGAGCACCGGGTCCTTGCCGGCCAGCGCGAACGGGATCACCAGCAGGACGGCGATCGACGTCTGCACGAAGCCGGCGACACCGGGCGAGTGCCGGTTGTTGACCGCCGACACCCTTCGCGGCAGGAGTCCCTCACGGCTGAGCGAGAACAGATAGCGGTTGGCCGAGTTGTGGAAGGCCAGGATGCCGGCGAAGAGCGAGGTGGCCAGCAGGACCGGCAGCACGTCGTTGACCCAGGTGCCGAACTGGGCGGCGATCGGCGCGAAGACGAACGCCGTCGAGTCACCGCCCTCAAGCGCCTTGCCCGCCGCGCCGGCCGCCTTCGAGGCGCCGTAGGAGGAGATCAGCATCCAGGAGGCGAAGGCGAAGAAGCCGGTGACGAGGGCGACGGCCGCGTATGTCGCGCGGGGCACCGTTCTGCGGGGCTCGCGGGCCTCCTCGCCGTAGATCGCGGTGGCCTCGAAGCCGATCATGGACGCCACGGCGAACATCAGCGCCACGCCCGGCGCCCCCTCCAGGGCCGCGCCCGGCGAGAAGGTGTCCGCGAAGCCGAGGCCCTCGGGCCCGCCGCCCTTGGCGAAGGTGACGACGGCGAAGGCGCTGAGGATGCTGAACTCGGCCAGTACGAACACGGCCAGCACCTTCGCGCCCATCTCGATGCCCAGGGCACCGAGGACCTGCACGATCGCCATCGTGACCAGGGCACACACCCACCAGGGCACGTCGATGCCGGCGTAGTGCGCCAGCAGCCCGTTCACGGTGGCGCCGTACAGGCCGTACATGGCGGCCTGGACCGCGCAGTACGCGAAGAGGGCGATGCCCGCGCTGCCGTGGCCGAGGTCCCGGCCGAGCCCTTTGCCGATGTACCGGTAGAAGGCACCGGCGTCCACCACGTGCCGGCCCATGGCGACGAAGCCGACCGAGAACAGCAGGGTGATCAGACCGGCCGCGAGATAGGCGGCCGGGGCCCCGGCGCCGTTTCCGATGGCCACGGCGATGGGGACGGCGCCCGCGACGCCGGTCAGCGGCGCCTGGGCGGAGAGGACGAAGAAGAGGATGCCCAGCACGCCGAGAGAGTTGGGCTTGAGCTTGCCTGCGGTGGAGGCGTCGGGCGCGGTCTGGTTCGGGACCGCCGTCTGACTGTCCACTCGGATCACCTGCCAGGGGAAAGGAGGATTTCGTTTCAGGCCAAACGAGTTGCCCCATGGTGGGCTGGAACTATCCGTTTGGCAAGGGGTGGCGCCGAGAATTGCCGCGACAACGTGGAAGGACCCCGGGCCACGGGTGCCCGGGGTCCTTGAAGGTGCAGGTCAGCCGTCGTTCTCCGGTGCTTCGTGGCCGTCGGCCGAGAGCAGTCGGAGCAGCCCGCGCAGCTCCTCGATCGCGGCGTCGGTGGTCCCGGGTTCACCGAAGACCAGCTGGTGCAGCACGAGCCCGTCCAGCGCGGCGAAGATCAGCCGGGTCAGCGGCTGCCCGGCGTCCTCGGGGAGCATCCGGGACAGCTCGCGCCGGGTGGCGTCGAAGTAGTCGTCGTACAGGGCACGGATCTGCGGCAGCAGCTCCGGGCGGCGCCGGGCCTCCAGCAGCAGCTCGTACTGGAATGCCTGGATGTCCGGGTCGGCGATGACCATGTCGGAGACGCCCACCGAGAAGTCGGCGACCTTGCCGGTGCCCGGTTCGAGCGCGCTGGTGCTGAGCGAGGTGCGGATCGCGTGGGCGAGGGCCTCCTCGATCAGCGCGTCGCGCGAGCCGAAGTGGTGGACGACCAGGCCGTGCGTGGTGCCGGCCTCCTGGGCGACCGCCCGGTAGGTGAGCTTGCGCAGCCCGCCGCGCGCCACGACCCGCACCGCGGCGTTGAGCAGGGCCTCGCGGCCCTCGCCGTAGTTCATGCGCTTGCGTGGCTTGCGGTCCCTCTGCGGGGCCTCGGAGCCCGTCGACCTGGTGGATCGCTCGGGTCCCTCGGCGGATGCGGTCATGTTCGCGACCTTACCCGCCGGGTCCGGCACGGCCGTACGCACGGTCAACGCCTGGGCGGCCGGATGCCGCGGAACTCCCAGTCCCCGCCGAGCGCGGTGGACAGCACCTCCTCGGACTCGGTCGGCTGGGCTCCCACGTCGGTGCGGACCGGGGTCGGGCCGGTGACGATGTGGTTGGTGAGCCGGCCGAGGCCCTCGACCTCGACCTCGACGACGTCGCCGGGCCGGACGGGGCGGGAGTTGGCCGGGGTGCCGGACAGGAGCACGTCGCCCGGGTAGAGGGTGATGGTGCGGGCGATGTCGGCGACGAGGTAGTGCATGTCCCACTTCATCTCGTCGGTCGAACCGTCCTGCACGACCTCGCCGTTGACGTACGTCCGCAGCCGCTTGCCGTGGAAGTCCCAGTCGGTGACCAGGCCCGGTCCGAGCGGGCAGAGGGTGTCGGAGCCCTTGACCCGGAGCATGGAGCCCGCGTCGGTGTCGCGGAAGTCGTGCAGTCCGTAGTCGTTGGCGATCGTGTAGCCGGCGATGTACTCCCCCGCCTCGGCCGGGGACACGTTCCGCGCGGTCCGCCCGATCACGATGGCGACCTCGCCCTCGTAGTTGAGCCACTTGCAGCCGTCGGGGCGGACGATCGCGCCCTTGTGGGAGTTGAGGGACGAGGTCGGCTTGTGGAAGTAGGTCGGGGTGTCCGGCAGGTCGATCCGGAACTCCTCGACCCGGCTGCGGTGGTTGAGGTGGACGGCGACGACCTTGGACGGGACGACCGGGGGCAGGTGCTGGGCGTCCTCGGTCTTGACGCGCCGGCCGTCACCGGCGACGAGTTCGTCCCCGTCGACGGTGACCTGGACGGCTGCGCCGTCGAGGAGGATGCGGCGGTATTCGGGCATGACGGCCTTCCTAGAAGCGACGGTGCGGGTTGTGGGGCGCGGCGGGCACGGATGCGGACGCTTCCGTGCCGGTCCAGCCGTCGGCGGGACGGTCGAACCACAGATGGACCTGGCCGGTGCCGATGGAGTTCTCGTACTCGCCGTACTGGCGGGCCCTGGCGACGCAGGACTGTTCGCCGAGGGCGCCGGCCATCATCAGGTAGTGGAAGAACTTCGCCTCGGGCTTGTACTTCCAGAACTCGTCCATGGTGTCGAGGACCTTGTCGTGGCGGCCCTCCTTGAACCAGGCGATGCGCTCGTGGTCGGCCGCGCGGGCCTCGGGGGTGAAGATGTGCGCCGGGTCGCTGGACTCGTGGTCGCGCAGTTCGCGCAGCGGCCAGAACGTGTGCGACAGGGCGCCGGAGGCGATGAGCAGGACGCGGCGGCCCGGGGTGGCGGCGATGCCGTCGGCCAGGGCACGGCCGAGCCGCAGATGGTCCTCCATGTCGCCGGTCTGGCAGACGCCGATGGTGACCCACCGCTTGTCCGGCAGCCCCTCCCCGAGGAACTTCCAGAGGTTGATGGTGGCGTAGTAGATCGGCAGGTGGTCGTCCTCGATCGCGGTGATCCAGGTGCCGTGCTCGTCGGCGAACCTCGCGATGTTGTGGGCGAGTTCGGGATCGCCCGGGAAGTCGTACGGCATCCGGCACATGCCGCGCGGCAGCTCCTCGGAGGTGAAGAGACCGGCGCGGCGCTGCTGCGCGGTGACGACGAACTCGACCGTCGTCGCCCAGTGGGAGTCGAGGACGACGACGGTGTCGTAGTCGTCCCGCTCGAAGACCTCCGCGCGGAGCTCCTTCAGGCCGGTGACGAGGGTGATCTCCTTGCCCTCGTTGAGCTCCAGCCGGACGGCCTCCGGCAGTACGACGGTGGGGACATGGGCGAGCAGCCCGGCCCCGACGATCTCACCCATGGCTGTGGCTCCATCCCTTCGGGGCGGTGACGGTGTTCTTCAGGTCGCAGTAGAAGTCGAAGCTCCAGGTGCCGCCCTCGCGTCCGACGCCGGACTGGCGGGAGCCGCCGAAGGGGGCCTGGAGGTCGCGTACGAAGAAGCAGTTGACCCAGACCGTGCCGGCGACGAGCCGCGCGGTGACGCGTTCGGCGCGCTCGGGGTCGCCGGTGGCGAGGGTGGCGGCGAGCCCGAAGCGGGTGTCGTTGGCGAGGCGTACGGCCTCGTCCTCGTCGGCGAAGGTCTGGAGGGTGAGGACCGGCCCGAAGACCTCCTCCTGCACGATCTCGGAGTCCTGGGCGACATCGGTGAGCAGGGTCGGCGCGTAGAACTGCCCGTCCCGGCGCTCCCCGCCGACGACCGCACGGGCCCCGGCCTCGACGGCCCGCCGCACGAACCCGTCGATCTTCTCCAGCTGACGGGGGTGGATGTTGGGACCGATGTCGGTGGCCTCGTCGCGCGGGTCGCCCTGCGTCAGCGCACCCGCCCTGTCGGCGAAGCGCCGGGTGAACTCCTCGGCGACGGACTCCTCCACCAGGATGCGGGTGGCGGCGAGGCAGACCTGCCCGGCGTTGTCGTACTGCTCCACGGCGAGGTCGACCGCGAGGTCCAGGTCGGCGTCGGCGAACACCAGCAGCGGTGACTTGCCGCCGAGTTCGAGGCTGAGCGGGGTGAGGTTCGCGGCGGCGGACGCGGCGATCCGCTTGGCGGTGGGAACCGAGCCCGTGAAGCTGATCCGGCGCACGTCCGGGTGCGCGGTGAGGGTGTCGCCGATCTCGGAGCCGTAGCCCTGGACGACGTTGAGGACACCGGCGGGCAGGCCCGCCTCGGCGGCGATGTCGGCGAGGAGGGAGGCGGTGAGCGGGGACCACTCGGCGGGCTTGAGGACGACGGTGTCGCCGGCCGCGAGCGCCGGGGCGACCTTCCAGGTGGCCAGCATGAGCGGCGCGTTCCACGGGGTGATCAGCACGCACGGTCCGGCCGGGTCCCAGGAGACGTGGTTGGTGTGCCCGCGCGTCTCGAAGTCCTCGTGGCCGAGGGAGAGCAACCAGTCCGCGAAGAAGCGGAAGTTGTGGGCGACGCGGGGCATCACGCCCCGGCGGTGCGAGCGCAGCAGGGCGCCGTTGTCGGTGGTCTCGACGACGGCGAGCTCCTCGATCCGCTTCTCGACCCCGTCGGCGATGGCGTGCAGGATGCGGGCCCGCTCGGCACGGGGCGTGGCGGCCCAGGCGGGGAAGGCCTCACGGGCGGCGGCGACGGCGGCCTCGGCCTCGGCGGGACCACCGCGGGCGATCTCACCGAGGACGCCGCCGTCGATGGGAGAGGTGTCGGTGAAGGTACCGGCGGAGGCGACACGCTTGCCGCCGATCCAGTGCCGGGTGTCGACGGCAACTCCGGCGACGACGATCTTGTCAGGCATGACTAGGGCTCCATATGAACGAGGGATGACGACACCAACCAGGGGCGCGGGGAACTGCGCGACCAACCACGACGCACCCGCGGCCGACCACGAACCTCACCCGGCAGACGCTCCGGACGTCCCCACCTCCAACAGCCGCCCCCCGTCCCAGACCACCCCGACCTGCCGGTAATACGCGGCGATCGGCTCACGGACCTCCAGCCGGGCGAGCTCCTCGGTAGGCGCCTCGAAAAGCTCCAACTCGGCTTCCCCCACCCATGGTTGACCTGCCTCGAAGGACGCCGCCCCCGTCTCGACCAGCTCGTCGAGCGCGAGCCCCTTGCCCTTCTCGATCGAGGGGAGCCACCGGTGATGGGCCATCGGATGCGCGTTCACGAACCCGTTCGACTCGGCCGGCTCCCGCAGGGTGACCACGGCCTGCGCCAGCCGGCGATCCGCGGCGGCCAGCGTCGCCCCGAACCGCGCCCCCGCCTCGATCCGCGGAGCGGGCCCGTACGGGTGCGGCCGCGTCTGGTGGATGGAGCCGAGCTTCTTGGGATACCCCTGGTGCAGCCCGCGCGCGATGGCGAAGTCCTTGTCGACCCAGATGTACACGCACCGCGAGTAGGTCTGCCCGCGGTACTTGCACCGGACGACCGCGAAGGCCTCCTTGTACTGCGACAGCACGGGATCGAGCAGCTCCGCCCCGGACTGCGAGCAGGACTGCCAGTCGGCCCAGATCAGGGCCACGGCACCGGGATCCTCGTCGGCCAACTCCAGCGGCTCGGGCAGCAGTTCCCGCACTCGCGCCGGGTCCGTGCGGTACTCGACGGTCAGCAGGTCGCCGGAGTAGTGCCACGGCGGCGACGGGATCAGCGACGAGGCACCGCTGCCGGTCTTGGGGTGGAAGTAGCCACGGACTGGGGACATGACGGGGTTCCTTACGCGGTGAGGGCGGGCTGCTTCAGCAGCTGGGCGCGGTAGCGGGCGGCACCCACGGCGGCGCTGTGGCCGCCGAGCGCGACGACGCCGACCAGCCGGTCGTCGGCGTGGTAGCCCACCAGGACGTCGCCTTCGGGATCGCCGTCCAGGACGCGCACGTCGCCGAGGCCGAGGACGGGCGCGCCGAACGACTGGAGCCGGAAGTCGTGCTGGTCGCTCCAGAAGGTGGGCAGGGGGGCGAAGGGAGCGGATTCGGCCTGGCCGCCCGCCAGATGGGCGGCCAGCGTCCGGGCCGCGTGCTTGGCGGTGTCGGTCGGGATGGACCAGTGCTCGACGCGGCGGGACGCGCCGTCGTAGCGGGCGTTGGGGAAGCGGGCGACGTCGCCGACGGCCACGACCTCCGGCCGGCCGCCGGCCCTCAGCTGCTCGTCGGTCAGTACGCCGTCGGTGAGGTCGAGCCCGTTGCCGGCCAGCCACTCGGTGTTGGCGACCGAGCCGACCGACTCGACGACCACGTCGGCGGGCAGGACCGTGCCGTCGGTCAGGACGACGCCCGTCACCCGGTCCTCGCCCTCGAACCCGGCGACCCCGGTGCCGAGCGCGAAGCGGACCCCGCGCTCCTCGTGCCGCTTCAGCAGGGCACGCGCGAGCAGCTCACCGAGCGGTCCGACCATCGGCAGGGGCAGCGGGTCGACGACGGTCACCTCGGTGACGCCGAGCGCGACGGCGGTCGCGGCGACCTCGCAACCGATGAAGCCGGCGCCGACCACGACCACCCGCGCGCCGGGGCGTGTCAGCTCCTCGCGCAGGCCCTGGGCGTCGTCGATGGTGCGGACGGTGTGGCGGCCGGCGAGCGGGCCGGGGCAGCGCAGCCGCCGGGGGCGCATACCGGTGGCGACGACGAGTCCGTCGTACGGGATCTCGGAGCCGTCGTCGAGGGCGACGACGCGTTCGGCCAGGCGGGCGGCGGCGACCCGGGTGCCGAGGCGCCAGTCCACGTCGGCGGCGGCCGCCTTCGGGGTGAAGGCGAGCGACTCGAAGGGCGCCTTGCCGGCGAGGACCTCCTTGGACAGCGGAGGCCGGTTGTAGGGCATGTGGGGCTCGTCGCCCACCACCGTGATCGCGCCGGTCCAGCCGGCCGCGCGCAGCTGTTCGGCGGCGCGCAGGCCGCCCATCGAGGCGCCGGCGACGACTACGCGTCCGGTCATGGGGCTCAGCCCTCGATCCGGATGGCCTGGAGCGGGCAGACGTCGGCGGCTTCCTCGACCTCGTCGCGCAGCGCGTCGTCGGGCTCGGAGACGAATACGAGGTGTCCGTCGTCGTCCATCGAGAAGACGTCGGGGGCCGCGAAGACGCACTGGCCGTGGTCCTGGCACTTGTTCATGTCGACTACGACCTTCATGGCCGGTCCTCCTGGAGGTGAGGGCGTCGGAGCGGAGTGAAGGGGATGCGGGGCCCGGCCGGCTGTGCGGCCGGGCCCCTTGGCCAAAGGGGTGCGAGAGCCACACCCCTGACTCGTTTGGCTTCAAACAACATAGGAAGCCGCTCGACCCTGGTCAATACCTGTCCAGGTGGATAAATTTTTGAGGCCGCCCCCTTGCGGGACGACGAATCCTCTCCATACCGTTCGGGTTCAAACGACGACCCGGGGTCGCCTCTCCCCCATCTCGCACCCCCTGCTCAGGTCGTCCGCACGCCACCCTTCCCCATCCCTCCGAGGAGACATCGGTGAGCGCTCACGACAAACCAGACATCCGCCGGCACATGGAGCGGCTCACCGCCGAGGGTGTCGACGTGGTCCGGGTGACCTATCCCGACCTCATCGGCACCGACCGCGCCCGTGACGTGCTGGTGGACCATCTGCCGGCGGCCTGCGAACACGGTCTGGCGTTCTGCCGGGCCGTCTACCACACCACCCCGCAGGGCGACGTGGTCCCGGTCCCGGGCGGTCTGGACGCCGGCCTGCCCGACGTCACCGTGCGCCCCGACCTGTCCACCCTGACCACGCTCCCCTGGGAGCCCGGCGTCGCCACCTGCCTCGGCGAGGTCACCGACCCGGCGACCGGCGCCCCCGCCCCCGAGTCACCGCGCGACCTGCTGCGCACGGTCCTGGCCCACTGCGCCGAGCAGGGCCTGCGTCCGATCGTCGGCCCGGAGCTGGAGTACTTCCTGCTGGAGCGGACCGCCGCCGGCTGGCGACGGCACCCCGAGACGACCGGCGCCGTCTACACGGCCGGCCTGCGCGCCGACCCCTCGAACCATCTGCTGCGCACCCTGCGCCACCTGCGTGACCTGGGCATCGGTGTGATCACCGGCAACCACGAGTTCGACGGCGGCCAGTACGAGATCAACCTCACCCACTCCGACGCGCTGGACGCGGCCGACCGCTCCTTCCGCTTCAAGGCCGCGGTCAAGGAACTGGCCCGCCGGGACGGCCTGCTGGCCACCTTCATGGCCAAGCCGTTCGGCGACGCCGGCGGCTCGGGCTTCCATCTGCATCTGTCCTGCGACGACGCGGAGGCCCGCAACGCCTTCGACGACCCCGCGGGGGCCCACGGACTGTCGGCCGTCGCCCGGCACGCGATCGCCGGCATCGTCGCCCACGCGCCCGCGCTCGCCGCGCTGCTCAACCCGACCGTGAACTCCTACAAGCGCTTCGGCCCGGACACCCTCGCGCCCTGGCTGATCGACTGGGGCCTGGACAACCGCAGCGCCATGGTCCGCATCCCGCCCGAGCGCGGCGCCGGCGCCCGCCTCGAGCTGCGTCTCGGTGACGCGAGCGCCAACCCCTACCTGGCGATCGCGGCCACCCTCGCCGCCGCCCTCCTCGGAATCCGCGCCGGTGAGGAGCCCCCGCCCCCGCTGGAGGGCTACGGCTACGACACCGCGCGGTCAGCGCTGCTGCCCACCGACCTGTCCGCCGCGCTCGACGCGCTGGAGGCGGACACCGACCTGGCCGACCTGCTCGGCAAGGACTTCACCACCTCCTACCTCACCTACAAGCGCAACGAGGTCGAACGCTTCCAACGGCACGTCACCGACTGGGAGTTCACCGAGTACGCCTACCACCTGTGACCCCGCGGTCCCGTGACACCCAGGAGCCATCGATGACTTCCGCTTCCGCATCCGAGCCGATGCCGCTCGCCGACGTGAACCTCACCGACCTCGACAAGTTCACCGACGGGGTGACGCCCTGGCGCATGTTCCACACCCTGCGCCACGAGGACCCGGTGCACTGGCAGCCGGAGGACGCCCCCAACTCCGGCTTCTGGGCGGTGACCCGGCACGCCGACATAGCCCGCGTCGACCGCGACCCGGAGACCTTCACCTCCACGAGGTTCGTCAACCTGGAGGAGGTCGACGACGACCAGATCAAGAAGCGCGCCTCCATCCTGGAGATGGACGGTGTCCGGCACCGCGCGCTGCGCAGCGTCATCCAGCGGCAGTTCGGCGCGAGCGTCATCAACAGCTACGCAGACTTCCTGCGCGGCCTGACCGCGACGACGCTGGACGCGGCGCTCGCGAAGGGCACGTTCGACTTCGTCTCCGATGTCTCAGCGGACTTCCCGATCAACGTCCTGGCGCGGCTGCTCGACGTGCCGCCGGAGGACAACCAGCAGCTCATCGACTGGGGCAACCGCATCATCGGCAACACCGACCCCGACTACGCGGACGTGCTGCTGCACAGCGCGGAGAGCGAGAAGTACCGCGATCTGCCGTTCCGCTCCCCCGCGTCCGTCGAGGTCTTCGAGTACGGCCGTGAGCTGGCCCGGCAGCGCCGCGGCGGCGACGGTTCCGACCTGGTGTCGAAGCTGGTCAACACCGTCCCGCGCGACGGCGTCCCGCTGTCCGCGCAGGACTTCGACAACTACTTCCTGCTGCTGGTGGTAGCCGGCAACGAAACCACCCGGCACACCATCACCCACTCCATGCTGGCCCTGCTCCAGCACCCCGAGCAGCTGGCCCGCCTCCAGGAGGACCCCTCGCTGATCCCCGTGGCGGTCGAGGAGTTCCTGCGCTGGGCATCCCCCGTCTACCACTTCCGGCGCACCGCCACCCGGGACGTCGAGCTCGGCGGCAAGCAGCTCAAGGAGGGCGACAAGGTCGTCATGTGGTTCGCCTCCGGCAACCGCGACGAGGAGGTCTTCGGCAACCCGTACGACTTCGACGTCGCCCGAGCCGACAACGACCACGTCACCTTCGGCAAGGGCAGCCCGCACCTGTGCCTGGGCAACCTGCTCGCCCGCACCGAGATCCGCATCATGTTCGAGGAGCTGATCCCGCGCCTCGCCGACATCAAGCTGGCCGGCGAAGTGCCGCGGGTGCGCTCCAACTTCGTGAACGGCATCAAGAAGCTGCCGGTCAAGGTCACGCTCGCGTGAGGACCTGAGCGCTTGAGCGCCGGGGCGCCCGGAAATTCGGGTGCCCCGGTGCGCCGGCCGGCAGTACCGTCCCGGCGTGAGCGATGACGACGGCTACTTCGGAGAGAACATCGCGGCCGGGTACGACGATTCGGCGGCGGACATGTTCCGCGCGGACGTGGTGGACCCGGCGGTGGACCTGCTGGCCGAACTCGCGGGCGACGGACCGGCGCTCGAACTCGGCGTAGGCACCGGCCGGATCGCGCTGCCGCTGACCTCCCGCGGAGTCCCGGTGCACGGCATCGACATGTCACGGGCGATGGTGGAGCGGCTGCGCGCGAAGCCCGGCGGTGACGCCGTCGGGGTGACGATCGGGGACTTCTCGACGACCCGGGTGCCGGGCGAGTTCGCCCTCGCGTACCTCGTCTTCAACACGATCGGCAATCTGACCACCCAGGACGCCCAGGTCGACTGCTTCGCCAACGCCGCCGCCCATCTGCGGCCCGGCGGCTGCTTCGTGATCGAGGTGGGCGTGCCCGACCTGCGGCGGCTGCCGCCCGGCCAGACCGCCGTACCGTTCCACATCGGTGACACGGGCTGGGCGTTCGACACCTACGACGTCGCCACGCAGGCGATGAGCTCGAACTACGTCACCATCACCGACGGCCGCGCCGAGCACTGGTCCATCCCGTTCCGCTATGTGTGGCCGGCCGAACTGGACCTGATGGCCCGGCTGGCGGGCCTGAAGCTGCGGGACCGCTGGGGCGACTGGACACGCGAGCCGTTCACCGCGGAGAGCGGCAAGCACGTGTCGGTGTGGGAGAAGCCGGCCGGGTGAGAACCGCGGGTCAGGGGTTCGTCCACGCCTCGGGGTCGTCCGCGAGGCTCAGCACGTCGTCGGGCAGCTTCGCCGCGGCGACGTGCGCCAGGGTGACCTCGCCGAGGATCTTGCGGACGTTCGCGCGTACGGCGATCCACAGGGGCAGCAGGGACTCCGCGGGGCCGATGTAGGAGAGGTCGGGCGGGCGGACGCCGCGCACCGAGACCAGGGGGCCGTCGGCCACACGGATCACCTCGGCGATGGCGATCGACTCCGCCGGCCGGGCCAGCCGGTACCCGCCCTTGCCGCCGCGCTGGCTGACCACGAGGCCGCCCCGGCGCAGATCGCCGAGGATGCCCTCCAGGAACTTGTGGGGGATGCCCTGCGCCTCGGCGATGGCTTCGGCCTTCAGTGACGTGTCGTCTCCTGCCGCGGCCAGCTCCAACGCCGCCCGCACCGCATAGTCCGCTCTGGCCGAGATCCGCATGCTGAGATTATCCCTCACGCCCGCGGCGGTCCTCACCGGCAGGCCGCCCGGGTCAGGCGGGGAGGCTGAACGGCGGATGCGCGCCGTTCAGGAAGTAGTCCCCCACCTCGCGCAGCCTGTGGGCGACCGGCTCGCGCAGGGTGTGGGTGCGCGTGTCGCGCCAGAAGCGGTCGAGCCCGTGCCGGGTGAGCGCGGCGGGCGCGCCGACGGCCTCCAGCGCACGGCTGGTGATCTCCTGCGCGGCCCGGGACGCGGCGGCCTCGGCGGCGCTCGCGAGGACGGCGATCTCCGCGCACTCCTCGTCGTCGAGGTCCTCGCCCCGGTTCAGGCCACGGGTGAGGGCGTCCACCGCCTGGTCGGCGAGGGCGGACGCGGCTCGCGCGGAGACAGCGAGTTCGCCGTAGGCGGTCAGGACGTACGGATCCTGCGGCGGGTTGCCCTGCCAGGGCTGGGGTGCGAGCGAGGGCCAGGGCGAGTGCGCGGTCCGTCCGTGCTCGCGGACCTCGCCGAGCAGCCCCTCCGCGACGCCGAGACAGAACTGGGCGGAGACCAGTCGTGCGGTGGGCGCGGCGAGGCCGGCGAAGGGCGACAGGGCTCCGTCGTCGGAGGAGAGGGAGCCGAGCACGTCCTGACGCGCGACCGGCACCGAGTCGAAGGTGACGGCACCCGCGGCGGCGAGCCGCTGGCCGAAGGTGTCACCGCCTGAGCCGCTCACCAGACCGGGGTGGGCCGGGTCGACGAGGACGGCGAGGGGTTCGCCGGTGCCGGGCACGGCGGCGCGGACCAGCAGCCGGTCGGCGACGCCGACTCCGGAGCCGTAGCGCTGATGGCCGTCCAGCAGGTAGCCGTGCGCCGCCGGGGTCAGCATGAGCGGCGGTTCCTGCGAGGCGATGCCGCCGCCCCAGTACCACTGGCCCGCGGCGGACGCCCGCTCGACGCGTGCGGCGCGGTCCGGCGCGGCGAAGAACCGGGCGCTGTACGACAGGAAGTAGTGGCTGCCCAGGAGATGGCCGACGGCCCCGTCGGCCGCGGCGACGGTCCGTACGACGGCGTACGCGGCGCGCCAGTCCGCGCCCGCCCCGCCGTGCACGGCCGGCACCAGCAGCGTCAGCAGACCCGACTCGCGCAGCCGTGCCACCTCGTCGAGCGGGGGCTTGCCGGCCTCCTCGCGCAGGGCCGCGTCCGTAGCGAGGTCGTCCGCGAGTTCGCGGGCGATGTGCAGCCAGTCGGCCGGCCCGTCCGCCGACGGGACCACGGCGTCCCGCCCGGGGTCGCCGAACGGAGCGGCCGGGGCCGGAGGGGCGATCGTCATGACGTCATCCTCACTCGCTCCGTCGACGGGGGTCAACACTTCCCTAGTAATTCGATAGGAAAGCTAGGGATACTTGTCCGCTCTGGCTGATTCGTACGCCTGTCTGGCGAGTTCGCGACAGCGTCCGGCCCCGCCCGGCGTGGGTCATCGCGCGGGTGCGGCACCGGCGAAGGGCACCTGGGCCGAGGGGGTCGCCCGTGCGTCGAAGGGGTGCTGCCACAGGCCCTGCGCCCGTAGCCTCGGCAGGACGCCCTCGCCGAACCAGTACGCCTCCTCCAGGTGCGGGTAGCCGGACAGCACGAACTCGTCGATGCCGAGCCGGTGGTACTCCGCGATCCGCTCGGCGACCTCGTCGTGGCTGCCGACCAGCGCCGTGCCAGCGCCGCCCCGCACCAGCCCGATGCCCGCCCAGAGGTTCGGGTGGATCTCCAGTCCGTCGGAGCCGCCGCCGTGCAGCGCGAGCATGCGCCGCTGCCCCTCGGACTCGCTGCGGGCGAGCCCGGCCTGCACGGCACGCACGGTCTCGGGGTCGAAGCCGTCCAGCAGCCGCCGGGCCTCCGCCCACGCCTGCTCGCTCGTGTCCCGGGTGATGACGTGCAGCCGGATGCCGAAGCGGACGCTGCGGCCCTCCTTCTCGGCCAGCCCCCGGATCCGGGCGATCTTCCCGGCGACGGCGGCCGGCGGCTCGCCCCAGGTGAGATAGACGTCGGCATGCCGGGCGGCGATCTTCCCGGCGATGGGCGAGGAACCCCCGAAGTAGACCTCGGGGACCGGGTCCGGCACCCGGGCCAGCCTCGCACCCTCGACCTGGAGGTGCTCACCGACCAGATCGACGGTCTGCCCCTCCCACAACCCCCGTACGACCTGGAGGAATTCACCGGTACGGCGATAGCGGTCGTCCTTGTCGAGGAAGTCGCCGTAGGCGCGCTGTTCCTGGCTCTCCCCGCCCGTCACCACGTTCAGCAGCAGCCGTCCGCCGCTCTGCCGCTGGAAGGTGGACGCCATCTGCGCGGCGAGGGTCGGCGAGACGAAGCCGGGCCGGAAGGCGACCAGGAACTTCAGCCGCTCGGTGTTCTGGCTGACCATCGCGGTGGTCAGCCAGGCGTCCTCGCACCAGGCGCCCGTGGGGGTGAGCGCGCCCACGAACCCCAGGTCCTCGGCGGCGCGGGCGATCTGGCTCAAGTAGGCCACCGTCGGCGGCCGGTCCCGCCCGGACACGGTGGCCGGACTGCCGTGGCCACCACCGACGACGTCGCGGCTGTCGCCGTTGGTGGGCAGGAACCAGTGGAACTTGAGGGTCATGGGGGTCTCCGATCGAGGTCGTGCGCCGTGCGTCGCGCCGAGGGGGGTGCGGATCCGCGGAATCGAGCGCCGGGAGGGCTCCGGCGGCGTCGGCGCTCAGCCGGTGGCCGCCAGCAGGGTCGGACGGCCGCCGAGCGCGAGGGAGAACTGGTCGGTGACCTGGGCCAGGGCCTCGGCCGGGCCCGGCGCGACGGCGAGGCTGCCGTCGTCGCCGACGCTGATGTCCTTGTCGAGGGTGAACCAGCCCGGCGTGATGTGGGCGGGGCCCATGGAGTTCAGTACGGGGCGCAGGGCGTAGTCGATGGCCAGGACGTGCGCGGTGGTGCCGCCGGTGGCCAGCGGCAGGACGGTCTTGCCCGCCAGCGCGTACTGCGGCAGCAGGTCGAGGAGCGACTTCAACAGGCCGGAGTAGGCGGCCTTGTAGACCGGGGTGCCGATCACGATGCCGTCGGCGCGCTCGAACAGGGCGGTGGCCTCGATGATCGCCGGGTGCCGGAAGTCGGCGTGCAGCAGGGCTTCGGCCGGGAGCGTGCGGACGTCGAGCGGGATCACGTCGTGCCCGTGGGCGGTGAGCCGGTCGTCCAGGTGACGCAGCAGCCGGGCCGTGCGGGAGGTGGCGGAGGGACTGCCGGAGACGGAGAGGATGGTGGCCATGGGAGGACCTTTCAGAAGTACCGGGTGGGCTGCGGCAGTTCGCCGGTGCGGCTGCTCATGCGAAGGGGCGCCCGTGTGACGGGGCAGGGTGTTCGGATTCAGGTCACCGTCACCGGATGCCGGACGACCGCGTCGAACAGATAGCCCTGGGTGTTGGGTCTGGCGACGTCCGGCTGGCGGCGGCCGGCCGTGTCGGTGGCTCGGGCCAGGAGGTGGGTGGCGCCGGGGGTGTCGGGTTTCCAGGTGACGGACCAGCGGGTCCAGGTGTCGGCGCGGGGCCGGTCGTGCAGCCGGGCCCGGCGCCAGCTGGTTCCGCCGTCGGTGCTGACGTCGACACGGGCGATCGCGCCCGCACCCGACCAGGACCGGCCGTGGAGCTCGCGGCCCTCCCCCGCGGTGAAGGTGGCGCCGCTCGCCAGCTCGAAGGCGCTCTTGAGCGTCTGCCGGGTCAGCGGCGCGCTGCCCTCCTCGGGGTGGCCGGGGCCGAACAGCCGGTAGAAGGTGGTGTTCCAGGGGGAGAACAGCGGCTGCGTGGACACCTCGATGTCGCCGACCCACTTGATCGACGAGATCCCCACCCACGAGGGCACCAGCACCCGGACGGGATACCCGTGGTCGTGCGGCAGCGGCTCGCCGTTCATCTCGTAGGCGAGGAGGACGTCGTCCAGGGCCTTGGCCAACGGCAGCGGCCGGCGCACCCTGCCGAGGTTCTCGCCGCCGCTGACGTACTCGGCGTCCAGGCCGCGCGGCTGCACGTCCACGGCGTACCGCGACAGCCCCGCCCTGCGCAGTACGTCGGCCAGACGCACCCCGCGCCAGCGGGCGACGCCGATCGCGCCCAGCGTCCAGGCGGTGCCGGTGACCGTCTCGCCCTGCTGGGTCGTGTAGTGGCTGCGCCCGTTTCCGGCGCACTCGACGAACGCGGTCCGGGTGACGGCGGGCAGGGCGCGCAGGTCGTCGTAGCCGAACTCGACCGGCCTGTCCTCGCCGGGTGCGCCCCGCAGTCCGCTGCCCCACAGCCGCAGCCGCCATTCGTGGGCGTCCAGGACGGGGGTGGTGGTGTGGTTGCGTACGAAGAACAGTTCGTTGGGCGTGTGATGGCCGGTTCCGCGCAGGGCCTCCCAGCGGGTCTCGGCGTTGGTGCCGCGCTGGATGAACCACTCGGGCGGCAGCGGTTTGACGATCGGGGTGTCGGCCGCGCGGGCCGGACCCGGCGCGGGGAGCACGGTCGCGGCGCCCGCGGCGGCGAGCAGGGTGAGCAGCCTGCGGCGGCTGACTCCGTCCGCTCTGGCTTCCCCGGCGAGCCACTGACGCAGTCTGCGACGGTCGTAGGCGCTCTCGTCGAGGCGGGTCCGGGGACGGGATGTTGGCACGGGTGGGGCGGACATGGCGGTCCTCTTCATCGGTGGGGAGGCTGGACTCGGGCGGAGCGGGCATCGGTGGCCGCGCGGAGGCAGCGCACGGTGCGGCCGCACATCAGAGAACCTTCGACAGGAAGGCGCGGGTGCGCTCCTGGCGCGGGTTGTCCAGAACGTCCGCGGGCGGCCCTTGCTCCACCACCACGCCGCCGTCCATGAACACCACGGAGTCGGCGACCTCGCGGGCGAAGCCGATCTCATGGGTCACGACGATCATGGTGGTGCCCGTGCCGGCCAAGTCCTTGATGACGTCGAGGACTTCACCGACAAGCTCCGGGTCCAGGGCCGAGGTGGGTTCGTCGAACAGCAGTACCTTCGGTTCGAGGGCGAGCGCGCGGGCGATGGCCACCCGCTGCTGCTGGCCGCCGGAGAGCCGGCGCGGGTACACGTCCGCCTTGTCCGCCAGGCCGACCCGGGCGAGCAGCCGGCGTGCCGTCTCCTCCGCCTGCCTGCGGGGGCGGCGCAGCGCGGAGACGGGGGCCTCGACGAGGTTCTCCAACACGGTGAGATGGGGGAAGAGGTGGAAGTTCTGGAAGACGAAGCCGATGTTGGTGCGCTGCTTCGCCACCTCCTTCTCCCTCAGCTCGTGCAGCTTGTTCCCCGAGCGGCGGTAGCCGATGAGTTCGCCGTCGACGCTGATCCAGCCGCGGTCGACCTTCTCCAGGTGGTTGATGGTGCGCAGCAGCGTGGACTTCCCGGAGCCGGACGGGCCGAGGATCACCATGACCTCGCCCTCGCGGACCCTCAGGTCGACGCCGCGCAGCACTTCGAGCGGGCCGAAGGTCTTGTGGACGCCGCGGACGTCGACCATGACGGCACTCATGTGTGCTCGGGCGGGTTGATCCGCGAGGCGTCGATCGCGGAGGCGGAGGTGCCCCACTTCTTGAGGATCCGGGTGTAGGTGCCGTCCTTGATCAGTTCGTCCACGGCGGCCTGGAACGCCTTGGTGAGCGGGGAGCCCTTCTTGAAGGCGAAGCCGACGTCGAGGCGGTGGAACTCGCCGAGGAAGGCTGTCTGCGACGCGGGCTGGGCCGCCTGGTAACGCAGGCCGTTGATGGTCGACATGATCACGTCGATACGGCCCTGCTGGAGCGCGGTGAGCGTGGCCGCGTTCTCCGAGTAGACCTTCACGTCGTACGGCTTCTTGCCGGCCTTCGCGCACACACCCTTCTTCGCGGTGAGGGTCGCCTCGAAGGTGGTGCCGGCGCCGGTGCCGATGGTCAGCCCGCACAGCTCGGTGAGATCGGTGACCTTCCCCGTCAGCTCGGTGTTGCCCTGCTTCACCGCGAAGCCCTGGCCGTCGTTGATGTAGGTGACGAAGTCGATGGTCTTCAGGCGCTCGGCGGTGACGCCGAAGTTGCCGGTGCCGAAGTCGTACTTGCCGCTGCCCAGGGCGGGCAGGATCGTCTCGAAGGAGGCGTCCTGGCGCTCCAGTTCGACGCCGAGCACCTTGGCGACGGCGTCGGCGAGGTCGATGTCCTGGCCGGCGGCCGCCTTGTCCGTTCCGTTCGGGTAGTACGCCCCGGGCGGGAACCCGATGGAACTGCCGACCTTGAGTTTGCCCGCCTCGCGCACGTCGGCGGGCAGCAGGGCCGCGGCGGAGGCCACCTCGCGCACGGCGGCGACCGGGTCGTCGGTCGGCACGGGAGACGCCTGGGCGCCCACCGCCGCCGTGCCGCCGGTGTCGCCGGAACCGCAGGCGGTCAGCGCGAGCAGGGGCAGCAGTGCGAGGGCGGCGGCGCCGCGCAGGCGGCCGCTGATCGTGCGGGTGTTCACAGGGTGGGGGCCTTTCCCGTGTGTTCCGGTTCGACGAGGTGCTTCTCGAAGGGCAGCGGGCCGATGGTTTCCGGGTCGGCCTCGGTGTCGAACAGGGCGGTGTAGCCGGCCGCCAGGTAGAGGCCGCGGGCCTCGGGCTGGCGGGGGCCGGTGGTCAGGTAGAGGCGCCGGTAGCCGCGGGCGCCCGCCTCGCGCTCCAGCTCGGCGACGACACGGCGGGCGAGGCCGCGCCTGCGGTGCGCCGAGTGGGTCCAGATCCGCTTGAGTTCGGCGGTCGCTTCGTCGTACCGCCGGAATGCGCCGCCGGCGACCGGCTCCCCGTCCTCGATGAGGAGCAGCAGGACACCGCCGTGCGGTGCGGTGAACTCCTCGTCGGGATAGCGGGCGAGTTCGGCGTGGGCGTCCCTGCCGTAGCGTCTGGAGTACTCGTCGCCGAGTTCGCGCAGCAATGGCTCGACTCTGGCGTCGGAGACGGGCACCTCCACGACCGTCAACTCCGGTGCGGAGGTCATCCGTTCACCGCCGTGAGGGTCTGCGTCCCGCGTGCGGCCCGCTCGGCGTCGCGCTTGGCGACCTCCTCGCGGACGATCGGGATCACATGGCGGCCGAAGTCGATGGCGTCGCCCAGCAGGTCGTAACCACGTGCGGAGAGGATGTCGACGCCGAGGTCGTAGTAGTCGAGGAGTGCCTGCGCCACCGTCTCGGGGGTGCCGACCAGGGCGTTGGAGTTGCCGGCGCCGCCGGTCGCCGCGGCGGTCGGGGTCCACAGGGCGCGGTCGTAGCGCTCGCCTGCCTCGGCGATGGCGAGCAGCCGCTGCGAGCCGGTGTTCTGCGGCCGGGCGTGCCCGTTGTGCCGCTTGGTGATCGCCTCGCCCTTCTCCTTGCGTGCCTTGATCGCGCCGACCGTGCGCCGGGCCTTCTCCCAGGCCAGTTCCTCGGTGGGGGCGATGATCGGGCGGAAGGCGACCTGGATGCGGGGGACGTCGGTGCGGCCCGCGGCCTTCGCGGCGGCCTTCACGTGCTCGATCTGCTCGGCGGTCTTCGCCAGCGGCTCGCCCCACAGGCAGTAGATGTCGGCCTCGGCGCCGCCGGCGGCGTACGCGGCGGGTGACGAGCCGCCGAACGAGACGCCGGGGCGGGGCTGTTGGACGGGGAAGACGTCGCTGACGAAGTCGTGGAAGCGGTAGTGCTCGCCCTCGTGGTCGAAGGGCTCGTGGGTGGTCCAGATCCTCTTGACGATGCGGATGTACTCGAGGGTGCGGGCGTAGCGCTCGTCCTTGGTGAGGGTGTCGCCCTCGCGGCCCTGCTCGTGGTCGTTGCCGCCGGTGATGAAGTGCACGGTCAGCCGGCCCTCGCTGATCCGGTCCAGGGTGGCGAACGTCTTGGCGGCGAAGGTCGGGTAGGAGACGTTGGGGCGGTGGGCGAGCAGGATCTGCAGCCGGTCCAGCCTGCTGGCGATGTACGCGGCGGCCGGTGCGGGGTCCGGCGAGCCGGAGCCGTAGGCGAACAGCACCCGGTCCCAGCCGTGGTCCTCGTGCGCCCGGGCGAGCCGGAGCGTGTAGTCCTTGTCGAAGGCGGCGCCGGAGCGCGGCGTGGTTTCGGAGCCGTCGTTGGTGGCGGCGATGCCGAGGAACTCCACGGGCATGGAGGTGACCTTTCGGGCAATGCGGAGCGCGGGCGGGCATGACTCGACCGCCGTGCGCACAGGCATGAATGACGGACCGTCGGACGAGAGCCGACAGGGTTCGGTACGGGAGTGACGACGCCGGGCGTCGGTGATGACGAGAAGGCAGTGCTGCGGCAGCGCGCGTGAGAAGAGAGCTCGGCCCGCGACGGGGTCACCGAGGGAGGGAAGGGCCGGTCAGACGGCCCGCTGCCGAGTCAGACGCAACACGCCGCGGACCACACCCGACAGAAGTCGATGTGACCGCGCGAGACCAAGCGCCGCTGGGCATTCATGCGATTAATTGAGCAGTACATCGTGCTTCCCGTCAAGCAGGGCCCGGATGCCGGACCGCCTCGACCAGCGCCTCTCACCCGTTGTTGACATATCCGCGCTGTGGGCACATACGATCGATGACGGACCGGCCCCGCCCTGTGCGGCGGGCCCTCCGGCCGCGTTGAGGGACGCGGCTCCGTGACGACGCCCCGCTCGGCCGCACCGTACCCGCGCCTTGTGCGCCCACGAGTGCCGCCGGGTGGCCATCCACGTATGCCGTCCCTCCCCTCGGAGAGCCTCCCCATGGTCACGCCGTCCGATGTCACGTCCACCCCTGCCCCGGCCCCGAAATCCCTTCGGCCACCCGGCGCGCCCGACGAGGATCTGCCGCGGATCGTGCCGCGCCGGCACGCCGGCCGCCGGCTGACCGCGGCCGTCGCGCTGCTCGTCCTCGCGATGGTGCTGAATTCCGTGATCCGCAACGACGCCTTCCAGTGGGACGTGGTGGGCCGGTACTTCACCACGTCCGCCGTGCTCGACGGACTGCTGCTGTCCCTGTGGCTGACCGCCTTGGTGATGGTGCTCGGCTTTCTGCTCGGCACCCTGCTCGCGGTCATGCGGCTGTCCGCCAACCCCGTGCTGCGCGCGCTGAGTTGGGGCTACGTGTGGATCTTCCGGTCCACCCCGCTGCTGGTGCAGCTGCTGTTCTGGTTCAACATCGGCGCGCTGTACCCGACGCTCGGCCTCGGCATCCCGTTCGGCCCGCAGTTCCTCACCGTCAAGACGGTCAACCTGCTCGGGCCGGCCCTCACCGCCGTCATCGGCCTGACCCTGCACGAGACCGCCTACGCCGCCGAGGTGGTGCGCGGCGGCATCCTCTCCGTGGACTCCGGGCAGACCGAGGCCGCCCAGGCGCTCGGGCTGAGCAGACGCCGCACCCTGCGCCGGATCGTCGTACCGCAGGCGATGCGCTCGATCGTGCCGACGGCCGGGAACATGCTGATCGGCACGCTCAAGGGCACCAGCATCGTCAGCGTGCTCGCCGTGCACGACCTGCTGTACTCGGTGCAGCTGATCTACAACCAGACGTACCAGATCATCCCGCTGCTGATGGTCGCCACCCTTTGGTACATCGCGGTCACCACGGTGCTCGGCGTCGGGCAGTTCTACGTCGAGCGGCACTACGCGCGCGGCGACTCCCGCACCCTGCCGCCCACACCCCTCCAGCGGCTGCGCGGCCAACTCGCCACCGCGCGACTCCGGTTGAGCGCCGCGACGGCCTCCGACGCCCGTCCGGTGACCGGTGGTGAGCGATGAGCACCATCCCCGCCACGGCCGTCCTGGTCGTCGTCGGCGCGGGCCCGCGCGCCACGGGACTGCTGGAGCGCATCGCCGCCAACGCCCCCGAACTGTGGGACGAAAAACGGGAGTTGCACATCCACCTGGTGGACCCGCACCCGCCAGGCCCGGGGCGCGTCTGGCGCCGGGAGCAGTCCGAGCTGCTGCGGATGAACTCCATGGCCGAGGACGTCACCATGTTCACCGACGAGTCGTCCACCATCGAGGGCCCCGTACGGCCGGGGCCCTCCCTCGCCGAGTGGGCCGCCCAGTTCTCGGGCAAGGGCCCCCGCCACGCGCCCTTCGCCGAGCCCGCAGACCCGGAGGTGCTCGCCGAACTGCGCACGCTCGACGGCGCCGACTTCCCCACCCGCCGCGCCCAGAGCGCCTATCTGGACTGGGTGTTCCGCAGGGCGCTGGCCCAGCTTCCGCCCACCGTCACGGTCGAGTGGCACCGCACCACGGCGACCTCCGTCACCGGCCCCCCGGACGGCCCGCAGCACGTGCACCTGGCCGACCGCGCGACCCCGCTCACCGCGGACCTGGTGATCCTGGCGCAGGGGCACCTCGGCTCCACGCCCGCCGCAGAGCACGGTACGCACGCCGGCTTCGCCCGCCGCCACGGCCGGTTCCACCTCCCGCCGGAGTTCTCCGCCGACGCCGACCTGTCCGCGCTGCGGCCCGACGAGGACGTCATCCTGCGCGGCTTCGGGCTCGCCTTCATCGACCTGATGTCCCTGCTCACCGAGGGCCGCGGCGGCACCTTCCGCACCGAGGCCGACGGCAGCCTCACCTACCTCCCCTCCGGTCGCGAACCCGTGCTCCACGTCGGATCGCGGCGGGGCGTGCCGTACCACTCCAAGACCCGCTACCGGCTCCGGGGCCCGCGGCCGCCGCTGCCGCGCCACTTCGGGCCCGCTCAGGTCGACGCGCTGCTCGCCGAGGGGCGAGCGCTGGATCTGCGGCGCGACGTGTGGCCGCTGATGGCCAAGGAGATCGGCTTCGGCCACTACCACGAGCTCTTCCACGCCCACCCCGAGCGCACCGCCCTGCCCTGGCCGGACTTCGTGGCGGCCTACGACCGTCTGGACTGGTACGCCGAGGAGATGGCCGCCCTCGTCGCCGCGGCCGTGCCCGGCCCGGCGGACCGCCTGGACTTCGAGACGCTGGACCACCCCCTGGACGGCCTGGCCTTCGCCACGCCCGACGCCTTCCAGGACCACCTGCGCGACCACATCGCCCGGGACGTGGCCCGTCGCGAGGACCCGGAGTACAGCGCCGATCTCGGGGCGTTCCTGGCGCTGCTCTCGGTATACGGGCAGCTCCCCGGCCTGGTCGCCGGAGGACGGCTGACCGCGCGGTCCGTGGCAGAGCACCTGGACGGCTGGTGGCACGGGTTCTTCAGCTTCCAGGCCTCGGGCCCGCCCGGTTTCCGGCTGCGCCAGCTGCTGGCCCTGTCCCGGGCAGGGATCGTCCACTTCCTGGGCGCGGGTGTCCGAATCGGCACCGACGAGGGCACGGGCACCTTCACCGCGACCGGTGCCACCGTCCCCGGTCACACCGTCCACGCCACGGCCCTGATCGAGGCGTATCTGCCCATCCCCTCGCTCGACCGCACCGAGGATCCGCTGCTGCGCGAACTGCACCGGGCCGGTGCCCTGTCCGAGGAGGTCATCGCCGATCCCACCCACACCCACCGCTCCGGCCTGCTCGCCGTCTCCCCCACGGACGGCCACGTCATCGACCCGTCCCTGGGCGGCGAGCACCCCCGGCGCATCGCCCTCGGCGCGCCGACCAACAGCCGGGCCGTCGCCGCTTTCGCCAGACCTCGCACCAATGCGCCGGCTTTCCGACAGAATGACGCGGTTGCCCGCACCCTGCTCCGGGTCCTGAGCTCTCACTTCTCAATAAGTGAGATCGTCACGTCCAATATATGAACAACCCCTTGGGGTGGGCGCAACCTTCTGCCACGATCCCCATCAACCAGGTAGGAAAACTAGGAATCGGTGGGGGTGGGGTGGGCATGAGCACGCGCGATCACGCAGTCCAGTTGCTGCCGCTACTGACCTCGCGTCGCCACATCGACTTCGGGCGCACGTCCAGCGCCATCTGTCGCCGCGTCTGAGACTCTCCGCGGAACCCCCACGCATCCCCCCACACCTCTGCGCTCCCTGCTGTCCCGTCCGGACGGCGGGTGAGTGGTGTGCCGGTGCACGCCGAGGGGTGCGACGCCCGTGCCGCAGCCCTTGCTCACCTTTCCTGACCGCTCTCCCCGAGAGGACACCTCCGTGTCTGCCGCAAGACCGCTCAACACCCTGCGCACCTTCGCCGTCATCGCGGCGCTCCCCCTGCTGCTGACCGCCTGCGGCTACGGCGCCGAGTCCACCGACGACGGCAAGCAGGCCGAGGTCGCGGCGGACGCCAAGAAGCTCTCCGTCGACGAGGTGAAGATCGGCTACTTCCCCAACCTCACGCACGCCACCGCGCTGGTCGGCGTCCAGGAGGGCCTGCTCCAGAAGGAGCTCGGCGGCACCAAGATCAAGACGTCGACCTTCAACGCCGGCCCGTCGGAGATCGAGGCGCTGAACTCCGGCTCCATCGACATCGGCTGGATCGGCCCCTCCCCCGCCATCAACGGCTACACCAAGGCGGCCGGCAAGAACCTGCGGATCATCTCCGGTTCCGCCTCCGGCGGCGTGAAGCTCGTCGTCAACCCGGAGAAGATCAAGTCCCTCAAGGACGTCAAGGGCAAGAAGATCGCCACCCCGCAGCTCGGCAACACCCAGGACGTGGCGCTGCTCAACTGGATCTCCGAGCAGGGCTGGAAGGTCGACGCCGAGAGCGGCAAGGGCGACGTCTCCGTCGTCCGCACCGACAACAAGGTGACCCCGGACGCCTACAAGTCCGGCTCGATCGACGGCGCGTGGGTGCCCGAGCCGACCGCGTCCAAGCTGGTCGCCGAGGGCGGCAAGGTGCTCCTCGACGAGGGCGACCTGTGGCCCGACAAGAAGTTCGTGATCACGAACATCATCGTGTCGCAGAGCTTCCTGAAGGACCACCCGGACGTCGTCGAGGCCGTCCTGCGCGGTTCGGTGAAGACCAACAAGTGGATCAACGCCAACCCGGACAAGGCCAAGGCCTCCGCCAACAAGGCCCTGGAGGAGCTCTCCGGCAAGGCGCTGCCCGCCGAGGTCCTCGACCCGGCCTGGAAGTCGGTCACCTTCCTCGACGACCCGCTGGCCGCGACCCTCGACACCGAGGCGGAGCACGCGGTCAAGGCCGGCCTGCTCGAACAGCCCGACCTGAAGGGCATCTACGACCTCGCGCCGCTCAACAAGGTCCTCAAGGCGGAGGGCCAGGACGAGGTCGACGACGCCGGTCTCGGCGTCAAGTAAGCACGGTCCCGAGAGTTCCCAGGAGGTGACGACCATGACCACCACGGTCACGACCGCGAAGGTCGCCGAGGACACCACGGCGGTGCAGTACGCCGCCCGGATCGAGCACGTCTCGAAGTCCTTCGCCGGCCCCGCCGGGCAGCAACTCGTCCTCGACGACATCACCCTCGATGTCGCGCCGGGTGAGTTCGTCACCCTCCTGGGGGCCTCGGGCTGCGGCAAGTCCACCCTGCTCAACCTGGTCGCGGGGCTGGACCTGCCGTCCGCCGGCTCGATCGGCACGGACGGCAGGCCCGCCCTGATGTTCCAGGAGCACGCCCTGTTCCCGTGGCTGACCGCGGGCAAGAACATCGAACTCGCCCTGAAACTCAGCGGGGTCGCCAAGGCCGAGCGGCGCCCGCGGGCCGAGGAACTGCTCGAACTGGTCCGGCTGAAGGGCTCGTACGGCAAGCGGGTGCACGAGCTGTCGGGCGGTATGCGGCAGCGGGTCGCGCTGGCGCGGGCGCTCGCCCAGGACAGCCGGCTGCTGCTGATGGACGAGCCGTTCGCCGCGCTGGACGCGATCACCCGGGACGTGCTGCACGACGAACTCACCCGTATCTGGCGGGAGACGGGCGTGTCGGTGCTGTTCGTGACGCACAACGTGCGCGAGGCGGTACGGCTGGCGCAGCGCGTCGTCCTGCTGTCCTCGCGCCCGGGCCGTATCGCCCGGGAATGGACGGTCGGCATTCCGCAGCCGCGCCGCATCGAGGACGCGGCGGTGGCCGAACTGTCCGCCGAGATCACCGAAGAACTGCGTGGGGAGATCCGCCGCCATGGCCGGCACTGACAAGGGCGTCGACGTCAAGGGCGATGCCCACGACGACATCACGATCACGGGCGACATCAAGGTCGACGCGAGGAAGAACGGCGGCGAGGACCTGGCCGGGCTGGAGGCCGGGCTCGACGCCCTGGACTCGGTACAGGTCCGCCGTGCGTCGCTGCGCGAGACCCTGACCCGCAAGGTGCTGCCGCCCGTCACCGCGGTCGCGCTGGTGCTGGTGGTCTGGCAGTTGCTCGTGTGGGCGGAGGTCGTCCCCGCGTACAAGCTGCCCTCCCCGTCCGACGTATGGGGCGAGGTGCGCGACGCATGGCTCCAGGGCACGCTGCTCGACTACATCTGGACGTCCGTCTCGCGCGGTCTGCTCGGCTTCCTGCTGGCGCTGGCCATCGGCACGCCGCTGGGTCTGCTGGTGGCGCGGGTGAGGTTCGTGCGCGCGGCGATCGGACCGATCCTGTCCGGCCTCCAGTCGCTGCCGTCGGTGGCCTGGGTGCCGCCGGCCGTGCTGTGGCTGGGTCTGAACAACTCGATGATGTACGCGGTGATCCTGCTCGGCGCGGTCCCCTCGATCGCCAACGGCCTCGTCGCGGGCATCGACCAGATCCCGCCGCTGTTCCTGCGGGCCGGACGCACCCTGGGCGCGACCGGTCTGCGCGAGGCCAGGCACGTGGTGATGCCGGCGGCGCTGCCGGGCTATCTGGCCGGTCTGAAGCAGGGCTGGGCGTTCTCGTGGCGATCGCTGATGGCGGCGGAGATCATCGCGTCCTCGCCCGATCTCGGCGTCGGCCTCGGCCAGTTGCTGGAGAACGGCCGCAACAACAGCAGCATGTCCCAGGTCTTCCTGGCCATCTTCCTGATCCTGCTCGTCGGTATCGCCATCGACCTGCTGATCTTCAGCCCGCTGGAGCGGCGCGTGCTGCGCAGCCGGGGTCTGCTGGTCACCCGCTGAGGGGCGGCACCACGACCGGCCCGGGGGTCGGACACCCAGCGGGTCCGCAGACGGCGGCGGACCCGCTGGGCAGACCCATCGGCCCGGCGGGTCAGGGGCGCCTGGGCGGCTGGATCCACCCCAGCGACCGCTCGACGGCCCGCTTCCAGCACTCGTACTCCCACTCGCGCCGCTCGGCGTCCATGTCCGGCAGCCACTGCGCGGCCCGGTGCCAGTTGCGGCGCAGGACCTGGAGGTCCGGCCAGTAGCCGGCCGCGAGACCGGCCGCGTAGGCGGCGCCGAGGGACACCGTCTCGGCGACGAGGGGCCGTACGACGGGAACGTCGAGCACATCGGCCAGGATCTGCATCAGCAGATGGTCGGACGTCATGCCGCCGTCGACCTTGAGCTGCTTCAGGGCGAGCGCGGAGTCGGCGTTCATGGCGTCGACGACCTCCCGGGTCTGCCAGCCGGTGGCCTCCAGGACGGCACGGGCCAGGTGGCCCTTGGTGATGTACGACGTGAGGCCGACGATCACGCCGCGGGCGTCGCTGCGCCAGTGCGGCGCGAACAGCCCCGAGAACGCGGGGACGATATAGCAGCCGCCGTTGTCCTCGACGGTGCGGGCCAGCGTCTCGATCTCGGGGGCGCTGTGGATCAGGCCCAGCCGGTCGCGGAACCACTGCACCAGCGACCCGGTGACGGCGATCGGGCCCTCCAGCGCGTAGATGGTGGGCTGGTCCCCGATCTTGTACGCGACGGTCGTCAGCAGCCCGTGTTCGGAGCGGACGACGTCGGTGCCGGTGTTCATCACCAGGAAGCTGCCGGTGCCGTAGGTGCACTTCGCCTCGCCCGGGGAGAAGCAGGTCTGCCCGAACAGGGCCGCCTGCTGATCGCCGAGGGCCGCCGTGATCCGCACGCCCGGGAGGAGGGCGCTCGCCTCGCCGTAGTTCTCCGCCGAGGACCGGATCTCCGGCAGCATCGCGCGGGGCACGCCGAAGAAGGCCATGAGCTCCGCGTCCCAGGTCAGCGTGCGGATGTCCATGAGCATGGTGCGGCTGGCGTTGGTGGCGTCGGTGATGTGCAGGCCGCCGTCGGGGCCACCGGTGAGGTTCCAGATCAGCCAGCTCTCGATGGTGCCGAACAGCACCTCGCCGTCGCGGGCGCGCCGCTCCAGCCCGTCGACGTTGTCGAACAGCCAGCGGATCCGGGGCGCGGAGAAGTACGTCGACGGGGGCAGCCGGCAGCGGTCCAGGAAGAAGTCGTCGCCCGGGTCGCTCCTCAGCTCGTCGACGAGCGGGGCGGTGCGGGTGTCCTGCCAGACGATCGCCCGTACCAGCGGGATGCCGGTCCGCGGGTCCCAGAGCACGGTCGTCTCGCGCTGGTTGGCGATCCCGATGGCCGAGATCTGGCTCGCCTCGATCCCGGCGTTCGACAGCGCCTCGGGGACGATCCGCTGAAGGTTGCGCCAGATCTCGACGGCGTCGTGCTCGACCCAGCCCGGCCTGGGGAAGAACTGCTGGTGCTCCCGCTGGGCGACCGACACCAGCCGCCCGCCGTGGTCGAACAGGATGCAGCGGGTGGACGTGGTGCCCTGGTCGATGGACATCACATACCGTTCAACCATGATCGGCCCTCCCTTCCGATGTGTCGCGGAGGTGCTGGGGGCCTACCAGCGAGCCGCGCCCAGGTCTCTGGAGATCGCGCGTGCCGCCTCCCGCAGCACGGTGATCAGGGCCGGCAGCGGCCGGCCTTTGGAGTCGCAGATCCGCTCCACGGCCCCGGACACGCCTATCGCGCCCACCACGAGACCGCCCTGTCCCCGGATCGGCGCGGCGATCCCGGCTTCGCCCATGCTCATCTCCTGCACTTCGGCGCCCCAGCCGAGGTCCCGTATCTCCGCCAGCGCCCGGTTCAGCTCCGAGGGGTGGACCAGGGTGTGCCGGGTGTACCCTTCCGGTTCCTCCTCCAGCAGCGGCTCCACCGGGGTCGCTCCGAAGGCCAGCAGGACCTTGCCGAGCGAGGAGGCGTGCAGGGGCAGCAGCGCGCCGACGTCGAGGGTCTGGAGGGTGTCGTCCGGCCGGAAGACGTGGTGGATGACGAGCACCTTGCCCTCCAGGGGCGTGCCCAGGCGTACGGCCTCCCCGCTGCGGCCGGCCAGGGCGTCGGCCCAGTTGATGGAGCGCGAACGCAGTTCGTTCACGTCGAGGTAGCTGGTGCCGAGGTGCAGCAGAGCCGCCCCGAGCTGGTATTTTCCGGTCGCCGGGTCCTGCTCGACGAAGTCCACGTGCTGCAGGGTCCGCAGGATTCCATGGGCGGTGCCCTTGGCGAGCCCCAGCGACGAGGCCACTTCCCCCAGCCCCAGTCGGCGGGATCCGCCGGCGAGCAGTCGCAGGATCGCCGCCGCCCGCTCGATGGACTGGACTGGGCCGGCCATGAGGCGATGGTAGTCCCAGTTTTTCCGCTTTGGGACTGTCGTTCGGTAATGCCGACCCAGGTTCGTTGACCGGTGGATTCTCCTTGTTTAGCGTTCGATGACACCTACGCCCCGACCTGGGGCCGGCAGGGACCGCCCGAGGAGGACAGATGACTACAGCGCAGCTCGCCGCCGCGCCTCGTGGGGAGGTCGAGCACGTCTTCTCCCTGCCGCACGTCCCGGGGGCGGTCGCCGGCATACGGCGGCGTGTCCGTGCGGTGCTGTCCGACTGGAATCTGACGGCCGACTGCGCCGCCGACGTCCTGCTGGTGGTCTCGGAGCTCCTCACCAACGCCATCGTCCACGCCGTGCCGCCGGCGACGCTGCGGCTCTCGCGGAGCCTGCCGGAGGGGTGCGGAACGGTACGCGTCGAGGTGACCGACCTGGGCCCCGCGGCACCGGCGGAGGACCCGGCCTCCTCGATCGACCCGGACGAACACGGCCGCGGCCTCGACATCGTCAACGCACTGGCGTCCCGCTGCGGCGTCCACGTCCACACGGGCGGAACCAGCCGCTGGGCGGAGCTCCCGTCGGCCTGACGCCGACGCCGTACGAAAAGGGCCTCCGCGAGCCACTGCCCACGAAGACCCTTAACACCGTCGGGACGACAGGATTTGAACCTGCGACCCCTTGACCCCCAGTCAAGTGCGCTACCAAGCTGCGCCACGTCCCGGTGCCGTCACACGGCGTACCGCGTGATCACGCAGGTCAACCCTACCTCATCGACACCACCGCCCAGACGCGACTCGACCCCTTGACCCATTATTGTCGGCGTCTACAATTGCCTAACTCAATAGAGTCTCCCTGTGGAGTGGCAGGCCGGTGGGCCGCGACCGATCGGAGCCGTATGTCTGTGCTGGCCCGGCCCTCGGTGGCCGCCCTGGTGGCCAAGGTGATGCAGCGGGTGACGGTGATGGCGGAGCGCCGTGCCGCCGGACGGGGGTCGGTCTCGTCCTGGCACGCGCGGTTTCCCGAATATCCGCGCGAGGTACGCGAGTTGACGATTCCGACGTCGATCGCACCCGCCCGGGTCACCGTGTATCTGCCCCCGGGCGACGAGCCCGCTCCGCCGGTGCACGTCAACTTCCACGGCGGTGGCTTCGTCATGACACTGACCGAGGTCGACGACCCGCTGTGCCGTCTCCTCGCCGTCGAGGCCGGGGCGGTCGTGATCAACGTGGACTACGCCGTCGCCCCGCAGCATCCGTTCCCGGCGCCGCCGCGGCAGGCGTACGAGGTCGTCCGGTGGGTCGCGGAGCACGGCGCCGAGGAGGGCTGGGACGGCGAGCGGCTCACCGTGGGCGGGCAGAGCGCGGGCGGCGGACTCGCGGCGGCCGTGGCACGGCAGGCGCTGGAGGAGGGCGGGCCCTCGATCGCCCTTCAGGCGCTGCACTATCCCCCGCTCGACCTGGCGACGAACGCCCGCGACAAGCGCGCCGCCATCGCCAAGCCGATGCTGCGGCCCTGGATGGCCGACGTCTTCGACACGTCGTACGTCCCGGACGTCCACCGGCGGGCCGACCGCCTCGTCTCCCCGGCGCACCCCTCCGACACCGCCGACCTGAAGGGCATCGCCCCGGCGCTGCTGATCACCGCCGAGTACGACCTGCTCCGGGCCGAGGGTGAGCGTTATGCCGAGCGGCTGCGCCGGGCCGGGGCCCTGGTCGGGCACCATGACGTGGCCGGCTTCGATCATGGGTACGACGGGCTGGACGACGCCAAGGCGCGCGAGGTCTACGCGCTCATCGCCCGGCATCTGCGGGAGGCCACGGGCGGTCGCCTCACCTGAGGGCCCGGTCCGAGCCCGCCGTCGGGGCCGGGGTGTCCCAGCCGTCGGAGGCCGCAGCCCCCACGTTCGCCGCGATCGGCAAGTCGGCCGCGTCCCTGTCGTCCAGTGGAGGCAGAGCCGGCGGCAGGGCCGGGTCCGGCGCCGTCGCGCTTCTGCCACCCCGGGCCGGGCCCCCGGACACCCCCGCGGCGAATCCGGCCGTCAACAGGGCCACTGCCGCGACCACCCACCAGGGCAGTCCTGCCTTTGCCATGTATCCGACGACGGCCACCACCGCGAGAAGTGCCACCACGTCCCCCGTCCCCCTTCAAGTTCAACTCACTTGCCCCCGACGTCCCGAGAGCCGCCACGCGTCACAGCGGGCATATGACGCAACAATACGCGAGACCGTCGTATAACCCAGTTCGGACCATCAGTACATATGAAGGGCCAGTTGATATGACGGACGCCGCTCGCCGCATATGACCGCGGCGAGCGGCGTCTCGACTCTCCCCCAGGGTCGGCGTCCGCCGGTCAGTGCGCGCCGACCAACTCCTGTCCGCTGCCCGTCGAGGCCGTCCGCTTCGAGCCGCGCAGGGCGGCGATCCCTATGAAGACCATGGACGACAGGCCCGCGAGGGCGAAGGCGGTGAAGCCCCAGTCGCCGTTGTTCGCGGCGAGCAACTGGCCGCCGAGCCACGGCCCGAAGACGGCACCGAAGCGGCCCATGCCGGAGGTCCAGCCGACGGCCGTGGCCCGGTTCTCGGGGCGGGAGCCGATCGAGACCGTCGCGTAGATCATGGTCTGCGCGCTGTTGAGGAACACGCCTGTCAGGAACACCACCGTGAAGGTGAGTGCCAGCGGCATGTGAACGCTGAGCAGGAAGACCCCGACGGCCGTCAGCGCGAACCAGATCGCCGAGATCCGCGGGGCGCCGAACCGGTCGGAGGCGCGCCCCGCGACCAGCATGCCGACGATGCCGCCGAGGTTGAACAGGACCACGAACGTCAGCGCCGAGCCGAGGTTGTAGCCCTCGCTGCGCATCAGGGTGGGCAGCCAGGTGGCGACGCCGTAGACGAGGAGCAGTCCGCCGAAGGAGGCCAGCCAGTACAGGAGGGTCTGGGTCCACTCGCCGCCCCTGAAGAGGTTGGCCAGGGCGTTCCAACGGTCGCCCGCGGCCTGCTTTTCGGCCGGGGCCGCGGGCAGTTCGACCTCGTAGCGGCCGGCCAGTGCACGCGCCTGATCGGTGCGACCCTTGGCGACCAGGAAGCTCAGCGACTCGGGCAGGAACCGGACCAGCACCGGCACGAACAGCAGCGGGAGCACGCAGAACCAGAACGCGGCCCGCCAGCCGAGGGGTTCGACGACCCACAGGGCGACGTAGGCGGAGAGGATACCGCCCGCGTGGTGCGCGGTCATCAGCATCCCGATGGTGAGGGCGCCGCGGCCGCGCGGGGCGTAGTCGGAGACCATGCTGATCGCGGTCGGCAGCAGCCCGCCGAGCCCGATGCCGGCGAGGGTCCGGCCGAGGCCGAACACCGCGACGCTGCCCGCCGTCGCGCACAGCGCGGACGCCAGCGAGAACAGCGCGACGCAGGCCACCATGAGCTTCCTGCGGCCGATCCGGTCGGCGACCGTGCCCGCCGTCAGGGCGCCGACGAGCATGCCGAAGGTGGCGTAGCTGCCCAGGTCACCGGCCTTGTCGGGGGTAAGCCCGAGGGCCTTCTCGGCCAGCATGTGGGGCAGCACCGAGCCGTAGATGAACATGTCCAGGCCGTCGAAGAGGACGGCCAGCCAGCACAGGCCGACGGCCACCACGGCCAGTCTGCCGACGCGAGCGGACGGGGAGGGGGAGGAGGACATCCTTGTTTTCCTCTCGTGCGTTGTGCGCCAGACGCTAAGGAGCGGACGGCTGGACAGTCAACACTTTTGTCAACAATCTCAGCGACAATCGAGGGCTCCGGGGGAAGCGCCTGGCGCAGGGGGCCGTCTCAGACGACCGGGGGTGTCCCGTGGGTGTGGAAGGACTCGATCGTCTTCAGGCCCCACGCCTGCCCCTTGGCGCGCTCGGCCTCGGTCCAGGTGATCAGCGGCCAGTCCGGGGCCAGCACGAGCCGGGTGAGCGGGTTGCACAGCTCGATGCGGTTGCCGCCGGGCTCGTAGACGTACAGGAAGAACGTCTGCTGGATGGCGTGCTTGTGCGGGCCCGTCTCGATGAACACGCCCGTGTCGATGGCGAGGTCGGCGGCGCGCAGGACGTCCTCGCGGGTGTCGGTCGCGAAGGCGATGTGGTGCAGCCGGCCGCTGGATCCCGTCCAGTCCGAGGTGTAGACGACGTCGTACGACTTGTCGGTGTACGTCAGCCAACGCGCCGCGATCCGGCCGGAGTCGAGCCGGATCTGCTCCGTGGGCCGGGCTCCCAGCACCTGTTCCTGGAACTCGGCGTTGGCGAGCACGTCGGCGGCGAGGAAGTTGACGTGGTCCAGGCGCCGTACGCCGACGCCCCGGTTGGGTTTGGCCTGCGGCTGGTTCTTCAGCGCCGGCCGCAGCTCCTCCGGTGCCCGGTAGTACTCGCTCTCCCAGTACAGGGCGTGTTCGTGCCCGTCGGGGTCGGTGGTGAGGTAGAGCCTGCCGAGTCCTGGCTCGTCCTCGACCCACTTGCCGCTGCCGCCGCCGGCTTCGACGGCCTGGACCCGGCGTTGCAGCGCCTCCTCACCGGAGGCGCGCAGGGCGAGGCGGCCGAGGCCGGGCCGGTCGCGGGCGGTGAGGACCAGGCTGTGGTGTTCGTAGTCGTCGTAGGTGCGCAGGTAGACGGTGTCGCCCTGCTGTCCGTTGACGGTGAGCCCCAGATAGTCGGTGAAGAAGGCGACGCTGGCGTCCAGGTCCGGGGTGAACAGCTGGGCGTGGCCGATGTGGGCGATGTCGCCGAGCGGCGGGGTCATCGGGGGCCTCCGGGGGTGGGTGCGGGCAGTGGGGCCCTCTCGGCGGACCTGGGGAAGACGGTGCCGTCGAAGATCTTTCGGGCGGTACGGACCACGGCCGTACGACGGGCGGTGGGCAGACCGGCGGCGTCGGTGGCGAGGCCGCTCTCGATGTCCAGGAATCCCGTGGGGTGTTCGATGCGGATGCGGTCGCCGTCGTCGGGGAGGCGGGCGAGGCCCGCGCCGACGCCGCCCTCTACGCGCAGCCCGGCGGCGACGCTCGCCGCGCCGAGCACACCGATCGACGTATGGCAGCGGACCGGAATGAAGGTGCGGGTGGTGATCGCGCCGCCGTGGCGGGGCGGGGCGAGGAGGGTGAGCTTGGGGACGGTGGCGTCCGAGACGTCGCCGAGCCCCATCAAGTGGCCTGCCGCCAGGCGGAGTTCGCGGAGCCGGTCGGCGAGGGTCAGGTCCTCCTCCAGGTCCTTGGGCGTCTCGTAGCCGGTGACGCCGAGGGACGTGGCGGTGATCAGTACGGTCGGCATGCCGTTGTCCACACAGGTCACCGTCGTGCCGTCCAGCGTGTCGCGGACCCTGCCCGTGGGCAGCAGCTTGCCCGCGCCGGGCGGGAACTCGATCACCACGGGAGCGGCGGTGCCGGGCACGCCGGAGATCTCGGCGTCGCCGGTGTACTCGACCCGGCCGCCGGGGGTCGGGAAGGTCGCCGTAGCGGGATCGCCGGAGTTGACCATGCGGATCCGGACGGAGGTCTCCTCCTCCCCCGCCGGGACGAGCCCTCGCTCCACGGCGAACGGGCCGACTCCGGCGAGGATGTTGCCGCAGTTCTGACGGTCACTCACCTCCGGTCGGTCGACGGCGACCTGGAGGAACAGGTAGTCGACGTCGGCCCGTGGATCGGACGAGGACGACACCACGGCGACCTTGCTGGTGAGGGGGTGCGCGCCGCCCAGCCCGTCGATCTGCCGCTCGTCCGGGCTGCCCATGACGCGCAGCAGCAGCTCGTCGCGGGCGGCGGGGTCGGCGGGCAGGTCCGCGGCCAGGAAGTAGGCGCCCTTGGAGGTGCCGCCGCGCATCAGCATGCAGCGGACCTCGGCGGGACGCCGCGTCATGGCCGTTCCCCGTCCCGAAGTGCGCTGCCGCGGTCGTCACGGACGTACTCGTCGTACGACTTGCAGACCACCCCCAGCCGTACGAGCGTCTCCCGCAACCCGTAGCGGTCCAGGCCGAGTTGGCCGTCGAGGAAGGCGGCGCGGGTCGCGGCCTCCCTGGCCTCGCGGGCCTCCGCCTTCTCGACCGTCTCCCGGGCGCGTCCCCGGGGGACGACCACGACCCCGTCGTCGTCGGCGAGGATCACGTCGCCGGGGCGGACGACCTGGCCGTCGATCGCGACCGGCACGTTCACCGAGCCGCCGGTGGCCTTGACGGAGCCCTGCGCCGAGACGGCACGCGACCAGGCGGGGAAACCCATGTCGCGAAGCTCCTGGGTGTCGCGGATGCCGGTGCTCATGACGACCCCGCGCACCCCGCGCTGCTTGAGGGCGGTCGCGAACAGCTCGCCGAACAGGCCGTCCGTGCACGGGGAGGTGGTGGTGACGACGAGGATGTCGCCCTCGCCGCACTGCTCCACCGCGGCGTGAATCATGAGGTTGTCGCCGGGCCAGCTCAGCACGGTGACGGCGGTACCGGCGACCCGTACGCCCTGCTGGACGGGGCGGATCCCCGGGCCCAGCAGCCCGGTCCGTCCCATGGCCTCGCTCACGGTCGCGACGCCGAACCCGGCCAGCGCGTCGACGTCCTTCAGCGCCGCCTTCGGGGGGTTGGTGACGATGACGCCGCTCATGCCAGCTCCTGCGCGATCTGCGGGTAGGGGCGCATGTACGCCTCGGCCAGCGTCCGGTGGGCCAGGCCCAGGTTGGGACCGGCGTTGCGCTTGAGCTGCACGCCGCGGCGTACGGCGAGGTCGGTGTAGTAGTCCCACAGGTGCTGCTGGGCACCGAGGCACTCCATCGCCTTTCGCTTGGTGTCCCAGACCTCGGTGATGTCGAGCAGGACCTCGGGCCTGAAGCCGCTCATCTCGGGCTGGTGCGGCTCGAAGTAGAAGACGGGCGGGGCGCCGATGATGTCGCCGTCGCCGGGGTAGCCGATGGCCTGGGCGAGGATCCGGGCCTCGACGGCCATGCGGTTGGCGGCCGGGTGGTCGCCGTTGTACGGGTCCTCGGTCGGGTGGGTGAGGACGACGTCGGGCTGTGTCTCGCGGTAGACGGCGACGAGTTCGTCGGTCAGCTCGGCGGTGGGCAGCAGCGGATAGTCGCCGGCGTCGAAGAAGCGGACCTCGGCGCCGAGGGTGGCGGCGGCGCGCTCGGCCTCGTCGCGGCGTATCGCCTTGATCTCCGCCAGTTTCCGGCCCTCGCGCCAGGCCTTGGCGGACTCGCCGCGCTCGCCGAACGTCAGGCAGGCGATGGTGACCTTCTCGCCCCAGGAGGCGGCCAGGGCGATGGCGCCGCCCGCCCGCCACACGAAGTCGCCGGCGTGCGCGGTGATGACGAGGGTGGAACGTGGGACGGCGGGCGCGTTGGCCTGGGTCATGGGTGCAATCTCCTAGATGGACAGGTGGGCGCCCGCCTCCCCCGCGTCCGGTGCGTGTGCGTCAGTCGCGCAACGCCTCGATCACGCTGGTGAGATGGGCGCGGACGGCCGCCTCGGCCGCCTGCGGGTCCCTGGCGCGGATCGTCTCGATCATGGCCAGGTGCTCGTTCAGGGAGTGCTGCGGGCGACCGGGCCTGAGCGCCAACTGGAAGCGGTGGCGGACCAGTTGTGCGTTGAGCCGCTCCAGCAGCTCCACGGCCGTGCGCTGGCCGGAGAACTCACGGATCCTGGCGTGCAGTTCCTGGTTCAGCTCGGAGTACGTCATCGGCTCGCCGTCGTCGACGGCCTTGGTCATGGCCGTACCGAGATCCGCCAGCACGGTCAGCTGCTCGTCGCTGGCGGCGACCGCCGCCTTAGCCGCGCAGAGTCCTTCCAGCACCATGCGGCACTCGGTGATGGCGACCGCTTCCTCCACGGTCACCACCCGCACCCGTGAGCCACGGTTGCGGATCCGCTCGACCAGTCCCTGAGCCTCCAGATCGATGAGTGCCGCGCGGATGCTGGCCCGTGTCACACCGAACTGCTCGGCGAGTTCGTTCTCCACCAGCCGCTGGGCCGGTGCCATCTCGCCGTGCAGGATCGCCTGCCGCAGCTGCGCGAGCGCATGCTGTTTGGCCTGCTCTCCGGTGCCCGGACGGGCTTCGTTCGGCATGTGCCCTCCCTGAGTGAGTGCCTGTCGAACGTAAATCTAGCCAAACAGAATTGTCAACAATTTTGTCTGCCGTATTGGGCACACGGCTGGGGCCGGCGGCGACGATGTGTCCGCCCGGCCCCGCCGACACCGCACACTCTGTCCAGGCCGCCGCCCCGCCCGCCCCGGCTAGGGTCGGCCGCATGACGCACAGCTTCGTACTGCACATCCCCGACGTCGACCTCGAACCCGAGCCCCTGGACCCGGAGCAGATCCTGGCCGGGACGCCCGAGGTGACCGGAAAGGTGGTGTGGGAGTCGCAGGACGGCCGTCAGATGCGGGGCATCTGGCAGATCACGCCGGGCGTGGTCACCGACACCGAGGCCGACGAGCTGTTCGTCGTGATCAGCGGCTCGGCCACCATCGAGGTCGAGGGCGGGCCGACGCTGAAGGTCGGGCCCGGCGACATGGCCGTGCTGCGCGAGGGTGACCGTACGACGTGGACGGTGCACGAGACACTGCGGAAGGCGTACTCGATCAACCTGTGAGCGGGGGCGCCGTCGAGCCCCGGATCTCCAACGTCGGTGCGGCGAGGTGGAGTTCGCCCGCTCCGGTGGCGCCCTCGAACCGGTCGAGCAGGCAACGCGCCGCGCGGCGGCCCACCTCGTGGCTGGCGTTGTCGACCGTGGTGAGCCAGACGTGGCGCAGCCGGGCGATGCTCGTGTTGTCGTAGCCGACGACGGAGAGGTCGCGCGGGACCCGTAGCCCCGACTCCTCGGCCGCCGACAGCGCTCCGATCGCGGCGATGTCGTTCACCGCGAAGACGGCCGTCGGCCGGTCCGGGCGGCTCAGCAGGCGGACCGTCGTGCGGTAGCCGCCCTCCTCCGTCATGTCGCTCGACTCGACGACGGCCCCGTCGGCGAGGCCGTGCGCCCGCATCGTCGCCTCGAAGCTGCGCCGCCGCAGCTCGCCGACCGCGCCGTACCCCGCGATGTGCGCGATGCGCCGGTGGCCCAGTCCGATGAGGTGCTCGGTGACCAGGCGGGCGCCCCGCTCGTCGTCGTTGGCGACGACGGCCACGCCGGGCAGGGCCGGCTCACGGGCTCCCGCGACCACCACCGGGAGCCGCTCGGCGACCGCCCCGAGAGCGGCCGGGTCGGGCAGTGTGCCGACCACGACCAGGCCGTCGACCCGCAGATCCAGGAAGGGCCCGGCGGGGTCCTGGCCGGTACGGCGGTTGAGGCGGGCGTCGGCCAGGAGCATGTGCAGACCGTTGTCGTGCAGAAGGGAGTTGAGGCCCTCCAGCATGTCCACGAACCAGGGGTTGCGCAGGTCGTTCAGGAGGACGCCGACCGTGCGGGTGCGCTGCTCGCTGAGGCTGCGCGCGGCGGCGTTCGGACGGTAGCCGAGTTCGGTCACGGCCCGCAGGACGGCTTCCCGCTTCTCCGGGCGCACCTGCTCCGAGCCACGCAGCACGAGCGAGACCAGCGACTTGGAGACGCCGGCCCGGTCGGCGACGTCACGGATGGTCGGCGGTCTCATGAGGATGGACCGTTCCACAGGCACCCGCCCTTGTCAAAGGGAGCCGGAGGGATTGACACCGGTCACAAGTGGAGCCCAAGGTGGCCGGGACAGAAAATGGACCGGTCCAAAGAAGGGCTGCAATGGTGGACACGCTCGGCGTCGCCGTCGTCGGATTCGGCTGGATGGGACGGGTGCACACCCAGGCGTACGCCCGCGTCCCGCACCACTATCCGCAACTGTCCCTGCGTCCGCGGCTCCTGACCGTGGCCGAGGAGGTGCCCGGCCGGGCCGAGGAGGCCGCCGCGCAGTTCGGGTTCGCCTCGACGACCCGTGACTGGCGTGACGTGGCCGCCGACCCGAGCGTTCGGGCCGTCAGCATCACCGCCCCGAACTTCCTGCACCGGGAGATCGGTGTGGCGATGGCCGAGGCCGGCAAGCACATCTGGATCGAGAAGCCGGTCGGTCTGACCGCGGAGGACGCCCGCGCGGTGGCCGACGCGGCGGCCGGGGCCGGCGTGCACAGCGCGGTCGGCTTCAACTACCGCAACGCCCCCGCCGTGGAGACCGCCCGCGAGCTGATCTCCTCCGGTGAGATCGGCACCGTCACCCATGTCCGTGTCCGGCTGTTCAGCGACTACGCGGCCCACCCGCAGGGCGCTCTGACCTGGCGCTACGAGCGTGAGCGCGGTGGCAGCGGCGTGCTCGGCGACCTCGCCTCGCACGGCGTCGACCTGGCCCGCTTCCTGCTCGGCGCCATCGCCTCGCTGACCGCCGACACCGCGATCTTCGTGCCCGAGCGCGCCCGGCCGACGGGCGCGACCGCCGGGCACACCCTCGCCACCGGTGAGCTCGGCCCGGTCGAGAACGAGGACTACGTCAACTGCCTGCTGCGCTTCGCATCCGGCGCCCGCGGTGTGCTGGAGGCCTGCCGGGTGTCGGTCGGCGAGCAGAACAACTACGGCTTCGAGGTGCACGGCACCGAGGGCGCGGTGTTCTGGGACTTCCGCCGCATGGGCGAGCTCGGCATCAGCCGGGGCACCAGCTACCAGGACCAGCCGGTCAGCACCCTTTACGTCGGCCCGGCGCAGGGCGAGTACGGCGCGTTCCAGCCGGGCGCCGCGACGAGCATGGGCTACGACGACCTGAAGGTGATCGAGGCGTACCGCTTCCTGCGCTCGATCGCCGAGGGCGCCCCGCACGGGGCGACCCTCGCGGACGCCGTGCACAGCGCCGCCGTACTGGACGCCATGTCCCGGTCCGCCGAGAGCGGTTCCTGGGTGGACGTGGAGGTGCCGGCGTGACGGTCCGGGTGGGTGTCGTCGGCGCCGGCGTGATGGGCGCGGACCATGTGCGGCTGCTGCACGGCCATGTCTCGGACGCCGAGGTCGTGGCGGTGACGGACGTCGACGAGGCGCGTTCCCGCGCTGTCACCGACGCCGTACCGGGCGCGCGGGTGAGCCCCGACGCGCGGGCGCTGATCGCCGATCCCGGTGTGGACGCCGTGGTCATCGCCTCGCACGACTCGACGCACGCCGAGCTGACCGTGGCCGCGGTGCGTGCCGGGAAGCCGGTGCTGTGCGAGAAACCGCTCGCGCCGACCGTCGCGGAGTGCGTCGAGGTCGTTCGCGAGGACGACAAGGCGGGCGGCGGGCTCGTCTCGGTGGGGTTCATGCGGCGCTTCGACCCGGCGCACGTCGCGCTGAAGGCGGCGCTCGGCGAGGGTGCGAGCGGCAGAGTGCGGGTGGTGCACTGCGTCAGCCGGGGCGTGACCTCGGCGCCGGGTGCGGTGAGCGAGTTCAGCGTCACCGGTTCGGCGATCCACGAACTCGACACCGTGCCGTGGCTGCTGGACTCCCCCGTCACCGCGGTCTCCTGGCACGCACCCGAGGGCGAGTCCTCGCCCGGCCTGCGCGACCCGCAGATCATGCTGCTGCACACCGCGGACGGCACGCTCACCACCGTCGAGACCTTCCTCAACGCCCGCTACGGCTACGAGGTCCGCTGCGAGGTCGTCTGCGAGCGCGGCGCGCTGCAACTGGCCGACCCTGCGCTGGTCGTGAGCCACCTCGACCGGACGCGGTCCACCGGCCACCCGGCCGACTGGCGGCCCCGGTTCGCGGACGCCTACCGGCTGGAGCTGAAGGCGTGGATCGACGCCGTGGTCGCCGGCCGGCCCTCCCCGCTGGCCTCGGCCCGCGAGGGCCTGACCGCCTCTGCGGTCGCCGACGCGGTGATCACCTCCATGCGGGACGGCGGCCGAACGGTACCGGTGCCGGTCCCGACCGTCTGACGCCCGGGGCGCGACCAGCCCGACGCGCCCGCAACCACACCCGCACCCGCACCCGCGCGACGGCCTAACCCGGCATGTTGTACGGCGTGACCACCTGAATCGCCGAAGGCATCGTCACCCCGGCCGGCGGCAACGCCCCGTGGGCCCGCATCACCACATGACACGCCTCCCGCATGTCCTGCCGCAGATCGTGATGCAGCACGACGGACAGCCGATGCTCCCGCAGCAGCCGCGTGTTGTCGTGGTCGAGGTCGTGCGCGACGAACACGGCGCACTCACGGCCCGCGTCCTGAAACGCCCTCAGCGTCGCGATGTTGCCGCCGCCGATCGAGTACACGGCACGGATGTCCGGGTCGCGTTCCAGCGCGGCCCGGACGAGGTCGTACTGCGTGGCGTCCAGTCCCTGCCCCTCGGCGATCTCGACGAGCGTGCGGTCCGGATGGAGGGTGCGCATGGCGCTGCGGAAGCCCATCTCGCGCTCCTCCTCGTTGCGGAAGAACCCGCTGCTGAGGCTGGTCAGCACATTGCCGGGACGGTCGCCGAGCCACTGGCCCATGAGGTACGCGGCGGTCGCACCCGCGGCCCGGTTGTCGATGCCGACGTACGCGAGGCGCGCGGTGGCGGGCAGGTCCGTCACCAGGGTCACCACCGGGATACCGGCCTCGGCGAGCCGGGCGACGGCCGCGGTGACCTCGGGGACGTCCGGGGCCTTGAGGATCACGCCCTGTGAGCCGCGCCGCGCGATGCGGTCCAGCGTCCGGGTCAGCTCCGGCACCGGCCCGGTCTCGCGGAAGTGGAAGCGCGAGCGCACCACCGCCGGGTGCAGGGACGGCAGCTCGGCCTCCAGGGCGGCGCGTACGGCGGTGGTGAACCGCTCCGGCGCCTGCACCACCATGTCGATCATGAACGTACGCCCCACCAGCCGCACCTGGGTGCGCTGCCGGTCCAGGTCGGCTATCGCCTGCTGGACCTCCCGCACAGTGCTCTCCCGCACCCCTCCGCGCTCGTTGAGCACCCGGTCGACCGTGGCCTCGCTCAGGCCCGCCTGACGTGCGATCTCCCGGATCGGGAAGGGGTGCCCCATGCGACGGCTCCTTGAGGGGTTTTTGATGGTCGCCTGCTGGTTGTTCGACGGGATTGTCATGACAAGAATGGCATCGCTGAGTCGCCCCTGTCACCGAGAGGACACCGATGTCCTTCACCTCCGTACACCGCCGGACCTGGCTGTCCGAGCACGACTGCGACCTCGCGGACTTCCGTGAGCTGGTCGAACGCAGGACCGACCTCGCCGACTACCCGTACGCCTCCGCCGTGGAGCGCGAGGTCCTGGTCTACGACAGCGACCGGCTGCGCGGGGCCGAGGACGACCGGGAGGTGCGGGCCGAGCTGGCCCGTGCGCTGACCGACGGTCCGGGCATCGTGGTCTTCCAGGGTGCCTTCGCGGACCACGGCGTCGTCGACCGGCTCAGTGCCGTGTTCGACGCCCTGATCGCCGAGCAGCGCGCCTCGGGCGCGACGGCCGGGGACCACTTCGCCAGGCCGGGCGCCAACGACCGGGTCTGGAACGCGCTGGAGAAGGCGGCCCTGTACGACCCCGAGGCGTTCGCCGACTACTACGCCAACGACATCCTCGCGCTGGTCTCGACCGCCTGGCTCGGGCCCGGCTACCAGGTGACCTCGCAGGTCAACGTGGTCAACCCGGGCGGTGCGGCGCAGAGCGTGCACCGCGACTACCACCTGGGCTTCCTCTCCAACGAGGTCGCGGCGGCCTACCCGGCCCACGTCCACCGCCTCTCCCCCGTGCTCACCCTCCAGGGCGCCGTCGCGCACTGCGACATGCCGGTGGAGTCCGGGCCGACGATGTACCTGCCGTACTCGCAGGCGTACGAGCCGGGTTACCTGGCGTGGCGACTCCCGGAGTTCCAGGAGTACTTCGAGGCGCACCACGTCCAGCTCCCGCTCGCCAAGGGTGACGCGGCTTTCTTCAACCCGGCGCTGTTCCACGCCGCCGGAACCAACCGGTCGGCGGGCATCCGGCGCATGGCGAACCTGCTCCAGGTGTCCTCCGCCTTCGGGCGGGCCATGGAGACCGTGGACCGCGAGGCCGTCGCGAACGCCGTGTTCCCCGTGCTGCTGCGGCGTGCGGGCGAGGGCGCGGACGAGGCGTGGACGACGAACGTGATCGCCGCGAGCGCCGAGGGCTACCCCTTCCCCACCAACCTGGACAGCGACCCGCCGGTCGACGGGCTGGCCCCGCCGTCCCAGGCGGACGTCGTACGGCGTGCGCTGGCCGGGGCGTGGACCCCCGAGGCCCTGCGTGCCGAACTGCGGGCCGGCGCCGAGCGGCGCCAGAGCTGAAAGGACTCCGAAAGCATGGGACTTCTCGACGACAAGGTCGTCCTCGTCAACGGCGGCAGCCAGGGCGTCGGCGCCGCCATCGCGCGGGCGGCCGTCCGCGAGGGGGCGGTCGTGGCCGTCACCGGGCGTCGCCCGGAACCCGGCGAGGCCCTGGTGGCCGAGCTGGCCGCCGCCGGCGGCAAGGCCATGTTCGTGCGGGCCGACCTGACGGACGCCGAGCAGGCCAAGGCGTCCGTCGCCGAGGTCGTCGACGCCTACGGGCGGGTCGACTGCCTGGTCAACTCGGCGGGGCTGACGTCCCGGGGCACACTGCTGGACACCACGCCCGAGCTGTTCGACCAGCACATCGCGATCAACCTGAAGGCGCCGTTCTTCGCCATGCAGGTGGCCGTGACGGACATGGTCGGCCGCAAGGCGCCCGGCACGATCGTCAACATCATCACGTCCTCGGCGCACGGCGGGCAGTCCTTCCTCGCGCCGTACGTCTCCGCCAAGGCGGGCCTGATCGGGCTCACCCGCAACGCCGCGCACGCGCACCGCTGGGACCGGATCCGGATCAACGGCCTCAACATCGGCTGGACCGCGACCGAGGGCGAGGACGCCACGCAGAGGGCCTTCCACGGCGCCGGCGACGACTGGCGCGAGGAGGCCGCCGCGAGGCTGCCGATGGGCAAGCTGGGCCAGCCCGACGAGATCGCCGACTTCGTGGTGTTCCTGTTGTCGGAGCGGTCCGGGGTGGTCACGGGGTCGGTGATCGACTGGGACCAGAACGTCCTGGGCGGCCTGGACTGAAGAAGCAGCACGGACAGCAATCACACCCGACGAAAGCAGCACAGCTCATGCGTATCGGAATCCTCGGCCTCGGCCGTATCGGCGCCTTCCACGCCGAGACCCTCTCCGGACTCGACGCGGTCGACTCCCTCGTCGTCACGGACCCGTTCGCGGAGGCCGCCAAGGCCGCCGCGGAGCGGTTCGGGGCGGAGGTCGTGGACTCGCCTGAGGCCCTGCTGTCGGCCGGTGTGGACGGCATCGTCGTCGCCGCCGCGACCGACGCCCACCCCGCGCTGATCCTGGCCGGCGTCGAGGCCGGCATCCCCGTCTTCTGCGAGAAGCCCGTCGCGAAGACCATGGCCGAGGGCGTCGAGGTGCTCAAGGCCGTCCAGGGCCGGGACGTGCCGATCCAGATCGGCTACAACCGGCGCTTCGACACCGGGTTCGTCAACGCCCGCGCCGCGGTGCAGGGCGGCGAGCTGGGCAAGCTGCACACCGTGCGCTCGACCACCCTGGACCCGGCGCCGCCGCCGGCCGCCTACATCGCCGCCTCCGGTGGCATCTTCCGGGACTGCTCGGTGCACGACTTCGACATCATCCGCTGGGTGACGGGGCGCGAGGTCGTCGAGGTGTACGCCGTGGGCGGCAACCGCGGCGCCGACTTCATCAAGGAGGCGGGCGACGCCGACACCACGGGCGCGATCCTCACGCTGGACGACGGCACGATCGCGGTGGTGTCCAACTCCCGCCACAACGCCCGTGGTTACGACGTCCGTATGGAGATCCACGGCTTCGCCGACTCCATCGCCGTCGGCCTGGAGGACAAGCTGCCGCTGCGTTCGGTCGAGCCCGGGGTGACGTTCCCCGCGGGCACGCCGCACGACTTCTTCATGGACCGCTTCACCGCGGCCTACCGCGCCGAACTCACCGCGTTCACCGAGGTCGTCGCCGGCACGAGGCCCTCCCCGTGCACGATCGAGGACGCGCTGGAGGCGGGCTGGATCGCGGACGCCTGCACACTGTCGCTGCACGAGCACCGTCCGGTCACGATCGAGGAGGTACGTCAGGGATGAACGACACGGGCCGGGAACCGCTGCGCATCGGCGTGCTGGGCGCGGCACGCATCACCGAGCTCTCTCTCGTGGGTCCGGCCCGCACGACCGGCCACCGCCTCGTGGCGGTGGCCGCGCGCGACCGGTCCCGCGCCGCGGCGTTCGCCGACGAGCACGACGTGGAGCGGGTGGTGGACTCCTACGCCGACCTGCTCGCCGACCCCGAGGTCGAGGTCGTCTACAACCCGCTCGCCAACGGTCTGCACGGGCCGTGGAACCTCGCCGCGCTCGCGGCCGGCAAGCACGTCCTGTCGGAGAAGCCTTCGGCGAGCAACGCCGAGGAGGCGGCCGAGGTACGGGACGCCGCCGTCAAGTCCGGGAGCGTCTTCATGGAGGCGTTCCACTACCTGTTCCACCCGGTGACCCGGCGTCTGCACGAGATCGTCGAGAGCGGCGAACTGGGCGAGCTCCGGCGGGTGGAGACGCTGGTGGCGATCCCGGCCCCCGGCGACTTGGACCCGCGCTGGTCGCTGTCGCTGGCCGGCGGCGCCCTGATGGACCTCGGCTGCTACAGCCTGCACGCGGTGCGGATGCTCGCGCCCTGGGCGGGCGGCGCGCCACGGCTCGTCTCGGCACGCGGTGGACCGCGGGCGGGCGCTCCCGGCGTCGACGAGTGGCTGGACGCCGACCTGGAGTTCCCCGGCGGTGCGACCGCGTCGGCCCGCTGCCACATGGCGTACGACGACCTGGAGATGAGCTGCCGCGTCATCGGCACCCGCGGCGAGGCTCTGGCCCCGAACTTCGTCCTGCCCCATCTCGACGACCGTCTCGTGGTGCGCACCCCCGACGGTGAACGCACGGAACGCCTCGGCACCCGCTCGTCGTACACCTACCAACTGGAGGCCCTGGCCGCCCACATCCGCCGGGACGGTCCGCTCCCGCTGGACGCGGACGACGCCCTGGCGACGATGCGGCTGATCGACGAGTCGTACCGGGCGGCGGGGTTCGAGCCGCGGCCGCGTACGACGCTCACGGGCTGAGGGCCGCGGGCGAACCGGACACACGGGAGGGCCGGGGGAAGTTCCCCCGGCCCTCCGGTGCGTCGTGGCGACGTGCGGCGGATCGTCGTCAGGCGTACAGCGCGGGCCGCTCCACCAGTTCGACCCGCATCCGGCCGCCCTCCTCCAGGGCCCGTACCGCCGCCTCGCACACCGCGGCCACCGCATAGCCGTCCCAGGCACTGGGGCCGGTGACCTCGTCGCGGCGGGTGGCGTCCACCCAGGCCTGGACCTCGCGGTCGTAGGCATCGGCGAACCGTTCGATGTAGTCCTGGGCGATGATGCCGCCCCAGCGGCCGGCCGCGTTGGTGACCATGGCGTGGCCGTCGCCGACGCGGGCGGTGCCGCGTTCGCAGACGACCTCGGCCTGGACCTGGTAGCCGAAACCGCAGTTGACGTAGATCTCGACGTCGACGATGGCGCCGCCGTCCGTCTCGAAGACCACGAACTGCGGGTCGCGAATGCCGTCCGGGGCGTTCGCGGACGGCGTCGGGGCGAGCACCGTGACGGCCGTGATCTCGTGGCCGAGCAGCCAGCGGGTCACGTCCATCTCGTGCGTGACGGAGTCGTTGATGAGCATCTCGGAGGTCCAGCCCGGCGGGCTGGCGACATTGCGGTGCCGGTTGTGCAGCATCAGCGGACGGCCCAACTGGCCCGTCTCCAGGAGGGACTTGAGCTTCATGTACTCGGCGTCGTAGCGCCGCATGAAGCCGACCTGGACCCGGCGCCGGCCCAGCTTCTGCTCGGCCTGAAGGACCCGCAGCGCGGACGCCGCGTCCGGGGTGAGCGGTTTCTCGCACAGCACCGGCAGGTCGTGCTCGAAGGCGGCGAGCAGGGCCGCCTCGTGGGCGGGGCCCGGCGAGGCGACGATCACCGCGTCGACGTCGGCCGACGCCATCGCGGCGGCCGGGTCGGTGTGGACGGTGCAGCCGTCGACACGGGCCGCGACCGATTTGGCGCGTTCCGCGTCGACGTCCACGACGGCGGTCACCCGTGCCCCGCTGATGACCTCCTGGATGCGGCGCACATGGTCCGCGCCCATCCTTCCGGTACCGATGACTGCGACTCCGAGCGTGTGCGGACGCTGGGTCATGGTGATCGGCCGTCCTTTCGGATCATCAGGCGCCGCAGGACCTGAGGAACTTGCGGGTGCGCACCGCGATGGGCATCGGCTTGTCCGGCTCGCAGGGGTACATGTCCTGCTCGACGATGGCGAACAGGTCCACGTTCAGCTTCTGCGCGGCCTCCAGAACGGGCCCCAGCGCGGGTACGCCGGACGGGGGTTCGCACATCACGCCGCGCTGCACCGCGGGTCCGAACGGGATCTCGTTCTTCACCACGTCCGCGAGGATCTCCGGGTCCACCTGCTTGAGGTGCAGATAGCCGATGCGCTCGCCGTAGGTCTCGATCAGCTTGACGCTGTCGCCGCCGCAGTAGGCGTAGTGACCGGTGTCCAGGCAGAGGTTGACCAGGTCGGAGTCGGTCGAGTCGAGGAATCGCTCGACGTGGGCCTCGGTGTCGATGTGCGTGTCGGCGTGCGGGTGCACGACGATGTCGAGGCCGAACGTCTCCCTCACCTCGTGCCCGAGCCGCTCCATGCCCTTGGTCAGGTGGGCCCACTGCTCGGCGGTGAGCTCCGGCGGCTCCAGGATCTCGGCGGTCTTGTCGTCCCGCCAGAAGGACGGGATGACGACGAGGTGCTTCGCTCCCATGGCCTGCGTGAGCGCGGCGACCTCGCTGACGTGCTGCCAGGTCGACTCCCAGACGGCGGGGCCGTGGTGCAGGCCGGTGAAGATCGTGCCGGCCGAGACCTTGAGGTTGCGCTTGACGATCTCGTCGGTCAGACGTGCGGGGTCGGTCGGCAGATAGCCGTACGGGCCCAGTTCGATCCAGTCGTAGCCGGCCTCGGCGACCTCGTCGAGGAAGCGTTCCCAGGGCACCTGGACGGGGTCGTCGGGGAACCAGACGCCCCAGGAGTCGGGGGCCGAGCCGACCCGGATTCGGTCCAGCGCAGGGGCCATGTCAGGACTTCCCTTCCGAGGAGGCCACGGGTGCGGTGAGGTCGGACTCCTCGGGGAGTTCCTCGACGTCGACGCCGCGTACCTGGGACAACTCGTGCTTGAGTGCGGCGAGTTCGGTGCCGCCGGCCATGTGGTTGGTGAGCTCTTCCAGGCTCACCTCGTCACGGGAGGCGTTCAGCTCCATGGTGCCGAGGCGCAGGACGCTGAAGTGGTCGCCGACCATGTAGGCGTGGTGGGGATTGTGGGTGATGAAGATGACGCCGAGGCCTCGGTCGCGGGCCGCGGCGATGTACTTCAGGACCACGCCGGACTGCTTGACGCCGAGGGCGGCGGTCGGCTCGTCCAGGATGAGGACGCGGGCGCCGAAGTAGACGGCGCGGGCGATGGCCACGCACTGGCGCTGGCCGCCGGAGAGGGTCCCGATGGGCTGCTCCAGGTCGTCCAGGACGATGCCCATGTTGCGCAGCTCTTCGTCGGCGGTCTTCTTCATCTTCTCGATGTCGAGACGGCGCACGGGCCAGGGGCCCTTGGTCATCTCGGAGCCGAGGAAGAAGTTCCGCCAGACCGGCATCAGGGGGACCACCGCGAGGTCCTGGTAGACCGTCGCGATGCCCTTGTCCAGCGCCTCGCGCGGGGTGGAGAAGCGCACCGGTGTGCCGTCGACGAGGAACTCGCCCTCGGTGTGCTGGTGCAGACCCGAGATGATCTTGATGAGGGTCGACTTGCCGGCGCCGTTGTCGCCGAGCACGCAGGTGACCTGGCTGGGGAAGACCTTCAGGTCGACGCCGTGCAGGGCGCGGATGTTGCCGTACGCCTTGCCCGCGCCGCGCAGTTCGACGATCGGGGCGTCCTTGTCGGGAACCTCGTCCTGGAGGACGGCGCCGTGGGTGCCGGTTTCTTTGCTGGTCATTCGGGTCACCTCCGGGTCGCCGTGCGCTGGACCCACAGATTGATGAGAACGGCGCCGAGGAGCATCACGCCGAGGAAGGCCTTGAACCAGTCCGGGTTCCAGCCGGCGTAGACGATGCCCTGCTGGACCATGCCGAACATGAAGGCACCGAAGACCGGACCGATCGCGGAACCGGCACCACCGGTCAGCAGACAGCCGCCGATCACGGCCGCGGCGATGTAGATGAGCTCCTGGCCCACGCCCTCGCCGGACTGCACCGTGTTGAACGAGAACAGCTGGTGCATGCCGACGAACCAGGCGCCGAAGCCGACCAGCATGAACAGCGAGATCTTCGTGAACGTCACCGGCACACCGACGGCGCGGGCGCTGCCCTGGTTGCCGCCGACCGCGAAGATCCAGTTGCCGTACTTGGTACGCAACAGCACCCACGTGGCCAGCGCCGCGAAGACCAGCCACCACACCACGGTGATCTTGACCTGGACGCCGCCGATGTCGAAGGAGGACGCGAACAGGGCCTTGGCCTGCTCGAAGCCGTCCATGTCACTGATGTCGTCGGTCGCGACGTTGCCGGTGACCAGCTTGGTCACGGCGAGGTTCACGCCCTGGAGGATCAGGAACGTGCCGAGGGTGACCAGGAAACTCGGGAGCCCGGTCTTGACCAGCAGCCAGCCGTTGAACAGGCCGACCGCGAGCGACACGATCAGGGCGACGATCACGCCGACCCAGACGTTCATCGTCAGCTGGTAGCTGACCATGCTCGCGGTCAGGGCCGAGGTGATCACGGCGACACCGGCGGACAGGTCGAACTCGCCGCCGATCATCAGCAGCGCGACCGGGAGCGCCATGATCCCGATCGTCGACGACTGATACAGGATGTTCGCCATCGAGCTGCCGTCACGCACGGCCGGGGCCGTGATGAGGAAGAAGATCAGCACCGCGACGGCGCCGAGGAAGACGCCGACCTCGGGACGGGCGAGGAGGCGCAGCGCAAGGGGCCGCTGCCGGGTCCGCCCGTCGGATTCCTTGCCGGGGCCGGAGGCCGGCGGTGTGGTCACCGCCGGCTCAGCCTGTTGGGTCATGCTCATCACCGAGTGCCCTTCGCGGCGAACGCGTCGATCTTCTCGACGTTCGTCTTGTCGACGAAGGCCGGACCGGTCAGGACCGGGGCCTCGCCGCCGCCCATGTAGTTGCCGTTGTTCTTGTAGAGCCACAGGGAGTCGATCGCCAGGTAGCCCTGGAGGTAGGGCTGCTGGTCGACGGCGAACTCGATGTCGCCCTTGCTGATCGCTCCGGTCAGTTCCTTGTTGAGGTCGAAGGTCGCGACCTTCGCCTTGCTGCCCGACTCGTCCACGGACTGCGCGGCCGTCAGCGCGAACGGGGCGCCGAGGGCGACGACGTAGTCGATGTCCTTGTCCGTCTTGAGCTTGGCGGTGATCGTGGACTTCACGGACGGCATGTCCGTGCCGTTGACGTTCAGGGTCTCGGTCGTGCCCTCGAACGTCTTCTTCACGCCGTCACAGCGCTGGGTGAGGCCGATGTTGCCCTGTTCCTGGATGACACAGACGGCCTTCTTGGCGCCGGCCTCGTTCAGCCGCTTGCCGAGCGCCTCGCCGGCGACCGTCTCGTCCTGGCCGAAGAACTCCATCAGGCCGAGCTTCTGCCACTCGCTGACACCGGAGTTCAGGCCGACGACCGGGATGTTCGCCTTCTGCGCCTTGCTGACGACGTCCTTGAGGGCGTCGGGCTTGGCGAGGGTGATCGCGATGCCGTCGACCTTCTGGTCGATCGCGTTCTGCACCAGGTTGGCCTGGTTGCCCGCGTTCGGGTCCGCGGAGTAGATCAGCTTGATGTTGTCCTTGGCGGCGGCGGCCTCGGCGCCCTTGCGGACGATGTCCCAGAACGTGTCGCCGGGCGACTGGTGGGTCACCAGGGCGACCGTCATCCGGGGCGTGTTGGCCTTGCCCGCGGAGGCGTTCGCCCCGCCCTCCTCGGACTCCTTTCCACCAGAGCTGCTGGAGCAGCCTGCGAGAGTCAACGCGGCCGCGGCGGCCATGGCCACCATGGGGACCAGCTTGCGGGAGCGGGGGTAAGAGCGGTCCATCTTTCCAGCACCTCACTGTGCGACGGGGTGTGCGACGGGGGAAAGGGATTGATCACTGGGATCCATGACCCGGACCTCGTGGTCCGCGTCCTGTGTGCCGTGGAACACGGCGGTTTCGCTGGGACGGGATCCAATCCCTAGATGCGCCCGCTGTCAATACTTTGTTAAGACATCATTTCACACTCAGGTCCGAATGTAAGTACAAACTATTGACAGCGTCGGCCTCCACGACCTACACCTGGGAGGCGGCAGGCCCCTTGGGACCCGCAACCCCTGTCCAGCTCTAGGAGCGTCACGCATGGCCGAGTCAGCCAAGTCCTTCGACTTGATCACGATGGGAAGAATAGGAGTCGACCTCTACCCCTTGCAGTCCGGCCTCCCCCTGGCGCAGGTGGAGACGTTCGGCAAATTCCTCGGAGGCTCCGCCGCGAACGTCGCGGTGGCCGCCGCCCGGCTCGGCCGCGACACCGCCGTGATCACACGCACCGGCGACGATCCGTTCGGCGCCTACCTGCACGAAGCCCTCAAGGGCTTCGGCGTCGACGACCGCTGGGTGACGCCGGTCGCGGCCTACCCGACGCCGGTGACGTTCTGCGAGATCTTCCCGCCGGACGACTTCCCGCTCTACTTCTACCGGCAGCCTAAGGCGCCTGACCTGGAGATACATTCCGACGAGCTCGACTACTGGGCAGTTCGTTCGGCCCGGGTCTTCTGGATCACCGGCACCGGCCTGAGCGAGGAACCGAGCCGCTCCGCCACTCTCGCCGCCCTCAAGGCGCGCGACAAGGCGGGCACCACGGTCTTCGACCTCGACTGGCGCCCCATGTTCTGGCGCGACCCCGACCAGGCCCGCCCGTACTACGCCGAGGCGCTGCGGCACGCCACGGTCGCCGTGGGCAATCTCGACGAGTGCGAGGTCGCCACCGGGGTCCGTGAGCCCCGCGAATGCGCCGAGGCACTGCTGGCGGCCGGCGTGGAGCTGGCGGTCGTCAAGCAGGGCCCCAAGGGCGTGCTGGCGGTGCACCGGGACGGCACGGAGGCCGAGGTGCCGCCGGTGCCCGTCGAGGTCGCCAACGGACTCGGCGCGGGCGACGCCTTCGGCGGCTCGCTGGTCCACGGGCTGCTGTCCGGCTGGGAGCTGGAGAAGGTCATGCGATACGCCAACGCCGCCGGCGCACTCGTCGCCTCCCGCCTCGCCTGCTCTTCCGCGATGCCCACCGGGGCCGAGGTCGAGGCCCTCCTCGCACAGGCGTCGTGACGGCCGCCCCAGCCACCCCTGAACGGAGCTTTCCTTGAGCATCAGCATCCCCGACCTCACCGCGGTCAGAGCCCGGCACCCCGAGGCGATCGCGGAGGCCGCGGCCCGCCGGGTGCGCCGCCCGCTGATCGGCGACAGCGGCCGCATGATGATCGTGGCCGCCGACCACCCGGCCCGCGGTGCCCTCGGCGTGGGCGACCGGCGCCTGGCGATGGCCGACCGGGCCGATCTGCTGGAACGTCTCTGCACGGCACTCTCCCGGCCCGGCGTCGACGGAGTACTGGCCACCGCGGACATCCTGGAGGACCTGCTGCTGCTCGGCGTCCTCGAGGACAAGGTTGTCATGGGGTCCATGAATCGCGGGGGCCTGGCGGGCGCGTCCTTCGAGATGGACGACCGCTTCACCGGCCACCGGGCCGAGGACATCGCCCGGCTGCGCTTCGACGCGGGCAAGCTGCTGGTCCGTATCGACTACGACGACCCGGGCTCGCTGACCACCCTGGAGTCCACGGCCCGCGCCATCGACGCCATGGCGGAGCTGCGGCTGCCGCTGTTCGTCGAGCCCTTCATCTCCCGGCGCGTCGACGGCAGGGTGCGCAACGACCTGTCCGCCGAGGCCGTCACCAGGTCGATAGCCATCGCGTCCGGCCTCGGCGGCACCTCGGCCTACACCTGGCTGAAACTGCCCGTCACCGACGATCCGGACGACATGGCCGAGGTCCTGGAGACGTCCACGCTCCCCGTCGTCCTGCTGGGCGGCGAGGTCGGCGGCGACCAGGAGGGCGCCTACGAGCGCTGGCGCAAGGCGCTGCGGCTGCCCACCGTCCAGGGCATGGTCGTCGGCCGCTCGCTGCTCTACCCGGCCGAGGGCAGTGTGGAGACGGCGGTGGACACGGCCGTCGGCCTGTTGTGACACGCACTGTGACGCGGAGGAACACGATGACGTATCACCTTCCTGCGGGTAAGGCGCCCGACGGCCCCTACGTCGTGGACGTCACGCCCGAGAAGGCCGGCTGGGGCTACTCCGGCCTGAAGGTGCTCCAGCTGCCGCCCGGCGGCTCGCACACCTTCGAGACCGGCGACAGCGAGTGGATCGTGCTGCCGCTGAACGGTGGCTGCACGGTCGAGGCGACGGACGATTTCGGCCACGACATCTTTCAACTGACCGGCAGGGAGGGCGTGTTCAGCGGAGTCACCGACTTCGCCTACCTGCCCCGGGACTCCCGCGCGACCGTCTCGTCGGCCGAGGGCGGACGGTTCGCGCTGACCGGCGCACGCTGCTCGCGCCGGCTGCCCGCCCGCTACGGGCCGGCCTCCTCGGTGCCGGTGGAGCTGCGCGGCACCGGCAACAGCAGCCGCCAGGTGAACAACTTCGGCGCGGCCGGGGTCTTCGAGTGCGACAAGCTCATCGCGGTCGAGGTCATCACGCCCGGCGGCAACTGGTCCTCCTTCCCGCCGCACAAGCACGACGAGCACCGGCCCGGCGAGGAGTCGGTGCTGGAGGAGATCTACTACTTCGAGTTCGCCGACCACGAGGGCATCCCCGGCCTCGGCTACCAGCGGGTCTCCCCTTCCGGCCACGGCCGGAACACCGACGTCCTCGCGGAGGTGCGCGGCGGCGACGTCGTGCTGATCCCCGACGGCTGGCACGGGCCCTCGATGGCCGTGCCGGGCCACCACATGTACTACCTCAACGTCATGGCCGGCCCCGAGGCCGAGCGCTCCTGGCTGATCTGCGACCACCCCGATCACGCCTGGGTCCGCGGCACCTGGCCGGACCGGCCCGTCGACCCCCGTCTCCCCCTCTACACCGCTCCGTCCCAGTGAGGTCCCCGATGAGCCCATCCACCGTCCGTCTCACCGTCGCCCAGGCGCTGGTGCGGTTCCTGGCCGCCCAGTACACCGAGCGCGACGGCGTACGGCACCGGCTGATCGCCGGCACCTGGGGCATTTTCGGCCATGGCAACGTGGCCGGCCTCGGGCAGGCCCTCCTCCAGGCGGGCGAGGACGTCATGCCCTACCACCAGGGCCGCAACGAGCAGTCCATGGTGCACGCGGCCGTCGGCCACGCCCGTCAGCTCGACCGGCTCTCCGCGCAGGCCGTGACGACGTCGATCGGTCCGGGCGCGACGAACCTCGTCACCGGTGCCGCGCTCGCCACCATCAACCGGCTGCCGGTCCTGCTGCTCCCCGGCGACTACTTCGCCTCGCACGCCCCGGACCCGCTGCTCCAGCAGCTGGAGCACCCCACCGAGGCGGACGTCTCGGTCAACGACACCCTGCGTCCGGTCTCGCGTTACTTCGACCGGATCACCCGCCCCGAGGCCCTGATCCCGTCGGCGCTGAACGCCATGCGTGTGCTCGCCGACCCGGCCGAGACCGGCGCGGTGACGCTGGCCCTCCCCCAGGACGTGCAGGCGGAGGCGTACGACTGGCCCGAGGAGTTCTTCGCCGACCGCGTCTGGTACGTACGGCGTCCCGCGCCCGACCCGGTCGAGCTGGCAGCGGCCGTCGAGGCGATCCGCGCCGCCCGGCGCCCGCTGATCGTGGCGGGCGGCGGTGTCCACCACAGCGAGGCCGAGGCGGCGCTGAAGGCCTTCGTGGAAGCCACCGGCATCCCGGTCTCCTCCACCCAGGCCGGCAAGGGCTCGCTGCGCCACGACCACCCGGCCGACCTCGGCGGCATCGGCCACACCGGCACCTCGGTCAGCGACGACATCGCGCGCGCCGCGGACCTGGTGATCGGTGTCGGCACGCGGTACACGGACTTCACCACCGCCTCGGGCACGCTCTTCCAGCACCCGGACGTGCGCTTCCTGAACCTCAACATCACCGGCTTCGACGCGCACAAGCTCGCCGCGCGGACGCTGGTCTGCGACGCGCGCGCCGGCCTCACGGCCTTGACGGAGGCGCTTTCCGGCCATCGCGTGGAGGCCGCCTACGAGGCGGAGTACCGCGCCGGCAAGGAGCGCTGGGACGCGGTCGTCGAGGCCGCCTACCGCGCCGACGACGACACGGCCGTACCGACGCAGACCCAGGTGCTGGGCGCGCTGGACGCGGTCGTCGGCGACGACGACGTGGTGATCAACGCGGCCGGTTCGCTCCCCGGCGACCTGCACAAACTGTGGCGGGCCCGCTCGCGGCGCCAGTACCACCTGGAGTACGGCTACTCCTGCATGGGCTACGAGATCCCGGCCGGGATCGGCATCCAGCAGGCCGCTCCGGACGTCGCGGTGTGGTCACTGGTCGGCGACGGCACCTATCTGATGATGCCGACGGAGATCGTGACCGCGGTCCAGGAGGGGCTGCCGGTCAACATCGTCCTGATCCAGAACCACGGGTACGCCTCCATCGGCGGGCTGTCGAACGAGGTCGGCGGTGAGCGCTTCGGCACCGACTACCGCTACCGCGCCGCCGACGGCACCTTCACCGGCGCGGCGCTCCCGGTCGACCTCGCCGCCAACGCGGCCAGCCTCGGCATGGACGTGCTGCGCGCCAAGACGGTGGGTGAGCTGCGCGAGGCGCTGGCCAAGGCCCGTGCCTCCGACCGGCCGACCTGTGTGTACGTCGAGACGGACATCCTGAACCCGAACTCGCCGGGCCCCGAGGCCTGGTGGGACGTGCCCGTGGCCGAGGTCGCCGACCGCGAGGCCGCGGTCGAGGCCCGCGGACGCTACGACCAGCACGTCGCCGGACGCCGTCGTCACCTCTGAACTCCCCTTTACGAAAGGCACTTTCGCACCATGAAGACCATCACCCACTGGATCGACGGCAAGCCGGTCGAGGGCACCTCCGGCCGCTTCAGCCCCGTCTACAACCCGGCCACCGGCGCCCAGGAGAAGCAGGTCGCCTTCGCGACCGTCGACGAGGTCGACGCCGCCGTCGCCTCCGCCAAGGCCGCGTTCGAGAGCTGGGGCCAGTCGTCCCTGGCCAAGCGGACCGCGATCCTGTTCAAGTACCGCGAGCTGCTGGACGCCCACCGCGACGAGATCGCCGAACTGATCACCGCCGAGCACGGCAAGGTGCACTCCGACGCCCTCGGCGAGGTCGCGCGCGGCATGGAGATCGTGGAGCTGGCCTGCGGGATCTCCGTGCAGCTGAAGGGCGAGCTGTCGACGCAGGTGTCGACCCGGGTGGACGTGGCCTCGATCCGGCAGCCGCTGGGCGTGGTCGCCGGCATCACGCCGTTCAACTTCCCCGCCATGGTGCCGATGTGGATGTTCCCGCTGGCCATCGCGTGCGGCAACACCTTCGTGCTGAAGCCGTCCGAGAAGGACCCGTCGGCGTCGTACCGGCTCGCCGAGCTGGCCACCGAGGCGGGGCTGCCGGAGGGTGTGCTGAACGTCGTGCAGGGCGACAAGGTCGCCGTGGACCGCCTCCTGGAACACCCGGACATCGAGGCGGTCTCCTTCGTCGGCTCGACGCCGATCGCGAAGTACATCCAGCTCAAGGCGGTCGAGCACGGCAAGCGGGTGCAGGCCCTGGGCGGCGCAAAGAACCACATGCTGGTCCTGCCGGACGCCGACCTCGACTTCGCCGCCGACCAGGCGATCAACGCCGCGTACGGCTCGGCGGGCGAGCGCTGCATGGCCGTGTCGGTCGTGGTCGCGGTCGGTGACACCGGCGACGAGCTGGTCGGCAAGATCGCCGAGCGGGCGAAGAACCTGCGCATCGGCCCCGGCAACGACCCGGCCTCGGAGATGGGCCCGCTGATCACGCGGGAGCACCGCGACAAGGTCGCCTCGTACGTGGCGTCGGCCGCCGGACAGGGCGCCGAGGTCGTCGTGGACGGCACCGGCTACTCGGTCGAGGGCCACGAGGACGGCTTCTTCCTCGGTGTCTCCCTGCTGGACCGGGTGCCGCTGACGGCGGACGCCTACCGCGACGAGATCTTCGGCCCCGTCCTGGCCGTGGTGCGTGCGGAGACGTACGAGGAGGCCATCAAGCTGATCAACGACTCCCGCTGGGGCAACGGCACCGCGATCTTCACCCGGGACGGCGGCGCCGCCCGCCGCTTCCAGCTGGAGGTGAAGGCGGGCATGGTCGGCGTGAACGTGCCGATCCCGGTGCCGGTCGGCTACCACTCCTTCGGTGGCTGGAAGGACTCACTCTTCGGCGATCTGCACATCTACGGCAACGACGGCATCGCCTTCTACACCCAGGGGAAGGTGATCACCACGCGCTGGCCGGACCCGTCCGACGGCGGCATCAACCTCGGTTTCCCCAGCAACTCCTGACCCCCTGACAGGGAGGCCGTCCCATGGCGAAGACCCGCGGCTCCGCACGCACCGCGTCCGCCTCCGCGCTGGACTCGCTGAACTTCGCCCTGGACCGGGGCAGTCCCGTGCCGCTGTACTACCAGCTCGCGCAGCAGCTGGAGGCGGCGATCGAGCACGGGGCGCTCGCCCCGGGCAACCTCCTGGGCAACGAGGTGGACCTGTCGGTACGGCTGGGCCTGTCCCGGCCCACCGTCCGGCAGGCCATCCAGTCGCTCGTCGACAAGGGACTGCTGGTGCGGCGGCGCGGGGTGGGCACCCAGGTGGTGCACAGCCAGGTCAAGCGCCCGCTGGAGCTCAGCAGCCTCTACGACGACCTGGAGGCGGCCGGTCAGGGCCCGACCACGCAGGTCGTCCGCAACGAGCGGGTCCCGGCGACCGCCGATGTCGCGGCCGCGCTCGGCATCGCGGAGGGCGCGGAGGTCACGCTCCTGGAGCGGCTGCGCTGCACCCACGGGCAGCCCGTGGCCATCCTGTGCAACTACCTGCCCGCGAACCTGCTCGACCTCGACACCGCCCGGCTGGAGTCGACGGGCCTGTACCGGATGATGCGGGCCGTCGGCATCACCCTGCACAGCGCCCGCCAGACCGTCGGCGCCCGCTGTGCCACCGCCGAGGAGGCGCAGCGGCTGGACGAGAAGGAGGGCGCCGCGCTGCTGACCATGCAGCGCACGGCGTACGACGACACCGGCCGGCCGGTCGAGTACGGGACGCACATCTACCGCGCGTCCCGGTACGCGTTCGACTTCCAGCTGCTGGTCAGGACTTGAGGCTCGCGGTGAACGGCGTGACGGGCCGCTTCAGTCGCTCGCCGTCCACGACGATGTCCACCGCCTCGTTGTAGAAGGCCACCATCTCCTTGATCGGCCCCACCGCGGGCAGCGGCTCGGCATAGCTCCAGACGATGTTCCGCGGGACGTCGCCCTCACCGCGCCAGGTCCAGTACTGGGCCGTGCCCTTGTACGGGCACCCGGTGTGGTGGTCGTTGGGCTCGAACAGGTCGAGCCGGACATCCTCGCGGGGCACGTAGTACCGGATCGGCAGCCCGGTCTCGAACAGCAGCACCGGGCGCAGTGTGTCCGCGACGACCGTGCCGTCGATCTCGACCTGCACATGACGGCTGCTGGGCATGGCGTCCACCCGTTTGTGCGGGTCGCGGGGGTGGATGAAGATCTCTTCCTCCTCCTCGAACCAGTGGTCGAGGCCGCTGCCCCGGCGCCAGAACCACTCGAAGGCGATGTGCCCGGCGAGGTCGGCGGAGGGGAAGGTCCACGCCGCGTTCTCCACCTGCTCTCCGTCGGCCTGAAGGTCGTAGAAGATCTGCGATCCGGTGTGCGAGCCGGTCGGCGGGTTCTTCGCCGGGCTCAGCAGGTCCGTGCGGACCTCCTCGCGTGGGAACGCGTAGCACGGGACGGGCAGATCGGGTTCCCACACGAGGACGGGGTGCCGGCTGTCGACGACGGTGACGTCGCCCTTGAGGCCGCGCACCCAGCGCTCGCTGGGCTCCCACAGGAGACCTTCGGGGGTCGTGCGGACGGACCGCTCGTTGGGGAACAGAGGCATGGCCCACTCTCCTTCGGCTCCTCTTCGGAGCGTACTCCCGGGGTGGTCAGTGGGCCGCGTCGAGCCGGTCCCGCTGCTCCGGGGTGAGCTCCAGGTCCACGGCCGCCAGGCTCTCCTCCAGCTGGGCCACGGACGACGCCCCGACCAGGGGGAGGATCGGCAGTTCGGCGCCGATCTGCCAGGCCAGGACGACCTGGTTGACGGTGGCACCGGTCTCCCGGGCGACCTCGCGCAGCACCTTCAGCCGGGGCGGGGTGCCCGGGTGGTCGAAGTCGCCCGGCAGCGCGACGTCCGGGCGGGTGTACGCGCCCTTCAGCAGCGGTGAGTAGGCGACCAGCGTCAGACCGGGCTCGGCCCGCAGATAGCTCAGCAGCTCCGGGCCGGCGTGGCCGAGGCTGCCGTCGGGGAACAGTCCCTCGGGGACGTCGATGCGGGGCCGCAGATGGCTGTGGGCGTACTGGAGCACCTCGTAGCCGGGCAGTCCCGCCGCCACGGCGAGCGCGCGGGCCCGCTCGACCCGCCAGATCGCGTGGTTGCTGACGCCGAGGAGGCCGACCGTGCCCTCGGCGACCAGCTCGGCGAAGCCTTCGACGGTCTCCTGGAGGGGGACGTCCCGGTCCTCGATGTGGGCGTAGAGCACGTCCAGCTTGTCCACGCCGAGCCGGTCGCGGCTGCGCTCGGCGGACTCGCGGATCACCTTCGCGGACAGGCCCTCGGCGTTGTCGACGTAGCCGGTGCCCGGGGCGAGCGGGCGGGCGCCGAGCTTGGTGGCGATGACGATCTCGTCGCCGACGCCGCGGCTGCGCCGCCACCGGCCGAGGAGTTCCTCGCTCTGTCCGCCCTGGCCGCCGTCCTCCCAGAAGGCGTAGTTGTCGGAGGTGTCGATGAAGGTCCCGCCGGCCTCGACATAGCGGTCGAGTACGGCGAAGGAGGTCTCCTCATCGGTCCGTGAGCCGAAGAGCATCGCGCCGAGGGCGAGGACGCTGACCTCGCGGCGGGTGCTCGGGTTGGTGCCGATGGTGCGGTACTTCATGGATGAATCCCTCCCGTTCGCGCTCCCGGATTGGGGGCACGAACGGGAGTGTTCATCTTGAAGCGCACTTCAAGTCAAGGGCGTCACTTGGCGAAAGGGCCCTCCAGGGCGGCCCATTGGAGCAGCATGATGGTCTTGGCGTCGGCGATCTCCCCGGTGCGGATCATCTCCAGGGCCCGGCGGAAGGGCAGTTCGAGGATCTCGATGTCCTCGCCCTCCTCGTCCAGGCCGCCGCCCTCGTGGGTGCGGGTCGAGGGGCCGTACGCGGCGGCGTAGAAGCTGACGCGTTCGGTGACCGAGCCCGGGCTCATGTAGATGTCGAAGACGTGCTGGACGTCGCCGATGGTGTGCCCGGTCTCCTCGACGACCTCGCGCCGCACGGCGATCTCCGGGTGCTCGTCATCGTCGTCGAGCAGCCCGCCCGGCGTCTCGATCAGCATGCCGTCGGGGTGGCCGTTGACGTACACCGGGAAGCGGAACTGGCGGGTGAGCAGGACGGTTTCGCGTTCGGCGTCGTAGAGCAGCATGGTCGCGCCGTTGCCCCGGTCGTGCGTCTCGCGCTGCTGGGTCCGCCAGGTGCCGTCGGCGTGCCGGAAGTCGAAGGTGGTGGCGCGCTCGACGTACCAGTGGCTGGACAGGAGCTGCACGTCGCGCACCTTGACCCGGGGGTTGCCGGTCAGGTCCCGGCCCGTCCGGTCGAGTCCGGTGCGGCCGCGGCGGTCGGGGGTGTCGATACCGGCGGTCATCGGGCACCGGCCGGAGGGATGAGCGAGTTGGTCATGGCCCGCTTCTACCATCCGGGCGCAGCCGGCGTCGTACGGTCCGGGTGACGGGCGGGCGACCTCCGGGCGTCGTCACCCGCCTGCCCGGGCCTCGATAGCGGTCAGGCCCCGGGCGCCACGGCATGCTCGAAGCCGAGCTCGCGCAGTGCGACGCGGAGCCTGTCGGCGGCCTCGTCCAGGACCGCCGTGTCCGCCACGGGCTTGGCGTGGTCGAAGTTCAGGTTGCCCATGCCCCACATCGGCGCCACGTGAATGTGCAGGTGGGGCACCTCGAAACCGGCGATGAGGAGCCCGGCGCGCGGCGCGTCCCACGCCCGCTGCACACCCTGGCCGACCGCCTGCGCGACCTGCATGCAGTGGGCCAGCAGCTCACCGTCGGCCTGGGTCCACTGGTCGATCTCCTGCCGGGGCACGACGAGGGTGTGGCCGGGCGTGAGCGGCGCGTGGGACAGGAACGCCGTCGCGTGCGGGTCCTGCCACACGAATTGGGCGGGAAGCTCGCCGTCCATGATCCGGGAGAAGACGGTGGTCATGCGTGCCCCTTCGCTGCGGACGATCTCTCGACGCGGAGCCTACGCAGTCGGGCGGGCGCTCGGCCGCGTATTCGATCTCGCTCCGGCAACGCGAAAGGGCCTCCGCGGGCTGCTGCCCGCGAAGACCCTTCGCACCGTCGGGACGACAGGATTTGAACCTGCGACCCCTTGACCCCCAGTCAAGTGCGCTACCAAGCTGCGCCACGTCCCGGTGCCTCTCGCGCGGTGAACCGCGTGATCGCGCGAGCAGCACTTTACCTCACGACGACGACCGCACCGAAGCGGGCGTCCGTCCGCCCGGGGACGGGGCGATGGACAATCGGGGGTATGGGCAGCACATCGTCAGGACGGCAGGCGGCGGCACGGGACCGGGACAGCGAGGGGCGGGCGCGCAACGCGCGGCCCCGGGACGGTCTGGGGCGGCCCCTGCCGTATGGCGCGGACGGCGTCGCCCGCCAGCCGGAGGGTGTCGTACGCACTCCGCGGGCGTCGGTCGCGGAGGCACAGGAACTGCTGGACGCGGGGAAGCCGTTCCATGCGCACGAGGTCTTCGAGGACGCGTGGAAGACGGGACCGGAGGAGGAGCGGGCCCTGTGGCGCGGGCTGGCGCAGCTGGCCGTCGGGCTCACGCACTCGGCACGGGGGAACGTGACGGGAGGCGCGAGGCTGCTGCGGCGCGGGGCCGGGGCCGTGGAGGAGTGGGCCGCCGGGAGCGGTGAGTCGCGGCCGTACGGGATGGATCTCGCGGGGCTGACCGCTTGGGCGCGGGAGCTGGCGGGGGACGTGGAGGCCGGAGGTCGGGTGGACGCGCGGGAGCGGGCGCCTCGGCTGCGGGGGCGGGCGTAGGCGGGTCCGGTGCGCAGCAGGGCCGCCGGTCCGGTGCCTGGACTCGGTGACGGCTCTGTCAGTGGCGTGCGGCAGACTCGGGGCGTGCGAAAGATTCATGTCATCGGGATCGGGGCGGGTGACCCCGAGCAGCTGACGCTCCAGGCGGTCAGGGCGCTGCGCGGTACGGATGTGTTCTTCATCCTCGACAAGGGCGAGGTGAAGTCGGACCTCACGCAGCTGCGCCGGGACATGCTGGACGCGCACATACCCGAGGGGACGTACCGGGTCGTCGAGGCCCGCGACCCCGAGCGGGACCGCTCGGCCGGCGGCTCGGCCTACTCCCCCGCCGTCGGGGACTGGCGCAGTGCCCGCGCCGGGATCTACGAGCGGCTGATCGCCGAGGAGCTGGGCGAGGACGAGACCGGCGCGTTCCTGGTGTGGGGTGATCCCGCGCTGTACGACAGCACGCTCGGGATCCTTCAGGAAGTGCTGGACAAGGGCGCGGTGGAGTTCGAGTACGACGTGGTGCCCGGCATCAGCAGCGTCTCGGCGCTCGTCGCCCGGCATCGGACGGGGCTGAACCGGGTGGCGCGGCCGGTGCAGATCACCACGGGGCGGCGGCTGGCCGAGGGCTTCCCCGAGGACGTGGACGACGTGGTCGTGATGCTCGACGCCCACCAGACCTTCCTGCAGTACGCCGACCAGGACATCGAGATCTACTGGGGTGCCTACATCGGCACGCCGGACGAGATCCTCGCGTCGGGTCCGATCGCGGAGGCCGCGCCCCGGATCGAGCGGCTGCGCGCGGAGGCGCGGGAGCGCAAGGGCTGGATCATGGACACGTATCTGCTGCGCCGCCGGGATGCGGAGGAGCGGAAGGAGCAGTAGGCGGAGGGTTCCTTACGCCACCCGAGTGGCCCGGCCCCGCATGCGGCACGGGTTCCGCGCTGTGATCGTGGCCCCGTGACGCTCGCCGAGGAATCCGCGCCGCCGGCCGCCTCCCAGCCACCCGTGCTGGACAGGCGTCGCCGGAACGTCGTCTTCGTGACGATCATGCTGGGGATGCTGCTGGCGGCTCTCGACCAGACGATCGTGGGCACGGCGCTGCCGACGATCGTGTCGGACCTGGGCGGCGCCGAGCACATGTCCTGGGTCGTGACGGCGTATCTGCTCGCGGAGACCGTGGCGACGGTCCTGGTCGGCAAGTTCGGCGACCAGTTCGGGCGGAAGCTGGTCTTCCAGGTCTCCGCGATCGTGTTCATCACAGGCTCGTTCCTGTGCGGGCTGGCCTCGAACATGACGATGCTGATCCTGTGGCGGGCGATGCAGGGCGTCGGGGCCGGCGGGCTGATGGTGACGGCGATGGCGCTGATCGCGGACGTCATCCCGCTGCGCGAGCGCGGCAAGTACCAGGGCGCGATCGGCGCGGTGTTCGGTGTGGCGACGGTGATCGGGCCGCTGCTGGGCGGGTTGTTCACGGACCATCTGACCTGGCGCTGGGCGTTCTACGTCAACGTCCCGATCGCGATCGTCGTCGTCTTCGCGGCGGCCCGCACGATCCCGGTGGTCAAGTCGGCCGCCCGGCCGGTGATCGACTATCTGGGCATCGGGCTGGTCGCGGTCGGCGCGAGCGCGCTGATCCTGGCGACGAGCTGGGGCGGCAACGAGTACGCGTGGGGCTCCGGCGTCATCATCGGGCTGTTCGTCGGGGGCGCGGTCGCGCTCGGGCTGTTCTGCTGGGCGGAGACTCGGGCGGCGGAACCGATGCTGCCGATGCGGCTGTTCACCGACCCGGTCTTCTCGGTCTGCTCCGCTCTCAGCTTCATCGTCGGCTTCGCCATGCTCGGGGCGCTGACGTATCTGCCGACGTATCTCCAGTACGTCGACGGCGACTCGGCAACGGTGTCCGGGGTGCGGACCCTGCCGATGGTGATCGGGCTGCTCATCGCCTCCGTCTTCAGCGGCAACGTGGTCAGCAAGACCGGGAAGTACCGCATCTTCCCGATCGTCGGCTCCCTGGTGATGGGCGTCGGGCTGTTCCTGATGTCCATGATGGGGCCGTCGACCGGTGCGTGGCTGGAGTCGCTGTACATGTTCGTCCTCGGCACCGGCATCGGGCTGTGCATGCAGGTGCTGACGATCGCCGTGCAGAACACCGTCGACTACGCCGACCTCGGCACCGCGACCTCCGGCGTGACCTTCTTCCGTACGCTGGGCAGCTCGTTCGGCACGGCCGTCTTCGGCACGATCTACACCAACACGCTCACGCCGAACCTCGCCGACGGGGTCGAGGCCGCCGCGGGGGCGGGCTCCGGGCTCGATCCGGCGGCCATCAGCCGGGCCGCGACCAGCCCCGAGGGCCTGAACGGGCTGCCGTCGCCGGTCGCCGCGCCGATCGTCGAGGCGTACGCCGACACGCTCCAGACCGTGTTCCTGTGGACGGTGCCGGTCGCGGCCCTCGGCTTCGTGATCGCGCTGTTCCTCAAGCAGGTCCCGCTGCGCGACAGCGCCCGCATGGCCTCCACCGACCTGGGTGACGGGTTCGCGTCCCCGCACGACCCCAACGCCCAGCGGGTGCTGGAGGCGACCGTCGGGAAGATCATCGGCGGCACGGGCCCCGATGCCGCACGCCGGATCGTCAGCGCGTCCGAAACCCGCCTCGACGTGGCCGGCGCCTGGGCGGTGATGCAGGTGGAGATCCTGAACACCCTCGTCGGCCACGCCGGCCTCGGGCTGATCGCGGCCCGCCGCCACCTCCCTCCGGAGGTACTGCTCCCCGTCTTCGACCGGATGGTCGACGAGGGCTATCTCACCCGCGACGGCTCCCTCCTGTCCCACACCCCGGCGGGCGCCCGGGAGGCCCGCGCCATCGGCACGGCCTGGGCGTCCTGGCTGGAGGAACGGGTCCACGAGGACATCGGCCGCCCACCCGGCACGGACCTGCGCGCCGCCGTCCACACCATCGCCAAGCGCCTCCTGGTCGAGGACCTCACCGAGGGCCTGACGGGACGGGTGCAGGAGCGGGCGCTGAGCGAGCCCCGCTGAAGACCGGCCTCGTCAGGGCGTCAGGCCGAGTCGCTCCAGCACCCCCGCCACGTCCGGCACCGCGTCCACGCCTTCGGGCAACGGAGGGCGGCGTACGACCACGACCGGGAGGGCGAGGCTACGGGCGGCGGTGAGTTTGGCCGATGTGGCGGTTCCGCCGCTGTCCTTGGTCACCAGGACGTCGATGCGGTGGTCGCGCAGCAGGGCCGATTCGTCGGACGGGGTGAAGGGGCCGCGGGCCAGGAGCACATCGGTGTGCCGGGGCATGGGGGGCTCGGGCGGTTCGACGGAGCGTGCGACGAAGTGCAGGTCGGACAGGTGGGCGAACGCCGCGAGGCCGAGGCGGCCGGTGGTCAGGAACACGCGCCGGCCGAGGCTCGGCAGCAGCGCGGCGGCCTCGTCGAGGGAGGCGACGTCGTGCCAGCGGTCGCCCGGTCCGGGCTGCCAGCCGGGGCGGCGCAGGACCAGTGCCTGGACGGCCGCCGACCGCGCGGCGCGGACCGCGTTGGCCGTGATCGACTCGGCGAAGGGGTGGGTCGCGTCGACGAGGTGGTCGACGTGCTCGGCGCGGAGCCAGTCGGCCAGCCCTTCCGCGCCGCCGAAGCCCCCGATCCGCACGTCCCCTTCGACCGCGCCCGGCCGTGACACCCGCCCCGCGAGCGAGGTGGTGACGCGGAGATCGGGCCGCGCCGCGAGCAGGGCGGCGAGCTCACGGGCCTCGGTGGTGCCACCGAGGATCAGGATGTGGCGGGGGGACATGGGGTGAGCGTACGAGGTGGGGTCGCAGGGGCGGGCGGCGGAGGTCGGGGTGCGGCCGGAGTTCACGCCGCCCCGTCCCGCGCCCGTTCGGGCGGTCGCTGTGCCCGGATCCGTCAATTCCGGTGCCCGTGGGGGCTCGTGACCGTCCCCGTTCTTGTTCGACCCGGCGAACACTATGAACACAACGGTCAGACCGTGGCCCCTCGGCCCGCCCGCTCCCTAGCATCGCGGCGCACGGCTCGGCGACGCGCCGACTAGGACGAGGAGCAGCGTCTTGGACTGGACGAGAACCAACTCAGTGATCCGCAGGTCTGTCCCATCGCCCGCACGACGGCGCACCACGCTGGCCGCGGTGCTGGCGGGTGCGCTCGCCGTCGGCATCCTCGTCGGCGCCTCGAACGCCCGGGGCGAGACGGCGGAAGCACCGGCACTCGCCGCGTGCCCGGCGGATCTCGTGGGCAAGGCCGACTGCTACACCGGCCGGGACGCGAACGGCGCCTACTACGCCGTCGCCATACCCGACGACTGGAACAAGTCCCTCGTCGTGCACGCCCACGGCGGCCCCGACCTCGGCGCGGAGTCGGACCCCACGCGCAGCATCGACGACCTGGGCCGCTGGTCGGTGATGGTGAAGGAGGGCTACGCCTGGGTCGGCTCGTCCTACCGCCGGGGCGGCTACGGCACGCGCATGGCCGCCGCCGACACGGAGAGCGCCCGCCGGCTGTTCGTCGAGGAGTTCGGCAAGCCCCGGCGGACGTATGTGCACGGCCAGTCGTGGGGCGGGAACGTCGCCGCGAAGGTCGTGGAGACCTATGCCAAGAAGCCGGGGGCGTACGACGGGGCGCTGCTCACCAACGGCGTCCTGGGCGGCGGCTCGCGCGGCTACGACTACCGCGTCGACCTGCGCGTCGTCTACCAGTACTACTGCGGCAACCATCCCCGCCCGAGCGAGCCGCAGTACCCGCTGTGGCAGGGGCTGCGCGCCGGCTCGACCATGACGTCCGCCGGGCTGCGCGCCCGCCTCCAGGAGTGCACCGGGTTCTCGTCACCGGCCGCGGAGCGGACCGCGCTCCAGCAGCGCAACCTGGACGACATCCTCGCGGTCACGCGGATCCCCGAGCGCACGCTGGAGTCGCATCTGCGGTTCGCGACCTTCACGTTCCGGGACATCGTGCACGAGCGCCTCGGAGACCGGAATCCCTTCGGGAACGTGGGCGTCCGCTACTCCGGGTCGCACGACGACGCGGCGCTGAACGCCGGTGTCGAACGCTTCGCCCCCGACCCCACGGCCGTACGGGACCTGTCCTACGACAGCGATCTCACCGGCAAGGTCTCGATCCCGGTGCTCACCCTGCACGCCATCGACGACCCGACGGCGTTCATCGAGCACGAGGCGGCCTACCGGGCCACGCTCAAGGGCGCCGGGCGCGACGGGCATCTGGTGCAGACGTTCACGCGGGAGCACGAGCACAGCGAGCTGAGCGACGCCGAGTACGCCACGTCCGTCGCGGCCCTCGACACCTGGGTGCGCAAGGGGAAGAAGCCCACGCAGAAGTCGGTCGCGGCGGCGTGCGGCGCCTTCGACGAGAGGTACGGCACGGGCTGCCTGTACGACCCCGAGTTCCGCCCGGCGCCGTACGCCTCGCGCGTCGAGCCGCGGCCGGGCGGGCTGGACTGGCCGGCCATGACGTCCCGTCAGGAGCGGGCCTGGAGCGGCATCGCGGGCGTCGGTATCGCTCCCTGAGCGGAGGTGACGGGCCGGCCCGGTGAAGGCGACCGGGCCGGGCCGGGCGGGTTCCGGCCGCTATCGTCCCGGTATGGGATCCGTACGGGCCGTCCTCATCGACATCGACGGAGTCCTCACCGTCTCGTGGCAGCCGCTGCCCGGCACGGTCGAGGCGTTGCGGGAGATCCGCGGGGCGGGGCTCGGCGTCGCGCTGGTCACCAACACGACCTCGCGGACCCGGGCGTCGATCGCACGCACATTGGCGGACGCCGGGTTCCCGGTGTCCGCCGGCGACATTCTGACGGCGCCCGCCGTCACCGCCGCTCATCTCGCCGAGCACTACCCGGGTGCGCGGTGTGTGCTCCTGAACAGCGGCGACATCGCGGAGGACCTCGCCGGGGTCACCCTCGTCGACGAGGACCGGGGCGACGGTGAGCCGCCCGACGTCGTGGTCGTCGGCGGTGCCGGGCCCGAGTTCGGGTACGCGGCGCTCGACCGGGCCTTCGGGCATCTCCAGCGCGGGGCGCGCCTGGTGGCCATGCACCGGAACCTGTACTGGCGTACGGACCAGGGGCTGCGGCTGGACACCGGCGCGTTCCTGGCCGGGCTGGAGAAGGCCGCGCGGGTCGAGGCCGAGATCACCGGCAAGCCGTCGCCCGCGTTCTTCGAGGCGGCGCTGGCGCATGTCGGGGCCGGCGCCGACGAGGCGGTGATGGTGGGGGACGACATCGAGTCCGACGTGCTGGCGGCGCAGCGGGCCGGTGTCACGGGTGTGCTGGTGCGGACCGGGAAGTATCTGCCGCAGACGCATCGGGACGCCAGCGGTACGCCGGACCGGGTGATCGACTCGTTCGCCGATCTGCCCGCCCTGCTGAGGGATCTGCGGGGCTCAGCGCAGCAGCAGCTGTAGGCCGCCCACGACGGTCGCCGCGATCACGAGCTGCTCGAACAGCCGCTGGTTGATGCGGTCCACGGCCCATTTGCCGAGCACCGCGCCGGGCACGACGAAGATCACCAGCGCCGCGTCCAGCAGGAGCGAGTTCCCGTCGATGAGTCCGAGCCCGGCGCTGAAGGGCACCTTGGAGACGTTGACGATCAGGAAGAAGAAGGCCGACGTCCCCAGGAAGCCGAGCTTGCGGAAGCCCGCCGACAGCAGGTACATCGACATCACGGGGCCGCCCGCGTTGGCGACCATGGTGGTGAAACCGCCGAGGACGCCGTACGAACGGGCCTTGACCCGGCCGGCCCGGGTGGCGACGGAGTCGGGCTCGGCCTCCTTCTCGGCCGTGCGACGGCGCCACACCGTGACGCCCGCCATCAGCAGCAGGATCGCGCCGATCGACGTACGGACGATCTCGTCGTCGGCCCACACCAGGAACACCGTGCCGAGGACCACTCCGGCGGCGACCGCGGGGAACAGCCGCCACAGGGTGGGCCAGTGGGCGTGCCGCCGGTAGGTGAGCACGGCGAGCACGTCGCCCGCGATCAGGATCGGCAGCAGGATGCCGGTGGAGGCGCGGGCGGGCAGTACGGCGGCGAAGACCGCGAGGCTGACCGTGTTGGCCCCGCTCACGGCGGTCTTGGAGAAGCCGACGAGCAGGGCCGCGAAGGCGAGCGCGGCGAACTCCCACCCTGTTATGTGCCAAAGCGTCATCGTGTCCATGCGGAGACCGATGGTATGTGCAGACAACAGGTACTGGTAAGGACCGTCTCGCCAGATGGGAGGTTGCTAATGCCTCTCCACCAGCACCGCACTTCCCTGCCCGACACCTACACACATCGTCGCCAGCCCGCGCTCGGCGCCCGTCCGCCGCATCCGGTGCAGCAGCGTGGTGAGGATCCGTGCGCCCGAGCAGCCCAGCGGGTGGCCCAGCGCGATGGCGCCGCCGCTGGGGTTGACCAGTTCGGGGTCGATCCCGAGCTGGTCGACGCAGGCGAGCGCCTGGGCGGCGAACGCCTCGTTGAACTCGGCCTCCTGCACGTCGGCGACCGTCCAGTCGGCGCGGGCCAGGGCCTTGCGGGTGGCGGGGACCGGGCCGATGCCCATGACGTCGGGGTGGACGCCCGCGGAGGCGCCGGCGACATAGCGGCCGAGGGACTCCAGGCCCAGCTCGTTCAGGGCCTCCTCGCTGACCAGGAGCAGTCCGGCGGCGCCGTCGTTCATCGGTGAGGCGTTGCCCGCGGTGACGGTGCCGCCCTCGCGGAAGACCGGCTTCAGCCGGGACAGCTTCTCGTACGAGGTGTCCTCGCGGATGCATTCGTCGCTGTCGACGAGGACGCCGTCCGGGCGGGTCACCGGCAGGAGTTCGTCGTCGAAGTGGCCGTTCTTGCGGGCGTCGGCCGCTCGTTGGTGGCTGCGCAGCGCGAACTCGTCCTGGCGTTCGCGGGAGACGCCGTAGCGCCCGGCGACCTCCTCGGCCGTCTCGCCCATCGCCAGCAGGCCGTGGAGTTCCTTCATCGCCGGGTTGACCAGCCGCCAGCCGAGCCGGGTGTCGTACGTCTCGATGCGGTGCGGCAGCGCATCGTCGGGGCGGGGCAGGACGAAGGGGGCGCGGCTCATGGACTCGGAGCCGCCGGCGAGCACGATGTCGGCCTCGCCCGCCGCGATGGTGCGGGCGGCCGTCGTCACCGCCTCCAGGCCGGAGGCGCACAGGCGGTTGACCGTGGCGCCGGGCACGGACTCCGGGAGGCCGGCGAGCAGCGCGGCCATGCGGGCGACGTTGCGGTTGTCCTCGCCGGCCTGGTTGGCGGCTCCCCAGTAGACGTCGTCGACACGCGCCGGGTCGAGGGCGGGGACGTCGGCGACGAGGCCCCTGATCACGGCGGCGGCCAGGTCGTCGGGCCGGACGGACGACAGCGCTCCGCGCAGTTTGCCGATGGGGGTGCGGCGGGCGGCCGCGAAGTGGACGGGACGCACGACAGGACTCCTGACCGGGCAGTTTGGACGGCACCCTGTTAATTAGCACCGCTAGTTTTGGACTATAGACCGACCTGCCGCACCCTGGGAAGATCCCCTCGGTGACCTTCACCGACGCAGCCGAACACAGCCGATCGGGCAGCCGGTCGCAGCCGGAGGAGCCATGGCCGACATCCGCGAGCATGCCCTCGACGGACACCGGGGATCGATCGTCGTGACCGAATGGCCGAATCCCCGGCCCGGGTTCGTCGCGCTCGTGGTCCACGGCTACGGCGAGCACGTGGGCCGATACGCCGAGTTGGCGGACGTGCTGGTCGGGCGGGGCGCGGCGGTGTTCGGGCCGGATCACGTCGGTCACGGGCGGTCGGCGGGCGAGCGCGTGCTGATCGAGGACTTCGAGGACGTGGTCGCCGATCTGCGCGCCGTCGCCGCGCTGGCCCGCACCGCGCATCCGGACGTACCGGTCGTCCTGGTCGGGCACTCGATGGGCGGACTCGTCGCGGCCCGGTACGCGCAGCTGTACGGCGACGAGCCGGCCGCCCTGGTGCTGTCCGGGCCGGTGATCGGCGACTGGGAGCTGCCGCGACGGCTGCTCGCCCGTGACGAGATCCCCGACACGCCCATCAGCCCGGCCGCGCTGTCCCGCGATCCCGCGGTGGGGGCGGCGTACGCGGGGGATCCGCTGGTCTGGCACGGGCCCATGAAGCGGCCGACGGTGGAGGCGTTCGCCCGGATGCTGGACACCGTGTCCAGGAGCGGTGGGGTCGGAGGGCTGCCGTTGCTGTGGCTGCACGGCGACGACGACCGGCTCGTCCCGCTCGCCGGGAGCCGCGTCGGGATCGAGGAGCTGCGCGGGACGGACGTGACCGAGCGCGTCTACACCGGGGCCCGGCACGAGGTGTTCCACGAGACGAACAAGGCGGAGGTCTTCGCGGACCTGATCCGCTTCCTGGACGGCGTGCTCGCTCGCTGAGACACGTCGCGTTTGCACCGGTCCGGGCCTGGGCACCCGCGCCGCCATGGAGTGGTCGCAGTGACGGAAGCGGTCACGCACCGCAGTGCCCGGACAGGGCACTGACGCCAGTGACCGAGGGACCGGACACCGCTTCCGCACCGCATCGCTCCGTCCGGCCTGGACCAAACCAGAAGGAGGAGCCCGGAATGACTGGGGTGAACAGCACGCTTCCCGAGCCGGCCCGCCGGGTCGCCGGTGACGCACTTCAGGGCACGCTCGTCGACCTTCTCGGACTCTCACTGATCGGGAAGCAGGCGCACTGGAACATCGTGGGTCCGCGCTTCCGGTCGATCCATCTCCAGCTCGACGAGGTGGTCTCCACCGCCCGCTCGTACGCCGACACCGTCGCCGAACGCGCCTCGGCGCTCGGCGTGCCGCCCGACGGCCGGCCGGAGACGATCGCCGCGGCCTACACGCTGCCCGGCCCGAAGGAGGGCTGGATCCGCGACACGGAGGTCGTCCAGCTGGTCGTGGACACCCTGGGGGCGGCCATCGAGCGGCTGCGCGAACGCATCACCGCCACCGCCGAGCCTGACCCGGTGACCCAGGACCTGCTCATCGGCATCACCGGCGAGCTGGAGAAGCAGCGGTGGATGTTCGACGCCGAGAACTGGCCGCGCGACGAGTGATCCGAGCCGCCGTACCGGACGACCGCCCGCACCCGAAGACAAGGGGCACACCGTGACCGACGCCCTCGAACTCGACGCGCTGTGGGAGGACTTCCACCGCGTGGTGAACATGACCTCGCAGGAGCTGGCCGGCTGGCTGCGGGTCAGCGACGCCCAGGAGGACAGCGAGCCGCTGCCGGACCGGGCCGGCCCACCGACCGGGCAGCACGTCCTCTCGATCCTCCAGAAACGACGCACGGACCTCACTGACGCCGACATCCAGGTCATGTACGACGTCGTGGACACCGTGACCGAGGAGGCGGACCTCGAGAACGAACCCGAGCCCGAACAGACCCGCCGACGCCACCAGTTGATGACGATCGGCCACGACCCGCTGAAGCCGTGAGCGACGACAGGAGCGTCGCAGAGGAGGCCGAGCTGTCGGGCGAACGGTGGCTCGGCCCTCAGCCCAGCAACCACCCTCCGTCCACGGCGAGTTCGACCGCGTTCACCGATCGGTTGCGCAGCAGGAAGTCCACCGCGTCCACGACGTCCGCCATCGTGGCGAGCCGTCCGGCGGGCGTCCTGGCCCGTAGTCCCGCCAGCAGCTCCTCGGGTTTGCCGGCCCAGTAGGGGCTGTCACCGACGACGCCGGGATGCACGGCGTTGACCCGCACGGGGGCCAGCTCGACGGCGAGGGTGTTCACCAGACCCCGCACGCCCGCGTTGACCGTCGCCACGGTCGTGGCCCCCGGGTAGGGCCGTTCCTTGGCCTGGCCGCCGAACAGCACGACGGCGCTGTCGTCGTGCAGCCGTGGACCGAGGGCGTGCACGACCTCGGTGTAGCCGACGAGTTTGAGCGTGACGAGACGCAGGGCCGCCTCGATGTCGTAGTCGGCGACCCGGTTCTCGTCCCGTGAGACGCCCGCGATCACCAGATGGTCCACGCGTCCGGCCCCGGCGAGCGCGGCGGCGATCCCGGTCGGCCGGGAGAGATCGAGGGCAAGGCCCTGAGCAGCCCCGATCTCCTTGGCGACCGTGCCGGCGCGATGGGCGTCCCGGCCGGTGACGACCACTTCGTCGCCCCGCCGAGCGCGCATGCGGGCGAACTCACGGCCGATCCCGGACGTACCGCCCACCACAAGGACACTGCTCATCGGTCCAGCGCCTCCCTCAGATACTCCCAGTCCCGGGTGAACCGGTACGAGTGCCGCGGCGGCGGCTGCGGCGCCTGCGTCTCCAGCCAGCGCACCGGCCCCTGACCCGCGTTGGAGAACCCGTGCACACAGCCGGCGCCCGCCCACGCGACGTCCCCCGGCCCGAGCCGGTACCGCTCGCCGTCGAAGGTGGCGTCGACCAGGCCCTCGACGATCAGGTACGTCTCCTCGAAGGGGTGGTCGTGGCTGCCCGCGACGCCGTCGGGGGCGTACTGCACCATGAACATGGTCGAGGCGACCGCGCCGAGGTCGCTGTCGACCATCATCTTCACGGTGATGCCGCTGTACACGAGGAGCGCGGTCCGCATGCTCGCCGACACCGCGAGCAGGTCCTGCGACTGCTTGCCGGGGTCCATCTGCGCCGGTTCGAAGTGCCCGAAGGACCGCGTGCGCGGGTCGCGCACGTCGATGCGGACGGGGTCGCGTTCCGGCAGCGCGGGGACGGCCTGGGTGTCGTGGCCGTAGCGGGCCCGCGGCACCGGCGCGAGCATGTCGGCCCAGCGGCCGCCCGTGTCCCCGGCGCCGCGCCAGGCGTGCGGGACGCCGGCCGGGAGGAGGCCGTAGTCGCCCTCCTCCAGGAGGTACGCGCCCTCGGGCACGTCGAGGATCACGGCACCGTCGAGGATGTGGAAGCTCTCCTCGTAGGAGTGCACATGGGCGGCGACCCGGCCGTCGGGCCGCAGCTCGCACAGGCCGAAGCCGGTGTGCACGCTGCCGTCCGCCTCGCCCACCAACTCCCGCCGCCGGTGGCCGAGTTCGTCGTACGGCGGCTCGGGGACGTCGGCGGCGAGGCGCACCAGGTGTCGGGTCATGCGGCGCTCTTCGCCTCCTTCGCGGCCAGGAGCCGGTCGCGGGACTCCTGGACCAGCCGGCGGGCGCGGTCGACGTCGGCGACGAGCCTGCCGTCGCGCTTGCGGATCACGCCGTCGACGATGACGGTGTCGACGTTGGAGACGTCGGCCGACAGGGTCACCGCGGCGGCCGCGTCGTGCACGGGGGCGACGTTCAGCGCGGTGGCGTCGACGGCGACGACGTCGGCGCGCTTGCCGGGGGTGAGCGAGCCGGTGCGGTCCTCGACGCCCGCGACGTGGGCGCCGTTGAGCGTGGCGAACTCCAGCATCTGACGTGCCGTCAACATGGTTTCCGGCACCGGCATGTTGGCCTTCCAGCAGTCGGCGTTGACGCGGGCGCGCTCGGCACCGAAGGCGGCACGCATCTGGGTGAACATGTCGCCGGGCACGGTGGTGACGACGTCGATGCTCAGCGAGGGGCGCAGTCCGTACTCGACGGCCGTCATCACGGGCGGCCAGCCGTGCCCCATCTGGAGCTCGACCTGCGGCGCGATCGAGACCGTACCGCCGCTGTCGGCGACCATCCGCCACTCCTCCTCGCTGAGGTAGCAGCAGTGGATGTAGGTGGTGTCGGCGCCGAGGAGCCCCAGGTCGTTCAGCTGCTTGACCATGCCGAAGCGCCCGGCGAGGCGGCCCATGGCCACATGCACGGTGATCGGGATGTCCAGTTCGCGGGCGAGCGCCCACTCGGCGGTGACGACGTCGTTGAGGCAGAAGCCGGGACCGCGGGTGGCCAGCGCCATGGTGAGCAGGCCGTCGTCGGTGGCGAAGTACTTCCCCCGGATCCGCCGGACGTCGTCGCCGGGGATCGCGATCTTGCTCTCGAACCAGTAGTCGGCGAGGGAGGTGTTGGCGCTGCCGTACGCGTACTGGGCGCGGATGCCGCTCTCCGCGAGGCCCCGGATCGCCGCGTCCGGATGCTCGGGGGAGTTGTTGATGTGGGACCAGTCGACGAGCGTGGTGATGCCGGCGTTCAGACACTCCAGCGCGCCGGCGAGGTTGGCCGCGTACACGTCCTCGGGTGTGTACAGCGGGGCGAAGGTGTCGAGGATGTCGACGAAGTAGTCGTCGAGGGTGGCGTCGGGGGCGACGTTGCGGATGGACGCCTCCCAGGTGTGCCGGTGGGTGTCCACGAAGCCGGGGATCACGATCCGGCCGGTCATGTCGAGCACTTCGGCGTCGGCGCTGATGTCGGGCCGCACCGCCGCGATCCTGCCGTCCTCGATCAGGACGTCCCCCTGGGGCAGGTCCCCGATGTCGGGGTCCATCGACAGCACGTGACCGCCACGCAGGACTGTTCGATTGGTCATCGCCCTTCCTCCCATGGGGTGTTCAGTAGGCGGCGAGGCCGCGTACGGCCGCCACGACCTTGTCGACGGTGGGGATCACCCGTTCCTCCAGCGCGTCGGCGAACGGCAGCGGGACGCACTCCCCCGCCACCCGCCTGACCGGCGCGTCCAGCAGGGTGAACCCCTCGTCGGCGACGACGGAGACGAGCGTCGCGCCCCAGCCGCCCTGGTACGGGTTCTCCTCGACGGTGACGAGCCGCGAGGTCCGCCCGAGCGAGGTCAGTACGGTGGTGACGTCCAGCGGCACCAGGCAGCGCAGGTCGACGACCTCGGCCTCGATGCCCTCACCGGACAGCAGCTCGGCGGCCTTCAGGGCGAGGGGCACCATCGAGGCGAGTGCGACGAGGGTGACGTCGGCGCCCTCGCGGACGACGGCTGCACGGCCCAGCTCGACCACATGGTCCGCCGGCGGGGGCGCGCCCTTGGACGCGAGGAGCCCCTTGTGCTCGAAGAAGACGACCGGGTCGTCGCTGCGCACGGCCGCCGCCATCATGCCGATCACGTCGGCGGGGGTGGCCGGTGCGGCGATCTTCAGGCCGGGCACGGTGAGGGCCCAGTTCTCGGTGGCCTGGGAGTGCTGGGCGCCGAAGCCGAGCCCGCCGCCGTTGGCGGTGCGCACCACGAGCGGGACGGTGACCTGACCACCCGTCATGTACCGGACCTTCGGGATCTCGTTGGCGAGGTAGTCCCAGCAGCAGGCCAGGAAGTCGGAGAACATGATCTCGGCGACGGGCCGCATCCCGGTCATCGCGGCGCCCATGGCGGCTCCCACGATGGCCTGTTCGGAGATCGGCGTGTCCCACACCCGCTCGGGCCCGAACTCCTTGAACAGCCCGGCGGTCGTCTTGAACACCCCGCCCGCCTCGCCGATGTCCTCGCCCAGGCACACGACGGACGGATCGCGCCGCATCTCCCGCGCGATGCCCTCGGCGACCGCCTCCCGGTAGCTGATCACGTCCGCCACGCCGCACCTCCGTCCGCCCACACATCGGTCAGCGCCTGGTCCGGATCCGGCGGCGGGGCGGCCTTCGCGGCCTCGACGGCCTGCCGTACCACGGTCGTCGCGCGCTCGTCCGCCTCGCTGAGGACGGCCTCGGACACCCCCATCTCGACGAGCCGCCCCCGCGCCAGGTCCAGCGGGTCGTGCTTCAGCCAGCGTTCGACCTCCTCGGCCGGACGGTAGGTCGCCGGGTCGGCGCGGCTGTGCCCGAAGTGCCGGTAGGTCTGTGCCTCCAGCAGTGCGGGCCCGTCTCCTGCCCGGGCCCGCGCCGCGAGGCGGGCCACCGCCTCCTGGACGGCGACGACGTCGTTGCCGTCCACGACCTCGCCCTCGATGCCGTAGGCCGGCGCCCGGTCGGCGGCGGGCCGGGGGACGGCGGTGACGTCGGCGATCGGCGTGTACTCCATGTACTGATGTAGCTGAGGCTGCGACCTGCTGCTCTTCGATGGCGATCCCTCACGAGTGGCCCTGACCTGCTTACCTACGCTGACCGTGACTTACCGCAGACTTCACGCGGCCCGAGTTCGGCACTCCCCCCAGCCGCTCCCCGCGTGACTCTGCTCCCCAGATTCTCCCCAGGATCCCGGCCCGCTGACAGCCTGCGAGCTGCCTCGATGCCCTATCGCAGCACCTCACCGAGATGCCCCGGCTCGTACTCGCCCCCCGACCGTGCGGCGTCCTCACGCCTTATGTCTTCCATGCCGATGACGCACTCGGCGCAGCCGCGGACTTCGCGTTCGCCGTCCTCGCGGGGATGGACGTGGCCAACGACGGCGGTGGGGACCTCCCCCTTACTGGGATGGCGGAAGCAGACGCCGTCTTCCCACTCGTAGAGGCTGAGGATCTGCTCGCGGTCCATCTCCGTCTCCCGTGGGGTCGGCCGGCGGTTGGTGCGGGGGGTGTCGCCCTGATTCCCGCGCTGGTCAGTGGGATGCCTGGGCTAGTGGATGTTCACCCTTTCGAGCGAACAGGTGTGCGAATCTTGGACACTACCTGGAGCCTTGCGGCATATGCCAGGCCGCAAGGCTGCTGATTCGAGACGAAGATCGGAAGCGACAGTTTAGGTACTGACACAAGATCGGCAACCCTCAACGGTTTGTCGAGTGCCAGCCCGCCGCAACCCACGCCCCGACTGGGTCCGCTCCAGACAGATCGCCTTAGGTCGACGCATCGCCGACCTACGCCGGCAAGCCGAGCTCTCCCAGGACCAGCTAGCTGAGCGGATGGGCGTCGAGCGGCGGACCGTGCAGCGGTACGAGAACGCGGTCACCGACCCGCGCTACGCGGACCTGCTGCTCATCGCTCACGCCTTGCGGGTGCACGTCACCGACCTCCTCAGCTAACTGAAAATGAGTCAACAGGACGGGTTCCCGCCAGGAAAGCGTGAGTGTTGCATTTATGCGTGCAGACCCTGCGTGCGCCGTGTGAAAAAGTGACCGCCCGCCGATGCTCTGGCCTGCGGTTAGGCGCGCCTCGCCAGGCGAATCCCGCCGTGACAGCTGCACGCGCATCGGTGCAGCGGCACAGCAGGCCCGGCGCCGCCCTTGATGTCGTGGTTGCCGTAGCAGGCGCCGTGCTCGTCGTGGCGGCAGTACTCCGAGACGTCGTCGTCGCGGTCCTGCTCGGCCAGGCGGGCGTTCATAGCGCGCCTTGGAGGCCGTTCGCGGACTCGCCGGGGCACACGTAGACCGGGCCTATCCCGACGCCGGCGGCCGACAGGCGTTCCCCGATGCGGATGGCCTGGTGTTCGAGGCTGCCGCAGCGGCACGGCTCGGGTTCCGCCTCGCCCGTGTGTGTGGTCTGGCGTTCGGGCTGAGGATCTCTAGGCTCGTCCATGCTGACGGCTCCCGTGCTGTCGGCCATGCCCCCGGGCCGTGACCGCGGCCGCGGGGGTCTTGCAATTGCAGGCTAGCCCGACTTGTATCGGCCTGTCTCGCGACGTCTCGATACGTAGCTGAAGATGCTGACCTGTAGGGGCGTATCTAGCTTCGGATCATGGCGACTGATCCTGATGCGGAGATTGGCCACGAAGGTCCGGTGACGCCGTACCGGCAGCTGGCGGAGATCCTGAAGGCGCGGATCGCGCGCGGCGACTGGCAGGACGGGCGGCCGATCGCCAGCGAGACGCGGCTGGTGCAGGAGTACGGGATCGCCCGGACGACGGTGAGGCGCGCGCTTGACGTCCTCGTCGAAGAGCGCGTCGTGTGGAAGGTTCAGGGGCGCGGCACCTACGTTGGCCAGCCGCCCAAGACCGAGGCGTAGAAAGTCGCTCACCGTTTCCCCTTGGGAGCGGCACTCCCCGTAGTCGACGCTGGTCACATGAACGCAATCAACGCTGATGAGCGTGGGACCGAGGCTGCCCAGCCCGCCTACGACGGAGCAACCTGCGGATGCGGCGAGGCGTGGTTCGTCCTCGACGGCGACAGCACGGCACCCAATGGCGCCGTCTGTATGACGAAGGACGGAGTCGTCACCGGCTACGCGGGGAAGCCGCGCTGCATGTCCTGCGGGCGACGCTACGAGGTCGAGGCAGCGAAGGCGTAGCCCGTTGTCAGACCCCGCCGATACGATCTCTGTATGCCCCCCACTCCGCCTTCGCGTGGATGCGCGCGCACGGCCGCCGAGCTCGCGGCCGACCTGAACGAGCGCATCCGTGCGCTGTGGACCGGCCCCGGCGGGCATCCGACGGTGCGGCTTACCAAGGAGCAGCGGGCCGAGTACGACCGGCTGTGCGAGCAGCTGCGACGGGTGGAGCGCGGGGACATCACCACGGCGGCATGAAGAAACCCCGCCCACAAGGGGGCGGGGTGGGTTGTGCGTGGCCGCTCGGCTTGAGCCGGTGTGCATCCGTCCCTGACGGAGAGAGCCGGGTGCTCAGGTTCCCCGGAGCAGGCGAGCGTTCCGTGGACCATGATGCCAGACGCGACCGGGAGCCGCCTATCACTTTCGAGGGTCCTCGAAAGTGATAACGGTGCAGGCCAGCGCCACAGTTGGCTAGCCTGCGATGCTCCGGCGACGATGGCCGCTTAGGATCCCTGGGTGGCACATACCTTCGAAGATCTCGTGGAGCTTGAGCGCGCAGCCGTCACAGCCCACACCCAGCTCCACACCGCCGACGACTACCCCGCCGCCCGCGCGGCCTGGCTCGACGCCGCAGCCGCCTTCCAAGCCGCCGTCACCACACACGCGGCGGCGGAAGGCAGCAGCCGGTACGAGGTGGAGATGGCCGTGAAGAAGGCCGTCAGGCACCCGGAGACGGTGAGCTAGGGCCGCCACGCCTCGCGGTAGCCGGGCCGGTCCGCGTAGGGCAGGGCGAGCACCTTCGCGGCCTCGTAGGCAGCGCAGTCGAGGTGGTGCTCCAGCGGCGTCGTCCAGTTGGTGCCCGGGTTCTTGGGCTCGTTGTCCGGGTCGTCGCAACTGCTGGTGCAGAACGGACCGCCCCGTGCGATCAGCTTGCGCTTGGCGTCGATCTCCCGCAGCACTCGCGCCGGATCGTGGCGGTCGACGTGCTTCAGCTCGTCAGGGCGCAGCCAGTGTGCGTCTCCCAGCTCCGCGTCGTCGAGCGGTGTCGTCAGCTTCCATTGCAGGCTGCGCGCTCCCGCCTCCTTAGCGATCCGCTCGTCCTCATCGAGCTGCTCGCCGAGCCACCCCACCAGATCGTCCACAAACTCCTCCCGGGTATCGCAGCGCCCCGCCGGGCATCACACCGGCGGGGCGCCATTCGACTAGCTGTCCCGCAGAGCATGCACGGACAACGATGAGGCCATGCTACGAGGTGGCACCGACAACGCCGGGCCAGTCGTCCAGCGTCTCGCCCGTCTCCTCGTCGACGAGGGTGACGCGGGCGCCGGGCCGCCCCCAGTCGCCGACCCACTCGGTGAACTTGTCGCGGGCAGTCGCCTCGCTCCACCACCAGCCCTGCGCGGCGACGGGGCCCGCGACGGTGAGGTGGTAGCGGCCGGGGAGGTTGCTGTTCACGCCCACCATCATAGAATCGAACACGTGAACGATCTGCCGCCTGATGCGCGCCGCCTCCGCGTCATCCTGGAACACCTCGACCAGGAGCAGGCCGACAACGACACCGTCCTCACCTACCTGGGGCTGCAGCGCAAGGCCGTCCGGGCAGCACTCCAGCGGGCCGACGGGGAACCGCTGCAGCAGAGCGCGCCACCCCCGACCACCACCCCACCACCGAGCCGCGGCGCGCGTCCGGCCGGCTACCTCCTCGACCGGGCACGCACACCCGACGGCCCCATCCCCTCATCCATCCACACCGGCGACTGCCACATGACCAGCCCCCTCGCCCGCACCATCAGCGGCCACGAAGCCGCCACGTTCATCGCCGACGGGCTCGAAGCGTGCGCGTTCTGCCGGCCCGACAGCGCGCTCGGGCTGCTCGACGGATAGCAGAAGCCCCGCCAAGACGGGGGAGCCTGGCGGGACCTGACAGCAGTGTGGCACGCGATCGGCGGCTACAGGACCCGCCCCAACACCTTGTTGGCCCGCGTGCGCTGCTGCTCTTCCTTGGCCCGCTTCCGACCGAGGGCCGCCTGAGCGTTCGCCTTCTCGCGAGCAGCGTTGCTCAGCATGCGCTGGACCGTGGTCGCATGCCACTCGCCGCCCCGCTTCGCCTTCCATCCCAGCGCGTTGGCGCGCTGGGCGATGGCGCGGTAGCCCAGGCCCTCCTCTGCATGCCAGCGCTCCATCTGCCGACGCCGGTCCTCCTCTTCAGGGAGGACCGTGAGCTCCTTGTCCTTCGTGGTCTGCTGGCCATATCGCGGAGCACCGTGGGCGTACCCACCGACGGCGGCCTTGTTGCGGCGCCCGTTGCGGAGCCGCTTAGCGATCAGGCCGCGCTCCAGTTGGGCGGCCGCACCCATGACCTGGCGGACGAAGGTGCGCATGGGGTCATCTTCATCGTCGGGGACTACTTCCCCGCCGTCGGCAGAGAAGGCCCGTCCGCCGTGGGCCCAGACCACGGCGAGGATGGCCTCCTGCTGGGTCATGTTGCGGGCCAGGCGGTCCATGTTGGGGAAGACAATGCCGTCGGCGTCCCCGTTGGCCACCATCGTCAGGGCTTCGGCGAGCCCGAGGCGGTCGTCCTCGTCGGCCCGCCCAGTGACAGCTTCGTCTCGCAGGGTCTTGACGATGCGGTGAGGCGAGGAGCGTGCCCAGCGCTTCACGTCCTTGTCCTGGCTGTCGAATCCGTAGCCGTCGACCTGGCCCGCGGTGGAGACGCGGAGCAGTGCGACGAGGCGCAGGCGGGGCGCTTCTGAAGGCTTCACCATGCCGAGAGCGTACACAATATTTGGCATAGATGTAACACGGCAGGTCAAAGAGATGCCCTCGCCGCCAGGTGGTGGCGAGGGCGCCTCTCACTCGCCTTCGTCGTCGGGTGGCGGCAGGTCCGGTTCGAGAAACGGGTGCGGCGACAGCCAGAACGGCGGGGCTTCGTCATCGGCCATGGGATGCCCCTTCACCGCTCGGCGATCGTGAGGTAGATCGACCGCTCATCGATCAGCCCGCCGACAGTAGTGATCTGACAGACCAGGGTGTACGCGACGTCGACAATCCCACCCGATACCCGCTGAGTCACCATCGTGTCGCCGACCACCGGGCTGCCGACAGCCGTGAGCCCCTCGGGCACGGTGACCGTCGCAGAGCTGATCATGTCGTCGACCTCCGCGAGCCACAGCGACCAGTCCCAGCTGTAGTCCAGCAGCGCCGCCGGGTCCTTGGTGTAACTGTCCGACATGGGCCTACCTCACTGTCAGGGTGCGATGCTCGGCCAGCACGGCGAGCCGTCGGCGCTCGGCGGGGATCCTGTACGTGCGCTCCGGGCTCGGCATAGTCGTCGACGGCACGGTGAGCGGGCGCGCCGTATCAACCTCCAGCGCGGTCGACAGGGCTGCGGTCTTGGAGCCGACGAGCGGCATCGCCACCTCAACGGAGACGGCGGTACCGAGCGTGGCCGTCTTCACCCCAGCGAGCGCCTGCGCAGTGTCCTGTTCGACGACCGGCGCGAGGGAAGCCGCCTTGGCCCCGACCAGTGGCTGCGCGGACTCGACCGTACTGGCGACGCCGAGGGCGGCAGCCTTCGTTCCGGTGAGGCCCTGCGCTGTCTCCGTCGACGTGGCTGGAGTGAGCGTCGCGGTCTTGGCCCCGCTGAGCGGCTGGGCGCTGTCGACCTCCGTGGCAGTACCGAGGGCTGCGCCGGCCACCACGTCCGCAGCGGCGAAGTCGTCGTAGCGAATCGCGGACGCCGACTCGCTGCGAATGCCGACGCTGGTGCCTGTCGTGACGCCGGTGTCCGTGACGCTGATGCGTTGGACGCCGTTGACGTAGGCGGTGATGGTGCTGCCGACGGCCTGGACCTTCGCGACGTCGCCCGGTGCGGCTGCCGCCGCGTAGGTACCGATGACGCTGAAGCTGCCGCCGATGACGCTGAAGAGGTCCCAGGTCGAGCCGTCGTTGCGGAACAGGTAGCCGGAGCTGATGTTGCTGTTGCCGCGGCACCACACGCCCTGGCTGACGCTCGTGGTCGCGGCGATCGTCATCTGCGCGTAGTGATCGTTGCTGTCCATCGCCCCGGCGGCGCGCAGGATGATCGTGCCGCCCGCTGCGCCCGGCGAGAGCCGGTTGGTGTCAATGGACCATTCGCCGGACACCTCGACCCACCCGGCCCCCAGGTCAGACGAGTTGGCCCTGTTGAAGTCGTCGGTGAAGATCGCCATGACTACGCGCTGGAGCTGGCCCGGACGAAGTCCGCGATGCTCAGCGTGAAGTTGTTGCCGTCCGGCGTCCAGGTCACGTCGTGCTTGCTGAGCGGGATGAGGTCGGCGTCGGTGCCGGTGGTGGTGTCCGGGTCGTAGCAGATCACCACCGCCCCGACCGCGCTGCCGGTCGGCGCAGTCCAGGTCACGTCCGCGGCGTCGGACTCGACGCGGTCGCTGCTGTCGTTGACGGTCACGGACACCGACGTGAGGCTCTTCCTGCCGACCGTCGTCTGCTCGTTGGAGGCACCGGCGAGGAGGTCGGCGAGGGTGTCGTAGTCGCGCATGGTCGAGTCCGCGACGAGCCCTGACGATTCCAGCGGCACCAGGACGAGACCGTCGTTGGCGTTGGGCAGGGCGGCCAGCGAGGCGACGCGGCCCAGCGCCACGTTAAAGACAAGGTTGGCCATGCTGTTGTACTCCAGTTCTCACAGCTCGATGTGCTCGAGGAACGGCCTAGCCCGTGCAGGGATGGCACGCGGGGCCGGCGGCTCGAGGCCCGCCTTACGGATGTAGCCGACGAGTCGGCCGCGGTCGTCGACGAGCCACGCGATTGCCGCGCCTTGGCCGGTGAGCTGCTCCTGCTGCAGATCGAGCTTCTCGCCCTGCCGCTTCAGCTCCTTGTCCATGCGGTCCGTGACCACGGAGAAGTCGTCGCGCTTCTCCTGTCGCTTGGTGCGGCGGGCGGACCGGGCGGCAACCACACCGCCCGCTGCGCCTACGATCGCCAGCCCTGCCTGAACCCAGGTGTCGACGGTCATGCGTTGCTCACTCTCTTCATGCGGGGCGGCTCACGCCATCCCGCCACGACCAGCACGGGTACGGCGATCACAGCCCATACGAGAGCGGCAACCCACCCTCTCGGGAAGTCGCCCGCGACCCAGGCCCCGAGGTAGGAGGCCATCCAGGGCAGCACCATCAGCGGCAGCGCCAGGAAGCCGGGCCAGTCGCGTCCCTGCGGCATCCAGGCTGAGACGATCGCGACCAGCCCGGTTGCCACCCACAGCCAGCCCCACACGGTGAGCGACATCAGCTCCAGCAGGGGCTGGAGTCCGCGTTGGTCGGGCTGTGGGGAGGTGATCTGCGCGAAGCCGTAGAGGCTCCACACGGCGCCGTAGCTGAGGAGGATGGCGCCGCGGCGGCCCAGCGTTCTGCCCAGCCGCCGGACCACACGGCGCGGCATCTACGCCGCCTTGACGACGCTGGACTGCTCCAGCTTCATCGCCGCGATCGGGGCAGTGACCTGCGGACGTATCACGACCAGGGCGAGACCACCCTCGATGAGCAGCATCCACAATGCCTGCGTCTCTGCGCTCATCTCCAGGCCGAAGCCGAGGAACAGGGCGAGGGCGCCATGGCCGAGGTTGACGAGCGCAGCGAACGCGGCGCCGGTCTTGAGGATGAACGCCTCGGCGACCGCGACGACACAGGCGAGGAACGCCATGACGAGCGCCTGCTGGTCGGCGGTAACGCCGAGGCCATAGGCGGCGCCCAGCTTCAGGGTGAGGGCAATGAACGCGAGGATCGTCGCGGGCTCGCGACCGAAGATGCGCATGGCGGGTCTCGTTTCTGGTCAGGCGTCGGGGACGTCGAGGTGGATGGTGATGTTCTCGAGTTCGGCGCGGAGTTCCGCGACGATGGCAGCGGGGTCGAGGTCGCCGATGTTCGCGGCGAGGGTGGCGACGGCGCCGACGAGCTTGTCGTTGGTGGCTGTGAGCGTGGCGAGCTTCTTCTCGAGGGCGCGCACGCGGGCGTTGGTGTCCTTGAGGAAGGACTGGTACTGCCAGGTGGGGTTGGTGGCCCGGTCGGGGGCGTCGTCCGGGGCGGCGGCTTTGTCGCTTTCCCAGACTGTCTTGCGGACCTTCTCGAGGTCGTCGGCGCTCAGCGCCATGTCATCCTCCTGCTGCTGGTTGCCGCCGAGGCGGGCCGCGATCCGGCCGCGCATGTCCTGCATCGTGAAGCCGCGCGGATCCGACTTCCCGGGCTGCCACTCCAGGTGTCCGATCACGGAGCCCGCACCCCACCCGTGGTGGCGGCAGATCGCCGCGGACACCTTCTCGATCGCGAGCTTCTGCACTGCGGGCCACGGGTCGGCGCCGTCGCCGAGGTTCTCGCACTCGAAGCCGTAGAAGTGGCGGTTGCCGTCGGTGTCCGCCTCGTTGTCGGACGGCAGGGAGGTTTCGTTGATGACCGCCTGGAGGACGTCGCCGTCGCCGAGGCCGGCATGGTTAGCGCGGCCGTTTCCGACGAGGTGGACGTGCCCCTGCTTGTCGATGACGCCATGGCACAGCGGGCCGGGTAGCCCGGAGTAGCCGTCGTAGCAGATGGCCACGGTGTTGTCGGTGCCCTTGGTGACGGTGTGGTGGATCATCACGCCGTTCACCGGGCCCCAGGCGCCCTTGCTGTTGCGGTTGTGGGTGCGCCAGCTGCGGACCTCGTGGACCGTGAGGCCCTCCTTGCGGAGGATCTCCACCAGCTTGGACGCGCTCAGTGGTTCAGCCATGCGTATCCTCCCGCGCGAACACTCCCCTTGGAATCGTAGCCTTGAGCGGGGCATCTACCTACGATTCGTAGGCTACAGTTCAAGCAGCCTTTGCTCAGAGGCTGCGCGGCAGGGGGGTTCTCTTGCGGGTTGCCCCCTGCCGCACCAACCCGCAATGAGCCCGCAGGAGAAGCGCCATGGCCGAACCATTCGCCGCCCAGGGCCTCTGCGAGGGCGAGCGCCCGCTCCGCGTCGCCAACGTCCCGGTCGACGGAGGTGGGTCGTGAGGGTCATCTGCCAGGCGCTGGCCTGCCTGTTCGCGATCGTCGCCCTGTCGCAGCCCGGCGTCGTCCGCTACGACTACCAGCCCGCCGTGTGGAGTAGCCGATGAGCAGGCCCAGGTTCCGATTCATCGACGTCGGCGACGGTTGGAGGTGGGAGTGCGCCTGCTGCAACGGCTACAGCCGAAAGTTCCAGACCGAGCAAGAAGCGCGTGACAACGCCCGCACCGATCACGCCACATGCCACCCCGAGGCCGAGGAGCGCGACGCGAAGTCCGAGGGCGTGGGCTCATGGCAGCTTGCCCCACCCCAGCCGCCGACCATCGCCATCATTGGCGAAGACGGCCGCACGCCGCTCGTCACGATCCATCCCGACGGTGAGCTGGAGTACGGGCCCGACTACACCCCGGACGAAGCCGCACGCCGCTTCTGGGACGCACTGCGCCACCTTGCGCCCGCCCGCTGCCCAGCATGCGGCCACCTCGGGCTGGAGGTGCCGTGACGGACCTCCACGGCTGGATCACCCAGCAGATCAAGCGGTATGAGACGGCGGCCAACGACGCCACCGACGGCCCCTGGTTCGCCGAGCACCCAGACGAAGCCTGGGGCGAACAGAAGGACGCGTACCTAATCGGCGGCGGGAAGTGCCTCGCCACCCTGCGGTACGACCGCAACGGGCACCTCAACGTCGACCACATCGAACTCAACGAGCCGGCCGCCGTGCTCCGCAGGTGCGCGGCCGACCGGAAGATCCTCGAAGTGCACGAGCCCGTCGGCTACGAGCGCGCGTGCGACGGCTGCGGTTTCGACCGTGAAGAGGGCTACTACGTCGACCACATCAACGACTGCCCCACGCTGCTCGCGCTCGCCGAGGGCTACGGGCTGACGCCGGCCATCCTCGCCACCCTCGACCGGCCCGAACCACTGAAGCCCGCGTACAAGCCCAGAGGGCCCCTGCCCGACACCAGCCGCGTCCCGCCCGCGCTGCGCGGCCCGAACTGGAAGGCGCGGCGATGACCGAGCAGCCCATGACCGTCCGCCGTGTCGAAGACGCCACCGGCAGCCGCATCGAGCCCGACTTCGATCAGACGTGGGACGAGGAGACCAAGCTCCGCTGGAAGACCGCGCTCACCGCCCACGACACCGGGCTTGTCATCGCGCTCTACCCGCACCCCACGCCTGGCAGGCCGACCCAGTACGGCGTCACCATCGGCGAGGTCAACAAGGGTGGTCAGCAGTCCCTGAGCCTGGGCCGCTACTTCGACGCGTGGGACGCCCTCACCCTCATCGGGATCGGCGCCGAAGCGGTCCGCAACGCGATCGCCCACGGGGAGGCGCCGTGACCGAGCAGCAGCCGACCAGTGAACGCCCCCGTGCGTCCGTCATCGAGATCATCGCCAAGGGGCAGCAGCCAACCGAAGACGGCGCAGGCAGCATCATCGTCCCCCGCGAAGTCCGCATCAACGGCGTCTCCGTCTACACCGCCGACCGCGACAACCGCATCAAGGTCAACGACATCAGCCTCGGCGACGACATGGTCACCGTGACCCTCACCCTCGTCGCCCGGAAACTCGTCATCGCCGCCGACGGCGACCTCAACGAGGAGCAGCCGTGAACACCGCCGCCACCATCACCGCGATCATCGCCGCCGTGGTCGTCATCAACATCATCGTCACGGCCATCCGAGACACCGCCGCGGCAAAGCACAAGACCTGCCCCAACTGCGGGCGCGACAAGACCAAGGAGAACAGCGCATGAGCGTCTACGGAGTATCGGGCGGGCAGGGCTTCATCGGCTCCTACGTGAGGCGTGAACTCCTCGCACGCGGCCACGAGGTCGTCGTCTTCGACCGCCACCCCCACACCGAGATGGCGCCCGGCGAGACGTTCTTCCTCGGCGACATCCGCGACGAGACCAGCGTCGTCGAACTGGCCGCGCACGTCGAGGGCATCGTCCACCTCGCCGCTGTGCTCGGCACGCAGGAGACGATCGGCAACCCGCGGCCCTCGGCGGAGACGAACATCCGGGGAAGCCTCAATGTGTTCGAGGCCGCCAACCAGTACGGGATCCCCGTCGTCTACGCGGGAGTCGGGAACGCGTTTATGCGCGACATCGGCACCGGCTCCTACACGATCAGCAAGACCGCGGCCGAGGACTATGCCCGCATGTTCAACGCGTACCGAGACGGCCGCATCACGATCGTCCGCCCCGTCAACGCCTACGGCCCCGGCCAGAGCATCGCAGCCCCGTTCGGGACCTCCCGAGTTCGCAAGATCCTCCCGGCCCTGACGTGCCGTGCCCTCACCGGCGCGGACATCGAGGTCTACGGGGACGGCACCCAGATCAGCGACTGCGTGTACGTCGCCGACGTCGCCCACACCTTCGTCGCCGCGCTGGAGCACACCGCCGCCCACGGGCCCACCAAGCGGCCGGTCGAGGTCGGCCCGCTCACCTCGGTCACCGTCAACGACATCGCCCGCCTGGTCGCCGAGTACGCGGCCAAGGTCACCGGCCGGGAGCCAGTCGGCATCGTGCATCTGCCGATGCGGCCGGGCGAGGTCCCGAACGCGGTCGTCTCCTCGGACACGTCGACGCTCCAGCAGGTCGGGATGACGGCGGCGGACTTCGTGTCGCTGGAGGACGGCATCGGCCGGACCGTCGACCACTACGCCGAGCACTGGCTCCCCGGCTACCTGGCCGCCTGACACAGAAGGAGGCCATCGTGGCCCGCTACCGCAAGAAGCCCGTCGAGGTCGACGCCGTCCAGCTCACCTGGCCCACCTGGGGCGAGGTGTGCGAGTTCGTCGGAGAGTTCCCCGACGGCATGCGCGGCGTGTACGTCGACGAAGACGGCACCGCCCGCGACGACTTCCCCGGTGACCAGTCCGACGGAAACGTCGCCCGCATCGGCCTGCTCATCCCGACACTCGAAGGGACCATGCTCGCCGTGCAGGACGACTGGATCATTCGTGGAGTCCAGGGCGAGTTGTACCCCTGCAAGCCCGACATCTTCGCCGCCACCTACGAGCCCGTCGAGGCCTGACGTGCGCGTGCACATCTGGACCGCCGACACGGCAGGGTCAGGCTGGTACCGCGGCCACCTCACCGCCACCGCCCTCTCCTGGCTCGGCCACCTTGTGTCCGCCGGCATGCGCCTCCCCCGCGCACCGCTCGACACGATCATCGGCTGCCGCATCGCCATGCCCGGCCCGTCAAGGGCGTGGCGCGAGCTGAAGGACCAGGGCGTCAGGCTGGTCCTCGACCTGGACGACGACTACTTCCACCTCGACCCCTCCAACGCACGAGCCGTCGAGGTGTGGACTCCGGAAATGCAGCTGTCGCTCGCGGCGAACCTCGCGATCTCCGACGTCGTCACCTGCTGCTCGGAGCCGCTCGCCGAGGTGCTCCGCGAGTTCGCCGATGACGTCCGGGTCGTGCCGAACGGTCTGCCCGCCCAGTTCCTCGGCACGCCGCGCGACTACCAGGCGGAGGGCCGGCCGCTGTACGTCGGCTGGGCAGGGTCGGGCAGCACCATCGCCGAACTCCCACTCGCGGTACGGGCACTGAACCGGATCTCCCAGTATCGGCGGCCCGGCGGCGGCGAGGTGATGGTGCGCCTGGTCGGGATCACGCCCGAGGATGCGATGGCGCGGGGGATGAAGGGCAAGCAGGTCGGTGCGCTGGGCTGGGTGCCGCATCCGGAGCAGTACGTGCGGGATGTGGTGTCCGAGTTCGATGTGTGGTGTGCGCCGTACCGGGACATCGCGTTCAACCGGGCGAAGTTCCCGACGAAGTGGTTGGAGTCGTCGATGCTGGGGATTCCGCTGATCGCCTCGGATATCGAGCCGTACCGGCGGGTGATCCGGCATGGGGAGACCGGGTTCCTCGTGCGGTACGAGCACGAGTGGGGCCGGTACTTGAAGCAGCTCGCGGATGATCCGGAGTTGCGGCAGCGGATCGGGATGGCGGCGCGGGCGGAGGCGTCGGGGTCGATCCTTCAGGCGGTGCAGTTCCAGTGGGACGCAGTCGTACAGAGGCCCGCGGAGGTGGCGACATGAGGTGCATTCACCCGCCCGACGGGCCAGCCGTGGCGCGCTGGAAATGCCAGAACGGGAACGTCGTCCACCTCTGCCAGGCATGCCTGGACGCCTGGTTCGACAATGCGGACGATGACGAACTGTTGGAGCCTGCCGCATGGTCGTGGCTGCCGCAGGGGGTGGCGGCGTGAGAGTCCTCGTCACCGGCGCGGCCGGATTCATCGGCAGCCACCTCGTCACCCAACTCGCCGCCCGCAGCCACCACATCATCGCCATGGACAAGCGGAACGGGCTGCCCACGACCGACCTGTCACGCCTCCAGCGAATCGTCCGCCGCACCGAACCGGACATCATCGTCCACCTCGGCGCGTCCTGCTCCACCCAGGTCTCCCTCGAAGACCCCGCCCGGGACTTCACCGACAACGTCGTCGGCACGTTCAACGTCGCCGAGGCCGCCCGCCAGGCCAGCGTCCCCGTCATCTACACCAGCACCGTCAAAGTGCACCACGGGGCCGACGGACTCATCGCCCCGCTCGGCCTGTCCAAGATGGTCGGCGAGGACTACCTCGCCCTCTACGGCGACCTCTACGGACTCCGCCACATCATCCTCCGCCCCTCCACCGTGTACGGGCCCGGCCAGGACGGCAGCCCGGAAGCCGGCTGGGTGACCTGGTTCCTGCGCGCCTACCTCGACCAGCAGCAGATCACCATCCACGGCGACGGCAGGCAGAGCCGCGACATTCTCCACGTCGACGACTTCACCACCCTCCTCGTCGACATGGTCGAGCGCTTCCCCGAGTACGGCGGCTTCCCGCACATGGGCCGCACCTACGACGTCGGCGGCGGCCCGGAGAACGAGGTCTCCCTGCGCGCCCTGCTCGCCCTCCTCGGCCACGACAACGTCATCCACGGCCAGCGGCTCCCCGGCGACCTCCAGCGCGTCGTCACCGACAACACGGACGTCAGCGCGGTCCGAGGCTGGAAGCCCTGCGTGCCCTGGAAAGACGGCGTCCTCGCCACCCTCGACCACATGCGGAGGCAGCCGTGAAGGTCGGCATCGTCATCCCCGCCCGCAACGCCACGCCGTACCTCGCCGAGATGCTGGGAACCATCAGGCGGCAGACCCATCCCCTGCACACGTACATCGTCGAGGACCGCGGCGACGACGGCACCTACGACTGGCTCAAGCAGAACCCCGACTGCTGGTCTGGCCTCAGCCGCAACCGCACGCGGAAGGGATGGGCGGGCACCCTCAACGCCGCCGCGAAGCTCGCGCTCGACGACGGCTGCGACGCCATCTTCACCGCGTCCGCAGACGACCGACTGCACCCGGAGTGCATCGCCCGCTGCGTCGCGGCCCTCAACGGAGACGGCGGCCAGGACTTCGTCATCCCCTACGCGCAGCAGTTCGGCGAGGCAGACCACGTCCAGGCATCCCTGCCGGACTGCGGGCTCGACGACCTGGTGGTGTGGCCGCCGCTCATCGACAAGGGCCTGTTCCGCCGTGAGACGTGGGAGACGGTCGGCGGGTACAGCGCGAAGGCCACCATGCCTGGCACCCACGGGACCGCGGAGGACTGGGAGTTCTGGATCCGCGTCTGGAAGGCCGGGCTCACCCGGTACGCGGTGCTCAAGCAGCCGCTGTACTTCGTGCGCGTCCACCCCGGCCAGCTGTCCCACGACCGCGGCCAGTGGCATGCAGCCTCCGTCGATCTATTCCGGAAGCTGCACCCTGACCTGCCGTGGACCGCCGACTCCGGTATCTGGCCGCCCCGGCACCGCACCACAAGGAGGCCAGCATGAACGGGCCCGAGCACTTCCGTGAAGGGCAGCGGCAGCAGCAGGAGGCCTACAACAACGCGTCCACGGCGCAGGAGGAGTTCTTCCACCTCGCTCAAGCGCAGAACCACTTCCTGGCCGCGCTCGTAGCCGCCGTCGCAGACCACTTCCACCCCGACAGCCTGTCCTGGCAGGAGGCCATCCACCAATGATCGACAACCACCGCGTCGTGGCCTGGACCCCATACGGCCGAGTCCGGACCTACAGCATCTTGATCAAGTACCTGGAGCGCGATGTGCGACGGGGACTGATCGACGAGGTCTGGGCCTACATGAACACCGACTCCGTCGGCCAGGAAGACGACATCGCCTACGCCCACGAACTCGCCGAGCAGTTCGACTGGTTCAAGCTGAAGCACCGGCCCGAAGGCATCGACCTCGGCAACCTGCCCAAGCAGAGGTACACCGGCCTAGCCTTTCGTGAGATGACCGATCCGGACGCGGTCTACTTGAGGCTCGACGATGACGTGGTCTACATCCACGAGCGGGCCGTCGAGAACCTCGTCCGGGCCCGCATTCAGATGCCCGCGCCGACGGCCATCTTTCCCGTCATCATCAACAACGCGATCTGCTCCCACTTCCTCCAGCACTGCGGGAAGGTACCGCGCGAGTGGGGCGAGGTCGGCCTCTACTGCATGGACTCGAACGGATGGGCCAACGGAGCTTTCGCGGTCAAGCTGCACGAGCTGCTGCTGTCACACATCGAGGCGGGCACAGTCGAGGACCTGTACCTGTACCAGGACTTCCCGCTCCAGCCCGGCACCCAGTTCAGCGTCTCGTGCTTCGCCAGCCTCGGCAGCATGTACGCGGGCCTCCCAGGAGGCCCCGGAGTTCTCATTCCGGATGAAGAGGAAAGCTTCCATACAATTCACCACCCGCTGTCGACAGGAGTGCCCAACATCCTCCGGGGCGACGCCGTCGTGTCGCACTGGACCTTCATGACTCAGCACGCGTTCCTCAACCAGACCGATCTCCTGGACCGCTACCGGGAACTCGCAGACAAGGCGGTGGCGTAATGGGCCAGCAGATCAGCGTCGAGGACGCCTTCCCGACCTTCCAGAAGCGCTGCCGGGAGCTGTTCGAGGAGAACATGCTCCTGCGCGCCCAAGTCGACGTCCTGGAACGTCGGGTGGCCGCGCTCGAAGAGGAGAACGCGGGGGCCCTGCCAGCGGCGCAGGCTCCTACAATCGGTGACTCAGAGCCTGCGCCGACGGATGGGCAGCGCGCGGAAAGCCGCTATTAGCGAACGACGGCTACAGGACCGTCCCATCTATATCGAGCCTCGTAACGCTGGTGACCGTCGTGCTCCACAACGTCGCCACAGCGTCGGCAAAGTCCTGCACCTTGGCGTCGATCGAAGACGGGCCGCCGGAACTCGCCTGCGAGTTAAAGCCAATTGTGATCGGCGAGTTCTCCCCGGCTCCGGCGAAGAGGATCTGGTAGACGGGGAATTGGGTGTTGAGATCGTCGAAGTTGGCGGCCATGGCTTGTCTCCTAGGCGATTCGCTCGAAGATGACGCGGGCGGTGAGCGTGTTGCTGGCGCTCGCCGCCGCCCACTGCGCGGTGATGACGAAGGCGTTAGACGCGGTGGTGTCGCGGGTCACCGTGCCGTCAGTTGAGACGAGCTGAACGCCACCCCCGACGCTACCCGAGGCACCTCCGACAGATCCGGTGTCCTGTGTGTTGCGGGTCTCCTGGAGCATCGCGAACCACGTGCCGGATGCCCCCGTGGAGACGCAGACAAGGTCCGTTTGAACGACGGATTCCTTGTTGGTCTGTCCGGTTCCGCTGAGTGTGGTGGGCCCCAAGGTGCCGAGTGCGGTTCCGGCGACGCCGCCAAGCCGGGCGCGCCAGGTGAGTTGCGCGGACGCCAGGAAGGACACGTTGGCGATCAGGCGGGCGCGGTAGGTGGCTCCCACGACGGCGTCGCTGGCGGGGATCGTGAATGTGCCGACTACCGTCTCTGTGGTCGTGTTCGCCACCGTAGTCGCCGCGGCGGTGAGCGCGTTCTGGTAGGTGGCGGAGCCGATGACGAGTCCGGCACTGGTTCCGGTGAGGGCGAGCCGGCCGGCGGCGGAGCGGGAGAGGGAGACGTCTGTCGAAGAGGCTCCACCGGGGCCCCAGGCCATGGCCCCGTCCGCGTTGACAAACCAGCGACTTGCGGTGTCGCCGGTAACCCGCGCGGAGAATGAGTTACTGCCGGCGCTGCTGCGGTAGGAGCGGAACAGGCCGTCGGTGGCGACGGCGCCGGCTGCGTCTCGGCGGAGGTTGGTGTCGCCGCCGAGGGTGATGCTGGAGCCGCTGGCCATGGCGAGGTTGCCGCCGTAGGTGCCGCTGCTGTTGGGGATCTCCACCCAACTGGCCGAGGCGGGCGCCGTGCCGTTGGAGAAGTAGCTGCGGTACGACGTGTCGGACTCGGTGATCGGCTTGCCCGGGTACGGCGACGACGGCCTGGTCCCCGAAGTGACGATCTGGAAGCCGGCCGCGGTGTCGAGCTTGTCGAGGTTCTGGCCGATGTCCTGGGTGTAGGAAACGTCCTCGGAGCCGTCCGATGCCGACTTGTACAGGCCGAGGCGGGTAGTGGGGCTGTCAGGCACGGGTGTCCTCCTTCATGCCCCGGCGGCGCGCCTCGGGGTCAAAGACAATGTCCGGCTGGGGCATCGGCGCCTCGCCCCGGGCGCTGCGACGTGCAGCGTCCACGAGCGCCACCTTCTGCCTCAAGCCTTCGTCGGTGACGCCGTACTGCCGGATCGCGTCGAGGGGATCCGGCTTGCCCTTCGGTGCTTTCACCTGCACGCGGTTCTTGGCATCGCTGATGCGGACGCGGTGGGCGTCGCGTGCGTCCTTGATGGTGTCGGCGCTGTGGAGGGTGATCGGTTCATAGTCGAGGGCCGGGCCGGGTGCGCGGACGACCATTCCGGCGCGCACGGCGGCGTCATCGCGGGCTTGCAGCGGGTCGGCCGGGTTGGTGGCGAAAGGCTCGTGCAGCACTACGTCCAGCGCCTCGTCGACGTCGCCCAGCTGGTACTCGGCCATGCGCCATTCGATTGCCGAGGGCGGGAAGGCGTGGCAGTGGATGGTGCCGTCCGGCTTTTGCATGGACACCAACCAGATCGGTGATCCCTGCCTGTTCGACGTCTGCTCGGCGCTCTGCACCACGTATTCGTCCATGCTGTCCTCAGATCCTGAAGCACCAGAAGTAGACCGCCCATGCGCCGCTGGCGGCCGGGCTGATGGTGAGGGTGAAGCCGGTAGTGTCCGATGCCGTGATCGCATATGAGTGGACGATGTCGTCACGGATCGATGTGATCGGCAGCGGCTGTGTGAGCATGGTCGGGCCATAGGTTGCGCTGAAGCTGGTCGCCCCGGATGTCGCGTTGACGCTGCCTGTGAACAGGCCCTCGTTGCTTTCGGCGGCGGCAAAGTCACGCCATCGACCGAAGTGCCTGGTCTGATTCGACTGGAAGTAGAACTGGTTCGTCGTGGCGTCGGTGCCGTCGTTCCATCCGATCCGTGCGGTTGACGTGGTCGCCAGGTAGATGCCGCCGTCCAGACCGTCGGAGTGGAACCCGGAGTAGAACACGTCGGGTTCGAGGCGGACGAAGCCGCCGCGGCGGTCCTGCCCCTCGGTGACGATGGCGATCTCACTTGTGTTGGTCGAGAGGAAGACTCGCGCGAAAACGTCGGTGCCTCCGCCGTCGTCGAAGAGACCGCTGTTGACGCCGATGTTGGAGTCGGTGCCGCCGCTGCTGGCGTTGATGTAGGCGTAGTTGCTGCCCTCGTTGGCGAAGAACCGCAGCTCTGGGAGGAATGTGGCGGTCGGGTTGATCTCAAGGCGCTTGCCTGACGAACCGGAGACGAGCTGCCCGATGATGGATACGTTCCCGGTCGCGGCGTCGGCAAAGAAGGTACGGTCACCGCCTGCGTTGTAGGCCTCGAATCCGGACGCGGACATCTCCGCGCGGGGTCCGGTGTCGGCGGTCTTGAGGCGGGCCGCGACGACCCAGTCCGCCAGGATTGACCCGGCGGTGACCTTGGAGACGGTCAGGTCGGAGATGTGCGCGTCGTCGATGAGCAGGGCCGTGCTGGACGCGGCTTCGGACGGGCCGGACTTGTTACCGGCCTTGTCGACCGCGACCACTCGGACGTACCGGGTGGAGGTCTCCTCGATCTGCACGGTCGCGACGACGGGGATCTGAGCCTGGATCATGCCCGCCGTTGCACTGACCTTGCCCTTCAGCGTGCTGGCGGACGGGGTGAAGTAGGGCTCGTAGTCGACGTGGATCTCAAGATGCTGGAGGTCGGACTCGAGGTTGAACGTGCCGCCGCTGCTCTTGCCGAGCTCGTGCGTGATCTGCAACGCGATCCGCGACCCGGCCACCGACGGCGCGGCCGGTGTGCTGGGTGGGATGTTGTCGGACGTCGCCACGAACGTCGTCGTCGCGCTCCAGGCGCCGACGTTGCCCGCCTTGTCGACGGCGCGGATCTGTACGTCGTAGCCGATCCCGGGTGAGAGGTCGAGGAGTTCGGCGGTGCCCTGATCCCACCCGACGGTCATGTACTGCCACTCGGCGTTCGGGGCCGCGAACGGCTGCGCCCAGATCTGCATGTCCTGCCAGCGGACCTGGGAGACCTGGGACCAGGTGGCCGGGTAGATCATGTCGGTGTCGATGGCGAAGCGGACGTCGTAGTGGTCGCCGTCGAGCACGGTCGACCCGTCGACGTTGAGCGGGGCGTTCCAGGTGAGGATGACCCGGGCCCGGGTGTAGCCGCGGTCGTCGAGGTACGCGGCCCCGACGAACGGCTCCACGAACGTGGGCACACCCGGGATGCTGGTGTCGGTGTTGGGGCGGGAACCGACCGGCTCGGTCCCCGCCGCGGTGAGGGCACGCTGGATGTCGCCGACGGTCACGGAGACCGTGGTGTCGGTCTCGGGCACGAAGTAGCGGGACAGGTCCCACCAGGTGCCGTCCCCGGCCCGGTAGGCGACCGTGTACGCGTCGGTGACCGACCACTGGACCTCGGTGACCTGAAGCTTGATTGGGTTCAGGCGGTGGCCGCGAAAGGTGACCTCGTTCGCGGTGTCGACGAGTCCGGCGTCCGGGTCGTACACCCACACGTAGTCGCCGACGTCGAACGTCCCGTGGATGTCGTAGTCCGCGGTGCTGAGGGTGAGGGCACTGCGCGTCGACGTGAATCTGTTGAGCTGGAGCTGGGCGCGCGTGTTGGCGTTGCCGGTGGACGTGTCGGACTCCGACACCATCCGCGTCATCACCAGCGCATTGCCGTGGATGTCCTTGTATCCGGTGGCCGGGAAGACGTTCGCCGACCCGGTCGCGATGCTCGCGCCCTCACCCTCGGCGAGGAGCAGCACCCGCGTCGAGTAGTCCTCCACATCCCGGGTGACATCGGTGGATCCGACCAGGGCGCGCATGGCCATGTCCTCGCCGGCGCCGCGGGTGACGATGATGCACTGCGGTGTGGTGACGTACAGGTCGCTCTCGGGGCCGGCGTCGAGGGTGCCGTTGCCGTTGACCCGCCACGACACCGGGACCGACTCGGTGGACATGGTGTCGCACACGTAGTCGATCGCGGCGCGCGGCGTCTCGTACTGGTGGCGGCCGGTGTACTGGCCGGACACCGAGTGGATGGTGCCCGCGGTGACCGCCCCGGAGGCGGGCAGCAGCATGTTGATCGTCGTCGCGAACGTCGCACTGGCCGGGGCGATCGCGTTCTCGAAGACGTCGCCCTTGTCGTCCTCGTCGCCGAGCCACATCGCCATGCCGACGCCGCCGACGCTGAGGTCGTCGCCGACGGCGTTGGTGCGGCCGTCGTCACCCCAGGTGCGGGTGCGGACCACGCCGACGTAGCGGGCCACGTCGAGGAGCGCGTCGCCGTACTGGGCGACGGGGATGTTCCGGCCGGGCACGATCGCGACATGCCCGAAGTACTCCAGGGCATCGAGGGTGTCGCGGGGGATACCGGGGGCGAGCTTGATTTCCCAGGAGCCTAGCTTGCGGACGGCCTCGGAGACGGACACCAGTCACCTCCTCACGGCGTAGGTCGACTCCGCCAGGCAGGCGATGTACATGTTCCGCAGGTCGGTAGCGGCGTCACCGGACACGGCGGACGATCCTCCGGCCTCGACGCCGAGCCAGAAGTCCAGGGCCGCGGTGGCGGCCAGGGATACGCCGCCGTTGGCGTGCGCGGTGAAGGTGTGCGCGGATCCGGCGGCAAAGCGGTTGCCGTCGAGGTCGTTGCTGGTGGCGCGCACGTACCCGGACGCGGCGAAGCTGGTGTTGGTCTCCAGCGTCTGCCGGTACACGGCCAGCGTGGCCGCCGACCCGGATTGCAGGTAGCCCTCAACGAACCGTGAGCCGCGGCGCAGTGTGAGGTCGAGGGTGGCGCGGCCCGGGCTGCGGCTGGCGGTGAGGCGGATGATGCACTGCTCGGGGTCGTTGCGGAGGATGCTCGCCGCATCCCACGCCGCCATCGTGCTGCCCCCCACCGTGACGTTCCAGTACTTCGAGTGCCAGCCGCCCCCGGTGTACGCCTGCACGTCAAGGACGCCGGCCGACGCGGACGGGATGACGTTGACGAGCCCGTTGGACATGGCCCAGTCGTCGGCGGGCAGCGGCCGGTCGGTGCCGTCGACTTCGTAGGCGGACGCTGAGGCGGTGTCGTTGATGCGGACCCGGCCGTCGAGGAAGTCGCCGGGATCGCAGCCCCACCGGGGCGAGGTGTTCGCGGGCACGCTGCGGTAGACGGTGATCGCACCGTCCGCCCCGGTCCGAGTCATGCTGGTCGGACTACTGGCGCCGGTGTAGTAGGCGTAGTGCCCGATCGGCGGCGCGTGCCAGCGCTCCCCCAGCAGGCTGAAGTCGTTGTCGCGGACCGTGCCCGTCAGCCGGGACTGGAGGTCGATCTCACCTTCGGACCCGAGCCGCTCCAGGTTGATCTTCCAGTTGGCGGTGGCCACGTCGCCGACGTACTCGGTCCACGTGCTGTCGGCGTCCTTGACCTGGTAGTAGCCGTTGCGTTCCGGCTTGTCGGTGAAGGTGACCGCGATCGGGGTGCCCCGGTCGAGGGCGTTGATGCTGTCGTGGACGGCGACTACGTCGGCGCGGGCGCGCGGCGGCCACGACTCCTGCCCGTCCAGGGCGAGGGTGCGGGAGTCCCCGCCGGCCTCGGCCGCGGTGAATGTCTCCCGCAGCGTGAGCCGGCCGAGCCGTACATCGCCCCAACCGAAATCCGCCATCAGGCACGCTCCCTGTCAAACTTGCGCAAGGCTTCCTTCATCTCGACTACGAGCGCCCGCGCCGCAGCGCGCCGGTCGGCCGGGCTGGAGAAGTCGAACGTGCCGCTCACAGTGATGTTCTCGATCTTCACGCTGCCGCCCGCCCCGCTGTTGCTGACGAGCCGCTCGAAGAAGGCGTTCTGCTCCGGCGTGAGGATCCGCTCCGGCCTGCCGGTCGCGTTGACGGCCATCGTCGCCCCAGGCTGGAGCAGGCCGCCACTGTCGAACTTCGCGGCTGGCGCGAAGCCCCAACGGCTGGTGAAGAGGCTGTCCTTGTAGGAGCGGGCGCCCTTGCCGACGATGACGCCGTCCCCGCCGCGGCTCTCCACGTTGACCCCGGCGATCGTGCCCGCCGTGTGACCGACACCGGCGTTCGTGATTCCGATCATGAAGGGGGAGTTCAGGTTCCGCACCCAGCCGCCCGGGCCGCTGCTTCCGGAGAATGCGCCCGTCGCCCACCGGCGGTGCGGCCGCTCACCCCGGATCACAGACTCGATGGCGGACATCAGACCCGAGCAGTCCCAGCTGGGGTTTCCGTTGCCCGCCCACTGGTACGGCAGCCCGTTCTGTGTGCGCACCCACGACAGAGCCCGCTGCACCGCAGGCCCCCCGGCCGCCTTCTTGTCCTCCTTGCCGAACCACGACAGCATCCCGTCCAACGCCTTGTTCGACAGGCCGCGCATCAGCGAGCCGACGCCGCCGCCGGGGATCTGGTTGATGAGCGGCCGCACCATCGAGTTGATCGCCTTCTGCGCGGCCGCCTTCAGGCCGCCGACGACGATGTTCTTCGCCCAGGAGGCGACGGAGCCGATCGCGCTGGTGATGGAGCCGACGATGCCGCCCTCGGCGAAGTGCTGGGCGCCGGCCTGCTGGCGCGTCTTCTCCTGCTGCTTGGTGGGGTTGCCGCCGGTGCGGGTGGGCTTGTCCCTGCCGAGCATGGCGTCGATGCCTCGGTGTCCGCCGAGTTGGGCGACCTGCTGGTTGGACAGGATGCGCTCGCCGGGGGTGAGCATGGCGGGGACGGTGTCGCTGTTGCCCTGGCCGGGGACGACGCCGCCCTTGTTGAAGCCGAGGCTGATCGCGGGCAGGGTCAGCTTCGAGGAGATCTTCCCGGCGATGGTGTTCCACATGGAGCGGATGCCGCCGTACACGTTCTTGATGACCCACTTGACCGGGGCGCCGATCGTCGACTTGATGCCGTTCCAGATCGTGCCGAGCGCGTTCTTGAGGTTGGTGAACGCGGACCGCATGCCTGAGCTGAACTCGGAGATCTTCGAGCGGACCGTGGAGAAGATCGACGACACCTTGTCGCGGGCGCCGTTCCACAGCGAATTCCACGTGCTGGTGATCGCATTCTTCAGTCCGGTCACGCTGGCCTTGAAACTCGTCCACGCGCTGGTCACTGCGTTCTTCAGGCCGGACCAGAAGCTGTTCCACTTCTCCCGGACGCTGTTCCACAAGCTGTTCCAGGTGCTGACCAACCAGTTCTTCAGCCCAGTGAAGATCTCCTTTGTCTTCGTCCATAGCGACGTGAACCATCGGATGATCGCCTTGACGAGGTCGGGGATGACCGAGTGGCCGACGAGGAAGTCGTACAGCCAGGTGAATTTGTCAGCGACCCACTTCACGGCGCCGCTGATCTTGTCGACGAACGTCGTGATCCAGCCGATGATCGTCGTGATGACCGGGATGAGGATGCCGATCGCCCCGGCCAGGATCCCCGTGAACATCTCCGCCAGCTTCACGATCAGCGGGATCAGCGGCGTGAGGACCTGGATCGCCAGGTTCGCCAGCGCCAGCGCCAGCTGCGACAGGGGCGGGATCAGCGGGATCAGCGCCGTGATGATCGGCGGGAACAGCGGCGCCAGCTGCGCCACCAGCTGACCGAACATTCCGACGATCGGCAGGAGCGCCGCGATCACAGGCTGCAAGCCCGACACCAGCGCGCCCACCAGGATCGACACGCTCTGCCCGATGGCCGGCAGGTACGGGGCCAGCGCCGAGATGACCGCGGCGATGAGCTCGCCGATCGGCTGGAGCAGCGGGGTGAGCTGCTGCGCCAGGTCGAGGAGGATGCCACCGATGTCCTCGATCACCGGCAGCAGTGCGTCGATGATCGGCATCAAGGCTTCGCCCAGCGATGCCGCCAGTTCGGCCAGCACGGGCCCGAACTTCTCCGCCAGTTCCGTCACCACCGGGGCGAGCGCGGCCAGCAGCGGCAGCAGCGCCTCGATCACCGCGCCGAGCGTGCCGGCCACCAGCTTGGCGACCGCGTGGACCGCTTCGAAGATCGACGTGAGTGCCTTCTGTACTTCCGGCATCTCGGTGATCCGACGCAGTTCGGCGAACATCGCGCCGAGCGATCCGAGTGCGTCGCCTCCGCCCGCGGCAGCGGCGTCCATGATGTTGCCGAAGGTGTGGCCGATGTCGCTGAGCAGGTCTTTGAACTGCTTCGCCGTATCGATCGCCCGGTTGATCGACTCCTCAAGCGAGCCCGACGCGAGCCCCTTGCTGATGCGCTGCGCCCAGCGGTCCGTGGTCTCCGCCACCGCATTCGTCAGCCGTGCGAACGCGGGCGCCGCCGCAATGGAGATCTGCGACAGGCCCGTGATGATCTGCGCGGGCAGCTTCGACAGCGGCGCCAGGCCGCCGTTGAGGCTGGCAAACAGCTGCCGCATCTGCCCGGTCTTCGCCAGTTCGATGACCGCGTTGGCGGCGTTCTTCGCCATGAGGTTCAGCACGTTGGCCGTGCCCACCAGGCCGTCCCGCAGCGGCGGGATGATCGTGGTCGACATCTCGGTGAACTTCTGCCCGAGCCCGGCGAACAGGGCGTCCTGCACGTCCAGCTTCAGGCTCCGCCACGCTGCGGCCTGCGAGAGGACCGCGTTGACGAACTCCTGGGCGACCGGGGACAGCTTGGCCATGGCCTCGCCGAGCTTGTTCGTGGCCGTCGCGCCGGAGGTCTGCGCGTCCGCGAGGGCCTGCGCTGCGACCCGGGCGGCTTCCTGGGCGTCGGCGATCTGCCGGGCCCCGTCCTTCGCGGCCTGCGCTGCCGCGGCATGGGCGTCGGCGACGTCCCGCTGTGCCCGGGCGACCTGCTGCGCGCCCTCCTGCTGCGTGCGCGAGGCCTCCAGTTCCGCGTCCCGCAGTGCCTGCGTGCGGTCCGTGATCTGCCGGGTGGCGTCTGCGATGTCCTTCTTCGCGCCGGTGACCTTCTCCGAGCCCTCCACCCCGGCCGCGTTCGCCGCTGCGGCGTCCTCTTGCAGCCGCGCGGTCTCGGTCTGCTGCTCCTTCAGTGCCTGGACGGCCTTGTCGTAGGCGAGCTGTGCCTTGTCCAAGTCCTCCTGGCTGGCGGCGGCGCCCTTGGCCTTGACGGCGGCGAGTTCCTGCTCGGCGTCCTGGAGGTCGAGGACGCGCTGCCGCTGGTCCAGTTCGGCGCCGACGAGCCGGTTGTTGAGGTCTTCGAGATCCTCGGCGGCCTCACGGCGGGCGTCGTTGAGGTCTTCCTGCGCCTCGCGGGCGGCGCGCTGCGCGTCGGCGAGGTCCCGTTCGGCGTCCGCGACGGACTGCGCGGCCCGCCGGTTGGCGTCGGCGACGGACTGGACGGTGTTCTTCAGCTCCAGCTGGGCGTCCGCGATGTCCCGCGCGGCCCGCACCCGAGCTTCGGCGGCGGCGACTTCGGCGTCCTTGACGGCCTGCTGCGCCTTCGCCAGCGACCGCTGTGCCGTCTCGACCTTCCGGGTCGCGGACTCGGCGGCGCCGGCGGACTTGGTGGCCGGGGCGAACGCGGCCTTGAACGCGTCGCCCATCCCGGCCGTGCCGAGCTTGATGACGGTGAACGCGGACGCCAGCGACAGGATCGCGGGCGCTGCGAGGGATGCGGCCGGGCCCATCGCCGCGATCGACTGCCCGAGCGCGGCGAGGGTGGGCAGTGCGCCGACGATGATGGAGGCGAGCATGGCGATCCGCGACGACAGCATGCCGACCCCGCCGGCGGAGCTGCTGGCGCTGCCTCCCAGCCCGGCGAGGCCGGCGAGGCTTCCGAGCATGCGGGCGCGGACGTTGACGGTGCGGTCGCGGGTGAGGAACCGCAGGGACGCGTTGGCGTCGGCGGTGTCGGCGCGGGCCTGCACGGTCATGGTGCGCCGGCGGACCAGGTTGGCGATGCTGTCCGCGGCGACGCGGGTGTCGACGTCCAGGCCGATGCGGACGGTGCGGCGCTGGGTGAGATTGCGAATCTCCTGCGCAGCCACACGGGTGTCGACCGACGCGCGGATGTTGACGACGCGGTCCTTCGTCAGCTCGTCGAGCTTGGCCCGGACCCGCTGTGCGGATGTGGTGGACAGGTCGGCGTCGATGACCGCTTTGAGGACAGTGCGGGAGTGCTGGTCGGCGAATCGGCGCAGCTTCGCGAGGGCGACGGAGTCATCGAGGTCGAGGGTGACCGTGGCCTTGTTCTTCGACTGGCGCAGCCGCTGCATGGCCCGGTCGTAGTTCGACTCGTCGGCCGTGACCTCGACGTAGCCTTCGGCGATGCGGAATGCGCCTGCCACGGTCTACCCTCCCTGCCCCACGCTGACCACGCCCGGGAATTTGGCCCGGAGCTGGGTCAGGCTCAGCTCTGTCACGTCACCCCGCTCTGCTGGTGCGGGGCTGCTGCTGCGGGTTGGGGTGGTGCTGCGTGCTGGTTCGCGGCGCTCGCGTTCGGCTTCGACGCGGGCTGCCATCACGCCTTGGTAGGCGGTGAGGCGGTGCGCGAGGGCGAAGTAGCGGCGGGCGCTGATGTCGACTTGCTCAAGGTCGATGCGGTAGATGGCGAGGAAGTCGGCGTCCAGGTCGTCCTCGTGGTCGAGGACCCAGCTGACCTCAGCGATGCGGTCCCAGACCGGTTCCGAGAGGTCCGTCCGGCCGAAGCGCTCCCGTAGGAGCCGCATCCACTCGGGGGTTACCGGGTCGCCGCTTTTCCCTCCTTCTTCTCTCCCTTGCCGAGGGAGAGGTCGATGACGATCTGGATGATCTTCTGTAGTTGGTCGTCCTTCAGTGCCCGCGACGACTCCAGCGCTTCGTAGGCTTCCGCCCCGAGCACGCGAGTGAGGAGGGTCGGGGCGGCGAACTGCTCGCCGATCTCGCCTGCTGTGCGCAGGTACTGGAGGGCTACGCCTGGCGGGATGTCCTTGGGGATCGTGTACTCGGTGTCACCGATGTAGAACAGCGGGACGCGCTCTTCCGGAACCTCGTCGTCGGCGGCGATCCGGATCGGCTCGAAGTCGAGGTCTCCGGGCGCGCTGCCGTTGACGGGCTTGGCCGCCGCCCTCTTGCGGGCGGCGGTCGCCTGGCGGGTGGAACGACTGGTGGTGGATGCCATGGGTGGTGCTCCTCGGGTGGGCAGGGTCAGGGGGCGACGGGTCAGGTGACTTCGTCGACGATGTGGAAGGGCTTGATGCCCTCGGACACGTAGTGACCTGCGAACTTCGCCGGGACCAGGGTCATCTTGTCCTTGGTGTACGCCTGCTCGACGCTGTCAATGTTGAGCATGCGGCGGCCGATCACCCGGCGGGTGAGCTGCTCGGGAGCCAGGCCGTCGAGGATGATCGCGAAGTAGTCCGGCTGGTTCGCGCTGGACGAGACGTCCGGGTCGAAGGACTTGTAGCCCACGCCCGACGCGGCGGTGCCGCCGTTCAGGACGATCGCCAGGTTCTCCAGCGTCGCCTCCGCCAGGGAGGTCTCGATGGTGAAGTCCTGCTTGGTGCGGCGCGACCCGACGCGGAGGGTGATCTGGTCGACCTCCAGCTCCACGTAGGTCTGGTCGATGACGAGCTTGACGCCGTCCTGGGTGCCGCCCAGGTCCGTCCACGACGACGCCGGGGGCGCGGTGTTGACGGCGGTGTCGGCGGGCTCGGTCGCGCCGAAGTTGCCCTTGTACAGGGTCGCCGGACCCTGCACCAGGTTCGTTGTGGTGACGGCCATGGCTTAGTTCTCCTTGCTGCGGGCCGTGCCGGAGACGGCGGCGGGCTTCTTGGTCGCGGGCGGGGGCCCGGCGTCAGCGAGAATCCCGGAGGGCTCGTCGTCGGCGAGCAGGAGCTTCTGTCGCTTCAGGTCGAGGTACTCCGCCTCGCCGACCTCGATCGGCTGGTCGGGTCGCATGGTGGTGCGGACGGTCCGCGTCATCGGTAGGCACTCCTCACGAGCGGGAACTGGTGGTGAGAGAACTGCGGATGGAAGCGGAGCTCCAGGCAGTCCTCGGGGCGCAGACTCGGCGGGCACGGCACGACCCGGATGTCGCCGGCCAGCAGGAACTCCAGCTCAGCCCGGTCGCCGTGGATCAGCGTCTTGCCGTTCCAGCTGAGGAGCTGCCCGTGCGGGGTGTTCTCCTGCACGGCCCACATGCGGGTCATGACGGGACCTCCGTCCATGCGATGACCAGGCCCGGGATGTCGTAGCGGGCGTATGGAGAGGCGTCGTCCGGGACCCGCCGTGGATCCCCGGTGGTGTACGCGGACTTGACCTGCACGTCGGGGAAGTTGCCCGGCAGTGACAGGCGGGTCTTCGGCACGTTGTCGTGGTCCAGGCACGCGGCGACGATGGCCTCGGCGAGGTTCGATGCCTGCCCCCACGGCGGCTTCTGTGAGTCCGGGTTGACGGCCCAGCAGCTCAGGCCCATCACGGGGGTGCGCAGCGGGACGTAGATGTTCGAGGAGCCTCCGGCGACAACGTGGGTGACGAACCCTCCGTTGGCCCAGGAGATGGTGCCGTCGTCTGCGGGCTTGGGCAGGGTGGTGGCGACACGGTCTCCGACGACGGTCTTGAGCCAGGCGGTGGTCACCAGTTCCGGGGTGGCGTGCAGGACGGGTGTGCTCATGCCGTCCTCCTCTGGAAGAGGGCGGGGCGCAGGTACGGCATCGGCGGGGTGCCGGGGTGGTTGACGCGTGCGACGGGGTGGTCGGCGTCCGGCCAGTGCAACGCCTTCTTGGTGCTGGGGACGATGACGTGCGGGCCCGTTCCGAGTTCCACATCGGTGGAGTAGTTGCAGTCCAGTGAGCCGACGCGCAGCACCTTGTCGTGGCATTCGGAGCGCAAGGAGTCGTGCAGGCGGCCTGAGCGCTTGTGCACGTAGTCGCGGGCGTCGCCGAGGATGGCGGGGCCGATGGTGTCGCCGAGCCAGTCGTTGATGGCTGCGTCGACGTGTGCGCGTGCGGAAGGGTCGATCCGCACACCGGATCGCGCCATGGCCGCCTCCTCTCCGAAGGTGGTCGTCGTGCTCGATGGCCGCCCGGTCTCCCCGAGCATGTGGCCCTGTTCGGTTGTCGCCTTCTTCCTGCTGTCAGGAAAAAGGCAGGTCAGGTAGTGCGTCGGAGGTCGACGCGCCGGTCTACTTGGATCGCCGGGTTCGCCATCCCGGAGACGGCGTCGACGATGTACTTGTCGCCGGTGCGTTCATCGAGGACCCGGTCGTTGTCGGTGATGTCCGTGCCGGCCGGTACCCGGGCGACGGCGTAGCGGACGGTGCGCGGGGTCGGGTTCTCCCTGCCGGACACGCGTCGTGTCTGCTCGACGAGGCTGGCCGGGATCCCGGTGGCGATCGGGGTGTCGGTGTCCCGCTCGTCCCCGAACTCGTCCTCCTCGGTGCCACGGAGGATGGTGACCTTGGTGGTGGCGATCGCCTGCATCACGGCCCCCCGCCGGTCGGGGCCCAGACGAACGAGTCGTCCGAGCTGTCCGAGAGCGGATTACCGACGGGGAGGCTGGCGCTCTCGACCGCCGAGCGGATGTGTACGGTCCGCGACCGCATCCACGACACCCTGCGCAGGGCGCGGGCCGCCATGGGTGCGAGGACCAGGCCGTCGTCCTTCAGGCTGGACGACACCTGGTCCTGCTGGATCTGCGTGGCATCCAGCCGCGTCTCCAGCCCGAACTGGCCTGCCGCCCATGCTGCCTGTCGGGCGACGGCCCGGCCCAGCCAGTAGAGATCCCGCGTCCGGATCCGCGGCGTGTCCTCGTACACCCGGCCGCTGAAGATCTCGATGTCGTCCTGCGCCTGGGCAAGCTGCTGGACCGTCACCGACACGCCGGTGACGTTGTTGACCTGCTGCACGGTCGCCCAGGCGTTGACCATGTCAGTCGCCGCCCTCGATCACGTCGCGGGGCGTGGTGGTGTCTGCCGGGTTGTGGTCGACCGACGCGGGGACGGTCTCCACGGAGTACGTGAGCGTCAGCGACTTCCCGTCGCGGTGCTCGACGGAGCCGTCGAAGGACACGTCGCCGCGCGGGTGCAGGCCCCGCTGGATCGCCTCGTTCACGGTGCCGGCCTTGTTCGCGTCGTGCGCGTCGTCCTCGTCGGTCCACTGCGAGGCAAGGACGACGAACTCCTTGACGAAGCTCATGCCCTCGGCGCCGTCCGCGGTGCGCTCGTCGACCTCGACCTCAGGCTCACCGGCCTTCGCCGGGTGCTGCTTGGCGCGTGCGCTGCTGGCGGTCTTCTTCGCTGCTGCCACGGCTCACCTCCCTTGCGTTGCTGTCGCGCCGCCCGGAGCCGTCGGGCGGCGCGACACGAAGAGGGGTCAGCCGACGAGGATGGAAGCGCCGGCCGGGTGGCCGTAGGCCCAGCCACGGCGGGCGCGCATCTTCAGGATCGACTCGTCCGTCAGCGCGGACAGGCCGTCGCGGCCGTCGATGAACACGGACTCCGGGCCGGACCGACGGCCGAGGAGCATGAGCTCCGGGTTGACGAACGCCATGATCGGACGGCCCGACGGTGCGGCGCTGGCCGTGGCGTTCAGGCGTGCGCCGAGGCTCCAGCGGACGGGAACGTTGAAGATGGTGTCCGGGGTGCCCGCAGTGCCCTCGACGAAGATGGGCCGGCTCTCGCCGTCCTTCACACCGCGCAGGAACTTCCTGAACGAGGTGTGGGCGATGGCGTAGGTGTTGCCCGGGTCGAAGTAGTCGCCGGTCTCGACCGCGCCGACGGCGGTGGAGAACTCGTCGTAGGTCGGGGCGTTCGCGGACGCGGCGGTGGTGATGTTCGCGCCGCCGGTGTACCCGAGGTCGGAGTCCGTGGTGTTCAGCAGCTGGTAGAGGCTGGTGAACGGGATCGTGGTGCCGTTGGACGCGGCGGACACCGCGAGGCACGCGTTGTCGATCATCTTGGCGTAGGACTTGCCCCAGCCGAGCATCTTCGCGTTGATGAGGTCGGCGACCGAGTCGTCGATGTCCTCCTCAGCGAGGCGGACGGCCTTGCCGAACTTGCGGGCGGTAAGCAGCACTTCGTCGTTGAGGCTGACGTCCTCGCCGTAGGTGCCGCCCTTGGCGACGACGTCGACGCCCATGCCCGCGGTGCGCGGGACGTGCTTGGTGTCGGACCCCATGGTGATCGGGGACGCGAGGGCCTCGACGGCGGAGATCTGGAGTACGGCCTGGATGACCTGGGATGTCTCCCACTCTTCGGGAATCCAGGCTTCAGCGGTGTTGCGTGCCACGGGAGCCCTCCTGCGGGCGGCGTGATGGGGAATCGAGTCGTGGGCTCGGGCCCCATCACGGGCGCCTTCGCAAGCAAGGGCGGTGGCCGGCTCCGATCACCGGAGCAATTCACCTGGTGACGAATATACCTCCGGGTGTCAAGCCCTGCCGAGGATCCGGGCCGCGTGCAGCTCCGCCGTCGACTTCGGCTTCTCGGCGGCCGGCGGCTTCGGCGCCCCGGTCGGCCGGGGCTTCGGCTTGGGCTTGTCCTGCGGCAGCAGCTCCGGGTACTCGGACTTGACCCGGTCCACCTCAGCCTCGGCCCCGACGAGGTCCCCCTCGTCGTCGACGCTGATCGCGTCCCAGTCGATGAGCTTCATCAGCCGGTCCGGCGCCGTGAACCCCGCCTCCGCCAGCGCCGCGCGGACGCCGGACTTCTTCATCGGCTCCCGGAACCGCTTCTCGCCCTCCTCGCGCGCCTCGCGCAGGGCCTTCTCGTGCTCCGTCTCGCCCGCGCGGGCGGCTTCCTCCAGCTCCTTGTTGCGGAGCCGGTGCCGCTTGCCGTCGTCGTTGGACTTCTTCAGCGCGGCCTGCGTCCGCTCCCACTCCTCCTTAGACGGCGGCTTCCACGGCTCCGGCTCGGTCTTGCCCGCGGGCGGCTTGGGCTTCGGCTTGTCGTCCGGCTCCGGGGCGGGATCGGGCTCCGGGTCCGGGTCGTCGGCCGGGTCGGGCTCGGGGTCGTCGTCGACGATCACGTCCGGCTCGTCGTCGTCGGCGCCGCCGGCGATGATGTGGATCGGCCGGCCATCGGCCCGGTATCCGAGGATCGAGCCGGGCGGCCGGGTGATGCGGCGGCGGGTGGTGGTGTGGATGCCCATCTGTGTTCTCCCATCACGGGGTTGGCGGCGGCCCATCGTCGGGCCGCCCGGGGTCTATGCGGCGGCCGGGAAGCGGCCGTTCCTGACGGCGGTACGGGCGACCGTCTGCACCGCCGGCAGCAAGTCATCGACGGTGCGCAGCAGTTCGCGGGCGGCCCGGATACGGACGGTCGTCGACTCCGAGGGGCGAGCACGGCCGTAGCCGATCGACCGCTCGGCCTCTCGGCGCAGAGCCTCCGGGAAGGCGATGCCGACCGCGGGCCACCGGTTCGACCAGGGCACGGTCCGGCACCGGCAGTGCTGGTGCAGCGGCGGCCCGGGCACACCGGCCGCCCGCAGACGGCGCTGTCGGGGGTCCCACGACAGGCCGCCCGGGAACGACTCGTCCTGCTGGACGATGAGGCCGCTGTAGGCGAGGCAGCGCACGCAGGCGTCGGCCTCGGCGACCCACAGCCGCAGGGTTCCCGCCGATCGGGCGACCGCGTCGAGGCCCTCGGCGACGGCGGCGGCCGTGACCCAGGCGATGTGGCCGCGCGACAGCGACACCGCCGCGCGGGCCGCGCCCAGTCCGGCCAGTACGTGCGACCAGCGCGAGACGTTGCCGCTCGCGAGCATGTGCAGGGCCCGGTCCCGGCGTTCGGTGACCATGTTGGCCAGCCGTGCGGCCTCGGCCCGCAAGTTCCGTGACGGCTGCGGGATGGCCGGGACGCGGAGCCGTCGGCCGGTCGCCGCGGCCATGAACGCCGCGCCCTGCTGCGCGCCGAGGGTCACCGCATCCTCCACTGCACCGGTGAGCGCCGCGGTGGCGCGGGGGCCGAGCGCTCCGAGGATGCGACGGACGGCCGCGCGGGCGGCGGCGAGGAGCCGGCGCAGCAAGTCCCCTGCCGTGGCGGGCCGGTTGGGGCCGCCGAAGGCCCGCGTCCACGCCGTCAGCGTCGCCTCGATGAGGCGCTTCAGAGAGCGGTCCGCGGACCCAACGCCGGCAGTGGTGATGCCGTCCTCCAGCGCGGCGACCTCGTCGGTGTGCTCGACCTGGACCAGGCGCAGCAGGTCAGCGGACTCGTAGGCCATCAGCTGTCCTCCTGGGCCTGCGCGAGCGCCTCCAAGTCGTCGATCGCGCCGGACATGAGCGCGGTGACCTGCTCGCTGGTGATGACGCCGAGCGCGGCCGCAGCGCCGAGCTTCTGTGCGGAGTCGGCGAGGGAGGCGAGGACGTCGACGCGGCGCTGAAGCTCGGCGTCGTCGGTGCCCGTGAGCCAGGCGTCGACCTGCTCGGACCGGTAGCCGGCCTCCATGAGGGCCTGGCGGCGCGGCACTCCGGCTTCGATCTTTGCCTTGACGGTCTGCCAGCCCTCTGCGGAGGAGACGGAGCGGGCGGGTACCCAGTCCACGGTGACGACCGGATCCTCGACGCCGAGGCGGCGCAGGGCGAAGGTGATCGCTTCGTGGAGGCTGGCGCCGTAGGAGGTCTGCCGGTTCTCGACCTTGCTGATGTAGGGGCCGTCTTCCTCGCGGTAGGACTCGCCGGACCGCTGGGAGGACTGCGGGTCGAACATGCGCAGCGGCGTGTCCGTGATCTGCGCCATCGCCCGCACGTTGAACATGATCGGGTCGAGGAACACGTCCGGGTCCGCGGCAGTGAACTGGCCGACAGCCTTGTAGCCGCGCAGCAGCCACATCTCGCCGGGCCCGGCCTTCAGGCTGGAGTCGTCACCGGAGTCGGACGGGCCGGTGCCCGCGTCGTCGGGCGGCCAGTCATCGTCATCGAAGTCGCCGGGCTCCAGGTCGGACGTGTCCGTGGTCGCGGTCTCGGTGAGCGCGTACCGCTGCGGGGCACCCTGGTAGTCGACGGTGCCCATGTGCGTGGCCTGGAGCTTGGTGATGGCGTTCTGCGGGCCGTAGGCGCCGTAGTGCTCCGGGACGCCGTAGGGCCGGTCGGTGCGGAAGTGGAAGACCGGCTGTTCGTTCCAGTCGTGCTCGATCAGCCACGACTCGGGGTCTTCCTCGTCGGCGGGCCAGTGAGTCCAGTCGGCGGCCTTGTCGCCCTTGGAGTCCTTGCCGGTGGTCCACCGTTCGGTGCGGTCGTCGTAGTACAACTCGGCGCGATGGTAGGGGCCCTCGCACCACTTCTTGATCGTGTACGCCTTGCGGCGGGGGTTGTCCTCGGCGTAGATGACGCGGACGGTCTGCGGGGAGTTGTAGAACATCTCGACCCGCACCACTTTGCCGGCGTCGTCCTCGACCGGGACGACCATGAGGTAGGCGTCGCCGTACTCGCAGCCGCGGCGGAACAGGTCGGGCAGTTCGAGGTTGAGCTGGTTGTCCTGCCAGATCTTGGAGATGAGGTCGTTCGTCGCGTCGTCGGGGCTGGTGATCGAGGCGACCTTCAGCCGGTGGGCGACGGCGTTGACGGGGGTCTTCGCGAAGTTGAGGTCGAAGTCGATCTGGTGGGCGGCGAGGGCGCGGCGCAGGCGGGCGCTGGTGAAGACTTCGGGGACCTTGCCGTCGTAGTAGGTCTGGGCCTGGTCGTAGCCGGGGCGGGCCTCTTTGAGTTCATCGATGCCGAACATGAGGTCTGTGCGGTCGACCGTCTCGTCTTCCAATGCGACCTCCCCAGTCAAGGCAAGCATACGCAGTCACCTTCGAATCAAAGGTAGCTTGCGCTACTAGCCTTGGATACTTCTCTCTGCTTCGTCGGCAGGAACCGTTTGACCGCACTGCCCACCGCGTCCACAAGGTCGTCATGCGGGGCTCTCGGGAAGGCGCACATCTGCTCCTCCAACTCCCGCAGCCGGCGGGCATGCAGCACCCGGCCCCGCTGGTAGTGGTTCAGGACCCCCTCGGCCCTGGTGAACTTCGGTTCCGACTGCGACACCGTCTTCACCTTGACCGGCATGTGATGAAACACGGACTGCCAGGTGTCCTGACCCTGGTTCACCTCGAGCAGGATCAGCCCGACCTGCGGCCACTCGTCGAGGAGCGCCAGGACCCGCTCCCTCATATGCACCCCGGGCGGGATCTTCACGGCCAGCGCCTCATGCACGGTGCAGCGGCGCGCCTGCGCCGACCACGACACCACGGCCAAGCCGGTGAAGTCGGAGCCCTTCTTCGCCGTGACCGCGGGGTCGATCGACAGCATCATGTGCGTGACCGGATCCGGGCCGTCCGGGCCCGGGTAGCGGAAGTCGTCCGGCACCCACAGCGCACCGTCAGCGCCCATCGGATCGTTGGCATAGTTCTTCGCGAACGACCGCGTCGCTTCGATGGACTTCAGGTAGCCGATGGGCCACTTCGCCGGCCACACGCTGCGCTCGTAGCCGCCCGCCGTCTTGATGATCGGGGGCGTGTAGTGGGCGGCGAAGCCCTCCTCGCTGATCCATGCAGCGGTCTCGACGCCGCGGGCGTGCTTCACCAGCTGGTGGACGATGCTGCCCGGCATGGTGACTGTGCCGGAGATGACCACCCTCGCGTACACGTTGAGGGGGAGGATCGAGTCGACGAGGGTGGTGCGCCGCTTCCGGGCCAGCTCCAGCGAGTACGACGACTCGTCCGGTTCGATGTCGTCGCACAGGATGAGGTCGGGTCGCCGTTCCTCGACCTTCATGCCGAGGTTGGAGGAATCGATGCCGCGGGCCGCGAACACGAATCCGTTGCGGGCAATGAACATGGACTGGGTGTCGGCGACATTCCCGCCCGACGGCCGCTTCGCCGGGCTGCACAAGTCGGGAAAGTCCTGGCGCAGCAGCGGGTTCGTGTCCAGCTCCCGCTTGAAGGTGCTCAGGTGCGTCTCCGCCTGGGTGGCCGAGGACGCGAACGCCGCGGCGAACCTGACGTGACCGTGCGCCGCAGCCCACATCGGCAGGATCAGGAACCACCAGGTGGACTTCCCCATGTTGCGGGGGGCGATGTAGGCGTCACGGTGCACGGCCGGCTGCCTGGGCGGCCGCACCCAAGAACGCGCGGCGCGGCACCAGTCGAGGTGGGCATCCCCGAACGTGATGCGCCCTTCGGCATCGCGGAGATGGTGGCGCAGGTAGGTGAGGCCGAAGAGGAGAGGGTCGAGACGTGTGAGCGTGCGACGGCCTTCAGGGTTGGCGAGGAGCTTGGCGTCGAACTGGGCAAGGTGGGCTGCCAGGCCGAACGTCTCGGCGTCGAGGCCGCCCAGGTATGCGGGCGGTGTGCGGGTTGGGGCCGTCACGTCAGTTGCCTTCGTCGACTTCGACGTCGAACTCCTCGACCTCTGTCTCGACGCGCAGCATCACCATCCCGACCGGCGGCGGGACGTCGCCGTCGTCGCGGCGGATCCGGATTGGGGCGACGATCTCGTAGCCCTGGAAGGTGAGCCGGTCGCGGAGGTGCTGGGTGAGGGCGGCGCGATAGCCGCCGTCATGCTGAAGCCAGGACGGGACCAGGGAGTTGAGGTAGTAGCCGCTGCGGGTCATCCGTCGCCGCCGTCGATGATCTGCTGCTCCTCCAGTTGCATCTGCGCCTTGGCGTCGCGGAGCATCTCCTGCAGCTCGAGATCCTGCTGCGTGGTTTCGGTGACGGTGGCGTCGACCTTGACGGGCATGTCGAGGCCGAGGATGCGGCGGAGGGCCTCGCCGTTCCGGAGCCGTGCTTCCTCGATCTTCACGAGGCGGTCGATGGCGGCAAGGACGGGGCCGTCGTCGAGGAGAGGGACGCCGTCGTCGAGCTTGATGATGCGGCCATTGTTGACGGTGATGTGCTCGCGCTCCAGCACCTTGTGTGCGGCTTCCTCGAGGCCGTCGAGGCGGGCGAGGGCGGCTTCGATGCGGGTGACTTGGACGGCGCGCCATTCGTCGACCTTGGGGTCGATGCGGCGGGCGGCTTCCTCGCGGATCATTTCTTTGGCGGTGGTGGCGCTGATCCGGTGGCCGCCGGTGGGCCCGTTGGGGTCCTGAGTGAGGGCGTCGATCTTGCGGATGCTGAGGCCCTCGAGCGTGAGGTCGAAGACGATCTCCGCGTACTCGGCGCGCTTGGCGCGGTTCCTGCGCTTGTATGGGTCTGGTCCGCCGGCCATCACGACTCCCTCGGATCCATTGATTCGTTTGACAATCACTGTCAATACCTTCGAATCGTAGGACATTGAGGCCGATTAGTCGCCCACTCCCCTACCACGCCCCGTCCTTGAGGGGCACCATGGAGGACATGGCAACGACGATGACCGCCGCGCACCGACGCCCCGGCGAGCGCTGACATGGTCTCCGCGAAGGGCGGCCGCGCCGGATTCGTCTACCGAACACGCTGGGACACGTACAGGGCCCTGCGCCGGAAGGGCATGTCGAAGTCGAAGGCCGCCAGGATCAGCAATGAGGGCGTCGCCCGATCCGGGCGGTCCGCCATGGCCCGCAAGGCTGCACGCACCCGCAGACGTAGCAACCGGTGAGATGAGACCACCCGGATGGCGGGTTGGGTGAGACCCCCGGAGTATGTGGCGCTCCGGGGGTCTCGACATGTTCCCGGGGCGGGGGCCCGTGTGCGGCGGTAGCCTTCCGGAACTGCGCGCAGGGGGTGCGTGCGATGAGCCGGGGGGCTTGTGATGGCTGGTGGCTGTCGTGATTGCCGGACGTGCACGATGCCGGGGTTCGGCCGGCTGGGGCAAGACTGGATGGTGGGGTTCCTGCACTTGTGCACAGCCGGCATCAGTTGGGTGTTGAAGCGGGGCACGGCGTCGCATTGCCCACAGTGCAGGCACCTTCGGTCGCGCCATCGGACCAGGTCCGACGGCTCATACATCGACTGACGGCGACATAGGGGCCGACTCTGCAAGGGGGCGGGCCTTTGCTGCGCCTACTGACCGTAGGCGTCGGACGGGTCGTCGGGCTCGCCGGGCCGGCAGTCCGGGTCGTGTGGGCAGCGGGAACAGCAGCGGTCGCAGTCGCACGGCATCGACTACTCCTCTTCAGTGTCGTAGTCGAGGTCGCGGTCGCCCCAGAGGCGGTCCCAGGCGGCGGCCTCTTCGGGGGTCTCCTCCCACGCGGGGAGCGCAGTGGGGTTGGTTCAGGCGGCCTCCGTGTAGGCGGCCTGGAAGAGGGCGGGCTGGGCGAGGTGCTTGGTCTGCTTGTAGCTGACGAGTCCGATGTAGAGCGCCATGTCGAAGGGGCTGTAGACGTGGACGTGGATCCACTTGCCGGTGGTGCGGTGCTGCACCCAGCAGCGGACGGGCTCGGTGCCGGTGGCGGTGATGAACGCCTTCTTGACGTGGCGGCCGTACCAGGACTGGTAGCCGTCTTTGAGGTCGCTGGCGCCGAGGCGGTCGAGGATGTCGCCGGTTCGGACGAGGCGGCCGGCTTCCAGTTGGGCGGCGATGCGGCCGCTGCGGGCGCGGTAGGCGAGGGCCTTGGTGACGCGCTGGGCTGCGGCGTGGGTCCGGCGGATTTGGGTGGTGACGTTCATGCGCGGGTCCCCCTGAGCGGTTCGTTCTCTGTGGCTACACAGTATCCATAACCGTGTAGCCACACAAGCTATTCGGGAGAGAAACCCTGTGGGAACATTGACCGCATGACCGACGCCAGCGACCACACCTTCGTCACCCGCTTCCGCATCCCCCGCCGCATGTGGGACGCCTACGGAACCGCCACCACGCGACAGGGCGTTGACCGCAGCGCCGACCTCGTCGACCACGTCCGATCGTTCATCGAGCAGCACGGCAACGACCGCGAGCGCGCCGAGCTCAAGGCGGCCGAGCAGGAGCTCGCCGAGCGGCGAGCACGCAAGGGTGGCCGCCCTAGGCGGGAAGTCGACCAGTAGCCCCTGATTCACCCAATCCGCCCCGCTCCCCCACCTCGAGGGCCACACTGCCGGTATGGCTCTGAGGTTCGCGGTGCAGGCGGATACCGAGGCGGAGTGCGCCCGCGGACTCGCCGAGCTGTGCGACCGGTTGGGGTTGCGGCCGGCGATGATGCCGCGGCTGCTGACCGACGACCGGTGGATGGCGCGGGCGGTGCCGGGCAAGCCGAAGGCCCCGGCCGAAGACCGGGGCCTGGAGGATGCGAGCTGATCAGGGTCAGCGGTCGATGCGGCGGGTCATGACGGCGCCGCCAACGACGGCGATCGCCAGGTATACCGCCAACCCGATGAGCATGCCGCTGGTGCTGGGGTCGCCGGGGAGTGCGATCAGAATGAGAGCGATCAGGCCCAGCAGGAGCGGACCGAGGATCACGTACATCCAATACAGGGAGTGATAGCGCTCCATCAGTTCCTCTCACTTCTCGTTGATGTTCTTGGCCCACACGGACCGGCTGTGGGTCTCGCTGTGCTGCTGGTAGACGTTGCCGCTGTAGTGCTGGTGGATCTCGGCGGGTGCCGCTTCGCCAGCCCGGCGGAGGAGGCGGGCCGCGGCGAGAGCGAGTGCGGCCAGGCCGCCGAAGAACACGCCGATCACTGTGGGGTTGGCGTAGTCGGAGGCCACCATGACGATGCCGATGCCTGCACCGGTGAGAAGGATCATCCCTCCGAAGCAGATCATGCGGACGCTGTCGTCGGTCGCCTGCTTGCTCATCGCGGCCCGGCCGGGCTGGTCGACGGGGGCTGCGGTCCCGATCTGGGTGCCGTCCTTGTGGCTGGGCAGGTCGGGGTTGTCGTAGCGGGTCTGCTGCTTCTCGCGGGTGATGGCGTCGTTGAGGGCGGCGAGCATTTCCTCGGCGCGCTCGTTGATGGTGGCGTCTCGGTGGGCCTGCCCGGCCGCGGGGGCGGTGGGCGTCGGCTCGGGCAGGACGGTCATGACGGGTGGTCTCCTAGTCGATTTCGCCGGTGCCGTGGCATACGGAGCAGCGGACGCGGGTGGCGTCGTGCAGGTGGGTGTCGAGTTGGATGTAGCCGCCGGTGCAGGCGGCGCACGGGTTGACTGGCTCGGGCGTGTAGTTGGGGTCGGGTGTTGTGCCGCCGGCCTGCCAGCCCCAGGCGGCCCCGATGGCGGCGGCTTTGGCGGCTGCAACGGTGTCGGAGGTGGCTCCGGCGACGGCGGCCTTCGCCGTCTTGATCGGCCGCTTCACTGCGCGGACGGCCTTGTTCTTGCGGCGCCGGATGGCGGGCTTGATGATCCGCTTCCAGTACACGTCGCCGGCTCGCATGAGGTCGTCGAGGATGACGTCGGGGTGGAGGGTGCCGGCGAGGACCGCGCCGCCGATCTGGATCGCGAAGGTGTCGTCGTCCTCGGCGCGTTCGCGGCCGGTGCGCACCTCGTTGATCAGCTTGAGGTGGCCGAGGGTGATGAGGGGCTCTTCCCAGCCGTGGGACTGCCAGCAGTTGCCGCGGACAGGGAGTGCGTCGATGAAGCCGACGCCGTCGAGGGTGAAGGCTTCAGAGGCGCACTCGGGGCACTGGTAGGGGTGGTCGTTGATGGTCATCTGCTGGATCTTCAGGGTGAGCATGTGGGCCTCCTTTCGGTCTGTCAGAGGTCTGTCGTGGGTGGTAAACGTGCAGGTGGGAGGTCTGCCAGAGGTCTGCCGCCGGCTGCCGCGGCCACCGGGCTGCGGCTGTACTTGGCAGACCTGCGGCAGACCTGTGGCCTGGGCTTATCCGCTGGCTGGCAGACCTGTGTCAGACCTCAAGCCGGGACATTCCGGGCGGTGATGATGTCGGTGAGGAGGTAGCCGGGGGTGCGCTCGCCGTCCGGCCCGGTGACCCGTTTGACGTCGAGGTCGACGCCGAGTCCCTCGATCTCGTCCTTGAGGAGCTTGCCGACGCGGGTGGTCCAGCCGCGGTCCGTCTCGCCGCCCTGCCGGCCGTACTTGGCGCTGTTCGTGGCGGCCAGCGCGGCGAACACTTCGGCGTTCGTCGCTCCCCCGCGGTTGGTGGCGCGGGCGATCGTCTCCAGTCGCTCCAGGAGAGTGACGCGAACGATGCGCCCGTTACCGCGCTCCCCGCCCGCGGCCGACGAGACGCCGGTCCAGGCGATGAGCTTCTCCTCGATCGGGTCGCGCCACTGGCCGGGCAACCGGCCTGCCGCCTTCCGCAGTTCGTAGCCCTCGGCGATGACCGGCGGCCGGTCGTCGTCCTCGACGAGACCCGACCGGGCGGGGATGGTGCCGGTGTCGGGGGTGGTGAACCAGCAGCGTCCTCGCTGGTCGAGCGGGATCAGGGAGGCGTCGAAGCCCTGCCCGGCCATACCGTCACCCATGATCGTGTTGGATGCCTGCGGCGACTCCGTGTTCATCGCGGCCCGAGCCACGAGATTCTGGCGCAGCCGGCCGCGCACCACGTCAACCTCCGGCACCTGTGTGGCCAGTTCCAGGAGCACACCGAGGCCGGCGCCGACAGCGGCGATCTGGCAGAGGTTCTCGACGATCTCCTCGACGAACGGGCTGGTGCCCTTGGCGGTATAGGTGGCGAGCTCGTCGATCTCGATGACCTCGATGCCGCCGATCTCTTCGATCAGGTCCTCGGTGAGCTTGGACTTGCCGCGCTCGTCGAGGAAGTCGGCCCGTCGGTCCAGGTCCTCCAGCACGGCTCGCGTGAACATCACGAGCCGCTCGGGGTTCTTCTTCACGAACGTGGCCAGCAGTGGGGCGAGGGCGTTGTGCTCGCCGGATGCCTTGCCGTCGAAGAGGCGCAGGTTGATGCGGACTTCCTTGGCCATGGCGAGGTTCAGGTTGGCGAGGAGCATGCCCTTGCCGCTGCGGGTCCGGCCGCCGATCAGCATCATCAGGTCGCGCAGGCGCATCCGGATGACGTTGCCGCGCTTGCCGAAGAGGATGGGTGCGCCGTCGTTCCACAGGTCGAGGGCGCCCTTGTGGCCGATGAGCGGCGACCTGCGGCTGACGCCGAACGGGTCCTCGCTGGCAACCCAGATCAGCAGCAACGTCTCGACACTGCCGACGCTGAGGTCGATCCAGTCGGAGTGCACGCCGAGCGCGGCGGCCACCTGCTGCTTCTTGGCGACGGCGACCGAGGCGGGAATGCCGGACGGGGTGTGGACGGCGTAGGCGATGCCGGGGCCTTCGGTGTGCGGGATTCCGACACCGCGGATCTCGTCGCCGCGCTTCTCCGGCACAGCCCCGGCCTCGACGAGGACGCGCCGCATCGTCTCCTCGCCCAGGTGACTGGTGCGGGTCGGGCCCTGAATCGGCTTCACCGCGGGCTCGGCGGGCCGGCCGAAGCAGGCGCCGACGACGATGTAGGCGAGCGTCATGAGGAGCTGTACCCACCAGCTGCCGAGCAGGAAGGCGGCGCTGGTGCCGCCGACGATGATGAGCCCGCTAATTCCGGTGCGAATCCAGTGCCGCTTCTTGTGGGCCTTGTACTCGGCGCGGCGCACATCGACGAGCGCCTTGTACTTGGCTTCGTCGGCGGGCTTGCCCTTGGAGGCGCGCAGCATCAGCTTGGCGGTGGCAATCTGCTGCCGGTAGTCGTCGTGCCGCGCCTCCCACCAGCGAAGGCACAGGCGCCGGTATCCGCGCAGCGACCAGCCGAGGTAGTAGGGGCTGTGGGTGGCGTGGAAGCGGATCGCGTCGACCGTGTTGTCGGCGGCGTACACGGCCCACTGGCGGAGCTGCTCGCCGGACAGCATCCACCCCGGGCGGGGGCGCTTCTCGAACTCGAAGACGGTGGCCGTCTCGGGGGTGTTCTCGACGAGGGTCAGCGGCGGACGCTCGTCACTCAGCGGGGTAGCCATCTGATGCTCCTAGTGGTGGCCGTTGACGACGGTGTGCTTGCGGGCGGTGTCGGCGGCCTGGGTCCTGGCGAGGGGGTGGAAGGGCAGCGCGTCGCCCTTGCTGCGGCGGTGCGGCGGGGGCTGCCGACGGGCCCCCTTGGCGGGCTTCTCGGATACCTTCGTCTGGGCAGGGGGGAGATCGGTAACGACCTGCGGCTTTCCGGTCACTCCGAGTGCCTTCGCGGGAGGCGTCGGGAGCACGTACCTCAGCGACTCTGCCGGGGACTTCGCCGGGCGGCGGAGCAGGTCGAGGATCCGCTGCCGGATCGTCTTCGCGTCGAGCTCCACCTGCTCCATCGCAGCGTCGAGGGCGGAGGACGACCGGACCGCATAGGCGTGCAGCCTGGGGGTCATGCCCAGCCGGTCGGTTCCGTGCACGATCGACCACGCCTGTGCCCACGCGTCCTCGAACTTGAGGGCGCCGTAGGGGGCTGCGGAGATGAGGCGGTCCGCGATGTCGGCAACAGTCTTGTGGTGCCGGCGGCGCCGCTTCTCGTGCACGGCGCGCGCCTTCTCCTCGGCTCGCTTCTTGGGGTCGATGGCGGCGGCGGTGAGGGTGAGGACCCACTGACGGACTTCGAAGAACAGTGGCCCGAGCATGGTGACGGCGGCCAAGCCCCAGCCGACCGCGGCAGCGTCCGATGCGGACAGGCCGTGGCCTTGCAGGCTTAGCCCGTACCCGTAGTTGATGTTCGCGGCGTATCCGGCGGCACCCATGGACAGCCCGCGCAGCAACCAGCGCACCCAGACCGGCAGCTTCCGCTCGTCGGCGTAGGCGACACCTGCCGCCATCACCCAGGCCGCGCCTTCGAGGGCAGGCCCGATCGGGAACAGCATCCAGTGCAGCGTGACGAAGTGGATGATCTGCGCGGGCAGCGACGCCAACGCGGACAGGGTCACCAGGCCGAGCGTGCCCTTGCGGTACACGTTGCCGGGGGTGAGGGTCTTCTCCCGGCGGGCGGCGCGGGCCTGACGGCGCTGCGCCTTTTCCCGGCGGGCCTGGGCCTTGATCTCGCGGGCTTCGTCTCGGTCTTTGCGGCGTTCGTCGCGACGCAGCTTGGCTCGGTGCTCGTCGTCACGGCGGCGCTCCGTGGCGTCAGCGGCCTTGTCGGCGCGACGCTCTTCTCGCCAGCTGGTCACGGTGATCGGTTTCCTCTCGGGTTCAGGCGGTGGCGGGCTTGGTGGTGTTGGTCCGGTGGCGCAGTTCCCAGGCGACGGCGGCGGCGCCGAGCAGCACGATCGCGGGGATCTTGCTGGCGATGACGCCGGCGCCGGTGACGGCCAGGCCGATCGGTGCAGCGGCAGCCGGCCAGGCGCCGACGACGAGCAGGAAGATCGCAAGCAGCGACCAGAGGATCAGACGGAGCATGACGGCCTCTCAGGGCAGTTGATGCGGACGGTGGGTGGTGCTGGCCGGTTCTCCTTGCCGCCCGGCCGGGGTGGGCCGGGCGACGCGGACAGCCGGTCAGCCCTCGTCGTCGTTGGTGGGCTGCTGCGGGAGCTGCATGGAGAAGGTGACGGTGTAGTCGCCGTCGTCCTCAATCTCGATCTCGCTACCGGTGTTCGGGTTGATGGCCATGAGGAGTCCTCTCGGTTCGGTGGGTGGTTGGGTTGGTGCTGGTCGTGCTCGGGGCCGCCCCGCGCGGGGGTTTCGCGGGGCGACCTCGGGCCCGGCCAGAAGCCGGGGTGCCGTGGCGGCGGGAGGGGAACTGCCGCCACGGCGGACTGGAAGGCTCAGCGGTCCTTCTGCTTGGCGTCGGCGATCGCACCGGCGATCATCGCTTCGACGCTGTCGGAGCCGTGGCGCTGGATGGCCTTGAGGTAGTCGTATTCGGCGCTGGTGTCCTGCACCTTGTTCGGGTCGTAGTCGCCACGGTGCGGGTCGCGGTCTGCCCACTTGTTCGCCATGAGAGCTCTCCTTGATCGATGGATTCGGTTGGGTGGTGCAAGCGCCCTCGCCCGCTGTCGAGGCGTAGACCCAGTGGCGGTCTGGCGGGGGCTGGTGGTCACCGCTGGACGACGGGCTTGTCCAGGTCGCGGTGGTGGATGATCACGGCGTGTCCGGCGTCGATCAGGCGTGAGGCGAGGGCCCGTGCGAACGTCGGCGCCCGATGCCGGCCGCCTGCACATCCGTCGGCGACGGTGACCGTGCTGGCGGACGGGCCGGCGGCGAACGCTGTGACCGCTGCTGCGGTGGCCTCCACCAGCGCCCGGATTCCGGGCGTTCCCAGCACTGCCCGCCTGACCGGCTCGTCGTTCGCCGTCATGTAGCGGAGTTCCGGGGAGACGTGCGGGTCGCGGAAGTGGTGCCGCAGGTCGATGACCAGGTCCGCGGTGGGTGGGGCGTCGTGGAGGTAGCCGAAGCTGGTGATCTCGACCGTGGCCATCACGCCGCCTCCGACCGCAGCTGCTCGGCGGTGAACGTCGGGAACCCGAGCAGGTGGTCCACCGCGAGCTCGCGCAGCCCGGCCACCTGCCACCGGCCATCCGCCGGCGGGTACGTGTTCGCGACCGTCCCCGTGCGACCGACCAGACCGGGCAGGTTCGGGGCGGACAGGACCATGACCGGCTCGTCACGTCGGAACGCGTGGCCCGCCATCACGCGGCTGCCTCGTAGTCGAGGGCGGCCAGCTCGTCGACGAGGAGGACAAGTTCGTCGGCCAGGGACGGCTCGAACGGGTGCTCCCGGTCGTAGGCGGTCGCGGCGGCCATCACCTCGGCGATCCAGGCCTGACTTCCGGAGTCGAAGGCGGCACGGTACTCGGCCAGGAACGCGGTACGGGTCTGCGTAGACATCGTGGATCACGGGCCCTCTCGGGTCAGTAGGTGCAGGTGGGTGGTGCGGGGTCAGCGGGTGTAGGCCTGGGCGCGGCACGTCTCGGCGTGCGCCTGCGCCCACTCACGGGCCTTCTGGACCAGCGGCATGGCCGCATCGCTGGTCTCGTCGGCGTTGTCGTCCAACGCGACCGGCTCGGCGAACGGCTCCTCGTGCTTCGGGTCGACGCAGCCGTAGCCGTTGCACATGGCGGACGCCCCGGCCGAGACGATGCGGTCGTTGCTCGGGTAGCGCTTCTGCTCGAACTTGACCAGCCCGCGCACCTCAACGGTGGCGCCAGCCTGGTTGCTGAACCGGCCGACCACCTCGTGCGAGGTGTAGAACTCGGTCGAGTACCTGCCGCCGAGCTGCTTGCGGTGCTCGCGGATCAGCTCGGCCATGGCCTCGGCCGGGTCCGGGGCGGTCTGGGTGTACGGCATGGAAGCCCTCCAGGGCAGCGAAAGGTCAGATGGGTGGTGCGGAGTTGGAAGCCGCGGGCGGAGAGACGGGGGGATAGTCGTCGATCGCCGCCCGCGGCGGTCTAGGGGTCCTACTTGGGCAGGGGGTGCTCGCTGCGGTCGTTCACCACGCGGAGCCGGCGCATCATGCGGTCGTAGTTGACGAAGCCAGTTCCGAGCCGCTGCCCGGTCTCAACATCGGTGACCGCAACCCGCAGCAGCGGGCCCGCCTGCGGCGCCTCGGCCACCTGCCGGACTACTTCGTCCGCCTTCGCCTGCGCGGCCATCAGGCGCTCCAGCTCGCCGCTCACGACGCGGCCTCGATGATGACGAGGTACGAGTCGGAGTCGAGGTCCATGACGACGCGGGCCGGGACACCGTCGCGGCGACGGTCGGCGGCGAACTCCTCCGCCGGCCAGGAGCCGCGCGGCGCGGACGCCGGGAACCGCTCCAGAACCTTGCGGGCCAGCTTCGGGGTGCGGGCCGTGCGGACCGGGCCCTGCGCCGCGAGACGGGCTGCGGCGTCGGCCGGGGAAAGGGCGGTCGTCACGACGCCACCGCCAGAGTGCGGGCGGCCTCAGCGATCTGAGCGAACGGAACCCGCAGGTTCAGGCCCTGAATGCTTTCGGCGGAGACCCCGGTGATGACCTGGAACACGTCATACACGTCGCGCATGACCGCCGCGTAGACGTCCCTGGCGGCCTCGTCGGCTGCCCGGTACGCCGCGTTCCTGGCCCTCCAGCTGGCCGGGTCGGCCACGTTGAGGAGGCGGTTGTTGGCGAGGCGCCCCAGTCGGTCGACCTCGTCGTCGATGGCGCGAAGGTTGTAGATCGGGCGGGCGTGGATCCGGAGCACGTTCAGCAGCCGGAAGCCCTCGATCGCGCCGTTCTGCCGGTGCGAGCGGGACGCCCAGGCGCCGACAGCGGCGACCAGGCGGTCCGCAGCCTCGGCGGCCGACGGAAGCGGGGACGTGCCCGTGTGCTCGGCGCCCTGGAGCGCCGGTACGATCTCAGTAGCCATGAGGGGACCCTTCAGAGATTCCTCGTGGTGAGGCCCTGGCCTGGGAGTGGAGTCCCGGTGCTGGGGCCGTTTTCGTTTGTGTGGTGCGGCCGGTGGAGCGGTCGCTGAGGCTCCCGGCGGTGGAGCGCCGTTCGCTTCAACACCATCCTGAAGGCAGTCTGAGGGTCTGTCAACACCGTCTTGAGAACTGGCGTGTTGACTCCTACTCTGACCTCATGACAGATGCGTTCACGGAGTCCCTGGAGGCGAAAGTCGCCGAAGTCGCAGCCATTGACGATCTGCTCGCCCGAGGGCGCGCCGCACTCGAAGCCCGGCAGAAACTGGCGGAGCGCGACCAAGACCTCTACGCGATTCAGCAGGCCGCCATCCAAGGGCTGCGCCAGGGCCGCACGTGGGCCGAAGTCGGAGAACTCTTCGGGCGCAGCTACGGCTGGGCCGAAGGCATCGCCAAGGGGCGGAGCGCGAAACGCGGCAAGAAGAACCATGCCGCCGAGTCAACGCCTCGCGCGGGCGCGGCAGAAGGACACGACCCCGACGCCGATCAGCCGTAACAGCAACACCTAGACACGGCGGCGCCACCAAGTGGACACCGCCCCGCCAGACCCGAGCGCAGCGAGCACGGGAGCCCGATAGTGGACGTCGTCGGCACATGGACCGGCCGCACAGCATGCCTTCTGCAGGAGGCGATGCGGATGACGAACGAGGCGTTCGGTGAACGCCTCGGGATCTCACCGCGCACCATCACCCGGTGGCACCAGGCACCGGAGATGGTCCATCGAACCGAGGTTCAACAGATCCTCGACACGGCATACGAACAGGCGGGTGAGGCGGTGCAGCGACGGTTCGCGCTCTTGATGCGCCCAGCCGAGCCACGCATGGAAGCGCAGGCGCTGCGGGTAGCGATAGCCGTCGTGCTGCGAGGAGACGAAGTCCTACTGGTTTGCCGGCGCGGGGACGGTGAACTGCGGTGGCAGTTCCCGGCCGGCATGGTCAAGCCGGGCACCGACCCGGCGACGACCGCGGTCCAGGAGACGCACGGCGAGACCGGCGTCCACTGCGCCGTCCGCGAGTATCTCGGCGAGCGCATCCACCCCGTTACCGGCGTGATTGCCGAGTACCACCTCTGCGACTACCTGGCCGGTGACACCTCGAACCGTGACCCCGTGGAGAACGTCGACGTGGCCTGGGTGCCGCGGGCCACGGTCACCCGCTTCATCCCGCACAGCCAGATCTACCCGCCCATCCTGAACGTCCTGGAGGTAGCTGCATGACCGAGACCACGACCGAGAAGCCGGGCATCTCCGCCGCGATCATCGTCTCCGAGGGTCGCGTGCTGATGGTCCGTCGCCGGATCTCCGAGGGCGAGCTCATGTGGCAGTTCCCCGCGGGCGCCATTGAGGCTGGCGAGGCCGCGGAAGTGGCCGCTGTGCGGGAGACCGTCGAGGAGACGGGGCTCGTCGTCGCGGCGACCAAGCTGCTCGGCGAGCGCGTGCACCCGAAGACCGGCCGGCTCATGTCGTACACGGCGTGCGAGGTGCTGCAGGGCGAGGCGAAGGTCGCGGACGAGGAGGAGCTGGACGCGGTCGCCTGGGTCGCCCACTCGGAGATCAAGGACTACGTGCCCTATGGCCTGTACGGGCCGGTGCAGGAGTACCTCGACGAGGCCCTGCCGCACTGAGATGAATCCGTAACAGTAGGGGCCGATTGACCACTCCGCCCTCACCTACGGTTGGCCCCTGACACGCGAACGGCCCGGTGCTGTGAACACCGGGCCCGTTCTACCAGCGGGTTCAGGCCCGCCGATCTGGTAACCCACCCGGGAAGGAAGGGAACCTTGCAACAGCTTACCCACGCCGCCTTAGAGCGGCCCGTGAAATCCCCCACTGTCGACCGCCTGCTCGACGCACCCCTCGATGATCTGCTCGCCGAGTTCGGTGTGGCCGTCCGCGTCCTCGACTGCGACCGGGCCTTTACCGGCGGCGCGGCAGTTCGAGAGGACGGCTCGCTCCTGTTTGTGAAGCCGGCCGGGCGTCCGGCGGTCGAGTGGGAGTTGATGGCGCGCGCCCTGCTCGGCAAGGCGCTCCGGGTGCCACTGCCGGAACTTCCGGAGGCGTATCAGCTGACAGAGATGTAGCTCCGCCAACGTCGCTGGAGGCGCCCCGCGTCTGATCATCCGTCTCATGAGCACCGTCCGTGTTGCACGGGCGGTGTTCTGCGTTGTGCGCCCTTGTGCCGCCTCTCCCCTGCCGTGACGGTGTCCATTCAGCGGGGTGGCGTTCGACGTCAGGGGGATCTGCATGGCGCGTAGGTGGGATGACGTGGCGGGCCGGCTGCTGCTGCGGCTGGCGGTGGTACTGCACCGGACGGTGGCGGGTGCTGCTGCGCGGGAGCGGTTGCAGGCCCGCAGGAACAGAGCGCTGCGGGCGGCGTATCGGCGGGGTGTGTCGGTGGATGAGCTGGCCGCGCAGCTGCGGCTGTCACCGGGCTGGGTACGGCAAGTGCTCGCCGGCAAGAGGCCGCCGGCGGTGGAGGAAGCCGCGTAGTCCGCACGCATCGAAGGCGCCACCCCGCCGGAATCGGGGTGGCGCCTTCGTCATTCGCCTGCCTTCTCCAGTGGCCAGCGCCGGTCGTTGGCGGCGACCTCGCGAACGCTGGGGCCGGTGTCGTGGGGCGCACCCTTGCGCGGCCAGCTGCTGATGCCTTCGACGTGGCGGCCGTCGTGTCCGGCGGGAAGTCCGCAGCGTTGGGTGCCGAGGCTGTTCGCGGCGTCGTTGGGAGCTCCGCATGCGGCGGTGGGCTGCCTGTCGGCGATCTCCAGGCGGATGGCGGAGCAGAGGTCACGGACGGCGGAGGCGAGTTCGTGGATGGCGCCTGCGGTGAGCTCACTGCTGCCGGGCTGGATGTGTTGCTGGCGGATGTAATTGTCTCCGCGCCAGGAGATGACCGTGCCGTCCTTGCTGGCGAAGATCTCGGGGCCGAGGACGGTGACGTCACCGTCGTCGTAGGGGTAGCGGGTCTGCTCGCTCATGCGGCTACCTCTCTCTGCTGGTCGGGGATGTGGATTTGGTGGATGCCTAGTTCGCCGACGGCGAGGGCGATGGCGACGGCTTGGGCGCGGTCGGCGGCGCCGAGCCGGCGGTAGGCGGCGGTGAGGATCTCGCCGACGGAGTGGGTTGTGACGCCTCGCCAGGTGGCGATTTCCTGGTTGCTGTTGCCGTTCGCGGCGAGGAGGAGAACCTCGCGTTGCCGGCTGGTCAGGGATCTCACGGCTGCCTCCGTCGGTGTCCGGGTTGGGTGATGACGTGTCCGCGGGTGTCGAGGAGTCCGTCGGCTTGGGCGAGGAGTCGTAGCGCCCGCCGGAGGACGGATCGCAGGGGTTCGCGGCGGCGGCTGTAGGCGGCGAGGATGGCGGCGGATTGGTCGTCGGGCTGCCAGCGCAGCGGCGGGCGGGTCATGTCGGCCTCCTGCGGATGGCGCCGATCCATGCGGGTCCGACGCGTATGGCGCAGAGGGCTGCGAGTGGCCAGCGGTTGCGGCGGAGGTGGCGTCGGTGGGGGCAGTTGAGGGCGGCGTGTTCCCACGCGTCGTAGTGGCGGGCGAGGGCGCGGGCGGCTCTCACGGCAGGTCGCCTGTCGGCATGGTGTCGGTGCGGGCGGGCTTGGGCCGGATGTCGGGTGCGGGTGTGCACCAGGGGCAGCTGTCGATGGTGCGGCCTTTGTGCTCTTCGGCGTGGACGGACTGGCGGCAGATGCACGGGCTGAGCGGGGGCTGCGGGTCGGCGCCGTTGATCTGGCGGGCTGCGGCGAGTGCCGGGGCGAGCCAGTGGGCGGTTTCGTCGAGGTCGAGTCCGTGCCGGGTGACGGCGTCGCACGTCTCGGCTGTGGTGCGCAGCATGTGCGCGTAGCAGGCGTCGAGGTCGGGGTATTCGACGGCGAGGCTCGGGGACGTGTCGGTCGCGGGCGCCAGCGTGTCGGCTGCCGCTCGGAGTTCCTCGGCGGGTGTCGCCGCGGCTTTGGCGTCCCGATAGCTGGTGCCGCAGTTCCGGCAGTTGCCGATCTGGTCGACGGGCTGCGGGTACGGGTCGGGGAAACTGTGGGTGCAGGCGGGTGTGGTCATCGCTGCTCACCGCCGTCCGGGACCGGCATGGCGTACACCTTCTCGGCGCCGATCTTGTCGCAGAGTTCCTCGATCGGGTTGCGGTGTTCCCAGGCGTCGGGCGGGAGCGGGGCGACCGGGAGGTGCTGGCCGTGCTGCCGTTCGGTGTCGGAGAGCCAGGCCATGAGGTCGGGTGCGTCGATGTCGTCGGGCGGGGCAACGTCGGTCAGTTGCGGGTGCTGGGCGAGGAGTGCTTTCCCGCAGGCGTCGGCGGCGCGCGGGATTTGGTGGGTCATGAGGTTGTCGCCGGTCATCCAGTTGGCGATGTCGTAGACGCCTTCCATGTGGCGGCTGCTGAGGAGGCGACCGGTGGTCATGGTGAGGATGTCGGCGAGGGCGAAGTCGCGGGTGTCGGTCATGGTGTGCTCCTTGAAGGTCCGGCCCGGGGTGGGCGGGCCGGACGGCGGGGGTGGGATCAGGCGGTGGGTTAGCCCCAGTACGAGCACAGGAGCCAGCGCGGCTGCTCCTGGGTGGGGCGGAGTTCGAGGGCCTCAAGCGCGGCCCTCAGCTTGGCGTCGGCTCCGGCCTGCTCCGTCTCGGCTTGAAGGGCGGCGAAGTCGATCTCCTTGGCGTCGCCCCGGTAGGCGGTGATGCTCTTGGCGGTGAGCAGGTACATCGGGTAGTCGCCGGAGCAGTGGAATTCGAGCTCGACGCCGAGCCGGGCTTCCGCCTCGCGCTTGCGGTCGTAGTAGCCGTCGGCGCTCCAGTCCGTCTCGGTGAAGCCGACGGAGGCGAGGAGGCGGAGCTCGACGTCGGTTCCGAAGTCGGCGTCGTCGCTTTCGGATTGGTGCCAGCTGAGGGTGGGGAGTTCGCCGTACTCGCCGACGCCGCGGACGAGCCAGCCTCCGTCGTCGCTGCCGAGGTGGTAGCCGTAGACGAGCATGGCGTTGGTGGACATTCCCATGGTCAGTTCTCCTTGATCGGTTGAGTGTTGGCCCACGAAGGCGCAGGTCAGGCGGTGGGGGTCCACTTGGGGCAGTGGCTGATCGGGAAGGTGGCGCCTGCTGGCGCGGCGTCGATGTCGCAGGCTTCCGGGTAGTCGCCGCAGGCGCACCACTCGCCGGGGTTGCAGGACTCGCCCTGGGTGGCGGGCAGATGGTGCTGGCAGGTCTTGCAGTTGCGGAGTGCCGGGTTGCGCCAGCAGCGCGTCATGTGGTCCTGCACGGCTGTGGCGCTGGCGCGGGTGTGGCGGCGGCAGAACGGGCACTGGTGGCGGGTGACGACGATCGGGGCGGGGAGGTCGACGGTCATGCGGCTGCCGCCTCCTCGTTGCTGGCGTTGAACCACTGTTCGCCGCCGGGGTTTTGCCACATGACGCCGTAGGGCTTGTCGACGAGGACGAGGCCGACGGTGGCGGGGTCGGCACAGTGGCGGTCTATGCCGTGGCGGCCTTGGCGGTGCTTGTCGGCGGCGCTGTCGCAGCTGAAGGTTCGGCAGCAGGCGGGGCAGTGGGCGCGGCTGAGGCCGGTCCACCAGCCGCCGCATTTGGGGTGGCGGACGGCGGTGTACGGGAGTTGGGTCTTCGGGGTTGTCATTTCCTGCTCCGATTCGGTCGCTGGGTTCTTGTGAGACGGCCTGTGGGGGGTGGGTGAGTGTGACGGCCTCGGGAGGGGGGTCGAGGCCGTCAGGGAGTTAACCGGCGGGTAACTAGGCAGCGACCGCGACGACGAGCACGACGAACACGACGGCGGGGGTCACCAGTCGGCCGCGATCGTGTACGCGGTCGTCACCCGAACCAGCCGGTACCGGCACGTCGGGTTGGTGGCACGGCGCTCGGCCAAGAACGCCTCAGCCCTCTTGCGGCCGAAGAGGTTGCCCGTGTGGTCGTGCCAGGGGTCTCGCGGCTTATGCTGGATCTGGAGCAGCCAGGACACCTCATCCGGGCGCTCACGCTTGCCGACCGGTCGCGTCACGACTGCGCCCCGTCCTGCCGCGCCCCGGCGGCGGGCTCGGTGGGCGGCCGTCCGTTGAGGAGGTCGCGCATGTCGCGCTGCGCCTCCCGGTAGCCGTCACCGAATCCACTGCGGGCGGTGACGACGTCGCTCGTCACCCACTCTCGGACGCGAACGAGTGCGGCTTGGTCGCGGCCTGCTTGTGCGGCGAGTGCGACGTGCGCACGCTTCAGGGCGCTGGGCTGCGCCTCGGTGTCGGCCGGTGTCTCGCCAGCCAACCGGCGCAACTCGGCCTGCTCGGCGTCCGCGACAGTCATGACGGCCTTGAGCATCTCGTCGGCAGCCGAGTCCAGAGTCCCGGCGGCGTCAGGCCCCAACAGGGCTGCCGCGTACCGCTCACGGCGCTCAGCGGCGGCCCGGGTGTCTGCCGTGCCGTACAGCACCCGGCCGGCAGGCAGCACGGGCAGGACCGCGTCGGCGCAGCAGTCGTACTCGTCGGCGGGCACCTGGTCACCGAGGTGCACCACGCCGTGCTCGCGCATCGTGGCGGCGATGCGGTCGCGCAGGGCGTCCCGGTCCACGGGCGGCACGGCGGCAGGCTCCTCGGCGAGGACCTCACACATGCCGCACCTGAACGCGGGCGGCTGGACGTCACCCCGGGCCAGGATGCACGTCTCTCGGTGGATGTCGCGGGCGCGCTGAAGCAGATCGATCGCGCGCACCCGGTAGGCGCGCAGGTTCTGGTCGGTGGTCGGGTCGGGCTGGTTCATGCGTCGTCTCCTCGGGACAGGTCGGATACGGTCGGGGTGCGCCCCCGCTGCTTCCTTCAGCGGGGGCGTCCGGGAGTTCACTTGGTGGCGGACTTCAGGCGTTCGATCTCGCACCAGGGGCAGGCGTGGGTGCGCTCGCTGTCGACGAGCCAGTCGGCGTGCTTCCCGGCCGGGCACTGCTGCGGGTTCATGACCTCGTACTCGCTGAGCTCGTCGCGGAGGCGGCGGACTTCGGCGACGTCGAGGTCGTGCTGCTCGCGGAGGCGCTGCTCGTAGGAGCGCAGGTCTGCCTGCTCGGCGTCCGCGAGGGCGATAGCGGCGTCGGCGCGGCGCAGGTAGTCCTGCTCGTCGCTCTCGTACTGGGTGGGCCAGGTGTCTCCGTCGCGGACGGCCATGGCTGCCGCGTACCGGGTACGGCGGTCGGGCTGCTGGTTGGTGGTCGGGTTCACGGTGTGCCTCTCTCGGGTGGGGTGATGCGGGATGACGGGGGGCTTAGGCGGTGGGGGCGGCGAGGACCGGCTCCCAGGTGGCGCGCAGCGTGCTGGCGCAGTCGGCGAGGAACGCGCGCACGGCGGGCTCGTCGGCCTCCGTCACGTCGATCTCGACGGAGCAGTTGAAGCTCTTGCGCTGGAGGACGAAGAACAGCAGCAGCTGCTCCGGCCCCTCCCACTCGTGGAAGCCCGGCTTGTGCCAGTCCCAGCGGAAGCAGAAGTTGAGGTCCCGGTCGCCGGTGGCGAAGACGGTCTCCTCGGTGAACTCCTGCCAGGAGGCGAAGCGGGTGTGCTGGCCGTTCTTGAAGAAGTTCCCCGGCTCGCAGTAGTACGGGTGATCGAACTCCCACAGGTGCTGGGTCTCGGGCGTTGTGGTCATTTGGGCGCCTTTCGTGGCCGTGGTGTGGGTGGGCGGGGGACAACGCGCGGACTAGGCGGCGGGGTGGTGCTGTTGCCGGCTGGCGGGGTTGGCGTCGCATTTCGCGCAGGTGCACGTGCCGGGCGGCGGGGTGGAGACGAGCTGCAGGTGTGCGCGCTGTTCGCGGTAGCGGTCGCGCTTGTTGTTGGCGTAGGCGTCGTCGAGCTCGAAGCCGTTGAGGGCGGCGTCGAGTTCGGCGCGGTGCCGGGCCTGCTCGGCGGGCGTCCACGCGGGCGCGGGCTCGGTGCGCTGGTGCTTCGGGGGCCGAGCGTGGCCGAAGGTGCCGGTCGGGAGCGCCTCGGCCATCAACTTCTCGTAAGGCGTCATGCGGCGGTGTCCTCCGCTTCCTGGTAGCGGCGGGCGTGGACGGTGGTGCGGGCTCGCCCGTCTTCGTGGCACGGCGTCTCGGGGGTGACCTGGCACTGGGGGCAGCAGGCGGTGGCCTGCGCCCAGTCGGAGACCCGCTGCGGGTGCGGCTCGGTGAGGAGCCGGCCGGAGGTGCGGAGCTTGCACGGCTTGTGGGCGGCGACCCCGCAGTGCGGGCACGGGACGGAGCGGGCGGGGTGCTGGCCGGCGCGCATGAAGTGCCGGAGTTCGGCGGGCATCGGGGCGGAGTAGCGGATCGTCACTGGTTCTCCTCGTCGAGTAGCTGGCGTTGCTCGGTGCGGTAGCGGCGGACCGCGTCGGCCCAGACCTCGGGCGGCAGACTGCGTTCGGGCGCCGGTCCCGGCGGGCTGGTGCCGGTGGGCCAGGCGCCGGGACGGTGGCCGGGCGGCTTGGGTGTAGCTGGCTTGGCGGGTGGTTCGCGGCGGGCTTTGCCGATCGCGATCTGCGCCCGCATCAGGGCCCGCAGTTCGTCGCGGCCCTCGGCGCGGATCGCCTTCATGTCGGCGACCTGGATGCCGTCGTCCTCGGGGATCGCTTCGCCGGTCATGACGCGGCCTCCTCGTCGACGATCACGGCGTCTTCGATCTCGTCGGCTTCGCGGGCGAGGGCACGGGCGGACATCTGCCGGATCCGCTGCTCCTGCGCGGCCCGCTCCTCGCTGGCGGCCTCAGACTCGCCGTTGGCGGCCCGTATGCGGGCGCTGTGCGGCCTCAGGCGCGGCTTGCCCAGCGGCTGCTTCTCGCTGCCCCCGGGGCCCTTGCACGGCTTGCCGATCGCGGCCCGGCACTTCTCCACTGGGCACTCGACACCCAGCGGGCCGGAACGGCGCACCTGGTCGGCAAGCTCCGCGGCCTCGTCGCCGTCCTCAACCGGCCGGCCGACCTCCCAGCCGCGGGCCTCCAACTCGGCCACGAACTGCTTCGACGGGCCGCCCTCGAGCGCCAACCGGCCCGTCGGCGCCGGGACGGCACCGGAGGCGATCGCCTGGACCTGGCCGCGATAGCGGGCGATGAACTCAGCCGGGGTCTCGTCCGGGACGGGCTCGTACTGGAAGTTCTCCAGCCGCGCGGACCGGATTCTCGTGCGGAGGGTGCGGACATTGTGGGGCTGGATCCACAGCTTCTGGCTGGGGTCCTTGGGCGGGGTGCCGTAGAAGGCGGCGACTGCGGCGACTGCGTCGTCGTCGAAGGGCACGTCGTGGAGTGCGGCTGCCCATGCGCGGGCGTCGACCTTGCCGACCGTGCGGTTGTCGAACGCGGCGCAATGGCCGAGTAGTTGGGCGGCTTCGGACGGAGTCACTGGTTCTCCTCTGCTGCGAGTTCGGCGGCGAGGTCGAAGGCGGCGCCGGCTCGTCGGTCGGCGGTGGACATGGGGCGAGATGGGAAGTCGAGGACGTTCTCCGCTCCAGCGGCGGCGGGGAACTGTTGCGGCTGGGCGTTCATGGCCTGGTTGACGAAGCCGGGGATGGCGGAAGGGGCGGAGCCTTTGCGCATCCACAGGGAGAGGCCGGCCCGGATGTCGTCCGGGTGGATGTCCTCGTCGAGCAGCTTCTTGATCTGCTTGGAGGCCTGGCCGATGACGTTTCCGGGCGGACGCTTCGTGCAGCGGTCGATCCACTCGGCGACGATCGTCTGCGCCGTAACCGTTTCGAGTTGCTCGGGCGCTGCTTCTGCTGCGCCGACGAAGTCGGAATCGTCGACGACGACGAGCTCGACTTGGCCGTCCGCCTCAGCCCGCGGGACCCCTTCCTTTCCCTGTTCCCTGTTCCCTGTTCCTTTCCTTTCCTGGGGTGAGCCCTCAGTGCGCGCTCCGTGAGGAGTGCGTGAGTCCTCATCCCTGCTGGTCGGAGGCTCAGGGTCGGGTCGTTCTGCCTCGTCAGGGGCTGGAAGCTTGCTTTTCGTCGGACGGTTGATCCTCTGGTGCTCACGCCAGTTCGTCACGGCGATGTACCGCTTCTGCTTGAGCGTGTAGCGAGTAATCAGTGAGGACTCAGTGAGTGCCTTCAGGTCGACCTCGATGTCGGCCGCGGTGCGGTCGTCGAGCGGCCAGACTGCGGCCTTGATGAGACGAGGGTCGTCGACGCAGCGGCCGGCGTCGTCGGCGTGCGTCCAGAGCCCAATAAAGGTGAGCCGTTGCTCGGGCGTGAGGTCGGCGATCGTCAGCGACGTGAAGAACTCGGGCTTGATCGTGCGAATGCGGGCCATCAGACTCGGGCCCCTTTCGAGGTGTTGCAGCTGGTGCACAGCACCTGGAGGTTGTCGATGTCGCCGGATCCGCCTCGTGACCGCGGGTGGACGTGGTCGATCTCCAGGCCGCGGTACAGCGGACGTCCCGTAAGTGCGGGCGGGATGTAGTCGCCGGGCGACCAGCCGCATCCGCGGCACTGCCATCCGTCGCGGCGCAGCACCTGCGCGCGAACGCCCCGGGGTGCTGCGGGAGCAGGGGCCTGCGCGACGGCCTCACTCAGCTCGATCGAGGCCACGCCGCGGAGACTGAACGAAGCGGACTTGACGATCGCGTCGTAGGCGGCGGCCACCACGCGCGGCTGCCCGCCGATGCCGGCGTGCCGGAAGTAGCCGCAGATGAACAGCTCTTCTTCGAGACTGTCGGTTTCGGCGAGCCCGGCTGCTTCCAGTGCTTCGAGGCGCCAATGGAGTTCGGCCTCACTGAGGCCGCGGACCTTGCCCGCCCAGCGTCGAATGGTGAGAGGCAGCAGGCCCGCGTGGCTGATGTTGGGCTGCGAGAGGAGGAACAGGTAGAGACGCTGTTCTCCTTCACTGAGCTTCAGGAAGTCGGGGTCCTCCCAGATCGAGGTGAGGATCCGGCCGTGTCCACGGGCCATGAGTTGGTGTCCTTTGACGAGTGCTGATTGGGGGCTTTTGGGCGCACGGAACCAAGCCCTTCAGGGCGGCTTCTTCTGTGGATCTGGTGCCGCCTTGGCACGTCTCCACCCTACCCCAGGGTGTATAGTCACCCGCAACACATCAGCAATACGAATCGAGGTCGCGGGGTGTATAGGCACTGCACGGTCAGCTACGCTGGCCGCATGACGACGAAGGGGACGCCCGGCCGCATGGTCCGCATCGACGACCTGGTCTGGGCCGAGTACGGGCAGCTGTGCGAGGAGGAAGGGACGTCGCGCGCCGACGACATCCGCCGCCACGTCCACGCCCGCGTCCAGGCCTGGCGCAAGAAGCAGGCCGTGCAGCGTCGGCTCGATCGCCTGAACGACTCCGACTGATCCCATCCCCTGCTCCCCTCCTTGGCCTCGCCGTAGCGGGGCCTTTGTCGTGTCCGGCTAGTTGCTGGTGAGGTGCCAGGCGTTGCAGCTGGCGCAGTGGTAGGCGCGGTGTTCTCGTCGTTGCCGGCGGGGGTCACGTCGCCGGTTCGCGGAGGCGATGGCGGTGCGTGCGGCCTGCTTGCTGGGGTAGGGGCGTTTGCCGGTCAGGCAGGTCACGCGGCCACCTCCACGGCGTACTCCGGGTGGTCGCGGAAGGCGTGGTCGATGTAGGCCTTGGAGACCCCGAGGCGCGCGGCGGCGGCTTCACGGTTGAGGCCGCTGAACCGCATCACTTCGTTGGCGTCCTGGGCGACGATCAGCCGGCGGGTGATCCCGTACAGGGGCTCGAAGTCCGGGTCGTCGATGACGTCCATCCGCTCGGCCCAGTAGGCGACGGTCGGCCAGTTCTGCCGGTCGGCCCAGTTGCGGGCTCGCTTCGCCTGAACCTTGTCGACGCCGTGCCGCTCAGGCTTCAGGCCCTTCAGCCCTTCGTAGGCGCTGGCGACGGCCTTGGCGGTGCTTGCGTACACGGTCTCCCGGTGCAGCAGGTCGGTCATGTTCGGCGGGCTGAGCTCGGCGTGCACGGCGATGTGCTTGAGAGGCCAGCCTGCAGCTACCAGGGCCTTGATGCGGCGTGCGCTGCCTGCGCCAGGCACCTTGCCGCGGAGGTGGTTCTCCTCCGTGACGGCGAGGATCTTGGCGGCCATGTCGGGGCTGGTGCGTTGCCTGCGTCCCCGCCCGCGGCTGATGTTGGGGACGAGGAAGTCGCGGATGGTCTGAATGGACAGACCGGTCGTGGCGGCCACCCAGCCGGGCCCAATGCCGGCGGCTTCGAGCTGGAGGAGGTGCTGGCGGACGGGTTCGGCGTCGACGAATCCGTCCCAGATGCCCGCCTTCTTGGCGCGGAGGCGGGCCATGTTGCGCTCGTTGTACCGCTCGACGCACTCGGTCCGCCGGCAGCGGTAGTCGGTGTAGCAGGTGAGGTTGCGGTGGTGGGGGGCTTCGCGGACGGCGGTGGTCACTGGGACTCCTTCCGGGTGTCGGCGGTCCATGCGTCCCAGCAGGCGTCGAGGAGCTGGTCGTCTTGGCCGTGCTGGGTGGGGATGAGGGGTGCGTTTTCGATGTCGCGTGCGAGGCGGGCCATCTGCTCGACTTCGCGGAGGAGTTGGCGGCGTCGGGCGGTGCGCGCCCGCCGTGCCTCCCGGCGGGCGCGGAGGCGGGGTGCGAGGCGGGTGGCGGCGACCCAGCAGCCGCCAGCGACGGCCGCGGCGAACAGGCCGGGCCCGTACTCGCCGACGAGCTCCCACGTCTTGATGAGCCCGTTGGTGACGGTGTCGATCTGCTCGGGAGTCACGGCCGCCTCCCGATCGCACGCTTGTCGCGGCGACGCTGGAGGACGCCTTCGTAGATGGCGACGCCGAGCCCGACGATGGCGAGGACTGTGAACGGCCACCACAGGTTGGAGGCGGCGAAGTTGGCGGCGAGGCTCATCACGCCGCCGCCCGGTCTGCGTCAGTGCGGCGCCTGTAAACCGCTATGCGGTGGCCCTTGGTGGCGGGCGCGGTCGACGGCACGTACTGCCCGGTGTGGATGAGGTAGTTGCGGGACATGCCGCGCAGGGTTCCGGCGAGTACTCCCCCGGCGATGTCGGGGAGTTCTGCGCGCAGGTCGTTCGCGGAGACGGTGTCGTGGTCGCGAAGCCAGATGAGGATGGCCTGCGCGGCGACCTTGTTGTCCCAGTCGGATGCCTGGCGGACCAGCTGGGCGAGCGTCTTGTCGCGGGCGTCGCCGGCGACCTGCTCGGCGAGAGTGAGGCGGCGGCTCATCGGTTCCCCCGGTCCTGCTCGAAGTTGATGGCGGTGAGAGTGCGGAGCTCGTCCGCATGGCGGCGCTGCATGGCGTACAGCGCCTTCTCGTGCGGGTGGCAGAGAGCGAGGGCCCCCCATCCGGGGCGCATGCCGGGGATCCAGGTGGCGCCGTAGCCTCCGCAGCTGTTGCAGCGCAGGTTGTGGCCCATGCGCCCGGCCTCGGCGGCTTCCTCGGCGGTCGGGAGGGGCGGCCCGAACGGGTCGTGGACGGTGGTGTCGGACACGGTGTGCTTTCCTTCTCTGGGTGAGGGGCCGGCCCGCATTGCCCGCGGGCCGGCCTTCGCTGTGTGCGGGCTAGAACGGCGGGTCGGACGGGTCGGGGCCGAGGGTGAGTGCGGTGATCCGCTTCTCGATGTCGCTGGTGAGGTCGGCGCCGGCATGCTTCAGGGCGAAGGTGATCGTCTGGCCCACGCCCTGGGCGTCGCCCTTGCTGAGGAGCGCGGCGGCCAGGTATTCGGCGAGGACTCGACGGACGGGCTCGGGGATCTCGGCGGTGATGTCAGGAGTCGGGGCCCACGGGGTGTTCCTGTCTGCCGGGGCTGCCGGGAAGGTCCAGGGCGTCTTCGTGTCCCAGCCGTCGTCGGAGAGCTGGGCGTCGACGAGGTCGTCCACGTTGTTGTGGGCCTCGTCGAGCCCCTGCGCGAGGTTGCGGGCGGCCTGCCACCGCTGCTTGTCCCGGCTGGCGAGCCCCTTCGCAATGTGCGAGGCAACGAGACTGCGGGTGTCGTTGAAGCGGCGGCGCAGGGAGTGGAGCGCTTCCTGCAGATCGGCGGTGCGGGCTGCCTGGTCCTCGTCGCGGGCGAGGGTGGCGTAGCCCTGGCCGATCCAGGCGGCGACTTCGGCGATCCGCATGTCGGGCGGGTTCTCGTTGCAGTGGCGGGCCGCGGTGTCGAGGTGCTTCTCGGCTTCGGCGCGGTGGTCGATGTTCATGCGGCACCGCCGTTCTGCGCCGCGTTGCGCAGCTTGGCGACAAGCTCACGGATGGCGTTCGCGGACACGTGCTCCAGCGGGGCACCGAGGGCCTCGTAGGCGAGGACGTCGATGTCGTCCGTGATGCCCTGGTCTTCGCCGAAGTCGCGGAGTTCGCGGACCGCGGCGGCGTGGTCGTCGTCTGTGTCGACGTCCACCACGTCCGTCGGCGCGGGCTCGGCCGGCGCCTCCGTGACCGGGGCGGTGAGTGCGGCGACGGACAGCGGCGCCTGCTTCTGCTGGACGATCTCGCCGTGGACGTAGCCGCCGAGTTCCTCGGCGACATACGGCATGCCGTGCAGGGCGTCCGCTGCGACGAGCCTGCAGATCTCGCCCGTGGCGCGGGCGATGAGCATCGTCTTCGGCTGCTTCTTCCACTCGGACTTCTCGGTGAGCTTCATCTGGGCGGCCCGCCCCATGTCCCACTCGACGGTCTGCCACGCCTCGGCGCCCTTGCGGCGGCCCCGCATGACGCAGTGCCGCGCATCGGACTCGACGAGTTCGATCTCGTGCCCGGCCTTGAGGACGATGGCGCGCATGGCGTGGGCCCTCAGGGCGGGCTGCCCCTGGATGACGTCGATGCTCTTGAGCGAGGTCATCGGCTTGAGGCCGACCTCATGTCCAGCGAGGATGACGGCGACGATGGCGTCGCGGTCGTTCCGGTAGGCGCCGGCGAGGCTGGTGCCCGCGATGGCGTTGGCGATGCCGGAGATGGCGGACGCTTCCTGCGCCCACTTCTGGAGGCTTGATTCGACGGGCTGGTTGGCGGGCTGCTGGACGGCAACGACCTGCTGGTTGTCGCGGGTGGCGATCTCGTTACTCACCGATGTACTCCTCGAACTGTCGGATGGTTGCCCAGGCCGGCATGCCGAGCTGGGGGATGGTGGGGACGGGTCCGGTCCAGTCGGGCCAGATGCCGGTCTGCTCGCACTCGGCGTAGATGCGGAGGGCGCGTTCGTTGCGGGCGCGGCCGATGTCCTGGTCCTGGTCGGCGAGTTCGCGGACCGTGATCAGGTATGGGGCTTTCTTGGACTGGAAGGCGTAGAAGAAGCGGGCGCCTTCGGGGGCGAGTCCGGCGGCCTGGACGCCGTCGATGTAGAGGGCGCCCTGCTGGTGGTAGCTGTAGGACTCGATGGCCTTGCTGCACGCCTCGGGGTTGGCGTCGGTCGTGGTCTTCAGGTCGACGATGACCGTGACTTCGGGGCGGATGATCAGCCAGTCGGGGCGGGCCCTGCACCTGACGCCGGTCGCCGGATCCGTCCAGTAGATCGACCGCTCCGGGATGCCCATGCCGGGTGCGAGCAGAGGTCCGGCGTCCCGGTGCTCGCGGACCGCCTTCGCCATGGCGTCGACCTGAAGCTTCTCCTTCGGCAGGAGCGGCACCTTGCCTGCCGCGTAGGCGGCGTCACGCAGGATGCGGGCGTCGGCCTTCTTATAGTCGGAGAAGCCGGTGATCTCGACGATGTCGCAGCCCTCCCCCAGCACCGCCGCGTGGACGGCGTGCCCGAGGTCGAACTCCCGCTTGGGCGGGGCCGGGTTGTCGCGGTCGTACTTGAACTGGGCGGGGCAGCCGGGTGCGAGGAGGGCCCGCAGGCCGGTCGACGAGATCGACGTCTTGTCGGCGTGGTAGGACTCGGCGGCCAAGCCGTCGACGAAGCGAGGCGCCTCCGCCTCCACGGTGGCGGTCACCGGTTCAGCTCCCGCGCCAGCTCTTCGACCGTGTCCTTGGCGGTGTCGACCTTCTCTTCGAGCTCGTCGTGGCGGCGCTTCAGCTCGTCGCGTTCCTCGGTGAGCTCGCGGATCTTGTCGCTGGCCTCGTCGAGTTCGGCCTCGAGCTGTTCGATGCGGGCTTCGAGCTCGTCGGGTTCGATGGTGGTGGTCACGCGGCACCACCGATCACCGCGTCGTACACGTCGCGGGCCCATCGGGCATCGCCCAGCGCGGTGTGCGCGTCTTCCTTGGTGGGCGGCTCGACGCCGACGGCGCGCGACAGGTCATAGGACTTGAACGGCAGCTGCGGGCAGTCCGCCTGGAAGGCGAAGTCGCCTCCGTAGGCGCCTGACGCGGCCTGCCCGTACCGGTAACCGGCCGCCAGCGTGGCGATGTCGACGGGCCGGTAGTGCCAGGGCAGCTTGCGGCCGTGGGCCTGCAGCAGCTTGGTCAGGAACGCGATGTCAAAGCCGGGGTTCGAGCCGATGGCGACCGCGCCCGATAGCGCCTCTTGGAGGTCGAAGAGCATCTCAGGGATCAGCGACCGGAACGGCGGACCGGACTTCATGAACTCGACGGCGTCCCAGCCGTCCGGGATGGCGAACCGCTCCTCGAAGCGGCCGATCTTCAGCGCCTCGGGGTCCGCGGTGGCTAGGTCGGGGCGGACCTGCCAGACGTATTCGACGTCCACCCCGTCTTCGCGACGGCGGATGACGGCGATCTCCCAGGCGTCGCCGTAACGCGGGTCCAGGTGCGTCGTCTCGCAATCGACGAACGCCAGCGGCGCGGCGGGTTTTGTGGGGCTGGTGGTGCTCATGGCTCTCCGTTTCTGGGTGCACTGAAGGCGGGCCAGCTCCGCTCGGGGCTGGGGGTTGCTCCTCGCGGAGCTGGCCCTGGGGTGCCGCGGAGCCTTGAGGGAAAGCTCGACGCGGCGTATGGGGTTGTGGGCTAGAGGCGGACGGGCATGACGAGGTGCTGGTAGTCGGTGTCGTCGCCGACCGCGTGTACGAGTGCGGGCTTCGTCGGCCCAGTGAGGCCGATTCGGACTTCGTCGGTGCCGGCCACCGTGAGGGCGTCGAGGAGCGGCCCAGGCTGGAATGCGATCTGCAGGGACGGTCCGTCGATGTGGCGGCCGTCGACGTAGTCCATGGCGACCGCGCCGGTGTCGTCGCCGGCGGCCCGCACGGAGATGTCGTCGGATCCGAAGCCGAGAAGGATCTTCGGCTTGCCGTCGCCGGCGACGAGACAAGCCCGCTTGACAGTGGAGATCAGGTCGGCGGCCGGTGCGACCGCCTCGGTGGTGAACTGTGCGGGAATGAAGCGGTGCGGGTCCTGCCGGCCGGCCTCATCAAGCCGGTCGAGGGTGGAGTAGCGGACCCGGTCGCCGATCCCGACTGTCTTCCCGGCCAGCGACAGGGAGATGGCGCCTTCGAGGCCGAGGACGGCGTCGACGAGCGACCTGCCGACGACGAGGGCGCCCACCGGCTCCTGGTCGCGGGCGGGCGTCCAGGCGATGGTCCGCTCAGCCATGCGGTACCGATCGGTGGCCCACACCGTGAGCCGGTCGCCGCCTGCGGTCAGTTGGATGCCGGAACGCCACACCTGGAGGTCGTTGACCTTCGGGTCGGTGGCGGACACGGCCTGGCGGACCGCTTCGGCCAACTCTGACCCGTCGACGGTGCCGTCGGGGTCGGGCTGGTCTGCGACGGCGGGGTAGTCGCCAGCCGGCAGCAGGCTCAAGCGAAACAGGTCGCGGCCCGCGGCGAGTTCGACCTGCTCCTGGGCCGTGGCGAGTTCGATGAGCTCGGACCGGTAGGCGCCGACCACTTGGGCGGCCATGCGGCCCGGGACGACGATGCGTCCCGGCTCCATCACATCGGCCGGCAGAGTGGCCCGGGCGCCGCCGCCGTGGGAGGCGGCCCCGATCGTGACCGTGTCGTCGCCGGCATCGATGAGCAGTCCGGCATAGATCGGCTGGGTGGGCTTGGCGTCCAGTTGAGCGGCGGCCCAGGCGAGGAGGTCGGCGAACTGTCGCCGCGTCACGCGGGCCTTCATGCCGCGTCCCCGGCGTCGTCGAAGGCGAGCTGGTTCGGGTCCTCGCCCGGGTGCGCCTCACGGGTGTCGCCATCGGCGGCGGCCGGCCACGGGCCGGGTTTGCCGGTGCCGACAATCTCGTCGTCACCGAACAGTGCAAGCTGCTTGGTTTCCATCAGGGTCTCCATGGGATGCTGGTGTTCGACCCCCGGGCGTTCCGAGCGCTCGGGGTTTCTTCTTGGGTGCCGCAGCGGCGGGTCTATGCGGCGGCGTCGGTGAAGCAGCCGCCGCAACCGCCCCAGTCGTTGCGGTCGAACGCCTCTTTTTGCTCGTCGGCGAGGGAGTCGAAGGAGGGGCGGTCGCGGTCTGCGGCTTCGAGCCGTTCACGGAACTCGCTGAGCGGCAGCGGCCGCCCGCCGTCCTTCCAGTCCCGCAGGATCGCCACGTCGGCGTTCTTTTCGCGCCGGAAGCGGGCCTCCTCGGCCTCCATGTAGTCGTACCGGTCACGGTGGATGCGGTACGTCAGCTCCCAGTACGCCTGCCCGCCGCGCACGCACAGGCCGGCGCAGTTCGCGTGCGGGTAGCCTTCGTCGTACATGGCGGGGGCGGCGATCCCCGCCTCGGCTAGCCGTGCGACGGTCTCGCTCTGCTCGTAGTACGGCGGCTTCGTCAGCTGGAACTCGACCCGCCAGGCCTCAGCCTCAGGCATCAGGTTCGAGCAGCCCGCGCCTGGCAGCCGGCCGTCCTCGGTGAACAGCGGCCCGCGCAGTGTCTTGTTTCGGCAGCGTTTGCCGTTGTGGTGGTAGCCGGCCAGGATGCCCGGGATGCGGTGTTGCTCGTCCCACTTGATGCCGATGTGGATGACCGTGTCGGCCGGGTCGCAGTTCTTCCAGAGCCACTCGTAGCAGGGCTCCTGCTTGAGGGCCCGCGAGCATGGGGTGAAGCGCGAGTTTCCGAATATGCCCTCGTCGAAGAACACGTCGACGGGGGTGCGCTTCTGTGGGTCCGATACTTCAACGACTTCGATGCCGAGGTGTACGGCCGTCTCTTTCAGGAACCGGTAGTTGTCGGCGTCCTCAGCGTGGACGTTCGCGAACAGGGCGACGGTGTTCGTCACGCCGTGCTCGGCGATGGTCCGCGCCAGCAGTTCGTAGCTGCTGAGGCCGGTCGAGTACATCACCACCTGCTTGGTGGCCATTGCTGTGTCCCTCCGTTTGAGATGCTGTGTGGTGGGCCGTTCGGTCCCTCTTCTTGGGCGCCGGCCGTGGCGGGACCGGTGTCTCCGCCAGGCCGGCGGGTCAGGTGGTGGTCTGTCCCGGGTCGGTGACGGGTCCGAGGCGTCCGGCGTCGCGGGCGGCCCACAGGGTGGTGACGTCGATCGGCCCGGTGGCCTGGTCCTCGACGGCGCTGGTGTCACGCACCATCGGCGGCACGGTGACCCGGTTGGCGTTGGCCTCCGCGGCGAGCTGCGGGCCGAACTGGGCACGCAGGCGGAGGGCTTCGTCGCGCCACTCGTCGCGCTCCATCTGCATCTGGGCGGCAGCCTCTTCGGCCTCGCCCCGCAGCTGCTTCTCCTGCTCCCAGGCGGCGTTGGTGGTGACGACGTCGTGCATGAGGATCGCGAAGAAGTCGTCGGCGGCGGCCTGCCGGTTCATGACCGCGGCCATGTCCTGGCGGAGCCGACCCACCTCGTCGACGGCGCGGTGCTTGCGGTCACGGCGGGTGGGCCACGGAATGGTGAGGCTCACGGCTGCTCCTTGTTCAGTCCGAGTGCGGCGAGGAGGTCGCGCTTGTCGGCGGTGATGTGCGGGTCGGCCGCGAGCTCGGCTGCGGTCAGCTGCGGGTGTTCGGCAGCGATCCAGCGGTCGACATAGTTCGCTGCGGCCTGCTGGGTCTCCGGGTCGATGGCGCAGGGGCCGAAGTCGAATTCGAGCTCGTGGCCGCCCATCACGCCTCCAGGAAGCTGCGGTCGATGTAGCCGGCGCCGTCGCTGTCGGCGAAGTCGCGGGCGGTGGTGAGTTGCTGGTTGCGGTTCCGGGCGTCGGCGATCTGGGTGTTGAGCTCGCCGATCCGCTTGCGCAGGAGCCGGTTGACGTGGCGGACGAGGGCGTTGAACAGGCCCGCCATCGGCGACAGGCGCGGCGACGGCAGCGGCGCGGTAGTCATGACGCCGCCTTGTCAGCAGCGGCCCGCAGTGCGTCCTGCACGTCGCCCGCAGCCCGGCCGGGCTGCTGCTCCCATTCGCGGGGGTCGCAGCCGAGGTGCGCGGCCAGCTGGTCCCAGGCGGCGAGGGAAGTCTCCTCCGCGTTCCGGCTGCCCTTCCCGGGAACCAGCCCGATGGCCTGGTCGATGAGGGCGATCAGGCTGCGGTCGCGGGCCGGGTCCCAGCCGCAGCAGGCGACGAGATCACTCGCGCCGCGCAGGACCGCGGCGACACGGAAGCCGGTCACGGACAGCGTCACCATCACGCCACCACCCATCCGGCGTCGAGGCGGGCGGCGTCGAGGCGCAGTTCGTACTCGCGGACCTGGCCCGGCGTCCACTCACGCTCGTCCGGGCCGAACTCGCGGTGCGCCTCGGTCCAGACTCGGATCAGGGCGTCCTCGACGACGTCGGCGAGACGGATCGGGGAGCCCATCACGCCACCTTCCGCGCTGCCTGCTCGAACGCGGCGATCACGTCGCCCGGGGTGCGGTCGAATTCGTCGTTCCACTCGCTGATGGCGATGGTCGGCCAGGAGTCGGGCATCGGGAGGCGGAGGTGCTGGGCGAAGTCGAGGGCGATCACGTCGACTTCGTCGCTGCACGGGACCGGCTGCCCGTCGACTGCGATGCTGAGTGCGCCGACCGCGCAGACTGGCGACTCGGCCGGGGTCAGCTGGATGCCGACTCCGGACTCGCCGACCCCGTAGTAGGAGCCCTTGTAGTGGCCGTTCGTGCGGATGACGTCGGCGGCCTTCAGGTAGGTCTCAGAGAGCTTCACGACGCGGCCTCCTCGGCGGCAGGTGCGTGGGTGTAGTCGAGGGCGGGGTCGAGGAGGTGCCTGTATTCGGCGGCGATGCCGTCCGACTGGCGGCCGGTCGGCCACTCCGGGTGCCGGATCAGCCAGCCGACTCGGCCGAGACGCTCCTCGACCTTCCGGCGGGCAATGTCACGCGCCAGTTGTTCGGCCGGAACGTCGAGGGCGGCGATCGGCTTCACCGGGGCGTTCATGACGTCACCTCGGACCCCTCGGCCGCCTGGTCGGCGAGCTTCTCCAGGCGCTCCGCGGCGTCCTGCACACCGTCCGAGTAGCCGTCCAGGTAGGCCTGCGAACGGTCGCGATCCTCCGGCGCCTGGCCGTCCAGCTTCTCGACCTCCGTGGCGGCCTCGGAGAAGACGCTGGAGCGGAAGGCGCGCGGCTGGGCGAACGGGTCGTCCGCCTGCGGCATCGCCTGGTGGTAGAGCCACTGGGCACCCAGGGCGTCAGCGCCGGGATCGTCCGAGTCGAAAATGAAGGACGACAACGACCGGCCGGTGGCCGCCAAGGCGGTTTCAAGCTGGACGATGCGTGCGGCCTGCTTCTTCGCTGCTGTCTCCGCCTCGTGCTGCGGGGTGAAGACTTCTTTGCCGTGCTTGATGGCGGTGGCGCACGGCCAGCCGGTGACGACTCCCTCTTCCTGGCAGACCGCGCACAGCCAGGAGTTCGGCACCCCGCAGTCGTCGAAGACGGGGACGTGGAAGCGGGCCGGCAGCTTCGCGTTCTCCTCCAGCGAGAAGCCCGCGAGGATCTCGTAGTACGGGTGATCCGGGGCGTGCAGGAGCGTGGCCCGCTGCGCGCACCCGTCGTGCTCCACCGGCTTGCCATCGGCGACGTTGCTACGGCAGGTGCCGCACGCGGACGGGTCGGCGCTGGTGCTCTTCGCGGCGAGGAACTCGGCGCGCCGCTCGACCCAGAACGGGTCCATGTCGGAGTGCTGGCTCATGACGCGTCCTCCGTCCGCTGCTCGCCGGGGTGGGTGAGGTTGCGGACCGGCTTCCACGGGGCCCTGCCAGAGCCGGGGCACGGCTCGGACCAGTCCTTGCCTCCCCAGCGGTGGTTGCCCATGACGCCTTCGCGGGTCATCGCCCGGTCCTTCACGCAGTGGGCGCACCAGCCGCGGGGGCGAGCAGGCTCGGGGACGGCCGGGTAGACGATGCGGTAGCAGGGGTGGCCGACGGTGCGGCGCTTCTCGCCGTCGAGGCGGAAGCGCAGGTACCCCCCGCCCGCGCCGACGATCGTGGCGGGCTTGCCGTCGTAGGTGATGCGCATGCCGTGTCGCGCGGGCACGTCGTAGGTGCGGCGGATCCACTCCATCGTGCTGCTCACGACTTGCCCCCGTCCTGCACGGCGTGGGCTTCGCGGTCGGCGAGGACGCCCGTCCAGTAGACGTAGAACAGTTCGTCCAGCGCGGCGGCCTTCTCCGAGGCGGGCAGCTCCTCGAACGCGAGGCGGCCGATCTGCTCCGCCTCGAACCCGTCCGGGTGCGTAGCGATCAGCAGCTCCTCCGCCTCGTTCCACAGCGCACGGAATGCCGACACCATCGGGACGGACGACGTGATGCGGTCGAACTCGGTCAGCTCGACGTACTCGGGGCTCGGGTCGCTCACGACTCGTCACCGCCCGCCAGGAAGTTGGCGGTGTGCACCGAGTAGGTCGTCCAGGAGAACCGGCGGCCCTTGCCCGCCTCGCCCTTGCGGCGCTGCATGAGGCGCCACACCTTGCCGGGCAGGTACTCGTCCCAGCGGTACTCCCACTGGTCGGCGCCAGCCCAGTCAGTTTGGCGGGTCAGCGCGGCGGCCTGTGCAACGCTCAGGTCGGTGGCCACCGCGAGCGGCTTCTCACCGATCACGACCACGTAAGCAGTGGTCTGGGATGATGGCTTCACGTGAAGCCCCTTTCGTTTCGTGAGGTTCGTGAGGGGTGGAGCGCTGCGGTCGTCCCTGGCTTGGCAGTAAGGGGCGGCCGCTTTGTATGCCGCTCAGGCGGCGGCGCGGTGCTGACGCGGGATGCGGGGCTCCGGCGGCCGGGACTCGTGGACCCGGTCGGCGTCGTCGGCTACAAGGGCGTCGAGCTCGGCCTTCTTGTAGGCGTCGATGCCGGCGATCGCGTAGACGAGGCGGCCGTGGTAGCGCTGGCCCTTGGGGCCCTTGCCGGTGTGGCGCCAGTTCCAGAGGGTTCGGCGGGTGATGCTGAGCCGGCGGGCGGCTTCGTCACTCCAGACGAAGCCTTCCGGCGGCGCCGGGGGGCCTTCCTTCGAGAGGCGGGGCACTGGTTTTCCCTTCGTGGGGGCGGCGTGGGGACGGTATGTCATTGAGCCAATGACGTCGGGGGCATGAAGAGCACCAGGACGGTGACGCCGAGGGCCTCCACTACGCGATGCGCTTCGTTGACGTCGAGCCAGTCGAGGTCGCCACGCGCGATGCGCTCGATTTTCGACTTGCTGACCTGAGCCGTGGTGGCGAGGTCTCGGATGCTGTAGGACTGGCCGCGACCTGGGTGTTCCATGATCTTCAGGAAGGTTTCCAGGTCTCTCAGGACGTAGCGCACGCTCAATGGATCCCCCGAGTGCAGAGGTGCCTTTCGATGACCCCAACTTACTCGCCCCAGGGACGATTCGTCAATGACTCAGTGACGACCGGATAGCCGGTATCGGCCAAGCTTCGGTCTAGATAGCATCGAGTCGTAGACGTTTCGTCTCAGGTCCAGGATGGTTGTACGGACTGACCTGCTAGTTTTTCGCTGCACGCTTCTGCTACTAGAGACAGCCGGTGAGAGAGTGACGCGAGAGGACGACGATATGAAGGCCCCGGCCACCGCTCCAGACCCTGGGACGGCCGACGCCTCGAAGCTCGGCGCCCTCTCCCAGCTCGTCCAGGAAGCCAACGACAAAGGCCTCTCCTACCAGGACATGGCCGACCGAGCCGTCGACCCGGAAACTGGCACTCGCTACTACAAGCAGTCACTGCAGAAGCTGGTCCGCAACCCGCCGACCAACCCGCCCACGCCGGCCCAGATGCAGGCCATCGCCAACGGCATCGGCCGGCCGCTGCGCATCGTTCAGGCCGCCGCGGCCAAGCAGTGGCTGCTGTACGAGGCGACCGAGCTGAGCGGCTACGACGCCGAGGTGCGCATCATCGTCGGCCACCTCGCCGGGAAGTCGCGGGCGGAGCTGCTGCGCTGGCGCATGATGATCGAGGCCGACGAGAAGGCCCAACGTGAGGCCGACGAAGGCTAGTTGACGCCCCGTCACGGAGTCCGCACGGAATTCGATCGCGAATGTCCGTATGTAGACATTTCTTCAACCGGTTGTTGACGACTCTCAGTAGACGTACCCTTCACCAACCGTGCACATCCGGCCGATCTGGCTCGTCGTGCACTGTTGAGACGCGGGGAGGGTTCGTGCTGGACGTTGCCTACATAGCCGTCGATGACCTGCCGACAGGCAGGCTTGCGCAGATCGACGAGGACCGCGGAACCATCCGAGTACGCGTCGACAAGAATGCGCCCCTCCCCGACGTGATCCGGAAGCTCAACGACGAGATCGACCACTTCCTCGCCACCAGCCACTGGTTCCAGCTGTGGAACGACGAGATCGTCTCCCGCGCCACCCCCGGCTGCTCGCTCCGCGTCATCTACCGACTCGACCCCAGGGTGCCCGAACTGGACATCGGCATCGGCGAAGGCAAAGGGCGTATCACCGTCTACATCCCGCCCGAGTTCGACACCGAGCAGTTCGCCGTCGCCATGAACCCGGTCACCAAGGAGTTCCTCGCCGGCGGGCGCTGGTTCCAGATGTACGCCGGTGAGATCATCGACAACAGCCCGGAGCCCATGAGCCAGGTGTGACGAACGGGGGCGGCGATGGCGGGATACGTCGAGGACCGGTGGCTGACCAAGAAGCCCGACCCGGCCACCGGCAAGAGACGCGAGACCGCCCGCCACGGCAAGGGAAAGCGCTGGCGTGTGGCCGGTGTCCCCGGCGTGAAGGACCGGTCGTTCACGACCGAGGCGGCGGCGAAGAAGTGGCTGAAGGAGTCGGCCACCGACTCTGAGCGCGGCACCTTCTACGACCCGCGCGACGGCGAAATGCTGTTGCAGGAGTACGTGGAGAAGCACTGGTGGCCCAACCTGCGCAGGGCGCCGACCACAAAGCAGTCCATGAGGCCGCGGGTCTTCAACCACATCCTTCCCCACGTGGGCCATCTGCCGCTGAACCGGATCGGGCACGACGAGGTGAAGGCCTGGCAGACCCGGGCCGAAGAGGACATCGACACCGGCACGCTGGTGGTGACCTGGCGGAACTTTTCGTCCATCATGCAGGCCGCGCACAAGGCCAAGCGGATCCCCGTCAACCCGTTCCGCGACCCGGACCTCGTGGCGCCGACGGTGCCCAAGTCGAAGGCGAAGGCGTGGTCTGACGCCACGCTTGCGGCCGTGCGTGCAGAACTGGCGACCCGCTACCAGATGCTGGCCGACCTCGGGTTCACGTCCGGCCTGCGGCAGGGTGAGGCGTTCGGAGTGTCCCCGGATGACGTGGACGGTGACGTGCTGCGGGTGGTCCGGCAGATCATCAACGTCAACGGACGGCTGGCGTTCGGGCCGCCCAAGGGGAACAAGGAACGGGAAGCGCCATGCCCTCCCGAACTGGCCCGCGCCATCAAGGAGTACGCGGACACCTTCCCGCCGGTCGAGGTGACGTTGCCGTGGGTGGACCCGGACAGGCCGAACCTGGCGTGGGAGGCGCGGCCCTCGCGGACCGTGCGCCTGCTGGTGACGACTGGCCACACGGGCAAGGTTCGCGGCGGAGCGGTGAGCCGGGACATGTTCAACGAGCTGCACTGGAAGCCGGCCCTCGCCGCGGCCGGTGTGATCCCTGCGTCGACCGAGAAGTCCGGCCGGCGCGTGAAGTACAGGATGCCGCGCGAGGATGGTTTCCACGTCCTACGGCACACGTTCGCTAGCGTGGTGCTGGCGGAGGGTGAGACCATTGGGCAGCTGGCCGCATGGCTCGGTCACGCGGACCCGGCCTTCACGCTGCGGACCTATGTGCACTTCATGCCGAAGTCGGGTATCAAGGCAGTGGCCGCCCTGGGCGGGATGCTGAGCCGCGTTGCGAGTGCGGCTGATGCGGGCGGGACTCCTGAGAATCTATAGCGGTTCTGGATCTCCCCAGATTCTCCCCAGCGCATGATCATTACATGAACCGAGCGCCGTTCGCCCAGGTCAGAGGGTATGAGAGTCGAGGAGTTGCTCAGTACTCCATGTACAGGTTGTTCTCGCAGACGAACAGCACGGGCAGCTTCCATACGGCGGCCAGGTTGAGCGCCTCGTGGAAGGCGCCGATGTTGGTGGCGCCGTCCCCGAAGAAGGCGACGGCGATCTGGTCTGTGCCGCGCAGCCGTGCCGACCACGCGGCGCCGGCCGCCATCGGGAGGTGGGCGCCGACGATGGCGTAGGAGCCGAGCATGCCGGTGGACGCCTTGGTGAGGTGCATGGAGCCGCCCTTGGCCCCGCACAACCCCGTTGCCCGGCTCATGAGTTCGGCCAGGCACTCCTCCGGCGTGGCGCCCCGCGCCATCGCGTGGTGGTGGCCGCGGTAGGTGGCGAAGACGTAGTCGTCGGGCCGCAGGGCGGCGCTCGCGCCGACGGCGACGGCCTCGTGTCCGGCGGCGAGGTGGGTGGTGCCCTTCACCAGCCCCTGGAGGAACAGGTCGTGGGCGGCCTTCTCCGTACGGCGGATGACGGTCATCTGCTCGTAGGCGGCGAGGAGTCCGGCCGGTTCCATCAGCGACTCCCGTTGCCGCGCGAGGTGTTGAGGTGGGACTGCGACTCGCGGCGGGTGTCGAGCGCGCCGCCCACCGTCCAGTACTTGCGGCCCGCGACGAGCAGTTCCTCCGCCGGGAACTTGGTGATGACCTCGCAGCCGTCGGCGGTGACGACGACTTCCTCCTCGATCCGCGCGGCGGACCAGCCGTCTGCGGCGGGCCAGTAGGTCTCCAGGGCGAAGACCATGCCCTCTTCGAGGACCTCGGGGTGGTCGAGGGAGACCAGCCGGCTGAAGATCGGCTTCTCCCAGATCGACAGGCCCACGCCATGGCCGTACTGCAACGCGAACGCGGCGGTCTCGTCGGCGAAGCCGAACTCCTCGGCGCGCGGCCAGACCTCGACGATGTCCGCGGTCGTGGCGCCGGGCCGGACGAGCGCGATGGCCCGGTCCATGTACTCACGGCAGCGGACGTAGGCGTCGCGCTGGGCGCCGGAGGCGCTGCCGACCGCGAAGGTGCGGTAGTAGCAGGTGCGGTAGCCGAGGTGGCTGTGCAGGATGTCGAAGAAGGCGGGGTCGCCGGGCCGGATCAGGCGGTCGCTGTAGACGTGCGGGTGCGGTGAACAGCGTTCGCCGGAGATCGCGTTGACGCCCTCGACGTACTCGCTGCCGAGGTCGTACAGGACCTTGCTGACCACGCCGACGCATTCGTTCTCGCGCACGCCGGGGCGCAGATAGCCGTACAGCTCCTCGTACGCCGCGTCGACCATCGCGCAGGCCTGGGTGAGCAGGGAGATCTCGTCCGGGGTCTTGATGCGGCGGGCCTCCAGGAAGACCTGCTGGCCGTCCACGACGTCGATGCCCTCGGCGCGCAGCGCGGTGAGGATCGGCATCTCGGCGACATCGATGCCGAGCGGCTCGCCGGCCAGGCCGTGCTCGCGCAGCTCGGCGGCGATCTTCGCGGCGACGTCCTCGGCGATGCCCGCGTCCGGGTGGAAGGCGCCGCGGAGCGTGGAGATGCCGGCGCGGGCGCCGGTGGGCGGGCCGCCCTTGCCGTCGCTGTAGTCGAGCCACGGGTTGTACAGCTGGTGGTGGCGGGCGGCGGAGCCGAAGTCCCAGACGATCGGCTCGCCACCGCGGACCAGCAGGGCGAAGCGGATCAGCTTGTCCATCGCCCAGGTGCCGATGTGCGTGGCGGTCATGTAGCGGATGTTGGCGAAGTCGAAGCTGAGCACCGCACCGAGCTCGGAGCGGTTCAGGGTCTCGTTGAGGCGGGCCAGCCGCTGCCTGCGCAGCCGGTCCAGGTCGACGCGCTCTTCCCAGTCGACGGCATTGGGTCCGAATGTGCGGATCGCCATGGCGACCACCCCCACTTCGGAGTGAACGACTGTCCGGGACGGGTGTCAAGTGTCACTGAACATCTCGGTGGACACGAACCAGGTACCGACCGCCGGTACGTCTCCATCGTTGCGGTAGCGGTGCGGGGTCGTCGACTCGAAGCAGACGGCGTCCCCGGGGCGCAGCGTGTACTCGTCGAAGCCGAGGGTGAGGATCAGCTCGCCCGAGGTCAGACACCCGTACTCGGTGCCGGCGTGGCGCATGAGGCCGCCGGAGCTGGAAGAGGCGCCGCCGGGCCGGTAGGTCACCTGGAGAAAGTCGACGTGCGTGCCGGGGACGTGGCCGAGCCGCTCCCACACCACACCGGAGTCCAGCTCCAGCACCTCCCGCTCGTCCGGCGTGACCACCGGCCCGATGCGGCGGCCGGGGTCGGCGGCGAAGGAGGCTAGGGCGTGCAGGACGGTGCCGGGGGCGGGGTCCGTGGCGGTGCCGGGTGCCGTGCCGGGCCCGGGGGTGAGGGCCGTCGCGGGTGCCGTCGCCGCGGTCGCGATGCCGCCCTCGCCCGCGTCAAAAAGCGACTCGATCGAGATGCCGAGGGCGGTCGTGATGGCGTAGAGGGTGCTGACCGAGGGCTGGCTCTTGCCGTTCTCGATCTGCGAGACGAGGCTCGCCGACACGCCGATCTCACGCGCGAGCGCCCGCAGGCTCGTCCCGTGTGCGAGGCGCGCCTGCCGGATGCGCGCACCGACGGGCGGGACCGCGGCGGGTGACATGGGGCGGCTCCTCTCGGGCACCGGGAGACGGCACCGTTCGCTCTCATTGAACAGCGAAGAGAGCCCGAAAGGTACCGGTACCGGAAATCGGGGGCGCCAGGACCTCCCCGCCGGGCGGTCCGGGCCGGCTGACGGACGGGCCGTCCCGTGGCGCTCACCCGAACGGTCCGGCGTAGCTGGTGGGCCGTCAGAACCGGTGGTGCGCTGGGGACACCCGTCGCGTCCACAGGAGGCATCCCAGATGATCCGTCGCCCGTCCCGTCCTGTCCGTGTGCTCTCCTCGGCCCTGGCCGTCGGTGCGTTGCTGACCACCGCGGCCTGCTCGGACGACGGCGGCGACGTCTCCCAGGCCGGTGCCGTCGCCCGGCAGACACCGAGCACGTCCCCGACCACCACCCTCACCCAGGCCGGTGCCGACGCCGCGCTGATCACCGCGGCGGACATCGAGGACGACTGGACGCAGGTGAAGGACTCGGACGTCGCCAACTGGCACGACAGCCTGCGCATCGGCGACGTCGACGTGGACGACTTCCTCAGCGGCAAGACGGACTCCGCGGACTGCCAGCGGCTGCTCGACGGCCTCTACACCGACCAGTTGCTGGGCAAGCCGTCCGGGGCGTCGGCGCTGCGCGGTTTCCAGCAGGGCGAATCCCGCCTGCTGTACCAGGTGGCCGCCTACGAGCGGACCGACCCGCAGGAGGCCCTGGCCTGGCTCGAGACCCTTCCGCAGGAGTGCGACGAGTTCACCGTCACCGGCAACGGCGGCGAGGAGCGCACGGTCCAGGTCATCGAGACGACGCTGCCCGATGAGGGCGACGACCGAGTCGGCCTGCGCGTCAGCATCACGGGGACGTCGAACGGCCAGTCGGCGACCCTGACCGAGGACGTCGCCGCCGTGCGCGTCGGCACCGACGCGATCACCGTCACCGCGGGCGGCCTCAACGGCGGCCAGCCGGACTCCGTCGAACAGGCCGTCAAGCTCGGCACGCAGCGTCTGAAGGACGTCCTGGCCGGGAAGACGCCGGCGCCGACCCCCAGCGAGTTCGACTAGCCGGACCACGCCCGTTCTCTCCCCGCACGCGCGCCAACGGCCCCGTCCGCTGTGCCGATTCCCGGGACAGCGTGATCAACGGAGCGGCACAATGGCGACGATGACCGGTTTCGGTCGTTCGTGCGAGGAGAGGACGAGTCGTGAGTGATGGCCACACCCCGTCGGGCGGGTCGGCGAGGCTGAACACCGGTGTGGCGCACAACGCGCGGGTGTGGAACTACTGGATCGGCGGCAAGGACAACTACGAGGTCGACCAGCAGGTCGGCGAGCATGTCGCCGGGATGTTCCCGATCATCCGGGACATCGCCCGCGCCGACCGCGACTTCCTCGGCCGCGCCGTCCGCTTCCTGGCCGAGGAGCAGGGCGTACGGCAGTTCCTGGACATCGGCACCGGGCTGCCGACGGCGGACAACACCCATGAGATAGCCCAGCGCATCGCGCCCGACTCACGGATCGTGTACGTCGACAACGACCCGATCGTGCTGGTGCACGCCCGCACCCTGCTGACGGGCACTCATGAGGGCGTCACCGCGTACATCGACGCCGACGTTCACGACCCGGACGCCATCGTCGAACGCGCCTCGCAGACCCTGGACTTCACGCGGCCGGTCGCGGTGATGATGCTGGGCATCCTCAACTTCGTCCTGGACTACGACAAGGCCCGCGAGATCGTGCGGCGCGTCATGGCCGCCGTTCCCTCCGACAGTCTCCTGGTGCTCACCCACCCGACCTTCGACTCCGAGGTCGGCGGCGAGGGCCAGATCCCGGCGATGGAGTTCTGGAACGAGAACGCCACGCCGCCGATCACCGCCCGCAGCGGTGCGGACATCGCCGCCTTCTTCGAGGGCCTGGAGCTGCTGGAGCCGGGGATGGTGTCCTGCTCGCAGTGGCGCGCCCCCGGTTCTCCCGCCGCGGTGCCGCAGTACGGAGCGGTGGGCGTGAAACCCTGACGGCCGGCGGGGCACAACCGGACCCGCCGCGCAACGGCCGAGTTCGTCGAGGAGACCGTATGACCACCCTGGCCGACCCAGTCCCGGGCGGACGTCCCGGTGACGTCGAGCGGGCCACCGCGCTGAGCGGCGAGCTGGCCGGGCGGGGCGTGCACGGGATCGTCCTGGCCTACGTGGACACCGCGGGCATCTGCCGGGTGAAGACGGTCCCGACGGCGAAGCTGGCCTCGGCGGCGGCCTGGGGTGTCGGGATGTCGCCGGTGTTCGACACGTTCCTCGCGAACGACTCCATCGTCACCACCGACGTCCTCGGTTCCCCGGACGGCGATCTGCGGCTCTACCCCGACCTGGATCACCTGGTGGAGCTCGCCGGCCAGCCCGGCTGGGCGTGGGCGCCGGTCGACCGGATCACGCAGGAGGGCGAGCAGCACCCGGGATGTGGCCGCACTTTCCTGCGGAGGACGGTCCGTGAGGCCGCCGAGCGCCATGGCGTCACCTTCCGGGCGGCCATCGAGATCGAGTGGGCCGTCGCCCGGCCACCGGGCGCCGACGGCGCGTTCGTGCCCGCGGTCACGGGTCCGGCGTACGGCGCCACCCGGCAGGTCGAGCTGAGCGACTGCTCCGCCGATCTGCTGGCGGCGCTCGCACGGCAGGGCGTGGAGGTCGACCAGTTCCATCCGGAGTACGCGGCGGGGCAGTTCGAGCTGTCGGTGGCCGCCCTGGATCCGGTCGCGGCGGCCGACCGCAGTGTGCTGGTCCGGCAGACGATCCGGGCGGTGGCGCAGCGGCACGGACTCGCGGTGTCCTTCGCCCCTGCGGTCCTCGGGCAGGGCGTCGGCAACGGCGGCCATGTCCATCTCTCCGCCTGGCGTGACGGGGTGAACCTGCACGCGGGCGGTGACCGCAGGCACGGGATGCGGCCCGAGGCGGAGTCCTTCGTCGCCGGTGTGCTCGGCCACCTGCCCGCCCTGACCGCGGTGACCGTGCCCAGTCCGGCCGGCTATCTGCGGCTGAGGCCCTCGCAGTGGGCCGGGGTGTTCACCGCCTGGGGGCGGGAGACCCGGGAGGCGGGCCTGCGGGTGGTCACCGGCACGGCGGGCCACCGCGAGCAGGCCGCGAACCTGGAGGTCAAGCCGGTGGACCTGGCCGCAAACCCGTATCTCGCCCTGGGCTGCCTGATCGCCGCCGGCCTCGACGGTGTCGAGTCGGGCGCGCTGCTGCCCGAGGAGATCACCGGCGACCCGGCGCGTCTCGGCGCGCAGGAGGCCGCCGCGCGCGGGGTGCGCAGGCTGCCGGTCTCGCTGGGCGAGGCCGTCGAGGAGTTCCGCGCCGACGGGCCGCTGCGGGCCGCGCTGGGCCCAGTGCTGGCGGACGCCGTGATCGCCGTACGGCAGGGCGAGATCGACGCCGTCGCCGGGCTCGACGACGACCAGGTGGCCGCCGCGTACCGGTGGAAGTACTGACATGGGTGCCACAGGGCCGGTCCACGAGGCGCTCGCGGCGCTGCCGCTGGTGGACCATCACTGCCACGGGATCGTCACCGCCGAACCGGACCGGGCCGGCTTCGAGTCCCTGCTCACCGAGGGCGAGCCATGGCCCGGCATCTCCCCCTTCGACACCCCGCTCGGCCTCGCCGTACGCCGTCACTGCGCGCCCCTGCTGGACCTGCCCCGGCACGCGCCCCCGGACGAATACCTGGCCCGGCGTGCGGAACTGGGTGCGCGGGAGGTCGACCGGCGCTTCCTGACCGCGGCCGGAACCGAGGTGTTCTGCGTCGACACCGGCTACACGCCCCACCCGATCACCACGCCCGGGGAACTCGCCAGGACCGCCGGCGCGACCGCGTACGAAGTCGTACGGCTGGAGTCGGTGGCCGAGGCCGTCGCGGCCGCCGGAGTCGAACCGGAGGCCTACCCCGCCGCGTTCCGCACGGCCGCCGAGGAGGCCGTGCGCCGGCCCGGGGTGGTGGCCGTGAAGTCGGTGGCCGCCTACCGCACCGGCTTCGACCTGGACCCGGCACGCCCGCCGGAGGCGCTCGTCGTCGCGGCGGCCCGGCAGTGGCTCGCGGACGGCGGCCGGCTGGCCGACCCGGTCCTGATACGGCATCTGCTGTGGACGGCCGTCGACCTGGGGCTCCCGCTCCAGTTGCACACCGGCTTCGGCGACAACGACATCCGCCTGCACCGGGTGGACCCCACCCACCTCACGGACTGGCTGCATCTGACCCGGGGCACGATCCCCGTCCTGCTCCTGCACTGCTGGCCGTACCAGCGGCAGGCCGCCTATCTCGCGGCGGTCTTCGAGCAGGTGTACCTGGACGTGGGCCTGACCCTGCACCACGTGGGCCCCGCCCGCTCCCGGGCGATCCTGGCGGAGGCCCTGGAGATCACGCCGTTCCGCAAGCTGCTGTACAGCTCGGACGCGTATGGTCTGGCCGAGTTGTACCGGCTCGGCGCACTGGCGTTCCGCCGCGGCCTGGGCGAGCTGCTCCAGGACCTGGTGGACGCCGATGAGCTCGGCCTGCCGGACGCGCTGCGGATCGCGGCGTGGGCGGCCGGTGACAACGCCCGCCGCCTCTACGGACTGCCCGACCCCGTCCCCCGTTCCGATCGCGACTGAGCGTTCGCAATTCCCGGAAAGTATGATCAAGCAATGTCTGACATGACCGAAACCACGCCCGGCTGGCTGAGCAGCGACGAGCTGGAGCAGGCACGCGCCAACATGCCCATCCTGTACGTCGAGGCAGTGCCCGTGCGCGTCGACGACAGCGGTGAGGTCACCAGCATCGGCCTCCTCCTGCGGATCGGACCGGACGGTACGGTCAGCCGGACCCTGGTCTCCGGCCGCGTACTGCACCACGAGCGGGTCCGCGACGCACTCCTGCGCCACCTGGAGAAGGACCTCGGCCCGGTGGCGCTGCCCCGGGTGCCGACGTCGCTGCAGCCGTTCACGGTCGCGGAGTACTTCCCGACGCACGGTGTCACGCCGTACCACGACCCGCGCCAGCACGCGGTGTCCCTGGCCTACGTCGTCCCGGTCACCGGCGACTGCCGGCCTCGCCAGGACGCCCTGGACCTGGTCTGGTTCAGCCCGCAGGAGGCCCTGTCGCCCGCGGTGCAGAGCGAGATGCCGGGCGGGCACGGGGTGCTGCTGAAGCAGGCGCTGGCCCATGTGGGCTGCGTGGTCTGAGGGCCCGACCCGCCTCGGCGCGTCACGTCGGAGACGACGAAGGCTCGGAAACGACGAAGGCAAGGAGGTCATCGACTCCTTGCCACTCTCAACGTATAGCGCACCGGGGGCCTTGCGGCAAGGCCCCCCTGGTGCAGCACAATCACCGACCGAAGCCAGGACCTGCGGAAACGGGGATTGTGATGATCGATGTGATCGTGGTCGGCGGTGGCCCCACCGGCCTGATGCTGGCAGCGGAACTGCGGCTGCACGACGTGCACGTGGTCGTGCTGGAGAAGCTGACGGAGCCGACCCCGCAGTCCCGTGGGCAGGGGCTGCACGCGCGCAGCGTCGAGATGATGGACCAGCGCGGCCTCCTGGAGCGGTTCCTGGCGGTCAGTGAGAAGTTCCAGGTCGGCGGTCTGTTCGGTGGTATCGCCAAGGCGTGGCCGGACGGCCTGGACACGGCTCACCCCTACGGTCTTGCGACCCCGCAGCCGGTCACCGAGCGGCTGCTGAACGAGCGCGCGCTGGAACTCGGCACCGAGATCCGGCGGGGCTGCGAAGTGGTCGGGCTGAGCCAGGACGACGACGGTGTGAGCGTGGAGCTGGCGGACGGTACGCGGCTTCGCTCGCGCTACCTCGCCGGCTGCGACGGCGGTCGCAGCGTGGTGCGCAAGCTGCTCGGCGTCGGCTTCCCCGGCGAGGCCGCCACGGTCGAGACGCTGCTGGGCGAGATGGAGCTGACGGAGGATCCGGAGAGGATCGCCGCCGTGGTCGCCGAGGTCCGCAAGACCCAGCTGCGGTTCGGTGCGGGCCCCGGCGAGAACGGGGTCTACCGCGTCGTGGTGCCCGCCGACGGCGTGGCCGAAGACCGCGCGAGCGAGCCGACCCTCGAAGAGTTCAAGCGGCAGTTGCGGGCCACCGCGGGCACCGACTTCGGTGCGCACTCGCCGCGCTGGCTCTCCCGTTTCGGTGACGCCACCCGGCAGGCCGAGCGCTACCGGGTCGGCCGGGTGCTGCTGGCCGGCGACGCGGCGCACATCCATCCGCCGACCGGCGGGCAGGGCCTCAACCTCGGTATCCAGGACGCGTTCAACCTGGGCTGGAAGCTGGCCGCCGCGGTCCGGGGCCGGGCGCCGGAAGGGCTGTTGGACACCTACCACGCCGAACGGCACCCGGTGAGCGCCGCCGTCCTCGCCAACACCCGGGCGCAGATCACCCTCCTGGGCAGCGAACCGGGCCCGACCGCGCTGCGGGAGCTGTTCTCGAAGCTGATGGACTTCGCGGAGGTGAACCGGTACGTCACCGGGATGATCACCGCGGTCGACGTCCGCTACGACTTCGGCGAGGGCCACGACCTGCTCGGCCGGCGCATGCGGGACCTCCCGCTGAAGCAGGGCCGCCTCTACGAGTTGACGCACGACGGCCGCGGGCTGCTGCTCGACGGGACCGGCCGGCTGTCGGTCGAGGGCTGGGCGGACCGGGTCGACCATGTCGTCGACGTGAGTGAGGACCTGGACGTGCCCGCGGCGCTGCTGCGGCCGGACGGCCATGTGGCGTGGGTCGGTGAGGCCCAGGAGGAACTGCTCGAAGCGCTGCGCCGGTGGTTCGGGGACGCCGACTGAGTTCGCGGCGCCGTCACTCTTCCTGGTCGGCCGGCTTGCGGTAGAGCATCCGTGTCCCGACGGCCAGCAGCCACCAGTACTTGGCGAGGGTCGGCGAGTAGAAGGCCACCGGCACCGAAGTGGCGAAGACGAGGACCAGCAGGACACCGTGCCGGATCTCCACCTTCAGCAACGTGCGAGAGGTCTCCGGCGCCGCCACCTCGGGGTTCACCAGCAGGCGCACGTACATGCCGCACATCAGGGCCACGGCCAGGGCGATCGCCCCCGCGTAGCAGGCGGTCGCCGTGGTCGTCTCGCCGTACTCGCTGATCAGCCGGGTCGGGAAGGGCAGCGCGGCGACCGTCGCCAGGAGCGCGAAGTAGAGCAGGAGCAGCCAGCGGTCGAGTGTCGCGATCAGGCGGAACAGGCCGTGCTGGACGAGCCAGAGCGTGCCGATGACGAAGAAGCTGAGCAGATACGCGCCGATGGTGGGCACCGCGTCCGCCACGGCGTCGGCGACCTCGGCCTCGGCCAGGCCGTCCGGGACGGTGATGTCGAGCGCGAGCAGTGTCATCGCGATGGAGAACACGGCGTCACCGAGGGCGAGAAGGCGTTCGGGACCCACGGCCACATGCGGGCGGCGCAGGCCGAAGGGGTGGTTCGTCATATCGGTGCCACCAGGCGGATCGGCGACGGCTTGGTACGGCAGCGAGGCCGGGAAGGCAAGAAGTACCACGTGCCGCGGCGGGGCTCCGGGAGGCGGGTCGGCCCGTTCCGACCGGGGCCGCAATTAATTGTTGCCAAAGCTTACTTCACGTCTTGACGTAAGTGGTCCAGACCTTTAGGTTCACGGGTCAACCAGACACCCACGAGACGCACTCACCGTTCAGAAGGTGAACGCGGCCCCGGTTGCTCACCCCCCACGAAGGGCTTCCGCGCGCATGTCCAAATCCCTCCCCGCGGCCATATCCCTCACCGCACTCTCGCTCACCACCGGCCTGCTCTCCACTCCCCCCGCACAGGCCGCCGCCCCCTTGGCGTCATCGGCCGTGGCGCCCTACCTCTACAACGGCTGGGGCAGCCCGCCGAACCCCACCACGGTCAGCAACGCCACCGGCGTCAAGTACTTCACGCTCGCCTTCGTCCTCAGCAACGGCTACTGCAACCCGCAGTGGGACGGCGGCCGGGCACTGACGGGCGGGGTCGACCAGCGCACGATCGAGACCGTGCGGGCGAACGGCGGTGACGTCGTCCCGTCGTTCGGTGGCTGGAGCGGCAACAAGCTGGAGAGCTCCTGCTCCAGTGCGAGCGAACTGGCCGCCGCCTACCAGAGGGTCGTCAGCGCCTTCGGGCTGAAGGCCATCGACATCGACCTCGAAGCCGACGCCTACGACAGCCCGACCGTGCAGCAGCGCACGGTCGACGCCCTGAAGAAGGTCAAGGCCGACAACCCCGGCCTGAAGGTGTACATCACCATCGGCACCGGCCAGAACGGCCCCGACACCTCCCTCATCGGCCGTGCCGCCGGCACCGGCCTGACGGTGGACGCCTGGACGATCATGCCGTTCAACTTCGGCGGCAACGGACAGAACATGGGCGACCTGTCCGTGCGGGCCGCCGAAGGGCTCAAGAACTCGCTGAAGTCGGCGTACGGCTACAGCGACGACCAGGCCTACCGGTCCATGGGCATCTCGTCGATGAACGGCATCACCGACCAGAACGAGACCGTCACCGTCGACGACTTCAGGACGATGCTCGCCTACGCCCGGCAACACCACCTGGCCCGGCTGACGTTCTGGTCCGCCAACCGCGACCGCCCCTGCACCGGTGGCCCCGCCGACAGCTGTTCCGGCGTGAACCAGTCCGACTGGGACTTCACGCGTGTGTTCGCCGGATACGCCGGCTGATCCAGCCACCCCCACCAGCGTCGACCCCTCCCCCGGCTCCGGCCGGGGGAACCCCCGTATCGCTTCGCTCGGCGAGGAGAATCAGTGCCCACCTTCGTGCGTCCCGCGCTCAGGCGCCTCCGCAGATCCACCGCCGTCACGGTCGTCACCGTGGCGGCCGCGTCCCTGCTCACCTCGGCGCCCGCGCCGGCCGGCGCCGCGGAGAGCGCGGCGGCCGCGCTGCCCGCCGACTACTCGACCGTCATGAACGCCGCGAGCGGCAGATGCCTGGACGCCCGGGCGGCCGCCACCGCCAACGGCACCGTCGTGCAGCAGTACGCGTGCAACGGCTCGACGGCCCAGAACTGGAGCTTCACGCCGACCAGTGACGGCTACGTCCGCATCAACAACCGCAACAACACCGGCCAGGTCGTGGATGTCGCCGACGTCTCCACCACCGACGGCGGGCCGGTCCATCTGTGGGCCTACGGCGGCGGCGCCAACCAGCAGTGGCTGCCCGTCGACGAGGGCGGCGGCATCTACCGCTTCGTCAACCGAAACAGCGGCAAGTGCCTGGACGACCCGGGCGCATCGCTCGCCGACAGCGTCCAGTTCGTGCAGTACACGTGCAACGGCAGCGCCGCCCAGCGGTTCCAGGTGGTCCCGGTGAACCAGTCGGCCGCGAACCCGGACCTCGGCCCGAACGTGGTCGTCTTCGACCCGTCCATGTCGCCCTCGACCATCCAGAACCGGCTCAACTCGATCTTCCAGCAGCAGGAGACCAACCAGTTCGGCTCGCAGCGCTACGCCGTCCTGTTCAAGCCGGGCTCCTACAACGCGAACGTCAACGTCGGCTTCTACACCCAGGTCGCCGGGCTCGGCCTGTCCCCGGACTCGGTCACCGTCAACGGCGCGGTGCACGCCGAGGCCGACTGGTTCCCGCCGCAGAACGCCACCCAGAACTTCTGGCGCGGTGCAGAGAACCTGTCCGTCAACCCGACGGGCGGCGCCGACCGCTGGGCGGTCTCGCAGGCGTCGGCGTACCGCCGGATGCATCTGCGCGGCAACCTCGCCCTGGACGACGGCGGCTGGTCCAGCGGCGGTCTGCTCGCCGACACCAAGATCGACGGCCAGGTCAACTCAGGCAGCCAGCAGCAGTGGCTGACCCGCAACTCCCAGCTCGGCAGCTGGACCGGCTCCAACTGGAACATGGTCTTCGTCGGCAGCCAGGGCGTCCCCGGCACCAGCTTCCCCAACCCGCCGTACACCACGGTCGCGCAGACCCCGGTCAGCCGGGAGAAGCCGTTCCTGTACGTCGACGGAGCCGGCGCCTACAAGGTGTTCGTGCCGTCGGTGCGGTCCAACTCCAGCGCGACGAGCTGGGCGGGCGGCTCCCCGTCCGGCAGTTCGCTGTCCCTCGACTCCTTCTACGTCGTGAAGCCCGGCGCGACGGCCGGCGACATCAACGCCGCGCTGGCCGCGGGCAAGAACCTGCTCGTCACGCCCGGCGTCTACCACCTCAACCAGACCCTCCAGGTGAACCGCGCCGACACCGTCGTCCTCGGCCTGGGCCTCGCCACGTTCATCCCGGACAACGGCGTCACCGCGATGAAGGTGGCCGACGTCGACGGTGTGAAGGTCGCGGGCGTCCTCTTCGACGCGGGCACCACCAACTCGCCCACCCTGATGGAGGTCGGCCCGGCCGGTTCGTCCGCGTCCCACGCCGCCAACCCGACCTCACTGCACGACGTGTACTTCCGCGTCGGCGGCGCAGCCGTCGGCAAGGCGACCACCAGCCTCGTCATCAACAGCGACAACGTCATCGGCGACCACATGTGGATCTGGCGCGCCGACCACGGCAGCGGCGTCGGCTGGAACACCAACACCGGCGACACCGGCCTGATCGTCAACGGCGACGACGTCACCGCGTACGGCTTGTTCGTCGAGCACTACCAGAAGTACCAGACCATCTGGAACGGCAACGGCGGCCGGACGTACTTCTACCAGAACGAGATGCCCTACGACCCGCCGAACCAGGCGGCGTGGATGAACGGCTCCACGCAGGGCTACGCGGCCTACAAGGTCGCCGACTCCGTGACCAGCCATCAGGCCTACGGCCTCGGCAGCTACTGCTTCTTCAACGTCAATCCGAGTGTGACCGCCGAGCGGGCCATCGAGGCACCGAACAAGGCGGGAGTCCGCTTCACCAGCATGGTGACGGTCTCCCTCGGCGGTACAGGCACCATCCGGCACGTCGTCAACAACACGGGCGGTCCGTCCAACTCCGGCTCCAACGTGGCCAATCTGACGAACTACCCGTAGCGCGTCCCTGAGCTCTGCCGCCGGCCGTCCCTTGAGAAGAGGGGCGGCCGGCTCACCCCGCGACACCTCAAAGGAGCGTCCTCGACCATGTCCATGACCCTGCTCAGACCCCGGCTCGCGATCTTCGCGGTGCTCACCGCCGTCCTCACCGCCCTGCTCACCGTGACCCCCGCGCGGGCCGCCGACGGCACGATCACCGGCCTCGCCGGCAAGTGCGTCGACGTGGCGGGCGCGAGCAACGCCAACGGCACCGCCGTACAGCTCTACGACTGCAACGGGACCGGCGCGCAGATCTGGTCCAACTCCGGCGACGGCACCCTGCGCGCGCTCGGCAAGTGTCTGGACGTCGCCGAGCGCAGCACGGCGGACGGCGCGGCGGTCCAGCTGTGGGACTGCTCGGGCGGCGCGAACCAGCAGTGGGTGGTCAGCGGCGCACGCGACATCGTGAACCCGGCCGCGAACAAGTGCCTGGACGTCCGGGACAACAACAGTGCCAACGGCACCCGGCTGCAGATCTGGACCTGCACCGGCACCGCGAACCAGAAGTGGAACGCGCCCGCGAGCGGGGGCGGCGGCACCCCGTCCGGCTTCGTGGTCAGCGAGGCGCAGTTCAACCAGATGTTCCCGAGCCGGAATTCGTTCTACACGTACAGCGGCCTGGTCGCCGCGCTGAGCGCCTACCCGGGCTTCGCCAAGACCGGCAGCGACACCGTGAAGAAGCAGGAGGCGGCGGCCTTCCTCGCCAACGTCAACCACGAGACCGGCGGCCTCGTGCACATCGTCGAGCAGAACACCGCCAACTACCCCCACTACTGCGACTGGAACCAGCCCTACGGCTGCCCCGCCGGCCAGGCCGCCTACTACGGCCGCGGTCCGATCCAGCTGTCGTGGAACTTCAACTACAAGGCCGCCGGTGACGCCCTGGGCATCGACCTGCTCAACAACCCCTGGCGGGTGCAGAACGAGGCGGCCGTCGCCTGGAAGACCGGTCTTTGGTACTGGAACACCCAGTCCGGTCCCGGCACCATGACCCCCCACAACGCCATGGTGAACCAGGCCGGCTTCGGCCAGACGATCCGCTCCATCAACGGCTCCCTGGAGTGCGACGGCAGGAACCCGGCGCAGGTCCAGAGCCGCGTCGACGCCTACAACCGGTTCACCTCGATCCTCGGCGTCTCGCCGGGCGGCAACCTCTACTGCTGAACCGGGAGCCGTGATGCGCAAGTCGAGATCCCTCGCCAAGCTCGCCCTCGGCGCGCTGGGCGCGATGACGCTCGTCGTGGCCCTCCCCGCGAGTGCCCACGCGAACGTCCTGACCCTGCTACCGCAGAACGCCGACGGCCTGGAGCAGACGTTCTCCCCGGCCTACGACTACGACGGCGACGGCTGCTACGCCACAGCCGCCATCGGCGCCGACGGGACCCTCAACCCGGGTCTCAAGCTCGGCGGCGACGTCAACGGCAAGTGCCACGACTACGCCCAGCTGGCGAACGCCAACACCTACTCGCGTGCGAAGTGCAACAACGGCTGGTGCGCGGTGATGTACGCCAGCTACTTCGAGAAGGACCAGATCACCCTGGGTCCTGCGGCCCTCGGGCACACGCACGACTGGGAACACGTCATCGTGTGGATCCGCGACAACCAGGCCGAGTACGTGTCGGTGTCCCAGCACAACACCTACCAGCTGGCCGCCCGTTCGGCGATCCGCTTCGACGGCACCCACCCGAAGATCGTCTATCACAAGGACGGTGTCTCCAGTCACTGCTTCCGGTTCGCGGGCAGCAACGACGAACCGGCGGAGAACGCCACCGGCAACTGGTTCTTCCCGCGTCTGGTCGGCTGGAACGGCTATCCGGCCGGCTACCGCGACAAGCTCATGAGCGCCGACTTCGGCTCCGCCACGATCAAGATCGACGACGGCGACTTCCAGTGGGCTCTCGACTACGCGAAGCCGTCCGGGATCCCCTTCGACGCCTACGCCTGACGCCCGACGGCGCACGGCCCCGCAGGCACTCGCCTGCGGGGCTGTTGCGTGGTGTGGGGGTGGCTACGCCCCGCGCGCCTTGCGTGCCGCCCGGGCGAGGTCCATGTCGGTCGTCTCCGGGGCGAGGAACTGCGAGACGAGACCGCCGAGCGCGAGCACCCCGGCGCCGATCAGCAGGACGAACTCCGCGCCGAACCGGTCCAGGCCCATCGGCAGCAGGAAGGTGCCGATGGCCGCGCCGACCCGGCTCATCGCGGTGGCGAAGCCGACGCCGGTGGTGCGCAGGGAGGTCGGGAAGACCTCCAGCGGGTAGATGGCGGTGAGTGCGCTGGAGGCGGCGTTGAGGAAGATGAAGAACAGGAAGCCGCCGACGATGACCGGGGTGGACGTGGGCCACAGCGCGACCAGCGCCAGGGCGCCCGCGGTGATCCAGAACGGCGGGATGAGCAGCCTGCGCCGGCCGATCCGGTCCACGACGAGACAGCCCGCCGTCACGCCCGCCACCGCGGTGAAGGAGTAGACGAGCAGCGCCGCGACGGCGTTGTCGCCCATGTTCAGGGCCTCGAAGACCTGCGTCCAGAACGTGCCGATGGCGAAGTACGGCAGGACGAGCGCCGCCCAGAAGACGCTGGCGAACACCGTGCTGCGCAGGTGCCGTCGGCTGAACAGCGCCCGGAACCCCTCTCGCGCGGGCGCCTGGGACTCGTCGAGCTCGGCGTCGATGTCCACCTCGATGCCGTACTTCTCGATCAGCGCCTCGGCCTCCTCGCGGCGCCCCCTGCTCAGCAGCCAGCGTGCCGACTCCGGTATGCCGCCGCGCAGTGCGACGCACACCACGGCGATGACCGCGCTGCTGGCCAGGGACCACCGCCAGCCGCCGTCGACGTCCGCGAACAGCGCGCCGACGACCGTGGCCAGCGCGTAGCCGACGTACCAGCTGATCTCCAGGCTGGCCAGCAGCCGGCCGCGGCCCTGCCGGGGCGCGTACTCGGAAAGCAGCGGGGCGCCGATGGCGTACTCGCCTCCGATCGCGACGCCCATCAGCAGACGGATGAGGAAGAGCTGGGTGCCGTCGGTGACGAAGAACTGCAGGACCGAGCCGATCAGGAAGATCAGCATGTCGACGAGGAACACCGGGCGGCGGCCGAAGCGGTCGGCGAGCCGGCCGAAGAGGGGGCCGCCGATGAAGATGCCGATCAGCGGGGAGGCGCCGACCAGGCCCTGCATGAACGTGGAGAGATGGAGGTCGGTGGTCAGCGCGGCCATCGCCATGCCGATGCCGCCGATGATGTAGCCGTCGATGCCCTGCCCGATCTGGGTGGCGAGCTTCAACTTGGTGTGCAGACGGCGGCGTTCGCGGTGCAGGCCGGGCACTTCGGGTGTGCTGGGCTGGTGCTGGGTCGCAGGCGTCATTGCCATGGGCGGTCCTTGTCGTGAGCGGAGGGAGGGGAGCTGGGTGCGGGGGAAGGTCAGTCGGTCCAGTCCAGGGCGATGTACTGCGTCTCCAGGAAGGCTTCGATGCCTTCGCGGCCGCCCTCCCTGCCCAGGCCGGACTGCTTGACGCCGCCGAAGGGGGCGGCCGGGTCGGACAGCAGGCCGCGGTTGACGCCGACCATGCCGGCCTCCAGACGTTCGGCGATGCGCAGCGCACGGCCGACGTCGCGGGAGTAGACGTACGAGGCCAGGCCGTGGACGGTGGCGTTGGCGCGGGCGAGCATCTCGTTCTCGTCGGTGAAGGTGGTGAGCGGCGCGACCGGTCCGAAGACCTCCTCGTGCAGGATCCGGGCGTCGTCGGGGACGTCGACGAGGACGGTCGCGGGGTGGAAGTGGCCGGGCCCGTCGGGTGTGCCGCCCCGCGCGGCGATCCGTGCTCCGCGGGCGACGGCGTCGTCGACGAGCGAGCGGATCTTGTCGACGGCCCCCTCGTTGATCACCGGTCCGAGGGTGACGCCGTCCTCCAGGCCGGGTCCGACGCGTACGGCGGCCATGGCGGCGCCGAACTTCTCCGTGAACTCGGCGGCGACGTCGGCGTGGACGTAGAACCGGTTGGCGGCGATGCAGACCTCGCCGCCGCCGCGCATCTTCGCGTCCATCGCCCCGCGCACGGCCGCGTCCACGTCGGCGTCCGCGCAGACGACGAAGGGGGCATTGCCGCCGAGCTCCATGGTGACGTTGACGACGTTCGCGGCGGCCTGCTCCAGGAGCACCTTGCCGGTGGCGGTGGAGCCGGTGAAGGAGAACTTGCGGACCCGTTCGTCGCCGAGCCAGGCCGAGACGACCTCGGGGGCGCGGTCGGTGGGCAGGACGTTCAACAGGCCGTCCGGCAGGCCGGCTTCGGCGAGCAGCGCGGCGACCGCGAGGGCGGTGAGCGGGGTCTCCGGGGCGGGCTTGAGCAGGACGGGGCAGCCGGCCGCGAGGGCCGGGGCGATCTTGCGGGTGGCCATGGCGGCCGGGAAGTTCCAGGGGGTGACGAAGGCGGTGACGCCGACGGGGTGTTTGCGTACGACGTGGCGGTAGCCGCCGGCCGGGGCGTCCCCGAAGGCGGAGCCGACGCGGACGGCCTCCTCGGCGAACCAGCGGAAGAACTCGGCGGCGTAGCCGACCTCGGCCGCCGCGTCCCGGTACGCCTTGCCGTTCTCCAGGACGATGAGCCGGGCGAGGGTGTCGGTGTGCTCCCGCATGAGCGCGAAGGTGTCGTGCAGGATCTCCGAACGGCGCCGGGGCGGTGTCGAGCGCCAGCCGGCCGCGGCCGAGTGCGCGGCGTCGATCGCCGCGCGGGCGTCGTCCGGTCCCGCCGAGGAGACGTGGCGGATGAGGTCGCCGGTGGCCGGGTCGTGGACGGGGTAGGTCCGTCCGTCGGCGGCCGCGAGCCATCGGCCGCCGAGGAACACATCGCCTTCCGCTGGTGGCGCCTTGGCCAGGAGGTCGATGCCGGCGAGGTTCATGAGCTGCTCTTTTCTCCGTTTCGGACGGGGCTCGTCCGATGCGCGGTGAATTTACGAGCGCGTCATGGGGCCGACAAGGCAACTCCGGCGGATCGAAACGGGGGTTGCTCTGAGGGCAACTCGCCGATCATGTGCGGGTGTACGTGGGTCAGGTGAGCCGGGCCCGCAGCAACGGAGTGCGCCGGGGCTCCCAGCCCAGCAGCGACGACACCCTTGCCGCCGCCCGGGCCGTCGTACGGCCCGCCTCGTCGAGACGCTCGCCGAGCCGGGCCTTGGGGGCGGAGATGTTGATGGCCGCGACGACCCGGCCCCGGAAGTCGCGCACCGGGGCGGACACGCCGACCAGGCCCTCCTCGAACTCCTCGCTGACACGGGCGTAGCCCTGCCGCCGGGCGTCCTGGATGAGGGTCCACAGGTCCTGCACGGGCATCTCACCGGTCGTGCCGAAGCGGACGTACAGCTCGTCGGGCGTGGCGTCGGCCAGCAGGACGCGCCCCGCGGACAGCCGCCAGGCGGGCACACCGCGTCCCTCCCAGCCGTGGACGCGGAAGGAGTGCCCGGAGACCGACAGCAGGGTGAGGACCTCGCGGTCGCTGAGGACGCACAGGTGGCTGGTCTCCTCCAGATCCGCGGACAGGGTGTGCATGACGGGTTCGGCCACGCGCACCAGACGGCTCTCGGAGGTGCGGGCCACCAGGGAGAACAGCCGCCAGCCCAGGCGGTACTCCAGGGTGTCGGGGTCGCGCTCCACGATGCCCTCGGCGGCGAGGGCCTTCAGGGCCCGGGAGACCTGGGTCTTCTCGCGGCCGACCAGCTGTGCGAGGCGTACGACGCCGAGGCCGCCGGCGTTCTGCGCCTCGTCGGAGGCGAGCGCCTCCAGCAGGTCTATGTCACGGCGCAGGCCGTGTCCGCGGGAGGCCGAGGAGGAGTCGGTCACGGGGTCATCGTATGCGCGCTCACCGGCAAAGGAACCCCCAGGTCAGGGCGGAAGTTGTCAGGAGAGCAACCGGCATTTCGATTCCCGCGGGCGCCTTGCGACGGGGTGGCGGCGGACCTAGATTCGCCGCATCGGGCCGGATGAACTGCGAGGTATGCGAGCTTTGCTCCCGCCTCGCCTGATCCCCCGGTCCGCCGCCGCTTCCCGGTCCCGGAGATCCAGGAGATTCCATGCCTTCGCCCTTTGCCCCGACCGCGCTCATCGGCGAGTCCTTCGTCGGTGAGGGCGCCGACGCCGCGCACACGAACATCGTGATCGGACGCAAGGGCGGCCCCGTCGAGACCGCCTGGGCGACGGCGCTGGCCACCCCTAGCGCCGGGCACGTGCCGTTCATGACGGTCGTGCGGCCGTCCGTGCCGGTGAAGCCGCTGACCCTGTTCGTGGCCAAGGCCGCCGCGGAGGGCGAGCTGCACCAGCGGGCCACCTGGGGTGCCGCGCAGGCCGGCCTCGCGCAGGGGGTCGCGGACGCGGTCGACGACGGGCTGATCCCGGCCGAGGAGGCCGACGACCTGCTGATCATCGCCGCGGTGTGGGTCAACCCGGCGGTCGGCGACCTGGACGCCTCCTTCCGCAACCAGCGCGCCGCCGCGTACGGCGCTCTGCGGGCCGCCGTGACCGGCACGCCCACCGTCTTCGACGTACAGGCCGCCGCCAAGGAGGGCCCGGCCAACCCCTTCTACACGCCGACCGCCGAGGTGCTCGCCCGATGAAGATCACCGACATCACCCTTGACCGGCTGCGCCTGGAGCTGGACCCCCCGTTCCGCGCCGCCTGGGACCCGGAGCCGCGCCGTACCTTCGACGCGACGATCGTGCGCGTCCACACCGACGAGGGCGTCACCGGCATCGGCTCCGGCGACCTCATGGACGGCTTCGAGACGTACAAGCACCTGTTCGTCGGCGAGGACCCCCTCGACATCACCCGGCACGTCAGGGCCATCGAGACCGCCAACTTCCACGGCGCCCACTACTGGCCGCTGGAGGCAGCGCTGTGGGACGTCATCGGCAAGGTGCACGGCCGCCCGGTGTCGGAGCTGTTCGGCAACGCGGCGAAGAAGCTGCCCGCGTACGCCTCCTCGGGCGAGCTCAAGTCCCCCGAGGAACGGGTCGCCACCGCGCTGAAGGTGCGCGAGGCCGGTTTCCGGGCGCTGAAGATCCGGATCGACCGCAATCGTGTCGACGAGGGCGTCGCCGCGGTGCGTGCCGTGCGCGAGGAGCTCGGCGCCGACTTCGAGATCATGGTCGATCTCAACCAGTCCTGGCGGATGGCGGGCGACACGGCGAACGCGTCCGACCTCGCCAAGACCCGCAGGACCATCGCCCGCCTCGCCGAGCTCGACGTGTTCTGGGTCGAGGAGCCGCTGCCGTACGCCGATCTTTCCGGCTTCAAGCGGCTGCGCGCCGAGAACCCCGGGGTGCGGATCGCCGCGGGCGAGATGCACCACTCCCCCACTGAGCTGCTGCGCTACCTCGAGGAGGACGCGCTCGACATCTACCAGATGGACGTGGTGCTGGCGATCGGCATGCAGCGCGCCCGCACCCTGGCCGAGCTCGCCCACCTCAAGCACCGCCAGTTCACCCCGCACAGCTGGACCAACGGCATCGGGGTGCTCGCCAACCTGCACGTCGCGGCCGGCGTCGGCGGCGGCCCCTTCTTCGAGTTCCCCTACGACCCGCCCGGCTGGACCCCCGAGCGCCGCGACTTCATGCTCGCCGAGCCGGTCCGCGTGAACGCCGAGGGCGACCTGGAGATCCCGGACAGGCCCGGCCTCGGCGTCGAGCTGGACGAGGACGCGATCGACCGCTGGAGGATCAAGTGACTTACACCATCGAGGAGTTGCTGGCCCGCTCCCACGACGAGTGGCTGGCCGCGGCGGCCAAGCTGTCCTTCGAGACACGCCTGTTCATCGACGGCGCCTTCACCGACGCGGCCTCCGGCGACAGCTTCACGAGTGTCTCGCCACGCGACGGCGCGGTCCTGGCCGAAGTACAGGCGGCAGGTGCCGAGGACGTCGACCGCGCGGTGCGGTCCGCGCGCACCGCGTTCGAGGACGGCCGCTGGCGCGACCTGGCGCCCAAGGAGCGCAAGCGGATCCTGCTGCGCTGGGCCGGGCTGATCCGGGCGAACGCCGAGGAACTGGCCCTGCTCGACACGCTGGAGATGGGCAAGCCCATCACCGAGTCGGTGCGCATCGACGTGGACAAGGCCGCCGAGACCATCGCCTGGTACGCCGAGACCCTGGACAAGACCTACGACGAGGTGGCCCCGACCCCGGGCGACGCGCTGGCGCTGATCACCCGGGAGCCGCTGGGCGTCATCGGCGCGGTCGTGCCGTGGAACTACGCCCTGCTGATCGCCAGTTGGAAGCTGGGCCCGGCGCTCGCCACCGGCAACAGCGTCGTCCTCAAGCCGGCCGAGCAGACCTCGCTCGCCGCGCTCCGCCTGGCCGCGCTGGCCACCGAGTCGGGGCTGCCGGACGGCGTGCTCAACGTGGTCCCCGGGCGGGGCGAGGTCGCGGGCCAGTCCCTCGGCAGGCACCCCGAGGTCGACAAGATCGCCTTCACCGGCTCGGCGGAGGTGGCCCGGCTCTTCCAGGTGTACGCGGGCGAGTCCAACGGCAAGCAGGTCGCCGTGGAGGCGGGCGGCAAGTCGCCGCAGCTGGTGCTGGCCGACGCCGATGTCGAGGCCGCCGCGTCCGCCGTGGCGTGGGGCATCTTCTACAACGCGGGGCAGACCTGCAACGCGGGCTCGCGCGTCGTCGTCCACGCGGCGGTGAGGGAGCAACTCCTGGACGCCGTACGGCGGATCACCGCCGAGACCTTCCGTGTCGGTGACCCGCTCGACCCGGCCACCGTGATGGGTCCGATCGTGGACGAGGGCCAACTCGCCAAGATCCTGGGCTACATCGAGCGCGGCAGGCAGGACGGGGCGCGCGTCCTGCTGGGCGGCGGGCGCACGCTCACCGAATCCGGCGGCACCTTCGTCGAACCTACGGTGCTGGACGGCGTGGACAACGCGTCCGTCGTCGGCCAGGAGGAGATCTTCGGCCCGGTGCTGGCGGTCGTGTCGTACGACGGCGACGTCGACGAAGGCGTACGGCTGGCGAACCAGAGCGACTTCGGCCTCGTCGCCTCCGTCTGGACCCGGGACGTGAAGGTCGCCCACCGCACGGCCAGGCGGCTGCGAGCGGGCACGGTGTGGATCAACACGTTCGATGCCAGCGACGTCATCACCCCCTTCGGCGGCTTCAAGGCCACCGGCGCGGGCCGCGACAAGTCCCTGCACGCGCTCGACGCGTACACGGCACTCAAGACCACCTGGATCGACCTGTCCTGAACGGCCGGCCCCGGTCCGCCCGCACATCCCCTTTCACTCACCCATCCCCTTTTCACCGGTACATAGCGAGGACATCGATGAGGATCGGTTTCATCGGCCTGGGCAACATGGGAAGCCACATGGCCCGCCATCTGATCCACGCGGGACACCTGGTCACCGTGCACGACTCCCGGCAGGAGGCCGCCGTAGAGCATCTGGCGCTCGGCGCCCGCTGGGCCGACACCCCGGCGGCGTGCGCGACCGACGCCGAACTGCTGATCACGATGCTGCCGAACCCGCGCATCGTCGAGGAGGTGCTGCTGCGCGGCGGCGCCGCCGAGGCTCTGCCCGAGGGCGCCCTGTGGATCGACATGTCGACGTCCACTCCGGCCGCCGCGGACCGGATCGCCGCCGAGGTGCTGGACCGGCGTGGAGTACGCCGGCTCGACGCGCCCGTCAGCGGCATGGCGCACGGTGCCGAGGCGGGCCGGCTGCAGATATTCGTCGGCGGGGCCGGGGACGACTTCCGGATGTGCCTGCCCGTCCTGGAGACCCTGGGCGACCCCGACAAGGTCCTGCACGTGGGCCCGCTCGGCGCCGGCTACACGGTCAAGCTGATGATCAACCTGCTGTGGTTCACCCACCTCGTCGCCACGTCCGAGGTGCTGGCCATGGGCACGAAGGCGGGCGTCGACCTGGGCGTCCTGCGCAGCTCGCTGCTCGCCAGCCCGGCCGCCTCGCACTTCCTGGAGCACGACGTACTGTCCGTGCTGGTCGAGGGCGACTATGACGACTCCTTCGCGATGGCCCTGGCCTGCAAGGACCTCGGACTCGCCGTCGACCTGGGCCGCGATGTGGGTGTGTCCACCGAACTGTCCGCCCTCGTGGAGCAGATCTTCCGCCGCTCCAGGGCCCAGCACGGCGACCTGGCCGGGGAGATGAGCCCGGTCCGCCTGTACGAGTCCCTGGCCGGCCGGGAGTTCCGCCTCCCACACCCGGAGGAGGCGCTGATCGGCACCGCCTGACTCAGGACCGTCACCCCCTTCCCTCCCGTCTCCCTTCCCGCCGCGTTTCCAGGAGCCGCACGCCATGGGCGAGTCACTCACCAACCAGCTGGCCATCGATCCCACCTGCCGTATCGAGTTCGGCCCGGGCCGCCTCACCCATCTCCCGGAGCTGGTCTCCTCCCTCGGCATGGACCGCGCGTTCGTGGTCACCGACCGCGGTCTGCGGGCCGCCGGCATCGTCGACCAGGTGCTGAAGGTCCTGGACGCGGCGGGCGTGGAGCACGGGGTGTACGACGAGGTGGGCGCCAACCCGTCCACGGGCAACGTCGACGAGGGCGCCGCCCGGGCGCGTGCGTTCGGCCCGGCGGTCGTCGTGGCCCTGGGCGGCGGCTCGGTCCTTGACGCGGCGAAGGGCATCTCGCTGCTGGTCGGCAACGCGGGCGCGGCGGCGGCCGACGCGGACGCGCTGTGGGAGGCGCTCGACGGCCTGCCGCTGATCGCGATCCCCACCACCTCGGGGACGGGTGCGGAGACCAACGGCTTCGGCGTCATCGAGGACACCGCCGCCTGCCGCAAGGTGTACCTCGGCCACCCCTCGGTCAAGCCGAGGATCGCCCTCCTGGACCCGGAGCTCACGCTCGGCCTGCCGGCCCGGATCACGGCCGCCACCGGCATCGACGCCCTGGTGCACGGCATCGAGTCCCTGGCCTCGCGCGGCGCCAACCCTGTCTCGGTGGCGTACGCGACGCAGGCGGTGGCCATGGTCGGGCGCTGGCTGCCGGTCGCCCACCGCGACGGCTCGGACCTTCAGGCCCGTGCGCAACTGATGCTCGGCGCCCACTTGGCGGGCCAGGCCCTGACCATCTCCGGCCTGGGCCTGGTCCACGGCATCGGCCACGCCCTCACTGCCCACACCGGCACCCCGCACGGCATCGCGCTCGCCGCCGTCCTGGAGGAGGTCCTGGAGTTCAGCGCCCCGAACGCGCAGGAGGCCTACGAGCAGACGGCCCGCGCGCTGCGCCTGGACCCGCCCGCCGACGGCGACTGGGCCCGCGCGGCGATCGACGCGGTCCGTGAGATCTCCGGCGAACTCGACATCAAACGGCCCCTGCGTGAACTCGGCGTCCGCCCGGACCTGTTGCCCCCGATCGCCTCAGGCGCCCTCGCGGACGCCGTGACCCGCAACGCACCCCGCCAACCCACCGAACAGGACATCCTCGGCATCCTCGAATCGGCCTTCTAGAGCGGCGCGATCAGCACCGTCGCAAAACGAAAAAGGCCGTATCGGCAATTCCGATACGGCCTCTGACTTGCTGCTTCACAAGTCGGGACGACAGGATTTGAACCTGCGACCCCTTGACCCCCAGTCAAGTGCGCTACCAAGCTGCGCCACGTCCCGGTGCCCGTCTGACCTGGGGTTTCCCCTGGCCGAACGTGCAGGGAAACAATACCGCACTCGGGTCGGTGGTCGCGCACCCGTTTATGCGGACCCGTCCGCTTCAGTGCGGCTCGGGCCGCACGCGTTCGTCCGTCGGCACCGGAGCCGACCGTGCCGCCGCCGGAGCGTCCGCTCGCACCAGGCCCCGGATCGACCGCACCGACAGCAGCGCGCCCGCGACGACGAGGCTCATTCCTCCGGCGACCAGGAGCACATGACCGGCGCCGAGGGTCGCGGCGGCCGGTCCGGCGATGGCCTGGCCGACCGGCATCATCGCCAGGGAGCCCGCGACGTCGTACGCGTGGATGCGGTTGAGGACGTCGGCCGGGACCTGTGTCTGGACGCTGGTCGCCCACATGACGCTCCAGAAGGCCATGCCCGCACCGGCGACGGCCGCTCCGGCGGCCATGGCGGGTACGCCGAGACCGGCGCCGACGGTCACCGGGAAGCCGGCGAAGGCGAAGAGCCCCATCGCGCCGGCGCGGAGCATCCGGCGGGGTCTCAGCCGCAGCGCGAGCAGGCCGCCGGCGACGGTGCCCGCGCCGAGGGCGGAGTTGATCAGGCCGTAGGAGCGCGGGCCGTGCTGCTGGACCACCTCGGTCGCCACGAGCGGGACGGTGGGGCCCCACACGGTGATCATGTAGACGCACCAGACGACGATGACGCCCCAGAGCCAGGTCCGGGCTCTGAACTCCCGCCAGCCCTCGACCAGATCGGCGCGGAAGGCCCGTGCTCCGCGAGCGGTTCGGGCGTCGCCCGGCGACCGGGTCTGCGCGGGCAGGCGCAGCAGGAGGAGGCACAGGGCGCTGACGGCGTACGTGGTGGCGTGGGCCGTGAACACGCCGCCGGGTGACGCGAAGCCGACGAGCACTCCCGCGCAGGCCGGTCCGGCGAGCTGGGCGACGGCCTCGGCGATCCGCATGGTGCCGTTCGCGCCCTGGACGTCGGTGGCGAGCCGCCGGACCGTGCCGGGGACGCCGGGCTGGAACACGGCGCCCGCGACGCCGTTGACGAAACCGATCGCGCAGATCTGCCACAGGACCACGTGCCCGGAGAAGAACAGCACTGCGGCCAGGGACTGGGTGCACAGCCTGACCAGGTCGGCGCCGATCATCAGTCTGCGGGTGCTGAAGCGGTCGGCGATGACTCCGCCGAAGATGATGAGCCCGGCGAAGGCGGCGGACGTCGAGGCCAGGGCGAGACCGACCGCGCCGGCGCCGTACCCGTGCTGGAGGAGCCCGGCGGCGAGGGCCACGGGCAGCATCGTGTCCCCGAGCTGGGCGACGGCACGGGCGACGAAGAACAGGGCGAAGTCCCGCGACCACACCGGCCGGACACCGGCCTCCTTGCCCGGCTTCATCCCCCTCATGTCCGTCGCGCCCTCCCCGGTCGGACCGCCGCCCGCGCCGCCGTCACTCAAGCCTCCGTGGTAGCCGAGGCCCCCTCCGCCCCGGCTCCCACACCTGCCCTCGGATCATGACACGGGGCACTGACAACGCCCCACGGATTTCAGTTCCCCGTCGCCAGCCCCAGCTCCGGATAGGCGTCCAGCAGGCGGGTCGGAGCGGCCTGGCGCCAGGAGTCGGCGAGGATGTCGCGCAGTTCGCCCTCGTCCTCGACGGCGGCGAGCCGGGCCCGTACCCACGCGAACTGTGCCTCGTGGTCGGCGATCCAGAACTTCCCGGGCTCGGCCATGACCAGTTCGTCGCGCTCCTCCTTCGGGCAGCGCACCGCGATGGAGGTCTCGTCCTCGGGCAGTGTGGCGAACATCTTGCCCGCGACCCGGAACGTGGGCATGCTCCAGGCGATCTTCTCCGTCGTGTCCGGCAGAGAGAGGGCGATACGGCGTACGTCTTCGGCATCGGGCATGAGAGGCACGGTAGCGCCCATCACTGACAATCACCTGGTGAGAGCGGGCAGCCCGCTCCGGGGCCATCCGCCCGAGCCCCGCCCGCCCCAGGACCCGGTTCCTCGTCGGGGCCGCAGTCGGGCCGGTCCGGCAGCGGATGGTCGACGCCGTACAGGTCGGACCCACGCTGCTCCGCCCAATTCGGGTCCTTCTCCGCCCTGTCCAGCTCCTCCGTCGTCGCGCTGATGAACGAGATGCTCACGCCCATGACAGGTGATCCCTCTTGCCGACCGGAACGGTCACACGTACTTGAAGTAGATCGTCGTGGGCCGCAGCACTCCCGCCGGGCTCGCCGCGTAGTCCGGGATCACCCCGGCCCGGGTCCAGCCGGCCGAGTCGTAGAGGCGCTCGGCGGGGCTGTCGGTCTCGGTGTCCAGGTGGAGGAGGGTGACACCGGCGTCGGTCGCCGCCTCCTCCGCGGTCGCGAGGAGTCTGCGGCCGAGACCCTGACCCCGGGCGTCCCGGTGCACCATCAACTTGACGAGTTCGGCGCGGTGGCGGCTGTTGGGCTTGTCGGCGAAGGCCAGGCTCACCGTGCCGACGGTCCGCCCGTCCCGGCACGCCACCCACACCGCCAGCCGCCCGTCCCCGACGGCGCCCGCGCGCTCCTTCCACCAGGCCAGGGCCGCCGTACGGCCGAGGGGTCCGAGGAATCCGACGGAGGCGCCGTCCGCCACGGTGTCCACCAGCAGGTCGGCCAAGTCCTCTATGTGGTCCATCAGTTGAGGCTCATCCAGCCGCGTCACGTTCACGGCAGCACCACCGCCAGCGCGTACCGCACCGCCCCCGGCCCGGCGCACCGGAACCGCGTCGGCCCCCACACCCGCATCCGCAGACAGTCCCCGGCGTCGAGGCGGTGCTCGACGTCCTGGACCGTGACGTCGAGGGTGCCCTCCAGCACCCAGACGTGCTGCTCCAGCCCCGGCACGGGCGGCCGGTCGTACGCGATGTCGGCGCCCTCGACGAGACGTCCCTCGACGAGTTCGGCGCGCAGCCCGGCGTGCGGCGGCGAGACGGAGCGCCGTACGAAACCTGCGGAACGGTCCTCCCACACCGGCTGCTCGGCCGCCCGCACCAGCAGGGCGGGCTCGGACTCGACCTCGCTGAGCAGTTGGGACATCGTGCGGCCGTAGACATTGCAGAGGCGGTTGAGCATGGACGCGGTGGGGCTGATCTCCGCCCGCTCGGCCCGGGAGAGCGTCGAACGGCTGATGCCGCTGCGTTCCGCCAACTCGCCCAGAGACCAGCCGCGTTCGGTCCGCAGCGCGGCCAGCCGAGAGCCCAGGCGGGTGTCGAGTTGAGCGTCGGGAGCTTGGAGGCCATCCGGCGGGCGTTTCATATCCGGGACGGTATCCCGAATATGAAACAGCTGTGTTACGGCAGCCTCACTCCCCGGCCGCCTCGTCGAGCGCCTCCAGCACAGGACGGATCAGCGGATGCTCCTCCGCTCCTCGGCGCACGGCCGCGAAGACCCGGCGCGTGGGTGCCACCCCGTCCACGGGCCGTACGACGACCCCGGTGAGGTCCATGCCGCGCAGCGCGGAGCGCGGGACGAGGGCCACTCCGGCGTCGGCCGAGGCGAGCGCGACGACCGCGCGGAAGTCGTCCGAGGAGTGTTCGAGGCGGGGCTGGAAACCGGCGTTCTCGCAGGCCAGGACGACCACGTCATGGCAGGGGTTGCCGGGGTAGGGGCCGATCCAGGTGTCCTCGGCCAGCTCGGCGAGCGGGACCTCGACCGCGTCGGCCAGCCGGTGGCCGACCGGGACGACGGCGTCGAAGGGCTCGGCGTACAGCGGTACGTGCGTCAGGCGCGGGTCGTCGGCGGGCGGTGCCCCGCGATATTCGACGGCCACCGCGATGTCGACCTGCCGGTCCAGCACCATCGGCAGGCTGGCGTCGCCCTCGGCGTCCTGTACGCGGATGCGGATGCCGGGGGACGTCTCGGCGAGGCGGGCCACCGCGGGCGCGACGACCAGGCCGATGCCGGTCGCGAAGGAGGCGACCGTGACCGTGCCGGCCGCGCCCGAGCTGTACGCCGCGAGCTCGGCCTCCGCCCGCTCCAGCTGGGCGAGCACGGCGTTGGTGTGACTGAGCAGGATCTCGCCTGCCGGGGTCAGCCGTACGCCCTTGGCGCCGCGCTCCACCAGGCGGTGGCCGGTCTCCTGCTCCAGGGCCGCGAGCTGCTGGGAGACCGCGGAGGGGGTGAGATACAGCGCGGCGGCAGCCGCCGTCACGGTGCGGTGGTCGGCCACCGCACGGAGGATGTGGAGCCGCCGCGCTTCGATCATGAGATCGATTATCGCAAGGTCCGGAGCGAGCCGGACGTCAGCCTTCCAGTTCGGCCCTGGCCGAGACGAAGGCGTCCACGGCACGGTTGACGTCGTCCGTCGAGTGCGCGGCGGACAGCTGGACGCGGATACGGGCCTGGCCCTGGGGCACGACCGGGTAAGAGAAGCCGATCACGTACACGCCGCGCTCCAGCAGCAGCTCCGCCAGCCGGCCGGCCTTGGACGCGTCGCCGATCATCACGGGCGCGATGGCGTGGTCGCCGGGGAGGATCTCGAAGCCCTCCTCGGTCATCCGGCGGCGGAACAGCTTCGTGTTCTCGGCGAGGCGGACGCGCAGGTCGTCCGCGGACTCCAGCAGGTCGATGACCTTGAGGGAGGCCGCCGCGATCACCGGGGCCAGGGTGTTGGAGAACAGGTACGGCCGGGAGCGCTGGCGCAGCAGGGCGACGATCTCGGCGCGGGCCGCCACATAGCCGCCGGACGCGCCGCCGAGGGCCTTGCCGAGCGTGCCGGTGATGATGTCGACGCGGTCCATGACGCCGTGCAGCTCGGGCGTGCCGCGGCCGCCGGGGCCGACGAAGCCGACGGCGTGCGAGTCGTCGACCATGACCATCGCGTCGTAGCGGTCGGCGAGGTCGCAGATGTCCTTCAGCGGCGCCACGTAGCCGTCCATGGAGAAGACGCCGTCGGTGACGATCAGTCGGCGGCGCGCCGACTGCGCCTCCTTCAACTGGGCTTCCAGGTCGGCCAGATCACGGTTGGCGTAGCGGAAGCGGCGGGCCTTGGACAGCCGGATGCCGTCGATGATCGACGCGTGGTTGAGGGCGTCGGAGATCACCGCGTCCTCCGGGCCGAGGAGCGTCTCGAACACGCCTCCGTTGGCGTCGAAGCAGGAGGAGTACAGGATCGTGTCCTCCTGGCCGAGGAACGCCGAGATCCTGCCCTCCAGCTCCTTGTGCACCTCCTGGGTGCCGCAGATGAAGCGGACGGAGGCCATGCCGTAGCCCCAGCGGTCCAGCGCCTGGTGGGCGGCGGCGATGACCTCGGGGTGGTCGGCGAGGCCGAGGTAGTTGTTGGCGCAGAAGTTGAGGACCTCGCCGGGGCGGCCGCCCGCGCTGACGTTGACGGTCGCGGACTGCGGGGTGTCGATGACGCGCTCGGGCTTGTGCAGGCCGGCGGCGCGGATCTCGTCGAGGGTGGCGCGCAGGTCGTCGCGCACGGAGTCGAACATCTCAAAGCTCCCAGGAATGCAGGTGACTTACGCGGTGACTTACGCGGTCCAGTCGAGGATGACCTTGCCGCCACGGCCGCTCGCCGCGTCGGCGAAGGCCGCCTCGAAGTCGCGGTAGCCGTACCGGCCGGTGATGACGGGCGCGAGGTCGAGGCCGCCTTCGAGCAGCACGGACATGGCGTACCAGGTCTCGAACATCTCACGGCCGTAGATGCCCTTGATGGTGATCATCGAAGTGACGATGCGGGCCCAGTCGACCGGGAACTCCTGGGCGGGCAGGCCGAGCATGGCGATACGGCCGCCGTGCGTCATGTTGGCGATCATGTCGCGCATGGCCTCGGGGCGGCCGGACATCTCCAGGCCGATGTCGAAGCCCTCGCGCAGCCCGAGCATGCGCTGTCCGTCGGCGATACTCGCCTCGGCCACGTTCAGGGCGAGGCTGACGCCGACCTTGCGGGCGAGCTCCAGCCGCTCCTCGCTCACGTCGGTGATCATGACGTGACGTGCGCCCGCGTGCCGGGCCACGGCCGCCGCCATGAGGCCGATCGGGCCGGCGCCGGTGATCAGGACGTCCTCGCCGACCAGCGGGAACGACAGCGCGGTGTGCACGGCGTTGCCGAACGGGTCGAAGATCGCGGCGACGTCGAGGTCGACGGGCACCCGGTGCACCCACACATTGGCGGCGGGCAGGGCGACGTACTCGGCGAAGGCACCGTCGCGCCCGACGCCGAGGCCGACGGTGGCGCGGCACAGGTGGCGGCGGCCGGCCAGGCAGTTGCGGCACTTGCCGCAGACCAGGTGGCCCTCGCCGCTGACCCGGTCACCGGGCTTGATGTCGGCGACGTCCCGGCCGGTCTCCACGACCTCGCCGACGAACTCGTGCCCGACCACGAGCGGGGTGCGTATCGCCTGCTGTGCCCAGCCGTCCCAGGACCTGATGTGCAGATCGGTGCCGCAGATGCCGGTGCGAAGCACCTTGATCAGTACGTCGCCGGGCCCGACGGCCGGTTCCGGAACGTCCGCGAGCCACAGCCCGGGCTCCGCCTTCTCCTTGACCAGCGCCTTCAACGCTACGGCTCCTGTTGCACTCGAGTCCCGGCTGCGGGCATACCGAGTGAGCCCGCAGCCGGGGAGGGGGGTGGAATCGCGTAGCAATCTGCCGTACGGCGCCGCCCCGGTCCATCGAGGATTTCTTAAGCGGCGCCACAGCTTTCCTTCACGCCCTCGGTCGGGGCCTATGGGAGGCGGGAGACCTGGTAGTGGCTGATGTACCAGTTGTCCTCGACGCGGGCCGTGAGTACCGCGAGTTTGACGTCCAGCGCGGGCCGGTCCGTGAACGAGAACCGGACGTCGAGATACCCGAGGACCAGGCCGTCGGCAGGCTGTCTGGTTTCCAGGACGGTGTAGTCGGCTCGCATACCGAGCGGCTGCGAACTGTAGTACTCGGCCACACCTGCCCGGCCCACACTGTAGGGGTGCAGCCCCTGGAAGACGGCGTCCTCGGTGAAGAGGGAGGCGACGTCCTCGGGCCGGTGCCCGTCGACGGCGTCCTTCCACTGGTCGAGGACGCCACTCAGGATCTCCTTCGCGTCCTTCGTGGTGGTCATGTCCGCTCCTTCTGTCAGTGTCCGGCGCTCATGCCACCGTCGACGTGCAGGATCTCGCCGGTGACGAACTGGGCCGTCTCCAGGTAGAGGACGGCGTCGACGATGTCGCCGACCTCGCCCATCCGCCCGACCGGGTGCAGGGCGGCGAGGAACTCGTGGTTCTCCTCCGGGTGCATGGGTGTCTTGATGGTGCCGGGCGACACGGCGTTGACGCGGATGCCACGCGTCGCGTACTCGATGGCGAGGGACTTGGTGGCGGCCTGCACACCGCCCTTGGTCAACGACGCCAGTACGGACGGGACCTTGGCGTCCGCGTTGTCGACCAGGCTGGTGGTGACCGCCACTATGTGGCCGCCGCCCTGTGCGAGCAGATGGGGCACGGCCTGCTGGGTGAGGTGGAACACGCCGGCCAGGTTGATCCCGGTCACGGCGGCGTAGTCCTCGTCCGTGTACTCGGTGAACGGCTTGGCGACGAAGATGCCCGCGTTGTTGACCACGGTGTCGATCCGGCCGAACCGCTCGACGGCGGCGGCGACCACGCGCTCGGCGGTGGCCGGGTCGGCGATGTCGCCCCGCACGGTGAGGACGTCGGCGTCGTCGACGGGGGCGATGCTGCGCGAGGTGGCGACGACGGCGTATCCGAGCTTGCGGTACCCCTCGACGAGGGCGGCGCCCATGCCCTGCGAGGCGCCGGTGATGATCGCAACCTTCTGCTGCCGAGTGCTCATGATGACCTTCTCCGAAGCTGATGACCGATTACTAGCCGACCGGTCGACTATTTGGAACGTAGGCCGGTCGCACGGCAACGTCAAAGGTCAGAGGGGGTCTGCGCGGGACCCGTTTCCTCCCGTGTGGGAGGCGCAGGCTCCCAGCACAGGTCAGGGCCGGAGCGCGTGCGGGTCGTCCGGCGGGAGCCAGGAGTCCGGGGTGTGGATCCCGAGGTCGCCGACGGCGTCGCACAGGGCGTCGACGACGGCCAGGACGCCGGCTCGCGGTTCGTTCTCACGCCGGACCAGGGACCAGGTCCACCACACCTTCGGTCCGACGACCTCCCGGCGGACCAGGTCGGGCGGCAGCGCGGCGGTCTGCCCCTTGGGCGAGTTGACGACGGGCCGGGTACAGCGGCGGACGTGGTCGAAGAAGGCGGGTCCGGTGATGGCCCCGTCGGAGATGCGTACGGCCCGGGAGCCGGTGTCCCGCGTCAGCTCCTCGGCGTACGCGTTCCAGGACGCCCAGGACGTGACGTCGTCGTCGATCAGGACGTCGGTGTCCCGCGCCGCCACGTCGCCGGAATCGGTGCCCTTGGCCACGGCGTAGAGCCGGTCGGCGCCGATGAGCCGGGCGCGCAGCCCGAGCCGCTTCAGGTCCTCGTTCCGCACCCAGCACACCGCGAGGTCCAGGCTGCCGTCGGCGACCCGGGCGGCCTGGGTGTGGGAGGGCGCGACCCATGCGTCGATGTGCACCCGGGCCACCGCGGCGGTACGCGAAGTCACGTCCGTGGGGAGCCAGTTGACGTACCCCAGCCGTACGGACTCCGAGCCCGCCAGGCGTCCGGCCCGGCCCTTGAGGTCGTCGGCCCGTTCCAGCAGGGCCCGGGTGTGCGGGAGCAGGGCGGCGCCGGCCGGGGTGAGGGAGACCGAGCGGCGGTCGCGGTCGAACAGCCGCACACCCAGGTCCCGTTCCAGCGCCTTGATCTGCTGGGAGAGCGAGGGCCCGGCGATGAGCAACCGCTCGGCGGCCCGGCCGAAGTTCAGTTCCTCGGCGACGGCGACGAAGTACCGCAACTGACGCAGTTCCACGGCGGTCATGCTACGCGCGCTGGGAGGCTGCGCCTATCAGCAGCGAGAAAGCCGATCGTGGCATCCGCGCAGGTGGCGGAGCCACGATGGGGGAGGTTCGGTAGGCGGAGGTCCGGCCTGCGCCGGGCGCAGCGCGTGCTCGCCAGATCCTGGGCCCCCTCCTGGTCGCCCCGCTGCTGCACGACGGCTACCGTCCCGCCCTGCTCCCTGGCCGCCCTCCTGGTCCTCGCCGCGGCCTCGGCCGCTGCCGTGCTGAGAATCGGGTTCCCGCACGACATGGTGGTAGTACGACATACGGTGCCCGAAGGACAGCGAGAATCGGTGTAGGACGTCCGGACCGCCCAGGACAGCCCCCCGTTGTCCGCTCCCCGCACTCGGCCGACCGACCAGGAGCCGCTCATGAACACCGCACGGGATCTCGCGATAGTCACCCTGGACACGGCGTCGGACCACGCAGTCGAGCAAGGCGATCTGTCGCTCGCGCTCGCGGCGGCGGAGATGTTCGACCTTCTCGACGCCCACGCCCTCGTCCTGGACGGCGACCTCATCACCCCCAGCGCACAGGCGCCCACGGGTGACCGACTGCTGGACGAGGCCGCCTCGGCACTCGTACGACAGGAGCCTTACGAGTCCGTCGAGGACTGGCTGTGGCGCCGGGGCCGGGGCCTGTCCGCGGCCTACGTCGAGGATCTGGAGCGCGTGGGGCTCACGGCCCGGGCGCCGGGTCCCCGGTTCGCGCTGCGGGCCGCTCCTTCGGTGCCGGTCGACTCGGCGGCCCGACGGCAGGCGGACGAGCGCTGGACCTCGGGCGAGCCCGTCCTCGCCGCCCTGGGCACCGCCGCCGGCATCCGTGACGAGTCGGGCGAGGACGCCGAGGAAGCCGAGAAGCTCACCGACGAGACGGTCACGACCGTCCTGGCCGCACTCGGCAACGCGGTCATGGAACTGGAAGCCGTACGGCAGCGGCGGGCGATCGAGGACGCCGCGTTCGACAACGTGTGGCGGGGCTACTAGGGCGATCGGGCACCGAGGCTCAGCGGGCGCCCAGCAGCGCGAGGCAGTTGTTCCACAGCGGGGTCAGGCGTTCCGTGCTGTTGTACAACTTCGCGAACATGACCTGGCCCTCCAGCTGGGCCACCACCGCCCGCGCCGCCTCGCGCGTGTCCGCCACGGTGACGTCGCCGCGCTCCCGGGCCTCCTTGACGACCGTCTCGACCATGTCGACCTGCGCGTCGAAGATCTCCTGAAGCCGCCGGCGGACCGCCTCGGTCTGATTGCTCAGCTCCAGCGTGAGATTCCCGAACAGGCACCCCGACACGGTCCCGCAGCCCTCCTGGACGGCCCGCTGGCCCGCCTGGGTCTCCTCGAACAGTCCCCTGAGCCGCTGCAACGGTTCGCCGTCAGCCTCCAGGACACGCGCCCAGTCGCGTCGCTGCGCCGCCCAGTGCTCGTCGACGACCGCGAGCGCGAGGGACTCCTTGGACTCGAAGAAGTAGTAGAAGCTGCCCTTCGGCACCCCGGCCGCCTTGCAGATCTCGGCCACACCCAGCGCCGAGTAGCCGCGTCCCTCGATCAGCGAGCGCGCGGCACCGAGGATCTTCTGCTTGGCATCACTGGTACGTCCCACGGGACAAGTGTACGAAGTACTAGACCGGTCGGCTAAAAGTCCCGGGCAGCCAGGAGTCCCGGGCGCTTGGAGTCAGGGGCACGCCAAGTCGGACCGAAGCGGCCGAGGAGCCGAAAGCAGCCGTCGGACACCGCCGAAGCCGCCGTCAGAGCGGCGGGAGTCCGTCGGCCTGCCGTCGTTCCAGCCGGGACATCAGGTCCACCGCGGTCGCCTTGATGGTGTCCAGGCCCGCCCTCCCCCACGGCCGCGGCTCCACGTCCACGACACACACGGTGCCCAGCGCCATCCCGGTGCTGTCGATGAGCGGCGCGCCCATGTAGGAGCGGATGCCGAACTCGTCGACGATCGGATTCCCGGCGAACCGCGGATAGTCGCAGACGTCCTCCAGGACCAACGCCTTGCGTCGCACGACCACATGGGGGCAGAACCCATGGTCTCGCTCCATATGGCGCCCCAGCTCAGGCTTGGAGTCATCGGCCCGTGTGAGGGTCACCCTGTGCTGTGCGTGCAGCCCGGCGAAGAACTGCCGGTTCTCGTCGATGAAGTTGACCATGGCGTACGGCGCCCCGGTGAGCTCGGCGAGATGGTCCGCGAAGACATCGAGGGCCGGATCGGCATGATCCCCCAGTCCCAGCCGGAGCAACCGCTGGGCGCGGGCGGGGGCCTCCTTGTCCTCGGGGGTCAGCAGCAGTCGAGCGACCGGGTGGGGTGGGCCGTAGCTCATGGGCGGATTCCGTCCCTGTGGGCGTACGTCATATGCGGCTCCGTGCGGGTGTGTGTTGCTGTCACATGTGGGCGCCATGGCTGGGCGCGGGTGCCGGTGTGTGGGCGATGAGGTGCCTCACCAGGGTGAGCAGGGTCTGCACGCCGGAGCTGGAGATCCGGGCGTCGCAGCGGACGATGGGGATCTCCGGGTCGAGGTCGATGGCGGCGCGGACCTCCTCCGGGTCGTACCGGTAGCCGCCGTCGAACTCGTTGATCGCGACGATGAAGCCGAGACCCCGCTGCTCGAAGAAGTCGACGGCGGCGAAGCAGTCCTCGAGGCGCCGGGTGTCGGCGAGGATCACCGCGCCGAGCGCGCCTTCCGAGAGTTCGTCCCACATGAACCAGAACCGTTCCTGTCCGGGTGTGCCGAACAGGTACAGGACGTGTTCCGGGTCGAGCGTGATGCGGCCGAAGTCCATGGCCACCGTCGTCTCGACCTTGTTCTCCACCCCTTCGAGGCTGTCGGTCGCTGCGCTGACCGTGGTGAGCAGTTCCTCCGTACTGAGCGGCGCGATCTCGCTGACCGCGCCCACGAAGGTCGTCTTGCCGACCCCGAACCCTCCCGCCACCAAGATCTTCAGTGCGGTGGGGAAGGGATCAGAGCTGTCGTCGTAGTCCATCGAGCACTGCCTCCAGAAGGGCCCGGTCTGTCGGGTTGTGGTGGAACTCGGGGGGCTTGGTGGTGAGCGCCCCGCAGTCGACGAGGTCCGACAGCAGCACCTTGGTGACCGCCGCCGGCAGCTTCAGGTGGGCTGCCACCTCGGCGACCGAGACGGGAGCACGGCACAGGTCGAGCGCCAGCTCGTGCTCGGGGCCCAGGTAGCCGAGGGGGGTCGCCCCGGTGGCCATCACCTGCGAGATGAGGTCGAGCGCGACGGTGGGACGGGTACGGCCGTTGCTGACCGTGAAAGGGCGCACCAGCCGTCCGGCCGCGTCGTCGAGCCAGGGCCCGTCGCCGGCCGCCGTCATGTTCAAGGCCTCAACGCCGAGGGTTCGACGGAGTGCTGCCGGGGCGCGGTGACCAGGTACGGGCGGACGCTCTTGACCAGCATCGCCATCTCGTAGCCCAGCACCGCCGCGTCGGCCTCACGGCCCGCCAGCACGGCCAGACAGGTGCCGGAGCCGGCCGTGGTCACGAAGAGCAGGGTCGAGTCGAGCTCCACGACGACCTGGCGGACCTCGCCCCCCTCGCCGAAGCGGACGCCGGCGCTGCGGCCGAGGGAGTACAGCCCGGAGGCCAGGGCGGCCATGTGGTCGGCGCTGTCCGGGTCGAGGCCGTGAACGGACTTCACGAGCCCGTCGCAGGAGAGCAGGACCGCGCTGGTCGTGTGCGGTACGCGCTGCACGAGGCCGCTCATCAGCCAGTCGAGATCGGAGACATGGGCGGTCGGCGCTTCGCTCGCCATGGTGGATCGACTCCTTGAGGTACGAAGGTCTGCGGGAGCGCCGGGGTTGGGGGTGGTCTCCCAGGCGGACTTCGAGCTGGTCACAGTCGTGGTCATCCGGCTGGAGCGCTCCCGTCAGGCCAAGTGGTGTGGTCGGTACCGGGCGCGGGCCCGGGGTGGGGCTCGGTCAAATGGGCCGGGTCCATGGGCGAGACGTCCATGGAGGGCCGGGTGGTCATGGGGGTCACGTCCATGTGGAGTCCATCCAGGGACGTCGGGCGCAGACGTGTGGGCTGAGGTCGAGCCGCGTCGAGGCTCGTCGGCTCCGGACGGCTGGGCGCCGGGCGTACGGACTCCAGTCGGGTGGGCTGGGAGACCAGGGGGTCCGGGTGGGTCGGCTCCGGGGTGGGTGACGTGGTCTCGGACGTCGTGTGGAGTGAAGGGATGTAGGCGGGAGTGATCCCGTGGGTGATGGGGGCGATCCCGTGGGTCGTGGGGGTGTGCGCCGAATCCATGTGCCCTGCGCCCACGTAGCCCGCACCCATGTGCCCCGTGGCTGTGTGGCCGGTGCTGGCCTGCCCGGTGGTCGTGTGGCCAGTGCCGGTGCTGGTGTGACCCGAGTTCATGTGGCCCGCTGCCGTGTGGCTCGTCGGCGTGTGGCCTGTGCCCGTGCCCATGTGGTCGGCGGACATGTGGTCGGTACCCATGCGGTCAGTGCCGATACGGTCGGCGCCCACATGATCGGTACCCATGTACTCGGTGCTGGTGGGCTCGGCCCCCATGTACCCCGCATCCACATGCTCGGCGTCCCCCCGCGCCGACTCCATGTGCTGCTGCGTCTCAGCCAGCCCGATCCCCCGTTGGAAGGCGGCCATCAGCCCCGGGTCGTGCCCGGCGAGTTGGTCGGACTCCTGCCGTGGTACGGGACCACCACGGAGTTGGGGTGCGATGTGCTCCTGGGCACGTCGGCGCGGCAGTTGGGGCTTGCCCATGGTGCCGCGGACGGTGCTGACACGCGGGGTCGGCGGCGCGCCGGCGTTCTCCTCCACGCGTCGGCGTTCGTCGGGCCTGATGCCGGGCACGGCCTCGGCCGGGTTGGCCCGTTCCTCCCGGGCGCCGCGCACGGGCAGCGGCGCCGGTCCCGCACCGTTCGCCCTCGGGACCGCACCCCTCGCACCGCCCTGCGGCGGCTCCTGCCGATGCGGTGCACCGTGCGATGCCGACGACGCCTGGGACGCTTCGCCCACGCCTCGCCGCCCACCGCTCTCAGCTGCGCCCGAAGCAGCCCCTGCCGCTGCTGCCGCCCCTGACGCCGACCCTGCCGCTGTCCCCGCCCCGGTCGCCCCGGTCCCTCCGGTCGCCCCGGCGTGCCTGCGCTGCTGAGCCGGCACCGGCCCCTGTTGCTGACGCACCTGCGGCGAGGACGGCGCGGCCTGTGCGAGAGCCTGCGCCGACATACCCGTACCGGCACCGGCGACGGCCCCTTGCTGCACCTCAGGCCCCCGCCCCGCACCCGCCCGGGCCCCGGGTTCGTCGCCCAACAGCCCCTGCGGCACGACGAGTACGGCCTGCACTCCGCCGTAGATATTCGTCTGGAGGCGCACATGGATGCCATGGCGCTTCGCGAGCTGCGAGACGACGAACAGGCCGATGCGTCCGTCCGCCAGCAGGCTGGCGACGTTGACCTGGTCGGGGTCGGTGAGCAGGGCGTTCATGCGGTTCTGTTCGCCGACGGGCATGCCGAGCCCGCGGTCCTCGACCTCGACGGCGAGTCCCGAGGTCACGAGGTTGGCCCGGAGCAGCACCTGGGTGTGCGGGGCGGAGAACACCGTGGCGTTCTCGACCAGTTCGGCCAGCAGGTGGATGACGTCGGCGACGGCGTGTCCGCGCAGGGTGCCGTCGATGGGCGGCACGAGCTTCACGCGCGAGTACTGCTCGACCTCGGCGATGGCGGAGCGCAGTACCTCGGTCATGGAGACGGGGTTGCTCCACTGCCGGCGGGAAACCGCGCCGCCGAGGACGGCGAGGTTCTCCGCGTGGCGGCGGATGCGGGTGGCGAGGTGGTCGACGTGGAAGAGGCCCTTGAGCAGGTCGGGGTCCTCGATCTCGTTCTCCAGCTCGTCGAGGATGGAGATCTCCCGGTGCACCAGCGACTGAAGGCGCCGGGCGAGGTTGACGAAGACCTCCAGCTTCTGTTCGCTGCCCGCCTGGCTGGAGAGCTGCGCGGCCTGGACGACGGCGGTGACGGCGCCGTCGTGGGCGCGGGCCAGATCGCCGGCGAGCAGTTCGAAGTCGTCGGCGTCCTCGGGCGGACCGCTGCGGGACTTGCGCTTCGGCGGCGCCTCGCCGCGTCTCAGTGTCTCGACCAGGGCCCGCAGATCGGCCTCGCCGCGTGCGCTGTTGCGGCGGAGCGCGCGGATGCGGTCGCTCACGGATCTGGCGGTGCGGTTGGCGGCCACGGCCGCGATCAGGATGCCGGCGAGGGTGACCGAGACCGCGCTCGCGAGCACGGCCCACACGGTGAGGCTCGGCCGGATGCCCGTGGAGCGGATCACGAACAGTACGGCCGCGCAGGCGCTGAGGGTCACCGCGACGGGTGGCAGCACGGCCAGCCGCAGCAGTTGGGGCCGTATATGGGTCTCGGGCAGCGCGGGTGCGGTGCGGGCGGCCGGGCGCCCGTGCCGCCCGCCCTCACGGCGGTCTGCGCGTGCGGCCGGGGCGCGTAGATGAGACATCGGGGTCCTCGTACTGGTCCGTCGGTCGGGGGCCCGGGGGTGCGCGCGGTCCGCGCGGCCCGGGGCGTGCGCCATGGCGATGTCGGTCGACAGAGCTGACGAATTCGGCTCCGCGTCGCCCGACGGACACTGACAGTAGTCGCCTTCGCATCAAGTGCGGTGGGCAGTTGACAAACTCCCGCAGCGAGCGTCCCGCTCTGGTATGAGGTCTCGCACGGCAGACCGATAACCCATCACGTCGTTCCCTCACAAGGAGCAATCGAACGATCGGACCTGGTCAGAAGCGGTCACGGGAAAACGCCGAGGGGCGGGGCACTTTCCGTACCCCGCCCCTCGGCCCAGCCTCGATCCCCGACCCCCGACCGCGCCGGTGGGGACGTTTCAGCACCTCACACGCCCACCGCGCCGACCCCCAGAGCATCACGGACAGTAGCGGCGCGCGGTGTCACGCAAGTGCCCAGACACACCCCTGCGCGCCCCGCGTGAAATGCCGCATGGGGGCGCGAGTGATGATCACTCACGCCCCCATGGGTCGTTCCTCTACGGCGGTCGCGCTACGAGACCGGCGTACTGTCCGGCGCCGGAGCCACCGGCGGCCACGCCGGCCACCCCTCGGCGGGCGCCTGGGCGACCTCGCGCCACCACGGCGTCACGGGCCCCAAGGAGGCCGGCTCGAAGGGCTCGCCGCAGCGCGGCGCCGCCATCGTGACCCCGGCCTTGTGCGTGGCCCGCATCATCCGCTCACCCGGCTCCGCCCACGGGTGCGGCGCCAGATTGAAGGTCCCCCAGTGGATGGGCAGCATGACGCCCGCGGTCGGGTCGCCGCCCTGAAGGTCGAGATGGGCCCGGACGCCCTCGTCCGGCGTCATGTGGATGTCGGGCCAGAAGTCGGAGTAGGCGCCGACCTGGATCATCGTGGCGTCGAACGGGCCGTGCTCGGCGCCGATGTCCTTGAAGCCCTCGAAGTAGCCGGTGTCACCGCTGTGGTAGATCCGGTGCTCGTCGGAGGCCACGGTCCAGGACGCCCAGAGCGTGTGCTGGGTGTTGCGCAGTCCGCGGCCGCAGAAGTGGCGGGCCGGGGTGGCGGTCAGGGTGAGCCCGCCGACCTTGGTCGCCTCGTGCCAGTCCAGCTCGCGCAGCCGGTCGGCGGACACGCCCCAGTGTTCGAGGTGGCCGCCGACGCCGAGCGGCACGGCGAAGACCGTGTCGGTGCCGGCCAGCGCCTTGATCGTCGGCATGTCGAGGTGGTCGTAGTGGTCGTGCGAGATGACGACGACGTCGACCGGGCCGAGCGCGGCGAGCGGCAGTGGCACGGGGTGCAGCCGCTTCGGCCCGGCGAAGGGGAACGGGGAGCATCGCTCGCCCCACACGGGATCGAAGAGGACCCGGTGGCCGTCGATCTCCGCGAGGATGCTGGAGTGCCCCATCCAGGTAATGCGCAGCCCCGTGGCGGGCGGCCTGGCCAGGTCGGCGTAGGTGGTGGGGTGCACCGGAATGGTGCCGTCCGGGGTCCGGCGGGGCCGGGACTCCTTGTCGAAGAAGACCTTGGCGAACTCCAGCATCGACCCGGAGGGCCTGGTGCGGGCCTCGCCCCCCGGGTTCTGGAACACCCCGTCCTTGAAGTGCGGTGATCTGCGGATACGCGCCATGCGCTCACCGCTCGGATCCACGCCGAAGGCCTCGGGCCGCAGGGCGCGCAACCCGGAGCTCGGGAATCGGAAACCGGCCACGGTACCTCCAGCTGGATTCGGTGAGGAGTTCCATTATGGGCGGCCCGTCCGACACCCTCGGATCCCCCCTGGCCTGGAAGGGTCCCGTGACCCCCACGGCTCACCCCGCCGCTTCCGATCCACGCAGATCAACCCGCCACATTGACATGTCCCCACCCCCCTTCGATACTGACTCCTCGTTCAGTAGCAGCACAGCCGCGCCTCGCCCTGGAAGCCCGTTCCAGGCCCCGGACCCCCGCTCCCGGGAGACGACCCCGACCCCGGAGACCCCATGACCACCCCACCCGCCCCGACCACTCCCCTGCTGTCCCTGACCTGGACCGACCACATCACCGGCCGTCAGGGCTTCCTGGTCGTCGACCGGCTGGTGCGCGGCGTGGCCAGCGGCGGGCTGCGGATGCGGCCGGGCTGCACGCTGGAGGAGGTCACGGGCCTCGCGCAGGGCATGAGCATGAAGGAGGCCCTGCACTACGACCCGGAGGCGCGGTACGTCCCCCTGGGCGGCGCCAAGGGCGGCATCGACTGCGATCCCCGGGACCCGGAGGCGTACGGGCTGCTGGTGCGCTACCTGCGGAGCATGCGGCCGTACATCGAGAACTTCTGGACCACCGGCGAGGACCTCGGTCTCGCCCAGGACGTGGTCGACCGGGCGGCGGTCGAGGCGGGGCTCGTCTCGTCGGTCCAGGCCGTGTATCCGCTGCTCGACGACGAGGTGGGTGCCCGGCGGCGGCTCGCGGAGGCGTTCGCGGTCGAGGTCGACGGCATCGGGCTGGACGAGCTGGTCGGCGGCTGCGGGGTCGCGGAGTCGGTGCTGACCGCGCTGGACCGGGCCGGCGTGCCGTACTGGAGGACGCGCGTCGCCGTGCAGGGTCTGGGGACCATGGGAGGTGCGACGGCTCGTTTCCTCACGCGCGCGGGGCTCACCGTCGTGGCCGTAGCCGACATCAAGGGCACGATCGCCAATCCGGCCGGGCTCGACGTCGAGAGCCTGCTGGCGGCACGCGACGCCTACGGCACCGTCGACCGGGCCGTGCTGCGTCCCGGGGACCGCGAGCTGCCGGGCGACGCCTGGCTGTCGACCGAGGCGGAGGTGCTGGTGCCGGCGGCCGTGTCGTACGTGATCGACGGCGCGAACCAGGGCCGCGTCACCGCGCGTTGGATCGCCGAGGCGGCCAACATGCCCGTACGGCCCGACGCTGAGGCGCTGCTGGCCGCCCGGGGCGTCACCGTGCTGCCGGACGTCGTGGTCAACTCGGGTACGAACGCCTGGTGGTGGTGGACGCTGTTCGGGGACATCGCCCCGGACGCGGACGAGGCGTTCGCCCACACAAGGCGTTCGATGCGCGCCCTGACCGACCTCACGCTGGCGCGTGCCGAGGCGGACGGGACGGCTCCGCGGGCCGCCGCGCACGCCATCGCGGCGGACCGGCTGCCGTTGATCACCGAACGGTTCGGCTGGCACCGGTGACGGCCGTCGCGGGGCCCGGCCGGACCTGGCCAGGGAACGGCCGGTGACGAGGCTTTAGGGTGACGACGTGGCAAGAGTGCGGTTGAGCGTGGCGGAACGGCGTGAGGAGTTGCTGAGCGCCGCCGTCGAGCAGATAGAGGCGCGGGGCGTGGCGGCGGTGAGGATCGCCGACGTGGCCTCGGTGCTCGGCGTGAGCAACGCGCTGGTGCTGTATCACTTCGACACCAAGGAGAAGCTCGTCGCGGCCGCGTTCACCCATGCGGCCGAAGGCGACCTGGCCCATCTGCGCCGGCTCCTCGGACGCCGTACGACGGCGCTGCGGCGGCTGCGGGCTGCCGTGCGCTGGTACGCGCCGACCGGTCAGGCCAAGGGCTGGCGGCTGTGGATCGAGGGCTGGGCGGCAGCGCTGCGCGAACCCGCGCTCCAGGAGGTCACCCGGGACCTCGACCGGCAGTGGAAGGGGGCCATCGCCGAGGTGATCGTCGAGGGCGTCGCCGCCGGCGAGTTTCCCTGCCCGGACCCCGCCGGCACGGCCCTGCGCCTGACGGCCCTGCTAGACGGGCTCGCCGTACAGCTGACGTCGTACCCGGGCGCGATCTCACGCACGCGTGCCCAGGACTGGGTGGACGAGGCGCTCGCCCGGGAACTCGGGCTGGAGCGGAGGCGTTGACGGCGTCGAACCGGTGAGGCCGTATGTGATGCGAGCACATGTGGTGTGACCACATACGTCCGGGCCGCACCGATCGACCATCGGTACGGCCCGGAGCAGCGATTCGCCCTCAAGCCACCGCTCGGATCCGCATCTTGATGTCGTCCGGGGACAGCGCGCCCTTGGCCGTCACATGGTCGCCCGACGACTCGCCGCGCAGTCGCCGGCCGATCCACGGCACCAGGTACTCGCGTGCCCAGTGGACGTCGTCCCGGCGGACCTCGAGGGTGCCGCGGGGCGGGAGCGGCGGCCAGGGCTGGTCCGGGTCGGCGGGGATCTCCAGGCCGAGGACCTGGCCCGCGCGGAGCGCCACGCGCGTGTGCCCCTCGGGAGAAAGGTGGAGCCGGTCGTCGTCCCAGGCGCGGCGGTCCTGAACGGTCTTCAGGGACCACAGGTCGAGCACCGGACAGCCGTACCGGTCGGCGATGGCCCGCACATGTCCGTTGTACGTGGCGATCTTGCCGCGCAGATGCTTCAGCACGGGCACGCCGCGGGTGTCGAAGCCGGTCGTCACCATGACGGTGCCGACGGCCGAGGTGAGCCGGACGATCGCCCGCTCGAAGCGCTCGGCGACCTCGTCTGGGTCGGTTCCGGGTCGGATGATGTCGTTGCCGCCCGCACAGAACGAGACCAGGTCCGGGGCCAGTTCGGCGGCCTTCGGGAGCTGGTACTCGATGATCTGGTCGAGCAGTTTGCCGCGTACGGCGAGGTTCGTGTAGTTGAAGTCGCCCTCGGGGCGCCGGTCCGCGAGCAGGACCGCGAACCGGTCGGCCCAGCCGACGAACGCGCCGTCGGGGCCGGGGTCGCCGACGCCCTCGGTGAAGCTGTCCCCCACCGCAACGTACGACCCGATCACTGCACTGCTGTCACTCTTCGAATCGTCTGCCACATCGGCCCATGATTCACCTTCGAATGTGACCTACGCGACCGTAGGAAAGGGTTGACGATCGGTGAGATAAGCCACTCCTAAAGTGTTCACCAAACGTGGAATAACCCTTTGAACAGGGGTGTTGTGGGCGCAACATACCGAAGGCCGGACCCGGGGATCGGGGTCCGGCCTTCGGCCGTGTGTCAGGCAGGTGGTTCTGGCGTGGCGCCGCGTCAGCCGATGGCGACACCCTTGGCGCGCAGGTAGGCGACCGGGTCCACGTCCGAGCCGTAGTCCGGCGTGGTGCGGATCTCGAAGTGCAGGTGCGGGCCGGTGACGTTGCCGGTCGCGCCGGAGAGGCCGATCTGCTGGCCCGCGGTCACGGTCTGGCCGCTGGAGACCGAGAGCGAGGACAGGTGGGCGTACTGGGCGTAGTAACCGTCGGCGAGCTGGATGACGACCTGGTTGCCGTACGCGCCGCCCCAGCCGGCCGAGACGACGGTGCCCGCGCCGACCGCCTTCAGCGGGGTGCCGGTGGCGGCGGCGAAGTCGACGCCGGTGTGGTAGCCGCTGGACCACATGCTGCCCGCGACCTTGTAGCCGGTGCCGAGGGAGGCGCCGGACAGCGGGGCGGAGAAGCCGTTGACGGTGCTGGTGGTCTCGGCGGCCGCGGTCGCCTTCTTCGGCGCGGCGGGCTTCGCGGCGGACGAGTCCTTCGCGGACGACTTGGACGCCGAAGAGGGCTTGGAGGGCGACGACTTGGGGGCGGTCGTCGCGGCCTTCTTGCCGCCGACGGCGAGCTTGAGACCCGGGTGGATCAGCGACGGGTCGGAGCCGACGGCCTCACGGTTGTCGGCGTAGAGCTTCTTCCAGCCACCGCTGACGTTCTGCTCGTCGGCGATCTTCGAAAGGTAATCGCCGACCTTCACCGAATAGGTCCGCACGTCCGCCTTCTTCTGGGCGGCCTTCTTGTCGGCGGCCTTCTGGCCGGCGATCGGAAGGGACTGAACGGCCTTTTCCGAAACGGACTGCGAGGGAGCGGCGTGGGCGCCGGTGGCTCCCATGAGGGGAAGAGCGAGAGCGGCGCCACCGGTTCCGGCGACGGCGATGGAGCGGGTGAAGCGCAGGGACTTCGGACGGCGATGCTTACCCTTCGCGGGCATGACGAATTCCTCTCCGGCGCCTGCGAGGTGAGCTGTCGGGTGCGGGCTGGAGATGCCCGGCCGCGCCGTGGCGCGACTTGACCCCTAGCCGTTCCGGAGACCGGAACAGGCGGTTGTACCTGTGGGTCCCCCGCTCCTGCCGTGCACGGGTGAGTTTGCGCGGAATCCGAGCGGCGGCAGGATTGGGCGTCCGTCCGGATTGGTGGCGAACGTAAGCGAGGAAGACGCATGGGAACAAGTGAGAGGTTCCGTCCGAATGCGTTCCTGTTGATCCCTTGTGGGAATTAGCCGTCACCGTGCGTGAAATATGGGACTGTCGTCCGACTCAAAGCCCCTTGAAAAGCCTATGAATTACGTGGACATGACGGGCGACGCACCGTCACGGCTATGACGCTCCTCACGTGACACTGCTCCAGCTTTCTTTATTGCAGAGCGAGTTGGAATGAAGACGCCAATTCGGACAGATCACCTAGATGCGACGGAGGCGAATAACTGCCGCATCGAGGTCACCCTTCAAGCCGGCCCGCAGTCCGTGATGCACCAATACGGCCCCTCGGTGAATTTCGCCCGTTTCAAGGCATTGATACGCAGCTGTCGGATCCAGACCCCGCAGCCGGAGCGCCGGAAGAGGCTCGCCGTAGCTCTGCGCCTGGAGCCAGGCCAGAACGACCGTTTCGCCCCCGAGCACGTACTGCACCGCGCTCAGCCCGCCCCGCGGAGGCCGCAACCGGTACAGGTCGCCGCGCTGCACCAGGGGCCGGATCTCCTTGTAGAGCGTCACCCACTCCCCGGCCTCGGCGAGCTCCTCCTCGGTCCACCGCGCGAGGTCGCCGCCGACCCCGAGCACCCCGGCCATCGCGCTCACGAAGCGGAAGCGCAGCGAGCTGGCACGGTGGTTGAGCATGGCGTTCGGGCTGTCGGTGACCCAGGCGGCCATGGCCCGGGCCGGGTGGATCTGGCTGAAGCCGTGCTGGATGGCGAGCCGGTCGAGCGGGTCGGTGTTGTCCGAGGTCCACACCTGGTCCGTACGGCCGAGCACGCCGAGGTCGATGCGCCCGCCGCCGCCCGAGCAGGACTCGAAGGCGACGCCGGGGTGAGCGGCGCGCAGCCGGTCCAGCAGGTCGTACAGGGCACGCACATGGTCGACCCACAGGCGCTGCGGATACGCCTCACCGGGCCAGCCGGCGTCGCTGAAGCAGCGGTTGAAGTCCCACTTCACATAGTCGATCGGAGCGCTGGAGAGCAGCCCGTCGAGCCGCTCCCAGAGGTACTCCCGGACGTCGTCGCGGGCGAGGTTCAGCACCAGCTGATTGCGAAATTCCGTCCGCTTTCGTCCCGATTGATACTGAATCCAATCAGGATGTGCGCGATACAGCTCACTGTCAGGATTGACCATTTCCGGCTCGACCCAGATGCCGAACTGCATGCCGAGCGCGTGCACGTACTCGGCGAGCGGCTTGAGGCCGGAGGGGAAGCGGTCGGGGTTGGGCGTCCAGTCGCCGAGCCCGGCGCGGTCGCTGGTGCGCGTCCCGAACCAGCCGTCGTCGACCACGAACAGCTCGACGCCGATGGCCGCGGCCCGCCGCGCGAGGAGGCTCTGCTGCTCCTCGGAGATGTCGAACTCGGTCGCTTCCCAGGAGTTGAACAGCACCGGCCGGTCCTGATCGGCGTCCGGGATCACATACGCGCGCTGGTACGCGTGCCAGGCGCGGCTCGCCCCGCCGAAGCCGCCGTCGCTCCAGAGGCCGGCGAAGACGGGCGTGGTGAAGGTCTCCCCCGCGGTCAGCCGCAGCAGGCCCGAGTCGTCGTACCCGGCGCCGCCGGCGACCTGCACGCGCGCGTCCGGGAGTTGGGCCACGGCGATCCGCCAGGACCCGGACCAGCCGAGGGCGCAGCCGTAGACCTCGCCACGCTCCTCGGTGGCGTCCGTGTCGAGCGCGACCCACGGCAGGTGCTGGTGTCCGGTGTGCCCGCGGCGGCTGCCGATGACCTTCTCGCCGTAGGTGAGCGGGGCCTGCGCAAGCCGTGACTCGGCGCCCCAGCGGCCGTGCAGCTGCGACAGCCGCCAGCCCTCCCGGTCGGGCAGGGTCCAGGCCGCGGAGTCGGCGCGCAGCAGTTCCAGGTCGGCCCCCCGGTTGTCCAGGGTCACCCAGCGCTCGACGACGTCCCCGCGCATCCGGTAGTGCAGCGTGACGTTCAGTCCGCCGTCACGGAAGCGCAACCGCAGTTCGTCACCCTCGGAGTCGTGGCGCTCGAAGTTCCACTCGGTGCCGCGCCGCTCGTCGGTGCGCACGGACAGGGCGGGCCGCACGAAGCGGGGGCCGCCCTCGACGGGGTACTCCTCGCGTCCGTCGAGCGGGGACTCGAAGGGCCAGTACTCCGGCAGCGGGCGCACGGCGAGGGCCTCGGCGTCGGCGAGTCCGATCCGCGGTCCCCAGTGGAGGTGCAGCAGTTCGTCGCCGCCGGTCAGGTGGAGGGCGTAACTGCTGGTCGGCCCGGAGAGGAGCCACGTACGGCCGTTGTCGGAGATCTCCAGCATCAAGCCCCCACAGAGACGAACAGGTGCGATCAAGTACCAACATCATCAAGGGCCGCGAGGCTCCGAGGCAACGCCTGTGGACAACTCATTGCCTCAGGAATCCATGTCGTATGGTCGAGAGCGCACCCCGTCGGCCGCATCGCCGAGCCGCGCCGCCGGGGCTGACTGGGAGGAGCCCCCGTGACGCAGCAGATCCCGTCTACCGAGCCCGAACTGGCGGGCGTTCGCAACTTCCGTGATGTGGGCGGCCTGCCCACCGTGGACGGACGACGGGTGCGGCACGGAGTGCTGTTCCGCAGCGGCCACCTCGCGCACGCGACGGCCGAGGACGCCGACTTCCTCGGCACGCTGGGGCTGCACACGATCTTCGACTTCCGCAACGCCGCCGACCAGAAGCTCGAAGGACCGGACGTCGCGCTGCCAGGTGTGCGCAACGTCAACCTGCCGCTCTCCGACCCGGCGGACGGCGCGGAGTTCTGGAAGATGGTCCGGGACGGCGACCTCGACCAGCTGCGCGGGATCCTGTCGGACGGCAAGGGCGCGAACCGGATGATCGTCTCCTACCGCTCGATCATCAAGGAGCGCACCGGCGAGCACTCCCAGGTGCTGCACTCGCTCGCCGAGGACAGCATCCCGGCGCTGATGCACTGCGCGGCCGGCAAGGACCGCGCGGGTCTGTCCATTGCCGTGACACTGCTGGCCCTCGGCGTCGAGCGTGAGGCCATCGTCGCCGACTACCTGGAGTCCAACGCCAAGCACCGCCGCTACAAGGTGCGGCGCAACGGCAGCGACGCCTCCGCCTACTCACCCGAGGTGATGGAGCTGCTCAGCCCGCTGTTCGACGCGCGGGCCGAGTATCTGACGGCTGCCTTCGAGACCATCGAGGAGACGTGGGGCGGCGTCGACACCTATCTGGAGCAGGGTCTGCGGCTGAGCCCCGAGTCCCGGGACCGGCTGCGGGAGCGGCTGCTCGACTGACGCCGCGTCCGGCTACTTCGCGCCCGCCTCGAACAGGAAGTAGACGAAGGCGGCGAAGACGTGCCCCACCGCGATGTAGATGATGAGCCGCACCCACAGGGCACGCGGGAACTTCTCCTCGATGTTGCTCATGGCGTCTCTCCAGGGGTGGGGCCCAGGCACAGGGTGGCCGTGGGGCTCTGCAACAACGTGTGGACGAACAGCAGCTCCACCCCGCCCGGGTCCAGGGCGGCGATGCGGTGCGGGGTGAGCGAATCGAAGTGCGCGCTGTCTCCGGGCGCGAGCCGGTGCGTGGTGTCCCCGAGGCGCAGCCGCAGCCGTCCTTCGAGGACGTAGAGCCACTCCTCGCCGGGATGCACCCGCACCATGTCGCCCTGCGAGCCGTGCGGCACATGGACGCGCAGGGCCTGCATCCCGCGTCCGGGGGCGCCGGCCTGCCAGTACGTCCATCCGCCGGCGGCGGTCGGTTCCATGTCGGCGGAGCGCACGACGGCGTCCCGGTCGGCGACCGACTCGCCGAGCAGTTCGGAAACCGTCGTACCGTAGATGCGGGCGAGCGCGAGCAGCATCGGCAGCGAGGGCTGGCGTTGCCCGGTCTCCAGCCGGGAGAGGTGGGCCGGTGACAGCCCGGCGGAGCGGGCCGCGGCCTCCAGGGTGAGGGCGGCGCGCCGGCGCAGGGCCCGGAGCTGGGGCGCGACGACGGGGAGTGCCTCGGCCGGCACTTCCGCCTCCCCCTCGGGCGAGGTCTCGGGAGAGCTCATGCTCCCCATTCAGCCGCAGGTTTGCCTCTGCGGCAAATTTCTTGCCTCAGAGGCAAACCAGGCGGAACACGAGCCGAGAGTCCGACCCTGCCCTTCACAGGGACGACGGGGCCCTCACAGGGACGACCGAACCCGCGGCGTGCCTACCCCGCCCTCACCGGTTGGCGACCGCCTGCTTGATCAACGTCTTGCCGAAGTCCCACATCAGCCCGCCCCCGCTGTGCGCGTCGTCCATCACCTCGGTGAAGGCGTCGACGAACCGGTCCACCTCCCGCTCGCCGATGATCAGCGGCGGGATCAGCTTGATCACCTCCAGGTGATCGCCGGAGACCTGGGTGAGGATCCGGTGCCTGCGCAGCAGCGGGACGACGACCATCTGCGCGAACAGTCCCTTGCGGGCCGCCTGGAGCATGGTCCAGCGGCCGCGCAGCTTCAGCGAGTCGGGACGGCCGAACTCGATGCCGATCATCAGGCCCCGGCCGCGGACGTCGGCGAGCAGCTCGTACTTGCCGACCAGCGCCGCGAGCCGCGACCGCAGCTGCTCCCCGGTCGCCCGCGCGTTCGCAACGATCTGCTCGTTCTCCATGACGGACAGCACGGCGAGCCCGGCCGCCATGGCCTGCGCGTTGGACCCGAAGCTCGCCGAGTGCACGAGCACCCGGTCCATGGACGAGTAGACCTTCTTGAAGATCCAGTCCTTGCCGAGGGTGGCCCCCACCGGCACATAGCCCCCGGAGAGCGCCTTGGCGACGCACACCAGGTCCGGCTCGACGCCCTCCTCGTGCTGGTAGGCGTAGAAGTCGCCGGTGCGGCCAAGGCCCGTCTGCACCTCGTCGGCGATGAGCAGCGCCTTGTGCTTGTGCAGCAGCTCCTGGGCGGCCCGCAGATAGCCGGGCGGGGCCTCGTGCACGCCCTTGCCCTGGATCGGTTCGACGATCAGGGCGGCTACGTCGCCCTTCTTCAGCTCCCGGGCCAGGGCGTCGAGATCGCCGAGCGGCACGGCCGTGTCCGGGAGCAGCGGGGCGAAGCCGTCGCGGAAGCCGGACTCGCCGTTGACGGACAGGGAGCCCGTGGTCAGCCCGTGGAAGGCGTGGTCGCAGTACAGCACCCGCGGCCTGCCCGTGACGAACCGCGCGAACTTCAGAGCGGTCTCCACCGCCTCCGTCCCGCTGTTGCCGAAGAACACCCGGTCCAGGTGCGGGCTGTGGGTGAGGAGCCGCTCCGCCAGCAGCCCGGGCAGCGGCTGGCAGTCGAAGCGGGTCAGGTCGGCGAGCTGGGCGTCGAGGACGTCGTGCAGCGCCTTGCGGACGACGGGGTGGTGGCGCCCCAGGCCCATCACCCCGAACCCGGCGAGCATGTCCAGGTGGTCCTCGCCGTCCGCGTCCCAGAAGTAGGCGCCCTCGGCCCGCTCGTAGACCTTGTCGAAGCCGATGGTGTGCAGCATGCGCGGGAGCTGGTGGTTGAGGTACTTCGTGTGCAGCTCGTAGCGCTCGGCTCCGCGCTCGGCGAGGAGCCTGCCGAGGTCGAACTCGCTCGTCATTCAGCTTTCTCCTTGACCGGCACGACGGTACGACCGTCGTGGCTCCCCTCGGCCCGCGCCGCGTCGGCCACGCTCTCCTCGGCCTCCTTGAGGGCGAGGCTCGCGCTGATCCGCCCGGCGACCTCGACGGGCGTGAGGCCGATGTCCGCGAGCACCTCGCCCCGCTTGGCGTGCGCGAGGAACTGCTCCGGGATGCCGAACCGCCGCACCGGTACGTCGACGTCGGCGTCGCCCAGTGCCAGCGCCACGGCGGAGCCCACGCCGGAGGAGCGGCTGTTGTCCTCGACGACGGCCACCAGCCGGTGCTGCGCAGCGAGGGGCGCGAGCGCGGGGTCGACGGGTTTCACCCACCGCGGGTCGACGACGGTGCAGTTGATGCCGCGGGCCTGGAGCAGCTCGGCCGCCTGGAGGCACACCGGCGCCATCACACCGACGGCGACGAGCAGGACCTCCGGCTCGCCGGCATCCCGGTGCAGCACGTCCAGCCCGCCCACCCGGTCCACCGCCGGGACCGACGGGCCGACCGACTCCTTCGGGAACCGTACGAGGGTGGGCGCGTCGTCGCAGGCCACGGCCTCGCGCAGCTGGGCCCGCAGCTGGTCGGCGTCGCGCGGCGCGGCGATCCGCAGGCCGGGGACGACCTGGAGGATCGACATGTCCCACATGCCGTTGTGGGAGGCGCCGTCGACGCCCGTGACGCCGGCCCGGTCCAGCACGAACGTCACTCCGCAGCGGTGCAGCGCGACGTCCATGAGGAGCTGGTCGAAGGCACGGTTCAGGAACGTGGCGTAGACGGCGACGACCGGGTGCAGCCCGCCGGTGGCGAGGCCCGCCGCGGACACGGCCGCGTGCTGCTCGGCGATCCCGACGTCCCAGACCCGGTCCGGGAACCGTTCGGCGAACCTGCCCAGCCCGACGGGGTGCAGCATGGCCGCCGTGATCGCCACGACGTCCTCCCGCTCCTCCCCGATCCGCACGATCTCCTCGCCGAACACCGACGTCCAGGACGGCCCGCCCGACGGCGCGAGCGGCTCGCAGGTCAGCGGGTCCATCACGCCGACGGTGTGGAAGTGGTCCTCCTCGTGGGCGAGGGCGGGTTCGTAGCCGCGCCCCTTCTCCGTGAGGCAGTGGATCAGCACGGGCCCGTGGAACCGTTTCGCCCGCCTCAGCGCGGACTCGACGGCCCCGATGTCGTGCCCGTCGATCGGGCCGACGTACTTCAGTCCCAGGTCCTCGAAGAGCCCCTGCGGCGCGAACGCGTCCTTGAAGCCCTTCTTCGCGCCGTGCAGCGCCTCGTAGACGGTGTTGCCGACGACGGGCGTGCGCTGCAGCACGTCCTTGCCCCAGGCCAGGACCCGCTCGTAGCTGTCCGTCGTGCGCAGGGTGGCCAGGTGGTTGGCGAGCCCTCCGATGGTCGGCGCGTACGAGCGCTCGTTGTCGTTGACGACGATGATCAGCGGCCGGTCCTTGGCCGCCGCGATGTTGTTCAGCGCCTCCCAGGCCATGCCGCCGGTCAGCGCCCCGTCGCCGATCACCGCGACGACGTGCCCCTTCTCCCCCTGCACCTGACGGGCCTTGGCGAGCCCGTCGGCCCAGCCGAGCGCCGTGGAGGCGTGGCTGTTCTCGACGATGTCGTGCTCGGACTCCTCGCGCGAGGGGTAGCCGGACAGGCCGCCCTTGCCGCGCAGCTTGGAGAAGTCCTGGCGTCCCGTCAGCAGCTTGTGCACATAGCTCTGGTGACCGGTGTCCCAGACGATGCGGTCGACCGGCGACTCGAAGACCCGGTGGAGCGCGATGGACAGTTCCACCACGCCCAGGTTGGGCCCGAGGTGTCCGCCGGTCCTGGCGACCGCGTGCACCAGGAACTCCCGGATCTCGTCGGACAGTTCACCGAGTTCCGCCTCGGACAGCGCCTTCAGGTCGCGTGGTCCCCGGATGCTCTCCAGAATCGTCACGCTCGGGCCCCCTCTCGGTCCGTGCCTTGCTTCAACTCACAGTCACTGCCGGTTTCCCCGTGACGGTGGGGGCGCCCGATGCGGCCCCGTCCTGCTCCATCTGTTCGGCGATCTTCATCGCCTCCTCGATCAGGGTCTCGACGATCTTCGACTCGGGGACGGTCTTGATGACCTCGCCCTTCACGAAGATCTGACCCTTGCCGTTGCCGGAGGCGACCCCGAGGTCGGCCTCCCGCGCCTCGCCGGGGCCGTTGACCACACAGCCCATGACGGCTACCCGCAACGGCACTTCCATGCCTTCCAGGCCGGCCGTGACCTCGTCGGCGAGCTTGTAGACGTCGACCTGGGCCCGCCCGCAGGACGGGCAGGAGACGATCTCCAGGCGCCGCTGCCTGAGGTTCAGCGACTCCAGGATCTGGATGCCGACCTTGACCTCCTCGGCGGGCGGGGCGCTCAGGGACACGCGGATGGTGTCGCCGATGCCCCGCGACAGCAGCGCCCCGAAGGCCACCGCTGACTTGATCGTGCCCTGGAAGGCGGGCCCGGCCTCGGTGACCCCGAGGTGCAGCGGGTAGTCGCACTGCGCCGCGAGCTGCGTGTACGCCTCGACCATGATCACCGGGTCGTTGTGCTTCACCGAGATCTTGATGTCCCGGAAGTCGTGCTCCTCGAACAGCGACGCCTCCCACAGCGCGCTCTCCACGAGCGCCTCCGGAGTGGCCTTGCCGTACTTCTGGAGCAGCCGCCGGTCGAGCGACCCTGCGTTGACGCCGATCCGGATCGGCGTGCCGTGGTCCCTGGCGGCCCGCGCGATCTCCTTGACCTTGTCGTCGAACTGCTTGATGTTCCCCGGGTTGACGCGTACGGCCGCACAGCCGGCCTCGATCGCGGCGAACACGTACTTCGGCTGGAAGTGGATGTCCGCGATCACCGGGATCTGGGACTTGCGGGCGATGGTCGCGAGGGCGTCCGCGTCGTCCTGCGTCGGGCAGGCCACGCGCACGATCTGGCAGCCGGACGCCGTCAGCTCGGCGATCTGCTGCAGGGTGGCGCCGATGTCGGACGTCCGGGTCGTCGTCATCGACTGCACCGACACCGGGGCGCCGCCCCCGACCGCCACCGGGCCGACCTGGATCTGCCGCGACACACGTCGTTCGGCGACCGGCCGGACCGGTACCTCGGGGACGCCCAAGGAGATGGCGGTCATGGCGTCACTCCCGGTTTCCGGAGACCGTCTCGCGCATGGCGCGCAGGGACTCCTTGAGCGAGCCCATGGTGGCGAGGACGGCGGTGGGCTCGTAGCCGCAGTGCGCCATGCAGTTGGCGCAGCGCGGGTCCTTGCCGCGGCCGTACTTGTCCCAGTCGGTGTCCTCGATCAGCTCCCGGTACGTCGGCACGTACCCGTCGCTCATCAGGTAGCAGGGGCGCTGCCAGCCGAACAGGGAGTAGTTCGGGATCGCCCACGCGGTGCACGGGAAGTCGACCTTGCCCTCGAGGAAGTCGAGGAACAGCGGCGAGTGGTTCAGCCGCCACTTCCTGCGGTTGCCGCCCGCGAAGGCCTTCTTGAACAGCTCGCGGGTCTGCTCGACGCCGAGGAAGTGCTCCTGGTCGGGGGCCTTCTCGTAGGCGTAGGCGGGCGAGATCATCATCTCGTCGACCTTGAGGTCGTCGTTGAGGAAGTTCAGCACCTCGACGATGGTCTGCGGGGTGTCGGTGTTGAAGAAGGTGGAGTTGGTGGTGACCCGGAAGCCGCGGCGCTTGGCCTCCTTGATCGCCTCCACCGCCTCGTCGAACACGCCCTCCTTGGCCACCGACTCGTCGTGGCGCTCGCGCAGGCCGTCGATGTGCACGGCGAAGGCGAAGTAGGGCGAGGGGGTGAACTTGTCCATCTTCTTGCGCAGCAGCATGGCGTTGGTGCACAGGAAGACGTACTTCCGCTTGGCCACCAGCTGCCGCACGATCTCGTCGATCTGCGGGTGCATCAGCGGCTCGCCGCCGGCGATGGACACCATGGGCGCGCCGGACTCGAGCACCGCCCCCACGGCCTGGGCCACCGGCATGCGCTGCTTCAGGACCCCGGCCGGGTGCTGGATCTTGCCGCAGCCCTCGCATTTGAGGTTGCAGGCGAACAATGGCTCCAGCTCGACGATCAGCGGGAACTTGTCACGCCTGCGGAGCTTCTGTTCGGCCAAGTAAGTAGCGACCTTGATGGACTGACGCAGCGGCATGGCCATCTGGCTCACCTCCTGGGGAGCAGCAAAGAACGGTGCCATTCATAGAATGCGGGTAGAACGGTACGAAGGACGCGGAAAGCTGATATTCCACCGCGCAACGTGCCGATCCGGACGAGTTCATGTTCTGGAGCGTCCACGACCACCCGGACGGCCGCAACCGGGCGCTCGCCCGTACGGACGGCGCTCAGTAGCGTCGCCGCCGACTCCATGTCGACCGCGATCGCGCCGGTCGTGAGCAGATCGGACCGTTCCTGACCTCGGACGACATGGTCCGAGCCGGTGAGCGGTCCGGTGTGGACGGTGCGGCCCGGGACGGTCCGCACTAGTTCTTTGACGAGTAGGTCGGTTCCCACGCACGGAACGGTTCCCGCCGGATCCCGGGTCTCCTCGGCGACCACCAGATCGCCGGGGTGCATCCCGGGGGCGAGCCCCGCGCAGAAGCCGGTGGCGAGGACCGCGGCCCCGGCGAGGGCCGGGTCGGCGAGCACCCGGGTGACGGAGCGTTCCGCCGCCCGGGGCCCCATGCCCGTACGGAGCACGGTGACCGGCCCGCCCGCACCGCCGCGCTCGCCGGCGCGCAGGGCGAACTGCTCGATGCCGAGCGCGCAGGCGATCAGCAGCGGGGCCGGGGCGGGCTGTGGGCTCATCAGCTCCCCTTGGCCTCGACGGCCGCCGTGTCCTCGACGACCACCCGGACCACCGAATCGGTGAACGGCTCCCCGTGGACGTACCGGCCCAGCGCGGTCAGTGGGAAGACCTGCCGGTAGAGGTGGTAATTGATGGAGAAGTCCCAGGGGAACCCGGTGCCGGTGAAGTACGGCTCGTCCCAGGAGCCGTCCGCCAGCTGGGTGGCCGCGAGCCACTCGACGCCGCGCTCGACGGCCTTGGAGTCCCTCTCCCCCGCCGCCAGCAGCGCCATCAGCGCCCACCCGGTCTGCGACGCCGTCGAGGCGCCCTTGCCGCTCCACTCCTTGACGTACCTGTAGGAACGCAGGTCCTCGCCCCAGCCGCCGTCGTCGTTCTGGACGGACTCCAGCCAGGTGACGGCGCGCCGGATCGCGGGGTGCGAGCCCGGCATACCGGCGGCCACCAGGGCGGGTACGACGGATCCGGTGCCGTAGATGTAGTTCACGCCCCAGCGGCCGAACCACGAGCCGTCCGGTTCCTGCTCGGCGAGCAGCCACCGGATGCCGCGCCGGGTGCGCGGGTCGTGGGCCAGGCCCTCGACGGCGAGCATCTCGACGACGTGCGCGGTGACGTCCGCCGACGGCGGGTCGATGACCTCGCCGAAGTCGCAGAACGGCAGCCGGTTGGGGAAGGGGCTGGTGTTGTCGACGTCGAAGGCGCCCCACGCCCCGTTGCGGGACTGCATCCCGAGGTTCCAGCGCACCCCGCGGCCGATCGCCTTCTCCAGCCGCTCCGGGTCGTGGTGCCGGACCCGGCGCAGGGCGAGGACCACCTCGGCGGTGTCGTCGATGTCGGGGTAGTTGTCGTTGTGGAACTCGAACGCCCAGCCGCCCGGCGGCAGTTGGGGCCGCTTGACCGCCCAGTCGCCGGGCCGGACGATCTCCTCGCCCAGCATCCAGTCGGCGGCCCTGACCAGCTGCGCGTGATCGGCGGGTACGCCGGCGTCCGCCAGCGCGATGGTGGCGAGGCAGGTGTCCCAGACCGGCGACTGGCAGGCCTCGATCATCCGGGCCCCGTCCTCGCGCCAGACGGCGAAACGGTCCAGCGAGGCGAGCCCCTCGCGCATCACGGGGTGCTGGAGGTCGTAGCCGAGCAGATGCAGCGCGATGATCGAGTACACCGCCGGGGGCTGGATGCCGCCCCAGCAGCCGTCGTTCTCCTGACGCTCGATGATCCAGCGGGCCGCGGTGTTCATGGCTGCTCTGCGCAGTCTGCGCGGGGCGACCTTGCGCAGCTGGTGCAGCGCCTTGTCGAGCCGCTGGAAGGCCCCGTCCCAACTCGCCGCCGGGGCAAGGGGCTTCAGCGGGTTGGGGTCGGCGGGGTCCTTGTGCAGTTCGTCGAGGGGGAAGGGCGCGGGCCGTACCGGGCGCTTCGCGGAGACGATCGTCAGCGGGACGATGGTCTGCCGGGCCCAGCAGCCGAAGTCGTAGATGTTGAGCGGGACCCACTTGGGGAAGTAGATGAGCTCCGGCGGGAGTTCGGGCAGGTCCTCCCACTTCCACCAGCCGAACAGGGCCAGCCAGATCCGGGTGAAGACCCGGGCCGCGGCGATGCCGCCCTGCTCGCGGATCCAGGCGGAGGCCCGCGCCATGTGCGGTGCGTCCGGCGCGTCACCGGCCAGGCGCAGGGCGACGTACGCCTCGATGGTGGTGGAGAGCTCGCCCGGCGCGCCGTAGAAGGTGCCCCAGGTGCCGTCCTCGCGCTGCTCGCCCCGGATGAAGAGCGCGGCGGCCCGAGTGGTCTTCTCGTCGCGGACGCCCAGGAACTGACGGAGCAGAAGGTCCTCGGCGTCCATGGTGACGTTCGTCTCGAGGTCGCCCTTCCACCAGCCCTGGGCGTCCTGCTTCGCCAGCAGGAAGTCGGTGGCGCGCCGGACCGCGCCCTCGGCGGCTTCGTACACCCCGGCCGCCACGGGGTTCTCGCTGTCGGTTTCCCTGGCCGCGGCTGCCCGGGGCGGCCGCGCCCCGGTGCTTCCGTCGGTCGTCGCTGTCATGGCTTCCCCTTCGTGCAGTGCTACTGGCAGTGCGTCTGCTGTGGGTCCGCCGTCGGCCGGTGCGCTTCTTCCAGCGACACCGGCCGGCGACTACGCAAGGGCTATTCGACCGATACTGATCATCTCTTTTCGCCCGGTGGTGATCATCTCTTTCGTACGACGACGAAGTCGGCGAGCGCCGTGAACTGCGCCCGCACCCGGTCCGGCATGTCGACGGCGTCCAGGGCCTCGACGGCGACCGCGTGCTGGCGGCGCGCCTCCTCGGCGGTCCACTCGCGGCCGCCCGCCTCCTCGATGAGGGCGGCGCGGGCGGCGAACTCCTCCTCGGAGAAGTTCTCGAAGTCGCTGCTCTTGGCGTCCGCGGCGAGGATCTCGCCGAGCCGCTCGGAGGCGGGGCCGCCCGCCGCGAGCGCGGCCACGACCGGCAGGGACTTCTTGCGCTGGCGCAGGTCGCTCCAGGTCTGCTTGCCGGTGGAGACCGGGTCGCCCCAGATGCCGAGGAGGTCGTCGACGGCCTGGAAGGCGAGCCCCAGGTGGTAGCCGTACTTCTCCAGGGTGTCGGCGGTGTGGTCGTCCGCGCCGGCGAGCACCGCGCCGATGGAGCTGGCGCTGGCGAGCAGGGCACCGGTCTTGTTGCCCTCCATCTCCAGGCACTCCTCGACGCCGACGCGGTCGCGGTGCTCGTAGGAGATGTCCTGGGCCTGACCGTCGATCAGGGCGCGGGTCGCGGTGGTCAGGCGGCGGGTGGCGCGGCCGGCCTCGACGGTGCCGAGCTCCAGCAGCACCTCGTTGGCCAGCGCGAACATGGCGTCACCGACGAGGATGGCCTGGGCGGGGCCGTGCACCTTCCAGACGGTGTCGCGGTGGCGGCGCTGCTCGTCGCCGTCCATCAGGTCGTCGTGCAGCAGGGAGAAGTTGTGGACCAGCTCGACGGCGACGGCGCCGGGGATGCCGACGTCGGGAGAGGCGCCGGTGACCTCGGCGGAGAGCAGGGCGAGGGCGGGGCGTACGGCCTTGCCGCCGTCACCGGCCGTGGGCCTGCCGGCGGCGTCGATCCAGCCGAAGTGGTAGGCGGAGACGGTGTCCATGGGAGGAGCCAGGCGGTCGACGGCCGCACGCAGGACCGGTGTGGTCAGGGTCCTACCGCGCTCCAGGAGCGCGGTCACCGACACCGCGGTCTCTTCAGCGGCCTTCTCGGCCGGGGGCACAGTGGGCACGTTCTCTCCTCTTGTTGCGCTACGGGGGGTGCGGGGGCCTGCCGCCGAGTGCTCGTTCAGCATCACGCCGCCTCCTCGACGTCGAAGAGGTGGCTGGGGCGAGGCCGGCCCAGAGCGCTCAGCGCGGCTTCGGCCGCACTCACGCCGCTGCGGACCGCACTCTCCATGGTCGCGGGCCACCCTGTGGCAGTCCACGCGCCGGCCAGGTACAGGCCGGATGCCTTGGTGCGGGCGCCGGGCCGCAGCCGCCCGACGCCGGGGGTGGGGGCGAACGTCGCCGTGCGCTCCCTGGTCACGAAGAAGTCCTGCACCCGGGCGCCGCGCGCCCCGGGCAACAGCCGCTCCAGCTCCGGCAGATACCGCTCGCGCAGGGTGGCCACGGGTTCGTCGATCTCGTCCTGGGCCGCCGACTGGGAGACGGCGAGGTACTGGCCGTCCTTGAGCCCGGAGGCGTCGGTGCGGTCGAACACCCACTGGAGGGGGCTGCCGAGGGCCGTGAGGAACGGCGTGCTCAGCACCTTGCGGTCGTAGACGACATGCACGTTGAGGATCGGCGCGGTGCCGATCTCCAGGAGCCGTTCGGGGGCGTCGAGAGCACCGCCGGGCAGCAGGTCGTACGCCTCGCGCTGGGCCACGGCGAGCACGACCGCGTCCGCTTCGAGCGTCTCGCCGGGAACCTGAACGCTCCAACGTCCGTTCTCGTCAGAGGAGATGGAGGTGACGCGTGTACGGACCTCGGTACGGACGCCCGCGGTGTCGAGCGCCTTGCGGGCCAGCCGGTCATGCAGTTCGCCCAGCGGGACGCGCGCCCATCCGATGTCGGCGGCGCCCGCTTCGGACAGCAGACCGGTCTTGAACACCATCGCGGCGAGCCCCAGCGAGGCGTCGCCCGCGACCGCGTTGAGAGTGGCGACCCCGACCAGGTCCCACAGGGCCTCGACGGCACGCGCCGACTGACCGTGCGCGGTCAGCCAGCTGCCGAAGTCCTGGGTGTCCAGGGTCGGATCGGCGAGGTCGAGCCCCTTGAGCGCGAGCGCGGCACGCCCGACCCTGGCGCGTTCGGCGAGGGAGAGATGCGGATACGTCGCCAGGCTCCGGCCCAGGTGCAGGGGCACGGGCAGCGCGTCGCGCCGCAGTCTGCCGAGCCGTCGGCCCTCGGGCTTGTCGACGTCGACCACGGGGACGTCGAGCCGGTCCTGGAGCGGCGCCAGCGCCGTCCCCTCGATCCGGTCGAGGAACCAGCGGTAGGCGGTGCAGCAGCGCAGGTACACGTGCTGTCCGTTGTCGACCGTCAGATCGCCGCGCTGGAAGGAGAAGGCCAGGCCGCCCAGCCTCGGCCTGCCCTCGATCAGGGTGACGCGGACGCCCGCGTCGGCGAGTGCGAGCGCGGCGGTGACGCCGGCGAGCCCGCCGCCGATCACGACGGCGTCCCTCCCGGCGCGTGGCGGGATGTCCGCGAGCGACCCGTCCGGCCGCGTGCCGTCGGTCATCGTGCACCCTCCCCTGAGCGACCGCCGTGCCGATGGTTCAACGGTGTACCGCCGGTCGTCTCAGTCAGGGACGCCGCATGACGGTGGAGGGTTGCCTGCCGCTTTTCCCCGGTGGCATCACCTTGGGCCGAAATGTCCATCAGGCGCGCCTCCTGACGGTTCGGGTGACATGCCGGGCGTCCAGACCGGACAGACCGCGCACGGCGACGTACGCCTTCTCACGCCCGGGCAGGGAGACCCGGCCGCGCAGCACGGCCTCCGGGTCGCGCTCGATGCGGTCCAGCAGACGGCGGTAGATGCCGGCCATGGCGGCGACGCACGCGCCGCTGCGCCGGTCGAGCATGGGGAGCAGCCGGTAGCCCTCGGCGAAAAGGGCGCGGGCCCGTCGCACTTCGAAGTGCACGAGGCCCGCGAAGTCGGAGCCCTCCGGTGGGGTCGGCCCGCTGAAGCCGGCCGAGCAGCCGAATTTGGCGAGGTCGTCGGAGGGCAGGTAGGTGCGCCCTCCCTCGGCGTCCTCACGGACGTCACGCAGGATGTTGGTCAGCTGCAGCGCCAGGCCGAGCGTGTCCGCGTACTCGGACGCGCGTTCGACGCCGCGGGCCGCCGGTTCGGTGCCGAACACGCCGAGCGACAGGCGGCCGATGGCGCCCGCCACACAGCGGCAGTAGACCTTCAGGTCGTCCCAGGTCTCGTAGGTCTCGCCGCGTACGTCCATCAGGACGCCGTCGATCAGCTCGTCCAGTCCGCCGAGCGGGATCGGGAAGGCGTCGGCGGCGTGGGCGAGCGCGACGGCCACGGGGTCGGTGTCGTCCTCGTCGACCTCGTGCTCGCGGATCCGGGTCAGCAGTTCCCGGGTGTCCTCCAGCCTGGCGATCTTGACGTCGCTGCTCAGGGCGCCGTCGCCGATGTCGTCGACGCGGCGCGAGAACGCGTACAGCGCCGACATCGCCCGCCGCTTGGGCGTGGGCAGCAGCCGGATGCCGTAGGCGAAGTTCCGTGCCTGCTGTCCGGTGACGGCCTCGCAGTAGCTGTAGGCGGCGAGTACCGGTGCGGACGCGTGTGGTGCAGACTCCACGGTCCGGATCACCCCTCTCCTCGCAGAGTCACGCCCACCTCGCGCAGCAGTCGGAGCTTGCTGGCCTTGGGCGGGCCCGGCAGTACGTCGTATTCGGCGGCGGCGATCGCGCCGATCGCCGCCCTTCCCCCCGCCACGAAACCCGCCAACAGCAGCTTGAGCCTGCCGTGGACGCTACCCACCAAGGGGGTGCCTTCATTCAGGAGGTTCCGGGCATGTTCGGCTTCGTATGCAACCAGTGCGCGCACCGATGCGCCCGCCGTTTTCGCCCCGAGATCGGTTTCGTCGACGTGAAAGCGTTTCATGTCCGCTGCGGGCAGATAGATCCGGTCACGGCCGAGGTCCTCGGCGACGTCCTGGAGGTGCTCGACGATCTGGAGTGCCGTGCACACCGCGTCGGAGCGGCGGATCCGCTCGGGCGTCGCCGTGCCGGTGACGGCGAGGACGAGCCGGCCGACGGGGTTGGCCGACAGTTCGCAGTAGGCAAGCAGATCGTCGTAGGTCTCGTAGCGCCCGACGAGCTGGTCCTGGCGGTTGGCGGCGATCAGGCCGAGGAACGGCTCGGGGGTCAGCGAGCAGCGGCGGACCGTCGGCTGGAGGCGGCGCAGCAGGGGGTGGCCGGGGGTGCCGTCGAAGACGCGGCGCAGGTCGGCCTCGAAGGCGTCGAGCAGGACAAGGCGGTCCTCGGCCGACTCGGGCGACACGCCGAGCAGGCGGGCGTCGGCACCGCCGGGGGCGAGATCGCCGTCGCCGATGTCGTCGACGAGGCGGGCGAAGCCGTACACGGCCATCAGGTCGTCGCGCCAGGCCCTGGGCAGGAAGAACGGCGCCACGGGGAAGTTCTCCGCGGCGGCCTTGTCGAGCGTGCCGCGCGCCGGATCGTCAGGGCGCGCGTCCGTTCCCTTCACCGTGGACTGCCCGGGGCGGGGACGGCACAGGCGGGTGCGTTGAGCTGGGGAGTTTCCGTAGCCATTGCCGTCACATCTCCCGTTCTACACCGCTGACCCAATGCACACTATTTCGGACACGCCGCCCGGCTGTCCGCGCCGCAGCCCGGAGAGAGGGTGTCGCGCCTTATCGCCCCACTTGCCGCGTTTCGGTACCGCTACAGCTTACGTTGTACAACGCAGCGTGGCCCGTGAGGGTGTCCTGCACATCACAACAACACACCGATTGGCGTCAAGATTCCTGGCGTTGGCCGGAGTTGACGTTTCCTTTGCAGACGCGGGCCCCGCCGGTGCAGTTCCGGCGGGGCCCCGGGAAGCTTGCTGGGCCGCACGGCCCATGTCCGGGTGGACTACTTGCCCGTGAACTTCTCGTACTCCTTGAGGACCTCGTCCGTCGGTCCGTCCATGCGCAGCTCGCCGCGTTCCAGCCAAAGGACGCGGTTGCAGGTGTCGCGGATCGACTTGTTGTTGTGGCTGACCAGGAACACCGTGCCGGCTTCCTTGCGCAGCTCACGGATGCGGTCCTCGGAGCGCTTCTGGAACTTGCGGTCGCCGGTGGCCAGCGCCTCGTCGATCATCAGGACGTCGTGGTCCTTGGCCGCCGCGATGGAGAAGCGCAGCCGGGCCGCCATGCCGGACGAGTAGGTGCGCATGGGCAGGGTGATGAAGTCGCCCTTCTCGTTGATGCCGGAGAAGTCGACGATCCCCTGGTAGCGCTCCTTGATCTGCTCGCGGGTCATGCCCATGGCGAGCCCGCCCAATATGACGTTGCGCTCGCCGGTGAGGTCGTTCATCAGGGCCGCGTTCACACCCAGCAGGGAGGGCTGGCCGTCGGTGTAGACCTTGCCGCTCTCCGGCGGGAGCAGGCCGGCGATGGCACGCAGCAGGGTGGACTTGCCGGAGCCGTTGGAACCGATGAGGCCGATGGCCTCGCCGCGGTAGGCGATGAAGGAGACGCCGCGCACGGCGTGCACCTTGCGTACGCCCCGCTCCTCGCCGCGCTTGACGATGCGGCTGAGGGCCGCGGTGGCGCTGCCCTTGCCGGACTTGGCGCCGTTGACGCGGTAGACGATGTGGAGCTCGTCCGCGATGACGGTGGGGATGTGCGCATCCGTCCTCTGCTCAGCCACGGCCGTACCTCTCCTCCGCCTTCCAGAAGTACACGAAGCCGCCGACCGCGAACAGCACGGCCCATCCGGCCGCCGCCGCCCAGACGTGGTCGGGCAGGTTCGAGGAGCCGTAGCCGTCGATCATGGCGAAGCGCATCAGGTCCATGTAGACCGCGGCCGGGTTCCACTGCAGGACGGTGGCGATCCACTCCGGCTTGTCCTTCAGCATGACCGGGATGGAGAACATCACGCCGGACGCGTACATCCACGTACGCATCACGAACGGCATCAGCTGGGCCAGGTCCGGGGTCTTCGAGCCGGCGCGGGCCATGATCAGGGCGAGGCCGGTGTTGAACAGGAACTGCAGGGCCAGCACCGGCAGGATCAGCACCCAGCTCAGCTTCGGGTAGCTGCCGAAGCCGATCGCCACGACGAACAGCACGATCATCGAGTACAGCAGTTGCTGGAGCTGCTGGAGCGCGAAGGAGATCGGGAGGGAGGCACGCGGGAAGTGCAGCGCGCGCACCAGGCCCAGGTTGCCCGAGATCGCGCGGACGCCCGCCATCACCGAGCTCTGCGTGAAGGTGAACACGAAGACGCCCGTGACCAGGAACGGGATGTAGACCTCGCGGGGCATGCCCCGGTCGGCCTCGAGGATCACGCCGAAGATGAAGAAGTACACGGCCGCGTTCAGCAGCGGGGTGGCCACCTGCCAGAGCTGGCCGAGCTTCGCCTGGCTGTACTGGGCGGTCAGCTTCGCCCGCGAGAACGCGAGGATGAAGTGCCGCCGGTCCCAGAGCTGGCGGACGTACTCGAACAGCGAGGGCCGGGCGCCGCTCACAGCGAGCCCGTACTTGGCGGCCAGCTGGGACGCCGTGAGTCCCTCGTCGGGCGACGGCGGCGCGCTCACCGCGACCGAGCCGTCGTGCGTTGTCTCACTCACCAGTTGAAACTTTCGTCTTCGAGATGCGCAGACTGTGCGGGTCTGGCATGAACCTGGGGCCGTCGGGCCCGGTCGCTCTCAGGGTCGAGCCTGTCAGATGACGGGTGGTCGGCCCAGTCGAGTCAGCCGCCACACCGTACGCCACTTCATGGGCCTGCGGGGACCGCACGAAGTGGACCAGCCTTCCCGGAATCCGCCGAACCATGCTCGCAGAGCGGGGCGGGAGGGGCGCCGGGCCAGGGTGAGGAGCAGCCAGACGCCGAGATAGACCGGGACAAGGGGGGCGGGGAGGTTGCGTCGGGCCAGCCAGACGCGGTTGCGGGCGACCATGCGGTGGTAGACCGCGTGCCGCGAGGGCGCGGTCGTCGGGTGGTACAGCACCATGTCGGACCGGTAGTCGATCATCCAGCCCGCGTCGAGGGCCCGCCATGCCAGGTCGGTTTCCTCGTGGGCGTAGAAGAACTCGTCCGGAAGCCCGCCGACCTCGGCGAAGACCTGGGTGCGCACGGCGTTGGCGCCGCCGAGGAAGGTGGTGACCCGGGAGGAGCGCATCGGGTCGGAGGCGCGCAGCCGGGGGACGTGGCGGCGCTGGGTGACACCGGTCTCGGGGTCGGCGATGCGGAAGCTGACGATGCCGAGCTTCGGGTCGGTCGAGAATGCCTCGCGGCACAGCTCGGCGGTGTCGTGGTGGGCGAGGAGGCCGTCGTCGTCGAGGAAGAGCAATATGTCGACGCCACGGCCGCTCGGGCCGAAGGCCTCGATGCCGACGTTGCGCCCGCCGGGGATGCCGAGGTTCTCGGGCAGCTCGATGGTGCGCACGCCCTCGGGGACGTCCGGCACCGGGGAGCCGTTGCCGACCACGACGACCTCGACCGCGTCGCCGTCCTGCTTGGCGACCGAGTCGAGCAGGGCGCGCAGCTCGTCGGGGCGGTTGCCCATGGTGATGATCACCGCGCCGACCTTCATGCCGTTCACTTCAGCCTGCTGGAGGCGAGGATGGACACGAGGTGCAGCAGGGTCTGGAGCAGCGCGATGCCGGCGAGCACGGCGACGCCGAGCCGGGAGAAGAACAGGTCGCCGCGGACCTGGTCGGCGATCGCCAGGACCAGGATGAGCAGCGACGCCTCGATGCCGAGGATCAGGCGGTGGAACTTCAGCAGGGCGGCGGCCTTGCGAGCCATGGCCATGCCGGAGGAGCGCATCTCGGACGCCGCCTCCTGGACCGGCGGCTTGCCGGCCTGGTGGCGGGCGACGCCGACGAGGTCGGTCTCGGCCTTGATCAGGATGGCGCCCAGCGCGGCCAGCGTGCCGAGGAAGGCCCACAGCCAGTCGATACGGCCGCTGCCCCACAGGTCGGCGGCGCGCAGGCCGAAGCCGACGAGCACGGCGGCGTCGGTGAGGTACGCGCCGACGCGGTCGAGGTAGACGCCGTTGAGGGAGTACTGCTTCTTCCAGCGCGCGATCTCGCCGTCGACGCAGTCGAGCAGCAGATACATCTGGACGCACACCACGCCCAGCACGGCCCCCGGGACCCCTGGCACCAGGAGCGCCGGGGCCGCGAGGACACCGAAGACGGTCATCAGGTACGTGAGCTGGTTGGGCGTGACCCTGGTGTTCACCAGGTAGCGGTCGACCCGCAGGGACACCTCGCGCATGTAGAGGCGTCCCATCCAGTGCTCACCGCTGCGCCGGTCCTTCACCCCCGCGGGGTGAACGACGGGGCGGAGTTCAGCTACCGATGGCCTTGACATAGTCGGCGTAGATGTCCTTGATCTGGTCGGTTGTCAGGTCGAGGTGTTCGAGGATCGTGTAGCGGCCGGGCCGGGTCTGCGGAGCGAACTCCACCGCGCGGACGAACTCGTCGTCCGAGAAGCCGATCTCCTCCGGCAGTACCGGCAGGCCGTGCCGGCGCAGCACCTCGGCCATGTGGGCCGACTCCTCGTGGGCTCCGCGCAGGTACATCGCGAACGCCGCGCCGAGCCCGCACTGCTCGCCGTGGGCGGCGGCGCGCCGGGGGTACAGCAGGTCGAAGGCGTGGTTGATCTCGTGGCACGCGCCGGAGGACGGACGGGAGTCGCCCGACACCGACATGGCGATGCCGCTGAGCACCAGCGCCTCGGCCAGGACCTGGAGGAAGTCGGTGTCCCCGATGCCGCCGGGGTGGCGCAGCACGGCCTCGCCGGCCTGCCGGGCGATCGCGGCGGCGAGGCCGTCGATCTTCTCGCCCTTGACCCGGTTGGCCAGCTCCCAGTCCGCGATGGCGGAGATGTTGGAGACGGCGTCACCGATGCCGGCCCGGACGAAGCGCACGGGGGCGTCGCGGATGACGTCGAGGTCGATGACGACGGCGATCGGGTTCGGCACTCCGTAGGAGCCGCGCCCGGCGTCGTTGTCGAGGGTGGCGACCGGCGAGCACAGGCCGTCGTGCGCGAGGTTCGTCGGTACGGCGACCAGCGGCAGGCCGACGCGCGCCGCGGCGAACTTGGCGCAGTCGATGATCTTGCCGCCGCCGAGCCCGACGACGGCGTCGTAGTGGCCGGCCCTTATGTCGCCGGCCAGCCGGACCGCGTCGTCGAGGGTGCCGCCGCCGACCTCGTACCAGGTGGCCCCGGGCAGTGCGGGAGCGAGCCGCTCCTTGAGCCGGGCACCGGAGCCGTTGCTGACCGCGACGGCCAGCTTGCCGGAGTGCGAGATCCGTTCGTCGGCGAGCACACCCGCCAGGTCGTCGAGAGCGCCCGGGCGGATGTCGACGACGACCGGCGAGGGGATCAGCCGGGTCAGTACTGGCATGCGATCTCCCGTCCCCGGGCGAGGTCGTCGTGGTTGTCGATCTCCACCCAGTCGACGTCGCCGATCGGCGCCACGTCGATGCGGAAGCCGCGGTTCACGAGCTCTTGGTAGCCGTGCTCGTAGAACTGCTGCGGGTCGGTCTCCCACACCGCCTTGAGGGCGTCGGCCAGCTCGGGGGCGGCGTCGCCCTCGATGAGGGTGACGCCGATGTACTCACCGGTGGCCTCGGCGGGGTCCATCAGCTTGGTGATCTTCGTCATGCCCTTGGCGGGGTCGACGACAACCTTCATCTCCTCGTCGGCGAGGCTCTTCACCGTGTCCAGGGCGAGGATGATCTTCTTGCCGTCGCCGCGGGCGGCGAGCAGCGTCTTCTCGACGGAGACCGGGTGCACGGTGTCGCCGTTGGCGAGGATCACGCCGTCCTTGAGGGCGTCACGGCCGCACCACAGGGAGTAGGCGTTGTTCCACTCCTCGGCCTTGTCGTTGTCGATGAGGGTGAGCTTGAGGCCGTACTTCGCCTCCAGCGCGGCCTTGCGCTCGTACACCGCTTCCTTGCGGTAGCCGACGATGACGGCGACCTCGGTCAGCCCGATCTCGGCGAAGTTGGCGAGCGTGAGGTCGAGGACCGTGGGCTCGCCCTCTATACCCGCAGGACCCACCGGCACCAGAGCCTTGGGAAGGCTGTCGGTGTAGGGGCGCAGACGCCGTCCGGCGCCGGCTGCCAGCACGAGGCCGATCATGCGGGTTCTCCTTCATCGTGTACGGCGGGCGCCCCGGAGGACACCCAGAAGCGGATGCTCTCGACGAGCACCACGAGCGCCACGGCCACGGCGAGGACCGTGAGCGCGACCTTGAACTGCGAGGCGGAGAGCACCGCGGCGAGGACGGTGACGAGCAGCGTCCGTCCTTCGTGCCCCCCGATGGCGCGCACCAGCCAGGCCGGGGGCGCTCCGGCGTTGCCGCGGATGCGGTACACCGTGTCGTAGTGATGGTAGGCGACGGCGGCCACCAGGCCGAAAGCCGCCGGAAGCACTCCGTTTACCCCGGCTTCAACCGCGAGCGCAAGGACGGTGCCGTATTCGGCGGCCCGGAAGAACGGCGGGACCAGCCAGTCGAGGGCGCCCTTGAGCGGCCGGGCGACGGCCACGGCCGAGGTCACGGCGTACACCAGCGCGGCCACCACCGGCCAGGGCCCGCCGAAGTCGGTGAGCGCGGCCGTCGCGACGACGACGGCGCCGCCGAGCAGGGCCACGGCGGGGACGGCGAAGGCCGGAAGGCGCCGGGCCCGGTTCTTCAGGGCACCCGCGAGGCCCTGGGCGAGCGGGCCGGAGTCCGCGAGGTCGGCGAGGGCCTCGGCGGCCCGGTCGGTGCGGCGGGCCTTGCGGGTCAGCGAGCGCAGCACGCGCCCGGCCGTCGTGTAGGTGGCGGCGAACGCGCAGCCGATGAGGAGCGCGTAGAAGGTGATGCGCGGCGTCGTGAACGCCGTCAGGATCGCGATCATCGCCCAGCGCTCGCCGATCGGCAGGACGATCATCCGGCGCACCCAGACCGTCCAGCCGACGCTGTCGAGCTTGTCGGAGAGGGCGGCCGTGGGGCTGGTGTTGGCGGTGGCGTCGTGGTTGGCCTCGTTGAAGGAGAAGTCCACGACGTGCCGGCAGGTCTGCAGGACCATCGCGCCGAGGGCGAGGGCCCATACGTCGTCGCCGCCCCGGGCCGCGCCGAGGGCGAGGCCGGCGTAGTAGGCGTACTCCTTGGCCCGGTCGAAGGTGGCGTCGAGCCAGGCTCCGAGCGTGGAGTACTGCAGGGAGTAGCGGGCGAGCTGGCCGTCCGTGCAGTCCAGGACGAAGGAGAAGATCAGCAGCAGGCCGGCCGCGACGAACCCGGGCCGGGTGCCGGTGGCCGCGCAGCCCGCCGCGACGAGCGCGGTGACCAGGGAGGCGGTGGTGACCTGGTTGGGGGTCAGGCCCCGTCGGGCACACCAGCGGGCGATGTAGCGGGAGTAGGGGCTGATGCAGTACGTCGTGAAGAAGCCGTCGCGGGCCTTCACGGCCGACTTCAGGCGTACGGCCTCGTCGTCGACGGACGCGACGGCCTGCCGCGCCTCGTTGCGGGCCTGCGGGTCGGCCGGTACGGCGGCGACCAGGCTGCCGAGCTCGGGGCGGTGGACGTCGGTGCCGTCGTCGTCGAGCGCGACGACGATGCGGTCGGCGAGGCTGTCCACGGCGACGGTGGCTCCCGCCTGGTCCGGCGACGCCGAGAACTCGGCTGCGCCGCCCGAGGAGTTCTCGCGGGCCATCGCCCGGGTCAGGGCCTGCCGGCCGGCCGGCTGCGCGGTCATCGCTCCCGGGATCGCCGCCAGCGGGAAGCGCGGGTCGGTCAGACCGAGGCGCAGCGCGTGCTGGTGGCCGACGAAGCGGGCGTCGACGAGGGCGACGCGCTGATCACCGGGTACCTGGGCGAGGAGCGTCTCGGTCTCGGCCGCGTCCGCGGCGACCCGCACGTCGTAGCCGAGGGACCGCAGATCGCCCTCGATCGACGAGCCGGGGACCGGCTGACCGGTGAGGATGGCGGTCGACAACCGAACTCACTCCCTGGGTGCCGGCATGTCCGCGCCGGTCGTGTACGTGGGTGGCAGCGCCTGTCGGCGGTGCGGCCGGGCGATGTGTCGGCAGAGGCTATCGGATGATTGGAAGCCAACGTTCACCGGCCGTTTGGCGAAGCGATCAACGTGGTTTGCCCGGCCCTCCGCCGCGATCATCATCAGGGATTCCGGGGTCCGCCCACAAACCCGAGCGCACAGAACGGGGCATCGAAGACATTGCGCAGCGCGCGAAAAGCTGCGCATAGGGTGGGCGACCATGACATGGCTGATCACAGGCGGAGCCGGCTACATCGGGGCACATGTGGCGCGTGCCATGACCGGCGCCGGGGAACGCGTGCTCGTACTGGACGACCTCTCGGCCGGGTACCCCGCGCGGCTCCCGGAGGACGTCCCGCTCGTCCAGGGTTCCTCGCTGGACGGTGACCTACTGAAGCGCGTGTTCGCCGAGCACTCGGTGACGGGTGTGGTGCATCTCGCGGCGCGCAAGCAGGTCGGTGAGTCCGTGGCGCAGCCCACGCGCTACTACCGGGAGAACGTGGGCGGTCTCACCACGCTCCTGGAGGCGGTCGCGGAGGCGGGTATCAAGCGGTTCCTGTTCTCGTCGTCCGCCGCCGTCTACGGCAACCCGGATGTGGACCTCATCACGGAGGACACCGAGTGCGCGCCCGTGAACCCGTACGGCGAGACCAAGCTCGCCGGGGAGTGGCTGGTGCGCGCGGCCGGCCGGGCACACGGGATCTCCACCGTTTGTCTGCGCTATTTCAACGTCGCCGGCGCCGCCTCGCCCGAGCTGGCCGACACGGGCGTCTTCAACATCGTCCCCATGGTCTTCGACCGGCTCACCCGCGGTGAGGCCCCGCGGATCTTCGGCGACGACTATCCGACGCCCGACGGCACCTGCGTCCGCGACTACATTCACGTCGCCGATCTCGCCGAGGCGCACCTTGCCGCGGCCCGGCGGCTGGGCGAGCCGGACGCGGGCGGCGATCTGACGGTCAACATCGGCAGCGGCGATGGCGTCTCGGTGCGCGAGCTGATCACCGTCATCGGCGAGGTGAGCGGCGACCGGCGCCCCGCCGTCGTCGAGCCCCGGCGCCCCGGGGACGCCCCGCGGGCGGTCGCCTCGGCCGCGCTCGCCGCCGAGCAGCTCGACTGGACGGCCCGGCGCGGGGTACGCGAGATGGTCGAGTCGGCGTGGGCGGGCTGGCAGCGGCACCACGGCCTCTGATCATGGGAAGCACCCTGACCTGCGGATCGTTTCCGCAGGTCAGGGCACATGACAACGGTGTTCAGTGCCGCGTTGCCGGATACCCCCCACCCGTAGTTCACTGTGATCCCGGGACGGAAATTCCGATCGTCCGACGGACACAGAAGGGCGGCCTTTCATGGGGGCTGGACACGACCACGGGCACGGGCACTCGCACGCGCCCCCGACCGGTACCGCGGCCGCCGCGTACCGCGGGAGGCTGCGCGTCGCGCTGGCGATCACGCTCGGCGTCATGGTGGTCCAGATCGTCGGCGGCGTCCTCGCGGACTCACTGGCCCTGATCGCCGACGCGGCGCACATGGCGACGGACGCGCTGGGACTGGGCATGGCCCTCCTCGCGATCCACTTCGCGAACCTCCCGGCGAGCACCAACCGCACCTTCGGCTACGCCCGCGCGGAGATCCTCGCCGCCCTCGCCAACTGTCTGCTCCTGCTGGGCGTCGGCGGTTACGTCCTCTACGAGGCGATCCAGCGGTTCTTCACGCCGGCTGAGACCGAGGGCGGCCTGATGATCGTGTTCGGTGCGATCGGCCTGGTCGCGAACATGATCTCGCTCACGCTGCTGATGCGGGGCCAGAAGGAGAGCCTGAACGTGCGCGGTGCCTTCCTGGAGGTCGCCGCCGACACCCTGGGCTCGCTCACGGTGCTGATCTCCGCCGCGGTGATCCTCACCACGGGCTGGCAGGCGGCCGACCCGATGGCCTCGCTGCTCATCGGCGTCATGATCGTGCCCCGCACCCTGAAGCTGCTGCGCGAGACCCTCGACGTCCTGCTGGAGTCGGCCCCCAAGGACGTCGACATGGCCCAGGTGCGGGCCCACATACTCGCCCTGGACGGGGTCGAGGACGTCCATGACCTGCACGCCTGGACGATCACGTCCGGCATGCCGGTGCTGTCGGCCCACGTGGTCGTGCGCTCCGACGTACTGAACGCGATCGGGCACGAGAAAATGCTGCACGAGCTCCAGGGCTGCCTCGGCGATCACTTCGACGTGGAGCACTGCACGTTCCAGCTGGAGCCGATCGGGCACGCCCAGCACGAGGCCCGGCTCTGCCACTGACACACGCGCATCACGGACACCCCTAAAACAACCGTACGGTCCGACAAGACGTCAGTACGGGCGGAATGCAGCTTTCCGGTGGTCCGTCGCGTCCTCGTGCTCACAGCCCCCTCTCCGACGGTTCCGTGCCCGCCGCGCCGGGCACGATCAACTGCCGGGAGTGCCGTGGGAGTACGGCACACTTGGGGCGCAAGACCGATGTGAAGGATGGGTATGCCGATCACACCTGCCACCACGACGCACAGTCCGTCGAACGGCACCGCTGACGCGATTTTGCTGGAGCTCGTCGACGAGAACGGTGTGACGATCGGCACCGCGGAGAAGCTCGCCGCCCATCAGCCGCCGGGACAGCTGCACCGCGCCTTCTCGGTGTTCCTCTTCGACGAGCAGGGCCGGCTGCTGCTCCAGCAGCGCGCGCTCGGCAAGTACCACTCCCCCGGCGTCTGGTCCAACACCTGCTGCGGCCACCCCTACCCCGGCGAGGCCCCGTTCGCGGCCGCGGCCCGGCGGACGTTCGAGGAGCTCGGCGTCTCCCCGTCACTGCTCGCCGAGGCGGGCACCGTCCGCTACAACCACCCGGACCCGGCCTCGGGTCTGGTGGAGCAGGAGTACAACCACCTCTTCGTCGGCATGGTGCAGTCCACGCTGCACCCGGACCCGGAGGAGGTCGGCGAGACGGCCTTCGTGACGCCGGCCGAGCTGGCCGAGCGCCACGCGAAGGACACCTTCTCGGCGTGGTTCATGACGGTGCTGGACTCGGCCCGTCCCGCGGTCCGCGAGCTGACGGGCCCGTCGGCCGGCTGGTGACCGTCCCGGGGGTGTCCCGCGGACGCGGGACGGTCCGGCGGACGCGGGACGGTCCGGCGGACGCGGGACGGTCCGGCGGACGCGGGACGGTCCGGCGGACACCCCCTAGGGCACGTGCACGGGCTTGAGCGGCACGGCGGCCCAGATCACCTTGCCGCCGCTCGCCGTGTGCTCGACGTCGCACACACCGCCCGCCTCCCGGGCCACCTCGCGCACCAGGAGCAGCCCCCGGCCGCCCGTCTGGCCGTGGTCGGCCTCCAGGGCGGTCGGGCGGTAGGGGTGGTTGTCCTCCACGGACACCCGCAGCCACTCGGCACCGACGGCGACCTCCACGGCGAGCATCGGCGACAGCAGCGCCGCGTGCCGGACGGCGTTCGTGACCAGCTCCGAGACGATCAGCAGCAGTCCCTGGACGAGGTCGTCCGAGACCGGTACGCCCTGGCGGTACAGCAGGTCCCGGACGGCGTGCCGGGCCTGCGGGACGGAGGCGTCCACCGCGGGGGCGGTGAACCTCCAGACGCCTTCGTAAGGCAGGGCATTCGGCGGCCGCGGATCGACGGGCTCGTTCGCGCCGTCTGCTGGGCGTGGGCCTGACCCGCGCCCGTGGTTCTCCATCGTCCGGTCGCCACCCTCGCGCTCGATTGTCACCACAACTCGAGTGTTGGTAACGCGCAGGTCCGGACCGTTGAACTGAACAGAAGTCAGCAGATATCGAGCGTTTCTGACCGTTGGCGTATGACGCGGTCAGTTGTGGGACCGCTCCTGTGCAGCTGGTGCAACCTTGGGGAACTATTCGGGTTGTACGGGTTTGCCGGCACCCTCGGAGACCATGCCGACGACCCGGCGGCCGCCGAAGCCGGTCGCGAGCAGGCCGAGCCCGTCGAAGAGCAGGGCGAGCGAGAAGAGCGTGCCCATCACATAGCGGCTGCTGGGCCAGACGCTCAGCACCAGGATGCCGAGGAACAGGTCGAAGGCACCCTGGAGCAGGGTCCAGCCCATCTGCGGCCCGCGCACCACCAGGCTGCCGGCCAGCCGGAACAGCCCGCCCGTCAGGAACAGAAGGGCACCGAACATGGCCAGCGCCTCTGCCGTCGCCTCCGGTCTGCGGATCACCACCACGCCGGCCGCGATGTTCAGTGCCGCGACCACCACGCCGAGCCAGAAGAAGTTGGTGCCGCGCGCCTGGACCGCGTGCAGCAGGCCGACGAGCCCGCCGACCAGCAGCAGCCAGCCGAACAGCAGCATCGTCGTCAGGGTCGCGAAGGCGGTGTACAGGAGCCCGATCACCCCGCCGATGACGAGCAGTACGCCGAGGGCGGCGAGCAGGCCGAAGCCGCGCTGGAGCTTCGCCGCCTCGCCCGTGGGCTTGGTGGACCTTGCCATCGGCGCCTCCTGGATCGTTCGTGTCCTTCTGCCCCTCTTCGAACCCTGGGTCGTGATCGACTTCATGGCCCTTCGTGATCGGCCGTTCGGCGCAAGCGGATAGCATCCGCCGCATGGAGCCCCAGCTGCTGCACGAGGTCACCGACTCGGTGGCCACCGTCGTCGTCCACCATCCGGCCAAGCGCAACGCGATGACGGCCGCGATGTGGCGCGCGCTGCCCCCGCTGCTGGACACACTGGCCGCCGACCCCGCCGTACGGGTCCTGGTGCTGACCGGTGAGGGCGGGACGTTCTGCGCGGGCGCCGACATCAGCACGCTGCAGGGGTCTCCCCAGGAGGCGCAAGAGCTGGCGGTGGCCGCCGAGGAGGCGCTGGCCGCGTTCCCGAAGCCGACGCTGGCCGCGATCCGGGGGCACTGTGTGGGCGGTGGTTCGCAGCTGGCGGCGGCCTGTGATCTGCGGTTCGCCGAGGAGGGGTCGCTGTTCGGGGTGACGCCGGCGAAGCTCGGGATCGTGTATCCGGCGTCCTCCACCCGGCGGCTGGTGTCGCTGGTGGGGCCGGCCGCGGCCAAGTACCTGCTGTTCTCGGGCGAGTTGATCGACGCGGCCCGGGCGCTGCGGACGGGCCTGGTGGACGAGGTGCTGCCGGAGGGCGAACTCGGCAAGCGGGTGGCGGACTTCACCCGGGTCCTGGCGTCGCGCTCGCAGCTCACGCAGGCCGCGGCGAAGGAGTTCGCGAACGGGCGCACGGACCGTGACGCGCACTGGACGGAGCAGGCGCGCGGAAGCGGCGACACCGCGGAGGGGGTCGCCGCGTTCCTGGAGCGCAGGCAGCCCCGGTTCACCTGGAGCGTGCCTACGCCAGGCTGAACCTGCTGTTCGTGCGGAACTCCTCGACGAGGTGCGCGGGCGCCTTCTGCGGCGATCCGGCGTCGTAGGGCGGCTGCGGATCGTACTCGGTCAGCAGCTGCACGGCCTGTGCGTGCTCGTCGCCGGCGATCTTCCCGACCAGGGCCAGGCCCATGTCGATGCCGGAGGAGACACCGGCCGCGGTGACGTACTTGCCGTCGGGCACGACCCGCTCGCCCGTGGGCTCGGCGCCGTACTGCGCCAGGAAATCGAGGGTGAGCCAGTGGGTCGTGGCGCGGCGGCCGTCGAGGAGGCCGGCGGCGGCGAGGAGCAGCGAGCCGGTGCAGACGGAGGTCGTCCAGGTGCTCGTGCCGTCGGCGGTCCGCAGCCAGTCCAGAAAGGTCTCGTTCTCGATCTGGGCGAACGTTCCGGGGCCGCCCGGCACCACGACGATGTCGGGACTCGGAACGTCGGCGAGGGCCTTGTCGGCCGTGATGGCCAGGAACCCGGTGTCGGCCCGCACGGGTCCCGCGGTCTCGGCGACGAAGACCACCTCCGCGTCCGGGAGCCGGCTCAGTGCCTCGTAGGGCCCCACGATGTCGAGGGCGGTGAATCGGTCGTAGAGGGCCATCGCGATCTGCATGGGTCTGCCTTTCGGTTGCGGTGCTGCTCGGTCGGTGGGTTCAGCGGGCGGGTGCCGGGCGGAACCGGCGGCGGTACTCGGCCGGGGCGGCGCCGAGGGCCCTGACGAAGGCCCGGCGCATGGCTTCCGGGGTGCCGTAGCCGCTGGCCCGGGAGATCTCCTCGACGCCGTCGGAGGTGTCCTCCAGGAGCCGGCGGGCGTGTTCGAGGCGGACCCGGTCGACGTACCTGCCGGGGGTCATGCCGGTCTCGGTCTGGAAGGCGCGGGCGAAGTGGCGCGGTGAGAGGCTCGCGCGGGTGGCGAGGGACTCGACGGTGAGGTCGGCGTCGGGGTGCTCGGTGATCCAGCGCTGGACGTCCCGCAAGGGCTCCCGCTGGGCGGTCTGGGCGGCGAGCTGGGCGCTGAACTGGGCCTGGTTCCCGGGCCGGCGCAGGAAGACGACGAGGTGGCGTGCGATGCCGAGGGCCACGTCCCGGCCCAGGTCCTCCTCGACCAGGGCGAGGGCGAGGTCGATGCCGGAGGTCACACCGGCGGAGGTGGCGACGTGTCCGTCGCGCACATAGATGGGGTCCGGGTCGACCTCGACGTCCGGGTGGTCGCGGGCGAGCTTGTCGCAGTACGCCCAGTGGGTCGTGGCGCGGCGGCCGTCCAGCAGGCCCGCGGCGGCGAGCAGGATCGCGCCGGTGCAGACGGAGACCAGCCGCTCGGCGCGGGGGCCGTGCTCGCGCAGCCAGCCGACCAGGGCGGGGTCCGGGGTGCGGGTGCCCTGGCCGCCGGGGACGACGAGGGTGTGCGCGTCGAGCGGGTCGTCGAGGGCCTGGTCCGGTACGAGGGTCAGGCCGCTGGAGGTGCGTACGGGAGCGCCGTCCAGGGAGGCGGTGCGGATGCGGTACGTGCCCGGAGCGTGCTGCTCGGCCCCCATGAAGACCTCGAGCGGCCCGGTGACATCGAGGCTCTGCACCGCGTCGAAGAGTACGAAGAGAACGGTTCGCTGCGCCATGCCTTCAATTCTTCGGCGCCTACGCGGTGGCCGCAATGACGGGCTCCCCACCTTTTCTGCCATCATGCGCTCGGACCCGAGCGACGTACCAAGCGGTTGGTAACCTGCCGGGCATGACTACTGCCGCCCTTGAGCCCCGTGCCGGCCGCCGCTGCCACAACATGCTCAACTCCCTGCACGCGACGTCGTACTTCGCTCCCGAGCTGGGCAGGGAACTGGCCGCTCTCGGGATCACGCACCCGAGGGCCGTCAACTTCGCGGTACGGGCCGCCGCGCTGGGGCCGGTCGGCGCGGGCGCGGTGACGGCGACGTTCTACAACTACAAGCACGAGCTGGTCGCCCGGCACGTCCCCGCCGTGTGGGCGATCGCCTCCCCCGAGGACGTGCTCGCGGCACGCGTGCGTGCGGTCGACTCGGCACTGCGGCGGCTGCTCGGCGAGGAGACTCCGGCGTCGGCGGAGATGACGGAGGCCGCGCAGCTCGCGCTGCGGGCGACCGAGGCGTGTTCGCGCAGCGCCCGGCCGTTGTACTCGGCGCACGCGGATCTGCCGGTGCCCGAGGAGCCGCATCTGGCGTTCTTCCATGCCACGACACTGCTGCGTGAGCACCGGGGAGACGGTCATCTCGCCGTGCTGATGGCTGCCGGGCTCGACGGCCTGGAGGCGGTGGTGACCCACACGGCGACCGGCAAGGGCATGACGCCGAAGTGGATCTTCTCCACGCGCGGTTGGACGCAGGAGGACTGGGACGCGGCGTCGGAGCGCCTGCGCGGGCGCGGTCTGCTGGACGCGGGCGGTGAACTGACGGACCAGGGCACTGCCTTGCGCAAGGAGATCGAGTCCGAGACGGACCGCCTGGACCGGGCGCCGTACGAGCACCTCGGGGCGGAGGGCGTCGCGCGGCTGACCGAGCTCGGGGCCGGGTTCGCGGGGGCCGCGGTGACGGCGGGGGCGTTCCCGGCCGATCTGCTCGGCAAGGGCTGAGGCGCGGATTCTCGCCCCCGCCGCCCCTACCCGTCCCTCCCCCAAGCTCTCGGCTTCGCTCGAGCAGGGGGGACCCCCATCCAGTGGCTCCGCCCCTTCAACCCCTGGGGCTGCCTCCCCAGACCCCGCTTCGGCCCGAACGGCCTCGTCCTCAAACGCCGGACGGGCTGAAATGCATGGCGCGACGGGCCGGGTTGGTGCCCTGATCCCCGGTTGTCGGTGTCACCTGCCACAATTGCCGCGCAACCTCAGTGAGAAGGCGGGACGGGATCGTGACGACACCCCTCGTAGGGTCCATCGAAGGCAGGATCGCCGCGGAGCTCGGCGTACGGGAGCGGCAGGTGAAGGCTGCCGTGGAGCTGCTCGACGGCGGTTCGACGGTGCCTTTCATCGCCCGCTACCGCAAGGAAGCGACCGAGATGCTCGACGACGCGCAGTTGCGCACGCTCGAGGAGCGGCTGCGCTATCTGCGTGAGCTGGAGGAGCGGCGGACGGCGATCCTCGACTCGGTGCGCGAGCAGGGCAAGCTGACCGAGGAGCTTCAGGCCCGGATCCGCGGCGCCGAGACCAAGGCGCGGCTCGAGGACATCTATCTGCCGTACAAGCCCAAGCGGCGGACCAAGGCGCAGATCGCCCGCGAGGCCGGCCTTGAGCCGCTGGCCGACGGGCTGCTCGGTGACGCGACGGTCGAGCCGCTGGCCGCGGCCGCCGCGTTCGTGGACGCCGACAAGGGCGTGGCCGATCCGCAGGCCGCCCTGGACGGCGCCCGGGCGATCCTGACGGAGCGCTTCTCGGAGGACGCCGACCTCATCGGCGAACTGCGTGAGCGCATGTGGGTGCGCGGGCGGCTGGCCGCGAAGGTCCGCGAGGGCAAGGAGGAGGCGGGCGCGAAGTTCGCCGACTACTTCGACTTCGCCGAGCCGTTCACGGAGCTGCCCTCGCACCGCATCCTGGCGATGCTGCGCGGCGAGAAGGAGGAGGTCCTCGACCTCGTCCTGGAGCCCGAGGAGCAGACCGACGGTCCTTCGTCGTACGAGGGGATCGTCGCCCACAAGTTCCAGATCGCCGACCGCGGGCGTCCCGCCGACAAGTGGCTGACGGACACGGTCCGCTGGGCCTGGCGGACCCGGATCCTCGTGCACCTCGGCATCGACCTCAGGCTGCGGCTGCGCACCGCCGCCGAGGACGAGGCGGTCGACGTGTTCGCGAAGAACCTCCGCGACCTGCTGCTCGCCGCCCCGGCCGGCACCCGCTCGACGCTGGGCCTGGACCCCGGTTTCCGCACGGGTGTGAAGGTCGCCGTCGTCGACGCCACCGGAAAGGTCGTGGCGACGGACGTCATCCACCCGCACGTCCCGGCGAACAAGTGGGACGAGGCGATCGCCAAGCTGGCGCGCCTGGCGAAGGAGCACGCGGTCGATCTGATCGCGATCGGCAACGGCACGGCGTCCCGCGAGACCGACAAGCTCGCCGGTGAACTGATCACCAAGTACCCCGAGTTGAAGCTCACCAAGGTGATGGTGTCCGAGGCAGGCGCCTCGGTGTACTCGGCGTCCGCCTTCGCCTCCCAGGAACTGCCCGACATGGACGTGTCGCTGCGCGGTGCCGTCTCGATCGCCCGCCGGCTCCAGGACCCGCTGGCCGAGCTGGTGAAGATCGACCCGAAGTCGATCGGCGTCGGCCAGTACCAGCACGACCTGTCCGAGGTGAAGCTGTCGCGCTCGCTGGACGCGGTGGTGGAGGACTGTGTGAACGGCGTCGGGGTCGACGTCAACACCGCCTCCGCGCCGCTGCTCGCCCGCGTCTCCGGCATCACCTCCGGGCTCGCCGAGAACATCGTGTCCCACCGGGACTCCAACGGCCCGTTCATGTCCCGCTCGCAGCTGAAGAACGTGGCGCGGCTCGGCCCGAAGGCGTACGAGCAGTGCGCGGGCTTCCTGCGCATCCGCGGCGGCGACGACCCGCTGGACGCCTCCAGCGTGCACCCGGAGGCCTATCCGGTGGTGCGGCGCATGGTGAAGACCTCGGGCCAGGAGGTGGCCTCACTCATCGGCAACACGGGCGTGCTGCGCTCGCTGAAGCCGAACGAGTTCGTGGACGAGACGTTCGGTCTGCCGACGGTCTCGGACATCCTCAAGGAGCTGGAGAAGCCCGGGCGCGACCCGCGGCCCGCCTTCAAGACGGCCACCTTCAAGGAGGGCGTGGAGAAGATCTCCGACCTGACGTCCGGGATGGTCCTGGAGGGCGTCGTGACGAACGTGGCGGCGTTCGGCGCGTTCATCGACGTCGGTGTCCACCAGGACGGTCTCGCGCATGTCTCCGCGCTGTCGAAGACGTTCGTCAAGGACCCGCGGGACGTCGTGAAGCCCGGTGACATCGTCAAGGTGAAGGTCCTCGACGTCGACATCCCGCGCAAGCGGATCTCTCTGACGCTCCGCCTCGACGACGAAGCCGCCGGCCAGGGCCAGCAGGGCGGGGGCGGCGGCGAGCGCCGTCAGCGCGGCGGGCGTCCGCCGCAGCAGCGGCAGGGCCGCGGCGGAGGCGGAGGCGGCGGTTCCCGTCAGGGCAGTGGCGGTTCCCGTCAGGGCGGTGGTGCTTCCCGTCAGGCGCCGCCGCCGGCCAACAGCGCCATGGCCGACGCGCTGCGCCGCGCGGGTCTGCTCGACCCGAAGAAGGGCAAGCGCTGACCCGACCCCCGAAAGGGGCGCCGACGCGACAAAGGGCCCGGCCCCTCCGGTACGACTCGGAGGGGCCGGGCCCTTTCGTGTGTGGGGCGACGGGGCGTTCTAGCGTTCCGTCACCTTGCCGTCGGCGACGTCCAGGCGGCGGGTGAGATGGACCGCGTCGAGCATGCGCCGGTCGTGGGTGACCAGGAGCAGCGTGCCCTCGTAGGCGTCCAGGGCCGACTCCAGCTGCTCGATGGCCGGCAGGTCGAGATGGTTGGTGGGCTCGTCCAGGACCAGCAGGTTGACGCCCCTGCCCTGGAGGAGGGCGAGGGCGGCGCGGGTCCGCTCGCCCGGCGAGAGGGTGGCGGCGGAACGCAGGACGTGGTCCCTCTTCAGGCCGAACTTGGCCAGGAGGGTGCGGACTTCGACCGGTTCGGTGTCGGGGACGGCCGCGCAGAAGGCGTCGAGCAGGGACTCCTCGCCGTGGAACAGCTTGCGGGCCTGGTCGACCTCGCCGATCAGCACGCCGGAGCCGAGCGACGCCTGGCCCGCGGTCAGCGGGACGCGGCCCAGCAGGGCGCCCAGCAGCGTGGACTTGCCCGCGCCGTTGGCGCCGGTGACGGCCACGCGGTCCGCCCAGTCGATCTGGAGGGAGACCGGGCCGAGGGTGAAGGCGCCGCGTCGTACCTCGGCGTCGCGCAGGGTCGCGACCACGGCGCCCGAGCGGGGCGCCGAGGCGATCTCCATGCGCAGTTCCCACTCCTTGCGGGGCTCCTCGACGACGTCCAGGCGCTCGATCATGCGCTGGGTCTGGCGGGCCTTGGCGGCCTGCTTCTCGCTGGCCTCGCTGCGGAACTTGCGGCCGATCTTGTCGTTGTCGTTGTTCGCCTTGCGCCGGGCGTTCTTGACGCCCTTGTCCATCCAGGAGCGCTGCATCTGGGCCCGGTCCTGGAGGGCGGCCTTCTTGTCGGCGTACTCCTCGTAGTCGTCGCGGGCGTGCCGGCGGGCCACGTCGCGCTCTTCGAGGTACGCCTCGTAGCCGCCGCCGTAGAGGTTGATCTGCCGCTGGGCGAGGTCGAGTTCGAGGACCTTGGTGACCGTGCGGGTGAGGAACTCGCGGTCGTGGCTGACGACCACCGTGCCGGCGCGCAGGCCGGAGACGAACGCCTCCAGGCGTTCCAGGCCGTCGAGGTCGAGGTCGTTGGTCGGCTCGTCCAGCAGGAAGACGTCGTAGCGGGACAGCAGCAGCGAGGCCAGTCCGGCGCGGGCCGCCTGGCCGCCGGACAGCGAGGTCATCGGCTGGTCCAGGTCCACGGCGAGGCCCAGCGAGTCGGCGGTCTCCTCCGCCCGCTCGTCGAGGTCGGCGCCGCCCAGGTCCAGCCAGCGCTCCAGGCTCGTGGCGTACGCGTCGTCCGCGCCCGGCGCCCCGTCCACGAGGGCCTGGGTCGCCTCGTCCATGGTCCGCTGGGCCTCGGCGACTCCGGTGCGGCGGGCCAGGAACTGCCGTACGGTCTCGCCGGGGCGCCGCTCCGGTTCCTGCGGGAGGTGACCGACGGTCGCCGTCGGCGGGGACAGCCGTAGCTCGCCCTCCTCCGGCGCGGTCAGCCCGGCGAGCAGGCGCAGCAGCGTGGACTTGCCCGCGCCGTTGGCCCCGACCAGGCCGATCACGTCTCCGGGTGCGACGACGAGGTCGAGCCCGCTGAACAGGGAGCGGTCACCGTGGCCGGCGGCGAGGTTCTTGGCGACGAGGGTGGCAGTCACAGAGGGCGATCCTAATCGCCCCGCCGGGCCCCGGGCACCTTCGTTTCATCTCGCCATCGCCTCCACCAGCACGCTCCCGGACGTCCTCGCCACGACGAACGACTCCCCCTTCACCGCCTTCGCGTCCAGCGTGATGCGGTGCCGGCCCGCCTCCAGGATGCCGTCGAAGACCTCGTGGGTGTGGGTGCGGTAGAGGCGGTCGAGGCGGTACGCGGTCAGACGTACCCGGCACGGCGAGGTGACCTCGACGCCGGCCTCGCCGTCGGCGGCGACGAGCCGGGTCAGGCGACGCTGTTCGACGGGGCTGCGGTCCAGGGCGTGTTCGATCTGCGCCACGAGCAGCGGCACGATCGGCGCGAGGCCGTCGACGTACGCCACCTCCACCCCGGCGTCGGTGAAGGCGCGGCGTACGGCGGCGCGCTGTTCCCCGCCGATGCCGCGGCCGAAGGCGACGGCGCCGTAGGCGCGCAGTTCGTCGGCGGGGACGTCGCCGAGTTCGTGGGTGATGTCGGCGCCGATGCCGATGGTGCGCAGGGCGGCGGCGAGCTTGGCGAGGAGGGCGACGCGGGCGCCGATGAGGAGCACCCGGCGGCGGGGTGCCTCCGCGGTGCCCTGGAGCAGGGCGCCCAGGGCCGCGCGGTACTCGGCGCCCTGGAAGCGGAAGGGGCCGATGCCGTGGTAGCCGTTGAGTTCCAGGTCGGCGTGTTCGTCGGTCTGCCAGGCGAAGTCCTGCCAGATGTAGTCGTCGTCCTCCTTGTCGATGACCGCGGTGACGGCGCCGCAGGCGAGGTCCGCGCATTCGGGGCAGCCGTAGATGACGTACCGCCCGCCCGGCAGCGGGGGTTCCGCCTCCAGCAGCAGGCTGCGGACCTGTGCGGTGAAGATGGCGGGCGGGACGTCGGAGGCGAGCGGGGAGACGGCGTCGAGGTCGGAGAGCTGGAACAGCAGCGGGCGTCCGTCGACGATGAAGTCCACGAAGTCCCGGTGCACCTGGAAGTCACCGTTGGCGAGGACGCCACCGGCACGCATCGCCGGTGCCAGGCCGAAGGTCGCGTACGCGGCAGACATGCTGTGAGTATCCCCAGAGCGGGACCGATATGAGCGCGGCATGACATATTCCGCTACGTCCCGGCATGCGAAACGGACAGGTGGCCGAGGTTGTCGCCGTAAAGAGGGGGCGTGAAGGCGCGCGGGGCGGAGGCGTTCCTACTCGCCTCCGCCCCGCGCGTGCGCGTCACTCAGACGTGGTCGTGCCCCAGCGGGTCGCCCTCCGCCTCGGTGCCCGCGCCCGGACCGATCTTGATCTCGAACTCGCCGTCGTACTCCTTGTGCCCGGCGATCACGGCGAGTTCGACGGCCTCGGAGCCCATCTCGCCGCGCACGATGACCGGGTCCCGGCGCAGATCGCGCATGAGGGCGAAGCACATGCCGATCATCACGAGCACGAACGGCGCGGCGGCCAGGATCGTGAGGTTCTGCAGGCCCGTGAGCGCGTCGCCCTGGCCGCTGCCGACGAGCAGCATGATGGCGGCGACGGCGCCGGTCACCACACCCCAGAACACCACGACGAACCGGCCGGGTTCGAGGGCGCCCTTCTGGGAGAGCGTGCCCATCACGATGGAGGCGGCGTCGGCCCCGGAGACGAAGAAGATGCCGACCAGGATCATCACGAGCAGGCTGGTGACCGTGGCGATGGGGAACTCCTGGAGCAGGCCGAAGAGTTGGCCCTCGGGCGTGTCCTCGCCGCCGAGCCCGCCGCCTTCCTTGACCTTCATGGCCGTACCGCCGAAGATCGCGAACCAGATGAGGCTGACGGTGCTGGGCACGAGGATGACGCCGCCGACGAACTGCCGGATGGTGCGGCCGCGGCTGATGCGGGCGATGAACATGCCGACGAAGGGCGTCCAGGAGATCCACCAGGCCCAGTAGAAGACCGTCCAGCTGCCCAGCCAGTCCGCGACGCCCTCGCCGCCGCTGGCCTCGGTGCGGCCGGCGAGCTGGGGCAGGTCACCGAGGTAGGCGAAGATCGACGTCGGCACCAGGTCGAGCACGATGATCGTGGGGCCCGCGATGAACACGAAGACCGCGAGGACCAGCGCCAGCACCATGTTGATGTTGGACAGCCACTGGATGCCACGCTCGATGCCGGAGATGGCCGAGGCGACGAACGCCAGCGTGAGCACGGCGATGATCGCGACGAGCAGGCCGGTGCTCACGTCGTCCATCCAGTCCAGCTCCCGGAAGCCGGAGCCGATCTGGAGCGCGCCGAGGCCGAGCGAGGCCGCGGAGCCGAAGACGGTGGCGATGATCGCGAGGATGTCGATCACCCGCCCGCCGGTGCCGTTGGCGTGCTTCTCACCGATCAGCGGGGTGAACACCGCGCTGATGGTCTGGCGGCGGCGTTTGCGGAAGGTGCTGTAGGCGATGGCCAGTCCCACCACCGCGTAGATCGCCCAGGGGTGCAGCGTCCAGTGGAAGAGGGTGGTGGCCATCGCCGTCTCCATGCGTTCCCCGGAGTTGGCGGGGTCCGTGCCGGGCGGCGGGGTCGTGTAGTGCGCGAGCGGCTCGCTGACGCCGTAGAACATCAGGCCGATGCCCATGCCGGCGCTGAACATCATCGCGACCCAAGACACCGTGCGGAACTCGGGCTCCTCGCCCTCGGCACCCAGGTGGATGCGGCCGTAGCGGCTGATGGCGAGCCACAGCGCGAAGACCACGAAACCGGAGGCGGCCAGCATGAAGGCCCAGCCGCCGTTGTGGATCAGGCCGTTGAGCATCTTGGTGGACACGCTCTCCAGCGAGTCCGTGCCTGCCCAGCCCCAGATCACGAACGCCAGCGTGATGGCGGCCGTGACCCCGAACACCACTTGATCGGTGTGGCGGCCGGAAGCGTCGGCATGACCTTCCGGGCCGCCACCCCTCTTCATCAGATCGTCTGTCATCAGCGGCACCTTCCCCTGGAACCCGTGGATACGCCGGTTTCCACGTCGTTTCCCAGGACCTACCACAGATCCCGCCGATCACAGCAGCTCAGCAGTCGGTGTCGGGCTCGCCGACCGTGAGGTGGTACGGGGCTCGTTCGTCGAGGAGCAACGGGACGAGGGCGCGCAGGGACTGGCGGAGCGGGACGTAGGTGCCGTGGGTCCGCACCCCGTGCAGGGCCAGTTCGTCCTTCACCTGGGCGTACTGGTCGTCGGTGAGCCGGTAGCCGCAGGGCGGGTCCTGGATCACCTCGGTGATCTCGGGCGGGTCGTTGTCGGCTCCGCCCACGTACACGGGCCCGGTGTCGGCGTAACCGGTCAGACGGGCCAGGCCGGTGGCCGCCTCGATCCGGCCGCGCCGGTCGTCGGTGAAGTCGAACAGCCCGCCCAGCGCGGCGAGTTGGGAGTGCACACGGCGCCGGTTGTTCAGCGCCGGGTCGGCCTTCTCCGCCTCGGTGAGGGGGTCGACGCGGCTCTCGATGAGCAGGCCGACGGAGTGCTTGACGCCGGACATGTTCCGCAGGATGCGTTCCTGACCGTCACCGGCGACCTGCCGGATCGGATCGCCCGTCTCGGGGTCGGTCCAGATGCCGTAGGTGCCGGTCGAGTAGCCGCCGTCCGCCGCGGCCGGGCGCACGTACGACTCGGACAGGGCCCGCGCCTCGTCGTGGACGTCGTCGTCCGTGTTGAGGTTGCGGGGCCACAGGTCGAACAGGTCCTTGTCGTAGTACGGGGGTGTGGCGCCGTACTCGTGGAGGTCGTAGATGACGTCGGGCCGGCGGTCGCGGACGAGCGCGGCCATGGCGCGTCCCTCGGCGGTCGCCAGCGCCAGGTGGTCGCGGTTGATGTCGACGCCGTCGCTGTTGCCGCGTGTGTCGGCGGCCCTGCCGTCCGGGTTGGCGGTGGGCACGACCAGCAGGGTGGTGCGCTCCAGGAAGCGCCGGGTCTGCCGGTCCTTGGCGTAGGCCAGGTCGCGGATCGTGGAAAGGCACGCCTCGCGGCCGGAGGGTTCGTCGCCGTGCTGGCTGCACACGAGGAGCACCTTGTTCGCCGCGGGGCGTTCTCCGATGCGGACCAGTTGGAGCGGGCGGCCCTGCTTGGTCGTCCCGATCCGGTCGACGGAGACCCTCTCGCTCGCCCTGTCGACGGCGGCCAGGAAGTCCTGCTCCTCGGGCTGGCTGGTCCAGCGGGCCCCGTTCGTCTGCTCGAAGCCGGTGCGGGGCGGGGAGTCGGCGGCTCGGGCGGGCACGGCCACCAGGGACGCGGCGAGGGCCGCCGCGGTCAGGGTGAGGGCTCGGACGCGGTTCAACGGGCTCCCTCCGGGATGCGGTGGGCGGGTCGCGGCGCGCTCGTCACGCCGTCGAGGGGCTCGGCCGCGGGTGCGGCCGACGGGGCGCCGGCGATGGCGCGCGCGAAGGCTCCGGCGCCGCCGACCAGCGGGACGCGGGCCTTGGTGCGGGAGAGGTCGAGGGTGAGGGTCGGCCTGGACGACGGAGGGTCGATCAGGTCCTTGTCCGTGCCCGCGACGATCAGGGCCAGGCGATGGCCGGCCGGGACGACGTGGTCGGTGGCGGCCAGGTCGAGGGTGATCGTGTACGCCTTGCCCGGGGTGAGCGGTACGCCCTTGTGGTCCGAGGCGTGGTTGCCGAGGTCGGCCCAGCCGCGGCTGACGACCGTGTGGTCGACGTCGGCGGTCCTGGCCTTCGTCTCCTTGAAGCAGGCGCTGTCGCCCGTGGTGCTCGCGCCCCAGCAGGTGCGGTCGGTGAGCGTGCTGATGCCCTCACCGCTCGCCGCGTAGTCGCGGATGGTGTCGGGGCCGAGGTCGACCAGGACGGCGGAGAGGTGGGCCGTCGAGGTGGACGGGGTGGCGGTGACGGTGACCTCGGAGGAGCCGGACAGACGCAGGTCGCGGGTGAGCGGGCCGGTCGTGAAGCCGGCCTTGTCCGGGGTGGACGCGTCGATCTGCGTGGCCCAGTCGGTCTCGCTGTGCTGCGGGTCGTCGGTGAAGGTCTCGGTGCCCTTGCCGGGGCGCAGGCCGAGGGTACCGACGCCGGCCTGGGTGCCCTTGGCGGGCCGCAGGGTGGCGGTGTCGGTGCCGCGCGGCGGCCAGGCTTTGGAGGTGACCCACTGGTCGGGGTGGCGCTCGATGTCGGCCATCGGCTCGCGGTCGATGCCGTTGTCGTAGCCGAGGAGTTCGTGGTCGAACCAGCGGTGCAGGGTCTTGACCCAGTCGGCGCGGCGGAAGTCGAAGGGGTCGACATGGCCGGTCTGGGAGAGCCAGATCTTGCGCTCGACGCCGTTCTTCGCGAGGGCGTCCCACCACTGGCCGAGGTGCTTCATCCGGACGTTGAGGTCCTGCATGCCGTGGATGGCGAAGACGCTGGCCTTCACCTTGCGGGCGTCCTTGACGTAGTCGCGCTCGGTCCACAGGGGCGTCCAGTCGCCGGTGCGCGGGGCGCCGTCGGCGAGCATCTGCTGGACGGCGCCGCATTTGGCGCGGGCGTCGGGGCTGTCGACGTAGTCGGAGAGCCAGTCGGGGCCGGAGTCGTAGAGCGGGGCGCCCTGCTGGAAGTAGTAGTCGTACCAGGAGGAGATGGCGCTGATCGGGACGACGGTCCGCAGTCCCTTGACACCGGTCGCGGCGACGCCGTTGGCGATGGTGCCGTCCCAGCTCTTGCCGATCATGCCGGTTCTGCCGTTGGTCCAGGTCGCCTTGGCGGTGGTGGTGCCGGTGCGGGTCGTGTACGCCTTCGCGCGGCCGTTCAGCCAGTCGACGACGGCCTTCGCGGAGAGGATGTCGGAGCGGCCTCCGACGTCCACGCAGCCGTCGGAGCGGTTGGTGCCTGCGAGGTCGACGCCGACGAACGCGTAGCCGCGGGGCACGAAGTAGTTGTCGTAGTACAGCGGCGCCTGGACCATGTTGCCGCTCGCGTCGTACGTCTTCTTCTGGCTCTCGTTGCCGCGTCCGCAGCAGGAGTAGTACGGGCTGGCGTCCATGATGACGGGCACCTTGCGGCCCTCGGCGGCCGCTTCGCGGGGCCGGACGATGTCGACGGCGACGCGGTCGTGGCCGCCGTCGCGGTCGAGGTCGAGTCCGGTGTCCACCCAGACGGCCTCGCGGACGGCGTTGTCGTAGGAGTAGACGGGTGTGCTCTCCCGCGGGCCACTCGCCCCGGGGCCGGCTTGTGCCGTCGTGGGCACGAGGAACATGGCCATCAGGGCGGCTGCGGCCGCCGTCGCGAGCGGTCTCCAGATCGTGAAGCGCGTGCGTTTCGGCATGCGCGGACGGTACATCGGTCAACTCCTGTGCAGAAGAGGGCGACTGACGCCGCATGAGGTCACGGGTGGCCGATAAACACCCTTGTGGCGGATCCGCTCATGTCGGCCGAATGGCGATCGTGTGACACGGGTGGTCATGGACACGCAGGAGGCACAGGTACTCAATAGGCTCCGGACAGACTCCACCCCCTACGACTTGGAGCTTTCGTGCACCGCAGAATCATGGCGCCGGGCGCGCTGGCTGCTGCCTCGCTGATGCTGGCGATCCCGGCGTCGGCGGCGAGCCTCTCCCCCGGAGCCCCGGGCATCGGCGACCCCTACTACCCGGCCTACGGCAACGGCGGCTACGACGTCTCCCACTACGACCTGCGGCTGAAGTACCAGCCGGCCACGGACGAGCTGGAGGGCACGGCCACCCTGCTGGCGAAGACCACGCAGGACCTTTCCCGGTTCAACCTGGACTTCCTGCTGGACGTCAGCGAGGTGCGGGTGAACGGCGCGAAGGCGTCCTTCGCGACCTCGGGCGAGCACGAGCTGGAGATCACGCCGAACAAGGCGCTGGCCAAGGGCACGTCCGTCACCGTCGTCGTGCGCTACCGCGGGGTGCCGTCGACGAAGGAGGCGTACGGCTTCAACGCGTGGCTGCGCACCTCGGACGGCGGTGTCGCCGCAGGTGAGCCCGAGGGGGCGTGGTGGTGGTTCCCGAGCAACGACCACCCGCTCGACAAGGCGACCTACGACGTGTCGGTGCAGGTGCCGAACGGTACGCAGTTCATCTCCAACGGGACGCTCCAGTCGACGAGTTCGCGGGCGGGCTGGACCCGGTACAACTGGCGTTCCAACAAGCCGCAGGCCACATATCTGGCCACGTTCGCGGCGGGCCGCTTCGACGTCACCACGGGGACGTCCGAGAGTGGAATTCCGGTCATCAACGCCTACAGCAAGGATCTCGGCGACCGGGCGGGGGCGGCGCGGGCGAGCATCGAGCGGACCGGCGAGATCGCCGACTGGCTGAGCGAGTACTTCGGGCCGTATCCGTACAACGCGCTCGGCGGGTATGTGCCGAACACGAACACCGGGTACGCGCTGGAGACGCAGACCCGGCCGTTCTACAGCCCCTCGAACTTCGCGAACGGGTCGAACACGTCCGTCGTCGTGCATGAGCTGGCCCACCAGTGGTGGGGTGACCTGGTGTCCGTGAAGAAGTGGAAGGACATCTGGATCAACGAGGGCTTCGCGCGGTACGCGCAGTGGCTGTGGTCCGAGCACGAGGGTGAGGGGACGGCTCAGGAGATCGCCGACTACGTGTACGCGTCGCGGGCGGCCGACGACGCGTTCTGGTCGGTCGAGCCCGGGGATCCGGGGCCGGAGAACCAGTTCCACATCGCCGTGTACGACCGGGGGGCGCTGGCGCTTCAGGCGCTGCGCAACGAGATCGGGGACGACGCGTTCTTCGCGATTCTGAAGGGGTGGCCTGCCAAGTACGCGTATGGCAACGCCTCGGTGGCCGACTTTGTGCGGTACGCCGAGGAGGTGTCCGGCAAGCCGCTGGCCGCGCTGTTCGACACGTGGTTGTTCCAGCCGTCCAAGCCGGGGGCGCCTGCGGCGCGTAGTGCGTCGATCGCCAAGTCGGCGGCGACGGTGCAGCCGAAGTCGTGGAAGAAGATCGCTGCGACGAATGAGGTGCACGGGCACTGAGTTCGCCACTGGGGTGCCGCGTCGGGTTGTCGGGCGGCTGCGGGTGCGCTGTGGTTGATCGCGCAGTTCCCCGCGCCCCTTAGGGGGTTGCGGCCCACGTGAGCAGATCGTCCAGGCCAATTGCCGCCGCCTCCGTCGACGGGATCGTGCAGGCGTGGGCGCCTGCGATGGTGCCGTACAGGGCGCTGCGGGCCGGGGTCTCCCGGTTGAGCCAGGCGTAGAGGAACGCGGCGGCGAAGGCGTCGCCCGCGCCGTTGGAGTCCACCACCGGCGCGGGCGGGGTCGCGGCGGGCAGGCGGGTCAGTTCGTCGTCGGCGAGTACGTACGCGCCCTTCGCGCCCGCCGTGGCGACGACCACCTCGGCCCGGCCCCGGTCGGCGATGCGGCGCATGGTGCGCTCGGGGTCGGTCAGGGCGGTGGCGGACAGGAAGACTACGTCCGCGGCCTGTGCGAAGGACTCGTGGTACGGGTTCTCGCCGTCCCAGTCGTGCAGGTCGGTGGAGAGCGTCGCGCCCGACTCGCGCAGGAGGGGCAGGGCGTGGGCGCAGGGCTGGGTGATGGCGACGTGGACGTGGCGGCTCGCGCCGGCCAGGGCGGTCACCGTGGCCTCCGGGAGGCGGTCGTCGGCGTGGCCGCGGCTGGTGTCGTACAGCGACAGCCTTCTGCCGTCGGGGCTCACGAGGTTGACGGCCCGCTTCGTCCCCGCGGGCTGCGGGATCGCGGTCAGGGCGATGCCCTTCTCAGCGTGGAGGGCGCGGACCAGGTCGCCCTCGGGGTCGTCGCCGAGCATGTCGAGGTGATGGACCCGCAGGCCGAGCGCGGTCAGGCCCAGGGCGACGAAGTCACCGGTCTGCCCGGCGCGGGTGCGGATACCCGAGTCGATCATGTAGCTGTCGGCGTACGGCAGCGGCAGTTCCGGCACGTACACGATGGTGTCGACGCCCGCCCCACCCAGCACGAGCACATCGATGTCGCGGCTCAACTCGGGCCCTCCCCATGGTCGTAGACCGTCACGGCGATCCCTCGTCGCACCAGCCGATCGGTGATCAGCGGCTCGACCCGGGACCACTTGCCGCCGGCCAACCCGCACCCTATCCGGGGCATGTGGACCGACGCGCCGAGGTCGGCGGCCTTCTCGGCCAGCCTCTCCAGCGCGGCGTCGATCGCCTCGTAGCGCACGGGAACGCCCTTGCTGCCCGTGCGGATGCCGCGCTGCCCGACCATGTTGGCCACCCAGACGTAGGGCTCGACCTGGACGAACCGGACCGCGCCCAGCCCGAAGTCGTTGGACGCGCGCTCGCGGTGCCAGGCCCGGTAGGACTTCTCCGGCTCCGGCCAGCGGCGCGATATCGCGAGGACGAAGCCCTTTCCCCATCCCCCGATGTCGTTGCAGACATGGGCGATCACCTTGACGCCCTTCACCGACGGAACGGTGGCGTCACCCCGGATGTAAGTGATCTCCGACATGACGCCACCGTAGAGGCCGGGACTGACAGCGGCCCCGGAATTACTTCGTGAGCTCGGACAGTTCCTGGTCCTCCGTGTGGTTCACGCGGCGGCGGACCGCGTACCAGCCGGTGACCAGCATCGCGGCGATCACCGGGATGAGGAGGAGGGTCTTGCGGCCGACCTCGGGGTCGTTCCACATCATGCCGAGGCAGGCGAGCAGGAAGACGACCGTGGCGATCTCGGTGACGGGGCTGCCGGGGAGGCGGAAGGAGGGGCGCTGAAGCAGGCCGGCCTTCGCGCGGCGGACGAAGACCAGGTGGCAGACCATGATGATCACCCAGGTGGAGATGATGCCGAGGGACGCCACGTTCAGCACGATCTCGAAGGCCTGGCTGGGCATCAGGTAGTTCAGGCCGACGCCGAGCACGCACACCGCGCAGGTGAGCAGGATGCCGCCGTAGGGCACCTGGCTGCGGTTCATGCGGGCCGTGAACTTCGGGGCCGAGCCCGCCATCGCCATGGAGCGCAGGATGCGGCCGGTGGAGTAGAGGCCGGAGTTGAGGGAGGACATGGCGGCCGTGAGGACCACCAGGTTCATCACGTCACCGGCCGCCGGGACGCCGATCTTCGACAGGACGGTGACGAAGGGGCTCTCGTCGGCCGAGTAGACCGAGCCGGGGAGGAGGAGCGCGAGCAGGACGACCGAGCCGACGTAGAAGAGGCCGACGCGCCACATGATCGAGTTCACCGCGCGCGGGACGACCTTCTCCGGCTCCGCGGTCTCACCCGCGGCGACACCGACGAGTTCCAGCGCGGCGTACGCGAAGATCACGCCCTGCATGACCAGGACGACGGGCATCATGCCGTGCGGGAAGACACCGCCGTTGTCGGCGATCACGCTCACGCCGGGCGTCGTGCCGCCCACCTCGTGCTGGGTGGCGAGCAGGAAGATGCCGACGAACATGAAGCCGACCAGCGTGGCGACCTTGATGATCGCGAACCAGAACTCCATCTCGCCGAAGATCTTCACCGAGATCAGGTTCACGGCCAGCACGACCGCCAGCGCGATCAGGGCCAGCACCCACTGCGGGATGTCGGTGAACAGGCTCCAGTAGTGCGTGTAGAGCGCGATCGCGGTGATGTCGGCGATGCCGGTCGTCGACCAGTTCAGGAAGTACATCCAGCCGGCGACGTAGGCGCCCTTCTCGCCGAGGAACTCACGCGCGTACGACACGAACGAGCCGGACGAGGGGCGGTAGAGGACCAGTTCGCCCAGGGCGCGCACGACGAAGAAGGCGAAGACGCCGCAGACGAGGTAGGCGATCGCGAGGGCCGGGCCCGCGTTGTGGAGGCGACCGCCGGCGCCGAGGAAGAGGCCGGTGCCGATGGCCCCGCCGATGGCGATCATGTTGACGTGGCGGGCCTTGAGGTCCTTGCTGTAACCGGCGTCGCCCGCGTCCGCGGGCACCTGGGCCGCGTCGGTGCGGGATGCGGCCACTGCCGTGTTCACGGCGTCCTTGCTCACGGGTGGTACCAATCTCTGGTGCGCCCGAGCGGGTCGCGCTCGGGTGTCCGGACGAACGTATGGCCTGCGCCCTCCGTAAAAGGCACAGACCAAGGGGCCACCTTCCCCCACGGAACGCTCCCCATGCGGTGGCATACGTCACAGAGCGTTACTTCTCACACGGCCGTCCCAGTGGTCCCGGCAGGTGTCACAGCAGTGGTGAGACAGCGATACTGCTGCACATGACGACCGGCACCGAGGAACCGACCCAGCCCACCCTCACGATCGACGAACTGGCCGCGCGCGCCGGGATGACGGTCCGCACGGTGCGGTTCTACGGCACCAGGGGTCTGCTGCCGCCGCCGGTGATCGGCCCGCGCCGGGTGGGGCACTACGGGCGCGAGCACCTGGCCCGGCTGGCGCTCATCGAGGAGCTTCAGCAGCAGGGCATGACGCTCGCGGCGATCGAGCGGTATCTCCAGCAGCTGCCGGCGGATCTGGACGCCCACGACCTCGCCCTGCACCGGGCCGTGGTGGCCTCCTGGGCGCCGGAGACCGTGGAGACGGTGTCGCGGGAGGAGCTGGAGCGGCGGGCGGGGCGCGCCCTCGGCGACGACGACCTGGAGCGGCTGGCCGCGATGGGTGTGGTCGAGGCCGGTGAGGGGGACGGCGAGTACCGCGTGGACCTCGGGCTGCTGCGGCTCGGCGTCGGGCTGCTGGACGTGCCGCTGTCCCAGGACGCGATCCTCGCGTCGCGCACGGTCCTCATCGAGCACTCGCGGGCGGCGGCGCACGAACTGTCGCAGCTCTTCCGCGACGAGGTGTCGGAACGCGACGCGCAGGACGTGAAGTCGCTGTCCGCCTATATGCAACCCGTCATCGTGCAGGCCCTGCTGACGACCTTTCAGCGGTCCCTGCGCGAGGAGCTGCGGCAGTGGCTGGGCGGCGGCTCAGAGGAACGCGGATCCGCCTGACACGTTGAGCGTCTGCCCGGTGAGGAAGCCGCTGCCCTCGTCGACGACGTACAGCAGCGTCGACACCAGGTCGGACGGTTCCTGGGTCCGGGGCACGGCCTGCCGCTCGCGGACCGACTCGAAGCCGCCGCCCGCGCCCACCGTGCGCTCAGCCGTCGCCGTGCGGACCATGCTCGGCGCGATCGCGTTGACCGTGATGCCGTTCGGCGCGAGGGCCGCCGCCAGCGCGCGGGTGAAGCCGATCAGGCCCATCTTCGAGGCGACGTACGGGACCATCGTGGGCGGCGCGGTGAGGACGGCCGCCGAGGCGATGTTGACGACACGGCCCCACCCGGCGGCCTTCAGATACGGCAGCGCGGCCCGGGTCACCAGGAACGGCGCCTCCAGGTTGACCCGCATGATCCGGCGCCACTCCTCGACCGACGTCTCCTCGAAGGGCTGCGCCGGGTACACGCCCGCGTTGTTGACGACGACGTGCAGCGCGCCGAACCGGTCGATGACACGCTCCAGCCCCCGGCGGACCTGCGTCTCGTCGGTGACGTCGGCCGTCAACTCCACGTAGTCGAGGATCTTCCCCGCGGTCTCCGGCTGGGGGACGAGGTCCAGGCCGGCGACCCGGTAGCCGCGCCCCGCGAGCGCGACGGCGAACTGCTGTCCGAGGCCCTGTGCCGCTCCGGTCACCAGGGCGGTACGCGTCTCCATGGGGCGAGTGTGATGACCCGTCAGCGGTCGGGCAAGGGCGCATTCCACTCGCCGGAACGCCGTGGTTGCCGCCCGGCCCCGCCGGACCGACGCTGCGGGACGACGCCTCAGCGCCACCGCCGACGCCGCCCCGGCGCAGGCCGTACGTACGGGAGCCGTGCCCGATGACCGATACCGAGCGTGCCGTGGACGACGCCTCCCACGCCCCGCGCGCCCGTGCACGGGACGGCGGGAAACGGTGGCCCGGGCGGCGCCGACCGGTGCGGGACGAGCTCGGCGTACTGCTGGTGCTGGCGCTGCTGGTGGCCGCGATCGGGATTCCGTACCCGGACTTCCTCGACACGGACAACCTGCTGTCCACCGCGCACAACTCGGTCTACATCTCGCTGATGGCGTGCGGGATGGTGTTCGCGCTCGCCATGCGCGAGGTCGACCTTTCGGTGGGCGGCGGCTACGCGATGTGCCTGGTCGTCGGGGCGCTGCTGGTGCGCGAAGGCGTACCGCCCTGGCTGGCGGTGCCTGTGGTCCTGGTCACCGGGATCGTGCTGGGTGTGTTCAACGCGCTGGTCACCACGCTGCTCGCGCTGCCGTCGTTCATCGTCACGCTGGGCACGCTGATGCTGTACCGGGGTGTCGGGCTGGCGCTCGCCGACGGCAGGCAGATCACCGATCTGCCGCTGGACGACTCGTTCTTCACGTTCGCGGGCGGCGATCCGGGCGGGGTGCCGTTCGCGCTGTGGGTGCTGCTGACGGTGGTCGTCGTGCTCGCGGTCGTGCTGGCCCGCACCCGGTTCGGGGCGCGGGTGCGGGCGATCGGGTCCAATCCGGACGCCGCCGAGTTCAGCGGCATCCCCGTCGTCCGCACCCGGATCCAGGCCCTGGCGCTGTCCGGGTTCACCACGGCCTGCGCCGCCGCGCTCGCCCTCGCCTTCTACGGCGCCGGCGACCCCACCCTGGGCCAGGGCTACGAGTTGCAGGCCATCGCCGCGTGCATCATCGGCGGCACCCCGCTGGCCGGCGGACGCGGCTCGGTGGTCGGTGCGGTGGCCGGCGCGATGATCCTGTCGGTCGTGGCCGCCGGGCTCGTGTTCTTCGAAGTCCCCATCAACTGGACGTCGTTCGCGACCGGCGGGGTGATCCTCGTCGCGGTCGCGGCGGACAGCGCCCTGCGCCGCGGCGGACGCCGTCGCGAGTGAGCCTGGAGGCCGTGATGCACCCCCGATTCCGTACGGTGGCCGCCGCGCTGGTGCTGCTCACCGCCGTCGGCTGCGGCGACAGCGGCCCCGGCGAGGGCGACCGGCTGGACATGGGCATCGCCGTCGCCAACATCTCCCTGAACTTCGCCCACGAGATGGTGCTGGGCGCCGAGAGCGCCGCCGAGCACGCGGGCGACGTCGACTTCAAGGCCGTCGGCCCGCCCAACACCGACGGACCGGCCGAGGTGCAGCTGTTCCAGAACCTCACGACCCGCGCCGAGGACGGCATCGTCCTGGAGAACCTCGACCCGCCGATCTTCACGCGCCCCGCCGCCCGGGCCGTCGACCGGGGCATCCCGATCGTCGCCCTGGACACCGCGCCCACCGACGGCAGCAAGGTCACCTTCTACGTCGGCAACGACAACTACGCGCTCGGCGAGCTCATGGCGAAGGAGGCTCTGAAGCGGCTCGGCGACGACCCGGAGGGCCAGATCGTCATCGGCGTGCCCAACCCCGGCACGCCCGTGCTGGACAGCCGGGCCCAGGGCATCGCCGACACGTTCGGGAAGCAGGCGCCGGGCGTGAAGGTGCTCGGCCCCTTCCAGACGTACAGCGATCCCGGGCAGAACTACAGCTCCTGGTCGGCGCAGGTGAACGCGCACCCGGACGCGCTCGCCTTCCTCGGTGTCGGTGACGCCGACAGCTACAACCTCGCCAGGATCAAGAAGGCGAAGGACGGGAAGTGGCTGACCGCGGGCTTCGACGTCGATCCGAAGACGCTCGAAGCGGTCCAGGACGGCTCGAACTTCGTCACCATCGACCCGCAGCACTTCCTCAAGGGCTATCTGTCCACGGCGATGCTGATTAAGTCGGTACGCGAGAAGGACGGCAGGCTGCCGGACGGCTGGTTCCTCTCCCCCGGCGGCGTCGTCGACTCCGCCAACATCGACGACATCATCGCCCGGCAGAAGTCGGCGAAGGCGGCCTACGACTGGTACCGGCCGGCGATCGACAAGCTGCTCGGCGACCAGGCCGGCAACATGCACCCGTTGAAGGACGCCCGCTGAGATGACGTACGGCGACGTCCTCGTGGCGCGGGGCCTGGTCAAGTCCTACGGCGGTGTGCGGGCGCTGGACGGGGCCGGCATCCGGCTGCGGGGCGGTGAGGTGCACGCGCTGGTCGGGGAGAACGGCGCGGGCAAGTCGACGCTGGTGCGGATCCTGTCGGGGACGCGGGCGGCGGACGCGGGTGCCGTGCGCGCGGCCCCGGGCACCCGGATCGCCATGGTGGCCCAGGAGTTGAGTCTCTTCCCGGACCTCACGGTGCGGGAGAACCTCTTCCCGCACCGGCCACCGCGCCGCCACGGCCTGCTCGACCGCGGCGCCATGGACCGGGCGGCCCGGCCCGTCCTCGACGAGCTGGGGCTCGACGTCGACCTGGACGCGCGGGTCGGTGAACTCCCGCTGGCCGACCAGCAGTTGACGGAGATCACCCGGGCCCTGCTGCGCGACCCCGGGCTCCTCGTCCTCGACGAGCCGACCTCGGCGCTCCCGGCCGCCGCCGTCGACCGGCTCGAACGGGTCCTGCACGCCCTCACCGGACGCGGAATCGCCGTCCTGTACGTCACCCATTTCCTGGCCGAGGTGATGCGGTTCGCGCACCGGGTCACGGTGCTGCGGGACGGGCGGGTCGCGCTGTCGGGGGTGCGCCGGACGGAGGTCGACGTGCCCGAGCTGGTGGCCGCGATGCTCGGCGGCCGTCCCGAGCAGCCGGAGCGCCGGACCCGGACCGTGGTCGATCTGGCGCCGCCGGTGGTGCTGTCGCAGGTGAGCGTGCCGGGGCGGCTGGCGGACGTGACGTTAACTGTGCGGGCCGGCGAGGTGGTGGGGGTCGCCGGGCTGCAAGGTGCCGGGCATCTCGACGCGCTGGAGGTGGTGTGCGGCCGTACGGCGATCTCGGCGGGCCGGGTGGACGTCGGCGGCCGTGGTCTGCCGCGCTCGCTGCGGGACGCGATCCGCGCGGGCGTCGCCTTCGTGCCGAGCGACCGCAAGCGGTACGGGCTGATGACGGACCGCGCGGTGTGGGAGAACGCCACCGCGGTGAGCTGGCTGGGCCTGGGGCGCGGCGGCGTCATGCCGTCACGGGCCGAACTCGTGCGCCGTACGGCCGGGTTGACGGAGCGGCTGCGGCTGCGCGGCGGCCCGTACGACGTCGTGGCCCGGCTGTCCGGCGGCAACCAGCAGAAGGTCGTCCTCGCGAAGTGGCTGGCGACGGAGCCGAGGATCGTGGTGCTGGACGACCCGACGCGGGGTGTGGACGTCGGGGTACGGGGCGAGATGCACCGCATCATCGGCGAGTTGGCGGCGGGCGGGGCGGCCGTGCTGATCGCCTCGACGGACCTCGCGGAGCTGACGGAGGTGTGCGACCGGGTGCTGGTGTTCGTGCGCGGGCGGGTCGACGGAGAGTTGAGCGGCAGCCGGCTGACGGAGCGGTCGCTGGCGGTCGCGATGCAGCGCCCGAGCGGCGACTGAGGCGGACGGGCCCGCTCCACCGGACAGGGAGCGGGCCCACGCGTGTCGTCAGTGGCGGCCCGGCGTCACGGGCTGCCGTAGATCTTGCTGTAGTCGGCGCAGGTCCAGTCGGCGCCCTGTTCCGTGAGGCACTCCTTGGCCTCGAACCAGGACACGGTGTCGTCGAAGTTCCAGGTGTAGCTGTTCTCGGCGCCCGATCCCGAGGCGGAGAGGACCTCGGTCCGGTCGCCGCCCCACCCGTCCTGGTAGGTCGCCCGCAGGTACACCCGGGCGCCGTGCGAGTCGGCCTTGGTGTCGCGGATGTTCACCTTGACGTAGTACCGCCCGCCGGACAGGCTGACGGTGCCCCAGGCGTGCGCGCCCACCAGGTCGCCCTGGGTGTACTGGAGGTTCCAGCTCGACGCCGCGTTGGCGGTGCCCGCCGAGACACCGACGGCCAGTGCGGCCCCGGCGGCGGCAACTCCGAGTGAACGCATGATCTGCTTCGTACGCATAGGTCCCCTGCTTCCCGGTCGTGTTTCCGGATACGTCCATGAAGCTAGGGACACCGCTTTGCGCGGACCTTGGACGATTCTTGAAACCCCTGTTCAGGCCGACAGCGCCCGGGTCAGCGCCCGTGCCGCGGCGCACACCCGGGCGCCGAGGCGTTCCACGTCGAGCCTGCGGGTGCCGCCGGTGACGGAGATCGCGGCGATGGGGCGGGAGTCACGGCCGCGGGCGTAGACGGGGGCGGCCACGGCCGAGACGCCGACCTCGGCCTCCTCCAGGTTGACGCCGAAGCCGCGGGCCCGGGTCAGCGCCAGGTCGCGGGCGAGCTGGCCGGGCAGGACGAGGGTGCGCGGGGTGAGGCGGGGCAGGGTGCGGTGCGGTGGACGGCCGTCCTCGGCGAGCGCGAGGAAGACCTTGCCGGTGGCGGTGCAGTGGGCGGGCAGCCGGCCCCCGGTGCGGGACACGATGGGCGTGGCGCGGCGGCCGGTGACCTTCTCCAGGAACAGGGTGTCGGTGCCGTCCGGGACGGCCAGGTGCACGTTCTCCTGCGTGGCGTCGTGCAGGTCGCCGAGGTAGGGCAGCGCGGCGTCGCACAGTTCGCGCACGGACGGCGCCGACTGGCCGAGGACGAAGAGGCCGAGCCCGATGCGGTAGGTGCCCTCGGGTGTGCGCTCGACGAGGCCGAGCCGGACCAGTTCCCCGATGAGGCGGTGCGCGGTCGGCTTGGGCAGCCCCGTGCGCAGGGCGAGTTCGGCGAGGGTGAGGGCGGTGTCGGAGCCACCGCAGGCACGCAGCAGCAGGACGCCGCGCGCGAGCACGGACTTGGGCAGCGGGCCGTCCGTCATGGACCGATGGTGGTGGCTCGGGGGTGCGGTGACAAGGTGCGGGTCCCTGTGAGTCGCCGTCACGCGCGCAGCGGTACGTCGACCAGGAGCGGCCCGCTCAAGTGGCCCGCCCCGGCGACCAGTTCACGCAGGTGGGCCGCGCTCTGGGCGCGTACGGCGTCGACGCCGAAGAAGCCTGCGGCCCGGGTGAAGTCCAGCTGCCCGAGGTCGGTGCCGGGGCAGACGCCCTTGCCGCCCATCGCCTCGTAGGTGTCCTGGAGGGTGCGGTAGGCGCCGTTGCCCATCACCACGAACAGCACGGGGACGGCCAGCCGTGCCGCGCTCCACAGGCCCTGGAGGCCGAACAGGGTGCCGCCGTCGCCGAGGACGGCGACCACGGGCCGGCCGGGTTCGGCGAGTGCGCGGCCGACGGCGGCGCCGATGCCCCAGCCGAGTCCGCCGCCGACGGTGTGGGTGTAGCTGCCGGCTCGCTCCAGGCGCACCATGCGGCGTAACAACAGGCCGACGGTGATGGCCTCTTCGACGACCACGGCACCGGGCGGCAGGCCGGCGGCCACGGCATGCGCGGCGGCCCAGGGGGCGAGCGGGGCCGGGGAGTAGGCGGCGCGGGCGGCGGCCTCGGCGCGGTCGCGCTCTACTGCGTGCCGTTCGCCCGCCCGCTCGACGCGGCCCTTCGCGGTGTGCTCGGGGACACGGTCGGCCACCAGCGTGGCGAGCCGGTGCAGGGAGGGTCCGAGGGCGCCGACGAGCCCGGCGTCGACGGGGAAGTTGCGGCCGATCTCGTCCGGGTCGGAGTCGAGTTGTACGACGGTGAGGCCGGGGGGCAGCGCGGGGCCGGGCGTGTAGTGGTGCGGGGTGAAGGCGTGCGCCCCGGCGATCAGCACGGCGTCGTACGCGCCGAGCGCGGAGCGGATGGCGTCGTGGCGCGGCGGCAGCATCCCGGCGTAGAGGGGGTGCGTGGTCGGGAAGTTCAGGCCGTCGCTCATCGGCTGGTGATGGACGGTCGCGCCGCAGGCCTCCGCGGTGCGCACGAGCGCGCCGAGGGCGTCCTCGCGGCCCACGCCGTCCCCGGCGACGATCGCGGGGCGGGCTGCGTCGCCGAGCAGGAGGGCGGCGCGTTCCAGGCCCGGGGCGGGTCCCTGGGCGGGTGCGGGGGTGCGGGCCGGGACCTCGATCTCGGTGTCCTCGGCGAGCAGGTCCATGGGGAGGGAGAGGAACACCGGCCCGGCGGGCGGCCGTACCGCGAGCGCGAAGGCCCGGCGCAGGGCGAGCGGCAGGTCATGGGCGTACCGGATGTCGTACGCAGCCTTCACCGCGGGTGCCGCGAGGCCCGTCAGATCACCGGCGAGCATCGGGTCCTGCTGGAGGTGCCGGCGGTCCTGCTGGCCGGCCGTCACCACCAGCGGGGTGCGGGAGCGGCGGGCGTTGAGCAGGCCGATCAGCCCGTTGGCGAGGCCCGCTGCGATGTGCAGGCTCACGAACGCGGGGCGGCCGGTGCCGCGCGCGTATCCGTCGGCCATCGACACGACGGCGCCCTCGTGCACGCCGAGGACGTACTCGGGGGCGCCCTCGGTCTCCGACAGCGCTGCCAGGAAGGGCAGTTCGGTGGTGCCGGGGTTGCCGAAGACGCGGTCCACGCCCTCGCCGCGCAGGATGTCCAGCAGGGCGAGGGCGGGGCGGGATCCCATGGGGGGGCTCCTCGGGGAAGGGGACCTGTGCGGGAGGACGGTTCGTCCGCCAGCTTGGGTGCCCCGTTCCCCGGGGAGCAAGGTCGGCGTATCGCTGAACGGTATGTGGCGCTACGGCGTCAGTCGCCGAAGTTCTCCCCGTTCTCCGCCTTCTCCACCAGCAGCGCGGGCGGGGTGAACCGCTCGCCGTACGTCTGCGCCAGTTCACGCGCGCGTGCCACGAAGCCGGCGACTCCGCCCTCGTAGCCGTTGATGTACTGCAGGACACCGCCCGTCCAGCCGGGGAAGCCGATGCCGAAGATGGAGCCGATGTTGGCGTCGGCGACGGAGGTGAGGACTCCCTCCTCCACCAGCCGGACCGTGTCCAGGGCCTCGGAGAAGAGCATGCGTTCCTGCATGTCGCGGAACGGGATCTGCGCGCCCTCACGGGTGAAGTGCTCGCGCAGGCCCGGCCACAGCGCGGCCCGCTTGCCGTTCTCGTCGTAGTCGTAGAAGCCGGCTCCGCCGCTGCGTCCGGGGCGCTCGAACTCGTCGACCATGCGGTCGATGACGGCCTCGGCGGGGTGCGCGGTCCAGGTGGCGCCCGACTCCTCCACGGCCCGCTTGGACTCGTTGCGGATCTTGCGGGGCAGCGTGAGCGTCAGTTCGTCCATCAGGGACAGGACCTTGGCGGGGTAGCCCGCCTGGGCCGCCGCCTGCTCGACCGACGCGGGCTCGATGCCCTCGCCGACCATCGCCACGCCCTCGTTGATGAAGTGGCCGATGACGCGGGAGGTGAAGAAGCCGCGGGAGTCGTTGACGACGATCGGCGTCTTGTTGATCTGCCGGACCAGGTCGAACGCGCGGGCCAGCGCCTCGTCGCCGGTCCGCTCGCCCTTGATGATCTCGACGAGCGGCATCTTGTCGACGGGCGAGAAGAAGTGCAGTCCGATGAAGTCGGCCTGGCGCTCCACGCCTTCGGCGAGGACGGTGATCGGCAGCGTCGAGGTGTTGGAGCACAGCAGCGCGTCCGGCTGGACGATCCCCTGGATCTCCTGGAAGACCTTGTGCTTGAGCTCCGGGTTCTCGAAGACGGCCTCGATGACCGCGTCGCAGCCGGCCACGTCCTGCGGGTCGCCGGTGGGCGTGATGCGAGCGAGGAGCGCGTCGGCCTTCTCCTGCGTCGTACGGCCCCGGGAGACCGCCTTCGCGCACAGCTTCTCCGAGTACGCCTTGCCCTTGGCGGCGGCCTCCGCCGACACGTCCTTCAGGACGACGTCGATGCCCGCGCGGGCGCAGGAGTAGGCGATGCCGGCGCCCATCATCCCGGCGCCGAGGACGGCGACCTTGCGGACCTTGCGGGGCTCGATGCCCTTGGGGCGGTTGGCGCCGGAGTTGACGGCCTGGAGGTCGAAGAAGAACGCCTGGATCATGTTCTTCGAGGTCTGGCCCGCCGCCAGCTCCACGAAGTAGCGCGCCTCGATGACCTGCGCGGTCTCGAAGTCGACCTGGGAGCCCTCGACGGCGGCCGCTAGGATGTTGCGCGGGGCCGGGTAAGGCGCGCCGGCTGTCTGCTTGCGCAGGTTGGCCGGGAAGGCGGGCAGGTTCGCGGCGAACTTGGGGTTGGCGGGCGTGCCGCCGGGGATGCGGTAGCCCGGCTTGTCCCAGGGCTGCTGCGACTCGGGGTGGGCCTCGATGAACGCTCGTGCCTTGGCGAGCAGTTCGTCCTGCGTGGTGGCCACGTCGTCGATGAGGCCGTTCTGAAGGGCGCGCTGCGGGTTGTACTGGGTGCCCTGGAGGAGGACCTTCAGCAGGGCGTCGGCGATGCCGAGCAGACGGACGGTGCGCACCACGCCGCCGCCGCCCGGCAGCAGGCCGAGGGTGACCTCGGGGCAGCCGATCTTGGAGCCGGGCGCGTCGAGGGCGACGCGGTGGTGGCAGGCGAGGGCGATCTCGTAGCCGCCGCCCAGGGCCGCACCGTTCAGCGCGGCGACGACCGGCTTGCCCAGGGTCTCGATGCGGCGCAGCTGGCGCTTGATCGCCATGCCGCCCTCGAAGAGGTCCTGCGCGGTCTCCGGGGTGACCCGGATGAGGTCGCGCAGGTCGCCGCCGGCGAAGAAGGTCTTCTTGGCGGAGGTGATGATGACACCGCGGATGGTGTCCTTCTCCGCCTCCAGCCGGTCCACGATCACGGCCAGGGAGTCGCGGAACGCCTGGTTCATGGTGTTCGCGGACTGGTTCGGGTCGTCCAGGACGAGGGTGACGACGCCGTCGCGGTCCTGTTCCCAGCGGATGGTGGTGGATTCAGTGCTCATGTGGAGGTGCTCCGTGTGATCCGTCGGGAGGGGGTCAGATGCGCTCGACGATGGTGGCGATGCCCATGCCGCCGCCGACGCAGAGCGTGGCGAGGCCGTACCGCTTGTCCTGGCGCTCCAGTTCGTCGACGAGCGAGCCGAGGATCATGGCACCGGTCGCGCCGAGCGGGTGGCCGAGGGCGATGGCGCCGCCGTTGACGTTGACCTTGTCCAGGGACAGTCCCATGTCCTTGACGAAGCGCAGGACGACCGCCGCGAACGCCTCGTTGATCTCGACGAGGTCGATGTCGTCGATGGTCAGGCCGGCCTTCTTCAGGGCCTTGCGGGTGGCGGGCGCGGGGCCGGTGAGCATGATGGTGGGCTCGGAGCCGGAGACGGCGGCGGAGACGATCCGGGCGCGCGGGGTGAGGCCGTTGCGCTCGCCGACCTCCTTGTTGCCGATGGCGACGAGGGAGGCGCCGTCGACGATGCCGGAGGAGTTGCCCGCGTGGTGGACGTGGTCGATCTTCTCGACCCAGTGGTACTTCTGGAGCGCGACGGCGTCGAAGCCCCCCAGGTCGCCGATGTCCGCGAAGGACGCCTTCAGCTTGGCGAGGGAGTCGGCGGTGGTGCCGGGGCGCATGTGCTCGTCGTGGTCGAGGACGACCAGGCCGCTGCGGTCCCTGACCGGGACGACGGACCGGTCGAAGCGGCCCTCCTTCCAGGCCGTGGCCGCCCGCTCCTGGGAGAGCGCCGCGTACTCGTCGACGTCGCGGCGGGAGAAGCCCTCGATGGTGGCGATGAGGTCGGCGCCGATGCCCTGCGGCACGAAGTTGGTGGACAGGTTGGTCATCGGGTCGTTGAACCAGGCGCCGCCGTCCGAGGCCATCGGCACCCGGGACATGGACTCGACGCCGCCCGCGAGGACGAGGTCCTCGAAGCCCGAACGGACCTTGGCGGCGGCCATGTTGACGGCCTCCAGGCCGGAGGCACAGAAGCGGTTCTCCTGTACGCCCGCGACCGTGTCGGGCAGTCCGGCGGCGATGGCGGCGATACGGGCGATGTCGGAGCCCTGGTCGCCGACCGGGCCGACGACGCCGAGCACGATGTCGTCGATCTCCGCCGGGTCCAGGCCGGGGAAGCGGTCGCGGATCTCGTGGATGAGGCCTACGACCAGGTCGATGGGCTTGGTGCCGTGCAAGGAGCCGTTCGCCTTGCCGCGGCCGCGCGGGGTGCGGATCGCGTCGTACACATACGCTTCGGTGCTCACTGGAAAGCCTTTCAACGAGGGTTAGCCGAGCAGGGAACGACCGATGATCTCCTTCATGATCTCGGTCGTCCCGCCGTAGATGGTCTGGATGCGGCCGTCGGTGAAGGCCTTGGCGACGGGGTACTCGCTCATGTAGCCGTAGCCGCCGTGCAGTTGCAGACAGCGGTCGGCGACGCGCTTCTGGAGCTCGGTCGCCCACCACTTGGCCATGGAGGCGTGGACGGCGTCGAGCTCCCCGTTCGCGTGGTCCTCGATGCAGCGGTCGAGGAAGGTGCGGGTGACCGCGCACTCGGTGGCCATCTCGGCCACCTCGAAGCGGATGTGCTGCTTGGTCGCCAGCGGCCGGCCGAACGCCTCGCGCTCCTTGACGTACTCGGTGGTGATCTCCAGCAGGTGCTCGGCGGCGGCGATCGCGGCGACGGCGATGCTCAGGCGCTCCTGCGCGAGGTTCGTCATCAGGTGCACGAAGGCGCCGTCGAGGTCGCCGAGGAGGTTGGCCTTGGGCACCTTGACGTCGTGGAAGAACAGCTCGGCGGTGTCCTGCGACTTCTGGCCGATCTTGTCGAGGTTACGGCCGCGTTCGAAGCCTTCCATGCCCCGCTCGACGACGAGCAGCGACAGGCCGCGCGCGCCGCCCTCGGGCGTCGTCTTCGCGACGACGATCACCAGGTCGGCAAGGATGCCGTTGGAGATGAACGTCTTGGAGCCGTTGAGCACCCAGTGGTCGCCGCGGTCCTCGGCGTGGGTGCGGATGCCCTGGAGGTCGGAGCCGGCGCCGGGTTCGGTCATGGCGATGGCGGTGATGATCGAGCCGTCGCAGAAGCCCGGCAGCCAGCGGCGCTTCTGCTCGTCGGTGGCGAGGCTCGTCAGATAGGGGCCGATGATGTCGTTGTGCAGGCCGAGGGCGAGGCCCGGGGCGCCCGCGCGGGTGAACTCCTCGGCGAGGACGGCGCTGTAGCGGAAGTCGTCGGTGCCGCCGCCTCCGTACTCCTCGGGCACGGCGAAGCCGAGCAGGCCCTGCTTGCCTGCCGCGCGCCAGGCGTCGCGGGAGACGATGCCGTCCTTCTCCCACTGCTCGTAGTGCGGCAGCACCTCCCGGTCCAGGAAGCTGCGCACGGTCGCGCGGAACGCGTCGTGCTCGGGGGCGAAGATCTGCCGCTTCATTCGAGGCCCTTCGTGGGTTCCTGGTGCTGCACAAGGTCGGGTACGTCCCAGTCGCGCGCCACGTCGGCGGTGTCCGCGCCGGGCTGGGCCGGGCCCGTCCGGACGGCCGTCGGGGTCGCGGAGAACCGGGGCGCAGGGGCGGGCTGGGTGATGCCGCCGTGGTCGGTGAAGGTGCCGCGGGCGGCGAGGTGCGGGTGCTGCGGGGCCTCGCGCAGGGACAGGACGGGGGCCACGCAGGCGTCGGAGCCCTCGAAGACGGCCGTCCACTCGTCCCTGGTGCGGGACTTGAAGCGGGCGGCGACAGCGTCGCGCAGCTCGCCCCAGCGGGAGAAGTCCTTGCGGGCGGAGGCGAGGTTCTCGACGCCGAGCAGGCGGAGGAACTCGTCGTAGAACTGCGGTTCCAGGGCGCCGACCGCCATGTACCGGCCGTCGGCGGTCTCGTAGGTGCCGTAGTACGGGCAGCCGCCGTCCAGGAGGTTGGCGCCGCGCCGGTCCTGCCAGCCGCCCGCCGCGAGCATGCCGTGGATCATCGCGGAGAGGTGGGAGGTGCCGTCGACGATCGCGGCGTCGACGACCTGGCCGGAGCCGGTGGCGCGGGCGTGGTGCAGGGCGGCGAGGACGCCGACGACGAGGTAGAGGGAGCCGCCCGCGTAGTCGCCGACCAGGTTGGCGGGGACGGCGGGTGGTTCGTCGGGGTTGCCGATCATGCCGAGGGTGCCGGTGACCGCGATGTACGCGATGTCGTGGCCGGCGCGCTCGGCGAGCGGTCCGTCCTGGCCCCAGCCGGTCATCCGGCCGTAGACCAGCGCGGGGTTGCGGGCGTGGCAGGCCTCTGGGCCGACGCCGAGGCGTTCGGCGACACCGGGGCGGTAGCCCTCGATGAGGATGTCGGCGCGGGCGGCGAGGTCGAGGACGCGCGCGGGGCCGTCGGGGGACTTCAGGTCGATGATCACCGAGCGCTTGTTGCGGTTGGTGATGTCGTACTCGGTGTTGATGGCCAGCCCGGTGCCGCCCGGCCGGTCGACGCGGACGACGTCCGCGCCGAGGTCGGCGAGGAGCATGGCGGCGAACGGGCCGGGCCCGATCCCGGCCAGCTCGACCACGCGCACGCCGGTCAGCGGGCCCTGTCCTGGCGTCGTCGCCATCCTGCCCCCAGGGGTTTGACACTACTGCTGTAACACCAGCGATGCTAAGAAAGTGTCCCGGCGGATACAAGAGCAAGCGCTTAGGAAGTTACTCGCCGGGAGCCTGACCGCGAACCCACCCCGCGCAATCAGCGCGCTTCGAGCTCCGCTATCAGCCGCTTCGGCGCGATCGTGCGGTAGCTCTCCTCGACCCAGTCGCACAGCAGCTCCGCCGCCGGGGCGCCCTGCTGCTCCAACGGGATGCCGACCCAGCCCGCCTTGCCCAGGCCGTATCCGGCGGGCTCGGCGCCGGGGCAGGTCAGGGCGTGCGCGTGGGCCGCCTCGTCCTTTAGCTTCACGGTGACGCCGATCGGATAGCTGCCGTCGGTGACGCCGAGGAAGACGAACACCTTCTTGTTGACCTTCGCGACCGTCTCGCCCCAGGGGAACTCCTCGACCGCGCCGGGCATGCCGAGCGCGAACTCGCGCACTTTTTCCCACTTCTTCAGGGCAGACCTGGGCACGGCCACCGCATACCTCCGGGCTCGTCGTCGGGCTCCGCACACCTCACGCTAGCCTCGGCCACCGACAACGGCGCGTGGTGCGGGACCGAGGGGTGTCATGAGCAGGCTGAGCAGGACGGATCGTCCGTACGACATCGTGCTCTTCGGAGCGACGGGCTTCGTCGGGGTACTCACCGCGGAGTACCTCGCGGAGAACGCGCCCGAGGGCCTGCGCTGGGCGATCGCCGGGCGCAGCGCCGAGAAGCTGGAGCGGCTGCGCGAGTCGCTGCCGGGCGGCGAGGGGGTCGGGGTGCTGGAGGCGGACGTAGCCGATCCGGCGTCCATGCGGCGGCTCGCCGAGCAGGCGCGGGTGGTGGCCACGACGGTGGGCCCCTATGTGAAGTACGGCGAGGATCTCGTCGCCGCCTGCGCGGACACCGGCGCCGACTATCTCGACCTGTCGGGTGAGCCGGAGTTCGTGGACCTGACGTACGTCCGGCACGACGCACGCGCGCGTGAGACGGGTGCGCGGCTGGTGCACGCCTGCGGTTTCGACTCGATCCCGCACGACCTGGGCGCGTACTTCACCGTGCAGCAGCTGCCGCAGGACGTGCCGCTTGCGGTGGACGGGTTCGTGACGGCCGACGCCACCTTCTCGGGCGGTACGTTCGCCTCGGCGCTCGGCCAGTTCGCGCGCGGGCGCCAGATGATCGCCGCAGCGCGTGACCGGGCCCGCCACGAGCCGCGGCTGATGGGGCGCCGGGCGCAGGCGCCGACGGGTGTGCCCCGGTTCGTGGGTGAGGTGGGGGCGTGGGCGCTGCCGCTGCCGACGATCGACCCGCAGATCGTGAAGCGGTCCGCGCGGGCCCTGGAGCGCTACGGCCCCGACTTCCGCTACCGCCACTACGCCGCCGTACGAACTCTTCCCGTCGCGGTCGGCGGGGTCGCGGCGATGGGCGCGCTCTTCTCGGCCGCCCAGCTGCCGCCGGCCCGGCGCTGGCTGTCGGACCGGCTCAAGCCCGGCGAGGGACCGGGGCCGGAGAAGCGCGCGAGGAGCTGGTTCTCGGTCCGCTTCGTCGGCGAGGGCGGCGGCAGGCGCGTCTTCACAGAGGTCTCCGGCGGCGACCCCGGCTACGGCGAGACGGCGAAGATGTTCGCCGAGTCGGCCCTCTGCCTCGCCTTCGACGAACTGCCCCCCACAGCAGGCCAGGTCACCACGGCGGTGGCCATGGGCAACACCCTGATCGAACGCCTGCGCGCGGCAGGCATCACCTTCAGGGTGGCCGCCACCCGCTGAATCGCCCTACAGCGGCCACCCGGCAATGGTGTAGATCATCCCGACGATCCACCCCAGCCCGGCCAGGGTGGCCACCACCAGCGCAGCCGTCACGGCACGCTCAACAGGACGATCAGGATCAACGAGGGGCTTCGGGGAGCGGTGCGTCGTCATGCACCCACCCTGCCGATCGCTGCGGGGCGGCGGCATCCGTACGGGTACTCAGTCCCGGTACTCAGATCCTGCGGTGCCGCCCCGTCAGGTAGCCGCCTCCTTCAGCGCCTTCCGGCACAGTGAGTCCGCTTTGCGGGTCGTCTCCGGCAGGCGGTATTCGGGGGCCAGCGCCAGGGTGTGGGCGCAGGCGGTTTCCAGGCTCACGCGGTGGCCCGCCGAGACGAAGACCGGCTTGACGGAGTCGCTGGTGCGCAGGGCACGGCCGACCTCCTCGTCCGCTGCCAGGAGGGGGGTCCAGGAGCCTCGGGGGGCGGCGGGGGCTTCGTAGGTGAAGGTGAAGGGGTTCTTGGCGACGCCGATCGTGGGCAGGTCGGTGAGGACGCCGAGGTGGCTGGCGAGGCCGAAGCGGCGGGGGTGGGCCAGGCCGTAGCCGTCGCAGACGACCAGGCCGGGCGGGCAGGGCAGGGCGTCGAGAGCGGCCAGCACCGTGGGGATCTCGCGGAAGGCGAGCAGGCCCGGGACGTAGGGGAACGAGATCCGGCCGACGGCCGTGGCCTCGGCGACCACGTCGAGGGTCGCCGCGTCGAGTACGACCGCCGCGGCGGCGACCACGTCGTGCTCGTCGTCGTAGGCCACGTCCACGCCGGTCACGTGCCCGGATCCGGGCGGCGGCCCCGGCTCGTCGAGCACCACCCGCGCCCGCAGCTCGTCCTGGACGGCGCGGGCTTCCTCCTCGGTCGCGGGCCAGCCCGCGGGAATGCTTACGGTCGTCATGGTGGGCACGAGCGTACGGGCCCGGCGATAGGCTCGCGATCATGTTCGTGCTGGAGCTGACCTACACCGCACCGATCGAGGCCGTCGACACCGTGCTGGAGGCCCATGTGGGGTGGCTCGACGAGCAGTACGCGAAGGGGACCTTCCTCGCGTCCGGGCCCAAGGACCCCCGCGACGGCGGCGTGATCCTGGCCGTCGCGGAGGACCGCGCCGCGATCGAGCGGATCGCCGCGACCGACCCGTTCGTCGGCGCGGGCGTCTGCGCCTACCGCGTCACCGAGTTCGTCGCCACCAAGACGGCGCCGGAATTGGAGCGGCACCGCGAGGCGCCCCGGTGAGCCTCACTTGCCCAGCGCCTGCTTGAGCCGGCCCTTGTTCATGTCCGAACGCCCGTGGATGTTGCGCTGCTTGGCCTCTTCGTACAGCTGGTCGTAGGTCGGACCCCGCGAGCCCTTCCCGGACCGCTGCCCGCCCCTCCCGCCGGAGGACATGTCCTCGGTGGACGTACGGCCGGCGGTCCTGGACTCGCCGGAGCGGGCACGCTCCTTGTTCACCGTCCGCGCGGCGATCTCCTCGGCGCGCGAGGTGCTCTCACCGCGGTCCTGGGCGCTCTTCTTGATGTGCTCGTACTGGCGTTCCCGCTTCTGGTTCGAACCGGCCGGCATACGGATCACTCCTCTCGCCGTCCGCGTCCGGGTACCCACATTCCGGTTCAGCTCTCCAGCCGCGCGATGCGCCCCTTCTCCCCCGCGGCCCAGCACCCCAGGTCGGGCGTGCAGTCCACGGTGTCGTAGGAGCCGCTGTCCACGGTCCGCCAGGTCCGGCCGCCGTCGGTCGTCAGGTCGGTGCCGGTGGGGCCGACCGCGAGGGCGGCGCTGCGGCTGTGCGGGAGCCAGGCCACGCCGGAGCGATAGGCGGGCACCGGCGTCGCGGCGGACCGCCAGGTGCCGCCCCCGTCGCCGGTGCGGGCGGCGGCCTGCGGGGAGGCCTGGTCGGGGCGGTAGTCGCCGCCGACGGCGAGGCCGTGCGTGCGGTCACGGAAGGCGAGCCCGAAGACCCCGCGGGCCGGGTCGCCCGCCGGGATCGGTGTGTCGGCGGCGGTCCAGGTCAGCCCCCGGTCGGCGGAGTGCAGCACACGCGCGCGTGCCGCCCCGCCGGTGGCCAGCCAGACGTCCTTCGGGCCGGAGGCGACCAGGCACTGCCCGCTCGCCGCGAACCCGGCCTCGCCCTCCTGCGCCGCGGGCATCCCGTCGCCGGGGAGCACCTTCCAGGTACGGCCGCCGTCGCCGGTCGACAGGATCCGGAACCGGCCGTCGACCGGGTCGCTCATCGCCAGGCCGTGACGGTGGTCGAAGAAGGTGAGGCAGTCGTAGAAGGCCCGCGGATCGGTGTTGCGGAAGGACTCGGTCCAGGTCGCGCCGCCGTCGTCCGTGCGGTAGACCCGGGACGCCTCGCCCTCCCCGATGGCCAGCACCACGGCGCGTCGCGCGTCGAAGGCCTCGATGTCCCGGAACTGGAGCTCGGCCGCGCCGGGCGGCGAGACGTTCCGCCAGCTCGCGCCGCCGTCGGTGGTGCGCAGCACGGTGCCGGCGGTCCCGGCCACCCATGCGGTGTTCCGGCTCACCGCGGACAGACCGCGGAACCGCACCTCCGGCGTGCCGCTGTCCTTGAGCTCCCAGTGCGGCGCGTGCCGCCCCGGCTCACGTGCCTGCGCCGGTACGGCCGCGAGGGCGGCCAGCGCCGCCCCGCACGCCACCACCGCGGCCACTGTCCGAAACGTACGCCCCACCCGTCGCGTGCTTCCCGAACGCCTCATGGCGGGCGAAGCTAGTCGACCGCCCCGTCGCCGTCCAGACGGCCTCACCCGTCACAGCCGACCATCCGGTCACGGAGGGACGAACGCCCCACTCCCGCGCATGAAGGCGGTGACAGAGGTCACTCGCCCTCCGGGTGCACGGATTCGCCGATTCCGTCGTCTCTACCAGTGCCCCGTCTCGTCCACCCGGATGTTCGTCCAGCCGTCGCAAGGGAGCAAGGCGTTGTCCACTGTCATCGAGCAGCCCGTCGAGGCCCGCCTCGTCGCCGCCGCGCCGCGGATGCCGAGCATTCCGGCCACTTTGCACTACGACCGGAGCGACCCGTTCGCCGTCCGGATGACCTTCCCCGCCCCGGCCACCCTGGAGGGCGTCGAGGTCTGCTGGACCTTCAGCCGGGAGCTGCTGGTGGCCGGCCTCGAAGGCCCCGACGGCCACGGCGACGTCCGGGTGCGGCCGTACGGCTTCGACCGGACCGTCCTGGAGTTCCACGCGCCCGAGGGCACCGCGGTCGTGCACATCCGCAGCGGTGAGGTGCGCCGCTTCCTGAAGTCGACGAGCGACCTGGTGCCGCTCGGCCTGGAGCACCTCCAGCTCGATCTGGACCGCGACCTGGCGGAACTGATGCGGGACGCCTGCTGAGGCGCCCCGCCCGGCTCCCCCGCCGGCCAGGGCCCCGCACCGGGCCCGCTCAATCACGTTGACACCGTCGGTGCCCCCTCGTACGGTGTATATCGGTCCTGTTGCCGTCGATTGGAGAAGGACGTTGCTCGTCTGAGGTCTGAGACACCGCGTCACACCTGAAGTGTGTGTACGCCGCGTGCGACCTCGGCGTTCGAGCCGTCCCTCACGGAACAGGGCTTTTCTCATGCCCAGGGCCCCTCGCCGCCCGCTGGTCGCCGGTGTCTCGATACGCGTTTGCCCCTGATCGTTTCGAGCAACCGCGGAGGCGCCCTAATGCCTACTTCCATCAGCTGTACCTCCCTCTCCTTCGCCTGGCCCGACGGGACCGCCGTCTTCGAGGGTCTGGACGTCGCGTTCGGTCCCGGCAGGACCGGGCTCGTCGGCGTCAACGGGTCGGGGAAATCAACCCTGTTGAAGCTCGTCGCCGGTGAGCTGACCCCGGTCGACGGCGTCGTGCGCGTCGCGGGCGAGGTCGGCTACCTCCCGCAGAACGTCACGCTCGACACCGCCCTCAAGGTCGACGAGGCCCTCGGCATCGCCGCCAAGCGGGTCGCGCTGCACGCCATCGAGGCGGGCGACGTGGCCGAGGAGCACTTCGAGGCCGTCGGCGACGACTGGGACGTGGAGGAGCGCGCCCTCGCCACCCTCGGCGAACTCGGGCTCGGCCACGTCGAGTTGGACCGCACGATCGGCGAGGTGTCGGGCGGCGAGTCGGTGCTGTTGCGCCTTGCCGCGCTGCTGCTGCGCCGCCCCGACGTCCTGCTGCTGGACGAGCCCACCAACAATCTCGACCTGTACGCACGCAGGCGGCTGTACGCGGCCGTCGAGTCCTGGCCGGGGGTGATGGTGGTGGTCAGCCATGACCGTGAACTCCTGGACCTGGTCGATCAGATCGCCGATCTGCGCTCCGGGGAGATCGCCTGGTACGGCGGCAACTACTCGGCGTACGAGGAGGCGCTCGCGACCGAGCAGGAGGCGGCCGAGCGCATGGTGCGGGTCGCCGAGGCCGACCTGAAGAAGCAGAAGCGCGAACTGGTCGACGCCCAGGTCAAGTTGGCCCGCCGCAAGCGGTACGGCCAGAAGATGTGGGACCAGAAGCGCGAGCCGAAGATCGTCATGGGTGCGCGCAAGCGCGCGGCGCAGGAGTCCGCGGGCAAGCACCGGATCATGCACGAGGAGAAGCTCGCCGAGGCCAGGGAACGGCTCGACGACGCGGTGGACGCCGTACGGGACGACGACGAGATCCGCGTCGACCTGCCGTACACGGCCGTACCGCCGGGCCGCGGTGTGCTGACGCTGCGCGATCTGGAACTGGCGTACGGCGCGCGGGTGGCCGGTGGTCTCGATCTGCACGGTCCGGAGCGGATCGCGCTGATCGGGCGCAACGGCTCGGGCAAGACGACGCTGCTCCGCACGATCGCCGGTGAGCTGGCGCCGGTGGCGGGCGAGGCGACGGCACACGTCCCGCTCCGGTTCCTGCCGCAGCGGCTGGACGTCCTCGACGACGGGCTGTCGGTCGCCGAGAACGTGGCCCGGTTCGCGCCGGGTGCCACCAACAACCGGATCCGGGCACGCCTTGCCCGCTTCCTGTTCCGGGGCGCCCGCGCCGACCAGCAGGCGGCGACGCTCTCGGGCGGCGAACGCTTCCGAGCGGCGCTGGCCGCGCTGATGCTGGCGGAGCCCGCGCCACAGCTGCTGATGCTCGACGAGCCGACGAACAACCTGGACATGGCGAGCGTGCGGCAGCTCACCACGGCGCTGGAGTCGTACGAGGGGGCGCTGATCGTGGCCAGTCACGACCTGCCGTTCCTGGAGTCGATCGGCATCACGCGCTGGCTGATGGTGGAGGAGGGAGAACTGAAGGAAATCACGCCAGAAGCTGTCGGGTATCCCGCCTAGCTTCGGGGGCATGCCCGATTTCACGCCCCAGTTCATCACCATCACCGGAGCGAGCGAGAACAACCTCAAGGACGTCACCCTCCGCATCCCGAAAGGCCGGCTGACCGTGTTCACCGGCGTTTCGGGATCGGGGAAGTCGTCCGTCGTCTTCGACACGATCGCGGTGGAGTCGCAGCGCCAGCTGAACGAGACGTTCACCTGGTTCGTGCGCAACCGGCTGCCCAAGTACGAGCGCCCGCACGCGGAGTCCCTCGAGGACCTCTCCCCCGCGATCGTCGTCGACCAGCGGCCGATCGGGGGCCACTCCCGGTCCACGGTCGGCACGATGACCGACATCCACCCCGTGATGCGCGTGCTGTTCTCCCGGCACGGCACCCCGAGCGCCGGGCCGGCGACCGCGTACTCGTTCAACGACCCGTCCGGCATGTGCCCCGAGTGCGACGGTCTCGGGCGGACGGTACGGCCGGACTGGGACCGCATCCTCGACCCGGACCGGACGCTCGCCGACGGCGCGGTCCGCTTCCCGCCGTTCGCCGCGGGCACCTGGCAGGGACAGACGTACACCAACAGCGCCGACCTCGATCCGCACACGCCCGTCGGCCGGTTCACCGCCGCCGAGCGGGAGTTCCTGATGCGGGGCCGCCCCGGAAGCAAGGTCACCGTCAGCGGCTCGGGCGGCACCTGGACCACCGACTACGAGGGCCTCGCCACCCGCTTCGAGCGGCTGTATCTGAAGCGGGACCTGTCGGCGATGAGCCAGAAGACCCGCGACCTGGTGCGGGAGTACCTCGTGGAGGGCCCCTGCCCCCTCTGCGACGGCGCCCGCCTGAACGCCGCGGCGCTGGCGACCCGGATCGACGGCCTGGGCATCGCCGACTGCGCGCGTATGCAGATCACCGACCTGATCACCGCGCTGGCGGACATCGACGACCCGGTCGCCGGACCGGTCGCACGCGCCGCCGTCACCGCCCTCGAACGCATCGACGCCATCGGCCTCGGCTACCTCAGCCTCGACCGCGAGACGGCCACCCTGTCCGGCGGCGAGGGGCAGCGCCTGAAGACCGTGCGGCACCTGGGCTCCAGCCTCACCGGCATGACGTACATCTTCGACGAGCCCAGCGTCGGACTGCACCCGCGCGACGTCGGCCGGCTCGGTGATCTGCTGCTGCGGCTGCGCGACAAGGGCAACACCGTGCTGGTCGTCGAGCACGACCCGGACGTCATCGCGCTCGCCGATCACGTCGTCGACATGGGGCCGCGGGCCGGTGCGGGCGGCGGGCGGGTCGTGTTCGAGGGCACGCCGGACGAACTCGCCGCGTCCGGCACGGTGACCGGACGCTGCCTGCGGCGCCGCACGACACTCAAGGAGGACGTACGGCAGGCGGGCGGCGGCCTGTGGGTGAAGGGCGCCGACCGGCACAACCTGCGGGACGTCACGGTCGAGTTCGCGACGGGCGTGCTCACCGTGGTGACCGGGGTCGCCGGGTCCGGGAAGAGCACGCTGGTCCGGGAGTTCACCGCCGCCCACGCCGACGCGGTGGTCGTGGACCAGTCGTCGATCGGGATCTCCGGCCGGTCGACGCCGGCCACGTACCTGGGGATCATGGACACGGTACGGAAGGTCTTCGCGCGTGGGACGGGCGCCGACGCGGGCCTGTTCAGCTTCAACTCCGCCGGCGCCTGCGGCACCTGCGAGGGGCGCGGGATCATCCTCACCGACCTCGCGTTCATGGACCCGGTGACCACGGCCTGCCACGACTGCGAGGGGCGCCGCTTCAAGGACGAGGTGCTGCGGCTGACCGTGGACGGCAACTCCATCGCCGACGTCCTGGCGATGACGGCGGACGAGGCTCTCGCGGCCTTCGAGGACAAGGGCGTACGACGGCGGCTGCGGGCGCTGCGGGACGTGGGGCTGACGTACCTCACGCTAGGGCAGCCGCTGTCCACGCTCTCCGGCGGCGAGCGCCAGCGGATCAAGCTGGCGACGCGGCTGCACCGCAGCGGAGCGGTGTACGTCCTGGACGAACCGACGACCGGGCTGCACATGTCGGACGTGCACGGGCTGCTCGGTCTGCTGGACCGGCTGGTCGACGCGGGCAACACGGTGGTGGTCGTCGAGCACAACCTGGACGTGGTGGCGCACGCCGACCGGATCATCGACCTCGGCCCGGACGGCGGCCGCGCCGGCGGACGGGTGATCTTCGAGGGAACGCCACGAGAGCTCCTCGAAGTCCGCGACTCCTTCACCGCGGCGCATCTCAGGAGGGCCACAGCCTGACCCGGAGGGTTTTGTACGGGCGGGTAGGCCCTGCATCATGGCGGGTCGGTGCACCCTGCATCATGAGCGCCGAACCCGCCACCGATCCGGAGATCCCGTCGTGCCCAGCAAGAAGGCCCTCGTCCGCCGCCCCAGCCCGCGCCTCGCCGAAGGGCTGGTCACGCACATCGAGCGGGAGAAGGTCGACCTCGATCTCGCGGTCGAGCAGTGGGAGGCGTACACCGAGGCCCTGAGCACGCACGGCTGGGAGACGATCGAGGTCGACCCTGCCGACGACTGCCCCGACTCGGTGTTCGTCGAGGACACGGTCGTCATGTACCGCAACGTCGCGCTGATCGCCCGCTCCGGCGCCGAGTCCCGGCGCGAGGAGACCGCGGGCGTCGAGGAGGCCGTCGCCTCGCTCGGCTGCTCCGTGAACTGGATCTGGGAGCCCGGCACGCTGGACGGCGGCGATGTCCTGAAGGTCGGCGACACGATCTACGTCGGCCGGGGCGGGCGTACCAACGCGGCCGGCGTCCAGCAGCTGCGGGCCGCGTTCGAGCCGCTGGGCGCGCGGGTCGTCGCGGTGCCCGTGAGCAAGGTGCTGCACCTGAAGTCGGCGATCACGGCACTGCCCGACGGAACGATCCTGGGCCGTATCCCGCAGCTGGACGCCCCGTCGCTGTTCCCGCGCTTCCTGCCGGTGCCGGAGGAGTCCGGGGCGCATGTGGTGCTGCTGGGCGGTGACAAGCTGCTCATCGCCGCGAGCGCGCCGAAGACGGCGGAGCTGCTCGCCGACCTCGGCCACGAGACCGTGCCGGTCGACATCAGCGAGTTCGAGAAGCTCGAAGGTTGTGTGACTTGCCTCTCGGTCCGAATGCGGGAACTGTACGTCTGACCGGCTGAACGAGTCGCCTTTTCAGCCCTGGGACCTGCGGGTCCCGGGACTGCACGCGACCCCGTGAACTTCCGGTGGCAGGGCAGCTGATCAGCGATCTTTACATCGCTCTTAACCTACGGCTTCGTAACCTACGGGTTCGTAGCCTACGATCCCGTAGGTTCCGGCAACCGCTCGCCGGTCACCATTCCTGTGTTGCGCGTCCCCCTGGAGTTCCCGTGACGATCACTTCCCCTCACCTCGGCAGCTCTGCCGGCTGGACCGACGCCCGTCTGCTGTACGCGCTGGAGGAAGTGGTCGAGAAGGAACTCAACCGGCACCTGAAGGTCGCCAAGGACTGGATGCCGCACGAGTACGTCCCGTGGTCGGACGCCCGCAACTTCCCCGGCTTCTTCGAGGACGGCGAGGCCTGGGACAAGGAGCAGTCCAAGGTCACCGAGATCGGCCGGATCGCCCTGGTGGTGAACCTCCTCACCGAGGACAACCTGCCGAGCTACCACCACGAGATCGCCTCGCTCTTCGGCCGTGACGGCGCCTGGGGCACCTGGGTGCACCGCTGGACGGCCGAGGAGGGCCGGCACGGCATCGTGATGCGCGACTACCTGCTCGCCTCGCGCGCGGTGGACCCGGACAAGCTGGAGCAGTTCCGCATGGCCCACATGAGCGAGGGCTTCGAGTCGGACAACAGCCACTCGATGCTGCACTCGGTCGCCTACGTCTCCTTCCAGGAGCTCGCGACCCGCATCTCGCACCGCAATACCGGCCACCAGTCCGGTGACCCGGTCTGCGACCGCATGCTGGCGCGCATCGCGACCGACGAGAACCTCCACATGATCTTCTACCGGAACCTGCTGAAGGCCGCGTTCGAGATCGCCCCCGACCTCACCATGCAGGCCGTGCGCGACGTCGTGGTCAACTTCCGCATGCCCGGCCACGGCATGCCCGGCTTCGAGCGCGCGGCCGCCCAGATGGCCATCGGCGAGGTCTACAACATGCGCATCCACCACGACGACGTCCTCGAGCCGGTCCTGCGCTTCCTGAAGATCATGGAGATCGACGGTCTCGGCCCCGAGGGCCAGAAGGCCCAGGAGGAACTGGGTCTGTTCATGGGCGGACTGAACGCCGAGGCCACGAAGTTCGACGAGAAGCTCGCGGCGCGCAAGGCCCGCATGGCCGCGCGGGCGGCCGGCTGACCGCCGAGTCCCACGGTCACCGACGGCCGGCCCGCCGCACAGCGGGCCGGCCGTCGCTTTTTCCTGTGCGCGTCGGCCCTGGCCTGCGGCATCATGCTCGCCATGCGTGAGAACAGCAGGGTGGAGCAGGCCGTCGGCTTCCTGCTCCACCTGGTCGATGCGGAGACCGCCGAGCGGGTCCGGGCGCGCACCGGGCTGCCCGGGCCGGAGGACCCGAGGACGTCCCGGCTGCGGCTCACGCGCGCGTGGACGTGGGCGCGGCGCCTGCCGTCCTCCGTGGCGCTGTGGGTCCTGGAGAACGACGATCCGGCGCTCAACGCCGTGATGTGGACCTGCATCGCCAATGACGCGGGACTGCGCCGGGCGGTCGCCCGCGGCGTGCCCTTCGGAGCCGGCCGCACCGGTCCCCTCCAGGTCGACCTGGCACTGCGGGAGCAGGAGCCCGAGGTGCCCGACAGCTACGTCCGCCACGGCCTCGTGGGCGCGCTGCGCGCCGTCACGTCGATGGGCCAGGCGCGCGCCGCCGCGTCCATGGTGCTGACGGCCGACGACTGGTGGACGGTCGGGGAGGCCGATCTCGACCGTCCGCTGCCCGGCTACGCCCGCTGGGCGCTGTCGGTGCGCCCGGACTGCCCGCCCCTGGTGCGCGCGGGGTTCGGCTCGCACGCCAAGTTCACGCATCGCCTGCGGGAGGCGGGCATCGTCGAGGGCCCGGCCGAGTACGCGACGGCCCATGGGCCCGCCGTCGACGTCCTGGAGGTCCTGGCGATGGGACATCTGCTGTTCCCCGCGCGCGTCCACGAGGCGCAGGACGCCCTGCGGCCGCTCGTGCGGGACCACTTGGGCGAGCGCGAGGAGGCCTGGGCGGTGCTGGCGCAGCTCATGGAGACGTTCCACGGCAGGACGCCGGAGCTGGTGATGACGGCCGGCTCGATCGCCTGACGGCACCCGGCCGCTCGCCGTGAGGGGGGCGGGGCGGCTGGATTCGAACCAGCGTGCTCTGGTTTTGGAGACCGGCGCGCCTGCCTCTGCGCTACGACCCCGCCCTTGATCCCCGAGCGTAATGCGTTGGCCCGTTGTCAGTGGGCGCTGCTACCAATGAGGTCCGGGGGAAATTCGGTACGGGGGCTCGTCATGGCGTACGGAGAGCGGGGGCGGCGTGTCCCTGTGGTCGACCTGAACGACCGCAGGGCGCTGGAGCGTCACCGGCCGGCGGACCCGGCGACGGTGGAGGAGGCACGGGGCCTCAAGGAGGCCGCGCTGCTGGACTTCGGCCTGACGGAGTCGGCGGTGGCGTCCTGGCTGTACGCGAAGTGCCATCACCAGATCCCGACGACCGCGGTGGACACGGCGGCCGTGGTGGCCTCGGGCGACGGCACCTGCCTGCTGCTCTACAACCCCGGCTTCTTCGTACGACTGGGCCTGGACGGCGTGAAGTTCGTGCTGTTCCACGAGGCCCGGCACCTCGTGCACCGGCATCTGTTCACCAACCCGGAGCTGCGCGAGGATCCGGTGTTCGAGCTGGCCTGCGAGGTCTCCATCAACCACGTGGCCCTGATCCGGCTCGGCAGAGAGCAGTTGCCGCTGCTGGAGGGCCGTCCGACGGGAGTCGACCCCCGCGAGGTGTACGCCGCCTACCGCGCGGACCTGACGGCGCACGGCCTGGAGCCGGTGCCGTACGAGACGTTCATCGAGACGGACATGCGGGTGTACGGCGAGTTGAAGCGCATGCACCGCCCGCCGGTGCCGGCGCGACGCCTGTGTGTGCACCTCCAGGACGGGGCGGTCCCCGCCGACCAGGAGACCGTGGACGGGGTGGCCTCGTCGGCCCTGCTCAACGCGCTGCTCGCGGCCCGGCGCGGACACGCGGGCGCGGAGCGGGAGTTGCTGGAGCTGATGGGCCGCAGCGAGGAGGGCAACGCCCGGGCCGCGAAGCTCTGGGGGAACCTGGGCGCGGGCGCCCTGCGCGGCGAGACCGCACGCACCCGCACGGTCGACTGGTGGCAGCGCTGGCTGGTCGACGTGCTCGGCTCGAAGCTGCGCGACGGCGAGCGGCTGGTGTACCCGAAGAAACGCGGCGCGCTGCTCGCGGCGCTCGGCCAGGACCCGATGCTCGCGCGACGCGGCCCGGTGCGGGACAAGGTGCTCGTCATCGCCTACGACACCTCGGGCTCGATGCCGGCCCACGTGATCGACTGGCTCACCGAACTGGTGGGCCGTATCGACGGCGTGGAGGCGCACTGGCTGTCCTTCGACGCCGTGGTGATGCCCTTCGCACCGGGCGAGCGGGTGTACGGCGGCGGCGGCACGAGCTTCCACGTGGTCGCCGACTACGTGGAGGGCCGCACGGAGGTGAACGGGCGGCGGCTGGACGTCGTACCGGACGCGGTCGTCGTCCTCACCGACGGACTCGCGCCGCCGATCACGCCCGCCGAGCCGGAGAAGTGGATCTGGCTGATCACCGAGGGCGGCAGCGAGTGGCCCGAGACGCACAAGCCTGCGATGGACTGCCATCGCGTCACGACAGGATCGCGGTAGATGACCACGCAAGCACGGCAGACGGACGTGTCCGGGCCGGACTCCCCCCAGGGCGGGGGACGTTCGGCCACCCCGTCCCGCCTGGAGTCCTTCATCGACGCGATGATCGACATGGGGCAGACCGGGCAGATCTTCGGCGAGCACGGCATCGGCAAGACGGCGACGTTCTTCACGCACATCGAGCGCGCCCACGAGAACACCGAGCTGGTGTACGTCCCGGCGGCGAACCTGACGCCGGACGACCTGCTCGTCAACGCGCCGGTGCGCGACGCGCACACCGGTGAACTCGTGCTGCGGCAGCTGGTGATGAGCCAGCTCAAGCCGGGCAGGCCGTTCGTGCTGCTGATCGACGACTCGCTCCAGGCGGGCGACACCATCCAGTCGCAGCTGATGCAGATCGCCTGCAACTGGACGCTGGGCGAGCACGATCTGCGGGCGCTGGGCTGCGTGGGCGTCTTCCTCACCGACAACGAGTCGCTGGCCGAGACGTCGGCCCGGCGCAGCGACCTCGCGCTGCTGGACCGCATGGTCACGATGCGGATCACGGCGAACGACACGGCCTGGCGACGGCACCTGGCCGCCAAGTACCGCCCGTGGGACCTGCGCCCGGTGTTCTCGCTCTGGGCGTCGCTCTCCCCGGCCCTGCGCGAACTGCTGTCCCCGCGCACCCTGGACCACGTCCTGGCCAACGCCAAGGAGGGCTTCCCGCTCCGCTGGGGCCTGCCCCTGGTCGACGGCGAGCGGCTGCGGCTGACCGAGCCGGGCGCGGACGGCCGGCCCGGCCAGAACCGCACGGCCGAGATCCTGGACCGCATCGCCGAGTCCCTGGGCGTGCCCAACCCGCCGACCGTTCCCGACCCCGTCCGACAGGTGGTCCGCGCGGCCCTGCGCAACCGCTGGACGGTGCTGCTGCAGGGCCCTCCGGGCTGCGGCAAGACGGAACTGGTGCGGGAGACGGTGCGCGAGGGCCTGGGCCGGGACGCGCTGTACTTCTCGCTGCCGGTGACCAACGTCGAGGACCTGTGCGCGCCGATCCCTTCGGCCGACGGCACTCTGGAGAACCTGCTGGCGGCGAAGTTCACCGGGCCGGAGCCCAAGGCGATCGTGTGGGACGAGTACAACCGCCCCAAGGACAAGGCAGCGTTCGCCAAGCTCATGGAGATCACCCAGGAGTGGTCGCTGGCGGGCCGCCGCATAGCGAACCTGCGGGCCCAGATAGCCGTCCAGAACCCGCCCTACCACCTGGGCCGCAAGCTGCTGGTCGCCCGGAACAACATCGCCCAGGCGACCCGGTTCACGGCATCCCTGGAGGTCCGGCCCGAGGACATCCCGGCGAACGAGTGGCTGCTCGCGCACTACGGCCAGGACGCCGAGACGGTGCTCGAGTGGTGGAAGCACGACATCGACGACGACGGCCGCGCCTGGATCACCAAGCGCACCCTGGAGCGGCTCATCAAGCTGCACCGCCGCGGCCTCCCTCTGGAGATGGCCACGGTCTACCTGGGCGACGGCGAATACGCCCCGGTACCGCTGACGGCTCTCATGGACCGCCTCAAGGGCCGCCCGGTCACGGGCCTGCGCGAACTGGCTCGCGACGCGGCCGCCTGGGAGTCCCGGCTGCGCCGCACCGCCGAGACCTCGGCCGAGGGCACGGACGACACGGACGTCGTCCACCAGATCCTGGCCAACGCGGAGCTGTCCCAACTGAAGAAGCACCGAGCGGTGGTGGCCCGCTTCGTGGCCCTGCTGCCGCCGAAGCTGAGGGCGACGTATCTGGTGGGTGCGTCGGAGCGACAGCAGCGGTTCTGGACGGAGGTGTTCGTGGGGTTGCGGGGGGTGAGGTGAGGGGCGGCGGGGCGAGCCCCTCGTCAGCCACCCGCCGCCGGCGGCGCCGTCCGATGCACGCTGCGGACAGCGGCCACATCAGCCGGAACCACCGGCAGAGGAACCCCCGCGCTCAACCCGTCCAACCGCCGCTTGATGCTCCCTGCGATCCCCTGCCCCAACACGAACCGGGTGGCCGTGGCGGCGCCGGACGCGGCGTCGAGCAGCCGATGAGCCTCCCGGCTGCGCATACCGGTGTGGCTGAGCACCAGATGGGCCAGCCGATGCTCCCGCCCCGCGAGCACTCCCGCCATTCCCTCCGCGGCGGCGAGATCGACCCGGTTGTCCTCCGCCCCGAGCACCGCCGCCGCCCGTACCCGCCCGAGATCCAGCAGCGTGACACCGGAAGCGACCGCCGCAGTCACCACGCGGGCCGCACCCCGCGGCCCGATGCCGTTGCTGGCGAGTGACAACCGGGTGAGCCGCCCGTACGGCGCCCGCTCCAGCGCCTCGGCGAGGCACGACGCCCCCGCGTCCCCCAACCGCGCAGCGGACACGTAGAGCTCATCGACGGCCCCCGCCTCCACGACGGCGGCCAACGCCCGCGCCCCGTCCGCCCCCAGCGGATTCCCTCCGACGAAGAGCCGCTCGATCCGCCGCCCGTTCCTGGCGGCGGCCAGCAGAGCGTCGGCGAGGACGGCGACGGCACCCGCGTCGAGCCCGGTCTGCACAAGGTCCAGTGTCCGCAACGACCGCGCGGACTCGACGATCTCGGCAGCGGCCCGCCCGCCCCCGCCGCCCAGCGGATTCCGCTTGAGCCAGACACCGGTCACCACCTGCGGCGACGCCCGCAGCTGATCGGCGATGCGGCAGGCCCCGCCCGCGGTGATCCCGTTGCAGCCGAGGTACAGCGTCTCGACGTCCGTGGCGGTCCCGGCGACGGCCGCGGCCCCTTCGTCGCCCAGCCCGTCGGTGCCGAGCAGCAGATGCCGTACGGGAGAGGGCCCTTCGGCCAGGGCGCCGGCGACAAGGGCGGCGCCCTCCGCGCCCAGCCCCTGCTTGCACAGGTCGAGCCGCCCGTCGGGCAGCGCCGTACCGGCGGCGAAGTCCAGCCGCTCCCCGGCGGGCCGACCGGCACGCAACCACTCCAGCAGGGGCCCGAGTTCAGCGATCGGCCGCGGCGCGACGGACGGCACACCGGCGAAGGCCGAAACCCCCTCTGCCCGCACCACGGGTCCGTCCACCGCCGGACCGGCTTCCTCGTTCACCACGCCGCCTCCCGGTAGTCCTTGAGGAACATCCCGGAAACCGGATCCCCCGCCTCTCCCCGCACGATCGGGTCGTACACCCGTGCCGCCCCGTCCACGATGTCCAGCGGGGTACGGAAACCCGCCCCTGCCATGCGTGCCTTCTTCGGCGCCGGGTTCTCGTCGGTGATCCAGCCGGTGTCGACGGCGCACATGTGCACGCCCTGCTCGGCGAGTTCGGCGGCGCTGGTGCGGGTGAGCATGTTGAGGGCGGCCTTGGCCATGTTGGTGTGCGGATGGCCCGCCATCTTGTTGCGGACGGCGAAACGGCCCTCCACCGCCGTCACGTTGACGACGTAGCGCCGGGGGTTCGGCGAGGCCAGCAGCAGCGGCAGCAGCCGGTCGCAGAGCAGCGCGGGCGCCAGCGCGTTGACCAACTGGGTCTCCAGCACCTCGGCCGGGTCGAGGTCGCCGAGCCGGGCGGACCAGGAGTTCTCCGGGGACGGGTCGGGCAGCAGCCCTGCCTCGTCGGCCTCGCGCAGGGCGACGGGCAGGGACGCGGCGCCGCTCTGAAGCATCCGCATCGGCGTGAACCCGGGCGCCCGCCGAGCGCCTTCGGGCAGCGCGTCGTACTCGCCGGCGGCCAGCAGGGCGTACGACTCCACGGGCCGCCGTACGGTCTGCGCGGCGTTGTTGACGAGGATGTCCAGCGGCTCGCCCTCCTGCCGCAACTCCTCGCAGAACCCGAGGACTTGGCGCGGGTCGCGCAGGTCGACGGCGACGACGGTGAGCCGGTCGAGCCACTTCTCGCTGCCCGGCGCCTCCTGGAAACGGCGCACGGTGTCGTGCGGGAAGCGGCTGGTCACCAGCAGTTCGACGCCGTCCCGCAGCATCATCAGCGCCAGCTGGAACCCGATCTTCACCCTGCCGCCGGTGACCAGGGCGCGGCGTCCGCTCAGGTCGGTGCTCAGGGCGCGCCGGGACCGGTTGTCGGCGGCGCAGCGCGGGCACAGCCGGTGGTAGAAGGAGTCGACCTGTCGATAGGACGACTTGCAGATGTAGCAACCGCGCGGCTTGCGATAGATGCCCGCGTCGCCCACCGCTTCGTCGGCGGGGACCAGCGGGGCGTCCTCACGCCGGTCGACAGCGCCCGTCGAGGTCGCGGCCATCGCCGCCGCGTCCGCCGCCGACGCCTGCGCGTCCCGCTCCTTGCGCCGTCGCAGCCGTCCGTCCCGGGCGAAGGACGCGGCGACCTGCTCGGCCCGCAGCCGCACCGGGTCGTCCACGGGCAGCGCCCGCAGCCGTCCGACCGTACGGTGAAAGGCGTCGAGCTCGTCCTGGCCGATGCCGGGGCCGGAGCCCGCGTCGACAGCGGCACCGGAGCCGACACCGGTACCGGAGCCAGTGCCATCCGCACCCGCGTCGCCCATGTTCCCCGCCCCGAATCCCCGCCGGTACCCCACGCCTGTACGGGGCCCCGGCCGGATTCGAACCGGCGTATCCGCCTTGACAGGGCGGCGAGTCTGCCTCTGCTCTACAGGGCCCACGGACGCAGCCCGGGAATCGGATTCGAACCGATGTCTTTCGCCTGGGCAAGGCGAGTGCGCCTGCCTCTGCGCTATCCCGGGTGCGCTCCCGGATCCTAACCGGCGCCCGAACCCCGCCCGCACCGAATTTCCGGCTCGCCACGAAGCTGCCGGAACCCGGGGTTCAACGCGACGTACGCCGGAGCTCCAGTCGCTCCTTCTCCGACAGGCCGCCCCAGACGCCGAAGCGTTCGTCGTTGTCGAGGGCGTACTCCAGGCAGGCGGAGCGGATCGGGCACATGCCGCAGATCCGCTTCGCCTCCCGGACGGAGCTTCCTGGTTCGGGGAAGAAGAAGTCCGCCCCGGTCTGTGCGCACAACGCCTCCTCCTGCCAGGTCAGGTCGGGCGAGGTGATCATCGCGATCGTGTCGATGTGCATGCGCAGGATCGTGCCGGGCGGCGAAAAACGTTCGATCAACGCGGGATCAACGCCGCGTCGCAGGGCCCCCGGCCGCCTCGATGCTCCTCTTCGGCGCTCCGTGACGCACGGCGGCGCGCGGAAGCGGAAGAAAACCACGAGATGCTTGACGATCACTGTCAGTGACAGTTCGGCGGTCCCGGCAGACGGCGGTGTTCCGGCAGCGATTGTCAGTGGGCGGTGCAAGACTCGGCAGTGCAGCAGACAGCGGGACCCTTCCGAGGAGGGCGATGATGCTCACCACTCGTTTCGTCACCGGCGCGCCGAACTGGATCGACCTCGGCGCACCCGACATCCAGGGCGCCGGATACTTCTACGGCGGTCTGTTCGGCTGGCGGTTCCAGCCGGGCGGGCCCGAGACCGGCGGCTACGGCCTCTTCCAGCTCGAGGGGAAGACGGTGGCCGGCGGCATGCAGACGACCGAGGAGCAGGGTCCGCCGTCCTGGACGGTGTACTTCCAGACGCCGGACACGGACGCCACCGCGAAGGCGGCTCAGGAGGCGCACGGCTCGGTGCTGGTCCAGCCCATGGACGTGCTGGACATGGGCCGCATGGCCGTCCTCGCCGACAAGGCGGGCGTCCACTTCGGCCTGTGGCAGCCCGGCACCAACAAGGGCCTCGACGTCGTCCAGGAGCCCGGTTCGCTGTGCTGGCTGGAGCTGTACACGGCGGACGTGCCGGCCGCGGCGGGCTTCTACAACGCGACGCTCGGCATGGAGACCTTCGCCCTCGACTTCTACGGCGGCACGTACACGACGTTCAGCCCCGGCGGTCAGGGTGAGGACGCCATGTTCGGCGGAGTCGTCGACAAGGCGGACGACCCGGCGGAGGCGCAGAGCCCGCCGTACTGGCTGCCGTACTTCGAGGTCACCGACACGGACGCGACGGTCGCCAGGGCCCAGGAGCTGGGCGGCACGGTCCGCATGCCCGCCACTGACCTCCCGGACGTCGGCCGTATCGCCAAGCTCACCGACCCCTACGGCGCCCGCTTCGCGGTGATCAAGAGCGCGCCCGTGCGGAGCTGACGGCACGACGCCGGGGTTCGGCCTACGCGGAGGCGCGCCGTATCAGCGTGGTCGGCAGCACCACGCTGGACGGCGCGGCCGCGATCCCCTCGTCGGTGGCGTTGCGTTCGAGGCCGCGCAGCAGCAGCCGGGCCATCAGCCGCCCCATCTCCTCTATGTCCTGACGGATCGTCGTGAGCGGCGGTTCGGTCTGCTCGGTCACCGGCAGCATGTCGTCGAAGCCGACCACGGCGACATCGTCCGGCACCCGCCGCCCGGCCTCCCGCAGCACCCGCAGCGCTCCGGCCGCGGTGAGGTCGTTGGCGGCGAACACCGCGTCCAGGTCCGGGCAGCGGGTCAGCAGTTCGCGCATCGCCCGCTCCCCGCCGCCCGGAGTGAAGTCGCTCTCGACGATCAGCCGGGGATCGGCGTCGACCATGACGTCCCGGTATCCGTCGAGCCGGTCCACCGCCGAGGTCTGGTCGAGGGCGCCGGTGATGTGCGCGATCCGGGTGCGGCCGAGGCCGACGAGGTGCCGTACGGCGTCGCGGGCGCCGCCGCGGTTGTCCACGTCGACGTAGGCCACCCCGCGTCCGTCGCCGCTCCAGCCGGGCCGTCCGCCGAACACGGTGGGCACTCCGGCGCGCTGGATCAGTTCGGGCAGGGGATCGTCCAGGTGCAGGGAGAACACGAGCGCCCCGTCGACGTGTCCACCGGCGAGGTAGCGGCCGACGCGCGCGTGGTCGTCCCGCCCTTCCGTGAGGAGCAGTACGAGCTGGTTGTCGTGGGCCGTCAACTCCTTGCTGATCCCGCGCAGTTGCAGGGCGAAGAAGGGGTCGGCGAAGACACGGCTCTCGGGTTCGGCGACGATGACCGCGATGGCGTCGTGGCGCCGGGTCACCAGGCTGCGGGCGGCCTGGTTCGGCACATAGCCGAGCTCATCCACGGCCTTGCGGACCCGCTCGACGAGTGGCTCCCTGACTCCGTCCCCACCGTTGACGACGCGCGACACGGTGGCCCGCGAGACCCCGGCCCGCTCGGCGACGGCCTCCAGAGTGGGGCGCGGGGCTGTACCGGTCACTGCGCGGCTCCTCATCGACGGTTGCCGATCAGGATAGCCCTGCCGTGGGCCGCACGTGAGAGCGCTCTCGTCTCATCGGGATTCCCTGTGCCCCGTGCCAGGTGTCCCGCGCGCAGCCACATCCGCTACGAGGCGGGGCTCGCCCAGCGTCTCGCCCCCCGGGGAAGCTCGGGGAGAACGGCCGTCACGCCAGCAGATCGACCCGCCGCCCCACTCCCGCCCGTTCCGCCGCCCCGTATGCCGACCACGCCAGTGCCAGGTCCTGCCAGGGCAGCCCGACCGGCGCGTAGACGCTCCGGCTTCCGGTGCTCGCCCGCCCCGGGTGGTCGCCCCGCAGGACGTCCGCCAGCTCGGCGTCAGCAGCGGTCGAGGGCAGGCCGGCAGCCGCCAGAGCGCCGGTGCTCGCGGCGAGTTCGCGGTCGTCCACCACGAGGAGCGCGGCGCGCAGCAGATCGGCGGCGAGCTCCTGCTTGCCGGGCTCGTCGGCGCCCAGACTCGTGAAGTGCTGGCCGTCCCGGGTGTCCGAGAGCCGCAGCAGGGGCTCCCGGGCCCAGGTGGCCAGCAGTACGGTGTCGGCGGCCGCCGCGATCTCCGGTGCCGAGGCCGCCGTCCGGCCGGTGTGCCGTGCGGCGAACTCCTCGGCCCGGCCGGCGTCCGTGTCATGGACGACGAGGTCGCTCCAGGGCCGTAGTTCGGCAAGTCCGCGCAGAGTCAGTTCCGCCTGGGCGCCCGCGCCGACCACTCCGAGGACGGCTCCGGGGCCGGCCAGGGCATGCGTACCCAGGGCCGCCGCGAGCCCCGTGCGCCATGCCGTCACCGTGGCCGAGTCGAGCAGCGCGAGGAGTTCGCCGTCCCGCCCGCTGTGCAGGCAGATCACTCCGCGCAGGGCGGGCCGGGCGCCGGGGAACTTGGCGTTGACCTTCACCGTGTACGCCTCGATGCCCGGCAGGACGCCGGGGATCAGGGCGGTGGCCGTGCCGGGGAACGGCAGGTCGGTGCGCACCCGCTGCCCGGCGACCGGGGCGTCCCGCGCGCGGAGGAAGCCCTCGCGCAACGCCTCCAGACAGGCCCCGGGTGCCAGCACCGCTTCCAGGTCACCGCGCGTCAGAACAAGAGTCACCCGTCCATGATCCGTCAGTGTTCGTGCGCGGACCCCGAGGCCGTCTCATGAGCGTGTTCGTGCGGCTCGTAGCCGGGAATCGTGCCGTCCGTCTTCTTCACCAGGAAGAGCCCCACCATCCCCATGTCGGAGTGGCTCTGCACATGGCAGTGATACATCCACGCACCGGCTCCGACGCCTTCGCCGGCGATCACCTGGAAGCCGAACGAGTCCGCGGGGCCGACGATCTTGTTGTCGATGACCTGGCTGGGGTCGTCGGGGCCGGTGAGCATGCCGGTGCGGTTGTCCGCCCAGCGGTGACCGTGCATGTGGAAGGTGTGGTAGTACTCGCCGTGCGTGATCATCACGATCTCGACCCGGTCGCCCACCGTGGCCTCGAAGTTGGGGCCGGTGTGCGCGGGCTTGTTGTTGATGAGCATGTCGTTGAAGACGATCGTGTGGGTCGCGTCCGGGAGGATGTCGCCCTTGCGCCGCACGATCACCGGCCCGTACAGGCCCTTGCGGATGCCGACGGTGCCGTGCTCGGTGCCGACGACATGGTCGTGGTAGTGCCAGTAACCGGCGCTGCCCGCCCGCCAGGTGCCGTCCTTGCGGCGGCCGGGGGCGTGGGTGCGCCAGGTGTAGGTGCGGGTGCCGCCCGGCTCGACGTCGCTCTTGTTCATCTTGGTTCCGTCGCTGGTGATCTCGTAGTCGAGGCCGTGGACGTGCAGGCTCACCGGTATGTCCATGGTGTTCTCGAACTCGATGTGCAGGGTGTCGCCCTCGTTGAGCTCGATCAGCGGGCCGGGGATGCTCGCCTTGCCCTTCTCCAGGCCGTAGCCCATCTGCCCGTCGGCGAGCTTCTCGGCGTACAGCTTGAGATGTCTGACCTCGCCTCCGGCCGGGGCGGTCCTCGGTGGTGTGTCAGCGCCGACGGCCTCGGGTACCGATGCCAGCGACAACGATGTCGCGACGGTGGCGCCGCCCAGCAGTACACGTCTGTTGAAGCTGCGTCTGTCCATGCCGAACTCCCCACGGCGGTACGGAAATTACGGGGATGAACCGCTGAGACGGTACCGGCCGCTCCCCCGTTTATCCACACCCAGGACAAAGTTCGTCCCGATGCGGTCATAGGTATTGGCCTGTCGGTCAAAGGGGTCTAGCTTCCTTCTCGCTGTTGCTGTGACCGTGGAGGTGCCCATGCACTTACGAGGGTTGAGCACGAGAAGACAGACCTGGGTGGCTGCCGTGACGGCAGGGATCGTCGGTGCCGGGCTGATGGCAGCCCCGGCGGCCGACGCGCGCCCTGCCCCGGAACCGCCCCTGACAACGATGTCCATCAAGTCGCCTCCGGGCGGCGCCAACGTACGGGTGCTCATCTTCTACGGGTCCGCCGCCTCCGGCGAGGAGTCGCCGCTGGTGAACGCCGGCATCGAGGCGATCGAGAAGATCGGCCTGTCGGGCCCGGCCGACCAGCGCTACAGGACCGAGGCCACCAACGACGCCTCGGTGTTCACGAACGAGACCAGGCTGAGCCGGTTCAATTCCATCGTGTTCCTGACCGGCGGCGGCGACGTCCTCGACCCGGAGCAGGAGGCGGGCCTGGAGTCGTACATGGAGGCGGGCGGCGGTTTCGTCGGCATCCATGACGCGGCCCGCGCCGAGCCGTACTCGGACTGGTTCACCGGCCTCGTCGGTGCCCGCCCGGCGGCCGGCGGCCCGACGAACGCGCAGCGCGCGGTCGTCGAGGTCGGCGACCGGCGGCATCCGGCCACCAAGGACCTGCCGGTCCAGTGGAAGCGGCCGGACAAGTGGCTGAACTGGACCAAGAACCCGTCGGGTTCGGTCCACACGGTCGCCCGGGTGCGGGAGGCCGGCTACCAGCCGGGTTCGAGCGCCAACGGCTGGGACCACCCGGTGAGCTGGTGCCGTGACTACGACGGCGGCCGCTCCTTCTACACGGGCATGGGCGGCACGGTGTCGTCGTACGACGAGACCGACTTCCGTGCGCATCTGCGCGGGGCCCTGCTGTGGACGAACCGGGTATCGCAGGCCGACTGCAAGGCCACCATCACCGGCAACTACAAGGCCGAGCGCCTCACCCAGGCCAATCAGCCGGGCCGGAACGACCAGATCGGCGAACCGCACGGCCTGGTCACGGCCCCCGACGGCCGGGTTCTGTACATCGGCCGGGGCGGCGCCGACTCCTCCCAGCCGGTGGTCACCGACTGGAACAACCCGGAGATCGGCAAGGGCAAGGGCGAGGTCCACGTCTACGACCCGAAGACCAAGAAGGTCACCCTGGCCGGGGCGTTGACGGTGTTCGGCAACAAGGGCGGCGGCGACGAGCTGATCAAGGTCGAGGAGGGCCTTCTCGGCATCGAGCTCGACCCGCGCTTCGAGGAGAACGGCTGGGTGTATCTGCACTACACCCCGCACTCGCAGCTCAACCGCGACACTCAGATCGCCGAGCGGCGGGTCTCCCGCTTCACGCTCGACCTGGCGACGAACAAGCTGGACCTGGGAAGTGAGAAGGTCCTGCTCAAGTGGCCGGTGCAGGTGCACAGTTGCTGCCACGCGGGCGGCGGGATGACCTGGGACTCCAAGGGCAACCTGTACATCGCGACCGGCGACAACAACTCCAGCGGGTTCAGCGGCGGTTACTCGGGCAACAACCCCGAGCCCAACTACAAGGGCGTCTCCTTCGCCGACGCGCGCCGCACCGCCGGCAACACCAACAACCTCAACGGCAAGATCCTGCGCATCCACCCGGAGCCGGACGGCACGTACACACTGCCGGCGGGCAACCTCTTCACCGGCCAGGAGCCGGACGAGGGCGGCGGGAAGACGCGCGGCGAGATCTATGTGATGGGCGTCAGGAACCCGGCGCGCATCTTCGTCGACAAGCAGACCGACATCCTGTACGCGGGCTGGGTCGGCCCCGACGCGGGCTCGCCGTCGACGACCTGGGGTCCGGCCAAGTACGACACGTTCGCCGTCATCACCAAGGCGAGCAACCGGGGCTGGCCGTACTGCATGGGCAACAAGCAGCCCTACCGGGACCGCAACCTGCCCGATCCGAGCAAGCCCCTGGGCTGGTACGACTGCAACCACCCGAAGAACGAGTCGCCGAACAACGACGGCCTCGTCAACCTTCCGCCGGTCACCGGCAACAACATCTGGTACTCGCCCCAGGGCGGCGCCCCGGACTTCCCGCGCGACGCGAACGGCGTGCCGTCGTACAAGCAGGAGGAGGCCACCTACTCGCTGCCGTGGCTCAAGGGCGGCGGCCAGGCCGCGATGAACGGGCCGGTCTACCGGTACGACGCGGCGAGCACGAGTGGCACCAAGTGGCCTGCCTACTGGGACGGCAAGTGGTTCGTCGGTGACTTCTACGACGCCGACCAGCCGCGCAACGCGGTGCTCACCGACCCCAAGACGCACGGGGACGGGGGTCTGCCGGTGCACTCGGAGTCGCTGAAGAAGATCGTGCCGATCGGCAACGACGGCATCAAGAACCTCATGGACTGGAAGTTCGGTCCGGACGGCGCGCTGTACGTGCTCGACTACGGCCGGGGCTTCTTCACCTCGGACCCCAAGTCGGCGCTGTGGCGGGTCACCTACACGGGCGGCGGGCCGACGCCGGCCGCCGACCAGCTGGCGAGGGGGGCGCAGTGACCCGGCAACGAAGAATGTGGGCGGCCCTGTTGGCCGCGCTGATGGTGGTGCTGGGACTCCAGGCGCTGCCCGCGACCGGACAGCCGCAACCGCAGCCCGAGGCGGCCGCCGCCGCACAGGTCCTGACCTGGACGGCCGGCGACGACATCACGAAGTACGGCTCGGCGCCGACGACCGCCGTGGCGGGCGCGACGACGATCGTCTTCGAGAACAGCGCGGCGACCGGCAACACCACCGGGATGCCGCACACGCTGACGTTCGACACCTCGGACCCCGAGTACAACAACGACGTCCAGCTGAACATCCTCGCCAACCCGAACGACGGCCAGGGCGGCAAGCACACCGCCGAGGTCACGCTCACCCCGGGCCGCTACCGCTACTACTGCACGATCCCCGGTCACGGGCAGATGCAGGGCATCCTGGTGGTGACCGAGGGCAACGGCGACGACACCACCGCGCCCGAGGCGTCGGCGCACGTCAGCGGGACGCAGAACGCGCAGGGGCAGTACGTCGGTTCGGCGAGCGTGGCGCTGCACGCCACCGACAACGAGGGCGGCTCCGGGGTCGACCGCGTCGAGTACGCGATCGGCGACGAGGGTGCCTGGCAGCCGTACACCACCCCGGTCGTCGTCGATCAGGTCGGCGATCACAAGATCCGCTACCGCGCGCTCGACAAGGCGGGCAACGTCTCCGCGGAGAAGAGCGTCTCGTTCACGGTCGTGGCGCCGCAGAGCGACGACACGACCGCGCCCGAGACGTCGGCGACGGTCAGCGGCGAGCAGAACCCCGACGGGACGTACGTCGCCATGGCGACCGTCACCGTCTCCGCCTCCGACACCGGTACCGGCGTCAACACCATCGAGTACGCGATCGGCTCCGGCGCCTGGCAGCCGTACACCGCGCCCGTGATGGTGCACGAGGTCGGCAGTCACACGGTGCGCTACCGGGCCACCGACAAGGCGGGGAACGTCGCGGCGGAGAAGAACGTGCAGTTCACGGTCGTGGCGGCGCCCCAGCCGGACAAGACCGCGCCGGTGACGGGTGTGACGGTCGAGGGTGCGAAGAACTCGTCCGGTGCCTACATCGGCAATGCCAAGGTGACCGTCACGGCGACCGACGAGCACCACGGCTCGGGCGTCGACCGGATCGAGTACTCGATCGACGGCGGGCCGTATCTCGCGTACACCGCCCCGGTGGTGGTCGACCGTGCGGGCACGCACACCCTCGGCTACCGGGCGACGGACAAGGCGGGCAACACCTCCGCGGCCCGTACGGTGACGTTCACCGTGGTGTCCAGTGAGGTGCCGGCACCCAACTGCGCCGAGTTCGACGAGCGGTTGACGGTGATCGTCGGCACGGTCGACTCGGGTGTGCCGAACCGGCTGACCAACAGCCGGTGCCGGATCAACGAGCTGATCGAGGACGAGAAGGAGTGGACGTCCCACGCGCTGTTCCTCAAGCACGTGACGGCGGTCCTGGACAAGCTCCTCAAGGACGGGGTCGTCGACCAGCGCGAGTACAACGCCATCCGGAAGGCGGCCCGCCAGTCCGGGATCGGCAAGCCCGGACAGACCGAGGGCTACCGCACGATCCTCGACGGCAGCGCGGCGTCGTTCGCGAAGTGGCAGCAGGTGGGCGGTGGCTCGTTCGCTCCGAACGGCGACGGCTCGATCACCTCGGGGACGACCAGGGCGGGCCTCGGCATGCTGTGGTTCCCGGAGCGCAAGTACGGCGACTTCTCGCTCAAGCTCCAGTGGCGTGACGACGCCCCGGGCACCGGCAACGCCAACTCCGGTGTGTTCGTGCGCTTCCCGTGGGTCCATGACCACCCCGAGGAGTCACGGCCGGAGTGGGTCGCCATCAAGTACGGGCACGAGGTACAGGTCTTCGACCGTCCTGACGGCGACATGTACAAGACCGGTTCGCTCTACGGCTTCGACCGGGTGGGGCTCGCCGGTGCCGGCGTCACCCAGAAGGGCACGTGGAACGACTACGAGATCCGGGTGGTCGACCAGCACTACTCGGTCTACCGCAACGGTGTGCTGATCAACGAGTTCGACAACACCGGTGGCCAGGACTTCGTCCCGCCCCGCTCGGACGATCCGGGCACGGACGGGCGGCGGTTCGCCTCCGGTTACGTCGGGCTCCAGGTGCACGGCACGACGGATGTGGTCTCGTACCGGGACGTCCGGATCAAGGAGCTGTAGGTTCCGGCGGCGTCTCCCTCGGCTCGTCCTCGGGAGGCGCCGCTTTCTTCGCCCGGCTCGGCTGTACCCGCTTGGGCTCACCCGGCATCTTCGGGTACTCGGGCGGGTACGGCAGATCGCCCAGCCCGTGGTCGCGCTCGTCCTTGTTGGCCAGCTCCAGCAGCGCGTCCAGGGAGAAGCGGTGGTCGTCCATGTCCGCGTGCACATCGCCGAGTTCGGCGAAGCGGGCGGGCATGGTGGTGATGTCGAAGTCCTGGGGGTGCGCGACGCCGACCTCGTCCCAGCGCAGGGGTGCGGAGACCGGGGCGTGCGGGCGGGGGCGTACGGAGTAGGCGGAGGCGATCGTGCGGTCGCGGGCCGTCTGGTTGTAGTCGACGAAGATGCGCTCGCCGCGCTCCTCCTTCCACCACTTGATCGTCACCTGCTGAGGCATCCGGCGTTCCAGCTCCCGGCCGACGGCGATCGCGGCGCGCCGGACCTGGGTGAAGGTCCAGCGCGGCTCGATGGGCACGAAGACGTGCAGACCACGGCCGCCGGAGGTCTTGGGCCAGCCGCGCAGGCCGCCGAACTCGTCGAGGACGGCGCGCAGTTCGTGGGCGGCGGTGACGGCGTCGTCGAAGTCGGTGCCGGGCTGCGGGTCGAGGTCGATGCGCAGTTCGTCGGGGCTGTCGACGTCGTCGCGGCGGACCGGCCACGGGTGGAAGGTGAGGGTGCCGTACTGGGCGGCCCACAGGACGGCGGCCTCCTCGGTGGGGCACATCTCGTCGGCGCTGCGGCCGCTGGGGAAGGTGATGTGGGCGCGGGGGATCCAGTCGGGCATGTTCTTGGGCGCACGCTTCTGGTAGAACCACTCGCCGTTCAGACCGTCCGGGTAGCGCTGCAGGGTGGTGGGGCGGTCGCGCAGGGCGCGCAGGATGCCGGGGCCGACGGCGATGTAGTAGCGGGCGAGGTCCAGCTTGGTGTAGCCGTGTTCCGGGAAGAAGATCTTGCCCGGGTTGGACAGGCGTACCGTCCGCCCGGCCACCTCCAGCTCCACCGCTTCGCCCATGCGAGCCACGGTAGGCGCACGGCGCATCGCTCGCACACCGGGCGGCGGCCGCCGTATGCGAGCAGAATCGACAGCATGGACCTGCCGGTGATGCCGCCTGTGAAGCCGATGCTCGCCAAGTCGGTGGCGAAGATCCCGCCGGGCATGCAGTACGAGGCGAAGTGGGACGGGTTCCGGGCGATCGTGTTCCGCGACGGGGACGAGGTCGAGCTGGGCAGCCGTACCACGAAGTCGCTGACCAGGTACTTTCCCGAGCTGGTCGAGGGGCTGAAGGAGCGGTTGCCGCAGCGGTGCGTGCTGGACGGGGAGATCGTGATCGCCCGGGAGGGGCGGCTGGACTTCGACGCGCTCACCGAGCGCATCCACCCGGCGGACTCGCGGGTGCGGACGCTGGCGGAGCGGACCCCGGCGTCGTTCGTGGCGTTCGACCTGCTCGCCCTCGCGGACGAGTCCTTGGTGGAGACCCCGCTGGCGGACCGGCGGGCGCTGCTGACGATGGCATTGTCCGGGGTGTCGTCACCGGTGCACGTGGCCCCGGCGACGACGGACGTCGCGACGGCGCAGAGCTGGTTCGAGCAGTACGAGGGGGCGGGTCTTGACGGGGTGATCGCGAAGCCGCTGACGCTGCGCTACCTCCCGGACGAGCGGGCCATGTTCAAGATCAAGCACGAGCGCACGGCGGACGTCGTCGTCGCGGGCTACCGGCTGCACAAGAGCGGGCCGATCGTGGGTTCCCTGCTGCTCGGGCTCCACGACGACCGCGGCACGCTCCAGCACGTGGGGGTGTCGGCCGCGTTCTCGATGAAGCGGCGGGCCGAGCTGATCGAGGAGCTGGAGCCGCTGCGGATGGAGGATGCCACGGGGCATCCCTGGGCGGCGTGGGCCGAGGAGGCGGCGCACGAGTCGGCCCGGCTGCCGGGCGCCCCGAGCCGCTGGTCGGGCAAGAAGGACCTGTCCTGGGTGCCGCTGCGGCCGGAGCGGGTGGCCGAGGTGGCGTACGACCACATGGAGAACGGCGTGCGCTTCCGGCACACGGCCCGCTTCCGCCGCTGGCGCCCGGACCGCACGCCGGACAGCTGCACGTACGCGCAGCTGGAGGAGCCGGTGCGCTACGACCTCGGGGCGATCTTCGGCCCACAGGCCTGACCGCCCGGGGCGTTCCCGCCCGGCCGGTCAGGGCTTCATCAGCACCTTCACCGCGCCGTCCTGCTTCTGCTGGAACATCTCGTAGGCGTGCGGGGCGTCGCTCAACGGCACGCGGTGGGTGGCGAAGTCGTCCACGCCGAGAGGGTCCTCGTCCGTGAGGTACGGCAGGATGTCGTCGGTCCAGCGGCGCACGTTGGCCTGGCCCATCCGTATCTGGATCTGCTTGTCGAACAGCGTGAGCAGCGGGATCGGGTCCGCCGTGCCGCCGTACACGCCGGACAGCGAGATCGTGCCGCCGCGCCGCACCAGGTCGATCGCCGTGTAGAGGGCGGCCAGCCGGTCGACGCTGAAGCGCTCGGCGAGCGGCGCGCCCAGTTTGCGCGGCAGCAGTGCCGAGGCCTGCTGGGCGAGCCGGGCCGCGGCGCTGCCGTGGGCCTCGGTGCCGACCGCGTCGATGACGGCGTCGGGGCCGCGGCCGTCGGTACGGTCACGGATGGCGGCGACGAGTTCCTTCTCGTCGTCGAAGCTCCTGAGGTCGAACGTCTCCACGCCCCGGTCGCGTGCCCGCCGCAGCCGTTCGGGCACCAGGTCCACGCCGAACACCCGCTCCGCGCCCGTCACCCGGGCGACGCGGCAGGCCATGTCGCCGATGGGACCGAGGCCGAGCACCGCGACGCTGCCGCCCTCGGGGACCTCGGCGTAGCGGACCGCCTGCCAGGCGGTGGGCAGCACGTCGGAGAGGTAGACGAACCGGTCGTCGGCCGGCCCGTCCGGGATCTTGATCGGCCCGAACTGCGCCTGCGGAACCCGCAGGTACTCGGCCTGGGCGCCCGGCACTGCGCCGTACAGCCGGGTGTAGCCGAACAGGGCGGCGCCCATGCCCTCACCGGTGACCTGGGTGGTCTCGCACTGGGTGGGCAGCCCGGTCAGGCACATCCAGCAGTTGCCGCAGGCGATCTGGAACGGCACCACGACCCGGTCGCCGGCCTGGAGGTCCGGCACTCCCGCGCCGACCTCCTCGACGACCCCGATGGGCTCGTGCCCGAGGATGTCCCCCGGCGTCATGAACGGTGTGAGCACCTCGTACAGATGCAGATCGGAGCCGCACAACCCGCTGGAGGTGATGCGGACGACCGCGTCCGTCGGCTCCTGGATCCCGGGATCGGGCACGGTCTCCACCCGTACGTCCCGCTTTCCCTGCCAGGTCACTGCCCTCATCGCCCGCGCTCCCTCCGGTCGTCCGCGCACGGCGCTCGTACGGTGGGCGACCCGGGTACCCCGGCGCTCCCGGGCCGAATCGCCGACGGGCGGACCCCAGAGCCGTCCCCGAGGCAATACCTGTCGGCCGACCGGCTGTCGATGCCAGGGCCGATCGGCGGAACCGCGAGGAGCGCCGGGCCTCATCGGGTATGCAACCTATTAACAGATAAGCGCACAATTGATGACATGAACCGGGCGGGTGGCTACGGGTGACGACGGTGAGCAGGCAACGACCGGCGCGCGCAAGACGCGCCACGACCATGACCGGACTGCTGGCCGCCACCCTGGCGGCCTCCCTGGCCGCGGGATGCACGACGTCCGACGGCCCCCGCGACGACGGCCGCGGCCGGAGCAGTTCCCCGGCGGGCGACGGCGAGAGCCGGGCGAAGGGCGGCTCCGTACTGGCCGTGAAGATCGACAACTCCCGCAACGCACGGCCGCACACCGGCCTCAACGAGGCGGACATCGTGTACGTCGAGCCGGTCGAGGGCGGACTCAGCCGTCTGATGGCGGTGTACGCGCAGAAGCTGCCCAAGGCCGTCGGGCCGGTGCGCAGCGCCCGTGAGACCGACCTGGAGCTGCTGCGCCAGTTCGACCGGCCGACGCTCGCCTTCTCCGGCGCACAGGGCAAGCTCCTGCCGAAGATCGACCAGGCACCACTGAAGGCGGAGCCGCCCGGCAAGGCGTCCACCGCGTACTTCCGCAGCAAAATGCGGCCCTCCCCGCACAACCTCTACCTGCGGCCGAACCGGCTGATGGCCGAGCCACCGGGCACAGCTGCCCTGACAACGGGCTTCCGCTTCGGTTCCGCCCCCGCCGGGGGCAAGCCGATCACCACGCAGAAGGTGACCTACGACGCCGCCCGGTACACCTTCACCTGGTCCAGGAGCCAGGGCCGCTGGGTGGTCGGCATGGACGGCAAGGCGGCCGGTACGACGGACGGCAAGCGGGTCATGGCCGGCACGGTCGTCGTGCAGTACGTGAAGGTGCGCAAGTCCACGTTCCACGACAAGCTCGGCCACTACACGCCGTACACCGAGACGGTCGGCTCCGGAAAGGCACGGGTGCTGCGCGACGGGCGGGCCTACGACGTCAAGTGGAAGCGCGCGAAGGCGTCGGACGGCACGACCTTCACGACGAACAGCGGCAAGCGGATGAACTTCCAGCACGGCCAGGTGTGGGTGGTGTTCGCGAACGCGTCCTGAGGGTCCGGCCCGGGCATCCGGGCCGGGATCAGGGTTGGCCGACGAGGGGCTCCGCCGGATGGCGCAGCCCCTCGGCCGCGTCCGCCACCCGCCTGATCAGGTCGAAGAAGAGGGCCTGCTCCTCGCCGGAGAGCGGGGCCAGGAAGACCTGGTTCATCCGGGCCGTGCGCACGGTCAGCTTCTTGTGGGTGCGCAGCCCCTCGTCCGTGAGGCGCAGCAGGAAGCGGCGGCCGTCCTGGGGGTCGCGGACCTTGTCGAGCAGCCCGCGCCGGCCGAGCCGGCTGATCACCTCGGCGATCGTCGACCGGTCGAGCCCGACCCGCTCCCCCACCGTCCGCTGGTCGAGGCCCGGCTCGGCGACGAGGGTGTTGAGCACGGCGAACTGGGGCGAGGTGATCTCCTCGGAGACCATCGTGTTCCACAGCAGGTAGTGCGCCTGCTGGAGCCGCCGGGCCAGGTGCCCGGGGTGGGTGGTGAGGTCCACGGCGGCCATGCGCGCTCCCCTGGTCGTTTTCGTCGGTGCACTGAACAATACCCGGCCTTGCGATGACTGTCTGCGGCCCGGCCGATCCGGCAAGCCTCACATTTACCGAGGTCTTGACGGGTTCCCGCTCCGGTGGCAGCGTGAGGAAGGACTTCGCAGAAATAATCAGTGCCCTGACTAATTCGGGTGCTGGGAGCTCGGAAGAGATGGGGCTTCTCGGATGGACAAGGTGGTCGCCACGGCCCTGGAGGCGGTGGCCGATGTCGGTGACGGCGTGTCGCTCGCGGTGGGTGGCTTCGGGCTGAGCGGTGTGCCGAACGTACTGATCCAGGCCCTGTACGAGCGTGGTGTGTCCGGCCTGTCGGTCGTCTCGAACAACTGCGGGGCGATGGAGTCCGGCCTCGCGGTGCTGCTGTCGGCGGGCCGGATCGCCCGGGTGACCGGCTCCTACATCGGCGCGAACAAGGAGTTCGCCCGCCAGTACCTGGCCGGGGAGCTGGAGGTGGAGATGATCCCGCAGGGCACGCTGGCCGAGCGGCTGCGGGCCGGCGGGGCCGGGATCCCCGCGTTCTACACGCCGGCCGGGGTGGGCACGCAGGTCGCGGAGGGCGGGCTGCCCTGGCGCTACGACGGCTCCGGCGGGGTCGCGCTCGCCTCCCCGCCGAAGGAGGTGCGGGAGTTCGACGGCACCGAGTACGTGCTGGAGCGCGGCATCCGGACCGACTTCGCGCTGGTGCGGGCCGCGAAGGGCGACCGGCACGGGAACCTGGTGTTCAACAGGTCCACCCGGAACTTCAACCCGCTGGCCGCGATGGCCGGGCGGGTGACGATCGCCGAGGTCGAGGAACTCGTGGAGCCGGGTGCGATCGACCCGGACGCGGTGCATCTGCCGGGGATCTTCGTGCAGCGGGTCGTGGCGCTCACCCCGGAGCAGGCCGCCGACAAGGGCATCGAGCAGCGCACGGTTTCCGTGCCCCAGGCACGAGGGACGGAGAACTGATCATGGCGTGGACGCGGGAAGAGATGGCCGCGCGGGCCGCTCGCGAGCTCGAGGACGGCCAGTACGTCAATCTCGGCATCGGACTGCCGACCCTGATCCCGAACTATCTCCCCAAGGGTGTGGAGGTGATCCTGGAGTCCGAGAACGGCATCCTGGGCACCGGCCCCTACCCCACCGAGGACCAGGTCGACCCCGACCTGATCAACGCCGGCAAGGAGACCGTCACGGTCCTGCCCGGCGCCTCCTTCTTCGACTCGGCGCTGTCGTTCTCGATGATCCGCGGCGGGCACATCGACGTGGCCGTGCTGGGCGCCATGCAGGTCTCGCAGACCGGTGACCTGGCGAACTGGGCGATCCCCGGCAAGATGATCACCGGCATCGGCGGGGCGATGGACCTGGTGCACGGCGCCCGCAAGGTCATCGTCGTGATGACCCACACCGCCAAGGACGGCTCGGCGAAGATCCTCACCGAGTGCGCGCTGCCGCTGACCGGCAAGGCGTGCGTGAACCGGATCATCACCGACCTCGGCGTCCTGGACATCACCGACGACGGACTGCACCTCGTCGAGAGGGCACCCGGCGTGAGCACGGACGAGATCGTCGCGAAGACCGACGCCAAGCTCACCGTCACGGAGGGCCCGCTGTGAAGACCGTCTACATCGTCGATGCCGTACGCACACCGTTCGGCAGGTACGGCGGTTCACTCGCGCCGGTCCGCCCGGACGACCTGGCCGCTCACGCGATCCGCGAACTGCTGGGCCGTACGCCCGGCTTGGACCCGTCCCGGGTCGAGGACGTGTACTTCGGCAACGCCAACGGCGCGGGCGAGGAGAACCGCAACGTCGGCCGGATGGCCGCCCTGCTGGCCGGACTGCCCACCTCCGTACCGGGCGTGACGGTCAACCGGCTGTGCGCCTCCGGCCTCGAAGCCGTGATCCAGGCCGCCCGCGCCATCGCCGTCGGGGACGCCTCCGTCGCCGTGGCCGGTGGTGTGGAGTCCATGACGAGGGCGCCGTACGTGCTGCCCAAGTCCGACCGGCCCTTCCCCGCCGGGCACACGGAGCTGTACTCCACCACCCTGGGCTGGCGCATGGTCAACCCGCGGATGGAACCGCAGTGGACCGTCCCGCTCGGCGAGTCCGCCGAGCTGATCGCGGACAAGCACAAGATCGGCCGGGAGCAGCAGGACGAGTACGCGCTGGCCTCGCACCTCAAGGCGGCGAAGGCACAGCAGGCCGGCCTGTTCGACGCCGAACTGGCACCCGTGTCGATCCCGCAGCGCAAGGGCGACCCGGTCGCCTTCACCGCCGACGAGTGCGTACGTCCCGACGCCTCCCTGCCGGCGATGGCCCGGCTCAAGCCGTCCTTCCGCACGGAGAACGGCACGGTCACCGCGGGCAACGCCTCACCCCTCAACGACGGCGCCGCCGCCCTGCTGCTGACCGACGAGGAGGGCCTCGGGGCCACCGGCCGCGAGCCGCTCGCCCGGATCTCCGCCACCGGCGTGTCCGCACTCGACCCGCACTACTTCGGCCTCGCCCCCGTCGAGGCCGTCAACCGGGCCCTCACCAAGGCCGGCAAGAACTTCGGCGACCTGGACGTGCTGGAGCTGAACGAGGCGTTCGCCGCCCAGGTGCTGGGCTGTGTCGCCGAGTGGCCCGAGTTCGACCCGGCGATCCTCAACCCGCAGGGCGGCGCCATCGCCCTCGGCCACCCACTCGGCGCCTCCGGTGCCCGCCTCGCCGGCACCGTCGCCCACCAACTCGCCCGCAAGGGCACCGGGACCGGCGTCGCCACCCTCTGCATCGGCGTCGGCCAGGGCCTCGCCCTCGTCCTGGAGCGTTAGGAACCCGAGGAACTCCCATGACTCTCACCCAGCACGACATCGACCAGGAGATCGCGGCCGAGCACGCCGCGTACGAGAAGCGGGTCGCGGACGGCGCCCCCGTCGAGCACCATCCGCGGCGCGGCTACGCCCCGTACCGCTCCTCGGTCCTGCGCCATCCGAAGCAGCCGCCGGTCGCCATCGACGTCAGCAAGGACCCGGAGCTGGTGGAGCTGTACGCCCCCGCCTTCGGCGAGCGGGACATCACCGAGATCGACAACGACCTCACCCGGCAGCACACCGGGGAGCCGATCGGCGAGCGCATCACCGTCGAGGGCCGTCTCCTCGACGGCGCCGGCCGCCCGATCCGCGGTCAGCTGATCGAGATCTGGCAGGCGAACTCGGCCGGCCGCTACGCCCATCAGCGCGAGCAGCACGACGCCCCGCTGGACCCGAACTTCACGGGCGTCGGCCGCACGCTGACCGACGACAGCGGCTTCTACCGCTTCACCACCGTCCAGCCGGGCCCGTACCCCTGGCGGCAGCACGAGAACGCCTGGCGGCCGGCCCACATCCACTTCTCGCTGTTCGGAACGGCGTTCACCCAGCGGCTCGTGACCCAGATGTACTTCCCGAGCGACCCGCTGTTCCCGTACGACCCGATCATCCAGTCCGTGACGGACGACGCGGCCCGGCAGCGGCTGGTGGCGACGTACGACCACGGCCTGTCCGTGCCGGAGTTCTCGATGGGCTACCACTGGGACATCGTGCTCGACGGGCCCGCCGCCACCTGGATCGAAGAAGGGCGCTGACCTGCCATGACGAAGATCGACACGAGCCGCCCGGAGACGGTGCTCCCCACTCCGTCGCACACCGTCGGCCCCTTCTACGGCCACGCGCTGCCCTTCCCCGGCGGCGGTGACATCGCCCCCGTCGGCCATCCGGACACCGTCACGCTCCAGGGGTACGTCCTCGACGGCGAGGGCAAACCGCTCCCGGACGCCTTCGTGGAGCTGTGGGGCGCGGGCCCGGACGGCCGGGTCTCCCGGACCGACGGCTCGATGCGGCGCGACCCGGCGAGCGGCGGCTTCCTGGGCCGTAACGGCGTGGAGTTCACCGGCTGGGGGCGCGTCCAGACGGACGCGTCGGGCCACTGGACCGCCCGTACCCTGCGGCCGGGGGCGCGGGGGCGGAGCGCGCCGTACATCAGCGTGTGCGTGTTCGCGCGCGGCCTGCTGGTGCATCTGTTCACCCGGATCTATCTGCCGGGCGACGCCGCGGCTCTGGCCGCCGACCCGCTGCTCGCCCGGCTCGACGGGGCGCGACGCGACACGCTGATCGCCGAGGAAGAGGGCCCGGGCGCATACCGTTTCGACATCCGCCTTCAGGGCGAGGGCGAAACGGTCTTCCTGGAGTTCCAGTGACTTCTGCCGACGGCGACGACACCGGCCTGCTCGCCCCCGGGTGGGCAGGCTCCCCCGCGGCCACCGCGACCGGCGACACGGCCTGGCTGCAGGCCCTGCTCGACGCGGAGGCCGCCCTCACCCGGGCCCAGGCCGCCCTCGGCCTCGCCCCGGCCGGGGCCGCGCGGGCGGTGACGCGGGCGGCGGACGCCGGGCGGTTCGACGTACGGTCCCTCGCCGAGCGCGCCCGCGCCGGCGGCAACCCGGTGATCCCGCTGGTCGGCGACCTGACGAAGGCCGTCGGCGCAGAGTACGGCGAGGAGTACGGCACCTACGTCCACCGGGGCGCGACCAGCCAGGACATCATGGACACGGCGTCGATGCTGGTCGCCGCACGCACCCTCGACCTGGTCCTCGGCGACCTGGACCGCACGGCAGCGGCGCTCGCCCGGCCGGCCTCCGAGCACCGGGACACCGCCATGCCGGGACGGACGCTGACCCAGCACGCCGTACCGACCACGTTCGGGCTGAAGGCGGCCGGGTGGCGGGCGCTGGTGCTCGACGCCCGGGACCGGGTACGGACCGTACGGGACTCGCTGCCCGCCCAACTCGGCGGCGCGGCAGGGACGTTGGCGGCGTTCGGGGAGTACGGAGCGAGCGATCCGACCGCGCTGCCGGCCGTGTACGCCCGTGAACTGGGCCTGCGGGCGCCCGACCTGCCCTGGCACACCCTGCGCACCCCCGTCGCCGATCTCGCCGGATGCCTCGCCTTCACCGCGGGCGCGCTCGGCAAGGTCGCCGTGGACGTGCTCACCCTCTCCCGCACCGAGATCGCCGAGGTCGCGGAGGGCAGCGGCGGCGGCTCGTCCGCCATGCCGCACAAGTCCAACCCCGTACGGTCCACCCTCATCGCCGCCACCGCCAGGCGGGCACCACAGCTCGCGGCCACGCTGTACGGGTCGCTGGCCGCGGAGGACGAGCGGCCCGCCGGCGCCTGGCACGCCGAGTGGGAGCCGCTGCGGGATCTGCTGCGGCTGGTCGGCGGCGCCGCCCGGGACGCCGTGGAACTGGCCGAGGGGCTGCGGGTCAGGGCCGACGTCATGCGTGCGCACCTGGACCTGACCCGTGGGCTGATCGTCTCCGAGCGGCTCTCCGCCGAGCTCGCCCCGGTGCTGGGCCGGGCCCGCGCCAAGGAGCTGCTGACCCGGCTGGCCGCCGAGGGGCGTCCGCTCGCCGAGGCACCGGAGCTGGCGGACGCCGACCTCGACCCCACCCACTACACCGGCTCCGCCGGAGCCCTCACCGACCGCGCCCTGGAGCGACGTTGAAACTCCTCGACCACCGTGCCGAAGGACCCGCCTCGGCACCGCCGCTGCTGCTCGGACCCTCCCTCGGCACGTCGTCCGCCCTCTGGGACAAGGTCGCGCCCGAGCTGTCGATCACCCATCGGGTGGTCCGCTGGGAACTGCCGGGGCACGGCGGTTCGGCCGCCGATCTCATCGGGGCGGGCGCGACCGTCGGTGACCTCGCCGGACTGGTGCTGGCGCTCGCCGACTCGCTCGGCATCGAGCGGTTCGCCCACGCGGGTGTCTCGCTCGGCGGTGCGGTCGGGCTGCATCTCGCCGTGCACCACCCCGAACGGGTCGACTCGCTGGCCGTGATCTGTTCGTCGGCGCACTTCAACGGTGCGAAGCCGTGGGAGGAGCGGGCCGCGCTGGTGCGCCGCGAAGGGCTCGCGGGACTCGCCGAGAGCGCGAACGCCCGCTGGTTCACACCCGGGTTCACCGTGCCCGAGCTGGTGCGGGACCACCGCGACGCCGATCCCGGTGCCTACGCCGCCTGCTGCGACGCCCTCGCCGCCTTCGACCTGCGCGACCGGCTGGCCGAGATCTCCTGTCCGACACTGCTGATCGCCGGGCGCGAGGACCCCGCGACCCCGCCGGTGCACCTGCGGGAGATCGCGGACGCCGTGCCGGGTGCCGCGCTGGTCGAGATCCCCGGCGCCTCGCACCTGGCGCCGGCGCAGTGCCCACAAGCCGTGCTCACGGCACTGCGGGCGCACTTCGACGGGGGCGCCCGGCGCGGCATGGAGGTGCGGCGCGAGGTGCTCGGGGACGCGCACGTGGAGCGGGCGCAGGCACGGCAGACACCGTTCACCGCACGCTTCCAGGACTTCATCTCGCGCTACGCCTGGGGCGAGATCTGGACCGACCCGACGCTCACCCGCCGCGAGCGCAGCATGATCACCCTGACGGCGCTGGTCGCCCACGGCCACTACGACGAGCTGGCCATGCACGTCAGGGCGGCGCTGCGCAACGGTCTGACGCCGGACGAGATCGGCGCCGTACTGCTCCAGACGGCCGTGTACTGCGGGGTCCCGGCGGCGAACTCGGCGTTCGCGACGGCCCAGCGGGTGCTCGCGGAAGAGGAAGGGTGACCCTGCTGGTCGTAGCTCCAGCGGCACCTCGCACATGGCTGCGCCCGCGCCTACGGTGGGTGCATGTCCACGATTCTGATCACCGGCGCCACCTCGGGTCTCGGCCGTCACGTGGCCTTCGAGCTGGTCCGCTCCGGGCACAGCGTCCTTGCCCACGGACGGGACGCGGGCCGGGTCGAGCGGCTCGCCGAGGAGCTGCGGGCCGAGGGTGAGGCCGAGGGGTTCGTGGCGGACCTGGCCTCACTGGATCAGGTGCGGCAGCTGGCGGCGCATGTCGCCGGGGAGCATCCCGAGCTCGATGTGCTGATCAACAACGCCGGGGTGGGCTTCGGCTCGCCCGGCTCGGGCCGTGAGCTCAGCGCCGACGGGCATGAACTGCGGCTCGCGGTGAACTACTTGGCGCCGGTCGCACTGACCCGCGCCCTGCTGCCCGTGCTGCGCGCGAACGCGCCCGCGCGGATCGTCAACGTGGGTTCGGCGGGCCAGGAGCCGCTGGACCTCGACGACCCGGAGCTGACCCGCGGCTACGACGGCACCGCGGCCTACCGGCGCAGCAAGTTCGCCCTCGCGGCCCATACGTTCACCCTCGCGGAGGAGCTGGCGGGCACCGGGGTCGCGGTCAACGTGCTGCATCCGGCGACGTTCATGGACACCGGGATGGTCCGCGAGGGCGGCATCGAACCGTGGAACACGGTCGCAGACGGGGCACCGGGCGTCCTGGCCCTTGCGACACGGGAGATGGGAACGGGCGGCTACTTCGACGGCACGACCCCGTCCCGGGCGCACGAGGGGACCTACGACGCTGGCGTGCAGCGGCGACTGGCCACGGTCACCGATCAACTCCTCAGCCTCTGACGCGCCCCGATAGGGGCGCGGGGCGGTATCGATGTGCGGCTCCGCCGCGTGGGCGCGACCAGCCCCAACGGCGCCGCAGCCGAAATCCGGTCCCCCTAGCGGAGCGCCAACGCCGCCTCGGCCTGAAGCACAAGCCCATCCGCCCCGCACGCCTGCGCAAGCGTCATCCCCCGCCGCAACTCCGCGGCAGACCGCGCAGCGATCCCGTACTCGACGCGGGCGGCCGCGTGTTCGTACTGGCACGGGGAGGCTTCCAGATAGGTGACGGCCTGCTCGGCCAGACGCACCGCGCGCTGCCCCGTCTCCAACGCGGCGGCGCACCGCAGGGCCTCGCCGATCGCGGTGTCGGTGCCCAGGCGCTCGGCGCTGCGGCGGACCTCGGTGGCCAGGCGGGCGGCCCGCTCCGGGTCCTCGCTCGCCAGGACGCGGGTGAGGTCGACGGCCCAGGGTGCGAGCACCGGGTTGTGGTGGCCGCGCGCTTCGGCGGCCTTCTCCGCCGCCTCCAGTTCGTTGATGCCGTCCTTGGTACGGCCTACGGCCAGGAGCAGCCGGCCGCGGACGGAGCGCGGGTCGGGCAGCACGATGGTGGAGGGGTAGGGCGGGGCGAAGCCGTACTGGTCGGCGATGTCCCAGGCCTCCTGGACATGGCCGCGGACGAGCAGTGTGTCGACGAGGTTGCAGGTGGCCGACCAGTGCAGCGGCAGCCGTCGGCCGACGCGCTCGGCGAGCGCCAGCGACTTGCGCAGGGACGCCTCCGCCTCCCGGAGCCTGCCGCGCCGGCGCAGCCCGAGTCCGACGTAGGCGTGGGCCAGGGAGAGGTGGCCGCCGCTCCAGCCGGCGGACTCGTACGCGCGCAGCGCCTCGTTGTAGAGGGCCTCGGCGCGATCCAGCCGGTCCGTGTAGGCGTAGGCGCTGGCAAGCATCATCGGCAGCTCGATGCCCCACTCGGGGTCGGTCCAGCCGAGTCCCGGGGCGAGGCGGCCGTTGACGAGGGCGCGGTCGCACACTTCCACGACCTCCTCGGCGTTCTCGCCGCGGGCCATGGCGTCGAAGCCGCGCAGTATGAGCAGGGCGCGCTCGGAGTTGTCGCGTCCTGTGCAGGTCTTGGCGAGTTCGGCGAGGCGGGTGGAGCGCCCGGGTGAGGTCGTCTCGCCCGCGTGGATGCCCTCCCACATGAACTGCACGGCCTGGAGCCGCAGCCTGGCCGGTCCGGCGGGGTGCCGGGCGGCCTCCGCCTCGACGGTGCGGACGGCCTCCTCCAGCTGGTCGTTGTGGAGGAGGGCCTGGGAGAGGCGGTAGACGGCGTCGACGCGTGCGTCGCCGTCGAGGCCGGGCATGGCGAGGGCGGCCTGGAGGTGGTCGATGGTCCTCGCGGGTGCGGTCAGCAGGGTGGCGCAGCCGAGTTCGTGGAGCACGCGCGCGTGGACCGCGGGCAGCGGCGGCTCCAGCAGGGCCCGCTCCAGACAGCGGCAGGCCGCGTCGGGGGCGCCGACGGCGAGGTGCTCGCGGGCGGCCTCGCGGAGCTGCTCGACGAGTTCCTCGTCGTCGTCCGGGTGGACCTCCAGCAGATGCCGGGCGGCGACCGCGGCGCCGTGGCCGTTGTCGGTGACGACGCGGGCGGCGATGCCGTGCATCGCGGTGCGCAGGGCGTCCGGGATGGAGTTGTAGACGGCGGTGGCGATCAGCGGGTGCACGAACTGGAGCTCGCCGTCGTCGGGCCGGCCGCCCGCCGGGTCGGACTCGGTGAGGATGCGGGCGGTGCGCAGCTTCTCGGCGCAGCGCACGGCCTCGTCCAGGTTCATGGTGGCGAGTTCGGCGACCAGGTCGACGGAGATGCCGGTGCCGAGGATCGCGGCCGCCCAGGCGAACCGGGTGGCTTCGATGCCGAGGGTCTCCAGGCGGGCGACGAGACCGCCGCCGCGGGCCGCGCGGTTCAGGGCGCGCAGTTCGGCGGCCGCGGACTCGGTGGGCTCGAACTCGCTGTCCTGGACCTTGGCGAGGAGTTCGACGGTCTCGTACGGGTTGCCGCCGGTGACCGCCCAGACCTCGCGGCAGAACGGGGCGTCGGCGTGCGCGCCCAGGGTGGCGCGGGTCAGGCCGGTGGTGGCGTCCGGGGTCAGCGCGCTCAGCGTGGCCACGGAGGAGCCCGCGGCGGCGACCGAGTCGAGGTGGCGGGCGCTGTCGCCGCTGCTGGTCTCGCCGGGGCGGCGGGCCACGACGACGAGGACGTTCTGTTCGCCGACGTGCTCGGCGAACGCGGCGAGCCAGCGCAGGGTCTCCTGGTCGGCCCAGTGCGCGTCGTCGATCAGCAGGACCAGCGGCCAGTCGCGGCGGGCCAGCCTGCGTACGGCGGCGACCAGTCCGTCGCACACGCCCTGCGGGTCCGCCTGGCGGTCCCCGGGCTCCGTTATGCCGAGGGCGGGTCCGGCGATGTCGTACCAGTCGCCGAGGTACTCGCGCGCCTCCTCCGGCATCAGCGACAGCAGCGCGGGCTGGAGCAGCTGCCGTACGACGTTGAAGGGGACCGAGCTCAGGGTCTCGCTGCCGCGGGCGGACCACACCGTGCAGCCGCGGGTCTCGGCGATACGACGGGTTTCGGCCAGCAGCGCGGTCTTGCCGAGTCCCGCCTCGCCCCGGAGCACCAGGAGGCTGCCCGACGAGGAGTTGTCCGCGCACAGCGCGTCGAGGGCCCCCTCGACCGCGGCGAGTTCCTCGTCGCGCTCCCAGAGGGGAGCCGAGGCGGCCGGTGTGGGCCGTACCTGCGTCATCCCGCTACCTCCCCAATGTCGCCCTGACGGCGTACAGACCTCGAGCGTAGCCCTCCGGGTGACTGAGTGGAGGCCTGTCCGGGCAGCTGTTGCCGTGATGGGTGACAACGGGTGCGGGCAGGCGACGCGAAGGGCCCGCGACCAGCCCCTGAAAACCTGAATGGCAGTCAAAAACCGTCGTTCGAACCGGCATTCAGCCGACATCCGCGCGGTGTCCGGCCGGCCCTCGGGCGACTTGCGAAGGCGCGGGATGACGTTGGCTATCCATGAGCGAGGCACGGTCCGGTCCCGCAAGGCCCTGGTCGCGGGGTCGGTGGGCAACTTCATCGAGTGGTACGAGTTCGGTGTCTACGGCTACTTCGCGACGATCATCGCGGCGCGGTTCTTCACCCCGGAGGGCGGCAGCGAGGTCGAGGCGCTGGTGAGGACGTACGCCTCGTTCGCGCTGGCGTTCTTCTTCCGGCCGGTCGGAGCGGCCCTGTTCGGCCGGCTCGGGGACCGGATCGGGCGGCGCCCGGTGCTGATCCTGGTGATCACCCTGATGACCGTGGCGACGACGCTGATCGGCGCGCTGCCGACGTACGCGACCGCCGGTGCCCTCGCGCCGTGGCTGCTGACGTTCCTGCGGGTGCTGCAAGGGCTGTCGGCGGGCGGCGAGTTCGGTGGCGCGGTGTCGGTGATGACCGAATTCGCGCCACCGGGGCGACGGGGGCTGTACGGGTCGTGGCAGTCCTTCACGGTCGCGCTGGGGCTGCTGGGCGGCGCGGGGGTGGCGGCACTGCTCGCCACCGCGCTGACCGAGGAGCAACTCGGCGACTGGGGCTGGCGCCTGCCGTTCCTGCTGACGCTGCCGCTGGGTCTCGGCGCGCTGTGGCTGCGGCTACGGCTGGACGAGACGCCGGCGTTCCGGGAGGAGCGGCCGGCCGAGCGGCCGCCCGCGCGGGAGGTCGCCGGGGCGATCGCGCTGGGGGCGGGGCGGATCATGGGGTGGGCGGCGGCCGGCTACACCTTCCTGGTCGTGCTGCCGTCGTATCTCCAGTCAACGCTGGACGCGTCCTTCCAGCAGGCGCTGATCGCGACGGTGCTGGCGAACTTCGGCTTCGCGGTCACGATCGTGCCGGCGGGTCTGCTGAGCGACCGGTTCGGACGCCGGCCGGTGATGCTGACGGGCGCGGTGCTCGTTGCGGTGCTCGCGGTGCCGCTGCTCAACCTTCTCCAGGACCCGGGCGTTTCCCTCACCGTGAAGGGTGCGGCAGTGTGGGGCGCGGGAGCCGTGGTGGGACTGATGGCGGGTCCGGGGCCGGCGATGCTCGCGGAACTGTTCCCGACGAACGTCCGCTACACGGGGCTGGGACTCGCCTACGCGTTGTCCAATGCGGTGTTCTCGGGCTGCGCCGGCCTCATCATCACGGAGACGATCGAGCGGACGGGGAGCGTGGACATCCCCGCGTACTACGCGGCGGCCATGTGCGCGGTGAGCGTTCTGGCGCTGACCTGGACCCCCAGGGCCGTGACCGGCAGGGGCGGGTCCCTGGAAGCGGGGGACCCGTTGGTGAAGGACGCGAAGGGAAAGGCGAGTTGATCGGATGCGGGTGATCTGATGCGGGTGATCGGCCTGATGTCGGGCACGTCGTACGACGCCGTCGACGCCGGCGCCGCCGACCTGAGCCTCGACGGCGACAGTCTGGTCCTCAAGCCGCTGGGGCTGGTGAGCGAGGCGTACGACGAGACGCTGCGGGAGGCGCTCGCGGCGTCGCTGCCGCCCGGGGCGACCTCGCTGGCCGAGGTGTGCCGGCTCGACACCCGCATCGGGCAGGCCTTCGCCGCGACGGCCGTACGTGCGGTGCGTGAACTGTGCGACGGGCGGGCGGAGTTGATCGCCTCGCACGGGCAGACGGTGTACCACTGGGCGGAGGGCGGCCGGGTGCACGGCACGCTCCAGCTCGGGCAGCCCGCGTGGATCGCCGAGGCGACCGGGCTGCCCGTCGTCGCCGACTTCCGGTCGCGTGACATCGCCGCCGGCGGTCAGGGCGCACCGCTGGTCAGCCTGGTCGACCTGCTGTGGCTGCGCGGCAGGCCGGGCACGCCCGTCGCGCTCAACCTCGGCGGCATCGCCAACCTGACCGCGCCCGACGGCACCGCCTTCGACACCGGGCCCGGCTGCGCACTGATCGACGCGGCGGCGCGGGGGTTCAGCGGCGGCCGGCTGTCGTACGACGTGGACGGGGCGCTGGCCGGTGGCGGCACCGTCCATGAGCCGCTCCTGCTGAGGCTGCTTCAGGAGCCGTACTACGCGTTGCCCGCGCCGAAGACGACCGGCAAGGAGCTGTTCCACCTGGGGCATCTGCGGGACGCGCTGTCCGGTGTCGGCACCCTGCCCGCCGAGGACGTCGTCGCGACGCTGACCATGCTCACGGCACGGACGGTCGCCGACGCCGTGAGCACGCTGGGCGCGAGCGAGGTCATCGCGTCAGGAGGCGGGACGCGCAACCCGGTGCTGATGCGGATGCTCGGGCAGCGGCTGCCCGGGGTGGCGCTGCGCACCTCCGACGAGCTGGGGCTGGCGTCGGCCGCGAAGGAGGCGTACGCGTTCGCCGTGCTCGGCTTCCTGACCGCGCACGGCCTGCCCGGCGCCGTGCCCTCGGCCACCGGCGCCCGGCACGCGCGCGTACTGGGTTCGATCACCCCGGGCCGGGACGGACTGCGGCTTCCGCCGCCGGCGGGGCAGCGGCCCGTGCGGCTCGTCGTGGAGTGACTCCGGCGACATGCCGTGGCACCGGCGGCGGAATCGGCACCGGTGGAGCCGACATTCCGGACCCCGGGACGGGTCCTCTCATCCCCCTTTCACCGACGCCTCATACGGTGTGCACATGACGCAGGAGACTCCTCCCGGCTGGTACCCCGATCCCGGCCGGCAAAGTGACGGTCCGCCCACCGAGCGCTGGTGGGACGGCAAGGCATGGACGGACCAGGTCCGGCCCGCGGGGCCGGCCGACGGATGGAGCCCCCCGGAGCCGCCGGCGGCCGTCGCGCAGCCCCCGGCACATCCGGACCAGCCGCATCCGGACCACGCGTATCCGGGCCACCCGCAGCAGCCGGCCCATCCGGTGTACCCGGGCTATCCCGTGCACCCCGGCTATCCCGGCCAGGTGCAGTCCGGCGGGCGGCGGGGTCTGCGCACGGGCATAGCCGTGGGGGTGGCCGCGGTCGTCCTCGCGAGCATCGGGGTCGGCGTGTACGCGCTGACCGCGAACGACGGCTCGGGCGGCGGCTCCAACTCCCAGCAGCGCCCGGGCGGACAGGGCGGGCCCGGTGGCGGTCAGGGCGGCCCCTTCGGGGACTCCGGCGGGGGTGACGGCGGCTCCGGTGGCGGTGACGGCGGCTCCGGTGGGCAGTCGCCCTCGCCGGAGGGTTCCGAGGCGCCGAGGATCGAGAGCGGTTCGGTGGCCGACGCGGTGAACGGGATCAGCGTCCCGGTGCCGGACGGCTGGTACGGCCAGGAGATCACCGTGGGTGCGCAGGTGTCCTCGAAGGAGTCGTACAAGTGCCCCGCCGACACCTCCCAGACCTGTATGAAGGGCGGCGCCTACTCGGCGCCCGCGCTCGCGCTCGGCACCAAGGGCGACACCGCCGAGGAGGTCGCCAAGGCGGACATCGCGGCGAACGCCGACGAGTCCTACGGCAAGGGGTACGGCAAGATCACCTCGCACGAGGTGCTGGCCTCCAAGGCGGTGACCGTGGCCGGGCAGAAGGGCTATCTGGTCCGCTGGAAGGCGGTCACGAGCAAGGGCGCCGACGGCTACGTCGAGTCGCTCGCCTTCCCCTCCCCCACCAATGAGCGGCAGATGGTCGTGGTCCGCTTCGGCGTCGACGTCGGTGAGAAGCAGTCGGTCATCGACGAGATAACCAAGGGCATCAAGGTGTCCACGGGCGGCGGCAACGGCCAGGACGTCTGATCCACCCCGGGCCCGCCCCGGTCCGGCTCGGACACGAGGCGGCCGGGTGGGACTCCTCTCCGCTCAAGAGGAACCCCACCCGGCCGGGGGGTGCGCGCCGCCCCCGTCCCCACGGTGCGGCGCGGAACAGGTCACCGTCCAGTCATCCCGTGGACGGCGGCCTGGGTCCTAGGTGAGTCCGAGCGTCGGAAGCACGGCGGCCTCCACGAATCGGACGATGTACTCGGGGTCGGCGTCCTCGCCCTCCAGCACGGGCCGGGCACGCAGCACACCGAAGATCTGGGCGGGGATGTACTCCAGCGCCGGATTGTCCGCGGCCACCTCTCCCCGCTCGACGCCGCGCCTCAGGATCTGCCGCAGCGCGTCGATCTCGGGATCGATGAGCGCCTCGCGCAGCGCCTTCTTGAGCTCCGGGTCCTCCATGACGGCGTGCCCGAGGGCCTGCAGCAGCCGGGTGTCCTTGGCCGACCACGCCCCCGCGGCCCGTGCGGCTTCCCGCAGGTCGTCCGCGAGCGTGCCGGTGTCGATGCCGTCGAAGCGGGTCTGCCGGCTGGCGCGCAGCGCGGCCGCCACGAACTGCGGCTTCGTCTTCCACTGCCGGTAGAGCGTGGCCTTGCTGCACCGCGTGGTGGCGGCGACGCCCTCCATGGTGACGGAGTCGTAGCCGCAGGCGCGGACCTGTTCGAGGACGGCGTCGAAGAACTCCTGCTCACGCTCGGGCGTGATCTTGGAGCGGCGCGAGGCGGCGACCGTCTCCGGTCCGTCCGCGGCCTGCGACGTCATCTGCTCGTCTCCTCGCTCCGGTGCCACGCCCCGCCTTGTCCGGGGCCCGCCTTCCAGTGTGTCGCACGTCTATCGAAACGTCACTGTACCGGAACGCTGGCGTATCGGTACAGTGGCGTATCGGTACAGGCGCGTTTCGGTACGTCGCCGTACCGATGAGTTCGCCGAGCCCGAGGAGTCCACAGCTCGACAGCTCGGCCAGCACCACTCACGTCAGCGAAAGGGCCGGGGGAATGAATGCCCGCACCGAGCCTTCAGAGGCGAAGACCGCGATAGCGCGGCCTCCGCTCGTCCGGGAGCTCCTGCTCGTCGCAGGGCTCTTCGTCGTCTACAAGTTCGGCCGCCAGCTGGCCACGGGCCACACCGTGGAGGCCTTCCGCAACGCGGACCGCGTGTGGGACCTGGAACGGACCCTCCAGCTGCCCGGCGAGGGCTCGGTGCAGAACCTGCTGCTGCACGGCGACACGCTCATACATCTCGCGAACACCTACTACGCGACCGTCCACTTCCCGGCCACGGTCGCCTTCCTGGTCTGGCTGTACCTGCGGCGCCCCACGCACTACGTCTGGGCCCGCCGCGTCCTCGCCGCCGTCACCGCCGCCGCCCTCCTGGTGCACCTGACGTTCCCCCTCGCCCCGCCGCGCATGCTTGCCGCGACCGGACTGGTCGACACCGGACAGGTCTACGGCCCCTCCGTGTACGGCTCCCCGCAGACCGACCACCTCTCGAACCAGTTCGCGGCGATGCCGTCGCTGCACTTCGGCTGGGCCCTGATGGTCGCGATCGGCCTGATCGTGGTCACCCGCTCACGCTGGCGCCTGCTCTGGCTGCTGCACCCGCTGCTGACCCTGCTGGTGATCGTGGGCACGGCCAACCACTACTGGCTCGACGCGATCGTGGCCACGGCCATGCTCGGCGTCGCCCTCGCCGTGATCCGCCCCCGGGCCTCCTCCGGCGGATCCCCCGTCTCGCTCCGCCCGCCGAGGCGCACCGCGACGACGGCCGGCCGCGGCACCGGGAAGCTCGTACCCGCGGCCCGGGGCGAGGCAACCGTCGACGATGAGTCCGAACTCGTGGGAGCGGCCCGATGAACGCCACCGTGCTCGCCGTCGTCCTGTCCCTGTTCTCCGCCGTCGCCTATGCCGCCGCGGCCGTCGCCCAGGAGCGGCTGGCCTCCCGCGCCCCGGGCTCGGGCCTGCTGCGGCTGCTGGGCTCCGGCGCCTGGTGGGGCTCGGTCCTGCTCAACGGCTCGGGCGCGCTGCTGCACGTCGTGGCCCTGAAGTACGGCCCGCTGACCGTGGTGCAGCCGCTCGGCGCGCTCACCCTCGTGGCCGCGGTGCCGCTGGGCGCGCGCCTGGCGGGGCGGCGGGTCAGCGGGGTCGAGTGGCGCGGTACGGCGCTGACGCTGGCCGGCCTGGGAGCGATCCTCGTCACGGCGTCCGGGCCGGCGCCCGACGACGTGCTGAGCACCCCCGAGGCACTGGCGGTCGCGGCGGTGACGGCGGCCCTGATCGGCATGCTGTCGCGGCCGGGCGCCCGGCCGGGGCTGCGGCACGCGACCGCGTCCGGCTTCGCCTCCGGTGTCGCCTCGGCGCTCACGCAGACCATGACGGTGGCCGCGACGGACCACTCCGCCCCGCTGCTCAGCCTTCAGGTGGTGGGCGTGGCGCTGCTGGTCGCGGCGTTCGCGGCGAGCGGTCTGCTGCTGTCGCAGACCGCCTACCGGGGCGGTCTCGGCGCCCCGCTCGCGGTGGTGACGCTGGCGAACCCGCTGGCGGCCGCTGTGATCGGGCTCGTCCTGCTCGGCGAGCGCCTCCAGGGCGGGCCGACGGGGATCCTGCTCGCGCTGGCCGGAGCCGGCCTGGCGTCGTGGGGCGTGCTGCAGCTGAGCCGCGCGACACCGAAGCCGGCCGAGTCGGGCGTCTCGATCGTCGTCGCCTCGAACACTCCCGACACGGCCCGCCGCGCCGCGGGACCGGTGGCCGCCACCGGTCCCGCGGCGAACGACCGCGTCCCGGCCGAGTCGGCCTCGAACGTCGCGGCCCTGCCGGACCCGGCGGCCGACGAGGACCACCCCGTGGCCGCCGTGCTGGCCCTGGAGCCCGGGTCCGCCGCCACCGAACCGGCGTTGGTGCCCCGGCAGCCCGGGCCGGGGCACCTCACCGCGCTGTGAACCGTGCGCCGGGCGGCACGGCGGTCCCGACTACTCCGAGATGATCGCCGGGTCGCTCACGCCCGGGCGCCCGTTCTCGACGTGCCCGGCGAACCGGCGCAGGAACGCCGGGTCGGACTCGGACGTGACGGTCAGGTCGTACCAGCGCCGGCTCGCCGCGAGGCCGACCGTGCGGCACACCTTGGCGCCGGGGCGCACGGTCACCGTCGAGGGACGGCCGCCGTACCCGTTGGCGATCTTGAGGCGGACGCTCGTCGTGCCCTTGTTGGTGAAGGTCAGCTCGATGTCGTCGCCCTGGTGGCGGGCGGTGACCTCGGGGCCGGCCACCTTGTTCGAGCCCTTGAACCAGCGCACGAAACCGGCCGGGCCGTGCACCGTCAGGTCGTACGAGCCACCCGAGTACGCCGAGTTCCAGGTGTCCGCGATGCCCTTGCCGGCCTCGGTGGTGTACATCCACGGACCGTCGGTGCGGTTGCCCGACGTGATGTGGAACGCGGCACCGGCCTTGGCACCGGAGGCGAACGACAGTGTGAACTTGCCGGCCGCCGCGTCCACCGACCCGTCGACGTGCGGGGCGTACTTCAGCGGGCGCGAGGGGCGCAGACCGCGCTCCTGCTTCGGCATGTCGCCGGCGGCCGGCGGGACCGGCTTGTAGTCGGGGTGACGCTCGCGGTCCTGCGGCTCGTAGTCGTCCGTGTCCGGCAGGGCGGCCGGGCGGCTGTCCTTGCGGGCGAAGTCGAAGGCCGAGGTCAGGTCGCCGCAGATGGCCCGGCGCCAGGGGGAGATGTTGGTCTCCTTGACGCCGAAGCGGTTCTCCATGAAGCGCAGGATCGAGGTGTGGTCGAGGGTCTCGGAGCAGACGTAGCCGCCCTTGCTCCACGGCGAGACGACCAGCATCGGCACCCGCGGGCCGAGGCCGTAGGGGCCGGCCGGGCGGCTGCTGTCGCCCTTGTAGAGGTCGAGCGAGACGTCGACGGTGGACTTGCCCTGGGAGGCGTCCTTGGGCGGCATCGGCGGTACGACGTGGTCGAAGAAGCCGTCGTTCTCGTCGAAGGTGATGAACAGGGCGGTCTTCGACCAGACCTCCGGGTTGGAGGTGAGGGCGTCCAGGACCTGGGCTATGTACCAGGCGCCGTAGTTCGAGGGCCAGTTGGAGTGCTCGGAGAAGGCCTCGGGCGCGGCGATCCAGGAGATCTTCGGCAGCTTGCCGGCCTTGACGTCGGCCTTCAGCAGGTCGAAGTAGCCGTCGCCGCTCTTGGCGTCGGTGCCGGTGCGGGCCTTGTCGTACCAGGGCTCGCCCGCCTTGGCGTTCCGGTACTTGTTGAAGTACAGCAGCGAGTTGTCGCCGTAGTTGCCGCGGTAGGCGTCCGAGATCCAGCCCCAGGAACCGGCCGCGTCCAGGCCGTCGCCGATGTCCTGGTAGATCTTCCAGGAGATGCCGGCCTGCTCCAGGCGCTCGGGGTAGGTCGTCCAGCCGTAGCCGAGCTCGTCGTTGCCGAGGACCGGGCCGCCGCCGGTGCCGTCGTTGCCCGTGTAGCCCGTCCACATGTAGTAGCGGTTCGGGTCGGTGGAGCCGATGAACGAGCAGTGGTAGGCGTCGCAGACCGTGAAGGCGTCGGCGAGGGCGTAGTGGAAGGGGATGTCCTCACGGGTCAGGTACGCCATGGTCGTGGTGCCCTTGGCGGGGACCCACTTGTCGTACTTGCCGCGGTTGTAGGCCTGGTGGCCGTCGTTCCACCCGTGCGGGAGTCCCTCCAGGAACTGCATTCCGAGGTCGTCCGCCTCCGGGTGGAACGGCAGGACGTCCTTGGTGCCGTTCGACTGGTGCCAGATCGACTTCCCGTTGTCGTGGGCCACCGGACGCGGGTCGCCGAAGCCGCGCACGCCGCGCAGCTTGCCGAAGTAGTGGTCGAAGGAACGGTTCTCCTGCATCAGGACGACGATGTGCTCGACGTCCTCGATCGACCCGGTGCGGTGGTTCGCCGGAATGGCGGCGGCCCGCTGGATGCTGCTCGACAGAGCCGTGAACGCCGTGGTCGCGCCCGCGATTTGGAGGAAACTGCGGCGATTGACTTCGGGCATGAGTGAGGGACCTCTTCCCATAGAGGGTGATTTGACCGAACGGCATGTGACGGAATGCGCGCGGAAGGAGTGTTCCAGGAGCACCAAACGTCAGGGAAGGGTGCGGTGGCGCTCGTGTGAAAGTCGGGGGTACGTGAGGTGTGTTGGGGCCCGTGGCACGCGGATGACCGCGGTCACGGCAGAGCGGACGAGCACGGTTTCCCTGTCGAACTCACGTGCCGATACCCGGGGCCTTCGACGCGATGGGGCGACCTCGCGCCAAGGACTGCCGACCTTGCCGCACATTTGTTCCATCGACCGTCACAACCGGTTCCGTGATCACGACGTCACTCTGTGCCATGGCCGCTCACGCCTGCCCGGCCGTCCGGCGCGCCCGGGAGAGGGAGGGAGAGAAGGTGAAATGGCCGTGGGAAATGCGGGGCCAGTGAGCAGGACCACACGTCCTCGCCGGGCCGGATTCGGGCGGGTCGACCCCTTGGCGCGCCGTCCGGGCCGTATCGGCCGTACCCTTCGTGGTGTCTACGGTGTCACATAGCGGGCACCAAACCACTGGAGGCAACACCTCGTGCTGATTGCTCAGCGTCCCTCGTTGACCGAAGAGGTCGTCGACGAATTCCGCTCCCGGTTCGTGATCGAGCCGCTGGAGCCGGGCTTCGGTTACACCCTCGGCAACTCTCTTCGCCGCACCCTTCTGTCCTCGATCCCCGGCGCCGCTGTCACCAGCATTCGCGTCGACGGCGTGCTGCACGAGTTCACCACCGTGCCGGGCGTCAAGGAGGACGTCACCGACCTGATCCTCAACATCAAGCAGCTGGTCGTCTCCTCGGAGCACGACGAGCCGGTCGTGATGTACCTGCGCAAGCAGGGTCCGGGTCTGGTCACCGCCGCCGACATCGCGCCCCCGGCCGGTGTCGAGGTACACAACCCCGATCTGGTCCTCGCCACGCTCAACGGCAAGGGCAAGCTGGAGATGGAGCTGACCGTCGAGCGCGGCCGCGGTTACGTGTCCGCCGTGCAGAACAAGCAGGTGGGCCAGGAGATCGGCCGGATCCCGGTCGACTCGATCTACTCGCCGGTTCTGAAGGTCACGTACAAGGTCGAGGCCACGCGTGTCGAACAGCGCACCGACTTCGACAAGCTGATCGTCGACGTCGAGACCAAGCAGGCCATGCGTCCGCGTGACGCCATGGCGTCGGCCGGTAAGACCCTGGTCGAGCTGTTCGGTCTGGCGCGCGAGCTGAACATCGACGCCGAGGGCATCGACATGGGCCCGTCCCCCACGGACGCCGCCCTGGCCGCCGACCTGGTACTGCCGATCGAGGAGCTGGAGCTCACCGTTCGGTCGTACAACTGCCTCAAGCGCGAGGGCATCCACTCCGTGGGTGAGCTCGTGGCTCGTTCCGAGGCCGACCTGCTGGACATCCGCAACTTCGGTGCGAAGTCCATCGACGAGGTCAAGGCCAAGCTCGCCGGCATGGGCCTGGCCTTCAAGGACAGCCCGCCCGGATTCGACCCGACCGCCGCCGCCGACGCCTTCGGCGCCGACGACGACGCGGACGCGGGCTTCGTGGAGACCGAGCAGTACTAGGCCCTGCGCCGGGGCCGTGGTCAGGAGAGAGACGACACATCGGGACAAACAGGTGTCGTCGACCTCTTGACCACGGTGCCCGAAGCAAGGCCGCCTCGGGATGCGGTGCCGGAGCGACCGCCGACGGCGGCCTCCGGTCCGCCGCCAGGGGACCAACGGGGTGTTCCGCGGCAGTGTCGGGAGGCGGGTGGGCGCAGTGTTCAGCCATGCTGGGCAGGGCGGCACCCCTTCTGGCAGCGAGGAGCACCGTATGCCCATGGACCCGGTCGGACGATTCCTGGCGGCCCTGGACCCGGAGCAGCGCGAGGCCGTCGGCGCCAAGCCGCGCCAGGAGCAGGAACGCCTTGCGGCGGCCTGGGAGCGCGAACTGGAATCGGACGACGAACTCGACACCCTGGATGAACTGTCACCCCCGGCCGCGGAGGCCGAGGCCGCTCGCCGGGTCATGGACCGCGGGGGCGACTGACGGGCACCGCCGGGCAGGTGGGCCGGTCACAGCGCCCGTGCCTGAGCTCGCGCAGAAGCCCCCGTATCGGTGAGCCTGGCAGGATGCCGGCGTGGCGAATACTCAGGCGAACACCCAGGCGATCACTTACGTCCGGATAGCCGAAGTCCTCACCGACCTCGGAATGATCACCGAGGACAAGGCCCGGAGCGTACTGGACGAGGCCGCCTCCTACGCGGCCGAGCCGATCAAGAAACCGCACGAGATCGCCGGCGCCCTCGAATCGTTCGGCGTGGCCGTGGCCATCCACTCCGAGGACGTCGACTTCGCCGACGCGCACTACGAGTGGCTCCTGAACGAGGCCGCGGCCCTCACCGGCGGCAAGGTCACCGTCTCCGACTACCGCTTCGAGAAGAGCGACCCGGACGACGAGGACTGCGGCCTGGGCACGATGCACTTCACCCGCAACGGCAAGCCGCTCTCCTTCGGCGTCGAGCAGGAGTCGAACGACTACCTCGACATGGGCGCCGCACAGCAGGCCATCGAAGCGCTCAGCCCCGACGACGACCCCAGGGACTTCCGCTGCGTCGAGCAGGAAGGCCCCCATTTCGACGACGACTTCATGGTCCTGGCGACGGCCGAGCAGCGCGACGGACTCCACCGGCACCTGGGCCTCACGTTCGAGCGATCCCTGGGCTGAGCCGAGCACGGCGCCGCCCCATGGTCAGCCGTCGCGGGGCTCGGCGATGGTCCCGCGCACGACCAGCTCCGGGGTGAGCACCACCTCGCGGGGCTCGGCCCGGTCCTGGTCCAGGCGCTCCACCGCGGCGGGCGACTCCGGTCAGCGGTGCAGGACCCGGCCCGCAGCACGATCCGGCGCGGGTGCCGCAGCACCGCCGGCTCGCGCGGCGACCGCGTACCGGGCCTGTTCACGGGCGCCCTGGCTGACCGTGGTCAGGTTGAAGCAGCTCAGGCGGGCCAGCGTGTCGTCGTCGTAACCGGCCACGGACACCTCACCGGGGACGGCCACCCCGGCATGCTGGAGGGCGGCGAGCACGCTGATGGCGCACTGGTCGTTGTAGGCGACGACAGCCGTGGGCAGATCGCCGGAGTCGAGGAGCTGGCGGGCGGCGCGTCGCCATCGAGACGCACCCGCACAACCTCGTGTTCTCGCCGGTCACTCTGAAGCGGCTGGTCGAGGCGGGCAATCTGACCAACGTCGGCGCGGAGATGGACCCGTCGCACCTGATGTGGCAGGGCATGGACGTCATCGCCTGTATCAAGTGGCTGCGCCGTCCCGTGGCGTGGGAGGCGCAGGGGGCGCATCCTGAGGGGTGGGAGTGGGGCGTCGGGACGGCCGACCACGAGCAGGGGGCGCGGCGCCGCTCGTCCTTGCCGTCCGGTGCGCAGCGCCTCTCCGTGCGCCCGCGGCCTGTCCGGCTCTGCCGCTGTGCGAGCCGTAGGAGGTCTCCATGGTGTGTGTCACGGGCCCACTGCTGTACGGAGCCGCCGCCGGGGCCGCGGGTACGACGGCGCTCAACGTCGTCTCCTACGGCGACATGGTGGTGCGGGGCCGGCCGGCCAGTTCCACACCCGAGACGACCGTGCGCAAGCTCGCGACGAAGCTCCATCTGCGCATCCCGGGCGAGGGTCAGGCCGAGGAGAGCCGGGTCACGGCTCTCGGTGCGCTGACGGGCCTGGCCGCCGGGACCGGCATGGGCGTGATGCTGGGGCTGGGGCACGCGGCTGGTTGGCGTCCGACGCGCGGCGCCCAGTACACGGTGGCCGTGGTGGGGGCGTTGGTGGCCACGAACGGGCCCATGACGGTACTCGGGGTGACCGATCCCCGGACCTGGGCCACGTCCGACTGGATCTCCGACATCGTCCCCCACCTCGCCTACGCGGTGGTGACGGTGAGCGTGTTCAACCGGCTGCTCGGCAGTGCACCCGCGTGCTGCTGAACCCTGGCAGCGGGTGCGGCCTCCCCCGAGCCGGGTGATCCTGAGGGCAGGACCTGCGGCGGTGCTCCCACCGACGTCCGCGGCCTGCGTCAGGAGGACGTCCCATCATGGCCGACACGGTCTCTGACCTCATCGTTTCCACGCTCAAGGCGTCCGGTGTGCAGCGGGTGTACGGCCTGCCCGGAGACTCCCTCAACGGTTTCACCGACGCGCTGCGCCGTGACGGCGGTATCGCCTGGGGGCACGTCCGGCACGAAGAGGCCGCAGCCTTCGCCGCCGCAGCCGAGGCGGGCGTGACGGGGCGTCTCGCGGTCGCGGCCGGCAGTTGCGGGCCGGGAAACCTGCACCTGATCAACGGGCTGTTCGACGCACAGCGCAGCCGGGTGCCGGTGCTCGCGGTGGCCGCGCACATTCCCCAGGAGCAGATCGGCAGCGAGTACTTCCAGGAGACCCATCCGGAGCTGCTGTTCCGCGAGTGCAGCGTGTACTGCGAACTGGCGAGCATGCCCGAGCAGGTGCCCTGGCTCCTCGGAATGGCTATCCGCGCCGCGCTCGAACGCAGCGGAGTGGCGGTGCTGGTCGTCCCCGGCGAACTGTTCCTGGCGCCGGCACCCGACGGGCCCGCCGCGCACCCGATCGTCAAAACCTCGTCCCACATGCGGCCCGACGACAGCGAACTGGTCCGTGCGGCGAAGGTCCTCAACTCCGCGGAGCGGGTGACGATCCTGGCCGGGGCCGGCTGCGAAGGGGCCCACGACGAGGCCGTGGCACTGGCCGAGGCGCTGAAGGCACCCATGGTGCACTCGCTGCGGGGCAAGGAGTTCCTTGAGTACGACAACCCTTACGACGTGGGCCTGACCGGGCTGATCGGCTACAGCTCCGGCTACCGGGCGATGGAGCACTGCGACGCCCTGCTGATGCTGGGCACCGACTTCCCGTACCGCTCGTTCTATCCGCAGAAGGCGTCAGTCGTGCAGGTCGACGTGCGCGGTGAGCACATCGGACGCCGTACGCCGGTGGAAGTGCCGCTGGTCGGGACCGTCAAGGACACCGCCCAGGCGCTCCTCCCCCTCCTCGACCGTCGGGACGACGACAGCTACCTGAGGACGATGCGCCGCCACTACGAGCGAGTGCGCACCCGCCTGGACCGGCTGGCCGAGGCCAAGCCCACCGACTCGCCACTGCACCCGCAGTACGTCGCCGCGACCATCGACCGTCTCGCGGCCCGCGACGCGGCCTTCACCGCCGACGTCGGCACACCCACCGTCTGGGCGGCGCGCCATCTGCGCATGAACGGCGCGCGGCGGCTGATCGGCTCCTTCAACCACGGTTCGATGGCCAACGCCCTGCCGCACGCGATCGGCATCCAGGCCAGCCATCCCGGCCGCCAGGTGATCGCACTCTCCGGCGACGGCGGCCTGGCGATGCTGCTCGGCGAACTGATCACGCTGCGGCAGCTGGACCTCCCGGTGAAGGTCGTCGTCTTCAACAACTCGGCGCTCGCGTTCGTCGAGTTGGAGATGAAGGCCGCTGGCGTCGTCACCTACGGCACCGGCCTGGACAATCCCGACTTCAGCGCCCAGGCCCGTGCGACCGGCCTGCACGCCTCCCGCGTCCGACGCGCCGACGAACTGGACGACGCACTGCAGGCGGCCTTCGCCCACGACGGGCCGGCACTGGTCGACGTCCACACCGAACGCCAGGAACTCTCACTCCCGCCAAAGCTCACCCTGGAGCAGATCAAGGGCTTCACCCTGTTCGCCACCCGCACGATCCTCTCCGGCCGCGGCGACGAGATCGTGGAACTCACGAAGACCAACATGCGCCAGCTCAGCCTTGAGTAGGTCGCCGGAGGAGGGATCACCCCAGGAGTGCCCGGGCGACCCTGAAGGCAACGAACCGGATCAGGACAAAGGCGGGAGCTCTCCTCCGGAGGTGCCGCCGCTTCCCGGTGACAGCGACTCCTTGATTGCGCGCATGAAGGACCGCCGCTCCACGAGTTGCGCCCCCCGGGCCTCTCCCAGGGGCTCCGGACGCTGCCCGAAACCGGCAGGGAGGGCCGGCAGCCCCAGCACGGCGATGGCCTCGTCGAGGTGCTGCCGCGGGTCACCCGTCCCACGCAACGCAGCCGCCAGCGGCCGGTGGTCCGACTTCCCGTAAGCCGCCGCCAGCGCAGTCGCCCGCTCCGCCGCTTCCTGTTGCGTCGGCATCTCCGCGGGGTCCTCCCACCACACGTGGGCAGCCAGCAGACGGCCATCGCGGTAGAGCTGGAGCGTGTAGTCGGCGCCCTCCTTGGCCGCGACCAGGACCGGCCACTTCTCACCCCGGCTGAACGTGGCAGCCAGGCGAGGCAGTCCGCCTTCCCCGAGCAGCGTCGTACGCATGCCCTTGCGCCGTCCCGGCGGGTCGGCCGAAGGCGCCGCCTCGACGAACGTGCCACCGCCGGGCGCCGGCGCGAGACGCATGGTGGTGCCGGTGATCAGAACAGCCTCGCGGACCTCGCCCAGCGGCGCACCGGCGTGCGCGACGGCCGGAGCGGCGGTAGGAGCAGCGGTAGGAGGCGTTGTCGCGGTCGACGTGTCCGTGGGTCCCGGCGGTCCGTCCGTGGCCGGCGCGGGCACGGCACCGCCGAAGTACGGTGTCCGGCGGGCGACATGGGCGCGCACTCCCTGGCGCATCAGCAGGAACGTCTCCCGGGGATCGCCCATGTAGGCCCACGGGAACGTGCGCGCGTCGGTGCCGATGAGCCGGAAGACCTCCAGTGCCTCGGTCTCGCGGTCGGAGCGGATCAGCGCGAGCGCGAGGTGATTGCGAAAGTCCGCCGCCCGCCGGTCACCGGGCTCGAACCTCGCCGACAGTTCCAGGCCCGCTTCGACGAGCCCCTCGATCCGGGACCAGGCAACCGGCCCCTTCCCGATGCCTGCCTCGTGCTCCAGCGCGTACTCGGTGACCGCGTGCAGTGGCAGACCGCGCAGCGGTGACCCCTCGGGGGCCGCGGCGGCGGCCGACTCGGCGAACGCGAACATCTCCTCGTGCGAGCCGTACCACTTCTGCGCCAGGTACTGCACCGCGCGGGCGTGCAGTCCCATGTGATGCGGATCCGCCGCGCGGCCCTGAGCCAGGTACTCGTCGAACACCTCGCGCGGAGCGCCGAGTCCCATGGCGTGCGCGATGAACACCCGCCAGGGCACGGGGTCTTCGGGGTTGAGGTCGGCAGCCGTACACAGGACCGGTATCGCGTCGCCCAGGACCGTGCGGAACGCCTGGAACTGCTCCCGCGACACATACCGGGCACGCGCGGCGGTACGGATCTCCCAGGCGCGGTCGATCTCCAACTCGGCGGCGACCAGGGCGACGTCGGGGTCGCCGGGTCGCGCGCGCCGCCACTCGTCGAACCATCCGGTGTGGTGCAGAGCGAGTTCGGCGAGCCCCGCGCTGTACTGGCCTCGTCGGCCCCAGTCCCGGTCGACGCGCGTGCGCGCCAGCAACTCCGCCGCCGGCTCCCAGGCTCCCGACCGCGCCGCGGACAGCGCGGCCCGCAGACCGGCATCCGGCGCGTCCACTGCCACCGCCCCGTCCGGCGGCAGTCCGTCACCGGTGGCCGCGAAGTGCCGCAGCATTCTGGGCAGCGTGAATACACCGGGCAACCTGCCCACAACCAGCCCCTCCCCAACGGCCGGCGGCCGCCCACAGTCGATCACCGACGAGCGCACACCCTACCGACCAGACGCGCGGCGTACGCCGCGGGCACCTGATAGGCCACGCCGCCGTGGAATCGGACGGGAGCGGCGCCTCAGCAATAGCAAAGGACTCAGATGTGCCGCATCCAGATATTGGGCTCTACGTAGGTTCCGTGATCAGCGGTACGGTCGAGCCGTAGCAAGCTCAGCCCTTCGGGGATGACGTAGTCACCGGTTTCAGGGAACACCATGCCGGTCCATCGTTCCCATTCGGCGATCGTGCCGGTCATGGTCTGTGACTCGGGAGCCGCCGCGAGGATACGAGCGCCGAGACGCTGGTGCGTCCGGATCCATGGGTCGAGTGCCAAACCGTCGCCGCGGGTCCAGCTCATGAACGCTTCAATGGAAGTCAGTGGGTAGCGGGCTTTCAGCGTCGGGCGGACCGGTGCGATGACACGTGGCCACCCCGCATCCTCGGCGAGCTGACGTAGCGCTTTGAGCATCTCCCCCGCCAGGCCGCGTCCCTTGAGCGATGGGGTGACGATTGCCCCGCAGATCACCAGGGTGTCGGGTTGGACGCCTTGCTCTCGGCCCTCCACAGCACGGATGGCGGCCTGGGTGTAACCAGTGGGAAGTGTCTCCGTCCGTCCATCCCAGCGGACCGGTATGCCCCAGCCGGTCGCGACAGGCACGCCGCGCTCGTTCACCAGCGTGAGGTTGAGGTCGGCGAACCACTCCCTGATCCTGCCGATGTACTGCTTGACCAGCCGATCGGCTGTGATGAACTCCGGGAAGCCCTCGCTGAAGAGCTCCTGTATCTGCTCATCAGGCCACGTACGTGCGTCTGTTCGCTCAACGATCAATGCCACCAGCCCGTGTATAGCGCACGGCCCACAGACCAGACGAGGAGATTTCCCCCCGCGACTTGGTCGAGCGGTGTGGCCTCAGACCGTCGGGATCACGAGCCGTCGGCCGTCACGACACCACGTTCTGATCAGGACCCGGTCGTCTTGCGGCACTCGCCGGTGATACTCGGCTCGTCCAGCCTGTTGATCAGCTTGGTGCGTCGCTCGTCGAGTTGACTGTCCTTGTCGGCGGCCGCGGGATCGCTGTAGTCCCCGTCAAGCTGCGTGCTGCGCAGGTCGCCGAGTTCGAGGGTGGTCGAGGCGAGTTCGGCGCCGCGGTTGAACGCCGTAGCGAGAGGTTGCCAGGTGTCGTCGAGGCGGGCGGCCTGAGCCGCCTTGTCGGCTGCCTTCTCCATGAGCGGAAGGACTCTCTCGCGGGACTCCTGGCGAGCCGCTGCGTCGATCAGCGGATCACCCGAGACCTCGGGGAACTCCATCGTGCAGGCTTCCTTGGCGAGTTGGAGTGCCTCGTCCTTGTCATCACCAGCGCAGGCTGCAAGCCCCGACGCCGCAACCACAATGAGCGAACCGCGCACAATGAGGCGCTTGACTCTGTTCACGTTCCCCTCCCGATCATGCGGGGTCATTCTGCACCCAGGCCTGCCGGCGCACCCGGCGACCCCTACACGGGCAGTTGAGGTGTGGGGGCTGGGGGGTGCCGGGTCGGCAACTGTCCGTGCGTGAGGCTCGGCAGGGACGTAGCCCGCCGGGCCTCACGCTGGGAGCACGGTGAGTGACCCGAGGCTGACGACGGTCGAGCATTCCAGCTGCTGGTCGCTGCGAGCCCTGCCGGACTTCGCCTCGCCTTGACCGGGTGCTCTGCATAGTTCCTGGCCTTGAGTAGGCCGGGCATGCCGCCTTTGCCGTCGGCGCGGGCGAAAGGGCGGTTGCCAGCGGGGATCCTCTGCCTATCGCTCTTGAATCCCAACCGTGCCACTCGCCTGCAGACACCCGCATCCGCCCCCGCGCACTCCCACTTCCCCCACAGACAATCACCCGCCCCGAGCAGGGATTCTCCTCAACCCCTTCCGTGAGGCGGAAGCGGTATTGCGGTGCCTCGGCGCCCTTCCCGACGATGTCGCCATCACCCAACGACGGGAGCCGCAGCCATGCCGCACATGACGACTTTCGCCAAGAACCAGTGGTACGTAGCCGCCTACAGTCACGAGGTCGGGCGGGAGTTGCTCGGGCGGACGATTCTCGGTGAGACGCTCGTGCTGTATCGGACCGAGGAGGGGGCGCCGGTCGTGCTGCACGACCGGTGCGTGCATCGGCGTTACCCGCTGTCGGAGGCGCCGACGCGGCTCGACGGGGACCGGATCGTGTGCGGGTATCACGGGTTCACGTACGACACGACGGGCACGTGCGTGTACGTGCCGGGGCAGAAACGCGTTCCGCGGACGGCGCGTGTCGCCTCGTACCCCGTCGTCGAACTGGACTCCCTGGTCTGGGTGTGGATAGGTGACCCGGCGCTCGCCGACCCGCAGGGCATCCCGCGGGCCAGGCACCTCGACTCCCCCGGCTGGGTCACCGTGCGCGGCATGGAGCCCATCGACTGCGACTACGGCCTCCTCGTCGACAACCTCCTCGACCTCTCCCACGAGACCTACCTCCACGGCGGCTACATCGGCACCCCCGAGGTCGCCGAGACGCCGATCACCACGGAGGTCGACGAGGGCGCCGGGGTCGTGCGGGTGAGCCGGCACATGGACGACGCCGAGTGCCCGCCGTTCTACGCCAGTTCGACCGGCATCGAGGGCCGGATCACCCGCTGGCAGGACATCGAGTACTTCGCCCCCTGCCTGTATCTGCTGCACAGCCGCGTCGCGCCCGTCGGCGTGGTGCCCGAGCCGGACGGCAGCGACCCGGGCGGCTTCCACACCGAGGTCACCTATGCCATCACTCCCTCCGGCGACGGCAAGGTGTACGACTTCTGGGCGGTCTCGCGGGACTGGGCGACGGACGACGACGAGGTCACCGAGTTCCTGCGCGGCAACAACCACACGGTCGTCATGCAGGACGTCGACGCCCTCAACCTGCTCCAGCGGACCCTCGGCACCGAACGCCACGGCTACCAGGAGCTGAGCATCAACATAGACACCGGCGGCCTCGCCGCCCGCCGTATCCTCGCCCGGCTGGTCGAGGAGGGCGACAAGCCCGTGGAGAAGGTCCTGTGAGCAGCACCGGTCCGACCGGCGAGATCTACCGCATCGACTGGCTGCCGGGCACCGACCTCCTGCACGGCACCTGCCACTGCGGCCGCGAGCACACCGCGCAGGACCCGGTGGAGATGTGGGAGTGGATGCTCGCCCACCCCCAGGGGCACGAGCAGCTAGGGAACACTGTTGATGAATGACGTCGTCCGCGAGGTGGAACTCGTCGTCGAACGCCGGGAGTTCGCGGCCGACGGCGTTCTCGCCCTCACCCTGCGCCACCCGCTCGGCGAGCCGCTCCCCGTCTGGGAGCCCGGCGCCCACATCGACGTCGCGCTCGGGCCGGAGCTGGAGCGGCAGTACTCCCTGTGCGGGGACCCCGCCGACCGGACGGCGTGGCGGATCGCCGTACTGCGCGAGCCGGACGGGCGCGGTGGATCCGCGCATGTGCACGAGCAGTTGGGGCGCGGAGACAAGATCCGGGTGCGCGGGCCGCGCAATCATTTCCGGCTGGAGCCCGCGCCCCGCTACCGCTTCATCGCCGGCGGCATCGGCATCACCCCGATCCTGCCGATGCTGGCGGCTGCCGAGGCGGCGGGCGCCGAGTGGACGCTGCTGTACGGCGGCCGCTCCCGTCGGTCCATGGCGTTCGGCGAGGAGTTGGAGCGGTACGGGGACCGGGTCACCGTCGCCCCGCAGGACGAGTCCGGGCTGCTGGACCTCGCCTCGGCGCTCGGCGACCTCCCCGACGGCACCCTCGTCTACAGCTGCGGTCCGGGTCCGCTGCTCGACGCCGTCGAGGAGTTGTGTCCGGCCGGGGTGCTGCATGTCGAGCGGTTCCGACCCAAGGAGCAACTCGACGGTGACGAAGTGGAGTTCGAGGTCGAGCTGGCGCGGAGCGGGCGGACGCTCACCGTCGGGCCGGGTGTCTCCGTGCTGGACAGCGTGCGGGCGGCCGGCGTCGAGGTGCTCTACTCCTGCACCGAGGGCACCTGCGGGACCTGCGGGACCGACGTCCTCGCCGGCACCCCGGAGCACCGGGACTCCGTGCTCACCCGGGAGGAGCAGGAGAGCGGCGAGACGATGATGATCTGCGTGTCCCGCTGCCGGGGGAAGCGGCTGGTCCTGGACTTGTGATGCGCAGGTCGGCCTCGATCGCGGCGACCGTCGAGCGCAGGTGCGGCAGCAGGTCCCGCCGCACCGAGTCCACGGTGTTGCGGCCCGCGTGCACGGCGATGTTGACCGCCGCGACTACCTCGCCGTCCCGGTCCCGCACCGGGGCGGCGACCGACATCAGCCCCTCCTCCAGTTCCTGGTCGACGACGGCGTAACCCTGTCGCCGGACGCGGCTGAGCTCGGCCCGCAGGGCGTCCGGCGAGGAGATCGTGCGCGCGGTCAGGGGCTTCAACTCGGCGCGGCCGAGGAGGACTTCGACCCGCTCCTTCGGGCCGTGCGCGAGGATCACCCGGCCCACCGACGTGACGTACGCCGGGAAGCGCGTCCCCACCGTGATGGACGCCGTCATGATGCGGCGGGTCGCGACCCGGGCGACGTACACGATGTCGTCGCCGTCGAGGACGCACAGCGACGACGACTCCCGTACCTGCGCCACGAGTTGCTCCAGATGGGGCTCGGCGATCTGGGGCAGGGTGTAGCCGGCGAGGTAGGAGTAGCCGAGTTCCAGCACACGCGGGGTCAGGCGGAAGAGGCGGCCGTCCTGGTGGACGTAGCCGAGGTCGGCGAGGGTCAGCAGCAGACGGCGGGCAGCGGCGCGCGTCAGGTCGCAGGTGTGGGCGACGTCGCTGAGCGTGCGCGCGGGATGGTCGGCGTCGAAGCAGCGGATGACGGCGAGTCCGCGCTCGAAGGACTTCACGAAGTGCGGTGCGCGGGCCTCGTCGGACATCGCAACCTCCAGCAGTGTCAACAATGTTGTCGGCGAACCTTGGTGAACCCATTGACCGGATGCGTTTGAGGCTTCTACCTTCCCGCTGAGCAACCCCGCGCACTACTGTGCGCCTTGCGCACAACCTGTCGGAACACCGTTGCACGTTGTCTGTACAGGAGGAGCCATGCGTCGTCTGTCCGCCGGTCTCGCCGCCGGCGCCCTGCTGCTCGTCGGGACGGCCTGTGGCTCGTCCGACGGCGACTCGCCGGACGCGGGAGCGTCCTCCGGCGGGATCACCACCGTCAAACTCGGCCTCATCCCGATCGTCGATGTCGCGCCGCTGTACCTCGGCCAGAAGAAGGGCTTCTTCGAGAAGCAGGGCCTGAAGCTGGAGTTCACGACCGCACAGGGCGGTGCGGCGATCGTGCCGGGTGTGGCGAGCGGTCAGTTCCAGTTCGGCTTCAGCAATGTGACGTCCCTGATGGTGGCTCAGTCCAACGGCGTCCCCGTGAAGGCCGTCGCCAACGGCATCGCGTCGACCGGCGTGCGGGGCAAGGACTTCAACGGCCTGATGGTCAAGAAGGACAGCCCCGTGAAGTCGGCGAAGGAGCTGGAGGGCAAGAAGGTCGCCATCAACACCCTGAAGAACATCAACGAGACAGCCGTACGTCAGGCGGTCCGTCAGGCGGGCGGCGACCCGGACGAGGTGGAGCTGGTCGAGATGGCCTTCGACCAGATGCCGGCCGCCCTCGACCAGGGCCAGATCGACGCCGCGTGCGTGGTGGAGCCGGCGACCGCCACCATCCGCAGCCAGGGCGGCCGCGAGATCGCCTCACCGCTGATCGACGTCGCGCCCGAGCTCACCGTCGCGATGTACTTCACCTCGACGCAGTACGCGCAGCAACACCCGGACGTGGTCAAGAAGTTCCAGGACGCCACCGCCGAGTCCCTCGCCTACGCCGAGGATCACCCGGACGAGGCACGGCAGATCGTCACCACGTACACCAAGATCCCGGCGTCGGTCCTTGAGCAGGTCGTCCTGCCGAAGTGGCCCGCCGAGGCGAACCGCCCCTCCATCGAGGCCCTCATGAAGCTCGGCGAGGAGGACGGACTGTTCAAGAAGACGCCCGACCTGGACGCGCTCCTGCCGTGACTCCTGGCAGGAACGTCGCACTCGGTGCGGCCGGGCTCGCGGCCTTCCTCGCTCTGGGCGAGGCGGTGCCGCGGCTCGGCCTGGTCAAGGAGGCGTACTTCCCGCCGACCAGCAAGATCGCCTCGGCCCTCGGCGACGAACTCTCCGACGACGCCTTCTGGCACGCGCTCGGCGACACGCTCACCGGCTGGGCGCTGGGCCTGGCCATCGCGGTCTGCGCCGGCGTCGCCGCGGGCGTCGTCGTCTCCGTGGTGCCGTATCTGCGCGCGGCGACGGCCTCCACGATCGAGTTCCTGCGCCCGATCCCGTCAGTGGCGCTCATCCCGCTCGCGGTGCTGCTGTACGGCACCGAACTGCGGTCGGTGCTCCTTCTCGTCGTCTACGCCTCCTTCTGGCAGGTGCTGATCCAGACCCTGTACGGCGTCCAGGACGTCGACCCGGTCGCCGAGGAGACGGCGCGCTCGTACGGCCTCGGCACCTGGGCGCGCGTCCGCCATGTGCTGTGGCCGACCGCGCTGCCGTACGTCATGACCGGTGTGCGGCTGGCCGCCGCGGTGGCGCTGATCCTCGCGATCACCGCGGAACTTGTCATCGGCGCACCGGGGTTGGGGCAGCAGATCGCGGTGGCGCAGACCTCGCAGGCGGTGCCTCAGATGTACGCGCTCATCGTGGTCGCGGGCCTGCTCGGGCTGATCATCAACGTCGGCGCGCGCACGGTGGAGCGGTGGGCGCTCGCCTGGCATCAGTCGGTGCGCGGGGAGGTGGCGGTGTGATCGCGCGGCTGCTGCTCAAGTCTCTGTTCGTCATCGCGCTGCCCGTCGTCCTGGTCGTCGTGTGGTGGGCGGCGTCGGCCGGCAGCACGGACCCGTTCTGGCCGCCGCTGCGGACGATCGTGGAGACCTTCCCGGACGTCTGGACGGCCGACCGGCTGCGCACCGATGTCGTACCGAGCCTGCTGCGGCTCCTCGCGGGCTATGCGCTCGCAGCCCTCGTCGGTGTCGCGCTCGGCACGGTCATCGGCTCCTACCGGGCGGTGCGCGCGGTGTGCGAGCCGGTCCTGGAGTTCCTGCGGGCGGTGCCGCCGCCCGTGCTTGTCCCGGTGATCATGCTGTTCGCCGGCATCGGCGACACCATGAAGATCGTCGTGATCGCGAGCGGCTGCGTGTGGCCCGTCCTGCTCAACACCGTGGAGGGGGTGCGCGCGGTCGACTCGGTGATGCTGGAGACGGCCCGTTCCTACGGCCTCTCGGGCCTCGCCCGGCTGCGGCATCTGGTGCTGCCCTCGGCGAGCCCGCAGATCTTCGCCGGGCTGCGCCAGGCGCTGTCGATCGGCATCATCCTGATGGTCATCAGCGAGATGTTCGCCGCGAACAACGGCATCGGCTTCACCGTCGTCCAGTTCCAGCGCAGCTTCGCGATCCCCGACATGTGGACCGGGATCCTGGTCCTCGGTCTGCTCGGCTTCCTGCTCTCCGTCGTGTTCCAGCTGGTCGAGCGCCGGGTGCTCGGCTGGTACCACGGTCTGCGCGCGACCACCCGGCGGTCCTGAGTGAACACCGTGAAGGGGAGGGTCATGCTCGACGTACGCGCCCTGAAGAAGGTCTACGAGGGTTCCGGGCGGCGTGTGGAGGCGGTGCGCGACCTCACCTTCACCGTGGACGCCGGGGAGCTGGTCTGTCTCGTCGGGCCGTCGGGCTGCGGGAAGACGACCCTGCTGAAGTGCATGGGCGGACTACTGTCGCCGACGGGCGGCGAGGTGCTCCTGGAGGGGCGCCGGGTGAGCGGCCCGCCGCCCGGGATGGCGTTCGTGTTCCAGGAGTACGGGCGCAGCCTCTTCCCCTGGATGCGGGTCGGCGAGAACGTCGAACTGCCGCTGAAGCAGAAGGACTTGGGCAAGGCGCGGCGTCGGGAGCTGGTGCGTGACGCGCTGGAGTCGGTGGGGCTGGCGGACGCCGTGGGGGCGTATCCGTGGCAGCTCTCGGGCGGGATGCAGCAGCGCGTCGCCATCGCCCGCGCGCTGGCGTACGAGCCCCGGGTGCTGCTGATGGACGAGCCGTTCGCGGCGGTCGACGCGCAGACGCGCGCCGACCTGGAGGACCTGGTGCGGGGGCTGTGGCGGGAGCGCGGCATCACGATCCTGTTCGTCACCCATGACATCGACGAGGCCGTGTACCTGGGTGAGCGGGTGATCGTGCTGTCCGCCTCCCCCACTGTCGTACGGGAGCAGCTGAAGGTCGATCTGCCCGCCGAGCGCGACCAGTTGCACACCCGCGTGGACCCGCGCTTCGCCGAGCTGCGGACCCATGTGTACGAGCAGATCCAGGCGGCGAAGCGCGGGGGCGTGCAGGACGCGGTCACGAAGTCGGATACGCCTCCACCTCACTGAACTGGCCAGCCGGCCAGCCGGTGTTGGCACTCACCGACAGCCGCAGATGGCGCAGGGCGGTGCCGCCGGGCAGGGCGACGGTGACCGTGTTGCCGGTGGCCGGGTCGAAGCGGTAGCCGGTGGCGCCGACGACGGTGGAGAAGTTCGAGCCGTCGGTACTGCCCAGCACCGTGACGGTCTGGGTGCGGGCGCCCCACGCCGAGGACGGCGGCAGCTTGAGCACCAGACGGCGTACCGCCTCGCTGGAGCCGAGGTCGATGGTCAGGGACTGCGGGAAGGCGTTGTTGCCGGACTCCCAGTAGCTGTTGGCATCGCCGTCGACCGCCTTGCCGGGCGTGTAGACGTCCTGGGAGCCGGTGGCGGTGGCCGGGCGGCCCTTGGCGAGGTTGCGTGCCGGGTCCGGGTCGGGGTTGCTCTGCCCGGGCTGCGGCCAGGTCGAGCAGTCGGACCAGGTGCTGCTCCAGCCGGAGTTGCCGCCGCCGTCGGTGAGGGTGAAGGGGCCCGAGTTTGCAGGGTAGGGGCAGTTGTAGACGCCCGCGGCGCCGACGCCGGTGGCCGTGACGTTGCGGAAGGTGGCGGCGCCCTGGGTCTCGGCCTGGACGACGACCGTGCCGGTGTTGCGGACGGTGGCGCCGTCGACGGTGACGTTCCTGGCCGCGAGGCCCCGTCCACCGCCGGATACGAACTCGAAGGCGCTGTACGGACTGTCGGTGATCGTCGTGTTGGTGATCTTCACCTGCGCCTCGATGGCGCTGTCGTAGGAGTCGACGCGCAGGGCGCCCATCGGGTGGTTCCAGTTGGGGTTCATCGCGCCCGTGCGGACGAGCGTGTTGCCGTCGACCGTGATGGTGCCGGACAGCGGGTGGAAGGGGTCCATGAACTTCTGGTTGGAGATCGCGATGCCGCTGCCGAGGGCGTTGGTGTCGGAGATCAGGTTGTTCCTGACGGTGATGTCGGTGCCGCCGTAGATCGCGATGCCGTTGGCGAGGTTCGGCTGGGTGATGGTGTTGCTCTCGAAGCTGCTGCTGACGTCCGGCGCGTTCAGCGACCACATGGCGAGCGCGTCGTCGCCCTGGTTGCGCAGGAAGTTGCCCCGGACCTTCACGCCGCGCGCGTTGCCGTTGAGGTTGAGGCCGTCGGCGGTCATGTCGAGGAAGCGGTTGTTCTCGACGACGAGGTTGTCGTTGTTGCCCATCAGCCAGAGGCCGACCTTGAGGTGCTGGAGCCACATCCCGGAGACGGAACTGTTCGGTCCCAGCGAGCCGTTGACGAAGTTGTCGGGGTTGGAGTCCACCCGCTCGGTGACCTCGCCGATGACCGCGAAGTCCTTGATGTGGACGCCGCCCGACGAGCTCGACTGGTCGATGAAGCGCGAGCTGCGCACGACCGAGTGCCAGCTTCCCGCGCCCTGGAGGGTGACGTTCTGGACGCCGCTGAGGGAGGACGTCAGCCGGTACTCCCCCGGCGGGATCCACACGACACCGCCCTGCGCCGAGGCGATGGCGTCCCGGAAGGCCTGAGTCGAGTCGCCCTGGCCGCTGGGGTCGGCGCCCTTGGACGTCACCGACACCGACCCGGCGGGCTGGCTCGCCGCCCCCGCGACCTGCTCGAAGTCGGCGACGTCGACGGTGACCTGGGCGTTCGTCGCCTCCAGGGCCACCTTGTCGCCGGCCTGCACGTTCTGCCCGAGCAGCAGCCTGGCGTTGTCGTAGAAGTGATGGGTCCTGGCCCCCGCGATCCAGCCGGTGTCGACGTAGGAGTACTTGGAGGTGACGGCGATGGTCTTCGCGAGCCTGGTGCCGTTGACGTACACGTTCAGTGAGCCGCTCTGGCCGTCGGGGACGCTGTAGGCGACGTTGAGGGCGTTGGCCGCGCGCGGCGCGGTGAACTCGACGCGCTGCCCGGAGTTCAGGCGTACGGCCTGGCGCCCGGAGGCCTCCGAGGCGAGGGTGCCCTGCGTGTGGTCGGGGCCGATCTTCGTGCCGGTGGTGGTCGCCGACTCGGCCTCGACCGATGTGAACGGCAGGGTGGCCCCGGCCGCTGCCCGGGCGGTGGGCGCCATCGCGGTGAGGAGGCCTGCGGCGAGGGCGACCGTCATCGCTGTTGGCATGAGCCTGACAGTCTTGCGCGGGTACTGCATGTGCCGATCCCTTCGTGTGGGGGTGCGGGGACAGCGGGTCCGCGGTCAGGCGCGCAGCCAGGCCGCGGTGTCCTTCGGCAGCCGGCCGTGGGGGTCCAAGGGGCCGCTGGCGAGGAGGAGTTCGGTGTGGTCGGGCAGGTCGGCGGGCGCGTCGGCGAGGTTCACCACGCAGGTCACGCCCGGCGCGCGGGTGAAGGCGAGCACGCCCTCGGGCGCCGGCAGCCAGGTGAGGGGGCCGTCGCCGAACTCCGGGCGCAGCGCGATCGCCCGGCGGTAGAGGCCGAGCATCGAGCCGGGGTCGGCGGCCTGCCGGTCGGCGGCGTACGCGGCCCAGCCGGCGGGCTGCGGCAGCCAGGGTTCCTCCCGCGAACCGAATCCGGCGTGCGGTTCTCCCGCCGCCCACGGCAGCGGCACCCGGCAGCCGTCCCTGCCCGGGTCGGTGCCGCCGGAGCGGCCGTGCATCGGGTCCTCGATGCGGTCGAGGGGGATGTCGGCCTCGGGCAGGCCGAGTTCCTCGCCCTGGTAGACGTAGACGGCTCCGGGCAGGGCGAGCGAGAGCAGCGCGGCCGCCCGTGCGCGCCGGGTGCCGAGGGCCAGGTCGGTCGGGGTGCCGAAGGCCTTCGCCGCGAAGTCGAAGCCGGTGTCGGTGCGGCCGTAGCGGGTGACCGTGCGGGTGACGTCGTGGTTGCACAGCACCCAGGTGGCGGGGGCGCCGACGGGCGCGTGCTCGGCGAGGGTCGTGTCGATGGACGCCCGCAGCCGCTCGGCGTCCCAGGGGCAGGACAGGAACGCGAAGTTGAACGCCGTGTGCAGCTCGTCGGGGCGCAGGTAGCGGGCGAAGCGCTCGGTGTCGGGCAGCCAGACCTCGCCGACGAAGACGCCGTCGTAGTCGTCGGCGACGGTCCGCCAGGAGCGGTAGATGTCGTGGAGTTCGTCGCGGTCGACGAAGGGGTGCGGGTGGGGGTCGTCGGCGAGGTCGGTGAGCGCGGGGTCCTTGGCGAGCAGCGCGGCCGAGTCGATGCGGACGCCGGCCACGCCCCGCTCGAACCAGAAGCGCAGGATGTCCTCGTGCTCCTGGCGGACCACGGGGTGGGCCCAGTTGAGGTCGGGCTGCTCGGGCGTGAACAGGTGGAGGTACCACTCGCCGTCCGGCAGGCGGGTCCACACGGGTTCGGTGGAGCCGACGAACTGCGACGGCCAGTCGTTGGGCGGGAGGTCGCCGTCCGGGCCGCGTCCGGGCCGGAAGTGGAACAGCTCGCGCTCCGGGCTGCCGGGTCCGGCTGCGAGCGCGGCCCGGAACCAGGCGTGTTGGTGGGAGACGTGGTTGGGCACGATGTCGACGATCGTGCGGATGCCCAGCTCGCCCGCCTCGGCGATGAGTTTCTCCGCCTCGGCGAGGGTGCCGAACGCCGGGTCGATCGCGCGGTAGTCGGCGACGTCGTAGCCGCCGTCCTTCAGCGGTGAGACGTACCAGGGCGTGAACCACAGGGCGTCCACACCGAGTTCGGCGAGATACGGCAGCCGGGCGCGGACGCCCGCGAGGTCGCCGGTGCCGTCGCCGTCGCCGTCCGCGAAGCTGCGGACGTAGACCTGGTAGATGACGGCGGAGCGCCACCACTGTGCGGCGGCATGACGGGACTGTGCCACGGTGCGGCCCTTTCTGTCGGAAGGAGGAGGGCAGGCGGTGGGAGGAGGGCGTCAGCCCTTGGTGCTGCCCGCGCCGATCCCGGCGATGATGTGCCGCTGGAAGACCAGGAACATGGCGACCATGGGGATGCTGGCGATCACCATCGCGGCGATGAGCACGGTCAGCTGGATGTTCTGCGACAGCTGGACGAGCGCCACGCTGATCGGCTGCTTGTCGGTGTCGGAGAAGACCATCAGCGGCCAGAGGAAGTCCTGCCAGACGGCCACCAGGGCGAAGATCGAGACCACGCCGAGGACCGGCCGGGACATCGGCAGCACGATCGACCACAGAGTGCGCAGCTTCCCGGCGCCGTCAATCTCGGCGGCCTCCAGGACATCGCGCGGGAGCTGGTCGAAGAACCGCTTCAGCAGATAGAGGTTGAAGGCGTTGGCGACGGCCGGCAGCCAGATGGCGAGCGGGTCGTTGAGCAGCCCCAGATCCGCCACGGTCAGGTACTTCGGTACGACAAGCGCCTGGGCCGGGACCATCAGGGTGGCGAGGATGCCGCCGAGGACCACCTTGCCGAACACGGGCCGCAGCTTGGACAGCGCGTAGGCGGCGGCCGTGCAGAACACGATCTGGAACAGCCAGGCGCCGGCGGCCTGGACGACCGTGTTCCAGAGGTGGCTGGGCAGTTGCATCAGGTCCCAGGCGTCGGTGTACCCGCTGAGGTGCCACTGCTCCGGCACGAGCGTGGGCGGGGTCCGCACCACCTCGTCCGGCGACTTCATCGCGCCCGTCACCATCCAGTACACGGGGAAGAGGAAGGCGAGCGTGAACAGCAGGACGGTGCCGGTGAAGACGGACCAGTAGACGGCTCTGCCGCGCGGGCGGGCCAGGGCCGCAGGGGAGAGAAGCGTCCGGGTGCTCATGCGTCCGCCCCTTCGCTGCGCGTCAGACGCAGATATACGGCGGAGAAGGCGCCCAGGAGCACGAGCAGCATGACGCTGAGGGCGCAGGCGCCGCCGAAGTCGTTGTAGAGGAAGGCGTACTTGTAGATCAGGTACAGGACGGTGACCGTGGCGTTCTCCGGGCCGCCGCCCGTGATCACGAACGGTTCGGTGAAGACCTGCATCGTGGCGATGATCTGAAGGAGCATCAGCATCAGGATCACGAACCGGGTCTGCGGGATCGTGACGTGCCGGATGCGCTGGAGGAGGTTCGCGCCGTCGAGCTCGGCCGCCTCGTACAGCTCGCCCGGGATGGACTGGAGCGCCGCGAGGTAGATGAGCACGGTGCCGCCCATGTTGGCCCAGGTCGCCACGATCACGAGGGACACCAGCGCGGTGTCGGCGCCGTTGGACCAGTTCGACGTGGGCAGGTGCAGGAACCGCAGCGCCTCGTTGGCGAGGCCGGCGCCGGGGTCGTAGAACCACTTCCACAGCAGGGCGCTGACCACCGGCGGGATCATCACCGGCAGATAGACCACGACCCGGAAGAACGCCTTGGCGTGCCGCAACTCGTTGAGGACCAGGGCGAGTACGAAGGGGATCGCGAAGCCGATCAGCAGGGCGAGCAGCGTGAAGGTGAGGGTGTTGCGCCAGGCCGCAGCGAACTCCGGGTCGGCGAAGACGCGGGTGAAGTTGGCGGTGCCGACCCACTCGGGGTCGCTGCCCGGCGTGTACTTCTGGAAGGCGATCACGACGGCGCGGATCGCCGGGTACCAGGAGAACAGGGCGAAGCAGACGAGGCCGCCGAGGAGGAAGCCGTAGGCGCGGGCTTGGTCGGCGAGGCGGCGCCGCCTCCGGTCCCCTGCCGGGGGCGGCGCCTGCATCGGGTGGACCGCGACCTTCGCGACGGTCCGTCGCTGAGCCGTCTTGGTCATGGACCGTCAGCCCCGGGCCAGAATGCTGTCGATCTTCCCGGAGGCGTCCTTCAGGAGCTGGTCGATGTCGGCGTCCCTCTTGGTGAGGACGGCGGAGACGACCCCGTCGAGGACCGAGTAGATCTGCTGGGCGCTCGGCGGTTCGATCTTCATGTCGAAGCTCTGGTTGCCGTCGAGGAAGGCCTGGTAGTTGTCCACCGGGACGTTGGCGTTGGCCTCCTTGACCTGCTGGTCCTTGGCGTCGGCGGCGCCGGTGAACAGCCGGGGCTCGGGCAGTCCGACGGGGGCGTCGTTCTTCTTGGCGCGGGCGTAGTCGCCGAGGAAGCCGTCTCCGGGCGTGAGGAACATGTGGTCCAGCCACTTCAGGCCGGCGCGGATCTGCTCGGGGCTCGCCTTCTTGTTGAACATGTAGCCGTCGCCACCGATGAGCGTGCCCTCGCCGCCGGGCATGGGGGCGAGCGCGAGGTCCTTGTAGTCGCCGCCCTTCTCCTTGACCAGGATCGGGATGTTGTCGGGGGCGGAGAGGTACATGCCGAGCTTGCCGGAGCCCATCATCTGCTGGACGTCGTTGATGACCAGGAGCTGCTTGCTGCCCATGGAGTTGTCGGTCCAGCGCATGTCGTGCAGGTTCTGGAGCACGGCACGGCCCTCGGGGGTGTCGACGGTGGCTTTCTTGCCGTCGGCGCTGACGACGTCGCCGCCCTGTGAGTACAGCTCGGCGGTGAAGTGCCAGCCGCCCTGGTTCTGGGCGCTGTAGTCGGCGTAGCCGACGGTGCCGCCGCCGAGAGCGGCGATCTTCTTGGCCGCGGCACGCAGCTCGTCCCAGGTGGCCGGGGGCTTCTCGGGGTCGAGCCCGGCCTTCTCGAAGAGCTTCTTGTTGTAGATCAGGCCCATCGAGTAGCCGGTGCGCGGTATGCCGTAGACCTTGCCGTCGACGGTGTAGATGTCGCGCAGCTGCTGCTGGATGGTCCCGTAGCTCTTCAACTCCTTGACGTACGACGTGAGATCGGCCGCCTGGTTGATGTCGACGACGTGCCGGGCGTCGGTGAAGTACGTGTAGAAGACGTCCTCCATCTGCCCGCCGGCGAGCTTGGCGTCGAACGTCTTCGGATCCTGGCAGGGGAACGCGTCGTGCGGGACGACGTCGATGTCCGGGTTGGCCTTCTCGAAGGACGCGATGTCCTGCTCGAAGAACTGGCGGTCGACCTTGGCGCTCTTGGGCGGCATGCAGTTGACCGTGATGCGGGTCTTTCCGCTCGCCGAGTCGTCGTCGCCCGACCCGCAGGCGGACACGGCCAGGGCGAGGGAGCAGACGCTCAGCGTGGCGAAGGTACGGCGGAACCCGGTGCTTCTCATCGGTGGACCCCTCTGGGCAGGAGCGGTGGGCGCCGCACACTCAAGCACCGCCGACATCTGAACGCAAGATGTCGCGCGAGATTTGAAATTTTTTAACAGCGGAATGAATGCTTCAGGGACGTCGGGCGGCGGACGGGGGCGGCCGTCAGGCGCGCGGTGCCTGCGCCGTCGAACCACGCACCACCAACTCCGGCTCGAAGAGCAGTTCCTCCGCGGGTACGGCGGTGCCGCCGATCTGCGCGTTCAGCAGCTCCACGGCCGCCCTGCCCATGGCCTCGATGGGCTGGCGGACGGTGGTGAGCGGGGGCTCGGTGCAGTTCATGAAAGCCGAGTCGTCGTAGCCGACCACGGAGATCTCCGACGGCACGTCGAGCCCCTTGCGGCGGGCGGCCCTGATCGCGCCGAGCGCCAGTGGGTCGCTCGCGCAGATGATGCCGGTGACCCCGCGGTCGATCAGCCGGGTGGCGGCGGCGTGACCGCCCTCGATCGAGAAGATCGCCCGCGCCACACGCTCCTCGGGCAGATCCCCGGCGACGCCGCGCGCGGCGGCCAGCTTGCGCGCCGACGGCATGTGGTCGCCCGGTCCGAGCACCAGCCCGATGCGCTCGTGCCCCAGCGAGGCCAGGTGCCGCCAGGCCTGCTCGACGGCCACGGCGTCGTCGCAGGACACCGCAGGGAAGCCGAGGTGCTCGATGGCGGCGTTGACCAGCACGACCGGGATGTTGCGGTCGGCGAGCTCCTTGTAGTGGTCGTGCGGGGCGTCGGCCTGGGCGTAGAGCCCGCCGGCGAACACCACCCCGGACACCTGCTGTTGCAGCAGCAACGTGACGTAGTCGGCCTCGGACACCCCGCCCTTGGTCTGGGTGCACAGCACCGGGGTCAGGCCGAGCTGGGCGAGCGCGCCGCCGATCACCTCCGCGAACGCCGGGAAGATCGGGTTCTGGAGCTCGGGCAGCACCAGGCCGACGAGCCGGGCGCGTTCGCCGCGCAGCTGCGTGGGCCGCTCGTAGCCGAGGACGTCCAGGGCGGAGAGCACCGCCTGCCGGGTGGCCTCGGAGACACCGGGCTTGTCGTTGAGCACCCGGCTGACCGTGGCCTCGCTGACCCCGACCTTCTTCGCCACTTCAGCAAGTCGTCGCGTCATGGACGCAAGAATAGCGCAAGAAGCGCAAGCCGTTTGCGTTACGGCGGCATCTACTTCCTCGCAGCCCAGAGTCCGCGCACATGCCCCAGGTGGCGGGTCATGACCTCGTGCACGGCCTCCTCGTCGCGGGCGATCAGCGCGTCGAGGAGTTCGAGGTGCTCCTCGGCGGAGGCGAGGAGCCGGCCGGCCTCGACGAGCGCGGTGAGGCCGTAGAGGCGGGAACGCTTGCGGAGATCACCGACGACGTCGACGAGATGCACGTTGCCGGCGAGGGCGAGCAGACCGAGATGGAAGCGGGTGTCGGCCTCGACGTACGCGATGAGGTCACCGGAGACGGCGGCCTGGACGATCTCCCGCGCGGCGGGGCGCAGCGCCTCCAGGGAGACCTTGTCGGCGGTGCGGGCCAGCTCCACCACCGTCGGGATCTCGATGAGGGCCCGGATGTGGGTGTACTCGTCGAGTTGCTTCTCGGAGACGGCGGTGACCCGGAAGCCCTTGTTGGGAACCGTGTCGACCAGGCCCTCCTTGACCAGGTCCAGCATGGCCTCGCGCACCGGCGTCGCGGAGACGCCGAAGCGGGCGGCGAGCGTGGGCGCCGAGTACACCTCGCCGGGGAGCAGTTCCCCGGCGATCAGCGCGGCCCGCAGGGCGTCGGCGACCCGCTCCCGGTAGCTGCTCCTCCTGCCGCCCAGGCTGGGCAGCGCCGGGGCGGCTGCGGCGGACGGGGCGCCGGTGCGCTGGGCGGCCATGCGGTGTCTCCTAGCTGGTGCGATGTGACGCGCTGGTGCAATGTCACGCGCTACCGTCACGCGGTACCGACCATTATCCCCGGCGCCGGTGCCTCGCCGGGCCTGTCCCTAAAGCACGAACCCGGCCGGGAACGGGTCCGAGGGGTCCAGCAGGTACTGCGCGGTCCCGGTGATCCATGCGCGGCCGGTGAAGCTGGGCAGGACGGCCGGGCGGCCGGCCACCTCGGTGGTGCCGAGGAGTCGGCCCGTGAAACTGGTGCCGATGAAGGACTCGTTCACGAACTCGGTGTGCAGGGGCAGTTCACCCCGCGCGTGCAGCTGTGCCATGCGGGCGCTCGTACCCGTGCCGCAGGGCGAGCGGTCGAACCAGCCGGGGTGGATGGCCATCGCGTGCCGGGAGTGCCGGGCGGTGGCGCCGGGGGCGATCAGGTGGACGTGATGGCAGCCGCGGATGGACGCGTCCTCGGGATGGACGGGCTCATCCTCGGCGTTGATCGCGTCCATCAGCGACAGTCCCGCCTGGAGGATGTCGTCCTTGCGGGAGCGGTCGAAGGGCAGCCCGAACTGCTCCAGCGGCAGGATGGCGTAGAAGTTGCCGCCGTACGCCATGTCGTATGTCACCGTGCGCCCGTCGGCGAGGGTGATCTTGCGGTCGAGGGCGACGGAGAAGGACGGCACGTTCTTCAGGGTGACCGCCTTGGCAGCGCCGTCCGCCACGGCCACCTCGGCGACCACGAGACCCGCCGGGGTGTCGAGCCGGATGGTGGTGACCGGCTCGACGACCTCGACCATGCCGGTCTCGACGAGCACGGTCGCGACCCCGATCGTGCCGTGCCCGCACATCGGGAGGTAGCCGGAGACCTCGATGTAGAGCACGCCCCAGTCGCAGTCGGGGCGGGTGGGCGGCTGGAGGATGGCGCCGCTCATCGCCGAGTGGCCGCGCGGCTCGTTCATCAGGAACTGCTTGATGTCGTCGCGGTGCTCACGGAAGTACAGCCGCCGCTCGTTCATCGTCGCACCGGGCACCGTGCCGATCCCGCCGGTGATCACGCGGGTGGGCATGCCCTCGGTGTGCGAGTCGACGGCGTGCAGGACGAGTTTGCTGCGCATGGGTCCAGCCTCCCTTGTGTTTACGCGAGCCCGGCGGCTACGGCCTTCTCGGTGGCGGCACGGATCGCGGCCTCCTGCTCCGGCAGCAGGGGCACCCGCGGCGGACGGCAGCGTCCCCCGTGCCGGCCCACGATGTCCATGGAGAGCTTGATCGCCTGCACGAACTCGACCTTGGAGTCCCAGCGCAGCAGCGGGTGCAGCTGCTCGTACAGCTTCTTCGCGGTGCCGAGGTCGCCGCCGGCGGCCGCGCGGTACAGCTCCACGCAGGACCGTGGCAACGCGTTCGGATAACCGGCCACCCAGCCCTTGGCGCCGGCGAGCGCGAGTTCCAGCAGGACGTCGTCGGCGCCGATCAACAGGTCCAGTTCCGGGGCGAGTTCGGCGAGCTGGTAGGCGCGCCGGACATCGCCGGAGAACTCCTTCACCGCCTGGATGTATCCCTCGCCGTGCAGCTTGGCGAGCAGTTCGGGAACGAGGTCGACCTTGGTGTCGATGGGGTTGTTGTACGCCACGACCGGGACGCCCGTCCCGGCGACCTCCTCGTAGTGGGCGAGGACGGAGCGCTCGTCGGCACGGTAGGCGTTCGGCGGCAGCAGCATCACAGAGGCACAGCCCGCGTCCCGGGCCTGCTCCGCCCAGCGCCGGGACTCGGCCGAACCGTAGGCGGCCACACCGGGCATCACGCGGGTGCCGCCGATCGCGGCGACGGCGGTCTCCACGACCTTCGCCCGCTCCTCGGGGGTGAGCACCTGGTACTCGCCGAGGCTGCCGTTCGGTACGACACCGTCGCAGCCGTTCTCGACGAGCCAGGAGCAGTGCTCGGCGTACTTGCCGTGGTCCACACGGAGGTTGTCGTCGAGCGGCAGGGCGGTGGCGACCAGTACGCCCCGCCAGGGACGGTGTTCGGTGACGGTCATCTCGGGTTCCTTCTCAGTGGAGTGTGACATTGCATTGATCTCGCGCCGACGACCGGCGACCGTCGGCTTCGGCCCTGGCCGGCTCCGGCAGCCCCCGGGCGCCGGCGCTCAGCCGTCCTCGTTCTCCCCCGCCCGCGCGAGCACGCCCAGCGGTACGGGCCGGGCGAAGGGCCTGCGGGAAACGGCAAGTTCGCACCCGGCGAGCCCCGCGACCGCCGGCCCGCACACCCGCCCCTGGCACCACCCCATCCCGGCCCGGGTCAGCAGCTTCACGGTCCTCGCGTCCCCGGCACCCAGTTCCACCACCGCCGCCCGGATCGCACCGCCGGTGACCTCCTCGCAGCGGCAGACGACGGTGTCGTCGGTGATCCGGTCGGTCCAGCGCGCGGGCGGGGCGTACACGGAGTCGAGGGCGGTGAAGAAGGCGCGCAGTCGGCTGCGGGCCTTGGCGGCGGCCGCCCACCCGTCCGGGTCGGGCCGCGTTCCGCGCAGGCGGGCGACGGCCGATCGCCCGGCGATGTGCCCCTCGGCGAGCGAGAGCGCCGCCCCTCCGATGCCGGTCGTCTCCCCCGCGGCCCAGACGCCGGGCACGTCGGTGCGCTGCTCGTCGTCCACGCCTACGGCGAGCCCGTCGAGGCCGCAGCCGAGAGTCTCGGCGAGGTCGGTGTGCGGGAGCATGCCGTGGCCGACGGCGAGGGTGTCGCAGGGGATGCGGCGTCCGGTGCCGGGCCTGACCCGCCCGTCGACGTCGAGCGCGGCGACGGTGACGGCCTCCAGCCGCTCGGTGCCGTGCGCCTCGACGACGGTGTGCCGCGCGAGCGGCCGCACCCGGTGACGCAGCAACTCGGCCGCGTACCGGGCGCCTTCGGCGACCTTGGCGGGCTGTGCCACCAGCGCCCGTGTGCGCCGCAGGAACGCCTTCGGGTCGGCGGACTCGACGAGCGCGGCGACCTCGACGCCGGCCGCGGCGAGCCCGGTCGCCACGGGGAGCAGCAGCGGGCCGGTCCCGGCGACGACGGCGGTGCGCCCGGACACCGCGAGGCTGCCCTTGAGCATGGCCTGGGCGCCGCCCGCCGTGACCACTCCGGGGAGGGTCCAGCCGGGGAAGGGCAGCACCTTCTCGTAGCCGCCGGTGGCGAGGAGCACGGCGTCGGCGCGCACCTCGGCCGGGTCCCGCTGTTCGGGGCCGAGCAGGGCGTGCACGGTGAACCGGCCGCCGGGCAGGCGCTCGACGAACCAGACGTGGTGTTCCGTCAGATGCCTTACGCGCCCCGCCTCCATGTGCGCGGCCAGCCCGTCCCGCAGCCGCTCCCACGCCCGCCACTGATGGTGCAGCGCCTGCGGCCGGCGGGCCCGCAGCCCCGGGGCCGGCTGCCGGTAGAACTGGCCGCCCGCCTCCGCCGCCGAGTCGATCAGCGTGACCCTCACGCCTCGCGCGGCCGCGGCGACGGCTGCGGCCAGCCCGGCGGGCCCCGCGCCGATCACGGCGAGGTGCGGGGCTCCATGGTCGGCGGAGTCGCGGTCAGCCATCGTGCCCCGTCCCTTCCTGGGTCCGGATCGCATCGCCGGGGTGCAATGGCACCAGACAGGCCCGTTGGTTCGGGCGGTCGTTGACGGTGATCAGGCAGTCGAAGCAGACGCCGATGCCGCAGAACACGCCTCGCGCGCGGCCCTCACCCCGGGTGGTCCGCCAGGAGGTGACCCCGGCCGCCCACAGCGCGGCGGCGACCGTCTGGCCCGGCAGGGCCTCGATCCCACGGCCGTCGAGGGTGACCGTGAAGGCCGGGCCCGGGTGGGCGTCGGCGAGCTCCAGAGGTGTTCTCATACGGCCTCCTCGCCGAAGCGGTCGGGGCGGAACGGCGTCAGGTCCAGGTCGGGGGTCTTCTCGGTCAGCGCCTGCGCGATCAAGTGGCCGGTGCCGGTGGCCAGTCCGATGCCGGCGCCCTCGTGCCCGCAGGCGTGGTGCAGCCCCGGCACCCGGGGGTCGGGCCCGACGGCGGGCAGGTGGTCCGGCATGTACGGGCGGAAGCCCAGGTAGGCACGCATCGCGCGGACGTCCGTCAGGAACGGGAACAGCCGCGTCGCGTCCGCCGCCAGCGCCCTTACGACCGGCAGCGAGAAGGTCCGGTCGAAGCCGACGCGTTCCCGGCTCGCGCCGATGAGGACCGGGCCCGCCGCCGTGCCCTCGACGACCGGGGAGGTCTGGAGCGCGGCCGAGTCGCTGGCGACGTCGGCCACGTAGTCGGCGGCGTAGACCTTGTGGCGGACCTTGCGCGGGAGGGGTTCGGTGACCAGGACGAAGCCGCGGCGCGGGAGGACGGGGAGCGGGACGCCCGCGAGCGCGGCGAGTTCACCGCCCCAGGTGCCGGCGGCGTTGACGACCGCCGGGGCGTGGATGTCGCCCATGTTCGTGCGGACCCCGCGCACGGCGCCGGCCCGCGTGCGCAGTACGTCGGTCACCGTGCGGCCGGTGAACAGCCGGGCGCCCGAGCCGCGGGCGAGGTGGGCGGCGGCCAGGGCGGGCATGACCTGGCAGTCCTGGGGATAGTGGACGCCGCCCGGCAGACCGGGGGCGAGGTGGGGTTCGAGGGCGTACAGGGCGTCGCCCGCGACCGGTTCGGCGACGACCCCGGCGGCGCGCTGTCCGTCGGCGAACCGCTCCAGCGCCGCGAGCCCGTCCGGCGACGAGGCCACGACGACACCGCCCTTGGCCTCGTACTCGACGGCCGCCCCGAACTCCGCCGCCAGCTCGCCCCACAGCCGGCCGGACAGCAGCGCCAGGTCCAGTTCGGGGCCCGGTTCCTTGTCGGAGACGAGGAGGTTGCCCTCGCCGGCGCCGGTGGTGCCGCCCGCCACCGGGCCGCGGTCGACGAGGATCACGTCCAGGCCGGCCCGGGCCGCGTACAGCGCGCAGGCCGCGCCCACCATGCCGGCTCCGACGACCACGACGTCGCAGGTCAGTCGCTCGCTCACGTCAGTACTATGTCACACACCACTCTGCGACGGAATGGCGCGACGCCTGTCGTCCTGCGAAAAAGAGAGGCGGCTCCGAGCGCCGCCAGAGCGAGGCTTCCCGTGCGCTGACGGGGCGCCGTCGGCGACCTGAACGCCGACGGTGCCCCGTTCAGTCCTCGGTGGCGGTCACGACGCGCAGATGGGCGGCGCCGCGGCGCGCCCCTCGCGTCCGGGGCCGCTCTCGGCGCAGCTCGCGCAGCACCAGCGTCAGCCGGGTGTAGCCCATCTCCTCGAGGGTCCTGGGCGTCTCGTCCACGACCCGGCACTCGGTGGCGCCCCAGCGCGGGTCGGGGTGCAGCAGCGGCCGTACGGCGCCGTCCCGGGCGACGGCCTGCTCGCCCACCGCGCGGATCCAGTGCGGCAGGCCCTGCCGGTAGGCGGCCTCCATGATCGGGTCCTGTGCGATGTCACGGCGGATGGCCTGCAGCCCGTGGTCGTGGCCGTGCCGCTCCACGGCGGCGGCGAAGTGCGCCAGCATCGGCAGGCACCAGCTGGACTCGTGGTCGCCGAGGACCGTGCTCGCGTCCGGGTGGAAGAGCACGAATCTGAGGAAGTTCTCGTCGGGCATCGCCGTCGGATGCGGGCCCACACCGCGGAAAAGTGACGCGAAAGCGGTGTTCGCCAGGACGACGTCCCAGCGGTGGTCGAGCACCACGGACGGGAAGGGCACGGCCTCCACGAGAGCGGCGTAGTCCCGCAGATAGGCCTGGGCCTCCGGCCTCTCGAGGACGGGGCGCGGCACGGACCGCTCCCCACCTGCCTGATATGCCATCGGGAGGTCACCCCTCTTGCCTATGCGGCCTTCACGCGGCGCCCTGATCCTGCTGCCCGAGCCCGAGCCGTGTCAACTATCGTGGCATTTCATGCCTGTTGACGGCTGAAATTGGCCACAGTTGTGGCGAGACCTGGATGTGAGTTCGAACTACCCGGTAATCTCCGTCGAGTTCACGGGAAGGGCTTGTGAGGAGCCTGTGAGAGACGTAGGAGATCTGCCGGTGACGGATGGCTTCGAGGGTTCGGGCGCCACGCCGACGGTAGCGCTGCCGGCCGTCGTCGCCCGTGTCACCGCGCTCGCCGACCGGCTCGGCGTGTCGCACGCCGAGGTCTTCGCCACCGGGCGGCTGTCCGTCGCCTCCGGCGTCCCGGAGCCGGTCGTCAAGGCCCTGCTGAGCGGCCGCCCCGCGGGCGAGCCCGATGTGCAGGCGCGCTTCCTCCAGCGGCTCGACCTGTTGCGCCGCACCCGGCTCAAGCCGAACGGCCGCAAGTACACCCAGCAGGAGATCGCCGACGGCGCGGGCATGTCCCGCCAGCAGGCCGGCGCCCTGATCAACGGCGACCGCCGTCCCACCATGGAGCACTGCGACGCCATCCAGCGCTTCTTCCGGGTGCACGCCGGATTCCTCACGGCCGAGGACCCCGAGGCGCTCGCGGGCTCCCTCCAGCGCACCGAGCAGGAACTGCTCCAGAAGCTCGCGGAGCGCGAGGCGGCCCAGGCCGCCGAGGACCCGCTGGAGAGACTCCTCCAGGACCACGGCGTGCGCGGCATAGCGTGGCGTGCCGCCCAGCTGCCCACCGACCAGCACCGCGACAAGGTCGCGGAGTGGCTGGACATGCTCCTGGAGAGCGTCAAGCGACCCGAGTCGTGATCCGGGGAGAACGGGAGATCAGTGGGCATCGGTAGGGAAATGCGCCGCCTGTGCGGCGAGTTGATCGCGGAGTTGGAGCTCCCCGCTCCCGCGGCGCCCGGCATGCTGTACGGCGCCCTGTGCGACTCCATGAGCAGACGCCGCGGCCGTCCCGTCCACTTCCGTACGGCCGCCTTCCCGGCCGGCACCGCCAGCGGGCTGTGGCTCGACATGGCCGACCAGGACCTGGTCGTGATCGAGGAACGCACCGCGCCCGACCACCAGTTGGTGATCCTCGGCCATGAGCTGTGGCACATGAAGGCCGGTCACTGCACCCACAGCATCGAGGGCGCGACCGTAGCGGCCCGGCTGCTCAGCGACGACGCCGATCTGCGCTCCACGGTGCTGAAGGTCGCCGCCCGCAGCCGCTTCGACGAGGCCGACGAGCAGGAGGCCGAGAGCTTCGGCCTGCTGCTGGCCAGCAAGTGCCGCACCTGGCTGGCGGACTCGTCGGTGCGGGGGCAGCGGGACCATCTGGCGGGGCGTATCGAGGCCTCGCTCGGCTATCTGGGGCCGCAGGGCTGACCGGGGTCACGTCCCGGGTCGGGTGCCGCCTCGCGGATCAGGTCGCGCTGCGCTCGCTCGCCTCCCGCAGCTCGCGTTCCACCGCCCGGGAACGGGCGGTGTCCGGCTGTCCCGCCGCCGTGCCGGGCCGCCCCGCCCGCAGCATCTCGCGCCAGGTCTCGCGGCTCCAGTCGGCGGCGGCCGTACTGCCGGTGAACTCCTCGACCAGCGCGACGAAACGGTCCGGGTCGGTGTGGAACGGGAAGTGGCCCGCCCCTTCGAAGATCTCCAGCCTGCTGCCGGGCATCGCCTCGTGCGCGCCGTAGGCGTGCCGCACCGGCACCACGCTGTCCCGGTCGCCCCACAGCAGCATGGTCGGCATGCCCTCGGTCAGATAGCAGCGGTCCAGCATGGTGACCACCTGCCCGCGCCAGTCGACCACCGCCCGCAGGGTACGGATGAAGGCGTTGCGCGAGGTCTCGTCGGGGAGGGCGTCGACGAGGGTCAGCAGTTCCGGCGCGTCCTGCCCGAGGTCGGTGTCGAGGAACCTCATCAGCCGTACCGCCTGCCCCACTTGCAGCCGCATCCCCGGCAGCCGCAGCGCGGACAGCATCAGATGGGCGCCCGGTAGCGAGACCAGCCGCAGCACCGGATTGACCTCGCGGCCCACGCCGCCCGCGCTGACCAGGATCAACCGCTCGGTGCGCTCGGGGAACTGGTAGGCGAACTGCATGGCCACTCCCCCGCCCAGCGAGTGCCCGACCAGTGTCGCGGACTCGATGCCGAGTGTGGTGAGCAGGTCCCGCACGCCGTTGGCGTAGGCGGCCACCGAGTAGTCGGCGCGCGGTTTGTCGGAGGCGCCGTGGCCGAGCAGGTCGGGGGCGATCACGGTGTGCGTGCGGGCGAGGTCGGGGATCAGCTCGGCCCAGGTGTCGGAGGAGTCCCCGATGCCGTGGATCAGCACCAGCACCGGCCCCTCGCCGGCCATGCGGAAGGCGCGCCGGTAGCCGTGCACGACGCGGTACTGCAACGCGAGTTCGCCGTCGCCGACCGGACGCAGCCGTACGGCACGCACCGGGCGTCGGCCCTGGGCATCGGCCACTCTCCCACCTCCGTTCCTGCCGCTCTCCCGGCCGCGGGCGTGCGGCCGAAAGCCGTTGCCCCAAGCGTAGGGACACCTTTCCCACCAGGGATTTCGAGGAGGTTTCGCCTCCGCTAAGCGGGCGAACGGACGTGGGGCCGAACCCGATTGTCAGTGGTGGACGGCAAGCTGGTGGTGCGCCCTCATGTGCGGGGCGTGACGCGACGACGCCGACTTGGGGAGAGCCGACCGATGCCCACTGCCGTACTGACCGATCGCGAGCGCACCGCCGTCCAGGCCTACCTGCGGCTTTTGCACACCGTACGAGCCGCGTTCGACGGTCCTCCCGGGAAGGGCCGACCACCGGTGGTGCCGCCCGCCGTGCTCGCCGAGGCGGAACAGGCGCTGGCGGCCGCGGGTCTGACGGGGAACGAGGAGGAGTTCTTCCGGCTGTTGAAGGGCTGGTGCCCGGCGGAGCCGTAGCAGGGGCCTCGCGACGCCGGGAGGGGGCTCAGGTGTGCGGCACGGTGACCGAGGTCGCCACCAGCCCCCGCTGGACGGTCCACCGGCCCTCGAAGACATCGATCCGGCGCCCGCCGACCAGCGGGCCCGACACGAGGAGCCGGGCGCGCAGGCCGCCGCTGTGCCGCTCACCGGGGTCGGCGAAGACGTCTATGTCGGCCTCGGTGAAGTCCAGCCACTTGCCGGTGAGGGGGAACCACGCCTTGTAGACGGACTCCTTGGCGCTGAACAGGAGCCGGTCCCAGTGGACATCGGGGTGGTCGCCGGCCAGCCGGCGCAGCCGGTCCGCCTCGGCGGGCAGCGCGACGGCGGGCAGCACGCCTTCCGGGAGTGTCTTGTGGGGTTCGGCGTCGATGCCGAGGGAGGCCAGATCGGTGGCGCGGACCAGGGCCGCGGCGCCGTAGCCGTCGCAGTGGGTCATGCTGCCGACCAGGCCGGCCGGCCAGCCGGGGGCGCCGCGTTCACCGGGCAGGACGGGCTGCGGGGGCACGCCGAGCTTCTCCATGGCGCGGCGCGCGCAGGAGCGTACGACGGCGAACTCCCGGCGGCGCTTGTCGACCGCCTTGGCGACTACGGCCTCTTCCTCGGGGTACAGGGCGGCGCCCGCGTGCTCGTCGTTGCCGTAGGCCTCGACGGTGACCACCGGGTCCGGCAGCAGTTCCTCGATCACCGGGCCGCGTCCTCCTTCGGCAGAATGCGGCGCAGCCGGCCCGGCGGGTCCGGTCGCTTGCGCCACTCGCGGGGGTACCCCACGGAGACCTCCTCGAAGCGGACGCCCTCGTGCCAGGTGGTCCGCGGGATGTGGAGGTGGCCGTAGACCATGGTCCGGGCGCGGAATCTACGGTGCCAGTCCGCGGTCAGCCGGGTGCCGCACCACATGGCGAACTCGGGGTACCACAGCACGTTCGTGGGGTGCCGGTCCAGCGGGTAGTGGTTGACGAGGACGGTGGGCAGGTCCTCGGGCAGTGCGGCGAGCCGGCGCTCGGTCTCGGCGACCCGGGCCTCGCACCAGGCCTCGCGGGACGGGTAGGGGTCGGGGTGCAGCAGGTACTCGTCGTTGCACACGATCCCGGTGCCGTGCGCGTACTTCAGCCCCTCCTCCTTGGTGGCGCAGCCGGAGGGCAGGAAGGAGTAGTCGTACAGCAGGAAGAGCGGTGCCACGGCGACCGGGCCGCCGGGTCCCTCCCAGACGGGGTAGGGGTCCTCGGGCGTCGTCACGCCGAGTTCCCGGCACACCTCGACCAGGTGGTCGTAGCGCTCGACGCCGCGCAGGGTGACCGAGTCCTTCGGGTGGGTCCACAGCTCGTGGTTGCCGGGTGCCCAGACGACCTTGCTGAAGCGGCCGGCGAGCGTCTTGAGGGCCCAGCGGATGTCGGCGACGGTCTCCGCGACATCGCCGGCGACCAGCAGCCAGTCGTCGTCCGAGTCGGGGCGCATCTTCTCGACGAGGGCGCGGTTCTCCTCGTATCCGATGTGCAGGTCGCTGATGGCCAGCAGCTGTCCGGCACCGCCGGCCGTCGACGTCACCTTTCGCCCCTTCCGATCACACGGAACGATCACACGAACAGGACCACCAGAACACAGAGTGCCCCGCCCGTACAAGGGCGGATCGCGTCGTCACCGGGAGGGAGTAGCGGGGATGCCCCGGGAGGTGTCGGCGGGGTGCTCCGGACGGTCAGGAAGCATCCGCAATTCCGTAACACGTACGTTGCACGCGGCACCCCTTGAAACCCGTATGATCGCCCCAACACCACCGCCGTGAACGTCCCTTCGCAAGGGGCGGTTTGGTGTACCTCCAACCTCCCTGCCCGGGCACGGGCCTGCTTCGCCGTGCCCGCGACCCCGAAAGGACGGCCCTGCATGGTCTCTCGCGTACGCGTCTGGCTCAACCGCACGTACGCGGAGAACGTGTTCTTCATGGATCAGCTGCGACGAAATCCCAGCGATCGGGCCGTGGAGATCCATGCGACGCACGGGGACGCCGACTCGCCCGTGCTCGCCGCCGCCGACACCGCCGAGCTGGAGCCGGAGGGCCTGTCCCCGGCCGGGTACGTGGAGTACGCGCTCGCCCAGTGCAGGCGCCGCGGCATCGACGTGTTCGTGCCCCGGCTGCACCAGTCGGCGATCGTGGCGCATCGCGCGGAGTTCGAGGCGGTCGGTACGGCGCTGCTGGCGCCGCCGCCGGAGGCCGTGGCCGTCTTCCAGGACAAGGTGATCGCGTACGAGGCCGTGCAGGCCGTCGGGGTGCCGGTGCCGCCGTGGTGGCGGGTGCGCAACGCCGATGAACTCGTCGCCGCCGTCGAGGAGTTGGAGGAGGCGGGGCACAAGGCCTGCTTCAAGCCGGCGTCCGGTGCGGGCGGGGTGGGCTTCCGTGTGATCACGCGCTCCCCCTTCTCGCTGGTGCACCTCAGCGGGTTCCCGACACCGTATGTGCAGCTGGATCTGGTGGAGGACGCCCTGCGGCGGACCGACGAGCCGGTGGACTGGCTGGTGATGCCCCGGCTGGAGCAGCCGGAGGTGTCGGTGGACTGCCTGACCGGGCCGGACAACCGGGTGCGGCTGGCGATCGGGCGCATGAAGAACGGGCGTCGGCGCGGGTTCACGCTCCACGAGCAGTGGCTGGAGCCGGCGCGGCTGATCGCGGAAGGGTTCGGCCTGCACTATCTGTCCAACATCCAGTTCCGGATGTTCGGGGACACGCCGGTCCTGATGGACGTCAACACACGCCCCGCGGGCGGGCTGCACCAGCTGTCGCTGTGCGGCGTCAATGTCCCGTGGCTGGCCGTCCAGCTGGCACTCGGCGAGGACCCGGGCGAGGTCGTACCCCCGTTCCTCGGTCAGGACTACACGGTGGTCTCGGGCCCGCGCCAGCTGCGCCCGGTGTCCATCCCCCAGCAGCGCGCGGCGGAGGAGACAGAGCACCTGCTGCCGGCGGTCCCGGCCCCCGCACCGGCAGAGCCGGTCGAGAGCGGGGCGGCGCAGGCGCTGCCGCTCTAGTTCGGGTTCGCCGGAAGATCCGCCTTCTCGAGCGCCCGGCCGGGCGCCCGAGCGGCGCGATCGGGGCGCGCCCGGTCGCCCGACGGGGCGGTTGCCAAGCGGAGCGCCCCCTGCGTGCCCCCACACCCCGAGCCGCCGGACGGGCGTCCCTCGAAGCCGCTGTCTCCCCCTTCCCCGGCCGCTAGCTTCGTGCCGACGCAGCGTGGGGCAACCCGGGGGAGGCGGCTTCATGGCCGAAGGCACACAGGACGACGGGGCATTCGGAAGGTCCGCGGATCCGGCCGAGGACGCGGCCGAGCATCTCGCCGCGGCGATCGGGACACCGGCCTGGGCCGAGGCCCGGGAAGGGGCGCTCGGCCTCTTACCGGACGACGAGCCGCAGGTGGACGAGCGCATCGACGCCTGGGCGGCCGTCGCGGCAGGTCACGAGGGCGAGGGGCTGACCCGCTACCTGACGGATTCGCTGCCGGAATGGCGGGAGCTGATCGCAAGGGCCGTCGCGGATGATCCCGAACGGGCCGAAGAGGCCCGCCGGTTCGCGGACTCCGTTCAGTCGCTCCTCCCCTCGCCTGACGGCACCGCGCCCCAGATCGCGGTGGCGACGGGGCACGGCACCGTCAACGCCGTGCAGAACGGCAACATCTACTACGAGGTCGTACTCGGCCTGGCTCCACGGCCGCCCCGGAGGACGAGCCTCGGCAAGGCCGCCGTCATCACGGGCTCCGCCGCGACGGTGACGGCAGTCGGCGGTCACATGGTCGCCGACCATCTCGCCACCGAGGCCGTGAAGGCGGCCGGCACCGGACCGGCACCCGGGGCACCGCTCGCCGACCCGGTCCAGGTGTCCACCGCGGCCGCTCAGACAGCCGGTTCCACGTCGGCCGCCGGATCCTCGACGGCCGCCGCCCAAGCCGGTACGACCGTCCTCGCCAAGGCCGCGGCCGCCGTCACCAAGGCCCTGACGTTCGCCGGCGCCGGGGCGGCCGGCGTCAGCGTGCCCGTGGTGGCGAGTGTGGTCACGGTCGTGGTGGTCGTGACCGTCACGGTGACCGTCGTCGTGCCGCGTGTCATGGGCGGGGCGTCCTGCGACAAGGCCGCCGAGGGCCGCTCGGCATCCGCGGTCCTGGCGGAGGCCGCCCGGCGCGTGGAACTGACGAGCTTCCGCTACGACGTCACACGCGGCCGGCACCATGTCGCCGGGGCGGCGGACCCGCACGCGCGCACGGCCTGGTTCCGGCAGGGCCTGACCGGCGGCCCCGTCACGAACGGCACGATCGACCGGGGCAGGGTCGTGCTGCCCACCGGCACGACCACGCCGTCAGGCGCGGATCCGCGGTGGGTGCGGGCCGACGGCGCCTTCATGGACGCCGTCGACCCCGTGGCTCCGGCGCGGGAGCTGCGATCGGTTACCCGGGCGCGGCGCGAGGGCTGCACCTTCACGGGAACGCTGGCGCCTGCGGCCGAACCCGTCCGGCCTTCCGGAACCGCCGAAGCGGCCGTCGCAAGGCGGGAGAGCGGCTTCGTCGCACCGGCGGCGGCCACCTCCACGCCCCGGGCCGACAGCACCGCCGTCGATTTCACGGCACGCATCGACGACCTCGGCCGGCTCGTCCGCCTCACCACACGGGCGGCCGGCGACCGGCTGCCCGCCTCCGCCCGCTACTGGGACTTCGGACTGACCGTGACCCCGTCCGCGCCGCCCTCCGGCGACGGGTCGAAGCCGTCCGGGACCGCCACCCTGACGGGCGCGTGGACGGGGGACTGGTCCACGGGGTTCGGCACCGGAGGGTTCACGGCCACCCTGTCCCAGGACGGGAACCGACTCACCGGGGACCTGAAGGTCGACGGGGTGCCGTGTTCCCTGGACGGCGCCCTGAACGGCACGCTCGACGGCGACCGCATCACCTTCGGCAGCGTGAGCAGCGAGAAGGAGATCACGTTCACCGGAAGCGTGGACGGCGACACCATGCGCGGCACCTTCGAGACCGACTGCTACGACGCCTCCGGTCCGTGGACCGCGCGGCGCTCCGACTCCTGACCGAGGAAAGGCACCGACGTGACACCCGAATGGCTGACCACACTCGCCGCGGCCGGCTCCGCGGCCCTGGTCAACGCCGCGTCCACCGACGTCTGGCAGGCCGCTCGTGAGCGGTTCGCCCGGCTGCTGGGCCGCGGCGAACCCGACCGCACCGAGGCGGCGACCCGGCGGCTGGACGACCTGCGTCGCGTCGTGCGGGAGCCCGGCAACGAGCGTGAACTGGCCGGGGCGCGCCGCGCCTGGCGGCTGCGCCTCCAGGACCTGCTGGAGGAGAATCCGGACGCCGCCGACGAACTCCGGTCCGCGATCGCCGAGTTGCCCCCGCCCCGGCCCGCCTCCGCCGCCGCGATCCGCCAGGACAACCGCGCGTACGACCACGGCACCGTCAACGCCGTCGTGAACGGTGATCTGACGGTCCACCCGACGCGGCCGGTCGGGTCGGACGGCTGAGAATTCTTGGTATGGACCAATCCCGTGCCAGAGCTTGACACCGGGATTGGTTCATACCAATTTGGTTGGCGCACCTCTGCACATGTCTGCACCTGTGCACTCCCGAACACCCCACTTTTCCCAGGGAGATCACGTGCGCAACCAACCCCTCAGACGTCTGAGACGTCGATTTCTCGCTCTGGTCGGATCCGGTGCTCTCGCGATCGCCGGAGCCGTCGCTCTTCCCGGTACGGCCCAAGCGGCCAATGTCCTGTCCAACGCCGGCTTCGAGTCGGGCGGGCTCTCCCCGTGGAGCTGCACCGGCAATCTCGGGTCGGTCGTCTCCTCGCCCGTGCACGGTGGGTCCAAGGCCCTTGCGGGGGCGGTGAGTTCGAGCGACATCGCCAAGTGCAGCCAGACCGTCGCGGTGCAGCCGAACACCACGTACAGCCTCAGCGGCTGGGTGCGCGGGTCCTACGTGTACCTCGGCGTGGACGGCGGTTCCTCCACCTGGACGTCGTCGCCGTCGGCGTACAGCCGGCTGTCGCTGTCGTTCACGACCGGTGCCTCGCAGACCAGCGCCCAGGTGTATGTGCACGGCTGGTACGCCCAGGGCACCTACTACGCCGACGACATCAGCCTCGACGGGCCCGGTGGCGGCTCGGACAGCCAGGCGCCGAGCGTGCCGGGAAGTCTGCGGTCCACCGGAAAGACCTCGTCCAGCGTGTCGCTGGCGTGGAACGCCTCGACGGACAACGTCGGGGTGACCGGGTACGACGTCTTCCGCGGCTCGACCCAGGTGCTCAGCGTCTCCGGTACGAGCGCCACGGTCAGCGGGCTGTCGCCCAGCACCGGCTACACGTTCACGGTGAAGGCACGGGACGCGGCCGGGAACGTGTCGGCGGCCTCCAACGCCGTCACCGTCACCACCGACGCGGGCGGCGGTGGCGGCACCGGCTTCAAGCAGGCCGCGCCCTATCTGTACCTGGGCTGGGGCGATCCGCCGAGCGCGACCTCGGTGATGAGCTCGACCGGGATCAAGTGGTACACGATGGCGTTCATCCTCTCCTCCGGTGGCTGCAATCCCGCCTGGGACGGGTCACGGCCGCTGACCGGCGGCAACGACCAGAGCGTCATCAACTCCATCCGGTCCGCGGGCGGTGACATCGTCCCGTCGATCGGCGGCTGGAGCGGCAACAAGCTCGGGCCGAACTGCTCCAGCGCCGAGGCGCTGGCGGGGGCGTACCAGAAGGTCATCGACGCCTACGGGCTGAAGGCGATCGACGTCGACATCGAGAACACCGACGAGTTCGAGAACGCCACCGTGCAGGACCGGATCCTGAACGCCCTGAAGATCGTCAAGGCGAACAACCCGGGCCTGCGGACCGTCCTCACCTTCGGCACCTCCACGACCGGGCCGACGTACTGGGGCAACCGGCTCATCGAGCAGGCCAAGGCGCTCAACGCGGACATCGACGTCTTCACGATCATGCCGTTCGACTTCGGCGGCGGCGCCGACATGTACGGCAACACCGTGAACGCCACGGAGGGGCTGAAGAACAAGCTGAAGTCCACCTTCGGGTGGGACGACGCGACGGCCTACGCCCACATCGGCATCTCCGGCATGAACGGGCTGTCCGACCAGCAGGAGCTCACCTCGACCGCGACCTGGACGCAGATCCGGGACTGGGCGAACTCCCATCACATCGCCCGTCTCGCGTTCTGGTCGGTCAACCGTGACCGGCCGTGCCCGGGCGGCGGCGTGACGAGCAACTGCTCCGGCATCAGCCAGAGCAACTGGCAGTTCACTTCGATCACGGCCGGGTTCACCGGCTGACGCCCTGTCACCCTCCCGGGAGAACTTTTTTCCGGGAGGGTGTATCAGGGCGCCACCGGCGCGCTCATAAGAGTGAAAGGCAACGGGGGAACAACGGGGGACCGAGGAAAAAACGGGGGAAGCACCACCACGGGGGAAGCACGGGGGATTCGGGCCGGCCGACCGCTGCGACGGGGGCGGCGGCCGACCGGCCCGAAGTGAGCCGCGAACTGGTGCGTCAGAAGCGGCCCGAACCCCGGTACAGCTCCAGCTCCCCTTCCAGCTCGACCGCGAGCACCGTGGCGTGCGGGTCGAGGTCCGCCCCGGTGGGCGGTTCGATCCAGAGCACCCCGGGCGTCTCGTGCAGACCGCCGGTGATCCGATGGGCCAGTTCCCGTCCGCTGCCGAGCACCGTGACCCGGCGTACCCCACCGAGCAGCCCGCGTACGTTGATCTCGGCGCGCGGGGCGTCGAAGAGCGTCAGGTACAGGGTCCGGCGGTCCTTGGAGAGGGTGCTCGGGCCGTAGTGATGACCGGCCGGCAGGCCCCGTTCGGTGCCGTACACCGCTTCCGCGTGCTTGGCGATCCAGTCGCCGAGTCCCTCCAGCCGCTCGGCCTGTTCGGCCGGGATCGTGCCGTCCTCGCGCGGGCCCACGCTCAGCAGCAGGTTGCCGCCTGAGCCGATGGTCTCGGCGAAGTAGCGGATCAGCTGGTCGACCGACTTGTGGTTGTGGTCGTGGTGCTGATGGCCCCAGGAGTCGTTGATCGTCAGGCACAGCTCCCAGGGGCCGTCGGGCGGGACGACCGGGGCGCCCTGCTCGGGCGTCGCGTAGTCGCCCTCGCTGAGCATGCGGGCGTTGAACACGACGTCCGGCACCTCGGAGCGGATCAGCGCGGCCAGCTCGGGGATGCGCCACTGCTCCTCGCTGCGGTCCCACTCGCCGTCGAACCACAGCAGGTCCGGCTTGTAGCGGGAGGTCAACTCCCGTATCTGGCCGTCCCGGTAGCCGAGGAAGCGTTCCCAGGCGGCCATGTCCTCGCCCTCGGCGGCGACCTCGGAGTACCGGTTGTCCTCCAGCTCCGGCGGGCGGCCGGGCTTGCGGGTGGAGGCGTAGTCGGGGTGGCTCCAGTCCGAGTGGGAGTAGTACAGCCCGACCTTGAGGCCCTGCTCGCGCAGGGCGTCGGCGTAACCCGCGATCAGGTCGCGGCCCACGTTCAGATCGCCGTGGGCCGTGTCCCACAGGGCCACACCGTCGTGGTGGCGGCTGGTCAGCACGGCATACCGGGCGCCGGCCCGCGCGAAGAGCTTCGCCCAGTCGCGCGGTTCGTAGCGGGCGGCGGTGAACCGGTCGAACTGGGACATGTACCGGTCGTACGGGACGATGTCGTCGTAGAACGACCAGGACTCCTGGACGCCGTCGACGGCGTAGATGCCCCAGTGGATGAAGATCCCCAACTTGGCGTCGGTGAACCAGGGTTGTATCGCCATCAGCCGACCTCGGCGCGCTGTAGGCGAAGGGTCAGCACCTGGAAGGGGCGCAGCGACACGGGCACCCCGCCGTCGGTCTCGGCGGTCTCCAGGGGGCGCTCCAGGAGGTCGGTGATCTGGGCGCCGGCCAGCGGGAACCCGGTGCGCAGCACGCCCTGCGCCCGGCCGCCCCGCGATTCGTAGAGCCGTACGACCACGTCACCGGACATGTCGTCGGCCAGCTTGACCGCCTCGACGGTCACACCGTCGCCGTCGACCGAGACGACCGGCTCGGGCGAGCCGGCCGCGTCGGCCACGCGCAGCGGGAGGTTGAGGGCGTAGCCCTCGGCGACGGCGTCCTCGATGTCCGCGCCGGGCAGCAGGGAGTAGGTGAAGCGGTGCATGCCCTGGTCGGCCTCGGGGTCCGGGACGCGCGGGGCGCGCACCAGGCTGAGGCTGACCCGGGTCGTCGTACCGCCGTCCTCGCGGACCGTGCGGGTCACGTCGTGGCCGTACGTCGAGTCGTTGATGACGGCGACGCCGTAGCCGGGCTCGGCGATGTGCACCCAGCGGTGCCCGGAGACCTCGAAGCGGGCCGCCTCCCAGGTGGTGTTGGTGTGGGTGGGCCGCTGGATGTGGCCGAACTGGATCTCCGCGGAGGAGTGCGGGGCGCGGATGTCGACCGGGAAGCCCGCCTTGAGGATCTTCTCGGCCTCGTGCCAGTCGATCTCGGTCTCGAAGTCGATCCGGGGGCTGCCCGCGCGCAGGGTGATGGTCTGGGTGAGCTTCGAGCCCTTGCCGAAGGCACGGGTGACCCGGATCGCGCCGATGAGCGGATCGTCCTCGACGACGGTCAGCGACTCCGTCTCCAGCAGGTCCTTGTAGCGGTTGCGGTAGTGCTTGTCGATGTCCCAGGCGTCCCAGTAGTTGGGCAGGTCCGTGTGCAGACGGAGCTGGTTGCCCGGGTCGGCGAGGACCTCGCGGTTCGCCCGGAGGTCGTACACGGAGGACAGGGTGCCGTCCTCGGCGACCTCGACGCGGACCAGGCCGTTGTCGAGGACCCGGCCGGTTACGGACACGGGCTGCGCGGGCTCCGCCGAGGCGATGGGCGCGCTGCCGCCGGCGGGCACCTGAACGTACGCCGGTGCGCCCTCGGACGTACGGACCACCTCGGCCCGCGGATACGGGCTCGTGTTGAAGACGCGGGCCTCTCCCCCGCCCAGCGCCGCGACCGCCTCGGCCGTCAGCTCCTCCAGCTCCGCGGCCACACGGGCGTACTCGGCCTCGGCCTCGCGGTGCACCCAGGCGATCGAGGAGCCCGGCAGGATGTCGTGGAACTGGTGCAGCAGGACCGTCTTCCAGAGCCGGTCGAGCTTCTCGTACGGGTAGGCGTAGCCCGGCGCGTGCAGCGCTGCGGTCGTCGCCCACAACTCGGCCTCGCGGAGCTTGTGTTCGCTGCGCCGGTTGCCCTGCTTGGTGCGGGCCTGGGAGGTGTAGGTGGCGCGGTGCAGCTCCAGGTAGAGCTCGCCGTTCCAGACGGGTGCGTCCTCGTACTCGGCGCGGGCCTTGGCGAAGAACTCGTCGGGGTGCTCCACGACGACCTTGGGCGAGCCCTCCAGGTCGGCGAGCCGACGGGCCCGCTCCATGATCTCGCGGGTGGGGCCGCCACCGCCGTCGCCCCAGCCGAAGGGGGCCAGCGAGCGCGTGCCGCCGCCCTTCTCGGAGTAGTTGCGGACCGCGCGGTCCATCTCCTCGCCGCTGAAGCGGGCGTTGTAGGTGTCGACGGGCGGGAAGTGGGTGAAGATGCGGGTGCCGTCGATGCCCTCCCACCAGAAGGTGTGGTGGGGGAACTTGTTGGTCTGGTTCCAGGAGATCTTCTGGGTCAGGAACCACTCGTTGCCGGCGAGCTTGGCGAGCTGCGGGTAGGCGGCGGTGTAGCCGAAGGAGTCCGGCAGCCAGACGCCCTTGGTCTCGACGCCGAAGTGCTCGATGAAGAACCGCTTGCCGTGGATGAGCTGGCGGGCGATGGCCTCGCCGCCGGGCAGATTGCCGTCGGCCTCGACCCACATGCCGCCGACCGGGGCCCACTGGCCCTTCTTCACGGACTCCTGGATCCGGGCCCACACGTGCGGGTAGTTGTCGCGCACCCACTCGTACTGCTGGGCCTGCGAGCAGGCGAAGATGAAGTCGTCGTACTCGTCGGCCAGCGACGTGACGTTCGAGAAGGTGCGGGACGTCTTGCGCTTGGTCTCGCGGATGGGCCACAGCCACGCGGAGTCGATGTGGGCGTGGCCGACGCCGGAGACGGTGTGGGCGCTGGCGTGCGCGGGCTTGGCGAGGACGGGGGCGAGGACCTCGCGTACGGCGGCCGCGCTGCCGGAGATGTCGTCCAGGTCGAGGACGTCCATGGCCCGGTCGAGGGCGTGCATGATCTCGTGCCGGCGGGGCTCGTGCTCGCCGAGGTGGACCATGAGCTCGCGCAGCACCTGGAGGTCCAGGTCGAGGTGCCAGACCTCCTCGTCCAGGACGGCGATGTCGGCGCGCCTGAAGGTGTAGAGGGGCTTGTCGCCGGCGGTGAGGACGTCGCCGAGGGGGGTCGGGGCCGCGAAGTCGTTGGCGAGGATGTCGGGGTTGGAGGCGGCCTCGACGAGGTAGTCGATCTCCTCGCCGCCCGCGGCCGGGTTGCCGATCGGCACGTACTGGTTGAGCGGGTTGACCGCCTTCAGGGGGCGGCCGTCGACGAGGTGGACCAGGGCCTCGGCCTGGTTGCCGGGCCAGTCCCCCACGAAGCCGAGGTCGATGACCGCCTCGACGCGGCGTCCGGCCCACTCGGCGGGCACCTGCCCGCGCATCCGGAACCAGGTCGTGCCCCAGGGCGGGCCCCAGGGGGTGTCCATCGCGAAGGGCTCGTACCGGGCGGCCGCCGCCTCCTCGAAGGGTACCGGCTCGCCCGGCGCCTGCCAGGCCTCGACCTCGAAGGGGACGGTGGCCGAGTAGATCGCGGGCTTGATGCGCTGGTTGTGGACGCGCTCGACGCGTTCCTCGATCCGGCGGCGTTCGTCGTGCATCAGGGTCTCCAGGGAGGGAGAGAACGGAGGGAAGGCGAGGGGCGGGCAGGGCGAGCGAAAACGCCGGGAGAAAGCGCTTTCGGCGGACGAGCGCTACTTAAGGTACGCCAGTCCCGGGTGGACGGAGGAGTACCCCTCCACCAGCCTGCGGGCCACGTTGACCGAGTCGACCAGCGGGTGCAGCGCGAAGGCCTTCACGGCCGTCGTACGGGAGCCGGACTCGGCCGCGGCCAGCACCTCCCGCTCGACCGCCTTGACCGAGCAGACGAGCCCGGTGGCGTGGTCGGGCAGCGGGGCGACGGCGACCGGGTGGGCGCCGTTGGCGTCGACCAGGCAGGGCACCTCGATCACGGCGTCGGAGTCGAGCACCGACAGCGTGTTCTGGTTGCGGACGTTGAGGATCAGGGTGGTGCGCTCGTCACGGGCGATGGCCCGCATCAGCGCGAGCGCCACCTTCTCGTAGCCGCCGGAGAGGTCGTCGGCGTCGCGCTCGCCGGCGCCGGCCGTCTCCCGGTTCTCCGCCATGTAGGTGGCCTCGCGCTCGGCGCGGGTGCGGTCCCAGACCTCCAGGGCGGCGGCACCGGGGTCGCGCATCTGCTCGTAGAAGCCGGCCTGCTGGTCGCGCAGGAAGGCGCCGCGGGTCTTGTCGGCCTCCTGGTAGGCGCGGACGGCCTCGCGGTTGAAGTAGTAGTAGTGCAGGTATTCGTTGGGGATGGCGCCCAGGGAGCGGAGCCAGTCGACGCCGAAGAGCTTGCCCTCCTCGAAGGAGCCGAGCAGGTCGGGGTCGGCGAGCAGGCGCGGGAGCTCGTCGCGGCCGGCGACACGCAGGCCGCGCACCCAGCCGAGGTGGTTGAGGCCGACGTAGTCGATCCACGCCTCGCCGGGGTTCTTCACGCCGAGCACCCGGGCGATACGGCGGCCGAGGCCGACCGGCGAGTCGCAGATGCCGATGACGCGGTCACCGAGGTGGCGGGACATGGCCTCGGTGACCAGGCCCGCGGGGTTGGTGAAGTTGATGACCCAGGCGTCGGGCGCGAGGCGGGCCACACGCTGCGCGATGTCGACGGCGACCGGGACGGTCCGCAGGCCGTAGGCGATGCCGCCCGCGCCGACCGTCTCCTGGCCGAGGACGCCCTCGGCCAGGGCGACCCGCTCGTCGTTCGCCCGGCCTTCGAGGCCGCCGACGCGGATCGCGGAGAAGACGAAGTCGGCGCCGCGCAGGGCCTCGTCCAGGTCGGTGGTGGCGGTGACCTCGGGTGCGTCGGGCACCCCGGCCGCCTGTTCGGCGAGCACCCGCGTCACGGCGTTCAGACGCCCGGCGTCCAGGTCGTGCAGCACGACGTGGGTGACCCTGCCCTCGGCGCGGTCCGCAAGGAGCGCCCCGTACACCAGCGGCACACGGAATCCTCCGCCGCCGAGAATCGTCAGCTTCACGTCTGCACCTTTCCCGCCACGACGACCTCGACGCCCGCCTCCTGCAAGGAGGCCCTCGTCACCGGGTCGACCGGCTCGTTCGTCACCACCACGTCCAGGTCCTCGGGACCGCACACCTTCGCCATGCCGTGCCCGGGGAACTTCGCCGCGTCGGCGAGCAGGACCACCTTTTCGCCGGCCTTGATCATGGCCCGCTTCACCGGCACCTCGACGACCGTCGTGTCCATCACCTGCCCGCCCGGCCGCACTCCACTGGTGCCCAGGAACAGCCAGTCGGCATGCAGCTGCCGCAGATTGTCCTCGGTGAGGAAGCCGACCAGGGAGCGGTACTCGCGGCGGAGCATGCCGCCGAGCAGCACCAGCTCGATGCCCTCGTCGTCGGCGAGCTCCTCGTAGACCACCAGGTTGCTGGTGATCACGGTGAGGCGGCGGCCGTGCAGCTGGCGGGCCAGCCGGAACGCGGTGGTGCCGATGTCGAGCAGCACGGACTGGCCGTCCTCGACCATGGCGGCCGCGTGCGCGGCTATGGCGTCCTTCTCGGCCACGCGCACCTCGGCGACCTCGGCGAAGGGCTGGTCGCCCTCCTCCACGACCGCGCCGCCGTGCACACGTGTCAGCAGGCCGTCCTCCTCGAGTTTGAGCAGGTCACGTCTGATCGTGGCGGGGCTCACACCCAGCTGATCGGAGAGATCGGTCACGGCCGCGGGGCCGCCTGAGCGCAGGGCCCGCAGGATGAGTTGGTGTCGTCGTTCTGCCAGCACGGCGTGAACACTACTCGTCATCTTCAATCATCGCCATGCTCATTTCTGCTCGGGTATTGACCAATCCCCCGGAGCGGCGCACGATTCCGGTCACCGAAATGAAGAGTTTTGACGAGCTCTCCGAGCGGGTCCCGAACGAGAGGACGTTTCCGTGGACGACGACCGGCCCGATGTGGTGCTGACCGGGCTGCTCTTCTACGACCTCGTTCTCACGGGGCTCGGGAAGCCGCCGACACCGGGCGAGGAGATCTGGACCGGCGGCATGGGCTGCGGCCCGGGCGGCATCGCCAACCTGGCGGTGGCCGCCGCCCGCTTCGGTCTGCGCACCTCGCTTGCCACGGTGTTCGGCGACGACCTGTACGGCGAGTACTGCCGGGACGTCCTGCGCGACCAGGAGGGCATCGACCTCTCGCTCTCGCGCACCGCGGACGGCTGGCCCACCCCCGTCACCGTCTCCCTCGCCCACGACGGCGACCGCGCGCTCGTCACCCACGGCCAGGAGCCCCCGTACTCGCAGGACGCGCTGATGGGCGACCCGCCCGAGGCGCGCACGGCCCTCGTGCACATCGAGGCCGAGCCCCGCGAGTGGCTCGCCAAGGCCGCCGCGAACGGCACCCGCATCTACGCCGACGTCGGCTGGGACCCCACCCAGCAGTGGTCGGCCGACCTGCTCGACCAGCTCTCCCTGTGCCATGCCTTCCTCCCCAACGAGACCGAGGCCATGGCGTACACCCGCACCGACAGCGCGGTCGCGGCGCTCGGCACGCTCAGCGAGCTGGTGCCGGTGGCCGTGGTGACGCGCGGCGGTGACGGCGCTGTCGCCGTAGACCAGACGACCGGCGAGTACGCGGAAGTGCCCGCTCTGGACATCGATGTCCTGGACGCCACCGGCGCCGGGGACGTGTTCGGGGCGAGCTTCGTCGCGGCCTCGCTGGGCGGCTGGCCGCTGGAGGAACGGCTGCGCTTCGCCGTCCTCGCCGCCGGCCTGTCGGTCGGCCGGCACAGCGGTGCCCTGGCAGCCCCCGGCTGGTACGGCGTCGACCGCTGGTGGCGCTCCCTGACCGATCCCGGGCTGAAGCGGACGTACGGCTTCCTGGCGGACCGGCTCCCGGACGATCCGGGGCCGCCCGTCACGTACGCCCCCGTCACCCCGCCCGCACGGCAGCACTGACTTCCCCCCACGCACCTCATGCGAAGTCCCGAAAAGATCCGAAAGGCGGTGGGAGCTGTGCGGCTCTCACGAAGAGGCCTGCTCCGCGCGGGCCTGGCCGGTACGGCCGCCACGGCGCTCGGCGGCCTGGCGTCCGGCTGTGCCGTTCCGACCGGCTCGTCCGGCCGGAACATGGTCCTGTGGTACTGGAGCGGCGGCCTGAGCGACACGGTCGTCAAGAACGCCAAGGCGCGTTTCGGCAGCTCCGTGGAGCTCGACGCCATCCAGATCGGCGGCTACTACCGGTCGAAGCTGATCACCACGATGGCGGGCAACGCCCACATCCCCGACATCGCGGGGCTCAAGGGCGAGGACATGGCGTCCTACCTGCCGAACTCCGACCAGTTCGTGGACCTGCGGACACTAGGCGCCGACAAGCTCAAGAGCCGGTACCTGGACTGGAAGTGGCAGCAGGGCGTGGCCCCGGACGGCAGCCTCGTCGGCTTCCCGATCGACGTCGGCCCGGTCGTGCACTACTACCAGCCCGCCGTCTTCGAGAAGGCCGGGCTGGCCCACGAACCCGATGACGTGTCCCGGGAACTGGGCACCTGGGAGCAGTTCTTCGCGGCCGGCGAGCAGCTGAAGAAGCGGATACCCGGGACGTACATCCTGACCGACGTCGGCAGCGTCTTCGAGATGTCGATCGGCCAGAGCACCACCCGGTTCGTCGACAAGGACCGCAACTTCATCGGTGACGGCACCAACGTCCGCACCTGCTGGGAGCGGGCCGTGGAGGCGAAGCGGCGCGGGATCGTCTCGAACATCGTGACCGGCACGCCCGACTCGATCTCGGCGACCGAGAAGGGCAAGCTGCCGAGCCAGCTCAACGCCTCCTGGGCGGCCGGCGACCTCAAGCTCGCCTATCCGAAGACCAAGGGCAACTGGCGGGTGGCGGGCTGTCCCGGCGGACCTTCGAACGTCGGCGGCTCCTTCCTCGCGATCACGAAGGCGTGCCGGGAGCCCGAGCGGGCCTTCGAGATCATCACCTGGATGCTCGACGCGGACAACCAGGCACAGGGCTTCGTAGAGGCCGGCCTCTTCCCCTCGACCCCCGCGTCGTACGAGATGAGGAAGCTGCGCGAGCCGGACCCGTTCTTCGGCGACCAGATCACGATGGACGTCTTCGGACCGGCCGCGGAGAAGATCCCGGTCGCCTTCAACAGCCCCTACGACGTCGCCCTCGGGCAGCCGATCAGGGACGAGATCAAGAACGTCGGAGTCCTCGGCAAGGATCCGAAGAAGGCCTGGGAGGACGCCATGAGCAAGTGCCGGCGTATCGCCAAGCACCTGGGGGTGAGCATCTGATGGCCGTCATCGAGCAGACCCCGCCCGCGGTGAACCGGCCGCAGCCCTCAACGGCCGCGCCGAAGAAGGGCCTTCGGGGGCACTGGCACCTGTACGCCGCGATCTCCCCGTTCTACCTCCTCTTCCTCGCCTTCGGCCTGATCCCCGTCGGCTTCTCGCTCTACCTCTCCTTCCACCGCTGGGACGGCCTCGGCTCGATGGAGTGGGCGGGGCTCTCGCAATACCAGTACCTGCTGAGCGACAGCGACTTCTGGCAGTCGATCGGGAACACGATCGTCATCTGGGCGCTGGCCACCTTCCCCATGATCTTCCTGGCGATGGTGACGGCCGTGATGCTCAACTCGGCGGTCCGCTTCAAGAACGCCTACCGGTTCGCGTACTTCCTGCCGAACGTCACGTCCGTCGTCGCGATCGCGATCGTCTTCGGGTCGATCTTCTCCACCAACTTCGGCCTGGTGAACGCCCTGTTGCAGGCCGTGGGCCTGGACCAGGTGGCCTGGCTGAACACTCCGTGGGGCATCAAGGTCGCCATCGCCACGCTGATGACCTGGCAGTGGACCGGCTACAACGCGATCATCTTCCTCGCCGGTCTCCAGACCATCCCGAGCGATCTGTACGAGGCGGCCCGCATCGACGGCGCAGGGCCCGTGCAGACCTTCTTCCGGGTCACCCTGCCGCTGCTGCGGCCGACGCTGCTGTTCGTGCTCGTCGTCTCCACCGTCACCGGTCTGCAGAGCTTCTCCGAGCCGCAGGTGCTGCTCCAGACGACGGCCAACGAGTCGACGTTCTCGGGCGGCCCGGACCACGCCGGCCGGACGATGGTCCTCTACTTCTTCCAGCAGACCTTCGACAACAACGACTTCGGGTACGGCGCCGCCGTGGCGTGGGGCATCTTCCTGGTCGTCGTCCTCTTCTCGATCATCAACTGGCGCCTGGTGCAGCGCCGGGGCGAACAGTAGGAAGGCCGCGACATGGCATCCATCAAGGGCTCCGGACGCCGGGGCATCGCGCTGCACACGTCCCTGATCATCGGTGTGCTGCTGTCGGCGTTCCCGTTCTACTGGGCCGTCATCATGTCGACGCACACCTCGTCGGAGATCTTCTCGTACCCACCGAAGCTGCTGCCGGGCTCGCACTTCATGGAGAACGTCCGCAGCCTGTTCGACACGATCGACTTCTTCGGGTCGATGTGGAACTCGCTGCTGGTCGCGACGCTGGTGACCTTCCTGGTCCTGTTCTTCGACTCGCTGGCGGCCTTCGTCTTCGCCAAGTTCGACTTCCCCGGCAAGAACATGCTGTTCGCGCTGCTGATGCTGATCTTCATGGTGCCGGCCCAGATGTCGGCGATCCCACAGTTCGTGATCATGGCGAAGATCGGCTGGATCGGCTCGATGACCGCGCTGATCGTGCCGGCGGCGGCCAACGCGTTCGGCATCTTCTGGATGCGGCAGTACATGAGGAGCGCCATCCACGACGAACTGCTCGACGCCTCCAAGCTGGACGGCGCGAACTTCCTTCGCCAGTACTGGCACGTCGCGCTCCCGGTCGTCCGCCCCGGGCTCGCCTTCCTCGGCATCTTCACCTTCATGGGCCAGTGGAACGACTACGCCTGGCCCCTGATCGCCCTGACCAACCCGGACAACGTCACCCTCCAGGTCGCGCTGTCCCAGCTCAACGGCACCCACGGCACCACCGACTACGGCATGGTGATGACCGGCGCGGTCCTGGCCCTCATCCCGCTGCTGATCGTCTTCGCGATCGGTGCCCGCCAGATCATCGGCGACCTCGCGAAGGGGGCCGTCCGCGGATGAACGATCCGTCGGTCCCCGGCCCCCCGGCCGTCGATCCCCTGATCGCGCTGCGCCCCTGGGAGGCACCCGAGGTGACCTCCTGGGGGCGACTCCCCTTGAACGCCGTCGGCCGGCGCTCCGGAGGACTCCCCCTCGACGGCGACTGGCGCTTTCAGTTGCTGTCAGCTCCGGACGCGCCGGTCGGCGGTGCCTGGACCACCGCCCAGGTCCCCGGCGCCTGGACCCTCCAGGGCACGTCCGACCTGCCGCAGTACACCAACGTGGCGATGCCCTTCGCCGAGTTCCCGCCGCACTCCCCCGCCGCCAACCCGACGGGGGTGTACGAGCGTGAGGTGGACGTCCCCGCGCACTGGGCCGGACGCCGGATCGTGCTCCAGGTCGGGGCCGCCGAGAGCGTGCTGCTGGTCCACGTGGACGGGCGGCCCGCCGGCATCTCCAAGGACTCCCACCTGGCGGCCGAGTTCGATCTGACGGCACTGGTGCGGCCCGGCGCGCGGGCCACCGTACGGCTGACCGTGGTGAAGTGGTCCGACGCCTCGCACCTGGAGGACCAGGACCAGTGGTGGCACGGCGGGATCACCCGATCGGTGCTGCTGTACGCGACGGACCCGCTGCACCTCGCGGACGTCACCGTGCGGGCCGCGTACAGCGGTGAGCTGCGGGTGGACTGCCTGGTGCGGGACACGGGCGGTGCGCTGCCCGAAGGGTGGTACCTCACCGGCGACCTGGACGGGCAGCCGCTCGCGCAGGACGCGGAGTTCGACCGCGCGAACGCCGAGGACGAGCGGGTCTCCGACTTCCTCGGCGAGGCCCGGCTGCTGGCCGGCGTCGCCGATGTGCGCACCTGGAACGCGGAGACGCCGGAGCTGTACGGCCTGACCGTGCGCCTGCACCGCCGCGACGGCACCGTCGCCGACACCTCCCGCCACCGCATCGGCTTCCGGGACGTCGAGGTCGTCGGCCGGGACCTGCTCGTCAACGGGGAGCGGGTGTTCATACGGGGTGTCAACCGGCACGACTTCCACCCGCTGACCGGGCGGACGGTGTCGTACGACGACATGCGCGCCGATCTGGTCCTGCTGAAGCGCTTCGGCTTCAACGCCGTGCGCACCGCCCACTACCCGAACGACCCCGCCCTGTACGACCTCGCCGACGAACTCGGGCTCTACGTCGTCGACGAGGCGGACATCGAGTCCCACGACCACGCCCACGAGATCGCCGACGACCCGCGCTATCTGAACGCCTTCGTCGACCGTGTCTCGCGCATGGTGCTGCGCGACAAGAACCATCCGTCGGTCATCGTCTGGTCGCTGGGCAACGAGTCCGACTACGGCGCCAACCACGACGCTGCGGCGGGCTGGCTGCGCCGCCACGACCCGACGCGGCCTCTCCAGTACGAGGGCGCCGCCAAGCTCGGCTGGGCGGACCCCGACGTCGCCTCCGACATCGCGTGCCCGATGTACGCCTCGCTGGAGGCCTGCCTCGCCCACGCGCTCTCCGGAAAGCAGACCAAGCCGCTCATCCAGTGCGAGTACTCGCACGCCATGGGCAACAGCAACGGCACACTGGCGGACCACTGGGCTGCCATCGAGGCAACCCCGGGTCTTCAGGGCGGGTTCATCTGGGAGTTCTGGGACCACGGAATTCTTCAGTGCGTGAGCGACGGAAGACCGGCCGGGCGTGGGGGCGCCGGCCTCTACGACAACGGTGTCGCCGCGCCCGGTCACCGCTGGGCGTACGGCGGTGACTTCGGCGAGTCCATCCACGACGGCGCGTTCATCGCGGACGGCGTGGTGTTCCCCGACCGCACGCCCAAGCCCGCGATGTACGAGCACCGGGAGATCTCGGCGCCGCTGCGCATCGAGTGCTTCCGGCACGAGGGCATCGTGCTCGGCAACCACCAGCACTTCCGCGGCCTGGACTGGCTCGCCGGCGAGTGGCACCTCGACCTCGCCGACGGCACGACGCTGACCGCGCCGGCCGTGCTGCCGAATCTGTGCCCGGGCGAGACGGCGGCCGTGCCGCTGCCCTTCGAGGTGCCGCGCGACGGCGGCGAGGCCTGGCTGACGCTGCGGGTGACCGTGGCCGAGGACCAGCCGTGGGCGCCGCGGGGCACCGTGGTGTGCGTGCCGCAGGTGCGGCTGCGCGGCCCTGCCGTCGCCGAGGTCCCTCCCGTGGAGGGCCGGATCGAGGTCGACGGCGAGGGGCTCCTCGTCCACCCGCTGCTGACGGCCGCGCCCACCCTGTCGCTGTGGCGGGCGCCCACCGACAACGACGAACTCGGCGGCATGGCGCGGCGCTGGCGGAGCTGGGGACTCGACACGCTGGTGCGCAAGGCGGTGTCGGTGAGCGAGGACTCCGGCCGGGTGACGGTGGAGGCCGAGTACGCGGGCACGACCGGTGTCGTACGGCACCGGCAGGTGCTCACGCCCGTCGAGGGCGGCGTCCGGGTCGAGGAGGAGGCCGAGCTGCCGGAGGCGTTCGACGACGTCGCCCGGGTCGGCACGGTCTTCGAGACGGTCGCCGGGCTCGACCTGCTGGACTGGTTCGGGCAGGGGCCCTGGGAGTCGTACCCGGACCGCAGCGCGGGCGCGCCCGTCGGCCATCACTCCGTCCCCGTCGAGGAGTTGTTCACGCCCTACCTGCGGCCGCAGGAGAGCGGCGGCCGGCACGGCGTACGGCGGTTCACGCTGTCGGCGCCGGACGCCGGCGGCCTCGCCGTCACCCTGGACGAACCCCGTCAGATCTCGGTGACCCACTACCGCGCGGAGGACCTCGCCTCGGCGGGGCACCACGACGAGCTGGTCCCGCGGCCCGGCTGCGTGGTGCACATCGACGCCGCGCACCGCGGCCTGGGCACCGCGTCCTGCGGGCCCGACACCTCACCCTCCTATCTCGTCGCCCCGGGCGTCCATCGCTGGAGCTGGACCCTGCGCGCGCTCTGAACCTCCCACGCCCTTCACCGTCATTCCTCTACGGATCTTCTTTTCCCACGGATCTTCCTACGGAGCACACGTGTGTACTTCGCATGACCAGGAACAGGGCGAGGCCCCTCAGGCCGGTGCCGGCAGACGCGGTTTCCTGCGCGCCACCGCGCTGCTCGGCGCCGCGGCCACGGCGGGGGTCGCCCTGCCGGGCGTGGCCGAGGCATCGCCGGCGGCGGCGACGGCCGGGTGGCGTCCCGACGCCGACAGCCGCTTCACGCTGGCCGTGATGCCCGACACCCAGTACCTCTTCGACGGGCCGAGCATCAACTCCGCGCCCGTCGAGGCGTCCCTGCGGTATCTGCTGGAGCACGGCCGCAAGGACAACGTCGTCTTCCTGTCCCACCTCGGCGACCTCACCGAGAACGGGGCGAAGGAGGAGTTCGCGGCGATCGGGAAGGCGTTCGAGCTGCTCGACCGGCGTGGTGTCGGCTACAGCGTCCTCGCCGGCAACCACGACGTGAGGTCGTCCACGAACGACCAGCGCGGTGCGACGCCGTACCTGGACACGTTCGGCCCGCGGCGGTTCCAGGGCAGGCCGACGTTCGGCGGGGCCTCTTCGGACGGCTACAACACCTACCACCTGTTCCGGGCCGCCGGCCGCGAGTGGATGGTGCTCGCGCTGGACTGGCGGCTGTCGGCGCAGGGTTACGCCTGGGCGAAGGACGTCCTTGCCCGGCACCCGAAGACGCCCGTCATCCTCACCACCCACGAACTGGTCGTCGACGACGACGCGTTGTCGTCCTACGGGCAGCAGCTGTGGGACCGGCTGATCAAGGACCACGACCAGATCTTCCTGACGCTGAACGGTCACTACTGGCCCGCGGGCCGGGCCGTCCGCACGAACGCGGCGGGCAACGACGTCCACCTGCACCTCACGAACTACCAGAACCGCTACTTCGGCGGCGCGGCGATGATCCGCCTCTACCACTTCGACCTGGACCGCGACGTGATCGACGTCGAGACGGTCTCCCCGTGGATCCTGGGCCGCGCCGCGAAGGGCCTGAACGAGCTGGAGCGGCAGGAGATCGAACTCAGCGGCGACGCCGACCGGTTCTCCGTCGGCATCGACTTCGCGGACCGCTTCGCCGGCTTCGACCCGGTGCCGGTCCGCCCGGCGCGTCCCGCGTCGAAGATGCTGATCCGGGGCACGGCCGCCTACTGGCGCTTCGACTCCCCCGTCTCCGGCACCGTCCGCGACCTGTCCGGCCGCGGCAACGACCTCGCCGTGGTCTCCGTCGGCGGCGGCACGCTCGGCTGGTCGGCCGACCACCACCCCGACCAGCCCGGCCACGGCAGCCTGGAGTTCACCGGCTTCAAGTCCCCGCTGAAGGGCGCGTACCTGCGCACGGTCGACGGCGCCCCGCTCAACTCGGCCACCTTCCGCGACGGCTACACCGTCGAGGCCTTCTACCGGGTGCCCGCCGACTGGGACGCCTCGCACAACGCGTGGGCCGGCCTGGTCGGCCGTACGGGCACCGGCGGCGCCGCAGGCAAGACCGAGGGCGACCCCGACGAGCCGCTCGCCACGCTCTCCCTGTCCGACGGGCCCGGCCCGCAGTGGGCGGTCCGGCCGCTCAACCAGCAGGGCATCGCCACCAACTGGGGCGACGAGACCGCGCGGGAGAAGTGGTGGCACGTCGCCGTCGTCAACGACGGCCGGCACACCACGATGTATGTCCAGGGCTCCCCGGTGGCCCGCAATCCGCACGCCACCGCGATCGGCCTCACCTCGGTCGGCCTGCCCTGGCTGCTCGGCGGCTACGAGTACGGCGGCAGCATCGACCAGATCCTGTACGGCCGTCTCGGCGACGTCCGGATCGTCGAACGGGCGCTGCCCGTCACCTCCTTCATGACCCACTGACGCCCCTTTCGAGGATCACCATGACCGAGCAGCAGCTCCCCGCCTGGGCGGACCCGTCCGTCTCCCCCGCCGACCTCGATCCGCAGGGCGTGTCCCGGCGCGGCCTCCTGCGCGGCGCGGGCCTCTTCGGCGCCGCCTTCGCCCTGGGCACGGCGACCCCGGCGCTGGCGGCCGACAACCGGCGCCTCGGGGGCGACGACCCCCGCCTCGCCTACCTCGTCGGCGACCACCACGTCCACAGCGTCTACAGTCACGACGCCAAGTACACGTTCTCCCAACTGGCCGCAGCCGGCGCCGAGTACGGCCTCGACTGGATGGTGTTCACCGAGCACTCCAACTTCGGGCACGCCCGGTTCGGCGCCGCGCTGGAGCACCGGGAGGTCCTCCGGGCCCGCGCCGAGAACCCGCGCCAGCTGATCTTCCAGGGCCTGGAGTGGTACATCCCGGCCGCCGAGCACTGCACGGTCTTCACGGCACCCGGCCGCCACGAGGTCGACCTGCTCACCCGGTTCGAGAGCGCCTACGACGGCAAGCTGCTCGGTTACACCGAGGGCGCCCCGGGTGCTGCGGACACGGCCCGCAACGAGGCCCACGCCGTCAAGGCCATCAAGTGGCTGGCCGAGCAGCGCCGTACGGGCTACGTCGACGACGTCCTCGTCCTCGCCAACCACCCGCTGCGCCTCGGCATCGACTCCCCGCACGAGATGCGCAACTGGCGGGACGCGGCCCCCGAGATCATGATCGGCATGGAGGGCGCGCCCGGCGCCCAGGGCGCGGCGATCCCAGGCTGGCGCGGGGCGACGTCGATGCGCGGCGAGTACGAGAACAAGCCGTCGGCGCAGTCCTGGCCGGGCTACCCGGCGGAGGCCTACCTCACGTACGGCGGCTTCGACTGGGCGACCGCGACGGTCGGCGGCCTGTGGGACTCGATGCTGGCCGAGGGCAGGCTGTTCTCGATCACCACGAACTCCGACGCCCACCGCATCGTCTTCGACACCTGGAAGAACGGTGACTGGCCGGCGGGCCAGAACTTCGACAACACCGGCAAGCTCCCCGACCCGGTGAACACCACCGCCCCGCAGCCGGGCAGCGACTTCTGGCCGGGCCAGTTCAGCCGCACCCACGTCGGTGTGACCCGCTACGGCTACCGCGCGGTGATGGCGGGCCTGCGCGCGGGCCGGGTCTGGCTGGACCACGGGCACCTGCTGGACGGCCTCGACGTACGCCTCAAGCGGGACTGCGACCACGGCCGCGGTGTCACGCTGGGCGGCCGCCTGCGCGTGCGCAAGGGCGAGAAGCTCACGCTGAACGTAACCGTGACGACGGCCTCTCGCCCCAACCCGCAGGGGATCCTGCCGGAGTTGGCGCACGTCGACGTCATCCGCGGGTCGGTCCGCGGCCCGGCGGCGGACCGCGACGCCTGGCAGGCCCCCGACACCAAGGTGGTGTCCACGACGGACGTGTCCGGCCGCAAGGGCACCTACACGCTCCGCATCCCCCTCACCGCAGGCGACAAGCCCTTCTACGTCCGGCTGCGCGGCAGCGACGGCAACCGCCACGGCGCCGGCTACCTCGGCGCCTCGGTCGACCCGCACGGGCCGATCCCGCACGTGCCCGGTGACGGTGACCCGTGGACGGATACGTGGTTCTATTCGAACCCCGTATTCGTCGACGTGGCAGGAGCCTGATGAGACGTCATCTCGTCACCCCCGTTTGCTTATCGGTTGCCCTCGCACTCGGCGCGGGCACCGCGTCCGCGGCCGGTGACCCGCAGTGGGCCGAGACCGGTACGGCGTACACCGACACCCTGGGCGGCGGGCAGGGCCTCGCGACCCGCGCGGACGGTTCACTCCTGTACCGGGGCCTGGCCGACATCCCGCTGGGCCTGCGCATCAAGGGCTGGAACCACATCGGCGACCCCGACATCGCCGGCGGCCACACCTTCGACGCCTACCAGGGCCCGGACACCGCCACGTCCAAGATGTTCGCGGTGACGACCCCGTCCGGGAAGCGCTACGAGTACGTCCATCAGCTCAACCCGGGCGAGAAGCTCAACAACTCCTTCGCCACGATCTCGCCCGACGGCCAGTGGCTGATCTCGGGCGAGTGGGGCGAGCAGCGACGCCTCCAGGTCTTCCCCGCTCCCCTCCTCAACCCGTCCACCCCCCAGGCGGGCGGCGACCTGAAGGAGGCCTGGCAGATCACCCTGGACAAGCCGGTGCGCGACATCCAGGGCTGCGACTTCGTCTCCGACACCCGCCTCCTGTGCGCCTCGAACGACGCCACCACCACCCTCTTCCCCGAACCCCACCCCCTCCTCCAGGTCGACCTCCCCCACAAGGTCGACGGCGGGCCGATCACCGGCACGGTGAAGTCCCTGCTCGCCCTCCCCCAACGGAGCGTGTGCAAGGGGACGTTCGAGACGGAGGGCATCGATTACGACGTGAACAGCGGGGCCCTGCGGGTGGAGATGATTCCACCGGGGGTTTGTGCTGTGGGGACGGCTGTGTACTCGTACCGGCGGGTCGGGGACTGATTGACGGGGGTGCTGCGACGCTGCGCGGTCGCTGCGCCCCCGCCTCCACTCGACACCGGTCACACGGCCGGCGGCTCCAGGTCCCGGTGGATGCGTTTGCCCTCGCGGACGCTCACCGTGTGCGGATGATTCTCCCCGAGCATCCGGGCGAACTCGGCGTGGCTGCTCTCCTGGAGCTGGTCGGCCTCGGGGATACGGCCCAGTGACCGCAGGGTCACGCCCAGGTTGGCGCGCGAGACGATGGTGTCCGGGTGCTCGTGGCCGAGGGTCGGCTGGAAGCCGGCGACGGCAAGGCGCTCCAGCTCCTCCGCCTGGCGCAGTTCGTTCAGCTCCGCCAGCACGTTGGCGAGGTTGACCGCGCAGGCGAGCGTGTAGGGGTGACGGTCACCGAGCGCGTCGCGCAGGGTGTCGAAGTTCTTCTCCAGCAACGCCCGTGCCCTGCTCACCTCGCCGGAACCACGCAGGAAGATCCCGAGGTTGTTGACGGCGGCGAGCGTCGCGGGATGCCGCTCGCCGGGTGCCGTGCGGTACTGCCGCACGATCTCCCGCGTCAGCGAAAGAGCCTCCTCGCGCGCCCCGGTGGCGTACAGGTCGGTGGCGTAGTTCAGGTTGCAGTCCAGCACGTCGGGGGTGGACGCGGGCGTATCGCGCACCCGGTAGTGCTCCCGGGTCTGGTGGGTGAGTGCCCGCGCCTCGTCCACGCGCCCTGCCTTGCGCAGCGACACGGCGAGGCTCTTGGCGTTCCGCAGCGTCTCCGGATACATGTCGCCGAACAACTGCTTGTAGGCCTCGTAACTGCTGCTCAGCATCGAGATGGACGGCTCGTACTGACCCGTCTCACGCAGGTCGCGCCCAAGGTTGGTGATGCTGATCAGGGTGTGCGGGTGCCCGGCGCCGAGGTCGTTGCGCCGCAGGTCGTAGATCTCCTGGTCGACGTTCAGGGCCTCGGTGTACCGGCCGAGGAGTCTGAGGCACACGGCGCGGTTGTTGTTGGCGGCGAGGGTGCGCGGGTGGTCCTCCCCGAAGTTCTCCTTGAAGCCGTTGTACGCCTCGGTGGCCAGCTCCAGGGCGTCCTCGAACCGGCCGATGCTGCCCAGGTCGGTGGCCAAGCCGCTGGCCGTCATCAGGATGTGCGGATGGCCGGTCGTCAGCAGGGCGCGCTGCTGGGTGAGGGTGGCGGAGCCCAGTTCCTCCGCCTCCACGTACTTGCCCAGGGAGCGCAGCACGTTGGCCGTGTGGAACCTCAGGTGCAGCAACTGGGTCTGGAGTTCCGTGGCGTACCGCTCCTCCTCGGCGAGCGTGCGCGGAGCCCGCGGGTCGACCGTGCCGGTGGGCGCGGGCGTCGGTGTCTGCCCGGCCCGCTCCCGCTTTCCGAGTTCGGCGATCCGGGCCTGGCTGTCGGTCAGTTGGCGGTCCCACAGCTTGCGCAGTCCCGCGGCGAAGGCGAGCGCGGCGTTCAGGTCGCCGCGCTTCCACAGGTAGCGGACACGGTCTATGAGCAGTTGCCGGGTCTTGGGCTCGTCGCAGGTGCTGGCCTCGGAGGCTTCCAGGTGCGGCCAGATCGCGGCGAAGGTGGGCTGGTTCTCCACGTCGTCGATGGGCTCCTCGCCCGACGGCCGGGCGCCGGCCAGGATGCGGTGCACGACATGCTGGGCGTCCTCCTGCTCCCGGGGCGTGAGCTGGGAGCGGATCACGGCCTGCACCAGCCGGTGCACCTGGATCGACTCGGTTGCCCGGTCCACCTTGGCGAGCGCGAACCGGCCGATCTCTCGGATCACCCGGCCGAGCACCATCTTCTCCTGGAGCGAGGGGTCCTTCTCGGCCAGGACGCTCGTCATCTCGTCGCCGTAGAGCAGCTTCATCGAGATCGGCTCGGCGGCGAAGAAGGCGCACAGCTGGAGCAGGCGTACGGCGGCCGGTGAGCGTTCCTTGAGTCGCTCGATGGAGACGTTCCAGGTGGCACCGACCGGCTCGGGGTAGTTCGCGGGCTGGCTGAGCGACAGGACCCGCTCGGCCTGCTGCTCCAACTCGACGAGGTAGGTGTCGACGGGCGTGCCCGTCTCGGCGAGCCAGGCTCCGGCCTGGTCGAGGGCGAGTGGCAGGTCACCGACGGCTGAGGCGACCCGGTCGGCGTCCTCCGTGGTGAGGCCGGCGGCCCGCCGCAGCAGGTGCTCGATGCTCTCCTCGCGCAGGAACGGGTCGATCTCCAGGGCCTCGCCGAACTGCAGCCAGGTCTGGTTGCGGGAAGTGACCAGCACATGGCCGGCGCCGCCGGGGAAGTGCTTGCTCACCTCCTCGGGCTCGTCGGCGTTGTCGAACACCAGCAGCCAGCGCAGCGTCGAGGACGACTGGCGCAGATGGTCGCGGACCTCCTGCGCGGCCTGGGCGGCGTCGTCGCCGACCCGCAGCCCCAGCCTGCGCGCGAGGTCGGTGAGGGAGGAGACCACGAGCTCGCTCTGCTCGGAGGGTATCCACCACACCAGGTCGTAGTCGGCGGCGAACCGGTGCACGTACTCCAGCGCGATCTGCGTCTTGCCGACGCCGCCCAGGCCGTAAAGGGCGCACGGAGCAGTGGAGCCGCCCGAGTTGCTGCTGCCGAGTCCGTCGCGGAGTGTCTCCAGCAGCGCGCTGCGGCCGGTGAAGGAGGAGTTGCGCGGCGAGACGTTCCAGAACTTGGGCACCGTGTCCGGGAAGCGGGCGTCCCTGAGCGCCGCCTCGTCGGTCAGATCGGCGGGCAGCGGCGGCTTGCCCAGGGCCCGCAGCAGGGCGGAGGCGGCGCTCTTCTCGCTGGTGCGCACCAGGTCGACCGAGGGCCGCTCGGCGAACGTGGGCGCCGGGCGCAGGTCACCGACCCGGACGGCGACCACCTGGCGCCGCCCCGAGAGGTCACCGCCGGTGGCCGCGTCCCACACCTGACGGGCCCGCGCCGAGCGCTGGAAGGCCGGGGAGAGGACGAAGACGGTCCGGTCGGCGGGCTTCTCGGCGCCGTCCCCCTCACAACCCACGTACTTGCGCGACACCTTGAACCCGGCCCGGGACAGCAGGAAGGTGATCCAGTCGGCCCACATGCGGTCCTCGGACACATAGCTGAGGTGCAGGTCGGCCGGGAGCGCGAGCCGGGGGCGGGTGAACTTCGCCGTGACGCTCTCCCGCATCTCCTCGGGCATGCGGGGCAGGCCGATGACGGCCTGGTCGCTGATCACGCCGGTGAGCCGCTCGAAGGCGGCGAGCAGGGATGTCGCGTTGCCGGCCTCGTCGCCGAACGTGGCCAGCGTCTCCTCGTAGGCGTAGTACGGCCGGTAGGGCACTTCCACGGACCCCCAGTAGCCGGTGAGTTCGTCCTCGCTCATACCTGAGGGGAACCCGTCGAACTTGGCGCGGGCCAGCGCCCGCCCGGCGTCCGCCTTCTCCTTCTCGCCCTCGTCGATGCGCATGGGGACGGGCAGGATGCGGATACGGCGGCGCCGGAACCGGTCACGGATGTCGTGGGCGACGGCTGAGGCGCCGTCTATGCTCTGCCCGCTCAGGGTGAAGCAGTCGACCAGGACGTCGGGAAGATGGGCGGTGCAGACGTCGGCTATGTCGGACAGACCGGTCCGGCTGTCGATGAGGACGTAGTCGTAGTTCTGACGCATGTCCTCGCGTAAGGCGTCGAAGAAGAGTCCGCCACCCAGCTCGTCGTAGAAGTGGTCCCAGTCGAAGGTGCCGACCAGTGCCGAGTAGTCGCGGTCCTGACGGCCCGCGGAGACCAGGTCGAGGGTGCCGGGCTCCGGGAACGACCAGTCCAGGGAGACCGCGTGGCGCTGGATACGGGCGTAGTGCAGATGCCAGTCCGCCGGCCGCTCCCCGGCGTCACCGGCGTCCCCCTCGCCCGTGGCCGCCCAGGCGTACTCCTTGAGCATGTCGATGACGCCGGTGGTGGCACCGATCGTCGCGGGATCCAGAAACGGGTGGAAGAAGCGGTGCAGGCCCGGCGCCTCGAGGTCCCAGTCCACGGCGAGGACACGCTTGCCGTTGGCGGCCAGGATCCAGGCCACGTTGGCGAGGGCCATGGTCCGGCCGGTGCCGCCCTTGTACGAGTAGAACGTGACGATGCGGCCTGCCCGGCCGTTCTGTTCGTCACGGCTGCCCATCGCGATCCCCCGATCCCGCCCCGCCCCGTTCCCCAACCGAGCGGTGGACACTCAGTGTAGGCACCGCACGGCATTGCGCGACGGTTGTTGGAACAAGGCGGGTTGTTTCCGGTGGACGCCGGGATGCCGGGGTTCAGTTGACGGCCTGGCGAGCGTTCAGGCGTAGAACCGCGACAGACTCTGCAAGACGGCCGCCGGCTTCTGTGCGCCCTCGATCTCTATCGTCCCGTCCACGGCGACCTGCACCCCACCCGGCACCTCCTCGACCTCTGCAAGTCGACCGACCAGCCGTATCCGCGACCCGACCTTCACCGGGGACGGGAAACGCACCTTGTTCAGGCCGTAGTTGACCTTCGTGGTCACCCCCTGGACGTCCAACAGCCCTGTGAACAAAGGGATGAAGAGCGACAGGGTCAGGTAGCCGTGGGCGATGGGGGTGCCGAAGGGGCCCTCGGTGGCGCGGTCCGGGTCCACGTGGATCCACTGGTGGTCGTCCGTCGCGTCGGCGAACGTGTTGATGCGGGACTGGGTGATCTCGATCCAGTCGCTCGTGCCGAGGTCGGTGCCGGAGAGCTTCTTCAGTTCTTCGAGGCCGTTGACGGTGATGGTCATGCGGGTGCGTTCCTTACTGGTTGCCGTAGCGCGTACGGACTCGGGACTTGAGGAGTTTTCCGGAGGCGGTGCGCGGGAGTTCGTCCGCGAGGACGAGCGACTTGGGGATCTTGTACTTCGCCAGGCGGCCGGACAGTGAGGCGAGTACCTCGTCGGGGTCCAGGGCCGCGCCCTCGCGCGGGACGACCACCGCGCGGGGGACCTCGCCCCACTTGTCGTCCGGTACGCCGATGACGGCGCATTCGACGATGTCGGGGTGGGTGAGCAGGATGTCCTCGATCTCGGCGGGGTAGATGTTCTCGCCGCCCGAGATGATCATGTCCTTGATGCGGTCGACCACGAAGACATAGCCGTCCTCGTCGACGCGCGCCGCGTCCCCGCTGCGGAACCAGCCGTCGGCGAAAGTCGCGGCGGTCTCCTCGGGCAGGCCCCAGTAGCCGGGCATGACGTGCGGGCCGCGGACCACGATCTCGCCGGGTTCGTCGGTGTCGACGGGAGTCAGGTCCGGCCGTACCACCCGTACGTCGCTGAAGAAGTGCGGTACGCCCGCCGAACCCGCCTTGGTGATCGCGTGTTCGGCGTCCAGGAACAGGGTCCCGGGTGCGGCCTCCGTCATGCCGTAGCCCTGGAGGAAGGTCAGGCCGCGTTCCTGGTAGGCGGCGATGAGCGGTGTCGGGACCGGGGAACCGCCGCAGGTCAGGATGCGCAGGGACGACAGGTCCGCGGCCGGCCAGCGGGGGTGGCGGGACAGCTGGTCGAACATCGTCGGGACGCCGAACATGAAGGTGATGCGGTGCCGGGCGATCAGGTCGAAGGTGGCGTCCGGGTCGAATGCCTGGACGAGGACGCAGGTGCCGCCCTTGAGGAGGACGGGGAGGGTCAGCATGTTCAGGCCCGCCGTGTGGAACAACGGGGCCGAGACCAGGGCGCGTTCGTCGGCGATCAGGTCGGTGTCGACGAGGACGTTGAGTGCGTTCCAGGTGATGTTGCCGTGGGTGAGCATGGCGCCCTTGGGGCGGCCGGTCGTCCCCGAGGTGTACATGATGATGCAGGTGTCGTCGGGGGTGACGGGGGCGTCGATCGGCTCGTCGGTGGACGAGGCGAGGATCTCCTCGTAGTCCGGGCCCGTTTCCAGGTAGGTACGGACGTCGGTGTGGCCCGGGAGGCCCGCGACCAGTCCGGCGTGCGACGGGGCATGGAGCAGGGCCTTGGCTCCGGAGTCGGCCAGTTGGTAGGCGATCTCGGGGCCGGCCAGGCGGGTGTTGAGGGGGACGAAGACCGCGCCCAGCGTGCCGGCGGCGAAGAGGGTCTCCAGGTAGGACGGGTGGTTCGGGCCCAGGTACGCGACGCGGTCGCCGCGGCGGACACCGCGTTCGCGCAGGGCGTGGGCCAGTCGGGTGGTGCGCTCGTGCAGGGCGGCGTACGACGTCGGTGTCCCGCCGTGGATCAGGGCGGTGCGGTGGGGTGTCTTGCGGGCCCGGCGTGCGGGCCACGACCCCAGTCCCTCGTTGCGCATGTCACGCCCCTTACGGTTTCGTCAGCCCGAGCAGCCGGGCGGCGTTCTCCTTGAGGATCCTCGGCCTGACCTCGTCCTTGATCGGCAGCTCGGCGAAGTCGGCGAGCCAGCGGTCGGGGGTCAGGACTGGGAAGTCCGAGCCGAAGAGGACCTTGTCCTTCAGCAATGTGTTGGCGTACTGCACCAGTTGGGGCGGGAAGTACTTCGGTGACCAGCCGGACAGGTCGATGTGCACGCCGGGCTTGTGGGTGGCCACCGCGAGGGCCTCGTCCTGCCAGGGGAAGGACGGGTGCGCCAGGATGATCTTCAGGTGCGGGAAGTCGGCCGCCACGTCGTCCACGTGCAGCGGGTTGGAGTACTTGAGGCGGATACCGCCGCCTCCCGGCACGCCGGCGCCGATGCCGGTCTGGCCCGTGTGGAACAGGGCGATGGTGTCCGTCTCCTCGATCACCTCGTAGAGGCCGTACGCCACCGAGCGGTCGTCGGGGAAGAAGCCCTGGATGCTGGGGTGGAACTTGAAGCCCCGCACGCCGTACTCCTCGACCAGGCGGCGGGCCTGCTTCACGCCCGCCTTCCCCCGGAACGGGTCGATGGACGCGAAGGGGATCAGCACGTCGGCGTTGGCGGCGGCCGCCTCGGCGACCTCCTCGTTGGGGACCGGGGCCGTGCCCGTGGCGGACTCGGCGTCGACCGTGAAGATCACGGCGGCCATGTTCCGCTCGCGGTAGTACGCGGCGGTCTCCTGGAGGGTCGGTTTCCGCTTGCCCTCGACCTTGAAGTAGGCGGAGGAGGCGTCGTGGAGGTCGTCGTCCAGCGAGGAGTGGCCCTTGGAGGAGGCCTCCGCGTGGGTGTGGACGTCGATCGCGACCAGTTCGTCGGGATTCATGGAGGGGTCCATCACGCCTCCGGGAACTCGGGCGCCGGGATGCCGACCGACTGGAGCTCGGCGCCGACCGAGGTGCGCCAGACGGCGGCGAGGGTGTCGGGGGTCCAGCCGCCGTCCGCGTACGCCGCCGAGATCTCCTGCGGATGCGACCAGAGTGCCACCTTGTCCCCGCCGATGCCGATGGCCTGGCCGGTGATTCCGCGGGCCGCCTCGGAGGCGAGGAAGGGGACGAGGGCGGCGCAGTCCTCGGGGGTGCCGAAGCCCTCGCCCTTGCGCAGGAAGTCCGGGAGCGGCGCGCCGCCGCGCATCGCCTCGACGTACGGGGCGAAGCCGGGGATGGTCTCGGTCATCGCGGTCGCGGCGACCGGCACGATCGCGTTGACGGTGATGTCCGCGCGGCCCAGTTCCATCGACCAGGTGCGGGCGAAGGCGGCGATGCCGGCCTTGGCGGCGGCGTAGTTCGTCTGCCCGAAGTTGCCGCGCTGGCCGGCCGGGGAGCCGACCAGGATCAGGGTGCCGCCCTCGCCCTGCTCGCGCATGCGGACGGCGGCGGCGCGGGCGCAGGTGAAGGTGCCCTTGAGATGCGTGGTGATCACGGCGTCGAAATCGTCGTCGGTCATCTTCCACAGGACCTTGTCGCGCAGGATGCCCGCGTTGGTGACCAGGACGTCCAGCCGCCCGAACTCCTCGACCGCGCGGCCGACCAGGCGGTCCGCTGCCTCGGTCGTGCCGACCGGGACGACCTCGGCGACGGCCGTGCCGCCGGACTCGCGGATGGACTTCACGGCCGCCTCGGCCACGGCGTCGTCGACGTCGTTGACGACCACGGAGGCGCCGTGGGCGGCCAGGGCGTGGGCGTAGGCGAGGCCGAGGCCCCGGCCGCTGCCGGTGACGACGGCGGCCTTGCCGGTGAGATCGATGCTGGGCACGGGCGGGTCCCTTCGAGGAGCGTGCGGCGGCTGCGAGTCGCGGAGAGGTGCGGCTGCGAGATCGAAGGTAAGAACAATAGTTGTTGACGTCAATAGTTGTTGCGGACTCGCCCTTGCGTCATGCTGGGTGCGTACGTCCGCACGCCCCGCCCGGGGCCTCGACCAGGGAGCCCGCCATCGCCAGCCGGCAGACCACGAACCCCGCACCGATCGACGCCGACGAGCCGTGGATGCGCGGACTGCACGCGGACACGGGCTATCTGCTGTACCGCCTCGGCCTGCGCTCCGGTCAGCTGTTCAACTCCTTCCTCCAGGAGTCGGGCCTGCGGCTGCGCCACTACGCGGTGCTGCGCTTCCTCGCCACCACCCCGGGCGCCCTCCAGCGCGAACTGAGCGCGTCGCTCGGCTACGACCCGAGCGCGATCGTCGGCCTGGTCGACGACCTGGAGAAGCTGGGCTTCGCCGAGCGGCGCCCCTCCCCCGACGACCGGCGCAGCCGGATCATCGCCCTGACCGAGGGCGGCCGGGCGTTCCTCCGGGACACCGACGAGGCCGGGCAGCGCGTCACCGACGAGCTGGTCGGGCCGCTGGACGACGGCGAGCGCGAGCAGTTGCACGCGCTGCTGCAGAGAGTCGCCGAGTCCGGGCTCGGGTGACGGCGTGGCGTCCGTGCCGGCCCATGCCCGGTCCGCGCCCGACCGACTGCTGGCGGTGCTCGGGGCCTTCGACCTGGAGCATCCGGCGCTGAGTCTGACCGACATCAGCCGGCGGGCCGGGCTGAGCCTGAGCACCGCGCACCGGCTGGTGGCCGCGCTCACCGAGTGGGGCGCGCTGGAGCGGGACGACGCCGGGCTCTACCACGTCGGGCTGCGGCTGTGGGAGCTCGCGGCACTCGCGCCGCGCGGGCTGGCGCTGCGGCAGGTCGCGCTGCCGTATCTGGAGGACCTGTACGAGGCGACGCACGAGAACGTGCAGTTGGCGGTCCGGGACGGGCCCGAGGTCGTCTACATCGAGTGGCTTTCGGGACGGTCCGCGGTCGGGGTGCACATCCGCGTCGGGGCGCGCTGGCCGCTGCACGCCACCGGCGTCGGGCTCGCGCTGCTCGCGCACAGCGACGCGGACTTCCAGGAGGGCTACTGCGGCGGTCCGCTCGCCGCCTTCACGCCGTACACCGTCACCGATCCGGCCGGGCTGCGCCGCATGCTGGCCGAGGTGCGCCGCACGGGTGTCGCGGTGAGCAGCCGCCAGGTCACCGACGACGCGCTGTCCGTCGCGGCGCCGGTGCGGGGCCCTGGCGGGGCGGTCGTCGCCGCCGTGTCGGTCGTTGTCCCGCAGGCGGACGCCCAGATCCCGGTCCTGGCACCGGCGGTACGGCTGGCGGCGCGGGGGATATCGCGGGGGTTGGGCTGGCGGCCGGAGAAGGGGGCGTAGGGGGCCGAAGTCCACGACGGCGCAGCGTGCGGCGGAGTCCGTCGTCTGCGGCGCCGTCGCGGCCGTTCGCGCAGTTCCCCGCGCCCCTTGAGGGCGTTGCCCAACCGTACGCGCGGGGCTGTATCGACATGCGGCTCGGCATCGCCGCAAAGGGGCGCGGGGAACTGCGCGACCAGCCACGACGAACCCGCGGACGCCCGCCGACCCGGCACACCCCCACGGCAGGCGCCCCGCCTAAATCCCTCTCACCGGTGAGGACGAGCCCCGAGTGACCTCGCGATACTGAAAGTGCCCTTGCCCCGAGGAGCCGCCCGTGTCCGCTCGTTCCTGGTTCTCCCCCGCTGCCGAGCGCCTGCGCACCGCCAACCCGTACGTCGTCGACTCGGCGCTCGCCGCGCTCGTACTGTTCGCCGTCTCGTTGCAGTGGATCTTCCCCGACGAGGGCGACGACCGGCTGACCTGGCAGGGTTGGCTGATCGGCGCCGCGACCGCCGTGCCGCTGGTGTGGCGGCGCCGCGCGCCGTTCCTGACGGCGTGCGCCGTGTCCGTGGCCACCCCCGTGCAGGCCGTCTACCACGCGCCGCCGCCGGACGTGATGTACGGCGGCATGGTCGTCCTCTACACGATGGCCGCCCTGGGCAGGCCGTGGCAGCGGCGCGCGATGCTGGTCGGCTGGCTCGTCGGCGTCTCGCTGACGATGATGCACAAGGAGGAGCCCCAGCCCTTCGAGTACGCCTTCCACCTGCTGAGCGTGGTGTGCGCCTACGGCTTCGGCGTGCTGGCCCGGGTGCAGCGGGCCTACACGGCCGAGTTGGAGGACCGGGCCCGGCGACTGGAGCGGGAGCGGGCCGCCGACACCGCGCGGGCCATTACGCAGGAGCGGTCCCGGATCGCCCGGGACATGCACGACGTCCTCGCGCACGCGGTGAGCCTGATGGTGGTGCAGGCCGAGGCCGGACCGGTGGTGGTGCGCAGCGATCCGGCGCGCGCCGAGGCCGCGTTCGACGCGATCGCGGGGGCCGGGCGGGACTCGATGGCGCAGCTGCGCCGGATCCTCGGCGTGCTCAAGGAGCCGCGGGGCGACGGCGGTGCGTGGCGGCTGCCGCAGCCGGGCGTTGCCGAGCTGCCCGGCCTGGTCCGCCAGGTCGGCGAGTCCACCGGGCTGCGGGTGGAGCTGAGCGGCTCCGGCACGCCCCGCCCGCTGCCCCCGGACACCGAGGTCGCCGCCTTCCGCGTGGTCCAGGAGGCCCTGACCAACACGGTGAAACACGCGCGGGCCACCTCCGCTACCGTCGAACTCGACTGGACGGAGGACGAGTTGACACTGACGGTGACCGACGACGGACAGGGACCGGGCTCCGGCCACGGCGGCCACGGCCTGATCGGCATCCGGGAGCGGGCCGCCGCCTGCGGGGGCAGCGCACGGGCAGGGCGCGGACCGGAGGGCGGTTTCCGGGTGGTCGTACGGCTGCCCGCGGCCGTCGACCGGGAGGCGGCACTGGGATGAGCATCCGGGTGGTGGTCGCCGACGACCAGGAACTGGTGCGGGCCGGGTTCTCCATGATCCTGGAGGCGCAGCCGGACATCGAGGTGGTCGCGGAGGCCGGCGACGGCGCCGACGCGGTCGCCGCGGTGCAGCGGCACACGCCCGACGTGCTGCTCCTCGACATCCGGATGCCGGTCATGGACGGCCTGGAGGCGGCCCGGCGGGTGTGCGGACAGTCCAGCTGCAAGGTGGTCATGCTGACCACGTTCGACCTGGACGAGTACGTGTACGAGGCGTTGTGCGCGGGCGCCAGCGGCTTCCTGCTGAAGGACGTGCGGCGCGACGACCTCGTGCACGCCGTACGGGTCGTCGCGGCCGGGGACTCGCTGCTCGCGCCGACGGTGACGCGGCGGCTGGTCGCCGACATCGTGCGGCGCCGCCGCGAGGAGGCCGCCGCCGAGGCCACCCCGCAGCGCCTGGACGTCCTGACGGCGCGCGAGGTGGAGACCCTGCGGCTGCTGGCGCGCGGGCTGTCCAACTCCGAGATCGCCACGACCCTGTTCGTCAGCGAGCACACGGTGAAGACCCATGTCAGCAACGTGCTGGGCAAGCTCGCTCTGAGGGACCGGGTGCAGGCGGTGATCTGCGCCTACGAGACGGGGCTCGTGACCCCGGGCTCCCCCTAGCGAGGGAGTTGCGGGCACTCCTCCCCCGTGCGACGGAGCCCCGCAAACCGCTCCCACCGGCGATCCGGTGACCACCCCCGTGGCGTGAGTCTGAGGGCGATGGCAACCGACCGTCCTGCCGGGAGGGACCGTGCTCACCACGCTCGCCCGGGCGGCTACCCGCCGCCCGCTCACCGTCATCGCCCTGTGGGTGCTCTTCCTGCTGCTCGGCTTCGGCCTGGGGACGGGCGTCTTCGGCCGCCTCTCCGACAACGTGGCCGACATCCCGGGCACCGAGTCCGAGGCCGCCGCGCGGTACCTCGACCGCGCCGACCCCGCCGGGGAGTCGATCACCGGCGTCGTCGAGGGCACCGCCGTGGCCGACCCCGCGCTGCGGGAGCAGGTCGAGCGGGCCGTCGCCGACGTGCGGTCCCTCGACGGGGTGGCCGCCGTGCCCGACCCGTACGCCACCCGTGGCCTGACCTCCGAGGACGGGCGGGCGGTGATCATCCCCGTCACCCTCGAAGGCGGCCTCGACGACACCGCCGAGGAGGACGCCGTCGACGCGGCCGCCGAGCGGATCCGGCAGATCGACGCGCCCGAAGTGCACGTCAGCGGCGGCCCGTTGCTGGGCACGCAGATCGGTGAGCGGGCCCAGGAGGACGTACGGAACGCGGAGTTGATCTCCCTGCCGGTCGTACTCGCCCTGCTCCTCGTGGTGTTCGGCGGGCTGCGCGCGGCGGCGCTGCCACTGGTGATCGCGGTCAGCGGGATCGCGGGCGCGTTCCTCGCCCTGTTCCTGTTCAGCGAGGTCACCGACATCTCCGTGTACGCGATCCAGGTGACCACGATGCTGGGGCTCGGACTCGCCGTGGACTACGCCCTGTTGATGGTGGTCCGCTTCCGCGAGGAGCGCCGGAACACCGACGACGTGGCCCGGGCGGTGGAGCGTACGGTCGCGGCGGCCGGCCGGACCGTGCTGTTCTCCGGGCTCACCGTCGCGGTCAGCCTGACCGGGCTGCTGGTGTTCCCGAGCGTGTTCCTGCGCAGCATGGGGCTGGCCGTGGCCGCCGTGGTCGTCGTCGACATGCTGGCCGCGCTCACACTGCTGCCGGCGCTGCTCGCGAGGTTCGGCGGGAAGATCGCCCCGGCGAAGGTCCGGCCGGAGGGCGAGGAGGGCCGCGTGTTCGCGCGCCTGGCCCGCTTCTCGGCCCGCCGCCGGATCGCCGTGGTGGCCACCGTCGTACCGGTCCTGCTGGTCCTGGCGCTGCCCGTCACCGGCATGACGATCAACCTCGGCGACGCCGAGCAACTGCCCGCGAGCACCGAGGCACGGCAGCTGTACGACACCGTCGACGAGCACTTCCCGCCGGGCACCGGCGTCTCGCCGATCACGGTCGTGCTGAAGCCGGGCGCGGACGCGGCCACCGCCGACCGGATCCGGGCGCTGTCTCCCGCGACCGAGTCCCACGAACTGCCGGGCGGGGCGACGGTCCTGCGCGTCCGGCCACCGGGCAGCGTCGACGGCCCGGAGGCCACCGCGCTGGTCGAGCGGATCCGGGACGTGCGCGGCGGCGAACCGGTCGAGGTCACCGGGCCGGCCGCCCGCCTGGTGGACTTCCGGGAGATGCTCTCGGACCGGGCGCCCTGGGCAGCGGTCACCGTCCTGGCCGGCATCTTCGCCCTGCTCTTCGCCTTCACCGGCTCGCTGCTGATCCCGTTGCGCACCATCGTGACCACCCTGCTCAGCCTGGGCGCCGCGCTCGGCGTGGTGGTGTGGGTGTTCCAGGACGGGCATCTGGCGGGGCTGCTGGGCAGCGAGGGTCTGGACGCACTGAGCCTGACCGCGCCACCGCTGATCGTGGCGATCGCGTTCGGTCTGGCCATGGACTACGAACTGTTCATCCTGGCCCGGATGCGCGAGGCACGGCAGCTCACCGGGGACGACCGGGAGGCCGTGGTCACCGGTCTGCGCCGCTCGGGCCGCGTGGTCACCTGCGCGGCACTGCTCCTCGCGGTGGTGTTCGGCGCCTTCATGACCGGCGGCTTCGCACCCATCCTGCAGATCGGCCTGGGCCTGACCCTCGCGGTGCTGATCGACGCGACGGTCGTACGGATGCTGCTGGTCCCGGCGACGATGGCGCTGCTCGGCCGGCGTGCCTGGTGGGCGCCGAAGCCGCTGCGCCGGGCGCACGACCGGTTCGGGCTGCACGAGGAGGCCCCGGCGCCGGTGCCTACAGGCGCACGGTCATCTTCACGGTGACCTCGTCGCCGGCCCCGAGCCCCTGCGGCCCCCGTACCGCGTTCTTCAGCGGCAGCAGGTAGCCGCCGTCCTTGGGAAAGAGGGACGTCTCGAAGGCGATCTCGCCGACCCGGGCCTCGACGGGGATCACGCCCCAGCCGTAGGTGGCCATCGCGGCCACGTCGCGGATGTCGGCGGACTCCTCGTCGGGGACCCGGACGAAGTAGTACGGCGCCGGTCCGCGCCATTCGATCACCGAGCCGGTGAAGGCAAGTTCCATGGACCTCACACTAACTCCGGGACCCGTCCGCCTTCACGGAGTGAACTTCCCTGTGGTGCAAGGGATTTATCTGCTTCATCTCTTGACGACCGGAGCACCGGGGAGCACATTGACGGCACTCTGAGAGCGCTCTCAATTTCCTTAGCGCTCTCGAAGGCACCCCGCTCCCCCACTTCCGTACCCCGAGAGGCAGCACCCCCATGAGTGACCCCTCCGGCATACACCGCAGATCCCGCTCCCCAAGACGCGCACTGCTGGCCGTACTCGGCACGCTCGGCCTGGTGGCGGCCGCGACCACCGTCACCGCCCCGTCGGCCGACGCGTCCGCGCCGACGCCCCCTTCGGGCTGGACGCAGGTGTTCCTGGACGACTTCCAGGGCGCCGCGGGCTCCGGCGTGAACACCTCCGACTGGCGGTACGCGACCGGCAAGGGCTATCCCGGCGGCCCCGCCAACTGGGGCACCGGCGAGATCGAGACGATGACGAACAGCACGAACAACGTCTCGCTCGACGGCAACGGCAATCTGCGCATCACGCCCCGCCGGGACGCGTCCGGCAACTGGACCTCGGGGCGCATCGAGACCAATCGCACCGACTTCCAGCCCCCGGCGGGCGGCAAGCTCCGCGTGGAGTCCCGTATCCAGGTGCCGAACGTGACCGGAGCCGCGGCCAAGGGCTACTGGCCGGCGTTCTGGATGTTGGGCGGGCCCTACCGCGGCAACTACTGGAACTGGCCCGCCGTCGGCGAGCTGGACATCATGGAGAACACCCAGGGCATGAACACGGTGTTCGCCACCATGCACTGCGGCACCTCACCCGGCGGCCCCTGCAACGAGACCAGCGGCATCGGCGGCAACACCACCTGCTCCGGCACGACCTGCCAGGCCGGCTTCCACACCTACCGGATGGAGTGGGACCGCTCGACGAGCGTCGAGGAGATCCGCTTCTATCTCGACGGCGTCAACTTCCACACCGTACGGGCCAACCAGGTCGACGCGACGACGTGGGCGAACGCGACGAACCACGGCTTCTTCGTCATCCTCAACGTCGCGATGGGCGGCGGCTTCCCGGACGCCTTCGGCGGCGGCCCGGACGGCGGCACGCAGCCGGGCCACTCAATGGTCGTCGACTACGTCCAGGTGCTGTCCAGCGGGAGCGGCACCACGCCTCCGCCGACGGGAAACCGTGACGCCTACAGCGCCATCCAGGCCGAGTCCTACGACAGCCAGGGCGGCGTGGGCACCGAGTCCACCTCCGACTCGGGCGGCGGGCAGAACATCGCCTCCCTCGCGAACGGCGACTGGGCGCTGTACCGGGGTGTCAACTTCGGTTCCCCGGCGGCGAACCAGTTCGTCGGCCGGGTGGCGAGCGGTGCGGCGAGCGGCGTCAGCGGGCTGGTCGAGGTGCGCCTGGACAGCCGCGGCAACGCGCCCGTCGGCAGTTTCGCGGTCGGCAGCACGGGCGGCTGGCAGTCGTGGCGGACGGTGCCGGCGAACATCACCGGGGTGACCGGCACGCACGACGTCTATCTGACCTTCAGCAGCGGCCAGCCGGCGGACTTCGTGAACGTGAACTGGTTCAACTTCGGCCGCTGAGCGCATCCGAGCGGTCGGCCGCGACGGGGCGTCGGTGTCCGCGGGTCCGTCGTGGCCGGCCGCGCGGTGCCCCGCGTCCCGACCGGGGCGCGGGGCACCGCTGTGTCTCAGCGGCGCCGTCGCAGTGCGCGGACCGCCTTCGGGAGGGTGAGGGCGAGTCCGAGTGCGGCCAGCGGGAGCACGACGTCGCGCCAGGGATCCCGGATGGGCCGGTAGGTGCTGACGCCGTCCCTGATCTCGATGTAGCCGATGGGCTTGGCCTCGACGCCTCCGCCGCCGCCACCGCCGTCCCCGGCCTTGGCGCCCTCGACCGTGCGTCCCGTGCCGCCGCCGAAGCCGTAGGCGACCCTGGCGACCGGGACGACGGTGACGCCGTCGGCGGTGACGGGTTCGCCGTAGACGGCGGTGACCGAGGCACGGCCGCCGAGCTTCTCGGCGAGGCGTTCCAGAAGGGTGACGGAGGCCTGGGCCCCTGCGGCGTCCAGATCCTGCGGAACCACGGATGCGTGGTCTTCTTTGTCTTCTTCATGGGCGGTCATGGAGGTTTCGTAGGCACATCGGATCCGTCTGTCAAGTGAACCCGCCGGTTCACGCCGCGGTCTCGACCGGCAGCTCCGCCAGCCGCCACTCCAGCATCCCGTCGGTGAGGCGCACGGCGCTGCGGCCGCGCTCCCGCAAAAGGCGTACGGCGTCATGGGCCAGGACGCAGTAGGCGCCCCGGCAGTAGGCGACCACCTCGGCCCGCGCGGGCAACTCGGCGATGCGGTCGGCGAGTTGGTCGATGGGGATGGACAGGGCGCCCGGGATGTGGCCGGCCGCGTACTCCTCGGCCGGGCGTACGTCCAGGACGACGACCTCGCCGGCCTCGGCACGGGCGAGCAGTTCCTCGCGGTCGACCGCCCTGGTGTCGTCCGCTCCGAGGTAGGCGGCGCGGGCGGGTTCGACGGCCGGCTGGTGGGTCTGGGCGACCTGGCGGAGCAGGGCGTACAGGGCGGCGACGTCGGCGCCGGCCAGCCGGTAGTGGATGCGTACGCCGTCACGGCGGGTGGCGACCAGGCCGGCCTGCCTGAGGGTCTGGAGGTGGGCCGAGGCGGTCGTCAGATTCAGGCCCGCGGCCTTGGCGAGGGCGTCGACGGTGCGCTCGCCCTGGGCCAGCAGATCGAGCAGCTCCAGGCGTTTTCCGCTGCTCAGCGCCTTGCCGGTACGGGCGAAGGCGTCGTACAGGGCGGCTTTGCGGACCGCGTCTCCCATGGCATCCTCCATAATTCCATGGAATATTGTAAGTGATGGGCGGGCGTGGGGTCCACCCGGCTCGTAACGTGAAATCTGGAGGACCCGATGGGCTTCGCCGACGATCATCTGATTCCGCTGGTCGACAGCGGTCTCGGCAACAGCGCCTACCTCGTCGACCTGGGCGACGGCCGCGCCCTGGCCGTGGACGCGACCCGCGATCTGCGCGCCCTGCGCGCCGAGGCCGGGCGGCGCGGGCTCACCGTGGCCTTCGCGGCGGACACCCATCTGCACGCCGACTTCCTCTCCGGCGCGCTCCAGCTCGCCGCCGACGACGGGGCCGCGGTGCTGGCCTCCGCCGCCGGCCGCCGCGCCTTCGCGCACCGGGCCCTCTCCGACGGGGACGAGGTGGACCTCGGCGGCCTGACACTGCGCGCGCTGGCCACCCCGGGGCACACGGACGAGCACCTGTCCTTCCTGCTCCTGGACGGCACGCGGGAGCTCGGGGTCTTCACCGGCGGCTCACTGATCGTCGGCTCGGTCGCCCGCACCGACCTGCTGGGCGCGGACCGCGCACGGGAGCTGGCGTGTGCGCAGTACCGCTCCCTGCACCGCCTGGCCCGGCTCCCGGACCCGACGCCGGTGTGGCCCACGCACGGCGCCGGCTCCTTCTGCTCCGCCCCGCCGGGCGCCGAGCGCACGACCACCATCGGCGCCGAGAAGCGGACCAACGCGCTGCTGGCCGCGCCGGACGAGGACGCTTTCGTACGGCTGCTGCTGGACGGCCTCGGGTCCTACCCCGCCTACTTCGACCGCCTGGCGGAGGCCAACCGGCGCGGTCCCACGGTCCTCGACGGCCCGCCGCCGCTGCCCGAGCTGTCCCCGGCCGAGGTACGCCGGCTGCTGGGCGAGGGCGCGCAGGTCGTCGACGTACGGTCGGTGCGGGACTTCGCCGCCGGGCACGTACCGGGCGCGCTCTCCGTCCATCTGCGCGACCAGTTCGCCACCTGGCTCGGCTGGCTGCTGCCCGAGGACACACCGCTCGTGTTCGTCACCGGGCCCGGCCAGGATCTCGCCGAACTCACCTTCCAGGCCCTGAAGATCGGGTACGAGCGGCTGTGCGGCCGGCTGACCATGGACGTCTGGACGGCCGACGGCGGCCAGCGGGAGACCGTCGAGCTCGTGGCGCCCGGCCGCGTGGCCGACCGGGCGGTCCTCGATGTCCGCCGGCGGTCCGAGTGGGACGCCGGGCACATCCCCGGCGCGCTCGGCATCGAACTCGGCGACCTTCCCGGCCGCGCGGACGAGCCGCCGGCAGGCACCGTGGTGCACTGCGCCCACGGGGAGCGCGCGATGACCGGGGCGAGTCTCCTTCAGCGGAGCGGGCACCGTGACGTCGCCGTCCTCACGGGCGGCCCCGACGACTGGGCCGAGGCCACCGGGCGCCCGCTGCGGGAGGGCGCGTGACGACGCACACCGAGGCCCGGGCCGTACGGCTCGGACTGCGCGCCAACCTTGCCCAGTTCAGCCTGCTCGTCCTTGTCAACGCCCTGGTCGGCGGCATGCTCGGCCAGGAGCGCACCGTACTGCCGCTGCTCGCCGACGACGTCTTCCACCTGTCGGCCTACACCGCCGCCCTCACCTACATCCTGGCCTTCGGTTCGACGAAGGCGGTGACCAACTTCGCCGCGGGCACCCTCTCCGACCGGTACGGCCGCAAGCCGGTGCTGGTCGCCGGATGGCTGATCGCACTGCCCGTGCCCGCGATGCTGGCGTGGGGGCCGACGTGGGGCTGGATCGTCGCCGCGAACGTCCTCCTTGGCGTGAACCAGGGGCTGACCTGGTCCACGACGGTCATCATGAAGATCGACCTGGCCGGTCCGGAGCGGCGCGGCCTGGCGATGGGCCTCAACGAGGCCGCCGGGTACGGGGCGGTGGCCGCGACCGCGATGGCGACGGGCGCGATCGCCGAGCACGCCGGGCTGCGCCCCGAGCCGTTCCTGCTGGGCGCCGCGTATCTCGTCCTGGCCCTCGGCCTGTCGGTGTTCGCCGTCCGCGAGACCCGCGAGCACGCGCGAGCCGAGGCCGCGCTGCATCCCGTACAGGCCGTGGCGGAACGGGAGTTGACGACCAGGCAGATCGCACGCCGGACCAGCTTCGGCGACCGGGCCCTGTCGGCTGCGAGCCAGGCGGGCATGGTCAACAACCTCAACGACGCCCTCGCGTGGGGCATCTTCCCGCTGCTGTTCGCCGCGCACGGCCTGTCGGTGGCACAGATCGGCGTCCTCGCGGCCCTCTATCCGGCGGTGTGGGGAGCGGGGCAGCTGGTCACGGGGTGGTGGTCGGACCACATCGGCCGCAAACACCTCATCACGGCGGGGATGTTGCTCCAGGCGGCCGCGATCGCCCTGGTCGCCGAGGGGACGACGTTCCCGGCATGGGCGGCGGCCCAGGCCCTACTGGGCCTCGGCACAGCCCTGGTCTACCCGACCCTCCTGGCCGTCATCGGCGACGTGGCCCATCCGGCCTGGCGGGCCCGAGCGGTCGGCGTCTACCGACTGTGGCGCGACGGAGGGTTCGCGGTGGGGGCGCTGCTGGCGGGGGTGCTGGCCGACGCGTACGGGTTGACGACGGCGATCTGGACGGTCGCCGCGTTGACGGCGGCTTCGGGACTGACAGTGGCGGTACGCATGTACGAAACCCGCCCGACAACCCCCTAGGGGCGCGGGGAACCGCGCGACAAGCCGCGACGGTGCCGCAGACAGCGGACGACCGGTGTGTTCAACGAAGCTCCGACCGGAACCCCGCCGGTGTCACCTCCGTGTGCTGGTGGAAGAACTTGGAGAAGTTCGCGGCGTCCGGGAACCCCACCGCCGCGCCCACCCGCCCGATCGGCATGTCCGTGTGGGCCAGCAGCCGTTTCGCCTCCAGGATGACCCGCTTGTCGATGAACCCCTTGGGTGTCTCGCCGGTGGCGGCGCGGACGGCTCGTACCAGGGTCCGGCGCGAGTACCCGAGCTGGTCGGCGTACGCGCTGACGCTGTGGTTCCTGGCGAAGCCCCGCTCCACCGCGTCCCGGAAGAGCGTGAAGGTCGTGTCGCCCTGGTGGCGTGCCGCTTCCGCCGAGCTCGCCGCGAGATGGGCGAGGCGCAGCAGGAACGCCGTCAGTGAGTGCCGCAGCACCGCGGTGTGCAGACTCAGCGGCAGGGTCGTGGTGTCCTCGTACTCGCGTTGCAACTGGGCCAGCGCCGAGCGCAGGGCGGGGAGCCGGGCCTCGTCGGGGTGGAGCAGGGGCGGCAGGTCGTAGCGGTAGAGGCCGGTCGCCTCGACCGTGGCGCGGGGCAGGAAGCCGGGCTGCATGGTCAGGACGGTCCCGCGGTAGTCGTCCGTCCCGGAGAAGCGGTGGACCTGGCCGGGGCGGATCCACAGCAGGTCACCGGCGTTCGCCTCGTACTCGGCGAAGTCGATCATGTGCCGCACGGGCCCCTCGGCGAAGAGCATCACGACATGGAAGTCGATGCGGTGCACCCGCTCCAGCGGTGCGTCCGTGGCGTGCCAGGTGCGGCCGGCGCCCATTCGGCCCACCTGCATGCCGACGCCGAGGACGCTCTGGTCGGCCGGGAACGGAAACGTCCGTATCGCGTCGCCACCTTGAGCGCTCGCGTCCGCGATATCCGCCATTTCCACCATGTCCGTCTCGTGCCGTCTCACCCGTGCGCGCCCCTTGCTCAGCCGTGCGCGGCGCGCCTTGCGGTGTCCCACTTTCACCACAGCCTGACACACGCCGACCTTCCCTCTCAAAAGTCAGACTTTTACTTTTGAACGCGTTGGACCAGCTACTTCGCTCCGATCGAGGACTTTTTGAAGATGAGCACGCAGACCCCGGACCGCTTCGAATGGACCGAACTCGACCGGCGTGCCGTCGACACGGCCCGCCTTCTCGCGGCCGACGCCGTACAGCGGGTCGGCAACGGCCACCCGGGCACGGCGATGAGCCTCGCCCCCGCCGCGTACACGATCTTTCAGAAGGTGATGCGGCACGACCCCGCCGACCCCGAGTGGACCGGCCGTGACCGCTTCGTCCTCTCCCCCGGCCACACCTCGCTGACCCTGTACACGCAGCTCTTCCTCGCCGGGTACGAGCTGGAGCTCGACGACCTCAAGTCGTTCCGGACGCACGGTTCGAAGACGCCGGGGCACCCCGAGTACGGTCACACCGCCGGGGTCGAGACGACGACCGGGCCGCTCGGGCAGGGTGTCGCCAACGCCGTCGGCATGGCGATGGCGGCCCGCTACGAGCGCGGCCTGTTCGACCCGGAGGCGCCCGAGGGCGAGTCCCCGTTCGACCACACCATCTGGGCGATCGTCTCCGACGGCGACCTGCAGGAGGGCGTCTCCGCCGAGGCCTCCTCGCTCGCCGGCCACCAGAAGCTCGGCAACCTGGTCTTCCTCTACGACGACAACCACATCTCCATCGAGGGCGACACCGCGACCGCGTTCTCCGAGGACGTGCTGAAGCGCTACGAGGCGTACGGCTGGCACGTGCAGCGGATCGAGCCGGAGCTCGGCGGCGACGTCGACGTCCACGCCCTGTACGCCGCGCTGAGGGCGGCGCAGGCCGAGACCGAGCGGCCCTCGATCATCGCGATGCGCACGATCATCGCGTGGCCCGCCCCGAACGCGCAGAACACCGAGGCCTCCCACGGCTCCGCCCTCGGCGACGACGAGATCGCCGCGACCAAGCGCCTGCTGGGCTTCGACCCCGAGCAGTCCTTCGAGGTCGCCGACGAGGTGCTCGCCCACGCCCGCCGCGCCCTGGACCGGGGTGCCGAGGCGCACGCCGCCTGGGACAAGCGGTTCGGCGCCTGGCGCGCCGCGGACCCCGAGCGGGCCCGGCTGTTCGACCGGATCGTCGCCGGTCAGCTGCCCGAGGGCTGGGAGTCCTCGATCCCGGTGTTCGAAGAGGGCAAGTCGGTCGCCACACGCGCCGCGTCCGGCAAGGTGCTCCAGGCCCTCGGCCCGGTCCTTCCCGAGCTGTGGGGCGGCTCGGCCGACCTGGCCGGGTCCAACAACACCACCATCGACAAGTCGAGTTCGTTCCTGCCCAGGGGCAACCCGCTGCCGGAGGCCGACCCGTACGGCCGCACCGTCCACTTCGGCATCCGTGAGTTCTCGATGGCCGCGGAGATGAACGGCATCGCCCTGCACGGCAACACCCGTATCTACGGCGGCACCTTCCTGGTGTTCTCCGACTACATGCGCAACGCCGTACGCATGTCGGCTCTGATGCAGCTGCCGGTGACATACATCTGGACGCACGACTCCGTCGGCCTCGGCGAGGACGGCCCGACCCATCAGCCGGTCGAGCACCTGGCGTCGCTGCGTGCCATCCCGGGCCTGAACGTGGTGCGCCCCGCCGACGCCAACGAGACCGCGATCGTGTGGGCCGAGATCCTGCGCCGCCACTCCACCGACCCGGCCCCGCACGGCCTCGCGCTCACCCGCCAGGGCGTGCCGACGTACGCGCCCGACTCCGATGCGGCCAAGGGTGGTTACGTCCTCCAGGACTCCTCCACCGGTACGCCGGACGTCGTTCTCGTCGCGACCGGCTCCGAGGTTCAGCTCGCCGTCGCCGCGCGGGAGCTGCTGGAGGCCGAGGGGATCGGCACCCGGGTGGTGTCGATGCCGTCCGTGGAGTGGTTCGAGCAGCAGCCGCGCGAGTACCGCGAGAGCGTCCTGCCGCCCGCCGTGAAGGCGCGGGTCGCCGTCGAGGCCGGCATCGGGCTCACCTGGTACCGGTTCGTGGGCGACGCCGGACGCATCGTCTCCCTGGAGCACTTCGGCGCCTCCGCCGACGCCAGGACGCTGTTCGCCGAGTACGGCTTCACCCCCGGGAACGTGGCCGCCGCCGCCCGGGAATCGCTTGCCGCCGCCCGCGGTTGACCTGAACGCAGAAAGAAGATGATCACTGTGACCACCGAAGCAACCGCGACCGCGGGCACGCTGAAGCGCCTGGCCGACGAGGGCGTCTCGATCTGGCTGGACGACCTGTCGCGCAAGCGGATCGAGTCCGGCAACCTCGCCGAACTCGTCGCGAACAAGAACGTCGTGGGTGTCACCACCAACCCGTCCATCTTCCAGGCCGCCATCGGCTCCGGCGAGGGCTACGAAGAGCAGCTCGGCGACCTCGCGGTGCGGGGCGTCACGGTCGACGAGGCCGTGCGGATGATGACCACCGCCGACGTCCGAGCCGCCGCCGACATCCTGCGGCCCGTGTACGACGCCACCGACGGCCGCGACGGCCGGGTCTCCATCGAGGTCGACCCGCGCCTCGCGCACCAGACGGCGGCGACGATCGCCGAGGCCAAGCAGCTCGCCTGGCTCGTCGACCGCCCCAACGTCATGATCAAGATCCCGGCGACCCGGGCGGGCCTGCCGGCGATCACCGAGGTCATCGGCCTCGGCATCAGCGTCAACGTGACCCTGATCTTCTCGCTGGAGCGCTACCGCGAGGTCATGGACGCCTACCTGGCCGGTCTGGAGAAGGCCGCGGCGAACGGCCTGGACCTGTCCGCCGTCCACTCCGTGGCGTCCTTCTTCGTCTCCCGCGTCGACGCCGACATCGACAAGCGGCTGACGGCCATCGGCACGGACGAGGCCCTCGCGCTGAAGGGCCGCGCGGCGCTCGCCAACGCGCGCCTCGCCTACGAGGCGTACGAGGATGTGTTCGGCGCTGCCGACGACGCGGCACGGTCGACAGCCCGCTGGACGGCCCTGACCGGGGCCGGCGCAAACAAGCAGCGCCCGCTGTGGGCTTCCACGGGCGTCAAGGACCCCGCCTACAAGGACACCCTGTACGTGGACCGACTCGTCGCGCCCGGCACCGTGAACACGATGCCCGAGGCAACGCTGAACGCCACCGCCGACCACGGCGAGATCACCGGCGACACGGTGACGGGCGGCTATGCGCAGGCCCGCGCCGACCTGGCCGCGGTGGAGGCGCTCGGGATCTCCTACGAGGACGTCGTCACCCGGTTGGAGCACGAGGCCGTCGCCAAGTTCGAGGTGGCGTGGCAGGACCTGTTGGACGCCGTCAAGAAGTCGCTCGGCAGCAAGGGAGCTGACGCAGAATGACCTCCGACTGGGACAACCCCCTCCGCGACGCGCGGGACCGCCGTCTCCCCCGTATCGCGGGCCCGTCCGGGCTCGTGATCTTCGGGGTCACCGGTGACCTGTCCCGCAAGAAGCTGATGCCGGCCGTGTACGACCTGGCCAACCGCGGCATGCTGCCGCCGGGCTTCTCCCTGGTCGGGTTCGCCCGCCGGGACTGGGAGGACGAGGACTTCGCGCAGATCGTGCACGACTCGGTGCGCGAGCACGCCCGTACCGAGTTCCGTGAGGAGGTCTGGCAGCAGCTGTCGGAGGGCATGCGGTTCATCCCCGGTGACTTCGACGACGACACGGCGTTCGACCGGCTGCGCCAGACCGTGGAGGAGTTGGACAAGGCGCGCGGCACCAGCGGCAACTACGCCTTCTACCTCTCCGTACCGCCGAAGTTCTTCCCGAAGGTCGTGCAGCAGCTGAAGAAGCACGGCCTGGCGGACGCCCCCGAGGGATCGTGGCGGCGGGCGGTCATCGAGAAGCCGTTCGGCCGGGATCTCGCCAGCGCCCGGGAGCTGAACGCGATCGTGCACGACGTGTTCGACCCGGAGCAGGTCTTCCGGATCGACCACTACCTCGGCAAGGAGACGGTCCAGAACATCCTGGCGCTGCGGTTCGCGAACCAGATGTTCGAGCCGATCTGGAACCGGTCGTACGTCGACCATGTGCAGATCACGATGGCCGAGGACATCGGCATCGGGGGCCGCGCCGGGTACTACGACGGCATCGGCTCGGCCCGTGACGTCATCCAGAACCATCTGCTCCAGCTGATGGCGCTCACCGCCATGGAGGAGCCGGCCGCGTTCGACGCCGCGTCGCTGCTCACCGAGAAGCTGAAGGTGCTCAGGGCCGTCAAGCTGCCGGAGGACCTCGGCCGGCACACCGTGCGCGGGCAGTACGCGACGGCCTGGCAGGGCGGCGAGAAGGTTCTCGGGTACCTCGACGAGGACGGCATCGACCCGGGCTCGAAGACGGACACCTACGCGGCCGTCAGGCTGAACCTGGACAACCGGCGCTGGGCCGGCGTGCCGTTCTACCTGCGCACCGGCAAGCGGCTCGGGCGGCGGGTGACGGAGATCGCGGTCGTCTTCCAGCGGGCGCCGCACTCGCCCTTCGACTCCACCGCCACCGAGGAGCTCGGCCAGAACGCCATCGTCATCCGGGTCCAGCCGGACGAAGGCGTGACGGTGCGGTTCGGCTCCAAGGTGCCGGGCACCTCGATGGAGATCCGGGACGTGACGATGGACTTCGCGTACGGCGAATCCTTCACGGAGTCGAGCCCGGAGGCCTACGAGCGGCTCATCCTGGATGTCCTCCTCGGGGACGCCAATTTGTTCCCCCGTCACCAGGAAGTGGAAGAGTCCTGGAAGATCCTCGATCCGATCGAGGAGTACTGGGACACACACGGCAGGCCGGCGCGGTACGCGTCCGGGAGCTGGGGACCCGAGGAAGCCGACGAGATGCTCGCACGAGACGGACGGAGCTGGCGCAGGCCATGAAGATCGACCTGAGCGACACCACGGCAAGCAAGATCAACAAGGCGTTGGTGCAGGGCCGCCGCGCGATCGGCACGCCGGCCGTGGGCATGGTCCTGACGATGGTCATCGTCACGGACGAGGAGAACGCCTACGACTCGATCAAGGCGGCCGAGGAGGCGTCGCACGAACACCCGGCGCGCACCCTGGTCGTCATCAAGCGGCACGCCCGCACCCCGCGCGACCGCACCCGCTCCCACCTCGACGCCGAGGTCCGGGTGGGCGCCGACGCCGGCACCGGCGAGACGGTGATCCTGCGAATGTACGGCGAGGTGTCCGACCACGCCGACTCGGTGGTGCTGCCGCTGCTGCTGCCGGACGCGCCGGTCGTGGTGTGGTGGCCGGTGGACGCGCCGGAGAACCCGTCGAAGGACCCGCTGGGCGCGCTGGCCCAGCGCCGGATCACCGACCTGTACACCACCGAGACCCCGCTCGCGGACCTGGACGTCCGCGCCCGTTCCTACGCGCCCGGCGACACCGACCTCGCCTGGACCCGGCTCACCCCGTGGCGGTCGATGCTCGCCGCCGCCCTGGACCAGGCGCGGGTGCCGATCGTGTCGGCGGTCGTGGAGGCCGAGGCCGACAACCCGGCCGCCGAGCTGCTGGCGCGCTGGCTGGAGGCCCGGCTGCACGTCACCGCCGAGCGGGTCGTGACCGCCGGACCGGTCGTCACGGGCGTGCGCCTGGGCACCGAGAACGGCGAGATCGTCATCGACCGCCCCGAGGGACCGCTGGCCACGCTGTCCCTGCCGGACCAGCCCTCACGCACCCTCGCGCTGAAGGTCCGCACCACCTCCGAACTCATTGCCGAGGAGCTCAGGCGCCTCGACGCCGACGAGATGTACGCCATCGCCCTGCGGGGCGAGGCCGGCAAGGAGACCTCCACCCATGTCTGACTCGCTGTCCGGTTCCCCGAGGCTCAACCGCCGTCCCGAGTGGGCGGCCCTGGAGGACCACCGTGCGGAGGCGATGCAGCGCCCGCAGCTGCGTGAGCTGTTCGCCGCCGACCCCTCCCGCGCCGAGCGGTACGTCGTGCGGGTGGGCGATCTGCGCATCGACTACTCCAAGCACCTGATCGACGACGAGACGCTCGCCCTGCTGCACGAACTGGCCGTCGCCACCGATGTGTCGGGGCTGCGCGACGCCATGTTCCGCGGCGAGAAGATCAACGTCACCGAGGACCGGGCGGTGCTGCACACCGCGCTGCGGGCGCCTCGGGACGCGGTGATCGAGGTGGACGGCGAGAACGTCGTGCCCAAGGTGCACGCCGTGCTCGACAAGATGAGCGGCTTCGCCGAGCGCGTCCGTTCCGGCGCCTGGACCGGGTACACCGGCAAGCGGATCAGGAACGTCGTCAACATCGGCATCGGCGGCTCCGACCTCGGCCCCGCGATGGCGTACGAGGCGCTCCGCCCGTTCAGCGCACGGGAGTTGACGTTCCGGTTCGTCTCCAACGTCGACGGTGCCGACCTGCACGAGGCCGTGCGGGACCTGGACCCGGCCGAGACGCTGTTCATCGTGGCGTCCAAGACGTTCACCACGATCGAGACGATCACCAACGCCACCTCGGCCCGCTCATGGCTCCTGGAGGGGCTCGGCGGCGAGGAGAAGGCGGTCGCGAAGCACTTCGTGGCGCTGTCGACCAACGCCGGCAAGGTCACCGGGTTCGGCATCGACCCGGACAACATGTTCGAGTTCTGGGACTGGGTCGGCGGCCGCTACTCCTACGACTCGGCGATCGGCCTGTCCCTGATGATCGCCATCGGCCCGGCCCAGTTCCGGGCGATGCTCGACGGCTTCCACACCGTCGACGAGCACTTCAGGAGCGCGCCCGCCGAGGGCAACGCCCCAATGATCATGGGCCTGCTGGGCATCTGGTACGGCAACCTCTTCGGCGCCGAGTCCCATGCGGTGCTGCCGTACAGCCACTACCTGTCGAAGTTCACGGCCTACCTCCAGCAGCTGGACATGGAGTCCAACGGCAAGTCGGTGGACCGGGACGGACACGTCGTGGGCTGGGAGACCGGTCCGGTGGTGTGGGGCACGCCCGGCACCAACGGGCAGCACGCCTACTACCAGCTGATCCACCAGGGCACCCGGCTGATCCCGGCCGACCTGATCGGCTTCGCCCGCCCGGTCGCCGAGCTGAGCGGCGAACTGGCGGCGCAGCACGACCTGTTGATGGCGAACCTGTTCGCGCAGGGCCAGGCGCTGGCCTTCGGCAAGACCGCCGACGAGGTCCGCGCGGAGGGTGTGCCCGAGGCGCAGGTCCCGCACCGCACCTTCCTCGGCAACCACCCCACGACCACGATCCTCGCCCGTGAGCTGACCCCGTCGGTCCTCGGCCAGCTGATCGCCCTCTACGAGCACAAGGTCTTCGTGCAGGGCGCGGTGTGGAACATCGACTCCTTCGACCAGTGGGGCGTGGAGCTCGGCAAGGTCCTCGCCAAGCGGGTCGAGCCCGCCCTCACCGAGGACGCCGACGTGCCCGGTCTCGACGCCTCCACCGCCGCCCTCGTGGCCGCCTACCGTGAACTCAAGGAAGTGAACTGATATGCAGCTCGGTCTCATCGGTCTCGGCAAGATGGGCGGCAACATGCGCGAGCGGATCCGCCGCGCCGGCCACACCGTCGTCGGCTACGACCGCAACCCCGAGGTCTCCGACGTCAAGAGCCTCGAAGAGCTGGTCGAGCAGCTCGACGCGCCGCGCACGGTGTGGGTGATGGTCCCGGCCGGCACCGCCACGCAGGGCGTCGTCGACGAACTCAAGGACCTGCTGTCCCCGGGCGACACGGTGGTCGACGGCGGCAACTCCCGCTGGACGGACGACGAGAAGCACGCCGCCGAGCTCGGCATCAAGGGCATCGGCTTCGTCGACGCGGGCGTCTCCGGCGGTGTGTGGGGCCTGGAGAACGGCTACGCGCTGATGGTCGGCGGCGACAAGGAGCACGTGGAGCGGCTCCAGCCCGTCTTCGAGGCGCTCAAGCCGGAAGGGCCGTACGGCTATGTCCACGCGGGCCGGGTCGGTGCCGGGCACTTCTCGAAGATGGTCCACAACGGCATCGAGTACGCCATGATGCAGGCCTACGCCGAGGGCTGGGAGCTGCTGGAGAAGGTCAACTCGGTGGACAACGTCCGTGAGGTGTTCCGCTCCTGGCAGCAGGGCACGGTCATCCGCTCCTGGCTGCTGGACCTCGCCGTGAACGCCCTCGACGAGGACGAGCACCTGAAGAAGCTGAAGGGCTTCGCGCAGGACTCCGGCGAGGGCCGGTGGACCGTCGAGGCGGCCATCGACCACGCCGTGCCGCTGCCCGCGATCACGGCGTCCCTGTTCGCCCGGTTCGCCTCGCGGCAGGACGACTCCCCGCAGATGAAGATGATCGCGGCGCTGCGCAACCAGTTCGGCGGGCACGCGGTCGAGTCGAAGGAGTAGCGGACCGTGGGGGATCTCCTTCTGGTCCGCCACGGTGAGACGGAGTGGAGCAGGTCGGGACAGCACACCAGCTTCACCGACCTGCCCCTGACCCAGGACGGCGAGGAACAGGCCAAGTCGCTCGCCCCGCTCCTGTCCGGCCGGACCTTCGCCCTGGCGCTCACCAGCCCGCTCGGCCGCGCGGTCCGCACCGCCGAACTGGCGGGCGTGACCGGGGCCGTACCCGACCCCGATCTCCACGAGTGGGACTACGGCGGCTACGAGGGCGTCACCACCGTCGACATCCACCGCACCCGTCCCGACTGGTACCTGTGGACCGACGGCGTGGCACCCGGCCCGCCCGACCACCCGGGCGAGTCGCCGGCCGAGGTGGGAGCGCGGGCCGACCGGGTGCTCGCCCGGGTCGCGGCGGCGCTGCCGGACGGCGATGTGGTCCTCGTGGCGCACGGGCACTTCCTGCGGGTCGTCACGGCCCGCCGGCTGGGGCTCGCCCCTGCGGACGGACGGCTGTTCCAGCTGGCCACGGGCACGGTGAGCCGGCTGTCGACCGAGCACGGCCGGCCGGTGATCGCGCAGTGGAACACCCGGTCCTGAACTCCCCGGTGCCGGGTCGCGCAGTGGGCGCGGCCCTCGGCCACTGCGGATGCGGCCGGGTGGGGTTGCTGGGATGCTGAGGTGTGGGCGGGACCGGCACCGGGTTCCTGCCCGCCTCAGCGCGCCCTCCTGACGTGCCCGAGTGCCGCTCTCCGCAGGGTTGTTCACATCCGGAACATCCGGGAGCACATCGGCGCGAACCTTCGCTGCGGCTGCCACGGGCCCGTCGGTAGCGTGCTGGCCCCTGCCACGTACGCATCCGTACGCAGTCGTACGAAGGAAGTCCACCGATGGCCGAGTCAGGGCAGCAGCACGAGCAGCGCTACGAACGGTACGAAGGCGGCAGTCCGCGAGCGGAGCGGCTGGTGTTCGAACGGCTGGCCCGCGAGCTGATGCGGGTGCAGGTCAAGAACCGGCGGGCCGGGGGCGGGCCGGTCGCCCGGGCCTTCCACGCGAAGGCGCCGGTGGCCGTGGAGAACGCGCGGCTGCGCTTCCACGACGACCTCCCGGCGGCCCTGCGCGTGGGGTTCGCACGGCCGGGCGCCGAGTATCCGGCGACCGTCCGGCTGTCCGGCGCGAGCGGCATCCGGCAGGGCGACGGCTCGCCCGATCTGCGCGGTGCGGCCGTCAGGGTGCGGGTGACGGAGGAGGAGAGCCACGATCTGCTGGCGACCAGCCATCCGGTCTCGCATGCCGCGAACGCCCGGGAGTTCGTGGCCTTCGCCAAGGCGATGGCGGGCGCCCGCAGCCCCTTGCGGAAGGCGTTCGCGCTGCTGGTGAAGCTGCCCCTGGCCGTCGGGCCGCGGACCGCCGGCCGGATGCGGCGCAATGTGCGGGCGGCGACACGGCACACCGTCGACTCCCTCGCGACGGAGACGTACTGGAGCCGGGGCGCCATGCTGTGGGGCGAGGCCGGCCCGGTGCGGTTCCTGCTGCGGCCGGCGCCGGGCAGCGCCCCCGCGCCCACCCCGGACCGCGGTGAGACGGACTTCCTGCACCGGGAGTTCGCCGACCGGCTGGCGCGCGGCCCCGTCGAGTACGACCTGTGCGTGCAGCGGTTCGTGGACGAGCGGCACACTCCGGTCGAGGACGCCTCGGTGGAGTGGACGGACGGCATGTCGCCCGCGCTCCCGGTCGCCCGCCTGACCATCCCCGGCCAGGACCTGGACAGCGCCGAGGCACACGCGACCGCACGCCGGATCGAGGACCTCGCCTTCAACCCCTGGTACACGACCGAGGAGTTCCGCCCGCTCGGCAACATCAACCGGGCCCGCAAGGCCGCGTACCAGGCGTCGAGCGCGCACCGGCTGGGGCTGCGGTTCGTCACCGGGGAGCCGCTGCGCAACAGGGTGCTGGGACGGCCGGTCGAGGCGGCGTTCGGGCTGCTGAACCGGTATGTGCCCTGGCACCGACTGCCGGTGCAGCCGAGTCTGCTGAACCTCGTGTTCCTGCGCCGGGTGCTGCGCCGGCTGAACCTGATCGACACCGAGCCGCGCGAGGCACCCCCGCGCGCCCAGCGGGTGCCCGAGCCGATCCCGGAGCATCTGCGCGGCGAACGGTCCTACGACGGCACGTACAACGATCTGTCGGACCCGCGGATGGGCGCCGTCGGCTCGGCCTTCGGGCGCAATCTCCGGCCCGACCACCGCCCCGACCTCCACGACACCCCGAACCCGGTGACGGTGAGCCGCCGGCTCCTGTACCGCGAGAGCTTCCTGCCCGCGACCTCGCTGAACGTGCTGGCCGCGGCCTGGATCCAGTTCCAGGTGCACGACTGGGTCAACCACCGGCGCCACAAGCCCGGTGAGCGCTCCGTCGAGGTGCCGTTGCCGCCCGGCAGCGGGCCGTGGCACAACACACCGGGCGGGCCGGACGAGAACGTGATGCGGTTCGCGGAGAACGAGGGCATCGAGGTGCCGGGCCGGCCGCCCCTCCTCTTCGGCAACACCGCCTCCCACTGGTGGGACGGCTCGGAGGTGTACGGCGGCGACGAACGGACCGCCCGTTTCCTGCGCGAGGCCGACGGGCGTGCCGAACTCCGCCTGGAGGACGGGCATCTGCCGGCCGGCGGCAACGGCGGGATCCCGCTGACGGGGTTCAGCGACAACTGGTGGATGGGGCTGAGCGCCATGCACACGTTGTTCGCGCGGGAGCACAACGCGGTGTGCGCCGCGCTGCGCGCCGAGTACCCGGCGATGGGCGAGGAGCGGATCTACCAGACCGCCCGGCTGGTGGTCTCCGCGCTGATCGCGAAGATCCACACGGTGGAGTGGACCCCGGCGATCCTCGCGACCGAGGCGATCGACATCGCCCTGCACACCAACTGGCAGGGCCCGCCCCGCAAATGGCTGGACCGGCTGGGCCTGTGGCTGTTGGAGGCGCACTCGCTCACCGGCATCCCGAAGACACTGCCGGACCACCACACGGCGCCGTACTCCCTCACCGAGGACTTCGTCACCGTCTACCGCATGCACCCGCTGATCCCGGACGACTTCGAGCTGCGCGAGCACCACTTCGGGCAGCGCCTGGAGACGGTCGGCTTCCTGGACATCCAGGGCGGCGCGGCCGAGGCGCGGATCCGCAAGACGGGCCTGGCGAACACTCTGTACTCGTTCGGTATCGCCCACCCCGGCGCGATCACCCTGCACAACTTCCCGCGCTCGCTCCAGCGGTTCGAGCGGGAGAGCGAGATCATCGATCTGTCGGTGGTGGACCTGGTGCGCACGCGGCGGCGCGGCGTGCCCCGCTACAACGACTTCCGTGCGGGGCTGCACCAGCCGCGCCTGCGTTCCTTCGAGGAGCTGACGGAGAACGCCGAGACACTGGCGCGGCTGAAGGAGGTCTACCGCTCGGTCGACGAGATCGACACCGTGGTGGGGCTGTTCGGGGAGAACCCGCCGACCGGATTCGGCTTCAGCGACACCGCGTTCCGGGTGTTCATCCTGATGGCGAGCCGGCGCCTGCAGTCCGACCGGTTCCTCACCGTCGACTACCGGCCCGAGGTGTACACGCCGCTGGGTATCGACTGGGTGGAGCGGGGCGGCATGGACTCCGTGATCCAGCGGCACTGCCCGGAGCTGGCGCCGCTGCTGCCGCGCGGGGCGAGCGCCTTCGCGCCGTGGCGGGCGGTGCGGCCGTCCGACGGCCCTTCATGAGCCGGTGGGCGGTGAGTTGACAGGTTCGGCGGCCGGCGTCAGAGTCCCGGCTGATGGAGATCAACGATCTGACGCCGGCCGAGCTGCGGGTGTGGCAGGCCTTCCCCAGGGGTGAGGCCGTCGACTTCCGCGCGGCGCGGGACGAGAGCGCGGCCGACGGTGCCGACTGGGGGCCGCAACGGACCCTGCGCGCCACGGTGTTGCGGGCGCTGCTGCTAGACGGCCCGGTCGTCGGCGGTGAGGTGGCCGCGCTCAAGGTCGCGGGCGCGCGGATCACCGGCGCGCTGGATCTGCGGTACGCGACCGTCGAGAGCGTCGCGCGCCTGAGTCAGTGCCGGTTCGACGACGTCCCGGATCTCTCCGGCGCGCAGCTGAAGTACCTCAATCTGTCCGGCTCCGACCTGCCCGGTCTGGCGGGCGCGCGGATCCGCGTCGACGGCGGGCTGCGGCTGGCGAAGTGCCGGTTCCGTGGGCCGGTGCGGCTCGGCGGGGCGCAGATCGCCGGGGCGCTGTATCTGGAGGACGCCGAGATCACCGCGCCCGAGGGGACCGAGGACCCGGTCCTCCAGCTCCATCAGGTGACCGTCGGCGAGGACCTGTGCGCGTCACGGCTGCGCACGCGCGGCGAGGTCCGGCTGAACGGGGCCACGGTCAGCGGCTCGCTGCGGCTGGAGGGCGCCGAACTGAGGCATCCCGGCGAGTTCGTCCTGAGCGCGGAGGCCATGGAGGTGGGCGCCAACGTCCTCGGCAGACGGCTGAGCGCGCACGGCCGTATCGACCTGCGCGGCGCCCGCGTTCCCGGCCGGCTCGACCTGCTGCACAGCCGGCTGTCCAACCCCGGCGGCACCGCGATACGGGCGAGCAGCTGCGTCATCGGCGAGGTATGGCTGCGCCGGGGCCCGCGGATGGAGGGGATGCTCAACCTGCGGCGCTCCCAGATAGAGCATCTCAACCTGGCGCCGGAGATGCTCCCGGACCAGGTCCGTCTCCTCGACCTCACGTACACGTCGCTGACCCCGCACGTGCCGCCCGAGCAGCGGCTGCCCATGCTGGAACGGGACGAGGACACCTTCGACCCGCACGGGTACGAGCAGTTGACCGCCGCCTACCGCCGTACCGGCGACGATCACGCGGCCCGGCTCGTGCAGCTCGCGAAGCAGCGCCGGCACCGCAGCACCCTGCCCTGGTACGGCCGGCTGTGGGGCCATGTCCAGGACGCCACCGTCGGTTACGGCTTCCGGCCGATGCGGGCACTGGGCTGGCTGCTGTCCCTGCTCGCGGTCGGCTCGGTGGCGTTCGCGCTGCATCAGCCCCCGGCCCTGAAGGCGGGCGAGGCACCGCACTTCAACCCCGTCTTCTACACGCTGGACCTGCTGCTGCCGGTGATCTCCTTCGGTCAGGAGCCGGCGTTCGCCCCGGAGGGCCCGCAACAGGCCCTGGCATACGCCCTGGTCCTGCTCGGCTGGATCCTGGCCACCACGGTCATCGCCGGTGTGACCCGCACGGTCAGCCGCCAATGACCGCCCGGGCGGTGTGCTGCGCGGCCAGCCGTACCGGGGCGTTCTGTGCCCCGTAACCCCGGTAGCCGTCCCGCTGCACCAGCTCGAAGAAGACCCGGCCGACGGTCATCGTGTAGCAGTGCCGGAACTCGCCGTGCGCGTCACGGTCGTAGAGGATGCCCAGTTCGCGGTACGTCTCCAGCTCGCCGTCGGCGAACTCGTGCCGTGCCGCCAGGTCGTCGTAGTAGTTGGCGGGGATCGGGAGGAGCCGCCCGCCCGCCTCCCGGAAGCGGCGGGCCGCGGCGACGACGTCGCTCGTCGCCAGCGCGATGTGCTGGGCGTGCACGGTGTCGTCCGTGGGCGCCGCGCCGACGCCCAGGGCGATACGGACGCTGCCGTCGGCGTTGGTGACGGCGCGGCTGCGCATCAGGCCGTACGGGTCGGCGACGTCCACGCTCTCCTGGGCGTGCAGGCCGAGGACGCTGCGGTGGAAGAGGGCGGCCTCGTCGAAGTGGTGCCAGGGCTGGGTGAGGGCGAGGTGGTCGATGCGGTGGACGCCGGTGCGGTGGGGCCCGCCGGTCACGTCGGCGCCGTGGGGTCCCTCGTTGTCGTCGGTGCCGTGCGGCACGCCGGCCTCGTCCGCGAAGTCGGCCCGCCAGTTGGGCAGTTCGGGGCGGTCCGTGGCGCAGAAGAAGAGCTCCGTGCCGTCGGGTGCCGCGACCGCGTCGAGCGGGGCGTCCTCGGCGGCGCGGCGTCGCGGCAGCACGGGGGCCAGCAGGGCCTCGGCGCGGCGGGCGGCACCGGCCGGGTCGGGTGATTCGAGGCCGATCGCGGCGAGGCCGGTGCCGGTACGGCGGGCGGCGCCCGAGGTGTTGACGAGGATGCGGGCCTCGCCCTGCTGCCAGAGGTCGACCGGCTTGGTGCGATGGCGTGCGGCGCGGGCGAAGCCGAGGGCACCGAGCACGGCGGCGACCGGTTCGGCGTCGGGCGTGACGAGTTCGGCGAAGGCGACGCCGGTGGGGACGACGGGCGCGGGCGGGGTCGCGACGCCGACCGTCTCCTGGAGCACGAGCAGCGAGCGGTGGGCGTCCACTGCGGTCGGTCCTGCCTCGGCCTGGCGGAAGACGTCGTTGAAGACCTCCAGGGAGAGCGGGCCGTCGTAGCCGGTGCCGAGGACGTTGCGGACGAGTCCGGCGACGTCGAAGCCGCCCTGCCCGGGGAAGCAGCGGTAGTGGCGGCTCCACTGGAGGACGTCCATCGCGAGCAGCGGGGCGTCGGCGAGCTGGAGGAAGAAGATCTTCTCGCCGGGGATGTCCGCGATGCCTTTGGGGTCGGAGCCGCGGGAGAGGATGTGGAAGCTGTCCAGGCAGGTCCCGAGCGCGGAGTGGTCGGCGGCCTCGACGATGCGCCAGGCGTGGCCGTAGGTGTTGACGTGCCGCCCCCAGGCCAGCGCCTCGTACGCCACCCGGATACCGAACTCCTCAGCGAGGTCGGCGAGTTGACGCAGCTGATCGGCGGCGAGCGCGTCGTCGTCCACGGCGAGCGGATGGACGCTGGAGCAGACGAGGACCGTGTCGGCCCCGAGCCTGCGCATCAGCTCGAACTTGTGCCGGGCACGCCGCAGATTGCGCGCGAACTCCTCGGTGGGCACGGCCTCGATGTCCCGCATGGGCTGGTAGAGGTCGATACTCAGCCCCAGATCGGCGCACCGCGCCCGGATCTCCTCCGGGCTCAGCGGGCTGGCCAGCAGGTCGTTCTCGAAGATCTCGACCCCGTCGAACCCGGCCCGGGAGGCGGCCGTGAGCTTTTCTGTCAGCGACCCGCTCAGAGAGACGGTCGCGATGGACGTACGCATGCCTGCTCCTTCAACACGCCGTGCTTCAGCGCCCCAGCAGGGGCGCGGGACTGTATCGATTTGCGGCTCCGCCGCGTGGGCGCGACCGGCCACAGGCGGCCCGCAGAGGTCATACCGCCTCACCCACCGGGTTCTCCGCCGCCCCGGCCAACCCCTCGATGTCCGCCAGCATTCGCGCAGCGTCCGGCTCACGCCCGGTGAACAGCCGAAACGCATCCGCGGCCTGGAACACGGCCATCCCGCCCCCGTCCAGAGCGGCGCAGCCGACCGCACGCGCGGTACGCAGCAGCTCCGTCTCCAGCGGCCGGTAGACCACCTCGGCGACCCACAGCCGCGGATGAAGCAGTTCCGCGGCGAGGGGAAGCCCGGGATGCGAGGCCATACCGGTGGGCGTGGCGTGCACGATGCCGTCGGCCGCGCCGACCACCCGGGCCAGCCGGTCCGGCGCCGCCGCGGCAGCGCGCCCCGCGCCGAAGTGCCCGTTCAGCGCCCCGGCGAGATCCGCGGCCCGCTCGCCCAGCGCGTCGACGACGGTGACCCGCTCGGCGCCGAGGGTCAGCATGGCGTGGGCGACGGCCGCGCCCGCGCCCCCGGCACCCAGCTGCACGACCCGCTCCAGCGGTACGTCGGGCAGCCCGCGCGCGAAGGACGCGGCGAAGCCGGTGACGTCCGTGTTGTGGCCGACGGCCCGGCCGTCCTCGAAGACGACGGTGTTGACCGCGCCCAGCGCCTCCGCCTGCGGGGCGAGCTCGTCCAGGTGCTCGATGACGAGCTGCTTGCAGGGGTGGGTGATGTTGAGCCCGTCGAAGCCCAGGTCACGTGCGGACCGCACGAGGTCGCCCACCGCCTCGGGCGGGACGCCGAGCGTGTCGATGTCGATGAGCCGGTACAGATAGCGCAGGCCCTGGCGGGCGGCCTCGCGCTCGTGCAGGGCCGGGCTGAGCGACGGGCCGATGCCGGAACCGATCAGCCCGACGAGATACGAGTCCTTGGTGTCCTTGGCCACCGGTGGGACCTCCTGAGCGGCTCACTAATGTACGAACTGGTGAGTTAGTCATAGCAGGCGGCGAGGGAGCTTGTGAAGACCTGTCCCGACACGCGGGGCGGGCGGGCTTCTACAATCACCGGCACGCGGGTGGGCCACCGGACGGCACCCGCCCCTGGCCGAAGGAAGCCGATGACCAGCGTCGAAGAGCCGGCACGCACCAACGGGCGGATCCGCGACGCCGCCCGCACCCAGGCCGAGATCCTCGACGTCGCGACGCAGGAGTTCGCCCGGGCCGGCTACGACGGGGCCCGCGTGGACGAGATCGCCGCCCGCACCCGCACCACGAAGCGGATGATCTACTACTACTTCGGCGGCAAGGAGCAGCTGTTCACGGCTGTGCTGGAGCGGGCGTACGGCGTGATCCGGGAGGCCGAGCAGCAGCTCGACGTCGAGCATCTGGACCCGGTCGCCGCCATCCGCCGGCTGGCCGAGCTGACCTTCGACCACCATGAGCAGCACCCCGACTTCATCCGCCTGGTCAGCATCGAGAACATCCACGGGGCCGAGCACATCGCCGCCTCCGAGAAGCTGGGCAGGATCGGCTCGCCGGCCCTCGACGTGATCCGCCGGATCCTGGAGTCGGGGCAGGAGTCCGGCCTGTTCACGGCCGACGTGGACGCCGTCGACCTGCACGCGATGATCAGTTCCTACTGCTTCTTCCGGGTCTCCAACCGGCACACCTTCGGCGCCCTGTTCGGCCGCGACCTGGTGGATCCGGCCCGGCGCGAGTACTACCGCACGATGCTCGGCGACATGGTCATCGCCTATCTGACGGCACCGCGCGCCGAGGACTGACCGGGCCCGGTCCGGGCACCGCGCACCACAAGATCCTTCGGCATGACCTCTTGACACCCGGGAAACGTCGGCGCAACATCCCTAGCCATCCGCTACTAACTATCCAGTGGGTTAATTAGCCGGGTAGCTCCCGGCTCGGCCGACCCGTCACCCCAGGGATCCGGCGCCTCGCCCCTCCTCTGCACACACTCCCCATAAGGTGGAGTTCCCTCGAAGGAGCACCCCTGTGTCCGTCCCCGACACGCACGCCGGCCAGCCGCGGAAGGCGGCCATGGCCGCCTGGATCGGCAGCGCCCTGGAGTACTACGACTTCTTCATCTACGGCAGCGCGGCCGCGCTGATCTTCCCCGAGGTCTTCTTCGACGAGTCCGACCCGGCGACGGCCACCCTGCTGTCGCTGGCCACGTTCGGTGTGGCGTACGCGGCCCGGCCGGTGGGCGCGCTGTTTCTCGGTCACTACGGCGACCGGGTGGGCCGTAAGAAGATCATGGTCTTCACGCTGATCCTGATGGGCATATCGACGTTCCTCATCGGCTGTCTGCCCACCCGGGACCAGGTCGGTACCCTCGCGCCGGTCCTGCTGGTGCTGTGCCGTGTCCTCCAGGGCATCTCGGCGGCCGGCGAGCAGGCCAGCGCCAACTCCATGACCCTCGAACACGCGCCACCCCATCGCCGCGGTTTCTTCACCAGCTTCACGCTGAGCGGTACACAGGGCGGGCAGCTGCTGGCCACGCTGGTCTTCATCCCGATCGCCGCGCTGCCCGAAGAACAGCTGATGTCGTGGGGCTGGCGGGTGCCGTTCTGGATGAGCGTCGCGGTCGCCGTCGTCGGCTATGTCATCCGCCGCAAGCTCGACGAGACCCCGGCCTTCGAGCAGCAGGCCGCCACCGAGGGCGTCGTCAGACTGCCGCTGGCGGTGCTGCTGCGGGAGCACTGGGCGGATGTGCTGCGGGTGATCGGCGGTGCGCTGGTCGCCTCGGTCAGCACGATCTTCACGGTGTGGGCGCTGTCCTACGCCACCAGCGACTCGGTCGGGATGGACAAGTCCTCGATGCTGTGGGTGGGCGCCCTCGCCAACCTGGTCGCGCTCGGCGCGATCCCGCTGTGGGCCACCCTGTCGGACCGCATCGGCCGCCGCCCGGTGTTCCTGGCCGGCGCGGCCGGCAGCGCGGTGACGATGTTCCTGTACCTGTGGGCCATCTCGACCGGCTCCTACCCGCTGACGCTGCTGCTCGGCGTCGTCGCCTTCGGGGTGGTCTACAGCGCCGCGAACGGCGTGTGGCCCTCCTTCTACGGCGAGATGTTCTCCACCCGGGTCCGGCTGTCCGGCATGGCCATCGGCACCCAGATCGGTTTCGCGGTCGCCGGTTTCGCGGTCACCTTCGCCGCGCAGATCGCCGGCCCGGACGGCGACGACTGGTCGGCGGTGGCCCTGTTCACGGCCGCCCTGTGCGTGCCGCCGGTCGTGGCCGCGCTGTCGGCCCGCGAGACGGCGAAGGTTCCGACGGAGCAGTTGGGTGAGCGGACGCTCGGGCAGGCCGCGCAGCCGGCAAAGGTGACGGCCTGAGACACCGGGTCCCCGGACGCCGCAAGGGCTCCGGGGACCCGCGGGTCACATCACGGCGCGCACAACAGCTCCGTCCAGGTCTCGGCCACCCGGTCCAGCGAGAACCCCTCCTTCACCTGGACCCGGGCCAGCTCGCCGGCCGCCTGCCAGTCGTCCTCCTCGAGGACGGCGATCGCCTCCGCCATCGCCTCGGGGGTGTCGTGGATCCACCGCCGGTCGTAGATCTCGTCCGCACCGGGCCAGGGCAGCAGCGAGGGCACCGCACCGGAGGCCATCCCCTCGGCGGGGGCGAGGTGGAAGCTCTCGTCGTCGCTGGTGGACAGCACGTGCCCGACCCGGCGCAGCCAGCCCGCCACGTCCGGCCCGAACGTGTCGAAGACGACGGCTCCTTCGAGCAGCGGCGAGGTCTGCATCCGGCGCAGTACGCCCTCGTAGTGTTCACGCTCCTCGGGCTTGTTCCAGATCCACCAGTACTCCCACGGCGGCTTTGACTTGACCGACAGATGCCAGCGCGGGTCGTGGGCGCGCAGCGCCTCCAGGACGTCGAGGCCGAGGTCGAGGCGTTTGCGGCTGGGCGCGATGCCGATCATGCCGAGGCGGTGGTGGGCGCCCGGCGCCTTCGGCCGGTCGAGCTGGTCGGTGTCGACCCAGTTGGGCACGACGACGACTTTCGACGCGGGCCAGCCGGTGTGCTCGCGGGTGCGGCGGGCGTAGTAGGGGCTGACGCACACCACCCGGTCGACGGCGTCGATGTCGACCTGGCGGGGCCAGCCTGCGTCCAGTTCGAAGCGGTGCAGCCGCACGATCAGCCGGCTGCCGCGCCGCTTGTGGCGGCTGTACCAGACGGCGGCCGGGCCGCACCACTCCACGACCACCACGTCCGCCCAGTCGGCGAGTTCCCGGCTCGTGTCCGGGTCGTGGCGGGCGAGCGCCGGCCAGGCGTCGACCCGTACCTCCAGGCCGGGCGTCGAGCGGAAGTGGTCGAGCAGCCGGGTGAGGAACTTCAGGTCGTGCCCGGCGACGCCCACGCGCAGCGGACGGCGACGGCCGCTCACCCCGCCGGGCTCGGCGGGGAAGGCCCGGTCGAGGTGGGCGCGCCAGCGGGCGGCCGCCCCGTCAAGGGTGTACTGGCGGGCGGCAGCTCGGCAGCGGTCGGCGGCCAGCCGCCGCGACTCCGGCTCGCGGGCGACCCGGGCCACCGTGTCGGCGGCGTCGTCGAGTCCGGCGCGTCCCGGCACGAACAGCGGATAGTCCGTGCCGAGCAGCGCCTCGTGCGCCGGCGTGCGGTTGAGGACCACGGGCAGGCCGAGGGCGCCGAACTCCAGGACCTTGGTGGACAGTTCGAGGCTGGAGTCGAGCACCGGGTCGCGCCAGCCGAGGCCGACGTCGCAGTCCGCGGCGATGCGCATGGCCTCCTCGCGGGACTGTCCGCCGTGGTGGCGCACACCCGGGGTGCCGGACAGCGCACGCGCCATGTCGGCCTGGAAGTCGGGGTGGCCCGGGTCGTCGTGGATCTTGTCGCCGACGGTGTGCAGTTCGGCGGCGGCGCCGCGTTCGGCGAGGAGCTGCGGGAGCCGGGTCATGGGCAGGGTGTTCCAGCGGGGTGCGAACTTGCCGGTGTAGACGAGCCGCAGCGGATCGTGCGGCGTGTCCCGGTCCGGCAGCGGGAAGCCGGGCTCGGGCACGGCGGGCGGGCTGAGCACGCACTTGCCGCACGCCTCGGGCACCCATGTCTCCAGGAAGCAGCGCAACTCCTCGGTCTGGCACAGCAGTCGGTGCGAGGCCTCGGCGATGCGGACGAGGTCGGAGCGGGCCGCCTCGGTCATCTCGGCGGCGGACTGCGGGATGTCGGTGAGGTAGGCCCAGATCCGCCCGTCGAACAGGCCGTCGGCGACGATCCGGGTGACCAGCCGCCGGCCCCGCAGCACCAGCAGGTCGCAGGGCTCGTCTTCGTCGAGCCGGGCGAGCACCTGCGAGGCCTGCACCGGCGACATCGGCCGGTCGGCGAGCCCCGGCAGCAGCCGCTCCTTGTGCGGGGACACCAGACCGACGCGGGGCAGCTCGGCCAGCGGATCGGTCAACCGGCCGGTACGGACGGGGGCCTTGAGGACGAGCCGGCTGTCGCAGCCCGCCCGGGACAGTGCCTGCACCGTCGACTGGGCCCAGACGGCGGACCCGTCGATGAGATTGAGGTCGACGTCGCCGTAGACGAGCGCCCGCAGGGTACGGCTCATGACGGCTCCTTCCCGCGCACGGCGAACAGTCGGTGTCCCCGGCCCGCCCAACTGCCGGGCTCCGTGCCGGACAGGTGCAGCGACCGGCGTACCAGCAGCGGCCGCAGCGACGGTACGAAGACGTAGTCGTCGGCGGTCGGCGTGTGGCCCACCGCGTCGGCGCCGGAGTACTCCTGGGCGCACATCAGGTCGAGCAGCAGGGTGTCGGGCCGGTCCTCGGTGAGGTCCGTCCAGTCGGCGACCCAGGGCGCCAGGGGCCGGCCCCGGCGTACGGTCACTCCGGCGGCGGTGAGTTCGTCGAGGCCCTCCGTGTCGGGTACGACGACCTCGTCCGGCCGGTGCAGCTGGCCGAGCACCTGGCCGACGAGCCGGGCGACTTCGGTACGGCCCCGGGGCGCGGCGAGCACGGTGACGTGCCGTTCGTCCAGCGGGTCCGGGGCCCCGGCCAGCCGCGCGAGCTGCGACAGCCGTACCCGGGTGCTGTCGGCCCGGAAGATCTCGCGCAGCCGTTCCCTGCCCTCGGCGGCCGGGTGGAGCCGGGTGAGCCGTACGCCGGTGTCGGCGTCGAGGACGGCGTCCCAGGCGAGGCGGGTGAGGCCGGGCGCGGCGGAGGCGGGGCCGTCCCGCCACAGCACGGACTTCCTGCCCAGCACCCGCTGTTCGGCGAGCAGTTCGGCGAGGGTGCGGTCCAGGTCGGGGGCGAGTCCGGTGCCGGTGAGCCACCAGGGTCCGTCGCCGGTGCAGGCGCTGAGCTGTACGACGAGCACGTCGGGGTCGGTGCGCTGCACGAGGAGTCGTCCGTCGTGCGGCAGCAACGGGTTGACGACGACGTCCGCCGCGAAGTCCTCGGCGGTCTCGGGGGTGAGCACCCCGGCGACGACGAGGCGGTCGCGGGGCGCCGCGGTCAGGGCGCGATGGGTGAGGTGGAACCGGTCGTCCAGCGGCGCCTCCGGCTCGGCCTGCGCCTTCTTCGCGCCGTCGGCCGCCCGGCCGGCGGTGCTCCGGCGTCCGCGCCACAGTCCGTACAGCTCCCCGGGCAGTCTTGCCGCGCCCCGTTTCGGTGAACGCGCGGCGGTCACCAGTGCCTTGCCGACCCGCAGCGAGGTCGAGCCCTCCAGCATGGCCACCCGTGCCTGAAGGACGTCGACCCGGTCCCGGGCGGCTCTGAGTGCGCCGGCGAGCTGTTCCTTCTCCCGTACGGCGGCGGCGAGCCGGTCGGCGAGCGCGTCCTGCCCGGCCGCCTGACGGGTGCGTTCCGCGTCCTCGGCGGCGGTTTCGAGGTCGATCACCCGGGCCCGCAGGGACCGGGAGGCGAGGTCGGCGAAGACGTACTCGTCGGCGATCCGCAGCGCGGTGGCGTAGCCGTCGGAGGGGACGGGCCGGCCGAAGAAGTCGTGCGGTGGCAGGAGTTCGTCGGTGCGGGCGATGACCGCGCCCGCGTGCAGGTGGACGTAGTCGAGGGGTGCGGCGCGCAGGACCTGGCAGCGGTGGCCGACCAGGTCGTCCAGGAGCCGGTGGTAGGGCAGCTCGGATCCGCCGTGCCCGAAGACGATCAGTCCTCGCGCACCGGGCCGCATCCGGGCCAGTACGGCGCGCAGGGCGTCCTCGCCGCCGTGCGGCCCGGCGTGGGGTCCGTAGGAGAGGAGGGCCAACTCGCCCTCGGTGACGGGGCGTTCGTCGTCGTCTCGCAGGTCGACGCCCGGCGGCAGATGCAGGTACGGCTCCAGGCGCAGGCCGCCGCCGGTGGCGTCCACCACCGTCGTGACGGTGTCGAGGTGCGGATGGAGCAGGTCGGTCAGGCGCATCAGCGGGTCCTCGTGAAGACGTGGAAGCCGACCCGGTTCTCCCGGAAGCCGTACGGCCTGGAGAGGGTGTGCCGCAGGCCGAGCGGCTCGAGTTCGGCGCGGTAGGCGGTGAGCGGGCGGTGCACGATGTGCGCACCGCGGGGCGTGCGGCGGCCGGTGTCCTCGTCGGTGACGATCAGCCGGCCGGCGACGCGGACGAGGGAGGCGAGGTTGCGCAGCCCCGCCGCCCATTCCTCGTCGTCGAGGACGTGGAACAGGACGTCCACGCAGACGACGATGTCGTACGGCCAGGGACCCCGCCACTCGTCGAGTGCGGCGACGGCGTAGCGCGGGCCGCCGCCCCCGGCGCGGGCGTGGTCGACGGCGGTCCGGCTGGCGTCGAAGGCGTCGACCCGGTGGCCGCAACGGGCCAGGGCGCGGGCGAAGTACCCCTTGCCGCAGCCGGCGTCCAGCACGAACAGCGGGGCGGCGGGGCTGGACAGGTCGCCGACGAGGGAGAGGAGCGTGCCGAGCCGCTGGGCGTAGAAGAGTTCGTTGCCGGGGCGGTCGAGCCCGATGTGCCCACCGGAGGAGAGGTCGTCGTGGTCGGCATGGCGGGCCTCCCAGTAGGTCCGTGTGCCGTCCCGTGTCGTCGTCCCGTCAGCCATGGCGCTCCAGCCACCCGGTGATCACGCGGGCGATCCGGGCGCCGGCCCGGCCGTCCCACAGGGGCGGGCCCTCGGCGGGTACCGCTCCCCCGCCGTCCAGCAGCTTGCGCAGCGCCGGGACCAGTTCCCCGTGCGTGACGAGCCGGTTGGTGCCGTGGGTGACGGTGACCGGGCGTTCGGTGGTGGTGCGCAGGGTCAGGCAGGGGACGCCCAGGACGGTCGTCTCCTCCTGCACGCCGCCGGAGTCGGTGATCACGGCGGCGGCTCCGCGCACCAGGCTCATGAACTCGACGTAGCCGAGCGGGTCGAGGAGGTGGATGCCGGGTGCGTCGGCGAGGCCGGCCGCCCGCAGCGCGGCCCGGCCGCGCGGGTGCAGCGGGACGACGAGGTCGAGGTGGCGGGCGGCCTCGGTCAGCACGCGGGCGGCGGCCGCCGCGGCCTCGGGGTCGTCGACGTTGGCGGGCCGGTGCAGGGTGACCACGCCGTAGCGCTCGGGCAGTCCGTGGGCGGTGCGGGCGCTCGCGGCGTCGAACTGCTCCAGATGGGTGAGCAGGGTGTCGATCATCGGGTTGCCGACGAGGTGCACGCGCCCGGTGTCGACGCCCTCGCGGGCGAGGTGGCCGACGGCCTCGGGGCTGGTGGCGAACAGCAGCCGGGCGAGCTGGTCGACCAGACGCCGGTTGACCTCCTCCGGCATCGTCATGTCGAAGCTGCGCAGGCCGGCCTCCACATGGGCCACGGGGATGCCCAGTTTGGCGGCGGCCAGCGCGGCGGCCAGTGTCGAGTTCACGTCGCCGTAGACGGTGACGAGGGCGGGTGCGCGGGCGGTCAGTTCGCCCTCCAGGGCGATCAGGAGGTCGGCGGTCTGCCGGGCGTGGCTGCCGGAGCCGACGCCGAGGTCGGTGTCGGGGCGGGGCAGGCCGAGTTGCCGGAAGAAGATGTCCGACATCCGCTCGTCGTAGTGCTGTCCGGTGTGGACGAGCACCTGCTCGGAGCCCGCGGCGCCGAGAGCGGCGACGACCGGCGCGGCCTTGACGAAGTTCGGCCGGGTGCCGACCACATGGAGTACGCAGCCGTTCATGGTTGCCTCCGGTGCCGTGGGGACGGCTGCTGTTGGCGGGCCGTTGCTCGACGTTGGGGAATATCTTGGCGATATGCCCAGAAAAGTCCTTCTTGCGCTCAGTCTGGCGGCCTCGGTGGCAGTTGGCGAACTGCGTCAGGATCCGCTGCGGGCCGCGCTGCTCGGCGTACGCCTGCTGCCGGGGCCCGTCCGGCGGCGGCTGGGGCCGCTCGAACGGCGGCTGACCGTGCGCGCCCGCGCCGCAGGGCCGGCCGCGGCGCCTTCCGCCGCTCGGGTGCCCGCGCCGTACGGCATTCCGTACCGCCCCGTCCCCGGCCGGGTGCTCCATCTGGTCACCAACGGGCTGCCGTTCCGGCACGCCGGTTACACCGTGCGCACGCAGAAGCTCGCCGAGGCCCAGCTCGCGGCCGGGCTCGACCCGCATGTGGTGACCCGGATCGGCTTCCCCGTGACGGGCGGGGTGCTGGACGCCCGCGCCAAGCAGCATGTGGGCGGGGTGCCGCAGCACCGGCTGCTGCCGCCGTGGCTGCCGTACGGCCAGGCCGCCTCGCTCGCGCTCAACGCCGAGCTGGCCGCCCGCCTGGTGGACCGGCTGCGGCCCGCCGTGCTGCACGCCGCGAGCGACCACGGCAACGGACGGGTGGCGCTCGCCCTGCGGGAGACCTACGGGCTGCCGGTGGTCTACGAGGTGCGGGGCTTCCTGGAGGAGACGTGGCTGACGCAGGCGCCGGGCCGCGGCCGGGACGACGAGACGTACCGGACGCGCCGCGCCCTGGAGACGCAGTGCATGCGCGAGGCCGATCTGGTGCTGACGCTGGGTGAGGCCATGAAGGCCGAGATCGTGGGCCGCGGGGTGCCCGGGGAACGGGTGCTGATCGTGCCCAATGCCGTGGACGACGCGTTCCTCGCCCCGCCGCCGGACGGGGCGCCCGTGCGGGCCCGGCTCGGCATCGCGCCGGACGAGTTCGTCGTCGGCACCGTCGGCACCCTCGCCCCGCACGAGGGCATCGGCACTTTGCTCCATGCGGGTGAAGAGCTGCGCCGGCGCGGTGTGCCGCTGCGGTTGCTGATCGTCGGGGACGGTCCACAGCGCCCGGCGCTGGAGCGGCTGGCCGCCCGGCTCGGTCTTGACGACGGGACCGTGCTGTTCACCGGCCGGGTGCCGCACGCCCAAGTCCGGGACTTCTACGCCGTGTTGGACGTGTTCGCGGTGCCGCGTACCGACGAGCGCGTCTGCCGCCTGGTGACCCCGCTCAAGCCGGTCGAGGCGATGGCGAGCGGTGTTCCCGTGCTCGCGAGCGACCTCCCCGCACTCGGAGAACTGGTCGAACCGGAGGTTAACGGGAGGCTAATCAGGACTGAATCGCCACATTCCTGGGCTGATGAGCTTGAAATACTCCTTTACAGTCGAAATCGGCGTGCTGAGTGGGGAGCAGCCGCCCGCGCGAGAGTCGCGCGTGACCGCACCTGGAAGCGGGCCGCCGCCACAACCCGTGAGGCGTACCGCGCCCTTGGCAGCCTTGATGCGGGGTGATCCCTATGCAGGCCGAACAGACCGGACCGCTCGGGGAAGCGGGCGAACCGCCCGGGGAAAGACCACCGCTCCGCGGGAGCGCGCGCGGTAGGAACAACCGGCTCGCCGCGAGCGTGCCGCTCGGCGAGACGGACCCGCCCGACCAGGTGGAGCTGGCGGTGATCGGGCTCGGCTACGTCGGACTGCCGCTCGCGCGTGAGGCGGCGTCGATCGGCCTGAGAGTCCTGGGCCTGGACCGCGACCCCCGGGTCGTGGAGGCCCTCAACACCGGGCACTCCCATGTCGACGACGTCTCCGACGAGGACGTCCGCCGGATGCTGACGGCCGGGTTCCTCGCGTCCACGGACGACGCGTGCCTGGCCCGTGCGCAGGCGATCGTCATCTGTGTGCCGACGCCGCTCGGCAAGGACGGCGGACCCGACCTCGGCGCGGTCACCGCGGCCACGAGGACGGTGGCCCGGCGGCTGCGGCCCGGGCAGCTGGTGGTGCTGGAGTCGACCACCTATCCCGGGACCACCGAGGAGGTCGTACGGCCGCTCCTGGAGGAGTCGGGGCTGCGGGCCGGAGCGGACTTCGCGCTGGCGTTCTCGCCGGAGCGGATCGACCCCGGCAACACCGCCCACGGCCTGCGCACCACGCCCAAGGTGGTCGGCGGCTGCACCCCGTCGTGCGCGGCCCGCGCGGTCGCCTTCTACGGCAAGCTCGTCGACACCGTCGTCCAGGCGAAGGGCACCCGCGAGGCCGAGATGGCCAAGCTGCTGGAGAACACCTACCGGCACGTGAACATCGCCCTGGTCAACGAACTGGCCGTGATCAGCCACGAGTTGCACGTCGACCTGTGGGACGCGATCCGCTGCGCCGGCACCAAGCCGTTCGGCTTCCAGGCGTTCCGGCCCTCCCCCGGCGTCGGCGGGCACTGCATCCCGATCGACCCCAACTACCTGTCGTACAAGGTGCGTTCGTCCCTCGGCTACGAGTTCCGGTTCGTGGAGCTCGCCCAGGAGATCAACCGGCGGATGCCGGAGTACGTGGTGCGTCGCGCCCAGGACCTCCTCAACCACGCCGGCCGGCCGCTGCACGGCTCGCGGGTGCTGCTGCTCGGCGTCACCTACAAGCCGGACGTGGCGGACCAGCGGGAGTCGCCTGCACTGCCGGTGGCGCGGCTGCTGCGGGAGCGGGAGGCCGAGATCTCCTTCCACGATCCGCATGTGCGGCTGTGGTCCGTGGACGGGGTGAACATCCCGCGCGTCACCGACGTCATGGCGGCGGCGCGCGAGCACGACCTGACGATCCTGCTCCAGGATCACTCGGCCTACGACCTGCCGGCCCTCGGCGACGCGGCCCGCCTGCTGTTCGACACGCGCGGCCGGATCTTCCGGCCCGGGGTCGAGGTGCTGTGACCGCCTGATCTCTCCGGTCCGCCCGGCACGGGCCCCGTCGGGTCCGTCGCCGGTCGGTCCGCCGTTCTCGGATCCGTCGATGCCGGGTCCGTGGTTCTCGGGGCAGTCGAAAGGTGCGTGCTCTGATGCGGATACTCGTCGTGACCGTCGTCCACCATCCCGAGGACGCGCGGATCCTGCACCGGGAGATCGCCGCCCTGCACGAGCACGGCCACCGGATCGTGTACGCCGCTCCCTTCGCGGCCCGGCGGACGTCGCCGCGGCCGAACGTCGAGGGCGTCGACCTGCCCCGGGCCGCCGGCCGGGACCGCCGGGCGGCCTTGCGCGCGGCACGCGCCCTGCTCGCCGAGCGCGGGCCGCAGGCGGACGTCGTCCTGCTGCACGACCCGGAGCTCCTGCTCACCCTGCCCGGCACGATGCGCCGCTGGCGGCGCGCCGGGCATGTCCCGGTCACCGTGTGGGACGTGCACGAGGACACCGCGGCGGCGCTGGTGATGAAGCGCTGGCTGCCCCGGCCGCTGCGACCGCCGCTGCGGCTGGCCGTCCGGGCGGCGGAGCGGACGGCGGAGCGGCATCTGCGGCTGCTCCTCGCCGAGGACGCCTACCAGCGGCGCTTCCGCCGGACGCACCCCGTCGTGGCCAACCTGGCGACGGTGCCGCCGGAGCCACCCGAGCCGCCGGGCGACGACCGGGTCGTCTACCTCGGCCATCTGTCGAAGGCCCGCGGCGCACCCGAACTGATCGAGACGGCCCGGCTGCTGGCGCCCGACATCCGGGTCGAGGTGATCGGCGCGGCCGACCCTGACATCCGGGGCGCGCTGACCGAGGCCGACCGGGACGGCGTGCTGCGCTGGCACGGCTACCTGCCCAACGACCGTGCCCTCGGTCTGCTCTCGGGCAGCCTGGCCGGCCTCTCCCTGCTGCGGGACCAGCCCAACTACCGTCATTCACGGCCCACCAAGGCCGTGGAGTACATGGCGCACGGCGTCCCCGTGGTCACCACACCCACGCCGCTCTCCGCGGAGCTGGTCGAGCGCTACGGCTGCGGTCTCGTCGTCCCCTACGAGGATCCGGCCACGGCCGCCATGGCCGTACGGCATCTGCGCAGCGACCGGGTCATGCGCCGGCGGGCGGCGGCCCGGGGCTGGGAGGCGGCTCGGTCCGACCTCAACTGGGCCGACGCTGCGACCGAGTTCGTGATGTGCCTGGAGTCCTGGGTGAAGGAGGCGTCAGCGGCCGGGGACGACGGCCCCGCCGTCCCGTTCGCCGGCGACAGGGCCCCGACGGCCTGAACTCCTAGGCGTTGGACCAACCCCGTCGGCACAGCACGAGCCGGTAGCCGTCGGGGTCCTCGATCGTGACGCCCCACTCGTTCCAGTACGGGTTGGGCGACGGGACCCGTTTGCCGCCGTGCTCCTCCAGCCGGGCGACCAGGTCCTCCGGCACCGGCCCGTCGACGTAAACGACCAGGAGGTCCTCCTCGGTCGGCCGGGGCTCGACGGGACGGGCGGGCTCGTGCACCAGCTCCAGATGCCAGCCGGCGTCCGGCCAGCCGAGCATCAGCAGGTCGTGCTCGCCAGGTTCCGGGCCGCCGACCGCCCGCCATACGACGCCGAGTCCGAGCCCCTCGGTCCAGAAGCGCTCCGCCGCGGCGAGGTCCCGGGACGGGCGGGCGATCCGGATGTGACTGCGGCCGTCGACCGGCATGGTGACCCTCCGTGTGCTGAACTGAGCGGCGTCGATCCACCGGCAGCGTAGACAGCCCACAGGCACCGAGACCATCGGCCATCGGCCCTGCGACCTGGGCCCTAGGCCCCGCTCCGCGGCACGCCGTAAGCCCGCTCGACGTGCAGGCGCAGCACGAGGCGTCGGTCCCTCACCATCGCGGCGCGGAAGTCCTCCCAGTCGGGGTGCTCCCCCTGGACGTCCCGGTAGAGGCGGACGAGCTCCTCGACCGTCTCGTCGTAGGGGTCCTGTGCGACGGGTGCCAGGTCGGCGGTGCCCTCGGCGACCGCGTACGCCCATCGGTCGGGGGTCGTGACGTGGTACGACGCCCTCGGGTCGCGGCGCAGATTGCGGGTCTTGGCGCGGTCGTCGGTGATCGAGACGCGGATGATGCGCTCGTCGGGGTAGTAGGCGTGGCTCACGTTCGACAGCTGCGGGCGGCCGTCGCGCTTCAGGGTGACCAGCACCCCGCCGTGGCTCTCGGCCAGGAGCGCGAGCAGTGCGTTGTGGGTGGCGTCCTGAGTCATGTCTGCATCAACCCTGGCGGGCGGCCCGCTCATTCCCGCGAGACTCACGTAGACACTGTCTACTCGATCATGGTAGACAGTGTCTATGGAAGCATCGCGAGCAACGGGCACGGACATGGACACGGGGCTGCGGGCACGGCTGGTCGACGTAGGCGTGGAGCTCGTGGCGCAGGAAGGCGTCCAGGCGCTGACCCTGCGGGAGATCGCCCGCCGCGCTGGCGTCTCGCACGGCGCGCCCCGCCGCTATTTCCCCACCCACCTGGAGCTTCTGTCGGCCATCGCGCGCCGCGGCTTCGACGAGCTGGGGGCGCGGGCGACGGCGGCGGTCGGGGTGGGCGACGCGCCCCCGCGGACACAGCTGACCGAGTTGGGGCGGGCGTATCTGGATTTCGCGCTCGGCAATCGCGGGATGTACGAGTTGATGTTCCGTCACGATCTGCTGGAGAGCGGCCATTTGGGGCTGCGGGACACCAGCCTTCCGCTCTTCGGACGCCTGGTGGAGCTGGTGGGCCGAGTGCGTCCCGACGCCGACGCGCGTCTCGTCGCCGGCACGCTGTGGGCGGGGCTGCACGGCATCGCCCAGCTGTGGGGCTGGGGAAGCCTCCAACTCGCCACGGGGACCGACGACTTCGCACCCCTGCTGGGTTCGGTCCTGGACGCCCACCTCGGTCCGGAGGGCGTGTGAACCCGCGTCTCACCCTCACGAGCAGCGTCGTCGGAGCGGTGATCGTCGCGCTCGACGGCACCGTGCTGACCGTGGCCCAGCCCAGCCTCCAGCGCGACCTGGGCGCCTCCTTCGCCCAGGTGCAGTGGACCAGCACCGGCTATCTGATCGCGGTGGCGAGCCTGTTGGTGCTGACCGGGCGGCTTAGTGACCGGCACGGCCACCACCGTGTCTTCGGCATCGGCATGCTCGGCTTCGGAGCGGCGTCGGCGGGCATCGCGTTCGCGCCCGGCGTCGGATGGGTGATCGGACTGCGGGTGGTGCAGGGGGTGTTCGGGGCGCTGCTGCAACCGGCCACGCTCGGGATGCTGCGGGCGGCGTTCCCACCCGACCGACTGCGGACGCCGATCGCCGTACGGACGGCGGCGATCGGTGTGTCGGCCGCCGTCGGACCGCTGCTGGGCGGCGCGCTGGTGGCGGGGCCCGGCTGGCGGGTGGTGTTCCTGCTGAACGTCGTCCCGGCTCTGGTCCTCGGCACGCTCGCCCTCACCGTACGGCCTGCGCGCACGGCCTCCCCCGCCCGGCTCGACGTGCCCGGCGCCCTCCTGCTCGCGCTCACCCTGGCCTGCCTGGTGCACGCCCTCGTGGCGCTGCCGGGCTGGGTCTGGACGGCCTCGACGGCCGCCCTCACCGGTGCCGCGTTCGTGCGGCACGGGCGCCGCACCGCGAGCCCGTTGCTGCCCCCGAGCGTGATCGGGTCCACGGCAGTCGGCTCGGCGCTGGGCATGCTGGTGGCCGCGTCGGCGGCGCTGTCCGGCGCGCTGTTCGCGGGCACGTTCCTGTTGCAGGACACCCTCGATCTTGACCCGTTCCGCAGCGCCCTGGTCAGCCTGCCGCTGGCCGCGCTGATGGTGGCGGCGGCGCCGACGTGCGCGGTGCTGCTGCGCCGGGTCGGTGCCCGGCGTACGACCGCGGCGGCGATGACACTCCTCGCCCTCGGCATCCTCGTCCTGTCCCGCACGCCGGCGACGCCGCTGCTGTGCACGGCGTTCGCACTGGTAGGGGCCGGTTTCGGCACGGTGATGGTGGCGGCGACGCATGTCGTCGTACGGGAGGCGCCCGTCGAGTCGGCCGGGGTCGCGGGCGGGCTCCAGCAGACCGCGATGAACATCGGACCGGTGCTGGGCGTCGCCGTCGCGACCGCGCTCCTGGGCACCGGCGACGGCCCCGGGCTGCCACTGGGTGTCCTCGCCGCCCTCGCCCTGGCCGGCGCGGCACTGGGCCGTGCGCTGCCGGGGCGGCGGGACGCGGCCATGAACGATCATGGCGATTCGAAGGACCGTACACGTGTTCCTGCGCAACGATGAGGTCAGAGGCCGTTCCCGCGGGGTATGCCGGAGCGCACCCTCGTCGTACATATCGGAGGAGAGCGATGGCACTGCTGACACAAGAGGTCGACCCGGGTGAGGTCGGGCTGGACTCGAAGGCGCTGGACCGCCTCGACCAGTACTTCGCCCACTACGTCGACGAGGGGCGGCTGCCCGGCTACCTGGTGGCCGTCGCCCGCGGTGGCCGCGTCGCCCACCTCACCACGCACGGCCACCGTGACCTCGCGGCCGGGCTGCCCGTCGAGGCCGACACGCTGTGGCGGATCTACTCCATGACCAAGCCGGTCACCTCGGTCGCCGCGCTGCTGCTGATGGAGGAGGGCAAGCTGTCGCTCGACGACCCGGTGGCCCGCCATCTGCCGGGCTTCGCCGAGCCCAGGGTGTATGTCGGCGGGTCCGGCGCCGACATGGTGACGCGCCCCGCCGACGGGCCGATAACCGTCCGGCATCTGATGACCCACACCGCCGGGCTGACCTTCGCGTTCTACCGCACGCACCCTGTCGACGCGCTGTACCGCGACGCCAACCTGGACTCGGCGGTGCTGCCGGGCTCCGACCTGGCGGGCACGGTCGACGTGTACGCGCGTCTGCCGCTCCAGTTCGAGCCGGGCACGCAGTGGAACTACTCGGTCGCCACCAATGTCCTGGGCCGCGTCATCGAGGTGGTGTCGGGGCAGCCGCTGGACGAGTTCTTCGCCGAGCGCATCTGCGGCCCGCTCGGGATGACCGACGCCGGGTTCTGTGTGAGCGACGAACAGGCGGTCCGGCTGGCCGAGTTGTACGGCGAGACCGAGGACGGCGGCATCGAGCCGATCCCCGGACTCCCCTTGCGTGGAGGCCGCCCGCGTTTCCTGTCCGGCAGCGGCGGTCTCGCGGCCTCCGCGCACGACGTCCATCGCTTCATGGAGTTGCTGCGCGGTCGCGGCGAACTCGACGGCACCCGGCTGCTGGCGCCCGAGACGGTGGACCTGATGACGTCCAACCAGCTCCCGGGCGGCGCCGACCTGCGCGCCTTCGGCAGCCGTCCCGCTCATGACGAGGCCGGCAACGACGGCATGGGTTTTGGTCTCGGCGTCTCCGTCGTGATCGACCCGTCCCGCACGAAGGCCCCCACCGTGCTCGGCGCCTACGGCTGGAGCGGGGTGGCGACGACCACGTTCTGGGTCGACCCGCGCCACGACCTGACGGTGCAGTTCATGACGCAGGTGCGGCCCAAGACCTCGCACACGATGTTCCAGGACCTCAAGCGGCTCGTGCACGAGGCCGTGACGCAGGGCTGACCCCGCCGCCGGTCACTGGTCCACGCGCAGGGTGAACTCCACTCCTTCCAGGGCGAGTTCACGCAGCCACTCCTCCGAGCGGGCCGCCGTCTCCGCGGCACGGCTCAGGCCCGCCGGCAGGGAGCCGTCCAGGATGTGCCGGACGCCGAGGGCGAGCGGGCGGGAGACGCAGCGGGCCATCGCGCTCTCCTCCTCGTCCCCGACCTGGTCGAGCAGATAGCTGCCGGACCACGACTGCCCCGAGCCGCCGCGCACGTCCAGCGACACGGCGAGGACGACCCGGTCACGGTCGGCGTCCGTGGTCGGGTAGGTGGCCGCCAACTCCCCCGCCAGGGCGGCGATCCGGGCGTCGTCGCCCGCCTTCAGCTCCTCGAAGACGGCGTCCCAGGCCCGCAGCCAGCCCTCCAGGCGCAGGGTGCCGCGCACGAAGGTCAGCGGCTTCCAGCCGTCCGGCAGCCCGTACTGCTCGACGAACGGAACGCTGTCGCGGTTGGGGTAGACCTCGAACACCTCCCCGTCCACGGTGTGCGGCCGGGTCGCCTCCCACGGCCGCTCGGCGACGGTCTCGGCACCGTCCTGGAGGTAACGGGCCGGTGCGCGAAGGGCGTTGAGGACCCCTGCGGGCGCCCAGCTGAAGCGGTACCTGAAGTCGTTCGGGACCGCGGGGACCCCGCCGCAGTAGGAGGTGAGGCTGTACGAGGCTCCCGCGTCGTCGCCGACGGCCTCCCGGGCGCGGCCGATCAGGCAGTGGGCGAAGAGGTGGTCGATGCCCGGGTCGAGGCCGGCCTCGGTGAGCACGACGAGCCCTGCCGCCGTGGCCGCCGGCACCTGTTCGAGGACCGCGTCCGACACATAGCTGGAGCAGGCGAAGTGGGCCGACCGGCGCACGCAGGCCGCCAGGATCCCGGCGTGCTCGGGCGCCGGCAGCATCGACACGACGACGTCGCCGGGCGCCAGTTCGGCCGTGAGCGCGGCCAGGGTGTAGGCGCCGGGTTCGGCGCGCCCGGTGAGGCCGAGCCGGGCGAGGGCGCCTGCGGCTCGGTCCTCGGTGCGGTGCCACAGCCGTACCCGGTCGGCCGTGTCGCACAGCCGGGACAACCCGCTGCCGGTGGAAAGACCGGCGCCGACCCAGTGGACCGTGCCGCTCGCGGGAACCCGTGAGGATCTGTCAGCCATTGCGGAACTCCCCTTCCACGATGCCGAGTTCACGGCATGCCTGATGGAACCGGTCACGGCAGCGCCCCCACGGCCCGCCCGTCTCGAACTGGAGCAGCTGGGGAAGCAGCGCCGACGAGAAGTCGGCGCTGGACTCGCGGGGCAGCAGGGACGGCAGGTTGTCGATGGCGATGAGGTCGAGCGGCGGTTCCTTGCGCAGCCGGCGCACCGGGTCGGTCCACTCGGTGGTGCGGTCGTAGACCGGCAGCACGTTCAGGGACGAGCCGACGTCGACGGTGACGTCGCACACGGTGCGCAGCCGGCGGCCGGGGTCGTCGAGGTCCTCCTCGCGCAGGAAGGGCGGGACGGGCGTGGTGGCGAGGACGGCGTTGACCAGCACGTCGTGCGCCAGCAGCGCCGGGCGGTCCAGGGCCCGGGTCTCGGCGAGGTCCCAGGGCGTCGCCTCGATGCCCGCGGTCAGGAACCCGAGCCTGGCGCCGCGTCCGCTGCGCCCCAGGGCGCCGATCACCAGCGCGGTGAATTCCTCGTCCCCGGCGACCGGCCGCAGGAGGGCGTCCAGTTCGTCCTTGGACAGAGGCGTCAGCGGCGCGGTGAGCCGGCCCCGGTGCTGGAGGACGGCGAGGGCGGCGCCGAGATAGCCGGCCCAGAAGCCGAAGGCGGCGAGGCGGCGGCCGTCGTCGTCCACCAGGTACTCCAGGTCGAGCAGTGTGCCGCCTCCGGCCGCGAAGCGCCCGAGCAGCGCCTCTGCGCCGGGCTGCCGCTTGTAGGCGTGCCCGAAGAAGATGTGGTCGTGCGTCAACTCGCCCGGCTGGTCCGGGAGTTCCTTGAGTCCCAGCACCACGGACCGCTCGGGTGCCGACACCCAGGAACCGGCGGGCGCGGTGCGGCAGCCGGCCGCCTCGTACTCCTCGGCGGGGAAGATCCGCTGCGGGGACTCCTCGACGGTCAGGGTCACCCCGCGCTCGACGAGCCGGCGGGCGTCCGACGGCACGAGAGGTGTGCGTCGCTCGGTGGAACGGACCTCGTGGCGCAGCCACAGATGGAGCTCGGTCATACGCGGTTGGCCTCCGGGCGCGGGGCGTCGGCCGCGAACCGGCCGGCGCTGAGCGGGCTGACGTCCACGAAGGGTACGCGGCCGAGGTACAGGTCACGGACGACCTCGCCGACGGCCGGCCCCTGGAGGAAGCCGTGGCCGGAGAAGCCGGTCGCGTACAGGAAGCGGGAGACGGAAGTCGCCTCGCCGATGAGCGCGTTGTGGTCCGGGGTGACCTCGTACAGGCCCGCCCAGCCTCCCGTGCGGCGCAGGTCGAGCAGGGCGGGGGCGCGGCGCTCCATGGCGGCGGCCAGCCGGGGGATCCAGCGGTCGTGGGTGTCGGTGGCGAAGCCGGGCCGCTCGTCGGGGTCGGACATGCCCAGGAGCAGGCCGGGGCCCTCGGAGTGGAAGTAGAGGCTGGTGGTGAAGTCGATGGTCATCGGCAGGTCCGGCGGCAGTCCGCCGACGGGTTCGGTGACCGCGACCTGCCGGCGCAGCGGCACCACCGGCAGGTCCACGCCGACCATCGCCCCGATCGCCCGCGACCACGGGCCGGCCGCGCAGATCACCGTCTCGGTGGTGATCCGGCCGATGCTCGTGGTCACGGCGGTGATGCGGTCGCCGTGCATCTCGATGCCGGTGACGTCGTTGTGGCGTAAGATCCGCGCCCCGTACGCGCGGGCCGCGGACGCGTAGCCGTGCACGACGGATTCGGGGGTGCAGTGGCCGTCGTCCGGGGAGAACGCGGCCGCCAGCAGTCCGTCGGTGCTGATCAGCGGGGACAGCCGCCGGGCCTCGGCGGGGTCGATCATCCGGCTGGGCACCCCGAGGGAGTTCTGGAGCCGGACGCTCGCCTCGAAGCCGGCGACCTCCTCGGGCGTCGACAGCAGGAACAGATAGCCGACCCGGTGCAGCCCGATGTCGTGGCCCAGCTCCAGCCCGAACCGGGCGAACGCCTGGAGGCTGCGCGCCCCGAGCTGGATGTTGAGCTCGTCGGAGAACTGCGCGCGCACTCCGCCGGCCGCCTTCGAGGTGGAGCCGGAGGCCAGTTCGTCCCGCTCGACGAGGACGACGTCCCGTACGCCCCCGCGGGCGAGGTGATAGGCGATGCTGGTGCCCATCACACCGCCGCCGATGACGACGACACTGGCGTGGGTGTTCACGGGCGGGCCTCCTTCCGGGCCGCCTCGACGACGGCCCAGGCGGCGGCCGCGTCCTGGATGCCGAGGCCGACGCTGTTGTAGTAGACGATGTCGCCGGGCCCCGACCGCGGGAAGCTCTGCCCGGTGACCACGGCGCCGAGGCCGACCAGGTCCTCGGGGGCCAACGCCCCTTCGCGCAGGGCGTGCACCACGGGCCCGGCGTGCTCGGCGGCGGTCGCCGGGTCGTCGACGACGACGCTCGCGGCGCGCAGCAGCACGTCGTCGTCGACCTCGCGGCGGCCGGGCTCGAACGATCCGACGCTGACGACCGTGCACCCGGGTGCCAGCCACTCCCCCTGTACGACGGGGGTCGTGCTGAGCGTGCAGGCGGCGACCAGCGACGCCCCCGTCACGGCCTCCTCGGCGGTGCCGACCGCCTCAACGGCGAGACCGAGTTCGGTCGTGAGCTCCTGTGCGGCGCGGGCGCGGTTGCGCTCGGTCGGGCTCCACAGCCGTACGGACTTCAGCTCGCGCACCCTGGCGACGGCCCGGGCGTGGGCGAGGGCCTGGGTGCCGGAGCCCAGGAGGGCGAGGTCCGCGCTGCCCGGGGTGGACAGGGCGTCGATCGCGACGGCGCTCGCGGCGGCCGTGCGCAGGGTCGTGATCGCCGTGCCGTCCATGACGGCGGCCGGACGGCCCGTCACCGGGTCGAGCACGGTGATGACCGCGTGGACGGTCGGCAGGCCGGACGCCGCGTTGCCCGGGTTGACGCTGCCGATCTTCGCGACGGCCCCGGTGTCCGCGGACAGCCGGGAGACGTACGCGAAGACGACGCTGTCGTCGAAGCGGCTCGGGTGCATGATCTTCCCGGGCAGGTCGGCCGCGTCGGCGCCGAGCGCCGTGAAGGCCGCGCGCTGCGAGGCGATCGCCGCGTCGAGGCCGAGCAGGCGCGAGACCTGTTCTCCGGTCAGGAAGAGGACGTCGTCGGTCATTCCCTCTTCCTGTCCGGACGGGCCTCGCCGCAATCAGGACAGCTGCCCGACCGCGTCCAGATGGGGCAGGTGGTGGTCGAGACGCTCCCGCTTGGTGCGCAGGTAGGTGATGTTGTTCTCGCACGGCGGGATGAGCAGCGGGACCTGCTCGGCGACCTCGATGCCGTGCTGCACCAGCGCCTCGCGCTTGCGCGGGTTGTTCGACAGCAGCCGGACGCTGCGCACGTTCAGGTCGTGCAGCATCCCGGCGGCGACGCCGTAGTCGCGGGCGTCGACCGGCAGGCCGAGCGCGAGGTTGGCCTCGACCGTGTCCAGGCCCTCCGCCTGGAGGGCCATCGCCCGCAGCTTGGCGAGCAGGCCGATGCCGCGGCCCTCGTGGCCCCGCAGATAGACGACGATGCCGCTGCCCTCGGCGACGACCGCGCGCAGGGCTGCCGCCAACTGGTCGCCGCACTCGCAGTGCTGGGAGCCGAAGGCGTCACCCGTCAGGCACTCCGAGTGCAGCCGGGTCAGCACCCCGTCCGTGCCTATCTCGCCGTGGACGAGGGCCACTTGCTCGTCTCCGCGGTCGTGATCGAGATAGCCGATCGCACGGAATTCGCCGTACACGGTGGGCAGCGGCGCATTCACCACGCGTTCCACGCCGGAACGCTGCGTCCGCTGCGTGGACTTCTTGCCGAGGACGCCAATTTTTTCTGTCATGATTCTTCAGTTCCTAAGCAGAGACGAAAGGCCGTGAAAAGATGAGTGGTTCGCAAATGCGGCCGGCGGCGCACTCGCTGGTGCCGGCGGACACCACCGAAGACGTACGGACCCGAGGGGCGGGCGTCTCACGACAGGTGGCGGTGCTCCCCGTCGGAAGCTTCGAGCAGCACGGCCGGTTCCTTCCGCTGGCGACCGACACGCTGGTGGCCTGCGCCATCGCGCGCGAGATCGCCGCCGCGCACCCGGTGCACCTGCTTCCGCCCGTGACGATCTCCTGCTCGCACGAGCACGCGGCCTGGCCGGGGACCGTCAGCATCTCCTCAGTGACCCTTCATGCGGTGATACGGGACATTGCGGCTTCGCTCCGCCGCTCGGGCGTCGACGCCCTGGTGGTGGTCAACGGACACGGCGGAAACTACGTACTGGGCAACGTCGTTCAGGAGTCCTCCGCGCGTGGTGAGCGAATGGCGCTGTTCCCGGCCCCGGAGGACTGGGAGACGGCGCGGGTGCGGGCGGGGGTGGAGACCTCACTGCTCACCGACATGCACGCGGGGGAAATCGAGACCTCCATCCTTCTGCACGCTCATCCCGAATTGATCCGACCCGGTTATGAGACTTCCGATTTCGTGGCGGACGATCGCCGTCATCTGCTGACCCTCGGTATGTCCGCCTATACCGATTCCGGTGTCATCGGCCGCCCTTCACTGGGTTCCGCGGAAAAGGGGAAGGGGCTGCTGGCGAGCCTCGCGGATTCCTTCGGCGCGTATGTGTCACTGCTGACCTCCGCGGACGATTCCGTAGCGGACACGGGTGACGCCTGAAAATAGCCGCTGGGTTCCGGGTCCGCCATGGTCGCGGCGGATCCGGATTCCGCGCGCAGCCCGGTGTACCAGCGGACGACCAGGACGACGAGGCCGGGCAGTGCGGCCACGAAGCTGAGGACGCCGTACACGACGGCGACCGCGAGTCCGGTGGTCGCGCCCAGTCCCGCGGCGCCGAACGCCCAGGCGGTGACGCCCTCCCGGGGGCCCCAGCCGCCGACGTTCAGGGGCAGTCCCATCGCGAGCAGCGCCAGGACGGCGAGCGGCACCAGGGCGGCGACGGAGGCGTCGGAGCCGGCGACGCGGGCGGCGAGCACGAACATCCCGATGTGTCCGGCCAGCACGACGGCCGAGGAGACGGCGACGCCGGGGCCGTTGCGGCGGGACAGCAGGGCTTCCCGGGCCTCGTCGAGGGTGGTGCGCAGCGCGGACGGCCGGCTCCGGTCACGCCGCGACGGCGCCCGGTTCATGCGTACGGCGGCCACCACGGCGAGCGCGCCCACCCCGGCGAACAGGATGAGCGGGGTGATGTCGCGGGCCTGGTTCAGCACCGGTGACGGCATGGTCAGCAGCACGACGGCGCCGAACGCGGCGAGGACGACCTGGCCGGCGGTCCGCTCCAGCACGACCGCGCGGACGCCGCGCCCCATGTCACCGGCGCTCTGCCCGTGCCGTACGGCCCGGTGCACATCGCCGAGGACACCACCGGGGAGGGCGGCGTTGAGGAACAGGGCCCGGTAGTAGTCGGCGACGGCGGGCCACATCGGCAGCCGGATCCGCAGCCCGCGGGCCACCAACTGCCAGCGCCAGGCGCTGAACACGGTGGTGACGAGCCCGATCCCGAGCCCGCCGGCCAGCGCCGCACCGTCGATCCGCCGCAGCCCGTCGAGGAACACGCCGGTGCCGAGCCGCCAGAACAGCACGGCGAGAATCACGACGCCGACGACGGTGCCCAGGTGGGTGCGGAAGGCCGGGGTGTTGAGCCGCGACAGCGCTCCACGCAGCCGGCTGCGAGTCGTCGGCTCGGCGGACTCCGCTGCCGACGGGGCCTCGGTGACGACGGCACCGATCCGGTCCGGGGAGACGGCGGCGGTGCCCGGGACGGGGGCGGCGGGAAGGACCGCCTGCACGCGGGCGCCGCGCACGCCGGGCCGCTCCGCCCGGCGGATACGGGGCTTGGGGAGCCGGCGTTCCGGGCGGGTCCGAGCCACCGTCTCCACGGTCATGACGCTCCGCCCGTCGGCCGGCACAGCGCGAGCAGGTCGCTGTGGTGGACGATCACCCGCAGTTCGCCGGCCTGGCAGGCGGCGAGGCGTTCGGTCAGGTAGCGGTCGGCGCGCTCGCGCAGTTCGGGGCGGTGCTCGACCGCCGCGCCGACCCAGCCGCGCAGCCACTGGGCGGTGAGCGCGGACTCGCCGGGGCCGAGCTTCCACGGGCTCGGCTGGACCTGCACGGTCGCGCCGTGCTCGGAGAACGCCTCGGCAGCCACCGTGATCGCGTCGGGGCCGAGCAGTCCCGAGCGCCGCTGGTGGGCGTTGAACGCCTCGGCGATCTCGTCGTCCATCGGGTCGGACGGGGTGAGTTCGACGCGGCCCGCGACGGAGAGCGTCAGCAGCGCCGGGCAGCCCGCGCCCGCGCAGGCGGCGGCGAGGGTGCCGATCTCCTCGACCGTGAGGACGTCGAGGAGCGCGGACGCGGTCACCAGGGAGGCGCCTTTCAGGGCGTCCGGGGTGAGCCGGCCGACGTCGCCGCGGCGCGTCTCGACGGTGACCCGGCTGCCGTCGGCGGAGGAGCGCGGGGAGGCGACGGCGGCGAAGTGCAGAAGGTAGGGGTCGCGGTCGTGCAGGACCCAGTGCTGGGGGCCGTCCAGATGGGGCGCGAGCCAGCGGCCCATGGAGCCGGTGCCGCAGCCGATGTCGTGGATGACCAGCCCGCCGGACCGGGCCGGCAGGTTGGCGAGCCGGATCCGCAGCGGGTCGAGCAGGTCGTGCGCCCGCGCCGAGGCATCGGCGCCCTCCCGCAGCTCCAGCCACTCGGGCGCGTAGCGCGGCGGGTCGTCAGGGCCGGCGTCCCGCAGCCGTACGGTGGCCCGCTCGCCGGGCCGCACGGTGGGGCCGGCCCCGAGGATCACGGCGTCGGCGTCGGACGCCGACGGTATGGAAGCACCACCCATGTCACCCTCCGCCGAAACGATTTCGCCGTGCGTTCCGCTCTGCTCGTCGGCGTCCGCCCCGCGCTGCGTCGAGTCCGTCGCCTCCAGGGGCCCCGGCTGGGTCGGTATCGTCCCGCCGCTCTGTGCCGTCGCCGTCTTCCTCATGCCGCCCTCCGGGGTTCGTTCGGCAGTCGGCCCAGAACCGAGGCCAGGCTGCGGGCCGTGCCGGCCCAGCCGTTCAGGGCGGCACGCCGGCCGCGGGCCGCCGCCTTCAGCCGGCGTCGTACGTCCGCCTCGCCGAACCAGCCGCGCAGCTCGACGGCGATCGCGGCCGAGTTCTCCGGCGGGACGAGGATGCCGGGGACACCGCCGTCGGGTGCCCGGCCGACCGCCTCGGGGAGCCCGCCGACGTCTGTCGCAAGGACCGGGATCCCACGGGCCAGCGCCTCGGTGACCGCCATGCCGTACGTCTCGGCGTAGGAGGTGAGCACCATGAGGTCGGCGGTGTTGTAGCTGGCGTCGAGTTCGGCGCCGGCCTGCGGGCCGGCCAGGATCAGCCGGTCCTCGAGGCCGTGCTTCGCGATCAGGGACCGCAGTTCGGCCACGTATGCGGGGTCCTGGTTCAGCCCGCCCACGCAGACGCAGCTCCAGGGCAGGTCGGTCACCGCGGCCAGCGCCTCCACCAGCCGGTGCTGTCCCTTGCGCGGTGTCACGGCGGCCACGCACAGCAGGCGGGACACACCGTCGGTGCCGGCCGCGAGCGGCGCGATGTCGGCGCCGGGCGCCGCGACATGGACACGCTCGGGGGCGAGCCCGTGGTGGGAGACGAGGCGGCGCACCGCCCAGTCGCTGGTGGCGATCACCGCGTCCACCGCCCGCAGCACGGTGCGTTCCCGGGCGTCCAGGTCCGCGGCGACGGCGGGCTCCAGGCCCGTCTCGTCGCCGAGCGGGAGGTGGACGAGGATCGCGAGGCGCAGCCGCTCCGCCTCCGGCACGATGATCTCGGGCACGCCGCACGCGACCAGCCCGTCCAGCAGGACGACCGTGCCGTCCGGGAACTCCCGCAGTGTGCGGGCGAGTTCGGCGCGGGCCTCGGCGCCGGGGCGGGGCCAGCTGCCGTCCACCGGGCGCTTGTGCACCTGCCAGCCGAAGCCGGGCAGGTCCAGACACACGCGCCGGTCGTAGGCGTTGCCGCCGCTCGGTGCGGCCAGGTCGTCGACGCCGCCCGGCAGGACGAAGTGCACGGAGCGCAGGGACATGGGGATGATCTCGGCGTTCTTCAGGACGGAGTGCTGCACGGGCATATAGCCCAGCGCCGGCTGCTCCGTCTTGTCCAGGGTGACGTTCTTGCCGAGGACGCCGTTCCCGTCGCGGGCCACGTTCTTCTCCAGCGTCACGTCGGTCACAGGGCACGCTCGTAACTCGCCCAGGCGACGTGCGACTCGTGCAGGGTGACGGTGAGGCCGGCGAGGCCCTTGGCGCCCTCGCCCAGCGCGCCCTTCTCGATGCGCTCGGCGAGCCGGTCGGCGATGACCTTGGCGAGGAACTCGGTGGAGGTGTTGATCCCGGCGAAGTCGGGTTCGTTGTCGAGGTTTCTGTAGTTCAGTTCACCGACGACGGCACCCAGTTCCCTTGTGGCGAGTCCGATGTCGACGACGATGTTGTCGTCGTCCAGCTGCTCGCGCCGGAACGTTGCGTCCACCAGGAACGTCGCTCCGTGCAGGCGCTGCGCGGGTCCGAAGACGTCGCCGCGGAAGCTGTGGGCGATCATGATGTGATCGCGGACGGTGATGCTGAACAACGGACGACCCTCCAGGTGCGGTGCGCTCCTCATCCCCCGCTGATCACTGCCGGGGATGTCGTGTAGTACGGCTCTTCGCTTCCCCGTGTTCAGCCGACTCTCACTCTTTTCTGAGGTCAGGCGCTCTTGTCGTCCGGGAATGGACGAGTCCGTCAGGGCGTGTCCGCGTACCTGACGCGGTGGCAGAGGGCCGGGATCTCCCCCGAGGTGAGCTTCGGCATCACTTCGGGCAGCTCCTCGAAAGCGCTCTCTCCCGTGACGAGGGCGTCCAGGGCCGGGTCGGCGAGCAGGTCGAGGGCGAGGGCGAGCCGGTCGGCGTAACTGCGGGTGGCACGGCGGGCCGGGGAGACGGTGCCGACCTGGCTGCTGCGGATGACGAGCCGCCGGGAGTGGAAGGCCTCACCGAGCGGGAGGGCGACGCGCCGGTCGCCGTACCAGCTGAGTTCGAGGACCGTGCCCTCGGCCCTGAGCAGTTCGAGCGAGGAGTTCAGGCCCTGTTCGGTGGCGCTGGCGTGGACGACGAGGTCGCACTCGCCGAGCGCGTCCCCGGGCGTGGCGAATCCGACGCCGAGGGCCTCGGCGACCTCGGCCCGGCGGGGGTCGGCGTCGACCAGTTGAAGCCGTACTCCCGGGAAGCGGGCCAGCAGCGCGGCGACCGAGCAGCCGACCATGCCGCCGCCGACCACGGCGATCCGGTCGCCGACCAGGGGCGCGGCGTCCCAGAGCGCGTTCACCGCGGTCTCGACGGTGCCGGCGAGGACGGCGCGGGCGGCGGGCACGTCGTCCGGTACGACCGTCACGGCGCTCGCGGGGACGACGTACCGGGTCTGATGCGGGTACAGGCAGAACACCGTACGGCCGACCAGTGCCGTCGGCCCGGCCTCGACCACCCCGACGCTGAGATAGCCGTACTTCACGGGGGCGGGGAACTCGCCCTCCTGGAACGGTGCCCGCATGGACGCGTGCTGGTTCTCGGGGACGCCGCCGCGGAACACGAGTGTCTCCGTGCCCCTGCTGACTCCGGAGTACAGCGACCGCACCAGCACCTCGTCCTCGCCCGGCTCCGGAAGGACGGCCTCCCGGATCTCTCCTTCACCCGGAGAGCGGAGCCAGAACGCACGTGCGGCGCGGTTCATCGAAATCCTCCTGAACGATCGTGAAGCCGTGCACGTACGGAGGTGTGCACAGGTCGCGCACAGTACGCGGCCTTGATCGACTCTGTCATCTGGCCGGAGGAATGTGCGGTGGCCCTGAACAACACTTACGACGCAAGGCTGGTCCAGCAGGAGACCGCTGTGGGAGCGGGCGTGCAGATCCTGTTGCTGGCCCTGCTCGGATCGGCGATCGGCCTGGGGCCGGCGGGCTGGCTGACCGGCCTCGTCTTCGCCATCGCGACCTGGGCGCTGCTGTCGCTGGCCCTGCACCGGTCGGGGCTGCGCTCCTTCGGCCCGGCGAACCGGGTCACCCTCGGCCGCGCGACGCTGGTGGGCGGCGTCACGGCTCTGGTGGCGGACTCCTTCCAGAGCTCGCCGCCGGTCACGCTCTTCGTGGGCCTGACGGCGGTCGCGCTGATCCTCGACGGCGTGGACGGCAAGGTCGCCCGTCGGACGGGCACGTCCACGGCGCTGGGAGCGCGCTTCGACATGGAGGTCGACGCGTTCCTGATCCTCGTACTGAGCGTGTACGTCTCGATGTCGCTGGGCCCGTGGGTCCTCCTGATCGGCGCGATGCGCTACGGCTTCGTCGCCGCCGCCCGCGTCTGGCCCTGGCTGAACGCGCCACTCCCGCCGAGCACGGCCCGCAAGACGGTCGCCGCGTTGCAGGGCGTGTTCCTGCTGCTGGCCGCGTCCGGCTACCTCCCGTACGCGGCGACGTTCGCGGTGGCCGCGGTCGCGCTGGCCGCGCTGGTCTGGTCGTTCGGGCGGGACATCATGTGGCTGTACCGGACGTCGCGTACGGAGCCCGTCTCCGTGGCGGAGGTGCGGGAACTGGTGGCGTCCTGAACGCCATGGGCCGTCGATCATCTGCGCCATCGTCGTGGCTGGTCGCGCCCCGCGGCGGAGCCGCACATTGACACAGCCCCGCGCCCCTTCGGGGCGCTGCCGGACCCTACCGGCGAGGCAGCACCCCGATCGCCGCCAGTGGTACGGCCGCCAGCACCAGCCATGGCACGGCCGCCGGCAGGCCCGTGTCCAGGAGGGTTCCCGTCGCTGAGCTCCCGATGAGGACGATCAGGCCCGAGACCGACGACAACGCGCCGGTGTAGAGGCCGAGTCGGCCCTCCTCGGCGAGGTCGGGGATCCAGGCTCGGGCGACCGGTGCGACGAGCATCTGCCCGAGGGTGAGCAGGACGACGAAGCCGGCCGAGGGCAACAGCGCCGCCGTACCCGTCCAGTGGGCGGGGCGAGCCGCGGCCACGACCGAGAAGCCCGCCGCGATGAGGAGCAGGCCGGCCACCATGGACCGGCGCAGGGTGAGCCGCTCCCCCACCCAGCGGGTGACGGGCAGCTGGGCGATCACCACCAGCAGCGAGGACAGGGCGAACAGCCAGGCGAGCGCGGCCTGGGAGCCGGTGGCGCGCTCCACTTCGTCGGGCAGCGCGAGGTAGAGCTGGTTGTAGGCGAGCAGATAGGCGCCGTACGCGCAGCACAGGGCGAGGAAGCGGCGGTTGCGCAGCAGCTTCCCCAGGCCGCCGCGCAGTCGGACGCCGCCCCGTCCGGGTATGCGCTGCGGCAGCAGCCACGCGTGGCCGGCGAGAACGAGACCGAAGATTCCGGCGCCTGCGAGACAGACCGTGCGGAAGTCCACCGCCAGGAGCAGCGCGCCCAGCAGCGGTCCGACGAACGCGCCCGCCTGACCGGCGACCGTCAGCAGCGCGAGCACCCGGGTGCGCGAGCCGCCGCCCGCTTCCTCCCACAGCACGGCCTGGCGGGCGACCTCGGACTCCACGGCCGGTGAGAACAGGGCGGCGGCGAACCCGATCAGCAGCACCGCCCCGATCACCGCCCCGGTCGCAGTCGCGTACCCCAGCCACACGAACCCGGCGATCCGCAGCACGCACCCCGTGAGCACGACCGGCCGGATGCCGTACCGGTCGGCCAGCGCGCCGCCCACCACGAACAGCCCCTGCTGGCTGAACGTCCGCAGCCCCAGCACGAACCCGACCAGCCACCCCGCCATCCCGACGGCCTGCCCCAGGTGTTCGGCGAGGAAGGGCAGCACGGCGAAGAAGCCGATGTTGAAGGCGAGTTGGGTGAGGATGAGGAGACGGAGGAGGGGGGAGAGGCGGAGCCGGTCCGGAGCCGCCTTGCGGAGGCCGGGCGTCGGCGGTCTCATCCGGTCGTCACCAACTCCCTCGGTTCGGACTGCTTCTCGGGCACGTCCGTCGCCTCGGGTGCGGCGGTGCGCTTGTGTCGCCGTACCCCTCCGGCCGCCGTCACCGCCAGCGCGCCCAGCAGGGCGAGTACGGCGGCGGGGGCGAGGACCGCCCAGGGGGCGCGTTCGGCGTAGGGCTGGTTCTCGGCGAGGAGCAGGCCCCACTCCGGGGAGGGCGGCTGGGCTCCCAGGCCGAGGAAGGCGAGCGAGGCGAGGGCGAGGGCGACGCCTGGCAGCCGGAGCAGGGCGTGCCGGGTGACGGGCGGCACGACGGCCGGCAGCAGTTCGTGGCGCAGCAGATACCAGCGTCCGGCGCCCAGGGCGCGGGTGGCGGTGAGGTGGAGGGCGGCGCGTTCCTGCCGAAGGAGCGCGGAGGTGTGGGCGGCGAGCGGTGTCCACGCGACGGCGGCGACGGCGAGGGCGGGCGTGGTGCCGCCGCTGCCGACGATCGCGGTGACGAGCAGGGCGACGAGGACCGGCGGCAGCGCGGTGACGGTGTCCACGACGGGCCCGGACAGCCGCGGCAGCAGGCCGAGCGCCAGCCCGGTGAGCAGGGTGACGGCGGTGATCGCGAGTGCGAGCAGCAGTGTGTCGAGGGCGCCGTGCGCGACGCGGGCGAGGACGTCCCGGCCGAGGGCGTCGGTGCCGAACGGATGCGCGCCGGAGGGCGCGGCGAGTCGCTCGGCGGTGTCGAGGGCCAGCGGGTCGCGGGGCAGGCCGACCGCGATGACGGCGAGGAGCAGGCCGCCGTAGGCGAGGGGCAGGAAGCGGCGGGCGGGCAGTGCCGGCCGGTGCGGGGACGGCAGCGCGCCGTCGCGCAGGGCCGGGCCGATCAGCAGGCGGGTGAGGAGGTGGGCCAAGGCGGCGGCGACCGCGGCGAGCAGCACGAGGGCGAGCGTGCCGGCCTGGAGGACGGGCAGGTCCTGGGCGAGGGCGGCCTGGAGGGTGGTGCGGCCGAGGCCGGGGATGTCGTAGATCTGCTCGACGGTGACCGCCCCGCCGGTGATGCCCACGACGAACAGGCCGGTGTTGGGCAGCAGTCCGGGCAGGCAGCGGCGCAGGGCCCCTCGCGCGACGGTGCGGCCGGGCAGTCCGCGCGCGGTGGCGGCCAGGGCCCAGGGCTCGGCGAACGCGCCGGGCAGCAGGTCGTCGAGGAGCCGGCCGAGGACCGCGCCGGCGGGCAGGCCGAGGGCGAGGGCGGGCAGGATCGTCCACTGGAAGCCGTACCAGCCGAGCGCGGGCAGCCAGCCGAGCTGCACGCCGACGACGGTGGCGAGGACGGACGCGGTGAGGAACTCGGGCAGCGCGGCGAGGACCGCGGACCCGCCGCCCCCGGCCCGCCGCCCGTCCAGACGCTGCCCGGCGCCGAGCCGCAGGGTGCGCGCGCAGATCAGCGCGGCGGTGCCGGCGGCGACCACGAGGGCCACCGCCATCAGCAGCAGGGACACGCCGAGTGCCTGGAGCACGGCGGGCGTGACCTCGCTGCCCGAGATCCAGGACCGTCCGGCGTCCCCGTGCCACAGCCCGCCGAGCCAGTCCCCGAGGAGCCGGAACGGACCCTTTTCCAGGCCGAGTTGGGCGCGGATGTCCGCCAGGACCTCGGGCGTGGGGTCGCGGTCCGCCGACCGGGCCTTGAGGACGGTGAGCGCCGGGTCGGTGTGCGAGAGCCACGGCAGTACGCCGATGGCGCACACCAGGGCGGCCGCGATCCCCGCACGCCACAGGAGCGTGACTGCCTGGAGCCGCACGGGTCAGCGCCGGGTGCCGATGCCGACGAGGGTGCGCTCGTACGGGTCGAGGAGCTCGCCGCTGACGGAACTCCCGACGCCGGTGATGATCCGCTGGTGGACCAGCGGTACGACGGCGTCGGTGCCGAGGATGCGGGCCTCGGCGGCCATCGCCGCGTCCTGCCGCCCGGCGGTGTCGGCGGCGCGCTCGGCCTTGGCCACGGCCCGGTCGACGTCCTTGTCGCAGAGCTGGGCGAGGTTGTAGCCGCCGTCGCAGGTGTAGTCACTGGCGAGGACGGACACGGGGTCGGCGGTGTCGACGAGGGTGTTGCGGGCGAGGACGAACGCGTCGAACTTTCCGGCCAGCGCGTCGCTCTCCAGCCGCGAGTACTCGCGCACCTCCAGCGTGACCTCGAAGCCGGCCTTCTCCAGCTGCTGCTTCAGCACCTGGGCGACCTCGGGCAGTTCGGGCCGGTTGTCGTACGTGGCGAGCGTGACACGGGTCCCGTCGGGCCTGCCGGGCTCCGCCCGTCCGACCGGCTCGGTCCGCTTGCCCGCGGCCCAGGTGACAGCGGGGCCGTAGATGCCGGCGCCGCGGTCGGCGTATCCCTCGTGGACGTCCTCGGCGAGCGCGGAGGTGTCGACGGCGGCGCGGGCCGCGGCCCGCAGTGCGGCGTCCTCGAACGGGCCCTTCTGCGAGTTGAGGAGCAGGCTCGTGGTGCGGGTCGTGGCGGTCGCCTCGCGGGTGCCCTTGTCGAGGGTGGCGGCCTGGGCGACGGGGATCGCCTCGGCGAGGTCGACCTGGTCGGTGCGCAGGGCGCTCGCGCGGGCGGTGCCGTCGGCGACGAACTTGACGTCGATGCCGGTGGCCTGGGCGCGTCCGCCCCAGTAGTCGTCGTAGCGGTCGAGGGTGGCGGCGGTGGTGCCCATGACCTTGGTGAGTTCGTAGGGCCCGGTGGCGGTGCCGACCGGGTCGACGTCGTCCTTCTCCTTGTACGCCTTGGCGGAGAGGACGGCGAGGGAGGGGCTGGACAGCCGCAGCGGCAGGATCGGGTCGGGGGCGCCGGTCGTGATCCGTACGTCGCCGCCCTCGGCCTTCGCGGTGAGGGTGACTCCGGCGACGGCGGCCGGGGCGGGCGCGGTCCGGGTGGCGTGGGTGAGGGCGGCGGCGACGGCGGCCGGGGTGACCTTGGAGCCGTCCTGGAAGGTGGCCTCGCGGAGGGTGAACAGCCAGGTCTTCTCGTCCTCCTGGCGCCAGGAGGCGGCCAGGGCGGGGGTGGCGGTGCCGTTGGCGTCCAGCGCGGTCAGGCCCTCGGTGACGCCGAGGCGGCTGAGGATGGTGGAGTCGGCGCCATACGGCGAGAGGTTCTCGGCGGGCGGGAAGGCGAGGGCGACCCGGAGGCGGGAGCCGGTGTCGGCGGAGTCGCTGCCGCCTCCGCCGGAGGCGAAGCAACCGGCCAGCACCGGGGCGAGAACAAGGGCGAGGATCGGGCGGAGTCGGCGTCGCACGGTCTATCGCTCCATCGGTATGTCGAAGTGGACGACGCCGTTGCCGCCGCCGGTGTCCTCGCGTTCGTCGTGCACGACCTTGCCCAGTGAGCGCCAGAAGCTCTCGGCGCCGGGCACCTTCGGGTCGGTGTGGAGATAGACGGCGCGATAGCCGCCGTCGGCCGCCGCGAAGGCGAGCAGTTCATGGACGAGCCGCCGGGCGAGGCCGCGTCTGCGGTGCTCGGGGCGGACGTAGACGCGGCGCAGCTGCGCGGTCGCGCCGGAGGGGTAGCGCTCGGCGAGGTCGCGCGGGTTCGGCGGGTGGGCCGGGCCGCGCGAGTCGAGCGCGGCCGTGCCGACGACGCCGCCCCGGGCGTCGAGCGCGACGAGGAGGGTGTGGCGGGGTGAGGCGAGGTAGGCGGCGGCCGGATCGATGATGTCCGCGTGCCAGCGGGGCACATAGCCGGTGCCGAAGTCGCGGTAGACGGTGTCGAGCATCAGGGCTCGCGCACCGTCCAGGTCGTCCGGGCTCGCCGCCCTGATGCTGTAGTCGTGCACTTGCACATCATATGCATTAAGCAAAGAGGAAGATCGCGCCGCCCTCGACAACCCCGCAACCCCCTTCCGGCCCAAGCGATTTGACAGTGATCACGAGCCATGACCAACCTGGCCACATGACACTCATTTTCAACAAGGGTACCCTAGCCCGGAAGGCGGCCCGCTGATGCGCATCGCGTTCGTAGGCAAGGGCGGCAGCGGCAAGACGACCCTGTCGGCACTCCTCACCCGCCACCTCGCCGGCTCCGGCGCGCCGGTGCTGGCCATCGACGGCGACATCAACCAGCACCTCGCCGAGGCGCTGGGCCACACCGGCACCGCCCTGGACGCCCCGCCCCTCGGCGCCCACGTCCGGGACATCAAGGAGTACCTGCGCGGCACCAACCCGCGCATCCCCTCCGCCGACGCCATGATCAAGACCACCCCGCCGGGACGCGGCTCCCGCCTGCTGCGTCTCCTCGGCGACGACGAACTGCACACCCGTCACGTCCGGCGCGTCGGCGATGTGCCGCTGATGGTCACGGGCGAGTTCGACGAGAGCGACCTCGGGGTCGCCTGCTACCACTCCAAGCTCAGCGGGGTCGAGCTGTACCTCGGCCACCTGGTCGACGGCCCCGGCGAGTACGTGGTCGTCGACATGACCGCGGGCGCGGACGCCTTCGCCTCCGGCCTGTTCACCCGCTTCGACATGACGTTCCTGGTCGCCGAGCCGACCCGCAAGGGCGTCTCGGTCTACCGCCAGTACCGCGACCACGCCCGCGAGTTCGGCATCCGCGTCGCGGTCGTCGGCAACAAGGTGACCGACGAGGACGACCTGCTCTTCCTCAAGGAGGAGGTCGGCGACGACCTCCTCACCCACCTCGTCCACTCCTCCTGGATCCGAGCGGCCGAACAGGGCCGGGAAAAGGGCGAGTTGGAGGCCCACAACGTCCACGCCCTGAACCTGCTGCGCGAGGCGGTGGACGCCTGCGACAAGGACTGGCCGACGACCCACGGCCACGCCGTCGACTTCCACCTGCGCAACGCCCGCGCCTGGGCGGACGACAGAACGGGCACCGACCTTGCCACCCAGGTGGACCCGGACTTCGTACCGGGCCCGCCGGCACTCGGCTCTCACGCGGACGCGCGCTGACCGCGGCCCCTGCGGCCGCATGCGCATGACACGCAATCAGGTATCATCCCTGGTCAGCAGGTGTGGGCCGTCACAGGAGTTCGGCCGTTCGGATCCGAGGGCGGGGAACATGACAGGTGCGGGCTCGGACGGCTACAGGATCCACGCGAGCGGTATGGACGGCGAAGCCGGAAAGCTCGACCGGGCGGGCGACGACGTCGGCGCCATACGCAAGGCCGTGGAAGACCACATGTGCTACGCACCGGACGCTCTCGGCGGGTCGGATTCCGGCCCCGCGTACGACAACTTCGCCGCCGCCTGGCAGGCCGAGGCGAAAACGCTGGAAGCCGCGCTGCACGAACTCGCGGACAAGGTCGGCATCTCCCGGCGTAGCTACGAGAGCGCCGACAACGACACCATCGTCGCGCTGCACTCCGCGAGCGCGGACGGTGGCCTGACGACCGTCCCCGCACCCGCTGCTGCGCACCCGGGGATGGTCACGGGCGCCACCCCGGGGGAGCCTCCGCCGAGCCTCGCCGACTTCGGCTGACGGGCCGGCGCCCGCGGCGCAGTTCGAGATACCGGCGGCCGCGCGCACCCGGCCGACGTGTGCGCTTCCACCTGACACCTCTGACACCTCACACCTGAGCTAGGACGGCGGGGCTCTCATCACATGGCCGACGCAGGCGAATCCACCACCGACCGCAAGCAGAACATCGACCGTTACATAGGAGACCTCGCGGCCGCCGACAGCAAGAACGCGGTTCTGGAGGCCATCGGCAACCTCCTCGGTGTCCCCGCCCCGGTCGGTTCCCCGAGCACCCTGGACGCCATCGCCCAGCGCTACAAAAGCCAGGCCGACGAAGCCGCGGACGTACAGCACCGGGTTGAGAACGTCGCCGCGTCAGGGGTTCCGTCGGTGTGGGTGGGCAGCACCGGCGCCAAGGCGGCCGAAGTGGTGGCGGCCGCCGGCCGTTCCGCCGAGCAGATGTCCGAGGCGTTCCGCAAGGCGTCCAAGGCTCTCTACGACCTCTCCGACGCACTCACTTCCGCCCAGTCCAAGGACGGCGACGGCCGCGAACAGTTGCGCAGTGCTCGCACGATGCTCGGCGGCGGCGACGGCTTCTTCGACGACATGGTCGAGACGGACGACGAGGAATCCGACCGCAAGCGGGCCCAGGAGACAGCGGGAACGGGGGCCGACTTCCTCTACTACGCCGCGCAGGAAGCGGACGACGCGGCGCGGACGGCTGCGCGGGAGCTGAACAAGTACGCGGCCGAGGCCCGTGCCGGTCAGATGCACACCGACAACATCTCCGCCGCCGACCGCCTCGTCCTCGCCGACGTCGGCGTGTTCGGGGGCCCGCAGGAACAGAACGAACTCCTCACTGCCGGCGACCTCGAACGTTCCGGCCGTTTCATGGAGAAGATGAACCCGCAGGACGAGGCCCGCTTCGAGCGGATGCTCGCCGATGCCAAGACGCCGCAGGAGCGGGCGTATCTGGTCAAGGCGCTGGCCGCGGGCATGACGTGAACCAGGTCGGCCAGTTCCAGGACAAGATCCACGGCAAGGACCCGCACTGGCTTCAGCAGCACCTCAGCCCGGTCGTCACAGCCGGCGACAGCAAGGCGGACGAGGGGCGCAATGCCGACGGGTCGAACAAGAACACCGACTACCAGTGGTTCGGCGACGAGAAGTGGTCCCAGGAGGGCAACACCTGTGTGCCGTCGAGCACCGTGACCGCCCGCGCGATGGTCGATCCCGTCTACGCGCTGGAGTTGACCGGCGGGCCGTCCGGGCAGGAGAACGACCCCGACGCCTTCCGCGACCGTCTCCACGACGAACAGCTGCGCCTGCACGAGGAAGGCGACGGCGACTACACCCACTGGTGGTCCGACGCTCCGGATGGAATGGACAGCGACGGGCAGAACGAGATCGCCAACGCCGAGATCAGCCCGCACACCGGCAGCGAGTACGAGTACCAGCAGGTTCGCGGTGCGGACGAACGCCGTGACGTGCTGCCGGACATCGAGAAGTCCGTTGCCGAGGGCAGACCCGTCCCCATCGAAGTGGAGGGGTACGACAAGGACGGCCGGCACGGGCACCAGATGATGGTGATCGGTCAGGAGGGCGACATGCTGCAGATCTACAACCCGTGGGGCCAGACGACCTGGGTCAGCGAGGACGACTTCGTCAACGGCCGCATGGACAAGGCCTCCGACTCCCGCATGCCCGACGCGTACGCCGTCCATCTGCCCGCCGACCGATAAGTGAGCGTCATGACCAGCGTCCTGCGCCGACTCGCCCTTCCAGCCCTGCTGACGACCATGCTCGCGGGCTGCGGCCTCACCGGGCCGGACACCTACGAGCTGGGTGAGACGCAGATACAGGTGGACGAGGGGGAGGAGTTCACGCTGTCCGTTCCGGTCGACACCGCGATGGGCGAGTGGTGGTACCTGACCTCGCCGGAGCCCGACACCGACATCGTCCGGAACACGGACAAGCGGGAGGAGATCGAGGCCGACGACGACGCCATCGGCAGCGGGAGCGGAACGGACTCCTTCGACTTCAAGGCTGTCGGTCCCGGCACGACGAAGATCCGGCTCATCCAGTGCCCGCACGGTGCTTGCGCCGGCGGCGGCGATGCCGGCGGTCCCGTCACCGCGTCCCCCGTCCCGAGCGGCAGCCCCACCCCCGACAAGAAGTACCGAGCCACCATCCACACCTACACCGTCACCGTGAGCAAGCCATGACCCCCGCGCCGCAGACCTCGCCCCCTGGTCGGACCGACGACGAGCTGGCGCGGTCGGACATCCCGGCCATGCTGCGTTACGGCCTCTCCTTCGCCGGACGGCACCGCACCGCCCTCTTCGGCGACGGCGCGGTGGGCGCCGCCGTTCTGCTGGACCGGCTCGGCATCCGGCCTCGGGCCGTGGCCTTCCTCGCCCAGGTGGTGCGCAGCGGGGGTGTCCGGTACGCGGCCGAGCTGCGCGAGCCGGTGCCGGGCGATGAGGCGGTCTCCATGGTCCGTGCGTGGCTGGAGTCCGCGGCCACCGCCGTCGACGGGGTAGACGGCGACGAGGACGCGGCCCGCTGGCTGGAGACCGTCGCCGAACTGCTCGGCCTCAGACACGTCCACCGCTCTCGGGTGGCCGGGGAGTGAGCCGCGGCCCACAAATTCCGTCGAGTTCGCTCCGGTGGCTGCCTACTCTGGCCGTATGGCCCACGCGAAGACCTCGTACGTCTGCCTGCCCTGCCGGGCCTCGTACAAGCAGCCGTACGACAGGGACAGGCAGCGGATCTGCCCCCGTTGCGCGGAGCCGTTGATCCACGTCGGCTCCGCCTTCGCCGCGCCGCCACGCCGTGACCGCGCGGCCTGGCGGACCCTGTCCGTGCTGCTGCACGCGGGCGTCCGGTTCCACAAGAGTTGCTGCGGCGGGCCCGGTTACCGCCCGCGCACTCTGCGGGAGGTGCGTGAGCGGATGGCCCACGCGCGCCGCACCGGTGAACCCTGCGCTCGGGCACTCGTCCGTTGCGAGATGCCCTGACGCACTCCCCGGTCACGGGCGTTCATCCCGGCTGTCTCACAGCCCCGCCCGTGCCAGCAGCACCGGCAGCGCCTCCGGCTTGACTTTCTGTACCGACCGCACCTGGCCCAGGCCGAGTTCCTCGCGGCTCACCGGCTCCCGGTACAGCGCCTTCGTCGCCTCGGCGATCATGGTCACGGCGACCAGGTAGGGAACGTCGGGGTCCTCGTCGTCCGCCCGGGGTTCCTCGTCGACCTCGGCCACCGCGGCGACCGCCGACTCCGGCTGGGCGAAGAAGAACCAGAGGCGGTCGCCGGGCTGCATCCGGTAGCGACGGCTGAGCCAGAGCTCCAGTTCCGGCTCCTCCTCCGCCACTTGCAGCATCGTCTCCTTGTCGGACGGCTCCCCGTCCAACGAGTCCTTGCGCGGATTGAGGATGTAGATCCAGTCCGCCATGGGATCCCCTTCGGTCAGGGCCCTGGGCCCGCGGCAAGGCGCATGGTGCGGTGCCTCATCGTGCCAGGCCACGATCTCCAGGCATACACATTTTTCTGGGACCCGTCGGTCGGTCCGTGGCCGCCGTCCCGTGTCGGGGGCGTTGTCAGTGGGTGCCGATAGCTTGATCCCGTTGCGCCGCTCTGGCGTTGACGTCCCCTTTCGCATGCATGGGAGATGGTGCGTTGTCGGTGTGGGAGAAGTCGAGTACGGCGCGGGTCGTGCCGTCCGCGCGCCCGAGGAAGCTCGCGAAGGTGCCCTTCGTGGAGCTGGCCGACGGGCGGTTGCAGGGTGTGGTGTCCAGTGGGTCGGACATCGGACGGGTGTATGTGTCGTCGGTCGAGGCCGCGACGTACGCGTTCGCGTGCAGCACCAACAACAACCGCCCCTGCGGCGGGGCGCGCGGATGGTTCTGCAACCACATACGTGCGCTGATCAGTGAGGCGGTGCTTCAGTACGGCGTCGAGCGCGTGGGCCGGTATCTGAAGGTCGAGGTCGCCGGTGGCGCGTCCGCCGATGCGGGCTCCCTCACCGATGCGATGACCGCGGTTCAGCCGGGGCAGGGGGACAGTTCGGCCGCGGCTCAGGTGTTCAGCCGGTTCCTGCGGCATCTGGCCTATCTCGAACTCGCTCCGAGTACCGCTCCGTTGCCCGAGATGCAGTGGTTCCCCACGACGGGGGCGGTGGCCTGATGCGTGCCGATCTGCTGACCGACGCCGTCGACGGGCTCGACGAGGCCCTTGCCGCCGTGGACGGTTTCGACGAAGTGCTGGTCGCCGGTCTACTGCGTCCGCAGCCCGCCCAGGCCCACGGGCTGGCCGCACTCGCCGAGGCCGTCTCGGGCTCGCCGCTGGCGGCGCGGGTCGCCGAGGCCGCCGAGAAGACCGCTGCGGGGGCCGCCGGCGAGGATCACTTCGTCGCGCTCGCCGCCGCCCGCACCGCCCTGCTCGGCTCCGTGCACGATGCGCTCGTCCTGCGCGTCGAGGAGGCGGTCGGGCGGCCTCGGGACGAACAGCGCGCCGCTGTGGCCGGTGATGCGAAGGACGCGGTCAATCTGCTGACCGCGGCGCGCAGTTGGCTGTGCGACGTCGCCCGGGCCGGATGGCAGGGCATCGACCATGAACTCGTCGGCGGGGCGGTGCCCGTCGTGTCCGCGATGCTGCCCGACGCCGCCCTGCGCCGCCTGGCCACGCTGCTGGACGGTTTCGCCGCCGAGCTGGCCGCGTCCTGCCCCGGAGCGACCCTGGAGCGTGTCCCGGTGCGGCGCTGGGCCGACCTGTGGTCGCGCGCCATGCTGCTGACGGTGCCCGGAGCTGGGGCCTCCGCTCCCGGCGTCACCGAGGCGACGGGCCGTCTGCTGCCGCTCGGTGTCGACGTGCAGGAGCACGCCACCGCCGTACAGGCACAGGTTCATGCCGTGTTCGAACCGGCGGACGGCGGCACACCGCGGCTGGTGCGGGCCTCGGTGTCCGCGCCCAAGCCGGACACTGTCGTCGGTGCCGGGCTGTGGCAGCTGTTGCGGCCGCGCATGTCCCTGCTGGCCGCGGTGAGCGAGGGGCGGGCGATGGAGCTCGACGCGATGCCCGTCACCGGTGAGGGCGACCTGATCTGGGACGACGCCCGGGCCCGGACGGGTGAGCCCGCCGAGGTGTTCGCCACCGCGCGGGTGGCGCTGCCCACCGCTGCCGCCTTCCCGACAGCGCCGCTCGACCGGCATCCGGCGCGTATCGCCGTGCCCGTCCTGCTGGAGGGGTATGCCGTGGAGGAGGGCGAGGACGGGGTGGCGTTCCAGGTCGCGGGGCAGCGTCTCGCCGTCGACACCGACCGGGTTCCGGCCGCAGGTCCGCTCACCCCCGAGGTGGTCGCCTCGTCCGCCGCGTGTGTCGGGCTGCTCCGCTGGGACGCCGGGGAGTTCCTTCTCCAGCCGCTCGCCGTCGAGCGGACCGTGCGGAAGAAGTCCGTCGCGGTGCATGCCGGGGCCTGGGCCGGAGGTACGACCGACAAGGCCGGTGTACGGGCCGAGAAGGCCGCCACCGACGCCGTCAACGTGCTGCGCGAGCGGGCGGGGAGGCTGCTGCGGAAATGAGCGAGCAGATCATCGAAGAGGCCCCCGCGCCCGATGCTGAGGAGAACCGGCGGCAGGTGCTGTACTGGCGGCTGCTGGCCCGGCTGTTCGACCCCGAGGAGCAGGCCGGCCTGGAGTCGGCGAGTCTCGCCGTGGTCGAGGACATCGGTCTGCCGTCCGCGCTGCTCGACCCGGGGGCGTCCGTCGACTCCGTCGTGCAGCGGCATCCGGAGCTGGCCGCCGAGTTCGACGGACTGATGGCACCCGAGCCGGACGACGAGGACGGTGGGCGTGACCGGGCCGCCGAGGTGCGACGCGCGGCGCTCGTGTCGAAGGTGCTGCTGAACGTCTTCGCGACCGGCTCCGGCACCGTCACCGCCGAGCAGCTGGCGCGCTGGCAGTCCGACGCGGGATGGCTGGAGCGGGCGCTGGGCTGCCGGCCCGGCGACCTGCGCGGCGGACGTGGCGGTGCCGGCGGTGCGGGAGGCGGGCCGGGCGTCAGCCCGACCGGTACCGGTTTCGGCGGACCCACGCCCGACCTGAGCCGTCTGATCCCCGAGATCGGGCCGGAGCTCGGTGCCCTCGAGGCCGGTCTCGTCAAGCGCATGCATCTGCGCGAGGTGCTGGCCGATCCCGCGCTGGCCTCGCAGCTGACACCGAGCATGTCCCTGATCGAGCAGTTGCTGCGCGACAAGGACAACCTCTCCGGTGTCGCCCTCGCCAACGCCAAGTCGCTGATCCGCCGTTACGTCGACGAGGTCGCCCAGGTGCTGCGCACCCAGGTGGAGAAGGCCACGGTCGGTGACATCGACCGGTCCGTCCCGCCCAAGCGGGTCTTCCGCAACCTCGACCTTGACCGGACCATCTGGAAGAACCTCACCAACTGGGATCCGGAGGGCGAGCGGCTCTACGTCGACCGGCTCTACTACCGGCACACCAGCCGCAAGACGACACCCCAGCGGCTCATCGTGGTCGTGGACCAGTCGGGTTCGATGGTCGACTCGATGGTCAACTGCACCATCCTGGCGTCCATCTTCGCCGGGCTGCCGAAGGTCGACGTCCACCTCATCGCGTACGACACCCAGGCGCTGGACCTGACGCCCTGGGCGCACGACCCGTTCGAGACGCTGCTGCGGACCAAGCTCGGCGGCGGCACCGACGGCACCGTCGCCATGGCGCTCGCCCAGCCGAAGATCGCCGAGCCGCGCAACACCGTCGTGGTGTGGATCTCCGACTTCTACGAATGGCGCACGGACGAGCTGTTCGAGAGCATGGCCGCCGTCCACCGCTCGGGGGCGAAGTTCATCCCGGTGGGTTCGGTGACCAGCTCCGGGCGCGGCAGCGTCAACCCGTGGTTCCGGGAGAAGTTCAAGGACCTCGGTACGCCGGTGATCTCCGGCCACATCAAGAAGCTCGTGCACGAGCTCAAGACGTTTCTCACCTGATCAACCGGCGTACGTCCACGTCTCGTTGTGATCCCCTTGTACGGAAGGCTTTCCCACATGTCAGACCTGCTGCGCGCCCCTGCCGAGATCAAGTACGCCGAGGAGCTCGACTGGCTGGAGTCGATCGACGACGGTCCCAAGCCGTTCTCGTGGCGGCTCTCCCCGAAGATGGTCCGCCTGTTCGTCCTCGGCTCCGAGCGTGCCGACGGACTGGACCGCGAGGTGTCGCAGAAGTGGTTCGGCGACCGCAGCTTCGTCGAGCGGTCCATCGTCACCCTCGCCTCCGACCGCGGTCTGCTGCTCATCGGTGACCCCGGCACGGGCAAGAGCTGGCTGGCCGAACTGCTGTCCGCCGCGATCAGCCGCAACTCCACGCTGGTGGTGCAGGGCACGGCCGGGACCACCGAGGACCACATCAAGTACTCGTGGAACGTGTCGATGGTCATCGCCAAGGGCCAGTCACGGGAGTCGATGATCCCCTCGCCGATCATGACCGCGATGGAGGGCGGTTCGATCGGCCGCTTCGAGGAGCTGACCCGGTCGACGAGCGACGTCCAGGACGCGCTGATCTCGATCCTCTCCGAGAAGTACATCTCCGTCCCCGAGCTGGAGAGCGGCGGCGGTGACGACAACATCGTCTTCGCCAAGCCCGGCTTCTCGATCATCGCCACCGCCAACAGCCGCGACCGGGGCGTCAACGACCTGTCGTCCGCGCTGAAGCGCCGGTTCAACTTCGTCCGCATCCCGGTCGTGACGAACAAGAAGAGCGAGGCGGAGATCGTCCGCTTCCGCACCGAGGAACTGCTGCGCCGGCACTCGATCGACCTCGACGTGCCGCCGACCCTCCTCGATGTGCTGCTCCAGAGCTTCGCCGACCTGCGTGCGTCCGCCGCGGCGGCCGGCAGCGACGACGAGAAGCTGGAGTCCGCGCTGTCGACGGCCGAGCAGATCGGTGTGCTGGAGGACGCCGTCCTGCACAGCAACTTCTTCGGTGAGCGGGCCCTGACCGCCCGCACCCTGGCCTCGTCCCTCGTCGGCTCCCTCACCCGGCGTGAGCCCGAGGACCTGGCCATCCTCAACAAGTACCTGCACGGTGTCGTCGAGCCGCGCAGCAAGGAGGAGGGCGGCTCCTGGCCCGAGTTCCTCGAAGGCGGCCGTGACGCGATCGCCACCCTGTCATGAGCGGGCCCCGGGAGAGCACGTCGTTCGGCGCGCTCCGCGGCCAACTGCAGGAGGCCGCGGCCACGTTCGCGGGCGGGCCCGACGCCCTTGAGGGCATCCTCCTCGGCATGGTCGACGACGTCGACCGCGCGGTGCGCGAGCCGCTGGAGATCTTCCCCGTCTGTCACCACTCCCCCGCCTCGGCTCTCGCCATGGCCCGTCGGCTGCGCGAGAAGCAGCCCAAGGTGGTGTACCTGGAGCTGTGCGAGGACATGGCGCCGCTCCTGACCGAGCTGCGCAACTGCCGGCTGCCGGTGGCGGTGCAGGCGTTCGCCGGCGACGTCGACGGATTCCCGGCCGACTGGGCCCCGCTGTCGGTTGTGGCGCCGGTCACGGAGGCGTCCGCCGAGTACCAGGCGATCGCGTACGCCCTGGACACCCCGGGCGTCGAGCTGGTGCTCGTCGACCGGTCCTCGGACCACGTCTTCCAGTGGGACAGAAGAGGCGAGCACGCCCAGGACCAGGAGGGGGCCACGCCCCCGGAAGAGGCCGAGGCCGCGCTGCACGGCGAGGCCGTAGGCGTCGAGATCGGCGACCTGCGGCCGCGCTTCGCCGAGTTGGAGGAGCATCTGCTCCGCCACGGGAAGGTGCGGCACTGGTCGGAGTGGTGGCACCAGTACGTCGAAGTCCCGCTCGGGGACAGCGATCACGACACCTACCGCCAGGTCATGTTCCTCATCGGCACCCTGTTTCGGCGGCTCGCCCCCGGCGAGGGGTCCCGAGTCCGGGTGGACGAGGACCGCGAGCGGTACATGTGGACCCGTATGCGCGAGCACCTGACGGCCACCGGCACGGACCCGGAGGACTGCCTTTACGTGTGCGGCGCGTTCCATGCGGCCAGCCGTGTCGAGGAGTTCGGTGTCCACGGCGCCTCGGACACCTTCACGATCTCCCCTCGTACGGCCACCACCTGGCAGTACGGGCTGATCCCGTCCAGTCACGCGGCGATCGAGGCTCAGTTCGGGCTCGCCGCGGGCTCGGTGTCGATCGCGGCGACGGAGTGGGCGAAGACCCTGAAGCGGACCCGGGTGAAGCCGTTCCGGCTGGAGGGCCAGGCGGGGACGAAGAAGTCCGGGAAGAAGACGGCACTCCCCGCCGTCGCCGTGGCACCTCAGTCCACGGTCGCCGCGGACAAGCTGACCGGCTTCCTGCGCAGACCGCCCGTGCTCGACGGTCTGGACGAGGCCGAACTGCTCGGCTGGTCGGTCGACATCGTGCGCGCGGCCCGGCGCAACGGCTATCTGGCGTCCACCGCCGACGCCATCGCCGTCTTCGAGACGTCGATCCTGCTCGCCGGCATGCGGGACCGAGCCAAGCCGACGCCGTACGACTTCCAGGACGCGGCGGTCACCTGCATCGAGAAGGACAGCGTGCCGGGGCGGCGGGACGTGCGGCGTCTCGTCGAGATCATGATGGGCGGCGACCGGATCGGCCAGGTCGGCTACGACTCGCTGCCGCCGCTGGCACGCGATGTGTACGACCGGCTCGCACCGCTGGAGCTGAAGCTCGAGCAGCGCGGGGTGCGCCGGGCACTGCTGGACATGGCGTCCCGGCCGGAACTCCAGGCGTGTTCGGACGTGTTGTGGATGCTGCGGCGGCTGCTGCCGCAGGGTGCGGCACGGCCGATCATGGGTGAGCGGGGGCTCGGTGAGCGGTCGATCCAGGAGTCCTGGGACCTGGCGCTCGGCACGCATCAGCGGGCACTGATCGAGCTGGGCTACGAGGGTGTCAGCCTTGAGCAGGTCCTGGAGCAGCGGCTGCGGCGCGACGCGTACGGGGCGCAGGCGACGACGGCGACGGTGCTGGCCGCGGTCGAGGACGCGACCCTGTACCTGCGCAGCCGCCGTCTCTCCGACGAGTTGGGCACGCACGCGCTGAAGGTGCTCGCCACCGAGCGGAGCGTGGACGGCGCGCCGGAGGTGCTGCGAAGGGTGCGGGCGCTGCTGGCGTACTACCGCACCAGCGAGCCGGTGCTGCCGTCGTGGATCGAGTCCTTCGTCAAGACGGGCTACGCCCACTACTGCACGCTGCTGCCGACGGCGTTCCGGGACGAGGACGCGACGGTCGGGCAGGTCGCGGCGATGCTCGGCTTCCTGTTCAGCATGGAGAGCCTGGCCCTGTCGCTGGGCTGCGACCGGGCCCAGCTGGAGCTGGCGGTGGCCCAGTCGCACCCCGACGAGCCGTCGAAGACGGCACTGCTGTGGGCGGCACAGGTGCAGCTCGGCACGCTGTCCCGGGCCGAGCTGCGGGCGCGGTGTGCCGAACTGCTGGACAATCCGCTGGTCGTGCCCGCCTATCCGCGCTACCTGAGCGGCTTCGTACACGCGCTGGAGCCCGTGCCGGGGCTGGCGGACGTGGTCGTGGAGGCGGTGTCGAACGCGTTCGGGCGGCTGCCGGACACGGTGCTGCTGCCGTGGCTGCCGCTCCTGATCACCACCCTGCGCTCCGGCGCGTCCGACCTCGCTCCCCTGCTGATCCGCGAGGCCGGTCGCATCTTCCCGGGCCGGCTGGCGGCACTGGACACGTGGGTACCGCCGTGGCGGATGCCGCAGACGGATCCGTTCGCCGCGGCACGGCCGAAGCCCGCACCCGACGTCCACCGCGGCCCCACGCTCCTCACGAAGCACCCGGCGACCTGCGACGCGGTGGCGGAACTGCTCGGCTGCGACGGCGTATGGGCAGGGACCGCGGCCGGGCCGAACCCGTCGGGCGGGGCCGTGCTCACGGCCCGTCATCCGGCGACGGCGGACGCCCTGGAGTCCCTGCTCGCCGGCGGATGAGTCAGGCGGTGGCCCGGCCCGGAATGCCCGGGCCGGGCCATCTGCCGAGGACGGGTCAGCCCTTCTGCTCCACCCGCACCCAGTCAACCTCGGCCTGCACTCCCCCGCCCGCGATCCGGTCCACGCTCGACTGCGGCAGGCCCCAGTAGGGGGTCGTCACCTGGTTCCAGCCGGCGGGATAGGCGCCGCCCAGGGCCAGGTTCAGGATCACGTACTGGTTGTGGTCGAAGACCCACTTCCCCCGCGTCGACTCCAGCTTGTTGCGGGTCGTCTCCTGGACGAGGCGGTCGTCGACGTAGAAGCGCATGCCCGTCGGGGTCCACTCGACGGAGTAGGTGTGCCACTGGTCGACGGTGCCGCCGTTCGGGAAGATCTGGCGGGCGCCGATGTTGCCGTCGGCCGAGTATCCGGGGCCGTGCAGGGCGGTGCTGGTCCAGTCGCGGTACCCGACGTTCTCCATGATGTCGGTCTCGCCGGACGCGGGCCAGGAGACCGAGGGGTCGTCGACGTTGCTGCCGAGCAGCCAGAAGGCGGGCCAGAAGCCGTCGCCGACCGGGAGCTTCATACGGGCGCTGACCCTGCCGTACGTGAAGTCGAACTTGGTGTTCGTGTCGATGCGGCCCGACGTGAAGTCGTAGGTGCCGCCGCCTGCCTGTGTGCAGCCCTTGCAGTACTTCGCCCGCAGGACCAGCGCACCGTTCTCCGTGCGGATGTTGTCGGCGGAGTCGACGTACGCCTGCGACTCGCCGTTGACCGAGCCCATCTCGGTGCCGGTGCGCACCACGCGCCACTTGCCGCGGTCGAGCGCCCCGCCGGTGAAGTCGTCGAAGAACGTGGTCCGGTACGTCCCCGGCTGTTCGGCCGGGAGCGCGGGGTAGGCCGCCGCGGCGCTGCCGCCCGTGCCCCAGACCTCGAACTCGTAGAGGGAGTAGCCGAACTGGGCTGTGGCGGGGGCCGGGTTGTAGAAGCTGCGGCGTTCCTTGCCGAGCATGCGGACGTAGCGGCCGGTCGCGGGCGAGGGAAGGGTGATCGTGTCGTGCACGCCCACCGCCTCCGCCGGGGACTTCACGTTCGCCCGGCGGGCGGCGACGTCGGCCGCCGAGGGCTGGTACACCGTGCGCCAGGTGCGGTTGTCGTCGGAGACCTGGAGCTGGTAGTCGACCGCGTAGGCGGCCTCCCAGTACAGGTCCATGGAGGAGATCGTGGACGTGGTGCCCAGGTCCACCGAGATCCAGCGGTTCGCGTTCCAGTCGCTGGACCAGCGGCTCGCGTCGGCCTTGAGGTCCGCCGGCCGGCCGCCGTCGGTGACGAACGCCGGTGAGTTGCCCGCGTGCTGGTAGAAGTCGGAGTACGCCGGGTGGTTCAGGGCGAGGTTGGTGCGGGTGGTCGACGCCGGGGCCGGTTCGCCGCCGTAGACCTTGAAGGAGTACAGCGAGTAGCCCCAGGGCGTGGCGCGTTCGACGCCGCGCATGCGGACGTAGCGGCCGGTCACCTCCTGCGGGTAGGTGTGCGCGGTGACCGAGCCGCCGGTGCCGGCGGTCTCCGTGTAGAAGGGGGTCCAGTCCGTGCCGTTCTTCGAGACCTCCAGGACGTATCTCTTGCCGTAGGCGGCCTCCCAGTCGAGGACCACCCGGTCGACCCGGATCGTGGCGCCGAGGTCGACGCGGATCCAGGCGTCGTCGGCGAAGTCGCTGGACCAGCGGCTGGCGCCGTTGCCGTCGAAGGCGAGGCCTGGGCCGGTGGCGCCGTTCTCGCTGCCGGACGCGGTGACGGCGTTCGGGTTCGCGGCGTAGGCGGTGTTCGCACGGTCGGTGTCCCAGGCGACGGCGGCGGCCGCCGCGGACGCCGGTGCGCCGAGGGCAGTGCCCGAGGACAGCAGGGCCGCCGTCGCGAGGGCGGCCAGGAGGGTACGGGGGATGCGGGTCGGCATGCGGCTCTCCTGAGCGTCGATGATGTTGTGTACATGACAGAACGCATGACAGATCAGTGCCGGTCGCTGGTGCGCATGACAGTCCGAGGGGGTGGATGCGGTGGGCGTGGGCTCCGGCTCCCACGCCCACCGCGGTCGGGTCAGGCCGCCCGCTTCGCCCCCGCCCCGTGCTCGCGGACGATGTCCGCGTACCGGTGACCGGTGCCCTTGATCGTGCGGACCTGGGTCTCGTAGTCGACGTGGACCAGGCCGAAGCGCTTGGCGTAGCCGTACGCCCACTCGAAGTTGTCGAGCAGCGACCAGGCGTAGTACCCGGCCAGCGGGGCGCCCTTGCGGGCGGCGGAGGCACAGGCCGCCAGGTGCCGGATCAGGTAGTCCTGGCGCTCGGGGTCGTCGACCGTGCCGTCGGGGCGTACGACGTCCGGGAAGGCGGAGCCGTTCTCGGTGACGTAGATCTTCCGCGGCCCGTACTCCTCGGTCAGCCGCAGCAGCAGCGTCTCGATGCCGCTCGCGTCGATCTCCCAGTCCATGCCGGTGCGCGGCACGTCCGGGCGGCGGACCGCGCGGGCGTAGGGCGCGGGGCCCTCCGGGTCGTCGACGACGTGGGCCGGGAAGTAGTAGTTCAGGCCGAGCCAGTCCAGCGGGGCCGCGATCGTCTCCAGGTCACCGGCCCGCTCGGGGAGTTCGACGCCGTACGTCTCGACCATGTCGGCCGGGAAGCCGCGGCCGTGCACCGGGTCGAGCCACCAGCGGTTGACGTGGCCGTCCTGGCGGCGGGCGGCGGCCTCGTCCTCGGGGCGGTCGCCCGCCGCGTACACCGTCGACAGGTTGTTGACGATGCCGACCTCGGCGCCGGGCGCGGCGGCACGGATCGCCTGCGTCGCGAGGCCGTGGCCGAGGAGGAGGTGGTAGGAGGCGCGGACGGCGGCCGTGAGGTCGGTCAGACCGGGCGCCATCTTGCCCTCCAGGTGGCCGATCCAGGCCGAGCAGGAGGGCTCGTTCAGGGTGGCGAACTGGGTGACCCGGTCGCCGAGCCGGGCGGCGACCACGGAGGCGTACTCGGCGAAGTGCTCGGCGGTCGCCCGCTCGGGCCAGCCGCCCCGGTCCTGCAGCGCCTGCGGCAGATCCCAGTGGTAGAGGGTGACGGAGGGGGCGATGCCCGCCTCCAGCAGACCGTCGACCAACTCGTCGTAGAAGGCGAGGCCCTTGGCGTTCACCGGGCCGTCCCCGCCCGGCACGACGCGCGGCCAGGCCACCGACAACCGGTAGGCGTTGGTGCCGAGCCGGCGCATCAGGCCGATGTCCTCGCGCCAGCGGTGGTAGTGGTCGCAGGCGACGTCGCCGTTGTCGTCGTTGTCGATCTTTCCGGCAGTGTGCGAGAAGGTGTCCCAGATCGACGGGGAACGGCCGTCCTCCGACACGGCTCCCTCGATCTGGTACGCCGCTGTGGCGGTGCCCCACAGGAAGTCGTTCGGGAGTGCGGCGAGGTCGATGCGGTCGGACACAGAAATCCTCTCGGAACGGGGGGTGTGGATCACTTGACGGCGCCCGCGGTCAGGCCGGCGACCAGATAGCGCTGGAGCAGCAGGAAGCCCGCCACCACGGGCACGCTGACGACGAGCGAGGCGGCCATGATCTGGTTCCAGTACACGTCGTTGAGCGTGGAGTAGCCCTGGAGGCCGACGGCGAGGGTGCGGGTGGTGTCGTTGGTCATGACGGACGCGAAGAGCACTTCGCCCCAGGCGGTCATGAAGGCGTAGACGGCGACCGCGACGATGCCGGGGATCGCGGCCGGCACGACCACCCGGAACAGCGCGCCGAGCGGTCCGCAGCCGTCGACCAGTGCCGCCTCGTCCAGATCGCGCGGCACCGAGTCGAAGTACCCGATCAGCATCCAGATCGAGAACGGCAGCGAGAAGGTCAGATACGTCAGGATCAGGCCGCCGCGCGAGCCGAACAGGGCGATGCCGGTGGCGTTGCCGATGTTGACGTAGATGAGGAACAGCGGCAGCAGGAAGAGGATACCCGGGAACATCTGCGTGGACAGGACGGTGACCGTGAAGACGCGCTTGCCGCGGAAGTTGTAGCGGCTGACGGCGTACGCGGCGAACACCGCGATCACCACCGAGCACACCGTCGCCGCGCCCGCCACGATCAGCGAGTTCACGAAGTACCTCGCGAGCGGCACCGTCGACCAGATGTCGATGTACGGGCGGATCGTCAGACCGCTGGGCAGCCAACGGAACTGGCCCGAGACGTCCGCCAGCGGCTTGAGCGAGCTGGAGACCATCACATAGACGGGGACCAGGACGAAGCCGGTGAGCAGGGTGAGGAAGATCCGCCGGGACCACAGGAAGGAACGCGGCGGCGCCATGGGCGAGTTATGCATGCTTGGTCCTCCGTCCGCGCGAGGTGGCGACGAGGTACACGCCCGTCACCACGAGCAGGAACAGCAGCAGGAGCACGCTCATCGCGGAGCCGGCGCCGAAGTTCCAGGTGACGAAGCTGGCTTGATAGATGTGCACCGAGATGAGGTCCCCGGCCTGCGGCGCGGTCTTGCCGAACAGGACGTACGGCGTGTTGAAGTCGTTGAACGTCCACAGGAACAGCACCAGGACGAGGACCTGGTTGACCGGGCTCAGCGACGGCAGGGTGATGCGGCGGATCTGCTGCCACATGCCGGCGCCGTCGAGGGCCGCGGCCTCGTACAGCTCCTTCGGGATGTTCTGGAGGCCGGCCATGACGATGAGGAAGGCGAACGGCCAGCCCTTCCACACCGACACCGTCAGCAGCGCGATGAAGCTGTTGTCGCCGATCAGCCAGAAGGAAGGCTTGTCGGTGATGCCGAGCTGGTCGTGCAGGACGTGGTTCACCAGGCCGTTGTCGTGCTGGAACATGAACACCCAGGTGATCACGGCCGTGTAGACGGGCAGCGCGTACGGCACCAGGAACAGGGCGCGCAGCAGACCCCGGCCGCGGAAGTTGTCCTGCATGTAGATCGCCGCGGCCGTGCCGATCAGCCAGCACAGGCCGACGGACAGCAGGGTGAAGGCGAGCGTGACCAGGAACGAGTGGAGCAGCGCCTCCCCGACGGGGGCGTTGAAGTCCACCGACATCCGGTAGTTGTCGATGCCGTTCCAGGGCGCCGTGGTCCAGTCACGGATGTAGAACTGCGTGAGCTCCTTGAAGCTCATCAGGACGCCGATCACCATCGGCACCAGATGAACGAGGAGTTCCAGGAGCAGAGCGGGCAGAAGCAGCAGATAAGGCAGGCCGATGCGGCGGATCCGCCCGGGACGGCGGCGGGGGCCGTCCGCCGTCCCGGGGGAACTCTGACGCACCTCGGCCTTGGCGGGAACCGTGGTCGTCATCGTGCTCACTTCGTCGGCATCTGCTGCTGGGCCTTCTCCAGCGCCGCCTTCACCGAGTCCGTGGTCACCGGGCGTCCGGCGGCGGCGTCGGCCCACAGCTCCTTGATGGCCGTACCGACGGCCGTCTCGAACTGGGACTCGTCGGCGACCTGCGGTGCCGCGATGGCGCTCTGCGCGAGGGTGTCCTTCAGGACCGCGTTCGCGGGGGTGTTGAAGGACTCGTCCGACTGCGCGCCCTTGACCGGCGGGATCGAGCTGTAGGCCTCGTTGAGGATCTTCTGCTCGTCGTCGCTGGTCATGAACTTCACGAACTTCGTGGCACCGTCGAGGTTGTCGGTGTTCTTGAAGACGGCCAGGTTGATGCCCATGACCATGGAGTTGACGCTGGTGCCGGAGCCCGGGGTGCCGGACTGCACCGGCACCGGCGCGATGCCGTAGGCGTCCTCGCTCATGCCCTGCGACTTGAGGTTGGCGGAGGCGGACTGCCACAGCAGCATCGCCGTCTTGCCCTTGGCGAAGTCGCTGACGGACTGGTTCTGCGCGTACTCGGCGTTGCCGGGCGCGATGATCTTGTCCTTGGCCATCAGGTCGACGAACTGCTTGACGCCTTCGACGGCCTTGTCGGAGGTGAAGTCGGGCTTGCCGTCGGCCGTGAAGAAGTCGGCGCCGTGCTGCTTGGCGAAGACGACGGCGTGGTGGATGTTCTCCGAGGGGTTCGAGCCCTCCACGCCCAGGCCCCACTTGCCGCCCTTGGACAGCTTCTTGCCGTCGGCGACCAGCTCCTCCCAGGTGGCCGGCGGCTTGGAGATGCCCGCGTCGGCGAACAGCTTCTTGTTGTAGTAGAGCGCGTACGACATCGAGTACAGCGGGACCGCGGCCGGGTCCTTGCCCTCGGCGCCGGTCGAGCCGAGCGCGGAGTCGACGAACCGGTCCTTGCCGCCGATCTTGCCAAAGTTCTCGGCGTTCCACGGCAGCAGCGCTCCCGTGGCCTGGAGGGAGGCGCTCCAGGTGTTGCCGATGTTGAGCACGTCGGGGCCCTGGCCGGAGGTGGTCGCGGTCAGGATCCGGTTGAGCAGGTCCGACCAGGGCACGACCTCCAGCTTCACCTCGATGCCCGTCTCCTTCTCGAACTTGTCGAGCTCGGGCTGGAGGACCTTCTTGTCCACCTCGATGCTGGCGCCCTGATTGGAGGCCCAGTAGGTGAGGGTCTTGGGTGAGTCGTTCGACCCTCCACCATCGGTGGACGAACCGCCTCCGCAGGCCGTTGCGGCCAGGGCGAGAGACATGGTGACGGCAGCTACGGCCGCGGCTCGCGTTGTGCGCATGGCTCCAGGTGTCCCTTCCGGGAGTACTGCTGCTTAATTTAGAGCGTGAGTTAAGCCCTAAGAAGAGCCCGCGTCAAGGCTTTTGACGCAGTCGCCGGAGTCTGGTCCAAAGTCTTGACTCCATCGTTTTACAGATGAACCATTCAGCGGCGAGAGAGCGCTCCCACACCCCACCATGTTCATTTCCTGAACAAGGAGAGCCGCCCATGTCTGCTTCCTCCCCGGATTCCCGGCCACCCTCGATCGGCCGTCGCACGCTGCTGGGCGCCGCTGCCGTGGCCACCCCGGCCGTGCTCGGCGTGGCCACGCCGGCCGCCGCGGCGCCGTCCCCGGCCGCGTCCGCGTCCGCTCGCAAGAAGCCGCGCGCCCTGCCCGGCGGCGGCGACCTCGGCCCGAACGTCATCGTCTTCGACCCGTCGACCCCCGGCATCCAGGCCCGGCTCGACCAGGTGTTCCGCCAGCAGGAGTCCGCGCAGTTCGGCACCGGCCGCTACGCGCTGCTGTTCAAGCCCGGCACCTACAACGGCCTCAACGCCCAGCTCGGCTTCTACACCTCCATCGCGGGCCTCGGCCTGTCCCCCGACGACACCACCATCAACGGCGACGTCACGGTCGACGCCGGCTGGTTCAACGGCAACGCGACGCAGAACTTCTGGCGCTCGGCGGAGAACCTGGCCCTGGTCCCGGTCAACGGCACCAACCGGTGGGCGGTCGCGCAGGCGGCCCCCTTCCGCCGGATGCACGTCCGCGGCGGCCTCAACCTCTCCCCCGACGGCTACGGCTGGGCGAGCGGCGGCTACATCGCGGACAGCCGCATCGACGGCCAGGTCGGACCGTACTCGCAGCAGCAGTGGTACACCCGCGACAGCGCGATCGGCAGCTGGCTCAACGGCGTGTGGAACATGGTGTTCTCGGGCGTCGAGGGTGCACCGGCGCAGAGCTTCCCCAACCCGCCGTACACCACGCTCGGCACCACTCCGATCTCGCGCGAGAAGCCGTTCCTGTACCTCCAGGGCAACGACTACCGGGTCTTCCTCCCGGAGAAGCGGACCAACGCCCGCGGCGTGACCTGGGGCAACGGCACCCCGAGAGGCACCTCGCTGCCGCTGTCGCAGTTCTACGTCGCCCGGCCCGGCGTCTCGGCTGCCACCCTGAACCAGGCGCTCGCGGAGGGGCTGCATCTGCTGCTCACCCCCGGCATCTACCACCTCGACCGGCCGATCCAGGTCAACCGCGCGGGCACCGTGGTCCTCGGCCTCGGCTACGCGACCCTCATCCCCGACGGCGGCGCCACGGCCGTACAGGTCGCCGACGTCGACGGGGTCCGCCTGGCCGGATTCCTGGTCGACGCCGGACCGGTCAACTCCGCGACACTGCTGGAGATCGGGCCGCGGGGCGCCTCCCGGGACCACTCCGCCAACCCGACCACCGTCCAAGACGTGTTCGTGCGCATCGGCGGCGCCGGCGCCGGCAAGGCCACCACCAGCATGGTGATCAACAGCCGGCACACCATCGTCGACCACACCTGGGTGTGGCGCGCCGACCACGGCGAGGGCGTCGGCTGGGAGACCAACCGCGCCGACTACGGCGTGGTCGTCAACGGCGACGACGTGCTCGCGACCGGCCTGTTCGTGGAGCACTTCAACAAGTACGACGTCCAGTGGAACGGCCAGCGCGGCCGCACGATCTTCTTCCAGAACGAGAAGGCGTACGACGCCCCGAACCAGGCCGCCATCCAGAACGGCTCCATCAAGGGCTACGCCGCCTACAAGGTCGGCGACGGCGTGACGACGCACGAGGGCTGGGGACTGGGCAGCTACTGCTACTACAACGTCAATCCGTCGATCGTCCAGCACCACGGCTTCGCCGCTCCCGTGCGGTCCGGGGTGCGCTTCCACAACCTGCTCGTCGTGTCGCTCGGCGGCCAGGGACAGTACGAGTGCGTGATCAACGACACGGGGTCGCCGACGTCGGGGACCTCGACGGTGCCGTCGACCGTGGTGTCGTATCCCTGAGGTACGGCCGTACTCCGGTGACGAGCCGCTCTCCCCGGAAGGACGCTCCGGGGAGAGCTGCTGCGGGGCACCGGGTCAGGGCAGGATCTCGACGTACCCGTCGGTTCCGTGCACGCGGATCCGCTGCCCGTCACGGATCAGCCGGGTGGCCTGCTCCACGCCCACGACGGCGGGCAGGCCGTACTCGCGGGCGATCACCGCACCATGGGTCATCAGGCCGCCGACCTCCGTCACCAGGCCCGCGATGCCGACGAACAGCGGCGACCAGCTGGGGTCCGTGAAGGCCGTGACCAGGATGTCGCCCGCTTCGAGGTCGGCGTCGGCCATGTCGAGGACGACGCGGGCCCTGCCCTCGACGGTCCCGGCGGAGACCGGCAGACCGACCAGTGCGCCGGCCGGGACGTCGTCGCGCCGGTACGCCCCGGTGAGGGCGTCGCCTTCCGAGGTGAGCACGCGGGGCGGGGTGAGCGCGTGGTACGAGCGGAACGCGTCCTTGCGTTCCCGGATCAGCCGGTCGTCCACCTGACGGGAGCTCACGGCGTCGCGGAGTTCCTGGAACGTGAGGTAGAAGGCGTCCTCCGTACGCGTGAGCACACCGGCCCGCGCGAGGCTCCCGGCCTCCTTCAGCAGGGCCTGCTTGTAGGCGAAGTAGCGGCTGATGATCCCGTACTTCGGATACTCGCGATACCCGATGAAGGTGCGGACCCGGTCGATCATCCGCTTGGTCTCGTCGGCCTTCTGCTCACCGTCCGGCAGGGCGCGCAGGCGGGACAGCACGTCCTGTTCCTTCTCCTGCGCCCTCCGCCGCCCCTGCTCGAAACGCAACTCGGCGGCGCCCGGCCCGAAGTTCCTGACGTTGTCGAGGATCACGGGCACGAGCGTCGTGGGACGCTCGCTCCACCGTGGCCTCGTGATGTCGATCTCGCCGACGCAGCGCATGCCGTACCGGTCGAGGTAGGCCTCGATGGCGTCGCGCGCCTCGGCCCCGCCGGGGAGCTTCGCCAGCTCGTCGAGGAAGCCGTCGTCCTCGACGCCCTGAAGGAACGTCACCAACTCCGGGTGCGGGCGGATCACGTCAGCGACGTCGAGGAGCGCGAGCCCCATCTCGGAGGTGATGTTGCCGGGGGCGGACAGCGTGAGGGTGTCGGCGGCGTTCTTCTCGCCCAGCCACTCCAGCAGTTTGTCGTTGAGCCACCATGTGGCTTCCATCCCCGCCATGATCGCCTGGATGCTCAACGGGTCGCTGAGGACCCGCTTGTGCTCCTCGAAGGCCTCCACCAGGAAGTCGAAGAGCTCCGGTCCGGACTTCGTCCGGATGTCGCGCTCCAGGGCGGCGACGGACGTCTCGCTCCGCTCGATCAGCCGGGTGACCACGGCCGGGTCGGTCTCGAGCGGGGCGGGCGGGCCGCCTGCCGGGGGCCCGCCGGGGCCGGCGTCCGGGAGCGTCGGGACGAAGCCGTCGCGGTCGAGGACGGTCTCCAGCGCGTCCCTGATCAGCGGATCGCCCTTCCCCAGGACGTCCAGGAGGCCGGCGCGGCTCGTGGGCGCGGCCAGGCGCCGGGTGACGTCGACGAACAGTCTGCCGCCCGCCTCGTGCATCGGCACCATGGCCGTCAGCCGCCACATGGAGTGCCCCAGGGGCTTCATGGGGTCGGTCATCATCTGCCCGTGGCCGACGGAGACGTAGACGTGATTCTCCTGGTCGCCGCTCCCGGGCACCGGGAACAGCGTGGTGATCGGGCGGCTCTGCACGATCTGGAAGCCGTCGTCGGCCAGGCACCATTCGATGTCCTGCGGGCGGCCGAAGTGCGCCTCGATCCGGCGCCCGAGCCGCACCAGCCGCACGACCTGCGCGTCCGTCAGCGCGGGCTGCTCCTGCCGCTGCGAGTCGACCGTCACCTCGCGCGTGCCGCCGGCCGGCAGGGCGTGCACGGCACGCTGTTTGGCGGCGATCGTCCTGGCGACGATCTCGTCGTCCCGCACCTTGTAGACGTCCGGGTTCACCAGGCCGGAGACCAGGGCCTCACCCAGGCCGAAGCCCGCGTCCACGGTGGCGACCTTGCGGTTGCCCGTGACGGGGTCGGCCGTAAACAGGATGCCGGACGCGTCCGGGAGGACCATCCGCTGCACGACCACGGCCATGTGGACCGTGCGGTGGTCGATGCCGCTGCGCTCCCGGTAGATCACGGCCCGCTCGGTGAACAGCGAGGCCCAGCACCGGCTGACGTGCCGGAGGATCGCCTCCGGCCCGACCACGTTGAGGTACGTGTCCTGCTGGCCGGCGAAGGAGGCCGTCGGCAGGTCCTCCGCCGTGGCGCTGGACCGGACGGCGCAGGCGACGTCCTCACCGAGACCGCTGACCGCGCGGGTGATCGCCGCCGCGAGGTCGTCCGGGACGGCGGTCTCTTCGACGGCCCGGCGGATGCGCGCGCTGAGGGTCCGGATCGTCTCCCGGTCGTCCGGGTCCGCGCGCGACAGCCGATCGAGCAGCTCGTCGATCGACGGCACCTCCGCCATGACCCGCCTGAAGGCGGCCGTCGTCACGCAGAAGCCGCCCGGCACGCTGATGCCGTCGATCCGCGACAGCCCGCCCAGCTGCGCACCCTTGCCGCCGACGACGGCGACCTGCGTCTCGTCGATCTCCTGAAGACCCAACACGTACTGCTCAGTCAACGCGATCCTTCCGGGGCTGCCGTGGTCCGTCGTGCCGCGATGGCCGACGTGATCACCGGCGCCTCCAAGTCTGTCGAACCCTTTGTCGGGCATGGCCTCATCCGCACTTCCGATGCCGGATCGCGGCATCGGCCGACGATTGTGCGCCTTGACCCGGCCCTTGTGGCAAGCCCCCCTGTGCGCTATACGTTGAGAGTGGCAGGGAGAGAGTTCTCCTTGCCCTTTCTTTTGCCGTCCGCCAGGGGCCGCGCACGAGTACGGCCCCACCCGCGTACGAGTGGGGCCGCCCCCGTCGATCACCGGGCCGGTGCCGTCACCGGTGCCGGCGCATAGCCCGTCGGCCGGGCCGTGAACGTGCCACGGCCCTGGGTCCGGCTGCGCAACCGGGTCGCGTAGCCGAAGAGTTCGGCCAGCGGCACGGTCGCCGTGACGACCGTCGCGCCCGCCCGGGTGACCGAGCCGGAGACCCGCCCGCGGCGGGCCGCCAGATCGCCGAGCACGCTGCCGACGGCGTCGTCCGGCACGGTGACCGTGACCTCGACGACCGGCTCCAGCAGGACCATCGCGCAGGAGCGCAGGGCGTCGCGCAGGCCGAAGCGGCCGGCCGTGCGGAAGGCGGTGTCGGAGGAGTCCTTCACATGGGTCGCCCCGTCCGTGAGGGTGACGCGCAGCCCGGTCACCGGGTGACCGCCGAGCGGGCCCTCACCGAGGGCGTCCCGGCACCCGGCCTCCACGGCACGGACGTACTCCTGCGGCACCCGACCGCCGACGACGGCCGAGCGGAACTCGAAGCCGGCCCCTGTCTCCAGGGGCTCGACGTCGAGCACGACATGCGCGAACTGACCCGCGCCGCCATCCTGTTTGACGTGCCGGAACACGAAGCCGGACACGCCCCGTCCCACGGTCTCGCGGTACGACACCCTGGGGCGGCCGACGTTGACGTCCAGCCCGGCCTCCCGCCGGATCTTCTCCACCGCGACCTCCAGATGCAGTTCTCCCATCCCGGACAGCAGCGTCTGCTCGGTCTCCGCGTCGGTCCGTACGACCAGCGACGGGTCCTCCTCCGCCAGCCGGGCCAGCGCGGAGGCCAGCCGGTCGGTCTCTGTGGACCTGCGGGTCTCGACCGCGACCGACACCACCGGCTCTGCCACACCGGGCGGTTCGAGGACGAGCGGCGCGCCCGGCGCGCAGAGCGTGGAGCCCGCGCGAGCCGACTTCAGACCGACCACGGCCACGATGTCCCCGGCCAGGGCCACGTCCACCTGGGCGTGGCGGTCGGCCTGCACCCTGAGGATGCGCCCGATCCGCTCGGTGCGCCCCGCACCCGCGTCCAGCACCGTGTCTCCCTTCGCGATCCATCCCGAGTACACCCGCAGGTAGGTCAGCCGGCCGGTCGGGGTCGCGCTCACCTTGAACGCCAGCCCCGCGAACGGCGCCGCCGGGTCGGCGGGCCGCTCCACGTCGGCACCGTCGTGCACACCGCGTACGGCAGGCACGTCGAGCGGCGACGGCAGATACGCCACGACCGCGTCGAGCAACGGCTCGACACCGCGGTTGCGGTAGGCCGAGCCGCACAGCACGACCACGCCCTCGCCCGTGCGGGTCAGCTCACGCAGAGCACCGACCAGCGTCTCGGGCGAGACCGTCGACCGTGCGCAGAACTCCTCCAGCGCACCCGCGTGCAGTTCGGCGACGGCCTCCTCCAGCAACCGCCGACGCCGCCGCGCCTCCTCGCGCAGCTTTCCCGGCACTTCCTCTTCTACGAAGGTGTCGGCGCCGTCGGCCCAGACCAGCGCCCGCATCCGTACGAGGTCCACGACGCCGCGGAAGCCGTCCTCCGTGCCGATGGGCAACTGGACGACCAGCGGCGTCGGATGCAGCCGTTCCCTGATCGACTCCACGGCCCGGTCGAGGTCCGCACCGGCGCGGTCCAGCTTGTTGACGAAGGCGATCCTCGGCACGCCGTGGCGGTCCGCCTGCCGCCACACGGACTCGCTCTGCGGCTCGACGCCGGCGACGGCGTCGAACACGGCTACCGCGCCGTCCAGTACCCGCAGCGCACGCTCGACCTCGTCGGCGAAGTCGACGTGGCCGGGGGTGTCGATGAGGTTGATGCGGTGACCGTCCCAGGCGCAGCTCACGGCCGCGGCGAAGATGGTGATGCCCCGGTCGCGCTCCTGCGGGTCGAAGTCGGTGACGGTGGTGCCGTCGTGGACCTCGCCGCGCTTGTGCGTGGTGCCGGTGGCGTACAGGATCCGCTCGGTGACGGTGGTCTTGCCCGCGTCGACGTGGGCGAGGATGCCGAGATTGCGGACGACGGCGAGGCTGTTTCGGTTGGTGCGCACGGCCCTTGGCCTTTCGGATGTTCCGGAAACGGAAAGGGGTCAGCGCGATTCCCGGACGACGGTGCGTGGGCGCACGCGAGCGGGACCTGCCGCCCGTCGGCAATGGGCCGGGGCGGGGTGGTCGTGGTGCTCGGGCGCTGTCAGAAGTTCGTCACGGGCATCCGGTGCCGGCCGCGCAGCGGGCACCGGGAGGACGAAGACACCAGGATCACCTCGGACCGGAAGGACCGGGAACGGGGAGCGGCGACAGCGATGTGTTCACGCACGGCCGGGCTCCCCTCACTGGTCACGATGTCGTGGTGAGTGTAGGGAGAGGCGGGGCGGCGGGGCCACGGATTTTCCGACGGCGCCTTTGGCCCCTGGCACGGCGGAGCGTCGGGGTGCCTTGTCCCGTGGGCGACCCGACCCGCGCCCGGGAGTCCTCCCACGTGGCCATTGCGACCGTATGGCCATGGGTGATTTATGGTGAATCGAGGAGTATGCCCCTACCGGAGGTGCAAAGATGCGCGCCGCGGCAGCGATCGTCTCTCTGGCTGTCAGCGGGGCGCTCATCGTCGCGACATCGGCATGCGACCAGGGCGGGTCGGAGGCGTCGAAAGCCCGCTACGGCGACTGCCAGGTCTCGGGACATCACGGGGAGTTTCACCTGTCGCCCGAGACGGCGGGCGCACTCACGGTCAAGACGACCCTGCCCGCACCCGGCTGGTGGAACGGCGACACGCCCGAGTCCGTCAAGAGCGGCTACGAGTACTGCATGGCCGCCAACATCGCGTACCGGTCCGGACTCGACCGGCTCAACGTGAAGAACGCCCCCTTCCCGGAGGTCGTGTCCGGCCGGACGAAGGACTTCGACCTGGCCCTGGCGCAGATCACGATCACCCCGGAACGGAGCAAGGTCGCCGAGTTCTCCCCGCCCTACCTCTCCTCGACCCTGGGACTGCTGATCAGGGACGGCGAGAAGATCAACCAGGACAACGTCCGTGACGTCCGGATCGGCGTGGCCGAGGGCACGACGGGCGAGGAGTTCGTCAAGGACCGCATCAAGCCGACCAAGCCCGTCACCGCCTACGCCAACGACCCGGAGATGATCACGGCGCTGGAGGAGGGCCGGATCGACGCGGTCATCCACGACACGACCATCCTGCTGGCGTATCCCCAGAAGCCGGGAAGCAAGGTGAGCCTGGTGGGCCAGTACAGGACCGACCAGGGTTACGGCGCCCTGTACCCGGCGGGGTCGCCCAACAGGGACGAACTGGACCGGGTCATCAAGCAGTTGATCGACGACGGGACGCTCGCGAAACTGTCGGCCGTCTATCTCGGGGCCGCTTTCGGCCAGGACCCGGCCAAGATCCCGTACATCACGGTCGACGACGGCTCCTGAACGCTCAGAATGCCGCACACCCCGGTCTCCGTGCCGCTTCACAGGCTCGCCATCAGGAGATCGCTCACGTCCCCGGTGGCGCCGCCGTCGATCGCCTGCTCAGCCCAGATGATCTTGCCGCGGTCGGTGTAACGGGTGCCCCACCGGCGGGACAGCTGCGCGACGAGGAACAGACCACGGCCGCCCTCGTCGGTCAGGGTTGCCCGGCGCAGATGCGGGGAGGTGCTGGTGCCGTCGGCGACCTCGCAGAACAGGCTGTCGTGGTCGCGCAGCAGCCGCAGGCTGATGGGGCTCTTCCCGTACCGGATGGCGTTCGTGACCAGTTCGCTGAGGATCAGCTCGGTCGTGAAGGCCGTCTCCCCGAGCCCCCACGACTCAAGCCTGCGGGTGGCCTCGGCGCGGATCCGGGAGACGGCCGCTGGGTCCTCCGGCACCTCCCACTCCGCGACCTGATCGGGGTCGAGCAGCCGGGTGCGTGCGACGAGCAGGGCGACATCGTCACTCGGCCTGGTGCGCAGCATCGCGTCGAGCACCGTCTGACAGGTGTCGTCCAGGGTGGCACCGTGCGTACGGGCCAGTGCTTCCCTCAGCATGCCGAGCCCGACGTCGATGTCCCGGCCACGGGCCTCGACCAGGCCGTCGGTGTAGAGCACCAGCCGGCTGTCGGCGGCCAGCCGGAGCACGGCCTTCTCACCCGGCAGACCTCCTCCCACGCCGAGCGGCGGGGCGACCGGGATGTCGGGGAAGGTCACGGAGCCGTCGGGCGCGACCAGCGCGGGACCGGGGTGACCGGCCCGGGCGAGAACACACTGCCCGGAGACCGGATCGTAGACCGCATACAGGCAGGTGGCGCCGGTGACGGACTCGGTCTTGCCCTCGGCCTCGGCGTCCTGGTCGATCCTGCTGACCAGGTCGTCGAGGTGCGCGAGAAGCTCGTCCGGAGGCAGGTCCAGGGCGGCGAAGTTGTGCACCGCGGTCCGCAGGCGGCCCATCGTCGCCGCGGCGTGCAGACCGTGTCCGACCACGTCGCCGACCACCAGGGCCACCCGGGCCCCGGGCAGCGGGATGACGTCGTACCAGTCGCCGCCCACCCCGGCCTGGGCGGGCAGGTACCGGTGGCCGACCTCCAGGGCGGACAGTTCGGGGAGCACGCCGGGGAGCAGGCTGCGCTGGAGGGTGACGGCCGTGGTGTGCTCGCGGGTGTAGCGGCGCGCGTTGTCGATGCACACGGCCGCCCGGGTGGCGAGTTCCTCGGCGGGGGACACGTCGTCCGGCTCGAAGGGTTCCTGGTCCGAACGCCAGAACTCCACGACCCCGAGCAATTGGCCCCGGGCCTGGAGCGGCACCGAGATCATCGAGTGGATGCCGTACGCGATGACCTGCCGGGCCCGCTCCGGGTCCTGGGCCCGCCAGTCGTCGGCCGAGGCGAGGTGCGCCACCAGGACCGGCCGGCCGGTGGCGATACCGGTGGCCACGGGGTTGCCGGGCGCGTAGCTCACCAGCGTCCCGACGGGGTCCAGGGGCGCGTCCGCCCGGATGCCCGCGGCTGCGATGTGCCGCATCGCCGTACTGGCCCCCGTCGGTTCACCGCCTTGCAGCACGGGCTCCGCCAGCTCGACGGTGGCGAAGTCGGCGAAGCGCGGGACCGTCACCTCGGTCAGCTCCTCGGCGGTGCGCTTCATGTCGAGGGTGGTACCGATCCGCGTACTGGCCTCGTAGAGCAGCTGCAGGCGCCCGCCCGCCACATCCGCCCGGCCGGCGAGGGCGCGCAGTTCGGTGGTGTCGCGCAGGGTGGCCACGGAGCCCGCCTTCGGGCCGACCGGTCGCACGTTGACCGCGAGCAGGGTGTCCCCGGCCAGGAAGACCTTGTCGGTGGCCGCCCGGCCCGATCCCAGCAGTCCGGCCAGGGCGGGGCTCAGACCGAGTCCGGTGACCGGCCTGCCCTCGACCTCCGGCGGCAGTGCGAGCAGCCGGCGCGCCTCGTCGTTGACCAGCAGCAGCCTTCCGTCGCCGTCCAGGATGATCACGCCTTCACGGACCGCGTGCAGCACCGCGTCGTGGTGCTCGTACATGCGGGTCATCTCCACCGGCCCCAGGCCCCGGGTCTGGCGCCGCAGACGCCCGCTGACCAGTGCCGACCCGCCTGCGGCCAGCAGCAGCGCGACACCGCCGGCGGCGAGGATCACCGGCAGTTGCTGCTGCACCACGCTGGTGACCTTGTCCACCGTGACCCCCACGGTGACGAGGCCGACCGCGGTCCCCTTGTCGTTGAAGACGGCCACCGTCGAGTCGACCGCCTTCCCCAGACTGCTGTCGAACGTGGTCTGGTGGGGCTCGCCCTCGAGCGCCTGACCGTAGGAGGTGGAGACGTGTTTCCCGATCTGGTCGGTGTCCGGGTGGGTCCACCGGAAGCCGTAGGGGCTCAGCGCCACGACGTAGTCGACGCCGGTCTTCTTGCGCACCGCCTCGGCGTGCGGCTGGAGTTCCGCCGTCGGGTCGTCGCTCTCCATCGCCTCCGCGGTGCCCCGGGCGTTCGCGAACGACTCGGCCGCCACCAGTGACCGGTCCTTGGCTTCCTGGATCGCGCGGTTGCGGTCCTGGATCACGAGCGCCGTCACGGCCGTGGCGATGAGCAGCAGGACGACGACGAATTGCAGCAGGAAGACCTGACCGGCGACTGTGCGCGGCTTCCGCAGCGACAGCAGACGTCGGCCGACCGAAGGGCGACGGGCCGTCGGGCCGGATTCGGGTGGTCCGGCCGTCGGACCGCCTTCCGGTCGCCCGTTCGTCCGACCGCCTTCCGGTGGCCCGGCCGTCCGACCGGCTTCTTGTGGCCCGTCCTTCGGTGGCACGTGGTCGCCCCGGCGGCTCGCTGGGGCGTATCGCCCAAGTTTGCCCACTTCCTCAGTATCAGTGACCGAGCAGACGGGCGCGGCTCAGGACGGGCCGAAGTGGGCGGCGACGCCCCGGAAAAGCAGAAGCCCCCGCATGAGAACCATGCGGGGGTACTGGAGTCGATAGAGAGTGTCCGAGGGGGGACTTGAACCCCCACGCCCGATAAAGGGCACTAGCACCTCAAGCTAGCGCGTCTGCCATTCCGCCACCCGGACCAGGTGTCCGCCGCCTTGCCGGGGGTGTTCCCCTCGGCGACGTGGACAACAATACCAAGCTTTCGGAGTGCCTTTCACCTGCGTTTCCTTCGGCTGGGCGGGGGTCCGGGACCTCCTGCCCCGATGCGCCTAGGGTCACACCATGAGTGACTGGCTGGTTACGCAGAGCCCTCCCGCGCGCCGCCGCCCGCGGGCGCTGTCGCCTCTCAGGGAGCATCTGCGGGACACGTTCTGGTTCGCCCCGACCGCCGCGATGGTGGCGGTCTTCGTGGTCTGGCTCGCGGCACAGGCGCTCGACACGGCCATCGTGGACGCGCTGCGGGACGACGGCGACTACGAGACGCTCGCCGATCTGCTGCGGTTCGCGCAGGACGCGAAGGCCGTGGTGAGCGCTGTCGGGTCGGCGATGATGACCTTCATCGGCGTGGTCTTCAGCATCTCGCTGGTGGCCGTGCAGATGGCGAGCGGGCAGTTCACCCCGCGGGTGGTGCGGCTCTTCGTCCGCAGCCGGATCACCAAGGCGACCTTCGCCGTCTTCCTGGCCACGTTCGTGCTGACGCTGCTGGTGCTGACCGCCTTCGACACGGTCGAGGACCCCCGGGACGTGACGACGCTGCCCCTGGTGCAGTCGGTCCTCACGCTCGGCATGGTCGCGCTGAGCCTCCTGCTGTTCGTGCTGTACGTGAACTCCACCCTGCGGCTCATGCGGATCAGCCATGTGATCGCGCGGATCGCCACCGAGTCCTTCCGGGCGATCTCCTCGATGCCCCCGCCGGCGAGTGGCGCGGAGATCCCCGAACTGGGCTCCGCGACGGCGTGGGTGCCGCACGAGGGCCGGGCGGGGGTGCTGCGGGACGTGCACATCGCACGGCTGGTGCGGGTGGCCCGCAGGCACGGAGTCGTGCTGCGGCTCATCCCGCGGATCGGGGACTTCGTGGTGCCCGGCACTCCCCTGCTGGCGGTCCACGGGGGAGCCGCCCCGCCGCCCGGCGCGCTGCGCTACACCACCTCCGTCGGGGTGGAGCGGACCTACCACCAGGATCTCGGCTTCGGGCTGCGGCAGTTGTGCGACATCGCCCTGCGTGCCCTGTCGGCCGCGATCAACGACCCGACGACGGCTGTGCAGGCCCTTGACCGCGTCGTGCAGATCCTGGCGGCGCTGACCCGGCATCCGCTGGACGTCGCACTGCACCGGGACCGGGGCGGAGCCGTGCGGCTGGTGCAGCCGGTGCCGGGGTGGACCGAGCTGGTGGATCTCGGGTTCACCGAGGTGCGCCGCTGTGGCCTCGGGAGCCCGCAGGTGTCGCGCCGCATGCTGGCCGGCCTGGACGACCTGCTGCTGCTCGCCGGTCCGGACCGGCGGGAGCCGTTGCTGCGGCACCGCGAACTGCTCCAGCAGGCCGTCGACGAGTCCGCCCCTAACCCGACGGACCGCGCGTTCGCGCTGCACCCCGACCGGCAGGGCATCGGCTGACCGGTTCGCCGGCCGGCCGATGCCCCGGCACTCTCCGCTCAGGGAAGGAGCTGGTATTCCGGGAAGTTCCCCGGCAGCCTCTCCCCCGCCGGCCCCTGTGTCACCGCGCGCACCAGCAGCTCGCCGCCGACGAACGCGCCGCGCCAGGACGCGCCGAACCCGCCGAACAACTCGTCACGGTCACCGCGGGAGCGCGGCTTTCCGTGGCCGACCTTGAACGCACGGATCTGCGGCGCGAGTCGCTCGTACGTCGCGGGGTCGTCCGTGGACAGCGTGGCGACCAGCGCGCCGTTGGAGGCGTTCATCGCCGCCAGCAGCTCCGCCTCCGTGTCGACCAGGACGATCGTGTCGACCGGGCCGAACGGCTCCGCGTGATGGAGCGGCGAGGACGGCGGCGGGTTCAGCAGGGTGACGGGCTGGACGTACGCAGAGGTGTCCTGGCCGGGCAGGAAGCCGGCGTCGGACACCTCGCCCCGGTGCAGCGGGACGGCGCCGCGGTCGATCGCCTCGGCGACCTGGTCGTGCAGCTCCTTGGCCTTGGCGGCGTTGATCACCGGCCCGAAGTCCAGTTGCGGATACGGGTCGTCGCGCTGCTCGACCGCCAGGGGGTGCCCGACCTTGAGCGTGCGCACCGCCGGCAGGTAGGCCGCCAGGAACTCGTCGAACAGCTCACGTTGGACGACGAAGCGCGGATACGCCGTGCAGCGCTGTTTGCCGTAGTCGAAGAGCTTGGGGATGACCGCGGTGAGCGAGTCCCAGTCGGTGTGGTTCCAGATGCCCCAGGTGTTGAGTCCCTCCTGTTCGAGTACATGTCGTTTGCCGAGGTCGGCCACGGCCGTGGCCACCGCGGCGCCGGTGTCGCGGCCGCCGACGAAGGAGACGCAGCCGATCTCGGGCGCCCGCACCAGCGCCTGGGACAGCTCGCCTCCGCTGCCGCTGACGAGGGTGACGGGAAGCCCCTCGCGGGCGGCGAGCGCACACGCCAGGGTCAGACAGGCGACACCGCCGTCGGTCGGGGTCTTGGCGATGACCGCGTTGCCTGCCAGTGCCTGTACCAGCATTGCGTGAACGAGCACGCTCATCGGGTAGTTCCAGCTCGCGATGTTGGAAACCGGCCCGTTCAGCGGGGCGCGGCCGGCGACCATCGGCTCGATGCCGTCGACGTACCAGCGCACGCCGTCGATGGCCCGGTCGACGTCCGCCTGCGCGAGCCGCCAGGGCTTGCCGATCTCCCAGACGAGCAGCAGAGCGAGCAGTTCACGGTGCTGGGTCAGGGCGTCGAGGGTCGCAGCGACGCGTGCCCGGCGTTCCTCCAGCGGGATGTGCCGCCACGCGCGGTGCTGGTCGAGCGAGGCGCGTACGGCCTGGTGGGCGGTGTCTGCGTCCAGGCGTGGCGGGCCGGCGATCGGGCTGCCGTCGACGGGGCTGGTGGCGGGAAGGGCACGGCCGTCGGCCTGCCAGGTGGAGTTCCAAAGGTTGAGGACGCGGTCGTCCCGGAAGGCCTCCGGGGCGACGGTCAGGCAGCGCTGCCAGGCATCTGCCCAGGCGGTGCCTGATTTGAGGGTCAGGGTGGTTGCCATGGGGGCTCCGCTCTCGGTGCACAGTCGGGGGCGGTCGTTGATGGCTACGGCGGAAGTTAGCGGCGTGCGGCGACTCCTGAAAGTGACCTCACGCCGACTATGAGTGACGTCACGCCTCGACGGCCAGGCGGTCCAGCACCAGGCGGGCGGTCTCGGTGGGCGTGCTGCCGACTCCCACGCCGACCGACTCCAGCGCTTCCTGCTTCGCCGCCGCCGTGCCGGACGAGCCGGACACGATCGCGCCCGCGTGGCCCATCGTCTTGCCCTCGGGTGCGGTGAAGCCGGCGATGTAGCCGACGACCGGTTTGGTGACGTGGTCGCGGATGTACGCGGCCGCGCGCTCCTCGGCGTCGCCGCCGATCTCGCCGATCAGGACGATGAGTTCGGTGTCGGGGTCGTCCTGGAAGGCGGCCAGGCAGTCGATGTGGGTCGTACCGACTACGGGGTCGCCGCCGATGCCGACGCAGGTGGAGAAGCCGATGTCGCGTAGCTCGTACATCAGTTGGTAGGTGAGCGTGCCGGACTTGGAGACCAGGCCGATGCGGCCGGGCTTGGTGATGTCGGCCGGGATGATGCCCGCGTTGGACTGGCCGGGGGTGATCAGGCCGGGGCAGTTGGGGCCGATGACGCGGGTGCCGCGTTCCTTCGCGTAGGAGGTGAAGGCGACGGAGTCGTGGACGGGGATGCCTTCGGTGATCACGACGGCGAGTGCGATGCCGGCGTCGGCCGCCTCCACGACGGCCGCCTTGGCGAAGGCGGGCGGCACGAAGACGACGGTGACGTCGGCGCCGGTCGCCCGCATGCCGTCGGCGACCGAGCCGAAGACGGGGACGGCACGGTCGTCGAAGTCGACGGTGCGGCCGGCCTTGCGCGGGTTGACGCCGCCGACGACGTTCGTGCCGGCGGCGAGCATGCGCCGGGTGTGCTTCATGCCCTCGCCGCCGGTCATGCCCTGGACGAGGACCTTGCTCTCCTTGGTGAGGTAGATCGCCATGTCGTCGTGTCTCCTCAGGCTGTGGCGGAGGCGAGTTGGGCGGCCCGCAGCGCGGCGCCGTCCATGGTGGTGGCCTGCTGGACCAGGGGGTGGGCGCGGCCGTCGAGGATGGCGCGGCCACGGGCGGCGTTGTTGCCGTCGAGGCGTACGACGAGCGGCTTGGTCAACTGGACGCTGTCCAGGGCCTGCACGATGCCGTCGGCGACCGCGTCGCAGGCGGTGATGCCGCCGAACACGTTGACGAAGACGGACTTCACGTCCGGGTCGGAGAGGATGACGGAGAGTCCGTCGGCCATGATCTGGGCCGAGGCGCCGCCGCCGATGTCGAGGAAGTTGGCGGGTCGGGCGCCGCAGCCCGCGACGACGTCGAGCGTCGACATGACGAGGCCCGCGCCGTTGCCGATGATGCCGACCTCGCCGTCGAGCTTGACGTAGTTGAGGCCCTTGGCCGCGGCGGCCGCCTCCAGCGCGTCGTCGTGCTCGACACCCTCGGCGCCCCACCGGGCCTGCCGGAAGCGGGCGTTGTCGTCGAGGGTGACCTTGCCGTCGAGGGCGAGGATCTGGCCCTGTTCGGTGCGCACGAGCGGGTTGACCTCGACCAGGACCGCGTCCTCGCGGACCAGCACCTCCCAGAGTCTGACGAGCACGTCGACGGTCTGTGGTGGCAGGCCGGCCGCCTCGGCGATCTCGCCGGCCTTCGCCGAGGTGACGCCCTCGGCCGGGTCGATGGGGATACGGGCCACGGCCTCGGGCCGGGTGGCGGCGACCTCCTCGATCTCCATGCCGCCCTCGGCGGAGGCGATGGCGAGGAAGCCGCCCGCCGCGCGGTCGAGTACGTAGGACACGTAGAACTCGGTCTCGATGTCCACGGGCTGGGCCAGCATCACCTTGCCGACCGTGTGGCCCTTGATGTCCATGCCGAGGATCTGGCGGGCCGTGATCTCGGCCGACGCCGGGTCCGCGGCGACCTTCACACCGCCGGCCTTGCCCCGGCCACCGGTCTTCACCTGCGCCTTGACCACCACTCGGCCGCCGAGCCTGCGGGCCATCTCGCGGGCTTCCTTGGGTGAGTCCGTGACCTCCGCCCGTGGCACCAAGATGCCGTGTTCTTCGAAAAGTTCCCTTGCCTGGTGTTCGTACAGGTCCATTCCGGCTCCTGACTCAAAAGTGCCGCACGCCCCCTGGACACCACCCACTGGATGCGGGATAACAAGGTTCATACAGTATTCGTCGACTGTATGCAATGTACCGCGAGAGCCGTTCCACCCCCCTACGAAGGGACAGGACTTCGCCATGCCCGACGACACCCAGGACGTCATTTCCGGTGGTCATCTCGTTGCCAAGGCTCTGAAGGCCGAGGGGGTCGACCGCATCTACACCTTGTGCGGCGGCCACATCATCGACATCTACGACGGCTGCGTAGACGAGGGCATCGAGGTCGTCGACGTCCGTCACGAGCAGGTCGCCGCCCACGCCGCCGACGGCTACGCCCGTCTCACCGGCAAGCCGGGATGCGCGGTGGTCACCGCGGGTCCGGGCACCACCGACGCCGTCACCGGAGTCGCCAACGCCTTCCGCGCCGAGTCACCGATGCTGCTCATCGGCGGCCAGGGCGCGCTCACCCAGCACAAGATGGGGTCCCTCCAGGACCTCCCGCACGTCGACATGATGACGCCGATCACCAAGTTCGCGGCGGCCGTGCCGGACACGGCACGCGCGGCGGACATGGTGTCGATGGCGTTCCGCGAGTGCTACCACGGTGCGCCCGGGCCCTCCTTCCTGGAGATCCCGCGCGACGTGCTCGACGCGAAGGTGCCGGTGAGCAAGGCGCGTGTGCCGAAGGAGGGGGCCTACCGTGCCTCCACCCGTTCGGCCGGCGACCCCGAGGCGATCGAGAAGCTCGCCGACCTGCTGGTCCACGCCGAGAAGCCGGCCATTCTGCTCGGCAGCCAGGTATGGACGACACGTGGCACCGAGGCGGCCATCGAGCTCGTACGCACCCTCAACATTCCGGCCTACATGAACGGCGCCGGCCGCGGCACGCTGCCGCCCGGCGACCCGCACCACTTCCAGCTGTCACGGCGGTACGCGTTCTCCAACGCCGATGTCATCGTCATCGTCGGCACGCCCTTCGACTTCCGCATGGGCTACGGCAAGCGGCTGTCCCCGGACGCGACCGTCGTGCAGATCGACCTCGACTACCGCACCGTCGGCAAGAACCGCGACATCGACCTCGGTGTCGTCGGCGACGCCGGACTGGTGCTGAAGTCGGTCACCGAGGCCGCCTCCGGGCGCGTCAACGGCGGCGCGTCCAAGCGCAAGGAGTGGCTCGACGAGCTGCGCGCGGCCGAGCAGACCGCTCTGGAGAAGCGGCTGCCCAGCCTGAAGTCGGACGCCTCGCCGATCCACCCGTACCGGCTGGTCAGCGAGATCAACGACTTCCTCACCGAGGACTCGATCTACATCGGCGACGGCGGCGACATCGTCACCTTCTCCGGTCAGGTCGTGCAGCCCAAGTCGCCGGGCCACTGGATGGACCCGGGCCCGCTGGGCACGCTCGGCGTCGGGGTGCCGTTCGTGCTCGCGGCCAAGCAGGCGCGGCCCGACAAGGAGGTCGTCGCACTCTTCGGCGACGGGGCGTTCTCCCTCACCGGCTGGGACTTCGAGACGCTCGTCCGCTACAACCTCCCCTTCGTCGGCATCGTCGGCAACAACTCCTCGATGAACCAGATCCGTTACGGCCAGGCCCAGAAGTACGGCCTGGAGCGCGAGCGGGTCGGCAACACCCTCGGTGACGTCCACTACGACAAGTTCGCGCAGATGCTGGGCGGTTACGGCGAGGAGGTCCGTGACCCCGCCGACATCGGCCCCGCGCTGCAGCGCGCCCGCGAGTCCGGCAAGCCGTCGCTGATCAACGTCTGGGTCGACCCGGACGCGTACGCCCCCGGAACCATGAACCAGACCATGTACAAGTGAGGAGGCCTTCATGACTGGCACGTCGACCAAGGCTCTCGAAGGCATCCGCGTCCTGGACATGACCCACGTCCAGTCCGGGCCCTCCGCGACCCAGTTGCTCGCCTGGCTCGGCGCGGACGTCGTCAAGCTGGAGGCGCCGACCGGTGACATCACGCGCAAGCAGCTGCGCGACCTCCCGGACGTCGACTCCCTCTACTTCACGATGCTCAACTGCAACAAGCGGAGCATCACCCTCAACACCAAGACCGAGCGCGGCAAGGAGATCCTCACCGAGCTGATCCGGCGCTCCGACGTCATGGTCGAGAACTTCGGACCGGGCGCGGTGGACCGGATGGGCTTCACCTGGGACCGCATCCAGGAGATCAATCCACGTATCGTCTACGCCTCCATCAAGGGGTTCGGCGAAGGCCCGTACACCAACTTCAAGGCGTACGAGGTCGTCGCGCAGGCCATGGGCGGGTCGATGTCGACCACCGGTTTCGAGGACGGGCCGCCGCTGGCGACCGGAGCCCAGATCGGGGACTCGGGGACGGGTGTGCACGCCGTCGCGGGGATTCTCGCGGCGCTGTTCCAGCGCGAGAACACCGGGCGTGGGCAGCGGGTCAACGTGGCCATGCAGCACGCCGTACTCAACCTGTGCCGGGTGAAGCTGAGGGATCAGCAACGCCTGGCACACGGGCCGCTCGCTGAATATCCCAACGAGGACTTCGGCACCGAGGTTCCCCGCTCGGGCAACGCGTCCGGCGGCGGTCAGCCGGGCTGGGCGGTCAAGTGCGCGCCCGGCGGCCCGAACGACTACGTCTACGTCATCGTGCAGCCCGTCGGCTGGAAGCCGATGAGCGAGCTCATCGGCCGGCCCGAACTCGCCGACGACCCCGAGTGGGCGACGCCTGAGGCCCGGCTGCCCAAGCTCAACAAGATGTTCCAGCTGATCGAGGAGTGGTCCTCGACCCTGCCCAAGTGGGAGGTGCTGGAGCGGCTCAACGCGCACAACATCCCGTGCGGGCCGATCCTTTCGACCAAGGAGATCATCGAGGACTCCTCCCTGGTCGACAACGAGATGGTCGTCACCGTGCCGCACCCCGAGCGGGGCGATTTCGTGACCGTCGGCAGCCCCCTCAAGCTCTCCGACTCCCCGGTCGAGGTGAGCAGTTCGCCACTGCTCGGCGAGCACAACGAACAGGTCTACATCGGCGAGCTCGGCCTCGGTGACGAGGAGCTGCGCCTGCTCAAGTCGAACGGAGTGATCTGACGTGATGGCCGAAGACCGCGAGCTCAGGGTGCGGGCGCTCCTCGACTCCGTGCGGGCCGAGGGACGTACCGCGCTGACCGCGCCCGAGGGCAAGGTGATCGCCGACGCGTACGGGATCGCCGTACCGGGCGAGGAGCTCGCGACGGACGTCGACGAGGCGGTGGCCTACGCGGCGCGCTTCGGCGGGCCCGTGGTGATGAAGATCGTCTCGCCGGACATCCTCCACAAGACCGACGCGGGCGGCGTGATCGTCGGTGTCGAGGGTGCGACGGACGTACGGGCGGCGTTCCACAAGATCGTCGACAACGCCCGTGCGTACGACGCGGACGCCCGCATCGAGGGCGTCCAGGTGCAGGAACTGCTGCCGCAGGGGCAGGAGGTCATCGTCGGCGCGGTCACCGACCCGACGTTCGGCAAGGTGGTCGCCTTCGGGCTCGGCGGAGTGCTCGTCGAGGTCCTCAAGGACGTCACCTTCCGGCTCGCGCCCGTGAGCGCCGACGAGGCGCTGTCGATGCTGGACTCGATCCGGTCGGCGGAGATCCTGCACGGCGTGCGCGGCCAGGCGGGCGTGGACCGGTGGGCGGTCGCCGAGCAGATCCGACGGGTGTCCCAGCTGGTCGCGGACTTCCCGGAGATCGCCGAGGTGGACCTCAACCCGGTGATCGCCACCGCGGAGGGGGCGACCGCCGCCGACATCCGCGTGATCCTCTCCGAGGCGCCCGCGAAGCCGCGCCGGCGCTACTCGCGCGAGGAGATCCTCACCTCGATGCGCCGGCTGATGCAGCCGTCGTCGGTAGCGGTCATCGGCGCGTCCAACGAGCAGGGCAAGATCGGCAATTCGGTCATGCGCAACCTCATCGACGGCGGTTTCGCCGGGGACATCCACCCGGTGAACCCCAAGGCCGATGACATTCTGGGCCGCAAGGCGTACAAGAGTGTCACGGACGTTCCCGGTGAGGTGGATGTGGCGGTCTTCGCTATCCCCGCCAAGTTCGTGGCCTCGGCCCTGGAGGAGGTGGGACGCAAGGGGATCCCCAACGCCGTCCTGATCCCCTCCGGGTTCGCGGAGACCGGTGAGCACGAACTCCAGGAGGAGATCGTGGCCATCGCCGAGCGGCACGGCGTCCGGCTGCTCGGTCCGAACATCTACGGCTACTACTCGACGTGGCAGGACCTGTGCGCCACGTTCTGCACGCCGTACGACGTCAAGGGCGGGGTGGCGCTGACCTCGCAGTCCGGCGGCATCGGCATGGCCATCCTGGGCTTCGCGCGGACCACGAAGACGGGTGTGTCGGCGATCGTCGGCCTCGGCAACAAGTCGGACCTGGACGAGGACGACCTGCTGACCTGGTTCGGCGAGGACCCGCACACCGAGTGCATCGCGATGCACCTGGAGGACCTCAAGGACGGGCGTGCCTTCGTCGAGGCCGCGCGGGCGACCGTGCCGAAGAAGCCGGTCGTCGTCCTCAAGGCGGGCCGTACGGCCGCGGGCGCGAAGGCAGCCGGGTCGCACACCGGAGCCCTCGCCGGCGACGACGCCGTGTACGAGGACATCCTGAAGCAGGCCGGTGTCATCCGGGCGCCCGGGCTGAACGACATGCTCGAGTACGCGCGCGGGCTGCCGGTCCTGCCGGCTCCCAAGGGCGACAACGTCGTGATCATCACGGGGGCAGGCGGCAGCGGCGTGCTGCTCTCGGACGCCGTCACCGACAACGGCCTGACCCTGATGGACATCCCGCCGGACCTGGACGAGGCCTTCCGGAAGTTCATCCCGCCCTTCGGGGCGGCGGGCAACCCGGTCGACATCACCGGCGGCGAGCCGCCGTCGACGTACGAGGCGACGATCCGGCTCGGCCTGGAGGACCCGCGCATCCACTCGCTGGTCCTGGGCTACTGGCACACGATCGTCACTCCCCCGATGGTCTTCGCGGAGCTCACCGCGCGCGTGGTGGCCGAGTTCCGGCAGCGCGGCATAGAGAAGCCCGTCGTCGCGTCGCTCGCGGGTGACGTGGAGGTCGAGGAGGCCTGCCAGTACCTGTACGAGCGAGGGGTCGTGGCGTACCCGTACACGACCGAGAAGCCGGTGGCCGTGCTCGGCGCGAAGTACCGCTGGGCGCGGGCGGCGGGACTGTTGGGGGGCGGTTCATGAGGTGAGGCAGCGGGGGGCCGGCCGACGGTGCGCGTCGGCCGGCCCCGGGACCCGCGCGCGCACGAAAGGCATTGGACAGGGGGCGCTGGCCAGAACTTTCGACGCAAGGGGTGCAATTAACGTGACTACTACTGACGTTACGCGAGTCGCCGCCTATCGGGAGGTGACCGACAAGAACGGACGCGTCTACCGCGTCGGCGAGACAGACGTCGACATCATGGGGCGCAAGCGCAAGTGGATGGTGATCCTGCCCTGGGTCGGCATGATGGGCATCTCCTCCGCCGAGTACGCGTTCGCGTCCGCCGAGGACACGCTCCACACCGCGCACCACTGGGCCAGTGCGCACATCTTCTGGATGATGACGGTCTGGGTGTTCTTCCAGGCCGCGGTGGCCTTCCCCGCGGGCAAGCTGCGCGAGTCCGGGAAGCTGCCGGCCCGTTTCGCGATGATGCTGGGTGCGGCGGGCACGTTCCTGGGCTATCTCTCGCTGGCCTACGCACCACATGTCGTGGTCGCCTACATCGGCTTCAGTATGTTCAGCGGCATGGGCGCGGGCATGGTGTACGCCACCTGCGTCAACATGGTCGGCAAGTGGTATCCGGAGCGCAAGGGCGGCAAGACCGGCTTCGTCAACGGCGGTTTCGCCTACGGTTCGGTGCCCTTCGTCTTCCTCTTCACCGGCTACATGGACCTCACCAACTTCCGTTGGGTCCTGGTCTCGGTCGGTGTCCTCCTCGCCCTGATGGTGGGGACGGCCGGCTTCTTCTTCCGGGACCCGCCGAAGAACTGGTGGCCCGCGGACATCGACCCGCTCAACCCTCCGAAGGACCCGCGCGCGGCCCGCTCGCTGCGGATGAACCCGCCCGCGGTGCGCCAGTACACCCCGCTGGAGGCCTGGAAGACCGGCCGGGTCGCGCTGATGTGGTTCTGCCTGGCGTGCACGTCCGGCGTGAACATCTTCGGCATCGCCTTCCAGGTGGACATCGGCGAGGAGGCCGGCTTCGCGGGCGGCATCGTCGCCACGGCCATGTCACTGAAGGCCGTCGTCAACGGCACCGGCCGCGGCGTGATCGGCTGGCTGTCCGACCTGTACGGCCGTAAGCGGTGCCTGCTCGCCGTCTGCGTCATCCTGGGCCTCGCCCAGTACGGCATCCTCTGGTCGGCCGAGAGCAAGCACCTGGCGTTCTTCCTGATCTTCTCGGCGATCTCCGGCTTCGGCGGCGGCGCCATCTTCCCGATGTTCGCGGCCCTCACCGCCGACTACTTCGGTGAGAACAACAACGCGTCCAACTACGGCATGGTCTACAGCGCCAAGCTGGTCTCCGGTCTCGGCGCGGGCATGGGCGCCGTGGTCGTGAGCGCCTGGGGGCACTCCGGTGCCTTCATCCTGGCCGGCTCCATCTCCCTGTTCGCCGGCTGCGTGGCCCTGTTCCTCAGTCCGCCGGGACGCGACAAGAACTCGCGCGAAATCGCACCCAACCCCCAACCTCTCGGCGAGGACACGGCCTGACATGACGGCAGATCCGTACGCAGCAAACAGCTCGTCCGCACCATCCGACGCCGCACACCGTCCCTACCGCGAGGTGACCGACACACGAGGTCGCGTCTATCGCGTCGGCGAGACCGACCGCGACATCCTCGGCCACTCGCGCAAGATCATGGTGTATCTCCCGTGGATCGCCATGATGGCCATCAGCGTCTTCGAATACGCGTACGGCTCCGCGGAGGACACCCTGTCCCACGCGCACGGCTGGACGCAGAGCAACACCTTCTGGATCCTGAGCGTCTGGGTGTTCTTCCAGGCCGGCATCGCCTTCCCGGCGGGCTGGCTGCGCGAGAAGGGCATCCTGACGGCCCGGTCCGCCATGTACATCGGCTCCGGCATGTGTCTGCTGGGGTTCCTCGCCCTGTCGCACATGGGCAACGTCTGGCTGGCGATCCTCGGCTTCGGCGTCATCGGCGGCATCGGTGCCGGCCTGGTCTACGCGACCTGCATCAACATGGTCGGCAAATGGTTCCCCGAGCGGCGCGGCGCCCGGACCGGGTTCGTCAATGGCGGGTTCGCGTACGGATCGCTGCCGTTCATCTTCATCTTCAACTACGGGTTCGACACCGCGAACTACCACCGGGTGCTGGACCTCATCGGCTGCTACATCATGATCGTCGTGTTCGGCTGCGCGTTCTTCTTCAAGGACCCGCCGAAGAACTGGTGGCCCGCGGACATCGATCCCCTGTCGTACGCGGGCAGCGAGAAGAGCGCGACGAGCCTGGCCAAGAACCCTCCGGCGGTGAAGCAGTACACGCCGCGGGAGGCCATCAGGACGGGCATGCTGCCACTGATGTGGCTGTCCGTGGTGCTGACCGCCGGGGTGTCGATCTTCGGCATTTCCTTCCAGGTCGACTACGCCAAGGAGGTGGGCTTCGGCCCGCTGGTCGCGGCGTCGTCGATGGGCGTGATGGCGGTCATCAACGGCATCGGCCGCGGTGTCGTGGGCTGGCTGTCGGACCGGTGGGGCCGTAAGCCGACCCTGGTGTTCGTGATCGTCGTGCTGGGTCTCGCCCAGTTCGGCGTGATCTGGGCCGGAGACCTCGGGAGCGAGTGGCTGTTCCTGTTCTTCGCGTTCCTGTCCGGGTTCGGCGGCGGCGCCTTCTACCCGTTGTTCGCGGCGCTCACCCCCGACTACTTCGGGGAGAACTTCAACGCGACCAACTACGGCCTCGTCTACAGCGGCAAGCTGATCAGCGGCCTGTTCGGCGGCGGTCTGGGCTCCGTGGTCGTCGCGGCCTGGGGCTACGACGGCGCCTATGCGCTGGCCGGCGGCGTGTCGATCGTGGCGGCGGCCATCGCGCTGCTGCTGCGCCAACCGGGGCGCTCGGTGGTGCCGAGTCCCGCGCGCTGACGAGTCGCTCACATGAGGAGGCCCTCCCCGACTCCGGGGAGGGCCTCCTCATCGTGGTACGTCCGTCAGCACTTGTCCCGCAGCGAGTGCAGGTGCTCGCTGGAGCGGCGGGCGAACGTGAAGGACTCGGCCGGGTTGTCGTGCTCCGCCTGCCAGTGGTGGTCGGTGTGCCGGCCACGCAGCCGGGTCACGGCGGAGATGAACTTCTTGTAGTCGATGTCGCCGTCGCCGACGTCCACCATGCGGTAGCCGTAGGTGTCGGACGGGTCGCTCACGCCGTCCTTGACGTGGAAGAGCGGGTAGCGGTGGGGCTGCTTCAGGACGTAGTTCAGCGGCTCGAAGGGGGCGGGTGAGCCGTCGGGGCGCTTGGAGAAGCGGAACTGGCCCGAGTAGGCCCAGTAGATGTCCATCTCCAGGAAGACCAGGTCGGGGTCGGTCTCGGCGAGCAGCACGTCGTAGAGCCGGACCTTGGGGTTGTCGGTGGCGAAGGAGAACTCCTCGGAGTGGTTGTGCTGGTAGAACTTCATGCCGCGCGCCCTGGCCGCCGCGCCGTAGGTGTTGAACTCCTCGGCGGCACGCTTCCAGGCATCGACGGTGGAGCCGTAGCGGAACGGCCCTGACGCGGTGCCTATGTGCTTCAGGCCGAGGGCCTGGGCGTCGTCCAGGACCTTGGTGAGGTTCTGGGCGAAGGTGTAGGCGTTCGGGTCGTCGGAGTAGTAGCCGACGTGGCTGCCGATCGGGTTCAGGCCGTGGTTCCTGGCCAGCCGCTTGAGCTGGGCGAGGGTGATCGGGCCGGCCGAGCCCTGGGTGTATCCGGCGAACTCCACCTCGTCGTAGCCGTACTTCTCCAGCTCGGCGAATACGGGCGCGAAGCCGAGGGTGGAGACCTTGTCCCGCAGGCTGTAGAGCTGGATGCCGAGCCGCCCGGGCGGCAGGACGGGACGGCCGCGGCCGCCGCCGTGAGAGGCCGCCGCGGGGGCGGCGGTGGCGGGGCTGGTGGCCGCGCCCACCAGCGCGGCGGCCGTGGCGCCCGCCGCAACGCCGAGCATGCCTCGTCTGCTGAGTCGGTGGGTGAGTTCGGGGTCCGTCTGGGAAAAGCGGCTCATGCCTGGAACTCCTTGTGATCGAAGGCCGTTGTCAGTGGTGAGTGCTTCACTGGGGACCAGTCGGAAGTGACGGGCCGTGACCCGTCAGCCGAGACCGGCGAGTTGGAGCAGGAGTGACTTCACGTCGGTGGCCGCGACACGGTCGCCGACAGCGCGGGGGGTGGAGCAGATGAGGAGCGGACCGTCGTCGTCGCTCGCGGGAAGGCGGCCGTGGCTGCCGCGAATAGGTGACGGATCCAGGGGCACGACCGCCATGCGGTAGCGCATGCCGAGTTTCTTGCGGGCGAGCGCGGTCGCGGCCTTGACCTTGACGTAGGGGTCGAGGGGATCCATGAAGAGTTCGACCGGGTCGTAGCCGGGTTTGCGGTGGATCTCGACCAGTCGCGCGAAGTCGGGCGCGCGGGCGTCGTCGAGCCAGTAGTAGTACGTGAACCAGGCGTCCGGCTCCGCCACGGCGACGAGTTCGCCGGAGCGCGGATGGTCGAGATGGTGGGCCTTCTTGCCCTCGTCGTCGAGGAGTTGCTCGATGCCGGGCAGTCCGTCGAGCGCTTCCCTGGTCGCGTCGAGGTCTTCCGGCCGGCGTACGTAGACGTGGGCGATCTGGTGGTCGGCGACGGCGAAGGCGCGTGACGCCATCGGGTCGAGGTACTCCATGCCGTCCTGGGTGTGCACTTCCAGCAGTCCGGCGCGCCGCAGGGCCCGGTTGATGTCGACCGGTCGGTCCGCGCGGGTGATGCCGTACTCGGAGAGCGCCACCACGGTACGTCCCTCTGCCCGCGCGTCGCCCAGGAGCGGGGCCATGGCCGCGTCGAGGTCGGCGGCGGCCTTCAGTGAGCGCGGGTCGTCGGGGCCGAAGCGCTGCAGGTCGTAGTCGAGATGCGGGAGGTAGCAGAGCGTCAGATCGGGGTGGCGGGTGCGGATGATGTGCCGGGTGGCGTCGATGATCCAGCGACTGGAGACGAGGTCCGCGCCGGGGCCCCAGAAGTGGAAGAGCGGGAAGGTGCCCAGTTCCTCGGTGAGTTCGTCGTGCAGGGCGGGCGGCCGGGTGTAGCAGTCGGGTTCCTTGCGGCCGTCGGAGTAGTAGATGGGACGGGGGGTGACGGTGATGTCGGTGTCGGCGCCCATGGCGTACCACCAGCAGATGTTGGCGACGGTGTAGCCGGGGTGGGCGCGTCGGGCGGCGTCCCAGAGTTTGTCGCCGGTGACCAGACCGTTGTGCTGGCGCCACAGGAGTACGTCGCCGAGGTCGCGGAAGTACCAGCCGTTGCCGACGATGCCGTGCTCCGACGGGTGGGTGCCGGTGAGGAACGTGGACTGGGCGGCACAGGTGACGGCGGGCAGGACGGTGCCGAGGGACGCCTGTGAGCCGGACTGGGCGAGCGTCTTGAGGTGGGGCATGTGGTCGAGGAGACGGGGGGTGAGGCCGACGACGTCCAGGACGAGGAGGGGGGTGGGCCGGCCGGTGGCGGTGGCGTCCGTGCCGGTTGCGCGGTGGGTCGCCGGGGCTGCCGGTTCTGGTGGCTCGGTCATGGCAGCTCCTTGAGGCCGAGGTCGGTCAACAGGTCACGGGCGAGGGTGAGTTCGGCGGCGATGCCCTCGGTGAGCTGGCTTCGGGCGCGGGGGCGCAACTCGGCCGGGAGGGCCTGCCAGGTGTAGGTCTCGACCTCGAGGTGGCGGGTGAGCGGGTGCGGGCCGCCGACGAGGCGGACCAGGGCGCTCTTGAGGACGTCGAGCGTGGAGGTGAGGGGTGCGGCGGGGGCCGCGTGGAGCGGGACATGGAAGTGGGCGCGCCACGGGGAGGCGTCGGGGAGTGCCTCGCCGTCGAGGGCCTGGCCGAGGTCGTCGGTGCCGCGCAGGCCGGCGGCGGTGGCGGTGCGGGTCTGGTGCAGGAAGCGGGGTTCGTCGAAGGCGGCGAGGGCCTCGCGGACCTCGGGGAGGTGCGGGTGCTCGGCGTGCAGTGCGGCCGACAGCTGGGATTTGACGACGGGGACGCGGGCTTCGGTGAGTGCGTCCAGCGCGGGCAGCGGATCTTCGAAGGAGGTGGCGAGGTGACAGGTGTCGACACAGATGCCGATGCGGTCGTGTCCGATCGCGGCGAGCGGGGCGAGGGCGTCGCCGGTGGTCTCGACGATGCAGCCGGGCTCGGGTTCGAGGCCGACGCGGATGTCGCGGCCGGTCAACTCCGCGAGGGCGTCGAGGCGTTCGGCGAGGGTGCGAAGGGCGACGCGGGCCGTCTCTGCCCTGTGGTCGTCGTAGGCGGTGCGCCAGGCGAGGGGAAGGGTGGAGATGCTGCCCTCGGTGACGTCGTCGGGGAGGAGACCGGCGAGGACCCTGGCCAGGGCGGTGGTGTGTTCCAGGCGTTCGGGGTCGGCCCAGTCCGGCTTGTAGACGCGGTACTTGACCTCTTCGGCGCCGAACCCTTCGTACGGGAAGCCGTTGAGGGTGACGACCTCGAGGCCGCGCCTGTCGAGTTCGGTGCGCAGGCCGCGCAGGGCGGACGGGTCGGTGACGAGGGCGTGCGCGGCGTCCTTGGCGAGCCACAGGCCGATGCCGAGACGGTCTCGGCCGAGCCGTCGGCGGACGGGCTCGCAGTGGTCACGGAGTTGGGCGAGGACGCCGTCGAGGGTCTCGGCCGGGTGCACGTTGGTGCAGTAGGCGAGGTGGACGGTGGAGCCGTCGGGATGGCGGAAGCGCATGGCTCACGCTCCCGGGGCCGGGGCGGCGGGGTCGTCCCCCTGTCCCGGTGCTCTGCCCGGCCCTTCGTCGGGGTCCTTCGGGGCGCCGCGGAGTATGGAGTTGCCCTCGTGGGTCGCGTCCGGTGCGGCGACGTCGAGGTCGAGGCGGCCGCTGAGTCCGTAGAAGGCGACGGGGTTGCGCCACAGCACCCGGTCGACGTCGTCCTCGTCGAAGCCTTCCGCGAGCATCAGGTCGGCGACCTTGCGGGTCTTCAGGGGGTCGCTCCTGCCCCAGTCGGCGGCGGAGTTCACGAGCACCTGCTCGGGCCCGTACTCGCGCAGGATCGCGACCATCCGTTCCTCGTCCATCTTGGTGTCGGGATAGACGGAGAAGCCGAGCCAGCAGCCGCTGTCCTTGGCCTCCTTGACGGTGGTCTCGTTGAGGTGGTCGACCAGGACGTGGTCCGCGGGCAGGGCCGACTCCCGGACGACGTCGAGGGTGCGGCGCAGACCCGCCAGCTTGTCGCGGTGCGGGGTGTGGACCAGCGCCGGCAACTCGTGTGCGGCGGCGAGCTGGAGCTGGGTGGCGAGGGCGGTGTCCTCGGCGGGGGTCATCGAGTCGTAGCCGATCTCACCGACGGCGACGACCTGGTCCTTGACGAGATAGCGGGGCAGTTCGTCGAGGACGGGGGCGCAGCGCGGGTCGTTCGCCTCCTTGGGGTTGAGGGCGAGCGTGCAGTGGTGGGCGACGCCGTGCTGCGCGGCGCGGAAGGGCTCCCAGCCGAGGAGGGAGTCGAAGTAGTCGAGGAAGGAGGCGGGAGAGGTGCGGGGCTGGCCGAGCCAGAAGGAGGGCTCGACGACGGCACGGACGCCGGCGGCGTACATCGCCTCGTAGTCGTCGGTGGTGCGCGACGTCATGTGGATGTGGGGGTCGAAGAGGCGCATCAGGACTCCTTGCCGTCGGTGCCGCGGCCGCCGCGCTGGGCGGCGGGCGCGGGTGGGGTGGCCGTGGGGTCGGTCAAGGTCAGGACGCGGTACAGGTCTTCGGGCACGGGGCGGCCCGCGGCGGTGCGTTCGGCGGCGTAGTCGCCGAGCATGCGGGCGAGTTCGGTGTCCCGGTGGGCGCGGCGGTCCAGGTCGGCGACCGTCTCGACGTGGACGCCGGTGAACAGGCACTTCAGGACTGCGTGCCGCCACTGGTGGGAGTCGAGATGCCGGGCGGCGTACGGGCCGACGGCGGCGGCGAGGAGCCGGGTGTCGTTGGTGCGCAGGGCGTCCTCGACGAGCGGGAGGGCCTGCGGGCCGGGGACGAGGTGGGGCAGTGCTTGCAGGACGGCGCGGCGTTCGGCTCCGGTGCCCTGGAAGTAGACCCGGCTGAGGGCGTCCGTGTCGGCGCGAGCCGCGTGCAGGATGAGGACGCGGGCGGCGTCGGCGTGGTCCGGGCCGCAGCGCCGGCCGGCCTCGGCGATGCGGAGCTCCCATACGGAGATGGGGCCGTGGGTGCCGGGGTTGGCGGCGGCCTCGTCCAGGGCTCGGTGGAGCCAGGCGCGGGCGGCCGTGTGGAGGCGGGCGGCGAGGTGGGCGCGTAGTTCGGTGGGCGGGGTGAGGGCGAGGGGTTTGCCGTCCTCGAGGTCTGCCGGGTGGGGGGCATCTGGCTGGGGTTTGGTGTCCGCCTGTCTCTCGGTAGGCAGGGGGCTCTCGGTGGGCGAGTGGCCCTCGGTGGGTGCGTGGCCCTCGGTGGGCGGGGGGCTTTCGGTGTCCGCGTCCGGGGTGGCCGGGCTGGTGCGGGGGTGGGTCATGAGGTGCTCCCTTCGGGGATGGCGGAGGGATCGCCATGGGGTGGGACGAGTACGGGTGTTCTGGCGGCCGCGGCCTCGGCGTTGCGGAGGAACGGGAGGGAGTGTTCGGCGAAATGGGGGCCCGCGTGGGAGTGGCGGGGCAGTTCGACGACGGTGAGGCCTCGGTAGCCGGTGGCGGCGAGGGCGGCGAGCACGGGTGGGAAGTCGATCTCGCCGTCGCCGAAGGGGAGGTGTTCATGGATGCCGCGGCGCATGTCCTCGATCTGGACGTGGCGCAGATACGGGGCGGCGGCTCGGATGCAGTCGGCCGGGGACAGGGGTTCGAGGCACTGGCAGTGACCGATGTCGAGGGTGAGCCCGAGGTGTTCCGGGTCGCCGAGTGTGCGGCGGAGCCGGTCGAAGTCGGCGAGGGTGGCGAGGAGGTGACCGGGTTCGGGTTCGACGGCGAGGGGGACGCCGGCGGTGGTGGCCGCCTCCAGGACCGGGGTGAGCGCGTCGGTCAGGCGGTGCCAGGCGGTCGTCGGGTCCGTTCCAGGCGGGGTGATGCCGCTGAAGCAGTGCACGGCGTGGGCTCCGAGGTCGGCGGCCACGCGTACGGCACGGAGCAGCAGGTCGACGCGGCGGGCCCGGTCCTCCGGGTCGGGGTCCAGCAGGGAGGGGCCGTGCTTGCGGCGCGGGTCGAGCACATAGCGGGCGCCCGTCTCCACCGTGACCTCCAGACCTAGCGCGTCCAGCCGCTTGGCGAGGCGGTGGGTGCGCGCGGCCAGGTCCGCGGCGAGCGGGTCGAGATGCATGTGGTCGAGGGTCAGGCCGAGGCCGTCGTAGCCGAGGTCGGCGAGCAGGGCGAGGGCGTCGTCGAGGCGGAGATCGGCGAGGCCGTTGGTGCCGTAGCCGAAGCGGAGGGGGGTCACGGCGGGTGCGTCGGCGACCGGGGCGGTAGCGGGTTCGGCGCTGGGACCGCTGTCGGTGCCGTGAAGGTCGCCGTCGGCTCGCGGGGCGGCGAAGTGCCGCGGGGCGGGCGTCTTCGGGGTCACTTGACGCCCACCTTCCTGTCGCCGTCGCCTCGCGAGGCCGCCTCGGCGGAGGAACGCGGGACAGTCGTGGTGCGGCTCATATGCCACTCACCTTCCTGCCGCCGTCGCCTCGCGAGGCCACCTCCGCGCAGAGACACGGGACAGTCGTCGTGCGGCTCATACGCCACTCACCTTCCTGTCGCCGTCACCTCGCGAGGCCACCCCGGTGGAGTGCCCCGGCAGGGTCGTCGTCCGGCTCATGTCACGCTCACCTTTCTTCCGAACCGTCGGCCGAGCGGGGCGAGTCCTGCGATGAGCAGGGCGGTGAGGCCGGCTCCGGAGCGGGTGGACAGTGCGGCCTGGAGCGGGATCGTGGCGCGGATGCCGCCGCCGACGGCTCGTTGGGTGAGCGGAGGAGACGGGTTGAGGGTGGCGTGGAAGTAGGGGCGGGCGGCGGTCGCGGCGTAGGTGGTGGCCAGGGCCGTGGTCAGGGCTCGGCCCGGCGACCAGGCGGAGTCGGCAGACCGCGGTGGGGTGATCCGCCGGGCGTGGGCGGGCCCAGGTAGTTCAGGGCCGGCGGCCGCGGGTTCGGCAATGGCGGGCAGGGAGCCCGACATGACCGACCGGCGGCTGGGGACGGTCGCCACCCCGTCGGCATCGCCCGGTCCCGCGGCCGAGGGGCGGACCGACGGGACGCCGGTCGGGCGGTGGGCCAGGAGGCGGCTCAGCAGGGCCGTCGTCGTCAGGGCCGCGAGCGGTGCCAGGGGGGAACCGCCCTTCGTCTCCTGGCGGGACACCACGGTGACCGCGAGGGTGTGGGTGCCGAGCAGGGCGGCGGACGGGAGTGCCGCGCGGGTGCGGCCCGTTGTGGCCGCGGCGCCGAGGACGAGGTCCAGGGCACGGGCCGTGGCCATGGCGGCGGGGCCGCACGGGGTGTGCTTGAGGGCGAGGTCGTAGGCCCACACGGTGGCCGCGAGGGGCGCGGCGACGGTGAGAGCGGGGCGGCCGGCGCGAGCGGCGAGGGCCAGGCCTGCACCGGTCAGGGCGCAGGCCGCGGTGAAGGCGGCTGCGGGGTGGACGCGGCCGGACGGGAGGGGGCGGTGGGGGCGTTCGGCGGCGTCCTCCGCGCGGTCCGCCCAGTCGTTGAGGGCCATGCCGGCCTCGTAGAGACAGAGGGAGGAGCCAATGGCGAGCAGAGTCCGGGAGTTGGGCCGGGCCCCGACAGCGGCGGCGCCACTGAGTGCGTCGCCGGGGACGGTGAACAGGGCGGGCAGCCGGAGCAGTTCGGCCCAGGCACGGCTACGGCTCACGGGCGCTCCCCCGCAGCGGGCTCGCACGGATCGGCGCCCTGGCCGGCGCGCTCCTCCTGAGCCGCAGCCGCCTCCCGATGCCCGTCACCCTCACCCCCAACCTCGACCCCCCGCGCATCAGGGTCACCCCCCACCCGCCGGAGCCGAACCCCCAACCCCACCAGCTCCCCGTACTGCTCACCCAAGCTCGCCGGGCCCTCCCCCACCGGGTCCTTGAAGTAGAAGCCCAGTTCGGAGAGGGGGCCCGTGAGGCCGGTCTCGTGGGCTCGGGCGGTGAGGCGGGCCAGGTCCAGTACCAGGGGGGCCGCGAGGGCCGAGTCGCAGCCCTGCCAGATGGTCTGGAGGATCATGCGGGTGCCGAGGAAGCCGTCGAAGGCGATGTGGTCCCAGGCGGTCTTCCAGTCGCCGAGGGCCGGGACGTCGTCGATGTGGACCTCGCCCTCGGGGACGGTGCCGAGGGTGTCGGCGAGGACGCGTTCCTTGCCGGCGTTCTTCGCCGCCGCCGCGGCCGGGTCGGCGAGGGCCGCGCCGTCTCCGCCGCCGAGCAGATTCGTGCCGGACCAGGCCCGCACGTTCAGCGCCCGCTGCGCGAACATCGGGCCCAGGACGGCCCGCAGCAGCGTCTGTCCGGTCTTGCCGTCCCGGCCGGCGTAAGGGAGCCCGCTCCGTTCGGCCTCGGCCGCGGCGACGGGGTGGTGCATGCCCTCGGAGGGCGTGAAGTTGACGTAGGAGCAGCCCGCGCGCAGCGCCGCCAGTGCGTACAGGGTGCTGGCGGGCAGCGGGGCGCCGGGCCCTGCGGACGCGGGTTCCGTCGAGGCGACGTTGACCACGACCGTCCGCTCCAGCTCATGGCGTCGCGCGAAGTCGCGTATGTCGTCGGCGAAGGCCGTGATCAGCTCGGCCTCGCTCCGGGTGTCCCCGGGCGTGGGGCCGCCGGGCCTGATCTCGCGGTCGGCAGCGGCGAGTTCCGCGGCGACGGCGGTGGCGACGCCCGGTGGGAGGACGCCGCCGGCGGTCAGGGTCTCGGCACGCTTGGGCAGGGGGCAGTCGAGGGTGTCGTGGCCGCCGAAGACGAAGTCGGACAGCGCGGGCAGGCCGCTGCCGGTGAACGCCGAGGTCTCGGTCACCATGCCGGTGGGCGGATGCAGCCCCGCCGTGATGGCGGCGCACCCCGTGACGACGGTGGTGGCGACGGAACCTCGGGCTCCGATCAGCCACACTCCCACACGCGGTCGGGAGAGGGACGCGGACATGGGCAGCCTCCTGGTCGTGCGCGAGCCTCAAGGGGAGGGGTGGAGACGGCGGGCGGGGGTCCGGCGTCCCCCGCCCGCCGCCGTTCAGTCGCCCTGGACGGGCAGTTCCTTCAACTGGATGTTGCGGAAGGAGACCTGGTCGTCGGCGCCATGGTTCTGCAGGCCGATGTAGCCGTCGGTCAGGCTCCGCTCGGGGTCCTTGTTGGTGAAGTCGTTGATCCTGACTCCGTTGAGGAACACCTGGAGGCGTTCGCCCTGGACCTTGATCTCGTAGGAGTTCCACTGGCCGGGCGGCCGCAGAACCTGGTCACGGGCCTTGATGTTCGCCGACTTGAACGAGTAGACGGAGCCCGTGGTGCGGTCGGGCGCGTCCGTGGCGTCGATCTGGATCTCGTAGCCCTTGTTCACCGCGGACCAGGGGTCGTCGGAGGCCGGGAAGCCCACGAAGATCCCGGAGTTGTCGTCGCCCTGCATCTTCCAGTCGAGCTTGAGCGAGTACGACTTCAGCTCCTTGGCCTGGTACCAGAGCAGGCCCATGCCGCCCTCGGTCTCCAGGGTGCCGTCCTTGACGTTGAACTTGCCGGGACCGGCCTGCTTCCAGCCCTCCAGGGTCTGGCCGTTGAAGATCTTCCGGTAGTCCTTGCTCGGCTTGCAGTCCGCCTTCACCTGGCCGGTGGCGTACTGGAGGCCGCCGAGCAGGTGGGCCCGGAAGGCCTCGTCGGCGTAGGACTCCTTGGTGTGGCCGCCGCCGGTGTAGAAGGACCGGCCGCCGCCGTAGCTCTGGCACCAGGCGATCGGGTGGTCGCCCTTCATGTTCCCGCCCTGGTAGGTGGTCTCGTCCAGGGTGGCGAGGACCTTGGCCTGCTCACGCGGGTTGGTGCGGTAGTTGTACCACTCGTCGGTGCGCTCCCAAGCGTCGCCGAGGTGCGCGGTGGACGGGTGGTCGTGGTCCTCGACGCGGACCGTGGCCTTCTGGATCGCCGGGTGCGAGTCGAAGTAGGCGCCGACCAGGCCGCCGTAGAACGACCAGTCGTACTCGGTGTCGGCGGCCGCGTGGATGCCCATGTATCCGCCGCCGCCGGCCACGTAGTTCTCGAACGCCTTCTGCTGCTCGGCGTTCAACACGTCACCGGTGGTGGACAGGAAGGCCACCGCGTCGTACTTGGCGAGGTTGGCCGTGGTGAACTGCTTGGCCTCCTCGGTCGCGTCGACCGTGATGCCGGCCGGGCCGCCGAGCTCCTTCAGGGCCGCGACGCCGGCCGGGATGGAGTCGTGCCGGAAACCTGCGGTCTTGGAGAAGACCAGGACCTTCTTGCCGCCCTTGAACGGCTCCTTGGAGAACTCGAAGTCGTCCACGTCGTAGAGCGCGCCCGCGCCGCCCTTGAAGACCAGGTAGACCTCGGTGGTCTTCTTCGGCAGCGCCCGCAGCGGCACGTCGACGTTCTGGAAGGTCTCCCAGCCGCCGGTCGGCGGGATGTACGCCGAGCCGTGCAGCGGTCCCTCGGGGGAGCCCGTGCGCACCTCGATGAAGCCGCCCGCGCCGCCGGAGGAGGCCCGCACGGTCATCTTCCTCTGTCCGTCGAACCGGTAGGGGGTGAAGGCGATCCAGTCGCCGTCGTCGATGTTCCCGACGGTCTTGCCCCCGTTGGCGCCGGTCTTGTCGATCACCGACACGCCCGACTGGGTGGTGAAGTGCTCGCCCTGGCGGTGCAGCGGCTGGAGCACGGCGCGTGCGGTGCCGGTCAGGGCCTCCTGGCCGTTCGCCCCGCCGTCGGTGTAGCTGGCGCCGACCACGCCGTAGATGTTGGCGTTGGGGTCGTGACCGCCGTCACCGGCGGGCGGCGTCAGGGTGCCCTCGCAGCCCATCTCGCTGGTCAGCTCGTGGGCGTGGGAGTCGTGGCCGAGGCTGTAGGCGACCTTGACCTTGGAGCAGTCGACCGTCTCCTCGGGGTCGGTGACGGTCACCTTGAACGGGACGGGCTTGCCGAACTCGGCCAGCGCGCCGTTGCCCGGGATGTCGATCCTCACCTTGGGCTCGGTGTTGCCGACGACGATCCGGGTGCTGGCGTTGCCGGTGTTGCCCTCGGGGTCCTTGGCGGTGAAGGTGGCGGTGTAGGTGCCGACCTTCTTGTACTGGTGGGCGGGGTTGAGGCCCTCGCCCTTGGTGCCGTCGCCGAAGTCCCAGCTGTAGGTGAGGTCCGGGGAGTCGGCGTCCTTGGCGGAGCCGGTGAACTTGACCTTCAGGCCGGCCGCGCCGGACGTCTTGTCGGCGCTCACCTCGGCGATCGGGGAGAAGCCGTCCTCGGCGTTCTCGATCCGGTAGAGCGCGGAGTGCTCGTCGCCCTGGAACCAGGAGATGCCGTAGTCGAGGACGTAGAGCGCGCCGTCGGGGCCGAACTCCATGTCCATGATCTGGGTGCCGGTCCACGGGAAGTCGTTGATCTTCGCGACGGAGCCGTCCTCGTTCTGCTGGATCCGCTTGATCCAGCGGCGGCCGAACTCACCGGCGAAGAAGTCGCCGTCGTAGGCCTCGGGGAACTTCACGCTGGAGTCGAGGTCGGGGTCGTAGCGGTAGACCGGGCCGCCCATCGGGGACTCGGAGCCGGAGCCGAACTCCGGCACGGAGCCGCCGTCGTACGGGATCCAGGCGGCCTGCGCGGGCGGCAGGTCGGTGAGGCCCGTGTTGTACGGCGAGGTGTTCTTCGGCGCGGCGCAGTCGAACTTCGCGCCGGAGGTGCCGGTGGCGAAGTCGTAGTCGACGTAGGCGTCGTTGTTGCCGGTGCAGAACGGCCAGCCGAAGTTCGCGGCCTTGGTGACCTTCGCGAACTCGACCTGTCCGGCCGGGCCGCGCGTCGGTGAGGCGGCGCCCGCGTCGGGGCCGTAGTCACCGACGTAGACGATGCCGGTCTTGTCGTCGACGCTCATCCGGAACGGGTTGCGGAAGCCCATCGCGTAGATCTCGGGACGGGTCTTCTCGGTGCCCGCGGCGAAGAGGTTGCCCTCCGGGACGGTGTACGAGCCGTCCTCGGCGACCTTGATGCGCAGGATCTTGCCGCGCAGGTCGTTGGTGTTGCCGGAGCTGCGGCGGGCGTCGAAGGCGGGATTGCGGCCCTCGCGGACGTCGATCGGCGTGTAGCCGTCGGAGGCGAAGGGGTTGGTGTCGTCGCCGGTCGACAGGTACAGGTTGCCGGCCGCGTCGAAGTCGATGTCGCCGCCGACGTGGCAGCAGGTGCCGCGGGAGGCCGCGACGTCGATGACCTTCTTCTCGCTGGCCGTGTTGAGCGTGCCGTTGGCGTTCAGCGTGAAGCGGGAGAGGCGGTTGACGCCGTCGAACTTCTTGAAGTCGTCAGCGGTGCCGGTCTCCGGGGCGTCGCCCGCGGGGGTGTCTAGCGGCGGGGCGTAGTAGAGGTAGATCGCCCGGTTGTTCTCGAAGTCCGGGTCGATGCCGACGCCCTGGAGGCCCTCTTCGTCGTGGCTGTAGACGTCGAGCTTGCCGGCGACCTTGGTGACGCCGCCCTGGTCGGTGAGGCGCAGTGTGCCGTCGCGCGAGGTGTGCAGGACGCTGCGGTCCGGGAGCACGGCGAGCGACATCGGCTCGCCCATCTCGGGTTCGCCCTTGGCGAGCGGTACCTGCTGGAACTGGCCCTCGGCGGCTGCCGGTTCGTCGTGTTCCGGGTGGCCGGGGTGGGCGCCGGCGACGGTCGCCGGGGCGCCGACCGCGAGGAGCAGGCCGGTGAACAGGGCGACGGCGGTGCGAAGGCGCGGGCGCCTCGGGGTGCGGGTGCTTCGGGGTCTGGTTCTGTGCACGAAGTCCCTCCGGGAACGGGGTGTGCCGTACGGGGTGGGTGCGAAGACGTGCGGTGCGGGCGCCGGGGTGCGCCGTCACCCCGGGGGTGGTTGTGCCGTGAGTACTTCCGTGTGTCCTGAACACTTCCCTGTGTCCTGAACGCTTCTGCGTGTGTCCTGAACACTTCAGGGACGGTAACCGCGTACGTCCGGGGCGAACACCCCTTGCGTCAGGATCTGTTGAACTTTTTCCCATCGCAGGACAAAGCGGGATTCGGGCAGGTCGGAGGGGGGACCGGTGGTATCTCCGGTCCCCGTCCCCGACCTGCGCCGGGTGCGTGGTTCAGCTGTTGAAGGCGGCGTCGAAGGACGCGCTGGGCGGCTCGAAGTCGAAGGCCTTCAGCCGCGTCAGCGCCTCGGGGGCGCCCTGGAGCCGGTCCATGCCGGCGTCCTCCCACTCCACGGAGATGGGCCCCTTGTAGTCGATGGAACGCAGCATCCGGAAGACGTCCTCCCACGGGACGTCGCCGTGCCCGGCCGAGACGAAGTCCCAGCCGCGGCGCGGGTCGCCCCATGGCAGGTGTGAGCCGAGACGGCCGTTGCGGCCGTCGAGGCGCTTGCGGGCCTCCTTGCAGTCGACGTGGTAGATGCGGTCGCGGAAGTCCCACAGGAACCCGACCGGGTCGAGGTCCTGCCACACGAAGTGGGAGGGGTCGAAGTTCAGGCCGAAGGCGGGGCGGTGGCCGACGGCCTCCAGGGCGCGCTGTGTCGTCCAGTAGTCGTAGGCGATCTCGCTCGGGTGGACCTCGTGCGCGAAGCGCACGCCCTCCGCGTCGAAGACGTCCAGGATCGGGTTCCAGCGCTCGGCGAAGTCCTCGTAGCCGCGCTCGATCATCGACTCGGGCGCGGGCGGGAACATGGCGACGAGGTGCCAGATCGCGGAGCCGGTGAAGCCGATCACGGTGTCGACGCCGAGGGCGGCCGCGGCTCGCGCGGTGTCCTTCATACGGGCCGCGGCGCGCTGCCGGACACCCTCCGCGTCGCCGTCGCCCCACACCTCGGCCGGCAGGATGGCCTGGTGGCGCTCGTCGATGATGGCGTCGCACACCGCCTGGCCGACCAGGTGGTTGGAGATCGCCCAGCACTTGAGCCCGTACTTGTCGAGCAGGGCCTTCCTGGAATCGATGTACGACGGGTCCGCCAGAGCCTTGTCGACCTCGAAGTGGTCGCCCCAGCAGGCGAGTTCGAGCCCGTCGTAGCCGAAGTCGCGGGCGAGCCGGCAGACCTCCTCCAGCGGCAGGTCGGCCCACTGGCCGGTGAACAGCGTGAACGTACGCGGCATTGCGCGTCAGCCTCCTCGGGCCGCTATCGGGGTGGTTCAGACGGCGATCGGGGTGTAGACGGAGTTCTTCTCGGCGCTCTCCTCCACCGCCGCGAGCACGCGCTGCACCTGGAGCCCGTCGGCGAAGGACGGCTGCGGCCGGCGGCCCTCGGCGACGGCGTGGACCAGGTCGCGGGCCTGGTGGACGAAGGTGTGCTCGTAGCCGAGGCCGTGGCCCGGCGGCCACCAGGCGTCCAGGTAGGGGTGGTCGGGTTGGGTGACGAGGATGCGGCGGAAGCCGGCGTGCGCGCCCGGTTCCCTGCCGTCGTGGTAGGAGAGCTCGTTGAGCCGCTCCAGGTCGAACGCGATCGAGCCGAGCTCGCCGTTGAGCTCGATGCGCAGGGCGTTCTTCCGGCCGGTGGCGTAGCGGGTGGCCTCGAAGGAGGCGAGGGCGCCGGACGGGAAGCGGCCGGTGAAGACGGCGGCGTCGTCGACGGTGACCTGGCCGGTGCCGTTCGCGGAGACGGCGGACAGACCGCTCGTGGGTCCGCCGGGCAGGGGCCGTTCCCGCACGAAGGTCTCCGTCATCGCGGACACCCCGCCGAGCTGCTCCCCCACCAGGTACTGCGCCAGGTCGATGATGTGCGCGCCCAGGTCGCCGAGCGCGCCCGAACCGGCCAGCTCCTTGCGCAGCCGCCAGGTCAGCGGGAACTCGGGGTCCACCAGCCAGTCCTGGAGGTACGTCACCCGCACGTGGCGCAGGGTGCCGAGGCGACCCTCCGCAACCATGCTGCGGGCCAGCGCGGTGGCGGGCACCCGGCGGTAGTTGAAGCCGACCATCGCCAACTGACCGCGCCCGTAAGCCTCTTCGGCCGCCGCGGCCATCGCCTCGGCCTCCTCGACGGTGTTCGCGAGGGGCTTCTCGCACAGGACGTGCTTGCCCGCGGCCAGTGCGGCGAGGGCGATCTCGGCGTGGCTGTCGCCCGGGGTGCAGATGTCGACGAGGTCGATGTCGTCGCGTGCGATCAGCGCACGCCAGTCGGTCTCCGCCGACTCCCAGCCGTGGCGTTCGGCGGCCGCGCGCACGGCCGTGGCGTCCCGTCCGCAGATCGCGGTCATGACCGGCGTGCGAGGGAGGTCGAAGACACGGCCCGCGGTGCGCCAGCCCTGCGAGTGGGCGGCGCCCATGAAGGCGTAGCCGACCATGCCGACGCGCAGTGGTGGCTTGTGGGTCCCCGGGGCCGGCACTCCCGCCTCGCCGGCCGTGGCCCGTGCCTCCGCCTCGGCCTCTTCGGGCTGCTGCGGCTGTCCCATGCGATGGTCCTCCTCGTCGTCGTGCCGCGGTGGGGGGTTTCGGGGCGTCCTGCGGAATCGAGCCGTCACCTGCCGGGCCCGCCGGAGCCGGGGCGGCGGGCCGTCCCTGCGCGGCGGGCGCGCTCGGGTCCCGGGCGGTCGGCCCGCGTCCCGGTGCCACGGCCCGGGCCGGCCCGGTCCGCCGGACGCTCCCGGCCCTGCCCGACGGGCCCCTCGGCCGCGTCGGGCAGGGTGCGCCTCACTTGAAGCCGGTGGACATGTACTTGTCGACGTTCTCCTTGTCGACGACCGCCGAGTACAGCGTGATCGAGGCGGGGATCTCGAACTCGGCCATGCCGCCGACGCCCTTGCCCTGGCCCAGCGCACGGGCCAGGTCGATGGCGGACGCGGCCATGGTCGGCGGGTACAGGACCGTGGCCTTCAGGACGCCGTCGTCCTGCTTGATGGCCTGGAAGGCGGACAGCGCGCCCGCGCCGCCGACCATCAGGAAGTCGTCGCGCCCGGCCTGCTCGATGGCGCGCAGGGCGCCGACGCCCTGGTCGTCGTCGTGGTTCCACAGGGCATCGAACTTCGACTGGGCCTGGAGCAGTTGCGCCATCTTGGCCTGTCCGGACTCGACCGTGAACTCGGCGGCCTGGCGGGCCACCTTCTTGATGTTGGGGTAGTTCTTCAGCGCGTCGTCGAAGCCCTGGGTGCGCTGCTTGGTCAGCTCCAGGTTGTCCAGGCCGGCGAGCTCGATGACCTTGGCGTCCGACTTGTCCTTGAGCTTCTCGCCGATGTAGTGCCCGGCGTTGAGACCCATGCCGTAGTTGTCGCCGCCGATCCAGCAGCGGTACGCCTGCGGGGTGTTGAAGATCCGGTCGAGGTTGATGACCGGGATGCCCGCGCGCATCGCCTTCAGGCCGACCTGGGTGAGCGCCTTGCCGTCGGCGGGCAGCACCACCAGGACGTCGACCTTCTTGTTGATCAGCGTCTCGATCTGGCCGATCTGCGCGGCGGTGTCGTTGGAGCCCTCGGTGATCTCCAGGGTGACGTCGGAGTACTTCTTCGCCCGGCTCTTGGCGTTGTCGTTGATCGCGTTGAGCCAGCCGTGGTCGGCCTGCGGACCGGCGAAGCCGATCGTGACCTCCTTGCCGGGCTTGTCGTCGGCGGCCGGCTGGTCGTTCGCGGCCGGCTCGTCGCTGGACTCGTTGCTCGTGCAACCCACGAGGAGGGTGCCGGCACCTATGGCGGCGGTCCCGAACAGCAGCCCTCTGCGACTGGTGAGCTCTGGCATGGCGGTGAACCTTTCCTCAGGTCGTGCTCGGGGGTGGCGGTACGACCCTCAGGTCGTGCTTGCGGTACGGCGCTGGACCAGCACGGCGGCGACGATGATCGCGCCCTTGGCGATCTGCTGGACGTCGCTCTGCAGGTTGTTCAGGGCGAAGATGTTGGTGATCGTGGTGAAGATCAGGACGCCGAGCACGGAGCCGACGATGGTGCCGCGGCCCCCGGTGAGCAGGGTGCCGCCGATGATCGCGGCCGCGATGGCGTCGAGTTCGTAGAGGTTGCCGTTGGTGTTCTGGCCGGAGCCGGACAGGATGATCAGCAGGAAGGCCGCGATGCCGCAGCACAGTCCGGACAGCAGGTAGAGGTAGAGCCGCTGGCGGCGGACGTCGATGCCGGCCAGGCGGGCCGCCTCCGCGTTGCCGCCGACGGCGACCGAGCGCCGTCCGAAGGTCGTGCGGTTCAGCACCAGCCAGCCGATGATCGTCACGACCGCGAACACCATGACGAGCGGCGGGATGCCGAGGACGTAGGCGTCGCGTTCGCCGAGGTCGAGCACCGAGGGGATGGTGACGATCTGCGTCTTGCCGTCGGTGATCTGGAGGGCCAGACCGCGGGCCGAGGCCAGCATGGCGAGCGTCGCGATGAACGGCACCATCGCGCCGTACGCGATCAGCACCCCGTTGACCAGCCCGCATCCCACACCGACGATCACGGCGGTGAAGAGGATGCCGGCGAAGCCGTACTCCTGGGTCGCGACCGTCGTCGCCCATACCGAGGCGAGCGCGACGATCGCGCCGACGGAGAGGTCGATGCCGCCGGAGATGATGACGAAGGTCATGCCGACGGTGACGACGCCGATCACGGATGCCTGGGTGAGGACCAGTTGGAGGTTGCGGGTGTCCAGGAACTCGTCAGGCTTGGTGATGCCGCCGATGACGATCAGCGCGGCGAGGACGCCGAGCAGGGAGAGCGTGCGCACGTCGGCGTGGGCCATCAGGCCGCGCCAGGCGGGCGGTCCGTCGGCCGACTGCACCTTGCCGGTGCTGTCCCGCGGCGGGGAGGCGTGCTGCGTCATGACGCCGGGCTTCCTTCCATGACGAGGTCGAGTACGCGGTGTTCGTCGAGTTCACGCGCGGGTGCCGTGTGCACGACACGGCCCTCGCGCAGCACCAGGACGCGGTCGGCCAGGCCCAGTACCTCGGGCACCTCGCTGGAGACCAGCAGCACGGCGAGACCTTCGTCGGCCAGCCGTCGCACGACCGCGTACAGTTCGGCCCGCGCGCCGACGTCGACGCCGCGGGTGGGTTCGTCGAGCAGCAGGACACGGCAGCCGCGCAGCAGCCAGCGGGCCAGGACCGCCTTCTGCTGGTTGCCTCCGGAGAGGGTGCGCACCGGCACCGACGGGTTGTCGGGCCGCAGCGACAGCTCCCGGGTCGCGGCGCGCGCCGCGCCGAGTTCGGCGGCGCGGTCGATCCAACCGCCGCGCGAGAAGCGGGACATGGAGGACACCGACACATTGCGGGTGACGGACTCCAGCATCAGCAGCGCCTGCGCCTTGCGCTCCTCGGGGGCGAGCCCGAGGCCGGCGCGTACGGCGGCGCGCACGCTGCCGGGCTTGAGCGCCCGCCCGTCCACGAGGACCTGGCCGGCGCTGGGTTTGCGGGCGCCGTAGATCGTCTCCAGGATCTCGGAGCGTCCCGAGCCGACGAGTCCGGCGAGGCCCACGATCTCTCCGGGCCGCACGGTCAGGTCCAGGGACTCGAACTCGCCGTCCCTGGCGAGTCCGCGGACCTCCAGCAGCGGCTCGCCGCCGGTGGCGTCCTTCGCGGGCCGCTCGGGGAAGACGTACTCGACGTTGCGTCCCGTCATCATCGCCACGACGTCGCGCGTCGGCGTCGTCTTCGCCGGGAGTCCGCCGGCCACGGCCCGCCCGTCCTTCAGGACGGTCACCCGGTCGCCGATCCGGCGGATCTCCTCCAGGCGGTGCGAGATGTAGACGACGGCGACTCCGGCGCCGGTGAGGTCGCCGACGATGCGGAAGAGGTTGTCGACCTCGTCCGGGTCGAGGGCGGCGGACGGCTCGTCCATCACGATCAGCCGTACGTCGTGGGAGAGCGCCCGCGCCATGGAGACGATCTGCTGCTGGGCCGCCGACAGCTCGCCGACCAGCCGGCCCGGGTCGATCTCGGGATGCCCAAGTCGCTTGAGGAGCTGGGCAGTTGACGACCGTGCGGCTTTTCCGCGTACGACGAATCCGGCGGCCGTGGGTTCATGGCCGAGGTGGACGTTCTCGGCGACCGACAGGTGCTCGACGAGGTCGAGTTCCTGGTAGATGGTGGCGATGCCGAGGCGCATGGCGGCGATCGGCGAGCGGAGGGTGACCTCCTCGCCGCGCCAGCGGATGGTGCCGGTGTCGGGCTGGTGGGCGCCGGCCAGCACCTTGATGAGGGTGGACTTGCCGGCGCCGTTCTGGCCGAGCAGGCAGTGCACTTCACCGGCCTGGACGTCGAGGTCGACGCCGTCGAGGGCGCGGACTCCGGGGAACGACTTGGTGATGCCGTTCATGCTGAGCAGCGATGGTTCTGGTGCCATGAGGTCCCCTTGGCGGGCGTGCGGGCCGGTTTCAGGGCGGGGCGAGGCAGAGCAGGGCAGGAGCAGGGCAGAGCTGAGCGCTGTGCGAGGTGCTGTTTCGGTGCGCCGTGCGGTGTTCGGTGAGCCGTACGGGGCGAGTGGCTTACGCGGGTGAGAACAGGTGGTCGCTGATGAGCCGGGCCGCGCCGATGACTCCGGCGGTGGGGCCCAACTCCCCGAGCACGATGGGGAGGTTGCCGGTCGCGAGCGGCAGCGACTGGCGGTAGACCTGGGTGCGGATCGCGGCGAGCAGGTTGTGGCCGAGGCCGGTCACCCCGCCGCCGATCACCACCAGGCCGGGGTTGAAGAAGCTGACGAGTCCGGCGATGACCTGGCCGACGCGGTTGCCGCCCTCGCGGATCAGGTCGAGCGCGGTGGCGTCGCCGGCGGCGGCCGCGGCGGCGACGTCGACGGCGGTCAGGGTGCCGTTCGCCGCCAGCCGGGAGGCGAGTTCCTCCGACAGTCCCTGCTGGGCCGCCTCCACGGCGTCCCGGGCGAGGGCCGCCCCGCTGAAGTGGGCCTCCAGGCAGCCCCGGTTGCCGCAGGCGCAGGGGCGGCCGTCGGGCACGGCCTGGATGTGCCCGATGTCGCCCGCGCTGCCGGTGACGCCGCGGTGGACGTCACCGCCCGCGACGATGCCGCAGCCGATGCCGGTGCCGATCTTGACGCAGAGGAAGTCGCCCACGGAGCGTGCGACGCCCGCGTGCTGCTCCCCCATCGCCATGAGGTTCACGTCGTTGTCGACCATCACCGGGCAGCCGAGCTCCTGGCTGAGCGCCTCCCGTACGGGGAAGCCGTCCCAGCCCGGCATGATCGGCGGAGCCACCGGGACGCCCTCGGGGAAGCGGACCGGCCCCGGGACGCCGATGCCGGCGCCGTCGAAACCCTCCGCGAGCCCGGAGGCCCTCAACTTGGCCGCCATGGACAGGACTTGCTCGAAGACCGCGACGGGGCCCTCGCGTACGTCCATCGGCTGGTTGAGGTGTCCGAGGATCTCCAGCTCGGGGTTGGTGACGGCGACGTCGACCGAGGTCGCGCCGATGTCGACGCCGAGGAAGCGCAGATCGGGGTTGAGCCGGATGTTGTGCGACCGGCGGCCACCGCGCGAGGCGGCGAGTCCGTCGGCCACGGCCAGTCCCGTCTCCAGCAGGCGGTCCACCTCCACGGCCAGCTTGGACCGTGAGAGGTCGATCTGATCGCCCAGCTGGGCCCGGGAGTTGGGCCCGCCGTCGCGCAGCAGCCTGAGCAGCTTGGCCTGATGACCGTTAGCGGGTCGCGCCGTCATACGTCTCACGAGCCCCTCCCCGCCTCAATCGGCCTGAGCGCGCCGGGTTTCGGCCACATGTCCGTGACCTGCTTTCGAGGGGAACGTAGCAGTGGCCGCCGGGACTGGGAAGAACTTGAGCAGAGATTGCCGTCAACTTTCTCCACTCACAGGACAAAGAAGGGTCCCGGGGCGCGACGAGGCGCCGTTGGCTACGCTTTCCCTGCCGACAGCGGGTGCTTTGGGGGGAGCGCGAATGGCTCAGGACTCACCGGCCGCCGAACCGACGACGACGCCCAGGTCAGACGGCTCAGCCGACGCCGGCCCCAGCTACGCGATGGGCCTGGCGAACGGTTCGTACGACTGGTACCAAGGCGCCGCCGTCCGGGCGCGTCGCAATTTCCGGCTCTCCGAGACCCTGCTGCTGCTCGTCTCGGCCGCCATCCCGGTCTCGGCGGTCCTGTGGTCCAAGAACCCGGAGATTCCAGCCGTCCTGGGCGGCATCGTCGTGGTGATCACCGGCCTGCGCTCGGTCTTCCACTGGCAGGACGACTACCTGCGCTTCACCGAGGCCCGCGAGGCGGTCGAGGCGGAACGCCGCCTCTACAACACGGGGGCGGAGCCGTACGCCGATCCGGCGACCCGCGACCAGGCCCTCGCCGCCGCCGTCACCCGCATCGAACAGCGGGAGATGGGCACCTGGGTCCAACTGTCCGGTCCCCGCGCGGACACCACGGGGACCGGCGCGCTGCCCTGACCGTGGAACGGCGCGATCCTGAACACCGCGCCCGAGTGCCACGACGACTACGGCAGCACGGCCGCGGTCAGGAGTCGCCCCGGGCGTGGTACGACCGTCGCGTGTGTTCCGTGTGTTCGCGCATCAGCTGGGTCGCCTGCTGTTCGTCGCGGGCGGTGATCGCGGCGATCATGCCCCGGTGTTCGATCCAGGACTGGTGGCCGCGCTGGCGGGCGACCGGGGTGTAGTACCAGCGGACCCGGCGGTCGACCTGGGCGGCGAGTTCGGCGAGGACCGCGTTGCCGGCGAGTTCCATGATCTTGGCGTGGAAGCGGGCGTTGAGGGCGACGGCCGCGTCCACGTCGTCCGCGGCGACGGCCTTCTCCCCCTCCGCGCACAGCTCCTCCAGCGCCTTGATGCCGGCGCTGTCCGTGTGGGCCGCGGCGAGCCGGGCCGCCTCGGCCTCGAGGAGGGTGCGGACGGTGAGGAGCTGGTCGGCCTCCTCCTCCGTCGGCTCGTGCACGAACGCGCCCTGCGCGGGGCGCAGATCCACCCAGCCCTCGGTGTTCAGCCGCTGCAGCGCCTCCCGCACCGGCTGTCGCGACACACCGAGGTGACCTGCGAGTTCACTCTCGACCAGATGCTGGCCGGGCTGCAGGGCGCGGGTCGTGATGAGTTCGAGCAGCGCCTCGTAGACACGGTCGCGCAGCGGGCCGGGACGTTCGAGCTTGGGCACCGCACCCTGCGGTAGTCCTGTCGACAACATCGGTTCCCCTCCTGGGCGAACGCCGGGCGACTGCGTCCCGTAGCCGATCGTCACTGAAAGCCAGTATCGATTGTCTTTCGTCTACAGTCTACGGCGCACAAAGGCCAGGGAAACGGGGAGTTGGTCACATCACACCCGCATCAGGGGCAGCGGATGACCTGTCCGGCGTACGAAAGGTTCCCGCCGAACCCGAACAGCAGCACCGGGTCCCCGCCGGAGAGACGTCCCTGCTCCACCAGCTTGGACAGGGCCAGCGGGATGCTCGCCGCCGAGGTGTTCCCGGACTCCGAGACATCGCGTGCGACCACGGCGTTGACCGCGCCGAGCTTTTCGGCGAGGGGCTCGATGATGCGCAGGTTGGCCTGGTGCAGGACGACCCCGGCGAGGTCCTCGGGCCCGAGGCCCGCCCGCTCGCAGGCCCGGCGGGCGATGGCGGGCAGCTGTGTCGTCGCCCAGCGGTAGACGCTCTGCCCCTCCTGCGCGAACCGCGCGGGCTGCCCCTCGATACGCACCGCGTGCCCCATCTCGGGCACCGATCCCCACAGCACCGGCCCGATGCCGGCGTCCTCGGACGCCTCCACGACAGCGGCCCCGGCGCCGTCCCCGACCAGCACGCAGGTCGTGCGGTCGCTCCAGTCGGTCACGTCGGACATCTTGTCGGCGCCGATCACCAGCGCCCGCGTCGCCGCCCCCGCCCGCACAGCATGGTCGGCGGTGGCCAGGGCGTGGGTGAAACCGGCGCAGACGACGTTGACGTCCATCGCGGCCGGCGACGGGATGCCGAGCCGTGCGGCGACCCGCGCGGCCATGTTCGGGGACCGGTCGATGGCGGTGGAGGTCGCGACCAGGACCAGGTCGATGTCACCGGGCGTGAGGCCCGCCGCAGCGAGCGCCTTGGCGGCGGCGTGACCGGCGAGCTCGTCGACGGGTTCGTCGGGCCCGGCGATGTGGCGCGTACGGATACCCACCCGAGATGTGATCCACTCGTCACTGGTGTCGACCATGCCCGCCAGATCCTCGTTGGTGAGCACCCTGGCGGGCTGATAGTGGCCGACTGCGGCGATGCGCGAGCCGTTCATCGTTGGTGATCCCCTTGAACCTCGGGTAGCGGGATTCACCAGTCTGATCAGTGACTCACGGGTACGGCGGCACGTGATGCCACAGGAATCGGGCGCCCTCGTTGTCAGCTTCCATCAGACCCTCGGACGCCCGAACAGCTTCCGAACACCTACCCGGTGAACAGCTGCGTCGCCTTCTGCACGAGTTCGTAGAGCCCGTAGGCGAGCGGTACGCCCACCCACACCCAGGCGAAGGCGATGAGCCCCCGCCGGTCGGGCGGGGAGCTACTGCTGTCGCTGGACATCCGCGGCCTCCTTCTCGGCCTGCGCCGGCACGGGGATGTGATGGCGGGGGTTGACGGGCCTGACGAGTTCATTGGCGACGAAGCCGACGACGAGCAGCCCGATCATGATGAACAGGGACGTCGTGTACAGGGACGAGCCGTCCTTGCCCGCCTCCTCCTGCCGGTCGGCGATCCAGTTCACGATCAGCGGTCCGAGGACGCCGGCCGTGGACCAGGCGGTGAGCAGCCGCCCGTGGATGGCACCGACCTGGTAGGTCCCGAAGAGGTCCTTCAGATAGGCCGGGATCGTCGCGAAGCCGCCGCCGTAGAAGGACAGGATCACCAGCGCGCACAGGATGAACAGCGGCTTGGAGGAGTCGCCTGCCAGCGCGATCAGGCCGTACATCAGCGCACCCACGCCCAGGTACAGCCGGTAGACGTTCTTGCGCCCGACCAGGTCGGAGGTCGACGACCAGCCGATCCGGCCCGCCATGTTGGCGGCGGACAGCAGGGCGACGAAGCCGGCCGCCGCCGACGCGGACACCGGTGTGGAGGTGTTCGCGAAGAAGTCCGTGATCATCGGCGCGGCCTTCTCCAGGATGCCGATGCCCGCGGTCACGTTCATGCAGAGCACGACCCACAGACACCAGAACTGCGGGGTGCGCACGGCGTTGCGGGCGGACACCTGAGGCCCCTCGAAGACACCGGGCGCGTCGCCGACCGGCTTCTCGGTGCGCGGCACCCGGACCAGCAGCACACCGAGCAGCATGAAGACGGCGTACGACAGCCCGTGCACCAGGAACGCCAGGGCGATCCCGGAGCTGTCGCTGCCGAACGACTCCAGCATCTGCGCCGACCAGGGCGAGGCGATGAGCGCGCCGCCGCCGAAGCCCATGATCGCGATGCCGGTGGCCATGCCGGGCCGGTCGGGGAACCACTTGATCAGCGTGGAGACCGGCGAGATGTAGCCGATGCCGAGGCCTATGCCGCCGACGAAGCCGTAGCCGAGGACGATCAGCCAGTACTGCTCGGTGGCCGCGCCGAGCGCGGAGAGCAGGAAGCCGGAGGAGAAGCAGACCAGGGCGACCGTCATGGCCCAGCGCGGACCGTTGCGCTCGACCAGGGTGCCGCCGAAGGCGGCGGACAGGCCGAGCATCACGATGCCGAGCTGGAACGGCAGCGCGCTCTGGGTGCCGCTGAGACCGAGTGCGGATTCGAGCGGTGGCTTGAACACGCTCCAGGCGTAGGCCTGGCCGATGGACAGATGAACCGAGAGAGCGGCGGGCGGAACCAGCCAGCGGCTCCATCCCGGGGGCGCGAGCGGTGGACTCATGATCCCGAACGGTAGGGACGGGCAAGTCCGTTGAGAAGTCGGTGCGTCGACCGTATGCGGTGAGCGGTATGCAGGGCGCGACGAACGGTCGAACACTGTCCGGAAAGCCTTGTCGAAGGCTGTGCGCGAACTCTTGCTGACCCCCTATCCATACTGTAGACAATATTCCGTCGACAGGATTCGGCCCCCTTACCGGCCGAACCGAGAACTTCCCAGCCACCTCCGCGGTACTCCCTCGACCGAACGGAGCGTTCCGAAGTGAAAGTTGCAGTCCTCGGCGCCGGTGCCATCGGCGCCTACGTCGGAGCCGCGCTGCACCGCGCGGGAGCCGACGTGCACCTGATCGCCCGTGGACCGCACCTCGCGGCCATGAGGCAGCACGGAGTGCGCGTGCTCAGTCCGCGCGGTGACTTCACCGCGCGCGCCCACGCCACCGACGACCCGGCCGAGATCGGTCCGGTCGACTTCGTCTTCCTGGGCCTGAAGGCCAACTCGTACGCGGCCTGCGGGCCGCTGATCGAACCACTGCTGCACGACACGACGGCCGTCGTGGCCGCCCAGAACGGCATCCCCTGGTGGTACTTCCACCGCCACGGCGGACCCCACGACGGCCACCGCGTCGAGAGCGTGGACCCGGACGGCACGGTCAGTGCGGTGCTCGCCCCCGAACGAGCCATCGGCTGCGTCGTCTACGCCGCGACCGAACTCGAAGGCCCGGGGGTCGTACGGCACCTGGAAGGCACCCGGTTCTCCATCGGCGAGCCCGACCGCAGTGTGTCCAAGCGCTGTCTGGACCTCAGCGAGGCCATGATCGCCGGCGGTCTGAAGTGCCCGGTCGAACCCGACCTGCGCAACGACATCTGGCTCAAGCTGCTCGGCAACATCTCCTTCAACCCGATCAGCGCGCTGGCCCGCGCCACCATGCGGCAGATGTGCCTGCACGGCGGCACCCGCAAGGTCATCGAGATCATGATGACCGAGACGCTCTCGGTCGCCGAGGCACTCGGCTGCGAGGTCGGCATCTCCATCGAACGCCGGCTCGCGGGCGCCGAGAAGGTCGGCGACCACCGCACCTCCACGCTCCAGGACCTGGAGCGCGGCAAGCCGCTCGAACTCGACGTACTCCTCGCGGCGGTCGTCGAGTTGGCGGAGATCACCGGCGTGGAGGTGCCCACCCTGCGCACCGTGCACGCCATCTCGGACCTGCTCGCGCTGAGGAGCGCCGCATGAGGAAACGGCAACCGAAGAACTACACCCGGCTGACCCACCCGCTCGTCCGCGACTCCCGCGACGAGCCGTTCCGGCCGGCGACCTGGGAGGAGGCACTCGACCGGGCGGCCGCCGGACTGGCCCGCAACCGGGGCGCCTTCGGCATGTTCTCCTGCGCCCGGGCCACCAACGAGATGAACTACGTGGCGCAGAAGTTCGCCCGCGTCGTCATGAGCACGAACAACGTCGACTCCTGCAACCGCACCTGTCACGCCCCCAGCGTCGCCGGCCTGTCGGCGGCCTTCGGGTCGGGCGGGGGCACCTCGTCGTACGAGGAGATCGAGCACACCGACGTCATCGTGATGTGGGGCTCCAACGCCCGCTTCGCGCACCCGATCTTCTTCCAGCACGTGCTGAAGGGCATCCGGAACGGCGCCCGGATGTACGCCGTCGACCCGCGCCGCACCTCCACCGCCGAGTGGGCGGAGAGCTGGATGGGGCTGAACGTCGGCACCGACATCCCGATGGCGCACGCGATCGGCCGCGAGATCATCCGCGCGGGCCTGGCGAACGAGGCGTTCATCGAGCGGGCGACCAGCGGCTTCGAGGACTACAAGGCCCTGGTCGAACCGTGGACGCTGTCGCTGGCCGAGAAGGTGACGGGCGTGCCGGCCGCCGCCATCAAGGAACTCGCGCACGCCTACGCCCGCGCCGAGCGCGCCCAGCTGTGCTGGACCCTCGGGATCACCGAGCACCACAACGGCACCGACAACGTCCGCGCGCTGATCAACCTGTCCCTGCTGACCGGGCATGTCGGCCGCTTCGGCAGCGGGCTCCAGCCGCTGCGCGGACAGAACAACGTGCAGGGCGGCGGCGACATGGGCGCGATCCCCAACCGGCTGCCCGGCTTCCAGGACATCCTCGACCCGGACACCCGCCTGAAGTTCGAGTCCGCCTGGGACACCGTCATCCAGCCCCACTACGGCCTGAACCTCACCGAGATGTTCGAGGCGATGGAGGACGGCGACCTCAAGGCCGTCTACTGCATCGGCGAGAACCCGGCGCAGTCGGAGGCGGACAGCGAGCAGGCCGTACGGCGCATGCGGCAGCTGGACTTCCTCGTCGTGCAGGACATCTTCCTGACGAAGACGGCCGAGCTCGCCGACGTCGTCCTGCCCGCGACCGCGGGCTGGGCCGAGACCGACGGCACCACCACCAACAGCGAGCGCCGGGTCCAGCGGGTGCGCCGGGCGGTCACCCCGCCCGGCGAGGCGCGCGAGGACATCGACATCATCTGCGAGCTGGCGGGACGGCTCGGCCACGAGTGGAAGTACGCGGACTCCGAGGCCGTCTGGAACGAGCTGCGCTCGGTCTCCCCGGACCACTACGGGATGACGTACCACCGCCTGGAGGAGCACCAGGGCATCCAGTGGCCGTGCCCGACCACCGACGGCCTCGAACCGAGTTATCTGCACGGCCGGTTGTGGGAGAGCGACCCGGCCGAGCGCGGCATGCCGGCGCCGTTCGGTCTCGTCCAGCACGATCCGCCGGTCGACCTGACCGACGAGGACTACCCGGTCCGGCTCACCACGGGGCGGCGGCTCGACTCCTACAACACCGGTGTGCAGAGCGGGAGTTTCGCCTCCCCGCTGCGGCGCGGCGAGTACGTCGAACTCAGCCCGGAGGACGCCGAGCGCTACGGGGTCGTCGTCGGCGAGGAGGTCCAGGTGACCTCGCGGCGCGGCTCGGTCGTCGCACCGGTGTGGGTCGACACGGCCCTGCGGCCCGGGCTCGCCTTCATGACCATGCACTTTCCCGACGAGGTGGACACCAACCAGCTGACGATCGAGGCGAACTGCCCGATCGCGGGCACGGCGGAGTTCAAGGCGTCGGCGATCCGGATCGAGAAGCTCCCCGTCGCGACCATCGTGAGGTGACATAAGTGGACCTGCACTTCGGTGACAGCAAACCGACGGACGACGAACGGGCGGCCGTCGACGCCCTGCTCGGGCCGCCCGAGTCGTCCTGGGAGGGCGCCGCCCGCGATGAGATGCGGGCCGCCGACCTCAGGTGGGCCAAGGGCGGGCGCGCGGCCCGGGACCGCCGCGACCTGCTGTTGCCGGGGCTGCACGCGATCAACGACCGGATCGGCTGGATCAGCGAGGGCGCCCTCGACTACCTGTGCCGGCGGCTGACGGTGCCGCCGTCGGAGGCGTACGGCGTCGCCACTTTCTACGCCATGTTCTCCGTCAAGCCGCGTCCCGCGACCGTGCTGCACGTGTGCACGGACCTCGCCTGCGCGGCGGCCGGCGCGAACGACCTGTGCGCCGGGATCGAGGCACGCCTCGGGCTCGGCAGTGGGGTGTCGGTCGAGCGCAGCCCGTGTCTGGGGCTGTGCGAACGGGCGCCGGCGGCGCTCGCGATCAAGGCCGGCGACCCGGTGCGTACGGCGGTGGCGGCGCCGGCGACCGTGCACGACGCCGTCCTCGCCGCGAGCGCCCCGGACTCCGCGCCCGAGGAGCCGGCGGCCGCGATGGCCGTACCGCAGGCGGGCAGCGACGAGCTGGTGCTGCTGAAGCGCGTGGGTGTCGTCGACCCCATGAGTCTCGACGACTACCGCGCCCACGGCGGCTACAGCGCACTGCGCCGGGCCTTCGAGCTCGGTCCCGCCGGAGTCATCCGCGAGGTCACCGACTCCGGCCTGGTCGGGCGTGGCGGCGCCGCCTTCCCCACCGGCCGCAAATGGCAGGCCACGGCGTCGCAGCCCGACCATCCGCACTACCTCGTCTGCAACGCCGACGAGTCGGAGCCGGGCACCTTCAAGGACCGCGTGCTCATGGAGGGCGACCCGTACGCGCTGGTCGAGGCCATGACGATCGCGGCGTACGCGACCGGCGCCCACAAGGGCTACCTCTATCTGCGCGGCGAGTACCCGCGCGCCCTCGCCCGTCTGGAACACGCCATCGCGCAGGCACGCGCGCGGGGCTTCCTCGGCGACGACGTCCTCGGTCAGGGCTACGCCTTCGACATCGAGATCCGGCGCGGCGCCGGGGCGTACATCTGCGGCGAGGAGACGGCCCTGTTCAACTCCATCGAGGGCTACCGGGGCGAGCCGCGCTCGAAGCCGCCGTTCCCGGTGGAGAAGGGCCTGTTCGGCAAGCCGACGGTGGAGAACAACGTCGAGACGCTGGTCAACGTCCTGCCGATCCTGACCATGGGAGCCCCGGCGTACGCGGCGATCGGGACCGGGCGGTCCACCGGGCCGAAGCTGTTCTGCGTGTCCGGGAGCGTCGCGCGGCCCGGGATCTACGAGCTGCCGTTCGGCGCGACGCTCGGCGAGCTGCTGGAGCTGGCCGGGGTCCGCGAGGGGCTGCGGGCGGTGCTGCTGGGCGGCGCCGCGGGCGGCTTCGTACGGCCGGACGAGATGGACATCCCGCTCACCTTCGAGGGCACGCGGGAGGCGGGCACGACGCTCGGTTCGGGTGTCGTCCTGGCCTTCGACGACACCGTGCCGCTGCCCCGGCTGCTGCTGCGCATCGCCGAGTTCTTCCGTGACGAGTCGTGCGGGCAGTGCGTGCCCTGCCGGGTCGGGACGGTCCGGCAGGAGGAGGCGCTGCACCGGATCGCCGAACGGACGGGCGCGGCTGCCGCCGATGACATCGCCCTGCTCAGGGAGGTCGGCCGCGCCATGCGGGACGCCTCCATCTGCGGTCTCGGACAGACCGCGTGGAACGCCGTGGAATCCGCCATCGACCGACTGGGGGCGTACGAATGACCGTGACACCGCTGGGGATTCCGCGCCGGCTGCTGGAGTTCACCATCGACGGGGAGCCGGTGCGCGCCCCCGAGGGTTCGACCGTCCTCGACGCCTGCCGGGCGGCCGGGAAGGACGTCCCGACGCTGTGCGAAGGGGACACGCTGCGGCCCAAGAACGCCTGCCGGGTCTGTGTCGTCGAGGTCGAGGGCTCGCGCACCCTCGTCCCGGCCTGCTCCCGCAAGGCGGAGCCCGGCATGGAGGTCAGGACCGACACGGAGCGCGCACGGCACAGCCGCAAGATCGTCCTGGAGCTCCTCGCCTCCTCGGTCGACCTGTCGACGACGCCGCGGGTCGCCGAGTGGCTCAAGGAGTACGAGGCCAAGCCGGACCGCTTCGGCCCGGACGCGGCCCGGCTGAACGAGGAACCGAAGGTCGACAACGATCTGTATGTGCGGGACTACGACAAGTGCATCCTCTGTTACAAGTGCGTGGACGCGTGCGGGGACCAGTGGCAGAACAGCTTCGCGATCTCGGTCGCGGGCCGCGGGTTCGACGCGCGCATCGCGGTGGAGCACGACGCCCCGCTCACCGATTCGGCGTGCGTGTACTGCGGGAACTGCATCGAGGTCTGCCCGACGGGCGCCCTGTCCTTCAAGTCGGAGTTCGACATGCGGGCGGCGGGTACCTGGGACGAGAGCAAGCAGTCCGAGACGACCACCGTGTGCGCCTACTGCGGTGTGGGCTGCAACCTCACGCTCCATGTGCAGGACAATGAGATCGTCAAGGTCACCTCACCGCACGACAACCCGGTGACCCACGGCAACCTCTGCATCAAGGGCCGCTTCGGCTACCAGCACGTACAGAACCGGGACTGAGAGAAACATGGGACGAGTCACGGAACGACGCAAGGTCATCCGGATCCGGGACGGGGCGGTCTCCAGCCGCCCGGACACGCTCGTGGCCGAGGAACCGCTGGAGATCCGCCTCAACGGCAAACCGCTCGCGATCACCATGCGCACCCCCGGCGACGACTTCGCGCTGGCGGCCGGTTTCCTGGTGAGCGAGGGCGTGCTGGCCGAGGGCCCGGACCTGGAGAACATCGTCTACTGCGCGGGCGCCACGGCGGACGGTTCGAACACGTACAACGTGGTGGACGTGCGGACCGCGCCGGGCGTGGTCATACCGGACATCACTCTCGAACGGAACGTGTACACGACGTCGTCCTGCGGGCTGTGCGGCAAGGCGTCCCTGGACGCCGTCCGTACGACGGCCCGCTGGCCGATCTCCGACACTCCCCCGGTCCGGGTCGATCCCGAACTGCTCGCGAGCCTCCCCGACCGGCTGCGCGCGGCCCAGCGGGTCTTCGACCGGACCGGGGGCCTGCACGCGGCGGCCCTGTTCACCGAGGACGGTGAGCTGCTGGACATACGGGAGGACGTGGGCCGCCACAACGCGGTCGACAAGCTGGTCGGCCGTGCCCTGCAGAACGACGACCTGCCGCTGTCCCGGACGATCCTGCTGGTCTCGGGGCGGGCCAGCTTCGAGCTGGCGCAGAAGGCGGTGATGGCGGGTATCCCGGTGCTCGCCGCGGTCTCGGCGCCGTCCTCGCTGGCCGTGGATCTGGCCGCGGAGACCGGGCTGACACTGGTGGGCTTTCTGCGGGGCAGCTCCATGAACGTGTACGCGGGCGAACACCGGCTCGCCCTGCGGACCGCGGCCGCCCAGGCCTGACCGGCTCCCCGCGACACGGCGGCGGGGCCCCGAACCGGCGGGGAGCGCCCCCTGCGCCGTAGCCGGGGCCCCGCTGTTCTCATGACCGGGCCGGCGGCTCAGCCGCTCGTGAAGGACACGTCCGCGGCCCGTACCACCGAGCCCGGCCTCCGGAAGTCCAGCCGTACCGACGCCTCGTGCTCTGGTGGCGATGTGGAAGCCGCCGATCGTCCGCTTCACGATCTCGATGCCACCCTCCTGCCGCCAACTCCTGCGAGACGGCGAGGGCTTCGGTCCTCTTCCGGGGCTCCAGGGGCAGGGCGACGATGCGGTCCCATCAGGTCGACCAGCACGAGGGCGGTCTGTACGGGCCGGCGCACGATCGGTGCGGTCATGACGGAACGTCAACCGCCGTCAGCTCTGAGTACGGGAAATCCGCGTCAACACCGTCGCGGCGCTCCCGCGTGGCGGGCGGCTTGTGTCATACAGTTCGGACAATGGGACGATTCGGGCATATGACCTGGAGGCTGCTTGAAGAGGGGGCCGTCAAGCCCGTCGCGCCTGAGTCGCGAGTCAACCGGGGGACAGCGGTACTCCATCCGTGACATGACACGTGCACGGTTCTTGTGATGAATGCGATAGCCCAACTAACGTCTGTGATGCGCACTTTGGACGTGGGATGTCCGAATGTTCAGATGCCTGGACGCATGACCAGACGATGAAGGGCGGGCCGCACCATGCCGTCAAGAGTTCGCGCACGTCTCAGAGCTGCCCTCGTCGCGGCCGTCGCCACCACCGCGACGGCCGCGACATTAGGTCCTGCGGAGGCCCAACCGGCCAGGACGGCCCCGTTGTTCGAGCAGCAGGTGCTGTTCAAGGCGTCCCAGGACCCCGGGTACGCCTGCTTCCGCATTCCCGCGATCGTGAAGACCAAGGACGGCACGCTGCTGGCGTTCGCCGAGGGCCGGGTGCTCAACTGCGGGGACTCCGCCGACATCGACATCGTGCTCAAGCGCTCCACCGACGGCGGGCGCACCTGGGGCCCGCTCCAGGTCGTCAACGAGGGCAACGGCGACACCCACGGCAACCCCGCGCCGATCGTGGACCACGAGACCGGGCGCATCCTGCTGGCCGAGACGTACAACACGGGCCGTACGGACAGCGGCAGTTGCTCGGTCCCCTGTGATCGCACGCCCCATCTCCAGTACAGCGACGACGACGGCCGGACCTGGTCGCAGCCACGCGACCTGAGCCCCCAGATACTGCCCGCGGACTGGAACTCCTGGTACGCCACCGGCCCCGTGCACGGCATCCAGCTCACCAAGGGCAAGCACGCCGGCCGGCTCGTCTTCGGCGTCAACACCGAGACCTGGGACGGCAGTCGGGTCAGCGCCAACCACGCCGCGCTCATCGTCAGCGACGACGGCGGCGACAACTGGCGGGTCGGCGCCACCGACTCCTGGCCCATCTCCGCCGCCGACGGCACCTTCCGGCAGAAGCCGTCCGAGGTGACGCTCACCGAGCGCTCCGACGGCAGGATCCTCATCAGCGGCCGGGAGCAGGACGGCACCGACCTCGGGCACCGCTCGCAGACGTACAGCAGCGACGGCGGCGACAGCTTCACCGGGCCCTTCCGCGACCAGCCGGACCTGTACACGCCCCAGGTCCAGGGCGCCACACTGCGGTTGGGCAACCGGATACTGCTGTCCGCGCCCGGCGACCCGGACCGCCGGCGGACCATGATGATCCGCAGCTCCTACGACAGCGGCGAGACCTGGGAGAGCGTGGACCGCGGCAAGGTCGTCACCACGGACTGGTCCGGGTACTCCGACATGGCCGAGATCGACGCGTCCACGGTGGGCCTGATGTACGAGGGCGGCGCCGTCGACGCACGGGACGAGATCCGTTTCGCCCGGTTCGACGAGGACTGGCTCGGCCCCCGGCGCGGCCCCGACCCGACCACCCCCGACCTCGCCATCGGCGCACCCCGCGCGACCGTCCTGGGCGGCCCCGCGAAGACCGACGGCGTCTTCGGCGGCGCCCTGGAGTTCGACGGCCGCGACGACGCCGTACGCCTGCCCTACCGCACCCAACTGCCGCTCGGCAGCGGCGAGTTCACGGTGTCGCTGTTCTTCCGCTACTCCGCGACCAGCGGTGAGCAGCCGTTCCTGTGGATGGGCGGGATCGGCAGCACCCAGCCCCAGGTCTGGATGCGCGGCGAGCCCGCCAACGACCGGGTGCGTGCCCTGATCACCACGCGGGAGGGGTACGGGACCGTGCACACCTCGTCGGTGTGGGCGGGCGGTGCCGCCAACGACGGCGAGTGGCACCATCTGGCCCTGCGGCGCGGCGACGGCCGGCTGACGCTGTTCGTCGACGGCAGGGCGGTCAGCACCACGGACGTGCCCGGTTCGGTCAGCCGGAACTCGCCGTTCGGTGTGCACGTCGGCCAGCGCATGGACAGCCGGGCCTTCCTCACCGGCACCCTCGACGACGTGCGCGTGTGGAACCGGGCGCTCGGCGACGCGGAGCTCACCGCGGCGTCGGCGACACGGTCCGACACCCGCAAGAAGGTGAACACCCGCGACACCGTTCTGTGGCTGCCCATGGACCAAGTGGGCTGAGGCCACTAACGTCCCGGGCGTGCCCGACGACGCACGTGCACGGCAGCGCACGGGAACCGGCCTCGGACTCCTGCTGGCCCTGGTTCTCGCGGCCGTGCTGCTCACCGCCCTCCCGGACGACGGCGATCGGGAGGGCGGTGGCGCGTGCGCACCGCACTCGGTGGCGTCCTGGTCGGCGCACCAGGACCTGACCGCCGAGTTCGCCCGCTACGGCGACGACCCGTCCCGCACCGACGACTGGACCGGCGGCGACGGCACGCACTCGGTGCGGCTGCCGGACGGCCGGGTGCTGTGGCTGTTCTCGGACACCTACCTGGGGCAGGTGCACGCGCCGCCCAACCCGTTCGGCGAGTCCTTCACCTGGCGGGAGGCGTCCGCTCCCCTGGTGCGCAACTCGGCGGTCGTCATGCGCGACGGCCGTCTTCAGCGCACGCTCCCCGCGCCGCTGTTCCCCGATCCCGCCCCGAACCAGTGGCGCTGGCCGGTCGCGGCCCGCGTCGAGCCCCGCTCCCCCGGCTCGTCGGAGCAGGTGCTGCGGGTGCTGCTGTGGGTGCGCACGGCCGGGCAGTCACCGTGGATCTTCGGCGTGCCGACCGCGACCGAGGTGGCCACGCTCTCGCTGCCCGAGCTGCGGGTCGAGTCGGTCGTGAAGGTCCTCGACCAGCAGCTGGTGCCGGATCCCTCGCGGCGGGTGCTGTTCGGCACGACCCTCCTCGAGGAGGACGGCTGGACGTACGTCTTCGGCGGCGACGACGGTCAGGCGGCCTCCCGTCCGGTCTCGCGCGCCTATGCCGCGCGGGTACCGAAGGGGCGGCTCGGCGAGCCGGGGGCCTGGCGGTACTGGGACGGCTCCGCGTGGTCGAAGGCGAAGCCGCGGTTCCGGCCGGTACTGGGGGACGGCCGGGGCACCGGCGTCGGGAGCGCGTTCTCGGTGGCGCGGGTGGACGGGACGTACGTGCTGTTCACGATGGCCGCCGGCACCGACGGGCTGACGAGCGTGACGTCGTACTGGTCCTGCTCCCCCGTCGGCCCGTGGCACGGGCCGACGAAGGACTTCAGTCCGGCGCTGCCGCCGGGCGGCCAGGTCGCCGCCTACAACCCGCAGGTGCACCCGGAACTGAGCGGCGGCGGGCGCCTGGTGCTGAGTTACGACGTCAACTGGCTGGACCCCGGCGGCGCGGCGGCGCAGCTCAGCCGGAACGTGTCCCTGTACCGACCGCGGTTCGTGACGCTGCGGGCGGCGCCGACACGGTGATCGTCTCCTGGACGTCGCGGGCGCGGCGCTTGGCGATGACCGCGCACACCATCAGCTGCATCTGGTGGAAGAGCATCAGCGGCAGCACGGCCAGCGAGGCGTGCGCGCCGAACAGGACGCTCGCCATGGGCAGCCCGGCGGCCAGTGACTTCTTCGAACCGGCGAACTGGATCGCGATGCGGTCCGCACGGTCGAAGCGCAGGGCCTTGGCGCCGTACCAGGTCAGGGCGAGCATCACGGCCAGCAGCACCGCCTCGACGGCGAGCAGGCCGCCGAGCCGCAGCGGGCTGACCTGGTGCCAGATGCCCTGGACCATGCCCTCGCTGAACGCGGTGTAGACGACCAGCAGGATCGAGCCGCGGTCGACGAGCCCGAGGGCCTTCTTGTGCCGGGTGACGAAGCTCCCGATCCAGCGGCGCAGCAGCTGCCCGGCGGCGAACGGCACCAGCAGCTGCAGCACGATCTCGACCAGCGAGTCGGCCGAGAAGCCGGCGCCGCTGCCGAGCACGGCGGCCGCGAGCAGCGGCGTGACGACGATGCCGACCAGCGAGGAGAAGGAGCCGGCGCAGATCGCCGCGGGCACGTTGCCGCGGGCCATCGAGGTGAAGGCGATCGACGACTGGATGGTCGACGGGACGAGGGTGAGGAAGAGCAGGCCCTGGTAGAGGGGCTCGTTCAGCAGCACCGGGACGAAGCCGCGGGCGGCCAGGCCGAGCAGCGGGAAGACGAGGAAGGTGCAGGCCAGGACGGTGACATGGAGCCGCCAGTGCTTCAGCCCGTCCAGCGCCTCACGGGTGGACAGCCGGGCGCCGTAGAGGAAGAAGAGGAAGGCGATCGCGGCCGTGGAGGCACCGGATGCCGCATCGGAGGCCGCCCCGCGCGCCGGGAACAGGGCCGCGAGGCCCACGGTCCCGAGCAGCAGCAGGATGTACGGGTCGATCGGCATCCGACGCGGCCATTGCAGGCGTTTCACTGTGCTCCACTACTTCGCTGTCGCTTCGCTGAACTTCCGGTTGCGGGCACGGACGTGCCCTCCCCATCGTCCTCCGGCGGTCAGCGATCGGGAATCCGGCATACCACTCTGACTGTCATCACGTTCCACGATAGCCGCGGGTAGTCTGACGGTGTGTACGACCCCTCCCACCTTCGCACGTTCCTCGCGGTGGCCCAGACACTGAGCTTCACGCAGGCCGCCCGCCGGCTGGGGCTGCGCCAGTCGACCGTGAGCCAGCATGTCCGGCGGCTGGAGGACGCCACCGGGCGGCCGCTGTTCACCCGGGACACCCACTCCGTGGAGCTGACCGAGGACGGCGAGGCGATGCTCGGGTTCGCCCGCCGGATCCTGGAGGTGCACGAGCAGGCGTCGTCGTTCTTCACCGGCACCCGGCTGCGCGGTCGGCTGCGCTTCGGCGCGTCCGAGGACTTCGTCCTGACCCGGCTGCCGGAGATCCTGGAGGGCTTCCGCTACGAACACCCCGAGGTCGACCTGGAGCTGACGGTCGAGCTCTCGGGAACCCTGCACGAGCAGCTGGCCGCCGGGAAGTTGGACCTCGTGCTGGCCAAGCGGCGCCCCGAGGAGCCGGGGGGCGAACTGGTCTGGCACGACCGGCTGGTGTGGATCGGCACCGAGCGGCTGCGGCTGGAGCCGGACCGTCCGGTGCCGTTGATCGTCTATCCGCCGCCGGGGATCACCCGGGCGCTGGCGATGGAGGCGCTGGAGCGGGCGGGGCGGGACTGGCGGATCGTGTGCACCAGCGGCAGCCTGAACGGGCTGATCGCGGCGGCGCGGGCCGGGCTCGGGGTGATGGCGCACTCGCGGGGGCTGATTCCGCCGGGGCTGGTGCGGGTGCCGGAGCGGTCCGGGCTGCCGGAGCTCGGGCGGGTCGACTTCGTGCTGGTGCACGGGCCGCGGCGGACGGCCGCGCAGGGGGCGGCGGATGCGCTCGCGGCGGCGATCCTGGCGGGCGGGGACCGGTTGCACCGGCGTTAGGACTTCGCCGGGAGGTCCGTGGTCGGGTGCCGGTCCGCCTTGGCTTGTCGCGCCCGCGCGGCGGCAGCCGCAGATCCAGTACAGTCCCGCGCCCCTGAAGGGCGCTTCAACGCGACGGCACCTGGTAGGTCAGCTGCTTCACGCGTCGCAGGAACGGTGACGCCTCCACGTGCTGGACGCCCTCCAGGCGGCCGATCGGGCCGCTCAGGTAGCCGTACAGGTCCGCGCTGTTGCGTACGACGGCCGTCGCGAGGATGTTGCACGGCCCCGCCGTCGCCGCCGCGTGGGCGATCTCGGGGTGGGTGGCGAGCGCCTCGCCGACCGAGGTCAGGGCGGCCGGGGTGGTCGTGATCCACAGGAGGGCGGCGAAGGGGTAGCCGAATCTCTCGGACAGGTACTCCACGTCGATGTACACCGCCCCGGACGCCAGCAGCGCGGCCAGCCGGCGCTTCACCGCGGACTCCGAGCGGCCGGTGGCGCGCTGGAGCTCGGGGTAGGTGGCGCGTCCGTCGCGTTCCAGGGCCGTGATCAGCGGCTCGTCGTCGGGGTCGATACGGGCCGGACCGGGCTCGGGGACCGGCTCGGGGCGCAGTGCCTCGACCTGGTCCTCGGTCAGCGCCCAGAACTTGCGCAGCCAGCCGCTCGGACCGCCGTAGAAGCGGTGCAGGATCTGGTGGGCCCGGATCTCCAGGACGCGCGGGGTACGCGGGAGCTTGCCGAGCAGGAGGTCGTCGCGGTCGCCGGGGCTGCGCGGCCGGGTGCCGAAGATGACCTCGGTGCCGCCGGAGGCGATGCCGATCCAGCTGGTGTCGTCCCGTTTCGCCAGGGCCTGGGCGATGGCCTGGGCGCTGTCCGGCACGCAGCGCAGCCGCATCGTCCAGTGGTCCTGGCCGAGGCGTTCCGGGTCGCGGACGGCGACCACCCTCAGGCCGGCCTCGGCGCACAGCCGGCGGTAGCGGCGGGCGACGGTCTGGTCGGAGACGCCGAGCACCTCGCCGATGCGGGCGAAGGACGCCCGGCCGTTCACCTCCAGCGCGTACAGCAGCTGAAGGTCGAGCCGGTCGAAGACATCGGATTCCATCTCCATCGGCGCGTCCCCTGTCAGATTCCGGCGATCTGGCGCCCGGCACGGCCGTGATCGACCGCGCACGGCCCATCGTACGGACACGTACGCGGCTCGCGTACGTGTCTCGCATTCGGAGGGGAATCAGTCATGCGCACATGGGGGCCGCTCACGGCCGTGTGCCTGGGCACGTTCATGTTGTTGCTGGACGTGACGATCGCGATCGTCGCACTGCCGGACATGGCGCGGGCGCTGGACGCCTCGCTCAGCGATCTTCAGTGGGTGATGGACGGCTACGCGCTGGCGCTGGCGGCGCTGCTGCTCGGCGTGGGGGCCGCCGCCGATGTGCTCGGGCGCCGGCGCGTCCATGTCGTCGGCGTCGTGGTGTTCGCGGCGGCGTCGCTGCTGTGCGGCCTCGCGACCGGGCCGGAGATGCTCGTCGCCGCCCGGGGGCTGCAGGGGATCGGCGCGGCGGCCATGTTCGCGACGACCCTGCCGCTGCTCGGCTCCGTCTACCAGGGCAAGCGGCGCTCGGTCGCGCTCGGCGTGTGGGGCGCGGTCAGCGGGGCGGCGGCCGCGGTCGGGCCGATCGCCGGCGGGCTGCTCACCGACGGACCGGGCTGGCGGTGGATCTTCTACGTCAATCTGCCGGTGAGTGTGGCCGCGGTTTGGCTGACGCTGCGCGTGGTGCCGGAGTCGCGGGGCGCCCGGGGCCGTCGTATCGACTGGGCGGGCACGGTGACGTTCGCGGCGTTCGCGGGTGCGGTGACGTACGGCGCCGTGCGGGCCGGGAGCCACGGGTGGGGCGAGTCGGGGACCCTGCTGTGGTTCGCCGGAGCGGTCCTGGCACTGGTCTGCTTCGTCCTGGTGGAGCGGCGGGTCGCCGATCCGCTGCTGGACCCGCGGCTGTTCCTGCGGCCGGCGTTCTCCGGGGTGATGGCGGGCTCGCTCGCCTTCAACGCGGCGGCGTTCGCGGCCATGGCGTACACCTCGATCTGGCTCCAGACGCTGCTCGGGATGAGCCCGGTGCGCGGCGGTGCGGTCTTCCTGTGGCTGTCGCTGGCGTCGTTCGTGGTCGCCGCGCTCGGCGGGCGCCTGCTGCACGGGGTGTCGGCGCGGCTCACCATCGGGGTCGGGCTGCTCCTGATCGGCGCGGGCCAGTTCTGCATGGCGTTCCTGGACGCCGGGTCGAGCGCGAGTGCCCTGATACCGGGGCTGGTGCTGGTGGGCGTCGGGACGGGGCTGGTGTCCCCCGGCATCGCGGGCGCCGCGCTGGCCTCGGTGCCGCCGGAGCGCTCGGGCATGGCGGGCGGTGCGGTGAACACCTTCCGGCAGCTCGGGTACGCCCTCGGCATCGCGCTGTTCGGCACGGTGCTGACCTCGCGGATGGGCGACTCGCTGCCGGAGGGGGCGGCCCACGCCCTGGCGGGCGGCGGCGCCGGTGCGCTGCGGGGCGCCTTCGGCGAGGAGACGCTGCGCGCGGCCTTCGCGGACGGGCTGAACGCGGTGGCGGTGGCGGCGGGCACCACGGGCGTGGTGGCCGGGCTGCTGGTGCTCGCCCTGGTCAGGCGGCCGGCAGTGACGAAGACCTCAGTGACACCCGGGGCTTCTCGTACGCTGACAGAGGAGACGACGGTACGCAGGGGATGACTTGATCGACACGGCCCGTACCCGGTAACCGGGTCGTACAGATTCGGTGGAGATTACGGGCCCGAAACTTACTCAACCGTCAGTTTTCTGTCCGACCCTTCCCCATGTGAGCGCATTTTCCTGCGCTGACCTGTGCGTACCTGAGTACCGCTCGGCTTTGCACCCCCTCCCGCCCTCACGGCGGGTGGGGTAGCTTTCACGGCGCTGAGCGGAGCTTTTCAGCCGAGGCATTCGGAGCGGGGAGCGGGGTTTGCGCGAGTTCACCAACCCTCCGTTGGCGTTGGCACCGCCGGTGGGCGGCCTGGCCGACGTCGTCTTCCAGCATGCCCAGGAGGACCCGTTGTATGTCGTCCTGGGCCGCAAGGACGAGGACGACAAGTGGCGGGACGTCACCGCCGCCGAGTTCCGTGACGAGGTCCTGGCCCTGGCCAAGGGCCTGCTGGCCCGGGGCATCCGGTTCGGCGACCGCGTCGCGATCATGTCCCGCACGCGCTACGAGTGGACGCTCTTCGACTTCGCGCTGTGGACGATCGGCGCGCAGGTGGTGCCGATCTATCCGACCTCCTCGGCCGAGCAGTGCTTCTGGATGCTGTACGACGCCGAGTGCTCGGCGGCGATCGTGGAGCACGAGGACCACGCGATGACCATCGCGACCGTCATCGACCGGCTCCCCCGGCTGCACCAGCTGTGGCAGCTGGACGCGGGCGCCGTGCAGGAGCTGTACGACGCCGGTGCGCACCTCGATGACGACGTCGTCCACCGGCACCGGCAGGCGGTCACGCCTGACTCGACCGCCACGGTCATCTACACCTCGGGCACCACGGGGCGCCCCAAGGGCTGTGTGATCTCGCACGGCAACTTCATGTACGAGGCGGACACCGTCATCGAGCGGTGGGAGCCGGTGTTCCACTCGAAGAAGGGCGACGAGGCGGCGACCCTGCTGTTCCTCCCGCTCGCGCATGTCTTCGGGCGGATGGTGCAGGTCGCCGCGATCCGCGGCCGGGTCCGCTTCGGGCACCAGCCGCAGATGAACGCCGCCGCGCTGCTGCCGGACCTCGCCGCGTTCAAGCCGACCTTCTTCCTCGCCGTGCCGTACATCTTCGAGAAGGTCTTCAACGCCGCGCGGCGCAAGGCCGAGAAGGAGGGCAGGTCCGGCCCGTTCGAGAAGGCCGTCGAGGTGGCCGTGAAGTACGCGGACGCCGTGGAGGCCAAGGCGTGGGGCATCGGGCCCGGCCCGTCGGCGGGGCTGCGGATGCAGCACCAGCTGTTCGACAAGCTCGTGTACTCCAAGATGCGGGCGGCGATGGGCGGCCGCATCCGGCACGCGATGTCCGGCGGCTCGGCGATGGACCGGCGCCTCGGGCTGTTCTTCGCGGGCGCGGGCGTGCACATCTACGAGGGCTACGGCCTGACCGAGTCCACGGCGGCGGCGACCGCGAACCCGCCGGAGCGCACCCGGTACGGCACCGTCGGCCGGCCCATCCCCGGCATGACCGTGCACATCGCGGACGACGGGGAGATCTGGCTGAACGGCGGCAACATCTTCCAGGGCTACCTCAACAACCCGAAGGCCACCGACGAGTCCCTGCACGACGGCTGGCTGGCCACCGGTGACCTGGGCTCCCTCGACGAGGACGGCTATCTCACGATCACCGGCCGCAAGAAGGAGATCCTGGTCACCTCCGGCGGCAAGAGCGTCTCGCCGGGGGTGCTGGAGGAGCGCGTCCGGGACCACCCGCTGGTCTCCCAGTGCATCGTCGTCGGCAACGACCGCCCGTACATCGCGGCCCTGGTCACGCTCGACCAGGAGGCCGTGGAGCACTGGCTGATGATGCGCGACAAGCCCCAGATGACCGCGGCCCAGCTGGTGCGGGACCCCGACCTGGAGACCGAGGTGCGGCGCGCGGTCGTCGCCGCCAACACCCTGGTCTCGCAGGCCGAGTCGATCCGTACCTTCCGTATCCTCGCGCAGCCGTTCACCGAGGAGCACGGGCTGCTCACCCCGTCGCTGAAGCTGAAGCGCAAGGCGATCGAGAACGCGTACTCGGGCGAGGTCGAGGCGCTGTACCAAGCCTGAGGCAGGGCCCCGACCCGCCCGCACCGGCTGTCAGTCGATGCTCACGCGGAAGATCTTGTCCGCGCCGTCCGGCTCCCCTCCGTTGTTGTCGCTGTTGGTCGTGGACAGCCACAGCTGGTCGGCGCCCGGCACCTTGGTGACCGTGCGCAGCCTGCCGTAGGTGCCGACGTAGTAGGCGGTGGCCGCGCCGACGTTCTCGGTGTCGCCGTCGATCGGGATGCGCCACAGGCGTTCGCCGCGCAGGGCGGCCATGTAGATGACGTTGCGGACGATGGCGATGCCGCTGGGGGACGCCTCGGCGACGCGCCAGGTCTTCCTGGGGTTGGTCATGCCCGAGACCGAGCAGGTGCCCTCGCAGGTCGGCCAGCCGTAGTTGGCACCCGGCTTGATGAGGTTGAGCTCGTCGAAGGAGCTGTTGCCGAACTCGGCCTCCCACAGCCTGCCGCCCCGGTCGAAGGCCAGGCCCTGGGGGTTGCGGTGGCCGAGGGAGTAGACGTAGGTGCCGAACGGGTTGCCGGGTGCCGGCTTGCCTTCGGTCGTCAGGCGCAGGATCTTGCCGTTGAGGGAGTTCCGGTCCTGGGCGAGGGACGAGGTCTGGGCGTCGCCGGTGGAGGCGTAGAGCAGGCCGTCCGGGCCGAAGGCGAGGCGGCCGCCGTTGTGATAGCGGTTCTTCTTGATGCCCTGCAACAGGACGGTGTAGCCGCCGAGGGAGCTGCCGTCGTAGGTCATGCGCGCGATGCGGTTGCCCTCGGCGGCCGTGTGCATGAAGTACACGCGGTGGTTCGTGGCCCAGCCGGGGTCGACGGCCACGCCGAGCAGTCCGCCCTCGCCGTCCGTGGTGACCGCGTTCGGCACGCTGCCGACCTGCGTCTTCGCGCCGTCCTTGGTCAGTTTGAACACCTTGAAGCTATCGCGTTCGGTGACCAGGGCGCTGTTGCCGTCGGGCATCCAGTACGTGCCCCAGGGGATGCTCCAGCCGGACGACACGGTGCCGATCGACGACGGGACGCCGCCGTCGGTGGCGCAGGCACGGGTGGTGAAGGTGACCGCGTTGCTCTGCGGTGAGGTGTTCCCGGCGGCGTCGCGTGCCACGACGTTCAGGGTGTAGGGGCTGTTGCAGGCCAGCCCGGTGACGGTGGTCGAGGTGGCGGGCGGGGTGCCGGTGACGGTCTTGTAGACGGTGGAGCCGCTGCGGATGTCGTACGCCGTGACCGCCTTGTCGTCCGTCGCGGCGCCCCAGCTCAGCTCGGCGCTGTTCGCGGTGACTTCGGTGTACGACAGGGTGCCGGGCCCGGTCGGCGGGCTGGTGTCGGAGCTGGGCCGGGTCGTGCAGTCCACGGCCGGGCTGGCGAGGGAGGCGTTGCCGGCCGCGTCGCGGGCGATGACCGTGAGGTTGTAGGTGGTGGCCGGGGTGAGCCCGGTGAGGTTCTCGGTGGTCGCGCTCCCCGCGGCTTCGCCGATCTTGTTGCCGTGCTCGTAGATGTCGTACGCCGTCACCGCCACGTCGTCCGTGGAGGCGCCCCAGTTCAGGGTGAGGCCGTCCTCGGTGACGGCGGAGCAGTTCGGGGTGCCGGGGCGGGTCGGGGCCTGGGTGTCGGCCGCGGCGTCCACGGTCAGCTTGTCGAGGTTGGGGCCGCCGGACGGGGTCGTCGCGGTGGCGCGGACCTTGTTGCCGCCGGCGGCGAGGTCGGCGTTGACCGTCTTCGTGGCCCAGGTGGTCCAGTTCGCGGTGGGCGGGAAGGACACGTTCGGCGCGACGACCCTGCCGCCTATCGAGATGTCCATGGGCCGGTCGGCGCCGGTGCCGTTGGCGTAGCGGAAGGCCAGTGAGGCACCGCCCGCCGCGCCCGCGCTCACCGTGAACTCGACGTAGGAGCCGGTCACGTTGGTGTAGTCGACGAAGCCTGAGCCGGTGTAGCCGCTGTGGTTGGAGGCCACCGTGCCTTGGGAGATCGTCGCGGTCTCGGCCTGGTGGTCACTCGCCGCGGCGGCTGCGGCGCTCGACGGTGGGGAGGCCGTGAGGAGGGACAGCAGCAGACCGCCCAGAGCGGCGGTGAGCACGCCCCGGCGAGGACGGCGTCCGGTGGGGATGACATGCATGGAGGTCCACCTCCAGGTGGGGGATGTCGGTCTCATCGGGCCGTGGCGCTCACACGAGTTGGTAGCCGCGCAGGTCGGTGAGCAGCAGATGGCAGTCCTGGAGGGAGCCGGAGGTGTCGCCGAGGGAGCGGTAGATGCCCCACTTGGGGCGCACCCGGTCGGCCAGGAAGGTGTCGACGCCCGTCTTGGACTTGTCGATCACGGTGGTGCCGCCGCTCTTGAGGATCCAGCGGACCGAGCCCGCCGAGCCGTTGCCGACCTTGATCTGGAAGTCGACGTCGGTCCATTTGTCGTGCAGCGGCTCCAGGTCGGTACGGCCGACGAGGGTGTCGCTGTCGAAGAGCTTCAGCTCGATGGTCTGCACTCCGTTCACCCGGCGCAGGGACTGCACGACGATCGGCGAGGAGCCGGTGCCCGGCTGCTTCATCTGCATGATGTGCGTGAAGCTGGTGGTCGCCTTCAGCGAGCTCGGGATGTACATGGAGTACGTGATCCGCCAGGTCTGGCCCGAAGTCCACTTCAGATAGCTGGAGGAGGAGGTGCGCAGTCCTGTGACCTCGTGCCGCTGGCGGTCGGTCGAGGTGTCCCGGTCGGCCATGTGCATGTTGAAGCGCCAGTTGTTGCCGGTGGTGTGGATGTGCGGCTGCCCGCCGGGGTGGGAGTCGGCGCGGTCGTCCTCGATCGTCTCGAAGGCTCCGAGCCCGTCGCTCGCGGACGGGGACCACTTGAGCTGCCAGGACGCGGCCCGCGCGGGCTGTGCGGCGGCGGCCGAGGCCACCCCGCCGAGCGCGGCGCCCAGCACCATCCTTCTGGATGTGTTCATGACACTAATCACTCCTCAGCTGTTCGTTCATGATCAGGAAGGCTCCGAGGCCGTGGAAGTCGTTGGTGGCCCGGGTGCGGGCGGCGTAGTACGCGTAGTCGCCGACGTTGGTGCCGACGGAGATGTCGGTGAGTTCGGTGCGGCCGTCGGCGCCGAGCGAGACCTTGCGCAGGACGCCGCGGTAGCCGCGTTCGGCGACGGCCGCGTAGTGCCGGTCCAGATAGCCGCGCTGTGCGGCGCGGGAGAGGGCGTAGGTGAACATGCTGGAGCAGGACGTCTCGGTCCAGTTGTCGGCGCGGGCGCCCTTGTCGATCACCTGGAACCAGCGTCCGGTGGCCGGGTCCTGGTGGCGCTCCAGGCCGGCGGCGAGCGCGCGCAGGATGCGCAGCAGCGCCGGGCGGCGCGGGTGGCCGGCCGGGACGGCGTCCAGGACGTTCACCATCGCCATCGAGTACCAGCCCACGGCCCGGCACCAGTGCTCGGGGGCGAGTCCGGTGGCCGGGTCCGACCAGGCCGCCGTGCGCGACTCGTCGTAGGCGTGCCGGAGCAGGCCGCCCGCGACCTGGAGATGGCCGCCGTACAGCTGGAGTTGCCTCGCCGCCTCGTCGTTCGCGTAGGCGGAGTCGTGGAACTCCTTGCCGTACTCCACCAGGAACGGGTTGACCATGTAGACGCCGTCGGCCCACAACTGGTGCGCGCGGCTCGCGGTGTCGGCGTGCCAGAAGCCGCCGTCCCCGGTGCGCGGGTAGGTGTCGAGGCGGTCGCGGATCCTCTTCGCCGCGACGCGGTAGCGGTCCTCGCCGGTCTCGTGGTGCAGGATCGTCAGCAGTCGCCCGGCCTGCATGCTGTCGAGACTGTTGAAGCCCTGGCTCATGGAGCCGTCCGCCGCCACGAACCGGTCGACGTAGCTCTTGATGTACGACAGGTACCGCGGGTCGTGGGTGCGGCGGAAGACCAGGTACTGGCCGTAGAGGTAGAGGCCGACCGGGTACGACCAGCCGCCGATGGTGGTCGGCGTGTAGCGGGCCGTGGTGGAGTCGACCACGGCGACGGACCAGTCCGCCGTGGCGGCGGGGGTGTTGAGCGCGGTCGTGGCCGGCGCCGGATCGGCCGTGGCCGCGGGGACGGCGGTGAGGGTCGCTGCGGCGAGCACGGTCGTCGTCAGCAGCGCGTGCAGGCGTCTCATGGTGCTCCTTCGCGGTAGGCGTGGACGGGGTTTCCGGCCGGCGGGCGAGCGCTGTCGACCAGGTCCCGGACCAGGGCGTGGTCGGGTGAGAGCCGGCAGGCGGGGTCGGTTCTCGTGGCATCGCCGGTGAGGGCGTACGCCTGGCAGCGGCAGCCCCCGTGGTCGGTGGCGGCGAGGGCGCAGCTCCGGCAGGGGCCGCGCATCCAGGAATCGCCGCGATAGGCGTTGAACGCCCTCGACTCCCACCAGATCCAGGAGAGTTGGCGGTCCCTCACATTGGGCGGGTCGAGGCCGGGGAGAGCGGCCGCGGCCGGGCACGGCAGGACCGTGCCGTCGGGGGCGACGGTGAGCGAGAGGGCGCCCCAGCCGCCCATGCAAGGCTTGGCGACTCCGTCAATGTAGTCCGGGGTGACCCAGATCAACTCCGGTACGGGGTCCGGGTGTTCGCGCCAACGGGTCAGGGTGGTGCGGGCGCGGTGGACCTGGTCCCGCGTGGGCAGCAGGGTGGCACGGTTGCGCAGGGCCCAGCCGTGGAACTGGGTGTGCGCGAGCTCGACCCGGTCGGCGCCCCAGGCCGCGCCCAGGGCGATCAGGTCGTCGAGGGCGTCGATGTTGGCGCGGTGCAGGACGATGTTCAGGCCGAACGGCAGCCCGGCGGCCCGGATCAGCCGTGCGGCCCGCTCCTTGGCGGCGAACGAGCGGGCGCCCGCGATGCGGTCGGAGGTATCAGGATCGGCGTGCTGCACGGACAGCTGGACGCTGTGCAGCCCGGCCTCGACGAGTTCGCCGAGCCGCCTCTCCCCCAGTCCGACACCGCTGGTGACCAGCTGGGTGTACAGGCCCGAGCGCTCGGCGGCGGCGACGATGTCCGGCAGCTCGCGCCGCAGCAGCGGTTCGCCGCCCGACAGATGGGTCTGCACGACGCCCAGGTCGGCGGCCTGCCGGAACACTCCGGCCCATTCGTCCGCGGTCAGCTCTGTTGACCGACCGACCAGTTCGACCGGGTTGGAGCAGTACCCGCAGCGCAGCGGGCAGCGGTGGGTGAGTTCCGCGAGCAGGGCCCACGGCGGGTCGGCGGTCATCGCAGCCAGCCCTCCTTCCGCAACGTCCGGAGGAACTCGGGCACTTCGTCGGCGACGGGGGCGCCGGGGAACCGCGCCCCCAGCTCGGCGACGATGTCGCCCACGGCCCGGCTGCCGTCGCACAGCCGCAGCACGCCGCCGGCGCTGCCGTGCAGGACGACCACCCGCTCGGGCAGCAGCAACAGGTCGGTGCCGCGCACCCGGTCGTGACGCAGCACCACCGAGCGGGCGAGGGCGGGACGCCAGGTCATGGGCCGCCTCCCCCGGCCGCTGCGCCGGCGCCTCGGCCCCCGCCTCGGTCCACCGCGTCCAGCAGCGCCCACAGCACGTCGCACTTGAAGGCCAGCGCGGCCACCGCCCGCTCCTGCTGCTCGCGGGTGCGGGCCCGCTCCAGGACCAGGGCGAGAGCCTCCTCGCCGTCCCGGGCGCCCTGGCCGACACGGGTGCGGAAGTAGGCGAGGCCGGCCGGGTCGATCCAGTGGTAGTGGGTCTCGAAGGCGGCGATGCGGGTGCACATCAGGTCCGGTGCCGACAGTTCCGTCAGGGACGCGGCGACGGCCTCGGCCACGGGGCTCAGCCGGCAGAAGTTGACGTATCCGTCGACCGCGAGCCGGACCCCGGGCACTACGCGGGAGGCGTCCCACAGTTCCTCACGGTCGAGGCCGGCCGCCTCGCCGAGGCGCAGCCAGCGCTCGATGCCGCCCTCGCCCTCGGCCGTGCCGTCGTGGTCGCGGATGCGACGCAGCCAGGCGCGACGCGGCGCGGGCCGCTCCAGCTTGGCGAGGATCAGGGCGTCCTTGACGGGGATGTGGCGCTGGTAGTGGAAGCGGTTGGCGATCCAGCGGCGCAGTTCTGCGGGCGTCAACTCACCCTTGTGCATACGGAGGTTGAAGGGGTGGCGGTCGTGGTAGCGGGCCGCGGTGACGGCGCGCAGCCGCCCGGTGAACTCGGTGGTCGTCCAGGGGGCTGCGGCGCCGTCGGCGTGCACGCGAGTCGCGGTCACGATGCTCTCGCGGTGCGGGCGGCTAGCGGTCGGTGAGGGCGTAGGCGGTCACTTCGAGCGCGGTGTCCACGACGGTGTACCCCGGGCTTTGCCAGACCTTTTCATCCGATGTTTCCTGAATGACCTGGTCCGTCGGGTGGGCAGGGAGGGCGTGGAGCAGCTTCTCGTCCATGTGCGCATACCTGCTTCCTGAGGAAGTGGGGGGTCTCAGAGCCCAGACAGGCGGCTGGCGTTCACATGCATGCACCGAGTTCATCAACACGTTCGGTGGCGCGATACAGAGTCGCGGCAGGACGAGCGAGGGTCAATGGTCCGGACCGATAACATCGGATGCGTTTCCGGCCAATCTCGCCGCCGCCCACTGACTCGTCGGTCAGTTGCGGCGACTTCCCGGGCGGATCGGGCGGTCAGGAATGCATCACGCCTCGTGATCGTTGACGATATGAGTACCACCTGACGACAACCGTAAGGATCAAGAGCTCGTGAGCAGCAAGGTCCCCCCGATCATCCTGAACAACGGCGTCGAGATGCCCCAGCTGGGCTTCGGCGTCTGGCAGGTGCCGGACGACGAGGCCACGCGGGCGGTCGGCACCGCGCTGGAGGCCGGGTACCGCAGCATCGACACAGCGGCGATCTACGGCAACGAGGCGGGCACCGGCCGGGCCATCGCGGCCTCCGGCGTCCCCCGCGAGGACATCTTCGTCACCACCAAGCTCTGGAACGGCGACCAGGGCTACGACTCCACCCTGCGCGCCTTCGACACCTCGCTGGAGAAGCTGGGCCTGGAGTACGTCGACCTGTACCTCATCCACTGGCCGGCGCCGTCGCGCGACAAGTACGTCGACACCTACAAGGCGTTCGAGAAGCTGCACGCGGACGGCCGTATCCGCGCGATCGGTGTCTCCAACTTCCTTCCGGAGCACCTGGAGCGGCTGTTCGGCGAGACGTCGGTCGTCCCGGCCGTCAACCAGATCGAGTTGCACCCGCACCTTCAGCAGCACGCCTCCCGCGCGCTGCACGCCGAGCGGGGCATCGCCACCGAGGCCTGGTCGCCGCTCGGTTCCGGCAAGGGTCTGCTGGAGGTCCCGGCGATCGTCGCCATCGCGCAGAAGCACGGCCGCACCCCGGCCCAGGTAGTGCTGCGCTGGCACCTGCAGATCGGCAACGTCGTGATCCCGAAGTCCGTGACGCCGTCGCGGATCAAGGAGAACATCGAGGTCTTCGACTTCAGCCTGGACGACGAGGACCTGGCGGCGATCAGCGCGCTCAACGAGGACCGGCGGATCGGCAGCGACCCGGCGGACGTCAACTGACACCGCCGCACCGCGACCCCCGTCCGCCCGCCGCTCAGCTGTCCGAGCGGCGGGCGGACGCGTACGGATGGGCGCCCGGATCCCCGGTCGCCCGCGCGGAGCGCCTCAGTCCCCGCGCACGTCCGTGAAGACGACCTCGAACTCCTCCAGCCCGATGACGCTCACATGGGCCTTGGCCGCGCCCTCGTGCCGGGCCGCCGCCTGACCCGAGCGCGACGCCGCCAGGGACGTCTGGTCGACGAAGATCACTCCGACCATCCCGCGCCCGCGCTCCCGGTCGACCAGCAGGGACGCCCGGGCCAGCCCCTGGAGCGTCTCCAGCCGGGGCACCACCGTCGCCCGGAACGTGTCGGCGAGCAGGTCGGTGTCCCTCGGGTCGAACTCCAGCCTGGTCAGCCGCAGTCCGCCGCCCGCCTGCGGCGGGCGCGCCTGGTGGAAGACCAGCGCTTCGTAGTTGTCGACGGCGAGCGTCCCCGCGAACGGGTCCAGCATCGCCGCCCGCCGCTCGCGCAGCACCTCGTCGCTGTTCTGCCGGGCCCGCTCCGACTCCCACCAGCTGGCGGCGAGCAGTTTCCCGAGCGTCCGGTCCACGAAGACACTCGCCCCGCGGTATCCCGGACGGTCCTCCAGCAGATCCCGCCCCTCGGTGTTCATCGCCCGGATGGCCGTGTCGATCTTCGTGGGATCGCCGGTCGTGTAGATCGCGCGTACGAACATGGCACCTCCCGAAAATCCGGGGCACACATCCGAAATCTTCGGCAATCTCCAGTCTTCTACCGGGGCGATCGCGCCGCAATCAGCGCCGGGGACCCCAGGTCGCACGCGAGGGCTTGACGGGGCCATGTAAAGAGGGCCACCTTGTACGGCACCCAGTCAGGAAACTTTCCTAACAGAAGTACTTCCTCACAGAAGGGTCCCCCCACAGTGCGCATCCGAACACTGACCCTCGCCGCGGCCTCCGGCGCCGCGCTGCTCGCCGCCGGACTGCTCCCCACGAGCGCCTCCGGCCATCCGCAGTCGCCGACCCTGCGGGAGGGCTCGGTCAGCGCGGCCGCCCTGCTCGCGAAGGTGACGTCCTGCGCGCAGATCTCCAACGGCAAGTACCGCACCGACGAGGAGACGTCGGCCACCGTCCCGGTCTGCGGCAAGAACGGCGCGGTCTTCTGGAAGGCCGACATGGACATCGACTGCGACGGCCAGCGCACCGCCAAGTGCAACGAGGACACCGACCCCTGGTTCCAGCCGGACACCGCGTTCCACCAGTCCGACGGCAAGCCGCTGCGCTCCGACACGCTGCCCTACGTCGTGGTCCCCAGCATCAGCGGCACCTGGAACTACTCGGCCGCCGGCATCCAGGGCGCGGGAGTGGTGGCCATCGTTTACAACAACCAGGTCGTGTACGCCGTCGTCGGCGACACCGGCCCCCAGCCGATCATCGGTGAGGCCTCCTACTCCGCCGCCGAGAAGCTCGGCATCGACCCCGACCCGGAGACCGGCGGCACCGACTCCGGCGTGACCTACATCCTCTTCAAGAACTCCCGGGTCTCGCCCATCGAGAACCACAGCACGGCGGTCTCGACGGGCGATCGGCTGGCGAAGGAGTTCATAGCCAACAACTGAGTCGGTCGACTCAGCGCTGCGGCAGGTCAGTTGGGCTGTCCGAGCGGCCGTACGACGAGGGTGTTGACGTCCACTCCGTCGGGCTGCCGGATGGCCCACACCACCGAGTCGGCGATCTGGTCGGCGGTCAGCAGATGCCCCGGCGGCAGGCTGCCGTAGCTGTCCCAGAACGGTGTCTCGACCCGGCCCGGGGCGATGTGGGTGACGCCCACGCCCCAGTCGGTCACCTGTCGCCGGGTGTTCTCGGCGAGCCCGGTCACCGCCCACTTGGTCGCCCCGTAGATGTTGCCCGGCCCCGGCACGAACCCGGCGACGCTGCCGACCAGCACGATCCGGCCGCGGGTCTCCTTGAGGGCGTCGATGGAGGCCCGGATGAGCAGGGCCGGGCCGAGGACGTTGGTCAGGACCATCTCGGTCCAGCCGGCCGGGTCGCCCTCGGCGACGCTGTCGTGGGTGGCGAACCCGGCGTTGGCCACGACCGTGTCCAGCCGCCCGAACGCCTTCAGCGTGGCCTCGACCGCCGCCTGTACGTCCGCGTACTCGGCGGCGTTCCCGACGACCGTCAACAGGCCCTCAGGCTCCCCGAGTTCCTCGGCGAAGGCCCGCAACCGCGCCTCGCCGCGGCCGGTGACGGTGACCCTGTGCCCGGCGTCCAGCAACTGCCGTGCGACGGCGGCGCCGATACCGCTGCCGCCGCCGGTGATGAGCGCGACCGGAGAGTCGTTCATGGTGGTTCCCCCTGTGTCTCGGTTCGGGACGAGGGGGAGTCCATCACTTGGAGAGTTCTCGAAGTCAAGCCCCGCCGCCGGCCGCCGTGCCCGGTGTCACCTGGTCCGCACCGCCGTGTACACCGTCTGGGCCGCCAGCACGAACAGATCGGGGCGGTGGTGCACGCTCGCCTTGTCGTCCGGGTCGAGCAGCCGGTCGAGGGTCGCACGGTCCTCGGCGTCGAGGCGGTCGCCGACACCGTCACGGGTGCGGGTGAGGACGTCGGCGGCGTAGGCGCGGGCGCGGTCCGTGGTCGGGGCGGGGAGGTCGAGGAGGAAGGTGCGGGTGCCGGTGGGCCGCAGACCTGCGGCGGTGATCAGCGCGGGCCAGTCCTCGGTCTCGGCGACGGAGCCGGCGAGGTCGGCCCTCATCCGCGCGAACCACTCCGTCTCCAGCACGTCGAGACGCGCCTGGAGCCCGGGCCGTCCGAAGCCGATGTCCCGGGGCAGGAACCGCGTCGGCAGACCGCCCTCCTGGAGGGCCAGCGTGCCGCCGGCGGCGAGACGGTCACCGAACGCGGCAAGGGCGGCCCGCTGGTCGCCGAGGTGGTGCAGACTGCGGCCGGCCCACAGCAGATCGGCCGGATAGTCCAACTCTCCGAGCACATCGGGGAGTTCACCGGCGAGCGTGCCGAAGCGGTCCGCGACACCGAGCCGCTCCGCGCGTGCCTGCGCCCGCTCCAGAAGCGGTTCGGACCCGTCGACGGCGACGATCCGGGCGCCGGGGAAGGCGTCGGCGAGCAGGCAGGACACGACTCCGGGACCGCTGCCGACGTCCACGATCAGCCCCGGCTCGGTCTGCCGCTTGCCCAGCCAGGCCATGGCGTGCTCGTACAGCGGCAGGAACAGCTCGGCCTGCGTCTCCAGCATCGGACCCATCGCGGCCCAGTCGACATCGGTGTGGTCGTGGTGGTGCCCGTGTCCCGGGTGCTCGTGCCGGTGGTGCGGGTGCTCCTCGTGCGCCATGGTGGTCAGCCTCTCGTCCGGTTGCCGCCAGCCTGCTCCGCCGCACCGCCCCGATGCCACTGTCCTTGCCGTGGCGGCAAAAACGGGGCAAAGAAAATGGGGTGCGAGGACCGGTGCGCCTCGCCCACCATGGCCCGATGGACGACGAGATGGTGGAGCGCTTCCTCGAGGACGGTTTCGTGAGGATCGAGGGCGCCTTTCCGCCACGGGTCGCCGAGCACTGCGCGCGGCTGCTGTGGCGCGAGACGGGGCGCGACCCGGAGGACCCGGGCACCTGGAAGGACCCCGTGCACTGGGTGTACGACATGGCGCAGGGCCCCTTCGCGGCCGCCGTGAACACGCCCGTCCTGCACGAGGCCTTCGATGTGCTGGTGGGCGAGGACCGCTGGCAGTCGCGCTACTCACTGGGCAGCTTCCCGTTGCGGTTTCCGCACGCGGAGGAGCCCGACGACGCGGGCTGGCACATCGAGGGCAGCTATCTGCCCGAAGGCGCGGAGCACGTCCACACGAACGTGCACTCCAAGGGCCGTGCCCTGCTGATGCTGTTCCTGTTCAGCGAGGTCGGCGAGGACGACGCCCCGACCCGCATCCGGGTCGGCTCGCATCTCGACGTACCGGAGGTCCTGGCACCGTACGGCGAGGCCGGCGCGACCTTCCTGGAGCTGGGCCCGAAGGTCGCCGAGGCCTCCGCGCACCGCCCGCTCGCCCACGCCACCGGCCGCCCCGGCGACGTCTACCTCTGCCACCCCTTCCTGGTCCACGCCGCCCAGCCCCACCACGGCACCCGCCCCCGCTTCATGGCCCAGCCACCGCTGCACCCGGCGGAGCCGCTGAACCTGGACCGGACCGACGCCGACTACTCGGCGGTCGAGTTCGCGATCCGCCGGGGCCTGGCCAGAGAGAACTGACCGGACCCCGGCGACCACCGCGCCCCTGAAAGGGGCGCGGGGCTGTATCCAATGTGCGGCTCCGCCGCGCGGGCGCGATCAACCACAGCGCACCCGCAGTCCCGATTCACCGCGTTACGACAACGGCGGGTAGGCGTTCTGCATCAGCTGCTGGAACTGCGCGGAGAACCAGTGCCCCGACAGCGGAGCGTTCGGCAGCGCCCCGGACAGGTTGTTGCCGTTGCGCGGGTTACCCGTGTACGTCGGGTCGCACATCCGGTCGAACCCCTTGCCCTCGTCGTTCGGGATCTCCGAGCTGGCCCCGTCGGACTCACCCGGGGGCTTGATCCAGACGTACGCGTCGATCCCCGCCGCGGGACTGGCCTGCGGACGCTCGCCGAGGCCGGCCCCGGACTGGTTGCACCAGTTGCCGACGTGGATACGGCGGTCGTAGCGGCCGCCGTTGACATAGGTGTCGACGTCGGTCGTGGCACCCGGCCCGGCCGGCCGTGCGCTGCCGCCCCAGCCGTTCCTCGACGTGTCGATCAGCATGCCGATGCCGGAGTTGAAACCGGTCGTGACCAGCTGGTTGCGGAAGCCCTGCGCGAAGGACAGCTCGTCGGTGTAGCGGTTCCAGTCGACCCACTTCGACTCACGGACGGACTTGCCGGCGACGGAGTCGTTGATGGTGAAGTTGTTCTCCTTCAGGGCGCTGTAGTTGGCCGTGTTGGCGATGAAGCCGTGCACGTCGTTGACGGTGGCGCCCTCCGAGGTCGCGGCCTCCTTCATGACGGCGGCGCTGGAAGCGAAGTTGTCGTCCCAGCCGATCCAGCCGTGATGGCCGGCGTCGATGTAGTTGTAGACGTTGGCCGCGTCGCCGAGCTTGTTCAGGGCGTAGCCGACGCCCTTCTGGTAGTTGCCGTTGGCCTTCATCACGTCGCACTGCGGAGTGGCCGTCGGACGGCTGCCGGTGTTGGTGACCAGGTTCGGCAGCGAGTCGATCTCGATCGTGGTGACGATCCGCAGCGCGGCGTACTTCGGGTCGGCGAGGATCGCGGCGATCGGGTCGATGTACTCGGTCTTGTAGCGGCCGAGCTCCGTCGGGCCGAGCTCGCCGTTGGAGGCGAGGGCGGCACAGTCGCGGCCCGGCAGGTTGTAGATGACCAGCTGCACGACCAGCTCGCCGGAACCCTTCTGCGTCAGGGCCGCGTCGAGGTGGTCGCGCAGGCCCATGCCGCCGTTCACGCCGTTGATCGCGGCGATCCGGTCGAGCCAGACACCGGTCGGCTGACCGGCGATCCGGCTGCCGCCCGGCTCGGCGGCGGCCTTCGCGGACCACTCCGGGTTCACGTACACCTTGGCGCCGGAGTAGGGGTTGTCGACCTTGGGACCGGTGGGGCCGGGGTCGGTCGGATCGGTGGGGCCGCCACCGCCGTCGTCGACGTTGCAGGTCACGCCGTCGAGGGTGAAGGTGGCCGGCAGGGCGTTGGTGCCGCTGTAGGAGGCCTGGAAGCCGAAGCTGACCGAACCGCCGGTCCCCAGCGTGCCGTTGTAGGTCTCGTTGGCCGCGGTGACGGCGGCGCCGCTCTGGCTGATCTTCGCGTTCCAGCCGCTCGTGACCTTCTGGTTCCCGGCGTACGACCACTTCACCGACCAGTTGGACTTGGCTGCGCCCTGGTTGGTGACCGTGACGGCGGCGGTGAAGCCGGTGTCCCACTGGTTCTGCACCTTGTAGTCGACGGTGCAGGGCACGGCGGCCAGGCCGATTCCACCCGGGTCCGCGGCGAGCGCGGTTCCCGAGGCCCCGGCGACCAGCGCCGCGGCGGCGAGCATCGCTGTTCTGGTACGACTCATGAGTGCGGGTTCCTTCTCGAGTGAGGGGAGTTGTCAGTCCAGGGCGCGCAGATGGTCGCGCAACCCGATGCCGTACGACGTGGGGGTTCCGTCGTAGCCGGAGATCAGGGCCGGGCCCGAGGAACAGTCCCAGGTGTTCCAGGTCCAGCCGAGGTAGGACAGGTCCCGGTCGTCGAACCACTTCATGACCCGGTCGACGAAGGAGTGCGAGCAGGTGTTCTCCCCGATCTCCCCCGCCACCAGCGGCACCCGGTCCGCGACGGGGGCGAGCGTGGAGTTCCAGCAGCTCTCGTTCGCGCAGGTGTTGAAGTTGTAGACGTGCCAGGCGGCGGCGAGATTGCCCGCCGGGTCGGTGGGCCGGTACGTCAGCCACTGACTCAGGTCGTTCGAGTACGCGAGCCCGCCGAGCAGGATCGGGTTGCCGGCGCCCGTGTCCCGCACGGCGTCGACGAGGTCCTGCATGCCGGCCACCTCGTACCCGATGCCGGGACAGGTGCCGCCGTCCCGCCAGCACTGCCACGCCTGGGTGGTCGTGGACGTCGCGCGGTCCGGGTAGGGCTCGTTGAACAGGTCGAACACGACGGTCGGGTCGTCCTTGAAGGTGCCTGCGACCGACGTCCAGAAGGCGGGCGTGTACTGCATGTTCGGCATCGGCTTCTGGCAGGTGGCGTGCACGTCGGAGCAGCCCGCCGAGTTGCCGGTGTACTGGCCCCAGGACCAGTGCAGTTCGAGCATCGGCGTCATGCCGTGGGCCTTGACCCGCCCCACCAGGTCCTTGACGGCGCTCACGTAGTTCGTGCCGCCGTACTCGGGCTTGATGTTCGACAGGCCCAGCCAGCACTCCTCGTTCAGCGGAATGCGGACCGTGTTGGCGTTCCAGTCGGCGATCGCCCCGATGGCGGCGTCGTCGACCGGACCGTCCCAGATGCCGTAGCCCTGGACGCACATGAACTCGCCGCCGGAGCGATTGACGCCGAGCAGGCGACGGGTGGTGCCGTCGGCGTCCACGAGCTTGTTCCCGGCGACATGCAGGGCCGGCACCGAGCCGTCACCGGGTTCCGGCGGATCGGTCGGGTCGGTCGGGTCCGGTTCGGCGCCGGCATTGCAGGTGGTGCCGTTGAGCTGGAACGCGGTCGGAACGGCGTTGCTCCCCGACCACGAGGCGATGAACCCGGCGCTGACGCTCGCGCCGGTGGCGAGGGAGCCGTTCCAGCTCTCGTTCGTCGCCGTCACCGTCGTACCGGACTGGGACCACTTGGCGTTCCAGCCCTGGGTGACCTTCTGCCCGCCCGCGAAGTCGAAGCCGAGGCTCCAACCGCTCACGGGTGCGGCGTTGTTGGTGACGGTCACGGCCCCCTGGAAGCCGCCGTCCCACTGGCCGGTGACGGAGTACTCCACCGTGCACGCGGGTGTGGCTCCCTGCGCCGTGACCACCGGCACCGTCACGGCCGCGACAAGGGCGACCGCTCCGGTGACGGCTAAAAGTACTGAACGCGGGGGGTGTCGCATGAGCGACTCCTTGCAGATCAGGCGCGCCGTGACGGACGCGTCGACTGATGGAATCGCTCCCACTGGTGCCCATGAAGTTAGCGCCAAGTGACGACGAAGGACAGAGGAGTAACTGACTTTCGCTCAACTGAACTCGTCGAATCTTTTCGACTCTTCAAGCACCTTGACCCCTCGCACCCCCGTCCGCACTATGGGAGCGCTCCCACTGGTTCAAGCCTTGACTTCTCCGAGCCGCAAGGAGGAACCAGCACGTGCATCCCCCACGCAGACGCAGAACCGCAGGACGGTTGTGGACGGCGGTCGTAGCGGCCCTGGCGCTCCCCTTGACGATGCTGAGCACGGGTTCGACACCTGCTCAGGCAGCGGCAGTTCAGTGCAGTGTCGACTACAAGACCAATGACTGGGGCTCCGGCTTCACCGCGGATCTGACGATCACCAACCGGGGTACGGACGTCATCGACGGCTGGACCCTGACGTACGGCTACGCGGGCAACCAGAGGCTCAGCAACGGCTGGAACGGCACCTGGTCCCAGTCCGGCCAGACGGTCACCGTGAAGGACGCCGGCTACAACGGACGGATCCCCGCCGGTGCCGCCGTCACCACGGGCGCGCAGTTCACGTACAGCGGCAGCAATGCCGCGCCCACGAACTTCGCGATCAACGGCACGAGTTGCACCGGCGCCCATCAGCCCCCGATCACCGTGCTGACCAGCCCGGCGGCGGGTGCCGTCTATTCGCAGGGCGACGCCGTCCCGCTCGCGGCCACGGCCGCCGCCGCGGACGGCGCGACGATCGGCAAGGTCGAGTTCTACGACGACACGACCCTGCTGGGCACGGACACGACGGCGCCGTACTCGCTCTCGGTCTCAGGCTTGACCGTGGGCAGTCATTCGCTTCTGGCGAAGGCGTACGACAGCCTGGGCGCGTCCGCGGACTCCACGCCGGTCGGCATCACGGTCGCCTCGGGTCCCGCCGTGGTGGCCGCGCCGACCCAACTCCCGGTCCAGCAGGGCAGAACGGCGACGTACGACGTGAAGCTGTCGACCCAGCCGTCGGCCAATGTCACCGTCACGACCGCCCGCACGAGCGGCAACCCGGCTCTGTCGGTGACCGGCGGTGCCTCGCTCACCTTCACGTCCTCGAACTGGAACACGGCCCAGAAGGTGACCATCACCGCGGCCGCCTCCGGCACGGGCTCGGCGACCTTCGAGTCGACGGCCACCGGGCACGCCAAGGCATCGGTGACGGCGACCCAGATCGCGGCGACGAAGGCGTACGACGCCCGGTTCCTGGAGCTGTACGGCAAGATCACCAACCCGGCGAACGGCTACTTCTCGCCCGAGGGCATCCCGTACCACTCGGTCGAGACGCTGATCGTCGAGGCGCCGGACCACGGTCACGAGACCACGTCGGAGGCCTACAGCTACCTTCTCTGGTTGCAGGCGATGTACGGCAAGGTCACCGGCGACTGGTCCAAGTTCAACGGGGCCTGGGAGATCATGGAGAAGTACATGATCCCGACCCACGCCGACCAGCCGACGAACTCCTTCTACAACGCCTCCAAGCCGGCCACCTACGCGCCCGAGCTGGACACCCCGAACGAGTACCCGGCGAAGCTCGACACCGCCGTCTCGGTCGGTCCTGACCCGATCGCGGCCGAGCTGAAGAGCGCGTACGGCACGGACGACGTCTACGGCATGCACTGGCTCCAGGACGTCGACAACGTCTACGGGTACGGCAACTCGCCGGGCAAGTGCGAGGCTGGGCCCGCGGACACGGGGCCGTCGTACATCAACACCTTCCAGCGCGGTGCGCAGGAGTCGGTGTGGGAGACGGTGCCGCAGCCGACCTGCGACCAGTTCAAGTACGGTGGGAAGAACGGGTACTTGGACCTGTTCACCGGTGATGCCTCCTACGCAAAGCAGTGGAAGTTCACCAACGCCCCGGACGCCGACGCGCGTGCGGTGCAGGCCGCCTACTGGGCCGACAAGTGGGCCGACGCGCAGGGCAAGGGCGGCGACATCTCCGCGACCGTCGCCAAGGCCGCGAAGATGGGCGACTATCTGCGCTACGCCATGTACGACAAGTACTTCAAGAAGGTCGGCAACTGCGTCGGTCCGTCGACCTGCCCGGCCGGCACCGGCAAGGACGCCTCGCACTACCTGCTCTCCTGGTACTACGCCTGGGGCGGCGCCACCGACACCTCGGCGGGCTGGGCCTGGCGCATCGGCTCCAGCCACACCCACGGCGGCTACCAGAACCCGATGGCCGCGTACGCCCTGGCCTCCTACGCCGATCTGAAGCCCAAGTCGGCGACGGGGCAGGCGGACTGGGCCAAGTCGCTTCAGCGGCAGGTCGAGTTCTACCGCTGGCTCCAGTCCAGCGAGGGCGCGATCGCGGGCGGGGCGACGAACAGCTGGGCGGGCCGGTACGCCACACCGCCCACCGGCACGTCGACCTTCTACGGCATGTACTACGACCAGCAGCCCGTCTACCACGACCCGCCGTCCAACCAGTGGTTCGGCTTCCAGGCGTGGTCGATGGAACGGGTCGCCGAGTACTACCAGCAGACGGGGAACGCCTCCGCGAAGGCCGTCCTGGACAAGTGGGTGGACTGGGCGCTGTCCGAGACGACCGTCAACCCGGACGGCACGTACCGGATCCCGTCGACGCTCCAGTGGTCGGGGCAGCCCGACACCTGGAACGCCTCGAGTCCGGGCGCCAACAACGGACTTCATGTCACCGTCGCCGACTACACCGACGACGTCGGCGTGGCGGCCGCGTACGCCAAGACCCTGACGTACTACGCCGACCGCTCCGGTGACACGCAGGCCGCGAGCACCGCCAAGGCGCTCCTCGACGGCATGTGGGACAACCACCAGGACGCCCTGGGCATCGCCGTCGCGGAGAACCGCGCCGACTACAACCGCTTCGACGACGCGATCCACGTCCCGAGCGGCTGGACCGGCACCATGCCGAACGGCGACGCGATCAGCTCGTCGTCGACCTTCGACTCGATCCGTTCGTTCTACGAGGACGACCCGGCCTGGTCGAAGATCGAGGCGTATCTCGCGGGCGGTGCGGTGCCGTCGTTCACGTACCACCGGTTCTGGGCCCAGGCGGACATCGCCCTGGCCATGGGTTCGTACGCGGAGCTTCTCGAATAGTCCCCGCCGGGCGCTCCGCGGGTTGGGCCGTGACTTGTCTGCGGGTCCGTTGTGGCTGGTCGCGCAGTTCCCCGCGCCCCTGAAGGGGCGCCTTCAGGGCACGGCGTTTCCTCGGAACCGCCTGAAAGCTCCTCGTGCGTGGTCCCGTCACCTGACGGTGGGACCGAACCGCCGGGCGGCCCCCTCCCGCACAGGGGTCGCCCGGCAACTCTCGGGCCATGCGGAAAGCGCTTACCCCCCACCCGCTTCTCCCCACTCCCTTTCCGGAAAGGACCCCCCGTGCAAAGAACCCGCATCCTCACGGCGGTGCTCGCGCTGGCGGCCGGGCTGCTCGCGGGCGCTCCGCCCGCGCTCGGTGCCGACGCCGCGAAGAACGTGTCGATCACCGCCGACACCTACACCTGGAAGAACGCCCGCATCGACGGCGGCGGCTTCGTCCCCGGCATCGTCTTCAACCGCAAGGAGAGGAACCTCGCCTACGCCCGCACCGACATCGGCGGCGCCTACCGCTGGCAGCAGTCCTCGAAGACCTGGACGCCGCTGCTGGACTCGGTCGGCTGGGACGACTGGGGGCACACGGGTGTGGTGAGCCTGGCGTCCGACTCGGTCGACCCGGACCGGGTGTACGCGGCGGTCGGGACGTACACCAACAGCTGGGACCCCGGGAACGGCGCCGTGCTGCGCTCCGCCGACCGGGGCGCGAGCTGGCAGAAGGCCGACCTGCCGTTCAAGCTGGGCGGCAACATGCCCGGCCGCGGCATGGGCGAGCGGCTCGCGGTGGACCCGAACCGGAACAGCGTGCTGTACCTGGGGGCGCCCAGCGGCAAGGGGCTGTGGCGCTCGACCGATTCCGGGGCGTCCTGGTCGCAGGTGGCGAACTTCCCCAACGTGGGCAACTACGTGCAGGATCCGAGCGACACGAGCGGGTACGCGAGCGACAACCAGGGCATCGTGTGGGTCACCTTCGACGAGTCCACGGGCACGGCCGGGACCGCGACACGGACGATCTACGTCGGGGTCGCCGACAAGGACAACGCGGTGTACCGGTCGACGGACGCGGGGGCGACCTGGTCGCGGGTCGCCGGGCAGCCCACGGGGTACCTGGCGCACAAGGGCGTCCTGGACGCGGCGAACGGCTATCTCTATCTCGCCTACAGCGACAAGGGCGGCCCGTACGACGGCGGCAAGGGCCGGCTGTGGCGGTACGCGACGGGGACGGGCACCTGGACCGACATCAGCCCGGTCGCGGAGGCCGACACCTACTACGGCTTCAGCGGTCTGACCGTCGACCGGCAGAAGCCGGGCACCGTGATGGCGACGGCGTACAGCTCCTGGTGGCCGGACACGCAGCTCTTCCGCTCGACGGACAGCGGCGGCACCTGGACGAAGGCGTGGGACTACACGTCGTATCCCGACCGCGCGAACCGCTACACCATGGACGTCTCGTCGTCTCCGTGGCTGACCTGGGGCGCGAATCCGTCGCCCCCCGAGCAGACTCCGAAGCTGGGCTGGATGACCGAGGCGCTGGAGATCGACCCGTTCGATTCGAACCGGATGATGTACGGGACGGGTGCGACGATCTACGGCACCGAGGATCTGACGAAGTGGGACGGCGGCGGTCGGTTCACCGTCCGGCCGATGGTGCAGGGGCTGGAGGAGACGGCGGTCAACGACCTCGCCTCTCCCCCGTCGGGCGCCCCGCTGCTGAGCGCTCTCGGTGACGTCGGTGGCTTCCGGCACACGGACCTCGCCAAGGTGCCGTCGATGATGTTCACCCAGCCGAACTTCACCACGACGACCAGCCTGGACTTCGCCGAGACCAGCCCGAACACGTTCGTCCGGGTGGGCGATCTCGACTCGGGTCCGCACATCGCGTTCTCGACGGACAACGGCGCCAACTGGTTCGCGGGCACCGACCCTTCGGGGGTCAGCGGCGGCGGCACCGTCGCGGCGGCGGCGGACGGCGGCCGGTTCGTGTGGAGCCCGGCCGGGGCGAGCGTGCAGTACACGACGGGCTTCGGCACGTCGTGGCAGGCGTCGAGCGGGATCCCGGCCGGGGCGGTCGTGGAGTCGGACCGGATCGACCCGAAGGTCTTCTACGGCTTCAAGTCCGGGAAGTTCTACGTCAGTTCGGACGGCGGCGCGACCTTCACGGCGTCGTCGGCGAGCGGGCTGCCGAGCGGGGACAGCGTCCGCTTCAAGGCGCTGCCCGGGACGAAGGGCGAGATCTGGCTGGCGGGCGGTGCGTCGGACGGCGCGTACGGTCTGTGGCACTCGACCGACGCGGGCGCCACGTTCACCAAGCTGTCCGGTGTCGGGCAGGCCGACACGATCGGCTTCGGCAAGGCGGCGCCGGGAGCGTCGTACCAGACCCTCTACACCAGCGCGAAGATCGGCGGTGTGCGCGGCATCTTCCGTTCCACCGACAAGGGCGCGACCTGGACCCGCATCAACGACGACGCCCATCAGTGGGGTTGGACGGGTGCGGCGATCACGGGTGATCCGCGGGTGTACGGCCGGGTGTACGTGTCCACGAACGGCCGCGGGGTCGTCTACGGCGACACCTCGGACGCGGGCGGCGGGACCGACCCCACTCCTGCGCCGACCGGCGCCTGCACCGTGACGTACCGGATCACCAACCAGTGGTCGGGCGGTTTCCAGGCGGAGGTGCAGCTGTCCAACACCGGGTCGTCGGCCTGGGACGGCTGGTCGCTCGGGTGGTCCTTCGCGGACGGTCAGCGCATCACGCAGCTGTGGAACGCCGAGTACACGCAGTCGGGTTCGGCGGTGACCGCGCGGAACGTGAGCTGGAACGGGGGCGTCGCGGCCGGGTCGTCCGTGAGCTTCGGGTTCACGGGGAGCTGGTCGGGGACGAACGCGAGACCGGCGTCGTTCAGGCTGGGTGAACAGAGCTGCACGGTGGTGTGACGACCGGCGGCGTTTTCACGGTCGTTCCGCCGGTGCGGGCGTGGCCGTGCGCCTGCGGCGCCGGATCAGGGAGGCGGCCGTGGCGGCCAGGGACATCGCGATGGCGAGGGAGAAGACCACGACCAGGCCGTCGTGGAAGGGCTGGGAGATCAGGTGCGGGAAGAACTCCCGGCCGGTGAGGTGCGCGGCGTTCTCCGGCGGGAGCCCGCCGAGGATGCTGCCGCCGAGCAGGTGCTGGATGGGGTTGTAGCCGAGGAACGCGGCGAACAGCACGCCGACGGGCGGGAGTCCGGCCACCGTGTGCGCGGCGCCGGCCGGGACGCCCTGCGCGGTCAGTCCGGAGGTCAGGGTTCCCGGCAGTGAGCCGGAGAGTCCGGCGACCATGAGCGAGAAGAAGACGCCCATCGACAGGACCATGCCCGCGTTCTGGAAGGTGGCGCGCATCCCGGAGGCGGCGCCGCGGGCCTCGGCCGGCACGCTGGACATGATGATCGAGGTGTTGGGGGCGGCGAACAGCCCGCCGCCGAGGCCGTTGAGGAAGACCAGCAGCGCGAAGAGCCCGTAGCCGAAGTCGGTGGGCAGGGCGAGCAGTCCGGCGAAGGACGCGGCCATCACCACGAACCCTGCGGCGGCGAACAGCCTCGCCCCGTACTTGTCCGAGAGGTATCCCGAGACGGGCCCGGCGACCAGGAACCCGACGGTCAGCGGCAGCATGTAGATGCCGGCCCACAGCGGGGTGTCGGCGTAGTCGTAGCCGTGCAGCGGCAGCCAGATGCCCTGGAGCCAGATGATCAGCATGAACTGGAGCCCGCCGCGCGCGATGGAACCGAGCAGCGCGGCGAGGTTGCCGCCCGCGAAGGCCGCGTCGCGGAAGAGCCGCAGCGGGAACATCGGTTCGGCGACCTTGGTCTCGATCACGCAGAAGAGCGCGAGGACGGCGGCGCCGCCGATCAGCCCGGCCAGCACCCAGGGGTTGGTCCAGCCCATGGTGCGGCCGCCGTAGGGCTGGATGCCGTAGGTGATGCCGGCCAGCAGCGCGGTCAGCCCGACGGCGAAGGTGAGGTTGCCCCACCAGTCCATCCGGCCGGGGGTGCGTACGCCGGTCTCGTGCAGCGACTTGTACGCCCACACCGTCCCGATGATGCCGATCGGCACGTTGACCCAGAAGACCGAGCGCCAGTTCCAGGTCACCAGGGCCCCGCCGAGCACCAGGCCGACGAACGACCCGGCGATGCCCGCGACCATGTTGACGCCGAGGGCCATGCCGCGCTGCCGGGCGGGGAATGCGTCGGTGAGGATGGCCGCGGAGTTGGCCATGAGCATGGCGCCGCCGACGGCCTGCGCTATGCGCCAGCCGATCAGCCACAGCGCCCCGCCCGCGCCCTGGAACGGGTCGAGGGAGAGGATCACCGAGGTCAGGGTGAAGATCAGGAACCCGGCGTTGTAGATGCGGACCCGGCCCCACATGTCGCCGAGCCTGCCGAGGGCGACCACCAGCACCGCGGTGACGAGCATGTAGCCCATCAGCATCCACAGCAGATAGCTGACGTTGGCGGGCTGGAGCGGGTCGAGCCGGATGCCGGTGAAGATGCCCGGCAGCGAGATCAGCACGATCGAGCTGTTGATGGTGGCGAGCAGGATGCCGAGGGTGGTGTTGGTCAGCGCCACCCACTTGTAGCGGGGGTGGTCGGCGCCGATCCAGGCGCTGCGTCCGCGCTGCCGGGCGGCGGGTGCGCCGGCCCTGCGGTCGGTCGTCTCCTCGGTGGCCATGGCCTGCTCTCTCTGCGTTCCGGGACCGGCCGTCCTCCTCGGTCGGGCCGGTCAGCGCTGGACGTCGCCGGGGCGGTCCGGCTCGTGCACCATCCGCCGGACGAGCGGTACGGCCGTCTCCATGGCCGCGCCCAGCGCTTCCCGCTCGTCCTCGGTCAGGGCGGCCAGCAGGTTCACCAGCCGCGCCTCCCGTTCCCGTCTGCGCTCGGCCAGCACCTCGCGCCCGGCGTCCGTGACGGCGACGAGGCTCACCCGTCCGTCGTCGGGGTCGCCGACCCGCCTCGCCAGCCCCTGGCTCTCCAGCCGCTGCACGAGCTGGGTCATCGACGGCTGCGCGACGCCTTCCGCCGCCGCGAGCGCGGTCAGCCGGACGGGGCCCTCCCGCTCCAGCCGGCCCAGCGTGGAGGCGGTCGTGAAGCTCATGCCCCGGCGGTCCGTCAGGCTGCGGATCACGGTTCCCGCGACTTCGGCGAGCGCCCGGGCGATCTCTTCCGACTCCATCCGCTCCACACCTTCATTCGTATCACGTGCCTATATAGGTTCCCTATTAAAAATAGGGTAAGAGAGGCGGCCACCCGGCGCACCGCGGTGACCGCCTCTCCCTACCGGGTCACGGTGTGTACACCGCGGGCCTCGGTGCCGTCCCCATCCCGTTTCCGAGGAAGAAGCTCGGGTGCGGAGGCTGGTTGTATGCCGTGTTCTGCCAGGCCAGACCCGTGCGGTACATGGTGTCGTGGAGCAGGGTCGTGATCCTCGTGCTCGTCTCGTACGGCGTGGAGTAGATGCGCAGGGCCGTGTTGCCGCTGGTGCGCCAGACGACCTCCTCGCGCCAGTCGCCGAGGATGTCGCCGGAGAGCACGGGTGTGGCCTTGGTGCCGTTGTTCGAGGAGACACCGGAGCCGGTCAGCAGGCGGGTGTCGGACGAGGTGCCGTACTTGTCGATGTGGGTGCCGTCGAGGAGTTCGCGGACGGTGTCGCCGTCCCACCAGGACAGGAAGTTCACGGACGACGGCTCGCGGCCCTTGGTGGCGCCGGCCTCGTCGCGGACGGAGGTGTCGGAGGCGGACCAGACCTCGGCGCCGTCGTTGCCCGCGTAGATGTCCCCGGCCACGCCCCGGCCGTTGTCGCAGCAGGCGGCGAGCTTCCAGTTCACGGCGCCGTTCGCCGGGTTGATGTACAGCTCGGCGGGCTGGCTCGTGGACTCGGAGACCTTGAAGTACTCGAGTCCCGCGTGCGAGGGGTCGAGGTCACCGAGGTGCTGGGCGTCGCCGTGGCCGGTCTTCGTGGTCCACAGGCCGCTGCCGTTGTCGTCGACGGCCATCGCGCCGTACACGATCTCGTCCCTGCCGTCGCCGTCGACGTCCCCGACGGACAGGCTGTGCGAGCCCTGGCCGTCGAAGCCCTTGCCGCTGTTGGTGGAGGAGTTGGTGTCGAAGGTCCAGCGCCGCGTGAAGGCACCGTTCCGCCAGTCCCAGGCCGCGATGACCGTACGGGTGTAGTAGCCGCGGGCCATGATCAGCGAGGGGCGGGAGCCGTCCAGGTAGGCGGTGCCGGCGAGGAACCGGTCGACGCGGTTGCCGTAGGAGTCGCCCCACGAGGAGACCGTCCCCCGGGCCGGGACGTAGTCCACCGTCCCCATCGCCCTGCCGGTCTGCCCGTTGAACATGGTCAGGTACTCGGGCCCGGCGAGGACGTAGCCGGAGGAATTGCGGTGGTCGGCCGACGCACTGCCGATCACCGCGCCCGTCCCGTCGACCGTGGCGTCGGCGGTCTTCATGGCGACCTCGGCCTTGCCGTCGCCGTCGTAGTCGTAGACCTGGAACTGCGTGTAGTGCGCGCCGGAGCGGATGTTGCGGCCCAGGTCGATGCGCCACAGCCGGGTGCCGTCGAGTTTGATGCCGTCGACGATCGTGTTGCCGGTGTAGCCGGACTGGGAGTTGTCCTTGGCGTTGGTGGGCTGCCACTTCAGGACGAAGTCGAGGGCGCCGTCGCCGTCGAGGTCGCCGACGGAGGCGTCGTTGGCCTCGTAGGTGTACGCGACCCCGTCGGGGGTGGTGCCGCCGGCCGGCGGGCTGATGGGGACGTCCTTGTAGCCCGGGCGGAACTGCACGGCGTGCACGGAGTCGGCCTGCTCGACGCCGCCCACGACGGCCCGGACGGTGTAGTCGGCCTGTTCGGGGGCGCCGGAGTGGAAGTAGTTCGTGGAGCCGGTGATCGGGGCGGAGTTGACCTTGGTGCCGGCCCGGTAGACGTTGAAGGAGACGTCGTTCGGGTCGGTGCCGAGCCAGCGCCAGCCGACCAGGTTGCCGGCGGCTGTGTGGACGCTGACGACGCCCCGGTCGAGGGCCTCGACCTGGCGGGCGGTGGCGGCCTGCGCCGTGCCGGCGCCGCCGAGCGTGGTGAGTCCGGCGGCGATCAGACCGGCGGCGGCGATGGCCGCGGACAGTGCGGCCCGGCGTCTGCGGTGCCTGCGCGGGTGCTGCACGGGACGTACCTCCTCGGGAGGACGGACGGGTTCCGTTCCCTCAGTCGCCGCCGTGCGTACGGGAGTTGCCGCGTTTCCCGGCCGGTTCCGCGGAATGTCACCCGGGCTTGCGGAACGCCCGCACGGTGAACACCGGATCGGGTCTGGGGCGGTCCTGGTCCGGGAGTTCCGCCAGCCGGGCGGCGAACCCGGCCGCCAGATCGCCGCCGGGCGGAACCGTGACGAACCAGCCCCGGCGCAGGTCGGCCACCGTGCGGCGGGGGCTGCGGCCCTGGCCGTGCCCGGTGAAGCGGGCCTCGCCCGCCGGGAGCAGGGCGTGGTCGAGGGCGTACGACTCGACGAGCGCCGCCGCGTCCCGGGCCGCGCGGCACGGGCGGGAGGCCATGACGGCGTCGATGTCGCTGCCCACGTTGTGCGCGGCGGCCTTGTCCACGGTGGTGACGTAGACGCCGCCGGGCCGCAGCATCCGGGCGCACTCGCCGACGATGGCCCGCACGTCCTCGGCGGTCGGTGCGAGGTGCAGCAGCCACACACTGCTGACGGCGTCGAAGCGGCCCTCGCGGAACGGCAGCCGGCGGCTGTCGGCGAGCACCACGGTGCCGGGCAGCCGGGCGGCGGCCTGCCGGGCCATGGCGGGCGCGAGATCGACGCCGGTCACGCACAGGCCGTCCCGCCCGGTGGCCAGCCGCCGCGTCACGATGCCGGTGCCGCAGGCCACGTCGAGCAGGCGCCGGGTGCCGTCCGGCACAAGGCCCAGCACGGCCCGCGCGGCGGCCGCCGCTCTGGGCTCGCCGCCGCGCGAGGCGTCGTACCGCTCCGCTTCCTTGTCGTAGTCGAGCACGCCTCACTGCGCTCCGTGACCGGAGGCGAGGTCCTCGATCCTGCGGGCCAGGGCGAAGTCCCGCTTGGTGACGGCACCCACGGTGTGGGTGTTCACGGTGAGTGACACCGTGTTGTAGCCCAGGGTGAGATCGGAGTGGTGGTCGAGCTCCTCCTGGACCTGGGCGATGTGCACGACCATCGCCGTGGCCGCGAAGTGCGAGGGGAGCCGGTAGGAGCGGGCGATCCGGTCGCCCTCCAGCGACCAGCCCGGCAGCTCCGCGAGCCGGTCCTCGATCTCCTTCTGCGACAGCGGTTCGAGGGGCATGGCCTCGCTCCTTCCTGCACGGGAGGGTTCGTCTTCAGCCTGCCACAGCATGGGTGCGGCGGTCCTGGTCAGAGGGGTTCCCGCTGGGCCGGTGCCGCACGCCCCGAGCCGTCGACGATCACCGCCGCGCCCGCCCCGGCCGTTCTCCGCGCTCCTCGGCTACCGTCGTACCCATGACCTCCGTCCCGTCCGGCAACGCCGCCCGCGTCACCGCCCCCACCGGCCAGGGCGTGGGCCCCCTGCTGCGGGCCTGGCGGGAGCAACGCCGGGTCAGCCAGCTGGAGTTGGCGCTGCGGGCGGACTCCTCGGCACGGCACATCAGCTTCATCGAGACCGGCCGCTCCCGGCCCAGCGAGGAGATGGTGCTGCGGCTCGCCGAGCACCTGGAGGTGCCGGTGCGCGAGCGCAACGCGCTGCTGCTGGCCGCCGGCTACGCCCCGCGCTACCCGGAGACCCCGCTGGACGACCCGGCGCTGGACGCGCTGCGGGCCGGCATGGAGCAGCTGATCCAGGGCTACGAGCCCTACCCGGCACTCGTGGTCGACGCGATGTACAACGTGCACGCCGCCAACCGGGGCATCCTGATGCTCCTCGACGACATCCCCGAGCACCTCCTCCAGCCCCCGCTCAACGCGATGCGGCTGACCCTGCACCCCGACGGTCTCGCGCCACGCATCCGCAATCTGCGCGAGTGGCGCGGCCATCTCCTGGCCCAGATGCAGCGGCAGATCGCCCTGCACCGCTCCGAGCCGCTGCGGGAGTTGTACGAGGAGGTCGCGGCCTACCCGGTGCCGGAGGACGTGCCCGGCGCTGAACCGGAGGAGCCCGTCCCGTACTTCGCGCTGCCGATGCAGATCGAGCACGAGGGGCGCGTCCTGTCGTTCATCTCGTCCATCTCCACGTTCAACACGCCCATGGACGTGACCGTCGCCGAGCTGGCCATCGAGACGCTGCTCCCGGCCGACCCGGCGACGGTCAAGTACCTTCAGTCGCTGCTGCCCTGACGGATCCTCAGGGCCGCGTACTGCAACCCGGCGAACCCGGCGACGGTGAGCGCCTGCAGCACGGTCCACACCGCGCCCGCCGTGGTCGGCGACAGCCACAGCGCGAGCGCGACGAGGCTCAGTACCGTCCAGGCGAGGTTGGCCTCGATCACGGCACGCACCGGGAGGTCCGCGGGCCGGGCCCGCGAGGCGAGCAGCGCGACGGCACCGGCGTAGACCGCGAGGAAGGCGCCCAGGGCGAGCAGCAGTGACGACTCGACGCCCAGCAGCCGCCCGAGCGGACCGGACACGGCGAGGTAGGCGAGCCCGTTCGCCCCGGTCACCACCGCGTCCAGGGCCAGGAAGCGGCGCAGCACGGTCTGCGGGTCGGAGGTCCGGGCGAGAGCGGTGAGCGAGGTGGCGGACATGACGAATCACCCTCCGTCGAGGTCGAGTGGCGTGCGGCAGGACCCGGATCCCGGACCGGAGTGCGCCGGCCCGGAATCCGGTGGGTCAAAGGTCTCGCGGAGAAGCGGACGGGTCGATTACCTGCCGGGTAATGACAACGCCCCTCAGGGGCGCGGGGAACTGCGGGCAACCACGACGGACCGGCAGCCCGCACACCACACACCGACCACCCCACGGCTAACCGGAACGTGGCACACTGCACCCCGTACTTCGGCGCGTAGGGGAGGCGTGGCGTGAGTGAGCGGCGGCCCGCACCCACCGTGGGCCAGGTGGTGCTCGGCAAACGCTTGCAGGAACTGCGCGAGGCGTCCGGACTGGGACGCGAGGAGGCCGCGCGGGCCCTGCGGGTCACCGCGGCGACCGTACGCCGCATGGAGACCGCCGAGGTCGCGCTGAAGATCCCGTACGTGCAGGTGCTCCTGGAGACGTACGGCGTCCCGGAGGACGAGGCGGAGGCGTTCGTCTCGCTGGCCGAGGAGGCCAATCAGCCGGGCTGGTGGCAGCGGTACCACGACGTGCTGCCGGACTGGTTCAGCCTGTACGTGAGCCTGGAGGGCGCCGCCCGGATCGTCCGGTCCTACGAGCCGCACTTCGTGCCCGGTCTGCTCCAGACCGAGGAGTACGCCCGCGCCGTACTGCAGGCGGGGACGATAGGGCAGACGGGGCCGGAGACGATAGAGCGGCATGTGTCGCTGCGCATGGAGCGCCAGCGTCTGCTGGAGCGCCAGGACCCGCCCCATCTGTGGGTGATCATGGACGAGACGGTGCTGCTGCGTCCGGTGAGCGGCGGCGAGGTGATGCGCGAACAGCTGGACAAGCTGCTGGAGTTCGCCGAGCGCGACCGGGTCACGCTCCAGATCGCCGAGTTCGCCTCCGGCCCGCACCCCGGCACGTACGCGCCGTTCACCCTGTTCCGGTTCGCCGAGCCGGAGCTGCCCGACATGGTCTACACCGAGTATCTGAGCGGCGCGCTGTATCTGGACTCCCGCAAGGAGGTCGCGGCGCATCTGGAGGTGCTGGACCACATGTCGACGGCCGCCGCGTCCGCCGAGCGCACCAAGAAGATCCTGCGGGAGCGCCGCGAGGACTGCTGAGACAGGGGACCGTCCGGGCAGCGGACCGTCCAGGCAATCGACTCCGAGGAGAAGACCGCGCATGTCCGGATCCGAGTCCGTGCCCGCCCGCGTCGACACCAGCCGGCCGCATCCGGCCCGTGTCTACGACTGGTGGCTGGGCGGCAAGGACAACTACCCGGTGGACGAGGAGCTGGCCCGGAAGATCCTCGCCGTGGACGGCACGGTCCTGCGCGGCGCCCGCGCCAACCGCCGGTTCATGCACCGGGCCGTGCGCACGGCCGCCGAGGCCGGGACACGCCAGTTCCTGGACATCGGCACGGGCATCCCGACCGAGCCCAATCTGCACCAGGTGGCGCAGGGCGTGGCCCCGGAGTCCCGGGTGGTGTACGCCGACAACGACCCGATCGTGCTGCGGCACGCGGAGGCGCTGCTGCACGGGTCGGCGCAGGGCAGCACCGAGTACGTGCACGCCGACGTCCGGGACGCCGACGCGCTGCTGGCCCGGGCCCGCGAGTCCCTGGACTTCGACCGGCCGATCGCGCTGTCGCTGGTGGCGCTGACCCACTACCTGAGCGACGACCCCGACGGCGACGACGTGTACGGCCTGCTGGAGAAGTACGTCGCCGCGCTCGCCCCCGGCAGCCACCTGATCCTGTCGCAGGTGACGCCGGACCTCAGCCCGCAGGCCATCGAGCACGCGGCGAACCACTTCCGGCGCAGCGGCACCCCGTTCTTCCCCCGCTCGCTCGCCGAGTTCTCCCGCTTCTTCGACGGTCTGGAGCTGCTCGGCCCGGGCGTCATCCCCGTATACGGCTGGCGCCCCGAGCCGGCGGACGTGGCGGCCCAGGCGGAGGGCATCGTGCCCGTCTACGCGGGGGTCGCCCGCAAGCCCTGACCCGTACGGGTGCCGTGAACGGGTGCGCTCCCGCGCCCCGCCCTAGGTTCGGGACTAGGGCCTGTCTGACAATTCCCGTCGTCCGCCCGGAGGGCGGGGCAGGCGGGAATTGTCAGACAGGCCCTAGGGGCAAACGTAGGGAGCGTCCGTGACCGACACCCGGGTACCGCCCACCCCGCCCGCCGAGCCGGGTGCGGCGTTGCTGAAGGCCGGCAGGTTCTTCCGGCCCGGCACGCCCGCGTCCGATCTTCACAGCATCGCGCTGACGGGCGGCCGTGAGGCGGACGCGTTCTACCGGGACCGGTGGAGCCACGACAAGGTCGTGAACTCCACGCACGGCGTGAACTGCACGGGCTCCTGCCGCTGGAAGGTGTACGTCAAGGACGGCATCATCACCTGGGAGACCCAGGAGACGGACTACCCGTCGGTCGGCCCGGACCGTCCCGAGTACGAGCCCCGCGGCTGCCCGCGCGGCGCCGCGTTCTCCTGGTACACCTACTCCCCCACCCGGGTCCGCTACCCGTATGTGCGCGGTGTGCTCCTGGGGATGTACCGGGAGGCGCTGGAACGCCTCGGCGACCCGGTCCTGGCCTGGGCGGACATCCAGGGCGACCCGGAGCGCCGCCGGCGCTACCAGCAGGCCCGCGGCAAGGGCGGCCTGGTGCGGGCGACCTGGGACGAGGCGATCGAGATGGTCGCCGCGGCACATGTGCACACCATCAGGACCCACGGCCCCGACCGCATCGCCGGCTTCTCCCCCATCCCGGCGATGTCGATGGTGTCGCACGCGGCGGGCGCCCGCTTCCACTCCCTGATCGGCGCCCCGATGCTGTCGTTCTACGACTGGTACGCCGATCTCCCGGTCGCCTCCCCGCAGGTCTTCGGCGACCAGACCGACGTCCCCGAGTCGGGCGACTGGTGGGACGCGGCGTATCTGATGATGTGGGGCTCGAACGTCCCGGTGACTCGCACGCCCGACGCGCACTGGATGGCGGAGGCCCGCTACCGGGGCCAGAAGGTCGTCGTGGTCGCGCCGGACTACGCCGACAACGCCAAGTTCGCCGACGAGTGGCTCCATCCGCACCCCGGCACGGACGGCGCGCTGGCCCTCGCGATGGGGCACGTCGTGCTCAAGGAGTTCTTCGTCGACCGCGAGACGCCGTTCTTCGCGGACTACGTACGCAGGTTCACCGACCTGCCCTTCCTGGTCACCCTGGAGGAGCGGGACGGCGCCTACGTCCCCGCGAAGTTCCTGCGCGCCTCGGACCTGGGGCAGGAGGACGAGGGCGCCGGGTGGAAGACGGTCGTGCTGGACGAGGTGTCGGGTCGCGCGGTCGCCCCGAACGGCTCCCTGGGCTTCCGCTGGACCGAGTCGGGCAAGGGCCGCTGGAACCTCGAACTGGGCGACGTGCGACCGAAGTTGAGCCTATACGGCAGTGAGGTGTCCGCCGGCGTCGAGGTGCTGCTGCCGCGCTTCGACACCGAGGGCGGGCCGCACGGGCAGGGCCGCGGGGACGTCATACGCCGGGGCGTCCCGGTGACCAAGCTCGGCGGTGCGGACGGCCCGCTGGTGACGACGGTCTTCGATCTGCTGCTCGCCCAGTACGGGGTGGCGCGGCCGGGGCTGCCGGGCCGCTGGCCCGCGTCGTACGACGACGCCGACTCCCCCGGTACTCCGGCCTGGCAGGAGGCGCACACCTCCGTCCCGGCGGCCAAGTGCGTGCGGATCGCGCGGGAGTTCGCGCGCACGGCCGAGCGGTCCGAGGGCCGCTGCATGATCCTGATGGGCGCGGGCACCAACCACTGGTTCCACTCCGAGACGATCTACCGCGCCTTCCTCGCCCTGCTCCAGCTCACCGGCTGCCAGGGCCGCAACGGCGGCGGCTGGGCGCACTACGTGGGCCAGGAGAAGTGCCGTCCGGTGACCGGCTGGGCGACGCTCGCCGCCGCGTCGGACTGGTCGCGTCCGCCGCGCCAGATGATCGGCACGGCGTACTGGTTCCTCAACACCGACCAGTGGCGCTACGACCGGTTCACGGCCGATGTGCTCGCCTCGCCGCTGGGCGCGGGGCGTTTTCGCGGGATGACGGGCGCGGACTGTCTGGCGCTGTCGGCGCGTGTGGGCTGGATGCCGTCGTATCCGACCTTCGACCGCAATCCGCTGGAGCTGGGCGAGGTGTTCGGCGACGCGGTGTCGCGGGTGGTGGCGGAACTGCGCGCCGGCACCCTGAAGTTCGCCTGCGAGGACCCGGACGCGCCGGAGAACTGGCCGCGGATCGTGACGTTGTGGCGGGCGAATCTGCTGGGCTCGTCGGCGAAGGGGGCGGAGTACTTCACCCGGCATCTGCTGGGCACGCAGTCGTCGCTCCAGGCCGAGGAGGCCCCCGAGGACGTCCGGCCGAAGGAGGTGACCTGGCACGACGAGGCGCCCGAGGGCAAGCTCGACCTGCTGCTGTCGCTGGACTTCCGGCAGACGTCGTCGACGCTGCTGTCGGACGTGGTCCTGCCCGCCGCCACCTGGTACGAGAAGCACGACCTGTCCAGCACGGACATGCACCCCTACGTGCACTCCTTCACCCCGGCCGTGGATCCGCCGTGGCAGGCGCGCACCGACTTCGAGGCGTTCAAGGCGCTCGCGGAGCGGCTGAGCGAGCTGGCCGTCGACCATCTGGGCGTGCGCAAGGACCTGGTGGCCTCGCCGCTCCAGCACGACACCCCGGGTGAGATCGCCCAGCCGGGCGGGGTGGTCCTGGACTGGCGGCGCGGGGAGTGCGATCCGGTGCCCGGCAGGACCATGCCGAACCTGACGGTCGTGGAGCGGGACTACACCGCGATCGGCGCCAAGTTCGCCTCGCTGGGCCCGCTGGCGGAGCGACTCGGCCTGCCCGCCAAGGGCATCACGCTCCGGCCGGACGAGGAGGTCGAGGACCTGCGGCTGCTGAACGGCGAGACCGCTGACGGGCGCCCTCTGCTCGACACGGCCGTGAAGGCGGCGAACACCATCCTCGCCCTGTCCGGCACCACCAACGGCCGTCTGGCCACCCAGGGCTTCCGCACCCTTAAGGAGCGGACCGGGCAGGAGATGGCGCACCTGGCGGCCGAGCACGAGGGCAGACGGACCACGTACGCGGACACCCAGGCCGCGCCGGTGCCGGTGATCACCTCGCCGGAGTGGTCGGGCAGCGAGTCGGGCGGGCGCCGCTACACCGCGTTCACGCTGAACACCGAGCACCTCAAGCCGTGGCACACCCTCACCGGCCGCCAGCACTTCTTCCTCGACCACGACTGGATCCACGAGCTCGGCGAGGCGCTCCCCGTGTACCGGCCGCCGCTGGACATGAACAAGCTGTTCGGCGAACCGCGGCTCGGCCCGGACGGGCAGCGGGAGGTGACGGTCCGCTACCTCACCCCGCACAACAAGTGGTCCATCCACTCCGAGTACCAGGACAACCTGTTCATGCTGGCGCTCTCCCGCGGCGGCCAGAACGTCTGGATGTCCCCGCAGGACGCGGACGCGATCGGCGTCGCCGACAACGACTGGATCGAGGCGGTCAACCGCAACGGCGTGGTCGTCGCACGGGCCGTCGTCTCGCACCGGATACCGCAGGGCACCGTCTACATGCACCACGCGCAGGAACGCACGGTCGCCGTCCCGAAGACGGAGACCACCGGCGGGCGGGGCGGCATCCACAACTCGCTGACCCGGCTGATCCTCAAGCCGTCCCATCTGGTCGGCGGCTACGCCCAGCTGTCCTGGGCGTTCAACTATCTGGGCCCGACGGGCAACCAGCGCGACGAGGTCACGGTGATCCGCCGTCGCAGCCAGGAGGTCGAGTACTGATGCGTCCGATGGCCCAGATCGCCATGGTGATGAACCTCGACAAGTGCATCGGCTGTCACACCTGCTCGGTCACCTGCAAGCAGGCGTGGACCAACCGCCGTGGCATGGAGTACGTCTGGTTCAACAACGTCGAGACCCGGCCCGGCCAGGGCTATCCGCGCCGCTACGAGGACCAGGAGCGCTGGCGCGGCGGCTGGGAGCTGAACCGGCGCGGCGCGCTGAAGCTGAAGGCGGGCGGCCGGCTGCGCAAGCTCGCGGGGATCTTCTCCAACCCCGAACTGCCGGAGATCAAGGACTACTACGAGCCCTGGACGTACGACTACAAGAACCTCACCGACGCCCCGCTGGGCGACGACTACCCCGTGGCCCGGCCGATCTCGCAGCTCGACGGCAAGCCGATGAAGATCGAGTGGTCGTCGAACTGGGACGACAACCTCGCCGGCGCCCCCGCCTACGGCGACCTCGACCCGATGGTGGAGCGCACGCGCACGCAGGCGTCCGAGAAGGTGCGGTTCGAGTTCGAGCAGAGCTTCATGTTCTATCTGCCGCGGATCTGCGAGCACTGCCTGAACCCGTCCTGTGTGGCGTCGTGCCCGTCGGGCGCGATGTACAAGCGGGCGGAGGACGGCATCGTCCTGGTCGACCAGGACCGGTGCCGGGGCTGGCGGATGTGCGTGACCGGATGCCCGTACAAGAAGGTGTACTTCAACCACGCCACCGGCAAGGCGGAGAAGTGCACGATGTGCTATCCGCGCGTCGAGGTCGGTCTGCCGACGGTCTGCTCGGAGACGTGCGTGGGCCGGCTGCGCTATCTCGGGGTGGTGCTGTACGACGCGGACAGGGTGACGGCCGCGGCCTCCGTCCCGCGTGAACGGGACCTGTACGAGGCGCAGTTGGGTGTCTTCCTCGACCCCGAGGACCGCGAGGTGCGGCGGGCGTGCGAGGAGGCGGGGATCCCCTACGACTGGCTGGAGGCGGCGCGCCGCTCGCCCGCGCACGCGCTGATCAGCAAGTACCGGGTGGCGCTGCCGCTGCATCCGGAGTACCGGACGATGCCGATGGTCTGGTACATCCCGCCGCTGTCGCCGGTGGTGGACGCGCTGTCGGAGACCGGGCACGACGGGGAGGACGCCGGGAACCTGTTCGGCGCGATCGACACGCTGCGCATCCCGCTGGAGTACCTGGCGGAGATGTTCACGGCAGGCGCGATCGGCCCGGTCCGCTCCTCGCTGGAGAAGCTCGCCGCGATGCGCTCCCACATGCGGGCGATCAACCTCGGCGAGGAACCGGATCCCTCGGTTCCGGACGCCGTGGGGATGGCGGCCGGGGAGATCGAGGACATGTACCGGCTGCTGGCGGTCGCCAAGTACGAGGACCGGTACGTCATTCCGACGGCGGCGGTCGCGGATGCCCGGCGTCTGGAGGAGTCGGCGCTGCCGCAGGGGTGCAGCCTCGACTACGAGGGCGGGCCCGGGATGGGCGGGGACGGCCCCTTCGGCCAGGACTCCGGCGGCCGCAAGCTGCTGCCGCTGATGCCGGTCGAGAACTTCCACGTCCTGCGCAGACGCCAGACCTCCGACGACGCGGCCGACGCCGCCGGACCCACCCGCACAGCCGACACCGAGGAGGCGTGATGCCGTCCTTCGAGGTGCTCTACCAGGCGGCCGCACTCTGTCTGACCTATCCGGACGACGACTTCCGCGCGCGCCTGCCGCTGCTGCGCGAAGCCGCCCCGCAGCTGCGGGAGTTCACCGACCACGCGGCAGTCACGCCGCCGGACGAACTGGCCGCGCACTACGTCCAGGTCTTCGACTTCAAGAACCGGCACAGCCTGTATCTGACCTGGTGGCTCGACGGGGACACCCGGCGGCGCGGCATGTCGCTGCTGCGCTTCAAGGAGGTCTACCGCGCCCACGGCCTGGAGTTCACGGGCGAGGAACTGCCCGACTTCCTGCCCGCGGTACTGGAGTTCGCGGCCCGCACCGGCGAGAACGATCTGCTGCTGGAGCACCGCGAGTGCCTGGAGCAGCTCCGCTCCAGGCTCACCGACTTCGGCACACCGTACGCGTCCGTCCTGGACGCGGTGTGCGCCACACTGCCGACCGAACGCACGGGGGTGCGTCCATGACCACGCTGCTCTGGGGCGTCCTGCCCTACGTCACCTTCGCCCTGCTGGTCGCCGGCCTGTTCTGGCGGCACCGCTACGACCGCTTCGGCTGGACCACCCGCTCCTCCCAGGTCTACGAGTCGAGGCTGCTGAACATCGCCTCGCCCGCCTTCCACTACGGCATCCTGTTCGTGCTGGTCGGCCATCTGGTGGGCCTGTTCGTCCCGGCGTCCTGGACGGACTCGCTCGGCGTGAGCGAGCACACCTACCACCTGTTCTCCCTCTACGGCGGTACCGCGGCCGGCGCCCTGACCGTCGCCGGGATCGTGCTGCTGATCTACCGGCGCCGCACGAACGCGCCGGTGTTCCGGGCGACGACGGCCAACGACAAGCTGATGTACGTCGTCCTGCTCGGCGCGATCGTGCTCGGCATGGTCGCCAAGCTCACCCACGTCTCCGGCGACGGCTACGACTACCGGCAGTCCATCGCCCCCTGGGCCCGCAGCCTGTTCACCCTCCAGCCGGACCTGGACCGGATGGCGGGCGTGCCGGTGCTGTACCAGATCCACGCGGTGGTCGGCATGGCGCTGATCGCGCTGGTGCCGTACACCCGGCTGGTGCACATGTTCAGCGCGCCGGTGCAGTACCTGTTCCGGCCGTACCTGGTGTACCGCAGCCGCGACCCCGAGCAGCTGGGGCCGCGGCCGGAGCGGCGCGGCTGGGAGAAGGCGGGCTCCTAGGCGGCCCCGCCCTTCCGGTCCCGCTGGTCCTTCTCGTCGTCGACGATCTCCGCGTCGACCACGTCGTCGTCCTGCGCGGCGCCCTGCTCGGTGCCGGTGCCGGTGCCGGCGTCGGCCGAGCTGTCGGCGGGGGTCTGCTGGGACTGGGCGTACATCGCCTGGCCCATCTTCTGGCTGACCGTGGCGAGCTTCTCGATGCCGGTGCGCAGGACGTTCGTCTCGGCGTTCTGCTCCAGCTGCTCCTTCAGCTCCGTGATCGCCGACCCGACCTCGGCCCGGGTCTCCGCCGGGACCTTGTCCTCGTTCTCGCGCAGGAACTTCTCGGTCTGGTAGACGAGCTGCTCGCCCTGGTTGCGGGTCTCGGCGGCCTCGCGGCGCTTGTGGTCCTCCTCGGCGTACTGCTCGGCCTCCCGCATCATCCGGTCGATGTCGTCCTTCGGCAGCGCCGAGCCGCCGGTCACGGTCATCTTCTGCTCGCGGCCCGTCGCGAGGTCCTTCGCGGAGACGTGCATGATCCCGTTGGCGTCGATGTCGAAGGCGACCTCGATCTGCGGCACCCCGCGCGGGGCCGGCGGCAGACCGGTGAGGTCGAAGACGCCGAGCTTCTTGTTGTACGAGGCGATCTCGCGTTCGCCCTGGTAGACCTGGATGCCGACGGAGGGCTGGTTGTCGGCGGCGGTCGTGAAGATCTCCGAACGCCGGGTCGGGATCGTCGTGTTGCGTTCGATGAGCTTCGTCATGATGCCGCCCTTGGTCTCGATGCCGAGGGACAGCGGGGTGACGTCGAGCAGGAGGACGTCCTTGACGTCGCCGCGGATGACGCCGGCCTGGAGGGCCGCGCCGACGGCCACGACCTCGTCGGGGTTGACGCCCTTGTGCGGGTCCTTGCCGGTGAGTTCCTTCACGAGGTCGGTGACGGCGGGCATCCGCGTGGAGCCGCCGACGAGGATGACGTGGTCGACCGCGGAGAGCTTGATGCCAGCGTCCTTGACGGCCTGGTGGAAGGGGGTCTTGCAGCGGTCGAGGAGGTCGGCGGTGAGCTCCTGGAACTGGGCGCGGGTCAGCTTCTCGTCGAGGTGGAGGGGGCCCTCGGCGGAGGCGGTGATGTAGGGCAGGTTGATCGTGGTCTCGGAGGAGCTGGACAGCTCGATCTTGGCCTTCTCGGCGCCTTCGCGCAGCCGTTGGACGGCCATCCTGTCGTTGCCGAGGTCGATGCCGTTCTGCCCCTTGAACTTCTTCACCAGGTACTCGACGACCCGCTGGTCCCAGTCGTCGCCGCCGAGGTGCGTGTCGCCGTTGGTGGCCTTGACCTCGATGACGCCGTCGCCGATCTCCAGCAGCGAGACGTCGAAGGTGCCGCCGCCGAGGTCGAAGACCAGCACGGTCTGCTCCTCGCCGCGGTCCAGGCCGTAGGCGAGGGCGGCGGCCGTGGGCTCGTTGATGATCCGCAGGACCTTCAGGCCCGCGATCTCCCCGGCCTCCTTGGTGGCCTGCCGCTGGGCGTCGTCGAAGTAGGCGGGGACGGTGATCACCGCGTCGGTGACGTCCTCGCCGAGATACGCCTCGGCGTCCCGCTTCAGCTTCTGGAGCACCCGGGCCGACAGCTCCTGGGCCCGGTAGCGGGTGCCGTCGATGTCGCCCTGGTCGGGAAAGCGCCAGCTCCCGTCGCCCATGTAGCGCTTCACGGAGCGTGCGGTGCGGTCGACGTTCGTCACCGCCTGTCGCTTGGCCACCTCCCCCACGAGCACCTCGCCGTTCTTGGCGAAGGCCACGACCGACGGTGTGGTCCTGGCCCCCTCCGCATTGGCGACGACAGTGGGCTCGCCGCCCTCCAGAACGGCGACCACCGAGTTCGTGGTCCCGAGATCGATCCCGACCGCGCGTGCCATCACTGTCCCCTTCCGCCAGGGCACCTCTTGAACTCCAGCACAAAACTTGAGTGGGCTCTTGTCAATGGGGCGGGTGACCCGGGGGGCGGGTGCCAAACGAGGGCTGAGCGCCCGCTCAGGCACTGGGGGGCGGCCCGAAGGGCCGCAACCCCCAGGGGCGCGGGGAACTGCGCGACAGGCCACGACGGCGCCGCAGCCGCACGACGACCTGTCGCGGCTCCTCGCGGAGCGCTACGCCAGCTTGGCCGAGAGCGTGATCGTCGTCCCCGTCAGCGCCTGGCTTACCGGGCAGTTCTTCTTGGCGTCCTCCGCGGCGGCGACGAACGCGTCGTTGTCGATGCCGGGCACCGTCCCCTCCACCGTGAGGTGGATCCCGGTGATCCCCTCACCCGGCTGGAAGTTCACGTCGGCCGAGGTGACCAGCTTGGTGGGCGGCGTACCGGCGCCGTTCAGGGCGTGCGACAGCGCCATGGAGAAGCAGCTGGAGTGCGCGGCGGCGATGAGCTCCTCGGGGCTGGTCTTGCCGTTCGCGTCCTGCGAGCGCGAGGCCCACGTGACCGGCTGCGCGGCGATGGCACCGGAGGAGTCGAAGTTGACGACACCGTTGCCCTCGAGCAGGTTGCCTTCCCAGACGGTGTGTGCGGAGCGCGTGGTAGCCACGATTCTTCCTTTCGCATGGGGGCCCGTTTCCGGGGTCCGTGTCCCCCATCCGATCACACTCCGGCTCAACTCACCCGGAAGACCGGCCCACGCGGGGTGAACGGCAGTCGACGGCCCGGGGGAATCAGGTACGCGTGCTCTCGCCGTACCCGCAGCACGTCGCACCAGCCGTCCGTGATGACAAGGACGGGCGCCCCGGGCGGGAAGTCGTCCGCACGCAGCAACAGGTCGATCCCGGGCTGCAGGACCGTACCGCCGCGGCCCCGCACCCGCACCCGTCCGGCGATGTCGGTGACCGGCACGTACCCGGCGTCGTACGGTCCCGCGTCGCAGAACACCACGCGCGCGGCCGGGACGTCGCGGGCCTCGGCGTACGAGGCGATCGCGCCGAGCGCCTTGCCGAGCAGGCCGGCACTCATGGACCCGGAGGTGTCCAGGACGACGCCGAAGGTGCAGCGGGCGATCTCCTCGGGCGGGAAGTAGCGTCCGGCGCGCGGGATTTCGGGGGTAGAGGCCTGCCGGCGCGAGGGCCGGGCGTAGGTCCGCACCGGTTCCGGGCGGGGCACGAACTCGTCGAACCAGCGGGCGAGTCGGGCGTCCCAGGGCAGCGGCGGATGGCTGAGCGCGCGGATCTCCTGGACCAGGCCGCCGGGCAGGAAGCCGCGCTCGTGCTGCTGGTGCAGGTCCAGGCCCTGGCACAGGCCCCGGCGGTACAACTCGTCGAGGTCGACGTAGTCACCGGGTGCGCCGAGCGGGGCGCCGAGGACGTCGCCGACGCCCTTGCCGCGCAGGGTGGCGAGACGGCGCATCCGGCGCAGGTCGCCGGCGATCCGGTCGTAGACCTCCTCGGCGGACAGGCCCGTCATCTCCTGGTCGTACAGCAGTCCTTGGGGCATCTCGCCGACCTGCATCTCGCGCAGCCAGCCGTTGATGACGTAGTCGCAGGCGACGTTGAACAGGTAGGGGTCGCGGGTGCCGCAGCGGTCGCCGTGGCGCAGGGCGGCGTGCAGCATCTCGTGGGCGAGGATGAACCGCCATTCCTCGGGCTCGAACTGGCGCAGCGGGTTGATGTAGATCTCGCCGGCCTCCGCGTTGACGGCGGCCACCGCGATGCCGTGGGCGCGGGCGAGTTCGGCGTCGGCGACCAGCTTGATGCCGGCCGCGATGCCGCCGAGCAGCGGGTAGGAGGTGATGAACCACTCCAGCGCCCACTGCCAGGGCCGCTTCTTGACGGGCTCGCCGACCATGGAGTCGCGGCGGCCGCCCGCCATGTCCATCGCGGTGGAGACGGTCCGGGTGAGCGCGGTGGCGAAGGCCAGCTGGTGGTCCGGAGGGGATCCGTACCAGCTCGTCCACTCCACGAGGAGCTGGTCGGGCTCAGGGCCTGCCGTGCCGCAGCGCTCGTACGCGGCCGGGACGCCGTCGCGCCGCCAGGGCGCGGCGAGCTGCTCCTCGTCGCCGGCCGGGTAGGTCAGCGGCAGGTCCTCCGGGGCCTTGCCGACGGGGAAGGTGAGCAGGAAGCGGTTGACGGCGACGCACCGTGCCGCGAGGTCGGCGCGGTCGGGCTGCACGGGCACGCCCTTCCTGGAGGGGACGTGGCCGAAGCCGAGGTGCAGGACGGCGTGCGCGATCGCCCAGGCCCAGGTGGCGGGTTCGGCGAGCCGGGCGGGGTGGACGTGCAGGACGCCGTCGGAGTCGACGCGAAGAAGTCCGTCGCGCGGGGCCTGTTCGCAGCTCTCGTGGCGGCAGACGGTGAACTCCACGGCGGCGAGTGCCGGGTTGGCGCGCACCAGCCGCAGCCCCTCGGCGAAGGCCTCCGCCGCGAGGTCCCGCTTCTTCTGCCCCTTGCCGCCCTTCTGGCCGCCGCCGCGGCTCATCGCCGCGCCTCGACCAGCCGGGGCATGTCGCGCGCGGCCTCCACCAGGAACCAGGCCGGCAGTACGGGATTGCCGTCGGTGTCGGAGGCGATGACGCTCTGGGCGACCTCGACGGAGATCTCCGCGAGCTGCACCAGCAGCGACTTGGCGCGGTACGCGGTCTGCCGGGCGGCCGCCGACATGTGGTCCTTGCTGACCGGCAGTTCCTTGATCAGACGGCCGCGGAAGGACTCGGCGAGGTAGTAGAGCAGATCACGGTCCTGCATACCGTGCGGCCAGCCGGCGTCGCCCTTGATGATCGCCTCGATGCCGTACTGGCTGCGCACGATCTTGACGTAGCCGCAGAACGCGGTGGCGTGCGTCGGCGTCAGCGTGCCGTGCGCCAGGACCTTCAGGGTCTCCTCGTCGAGGTCGCGGCCGAAGGAGTGCAGCGCGTCGGAGAGCATGTGCCAGGAGCGGGGCGTGGAGAACGGCTCCTCGGTCTTCGGCGGCTTGGACCACAGGTGGTCGGGGCGGTCGGTGAGGTGGTCCAGGATCCACGGGTGGATGCCGTTGTTCGCGGCCCAGGTCAGCCAGTCCTTGGCGGACGCCTCCAGGTGGACGTGGGTGAGCCGGTTGACCAGCGCGGACGCTATGGGCCGGGCGAGGGCGTTGTCGGTGGCGCGGTTGCCGGCGCCGATGACGATGGAGCCCTTCGGCAGTTCGTAGTTGCCGATACGGCGGTCCAGGATCAGCGAGTAGAACGCCTTCTGCACATCGGGCGTGGCCGCGTTCAGCTCGTCCAGGAACAAGCAGTACGGCTCGTCGCGGGCGATGGCCTCCGGCGGGCAGAACACCGAGCGTCCGTCGCGGATCTGCGGCACGCCGATCAGGTCCTCCGGCGCGAGCTGCGTACCGAGCAGACTCACGCACTCCAGCCCGAGCGACGCGGCGAAGTCCCTGACGAGGGACGACTTTCCGATGCCGGGGGCGCCCCAGATGAACACGGGCCGCACGGTGGCGAGGCCGAGGAGCAGTTCGGGGATACGGGTGGGCGTGACGGTGACTGCAGCCTGCAACGCAGAGGCTCCCCTCTTTGCGCCTAAACCGGCGCCGCTCTCGCGGATGTGGTTGCTGTCCGTCGAGGTTCTCAATTGATGGTTGCGCTCGTCATTCGATTTTCAGGCGGCCCGCTCCTGCGGTTCCGCCTCCACCGGCACCTGCGGCCCGTTCGCCTCGCGCAGCCAGCGCCGCAGCACCCGGTGCACCTGCTCGGCGCCGACGAGGTCCTGCCCGTCGTCCACGGGCGCGGACAGGGCGACGGGAGACAGTAGGAACGGCCTGCCCTGCGCGCCGCCGAGCCCGCCGTGCGAGCCGATCTGCTCCTCGAAGGCGAGCACCTCGCCGTCGGCCGGGTCGTAGGCGGAGTTGACCATGATGTCTGCGGTGCTCGGGAAGGAGTGCGTGCGGCGTACGGCGTCGGCGGCGCCCGGTCCGAAGACCTCCAGCGGGCCCGGATCGTCGTCCAGCCGGTCCAGGGGGATCTCGGCGCCGTACGCGCCGAGCACGACCCCGCCGTGCCGCTCGCTGCGCACCAGCAGGAAGCCGATGCCGGGGTGGTTGGCGAGGGTGGTGAGCAGCGCCGGGTGGCGGGCGTCGATCTCCTCCTTGGTCATCCGGTGCGGCACGTCCGGGAAGGACACCAGGCCGAGATTGCCCGAGGCCAGCACGATCGGCTCGGAGCGGCGGCGCGAGGGGCGGTGCTGCTCGCCGCCCTCCTCGACGGGGCGGCGCAGCGCGGCGCGCACGGCCGCGCGGGCCTCGGCGCCGCTGTGGGTGCGCCGTGCCCTGCGCGGCACGGGCAGCCCGCAGCCGGCCCGCACCAGGTCGCCGAGGCCGAGGCCGTAGCGGGCGCGGAAGGTCTCGCCGGGGCTCTGGCCGTGGTCCGACAGCACCACGAGCCGGTACGGCCGCGGCGCGTGCTCGGCGGCCTTCTCGATCAACGCCAGCGCCCGGTCGAGGCGTTCGAGGACCTTCTCGACGTCGCGGCCGAACGGCCCGGAGTGGTGCGCGACCTCGTCGTACGCCACGAGGTCGGCGTAGACGGCGGTGCGGCCGGCGAACATGTCGCCCATGACCGCGGCGACGACGACGTCCCGTTCGACGACGGTCGCGAAGGCCCGCACGAACGGGTAGAGACCGCCGCGGGAGACCCTCGGCCTGGCCTTGCGTGCGCGGGCCCGGGTCGCCTGGCCGATCTCCCGGCCGACCTCGGCGATGAAGGACAGGGCGGTGCGCACGGCGTTGGCCGGGTCGGAGAAGTAGGCGAAGTAGCCCGCGCGGGAGCGGTTGCGGCGGTCGCGCCGCTTGGTGGCGATGGACAGCACCAGGGCCTGCTCGTCGGCGCCGCCGCTGAAGAGGTTGCCGCGGCTGGCGCCGTCGGCGGTGAGCAGTCCGCCGTCGCCGGTGCGGTCGATGGCGCGGCGCTGGAGCTCGGCGGCGCTGGTGGGACGGTTGCAGACCATCACCTCGCGGGCCGCCTTCTCGTACCAGCGGAAGGCCGGGACGTCGTGGTTGCTGCCGTGCAGGATGCCGAGCTGGCTTGCGCCGGTCTGGCTGGACCAGTCGGTGCGCCAGGCGGTGAGCCGGTGGGTGGGGCGCCGGCCCGCACCGGCTCCCTCCCCGAGCCAGCGGGCGACGGTGGGCATCAGGCCCTTGCCCACGGCGGCGAGCAGGAGGTCGTGGCCGACGCCGTCGAGCTGCATGAAGACCGTGCCGGGGCTGGAGGGGCCGGGCGGCAGGGCCCGGCGCCGCCGGTCGGCGAGTCGGTACAGCCGGCGCCGGTAGGCGTCGTCGTCACGAACGGCCAGGGCACCGCCGGTGGCGGAGGCGACGGCGGACATCACGGCGGCCACGATGACGGCGGTCTCTGGGGCGGCCTCACTGTCGCCGGAGGGCACCAGGCGCAGGGCGACGATGAGCAGCGAGCCGTTCAGGAAGAACACCAGCAGGCCGAGCACGAGCGCGGGCACGAGCAGCAGCAGCCGTACGAGCAGGGGCCAGACGAGCGCGGAGAGCAGACCGAAGGCACCGGCGCCGAGGGCCGCGGTCATGGCGAGCCGGGTGGTGCTCTCGTCGTCGGCCGACTGGAGCTGGAAGTCCGGCAGGATCCCGGCGAGCACGAGCATGGTGACGGTCGAGACCGCCCACACGGCCACGCTCCGCCCGACCTGACTGGCAACCCGCCGCCAACGCCCACGCACGCCCAGCCCACCTCACGTCCGGCCCACCGCCCCGAAACGGGCCTTTACGCCCCCAGCCTCGCACAACGCCGGGTTCGGCAGCGCCCCTGAAAGGGGCGCGGAGAACTGCGCGACCAGCCCCGACGGCGCCGCAGCCGAAACACGACACGACCCGGCGCCACAGGGGACCCGCCTATCGGCCGTCGTACCCCGCCGTGGGCATCGACAGCCGCCGATGCACCCGGGCCTTCATCTGCGCGTCGTACAACGGCTCGGCCCGCCCCACCGTCTCCACCCGCACCCCGCGCCGGGCGCACTCCGCGGTGAACTCCTCGACGGACGACAGCGCGCTCTCCAGCACCCTCCGGCTGGGCGCCACGAACAGATCGAGGCCGGGCCGCACGCCCTCCCACAGCACGCTGTGGTCCGCCCGCAGCCCCCGTACGAGGAGCTCACGCGCGACAAAGTACCCGTGCTCGGCGGCCCAGCGCGTGCACATGGCGTGCTGGCTGCGGGAGTCCACCAGGAAGGGGTCGGCGTCCAGCTCTTCGAGCGGCGTCAGACTGGCGATCGCCGTGACGCGCACTATGGATGGCCCCATGGCGTCCCCCCTCACCTCCGGATTTCGCCGCCGACCCTACTCCAGCCCGTACGCTTCGGGGAGTCGCGCGAAGGAGGCAAAGAAGTGCCGGTGGAGATCACCTGGTGGGGTCACGCCACCTGCACGGTCGAGGACTCGAACGTGCGCATCCTCACCGACCCTCTGTTCGCACGCCGGCTCGCGCACCTGCGCCGACGCCGGGGTGCGCTCCCTGCGCCCGACTCCCGGCGCGCCGATGTCGCCGTCGTCTCCCACCTCCACGCCGACCACCTGCACGTTCCCTCACTCGCCGGGCTGCCCGAGGACACCCGCCTGCTCGTGCCCCGGGGTGCGCCGGGCGCGGTCCCGGGTCTGCGCCGGCTCACCCATCTACGGGTGACCGAGATGGCGCCCGGCGATGTGACGACGGTGGGCGGCGTGGCCGTACGGGCCGTTCCGGCGCGGCACGACGGGCGGCGGCTGCCCGTCGGACGGCACCGCTCCCCCGCCCTCGGCTATGTCATCGAGGGCCAGGTACGCACGTACTTCGCCGGGGACACCGGCCTGTTCGACGACATGGCGGAGGAGGTCGGGCCGGTCGACGTGGCGCTGCTGCCGGTGGGCGGCTGGGGGCCGTATCTCGGGGAGGGGCACCTGGACGCGGGGCGTGCTGCGGAGGCGCTGGCCCGGCTCGCGCCGCGCAGTGCGGTGCCGGTGCACTACGGCACCTACTGGCCGATCGGCATGGACGCCGTGCGCCCCCATGAATTCCATGCGCCCGGCGATGAGTTCGCGCGCCTCGCGGCGGAGCGCACGCCCGGCGTATCGGTGCACCGGCTCGCGCACGGCGAGAGTGTGCGCCTGGAGGTGGCCAGGTGACGGTGCTGGCCGCCGCCACGACGACGGTGACGCCGGAGTCGACGCAGCAGGCGATCGGCTATCCCACCCTGTTCCTGCTGGTGCTGATCGGGGCGCTGGTGCCGATCGTGCCGACGGGGGCGCTGGTCAGTTCCGCGGCGGTGGTGGCGTTCCACCAGACGGCGCCGTTCTCGCTGGCGCTGGTGTTCGTGACGGCGTCCACGGCCGCGTTCCTGGGCGATGTGACGCTGTACTGGCTGGGCCGGCGCGGCCTCGGCTCGAAGAACGGTTCGCGCTGGCTGGAGGCGATCCGCTCCCGTGCGCCGGAGGAGCGGCTCGCACAGGCCCAGGAGAAGCTCGCCGAGCACGGGGTGGCGGTGCTGGTGCTGTCCCGGCTGGTACCGGCGGGCCGGCTGCCGGTGATGCTGGCCTGTCTGCTGGCGGAGTGGACGATGCGACGGTTCGCGCGGGGGAACCTGCCGGCCTGTCTGGCGTGGGCGGTGACGTACCAGCTGATCGGGATCCTCGGTGGTTCGCTGTTCAGCGAGCCGTGGGAGGGCGTGGTGGCGGCGGTCGCGCTGACCGTGCTGATCAGTGTGGCGCCGAGTCTGTGGCGGCGGGTTCGCTCCGCCAAGTGAGCCGTGGCATCGGTAGCCTGCTGCGAGCTGTGGATCGGGGGAGCTGGGCGTGGAGAACATCCTGTCCGTGGCCATCGGGGCTGCGATCGGCGTCATGGGGGTCGCATTCGGCTCCTGGTTCACTGCCCGTCGCCAGGACCGTATGTGGCTGCGAGAGCAGAAGCTGAAAGCCGGGGTCGCCTTCAACACGGCCGCGACCCAGCTCATCGACCACCTGCGCGAAACGCAGCTGAGTCACGACGGTGCCGGCGCCAACGAGCTGGCAGGCCGGATGCAGGAGGCCCGGTCGGCCCTCTACCTGCTGTGCGCCGAGGAGACCACCGAGCTCGCCGAGGCTCTCGCGCGTCGGGTGTGGAGCTCCCGGCCCAGCGGGGGCAGGGACGACCGCAGGGCCGAGCACATGGAGACGCTGGACCTGCTTCGCCGCTTCACCCATCAGCTCAGGCGAGAGATCGCCGGGACCTAGTGCCTAGGCGCGCAGTTCTCCGCGCCCCGGGGCGGGCCTCCGGTCCGTCCGCTCCTTCAGCACGCGTGATCCTCCTACCGGCAGGTCCCACAGGTCCTCCCGGTCCAGGCCCGCCTTCTCCCATGCCGCCCGCACCCTCGTGAGCGGCTCCAGGACCGGCTCCGCCGACAGGACGAACGTCGCCCAGTGCATGGGTGCCATCCGCCGCGCGCCCAGGTCCTGAGCCGCCCGTACCGCCTCCTCCGGGTCGCAGTGGACGTCGCTGAGCCACCAGCGGGGGTCGTAGGCGCCGATGGGGAGCAGGGCGAGGTCGATGTCCGGGTAGCGCTCGCCGATGCGGGTGAACCAGTGGCCGTAGCCGGTGTCGCCGGCGAAGTACACGCGCTGTCCGTCCGGCGCGGTGAGCACCCAGCCGCCCCACAGGCTGCGGCAGGTGTCGACGAGGGTGCGCTTGGACCAGTGGTGGGCCGGCACGAAGTCGAAGCGGACGCCGGACAGTTCGGCCGCCTCCCACCAGTCCAGCTCGGTGACCTGCGTGAACCGCCGCCGCCGGAACCAGCCCGCGAGGCCGGCCGGCACGAACACGGGGGTGTCGCGCGGGAGTCGGCGCAGGGTGGGGGCGTCCAGGTGGTCGTAGTGGTTGTGGCTGACGACGACCGCGTCCACGCGCGGCAGGGCGCTCCACGCGACGCCGACGGGGGTGATCCGGGCCGGCGTGCCGAGGATCCGGCGCGACCAGACCGGGTCGGTGAGCACGGTCAGCCCGCCGATCTGCACGACCCAACTGGCGTGCCCCGCCCAGGAGACGGCGACCGTGTCGGCGCCCACGCGGGGCACCGGGCCGGGCTCGAAGGGCAGGAGCGGGATGTCGGCGAGGCCCTCGCGGCCCGGACGTACGGCGCCCTCGCGGGCGAAGCGGGCGAGGGTCTTGATGCCGGGCAGCGGGGCGGTGAGCCGGTCGTGGAAGGAGCGGGGCCACACCCGGCGTTCGCCCAGCGGGCGGGGGGCGGCGAGGGGAGGGATCGGGGTCGCGAGGGGGGATGGGTGGCCCGTCGGATCGCCGGTTTCCTGGGCGGTCGTGCTCGCGGTGGTCTTGTGCTTCGCGGTGGCCTTGTGCGTCGTGGTGGCCGTTCGCCCGGTGGTCGACTCGGACTGCTGCGTCATCGAGGAGGCTCCCGTCGCTGAGCTTCGTCGCGGAGATCGTCGAAGACCGACCTCATGTGGATCAACGCGCGTTGCACGTGTGGCAGTTCCAACGGCGAGGGGGAGGCGATGCATTCCGCGCGCTCCTCGTCGGTGCCCGCCAGCAGCGCGCCGGTGGACAGCCGTACGCGCAACGCCGCGAGGTCGTCGCCGAAGCGGTGCCCGCCCGGCGCGGGCATGCCGAGCCGCGCGGCGAGGAAGTCCTCCAGGTCCTGCGCGTCGCCCACGCCGTGCGAGGACAGCCCGGCGCGCAGGGGACCGAGGTCGACGTACAGGTGCCGGCCGGCCTGCGGGGGCCGGGACAGGGCGCCGGCTCCCACTGCGGCTGCGTGCGCGGCGGCCGCCACGCGCGCGTGCAGCCGTACGGCGGCGCCGATCCGCGCGGTGACGGTCTCCGGCTCGGCGAGCGCGTACCCGGCGGCGAGGGCGACCGGGCCGGCGACGCGGGCGCCGAGTGCGGTGAGCACGTCCAGCACGCGCGCGTGGAGGCCGTTGCCGGCGTTGTGCGCGGGGAACCGGGCGACCGCGGCGGGCCAGCCCGGCGGGAGGTGGGCGCCGGCCAGGTCGGTGACGACGGTGACCTGCTCGGGCAGCATCTCGGCGGGGCTGACCAGCACGGTGTCGTGCGGCGCGTGCACGGTGTCGCGCCAGGTCTCGTCGCTCACCAGGTGCAGGCCCTCGCCGGTGGCGGCCTCCACGGTCTCGTGCAGCACCTCGGGCGGGGCGACGGTGGCGGTGGGGTCGTCGGCGACGGACAGCACGAGCAGCCGTGGGTCACCGCCCTCGTCACGGACCCGGCGGACGGTCTCCAGAAGGGCGTACGGATCCGGGACGCCGCCGCACTCGGCCGGGGTCGCCACGTGGAAGACGGGCCGGCCCAACAGACGTGCGTACGGCGCCCACCAGGCCGCGCAGGGCCGCGGCACGAGGACGTCGCCGCCGAGCGCGAAGGTCAGGCCGAGCAGCAGGGCGGGGGCGCCGGGGCCGGCCACCGCCTGCTCGGGCTCGGTCGGCAGTCCGCGCCGGCCCCAGTAGCCGCACGCGGCCTCCAGCAGGGCGGTGCCACCGCCGACCGGCTCGCTCTCGGCGCGGCCCGCTGCGGCGGCGAGCACGGCCGCGATCTCGGGCAGTACGGGCAGTCCGTCGTCGGGGAGCGGCGGCCCGTAACGGACGGGGCCGTGGCCTTCGGGGTCCGTCCGGCGCATCCGTGCCTCCGCTGTGCCTGGTGCCGTGGTGGGTCTGGTCGACGTCGTCCGATGCTCCGTGCGGGCTGGTGGGGGGTGGGGGTCGTGGGGTCTAACGGTCCGGGGGCGACGTGCGGTGCATCGTGTGTCTCCGCGCTTCGCCTACCCAGCGTGGCGCAACTGCATGGGTGGCCGCCGGGGTTGCGCGGGTCGCGGAGCGGCCGTACGCCTCAGTCCTCCGGGGTGGTCGTCCTGCGACGCAGCCGGTACGCCGCGCCTGAGAACGCACCCGCGATCAGTACGCCGCCGGCCACCAGCGCGGGGACGGAGTCGGTGAAGGTGCCGCCGGTGCCGGCCTGCACACCGTGCTGGTCGGTCGCGCCTGCGCAGTCCTCCGCTCCGGGTTCCTTCTTGCCGGCTCCGGTGTCCCACTCGGGTGCGATTCCGCTCGCGTCGGTTCCACCGGCGTCGGTTCCTCCGGTCTCGCCGGCACCGCTCCCGCCGGTGTCCGTGCCGCCGGTGTCGAGCCCTTCCTCGCCGAGTCCCCCGGTGTCGGTCCCGCCGAGTCCTCCCGTCCCTTCGGTTTCGGCGCCGTCCCACCCGGGTTCGGCCTTTCCGGCCTCCGACTCGGCCGCGTAGGGCTCGGTCTTTCCGGCTCCGGTCCAGTCGGAGTCGGGGTCCTTGCAGGTGTGGCCACCGCCGGTGCCGCCGCTGCCGCTGCCGCCCTGGTGGCCCCCGCTCTCCTCACCCTTGCCGCCCGCGTCGCTCCCCTTGCCGCCGCCGGAGTCGCTCGCGCTCAGGTCGCTGACACCGGAGTCGGTCAGAACGGAGTCGGTGGCATCCGAGTCAGTCGGATCGGAGTCGGTCGGATCGGAGTCACTGCCACCGCCCACGCTCCCGGCACCACCGCTCCCGGTACCACCGCTCTCCCGCGCCACCGTGAACGTCGCGCTCCACTCCTTGCCCTCGCCGCCGCCCACTGCCGGGCAGGTCCCGTCGACCGTCCAGTCGGACTCGGCTCCGGCCGCGTCCGGGTCGCCCTCGAAACTCTCGGCCGGGGGGACCCGGGCGCTGCCGCGGTACACGGCCCCGGCGGCCTTCTCGCCCGTGCCGGAGACCCGTTTCAGCTCGACGGTGCCTTCCTCGAACGCCTGCGAGGTGGCCTGGAGGGTGGCGGGCGCGGACCCGTCGAGGGCGTCGCAGGTGACCGAGACGGTGACGCTGCCGCCCGGCGCGACCGTGCCCGGACTGACCTCCGCGGCCGGGTCCGCGGAGGCGGCCGAGGCGGGGGCGCCCAGGGCGACACCCGTCAGAGCGGCGACGGACAGGGCGCGGGCGGTGCGGCGCATGGGGTGGACTCCTTCGGCCGACGGCTGCGGGGGAACGGCGGTCGTGCCCCCGCAGCCATGACAGCCCGCCCGCGGCCCGGGCGCGCGCGGCCGGACCCCATTCGCGGGATCGGGGAGGGCCGAGCGGGTGACACGACACGCCCCGACGAGCCCGCTCGCCTCTCCCGTCCTGGAGCCGGCCGAGTCCTCTACGCCCCCACCCCCGACTCGCCCCACCCGCTCAGTTCAACAACGCCGCCAGATCCCGCTCGAGCCCCCGCCCGCGCCTGCTGACCACCCCGGCCGCGACGTCCGCCAGCTTGCGGTTCGTGCCCTGTGAGATGCGGCGGAGTACGCCGAACGCGGCGTCGGCGTCGCAGCCGAGTACGTGCATGACGATGCCGCAGGCCTGGTCGACTACGGGACGGGAGCGCAGGGCGGCGCCCAGGTGGTCCAGCTCGGTGAGCGCGGCGCGGTAGGAGCGGTCGCGGACGAGACAGCTCGCGGCGAATTCCCCGAGCGCGTGCACGGGGCCGTGCCGGGCGTCGTCCAGGGCGCCCGGACGGAAGCTGTAGAGGCTCAGCGTCACCGTCAGGCCGGACCGGCGGAACGGCAGCGTGACGCTGGAGCGCACGCCGGAGTCGAGCGCCAGGGCGCGGTACTCGGGCCAGCGCTCGTCGTGCAGCAGGTCGGCCGAGTCGACGGGCTCACCGCGTTCCAGGGCGGCCGGAATGGGTCCGTCCCCGGAGCGGAGCTGCACGGCGACGAGCCCGGCCAGGTCGGGGTGGGTGACGGCGGCGGGCCGGTCGGCGCCCGCCTCGGCCACCGTACTGCTGGCGCCGCAGCAGTCGGCGGTGCAGCGCGCGGCCTGTTCGGCGAGGGCCGACAATCTGCGCCCGGGAAGGGCGGCTTCGGCGGACTCGTCTCCCCAGTGACCCACACGGTCGCGAGCGGGCATCGTCAACTCCTCCTTCTTTTCTGCGCGTTCCCGGTCCCGGCCGGGGAAAACGGTCGTGGAGCGACCAGGAACCGGTTGGATCCCCGCTGCCCCGCAACGTGTCGCCGCGAGCTAGGTTCATGCCCATGGAGAAGACGGACGGATTCGGTGAGGAGCTCGCGGATTTCGTACGCCGCGTCGCGGAACTGAAGGCGGCGCGGTCCGTGACGGGAGAGGACCTGCCGACGGTCCTCGACGCGGCCATCTTCGAACTCGACCATGTCGCCGATCAGTTGTGGCCGTGGTACGAGCGGCTGTCCTCGGCCGGGCTGCCGCGTACGGCCTCCGCCGACCGTCAGGAGCAGCATCTGCTCCGGGCGGTGTTCCAGCAGTTCCCGCTCCCGGTCGCGCTGGTGGACCGGGAGGCGGTGGTACGCCGGCTGAACCTCGCGGCGACCGCTTTCACCGGTGTCCGCTCGGGCCATGCGACGGGCCGCCCGCTGTCCGGCCTCCTCGCGCACGCCGACCGGGCCGCGTTCCGTTCCCAGGCCGCCGCCGTGGCCCGCGGCGAGGGCGACCGCAGTCTGACCGTGCATCTCCAGCAGCGTCCGTCGGCCCCCGTCCACGCGACCCTGACCGCCGTACGTCCGAGCGGGGAGCCGCACCCCACGGTCCTGGTGGTGATGCAGCCCGGCGCGCTCGGGGCACTCGAACCGCCTGCCCGGCCGGCCCCGCAGGCGACCCGGGTCCCCGACCTGGCCGAGACGACCCGGCACGCGACCCTGATGGATCTGCTGGACGAGATGACGACGGCCCTGCTGACCGCACCGCGCGGCGACCGCGAGTCCGTGCTGCGGCGGGCGGCCCGGGTACTGCACGGCGGCTTCGCCGACTGGGTGATCGCCGACGCGACCGCCTCGCCGATGACGCGTACGGCGGTGCTGGCCCCCTCACCCGAGGAGGCGACGGCGCTGGCGGCGCAGGATCCGGCCGCGTGTCCCCTGGTCACGGAGACCACGCGCACCGGATCCCCGTCGCTCCAGGTGCGTCCGGAGGACCCGGACGCCTTCGGGAGGGACCCGCAGGGTGCCCCCGTACTCGTCCGGGCGAACGTCACGTCACTGCTGTGCGTCCCCCTGGCGGCCGGCGGCACCGTGCGGGGCACCCTGACCCTCTTCAGATGCGGGGCCCGGTCCCCGTTCTCCATGGCGGAGGCGAAGGCCCTGGACACGATGTCCCGCCACATATCGCTGGCGGCCACCGAGGTCCCCTAGGAGCGGCTCTCAGACCGTCTCCCAGGGGCGGCCCTCAGGCCACATCGCTGAGCACTTGTTCCCGCACCCGGTTGCAGCACCGGCTGATCAGCCGGGACACATGCATCTGCGAGATGCCCAGGTGCTCCGCGATCCGGCTCTGCGTCATGTCGCCGAAGAACCGCATGTAGAGGATCGCCCGCTCCCGCTCGGGCAGCGCGGCGAGCCTCGGCCTGACGGACTCGCGGTCGACGACGGTGTCCAGCGCGGGATCGGCCGAGCCGAGCGCGTCGCTGAGCGAGTAGCCGTCGTCGCTGCCGGGCAGTTCCGCGTCCAGCGACAGGGCGGTGAAGCTCTCCAGCGCCTCCAGGCCGACCCGGACGTCCGCCTCGGTCATGTCCGCGTGCGCGGCGATCTCGGCGTTGGACGGCATGCGGCCGGAGACGGTCTGGAGGTCGTGCACGGCGAACCGTACGCGGTTGCGCAGGTCCTGTACCCGGCGCGGCACGTGCAGCGTCCACATGTGGTCGCGGAAGTGCCGCTTGATCTCGCCGGTGATGGTGGGCACGGCGTAGCTCTCGAAGGCGTTGCCGCGCTCGGGGTCGTATCGGTCGACGGCCTTGACCAGGCCGAGTGCGGCGACCTGCCGCAGGTCCTCGAAGCTCTCGCCGCGGCTGCGGAAACGTCCGGCGAGCCGGTCGGCCATGGGCAGCCACGCCTCTACGATCCGCCCGCGGAGGGCGTCGCGCTGCGGTCCCTCGGGCAGCGCGGCCAGCCGGCGGAAGTCCTCGGCGGTGTCGGGGGCGTCGTCGTGCGGGTGGTGCTTCGCGCTCACTGGTGTGGGCATGTGCGTCGCAACTCCCTTGGTTGTGCTCTGGCTTGGACGGTCAACCGCGGGAGTGCGGGCGCGCACCGGTACCGGACACACCCGTGGCGGGACTCGCCGTTCCCACGGACGTGCCTCCTGTCCGAAGCACTGTTCGTCCGCCTGCCCTCACTCACCGTCCTCAAACGCCCACGCGGGTTTTCCGCCTGCCCCCGGGGTCACTCGTGGCGGTGCCGCACAGCCCCCGCACGGAGGGCCGGCCCCCGATCGGACCGGGAGGTCCCGCATGAGCAGCAAAGTCGCCGACCATGTCCTTGAGCGCCTGCGCGAATGGGGTGTGGAGCAGGTCTTCGGCTACCCCGGCGACGGCATCAACGGGCTGCTGGCCGCCTGGGGCCGGGCCGGGAACCGGCCGCGTTTCGTCCAGTCGCGGCACGAGGAGATGTCCGCGTTCCAGGCGGTCGGGTACGCCAAGTTCAGCGGCCGGCTCGGGGTGTGCGCGGCGACCTCGGGGCCGGGCGCGATCCACCTCCTGAACGGCCTGTACGACGCCAAGCTCGACCATGTGCCCGTCCTGGCGATCGTCGGCCAGACGCACCGCTCCGCGATGGGCGGCTCGTACGAGCAGGAGGTGGACCTGCACACGCTGTTCAAGGACGTCGCCTCGGACTTCGTGGAGACGGTGACGGTCCCCGAGCAGCTGCCGAACGTCCTGGACCGGGCGATCCGTACGGCGTACGCGCGCCGCGCCCCCACGGCCGTCATCATCCCCGGCGACGTCCAGGAGCTGGACTACTCGCCGCCCACGCACGAGTTCAAGATGGTGCCCTCCAGCCTGGACCGCACTTCCTGGACGGCGGTCCCCTCGGAGGACTCGGTGCGGCGGGCGGCGGAGATCCTCAACACCGGCGACAAGGTGGCGATCCTGGTCGGCCAGGGAGCGGCCGGCGCACGCGCCGAGGTGGAGCGGATCGCCGAACTGCTCGGCGCGGGCGTGGCGAAGGCGCTGCTCGGCAAGGACGTCCTGAGCGACGAACTGCCCTATGTCACCGGCGCGATCGGCCTGCTGGGCACACGGCCCTCGTACGAGCTGATGCGGGACTGCGACACGCTCCTGACCATCGGATCGTCCTTCCCGTACTCGCAGTTCCTGCCGGACTTCGGCAAGGCGCGCGGTGTGCAGATCGACATCGATCCGCACATGGTCGGGATGCGGTATCCGTACGAGGTGAATCTCGTCGGCGACGCGAAGGCGACGCTGGAGCGGCTGATCCCGCTGATCGCCGCCGAGGAGCGGGGCCGCGAGTGGTACGACACGGTGTGCGACAACGTGGCGCGCTGGCGGGACGTCATGGAGCGGCGCGCGGGGCTGTCGGCCGACCCGATCAACCCGGAGTACGTCACCCGCGCGCTGGACCCGCTGCTGCCGGACGACGCGATCGTCTCCTCCGACTCGGGCTCGGCGGCCAACTGGTACGCCCGCCACCTCACGATGCGGCCCGGCATGCGCGCGTCGCTGTCCGGGACGCTGGCGACGATGGGCTGCGGTGTGCCGTACGCGATCGGCGCCAAGTTCGCCCACCCGGACCGCCCGGCGATCGCCCTGGTCGGGGACGGGGCGATGCAGATGAACGGGCTGGCGGAACTGATCACGGCGGCGAAGTACAAGCACCTCTGGGATGACCCGCGTCTGATCGTGGCCGTGTTCAACAACCGCGACCTCAACCAGGTCACGTGGGAGATGCGCGCCATGGAGGGCGCCCCGTCCTTCCTCCCCTCCCAGGAACTCCCCGACGTCGACTACGCCGCCTTCGCCCGTTCCCTCGGCCTGACCGGCATCCGCGTGGAGAAGCCCGAGGAGGTCGAGCCGGCCTGGCGCGCGGGCCTGGAGTCGGACGGCCCCGCCGTACTCGACTTCCTCACGGACCCGGCCGTCCCCCCGATCCCCCCGCACGCCACCTGGGACCAACTGGAAGCAACGGCCACATCCATCCTGAAGGGCGACCCCGACCGAGGCGCGATGATCCGCCAGGGCTTCAAGTCGAAGATGCAGGAGTTCTTGTCGGGACGGGAGAAGAAGCCCAACTGAACCGGTTCGCCCGACTACCCTGAGTTCCTGCGCGGGAGGGGGCACGGGGGACATGGAGTACGGGGCGGACACGGCGGTCGGGGCAGGAAGACCGCGGGTCTTCATCTCCTACGCCCATGACGACCAGCATCACGTCGACAAGGTGGAGACGCTCTACGAGCTGCTGCGCACACAGGGCGGTCTCGACGCGAAGGTCGATCTTTACGCCGGCGTGCAGCCCCAGGACTGGCCACGGTGGATGATGCGGCAGTATGCCGACGCGGACTACGTCCTCGTCGTCGCGTCTCCCGCATACAAGATCCGCGGTGACCACGAAGAGCAGGACGGGGTGGGACTCGGAGTCTCCTTCGAGGCCACTCTGCTGGGCACGGAGCTCTATGAGAACTACAGAGCCTGGTTCCGGAAGGTCCTCCTGGTCATCCTGCCCGGACGCAGTGAGAAGGAACTGCCCTCGTTCCTGGGAGCCGTGCGAATCAGCCGCTTCCGTGTACCGTCGCTCAACTCGGCGGGCATCGAGCAGCTCGTGCGTTACATGACGGACCAACCCGAGCGCGTCGAGCCGCCGCTCGGCCCAATCCCCGTGTACGGCACCCGCCCGTCCTTGCTGGCGGCATCCTCGCCGTGCTCCCCCGCCGGGGACGTAGTGACGCCCGCCGCTGCGCCCGCGGACATGCCGTCGGGCGGGCTGGACGAGGCTGCCTGGCGGCAGTTGGGCGGGCTGCTCAAGGACGTAAGGCCGGAGAGTTGGGCCGGCCAGGCGTACCAGTGGTCCTTCGGAGCCCCGGGCGGTCCGGGACAGGCCGCCGCACCGTACGGCACGCCCGAAGGCGACTTGTACGCATGGGCCGAGGATCTGGGCGAGCGCCGCCACGCTCCGGGCGCGGTGCCCAAGCCGGTCGCCTTCGCGCACGCCCTCGCGGCCGGTTACGCCGCCGGTGAGAGCCCCGCCGACCAGCAGCGTGCATCGGCGCTGGCCACATGGGTGAGCCGGTTCCTGGACAGCCGGGAGCTGCCGACGCTGCCCGAGGCCCCGGGCATCAAACGCGGCGAGGCGACGCTGACCGTGCGGCTGACGGAGCACCCCCAGCGGCCGGACCGGTACTACGCGGAGATATGGCTGCGCACGACGGACGGAAGACAGCCGCGCCGCCTTCAGCCACCCGAGGACGGGTCGTCGATGGTGGTGGACATGGACGGGGCGCGCGACCTGCTTCAGGAATGCATGCGCAATCTCGCGGAGGCGCTCACCGACGGGAAGCAGGGCCCGGGTACGAAGCTGGAGCGCATCGAGTTCGCCGTCTTCGACGGCCTGCTGGAGGAGGCGTTCGAGCAGTGGCCACTGCAACTGCCCAGGGGGACGCGCTCGCTCGGCAAGCTCTACCAGGTCGTGGTCCGCTGCCCGGACGAGCGCTGCGAGTTCGACCTGCCGCAGCTGTGGTCCCGCCGGTGGCAGTGGCTGACCCGGCGCAACGGCCATGCCGAGCGGCCCACGGCGTGGGTGGCGGAGGAGGACGTCGAAAGCCTGGACGAGCGCATCGGCGAGTGGCGCAGGAACGACCACCCGGTGTGCGTCGCGGTGTCGACGACGCCGGCCCGGTCGAGTGTGTACGCGGCGCTGGACGCCGGAATGCCGATCATCGTCTGGCAGCGCGACAGTCATCGTAGTGATCCCGACGTACCGCCGCTGGATGCGCTGCTGGACCTGCACAGCGTGGCCGACGTGGCGGAACTGCCCGACACGGTGGCGAAGTTGCGCCGGAGCACGAAGGTGCCCGACGCGGCCCGGGCGAGCGTGGTCCTCCTGTGGGACGACCCCAACCACTCGCCGGCCGCGGACCCGTTGAGCGACACGAACCTGATCGCGTGACACGACCGTCCGGCACGCTGCCGGAAACCTACCGGAGGTGCCGTGAAGGACTGGTGGATCTACAAGGGCGACCGGGCGGTGCCGACGCAGCGGCACCTCGCCCGGCTCGCCGAACACCGGCCGCCATGGCGGGTGTTCGAGGGCGAGATCGACCCGGGTCACATCGTGCCCTCGCTCGACGACGAACGGTACGCGGCGGACCGTGAGCGCGGGGCGGGCTACCTCGCCGACGACAACGAGATCGACCTCGTCAACACGGCGCTCCTCCTGCGGCGCCCGCTGCTGGTCACAGGCGTGCCGGGGGTGGGCAAGTCGACGCTGGCGTACAGCATCGCGCAGGACCTGGGACTCGGCCCTGTGCTGCGGTGGCCCATCACCAGCCGGGCCACGCTGCGCGACGGCCTGTACCGGTACGACGCGCTACGGCGCCTGGAGGACGCCAACCTCGCACGCATGCGCGCAGCCCCGGACGAGTCACCAGAGGCGGACGAAGGCGACCGGGAAACAGAGGAGGAACGGCCGTCGGACCGTAAGGCGGCCGCGGACGGCATCGGACGCTATCTTCGGCTGGGCCCCCTGGGCACCGCGTTCCTGCCCGCCGAGCGTCCTCGCGTCCTGCTCGTCGACGAGATCGACAAGTGCGACATCGATCTGCCGGGCGACCTGCTGACCGTTCTGGACGAAGGGCGCTTCGACATCCCGGAGCTGGCCCGGCTCGCGGATCACCAGCAGACGATGACCGTGGGAACCGACGACCCCGGCGTACGGGTCCGGATCACCGCGGGTCAGGTGCAGTGCCGGGCCTTCCCCGTGGTCGTCCTCACCAGCAACGGCGAGCGGGAGTTCCCGCCGGCGTTTCTGCGCCGCTGCATCCGGCTGACCATCGACCTGCCGGAAGAGGAGAAGTTGCTGCGCATCATCGAGCGGCGCATCGGGCCCGACGCGGTGGCGACGGCGACCGGTCCCGATGGTCTGATCCGCACGTTCCTGAGTCGGCGCGAGCGCGGTGAACTGGGCACGGACCAGCTGCTCAACGCCGTGCAGCTGCGCCTGGCCGGAGCGTGGACGGCTCCGGAGGAGATCAAGCAGTTGGCGGACGCGACCCTGCAGCCGCTCAGCGGGCCGGACGCGACGTGATCTCCCACCTCCTGGATCTCCTGCGGGAGGGCGGGGTCGAGGACCCCGGCCCCGAGGAACTGGCGGACATCCTCTGGCTCGCCCAGCACGTCCTGGACGGCCGTTCGTCCGGTACCGAGGACGAGCCCGACGCGGAACCGGAGGAGTCCCCCGCCGAGACACCGGAATCCAAGGAGGATCCGACACCACCGCCCACAGAGCCCGTCGACGGCACCGGCGCCGCGCGCCAGGCAACCCTGCACATCCGGGGCTCCCGCCGGCCTGCGCCACGGGAGCGGCTCGCCGCCCCCGTGCACGTCCCGGCGGAGGCCGCACTGCCGCACGGTCTCGCGCTGACAAGGGCGTTGAAGCCGCTCACCCGCAAGGTGCCGTCCCTCACCGCGTTCGAACTGGACGAAGAGGCGACGGTCACGCGACTCGTGGACGAGGACATCATGGTCCCCGTCCTGCGCCCTGAACCGGCCCGCCGGCTCTGCCTCACCCTGGTCGTCGACACCAGCCCCTCAATGGCCCTGTGGCACAACGAGGTCCGGGAAGTCCAACAAGGACTGGCCCGCCTCGGCGCGTTCCGCGACATCCGCCGCTGGAACCTCTCCCCCGCCCCCGACGGCTCCGGGGTCGAGGTGCGCCCGCACCCGTCGGTGGGCAGACCGGCCCGCCACCACCGCGAGATCCTCGACCCCACCGGGAACCAGCTCATCGTCGTCCTCAGCGACACGGTGGGCTCCATGTGGCACGACGCAACGGCGGAACGCCTGCTGCTCGACTGGGCGCAGCGCTCCCACGTCAGCCTCATGCATCTGCTGCCCAGCTCGCTGTGGAGCCGCGGCGGCGCCGCACCGACGCCGGTGTCGCTGCGGGTGCCGCAGCCGGGGGCGCCGAACTCACGATGGGGCCTCGAGCCCTCCCGCCGCTTCGACTCACGTCGCCGACCGGCCCTGGCGGTTCCCGTGGTGGAGCTGGAGCCCGGACCACTGCGCGGCTGGGCCGAGATGACCGCGGGCAGTTGTCGCTGGACCCCGACGGCCGCGCTGCTGCTGCGGCACGGAGCGCGGGGACGGCGTCGCGAGAAACTGCCGGCCCACCCGACCCCACCAACCGGAACGACGGACGCGGACGCGGACGAGGCGATCCTGCGGTTCCGCAGATCGTCGTCGCCCCGGTCCTGGCAGCTGGCCGGGCTGCTGTCGGCACTGTCCACGGTCACCCTTCCGGTGGCGCGGGTGGTGCAGCGGGCCATGCTGCCGGACTCGTCACGAAGCGAACTGGCCGAGGTCTTCCTCGGCGGGATGCTGCACCGGGCCGAGGACAGGGCCGACGACGCCGAACACGGCGAGCCGCGCTTCGAGTTCACTCCCGATGTCCGCGACGCACTCCTCAACGCTCAGTACCACAGCGATGTGAGCAGGGTCCTGGAGCTGCTGCGCGACGAGGTGACGGCCTTCCTGGAGCCCCGGATCGGGCATCCGCGCGCTTTCGACGCGGCCCTCATGGGTGTCGACCGTGATCAGGCGACCGTGCCCGTGGCCGGGGAGGCCTTCGCCGCTCCCTCTGCTGCGGGGGTGACACGGCTCGGGCACGCCCTTGCGCCCGCCGGCGGCGAAGGGCCTGGCACGTGGGGAAGCACTCAACCGTGCGTCCTGATCAGCCATGTGGGCAGGGATCGCGCGTGGGCCGAGTGGGCCGCATGGCACGTACTGGACGCGGGCTACGAGGCCGTGCTGGACGAGTGGGGACCGGAGCCGGGGCACGACCTGGTCGGCCGGTTACGGCACGAGCTGGAGCGGCCCGGTACGCGAGTCCTCGCCCTGTTCTCCCTGCACTATCCCGGCCCTGATCGGCCTCTCTTCCCGAAGGGCCTCGACTTTCTCACCTTGGTCGGTGACGTCGTCCCGATCAGCCTCGACGAGACCTCGTACCCGCCGCTCGGCCGGCCTCTGCCGACCCTGTCCGGGCTGGGTGAGCAGGAGGCCCGGGAGGCCCTGCTGCGCACGGTGCGGAGCCCGTTCGGCGGCCGTACGGAATTCCTCCCCGCCGGTCGGCCGGGCCGACTGCGGCGGGGAAGGGACGGGGGGCCCAGGCTGCCCGGCACACCTCCGCGGGTGTCGAACCTTCCCGCGCGTGGCTCCGGGTTCACCGGCCGGGAGAGCGAGCTCGCCGACATCCGCGTGCGGCTGGCCCATGAGGGGCGCGTCGCCGTCATCGCCCAGCACGGACACGGCGGGGGCGGACGGAGCAGGCTCGCCGTCGAGTACGCGCACCGCTTCAGTGGTGAGTACGACGTGGTGTGGTGGGTGACGGCCGACAAGCTCGCGCGGATCCCCGAGCAACTGGAGAGGCTGGCGCTGGTGATGGGCGTGGCCCGACCGGGCATCTCACCAGGAGCCGTCCTGCCCGCCCTGGCGGCCGAGCTGCGTTCCCGGCCCCGCTGGCTCCTCGTCTTCGACAATGCCGACGACCCTGCCGTCGTCACCCACATTCCCGACGGGCCCGGGCACGTCCTGGTCACCTCCCGTGACGCCAACCTGCGGCTGAACATCCCGGCCGTCTCCCTGGACGTGCTGTCGGTCAAGGCATCCGTGGCACTGCTGCGCAGCCGACGTCCACAGTTGTCCGCGAGGGACGCCGAGCGGCTGGCGGAGGCCCTTGGCCATCTTCCGCTGGCTCTGGAGATGGCAGGCGCCCTGCTCTCCACCATGAGCCTGGAAGTCTTTCTGCGCGGCCTGGCCCGCGAGGTCGCAGGGCAGCCCGGATGGACACCGCCGGTGGTCGCCGTGATCCGGCAGAGCGCCCTGCGTCTGCGTCGGCGCGATCCCGCGGCGGCGGACCTGCTCGACGCCTGCGCGCTGTTGCCGGCCACGGAGCCCTTCCCGCTGCACGCCTGCGTCCCGGCAGGGAAGAACGCCTCCCGTCTGGGCCGGGCCCTGGCCGACCTCAGGGCCCGGCAACGGCTGTTGAAGGAGGTGAGTGAGATCGGGCTGGCTCGGGTGTCCGACGGCACTCTGCAACTGCATCAGCTCACCAAGGCCGTACTCCGCGGGGATCTCTCCGCCGACGAGCGTCGCCGGGCCGCCGGTGACGCCGGTCGGCTGCTCTCCTCGGCATTCCCCAGCGGAGTGCCCGACCCCGCGACCAGGGCACACTGGCCGGCCCTGCTGGCCCATCTGCTGGCCGTCGCCCCCCGGGATCTCACGACGTCGGCAGCCCGGCAAGCCGCCGGTGAGGCCTGCCGCTACCTCTACGACCGGGACGAGACCGAGATCGTCCTGCGTCGGCTGCGGGAACTCCACGAAGGCTGGACGGCCTCGCTCGGGCCCGATGACCGGGACACCCTGCGCGTCGCGTCCCACCTCAGCGTGGTCCTGGCCGAGGCGGGACATCTGGAGGAGTCCCGGGTCGTGGCGGAGGAGACGTACGAGCGTCGCCGCCGGACACGCGGTGCCGATCATCCGCGCACGCTCAACGCGGCCTCCCATCTCGCCGACCGCCTGGCACGGCTGGGACTGTCCGGGAGAGCGTTGCGGCTGACCCAGGACATCTACGAGCGTCGCCGTCGGACTCTCGGGGACGATCATCCGGACACCCTGCGCACGGCGTCCGTCCTCGCGAGGCGGCTCGCCGAGAGCCTGCGGCCGGGCGAGGCGCAGGGCGTGGCCGAGGAGACGTACGGACGTCAGCAACGGGTCCTCGGCATCCACCACCCCGACACCCGGCGTACCGAGTCCGTTCTCGCCGCCCTACGGCATGGCGGACCTGAAAGCGGTCAGCCCGAAGCGTGACGGCTCACCGTCGGGGCCGGCGGTGCGGTCGGGTCGAGGGGGTCCGGCTCTCGTGGCAGCAGGAGGTCCTCGTACCGCCCCAACGCCAGCACCACGCCGAGCATCAGTAGCGGGAGAAGCACGGTGAGCAGTGCCATGGCCTGGGTCCTTCCCCGGATCGTTCGTGGGGGGGGTACCGGTCCGGGTCACCCTCCTTCCGGGATGCAAACCCCCGTGTCGGTCCCCTCTCATCGGGTACGCGGACCGCAGACCCGAAGATCTGGAGGGAGTCATGCAGCGAGGCAGTGACCGGCTGAGCGTTCACCGCGACGACGAGATGAAGCACGAGCTCCAAGGGCTGCTGCGGTCCGGACATCCGACCCGGACCGAGGAGTGGCACGATCCGGAGCCGTCCGCCGAGGACGACCCGCAGGTCGCGGGTGGTCCGGTGGCTCCGGGGACGTCGGCGGCGTCGCTGGCGACGGTACGGCTGGAGCTCGCGCGGTTCCTCGGCCGAAGCGCCTTCCCGGCGACCCCGCGGGACCTGATCCGCGAGCTGCGCCGGGGGTACGCGCCCGACGCCCTGGTCGAGTCGTTGGAGCGGCTGTCGCGAACGTCGCACTATGCAAACGTCCAGGAGCTGGCCGAGGCCGTGACCGGCGGTGAGCGAGAGACCGCCGCCCGGCGCAGGAGCCGGTAGCACGAGATGGGCGCACAACGCCCCGCTTCGGACACATGAGTGCGCGGGCGTTCAGCACCCTTCGGCGGTCGGCCGGGACAACCGGTCGGCCGCCGGTGCCGGTTCCGCGGCCGCGACGGCGAGGCCGGCGCACGACGTAGTCACGAGGCCCTCACAGGGTCGCGGAAGGACACTGAGACATCATGCGTATCGCTTTTCTGACCGCGCCCGAGGGCGTCGAGCAGATCGAGCTCACCGACCCTTGGCGGGCGGCGGTGGACGCGGGGCACGAGCCGGTGCTCGTGTCGACGAGGCCGGGCACGATCCAGGCGTTCCACCATCTCGACAAGGCGGAGAAGTTCCCCGTGCAGGAGGTCGTGGGCGAGACATCGGCCGGCACCTTCGGCGCGCTGGTGCTGCCGGGCGGGGTCGCCAACCCGGACTATCTGCGGATGAACCGCAAGGCCGTCGCCTTCGTACGGGACTTCTTCGACCGGGGCCTGCCGGTCGCGGCGATCTGCCACGCGGCCTGGACGCTGGTGGAGGCGGACGTCGTACGCGGGCGGGTGCTCACCTCGTGGCCGAGCCTGCGGACCGATATCCGCAACGCCGGTGGCTCCTGGGTCGACGAGCAGGTACGGATCTGCGACCACGGCCCGAACGCGCTGGTCACCAGCCGTAGGCCGGACGACCTGAAGGCGTTCTGCGAGACGTTCCTCGAAGTGTTCGCCAGGGAGTCGAGGGCGGCCGTGTAAGACGGGCGACCGCTGCAGGAAGCCACGCTCACATCGGCGGCGTCGCCCCGCCCGGCGCCCGGTCGCGGGCGCCCTCGCGGGTGCGGCCCGAGGCCACCGTGCGGCGTGGGTTGCGGCGCAGATACTCGCCCTCCAGCTGCGCCATCCGTTCGTTGTGGGCCCGAAGCGCGTCGTTCGAGCCGTACAGCAGCGTGTCGTGGCGCGTCCGGTGGATGTTCTCCAGCTCCTTCATGAGCTGTTGGTCGTCCAGCCGGCTGGGGTCGACTCCGGTCATGGTGGTGCCCCGCTCGTCGTGTTCAACCATGCGGTCCCCGCACCCGCCCGTGAGCACGGGGCCCGCGGGCGGTGTACGGGAGACAGCCTTGGGTCTCGCTTCTGCATCCACTGTACGAACAGCGGGGTCCCCGGGCCTCCGTGCGTGTCGGCACTTACCGGGCGCACGGCGGACAGACCCCGTACGCGGCGCCCGACGGCCCGGGTCGCGATCTTCGCCCGTGCGGGTGAGGTCTGCCGTTCACCCTCGGCAATGACCCCGAGCGACGGACCGTACGTCCACGGTTACCGAACCCGCTCGACCCTCCGCTCGTCCCACACCGGCTCCGCCGTCTCCCGTACCCGTCCGTCGCTGCCGAAGACCAGGTAGCGGTCGAAGGAGCGGGCGAACCAGCGGTCGTGGGTGACCGAAAGTACCGTGCCCTCGAATGCCTCCAGCCCCTCCTGGAGCGCCTCGGCGGACTCCAGGTCGAGGTTGTCGGTGGGCTCGTCGAGGAGCAGGGCCGTCACTCCCTGCAGCTCCAGCAGGAGGATCTGGAAGCGGGCCTGCTGGCCGCCGGACAGACGGTCGAACGTCTGCTCGGCCTGCTGGGTCAGCTCGTAGCGGCGCAGACGGGACATCGCGGCGCCCCGGTCCTGCGCGTGCTCCTTCCACAGGATGTCCAGGAGGGTCCGGCCGAGCAGCTCGGGGTGCGCGTGGGTCTGGGCGAAGTGCCCGGGCACGACCCGCGCGCCGAGCTTCCACTGCCCGGTGTGCGCCACGTCGTCGCCGGCCAGCAGCCGCAGGAAGTGCGACTTGCCGGAGCCGTTGGAGCCGAGGACGGCGACCCGCTCGCCGTAGAAGACCTCCAGCGAGAACGGCTTCATCAGGTTCGTGAGCTCGAGGCTCTCGCAGGTGACGGCCCGCACGCCGGTGCGGCCGCCCTTCAGCCGCATCCGGATGTCCTGCTCGCGCGGCGGCTCCGGCGGCGGTCCCGCCTCCTCGAACTTGCGCAGCCGGGTCTGGGCGGCCCGGTAGCGGGAGGCCATGTCCGGGCTGTTCTCAGCCGCCTGACGAAGTGTCAGTACGAGCTTCTTCAGCTGCGCGTGCTTCTCGTCCCAGCGTTTGCGCAGCTCCTCGAAGCGGGCGAACCGGGCACGGCGGGCCTCGTGATAGGTGCCGAAGCCGCCGCCGTGCACCCAGGCGTCCGCCCCGGCCGGCGAGGGCTCCACCGACACGATCTTCTCGGCCGCGCGGGCCAGCAGCTCCCGGTCGTGGGAGACGAAGAGGACCGTCTTGCGGGTCTCCTTCAGCCGCTCCTCCAGCCATCGCTTGCCGGGCACGTCGAGGTAGTTGTCGGGCTCGTCTAGCAGCAGCACCTCGTCGGTGCCGCGCAGCAGCGCCTCCAGCACCAGGCGCTTCTGCTCACCACCGGACAGGGTGCGCACCTGCCGCCACTGCGCCTTGTCGTACGGCACGCCGAGCGCGGCCGTGGTGCACATGTCCCACAGCGTCTCGGCCTCGTACCCGCGCACCTCGGCCCAGTCGGAGAGGGCCTGCGCGTACTTCAGCTGGGCGGCCTCGTCGTCGACGGTCATGATGGCGTGCTCGGCGGCGTCGACGGCCTGCGCGGCCGCGCGGATCCGGGGCGGCGCGACCGACACCAGCAGATCGCGCACGGTCGTCTCGTCCCGTACGGATCCCACGAACTGGCGCATCACCCCGAGACCGCCGCTGACGGTGACGGTGCCGCCGTGCGGTTTCAGTTCCCCGGAGATCAGTCGCAGCAGGGTCGTCTTGCCGGCGCCGTTGGGTCCGACCAGCGCCACGATGGCGCCCTCCCCCACGCGGAAGGACACGTCGCCGAGCAACGCCCTCCCGTCGGGGAGGTAGTACTCGAGGTGCGCGGCTTCCAGATGTCCCATGGACCGGATTGTGCGGGCCGCCTCGGAGCGCGGGCAAACCGTTATCCGCGGCGGCGGGCGAGAAACCGCCCTCGGGCCTCTTTCGGCCTCCACTGGAGGGCCTCCACGAGAGCTGCTACGAGGAGACCGCCGCTACGAGACCGCCGCTACGGCAGGTCCTCCTCCACGGCCTGCCCGGCCGGTCCGCTCTCCCCCGTCGACGCCACGACCGCGCCCGCCCACGACAACGCCTTCCACCCGTCCTCGGGTGAACCCTCCAGGACCACCACGCCGGTGTTGTCGAGCGGATGCGCTCCCGCGAAGGCGACGTCGACATTGGCCACCCGGGCCGCCGCCCACATGCGGATCGCGGCGCCGTGGCTGACCAGGGCGACCGTCCCGGCCCCGCTGCCGGCGGCCTCGGCGACCACCGCGTCGTAGCGCGCGAGTGCCTCCGCACCGCTCTCGCCGCCCGGCATGCGCAGCTCCGTGTCGCCCGCCGCCCAGGCGAACACCGTCCGCATGTAGACATGCCCGGCCTCGGTGTCGCCCGGCAGCATCTCCAGGTCGCCGGCGAACACCTCGCGGATGCCGGCGCGGACGATCACGTCCAGGCCGCGGGCGGCGGCCAGCGGGGCGGCGGTGAGCTGGGTGCGGACGAGGGTGGATGCGTAGATCGCCTCGATGTCCTCGCCGGTCAGGGCGGCGGGCAGCGCGGCGGCCTGCCGTTCGCCGAGCTCGGTGAGACCGGGGCCGGGGACGGCGGTGTCGAGGAGGTAGTCCACATTGGTCGGGGTCTGGCCGTGGCGGACGAGCAGCAGGCGCATCTACGGGTTCCTCCGTGTGTCGGTCACCGCCGGCCGGACAGCAATCGGCCACTTCAGGGTACCCAGCCCTGTATGAGCCCAGACGTCGACCTCACCGTCCTCAAGCCCGGCCGGCACGCCCTGCGCGACCGGTTCCTCTCCCTCGACTCGCGGCTGTTCGAGTTCGCCGCCGAGCAGCACTGGCCGTACGCCGAGCGGATCCTGCCGCGGCTGAGCCGGAGCGCGAACCACGGGCTGCTGTGGTTCGCGGCGGGTGCCGTCATCGCCGCCAGCCGTACGCCACGGGCCCGCCGGGCCGCGGTGCGGGGCCTGGCCTCGCTGAGCCTCGCCTCGCTGACCATCAACACCGTCGGCAAGCGGTCGGTGCGCCGGACCCGGCCCACGCTCGATCCCGTTCCGCTGGTCCGGCAGCTGAAGCGGCAGCCGATCACGACCTCGTTCCCGTCCGGGCACGCCGCCTCGGCGGCCGCGTTCGCCACCGGTGTCGCCCTGGAGTCGCCCGCCTGGGGCCTGGCGGTGGCGCCGATCGCCTGGTCGGTGGCGCTGTCGCGGGTGTACACCGGCGTGCACTTCCCCAGCGATGTGCTGGCGGGCGCGGCGCTGGGCGCGGGCGCCGCCTTCGCCGTACGGGGCATGGTGCCCACGCGTGTCCGGCAGGTCCCGCCGGCCAGGCCCCGTACGGATGTCCCGGCGCTGACCGAGGGGGACGGCCTGATCGTGGTGGCGAACAGGGCGGCGGGCACCTCCGACCGGGTGCACGCCCTGCTGGACCTGCTGCCGCGCGCCGAGCTCGTCGAGTGCGAACCGGCGGACATCGCAGCCGAGTTGGACAAGGCTGCGGGCCGCGCCCAGGTGCTCGGGGTGTGCGGCGGCGACGGCACGGTGAACGCGGCGGCCGAGGTGGCGCTGCGGCACGACCTCCCGCTGGCCGTGCTGCCCGGCGGCACGCTGAACCACTTCGCCCTCGACCTGGGTGTGGAGAGCGAACGCGACGTCGGCCGGGCCGTCCAGCGCGGCGAGGCGGTGCGCGTGGACGTGGGCCGCTTCAGGTGCGGTGCGCAGGAGGGGCTGTTCCTCAACACGTGCAGTCTCGGCGTGTATCCGGAGCTGGTGCGCGAGCGCGACCGCTTCGCGCCCCGGATCGGCGACTGGCCGGCCGGGGTGGTGGCGGCGCTGCGCGTGCTGCGCCGGGACCGCCATCCGCTCCAGGCCGAAGTGGCGGGCAGCTCGCACCCGTTGTGGCTGCTGTTCGCCGGGAACGGCACCTACCACCGGCTGGGCCTGGCGCCCGCGCGCCGGCTGAACCTCGCGGACGGGGTGCTCGACGTAAGGGTCGTGCACGGCGGCCGGCGGCCCGCGCTGCGCCTGCTCGCCGCGGCCGTCGCGGGCCCCCTGACCCGCTCCCCCGCGCACGCGGCGGTCCAGGTCGGCCGCCTGCGGCTGACGGGCGTCACTCCGGGGGCGCTGCTCGCCTACGACGGTGAAGTCACCGAGGTGGGCGGTGAGGTGACGCTGGAGAAGCTGCCGGAGGCGCTGACGGTCTACCGTCCGCTGATCGGTTCCTGATCCGCTTCCGACACCCCGTCAGTCCACATCGCAAAATGCAGGTCTCAGCATTCGACATGCGGGCGTACGGTGTCGAGTACCGCCCGGCGGGGCCGCGCGCCCCGTGAGCCGGTACGACGAGACGAGGGGATCAGGCATGTCGAAGGCACAGCCGGACGCACACTCCAAGGCGCGGGAGACCGCCGTCTACACGCACGGGCACCACGAGTCCGTGCTGCGTTCGCACACCTGGCGCACCGCGGCCAACTCGGCGGCCTACCTGCTCGACTCGCTGAAGCCGCACATGCGGATCCTGGACGTCGGCTGCGGCCCGGGCACGATCACCGCGGACCTGGCCGCCCTGGTCCCGGACGGCCGTGTCACGGGCGTCGACCGGGCGCCGGGGATCCTGGAGCAGGCCCGGGCCACGGCAGCCGGGCGGGGTGTGCCGAACGTCGATTTCGCGGTGGCGGACGTGCACGGCCTGGACTTCCCGGACGAGACGTTCTGCGTGGTCCACGCCCACCAGGTGCTGCAGCACGTCGGCGATCCGGTGGGCGCGCTGCGCGAGATGGCGCGGGTCACCAGGCCGGGTGGTCTCATCGCGGTCCGCGACTCCGACTACGGGGCCATGTCCTGGTATCCGCCGTCCCGCGGCATGGACGACTGGCTGGAGCTGTACCGCCGGGTCGCGCGCGCCAACGGCGGTGAGCCGGACGCCGGACGCCGGCTGAAGTCCTGGGCGCTGCAAGCGGGGCTCACCGACGTCACGGCGACGTCGAGCACCTGGACCTTCTCGACCGAGGAGGAGCGGGACTGGTGGAGCGGGCTGTGGGCGGACCGCACGCTGGCCTCGGCGTATGCCGAGCGTGCCACGGAGGGCGGGCACGCGACCGCCGAGGAGCTGCGGGCGGTCTCGGAGGCATGGCGGGAGTGGGGGCGGCGCGGCGACGGCTGGTTCAGCGTGCTGCACGGGGAGATTCTGTGCCGGAAAGAAGCCTGAACGGCGAATTATTGGTAACTCGCACGAGCAGGAGGTTGGACTATGATTCCTATTCTGCTCGTGCTGCTGCTGGCGCTGATTCTGTTCGGTGCCGGATTCGCGTTGAAGGCCCTTTGGTGGATCGCGATCGTGGTTCTCGTCGTATGGCTTCTGGGATTCGTGATGCGTGGCACGACCACGGCAGGGGGCAGGGGACGCTGGTATCGATGGTGAGTTGATCCGACTTCCCGAGTCGAATTCACTCCCTGGGAAGCAGCGGTCCGAGCGGCCCGAGGTCCAGATTCAGGTCCTCGGGCCGCAGCCCGTACCGCTCCCGGAGTTCGGCCATCCGGTCCTCCAGCAGCATCAGCGTCAGCCCGATCCGCTCCTCCTGCTCCTCGTCCAGCTCGCCCGTGTCGAAGCGGCGCAGCGCCTGGCGTTCCATGAGCTGGCGGAGCAACTCGACGACCGTCAGGACGAGTTTCACGAGGTCGCGTTCGACCGTGTCGGGGTCGAGGTCCAGCCGGTTGCGCGGTGACGTCATGTCAACTCTCCCCAGGGCGACGGGACCTGCTCGTTGACGGAGCTGATCAGCGCGTTCAGGTCGATGCGCACGAGGTCGACGTCGGCGATGCGCAGGGTGATGTCGCCGGTGACGACGACGCCCCCGGCGAGCAGCCGGTCGAGCAGGTCCACGAGCGCGACCTCACGGCGTTCGACGACGGTCACCGGTCCACCTCCGACTCCTCGGCGAACTCACCCGTGAAGGAATACGCCGCCCACGGCCCGGTCAGTTCGACCCGGATTCCGGGGGCGTCGTCCTTCTCCCGGTCCACCAGTTCCACGAATTCCTCGGAATCCGAGCGCGGCACCAGATAGGCGGCATTGAGCACGTTCTGCCCGGACGCGCCCGAAAGCGTGGCGTTCTGCGGGGCGTGCAGCCGGGCCTCCTCACCGAAAGCGGAAAGCGTTTCGTGCAGCCGCCCGGCGAATTCGGTGGCCCGCTGCCACACGTCCTCGTGGGCGCGCGTCTGCATTCGGCGCCGGCGCAGATAGTCACGGCCCGACCCCGCCGCGTGCTCGGGCGGGCCGGGCGCGGTGGGCTCGGCGGCTTCCGTGGGCTCTCTCTCCACGTACACCTTGACGCCCCACTCCACCCGGCCCTCCAGCCGGTCCAGGACGCGCAGGAAGTCCTGCTCGCGCGCCTCCATCATGGTCCGTACGCCGCTGTCGTCCCGGAAGACGGTGCCGAGCCGCAGCGGCAACGGCGTGGTGACGGCGGTGAGCGCGTCGATGACCTGCTGATGGGCGCGGGCCGTGACGGTGAGCCAGTCCAGGTCCTCCAGGTGGGCGCGCAGCGGCGCCTCGGCGAAGTCCGACTCGGGCACCGTGCTGACGACGGCGACCAGGCCGTGGTGGGTGAGCTGCTTGGGCGGCGCCCCGGCGACCCCTGTCAGCTGCGCCTGGAGGGCGGAGCGAAAGGGGCGGCACACGGCGTAGACGTAACGCAGAGCGGTCATGGGGCCTCCTCCTGCGCGCGGGCGCTCTCCCTGGCCGGCTCCAGCTGCTCGAGCCGCTCCAGTCGCTCACGCAACTCGGCGTTCTCCCTGGCCAGTTCGTTGCGGCGGGCGCGGGAGGACAACGCGGGGTCGTCCTCCCACCAGTCGATGCCCATCTCCTTCGCCTTGTCGACGGAGGCCACGATGAGGCGGAGCTTGATGGTCAGGAGCTCGATGTCGAGCAGGTTGATCCGGATGTCGCCCGCGATCACGATGCCCTTGTCGAGCACCCGTTCCAGGATGTCCGCGAGGTTGGCTCCGCTGCCCTGGCTGTAGGGCTCGGGCAGCCTGCTGGACATGGTCATCGCCGGCTCCCACTGCCTGCGTACTCGTCCTCGTCCTCGTACTCGGCGTCTGCTTCGTCCTCGTACTCGGGCTCGTCCTCGTACGCGTCCTCGGGCTCCTCCTCGCCCTCGGCGTCCTCGGCCTCCTCATCCTCCTCGTACTCGTCCTCCGGCTCGTCGTCGGAGTACTCGGCGTCCTCGGCGTCCTCACCGTCCTCGCGGTTCTCGGCGCCCTCGCCGTCCCCGTCCTCGTTCTCTTGGTACTCCTCCTCGTCCTCCTCCGCGACCGCGTCCTCATGGGTGCGCACGACCTCGCCGTCGCGGATCTCGCCGCGCCAGCCGTCCTCGGCCTCTCCCTTGAGGGTGATGAAGCGGACGTAGTTCTTGAGGTCGAGCCGGGCCCGGCGGCCCTGGGCGCGCCAGATGTTGCCGGTCTTCTCGAACAGGCCCTTGGGGTAGTACTCGATCACCAGCAGGACGCGGGTCAGGCCGTCGGTGAGCTTGTGGAAGGAGACGACACCCTTCGTGGTGCCCTTGCCACCCTCCGAAGTCCAGGCGATCCGGTCGTCCGGCAGCTGCTCGGTGGTGTGCGCCTTCCAGCTGCGGTTGGACCAGAACACCTTCAGCTGCCAGTCCGAGGTCGTGTCGTCGGCGCGGTTCGCGCTCTTCACGCCCTTCGCGAAGGTGCTGAAGTCCTGGTACTGGGTCCACTGGTCGTAGGCGGTGCGCAGCGGCACGCCCACGTCGATGTGCTCGATGATGACCGTGGGCTTCTTGCCCGCCCCGCCCTTCTTCTTGCCCTTGCCGCCCCCGCCGAGGTTCTTGAACGCGTTCACGACGTTGTCCTTCGCGCGGGTTGCGCCGAGTTCCAGCGCGCTGCGCAGCGGCCCCTTGCCCTCGGCGAGCTTGCGCCCGCCGTCGAGGGCGAGTTGTGCGAAGCCGGGGCTGCTGCCGTCGGCGATGTCGTTCAGTTTGCCGGTGGTCTCGCCGAGCTTGCGGCCCGCGCCGGTCAGCAGACGCGTGACCTGCGCGGCGAGATAGTCCTGGAGTTCGGACTTCAGCCGGTCGGCCGCCTCACTGTTGGCCAGGCCGGACAGGGGCTTCGCCGCGCCGCCGGCCGCGGAGCCCGCGGATCCGAGTGTCTCGGTCATGACCCGTCACCACCCTTCGAACGGCGTGCCCCGGCCGTCTGCCGGGCCGCCGACCTGGCGGCGCCGCCGGTCCGCTTCGCCGCCGTCTTCTTCTTCGGCGCCGACTGCTTCGCGGGGGCCTTCTTGGCCGCCTTCGTCGCGGTCTTCTTCGCCGCGGGCTTCTTGGCCGTGGCCTTGCGGGCCGGCCGCTCACGCTCTTCGTCGTCCGTGGAGTCCTGCGCGGACTCCTCCGGCTCGTCGTCGCGGTCCTCGCCGTCCTCGTCCTTCGCACCGAGATCCGGCGTCGGCACCGCGCCCGTCAGCTGCTCACGCACCTCGGCGGTACGGCCGTGCAGCCGGTCGGCGAACGCGTCGAGCTGCCGCTCGACCATGGCGCCCGAGGCGGCCTGGCCGACGCCGCGCAGATCCTCGCGCAGCTGGTCCCCGATCTCCTTGAACTGGGGGTTGTTCTTCAGCTGCCCGGAGACCAGGTCCATGATCCCCTGCGGGGTCAGGTTCAGCCGCTTGCCGGCCACCAACGTGCCCAGCGCGAACGCCAGTTTCATCTTCTTCGTACGTCCGAGGACGTATCCGGCCCCTACCGCGAGGCCAAGTCCCACTCGGTTCATCATGCCGTCCCGTCACTGTTCCCGTAGCCTGCGCGCAGGCCGATCTCCAGCCGGTCGAGAAGTTCGTCCTCCAGGCGGTCGAACTCCTCCTCGTCGATCTCGCCCGCGGTCAACCGCTCCTCCAGCCGTGCCAGTTCGGCGCGCACGGCACTGGGGTCGTAGTAGATGCGTTCCGCTTCGCTCAGCACCTGCCTGATCACCCATCCGCTGCCGCGCACCGGGGCGAACGGCAGCAGGAATACCTCTCCGATCAGTCCCATGACCTCACTCCTCCGCGTGCTCCGCGGCGCTCGTGATGGCGGGCTCGGCCGGGCCGGGCTCGACGAAGCTGTACGGCGGCAGCGGGCCGTTGACGCGCAGTTCGAGGTGCGGATGGCCCGAGCGGAGCTGCTCGACCGCCGTGAGGAAGTTCTCCGCCCCGTCGCGGTCCACCAGGAAGGACACGTTGGCGAGCCAGCCGCTGGAGTCGGGGCCGACGCTGACGGCGTCCGCGGCCGGTTCCAGGGTGTGCTGCACATCGGTGGCGTCCTCGGCCTCCTGGGCCTTGACGGCGGCGACCACCATCTCGCCGAGGTGGAGCCGCTGGTCGTAGGTGCCGCCGCCGGCCTGCCGGTTGGCCTGGGTCATGGCCCGCAGCTCCGGGTTCTGGGCCATCACCCGGTGCAGCACGGCCTCCTCGTCGTGCGACGCCTTGACGTTGTACTCGACCTTGCCGTCGAGGGCCGTGAGACGTTCCTTGTAGTGCTCGGAGCGTTCTGCCAGGACCGAGCTGACGGTGTCGTCGTCGGGGGCGACGCTCCCGAACCGCATGGGCAGCACGCAGCCGGCCGCGCCCGCCTCGTCGAGTACGGCGGAGTGGGCGAGCAGTTCCCTGCGCTTGGGACGCAGCCCGTCGGGCGCGTCGCTGACGAGAGCGGCAAGCGCACCTTCCTTGAGCACCCGCACCGGGCGGGCCGGGTCACCGATGCCGCCCATGCCCTTCGGAAGCGCGGGGTGCGAGCTCGCGGTGATGCCATAGACGTACGTGTTCACTCCTGCTCCTCCTTCCGGCGCGACGTCGTGGACTTACGGGTGCGCTGCCTGGGTCGTTCCTCACCTTCCTCACGTGCCTGCTTGAAGGCGTCGGAGATGGTCTCGGCGGCGCCGGAGAGCGCACCCTTCGACTTGCCCTTCGCACCGGATTCGGTGATCTCCCCGACCAGGTCGGGCAGGCCCGGGTCCTTGCGCGGCCCGGCCTCCAGGTCGAGCCGGTTGCACGCCTCGGCGAAGCGCAGATAGGTGTCCACACTGGCCACGACGACCCGGATGTCGATCTTCAGGATCTCGATGCCGACCAGGGAGACCCGCACGAACGCGTCGATCACGAGCCCCCTGTCGAGTACGAGCTCCAGCACGTCGTAGAGGCCGCTGCTGCCGCCTCCGCCGCCGCTCTGCTGTGCCGGGACAACGGTCATGCCGCCGTTCCTCCTTGTCTCGGGACGGTGTACTGGGCGCGGGCGGGCGGCCTACCGGCCGCCCCGCCTCTGCGCGTCGGAACGCCCACGCTCGTAGCGGCGCACGCGCCGGTACCCGGTGAGCTGTCCCTCTGGGTCGAGATCGACCTGGTAGCTCGCCATCAGGCTCATCGTGTCGGGCACGCGGGACAGTTCCAGTACCTCGATCTCGAGGGACCAGCCGTCCTCCGACTGTTCGAAGGACGTCACCTTCTCCGCGTCCGCACCGGTGAGTTCTGCGAGCTGGGTCCGTGCCTGTCGCAGGATTTCCATGGGGCCCGGTTGCTTCTTCGCCCCGCCCGTCTGCCGTCTGGATGTCTTGGGTGTGTTCTGTGAATCATTCATGGCGCCTCCGACGCCGAGTGGCCTGAGAGGCGTGGGTCAAACACTCGGTACGGCTTCTTCGGCCCTCATTCGGCTTCTTCAGCCCTTGAGCGAGTCGAGCCTGCGGCGCGCCGGCCCGAGAGCACGGGCCCGGCGCATCAGCCCGGCCCACGGGTCGCTGCGCGCCTTTTCCACGGCGTCGGCGATGGTCCAGCGCCGCGCGTGGAGGTCCGGGTCGTCCAGGTCGGCCCAGCCGATCGGCGTGGCCACGGGGGCTCCGGGGCGGGCGCGGACCGTGTAGGGCGCGACCACCGTCTGTGCATAGGCGTTGCGCTGCACGTCGAGGTAGAGGCGGTCGCCGCGGTCCTTCTTGCGGGCGGCGGTGGTGAGCCGGTCCGGGTGGGCCGCGGTGAGCGTGTCGGCGACGTCCCGCGCGAACTTCCCTACCTCGTCGCAGTCCTGACGTGCCGTCAATGGCACGACGATGTGCAACCCGCGTGAACCGGTGGTCATCGGCGCCGAGGGCAGCTCCAGTTCGTCGAGCAGTTCGCCGAGGAACCCGGCGGCCTCCCGGACCTGTCCGAAGTCGTCGTCGGCCGGGTCGAGGTCGAAGACCAGCCGGTCGGGGCAGTCGATACTGCAGGTGCGGGAGAGCCAGCGGTGCAGCGTGAGGCAGGCCTGGTCGGTGAGGTACAGGAGACTCGCGGTGTCGTCGCAGACCGTGTGGCGGACGGTGCCGTCCTCCTTGGACACCTCTACCCGGGTGATCCAGTCCGGGTAGTGCTCCGGGGTGTTCTTCTGCATGAACTCGGGCCCGTCCAGCCCGTCGGGGTGCCGTTCCAGCATCAGCGGGCGGCCCCGCAGATGCGGCAGCATGAACCGGGCGACGGAGCGGTGGTAGTCGACGAGGTCGCCCTTGGTGTACTCCTTCGCGTCCCCGGAACCGGGCAAGAGCACCTTGTCGACCCGTTTGACCTCGACGGTACGGCGGCCTGCCCGCACTCTCCTGGTACCGCCGTCGGTCACCGTACGACCGCCTCCTCCACCAGCAGCTTGCCCGCGGCGGCGATGGACGCCGCGTCGATGCCGGCGGCGTGCAGCTGTTCGTCCGGGGACGCCGAGCCCGGCATCATGCGTACGGCGAGCCGTACCAGGCGCGGGACCGGGCGCCCGTCCAGGAAGGCGTCCAGGACGGCGTCGCCGAGGCCGCCCTCCTCGTGGTGGTCCTCCACCGTGAGCAACAGGCCGGTCTCCTCGGCCGCCTGACGCAGCGTGAGCCGGTCGACGGGCTTGACGGAGTAGAGGTCGATCACCCTGATGGCGATGCCCTCGCGGGCCAGGACGTCGGCGGCGGCGAGTGCCTCGTGCACGGTGACTCCGGCCGCGACGACGGTCAGCCGGTCGTGGTCCCCGGCGCGCAGCACCTTGCTGCCGCCGACCGGGAACTCCTCGTCGGGGCCGTAGATCACGGGGCCTGCGCCGCGCGAGGTGCGCAGATAGCGGATGCCGTCGAGGCCGGCCATGGCGGCGACGAGCTTCGCGGTCTGGTTGGCGTCGCACGGGTACAGCACCGTCGAGTCGTACACGGCCCGCATCATCGCCAGGTCCTCCAGGCCCATCTGGCTGGGCCCGTCCTGCCCGATGGCGACACCGGCGTGCGAGCCGACGAGGTTGACGCCGACGCCGCTGATGGACGCCATGCGCACGAAGTCGTAGGCGCGGGTCAGGAAGGCCGCGAAGGTCGAGGCGTACGGCACCCGGCCGCGCGTGGCGAGCCCCACCGCGGCGGCGACCATCTGCTGCTCGGCGATGTAGCACTCGAAGAACCGGTCGGGGAATTCCTTGGCGAAGAACTCGGCGCGGGTGGAGTCGCTGACCTCGCCGTCGAGGGCGACGACATCGGAGCGTGCCGCGCCGAGGGCGGCGAGCGCCTCGCCGTAGGCGTTGCGGGTGGCGACCTCCTCCCCCTTGTCCCAGCGGGGCAGTTCGAGGTTTCCGTCGGGCACGGCGTGCAGGGCGCGGGTCGCGGGCGGCTCGTGGACCCGGACGTGCAGGTCGCGCGGTCCGCCGAGTTCGGCGATGGCCGCGTCGGCGTCCGGGAGCGGCTTGCCGTGCAGCCCCTCGCGGTCCTGGACGTCGGCGACGCCCTTGCCCTTGAGGGTGCGGGCGAGGATGACGGTGGGCTGCCCGGTGGTGGAGCGGGCCTCCGCGTAGGCACGGTCCACGGCGTCCACGTCGTGTCCGTCGACCTCGACGGTGTGCCAGCCGAAGGCCTGGAAGCGGCGGGCATAGGCGTCGAGGTCGTGGCCGTGCCGGGTCGGGCCGCGCTGGCCCAGCCGGTTCACGTCCACGATGGTCGTCAGGTTGTCCAGATTCTCGTACGCCGCGTGCTCGGCCGCCTCCCACACGGAGCCCTCGGCGAGTTCGCTGTCCCCGCACAGCACCCACACCCGGTAGCCGGCGCGGTCCAGCCGCTTCCCGGCGAGCGCGATGCCGACGCCGATCGGCAGTCCCTGTCCGAGCGAGCCGCTCGCGGTCTCCACCCAGGGCACCCGGCGCGGGGTGGGGTGCCCTTCGAGACGGCTGCCGATCCGGCGGAAGGTGAGCAGCTCGCCGTCCTCGATGGCGCCGACGGCCTTGTAGGCCGAGTACAGCAGCGGCGTGGCGTGCCCCTTGGACAGGACGAACCGGTCGTTGCCCGGGTGGGCGGGCCGCTCGAAGTCGTAGCGCAGATGCCGCGCGAGGAGAACGGCCATCAGATCGGCGGCCGACATCGACGACGTCGGATGCCCCGACCCCGCGGCGGCGGACGCCCGCACACTGTCCACCCGCAACTGCTGGGCGAGCTCGGTGAGTTCGGCGGTGTTCATGAATCTCCTTCCGAGGAGGCGGGCGAGCCGGGTTCCGGCGGGGCGAGGGTCGAGGGGTCCCTGGGGCGATGCTTGTGAACGGCCGGCGCGTCGGAGGAGGCGGCGCCCGGGGTGCGCTCGGGAGCCTGGGCCGGGTCCGGCTGCTTCACAGGACCCGGGGGCTCGGCGTGCTGGGCCGCGTCGGCGTCCTGGATCAGGTCCGGCTCCTTCAGCGGGCCCGGAGGTTCGGCGTGCTTGCCGGCGTCGGCGTCCCGTATGGCGTCCGCCGGTTCGGCGCCCTCACCGGCAGGCGATCCCCCGGCCGGCCCCGGGTTCCCCGCGCGCGCCTTCTCGGGGCCGCCCGGCACCCGGGCCAGCTCCGGCGAGGCCGTGTCCAGCGGTACCGACCACGACCGTACGAGACCCAACTGGACGGCCTGGCGCGGCAGTACGGCGTCCAGGAGCCAGTCGGCGGCCACACGGACGCGGTTGCCGGGCATCGCGGCGAGGTGGTAGCCGCGGGTGACCGCGCCCGCGGCCACTCCGGACAGGGGGATGCCCAGCGGGTTGGCGGCGGCCTTGACGCCGCCGAGGTCGACGACGAAGCCCAAGTCGCGGTGGCGGTAGGCGCGCCGCTCCCCCAGGCCCAGCGACGCGGCGACGTTGTGCGCCACGGCCTTGCCCTGCCGCCAGGCGTGCTGGGCGGTCATCGGCGTGTAGGCACCGGGCTTCTCCAGGTCGGGCACCGCGGCCGCGTCCCCGGCGGCGAACAGGCCGGGCCGGCCCGGCACCTGGAGGTAGGGGTCGACGAGCAACCGGCCCTTCTCCAAGGGGAGTTCGAGCGACTCGGCGAGCGGGTCGGGCCGTACGCCGACGCACCACACCAGGGTGCGGGTGTCGACGAACTCGCCGTCGGTCAGCAGCACCCCGCGGTGCGTGGCCTCCTTCACGGAGGTGCCCATCCGCACCTCGACGCCCCGCTGCCGCAGCACCCGGTCGGCGGTGCGTGACAGGGTCTCGTCCAGCTCGGGCAGAACCCGCTCGGCGATGTCGAGCAGCAGCCAACGTGGCCGCATGCCCGCTCGCAGGGGGCGCCTGCGGACCTGGGAGTCGGTGAAGAGCTTGCCCTGCGCGGCGACCTCGGTGCCGGTGTATCCGGCGCCGACGACGACGAACGTGCAGCGTTCCGCACAGCTCGCGGGGTCGTCGGCGGCGGCCGCCAGCTCCATCTGCCGGGTCACGTGGTCCCGCAGGTACAGCGCCTCGGGCAGGCCGCGGAAGCCGTGCGCGTGCTCGGCGACGCCGGGGATGGGCAGCAGCTTGTTGACGCTGCCCGCGGCGAGGATCAGCCGGTCGAAGGGCAGGGTGCCGCCGTCGCCCTCGGGGCCGGTGTGGCGCACGGTGTGCCCGTCGAGGTCGACGGCGTCGGCCTCGCCCAGCACGAGCCGGACGTCCGGCAGTGTGCCGGTGAGCGAGACGGTCACCCTGCGTGGCTCCAGGATGCCCGCGGCCACCTGGGGCAGCAGGGGCAGATACAGGAAGTAGTCGGTCGGGTTCAGCAGGGTGATGTCGGCCTTGTGCCGGGTGAGCCGGGACAGGACGCGGGCCGCCCGGTACCCGGCGAATCCGGCGCCGACGATCACGATGCGGGGTCGACTCACAGTGCGCCTCCGACGCTGTCGCGTACCTCGGAGCCTTCCGCGTCCCCCAGGTCAGGACCGCCAAACGTCGGCCCGGGCAGCCAACGGCCCACGCCGCGCCGACCTGCCGGGACCGGTTTCCGGCGCCGCATGCGGGTACTCGGGCGGCGATCCGTCCGCGCCGCCGAGGCGGCAGTACCGGAGGTGTCCCGCATGCCCGCGTACGGCCAGGTCACGGCGAGCGTGGAGTGGGACGGGCCGGCGCGATGAAACTCCGTCTCCCCGTCGTATCCGTGTACACGGTGCCCACCGACGCCCCCGAGGCGGACGGCACTCTGAGCTGGCACTCCACGACGGTGGTGATCGCCGAGGTGACCTCGGGCGACACCACCGGCACCGGCTGGACGTACGGTCCGGCGGCGGTCGGCGACTTCCTGCGCGACCATCTCGCCCCGCTGATCGAGGGCCGTGGCGCCCTGGACGTCCCGGCGGCGCACGAAGCGATGTGCCGCGCGATCCGCGACGCGGGCCGGGCGGGCGTCGCCGCGTGCGCGATCTCGGCGCTGGACATCGCCCTGTGGGACCTCAAGGCCCGGCTCCTGGAGCTGCCGCTGGCGCGACTGCTCGGGGTGTGCCGTGAGCGTGTCCCCGTCTACGGCAGCGGCGGCTTCACGACGTACCACGACAAGCATCTGGCGGCACAGCTGAACGGCTGGGTGCACGGCCAGCACATTCCGCGCGTGAAGATAAGGATCGGCGAGGACCGGGGCCGTGCGACCCCGCGCGACCTGGACCGGGTGCGCACGGCACGCCAAGTGATCGGCCCCGAGGCCGAGTTGTATGTGGACGCGAGCGGCGCCTACACCCGCAAACAGGCGATCCGGGTCGGCCACGGGCTCGCCGGGCACGACGTCGGATGGTTCCAGGAGCCGGTGTCCTCGGACGATCTGACGGGCCTGCGGCTGGTCCGCGACAGCCTGCCGTGCGACGTCACGGCCGGTGCGTACGGCTACGACCTGCCGTACTTCGCCCGCATGATCTCGGCCGGCGCGGTCGACTGCCTCCAGATCGACGCCACGCGCTGCGGCGGTCTGACGGAGTTCGTGCGTGCCGCCGCCCTCGCGCAGGCCCACGGCCTGGAGGTCTCGGCCCACCGTGCCCCGCACGCCCACGCCGCCGCGGCCGCCGCGATCCCCAATCTGCGGCACATCGAGTGGTTCCACGACCATGTGCGCCTGGAGGACATGTTCTTCACCGGCGCCCTCGACCCGACGGGCGGCACGGTCACCCCGACCCACGGCCTCGGACACGGGCTGACCCTGCGGACGGAGGAGATGGAGCAGTACCGGGTCGCCTGATGGCCCCGGTCATGACGAAGGCCCCGCCGGGAGGGCAGGGCCTTCTTCGTCGTCGCCGCCTCAGGCGTCACGCCCGGTGGTGCGGCTGCTCGGGGTCGATGTCGTCGGGGTGCGGTGTCCGCGTCCCGCCCGTGCCCGGTGCTCCCGCCTGCGGCGGTCCGGGCGGCATCGGCGGATACGGCATGCCGAGTCCGCTGGGCGGAGTGCCCGGCGCCGTGCCGCCGAGGGTGCGCCCGGGTGCGGCTCCGGTGGCCGTGTCCGCCGTCGGCCGGGACGCGGACGGCCGTGCCGCGCCGCGCAGCAGGTACGCCAGCACACCGAGGATCACCGCGGTGATCAGTGCGGCCGCCCAGTCGGGCAGTGCGGCGGCGAGGCCGAGCCCCATCGCGAGCGCGAGGGCCGCGCCCGCGTACAGGGCGACGGCGCCGGACCCGGCGTACAGCGTGGCCCGGCGGCGCTGCCGGCGGGTCTGCTCGCGCAGTTCGTCGCGCACGGTCTCGCGCGCCACCTGCGCCAGCTCGTCGACCAGTTCCTTGTCCAGATGCTCAAGATGATCCAAGCGATCCATGGGCGCCGGGTACCCCTGCCGGCACCGGCATAACGGGGAGTGCGGGGATCGCGTGAAACGATCTCCGTATCCGGCGGCTCCCAACTAGGCTTCCAGCATGGACATTCTGGGAGCCACGCTGCGCGTATGCGTCGACGACCTGGAGACCGCGGTCCCCTTCTACGAACGCCTCGCCGGCGGCACAGCACTGCGCTTCGAACGCGGCGGTGTCCAGGTGGCCGCGGTCGGCTGCTTCCTGCTGATGAGCGGCCCCGCGGCCGAGCTGGAGGTGCTGCGCAAGGTCGCCGCGACGATCGCCGTCAAGGACGTCGAGGAGGCGCGCCAGGTGCTCAGCGAGCTGGGCGCGCACATCGTCGCCGGGCCGATGGCGACTCCCGCCGGGCGCAATCTGATCGCGATGCACCCGGACGGGGCGATCTACGAGTACGTGGACCGTCAGGCGTAGCCCAGGGCCGTCACGACCACGTCGGTGAGCAGCGCCCCGGCCGTGCCCTCCGGGTCCAGGTCGGGGTCGTAGATCGTGACGTTGAGGCCGACGCAGTGCTCGGAGGCCAGCAACGGCCGCAGCAGCGCGACCAGTTCGTCGGGCATGAGCCCGTCCGGGTCGGGGCTGTCCACGGCGGGCATGACGGACGGGTCGAGGACGTCGGCGTCCAGGTGCACCCAGAAGCCGTCCAGTTCGGGGATCTCGAAGGCCTGCCGGGTGACGGTCGCCAGCGCCTCGGCGCCCCATTCGCGCAGGTCTCCGACGGTCACCACGGGAATCTTCAGCTCGGCGAGCTCGGCGCGGTCCTCCTCGAAGCAGTCGCGGATGCCGAAGTACCGCACGTCCTCGTCCCGCAGATAGGGCCGCAGCCCCTCCAGGTCCGTCAGGTCCGCCTGCCCGCGCCCGGTGGCCAGGGCGACCTCCTCGCCGCCGGCCGCGCCGACCCGGTCGGAGTTGCCGGGGTGCCGGAAGTCGGGCGAGGCGTCCACGACCGCCAGCCCGTACCGGCCGGCGCGGCGCAGCGCGAGGGCCGCGCCGAGGTTGATCGAGCAGTCGCCGCCGAGCACGAGCGGGAAGTCCCCGGCGCGCACATGAGCCTCGATGCGGTCGGCGAGCCTGCGGGTGTAGGAGGCGAGGGCGGCCGCGTTGAAGACGCCGTCGCCTTCCTGCCAGTCCCCGCGGTCGTAGCGCGGCGGCACCACGACCCCGCCCTCCAGCGCCCGCAGCCGCTGGACGATCCGCTGCTCGCGCAACGCGCCGGCGAGCTTGTGGCAGCCGGGGACCGTGCCCGGGGCCGGCGGGCGCAGGCCCAGGTTGGAGGGGGCGTCGAGCACCACGATGTTCCGCATGCGCCCCATCCTGTCCGACGTGAAGTCGGCGCTCAATGCCATGGCATCGCGACGGTGACCGGCTTCAGGGACGCATCTCGGCGGTGATCGCCCACCGTTCGTGATCGCGCCAGGCCCCGTCGATGAAGAGCATGTTCGGCGAGAAGCCCTCCAGACGGAAGCCGCAGGCGCGGGCGAGGGCGATGGAGCCGGTGTTGGCCGGCTGGACGTTGATCTCCAGCCGGTGCAGCCGCATCGGGCCGAAGGCATGGCCGACCACCAGGTCGAGGCCCTGCCGCATCAGGCCGCGGCCGGCCGCGTGGGAGAAGGCGCCGTAGCCGAGGGCACCGCTCCGGAAGGCGCCCTCGACGATGTTGTTGATGTTGACGAACCCGGCGATCCCCCCGCCGTCCTCCTTCGCGCACACCAGGAACCCCGCCTTGGTCGGATCCTCGATCAGCCGCCCGGCATAGGCGGCGTACGCGGCTTCGCCGTCCGGCGGGAAGAGCCACGGGCGGTGCAGGTCCTTGCTCTCCCGGGCACGCGCCGTGAATTCGGCGGCGTCCGCGTGGGTGAAGTGGCGTATGCCCACGCGGGGGCCTTCGGCGAGGTAGCGGGACGAGGGCTGCGGCATTGCGCCAGCCTACGACCCGCTAACGGCGGCGTCGCATGAAGTAGCCGCCGACCAGTGCGCCGATGAGCCCCACGGCCAGCAGCGCCAGCCACAGCGGCATCGTCACCAGGGGGATCAGCAGCCGGATCTCGGTACTGCGGGTGTTCTCGAAGATGAAGATCAGCGCGAGGGCGGCGAGCACCAGCACGGTGATCCTGCCAGGGGTCATGTGCCCGGACAGGCCACTCCGCTTCCCGCCGGCCTTCGAGCCGCTCTCCGACGTCTTCGCGGTCATACCACCAAGGATGCTCCCGAAGTGGCGATCACGCACGGTGAGCGGCCCGCCGGGCGCTATCCGATCACCGGCAGCCGGAGCACCCCGGCGTCCTGGGACGCGCCGGCCACGGTCACCGGCTTGATCCCCCGGTTCCCGAAGTACGCGTCGTCACTCGCCGCGATCACGAACCGCAGCCGGTGCCCCTTCTCGTACCGGTGCACGATCCCCGGCAGGGTCACGGTGAAGCTCCTTCTCACGTCGGGCACACGCACCGGTGCGACGAGCCGGTGCACCAGCGTCCGGGTGCCGTCGGGGGCGACGTCGTACAGCTTGGCGAAGAGCACGAGCCTGTCGGCCGCGTCCCCTGAGTGCTGGGTCCGCTCGGCCACCGGGGAGCTGACCCGGAGCGTGGCCCGGGGCGCGCCGACGACGTCGGTGGTGCGGGCGAGCGGCTCGCTGGTCCAGGCGAGGTGGGTGCCCGGGGTGTCGTACGGCGCCGGGTCGGGGAGGCCGATGAGTGAGGCGAGCGAGCTCTCGGAGTGGCTGGTGGGGACGGGCCAGTTGGTGTACGTACGGCTGCCGCGCCGCACCTCGTTACGGTTGCCGACGAGCTTGCCGTCGCCGGAGAGGTAGAGCGTCCTGCTGAGCGCGGGGACGCGGTCGGCGGTGGCGTAGGTATGGTCCGGGTCGGTGATCCAGTCGCGGTAGTAGGCGAAGGCCGGTCCGGTGTCGACGGCGTGCCCGCGCAGGTGGCGGTCGAACCAGGCGAGGACGCGGCGGCCGACGTAACTGGTCTCCAGGTTGCCCTGGCCGAGGTTGAGTTCCCCGGAGGCGGGGTCGCTCATGCCGCCGCTGTGGCCCCAGGACTGCCAGATCATCTTGGTCGGGGTGCCCTGGTCCTTGAGCGTGCGGTACGTCGCCGTCGCCTCGTTGAGGTTGAAGAGGCTGTCGGCCTGGCCCTGGACGAGGAGGGTGGGTGCCTTGACGCGGCTGAGGTACGAGACCGGCGAGACGCTGCGGGCGTAGGCGAGCAGTTCGGCGGTCCGTTTCGCCGGGTAACGGCCGGAGTTGAGGGTGCGGATGGTGTCGCAGGCCTTGGTGACGAAGTGCAGGCAGGCCATGGAGTTGATGCGGGAGGGGTCGAGGTTGGGCTCCAGCAGGGGCTGGCCCTCGCCGATCAGGTAGAAGCCGTTGGCCCACTGCCATTTGAAGGAGCCGGGGACAGCGCCGCTGCCGACGGCGTTGTTCGGGTCGAGGGAGTACGCCAGGTCGTTCCAGGTGATCATCGGCACCAGTGCGTCCAGGCGGCGGTCGACGGCGGCCGTGGCCAGCTGGACGGCCCCGCCGTAGGAGCCGCCGACCATCCCGACACGCGGGTCGCCGGGGGCGTCGAGGGTGACGTAGTCGGCCCTCGTGCCGTCGTCGGCGGCGCGCCGGCCGCCCAGGAAGTCGACCAGACCGGAGGCGGCGACGCCGTCGAGGGTGGGGTCGTCGAGACCGATCAGACAGCCGGACCTGCCGAAGCCGAGGCCGGAGTAGACGAGGGAGACGTATCCGCGCTCGGCGAACGACTTGCCGATGATGTCGGTCGAGCCGTCGGACTTGCTGCCGCCGAAGCCGTTGGTGGCGACGACGGCGGGTGCGGGGTGGGCGCGGTCCACGCCTGCGGGCCGGTACAGATCGGCGTCGACGGTGCAGCTGCGGTCGCCCGCGCGGACGGTGAACTTCAGGGCAGTGACGGTGTACTGGCCGGTCGCGGCGGCGGCCGGTGCGGTGAGCGCGAGGGGTGCGGTGAGCGTGGCGCCGAGGACGAGAGCGAGTGGGGCTCGGAATCTGGGCACACGACGGGACACGGAGACCTCCACACTGAGGCACGTCTGGACAGCCCTGCATACCGACCAGTAAGTACTGGCCGGTTGTCATGGTGTGACACGTGTCAGACGAGGTCAATCGCCGTGACGGAGGTTTCTTGACGGAGATTCAGTGAATCGTGTTCAGCGCAGAGCGGGCTCGTCGAGCGTCAACGTCCCCGCGTCGGCGTCGAGTTCGGCACTCACCCCGAACGGAATCGTCAGCGCTCCCTCACAGTGCCCGAACCCGAACTCCTCCACAACGGGCACACCGAGGCCACCCAGTCGGTCCAGGAGCAGCGCACGCACCCGCTCCTGCGGCTCGCACGCCTGCCACGACCCGAGCAGCACGCCGCGCACGCCGTCGAACAGTCCGGCGCGCAGGAGCTGGGTGAGGTACCGATCCAGACGGTACGTCTCCTCGCCCACGTCCTCCAGGCACAGCAGGCCGCCGCGCGCGGAGGTCCGGGCGTGCGGGGTGCCGGTCTCGGCGGCGAGCAGGCAGAGGCAGCCGCCGAGCGTGACACCGCGCGCCCGGCCGGGGACGAGCGCGGAGCCGGCGGAGGTGATCGTGCGCACCGACTCCGGGTCGAGGAGCGTGGCCCTCAGATGCTCCTGGGCCCGCGCGTTCTTGATGAAGTCGATGCCGGCCGCCATCGGACCGTAGAGCGTGGCCAGGCCCAGTCGGCGGGCGAAGGCCTCGTGCAGGACGGTGATGTCGCTGAAGCCGACGAAGACCTTCGGTCCGGCCGCGGCCATCGCGTCCCAGTCGAGCAGGTCGATCATCCGCTGCACGCCGTAGCCGCCCCGGGCGCACAGCACGGCGTCGACGGACGGATCGCACCAGGCGCCCTGGAGATCGGCGGCCCGGTCGGCGTCCGTGCCCGCGAGGTAGTCGAACTCGCCGTGCCGGTCCAGCACATGGGGTGCCACCACCGGGTCGAGGTCCCAGCCGCGCAGCACGTCGAGCCCGGCCTGGAGCCGTTCCTCGGGGATCGGTCCGCTGGGGGCGACGACGGCGACGCGGGCGCCGGCGGCGAGTCGGGCGGGCCGCACGAGGGGCGGTACGGACTGTGTCACTTGGCGAGCTCCAGCTTGGGGATCCCGGGCGGGTCGATCCCGAAGACCTGGGCGTACAGGGAGAGTTCGGACTCCAGGACGCGGACCATCGTCTCCGCCCGGCGGAACCCGTGCCCCTCGCCCTCGAAGGCGATGTAGGCGTGCGGCACCCGCCGCCCCTCCATGCTGGCGAGGAACCGCTCGCACTGGGTGGGCGGGCAGATCACGTCGTCCAGGCCCTGGAGCAGCAGGAACGGCACCGTGAGGTGCTCGGCGTGCTCCGCGGGCGAGCGCTCCAGGTACCGTGCGGGCACCTCGGCGAGCGGTCCGACCAGGGACTCCAGGTACTGGGACTCGAAGTCATGGGTCTCGCCGCTGCCCCAGCCGGCCAGGTCGAGGATCGGGTAGAGGATCGTGCCGCAGGCGAAGACGTCGGTCGTGGTGAGCGAGGCGGCCGTGGTCCAGCCGCCCGCGCTGCCGCCGCGGACGGCGAGCCGCCGCCGGTCGGCGGTGCCCTCGTCGGCGAGGGCGAGCGCGACGGCCGCGCAGTCCTCGACGTCGACCACGCCCCACTGCTCGCGCAGCCTGTTGCGGTACTCCCTGCCGTAGCCGCTGGAGCCGCCGTAGTCGACCTCGGCGACGCCGATGCCGCGGGAGGTGAAGTAGGCGATGGCCAGGTCCAGCACGAGGGGTGCCCGTGAGGTGGGGCCGCCGTGCGCCCAGACGACGTAGGGCGGCGGGGCGTCGCCTGGGGCCACGCAGCCCGGGTTGTGCGGCGGGTAGATGTGCGCGTGGATGTCCTGGCCGCCGGGTCCGGTGAAGGTGCGGATCTGCGGCTCGGGGTAGTAGGCGGGGTCCACCGCGTCGTCGTGCACGGCCCCGATCACCCGGGTGCGGCCGGTACTGGCGTCCAGCTCGACCACCTCGTAGGCGCTGCGCGGGCTCGCGCCGACGGCCACGACCCGCTCGCCGTACGCCGAGAGCGTGGGCGCGAACTCGGTCCAGGGGCCGGCCGCGTCGACGATCTCGCCGGTCTCCGGGTCGAGCACCCCGAGGGCCGTCGCGCCACGGCCGTGCACGACCGCGACGAGCCCGCTCGCCAACGGCGCGAACCAGCTCAGGCCGAGCTGCCACAGCGGTCCGCCGAACTCCTCCTCGCGGGGGCACAGCGGTACGCCGTCGCGGTAGAGGTTCCACCAGCCGCTGCGGTCGCTCGTGTACAGCAGCCGCCCGTCGGCCGACCAGTCGGCCTGGGCGATCGACTCCTGCGGTCCGCCCGCGACGGTCCGCGGGCTGCCGAGGGTGCCGTCCGCCGCGACGTCCGCGACCAGCAGTTCCGTGCCGTCCCACGGCATGTGCGGGTGGTCCCAGGTGAGCCACGCCGCCCGCCGCCCGTCGGGCGAGATCCGCGCGCCGGTGACGAACCGGCGTCCGTCGTCGGTCAGTTCGCGCACTGCGCCGCGGTCCCCGGCCGCCGAGCCGTCCAGCGGTACGGCGGCCAGGACACGTCGTACGTCGGTGGGTCCGGGGCCGGTGAACTCCTCCAGTACGCACCACACCTCGCCGAGGTCGAGCCGCAGCCGCGGCTCGACCCAGCGCAGTCCGCCGCCCACCTCGGAGACGGGGGTGAGGGGACGCGGCTCGCCGCCCTCCTCGTAGCGGTAGAGCCGCTGGTCGGCGAAGTCGACGAAGACGACGAGCGGCCGGCCGTCCGCGACGGCACCGGCCCACGGCTGTCCGCCGTACTCGATGACCCGGCTGCGTACGTTCCACGGGGCGGGCAGCACCGACTCCTCGCCGCCGTCGGTACGGCGCCGCACCAGCGTGTACCGGCCGCCCTCGGTGGGCCGCGCCTCGGTCCACCAGGCCTCCTCCCCCACGAAGCCCACGAAGTCGGGCCGCCCCTCGTGCGCCGCGGCGACGGCCGCGTCGATGGGCGAGGGCCAGGAACCGTACGCCAGCGTCCGCACTTTCTCCCCCAACTCCCCTAGGCCGTACGCAGAAAACGGTCGAGCACGCGTACGCCGAAGTGCAGTGCCTCGATGGGCACCCGCTCGTCGACGCCGTGGAACATGGCCCCGTAGTCGTAGCCCTCCGGCAGCTTCAGCGGTGAGAAGCCGTAACCGGTGATGCCGAGCCGTGAGAACTGCTTGGCGTCGGTGCCGCCGGGCATGCAGTACGGCACGACGTGCCCCTCGGGTGCGAACTCCTCGACGGCCGCGCGCATCCGGGCGTACGTCGGCGAGTCCACGGGCGACTGGAGGGCCACCTCGTGATGGTGGAACTCCCAGTTCACGTCAGGTCCGGTGAGCTGGTCAAGGGTGGCGCGGAACTCGTCCTCGTGACCCGGGAGATATCGGCCGTCGACATACGCGACGGCCTCCCCGGGGATGACGTTGACCTTGTAACCGGCCTCCAGCATGGTCGGGTTGGCGCTGTTGCGGACGGTCGCCTCGACCAGCCGGGCGGCCGGGCCGAGCTTCTCCAGCAGGCCGTCCACGTCGTCCAGGTCGGCGTCGAGGCCGTAGAGCGCGGCGAGTTCGGTGAGGGCCGCGCGGACGGTCGGGGTGAGCCTGAGCGGCCACTCGTGGGCGCCGATACGGGTGACAGCGGCGGCGAGGCGGGTGACGGCGTTCTCCCGGTTGGGCCGCGAGCCGTGCGCGGCACGCCCGTGGGCGGTGAGCTTGACCCAGCCGGTGCCGCGCTCGCCGGCGGCGAGGGGGTAGAGCTGTCGGCCGCTGCCGTCGTGGACGGTGAACGCCCCGGACTCGCTGATTCCCTCGGTGCAGCCCTCGAACAGCGCGGCGTGCCGGTCGGCGAGGAACCCGGAGCCGTCCTCGGCGCTGGCCTCCTCGTCGGCGGTGAACGCGATCACGACGTCCCGGCGGGGCCGTACGCCCTCGCGGGCCCAGGACCGCACGACGGCGAGGATCATCGCGTCCATGTTCTTCATGTCGACCGCGCCCCGGCCCCACACGACGCCGTCGCGGATCTCCCCGGAGAAGGGGTGCACGCTCCATTCGCCGGCCTGCGCGGGCACCACGTCCAGGTGACCGTGCACGAGGAGTGCGTCCGCCGACGGGTCGGTGCCCTCGATACGGGCGACGACGTTGGTCCGGCCCTCGGTGCGCTCCAGCAGGGCGGGTTCCAGGCCCGCCTCGGCCAGCCGCGCGGCCGCGTACTCGGCGGCGGGGCGCTCACGGCAGTCACCGCCGCCGCGGTTGGTCGTGTCGATGCGGATGAGGTCGGAGGTGAACGTGACGACTTCGTCCAGTGCCTGCCCGTCAGCCATACTGCTCCTCCACCGAGGCCGAGGCGATCGTGGTGACCGCCTTGAAGGTACGGATTCCCTCGTACATTCGCTCGCTGGTGTACGCCACCTTGCGCTCGCCGATACGTTCGACGCCGGGAACGACGGTGACGGCCATCGCGAGGTGTTCGGCGTCGAACTCGACGGCGACGGTGAACGGTCCCCCGCGCACCGGTTCGTGACGGACCGCCAGCCCGGCCGCCTCCTTTGCCGCGGCACGGATGTCGGCGGCGGTCCTGGCCGGCGTACGGCACACGGCGGCGTACCGCGAGACGTGGTCCTTGACGGCGACCTTCGGCGCCCCGGGCGCGTAGCCGAGCGCGTCCTCGCAGGCCAGGTCGTCGCCGGTGACCAGCACCACGGGGACGCCGTACTCTGCGACGACGTGCGCGTTCAGCAGGCCCTCGCTGGCCCGGACGTCGTTCAGCCACACCCCTGTGATCTGGTTCGCGAGGTAGGTGTGCGCGAGAACACCCTCCATGCCGGCGCCCGCGTGGTAGCCGACGAAGGCGATGCCGTCCACGTCGCCGTGCTGCACGCCCTCGACCATGGACAGCGTCTTGTGCCGGCCGGTGAGCATCTCGGCCCGCTCGTCGAGCCGTTCGAGCAGCAGATTGCGCATGGACCAGTGCGCCTCATTGATGAGGACGGCGTCGGCGCCGCCGTCGAAGAATCCCAGCACGGCGGCATCGACGTCCGAGGTGAACATCGCCCGGCAGCGCTCCCACTGGGGAGTCCCCGGAAGCACGTCGGCCGGCCAGGTCACACCGGTGGCGCCCTCCATGTCGGCGCTGATGAGGATCTTCATGCTCGATCACGTTACGCGCCCGGGAGGGAACCCGCCACGAAGCGGACGAACGCCGCTTTCACACCTTTGGGGTGTGCTTGTCAGCCACCCGCCAAGGGCACTAATGTCACCACGCCTTGGTGAACGGGAAATCCGGTGTGATGCCGGTGCGGCCCTCGCCACTGTGAATCGGGAAGTCCGGCTCCTGCCCTCGCGGGCAAGCCACTGGGTCCTTGTGACCCGGGAAGGCGGAGCACGGGCGGTGTCACCCGTCAGCCAGGAGACCGGCCAAGGCACGTCAACCATCCACGAGGTGCTGGAGAGGGTCTGCTGAGCCATGCACATAGCCGAGGGTTTTCTGCCCCCGGCGCACGCGGTCGCCTGGGGCGTCGCGTCCGCGCCGTTCGTCGTACACGGAGTACGGTCACTCACCCGTGAGGTCCGGGAGCATCCCGAGAGCACACTGCTGCTCGGCGCCTCCGGGGCCTTCACCTTCGTCCTTTCCGCCCTGAAGCTGCCGTCGGTGACCGGCAGCTGTTCGCATCCCACCGGCACGGGCCTGGGCGCCATCCTGTTCCGGCCGCCGATCATGGCGGTACTGGGCACCATCACGCTGCTGTTCCAGGCGCTGCTGCTCGCGCACGGCGGTCTGACCACGCTCGGCGCCAACGTCTTCTCGATGGCGATCGTCGGGCCCTGGGCCGGCTACGCGATCTACAAGCTGCTGCGGCGCTACGACGTGCCGCTGATGGTCGCCGTGTTCTTCGGCGCGTTCGTCGCGGACCTGTCGACCTACTGCGTGACCAGCGTCCAGCTGGCGCTCGCGTTCCCCGACCCGGGCAGCGGATTCGTGGGCGCGCTCGGCAAGTTCGGCTCCATCTTCGCCATCACCCAGATCCCGCTGGCGGTGAGCGAGGGCCTGCTGACGGTGCTCGTGATGCGGCTGCTGGTGCAGTCCAGCAAGGGCGAACTGACCCGGCTGGGCGTGCTCCTCGCCAGGAAGCAGTCCCGCAGCGAGACGGAGGCGGTGGCCCGATGAGCAGGAACACGAAGATCAACGTCCTGCTGCTGCTCGTGGTGGCCGCGCTCGCCGTGCTGCCGCTGGCACTCGGCCTGGGCGACCACAAGGAGGAGCCGTTCACCGGCGCCGACGGCGAGGCGGAGACGGCGATCACCGAGATCGAGCCGGACTACGAGCCCTGGTTCTCGCCGCTGTACGAGCCGCCGTCCGGTGAGATCGAGTCGGCCCTCTTCTCCCTCCAGGCGGCGCTGGGTGCCGGTGTCCTCGCCTACTACTTCGGGCTGCACCGGGGACGCAGGCAGGGCGAACAGCGGGCAATGGAGCGGGCCGGCGAGGAGGCGGCGGCCGGTGCCGCCGAGGAGTCGAAGGCCGACAGGGTCTGACACGTGCTGCCGATCGACGCGGCGGCGCACAGCAGTCGCTGGCGCCGCCGTCATCCCGTGGACAAGGCCGTGCTCGGGCTCGGTCTCACCGTGCTCGCGATCTCCCTGCCGCCCTGGCCGGGTGCCGCGTTGGTCCTTCTCACCGCGCTGACCGTGCTGCTGGGGCCGGCGGGCGTGCCCGGGCGGCGGCTGTGGCGGGCGTACCGCGTGCCGCTCGGTTTCTGTGTGACCGGCGCGGCCACGCTGCTGGTCCAGGTCGGCGGCGGGCAGGGCTTCGTGTCCCTCGCCGCCGACGGGCCGCTGCGCGCCGGTGAACTGCTGCTGCGCACCTCGGCGGCCTCGCTCGGGGTGCTGCTGTTCGCGTTCACCACGCCGATGTCGGACCTGCTGCCGCGGCTGGTGAAGGCGGGGGTGCCCGCACCCGTCGTGGACGTCGCGCTGGTGACGTACCGCATGAGTTTCCTGCTGCTCGACTCGATGCGCCGGGTGCGGGACGCGCAGGCGGCCCGGCTCGGGCACACCACCCGCGCCGCGACCTGGCGTTCGCTGGCCGGCCTCGGCGCGACCGCGTTCGTGCGGTCCTTCGACCGGGCCACCCGCCTGCACGCCGGGCTCGCCGGGCGCGGCTACGACGGCACCCTGCGCGTCCTGGTGCCCGAGGCGAAGGTCTCCGTCCGTTTCACGGCCGCGAGTTGCGCCCTGCTCGCAGCGCTGGCCGCTCTCACCCTCGTACTGGAAAGGGCCCTGCCATGAGCGAGCCCACCGCCCTCGTCGCGGGCCGGGACGCGACCCACGCCCACCAGAGCGACCCCGTCGCACCCACGGCCACGAGCCACTCCCCTGTCACGACGCCGGCCACCCCCACCCCCGCACGGAAAAAGGCCCAGCCATGAGCGAGCCCACCGCCCTCGTCGCCCTGCGGGGTGTCTCCTACGCCTACGAGGACGGCCCCGTCGTGCTCAGCGGCCTCGACTTCGACGTCCGCGAGGGGCGGGCTCTCGCGCTGCTCGGCCGCAACGGCAGCGGCAAGACCACGCTGATGCGGCTGCTCAGCGGCGGACTCAAGCCGCACGACGGCCGGCTGACGGTCGGGGGGACGCCGGTCGCGTACGACCGCAAGGGGCTGACCCGGCTGCGGACGACCGTGCAGCTGGTGGTGCAGGACCCCGACGACCAGCTGTTCGCCGCGTCCGTAGCGCAGGACGTCTCCTTCGGCCCGCTCAACCTCGGCCTGCCGGACGCCGAGGTGCGGGCGCGGGTCGACGAGTCGCTGGCCGCCCTCGACATCACCCGGCTGGCGGACCGGCCCACGCATCTGCTGTCGTACGGGCAGCGCAAGCGCACGGCCATCGCCGGGGCCGTCGCGATGCGGCCGCGCGTGCTGATCCTCGACGAGCCGACCGCCGGGCTCGACCCCGACGGCCAGGAACGCCTGCTCACGACCCTGGGCGGACTGCGCGCGAGCGGCACCACGGTCGTCATGGCCACCCATGACGTCGACCTCGCGCTGCGCTGGGCCGACGACGCGGCGCTGCTGACCCCGTCCGGTGTCCGCACCGGTCCCGCGGACACGATGCTGGCCCGCACGGACCTCCTGCGGGAGGCGGGGCTGCGACTGCCCTGGGGCATCGCGGCGGCCCGGCTGCTGCGGGCGCACGGCCTGCTGGACGACTCGGCACCGGGCCCGCGCGACGCGGACGAACTGGCCGCACTGGCGGCGCCGACCACTCCCACGATCGCGGCCGACGGCTGAGACCGCCCGTGCGCTGGGCACACGGGTGATACATACCGCGACCGGCCGCCAAAGGCCCGGCGGACCCCGGGGCTGCCTGTTTCATGAGGTCACGCACGACCGAAGTGAGGCAGCATGGCCGAGGCCACCGAGGACACCAGCCCGCCCGAAGGACTGAAACCCGACGCGATCGGGTTCGTCGACGCCCTCGTCATCGGGCTCAACGCCACCTCGCCCGCGTACTCGCTGGCCGCGGCGATCGGCCCGGTCGTGGCCCTCGTGGGCGTCTACGCCCCCGGCGTCATGCTCGCGTCGTTCGTCCCGATGCTGCTGATCGCGTCGGCGTTCTACTACCTCAACCGGGTGGACCAGGACTGCGGGACGACCTTCTCGTGGGTCACCCGGGCGATGGGCCCGTGGGCCGGCTGGCTCGGCGGCTGGGCCATCACGATGACCGGCGTCCTGGTGATCGGCTCGCTCGCGGACGTCGCGGTGACGTTCGCGCTGATGGCCTTCGGCCTCGACAGCTGGGCCGAGAACGAGTTGGTGCGCCAGACGCTGACGGTGCTGGTCATCCTCGGCATGACGGCCCTGTGCGTGATCGGCACGGAGGTGTCGGCCAGGGTGCAGAACGCGCTCATCCTCGCGCAGGTCGCCTGTCTGCTGGCGTTCGCGGTGGTGGCGATCTACCGGGTCTACGCCGACACCGGTTCGCTCGACGCCGCCGATCCGGCGTTCAGCTGGCTCAATCCCTTCGGGGCAGGCGGCGCCGAGCTGACGGCGGGTCTGCTGCTGGGCGTGTTCATCTACTGGGGCTGGGAGTCGGCGGTCAATCTCACCGAGGAGGTCGAGAACTCCGCCACCGCTCCCGGCAAGGCCGGCGTGTGGTCGACGGTCATCCTGCTGGTGACGTACGTGTCGGTCGCCTACGCGGTGGTCGCCTACGCCGGACCGGCGTACCTGTCCGAGAACGCCTCCGAGGAGGAGTTCATCTTCGCCCTGCTCGCCGACGAGGCGATGGGCACCTGGGACTGGGTCGTGCTGCTGGCGGTCTCGACGTCCGGCCTGGCGTCGACGCAGACGACGATCATCCCCGCCTCGCGGACCGCGCTGTCCATGGCCCGCAGGCACGCGCTGCCCGCGCACTTCGGGCACATCAACCACCGGTTCCGCACCCCCGACGTGAGCACGTGGTGGGTGGCCGCCATCGCCATCGCCTGGTACCTCGTCGTGCGCCAGATCAGCGAGAACGCCCTGTTCGACTCGCTGACCGCGCTGTCGCTGCTGATCGCGTTCTACTACGCGCTCACCGGCCTGGCCTGCGCGGTCTACTACCGCCGCCATCTCACCGAGAGCCTCCACAACTTCCTGCTCATCGGCCTCGGCCCGCTGGTCGGCGCCGGACTGCTGGCGTGGCTGCTGGTCGAGTCGGTCGGCGACATGTCCGACCCCGCCAACTCCTACAGCGGGGTCTCGTGGTTCGGCGTCGGCCCGCCCCTGGTCATCGGCATCGGGATCACCCTCGCCGGGGTGATCCTCATGGTCGTGTGGCGGTTCGTGTCCCCCGCCTTCTGGTCGGAGCGCCCGGAGGTGGCCGACCCCGCACTCGTACCCGGCCACGAGGAGCCCTGAGATGTCGGTCGTTCTCGGTTACGACGAGTCCCCGGGCGCGGTGCGCGCGCTGCACGTCGCCGTGGAGGTGTCGGCCGCGTTCGACGAACCTCTCGTCCTGGTCTACGGCGCGGCGGCGCCCGGCTCCCTCGGCGAGGAGGCCACCGCTCACCGGGACGCCCTGCGGGAGGCCGGGCGAACCGCGCTCTCGCACGCGGTCCAGGTCGCCGACGAGGCCGGGGTGCGCACCACCGTCGAGGTCATCGACCAGAAGCCGGCGGAGGCCCTGATCGACGCCGCGACACGTCATGCGGCGCGGGTCATCGTGGTCGGCAGCTGGGGCGAGAGCCCGCTGCGCGGCGCCCTGCTGGGCGCCACGCCCCACAAGCTGCTGCATCTGGCACGCACTCCGGTGCTGTGCGTGCCCACCGAGCCGTGAGGCCGGGGCGTCTCGCTCAGCTCGCGGTGGCCGCTGCCGCCGCCCGCCCCGCCGTGCGGCCGGAGAAGAGGCAGCCGCCGAGGAAGGTCCCCTCCAGCGAGCGGTAGCCGTGGACGCCGCCCCCGCCGAAACCGGCGACCTCACCGGCCGCGTACAGCCCGGCGATCGGGGTGCCGGCGGCGTTCAGGACCCGGCCGGAGAGGTCGGTCTGGAGGCCGCCGAGTGTCTTGCGGGTGAGGATGTTCAGGCGTACGGCGATGAGAGGGCCGGCGCCCGGGTCCAGGATCCGGTGCACGGAGGCGGTGCGGCTGAGCGTGTCCCCGGGGTACGCCAGCGCGTTGCGGATGCCCATGACCTGGACGTCCTTGGTGTAGGGGTTGTCGATCTCGCGGTCGCGGGCCTCGATCTGCCGCTTGAGGCCGGCGAGGTCGATCAGGTCGTCCCCCGTCAGTTTGTTCATGCCGGCGACCAGTTCGGGCAGGGTCTTGGCGACGACGAAGTCCTCGCCCTTCTCCTTGAACCGCTCGATCGGCTCCGGGGTCTGCCAGATGCGGGACAGCAGCTTCCAGATGTTCTTCTCGGTGAGGTCGGGGTTCTGTTCGGAGCCGGAGAGCGCGAACTCCTTGGCGATGATCTTCTGGGTGGTGACGAACCAGGAGTAGTCGTGTCCGCTGTCGGTGATCGACTTCAGGGTGTGCAGGGTGTCGTAGCCCGGGATGTCGGGGCTGGAGAAGCGTTTGCCGGTGGCGTCGAACCACATGGAGGACGGGCCGGGCAGGATGCGGATGCCGTGGCCGGGCCAGATCGGGTCGTAGTTCTTCAGGCCCTCGGTGTAGTGCCACATCCGGTCCGGGTTGACGATCCGTCCGCCGGCGCGCTCGGTGATCGCGAGCATGCGGCCGTCCACGTGCGCGGGTACGCCGGTGATCATGGACTTCGGCGGACTGCCGAGCCGGGCGGGCCAGTTGGCGCGTACGAGGTCGTGGTCGGCGCCGATGCCGCCGGAGGTGACGACCACGACGGGGGCCCTGAGCTCGAACTCCCCGACGACGGTGCGGGAACTGGGCTTGCCGCGGGCCGCGTCGCTCGGCTGCAGGACCGCGCCGCGCACTCCGGTGACGGCGCCGCCGGTGACGATCAGCTCGTCCACCCGGTGCCGGAACCTGAAGGTGACCAGCCGGTCCGCCACCGCGGCCCGCACCTTCTTCTCGAAGGGCTCGACGACGGCCGGTCCGGTGCCCCAGGTGACATGGAACCGGGGCACCGAGTTGCCGTGCCCGTCGGCCAGTCCGCCGCCGCGCTCGGCCCAGCCGACGATCGGGAACCACTGCATGCCGAGCCCGGCCAGCCAGGCCCGCTTCTCCTCGGCGGCGAAGTCGACGTACGCCTCGGCCCACTTGTAGGCCCAGTGGTCCTGTCCCTCGGGGTCGTCGACGCCCCGGTCGAAGCCGGCCGTGCCCAGCCAGTCCTGCCAGGCCAGCTCGCGGGAGTCCTTGACGCCCATCAGCCGCTGCTCGGCGGAGTCGACGAAGAACAGGCCGCCGAAGGACCAGAACGCCTGCCCGCCGAGGCTCGCCTCCGGTTCCTGGTCCAGCAGCAGCACCTTGCGCCCGGCAGCGGCGAGTTCGGCGGTCGCGACCAGTCCGGCCAGACCGTGTCCCACGACGATGGCGTCCGCGTCCGACGCCGCCGTGGCGCCGAAGGCCGGTGACGCCGCCTGCGCGAGCGCGGCACCGGCGAACACCCCTCCGGCGACCGTGAGGGCACGGCGTCGGGTGATCGCGCCGGGGACTGACGGGTTCTCCATGGGCTGCCTTCCGGGGAGACGCGACCACTGGGGGTGCGCAGGGGGCGGGAGACACACGGGATGCCGCTGGGAAAGCGGGTGTTACCGACGGTAGCCCAGGGGAAGTCGGGGTCGCCAGATGCTGCAACTGTGAACTTTTCTCATGTTTGGCGGACGCGGTCCACCAGGAGTGCGCGTCGGCTTGCGCGCCAACTCCCCTTCCCGAAGCCGCCGTTCACGACCCTTTGCCTTCCATTGACAAATAGAGGCAACGTCAATTTAGGTTAGCCTCACCTAAGTCACTACTCGGGTTTCTTCCAGAAGGGTGCTCCCTGATGAGATCCATCCCCGCCGCCCGCGCGGCCCTCACCGTCGTCGCCGCCTCCGCCCTGACCCTGGGCCTGGCGACCTCGGCCTCCGCCGCGACCTCGACCCGTACGGTCACCGACGGCGGCACGACGTACAACCTGTCCCTCACCGCGCCGGGCACGGCCACCGCCGCGGGCCAGGTCGTCACCGTCTCCGGCTCCGGCTACAACACCGGCCAGGGCATCTACGTCGGACTGTGCGTGGTCGACGGGGCGCAGGGCGCGAACAAGCCCACCCCGTGTCTGGGCGGCCAGGACGAGTCCGGCACCACCGGCGCCTCGCACTGGGTCAACAACACCTTCGGCGGCATGTTCGCCAACAGCTCCAAGTTCGGCACCGGCGGCACCTTCAACGTGCAGATCTTCGTCAAGGCCACCCTCGACGACGGCAGCGTCTGCGGCGAGGACGTCGAGTGCGCGGTGGTCACACGCGCGGACCACTTCGACAGCGGGGACCGCAAGTACGACGTCCACGTGCCGATCACCTTCCAGTGACCGGAGGAACCCCCATGCAGCACAGACGACCGGCGGCGCTCCTGGGCGCCGCCGCGCTCGTGGCCGCGGCCGGCACGTTCGGCTCCGCCGCACAGGCCGCCGACACACCGAGGACCGGTCTCGGCAAGGACGGCCAGAAACTCACCGTCTCCGCCTCGGCGAACCTCGACCCCGAGGGCGAGACGCTCCGCGTCACCGGCTCCGGCTACGACGCGACGAAGGCCGTCTACGTCGCCCTGTGCAAGGACAACGGCGACAACCGCGCCCCCGGCCCCTGCCTCGGCGGCGCCGACCAGACCGGCACCGGGAGCTCCTCGCAGTGGGTCGTCCCCGAGGGCGACGAGTACGCGGGCGACCTGGCCGTGCAGTGGGGCACGGGAGGCACCTTCGACGTGGAGATCGCCGTCAGGGCCAAGGACACGAGCCTCGACTGCGCCAACGTCACCTGCTCGGTCGTCACCCGCGTCGACCACCGCAACCCCGGCGACCGCTCCCAGGACGTCCGTGTCCCCGTCGGCTTCGAGGGCCAGGACCCCGGCGACGGCGGTGACGGTGACGGTGTGGACGTGCCCGCCGGCACGGTCGGATATGTCAAGGCGGCCGAGTTCACGGCGGCCGGCGAGGTGAAGGACCTGCTGCTGCACCCCGGCTCCGGGAAGCTGTACGCCGGTTCGGAGGACTTCGTCGACACCGGTGACGTCAACGAGCGCGGCCTGTACGCCCTCGACGCCGCCGACGGCAAGGTCCTCACCCACGTCAGCCAGGCCCCCGGCACCGGCGGCACCATGGCGGCCCGCAACGTCGCCCTGATCGCCGCGCCGCTCGCCGGTGACGGCGTCGTCTTCCACTACCCGCTGCGGGGCATCGGCACCGCCAGGGACGGTGACACCGCGGCGGCCGGCGCATGGCTCGCGGGCGCCACGGTCACCGGTGCCGGCCCCGGCACCGAGGCCGGCACCACCCTGGTCGCACAGGGCCCCGCGCTCTCCGAGATCCGGACCGCGACCGGCGCGGTCGAACGGACCCTCACCCTCGACGGCGGCTCCCAGCTCGGCGTCGACCCCGCGCACGACGCGGCCTGGTCCGCCGGTTCCGCGGGCGGACAGCTGCGCCGCGTCGACACGAAGACGTTCACCGTCACCGCCACGGCCGAACTCCCCGCCGCTTCCGTCGGTTTCGTCGAGGCCGACCCCGCCACCGGCAACGTGTGGGTGGGCAGCGGCACCTCCGTGCTCGTGTACGACAAGGACGCCAAGCCGCTGACCACGCTGAGCGGGCCGGACGAGACCACGGACGTGGCCTTCGACACCGGCACCGGGCGCGCCTTCGTCGTCCGCCAGGACAACGGCGACAGCGGCAACGGCAACGACCTCAGCTCGCTGGCGGTGTACGACACCGGGACCTTCGAGGAGGCGGCGAAGCCGACCGAGCTCGTGGGCAACCACTCCCAGCTCGGCGAGGCCGCGGTCGCCGTCGCCCCCGGCGGCACCTCCGTCTACGTCAGCAGCCCCGCCGAGGGCAAGATCGTCAAGCTCGACCGGCGGATGTCGCCGAAGGTCGTCCGGTCCCCCACGGACCGGTCCGTCGCGCCGGGCGACAAGGTCACCTTCGTCGCGGCGGCCGAGGGCGCCCCGGAGCCCACGGTCCGCTGGCAGGTCAGCCCGGACGCCGGTCAGACCTGGTCGGCGATCGAGGGCGCCACCGGCAACACGTACGCCTTCACCGCGAAGGCCGCCCACGACGGGCACCGCTACCGGGCCGAGTTCACCAACTCGGCGGGTACGACCCGCACTTCGCCCATCACGCTCACCGTCACAGAGCCCGGCGACGGCGGCGACGGCGGGAGCGACGTTGGGGACACCGAGCCGTCCGGCAGCGGCACGGCCACCGGCCCGAACGGCCAGAGACTCACCGTCACCCCGGTCAACGACCTCGCCACGAAGAACCAGACCCTGAAGGTCACCGGCTCCGGCTACGACACGAAGAAGGGCATCTACGTCGCCCTGTGCGTCGACAACGGCGACGGCGAACCGCCCACGCCCTGCATCGGCGGCGTCGGCATGAGCGGTGGCTCGCAATCCTCGGCGTGGATCTCCTCCGACCCGCCGGACTACGGCGCGGAACTGGCGGTCCCGTACGGCGCGGGCGGCACCTTCGAGGTCCAGCTGACCGTGGACGCCAAGGACGAGTACACCGACTGCTTCAAGGCGACGTGCGTCCTGGCCACCCGCAACGACCACACCCTCTCCGGCGACCGCTCCCAGGACGTCAAGGTCCCGGTCCGCTTCGTCGGGCAGGACCCGGTGGACACGGATGACGGCGACGGCGGGTCCGGCGGCACGGGTGGCGACGGCGGCTCCGGCACGAGCACGTCGGGCGGCGGCACCGGCGGCACCGGCGGCGGGACCGCTTCCCCGACCGGCGGCACCGGCACCTCCGCCGCGGGTGGCAGCCTCGCCTCGACCGGCGTGACGGTGCTCTCCGTCGCGGCGCTCGCGGCCGCGCTGCTCGCCGCGGGCTGGGTGGCGTACCGCAAGGGCCGCAACGCCAACTGACGCACGGCAGAACCGAGTTCGCCCTCCGGCGCACGGAACCCGCACCGGAGGGCGTTCGTCGTTCGCACCGGTCCGTCAGACGGCGCGGCCCGCCACCACCCACTTCGACGGCAGCTCGATCCGGGTGCCGTCGGGCCCGTACTCCGCGGTGATCAGGGGTATTTCGCCGCTCGCGAGGATGCCGAGGCCGGCCGCCCGCAGGAACTCGGGCACCGCGTCGTCGGCCACCTCGCCCGGGGCGATGCCGTGCCGGAAGATCGGCGCGAGTTTGGGCGGCGGTCCCGACGGGCTCTGCGCCAGGCCCATGAGAACGGGCTTGGCCTCCTGGGAGAGCTCCACGAGGAAGGCCCGGCCGCGCTCGCCGACCAGCGTGGCGATGCCGTTCACCAGCTGCTGCCGGTCGTCGGGCTCGGTCTGGTGCAGCACGCCCCGCATATAGATGTTGACGTCCCCGAGCTCGGCGTGGAGCGTCTCCGCCTCGGCCTTCTCCACGGCGTCGAACAGCCGGTACGTCGCCTGTCCGGCGGGGTCGGCGTGGCGGGCGTGGTCGAGGGCCGCGGCGGACAGGTCGACGCCGACGACGCGCGGGAAGCGGTCGGCGAGGAACCGGGTCTGGGTGCCGTTGCCGCAGCCCAGGTCCACCATGGCCAGCCCGGGGTCGGCCAGATGGGCCTCGAACAGGGCCAGATGGCGTCCGGCGGTCAGGGCCGGCTCGGCGTCCCAGAACACCGCCCCCTGTTCCTCGGGGGCTTCACGCCAGAAGCCCTCCCAGGCCTCCCGGTACCGACTCGTCACGCTCATGAACGACTCCCCAGGTAGCGCTGCCGACCCGCCGTCAGATGGCGGGCGACTACGGTCTATCGCGGCGGGGTTGCGGCTACAAGCGCATGGCACATTCCTTCACTCCGCATTCGACACTCGTGCGCCGTTGCACGCCCTGCGCGTCACAAGTCGCAGGTCTTCGAGGCGCCGAGAGCCGGGAATCAGCGTCGCGGGAGCGTGAGTTCGAACCAGACGGTCTTGCCGGTGCTCGTCCGGCTCGTGCCCCACTCGCGCGCGAGCATGCTCACCACGCGCAGCCCGCGTCCGGCGTCGTCGAAGGGGCCGGCGCTCAGCAGGGTCGGCAGATCGTGATCGTCGTCGTCCACCTCGCACAGCAGCGTGTCGCCGCGGACGAGGCGCAGTTCGACCGGGCGGCCGTGGGAGTGCCGTAGGGCATTGGTGACCAGCTCGCTGACCAGCAGCTCGGCGGTGTCCGCGAGGCGGGCGAGGCCCCAGTCGTGCAGCTGTTCACGGACGACATCGCGGGCCCGGCCGACCTCTTCGGGGTCGAGGCCGATGCGCCAGGAGGCGACGTCCTCGGGTTCGATGCCGTTGAGGCGGGCCATCAGCAGGGCGACGTCGTCCTTGCGGCCGCCGCGGGTGTTGAGCGCGCGGATGATGGTGTCGCAGGCGTCGTCCATGGACGCGGCCGGGTGGGCTGCGGACTCGCAGAGGGTCGCGAGTCCGACACCGATGTCTTCGCCGCGCATCTCGACCAGGCCGTCGGTGCACATCACCAGTCGGTCGCCGGGTCGCACACGCACGCGTACCGCCTCGAAGGGCACCCCGCCGACGCCGATCGGCGCTCCCGTGGGCAGGTCGAGCAGCTCGCTGCGCCCGTCGCCGGCGCGAACGAGGACGGGCGGTATGTGACCGGCGTTGGCGATGTGCAGTTCGCTCGCGATGGGGTCGTAGACGGCGTACAGGCAGGTCGCGAGGTAGGTGTCGCCGAGGCGCTGGGCGAGGTCGTCGAGGTTGCGCAGGAGCTGGGCGGGCGGCAGGTCGAGAGCGGCCATGGTCTGCACGGCCGTGCGCAACTGCCCCATCATCGCGGCCGAGTTGAGGCCGTGGCCCATGACGTCGCCGACGACGAGGGCGGTGCGGGCGCCGGGGAGCTTCACGGAGTCGAACCAGTCGCCGCCGACCCGGCCGAGCAGGGTGCCCGGCAGATAGCGGGTGGCGATGTCGCAGCCCGCCATGCGCGGCGGGATGTGCGGCAGCATGCTGTCCTGGAGGGTCTCGGCGACGCTCTCCTGGTAGGTGTACATGCGCGCGTTGTCGAGCACGAGGCCCGCGCGGGCGGCGAGTTCGGCGCCGGTGACGCGGTCCATGTCGTTGAACTCGACGCGCTCCGGGTGACGCAGCAGGATCATGAAGCCCAGCACCACATTGCGGGCCTTGAGCGGGACGACAAGCATGGAACGGCCGGTGATGAGCGGCCGGATGTCCCGCTTCTCGAACTGCGAGGCGATGGCGTGGCCCATCTGCTCGCTGATCCGCGGCACGAGGACGGGCTCACCGCTGGTCATGCACTGGAAGAAGGGGGTGTGGGCCGGAAAGGGCATGGCCTCGCCGACCGGTACGACGTCGTCCCAGCGGCCGGGTTCGTCGGTGTGCTCGACGGCGACCCGGTGCCACATGGTGGTGGTGTCCGGCGCCCCGTCGGGGAATCCCTCGCCGGCGACGACCTGTTCGCGCAGATAGGTGCCGGCGACGTCGGTGAACCGGGGCACCACGGCTCTGCTGACCTCGACGATGGTCCGCGACAGGTCGAGGGAGGTGCCGATGCGGCCGCTGACCTCGTTGAGGAACTCCAGGCGTTCACGGACCGCGGTGTACTCGAGGTCCTCGGCCTCGTCGGAGTACTCCCGCGGTATGGGTAAGCCCTGGGCGGCCGCCTGTGCGGCGCGCTCACGGCGTGCCCTGCGCTCCACGCGCCGGGGCACGCCCCAGTCGGGGGTGACGGGCACCCGGTCGTTCTGGCTGAACTCCAGTACCGGATAGCCCAGTTCGAGGATCTGGCCGACGATGCGGGCGCTCTCGTCGACGCTCATGCTGGGCAGGATCTCGGGGAGCTTGCCCGCGAGATCCTCGGCGCCGGGGAAGTCGGTGTGCAGGGCGAAGCCGGGCGCGACGCGATCGAAGCCGGGGTCGTCCTCGCCGTCCTCCTGCCGGAGGCGGCCCACGTCGGCGCCGAGCACGAGGAGCCGCTCCGGTCCGGGGCCGATCAGCGGGTAGGCCCACCACAGCACGTCGACGCGGTCCCGCTCGGGGACCGTGAGCCGGGCGCGGCCCGCGGCGGGGTAGTACAACCGCCCGTCCAGGGACGTCTCCAGATCGTGGCCGAGTCCGTCGTACGCCCCGTAGGCGCCGTACAGCGAGGGGTCGTCGTCCTCGGGCAGTGCGCCGGAGACCGGCAGCAGATCGACGGCCGGTCGGCCGAGCGCCTCTTCCTTGGTGGCGCCGAACAGACGGCGTGCGCCGGAGCTCCAGTGGGAGACCAGGCCTTCGCGGTCCACCACGACCACGGCCAGCGGGATGCGTCCGGACGCGGCGTGTTCCGTCACCGCGCCGTCCCTCTCGGTGCCACGGTTCATGGCCCAGGCCCTCTCTCCCCAAGGCTCCGCAAGATCTGCGCGCCCTCACCACCGTACGGCTCGGTGCCTCGATGATGTGACTCAATACGGGAATTGATGTATCGGGATCATTGGCGGGCGACAGTGTGCGCCGGTGTCCGCCCCCGGCGCGTCCGCGCTGGACAGCCCGGGTGCGGGTGGTTCCGGTTCAGTCCTCGTGACTCAGCTGAAGATCTCGTTCCGTTCGGCCTCCTCCGGCGACCTGGAGCACGGTGGCGACCGGCGGGTAACCGGCGGCGATGACGGTGTACTCGCCGGACGACAGGTCGACGAAGCGGAAGGTGCCGTCGGGGCCCGTGGTGAGCGTGTCCATGACGTTGCCGGCGGCGTCGAGGAGCGTCACGCGCGCGTCCTCGACGGGACGTCCGCCGCACGCCCGCACGGTGCCCCGCAGCAGGGCGCCGCCGGCGAGTTCGATGTCCTGGCGGGTCTCGCGGGCCGCCTTCACGGTGGCCGGGACGGCGGCAGGCCGGAAGGCGGGCGCGCTCGCGGCGAGGGTGTACTCGCCGGCGACCAGCTCGGTGATGACGTAGCCGCCCTCGCGTCCGCTGCGAGTGGTGGCGACGACCTCGCCCCGGACGTCGGTGAGCGTGACGGTGGCGTCCACGGGGGTGCCGTCCGGGGTGAGCACGGTTCCGGCGAGGCGTCCGGCGCCGCCGAGGACGATGTCCAGTTCGACGGGGCGCTCGCCGACGGTCACGGTGACGGCCTGCGGCTGGTGCCCGCCCGCCGCGGCGATCATGACGTACGCCCCCGCGCCGGGCGCCGCCAGCGCGTACCGCCCGTCCTGGCCGCTCGCGCCCCGGCCGACCTGCTGCCCAGCGACGTCGATGAGGGTGAGCGCCGCGTGCGGTACGAACGTCCCGTCGGGGTGCTGCACGGTGCCGTGGACGGGGAGCGAGGGGGCGTGCGCGGAACGGGCCTGCGGGACGCGGGAGTTCACCGGGGCGGATGCCGTCTCGGGGGCGGGGGCGTCGGGGGACGCTGCGCTGTTCACGAGGGGGATCTCCTTGAGGAAGCAGGCGATGAGCAGTCCGAGCACCAGCACCGGCACGAGGTAGAGGAAGATCCTCGGCATGGCGTCGGCGTAGGCCTGGATGTAGGCGTCGCGCAGCGCCGGGGGCAGCGAGTGGACGAGCTGCGGGGTGATGGACTCGGGCTCGGGCAGGTGCGCGCCGGCGTGCGCGGGGAGCCGTTCGGCCAGGGCGTCGGTGAGCCGGGCCGCGAACAGGGTGCCGAAGATCGCCGCGCCGACGCTGCCGCCGATCTGCCGGAAGTAGTTGTTGGCGCTGGTGGCGGTGCCGAGGTCGGTGGGGCGCACGGAATTCTGCACGGCGAGGATCAGCACGGGCATCACCATGCCGATGCCGGCGCCGAGCACGGCCATCCAGATGCTGTAGTGCAGCCGCGGGGTGTCGCTCTCCAGGCGGGACAGCAGCCACATGCCGAGGACCGACAGGGCGCTGCCGAGCACGGGGTAGATCCGGTACCGCCCGGTGTGGCTGATGAGCTGGCCGCAGACGATCGAGGCGCCGACGATGCCGCCCATCATCGGCAGCATCAGCAGGCCCGACTCGGTGGCGGTGGCGCCGTCGACCATCTGCAGGAAGGTCGGCAGATAGCTGGCGGCGCCGAACAGGGCCACGCCGATCACGAGGCCGACAAGGCCGGTGACGTTGAAGACGGAGTCCCTGAACAGCCGTAGCGGGATGAGGGGTTCGGCGGCGAAGTGCTCGGCGACGAGGAAGAGGACTGCGGCGACGGCCGCGCCCGCGCCGAGGCCGAGGATGACTCGGGAGTCCCAGGCGTACTCGGTGCCGCCCCAACTGGTCAGCAGGACCAGGCAGGTGGAGGCGGCGGCCAGCAGCAGCGCGCCGAGGATGTCGAGGCGGGCCCGGCCGGCGGGCTTGGGCAGCTTCAGCACGACCGTGACGACGGCGAGGGTGACCAAGCCGAAGGGGACGTTGACGTAGAAGCACCAGCGCCAGGAGAGGTGGTCGGTGAAGTAGCCGCCCAGCAGGGGTCCGGCGACCGAGGCGAGGCCGAACGCGGCGCCGATCAGGCCCATGAAGCGGCCGCGTTCGCGGGGCGGCACGATGTCCGCGATGATCGCCTGGACGCCGATCATCAGCCCGCCCGCGCCGATGCCCTGGATCGCGCGGTAGGCGATCAGCTGGTCCATGGTCGCGGCCCGGCCGGCGAGCGCGGAGCCGATGACGAAGACGACGATCGCGAACTGGAAGACACCCTTGCGGCCGAGGAGGTCGCCGAGCTTGCCGTAGACCGGGAGGCCGACTGTGGCGGTGAGCAGGTAGGCGGTGATCGCCCAGGACATCCTGTCCAGGCCGTGCAGCTCGCCGACGATCTTCGGCAGCGCGGTGGCGACGATCATCTGCTCCAGCGCGGCGAGCAGCAGCGCGAGCATCAGGCCGAAGAAGACCAACCGCACCCGGCGCGGGCCGAGTTCACCGGCCGGCGCCGGTGCGGGAGGGGGGACGTCCGGCGCCGCCGCGACCGGTTCGTCCTGTACCAGAGTGCTCCCGCCCACGTGCCGTTCCCCTCGTCGCGCTGCTGCACAATTTCCGCGTAAGCGAACAACTACGAGCAAGCGCGACGAGTTACGGAACCGGGTCGGTCGACGATGGAATCCACCCGATCCGGTGAGGGGGCCAACGACCGCCGGGCACCGGTGGGTTGAAGGGCCCGGGAAGTCGCCTCCCCGGGTCGGCCGGCAGGTGCTACTTCTCGACCTCGGCGGCGAGCTTGACCAGCAGCGCGTCGTAGATCCGGCCGAGGCCCTTGGGCGCGAAGGTCCTCTCGAAGAAGCCGCCGATGCCGCCGGCGCCCTGCCAGGTGCTGGTCACGACGACCCGGGACCTGCCCTCGCCGGCCGGGGTGACCCGCCAGGTGGTGACCATGGAGGAGTTGCGGTCCTTCTCGACGAGCTCGCCGTCGGTGGGCTCGCTGACCTCCAGGAGGCAGTCGCGCACCCGCTTGCTGGTGGCCTGGAGCTTCCAGTGGACGAGGGTGCCCTCGCCGTCGCCGCCCTCGCGCACCTCGTACTCGCTGAAGTGCTCGGGCAGGAGCTTCTGCCGGGTGCCGCTGTAGTCGGCGAGGGCGTCGAACACCTTCTCCGCGTCCGCCGCGACGACCCGCTCCGTAGTGGCCTCGACCTGCGCCATTGACTTCCTCCAGGACCAGAATTCTCGGGGGCTGGAGCAAGCCAACCACCCCGCTCCCGGCCCGCCCAAATCGGGGTCCCGAACTCTTCCCCGAAGCGGTCGCACAGTGATCGAAAACGAAGCACGGCAAGAGGTCGCACGATCAAGGGAACATGTGTTCTATTCTGTGGGCAGTGCTACCGAGGAGGCCTCATGCGCTGGGAGAACCTCACCCTGGAGTCCGACCACAGCCGTGCCGACTCCGCGCTGTTCGGCGCGGACGCGGTGGTCACCCGTACCTTCGACACGCCCGAGTTCGCCGGGATCACGTTCCACGAGATCCGGGCCCGCTCGATCCTCAACCGGGTGCCGGGCGCCTCGCGCATGCCCTTCGAGTGGACGGTCAACCCCTATCGGGGCTGCTCGCACGCGTGCGTGTACTGCTTCGCGCGCAAGACGCACAGCTATCTGGACCTCGACACGGGCCTCGGCTTCGACTCCCAGATCGTGGTCAAGGTGAACGCGCCGGACGTGCTGCGCCGCCAGCTCGCCTCGCGCCGCTGGCAGGGCGACCACATAGCGATGGGCACGAACGTCGACTGCTACCAGCGCGCGGAGGGGCGCTACCGGCTGATGCCGGGGATCCTCGCCGCCCTGCGGGACCACGCCAACCCTTACTCGATCCTCACCAAGGGCACGCTCATCCTGCGCGACCTCGACCTGCTGAAGCAGTCGAGCGAGGTGACCGACGTCGGCATCTCGGTGTCGGTCGGCTTCGTCGACCCCGAGCTGTGGCGCACCGTGGAGCCGGGCACGCCCGCCCCGGAACGGCGCCTGGACGTCGTACGGACCCTGACCGAGCACGGACTCGGGTGCGGGGTACTGATGGCGCCGGTGATCCCGTTCCTCGGCGACAGCCCGGCGCAACTGCGGGCCACCGTGCGGGCGATCGCCGCCTCCGGGGCCACCTCGGTCACCCCGCTGGTGCTGCATCTGCGGCCCGGGGCCCGTGAGTGGTTCATGGCGTGGCTGGGCCGTGAGCACCCGTATCTGGTGCGCCGCTACGAGCGGCTGTACGCGGACGGCGCCTACGCGCCGAAGTGGTACCAGCGCCGGATCACCCGTCAGGTCCACGACCTGGCGCAGGAGTACGGCATCGGCCCCTCGCGGGCGGGGATGCCCCGACGGATCCGCGAACCGGAGCCTGCCGAGGCCGGGGCGACGACAACCGAGCCGACCCAACTCTCGCTCATTTGAGAGCATTGGAGGGCATCCCTCGACCCAATCGGGTCAAGTGTGATCATAAGAAGTTCTCCCGGGCGTCCATGCCGGGACGATGCGGCCAGGACCGCGACCCTCGCGGCCCCAGACCCTCCGTCCTGGGGAGGACCCCATGGGAAAACGCGCAGCCGTACTGTGCGGCGCCGCCGTCCTCGTCGCCGGGACCGTGACGGCCGTCCCCGCGCAGGCACAGACAGCGCCCCTCGCCTGGAAGAAGTGCGGCACCGCGAAGTACCCGAGGCTCCAGTGCGCGTCCCTCGAAGTGCCGCTCGACCACAGCGCCCCGCAGGGCCGGCGGATCACCCTCGCGCTGTCCCGCGTCCCGCACACCGCGAAGAAGTACCAGGGCCCCCTGCTGGTCAACCCCGGCGGCCCGGGCGGGAGCGGCCTGACCCTCGCCGGTTTCGTCGCCTCGGCGCTGCCCAAGGCCGTCGCCGCCCAGTACGACGTCATCGGGTTCGACCCGCGCGGGGTCGGCAGGAGCAAGCCCGCCCTCGACTGCAAGCCGCGCCACTTCGCCCCGGTGCGCCCCGACTCCGTGCCGGTCACACCGCGCGCTGAGCAGGCCAACCTGTCGCGCGCCCGGGCCTTCGCGCGGGCCTGCGCCGAGAAGTACGCGAGCGTGCTGCCGTACATCGACACCATCAGCTCCGTGCGCGACATCGACCGCATCCGTGCGGCCCTGGGCGAGCGGCGGATCAACTACTTCGGCTACTCGTACGGCACCTATCTGGGCGCCGTCTACGCCAAGCTCTACCCGCAGCGGGTGCGCCGGGCGGCCCTGGACTCCGTCGTCGACCCGACCGGCGTCTGGTACGGCGCCAACCTCGCGCAGGACATCGCCTTCGACGACCGGCACCGTGCCCTCATGGCCTGGATCGCCAAGCACGACGCGACCTACCGGCTCGGCACCGACCCGGCGCGGGTCGAGGCCAAGTGGTACGCGATGCGGGCGGCGCTGGCCAGGAAGCCGGCCGGCGGCAAGGTGGGCGCCTCGGAACTCGAGGACACCTTCCTGCCCGGCGGCTACTACAACGGCTACTGGCCCTACCTCGCCGAGGCGTTCGCGGCGTACGCGAACAAGAAGGACACCGCCCCGCTGACCGAGGCGTACGCGAACTTCGGTGCCGCCGACGCCTCCGACGACAACGGCTACAGCGTTTACGCGGCGGTGCAGTGCCGGGACGCCTCCTGGCCGCGCGACTGGCGGCGGTGGCGGACGGACAACCGGGCCGTGTACGCCAAGGCACCGTTCATGACCTGGAACAACGCCTGGTACAACGCGCCGTGCGCGTTCTGGCCGACGAACTCGCTGCGCTCGGTGGACATCGCCAATACGAAGGTGCCGCCGATGCTGCTGTTCCAGGCGACCGACGACGCCGCCACCCCGTACGAGGGCGCCGTCACGGCCCACCGGCGGCTGGCCCGCTCCAGCCTGGTCGTCGAGCGCGGCGGCGGCAACCACGCGGTCACGCTGGGCGGGAACGCCTGCCTGGACAAGCACCTCGCGGCCTACCTCGCGGACGGCACGGTGCCGCGCGGCACGGGCACGGTCGACGCGGTGTGCGACGCGCGGCCCGACCCGAAGCCGCTGAGCGCCAAGGCCAAGGTCACGGCGTCACGCGGCGCCGAACTGCACGGACTGCTCGGTTTCCGGCACTGAGCGGCCGATGACCCGTCGGGGGCGTTGTCAGTGCCATGCTCCACGATGGACGCATGAGTGAGCTGACCAGGATTCCCGCCCCCGACGGCGTCGCCCCCGCCGCCCAGTACTCGCACGTCGTGCTGGGCACCGGCCGTTTCGTCGCCGTCTCCGGCCAGCTCGCCCTGGACGAGGACGGCGAACTCGTCGGCGAGGGCGACGCGGCGGCGCAGGCCCGCCAGGTCTTCGAGAACCTGCGGCGCTGTCTGACCGCCGCCGGGGCGACCTTCGACGATGTCGTCAAACTCACCTATTTCGTCACGGACATGGCCCATATGCCCGCCGTCCGCGCGGCCCGCGCCGAGCACATACCCGACGACCGGCTGCCGGCCGCGTCGGCGGTCCGGGTCGCCGGTCTGGTGCGTCCGGAGTTCCTCATGGAGGTGGAGGCGTACGCGGTGCTGCCGGGTTAATGGGCCGCGCCGCCCCGGCCGGCACGCCTAGGGTCCCTTCATGGACGACGACCGCATACGGATCCGCCCCATGACCCCGGCCGACTGCGACCGGGTCGCCGAGATCCGCATCGGCGGCTGGCGCAGCGCCTACCGGGGACTGGTACCGCAGTCCTACCTGGACGCCCTGGATGTGGCGCGGGACGCCGAGCGCCGGCGCGGCTATTTCTCGCAGCGCGACGCAAGCGTGGTCGACCTGGTCGCCGTGGGGGCACCTCCCAGGCCGTCCAGGCACTGGGGGAGGGACGGCGAGATCGTCGGCTGGGCCTGCCACGGTCCGTACCGCGACGGCGAAGCGCGCACCGAGGACGTCGAGTTGTACGCCATCTACGTCGACCCCGGGCGGTACGGCACCGGCATCGGGCACGCCCTGCTCCAGGAGTCGGTGCGCCGCTGCACGGCCGCCGGTCATTCCCGGATGCTGCTGTGGGTGCTCAAGGACAACGCCCGCGCCCGCCGCTTCTACGAGCGGGCGGGCTTCCGCGCGGACGGCGCCGAGGAGCCCTTCGAGGTGGAGGGGGTCGAGGTGCCGGAGGTGCGGTACGCGCGGGAGTTGACGCCTCACCGTTGACGGGGGATCAGCGCCAGCGCCCGTACCGCCGCCTCCGCGAGGGTCGGATGGGCCAGGGCCTCGTTGAGGACCTGCCGGGCCCGCGCGTCGCCCAGCGCGCCGAGCCCGTCCACACAGGCGAGGGCCACCCGGCGGTAGGGGTCGTGCGGACGCAGCCGCCGCTCCAGGGTGGTGATCAGGGCGGGGACGGCCTCGGGGGCGCGCAGTTCGACCAGGAGCCGGACGGGGTGCAGCGCGTAGGCGACGCGGAGTTCGTTGGTGGCGAGGGCGGCGGCCGCGCGGGCCGTGCGCGGGTCGCCGAGGCGGGCGAGGGCGTGGGCTGCGGAGACACAGCGCTCCGGATCGCGATGGTTGAGCAGCAGGACGAGCGACTCGAAGGCCCGCCGGTCCCGGGCGAGGCCCAGCCGGAACGCGGCCAACTCCCTCGCCCACAGCGGCTGCCCCGGCGCGACCAGCACCTCCGCCAGTTCGTCGAGGTCCCCGGTCGCCACGAGGCGGTCGTACGCGGCCGACGCTCCCGACTCCTGCCGTAAGCGCTCCGTGAGTGATCGCAACTCTTCGTCCATGATGCCGAGCGTATGCAAGCGGCCCGCGGTACGGGACCTACATCACAAAGACGGGGGCTGGCGCGCTCGTTACCCACCGGTTAAGCTCATACGAGCGAGTTACCCACTCGCACACTTGCTTGCAGCGGCCTGGTGACGCAGCCGCCGCGAGTGCTGGTCGGTTCGGTACTTCAGGTACCTCAGTACGACTCGGCTCCGGGACAGGGCCGGTCGGATCGCTGTTCCCCGAGGCGTGTGCACGCTCTCGGCGACGGCACCGGGCGTGTGCGCCAGCAGCCCGGCAACACCCGCACTCAGTCTCCTCATCCGCACCCGGTGCGCGCTCTTCGCGCACTCGGGCGCGCTCCCAGTCGTCACCCTCATTCCTGGAGTCCCGCGATGGCCACTCCCCTGTCCGACACCCCTCAGTCCCCGCTCAAGACCGTCGCCGTGGTCGGCCTCGGCACCATGGGCACCGGTATCGCCGAGGTCCTGGCGAAGGCCGGTCGCGAGGTCATCGGCATCGACATCAGCGAGGCCGCGACCGCCAAGGCCGTCGCCGCACTGGAGTCCTCGACCGCCCGCGCCGTGGAGCGCGGCCGGCTCACGGAGGACGAGCGCACGGACGCTCTCGCCCGCGTCCGCACCTTCACCGACCTGCGGGCCGCGGCCGACGCCGACCTGGTCATCGAGGTGGCTCCGGAGTCGTACGAGATCAAGCACCAGATCTTCCGCGAGCTGGACGGGATCGTGCGCCCCGGGACGATCCTGGCGACCGGCACCAACGCCCTGTCGGTCACCCGGCTCGCCGCCGACTCGGCCCGCCCCGAGCGGGTGCTCGGCCTGCACTTCTTCAACCCGGCGCCGGCGATGCGGCTGGTCGAGGTGGTCTCCTCGGTGCTGACCGCGCCGACGGCCGTCTCCGCGGTCACCAACCTCGCCCTGGACCTCGGCAAGGAGCCCGTCGCGGTCGGCGACCGGCCCGGTTTCGTCGCCGACGGCCTGCTGTTCGGCTACCTCAACCAGGCCGCCGCCATGTACGAGGCGAAGTACGCCTCCCGCGAGGACATCGACGCCGCGATGCGGCTGGGCTGCGGCCTGCCGATGGGTCCGCTGGCGCTGCTCGACCTGATCGGCGTCGACACCGCCCGTACGGTCCTGGACGCCATGTACGCCGAGTCCCGCGACCGGCTGCACGCCCCCGCGCCGATCCTCAAGCAGCTCAGCGAGGCGGGCCTGACGGGCCGTAAGTCTGGCCGTGGCTTCTACACCTACGAGGCCCCCGGCAGCGCCACCGTCGTGCGGGACGCGCTGACGCCGCTGGAGGGCGCCGCCCTGACCCCGGGCCGGACCGTCACCTCCGTCGGTGTCGCGGGCTCCGGCACCATGGCGTCCGGGATCGCGGAGGTCTTCGCCAAGGCCGGGTACCAGGTCGTGCTCGCCGCCCGCAGCGAGGAGAAGGCGCACACCGCGAAGGCCAGGATCGGCAAGTCCCTGGCGCGCTCCGTGGACAAGGGGCGGATGACCGCCGAGGCCGCCGCGCGGACCCTGGACCTGATCACCGCGGCGGGCAGCTACGACGCGTTCGCCGACGTCGATCTCGCCGTCGAGGCCGTCGCCGAGGACCTGGAGATCAAGCGTCAGCTGTTCGCGACGCTGGACAAGGTCTGCAAGCCGGGCGCGGTGCTGGCCACCACCACCTCCTCGCTGCCCGTCGTCGCCTGCGCCCGTGCCACCTCGCGTCCGCAGGACGTGATCGGCATGCACTTCTTCAACCCGGCGCCGGCGATGAAGCTGGTCGAGGTCGTCCGCACGGTCCTGACGGCCGACGACGTCCACGCGACGGTCCGCGAGGTCTGCGGCCGGATCAGGAAGCACGCCGTGGACTGCGGCGACCGGGCCGGGTTCATCGTGAACGCGCTGCTGTTCCCGTACCTGAACAACGCGATCAAGATGGTGCAGGAGCACTACGCCACCCTCGACGACATCGACGCGGCGATGAAGCTGGGCGGCGGCTACCCGATGGGCCCGTTCGAGCTGCTGGACGTCGTCGGACTCGACGTCTCCCTCGCGATCGAGAAGGTCCTGCACCGCGAGTTCCGCGACCCGGGTCTGGCTCCGGCGCCGCTCCTGGAGCACCTGGTGGCCGCGGGCTGCCTCGGCCGCAAGACGGGCCGCGGCTTCCGCGAATATGCCCGCCGCTAAGGGACGTCCCGGCGACTGGTTCAGAGACGGTCAGGAGTGGGGCGGGCTGCTGGACCCCGGCAGCTCTCCCCCGGTCGTCCGGCGCGGCCCGGCCCCGACCGCCGAACCCGGTACTCCCCCGCCCGCGAAGGGCGGGGGAAACCCCGTGCATGCGCATCAAGCTGCGCACATGCAGTACGTTCGGGTCATGTCCCAGCCCGCCAAGTCCTCACGTACACCCACGACGCCCGACGCGCCGGAAAGTGCCGCCGGCAGTCGCGCGGCCGCTCAACGGCTCAAGATGCGCCGCGAACTGGCGGCCGCGGCGATGGAGCTGTTCGCGACCAAGGGGTACGAGGCGACCACCGTCGACGAGATCGCGGCCGCGGCCGGGGTCGCCCGCCGTACGTTCTTCCGCCACTTCCGTTCCAAGGAAGAGGCGATCTTCCCGGACCACGACGACACCCTGATCCGCGCCGAGGCGGTCCTGAACGCCGCCCCGGCCCATGAGCACCCGCTCGACACGGTGTGCCGCGGCATCAAGGAAGTCATGCGGATGTACGCGGCCCGGCCGGAGATCTCGGTCGCCCGCTACAAGCTCACGCGTGAGGTGCCCACCCTGCGCGAGGCGGAGATCGCGTCGGTCGCCCGCTACGAGCGCCTCTTCACCCGCTACCTCCTCGGCCACTTCGACGAGCACGCCCACGACGACGACGCCAACGACGACCCGCTGCTGGCCGAGGTCGCCGCGTCGGCCGTGGTCACCGCGCACAACCACGTACTGCGGCGCTGGCTGCGGGCCGGCGGCCAGGGCGACGTGGAGGCACAGCTCGACCACGCCTTCGCGATCGTCCGCAGGACCTTCGGATCGGGCATCGGGGCGGGCCGGGACACCGCCCCGCGCACGGCACCGGCCTCGGTGGCCGCGCAGGGCGAGGTGCTGGTGACGGTGGCCAGGACCGACGCCCCGCTGGACGAGGTGATGCGGACGATCGAGCAGGCGCTGAAGGAGCGGGCCTAGGCGGTCCGGTCCGGCCCCGGGCCCGACTCGGTACGCACGCGATGGATCCCCCGGCGGGAACCATCGCGTGCGCTCGTCCGTCCTCCATGTCGAGGCACGATCTTCGTGGTGTGCGACGGAAGCGAGTTGCCATGCAGGCGGACGACCCGACCAGGCTCGAAGCCACTCTCACCGACGGACGGCGTATGACCCTGTCCCTGCCGCAGAGCGACGCGAAGTGGGCCGCGGACGGCATAAAGGGCCTGCGCGTCGTCCCGCCCACCCACACGGGCCGCGGCGAGGAGCCGCCCGCCCTCCCCGACGAGCCGATGCTCCCGCTGAAGATGGCACTGCTCGGCTTCGACGGCTAGCCCCGACGCCCGACGCCAAGCCGCCCCGTTTACCGGGGCGGCTTTTTTGTGCCTCGAGATGACCGGCAGATGACGACCGAAAGCGCCCGATTGATACCTACTCGCGAGTAGCTTTGATCGATCATCGCTCATTTGTTACGTAAAGATTTCATCTGAGAGCAAGTTCTGGCACTCGGTGCCTTGCCAGGTGACACGCCGTGCCATACGTTGAAAGTGTCCGGGCGGCCGGCGTGCAGAGACCTTTCGTACGTCGGCTGTCCCCGCAAGTCCCTCCCGGGACCTGCGCGCCCGGGCGCCTGCGTCACAGGCAACCTCCCGCGCCACAAAGCGCTGCCGAACAGCAAGACCCGCCGAACCGACGGCAACCACCCGAAATCCCTCAGCAGCACCGACGTAACCCTCAGCACCCCTCCCTCAGGGTGCGCATCGCCGGAGGCAACACCGTGACCACTCAGGCCATTCTGGACGCGATCCAGTCGCCGGACTCGACGCCGGACGACTTCGCCGCCCTGCCGCTCCCCGAGTCGTACCGCGCGATCACCGTGCACAAGGACGAGACGGAGATGTTCGCGGGCCTTGAGACCCGTGACAAGGACCCGCGCAAGTCGATCCACCTCGACGAGGTGCCGCTGCCCGAGCTCGGCCCGGGCGAGGCCCTGGTGGCCGTCATGGCCTCCTCGGTCAACTACAACTCGGTGTGGACCTCGATCTTCGAGCCGCTGTCCACCTTCGGCTTCCTCGAGCGCTACGGCCGCACGAGCGACCTGGCCAAGCGCCACGACCTGCCGTACCACATCATCGGCTCCGACCTCGCGGGCGTCGTCCTGCGCACCGGCCCCGGCGTGAACTCCTGGAAGCCCGGTGACGAGGTCGTCGCGCACTGCCTGTCCGTCGAGCTGGAGTCCTCGGACGGCCACAACGACACGATGCTCGACCCCGAGCAGCGCATCTGGGGCTTCGAGACGAACTTCGGCGGCCTCGCCGAGGTCGCGCTCGTCAAGTCCAACCAGCTGATGCCGAAGCCGGGCCACCTGAGCTGGGAGGAGGCCGCCGCTCCCGGTCTGGTCAACTCCACCGCCTACCGCCAGCTGGTCTCCCGCAACGGCGCCGGCATGAAGCAGGGCGACAACGTCCTGATCTGGGGCGCGAGCGGCGGACTGGGCTCCTACGCCACGCAGTTCGCGCTGGCCGGCGGCGCCAACCCGATCTGTGTCGTCTCCAGCGACCAGAAGGCGGACATCTGCCGCTCGATGGGCGCCGAGGCGATCATCGACCGCAGCGCCGAGGGCTACAAGTTCTGGAAGGACGAGCGCACCCAGGACCCGAAGGAGTGGAAGCGCTTCGGCAAGCGCATCCGCGAGTTCACCGGCGGCGAGGACATCGACATCGTCTTCGAGCACCCCGGCCGCGAGACCTTCGGCGCCAGCGTCTTCGTCACCCGCAAGGGCGGCACCATCACCACCTGCGCCTCGACCTCGGGCTACATGCACGAGTACGACAACCGCTACCTGTGGATGTCCCTGAAGCGGATCATCGGCTCGCACTTCGCCAACTACCGCGAGGCCTGGGAGGCCAACCGGCTCATCGCGAAGGGCAAGATCCACCCCACCCTGTCGAAGGTCTACTCCCTTGAGGAGACCGGCCAGGCCGCGTTCGACGTGCACCGCAACCTCCACCAGGGCAAGGTCGGCGTGCTGTGCCTCGCCCCCGAGGAAGGTCTCGGCGTGCGCGACGAGGAGATGCGCGCCAAGCACATCGACGCCATCAACCGCTTCCGCAACGTCTGAGACACCCGGGGTCATAGATGACTGAGCGTCAGCCCGCCGAAGGCAAGCGGGAGAAGGACCGGCCGTGGCTCATGCGGACCTATGCCGGTCACTCCACGGCCGAGGCGTCCAACGAGCTGTACCGGCGCAACCTCGCCAAGGGCCAGACAGGTCTGTCGGTCGCGTTCGACCTGCCGACCCAGACCGGCTACGACTCCGACCACATCCTCGCCCGCGGCGAGGTCGGCCGGGTCGGCGTGCCGGTGGCCCATCTCGGTGACATGCGCCGGCTGTTCCAGGACATACCCCTGGAGCAGATGAACACCTCGATGACGATCAACGCCACCGCCATGTGGCTGCTGGCGCTCTATCAGGTCGTCGCCGAGGAGCAGGGCGCGGACATCACCAAGCTCCAGGGCACGACCCAGAACGACATCGTCAAGGAGTACCTGTCGCGGGGGACCCATGTCTTCCCGCCGGGGCCCTCACTCCGGCTGACGACGGACATGATCGCGTACACGGTCTCCCACATCCCGAAGTGGAACCCGATCAACATCTGCAGCTACCACTTGCAGGAGGCGGGCGCCACACCGGTCCAGGAGATCGCGTACGCGATGTCCACCGCGATAGCGGTTCTCGATGCCGTGCGCGACTCAGGGCAGGTCCCCCAGGAGAAGTTCGGGGACGTCGTGGCCCGTATCTCCTTCTTCGTGAACGCGGGCGTCCGCTTCATCGAGGAGATGTGCAAGATGCGGGCGTTCGGGCGGATCTGGGATCAGGTCACGCGCGAGCGCTACGGCATCGAGAACCCCAAGCAGCGCCGCTTCCGGTACGGCGTCCAGGTCAACTCCCTCGGTCTGACCGAGGCGCAGCCGGAGAACAACGTCCAGCGGATCGTCCTCGAGATGCTGGCCGTGACGCTGTCGAAGGACGCACGCGCCCGTGCCGTGCAGCTGCCCGCCTGGAACGAGGCGCTGGGGCTGCCCCGGCCCTGGGACCAGCAGTGGTCGCTGCGCATCCAGCAGGTCCTGGCGCACGAGAGCGACCTGTTGGAGTACGAGGACATCTTCGAGGGCTCGCACGTCATCGAGACGAAGGTCGAAAAGCTCGTCGAGGAGTCGCTCGCCGAGATCGAGCGGATCCAGGAGATGGGCGGTGCGATGGCCGCCGTCGAGTCCGGCTACCTCAAGTCGCAGCTCGTCTCCTCGCACGCCGAGCGCCGTGCTCGTATCGAGTCCGGCCAGGAGAAGATCATCGGCGTCAACATCTTCGAGACGACCGAGCCCAACCCGCTGACCGCCGACCTGGACACCGCGATCCAGACGGTCGACCCGGCGGTCGAGGCCAGGGTCATCGCGGGCCTGGAGCACTGGCGCGACACCCGCTACCAGCCGCCCTTCAACCACCCGCGCCCGTGCAAGGCGCTGGACAGGCTGAAGGAGGCCGCCAAGGGCACCGACAACCTCATGGAGGCCACCCTGGAGTGTGCCCGCGCCGGTGTCACGACCGGCGAGTGGGCCGGGGCCCTGCGCGAGGTGTTCGGCGAGTTCCGGGCACCCACGGGTGTCTCGTCGGCTCCGGTGGCCGTGCCGGCCGAGGAGGGCAGCGCGCTGTCCCTCGTCCGCCGCAAGGTCCAGCTGACGGCGGACGACCTCGGCGTCGGCAAGCTGCGCTTCCTGGTCGGCAAGCCGGGCCTGGACGGGCACTCCAACGGTGCCGAGCAGATCGCCGTCCGTGCGCGTGACGCCGGCTTCGAGGTGGTCTACCAGGGCATCCGGCTGACGCCGGAACAGATCGTGGACGCGGCCCTCGCCGAGGACGTGCACGCGGTCGGCCTGTCGATCCTGTCCGGTTCGCACGCCCAGCTGGTGCCGGACGTGCTGGAGCGGCTCCGTGTGGCCGGTGCCACAGATATACCCGTGATCGCCGGTGGCATCATCCCGAATGGTGATGCCGACCAGCTCAGGGCCGCCGGAGTGGCTGCCGTCTTCACCCCGAAGGACTTCGACATCACCGGAATCATCGGCCGCATCGCCGACGAGATCCGGAAAGCGAACAAGCTCGACCCCCTGGAGGTCCCCGCATGACGACCGTCAACCGCCTTCGCCCGCGGCGCTCCTGCCTGGCCGTACCGGGCTCGAACCCGCGCTTCCTCGAAAAGGCGCAGGGTCTGCCGGCTGACCAGGTCTTCCTCGACCTCGAGGACGCGTGCGCCCCGCTCGCCAAGCCCGAGGCGCGGCACACCATCGTCAAGTTCCTCAACGAGGGCGACTGGACCGGCAAGACGAGGGTCGTGCGCGTCAACGACTGGACGACCGAGTGGACGTACCGCGACGTCGTCACGGTCGTCGAGGGCGCCGGCCAGAACCTCGACTGCATCATGCTGCCGAAGGTGCAGACCGCCGAGCAGATCGTCGCCCTCGACCTGCTGCTGACGCAGATCGAGAAGACGATGGGCTTCGAGGTCGGCAAGATCGGCATCGAGGCGCAGATCGAGAACGCCCAGGGCCTGAACAACGTCAACGAGATCGCGACGGCGTCCCAGCGCGTCGAGACCATCATCTTCGGCCCGGCCGACTTCATGGCGTCCATCAACATGAAGTCGCTGGTCGTGGGCGAGCAGCCGCCCGGCTACCCGGCGGACGCCTACCACTACATCCTGATGAAGATCCTGATGGCCGCCCGCGCCAACAACCTCCAGGCGATCGACGGGCCCTACCTCCAGATCCGCAACGTCGACGGCTACCGCGAGGTCGCCCAGCGCGCCGCCGCGCTCGGCTTCGACGGCAAGTGGGTGCTGCACCCTGGCCAGGTCGAGGCGTCCAACGAGATCTTCTCGCCGTCGCAGGAGGACTACGACCACGCCGAGCTGATCCTGGACGCGTACGAGTACTTCACGTCCGAGGCCGGCGGCAAGAAGGGCTCGGCGATGATCGGCGACGAGATGATCGACGAGGCCAGCCGCAAGATGGCCCTGGTCATCTCCGGCAAGGGACGCGCCGCCGGCATGCAGCGCACGTCGAAGTTCGAGATCCCGGAGGCCTGAGCGCGATGCAGTTCGGACGCACCTACGAGGAGTTCGAGGTCGGCGCGACGTACAAGCACTGGCCGGGCAAGACGGTCACGGAGTACGACGACCACCTGTTCTGTCTCCTCACGATGAACCACCACCCGCTCCACATGGACACGAACTATGCGGAGAAGACGACGGACTTCGGCAAGAACGTCGTCGTCGGGAACTACATCTACTCGCTGCTGCTCGGCATGAGCGTGCCGGACATCTCCGGCAAGGCCATCGCCAACCTGGAGATCGAGTCGCTCAAGCACGTGGCGCCGACCTTCCACGGCGACACGATCTACGGCCAGACGACCGTGCTCGACAAGTGGCCGTCCAAGTCGAAGAACGACCGCGGCATCGTCTACGTCGAGACCAAGGGCTACAAGCAGGACGGCACTCTGGTCTGCGTGTTCCGCCGCAAGGTGATGGTGCCGACCGAGACGTACATCAAGGAGCGGGGCGGCGAGCAGCCCGGCCGCCCCGAGCTCAAGGAGCAGGAGAAGTAGTCATGGCGCGACTCGCCCAGACCGCCGGTCTGACCGACATCCAGCAGGAGATCCTGTCCACCGTCCGCGACTTCGTGGACAAGGAGATCATCCCGGTCGCGACCGAGCTGGAGCACCGCGACGAGTACCCGCAGCAGATCGTCGACGGCCTCAAGGAACTGGGCCTGTTCGGCCTGATGATCCCCGAGGAGTACGGCGGCCTGGGCGAGTCCCTCCTGACGTACGCCCTGTGCGTCGAGGAGATCGCCCGCGGGTGGATGTCGGTGTCCGGCATCATCAACACCCACTTCATTGTGGCGTACATGCTCAAGCAGCACGGCACGCAGGAGCAGAAGGACCACTTCCTGCCGAGGATGGCGGCCGGCGACATCCGCGGCGCCTTCTCGATGTCGGAGCCGGGTCTGGGCTCGGATGTGTCGGCGATCACGTCGAAGGCGGTGAAGGACGGCGAGGAGTACGTCCTGAACGGCCAGAAGATGTGGCTGACGAACGGCGGCACGTCAAGTCTGGTGGCCGTTCTCGTCCGAAGTGACGAAGGACACCCCGAGGGCACGGCGCCCCACAAGTCGATGACGACCTTCCTCGTCGAGAAGGAGCCCGGCTTCGGAGAGGTCCGCCCCGGCCTCACCATCCCCGGCAAGATCGACAAGATGGGCTACAAGGGCGTCGACACGACCGAGCTCATCATGGACGGCCTGCGAATTCCGGCCAATCGGGTGCTCGGCGGCGTCACCGGGCGCGGCTTCTACCAGATGATGGACGGCGTCGAGGTCGGCCGCGTGAATGTGGCGGCGCGTGGCTGCGGCGTCGCTCAGCGTGCGTTCGAGCTGGGCGTTCAGTACGCACAGCAACGACACACCTTCGGTAAGGCGATCGCCCAGCACCAGGCCATTCAGTTCAAGCTGGCCGAGATGGCTACCAAGGTCGAGGCCGCGCATGCCATGATGGTGAACGCGGCACGCAAAAAGGACTCCGGGGAACGAAACGACCTTGAGGCTGGGATGGCGAAGTACCTCGCCTCCGAGTACTGCAAGGAGGTCGTGGAGGATGCATTCCGGATCCACGGCGGCTACGGCTTCTCCAAGGAGTACGAGATCGAGCGCCTCTACCGCGAGGCTCCGATGCTGCTGATCGGTGAAGGAACTGCCGAGATCCAAAAAATGATCATCGGTCGCCGGTTGCTCGAAGAGTATCGCTTCCAGGGCTGAATGTCCGGATACGGGGTGTTTTCTTGGAGAAGAAGATCACACCCCGTCAACACTCTTCGGCCGCCGACTCGGCTTCCTGGCTTGCCCAGTTGTGGCCCACGACCGGTACCATCCCGGGAAAGCCGCCGTCCCCTGTTACCGCGCGGCATCATCCGCTACGAAGGTCATCCATGCCCCACAGCCAAACCTCTGCACCACGCGACAGCCAGGTCGGCGGCGTACGCCTCGCGCGCGGAGCATCGCCGTGGCTTCTCCCGACCGTCGCCACCGCAGCCGTCAGCCTGCTGCGCGCTCGCCGCTCCGGCGTCGCCAAGGCCGTCGCCGTGCCCGCCACCGCTCTCGCAGCGGGCATGCTGTGGTTCTTCCGCGACCCCGAGCGCGAGATCGCCCAGGGCCGGGTCATCTCGCCCGCCGACGGTGTGGTGCAGAGCATCATGCCGTGGAAGGACGGCCGCACCCGCGTCGCGATCTTCATGAGCCCGCTGAACGTCCACGTCAACCGTGCGCCGCTCTCCGGCACGGTGACCTCCGTGGAGCACATTCCCGGCGGGTTCGTTCCGGCGTTCAACAAGGAGAGCGAGAACAACGAGCGCGTGGTCTGGCATTTCGACACCGAGCTCGGTGACATCGAGATGATCCAGATCGCCGGCGCGGTGGCCCGCCGTATCGTCCCGTACGTCCCGCAGGGGACGAAGGTCGAGCAGGGTGACCGGATCGGTCTGATCCGCTTCGGCTCGCGAGTCGACATCTACCTGCCCGAGGGCGTGGAGGTCGCGGTCGAGGTCGGGCAGAAGACCGTGGCTGGGGTGACTCGCATTGACCGTGATTGATCCTGAGACCCAGCCGGGCTGGGTGCCCGAGGCCGACGAGGTGGACGAAGAAGAGGAGATGCCCCTCTCTCTTCGCCTGTCGATAGCGGACACCCTCACTCTCGGCAACGCGACGTGCGGCTTCATGGCGGTGTACTTCACCACCACCGGCATCCTGATCCCGCACCTCACCGGTGACCAGGAGACCGGCATGGCCCGCCACAGCGCGGCCACCGCGGTCATCCTGATGCTGTGCGCGGCGGTCTTCGACCTGTTCGACGGCCTGGTCGCGAGGAAGCTCCGCTCCTCCCCGATGGGTGCCGAGCTGGACAACCTCTCCGACCTGATCAGCTTCGGTCTGGCGCCGGCGTACTTCGTCCTGGTCTACGGCATGGTCGCCGACGACGCCCACCAGCGGGTGGCGGCGGTCGGCGCGATCGTCGTACTGCTGGCGGTGGTGCTCAGGCTCGCGAGATTCTCCTGCGTGACACCGCCGAACGGCATGTTCCAGGGCATGCCCTCGCCGTTCGGCGCGCTGACGGTGGTGTCGATCGTCCTGCTGGAGCTGCCCTTCGTGGCGACGCTGCTGGCGATCCTCGGTACGGCCTGGCTGATGGTGAGCCGCGTCGAGTACCCGAAGCCGCGGGGCCGCCTCGCGGTGGCGATGCTCGCGTGGATCGTGGTCAGCATGGGTCTGCTCGCCGCCTGGGCGTTCGACGCCCCGAGCGGCCAGCTCCTCCTCCAGACGGGCTGCGCGCTCCAGCTGGTGATGGGAGCGGTGATCCCGCTGTTCGCCACGGCTCGCCGGGTGAACAACTTCCGCGACAACCGCAGAGAGGCGCGGGCGGCTCAGCCGTAACGCTGCGCTTGGCTTGGGCCCCGGACCGGGTTGGTTCGGGGCCCCTTGCTTTTCCCCTGGGGGCTGCCGCCCCCAGACCCCCGCTTCGGCCCTGGACGGGCCTCGTCCTCAAACGCCGGACGGGCTGGGTATGTCAGCCCCTCCGGCGTTTGAGGAGCGGGGTCTGGGGCGGAGCCCCAGAAGGACGGGACGGGTAGGGGCGGCGGGGGCGAGAGAAATCGGGTCAGGACAGGAAGTCCCGGGCGATCCGTTCCGCCGACTGCTCCAGGATGGGGCCCGCTTCCGCGATGCACTTCGCCACGTCCGGCTCGATCTCCGTCAGGGGGTACGCGCGCCGGATGCCGGCCCGTCCGAGGGACTCGGGGGCCAGGGCGAGGCGGCCGCAGACCGCGACGACCTCCTTGTCCGCGGCGCGGGCGGCGGCGGCGACGCCGGCCGGTGCCTTGCCGTGGAGGGTCTGCTCGTCCAGGGAGCCCTCGCCGGTGATGACGAGGTCGGCCCGCTCAAGGGCGGGCGCGAAGCCGAGTACGTCGAGCATGACCTCGATGCCGGGGCGGAAGCGGGCGCCGAGGAGGAGGGCGCCGTAGCCGATGCCGCCCGCGGCACCGGCACCGGGCGCGGCCGCATGTTCGGCGGCCCGGGAGCCCACCGACTCCTCCAGCACCTTCGCGAAGTGCGCGAGCGCGGCGTCCAGCGTCTCCACGTCGTCCGGCGAGGCCCCCTTCTGCGGGCCGTACACGGCCGGGGCGCCCTTCGGGCCGGTCAGCGGGTTGTCGACGTCGCTGGCGAGCACCATGTCGACCGCGGAGAGGCGCGGGTCCAGGCCCGACAGGTCGGCCGTGGCGAGGTCGCCGAGGCCGCCGCCGCCCGGCGCCACCGGCTCGCCGTCCGCGTCCAGGAAGCGCGCGCCGAGCGCGGTCAGCATGCCCGCGCCGCCGTCCGTCGTGGCGCTGCCGCCCACCCCGAACACGATCGTGCGGGCACCGGCGTCCAGCGCGGCCCGCAGCAGCTCCCCGGAGCCGTAGGTGGACGCCGTGAGCGGCGCGAAGACGCCCGCGGGCAGCCGCTGGAGGCCGCTCGCCTCGGCCATCTCCACGACCGCCGTGTCGCCGCGCAGCGCGAACGCCGCGCTCACCTCGTCCCCGAGGGGCCCGGCGACCCGGACCTCCCGCCGCTCGAAGCCGGCCGCGACCGCAGCGTCCACGGTGCCGTCGCCGCCGTCGGCCACGGGCATGGCCTCGACCTGGACGTCCGGCACGATCCGGCGCAGACCGGCGGTCACTCGCTCGGCGACCTGCACGGCCGTCAGCGACCCCTTGAACTTGTCCGCGGCGATGAGCACGCGCTGTGTCACCTGTTTTCCCCTTGCTCTCCGGGCCTCGCGCACGTCAAGGCCAGTCGCGCCGCTGCGACCTTAACCGGAGGAGGCCCATGACGTCATGCCCTGCCCGGAGCCTGAGAACGCCCTGCGAGCCCGCTGTGCGTACCGGCGGAACCCCGAGCGGACGCCCCCGGAATTGGGTAAACCGGTCCTATGACCCCTGTGGGCACTGAGCCAGAGCTCGCCGACCGCGTCCTCGGGGGCTGGCTGGGCCGGATCGCGGGCAACATGCTCGGCAAACCGGTCGAGCAGGGCGACCTGTGGACGCGGGACCGTATCGATCAGTATCTGCGGCAGGCCGCCGCCCTGCCCCTCACCGACTATCTCCCCGAGCCGCCCAGCGAGGCCGCCGGGTTCGAGCTGCGCCCGGAGTGGCGCCAGTGCGTGCGCGGCCGTATCCACGGCAGCTGCCGGGACGACGACGTCGACTACGCGATCCTCGGCCTCGACCTGCTGGAGACACACGGCTTCGGCTTCAGCACCGAGCAGGTCGGGGACCTGTGGCTGCTGCGGCTGCCGTACCTGCAGACCTTCACTGCGGAGCGGGCCGCGTACCGCAATCTCGCGAACGGGCTGAAGCCGCCGCTCACCGCGACGTACGACAACCCGTACCAGGAGTGGATCGGCGCTCTCATCCGCGCCGACATCTACGGCTGGACCTGCCCGGGCGTCCCGCGGCGCGCTGCCTCGCTGGCCCGCCGGGACGCGGTCCTTTCGCACACCGGCAACGGCGTGTACGGCGCGATGTGGGCGGCCGCGCTGATCGCGGCGGCGTTCACGGCGTCCACCATCCGGGAGGCGGTCGACCAGGCGCTCGCGGTGATCCCGGCGAGCAGTCGTCTCGCGCGGACCGTGCGCCGTGTCGTCTCGCTCCACGACACCCGGATGACCTGGGAGGACACGCTCACCACGGTCGCCGAGGAGACCGCGGGACTCGGCTGGATCCACACCATCCCGAACGCCGCGGTGCTCACCGCCGGGCTGCTGTACGGCGACGGCGACTTCACCCGCAGCATCACCCTCACCGTCCGCGGTGGCCTGGACACCGACTCCAACGGGGCGACCGCCGGTTCGGTGGCGGGCGTACTGACCGGGGCGCGGGCCATCCCGGGGCAGTGGACCGAGCCGCTGGAGGACACGGTGCGCAGCGCGGTGTTCGGGTTCGACGGGGCGCGGATCAGCGAGCTGGCGGAGCGGACGGTGCGGCTGGCGGAGGCGGAGGAGCAATAGGGCGGCTCCGCAGGGTGCTGCTCTGGGCCGAGGGTGTGGTTGCGCTGGCTGGTTACGCTTCCCCAATGACCACCACGCAAGACTTCGCCACGTACATCGCGGGTCTCCCCCGCGTCCTCGCCGGTGCCGCCGCCCTGTTCCGGGACGCGCAGGGCCGGGTGCTGCTCGTGGAGCCCAACTACCGTGAGGGATGGGCGCTTCCGGGCGGCACGGTCGAGTCCGACGACGGCGAGACACCCCGGCAGGGCGCGCGCCGGGAGACGGCCGAGGAGATCGGCCTGGACCGGCAGCTGGGCGCGCTGCTCGCGGTGGACTGGGTGCACGGGGCGGGGCGGCCGCCGCTGGTGGCCTATCTGTACGACGGCGGGGTCCTCGGCGAGGACGAGCTCAAGGCGATCCGGTTGCAGGAGGAGGAGCTGCTGTCCTGGCGGCTGGTCGCGCGCGAGGAGCTCACGGCGCATCTGCCGGGCTCACTGGGCCGGCGCGTCCTGGCCGCGCTGGACGTCCTGGCGGACGGCGGCGGGACGGTGGAGCTGGAGAACGGGCACCCGGTGAACTCCGGCGCCGTGTGAGTCCGGCTGGGTGCGCCGGGGCCGGCGGACCGTACGCGAATCCCCGTATCGAGCCCTCCGGGCTGCCGGAAGCGGACGGCGAAAAGGGCTGACGGGAAGGGCCGCGGCGGCGCCCCGGAAATCCGTTCGCCGCCGTCATCGCCCCGTCCTACCCTCGGGGCATGACCAAGCCGCCCCTCGTCGCCCTCCTCAGCGGCGCCGGTATCAGCACGGACTCCGGGATCCCCGACTACCGCGGGCCGAACGGACTGTGGCGCCGGGACCCGGAGGCCGAGAAGCTCGTGACGTACGAGTACTACATGGGTGATCCGGAGATCCGGCGCCGTTCGTGGCAGATGCGGCGCAAGAACCGCACGCTGAAGGCGGAGCCGAACGCCGCGCACCGGGCGGTGGCCGAGCTGGAGCGGTCCGGGGTGCCGGTGCGGGTGATCACACAGAACGTCGACGGGCTGCACCAGCTCGCCGGAATGCCCACCCGCAAGGTCCTCGAACTGCACGGCAGCGCACGGAGCGTGGTGTGCACGAAGTGCCATGCGCGCGGGTCGATGGAGGACGCCCTGGCCCGGGTCGACGCCGGCGAGGCGGATCCGCCGTGCCTGGAGTGCGGCGGGATCCTGAAGTCCGCGACGGTCATGTTCGGCGAGCGGCTCGACCCGGCCGTGCTCGGCCAGGCGGTCGCGATCACCAAGGCGTGCCAGGTGTTCATCGCCGTCGGCAGCAGCCTCCAGGTGCAGCCGGCGGCCGGCCTCGCGGGCGTCGCCGCCGACCACGGCGCGCGGCTCGTCATCGTGAACGCCGAGCCGACACCGTACGACGACCGCGCCGACGAGGTGATCCGCGAGCCGATCGGCACCGCGCTGCCGGAGCTGCTGCACGGCCTCGGCGTGAAGAGCGGCCACGTGGACTGACCGGCGGTCCTCGGTACGGCTGGGGTCTGTCCGGCGGATCAGGTCGGCTGCAGGAAGCTGCGCATCTCGGCCGACCCGAGCGGACCCCGCGACGCCGAGCTGATCCGCCGGACAGGCCCTAGGGGCGGATGCCGTCGCAGGCGATTTGCAGTTCGCGCGGGCCGCGCAGCACCGCGTTCTGGCGGTACGGCGGCGGGTCCTGGAGCAGTCGGGGGTTCTCCAGCCTGCGGGCCAGCTCGGACAGGGCGAGCTGGGTCTCCAGGCGGGCGAGCGGGGCGCCGAAGCAGCTGTGGATGCCGCTGCCGAGGCCGAGGTGCTGGATGTCCGGGCGGTCCGGGTCGAAGCGGTCGGGGTCGGTGAAACGCTTCGGGTCGCGGTTGCCCGACGCCAGGACCAGCCAGAGGGCGGCGCCCTTGGGGATGGTGACCCCGCGGACCTCGATGTCGGCGAGGGTGGTGCGCTGCGGCACCAGCTGAACCGGCGGCTCGAAGCGCAGCAGTTCCTCGACGAGGGGCGCCGCCAGCCGCGGTTCGGTGCGCAGCCGCTCCAGGACGTCGGGGTGGCGCAGCAGGGTGAGCATGCCGTTGGTGATGAGGTTGACCGTGGTCTCGTGCCCGGCGATCAGCAGCAGGGCCGCGGTGCTGAGCAGTTCCATCGTGGTCATCGGGCCGTCCTCGCCCTCGGCCGTGGCCAGTTGGGAGAGCATGTCGTCGCCGGGGTTCTTGCGGCGCTCCTCGATCAGGCCGGCCAGGTACATGCCCAGCTGCATACGGGCGTCGTGCGCGCCCTTGCCCCGCTCGGCGGAATCGGCGTCCGGGTCGGGGTCCAGGCTGGCGGCGAGGGTGTCCGCCCAGACGTGGAAGCGCGCCTCGTCCTCGCGCGGCACCCCGAGCAGCCGGCAGATCACGGTCACCGGGAACGGGTACGAGAACTGTTCCACCAGGTCGATCCGGCCCGGGTCGCCGATGCCGTCGATGAGGCCGGTGACGATGTCGTGGAGCTCGGGGCGCATGCCGTCGACGCGGCGCGGCGAGTGCGGCGGGCCGAAGGGGCGGTTCGTCATGCGGCGCAGCCGGTCGTGCTCCGGCGGGTCGAGCTTCAGGAAGCCCGGCGGCAGGGCGCCCTCGCCCTGGGGCGCCTCGGGCAGCGGGTCGCCGGCCTGCGAGGCGAGGTTGCGGGCGTCGGAGCTGATCCGGGGGTCGTGCAGCAGGCTGCGGATCTCGTAGTAGGTGCTGATCACGTACGGTCCGTCGCCGCCCTCGTGGTGGACCGGCGTCCTGCGCAGCTCTTCGTACAGCGGGTACGGGTCGGCCCGGTTGGCGTAGTCCAGGATCTGGTGCAGCAGGCTTTGCGTCATGGCGGGTCCTCGGGGCCGTGCTGGTCAGTGCGCGGGGGTGAACGTCGTCCGGCGGTCGGCCGGCGAGTAGCCGCTGAGGGTCACGGTGGGGCCGTGGGTGGGGACCGAGGGGTCGGGGAAGTCCGCATCGACCGGGCGCTGTCCGCCGGGGCGCCGGTCGACCGTCGCGAACGGCGGCGGGAACGGCGCGGTCGTCTCGATCAGCTCCTGGTAGAACGGCAGCCAGCGGCCGTGGTCGAACGAGACGGCGCCGATGACGCGGCCCTGGTAGCCGTAGACGCCGACGAACCGGCGGCTTTCGAGGGAGCCCTGCGTGATGAGGATCTCCGTCGCCATCGACGGCACTCCGACCGACTTGATGTTGACGCCGAACTGCGCGGACCAGAAGGACGGCACCTCCATGTGGGGCACGCGCTCGGCGCTTTCGCTGAGCATGTTGTGGGCCGCGATCCGGGCCTGGGCGACGGCGTTGCCCCAGTGCTCAAGTGCCAGGAACTGGTAGCCGAAGAGGGGGTGCGGGCAGCGGGCCACGTCGCCGGCCGCGTAGATGTCGTCGGTGACGATCCCCCGGATGTCGAAGGCGCGGCAGCCGGCGTCGCAGGCGATGCCGCGGGGTCCCGCGCCGAGTCCGGACCCGGCGAGCCACTCGGTGTTGCGGGTGGCGCCGAGCGAGACGACCACGACGTCGGTCTCCACGGTGGAGCCGTCGGACAGCCGCGCGGCGCGCACCCGTCCCGAGGCGTCGCCCTCCAGGGCGGTCACCATGACCCCGCACCGCAGGTCCACGCCCCCCTCGCGCTGCATGTCGGCGGCGACCGCCCCGACCACGCCGCCGAGGGCGCCGACCAGGGGCGCCGCGCCGCGTTCGGCGACCGTGACGGGCAGGCCCCGTTCGCGGCAGGCGGAGGCGATCTCCGAGCCGGTGAACCCGGCCCCGATGACCAGGACCCGCTCGGGTCCCGCGTCGAGCCGTCGCGCGAGTGCCGCGCTGTCGTCGCTCGTCCGCAGCACGAAGACGCCGTCGAGTTCGGCCTCGGCCTCCTGTGGCCAAGGGCGCGCCCGCACCCCCGTGGCGATCAGCAGCCGGTCGTAGGGCACCTCGTCGCCGTCGGCCAGTCGCACCAGCCCGGCGGCCATGTCCAGACCGCTCGCCGCGACGCCGAGCCGCCAGGTGGCGTCCACGGCCCGGAGCCTGGGCAGCGCGGTGCGCCCGGCCGAGGCCCGGCCGAGCAGCACCTGCTTGGACAGCGGGGGCCGGTCGTACGGTTCGTGGGGCTCGTCGCCGATCACGGTCAGCGACCCGGCGAAGCCCTCGTCCCGCAGGGCCTCGGCGGCCCGCAGGCCGGCCAGGGACGCGCCCACGACGACGATGCGGCCCTCGCGCCCGAGTCGTTCCAGGGCCCCGTCACCGCGCACCGGACACCGCCTCGGCCGGTACGTCCACGGCGTCGACGAGGATCGCCTGGACGGGGCAGGCCGCGACGGCCCGGGCCAGCTGCTCGCGCTGTTCCTCGTCGGCCTCCGGGACGTACAGCAGGGCCTCCTCGCCGTGCATGGCGAAGACGTCGGGGGCGAGGAACGCGCACTGCGCGTACCCCTGGCAGCGATTCAGATCGACGGCAATCCTGACCACGGGATCGGTCCTCTCCAACGGCACGGTCAACCCTCCTTCGACCACTCTCGGCGTCCGGACGGGATGCGGCGACGAAGAGCGGACCGATCGAGTGAGCGGGGCCGATCAGGCCGGGCCGGCCGGCCGTGCACCGGTGCCGCGCCGGCGCTGCCACAGGATGTTGAGGCTGAGGAGCAGCGCCCAGCCCGGGAAGACGAGTTCGGACCAGGGCACGTCGGAGCCCACCACGAGCAGCGTCAGGCCGGCGAGAAAGCCGAGGACGACGAGCGGGCGCGGCAGGACGCCGAGCCGGCGGCCGATGGTCGAGGTGGTGAGGATGAACACCGCCGCCATCCGCATGGCGTACGTGGTCAGCAGGGCGTAGGCGTAGTCGCGGCCGAAGGGCGAGCCCTGCTGGGTCTCGGCGAGCACGGTCCCGGCCGCCGCGGCGGCGCCGAACAGGGTGGCGACGAAGAGCAGTCCGCTGCCCAGGAACACGGTGGAGACGAACCGGTCCTCGGCCCGGCCTGCCTGCTCGCGCAGGGCGCCCATGAACCACAGGAACGCGATCCCGGCGAACGGGAGCAGTTCGAGGGCCGTCCGTACGGCGTCGCGCTGTCCGGCGTCGATGCTCACGTCACTGCCTTCGACGCCCTGGGGCAGGGCGACGCGCACCAGGACGATCGCCACGGCCATCAGGACCGCGAAGATCACCCCGGCCAGCCCGGCGGCCCAGGGTGTCGCGAGGTGCCGGTGCTCTGGCTCCATGCTCTCCCGCTCTCTGCCTGCTTCCCCTTCGTACAGACACCAGCGGTCGCGGCACCGGCGCCACCGGGGTCACCCGGGAGGCGGGGCGAGGTGCGCCATACAGGTCAGCGCGACCCGCTGCGCGGGCCCCGGGCGGTGGACCAGAATTGCGATCATGACTTCCGACATCCGCCATACGACGATCGACTCCACCGACGCCTACGGGCTCGCCGGGTTCTGGTCCCAGGTGCTCGGTCTGCCCGTGCACGAGGAGAACAGGCCCGGGGACGAGGACGTGCTGATCGAGGGCGCCGGTCTGCTGTTCGTGACCGTCCCCGAGCCCAAGACCCTCAAGAACCGCGTGCACCTGGACCTGCAGCCCAATGACCGCACCCGGGAGGAGGAGGTCGAGCGGGTCCTCGCCCTCGGGGCCACGCTGGTCGACGACCGCCGCAACCCGGACGGCACGGGCTGGGCGGTCCTCGCCGACCCGGAGGGCAACGAGTTCTGCGTGGAGCGCAGCGCGGCGGAGCGGGCCGGCTGAGCCGCCGTACTCAGAACAGCGCCGCCGCGCTCTCGAAGTCCAGCAGGCGCTGCTTGCGGGCCAGGCCGCCGCCGTAGCCGGTCAGGCTGCCGCTCGCGCCGACGACGCGGTGGCAGGGGACGATGATGCCGATCGGGTTCTTGCCGTTGGCGAGGCCGACCGCTCGGGACGCGCCGGAGTTGCCGAGGGCGTCGGCGAGCTGGCCGTAGGAGCGGGTCTCGCCGTACGGGATCTTCTTCAGCTGTTCCCAGACGCTGCGCTGGAACGGCGTGCCGGGCATCCGCAGTTCGAGGGTGAACTCCTTCAACTCGCCCGCGAAGTACGCCTTCAGCTGGTCCTCGGCCTCCGCGAAAGGTGTCTCGTCGCGGAGGCCGAAGGTCTCCTCGGCCGGGCGGTGGCGCTGGTCGGACATGTAGAGGCCGCACAGGATGCCGTCGTCGGCGACAAGGGTGAGCGGGCCGTAGGGGCTGTCGATGACGGTGTGCTGTTTCACTGCTTTTTCCTTATACGGGGAGGAAGTTGATCGGGTGGCTGTCCGTCGCCCACAGGTACTGGACGGCGTACGCCCGCCAGGGCCGCCAGGCCGCCGCGCGTGCCGTGAGGGCCGCGGGGGTGGACGGCAGGCCGAGTTCCTGGGCGGCGCGGCGGATGCCGAGGTCGGTGGGGAGGAAGGCGTCGGGGTCGCCGAGGGCGCGCATCGCGATGACGTCGACGGTCCAGGGGCCGAAGCCGGGGAGGTCCAGCAGTCGGGCCCGGGTCGCCGGCCAGTCGCTGTCGGGGCCCAGGCGCACGTCGCCGTCGGCGAGTTGACGCACCAGGGTGGTGAACGTCGTGCGGCGGGTGCGGGGCATCGCCAGTGACTCCGGGTCCACCGACGCGAGTGCCTCGGGTGCCGGGAAGAGGTGGGTGAGGCCGCCCTCGGGGTCGTCGACCGGCTCGCCGTGGGCGGTGACCAGGCGGGCCGCGTGGGTGCGGGCGGCCGCGGTGGAGACCTGCTGGCCGAGCACGGCACGGACGGCGAACTCGGCCTCGTCGACGGTGCGCGGCACCCGGCGGCCGGGCGCCTTGTCGACCAGGGGCGCGAGCAGCGGATCGGTGCGCAGCTGGTCGTCGATCGCGACGGGGTCGGCGTCCAGGTCGAGCATGCGGCGGCACCGGCTGATCGCCACGGTCAGATCGCGCAGGTCGCCGAGGGTGAGCCGGCAGGCGATGTGGTCGGGCTTCGGGGTCAGGGTCACGATGCCGTGGCCGTACGGCAGCCGCAGCGTGCGCCGGTAGGCGCCGTCCCGCCACTCCTCGACGCCGGGTACGGCGGTCGCGGCGAGGTGCCCGAAGAGGTTGTCGGGGTTGAGGGGGGCGCGGAACGGCAGGCGCAGGGTCAGGGCGCCGGTGGTGTTGCCGGGGTTGCCGCGGGGTGCGCGGGCGCGCAGGTCGCTGGGTGAGAGGGCGAAGACCTCGCGGACGGTGTCGTTGAAGGTGCGGATGGAGGCGAACCCGGCCGCGAAGGCGACGTCCGCCATGGGCAGCGGTGTCGTCTCGATGAGGAGGCGGGCCGCCTGGGCGCGCTGGGCGCGGGCCAGGGCGAGCGGGCCTGCGCCCAGCTCGGCGAGGAGCTGGCGTTCGACCTGCCGGGTGCTGTAGCCGAGCCGGGCGGCGAGGCCGGGCACGCCCTCGCGGTCCACGACGCCGTCGGCGATGAGCCGCATCGCGCGGGCCACGAGGTCGGCGCGCTGGTTCCACTCCGGGGAGCCGGGGCTGGTGTCCGGGCGGCAGCGCTTGCAGGCCCGGAATCCGGCCTGCTGGCATGCGGCCGCGCTCGGCAGGAACCGCATGTTCTCGGGCTTGGGCGGGACCACCGGGCAGCTGGGCCGGCAGTAGATCCCGGTCGTGACGACCGCGGTGAAGAACCATCCGTCGAAGCGGGCGTCCTTGGACTGTACGGCGCGCACACAGCGCCCCGTGTCGATGTGCATCCCCTTCTGCATACGTCCAGCATCGTCCACGGCGGCAGCCGGGGCTGGCGAGAATCCGACATCGACGTGGCCTGCGCTGGGAGCGGCCGTATCACCTCCGCGAGCCTCGCACCTCGAAGCATGAATGATCGTTCATATGTTTGTGTGCGGCGGGTAGGATGACCCGCATGGGTCATGGAGCCGTCACCGCCGCGCAGGACGTCCCCGAGCGCGTGCGTCTGGACGCGGCCAACGTGGCCAAGGTGGCCACCACCCTCCAGGCCCTGTCCACCCCCTCCCGTCTGCTGATCCTGGCGCGCCTGCGCGAGGGACCGCTGCCGGCCACGGAGTTGGCGGCCGAGGTGGGCATGGAGCAGTCCGCGTGCTCGCACCAGCTGCGGCTGCTGCGCAATCTGGGCCTGGTCGTGGGCGAGCGGCGCGGCCGGTCGGTGGTGTACGCGCTGCACGACCACCATGTCGCCGAACTGCTCGACCAGGCCGTGTACCACGTGGAGCATCTGCGGCTGGGCCTCAGCGACACGACCGAGTGAACCGCGTCGCGCGAGCCCCGCGCGTCAGGAGCCGCTCGGGCCAGGAGCCGGACCCACGCCCTGCAACTCCTGTATCTTCCCGCCCAGTTGGGGGCGGAGCTGTTCCAGCAGCTTTGGTTTGGCGCTGACCACCCAGCGGGTGCCGACGAGGTACTTGCCGCCGTAGACCGCGGCCGAGTCCAGCCAGGTGAGCTTGTACTTCTCCTCGGGGAACGTCGTGATGAGGTAGTCGCCGCGCTTCGTGTGGCAGACCCCCTCGCGCAGTTCGTCGGCATCGGTCCGGATCTTGACCTTGCAACCGGTCAGGTCGGCGATCACCTCGACCTTCGCCGGTGCGACGACGCCGGCCACGGTGGCGGCGACGTTGGACGGACTGCTCTGCGCGGCGGCTCCTTCGCCGTCACCGCCGCCGCACCCGGTGGCGGTGAGCAGGAGGACCAGGACCCCGGCCGCCGTGAGGCGGCCGGTGCCGCCTCTGCTTCCTCTGCTGCTTCCTCGCTGTGACTGCACGAGAAGTGGTACGGATCAAGCCCGGCGGCCGTTCACCGCACCGGTCAGGCGGGCTCGGGCGGCAGCCGGCGGTCGCCGTACCCGTACCCGGTCGAGGGACCGGTCGCCGACACCGAACCGGGTTCCGTAGGAATCCAGTTACCGGCCTCCTCCCGCCCCCGCACGCTCGTGTCGATCAGCAGCTGGGCCCGGGCGGTGGCGAGCAGTTCCTTCTGCTCCGCCAGCCGCTCGCGGGTGGCGACGGTGTCGAACAGCAGCTGGTAGACGTGGCCGGCCTTGCCCGCGACGAACACCTCGACGCGTCTGCGGGCCTCGGAGCGGTCGGCGTAGTGGTAATCGATCTCCAGCAGCAGGGCTTCCTTGCCGTTCTGCCGGGTGGGGCGGGTGACGGCCTTCAGGTCGGCCATGGAGGACTCGGGTGTGTCGCGGTACCACTCCAGCTGACCGGCGACGGCGGCCTTCGGCGTCCGCCCGTACGAGGAGTCACGCTTGAGGCTCATGGCGTGCTCCTCGGCCGGGGAGCTCCAGCCGCTCTGGATGGCGCTGTCGACGTCCTGGGTCCAGTCGTCGGGGAGGGCGAAGGCTGCCCTGAGGTCCGGTGCGGCGATGCGGCGCCAGCCTTGCTGCAGCGGGAGCGAGGGTGACGCCTGCGGTGTGTCCGACGCGGCCGGTGCCGCCGCGGCGCCGTCGACCACGGGCCGGCCGGGCGAGGATCCCCCGAGCAGCGGCACCCCGAACACCGCCAGGAGAAGGCCGACGACCGCGGCGGCCGCCGAGACCAACGCGGCCATCTCGCCCGCACTCATCCGCCGCCTCGAAGGCGTCCCGTCCCCCGCACCGCTCATGCCGTACCCCTCCCCCGTGTCGCCGGAACTCACCGGCGTCTCGGGAGTGTTCCCGGGATTGGGCGCAACTCCCGTCGAAAGTCGGCCAGTTGTCGTCGCCCTGCGCCACCGCGGACCTGCATGGCCGCCCCGGCTCCACGGCACGTACGCTCGTCCGCATGGTCGTGCATCGGATGGTTGACGTGAACGGGGTTCGGCTGCACATCGCCGAGCAGGGGGACGGGCCGCTCGTGGTGCTCCTGCACGGCTTTCCCGAGTCGTGGCACTCCTGGCGCCACCAGTTCGGGCCGCTGGCCGACGCCGGGTTCCGGGTGGTCGCTCCCGACCAGCGGGGGTACGGGCGCAGCGACCGGCCGGAGGCCGTCGACGCGTACACCATCCTGCACCTGGTCGGTGACGTCGTCGGGCTCATCCAGGCCCTCGGCGAGGAGAGGGCTCATGTCGTCGGCCACGACTGGGGTGCGCCGGTCGCCTGGCACACCGCCCTGCTGCGGCCGGACCTGGTGCGCGGGGTGGCCGGGCTGAGCGTGCCGCCCCCGCTGCGGGGGCCCCATCCGCCGCTGGCCTCGATGCAGGAGCGGTTCGACGGCCGGTTCTACTGGAACCACTTCGCCCGACCCGGTGTCGCCGACGCCGAGTTCGCGAAGGACACACGCACCGCCCTGCGGAAGTTCTTCTACTCGGCCTCCGGCGACGCTCCCCACGCGGGCGAGTTCAAGCACCCTCTGGTCGACCCCGAGCGCGGCTGGCTCGCGGACATGCCGGACCCCGAGGTGCTGCCGGACTGGTTCACCGAGGACGACCTCGACGCGCTCACCGAGAGCTTCTCGCAGGGCTTCACCGGCGCCCTCAACTGGTACCGCAACATGGACCGCAACTGGGAGCTGACCGCGCCCTGGCACGGGGCCGTCGTCACCACGCCCGCGCTGTACATGTACGGCGACCGCGACCTGGTCCCGGCGTTCCCCGGCACCCCCGAGTTCATCGAGCGCCTGCCCACGCTGATGCCCAACCTGTGGCGCCCGCCCGTCGAGTTGGCGGGCTGCGGCCACTGGACCCAGCAGGAGCGGCCCGCCGAGGTGAACGCGGCGCTCGTCGAGTTCCTCACCCGCAGCGGGGCCTAGCCGAAGCGGCCCTCCACGTAGTCCGCCGTGCGGGGGTCCGACGGGGCCGAGAACATCGCCGGGGTGGGGCCGTGCTCGACGATGGCGCCCGGGGTGTTCTGCTCGGCCAGGAAGAACGCGCAACTGTCGGAGACGCGGGCGGCCTGCTGCATGTTGTGGGTGACGATCACGATGGTGACCTCGTGGGCCAGCTCGCGGATCGTCTCCTCGATCCGGCGGGTGGAGGTGGGGTCGAGGGCCGAGCACGGCTCGTCCATCAGCAGGACCTTGGGGCGTACCGCGAGCGACCGGGCGATGCACAGGCGCTGCTGCTGGCCGCCGGAGAGCGCGCCGCCGGGCTGGCGCAGCCGGTCGCGGACCTCCCGCCACAGGCCCGCCTTGGTCAGGCACTCCTCGACCAGGTCGTCCTTGGCGTCCCCGTTCAGGCGGGTGCCGGTGAGCTTCAGACCGGACGTGACGTTGTCGTAGATCGACATCGCGGGGAAGGGGTTCGGCTTCTGGAAGACCATGCCGATCGTCCGCCGCGCCTCGGTCAGCCGCTGCCCGGCGGCGTAGACGTCCCGTCCGTCGACCAGGACCTCACCGGCCAGTGAGGCGGTCGGGACGAGTTCGTGCATGCGGTTGAGGATGCGCAGGAACGTCGACTTGCCGCAGCCGGACGGGCCGATGAGGGCCGTGACCCGGCCGGCCGGCATGGTCAGGGACACCCGGTCGAGGACCTTGTGGTCGCCGAACCAGGCCGAGATCCGGCGGGCCTGGAGCGTCGCGCCGGTGGCCCCGGTCCCCGGCACCGGCGGGAGGGTCAGCGTGGTCGCGGTCTGGGTGGTCTGGTCGGTCACGGCGAGTCCTTCATCGGCGTCGGCGACGCGGGGCGTCGGGGCGGGTGGTCACAGCAGGTTGGGCAGGAGCAGCAGCGTCTGGTCGGCGGCCGCGAGGCCGAGTGCGCCGAGCAGCGGGACACCGACGACCCAGGTGTGCCGGCGGCCCCAGCGGGCGCGGGCCCAGGCGAGGCCGGCGGCGGCCAGCGTGAGCCCCTGTCCCCACAGCACCAGCGGCAGCCAGGCCGACTGCTGGGTGGCCATCGGCTTCTCCTCCTCGGGCAGTGCGCCGGAGCCGAGGGCGGGCGCGGGCGTGGGCTGCGCGGTCGACACCAGGTCGGCGTCCACGCGCAGGATGCCCCGGGGCATGAAGGGCGTTCCGTCGGCGGTGATCAGGGTCAGGCGGCCCTTGTCCGCCGCGGGCACGGGCGGCTGGGGGTCGCCGGCCCTGCGCGGTCCGATGACCCGGTAGGTGTGCTTGCCCTGCCCGGTGGTCACGGTGAAGGTGTCGCCGGTGCTCAGCTCGCCGAGCCGCCGGAAGGGGCCGCCGTAGGTCGCCTGGCGGCCCATGACGACGCTGACTCCCGACTGGCCCGGCAGGGGCGTGTCCCTGCGGTGGCCGGGTCCGTGGGAGAGGTCGCCGGCCGTGGTGCCCTCGCGGATCACCTCGCGCACCCCGAGTTCGGGGATCGCCAGGATCGCCACGGGTTCACCGGCCTCGGGCGCCCGCCCGCCGCCGACGGACTGCCCGACGGGGGCGGTGCCGCCTGCGAGGGCGGCGCGGAAGGCGGCGTAGTCGACCTGCCGGTCCCGGGCCTGTCGCAGGTCGCCGACCATGCCGGCGTCGGCGACGAGGCCGAGGAGCAGCGCGGCCAGGATGCTCAACGCCGCGCCGGCGACGCGCAGTCCGGGCCCGGCGGTGGGCCGGGCGGGCCGCGCCCGGCCGGGCCCGGGGGCCGACGCGGGGTCGGCCGCCACGGGCCCGGCGGGGGCGATGACCGGTGCCGTCATCCGATCCTCACCGCGGCGGAGGTGGCGGTGCCGTCGGCGAACCCGGCGCGCTTGGCCGTGACGGTCAGGGACAGCAGGTGCCCGCGGTCCGCGCTGGTGGGGGTGTACGTCGAGCGGGTGGCGCCGGTGATGGCCCGGCCGTCGCGCTTCCAGACGTAGCCGTACGACTGGGCGGCGGGGGTCCAGGTGCCGGGCTTGGCGGTCTGCTTGTAGCCGACCTTGCGGGTGCCGGTGAACGAGGGCTTCGTGCCGTTCTTCAGGGCGGGGCCCAGGGCCACGGTCACGGAGGGGCTGGTCGAGGTCGTGCTGCCGGTGCTGTTGGTGGCCTTCGCCCGGCAGGCGATCTTGTGCGCCCGGTCGGCGGCGCCGAGCGCGCGGGTGCGCCCGGTCGCGCCGCTGAGCACCGTGCCGTCCCGCAGCCAGGAGTACGCGACCGAGCTCGCGCCGCTGAACGTCACCGAGCAGGTCACGGTGGAGCCGACCCGGACGGTGCCGGTGACCTTCGCCGCCGAGGTGACGGCCGGGGGCTTGATCTTGACGGTGTAGGAGAGCGCCGCGGATGTGGAGCCGCCGTACAGCGCCGGGTCGGCCGGTACGAACTGGGCCTTGAGCGAGTGGGTGCCGACGGTCAGCGAGCTGGTGGTCCTGGTGGCCACGCCGCCGGAGACGGTGACGGCACCGCCGATCTGGGTCGTGCCGTCGAGGAAGCGGACCGTGCCGGCCGCGGCGGACGGGGAGACGGTCGCCGTCAGCTTCACCGACGTGCCCTGGACTACCGGGCCGGCCGGGCTCGCCGCGAGCTTGGTCGTGGTGGCGGTGACGGGCGCGGTGTTCTGGTACACCGTGTTGGAGGTGAACCAGATCGGCGCGGTGAAGTCGCCGTGGGTCGCGGAGCCGAACGCGCCCCGGCAGGTGAGGGTGAAGTCGTAGCGGCCCTGGAGGGTGGTGAACCCGGCGGTGCTCGCGTAGTTGCGCATGGTGTCGGACAGCGGCACCACGATCCCGCCGTTCGGGGCGGTGGCGTACGTGCTGATCGGCGAGTTGCCCACGACGATCTGGCCGTCGGCGGGGAAGCCCGCCCCCTTGACGCCGACGATGAGGTTGGTCGAGGGGTCCGGGCAGGGCGCGGGCGTGGTCAGCGTGATGCCGCTGGTGTCCGTGCCGGTCGCCGGGGACACCTCCATCGGACCGAGTACGTCGGCCTCGGCGCCACTGGTGCCGAGCACGAGCGCCCCGGCGGCCAGCGCGGTGACGAGGGTGGCCGCCAGGGGGCGGCGTACGGCCTTGACCTGCATGGTTGGTCGTCTCTTCCTGTGGGGTCCGGGCACGGATCAGGCGGTCGGGGTGTCGGTGGCGGGGAAGTCCTCGCGCGGGCGGGCCCGGCGGACGATGACGATGCCCGCGAGCACGAGTGCGGCGGACAGGGCGCCGAGCGCGCCGGCGTTGACGCCGGTGGCCGCCATGGAGCCGCCGCTGCCCGAACCGCCGCCGGACGCACCGCCGCTGACGTCGGTGGAGATGTCCTGCGAACCGCCGCCGCCCGAGGTGCCGCCGTCGGCCGCCGCGGTGTCCGTCGGGGCGCCGGTGTCGGTCGGCGTCGGGGTGTCGATGGGCAGGCCCGTGTCGGTCGGCGACCCGGTGTCCGTGGGCGTCTCGGTCGGCGGGTCGGTGGGCGTGGCCGTGTCCGTCGGCGTGCCCGTGTCCGTCGGGGTCGCGGTGTCGGTCGGCGTCGGGGTGTTGCCGCCGCCGGCCGGATCGGTGTTCCGGTAGGCGGTGTTGGAGGTGAACCAGACGGACGCGGTGAAGTCGCGCAGGCTGGTGCCGTTGAACGCGGTGCGGCAGGTGAGGGTGAAGTCGTAGCGGCCCTGGAGGGTGGTGAACCCGGCGGTGCTCGCGTAGTTGCGCATCGTGTCGGACAGCGGCACCACGATCCCGCCCTGCGGTGTGCTGCCGTAGGTGCCGATCGGGGAGTTGCCGACGACGTTCTGGCCGTCGGCCGGGAAGCCCGCGCCCTTCACGTCGATGATCAGGTTCGTCGCCTCGGCCGGGCAGGCCGCCGAGGTGGTCAGGCTCATGCCTTCGGTGTCCGTGCCGGTCTCGGGGGTCACGGACATGGCGGCGGGGGCCTCGGCGGCGGACGCCTGCACGACGGTGGCGGCGGTGACGAGCAGCCCGGCGGTGCCGCAGGCGGCGACGGCCGAGCCGACGCGGACCGCGGCCGCCCTGGGCATCCGGAGTGTGCGGGGTGTGATGGACACGGGGTTTCTCTCCCTGGCAGTTGGTTCGTTCGGTACGTGGTGTGGTGCGCGGTCACTCGCTCCGGGCCCGGCGTCCGCGCGCCCAGAGGGCGCCGCCGGTCGCGAGGGCCAGCAGGCAGACGCCGAATCCGGTGACGGACCAGGCGGTGAGCGCGGGGGCGGGCTCCTGAGCGGCCTGAGTGCCGTCCGCCGGTACGGCGCCGGGTGCGGCGGAGCCGCCCTGCTCGCCCGGCACGGGCACGGGCAGCCCTTGCGACTGCCCGGGCTGTCCCGGTGCCGTCGGCGTGCTCCCGCGGGGTGTCGGTGCGGCCGGACTCTGCGGCACGGGCGCCTTCTTGGGCAGCGCGACCTCGGTGCCGTCCCGGTAGGCGTGCTCCTTCGCGAACCGCAGCGAGCCCGTGAAGTTCCGCAGACTGCGCTGGTCGAAGGGGCCCTTGAGACAGCTGACGGTGAAGGTGTACGTGCCGCTGAGGGTGGTGAACCCGGCGGTGCTCGCGTAGTCCCGCATGGTGTACGTCAGCGGGATGCTCGGCCCGGCGCCCGGGACCTTGCCGTACGTGGCGAGCGGCGCGTTGCCGACGACGATCTGCCCGCCGCGCGGGAAGCCGGTGCCGGTGACCCGGGCGATGACGTTGGCGGTCCTCGTGGGGCAGGGCGCCTCGGTGGTGAGGGTGATGGGCTGGGTGTCGCTGCCCTTGGCCGGGGTGACGGTGAGCCTGCCCGCGTCCGCCGCGCGGGCCTCCTCGGGGGTGCCCCCGACGGCGGCGGCGGCCAGCAGGGTCGCGGCCGCCAGGCCGACGGCCTGCTTCGGACGGGACACGGAACGCACCGGCGCGCTCTCGGTCCTGCGGCGCCGCCGACGTCGTAGCAGGAGGAACGTGACGGCCGTGGCGAGCAGGAGCAGCAGTGCCAGGAACGCCCAGGGCACGGCGGTGAACGCCTCGGTGCGGGTGACGCGGGGCAGGATGCGGTGCTGGATGTCGCCGCGGACCGGCTGCGGGTCGATGGTGACGCTGGTCGTGTCCCGGAAGGCGGGCAGCACACCGTCGGCCCTCACTTTGACGGACACGGAGTCGCCCGGCAGCAGTTCGGGCAGGTCGCGGAGCTCGGCCGGCTCCGCCGTGCCGCCCAGTCCGTCGCGGACACCGACCGTCTGATGGGCCGCCAGCCGCACGTTGCCGGTGTTGCGGACGGTGTACGTCACCGTCGCGGTGCCCGTGCCGAAGGGGTTGGCGGTGCCGTGGTAGACGGTGCGCAGGTCCTCGACCGCGAGGCGGGGCGTGAGGGCGCCTGCCACCCGGAGGTAGACGCGTGCGCCGACCCGCTGGTCGAGGGCGACCTTGTTGCCCTTCCTGTCGGCGCCGGCGGCCGAGAGGGAGGCGACGATGCCGCCGGTGTGGTCGCCGGGGGTCGCCTTCGCGGGGACGGTCAGGGTGAAGGGGACGATGACGCGGGAGCGGGCGGGGACCTTGACCTCGCTCCTGCGGAGCTTGATCCAGGAGCCGACGTCGGCGGGCCTGTGCCGGGCGGCGAAGAGGTCGAAGCCGCCGTCGTCGGTGGTGAAGGCGTCCTGCGCGTACACCCGCAACGTCAGCGGTTTCCTGCCGTAGTTGAAGACGGCGATGTGATCCTTGACGAGGGCGCCGGGGGTGGCGCCGTAGGAGAAGTTCGGCCGGGCGTCGGGCTTCTTCGCGGCCGAGGGCTGGACACCGAACGTCGTGCGCCCGGGACTCCCCTGTCCCCCGTCGGCCGGCGCGGCGGCCGACGCGGCGGTGGCCGGGAGGACGGCGAGGAGGCAGGCGGCCAGGACGGCGGCGATGCGGCGGGCCGATGTCGTGATCATGTCGGGGTCGTCCGTTCGGGCGCGGTACCGGTGCACGGGTGGGCGTGGGCCTGGGCGGGCGGGTGCGGCCGGGACGGGCAGGAGGGCTGCCCGTCCCGGCCCGGGGCGGATCCGAGGGGGATGCGGGGGTCCGCCCCGTCAGCCATCCGCCCGGGTCAGATGGCCGTCAGGGTGAGGGTGGCGGTGTAGGTGCCGGCCACGGTCGAGGTCGGCACGTTCAGGGCCAGGTCGGCGCCGAGGTGGGCGGTGCCCAGACCGGTTCCGCCCGCCAGCGAACGGGAGGACTTCAGGCCGGCCGAACCCGCGTCGCCGGGGGCAACACCGTGGGCCGCGGCGACCGCCGCACCGGCGGTGACCGTCTGGGACGCGCCCTTGTCGGTGACCTTCGGGTTCCAGCCCAGGTTCTGGCCGTTGATCCTGTGCGAGCCGCCGTCGGCGAAGTCGGTGACCTGGCCGCTGACGGACCAGCCGGGGTTGCCCGCACGGGTGTCGGTGAGCGTGACCGGGTTGATCGCGCCCGCGGTGGTGAGCAGGTCGCCGTCGCTGTTCAGCTGCGGCGAGGGCAGCGTGACGTGCGGGTCGTCCACGCTGATGACGAGGGCGCCCGACTCGACGGTGGTGGTGATGTCCTGCGAGGCCGTCACGCCGTCGAAGGCTCCGATGACGTACGGCACGTTGCCGGAGGACGAGCCGGTGAAGGCACCGGGGTCCGCCGGGACGAAGACCGCCGTGAAGGAGTGGTCGCCCTCGGCGAGGCTGCTGGTGCTGAAGGCCGCCTGACCGCCCGCGACCTGCACGGTGCCCAGGGTGGTCGTGGTGCCGCCCACGGTGTCCTGGAACTTCACGGAACCGGCCGCCGAGGCGGGCGACACCGAGGCGGTCATGGAGACCGGGCTGAACCTGTCCGCCGTACCGGCCGGGGAGACGGCCAGCGCGGTGGTGGTCGGGGTCGCCGGGGCGGCCTCGACGGCGAGGGCGACCGCGCTGGACGTCGAGCCGTTGTAGGCGGCGCTCGACGGGGTGAACACGGCGGTCAGCGAGTGGTTGCCGGCGCCGAGGCTGCTCGTGGTGAGCTGGGCCTGGCCGCCGGTGACGGCCACCGGGGCGCCGAGCGGGTTGCCGTTGTCGCGGAACTGGACCTCGCCGGCAGCGCCCGCGGGGGCGACGGTCGCGGTCAGCGTCACCGGGGAACCCGCGGTGACCGGGGAGGCCGGGGACACCGCGAGGGACGTGGTGGTGTCGGTCTTCACGGCCGGGTCGGTGTTCTGGTACGCCGTGTTGGACGTGAACCAGACCGAGGCCGGGAAGTCACCGAGGCTGGTGGCGTTGAACGCGGTACGGCAGGTGATGGTGAAGGTGTACTTGCCGGTCAGCGTGGTGAAGCCGGCCGTCTGGGCGTAGCCCCGCATGGTGTCGGTGAGCGGGATGATCAGCCCGCCGCCCGCCGTCGTGCCGTAGGAGGTGATCGGCGAGTTGCCGACCACGATCTGGCCGCCGGCCGGGAAGCCGGAGCCGGTCACCGAGGCGATGACGTTGGTGGCGTTCGCCGGGCAGGCGCCCGACGTGGTCAGCGACATCGGGGAGGTGTCGGCGCCGGTGGCCGGGGCGACCTCGGCGGTGCCGATCTCGGCGGCCTGCGCGGCCGGTGCCGCGGCGACACCGCCCGCGAGGACGGCGACCAGGCCCGCGAGGCCGCCGGCCAGAGCCCGCAGATGAGTCTTCTTCAGCACTGTCGTGCTCTCCTTCTGGAGGATGTCTTCCGAAGATCCGGGATGGGCGTCAGGAGGTCTGCTTGCTGGTGTCGCCGCAGTTCGGGTTGGTGGCGAAGCCGTAGGTGTTGATCACCGAGGCCTGCTGGCAGATCAGGGAGTTGTTGCCGACGAAGACCGTGCTCCACGGCGCGGTGCCGAGCTTGCCGGTCGGAATGACGTTGTAGACGTCGCGCTTCACACCGAAGTTGCTGTTCAGCACGGTCGGCGCGAGACCGTCGACGGTGCCGAGGATGGCCCGGCCGCGGAGGTCGGCGATGGTCTGCGAGGCCTGCGAGTTGTACTGCGCGATGGAGAACGGGACGATCGACTTGTCGTCGAGGACGCGGCCGTCGTGCTCCTGGACCGGGCTGCCGTTCTTGGTGTCCTTGATGCACGGGTAGACACCGGCGACGACGTCGGCGTCGGTGATGCCCATCTGGGACTCCCAGAAGCTGCGGGTGCCCGAGCCGGCCTGCGGCAGGTACACCGTCAGGCTGTAGTTGGGGCCGGCGCCCACGTAGTTGGGGTCGCAGTGGTAGATGGCCTTGAGGTCGGCCAGCGTGAGCTTGCGCGGGACCGTGCTGGTGGGCGTGATCGAGTAGCTGACGGCGTCCACGGCGAACGGGACGTAGGTCAGACCCGGGCTCGCGGCGGCCAGGTTGAGGCTGGAGGAGCGGGAGAAGTCCAGGCAACCGTTGCCCGCCTGGAGGGAGTTCTGCAGGGCGGTGCGGCCGGCGCCGGAGCCGTTCGGGCGGGCGATGGTGCAACCGGGGGTGGCGGCCGGGTCCTTGGTGGTGATCTGGGCCGAGCCGGTGGCGTCGTAGGAGCCGATGACCTTGGTGCCGTTGATGGTGATGGCCTGCGCCATCCCGTTCATCACGTCCTGCGTGGTGTCGGAACCCACGCCGGAGAGCTGACGGTAGGTGGGCGGGCCGGCCGGGTCGGCGGCGGCCTGGGTGGCGCTGAGGGTGCCGGTGACGAGGCCGGCGAGACCCACGGCGGCGACGGCGGCCATTCTCTTGTTCACTTGCTGTACCTCTCGATTAGGCTTCGCCCGGGCGGTGGTGCCCGGCGCGGTGATTCGGACAGTTCGTTGGCGCGGACCTGTCGGTGTGTCGGGTGCGGGCATCACCTCCCTTCGCCGGTGGCCGACTTGCCCCTGGCCCGCCGGTCCGCGACCGCTGCGGCCAGTCGCGGCACGGCCCGCGGCAGCAGGGGGCCGCCGACGGCGGCGGCGAGCCCGGTGACCAGGGCGATCAGCAGGGCGTAGCGCACGGCGCCGAGCGCCCACTTCGGGGTGCGCAGCAGCGGGCTGTCCGGGGCGGAGGCGGCGGCCGGTGCGGTGGACGGGGAGCCCGAGGGAGTGCCGCCGCTCGCCGCGGCGGACGGGGAAGCCCCGGTGCCCCCGGCACCACTCGCACCGGCCGACCCGCCCGCGGACCCGGCGCCGCCGTCGAGGGCGGCACCCCCCGAGCCCGCCGCGGCGACGCCGCCCGCGTCCCCGGAGCCGAAGCCCCCGGTGCCCGAACCGCCCGCCGAGCCCCCGCCGGAGGCGGAGCCCCCGGTCGTCCCGCCCGGTGCCGCGGCACCGGCCCGGGAGGCGATGGCCTCGGCGGCGGCACGGGTACGGCCCCGTACCTCGGCCGGCAGCGGCGCGTACCCCTCGGGCAGGGTGCCCGCGGCGACCCCGGGCCGCTGCCCGTCCCCCGCCGCGTAGTTCAGCAGGGCCGCGTAGTCCCGGCCCTCCTCCCTGGTCAGCTTCTCCGGCACGGTCGCGGCATAGCTGAGGAGGGTGAGCGGATAGGCGTCGCGGTTCCTGGTGGCCGGATCGGCGATCTCCACACCGTCGGCCCCGCTCGCCCTCATCGCCGCCTGCCCGGCGAGCAGCCCCCGGGTGTCGGGGGCGACGAACCGGCCTGCGGCGTTCTGGAGCCTGGCCGTCACCAGGCCGTAGCGCGCAGCGGTCGCCGTGTCGGTGAGGGCGAGGACGGCGCGCCGGCCTGCGGGCTGCGGCGGGTTCTTCTTGTAGCCGGGCGGAGTCGCGGTGTTGTCCCAGTTGGTGCGGGCCAGGGTGTCGCCGCGCGCGGCGGCGCGGGCCGCGGAGTGCAGGTCGGTGGCGTACGGGTGCTTGTCCTGGATGCACAGCGGGTGGTCGGGGTGGTCCTGGAACTGCTGGCAGAACGGGTCGCTCTTCGGGAACTCCTCCCGCGGCAGCTCCATGTCCTCGTAGTGCGGGTTGACCTTCATCCCGGAGAAGGCGGGATCGCCGTACCGGCCGGTGTCGTCGGCGGTGCCGCCGAGGAACTCCCGGGCGGCCGGGTCCTGGCGCACCCAGTTCCACAGCTCCCATGTCGCGTCGGCCAGCGCCTCCGGCACGAGCGCGTCGCCGAGGCTGCCGCCGAAGCTGAGGTCCTTGTAGCCGGGGTTGTGCCTGACGAACTCGGGGTCCGTGGCCAGGTTGAACGGATTGGCCAGCGTGCTGGGCGCGAGCCGTGAATTGCCGTCCTGGTACGACTCGGTGAGCAGTTTGGCGACCAGTCGTGGGGTGAGATTCAGCGAGGTCAGCCGGGCTCCGTCCCGCGCCTTCACGGCGGCGGGCGCGTTGAACCCGGCCTGGCTCTCGATGAAGAACCCGAGGGTCAGCCCCGACAGCGCGACCGGCGCGTAGACGGGCCGCTGCCCCGCCGGCACCTGATCGCCGGTGGCCGGACGTCCGAGGAAGACCAGTCCCGGCGAGCCCGATACCAGCTTGGCGCGCGCGGTGTCGTCGGTGACCTGGGCGTACCCGTAGATGGTCCGGCTCGCGGACTGGCACAGGGCGGGCTGCCAGCGTGTGACGACCTCGGCGACGATCTCGTTGCCGAGCGTGCCGCGTTCGTCGGCGCCGATCGGGCAGAACCGCCCCATCGGCTCGAAGCCCAGCGGCACGACGAGCCGGTGCTTCCAGTTGCTCGCGCTGAGCGGCGAGGACTCCAGCAGCCCGCTGGACCGGGTGGTGTACGGGGTGCCGTCGACCTCGCTCCGCCCGCGCGGCACGACGACCAGCCAGCACTTGCGCCCGGCCGTGGCTCCCGAGGCCCCCGCGGGCACCTCGCCGCATCCCAGCCCGGGTGCCTCGAGACCCGTCTGCGCCTCGAAGTAGACCTCGCCGGTGCCGTCGGGTCCGGTGCGGGCGTACGGCACCTCGTTGGAGGTGTTCACGTCGTAGAACTCGTTCCAGTTCCCCTTCGTGATCACGTCCCCGGTCACGGACCGGAACGGCACGTACGAGATCCCGGTCCCGGACGCCGGCGGCAACTCCTGCGCCGGGTCCTTCAGCCCGCCGTAACTGAGCTGCCGGGTGTTGGTGTACGCCCCCGCGGCCTGGCTGCCGGCACCCGCGCCCAGCGCGGAGGACCCCCCGAACTGACACTGCGCGGGGTCGGGCCCACCGCTCGCGTCACCCCAGCACTGCATGATCTGGAGGTAGTCGGCGGCGTAGGTGGTGTCCGAGACGGTGGGAGCACCGCCCTTCCAGGACACCCGGACGACCTGATTGACAAGGTTACGAGTCTGACTGACCGTCACCTTCAGTCCCCCGTAGGGACCTTCTCCGGAGACGGTCACGGCGGAGGAGGAGTCGGCGGCGGAGGCGGGCCCGGGCGAGACGAGCACCGCAGCGCCGATCACGGAGAGCAGGGCGACCGCGACGGCCGTCGAGGTGGCGACGAACCGACGTACAACGCCCCTGAGGGGCGCGGGGAACTGCGCGACCAGCCCCCACGGCGCAGCAGACGAAAGACGACCCATCACAGCGAAGCGCCCCGCTTGAGTCGCCGACTGAGCAACGGAGGCCCAACCGTGATCGCCAGCAGCAACCCACCCGCCAGCACCATCAACGCCGTACGCGTACCCCCGCCGATCCCTCTCGACGTACTGACAGGCTGGGCAAAGGCATCCACCCCGGTCCCGCCGCCCGCAGGGCCCCCCGCTCCGATGACCTGCCCGGTGTCCGGATCGACCGACGCACCCCCACTCGCGGCAGGTGCCCCGGACGCACCCCCGGTCCCGGCGCCGCCGGACCCTCCGGTCGCCCCCGCGGCCGTACCGCCCGTCCCGGCGCCACCGGTCCCTGCGCCGCCGGACGCGGCGGCCCCACCGGTGCCGCCCCCGGACGCGGAACCGGCTCCGCCGCCCGAACCGCCGGTCGCGCCACCGCCGGAACCGCCGCCGCCCGAGCCACCGCCGACCTGGGTCGGCGCCTTGGCCCCACCCGTCCCGGTGGCGCACTGGGACGCGCCCTTCTTGTCGCAGGAGGGCGGATAAGGAGCGGTCCTGACGAGCGTGTTCGTGCCGTCCGGGGAGAACGTCGGGTTGTTGCACTTCTTGATGTCGACGCTCTCGACGTCGACGCCCGGGATCCTGCGGACCTGCTTCAGCCCGGCCTGCACGAGGTTGATCGGCAGCGGCGAGTACCCGAGGCTGTCGACGCGCTGCTGCCCCTGGCAGAGGAAGTAGTACGAGAAGGCACCGAGCGTCTTGCCCTTCTGCGCGTTGAAGTTCGACTCCAGCTTGGTCGGGATGATCATGTAGCTGTAGCTGGAGAGCGGATAGCTGCGCCGGTCGCTGTCGTTGTAGACGCGCTCGAGCTTCTGGGTCAGATACGCCGGCGAGGCGGCGTTCTCCTCGATGTCCGCCTTGGTCAGCGCCACCGCCACGTTCTTCGCGGTCGGCTCGACGTAGTACCCGGCCCGGTTGAGCACCTTGGCGACCGGGAACCCGGTGGTGTACACGGCGTAGGAGTACTCGACGTACGTGATCGTGCCGACGTTGCCGGCCTGTGCGACATAGCCGGAGACGCCGTTGGAGCCCGACTGGCCGACGAAGCCGGCGCCGGACACGACCGGGTAGCTGGAGGTCGCCCCGCAGGGTGTGGTGCGGCCGGCCCGGCGGCAGTAGGAGTCCCACAGCGAGGGGTACTGCTTGCTCATCCAGGTGGTGAACTGGGCCGTGGTGCCGGAGCCGTCGGAGCGGACCACGGGGACGACGCGGCGGGCGGGCAGCGCATTGGCGAGCGCCGGGTTGTCGGCCTTGATCGCGGGGTCGTTCCAGGTCCTGATCTGCCCGGTGAACATCTTGGCGATGACGTCGCCGGACAGCCGCAGGTTGGTCACCCGGCGGCCGCCGATGGTGAGGTTGTACATGAACGACGTACCGCCGGCCACGATCGGCATGTACGCGTACTTCCGGGACGGCGGCGAGTCGACGACGCCCGAGTCCTTGATGCCGTACGGGATTTCGGAGACGGCGTAGTCGACGGTGCCGTTGCGGAACTGGTTGCGGCCGTCGGAGGAGCCGGTGCCGTTGTAGTTCACGGTCATGCCGTACTGCTTGACGTTGGCCCGCCACTGGTCGAGCGCGTTCTGGCTCCAGGTGGAGCCCGCGCCCGAGATCGGCACGTAGGTCGCGGCGTTCGCGGGCACGGCGCCGACCAGCAGGGCGGCCAGGAGGACGAGGGCGGTCACGGCTCTCGTACGGAGGCGTGCGGAGGTGGCCGGAGGTGATCCGGGCATGACGGGGAACTCCAGGTCGGGGTCGGTGATGCGGCGGGTGTGGCCGGGGGGTGCGTCAGGGATTACTCGGGGGCCGGCCCCGGGGCGGTGTCGACGGGTGGCGGGGAGCCGGTGCTCGGGGAGCCGGCGGGCTGCCGGGGCCTGAGTCCGGCGCGCCTGCTCATGCGCTCGGCGTCGCGCCGTGAGGCGAGCACTCGCCGGTGGCGCTGATTGCGGGTCAGCTCGCCCGGGCCGCGCCCGCCGATCACCCGGGCCAGCACGAACAGCAGCAGGACCAGGGCCATCAGCAGCGCGGCGGAGCCGAACCCGCGGGCGATGAAGGAGGGCTGGGGCGAGCGCACCAGGTCGAAGGTGGCCAGCGGCAGCGAGATCTGCGGGCCGTTGAGCGGATCGGCGTTCAGGCCGGCGTTGACCCCGGAGGTGAGCAGCACCGGGGAGGTCTCGCCGATGCCGCGGGCGGTGCCCAGGATCACGGCGGTCGTGAGCCCTGAGCGCGCGGTGGGCAGGACGACCGTCCACACCGTCCGCCAGCGGCTCGCGCCCAGCGCGTACGACGCCTCCCGCAGCGAGCCCGGCACCAGCCGGATCACCACGTCGGCGGCGCGGATGACGATCGGCAGCATCATCACGCCGAGCGCGAGCGCGGCGGCGATGCCGGACTTGTCGAAGCCGAGGATGAGGATGACGGTGGCGTAGATGAACAGGCCGGCCACGATCGACGGCAGGGCGGTCATCGCCTCGACGATGGTCCGTACGAAACGCGCGTAGCGTCCGGGCACTTCGTTGAGGAACACCGCGCAGGCAAGCCCGAGCGGCACGGTGACGGCCAGGGAGATGGCGATCTGCTCCAGCGTGCCGACGATCGCGTGCACCACGCCGCCCTCGCTGAGCGGCTCCAGCGGGCCGGTGCCCGACATGTCCTCGGTGAAGAAGCCGATGTGGACGAGGGCCGACCTGCCGCGCCACAGCGTGTACCCCACGACCAGTGCGAGCGAGCCGAGCAGCAGCACGGCGAGGCTCTGCCACAGCACGGCGGTGACCTTGTCGCGTACGGCGACGGAGTTCTCGTCGAAGGAGACGAGCACCGCGTACAGCGCGAGGAACAGCAGGTACGCGACGACGACGAAGCCGAGGACCGAGTCGAACGGGGCGATCCACACGAACAGCAGCGCCGTGAACGACACCCCTCCCGCGGCGGCGCCCGCGAGGGCGAGCAGGTCAAAGGCCTGCACCGAGGAGGTGTTCCGGCGGACCTCGGGGGCGCTGTCGTGGTCCTCGGCGGCCGGTCGCACGGTCGCGGGTTCCTTGAGGAGCTCGGTGGTCATGCTCAGGCCTCCGTTCCGGCGCCGGAGCGGCTGCGGGCGGCGATCGAGGACGCGACGAAGTTGACGACGAGGGTCAGCAGGAACAGCGCGAGCCCGGCGGCCATCAGGGCCGACATGCCGAACTCGCTGGCGGAGCCGTAGCGCAGGGCGATCAGCGCGGAGACGGAGTTGGCGCCGTTCTGCAGGACGTGCCACTGCACGGAGAACACCGGCGAGATGATCATGTAGACGGCGATCGTCTCGCCCAGCGCCCGGCCCAGGCCCAGCATGGTGCCGCCGATGATGCCGCCCCGCCCGTACGGCAGGACGACCGCGCGGATCATCCCCCACCGGGTCGCGCCCAGCGCCAGGGCGCCCTCGCGTTCCCCGGGCGGCGCCTGCGAGAAGGTCTCCCGCATCACCGAGCAGGCGATCGGCGTGACCATCAGCGCGACGACGATGCCGGCGATGAACGTGGAGGAGGTGTAGACGGTGGTCGTCTGGAGCGGGTCGCCCGGGTCGACGCCGTCGACCGCGAAGACCGGGATCCAGGAGAAGTAGGTGGCGATCCACCGGGACAGCCCGACGACCTGGCCCTGGAGCAGGAAGAACCCCCACAGCCCGTACACGACACTCGGCACGGCGGCCATGAGGTCCACCAGGCTGATCAGGGTCCGCCTCAGCTTCCGGGGCGCGTACTCCGAGATGTAGAGCGCGGTCCCGAGGGCGAGCGGTACGGCGATACAGATCGCGGTCACCCCGATCAGCACCGTGCCGGTGAGCACGGCGGCGATGCCGAAGCGGCGCGAGTCGGGCTCCCAGGCGGAGGTGGTGAGGAACGACCACTGGGCGACGCCCAGCGCCTGGGACGCGCGGTAGGTGAGGAAGACGCCGACCAGCAGCATGATCGCCAGGACGACGGCCCCGCTGCCGCGCAGGACGCCCTGGAAGAGGCGGTCCACGGGTTCGGTCCGGCCGCGCGGTGCGCGTCGGGCGCCGCCGTCGTCGGGACCGCCTTCCGGGCCCGGTTCGGGCGGGGGTCCGCAGGGCTGCCCGAGTCCGGGTACGACGGCACTCATCGCACACGCGTCCCGGCACGCCGCCGTGCGCCGGCCCCTCGCGACGGGGGTGGCAGCGGCTCTGCCAGCTCTGCCACCTGGACCGTGTTGAGGAACTGGGCGAAGTTGTACTGGCAGTCCCGCTGTCGCTGATAGCGCCGCCCCGCGACCGCGACGGCCCTGCCGTCGATCTCCAGGCGCCAGCTCCAGCCGCCGGCCGCCTCCGTCGTGGTCAACAGCACCCTGGCGTCGGAGATCCGCTCTCTCAGCCACAGCACCGCGGCCCGGCACTCCGTGAAACCGGCGAACGACTCGGCGCTGCGCCCCAGTTCACGGTGATTGGATCCGACCAGCCGCCAGCCGACCGACTGATCCTCCTCGACGGGTCTCTGCGGTGTCCCCCAAACCACATACAAGAACCGCGACGAAACCATGGAAACCACCCCCTCTCCACTCCACCGGATGGGCTGTTTTTCGCCGGCAGCGAAGAATCACCCAAAGCGCACTGAGAGTCGCGGACTTGTGTGCGATCTGTGTTCACGGCTGAGTAAAGGCCGAACGGAGGGTAAATGAACGGCAGAGGCGGCACGGTCAGGAGAGGCGGGCGGGGCGTGGTACCGGCGGTGGGGTCCCCCTTTGTTGCCGTAACCGCAACATTCCGTGCCGGGGCGCCGGGTGCCTGGCCACACTGGCCGTCCGCCGACACCGGGAGACCCGATGAGCAGCACCGCGCGCCGCACCCGCCGCCGTGACAATCCGCCGCCCCGGACCGGAGGCGGCGAGAGCGAGGTCCTGCGCGGGTTCCTCGACTACCTCCGCACGTCGGTCGCCGCGAAGGTCGAGGGCGCATCCGAGCCACAGGTGCGCACCGCCGCGGTGGCGTCGGGGACGAACCTGCTCGGCCTGCTCAACCATCTGACGTTCGTCGAGCGTTCCCTGTTCCTCGGGGAGCACGTCCCCGACTGGAAGGCGACCTTCCGGGCGGCGCCGACGGACAGCGTGGCCGATGTCGTGACCCGGTACCGCGACGCTGTCGCGCGTGCGAACGAAGTGCTCGACGGGTGCGCCGACCTGGGTGCGCCGCTTCCCCGGCCGGGGTCGGACCGCCCCGGTCCCGGCGTCCGTTGGGCCCTTGCCCACATGATCGAGGAGACCGGGCGTCACGCGGGGCACGCGGACATCCTGCGGGAGCTGATCGACGGCTCGACCGGCCGCTAGACGGCCGGTGGGGCGGAGGCGAGGTGCCGCCCCGCCCCACCGGTCGGGTCAGATGCCGAACGGTGCGGCGTAGCGCACGGTTCCGCCGGGCAGCGGGTGGCCGGCGTCCAGGGCGAGGGCCATCAAGGCCTCGTCGGGGACGTCGATGGTGAGGCCGATGCCGTGGGCGGAGGCGCGGGTGAAGCCGAACCGGGGGTAGTAGGCCGGGTGCCCCAGGACGACGACGTGGTGCTCGCCCATGTACCGGGCGGCGGCGAGGGCGGCGCGGACGGCCGCGGAGCCGGCGCCGGTCCTCTGCCACTCGGGCCGGACCGCGCAGGGTGCGAGGCACAGGGCCGGCACGTCGCCGATGTGGCACCGGGTCAGCAGGGCGAATCCGACGGGGCGGCCGTCGTCGTCGGTGGAGACGAGGGACAGGCCCTCGATCCAGGAGGGGTCCTCGCGCAGCGCGTCGACGAGGTCGGCCTCTTCCGAGGTGGGGAACGCGGCGAGGTTGATGTCACGGACGGCGCGGATGTCGGCGCTAGTCTCGGCGCGGGTGATCCAGTTGCGCATGATGGATGGGGATCCGTTTCATGGTCGTGTTCGGGTGGGCGCCCCGCGAGCTCACGCTCCCGGCGAGGGCGGACAGGCTGAGGTCAGGCCACGGCCCGGGACGTGAGGGAGACCCGGACGCTGCACACGGTGGCCCTGCGCGCGGTCATCAACCCCACCTCCCTGATTTCTCGGCTCCTGATCGAACACGACCTGGTGGCAGGATACGGGACGCCTCCCCGGGAGCGTCAGCCCTGCTGTGCGAACGCCTCGTAGGCCCGGTCGTCGAACAGGACGAACCGCACCTCCTCGACGGAGGTCGGCGTGTCCCGCACCGTCTCCGTCGCGATCCGCGCCGCGTCGTCCATCGGCCACCGGTACACGCCGGTGGAGATCGCCGGGAAGGCGACCGTGCGGGCGCCCAGCTCGTCGGCCACGCGCAGGGACTCCCGGTAGCAGGAGGCCAGCAGCGCCGAGCGGTCCTCGGAGGCCGACCAGACCGGGCCGACCGTATGGATCACCCAGCCGGCGTCCAGGTCCCCCGCGGTCGTCGCGACCGCCTGACCCGTGGGCAGGCCCTTGCCGTACTGCGAGGCGCGCAGGTCCCGGCAGGCATCGAGGATCGCCGGGCCGCCGCGGCGGTGGATGGCGCCGTCGACTCCTCCCCCGCCGAGGAGGGAGGAGTTCGCGGCGTTGACGATCGCGTCGGCCGTCTCGCGTGTGATGTCGCCCTGCACGAACCTGATGGTGGTCATGACTGCCTCTATAGCAGGGCGGTACCGCCACCGCAGGTTCACCGCCAGGCGACCGGCAGCGAGCGCACCCCGTGGACCGTGCTGGTGGACAGGCCGAGCGAGTCCGACGGGGCCGTCAGGTGCAGCATCGGGAGCCTGCGGAACAGGGTGGCCAGGCCCAGGCGGAGTTCGGCGCGGGCCAGGGCCTGGCCGAGGCACTGGTGCAGCCCGTGCCCGAAGGCCAGGTGGCCGGACGCGTCGCGGTGCACGTCGAGGTCGTCGGGTCCGGTGTACCGCGCCGGGTCGCGGTTCGCTGACTGCAACGCCACGACCACGCCCTCCCCCGCCCGGATGCGGACCCCGGACAGCTCCACGTCCGCCGTGGCGATCCGGCGGATCCCGGAGTGGATGACGGTCAGATGGCGCAGGAGTTCCTCCACCGCCCCGGGCCACAAGGACTCGTCCGCGCGCAGCGCGTCCAGTTGGGCCGGGTTGTGCAGCAGGGCGATCACGGCGAGCGGGAACATGTTCGCCGTGGTCTCGTGGCCGGCCAGCAGGAGCAGGGAGACCATGCCGGTGGCCTCGTCGAGCGTGGCCTCGCCGGTCGCCACGCGCTCCGCGGCCAGCCGGGAGATCAGGTCGTCGGCGGGGTCCTGCGCCCGCCGTTCGATCAGGGCGCGCAGATAGCCGTAGAGCGCCGTGCGGGCGTTCATCGCCTCGGCCGGATCGCCGGCGACGCTGGTGAGGGCGTTGGATTTCTCGCGGAAGAAGCCGTGGTCCTCGTAGGGCACGCCGAGCAGTTCGCAGATGGCGAGGGTGGGCAGCGGCAGCGCGTACGACGCCACCAGGTCCGCCTCGGTCGTGCCGGCCGCTGTCATCGTGTCCAGCAGGTCGTCGCAGATCCGCTGGATGGCGCCCTCCATCTGCTCGATCCGCCGAAAGGTGAAGTCGGGGATCAGCATGCGGCGCAGCCGGGTGTGGTCCGGCGGGTCCATCTGGTGGAAGAGGCCGGGGGCCTGGGGCGGGGCTCCGGGGCGGGTGTGGGGGAAGTCGGGGTGATTGGCGTCCGCGCTGAAGCGGGGGTCCGCGAGGACCGTGCGGGCGTCCTCGTGACGGGTGATCAGCCAGGGGCTGTTGTCGCCCCAGATCGTCACCCGGCTGATCGGCTCCTCGGACTGCCACTTGGCGTATTCGGGGGCCGGGTCGAGCAGGGGGCGGACCGTGGGGAGGGGCGGGTGGGCCGTCATTTCTCGGTTCCTTCGGTGTGCGGGTCCGCGAGGGCGAGGAGCAGGGACTTGACCTCCGTGGCCGCGTAGGCCTCCCGCGCCCGGTCCGGCCGCGAGCACAGCAGTACGGGGCCGTCGGCGGGGTCGGCGGGCAGCCGGCCGTGGCTGCCGCGGACGCCGGACGGGTCCAGCGGCACCGTCTTGAGGCGGTAGCGGAAGCCGAGCTTCTTGCGGGCGACCTGGCCGACGGCGCGCAGCTTCACCGCGGGGACCGTCTCGTCGTAGAGCAGCTCGGCGGGGTCGTAGCCGGGCTTGCGGTGGATCTCGACCTGGCGGGCGAAGTCGGGGGCGCGGTCGTCGTCGAGCCAGTAGTAGTACGTGAACCAGGCGTCGGGGTCGGCGAGGGCGACGAGTTCGCCGGAGCGCTCGTGGTCCAGGCCGTGGGCCGTCTTGCCCTCGGCGTCCAGCACCCGTTCCACGCCGTCCAGTTCGGCGACGAGCTTGGCGACCGCCTCGGTGTCCGCCGGGTCACGGACGTACACATGGGCGATCTGGTGGTCGGCGACCGCGAAGGCCCGGGAGGTCCACTGGTCGAGGTACTCCATGCCGTCCTGCGTGTACACCTCCAGCAGGCCGGACCGGCGCAGGGCCCGGTTGATGTCGACGGGGCGGGAGGCGGGCGTGATGCCGTACTCGCTGAGCGCCACGACGGTCGCGCCCTCGCGCAGGAAGTGGTCGAGCAACGGGCGCAGGGCGTCGTCGAGCCGGCGGGCCGCCTCGGCGGTCGCGTCCGAGTCCGGGCCGGAGCGCTGGGGCTCGTAGTCCATCTGCGGGATGTAGACGAGGGTGAGGTCGGGGCGCTTCTCGTCGAAGACCTGGCGGGCTGCGGCGAGGATCCACTGGGTGGAGGGCATGCCGGCGCCCGGGCCCCAGTAGGTGAACAGGGGGAACGGGCCGAGCCGGTCGGTGAGTTCGTCGTGCAGGGCGGGCGGCCAGGTGTAGCAGTCGGGTTCCTTGCGGCCGTCGGAGTAGTAGACGGGGCGCGGGGTGACCGTCCAGTCGACGTCGGCGCCCATCGCGTACCACCAGCAGATGTTGGCGACCTTGTAGTCGGGGTTCGACTTCCGGGCCGTCTCCCAGATCTTCTCGCCTGCGACGAGGGCGTTGTGCTGGCGCCACAGCATGACCTCGCCGAGGTCGCGGAAGTACCAGCCGTTGGCCACCGCGCCGTGGGTGGAGGGGGGTTCACCGGTGAGGAGGGTGGACTGGACGGTGCAGGTCACGGCGGGCAGCACGGTGTCGAGCCGGGCCTGGAAGCCGCGTTCGCCGAGGGCGGCGACGGACGGCATGTGCTTCAGGAGCTTCGGGGTCAGGCCGACGATGTCGAGTACGACCACACGGTTCATGACGGGTCCTCCTTGAGGCCGAGGCCGGTGAGCCGGTCGCGGGCCCAGGCGAGTTCGGCGGCGATGCCGCCGGGCAGGTCGGCGGGCGGTTCGGGCAGGACGGACCAGGTGTAGGTCTCGACCTCGATGTGTGCGCAGTCGGCCGAAGGGCCGCCCAGCAGTCCGGCGAGAACCTGGTCGAGCTGGGCGGAGGTCGTACGCAGCGGCGGTTCGGGCCGGGTGTGCAGCGGGGCGTGGAAGTGGACGCGCCAGGGCCCGCCGGCATCGGGGAGGCCGCCGCCGAGGGCGTCCGGCAGATCGTCCACGCCGAGGACGTCGCCGTCGGCCGTCGTGCGGGTCTGGTGCAGGAACCGGGGCTCGGCGAGCCGGTGCAGGGCCGCGCGGGCGTCGGGGTCGGCGGGGCGGGCGGCCTCCACGGCGCAGGACGCCTGGAGCTTGACGACGGGAAGACCGGCCTCCGCGAGCCGGTGCAGCGCGGCGGCCGGGTCCTCGAACTGGACGGCGAGATGGCAGGCGTCGAGACAGACGCCGAGCCGGTCGGGATCCAGTCCGCCCAGTTCGCGTACCGCCTGGGTGGTGGTCTCGACGACGCATCCCGGTTCCGGTTCGAAGCCGACGCGGATACGGCGGCCCGTCCTCGACTCCAGCGCGGCGAGCCCGGTGGTGAGCCGGTCCAGCGCCCGGCGTGCCTCCTCGGCGCGGTCGCGGGGCCACGGCGCGCGCCAGGCGAGGGGCAGGGTGGAGACGCTGCCCTGCCGGACGTCGTCCGGGAGGAGGGCGGCGAGGACGCGGGCACAGTCGAGCGTGTACTCCAGGCGGGCCTCGTCGGCCCAGTCGGGCAGGTACACGTCCTTCTTGACGACCTCGCGGTGGAAGCCGGCGTACGGGAAGGCGTTGAGGGTGACCGTCTCCAGGCCGCGCGCCCGCAGCTCGCTCCTCAGCCGCCCCAACGCGCCCGCGTCATCGACGAGTTCGCCGACGACGCCGCGGGCCAGCCACAGCCCGATGCCGAGCCGTCCGGTCCCGAGCCGCTCACGGACGGGCTCGGCGTGGTCGGCGAGCTGGGCGATCACGCCGTCCAGGTCCTCCGCCTGGTGGACGTTGCTGCAGTAGCCGAGGTGGACGGTGCTGCCGTCCGGGTGCAGAAAGCGCATCGGATCTCACGCTCCCCCGCGGCGTATGGAGTTGCCCTCGAAGGTCGCCGTCTCGTCGGGCTCGGGTTCCTCCAGCTCCAGCCGCCCGCTCTGCCCGTAGAAGGCGACCGGGTTGCGCCACAGCACCTTGTCGACGTCGTCCTCGTCGAACCCGGCGGCGAGCATGGCGTCGGCGGTCCGCCGTGTCTTCAGCGGATCCGAACGCCCCCAGTCGGCGGCCGAGTTGACGAGCATCCGGTCGGTGCCGTGCTCCTTCAGGATCTCGACCATCCGGTCCTCGCTCATCTTGGTCCTCGGGTAGATCGAGAACCCGGCCCAGCAGCCGCTGTCGAGGACCACGCCGACGGTGAGCTCGTTGAGGTGGTCGAGAACGACGAGTTCCGGGGCGATGCCCGATTCCCGTACGACGTCCAGGGTGCGGCGCGTACCGGCGGCCTTGTCGCGGTGCGGGGTGTGCACGAGGGCGGGCAGCTCGTGCTCGACGGCGAGCCGGAGCTGGCGGGCGAGCGCCTCGTCCTCCTGCGGTGTCATCGAGTCGTAGCCGATCTCACCGACGGCGACGACCCGGTCCTTGGCGAGATAGCGGTCGAGTTCGTCGAGGACGGGGAGGCAGCGGGGGTCGTTCGCCTCCTTCGGGTTGAGCGCGATGGTGCAGAAGTGCTGGATGCCGAACTGGGCGGCCCGGTGCGGCTCCCAGCCCAGCAGCCCGTCGAAGTAGTCGTAGAAGCTCTCGGGCGAGGTACGGGGCTGGCCCAGCCAGAAGGCGGGCTCGACGACGGCACGCACCCCGGCCGCGTACATCGCCTCGTAGTCGTCGGTCGTCCGGGAGGTCATGTGGATGTGGGGATCGAAGATGCGCACGGTCAGTCCTCTTCCTCGAGTACGTCCGCTTCGTTGGGTACGTCGGCTTCGTTGGGTACGTCGGCGCCCGGGCCCATGAGCGCGGGTGCGAGCGCGGTGCCGATGACGTCCGGAAAGGCACGCACGACGGGCCGGATGTCCGGGGGCACGTCCCGTCCGGCGACGATCCGCTCGTGCGCGAAGTCGGCGAGCATCCGGGCCAGTTCGCGATCGGCGCGGGTGTCGAGGCCGCTGACCCGGGCGAGCGGGATCTCGCAGAACACGCACTTCAGTACGGCCTGGCGGTACTCGGCGTCCGGGAGGTGCGCGGCGGCGTACGGGCCGAGCGCGGCCTCGATCAGGGTGGTGTCGTTGCCCCGCAGGGCCTCCCGGACCAGGGGCAGCGCGAGGTCGCCCAGGTCGAGCAGCGGCAGGGTCCGAAGGACCGCACGCTGTTCGGCAGGGTCGCCGTGCCGATGGAGCCGGCTGACCTCGTCGGCGAGCGCCCGCCCGCTCAGGGGCAGCGCGTTGAGCAGTACGGCCCGGGCGGCCTCGTCGACGGTCCAGTACGGGGTGAGGCGACCGCGCCCGCAGCGCCGCCGGACGGCCGGGAACAGACGCCGCACGGCGCCGGGTTCGGCGGCCACCTCGGCGGCACCGCCGTCGAGCCAGGCACGGGCGGCGGGGTCCAGTACGCCGGCGAGGGCGGGGCGGGGGTCGGGTGGGGGCGAGGGGGAAGCGTTCGTTACGGCCATGGGGGGCGACTTCCGGCTAGTGGGGAGGGGTTGAGCCGTGATGCGGGTGATCGGAACCGAGGGGGAGGTCCGAGCCGGAACCGATGTGGGACCTGACCCGGACGAGGTCGGGGGCCTGCGGTGGTGGGGCTAGAGATCGGCGGCGGCGCGTTCGGCCGTGCGCAGGTAGTCGATCGAGCGGCGGGCGACCTCGGGCGCGTCGAGCGAGCCGCCCTGGATCTCCACGGAGACCAGTCCGCGACGGTCGAGGTCGCGCAGAGCGGCCAGCACGGCCGGGAAGTCGATCTCTCCGGAGCCGAACTCCAGATGCCGATGGACCCCGCGCCGCATGTCCTCGATCTGCACGTTGCGCAGGAGGGGCGCGGCCAGGCGGACGCACTCCAGCAGTGGCTGCTCCTCCACGCAGTGCGCGTGGCCGATGTCCAAGGTGACCCCGAACAACGGGTGCCCACCGACGAGTCGGGCGAGCCGCAGACATCGCTCGACGGTGTCGACGAACATGTACGGCTCCGGCTCGAAGGCCAGCGCCACCCCGTGCTTCTCTGCGCTCTCCAGCACCACCCCGACGCCTTCCGCGAGCCGCTTGAAGGCGTCCTCCTCCGGCAGCCCCTCCGGTGCCGGGCCGCTGCACAGGTGCACGGTGGGCGAACCGAGGTCGGCGGCGATGCGCAGGGCGCGGCGCAGCAGGTCGATCCTGGGCTCGGAGCCGTCCGACATCAGCGTGGGCAGGTGCTTGCCCCAGGGGTCGAGGAAGAAGGGCGCGCCGGTCTCCACTGTCACGTCCAGCCCGAGCCGGTCGAGCTGCCGGGCGAGCGCGGTGACGCGGCGCGGCAGGTCCTCGGCGTACGGGTCGAGGTGGTTGTGGTCCAGGGTGAGCGCGACGCCGTCATAGCCGAGGTCGGCGAGGACGACGAGGACGTCGGCCAGCCGGTGATGCGTGAAGCCGTTGGTGCCGTAGCCGAACTTGAGGGGCGTGGGGGGAGGTCTCATGCTTGCCGGTTCCTCACACGGAGGTGGGTGGGTCTCAGGTGGGGGATATACGCCGTGCCAGCCGTCGCGCGAGGGGATGGACGACGCCGAGGGCGGCGGCGACACGGGGCGAGCCACCCCGTGCGATCAACGCGGCCTGAAGAGGCATCAGCCCGAGGATCCCGGCCCCGACGGCCCGCTGCACGTTGCCGGCCGAGGGCTCCCGCAGGGCCCGGACCTGCGCGCTCCCGTACGCCCCGAGATAGGCAAGAGCGGCACCGGCGGCGACGACAGCAGGCAATGTTCCGGCGGAGACAGTGCCTGACCTTCCGAAGACGACGGCACGAAGCTTTTCAGAGGCGGCGACCCGAAGCCCTTCGGAGGCCGGCGCACGAAGCCCTCCGGAGACGACGGCACGAAGCCCCTCCGCGGCCGGCGCACAAAGCCCTTCGAAGGCGGCGACCCGAAGCCCCTCGGCGGCCGGCGCACAAAGCCCTTCGAAGGCGGCGACCCGAAGCCCCTCGGCGGCCGGCGCACGAAACCCTTCAGAGGCCGCGGCCCGAAGCCCTTCGGAGGGGGCGGCGCAGAGTTCCCTGAGGCGCGCGGCAGCAGCAACGCCCTTCAGGGGCGCGGGGAACTGCGCGACCGGCCGAGACGGCGCCGCAGACGACAGACGCCCCGGCCCGGCACTCCCGGAGTCGGACCGGGCGACAGGAACGGCCGCGGCAAGCGCCGTCACCGCCGACACGGCCAGGGTCGCCGCCGGCACCCGCACCGGCGCACCGCCGATCTCGTGCCGGCTGAGAGCCATCAACGTGCCCGTGTGCGCACCGACCAACGCGGCAGGCACGGCGGCACGGCGAAGCGCGACACCTGCCGGCTGCGCACCGGACCCGGGCACGACCGCCCCGGCCAGGACGTCCAGCATCCGAGCCCCCGCCATGGCGAAGCCACCCGCCGCCGTCGACTTCAGCTTCAGGTCGTACGCCCAGACCAGCCCGGCCAGCGGCAGCGCGGCACAGACACTGCGGCGGCCACCCGCGACCGCCGCGAGACCCAGCCCCGCCGCGGTCAGCCCGCCGGCCACGGCGAGAGCGGTGCGGCGCGGGACGCGTCCGGACGGCACCGGCCGATCGGAACGTTCGACACCGTCGACGGCCGCGTCGGCGTAGTCGTTGAGGGCCATGCCGGCCCAGTACAGACAGACGGAGGAACCGATCACTCCGAAGGTACGGGCACCCAGCGGCCGTCCGGCGGCGACCGCTCCCGCGATCACGTCACCGGGGACACTCAGCGCGGCCGGCGCTCTGACGAGCAGGGCGAGGTCGGCGAGGCGCACGGCAGACCGGGATCGACAGCGGGCAACCGCTTTCCGATCTTTCATGGCCGCACCCTACTCGCGGCCGTTGAGCATTCAGCTACCTACCCCCCGGTAAGCGGAGTGACAAAGAAGACACAGGTTTTCCTTACCCTGCGGCCTCAACTACCGGTAAAAGTAGATCGTTTGAGCGGCGTCAGGGCTCCTGCCGCAGCCGCCGCCACACCGCCTTGGCCGCGTTGTGCCCCGACATGCCGTGCACGCCCGGTCCGGGCGGGGTCGCCGACGAGCAGATGAAGACCGCCGGGTGCGGGGTGGTGTACGGGAACAGCGACAGCTTGGGCCGCAGCAGGAGCTGGAGTCCGGACGCGGCGCCGGAGCCGATGTCGCCGCCGACGTAGTTGGCGTTGCGGACGGCGAGTTCGGCGGGGCCGGCCGTCGCGCGGGCGAGGACTCGGTCGCGGAACCCCGGGGCGAAGCGCTCCAGTTGGCGTTCGATGGCGTCCGTGAGATCACCGGTCCAGCCGTTCGGGACGTGTCCGTACGCCCAGAAGACCTGCTTGCCCTCGGGGGCGCGGGACGGGTCGACGACACCGGGCTGCACGGTGATCATGAACGGCTTGTCGGGCGCCCGGCCCTGCCGGGACGCGGCGCGCAGTGCGGCGTCGATCTCCGCGCTGTTCCCACCGATCTGCACGGTGCCGGCGCGGCGCGCTTCGGGCGCGGTCCACGGCACCGGGCCGTCCAGCGCGTAGTCGATCTTGAAGACGCCGGGGCCGTAGCGATAGCCCTCGTAGTAGTTGCCGAGGCCGGCGATGCGGGCCAGGGCGGTGGGCGAGGTGTCGAAGACGTACGCGCGCGCGGGCGGCAGGTCGTCGAGCCGCTTGACCTCGTAGTCGGTGTGGACGCTGCCGCCGAGGTCCTCCAGGTACGCGGTGAGCGCGTCGGAGATGGACTGGGAGCCGCCGCGGGCAAGGGGCCAGCCGCGGGCGTGCGCGGCGAGGGCGAAGACCAGGCCGATGGCGCCGGTGGCGAAGCCGCCGAGGGGGGCCATGACGTGCGCGACGAGACCGGCGAAGAGGGTCCTGGCCTGCTCGTCCTTGAAGCGCCGCATCAGCCAGGTGGACGGCGGCAGCCCGACCAGGCCGAACCGGGCGAGGGTGACCGGGTCGCGGGGCAGCGCGGTCAGCGGCAGGGACATGAAGTCGCGGGCCAGGGTGTCCCACTTGGGCAGGAACGGTTCGACGAGCCTGCGGTACGGTCCCGCGTCGCGCGGCCCGAAGGACGCCGCGGTCTCGGCGACGGACCGGGACAGCACGGCGGCGGTGCCGTCGGCGAAGGGGTGCGCCATCGGCAGGCCGGGGTGCAGCCACTCCAGGCCGTAGCGGTCCAGGGGCATGGTCCGGAACACGGGTGAGTTGATGCCGAGGGGGTGCGCGGCGGAGCACGGGTCGTGGCGGAAGCCGGGGAGGGTCAGCTCCTCCGTACGGGCGCCTCCGCCGACGGTGTCGCGTGCCTCGAACACGGCCACGGAGAAGCCGCGGCGGGCCAGCTCCACGGCAGCGGTCAGTCCGTTCGGCCCCGCACCCACCACGACCGCATCGAGCATCGACGGCACCTTCGGACTCCTTCGTCAGCCGACGGCCTTGAAGGATCAGGATATGCCGGGGCACCGACAGCGCAGGGCGCGGGCGGTACCGCCCGGTGGGCGCGGCCCAGGTCGGTCCTCACGCCCCGCCGGCCAGCAGCCCCGCCACCCGGCGAGCCGTCGCCGCGTCCCGTGCCGCCGTGAACGGCAGTGCGTTGCCGCCGGTGATCCGGAACGGCTCGCCCGTGCGGGTCAGGTGGGCGCCGCCCGCCTCCTCGACCAGGAGGATGCCCGCGGCGTGGTCCCAGGCGGCCTCCCAGCTGAACGCGGTCGCGTCCAACTCGCCCCGTGCGACGGCCAGATACTCCAGGCCCGCCGATCCGCAGGAGCGCGGCGCGATGCCGTCGGTCCACAGGCCGAGCAGGCCGCGCTTTTGGTCATCGGTCGTGTAGTCCGGGTGGGACGTGGCGATTTCGAGGTCGCGGCCGGGTTCCGGCGCGCCGGACCGCAGCCGTACGCCGTCGAGGTGGGCACCCTGGCCGCGCACCGCCGTGGCGAGTTGGTCGCGGGCCGGGGCGTAGGTCCAGGAGGCGAGCAGGACGCCGTGCCGGGCGAGCGCGACCAGCGTGCAGAAGCCGGTGTCGCCGTTCACGAACTGGCGGGTGCCGTCGACGGGGTCGATGATCCAGACCGGCGCGTCGCCGCGTATCGCCTCGTACGACGCCGGGTCGGCGTGCACGGCCTCCTCGCCGACCACGACCGAGCCGGGCAGGAGCGCGCCGAGGGCCCCGGTGAGGAACCGCTCGGCGAGCCGGTCGGCGTCGGTGACCAGGTCGTGCGGTCCGCTCTTCTGGTCGATCTCGTGCTCGGCGAGCTGCCGGAAGCGGGGCATGATCTCGGCCGCGGCCGCCTTGCGGACCGCTTCCTCCACGTCGGCCGAGTGCTGTGCGAGAAACTCTTCGATGGTTTCGTTGTATTCGATCACGCGTCAATAAGAACACGGCCCTCTGACAATCCCTGCCCGCCGGGTGACCGGCAGATGGCATCGACGTGAATATGAGGGGCCGATATCAGCAGGTCAGAAAGCTGAGACCGGTGTTCTCCTCAGCGCCCGACCGCGTATCCCTGCATCCCGCGCGGATTCGCCGCGGCCGACAGGACGCCGGTCTCCGGGTCCCGTGCCACCGCGCACAGCCGGCCCTCCGACCAGGCGTCACCGACGGTGACGTCATGACCGCGCCGCCGCAGCTCCTCCACCACCGCGGCGTCCGTCCGGGACTCCACGGTCACACTCCCGGGCCGCATCCCGCGCGGGTAGAAGGAGCCGGGGAAGCTGTCGTTGTGCCAGTTCGGGGCGTCGATCGCGCCCTGGAGGTCGAGGCCGCCGCGGACCGGGCCGCGCAGGGCGACCGCGAGGAGGAAGTGGAGCTGCCACTGGTCCTGCTGGTCCCCGCCGGGCGTGCCGAAGGCCATGACGGGCACGCCGTCGCGCAGGGCGACGGAGGGCGTGAGGGTGGTGCGGGGCCGCCGGCCCGGGGTCAGGGAGTTCGGCAGTCCCTCCTCCAGCCAGGTCATCTGGAGCCGGGTGCCGAGCGGGAAGCCCAGCTCGGGCACGACGGGGTTGGACTGGAGCCAGCCGCCGCTGGGGGTCGCCGCGATCATGTTGCCCCAGCGGTCGACGATGTCGATGTGGCAGGTGTCTCCCCGGGTCCCGCCGTCGGCGGCGACATCGGGCTCGCCCGGCACCGGGGACGTGGGGCTCTTGGCGACGGTCGGCTCCCCGGCGCCCGGCGCGTGGGAGCCGGGCCGGGCGGCGGCCGCCACGCGCGCGTGGGCGCACAGTCGCGGGTCACGCCCGCCGGGGCTGCCGGGCCGCAGCTCGTGCGAGGCCTTCTCGCCGATCAGCGCCCGCCGGGCGGCGTTGTACTCGTCCGACAGCAGGTCGGCCAGCGGCACCTCGGCCGCGTCGCCGTACCAGGCCTCCCGGTCGGCCATGGCCAGCTTGCAGCCCTCGATCAGCAGGTGGACGTAGTCGGCGGACCCGTACCGCGGCAGCTCGGGCGGGAGCAGCGCGAGCTGCTGGAGGAGGACGGGGCCCTGGCTCCAGGGGCCGGCCTTGCACACGGTCCAGCCGTTCCAGTCGTACCTCGCCGGCGCCTCGTAGGTCGCGGACCAGCCGGCGAGGTCGGCGGCCGTGAGCGTGCCGGAGTGCCGCTCGCCGCTGGTGTCCAGGGTCGGGCGGCCGGCCTGCCGTACGAGCGCGTCGGCGATGAAGCCGGAGCGCCACACCTCGCGCGCGGCCTCGATCTGCGCGATCCGGTCGCCGGCGTCCGCGACCTCGTGGAGCAGCCGCTTCCAGGTGGCGGCGAGGGCGGGGTTGCGGAACGGCTCCCCGGGGCGGGGCGCCCGGCCGCCCGGCAGATACACCTCGGCCGACGAGGTCCACTCCGTCTCGAACAGCTCCCGCACGGTCTCCACGGTCTCGCCGACCCGCTCCACGGGCGCGTGCCCGTGTTCGGCGTACTCGACGGCGTACCGCAGCACCTCCGCGAGCGGCTGGGTCCCGTGGTCCCGCAGCAGCAGCATCCAGGCGTCGAAGGCGCCGGGCACGGCGGCCGCCAGCGGCCCGGTCCCCGGCACCAGCTCCAGTCCGAGTTCCCGGTAGTGCGCGACGGTGGCCCCGGCCGGCGCCGGCCCCTGCCCGCACAGCACCCGTACCTCGCCGCCCGCCGGGGCGAGCAGGATCGGCACCTCCCCGGCCGGACCGTTCAGGTGCGGCTCGACCACGTGCAGCACGAACGCGCCCGCGACGGCGGCGTCGTACGCGTTGCCCCCGCGCTCCAGCACGGCCATCGCGGACTGCGAGGCGAGCCAGTGCGTGGAGGACACCATGCCGAAGGTGCCCTGGAGGGTGGGACGGGTGGTGAACATCGGGTCTCTCACCTCGCTGTCGCGCGGATCGGTCCTTCCGATCTTCAGGCACTCACTGTTCTGGCTTCAACCTTTTGGCGTCCGCGGCCCGCCGGGGCGGTGTGAAGGTGTAGAGGTCGAGCACGTCGGGGCAGGGCGCGACGCCGGGGCCGCCGGCCCGGACCCAGGTGATGATGTCCTCGGTGGCGTCGGGGTCGTTGACGAGGCCGAGCCAGACGGGGCGGGCGCCGGCCGCGCGGGCGGCGGCGGACGGCTGGACGACGATCACGTTGGCGTGTTCGCACACGTCGAGACAGTCGGAGACGCGCACGGGCACGTTCGCGGCGAGGCGAGCGGTCTGCTGCGCGTGGTCGACCCCGGTCACCTTCGGGGTGCCGCAGCAGCAGTCCCGGCAGACGACGACGCGAGACGGTGCGGCGGTGGGTGCCGGGGGTTCGGTGGGCGCGGGGCGGGAGGGGAGCACGGGCCTGCCTCGGGTGTCGGGGCTCGTACGCGGAGCCTGGCCTACGGACGTCCTCCCCGCCCGGGGGCGTGGAGGTGCCAGCAGGTCTTCGGACTCGGGTTCGTCCGGCCGGGGCGCCTTCCCGGTCTCCCAGTGGCGCGTGCCCCGCCCGTCCCCCTCACCGCTGCGCGTCAGTTCCGGATTCGCACCGGATTCCCTGGCCTCGGATGTGGCTCGACTGGCCCGCCGAGGCTATCAACTCCGCGCACCCCTCAACTCGTGCGCCCGGTCACGGGGTACGGCACGAAGGTGCTGGTGTTCTCGTCGATGCGCAGGGTCCGCCCGAGGGGCGGCGCCGCCCGCTGCGGGCAGTCGAGGCGTTCGCAGACGCGGCAGCCCATGCCGATCGGGGTGGCGGCGGAGGGGCTGGTGAGGTCGAGGCCGTCGGAGTAGACGAGCCGGTGGGCGTGCCGGATCTCGCAGCCGAGTCCGATGGCGTACGTCTTGCCGGGCTCGCCCCAGCCGCCGCGGTGCCGGGTGACCGCACGGGCGGCCCACAAGTACCTTTGTCCGTCCGGCATTTCGGCGACCTGCACATGGATCCGGCCGGGCGCGGCGAACGCCTCGTAGACGTTCCACAGCGGGCAGGTGCCGCCGCCCCGGGAGAAGTGGAACCCGGTCGCGGACTGCCGCTTGGACATGTTGCCTGCCCGGTCGACCCGCACGAAGGAGAAGGGCACTCCGCGCAGGCGCGGGCGCTGGAGGGTGCTGAGCCGGTGGCAGACGGTCTCGTAGCCGAGGCCGTGGCGGTCGGTGAGCCGCTCGATGTCGTAGCGGACCTCCTCGGCCGCCGCGTGGAAGGCGGTGTACGGCAGCACCAGCGCGGCGGCGAAGTAGTTGGCGACGCCGATGCGGGCCAGGGTGTGGGCGGGCGAGCCGGCCGGGAAGTCCTCGGCGGCGTGCCGGTCCAGTTCGCCGGCGTACTCCAGCAGCGCGAGCTGGGTCGCCATGCGGAAGGCCCGCTGGCCGGGGCGCAGCCGGGTCGAGAGGTGGAGGGTGCGGGTCGACGCGTCGTAGTGGTGGAGCCGGTCGCCGGAGCCGGTGGGCGGGCGGTTCCCCCGGGCGTCGGCCTCCCGGGCGGCGTGGGTGTCGGCGAGGCGGATCCCGTGGGCGTCCGTCAGACGGGCGGTCAGGGCCCGCAGGACCTCGCCGGGCCGGATGCCGATCCGCTCGGCGAGCTGCTCGGCCGCGACGTCGGTGTCGTGGAGGTAGTTCTGGCGACGGTAGAAGAAGTCGCGGATCTCCTCGTGCGGCGAGCGGGGTGCCGCCTCGGCGATGTCGCGGCCGTCGGGCCCCGCGAGCCGCTCGGACAGCAGTTGGTTGCGGCGGCCCAGGTCGAGCAGGACCTGCGCGACCGCGGGCATGCGCGAGGCCAGTTCGGCGAGGTCGGTCGGGGAGACCCGGGCGGCGGCGATCTCGCCGGTGAGCGCCTCGCGCAGGTCGGCCACGAGCCGGGCGGTGTCGCGCTCGGAGAAGAAGCCCGGGTCGACGCCGAACGTCTCGGTGAGTCGGAGCAGCACGGGCACGGTGAGCGGGCGTGAGTCGTGCTCCATCTGGTTCAGATAGCTCGGGGAGATACCCAGGACGCGGGCGAGTTCCGCCTGGCTCATCCGGCGTTCCTCGCGCAGCCGCCGCAGCCGCGCACCCGCGTACGTCTTGCTCACCGCGCACCTCCAGGTCCGGGACGCAACCCGGTCAGCGTACGCGAACACCCGCCTGCCGAACCCTTCGCAAGCTTGGCAAACGGCGGCGAGAAGATTCGCAGAACTTGGCAGACGTCCACCATTGTTGGCACTCAGTGCCAGTGTCAGAGTCTTCGTGCGGCCCGCCGAAACTCATTAGAGGCCAGCAACATTGCTCTGCTTCGCCCTCCGGGCGGCGGCGAGCCGCAACCCCTTGACGACACACAGTGCCAGCCATTGCCGCGATCGGCACGGACTTGGCAGACGCAACAGACCGAGGAGACGGTGACAGTCATGGCACAGGCGAGGACGCAGGCGGCCGAGGCACTCGCGCGGCGCTGGGCCACCGACCCGCGCTGGCGGGGCATCGAGCGCACCTACACCGCCGAGGACGTCGTACGGCTGTCCGGCAGCGTCCGCGAGGAGCACACCCTGGCCCGGCGCGGTGCCGAGCGGCTGTGGCGCCAACTTCACGAGCGGGACTACGTCCACGCGCTCGGCGCGCTCACCGGCGGCCAGGCCGTGCAGCAGGTCAGGGCCGGCCTCCAGGCGATCTATCTGTCGGGCTGGCAGGTCGCCGCGGACGCCAACCAGGCCGGGCACACCTACCCCGACCAGAGCCTGTACCCGGTCAACTCCGTTCCCCAGGTGGTCCGTCGGATCAACAACGCCCTGCTGCGCGCCGACCAGATCGCCGTCTCGGAGGACGCCGGTGACCGCACGGACTGGCTCGCGCCGATCGTCGCCGACGCCGAGGCCGGGTTCGGCGGTCCGCTGAACGCCTTCGAGCTGACCAAGGCGATGATCGCGGCCGGCGCGGCCGGCATCCACTACGAGGACCAGCTCGCCTCGGAGAAGAAGTGCGGCCACCTCGGCGGCAAGGTCCTGGTGCCGACCTCGCAGCACATCCGCACCCTCAACGCGGCCCGCCTCGCGGCCGACATCGCCGATGTGCCGACCGTCGTCATCGCCCGCACCGACGCCCTCGCCGCGAACCTGCTCACCAGCGACGTCGACGAGCGCGACGCCGAGTTCGTGACCGGCGAGCGCACGGCGGAGGGCTTCCACCGGGTACGCAACGGCATGGCGCCGGTCATCGCACGCGGACTCGCCTACGCCCCGTACGCCGACCTGATCTGGGTGGAGACCGGTACGCCGGACCTCGCGCAGGCGCGGGAGTTCGCGGAGGCCGTGCACGCCGAGTACCCGGATCGGATGCTCGCCTACAACTGCTCGCCGTCCTTCAACTGGAAGGCCGCGCTGGACGACGACCAGATCGCCAAGTTCCAGCGGGAGCTGGGGGCGATGGGGTACCGGTTCCAGTTCATCACGCTGGCCGGGTTCCACTCGCTGAACCACGGGATGTTCGACCTTGCGCGGGGTTACGCCGAGCACGGGATGACGGCGTATGTCGACCTCCAGGAGCGGGAGTTCGCGGCGCAGGCGCAGGGATTCACGGCGGTGAGGCACCAGCGGGAAGTCGGTACGGGTTACTTCGATCTCGTGTCCACGGCGGTGAATCCCGCCTCTTCCACGACCGCGTTGGCCGGTTCCACGGAGGAAGAGCAGTTCCACTAGGCCGGTTTGTCGGCCGCGGGTGCGTGGGGGCTGGTCGCGCAGTTCCCCGCGCGCCCCAAGAACAGGACGTTTCGCCGCCGTTTGTCAGGAGAAAGCGTTGTCCACCACCGCACTGACCCATCACGTCCGTGTGCTCGGCGCCCCGGGCCGGCGCCACGACGAGATCCTCACCCCCGCCGCCCTGGATTTCCTGGGCCACCTCGCCGCCGCCTTCGGTGGGCGGCGTCAGGACCTGATGCGGGAGCGCCGGCGTCAGTCCCTCCGGCTCGCCGCGGGCACCCCGCTCGACTTCCCCATGGTCACCTCGACCGTCCGCGCCGATCCCACCTGGCGTGTCGCACCGCCCGCCCCGGGGCTGGCCGACCGGCGCGTGGAGATCACCGGGCCGCCCGATAGCCGTACGGCGTCCGACGCGCTCGACTCCGGTGCCCAGGTGTGGGTGGCCGACTTCGAGGACGCCACCTCCCCGACCTGGGACAACGTCATCGACGGGCAGATCGCGCTGCTCGACGTCGGGGAGCAGCACGCCACCCTCGTGGTCCGCCCCCGCGGCTGGCACCTGGACGAGGAGCACCTCGCGTACGACGGGCGTCCCGTGCCCGCCGCCCTCGTCGACTTCGGGCTGTACTTCTTCCACTGCGCCCGGCGCCGGATCGAGGCGGGGCAGGGACCGTACTTCTGTCTTCCGAAGCTGGAGAACCGGTACGAGGCCCGGCTGTGGAACGACGTGTTCGTCCTCGCCCAGGAGTTGCTCGGCATCCCGCGCGGCACCGTCCGCGCCACCGTGCTCATCGAGACGGTGACCGCCGCGTTCGAGATGGAGGAGATCCTCTACGAGCTGCGCGAGCACAGCTCGGGGCTCGGCGCGGGCCGCTGGGACTACCTGTTCAGCCTGATCAAGACGTTCGGCCACCGCACCGACTTCCTTCTTCCCGACCGGGCGCAGGTGACGATGACCGCCCCCTTCATGCGGGCGTACACCGAACTGCTGGTGCGCACCTGCCATCGGCGCGGTGCCCATGCCATCGGCGCCATGGCCGCGCAGGTGCCCGGCGAGGATCCGGCCGCGCTCGCCAGGGTCCGGCTGGACAAGGAGCGGGAGGCGGAGGACGGCTTCGACGGATCGTGGGTGGCCCACCCGGACCTCGTCCCGGTCTGCCGCGAGGTGTTCGACGGTGTCCTCGGCGACCGCCCGCACCAGATCGACCGTAGTCGTGAGGACGTGGAGGTGACGCCCTCCGACCTGCTTTCGGTACGCCGGATCAGCGGGCCGCCCACCCCCGACGGCGTGCGCACGAACGTCGCCGTCGCGCTGCGCTACTTCGCGGCCTGGCTGCGCGGGCAAGGTGCCGTCGCCGTGGGCGGACTGATCGAGGACGCGGCCACCGCCGAGATCGCACGCGTGCAGATCTGGCAGTGGCTGCGGCACCGGGTCATCGACCGGGAGACGGTGCTGCGGCTGCTCGACGACGAGCTCGCCGCTCTGGGCGCCGAGTACCCGTGGGCGCCGGTCGACGAGATACGTGCCCTGTTCGAACGGACGGCGCTGGCAGGCGAGTTGCCGCTGTTCTTCACCCCGGACGCCTACTCCCGTCATCTGGTGCGCCGGACGGAGGCCGGGGCATGAGCGGGGGCATCCGGCGGGTCGGGGTGGTCGGCGGCGGGCAGATGGGCGCCGGGATCGCCGAGGTGTGCGCACGGGCCGGGCTCGACACGGTGGTGTGCGAGGTGGACGCGGTCGCGGCGCGGGCCGCCCGGGACCGGGTGACCGCGTCGCTGGACCGCGCGGTACGGCGGGGGAAACTGACGGAGCCGGCCGCGGCCGACGTGCTCGACCGTCTGGTGTTCACCGGCAGCCTGGAGGACCTGGCCGACCGGCAGCTCGTGGTCGAGGCCGTCGTGGAGAACCCGGACGCCAAGACCGAGGTGTTCGCCGCGCTAGACAAGATCATCGAGGACCCCGCGGCCGTCCTGGCCACCAACACCTCCTCACTGCCGGTCATGCGGCTCGGCATGGCGACCGGCCGCGCGGACCGGGTCGTGGGCCTGCACTTCTTCAACCCCGTTCCGGTGCTGCCGCTGGTGGAGGTCGTGACGTCGCTGCACACCTCGGCCGAGACGACCGCCGCCGTCGAGGAGTTCGCCGCCCGGACGCTCGGCAGGACCGTGATCCGCTCCCGGGACCGGGCCGGCTTCGTCGTCAACGCCCTGCTGATCCCGTACCTGTTGTCGGCGATCCGGATGGCGGAGTCCGGCTTCGCCACCGCCGCCGACATCGACACCGGCATGGAACTCGGCTGCGCCCACCCCATGGGCCCGCTCCGGCTCGCGGACCTGATCGGCCTCGACACCGTCGCCTCGATCGCCGAGTCCCTCTACGACGAGTTCAAGGAACCCCTGTACGCCCCTCCCCCGCTGCTCCAGCGGATGGTCGAGGCGGGGCTGCTGGGCCGCAAGAGCGGGCGGGGGTTCCACACGTACGGCCGGGTAGGCTGACCGGTGCAGCTGGTTCGCCCCGTCCGCCAGGCGGGATGCGTCGTAAGAGGGAACCCGGTGGGAATCCGGGACTGCCCCGCAGCGGTGAGCGGGAACGACCGCCGTCATCAGCACTGAGCCCGACGTACCGGGCCTGGGAAGCGACGGCCAGTAGGAGTCCTCACGAGATGAGGACGTGCCCGCGAGTCCGAAGACCTGCCAACTGCCCGCGCGCGAACCACTCGTGCGCGGACATCCCGGTGACCTCGAGGGCGGGTCGGCGAACATGACCGAGCGGTGGCCGTACGGCCGCTGCCGTCCGGTCCGTCACCCCTTCGCGCTCTCGTCCCGTCGCCGGGATCTCAGGGATTCATCTCGCGAAGGAGATCTCCGTGACCACCAAGCCCGCAGCCGCGGCAGCACGGGCCACCGTGTACGGCTACCCCCGTCAGGGCCCGGACCGGGAACTGAAGAAGGCGATCGAGGGCTACTGGAAGGGCCGCGTCACCGCCGACGCCCTCCGTGCCACCGCCGCCGAACTGCGCCGCGCCAACTGGCGCCGGCTCGCCGACGCCGGCATCCACGAGGTGCCGACCGGCGACTTCTCGTACTACGACCACGTCCTGGACACCACCGTCGCGCTCGGCGCGATCCCCGAGCGGCATCGTGTCGCCGTCGAGACCGACGCCCTGGACGGCTACTTCGCCATGGCCCGCGGCACGCAGGACGTCGCGCCGCTGGAGATGACGAAGTGGTTCGACACCAACTACCACTACCTCGTACCCGAGTTGGGCCCGGACACGGTCTTCGCGGCGGACTCGGCCAAGCAGGTCGCCGAACTGAAGGAGGCCCTGGCGCTGGGCCTGACCGCCCGGCCGGTCCTGGTCGGGCCGGTCACCTACCTGCTGCTCGCCAAGCCGGCACCCGGCGTCGCCGCGGACTTCGAGCCGCTCACCCTGCTGGACCGGCTGCTGCCGGTGTACGCGCGGATCCTGGCCGACCTGCGCGCGGCGGGCGCCGAGTGGGTCCAGCTGGACGAGCCCGCGCTGGTCCAGGACCGCACCCCGGCCGAGCTGAACGCCGCCGGGCGCGCCTACCGTGACCTCGGCGCGCTCACCGACCGGCCGAAGCTGCTGGTCGCCTCGTACTTCGACCGGCTCGGCGAGGCGCTGCCCGTGCTGGCGAAGGCGCCGGTCGAGGGGCTGGCGCTCGACTTCACCGAGGCCGCGGGCGGCAACCTCCAGGCGCTGGCCGCGGCAGGCGGGCTGCCCGGCAAGCGGCTGGTCGCCGGTGTCGTCAACGGCCGCAACGTCTGGGTCAACGACCTGTCGGCGTCGCTCGCCACGCTCGGCACCCTGCTGGGCCTCGCGGACCGGGTCGACGTCGCGGCCTCCTGCTCCCTGCTGCACGTGCCGCTGGACGCGGCGGCCGAGCGGGACATCGAGCCGCAGATCCGGCGCTGGCTGGCCTTCGCCCGGCAGAAGACCGCCGAGGTCGTCACCCTCGCCAAGGGCCTCGCCCAGGGCACCGGCGCGATCACCGCCGAACTCGCCGCGAACCGGGCGGACCTGGCCTCCCGAACGGGCTCGCCGATCACCCGCGACGCTGCCGTACGGTCCCGTGCGGCAGCCGTCACCACCGGGGATGCCCGCCGCTCGCAGCCGTACGCCGAGCGGGCCGCGGCCCAACGCGCCCACCTCAGGCTGCCGTTGCTGCCGACGACCACGATCGGTTCGTTCCCGCAGACCGGCGAGCTGCGCACCGCACGCGCCGACCTGCGGGCCGGCCGGATCGGCATGGCCGCCTACGAGGACCGTGTCAGGGCCGAGATCCAGGAGGTCGTCGCCTTCCAGGAGAAGACCGGCATCGACGTCCTGGTGCACGGCGAGCCCGAACGCAACGACATGGTCCAGTACTTCGCCGAGCGGCTCACGGGGTACCTCGCCACACAGCACGGCTGGGTGCAGTCCTACGGCACCCGCTACGTCCGCCCGCCGATCCTGGCCGGCGACATCTCGCGGCCCGAGCCGATGACGGTGCGCTGGACGGCGTACGCCCAGTCCCTGACGTCCCGCCCGGTCAAGGGCATGCTCACCGGGCCGGTCACCATGCTCGCCTGGTCCTTCGTCCGCGACGACCAGCCGCTCGGCGAGACGGCCCGCCAGGTCGCCCTCGCCCTGCGCGACGAGGTGACCGACCTGGAGGCGGGCGGCGCCCGCGTCATCCAGGTCGACGAACCCGCCCTGCGGGAGACCCTGCCGCTGCGCGCCGCCGACCGGGCCGGGTATCTCGCCTGGGCGACGGAGGCGTTCCGGCTCACCACCGGCGGGGTCCGGCCGGACACCCAGATCCACACCCACATGTGCTACGCCGAGTTCGGCGACATCGTCCGGGCCATCGACGACCTCGACGCGGACGTCATCAGCCTGGAGGCCGCCCGCTCGCACATGCAGGTCGCCCGCGAGCTCGCCGCGCACGGCTATCCGCGCGAGGCCGGGCCGGGTGTCTACGACATCCACTCCCCGCGGGTGCCGAGCGTGACGGAGGCAGCCGAACTGCTCCGTACCGGCCTCAAGGCGATCCCCGCCGAACGGCTGTGGGTCAACCCCGACTGCGGCCTGAAGACCCGCGGCTGGCCGGAGACCCGGGCCTCGCTGGAGAACCTGGTGGCGGCGGCCCGTACGGTACGGGGCGAGCTGTCCCCGTCCTGACCCGGCCCACCGGCCAAGGGCCCTCACCGCTCTCGCGGTGAGGGCCCCCGGGCAGCCAGGAGCACGTCATGACCCCGGCCCGAGGAGCGACCGCGTGACCAGCCGCGTCACCTTCATCTCACCCGCGATGAACGCAAGCCTGCGCCGGGCCCGCTTCGACGACGGCCGGACCCCGCTCGACGACACCGGCGCGGCGCGGGCACGCGCGGCCGCCGGCACCCTGCCCCCGGCCGCCCGGGTGCTCACCTCGCCGGGCCTGCGCTGCCGGGAGACGGCCGGGGCTCTCGGTCTGCACGGCCCGGCGGTCCCGGAGTTGGCGGGACCGGACGTCGGCCGCTGGCGGGGCCGCACGCTCGACGAGGTGAGTGCCGCCGAGCCGGAGTCGCTGGGCCGCTGGCTCACGGACCCGGGCCACGCTCCGCACGGGGGCGAGTCGGTGCGGGAGTTCTGCGGCCGGATCGCCCGGTGGCTGACGGACGTCGAGGACCTGGACGGCCGTACGGTCGCCGTGGTCGAGCCGGAGGTCGTTCGCGCGGCTGTCCTGCACGCCCTCGGGATGCCCGAGGCGGCCTTCTGGCGTCTCGACGTCGCCCCGCTGACGGCGACGGAGCTCAGTGGGCGCGGCGGGCGCTGGAACCTGCGACTGGGGCGGCCCCTCGCGGCGCCGGACGCCGACTAGGGGCGGGCCGCCCGGGATCAGGGCTTGCCCTGCCGGTCCGGTCGACCCGGTGGCCGGGGAACGCGCAAGGGCCCGCGGACGGTTCCGCGGGCCCTTGCGCGTGAGCGCATGCCGGTCAGCCGGTCACGGCCGCCGCCGACGCCGGTGCCGCGGGGGCCGGCCGGGGGTTCAGCAGTCGCTCGGCCAGCTCGCCGAAGAGCAGCCCGAAGCCCGCCCACAGCGTGGCCTGCATGGCCAGTGCGGACAGCCGGAACCGCCACAGCACGGTGGCCGGGAAGTCCGCGGGGACCTCGTCGACGGCCGGCAGGAACGCGAACGCCAGGCCGATCACCAGGGCGAACGCGGCCACCGCGACGACGGTGGCGTACCAGTTGCCCAGTCTCGGGGCGAGTCGCCTGCCGAGGATGGTCGCGGCCACCGCGAGGAGGACGCTGAGCACCATCATCAGGAAGTACAGGGTGGTCCGCCTGCCGATGGTGTCGGGGTCGCCGACGGCGGGCGGGTTGGCCGGGTACTTCAGGAACGGCACGACATAGACGGCGAGCAGCGCGCAGCCGGACAGCAGCAGCGCGGTGGCCCGCGGCGAGAAGCGGCCGACGCGGCCGAGGGCGAAGCAGTGGGCGAGAGCGGCGATGCCGCCGAAGGAGACGCCGTAGATCAGGACACCGGTGGCGAGGCCGGCGGTGGACTGGAGGCTGCGGGAGACGAGTTCGACCTCGTGCTCGTGCCCGGAGGCGTGGGCCTCCTCGAAGCCGATCGCCCTGTCGACGCTCGGCTCACCGAGGACGTAGGCCACGATCAGCGCGAGGACGCCCGCGGCGAGGCCGGCGAGCATGCCTCGCACGAGCAGCTTCCGTACGGTTGCGGAGTTCATGGTTCTGTGGCTCCCCGGCGTCAGTGGCAGGGGAAACCGAGCAGGTGGCGGGCGTCGTGCACCCACTCGTGGACGTCCTCGCCGGAGACGACGGAGGTGGCGCCCTGCTCGGCGCCGACGAAGTACAGCAGGACCAGCATCAGGATGCCGAAGAAGACCGCCCAGGGGACGATCGCGCCGATCGGCAGCTTGGCGGGGAGAGCGGGGGTGTTGGCGGTCGGCTGGGCGACATGCTGCGCCATGGCAGGGCTCCTTCGGGAGTTCGCGTCCCATTTCGGTGGTGCACATGACGACGGCCACGGGTCTGACTCACCGCCCCTGCGAGAGGCGCGGCATACAGTGGCGCGACCGTGCCGGATTCCCACCGGCTTCCGTCGTACCGTCGTCGATATCGCCCTGACCGTACCGCTCGACCAGGACATGACCAATGGCGGGCGGGCTCGCGGGACCCCGCCCTGACCGAACCTTTACCTGAGACGAAAGCCGCGGAACGCCCCTTCCCCGACGGCCGGAAAGGATGCGGAGACGCAGGTCACAATGCGGGAGAGGGCAAGGTCACAGCCGTGCCCACTGCTGCTCCTTTGTCGATCTGACCTAGCATCCGAGCATGACGGTCCTGCCTGACGACGGGCTCTCGCTGGCCGCCGAGTTCCCTGACGCAACCCATGAGCAGTGGCAACACCTGGTGGAAGGTGTGCTGCGCAAGTCGGGCAAGGACGTCTCGGGCACGGCCGCGGAAGACGCCCTGTCCACTGCCCTGGAGGACGGGTTGCGCACCCGCCCTCTGTACAGCGCGCGTGACGCCGCGCCCGATGCCGGCCTGCCCGGGTTCGCCCCGTTCGTCCGCGGCGGTCGAGCCGAGGGCAACACGGCCGGCGGCTGGGACGTCCGGCAGCGGCACACGGCGCTCACGGACGGCGTGGTGCTCGCGGACCTGGAGAACGGCGTCACCTCGATCTGGCTGGTCCTCGGCGAGGGCGGCATCCCGGTGACGGAACTCGGCCGTGCCCTGGACGGCGTCTACCTCGACCTGGCCCCCGTCGTCCTCGACGCGGGCACCGAGGTGGAGCCCGCCGCGCGTGAGCTGCTGCGGCTGTACGAGGAGCGGGGCGTCGCCAAGGAGGCGGCGCGCGGCAACCTCGGCGCGGACCCGCTGGGCCACGAGGCCCGTACCGCGAAGTCCTCCGACTTCACCGCCGTCGCCGGGCTGGCGCGGCTGTGCGCCGAGGAGTACCCGGGGCTGCGGGCGCTGACCGTGGACGCGCTGCCGTACCACGAGGCCGGCGGCTCGGCGGCCCAGGAGCTGGGCGCTTCGCTGGCGACCGGCGTCGCGTATCTGCGGGAGCTCGACGCGGCCGGGCTGACGGTCGAACAGGCCGCCGCACAGCTGGAGTTCCGCTACGCCGCGACCGCCGACCAGTTCCTGACGATCGCCAAGCTGCGCGCCGCGCGCCGGCTGTGGGCGCGGGTGACCGAGGTGTGCGGGGCGTCGAGCGCTCAGGTGCAGCACGCCGTGACCTCGCCGGTGATGATGTCGCGCCGCGACCCCTGGGTGAACATGCTGCGCACGACGGTCGCCACGCTGGCCGCCGGCGTCGGCGGCGCCGAGTCCGTGACGGTGCTGCCCTTCGACCACGCGCTCGGCCTGCCGGACGCGTTCGCGCGGCGTATCGCCCGCAACACCTCGACCGTCCTCATCGAGGAGTCGCACCTGGCCCGGGTGATCGACCCGGCGGGCGGCTCCTGGTACGTGGAGCGGCTCACCGACGAACTGGCCGAGGCGGGCTGGGAGTTCTTCCAGCGCATCGAGCGGGCCGGCGGCCAGGCGGCCGCGCTGCGCTCCGGGCAGCTGGGCGAGGACCTCGCCGCCACCTGGGAGGCCCGCACCGGCAAGCTCGCCAGGCGCCGGGAGCCGATCACCGGCGTGAGCGAGTTCCCGAATCTCGCCGAGCAGCTCGTGGCGCGCGAGCCCGCACCCGAGGCCCGCTCCGGCGGCCTGCCCCGGGTCCGGCGCGACGAGGCGTACGAGGCGCTGCGCGCCCGCTCCGACGCCCACCTGGCCGCGACCGGCTCCCGGCCGCGGATCTTCCTGGCGGCGCTCGGTCCGGCCGCCGCGCACACCGCGCGCCTCACCTTCGCCTCGAACCTGTTCCAGGCGGGCGGCATCGAGCCGGTCACCGGCGGCACCTTCGCCGAGAGCGGCGCCACCGAGGTGTGCCTGTGCTCCAGCGACGCTCTCTACGAGGAGCAGGCCGAGTCCGTGGCCGCCGAGTTCAGGTCGGCGGGCGCGGCGCAGGTGTTCCTCGCCGGCCGCCCCGGGCAGTACACCGATGTCGACGCCTACGTCTTCGCGGGCTGTGACGCCGTCGCCGTGCTGTCCGCCACCCTCGACCGCATGGGAGTGTCCTGATGGGAATCCCCGACTTCTCCGGGATCGAGCTCGGGGAGCCGAGGACCGACGCCGGCGTCGACGAGTGGCGGAAGGCGGCCGGGACCGACGGGGCCTTCTGGGAGACCCCGGAGGGCATCGCGGTCAAGCCGCTGTACACCGGCCGTGACCTGGAGGGCCTGGACTTCCTCGGCACGTACCCGGGCATGGCGCCGTATCTGCGCGGCCCGTACCCGACGATGTACGTCAACCAGCCCTGGACGATCCGCCAGTACGCGGGCTTCTCGACCGCCGAGGAGTCCAACGCGTTCTACCGGCGCAATCTGGCGGCCGGCCAGAAGGGCCTGTCGGTCGCCTTCGACCTGCCCACGCACCGGGGTTACGACAGCGACCACCCGCGGGTGACGGGCGACGTCGGCATGGCGGGCGTCGCCATCGACTCGATCTACGACATGCGCCAGCTCTTCGACGGCATCCCGCTGGACCGGATGACCGTGTCGATGACGATGAACGGCGCCGTGCTGCCGGTGCTGGCGCTGTACATCGTGGCGGCGGAGGAACAGGGCGTCGCGCCCGAGAAGTTGGCCGGGACCATCCAGAACGACATCCTCAAGGAGTTCATGGTCCGCAACACCTACATCTATCCGCCGAAGCCGTCGATGCGGATCATCTCCGACATCTTCGCCTTCACCTCGCAGCGGATGCCGCGCTACAACTCGATCTCCATCTCCGGCTACCACATCCAGGAGGCCGGAGCGACGGCCGATCTGGAGCTGGCGTACACGCTCGCGGACGGCGTCGAGTACATCCGCGCGGGCCGTGAGGCCGGCCTGGACGTGGACGCGTTCGCGCCGCGCCTGTCGTTCTTCTGGGCGATCGGCATGAACTTCTTCATGGAGGTCGCCAAGCTGCGGGCGGCGCGCCTGCTGTGGGCGAAGCTGGTGAAGCAGTTCGACCCGAAGAACTCCAAGTCCCTCTCGCTGCGCACCCATTCGCAGACGTCGGGCTGGTCGCTGACCGCGCAGGACGTGTTCAACAACGTCACGCGTACGTGCGTCGAGGCGATGGCGGCGACGCAGGGCCACACGCAGTCGCTGCACACCAACGCCCTCGACGAGGCGCTCGCGCTGCCCACCGACTTCTCGGCCCGCATCGCGCGCAACACCCAGCTGCTGATCCAGCAGGAGTCGGGCACGACCCGGGTCATCGACCCGTGGGGCGGCAGCGCCTACGTGGAGAAGCTGACGTACGACCTCGCCCGCCGTGCCTGGCAGCACATTCAGGAGGTCGAGGCGGCGGGCGGCATGGCCAAGGCGATCGACGCCGGCATCCCCAAACTGCGCATCGAGGAGGCCGCGGCCCGCACCCAGGCCCGGATCGACTCCGGACGCCAGCCCGTCATCGGCGTCAACAAGTACCGCGTCGACAGCGACGAGCAGATCGACGTGCTCAAGGTCGACAACTCCTCCGTGCGCGCCCAGCAGATCGAGAAGCTGCGGCGGCTGCGGGCGGAGCGCGACGAGCAGGTCTGCCAGGACGCGCTGGACGCGCTCACCCGGGCCGCCGGCGGCGAGGGCAACCTGCTGGAGCTGGCGGTGAACGCGGCCCGCGCGAAGGCCACCGTCGGTGAGATCTCGGACGCCCTGGAGAAGGTGTACGGCCGGCACGCGAGCCAGATCCGTACCATCACCGGCGTGTACCGCAACGAAGCCGGGGAGTCGCCGTCCGTGGACCGCACCCGCACCCTCGTGTCCGACTTCGAGGAGTCCGAGGGGCGCCGCCCGCGCATCCTGGTCGCCAAGATGGGCCAGGACGGCCACGACCGCGGCCAGAAGGTGATCGCCACCGCGTTCGCCGACCTCGGCTTCGACGTGGATGTCGGCCCGCTGTTCCAGACGCCCGCCGAGGTGGCCCGCCAGGCCGTCGAGGCCGATGTGCACATCGTCGGGGTGTCGTCGCTGGCGGCCGGTCACCTCACCCTCGTACCGGCGCTCAAGGAGGCGCTGGCCGAGGAGGGCCGCGAGGACATCATGATCGTGGTCGGCGGTGTGATCCCGCCGCAGGACGTGCCGACGCTCATCGAGATGGGCGCGGCGGCGGTCTTCCCGCCCGGGACGGTGATCCCGGACGCCGCGTACGACCTCGTACGGCGGCTGGGGGCCGACCTCGGGCACGAGCTGTGATCGATCTCGACGCGTATGTGAAGGGCGTGCTCGACGGGAAGCGTGCGATCGTCGCGCGCGCCATCACGCTCGTCGAGTCCACCCGGCCGCAGCACCGGGTGCTGGCACAGCGGTTGCTCACCGAGCTGCTGCCGCACAGCGGCAGGGCGCGGCGGATCGGCGTGAGCGGGGTGCCGGGGGTCGGGAAGTCGACGTTCATCGACGCGTTCGGGACCATGCTCACGGGGCTCGGGTACCGGGTCGCGGTCCTGGCCGTGGACCCGTCGTCCAGCCGGACGGGCGGGTCGATCCTGGGTGACAAGACCCGGATGGAGCGACTGGCGGTGGACCCGGCGGCCTTCATCCGCCCCTCCCCCACGGCCGGCACGCTGGGCGGTGTCGCCAAGGCCACCCGTGAGTCGATCGTGGTGATGGAGGCGGCCGGCTACGACGTGATCCTGGTGGAGACGGTCGGTGTCGGCCAGTCGGAGACCGCGGTCGCGAACATGGTCGACTCCTTCCTGCTGCTGACGCTGGCCCGTACCGGCGACCAGCTCCAGGGCATCAAGAAGGGCGTCCTGGAACTGGCCGACGTGCTGGCCGTCAACAAGGCGGACGGCCCGCACGAGCGTGACGCCCGCGCCGCCGCTCGTGAACTGGCGGGCGCCCTGCGGCTGATGCACGGCAAGGACGCCGCCTGGACGCCGCCCGTCCTGCACTGCAGCGGGCGTGAGTCGATCGGCCTGGACACCGTCTGGGACCGGCTCGAACAGCACCGTACGCTGCTCGACTCGACCGGCCGGCTCGCCGCCAAGCGGCGTGAGCAGCAGATCGACTGGACCTGGACCATGGTCCGCGACGAGCTCCTGGGCCGCCTCCACGCGGACCCGTCGGTGCGGGAGGTCGCGCCGGGGCTCGAACAGCAGGTCAGGGACGGCGAGTTGACGGCGACGCTGGCCGCCGAGCGGATCCTCGCGGCCTTCGAGGGCGTACGTGATCAGCACACCGGGGTGTCGGAACCTCGCGGGGCCACCAGCCCCGACTCGTAGGCGAACACCACGAGTTGGGCCCGGTCGCGCGCCCCCAGCTTGGTCATCGCCCGGCTGATGTGGGTCTTGGCCGTGAACGGGCTGATCACCATGTGCGCGGCGATCTCCTCGTTGGTCAGTCCGCGTGCCGCGAGCGCCGTCACCTCGCGTTCGCGGCGGGTCAGCCCCTCCAGGCCGGGTGCGGTGGCCCGGTCCGGAGGGCGGGAGACGAACTCGCCGATGAGGGTGCGGGTGACGGCCGGGGACAGCAGCGCCTCGCCGCGGGCCACCACCTCGATCGCCTGGAGCAGGTCGGCCGGTTCGGTGTCCTTCAGCAGGAAGCCGCTGGCGCCGGCCCGCAGCGCCTCGAAGACGCACTCGTCGTGGCCGTAGTTGGTGAGGATCACCACGCGGACGGCGGCGAGGGCGGGGTCCGCGGCGATGCGGCGGGTCGCCTCGATGCCCGTCATCACCGGCATCTGTACGTCGATCAGCGCGATGTCGGGTATCTGCGCGCGGATCAGCGCGAGGCCACGTTCGCCGTCGCCCGCCTCGCCGACGACCTCGATGCCGTCCTCGGCGTCCAGCAGGGCCCGGAAGCCCGCCCGCATCAGCGCCTGGTCGTCGACGAGCGCCACCCTGATCACGTCGTCCGTCATCCCGCCTCCCCCAGTGGCAGCCGTGCCCGGACCGCGAAGCCGCCCTCCGCGCGCGGGGCGGCCTCCAGTGTGCCGCCGAGAGCCGTGACGCGCTCGCGCATACCGGTCAGGCCGATGCCGGCGGTGGGGGGACGGGTCGGGTCGGCGGTGCCGTCGTCCTCGACGCGTATCGTCAAGTCGCCTTCTTCATAAGTGAGTTGCACGCTCACCTTGGCCGGGCCCGCGTGCCGGGCCGCGTTGGTGAGCGCCTCCTGGACGATGCGGTACATGGCCCGGTCGACGGTCGCCGCGAGCGGCCGCTCGTCGCCGGTCACGGTCAGGTCGACCGCGAGTCCGGCGGCCCGTGCCCGCTCCACGAGCAGTGCGGGCGTGCCGGTCGCCTCGTCGGTGCGCAGCACCTCCAGCGTGGCGCGCAGTTCGCGCATGGCCTCGCCGCTCGCCTCCTGGATGGCGAGCAGGGCGGGCGGCACGTCCTCGCCGCGCTTGCGGGCGAGGTGCGCGGCGACGCCGGCCTGGAGCTTGACGATGGAGATGCTGTGGGTGAGGGAGTCGTGCAACTCCCGTGCGATGCGCAGGCGTTCCTCGCCCGCTCGGCGCAGCGCCGCTTCCTCGCGGGTGCGTTCGGCCTCCAGCGCGCGCTGCTCGGTCTGGCGCAGGTAGGCCTGCCAGTTGCGGTCGGCGAGGCCGGTCACGACGGCGCACAGGAACCATCCGGCGAGCAGCAGTGCCTCGCGGACGACGTCCGAGGCCGCGGAGCCGACCGTGACGTATCCGGCGAGGAAGACGCCGGCCGCCGCGGCGGCCGTGCCCCGGTGTCCGGTCCGGGCGGCGGTGTGCACGGCGCCCACGACGGGGAGGGCGAGGCTGCTCGCGGGCCCGGCGTGGACGACGTCGGCGAGCAGGCAGGCGGTGGTGATCGCGAGCACGGCGCGCGGGGCGGTGCGGTGTGCTGCCAGGGCCAGTGAACCGGCCGCGATCAGTACCCAGTCGACGGGCCCGGCACGGTCGTCGGCCACGGCGGCGAGCACGGTGATCGCGCCGGCCACGACCGCTACGGTCGCGTCGGCGAACCGCTCGCGTGTGATTCGTTGCCCGCTCATGCCCGCACATTAGACGGCGCCACCGGCAGGTACGTCAGCCCTGTGGACGGCTCCTGGACTACTCCCGGCGCAGTAGTGCGGCAAGCCGGGCCGCCCCGCCGGCGCAGCTCCGACTCCGTTCGCCGGTACGACGACCCGCACGGCCCCGGCGGCGCACGCTACTGCCCATGACCACACCCTTCCGTCACACCGAACCCCTGCCGCCCGCATCGGCCGCCGGCACCGTCGCCGAGGTGTACGCGCAGATCGCCCTCGACTTCGGCATCGCCGAGCCCTCGACCTTCGTGGTCCTGTCGTCCGCACCCGAACTCCTGGCTCCCGCCTGGGCGTTGCTGCGCGAGTCGCTCATCGCCGGTCCGGGCAGCCGGACCGGCAAGGAGCTGGTGGCGCTCGGGGTGTCGCTCGCCAACCGGTGCCCGTTCTGCGTGGACGCGCACACCGTGCTGCTGCACGCCACCGGCGACCACGCGCTCGCCGAGCGGGTGGCCCGCGGAGGGACCCCGCACGACGAGGAGCACGCGCGCCTGCTCGACTGGGGGCAGCGCACGCGCGTGCCCGGCGCCGACCTGGAGCCGTACCCGTTCCCGCGCGAGCACGCCCCCGCCTATCTCGGCACCGCGCTCACCTTCCACTTCATCAACCGGATCGCGTCGGCCCTGCTGACCGAGAACCTGCTCCCGGCGGGCGCCCAGCGCTTCCGGGCGGTACGGAGCATCGCGGGCCGCGCGCTGTCCCGGACGGTGCGCCGCACCGCCCGCCCCGGGCAGTCGCTGGCCCTGCTCGACGACATCGACGCCGGTGAGGCGCCCGCGTGGGCGCGCGGCACGCCCGTCGGGGTCGCTTACGCGTCGCTGCTCAGGGCGGCCATGAGCGGCGCGGGCCTGCTCGACGCCACGGATCACGACCTCGTGGAGGCGGCCCTCCAGGACTGGGACGGCACGCATCCGCCGCTCGGCCTGGCCGGGATCCCGGACCGCCGGGAGCGTCCCGGCGCGCGGCTGGCGCTGCTGGCCGCGCTGGCGCCGTACCGGATCACCGACGAGGACGTGGCGGCATGGCGCCGGCCGCAGCACTCGGACCACTGTCTGGTGCATCTCGTCGCGTACGGCGCCTTCATCGCCGTGGACCGTATCGAAAGCGCCTTTTCAGCCCAAATCACCCAGGAGGCTCTGTAATTGGCCCAGGGCACCACGTAATCGGGACCGGTCCGTAATGGCGTCGGCACGGAGCGAGTTGGCCCTTCCGCCTCACAGTGAGTCATGTGACACTGGCGTCCCGTCCGCAGTGCGGACTGCTTCCGCACCGTCCCCCACGAGAAGTGCGCCGTGCGTTCTCTTCCCTTGCCGCTTGCCCTCACCGCACGACTGTCGCCTGTCGTAGTGCTCGCCGCCGCGGGCTGGGCGCTGTCGTCGGGACCCGCCACGACGCCGGCCGCCGAGGACCGGACGGCGACACAGAAGACGGACGAGGACTCGCCGTCGGCCCCCGCGACCGCGGCGGCGTCGAAGACGTACGCCGCCGCCCCCTCGCCCTGCGGCAGCATGGGCTCGAAGTCGATAAAGGACCTCGTGCCCGGCGCCAAGACGGCCGGCAAGGAGATCCCGTCCTCCGACGCCAAGCTGCGCCGCACCTGCTCGTGGAACGCGCTCAAGGGCTTCGAATACCGCTGGCTGGACGTGTCCTTCGAGATCACGGCCTCGGACGAGGCGGCCGAGGAGTCCTACAAGGGGCGCGTCGCGGACAAGAGCGGCGGGGGCACCGTGCCCGGGGTCGGTGACGCGGGCTACTCCGTGGTGAACCTCAGCACCGACGACGGGCAGCAGACCCGCGAGGGCACGGTGCTGGTCCGCGCGTCCAACGCGCTGGTCTCCATCACCTACAGCGGAAGCGACTTCGAGTCGAAGAAGGCGCCCGGCACCGACGACATCAACAAGGGTGCGATCAAGGCGGCCAAGGAAGCGGTCGCCGCCCTGGAGGACGGCCAGAAGGGCTGACCGTCCTCCCCGGCTCGCCTCGTCAGGCGTCCGCGCGTTCCTTGCGGCCGCCCATCAGCACCACGTACAGCACGAGCGCGGTGCCCAGGCCCACCGCCCAGCCGTAGTCGGCGAGCGGCTTGAGGAACGGGATCAGTCCGTCGGCCGGGAACGGCCCGGTCTTCGAGCCGTCCGCGCCCACACCCGAGTACGAACCGCCTACCGCGAGGACGCCGCCGACGACGAAGGCGGCGATGGCACGCCAGTTCCAGCCCGAGGAGTACCAGTAGCGTCCACCGGGCGTGTACAGGTCGGCGAGGTGCAGGACCGTCCGGCGGACGATCCAGTAGTCGGCGATCAGGATGCCCGCGACCGTGCCGAGCAGGCCGCCGACCACGCCGAGCCAGGTGAAGATGTAGAACTCCGGGGTGGAGATCAGCTTCCACGGGAAGATCAGGATGCCGACGACGCCGGTGATCAGCGCGCCCGTACGGAAGTTGATGAGCTTCGGCGCCAGGTTCGCCAGGTCGTACGCCGGGGAGACCACGTTCGCCGCGATGTTCACGGAGATGGTCGCGATCAGCACCACGACGAGCGCGAAGAGCAGACCGAAGGCGCTGTCGGTCTTGGCGGCCAGGGCGACCGGGTCCCAGATGGCCTCGCCGTAGACCACCTCGGAGCCGGACGTGACCAGGACGGCCAGGATCGCGAAGAGCGTCATGGTCGTCGGCAGACCGAGGGACTGTCCCCAGGTCTGCGCCCGCTGACTGGCACCGAAGCGGGTGAAGTCGGGGATGTTCAGGGAGAGCGTCGCCCAGAAGCCGATCATCCCCATCAGGGACGGGAAGAAGACCGGCCAGAAGTCGGGGCCCCAGCCGAGCTTCGAGGGCTGGTCGAGCAGCGCGCCGAACCCGTCCGCCTTGACCGCGATCCAGACCAGCAGGACCAGCGCGCCGACGATCACGAAGGGCGCTGCCCAGTTCTCGAAGTGCCGCAGGAAGTCCATGCCGCGGTAGATGATGGCGATCTGCACGGCCCAGAACAGGATGAAGCAGAGCCACAGCGGCCACGGGTTGCCCGCGATCTGGCCGGCGTTCTCCCAGTGGCCCCCGGTGAGCTTGGAGCCGAGCGCGAAGATGCCGCTGCCGCCGATCCAGGTCTGGATGCCGAACCAGCCGCAGGCCACGGCCGCCCGGATCATGGCCGGGATGTTGGCGCCGCGCAGCCCGAAGGAGGCCCGCGCCAGTACCGGGAAGGGGATGCCGTACTTGGGCCCGGCGTGCCCGGTGGCCAGCATCGGCAGCAGCACGATGACGTTGGCCAGCGCGATGGTGAAGACGGCCTGCTTCCAGTCCATGCCGAGCGCGACCAGGCCGGAGGCCAGGGTCCAGCTGGGGATGCAGTGGGCCATCGAGATCCACAGGGCGGCGAAGTTGTACGTCGTCCACTTGCGCTCGGCGACCGGGACGGGACGCAGGTCCTCGTTGGCGAAGGGGCTGTCGGCGGGGTACGCCTGAGGGGCGAGCTCGATCCGGCCGCCGCTGTCGGCGGACTGGGATATCGGCGACCCCTTGGGGACTGTATTGGTCATGAGCAGGCCAATCGATCTTGGACGGGAACGGGAGAGGCCGTGCGGGGGCCGGCGGGGCGACGGGAACGGGCGGGTACGGTCCCGCGGGTGCGGGTGCGGGCCCACCCCTCCCCGGGGCCCCGCCACCCCTCCCCTCCCCGGGGCGGCGGGGAGGCCGGGACCGGTGGGGAGGGGGACAAGGGGTGGGGGGTCGGTGGAGCGGTGCCGTGGCGCGTGAACTCGCGCGGCGGCGTCAGGAGTTGACCGCGGGGATGACCGACGAGCCGTACGCGTCGATCACCGCTTCCTGCGCGTCGTGCATGTCGTAGACGGCGAACTGGTCGACGCCCAGCTCGCGCAGGGCGTTCAGCTTCTCGATGTGCTTCTCGACCGGGCCGATGAGGCAGAACCGGTCGACGATCTCGTCGGGCACGAACGCGGTGTCCGGGTTGTCGGCGCGCCCGTGGTGGGAGTAGTCGTAGCCCTCACGGGCCTTGATGTAGTCGGTGAGTTCGTCGGGGACGGCGGCGGAGTGCTCGCCGTACTTGGACACCAGGTCGGCCACGTGGTTGCCGACCATCCCGCCGAACCAGCGGCACTGCTCACGGGCATGGGCGAGCTTCTCGGGCGAGTCGTCCTCGGTGACGTACGCCGGGGCGGCCACGCAGATCTTCACCTCGGACGGGTCACGGCCGGCCGCGACCGCCGCGTCCTTCACGGCCTTGACCATGTACTCGGTCAGATAGAGGTCGGCGAGCTGGAGGATGAACCCGTCGGCCTCCTCACCGGTCATCTTCAGCGCCTTCGGACCGTACGCCGCCATCCAGACGGGGAGTTCGGCGCCGGGCTTGATCCACGGGAACCTGACGACCGTGCCGCCGCCGAGGTCGGCCTCCCGGCCGCTGCCGAGCGCCCGGATGACCTTCATGGCCTCGCTGATCCGGGCCAGGGTGTTGGGCTTGCGGCCGGCGACGCGCATGGCCGAGTCGCCGCGGCCGATGCCGCAGACCGTGCGGTTGCCGAACATGTCGTTGAGGGTGGCGAAGGTGGAGGCGGTCACCTCCCAGGTGCGGGTGCCCGGGTTGGTCACCATGGGACCGACGGTCAGAGTCTGCGTGTTGGCCAGGATCTGGCTGTAGATGACGAACGGCTCCTGCCACAGCACGGCCGAGTCGAAGGTCCAGCCGTAGGTGAACCCGCTGCGCTCGGCGCGTTTCATCAGGCTGACGACCCGCGAGGCGGGCGGGTCGGTCTGCAGGACGAGTCCGAAGTCCATGTGCTCCGCTCCTAGTTGAGGTACTGACAGGTGGAGCGGGGTGTGTAGACGCCGTGCCCGGCGTGACCGGTGTACTCCCGCTCGGTGATGACGAGTTCGCCGCGCGAGAGGACCGTCTCGACCCGGCCGGTGGTCCGCCTGCCCTCGTAGGCCGAGTAGTCGACGTTCATGTGGTGCGTCTCGGCGGACATGATCTGGGTGGCCTGCGGGTCGTAGATCACGACGTCGGCGTCGGCGCCCGGCGCGATGGTGCCCTTCTTCGGGTACATGCCGAACATGCGGGCCGGGGACGCGCAGGCGATCTCGATCCAGCGGCGGCGTGTGATGCGGCCCTCGACGACGGCCTGGTGGAGCAGGTCCATACGGTTCTCGATGCCGGGCATCCCGTTGGGGATCTTGGAGAAGTCGCCCCGGCCGAGCTCCTTCTGGCCGACGAAGCAGAAGGGGCAGTGGTCGGTGGAGACGACCTGGAGGTCGTTCGTCCTGAGGCCCTTCCACAACTGCGCCTGGTGCTCGCGCGGCCGCAGCGGCGTCGAGCACACGTACTTCGCGCCCTCGAAGTCCGGCTCGGCGAGGTTGTCGGTGGACAGGAACAGATACTGCGGGCAGGTCTCGCCGAAGACGTTCAGGCCCTCGTCGCGCGCCCGGGTCAGCTCTGCCACCGCCTCCATGGCCGAGACGTGCACGACGTACAGCGGGGCGCCGGCGACCTGCGCGAGCCGGATCGCCCGGTGGGTGGCCTCGGCCTCCAGCAGCGCCTTGCGCACTTCGCCGTGATAGCGCGGGTCCGTCTCGCCCCGGGCGAGTGCCTGCTCCACCAGCACGTCGATCGCGATGCCGTTCTCGGCGTGCATCATGATCAGTCCGCCGTTCTCGGCGGAGCGCTGCATGGCGCGCAGGATCTGGCCGTCGTCGGAGTAGAAGACCCCCGGGTAGGCCATGAACTGCTTGAAGCTGGTCACGCCCTCCTCGACCAGCAGGTCCAGCTCCTTGAGCGTGTCCTCGTTCACGTCGGAGACGATCATGTGGAAGCCGTAGTCGATGGAGCAGTTGCCCTCGGCCTTGGCGTGCCAGGCGTCGAGGCCCTCGCGCAGCGAGCGGCCCACGCTCTGCACGGCGAAGTCGACGATCGTGGTCGTGCCGCCCCAGGCGGCGGCCCGGGTACCGGTCTCGAAGGTGTCGGAGGCGAAGGTGCCGCCGAACGGCAGCTCCATGTGGGTGTGGACGTCGACGCCGCCCGGGATGACGTACTTCCCGGTGGCGTCGATGGTCCGCTCGGCCGTCCAGGCCTCGGCGGCGGACGTTCCGGCGGCGGCGAGGGCGGCGATACGGCCGTCCTCGATCAGGACGTCGGCGTGCAGCTCGTCGGATGCGGTGATGACGAGGCCGCCGCGGATTACTGTTCGGCCGGTCATGGGTCCTCTCCCTCGTGGTCGCGTGCGGGTCGTTCGTGGCTGGTCGCGCAGTTCCCCGCGCCCCTGAGTCGGCTGCGCCGCCGGCGTTTCTACGGTGCCGTCAGCGGGCCGTACGTCCCCGGGGCGCGGTCCCGGTAGAACTGCCAGCGGTCGCGGACCTCGCGGAGCTTGGCCAGGTCCAGGTCGCGGACGACGAGTTCGGTCTCCTTGTCGCTCGCCACCTCGCCGACGAACTGGGCCTCCGGGTCCACGAAGTACGTGGTGCCGTAGAAGTCGTTGTCGCCGAGGTCCTCCACGCCGACCCGGTTGATCGCGCCGACGAAGTACTCGTTGGCGACGGCCGCCGCCGGCTGCTCCAGCTGCCACAGGTAGCGGGAGAGCCCGCGCGAGGTCGCCGAGGGGTTGAACACGATCTCGGCACCGGCCAGGCCCAGCGCCCGCCAGCCCTCCGGGAAGTGACGGTCGTAGCAGATGTAGACGCCGATCTTCCCGACGGCCGTCTCGAAGACCGGCCAGCCGCTGTTGCCCGGGCGGAAGTAGAACTTCTCCCAGAATCCCTGCACTTGGGGGATGTGGGTCTTGCGGTACTTGCCGAGGTACGAGCCGTCCGCGTCGATCACGGCGGCGGTGTTGTACAGGACGCCGGGCTGCTCCTCCTCGTACATCGGCAGCACGAGGACGATGCCCAGCTCCTTGGCGAGCGCCTGGAAGCGCCGCACGGTCGGGCCCTCGGGGATCTGCTCGGCGTACTCGTAGAACGCCTTGTCCTGCACCTGGCAGAAGTAGGGCCCGTAGAACAGCTCCTGGAAGCACAGCACTTGAGCGCCCTGTGCGGCCGCGTCGCGGGCCGCCTGCTCGTGGACCTGGATCATCGATTCCTTGTCGCCGGTCCAGGCGGTCTGGAAGAGGGCGGCGCGGATCACTCGGCTCATCGGGACCTCCGGTCACTCGGTGTGCCAGAAGGCTAGGAAGTCCGAAGCGGCGGTTTGAGTTGCACGGTGTCACGTCTGCGGGCATGCGGCGTGCCACGGTGTCACCCTGTCGTGATCCCATGTTTCACCGCCGTTTTCCCAGGTCGTGGCAGGTTTCAGCTCTGTTGCGCGTCGTGCGCGAGGAGTGCGATGTGCACGGATGCGGCCTGTTCGAAGTCGTCGAGGTCGACGCCGAGCCGTGTCTGTATCGCCTCCAGGCGGCGGTAGAGCGCGGGCCGCGAGACATGGTGGAGCTGGGCGGTGCGGGACTTGTTGCGGCCGGTCGCGAGGTACGTCCGCAGCACCGACAGCATGTCTTCGTCGGCCGCGCACAGCAGCCCGTCCAACTCCCGCTCCGCGAACGACTGCACATGCGGGTCGTCGCGCAACAGGCGGATCAGACCGCGCAGATGGACGTCCCTGAGGCGGACGACGGCCGGGAGGTCGAGGGCGGCCGAGGAGTCGGCGGCGTCGGCGACGTGCTGGGCCTCGCGCAGCCCGGTGGGCACGTCGTCCCAGGCGGTACGGGGGTCGGCGGCGGCCACGACGGTGCGGGCGGCCTCGGAGTGCACCCGGGCCGCGAAGTTCGCCGTGAGCACCGGGGCGTCCTGGTCCCGGGCGAGGCTCAGCAGTACCGCGACGGCCCCGTCGGCCAGCTCGGCGACGAGCCCGGAGAGCCCCACCATCCGCAGTACGCGGTCGAGTTGGCCGGGTTCGACGTCCCGCACGACCAGCGGGACGAACGTCCGACGGTTGACGGGCAGCCCGGCCGCCCGCGCCCGCGGCAGCAGCTGCCGTGCCGGTACGACGCCGCTGACGAGGTCGGTCAGCAGGCTCTGCGCGGACTGCTCCTCCCAGGTGTGCGCGGAGTTCCCGCCGAGCATGCGGTGCAGGACGAGGGCCTCGGCGGCACGGTCGGCGAGCAGCCGTCCGGTGGCGGTGTCGCCGCGGTGCCCGCACAGCATGATCTGTCCCCAGCGCTCGCCGCGCCCGGCGAGTTCGGCGCGGATCCAGCCGTCGCCCTCGCTGCCGCCGGCCTGCCGGGCGATGCGCTCCCAGTCGCGCAGCACGTCGTCCACGGCGGACCGCTCCCCCGCGGTGGCGAGGACGCGGTGGGCGAGGTTGGTGACGACGACGGGGCAGGCGCTGTGCGAGGCGACCTCGTCGAGCAGGCTCTGCAACGGGGCACCGGAGGTGATGAGCGCGGTGAGTGCGGTCCGTACGGACTCCGAGAGGCTGACGGCGGCGAACTTGCGGCGCACGAGCCGGCACTGGACCTCTTCGGTGAGCTCGGCGAAGGGGAACGGCCGGTGCAGGACCACCATGGGCAGTCCGCACCGCTCGGCCGCCCGGCGCATCACCTCCGGCGGGGCGGGGAACGCCCGGCCGAGGCCCAGTACGACGGCCGACGCCTCGGCGCGGTGCAGGGATCGGATGTACTCGGCCTGCTTGTCCTCGTCGCCGGCGAGCAGCACGCCGGTGGTGAGGACCATCTCGCCGCCGGTGAGCATCACCCCGACGTCCGGTGCCTCGGCGACGTGCACCCAGCGCACCGGCCGGTCCAGCTGACCGGCGCCGGCCACCACCTCGGGTTCCCCGGCCAGCACCCGCTCCAGGGTGAGGACCTGCCGGACCGACAGGGCGGGTTCGGAGAGTTCCGTGGGCTCCGAGGTGGTGGTCATGGCGGCGTTCCCTTGCTCGGGCGGGTCGTGCTAGAGGCTCCTCAGAGCGTTCTCCAGGATCGCGGCGCCCTCCTCGGCCTCCGCGACGGTGAGGGACAGGGGCGGCGCGACGCGCAGGGCGCTGGTGTTGTGGCCGCCGCCCTTGCCGATGAGCAGGCCGCCCTCGCGGGCCGCCTCCAGCACGGCGGACGCCGCTGCGGGGTCGGCCTCGTCGGTGCCGGGCCGGGTGAGCTCGATGCCCAGCATCAGGCCGCGGCCGCGCACCTCCCGGACGTGCGGCACCTGCGCGGCGACGGCCCGCAGCCGCTCCAGGAGCAGCCCGCCGACCCGCCGGGCGTTGCCCTGCAGGTCGTGTTCGATCAGGTACGAGAGGTTGGCGAGGCCGGCCGCCATGGTGATCTGGGTGCCGCCGAACGTCGAGATGCTGTTGGAGTCGAGGCAGTTCATGATCTCGGCGCGGGCGACGACGCCGCCGATGGACATGCCGTTGCCGATGCCCTTGGCGAAGGTCAGCATGTCGGGCGGGCCGGAGCGGGCGTGTGCCTGCCAGCCCCAGAAGTGGTCGCCGGTGCGGCCCCAGCCGGTCTGCACCTCGTCGGCGATCCACAGGATGCCGCGCTCGGCGAGCACCTCGCGGAAGGCGGCGTACAGCCCGTCCGGGCCGGAGGTGAAGCCGCCGACGCCCTGGACGGGCTCGGCGATCAGCGCGGCCGGCGGGCGGGTGTGGCCGAGGAGGTCCTTGAGGTCGTCGACGCAGGCGGCGATGAAGTCGTCGTCGGAGAGGTCGGCGTAGGGGCCCCGGGTGCGGACGCCGCCGTGCACGTACAGCGTCTGGAGCGGCGACAGCGAGGTCGGTGACCAGCCGCGGTTGCCGGTGATGCCGACCGCGCTGAAGGAGCGGCCGTGGTAGCTGTTGCGCATCGCGAGGATCGAGTTGCTCTGCTGGTAGGTCGTCGCGAGCAGGAGCGCGGTGTCGTTGGCCTCGGTGCCGGAGGTGGTGAAGAAGACGCGGGCGTCCGGGATGCCGCTCAAGTGGGCGATGCGCTCGGCGAGTTCGACCATGGGCCGGTTCAGGTACAGGGTGGATGAGTGCACGATCCGCCCGGCCTGCTCGCTCACCGCCTTGGTGACCTCGGGCAGCGCGTGCGCGGTCATCGTGGTGAGGATGCCGCCGAAGAAGTCGAGGTAGCGGTTGCCCTCGGCGTCCCAGACGTGGCGGCCCTCGCCGTGGGTGATCTCAAGCGGCTCCTCGTAGTACAGGGCGAGCCAGTCCGGCATGACGGCACGGTGGCGTCCCAGCAGGTCCTTGGTCACGGCTGCACCAGCCCTTCGTATGCGTCGGGGCGGCGGTCGCGGTAGAACGCCCACTGCTGCCGCACCTCGTCGATCAGGTCGAAGTCGAGATCGCGCACGACGAGCTCCTCGCTCTTGTCGCTGGCGATCTCCCCGACAACCTGCCCACGCGGATCGACGAAATAGCTCGTCCCGTAGAAGTCGTTGTCGCCGTACGGCTCCTGTCCCACCCGGTTGATCGCGGCGACGAAGTACTCGTTGGCGACGGCCGCGGCGGGCTGCTCCAGCTGCCACAGGTAGGCCGAGAGGCCGCGCGAGGTGGCGGACGGGTTGTAGACCAACTGGGCTCCGTTGAGGCCGAGTTGCCGCCAGCCCTCCGGGAAGTGGCGGTCGTAGCAGATGTAGACGCCGACCTTGCCGACCGCCGTTTCGAAGACGGGCCAGCCGATGTTTCCGGGCTTGAAGTAGTACTTCTCCCAGAAGCCCTTGACCTGCGGGATGTGGTGCTTGCGGTACTTGCCGAGGAAGGTGCCGTCGGAGTCGATGACGGCGGCGGTGTTGTAGTAGAACCCGGCCTGCTCGACCTCGAAGACGGGCACGACGATCACCATGCCGGTCTCGCGGGCCAGCTCCTGCATACGGCGCGTGGTGGGCCCGTCGGGGACCGGCTCGGCCCAGCTGTAGTGCTCGGGGTCCTGGACCTGGCAGAAGTAGGGAGCGTTGAAGACTTCCTGGAAGCCGATGATCCTGGCGCCCTGCCGGGCCGCCTCGCGGGCGTGCTCCTCGTGTTTCGCCACCATGGACTCGGTGTCGCCGGTCCAGGTGGCCTGGACCAGAGCGGCGCGTACGACGTTGGCCATGAGCTGCTCCTTCGACGGGACGTCAGAGCCTCTACGCCCGTAGAGGGGGGCCGTAGAGGCTCGAAAGTAAGCCCCCGGAACAGCCTTGCCAAGACCATCGTCGTTAACCCGCTGAGTCGATCAGGTTTCACCCTCCTGTGGGTGATGGATGGGGCCGGTGGGAGGGGTGTGCCGGGTGATGCGGGCCCCGGTCAGGCGGTGAAGCCCGCGACCCGCAGCGCGTGGACGAGGTCCCACCGGCACTCCTCGGAGACGCCCCGGGCGGCCTCCAGCAGCAGCGGCACGAGCGCCCGCGGGTCCGTCTCGACGCTGCGGGCGGCCTCCTCCGGGGTGCGCACGCGGACGTAGGCGTCGAGGAGCGCGCGGACCTCGCGGCGGCGTCCGGCGCCGGCCAGGCCCAGTACGGCCTGCCCTATCTCGGGCGCGGGCCGCAGCACACCCTGCCGCAGTATCTGCTCCCCGTCCTCGGCGCGCCCTGCGGCGGTCAGCGCGTCCGCGGCGGCCACGAGCCCCTCGGCCGGCAGCGAGGCGGCCTCCCACAGCAGGGTCGCCCAGTCCGCCCCGAGTCCGGCGCGCTGCATCTCGGCGGCGAGCAGCGGCAGGCGTACGGCGGGCCAGTGCGCGGCCTCGACGAGCAGTACGTGCGCCTCGCCGCTGCGCCCCTCACGGCGCAGCCGCACCAGCGCCTCGACGCTCCCGGCGACCTCCCGCCGGTCCTCCGGTCCGGCCGCTTGCGCCTGCGGCTCCGGGGTCACGGCCGCACCCTCGTCGTCCGCCCCGGCGAACCGGGCCCCGCGCGGGGTGCGGCGGGTGGTGGCGGCGGGCTGGGCGGGCAGCGTGGGCAGGACGGGCTCGGCGGTCGGCGGTACGACGACGGGGGCGGCCTCCTCCTCGGCCATCCCGGCGAAGCGGGCGCCGCCGCGGCGGCGTTTGCGCTGCTTGGGTACGGGAGCGGGGTCGGTGTGCGGCTCCTGCGTGTGCCGCGTGTCCGGCTCATCGGGCACCCTCGCCGCGCTCTCGGCGACATACGCACCGGCGATCCGCTCCTGACCGGGGCCGGGACCGTCGGGCGCTCCGGCACGCGCGTGCCATTCGGCCGGGTCGGCGGCCGAGCCGCCATCGGCACGACCCTCACCGAACCGGTCCCGCTGGATCACCCGCTCCCGTGCGCTCGCCGCGCGGCGGTCCAAGTCGGTCATCCGGAAGCGGAGTTCGGCGCATCGGGCGGTCGCGCGTTCGTGGTCGTCGCGGGCCCAGGCGAGGTCGAGCCGGATGGCCTCGGCCTGGTCGCGGCTGGTGGCGGAGGTGAGCAACCGGCTCAGTTCCGCCTGCCGTTCGGCGGCGTAGTGCTGTTCGCGGAGCATGACGTCGAGGCGGTCCCGGATGGCGTCGCGCCCGCCGGGACGGGCGTCGTAGGCGGCGAGAGCTGCCGCGTGCAGGGCGCGGGCGCGTTCCGTCTCGGGGCCGGCGCCGCCGGGGCCGTACTGGCCGGCGAGGTCCTGCAGCAGGGACTCCACCACGTCCCAGGGCGGCACCTCGCGGCCGGCGAGGCAGGCCCGCATGCCCTCGGGGTCACGCTGCCAGAACACCGCGCACCAGCCGCCGCCCTGGTCGAGGCGCGCCGTGAGACCGTCCAGGTAGTTAACGAACTCCCGCATCCGAGCCGGGAGTTGATCCACTGACATTGCTCAACTCCCGCCAGACCGGAGCACTCCGGTCCGTTAGGCAACACCAGCCGTGTTACGGACGTGCTACGGGGAGTTTTCCGACTGAACGCAGAGTACGCCGGACCTACCGGAACGTGACGTGCGCACCTTTCAGGCGGCGGCCTCGACGGCCGGCGCGCACCGCCCGACCAGTTCGTCCATCGACAGCCCGAGGGCCGCGGCCAGGGCGGCGACCGTGAAGAAGGCCGGCGTCGGCGCCCGGCCGGTCTCGATCTTGCGCAGCGTCTCGGCGGAGATCCCGGCGTTCGCCGCGACCTCCGTCATGCTGCGGCCGCCGCGGGCCTCGCGGAGCAGCCGGCCGAGCCGCTCGCCGCGTTCACGCTCTTCGGGAGTGAGAGGGGTGCGCACCATGGCACCCATTCTAATACCGCCCCCGAGCGACCCCCATTTAAATACCGGTATAGTAATTGGCATGGTGGAACTGAAGACGGACAAGTCGATCGATGCGATGTACGTGACCGGACAGGTCGTCGGCCAGGCCCTGACGGCCGTGCGCAAGGCCGCCGACGTGGGGGTCTCCCTGCTGGAGCTGGACGAGGTTGCGCGCGAGGTGCTGCGCGACGCCGGGGCGACCTCGCCCTTCCTCGGCTACCGCCCGTCGTTCGCCCCCACCCCGTTCCCCGCCGTCATCTGCGCCTCGGTGAACGACGCGATCGTGCACGGCATCCCGACCGGCTACCGCCTGCGCGACGGCGACCTGGTCTCCATCGACTGCGGCGCCGAACTGGGCGGCTGGGCGGGCGACTCGGCGATCAGCTTCACGGTGGGCCGGGCGCGCCCGGAGGACGTGACGCTGATCGAGACGACGGAGCGGGCGCTGGCGGCGGGCATCGGGGCGGCCGTGGTCGGCAACCGCATCGGCGACATCGCCCACGCCATCGGCTCGGTGTGCCGGTCGGCCGGATACGGCGTCCCGGACGGGTTCGGCGGCCACGGCATCGGCCGCAAGATGCACGAGGACCCGGGGGTGCCGAACGAGGGCCGCCCGGGCCGGGGCATGCCGCTGCGCCGCGGCATGGTGCTGGCCATCGAGCCGATGGTCATCGCGAGCGGCCGGGACGGCTACCACGCGGCCCCGGACGGCTGGACCCTGTGCACGAACGACGGCTCCCGCGCGGCCCACGCGGAGCACACGGTGGCGATCACCGACGCGGGACCGCGCGTCCTCACGGCCCGCTGAGGCCCGTCGCGGGCCGGGGGCGGCCCCGCTGCCTGCGCGTTTCGCTGAAGGTGCCCCCGGCCACGGTTCGTGCGAAGGTGTTCTACGAACGCGGCCAGGTGTAACCGGCTTCAGCCCGGGTTACCCGACTCCGGCACGTCGATCAGCGAGGGCGACCCTGCCCGCGCAGGGAAGCCGGATGGGAACGCCATGAGCAGCGGCTTCAGTGGTCCTGAGGACTACGACCCCTTCGGAGAATTCCTCGCCCGCTTCTTCGGCGGACCGCGTCCCGGTCCGCGCCAGATCGACATCGGGCGGTTGCTCAGTCAGCCGGCCCGGGAGCTGGTGCGCGGCGCCGCGCAGTACGCCGCCGAGCACGGCAGCCGGGACCTGGACACCCAGCATCTGCTGCGCGCCGCGCTGTCCGCCGAGCCGACCCGGAGTCTGCTCAGCCGGGCGGGCGCGGATCCCGACTCGCTGGCGACGGAGATCGACGAGCGCTCGGGCCCGACCCAGCACCCGCCGGGCGAGGGCCCGCCGCCGACCTCGCTGTCCCTGACACCGGCCGCCAAGCGCGCCCTGCTGGACGCGCACGACCTGGCCAGGGCGCGGGGAGCCGGTTACATCGGCCCGGAGCACGTGCTCAGCGCCCTCGCCGCGAACCCCGACTCGGCGGCCGGGCACATCCTGAACGCGGCCCGGTTCGCGCCCTCCGGCATGCCGCCCGAGGCGCCGGACTCGACGCAGTCCCGCCCCGGCGTCGACCAGCGGCCCCGCGTCGACACCGGCACGCCCACGCTCGACAAGTACGGCCGCGACCTCACCGACCTGGCCCGCCAGGGCGGTATCGACCCGGTGATCGGCCGGGACGAGGAGATCGAGCAGACCGTCGAGGTGCTGTCCCGGCGGGGCAAGAACAACCCGGTGCTGATCGGTGACGCGGGCGTGGGCAAGACCGCGATCGTGGAGGGCCTGGCCCAGCGGATCGCCGACGGCGACGTGCCGGACGTGCTCAGTGGCCGCCGGGTGGTCGCGCTGGACCTGACAGGAGTGGTCGCGGGCACCCGTTTCCGGGGTGACTTCGAGGAGCGGCTCACCAATATCGTCGACGAGATCCGGGCGAACTCCGACCGACTGGTCGTCTTCATCGACGAGTTGCACACCGTCGTGGGCGCCGGGGGCGGCGGCGAGGGCGGGTCCATGGACGCCGGGAACATCCTCAAGCCGGCGCTGGCCCGCGGGGAACTGCATGTGGTCGGCGCGACCACGCTGGAGGAGTACCGGCGGATCGAGAAGGACGCGGCGCTCTCCCGCCGCTTCCAGCCGATCCTGGTGCCCGAGCCGACCGCGACCGACGCCATCGAGATCCTGCGCGGACTGCGCGACCGCTACGAGGCCCACCACCAGGTCCGCTACAGCGACGAGGCGCTGGTGGCCGCCGTGGAGCTGTCCGACCGCTATCTCACCGACCGCCGGCTCCCCGACAAGGCCATCGACCTGATCGACCAGGCCGGCGCCCGGGTACGGCTGCGCGCGCGGACCAAGGGCACGGACGTACGGGCCATGGAGCGCGAGGTCGAGCAGCTGACCCGGGACAAGGACCAGGCCGTCGCCGACGAGAGCTATGAGCAGGCGACCCAACTGCGGGACCGCATCGTCGAGTTGAAGAAGCGCATCGCGGACGCCTCCGGGGACGAGGAGGTCGACGAGGGCATCGACCTGGAGGTCACCGCCGAGGCCATCGCGGAGGTGGTGTCACGGCAGACCGGCATCCCGGTGAGCAGCCTCACCGAGGAGGAGAAGGACCGGCTGCTGGGCCTGGAGGACCATCTGCACGAGCGGGTCGTCGGGCAGGACGAGGCGGTGCGCGTGGTGTCCGACGCGGTGCTGCGCTCGCGGGCCGGGCTGGCGAGCCCCGACCGGCCGATCGGCAGCTTCCTCTTCCTCGGCCCGACCGGCGTCGGCAAGACCGAACTCGCGCGGGCGCTGGCCGAGTCGCTGTTCGGCAGCGAGGAGCGCATGGTCCGCCTGGACATGAGCGAGTACCAGGAACGGCACACCGTGAGCCGGCTGATCGGCGCCCCGCCCGGCTACATAGGTCACGAGGAGGCCGGCCAGCTCACCGAGGTGGTGCGGCGGCACCCGTACTCGCTGCTGCTGCTCGACGAGATCGAGAAGGCGCACCCGGACGTCTTCAACATCCTGCTCCAGGTGCTGGACGACGGCCGGCTGACCGACTCGCAGGGCCGCACGGTGGACTTCACCAACGCGGTCATCGTGATGACGAGCAATCTCGGCTCGGAGGCGATCGGCCGCGGCGGCGCCGGGATCGGGTTCGGTTCGGGCGACACGGAGGCCGACGAGGAGGCGCGCAACGAGCGGATCCTGCGGCCGCTGCGCCAGCAGTTCCGGCCCGAGTTCCTCAACCGCATCGACGAGATCGTCGTGTTCCGCAGGCTGACGCCCGAGCAGCTGGAACGGATCACCAATCTGCTGCTGGACCGGACCCGCCGGCTGCTGCACGCGCAGGGCGTCGAGGTCGAGTTCACCGGCGCGGCCGTCGACTGGCTCTCCGAGCGCGGCTACCAGCCGGAGTACGGCGCCCGCCCGCTGCGCCGCACCATTCAGAAAGAGGTCGACAACCAGCTGTCCCGGCTGCTCCTGGACGGCCGGATCGGCGAGGGCGGCCGGGTCACGGTCGACGTGGCGGACGGGCAGCTCGCCTTCCGCACGGAAGACCTGCCGCCCGCCCCCGAGCTCTGAGGCGCTACCGCGCCGATCGCACCACCATCGCCGAGCCGCCGCCGCGTCGTACCTTCTCGGCGGCGGCGAGCCACCTGCCGTCCGGCAGTCGCTGTACGCCGGTGGCCGCGCCGATCTCCGGGTTGGCCCTGAAGCCGTGCCCGATGGCCTCCAGCCGAGTCCTGAGCGGGCTGTCGTAGAGGCCCGGTTCGAGTTCCGTGGTCGCGGCGTTGCGCTGGCTGGCGCGCGGCGCGGCGATCGCGTCGACCAGCGGCAGGCCCCGGTCGAGGAACCCGGTCAGGGTCTGGAGCACGGTGGTGATGATGGTGGCCCCGCCGGGCGAACCGAGCGCCACGACGGGCTTGTCGTGCCGGTCGAGGACGATCGTCGGCGACATGGACGAACGCGGGCGCTTGCCGGGGCCCGGCAGGTTCGGGTCGTGCACGGCCGGGCTCGCCGGGGTGAAGGAGAAGTCCGTCAGCTCGTTGTTGAGCAGGAAGCCGCGGCCCGGGACGGTGATCCCGCTGCCGCCGGTCTGCTCGATGGTGAGGGTGTACGAGACGACGTTGCCCCACTTGTCGGCCACCGTGAGGTGGGTGGTGCTGTCGCCCTCGTAGGTGGTCGGGGCGGCGGTGCCGCGCGCGTCGCAGGACGCCGGGTCGCGCGGGTCGCCCGGCGCCACCGGGCTCGTCAGCACGGCGTCGTCCTTGATCAGGCACGCCCGCGAGTCGGCGTAGCGCTGCGACAGCAGCCCCTTCGTCGGTACGTCCTCGAAGGCCGGGTCGCCGACCCAGCGCCCGCGGTCGGCGAAGGAGATGCGGCTGGCCTCGATGTAGCGGTGCAGGTAGCGGACCTCGCTCGCCTTCGACAGGTCCGTGTTCTCCAGGATGTTGAGGGCCTCGCCGACGGTGGTGCCGCCGGAGGAGGAGGGCGCCATGGAGTAGACGCCCAGACCGCGGTAGGAGGTCTTCGAGGGCGCCTGCGACCTGACCCGGTAGGCGGCCAGGTCCTTCGCGGTCAGGTCGCCGCGGCGGGCGTTCCAGCCGGAGGCCGGGTCCACGGGCGGGTTGTCGACGGTGTCGACGATGTCGTCGGCGATGTCGCCCCGGTAGAGCGCGCCGACGCCCTTGTCCGCCAGCTCGGCGTAGGTGCGGGCGAGGTCGGGGTTCTTGAAGCTGGAGCCGACGACCGGCAGCGCGCCGCCCGGCAGGAACAGCTTCGCGGTGTCCGGGAAGTAGCGGAACCGGGCCTCGTTGGCGGCGGTCTGCGAGCGGAAGGTGTCGTCGACCCGGAAACCGTCGCGGGCGAGGCGCTCGGCGGGCTTCAGGACCGACCTGAGGCTCTTGCTCCCCCACTGGTCGAGGGCCTTCTGCCAGGTGGCGGGCGTACCCGGGGTACCGACGCTGAGGCCGCTGCTGACGGCCTCGGCGAACGGGATCGCGGTGCCGTTCTCCGTGAACAGGCCCGAGTCGGCGCTCAGCGGCGCGGTCTCCCGGCCGTCGATGGTGCGCACAGTTCGGGACCCGGCGTCGTAGTAGACGAAGTAGCCGCCTCCGCCGACGCCGGCGGAGTAGGGCTCGGTGACACCGAGCGCGGCGGCCGTGGCGACGGCGGCGTCGACGGCGTTGCCGCCCTTGCGCAGGACCTCGATGCCGGCCGCGGAGGCATCGGCGTCGACGCTCGACACGGCTCCGCCGTATCCGACGGCCACGGGAACCTTCTCGACGGCATGGGTGCCGGTGCCGGGCGGTGCCGCCGCTCCCACTGACACCACGGCGACCGAGATCGCCAGGACCGACAGTTTCCGCGCGACAGGGCGACGCATCAGCACCTCCAGTCAGGGACCGTTCGCGCAGCCTATTCGATCGGCATGCCCGCGTCAGCCTGCCCTCGCCGTCTTTCGTCGAACGTGGGTTTGCGTTCGCCCGCTACCATGCGCGCCCATGAATGACGACGTACGCAACATCGTCCTGGGCGTGGTCGCGGCCGGCATCAGTGCCACGCTCGGCTGGCTCGCGCGCACCTATCTGTGGAAGCGCAGACTGCGCCGCAAGCAGGCCTTCTTCGGGCTGCCCGACAACGCCGAGTCCTTGCTGGTGGTCAACCGCGGGGCCGGCGGGCCCGAGCTGACGGTGATGCGTTACGACGTGTTCGCGCTGCTCGAACTGGCCGCCCTGATCAAGGACTGCAACGCCCACGCCCAGATAATCCCGCACGACGCGGCCCGCCAGGGCTTCGGCGAGCGCACCGAGTTCTGCGTCGGCGGCCCGGCGTCGAACCGGCGCATGGCGGCGCACCTCGCCTCGCTCCTGCCGGGGGTGCTCGTGAACGTGGACTCCGAACCCGGCCCGGACCGGGGTGCGTTCCAGATCGGCTCCGAGCGCTACCGGGTGGAGGTCGGCAAGGAGGAGTACGCGCTTCTGGCCCGCCTCACCGTCGGCGAGAGCCAAGGCCCGCGCCCGGTCTTCCTGTTCTGCGGGCAGACCGCCATCACCAACCAGGCGGCCACCCGTTATCTCGCCCGCAATCACGAGCGGCTGTCCCGCAAGCACGGCAACGGCACCTTCGCCGTGCTGCTGAAGGTGGTCAACTCGCAGGCGTACGGCCCGGACGTGGTGGAGCTGGTCGCCGATGTCACACGCGCCGCGCAGACCCCCTTGCCGACACCCGCGGCTCCCCGCAATAGCCACCGTGCCTCCTGAGGTCCGCCACATTCCGCATATCGTTACTGGCACGTAACTTACCGACGGGTTACTTGCGGTAAGAGGCCGCGGTTACCGTCGGGTCACTTTGCACTGACACGAGTGAGGAGTGACCCGTGGGAACCCATCGCAAGGCACTGCGTACGACCGCCGTGGGCGCCGTCTCCGCGACCCTGGTCGCCGGTAGCGCCCTCGGGCTCGCCCCCGCGGCCCAAGCCGCCCCGAACAGCGTCCGGTTCGTCGACATCGGCGGCGACGGCGGCACCACCCTGAAGGCGAACGTCGTCACGCCGGCCGGCGCCGACGGCACGCACCGCTACCCGCTGCTCGTCATGCCCACGAGCTGGGGCCTGCCCCAGGTCGAGTACTTCGCACAGGCTCAGAAGCTCGCGAACTCGGGCTACGTCGTCGTCAGTTACAACGTGCGCGGCTTCTGGCAGTCCGGTGGCGAGATAGAAGTGGCCGGGCCGCCCGACATAGCCGACGCGTCCAAGGTCATCGACTGGGCGCTCGCCAACACCCCGGCCGACGCACGGCAGATCGGCATGGCGGGCGTCTCGTACGGCGCCGGCATCAGCCTGCTGACCGCCGCGCACGACAAACGGGTCCGGGCGGTCGCCGCCCTCAGTGGCTGGGCCGACCTCATCGGCTCCATCTACTCGGGCCGCACCCAGCACGTCCAGGCCGCCGCGCTGCTCGACGGCGCGGGCCTGATCACCGGCCGCCAGGGCGCCGAACTCCGGCAGATCTTCGACGACTTCTACGCCTCCAACCTGTCCAAGGAACAGGACATCATCAACTGGGGGAAGAAACGTTCTGTCGGTACATACGTGGACCAACTCAACGACAGCGGTGCCGCGGTCATGATGGCCAACGCCTGGGGCGACACGATCTTCCCGCCCAACCAGTACGCGGACTTCTACGAGAAGCTCACCGGCCCGAAGCGGCTGGATTTCCGCCCCGGCGACCACGCCACCGCCGAGCTCACCGGGCTGTTCGGCCTGCCCAACGACGTGTGGACGGACACCGAGCGCTGGTTCGACCACTACCTCAAGGGCGAGGACAACGGCATCAACCGGGAGCTGCCGGTCCAGCTCAAGTCCCGGTCCGGCGGCGCCTACGAGGGCTACCCGGACTGGAAGTCGGTCGGCGCGACGGACAAGAAGATCTCCCTGGCAGGCACGACGACGATCCGCGCGAACGTCGACTCGGGAGCCAACGGCGGCGTCGTCTTCCTGTCCAGCATCCTCGACCAGGTGGCCCAGGTGCCCCCGATGGCCGCGATCCCGCTGCTGCCCCGCCGCTGGGCGGCCGTATGGCAGTCGGAGAAGTACTCCTCGGCCCAACGTGTGCGCGGCACCTCGAAGTTGCACACCACCGTCACCCCGACCAAGGAGAGCGGCACCCTCGTCGCCTATCTGTACGACGTGGGCCCGCTCGGCCTCGGCAAGCTGGTCAGCAACGCGCCGTACACCTTCCACGGACGGACACCCGGACAGCCGTTCGGTCTCGACCTGGAGTTGTACTCCACGTCCTACGACGTCCCGGCAGGGCACCGCCTCGCGATGGTCGTCGACACGGTCGACCCGCTCTACATCGAGCACAACCCGTCCGGCGCGCGGCTGACCTTCTCCTCGCCGGCGAACGACCCGTCGTACGTGTCGATTCCACTGCGCGAACAGTGATCTCCGGCCGGCGCCGGACGGGTATGGCTCTGTGACTGCTGCCCCCTGCTGCCCCTGTCCCCAGGGGCCGTGGGGGGATCCCCACCCGGCAGCAGCGTCCCTGGTCGTGGGCGGGGCCACCGCCACGGCCTTGGGGACGGACGAAACATCGTAGTCGAGGTCCGACCCGGCGGGGCCGGAAGGGTTCACGGACCACGAAGCGACAAGTCCCCCACATGGTTGTCGACGTCACGCGGCACGATCGGTGGATCGCCAGCCATGCCCAGCCCCAGTCCTGTTCAGTACAGCGATGACCGCAAACTAGCGGGACAAGAGCTGACTTATTGGACGACACGCACTTTTCGGACATAAGCCGTATTTACTTGGTACTTATGCCGCACCCCACGGCCGGGGCCTCAGGCCTCCGCGACCTCCGCGTACAGCTGCGACAGCTCCGGCACGCCGCTCACGGCCCACTCCCGCCCGGAGGCGACGACGTCGAACTCCCGGCCGGACGCGAGCCGGACGACCGGCTGACCGTCCGGCCAGATCTCCCAGGCGGCGCCGGGCACGGTACGCACGATGACGGTGCCGAGGTACAGCCCGGCGTCGTTGCCCAGCCAGGGCAGGATCTCCTCGTCGTCCCGCCAGCGCGGCAGCAGCTGATCGAGGGCCTCCAACGAGGCCACGGTGTCATCGAGTTGGATCCCCGCCCGGGACGCGTGGGAACGCAGCAGCTCGCACTCGGAGAGCAGTTCGGCGATGCCCTCGGGGTCGGGGGCCCCGCGCTTCTCGGGCCGATGGCCAAGAAAAGGGATCTTCATACGCACAGCGTGTCATTCGCACGGCCGAACGCACCACAGGCGCGCGGACCGTCGATTCCGGTCGAGTTCACGCCGACTTGTGGCATGGCTCGTTGACGGGTCACGGGTGCCTCTCTAACTTCTCCGTGCGTCATGCGTCTCGTCGGAACGACTCACACCTGAAAATCTCGCAAGCACTTCTCTTCTGAGTGTCCTGCCCGAACTTGTCATGCGCAGTCATCCGCAGTCCTGAGCGGTCGTGAACGGGAGGAGTCGGCCGTGCGCCGATGTGTGTGGATCTCCGCGGTCGTCCTTGCCCTCTTCGCAGCCCTGGTGCCGGGTGTCTCCGCCCATGCGTCCGGCGAGCGCAGAGCCGTGCCGCTCCCGCTGGAGCGGCTCTTCGACAACACGGCCGTCAGTGACGACGCCCGTCCCGCCGCAGCCGACTTCGACGGGTCGGGCGCCTCTCTGTCCGCGCAGGACCTCGCCGCCGCCGGGTGGACGCCGGGCCGTGCGCTGACCGTGCAGGGCGCCCGGCTGACCTGGCCCGACCGGCAGCCGGGCGAGCCCGACAACGTTCTCGCCGCCGGGCAGGACGTGCGGGTGCGCGGCCGCGGAGACGCGCTCGCCTTCCTGGTGGCGGGCACGGCAGGCATCGACGTGGGCGCGGCGGGGACGGTGGTCTACGCCGACGGCGCCCGGTCCGGGTACCGGCTGACCGCCCCCGACTGGCGCACCGGCCCGCTCGCCACCAAGGCGGTCGCCCTGCCGCACATCAACACACCCGGCGGCCAACTCGCCGAGCGCGCGCGGCTGTACGTGGTGACCGTGCCGCTGGTCGCGGGGAGCCAGGTCGCCTCCGTACGGCTGCCGCAGGCGACCGGGCTGCATGTGTTCGCGGTGGCGGTGCGGTCCCCGGCCCCGGGCTGGACGGGGAGTTGGGCCGCGGCGACGGGCGGCTATCCGACCGTCGGGCCGTGGACCGACCGGACGCTGCGTCTGGTGGTGCACACCTCGGCGGGCGGGCCGCGGGTGCGGCTGCGGTTCGACAACACCTTCGCTGCGGGGCCGGTGCGGATCGGTGGCGCCACGGTGGCGGTGCAGCAGTCGGGCGCGGCGGCGAAGGCGACGCCGGTCCGGCTGTCGTTCGGCGGCGCGGCGGGCGTGGAGGTCCCGGCGGGCGCGCAGGCGTACAGCGATCCGCTCGGCTTCGCCGTGCCCGCCGACACCAACCTGCTGGTGAGCTTCCATCTGCCGGGGACCGTGCCGGCCGCGCCCGTGCACCGGCTCGCGCAGCAGCGGTCGTACGTGAGCGAGCCGGGCGACCACACGGCGGACCTCGCCGCCTCCGCCTATCCGACCGTGCTCACCAGCTGGCCGCTGCTGACGGGCGTCGACGTGGGCGGCGGGCCGGGGTCCGTGGTGCTGCTGGGTGACTCGATCACCGACGGCGACAAGTCCACGACGGATGCGAACCGGCGGTGGCCCAACGTCCTCGCCACACGGCTGCTGAACCAGAGTGCGGTCCCGCGCTACGGGGTGCTCAACCAGGGAATCTCCGGAAACCGTGTGGTCTCCGACCGCTACCCCGGGGACGGCGTCTCCACCGACACGGCCGGGGTGAGCGCCCTGCACCGGTTCGACCTCGATGTGCTGGCCCAGACGTCGGCGCGTACGGCCGTCGTGTTCGAGGGCATCAACGATGTGCGCTGGGACACGACCGCGGAGCAGGTGATCGCCGGGCTGCGCGAGATCGCGGACCGTGGGCACGCGCGGGGGCTGCGGATGCTGGCGGCGACGATCCTGCCGTGCGCGGGCGAGGCGCGCTGCACCGCCGCGGCCGACGCCGAGCGGGTCGAGATCAACGCGTGGATCCGTGGCGCCGGGGTGTACGACGGGGTGCTCGACTTCGACGCGGTCGTACGGGACCCGGCACAGCCCTCCCGGATGCTTCCCGCCTACGACAGCGGGGACCATCTGCACCCGGGGGACCCGGGGCTGGCCGCCATGGCCCGGTCGGTGGACCTGCGGGCGCTGGTGCCGTGACCGCGGCCGGGTGCCTTACACGTCCAGGTCCACGACCACCGGTGCGTGGTCCGAGGCGCCCTTGCCCTTGCGCTCCTCGCGGTCCACGTAGGAGTCGCTGACGGCCTTGGCGAACGGTTCGTTGCCGTAGACCAGGTCGATGCGCATGCCGCGGTTCTTGGGGAAGGCGAGCTGGCGGTAGTCCCAGTAGGTGTAAGGGTGGTCGTACTTCAGGGGGCGCGGGACCACGTCGGACAAGCCGGACTCGCGCAGCGCCGTCAGGGCGGCGCGCTCGGCGGGGGTGACGTGGGTGAGGCCCTCGAAGGCGGCCACGTCGTAGACGTCGTCGTCCGTCGGCGCCACGTTGTAGTCGCCCAGCACGGCGAACGGGCGGCTCCCTCCCGCGTCGCCGGCGACGGCCGCCTTCAGCGCCTCGAACCACTGGAGCTTGTAGGCGTAGTGGGGGTGGTCCACCTCGCGGCCATTCGGCACGTACACCGACCAGACGCGGACCGGACCGCAGGTCGCCGAGACGGCCCGGGGCTCCTGCACGCCGTCGTAGCCGGGGTCGCCGGGCAGGCCCTTGACGACGTCCTTGAGGCCGACGCGGGAGAGCACCGCCACGCCGTTCCACCGGCCGGTGGCGTTGACCGCCGCCTCGTAGCCGAGGTCGCGCAGCGGCTCGAACGGGAACTGGTCCTCGGAGACCTTGGCCTCCTGGAGGCACAGCACGTCGGTGCCGCTGCTCTCCAGCCAGGCCAGGAGCCTCGGCAGGCGTGCGGTGATCGAGTTCACGTTCCAGGTCGCGATGCGCATGTCTCACAACCTACCGGGCGGGACTGACAACCCGGCCCCGCCCGGGGTGGGGCCGGTCACAGCTCCGCGGAGTCCCCCGGCGTCAGGCGCAGGTGCTCCGAGCCGCCCAGGGCGCCGATCTGTCGGTCGTAGATCGGCCGGGCCAGGTCGGTCAGGAGGGCGTCGTGGATGTCGTAGGCGCGCTGCGGCTTGACCTCGCGGACGTAGTCGATGACCTCCGCGATCTTGTTCCAGGGCGCCATGACCGGGAGCATCAGCGTCTCGACCGGGTGCTCGGGCACGGTGAGGGCGTCGCCCGGGTGGAAGATGCGCCCGCCGTCCACGAGGTAGCCGACGTTGGTGATGCGCGGGATGTCCGGGTGGATGACGGCGTGCAGTTCGCCGTGGACCTGGACGTCGAAGCCGGCGGCGGTGAAGGTGTCGCCGTGGCCGACGGTGTGCACGCGGCCCGGGAACGCCGCCGAGATCTGCTCGGCGACGGACTTCAGCGTCCAGATCTGCGCCGCCGGGTCGGCCTCCATGGCCGCCCGCAGCCGCGCCTCGTCGAAGTGGTCGGGGTGCTCGTGTGTGACGAGGATCGCGTCCGCGCCGACCGCGGCGTCCTCCTCGCTGAACCCGCCGGGGTCGAGAACGAGCGTCTGTCCGTCCTTCTCCAGGCGGACACAGGAGTGCGACTTCTTCGTGAGCTTCATGGGTCCATCCTGGCGCGCACCCGCCGGGGATGCTCACTCCTCGGGAGTGGTCTCCTCCCTTATGACCTTCTGGGCGACCTTGAACGCGCTGTTGGCCGCCGGTACGCCGCAGTAGACGGCCGCCTGGAGCAGCACTTCCTTGATCTCGTCCGGGGTGAGGCCGTTGCGCAGTGCGGCGCGGGTGTGGAAGGCGAGTTCGTCCAGGTGGCCGCCCGCGACCAGGGCGGTGAGGGTGACACAGCTGCGGGCGCGCCGGTCGAGGCCGGGTCTGCCCCAGACCTCGCCCCACGCGTAGCGGGTGATGAGCTCCTGGAAGTCCCCCGAGAAGTCGTCGGCCTGCGCCAGGGCCCGGTCGACGTGCGCGTCACCGAGCACCTCACGACGGACCTTGATCCCCGCGTCGTACGGATCCGCCCGCCCCGTCGTCTGCTGCGGTACGACGGCCGGGGCGATCTCGGCGATGGGCGCCGGCTGCGACGGCACGGGGGCCAGGACCGGCTTCACGGGGGCGGCGACGATGGCCATCTGGCCGGTCGTGGAGTCGTAGGCGGGCTGCCAGGCGGTGGAGAAGTGCCGCACCAGCAGGTCGGTGACGGCGGCGGGCTGCTCGACCGGCACGAGGTGGGAGGCACCGGGGACCACGGCGAGCCGCGCGTCCGGTATGCCGGCGACCAGGGTGCGGGCCTCGGCGGGGCCGGTGACCTGGTCGTCCGAGCCGACGAGGACGAGCGTGGGCACGGCGACGCCCGCGAGCTGCGACCGTACGTCGAAGGAGGCGAGGGCCTCGCAGGCGGCGATGTAGCAGCCGGGGTCGGTGGTGCGCACCATCTGCACGGCCCACTCCGTGATGGCGGGCTGGGCGGCGGCGAAGCCGTTGGTGAACCAACGGTCCGGCGAGGTGCGGGCGATGGGGTCCAGGCCGTTCGTGCGCACGATCACGCCGCGCTGCCGGAACTCGTCCGCCGTGCCGAAGCGGGGCGAGGCGGCGATCAGCGCGAGCGAGGCGATGCGCTCGGGGTGGCGCAGGGCGAGTTCGATGCCGAGCGCGCCGCCGAGCGCGCAGCCCGCGTAGCCGAAGCGCTGCACGCCGAGGCCGTCGAGGGTGACGAGCAGTCGTTCGGCGAGTTCGGCGACGGAGCCCGCCGGGTAGGCGGGCGCGCCGCCGTGTCCCGGCAGGTCGAACCGGAAGACACGCCACTGCTGGGTCAGCTCGGGAACCTGCCGGTCCCACATGTGCCAGGTGGTACCGAGCGAGGGGCCCAGGATGAGGACCGGGGCATCTTCCGGGCCGTCGAATCGGTACTGGAGGGCGGGGGTCTTCGTCTCACTCACCGCTCCACGCTAACGTCCGCATCCGAACACCGGCCCCACGGACCCCACGTCCTCACACCTGGCTCCCGCAGATCGGCGAGGAACTCTCACACGGCCTTCACGGGACGGAGGTTCGGCTCAGCCGCGGACGGTGACGCCGTACCGGGTGCGCAGCCGCCACATCTCCCACGCCGAGACCGCGGTCACCGACAGCGGGCCGCCCAGCACCGAGCAGAACTGGGCCACCGGCGGACCCGCGGGCATGCCCTCGCTGATCAGGTTGAAGATCGCGAGGAGCCAGACCAGGATGCCGGTGACCACGGGCGGCAGCATCGGGTGCACATGGGCGGTGTTGAAGGCGCTGCGGGCGGAGTACAGCGACGCCAGGAACAGGAACGGCAGGCCCCAGAAGATGGCCGCCATGGTGATGAGCGCGACCGGCACCACCAGCCACGGGTTCTTGCTCTCCATGACCCCGCTGCTGCCCACGAAGTAGATGATCGCGGCGACGACGGCGAGGGACAGCAGAAACCAGCCGACCGCCTTGAGCGGGGCGCGCAGGCGTGAGCGCAGGTGCGGCCTCAGGTGCGGGGGCGCGTAGTAGATGAACCCGAGGATGACCAGCGGCCCGGCGCAGATCAGCAGGAACGGCGTGACGATCGCGTTGGCGAAGCCCGCCTCGGCCGCGTTGTTCCAACGGTCCTTCTCCACGCCGTAGGCGAGGATCAGCCCGATGGTGGCCAGCGCGCCGAGCACCGTGCGCGCCACCTGCACGCGGTCCACGGTGCGGTCCACGATCCGGTCGCCGCTCTCGTGCACGAACAGCTTGGTGGCGACGCGGTGCGCGGAGCGCAGGAGCAGGACCGCGAGGAAGAGCGGCGAGAAGTACCAGAGGCAGCCGCGGCGGCGTGCCACCGGTACGGGACGGCCGGGCGGCGGGCCGTAAGGGTACGGACCGGGGTGGGGGTTGGGATACGGGTTCGGGTTCGGCGGGGGCGGGCCGTAGGGGGTGCCGCCGTTGCCCGGCCCGTAGGGGCCGTTGGGCGCCGGGCCGGGTCCGTACGGGGCGCCCCAGCCCTGGCCGCCGGGTCCGTTGCCGCCCGGTTGTCCCGAGCCGGGTCCGGGACCCCATCCCCCCGTTGCCATGGCCTCTCCCACCGTTCGCTTCCGGCCAGTTGCTGTGTGCCGCCTGGGCGACAACGCGGCAGTGTAGTTGCTCCCCGAAAGGGCGGTCGTCGGTGCGGGGCATGGTCGGGTCAAGCTTCCGGCGGCGCGAACCCGAGGTCGTCGAGGGCGCCCGCCGGGTCGAGACCGGTGAGCGCGCCGACGGGGTCGAGGTCCGGGGTGCCGCGTGGCCACCAGTCGTCGTGGCCGGGTTCCGACTCGTACGGGTACCACAGCCCGTCGCGGCCGAGGCGGAGTTGGACATGGCCGCGGGGGTGGGTGAGGCGGTTGCGCCAGGGCCGGAAGGCCGGCAGGTCGGCGGCGAGCAGGAGCGGTCGGGCCCGGTCGAAGCGGCCGGCCGGCGGGTCCCAGGGCTCTTCGAGGACGGTGAGCCCTTCGAGCCCGCCCTGCCGCCAGGCCGCGACCGCGCGGGCCAGGTCGGCGGGGGTGCGGTCGGTGGCTGCGGCCAGGGAGGCGTACAGGGCGCGGGTGGCGGCGGTCAGGCCCGAACCGGGGCGGGCGGCGGCGAGCCGTACCGCGTCCTGCCACAGGGTCAGTTCGGCGACCGGGTCACGGCCGGTGCCGAGCATGGCGTGGGCGCGCGCGGCGGCGTCCGTCGCCAACTGGTCCAGCGCGAAGGGGTCCGGGCCGCCCGGGGCCGCCGGATAGACGGGCGGTTGCTCGGGGTGCGGGGGCACCGGCAAGGAGGCCGGGAGGGGCGGGAGCCGACGCTCCGGGTCCAGTGCCTCGGTGGCACGTACGCCCGCGACGGGCGCGGGCTGCTGTTCCTGTGCGGCCCGGGCAGCGCGGGCGGCGCTCAGCCGGGACAGCGCGTCGAGCAACTGCCGTTCACCGCGGCCGCGCAGCAGGAGCAGTACGAAGGGGTCGGCGTCCAGCAGGCGTGCCGTCTGGTAGCAGAGGGCGGCGGCGTGCTTGCAGGGGTGGCCCCGGTCGGGGCAGCTGCAATGGGGGTCCAGGTCGCCCGGCCCCGGCAGCAGCGGCACCCCGCAGTCGGCGAGGGACTGCGGCATCTCCTTGTCCAGCAACGCCGCGATGTGGCCGGGCCGTTCGGCGACGGCGTCCAGGAACCGCGTCCAGTCGGCGTCGTCCAACGTCCGCAGCCGCACCTGCACACGGTACGGACGCGGACGGCTCCCCAGCACGTACGCCAGCACCAGCCCCGGCGTCACGGTGATGGCGTCGACATGCCCTTCCTGCGCGTAACCCCGCCCCCGCGCAAGCCGCTTGACATCGAGAGCACCCTCCTCCAACGCGGTCACCCAGGCGTTGCCCCACCAGCTCTCGGCGAACCGGGTGTCATCCGCGGGGCGCACCGCGAAAGCCGGGAAGGTACGCCGGAGTTCGCCATCGCGGGAGGGGGCGGCCATGGATCGGGGGACCTGGGGGGTGGGGTTGGTGGAGTTGGTGGGGTGGGGACTTGGCGGAGGGGTGGAGGGCGAGGCGGGCGAGGACTCAGGCGGAGATGCGGGGGCAGGGAAAGGGTCGCCGTCGGTGGGCGGCGCGGAGGGGTGCCAGGGGTGGTCGGGCGCGGCTGAGGAGGGACTCGCCGGGTCGCGTCGCGGGTGATCGGGTGCGGCTGAGGGAGGACTCGCCGGGGTACGCCGCGAGTGGTCAGGTGCGGATGAGGAAGGACTCGCCGGGCTGCGTCGCGAGCGGTCGGCCGGATCGGGCAGGCCCGAGTCCTCGTCGCCCTCGGGCGCGTCCGAGGACGGCATCATGAAGGCACCGGCAAGCAGGCTCTGTACGTCACGGACACGCATGCGGTCGGCGGCACGGACCGGCCGGCGGGGCGGCTCGCTCCCCCGCTGCCGGACGTCATCGCCGCCCGCGTCCCGTCGGGGTCGATCCCCGGCTCCGGAACGGGTCGGTGACGCGGGCCGGCGCGAAGTGCCGGCGCCCCGAACTCCCCTGCCCGCTTCCTCCGACTCGGCCCGTCGCCTCTCCTCCAGGGCCGCGCGCAACGCCTCACGCGCGGCGTCCCCAGGACGCGGACCGGGACGGCCGGACGCCGGAGCGGGCGACTCGGTGCCGGGCTCGCTCGACGTGCCCTGCACGCCGTGCTCGGTCGGCGTGCCGGACGGGTCCGACTCGGCCGGATCCGCTTCCGCGCCAGGGCGGTTGGCTCCCTGCTGATGCGCTCCCGGCCGACGCGCGTCCTCGCTCGACACGCGGCGTGCCCCGGACCGCGGAACATCACGGCCGCCCTCCACGACGTCCGGGCCACCGGCAGAGCTCGCACCCACGCCGCCCACACCATGGGCTCGGTCCCGGTCAGGCTCTCGGGTGGACCGCACCGCGGCACGAGCGGCATCCCCCGGTCGAGCAACCCGCCGCTTGTCCTCCCCTGCGGCCGACTCGTCCCCCGCGGCGGCCCCTTGCTCGGACTCCCGCCGCTCCCGGGCGGCCCGCAGCGCACGGCGTGCGGCATCGGCCGGCCGGTGCTCGGCATCCCCGCGCCGACTAGCTTCGGCCTCCGCCGACGGGGCGTGCCGCACCTCCGACTCCTCGCCCTCCGGACTCCTCCACTCCCCCGCCCCCGTCATGACTCCCTCCTCAGCGACACGAGGTCGGACAGTTCGTGGTCCGTCAGTTCGGTGAGGGCCGATTCGCCGGAGCCGAGGATCGCGTCGGCCAGGGCTCGCTTGGATTCGAGCATCTCGGCGATGCGGTCCTCCACGGTGCCCTCGGTGATGAGGCGGTGGACCTGGACGGGCTGGGTCTGGCCGATGCGGTAGGCACGGTCGGTGGCCTGTTCCTCGACCGCCGGGTTCCACCAGCGGTCGAAGTGGACGACATGGCCGGCGCGGGTGAGGTTGAGGCCGGTGCCGGCGGCCTTGAGGGACAGCACCAGGACCGGGGTCGCGCCGTCCTGGAAGCGGTCCACCATCCGTTCGCGGTCCGGGACGGGCGTACCGCCGTGCAGCAGCTCCACCGGGACCGCCCGGGAGGCGAGGTGGGCGGCGATCAGGCGGGCCATCCCCACATACTGCGTGAAGACCAGCACCGAACCGTCCTCGGCCAGCACGGTGTCGAGCAGTTCGTCCAGCAGGGCCAGCTTGCCGGAGCGGGCGGCGAGGCCGGCGGCCGGTGCCGCGGTCTCCTCCTTCAGATACAGCGCGGGGTGGTCGCAGACCTGCTTCAGGGACGTCAGGAGTTTCAGCACCAGCCCGCGGCGCGCGATGCCCTCCGCCGTCTCGATGGCGAGCAGCGACTCACGCACCACGGCCTCGTAGAGCGCGGCCTGTTCACGGGTGAGCGGGACGGGGTGGTCCGTCTCCGTCTTGGGCGGCAGTTCGGGGACGATCCCCGGGTCGGACTTCTTGCGGCGCAGCAGGAACGGCCGCACCAGGCGGGCCAGCCGGGTCACCGCCTCCTCGTCCTCACCGTTCTCCACGGCACGCGCGTGCCGGGCGCGGAAGGACTTCAGCGGACCGAGCAGGCCGGGTGTGGTCCAGTCGAGCAGGGCCCAGAGTTCGGAGAGGTTGTTCTCCACCGGTGTGCCGGTCAGCGCCACGCGCGCGGGCGTCGGGATGGTGCGCAGCGCCTTCGCGGTCGCCGAGTGGGGGTTCTTCACGTGCTGTGCCTCGTCGGCGACGACCATGCCCCAGGTGTGCTCGGCCAGCGTCGGTGCCGTCGACCGCATGGTGCCGTACGTCGTCAGGACGAAGCCGCCGTCCATGTCGTCCAGGGTGCGGTCCGGGCCGTGGAAGCGGCGGACGGGGACGCCGGGGGCGAAACGGGTGATCTCCCGCTGCCAGTTGCCCAGCAGGGAGGCCGGGCAGACCACCAGGGTCGGGGCGGTCCTGGCGCGCTTCAGATGCAGCGCGATCACCGTGATCGTCTTGCCGAGGCCCATGTCGTCGGCCAGGCAGCCGCCGAGTCCCAGGGATGTCATGAGGTCCAGCCAGGCCAGGCCCCGGAGTTGGTAGTCGCGCAGGGTGGCGTGCAGGCCCGGCGGTGCCTCGGCCGGCCGTACGCCCGTGGTGAGCCGGTCCCGCAGGGCCGCCAGTGCGCCGACCGGCACCGCCTCGACCGTCTCGCCTTCGACCTCCGCGGTGCCGGTGAGGGCGACGGACAGTGCGTCGACCGGGTCGAGCAGGCCCAGTTCGCGCTTGCGTGCCTTGCGGACGAGCGCCGGGTCGACCAGGACCCAGCTGTCCCGCAGCCGGACGACGGGGCGGTGCGCCTCGGCCAGAGCGTCCATCTCGCCCTCGGTGAGCGGGTCGCCGCCGATCGCCAACTGCCAGCGGAACTGGAGCAGTTCCTCGCTCTCGAAGAACCCGGTGCCGTCGGTCGCCGAGCCGGGCGCGGGCCGTACGATCGCCGCCGCGCTGAGGTCCTGCGCCAGGTCCCGGGGCCAGTGCACGGCCACCCCGGCCGCCGCGAGGCGGGTGGTGGCCACGCCCAGCAGGTCGCCCAACTCCTCGTCGGAGAGGGCCAGTACGTCGGGCACGTCCTGCTCGGCGAGGCGGTCGAGCGGGGCCCACACCCGGGCCGCGCGGCGCACCGCCAGAGCGGCGTCCACCCGCGCGCGCGGCCCGAAGGCGTCGTCGGCCTGGCCGGCCCACAGGGCGGCCGCGTCGGCCACCAGGGTGGGGTCGGCGAGGCTGTGCACCTGGACGACGGCCGCGCCCGCGCGGCGTGCGCCGTCGTCGCGGTCGTCGAAGAGGTCGTACGCCGAGAGGTCCAGGCGCAGTGAGATCCGTACGCCCGCGTCCATGCCGGCGGCGACCTCGGCCGCCCAGTCGTGGGCGCCGGGCAGCCGCTGGGCCTCGCGCGCGGCGAAGGGCTTCCCCGAGACGTGCGGCGCGGCCGGGGTGCGGGGCAGGGTGTCGGCGACCGCGTCCAGGAAGGCGCGCATCAGCGCCTCCGGCTCGGGCAGCCGCAGCGGGCCGGGGCCGGGCAGGGGGACCGCGTGGCCCTCGTGGGGCAGGGCCGCGGCGACCGCGCGCAGGTGTGCGATGTCGTCGGGGTCGAGGGGGCCAGCGCGCCAGGCGTCGTGGCCGGTGGGGGTCAGGCCGGGCAGCAGCCGGCCGCGTGCGGTGAGCCGCAGGGCGTGCAGGGCGGCCGCGCCCCAGCAGGCGGTGGCGGGGTGGGCGGCCGGGTCCCGCCGCGCCCGCACGAGCAGCGGCAGCGCGTCGTCGAGCGGCAGGGTCAGCGCGGGGGCGGTCCTGCGGCGGACTCCTGCGCCATGGCGCCGTACGACGGTGAGCTCGGTGTCCTCGGCGGGCAGCGGGCCGCCCTCCGGGTCCCAGAAGGCGATCCGCCCCTCGCGCGGAAGGGACGCGGGCAGGAAGACGGCCGCGAGCCGCACAGGGACGTCCCGCCCCGCCCTCTCGGCCACCGTGGCCATGTCGCTCATACGCCCTGTCACCTCCCGCCTTCGAGTCCGATCAACCGTCTTCGACTCTACGGGCGGGGTCTGACAATCGGCCCCGGCGGCCCGTCCGGGCCGGGGACCGCCACGTCGTGATCACCGTGTCGTCAGGGAACCGTACGGGAGACCGCGTACACGAAGGGGTGGTCCGGGTCGGACAGGTTGACCACGATGTCCTGGGTGGGCGCCGGGTCCTTCTGCTTGCGGACCAGGCCGTACCAGGACCCGGAGTCCTTGAAGTGCCAGCCGGTGACCTTCTGGTCGCGGGCGTTGATGGTGACCTCGTCCGCCTCCAGGTCGTCCCGGTCGGCGCCGATGGACTTGAGGAAGACGTCCAGGTTGCCCTTGGTGGTCTCGAACTGGACGTAGAGACGGCTGGTCTTCCAGTTGTTCGTCTCGTAGTAGGCGACCTTGTACGACGGCACCGGGATCGGGATCTGGTAGAGCCGGCGCTGCACCCTCGACGGCCAGCCCTTGGTGAGGCCGGTCGCGGAGTACTTCGCCTCCTTGTCCTTGCCGCTGTCGCGGCTCTGGTTGGCGGAGATCACCAGGTAGCCGGCCGGCACGCCGATGAGCAGCACGATGATGAGCAGGGTGAGCGCCCTGCGGCGGTTCCTGTGGCGACGGCCCTCGGGCTCGGACTGCTCGTCCGGCGAGTCGGCCTGGCGGGGTACGGACACGGTCACGCCGACCCCTGGGACGTCCGGCGGGCTTCCGCGAACCGCGCGTAGCGCTCGTAGCGCTCCACCCGGCGCCGGTTGGCGCGCCGGAACCGGCGGGCGACCAGGCGGGCCAGGTCGGCGGCGCCGACCATGCCGGCCTCGGGGCCGAGCTGGGCGCGGGTGATGCGGGCCTCGGGGCGGTAGCCGCGGCCGGTGAGGTGGCGCTTGAAGGCGTCCCGCGCGGGGCCGATCAGCAGGTCGTCGGCGGCCGACACACCGCCGCCGATGACGAAGCAGGAGGGGTCCAGGGCGGCCGCGAGGTTGGCGATGCCGACGCCGAGCCACTGGCCGATGTCCTGGAGCAGCTCGATGCACATCGCGTCGCCGTCGCGGGCCAGCTCGGTGATCATCGGGCCGGTGATGTCGCCGATCTGGCCCTTGACGTGCTCGATGATCCCGTACGCCACGGGAGAGTCGGCGGCGGCCAGCTCCTTCGCCTCGCGCACCAGCGCGTTGCCGGAGCTGTACTGCTCCCAGCAGCCGCGGTTGCCGCACGGGCAGCGGTGGCCGCCGGGCACGACCTGCATATGGCCGAACTCGCCGGCGACGCCGTACTTGCCCCGCTTGACCTGCCCGTCCTCCAGGATCGCACCGCCGATTCCGGTACCCAGGGTGATCATGACGAGGTGGTCCTCGTCACGGCCGGCGCCGAAGCGCCACTCCGCCCAGGCGGCCGTGTTGGCGTCGTTGTCGACCAGGACCGGCACGGCGAGCCGGCCCGCGATGCGGTCCCGCAGCGGCTCGTTGCGCCAGGACAGATGAGGCGCGAACAGGACGCGGTTGCGGTCGGCGTCGACCCAGCCGGCCGCACCGATGCCGACGGCGTGCACGTCGTGGCGGTCGGACAGGTCCAGGACCAGTTCGACGATGGTGTCCTCGACGACCTTCGGGCTCTTGGACTTGTCCGGGGTCTCCGTGCGGACCTTCTCCAGGATGTTGCCGTCGGCGTCCACGACGCCCGCCATCACCTTGGTGCCACCGATGTCGATGCCCACGGTGGGGACTCTGGGCGCCGTCAGGTGCGAACGGCGCTCTCTTGGGCCCACCGTCCTCAGAACGGGGGCCCGCCGTGAGCCGATCGGGGCGGTGAAGTCGCGGTAGGTGCTCATCAGGGCCGATTCTGCCGCACGCTCACGCTGGGTGCCGAACGGGGCGGCAAAGGCGGGTGCGCGTCACATGCCGGGTGCCGGTTCGGCGTGGTCGGGCGCGCGGTTCCCGCGTCCCTGCCGGGGCGATGCCCTCCAGGCACGTTGCATTGTCCTGACATTGCAACGTACCGATCGGTCCGTCCCGGTTGGTCAGGCGCGCTAGGGGCTTGCGTTCACGACCGTACGAGCAGCTGGAACTCGAAGGAGTAGCGGCTCGGGCGGTACGTGTGCGTGCCGTACTCCACCGCCCGGCCCGTGTCGTCGAACGTCACGCGCTGCATCGTGAGCAGCGGGGCGCCCTCCTCCTCGGCCAGGCGTTCGGCCTCGGCGGCGGTGGCGGCGCGGGCGCCGATCGTCTGGCGGGCACTGTGCAGGGTGATGCCGGCGGCGCGCATCAGCCGGTACAGGCCGGTGGCCTCCAGTTGCGCGGTGTCCAGGCCGAGCAGCCCGGGCGGCAGGTAGTTGCACAGGTAAGCCATCGGCTCGCCGTGCGCCAGGCGCAGCCGCTCGATCCGGTGCACGTCGCTGTCCTCGGCCACCCCGAGGGCCGCCGCGACCTCGGCGGACGCCGGGACGACGGTGTTGACGATCACCCGGGTCGCGGGGCGCTGGCCGGCCGACTCCAGGTCGTCGTAGAGGCTGCTGAGCTCCAGCGGGCGCTTGACCTGGCTGTGCACGACCTGGGTCCCGACGCCCCGGCGGCGCACCAGCAGGCCCTTGTCCACCAGCGACTGGATGGCCTGGCGGACCGTGGGACGGGACAGGCCGAGGCGTGCGGCGAGCTCGATCTCGTTGCCCAGCAGGCTGCCGGGCGTGAGCGCTCCGTGCTCGATCGCGGCTTCGAGCTGTTGGGACAGCTGGAAGTACAAGGGCACCGGACTGCTCCGGTCCACGCTGAGCTCGAGTTCCACGGTCGGGTCCTGTTCTGGTTTCGGCACGGGCCGACTGTAGCTCTACGCGTTGTTGACGGGAAGTCGTGTAGTTTGATTGTCCGGACATTTGCATTGACAGCGCACGCACTGAACCCGCACTTTGTTTCCATGCGCATCGGGGTCATCGGTACGGGCCGCATCGGCACGATCCACGCCAACACGCTCAGCCGTCATCGCGACGTCGGCTCCTTGATCCTCACGGACGCGGATGTCTCGCGCGCCCAGGAGCTGGCTCACCGGCTCGGCGAGACGGCGGCGCCCGGGGTCGACGAGATCTTCCGCTGGGGCGTGGACGCCGTGGTGATCACCACGGCGACTTCGGCCCATGCCGAACTGATCGGCCGGGCGGCCCGGGCGGGGCTCCCGGTGTTCTGCGAGAAGCCGATAGCCCTCGACCTGCCGGGCACCCTGCACGCGATCGGGGAGGTGGAGACCGCCGGGACGATCCTCCAGATGGGCTTCCAGCGGCGCTTCGACACCGGCTACGCGGGCGCCCGTGAGGCGGTGCGCTCCGGCCGGCTCGGGCGGCTGCACACGGTGCGGGCCCTGACCAGCGACCAGGCGCCGCCGCCGGCCGCCTGGCTGCCGCTGTCCGGCGGGCTGTACCGGGACACGCTGATCCACGACTTCGACGTGCTGCGCTGGGTGACCGGGCGTGAGGTCGTCGACGTGTACGCGGCCGGGTCCGACGCCGGACCCGCGATGTTCCGTGAGGCGGGCGACGTGGACACCGCGGCGGTGGTGCTCACCATGGACGACGGCACGCTCGCCACGGCCACGGCGACCCGGCTGAACGGCGCCGGGTACGACGTGCGCATGGAGCTGGCCGGTGAGCTGGACACGGTCGTGGTCGGGCTGGACGACCGCACGCCGGTGGCGTCCACCGAGCCGACGGGGCCACCCGCGGCGGACAAGCCGTGGCCGGGGTTCCTGGAGCGGTTCGGGCCCGCGTACGAGGCGGAGCTGAACGCGTTCGTGGAGGTCGTGCGCGGCGAGCGGGCCAACCCCTGTGACGGCCGGGAGGCCTTGCAGGCGCTGCGGATCTCGGAGGCGTGCGAGCTGTCGAGACGCGACCGAAGACCGGTCGCCGTCGCCGAACTGCCGGGCGGGACCCAGAACGCGGCGATGTGAGGGCGAGTACCCCGAGGAGCCCTCACGGCTCGCGCCTCTACCACCGCACCGGCAGGCTCCGCACCCCACGTATCAGCACCCCCGGCAGCCACTGCCCCGGCGGTCCGTCCAGGGCCAGGTCAGGGGCGCGCTCCAGCAGGGACCGGATGGCCGTGCGGGCCTCCATGCGGGCGAGCGGGGCGCCGAGGCAGTAGTGGATGCCGTGGCCGAAGGCGAGGTGGCCGCGGGTGTCGCGCCGGATGTCGAAGCGCTCGGGGGCGGGGAAGCGGGTGGCGTCGCGGTCGGCGGCGGTGAGGCCGATCATCACCGCCTCGCCCGGCGCGATCGGCACTCCGGCTATCTCCAGGGGCTCGGCGGCGAACCGGAACGTCGCGTTCTCCACCGGCCCCTCGTAGCGCAGCGCCTCCTCGACGGCGCCGTCGATCAGGGTCATGTCAGCGCGCAGGGCGGCCAGTTGGTCTGGGTGGGTGAGCAGGGCGTGGACGGCGTTGGTGATGAGGTGGACCGTCGTCTCGTGGCCCGCGATCAGCAGGACGAAGGCCATGCCGCGCAGCTCCTGCGGGGAGAGCCGGTCACCGTCCTCGGCGGTGGTGCGGATCAGGTCGCTCAGCAGGTCGTCGCCGGGGCCCGCGCAGCGCTTGTCCTCGATGAGTTCGGTGAGGTACTCGGCGAGGCGCACGAAGGCGTCGTACTCGCTCTGTGCGCTGGTCGGGGCGACCGCCTCCGTGGAGATCTTGCGGAACTCCGTGCGGTCCATCTCGGGCACGCCGAGCAGCTCGCAGATGACGGTGATGGGCAGCGGGTAGGCGAAGGAGTCCACGAGGTCGGCGCGCCCCTGCGGGAGCATCGCGTCGAGCAGTTCGCCGGTGATCTGCTGGATCCTCGGGCGCAGTTCCTCCACCCTGCGCATCGTGAACGCGCGTGTGATCAGGCTCCGCAAGCGGGTGTGCTGGGGCGGGTCGGCGACCAGCAGATACTTCCCGATCAGCTCCTCGTCGAGGAAGGTCACCCCGATCCTGCTGCCGTCCTTGGCGAGCCTGGGGTCGGCGAGCGCCGCGCGGGCCTCCTCGTGCCCGACGACGAGCCAGGTCTCGTGGTGCGCATCGGGTTCCTGGAGCCGCACCCGGTGCACCGGGCCCTCGGCACGCAGTCGCGCGTACACGGGGTGCGGGTCCGTGCGGAACCCGTCGCCGAACTCCCCGAGGTCGATCACTTCCACCATGACGCTCCCCCTCCCACTGCACCGAGAACGCACGGCATCGCGGACTAGTGCCCGTTGTCCTCCATTTCCTCCGACAACCCCGCGTCGTACGCCAACAGGGCGATCTGGACACGGTTGTTGAGGTCGAGCTTGGCCAGGACGCGCGAGACGTGGGTCTTGACGGTGGCGACGCTCATGAACAGTTCGGTGGCGATGTCGGCGTTGGACAGGCCCCGGCCCACCGCGACGGCGACCTCGCGTTCGCGGTCGTTGAGGACGGTGAGCCGCGCGCGTGCGCGCGTGCGGCGGGTGTCCGCGGCGGAGCCGGCGGCGTGGTCCATCAACTGCCGTGTCACGGTGGGCGAGAGGACCGGATCGCCGGCCGCGACGCGGCGCACGGCGGCGACGATCTCGGCGGGCGGGGTGTCCTTGAGCACGAACCCGGCGGCCCCGGCGCGCAGGGCGCGCAGCACCTGGTCGTCGGCGTGGAAGGTGGTCAGCAGCACCACCTGCGGGGCGTCCTTCCTGCCGCGGAGGCGCTCCGTGGCGGTGAGGCCGTCGACGGACGGCATCCGGATGTCCATCAGCACCACGTCCGGCCGGGTGCGGTCGAGAAGCGCCTCGACCTCGGAGCCGTCGGACGCCTCGCCGACGATCTCGATGTCGTCGGCGCCGCCCAGCATGAAGGACAGACCGGCCCTGACCAACGGGTCGTCGTCGACGAGGAGGAGCCTGATCGCAGTCATGTGCCTTACGTAATCACGGTTGCACGGGATTCAGGTGCCGGACCGCTTGGAGCGCCCCCGGGGACGCGTCGGCGGCCGGTGCCCGCTGCGGCTCCGCGCGCACAACAGCACGCGGCGGAGCGGCTGTTGGGCGCCCGGTAACACGGACGTCACGCCCACGGCAGCCGCCCCCGCACCTCGAAGCCCCCGTCCGCCGCGGGCCCGTGCTCCAGCCGCCCTCCCGCGAGCGTGGCCCGCTCGGTGAGCCCGATCAGGCCCTGTCCCGAGCCGGGAACGTGCGGGACCCGGCCCTCGGGCGCGGGATTGCGCACCGTGACCGACAGTCCCTCGCCCGGTGCGCCGGTCACCGTCACCGTGACCTCGGTGCCGGGGGCGTGCTTGCGGGCGTTGGTCAGGCCCTCCTGGGCGATGCGGTAGGCGGTGCGGCCGACGGAGGACGGTACGGCGCCCGGGTCGGTGACGCGCTGGACGAGGGTGACCTTCATGCCGGCCTCGCGGGACTCGGCGACCAGCGCCTCCAGTGCCGCGAGGGTCGGCTGCGGGCGGCCGCCGTCGTCGGCCTCGCCCGCGCGCAGCACGCCGATGATCTCCCGCAGGTCCTGGAGTGCCTCGTGGGCGCTCTCCCGGATCACGCCCGCCGCCCGCTGGATCTCCTCGCGGGGCGCGTCGGGCCGGAACTCCAGGGCGCCCGCGTGCACGCTGAGCAGCGTCAGCCGGTGCGCGAGGACGTCGTGCATCTCCCGGGCGATGGCCTCGCGCGCGAGCCGCTGCGCCTGCTCGGCGCGCAGGACGGCCTCGGTCTCGGCACGCAGGGCACGGTCGCGCAGGCTCAGCATGAGCTGCCGCTTCGACCGTACGAACATGCCCCAGCCGACGATCGCCCCCGTCAGCAGCACCCCGAAGACGATCGCCCAGATGTACGGCACATCGGGGTCGGGGCGCAGCCAGAAGAACACCGGGACCAGCGCCAGCTCCGCCAGGGCCACCCAGGCGACGTACCGGAAGGGCCGGTGCACGGCGAGCGTGAAAAGGGCGACCACGGCCGCGCCGCCGGCGGTGTTCGACACGAAACCGATCGGGATCATCGAGACGGCGAGCCCGAGGGGCCAGCGGCGCCGCAGCCACACCGCGGCGCACGAGAGGGCGCCCACCACCTGGTCGAAGACGACGTAGCCGTCCGGCAGGTCCTCGCTGCGCAGCGTGTCGGCGGCCAGCAGCCCGATGAACACCGCGAGCAGGAAGCAGCAGAAGTCGACCACCCAGTCGCGTGCCGTACGCCGGGTGCGCCCGGAGCCCCCGGGGTCGAGTCCGAGTTCCTTCACCAGGGCGGACGGCAGCAGCCAGCGCGGCCCCGCGAACGCCTGCGGGGCGTGCTCCTGCTTGTCACCACTCACGGTCGACAAATCTACGCAGTGCGGGGCACCGATGCGCTGCCTCGAAAGCGATCGCCGACCAAAGTCGCGGCATCACCGACTTTGGACGCGGCGGTCCCTGCGGAAGGTGGACTTCCGTCGGTCATGCCTCGCCCCGCGGCCGATTGGCGTGGGGGGTCCGCGGGGCGAGAGTCATGACATGAAGCAGTTGCTGGAGCTACTCGGATTCATCGCCCTGGTGCAGGGCGTCGCCGGTCTGGTGCACGAGTTCACCGACTGGAAGTGGGGCCTCGTGCAGCGGGTCGGCTTCCTCGACGGCTTCGAGATCTACGCGAGCGTCGCACTGCTCGTGCTGGCGTTCGCGCTGTTCGCCGCCGCCGAGAGCCGGAAGTCCGGCTGAATCCGGACCGGACTCCCGGCCGGTCGCGCCGTTCCTCGGCGTCGGCCGGGGCCCGCGGACTCAGCAGCCGTGGTCGACCAGGTCGAACGACTCGTAGTGGTCGGCCGTGTAGTAGTCCTCCTGGTTCTCCTCACCGGTGACGATCCGGCGAGCTCCGCGTGTGGGGGACCCGGGAGTGATGACCGTGTACTCGTGGTAGTACCCGGCCGACTGGCTCGGCAGGATGCCTTCCCGGTTCTGGAAGACGGTGCCGTCCTGCTCGTACGGGTAGGGGCCGCCCTGCTCGATGAGGTCGAGCGTGTCGTGCGCCTGGGAGGGCAGAGCGCTGTAACAGATGCTGCCCACGGCCGCTGCGGCCGGAGTGGCGGTGACGGTGCCACCGACGAGAAGGGCGGACAGGACGGCGGCTGCGGCGCCGATGCGAGTGATTCGTGGGGGGAATCTCATGACTTCATGATGACGCGCGTAGACAGTGGCATGTCAATGTCAAGAAGGGAGATTTTCCCTTCGAGTCCGATGAGTTCTCGGGAAGTTAACGTGCGCCCCGGCGCTCTCACCCGATCTCCATGAGGCCGTGCGGGAGCGCCGACGTGGGGTGTTTCACGCATCCTCGGGAAGTCCGAACGTGCCGTACTCGGGGCGGCCCGCCAGGTCGTAGGAGTTGATGGCGACGCCCTTGCCCGTGCTGCTGCCGCCGGTGTGCTTGAAGCGGGTCGGCACGGCGCCCTCCGTGAACAGCCGGTGGCCCGAGCCGAGCACGACCGGGAAGGTCATCAGGTGCAGGGTGTCCACGAGGCCGAGGGCCAGCAGCGAACGGACGAGGGCGCCGCTGCCGTGCACCTGGAGCTCGCCGTCGGTGCGCTCCTTGAGGGCGGTGACCTCCTTGCCGAGGTCGCCGCTGACCACGGTGGTGCCGGCCCACCCGGGGTCGGTCAGCGTGGAGGAGGCGACGTACTTCGGCAGCGCGTTGAGCTTGGCGGCGACCGGGTCGGCGGGGTCGGTCACCTTCGGCCAGTACGAGGCGAAGATGTCGTACGTGCGCCGCCCGAGGAGGAAGGCCGCGGGACGCTCGAAGACCCCGGTGATGAACTTCCCGAAGTCGTCGTCGGCGTACGGAAAGACCCAGCCGCCGTGCTCGAAGCCGCCGCGGGTGTCCTCCTCCCGGCCGCCGGGCGCCTGGTAGACGCCGTCGAGGGTGACGAAGAGGGTGGAGACGAGCTTGCCCATGACGAGTGCCTCTTTTCCTGAAATGGCGTCTGCTGTCATGAGCTCAGACCCCGGCGACGCCCGCAACTCATCGGTGGGCCGGGTGCCCCAGCAGGGCGAGCAGCGCTTCCGACGGCAGCGGGTGGCGCGTACGGCCGCCGGGGCCCGTGGTCGTGGTGGCGGTCAGCAGGGCGTTGAGGACGGCCTCCTCCACCGCGTCCAGTACGGCGGTGAAGAGCGGGTCGAGCGTGTCGTCGGGCGCGAGGGCGGGCCCTGACGGACTGCTCGTCGGCCGGGTGCCGAAGGTGATGCCGTAGTCGCCGCTGCCGTGACCGTAGGCGCCACCGGACCTGGCCAGCGCGAAGACGGAGCGGCGGGCGAGCCGGGTCAGCTGGCGGGCGTCCAGCGGGGCGTCGGTGGCGGCCACGACCATGCAGGAGCCGGCCTCCGGCTGCTCGGCAGGGGCCGGCAGGCCGACATCGGCGGGAGTGACCGTCCGCCCGCCGACCCTCAGCGTGCCCCCGAAGTTGGCCTGCACCAGCACGCCGAGGGTCGCCTGCCGCCCCGCCACCGGCACCCTTCGCGACGAGGTACCGATGCCGGCCTTGAAACCCAGGGCGACCGTGCCGGTGCCCGCTCCGACGCAGCCTTCGGGCACCGGCCCGTCGGACGCCGTCTCCAGCGCCGCGCGGACGTGGTCGTCGCGGACCGGGCGCGAGCGGATGTCGGACAGCAGCCCGTCGTTGCACTCCCCCACCACGGGGTTCAGGCTCCGGGCGCGCGCTCCCTCGGGGCGTTCGAGCAGCCAGCCGACCAGGGAGTCCGCGACACGGAACGCGGACAGCGTGGAGGTGAGCAGGACGGGCGTCTCCAGGGCGCCGAGTTCGGCCAGTTGCGTGGCGCCGATCAGCTTGCCGTAGCCGTTGCCCGCGAACACCCCTGCGGGCAACGGGCTTTCGGGCCCCACCCCGGCGGGCACGATCGCGGTGACCCCGCTGTGCACGCGCGGTGGGGACACCAGGGTGGTGTGCCCCACGCGGACCCCCGGCACGTCGGTGAGCGCGTTGTGGGTGCCCGTCGGCAGGTCACCCACGCCCAGGCCGATGTCACGGGCCCGGCGCGGCGCGGGTGGTGCGGGTGGGTGCATGGCGGCACCCTAGTCCGGCCCTGCTCGCGGCCGTCACCTCCGGCGGCCGCGTGCCGACCAGCCGCTGCCGACGCCCGCCAGTTGGAGGGCCAGCACCATGAGGCCGAGCAGCATGATGTTGGTGGAGGTGAAGGTGTCGTTGGTCGAGACCTCCGCCGCGTTGATCAGGAAGGCTATGAAGAACAGGACTGCGGAAACGATGGCCAGCACGATGTCCGTCCCTTTCGTCGACTCCGGCCGGTGCGCCGGTCGCCATCCGGATGCCCCGAACCCGCCGGAGCATGCGGCGGGGTGACGGGCCGGCGTTCGACGGGCGCCGCGAACCCGCCCGGACTCGGTGTCCGTTCGCCGCCGGCATCGCCGTCCGCGCGGAGCTGGGATGGACCCATGACAACCACTTACGGAACTCTGCACGGCAAGGTCGCCCTGGTCACCGGGGGCAGCCGCGGCATCGGCGCGGCAACGGCGCTGCGGCTGGCGCGGGAGGGCGCGGACGTCGCCCTGACGTACGTGCACGGCAAGGAGGCGGCCGAGGAGGTCGTACGGGCCGTCGAGGCACTCGGCCGGCGGGCCGTGGCGCTGCGGGCGGACGCCGGTGACGCGGACGAGGCGCAGGGCGCCGTGGGCCGTGCCGCCGAGGCGCTCGGGGGCCTGGACGTGCTGGTGAACAACGCCGGCATCGGTGTGCTGGGCCCGCTGGAGGGCCTGTCGCTGACCGATGTGGACCGGGTCCTCGCGGTGAACGTCCGGGGCGTCTTCCTGACGTCACGGGCGGCGGCCGCCCGCATGGACGCCGGGGGCCGCATCATCACGATCGGCACCTGCATGACCCAGCGGGTGCCTGGTCCCGGCGGCACGCTCTACGCGACCAGCAAGTCCGCCCTGATCGGCCTGACGAAGGCGCTGGCCCGCGAGTTGGGTCCGCGCGGGATCACGGCGAACATCGTCCATCCCGGTCCCATCGACACGGACATGAACCCGGCCGACGGCCCGTTCGCGTCCGGCCAGGCGGCCATGACCGCGCTGGGCCGCTTCGGCACGGCCGACGAGGTGGCGTCGACGGTCGCGTACCTTGCCGCGGCTGACTACGTCACGGGTACGGAGTTCGCGGTGGACGGGGGCCACGCGGCGTGAACGGACGCGGGGCGCACCGGTGCTGTCCGGCCGGTGCGCCCCACGGGTTTCGGGCGCGCCGCTGCCGTACGGCCCGTGCGCGCCCTACGGAATCAGCCGCCCAGTTCCTGGTGGCGTGCCGCGAGCCCTGCCGTGCCCTGCTCGGTCAGGGAGCCGTGCAGGCGCAGGCGGGAGATGCCGCCGTCCGGGAAGATGTCCACGCGCGCGTGCGTGCCGACGGCCGGGGTCGGCAGGACGAAGCGGTGGTTGGTGTCGGGCTGGAGGCGGGTGCGGGGCAGGATCTCCGTCCACTCGCCGTCCTCGCCGTCCTTCACCGACACCGACGCCCAGCCGGCGCTGTTGCCCTTCAGGTACGCCGTGTCGATCTCGACGGCCCTGATCAAGGACTGCGCCACCAGCCGGTAGCTGATCCAGTCGTTGCCCCGGTCGCGGCGCCGGCGGGTCTCCCAGCCGTCGTCCATCTTGCGGGAGCGCCCCGGCTGGATGGTGTTCGTGGCGGGCGAGTAGAACAGGTTGGAGGCATTCTCGACCTGGCCGCCGTTCTCCAGGGCGACCACGTCGAAGGTGCCAAGCACCGACAGCCACTCGGGGTCGGGCACGACCTCACCGTGCACGCGCAGGCGGGCGATGCCGCCGTCCGGGTGCTGGTTGACCCGCAGGTGGGTGAAGCGCTGCTCGGCCAGGACGGCGAAGCCGTTCGCCGCGTGTCCGCCGATCGGCGTGCGCGGGACCAGGGTCGTCCACTTGACGTCGTCGCCGAGCAGTTCCTCGGGGGACGGCGAACCCGGTACGGACGCGCCCTCGACGGACACCGCCTGCGGGTAGTTGCCGCGGAAGTGGGCCGTGTCGACGACGATCCCGCGGATCACGCCGGGCGCCCCGAGGCGCACCAGCGCCCAGTCGTGGTCCTCGGCCGTCGGCCACGGGTGCTCGGAGGAGGCACCTCGGCGGCGCCGCGTCTCCCAGCCGTCCATGATCTTGCCCTTGTGCCCGAAGTGCTCGGGGTCGAACTCGGCCCGCTCGGGCACCAGCAGGTTCTCCCGCTGGGCGAAGAACTCGTCGTTGGCGGCGATGACTCCGGCGCCCAGCCGGCGGTCGGCGAGGTTGGCGTACTGGGTGAACGGGAAGTCGGCGGTGCGGTAGTCCGCGTACGGGTCGCCGCCGCCGTAGGGGTTCGCGTCGCCGGTGAAGCTGGGTATCGCCGTCACGGTGATCAGGTCTGCCTTTCGAGATCGATGGGTGGGAATCAGTCGGTCCGGGTGAGGAGTCGCCCCTTCGGGTCGGTGAACTCGCCGTCCGCGACGATGCGTTCGCCGCGCAGCCAGGTGGACTTCACGACGCCGTACAGGGTCTTGCCGGCGTACGCCGTCACGCGGTTGCGGTGCTGGAGGGCGGCCGGGTCCACGGTGAAGGTCTCGTCGGGTGCGAGGACCGCGAAGTCGGCGTCGCGGCCGGCCTCGATGGCGCCCTTCTGGTCCAGTCCGACGAGCTGTGCCGTCCGTGCGGACATCCAGCGCACCACGTCCTCCAGGCCGTGCCCGCGCCTGCGGGCCTCGGTCCAGACGGCCGCCAGGCTCAGCTGGAGCCCGGAGATGCCGCCCCAGGCGGTGGCGAAGTCGTCGGTCTTCAGGTCCGCCGTGGAGGGCGAGTGGTCGGTCACCACGCAGTCGACGGTGCCGTCGGCCAGCGCCTGCCACAGCAGGTCCTGGTTGGCGGACTCACGGATCGGCGGGCAGCACTTGAACTCGCTGGCGCCGTCCGGGACTTCCTCGGCGGTCAGGGTGAGGTAGTGCGGGCAGGTCTCGACGGTGATCCGTACGCCGTCCCGCTTTGCCTCGGCGATCAGCGGCAGCGCGTCGCTGGAGGAGAGGTGGAGCACGTGCACACGCGCGTGGAGCCGCTTCGCCTGCGCGATCAGCTGGGCGATCGCGGTGTCCTCGGCGTCGCGCGGGCGCGAGGCGAGGAAGTCTGCGTACCTGGGGCCGCCGTGCTGCGGGGCGGCGTCGAGGTGGTGGGGATCCTCGGCGTGCACGATCAGCAGGCCGCCGAAGGAGGTGATCTCCGCCAGGGACCGGGCGAGCCGGTCCTGGTCGAGATGCGGGAACTCCTCCACGCCGGACGGCGACAGGAACGCCTTGAAGCCGAAGACGCCGGCCTCGTGCAGCGGGCGCAGGTCCTTGACGTTGTCGGGCAGGGCGCCGCCCCAGAAGCCGACGTCGATGTGCGCCTTGTCGGCGGCGACCTCCTGCTTCGTACGGAGGTTGTCGACCGTCGTGGTCGGCGGCAGGGAGTTGAGCGGCATGTCGACGAGGGTGGTGATGCCACCGGCCGCCGCGGCGCGCGTGGCGGTCCAGAAGCCCTCCCACTCGGTGCGCCCGGGATCGTTGACGTGCACGTGCGTGTCGACCAGGCCGGGCAGCAGGACGTCGTCGCCGAGGTCCACCAGCCGGGCGCCGGACGGGACTTCGGCGTCGTGGCCGAGTACGGCCGTGATCTTGCCGGCGGAGACCGCGACCGAGGCGGCCCGTGTCCCCTCCGGGGTGATGACGCGCGTCGAGCGCAGCACCAGTTCAGCGTCGGACACCCGGACCCCTCTCTGCCGCCCCTTGACTTCCGCTCAGCGGAATTCAACGTTCTGTTGAAGGAGTCTTCACTCCCGTTCCGGTGCCGTCAAGGGCACACTTCTCCACAGTGCACCCGTGCGACACTCTCTGGACGTTTCCACAAAGCGGAATTACAATTCCATCAAGCAGAACGTAGCTACGTACAACCAGGGAGTCAACCGACCGACGGGTAGGCTTCAGCCCTTCCACCGGTCCCGAAAGGAACGCGCCGTGCCGACGTCCAGCGCCAGCACCACCGACACCGCCAAGTCCAACGGCGGCGGCGTCCAGTCCCTCGAGCGCGCCTTCGACCTGCTCGAGCGGATGGCGGACGCGGGCGGCGAGGTGGGCCTGAGCGAGCTGTCCGCGAGCAGCGGGCTGCCGCTGCCGACCATCCACCGCCTGATGCGCACGCTCGTGGCCTGCGGATACGTCCGCCAGCAGCCCAACCGCCGCTACGCCCTCGGCCCCCGCCTGATCCGCCTCGGCGAGTCGGCCTCCCGCCTCCTTGGCACCTGGGCCCGCCCCTACCTCGCCCGACTGGTCGAGGAGACCGGTGAGACGGCGAACATGGCCCTGCTCGACGGCGACGAGATCGTCTACGTCGCCCAGGTGCCGTCCAAGCACTCGATGCGCATGTTCACCGAGGTCGGCAGGCGTGTACTGCCGCACTCCACCGGCGTCGGCAAGGCACTGCTCGCCTCCTTCCCGCCGGAGGAGGTACGGGCGCTGCTGTCCCGTACCGGGATGCCGGCCGCCACGGAGAAGACGATCACCACCCCGGACGGATTCCTCGCGGCGCTGGAGGACGTGCGGCGCACCGGCTACGCGGTCGACGACAACGAGCAGGAGGTCGGGGTCCGCTGCCTGGCGGTCTCCGTGCCCGACTCCCCCACCGCGGCGGCGATCTCGATCTCCGGCCCGGCCGGCCGGGTCACCGAGGCGGCGACGGAGAAGATCATCCCGGTGCTCCAGCAGGTCGCCCACGAACTGTCCGAGGCCCTGGCCACCCAGAACCAGACCTGACACCCAAAGTCAGCGACGCGGTTCGCCGAACATCTCGACCGCGTCGCGAACTTGGGTGAGACCCGGGGACAGGGCGCTCACCGAGCCGATCGCACCCGCGATCAGCAGCAGGGACCTTCGTAGTCGGGGAGTCTCCGGTGCCCCTGTGACCGCCATCGCGGCCAGTGCGGCGAGTTCGTCCTCGGCGATGGCCCGGTCCGGGAACTCCGCGGGATGCGCGGCGAGTTCGCGGCGCAGACGGGACACGGCCGTCCGCAGTTCCGCCACCCTCGAGTCCTCGTCGCTGCCCGTCACCGGCCTCTGCCCCAAGCTCCGCAACAAAGCTCCCCCTCGCACGCCGTTGTGCGCCAGCCTTCGCGCAATTCCGCCGAGCACCCCTGGCGTAGCTCGGGCGCCGGGGATGCCGGTCAGTAAACGCCACCCCTTGCCCAAGCGCCACCACGCGGACGGAAATTCAGTCGTTGGGAGTCGGGGCGCTCGCGCGGGTGTCAGGTATGCAGGACGCATGACTGAGAAACAAGCGCCTCCGGTCGCCGGTCTGCTCCTCGCGGCCGGCGGCGGACGACGCCTCGGCGGACGGCCCAAGGCCCTGCTCCCGCACCGCGGCCGGCCGCTCGTCGAGCACGCCGCCGGAGTCCTGCGCACGGCCGGCCTCACCCGTGTGCACGTGGTGCTGGGGGCGCGGGCCGCCGCTGTACGGGAGCAGGCGGAGCTAGGTGACTGCGTACTGGTGGAGAACCCGGACTGGGCCGACGGGATGGGGTCCTCGCTGCGCGCCGGGCTCGATTCGCTGGCCGGCACGGGCGCGCGGGCGGCGCTCGTCTCGCTGGTCGACCAGCCCGGCATCGGCCCGGAGGCCGTGGCGCGGGTGCTCGCCGCGTACGAGGACGAGACGTCACTGGTCTCGGCCGCCTACGACGGGGTACGCGGGCATCCGGTCCTGTTCGGCGCGGCCCACTGGGCCGGTATCGCGGCGACCGCGACCGGCGATCAGGGAGCACGCGCCTATCTCAAGGAGCACCGGGGGTCGATCAGGCTCGTCGAGTGCGGGGACGTGGCTCAGCCGTACGACATCGACACGGAGGCCGACCTGAGCCACCTTGAGTGAGCGGGGTGGCACCGAGCGCCACCTTGCCTCGACTCAGAGAATCTCGACATCAACAAACCATTGAACTTCCACCATGAGGAAACTAGTATCCACTGTTCAGAAGCGCCTGACCGCTCCACGGGCGCCGCTAGCCGTATCCGGGAAGACTGGCACCCGGTGCCAGAAGCTCGACTGCTCGTCCACGTAGCTCGCTGAAGGAAGTGACAGCTCATGTCCGCACCAGCGCCGTCCCCGCTGGCCATCGTCGACGCCGAGCCCCTGCCGCGGCAGGAGGAGGTCCTCACGGAGCCGGCCCTCGCCTTCGTGGCCGAGCTGCACCGCCGGTTCACGCCCCGGCGTGATGAACTCCTCGCCCGCCGCGCCGAGCGCCGCGCCGAGATCGCCCGCACCTCCTCGCTCGACTTCCTCCCGGAGACCGCAGCGATCCGCGCAGACGACTCCTGGCGGGTGGCCCCGTGCCCGCCCGCGCTCCAGGACCGCCGGGTCGAGATCACCGGCCCCACCGACCGCAAGATGACCATCAACGCCCTCAACTCGGGCGCCAGGGTCTGGCTCGCCGACTTCGAGGACGCCTCCGCGCCCACCTGGGAGAACGTCGTCCTCGGCCAGGTCAACCTGAGCGACGCCTACACCCGGAACATCGACTTCACCGACGAGCGGTCCGGCAAGTCGTACGCCCTCAAGGACGCCGAGGAGCTCGCGACCGTCGTCATGCGCCCGCGCGGCTGGCATCTGAACGAGCGTCATCTCCAGGTCGACGGCGTGCCGGTGCCCGGCGCCCTCGTCGACTTCGGGCTGTACTTCTTCCACAACGCCCAGCGCCTGCTCGACCTCGGCAAGGGCCCGTACTTCTACCTGCCGAAGACGGAGTCGCACCTGGAGGCCCGCCTCTGGAACGACGTGTTCGTCTTCGCGCAGGACTACGTCGGCATCCCGCAGGGCACCGTCCGCGCGACCGTCCTGATCGAGACGATCACGGCGGCGTACGAGATGGAGGAGATCCTCCACGAACTGCGCGACCACGCCTCGGGGTTGAACGCCGGCCGCTGGGACTACCTGTTCTCCATCGTCAAGAACTTCCGTGACGGCGGCGCCAAGTTCGTCCTGCCGGACCGCAACGCGGTCACGATGACGGCCCCGTTCATGCGGGCCTACACCGAACTCCTCGTCCGCACCTGCCACAAGCGCGGCGCGCACGCGATCGGCGGCATGGCCGCGTTCATCCCGTCCCGCCGGGACGCCGAGGTCAACAAGGTGGCCTTCGAGAAGGTCCGCGCCGACAAGGACCGCGAGGCCGGCGACGGCTTCGACGGCTCCTGGGTCGCCCACCCCGACCTTGTCCCGATCGCCATGGAGTCCTTCGACAAGGTCCTCGGCGACAGGCCGAACCAGAAGGACCGGCTGCGCGAGGACGTCCACGTCGAGGCGGCCGACCTCATCGCGATCGACTCCCTGGAAGCCAGGCCGACGTACCCGGGTCTGATCAACGCCGTCCAGGTCGGCATCCGCTACATCGAGGCCTGGCTGCGCGGCCTCGGCGCGGTCGCCATCTTCAACCTCATGGAGGACGCGGCAACCGCCGAGATCTCCCGCTCCCAGATCTGGCAGTGGATCAACGCGGGCGTCGAGTTCGAGAACGGCGAGCACGCCACGCCTGAGCTGGCCCGCAAGGTCGCCGCCGAGGAACTGGCGAACATCCGCGCCGAGATCGGCGAGGAGGCCTTCGCCGCCGGGCACTGGCAGCAGGCCCACGACCTGCTCCTGGAGGTCTCCCTCGACGAGGACTACGCGGACTTCCTGACGCTGCCCGCGTACGAGCAGCTCAAGGGCTGACCTACTCCTGCGACGCCTTGTCCGAGTGGCCCAGGGACTTTCCCGGGGCCACTCGGTCGCGTACGGCCTGCTTGACCGCCGTCGGCTCGGGGAAGCCCTGCTCCCGGCGGTCCCAGACCGTCTCGCCGTCCACGCGGACGACGAAGATCCCGCCCTTGCCCGGCTTCAGCGCCAGTTCGGACAGCTCCGCCTCGAAGGTGGTGAGCAGTTCCTGCGCCAGCCAGGCCGCGCGCGGCAGCCATCTGCACTGGGTGCAGTACTCGATCTCGACACGACCGCTCATCCCAGGTGCACCGACCAATCCTGTTCCGCGGCCGGCTTGCCGTGCAGGTCGGGGACCTGCTTGAGCCAGTTCGGCCGGCCCGCTTGAGACTTCGCCGCCCTGCGGGCCTCCTCGGCGGCGAGTTCCTCCCGGGTGGGGAAGTCGGTGGGGAGCCAGGCGGCGGAGGCCCGCACGCGCGCGTGGAGGTGCTCCACGTAGGCATCGCGGGCCGCGTCGGGCGTCACGTGTCCGGGCTCGTCGGCCAGCCAGGCGTCCGGCACCTCGTCCACGATCGTCCGCAGCAGTTCCTCGGTCACCCGGGGGGCCAGCTCCGCGTCGGCGGCACGCACGTCCGGGGTGGAGTGACCGAGGGCGTGATGGCGGAAGTCGTAGGACTTCTCGGGGTCGGCGCCGTCCCAGCGGTGGTGGAAGATCAGGGCCGCTCCGTGGTCGATCAGCCACAGGCGCGGCGGGACCGTGCCGGACGTCGGCCAGATCATCAGGTTCGAGCTGTGGACCGTACGGTCGACGTTCGCGGTCAGCGCGTCCAGCCAGACGATCCGGCCGGCCTCCAGCGGGTCCACGCGGAACGTCTTCGCGACCTCCGGGGTGAAGTCCCGCGCGCCCGGCAGGAAGTCCATGCCGAGATTGACGCCGGCGCTCGCGGCGTGCAGCTCGCGCACCTCCTGGTGCGGCTCGCTGTCCGCGACCGCCGGGTCGAAGTGCACCAGGACCAGCTCGGGGAACCGCAGCCCCAGGGCCCGCGCCAGCTCCCCGACGATCACCTCGGCGACCAGCGCCTTGCGGCCCTGCGCGGAGCCGGTGAACTTCACGACGTAGATGCCCAGATCATCGGCCTCGACGACACCGGGCACGGAGCCGCCGGACCGCAGTGGTTCGACGTAGCGGGTCGCGGTGACCTCTCTCATCATCTTCCAAGGCCCCGCATCTCGTTTGCCTTACATTCCATCATTCCAGGATCAGCTCCGCCCGGGTGCGATCCAGAAAACCTTAACCAGGCGGAACGGCCGGGTCTTCCCGCAACCTCCGGGTACCTTTTCCGCACGCGACCGACAGGGGAGAACGAGTGCCGATGGACGTCCTGGGTGTCGATGCCTGCGGCAAGCAGGGCTGGGTCGGGATCAGGGTCTCGGACGGCGGTTATGCCGGGAGCCTGGTGGACGTCCGGCTGGAGGCGTTGATCGAGCGGGCCGGCGAGGTCTCGGTGATCGCGGTGGACATGCCGCTGGGGCTGGTCGAGCGGGGCTGGCGGGCCGCTGATCTGGGGGCGCGGGTGCTGCTCGGGGAGCGGCGCAGCACCGTCTTCCTCGTGGCGCCGCGGGCCGCGTGGCTGGAGTCGGAGTACGTGGCGGCCGGTGACCGGTGCCAGGAGCTGACCGGGCAGCGCCTGAGCCGGCAGGCGTGGGCGCTGGCTCCGAAGCTGCTGGAGGCCCGGGCGTGCCGGCTGGCCGACGAGCGGATCCACGAGGTGCACCCGGAGCTGTCCTTCCGTGCCCTGGCCGGCGGGGTGCCGCCGGCGTTCGCGAAGAAGACCTGGCGCGGCCAGAACACGCGCCGAGCGCTGCTGGCGGCGGCCGGGGTCGTACTGCCGGACGTGCTCGGCGAGGCGGACCGGGTACCGGTCGACGACGTGCTCGACGCCGCCGCGGCGGCTTGGTCGGCGGACCGGATCGCGCGGGGAGTCGCGGAACGGGTCCCGGAGATAGCGGAGTTGGACGCGGAAGGCCGTGCCGTGGAGATCCGGTACTGACCGGCGGGCGGTGCGGCCCGCCTGCCGCCTCTCTCCGCACTCACCCGGCCAGCGGGTTCGGCAGGGGCAGATAGCGGGCGGCAGCGCCGTCCGCGCCCGTCCAGCGCAGGAGCAGGTTGGTCTTGCCGGGCAGGGTCGGGGACGACAGCAGGGCCGGGATCTCGGGGAGGTCGTGGCGGGACAGCTCGCGGCGGAGCGCGGGCCAGGGATCCAGGGCCGGGTGCTGTTCGACGAGCGCGCCGGCGATCTCCACGAGGTGGTTGACGACCAGGCAGTACACCAGCCGCTCCCAGCCGGCCTCCCGTGACACCTCCGGCAGCAGCTTGACGCCCTCGGCGTCCCGGAACAGGGCCTGGACCGGCGTCCCGGCGGCGTCGACGGCGACCAGGGTGTTCTGGAGGTGTGCCTCCAGGACGACGCCGTGGTCGGCGAAGGCCGTGAGGGCGGGCGGGACGACCTGGGCCAGATACGCCTCCCACCAGGACTCCGGATCCTCGGCGCCGGCCAGTGGGCTGCCGTCGAAGCCCTCGACCAGTCCGGCGGCGAGCAGCGGTGTCGCGCCCGGGAGCACCGTCCCGCGCAGCCCGTCGCGGACCAGGACCGCGAGTTCCTCGAAGGCGAAGCCGGCGGTGCGGTAGCCGCGGTCGGCGAGCCAGGCGGCGGGGCCGTCCTGCGCGGCGAGGGCGGTGGCCGCGGCGGTGTCGGTGCGGCGCAGTCTCAGCAGGTCGTGGCGCCACAGCCGGCGGATGTCGTTGGTGATGCGGACGTCCAGGCTGAACTTCAGGAACAGGTCGCGCCCGGGGGCGTACAGCGTGCGGATCGCGGCCGTCGGCCAGGCGTCGAAATCGGTCGTGCCCAGCCGCAGCAGCCGCCCGTCCGCGAACGCGGCAGCGAGCTCCCGGCCTGCCAGATCCAGCTGCCAGGGGTGCGCCGGAAGCAGGCGGTAGCCGGGCGGGGCCTCGCCGAGGGCGTCCAGGGCAGTGGTGTCGCCCTCCTCCACGACCGCGTCCTCGCGCACGCCGAGCAGCGTCAGCGGGAAGCGGGCGTACGCCTCGGGGGCGTAGGGCAGCCAGGCGGCGACCGGGCCGCCGCCGCGCGCCTTGGGGGCGGGGTGGTAGGGGTGACCGGTCAGCAGTGACTGCTCGGAGCGCAGGTAGCGGTCGTCCGGCGGCGTGGCACGCGCGCGTGCCGTGAGCAGCGCGGCCACCGCGTCCCGGCTGTCGATCATCTCGGCGGGCAGTTCGTGGTTGGACTGACCGGTGTGGCGGCGCAGCTCGTCGGCCACGAGTTTGACCAGCTCGGTGTGCCCGACGCGCCGCCAGGCGCCGTCCACCCGCACCTCCGGCTCGGCGGGCCGCCGCTCGCCGAGCACCCGCAGCAGCCGGCCCGTGCCGCCCAGCCGATACACCCGCCGCTCGCCGTCCGGGCCGGTCGGGTCCGCCCCGGGCTCCCGGAGCGGCTCGGCCACCTCGCGCAGCAGGCAGTTGAGCAGGGGCGCGAGCGCGCGGGCGTCGGCACGGTCCGCGAGGTCGGCCGCGGTCGGAGGGTTGAGGTGCACGTGATCCACTCGGTCTCTACGGTCCGTTCAGGTGGGAAGACGATCAGTATGTCTGTCGTCGGCGCCTGCCCGACGCCCTACTCGTACCCGAGGAGCCCGCCCGTGCACCGTCCTCACAGCGCAGAGGCCGAGGTCGCCGCCGAACTGGCCGAAGTGCGCCCCGACCTCGCAACGCGCTACACGGCCGAACTCCCCGGAGCCCGGTCGGCCGTCCTGACGCGGCTGTGGCGTGCGCTCGCGTACGAGCCGCTGCCCTGGGTGGCCGGCCGTGAACGGGGCGGGGAGGGCCTGACCCTGCGTCTTTCGGACGGCCGCCGGCTGCACGGCCCGCATGCCGACCCGTACGCGACCGCCGCGTACGTCACCGACGTACGACTCGACGGGACGTCGTACGACGATCCGGCCCGGCTGCTGAGCGAGCTGTCCGTGGCGCACGGGACGTCGTTCGCGGCCGAACTCGGCCACAGCGTCGCCTCGTTGGCGCTGTCGCGGGCCGGGCAGGTGACTCGCTCCGAAGATTGGCCGTCGCCGGAGTGGGAGTGGGAGCAGCGGGTGGTGGACGGGCATCCGTTCCACCCCAACTGCCGTTCCCGGCCCGGCTTCTCGGTCGCCGAGCAGTTGGCGTACGGGCCCGAGCACCGGCCGGTGGTGACGCTGGGGCCGGCGCCGGTGCGGGCGGAGGAGTGCCTGGTGACGGGCGCGTGGCCGCGGGACCTGCGGGACGGCGAGCGGCTGCTGATCCCGGTGCATCCGTGGCAGGCCGAGCACGTCCTGAAGCGGCCCCGCGACCCCTACGACGACGGGATCGCCGCGCATCCGCTGATGTCCCTGCGCACGCTCGCGCTGCCGGGTGGGCCGCACGTCAAGACGGCGCTCAGCGCCCGGCTCACGTCGTCGGTGCGGGACATCTCGGGGTACTCCATCGGTCTTTCGGCCACCCTGTCGTCGTTCGCGGAGATGCTCGCGGCCCGTATGGACGGGCTGCTGCACGTCACGCGCACGCTGGGCGCGGCCACGGCCGGCTCCCCCGATCTGGCCGCGGTGGTGCGCGAGTCGCCGCAGGAGTACGCCGGGCCGGGTGAGCGGGTGGTGCCGGTGGCCGCGCTGGCGACCACGGAGCTGCCCCGGTCCCCCGCGTGGCTGGCGCGGTTCACGCGGCTCGCGCTGACCGTGGGATTGCGGCTGCTGGAGCTGGGCGTGGCGCTGGAGGCGCACGGACAGAACCTGCTCGTGGTGCTGTCGGCGGACGGCTCGCCGGTGCGCCTGGTCTACCGCGACCTCGCCGACATCCGCGTCGGTCCGGCGCGGCTGGCCCGGCACGGCGTCCCGGTGCCGGAGCTGACCGGCCGGATCGTCACGGACGACGTGACGGCCCTGCGCCGCAAGTTGTTCGGCTCGCTGGTGGCGGGCGCGCTCGCGGGTACGGCGGGCTCGGGCCCGGCGTTGCGCACGGCGCTGGAGTCGGTCGTGGGCGACCTGCCGGACACCGCGGACGTGCCGGCGCTGCGTGGACAGCCGCTGCCGACGAAGGCGCTGACGCTGATGCGGCTCTCGCCGGGGACGCCGGGGGATCAGTGGACGCTGCTGCCCAATGCGCTGGTCACCGAGGTGTTCTGACCTCGTTTTGAAGCGGGACACCTGAGATCAATAGGATCCGCCGATGATCAGAACACAACGGCTGGCGGCAGGGGTCTGTGCCCTGCTCGCCGCGCTCACGGCCGGGATAGCCTTCCCGGCCGGGGCGGTCGCCGACGAAACCACCGCCACCGCCCCGAAGGTCGATCTCGTGATCGACGTCAGCGGCTCGATGCGGGCGAAGGACATCGACGGCCAGTCGCGGATGGCCGCGGCCAAGCAGGCCTTCAACGAGGTGCTGGACGCGACCCCCGAGGAGGTCCAGCTCGGCATCCGCACCCTCGGTGCCAACTACCCGGGCGACGACCGCAGGACGGGCTGCAAGGACACCGCCCAGCTCTACCCGGTCGGCCCGCTGGACCGCACCGAGGCCAAGACGGCGGTGGCGACACTGACGCCGACCGGCTGGACCCCGATCGGCCCCGCGCTGCTGAAGGCCGCCGACGACCTCGACGGCGGCGAGGGCTCCAAGCGCATCGTGCTGATCAGCGACGGCGAGGACACCTGCGCCCCGCTCGACCCGTGCGAGGTGGCCCGCGAGATCGCCGCCAAGGGCATCGGCCTGACCATCGACACGCTCGGCCTGGTCCCCAACACCAAGCTGCGCCGGCAGCTCAGCTGCATCGCCGAGGCGACCGGCGGCACCTTCACCTCCGTCGAGCACACCGACGAACTCGCCGACAAGGTCAACCAGTTGGTGGACCGGGCGGCCGATCCGGTGGTGACGCCGGTCGCGACGACCGGCGCCGACCGGTGCGCGAAGGCGCCGACGCTGAAGTCCGGTCTGTACACCGACCGTGAGGAGTTCGGGCAGCAGCGCTGGTACCGCGTGGACGTCGAGCCCGGCCAGGAGCTGCGCACCTCGGTGAGCGTGTCGGCCGACCGGGCCGTGAACCCCTCCTACGGGGTGCTGCTGCGGGCGGTGACCGAGCGCGGCCGGGAGATCGTGCGCGGCGAGGCCGCGGGCAACGGCCGTACGGACGTGGTGTCGACCGGTCTGCGCTACCCGAAGGCCGAGGCCGACGGCGACGACGAGGACTCCGCGCCCGCCGAGACCGTGTGCCTCCAGGTCACCCAGTCCTTCTCCGCGGGCTCCGGCGTGCAGTCCACGCCCGGTCTGCCGCTGGAGCTGACGGTCGACGTCGTGGACGGACCGTCGACGTCGAGCGACGTGGCCTCCTTCGGCCTCGGGCGCGGCTGGTGGCTGCTGGGCGCGCTGATCCTCACCGGCTTCCTGGCCGGTGTCGTCTGGGGCTGGCTGTCGCGCTGGCGGTTCGCGGTCTGGAGGACCAACTGATGCGGATCACACGAGTGTTGAGCGGCGCCCTGCTGGCGCTGGGGCTGGCGGCGGGTCCCGCGGCGGCCGACTCCTCGCCGTCGCCGAGCGCCTCGGAGGAGGGCGGCGCGCCGACCACGGCGGGCACCTCCTTCCGTACGGCGGCCGAGGTCGAGCAGGGGCGGACGGCCACGGCGAGCGCCTCCACCGGCGACTACCTGTACTGGTCGTTCCCGGCCGACGCCGGACAGCGCCCCACCGTGAAGGCGACGGTGAAGCTGCCGGACACGCACGCCGCCGAGACCTGGCAGATCGACGTGTACGACGGCCTGCGCCGTCGTCAGGCCTGCCAGTACGGCGCCCAGACGCGCACCGCCGCGGCGAACAGCTCCTCGGTCGAGCTGACCTGTGTGCTGCGCACCGTGCGGGCCTGGTCGGAGCAGTGGGCCGACGACCCGCTGCCGGGCACGTACTACATCCGGCTGACGACCGTGGAGGTGCCCACCTCCGACCTGGGTCTGCCGGTCGGCGCCGAGGTCCGAATCGACTCCGAGGACATCGGCGGTTCGGCCGCCGTGGACGGGTCGCTGGCGGAGCCGCTCGTGCCGGGCGTGGCCGTGAAGTCACAGGAGGACGAGGAGAGTTCGTCGGACTCGGCGGTGCTGTCCAGCATCGAGCCCGACGACGGCTGGGCCTCCGGCTGGTGGTCGGACCGCTGGGTGTGGACCGCGATCGGCGGTGTGCTGGCCGCGCTCGCGGGCATCGGCGGTTACGCGCTGACCCGTGGCACGGGACGGCCGTCGCGGATGCCGCCGGGAGCCTGACACTCCATCACAAGGGGCTCACCGCACCAGCGGTGGGCCCCTTGGGCGTTCACGCCTCCCTGAGCGCCTTCGCGAGCGTGCCCTCGCCGGTCACCTCGATGCGACCGCCCCGTAGCGCGTCGGTCACGCTCATCTCCCCGCGGGCGACGGCCTCGCACGTCCCGGAGTCCAGGACCAGCCGCGCGTCGGGCTCCCCGGGGGCGGGTCCGTCGCCGTAGACCGGCCCGTCCTCGGCGCCGACGTGCAGATGGAAGTCGCCCTCCTCCAGGCGGACTTCGACGAGACCCTCCCCGTCCAGCGCCCGCAGCAGCGGCAGCGCGAACCAGTGCGCGCGCACCGCGTCGGTGGGCCGCCGCTCGCCGAGCTCGGCCTGGCCCCACTCCCCGAGCGCCTGGAGCACGGGCAGCAACTCCCGGCCGCGCGGGGTGAGTTCGTAGACGTAGGCGGCTCCGGGCGGCGGCAGCCGGCGCCGGGTGCTGATGCCCTCCCGCTCCATGTCCTTGAGCCGGGACGCGAGGACGTCGGTGCTGACGCCGGGCAGGTCGGCGTGCAGGTCGGTGTAGCGCCGCGGGCCGGCCAGCAGTTCCCGGACGATCAGCAGGGTCCAGCGGTCGCCGACGGCGTCGAGCGCCCGGGCGGCGGAACAGTACTGGTCGTAGCTTCGGCGAGGTGACATGCGACGCAGTCTAGACATGTTGTTGGACTTTCCAAGCTCGAACTTGGTAAAACCAAGCAACACACGAAACCGGAGGGGCGAGCGCGCATGGAGTTCCGGCAGTCGAGCAAGCTGAGCGAGGTCTGTTACGAGATCCGCGGCCCGGTCATCGAGCACGCGAACGCGCTGGAGGAGGCGGGCCACAGCGTGCTGCGCCTGAACACCGGCAACCCCGCGCTCTTCGGCTTCGAGGCGCCGGAGGAGATCCTCCAGGACATGATCCGGATGCTCCCCCAGGCGCACGGCTACACCGACTCCCGCGGCATCCTCTCCGCCCGCCGCGCCGTCGCCCAGCGCTACCAGACGCTCGGGCTGACGGTCGGCGTCGACGACGTCTTCCTCGGCAACGGCGTGTCCGAGCTGGTCTCCATGGCCGTACAGGCACTGCTCGAGGACGGCGACGAGATCCTCATCCCCGCCCCGGACTTCCCGCTGTGGACCGCGGTGACGACGCTCGCCGGCGGCAAGGCGGTGCACTACCTGTGCGACGAGCAGTCCGAGTGGTACCCGGACCTGGACGACATGGCCTCCAAGATCACGGACCGCACCCGGGCCGTAGTCATCATCAACCCGAACAACCCCACCGGCGCGGTCTACCCCAAGGAGGTCCTGGAGGGCATCCTCGACCTCGCCCGCCGGCACGGCCTGATGGTCTTCGCCGACGAGATCTACGACCAGATCCTGTACGACGACGCCGTGCACCACTCGGTCGCCGCCCTCGCCCCCGACCTCGTCGTCCTCACCTTCTGCGGCCTGTCCAAGACGTACCGGGTGGCGGGCTTCCGCTCCGGCTGGCTGGTCGTCACCGGTCCGAAGCAGCACGCGAAGGACTATCTGGAGGGCCTGACCATGCTGGCCTCCATGCGGCTGTGCGCCAACGCGCCCGCCCAGTACGCCATCCAGGCGGCGCTCGGCGGCCGCCAGTCGATCCGGGACCTGACGACCCCCGGCGGCCGGCTGCGCGAACAGCGCGACGTGGCCTGGGAGAAGCTCAACGAGATCCCCGGCGTGTCCTGTGTGAAGCCGAAGGGCGCGCTGTACGCCTTCCCGCGCATCGACCCCAAGGTGCACAGGATCCACGACGACGAGAAGTTCGTCCTGGACCTGCTGCTGCGCGAGAAGATCCAGGTGGTCCAGGGCACCGGCTTCAACTGGCCGACGCCCGACCACTTCCGCATCCTGACCCTGCCGTACGCGGAGGACCTGGAGGCGGCGATCGGGCGGATCGGGCGATTCCTGAGCGGATACCGGCAGACATGACCGCCCGGGGTGGGTAGGACCCCTCCATGACCACCCGCCCCTTTCTGCTGCTCGACGTGGACGGCCCCCTGAACCCGTTCCGAGCCCTGTACCTCGGCCATCGCGGCTATGTCACGCGCCGGCTGCACCCGGCGAACTGGTCGCAGCGCCAGCGGCCGGGTTCGCTGCGGCAGCGCCGCGGGCTCCGGGTGCGGCTGCATCCGGAGCACGGGGCGCGGCTGCTGGCGCTGCCCTACGAACTGGCGTGGGCGACCACCTGGCAGCACCAGGCCAACGAGATGATCGCGCCGGTCATCGGGCTGCCCCGTGATCTGCCGGTCATCGAGTGGCCCGAGATGTTCACCGCGGACCCCGACGGGCTGTACTGGAAGACCCGGCACGTGGTGGCGTGGGCTGCGGGACGGCCCTTCGTCTGGGTCGACGACATGGTCACCGACCGCGACGTACGGCATGTGGAGGCGCACCACGGCGGCGCCGCGCTGCTGCTCCCGGTCGACGCGCGCAGAGGGCTGCGCGAGGGGGATTTCGCGGAGTTGGAGCGCTGGGCTCTTAGCCTGAGGCCATGAGTGATCTCTTTCTCGTCCGGCACGGCGAGACCGAGTGGTCCCGCTCCGGACGGCACACCGGCTGGACCGACGTACCGCTCACCGAGCACGGGCGGGAGGAGGCGCGGCGGCTCGTGCCGCTGATCCGCTCGCACCGGATCGGGGCGTCGTTCGTCAGCCCGGCGCAGCGGGCACGGGAGACGGCCGAGCTGATCGGGCTGCACGGCACGCGGGTCGACACCGATCTGCGGGAGTGGGACTACGGCGGCTACGAGGGCATCACGACCGTCGAGATCCAGGCCGAGCGGCCCGGCTGGTTCCTGTTCCGGGACGGTGTCGCGCCGGGGCCACCGGACCATCCCGGGGAGACCCCCGAGCAGGTCGGGGAGCGTGCCGACCGGATGCTGGCCAAGGTGGACGCCGCGTTCGCGAACACCGAGGGCTGCGTGGTGCTCGTGGCGCACGGGCACTTCCTGCGCGTGCTCACGGCCCGGCGGCTCGGGCTGCCGGCCGCGGACGGGGCACTGTTCCAGCTGGCCACGGGGACGGTGTGCCGGCTGAGCACCGAACACGGGCGGCCGGTGATCTCGGGGTGGAATGTCAGACCCGGGCCGTAGCCTTCCCAGCAGATGAGGTCTCCGCTTCGCCGACAGGCGGGGCGGTGCCCGAGCGCCCCGGGGAGGAGCACGCCGTGACCAGACCACCGACCGCGGCCCAGCGGCGTGTCATCGACGCCGCCGATCCCGACACGGGACGGCTCAGGGGCACGGAGACACAGCTCGCGGCCCTGGTGAAGCGGGGCCTGGCCTTCCGGCACCCGCGCCCGCCGCACGATCACTTCCTGACACCGGCGGGGCACCGGATACGGGAGGCCGCGGAGCCGGCGCCCGCACCGGCCGAGGCGACCGGTGCGAGGGGCGTGTTCGCCGCGCGGATCGGTGGTGAGGCAGATGCCCCGCCGTCGGGCCCGGCCCGGCTGCGCGAGGTCCGCGGGGCCTGGCAGGGCCTGCTGGAGCTGCGCCGGATGACCAACCCGGACGGAGCCCTGGACCGGCCCTGCGCCTGGGAGCGCACGCACCTCGTGCAGGCCGCCGCGCTCGCGCTGGAGGCGGCCGGCCACCCGCCGGCCGGGCCGGACCCCGAGGAGGGGTACCGGGTGCGGGCGACCCCGCAGCCGGAGGCCGTCGCCGTGCACGAGAGCGACGGCGCGCGGCTGCGGGCCTGCGCGGCCACACTGGAAGAGGCGGGCTGGCAGGTCGGCGAGCACACCGAGCCGCGTGGCAGAGCGCGCTATCTGCTGGCGTCCCCACGACGGGCATGACGTGCGTGCCAAGATCGGTGCACTCAGCACCGAAGGCGAGAAGGGGAAGCAGTGAGCGAGCAGTTTTCCGTCCGGGTCACCGTCCGCGGCTACGAGACCGATACCCAGGGGCACGTCAACCAGAGCGTGTACATCAACTACGCCGAGCACGCCCGCTGGTCACTGCTCCAGGCCGCGGGCATCACCCAGACGGGGCTCATCGGCAAGGGCGTGGGTCCCGTCGCCCTGGAGACGACGATCCGCTACAAACGCGAGCTGATAGCCGGTGACGAGATCGACATCACGTGCGCCTTCGAGTGGTCCGGCGGCAAGACGTTCCGCATCCAGCAGCTCGTGCGCAAGACGGACGGCACGGTGGCCGCCGAACTCACCGCGGTCGGCGGCCTGCTGGACCTCCAGGAACGCAAGCTGGTGGCCCGCCCCGACGAGGTCTTCAAGGAGCTGTCGTCGGACCCGAGCATGTTCGGGCTGTAGTCACACCTGCTCCTTGTCGTGCTCGACGTCGTAGGCCGCGCGTGACTCGGCGATGTAGACCCTGTTCCGCTCGGCCCAGGCGGTCAGGCGTTGCAGGGTCTCGTGCAACTCCCGGGCCACCGGCGTCAGTTCGTACTCCACCTTCGGCGGCACCGTCGGGTGCACGGTGCGGGTGACGAGGCCGTCGCGTTCCAGATTGCGCAGGGTGAGGGTCAGCATCCGGCGGCTGATGCCCTCGATGCCGCGCTCCAACTCCGTGAAGCGGATCGGCCCGTGGGCTGCCGCGACGAGGATCTGGACGCTCCATTTCCCGGAGACCCTGTCAAGAACTTCCCGGACCGGGCACGCCTGCGCGTTCACTGCCTGCACGGTCACACCGGTGTTCCTCTGGGACATCGGACTGCCTCCTTACGCCGGCCTCCATGGTCACTCACGATGTACCCCGTTACAAGTCGTGTACCTATGGAGAACCCGGAGGCAGCGCCGTCATGGCCCTCGTCGAGTCCCGGACGCGGACACCGCGCCGAACGCAGCGAACCCACTCCCGCCGGGCGTCCCTCGTCGTGCTCTGCGCGGGGACGCTGATGACGATCCTGGACGGCAATATCGTCACGGTCGCCATGCCGGCCATCCAGAGCGACCTCGGTTTCTCGGCGTCGGGGCTGGCCTGGGTCGTCAACGCGTATCTCATCCCTTTCGGCGGGCTGCTGTTGCTGGTGGGCCGGCTCGGCGATCTGATCGGCCGCAAGCGCATGTTCACGGCGGGCCTGGCCGTGTTCACCGCGGCATCCGTGCTGTGCGGGGTGGCGACCGGGCAGAGCGTGCTGGTCGCGGCGCGGGCGTTGCAGGGCGTGGGCGGGGCGATGACCTCGGCGGTGGTGCTCGGCATGCTGGTCGCCCTTTTCCCCGAACCGCGTGAACAGGCCCGCGCCATCGCGGTGTTCAGCGCGGTCGGCGCGGCGGGCGGGGCGCTCGGCACGTTTCTCGGCGGGGCACTGACCGAGGCCCTGAACTGGCACTGGATCTTCCTGATCAACCTGCCGATCGGCGTCGTGGCCTGGCTCGCGGCGATCCGCGTACTGGAGCCGGACCGCGGCGCCAGGCTCGGCAGGGGCGCCGACTACCCGGGCGCGGCGCTGGTCACGGGCGCGCTGATGCTCACGGTGTACGTCATCGTCGGCGCGGGCGACCGCGGCCTCGCCCCGACCCTGCTGCTGGCCGCCCTCGCCGTGACCCTGTTCGTGGCGTTCACGCTCCGCCAGGCCCGGGCCGCGCGTCCGCTGCTGCGGCTGCGGCTGTTCGGCTCCCGGGTGCTCAGCGGCGCGAACGCCGTGCAGATCCTGATGATCGCTACGATGTACGGCTTCCAGTTCATCGGCGCGCTCTATCTCCAACGCGTCCTGGGCTACGGCGAGTTGCTCACCGGCACGGCCTTCCTGCCGGCGCCGATCGCGATCGGGGTGCTGATGCTGGGCCTGTCGGCCCGTACCGTCGGCCGGTTCGGCGCGTACCGGGTGCTGCTCGCCGGGCTGCTGCTCATCGTCGCGGGCATGGCGCTGCTGAGCCGCGCGCCGGTCGACGGCTCGTACGTCACGGACGTCCTGCCTCCCCTGCTCCTCCTCGCCACCGGCTTCGCCGCGGCGATGCCGGCACTGACCGGGCTGGCGATGTCGGGGGCCCGGGAGGAGGACGCCGGGCTGGCGTCCGGCCTCTTCAACACCACGCAGGTGGTGGGCGGTTCACTGGGCCTGGCGGTGCTGTCGGTACTGGCGGCGAGCCGGACGGAGGGGCTGCTGGCCGACGGTGCGGGCTCGGTGGCCGCCACGGCCGAGGGGTACCAGCTGGCGTTCCGGGTGGCGACGGGGATCGCGCTGGCGGCACTGGCGGTGGCGGCGGTTGTGCTGCGGGGGCGGAAGGACTGAGGGCGTTCGGGGAGGGGCTGATGCTGAGGGCGTTCGGGCAAGGGCTGGTGCTGAGGGCGTTCGGGCGGGGGCCGACACTCAGGGCGCTCGGGCAGGGCTTGCCCGACCTGGCGGGGGGCGTCGAACCCAAGTGGTCCGGCGCCCCCGCGCCGTGCTCACTCCGCCCCGAAGGCCGTCCGGTGGTCCTCGGCCCACTCCCGGTAGCTCCGAGCCGGCCGCCCCAGGACCTCCGGTACGTCGTCGGTGACGACGGCGTTGCCGCCTTCCTCGATGAAGCGGGCGCCCGCCATGAGGCTGTCCGCGTAGTCGGCGCCCAGGCCCGCCCCGAGCAACTGCTCTCGGCGCTGGTCGGCGGTCGGCGAGAGGAGTGTCACCGGGCGGCCCAGGATCTCGCCGAGGACAGCGGCCTGGCCGCTCGCGCTGATGGTCCCGGGGCCGGTCAGGGTGTAGGTGCGCCCGGTGTGGCCGGGTTCGAGCAGCGTGCGCACGGCGACCTCGGCCACGTCCCGGGGGTCGACCACCCCCTGTTTTCCCTCTCCCATCGGATTGGGCGCCGGGGTGCCCTCGCGGACGGCGTCCGCCCAAGCCAGCGTGTTGGAGGCGAAGGAGGAGGGGCGCAGCACGGTCCATTCGAGGCCGCTCCCCCGCACCGCCTCCTCGCCGGGCAGGTGCCAGCGGCCGAACCCGGCCAGCCGCGGATCCCCGGTCCCGATCGAGGAGAGCTTCACGATGCGCCGCACCCCGGCCGCCCGCGCCGCCTCGACCAGGCCCCGGTCCTGCTCGGCGTCGTCCGGGCCGAACACGCCGACCAGGAAGGCCGCTGTCACGCCCGCCATCGCGCCCTCGACCGAGGCCCGGTCCCCGGGATGCCCGGGCACGGCTTCGACGCCCGTGGGCACCCGGGCCGCCGCCGGGTCCCGGGTCAGGGCGCGCACCTTCTCCCCACGCGCCGCGAGCTGCCGTACGACTTCACTGCCGATGGTGCCGGTGGCACCCGTAACAAGGATCATGTCCACCACGGTGGGCCCCGGGCGGCGCCGGACTCTTGGAAATTCCGGCACGGTTCGCCGGCCCGGACTGCCGGGTGCCGGGCATACGGTGGAGGGGTGACGAACACCTTCTCCCGACAGGTCCTGCCCACGCCGGAGGCGCTGCGCCCCTGGGTCACGGGCATCGGTTCCGTGTCGGTGGGGACCGGGTCGGCGGAGCCGTACGTCCAGCTCCCGGACACCGCGACGACTGTGGTGTTCCGGGTCGGTGAGAACGGCCACCGCAGCACCCTGGTCGTCGGCCCGCGCACCCGCGCCTCGTACCACCACGGCAAACGGTTCGCCTCCTGCCTGGAGATGCGGCTCGCACCCGGCACCACCCGCCCCCTGCTCGGCGTCCCGGCGGTCGATCTCGTGGGCCGGATGGTGCCCCTCGACGAGCTGGCCGCCGCTCCCGCCCGCCGCCTGGCCCGTGAACTGCGGGACCTGGAGCCCGAGGAGGTCGTGCCGCACCTGGCCCGGTCGTTCCCCGATCTGTCCGGCGCCGCGGACCGCTCCCGCACCGCGCTGGTGACGGCCGGTGCGGACGCCCTGTCGATGCGGACCGGCCGTGTACCCGGGCCGGTGCGGGACGTGGCGCGCGAACTCGCCGTCAGCGAGCGCCAGTTGCGCAATCTCTTCGCCGAGGGCGTCGGCCTCTCCCCCAAGCACTACGCCCGCATCAACCGCGTACGCGCGGTGCTGGCCCAGGCCGACGACGTGCCCTGGGCCCAACTCGCCGCGACGACCGGCTACTACGACCAGTCCCACATGACGACCGACTTCCGCACCCTGATGGGAGTGCCACCCCGCTCCTTCTTCACCGGCCGCCTCCCCGCCGCCCGGCCCTGCCGAGCAGCACTCGCCGGGCGCTGAGACGCGACGGGCCCTAGGCCGCCTTCCGCCAGATAGTCATGTCCAGCTGGAGGAAGGCCAGGTCCTGCAGCGCGGTCGCCTTCTGCTGGAGCACGAGCAGCGCGATGTCACCGGAGGAGTGCTTGACGCAGATCTGGCTGCCGTTCGCCGCCGCGGCGAGCGGCCAGCGGTGTCTGTCGGCACTGGCGAGGAGCAGCCGGCACTCGTCGAGAGAGACCTTGGCCCCGGTGTCGTCGAAGATCTGGACGAAGACGCTGGTGTCGCTGTCCAGCGAACACCCGGCGTCCTTGCAGTCGAAGCGGATGTCTCCCTTGCGGTCCCGGCGCTGGAACGGCTTCGTGAAGCTCAGGGAAGTCTTCGCGTCCAGCCACAGAGGGCTGTTCGCGATGGGTCCGGGCGAGGCGGGCGCCGTCGGGGAAGGCGAGGGCTTCGCGTCCTTCGGTGTCCCGGCGTCGGTGTCCTTGTCCGAGGCCCGCCCGGACGCCTCGGAGGACTCCGACGACCGGGTGGACCCGTTCGGGCCGGGTGTGGCCGACCCGCCGGACACCCAGTCGCGGAACCGGTCCCGCGCGTCCGGGAGCGTCCACACCAGGCCGGTCAGCAACGCCACCACCGTCACCGCCGACGCCGTGATCAGCGCCGTACGCCGTCTGCGGGCCCGCCGCTCCTCCGGCCCCGCGGGCTGCGGCTGCGGTCGCGTGACCACCAGCGGCGCCTGGTGCAGCACCCGGGTCGGGTCGGGCACCGGGGACGGACCCACCCGGGCGAGGTCGGGCACCGGCGACGGAACGCTCACCTCCGGTCCTGTCACCTCCCGCCACACGGCCGGTCCCGCGCCCGCGTCGGCGTCGCTCCCCAGCCGGCCCCGGCACCATTCGACGACCTCCGCGAGGGTGGCCCGCTCCGCCGCGTCGGCGGCCAGGCAGCGCGCGATCAGCGGGCGCAACTGCTCGGGCAGCGCGGACAGGTCGGGCCGCTCGTGGACGATGCGGTAGAGGACGGTGGCCGCGGGGCCCTCCCCGTACAGCGCCCGGCCCAGGGCCGCGAAGGCCGCCGTCTGGCCGAGTGCGAAGACGTCGGTCGCCTCGGTGACGTCACCCGCGAGCGCCTGCTCGGGAGCCATGAACTGGGGTGTGCCGACGGCCGAGCCCGTGGCCGTGCGGAAGGTGGCGTCCGCCGCCAGCGAGATGCCGAAGTCGATGACCCGTGGCCCGTCGGCGGCCAGCAGCACGTTCGACGGCTTCAGGTCCCGGTGCACGATGCCCGCGCCGTGAATGGCCTGGAGCGCCTCGGCGACCCCCGCCATCAGCCACAGCACCGCCGGCACCGGCAGCGGTCCGCGCCAGGAGACCGCTTGCGCCAAGGAGGGACCCGGCACGTACAGCGTGGCCAGCCAGGGCGGAGTGCCCTCCGCGTCGGCGTCGATCAGTTCGGCGGTGTACGCGCCCCGCACCCGGCGGGCCGCCTCCACCTCCCGGCGGAAACGCCGCCGGAAGTCATGGTCGTCGGCCAGTTCCGGCCGGACCACCTTGATCGCCACCGGTCTGCCGCCCTGCGTGTGCGACAGATAGACCCGGCCCATGCCGCCCGCGCCGAGCCGGGCGGCGAGCCTGTAGCCCGCCACCACGGGCGGATCGTCGCCCCGAAGCGGCTCGAACACCTCGGTCGCACTGCTCATCGGCCCGCTGCCCCCATCCCCTTGAGCCCCCGGAGTCCCCTGACTCCCGGTCAACCGTGAGTTGACCAAGGCAGCAGCCTAGGCGGAATTCGGATGCGGGAAGCCCCGGTCACCTGGGAAGCTTCCTCTCCATGGCCGCACGACGTATCAAACCGAGCCGTTACATCTCCGTCGACATCGAGGCGGACGGCCCCATCCCGGGGCCCTACTCCATGCTGAGCATCGGCGCGGCGGTCGCCGGGGTGCAGGACGGCGACGGGTTCACGGCGGCCGACCCGCAGGAGCACACCTTCTACCGTGAACTGCGGCCGATCGGCGAGGAGTTCGTGCCGGAGGCGCTGGCCGTGAGCGGGCTGGACCGGGAGCGGCTCAAGGCCGAGGGCAGTGAACCGGCTCTCGCGCTCACGGAGTTCGGCGACTGGGTGCGCGAGGTGAGCGCCGGGGCGCAGCCGGTGATGTGCGGCTATCCGGCCTCGTACGACTGGACGTTCCTGTACTGGTACCTGATCCGGTTCACCGGAGCGAGCCCGTTCGGCCACTCCGGCTGCCTGGACATGAAGACCCTGTACGCCACGAAGGCGGGCCTGCCCCTGCGGGCGGTGGCGAAGGGCACGATGCCGCGTGAACTGCTGTCGCGGCGCCGTCACACGCACCATGCGCTGGACGACGCCGTCGAGCAGGCCGAACTGTTCGCCAACCTCATGGAGTGGCAGGGGCCCGGGTCGCCCCGGTGATCTCCTCTCCCGCCTCCATGGGGTGGGTGACGTCCTGGGCGTCACGGCTCCCGCCCAGGTGGTTGAAGACCAGGTTCAGGGCGACCGCCGCCACACAGCCCGTCGAGATGCCGGAGTCCAGGACGATCCTGACCGTCTCCGGGAAGGCGTGGTAGAACTCCGGCGCGGTGATCGGGATGATGCCGACGGCCAGCGAGACGGCGACGATCAGGATGTTGTTGTCCTTGTCCAGGCCGGCCCGCACCAGGGTCTGGATGCCGCTCGCGGCGACCGACCCGAAGAGGACCACGCCCGCGCCGCCCAGCACCGGGCGGGGTACGACGGCGATGAGCGAGGCGGCCATCGGGCACAGGCCCATCAGCACCAGGAACCCGCCGCCCACGGCGACGACGTACCGGCTGCGGATCTTCGTCATCGCGACCAGGCCGATGTTCTGCGCGAAGGCGCTGCACATGAAGCCGTTGAACAGCGGGCTGACCGCGGAGCCGAGGGTGTCGGCGCGCAGGCCCGCCGCGATGGTCTTCTCGTCGGCCGGGCGGTCGACGATCTCACCGAGCGCGAGCATGTCGGCGGTCGATTCGGTCATCGACACCACCATCACCACGCACATCGAGATGATCGCGGCGAGCTGGAACTGCGGGGCGCCGAAGTGGAACGGGGTCGGGAAGCCGACGACGTCCGCGTCCGCCACCGGCCCGAAGTCCGTGACGCCGAACGGGATCGCGATCAGGGTGCCGGCGACCAGGCCGAGGAGTACGGCGATCTGCTTGACGAAGCCGCGGGTGAAGCGGCGCAGGAGCAGCACGATGAGCAGCGTTCCGGCCGCCAGTCCCAGGTTCGTCGCCGAACCGTAGTCGTGGGCCGCCGGGTTGGGGCCCTGGGCCCAGCCGAAGGCGACCGGCAGCAGCGAGATGCCGATCAGGGTGATGACGGTGCCGGTCACCACCGGCGGGAAGAAGCGCACCGCCTTGCTGAAGAAGGGGGCGGCGACGAACCCCAGGAGGCCGGCGACGATGACCGCGCCGAAGATGACCGGCAGGGCGTCGGACTTGTCGTCGGTGGAGGCGACGATCGCCGTCATGGGGGCGACGCCCGCGAAGGTGACGCCGTTGACGAAGGGCAGCCGGGCGCCGATCTTCCAGATGCCGAGCGTCTGGAGGAAGGTCGCGATGCCCGCGGTGAACAGGCAGGCGCCGGTGAGGAAGGTGAGTTCGGCTGCGGTCAGGCCTATGGCCGCGCCGACTATCAGGGGTGGGGCGACGACTCCCGCGTACATGGCGGCCACGTGCTGAAGGCCGGTCGTCGCCATTTTCAGCGCCGGGAGTTTCTCATCGACAGGGTGGGCGGACATTGCGGCTCTCCTCCGGTCGGTTAAACGCGTCGACTCTGACGCGGGTTCAAGGAGGTGGTGCGCGGTCGTGCGGGACCGGGGACGGGCCGTTCCGGGGGAAACGGAGACCGTTCCGGGGCGCACGCGCCGCGCGCGCCCCGGAGACGGTCGCCGTGGACCCCGCTCGGGTCCACGGCCACCGGTCGGGAGCCGTCCCTCCCGACCGGAGATCTTCAGCCGCTCAGGCCTGACCGGCGATACCCGCCAGCCGCTGCGCCTGCTCGCGCGTCGAGCGGGCGATCGCGTCCTCGTCGGCGGTGAGCAGCCGGCCGTGCTCCACGATCTGCCGGCCGTTCACGAACGACGCGGTGACCGGGGCCGCCGCGCCGAAGACCAGCGCGGTCACCGGGTCGGCGATGGAGGCGTGGGCGAGCGTGTCCAGCTTCCACAGCACCAGGTCGGCGAGCTTGCCGGGCTCCAGGGAGCCGATCTCGGCGGCCCGGCCGAGCACCTGGGCGCCGCCGAAGGTGCCGAGGCGCAGCGCCTGCCGGGCGTTCAGCGCCGCTTCCCGGTGTGCGCCGAGACGGTTGATGAGCAGGGCGTTGCGCAGCTCGGTGTGGAGTTCGCCGGACTCGTTGGAGGCGGTGCCGTCGACGCCGAGGCCGACCGGGACGCCGGCCGCGAGCATGTCGGGGACTCGGGCGATGCCGGCGGCGAGGCGGGCGTTGGAGGACGGGCAGTGGGCGACGCCGGTCTTCGTGCGGGCGAAGGCGGCGATGTCGGAGTCGTTCATGTGGACGCAGTGCGCCATCCACACGTCCTCGCCGAGCCAGCCGGTGGACTCGAAGTAGTCGGTCGGGCCCATGCCGAACAGCTCGTGGCAGAACTTCTCCTCCTCCACGGTCTCCGAGCCGTGGGTGTGCATGCGCACACCGAGGCGGCGGGCCAGCTCGGCGCCCTGCCTGAGGAGTTCGGTGGAGATGGAGAACGGCGAGCAGGGGGCGACGGCGACCTGGGTCATCGCGTCGAAGGAGGCGTCGTGGTGCTTCGTGACGGTCTCCTCGGTCGCGGCCAGCGCGCCTTCGAGGGTCTCGACGGCGAAGTCCGGCGGCAGCCCGCCGTCCTTCTCGCTGCGGTCCATGGAGCCGCGGGCGAGGGTGAAGCGGACGCCCATGTCGCGGGCGGCGCCGATGATGGCGCCTGACAGGTCGCCGGAGCCCTGTGGGTGGACGTAGTGGTGGTCCATGGCGGTGGTGACACCGCCGCGGGCCATCATGGCCAGGGAGCCCTGCGCGGCCGAGCGGACCATCGGCTCGTCGATGCGCGCCCAGGTCGGGTAGAGGGCGACGAGCCAGTCGAAGAGGTTGTGGTCGGTGGCCAGGCCCCGGGTGATCCACTGGTAGAAGTGGTGGTGGGTGTTGATCAGGCCGGGGGTCACGAGATGGCCGGTGGCGTCGATGCGGCGTACGACGTTCTCCAGGCCCTCGGGGGCCCTGCCCGCGCCGAGCGACTCGATGCGGTTGTCCGCGACGACGATGTGGCCGGTGGCGTACTCGGTGTCGTTCGCGTCCACCGTCGCGATCGAACAGTTCTCGATGACGATGCGCTGGGCTGCTGCCATGATTCGTCCTTTGCGCTGTTGTGGAGGGGGCACGGCAGGACCCTGGGGGATTTGAGTGCCGCGGCCGGATCGGGGAGGACCTCACCGGCCGCGGGTGCCGATATGTGGAGTTACTACAGGTTGGTGAGGTCCACCGGGATCTTCGGCTCGCAGCCGTCCCGCAGGATGGTGGCCTCGATCAGGCCGTACGGCCGGTCGGCGGCGTAGTACACCTCGTTGTCGTTCTTCAGCCCGAACGGCTCGAGGTCCACCAGGAAGTGGTGCTTGTTCGGGAGGGAGAAGCGGACCTCGTCGATCTCGCTGCGGTTGTTGATGATCCGCGAACCCATCTGGTACAGGGTCTGCTGGAGCGAGAGGGAGTAGGTCTCGGCGAAGGCCTGGAGCATGTGCTTCTTCGTCTGCTCGTAGGACTTCTCCCAGTTGGGCATCCGCTGCTCGTCGTCGGTCCAGTTGAACCGCCAGCGGGCGGAGACCTGGGTGGCCAGGATGCGGTCGTGCGCTTCCTTGAGCGTCGTGTACTTGTCCTTGACGTAGCCCCAGAACTCGGAGTTGGTCGAGTTCATCACGACGAGGTCCTTGAGGCCGGAGACGACCTCCCACTTCTCGCCGTCGTAGGTGATCTGCGTGAGCCGGGTCTCCTGGCCCTTGCGGACGAAGGAGTGCTTGACCTCGTCGGAGCCGATGAACTGGGAGTTGGCGTCGGACGCCTCGATCCGCTCCCAGGCGTACTCCTCGATGCGGATCCGGGCCGTCTGGATGGGCTCCTGGCTGGTCACGAAGTGCCGGGCCAGGTGGATGCCGAACTGCTCGGCCGACTCGATGCCGTGCTCCTTGGCGAACGCGAACACCGTGTTCTTGGTGGTGTCGGTCGGCAGGACGTTGGCGTTGGAGCCGGAGTAGTGGACCTCGTCCATGTCGCCGGAGAGGGCGACGGAGACGTTCAGGTCCTTGATGTGGTGGGTGGCGCCGTCCCGCGTGATCTTTACGACTCGGTTCTCGGCCTTGCCGTACTGGTTCTGTCCCAGGATCGTGGGCATGTCTGCTAGCTCCCTCGGTAAACGGAGTAGCCGAACGGGTTGAGCAGCAGCGGTACGTGGTAATGCTCCCCGGCCGTCACGGCGAAGGTGATCGCCACCTCGGGGAAGAACACGGCACCGCTGTCCCGATTCGCGGGGGCGTCCTGCTGCGCATCGGCTTGCTTCTTCTCGAAATACGGCTCGACGGCGAAGTCGAGCCGTACGTGTGTGGTGCCCTCCGGCAGCGCCGGGAGGTCCTTGCACCGCCCGTCCACGTCGGTCGCGGAGCCGCCGAGCGCCTGCCATTCGGCGTCCCGGCCGCTGCGGGCCGCGAGCCGGACGGCGACACCCTCGGCGGGGCGTCCGACGCTGGTGTCCAGGATGTGCGTGGACACGGATGCGGTGGTGCTGGTGCTCATGGGGTCAGGCTTCCTCTTCGACGATGCGGGCGAGCCGGATGCGGTTGATCCTGCCCAGCTCGGTGCGGACGATCTCCCGCTCCTGCTCGGGCGAGTTGCCGATCCGCGCCTTGACCGCGTCGCGCATCTGCTCGCCGGTCCGGCCGGTGGCGCAGATCAGGAAGACATGGCCGAACCTGTCCTGGTAGGCCAGGTTGAGTTCGAGCATCTCCGCCTTGAGCTCCTCGGAGACGCCGGCCATGCCGCGCTGCTCCCGTGCCGAGGTCGGGTCGCCCGGCTTGGGGCGGCCGATCGGCGGGTGCCCGGCCATGGCCTCCGCGAGGTCCTCGGCGGTCAGCTCGGCCGTGGCGGCGTCACTGGCGGTGAAGAGGGTGTCGGTGTCGGCGTAGGGGCGGCCGGCGAGCAGCCGGCGCACCCATGCCGTGGAGGCGCACGCCTCGTGGAGGGCGGCGTGGGCCGCGTGCTCCTCCAGGGCGTTGAACCGGGCCAGGCCCGGGGGCGTGGAATTCGACGTCACGGGAGCCTCCGTGGCCGCGAAGGGCCTTCGTGCTGAACGGGCGTGCCGATAGCTAACGCCCTACGACGACGAGACGTCAACACTTTGTTGAAAATTCGCGATGTCGATACCGGACGGGACGCGTCAGGTGTTCTTGTCCCGGTTCAGGTAGTTATAGACCGTGAAGCGGCTCACGCCGAGCGCGCCGGCGACGGTCTCCACACCGTGCCGCACGGAGAACGCGCCGCGGGCCTCCAGTATCCGTACGACCTCCTGCTTGGCCTTGCGGTCCAGGTCGGCGAGCGGCTTGCCCTTGCGGCGCTCCATGGCGGCCAGGATGTGATCGAGGGAGTCGGCGAGCTGCGGCAGACGTACGGCGACGACGTCCGCGCCCTCCCAGGACAGCACGACGTCCTCGGGCCCGGCCTCGTCCGGCGGGAGTATCTCGCCGCCCATGGCGTCGACCAGCGGCTTGACGGCCGCGATGAAGGTCTCGTCCCCGGTACCGGTCACTCCGCGTCCTCCCCGACCACGTTGACCTGGAGGGAGATCCGGGTGGCGCCGGCCTCCAGGGTCCTGCGCAGCAGGGCGTCCACGGCGGTGAGCACGGCGTCGCCGTCACCCTCCGCCGTGTTGCCGAACGGGCCGACGTCCACCGCGTCGAGCTCGGCCGCCTCGATGACCTGGCGGGCGACCAGCGCGTGCGCGGGTGCCTCGTCGAGATCGAAGGGCTCGGTCGTGAACTCCACTCTCAATCGCACGCGCTCAACCTAACGCGCGCGCGATTGTTCGGGCAGCCCCTTCTTCACCGGCGCGACCTGCCTTGACAGGCCGGAATGAGCGACGGCATGCTTCCGCCCAGCGAAATCAAACTTTCGCTGGGCGGAATCACATCGCTGGAGTCATCGCTGCCGGGAGTCTCCGCACCCGGAGTCCGGTTCAGCAGATCCTCGGCAGCTGCTCCCCCAGCGGCAGGTCGACCACGCGTGTGCCGCCCAGCCCGGTGCGGGCCACGACCATGCCGGGGTGGGCCTCGACTGCCTCGCCGATGATCGCGGAGTCCGCGCCCAGGGGGTGGGCCCGCATCGCGTCCAGTACGGCGTCGGCGTGCTCGCGCGGCACGAAGGCCACCAGCTTGCCCTCGTTGGCGATGTACATCGGGTCCAGCCCGAGGATCGCGCAGGCGTTGGCCACGGCGGGCGGGACGGGGACGTCCCGTTCCCGGACGACCACGCCCGCGCCGGAGGCCGCCGCGATCTCGTTGAGGGAGGCCGCGAGACCGCCCCGGGTGGGGTCGCGCAGCACGTGCAGATCCGGGGTGACGGCGAGCATGGTGTCGACGAGACCGCCGAGCGCCGCACAGTCGCTCTCGATCTCCACGCCGAACTCCAGGCCCTCCCGGACGCTCATCACCGCCACCCCGTGGACGCCGATCGCACCGCTGACGATCACGACGTCGCCGGGGACGACCCGCTGCGGTCGCAGATCGACGCCCGCCGGGACGACACCGATGCCGGCGGTGTTGACGTAGATCCCGTCGCCGTGCCCGGACTCCACCACCTTGGTGTCACCGGTCGCCACCTCCACGCCCGCGGTGCGCGCGGCGGCGCCCAGCGCCTCGGCGACCCGGGTGACCGTCTCCAGCTCGACGCCCTCCTCGAGGATGAACCCGCAGGAGAGGTAGGCGGCCCGGGCCCCGCTCATGGCGAGGTCGTTGACCGTGCCGTTGACCGCCAGGTCACCGATGCTGCCACCGGGGAAGAACAGCGGGCGTACGACATAGGAGTCCGTGGAGAAGGCCAGCCGGGCCCCGCCGAGGGAGAGGACGGCGGCGTCGCCCATCTGCGCGAGCACCTCGCCGCCGAAGGCCGGGGCGAAGATCTGCTGGACGAGTTCGGCAGAGAGGGCTCCGCCGCCGCCGTGGCCCATGACGACGCGAGGCCGGTCGCGCAGCGGGGCCGGGCAGGTCCACGAGGTCAGATCGAGGTCAGACAACGGGGCTCGCCTCCCGGGCCGTGGCGGCGGGCACGTCCAGCCGCCGGTACAGGTAGTACGCCGCGCAGGCGCCCTCGCTGGAGACCATCGTGGCGCCCAGCGGGGTACGGGGCGTGCACAGGGTGCCGAAGGCGGCGCACTCGTGCGGCTTGAGCAGGCCCTGGAGGACCTCGCCGCTGCGGCACTCGGCCGGCTCCTCGGTCCGGATCCCCTCGACCGAGAAGCGGTGCTCTGCGTCGTGGTCGCGGTACTTCGGCGACAGCCGCCAGCCGCTGTCGGGGATCACGCCGATGCCCCGCCAGGCGCGGTCGGTGACCTCGAAGACGTCCTCCAGCATGGCGCGCGCGGCCGGGTTGCCCTCGGGCCGCACGGCGCGCGCGTAGGCGTTGTCGACGGTGTGCTCGCCGCGCTCCAGCTGCGCCACGGTGCGGCGTACGCCTTCGAGGATGTCCAGCGGCTCGAAGCCGGTCACCACGATCGGCACCCGGAAGCGCTCCGCCAGCTCCGGGTACTCCCCCATGCCCATCACGCTGCACACGTGGCCGGCCGCGAGGAAGCCCTGCACCCGGCAGCTCGGCGACGACATGATCGCCTCGATGGCGGGCGGGACGCGGACGTGGGACACCAGCATGCTGAAGTTCTTGACGCCGTGCCGACGGGCCTGATGGACCGTCATGGCGTTCGGGGGCGCGGTCGTCTCGAAGCCGATGCCGAAGAACACGACCTCGCGGTCCGGGTTCTGCTGCGCGATCCGCAGGGCGTCGAGCGGCGAGTACACGACGCGTACGTCGCCGCCCTCGCCGCGCACCTGGAACAGGTCACGGCCGGTGCCGGGCACCCGCAGCATGTCGCCGAAGGAGCAGAAGATCACGTCGGGGCGGGAGGCGATCTCCAGCGCCTTGTCGATGACCTCCAGCGGGGTCACACAGACCGGGCAGCCCGGCCCGTGGATCAACTCGACCTCGTCGGGCAGGAGCTGGTCGAGACCGTGCCGGATGATGCTGTGGGTCTGCCCGCCGCACACCTCCATCAGCGCCCACGGCCGGGTCACCGTGGCCCGGATCTCGTCGAGCAGCCGACGGGCCAGCGCCGGGTCCTGGAACTCGTCGATGTACTTCACTGGTTGCCCACCTCTTCCACCGGTGCCACGCCCGCCTCCGCCGCCGCCATCTCCCAGGCGTCGCCGAACTCCTCCTGGAGCATGCCGAGTTCGGCGAACAGCTCCAGCGTCTGTTTCGCCGACTCCTCGTCCAGCCGCTGGAGGGCGAAGCCGACGTGGACGATGGCGTACTCGCCGACCTGGAGGTCCGGCAGATACTCCAGGCACACCTCCTTGACCACGCCGCCGAAGTCGACGGTGGCCATCCGGGTGCCGTCGCGTTCCTCGATCTCCAGCACTCTGCCGGGTACCGCCAGGCACATGGGCCTCTCCTCGCTGTGGTTCGCGGGTCGCTTGGTCGTCGCTTCGTGGTCGCTTCGTGGGTCGTGGGTGCTCAGTCGTCGGGCGTCGTGCGGGCCGCCACCATCAGCTGGCCGAGCGCCAGGCCGCCGTCGCCCGGTGGCACCAGGCGGTGCCGCAGCACCGTGAAGCCGTCCTCGCGCAGGGCGGCCGCGCAGGCCGAGGACAGCAGCGTGTTGGCGAACACGCCGCCCGTCAGGGCCACCGTGTCCAAGCCGTGCCGCTCCCGCGCCCGACGGCACAGGGCGTGCACCAGCCCCGCCACACCGCGGTGGAAGCGGGCGGCGACCGTCGCCGCGGTGCGGCCTTCCCGCAGGTCGCGGACGATCGCCGCGATGACTGGCGCGGAGTCGGCCCGGACCGGCTCGCCGTCGCCGAGCGCGAAGGCGTACGCGGTGGTGTCGTCGGCGGGCGCCTCCAGCGCGGCGGCCTCCAGCTCGACCGCGGCCTGTGCCTCGTGGCCGGCGCGGTGGCAGACACCGGCGAGCGAGGACACGGCGTCGAAGAGCCGCCCCATGCTGGAGGTCGGCACACAGTTCAGGTCGCGCTCCAACTGCCGCTGGAGAAGGCGCAGTTCGTCGGGCGGGCAGGCGGCCGTGCAGGGCAGGTCGCCGGACCATTCGAGGCCGGCCGCGCGCAGCTGGGCCAGTGCCATCCGGTACGGCCTGCGCACCGCCGTGTCGCCGCCGGGCAGGGGGACGTACGCCAGGTGTCCGAAGCGGGTGAAGCCGGCGTAGTCCGCGAGCAGGAACTCCCCGCCCCAGACCGCGCCGTCGTCGCCGTGGCCGGTGCCGTCGAAGGCGACGCCGATCACGGGCCGGGTGCCGTCCAGCCCGTGCTCGGCCATCGCTGCGGCGATGTGGGCGTGGTGGTGCTGGACGCGTACGACGGTCCGGCCCGCCGCGTTCCGGTCGGCCCAGCGGGCGGAGCGGTAGCCGGGATGCCGGTCGCAGGCCAGGCTCAGCGGCCGTACGCCGGTGATGGACTCCAGCTGCTCGACGGCGCGTTCGAAGGCGCCTTGTGTCGCGAGGTCGTCCATGTCGCCGATGTGGGCGGAGAGCCAGGCCTGCCGTCCCTCGCCGAGGCAGAAGGCGTTCTTGAGGTCTCCGCCGGTGGCGAGGGCCGGGCGGACCGGCAGCGGGAGGGTGAGCGGCAGCGGGGCGTAGCCGCGGGAGCGCCGGAGCACGAGCGGTTCGGCGTCGCAGACGCGGACCACGGAGTCGTCGCACGGCACATGGATCGGCCGGTCGTGCGTGAGCCAGCCGTCGGCCAGGTGCGCGAGCCGCTCCAGGGCCTCGTCGTCGTCGGTGACGATCGGCTCGCCCGAGACGTTGCCGCTGGTCATGACGAGCAACCGGGGGCCGTCGGGGTCGCCTGGCAGGCCGAGCAGGAGGTGGTGCACCGGCGTGTACGGCAGCATCACGCCGAGGTCGGGGCTGCCGGGCGCGACGGCCTCGGCGGGGCGCGGCGCCCCCTGCGCGTACGCCGGGTCCGGGCGGCGGCGCAGCAGGACGACCGGCCTGGCGGGGCCTTCGAGCAGCCGCCGCTCCTCGGGCCCCAGCCGGACGAGGTGCTCCACGTCGCTCGCGGCCCTCGCCATCACGGCGAAGGGCTTGTCGCCGCGTGCCTTGCGGCGGCGGAGCAGGGAGACGGCACCGGCGTTCGTCGCGTCGCAGGCGAGGTGATAACCGCCGAGCCCCTTCACGGCGAGGATCGCACCACGGGCAAGCATGACGCGGGCTGCGGCGACCGGGTCGGCCCCGGAGGTTCGCTCTGCCCGTCCTGCGTCCCCCGGCACGATCAGCCGCAGTCGGGGCCCGCAGGACGGGCAGGCCACCGGTTGTGCGTGGAAGCGTCGGTCGGTCGGGGCGGCGTATTCGCGGGCGCAGGCGGGGCACATCGGGAAGGCGGCCATCGTGGTGTTCGCGCGGTCGTACGGGACGCCCGTGACGATCGTGAAGCGCGGGCCGCAGTGGGTGCAGTTGACGAAGGGGTGGCGGTGGCGCCGGTCGGCCGGGTCCGCCAGTTCGGCGAGGCAGTCGGCGCAGGTGGCGGTGTCCGGGGAGACCAGCGTGCGGACCGGACCGCCGCTGCGGGAGGCGAGGATGGTGAACGCCTCACCCCCGGCTGCGGGCAGCTCCTGGTGGTCGACGGACTCCACCCGGGCCAGCGGCGGCGCCTGCACCGCGAGCCGGTCGCAGAAGCGGGCCACGGCCGCGACAGTGCCCTCCACCTCGGCGACCACGCCCTCCGGCGTGTTCGTCACATGCCCGACCAGGGCGAGTTCGGTGGCGAGGCCGTAGACGTACGGCCTGAAGCCCACGCCCTGCACCACGCCCCGGACGAGCACGCGCCGCCGGTGCGGCGGGTCCTGGGCGACGGCGGCCGGCCGCGGCGGGGCGCTCACGAGTGCGTCGGGGACACGGCCGCGGTGTCCGCCACGTGCGTGTGGGAGTGGGCGTGAGAGTGGGAATGGGCGTGGGCGTGGTCCCCTTCGGGGTGGCGGGCCATGACCGGTGCGTGCAGCTGCGCGCCCTCGGCCGCGGCGAGCGCCCGGTCGAGCAGTGTGCCGACGCCACGGTCCCGGCGGGCCGAGGTCAGGACCACCTCCACGCCCGGGTTGACCCGCTGCACGTTCGCCCGGAACGCGTCCTCGTCGAACTCCACCGCCTCGGCGATGTCGGTCTTGGTGACCACGACGAGATGGGCGAGGCCGAAGGCGGTTGGGTACTTGAGCGGCTTGTCCTCGCCCTCGGTCACGGAGGCGAGGACGACCCTCAGGGTCTCCCCCAGGTCGTAGGAGGCGGGGCAGACCAGGTTGCCGACGTTCTCCACGAACAGCAGCCGGGTGCCGTCGGGCAGCCATCCGTCGAGGTGCCCGGCGAGCATCGCCGCCTCCAGATGGCACAGCCCGTCGGTGAGCACCTGCTTGACCGGGACGCCGGAACGCGCGAGCCGTTCGGCGTCGTTCTCGGTGGCGAGGTCGGCGGTGAGCGCGGCGACGGCGACGGACCGCTCCCGGGCCAGCAGCAGTTCGCGTTCCAGCAGCGCGGTCTTGCCGCTGCCGGGGCTGGACAGCAGGTTGACGACCGTGGTGCCCCGGGACTCCAGGTGCATGCGCAGCAGGTGCGCGCTCGCGTCGTTCTTCGCGAGCACGGCCTGTTGCAGGTCGACGACACGGCACATGGTTCAGCACTCCTCGGGGATCGGTTCGCGGGCGTCCGCGCGCGGCGGATCGCCGTCCTCCCAGTGCACCTCGGCGATCTGGAGCTCCCGGCCCGAGAGCAGCTCGACCTCGGCGCCACCGCACTCGGGGCAGGTCAGCCGGGGCGGCATGCCGACGGCCCACTCGTGCGCGCAGGGCGTGCAGCGTGCCCGGCCGGGCACCGGCTCGGTGACGAGTTCGGCGCCTTCCAGCAGGGTCCCGGCGCAGGCGAGTTCGAAGCAGAAGGCGAGGGAGTCGGGTACGACGCCCGCCAGTTCGCCCACACGCAGCCGCACCGAGCGCACCGCGGTGACGTCCCGGGTCTGTGCTGCGGCCGTTTCCACCTGGTCGATCACGGCCAGCGCGACGGACATCTCGTGCATGGGTCCTCGTCCTTAAGGGGCCGGCCTTCATTAGAGGCGAGCCCCCCAGGCGCGAGGGCCAGGCACGCCGTGGCCGGGGCGCCGGGTACGCCGTTCGACGCAAGGCGGCGCACCCGGCACTCGCCCGGCGGGCACGGGTTCACATCCGGCGGATCCGCAGGTAGCGCCGGAGGTCGGGCAGGACCTGGGTGGCGACGGCGGCCGCGGCGGCCAGTGCGGCGCCTGCGGCCCCGGCGGCGAGGATCTTCTTCATCCCGTCTCTCCTCCTGTGGAAGCTTCGGCGGCCGTGGTCCGTACGGGGACCGGCATCCCGCCTTCCAGCAACTCTTCGATCAGGCGCACGGCCCGGGGTACGGCGTCGGACACCTGCGCGCTGAGCCCCATGCCCTCCTCGATCGCGGCCGGTTCGCAGCCGACGACCAGGACGCGCCGCGGTGGCTGTCCGCCGGTGCCGGCGCAGAGCGTGTCCAGCAGCGCGAGCACGGTGTCCGGCGTCATGCGGTGGCCGTCGATCGCGGGGACGGCGTCGCCGGCGCCCGGGGGACCGTCGTGCTCGATGACGTACAGCGTGCCCGGGGCCTCGCCGCGTGCCGTGGCATCGACGAGGACGAGGGTGTCGTAGCCGTCCAGGAGCTGGTAGGCGAGGTGCACCCCGCGCACTCCGATGTCCACGACCTCGACATGGGACGGCAGTTCCCGTTCGGTGAGCCGGCGTGCGGTCTCCACGCCGAAGCCGTCGTCGCCGAGGAAGATGTTGCCGATGCCGGCCACGAGGGTGCGCTTCATCGGGGATCCTCCGGCAGCACGACCTCGTCCGGCTGGAAGTACAGGTAGCGGCCCTGTTCGCGGCGGATGTCGGCGCCGGGGTCGCCGTCGACCGTGACCGCGAGGTGCACCGCGCCGTCGACGTCGTGCAGCACCGCCTCGACGGTGGCGGTGCGGCCCTGGAGGAACAGGTCCTGGGCGTCGGTGTGCCGCAGTCCTGGGCGCAGTTCGACGCGGCTGCCCCTGGCGACGGGTCGGCCGTCGACCATGACCCGGTCCTGCCCGGGGTCGAAGCCCGCGTCGCTCGCCGGGTCCCACCAGGGGGTGTCGGGGCGGGTCACGCCGAACTCGTCGGGGAAGCCGTCGGGCTCGCCGGTGATCTCGCGCAGGCCGCGGACCGCGCCGTGCAGGCGTTCCAGCACCTCGGCCGGCATGGAGTCGGCGAGGTCGATGACGGCGGCGGCCCGTGCGTCGGTGCCGCGGGCCTCGCGTTTCTCCGCGTCGGTGAGGGCGGCGGTACGCAGGGCGAGGATCTCGTCGATCTCGGTGGCGTCGTAGAGGGCACCCAGGCTCTCGGGGGCGATGGCCGGGTGGTCCTCCAGGATGATCGGCGAGGACAGCACGAGGTCCGCGCGGCCGGGTTCACCGGCGAGCACGGGCCAGGTGTGCAGATTGCGGCAGGCGGCGACCGCGCCCTTGGCCCACTCGGGCGGGTCGGTCATCGACAGGAACGAGCCGTTGCTCAGGGCCATGAGGAGGTGCGTGGCCACGAGGGAGTGCGGCAGCGCCGCGTCCCGGTCTGCGGCACGGCCCTCCGGCGGCGTCCAGGGGGTGGTGTTCTCGACGACGGCGGTGAGCCGCAACACCCGGTAGGGGCCGTCGAGTTCGCTCGCGGAGAGCCGCACCACGCCGGTGACCTCGGCGCTGCGCCGGACCAGTCGGCCGACGGTCCGGCCAGTCGCGTCCAGGACCGGCTCGGTGTCCTCGACGGCGGGCTTGCGGAAGGGGAACTCAACGCCGTCGCCGGTCAGTTGCGCGACCGGTGCGACCAACTCGACGCGTTCCTCGGCCCCTTCGTCCCAGGGCACCAGCACCCGGTCGTCGAGGTGGAGCTCGGGTACGGTCTCGAAGCCGCCGTCGGGCAGGGCGCGTTGCACGGTGCGGCGGCGGGCGTGCAGGAAGCGGACCTCGACCGCGAGGCTCGCCTCCGCTCTCGGCTCCATCAGGCACTCGGTGTGCTGGAAGTCGTGCTCCTCGCACTCGGCGCCCCAGGCGGGCGGCACCAGGACGCCGAACTGCCAGCGCAGCCGGTTCTTGGCCGCCGAGGCACGGTACGGGTAGAGCACGTAGCCCTCGAAGAGCACGGCGTCGGCCACCTGCCGGGCGAGGGCGAGGCGCTCCTCGGTCTCGGGGGCGAACGCGGGGGCGGTCACGGCCGGGTCCTTCCGGTGCTGCCGGTGAGGGTGCGCAGCGGGTCGCTCGCCGCTGGGGCGGCGTCGGCGAGGAGCGCCTTGAGCGTCGCCTCCCAGGAGGGCAGCGCGTGCCGGGAGCGGTAGGCGAGGAGGGCGTCCATGGTGTCATCGGGCAGCCGGATCCAGCCGCAGCCGGGGAAGTGCTGCTCGATCATCTCCCGCCAGGTGGTGACCGGCATCCTGAAGGACGCCTCGCGGTCCCACGGGACGGGCTCCACGCGGAAGCCGCCGGTGCCGGTGAACGCCGTGCCGGAGAACAGCATCAGCAGCGGGACCTCGCCGTCGGTGAGGGCGTCCAGGTAGCGGGTCGCGGCGATGTCCATGTCGTAGGTGCACGGGACGACGAGGTCGGTCTCGGTCTCGCCCGTGAACGCGGAGACCATCACCGGGACCTGCGCGAACTGCACGGGCTGAAGGGTGCTGCCCCAGCGGGCGCGCTCCCCGAACAGATCGGTGAGCCCGTCGGCCTCGGCGGGCGCGTACCCGCGGCGCGCGGGCTCGATCCGGATCTGGCAGCGCAGGGCGATGGCGTGCACGGGGACATCGCCGGAGGCGGTGACCCGCAGCCGGAAGACCAGGGTGGGACCGGCGGCGTAGCGATCGGCGCGGACCCCGGTGCAGGTGAAGGAGAACTCGGTCACGTGCGCTCCGCCTCGTCCAGGGGCCGGACGCGACTTCGGACGTCGTCGAAGAAGGCGTCCAGCGCCGCCCGTGCCTCCGCGCCGCCGTCGAAGCCCTGCCACAACAGCCGCATCCGGCCGACGAGTTCGTAGCAGACGTCGATCGGGACGAGGTGGCACTCGAAGGTGTCGCCGTCGCGGCGCAGCAGGAGAGCCTCCACGTCGGGTGCGAGGAGGGCTGCGAGCCGGCTGCCGCCGAGGACCTCGTCGAAGGCGGCCGGTTCGAGTTCGCTCTCGGTGGCGCCGGCCGGGCTGGGATAGAGGGCGACCAGCCGGTCGAGGGCTGCGTTGCGGAAGAAGAAGACGACGCCGACCGGGATCCGCAGCGCCTCCCACGCCCGCTCGTCGAGGCGGTGCCCGGGGTCGGTGAGGTAGCGGGCCGGGACCGCGCGGAAGCGGCCCGCGGCGGCGCCCGGTTGCTGCATGAGCAGCGCGCAGGCACCGCAGGCGCAGACGAGGGCGCGTTGTTCGGTGTCGACCAGGTGGCGGTGGTCCTCGGGCACCACGACCCCGCACAGCTCGCATCGCTCGGGCTGCGGCGGACGCTCGGCCAGGAACCGCCGCAGGCCGACGGTGGCCGCGGTCACCGGGTCTTCGTCCCGATCTGCAACAGGGCGGGCGCCGCCTCCAGCTCGACGGCCCTGACCTCGGGAGCGAAGCAGGCGAGCGCCGCCTCGGCGGCCTCCTGGGCGCCGGTGCCGGAGCCACAGCCGCAGCCGCCGCTCGCGGCCGCCCGCAGCCGAAGGGTGCCCGTCTGCTCGTCGAAGCCCGCCACGTCCAGGTCGTGCCCGCGCACGCTGTCCAGGGCGCGGCCGATGCGGGTGTCGCGGTCCTCGGGGTGCAGGTCGTGCAGGACCAGCAGGCTCGCGACGAGTTCGTCGCCGAGGAGCCGCGGCAGCGGATCGCCGGGTGCGGCCGACAGCAGGTGCAGGACGCGGGCCAGTCCGGAGCCGTAGAAGTCCATGAGGCACCGGACGAGTTCCTCGGCCGCGGCGGCGCCGGCCGGCTCGCCGCTCGCGCTCAGCCGGTCGAGGATCTCCTCGATACGGCGGCCGGTCTCCTCCGCGCTCACCGGCCGCGCCGTCGTCGTCGCGCTCATCCGCCCAGCCCGCTCAGGCCGGTGGGGACGTGCATGCTCTTCACCGTCTTGCCGCCGCCGACGTACATGTGGACGCCGCAGGGCAGACAGGGGTCGAAGCTGCGGACGGCGCGCATGATGTCGATGCCCTTGAAGTTCTCCGGGGTGTTCTCCTCGAAGATCGGGGTGTTCTGCACGGCGTCCTCGTACGGGCCCGGGGTGCCGTAACTGTCGCGGACGCTGGCGTTCCACGGAGTGGGCGGGTACGGGTGGTAGTTGGCGATCTTGCCGTCGCGGATCACCATGTGGTGGGAGAGGACACCGCGCACGGCCTCGGTGAAGCCGCAGCCGATGGCCTGGTCCGGGACCTCGAACTTCTCCCAGGTCTGGGTGCGTCCGGCGCGGACCTCCTCGAGGCCCTTCTCGGCGCAGTGCAGGGCGACGGCGGCGGCGTACGCCTGGAAGTAGGTGCGCGCGCGGTTGCGCTCCAGGGCGTTGGACCACTGCGGGATCTTCCACTCGAAGGTGGTCTCCGGCTTGGTCATCGTGCGCGGCAGGTTGATGACCACGCTGTGGCCGGTGGCCTTGACGTACCCGATGTCGACGAGCCCGGACAGGGCGGTGGACCACAGGCGGGCGATGGGGCCGCCGCCGGTGTCGAGGGCGAGGTGGTCCTTGCCGTCGAACCAGCGCGGGGACATCACCCAGCTGTACTTGTCGTCGAAGTCGCGCTTCTGCGGGGCGGGGATGGTGTGCTGGTTCCACGGGTGGCGCGGGTCGACCGGGTTGCCGAGCGGGTCGTGGGTGACGAACTGCTCCTGGCCCTGCCAGTCCTCGTAGTAGGAGCTGCCGAGCAGGATCCGGATGCCGAGGTTGATCTCGGTGAGGTCGTTGGTGACCAGCTTGCCGTCGACGACGACACCGGGCGTGACGAACATCCGCCGGCCCCAGTCCGTCATGTTGGCGTAGGTGAAGTCGCAGTACTCGGGATCGTTGAGCGCGCCCCAGCAGCCGAGCATGACGCGGCGGCGGCCGACCTCCTCATAGCCGGGGAGGGCCTCGTAGAAGAAGTCGAACAGGTCGTCGTGCAGGGGCACGACCCGCTTCATGAACTCCACGTACCGCATGAGGCGGCTCATGTAGTCGGTGAAGAGCTGTACGGAGGCGACCGTGCCGACGCCGCCCGGGTAGAGCGTGGAGGGGTGCACATGGCGCCCCTCCATCAGGCAGAACATCTCCCGCGTGTAGCGGCTGACTTGAAGCGCCTCGCGGTAGAACTCGCCCTCCAGCGGGTTCAGCGAGCGCATGATGTCGGCGATGGTGCGGTAGCCGTGCTCGGCCGCGTGCGGGGCCTCCGTGCGCTCGGCGAGTTCGAGGACGCCGGGGTTGGTCTCGCGGACCATCTTCTCGCAGTAGTCGACCCCGACCAGGTTCTCCTGGAAGATGTTGTGGTCGAACATGTACTCCGCGGACTCGCCGAGGTTGATGATCCACTCACCGAGGTGCGGGGGCTTCACGCCGTACGCCATGTTCTGCGCGTACACCGAGCAGGTGGCGTGGTTGTCGCCGCAGATGCCGCAGATGCGGCTGGTGATGAAGTGGGCGTCGCGGGGGTCCTTGCCGCGCATGAAGACGCTGTAGCCGCGGAAGACGGACGAGGTGCTGTAGCACTCGGCGACCCGCTTCTGCTTGAAGTCGATCTTCGTGTGGATGCCCAGGCTGCCCACGATCCGGGTGATGGGATCCCAGGACATCTCCACCAGGCCGCTGCCGTCGCCGGCCGCCTTCGTCTTCGCTGCCATCGTCGTTTGCCGTGCCCTTCGTTGCGCGGGAGGTTCGGGTTGTGTGTCGGGGGTGCACGAAGCAGGGGCGGATCAGGGGTGGCGGGGTGTCACCAGGGGGGCCGGTAGCCGGTGGTGATCTTCTCGCCGGTACGGCGCCACTTGGGCTCCTTGTCCACCGTCTTGCCGGTGACCTGCCGCAGCTTGCGGACCACTGCGCCGTAGACGGAACTGCCCGAGACGGACAGCTTGGCGCCGGGGGGTTCGTCCATGAACGGCATGAACTTGTCGGGGAATCCGGGCATGGTGCAGGCGATGCAGATGCCGCCGACGTTCGGGCAGCCGCCGATGCCGTTCATCCAGCCGCGCTTGGGCACGTTGCACTTCACCACCGGGCCCCAGCAGCCGATCTTGACCAGGCACTTCGGTGAGTCGTACGACTCCGCGAACTCGCCCTGCTCGTAGTAGCCGGCCCGGTCGCAGCCCTCGTGCACGGTGGCCCCGAACAGCCAGGTCGGACGCAGCTTGTCGTCCAGCGGGATCATCGGGGCGGCGCCGGTCGCCTGGTAGAGCAGGTAGGTCAGCGTCTCGGCGAAGTTGTCGGGCTGGATCGGGCAGCCGGGGACACACACGATCGGGATGCCGGCCTGGGACTTCCAGTCCCAGCCGAGGTAGTCCGGGACACCCATGGCGCCGGTCGGGTTGCCGGCCATCGCGTGGATGCCGCCGTACGTGGCACAGGTGCCGATGGCGACCACGGCCAGGGCCTTCGGGGCGAGCCGGTCGATCCACTCGCTGGTGGTGATCGGCTGGCCGGTCTCGGGGTCGTCGCCGAAGCCGCACCAGTAGCCCTCGGGCTTGATCGCCTCGTTGGGGATGGACCCCTCGACGACCAGCACGAACGGGTCGATCTCGCCGCGCTCGCCCTTGAAGAACCACTCGATGAAGGTGTCGGCGCCGCCGACCGGGCCGCACTCGAAGTCGATGAGCGGCCAGTGCACCTGGATCTTCGGCAGCCCCGGCAGCACGCCGAGGACGATCTCCTCGATGCTCGGCTGCATGGCCGCCGTCAGCGCGACCGAGTCGCCGTCGCAGCTCAGGCCCGCGTTGATCCACAGGACATGGATCGTGGGTGTCTCGTCGGCGGGCGCGCCTGTGGTGTCCGCAGCGCCGACCGTCTCCGACGTCGCCTCAGTCATGGGACCGCCTCCAAGGGAGGTAAGGGATGAAGGCCCGCATTTCGGGTCATCGGATTCTTGGTATCAGCGGTTCGGCCGGGGTGAAACACACCGTGGGCCATTCGTGTGACGCGGACGGCACTGGTGGCGGGGCCGCATCACGCAACCGGGGGCGGGGCGAGGTGCGGCGGGGTGCACGGGGGCCGGCGCTTGTGGACGAACGCGCGGCGCAGGGCGTGGTACGGGGCGTCGGGGTCGTCGAAGGTCCGGCGCATGAGGGCCAGCTCCCGTTCGCGGAAGCCGGCGAGCGGCGTCGTGGCCTCGCGCCGGTCCAGCTCGGCCTTCTTGGCGGCGATCCGGGAGGCCGTGGCCGGCAGTGCCGCGAGGCGTGCGGCCAGGGTGCCGGTCTCCCGGGCGAAGTCGCCGGGGCCGCAGTCGATCACCCGGTCGGCGAGTCCGAGGCGCAGGGCGCTCGCCGCGCTCACGGGCAGCGCCTCCCGCATGAGCCGTTCGGCCGGGGCCGGCCCCACCCTGCGGGGCAGGGTGTACGTCCAGTACTCGGAGCCGTACAGGCCCATCAGGCGGTAGTGCGGGTTCAGGACGGTGCCGTGGCGGCACCACACCTCGTCGGCCGCCAGGGCGAGCATCGCCCCGCCCGCGGCGGCGTTGCCCGCGACGGCGGCGACCACGAGCCGGTCAGTGGTGGTCAGGACCGCCTCCACGAGGTCGTCGATGGCGTTGATGTTCGCCCAGGACTCGGCGGCGGGGTCGGCGGCGGCCTCGATGACGCCCAGGTGGATCCCGTTGGAGAAGAAGTCCCGCTCGCCGCCCAGTACGAGGACCGAGGTGGGGCGGGTGCACGCCTCGCGGTAGGCGTGCAGGAGGCGCCGGCACTGCTCGGTGCTCATGGCGCCGCCCGGGAAGGCGAACGTCAGGAAGCCGGCTCCGCCGTCCTCCCGGTAGCGGATGTCCGTCCAGGTGCCCTCGCGCGCGTCGGGCAGGACGGGTGACGCGTGCTCCGGCAAGGGTGGCAGCCGGTCGCCCAGGGCCCGCACGGCGGGGAGCTTGAAGGTGGGCGGCATGCCGGGCAGGCGGCGGGGCCGCAGTTCCGGGATCCATACGGCACCGTCAGCGGTGGCCCGGCAGATGGCTCCGGCGCGGGTGGCGAGGAGTTCGCCGGGGCGGCCGCGCAGGGTGCTCTCGGGGTGGCCGCCGTGCAGGTACCACTCGCCGCCGAGCAGCAGGTCCAGCACACCGGGCTGTGAGTCGGCCGCCCGCAGCTTGCGTACGACGGTCTCGGTGGTGTCGGCGGCCCAGTCGATCCGCCGGACGCTCTGGTCGAGGTACGGCCGGACCCGCACGGGCGCGCCCGCCAGTCCCGCCTCGTCCTGCGCGGCCGGGACGTGGGTGCCGCCGGCGAAGCGTTCCACGGCGAGGAGTACGGCGGTGAGCGCGGCGTCGGCGACCTCGCCCCGGTACAGGTCGCTCTTGGCCACCGGAGGGACCCGGCACGGCACCGAGGCCCACACGTCGCCCGCGTCCATCTCGGCGGCGGCCTGAAGGACCGTGACGCCCCAGCGTTCGGCGCCCTCGTGGATCGCCCAGTCCACGGAGGACGGCCCGCGGTCGCCGAGGGGCCCGGGGTGGACGATCAGGCAGGTGTGGGCCGACCACACCTCCTCGGGGACGGCCGTCCTCAGCATCGGCGCCACGACGAGCTGCGGGGCGTGGCGCCGTACCGCTTCGGTGAGGGAGCGGTCCGGCAGGGCGAGTTCCACCGCCACCTTGTGGCCGCGGTCGCGCAGCTCGGCGTGGACGCGCTGGGTGAGGCTGTTGAACGCGCTGGCGACGAGCAGGATCTGCACGGCTGCCTCCGGGCGGACGACCGGCGGCCGGGGGTGGCCGCCGACCGCGATCCTCGGTCACGCCGGCGCGTGGTCCGCGGTGACAGACGGTGGGGTCATCCGAATGACAGACGGTGGCATCGTCCGAACGCGCGGGGCGGGTCGCCGGCCGGTGTCACCAGGCGCGGGTCATGCGCTGCCAGAGGGAGCGCGTCGCGCCGAAGCCGGTCTCGTGGGTCCAGACGTGGGTGCACGACCGGCACTGGAGGTGCAGCAGGCTGCCGGTGCTGGAGAGCAGGTAGCGCCAGTGCCGCGAGCAGGTGCGCTGCTGCTCGCAGTCCCCGCAGCCGCGGCGGTCGTCGCAGTTCGGGCAGGCCACCCAGGCGCGACGGCCGATGTCCGCCTGCGGGTCACGGGGCAGCATGCCCGCCTCCTCGCGGCGGGAGCACGCCGGCCGCGACCAGCTCGTCGTAGACACGCTGCTGGTCCGCGTCGAGGCCGGAGTACAGCAGCTCGTTCGCCTCTTCCTCACCGCGCAGGGCGGCGACGGGGTCCCAGTCGGGGCCGAGGGCGTCCAGTACGTGGGCCCGCCGGAGCATCTCGTGCGCGCTCAGGTCGACGGAGAACTCGACGGGTGCGGGGCCGTGGGAGGACATGCGACCGAACGTAGGTAAGCCTTCCCCGCCCGGGCAAGGGCGGGTGGGGGAAGTCACAGCAGGTCAGAGCTCGCCGTGCACCCCCGCTCACTGCCCGACGTCGGCGTTTTTGCCCCGCGCTCCTCTTGACAAGGGATGGCCGCGAACGGCAATCTTCCATTAAGCAGAAACAAACTTCCGCAATACGGAATCTTGACACGGAAGGGAGCGCCGACCCCCATGGGATTCGCAGAGCAGCGCTTCAACGTCAACCTGTCGATCCTCTTCACGGAACTCCCGCTCCTGGAGCGCCCCGCGGCCGCCGCCGCGGCGGGCTTCACCGCGGTCGAGCTGTGGTGGCCCTGGGTCGACTCCCCCACCCCCGAGCGCGCCGAGCTCGACGCCCTGAAGAAGGCGATCGAGGACGCGGGCGTCCAGCTCACCGGCCTGAACTTCTACGCCGGCCAACTGCCCGGCCCGGACCGCGGCGCGCTGTCGGTCCCGGGCGAGGAGTCGGAGAAGTTCCGCGCCAACATCGACGTGGCGGCCGGCTTCGCGGCCTCGCTCGGCTGCACGGCGCTCAACGCCCTGTACGGCAACCGCGTCGAGGGGGTGGACCCGGCCGAGCAGGACGCGCTCGCGCTGGAGAACCTCGTTCTCGCGGCCCAGGCCGCCGACCGGATCGGCGCGATCCTGCTGATCGAGGCCCTGAACCAGCCCGAGTCGCCGCTGTACCCGCTGGTGAGCGCACCGGCCGCGGTGGGCGTCGTCGACCGGGTCAACGAGGCCACCGGCCTGGGCAACGCCCGCTTCCTCATGGACCTCTACCACCTGTCCATGAACGGCGAGGACCTCCCGGCGGTGATCGAGGAGTACGCGGCGAAGACCGGTCACGTGCAGATCGCCGACAACCCGGGCCGCGGCGCTCCGGGCAGCGGCTCGCTCCCCCTCGAAGACCTCCTCGACCAGCTGAAGAAGGCGGGCTACGACGGCTGGGTCGGCCTTGAGTACAAGCCGGGCGACCGCCCGAGCGCCGAGGCCTTCGACTGGCTGCCCCGCTGACCCCGTTACCGAAAGGCACCCCATCATGAGCAACACCCTCCCCAAGATCGCCTGGATAGGCCTCGGCATCATGGGCTCCCCCATGTCCGAGAACCTGATCAAGGCGGGTTACCGGGTCACCGGCTTCACGCTGGAGCAGGACAAGCTGGACCGTCTCGCCGCGGCCGGCGGCAGCGCCGCCTCCTCGATCGCCGAGGCCGTGCGCGACGCCGACGTCGTCATCACGATGGTCCCGGCGTCCCCGCAGGTCGAGGCCATCTGCTACGGCCCCGACGGCATCCTGGCGAACGCGAGGTCCGGCGCCCTGCTGATCGACATGTCCTCGATCACCCCGCAGACCTCGGTCGACCTGGCGAAGGCCGCGAAGGACAAGGGCATCCGCGTGCTGGACGCCCCGGTGTCCGGCGGCGAGGCCGGCGCCGTCGAGGCGGTGCTGTCGATCATGGTCGGTGGCGAGCAGGCCGACTTCGACCAGGCCAAGCCGATCTTCGACGCCCTCGGCAAGACCATCGTGCTGTGCGGTCCGCACGGCTCGGGTCAGACCGTGAAGGCGGCCAACCAGCTGATCGTCGCCGTGAACATCCAGGCGTGCGCCGAGGCCGTGGTCTTCCTGGAGAAGTCCGGCGTGGACCTCCGGGCGGCCCTGGACGTCCTCAATGGCGGCCTTGCGGGCTCGACCGTGCTGACGCGGAAGAAGGACAACTTCCTCAGCCGGGACTTCAAGCCGGGCTTCCGCATCGACCTGCACCACAAGGACATGGGCATCGTCACGGACGCCGCCCGCAACGTCGGTGCCGCCCTGCCGGTCGGCGCCGTGGTCGCCCAGCTGGTCGCCTCCCTGCGCGCCCAGGGCGACGGCGGCCTGGACCACTCGGCCCTGCTGCGCGCCGTGGAGCGCCTGTCCGGCGCCCAGGTCTGAGCCGGGTCCTTCCCCAGACTTCCGGGCCGCGGCGCCGCTGACAACTGTCCTGTCGCGCCCAGGCGGCGCCGCGGCCCGGAATCCACTTCAACAAACCGTTGATTTGATTCAACAAACTGTTGACCCCAGATCACCCCACTTCTAGGCTCCACGAAGCGGAAACAGTTTTCCGCTGACACCCGCACGGAAGGTCCCCGATGTCGAAGCGCGCGCTCACGACTCGGACTCTCACCACGGAGTCCGGCGCCCCGGTCGCAGACAACCAGAACTCAGCCTCCGCCGGCATCGGCGGCCCGCTCCTCCTCCAGGACCAGCACCTCCTGGAGAAGCTCGCCCGCTTCAACCGCGAGCGCATCCCGGAGCGCGTGGTGCATGCCCGCGGCTCCGGCGCGTACGGCCACTTCGAGGTGACCGACGACGTCACCGGCTTCACCCACGCCGACTTCCTGAGCGAGGTGGGCAGGCGCACCGAGGTGTTCCTGCGCTTCTCGACGGTCGCCGACAGCCTCGGCGGCGCGGACGCGGTCCGCGACCCGCGCGGCTTCGCCCTCAAGTTCTACACGGCGGACGGCAATTACGACCTCGTCGGCAACAACACCCCGGTGTTCTTCATCAAGGACCCGATCAAGTTCCCCGACTTCATCCACTCGCAAAAGCGTGACCCGTTCACGGGCAAGCAGGAGCCGGACAACGTCTGGGACTTCTGGGCGCACGCCCCCGAGGCCACGCACCAGGTGACCTGGCTGATGGGCGACCGCGGCATCCCGGCGTCGTACCGCCACATGAACGGCTACGGCTCGCACACCTACCAGTGGACGAACGCCGACGGCGAGGCCTTCTTCGTCAAGTACCACTTCAAGACCAACCAGGGCATCCGCTGCCTCAGCGGCGAGCAGGCCGCCGAACTCGCGGGCAAGGATCCGAACTCCCACCAGACGGATCTGCTCCAGGCGATCGAGCGGGGCGTGCACCCGTCCTGGACGCTGTACGTCCAGCTCATGCCGGCGGCCGAGGCGGCCGACTACCGCTTCAACCCGTTCGACCTGACCAAGGTCTGGCCGCACAAGGACTACCCGCTCCAGCGCGTGGGCCGGCTGGTCCTCGACCGCAACCCGGACAACGTCTTCGCGGAGGTCGAGCAGGCCGCGTTCTCCCCGAACAACTTCGTCCCCGGTATCGGCCCCTCCCCGGACAAGATGCTCCAGGGCCGCCTCTTCGCCTACGCGGACGCCCACCGCTACCGCCTGGGCGTCAACCACACCCAGCTCGCGGTGAACGCCCCGAAGGCGACGACCGCGCAGAACTACGGCCGCGACGGCCTCATGGCGGCCAACTCCCAGGGCCGCGGGGCGAAGAACTACGAGCCGAACTCCTACGACGGCCCGGTGGAGACCGGCCGCCCGCTGTCGGCGCCGCTGACGGTGACCGGCTGGACCGGCACCCACGAGGCCCCGCTGCACACCAAGGACGACGCCTTCTTCCAGGCCGGCGAGCTGTACCGGCTGATGTCCGCCGAGGAGAGGTCCCGTCTGGTCGCGAACATCGCCGGTGGCCTGTCCCAGGTCTCCCGCGACGACGTGATCGAGAAGAACCTGGCCCACTTCCACGCCGCCGACCCCGAGTACGGCAAGCGTGTGGAGGAGGCGGTCCGCGCGCTGCGCGAGGACTGAACCCCCAGGCTGCGTCCGCCTCCTGACGGGAGGTCATGAGTCGGACGCACCGCCCGCGCAGGACGCCGAGCGACCCGGATGAGGGGTGGTCACCGGCGAGCGGCGCGGGCAACGCTAGGACCGCGGCGGCGTGCGAGCCAGTGCGGTGGTGAAGGTCCGGCCTCCTTCTTCGACCAGAGGGAAGGAGCCCCGGTTCCGTCGCTGCCGCCGCGGTCCAAAGCCCCCAGACCCCGTCCGGCGGCGCGAACGTCCTGTCGCGCCCAGCCTCGCACCGTCGGACGGCCACAACCGAAGAAAGCCTCACCGGCCGGAGAGCGCCGGGTACGGACGGTCCCGTACCCGGCGCTCTCCGGCGTGCGCGGGAGCGGCTTCCGCAGGAGGCTGAAGGCATGGCACATCCAACGGAGCATCCGCATGTCGTGGTGCACCCGCCGGCGCTGGACGGCTCCCGGCGGGTCACCGAGGGCGACGAGACGCTGGGCATCGCCACGCACGTGGACGACGTGAGCGAGATCCTGAGGCTCGCCGATCTGTATGTCACGGACATCTCGGAGAGCGACTTCATCGACTGGCAGGGCGGCGGCCCCGACGACTGGCCGGGGCTGTCGGAGCATCACGAGGAGCCGTAGCCGGACTGCGCAAACCTCAAATCAAGCTCTGAATCTTGTTCAAGAGGCTTCAACCACCGCCGTGGAAGGGCACATTGTCCTCAACACGGGGCCCGCCGACACGGGGGCGGCGGGCCCCGACGAGGGAGCACGGAAAAGGGGCGGCCCAGCCTTTCGGCTGGACCGCCCCTTCTGCGCGCGGGCGTCGAGCGGACGCGTCAGACCTTCAGCGTCCTGATCGACGTCGGCGCGTGGCCGGGCTCCGTCGCGATCTCCTCGAACTCCACGACGTTGCTGATGTCGTTGGTCGTGGACATGGAGATGTTGGTGATGCGCTCCAGGATCGCCTCGACGACGACCGGGACCCGGTACTCCTGGGCGAGCTTCTTGGCCTGCTCCAGGGCCGCGCCCAGGTCGGCCGGGTCGGTCACGCGGATCGCCTTGCAGCCGAGGCCCTCGGCGACCTTGACGTGGTCGACGCCGTAGACGCCCAGCTCGGGCGAGTTGATGTTCTCGAACTCCAGGTTGACCTGGAAGTCGATCTCGAACGCCCGCTGCGCCTGCCGGATCAGGCCCAGGTAGGAGTTGTTCACCAGGACATGGACGTACGGGATCCGGTGCTGGGCGCCGACCGCCAGTTCCTCGATCATGAACTGGAAGTCGTAGTCGCCGGACAGGGCGACGACCTGCGCCTCCGGGTCGGCCTTGGCGACGCCCAGCGCGGCCGGGACGGTCCAGCCGAGCGGGCCCGCCTGGCCGCAGTTGATCCAGTGGCGCGGCTTGAAGACGTGCAGCATCTGGGCGCCGGCGATCTGCGAGAGGCCGATCGTGGAGACGTACCGGGTCTCCGGGCCGAAGGCCTTGTTCATCTCCTCGTAGACGCGCTGCGGCTTGATCGGGATGTCGTCGAAGTGCGTACGGCGCTGGAGGGTCGCCTTCCTCTCCTGCGCGGACGCGGCCCACGCGGAGCGGTCGGGCAGCCGGCCGGCCGCCTTCAACTCCCGTGCCACCTCGACGAACAGATCCAGGGCGGCCTTCGCGTCGGACGCGATGCCGTAGTCCGGGGCGAAGATCTTGCCGATCTGGGTGGGCTCGATGTCGACGTGGACGAACTTGCGGCCGGCCGTGTAGACGTCGAGCTTGCCGGTGTGGCGGTTGGCCCAGCGGTTGCCGATGCCGAGGACGAAGTCGGACTCCAGGAAGGTCGCGTTGCCGTAGCGGTGCGAGGTCTGCAGGCCCACCATGCCGGCGTTCAGCTCGTGGTCGTCGGGCAGCAGGCCCCAGCCCATCAGGGTCGGGACGACCGGGGTGCCGGTCAACTCGGCGAACTCGACGAGGAGTTCGGCGGCGTCGGCGTTGATGACACCGCCGCCCGCGACGATCAGCGGGCGCTCGGACGCGTTCAGCATCCCGATCGCCTTCTCGACCTGGGCGCGGGTCGCGGCCGGCTTGTAGACCGGGAGCGGCGCGTAGGTCTCCGGGTCGAACTCGATCTCGGTGAGCTGGACGTCGATCGGCAGGTCGATGAGGACCGGGCCGGGGCGGCCGGAGCGCATCAGGTGGAACGCCTGCTGGAAGACGCCGGGGACCTGCGCGGCCTCCAGGACGGTCACCGCCATCTTCGTGACCGGCGCCGCGATCGAGGCGATGTCGACGGCCTGGAAGTCCTCTTTGTGGATCACGGCGGTCGGGGCCTGGCCCGTGATGCACAGGATCGGGATGGAGTCGCCGATCGCGGAGTACAGGCCGGTGATCATGTCGGTGCCGGCCGGGCCCGAGGTGCCGATGCAGACGCCGATGTTGCCCGCGTGCGTGCGGGTGTAGCCCTCCGCCATGTGCGAGGCGCCCTCCACATGGCGGGCGAGGGTGTGGTTGATGCCGCCGGAGGCCTTGAGCGCCGCGTAGAAGGGGTTGATCGCCGCGCCCGGCACGCCGAACGCGTTGCTGACGCCCTCGCGCTTGAGGATCTCGACTGCCGCTCGGGCAGCGGTCATACGTGCCATTGAGTACTCCTGCTTCGGCTGTCGGATTCGCACTCCCGTCGCGCCCCGCGGTGAGCAATTCCGTGACGATGTCGGTCCCGCTCGTGGACTCCGGAAGTCAATCCCTTCGATTTCCACATTGCGGAAACTCTTTTCTGCTATCTGGAAGCAATGTAGGCGGGCGGGTGAAGACCGTCAAGAGGGGGACAACCGGGCGCCGCCTGGAGGACGATGGGTGCGCTGTCCCGATGCGAGGTCGTCCTGGAGTGGGCCATGTCCGAGAGCGTGTCGGTGCGCTGCCCGGCCTGCCGGCGCGAGCATCTGTACGCGGCACCCGCCTATCCCTGCGAGTGCGGGGCCCCTGTCGTGCCGCCGCTCGACCCGGCCGGCACCGCGACCGCGGTCACCCATCGCGCCTGGGACGACGAGTGGATCAGCGTCCGGTGCACCGCGTGCGGCCGCGAGGGCGAGTGGCCCCGGCCCGAGCTCGGCTGCACCTGCGGCACGCTGCTGCGGGTGCCGGTGGCACGGGCGAGCGCGGAGGACGAGGAGGCGGAACCGCCGAAGGCGCCCACCCCGCGCCGCGCCTTCCAGCCCATCACCATCCGTACCGCGCGGGACGCGGTCACCGCGGCCGCCGTGTATCTGCGCTGGCTCGGCTACCGGGACATCCGCCGCGCCGACCAGCGCCCCACGTCCGGCATCGGCATCGCCGCGCACGGTCTGCTCGCCCAGGTCGACCCGACCGTCCGGCCGGCCTCGCTGCGGGACGTGGAGTGCCTGTGGCTGACCGCCATGACGGAGTCGGCGGCCTGCGTCTACTTCTCTCTCTCCGGCTACGCCCCCGACGCCCGCGCCCGCGCCGACACCCTCGGCGTCCCCCTCTTCGTCCTGGACCTCACCGGCACGCCCCAGCCGGTCAACACCCTCGCCGACGAGCTGGACTCGACGGGCGCCTGCTGACCGGCCCCGGACAATCCGCTCGCCCGGGACCCGGCCCGCGACGGAGACTCGGCGTATGCGCATCCGCCCCGTCACATCCGACGAGCTCCCGGTCCTCCAGGACATCGAACGCGCCGCGGGCGCCCCCTTCCGCGACCTCGGCATGGCCGCCGTCGCCGACGACGAGCCGCCGACGCTGGAGGTCCTGGAGCACTACCGCCGGGCGGGCCGGGCCTGGGCCGCCCACGACGGCGACGGTCCCCCGGTCGCGTACCTGATCTGCGAGCCGGTCGACGGCGCCCTGCACATCGAGCAGGTCTCGGTGCACCCGGACGCAGCCCGCCGGGGCGTGGGCAGGGCCCTCCTCGCGTACGCCGCCGACCGCGCACGCGAGGAGGGCCTCGCCGGCCTCACCCTGACCACCTTCACCGAGGTGCCGTGGAACGCCCCGTACTACGCCCGCCTGGGCTTTCGCACCCTGGAGGAGGCCGAGCTCACCCCGGGGCTGCGCAAGATCCGCGCCCACGAGGCAGAACTCGACCTCGACCGCTGGCCACGGGTGTGCATGCGCCGCGACTAGCCGGTCGCGAAACGCTCGCGCAGTTCCACCTTGCGCACCTTCCCCGACACCGTCATCGGGAAGGCGTCGAGGGTGCTCAGCCGGCTCGGGATCTTGTAGTGGGCGAGCCGGCCCTCGCAGAAGGCCCTCAGCTCCTCCAGGGTCAGCGGGTCGGCGGCGTCGCGCGGGATGACGCACGCCAGGACCTCCTCGCCGTACCGCTCGTGCGGCACCCCGACCACCTGCACGTCCGCGATCTTGGGGTGGGCGTAGAGGAACTCCTCGATCTCGCGCGGGTAGATGTTCTCGCCGCCACGGATGATCATGTCCTTGATGCGGCCGACGATCTCGACGTAGCCGTCCTCCCGCATCGTCGCGAGGTCACCGGTGTGCATCCAGCGCCCGGCGTCGACGGCCTCGGCGGTCTTCTCGGGCTCGTTCCAGTAGCCGAGCATCACGCTGTAGCCGCGGGTGCACAGCTCCCCCGCCGTACCGCGCGGCCGGGTCACGCCCGTCGCGGGGTCGACGACCTTCACCTCGATGTGCGGCAGGACCCGGCCGACCGTGCCGGTGCGGTGCTCCAGGTCGTCGTCCATGCGGGTCTGGAGCGAGACAGGGGACGTCTCGGTCATGCCGTAGCAGATGGAGACCTCCGCCATGTGCATCTCGGCGACCACCCGCTTCATCACCTCCACCGGGCAGGGCGAGCCCGCCATGATCCCGGTGCGCAGCGTGGAGAGGTCGTAGGAGGCGAAGTCGGGGAGGTTGAGCTCCGCGATGAACATGGTCGGGACGCCGTACAGCGAGGTGCAGCGCTCCTGCTGGACCGCCTCCAGCGTGGCTTTCGGGTCGAAGGAGGGCGCCGGGATGACCATGCAGGCGCCGTGGGAGGTGGCGGCGAGATTGCCCATCACCATGCCGAAGCAGTGGTAGAAGGGCACCGGGATGCACACCCGGTCCTGCTCGCTGTAGGCGATCAGCTCCCCCACGAAATAGCCGTTGTTGAGGATGTTGTGGTGGGAGAGGGTGGCCCCCTTGGGGAAGCCCGTCGTCCCCGAGGTGTACTGGATGTTGATGGGGTCGTCGCAGGACAGCTCCTCGAACGCGGCGGGCGTCCCGCGCCCCAGCAGCTCCTGCCAGCTCGGGTCCCCGATGTACACGGTCTCCCGCAGCTGCGGGCACTTGCCGCGCACCTCGTCGACCATCGCCCGGTAGTCGCTCGTCTTGTGGCTCAGGGAGGCGAACAGCAGCGAGATCCCGGCCTGCTTCAGGACGTACTCGACCTCGTGGGTGCGGTAGGCCGGGTTGATGTTCACCATGATCGCGCCGATGCGGGCGGTGGCGTACTGGACCAGCACCCACTCCGGGCAGTTGATCGCCCAGATGCCCACCCGGTCGCCCTTCGCGATCCCGCTCGCGAGCAGCGCGTACGCCAGCTCGTCCACGTCGGCGGAGAACTCGGCGTAGGTCCAGCGCCGCCCGGACGGCACGTCGACCAGCGCCTCCCGGTCCGGCCAGGCCGCGACGGCCCGGTCCAGGTTGGCCCCGATGGTGTCGCCGAGCAGCTGCGTGTCGCCGGTCCCGTGGGTGTAGGAGCTCACCGGAAGTCCTCCTCGCGGTACTCGGCGTCCGAGCCGGCGGCCGTGGCCTCGCGCAGCTCGATGCGGCGGATCTTGCCGGAGACGGTCTTGGGCAGCGGCGCGAACTCCAGGCGGCGCACCCGCTTGTACGGCGCGAGGACCTCCCGGGAGTGCTCGAAGAGCACCTTGGCCGTGTCGGGCCCCGGCTCCCAGCCCTCCGCGAGGACCACGTACGCCTTGGGCACCGCGAGCCGCACCTCGTCCGGTGCGGGCACGACGGCCGCCTCGGCCACCGCCTCGTGCTCCAGCAGCGCGCTCTCCAGCTCGAACGGGGAGATCTTGTAGTCGGACGCCTTGAAGACGTCGTCGGCCCGGCCGACGTAGGTGATGTAGCCGTCGGCGTCCCGGGAGCCGATGTCGCCGGTGCGGTAGTAGCCGCCGGCCATCGCCTCCGCCGTACGGTCGGGGTCGCCGTGGTAGCCGGTCATCACGCCGACGGGCCGCTCGGACAGGTCGAGGGCGATCTCGCCCTCGTCGGCGCCGGGCGCGCCGGAGACCGGGTCGAGGAGTTCGACGCGGAAGCCGGGGCTGGGGCGGCCCATGGAGCCGGTCTTCAGGGGCTGGCCGGGGCTGTTGGAGACCTGCACGGCGGTCTCGGTCTGCCCGAAGCCGTCCCGGATGGTCACCCCCCAGGCCCGCCGGACCTGCTCGATGACCTCGGGGTTCAGGGGCTCGCCCGCCGCCACGACCTCGCGGGGCGGGGTGCGCAGCGCGCCGAGGTCGGCCTGGATGAGCATGCGCCAGACCGTCGGCGGGGCGCAGAAGGTGGTGACGCCCGCCCGGTCCATCTCGGCCATCAGCCGGGCCGCGTCGAAGCGGGGGTAGTTGTGGATGAAGACCGTCGCCTCCGCGTTCCACGGCGCGAACAGGTTGGACCAGGCGTGCTTGGCCCAGCCGGGCGAGGAGATGTTCAGATGCACGTCACCGGGCTTGAGGCCGATCCAGTACATGGTGGCCAGGTGCCCGATGGGGTACGACGTGTGGGTGTGCTCGACCAGCTTGGGGCGGGCGGTCGTGCCGGAGGTGAAGTAGAGCATCAGCGGGTCGTCGGCACCGGTGGGCCCGTCGGGGGTGAACTCGGCCGGCGCGGTGTAGGCGTCCTCGTACGTCTGCCAGCCCTCGCGCGCCCCGCCGACGGCGATCCGCGTGTAGCGGCCGGGCACCTCGTCGAACTTGCCGGTGTCCTCGGACCGCACCAGCACATGCCGGACACGTCCGCGCTCCACCCGGTCGCGCAGGTCGGCCGGGCCGAGCAGCGGCGTGGCCGGGATGACGACGGCGCCCAGCTTCATCGCGGCGAGCGCGGTCTCCCACAGCTCGGCCTGGTTGCCGAGCATGACGAGGACCCGGTCCTCGGGCCGCACGCCGCGGGCCCGCAGCCAGTTCGCGACGCGGGCCGAGCGCTCGGCCATCTCGGCGAAGGACAGCCGGACCTCGGTGCCGTCCTCCTCGACGATGTGCAGCGCGAGGCGGTCGTTCCCGTCCGCGATCACGTCGAACCAGTCCAGCGCCCAGTTGAATCGCCCGGGCCGCGGCCAGGAGAAGCCCTCGTACGCGGTGGCGTAGTCCTCGCGGTGTGCCAGCAGGAAGTCCCGCGCGCTGCGGAACAGCTCCGTCCCCGTCGTCATCTGTCCTCCTAGTTACCGGACCTTGCCGGGCGGCTCTCTGCCATCGTGTAATCCGTGACGTGGGTCTCACTACCCCCGAACGGGGGTGTGCGCTCGGGAAGCAGCGGTGAAAGGGCGAGTACGTGGCAGTGAACGCGGTCGCAACGGTGGAGATAGGGCGTGCGCTGGCGCGCCTGCGCCGCTCGACCGGGCTGCCGGTCGCCTTCGGCGGACTGGTGGAGCCCGGGCACCCGCGGGTGCGCATCAGCGAACTGAACGGCACGTCCACCGAATCGCTGCGCAGACTCGCGGTGACCTCCGGCAACGGCCTGGGCGGCAAGGCCGTGGCGCTGGCCCGCCCGTGCGCCGTCACGGACTACTCCTCTTCGCGGCAGATCACCCATGAGTACGACGCCGCGGTCGCCATGGAGGGGCTGTGCTCGGTGGTGGCGGTCCCGGTCGTCGTACGGCGCCGGGTGCGCGGTGTCCTGTACGGCGCCCTGCGCACACCCCAGCCGCTGGGCGACCGCACATTGACGGCGGCCGTGGACGCGGCGCGGGACGTCGAGCAGGCGCTGGTGGTGCGCGAGGAGGCGAGCGGGCTGCTGGAGGCGGCCCGGGCGCAGCCGGCGCCGCCCGACCGCAGCGCGGTGTGGGAGCAGGTCCGCGAGGCGCACGCGGCGCTGCGGGCGCTCGCCCCGCGCATCGGCGACCCGGCCCTGCGCGCGGAGCTGCTGGACGCCTGCGGCCTGCTGACGGAGCCGCTCGCGCCGAATGGCGTGCAGCTGGCACCGCGCGAACTGGACGTGCTGGCGTGCGTGGCGGCCGGCGCCACGAACGCGGGCACCGCCGAGCGGCTGGGGCTGCGCTCGGAGACCGTGAAGGGCTATCTGAGGTCGGCCATGCGAAAGCTGGGTACCCACACACGGGGTGAGGCGGTGGCGGCGGCACGCCGGGCCGGGCTGCTGCCGTAGCGGCACGGGCGCGGCGGTGGTCCGGACCATTGTCGCTGTGGTCCGGACCACCGCGACAACCCCTCATTCATTCATCCGTGCTTTGAATTGCCCCATGCTCCACGGTTGTTATTTGGCTCACCTTGCCGGCGGTCCGAAATTCAAAGACCTATTGCCTAATATTGGCCCGGACACGACACACGGAGGGGAGCGGTGACCGTGCGACGGGACTTCAAGGAGCCTGCCAGATGCCGCCCCGACCAGGTCATCGGCAGGGAGGAGCTGTTCACGGCGGCACGTGACCAGCTCGCGCGGGGCGGCAGCGTGCTGCTTCACGGCCCTGCCGGAATTGGGAAGTCGACGGTCCTGCGGGCATTGGCCGGCGAATGCGGCGCGACGGCGCGCACCGTGTTGCGCTGCTCGCCCACGGAGTCCGAATCCCACCTTCCCTTCCTGGCCCTGGCCGACCTCCTCGGCCTCGTCCTGGACGAGGTCTCCGACCGGCTCCCCGCCGCCCAGCTCACCGCCCTGGAGGCGGCGCTCACCGGTCGCGGCGAGTCCACCCTCCAGCGCGACGGCCTCGCCCTGCGCCTGGCCGTGCTGTCCGCGCTGAGGGCCCTCGCCGACACCGGCCCCGTCCTCGTCGTCGCCGACGACCTCCAGTGGCTGGATCCGGCCAGCGCCGAACTCCTCGGCTTCGCCGCCCGCCGCCTCGGCGACACCCCGGTGCGCATGCTGTTCGCGGTGCGGACCGACGGCGAGGAGTACGACCGCCATCTACGCGCGTCTCCGCCGGACACCCTCGCCGTACGGCTTGGCCCGCTGTCCCGCGCCCAGATGTCCACCCTGCTCGAGAACCGCGGCTACACCGGCCTGCCCCGCTCCACCGTCCGGGACATCCACCGCACCAGCGGCGGCAACGCCCTGTTCGCCCTCGAACTGGGCCGCGCCCTCGCCGAGAACGCCACCCCGCCCCGCCCCGGCGAGCCGCTGCCGGTGCCGACCTCGCTGCGCGCCCTGGTGCTGAACCGGCTGGAGATGCTGTCGGACCAGGCCCGCCGCACGCTCCTCGTCGCGAGCGCCGGCGCCCGCCCGACCCTCGCCCTGCTGCACGCGGCCGGCCGGGACGACGCCGAGGCCGAGACCGCGCAGGCCGCCGAACTCGGGCTGCTGGCCACCGAACCGGAGGGTCCCGCCGTCCGGTTCGCGCACCCGATGATCTCCGCCGCGCTGTACGCGGAGGCACCCGCGCAGGAACGCCGGGCCGCACACGCGGCGCTGTCCACCGCCGCCTCCGACCCGATCGAACGCGCCCGGCACCTGGCCCTCGCGACCACCGGCACCGACCCGGAGGTCGCCGCCCGGCTGGCCGAGGCCGCGGCGCTGGCCCGGGACCGGGGCGCCCCGTCGGTGGCCGCGCAGCTCTCCCTGCTCGCCGCCCGGCACACCCCGGCGGACGGCACGCCGAGCCCGGACGCGCTGCGGCTCGCCGCCACCGAGGACGCGATCACCGCGGGAGAGCTGGACCTCGCCCGGGACATCGCGCGCGAGGTGCTCGCCCGCACGGCCGTGCCGGCGGAGCGGGTGCGGGCCTGGATCGCGGTGATCGAGACGGCCGGCCACGCCATGACGGAGGTCGACTCGATCTTCCCGCAGGCGCTGGCCGACGCGGGCGAGGACCCGAAGCTGCTCGCGCTGGTCCACTACCAACTGACCTGGCGCGCCCTGCTCGTGGAGGGCGACTTCGACGAGGCCCGCGAGGAGGCCGGGTACGCGGCGGAGCTGGCCGCGCGGGCGGGTGACCGCTACACCGAGCTCCTGGCGCTCGCCCTGAAGGCGCAGATCGAGACCCTGATGGGCCACCCGGACGCCCCCGCGACCATCCGGCGCGCCCTCGAGGAACCCCAGGACCCGAGGGTGGCCTGCCATCACAACGGGGCCGGCTACTCCCGCTTCCGCTGGCTGATCATGAGCGACCAGCTGCCCGAGGCCCGCGCGGCGGTCACCGCGCTGCTGCGCGAGGTGCGCCGGCACGGCTGGGTCGAGAGCGAGGTGCACTTCCTGCGCGGGGTCGCGGAGACCGAACTGCACTCCGGCCACTGCGGACGCGCCCTGGACCTGGCCCGCGAGAGCCTGCGCCTCGCCCGTGACACCGGGATCGGCGAGGTCGCCTCCGCCGTGCTGACCTCGCTCGCGGAGGCGGCGGGCGGCGAGGTGGAGCGGGCGCTGACGCTGGCGCGGGAGGCGATGGAGCACGCCGAGGAGGACGGCGACCAGATGTACGTCTCCCGGGCCCTGGCCGCCCTCGGGCACGCCCAGCTGGTGGCCGGGGACACCGAGGCGGCGGTGCGTTCACTGCGCCGGGTGCGTGAGGTGGAGCAGGGGCTCGGCATCACCGATCCGGCCCGCGGCCGCTGGCACGGCGACCTCGCCGAAGCCCTGGTGCGCTGCGGGGAGATCGCGGAGGCGCAGGACGTCATCGACGTCACCCGCGAGCAGGCGCTGCGGCTGGACCGTGAGAGCGTGCTCGCCGTCCTGGACCGCGCTCAGGCGCTGGTGCGCGCGGCACGCGGCGACCGGGACGCCGCGGTAGCCCAGTTGACGTCGGCCCAGGACCGGCTCGGCAAGCTGGGGTACGGCCTGGAGGAGGCGCGGGCCGCCTTCGCGCTGGCCCAACTGCGCGCCGGAGCCGCGGGTCCGACGTCGTACGACGAACCGGCCCGGCTGTTCCGCCGCTGCCGGGCGCTGCCGTGGCTGCGGCGGGTGGAGGCGGCGGCCGCGGTCGGCGCCGTGGAACCGGCTCCCGCTCCCCTCGTCGCACCGGACGGCCTCGACGGTCTGGACGGGCTCGCCTCGATGGAGCGTCAGGTCGCCGCGCTGGTCATGGAGGGCGCGACGAACCGGGAGATCGCCGCGCGCCTGTTCATCAGCGTCAAGACGGTCGAGGCGACCCTGACCCGGGTCTACCGCAAGCTCGGGATCCGGTCGCGGGTCGACATCGTCCGACTGGCGGCAGGGCGCCGCACGACGTGAATTTCACCCTTCCAGGTCGGTCCGCACAGGTTTAGCGGTACACGACCGAGGGTTTTCCCTGCCCAACTCCCTTAGGGGGTTCCCTCATTGGGAAGGGGAACGTCCGGGACCTACCTTATGGGTGTGCCGCTCGCCCGGGCACACGGGGGCCGGTCCCGCGTCCCTCGTGAAACCCCCCACACCCGTGCGACCCCCCACCGGCAATCCCCCTCGAGGAGTCTCATGTTCGGGCTCACCCGTGCCAGAAGGACGGCCGCCGTGGCGGCCACCGTCGCCGCCGCCGCGGCGGCCCTGCTCAGTGCCCCCACCGCTGAGGCCGCCGACTCGCGCATCGTGGGCGGTTCGACCACCACGACGAGCGCGTACCCGTTCATGATGCAGATCACCGACGCCTCGCAGAACCAGTTCTGCGGCGGCACCCTGGTCTCGGCCACCAAGGTCGTCACCGCCGCCCACTGCATGGTCGGCGAGAGCAACTCCAGCGTCCGGGTGGTCGGCGGCCGCACCTACCTCAACGGCACGAACGGCACGGTCCGCCGGGTCAGCGACATCTGGATCCACCCGGACTACCAGGACGTCACCCAGGGCAACGACGTGGCCGTGCTGACCCTGTCCACGTCGATGTCGTACACGCCGGCCTCGTACGTCGGCTCCTCGGACACCGGTGTGTACGCCGCGGGCACCACGGCCCGCATCCTCGGCTGGGGCACCACCTCCTCGGGCGGCAGCTCCTCCAACCAGCTGCGCACGGCGACCGTGCCCACGGTCTCCGACGCCGGCTGTGCGAGCTCCTACGGTTCGGACTTCATCGCGTCCGACATGGTTTGCGCCGGATACACCTCCGGCGGCGTCGACACCTGCCAGGGCGACAGCGGCGGTCCCCTGCTCATCGGGGGCGTCCTGGCAGGGATCACTTCCTGGGGCGAAGGTTGCGCCCAGGCCGGTCACCCGGGTGTCTACACCCGGCTGACCACGTTCTCGGACGAGGTGACCGAGCAGATCGGTTCCTGATCGGCAACGTCGTCCAGAAGGTCTCCTGAGCACACCTCAGGTGAAAGACCGGGGGGCGTTGCGGGCCTCCACGAGCGGCCCGCAACGCCCCCTATCCATGTCCGCCCGCCGCGGGGTTGAATGGCCGGGTTCCACGGAGGTGATGGTCATGGTGTCCACCGACCGGCTTTTGGCGTTCGCGGCGATGTCGCTGCTGGTGGTCCTGATCCCGGGACCCAGCGTGCTGTTCGTGATCGGCCGGGCGCTCGCCCACGGCCGCCGCACCGCGGTCGCGACGGCCATCGGCAACGTCTTCGGCTCGTACGCGCTGGTGATCGCGGTCGCGGTGGGCATCGGCTCGCTGGTGGAGCGGTCCGCCGCGATCTACCTCGCGGTCAAACTGGCGGGCGCGGCCTATCTGGTGTTCCTGGGCGTCCAGGCGTTCCGGCACCGGCGGGAGCTGCGGGTGTCGGCGGCCGAACCCGCCTCGGCGCGTCCGGCCCGCGGTGATCTGCGCACGGTCCTCGACGGCGCCCTGGTCGGCATCACCAATCCCAAGGGCGTCGTGTTCTTCGCCGCCGTACTCCCCCAGTTCGTGGACCAGTCCGCGGGCCGGGTCCCCCTGCAGATGCTGCTGCTGGGGCTGATCCCGATCATGATCGGCCTGGTCACGGACACCGCGTGGGGCCTGACGGCGTCCGCCACGCGCACCTGGTTCGCCCGCTCGGACCGGCGGCTGTCGCTGATCGGCGGCGCCGGCGGCTTCACCATGATCGGGCTCGGCGTGACGGTGGCGGTGACGGGCCGCGCGGACTGAGGAACGCCGCCCGGCTACGGCAGGACGGTCCCGAACCGGATGTCGTACGACTCCTGCGGGTGCATGACCTGAAGCGTGCGTGCCGCCTCCTCGGTCACCTCCTTGCACTGGGCCTTGGTCAGCTCGGCGAACGGCTCGATGACGAGGGCATCGTCGAGGATGCGCCACACGCCGGCGAGGAAGCCGTCGACGAGGAACGGGCAGTAGACGGTGTTCGCCTGCCAGGTGCGGCCGCGGTTCGCGGGCGGCACGACCCGGGTGCGGTCGGCGTGGGAGAGCAGCAGGTTGTCGAACTCCGGCAGGAAGCGGGGCGGCGCCGGGGTGTCCTCGTCGGGGCGGGGGGCGTCGGGGAGGTCGAAGAGTTCGACGCCGTTCTCGTCCCGGAAGACGAGCAGCTCGGGGCGCAGACGCTCGAAGGCGGGGCGCATCCGGGTCAGCCCGGACCAGGTCTGCATGTCCTTCACGGACGCCGGCCCGAAGGCGGCCAGATAGCGCAGGACCGTGGCGTCGGCCGAGGCGGCCGGCTCGGCGGGGCGCCCCAGCCAGTGCTCGACGGTGGTGAGGGAGACCTGTGCGCCGCGGCCCCACAGTCCGCGCGGGGTGACCTGGACGAGGGGCAGCTTGCAGCGGGCGGCGACGGCCAGGGACTGCGGGTCGGCGTCCGGCCACTCGGCGCCGAGTGCCTCGCGCAGCTGCTTCATGGTGCGCGGCTCGGCCTCGACGAGTTCACGGGAGAGCACGGCGAGCCGGTCCAGGTCGACGCCGACGAGGCCCTTGCGGAAGTAGTTGATCTCGCGGTCCCGCGCGGGCTGCACCAGCGGGCGCAGGGCAAGGCTGTCCTCGGCGCTGTGCAGGTGGATCGTCGAGCGCATGGTGACCATCCGCACGGCCGAGCGGTCGGCGAGCAGCCCGGACAGGTCCTCGGGCGTGAAGCCGTCGAGACGGGCCGCGAGGGCGTAGTACGGCGGCTTGACCTCCTGCGCCTGGAGGCCGACCAGATGCTCCACGGCCGCCATGGCGGACAGCGGCGAGCGGCGCAGCAGGAGCTGCCGGTCGAGGGTGGCGCGGTTGAGGGCGCGGGTGCTGAGGACGGGCTCTGCCGTGGTCCGCTTCGTCATACCGGTCACGCTAGCGAGGCTTGCGGACACCTTCTGTCCGCAACTCTCACGCGGTCCTGGATCGGCTCGCCCCGCCCATGTCATTCGCCCCGTATATCCTGCTCGGTGATCACGCACCTGCACCCGCCGCCCCGATCGGGAGGGAGCCGCAATGTCCGAGCGACGCCCCCGCCCCGCCTCGAAGAACCCCATGAAGTCCGTGTGGCGCCGCGGTTTCACCCCGCCGCCCGCGGAGCCCCCCGCGCCGGCGCCCGCGCCGCCCTCCGGTGCTCCGGAGCAGTCCGAGGTGGTCAGCGTCGTGCAGGCGGCGCTGTACCGGGACGGCGTGCGGGTGTCCTCCCCCGCCACGCTCGCCGAGACCTACCGCGAGTTGCGCGACCAGCCGTCCGGCATGGCGTGGATCGGCCTGGCCCGGCCCACGGAGGCCGAGCTGCTGTCCCTGGCCGCCGAGTTCGACCTGCATCCGCTGGCCGTCGAGGACGCGATGGAGGCACATCAGCGGCCCAAGCTGGAGCGCTACGGCGAGACGCTCTTCGTGGTGCTGCGCGCGGCCCGCTACCTCGACGCGCCCGAGGAGGTCGACTTCGGCGAGCTCCATGTCTTCGTCGGCCCCGACTTCGTGATCACGGTCCGGCATGGCGCGGCCCCCGATCTGTCGGGGGTGCGCAGGCGCATGGAGGAGACGCCCGAGCTGCTCAAACTCGGCCCGGAGGCGGTGCTCTACGCGATACTGGACGCGGTCGTCGACGGCTACGAGCCAGTCGTGGCGGGCGTCCAGATCGACATCGACGAGATCGAGACCGAGGTCTTCCGCGGTGACCCCGAGGTCTCCCGCCGCATCTACGAACTCTCCCGCGAGATGGTCGAGTTCCAGCGCGCCACCCGCCCGCTCGTCGGCATGCTGCACGGCCTGATGGCGGGCTTCTCCAAGTACGGCACGGACGAGGAGCTCCAGCGCTATCTGCGTGACGTGGCCGATCACGTCACGCACACCAGCGAGCGCGTGGACGGCTTCCGCCAGGCCCTCACCGAGATCCTCACGGTCAACGCGACCCTGGTCACGCAGCAGCAGAACGCGGAGATGCGGGCGCTCGCGGAGGCGGGGTTCGAGCAGAACGAGGAGATCAAACGGATCTCGTCGTGGGCGGCCATCCTCTTCGCCCCGACCCTCGTCGGCACCATCTACGGCATGAACTTCGACCACATGCCGGAGCTGCACTGGGTGTTCGGCTACCCGTTCGCGATCGCCCTGATGGCCGTCGTGTGCACCAGCCTGTACGTCATCTTCAAGCGCAAGGACTGGCTCTGAGCACAGGGTCAGGCGGCGGGCAGGGGCCAGGTGGCGAGGGGGTTGCCGCTGGGTTCGGCGGAGCCCTTGCCCGGCTCGACGGTGATGGCGAGGGAGTCGGCGGTACCCGGCGGGGGCAGGGACACGGCCTGAAGGGCGGTTCTGGCGGCGAGGAGGCCGGCGGAGCGGACATGGTTCCCGGGGGCGATGTACCAGAGCTGGTAGGTCCTGTCCGGGGGCAGCGGGGCCAGGTCCTCGCAGAAGTAGGCGGCCTGGTCCAGGTGGCGTGACACCGCGACGGTGCCGGTGCCGCCGTAGGGGACGTCCTGCCTGACGAAGGTGGTGTCGGGGGCCGACAGGAGCCGGGTGAGGTCGGCGGTCCTGCTGTCGGCCGCCTGACGCGTCTGCTGCGCCTCCTGGTGCTGCCAGGCCGCCAGACCCCCGAACGCGGCGGCCGCGGCCAGACAGGCGGCCAGCGCGAGATTCAGCATCCGGGGCGTGAACCGCCGGCCGCGGTGCTCACCTTCCCGAGCCCCGGGCGTCGGGGGGAGCTGAGGGGTCCGGGCCGCCTCGGCGAGGACACGGTCCTTCAGCTCCGGCGGAGGGGTGCGGGCCGCCGCGAGTCCGAGCCAGGTGGCGGCCTGCTGATGAAGCGCGATCTCGTGCGCGCAGTCGGGGCAGTCGGCGGCGTGCCGCAGGAACCTCTCGCGCTCCTCCCGGGTGAGGGCGTCCACCGCGAAGGCACCCGCGAGGTCGTGTGCGTCGGCGGTGATCACGGAGGATCTCCCAGGCAGTGCCGCAGGTGGGTCAGTGCCCTGCGCAGGCGGCTCTTGACGGTGCCCAGCGGCAGGGACAGCGCCGCGGCGATCTCGGTCTGGGTCAGGCCCTGGTAGTAGGCCAGCACCACCGGCTGCCGCAGCTCGGCGGTGAGCTCCTTCAAGCAGGAGCGCACCTGTTCGCGTTCCCCGATCGACTCCACCGTCTCCACGACGTCGTCGTACGCGAGAGCGGCTTCCTGCTGGGAGACGGTGCGCTCGCGTTCCGCGGACCGCTGCAGGGTGCGGACGCTGTCCACGGCGCGGTGGTGGGCGATGGTCATCATCCAGGTCATGGCGTGCCCGTTCTCGGGCCGGTAGCGGGGGGCGCTCTGCCAGACCTCGAGCATGACCTCCTGGGCGACCTCCTCGGCACGTCCCTGGTCCTGGAGGACTCGGCACGCCATGCCGTAGATCGGGCCGGCGGCCACGTCGTAGAGGCGGCTGAAGGCGTCCCTGCTGCCGGCGGCGACGGAGACCAGCAGACGGTCCGTCTCGGCTGCACCGATGTGCCGGGCCTCGGAGGCCTGCCGCTTCGCCACAGCCTCTCCCACCTGTGTGTGCCTCGATGCGCAGTGCCGGGAGTCATGCGCCCTCCCCCACAGTGTCCGAGGCCCGGCCGTCGCCCGCATCCCGGAGTGGGGCGGACCCGGCCGGCCAGGACCCGGGTGCGGGCCGGCCCGGGCCCACGGTCCTGATGCCATCGGTCCGGGCCTCGTCCCGCCGGCTCGGGTGACGCACCCGGGGCCCGGACACGAGCACCGGTGGCGCGGCGTCGGCGGCCGGGCCGCCGGGGAGCAGGACGTCCTCGCCGTAGAGGGCCTCGACCCAGTTGGCCTGGTAGACGGTCTCCAGATAGCGCTCGCCCAGGTCCGGGGCGATGGCCACCGCGGTGAGGCCGGGCGAGTCGTGGGCGGCCAGCCAGCGCATCGCGCCGCTGACGACGGTGCCGGTGGAGCCGCCGAAGAGGAACCCGCGGCGGGCCAGGTGATGGCAGGCGCGGATGGTGTCCGCCTCCTCGACATGCACGGCCTCGTCGACGTAGGACTCGTCGAGCAGGGGAGGGCAGACACTCATGCCCAGGCCGGGCAGCATACGGCGGCCCGGGGCGCCGCCGAAGGTCACGGAGCCGACGCTGTCGACGGCGACGATGCGGACCCGCCGGTGCCAGTGCCGGAAGTAGCGGGCGCAGCCCATCAGCGTCCCGGTGGTTCCGGCGCCGACGAACAGCACGTCCAGCTTCGGGAAGGAGCGGGCGATGGCGGGTCCGGTCCTGCGGTAGTGCGCTCGCCAGTTCTCCGGGTTGGTGTACTGGCTCAGCCACACGTACCGGTCGTCGAGGGCGCACAGCGCGCGAACGTAGTCGATCCGCGCACGGAGGAAGCCGCCTTCGGCGCTCGGCTCGGTGATCACGTGCACCTGGGCGCCCAGCGCCTTCATCACCAGCCTGGTCGACAGGTTGCAGCGGGAGTCCGTCACGCACAGGAACCGGTAGCCCTTGCTCGCCGCGATCATGCTGAGTGCCACGCCCATGTTCCCGGACGAGGACTCAAGCAGCACCGACCGCGGGGTGAGGACCCCGGCCCGTTCGGCGGCCTCCACCATCTCGGTCGCGGGCTTCAGTTTGATCGAGCCGGCGAAGTTGAAGCCCTCGCACTTCAGATAGAGCCCGCGCCCGAGTACCGGCCGGAGGTCGACGTAGAGATCCTCCTCGTTGAAGGTGTAGGGAGCGGATATGACTGACACGATGGCCTCCGCGGATCGAATGCGGCCGGGCCGGACGGTGTCATCCGTACCGGCGCAGCTCATGGAAGAAGCCGTCGACGACGTCCAGCTCCCCGGAGCCGGCCACCTCGTCGTAGACGTATTTGCCGACGGCCAGGTCGAGCACTCCGAGGCCGAAGGGCGAGAACACCACGGTCCGGTCCGCCGACGGTGTGACGCGTGCGGCCATCACGTCGGCCAGCGTGCCCGTGAGGAAGTCGCGGTTGCCCGTGAGCCGTTCGGCCAGGTGGACGGAGGTCTCCGCCCTCAGGCAGTGCTCGACGTCGTCGACGATGTTGTCCGAGGCGAGCACGATCTCCGGAGCCAGGTCGCGCAGCGAGACATGCAGCACGAGCGGACCGTGCGCGAACCACGACGGCTCGCTGACGTGCGGCCGGGCGGCGACCGTGGCGAAGACGACCAGGTCGCTACGGCGGATCAGTTCCTCGGCGCTGTCGTGCACGGCGATCCAGCCGGTGGCGCCGGACTGCTCCAGATAGCAGCGGAAGCCGGCCGCGCTGTCGGCGGACACGTCGTGGATGCCGATGGCGTCGAACGACCAACCGGTACCGGTCAGGAAGGTGTGGATGTAGCGGGCGATCAGGCCCGTCCCTATGAAGCCGACGCGTGTCGGGCGTCGTCTGTCGCGGCTGAGCAGGTCCGCCGCCAGTGCCGCCGACGCCGCCGTCCTCGTGGCGCTGATGATCGACGCCTCCATGCAGGCGAAGGGGTAGCCCGTACGGCGGTCGTTGAGGATGAGCACCGCCGACGCCCTCGGGATGCCGGCCGCCACGTTCTGCGGACAGCTGGAGATCCACTTCAGGCCGTCCACGCCCGACTCCCCGCCGATCGAGGCGGGCAGGGCGATGATCCGGGACGACGGGCGGTCGGGGAAGCGCAGGAAGTGGGACGGGGGGTTCACCGAATCGCCGGCGCCGTGCAGCCGGTAGGTGTCCTCGACCACCTCCACGATCTGCTTCTCGCGCCCCCGCAGCGCCTGCTGGACCTGGCCGCCGGACACGACCGCGAACGGTGGCACGGTGACCGGCCCGTTCCGGGCGGGCTCCCAGGTGGTGGATGGAGTGGCGGTCATCGGGCGGTCACCTCCACGGTCGGTGCGCAGTCGGCCAGGCGCACCGCGTCCGTCATCGCGACGAGCACTTCGCGCGGCCCCTCGTACGGCTCCCTGCTGTGGGCGGTGCGGACGTTGTCGACGAGCATCAGGTCGCCGTCCTGCCACGGCTCGCGCACGGTGTGGGACCGGTAGACCTCGTTGAGCAGTTCAACGGTGTCCTCGCCGATCGGTGTGCCGTCCCCGTAGCGGGTGTTGAACGGCAGCCCGTCGGCGCCGTAGACGTCCACCAGGTACTCACGGATCTCGGGGGCCAGCGTCCACTCGTTGAGGAACGCGATCTGGTTGAACCAGCACCGCCGGCCCGAGACCGGGTGGCGCACCACGGCGCTGCGGCGCTGCCGGGTGCGCAGTCCGCCGTCGGGCTGCCACTCGAACTCGATCGCGGCCGCCCGGCAGTAGCTCTCGATCACGTCGCGGTCGTCGCTGCCGAAGGCATCGGCCAAGGACGCCCCGATCTCCTCGTTGTAGCTGCGGGTGAGCAGCCAGCCCTCCCTCAGGAACCGCTCGACGAGGTCGGTGGGCAGCGCGCCCAGCACGGCCGGCCCGTCGGCCAGCGCGGTCGCCCCGTCGGCGGCGGGCGCGGTGAGGCAGGCGAACAGCATGAGGCCGGGGAACTCCAGGGCGTAGCTGAGCTCATGGTGCATGCACATCGGCTGGTGGGGCGGCCACTTCGACGAGGAGTAGACGCCGTCGGAGTGGGCCCGCCGGGGCGCGAAGGCCTCCTTCTCGGTCATCGGAGCGGAGGCCAGCCGCCGGACGACGGCCGCGGTGTCGGCCGTGTCGCCCAGCCCGAGGCCGCGTACCAGGACCGAACCGTGCTCGGCTACGAGGGCGCGTACGGCGTCCCGGTGCTCGGCGGCCCAACTCGCCGCGTCGCCGGTGGAGTCGGCCCGGAGGATCGGCGGTTTGCCGGGCTCCAGATCGACGCCGGGCATCGACAGGGGCAGCGAGGACGGCATCTCGGTCTCCTTTCGGTCGTGGTTCAGGGGGAGGTCGGTGGTGCCGGGCCGGCGGTGGCCGCGGATGCCGGGGGCACGGCGGCCGGTGACCCGTCGTCGAGGACGCGGGCGAGGTCGGCCAGGACGGGGTGGCGGGTGATGTCCTTGATGTCCAACGCACGGTCCAGGGCGATCGCGAGCCGCACCGCCGCGAGCGATGTGCCGCCGCGGTCGAAGAAGTGGTCGTGCCGGCGGATCTTGTCCTGCGGTACGTCGAGCACCTGGGCCCACAGGCCCGCCAGCCGCAGCTCGGTCGGTGTGCGGGGTGCGGCGCGGTCCTCCCCGGCCGTGCCGGCGGATCCGGCGTCCGGGGCAACCGCGCCGAGCCGTGCGGCGAGCGCGGTCAGTGCCTTCCGGTCGACCTTGCCGTTCGCGGTCACCGGCAGGCTCCGCCGCCGGTGGAACTCCGAGGGGACCATGTATTCGGGCAGCGACCTGCCGAGCCGGTCCCTCAGGACGCCGTCCTCCAGCGGGCCTTCGGCGCGGTAGAAGGCCACCAGACGTCCGCCCTGCCCGGCTCCCTCGACGACGACCACCGCTCCGTCGCGGACCCCGGGCACCCGTAGCAGGGCGCTCTCGACCTCGCCGATCTCGATCCGGAATCCACGGATCTTGACCTGGTTGTCCTGGCGGCCGAGGAACTCCAGCTTGCCGCCGGGCGCCCAGCGGCCGTAGTCGCCGCCCCGGTAGAGCCGTAGGCCCGCGTGGTGCGGATCCGCCATGAAGGACTGCCGGGTGCGCTCGGGGTCGTTGACATAGCCGCGGCCGACGCAGACTCCGGCGAAGACGATCGCGCCGGGGGCGCCGAGCGGCACCGGTGACAGGTGCTCGTCCACGACGTAGACGTGCACGTTGCCGATGGGAGAGCCGAGCGGGACCCGTTCGCCGTCCGGCGCCCGGTCCATCACCTCGTGATTGGTGTCGTCGGACGTCTCGGTCAGCCCGTAGGCGTTGACCAGCCTGATACCGGGCGCGACCGCGAACCAGCGCTGTACGAGCTCCTTCTTCAGCGCCTCGCCGGTGACCGACACGCACCGCAGGTCCGGCAGTGCCCGCGGCCGGCGCTCCAGGTAGGACACGACGGCGTCCAGGTACGACGGCACGACCTGGAGCACGTCGACCCCGCCGCGGGTGATCGTGTCGACGAACCGCGGGACGTCCAGGATCGCGTCCTGCTCGACGATCAGGGTCCGCCCGCCGGCCAGGAGCGCGGCGGCCAGTTGCCACAGCGAGATGTCGAAGCACTGGGGCGCGGTCTGGGCGACGGTGCGTCCCTCGCCGATCCCGAGGTCGTCGATCTTCGCGTGGACGTGGTTGAGCATGCCCGCGTGCTCGCACATGGCGCCCTTGGGCTCGCCGGTCGAGCCGGACGTGAAGTAGATGTAGGCGAGTTGGTCCGGCGCGACTCCGACGCCGGGGTCGGTGTCCGGGTGGCCCTCCGAGTACGCCTCGTCGACGCGGAGCGCCCGGACCTCAGGCAGCGCGTCGAGGGCCCGGTCGAGCGTGGTGGTGCTGCCCGGTTCGGTCAGCACGAGGCGGCACCCGGCGCGGGAGAGCATGGTCGTGATGCGCTCGGCCGGGAAGTGCGGCTCGACGGGCAGGTACACCCCTCCGGCCTTGAGGACCGCGAGGACGGCGGCCGCCCAGTCCAGGTCGCGCTCCATGACCACCGCCACGACGCCTTCCCGGCGCAGCCCCCTTGCCGGCAGGGCCCGTGCCAACCGGTTGGCCCGCGCGTTGAGTTCGCGGTACGTCCACCGTCGCTCACCGCACACGACCGCGATGGCGTCGGGGTGCGCCCTGACACGTTCCTCGAACAGTTCGTGGACGCGGCGGTCGGGCAGCTCCCGGCGGGGTCCCGCGAGCCCTTCGAGCTGGAAGCGGCGCTCCTCGGCGGAGAGCAGGCTCTGCCGGCCGTGCGCGGCGTCCGGATCGGCGGTGAGCAGCGTGAGCGCGGTGAGGTGGTAGCCCGCGATCCTCGCGGCGCCGGCCCGGTCCAGCGCGTCGGTCCGGTACCGCAGCCGCAGCGTGCGCCGGTCGCCGCCGCGCGGGAACTCCACGCGCAGCACGGCGTTCCCGGGGAGGTCGCCTCCCGCGCCGTGCGGGTCGAACACGGCCTCGCCCGACGGTCCGGGCAGGCCCAGTTCATGCCGGAGTCCGTCCACGGGGAAGTCCTTGTGCCGCAGCAGTTCCGATTCGGCCCGGTGGGTGCGGAGCACCAGCGTCCGCCACGAGTCGGGGGCGACGGTCAGACGGCAGGGCAGCGGACGCCCGGCCGGTACGGCGACGTATCCGGTCGTGACCTCCTGCTCGCCGGACAGAGCGGCGAGCACCTTGGCGTGGGCGGCAAGCAACAGCGAGCGCAGGGGTACCGCCAGCTCGTCCGCGAGGCGGCTCAACGCGTCCGTCAGTTCCCCGGTGAGCGTCGTCTCGTGCTCGGCGACTCGGATCGCCGGGTCCGCCGTCCATCGCGGGATCGTGGTCACGCCGCCGGCGCCGAGGACGCCCCGCCAGAACTCCCGGCCGGCCGTCTCGGACCTCGTCATGACTGCCATGGGCCCGGCCTCCTCTCGTCCTCGCCGCGCGAAGGGATCGGCCTTGCCGGATTGCCGGCCCACCACGCGTTCCGCGGGACCACCTCGCCCTTCATCAGGAAGGAGTCGGGGCCGAGCACCGCGCCGTCGCCCACCGTCGTGCCGTAGTGGACGAAGGCGCCGACCCCGAGGGTGCAGCCGGAGCCGATCGTGATCCGGTCGGACTTGAAGGCGCCGTCCTCCTGCGAGTGGCACTGGACCACGCTGCCCGAGTTGAGCGTGGAGCCGTCCCCGATGGCGGCCATGGCACGTTCCGTGAGGTGGCAGCCGTCGTCGAAGACCATGCGGCCGAGCCGCACTCCCAGCGCCCGCCAGATCACGTTCTTGAACGGGGTGCCGTTGAAGATCCTCAGGTACGTCTCCGACGGCACCTTCCAGTAGCGCTCGTGCTGCCAGAAGTCCGGGGTGTAGATCGAGCAGAACAGCGGCCGCAGGGGGCGGAGGGCCGTGACGACGCGTTCGACCAGCACGAAGTACGCGGTGGTCAGGAGCAGGACGAGGAGGTCGGCCAGCACCAGCCCCGTCACGCCGAGCGGTCCGTACAGCTCCGCGGCGGCTGTGACGAGCAGGGCGAGGGCGAAGACGTAGATCCAGCGCGACAGCAGATACCACGCCATGGTGGCGACGTTGTGCTTCGTCTTGGCGGCCAGACCGCGCCGCAGCTCCTCAGGGCGCTTGAACCTCTCGAAGCTGCTGTCCCTCAGCACCGAACGGGGAATCTCGAAGCTGGGCGAACCCAGCAGCCCGACGCCCTCGCGGATCTCGCCGTCGACCGGCACCATCACCTTGGTCGCGAGGAGGCAGTTGTCGCCGGTCCTGCCCCGCGTGGGGTACGCGATCCGGTTCCCGAGGAAGTTGCGCGGCCCGATCGACACCCGGGACACGCGGAACGCGGTGCTGGAGAAGTCGGCGTTCATGACCGACAGACCGTCCGCGATCATCGTCCCGCGCCCGACGGAGCTCAGATACGGCGTCTCGTGCTTCATCTCCGTGCCGAAGTTCGACCCGGTCTGCTCGACGCGGGAGAGGTCGTACCCGAGGCCCTTCAGGTAGTGGACGATGGCGGAGCTGTCACCGAACAGTCGCTTGAGGAACTTCCAGTTGGTCAGGAGCGCGATCGTCCGGTGCGCCTCGAAGTGGAAGCCGTACAGCCGGTAGGTCCGGCCCGGCGTGATGGTCAGGCCGAGCAGGCGGGGAACCAGGGTCAGGACGAGGAGACCGGCGGGCACGGCGCCGAACACGAGGACGAAGGAGATCACCAGGGTCTCGATGTAGAACGTCCCGTCGCCGAGCACCGCGGGTCCGGGTTCCAGGGCCGTGCGGAGCTGCGGGACCTCGACGAGCAGCGCGACCAGGCCGCCGACCGCCAGCGGCGCGTACACGGCCAGCGCGACCAGCAGTTGCACGAGGCTGTGGGCGGCTCTGCGCACCGCGCCGCAGCGGGCCGACCCCACGACCTGGTAGTCCACGTCGGTCGGCTGTGCCGGGGAGCCGTGCCAGTGCTCGCCGTCGGGGACCGCCTGCCCGCGGTGCAGCGAGGAGGCGTGCCCGAGCTGCGCCCCGTCACCCATCGAGGTGTCGATGTCGAGCACCGTGGCCTCGCTGACCAGCACGTTCCTGCCGAGGGTGACCGGGCCGGTCTGAATCACCGAGGCATGGGCCCGGTAACAGGCGAAGAGTGAATCCTTGCGGACGACCGTGCCGTCACCGATGGTCAGCAGGTCGGTGCACACGGGAACCTGCCGCGAGAGGACCACCGCGCCCCGCCCGACCTTCGTGCCCAGTGCCCTGAGGTAGAGCAGGTAGAGCGGCGAACCGCTGAACAGCACCAGGGGGTCCGACCGGACCAGCGTCTTCACGATCCAGAAGCGGACGTACGACAGGCTCCAGATGGGTATGTTCCGAGGCTTCCACCGCCCGACGAGCGTCCATTTCGCGAGCACGGGAAACGCGCACAGGCCGACGAAGGCCACACCGCCGAACACGACCGAGCGCGAGTAGGTGTCGAGGAGACCCGATCCGGCGGAGATCCACTCGTAGCCCACGGCGGTGCCGAAGGCGATGCCGTAGAAGTACCCGAGGAAGGCCACGAGCTGGAGGGCGCCGCACAGGACGTACTGCCGCCTGCCTGCCGGGGACCGAACCGGCACCGGGGGCGGGGCCGTGGACTCCACAGCGGGATCCGCCTGCGCGACGGGCGGATCGTCCGTGAGGGCGGTCGCGAGACTCCTGATCGTCGGATGCCGGTAGACGTCCTTCATCGACACCGACGGCAGATCCCCGCGCTTCCTGACTCGCGCGCAGAAGTGCGCCATCACCAGTGAGTCGGCGCCCAGGTCGTCGAAGAAGTGGCTGTCGACGGGCACGTGCTCGGTCCGCACGACCGATGCCAGCACGGCGGCGAAGGTCCTCTCGACCGTGGCGGGTCCGCCGCCCCCGTCCAGGAGGGCCGTGGAGTCCTCCCGAGCGGTGGGCAACGTCTCCACCGGCTTGTCCGCCATGTCAGCTCCTGGGGAGGTACCGAGAAAATGCCGCCCGGCACCGGCCCGCCTGCGTCGCACACCGGTTTCGGACTGCTACCGGGTGCGAACGACGCGGACCGTGGCCGGAACCACCCATGCACTTGATTCGGCACCGGGACGCCGACGGATCTCCGCACCCGGAAACTTCGCGCGAGAATCGACGACGGAACGCGACCCGACTCCGAGAGGCACCGCATGGACACGGCCGACGAGGCTGCGGCGGTACGGCGGTTCTGGCAGCGGCTCGGGCTGCCGGGGCTCGTCGATGTGCACACCCACTTCATGCCGGAGCGCGTGCTGCACAAGGTCTGGGGCTACTTCGACTCCCTCGGCCCGCTGACCGGCGGCGTCGAGTGGCCGATCACCTACCGCGCCGAGGAGTCGGAACGGGTCGCCGTGATCCGGGGCCTGGGCGTGCGGGCCTTCACGTCGATGCTCTACCCGCACAAGGCGGAGATGGCCGAGTGGCTCAACGGCTGGGCCGTCGACTTCGCCCGCCGCACCCCCGACTGCCTGCACACCTCGACCTTCTTCCCGGAACCGGGCGTCGAGTCCTACGTCCGCGAGGCGATCGAGGCGGGCACCCGGGTCTTCAAGGCGCATGTGCAGGTGGGCGCGTACGACCCGGCCGAAGAGGCCCTCGACGCCACCTGGGGCCTGCTCGCCGAGGCCGCGACACCCGTCGTGATCCACTGCGGCTCGGGACCCATGCCGGGCAAGTACACCGGGCCCGAGCCGATAGGGCGCGTCCTCGCCCGGCATCCCCGGCTGCGGCTGATCATCGCGCACATGGGACTGCCCGAGTACGAGGACTTCCTCGACCTCGCCGAGCGGTACGACGAGGTGCGGCTCGACACGACCATGGCGTTCACCGACTTCAGCGAGCGCATGGCGCCGTTCCCGCGCCGGGCGCTGCCCCGCCTGGCGAGCCTCGGCGACCGGATCCTGCTCGGCACCGACTTCCCCAACATCCCCTACCCGTACGCCCATCAGCTGGCGGCCCTGGAACGGCTGGAGCTCGGGGACGAGTGGCTGCGCGGTGTGTGCCACGACAACGGGGCCCGCCTGTTCGGGCTGTGACGGGCCCGGCCCTGGTGAAGTAGTGACCGATCTCCTACTGCGTCTTTACGGGAGCCGCGCTAGCCTTGCTGAACGAAACCGTTTCGTTCAGCTGGCAGGCCGCCACCCGCCTCCACCAGGAAGAAGACAGGCATGGTCTCCGTACTCGTGGTCAACGACCAGTCTCTCCAGCGCCTCGCCCTGCGCATGCTTCTCGGTGCCGAGCCGGATCTGCACGTCGTCGGCGAGGCGACGAGCGAGGCCGAGGCGGTCCGGCTGAGCGCCGCGCTCCGGCCTGACGTCGTCCTGGTGGCCGACCGCCCGTCCGGGCCGTCGGACACCCTGGAGACCGTCCGTCACCTCACCCGCCGGGACCGCCTCCCGCGCCCCCTCGAACCCGGGGACGCGGAGCCGCACACCCCCCGGGTCCTCGTGCTCACTCCCGCCGGCCACGAGGAGCACGCCTACGCCGCCCTGCGCGCCGGCGCGGACGGGTTCCTGCTGGAGGACGCCGCGCCCGACGAACTCGCCTCGGCCGTCCGGGTCGTGGCCGCCGGGGACGCCGTCATCACGCCCGCCCTGACGCGCGCGCTCATCGACGCCGTCCGTGAACAGCGCACCGTACGCCCCCTGTCACGCACTTCGGGGCTCGACACGCTGACCGGACGCGAACGGGACGTCCTGGTCGCCGTGGCCTCGGGTTGGTCCAACGCCGAGATCGCCGAACGACTCTCCATCGCGCCTACCACCGTGAAGACGCACGTGAGCAATATCCTCACCAAGATCGGCGCCCGCGCTCGCGTCCAGGCCGTGACATTCGCGTACGAGTCCGGCCTCGTCCGCCCCGCCGCCTGACGCCGGGCCAACTGGCGGGCGCGCGCTACACGATCCGGTGGCTTCTCGCCGCTTGAGCGTTATTCATATCACCCTATTTCCTATTCATTCCACTGTCCGGCTCTTGGTGCTGACCAGCCGTCACGAGGCCCTGAACCAAGTCGAGGAGAGTGGAAGATGACGACATCGCCTAAGTGGCGATCTGTTCTGACGCCGGCGGCCATGGCCGCCGCGCTCGCCGCAGCCGCCCTGGCGAGCGGGGGCACCGTCTACGCCGACGACCACGCGACGCCCCACCCGCCGTACCCGAGCAAGCCGGTCCACCCGGCCCACGCTCCGCAGCCGGCGCATCCGGCGAAGCCGGAGCACCCGGGGAAGCCGATGCACCCCGTGAAGCCGGAGCAGCCGGGCAAGCCGATGCATCCGGTGAAGCCGGAACATCCCGGCAAGCCGGCCAAGCCCGAATACCCGGCGAAGCCGGTGCACCCGGACAAGCCGATGCATCCGGTGAAGCCGGAGTACCCCGCGAAGCCGGTGAAGCCCGAGCACCCGGTAAAGCCGGTGCACCCGGAGAAGCCGGTCAAGCCCGAGTACCCCGCCAAGCCGGTGCACCCGGAGAAGCCGGTCAAGCCCGAGTACCCGGCGAAGCCCGTGAAGCCGGAGTACCCCGCCAAGCCCGTACACCCGGCCAAACCGGTCTATCCCGCGAAGCCGGTCAAGCCCGAGCACCCGGTAAAGCCGGTCAAGCCCGAATACCCGGCTCACCCGGTGAAGCCTGAATACCCCGCGAAGCCTGTCTACCCGGCCAAGCCGGTGAAGCCTGAATATCCGGCCAAGCCGGAGTACCCCGCGAAGCCGGTGAAGCCCGAGTACCCCGCCAAGCCCGTCTACCCCGCGAAGCCCGTCAAGCCTGAATACCCGGCCAAGCCCGCTTACCCCGAGAAGCCCGCCTATCCGGCCAAGCCCGCCAAGCCCGAGTACCCGGCGAAGCCGGCCTACCCCGCGAAGCCGGCGAAGCCCGAGTACCCCGCCAAGCCCGCGTATCCGGCCAAGCCCGCGAAGCCTGAGTACCCGGCCAAGCCTGCGTACCCCGAGAAGCCCGCCAAGCCGGAGTACCCCGCCAAGCCGGCCTACCCGGCGAAGCCCGCGAAGCCCGAATACCCGGCCAAGCCCGCGCACCCCGAGAAGCCTGCCTACCCGGCCAAGCCGGCGAAGCCCGAGTACCCGTCGAAGCCGGCACACCCCGAGAAGCCGGCGAAGCCGGACTACCCCTCGAAGCCCGCCCACCCGGCGAAGCCTGACTACCCGTCAAAGCCTGCGCACCCGGCCAAGCCGGAGAAGCCCGACTACCCGTCGAAGCCCGCGCACCCCGAAAAGCCGGCCAAGCCCGACTACCCGTCGAAGCCCTCCCACCCCGACAAGCCCTCCCACCCGGACAAGCCGTCGCACCCCGACAAGCCCTCGCACCCCGACAAGCCTGACTACCCGTCAAAGCCCACCCACACCAAGCACCAGGACAAGGACCAGTGGTAACCAGGAGCAGCTGATCCTGTCTGGTGCCGTCTGGAGTGCCGGGCCCGGTCGATCCGGGCCCGGCACTCCCCTGTCCGGCCTCCGCACTTCCCTGTCGGCTTCGGTATCCCGCTGTCCGGGCCGGGTATTGCCCTGCGTCCGCGTGCGGTCCCCGCGTCAGCGGGCCGTCTCGATCGTCCGGTGCAGGGCGTCCCGGCAGGCCAGGATCGCGGGGTGCCGGCCACCGCCTCCGCGTACGACGGTGAAGACGCGACGCGCCCGCCGGCCGCGCGGCAGTTGCCGTAGAGCCACCGTCGCGGGCTGTCCGCTCCACACGAGGTCGGGGAGGAACGCGACGGCGAGCCCTCGTTCGACGAGGCGTACGTGGAGCAACAAGTCGGTGGTCTCGAACCGTACGTCGGGTTCGAACCCGGCGTTGCGGCACAGGGTCATGGCCCAGTGCCGGGCGGCCGTGCCCTCGGGTTCCATCACCCAGGGGTGGCCGGCGAGCGAGCGCAGCGTCGCGGTCGGGCCGTCGGTGTCGGGGTGGTCGGCATGCGCGGGCAGCGCGAGGTGCAGGGGGTCGTCGAGCAGGTCCGCCTGTTCGAGTTCGGGGGGCCGCGGGTTGGGGTTGCCGGGGTACTCCTCGGCGAGGACCAGGTCGAAGTCGCGGGCCTGAAGGGCCGGCAGGGCCCTCTCCGGCTCCAACTGGGTCATGTGGACCCGCAGGTGCGGGTGCCGCTCGCGCAGCAGGTCCAGGGCGGTGGGGACCAGCGCCAGCGCGGCGGTCTGGAACGAGGCGATGCGCAGGGTGCCGGTGAGGTCCGTCAGGGAGGCGGCGATGTCCGCCTCCGCGCGCTCCAGGCGTTCGAGGACGGCTTCGGTGTGGGCGACGAGGATCTCGGCCTGCTCGGTCAGCCGTACCCGTCGCCCGACGGGTTCCAGCAGCGGGACGCCCACCTCGGCCTCCAGTTGGGAGAGCTGCTGGGAGACGGAGGAGGGTGCGTACGACAGGGCGGCGGCGACGGCCGCGAGGGTGCCGCGGTGCTTGAGTTCGCGCAGCAGGCGCAGTCGGTGCAGATCGAACATCGCCGGAAGCGCCCTCCCCTCGACTCGGCTCGGCTCCTCTCGGCTTCTCGACGGGCCGAAAGCGTGTGTGCAGGAACGATCGTAGAAGCGTCCCGGGCAGCGGGCGTCAGGCGACGTCCCCGGGGGCGGCCGCGGGTGACCGGTTCAGTGCGTTCGCGGGAGTTCCTGCTCGGCCCAGATGATCTTGCCGTCGGCGGTGTAGCGGGCGCCCCAGCGGTGGGCGAGCTGGGCCACCAGGAACAGGCCGCGGCCGCCCTCGTCCATGCTGCGGGCGTGGCGCAGTCGCGGGGCGGTGCTGCTGCCGTCGGCGACCTCGCAGGTCAGCCGGGAGTCTCGGAGCAGCCGTAGCCGGATGGGCGGTTCGGCGTAGCGGATGGCGTTGGTGACCAGCTCGCTGACGATCAGCTCGGTCGTCATGGCCAGTTCGCCGAACCCCCACGCCTCGACCTGGCGGGTCGCGCGGGCCCGGGCCTCGGCGACGGCGGCCGGGTCCACGGGCACGTCGAAGGAGACGACGTGCTCGGCGCCCAGGGTGTGGGTGCGTGCCAGGAGCAGGGCGATGTCGTCGGGCTGCGGCGCGGGCACGAGCTCGCGCACCGCGGACGTGCACAGCGTGGCCAGGTCCGGCCCCTGACGGGACAGCAGCTCGCCCAGCCGGGCCATGCCGCGCTCCATGTCGTCGTCGGCCGCCTCGACGAGGCCGTCGGTGTACAGGCCGAACAGGCTGCCCTCGGCGAGTTCGATCTCGCCGGCCTCGAACCCCATTCCGCCGAGTCCCAGCGGGGGTCCCGCCGGGGGCTCCGGGAAGGACACCTGCCCGTCGGGCGTCACGACGACCGGCGGCGGGTGACCGGCGCGGGCCATCGTGCAGCGCCTGGTGACCGGGTCGTAGACGGCGTACAGGCAGGTCGCGCCGAGGAAGCCGGCCGTGTCCCGGTGGTCCGCCCCGGTGCCGTCCTCCGACCGCTCCTCGCTGAGCCGCAGCACCAGGTCGTCGAGGTGGGCCAGCAGTTCGTCGGGCGGCATCTCCATGTCGGCGAGGGTCTGTACGGCGGTGCGCAGCCGGCCCATGGTCGCCGCGGCGGTGATGCCGTGCCCGACGACGTCGCCGACGACGAGGCCCACCCGGGCGCCGGACAGCGGGATCACATCGAACCAGTCGCCGCCCACGCCGCCCGTCGGGTCCGCCGGCAGGTAGGAGGAGGCGACCTCCAGTGCCGTACCGCCCGTCAGGACCTGTGGCAGGAGGCTGCGCTGGAGGGTGACAGCCGCGGTGTGCTCGCGGGTGTAGCGGCGGGCGTTGTCGACGCACAGCGCCGCCCGCGCCACCAGTTCCTGGGCGACGAGGACGTCGTCGGGCTGGAACGAGATCGGGTTGAGCGAGCGGATGAACGTGGCGAGGCCGAGCGCGGTGTTGCGGGCCCGCATCGGCACCGAGATGAGGGAGTGCAGGCCGAACTCGCGCATGCTGGCGGCCCGCGCGGGCTGTTCGGTGACCCACAGCTCGTCGGCCGGGTCGAGGACCGGGATGAGGATCGGATCGCCCTCGATGAGCAGATCCGCGCCGTGCGGCGGCGGCACGAAGTCCACCCGCTCCCCGATCCGCGCCACGGCCTCCGGGCAGCCCTCGCGCACCGAGCTCATGCCGGCCCGGCGCATCACGGGCTTCACGGGCGCCGGGCCCGCGTCGGTCAGCCATGCTCCGTGCCCCTCGTTGCTGAGCACGGGCTCCAGCAGGTCCACGACGACGAAGTCCGCGAACCGGGGCACGGCGAAGTCGGCCAGCTCCTGGGCCGTCCACAGCACGTCCAGGGTGGTGCCGATGCGGGTGCCGGCCTCGTTGACCAGGGACAGCAACTGGCGGGCGTTCCACCGTTCGGTGACGTCCGAGACCATGTAGCAGACCCCGGTGATCGCGCTCTCGGGGCCGGTGAGGGGGAAGAACGACGTGGAGTAGGCGTGCTGGCGGCGCGGGTCGGCCCAGCTCCAGCCGACGTACTCGTAGTCGGTGACCGGCACTCCGGTCTCCAGGACCTTGCGCATCAGGCCCTCGATGGTGTCCGCCTGGAGGCCGGGCAGCAGTTCGCTGAGCCGGCGGCCGAGCCGCTGCGCACGGGGCACGCCGCCGAAGCGTTCCAGGGTGTCGTTGAGCCAGATGTAGCGCAGCTGGGTGTCCATCACGGCCATGCCGACCGGGGCGCGGGTCAGAAAGCCGTCGAGGACGGAGTCACCGACCGCCCACTGCTGGTGCTGTTCGCGGGCCGAGATCAGGAAGCACTCGTCGGCGCCCACCCGGAAGGCCGCGGAGACCCGCAGATCCACGTCGACACGGCTGCCGTCGGTGTGCCGCAGCGGAATGAGGCCGCTCCACCCCATGCCGGCCCGGCAGCGGTCGGCGACTCCTGCCACCCGCAGCGGGTCGCCGGGCATCGCCAGCAGCCGCGCGGCGGAGGAGCCGACGATCCCCGAAGCGGGCAGGCCGAGGAGTTCCTCCGCGGCCCGGGTCCAGCCGAGCACGACACCGTGCCCTGACACCACCGCCGCCGCGTCGGTCGACGCGTCGAAGAGGGCGCGCGGTCCTGCCGACGCGGGCGCGTCGGGCCTTTCTCGCGGTACGTCCATGGGTCCTCACGCAGCGTCCCTGGGTCCCGTCCTCTACAGGACCATGTTCCTGCTAGTCCGCCCGATGTGCACGGGCCCACGGCGCCCGTTCCCGTCCCGTGACGGTCGTGGAACGCCCGGAGTGGGCAAGGCGCGCACGCGGAGAGAGCATGGAGGTGCCGGTCGTCGTCACCGCGGTACCCGGGGGGAGCCGTGGTCGGCGGTCGTGGCCGGCCCGCGGCGGAGGAGCTGGGATGGCAGCCGAGACCTTCGAATCCGACAGTGGCGGGTACGCCCCCGTGCCGCCCCGGCCGACCGGCCTGCTCGACGTGCTGAGCGTGGCCGCGGTGGTCGTGGACGCCGAGGGGCGCGTGGTGTTCTGGACCCCGCAGGCGGAAGAGCTCTTCGGGTACACCGCCGACGAGGCGCTGGGCACGCCGGCGGCGCGGCTGTTCATCCACCCCGACCATCTGCCGGCCGTGGTGCAGCTGTTCACGGAGGTCCTGGAGACCGGCCGCAGCTGGGCCGGCACCTTCCCGGTGCGGCACAAGGACGGCAGCACCCGGCTGACGGAGTTCCGCAACATGCGGCTGCTGGACGATCTCGGGGACGTGTACGCCCTGGGCATCGCGGCCGACCACTCGCTGCTCCAGCGCGTGGAGACGGACCTGGCGCTGTGCGAGCGGCTGATCAACCAGTCCCCGATCGGTATCGCCCTGGTCGACCCGGAGCTGCGGTTCCTGCTGGTCAACCCGGCGCTCGAGCGGATCGACGGCACGCCCGCGGAGGACCATGTGGGCCGCCGGCTGATGGAGACGCTGCCGCTGCCCGACATCGACACGATCGTGTCCTGCCTGCGCCAGGTGCTCACCACCGGCACCCCGCTGCTCGACCAGTACCACGTGGGCCGCCCGCCGGCCGACCCCGAGCACGAGCACGCCTGGTCGCTGTCCTTCTACCGGCTGGAGGATCCCGGCGGGCGGGTGCTGGGCGCCGCCATCTCCTTCGTCGACGTCACCGAGCGGCACCGGGCCGCCGCCGAGGCCGACCGGGCCCGCCGGCGTCTCGCCCTGATCGCGGACGCCTCCACCCGGGTCGGCACCACGCTGGAGGTGGAGCGCACCGCGGACGAGCTGGCGGAGATCGCCACGCCCGAGCTGGCCGACGTGGTCGCCGTGGACGTGCTGGACTCGGCGCTCGCGTGCCGGCGCATGCGGCAGCCGGACAACGGCCCCGAGCTGTTCCGGGCGCTCGCGCTGAAGTCGTCGTACCCGAGTGCGGCGCTGCGCGCGGCCGACCCGCCCGGTGATCTCGCCGCCTACGAGGGGGACCGCCTGGTCACTCTGTGCGTGCACACCGCCCGGCCGGTCCTGGTGCGGCACGTCGGCGAGGACGATCTGCGGCGCATCGCCCGGGACCCCGAGGCGACGAGTCTGCTGGCGCGGGCCGGCGTGCACTCCTACATGGCGGTACCGCTGATCGCGCACGGCGAGGTGCTGGGCGCCCTCGACCTCAAGCGGACCCGCAACCCGGTGCCGTTCGACGAGGACGACGTCGTCCTCGCGACCGAGCTGGCCAGCCGGGCCGCCGTCGCCATCGACAACGCCCGCTGGTTCCAGAGCGTGCGCAACACCGCGCTCACCCTCCAGCGCAGCCTGCTGCCGGACCATCCCCCGCACCACACGGGCCTGGAGATCGCCTACCGCTACCAGCCCGCCCAGGCCACCAGCGAGGTCGGCGGCGACTGGTACGACGTCATCCCGCTGGAGGACGACAAGACCACGCTGGTCGTCGGCGACGTCATGGGCAACGGCATCGACGCCGCCGCGACCATGGGCCGGCTGCGCACCGCGACCTGCGCCTACGCCGACCTCGATCTCGATCCGGGAGCCGTGCTGCGGCACCTGGACAAGATCACCTGCGATCTGGAGCACTACATCGTCACCTGCCTGTACGCGGTGTACGACCCGCGCACCAGGCGCTGCCACATCGCCAACGCCGGACACATGCCGCCCGCGCTGGCCCGCCCCGGCCGGCGGCCGGAGCTGCTGGAACTGCCCGCCGGTGCCCCGCTCGGTGTCGGCGGCATCCCGTTCCGGACCACCACCGTCGAGCTCGGCCCCGGCGATCTGCTGGTCCTGTACACCGACGGCCTGGTCGAGACCCGGGCCCACTCCATCGACGACCGGCTGAACGTCCTGCTCGGCTTCCTCGACGAACCCCGCAGACCCCTGGAGGAGACCTGCGACCTCCTGCTGTACGGCCTGCGTCATCCGGACGACCACGACGACGTCGCGCTGCTGGTCGCCCGGGTGCTGTAGGCGCGCTCCGCCCGACCCCGCCTTGCCCGCGCCGGGTGCCCGGCGCACGCTGGTTGCTATGGGTGTCAGTGACGGCCCCACGCTCATCGGCTCGGTGCAGCGCGCCTTCCGGCTGCTCGAGGCCATGAGCGCGCACGAGAACGGCGCGCCCGCGAAGCAGCTGGCACGGGAGACGGGCCTGCCCCTGGCCACGGCGTACCACCTGCTGCGGACACTGGTCCACGACGGCTATGTAAGCAAGCTCCCCGACGGCGGGTTCATCCTCGGCGAGCGGCTGCAGACACTGCACACCACCGGCCGGGCGCAGGCACTGATCAGCCGGATCCGGCCCACGCTGGCCGCGCTGCGGGACGAGCTGTCCAGCGCCGCCTACCTCACCTTCTACGAGGAGGGCGAGATCCGGGTGGCCGAGATCGTCGACGGTCCCCGCGCGCCCCGCGTCGATCTCTGGGTGGGGTTCGAGGACGCGGGGCACGCAACGGCCCTCGGCAAGTCCGTGCTGCGGGAGCTGGACGAGGAGGCGCGCAAGGAGTACCTGTCCCGGCACCAGCTCGCCGACCTCACGCCGCGGACCATCACCGACCGCCCCGAGCTGCTCAGACGGCTCGACTCCTCGCCGCTGGCCCCGGCGGTCACGGACATGGAGGAGTACAGCCTCGGCACGGTCTGTGTCGCGGTGCCGGTGTACAGCGGGAACACGCTCGGCTCGCTCGGCGTCTCGCTGCGGGCCGGCCACCGTTCGCGGCTGGAGGAGGTCACGGCACGGCTGATCCCGACCGCGGACCGGGTGACCAGGGGCCTGTCGCTCACTATCTGAAATCCCGGCGCTTGTCCGATACGGGGTCCAACCCGTTTCCTGAATAAATCGGACATTTCATTGGGCGTACGCCCCAGCGCACAGGTGAGGACAGCGGACAAGCGATGAGCAAGGCCCCTGATCACGACCCCGACCACTGGCCGAGGCGCATGGTCGCCGCCACGCCCGTACTGCCCATTCTGATCGTCTGCGGTCTCGTGCTCGTCGACCTCGCGGGTGGCTCCGGGGTGACCTGGGTGCCGCTGCTCGCCACGGGCCCCGCGCTCGCCGCCGCCACCGGCGGGCCGCGCGGCGTCCTGTGCGTGGGGCTGCTGTCGGCCGTGCTGGGGGTGTCCCTCGGCCTGCGGGGCGGTGCCGCGGACAGCGAGCTGGCGGTCGCGCTGGCCTCCCTGCTCGTGATCACCGCGGCGTGCGCCGCGACCAGCGCGCTGCGCATCCGGCGCGAGCGGGTGCTGGCGGCGGTTCGTTCGGTCGCCGAGGCCGCGCAGCACGCGCTGCTCCAGCCGATTCCGGCGACAGTCGGACCGTTCCAGGTGGCCGTGCGCTACAGCGCCGCCGCGGCCGAGGCCCGGATAGGCGGGGATCTGTACGCGCTGGTGTCGACGCCGCACGGGGTCAGGCTGATCGTCGGTGACGTGCGCGGCAAAGGGCTGCCGGCCGTGAGCACGGCGGCGCTGGTGGTCGGCGTGTTCCGCGAGGCCGCCCATGACGAGCCCGATCTGCTGGACGTCGTCGCCAGGATCGAGCGGAGCCTGGCGCGCAACCTGGGCAGCGACGACTTCGTGACCGCCGTGGTCGCCGGGTACCCCAGGGACGGGCAGCTGGAGGTCGTCAACTGCGGGCACGCGCCGCCGCTGCTGGTGCGGGACTCCGTGGTGGTCGCGGTGGAGCCGGACCGTCCGGCGCCGCCGCTCGGTCTGCGCAGCCTGTCGGGCGAGGCGCCCGCGCTGCACGTGCTGCCCTTCACCGACGGGGACCAGCTGCTGCTGTACACCGACGGCGTCACCGAGGCCCGCAACCACGACCGCGAGTTCTACCCGCTCGCCGAGGGGCTGGCCCGGCACACCTGCGACGAGCCCGTGGACACCGTCACCGCGCTGCACGGCGAGCTCCAGGACCACGTCGGCGGCCGGCTGCACGACGACGCGGCCCTGCTGCTGCTCCGCATGCCGGCCATGGCAGGGGCGCCGGCCACCCCCGAGCCTGCGGGCGCCGGACGCGTGGAGTCGTGCTCGCCGTAGGTCCCACGGCGTCCCCGGGTCCGCGGTTTCGCCGACGGCTCCGGGCAGGGTCCGCGGCTTCCCTCGTCAAGCACCGTGCCCGCCTGGTGAAACGGTGTTAGAAATGATGCATGGCCGGATTCCTCGGCCGCCTGCGCTCGCTGTTGAGCGCACGTACCGTGGCCCGGCAGGTCTTCGTGCTGCAGGCGGCCATCGTCGTGCTCCTCGTGGTGGCCGCCGTGGTGGCTCTGGTGCTCCAGGTGCGCACCGACACCAAGCGGGAGGCGGGCAACCGGTCCCTCGCCGTCGCCCAGTCCTTCGCGAAGGCTCCGGGCATGGAAGAGGCCCTGTCGAGCCCCGACCCCAGCGCGGTGCTCCAGCCCCGCGCCGAGGCGGCACGCAAGGCCACCGGCGTGGACTTCATCGTCGTGATGACCACGGACGGCATCCGCTACACGCACCCCAACCCCGACCGGATCGGCAAGCACTTCGTCGGCACCATCGCCCCGGCCGCGGCGGGCGGGATCGTCCGGGAGACGTACACCGGCACCCTGGGTCCGTCCGTGCGGGCCGTCGTCCCCGTGGCCGACGACAACGGCCATGTCATCGCCCTGGTCTCCGCCGGGGTGACGCTGGACAGCGTCGGCGGGGTCGTGGAACACCAGCTGCCCACGCTGCTCGGCTCGGCGGCCGGCGCCCTCGCCCTCGCCACCGCCGGGACCGCGCTGGTCAGCCGTCGGCTGCTGAAGCAGACGCACGGGCTCGGTCCCGAAGAGATGACGCGGATGTACGAGCATCACGACGCGGTCCTGCACTCCGTGCGGGAAGGCGTGCTGATCATGGACGACCGGCGCCGGCTGGCGCTGGCGAACGACGAGGCGCGCCGGCTGCTCGGACTGACCGCGGACGCCGAGGGGCGGCCCTGTGTCTCCCTCGGCATCGGGAACGACCTGGCCAGGCTGTTCGCCTCCGGGCGGGACGCCACCGACGAGGTGCATCTGGCGCAGGGCCGGCTGCTGGCGGTCAGCCAGCGTTCGACCGACCGGGACGGCGGGCCGCCCGGCAGTGTGGCGACGCTGCGGGACACCACCGAGCTGCGCACCCTGACCGGCCGGGCGGACGTGGCGCAGGAGCGGCTGAAGCTGCTGTACGACGCCGGGCTCGAGATCGGCACCACCCTCGACGTCACCCGCACCTCGCAGGAGCTGGCCGACTTCGCGGTGCCGCGGTTCGCCGACTTCGTCTCCGTCGACCTCGCGGATCCGGTGCTGCGCGGCGAGGAGCCCAAGGAGGGCCGCGCCGACATGCGCCGGGTGGCGTTCCAGGGCGTACGGGGCGACAGCCCGCTCTACCCGATCGGCAAGCTGATCCACTTCGCCGCGGGGACTCCGCAGGCGTTCGGGTTCGGCACCGGCAGGTCGGTCCTGGAGACGGACCTGCCCGCCTTCGCCGGCTGGCAGGAGCAGGATCCCGCCAACGCCCGCAGGCTCGTGCGGTACGGGATCCACGCGATGCTCACGGTCCCGCTGCGGGCCCGTGGCGTGATCATGGGCATGGCCACCTTCTGGCGCGCCGACCGGCCCGACCCCTTCGAGAGCGAGGACGTCTCGCTCGCCGAGGAGCTGGTCGCGCGGGCCGCCGTCAGCATCGACAACGCCCGCCGCTACACCCGCGAGCACACCCTGTCGGTGACGCTCCAGCGCAGTCTGCTGCCGCGGGCCCTGCCCGGGCAGAGCGCCCTCGACGTGGCCTACCGCTATCTGCCTGCGCAGGCCGCGCAGGGCGGGGTCGGCGGGGACTGGTTCGACGTCATCCCGCTGCCGGGCGCGCGGGTGGCGCTGGTCGTGGGCGACGTCGTGGGCCACGGGCTGCACGCGGCGGCGACGATGGGCCGGCTGCGCACCGCGGTCCACAACTTCTCCACGCTGGATCTGCCGCCCGACGAACTCCTCGGCCATCTCGACGAGTTGGTGGCCCGCATCGACCAGGACGAGGGCGAGGGCGAGGAAGAGGTGGCGCCGATCACCGGGGCGACCTGCCTGTACGCGGTGTACGACCCGTCCACCGGGCTGTGCGCCCTCGCCCGCGCCGGCCACCTCGAACCGGCGCTGGTGCACCCGGACGGCCGGGTCGAGTTCCTGACCGTGCCCGGCGGGGCGCCGCTGGGCCTGGGCGGCAGCCTGCCCTTCGAGGCGACCGAGGTGCGGCTGCCCGAGGGCAGCGGGCTGGTGCTGTACACGGACGGGCTGGTCGAGGACCAGGGCCGGGACATCGACGAGGGCCTGGAGCGGCTGCGCGAGGCGCTCGCCGCGACGCCCCCGACGCAGGGCCGAGGTCCGGAGGAGACGTGCAAGGCGGTTTTGGAGACCATGCTGCCCGAGCGTCCCCGTGACGATGTCGCCCTCGTCGTCGCCCGGACCCGGCGGCTGCCCTCCGACCGCACGGCCGCCTGGGACGTACCGGACGAGGCCTCCGCCGTGTCCCGGGTGCGGGCGGCCGCGGCCCGCACGCTCACGGAGTGGGACCTCGAGGAGGAGGCGTTCACTACCGAGCTGATCCTCAGCGAGCTGGTCACCAACGCCCTGCGTCACGCCACCGGCCCGATCCGGGTCCGTCTGATCCGCGACCTCACGCTGATCTGCGAGGTCTCCGACGGCAGCAGCACCGCCCCGCACCTGCGCAGCGCGGCCACCACCGACGAGGGCGGCCGGGGCCTGTTCCTGGTGGCCCAGTTCGCCGAGCGCTGGGGCACCCGTTACACGGCGGACGGCAAGGTGATCTGGACGGAACAGCCGCTGCCGCAGGGACGGTGACCGCCCGCACGGCAGAGCTGTAACGGGCGATACGACGGGACGGGCTCAGGTCGTCCTGCGGGTCCGCGGCTCCTTCTGCGCCAGCAGCTGTTCGCGCAGCGCCGTCAGCTGGTGGGAGTGCTCCACCGCTCGGGTCTCGTCCAGGGTGGTCAGGGCGAGGACCAGCGCGTCGGCGAGGATCAGGCCGGTCAGGGCCTCGTTGGTGTTCCCGGTCGGCGTGTGGGGGGCGGTGAGCACGGCGTCGACGCGGTCCTCGAAGACCTCCCCGAGCTCGTCGGTGACGAACACGACCCGGGCGCCGACCGCGCGCGCCCGCTCGACGACGACGTGCAGCTCGGCCAGTTGCCGGCCCGGCTGGAACACGACGACCGCGTCGCCCTGGCCCAGCGCGAGCAGCGGATCGGCGAGGGCGAAGCCCGTCTCGCCGACGAAGCGGGCCCGCCGTCCGATCCGGCCGAGTGCCAACGCCAGGTGCCGGGCGGCGAGTTCGCAGGCGGCGACGCCGTAGCAGAACACCTCGCGTGCCTCGGCGAGCGCCTCGACGGCGCTCTTCAGCGCGTCGGTGCCGGTCAGCCGGCGGCACTGCTCGATGCGCTCCTGCGTCTCGTCGAAGACGTCGTTCCAGATGCCCTCCAGATCCTGCCCCACGTGCGCGATGCGCTGCTGGAGCCGCACCTCGGGCGCGAGCGCGGAGGTGAAGTCGGCGGCGAGTTCCCGCTTGAGCGCGGGCAGGCCGGCGTATCCGAGGCGTTGCAGGGCGCGTACGACGGTGGCGTTGCTGGTGCCGCTGGCGGCGCCCAGCTCCTGCGCGCTGGCGAACATCATCTGCTCGGCGGGGGCGCTGGCCAGGTACTGCGCCACGGTCCGCTCCGACGCGGACAGCTCGTCCCACATGTCACGGACGGCGGCCCGCAGCCGTGTGAGGCCCCCGGGACCCGCGCTACCAGATTCTGGATTCTTCATTACAGGTATTGACTCTCACGTTTCGGCCATTACGCTCTGAGCATCTCGTTCCAAGAAGATGAATTCTCGGAACGGATGTTACAGCACTGGTGTGTCCCCCGAGGAGTCCCGCGATGAATCACAGCCTGCCGGTCGTCGAGATCTCGGGGACCCCCCTGGAACGGGGACGAAAGTACGGCGAGGCCGTGGCCCCCCAGCTCGAGATCGCGCTCGGCTACTACGCGGAGGCCTTCGGCGTCTCCTCCGGACTGACCTGGAACCAGGTCACCGGCCGCGCCGCCCGATGGCTGAAACCCGTCCGTGAGTACGCCCCGCATCTGCTTCAGGAGATGCAGGGCATCGCGGACGGCGCCGGCCTGGACCTGCTCGACGTCCTCGCGCTCAACGCCCGCGGCGAGGTCATCTACGACGACTCCTTCGCCCGGATGCGCGAGGAGGAGCCCGCCGAGGGCTGCACCTCCTTCGCGGCGTACGGACCGGCCAGCGGCGACGGCCATGTCTGGGCCGGACAGAACTGGGACTGGCGCGCCGGGGTCGCCGGCACCGTCGTCATGCTGCGGATCGTCCAGCCCCCGGCGCCCACCCTGATCATGCAGGTGGAGGCCGGCCAGATCGGCCGCCAGGGCGCCAACTCCGCCGGGATCGCCCTCAACGCCAACGGTCTGGGCGGGCGGTTCGGCGAGGCCGTCGGACTGCCGCAGACCGTGCTGCGCCGCGATGTCCTGGACCAGGCGTCCATCACCGACGCACTCGACGTGCTGTGCCGCAGCCGGGCACACATCGCCAGCAACGCCCTCCTCACCTGCCGCGAGGGCTTCGCCATCGACCTGGAGACCACCCCGGCCGGCCACGGCTGGCTCTACCCCGACGACGGGCTCCTGGTGCACGGCAACCACTACCAGGCGGGCATCCCTGCCGCCCTGGCCGACGGCTACCGCCCGATCGCCGCCGACTCCCTGGTGCGCGTACCCCGCGCCGAGGCGGGTCTGCGCCGGCTGCGCGACTCCGCCGGCACCGACGAGTCGCGCAAGCTCATCAAGGACGCGATGTCGGACCACCTCGGCTTCCCCGAGTCGCTGTGCACCCACTCCGACCCCCGCAAGCCCGAGGTCAGGCACTGGAAGACCCTCGTCTCCTCCTGCGTCGACCTCACCGCCGGCGACTACCACGTCACCGCCGGCACCCCCTGCGACCGCGAGTACCAGCATCTGCCCTTCAACCTCTACGACGGCCCCCACGCCCCGAACTGACGGCCCGTCATCTGCCCTTCTACAAGCCCCCCGCTCCCGTTCACCCTCCCCGCTCAGGAGCCCTCGCAATGAAGCTCAAGACCGTCACAGCCGCCGCCGGTGTCGCCGGCGCGCTGGCCCTGGCCACCGCGTGCAGCGGAGCCACCACCGGCGCCTCCGCGGGCGGCGGCAAGGCCCCCGGGGCCGCCGACCTCACCCTCACGCCCACCACCGCGCGGGCCACCGGATCCGTCGCCGCCGTCAACTGGCTGCTCGAGGACGAGCCGGACTCCCTGGACCTCGACACCCAGGGCGGCAGCGCCGGCCGCACCGTGCTCAGCAACGTCTGCGAGCGCCTCTACCAGCTCCAGCCCGACATGTCCGTACGCCCCTCCCTGGTCCGCCAGGCGACCCGGCCCGACGCGAGACACCTGGTCCTCGCGCTGCGGGACGACGTCACCTTCCACGACGGGTCGGCGATGACGGCGGACGACGTCCTCTTCAGCCTGAAGCGGCACGCGCAGCCGGAGATGGAGCAGTCCGACGAGTTCGGCAACGTCTCCGCGATGCGCAGGACCGGCGACCACGAGATCACGATCACCTTCAAGCAGCCCGACGCCCTGTTCACCAAGGCACTGGCCGGTGACGCCGGGCTCGTCTACAACCGGGAGCAGGTGCAGAAGGCCGGCAAGGACTTCGGCACCCCCGGTCAGGGCGACGCCTGCTCCGGGCCGTACGAACTGTCCGGCTGGAAGTCCGGCGACTCGATCACGCTGACCCGCGCCGAGACCTACCGGGGCGAGAAGCCGCTCACCGGCAAGGTCGTCTTCCGCTGGGCGGACGACAGCGCCATGGTCAACGCCCTCGCCACCGGGGCCGCCGACGGCACCTACGCCGACTCCATCGGCACCGCGGCCGCGCTGCGCGGCAAGAAGGGCCTCGACGAGCACTTCGGCCCCAGCACCGCCGCCCTCGCACTCATCCCGACCGAACGCGGCGGCCTCGCCGACCCGGACGTCCGCAAGGCGCTCTCGCTGGTCCTCGACCGCTCCGGCATCGCCAGGTCCGGCTACGGCGGCCTGGTCGAACCGTGGGCCACCCCGGTCGGCTCCGGCGCCTGGGGCTATGCGAAGGACGCCTTCGCCGCCGCCCAGAAGCAGCTCACCGACGCCCCGGCGAAGCCGGACGCGCAGGACCTCGCCCGGGCCAAGGAGCTGGTGAAGAACGCCGAGAAGGCGCCGGGTGGGCCCATCGTCATCGGCACCGACAGCAGCCAGGGCCGCATGGTCATCGCCAACGCCGTGCGCGCCGCGCTGGCGCAGATCGGGCTGAAGGGCGAGATCAGGACCGTCCCGGCCGCCCAGTACGGCGAGTTCTACGGGGACAAGGAGGCCCGCGCCGACATCGACGTGCTGGTGGCCGACTGGTACATCTCCAAGAGCGACCCGCTCGGCTTCTACGACAACGGCCTGTCGGACAGTTCCAACAACTGGGTCGGCTTCAAGAGCGCGGAGTACGACGCGAAGGTCGCGGAGGGACTGCGCACGCTGGACGACGCCGAGCGCGCCGAGCTCGCCATCGACGTGCAGCGGCGGTTCGCGGACGCGGCCGTGTGGATCCCGATCGCCCAGATGCCGACCGCTCTCGTCCTCGCCGACGAGCTGACCGGTCCTCCCGCCTCGATGGCGTACCTCTACTACCCCTGGGCCGCGCAGCTCGGCGCGAAGAAGGGCTGAGCTGCGATGTTCGTCTCGATCGGACGCCGGCTGGCGGGACTTCTCGCCACCCTGCTGGCCGCGTCCTTCGTCATCTTCGCCGCCGTGTACGCGGCTCCGGGCGATCCCGCCGTGTTCCTCGCGGGTGGGCGCGACAAGCTCACCCCCGAGCGGCTGGCCGCCGTCCGGGAGCAGTACCACCTCGACGAGCCGCTGGTCGTGCAGTACGGCCGCTGGCTCTGGGACTGCCTGCACCTGGACCTCGGCCGCTCCTTCCAGTACGGCGACCAGGTCTCCGACCTGCTGGCGTCCCGTTTCCCGACCACGCTCGCGCTGGTCGGCTACGCCACGGTCCTGTTCGTGGTGCTGGGGGTGGGCGCCGGAGTGCTGGCCGCGGTCCGGCGCGGCAGCTGGGTGGACTCGGCCGTCGTCGGGACCACCACCCTCACCGCGTCCGTGCCGTCCTTCGTCGGCGGCATCGCGCTGGTCGCCTTCTTCGGGGTGCGGCTGGGCTGGTTCCCGGTGACGGGCAGCGGCGAGGGGTTCGGCGGGACGCTGCACCACCTCACCCTGCCCGCGCTGGCCATGGCGCTCGGCGCGGTGGCCGTCATCGCCCGGGTCACCCGGCAGGCGATGGTCGAGGCGGGTGCCGCCGACCATGTGGAGGTGGCCCGCGCGGCCGGCCTGCCGGAGCGTCGGATCATCCGCCGGCACGTCCTGCGCAACGCACTGGGACCTGTCGTCACGATGTGCGGCCTGGTCACGGCCGGGATGCTTGCCGGCACGGTGGCCATCGAGACCGTCTTCGGGCTCAGCGGCATCGGCTCCCTGCTGGTCGGCGCGGTCAACAGCCATGACTTCCCGGTCGCCCAGGCGGTGCTGCTGCTGATGGTCGCCGGCTACATCACCGTCACCACCCTCGTGGACCTCGTGCACCCGCTGCTCGACCCACGCCTGAAGGCCATGAGGAGTCCCGCATGACCGCCGTCTCCGCCGATGTGCTGCTCCCGGCCCGCCGCAGGCGCGGCCGGCGGCGCCCCGTCCTCGTCCTCGCCGGGGCCGCCTTCCTTGCCCTGGTGGTACTTGCAGCCGGTTTCGCGCCTCTGCTCGCGCCGTACGCCCCCGACGCCGTGGACCTGTCGGCGTCGCTGGTCGGCACGAGCGGCGACCATCTGCTCGGCACCGACGCCTCCGGTCAGGACCTGCTCTCGCGCGTCCTGTACGGCGCCCGCACCAGCCTGATCGCCCCGCTCGCGCTGCTGGCCATCGCCGCGCTGCTCGGCGTCACGCTGGGCACGGTCGCCGCCTGGCGCGGCGGCTGGACCGACACACTGGTGTCCCGGGTCACCGACGTGATGTACGCCTTCCCGGGCCTGCTGTTCGTCGTGCTGATCATCGCGGTGTTCGGGGCGGGCATCACCACGTCCGTCCTGGGCCTCGGGCTGGCCTTCGCGCCGACGATCGCCAAGTACACCCGCAGCGTGGCGCTCGCGGAGCGGGCGAAGCCCTACGTCGACGCCTATCGCGTGCAGGGCATGAGCGGTTCGCGGATCTGCGTACGGCATCTGGTGCCCAACCTCGCCCGGTCGATCGTCGGGTACCTCGTGGTGCTGTTCGGCGAGGCGCTGATGAGCCTGGCCACCCTCAGCTATCTGGGGTTCGGCTCCCAGCCGCCCAGCTCCGACTGGGGGTTGATGGTGCAGGAGGGCCAGGCGGCCATCGTCCAGGGCGCCCTGCTGCCCGCGCTGGTGCCTGGCACCGCCATCGCCGCCGTCGTGGTGGCCTTCAACGTGGTCGGGGTCTGGGCCGCCGACCGGCTCGGCGCCAGGAGGTAAGCCGCATGCTGCTCGACATCCAGAACCTCACCCTGGGCCTGCCCGGCGCGGCCCGGCCGCTGCTCGCGGAGGTGAGCCTGCGGGTCGGCTCCGGGGAGACCGTCGGTCTCGTCGGCGAGTCCGGCTCGGGCAAGTCCACCACCGCGAAGGCGGTCCTGCGGCTGCTGCCGGAGGAAGCGTCGGTCGCCGGCCGTGTGCTGGTCGACGGCGACGACGTACTCGCCCTGAGCGGGGCCGCGCTGCGCGCACACCGGGCGGGCACGGTCGCGATGGTCCACCAGGACCCGCGCTCCGCCCTCAACCCGGTGCGCCGCGTCGGTGACTTCCTGGTCGAACGGCTGACCCGGACCGGCGCCGTCGACCGGCGCACGGCACGCGCGAAGGCCGTCGAACTCCTCGGTGCCGTGGGCCTGTCCGACCCGGAGCGGCGGTTCGGGCAGCGGCCGCACGAGATGTCCGGGGGCATGCTCCAGCGCGTGGTGATCGCCGGCGCGCTCGCCGCCGAGCCACGGCTGCTGCTGGCCGACGAGTCCACCAGCGCGCTGGACGTCACGACGCAGGCGGAGATCCTCGCGCTGCTGCGGTCCCTGCGCGAACAGCGCGACCTGGGGATGCTGTTCATCACCCACGACCTGCATCTGGCCGCCGCGTTCTGCGACCGGGTGTACGTGATGTACGCCGGCCGTGTGGTGGAACAGCAGGACGCGGAGCGTCTCTTCACCCACGCCCGGCACCCGTACACACGCGGACTGCTCGCCTGCTCCCCCGAACTCGGCGACACCGAGCGTGCGTTGCGGCCGATCCCCGGCCGGCCGCCGTCCCTGTCCGACGCGTTCACCGGCTGCCCGTTCGCGACGCGCTGCGCGCACGCCGAGCCGGAGTGCGCCGACTGGACCCCGGAGCCGCTGCCGCTGCCGGGCGGCGGGACGGCGGCGTGCCGGCGGCTGACCGACCTCCCGGACGAGCTGTCGCTCACCTCCGCCCTGGCCAAGAGGAGCCCCGCATGACCGCGATCGAAGCCCGGCCACAGCCCCTTCTGGTGGCCGACGGCCTGACCAAGGCGTACCGGCTGCCGGGCGGCGAGCGTCTGACCGCCGCCGACCGGGTCTCCTTCACCGTGCCGCGCGGCGGCTCGCTCGGCGTGGTCGGCGAGTCCGGGTCGGGCAAGAGCACCGTGGCCCGGATGCTGGTCGGCCTGGTGCGGCCGGACGCCGGCACGGTCACCGTGGACGGCCGGGACCGTGCCGTGCGGCCGAGGGCGTTCGGCGGGGGCCGGGCCGCGCACCGGCTGGCGCGTGCCCGTGAGATCCAGATGGTGTTCCAGGACCCCTACGTCTCCCTCGACCCCCGGCTGACGGCACGTCAATGTCTGCGTACGTCCCTGCGGCTGCACGGCCGTGACGCCGACGACGGGCGGATCGCCGCGCTCCTGGACCAGGTGGGGCTGGGCGCGAGGGAGGCGGGGGCGCGCCCGCACGAGCTGTCCGGCGGGCAGTGCCAGCGGCTGGCCATCGCCCGTGCCCTGGCCGTCGACCCGCGCGTCCTCGTGCTGGACGAGGCGGTCGCCGCGCTGGACGTGTCGATCCAGGCGCAGATCCTCGGTCTCCTCGGCGAGATCCGGCGGGACACGGGGGTGGCGCTGGTCTTCGTCAGCCATGACCTGGCCGTCGTCCGGCACATCACCGACGAGACGGTGGTGATGCGCCGCGGCACCGTGGTGGAGCAGGGTCCGACGGACCGGGTGCTGGACGCGCCCGAAGGCCCTTACACCCGGCTCCTGTTGGCCTCCGTCCCGCGCCGGGGCTGGGATCCGGCCGACGCGGTGCGGGCGCGGGCGGTCGTCTGACCGAGGCACGCTCGCCGTCGTGAACCCGCGTGCGCGCACGCGGGTTTGCCCTTTCGGCGGCACGAATCCGATGCGCTGGCACGACGAAACCGTTGACGCGGACATGGCTCACTTTTATCTTCTGACCGACTCACGATCGGAATCACGAACTTCGTTCGAAATTACGGACAGGGACGGTCTCGTATGCCTCGAATGTCTCACCCGCCACTCAGGAAACGCCGCAGATCACTGATCCTCTGCGTACTGGCTTCGCTGCTGGCCCTGGTGGCGACCACCCAGCCGGCGACCGCGGCGGACGGCCGCCCGTACGCCAATCCGCTGAAGTCGTTCAAGGGCGCCGACCCCTGGCTCCAGTACCACGACGGCAACTACTACCTGATCACCACGACGTTCACCGGCATCCTCGGCATCCGCAAGTCGCCGACACTCGCGGGGCTCGCCACCGCACCCAACGTGCAGGTGTGGTCGGACACCACGTCGACCCGCAACACCAACTTCTGGGCGCCGGAGATGCATCTGGTCGACGGCCACTGGTACGTGTATTACTCGGCCGGCCGGAGCGGCGTCGCCTGCTGCGACTCGCAGCGCACGCACGTCCTGGAGAGCGCCGGGACCGATCCGATGGGGCCTTACACCTACAAGGGTTCACTGACCGGGTCGAACCTCACGCCGGGCGGCTGGCTGATCGACGCGAGCCTGCTGCGGGCGAACAACAGGCTGTACCTGGTGGGCAGCGGGTTCGTCGACGGCAGCACGCAGAGCCTGGTCATCGCCCCGCTCAGCAATCCGTACACCCTCGCGAGCAGCACCTTCACGGTCATCTCCGGCCCGACCCTGGACTGGGAGCGCTCCGGCAGCCCCGTCAACGAGGGCCCCGAGCCGCTCTACCACGACGGCCGCACCTTCCTGACGTACTCCGCGAGTTCCTGTCAGACCGCCGACTACAAGCTGGGCCGGCTGGAGCTGACGGGCACCGATCCGCTCAGTCCGGCGTCCTGGACCAAGAAGCAGACGCCGGTCTTCCAGCGCAGCGACACCAACGGCGTCTACGGGCCGGGCCACAACGGCTTCTTCAGCTCGCCCGACGGCACCGAGAACTGGATCGTCTACCACGCCAACTCCGCGTCGAACGGCGGCTGCGGCAACGGACGCACCACCCGTGCCCAGGAGTTCACCTGGAACGCCGACGGCACCCCGAACCTCGGCACCCCGGTCGCCCTCGGCACCACACTGCCGGGCCCGTCGGGCGAGAGCGCCGCGACACCGACGGCGTACACGCTCGTCAACCGCAACAGCGGCAAGTGCCTGGACGTCGACGGCGGCGGCACGGCCGACGGCACCGACATCTTCCAGTGGACCTGCAACGGCGGGACCAACCAGAAGTGGCGGGTCGAGGACCTCGGCGACGACACCAACCGCCTGGTCAATGTCGCCACCGGCAAGGTGATGGACACCGCCGGCTGCTCCGCGGCCGACGGCGCGGGCATCCGCCAGTGGTCCTGGCTCGACAACAGGTGCCAGCGCTACCGGCTCGTGTTCACCGCGGCCGGCGACCACGTGCGGATCGTCAACGAGTCCACCGGCAAGGTCGCCGACGTCGCCGACTGCTCCGCCGCGAACGGTGCCGACGTACGGCAGTGGACCTGGCTGAACAACAACTGCCAGCAGTGGCGCCTCGTCCCCACGACCTGACGTGAACCGGAGAACCCCCTTGAGAATCAACCCCGTTCGCCTGCTCATGGCGATGCTGGTGGCCCTCGCAGCCTGCCTCGTCGCACCGGGCTCCCCCGCCCAGGCAGCCGTCCCCGACTCCCCCGCCGTGACCTACACCAACCCGATCGCCGAGAAGCGGGCCGACCCGCACATCTTCCGACACACCGACGGCTACTACTACTTCACCGCGACCGTCCCCGAGTACGACCGCATCGTGCTGCGCCGGGCGACCACCATCCAGGGTCTGTCCACGGCCCAGGAGGTGACCATCTGGACCAAGCACTCCAGTGGTGTCATGGGCGCGCACATCTGGGCGCCGGAGATCCACTTCATCGACGGCAAGTGGTACGTCTACTTCGCCGCGGGCGCCACCAATGACGTGTGGGCGATCCGGATGTACGTCCTGGAGGGCACCGGATCCAACCCGCTGACGGCCACCTGGGCGGAGAAGGGCCAGATCAGGACCCAGTGGGAGAGCTTCTCGCTGGACGCCACGACCTTCGTGGTGGGCGGCGTGCGCTATCTGGCGTGGGCCCAGCGCGACCCGTCCGTGAACAACAACACGGACGTCTATCTCGCGAGGATGGCCAACCCCTGGACCATCACGGGCACTCCGGTGATGCTGTCGCGGCCCACCTACTCCTGGGAGACGGTCGGCTACAAGGTCAACGAGGGCCCGGCGGTGATCCAGCACGGCGGCAAGGTCTTCATGAGCTACTCCGCCAGCGCCACCGACAGCAACTACTGCCTGGGGCTGCTGTCCGCCTCCGCGAGCGCCGATCTGCTCGACGCGGCGAACTGGACCAAGAGTTCCACGCCGGTGTTCACGAGCAACGCGGGCACGAGCCAGTACGGCCCGGGGCACAACTCCTTCACCGTGTCCGAGGACGGCAGGAGCGACGTCCTCGTCTATCACGACCGCAGCTACAAGGACATCAGCGGCGACCCGCTGAACGACCCCAACCGCCGCACCCGCGTCCAGAAGCTGTACTGGAAGGCCGACGGCACCCCCGACTTCGGCATCCCGGTGGCCGACGGGGTCACCCCGCAGCGCTTGTCGTCGTACAACCTCGCCGACCGGTTCATCCGGCACTGGGAGTACCGCGCCCGCGTCGAGGCGGGCGTCTCCCCGCTCGCCGACTCGCAGTTCCGCGTCGTCGCCGGCCTGACCGGCAGTGGCACGGTCTCCCTGGAGTCGGCCAACTTCCCCGGCTACTACCTGCGGCACAAGAACTTCGAGGTGTGGCTGGAGAAGAACGACGGCACGGCGCGGTTCGCCTCCGACGCGACCTTCTCCAGGCGGGCCGGGCTGGCCGACCCGGCGGGGGTCTCCTACGAGTCGTACAACTACGCGGGGCGCTACATCAGGCACTACGAATACCTGCTGTACGTCCAGGCGCCGAGCACGGCCACGGACCGGGCGGACGCCACGTTCTACGCCCAGTAGAGAAGCGGAACGCCCAGTTCAGAGCCTATGAACAGTGACTATACATGGCGAGTATACTCGCCATGTATAGTCGCGATATGCCTTCTCTGACCAAGAAGATGAAAAAGCCATGGGCCTGGTTGTGTGCAGCCGCCGCTCTGGTGGTGGCCGCTTCCCTGGTGGCCTTCAGCCAGTACGTGCGTCTGGAGACCACTTCGCCGAGCGCCGCACGGGCCCAGGCCGCGTCCACCGCCAGGACCCTCTCCGGCGGTGTCGACTGCCGCGAGGACAAGTGCGTCGCGCTGACCTTCGACGCCGGCCCGAGCGAACACTCCGCGCGACTGCTGGACATCCTCAAGGAGAAGGACGTCCCGGCGACCTTCTTCCTCCTGGGCAAGCGGCACATCGAGAAGTACCCGGAGCTCGTCGAGCGGATGGCCGACGAGGGCCATGAGGTGGCCAACCACACCTGGGACCACAAGAGGCTCACGGAGCTGGAACCCGACGAGATACGCGACGAGATAGAGCGCCCCAACAAGGTGATAGAGCGCATCGTCGGACGGCGCCCGACGCTGATGCGCCCGCCCCAGGGCCGTACCGACGACACGGTGCACGACATCTGCCGCGAGCTGGGCATGTCCGAAATCCTGTGGAGCGTGACCGCCAAGGACTACAAGACCGACGACTCCGAGCTCATAGAGCAGCGCGTCCTCGACCAGACGGACCGCGACGGCATCATCCTGCTGCACGACATCTACGACGGGACCGTGCCGGCCGTGCCCGGGATCATCGACGAGCTGAAGAAGCGCGGATTCGTGTTCGTGACCGTTCCGCAGCTGCTCGCGCCGGGGAAGGCCGAGCCGGGAAAGGTGTACCGGTGAGCCGCCTCACCGGGTGAGGCGGCCGCGCGCGTCGCGCCCCGCGCCCGGTGGACGGCCCGCGTCAGAAGACGACGGTCCAGCCCTCCCGTGCGGCCTGCACGGCCGTGTACGAGACGCCGTCTGCCTTGAGCCCTCTGGCGTCCAGGAGGCTGATCTCGCCACCGTGGTTGCCGAGTTGGGCGCCGCCTCCGAGACGCACGACAAGACTGGCGCCGGGCGCGAGCGGGCCGGCCGGCACGGCGGAGCGCCGGCCCAGCCGGTCCTGGAGCTGCCACCCGGTCAGGTCCACGGCATCGGGCGAGGCGTTGAGCAGCGTGACGGTCTCGGCCTCGGGGACGGGGCCGCGCGGGTTGACGAGCGCGGCGACGATACGGACCGGCCGGGTGCCGGGCACCGGGCGTGAGCCGTCGACGTCCCCGATGGTGTGGCCGGTGACGTCGTCCGTCTTCCAGGACTGGCTCTGGAAGGCCAGGAAGACGGCGACCCAGCGGTCCTGCGCCGGGAAGTGCACGAGCAGTCCGCCGTCCTGCCACACGCCGTCGGCGTCGCGGAACCGGCCGCTGTTGCCCTGGTTCATATGGATGTCGTGCACACCGTTGCCGGGCAGGAAGCCGAAGATCTTGTCCTTCGTGCCGGCCTCGGACCCCCAGCGCTCGCCGAACAGATACAGCCGGGCCTCCTGGTCCGCGACCGCACGGCGGACGGAGTGGTCCAGGAGGTCGGCGAGGTCGTTGTCGGGGCCTTCGAGGTCCGGGGGCAGCTTCCGCATCAGGGCCGGGTCGAAGAGGTTGCCGCGCACGAAGTCGAGGTTCGGGCCGCCGGGGCCGGACGGCAGGGTGTTCCAGCCGCTCGCCAGGCCCGCCAGACGGGCGGTGACCGGGTGCCGGAAGTCGTCGCTGACGAAGTACAGCAGCTCGGACGGCCGCTGCTGGGACAGGACGTTGACGGCGGCCCGGTAGCGGGTGCCGGAGTCGTCGGCGACGAGGATCTGGTAGTGCGGCGAGTCGTTGCCGCTCTCGCGCCGGGTGTCGACGGCCCGACCGATCAGTACGCCGTAGGTCTTCAACGGCATGACGATCAACTCCCCCCTGGAGGTGGGCGGATTGCCCACTCTTGGGAGGAAGGGTAGGGGTGGGGCGGCTCGGTCGAGGGCGAGTTCACCTCATGTACGTCCGCGCGCCGACGCGCGGCCGGACCCCCTGTACGCCCCGTATACGCCACGCGCTCCACCGGATGACGGTGCCGTGACCAGCCCTGTTCGCACAGCGCCGTTCCGTAAGATCGCTCCGTGGCGAACTTCTCCCTCGAACGCACGGTTCCGCTCCCTCTCCCGGAGGCGTGGCGCCGCCTGACGGAGTGGCCCCGCCACGCCGAGGTCGTCCCCCTGACCCGTATCCGGGTCACCACCCCCGCCCCGACGCACGAGGGCACGCACTTCGTCGCCCGCTCCGGCCTCGGCCCTCTCTCCTTCGACGACCCGATGGAGGTGACGGTCTGGCAGCCCCCGTCCGACGACACACCCGGCCGGTGCCGCCTGGAGAAGCGGGGCCGGGTGATGCGCGGCTGGGCCGAGATCGAGGTGCGTCCCGGGCCGGGCGGCCGGGCACGGGTGGTGTGGCGGGAGGAGCTGCGGGTGCGGTTCGTGCCGGGGGCGCTGGACGCAGTGGTGGAGCGTACGGCGCGGTTCGTGTTCGGGCGGGCCGTGAACCGGTTGCTCCGACGGGCGTGACGGCCCTGCGGCCGGAGGAGCCGCAGGTGAGGCAGCCGGACGGCCGTGCCAGAGTGGGCGCCATGACCGAGACCGATGCAACGACCATGAAAACGGACGAGGTTGAGGCGCTGGCCGCGGACGGGCTGCGGTGGCTGCTCTCCGTCGCCCGGGACACCGGGGGCGGCGGGATCGGCTGGCCCGTCACGCCGTCCGACGCCGACGTCGACCCGATGCTCTACAACGGCACCGCCGGAGTGGTCCCGGTCCTCCTGGAGGCGTGGCGGCACTTCGGCGACGACTCCTACGCCGACGCCGCCCGGCGCGCGGCCCGCTGCCTGGCCCGGTCCGTCGAGGAATGGCAGGACGACTCGCTCTACTTCGGCCGCACCGGGATGGCCCTGGCGCTGCGGGCCGTGCACGACGACCTGGGCGACCCGGCCGCCGGGGCCGCCGCCGACCGGGCGCTGGAGCTGGTGCGGGCCGGCTTCGACGGGGAGCGCTGGGGTGAGCTGTACGAGCTGATGGGCGGCAACGCGGGCATCGGGCTGGGCGCGCTGCTGATGGGGGCGGACGATCTCGCCGTACAGGCCGTGGAGCCGTACGCGCGCACCGCCGAGCCGACCGCGCACGGTGTGCAGTGGCAGCACCGGCCCGGCGCGACGGGCCGGATGCACCACATCTCGCACGGCACCCTCGGCATCGTCCACGGCCTGGCCGCCGTCGGGCACGCGGCCGGCCGCGCCGATCTGGTCGAGCTCGCGCTGGCCGGTGCCGCGGACGTCGTGTCCCGCGACGAGGACGGGCCGGACGGCTTCCTCGTCCCGCACTCCGATCCGCAGCACCGCCCCGATCTGGTCCAGCGCCACAACTACGGCTGGTGCCACGGCCCTTCGGGCGACGCCCAGGTCTTCCGGCTGCTGCGGGACCTGACCGGCGACCCGCGCTGGCAGGCCCTCGCCGACCGCTGCTGGCACACCGTCACGCACTCGGGTCTGCCGAGCCGGCTGCGCCCCGGCTTCTGGGACAACAACGGCCGCTGCTGCGGCACGGCGGGCGTCCTGGCGCTGGCGGACGACCGGATCGCCGAGCAGGGCGACTCCCCCGAGTTCGCCGAGGTCCTCGTCGCCGACATCGCCGCGCACGCCACCCGGGACGCCGACGGCGCCCGCTGGTCCAACGTCGAGCACCGGGCCACCCCGAGCGCCCTGGAACCGCGGACCGGGTGGGCGATGGGCAGCGCGGGCATCGTGCGGGAACTCCTGCGCCATGTGCGGATCTCACGGGGCGGTGCGCCGGCCTACGCCTTCGCCTGGCCCGACCAGCCGGCGCCGCGGGCTCAGGCCACCGACCCGATCCGGCCCGCCGGTTCGGACGTGGACGCCGCGTCGTGATGGATCGGCGTGTGCGCGCCGGTCAGGGAGGCACCGCTGCCGCCACGCCGGCCCGCGACGATCTCCGAGGCGATCGACAGGGCCGTCTCCTCGGGCGTACGGGCGCCGAGGTCCAGGCCGATCGGTGAGCGGAGCCGGGCCAGCTCCAGTTCGGTGACGCCGACCTGCCTGAGCCGCTCGTTGCGGTCCAGGTGGGTGCGGCGCGAGCCCATCGCGCCCACGTACGCCACCGGCAGCCGCAGCGCCGACCGGAGCAGCGGAACGTCGAACTTGGCGTCGTGGGTGAGCACGCACAGGACCGTCCGCGCGTCCACCTCGGTGCGCTCCAGGTACTTGTGCGGCCACTCCACGACGATCTCGTCGGCCTCCGGGAAGCGGGTCCTGGTCGCGAAGACCGGCCGGGCGTCGCACACCGTCACGTGGTAGTTCAGGAACTTGCCGATCCGCACGAGCGCCGACGCGAAGTCGATCGCGCCGAAGACGATCATCCGGGGTGCGGGGACGGAGGACTCCACCAGGACCGTGAGCGGGGCGCCGCAGCGCGAGCCCTGTTCGCCGATCTCCAGGGTGCCCGTGCGGCCCGCGTCCAGGAACGCGCCCGCCTCCGCGGCGACCGTGCGGTCCAGTTCGGGATGGCCGCCGAAGCCGCCGTCGTGGCCGCCGTCGGGGCGGACCAGCAGCGCGCGGCCCATCAGGTCCGAGGGTCCGGACACGATGCGGGCGACCGCCGCCGCCTCGCCGGCCGACGCCGCGGCCAGGGCCGTCGCCAGCACCGGGCGGGCCGGGTCCTGCGCCCGTACCGGGGTGACGAGGATGTCGATGATGCCGCCGCACGTCAGGCCGACGGCGAAGGCGTCCTCGTCGCTGTAGCCGAAGCGCTCCAGGACCGTCTCGCCGTCCTCGAGGGCTTGTCGGCACAGTTCGTAGACCGCGCCCTCCACACAGCCGCCGGAGACAGAGCCGATCGCCGTGCCGTCGGCGTCCACCGCGAGCGCGGCGCCGGGCTGGCGGGGTGCGCTGCCGCCGACCGCCACCACGGTGGCCACGGCGAAGTCACGTCCCTGCTCGACCCACCGGTGCAGCTCTTCGGCGATGTCCAGCATCTGTCGGTCTCCTTAAAGCGGTCGTGTGGAGGGCGGTACGCGCACGGCTAGTGCACGCCCATCCAGCTCTCAATGGGATTGAGGGCGAAATAGACGATGAAGATGCCTGTCAGGGCCCACATGAACGCCCCGATCTCCCGCGCCTTGCCCTGAGCGATCTTGATGGCGACGTACGAGATGACACCGGCGGCGACACCGGCCGTGATCGAGTACGTGAACGGCATGATCACGACGGTGAGGAACACCGGGATCGCGGTGGCCCGGTCGGCCCAGTCCACGTGCCGTGCGTTCATCATCATCATGGCGCCGATGACCACCAGGGCCGCCGCCGCGACCTCGCCCGGCACGATCGCCGTGAGCGGGGTGAAGAAGAGGCAGGCCGCGAAGAACAGGCCGGTGACGACCGACGACAGGCCTGTACGGGCACCCTCGCCGACGCCGGTGGCCGACTCGACGAACACCGTCTGCCCGGACGCGCCGGACACACCGCCGATGGCGCCGCCGGCACCGTCGATGAACAGCGCCTTCGACAGGCCCGGCATCCGGCCCTTGTCGTCGGCGAGCTTGGCCTCGGTGCCGACGCCGATGATGGTGGCCATCGCGTCGAAGAACCCGGCGAGCACCAAGGTGAAGACGATCATGCCGACGGTCATCGCGCCGACCTCGCCCCAGCCGCCGAACTCGACGTTGCCGAAGATCGAGAAGTCCGGCATGGACACCGCGCTGCCGTGCAGTTCGGGGGCGCCGCTGGCCCACTGCTTGGGGTCGATGGCGCCGAAGGCGTTGAGGACCACGGCGAGCACGGTGCCGCCGACGATGCCGATCAGGATCGCGCCGGGGATGCCGCGCGCCTGGAGCATGAAGATCGCGAGGAGGGTGACCGCGAAGAGCAGGACGGGCCAGCCGGCCAGTTCGCCGGCGGGGCCGAGAGTGACCGGGGTGGCCTCGCCCTGGTGCACGAAGCCGGCCTTGTAGAAGCCGATCAGCGCGACGAACAGGCCGATGCCCATGGTGATGGCGTGCTTGAGCGCGAGCGGGATCGCGTTCATGATCATCTCGCGCAGGCCGGTGACGACCAGCAGCATGATGATCACGCCGTACATCACACACATGCCCATGGCCTGCGGCCAGGTCATCTGCGGGGCGACCTGCGAGGCGAGGACGCCGGAGACGGAGAGGCCGGCGGCGAGGGCGAGCGGCACCTTGCCGAAGAAGCCCATCAGCAGCGTGCTGAAGGCCGCCGCGAACGCGGTCGCGGTGATCAGCGCCTTCTGGGCGAGGGTGTCACCGGCCGCGTCCTTGCCGGACAGGATCAGCGGGTTGAGCAGGAGGATGTACGCCATCGCCATGAAGGTCGTGACGCCGCCGCGCACCTCACGCGCGACCGTGGATTCTCTCTTGGATATGTGGAAGTACCGGTCGAGCCAGGACCTGCCGGCCGGGACGCGGGTGCCTTCTCCCGCGTCTTCGGCTGTGGTCGCCGGCTCCAGAGACTGCTGGGTCATGTGGGCCTACTCCCAAGGTTCAAAGGGGCACCCGCGCATTGCCTTCGGCGATCAGCGGGGTTTGGGGAGGTGCACGACCCGGGGGACGGCCCGAGACGAACAGTTGGGGCGCCTGGGGGGACGAAGTCCCCCCAGGACGGAATTGACCGGTTCAACGCCCGGAGGGCTACGTGCCGGTGAGGTGTTCCGGCCGTACCGGCGTGCGGTTGAGCTCCAGCCCGGTCGCGCTCCGGATCGCCGCGAGGACGGCCGGGGTCGAGGACAGGGTGGGTGCCTCGCCGATGCCACGGAGCCCGTACGGGGCGTGGTCGTCGGCGAGTTCGAGCACGTCGACGGGGATGGTCGGCGTGTCGAGGATCGTGGGGATGAGGTAGTCGGTGAAGGAGGGGTTCCTGACCTTCGCCGTCTTCGGGTCGACGATGATCTCCTCCATCACCGCCACGCCCAGGCCCTGGGTGGTGCCGCCCTGGATCTGGCCGATGACGGACAGCGGGTTGAGGGCCTTGCCGACGTCCTGGGCGCAGGCCAGCTCGATCACCTTCACCAGGCCGAGCTCGGTGTCCACCTCGACGACCGCGCGGTGCGCGGCGAAGGAGTACTGGACGTGTCCGAAGCCCTGGCCGGTGCGCAGGTCGAACGCCTCGGTCGGACGGTGCCGCCACTCGGCCTCGACCTCGACGGCCTCGCCCTCCAGCAGGTCCACCAGATCGACGAGCACTTCGCCGCCGTCGGTGACTACCTTGCCGCCCTCCAGCAGGAGTTCGGCGGTGGCCCAGGCCGGGTGGTAGGAGCCGAACTTGCGGCGTCCGATCTCCAGGACCTTCTCGCGGACCAGCTCGCAGGAGTTCTTCACGGCGCCGCCGGTGACGTACGTCTGCCGGGAGGCCGAGGTCGAACCCGCCGAGCCCACCTGCGTGTCCGCCGGGTGGATGGTCACCTGGGTGACGCCCAGCTCGGTGCGGGCGATCTGCGCGTGGACGGTGACGCCGCCCTGGCCGACCTCCGCCATCGCGGTGTGCACGGTGGCCACCGGCTCGCCGCCGACGACCTCCATGCGCACCTTGGCGGTGGAGTAGTCGTCGAAGCCCTCGGAGAAGCCGACGTTCTTGATGCCGACCGCGTAGCCGACGCCTCGTACGACGCCCTCGCCGTGCGTGGTGTTGGACAGGCCGCCCGGCAGCTGCCGTACGTCCGCGCCCTCGCTGGACTCCCACTGGCGCTCCGGCGGCAGCGGCATCGCCTTGACGCGGCGCAGCAGTTCGGCAACGGGGGCCGGCGAGTCGACCGGCTGCCCGGTCGGCAGGAGTGTGCCCTGCTCCATGGCGTTGAGCTGCCGCAGCGCCACCGGGTCCATGCCCAGCTTCTCGGCCAGCTTGTCCATCTGCGCCTCGTAGGCGAAGCACGCCTGGACCGCGCCGAAGCCGCGCATCGCGCCGCAGGGCGGGTTGTTGGTGTAGAGGGCGATCGCCTCGATGTCGACGTCGTCGATGACGTACGGGCCCACGGACAGCGAGGAGGCGTTGCCGACGACGGCCGGGGAGGCGGAGGCGTAGGCGCCGCCGTCCAGGACGATCCGGCACTTCATGTGGGTGAGCTTGCCGTCCTTGGTGGCCCCGTGCTCGTAGTACAGCTTGGCGGGGTGGCGGTGGACGTGCCCGAAGAACGACTCGAACCGGTTGTAGACGATCTTGACGGGCTTGCCGGTGCGCAGCGCCAGCAGGCAGGCGTGGATCTGCATCGACAGGTCCTCGCGGCCGCCGAAGGCACCGCCGACGCCGGACAGCGTCATGCGGACCTTGCTCTCGGGCAGGCCGAGGACCGGGGCGATCTGGCGCAGGTCGCTGTGCAGCCACTGGGTGGCGATGTACAGGTGGACGCCGCCGTCCTCGTCCGGCACGGCGAGGCCGGACTCCGGGCCGAGGAAGGCCTGGTCCTGCATGCCGAAGGTGTACTCGCCCTTGACGATCACGTCGGCCCGCTCCGCGGCCTTGGCCGCGTCGCCGCGGATGATCGGCTGGCGGTGGACGATGTTCGGGTGCGGGACGTGGCCGCTGTGGTGGTCGTCGCGGCCCTCGTGGACGAGGATCGCGTCCGGCGCGGTCGCGGAGGCCTCGTCGGTGATGACGGGCAGCTCGCGGTACTCGACCTTGATCTTCGCGGCGGCGCGCCGGGCCGTCTCCGGGTGGTCGGCGGCGACGATGGCGACCGGCTCGCCGTGGTGGCGGACCTTGCCGTGGGCGAGGACCGGGGTGTCCTGGATCTCCAGGCCGTAGTTCTTCACCTCGGTCGGCAGGTCGTCGTAGGTCATGACGGCGTAGACGCCCGCCATGGCCAGTGCCTCGCCGGTGTCGATGGACACGATCTCGGCGTGCGCGACGGTGGACCGGAGGATCTGCCCCCAGAGCATGTCCTCGTGCCACATGTCGGAGGAGTACGCGAACTCGCCGGTGACCTTGAGGGTGCCGTCCGGGCGGAGCGTGGACTCGCCGATGCCGCCCTTGGTCTGGGAACCCTGGGTGATCTTGGTGGGAGTGCCGTTAGGAGTGGACACGTCAGACCGCCTCTCCCTGCCGGGCGGCCGCGAGGCGGACCGCGTCCATGATCTTCTCGTAGCCGGTGCAGCGGCACAGGTTGCCCGACAGCGCCTCGCGGATGTCCGCGTCGGTCGGGTTCGGGTTGCGCTCCAGCATCTCGTCGGCGGCGACCAGCAGACCCGGCGTGCAGAAGCCGCACTGGACGGCGCCCGCGTCGATGAACGCCTGCTGGATCGGGGAGAGTTCGGTGCCCTCACCGGTCTGCGAGTCCTGCCCCTTGGCGGCCCAGCCCTGGGCGTCCTGGAGCGACGTACCGCAGGCACCGGTCGCACAGCCACCGTGCTCGGCGCGCTGCTTGGCGAAGTCGGCGAGCCCCTCGACGGTGACGACCTCGCGGCCCTGGACCTGCCCGGCGGCGACCAGACACGAACAGACCGGCACACCATCCAGCCGGACGGTGCAGGATCCGCACTCGCCCTGCTCACAGGCGTTCTTCGAGCCCGGAAGGCCCATCCGCTCGCGCAGCACGTACAGCAGGGACTCGCCCTCCCACACGTCGTCGGCTTCCTGCGGACGTCCGTTGACAGTGAAGTTGACACGCATTACGCGGCTCCCTCCGTGAGGCGGCGCTCGCCGCGATACGACTCCCAGGTCCAGGTCAGCGTGCGGCGCGCCATGACGCCGACCGCGTGCCGGCGGTAGCTCGCCGTGCCCCGGACGTCGTCGATCGGGTTGCAGGCGCCCGAGCACAGCTCGGCGAACTGCTTGGCGACCGACGGGGTGATGATCTTGCCGTTGTCCCAGAAGCCGCCCTCTTCGAGCGCCGCGTTCAGGAACTCCTCGGCGGCCTTGGCCCGCACGGGGGTGGGGGCGGCCGAGCCGATGCCGGTGCGCACGGTCCGCGTCTCGGGGTGCAGGGCGAGCCCGAAGGCGCACACGGCGATGACCATCGCGTTGCGCGTGCCGACCTTCGAGTACTGCTGCGGCCCGTCGGCCTTCTTGATGTGGACGGCACGAATGAGCTCGTCCGCCGCCAGCGCATTGCGCTTCACGCCGGTGTAGAAGGCGTCGATGGGGATGAGGCGGGTGCCGCGCTCGGCCGACTCGACCTCGACCTCGGCACCGGCCGCGAGGAGGGCGGGGTGGGCGTCACCGGCCGGGGAGGCGGTGCCGAGGTTGCCGCCGACGCCGCCGCGGTTGCGGATCTGCGGGGAGGCGACCGTGTGCGAGGCGAGCGCGAGGCCCGGCAGCTCGGCACGGAGGCTCTCCATGATCCTCGTGTACGGCACAGAGGCGCCGAGCCGCACGCTCTCCTCGCCGACCTCCCACTCGTAGAGGTCGCCGACGCGGTTCAGGTCGAGAAGGTACTCGGGCCGACGGTGGTCGAAGTTGATCTCGACCATCACATCGGTGCCACCCGCAATCGGCACAGCGGTGGGGTGCTCGGCCTTCGCGGCGAGCGCCTCCTCCCAGCTGGCGGGGCGAAGGAAGTCCATGACCGGCTCTCTTCTTCGTCTCGTGGGTCGTACGGTTTGAGCCAGATCAGGTGCGGCGGGCCCGGCTCGTTCATGTGCTGTTAACGCGCATTGACGTCAGTACACAGCGCGCTGCTCCACCGGGGTCAGTCACGGAAACCATGAAGGAGTTGGCTGGCCAGGGTAGGCATCTTGTAGATTCGTATGAACGGAGGTCACCAGTAACCTCCACGTCTTTCTCCGGAAACAGCAGCCACGGCGCTGTGACCTGGGACACCGTCCGAAAGACGACGAGCACCGCCCCCGGCGCCGCTCATCGGCCCGCCGTACGGGCCGCCCCGACTGACCCTTCAAGATTCATCGTAGATTTCGAGACAAAGAACGGCGGCGACGAGAATGCGGCTGCGCGCACTGCTGGAATCCGACGCGCTGGGCCTCAAGCTGCTCGGCGGCGAGGACGAGCTGGATCGCACCGTGCGCGGCGTGATGACCACCGACCTGCGCGACCCCAGCCGCTATCTGTCCGGCGGTGAGCTGGTGCTCACGGGCCTGGCCTGGCGGCGCGACGCCGCGGACTCCGACCCTTTCGTGCACATCCTGGTGCAGGCCGGCGTGGCCGCCCTGGCCGCCGGTGAGGCCGAGCTCGGAGACATTCCCGACGACCTGGTGACGGCCTGCGCCCGGCACCGTCTGCCGTTGTTCGCGGTGCACGAGTCGGTGGCCTTCGCGACGGTCACCGAGCATGTCGTACGGCAGGTCAGCGGCGAGCGGGCCGGGGATCTGGCGGCCGTCGTCGACCGGCACCGCCGGATGATGACCTCGGGCCCGGCGGGCGGCGGCCCGGACGTGGTCCTGGACCTCCTCGGCTCGGACCTGGACCTGCGGGCCTGGGTGCTGTCGCCGACGGGCCGGCTCATCGCGGGCTCCGAGGTCGGGGGCCCCGCCCTGCCCGCCGAGCTGTGCGCCAGGCTGGCGGCGGAGCATCTGACGGCCGCCCGCACGGGCCGCCGCGGCCCGCACCGGATCACCCTCGGCACCGCGACGTACTCCCTGTTCCCGATCCGCAGCAGCAGTCGCGGCGCCCAGGGCTCGCGGGACGTGCGCGAGACGCTGCTGTCGGACTGGCTGCTGGCCGTGGAGGCGGACGCGAGCGACTGGCCGGAGGAGCGGCTCGACCTCCTCCAGGGCGTCACCCAGCTGATCGCGGTCGAACGGGACCGCCGGGACGCGGCCCGCACGGTCCGCCGCCGCCTCGCCCAGGAGGTCCTGGAACTGGTCCAGACGGGTGCGGCGCCGGCCGAGATCGCCGCACGCCTCCGGGTGGCCGCACCCGTCCTGCTGCCCGGCCTCGGGGCCGCCCCGCACTGGCAGGTGGTGGTCGCGCGGGCCGAGTGGGAGGGCGCCGACATCGAGGCGGGCCCGATCGCCCAGTCCCTCCTGGAGGAGATCCTGGTGGACCCGCTGGCCACCGGCCCGGAGCCCTCCGACCGCATCGCGGTGGCCCACACGGGTGACGAGGCCATCGCCCTGGTCCCCCTCCCCGCCGTCTCCTCGGAGCACGACGGCTCGGAGGCCGGCATCCTCGCCGACGCGCTGCTGGAGTCGGTCCGCACCCCGCTCTCGGCGGGCCTGAACGACGACGGCCGGGTCACGCTCGGTGTCAGCGCGGCGGTGCACTCGGCGGAGGGCCTGCGCGGCGCCCTGGAGGAGGCCCGCCACGCCCGCCGGGTGGCGGCGGCGCGCCCCGGCAGGGTCTGCGCGGCCGGCCACCAGGAACTGGCGTCCCATGTCCTCCTGCTGCCCTTCGTCCCCGACGACGTACGCCGGGCCTTCACCGCGCGCCTCCTGGACCCCCTGCGCGACTACGACCGCCGCCACCGGGCCGAGCTGATCCCCACCCTCGAAGCCTTCCTGGACTGCGACGGCTCCTGGACCCGCTGCGCGACCCGTCTCCACCTGCACGTCAACACACTGCGCTATCGGGTCGGCAGGATCGAGCAGTTGACGAGTCGGGACCTCTCCCGGCTGGAGGACAAGCTCGATTTCTTCTTGGCATTGCGGATGAGTTGACCCCACGCGGCCACCCCGCCGGATGGCACCAAGTGCCGTCGCTGTCCCACGACTTTGTGAAATCCTTCACCCACCCTCTTGGCCGGGCCGCCAGATTCGTGCTGAGATGCCGCCACCACTCAACAGCTCGATGGCGTGCTCGGGGAGGGACAGGTGGCGCATACCGCCATGTCTGGTAACGGAACGACCGACGGTGACGATCCACTCCAGACCGCGGTATGGCGGCTGCGTTCACGCGCCTGCTGGGCGGACGCGGCGGCCCTGCTACGGCCGGTGACGGCGTCGGCCTCGCTCCAGCGGGCGTCGCTGCTGGTGGAGCGCTGCCTCTACACCGAGCAGGGCTGGGAGGAGGCCGAGGACGCACTCCGTACGGCCGAGGCGCTCGCCCACAGTGACGACGAGCGGGGCGCGGCAGCTTGTGAACGCGGGCAACTTGCGTACGCGGCGACGCTGCACGGAGTGCGCGACCGGGCGGACGAGGCGCGGGCGGCACTGGGCCGGGCGGCGGCGCTGATCCCTCCGGGGGCAGCGGGCCGGTCCCTCCTGGACTTCCGCCGCGGCCTCCTGGCGGAGAACCTGGCCCGCTCACCCCAGGCCGCACGAGCCGCCTACCGCCGAGCCCACGCCGGCGCCACGGCGCACGCCGACCCGCTCCTGCTCTCCTTCACCTGGCGCCACCTGGCCGGACTGGCCCTGCGCGACGGCGAGTTGGCGGAGGCCCGGCACGGCTTCGCCGAGTCCCTGCGCATCCGCGAGGAACTCGGCTACCTGGTGGGTACGGCCCCCGCGCTCGCGTCCCTGGCCGACGCGGAATCCGAACCGGAGGCGTCCCGCCTCCGCGAGGAAGCCACCCGCCTCTTCCGCCTACTGGGCGGAGTCCCCACCTGGCTGGCCCACCAACTGACCCCACCGGCCCCGGACGCAGCAACGGCGTAGCCCCAGGACCAACCCTGGGGCTGCCGCCCCAGACCCCGCTTCGGCCTGAACGGCCTCGTCCTCAAACGCCGGACGGGCTGAAGGGGTGGGTGCCCACCGGCGGAAATGGTTGCGGCCCGGCGCGGAACGGGCGGCAAGAGGCAGGCGGAGCCGAGAGACGCGCCCGCCCACGGCGGCAAGGGGACGTGCCGGGGGGTGTCCGCCCGCAGCGTCGGGCGTCAAGACACAGCACCCTTCTAAGTGAGGGCAACCGCCCGACCGAGGACGGACACCCCCCGGCACGGCCCCGACCCACCCCCACCCGCAGGCGCTACGCAAGCCCCCACTCGGCGCAACGGGCCGCCGCAGGCATCCCGTCAGCGCGCCCCGCCGAAGTGCTCCCCCACCAACGACCGCACCACATCCAGATCCCGCGCGATCAACGCATCCAACAGCGCCATGTGCTCCGCCGCATCCGCCAGCAGATCGGCATGCCCCCGCCCCGACACCCGCACCGGCCCCACCAGCGGCCACTGAGCCCGCCGATGCAGATCATCGGCGAGCTGGACCAACTGCTCGTTGCCACAGAACGCGAGCACCGCCCGATGGAACGACCGGTCCGACTCCGCATACGTGGCCCGGCACCCGGAAGATGCCGCCCGCACCGTAGCCTCCGCCAACGGCCGCAACTCAGCCCACCGTTCGACAGAAACCGTACGCGCCAGCCGCAGCATCACCGGCACCTCGATCAACGCCCGCACCTCGGCCAGCTCGGCCAGCTCCCGAGCCCCCCGCTCGACCACCCGGAACCCCCGGTTGGGCACGACCTCGACGGCCCCCTCCAACGCGAGCTGCTGCATCGCCTCCCGCACCGGCGTCGCAGAAACCCCGAACCGCTCCCCCAACGCAGGCGCCGAGTACACCGCCCCGGGCGTCAGTTCACCGGTGACCAGCGCGGTACGCAACGCGTCCAGGATCTGCCCCCGCACCGAGGCCCGCTGCACCAAGGCCCGAGGCCGCGGAATAGGCGTCTCACTGTGCGTGTGCTCACCCCGAGCCAAGGCCCCGGCGTCACCCCGCCCCGGCCCACCATCCACACCACGCTCAGCCCGCTCAACCCTGTCAGCCCGCTCAACGCGCTCATCCCGGTCGACCCGACCGCCCCGCTCCCCCTCCACGCCCCGCCCCTGCACAGGCACACGCGGCACATCCACCCGAACCTCGGGACCCCCGACCCCCACGCCGCCCACACCTTCCGCCCCGCCCAAGCCACCCGACCCATCCGGATTCCCCGTCGCCGCGGAGCCCTGCGCGCCCTGCTTCACGGGTCCTCCTCCGGACGTGTCGGTACTTGGGGTCATTACGGCGGGTTGTTACTCACCCGTCAAGCACCATAGGCGCAGAACGCGACAGTTCAAACCGCAGCGATCTTCGGTAAGGTAAGGCTTACCTTTGAAGCCTCATGGATCGGCGGCCACCATGCCCGTGCCCCCTACGGCCCTCGCAGACGCCTACACCCGTCTCACCACGGCCTTCCCGGGGCTGGACATCATCCAGCCGCCCGCCCCCGAGCCCATGCCCGACCACGACGGATGGGTCACCGCGGCCGCCCTCGCCGCCGGCGGCGGCACCCTCGACGCCTTCCTGGCCTGGGACGACGCACAGGTGGTGCGCGACTACGGACAGCCCGCCCGCCCGGACGTCGTCGCCAGCTTCGGCCTGCACCGCTACGCCTGGCCCGCCTGCCTGCTGATCACCGTCCCCTGGTTCCTGCTCCGCCGCGTCCCCCGCCTCCCCGTGACACATGTCTCGTACGACCGCACGGCCCCCGGCCTCGCGATAGGCCGCCTGGCGGCCCGCCCGGCCGCCTTCGCCTGCCTCCCCGGCGACCCGGCGGCCACCCTGCCCGGCGCCAGGGTCGTCCCGGACGAGGAGGCGCTGCGCGCGGAGGTGCGGGCCGCCCTCGCCGAGCACCTCGAACCCGTCCTCGCCGGCTTCGGCCCGCGCATGCGCCGCCGCGGCCGCGCGCTGTGGGGCATGGCGACCGACGAGATCGTCGAGAGCCTCTGGTACGTCGCCCACCTGTTCGGCGACGGCGAGCAGGACCGGGCCCGCCATGAGCTGGAACTGCTCCTGCCGGGGGCGACACAGCCGTACGTCGGCTCGGCCGCCTTCCGTGAACTGACCGGCCCGAACGGTGAGTCACTGCCCACCCGGGACCGGGCGAGCTGCTGCATGTTCTACACGCTGCGCCCCGAGGACACCTGCGCCACCTGCCCGCGCACCTGCGACGCGGACCGGGTCACCAAACTGCTGGCGGCGGCGAGCTGAACTTCCGGCCACCGAGTTCGTCCGCCCGCCCAACACCCTTTGAACAGCGCGAGTTGAGGCCCCCTCAGGCGGCGCGTCACCCTTCGTGCCGTAAGATCACCCACGAGCGGGACACTCGTTACGGTTACAGGCGTTTCACAATTTCCTCACTCCGCGCAGGAACTTTCCGTGGCACCACCCTCACGGGTAGTCTTGTTCGAACTCAACTCCTGCCCCTCAAGCGGCAGTTCGAGCAGAATGCTGCCCTGGGCATCCCCTTGCACTTCCTTGGCGGCCTCTTGCCCCGAAACCCCCTGAGGGCCAGCGGGATTGGGCCACTATGGCGGGCGTTACGCCCTATCCCAATGCAAGGGACCCCAGATGAGATTGACCGACATATCGCTGAACTGGCTGCTTCCGGGCGCCGTACTGCTCCTGGGCATGCTGGCGGCGGTAGCGGTACTGGCGCGCGGCAAGCGGTCGGGGGAGCACGCGAAGACCGAGGACTCGTGGGAGCGCAGCGAGGAGCGTCGCAGGCGCAAGGAAGCCATATACGGCACGGCCTCCTACGTACTCCTCTTCTGCTGTGCCGCGGTCGCGGCCGCGCTCTCCTTCAAGGGCCTGGTCGGCTTCGGTGAGCAGAACCTGGGCCTGTCCAACGGCTGGCAGTACCTCGTGCCGTTCGGTCTGGACGGCGCGGCGATGTTCTGCTCCGTCCTCGCCGTGCGCGAGGCCAGCCACGGTGACGCCGCACTCGGCTCCCGGATACTCGTGTGGACGTTCGCGGGCGCCGCGGCCTGGTTCAACTGGGTGCACGCGCCTCGGGGCCTCGCCCACGCCGGCGCCCCGCACTTCTTCGCCGGCATGTCCCTTTCTGCGGCCGTGCTGTTCGACCGCGCACTGAAGCAGACCCGCCGGGCCGCCTTGCGCGAGCAGGGTCTGGTGCCGCGTCCGCTGCCGCAGATCCGCATCGTCCGCTGGCTGCGGGCGCCGCGCGAGACCTACAAGGCATGGTCCCTGATGCTGCTGGAGAACGTGCGCAGCCTGGACGAGGCGGTCGACGAGGTCCGCGAGGACAAGCGGCAGAAGGACGCGGCCCGACTGCGCCGCCGCGACAAGGAGCGCATGGATCGCGCCCAGCTCAAGGCCATCAGCCGGGGCCACCGCGGCTTCATCGGCCGCGGCAACGGACGGACGGTGGAGCCGCAGGCCCTGGAGTCCGGTTCCGCCCAGGTGTCCGCGGAGCCTGCCATATCCGCGGCGGAACAGCTGCCCGTGCTCACGCGTCCCTCTTTGCAGCCCGTACGCACCGGTTCTGACCCGGTGAAGGTCGACCTCACAGCGGAGGACGACACCATGGCGCTCCCCCGGCTCGACTCCCTCGAGCGCAAGCTGAAGGACCTGGAGCAGCAGTTCGGCTGAGCCTTGGTCAGCGACGCATCGACGTCATCGACGAAGGGGCGCGACCCGTGACGGGTCGCGCCCCTTCGTCGTCGCACGCCACCGGTCACGCGCCGCGCACGTCCGCTACGCGGGGCCCGCGTCGAGTTCGAACCACACCGCCTTCCCGACCGCGTGCGTCCGCACTCCCCAGGCGTCCGCGAGGGACTGGACCAGGATCAGGCCCCTGCCGCTCGTACCGTCGTCGGCGTTCGGTACGCGTGGTCTGGGCAGCCGGGTCACGAAGTCCCTCACCTCCACCCGAAGTCCGCCCGGTCCGACCGTCGCGGTCAGGACCGCGTCCCGGTCGGTGTGCACGAGCGCGTTGGTGACGAGCTCGCTGGTGAGCAGTTCGGCTATGTCCGGCTGTCCCGGCCTCCCCCAGTGCCGCAACCACTCCCGCAGCGCCCTGCGTGTCTCGGGGACGGCCCGTAGGTCCCGCCGCCCGAGTCTGCGCCTGAGCTGAGGCGGCTGCGCGTGTTCCCCGGCGCTCGCGGCCCTGTCCTCCACTGTCTCCACCGAGGAGGCCCCGTATGTCACGGGACCGCCTCCTCGCGCCTGCCTCTTCATGACCCCCGCCCGCGTGCCGATGTCGGTTCCCCTCCTGGCTCGAACACGTTCACGGGGACCATTTCCCAATGGGACTTGGCGCCAGTCATGTCGAATCGTGAACGACCAGGTGTTCGGCCACCGTTGTGGCGGTCCAGGCACGATGGATGAAAGCCGAAACGTCACCCGTCGGCCGCCCGGAGGCCGCCGCGGGAGACGACGGGGCCGGGTCGGCCACCGGCCACACCCGGGTTTCCCGGCCGTGGGAGCGCGCGCGGCGAGCGGAGGCGGGGCCGTGCATCGGTTGCTGGAGGGAGAGGGCACGCCCGTGCGGTCGTGCACGGCAGCGGACCGACTCCCCTGCGGGCGGGCCGACCGCGCGGGATCGTCCCGTGCGTCGATGCGACCCTGCCGAACCGGCCGTAGTCGACGAAGTGCTGGGGCGGCTGGGGTCGTAGGCGGGGTGGCGGCCCACACGGCCGGCGGCGGGGCAACAGGGCGCCTCGGGCCACCTTTCCGCACCCTGTGAAACTGGCCGGAATTCGCGGGTGTTCACCGCCGTGAAAGGCCGGCGGCACCGCCGTGGCGGCTCCGGAACCGGTCCGCGAGGGATGCGGGGCCGCCCGCCCGACCCCCGTCCGGGAGGGCGGCCCCGCTGTTGCGGTGGTCCGGTTGCCGCGTCGGTCAGTAGAGCTTGTTGACCGCGGTGGTCGTCGTCTTCTTGAAGGCCTTCACCGGCGCGTCCCCGAAGTCGCCCATCTGTCCCCACTGCACGACGGTGACGGTGCCGCCGTCCCGGCCGACGGAGACCAGGTGGATGTCCATGGCGCCCCACGAGGCACGGGTCGCGAAGCCGTGGACGCGGGCGCCCTCCTCGACCGGCAGGCTGCCGTAGCTCTTGTGGTCGGCCTCGACCTCCGGGTCGGCGTCCATGCGTGCGACGCAGTTCTTGACGTCCTTGTCGAGGCGGGTGGCCAGGGCCTTGGCCTTGGCGCTGTTCCCGACGACGACGTTGAGCTGCTGGGCGCCGGTGTCGAGGTCGGTGCGGAAGGTGCGGTAGCTGGAGGTGTAGGCGAGCAGGGACTCGCCGAAGCAGTACTGCATCTCCTCCGGGACGCCGCCCTTGACCTTGTCGGCGGTCCAGCCGGTGGAGTGCGGCGGCAGTTCGGACGCCGCGAGGAACCTCGGCGCGGGCGCCTTCGGTGCGGCGCCGGCCGGCGCGGCGGAGAGTGCGGTGCCGGCCGTGAGGCCGACGACGGCGAGTGCGGTGAGCACGCCGGCTCGGGTGCGCTTGGGCATGGGTGTTCCCCCGTGGATGAGATGAGTGCATGACTGCGTGAACGTGCGGAAGTGGATCGTCACCGACGCCGGTCGGTCCCCCCGGTCCTGCTCGGTGCCACACCAAGAGCATCAGCCGTCACAGCGGGCGGCCGCAAGCGCCGTCTCCCGATCCGCGACGGTGGAACCATCCCAGCCCTTCTGACGTGCAGGTATATGGAGTGCCTGGGATACCGTCCCGGGACGCGGAGGACCCGGGAGAACAGTGTCGGAAGTACGCGACGACGACGTCCAGGAGTTCGCGGCGCTACTCAGACGTCTGAAGGAACGCACCGACCGCAGTTACGGTCAGCTGGCCCGCCGCCTGAACATGAACACCTCCACGCTGCACCGCTACTGCGCCGGTGACGCGGTCCCTCTCGGCTTCGCCCCCGTCGAGCGGTTCGCCGCGCTGTGCGGGGCGACTCCGGAGGAGCGTCTCGAGCTGCACCGGTTGTGGATCCTGGCGGTGGCCGCGCGGCAGAGGTCGCGCACGGCGGCCGCCGAGGCGAAGGGCGCGGCGGTCACGCCCCCCTCGGACCCGGCCCCCGAGCCGGCGGGCGAACCGGTGCGGGACCCGGCATCGCCCGAGCCCGCGCAGCGCCGTTGGTACCGCAGTCGGCGCCTGCTGGTCTCGGCGGCCGTGACGACCGCGCTCCTCGCCACGCTCGGCAGCCTGTCCGCCCTCCCGGACGACCGCGCCAAGGGCAGCGACTCCGTCGAGGCCGTCGACCCGCCGCGTACGACGGCGCCGGACTCCCCGCGCCCGAAGTCGTCCAAGTCGCCGAGCCCCTCCCCCAGTACGCCCTCGCCGTCGGCCGACGGGTCGAAGAAGCCCTCGGCGAAGGCCTCCGGCGACGCCGACCGGCCCTCGAACAAGGCGGGCAAGCCGCAGCCCTCCACCGGGGTGCCCCTCACCTGGAGCGCCGACTCGCACGTCTGGCAGGCCGGCTGCGGTCACGACTACGTCATCGACAAGCCGCCGCCGCAGGTCCCGCCGCCGCCGAACCCGCAGGACGCGGCCACCTGGGCGGCGACGATGGGCGCCGTGCACGGCAAACAGACGCTGGTGAGGGTCACGGTGCAGGGCAAGTCGTCCACCGCCGTGGTCCTGGAGGCGCTGCGGGTGCGCGTCGTCGGCCGTTCGGCGCCCATGGCGGGCACCAACTACGCCATGGACAACGGCTGCGGCGGAGCGCTGACGCCCCGTTACTTCGATGTCGACCTGGACAAGGACCGGCCCGTCGCCCGCCCGGCCGACGGCAACGACTCGGGTGTCACGATCCCCGCGATGCGGCTGCCGTACCGCGTGTCCGCCGAGGACCCGGAGGTGCTGCTGATCGACGCGCGGACTGTGGCCTGCGACTGCAGCTGGTACCTGGAGCTGGACTGGTCGTCCGAGGGCCGCACCGGCACCGTCCGCGTCGACGACCGCGGCCGCCCGTTCCGTACGACCGGCAACAAGGGTCTGAAGAACTACGCCTACGACACCTCGGCCCGCGCCTGGGTGCCCTGGGAGGAGTAGCGGCGCCCGGGCTCGTCACACCTCCCAGACGGCGGCGGCCGTACGGTCGTCGGCGTACCCCTTCACCCGGACCTGGGCGTCGGCGAGGAACTCCGCGAGGCCGGGCGGTTGGAGGGCGGACCAGCGTCCGGTCAGGTGGGCGGCGAGCTCGGCTTCGCCGCGCAGGGGGTCGGCGAGGCCGCTCGTGCACATCAGGAGGGTGTCGCCGGGGCGGGCGACGGAGGCACGGAAGCGGAAGGGTTCACGGGGTGGCTCGGGGGCCGGGTCGTAGGGGCTCGGCGGAGTGGTGATGCCGAGGTCCATGGTGAGCCGGTCGCCCTCGGGCGTCTCGGCGGGCAGCGAGCCGAAGCCGACGACGGGTTCGCCGGTGGCGTCGGTGACGCGGGGTTCGATGTCCTGCCACTCGCCGTTCCGCAGCCGGAAGAGTCCGCCCTCGCCGACGCCGAAGAAGACGCGCGTACGGCACTCGGGGTCGGCGGGCAGCAGGAGGCAGCGCAGGGTCGCCGCGTACTCCTCGGGTTCTATGCCCTGTTCGGCGGCGCTGGCGCGGAGTTTGCCGAGGCTGCGGTCGGTCAGTCGGTGCAGCCCGGACTTCAGGTCACCGCGCCGCGCTCCCCTTATGTCCTCGGAGAGTCTCGCGTGGCTGCGGCCGACGGCGCGGCCGATCCAGTGGCAGGCCTCGGCGGCGGCGCGGTGCGCGCCCGGGGTGGCGCGGGCGCCGGTGGCCATCGCCACGAGGAGCAGGGCGTGGTCGCCGGTGCCGAAGCGGGCGGTGAGCAGGGAGTCGCGGCGGGGTTCGCCGCGGTAGCGGGCGGAGTCGCCGCGCAGGGAGACGGCGCGCAGGGTGCAGGCGCCGTAGTGGGCGCCGTCGAGGACGGTGTCGGCGACGAGGTCGTCGAGGTCGTCCGGGTCGGCGGGCGGCAGGGCGGTGGGTTCGGCGGCGTAGGTGGGCGGGCCGTCGCCCACGTAGTCGAGGGGGCGCGGCGGCGGGGTGGGCTCGATGGGCGGGCCCGGCCGCTCCGGAGCCTTGACCGGGGGCGGCGGGGGCGGCGGCCCCACGTCGGCCGGCGGTGACTCCACGGTGAATCCCGGCGGCCTGGGCAGCCCGGCCGGGAAGGTCGACGCGGGCTCCACGGCATCGGAGTCCGCGCGTGGTGACGGGACCGGCGCAGCCGCTGCCGACCGCTGGTTCACCGTCCCGGCGGCCGAGGCGAAGCGGTCGTCCAGTGAGTCGCGGGCCGTCGTCGGGCCCGTGTCGTCGGCGCGGTCACCGTACAGCTGCCTCCACCAGTCGTCCTCGCGGCCGGTGGGCCTACCCCCCTGCTGGTTCATGCCCTCAATTGTCCACCGCTCGGCCCGGATGAAAACGGGGCATCCGGAAAATCCGGCCTCGCGGGGCCCACCCGGACGGCACGTCGGGTGACGCCTTGAACAACCTTGCGAAACAACGGGGGAAACACGTCGCCGGGCGGCCCCACCCCCCACGGGAGAACCGCCCGGCGACTGCCGGGTGACCCGGGCCCGGATCCCCTTCGCGCGCGTCAGCGCACGTCGTAGGCCCGGGTCACGATCTGGGTGACCGAGGCGCCGTGCGCGTCGGTCAGGACCGATCGAATACTGACCTGCTTCCCTCTCGCTCCGCTGTGGTTCACCGTCGCCCTCCAGGTCCCGTCGTCCCGGCGCACCGTCCGTGCCTCGGTCCAGGTCCCGCCCTCGTCGTACGAGTACGAGAGCCGGGCCCGCGTCAACTCACCGGGCTCGTAGCCCGCGTGACCGGTCGCCGAGAGCGTGACGGTCTGTCCGTCCTCGGCGGGGAGGGTCTTCAGACCGTCCTCCGGCAGCGCGTACCACGGGAACAGCAGCGGTATGCCCTGAGATTGGGTCTTCTCGTCGCGGGCGGAGCGGAAGGTCCAGGTCGTGGTGGTGCCGGTGGAGCGCTTCCACGCCCGGGCCGGGGGGCCGATCTTGGCGGTGTTCAGCGTGAGTTCGTAACGGGACTCCTCGGCGGGAACGGTGAACACGCCGAAGGGGTAAGGGCTTTCGCCGATCGTCTCACCGTTCCGGCTCAGTGTCATGCTGCCGATGTCCCCGAAACTGCCCTGCCCGCCCTGGTGTTGGCCGTCGCCCCAGAAGCCGGGTGCCACGCCGATCAGGTCGCCCTGCCGTTCGGCGGCGAGCGCGGGCCGGCCGGTCCCGTCGCGCGGGGTGGCGGGGGCGAGGACGCCGCCGTACCACTCCTCGGTGCGCCGCTCGCCCTTCGTGTAGCCGCGCATGGGGTCGATCATGAACTCGCCCCACGGGAAGCTGCTGGACACCTCGTGCTCCCAGCCGGTCGTGCCCGGCGAGTGGAACTCGGTGCGCCCAAAGGGCGCGGGGACCGTCTCCAGGCCGCCGAAGTAGCCGGTCAGCCCGTTCGGGCGGGTCATGGAGGTCAGGTCTATGTGGTCGGTGGCGCCGCCCGCCATGGAGTTGTACGTCGCCGTGGTCGCCGCGAGGTCCCGGTCCCGGACGCGGTAGGTACGGTCCCCGCCGATCCGGCCCTTCTCGGGGAAGGCGAGGTTGTACACGTACGGGCTCTTGGCGGTGGCCGTCCAGCGCAGGGTCACGTCACCGGCCGTGAGCAGGGTCTTCGCCTCGTCGGCCGGGACGGCGAGGACGGGCAGCGGGCCGCCGGTGAAGCCGGCCGACGGGTACCAGCGGCCGGGTGCGTCCCGGTGGACGAGGACGGCCACGGCCCCGGCCTCCTTCGCGCGGGTCGCGATCTCGTAGGCGCTGCCGCCGTCCGGGATCCCGACGAGCGCGATCTTCCCCGCGGCCCCCGAGAGGTCCTCCGCCGTACCGGACTCGGCGTCGAAGAGCGCCGCGCGGCCGCGGCCGTCGAGGTTGGCGGAGCTGTAGGACGCGGTGGTCGGGTGCAGCGACGGGCCGCCCTCGACGGCGAGTTCGGTGATCTGCGGGGCCGCGGCGCGCCAGAAGCTGTCGAACTCGAAGTCCCCGTCGGTCGCCCGGCCGGTGACGGAGGCGTAGTAGCCGCGCAGCTCGCGCCCGCCGGCCGCGGTGCCCGCGTGCAGCCAGGTGTCGTCCCAGCTGCGGGCGAACCCGAGGGTGGCGCCGCGCGGTTCGGTGGGCCGGTCCGTGCGGACGGTCAGCCGGTGGGCCTTGCGGGCGTCGAGGACGACGGTCGTGTCCTCGGAGATCTCCAGCTGAGGACGCCCGAGGTAGGTGAGGGAGTCCAGGAGCGTGCCCTCGGTCTCCGGCGTGGTGACGAAGCTGGAGAGGAAGTAGGCGCCGGGGCGGATCCGGTACGTCTGGTCGGCCGCGCCCTCGTTGAAGCGGCGCTCGCCGCTCGCGTCGTCGGTGCCGATCAGGTCGACGGAGGAGGCGCCGCCGGCCGGCTCGCCGAGGCGGTCGAGCAGCTTCACCCGCAGGGTGACGGTCTCCGGCTGGACGTACAGCGCGAACGGGGTGGAGACCTCGACGCCGTCCGTCGTGGCGAGGACGCGGCCGGTCACGTCGCCGTACTGGGCGCGCTCCAGCCGGGCCGTCGGGTCTATGCGCAGCGGGACCTCGACCGTCGCCCCCGCCGGGACGGTGACCCTGCGGGCGTCGAGGCGGGCCGGGGCCGAGCGGACGGTGGAGCCGTCGTTGCCGGTGACGGCGGGCACCGTCAGCTTCAACTCCACCGCCCTGTCCGTGGTGTTGGTGTAGGGCACGGCGAGGGTCGTGCGGTCGCTCGCGTCCTGCGGCCAGTTGTAGGTGCCGGCCTGCAGCGCGGGTGCGCCGAGCATCTTCTGCCCGATCGCGGCCCGCACGTCGAGGCGTCCGCCGCCGGTCTCGCGGACGTCGCCGGGGATGCCGGTGTCGGCGGAGGAGACCAGGGCCGCCTTGATCTGCCGGGCCGTCCAGTCGGGGTGGCGCTGTTTGACGATCGCCGCCGCGCCGGCGACGTGCGGGGTCGCCATCGACGTACCGCTCATCGACCGGTACGCGTACACGCCGCGCCCGCCGGCCGCCGCGGCGGAGATGCCGACGCCCGGTGCGGTGATCTCCGGCTTGAGGGTGTGCGAGCCGTACGCCGGGCCGCGGCTGGAGAAGGAGGCCGTGGTGTCGTCGCGGTCGACGGCGCCGACGGTCAGGACACTCGGGGCGCAACCCGGGGAGGAGACCGTGTTGTTGCCGGGGCCGGTGTTGCCCGCCGCGATGACGAACAGGGTGTTCTCGCTTCTCCGGGCGAGTTCCTCGGTGGCCTGGGCCATCGGGTCGGTGCAGTCGGTGCGGGCCGGGTTGCCGAGGCTCATGGAGACGACGTCGGCGCCTTGGTCGACGGCCCACTGCATGCCGGCGATGATCCACGAGGTCTCGCCGTAGCCGTAGTCGTTCAGGACCTTGCCGTTGAGGAGCCCGGCGGCCGGGGCGACGCCCTTCTTGGCGCCGTCGCTCGCGGCGCCCGTGCCGCCGACGGTGGAGGTGGTGTGGGTGCCGTGGCCGTCGTGGTCGTCGGCGTCCGGGGAGTCGGTGAAGTTCTTCGAGGCGGTGATCCGGCCCTCGAGGTCAGGGTGTTCGGCGTCGGCGCCGGTGTCCAGGACGGCGACCTTCGTGCCCTTGCCGTCATAGCCGGCGGCCCATGCCTCGGGGGCGTGCACCTGGCGGGTCGAACGGTCCAGCGTGGCCCGGACCCTGGCGTCGAGCCACAGCTTCCTCAGATCGCCGGCCGCGCGGGAGCCGTGGCCGGTGAGGTCCGCCCAGACGTCGGCGGCCTTCTTCTTGTCGGCCTCCAGCGCGACCCCGTCGATCGCGTCGAGGACCGGGCCGCGTTCGGCGCCGCGCGGGGTGGGCGGCACGGTCCGGGCGACGGAGCGGTCGTAGGTGGCGATCAGCGGGAGCGTCGCGCGGTGCGTGTCGTCGTAGCCCTGGCGGACCAGGCCGGTGACGTTGAACAGTTCCTCGTCGACCCGGCCGGCGGCGAGGGCCTCGATCGCACGCTCGGGATAGACGTACAGGTCGTCGCCGGAGCGGCGGGTCTGGGTGAAGGGGGTGGTGCCGTCCGCGCCGGGCAGGGCGACGGCCCCGTCCCGGGTGACGAGGACGCGGTCACCGGTGACCAGGGTGACGACGGAACCGGCGTCGGCGCCGGGGGTGGCCCGGTCGCCGGTGCCGGCCGGCGGTCTCGGCCCGGTGGTGGCCGCGTGTGTGGGTACGGCCGGCGTCACGGCCAGGATCGCGGCGGTGGCCGCGCCCAGTGCCGTACGCGAAATCGCTCTCCCCAAGATCGCCCTCTTCCCGTGCTGCCGCTTGCCCGCGAGCGCGAAAGCGCAGGCCGATGAGGCCCAACTCGGGCATTGCGGGCGGTGGTTGATGCTGCGGTGGCGACACCTTGGCAGAGTGAGCGGTGGTACCGCGATGATGTGCGGAGGCGGTTTTGCGCCGTGGCCGTTTTCCGCCACGGACCGGACACCGGTGTTCGACCTGGGGAGGAACGCGGCCCGATGCTGGGAGCGATTGGTCTCGACGAGACGCACGAGTCGGCGTACCGGGCCCTGGTGTCCGCGGGCGCCGCCGACGTAACCGATCTCGCCCGACGGCTGACGCTCGGCGAGCACGACACCGAACGCGCCCTCCGTCGCCTGGAGCGGCACGGGCTCGCCGCCCAGTCCTCGGCCCGCCCCGGCCGCTGGGTCGCCGCGCCGCCCGGGGTGGCGCTGGGTGCGCTGCTCACCCAGCAGCGGCACGAGCTGGAGAAGGCTGAGCTGGCGGCCGCGCTGCTCGCCGAGGAGTACCGGGCGGGGGCCACCGAGACAGCCGTACACGACCTGGTCGAGGTGGTGATCGGCGCGGCCGCGGTGTCGCAGCGCTTCCTCCAGCTCCAGCTCGGCGCGAGCGACGAGGTGTGTGCGCTGGTCACCGGCAGCCCGGTCGCCGTCACCGGCATGGAGAACGACGCCGAGGAGCAGGCCGCCGATCGCGGGGTGCGCTATCGCGTGGTCCTGGAGCGGGCGGTCCTCGACCAGCCGCACGGCATCACCGAGCTGTCCGCCGCGCTGGGCCGCGAGGAGCAGGTGCGGGTGGTGGACAGGGTTCCGACGAAGCTGGTGATCGCCGACCGGACGCTGGCGCTGGTGCCCCTGACCTCGCACACCGCGGAGCCTGCCGCGCTGGTCGTGCACGCGAGCGGGCTGCTGGAGCTGCTCTCCGGGCTGTTCGAGTCGGTGTGGCGGGACGCGCTGCCGGTCAGCCTCGGTAAGTCCGGCGTCGCCGAGCAGCAGCCGGAGGGCCCCGACGACACCGATCTGGAGGTGCTCTCCCTGCTGCTGGCCGGCCTGACAGACGCGAGCGTGGCCAAGCAGCTGGACCTGGGGCTGCGGACCGTGCAGCGCCGGGTGAAGCACCTGATGGAGCTGACCGGGGTGTCGACCCGGCTGCAGCTGGGGTGGCACGCGTACGAGCGGGGGTGGGTGTCGCGGGAAAGGCGGGGCTGACGTGCGGGGGCGCGAGGGCGTACCCCGTACGGCGCCGCTGACATGCGGCGCGAGCACCGGACCGTACCCCTTGCGGCATCGCTGATCTGCGCGTTCTCGCGGGCTCCGGCACTCTGGTCAGATGGGAGTCTGGGACCTGCTGCTGGTCGGTCTGGTCCTCCTGCTCGGCCTGTGCGGAGTGCTGGTGCCCGGTGTGCCGGGGTCGTGGCTGGTGTGGGCCGGCGTGATGTGGTGGACGGTGAAGGACCCCCAGCCGGTCGAGTGGTGGGTGCTGGTGGGGGCCACGGTCGCGCTGTTCCTGTCCCAGGTGGTCCGCTGGGCGCTCCCGCCCCGCCGGTCGCGCCCGAACTGGGCCGGCCGCCGGATGACCGTGTACGCCGCGGCGGGGTCCTTCCTGGGCTTCTTCCTGATCCCCGTCATCGGTTCGATCCCCGGCTTCATGGCCGGTGTCTACCTGGAGGAACGGCTGCGTCTGGGCAGCCACGGCGAGGCGATGTCGGCGCTGCGGACGGCGATGCGCTCGGGCGGGTCGAGCGTGCTGGCAGAGCTGTTCACCTGCCAGCTGATCGCGGGTGCCTGGCTGGGAGCCGTGATCTGGGGCTGATACATCGGGTCTCTCCCCCCTACTCACTCCACTATTGACGACGGTTGGCACGTTCCCTACGTTGCGTTCCGGGATAGCTCCGATGAATCTCCATGCAGCTGTACGAGTCGCCGGGAGGCGCCATGCCCAGCCCGTCCAGACGTACCGTGCTCGCCACCGGCTCCGCTCTCGGCGGGACCCTCCTCGCCGGCGGGCTGCCCGAACAGGCGAGCGCGGCCGGCCCGAAGCCCGGGGCGCCGGGCTCCTCCGACCCCTGGCGCAGCGTCCTCGACGACGCCGACCTCGTCTGGCGCCGCATGCCGGCGACCTGGTACGAGGGCCCCTTCCTCGGCAACGGCTTCCTCGGCTCCGGCATCTACGCCGAGCCGGGCGCCGCGAAGAGCGCCGTGCGCTTCAACGTCCAGCACTCCGAGGTGCAGGACCACCGTCCTGAATTCGGCTCGCTCTTCGGGCTGGCCCGCCTCCCGATCGGCCACTTCACGCTGGAGCCGGTGGGCGCGATCACCGGCGTGGACTGGCGGCTCGGGCTGCGCGACGCCGAGCTGACCGGCACGCTCACCACGGACCGGGGCACGCTGGCGCTGCGGGCCCTGGTGCACAACGACCGCTCGGTCCTCGCCGTCGAGGTCACCCCGAGCGCGGGCGAGCGCGACTTCCGGTGGGTCTTCCACCCGGCGGACGCGATCAGCCCCCGCGCCGCCTTCAAGCCGCTGCCCGAGGGCTACCGGGGCAACCCGCCCGCCGAGGTCGCCGAGCACGACGGTGTGTCCGCGGCAGTGCAGCCCCTGCTGGCGGGCGGACAGCACGTGACGGCGTGGCGGGAGCGGAGCTCGGGCAGGGCGCAAACGCTGTACGTTCATGTCGCGCACTCGTACCCGGGTACGTCGGCGCTGGAGCGGGCGCTGAAGGCCGTACGCCGCACGAGCCCGCTGTCCTACTCGGCACTGGCGGTGTCACACCGGGCCTGGTGGCACGCCTACTACCGCAAGAGCTTCCTGTCCCTGCCGGATGCCCGGATGCAGCGCTTCTACTGGATCCAGCTGTACAAGACGGCCTCCGCCGCCCGCCGCGACGCCCCCGTGATGGCGACCAGCGGACCCTGGCTGGAGCCCACCCCGTGGCCCAACACCTGGTGGAACCTCAACGCTCAGCTGGAGTACTGGCTGATCCACGGCTCCAACCATCTCGAACTGGACGCGATCACACGGTCGTTGAGCGAGTTCCGGGACAACCTGGCCGCGGAGACACCGGCCCCGTACCGCGCCGACTCCCTCGGCATCCCGCGCACCACGGATCCCCGGCTGGTCAACGGGGCCGCCGACCCGCTCACCGGCTACGGCGTCGGTGTCCCCGGGCAGAACCCGCCCACCCCGGAGGTCGGCAACCTCACCTGGGCGTTGCACAACGTCTGGCTGAGCTACCGCCACACCATGGACGAATCGATCCTCAGGGACGTCCTGTTCCCCCTGCTCCGCAGGGCGGTCGCCTACTACCTGCACTTCCTGGAGCCGGGCCCGGACGGGAAGCTGCATCTGCCGGCGACGTTCTCCCCGGAGTACGGCGGTGACTCACGGGACTGCAACTACGACCTGATGCTGCTGACCTGGGGCTGCCGCACGCTTCTCGAATCGGCCGAACTCCTCGGCATCGACGACGAGTCGGCGCCCCGCTGGCGTGAGGTGCTGGCGAAGAGGGCGCCGTATCCGACCGACGCGAACGGCTTCATGATCGGCGCGGACATCCCGTTCGCGAAGTCGCACCGCCACTACTCCCATCTGCTCGCGGTGTACCCGCTGTACGAGCTGACGGGCCGCAGCGCCGACGAACGGGTCCTGATCGAGCGGTCGTTGGCCCACTGGGTGGGCTTCGAGGGTGCCTTGCAGGGCTACACCTTCACCGGCGCGGCGTCGATGTCCGCACTGCTCGGCAAGGGGGCGGACGCCCTGCGGTATCTGGGCGAGCTGATGAACCGGTTCGTGCAGCCCAACACGATGTACAAGGAGTCGGGCCCGGTCATCGAGACACCGCTGTCGGCCGCCCAGTCGCTGCACGACATGGTGTGCCAGTCCTGGGGTGGGACGGTCCGCGTCTTCCCCGCCCTCCCGGACGTGTGGCAGGACGTGACGGTGCACGACTTCCGTACGCAGGGCGCGTTCCTGCTGTCGGCGGTCCGCGCGGGCGGCGTCACCCGCTGGGTGCGGCTGACGAGCGAGGCGGGCGCGCCCTGCGTCGTGCGGCACGGCATCGCGGGACCGGTCGAGGTGCGGGACGGCAGGGACCGTCCGCTGCGGTACTCCGACGCGGGTGACGGGGCGATCCGCATCGCCCTGCCGAAGGGGAGGTCGGCGCTGATCACGGCGCGGGGCGACCGGCCGGACCTGACGATCGCGCCGGTCCGGCCGAACGGGGAGGCGCCCCGCTGGGGGCTGGAGGACGCCTAGAGCGAGCGAGGGCCGGGGGACTCCTGGAGCGAGCCCTCCAGCGTCAGCAGCCGCACCTTGCGGTCGAGGCCGCCCGCGTAGCCGGTCAGGGAGCCGTCGGCGCCGATCACCCGGTGGCAGGGGCGGACGATCAGCAGCGGGTTGGCGCCGATCGCGCCGCCGACGGCCCTCACGGCGGCGCGGGGAGCGCCGATCCGTGTGGCGATCGCGCCGTACGTGGTGGTGGCGCCGTAGGGCACGTCGTCGAGGGCGGCCCAGACCCGCTCCCGGAACTCGCTGCCGTGTGTGCTCAACTCCAGCTGGAACTCCTTGAGTTCACCGGCGAGGTAGGCGGCGAGCTGTTCCTCGGCCGCGCGGAAGAGCGCGGGGTCGCGCCGCCAGCCGTCCTGGACGGTCCGCCCGCCCTTCTGACCCGGCACGGAGAGCGAGGCCAGAGCGCCGGTGGCGGGGTCGGCGGTGAGGAGGAGGGGGCCGAGCGGGCTGTCGAGCTCGGTCCACGGGGTGGGGGTGGCGTCGGCGGCCATGGCGGTCCTCGTGTTCGTCGTCATCACTGATCCAACTCCCCTGCTGCACGCAGGTGTTGCAAGGCGTAGGAGCGCCAGGGGCGCCAGCTGTCGGGGGTGTCCGCGCCGGGCGGGCCGACGTCGGGGTCGCCCAGGGCCCGGGTGCGGATCACCGCGATGGTCCGGGCGTCCAGGCCCGGCACGCTCAGCAGCGCGCCGTGCGCCTCGTCGCGGTCGGCGCCGGGGTCCAGCCGTACGGCACCGTCGGCGAGGGCCGTGGTCAGCGCGCCCAGGGGGCCGCGGGGCTCGGCCCCGGCGAGCACGGCGGCCTCCGGGAAGAGGTGGGTGAGGCTGCCGCAGGGCGCGTCGAGCGCCTTGCCGTACCGGCGCACCAGTTCCTCGGCGCGCCGCGGGCCCACCAGCGCGCGTACGGCCAGTTCGTCCGCGTCCGCGGCGCCGGGCGAGCGCAGTCCCGGCCGGGCGGCGACCAGTGGAGCGAGCCGGGCGTCGGCGCCGAGCCGTTCGTCGACGGCGTACGGGTCGGCGTCCAGGTCGAACAGTCGCCGCAGCCGCTGTACGGCGGTGGTCAGGTCGCGGAGGTCGGTGAGGTGGAGCCGGGCGTCGAGCCAGCCGCCGGGGTGGGCGGCACGTCCCTGCCCGGCGGCTTCGCCCGGCGCCTCCTCCACCGCGACGATGGCGGTGCCGTGCGGCAGCCGCAGCGTGCGCCGGTAGGTGCGGTTTCCTGCCGGGCCGGAGACCTCCTCGATGCCGGGTACGGCCTCCTCGGCCAGCAGGTCGAAGACGGCGCCGGCCTGGTAGGGGCCCCGGTGGGCGAGCCGCAGGGGTATGCCGGCCGACGGTGTGGCCGTACGGCCTGCGGAGCGGCCGCCGCGCGGCGCGGCGGCGCGCACCTCGCTCGGGGTCGAGGCGTAGACCGCCCGGACCGTGTCGTTGAACTGGCGGACCGAGGCGAACCCGGCCGCGAAGGCGATCTCCGTGATCGGCAGTTCGGTGGTCTGGAGCAGGACCCGCGCGGTGTGCGCCCGCTGGGCCCGGGCGAGTGCGACCGGGCCCGCGCCGAGCTCGGCGGTGAGCTGCCGCTGCACCTGCCGGGCGCTGTAGCCGAGCCGGGAGGCGAGTCCGGCGACGCCCTCCCGGTCGACGATGCCGTCGCCGATCAGCCGCACGGCCCGGCCGACCACATCGGCCCGTACGTTCCACGCGGCCGACCCCGGCACGGCGTCCGGCCGGCACCGCCGGCAGGCCCGGAAACCCGAGCCCTGCGCGGCGGCGGCCGTCGCGAAGAACCGTACGTTGCGCCGCTTCGGCGTCACCGCCGGGCAGCTCGGGCGGCAGTAGATGCCGGTCGTCTCGACGGCGAAGAAGAACTCCCCGTCGAACCGGGCATCACGGCTGCGCACCGCCTCGTACCTGCTGTCTTCGTCCATCACACTGCCCAGTCTCCGCCGCTGCGGGAGCCACTGCTAGCGGAAATCGGACACAGCCCTGCAACCCCTGGGGGGAGCGGCTCCGCCGCGTCCTTCAAGGGGCGCGGGGAACTGCGCGACCAGCCACGACGAACCGGCAGCCGCAAGCCGACGGACGAGGCACCCCCGTGGGCGCTACTGCCACCGCCCCCGCTTCGCCTCCATCGCCGCGCGCCCCTCCGCCCCCTTCCGCTTCCAGTCCTTCTTGATCTCGGCCCGCAGCCGCGCATCGGTCTTGGCCACGATCCACTGGTTCTCCCGCATCAGCTTCCGGTAGCTCTCCAGCCGCCGCACGGGCAGCTCACCGGCGTCGACGGCGGCGCGCACCGCGCATCCCGGTTCGCTCTCGTGCGCGCAGTCGTGGAAGCGGCAGCGCGCGGACAGCTCCTCGATCTCCGAGAACACCTGGCCGACGCCGACCTCGGCGTCCCACAGCCCGACGCCGCGCAGCCCAGGTGTGTCGATGAGGACTCCGCCGCCGGGCAGGGCGAGGAGGTTGCGGGTGGTGGTCGTGTGGCGGCCCTTGCCGTCGACGTCGCGCGCGGCCTGGACCTCCATGACGTCCTCGCCGAGCAGCGCGTTCGCGAGCGTCGACTTGCCCGCGCCGGACTGCCCGAGCAGCACCGACGTACCGCCCCCGACGAGCGCGGAGAGGACGTCGAGCCCCTCCCCCTGCGTGGCGCTGGCGGTCAGCACCGGCACGCCCGGCGCCGTGGTCTCCACGTCCTGGACGAGGTACGCGAGCGTCACCGCGTCCGGCACGAGGTCGGCCTTGGTGAGGACCACGACCGGCTGCGCGCCGGACTCCCACGCCAGGGCGAGGAAACGCTCGACGCGACCGAGGTCGAGTTCGACGGCCAGCGACACGGCGACGATCGCGTGGTCGACGTTGGCCGCGAGGATCTGCCCCTCGGACCGCTTGGATGAGGTGGAGCGTACGAATGCGGTACGGCGCGGCAGATACGTCCGTACGTAACGTGGATTGCCCGCAGGTTCGACGGCGACCCAGTCGCCCGTGCACACGACCCGCATCGGGTCGTGCGGGGTGACGAACGCCGTGTCGGCGCGTACGACACCGTCGGCGGTGACGACGTCGCACTGCCCGCGGTCGACCCGCACGACGCGCCCGGGCAGCAGCCCCTGGGCGTCGTACGGGGTGAACGCGTCGGCCCAGGCCGAGTCCCAGCCGTAGGGAGCCAACGCGGTGGAAACGGAGGTGGAAGTCAACGGGTGACCCTTCACGAGGAATGGCCCCGGCAGCCGCGCGCACAGGCGCGGAGGGAAGTGAAGTCTGGGTTCAGCCGGCGGCCACGGAGGTGGACTTGATGGTCTGGATGCGGGCAGCGCTCGTCGCAAAGACAGCCATGGGTCGACACCTCCTCGTACACGTCCGCTCGACTGCGGTGGCCGATCGGCCACCGCCTTGAACCGCTGTCACTTTAGCCGGGGCCGGGGAAGGCCCGTCAACCGAATTATGAGGCGCAGTCTTCCCCGTTGAGCGTGAAGTCGGCCGCCGGTGAGTTCTCGTCCTCCCAGGAGGCGATGAACCCGAAGGCCAGCGAGCCGCCGGCGGGGACCGTGCGGTTGTAGTCGGCGGCCTCGGCGGTGATCCGGGAGCCGTTCTGGGCGAAGTTCGCGTCCCACATCTGGCCGACCGTCTGGCCGTCGTGGAAGGACCAGCCGACGCGCCAGTCGTCCAGGGCCTCCTCGGTGGTGACGGTGACGGTGGCCTGGAAGCCGTCGGGCCATTCGTTGACGAGGTCGTAGACGACCTCGCAGGCGGGGGCCGCGCTCGGGGACGGTTCCGGGTCGTCCTCGCGGGCCGTGGAGGACTGGGTGCCCTGGGGTTCGGGCTTGGGGTTCTTCGGCTCGGGCGAGTCCTCGTGCGGGGCGCTCCGCGACGGCTCCGCGGAGCCGGTGGGCGACTGGGTGGCGGCCGTGACCGGCAGGGAGAAGCCGGGGTCGGCGACCGGCCGGCGGTCGGAGGCGTCGCCGCCCGCCGCGGTGCCGTCACCGGTTCCGCCCGGCGTCATCGACACCGCGAGGGCCAGCGCGGAGACCAGGACGGCGGCGACGAGCAGGCCGTTGCGCACGACGCGGGCCTTGTGCGCGCCGGGGTTCTGCGGTCCCGCGTCCGCATCCGGCGCTTCGGGGCGTCCGGCGCCCAGGCGCACCTCGGCGGCCCGACGGCGGCGCTCCAGGTAGGCGAGGCCGCCCCAGCCGATCACTCCGCCGGCCAGCGCCCCGGGCAGCCCGCCGCCGTGCAGCCGCAGACAGGCGGCGGCCTCGGCGCAGTTGACGCAGGTGGCGAGGTGGCGGGAGAGGTCGCCGGGGGTGTCGGCGGCGGTGGAGCGGGTGACGGCGTCGAGGAGGCGGGCGTAACTGCGGCACTGCGCGTCCATCGGGGTGTCGAGATGGTTGCGCTGGCAGCGGTCCCGGAACACGCCGCGAACCTGGGTGAGTTCCTCGGCGAGGGTGGCGGGGTCGAGGCCGAGCCTGCGGGCCACGACGGCCTGCGGCAGCGCCTCCACCTCGGCCAGCCACAGCAGCGCGGCGTCCGGTTCCTGCATGTCGCGCAGTCCGCGCAGCGCGAGCGGGCGCTGGAGCGGGGGTCCGGCGAAGCGGGCGGCCTTGTCGGAGTTGAGCCACAGTCGCAGGTCGGGGTCCAGCTTGTGGCCCTGCCCGCTCTCCTCCCAGGCGGCCGCCGTGTTGCGTACGGCGGTCAGGAGGAGGGGGATCCGGGGCAGGCGGGCGGGGCGGCGGCCCGCGCTGCGGAAGGTTATGGCCTCGGCCTCGCGGGCCTCACGTATGCCGGCGGAAAACGCCTCGGCGGCCAGTTGCTTGGCCGCCGAGGACCCGGCCGTGCACAGGTCGGCGTACGACAGCACGGCGTCCCAGCACTCGGAGAACAGCGCGGCCTCGGTGGCGTCCTGAGGGGTCGGCAGGTCGGGCATGAGTCTCCTGCATCCACATGCGAGGTCAACTCGCCATATTGGCAATGGAGTTGGGGGGAACCTCGCGGCGGGACATGACCCTTTCACGTTTTCAACACAACTGACAAGCGCTGTGTTCAGATGTCATGACAGACCGTGGTGGACCGGCAACTCCAGCCACAGTTACGGACGCGAGCCCCTTCCGTCTCACCTATACCGGCATCCGTGCCGCCCCGACTAGACCGCCGACGGAGTCTCTGTCGTCGCCGGCTCCTGCGCCGGGAGGCTGTCCATGAACGAGCTCACCGAGAACACCGCGTTGCCGGGTCCGGGCGGGCCGTACCCGGGGGGCGAGGACAGCCCGAAGTCCTCCATGGTCTGGCGATAGGCCTGGAGCAGCCGGATGTGGTACTCCAGCGGCGCACCCTGCGGGTTGGCCTTGCCGAGCGGGGTCGTCGGCTCGGGGCACCAGGTGGTGAAGCGGGGCGTGATGCCGTTGGACATGAAGAAGCGCAGGCCCTCGGTGGTGGAGTCGATGGCCTCGTCGACCGTCTTGAAGCCGAAGGGCTCGGCCATCTCCACGCCGGCCACGAAGTTGGGGATCACATTGCGCGCGCCGAAGACGTCCGCGGAGTCCAGGATCCGCTTGTGCCACTCGTCCCGGCCGACGTACCGCTCCTTGCCCGGGCAGTACATCTTGAACAGGTACTCGTCCCACACCTCGTAGTTGGGGTGGTAGATCTGCACGCCGTAGTCCTTGAAGCGCTGGACGTCGTCCTTGGGCAGCGCCTGGGCGACGACCTTGCCGATCCAGCGGCCCGGGAAGTGCTCCTCGATGGCCTTGGCGTACATGCCGTAGAAGTCGGCCTCGTCGCGGCCCTGGAGCTTCGAGGTGATGGCGCCGCCCGTGAGCGTGTACGCGGTCGACGCCTTCGCGGTGTCGTACCGGTTGATGATCTCCAGCGCCTCGAGGACCTCGTCGACGTCCTTGACGCCGGTGTACGGCCGCCCGGCCGCCTTGTGCTGGCGCCAGTTGTGGTTGATGTCGCAGTACTGGCACTCCTCCTTGGCGCCGAAGTACTGGCAGACCCGGAAGACGGTCAGGTAGATCAGGTAGCCCCACTGGATGGTCGGGGCGACCTCCATCACCGACTTCCCGTTGGAGAGGGTGTGCCGGTAGTACTCGGGCATGGGCGGCACGCCGACGTCCGAGACGCGCTTGCCGTCCAGGTAGAGGCCGAGCACGCCGTGCTCGTCGGCGGCCACCCGGTAGGGCGAGGCCGGGTTCACGCGCACGGAGACGACGGTGCGGCGCAGGTCGTACGGCCCGCCGGTGAGGATGATCTCCTCCGGCGGGCGCCGCAGCGCGGCCTCGCCGAGCTCCGGCAGGGTCCCGTGGTCGAAGGAGAAGATGAAGTACGACTTCGGCTTGACCTCGCCGCCCTCGTTGTCGCTGAGGGCCGACGGGTCGAAGGCGACTCCGCCCCGGAGCAGGTCCTCCTTGAAGACGGCTTCCCGCGGAACGTGCGGGAATCGCTCCATCAGATCCTCGACCAGTGCGGTGCGGCTGCCCATCCGTAATCTCCTCCAGGCTCTCTGGCGTACGACTCCTCACGGTATGCCCCCACCGGAGCCGGGACCGCATCGGGTCCCCTCCTGGGTGTATGTGTCAGGCATCCTCCGGATCGCCGGGGCCGCCCTACGCCTCCCGCGCCAGCGCCATCGGGTCGACCGGGTACGCCGGCTCCTCGCCCGCCACCAGCCGTTCGGCCTCCTCGGTGACCGCGAGGCCCAGCCGGGCGGCCTCGTTGCCCTGGGAGCCGGCGAGGTGCGGGGTGACGACGGCGTTCGGCAGGTCGTACAGGGGCGAGTCGGCGGGCAGGGGCTCGGGGTCGGTGACGTCGAGGATCGCGGAGATGCGGCCGGTGCGCAGTTCGGCGATCAGGGCCTCGTGGTCGAGCAGGGCGCCGCGCGCGGTGTTGACCAGGACCGCCCCGTCGGGCATCAGGGCCAGCTCGCGGGCGCCGATGAGGTGGCGGGTCTCGGGGGTGTCGGGGGCGTGGATCGTGACGACGTCGGACGTGCGCAGCAGGTCGTCCAGCGGGAGCAGGGGCACGCCGAGGGCGGCGGCGCCCGCCGTGTCGACGTAGGGGTCGCTGAGCGCGGGGACCAGGTCGAAGGGGCGCAGCAGCTCGATCAGCCTGCGGCCGATGCGCGAGGCCCCGATGACGCCGACCCGGCGGCCGTGGTTGCCGATGCCGGGGACCAGGCCCCAGCCGGGGAAGACGCGTTCGCCGCGCAGCCGGTCGCGGGCGGCGAAGAAGTCCTTGCCGGCGAGCAGGATCACGGCGAGCGTGTACTCGGCGACCGGCACGGCGTTGGCCAGGGCCGCCGAGCTGACCGAGATGCCGCGCCGCCACAGCTCGCCAGTGGCGAGGCCCTTGACGGAGCCGGCCGCGTGGAGCACCGCGCGCAGCTTGGGGGCGGCGTCGAGGACGGCCGGTTCGAGGCGGGGGCAGCCCCAGCCGGTGACCAGGATCTCGGCGCGGGCGAGGGAGTCCGCGATGCGCGGGTCGGTGAAGTCCTCGGCCACCAGGCCGGGGTCGATGTCCAGCGACTCCCGCAGGCGCGCCAGCACTCCCGGCGGGAAGACCAGCGGCACGTTCTCGGCGGACATGGCGAACAGGGCGTGCGGCCGCTCGGTCAAGGACGGGCCTCCGGCTCGGCGAGGTGGGGCGGGACGGGACGGCCGAATGGGGCGGGTGTGGTGGCCGTGGAAAACGGTCTCTACGGTAGGCAGCCGCGGATGAGAGGGTCAACGCGCAGGCACTCACCCTGGAGGACGGCGGGCATGACGGAGACGATCACCAACTGGGCGGGCAACATCACCTACACCGCCAAGGAGCTGCACCGGCCCTACTCGGTCGGCGCGATCGGCTCGCTGGTGGCGGGGAGCGCCCGGGTGCGGGTGCTGGGCAGCGGGCACTCCTTCAACGAGATCGCCGAGCCGGGCCCCGAGGGTGTGCTGCTGTCGATCGCCGATCTGCCTCCGGTGATCGACGTCGACCGGGCGGCCCGTACGGTGCGGGTCTCGGGCGGTGTGCGGTACGCCGAACTCGCCCGCACGGTGTACGCGCACGGCCTGGCGCTGCCCAACATGGCGTCCCTGCCGCACATCTCGGTGGCCGGCTCGGTCGCCACCGGCACCCACGGCTCGGGGATCGGCAACGGCTCGCTGGCCACCTCGGTGCGGGAGGTGGAGCTGGTCACGGCGGACGGGTCGGTGGTGACCGTCGGCCGCGAGGACCGGCGGTTCGGCGGCGCCGTCACCTCGCTGGGGGCCCTCGGCGTCGTCACGGCGCTGACCCTGGACCTGGAGCCGTCCTTCGACGTCGAGCAGCACCTGTTCACCGAACTGCCGCTGGACGGGCTGGACATGGCGGCGTTCGAGACGGTGATGTCGTCGGCGTACAGCGTGAGCATGTTCACCGACTGGGGCGCGCCCGGCTTCCGGCAGGTGTGGCTCAAGCGGCGCACCGACCAACCGCTGCCGGACTTCCCCTGGGCCGCGCCCGCCACCGAGAAGCTGCACCCGGTGCCGGGCATGCCGGCCGTCAACTGCACGGAGCAGTTCGGGGTGCCCGGGCCGTGGCACGAGCGACTGCCGCACTTCCGGGCGGACTTCACGCCGAGCAGCGGGGCGGAGATCCAGTCGGAGTATCTGCTGCCGCGCGAGCACGCTCTGGCCGCGCTGCACGCGATCGACGCGATCCGGGCGACGGTCGCCCCGGTGCTCCAGACCTGCGAGGTGCGCCTGGTCGCGGCCGACGAGCAGTGGCTGAGCCCGGCCCACGGACGGGACACGGTGGCCCTGCACTTCACGTGGGTCGAGGACGCGGCCGCCGTGCTGCCGGTGGTGCGGCGGCTGGAGGAGGCGCTGGCCGGCTTCGAGCCCCGGCCGCACTGGGGCAAGGTGTTCGCGCTGCCGGCGGAGGTCGTGCGGGGGCGGTATCCGAGGCTGGGCGACTTCCGGGCGCTGGCGCGGGAGCTGGACCCGGAGGGGAAGTTCGCCAACGCGTTCGTGCGGGATATCCTCGGCGCCTGACGGCGACTGATACCCGCCGGTCCCCCCACACCTGGTGCTTCCAGCGGAAAGACTTTCTACAGCCCCTTTCCTAACCCCTTGTCGAAAGTCCGCCGCACACCATAGCCTTGCGCCGCGCCGGTGCCGACGACGACCCGGCCGGAGCGAAGGGACGGGGGCACCCGGTGAAGCGCACATCACGCGACATCCGCACGGCGAACCGCTACGAGGTGCTGCGCCAGATCATCGCCGCGTCACCCACCTCCCGGCAGGAGCTGGCGGCCGCCACCGGACTCAGTCTCGCCACGGTCGCCACGCTCGTGGGCGAGCTGCTCGACCTCCGGATGATCACGGAGGTCGGGTTCGAGGACTCGGCGGGCGGCCGTCCCCGCGGGCTCGTGGCGGTCAACGCCTCCGGTGGCGCGCTGATCGGCGTCGACATCGCGGAGACGTACGTCCGGGTCGAGCTGTTCGATCTCGCGCTGAACGTCCTTGCCCGCGCCGACGAGGACATGCGCCCCGGTGAGAGCCGCCCCGAGCAGGTCGTCGGCCATGTCGCCGCCGCCGTCGGCTCGGTGGTCGCGCAGGCCGGGGTGGAGGGCGCCCGGGTGCTCGGCGTCGGGGTGAGCGTGCCGGGGCAGGTGGACCGGGACACCGGTGTCGCCGAGTACGCGCCCAACTGGGACTGGCACGACGTGCCGTTGCTCGATCTGCTCGCCGAGCACATCGCCTACCCGCTGTACATGGACAACCCGCTGCGCGCGAGTGCGGTGGCCGAGCTGTGGTTCGGGGCGGCGCGCGGTCGCGGCGACGCCGTGGTGGTCAACCTCGGCACCGGCGTGGGCGCGGGCCTCCTGCTCGGCGGCGGGCTGCACCGGGGCGTGAGCAACAGCGCCGGCGAGTGGGGTCATACGACGCTCGTGCTGGACGGGCGGCTGTGCCACTGCGGCAACCACGGCTGTGTCGAGACGTATGTCGGCGCGCCCGGAATCATGGTGAACCTGCGGGAGCTGGCCGCCGAGAGCGCGCTGCTGCACCCGGACGACCAGACGGCGACGATCGACGCGCTGGCCCGTGGGGTCGCGGCGCAGGATCCGGTGGCGCTGAAGGTGGTCCGGGACACCGCCCGCTATCTGGGTGCCGGGATCGCCGACCTGGTGAACCTGTTCAACCCCGAAGTCGTCGTGCTGAGCAGTTGGGTCGCCGCCGCGCTCGGCGAACCGCTGCTGCACGAGGTGCGCGAGGCCGTCGCCCGGCACGCGCTGAGGCGGCCGCTGGCCGCCACCGAGATCGTCCTCTCCGCCATCCCCACCGACCCGGTGTGCCTGGGCGCGGCGACCTTCGCGCTCGAAGGGGCCCTGCAGACCGTGGGCCAGAGGACTGCCGCAAAACGCACCACCCCCGCAAGGAGCCGTACCGCACCACCTTCGTGACGACGGAAGGGATGCACGTGACTCTCCCCCGCAGGAACCCCCACCCCAACAGATCGGCCTTGCTGACGGCCGCCGCGGCGCTGGCCGTCGCGGGCCCGCTGATATCCGCCCCGTCCGCGGGCGCAGCCGCCGCTCCGGCGGCCGAGGTCTCCCCGCACGCCGCGCAGGCCATCGACAACATCGGTGCCTCGGGCGCCTGGTGGGTCAACGACCTGAAGAACTTCGACCCGAAGGTCCAGGCCCGGGTGGCCAGGCTGCTGTTCGCCCCCGACGGCCTGGACCTGAGCGCCTACCGCTACAACATCGGCGGTGGCGGCACGGGCGTGACCTACGCGCCGCGCGCCCCCGAGGACTTCCGGGGCGACGACGGCACGTACGACTGGAGCAAGGACAAGGCCGGCCGTGCGTTCCTGTACGCCGCCGCGAAGTACGGCGTCGAGGATCTGATCGGCTTCGTCAACAGCGCGCCCGCCGAGTGGAAGACCAACGGCAAGAGCTGCGGCGGTTATCTGAAGGCCGAGAACGAGCAGGACTTCGCGAAGTACGTCGCCGACGTCACCGACCACTTCGCGAAACAGGGCGTGAAATTCGACTACATCAGCCCCTTCAACGAGCCGACGAACAGCTTCGACTCCTGCGGCCAGGAGGGCATGCTCGTCGACGTCCCGCAGCGCGACGACATCGTGCGGGCGCTCGGCGCCGAGCAGCGGGCGCGGGGGCAGCGGACCGGCATCATCGCCGACGAGTCGACCAGCACGGTGAAGTTCAACGACGAGGTACCGCGCTGGATCGACGAGCCGGGCACCGCGCAGTACGTCGACAAGCTGGCCCACCACACCTACGACAACCCCTCCGACGCCGACCGCGCGAAGGTGTACGAGACTTCGAAGTCGGTGGGCAGGACCTCCTGGTCGACGGAGATCTGCTGCTTCGGCAACGGCGGCACGGGCTGGGCGCAGGAGTACGATCCCACGATCGACGGCGGTCTGAACCTGTCCCGGATCATCTACAAGGACTTCGCGACCGCGCACGACTCGGCGTTCCACTGGTGGGTCGCCCTGTCGGAGATGATCGGCTCCGACCCGCTCGCCAGGAACGACCAGGGCTGGAACGACGGCCTGATCTACTACGACCCGGACTACGCGAAGAACGGCAACCGGACGCTGTACTTCACCAAGCGGTACTACGCGCTCGGCCAGTACAGCAGGTTCGTGAAGCCGGGCTCGGTCATGCACAACGTCACGGGTCTGCCGGACGGCGTCGAGGCCTCCGTCTACGACCGCAACGGCAAGTGGGTCGTCGTGGTCAACAACCACAACACCACCGGCACCGACCTCGACCTGCACTTCAACAGCAAGTCACCACTGCGGGCGGCCGAGGCGGTCCGTACGTCGGCCGACGAGAACTGGGCGAAGGTCGCCCGGCCCTCGGTGAAGGGCGGCACGGTGTCCGCGGCACTGCCGGCCCGCTCCATCACGACGTACGTCCTCGACCAGAAGCCGTACGCCGCCGCCTCGGCCTTGACCGGTGCCTGGCAGGGCGAGCAGTCGGGCAAGTGCCTGACCGCCGACGCCTCGGGTGCGGTGATCGGCGCCTGCACGGGCGCGGCCGGGCAGGAGTGGTCGTACGACCGCCGGGGTGCGCTGAAGGGCCCCGACGGCTATCTGACGGCGGGGAGTTCGGGGCTCAAGACGACGGCCGGCTTCACCGGTGACGCCGGGCAGCGGTGGCTGCTGAACTCCAACGGGCAGGTCGTCAGCGAGGCTTCGGGCAAGTGCCTCGACGTCGGCGGACAGGCGACGGCCGACGGCAGCAAGGTGGGCCTCTACACCTGCAACGGCGGCGCCAACCAGGTCTGGCTGCGCCGGTAACTCCCGTAACCACCAAGGGGGTTGCGGGTCCCCGGTGCGATGGTCCGCAACCCCCTGACGTCCGGTATTCCGAACGTTGCACAACGCTTCGTGCAGACTTCGTCCAACCCCTTGCCGAAGCCTTAGCCGAAGGTTAACGTCCCGCACCGCAGCCGTACTCGAGACAAGGACGTCACCATGTCGGCACCGAGCAACAGCAACTTCAGCCGCCGAACCGCACTGCGGGCCGCGTTGGGTCTGGCCGCCGCCGGCGGGCTCGCCGCCTGCGGCGGCAACAACGGGCGCGGCGGCGGGTCCGGTTCGGGCGTCAGCCTCACCCAGTACTTCCACGCCTACGGCGAGGCCGGCACCGAGCAGGCCGTCAAGAAGTACGCCAAGGCATACAAGGACGCGAACGTGACCACCCAGTGGATCACCGCCGCCGACTTCGAGAACAAGCTCTTCGCGACGCTGCTCACCGACAACGCGCCCGACCTCTTCGAGTTCCACCCGCAGATCCAGATGGTCAGGAGCGGGCAGGTCGCGGACCTGACCGACATCATCGAACCGGTCAAGGACGACTTCAACCCGGCCGACATCGCCTCGCACACGGTCGACGGGAAGACGTACGGCGTCCGCATGATCGACGACCCGCAGTTCTTCTTCTACCGCCCCTCGCTCTTCGAGAAGGCGGGCGTGAAGGTCCCCGAGACCCTCGACGAGCTGATCGAGGCCGCCGCCAAGCTCACCACCGGCAAGGTCAAGGGCCTGTACCTCGGCAACGACCTGCACGCCGTCATCAACCCGATGATCTGGTCCGCGGGCGCCGACACCCTCGACGACAGGAACCAGATCGCCTACCACACCGACGGCGTGGTCGAGGGCCTGAGGAAGATGCGCTCGCTGTTCACCAGCGGTGACCTCCTGCTCGGCGCCCCGACCGACTACTGGGACCCTTCCGCCCTCAACCAGGGCCTGTGCGCGATGCAGTTCTGCGGCATGTGGGCGATGCCGCAGTTCCAGCAGACCCTCGGCGACGACGTCGGCGTCTTCCCCTTCCCGAAGGTCACCGCCGACGGCAAGCCCTCGGTCTACAACGGCGGCTGGTCGATGTTCGTCAACGCCAAGGGCAAGAACGTCGACGCGGCCAAGGAGTACGTGAAGTGGCTGTGGATCGACCAGAAGGAGTACCAGGAGGACTGGGCGACCTCGTACGGCTTCCACATCCCGCCGCGCACCTCGATAGCCGAACAGGCCACCAAGCTGAAGTCCGGGCTGCCGGCCGAGGGCGTGAAGCTCTTCAACGAGTTCGGCCACTTCGACAACATCGGCTGGACCCAGGCCATGATCACCGCGCTGGAGGACGTCTTCGCCAACTGCGTCCGCAAGGGCGGTGACCCCGAGGCCGCCCTCGACAAGGCGGACGCGGCCGTCGGCCGTGAGCTGAAGAAGCTCTTCGGATAGGCCGGCGGACGGACCACGACATGTCGACGACCTCCGAGCTCGACCTCGCGAGCCCCGCCCCGGCCAAGGCCACCCCGGCCAGGTCGCGGCGGGGTCTGCGGGGCAACAGCACCTTCAACTTCTGGCTCTTCACCGGGCCGTTCCTCATCGGGCTGGCGATCTTCATCTACGTCCCGATCGGCTGGAGCGTCTACCTCAGCTTCTTCGAGGCGCGGTTCACGGTCACGCCGGAGAAGTTCATCGGCCTCGACAACTACCGGCACATGCTGACGAACGACGACTTCGTCGGCTCGCTCGGCACCTTCACCGTCTTCGCCGCGTTCATCGTGCCCACCACCTGGGCGCTCTCGCTCGGCCTCGCGCTGCTGGTGAACCGGCTCAGGTTCATGCGGGCGTTCTTCCGGTCGGTGTTCTTCCTGCCGACCGCGGTCAGCTATGTCGCCGCGGCGCTGATCTGGAAGATGTCCATCTTCAGCGGTGTCCGCTTCGGTCTGATGAACACGGTCCTCGGCTGGTTCGGCATCGAGAACATCGCCTGGCTCGCCGACCCCAACCCGCCCTGGTACTGGCTGGTCATCGTCTCGGCCCGGCTGTGGCTCCAGTCCGGCTTCTACATGATCCTGTTCATCGCGGCGCTCCAGAACATCCCGGCCGAGCTGTACGAGGCGGCGGCCATCGACGGCGCCAAGCGGGGCTGGCAGACGTTCCGGTACATCACGCTGCCGCAGCTGCGGGCCACCTCGACGGCGGTGATCCTGCTGCTGCTCGTCGCCGCCTACCAGGCCTTCGACGAGTTCTACAACCTGCTGGACAAGACGACCTGGGGCCGTCCGCCGCTGGTCGAGCTGTATCTGAAGGCCCTGGGCGAGAACCAGGACTACGGCGCCGGCAGCGCGGGTGCCGTGATCCTGACCGTGCTGATCTGCGCCGTGACCCTGTTCCAGGGCAGGCTCATGGGCTTCGGAAGGGGGGACGAGTCCAAGTGACCACCACCACGCCCGGCATCCGCGAACCCGCCCCGGACGGCAAGGCCCGCCGTACCGGCCGCGGCGGCGTGATGGGCAGCACCGGCCTGTATCTCGCCACCGGCGTCGCCGCCCTGCTGTTCCTGGTGCCGTTCTACATCCTGGTGCGCAACGCGCTGTCCACGGATGCCCAGATCACCGGGGAGAACTGGACCTTCTTCCCCACGGACGTCCAGTGGGGCAACATCACCTCCCCGTTCGACGACTCCTCGGTGCCCTTCGCCCGGTCGCTGTGGAACTCCACCGTCGTCGCCGTGCTGCACACCGCAGGTGTCCTGCTGGTGTGCTCGCTGGCCGGCTACGGCCTGGCCCGCATCCCCTACCGGCACGCCAACAAGGTGTTCTACGTCGTGCTGGGCACCCTCATGGTCCCGACCGCCGTGACGTTCGTCCCCAGCTTCGTGCTGGTCTCGTCACTCGGCTGGGTGGACAGTTACCGGGGTCTCATCGTCCCGGGCCTGTTCAGTGGTTTCACCTGCTTCCTCTTCCGGCAGTACTTCCTGGGGTTCCCCAAGGAGCTGGAGGAGGCGGCGCGCGTGGACGGGCTCGGCTACTGGGGCGCGTACTGGCGTGTCGTGGTGCCGAACTCGCTGAACTTCTTCGCCGCGATCGCCACCATCACCTTCATCAACGGCTGGAACTCATTCCTGTGGCCGCTGGTCATCGGCCAGGACCCCGGTGCGTGGACCGTGCAGGTCGCGCTCTCGTCGTACACGACCGGCCAGACGGTCGTGTTCCACCAGATCTTCATGGCGACAGCGATTTCTATCCTGCCCTTGTTGTTCGTGTTCCTCTTCCTTCAGCGCTGGCTGGTACAGGGGATAGCACAGACCGGCATCAAGGGCTGAGCAAGGAGACAGATGTCTTTCCGCACTACCCGAACCGTCGACTACGTCGAGGACGTCGCACCCGGCGCCGGGGCCCTGGCGCCCCGCGCCTGGTACGCCGCCTCGGACGCGAAGTCCCTGTCCCTGAACGGGGACTGGCGCTTCAGGCTGTCGGCGACCGCCGACGCCGAGGACGACTCCTTCGCCGCGGAGGGCTACGACGCCGGGGACTGGGCCGAGGTCACGGTCCCCGGCCACTGGGTCCTCCAGGGCGACGGCGCGTTCGGTGCGCCGATCTACACCAACCACCTCTACCCCTTCCCGGTGGACCCGCCGCACGTCCCCACGGAGAACCCGACCGGCGACCACCTGCGGGTCTTCGACCTGCCGGACGACTGGCCGGCCCTCGGCGACGGCGGCGCCGTGCTGCGCTTCGACGGCGTCGAGTCCTGCGCCCGCATCTGGCTGAACGGCACCGAGCTCGGCGAGTTCAAGGGCTCCCGCCTGCCCCACGAGTTCACGGTCGGCGCGCTGCTGAAGCCGGCCGGGAACGTGCTCGCCGTCCGTGTGCACCAGTGGTCGGCGGGCTCCTACCTGGAGGACCAGGACCAGTGGTGGCTGCCCGGCATCTTCCGTGACGTCACTCTGCTGCACCGCCCGGTGGGCGCGGCGGGCGACTTCTTCGTGCACGCCTCCTACGACCACACCACGGGCGAGGGCACCCTGCGCGTCGACTCCGACGTCGACGGGCGGGTGTCCGTGCCCGCCCTCGACATCGATGTCGCGACCGGTGAGCCGGTCACCGTCGCGGTCGAGCCGTGGTCGGCGGAGACGCCGAAGCTGTACGACGGCGAGCTGGTCACCGCGGGCGAGCGGGTGCCGCTGCGCATCGGCTTCCGTACGGTCGTCCTGGCGGACGGCCTGATCAAGGTCAACGGCAGGGCGATCCTGTTCAAGGGCGTCAACCGGCACGAGTGGCACCCCGAGCGGGGCCGCACCCTGGACCTGGAGACCATGCGCGAGGACGTGCTGCTGATGAAGCGGCACAACCTCAACGCGGTGCGCACCTCGCACTACCCGCCGCACCCGGCCTTCCTCGACCTGTGCGACGAGTACGGCCTGTGGGTCATCGACGAGTGCGACCTGGAGACCCACGGCTTCACCGAGCAGCGCTGGCGCGACAACCCCGTCGACGACGACCGCTGGACCCCGGCCCTGCTGGACCGCGCGGCCCGGATGGTCGAGCGCGACAAGAACCACCCGTCGATCGTCTTCTGGTCGCTGGGCAACGAGGCAGGCACCGGGCGCGGGCTCACCGCGATGGCCGAGTGGATCCACGGCCGGGACACCTCCCGTCTGGTGCACTACGAGGGCGACTGGAACTGCCGCGACACCGACGTGTACTCGCGGATGTACGCCTCCCACGCCGAGGTCGAGCGGATCGGGCAGCACCTGGACGGCGGCCCCGGCAAGCGCCGCGAACTGCCCTTCATCCAGTGCGAGTACGGGCACGCGATGGGCAACGGGCCCGGCGGCATCGCGGACTACCAGCAGATCTTCGAGCGCCACGACCGGCTCCAGGGCGGCTTCATCTGGGAGTGGATCGACCACGGCGTCCGCCACCCCGAGCTGGGCTTCGCCTACGGCGGCGACTTCGGCGAGGAGCTGCACGACGGCAACTTCGTCTGCGACGGGCTGGTCTTCCCGGACCGGCGGCCCTCCCCCGGGCTCGTCGAGTACAAGAAGGTCATCGAGCCGGTGCGGATCGAGGGCGCCGACGGGGCCGTACGGGTGACGAACGCGTACGACTTCGCCGACCTCTCGCACCTGGAGTTCGAGTTCGCCTACCAGGTGGACGGGGAGTCCACGGGTGCGCACACGCTGGCCGTGCCGCCGCTCGCGCCGGGTGAGTCGGCGGAGGTCAAGCTGCCGGCGGCCGCTCCCGACGGCGACGGGGCCGAGGTCCGCTGGACGGTCCGGGCGCTGCTCGCGGCCGACAGCCCCTGGGCGGGCCGCGGCCACGAGGTGGCGTGGGGGCAGCGGACGGTCGCGCCGCGTGCTCCCCTCCCCACGGCCACCGGTGCCGAACCCACGGCCGACGGCGACCTGATCGTGCTCGGCCCTGGCACCTTCGACGCGGCCACCGGCGCCCTGCTGTCCGTCGGCGGGGTGGACGTCACCGGTCCGCGCCTGGACGTGTGGCGTGCCCCCACCGACAACGACGACGGCGCCTCGTGGCAGGACGACGCCCGGTGGGGCGTGCTGTGGCGGCAGCTGGGCCTGCACCGGATGCGGCACCGCCTCGACGGTGTGGAGGCGGAGTCCGGCTCGCTGACCGTCCGGACCCGGGTGGCGCCCGCCGCCCGCGACGTGGCGTTGCGCACGGTGTACCGGTGGACGTCCGACGGCGAACGGCTGCGGCTGACCGTGTCGGTCACGCCCGAGGGCGACTGGAAGGTGCCGCTGCCCCGGCTCGGCGTGCGGCTCGGGCTGCCTGCCGCGGTCACCGGGTCGGCGACGTGGTTCGGCAGCGGGGGCGAGGCGTACCCGGACACCAGGGCCGCGGCGAAGCTCATGCGGTGGGACGCGGGCATCGGGGAACTCCAGACGCCGTACGTCCGCCCGCAGGAGAACGGCGCCCGGTCCGACGTCCGCTGGGCGGAGCTCGGCGGGCTGCGGATCGAGGGCGAGCCGGAGTTCTGGTTCAGCGCGCGGCCCTGGACCAGCGAGCAGCTGGACGCCGCACGGCACCTCACCGATCTGGTGCCGGGCGACACGGTGTGGGTCAACCTCGACCACGGCCAGCACGGGATCGGCTCGCAGTCCTGCGGTCCGGGCCCGCTGCCGCAGTACTTCCTGAAGGCCGAGCCGGCGGAGTTCTCGTTCGTCTTCGCTACCGCCCGGTGACCCACGTCCGTTCAGCGGCCGGCCGGCAGCCCCGCCGGCCGGCCGCACCCTGTGTACAGCGCAAAGGAGTTGATGCCCCTTGAGTGGCAGCATCGAGGTCCGCGACCTGTCCCGGACCTTCCACACCACCGTCCGCCGCCCCGGGTTCGGCGGCGCCCTCCGCTCGCTCGTCAACCCGGAGAGGGTCGCCAAGCACGCGGTCTGCGACGTCACCTTCTCCGTCGCCCCCGGCGAACTCCTCGCCCTGCTCGGCCCGAACGGGGCAGGCAAGTCCACCACCATCAAGATGCTCACCGGCATCCTCACGCCCAGCGCCGGCGAGGCCCGGGTCGCGGGCGTGGTGCCGTACGAGGAACGCGAGCGCAACGCCCGCAACATCGGCACCGTGTTCGGGCAGCGCACCCAGCTGTGGTGGGACCTCCCGGTACGCGAGTCGTTCGCGATCCTGCGGGACATCTACGAGGTGCCGAAGGCCGAACACGCCGCGCGGCTGGCTGAGTTCGACGACCTCCTGGACCTGTCGTCCTTCTGGGACACCCGGGTCCGGCATCTCTCCCTCGGCCAGCGCGTGCGCTCCGACCTGGCCGCGGCGCTGCTGCACGACCCGCCGGTCGTCTTCCTCGACGAGCCGACCATCGGCATGGACGTGGTGGTGAAGGAGCAGGTGCGGGAGTTCCTGCGGCACCAGGTGGCGGAGCGCGGCCGTACGGTCCTGCTCACCACCCACGACATGACGGAGGTCGAGCGGCTCGCCGAGCGGGTCGTGCTGATCAACCACGGGCGGCTCGTCCTGGACGGCACCCTCGACGAGATCCGCCGCCGGTTCGGCTCGACCTGGCAGGTGCGGGTGACACTGGCCGACCCGCACACCGAGGTCGGTGGCCTGCCGGGCGTCGCGCTGCTGCGCCGCGAGGGCCCGCAGGCGGTGTTCGGTCCCGACGGGCCGGACGCGCCGACCGTGCACCAGGCGCTGAAGCAGGTCATCGAGCGGTACGAGGTGACGGACCTCGCCCTCGACGAGGCGGACCTGGAGGACGTGATGCGGGCCGCGTACGTGCATGCAGGTCCCGCGGCGGAGGGAGCCTGATGGCCTCCGTCCTGCACGGCTGGCGGGCGGCACGTGTCACCCCGCTCGGCGAGCTGCACACCCCGCCCCGGATGACGGCCGTCCTGCTGCGGCTGACCGTCCAGGTGGTCCTGGTGGCGTCGCTGTGGCGCGGTCTGTACGCGCACACCGGCACCACCGCCGGACTGACCCGCGAACAGGCGGTGACGTACGCCGTCCTGGCCGTACTCGCCTCCCGGCTGCGGGAGCTGGACCAGTACGCGGGCCGGGACACGGTCATCCAGCACATGCACTTCGGCACGATCGTCTACTGGTACCTGCGCCCGCTGCCGCCCCAGCGCTACTACGCCCTGCGCGCCCTCGGCGAGCAGCTGTACGGCCTGGCGTGGGCCCTGTTCGGCTATGCGATCTGCCTGGCCGCGGGGGTGGTCGAGCCGCCCCGGTCCGCCGCGGTGGCCGGGGTGTTCGCGCTGAGCATGCTGCTGGGCCAGTGGGTCCTGTACTACGTCATGCTCCTGCTCGACCAGCTCTGCTTCTTCACCATCCGCAACAACTCCGCGATGCTGATCCTGATCTTCGCGCAGAACCTGATGTCCGGGGTGTACGCGCCGCTGTGGTTCTTCCCGGACTGGTTCATCACGCTGAGCGGCTTCCTCCCGTTCCAGGCGACGCTGAGCGTGCCGTTGTCGATCTACGTCGGCCGGATCGAACTGTCGGACGCGGGCGCCCAGTTGGCGGTCCAGGCGGTCTGGGTGCTGGTGCTGGCGCTGGTCACCCGCCGGGTGTGGCGGCGGGCCGCGCGACGTGTGATCTCGCAGGGAGGCTGAGATGTCGCTGAAGGCTCTGCGCATCGTCTGGCGCATCTCGCTGCTCAACATCCGTGCCGCGATGGAGTACCGCACGGAGTTCCTGCTGAACATCGCGATCGGCGCGATCTGGCAGATGTCGGTGATCGTGTTCGCGACGGTGCTGCTGGCCCGGTTCACCGGGATGGGCGGCTGGGACAGCGGGGACGTACTGCTCATCCCGGCGATCCGGATGCTCGCGCACGGTCTGTTCGTGCTGCTGCTGGGCCGGGTGCACTTCATCGGCCGGCAGGTCCAGGAGGGGCGGATCGACATCTATCTCCTGCGCCCGATGCCGGTGCACCGCCAGGTCCAGCTCGACTACTTCCCCACCAACGCGATCGGTGACCTGACGGTCGCGGCGGGCCTGATGGCGGGTGCGCTCAGCCGCAGCACCCTGGACTTCTCGGCGGGCAGCGTCTCGTACCTGATCGCCGCGGTCGTCGGCGGCATGCTGCTGGAGGCGGCCCTGTTCACGGCCGTCGCCTCCGCGTGCCTGCGCTACCCCGCCGCCGACCACTGGGGCCGCTGGCTGGAGGAACTCCTCGGCACCTTCGGCAGCTACCCGCTGAACGTCCTGCCGAAGGCGGTAGGCGGCTTCCTCACCTTCGCCCTCCCGCTCGCGTTCGTCGCGTACTTCCCGGCGGCGGTCCTCACGGGCCACGACACGGCCGTTCCTTACTGGCTGGCCGCGTCCTCGCCGCTGCTGGGGCTGGTGGCGTATCTGGGGGCCCGCGGGCTGTGGCGGTGGGCGCTCGGGCACTACACGGGGGTGAACGGGTAACGGGCCGGCCGGCAGCCGGGGGGGCTGCCGGCCGGTGCGGGGCGGGTGCCTACGGGCAGCTGATCCGTGTGTCCCCGGCGTCCGTCGTGCAGGTGTCCAGGCCCGGGCCGCCGTTGGCGGTGTCGTTGGCCCCGACGTTGTCGATGGTGTCGAGCCGGTCGTTCCCGGAGTTGCCGAGCAGGGTGTCGTTGCCTGGGCCGCCGGTGAGGACGTCGTTGTTCAGGCCGCCGTCGACGCGGTCGTTGCCGAAGTCGCCGTACACCGTGTCGGTGCCGGAGCCGGCGTTGATCGTGTCGTCGCCGCCGAGGCCGCACATGACGTCGGCGCCGGCGGTGCCGGTCATCGTGTCGTTGCCGCTGGTGCCGATGCGGGTGCAGCCGCGGGCGTTGTTGACCGTGGTGGGTGCCGTGGCCGTGTTGTTGGCGGTGTCAGGGTCGGACTGCGCCGCGCTCGCCGTGGCCCGGTCGGTGAGGGTTCCCGTGGCCCTGGGTTCGACGACGACCGTCACGGTGGTGCGGGCGCCGGCCGCGAGGGTGCCGAGGGCGCACGTCGCGCCGGTGGCGGAGGTGGTGCAGGTGCCCTGGCCCGGGGTGGCCGAGACGACGGTGGCGGCGGGGCCGGTGACGGTGTCGGTGAGGGTGACGCCGGTCGCCGAGGTGGTGGTGCTGTTGTTGACGACCGTCACGGTGAACGTGGCCCGGCCGCCGATGCTGACCGCGCCGGTGCCGGTCTTGGTGACCGACAGGTCGACCCCGGCGGGCGGAGGCGGCGGGGGCGGGGTGCCGACGCCGCCGAGGTAACGGGCCATGAGGCGGCGGCCGTTGCTGTCGCCGCCGAACGCGATGGCCTTGCCGTCGGGCTGGAGGGCGAGGGCGTTCGCCCGGTCGCCCGCGCCGAAGTCGGTCGTGGCGCGGCCGCCCGTGCCGAAGCCGGTGTCGAGGGTGCCGTCGGCGTTGAAGCGGGCGAGCAGGAAGTCGCCGGGCGACCCGCTGCCGGCCGCGACGATCCGGTCGTCGGGCTGGACGACGAGGTCGTTCACGCCGGCGGTGCCACCGAAGTCCGTGGTCGCGACTCCGCCGGTGCCGAAGGCGGTGTCGCGGCTGCCGTCGACGTTGTAGCGCACGAGTGCGAAGCGGTCCGCGCTCTGTCCGCCGACGATGATCCTGCCGGTCGACTGGACGGCCACGGTCTCGCCCCAGTTGTAGCCGCCGAGGTCGGTGGTGACCTTGCCGTCGCCGCTGAAGGTGGTGTCCGGGCTGCCGTCGGGGTTGTAGCGGGCCACGGCGAAGTCGAAGAAGCTCTCGCCCGCGGAACCGGCCATGACGATCTTGCCGTTGGGCTGGAGGATCATGTCCTGCGCGCTCGCACCGCCGCCGCCCGTGTCGGAGAACGCGGTCATGGTCAGGCCGTCACCGCCGCCGAAGGTACTGTCCGGGGTCCCGTCCGACAGGTACCTCAGGACCGCGAACCAGCCGCCGGCGTAGGCTCCGGCGACGATCCTCCCGTCCGGTTGCACCGCGACCCCGACGGCTTCCTCGGCCCCGCCGGCCAGGCCGGGACTGACCCAGCCGTCACCGCCGCCGAAGGACGTGTCGACGCTGCCGTCGGCGTTGTAGCGGGCCACCGTGAACCAGCAGCAGCCCGCGAACTCGTCGTCGGTCTCCTGGTGCCGGCCCGCCACGACGATCTTCCCGTCGGGCTGGATCGCGACCCTCTGGGCCACGTCGTTGCCGTTCTCGAAGTCGGTCACCACCTCGCCGTCGCCACCGCCGAACGAGGTGTCGACGCTGCCGTCGGCGTTGTGCCGCGTCAGGACGAACTCGGCGTCGAGGTACTCGGGGTCCTGGAGCCACCCGACCGAGACGATCTTTCCGTCGGGCTGGACCGCCACGTCCTCGCCCTCGGAATAGCTGGGCGCGGTGACGGTGACCCGGCCCCCGGTGCCGAACGTGGCGTCCAGGTCACCGGGTGCGGCGAAAGCGCCGTGCGGTGCCGCGACGACGAACGCCAGCGCCATGACCGAGGCGGCCAGGGCGCGTGTGGTTCCCCGTAGGGAATCAATGATGGACATGGCGCAAGAGTCGGGACGCGGCGGCGGTGGCCGGGCACGGCAGGCTGGTGAATCGGCTTACTGGGCCGCAGAGTTCCACCCTGCGGGGTGACCGTTACGACGATATGAAGCGCGGTGGCGGGCGGGTCAGGTCCGGCTGCCCGAGCGCCTGATCGGCGTGAACAGGGCGGCGCCCGCGATCAGTACGCAGCACGCGCCCGCGACCAGGCTCACCGGGGTCGTGCCCTGCTGTTCCGCGGCCCAGGTCAGGACGGCCGCGCCGATCGGGGCGGCCGCGTACTGGAGGGTCCAGAAGGCGGAGGTGACGCGGCCGAGGAGCGGCTCCGGGGTGACCTCCTGGCGCAGCGACATGGAGCAGGTGCCGGCCATGCCGACGCAGGCCAGGAACGCCGCGGTGAGGGCGGCGACGACGGGGACGTCCCGCGCCCAGCCGAGCCCGGCGAAGGCGAGTCCGCACACGGCGACCGATCCCGTCCAGGTCGCTCCGAAGCCGAGCCGGCGGCGGACCCGGGCCACCAGGAGGGCGCCGGTGATCGTGCCGAGCGCGCCGACGGCCATGACGGTGCCGACCGTGCCGTCGTCGTGGCCGAGGTCGTGCTTGAGGTGGTAGATGACCAGGTCGTTCAGGCCGAGGGTGAGGAAGCTGAAGACGAACAGCAGGGCCGTCAGGGCGCGCAGCACCGGGTGGCCGCGGAGGAAGTCGATCCCGGTGCGCAGGTCCCGCCACAGTCCCGACCGTTCGGTGGCCTTCCCGGGCCGCCCGCGCAGCCGTACGAAGGCCAGGCAGGCGGCGGAGACTCCGAAGCTCGCCGCGTCCACGCCGACGGCCGCGGCCGGGCCGGACCAGGCGGCGACCAGGCCTGCGCACAGCGGCCCGAGCACCCCGGCCGCGGCGGCGGTGGCGTTCAGCCGGCCGTTGGCCTCGGTGAGCCGCTCGGTGCCGACGAGACCGCGCACCACCGTGACGTACCCGACGGCGAACAGCATGCCGACGGCCTCGCACAGCGGCAGGACGACGTACAGCAGCCAGATCTGCGGCCCGAACAGCCAGACCAGCGGGACGAGTCCGTACAGCACCATCCGCACGAGATCGCAGGCGATGAGCAGCTTGCGCCGGTCGACGCGGTCGACGACGGCCCCCGCGAACACCGCAGCGACCACCGAGGCGGCCCCGCCGACGGCCGTGAGCAGCCCCATCCGCGCGATCGAACCGGTCGCCTGGAGCACCAGCAGCGGCAGCGCGATCAGCGCGAAGGAGTCCCCGAGAAAGGAGAGCGTCTGCGCGACCCAGAAGGTCGTGAAGTCGCGTTGCCGCCACAGGGGTCGTGCGGGGCCGTCGGACGCGGACGCGGGAGGGACGCGTGGGTCGTCGGCTTCCCTCTCATGCTCTGCCTCGTACGTCATCCGCCCCCCGTCGATTCGAGACCCGGAGATGGATCGAACCTCCGGCAACCCTACGGGGGGCGGTGACGACCGACGAACGGCACCTCAGTGATCGGCGCAGCAGGGCGTGGGTTCCGGGACCTCGAACGGGACCAGGGTGCCGCCGATCGCCGGCATGGCGGTCAGGACGAGTTCGTCGTGCTGCCACTGCGGGCGGACGTGGTCCCTCGTCACCAGGGGGGTGTCGGGGGCCGGGCCGCCCGGGGTGCCGAGCACCGTGACGCGGGCGATGGCCGAGCGGGACAGGACCTCGGCGATCGTCAGGGTGCCGGTCAGGGTCGAGACGCCCGGGTAGAGGACCGCGCGGCCGACCGCGTCCGGCGCACCGGGAGACACCTCGTGGCCCCCGGCCGTGAGCCGCTCCTGGGCGGTACGCAGGAGCGGCTCGGACGGCAGGGCCAGCGAGAGCGCCACGCGCGGACGCTCTCCCCGCACCAGGTGGGTGCAGCCGAACACGCCCTCGGGGAGGGCGAGTTCGGCCGCCAGCGTGTGGAGCAGGTGGTCGGCCGCACGGAGGTCCCTGACACCCGCGTCCACGGTCAGGACGTACGGCGTCACGAGGGCAGGACCCACACCGGGTTGGAGTAGAACCACAGGTCGCGCCACGGGTCGGCGTCACCGACGACGTCGATGGCGGGGCCCGCCGGGTCCACGGCCGCGCCCATCGCGCCGACGGCGCCACGGTTGCCGTCGGTGCCGCGCAGGCGGACGTAGACGGGGCGGTCGACCCTGCCGAGGTCGTAGGTGAGACGGACCGCTCCGGAGGACTTGTTCACCTCGTAGGACTTGACCACCTTCGCCGTCGGCGCGCTGAACGTGTCCTTGTCCGCGACCGGGCCGGTGACATCGCCCTGGATGACGTCGACGCGGGCCAGCTTGGGCACGAAGCCCGCCCAGTTGGGGCCGCCGGCCATCGCCACGTCCACGGTCAGCGTGACGTCGGTGCCCTTGCGGACGTGCAGGGCGCCGCCCAGGGTGGCCCAGCGGTGGCCGCCGGTCACGCGGACGTCGAGGCCGCTGAGGAGCTGGCCGTGGTCGACCCAGATGCGACCCGCGCGGATGCCCTCCATGACGGCGGCGTAGGAGAAGCCGTCGGAGCCGACGTGCGTACGGCTGTACTGGCCGGGCCAGTAGTCGCCCTGGGCGATGTCGATCTGGCCGCCGTAGACGGGGTCGGCGTAGCGGCCGTCGGTCTCGAAGTTGCCGCCGGTGCCGCGCGCGGCGGTGTCGGCGTAGACCTGGTGGGAGTCGGAGTTGGCGGTGATCCACCACGGCTTGCCCTCGGCGAGGAGGCTGTCCCACAGGCCGCCGACGGTCGCCGTCATCCAGTCGAAGCCGCCCCAGGTGCGGTAGCTCTCCAGCGGGTAGCCGGCGAAGGAGTTGGCGCTGGGGTTGTTGTCGTAGATGCCGCGGGCGCGGCCCGGGCCCATCGGTGCGGGCAGGCCGGCGGCCTGGTGGCCGGGGGCGCCCTCGAAGCCGATGGCGATCTGGCGGCCGCGGCCCGCGTCACGCCAGTTGCGTATCTCGTGCGGGGAGTCGACACCGCGCCGCGCCGGGTGGTTGGCGAGCATCAGCGCGTCCTTGACCTTGCGGCGCTGGACCTGCTCGGCGAGGAAGTTCAGGCCGGCGACGGCAAGGGCCTCGTTGGCGGGCGTCGAGTCGGAGGCGTTCTTGACGCTGCCGTCGTAGTCCGTCTCGAACTGCTTGAGGACGGAGACCTCGTTGCTGCCGGGGTGCACGAAGACGGTGCCGTGCTCGGCGCCCGGGATGTTCCACTCCAGGCCCTGGAAGACGAGGGTGTCCTCGTAGGCGGCGCGGGCCGCCCTGATGTCCGGGTTGACCTTGTCGACACCGATCTTGGCGTGGGTCGTGCTGCCGTGGTCGGTGATGACCAGCCAGTCCATGCCGTGCTTGGCGCCCTGGCGGACCTGGTCGACGACGCGGTACTTGCCGTCGCTGCTGTACTGGGTGTGGATGTGGTGGTCACCGGACAGCCACAGGAAGCCGTTCGACCGGCGGCCGCCGGAGGCCGGGGCCGAGGAGGCGGCGGACGCGGGAGCGGCGGCGGCCGCGGCCGGGGCGACGACGCTCGCGGCGGCCAGACCCGCGCCCAGCAGTCCCGCCCGGCGCAGCAGGGTGCGGCGCGACTGCTGCTCGGGGGTGAGGGCCTCGTCGGGCACGGCGGGGTCGAATGCGGCGGGCAGCGCGGCCGCCGCGTCGTGCGAGTGGTCGTGGTCGTGTCCGTGGTGGTGATGATGGCCGTGGCCGTGCGTGTGCCCGTGTCCCATGAACGCCTCCTGGGATGCCGCCGGCTTCCAGCGGCTGCCTTCTACGGCGCTGTTGCGCCGCCTGTGGAGGATCAAGGCGAAACATGAACGTTGAACGAGCGAGGCATGACCGCCGGGTGCCACCGACACGGCGGATCGCCCCGCCTCTCACAGTTTCCTCAACGACCCTTGTACGTCAGCCTTGTTGACACCGAACCTGAACAACGCTCAACTTCAACGTTCATCTTCTTCGTCACCGACCGGAGACACCCCCACCATGAGAAGACTGATCGGTACGCTCGCGGCGGCCGCACTGGCCCTCACCGGCCTCACCGCCACCGCCGCCACCCCCGCGACAGCCACGACGGCCGCCGCTTCCGGGTCCTTCAACGTGCTGACGTACAACATCGCGGGCCTCCCTCTCGGCCTCGGCGACAGCGACCCCGAGACGAACACCCCGCTCATCGGACAGCGGCTGGGCCCGTACGACATCGTCAACGTGCAGGAGGACTTCAACTACCACGCCTCGCTGTACGCCAACGACACCCACCCCTACCGCACGGCGACCAGCGGCGGCGCGGCCTTCGGCGACGGCCTCAACACCCTCTCCGACCACCCCTTCGAGGACTTCGAGCGGGTGCGGTGGAACGACTGCACCGGCACCAACTGCCTTACGCCCAAGGGCTTCACGCTGGCCCGCGTGCGCCTCGCCGAGGGCGTGTTCGTGGACCTGTACAACGTCCACACCAACGCCGACTCCGACGACGCCGCCCTCGCCGCCCGCCGCGCCAACGTCGAGCAGCTGTCGGACTTCATCCAGGCCAACTCGGCCGGCAACGCGGTGATCGTCATGGGCGACACCAACACCCGCTACACCCGCACCGGTGACAACATCCGCACGCTCGTCGCCGAGAACGGCCTGACCGACGCGTGGGTGCAGCTCGTGAAGGGCGGCACGCCCCCGGCGGCGGGCGGTGACGCGCTGCTGTGCGACGCGACGGCCCCGGCCAACGACTGCGAGGTCGTGGACAAGGTCCTCTACCGTGGCGGCGAACTGCTGTCCCTGAACGCGACCCGCTACAACGACGACTGGGCGAACTTCCTGCGCGAGGACGGCAAGCACCTCTCCGACCACTTCCCGCACACGGTCGACTTCTCCTACACCCTCGACCCGTCCCTGAGGGCGAGCGACTTCATCGGTGGCCCGCACGGCACGGCCTTCAACGACGCCGACGACCTCCCGGCCACACCCGCGCCCCGCACCCTGACCCTGCGCGGCGGCTCCCGCCTGGACGCGGTCGCCCTGACCCACGACGGCGGCAGCGCCCTCACCCACGGCGGCACGGGCGGCACCGCGACGTCCCTGACCCTCGCCGCCGGCGAGCACCTCACGACGGTGAGGCTGACGCAGGGCCAGAAGGACGGCCGTACCCGGATCTTCTCGGCGGCCTTCACGACCGACAAGGGCCGCACGCTGTCGTCCGGTACGGCGACCTCGGACGCGAAGACCTTCACGGCGCCGTCGGGTTGGCAGATCGTCGGGTTCACCGGGCGCTCCGGCGACGAGATCGACAAGCTGGGGGTGCTGTACGCGCCGATCGGCTGACGGTGCGAGACTTCCCCGGTGACACCGGAGGCGCTGGGACCGTACAACCGCAGGGTTCGCCTGGTCGTCGAGGTCCGTGACGACCAGGACGAACTGGAGCTGGCGAGCGGGGTGTTCGGCGCCCAGGGGTGGGGGGTGCGGCCCGCGCGGGACGGCGACTCGGTCACCGTGGACGAAGGGTACGCCGGGGTCGTCGTCGAGGTGCCCGTGCACGGCTCCCGCTGGACCGCCCGCTCGACGGCCGTCGAACAGCTCACCACCCTCGCCAAGCGGCGCAAGCTCGATCTGTGGGTGCGCGAGAGCAAGCTGATCCCGCCCAGGCCGACCGAGACGCAGACGGTGTACCACGTGCACCGCAGGGTGCCGGCCGACGCGGGACCGGTCCTGCGGTGGCTGGCCGAGCACTGGGCGGCCGTCGGCGGCCTGGACGTGCGGCACACGCTCCAGCTGCGCGGCGAGTACTCCGACGAGCAACGGGAGCGGGCGCTGGCGGAGTTGGGGGCGCGCAACATCGGCGGCCCGCCCTTCGACCCCGACGCGCACGACATACGCCGGGCGATCGGGCCCCGCCCCGAGGCCGGGGCGACGCAGTGGCGTCAGGATGCCGGACGGGTCGCGGTGATCAGCGCCGTAGTGCTGGTCTGTGTCGCGAGCGGCATCGTGCTCGGGGCGTTCGACACCGCGTGGCGCTTCACCGCGCTGCTGGTGCCCGCGGCCGTCTCCTGGCCGACGGGTGCGTGGATGACCTCGAACGCGCCGCGCCCCAAGCTCGTCCGGCTGGGCTGCGGCCTGATCCTGGCGGGCAGCGGGACGTTCGCCGGCTGGATCTGGGGACGGTCCGAGGACACGGGGCTGTCCGGGCTGCTCGCCGGATTCGGCATGACGCTCGGCCTCGGGCTCACGGCCTTCGGGCTGTGGTACGCGCTGAGCGCGTCCTGGTTCAGCCGCAACGTGCAGTGGTTCCTGCCCGTCCTCGCGGCGCCGCTGCCGTTCGTGCTGCCGTGGGTCGGGGCGTTCCTGCACGCCGTCTATCTGGAGGACATGTTCGGGATCCCGGCCGACTCGGTCCATGTGGGCTTCTACTGGCAGTACCTCGTGGCCATGCGCCCGCTGGCCGTGGCCGTGCTGTTCCTGCTGGGCCTCATCGCGCTGGCGGGGTGGGCCCGGCACTTCAACGTGCAGGCGCCGGTGAGCGGCTTCTTCCGTGTCTCGCTGGTGCTGGCGGGGCTGATCGCGGTCCTGACCGTGGTGCAGATCGCGCTCGACGACGTGGAGAAGGCCGCCGGTCGCGCGATGGCCGCGGCCGGCGCCGGCCACCGCCCGCCCGGCTACTTCGGCCTGCGGGCCGAACTCGTCTGCGTCCGCCCCCTTGGCCCCGAGACACCCGTCGTGAACGGCCCCGTCCCGACCGCCCACCCGGTGCTGTCCTTCCAGCCGAGCGGCGACACCCTCTGGCTCTGGGACCCGTCGTCGTCCCGGGGCGACGACACCGAGCGCCACGCCCTGCGGGTGCGGGCCGAGGACGTGGAGCTGGTCGTGGCCCACGGCGGGCGCTGCTGAGGCCGCCGCCTCACTCGCTGCGCAGCACCTCCCCGATCGTCAGCCGGGCCGCCCTGCGCGCCGGTACGTAAGCCCCCAGCACCGCGATCAGCAGCCCCGCGAGGGCGAGTCCGGACAGGGCGGGGGCCCGCCAGACGTCCGTCATCCAGGGCGGCAGGGTGATGTCCACCGCGTCCGCCATGCGCGGGATCACCAGCTCGTAGCCGAGCATGCCCAGGGGGATGCCGAGCAGGGAGCCGAGCGCGCCGAGGACTGCCATCGACGTCACCGTCATCGCCGTGACCTGCCGCGGGGTCATGCCGATCGACTTGAGCATGCCCAGGTCGCGCCTGCGGTCGCGGGTGTTGAGGACGACCGTGTTGAAGACGCCGAGGGAGGCGACCGCGGCGAGCATCAGGGTGAGGACGGAGGCCGAGCCGACGATGGTCTGCGTGACGGAGTTGGAGCCCCGCACGTCCGGGGTGATCCCGGCGTCGGCGGCGCGGGCCGCGCGGGCGTAGCCGGCCGCGTCGGCGCCGTCGCGCAGTGCCACGTGGTAGGCGATGGGCCGCTCGGCCGGGGCGAGCGCCGTCAGCGTCGGCCAGTCGGAGAGCACGACCCGGGCGTTGCTCTCCATGAACTCACCCACGACCAGGACCCGTTCGGTACGGCCGCCCTTCTCCAGGCCGACCCGTTCGCCGACCCGTACGCCGTTCTGCCGCAGGAAGGCCGAGCCGGCGACGATCTCGCCGCTCTCGCGCATCCACCGGCCGTCCGTGAGCACGCCGTCCAGTCGGAGCCGGTCGCCCCGACGCCCTTCGAGGGTGACCTGATGGGCCGAGCCGGTCAGCCGTACGTCCACCGACGCCCGTGCGGTGACCTCTCGGGCCCCCGGCAACTCCCGTAGCAGAGCGTCGAGTTCGCGGTCGTCGTGCTGCGGCTCGATCTCCTTGCCGTGCCGGAAGCTGGAGGCGTACACCGTGACCTGGTAGGCGTCGCGGCCCGCGTTCCCGAACCGGTCCATGGTCGTCGCGAGGCCGGTCGCGAACGTCACCGTGGTCACCCCCAGGACCACGGCGGCCAGCGTCAGGACGCTGCGTCCGGGCCGGGCGAACGGCAGCCCCATGCCCAGGCTCACCGAGCGCGGCAGCCTGCTGCCGGCCAGCCGGCGCTGGATGCCCAGGGCACGCCCGACGCGCGGGGCGCTGCCCGCGCTGATCGCCCGCGCCGCCGACATGCCGTGGGCGCGCAGGGCCGGGGCGAGCGCGGCGAGGACGCAGACCGCGGGCATGCCGAGCAGGGTGACGGCGTTCACCCATGCGGCGACGGACACGTCGTCGTGGAGCACTCCCGCGTCCGGCCCCATGAACACGAACTCGAAGAAGGGGCGCGCGAGCACATTGCCGAGAAGTGTGCCGAGCGCACAGCCGACGACCGCGGGCACGGAGATCATCGTGAGGTGGACGGCGACCACCTGCCCCGGCGTGAAGCCGAGCGCCTTGAGCACGCCGATGTGCCGGAACCCGGAGATCACCGCCCCGCTGACGACGTTGGCGACGATGAGCACCGCGACGGCGATCCCGAGGATGCCGAAGGCCATCAGATAGGGCGTGTACGCCCGTGCCGAACTGCTCACCTGGTGCTTGAGGGTGAGATACGTCCGGGAGGCGGTGAGCGCGTCCGCCGGGAGCCGTTCGGTGACCGTGCCGAGCTGGGCGCGCAGCCGGTCCTCGGAGGACGCGTCCGGGAAGCGGAACAGCATCTGGGTGGCGGTCGGTTCCAGGGCGTCGATCTGGCGGGGCGCGACCCAGGCGTCGGCGGTGCGGCTCAGGTCGAAGGCGAACCCGACGACGGTGAGTTCCGGGCCGCCCGACGGCATCGGGAGCCGTTTGCCGAGGTCGTCCGGGGTCCAGTCGGACTGCCGGTTCAGCACGACCTCGCCGGGGCGGGTGGCCCAGCGGCCCGCCCACAGGTCGAGCCGGTCCACGGGGCCGTCGGGGTCGGCGCGGCCGACGACCGTGATCTGGGTGCCGAGGCCGAAGTTCATCGCGCCGTCCGGCAGTTCGACCGTGGCCTGCGCGTAGGGGCCCGCGGCGGCCGCCACGCCGGGCTGCCGGGCGGCCCGGGCGAGCTGCGGCGCGGACACCTTCGCCGGGTCGAACACGGCGGTCACATGCGGGCCGCGCTGCCGGCCGAAGGCCTTGTCGAAGGGGGCGGAGGCCGCGTCGAGCAGACCGAGGGCGACGACCATCGCGGCCGTCGAGGTCAGGGTGACCAGCGCGATGACGAGCGTCTGGAGTCTGCGCCGCCGTACCGCCGCGCGGGCGGCGCGCCACACGGCCCTCATGCGGACGGCTCCAGGGTGTGCTCGCCGGTGACCCGGCCGTCGGCGAACTCGACGAGCCGGCTGGCGCAGCGCCGGGCGAGGTGCTCGTCGTGGGTGACCAGGATCAGGGTCTGGCCGATCTGGTTGAGGTCGAGCAGCAGGTCCATGACCTGTTCCCCGGAGCGGCTGTCCAGGGCGCCGGTCGGCTCGTCGGCCAGCAGCAGGGCCGGACGGTTCATCAACGCCCTCGCCACGGCGACGCGTTGGCGCTCGCCGCCGCTGAGGACGGCGGGGTAGGCGTTGCGCCGGTGCCCGATGCCGAGTTCACCGAAGAGCTCCAGGGCACGGCGGCGGGCCTGCCGGGCCGGGGTGCCGGTCAGCTGGGCGGCCAGCGCCACGTTGTCCAGGGCGGACAGGTCGTCGATCAGGTTGAAGAACTGGAAGATCATGCCGATCCGGCGCCGCCGGTACAGGGCGAGCCCCTTCTCGCTCAGCTCCCCCACGTTCTCCCCGTGCACGACGACCGTGCCGCCCGTGGGCCGGTCCAGGCCGGCGATCATGTTGAGGAGCGTGGACTTGCCGCACCCCGAGGGGCCCATCACCGCGACCGCCTCCCCGGCCCGGATCTCCAGCGACACCCCGGCCAGCGCCGTCGTCTCGCCGTACTCCTTGTGCACGCCGTCGAGCCGTACGACGACCTCTCCACTGCTGTCCTCGACTGTCATGGGCAGGACGCTACGAGGCGGACCCGCGTCCGGGCATCCCACCCGGGATGGCATCCGGCCGGGCGCCTCAACCTCAGGATGCAGGGTCTGCATCTCCCGGCCGATGCACTCGCGGTGATCGTCTGTCAGGGTGAGCGCCATGGGGGACTGGGAGACGAACGCGCCGGTGGTGGGACTCGCGGTGGCGTGCGCGGCCGTACTGGCGCTGTCCGTCGCGCTGCTGCGGACGCGGCGCCGCTGGCGGCAGGCGGTCGGGGAGCGCGGCTGGCTGCTGGAGCGGGAGCGGGAGAGCGCGGCCCGGGCGGCGGTCTCGGCCGAACGCGACCGTATCGCCCGCGAGTTGCACGACATCGTCAGTCACACCGTCAGCCTCATGGTCGTCCAGGCCGGCGCCGCCCGCGAGGTCATGGGCACCATGCCGGACGAGGCGTCGGCGGCACTGCGGGCGGTGGAGGACGCGGGCCGCGGCGCGATGACGGACCTGCGGCATCTGCTGGGGCTGCTGGCCCCGTCGCCGAGCGGCGAGGACGACGACGCCGAGACCGGCGTGGACGACCGTGCGAGCGCCACCGACCTCGCCCCGCAGCCGGGCATGGACCGGCTGGGGCAGCTGGTCGACCGGGTGTCGTTCGCGGGGCTGCCGGTCGAGGTGCGGATCTCCGGCGAACCCCGCCCGCTGCCGCAGGGGATCGACGTGACGGCGTACCGCATCGTGCAGGAGGCCCTGACGAACGCGCTCAGGCACGGCGACGGCGGCAAGGCCGAGGTCACCGTGCGCTACGCGGAGCACGCGCTGCGGGTGGAGGTCCTGAACACCGGTCCGAGCGTGCTGACCGGCGGCGCCCCGCAGGAGCCCCGGCCGGTACCGCGGCACCGGGACGGCACCGGGCGCGGCCTGCTGGGGCTGCGGGAGCGGGTCGCGGTCTACGGCGGTGACCTGGACGCCAGGCGGCGGCTCGGCGGCGGTTACCGCGTCCGGGCGCGCATCCCCCTGGACCGGCCGTGACGGCGCCGGCGGCCGGGCCGTCGCCGCGTGTGCTGGTCGTCGACGACCAGACGCTGATCCGCACCGGCTTCCGGCTGATCCTGACCGCGCGCGGCATCGAGGTGGTCGGCGAGGCCGCGGACGGCGTGGAGGCGGTGTCGCTGGCGCGTGAACTCGGCCCGGACGTGGTGCTGATGGACATCCGCATGCCGAACATGGACGGCCTGGACGCCACCCGCCGAATCCTCCGGCAGGCCCCGGACTGCCGGGTGCTGATGCTCACCACCTTCGACCTGGACCGCTACGTCTACACGGCCCTGTCGATCGGGGCGAGCGGTTTCCTCCTGAAGGACGTCACACCCGAGCACCTGGCGGCGGCCGTACGTCTGGTCAGCACCGGCGACGCCCTGCTGGCCCCCTCCATCACCCGCCGCCTGGTGGAGCGCTTCGCCACGGACCCCGCCACCCACGCGCCCGCCGTCCCCGCCGGCCTGGCGTCCCTCACTCCCCGCGAACGGGAGGTCCTGACCCTGCTCGGCCGGGGCCTGTCCAACACCGAGCTCGCGGCCCGTCTCACCCTGAGCGAGGCCACGGTGAAGTCCCACGTGGCCCGTATCTTCGCCAAGCTGTCGCTGCGGGACCGCGCCCAGGCCGTCGTCCTGGCGTACGAGACGGGGCTGGTCAGGCCGGGTGCGAGCGGCGACCACTAGCATCCTGCCTAGTCACTTTAGGTTTCCGCAGTCGAAGGACGCACCCCATGGCCCGCGCAGGACTCACCGCCGACCGCCTCACCGCGGCCGCCGCGGAGCTCGCCGACGAGGTGGGCTTCGAGAACGTCACCCTGTCCGCGCTGGCCCGGCGTTTCGGCGTGAAGGACGCGAGCCTGTACTCGCACGTCCGCAACCTCCAGGACCTGCGCGTCCGCCTCGCCCTGCTGGCGGGCGGCGAGATGATCGACCGGATCGCCGCGGCCGTGGCGGGACGCGCCGGCAAGGACGCGCTCGCCGCCTTCGCGGACGCCTACCGGGAGTACGCCCTCAAGCACCCGGGCCGGTACGCCGCGACCCAGATCCGCGTCGACCAGTCCCTGGCCGCCGACTCCCCCGCGATGCGCCGCACCGCCGAGATCACCTACGGCATGCTCCGCGCCTACGGCCTCGAGGAGCCCGACCTCACCGACGCCGTCCGTCTGCTGCGCAGCACCTTCCACGGCTACTGCGCCCTGGAGTCCACCGGGGCGTTCGGCGCTCCCCGGGACGTGCGCGAGTCGTGGGACCGCGCGATCGACGCCCTGCACGTGGCTCTCGCCAACTGGCCGCGCGGCGGGCACCACCGGCCGTTGCCCCAGGTGCCACGCTGACCACTTAGACTGGAAGCTTCGCGGAGTTCACACGCCGCCGCCACGGGGGAGGGAGCGCGTCTTGTCCCAACAGCAGCTCGGACGCGGCCCCTTGAGGTCCCGTCGGCCCGATCCCGCACCCCCCTCTCCGGACGCGGACGACCCGCACACCTCGCCCCCGGCACGCTTCGTGGGCTGGCTCGGGGGCCTCGGCGCCGCGGCCGCCGGGTACGGCGTTTTCCAGTTCCTGTTCAGTGTCCTGCCCGACTCCATCGACGGCTCGGCCGCCCGGTATCTCATCTCCGGGGTCAGCGGGCTCGGCACCTTCGTCGCGGCCTGGCTGGCGGCGGGCCTGCTGCGGGCGCGGACGGCTGCCGACTCCGCGCCGGCTCCCGTCGTGGGGCCCGGCGCGATGGCACCGGGCGCGCCCGGCCCGCTCCCGGTCGTGTTCGCCACCGCCTACGACACCCTCGTCGAGCAGGTGACCGTGGTGGAGGACCCGGAGCACGGGCGGCTCACCGGCTGGCCGCACTCCCTCGGCGAGGACACGCCGTCCCGGCCCACTCCCGTCGGCACCGCCTACGGCCTGCACATCATGCTCGACCTCGGCGTGCCCGAGGGACGGCTGAGCACCGGCGAACTGGTCGACACGCTGTGGCGGCTGCGGCTTCCCGACGGCGGCTGGTCGGCGCGCTCGCAGGGCTCCGAGGCGCGGCCGGAGGTCACCGCGCTGGTGCTGGGGGCGCTGGCCCGCGCGGGTGCGTCCCCCGAGCGGCTGGCGGCCGAGGTGGAGCACTGCGCCGACGGGTTCACCCGCCGACTCGACCGCACCGGGCGGGAGTCCACCCATGTCGTGACGACGGTGCTGCGCGGTCTGCTGCGGGCCGCGCCCCGCTCCGAGGTCCTGCCCCTGCTGCGCGAGGCCCTCGCCGACGGCGCGATCAGCGACCCGCGCCGCGACCATCTGCGCTGCTGGGGCTACCGGCTCCAGCCGCCGTACGGCAGGCCGTCCCCGCTGCACACCGCGCAGGCCGTCGTCGCCCTGGACCGGGCCGCCCGGGTGCTGGGCGAGGACGGCGACGCGCGCGCCGAACGCGCCCGCGCCGCTCGTGAGGACGGCATCCGCTGGCTGCTGTCGTGCCCCGACGCGCCGCACGACACCTGCCCGGACCTGGCGAACCTCCACGAGGAGGTGCGCCGGCCGCGCACCGACGACCCCGCCCGCCACGAGGTGCTGAACGTTCGGCACTTCACCGCGTCCTGGCTCGCCCGCGCCCTGCTCACGCCGAGCGCGCTGGAGATAGCCCGCGCGGAGGGGCTGGAGGACGAGCTCCGGGTACGGCTGGAGGGCGCCGTCGCCGCGGTGTGGGCGGGGCAGACGGACGGCATCTGGCTGTGGGCACGGGACGAGGCGACCGAGCGGCGGCGGCCGATGTGGATGACCTATCAAGGTCTTTCGGCGCTGCGCGCGCATGCCGTATGGATGTACCAGCCACAGGGCTGAAGTCGGGTGATTCGAGCGGGCGTTGGAGGATGGGTGCATGGGCGGTCGGCAGGTCCTGGCGGCACGGAGGCTGCTGGCCGGGGCGCTGGACGGTGAACTGCCCGAGCACCGGCTGGTGGCCGCGGCCCGCGCGGTCGTCACCGAACTCGGTTCGCCCGAGAGGCTGTTGGAGCTGGTCGCCGAACTCGCCTCGGGCGAGGGGGATCCGGACGCCCGCGCCCGGCTGTCGTACCGGCATGTCCTCGGCTTCGACAAGCTGTTGCTGATCGACGGCGGCCCGCGTCAGATGCTGCGCGCGCATGTGTGGCATCCGGGGGCGGGCGCGATCGGCAAGGAGGACATCCACAACCACCGTTCCCCGCTGGCGTCCTATGTCGTACGGGGCCGGCTGGCCATGGAGCTGTACGAGGTCGGCGACGGCGGTATCGCGGCCGCCCGCTACGAGGAGTCGCTGGCGGAGCATTCGGCGAGCTGGGTGCTGGAGCCGGCGGGGCCGGCGCGGCTGCGGCTGACGCATCTGGGCCAGTACGCGGCGGGCAGCTCCTACGCCCTGCCCGCGCACACCCTGCACCGGGCCTGGTGCGACACGGACCGGCCGACGGTGACGCTGTTCCTGGAGACGGGCGCCGAACGACGGCCGCACACCGATGTGTTCACGGCGGCGGGCCCGCATCCGGGTGCGGTCGCGAAGGTGCCGTTGGGGACGGCGGAGTATCTGGCGGCGCTGCGGGACCTCGCGGAGCAGCTCAGAACTCTGTGAACGCCTGCCGGACGATGTCGAGGTTGTATTCGTCGATCTCGACGGCCGTCAGCTCGGCGCGGGCGAGCCAGGCGTGGTCCTGGTCGGGCTCGGGCAGGGTGATCTCCCCGGTCAAGGGCCGGACCAGGAAGTTCTCCTGCCAGTTCTTGATCTCGTGCCCTCGGTAGTCGCTGAGGAAGGAGGACTCGCCGACCTTGCGGACGATCTCGCCGAGCAGTCCGGTCTCTTCCTTCAGCTCGCGCAGGGCACCGTCCACGGCGCTCTCACCGGGCTCCAGTTTCCCGCAGGGAACGCCCCACACCCGGGGCAGGAACCGCTCCTTCTCGCTGCGGCGCACCAGGAGCACCCGCTGTCGGTCGTCCATCACGACGGCGGCCGCCAGGCGCCTGTCGCCGGGGATGTCCATGGTCATGGTTCCTCGGTCCCTCGCCGGTGATGAGTCCAAAGGGTGTGATACCCGCGAAAGAGTCAAGGCTAACAGGAACCTACGGCTCGTCGCTGTGAGTCACGTCGCCCCGGCGGCTGAGCGCGTCCACGTCCCCGTACGACGGGGCGGGCCCGCGCGGTGTGCGCCCCTCGCGGATGTCCAGTGCGGTCTGAAGCGCCGCGCCCAACGCCCGCCGGTAGAGCAGCGAGCCGAGGCTGACCCGCCGGACGCCCAGGTCGGCGAGCTGGGGAAGGGTGGGGCCGGTCGGGGTGCAGAGGATGTTGAGGGGGACGTCGAGGTGTTTCACCAGGGCGGCGATCGCGTGGGGTTCGGTGAGTCCGGGCACGAACACGCAGTCGGCGCCGGCCTGTTGATAGGCGTCCAGCCGGGCCCTGGTGTCCGTGTCCCCCTTGCCCAGCCAGTACGTGTCGGTGCGGGCGTTGACGAAGAGGCCGGGTGCGGCCGCCTTGACGGCGGCGATCTTCGCGGCGTGCAGCCCGGGTGAGCCGAGACCGTCCTCCAGGTTGATGCCGACGGCCCCCACGGCCACGAGCTCCCGGGCGAACTCCCCCACCTCGTCCGGGTCCTCGCTGTAGCCGTCCTCGGCGTCCACGGAGAGGAGGTACGGTCCCGAGCCGAGGGTGAGGGCCAGGCGCAGGGTCTCGTCGCGGGTGGCCGACGCCCCGTCGGGCAGGCCGACGGCGGCGGCCACGCCGAGGCTGGTCGTGCCGACCGCGCGGAAGCCCTCGGCGGCGAGCGCGCCGGCCGAGGCGTGGTCCCAGGCGTTGGGGAGCAGCAGAGGCTCGTGGCCTCGGTGGAGTTCGGCGAAGGTGGTCACGACGGTCTCCCTGGGCGTCGGCGGTCCTCGTTCCTGTTCCGACGCTAGGCCCCGGTCACTTCGGTGCCGGCCGAAGCATGCGGGGCGGGCGGGTGAAGGTCGTACTGTTGCGGTGATCATCATCGTGACGAGTACGACTCGGGGGAACGCATGACCATTCATCGACCGGGGCTGCCGGGGGACCTTCCGGCGGCCGAGGTGCTGTGGGCGCGGTGGGCGCTGATCGCCGCCGTCGAGGCGACGACCGAGAGGGAAGAGACGCCGACCGTTCACAGGAGCGGCCACTGGATCGACGAGGACGGTCTGCACTGGGACGACTGCGGCTGCACCTGGTGGGTCATGTCGCGGATGGGCGAGGGCCGGTTCGTGCTCTACGGCGAGGACGAGTCGAGCGGTGTGAAGTGGCACGAGCCGCCGATCGACATGCTGGCCGGCGGCCCCGACTGGCTGCCCTACGAGGAGCTGCGCGACCGGCTCGAAGGCTACGAACTGGGCTGCGTCTACTGGTACGAGAACGGGGCCTGGAGCCGGGCGCCCTACCCCGACAGCCTGGGGGACGACGGCCTGGACTGCGGTCTCAGCGACTTCGTCGACCGTGCCGCCCTGCTGAGGGACCTGGCTTGCCACATCGACGGCACGGTCCCCGGTCCGGGCGCGTCCGACCTCCTGGCCGACGCCGAGGCATACCGGCTGGAGGCGCGGCTGCTGCTGGAGCGGCTCGGCTCCACCGACCCCGACGGCGATCCCCGGGACCTGCCCGCCGTCGCCCGGTCGCTCGACCGCGCGGGTCTCTCGGGGAGCGCCACGGCCATGTGACGCCGTCGCGGCGCCCGGCCGTGCTCAGACGGTGACGCCGACACCCTCGCCGTCCGTCAACCGGGCCCGGACCTCACGGCCGTCGCTCCAGCGGACGAGGATCCCGTCCGCACCGTCCGGCCGCACGGTCACCAGCTCGTCCAGCGGCGTGGGTTCCGGTTCGGCGGTGAGTCGGGCGAGGGCGACGAAGAGGGTGGGGCGGTCGCCTGTGACGCCGGTGAGGCCGGCGTCGAGACCGGCGGCGGGCCGGAGTTCGCCTCGGAGCCCGTCCTGCGCGGCCCAGCCGGTGACCCGCACCGGCGTCCCCGGCCGCGCCCCCGCGACGAGATGGGCCCGCACCTCGACGGCGCCCCGCGCGAGCACCACGCTCGTGACCCGCACGCCGTCGCCCATCGAGTGCCGTGAGGCCGCCCAGCCCTCCCCCACGCCCAGCGGCACGATGTCCGTACGGCTCGGGTCGTCGCCGACGATCACGCTGTTGTCGTGCGCGGGTGCGGGCCGGGTGGCCGTCGAGTAGGCGAGGCGGGTGTAGTGCGGGTCGTAGCGGACGTCCTCGCTGCCGTGGTTGTGGAGGCGGACCAGGCCGTCCGAACTCGTGGACTGCAGAAGCCAGTTGGGGGCGGCGATCGCGGTGACCGCGTCGACGCGCTCGGCGGGGCCGGGCTCCTCCTGCGCCGTCCACACCTCGTGGTCGGCCGGGAGGAGCAGGCCGAGGAAGCCCTTGCTCGCCCAGTAGGGGGACGCCGGGCCCGAATAGCCTTGCAGGACCGTCTCGTCGGGACCGTGCCAGCCGAGGGTCAGCAGGCCGTTCGCGTCCACGGCGCCGCGCTCCAGGAAGTACTTCAGCGCGCCCGAGGCCAGCCGGCGCGTCTCCCCCGGCGGCAGCGGGGTGCGGCCGGTGAGGGCGCCCAGCCACAGCGGGGCGGTGGTCGCGAAGCGGTAGGTCAGGGAGCGGCCCTGGTGCAGCGGGGCGCCGTCGCCGCCGAACAGGCGGGCGTAGTCCGCCAGATGGCGTTCGAGCCGGCCGCCGTACAGGTCGAGAAGGTGTTCGTCGCGGGCGAGCCAGGCGTGCAGCACCGGGTACAGGTGCATGGCCCAGCCGTTGTAGTAGTCGTACTTCCGGCCGTCGCCGTCGGTGTACCAGCCGCCGCCGACGTACCAGTCCTCGATGCGCTCCAGGCCCCGCTCGATCGCCTTGCGGGACGCCTCGGGCTCGTAGCCGGCCTCCTGGAGGAAACCGCCCACCGTCACCGGGAACAACTCCCAGTTGCAGGGCCAGGCTTCGGCGGTCAGCGCGTCCCCGAGCCAGGCCGCCGCGCGCTGCCGCACCCCGTCGTCCAGCCGGTCCCACAGCAGTGGCCGGGTCAGCCGCAGCGCGAGAGCGATCGACGCCGCCTCGACCAGGGGCTGGCCGCGGTCCTCGATGCGGGGCCAGACACCCGCTACGCCGGCGGCGAGCCCGTCGGCGTAGCGCTCCAGCGCCGTCTCGTCCCGGCGGAACGCCGCCGTCAGCAGCGTGCGGGCGTAGCCCTCGAGGCCGTCGGAGAGGCGGCCGGACCAGCTCTCGTGCTCGCCGGGCAGGTGGTAGAGCGCACGGTCCTCGGTGGCGTACGGCTCGACCGCCGCGAGCAGGGAGTCGGCGGCGGCCTCCCAGTGGGCGCGGGTGTAGCCGGTGCGGGGGCTGCGGGTGCGGTCGTCCGGGGGCAGGTGCATCGCTCTCTTTCCGTGCGGCTCGGTCAAGGCCTGGGGCGCCCCGGTTCCGGTCGGGACGCCCCAGGGGTTTCATCCCACCCGCACCTGGCCCTGTGGCACCAGATGCCGGGAGACGAGTTCTTCGCGGACCAGGCTCGCGTACACCGTGGCGCCGTGCACGGAAGTGTGCGTGTTGTCCCGTTTCTCGTCGTAGAGGTACAGCGCCTTGGAGCCCTCGACGCCGAGCGACTCCACCAGCGCCTTGGTCTTCGCCGTGAGGTCGATCAGGGGGACGTCCCGGGCGGCGGCGACCGAGCGGATCACCGCGGGATGGTCCACGCCCAGGCCGTTCACCAGCAGGGCGGTGCCGTTGTTCAGCGTGCCGTCGGAGTTGAACCAGCGGCGGACGATCGGCGTCACGAGCACCGGCTCGCCTCCCTTCTCGCGCACGCCCGCCACGAGTGTCTCCAGATTCGCCCGGTACGTCGCCTCGTCGGTCGTCTTGTCGTTGTGGGCGAGCTGGATCAGCACCAGGTCGCCGCGGCGGATCAGCGGCCGGACGGTGGCCCACAGCCGGGCGTCGGCGAGGTAACTGACCGTGCTCTCACCGGAGTCGGCGTGGTTCGCGACGGACAGACCCTTGCGCAGGTACTGCGGGAGCTGCTGGCCCCAGCCGGAGTACGGGTCGCCGGGCTGGTCGCAGACCGTGGAGTCGCCGACGAGGAAGATCCGGCGTGCGTGGCGGGCCGGGGTGACCTTGATGCCGGCGAGTGCGGGGGCGGCGCCTTCCAGCCGCAGGTCCAGGCCGGGAGTGCCCTCGGCGCCGGTCGGCTCGCCCTCCGGTGTACGGACGTCCACCGTGAAGCTGCGGGCGATGCGCTCACCGGCCGGGACGGACGTCTCGGGGAGCAGGGCCCGGCGCGTCTCGCCCGCGATGCTCGTGCTCGACGCCGCGTCGCCGCCGAGGACGACCTTCACGTCGTAGCTGCCGGGCGGGACGTCGAAGTGGCAGGCGGAGGCGGTGCAGTTGGCGAAGGTCTCGGCGGCCCGGGCCGGTGCCGCAGTCAGCACACTGCCCACGGCGGCCGCCACCAGGACGGCGACACTGAAACGTCTCATACGCGACTCCCCTCACTCGACTTCGACAAGCGCTTTCTAGATCTGGATTGCAGTTCAGAGAACCGCCCAGTCCAAGCTCTGCGCAAGCCCTTTCGCGAAATCGATTCAACTGCCACCCTGCACAACACCCGCACCCCAGACTCCGAAGGAGGCACCCCCCATGTCCGGATCCCACGGAAGATCCGTTCGCCGCCGCACCTTCGTCCTCGGCACCACTGCCGCGGCCGGCACCGCGGCCCTCGCCGGCACGGCACGCGCCGCGACCTTCGGCTGGAGCGACGACGGCTCGAACTACGTCGTCGACACCGGCGCCGACCTGGTCTTCAAGGTCAGCAGGACCAACGGCGACCTGACCTCGCTGATCTACCGCGGCACCGACTACCAGGGCTACGGCGGCATGAACTCGCACATCGAGTCCGGCCTCGGCACCTCCACCGTGTCGATAAAACAGTCCGGCACGACGATCCTGGTCTCCGTCGCCCACGGCACGCTGCGGCACTACTACGCGGCCCGCAGCGGCGAGAACAACATCTACCTCTGGACCGGCAAGGCCGACACGTCCGTCTCGGCGACCCGCTACATCCTGCGCGTGAAGAAGGGCCTGTTCCTCAACGACGAGCCCGACTCCTACACCTACGCGCCCATCACCGTCGAGGCCTCGGACGTGTTCGCGAAGTCCGACGGCCAGACCCGCTCGAAGCACTACTCCGGGCTCCGGGTGATGGACTACGACCACGTCGGCTGGACGGGTGGCGGCGTCGGCCTGTGGATCGTGCGCAGCAACCACGAGAAGGCGTCCGGCGGCCCGTTCTACCGCTCGCTGCTGCGACACCAGAGCGCGGACGGCGGCGGCCTGTACGAGATCCTGTACTACGGCCAGAACCAGACCGAGGCCCAGCGCTTCGGCCTCCAGGGCCCGTACGTCATCGCCTTCACGGACGGCGGGGCGCCCTCCTCCTCCCTGTTCCCGGGCACGCTCACCACCTCGTGGGCGGACTCGCTCGGCATGTCCGGGTACGTGGGCGCGGGCGGGCGGGGCCGGGTGGCCGGCGTCGGGATCTCCGGGCGGAACACGGCGTACCCGTACACGGTCGGGCTCGCCGGCCCGGCCGCCCAGTACTGGGGTTCGGCCCGCGCCTCCGACGGCTGGTTCTCCATCGGGGGCGTGCTGCCGGGGACCTACACGCTCACCGTCTTCAAGGGCGAACTGGCCGTGTACACGGGCTCGGTGACGGTCACGGCCGGTGGCACCACCACTCTCAACACCATCGCGATCCCGTCCTCGAACGACCCCGGCAACGCGAGCGCCATCTGGCGGATCGGCGACTGGAACGGCACGCCGGCCGGCTTCAAGAACGCCGGACTGATGACGTACGCGCACCCGTCCGACGTCCGCGCCGCCCCCTGGACCGGCAACGTGGTCGTCGGCAACGACGAGACGGCGTCCTTCCCCTGCTACCTCTGGAAGGACGTCAACAGCGGGATCCTCGTGTACTTCAAGCTGACGGCGGCCCAGGCGGCGGCCGCGCACACCCTGCGGATCGGGGTGACGACGGCGTACGCCAACGGCCGCCCCCAGGTGACGGTGAACGACACCTGGACGTCCGCGATCCCCTCCCCGCCCACCCAGCCGAGCACCCGGTCGCTGACCAACGGGTCCTACCGGGGCAACAACCACACGTTCACGTACAGCGTGCCGGCGTCCGCCTGGCGGACGGACACCGGCCAGTACAACGTGCTGCGGATCGACGTGGTGAGCGGTTCGGGGACCACGGGCTATCTCAGCGCGGGCACGGCGATCGACGCGATCGACCTGCTCGCCTGACGGCATCTCACGACCCTCGTGTCCACTGCTGGTTGGCGCCGCCGTTGCAGGTGTAGGTGATGATCGCGGCGGAGTTGGCGGTGGACGCGCCGTTCACGTCGAGGCACTCGCCGCTCGCGCGGGAGACGACGGCCACGTAGGAGCCGCTGGTGGTGACCGACCACTGCTGGGCGGTGGACGAGGCGTTGCAGTTCTCCTGCGTCACCGTGCTCGCGTTCTCCTGGACGCACAGGGAGCTGTGCCGGGCCATCAGCTGGTGGTAGCCGCCGCCGACGGACTTGAACCAGTACTTCTGGTTGGTGCCGCCGTTGCAGTCGTACTGCTTGAGCTGGGCGCCCTGCCACTGCGACTGGCTGGTGACGTCGGCGCAGCGGCCGCTGTGCCGGGCGACGAGGGTGTTGTAGGTGGCGCTCGTGCCGCTGATCGCGCCGGTGGCCGTGTCGACGGTGACCTCCGGGGACCAGGACATCGACATCGACGTCGAGGAGGGGAAGGTCAGCGGCAGCCAGACGTAGCGGGAGTCGTTCACGGTGCCGCCGAAGGAGTTGCCCCAGCGGTCGCCGAGGTAGAGGTACGAGGTGGCCGAGGTGCCCTGCACCGGGAGGACGTACGCGGTCTGTGAGCCGTAGGTGGTGGAGTCGCCGACGTTCGTCATCGCGGTCCACGGCCCGGCGATGTTCGTGGCGGTGGCGTACTGCTGCTGGTTGGGGCTCCAGCCGGTGGCGCCCGAGGTCAGCATGAAGTAGACGCCGTTCCGCTTGAACAGGGCGGGGGCCTCGCGGTGGCCGCCGTGCCAGGGGTCGGCGACCAGGGCGGCGATGCCCGTGTAGTCGCTGGTCAGGCGATAGATCTGGAGATCGTAGTTCTCCCGGGCGGCGGAGATCATGTAGCCGGTGCCGTCGGTGTCGACGAACACCGTGATGTCGCGGGACATGTGCTGGCCGAGCGGGCGGAAGCTGCCCTGCCAGGTGTAGTTGCCGTCGACCGTGTCCGATACGGCGACGGCGGCGCGGGCCTCGCTGTAGTCGGTGCCGTTCTCCTTGTGCATCCACATGACGAACTTGCCGGTGGCGGCGTTGTACATGACCTTCGGACGCTCGATGTTGGCGGTGGCCAGCTCGGCGGCGCTCGACTGGGTCAGGACGTGGTTCCTGAACTCCCAGTTCTGCAGGTCGGTGGAGCGGTAGGCGTCCACGTAGCGGAAGGTGTTGTCGGCGTTGCGGTGCTCGCCGAACCAGTAGTAGTAGGCGCCGACCTTGAGGACACCGCCGCCGTGGGCGTGCACCGGGTTGCCCGAGGTGTCGGTGAACTGCGTGCCGGTGGTGACGGTCCGGGGCGCCGCCTGTGCGGGGCCCGGGGTGACCAGGGCGCCGGCCAGGGCCAGGCAGAAGGCGAGCAGAACCGCGTACGCACGTCTCATCTCACTCACTCCTCTTCACGGTCGCGGCGGTCGTGTCCGCCGCGGTGTCCGCCACGGGTATGCCGAAGTCCGGGGTGCCGTCCGGGTGCCAGCCGAGCCGCTGGACGCGGGTGTGGCGGTTGGGGTCGTTCAGGGGGTCGCCGACGATCTCCTTGTACTGGCGGGCGTGGTACACGAGCACGTCGCTGCGGCCGTCCTCGGCGACGGTGAAGCAGTTGTGGCCGGGACCGTACTGCTTCGTGGTCTCGTTGCCGGTGAAGACCGGGGCCGGGGACTTGGACCAGCTGCCCGGGTCCATGAGGTTGCGGTCGGCGTCGGCGGTGAGCATGCCGACGCAGTAGTGGTGGTCGGTGGCGGAGGCCGAGTAGGTCAGGAAGATGCGGCCGTTGCGCTTCAGGGCGTAGGGACCCTCGTTGACCTTGTAGCCGACGCACTCCCAGTCGTACTCCGGTGTGGACAGCCGGATCTGAGGTCCCGTCAGTGTCCAGGGGTTCGCCATGGCGGAGAGGAACAGGCCGGTGTTGTTGTCCATGCCCGGCTCGTGCTGCGCCCAGCACAGGTAGCGGGTGCCGCGGTGGGTGAAGGTCGTGGCGTCGAGGGAGAAGGTCTCCCAGGCCGTCCTGACCTGCCCCTTCTCCACCCAGGTGCCTTTGAAGGGGTCGGGGTGGGAGTTCTCCAGGACCCAGATGCGGATGCGCCACACGTCCTCGGCGGGCGCGGCGGCGAAGTAGACGTACCACTTGCCGCCGATGCGGTGCAGCTCCGGCGCCCAGATGTGCGCGGCCATGTCGCCGGTGGGGTGGGCCCGCCAGATGACCGACTCGGCCGCCGTGGACAGGCCGTTGAGGGTGCGGGCGCGGCGCAGGACGATCCGGTCGTACTCCGGGGCGGTGGCCGTGAAGTAGTAACGGCCGTCCGTGTGGCGGTGGATGTGGGGGTCGGCGCGCTGCCGGACGAGAGGGTTCTCGTAGGGCGCCGGCCCGGGCGCGGAGTGGGCGACGCCGGGGACGGCCGTCAGGGCGCCGGCGGCCGCGGCACCCTTCAACAGCAGTCTGCGGCTGGGGACTTGGGGCAGGTCGTGTTCGCGGCTCATACGGACTGCCTCTCGGGGGCACATGGGGGAATCGTTCGAAATCGCGGACGCGATCTGTCATTACGAACGCCGAAAAGGTAAGGGTGTGCCACCGGGAGGTCAACGGGTTCGACGGGACGGGAGAGAGCGCTTTCCCCTGGGGTCGAGTCCCACTCGACTACCGTCGTCCGTATGAACAGCACCATCGCCCTCGCCGAAGCCCTCGCCGCCGGGACCGTCGTGCTCGACGGCGGGATGTCCAACCAGCTCGAGTCCGCCGGGCACGACCTGAGCGACGAGCTGTGGTCGGCGCGGCTGCTCGCGGAGGTGCCGGAGGCGATCACCGAGGCGCATCTCGCCTACTTCGAGGCGGGCGCGGACGTGGCGATCACCGCCGGCTACCAGGCCACGTTCGAGGGGTTCGCCAAGCGCGGCATCGGGCGTGAGCGGGCCGCCGAACTGATCGCGCTCGGCGTGGAGTTGGCCCGCGAAGCGGTAGCGCGGGCACGGGCCGAGGGCATCGCGCGGCCGCTGTGGGTGGCGGCGTCGGTGGGGCCGTACGGGGCGATGCTCGCCGACGGCTCCGAGTACCGGGGCAGGTACGGGCTGAGCGTGGCGGAGCTGGAGCGCTTCCACCGGCCGCGTCTGGAGGTGCTGGCCGGGGCGCGGCCCGATGTGCTGGCCCTGGAGACGGTCCCCGACACCGACGAGGCCGAGGCGCTGCTGCGGGCGGTGCGCGGGCTCGGGGTCCCGGCCTGGCTGTCGTACTCCGTGGCCGGTGACCGCACCCGTGCCGGGCAGCCGCTGGAGGAGGCGTTCGCACTCGCCGCCGGCGTCGACGAGGTGATCGCGGTCGGCGTGAACTGCTGTGCGCCCGAGGACGTCGAGGGGGCGGTGGAGACCGCCGTCCGGGTCACGGGCAAGCCCGTCGTCGTCTACCCCAACAGCGGCGAGGCCTGGAACGCCGCGGCGCGTGCCTGGGACGGCCGGTCCACCTTCACGGCGGAGGAGGTCCAGGGGTGGCGGGCGTCCGGCGCACGGCTGATCGGCGGCTGCTGCCGGGTGGGCCCCGAGGTGATCGGCTCGATCGCACGGACGCTGGGGGCCACGGCGTAGCTCCCCGTGCCGACGGTCGGCCACCCCCGGAAGAGCGCCCGGTGGCCCTCAGTGCCGGCGTACCGCGCCGGGCAACCGCAGTCGTCGTACGACCGACCGCATCTCGGTGCCGCGCGCGGGCACGCCGTCGGCCAGGTCCGTCGTGACGGCGGGCTCGCGGGGCTGGGCGGCGGCCCACAGGGCGAGCTCGGGGTCGCGCGGACCGTGGGCGGTGTGGGTGTCGCCGTCGCCGAAGATCCGTACCGGATGCGTGTCGTCCCACGCCTGCCACCCGGGGTCGCCGTCCGCCGCGAACCGCACCCAGGCCCGGTGCATCTCGTGGGCCAGCTCCTGCGGAGCCCCCTCGCCGGCCAGCTTGCGGGACTCGGGGACCTCCCCGGTGTCGAAGACGAAGCCGAGCTCCAGCGCATGACAGGCACCGAGTTCGGGGAGGCTGGAGGGCCAGGCGAACTCGTACACGTACGACGATCCGGGGCGGGCGTCGGCCAGGCGGTGCAGGGGGAGGCGCAGCAGGTGGTCGGTGACCATCTGGCCGACGATCTCGGCGGTGCCGGCCTTCGGGTGCAGGGCGCGGTAGCCGCGGGGCACATCGGCGCCGACGCGGCAGCGGGCCATGGCGCCGGCCAGGGCGACCGCGCCGAGCCGGTCGACGCGCTCCAGGAGCCCGCCGGGCACCAGCCACAGCCGGTACTCGTCCCGGGTCCAGCCCAGCATCAGCTCCACGCCGGCCGCGACATCGCCCTCGGTGAGGGCCACCAGCGGATCACGGGGCACGAGGTCGCCGTCGACGACGATGCCGAAGGCGGGCCCGCCCACCACGGGGCTGCTGAGCCGGCCCACCTCGGCCTGGGTGCGCAGCAGCAGCTCGGGGTCGACCTCGGCGAAGGCCGCGGCGGTGGCGGGGATCTTCAGCCGGGTCGCCATCCGGCGCACCATGCGCCGCACCTTGTCCCGCTCGGCCGCCTCCGGCGGGCCGCTCTGGAGGATCGCCCGCCGGACCAGGCCCTGGGCCTGCGGGGCGGCGAGCAGCGCGCCGATGCTGATGGCACCGGCGGACTGGCCGAACAGGGTGACGCGGTCCGGGTCGCCGCCGAAGGCCGCTATGGAGGCATGGACCCAGTTCAGGGCGGCGAGCTGGTCGCGCAGGCCCGGGTTGGCGGGGGCGTCCGGGAAGTAGCCGTAACCCTCGACGCCGAGCCGGTAGTTGACCGAGACGAGGACGACGCCGTCCCGGGCGAAGGGGCGCCCGTCGTACACGGGCACGCCGGAGGAGCCGCGGGTCAGGGCGCCGCCGTGCAGCCACACCATGACCGGGAGGCGGGCGGCGGGGCCCGGCTCGGGCGTCCAGACGTTCAGGTTGAGACAGTCGTCGCCGGGCACGACCGGGTCGGACAGGTACTGCGCGAACGCCTCCGAGTACGGCGGCTTCGGCGGGGTCGGCCCGAAGGCCACGGCCTCGCGCACACCGTCCCAGGGCTCGGGCGGCACCGGCGGCCGGAACCGGAGCGGGCCGAAGGGGGGCGCCGCGTAGGGGATGCCCCGGAACACCGCGACACCGTTCTCGTACCGGCCCCGCACCGAACCGTAGGGCGTGCTCACCACGGGGTCTGCCTGGACTGCCGTCATACGTCCACCAGCCTCCTCACCGCGCTCGTGCACCGTGAAGATCAGAGCAACTCATTGTGGCCCGGTATTCCGGCGCACGGGCGGCTGAGTGGGCTGTTCGGCGTACCCGTGCCCGGCGTGCATCGGGTGCGACCCCGTGACCCCCGCGAACTCCGGGCTCTTCCGGACTCGGCGCGGCGAACCTAGGGTAGGAAGCGCTTACTGTTTCGCGCTGGTCGAAACTTTTCATGGCCCTCGGGCGGGCCGGAGAGGTGGTTCCCGATGGTCCGTACGGGCGGTGCGAGCGTGGCTGCCGGGCCGACCCTCGCGGTGGTGGCCCGCGAGGCCGGGGTGTCCGTACCGACCGCCTCCAAGGTGGTCAACGGCCGTGAGGACGTGGCCCCGGAGACGCGCCGCCGGGTCACCGAGGCGCTGGACCGGCTCGGCTATGTCCGCAGACCGCGCTTCGACGCGGCGAAGACACCGGGCCTGGTCGACCTCGTCGTGCACTCGCTGGACAACTCGTGGTCGGGGGCGGTGCTGCACGGGGTGGAGGCGGCGGCCCACGACGCGGGTCTGGAGGTGGTGGTCTCGGCGGGGCTGACCCGGACGCGGGGCGCGCGGCCGGAGCGGGGCTGGCTGGACAAGCTCACCGCGCGGGGCTCCTCCGGGGTGCTGTTCAACCTGGCCGAGCTGACGCCGTCGCAGTACGCGTGGCTGGAGCAGCACCGCATCCCGTTCGTGATGATCGACCCGGTCCTTGAGCCGCCGTCCGGTGTGGTGTCGGTGGGCGCGGCGAACTGGCACGGCGGGGTGACGGCCGCCGAGCACCTCCTGGCGCTCGGCCACGAACGCATCGCCGTCATCGCCGGTCACCAGCGCAAGATGTGCAGCGCGGCCCGGGTGGCCGGCTACCGCTCGGCGCTCGCCTCGGCCGGGGTGCGGCACCGCCCCGAGTACGTCAGGCACGCCGGCTTCGACGAGGGCGTCGCGCACCTGCGGACGCTGGAGCTCCTCGACCTGCCCGAACCGCCGACGGCCGTCTTCGTCTGCTCGGACCGGATGGCCCTCGGAGTCTACGAGGCGCTGGCGGAACGGAGGTTGAGCGTGCCGGACGACATGAGCGTGGTCGGCTTCGACGATCTGCCGGAGGCGCGCTGGATCTCCCCCGCCCTGACCACCGTCCGCCAGCCGCTGTCGGAGATGGCGGCGACCGCGCTGCGGCTGCTGGTGCGGATGATGGACGGGGACCGGCCGGAGAGCACGCGGACGGAGTTGTCGACGCGACTGGTGCGGCGGTCGAGCACGGCCGCACCACGGGACGCGACGCCGCGCTGAGACCTTCGGCCACATCCCCCCGGCGGTCGCGGCGGCACCCACGCACCCGGTCTCGTGATCGTTGGCCCGACAGGGTGGTCGATGCGCCGTTCGGCACGTGTGCCCTGGTGGCGGCGATGATCGCTGCTAGCTTCGCGAGCTGTCGGAGGGGCCCCGGCCGCGGTGCGGCTGGCCGAGGCGGGGCCGTCCCTATGAGCTGAGGCGAGGTTGACTTGACGGGTATGGGCGAAGAGCCGGACGAGCCGGCGGTTGCTCCGTTCAAGCGCAGAAGGTTCCTGGCGTCGGCCGCGGTGGCGGCCGGGGCGCCGACAGCGGTCGCCGGGCCCGCACAGGCCGCCGCGTCACAGGCGGACGTGACGGCGGCCGACGTGGCGGCGACCGAGGCCGCGGCGGCGCAGGCGCCCGCGCAGACCGCGGCGGGCCTCGGGTCCGTGGCGCGTCTGATGGCCGTCCCCGAGGACAGCCGCGGGGTCGCCTGGCTCAGGTCCGCCCTTCAGGTCGCCGTGGGCCTCGAACTGGCCACCATCCCGCCTTACTTGTGCGGCTGGTGGTCGGTCAAGGACCAGCGCAGCGAGGTGGCGCGGATGATCCGCCGCATCGTCGGCGACGAGATGTACCACCTGGGCATCGTCTGCAACCTGCTCGTGGCCGTGGGCGGCAGGCCGCAGATCAAGGCCGCCGCGCCCGTCTACCCCGGTCCGCTGCCGGGCGGCGTGCGCGCCGGGGTGACCGTCTATCTGTCGGGCCTCACCAGGCCCTTCGTGCGTGACGTGATGATGGCGATCGAGGCCCCCGAGGTGTCGCTCGCCCGCAGCGTGCAGTCCCCCACCGTCGGCGAGTTCTACGAGGGCATGATCGGGGCGTTCCGGGCGGTACGGCCGGACCTGGCGACGCGGGGTCAGGTGACCCAGCACATCGACACCGACGAGCTGCGCCCGGTGCGCAGCCTCGACGACGTCGAGCACGCGATCGAGATCATCAGGGAGCAGGGCGAGGGCACCGAGAGCTCCCCGACCGACTCCTTCTCGGACGACCGCCCGGCGCACTACTACGCCTTCGGCGAGATCTATCACGGCAGGGAGCTGCGCGAGACCGACGACGGCTGGAGATACGTCGGCCCGCCCGTGCCCTTCCCCGACGTGCGCCCCATGGCCCCCGTCCCGGTCGGCGGCTGGCGCAACACGTCCGCCCATGTCGGGGGGCTGCTGTTCCGCTTCGACGCCATGTACAGCACGGTGCTGGACTCACTCGACGCGGCCTGGGCGGGCGGCGGCCACCGCACCCTCGGCGCGGGCATCCGCACGATGCGCGGACTGGAGAAGCCGGCCGTGGAACTGATGGAGACCCTCGTCCCCGGCGGCCGGGGCACGTACGGCCCCCAGTTCCGCGCGCTGCGCAGGCCCCGTCGTTGAGGGTCGCACCGTGACGACAGGATCTCGGGGCCGGACCGGACACCGGGTCAGCAGGCGTCCCTGATCCCCGGACATCCGAATCCCCCGCCCTGAGAGCCCGCGTCGGTCCCGAACCGACGCGGGCTCATGCGGTCGGGCCGTCCAGCTCGCGCAGGAGTGCGCGGACCTCGTCCACCTCCCGGGCGGGGGCGTCGATGTCGAGATGGATGGCCAGTGCCTCGCGCAGGGCCTGCGCTGCGGCTTCGGTGGCTCCCGTGGCGCGGTGGGTGCGGCTGAGGTGGACCAGGGTCTCGGCCTCGTTGTAGCGGTGGCCGAGTGCTCGGTTGAGGTCGAGGCTGTGTTCGTAGCAGTCGACGGCGGCGGTGTGGTCGCCGAGTTGGTGATGGGCGCAGCCGAGGGTGTCCCAGGTGGCGGCCTGCCCGCGCTCGTCGTTCAGCTCGCGCTGGATGGCGAGGGCCTGCCGGCAATGGCGTACCGCCTCGGCGTGGTCGCCGAGCCCGGTGTGGTCCCAGGCCACCGCGTTGAGGGCGCGGGCCCGGCCCGGGAGGTCGTCGAGCGAGGTGAACAGGTCCACGGCCCGCTGGTCGTGCCGAAGTGCCGCGGCCCGGTCCTCCTCGCGTTCGTACAGCCAGCCCGTGGCGAGATGGGTGTGGGCGGCCGAGCGGAGGTCTCCGTCGGCCTCCGACAGGGCCAGCGCGTGGGCGAGTTGTTCATGGGCCTCGGCGTAGCGGCCGGTCTCCGTGCATGCCCAGGCGAGGGTGCGGTGGGACTCGGCGCGGGCGGCGGTGTCGCCGAGGCGGACGGCGGCGGCGAGGGCGGTGGTGTGCACGGCGGTGACGTCGGCCCAGCGGCCCCGGCGGGCGAGGAAGGTGCTGAGCGCGCGGGCCAGCCGCCACGCCTGGGCGTCGTGGCCGGTGCGTACGGCGTGCTCGACGGTCGCCGTCAGCACCGGGTGCTCGCGGGTGAACCACGCCATCGCGGCCTCGTGCGTGGCGAGTTGTTCGGGCTGTGCGCCGTCCGCCGTCGGCGCCGGGTCGAGCCGGTCGCGGTGGGGCAGCAGCAGGAGGTCGGCGGCGTACGCCGTGTGCGCGTAGTGGTCGAGTACGCGGGTGAGTGCCGCGTCCGCTTCGCCGGCGGGCCCTTCGGTCCGGGCCAGTTCGAGGGCGTAGGACCGCAGCAGGTCGTGGCAGGAGAAGCGGCCGGGCCGGTGTTCCTGGACCAGGTGGTGGGCCTGGAGGCGGCGCAGCAGGGTGCGGAGCCGGGCGGGTGGCAGCGCGGTGAGGCCGGCCGCGGCGGGCAGGGCGATGTCGGCGGCGGGCGCCTGGGCGAGCCGGCGGAAGACCCGGGCGGAGTCCGGGTCCAGGGCGCGGTAGGAGGAGGCGAACACGGCGCGTACGTCCGCGGACGCCTCGCCGGTCTCCAGGGCGTCGAGCCGGGTGGCGGTGTCGCGCAGTTCGGCCGCCAGGCCGGCCAGGGTGAGCACCGGGTTGGTGGTGACGCGGGCGGCCAGGACGCCGACCGCCAGCGGGAGTCCGGCGCAGTGGCGCAGGAGTTCCGCCGCCGCGTCGGGCTCGGCGGCCAGGCGGTCGGCGCCGATGCGGCGGACGAGCAGGTCGCGGGCCTCGGTGGTGTCGAGGGTGTCCAGGGTGAGGCGTCCGACGCCGTGCGAGGCCGTGAGTCCGGGGAGCTGGTGGCGGCTGGTGATCAGGACCGTGCATCTGGGGCTGCCCGGCAGCAGGGGCAGCACCTGGTCGCTGTCGCGGGCGTTGTCCAGCACGACGAGGACGCGCCGGTCGGCGGTGAGGCTGCGGTACAGGGCGGCCTGGGCCTGCGGTTCGGTGGGCAGGGCCGCCGGGTCGGCACCGAGGGCCTCCAGGAAGCCCCGCAGGACCGTGTGCGGGTCGGCAGGTTCGCCGGAAGGGGCGAAGCCGCGCAGGTCGGCGTACAACTGGCCGTCGGGGAACAGCTCCTGCTGGTCGTGGGCCCAGCGCAGCGCGAGCCAGGTCTTGCCGACGCCGCCGGTGCCGCAGATCGCCGCGATCAGGACGCCACTGCCGGCGTGCTTGGCGTGGGGCGCCAACAGTTTGTCGAGACGGGCGAGTTCGCTGCCACGGCCAGTGAAAAGGGGCGGTGAGGCGGGCAGTTGCCGTGGCTGTGGCGTGGCGGGAGCGGTCGGTGGCTTCGGGGCGGTGTCGCGGGTCGGGGCGGTGAGCCGTGGGTCCGAGACGAGGATCCCCTGGTAGAGCTCCTGGAGCGGTGGGCCGGGGTCGATGCCCAGCTCGTCGGCGAGCCGGCGGCGCAGGAGCTGGTAGTGCTGGAGCGCGTCGGCGGGCCGGCCGCCGCGGTAGAGGGCGAGCATCAGCTGGCCGGCGAGCCGCTCGTCCAGCGGATGGCTGTCGGCGAGGGCCGGCAGGGTGCTCAGCAGCTCGGCGTGGCGGCCTCGGCGCAACTGGACGTCGTTCCGGTCCAGGACGGCCGCGATCCGCTCCAGTTGAGCCGTCTCGCGCCGGGCGGTGAACCAGGCGCTGTCCATGCCGGGGCACATCTCGCCCCGCCAGAGCGCGAGGGCCTCCTCGAACAGCCGCGCCGCCTCGTCCTCGCGGCCCGCCCGTACGGCGGTGCGCGCCTCCGCGCCGAGGGAACGGAAGCGGTGCAGGTCGACGGCGGCCGGGTCGACGGTCAGTTCGTAGCCGCCGTCGCGTCGCGTGATCCCCGCTCCCCCGTCCGTGCCCGTGGCGGTGGCCGCCGGCTGTAACGCCCGGCGGAGCCTGGAGAGGTAGCTGTACAGGGTCTCCCGCGCCCGCTGCGGGGGCCGCTCTCCCCAGACGCGGTCGAGGAGCTGGTCCACCGTCACCATGTGCGGGGCCTCGCAGGCCAGTGCCGCGAGGACACACCGTTGCCGCGCGGGACCCAGCTCCAGCCGCCGGCCGTCGACACGGACCTCGACCTCGCCCAGCACACGGAACTCCACGGCCACACGGACCACCCCCGAGGCAGGATCCTAAATCCCAAGTCACGTGCTCTGACCAGCGAATTCAAGCTCTTTTCAAGGTTCGGGCAGGGTCGGCCGAGCAGTGTTCTCCCCGGACCACCGGACGGGGGAACGACGGAGGGCCACCCCGCCGGGCGGCAGTGGCCCTCCGTCGCGTCCGGCCAGGTCGGCACGGTTACCGGGCTGCGCGACTACCGGGCGGGCCTCGCCGCCCAGTCGATGCCGCCGAGGAGGTGGGCGCGGAAGGCGGGGTCCGCGTACGCCTCGGAGGCATGGCCGAGCGCCGTGTAGAAGACGCGCCCCGCCCCCTGCTCACGGCACCACACCAGCGGATGGTCCTCGCCCATGCCGCCGCCCTCGTACGACGACTCGTCGGCGCGGGCCAACACCCTGACCGCACCACGGGGGTTGGTGCGGAAGTCGTACCACTCGTCGACGAAGTCCCATACGGCGGGCAGGTGCCGGGTGGCCGGGTGCTCGCGGTCCTCGACGATCGCCCTGCCCGGCTGGAGGTCGGGGTGCCGGTCGAAGCGGGCGCCGAGCAGTTCGCCGTAGTACGGCCACTCGTACTCGGTGCAGGCCGCCGCGTGCACCCCCACGAAGCCGCCGCCCGCCTCGACGTACGCGGCGAGGCGCTCACGCCCGGCCGGGGTGAGGACCTCGCCGCTGGTGGAGAGGAAGAGGACCGCCGCGTACGCGTCGAGGGGCGTTTCCAGGGCCCGTGGATCCTCGGTGTGGTCCACCTCGAAGTCGCCGAGGGCGCGGACGGCCTCGACGCCGGCCTGGATGGAGTCGTGCCGGTAGGCGGTGGTGCGGGTGAAGACGAGGAGTCGTACGGGCATGCGGGCGAGCCTAGGCGAGCGATGGGGCCCGCCCCACGGCCGGCGGTGATCGGAAAGTTTCGTAGCGTCGCCCGCGGGCCGTCCAACCGCCGTGGATGTTGGGTCCGTTCACCCCTGGGCGTGAAGGCACCCTCGCGACAATGCGTGCATGACCCATGACTGGCAGCAACAGATCCACGCGCTGCACGAGGAGTTGGTGCGCCGCGACGATCCCGCCGCCCTGGTGCGGGAGGCTGACGCGGTGGACGCCTCGGTGCGCTATCCGGGGTTCGCGCTGCGCGGTCCGGTGTTCGGGGTCGCCGTGCGGGATCCGGCGGCGGGGCCGCGGTGGCGGCTGCTGAAGCCGGTCGTGAACGGGATGCCGCAGATGTGCCGGGACTCGCTGAACACGCACCTGTGGTTCCGCGCCAAGGACGGCACCGACGACCCGGGGAGGCGCCGTGAACTCCTCGCCGCCGTCGCGGTGTTGAACAGGGAGCCGGTGAACGAGGTCGAGGCGTGCGGGGTGCGGTACCGGATCGTGCGCGGGGACGAGTTCACGCGCTGCGACGACCGGGCGCTGGAGCCGCCGCGGCCCACCGACCCGGAGCCCGCCGAACGGACCTGGAACTTCCGGGACGGCCACACACCCTCCCCCGACCTGGACCTCGCCCTCGACACGGACCGCGCGGCCGGCGGCCCGATGGCCGGTGCCCTGCGGGCGTGGCTGCGGGGTTTCGCGTACCGGGGCGTGCGCTTTCCCGCCGAGGTGCGCGGCGACTCGGAGCGGGCGGTGCGCTCGCATCCGGAAGTCGTGCTGCTGCCCACGTGCTTCGGCGTGGTCGAAAGGGAGCGAAGCCGCTGGGAACCGGCCCTGGCGCTCCAGGCCACCCCGCACGACGCCCGGCGCGTGCTGCACGACGCGATGGCCGAGATGTGGCCCCTGCTGTACCGGTTCGACGACGCGAAAAAGGCGGTGTACACGCGGGCGGCCGAGGAGTTCAGGGCGCTGGAGCGCGCCGACGAGGCCCGGGTGGAGGGACGGGTGTTCCGGATCTGCCGGGTCGAACGGGTGCTGCGGATGGGCCCCGACGGTCCGGAGCCGGCACGCCCCTCGGACGTGGACGAGTACGGCCCCATGAAGATCCATCCGACGCTGCTGCCCGACGGCACGGTCGTTTTCGACGACTGACCGGCGTGTCGTGGCGCACAGGTGTTCCATCACGGACGCCGCTCTGCGTAGCCTCGGCTGCGATGAACGCCATTCCCGCGCTTCTCGATCACCTCGTCCTCGCGACCCCCGACCTGGCCGCCACGGTCGCCGACTTCACCCGGCGCACCGGTGTGGCCCCCGCCCTGGGCGGCGTGCACGTCGGGCTCGGCACGCGCAACTACCTGGTGTCCCTGGGCGGCACCAGATACCTGGAGATCATCGGCCCGGACCCCGAGCAGTCCACACCCGGCGAGCCCCGCCCCTTCGACGTCGACGGGCTCACCGTCCCGCGCACGGTCACCTGGGCGATCAGCCCGCCCGACCTGGACGCGGCCGTCGCGGCCGCCCGCGCCCGGGGCTACGACCCCGGCCCGGCGCAGTCGATGAGCCGCCGCAAGCCCGACGGCACGCTGCTCCAGTGGCGCCTGACCGACGGCGACGACGCCCACCCCTCCGGGCTCGTCCCCTTCCTGATCGACTGGAGCGCCACGGTCCATCCCACCGCCTCCGGCCTGCCCACGACCCCCCTGCTGTCGCTGACCGCGAGCGCGCCCGAGCCGGACGAGATCCGGCCCCTGCTCGCGGCCCTCGGCACGGACCTCGACCTCACGACGGGCCCGGTGGGGATCTCCTTCACGGTGGACACGCCGCTGGGGGCCGTGACCTTCGGCTGAGCCGGCCCGGCGAACAGCAGGGGTGTCCGAATCCTTCAAGACCGGCCGGCCCGCCCCTGCCTACGGTGGCCGCATGACTCCACGATTCGATGCCATCGGCCTCGTCGTCACCGACATGGCCGCCGCCGTCGCCTTCTACCGCCGCCTCGGCTTCACGTTTCCCGACGGCGCCGAGAGCGAGCCGCACGCCGAGGCCGAACTGCCGGGCGGGCTGCGGCTGTTGCTCGACACCGAGCAGACCGTGCGGTCCTTCCACCCCGCGTGGCAACCGCCCAGCGGGAGCGGCCGTCACTCGCTGGCGATGCGGTGCGAGGACGCCTCGGAGGTCGACTCGGTCTACGAGGAACTGGTGGCCGCCGGCCACCACGGCGAGCTCAAGCCCTGGGACGCCTTCTGGGGGCAGCGGTACGCCTGTGTGCAGGACCCGGACGGAAACGGCGTCGACCTGTTCGCTCCGCTGGACGGGCGCCCCTAAAGGGCGCTGCCGACGCGTCGGCCGAGTAGCTCGCCGAGCGGCAGACCCGCCAACTCCCGGACGTCCCGGGCCAGATGAGCCTGGTCGGCGTACCCGGCTCGGACGGCCGTGTCCGCGAAGGCCGTGCCTCCCCGGGCCAGCGCGAGCGCGCGTTGCAGCCGCAGGATCCGGGCCAGCGTCTTGGGTCCGTACCCGAAGGCACTCAGACAGCGTCGGTGCAACTGCCGTGCGCCGAGGCCGAGTTCGTCGGCGGTCGCGGCGACGGGGTGTCCCGAGTCGAGGGCGGTGACGACACGTCGTAGCACCGGATCGGGTTCGTCCACGGCGGCGGCCCGCTCCAACGCCGCGTCCTCCAGCGCGGTCACCGGGTCGGCGGCGGCCTCGACTCGGCCGCGCAGCCGTCGTACCTCCACGGCCGGCCACAGGTCCACGAGCTCGACCCGCCGGTCGCGCAGTTCGTGCGCGGGCACGCCCAGCAGAGCGGGCGCCGTCCCCGGAAAGAACCGGACACCCGCCCAGCCGCCCGACTCGCCCCCGGTGACGTACGCACGTGTGTCGGGCCCGGCGACGAACAGCCGCCCGTCGTGCCACAGCAGGTCCATGCACCCGTCGGGCAGGACCCGCCCGGCGCCGTGCTCATCAGGGGTGTTCGTCCACACCACGGCGCCAGGCAGCCGTGACGCCCGCTCCGCGTACATACAGGCGAGGCTACGCCGCACCGCCGTCAGGGGCGCGGGGAACTGCGCGACCGGCCACACGCGACCCGCGGCCGCCCTACGACGGAACCCGCCCCCGGTGCTCCTGCGGACTCACCCCGTACACCCTCTTGAACGCGCTGGACAGCGCGAACGCGCTCCCGTACCCCACCCTCCGCGCGATGGCGTCCAACGTGTCGTCGGTGTCACGCAGCGCGTCCGCCGCGAGCGCCATCCGCCACTCCGTGAGGTACGTCATCGGCGGCTCCCCCACCAGCTCGGTGAACCGGCGGGCCAGCGCGGCCCGCGACACCCCCGCCTTGGCGGCAAGGGAGGCCACGGTCCAGGGCAGGGCCGGGTCGTCCTGGACGAGCCGCAGCACCCGGCCGACCACGGGGTCGGCGAGCGCCGCGTACCAGGCCGGCGCCTCCGCCTGCGGACGGGAGAACCAGGCCCTGAGCGCGGCGATGACCAGCAGGTCGAGCAGACGGTCCAGGACGACCTCCTGACCGGGTTCGTCGCGGACGATCTCGTCCATGAGGTACGGGGTGAGCGGGCAGTCCCACACGTCCGAGGTCAGGGACAGCAGCGGCGGCAGCGCCTTCAGCAGCCGCCCGCTGATCTCGCCCTCCCACAGATACGTGCCGATCAGCATCACGGCCGAGCCGTCGGGCCGGTCGCCCCAGGTGCGCACGCCGAGGTCCATGGAGCCGTTGAGGGGGCGGCCGTCGGGGTAGCTGCACTCGGCGCCCGGCAGGATCAGGGCCTGCGGCTCGGTGCCGGGGGCGTCGGCACAGGTGTAGGGGTCGGGGCCGCGGGCGATCGCGAGGTCGCCGGGCCGCAGCCGGATCGGCTCGCCCCGGTCCGGGAGCACCCAGGCCTCACCGCGGACCATGACCATGACGGTGAGCGGGGCCCGGTCCTCGATACGGATGGACCACGGCGGTTCGAAACACGCGCGGATCATGAAGGCGCCACGGGCACGTGGTCCCTCCAGCAGACCTGCAAGGGCGTCCATGCCGCCAGCGTAGACGCCCGCGCATGGGAATGAGCCGTTCGGCGATGGGCTGTTGGGGCGCGCGGCCGTTGACTGGAGACATGACGGAGAACGCAGCCGAGAAGGCGAACACGCAGCGGATGACGGTAGTGGTGACCGGTGCCTCGGGTCGTACCGGGAGCCGGGTGGCCCGGGCGGCCCGCGACGCGGGGCTCACGGTGCGGGCCGCGTCCCGGCCCCTGGGCTTCGACTGGGAGGACCCGACGACATGGGCGCAGACCCTGCGGGACGCGGACGCGGCGTATCTGATGTACCCGTCCGACGTCGGCTCCCCGGCGGCGGCCGAGGGCATCGGCGCGCTCGCCCGGGAGGCGGTGGGGCTCGGGGTGCGGCGGCTGGTGCTGCTGTCGGCACGCGGTGAGGACCAGGCGCTGCCGACCGAGGAGGCATTGAAGTCGTCCGGCGCGGACTGGACGATCGTGCGGGCCAGCTGGTTCGCGCAGAACTTCAGCGAAGGGCCGCTGGTGGAGGGGATGGTCCACGGCGAGCTGGTCTTCCCGGCGGGCGAGGTGCGGGAGCCGTTCGTCGACGTGCGGGACATCGCGGACGTGGTGACGTCCGTGCTGACGTCCGGTGACCGGTACGCGGGGCGGACGCTGGAGCTGACCGGGCCGCGGCTGCTGTCCTGGCGGGAGGCGGTCGCGGAGATCTCCGCGGCGGCCGGCACCACGATCACGTACACGCCCGTTCCGACGCGGGCGTACGGCGAGGCCCTGGCCGGCTTCGGAGTGCCGGCGGAGGAGGTCGCGCTGCTGGTGGAGGTCTTCGAGACCCTCATGGACGGCCGCAACGCCCACCTGACGAACGACGTCGAGAAGGTCCTCGGCCGGGCGCCGCGCGACTTCACCGACTTCGCGAGGGAAGCCGCGGCGGCGGGGGCGTGGAAGGCCTGAGCCGGGGCCACCGCCGCCGTGCGGGCCGCTAGGAGTCCTCCGGCTTGTGCGGCGGATGGTGCGGGCTCTTCACATGGGTCCGCAGCCGCGACGTGAGGTCCTCCGGGGGCAGGAAGCGGGACCAGCGCTCCGGGAACTCCGACGGCATGTCCGGGTCGTCCGGGTCGTCGGGGTCGGACTCGCGGCTCGCGGCGGCGCGGGCCACGTACTCGGCGACCTGCGCCTCCCGCAGCCGTTCGTTCGCGGCGCGGGCGGCGGCCGTCGCGGCGGCGGGCCAGACCCGGTCGATCGCGGCGTTGACCGCGGCCCCGACGAGCACCGCGAACGCGGACACACCGATCCACAGCAGTACGGCGACGGCGGCCGCGAGGGAGCCGTAGATCGTGGCGCCCTCGACGGTGTTCTGGAGGTAGATGCGCAGCAGGAAGCTGCCGAGCACCCACATCCCGAGGGCGACGAGCGCGCCGGGCACGTCCTCGATCCAGGGCGAGCGGACCGGCACGGACACGTGGTAGAGCGTGGTCAGGAACGCCACCGACAGGATGATCACGACCGGCCAGTACAGGACCTGCACCAGGGTCTCCGACCAGGGCACGATCCGCACGACCGCGTCCGGCCCCGCCACCATCAGCGGCAGCGCCACCGAGCCGATCAGCAGCGCCGCGATGAACAGCAGGAACGCCACCAGCCGGGTCTTGACGATGCCGCGGACGCCGTCGAGGCCGTACATCACGGTGATCGTGTCTATGAAGACGTTCACCGCGCGGGAGCCCGACCACAGGGCGAACAGGAAGCCGACGGAGATCACGTCGGGGCGCCCGCCGTTCATCACGTCGTCGAGGATCGGCTGCGCGATCTGCCGCACGCCCTTGTCGGACAGGACGGTGCGGGAGGCCTCCAGCAGGTTGGCCTCCAGGCTGTTGATCGTGTCGGTGCCGGTCCAGCTGTCGACGTAACCGAGGAGGCCGATGAGGCTGAGGAGGAGCGGGGGCACGGACAGCAGCGTGAAGAACGCGGCTTCGGCGGCGAGTCCGAGGATGCGGTACTCGATGCAGGAATTGACGGTGTCCTTCAGCAGCAGCCAGGCGGTCCTGCGTTTGGAGACGTTCCGGTAGAGGGCACGCGCCCGGTGGAGACGACCGGAGGAGTGCTGGGGAGACGGTTCACTTGCTGGCTGCACGACCTAAAGGTATCCGTCGTGCGGCGCGGCACTCATCGCGGCGCCGGGCGGGCGCGCTCGCCGCCTGCCCGCGCACCGTGCCCCCGCCGTGTCAGGGTGGTGACATCGCCCGACGGAGGGAGAGCTTCACAGCCATGGCAGGCAGCACGCACACGGTGACCAACCAGCCACCGCCCCTGGTCGGGTACGACGTCTACACCGCCGACCGGGCCCTGTCCGAGGCCGTCGGACGCCATGTCGCACCCGAGCTGCAGGACGAGGTCGGCAAGGAGCTGGCCGCCTTCGGGCGGACCTGCGGCTCGGCGCAGGTGCAGGAGTGGGGCGTACTGGCGAACGAGAACCCGCCGCGCCTGCGCACCCACGACCGCTACGGCCACCGGATCGACGAGGTCGACTTCCATCCGTCCTGGCACCGCCTGCTCGGCAAGGGCGTCTCCGCGGGGCTGACCGCGGCCTGGGCACGGCCGGCCGGGCATGTGCGGCGGGCGGCGGCGTTCCTGCTGTGGACGCAGGTCGAGGCGGGCAACGGCTGCCCGCTGTCCATGACCCACGCGGCGGTCCCCGCCCTGCGCACCGACCCCGGCCTGGCCGCCGAGTGGGAGCCGCGGCTGACGTCGATGATCTACGACCGTGAGCTGCGCCCTGCGGAGCGGAAGGCCGGTGCCCTGTTCGGGATGGGCATGACGGAGAAGCAGGGCGGCAGCGACGTACGCGCCAACACGACGACGGCCACCCCGCTGGCCGAGTCCGGGACGTACTCCCTGAGCGGGCACAAGTGGTTCTGCTCGGCGCCCATGTCGGACGGGTTCCTGGTGCTGGCCCAGGCGCCGGACGGGCTGACGTGCTTCCTCGTGCCGCGGGTGCTGGCGGACGGCGGCCGCAACGTGTTCCGGATCCAGCGGCTGAAGGACAAGCTGGGCAACCGGTCGAACGCGTCGGGCGAGGTCGAGTTCGACGGGACGTGGGCGCGCCGCGTCGGTGAGGAGGGGCGCGGGGTGCGCACCATCATCGAGATGGTCGCGGCGACCCGGCTCGACTGCGTGCTCGGCTCGGCGGGGCTGATGCGGCAGGCCGTCGCGCAGGCGGTCCATCACTGCGAGAACCGCGAGGCGTTCGGCGGCCGGCTCGTCGACAAGCCGCTCATGCGCAACGTCCTGGCGGACCTGGCGATCGAGTCCGAGGCGGCGACCACCCTCGCGCTGCGGCTCGCGGCGGCCTACGACACCGGCGGCGAGCAGGAGAAGGCGCTGCTGCGGATCGCGGTGCCGGCCGCCAAGTACTGGGTGACCAAGCGGTGCGCGCCGGTGACGGTCGAGGCCGCCGAGTGCCTGGGCGGCAACGGTTACGTCGAGGAGTCCGGGATGCCCCGGCTGGTGCGCGAGTCGCCGCTGAACTCGATCTGGGAGGGCGCGGGCAACGTCCAGGCGCTGGACGTGCTGCGGGCGTTGCAGCGGGAGCCCGCGGCGTTCGACGCGTACCTGCGGGAGGTGGGGCAGGCACGCGGCGCCGATCACCGTCTGGACGGCGCGATCAAGGCCCTGTTGACGGACCTGGCCGACCTGGACGGCATCGAGGCACGGGCCCGGCGCCTGACCGAACGCCTCGCCCTGGTCCTCCAGGGCTCCCTCCTGGTCAGATTCGCGCCACCGGAGGTCGCGGACGCCTTCTGCGCATCGAGGTTGGGCAGCGACGGCGGCAGTGCTTTCGGAACCCTCCCGCACACTCTGAACCAGACCGCGATCGTGGACCGCTCAAGGCCGCAGACCTGACCGCGGGGGGGGAAGGCCGCAGGCCTGTCCCTCAGGGGCGCGGGGAACTGCGCGACCAGCCACAGAGCACCCGCACATGCCGACGTACCTGAACCGGTGTCCTTGGAACCGCGCCCGGCCAAACCGCCGGAGGTGGGTGGCAAGGGGTGGTGCTGCGCCGACACGGCACCACCCCCGCCATGGCCCGTTCGAGGCCGCGAACGCCGCTCGGGACGGCGTCGCTCAAGTCTCAATCAGGCCAGGGCGGTCCACCAGGGTTGCAAGGGGTTGCAACTTGTTGGCGACTGTGTGCGGACTGTGTCCCTCCGCGAGCGGCGGGGCGGCACTATGAGACACACAGTCAGATGAGAACCGTTCTCCCGGGAGGACCCTTGGACGCGGCACGGGCGGCGCGGCTGCTGAGCGAGGTCCGCGCCGCCACCCTCGCAGGCCAGCGCTCACCCGTCGCACCGCGGCCGGTGATCGAGCAGTCCTGGGAACGCATGCTGCGCGGCGGGGTCGATCCGGACCACGACTTCCGGTCGGGTCTGCTGTCCCGCGAGGAGGTGCAGCGGCGCCGGGAGTCCACCGCGCTCAGACATGTGCTGCCGGTGCTGCGCGAGGGTCTGCTTTCGGTCGCCGACGTCGCGCACCACATCATGGTCGTCGCCGACGGCGAGGGCCGGGTGCTGTGGCGGGAGGGCAACTCCTCGGTGCTGCGCAAGGCGGACGGCCTCGGCTTCGAACTCGGCGCCGACTGGCGGGAGGACGTCGTCGGCACGAACGGCATCGGCACCCCGGTCGTGGTGCGCCGGCCCGTACAGGTCTTCGCCTCCGAGCACTTCCACCGCTCGCAGACCTCCTGGACCTGCACGGGCGCCCCCATCACCGATCCGCGCGACGGCCGGCTGCTCGGCGTCGTCGATGTCAGCGGCCCGCTGGAGACCATGCATCCGGCCACGCTCGCCTGGGTCGACTCGGTGGCCAAGCTCGCCGAGGCCCGGCTGCGGGAACTGCACCTGACGGGGCTGGAGCGGCTGCGGGCGGTTGCGGCGCCGGTGCTGGCGCGGCTGACCGGGCGGGCGCTGGTGGTGGACCGGGACGGCTGGACGGCCGCGGTGACCGGGATGCCGTACACGAGCCGGATCGTGCTGCCCAAGTCGTTGTCGCCGGGCCGGCGGTGGCTGATGCCGCTCGGCCTGTGCGCGGTGGAGCCGCTGGCGGGGGGCTGGCTGCTGCGGCCGGCCGACGAGCCGGTGCCGGCCGGGGCGACACGGATCGCGCTGGATCTGACGCAGCCGCGCCGCTCGTCGGTGACGGTGTCCGGAGGCGCGGGCACCTGGAGCCACGAACTGAGTCCCCGGCACGCCGAATTGCTGTACCTGCTGGCCCTGCACCAGGGGGGTCGCAGCGCGGCGGGGCTGGCCGAGGACATGTTCGGCGACCCGGGCCGCACGGTGACGGTGCGGGCGGAGCTGTCGCGGGTGCGGCGCTATCTCGGGGGCCTGCTGGAGCACCGGCCGTACCGCTTCCGGGAGGACGCGGAGGTCGAGGTGCTGCTGCCGGAGGACCCGCGTGAGCTGCTGCCGCACTCGACGGCGCCCGCGGTGGTGCGGGGGCGGTTCTCGGCCGAGATGCCCTGAGTCCGGACTCTTCTTCCGCATATTTGCAGGGTCTTAGTCCGCAAGCGTGCCCAACTGCCGTAGCATCCCTGTACGGGCCACCCCACCTGCTCCTTTGGTCAACGCACAAACCAATGGCCGCAGTTGGCTCGCCTCGGGAGGTTTGATGAAGCACCGCGGCAGACACCGTCGACGCAGGCAGGGGCGTGCGCTGCGCGCATTCCTCGCCGGAACCGCCCTCGCACTCACCGCCGCCGCCACGATGATCAGCGCCTCACAGGCCACGGTCGGCGACAACCCCGGGGCTCTGACCCCTCTCACCAGGGCCGCCGACACCGGCGCGCTCCGGCTCCAGGAGCGGCTGGTCCCGCAGGCCACGCTCGACGAACTCTCCTTCGGGATGGGCAAGCCGGTCGGCGTCAGCGCCGTCCTGGAGACCGCCGACCGGAGCCTGCGCGAGGCGAACGGCTGTACGCCGACCGAGCGCACGGCGCTGCCGATAGCCCCCGCCGCCACGCGCGCGTACTGCTGGGACGGCGCCGACACCCGGGGCTGGCGGGCGGGTGCCGTGACCACCTCGGGCGACGCCGACGACGACGGCTGGTGGAACGACAACCGGGTGATCCTCTCCGGCTGGAACGAGGGCGCCGCCGACCGGGGCCTCGCCCGGGTCGCCTTCGTCGACGCCAACGACCTCACCCACCTGAGGTACGCCTCCGCGCTCCTCGTCGTCCCGGTGGACGGCGGACGCGACTACCGCGCCCTGACCTCCCGCCTCTCCGGCATGGTCTGGTACCAGGACAAGCTGCTGGTGACCGCCGCCGACGGGCTGTACGTGTACGACATGAACCGCGTCCAGCGCGCCACGGTCGACAGTGCCGCCGTGGGCCGCGTCCCGGACGGCTGGTCGGCCCACGGCCAGCGCTTCGTCCTGCCGGCCGTCGGCTCGTACCGCCTGACCGGGGCGGGCAGCGCCCCGCACCTCGGCGGTATCTCCCTCGACCGCAGCACCGCGCCCGACAGCCTGGTCGCGAGCGAGCGCACGGCGGTCGACAGCGACCGGCCGGCCCGGCTGTGGCGCTACGACTTCAGCAAGGACCCGGCCCGCCCCGGCCTGCTGGCCACCGGCGCCACCGGATCCGCGCAGGCCGTCGAGGCCTACGAGACGGACGCGTCCGGCATCGAGGGCGTCCTCTCCTACCGGGCGGGCGGAGCGGACCGCGCCGGCTGGTACGTGGGCCGCGCCCCGGGCAGCACGGACCGGCACGGCAGCCTGTGGCGCCAGGACACCGAGGGCGCCGAGGCGACCCGCTGCGGCTCGGAGAACGCGCCCCGCTGCTGGGGCCTGAAGGCCGGCCCCCTGTCGTACTGGGAGGCGACCGGCGAGGTCTGGTCCCAGTCGGGCCGGATGCTGTTCGCGATGCCACTGACGTCGATCGACCGGGCGCTGGACTGAGTCGCGACCGGCATGGCCCGGTTGAGCCCCTCGATCGCCGCTCGGCTGAGCGCCCCAAAGGGGCGCGGGGAACTGCGCGACCAGCCACGACGGCGCCGCAGTCGATCGACAAATCACCCACCCGGATGATTCCCTGGCCGACATGCCCAACCTCGCCGTGACCACCTGGTCCCTGGAACAGACCTCCCCCGACGACCTCCTCCCGGCCGAAGCCCCGCAGGGCGACGTGCGGGTCGTCCGTGCCGAGGTGCCCTCGCCCGAGTTCAGCCGGTTCCTGTACGCCTCGGTCGGCGGCGACATCCTGTGGACCGACCGGCTCGGCTGGCCGTACGCACGGTGGCAGGAGCACCTGGAGCGGGACGGCGTCGAGACCTGGGTGGCCTACGACCGGGGTACGCCCGCCGGGTACGTGGAGCTGAGCCCGCAGGACGACGGGGTCGTGGAGATCGAGTACTTCGGCCTGATCCCGGCCTTCCGCGGCCGCCGCATCGGCGGGTACCTGCTGGCGTACGGCGCCGCGCGCGCCTGGGACCTGGCGGAGCGCTGGCCGGAGCGGGCGCGGACGAAGCGGGTATGGCTGCACACATGCAGCAAGGACGGCGAGCACGCCATGGCCAACTACCAGCGCCGCGGCTTCAAGCTCTTCGACACCAAGGTCGAGGAGGAGGCCGTGGTGGCCACGCCCGGACCGTGGCCCGGGGCATACCCAGCCTGACCTGGGAAGAAACGACCCAATACGGCCATGTGACCGACGACACCCTTGTCTCACTCTACGGGACAAGGGTGTCCGCATGATGGACGAAGCTGGACTGTGTCCAGATCGCCGTGCCACGCTTCCGTCATGTCTGGAACTGGAATTGCCTTGGTGAGTCGGCGGCACGTCGACCTCGGCCGCATGTCCAGCGCCATCTGTCCGGCGCGCTGACAGCCCCGCAGCGCCCAGACATCTCTCTCTTCCCGCTTCATTCCCGCGCAATGTCGCGCACGTATGCCCATGCGCCCGTATGCGCAGGTCAGAGCCGCATTCCCGCCTGTCCCGAAGGACGTATCAACCATGGCCGCCACCCCGCAGAAGCCTGCCGCCGCGACTCCCCGCCGCAAGGTGAGCCGTCACCGCGGTGAGGGTCAGTGGGCCGCGGGGCACTTCACCCCGCTCAACGGCAACGAACAGTTCAAGAAGGACGACGACGGTCTCAATGTGCGGACACGCATTGAGACGATCTACTCCAAGCGTGGCTTCGACTCCATCGACCCGAACGACCTTCGCGGCCGGATGCGCTGGTGGGGGCTCTACACCCAGCGCAAGCCCGGGATCGACGGCGGCAAGACCGCGATCCTGGAGCCGGAGGAGCTGGACGACAAGTACTTCATGCTGCGGGTGCGGATCGACGGCGGCCGGCTCACCACCCAGCAGTTGCGGGTGATCGGTGAGATCTCTCAGGAGTTCGCGCGGGGCACCGCCGACATCACCGACCGGCAGAACGTCCAGTACCACTGGATCCGGATCGAGGACGTGCCCGAGATCTGGAACCGCCTGGAGGCGGTCGGCCTGTCCACCACCGAGGCCTGCGGCGACACCCCGCGTGTGGTCATCGGCTCGCCGGTCGCCGGCATCGCCGAGGACGAGATCATCGACGGCTCCTCCGCCATCGACGAGATCCACAGCCGCTACATCGGCAGCAAGGAGTTCTCCAACCTGCCGCGCAAGTTCAAGACGGCGATCTCCGGCTCGCCGCTGCTCGACGTGGCCCACGAGATCAACGACATCGCGTTCGTCGGTGTGAACCACCCCGAGCACGGCCCCGGCTTCGACCTGTGGGTCGGCGGCGGCCTGTCCACCAACCCGAAGATCGGCGTCCGGCTCGGCGCCTGGGTGCCGCTGGACGAGGTCCCGGACGTCTGGGCGGGCGTGATCGGCATCTTCCGCGACTACGGCTACCGGCGGCTGCGCACCCGCGCCCGCCTGAAGTTCCTGGTCGCCGACTGGGGCCCGGAGAAGTTCCGCCAGATCCTCCAGGACGAGTACCTGGGGCGGGAGCTGGTCGACGGCCCCGCCCCCGCCCAGCCGCTCCAGCGCTGGCGCGACCACGTCGGTGTGCACCGGCAGAACGACGGCCGCTTCTACGTCGGGTTCGCCCCGCGCGTCGGCCGGGTCGACGGCACGACCCTGACGAAGATCGCCGAGCTCGCCGAGGCGCACGGCTCGGGCCGGGTCCGTACCACCGTCGAGCAGAAGATGATCATCCTCGATGTCGAGGAGGCACAGGTCGACTCGCTCGTCGAGTCCCTGGAGGCGCTGGACCTCACCGCCCGGCCGTCCTCGTTCCGGCGCGGCACCATGGCCTGCACCGGCATCGAGTACTGCAAGCTCGCGATCGTCGAGACCAAGGCACGCGGCTCCCAGCTGATCGACGAGCTGGAGCGCCGGATCCCGGACTTCGACGAGCCGCTCACCATCAACATCAACGGCTGCCCGAACGCCTGCGCCCGTATCCAGGTGGCGGACATCGGTCTCAAGGGGCAGCTGGTCGTCAACGACCGGGGCGAGCAGGTCGAGGGCTACCAGGTGCACCTGGGCGGCGCGCTCGGTCTGGAGGCCGGGTTCGGGCGCAAGGTGCGTGGCCTGAAGGTCACCTCCGACGAGCTGCCGGACTACGTCGAGCGCGTCCTGAAGCGGTTCCAGGAGGAGCGCGAGGACGGCGAGCGGTTCGCCACGTGGGCCGCCCGTGCCTCCGAGGAGGCCCTGTCGTGAGCGAGCGGGCCGCCCCCTTCTACTGCCCCTACTGCGGCGACGAGGACCTCCGTCCGTCCGAGCAGGGCCACGGCGCATGGGAATGCGCGGCGTGCAACCGCGCATTCCAGCTGAAGTTCCTCGGGTTGCTCACCCGGGGCCTTCAGCCCAACGACGCAGGGGGAGACGAGATATGACCGCGGTTCAGGAAGAGCGCACGACCGACGATCTGAAGGCGCTCGCCGAGCAGGCGGGCCGTGACCTGGAGGACGCCTCCGCGCTGGAGATCCTCCGGTGGGCGGTCGACACCTTCGGGGCGCGCTTCTGCGTGACCTCGTCGATGGAGGACGCGGTGGTCGCCCACCTCGCCTCCCGTGCCATGCCCGGCGTGGACGTCGTGTTCCTCGACACGGGCTACCACTTCGAGGAGACCATCGGCACCCGAGACGCGGTCGAGGCCGTGATGGACGTCAACGTCATCACGCTGACCCCGCGTCAGACGGTCGCCGAGCAGGACGCCGAGTACGGGCCCAAGTTGCACGACCGGGACCCCGACCTGTGCTGCAAGCTGCGCAAGGTCGAGCCCCTGGAGCGCGGGCTCAAGGGTTACGTGTCCTGGGCGACCGGGCTGCGCCGCGACGAGTCGCCGACCCGGGCGAACACCCCGGTCGTCGGCTGGGACGAGAAGCGCCGGAAGGTGAAGGTCTCCCCCATCGCCCGCTGGACGCAGGACGACGTGGACGCCTACGTCGCCGAACACGGTGTGCTGACGAACCCGTTGCTGATGGACGGCTACGCGTCCGTCGGCTGCGCCCCCTGCACCAGGCGGGTCCTGGAGGGCGAGGACGCGCGCGCCGGCCGCTGGGCCGGCCGCGGCAAGACCGAGTGCGGGCTCCACGGATGACGACCACCCGGACGAATCAGACTCAGGAGAACCAAGTGACGACCGGAGCCACCGTCTGGCTCACGGGTCTGCCGAGCGCCGGCAAGACCACCATCGCGTACGAACTGGCCGGCCGGCTGCGCTCGGAGGGCCACCTCGTCGAGGTGCTCGACGGCGACGAGATCCGCGAGTTCATCTCGGCGGGCCTCGGCTTCAGCCGCGAGGACCGGCACACCAACGTGCAGCGCATCGGCTTCCTCGCCGAACTGCTCGCCCGCAACGGCGTCAAGGCGCTCGTGCCGGTGATCGCCCCCTACGCGGACAGCCGTGAGGCGGTGCGCAAGCGCCACCAGGAGGGCGGGGCACCGTACATCGAGGTGCACGTGGCGACTCCGGTCGAGGTGTGCTCCGTACGGGATGTGAAGGGTCTGTACGCCAAGCAGGCGGCGGGCGAGCTGTCCGGGCTCACCGGGGTGGACGACCCCTACGAGCAGCCCGAGACGCCCGACCTGCGCATCGAGTCGCAGCACCAGACCGTCCAGGAGTCCGCGGCCGCGGTCCACGCGCTGCTCACCGAAAGGGGACTGGCATGACGACGACCGTCGCCGAGGTGGAGGAGGGTACGGACTCCCCGTACGCCCTCTCGCACCTGGACGCGCTGGAGTCCGAGGCGGTGCACATCTTCCGCGAGGTGGCGGGCGAGTTCGAGCGGCCGGTGATCCTGTTCTCCGGCGGCAAGGACTCCATCGTCATGCTGCACCTGGCGCTGAAGGCGTTCGCCCCCGCGGCGATCCCCTTCTCGCTGCTGCACGTCGACACCGGGCACAACTTCCCCGAGGTCCTGGACTACCGGGACCGTACGGTCGCCGAGCACGGCCTGCGGCTGCATGTCGCCTCCGTGCAGGACTACATCGACCGCGGGGTGCTCAAGGAGCGTCCGGACGGCACCCGCAACCCGCTCCAGACGCTTCCCCTCACCGAGAAGATCCAGAGCGAGAAGTTCGACGCGGTCTTCGGCGGCGGTCGCCGCGACGAGGAGAAGGCGCGGGCCAAGGAGCGCGTCTTCTCGCTGCGCGACGAGTTCTCGCAGTGGGACCCGCGCCGGCAGCGGCCCGAGCTGTGGAACCTGTACAACGGCCGGCACGCCCCCGGCGAGCACGTCCGTGTGTTCCCGCTGTCCAACTGGACCGAGCTCGACGTGTGGCAGTACATCGCCCGCGAGGGCATCGAGCTGCCGGAGATCTACTTCGCGCACGAGCGCGAGGTGTTCGCGCGCAGCGGCATGTGGCTGACGGCCGGCGAGTGGGGCGGCCCCAAGGACGGCGAGACGGTCGAGAAGCGTCTCGTGCGCTACCGGACCGTCGGTGACATGTCCTGCACGGGCGCCGTCGACTCCGACGCCGTGACCCTGGAGCAGGTCATCACCGAGATCGCCGCCTCCCGGCTCACCGAGCGCGGCGCGACCCGCGCCGACGACAAGATGTCCGAGGCCGCGATGGAAGACCGTAAGCGCGAGGGGTACTTCTAAGCATGAGCACGACCACGGAACTCTCCGAGACGACCCTGCTGCGGTTCGCCACCGCCGGCTCCGTCGACGACGGCAAGTCCACGCTCGTCGGCCGGCTGCTGCACGACTCCAAGTCCGTCCTCGTGGACCAGCTGGAGGCCGTGGAGCGCGCGTCCGCCTCGCGCGGGCAGGACGCCCCGGACCTCGCGCTGCTCACCGACGGTCTGCGGGCCGAGCGGGAGCAGGGCATCACGATCGACGTGGCGTACCGTTACTTCGCCACGCCCCGGCGCCGGTTCATCCTCGCCGACACCCCGGGCCATGTGCAGTACACCCGCAACATGGTCACCGGCGCGTCGACGGCCGAGCTGACGGTGATCCTGGTCGACGCCCGCAACGGCGTCGTCGAGCAGACCCGGCGGCACGCCGCGATCGCCGCGCTGCTGCGGGTGCCGCACGTGGTGCTCGCCGTGAACAAGATGGACCTGGTCGACTACCAGGAGTCCGTGTTCGCCGCGATCGCCGAGGAGTTCACGGCGTACGCGCTGGAACTGGGCGTCCCGGAGATCACCGCGATCCCGATCTCGGCGCTGGCCGGCGACAACGTGGTGGACCCGTCCGCGAACATGGACTGGTACGGCGGGCCGACCTTCCTGGAGCACCTGGAGACGGTCCCGGTCACCCACGACCTGAGCCACTGCCACGCCCGGCTGCCCGTGCAGTACGTGATCCGGCCGCAGACCGCCGAGCACCCGGACTACCGGGGCTACGCCGGTCAGATCGCCGCGGGTTCGTTCCGCGTCGGCGAGTCGGTGACGGTGCTGCCGTCGGGCCGTGTGTCGAGGATCTCCGGCATCGACCTGCTGGGCGAGCCGGTCGACGTCGCGTGGACCACGCAGTCGGTGACCGTCCTGCTGGAGGACGACATCGACATCTCGCGCGGCGACCTGCTCGTGCCGACGAAGGACGCGCCCGCGACCACGCAGGACATCGAGGCGACCGTGTGCCACGTCGCCGACGCGCCGCTGACCGTCGGCCACCGGGTGCTGCTCAAGCACGGCACCCGCACGGTCAAGGCGATCGTCAAGGACATCCCGTCCCGGCTGACGCTGGACGACCTGTCCCTGCACCCGCACCCGGGGCAGCTCGTCGCCAACGACATCGGCCGGGTGAAGGTCCGCACCGCCGAGCCGCTGCCGGTCGACTCCTACGCCGACTCGCGCCGCACCGGTTCGTTCATCCTGATCGACCCCAGCGACGGCACCACGCTCACCGCGGGCATGGTCGGCGAGTCGTTCGCCTCGCCGGAGCCGGTCAAGGACGAGGCCGAGGACGACGGGTGGGACTTCTGACATGAAGGCCCTCGACTTCTTCTCCACGTTCGCGAAGGAGGGCGGCCGCGTCGGCAGCGGCGCCCTCGGGAGCGGGCAGGGCGGAGTGCCGCGATGTGTGCGCTGACCCGCCCTTCGTCCATCCGCCGATCTCCCGGCCGCGCCTGAGCAGGGCGTGAGTGCCGGGCCACCGAGAGGAACCCCTCCCGTGCCTGCCACCCCCGCCCTGCGACGGACGCTCGCCGTCCTGGCCGCGCTGCCACTGCTCGCCCTCGCGGCGTGCGGCTACGGCTCGCAGGCCAAGGACAACGCCGAGCAGGCGATCGCCGGGGCGGCCAAGGTCGACGGCCTGGACTCGGTGAAGATCGGCTACTTCGGGAACCTCACCCACGCCACCGCCCTGGTCGGCCGGCACGAGGGGCTGTTCCAGAAGGAGCTCGGCGGCACGCTGGCGCGGTACTCCACGTTCAACGCCGGTCCGTCGGAGATCGAGGCGCTGAACTCCGGCTCCATCGACATCGGCTGGATCGGCCCGTCCCCCGCGGTCAACGGCTACATCAAGGCGGGCGGCAAGAACCTGCGGATCATCTCCGGTTCGGCCTCGGGCGGCGTGAAGCTCGTGGCGAACCCGGAGAGGATCAAGTCCCTGAAGGACGTCAAGGGCAAGAGGATCGCCACCCCGCAGCTCGGCAACACCCAGGACGTGGCGTTCCTCAACTGGGTCTCCGAGCAGGGCTGGAAGGTCGACGCGGAGAGCGGCAAGGGCGACGTCTCGGTCGTCCGCACCGACAACAAGATCACGCCGGACGCCTACAAGTCGGGCTCGATCGACGGCGCGTGGGTGCCCGAGCCGACCGCCTCGAAGCTGGTCGCCGAGGGCGGCAAGGTGCTCCTCGACGAGGGCGACCTGTGGCCCGACAAGAAGTTCGTGATCACCAACGTGATCGTGTCGCAGAGCTTCCTGAAGGAGCACCCGGACGTCGTCGAGGCCGTGCTTCGCGCCTCGGTGAAGACCAACAAGTGGATCGGCGCCAACCCGGACAAGGCCAAGGCGGCGGCCAACGCCCAGCTCGAGGCCGACACCGGCAAGCCGCTCCCGGCCCATGTGCTCGACCCCGCGTGGCGGTCCATCCGGGTCACGGACGACCCGCTGGCGGCCACCCTGAACACCCAGGCCGAGCACGCGGTCAAGGCCGGGCTGCTCCAGCAGCCGGACCTGGCCGGGATCTACGACCTGGCACCGCTGAACAAGGTCCTCAAGGGCGAGGGCGAACCTGAGGCCGACGACGCCGGACTCGGCGCGAAGTCGTGAGCAAGGCACTGATCCCGATGAGTTCCCAGGAGGTGACGACCATGGCGACAGCTCTCGCCAAGGCCGCCGACACGGATGTGTCCGTGGAGCACGCCGCGCGCATCGACCACGTCTCGAAGTCCTTCGCCGGCCCCGCCGGGCAGCAGCTCGTGCTCGACGACATCAACCTCGACGTGGCGCCCGGCGAGTTCGTCACCCTCCTCGGGGCGTCCGGCTGCGGCAAGTCGACGCTGCTGAACCTGGTGGCCGGCCTCGACCGGCCCAGCGCCGGCAGCATCACCACCGACGGCCGCCCGGCGCTGATGTTCCAGGAGCACGCCCTGTTCCCGTGGCTGACCGCGGGCAAGAACATCGAGCTCGCCCTGAAGCTCCGGGGTGTCGCCAAGGCCGAGCGGCGCGAGCGCGCCGAGGAACTCCTCGAACTGGTCCGCCTCAAGGGCGCGTACGGCAAGCGGGTGCACGAGCTGTCCGGCGGTATGCGCCAGCGCGTGGCCATGGCGCGGGCGCTCGCCCAGGACAGCAAGCTGCTGCTGATGGACGAGCCGTTCGCCGCACTCGACGCGATCACCCGGGACGTGCTGCACGACGAGCTGACCCGGATCTGGCGCGAGACGCAGGTGTCCGTGCTGTTCGTGACGCACAACGTGCGCGAGGCGGTCCGCCTGGCGCAGCGCGTCGTCCTGCTGTCCTCCCGCCCGGGCCGGGTCGCGCGGGAGTGGACGGTCGGCATCCCGCAGCCGCGCCGCATCGAGGACGCCGAGGTGGCGGAACTGTCCCGGGAGATCACCGAAGAACTGCGTGGGGAGATCCGCCGTCATGGCCAGCACTGAGACGACCGCCGCCAAGGACGGGGCCGATCTCGCCGGGCTCGAAGCGGGCCTGGACGCACTGGAGACGGTCCAGACGGGCCGTACGCCGTTCCGCAGGACCCTGACCCAGAAGATCCTGCCGCCGGTCGTCGCCGTCGCGCTCGTGCTGGCGGTGTGGCAGTTCCTGGTGTCGTCCGGGATCGCCGGCGACCCGACGAAGCTGCCCGCGCCGTCCGACGTGTGGGGCGAGCTGCGCGAGTCGTGGCTGGAGGGCACCCTCCACGAGTACATCTGGACGTCCGTCTCGCGCGGTCTGCTCGGCTTCCTGCTGGCGCTCGCGATCGGTACGCCGCTGGGTCTGGTGGTCGCGCGGGTGCGGTTCGTGCGCGCGGCGATCGGGCCGATCCTGTCCGGCCTCCAGTCGCTGCCGTCGGTGGCCTGGGTGCCGCCGGCCGTGATCTGGCTGGGCCTGAACGACCGGATGATGTTCGCGGTGATCCTGCTGGGCGCGGTCCCCTCGATCGCCAACGGCCTGGTGTCCGGCGTCGACCAGGTGCCGCCGCTGTTCCTGCGGGCCGGCCGCACGCTGGGCGCGACGGGTCTGAAGGGCACCTGGCACATCGTGATGCCGGCGGCGCTGCCGGGCTATCTCGCGGGCCTGAAGCAGGGCTGGGCCTTCTCCTGGCGTTCGCTGATGGCGGCGGAGATCATCGCGTCCTCGCCCGACCTCGGCGTCGGCCTCGGCCAGTTGCTGGAGAACGGCCGCAACACGAGTTCCATGTCGATGGTGTTCTTCGCCATCCTGCTCATCCTGATCGTCGGCATCGCCATCGACCTGCTGATCTTCAGCCCGCTGGAGCGGTGGGTGCTGCGCAGCCGCGGTCTGCTGGCAAGGAGCTGAACCCCGATGTCCAAGAAACCGGTCCTCCTCGTCATCGCCCACGGCAGCCGCGACCCGCGGCACGCCGCGACCGTGCACGCCCTCGTACGGCGGGTCCGCGCGCTGCGCCCCGACGTGCGGGTGGAGACCGGCTTCCTGGACTTCAACATCCCCTCCGTGCAGGGCGTGCTGGAGTCGCTCGCGGCCCAGGGTGTGCGGGACGTCGTGGCGCTGCCCCTGCTGCTGACGCGCGCCTTCCACGCGAAGGCCGACATCCCGGCGGTGCTGCGGGACGCGCCGCCGCAGCTGCGGATCCGGCAGGCGGAGGTCCTCGGCCCGTCGCCGCTGCTGATGGCGGCCCTGGAGCGGCGCCTGTACGAGGCGGGCCTGACGCCCGCCGACAAGTCCTCGACCGGGGTCGTGCTGGCCTCGGCGGGGTCCACCGACCCGGAGGCGATCGCAGTGATCGCTGAAATCGCGCGGGAGTGGCGGCACACCGGTTGGTGCGCCGTGCGGCCTGCGTTCGCCTCCGCATCTCTGCCCCGCACCGAGGACGCGGTGCGCGAGCTTCGCGAGCTCGGCTGTGAGCGGGTGGCCGTGGCGCCGTACGTCCTGGCGCCGGGCTTCCTGCCGGACCGCATCGCCCGGGGCGCCGCCGAGGCGGACGTCCTGGCGGACGTGCTGGGGGCAGCGCCCGAGGTGGCCCGGGTCCTGCTGGAGCGCTACGAGGCGGCACGGGTGCCGGTGCTGGCGGCCGTCGGGGCCTGAGCGCCCGGCGTCACACCTCCAGCACGCGGCCGATCTCCTGGACCAGGATCAGACAGCCGCCGCCGGCCACCACTCCGGTGCCGATGGCCTCCAGGGCGAAGCGGATCCGGCCGCGGTTGGCGGGCAGGCCGTCCTGGGCGGCGTACAGCAGCTCGTCCCGGACGATCTCCCCCTGCGGGACCAGTGCGGGCTTCTCGATGTGCAGCCGCTCCACGAGCCGCTCCGCCAGGCGCAGCAGCGCGGCCGGGTCGGACCCGTCGTGGGCCGAGCCGTCGAAGTCGCGCATGTTGTAGGTACTCACTGTCCCGCCTCCTGTGGCTTGCACGGCCGAGAGCCCGGCCGGTGCCGCGGCCCGGCCGCACCGTCGCGGGCATGCCCGTGCCGCGCCGCCCGCCACGGTGACCTGCTCTTCCCGCCGTCCTGGCGCGGATCACCCTAGGGACAACGGCCGCTGTTTGTCGCGTGGTTGGGGCGAGCCGCGGTCAGTTGATCAGCGTGTGTTGACGACCGCCGCGTCGGCCAGCCGCATCAGCTCCGCCACCGGCATCGAGCCCGCCGCCCGCCGCTCGCGCGCGAAGGTGTCGGCGAGGTGCTGGAGGAGTTCGTTCAGCGGGGTCGGTACGCCGTGCAGCCGGCCCAGCAGGGCGATCTCACCGTTGAGGTAGTCGGCCTCGATGGTGCCGGTGCCACGGGTGAGGGACTGCCAGGAGGAGCCGCCGCCGCGCGGGGCGCCGTCCAGGGGGACGAGGGTGACCTTGTCGCCCCGTACCGCCTGCTGTTCCTCGGTGCTCGCGTACGCGATCCCGGCGGCGTCGAGCACGGCCGCTCCCTCGGCCCGCACCCGCCGGAACAGCGCGAGGGCGTCCTCGTCGGAGACGGGGCCGGTGACGGCCTCCAGGGCGTTGCCGAGGTTGGACAGCAGCTTGGCGTACTGCCAGCGCGCCACGTCCGGGACGACCGGCGCCTCGAAGTGCGACTTCTCCAGGTCGGCGGCGACGAGGCGGGCGGTCTCGTCGGTGCCGTGGGGGTGACGGCCGAGGTGCAGGATGCCGGTGAGGGGGCTGCCGGCGGCGGAGACCACGCCGGGTTCGACGTACGTCGACGGCAGCCACACGCAGACGCCGTAGACGCGTCGGAAGAGCCTGAGGGCTATGCGCTGGCCCTCCACGCCGTTCTGCGCGCAGAACAGGGGCAGCCGCTCTGCTGCCATACCGCCGCCGGCGACCGGGGCGGGGCCCCAGGTCCGGAGCGCGGCCACGCTGTCCTGGGTCTTCACGGCGAGCACGAGGACGTCGTCGGGGCGCAGTTCCCCGAGCGCTGCGGGTCCGTCGACGACGGGCAGCCGGTGGGTCAGCTCGCCCTCGGGCACCCTGAGCCGCAGCCCGTGATCCCGTAGGGCCTCGAAGTGGGCGCCGCGGGCGACCAGGACGACCTCGTGTCCCGAGCCCGCTAGCCGTCCGCCGATGACGCCACCGACGGCTCCGGCCCCGATGATGACGTAGCGCAAGGTCACTCCCCCTCGGCGGGGAACGGCGTCCCCTGATGGAAGTACATCTACCAGCCGGCGTCCGTGCGCCGCCACAGGGAGCTGCGGTGCGCGTGCCTGCCGGCGTGCACGGTGTCGAAGGTGAGGTGGACGAGGTCGGGGGCGAGCTGGACGCCGTCCATCCGTGACACGACGACGGGCCGCGGCCCCGGGTCCTCGCCCGCGACCAGGGACTCGATGATCGACGGCCGGTCCCAGTACCGCCCCGACGAGCCGAACTCCCGGAACTCCGGGTGCAGCAGTTCGGCGAGCAGCTCCGGGGAGGACCGGACCTCCGGCTGGAGCAGGCGCAGTTCACCCTCGATGGCGGCTTCCACGGCGGCGGTCCGGGCGTCAGGCACCGGTCATCTCCACGAGTTTCACGACGGTGTTCCAGTTGCGGCTGGTGGCGATCAAACCCTTGTTGATCCGCGGTCTCGACAGGATCTCGGCGAGCTTGGAGCGGCCCAGGCCGTTCGGGGCGTACAGGTACAGGGCGCGGTCGCCGAGCCGGAACTCCTCCGGGAGGTGGGCGTCCCGGTCGATCTCCGCGAACCGCTCGGCCTCGACCGGGGCGGAGAAGTAGGTGACATGGAGCTGCTTGGGCTCCAACTCGGCTGCCGGGAAGGGGCAGTTGTCGGCGATCGCCTTGAGGTAGGCGTGGTCGCGGACGATCACGTCGACGGCGAAGCCGAAGTGCTTCTCGATGGCCGAGGCGAGCTCCGCGGCCAGGGACTCCTCGTCGCCGTGATCGGCGGCGAACACGGCCTGGCCGCTCTGGAGATGGGTGCGAACGCCGTCGTGGCCGAGACCGGTCACCAGGGTGCGCAGTTCGGCCATCGGGACTTTTCTGCTGCCGCCCACGTTGATGCCACGGAGCAGAGCCGCATACGTCGTCGTCATCCGGCCACCTTATGGCGATCACGCGCGCCCCGGGCGGTCCGGTCGTCGTGAGGCGGCCGTCGTGCCCAGTGGGGGCGGGCACGACGGCCGGACCCGTAAGTTACTTACCGGTCAGCATGAAGCACAAGCTCCTTCACCCGATCCACCCGACCGCGGCCTCCCTGATCCACTCCCCCGACCCGGCCGGATAGATGTAAGGGGCCCCCATCCTCCCCAGTGGGGAGAGCCCGGGGGCCGAGCGGATGATTTCCGGCCGCCGCACTTCACCGGCGAGCACGACGAGATGGCTTTATCCGGCCCATACCTTCGAAACGAAAGGAGGCGGCAGGGGGCCGCCACCGCAAGACGAGGGGGCAAGCCCATCATGGGGAACGGAGAAACGCGGGTACGGGGCCTCGCCGCCCGCGCCGGCGGCTGGAGCGCCCGCCATCGATGGGCTGCCGTCGGCATCTGGGTGCTGTTCGTCGTCCTGGCGATGGGGCTCGGTTCGGCGGCCGGCCGGGTCGACGTCAAGGACAGCGACCAGCTCAAGGGCGAGACGCACACCGCCGCCAAGATCATCGAGGACGCCGGGATCGAGGAGCCGGCCAGTGAGACCGTCCTGATCCAGTCGAAGGACGGTTCGCTCAAGGCGACCGACGCCGAGTTCAGGTCGGCCGTCACGGCCGTCGTCGAGGCGGTCGAGGGCACCGGCAAGGTCACGGACGTGACCTCGCCGTACGACACTCGGACGATCTCCAAGGACGGCCGCAGCGCGCTGGTGCAGTTCGACATGCGCGGTGACTCGGACACCGCGGGTGAGCGCGTCGAGCCGGTGCTGAACGCGGTCGAGGACGTCCAGAAGGACCACGGGTCGCTGCGGATCGAGGAGATCGGCGGCGCCAGCATGATGAAGACGTTCGACGACGCGTTCGGGGACGACTTCCAGAAGGCCGAGTACTCCGCGGTGCCGGTGGCCCTCGGCATTCTGCTCATCGCCTTCGGCGCGCTGGTGGCGGCCCTGCTGCCGGTGCTGCTCGCGGTCACCGCGATCATGGCGACGATGGGCCTGATGGGCATCGTCAGCCATGTCATGCCGATGAGCGACACCGCGAACTCCGTGATGCTGCTGGTCGGTCTGGCCGTCGGCGTCGACTACTGCCTGTTCTATCTGCGCCGTGAGCGCGAGGAGCGCCAGGCCGGCCGGGACGCGCAGACCGCGCTCCGGGTCGCCGCCGCCACCAGTGGCCGCGCGATCATCGTCTCGGGTGTCACGGTGTGCGTGGCGATGGCGGGCATGCTGTTCACCGGTCTCGCCGAGTTCGAGGCGATGGGCCTGGCGTCGCTGATGGTCGTGGCGGTCGCCATGGTCGGGTCGGTGACCGTGCTGCCGGCGCTGCTGTCGCTGCTGGGCGAGCGGGTCGAGAAGGGCAAGATCCCCTTCCTGCACCCGGAGAGCAGGCTCCGCCGCAACAAGGGCGCCGCGAACCGCGAGAGCCGGTTCTGGACGGCCGTGCTCAAGGGAGTGCTCGCGCGGCCCGTCATCTCGGTCGCCGTCGCGGCCGGTGCGCTGCTGGCCATCGCGGCTCCCGCGCTCGGCATGAAGACCCAGAACCTCACGCTGGACCAGGAGTTCGGGGACTCGCTGCCGATCGTGCAGACGTACAACCGCCTCAACGAGGCCTTCCCCGGCGGTTCCGACCCTGCCGAGGTGGTCGTCAAGGCCGACGACATCAACGCTCCCGAGGTGAAGTCCGCGCTCGCCGACTTCCGTGACCGTGCGGTCAGTTCGGGCGCCTCGCGCGGTCCGGTCGAGATCAAGCTGCACGACGAGCAGAACATCGCCTTCGTGTACGTCCCGCTGGTCGGCGGCTCCGACCTCGACAAGGCGGGCGCGAGCCTGGACAAGCTGCGCGACGACGTGCGCCCGGCCACGCTGGGCAAGGTCGACGGCCTCGATGCGCCGATCACCGGGCAGGTCGCGGGGTCGAAGGACTTCAACGACCAGCTGGCCGGAGCGGTCGTCCCGGTCTTCGCGTTCGTGGTGGTCTTCGCCTTCGGGCTGATGCTGCTGTCGTTCCGCTCCCTGACCGTCGCGATCACCTCGATCGTGCTGAACCTGCTGTCGGTGGGCGCGGCGTACGGCATCCTCGTCGCCGTCTTCCAGCACGGCTGGGGTGCGTCGCTGGTGGGCGCGGAGGGCGTCGGAGCCATCATCACCTGGCTGCCGCTGTTCCTCTTCGTGATCCTGTTCGGCCTGTCGATGGACTACCACGTGTTCGTGGTCTCGCGGATCCGTGAGGCACGGCTGCGGGGCCGTACGACGAAGGACGCGATCCAGCACGGTGTGGTCACCACGGCCGGTGTCGTCACCAGCGCCGCGGTCATCATGGTCGCCGTGTTCGCGATCTTCGGGACGCTGTCCATGCAGTCCATGAAGCAGATGGGCGTCGGCCTGGCGGCCGCGGTCCTCATCGACGCGACGATCATCCGGGGCGTCCTGCTCCCGGCGGTGATGGCACTGCTGGGCGAGCGCAACTGGTACTTCCCGAAGTGGCTGCACCGCCTGCCCGACATGACCCACGACGAGGCCCCCGAGGCCGTGACCCACGGCCCGGCCCACGACGACAAGGGCGAACGCGTACCGGTCTGACCCACCCACCCCTGATGCAGGGCCCGTTGACTCCGGGGGAGCCAACGGGCCCTGTGTGTGCCCTCAGCGCATGATGCGGCGGACCTCCAGCACGGCCCCGTCGCAGCGCACGATCTCCAACTCCCGCTCCGGGCGTGCCCCTTCGAAGGTCAACACGACGTGACCGTCCGCCGCGAGCCGCCAGTGGCCCGGTACGGCGTCGGGAGCGTCACCTCGCCCCAAGGGGTGGTCGACGAACGCGCCGTCGGCTGCGAACTCCAGCCCACGGCGTCCGCGGGCCGGCGGGAACGGGTAGTCGTCCGGCCGGTAGACCCGCACATCACCGCGGTCTTCCTCGTAGGAGTGGATCCAGGACCGGAACAGACCCGCAGGGGGCTCTCGCATGACCCGGCCACCTCGCTCACTTCCATGCCGCAAAAATTGCCGGTCTTCTCCGAGAATGTCTAGGATTATCAGTGTATGGGTCCAGGGGGAACGGGCAACCGGCTGCCGACCGGTGTCACGCGGCCCCCACAGCGCGTGTCCGACGCGCAGTACGCCGCCGTGTGCGCGGCAAGTCCAACACCCTTTGAGGGGCGCAGCCATGTCCGATGCGCAGTCATATCTCCGCGCCACTTCCGCCGACTACAGCCGCTGGTGCGGCGCCATGGAAGTGCACCGCCGACTCCTCACCGTGAATCCGGAGTACGCCGGCAATCGTGCCGTGATCGAGAACACCGCGTTCAGCTACGAGACACAGCGCCGCGAGGCCGCCCGTCAGGGCGTCATCGACGTTCCCGTAGTCGTGCACGTGGTGCACAACACCCCCGAGCAGAATATCGACGACGCCCAGATCAACAGTCAGATCGACGTTCTCAACCAGGACTTCCGGGCGGCCAACGCCGATGTGAACCAAGTGCCCCCGGTGTGGCGGGACCTGGTGGCCGACGCACGTCTCCAGTTCCATCTCGCCCGGACCGATCCGCTGGGCCGGACCACCGACGGCATCACCCGGACCCAGACCTCGGTCACGGACTGGGACACGGACGATCTGGTCAAGTTCAGCCTGAGCGGAGGACGTGACGCCTGGCCCGCGGACGTCTACCTGAACGTCTGGGTCTGCCGGCTGCGCGGCGGACTGCTGGGCTACGCCCAGTTCCCGGGTGGCGCCGCGTCCACGGACGGCGTCGTCATCACACACAGCGCCTTCGGCACGCGTGGCACGGCCCGCGCGCCCTTCGACGGCGGCCGCACGGCCGTGCACGAGATCGGCCACTGGCTCAATCTGCGCCACATCTGGGGTGACGACGACGAGGGGTGCAGCGGCAGCGACTTCGTGGCGGACACGCCCAACCAGGCCGGGCCGAACCTCGGTTCACCGAGCTTCCCCACCGCCACGTGCGGCAACGCCCCGAACGGCGACATGTTCATGAACTACATGGACTACACCGACGACGCCGCGATGTTCATGTTCACCAAGGGCCAGGCCGCCCGGATGGACGCCACTCTCGACAACGCGCGTCTGCCCCTCAGCCGACAGGCCGTCACGGTGTGACGGACCTCCGTTCCCATGTGATGGCCGCCCCCGCAGTGGGACGGCCATCGCGACGCCGTTCCCGGACTAGCCCCGCCGAGCGTGCAATTCGGCCTCGATCAGGTCGGCCGCCCGCCGAGTGCCGCCCTCCTCGGACATCTGGGCCTGGAGGGTCTTCAGGCGTTGGGCGACCTCCGGGTCGGTGGTGAGGGTGAGGGCCGTTTCGCGGAGCGTTTCGGCTGTGGCCTTCTCGGTCGGGATGTGGTGGGCGACGCCGAGGGACTGGAGCATGTCGGCGTTGCCGAACTGGTCGACCGCCTGGGGGACGGCGATCATCGGGGTGGCCGTGGCCAGGCCCTCCTGGCTGCCGCCGGCGCCCGCGTGGGTGACGAACAGGTCGGCCTGCTTGAGGATCGCCAACTGCGGCACCCAGTCGTGCACTTCGACGTTGGGCGGGATGTCCCCGAGCTCGGCGGGGTCGACATGCCGGCCGACCTGGAGCACGAGGTGCCAGCCCGGCAGACCGGCGAAGGCGCGCACGCACTCCCGGTAGAACGCCGGCTGCTTGGTGAACGCCGATCCGAGGGAGACGAGCACGACCTTCTCGGCCGTCTCCGGCCGGCGCCACCCGCCCTCGGCGGTGCGGTCGCCCTGGCAGGCGCCGACGAAGGTGTGGACCGATTCGTCGACGCGGTCGGCGTTGGGCTGAAGGGCCCGCGGGATGAGGACCAGCGAGCGGTCGGGGCGGCCACCGAACGCATCGGGGTGCAGGGCGATGCCGTTCTCCTCCAGCCAGGCGTGGAAGCGGCGGTAGTACGCCTGCCCGCGCTCGGTCTTCTTCGGCTCCGCCCACATCGGCTCGGCGATCTCCTCCTCGTAGCCCTCCCAGGCGACGAGGTTCGGCGAGAGCGAGATCGCGGGCACACCCCAGCGGTGGGCGAGGACGCGTGCCGGGTACGAGGTGATGTCCTGCAGGACGAGGTCCGGCTCGTCCCCGGCATACGCCTCGATCAGCTGCGGGAGCGCCTGGATCGCGTCGGCGAGGAACGGCTCGACGTTGTCCAGCAGGGTGCTCCCCCACGCCTCCGGGTCGGCGTCGGGGCCCGGCAGCGTGGAGTTCCACAGCTTCGGCTCGGCGCCGGTGGCGGCGACCTTCTCGGCGAAGACCGGCGGGATCGCGTAGGTGACCCGGTGCCCGCGCGCCACGAGCTCGCGGATCACTTCGAGGCTGGGGTTCACGTGGCCGTGCGCGGCGATGGAGAACATGGCGATGTGAGCGGGACTGGTCATGACCCTGACGCTAATCGAGACGATACGTCTCGTGCAACTCGCTTTCATGTCGCCGGCACCCCCAGCACCTCGTGCAGCGTCAGCCAAGCCCCCGGCGGCACCTCGCCCACGAGGGCCCTCGTGTCGAGGCGGGCCGCGCGGAACGCCGCGTCGACCCGCCGCCTCGGGTGCGCCCGGCACAGCGACGCGTGCAGCGAGCCGCCGACCCCGGAGAAGCCCAGCTCGACCAGGCGCCGCCAGCCGTCCTGCGCGCCGGCGCCCAGCAGCGGCGTGCGCCGCCGTTCGATCCGTACGATCCCGGCGTCCACCCGAGGTACCGGCCGGAAGCTGTGCCGCCCGACCCGGCCCACCAGCCGCCACTCGTGACGCGGCCAGGTCAGGATCGTCAGCCGGGTCCAGCTGCCGTAGTCGCCCGTGCGCTTGCGGGCGTACTCAAGCTGGGTCAGGAGCGTGGCGTCGGTGAGTGCGGGCGCGTGCAGGCACCAGTCGACGATGGCGGCGGTGCGGGAGAAGGGGACGTTCCCGGCGACGGAGAACGGTGTGCGCGGGGGCCGTGCCGTGAGGAAGTCCTCGCCCACGACGCGGACCTGCGGCGTGTCGGAGAAGCGCGAGCGCAGCGCGGCAACGAGGCGTGGGTCGATCTCGTAGGCGAGTAGGCGTCGGCAGTGCGGGGCGAGCTGCTCGGTCAACGCGCCTTTTCCGGCGCCGACTTCGAGCAGCAGGGGTGCCTCGCGTCCGAGTGGCACGGCGAGGCGGGCGAGTCGTCCGGCGGCCGTGCGGTCGGCGAGGAAGTTCTGGGAGAGCGCGCGGGATACGCGGGTGGGGCGGGCCATGGCCTGCGGTCCTTGTCTTCCGTGGAGAGGGAGAAGGGCAGACGAAGGCCCTGACCGGAAGACAGGAGAAAAGGAGGGAGAAGCGGGTCCGCGTGGAATCAGCGGACGGTGTGGCTCCCCGGGCCGGTCAGGGCTCCGGGGCCGCGGCGCATCCGTACGGAGTGCGCAGCGCCCCGGCCGAGACCGGTGCTGGTGATCGCATTGTTCGCTGCCACGGACCGCACGTTAGGCGGGGCCGGGCGGCGCCTACAACCGAATTACCTCAGCGCTGGTAGCGGGCGAGTACGAGATTGCCGTCCTCCTCCAGCCGATCGCGCAGTTCGTCGAGGCCGATGGCCCCGCTGTAGTACTCCTGGAAGGCCGGCGTGGCGATCTTGTCCTTCCACTCCGGGTAGCCGCGTACCGACTGTGCGGGCGCCGAGCGCAGATGTGTAGCGAGGGCGGTGCCGGTGGCCCAGTCGTTCTCGGTGGTGTGCAGGGCCGGGTCCTTCAGGGCCTCCGTGCCGGTGGGGAGCATCCAGTCGCCCAGGGCCAGCCGCACCATGTTGTCGGGGCGCAGCAGGAAGTCGATGAACTCTGCCGCCTCCCGTTTGTGCGGGCTGTCCTCGGCGATGGACAGGGTCTGCGGACTGACGCCCTGGGTGAGCCCGTCGGCGCCGGCCGGGGCGGGCAGCACCTGCCAGTCGAAGCCCTTGGGGGCCTGCTGCACGATCTGCTGCCGGTAGGAGAAGCCGAGCGGGACCATCGCGTACCGGCCGCCGAAGAAGCCTGGCAGGGTGTCCGAGCCGCCGCTGCCCAGGGTCGTCGGGGAGGCGCTGCGGTCGGCGTTGACCTGGTCGTGGACGGTGCGCGGCATGACCTCGTCGTCCGCGCCGAAGCGCACGGTCACCTTGCCGTCGGCGTCCCGGTGGAAGAGCCGTCCGCCGGACGACAGCGACAGATTGAGCGTGGCGGAGACAGGCTCCTTGAGCGGCCAGGCCACGCCGTACCTGCCGTCCCCGCTGAGCCGCTCGGTGATCGCCCGGAACTCCGCCCAGCTCCACGGCCGTTCAGGGGTCGGAATGCGTACGCCCGCCTGCTTCAGCCACTTCGCGTTGGCGACGAGCACCCGCGGCTCCTGGAGGAACGGCACGCCGTAGATCCCGTCCCCGAAGGTCGCGGTCTCCCAACTGCGCTGCGGGATGTCGGACTTGAGCCGTGCGGGCAGCAGGTCGGTCAGATCGGCGAGGTAGCCGCCGTACGCGAAGTCCGCGAGGTCGTCCGAGGCGTCATGGATGATGTCCGGGGCCTCACCGCCCTCGAAGGAGGTGAGCAGCTGGTCGTGGACGCCGTCCCAGCTGCCCTGCACATACTCGACCTTGACGTCCGGATGGCTCGCGTTCCACTCCTTCACGAGCTCCTCGTTGGCCTGGACGGACTCCTCCTGCCAGGCCAGGGACTGGAAGCGCAGGGTGATACGGCCACCGGCAAAGTCGCCGCCGTCGCTGCAACCGGCGAGCAGCAGCACCAGGGCCAGGCAGCCCAACAGCAGTCTCGTTCGCATCAGTTCTTCACCGCCCCGGTGAGCATGCCGCCCGTGATCCGTCGCTGGATGAGCGCGAACACGACCAGCGAGGGCAGCGTCGCGAGGAACGCGGCGGCGGCCAGCGGGCCGAGGTCGGCGACGCCCTCCGCGCCGATGAAGTGCGTGAGGATCACCGGCAGGGTCTGTTTCTCCGGGGTCTTCAGCAGGACGAGGGCGAAGAAGAACTCGTTCCACGCCGTGACGAACGCGAACATCGCCGTCGCCACGATCCCGGGCGCCAGCAGCGGCGCGGTCACCGAGACCAGGGTCCTCAGCCGTCCGGCCCCGTCGACCGCCGCCGCCTCCTCCAGCTCGGGCGGCACCGCGCGGACGTAGCCGACGAGCATCCACAGCGCGAACGGCAGTGCCCACACCACGTACACCGTGATCAGCCCGGGCATGGAGTTGATCAGTCGCAGGTTCTTCAGCACCAGGAACAGCGGGATGATCACCAGGACCAGCGGGAACGCCTGGCTGACGATTACCCAGCCGGTCGCCGCCCGGGCTAGCCGGGTGCGGTGGCGGGCCATGACGTACGCCATCGGGGTAGCGAGCAGCACGGCGACGAGGGCGGCGCCGAGCGCGGCGATCAGGGAGTTGAGGGCGGCGTGCAGCAGGGGCTGTTCGTCGAAGGCCTGGCGGAAGTTGGCGAGGGTGGGGTCCCTCGGGATCCAGGTGGGATGCAGACTGCCCAGCTCCCGCGGCGGCTTGAAGGCGGTCGAGATCAGCCACAGGAAGGGGAACGCCAGGAACACGAGGTACGCCAGCAGGGCCACGTACTGCCCGGCTCGGGCGGTTCGGCCGGTCCTCATGCCTCGTCGCCTCCCCTCAGCCGGCCGACGAGGAAGAGCGCGAGGAGTATCGAGATCAGCGCGACCATCACGCATCCCATCGCCGCCGCGTAGCCGAACTGCCCGTAGCGGAAGGCCTCTTCGTAGGCGAAGAGCATCGGCAGGCGGGTGCGGCCGCCGGGGCCGCCGCTGGTCAGGACGTAGACCAGGGCGAAGGAGTTGAAGTTCCAGATGAGGTTGAGTGCCGTGATGGACAGGGCGACGGGCCGCAGGGCGGGCCAGGTGACGGTGCGGAAGCGGCGCCAGGCGCCGGCGCCGTCCACGGCCGCCGCCTCGTGCAGTTCGCGCGGGGTGTTCTGCAGGCCCGCGAGCAGGGCGACCGTCGTGGTCGGCAGGCCCGCCCAGATGCCCACGACGACGACGGCCGGCAGTGCGGTGCCGAGCCCGCTCAGCCAGTCGCGGCCGTCACCGAGGCCGAGGTCGCGGATCGTCTCGTTGAGGATGCCCGCGTCGGGGTTGTAGACCAGCCGCCACATGACACCTACGACGACCTCGGGCATGGCCCACGGGACGATCGCGAGGGCCCGGGCGAGCCAGCGCAGGCGCAGGTCCTCGTTGAGCAGGAGGGCGAGGCCGAGCGCCAGCAGGAACTGCGGGACGGTGACGCCGACCGCCCAGACCAGGCCGATCCGGAACGACTCCCAGAACAGCGTGTCGTGCAGCAGGTCCGTGAAGTTGAGCGTGCCGATCCACTGGGTGGGCCGGGTCCGTCCGGACTGGGCGTCGGTGAGGGACAGCGCGATGCCGTACAGCAGCGGACCGACGCTCAGGACCAGGATGGGGATCAGCGCGGGCAGGACGAGGAACCAGGCGCCGCGGTCCATGACACCGCGCCGCTCCTTGCCGCCCGGCGCAGGTCTCACCGCCTTCTGCGCCTCGGTCACCGATGTCACGGAATCAGCCCCTTTGTGCGGCTCGGGTGGGCCCCGTCATGGTCGTGAAGGCGCCGTACCCCGTCAAGGCCGCGCGCACGCGGTCCGACCTGTGGAAATGCGAGACTGAGCGCGGATGGCGGGAATCCGACGCCGATCCCGGCGGCGGACGAACACACGGAGGCGGACGATGGACGAGGCACGGGCGCGGGACGTACTGGCCGCGGCGGACGTACTGCCCGGGCCGGCGCGGGACGCCCGGCTGCTCGCCCTGGGCGAGAACGCGGTCTTCGCCGCCGGTGACCTGGCCGTCAAGGTGGGCCGTGACGCCGAACTCCTCGACCGGGCGCGGCGCGAGCTCGACATCGCCGTGTGGCTGGCGGAGGCGGGCGTGCCTGCGGTGCGGGCCGCCGAGCCGAAGGCGCTTCTGGTCCAAGGCCATCCGGTGACCGTGTGGCACCGGCTGCCGGATCCCGTACGGCCCGCCGGGCCACGGGATTTGGCCGAACTGCTACGGGTCGTGCACGCCCTGTCCGCGCCTTCCTTCACCCTGCCGCCACGTGAGTTGCTCGGCGGGGTGGAGCGTTGGCTGCGGCTCGCCGGTGACGCGATCGATCCGGCGGACGCGGCGTATCTGCGGGAGCGGCGGGACGGTTTCGCGGCCGCCGCGGCGGGGCTGACGCCTCATGTGGCGCCGGGGCCGATCCACGGGGACGCGCTGCCGCGCAATGTCCATGTGGGGGCGGACGGGCCGGTGCTGGTCGACCTGGAGACCTTCGCCTTCGATCTGCGCGAGCACGACCTGGTGGTCATGGCGCTCTCCCGGGACCGGTACGGGATGCCGGCCGCCGACTACCGGTCGTTCGTCGAGACGTACGGCTGGGACGTGCGCGAGTGGGAGGGCTGCTCGGTGCTGCGCGGGGCGCGGGAGACGGCGAGCTGCGCGTGGGTGGCCCAGCACGCGCCGACGAACCCGAAGGCGCTGGCCGAGTTCGGACGACGGGTGGCCTCGCTGCGGGACGGGGACGAGACGGTGCGGTGGTATCCGTTCTGATCGCGCCCTTCAGGGCGTGACCCCACCCTCGGACAGCCGGCTCTGGATGTCGCTCGCGGCGTGGCGCAGCTCGGTCAGGACCGTGCGGACCGCCGATCTGGCCGTGCGTTCCGGGCGGTAGAGCGCGTCGATGTGTCGTCTGGCCTGGACGCCGCTCAGTGGTCTCAGGGTCAGCGCCGGATGCCGGGGCATCGTCCAGCGGGGCATCAGCGCGATGCCGCCTCCGGCCGCCACCACCTGCGCGACGACCGCGAACTCGTTGATGCGGTGCGCCAGATGCAGTCGCCGGCCGGCCGCCGCGGCGATCGCCTCGATGACCGCCAGCACCGGGAAGCCGTCGTGCACGGTGATCCACGACTCGTCCGCCACGTCGCGCGGGGTGACCCGGCGCTTCGCGGCAAGAGGGTGGTCGGCGGGCATGGCCACGTCCAGCGGCTCACGCAGCAGCGTCGTCGCGGCCACCGTGTCAGGCCAGGGCGGGGCATGGTCCAGCCGGTGGGCGAGGACGATGTCGTACTCCCGGGTGAGCCGCGGGAAGTCCTCCTGCGGCACGTCCTCGTCGACGAGCCTCGGTGCCGGTCTGCCCGCTCCGGCCAGCGCGCGGAGCAGCAGCGGGAAGAACGCGGTGCCCGCGCTGTGGAACGCCGCCACCGACACCTCGCCGTCCGGCCGCTGCACGAACTCCTCGACGGCGTGCCGCGCCCGCGCGAGCGCCGTCTCGACCTCCACGGCCGCGCCCGCCAGCGCCTGCCCGGCGTCGGTGAGGACCAGGCGGCGTCCCTGCCGCTCGGTGAGCGGCACCGGGATCGACCGCTGGAGCAGCCGCAGCTGCTGGGAGATCGCCGACGGCGTCACGAGCAGCGCCTCGGCGACCGCCGTGACACTTCCCAGTTCGCCGAGCTCCCGAAGGATCCGCAGCTGCCGTTCGTCCATCGCCTCAGTGTAGGCCGACGATGTAGGACTGCTAAATGATCGTTTTAGAAAGTGGTACTGGGCTTCAAGGATGTCTCCGGTGCACGGTGGGCCGGTGTCCGACGTCCGCCGTACCGATGCGGTACTCCTCCTTGTCGCGCTCGTCTGGGGTTCCAGCTATCTGTCCGCCCAGACGGCGACCGCGGCCCTCCCCGTCCTGCTCGTGCTGTTCGCCCGCTACGCCCTGTCCGCGCTCGCCTGTCTCGGCCTGGTCGCCGCCCGGCGGCGCGGGGCGCGCCGGTGGACGCGGGACGAGCTGCGGATCGGGGTGCCCCTGGGCCTGACCCAGGCGGCGGTCCTGGTCGTGGAGACGTACGGCGTCGCCCACACCAGCGCCGCCAACGCCGGCCTCATCATCAGCCTGACCATCGTCCTCACCCCGCTCCTCGACCGCGGCGGCCGTCGTGGCCCGCTGCCCGCCTCCTTCTTCGCCGCGACCGCCGTCTGCGTCCTGGCCGTCGGACTGCTGATGTCCGGCAACGGCTTCCACGAGCCCCGCCTCGGCGACCTGCTGATGCTCGGCGCCGCGCTGATCAGGGCCGTGCATGTCGCCCTCGTCGGCCGCCTGACCGCAGGGCGGGCGATCCGTCCGTTGCAGCTGACGACCGTGCAGACCCTCGTCGGCACCGCCCTGTTCCTGCCGGTCGCGGCCCACGACCTGCCGACGCTGGTCCGCTCCGACCCGGCGACCTGGGCCCAGCTCGTCTATCTCGCCCTGTTCTGCAGCGTGTTCGCCTTCCTCGCCCAGACCTGGGCCGTGCAGCGCACCTCGGCCAGCCGGGCCAGCCTGCTGCTGGGCACCGAACCGGTCTGGGCGGTCGCGGTGGGCGTGGCCCTCGGCGGCGACCACCTGACCCCGCTCACCGGCCTCGGGGCGGCCCTCATGGTCGCCGGCACCTACTGGGGCCAGGCGGTGGAACGCGCCCACCGACGCGCACCGCAACACCGACTTCCCCCGGCCGACCCCCTCGACAAGGACCCCGCATGCCCGAGCACACCCACCACGACACTTACGACCACCTGATCGCCCTGCTCGACTCCGCCCACGTCGACTACCGCCTCATCGACCACGAGCCCGAGGGCAGCACCGAGGCCGTCTGCGCGCTGCGCGGGCACCCGGCCTCGGAGGCCGCGAAGTGCATCGTGCTGCGGGTCAAGGTGGACCGGCGCACGACGCGTCATGTCCTCGCCGTCGTGCCGGGAGACCGGCGGGTGGACCTGGACGCCGTCCGGGCGCTGTTCGACGCCCGCTACGTCGGCTTCAGCGACGCGGAGACCGCCGAGCGACTGGCCCACGCCGTCCCCGGCACGGTCCTGCCGTTCAGCTTCGATCCCGACCTCGAGGTCGTCGCGGATCCGGACGTCGTCGGACGGGCGAAGCTGTACTTCAACGCGGCCCGGCTGGACCGGTCGCTGCTCATCTCCGGCGCGGACTACGAGCGGTTGGCCAAGCCTCGCATCGAGCGCATCGCGGCGGCCGCGTAGGCACGCGAAGCGACACCCTTCTCAGACCGTCTCGTCCGCCGGCTCGCGCAGCGGCCACGTCCCGTCGACCACCGCGGTCGCGTCACCCTTGCGGCGCAGGAAGTTCTGGAAGTCCGCCGCCCATTCCGCGTACCACTCGATCTGGCGGCGGTGCAGCTCCGCCGGGCCGAGGCCCGCGATCTTGGGGTGGCGGGCGGCTATCGCGCAGGCGAGCCGGGCCGCGGCGAGCGCGTCGGCGGAGGCGTCGTGCGCGGAGTCGAGGACGATGCCGTACTCCCGGCAGACCGCTTCGAGGTTGCGCTTGCCACGGCGGTAGCGGTCGGCCCAGCGGTCGATGGTGTACGGGTCGACGACCGGGGCGGGTTCCCGGCCGCCCAGACGGTCGCGCAGGGACGGCAGTCCGTACCGCCGCAGTTCGGCGGAGAGCAGGCTCAGGTCGAAGGCGGCGTTGTACGCGACGACCGGTACGCCCGTGTTCCAGTAGGTGACCAGGACGTCGGCGATGGCGTCGGCCACCTGGTCGGCGGGGCGGCCCTCGGCGGCCGCGCGTTCGTTGCTGATGCCGTGGACCGCGACGGCGTCCGCCGGGATCTCCACGCCCGGATCCGCCAGCCACTCCTTGTGCCCGATGGGCTGCCCGTCCCGGACCTCGATCACGGCGCCGGTGACGATGCGCGCCTCGCGCGGATCCGTACCGGTCGTCTCCAGGTCGAAGCCGATCAGCAGCTCACGGTGCCAGCCCATGGGCGGTCCCCCTTCTTGGTGGTGCGTTCCCCCAGTGGTCTCCACCTTCCCATGTGCCACTGACAATCAGAGGACCGCATTCCGCTTGTGCGCCCCCGAGGCCGGGGGCCGGTCGTGGGCGGCCCGCCGGCCACCTCGGGACAGTTCAGGACACCGGCCGCGAATCCGCCCACATGAGTTCGAACTCCTCGCGATACGTCGGGAAGAGCCCGCCCTCGTCGATCTCGTCCGACTTGACCACCCGGGTGCCGTTGCGCAGCACCAGGACCGGTGCCTCCAGCCCCCGTGTCCGCCGCAGATATGTCTGCACGACCGCCACTCCGTCGGCGCCGTCGCCGTCCACGAGGTACGCCGTGAAGCGGGGCGTCTCGTCGAAGACCTGGATCTCGAAGGCGCCGGGGTCGCGCAGCCGGGACCGCACCCGGCGCATGTGCAGGATGTTCATCTCGACCGCGCGGCTCAGCTCGCCGCGCTTGATGCCGAGTTCGCGCTCGCGCCGCTTGACCGCGCTGGAGGCCGGGTTCAGGAACAGCAGCCGCACCCGGCAGCCGGATTCGGCCAGGCGCACCAGGCGCCGCCCGGAGAAGTTCTGCACCAGAAGGTTGAGGCCGATGCCGATGGCGTCGAGCCGGCGGGCGCCGCCGAAGATGTCCTCGGCCGGGAACTGGCGCAGCAGTCGCACCCGGTCGGGATGCACGGCGACGACGTCGGCGTAGCGGTCGCCGACCAGGTCCTCGACCGCGTCGATGGGCAGCCGGCGGGCCGAGGGCACGTCACCGCTGCCGCCGAGGACCTCCAGCAGCCGCGCGGAGGCCCGCTCGGCCTGGTTGAGGACCGCCTCGGACAGGGCCCGGTTGCGGGAGACGACGTTTCGGGTCACCTCGAGCTCGTCCAGGGCGAGTTCGACGTCCCGGCGGTCGTCGACGTACGGCTCGAAGCACGGCCAGTGCTGCACCATCAGCTCGCGCAGCTGCGGCAGCGTCAGGAAGCTGAGGACGTTGTCGTCGGCGGGGTCCAGCAGATACCCCTTGCGGCGGCTGACCTCGCGTACGGCGACCGCGCGCTGCACCCACTCCTGGCCGGCCGGGCCGGCGGCCGCGACGACCCACTCGTCGCCGTGGACGGGTTCGTAGATGGGGCGCAGAACAGCGGCCACGACCGCGCGCAGCCGCTGCTCGACGAGGTTCAGCCAGATGTAGGCCCGGCCCGCTCGTTGGGCGCGCGTACGCACCTCGCGCCAGGCGTCGGGGTCCCAGTCCAGCTCCGGGCCGATGGAACTCGTCTCCATCGGCCGGGCCAGGGACACCGTGCCGGGTGGGACCTCTGTGGAGTTCCCCTCGTGACCCTCGTCACCAGGGGGCAGCTCCAGCCCTCCCGAGCCCACCCGCGCACCGCCTTCCGCTCCCCCGAGCACTCCCCGTCTCAACGATCAAGGAAGGGTACTCCGCGAGCGGTGGGCGGTGCAGCCGGATGGACAGGGTCGTTTCTCAACTACGAGGCTGCCAGTGCCCGTTCTGCCAGGCGAGCTCGCTCGGAGTGAGCGGATTCATAGCCGTCACGTCACGCGGGACGATGGAGAATCCCTGCCAGTGGACGGGCATGGGCTGCTGGTCCTCGTCCCGGGCGATGTGGTGGAAGCCCACGTTCATCCAGGTGATCGGGTGCTTGAGGGCCTGGCCGCCGACCCACTTGTCCACGGACTTGGGGTGGCCGTTGCCGCAACCGGGGTTGTTGGTCGCGAACTTCTCGCACTTGTCGTACTCGGTGAAGTACACGTCGTGCTTGGTGAAGCTGCGGCCCGGGTACTTCGTGGTGGCGCCGGGGACGATCTCGTACGAGCGCGCGTGGCCGTCCTTGTTCTTGCCCGTCGCGCTGACCATGCGCCACCAGCGGTAGGCCTTGGCGTCGCCCGCGAGCTCCTTGCCGACCTTGGTGACGGTGGTCTTGGTCTTCGGGGCGCGGTCGCCGGCGGCGGGCGCGGTCACCGCCGAGTCGTACTGCTCGACCCGGTTCTTGGTGGAGCCGTCCAGGCCGAAGTCGAGGCGCCAGAAGACGTTGTGGCTGTGGCTGGTGGCCTTGGCGCGGTCGCCCTTGCCGATGGGCCAGCCGCGGCCGTCGCCGGCGTCGTAGTCGTCGTACGACAGGCTGCCGGTGGCGCCGACGTTCATGGTGACCGTGCCGTCGTCCTGGAAGCGCCACTCGGTCATGTACTCGTACCAGCCGACCTGGTTGACCGTGTAGACGAGCAGGTCCTTGCTCTGCGCCTGGTAGACCTTGTTCGCGGTGTCGCCCTGCATGCGGTAGGCGTGTCCACGCGCGCGGGTCGTGGTGCACAGGCCCTTGACGTTCGGGTCCTGCCAGGCCTCGGGGACCTTGACGGTCTTGATGGTGCCGCCGGGGCACTCGCCGGGGTCGAGGTTCATCAGGCCCTGGGCGAAGCCGAAGCCCGTGAGGTCGTCGTACTCGACGCTGCCATCGTCGTAGGGGACGTGGATCTGGCCGAGCCGGGCGCTGTTGAGGACCTTGATCGGCTTGGTCTCGCCCTTGGGCTGGTAGGAGATGTTCTCCAGGACCAGCCCGGCCTTGCCGTCGTAGCGCCAGCACATCCGCCAGGTGGTGCCGCCGGTGAGCTTCTGCTCGATGCGGTAGTCGGCGCTGCACTCGGCGGCCGGGGCCGGGGCGGCCTTCGGCTGGGCGGAGGCGGACCCGGCGCCGGTGGTCGCGCCGGCGGCCAGCGCGGCCATGGACAGGCCCACGGCGGCGCCCTTGCGGGCGCGGCTCATTCTGTTCACGCGCATGAAGAAGTGACTCCCTTACAGGAGGTGCAAGTACGTGAGGTGCCGGTACGCGAGAGATCGGTACCGGCGTGCGAGTTGGAAAAGCGAACCGAATGCGGTCAGCGCATGTCGAGCTTGGCGACCTTGCGGGCGCTCAGGTCGATCACGAAGGAGCGGGCGTCGATCCAGGGCCCGTTCTTGACCTTCGGGAACAGCCGCACGCAGCGGTGTTCGCCGCACTTGTCGAGCACGGCGGGCTGGGCACCCGGGGTCGCCCGGTACACGGCGCCGTTGAGCAGCAGCTGCTCCGGGGAGGTGAGCTCCTTGTCGGTGGCGTCCTTGAAGTCCGCCTTCATGCCCGCGCCCAGCGGGTCGGCGATCAGGAGCTTCGCCGCCTCGGCGTACTCGTCACGGCTCAGGGGCGGCTGGACGCCGTGCTCCGTGGAGGTCTCCTCGACCTTCCCGGTGTCGAGGTTGACGATCCGGGTGACGAGCGCGTCGGCCTTGTAGTCGTAGAACGACACCTCGGCCCGGCGCGGTGCGTTCGCGTCGCCCAGTTCGTCGGCGTCGGGCTCGGCGATGTCGACGCCGAGTCGCTGCGGGCCACGGTCGCCCTCGACGTCCTCGCCGGCGCTGCGCATCTGCGGGCTCGCCGCGAGCTGTGCGGCCCGGTCCATCTCGTCGTCGGTCAGCGGGTCGTTGCCCGTGCCCTTGTCACCCTCGTCCGGGGCCTGCTCGACGACGCCCGGCGGCACCGCGCCGGCCCCCTGCCCCTGGGCGGCCTGCTGGGCCGACTGGCCGCCTCCGCTGTTCCCTCCCGTTTCGTCGGCCCCCGCCGTCCCCGGCAGGGTGATTCCGACCATCACGGCCGTTCCGGCCACCGCGATGGCCGCACCCGCCACCACCTTGCCCAGATGGCGGTGCACTATCTTGCGCACATCTTCCCCCTACTCCCCCTGAATCCCCGGGAGTACGTGTCGGCCCCACTGGTTTGGCATACCGCGTATGCACTGGTCGCCCGGTAAGAGGGACGTAAGTCAGGGGTGGTTCCATCACTTTCGGGGAGACTCGATGTCAAGGCGCCCCCGGTGGCGCGCTCCGGCTGAAAGAGTCGTGTCCATGCAGGTCTGGCCTGGTGAGGCATATCCACTCGGTGCCACGTACGACGGCGCCGGCACGAATTTCGCGGTCTTCACGGAGGCCGCGGACCGAGTAGAGCTGTGTCTGCTGCACGACGACGGCTCGGAGACGGCGGTGGAACTGCGGGAGAGCGACGCCTTCGTACGGCACGCGTACCTGCCGGGCGTCATGCCGGGACAGCGGTACGGCTTCCGGGTGCACGGCCCGTACGCCCCGGAGCGGGGTCTGCGCTGCAACTCCGCGAAGCTGCTGCTGGACCCGTACGCGAAGGCGATCAGCGGCTCGATCCGCTGGGGCGAGGAGGTCTACGGCTACCACTTCGACGAACCCGACCGGCGCAACGACCTGGACTCGGCGCCGCACACGATGTCGTCGGTCGTGGTCAACCCGTACTTCGACTGGGGCGACGACCGCCGCCCGCGCACCGAGTACCACCACACGGTGATCTACGAGGCCCATGTGAAGGGCCTGACGATGCGTCACCCGGGGCTGCCCGAGGAGCTGCGCGGCACCTACGCCGCCCTCGCGCACCCGGCGGTCATCGAGCACCTCACCGGGCTGGGCGTGACGGCGCTGGAGCTGATGCCGGTCCACCAGTTCGTCAACGACCACCGCCTGGTCGACATGGGCCTGAACAACTACTGGGGCTACAACACCCTCGGCTTCTTCGCCCCGCACAACGCGTACGCCTCCTGGGGCGACCGCGGCCAGCAGGTTCTGGAGTTCAAGTCGGCGGTGCGCGCCCTGCACGAGGCCGGCATCGAGGTGATCCTCGACGTGGTCTACAACCACACCGCCGAGGGCAACCACCTGGGCCCCACGCTGTCCTTCCGGGGCCTGGACAACCCGCGGTACTACCGGCTGACCGACGACCCGCGCTACTACATGGACACCACCGGGACCGGCAACTCGCTGCTCATGCGGTCCCCGCACGTCCTCCAGCTGATCATGGACTCGCTGCGCTACTGGGTCACCGAGATGCACGTCGACGGCTTCCGCTTCGACCTCGCGGCGACGCTGGCCCGGCAGTTCCACGAGGTGGACCGGCTGTCGTCGTTCTTCGACCTGGTGCAGCAGGACCCGGTCGTCTCCCAGGTGAAACTGATCGCCGAGCCGTGGGACGTGGGCGAGGGCGGCTACCAGGTGGGCAACTTCCCGCCGCTGTGGACCGAGTGGAACGGCAAGTACCGCGACACCGTGCGGGACCTGTGGCGCGGCGAGCCGCGCGCGCTCGCGGAGTTCGCGTCCCGGCTGACCGGCTCCTCCGACCTGTACCAGGACGACGGGCGGCGCCCGCTGGCCTCCATCAACTTCGTGACCTGCCACGACGGGTTCACGCTGCACGACCTCGTCTCGTACAACGACAAGCACAACCACGCCAACGGCGAGGACAACCGCGACGGCGAGAGCCACAACCGGTCCTGGAACTGCGGCGCCGAGGGCGAGACCGACGACTCCGCGGTCCTCGAACTGCGCGCCCGCCAGATGCGCAACTTCGTCGCGACGCTGATGCTCTCCCAGGGCGTGCCGATGATCAGTCACGGCGACGAGTTCGCGCGCACCCAGCGCGGCAACAACAACGCGTACTGCCAGGACAGCGAGCTGGCGTGGGTGCGGTGGCCGCAGGACGGCGCCGACCCGGCGGGCGACGACGGGGCCGCGGAGGGGCTGTCCCGCGAGCTGCTCGACTTCACGCGCGCGATGGTGTGGCTGAGGCGGGACCATCCGGTCTTCCGCAGGCGGCGCTTCTTCCACGGGCGGCCGGTCGAGGGCACGCACGACGACCTCTCGGACATCGCCTGGTTCACTCCGCAGGGCAACGAGATGGCCCAGCGGGACTGGGACCGGGCGCAGGCGTCCGCGCTGACGGTGTTCCTCAACGGCAACGCGATCTCGGAGCCGGGCGCGCGCGGCGAGCGCATCGGGGACGACTCGTTCCTGCTGATGTTCAACGCCTCCCCGAAGACTCTCGACTTCGTCGTGCCGGTCAATCACGGCCGTCAGTGGCAGGTGGTCGTCGACACCGGCCGCACGGACGGGGTGCCGCCGGGGACGGGAGCGAAGGTGGAGGGCGGGGACCGGCTGACGCTGGTGGACCGCAGCATGACGGTGTTGCAGCGGCCGGTCTAGAGCCTGTCCGACTCCTCGACGGTGCGTCCGGTGTACGACTCCGGGCGCGCCGTCAGCGCGATCAGGCAGGCGAGCGCCGCCGCGAGGCTCGCCGCTCCGAAGGCCGCCGCGGGGCCGTGGGACTCGGCGAGGCGGCCGGTGACGGCGACCGCGAGGGCCTGCCCGCCGACCAGCGCGCTCGTCGCGAGCGCCATCGCCTCGGCGAGCCGCGTGGGCGGCACGACGCGCTCGGTGAGCCCGAAGACCGTGATGAGGTGCGGGGCGTAGGCGACGCCGAGGACGGTGACGGTGGCGTAGAGGGCGGGCAGCGTGTCGGTCCACAGCAGGGGCAGCGACAGCGCGCAGGCCGCCGCCGTGGCCGCTCGCCAGCGGGTGGTCAGCCCTACGCGGGCGGGCACCGCGGCCATGCAGAGTCCCGCGACCGCGCTCATCACTCCCATGGCGGCGTACACGAGCCCAGTCTGATCCGGCTGCCCGAGCCGCTCGGTGAGCGCGGTGATGCCGGCCTGGCAGGCACCGAACATGGCGCCCTGCAGGGCGAGGGCGGCTCTGAGGGAGTGGACGGCGAGAGGGGTGCGGGCCGGGGCGGGAGCTGTCGAGGCGGACCCGGAGCGGCGTTTCGCCGGTGCGCGTCGTTCCGCCGGTGCGCGCCCTACCGGTCCGGGCCGTGTCGCCGCCGCCGTCCGGTGCAGTGCGAAGCCGGTGCCGCAGGTGGCGACCAGCACCGCCGCGCCGCCCAGGGCGTACGCCGGATGCGCCGTCACCGCCGCGAGGCCCACGAGGGCCGGGCCCAGGACGAAGGAGATCTCGTCCACGGTGCTCTCGAAGGACAGCGCGGCACCCACCGTGGCGTCGCGAGCGCCGGCCCGGCGGGCGAGCGCGACCAGGCGGGCACGGGCCATCGGCCCGATCTGCGGCACCGTCGCCCCGGCGCAGGCCCCGAGCAGCGCCAGGAAGGGCGTCGCCAGCCCCATGAGCGCCCCGGCGACCAACCCGGCGATGGCGAGGGCGTTGGCGAGGGAGAACACGAGGACGACCGCGCGTTGGCCGTGCCGGTCGGCGAGCCGGCCCACCAGCGGACCGCAGACCACCTGCCCGACGGCCAGCGCACCGCCGGTCAGCCCCGCCGCGGCCAGGGAGCCGCTGGTCCGCGCGACCAGCAGCACGCTGCCGAACTGGATCGTGGCGGTCGGCAGCCGCGCCGGGAAGGACACCACCGGCAGCAGCGGCCCGGTCAGGCCGATCACCTCGCGGTAGGTCCCGAGCCCGCCCGGGGCCCCCTTCCCGCCGCTCTGCGCCCTCTTCCTCGTCGTCCGCATCGTCCGACGCTAGGCACGCGCGTGGGCCCACGTGGAGGGGACGATGACACGAAGGGCGGCAGGGCGGGTACGTACGTTTCCATGACACCTGAGCGACCTGACCCGACGGTGCCGACCGCCACGTACCGGTTGCAGCTCCAGCCCGCGTTCCCGTTCGGGGCCGCCGCGGCGGCCGTGCCGTATCTGGCCTCGCTCGGCGTCTCGCATCTGCATCTGTCGCCCGTCCTGGAGGCGGTCCCGGGCTCGGGGCACGGCTACGACGTCGTGGACCACGCGCGCGTGCGCGAGGAACTCGGCGGCGAGGAGGGGCTGCGCGCGCTGGCCCGCACCGCGCGGGAGCACGGGCTCGGCCTGGTGGTGGACATCGTGCCGAACCACATGGCCATGTCCCCGCGTCACAACCGCGCCCTGTGGGAGGTGCTGCGCGAGGGCCCCAAGTCGCCGTACGCGCGCTGGTTCGACATCGACTGGGACGCGCAGGGCGGCAAGGTGCTGCTGCCGGTGCTGGGACACCCCCTCGGCGAGGAACTGGACCGTCTGGAGGTCGACGGCGAGGTCCTGCGCTACTACGACCATGTCTTCCCGCTGCGCGAGGGCACCGCGGGACTGCCGCTGCCCGAGCTCCTGGACGCGCAGTTCTACCGCCCGGCGTGGTGGCGGCTGGCCCGTACGGAGCTGAACTACCGGCGGTTCTTCAGCATCTCGGAGCTGATCGGGGTGCGGGTCGAGGAGCCGGAGGTGTTCGACGCCACGCACGCGAAGATCCTCCAGCTGCTGCACGAGGGCGTGATCGACGGGCTGCGCATCGACCACCCCGACGGCCTCGCCGACCCCGACGGCTACCTCCGGATGCTGCACGAGGCGACCGGGGGACGCTGGACGGTCGTGGAGAAGATCCTGTCCGACGGCGAACACCTGCCCGCCTCCTGGCCGGTCGCCGGCACCACCGGTTACGACGCCCTGCGGCACGTCGACGGCCTCTTCACCGACCCTGCCGGGTTCGGTGAACTCCTCGGCCTGTACCGCCGGTTCGCGGCCCCGCAGACGGACCGGGGCGGCGACTGGGAGGCGACGGTGCGGCGGGCGGCGTACAAGGTGCTCACGCACGAGCTGGCCACGGAGGTCGACCGGCTGACGCGGGTCGCAAGCCGGGTGTGCGCGACGTCCCCGGAGCCCGCGCTGCGCGACCGGGCGCCGTGGGCGCTGCGGACCGCGCTCCAGGAGCTCCTGGTCCGGCTGGAGGTGTACCGGCCCTACGCCTCCGGTGACGCGGCCCGTGTGGTCACCGAGGAGGCCGCCGCCGAGGCCCGGCTCGCGTTCGCCGTGCCCGAGGAGGCCGCGGCGGTCGACGTCGTGCGCGATCTGGTGCTCGGGCGGGCCGGGGACGGGCCGGAGCAACTGGAGTTCAGGACGCGGTTCGCGCAGACGGCGTCGGCGCTGCGGGCAAAGTCCGTGGAGGACACGGCGTTCTACCGCTATGTGCCGCTGCTGTCGGCGACCGAGGTGGGCGGGAACCCGGGGAGCCCCGCCGTCCTGCCGGAGGAGTTCCACGCGTACTGCGCGCGCGTGCAGCGCGACTGGCCCGCCACCGGCACGGTCGCCTCGACGCACGACACCAAGCGCAGCGCCGACGTACGGGCCGCGCTGGCCGTGCTGACCGAGTGCCCGCAGCGTTGGGCGGACGTCCTGGCCGAGGTGACCCGTGACGGAGAGGGCGTGCCGGACGCGCAACTGGCGTGGGCCGCCTGGCAGACGGTGTTCGGGCTGGGCGAGGCGGACGTCGGCCGGGTGCGGGAGGCGCTGCTGAAGCATGTGCGCGAGGCCGGGCTGTTCACGAGCTGGACGGAGCAGGAGCCGCCGTACGAGGAGGCGGTGGCGGAGTTCGTCGCGGCGGGCCCGTGCGGGGCTCCCGGCGAGCGTGTGGCGGCCTTCCGGAGCGCTCTGGAGCCGCACATCCGGGCGAACGTGCTCGGCACGGCCCTGACCCAGCTCACGATGCCGGGCGTCCCGGACGTCTATCAGGGCACCGAGGGCGAGTACCGGGCGCTGGTCGACCCGGACAACCGGCGGGCCGTGCACTTCCCGCACCAGGACCCGGGCGACAAGGGCGCGGTGACGGCGGCGGCACTGCGGCTGCGCTCGCGGCGCCCCGAGGTGTTCGGCGACTCGGCGTCGTACACACCGCTCACCGCCGACGGACCGGCCGCCGGCCACTGTGTGGCCTTCGTGCGGTCCGGGGAGGTGCTCACGGCCGTGACACGGCTGTCGCTGCGGCTGACGCGGTCCGGAGGCTGGCGCGAGACGCTGCTGCCGCTGCCGCCCGGACGGTGGGCCGATGTGCTGGCCCCGGAGCGGGAGTTCACCGGGCACGCACGCGTGGAGGAGCTCTTCGGGCGGCTTCCGGTGGCGTTGCTGGAGCGGGTGGGGGACGCGTCGGCGGAATGAGGAGGGCGGGGCGGCCGGTGGGCGCGCTGCGGGCGTGTACGGGTCTGCCGCGCGCCGCGGGTACCGCCCCGCGACCGGCTCGGACCCGCGCACACTCCGGAGGCCCGTATACGACGATCGGCGCATGATGACGAGCGGTGAAACGGCTCGCACGCCTGTGCGCCCGGCGTCCATCGGCGCAGGCGGGCGCAGTGCGGCAGCCTGGCCGCCCGGCCCCGTCGCACCCGCCGAAGCCGGCCCTCCGGCCCTTTCGGCATTGAATGCAACTGGGCGCCCCCGGGAGGCTCCCCCGTCAACTCCTTGACACGTAAACCAGACCATGGGGTACTGCGGATGCGACGCAGGGCGGACATGACGGGGGTGAGTCTCCTGCCGGAGCTGCGCTACCCCTCGCTTGCCGAACTGGTGCTGTCCGCCCGTGCACTGGTCGCCCACCGACCCGCCCTGTGCACGCTGAGACAGGTGGGCATCTCCCGGGCCGGCAGGCCCCTGCATCTGCTGTCCGTCGGCCATGCCAGGCGCGCCGTCCTGGTGGTCGCGGGTGCGCACTCCAACGAACCGACGGGCGGCCCGACCCTGCTCGCCGTCGCCGAACGGGTGCTGCGCGAGCGGGAGTTACGGGCCGACGTCTCCTGGCACTTCCTGCTGTGCGCGGATCCCGACGGGGCGAGCCTGCACGTCACTCCGGCCCCCCGCACCCTGTTCGACTACCACCGCGGCTTCTTCCGGCCCGCCGCGCCGGAGCAGCCGGAGTGGGCTCCGGCCGCGCTGCCGCCTGACCGGCTGCCGCCCGAGACCCGGGCGCTGACCCGGGTCATCGACGAGCTGCGGCCGTACCTCCAGGTGACCCTGCACGGCACCGATCTGGGCGGCAGCTGGGTGCAGCTGACCAAGGACGTCCCCGGGCTCGCGGAGCCGTTCGCGAAGTCCGCCGCCGAGCTGCACATCCCGGTGGAGACCGGCGCCTCGGACGCGGCGGGCTGGCCCGCCTCCGGACCGGGGGTGCATGTGATGCCGGCACCGGGCGCGGGCGCGGCGTACCCGAGCATGCCGGACGACGCGCGCAGCAGCACCTGGTACCACGTGCACCGCTACGGCGGCCTCACCGCGGTCGTCGAGGTGCCGATGTGGGCGAGCGACCTGGTGGACGACCCGGCGCCGCATCCGGACCCGGCCAGGGCGATGCGCCGGCTCGCGGGCCGGCTGCGGCGGGACGCGCTGGAGGTGGAGCGGGTGCTGGCCGAGGCGCTCCCGCGGCTGGACGGCGTGGACGGGCCCCTGTTCCGGGCCGCGAAGTGGGCGCTGGAGCTGGTGCCGGGGCTGGCCGCGGACTGGGCGCACACGCCGCCGGCCGACGACACCATGGCGTACGTCGGGAGCGTGGACGCGTTCGGGCGCCGGCTGCCGCTGCGGGCGGCGGCCATGCTGCTGCGGGTCCTTCAGGAGACGGACGACCGCGGGGCGGAGCGTCTGGAGCACCTGGTGGCGTCCTGGAGCGACTCCTTCGCCGAACGGTTCCGCGCCCGCTGGGTGCCCCTGGAGAACCAGGTCGAGCACCAGTCCCGCACGGTCGTCGCGGCGGCGCTGCACGCGCGCGGGCGGGCGGCCTGAACCGCGTCGCCGCACACGCGCGTGCAGCCGGACATCGTCAGGCTTCGACCGCGAACACGGACCCGGTCTGCGCCGCGAGACCGCACCCGTTGGAGAACGTCTCCCGGTAGTCGACCGGATGGCCGTCCCACTCCCCGCGCGCCTGGGCGGTCACCGGCGCGTAGATCATGGGGCAGAAGGCGTCCTTCTGCCGGAGCCTGCCGATGTCGCCGCCCACCCGGTCGAGGTCCGCGCAGGCCTCGGCCGCGTGTGCGTGGCCCTGCGGCGGGTCGCACAGCAGCAGGTTGCCGGGCGTGGACGCGCCATGGCGGCCGTCGCCGCGGGTGACCGTCACGAAGAGCCAGTTGCCGGAGTCGGAGTCCTGTGCCGTCGCCGGCGGCGTGATCACGCCGAGGGCGAGGGTGGCGGCTGCCGCGAGCAGACCGCCTCGTACCGCTGAGATGCTTCGCGTCATTCCCGGTGTATCGGCACGGCGGCCCCGGCATTCCACCCCGCCTCACCCGAACGGGAGCACGCGGGCGCGTGGCGTCCGGCGAGTTCGAACGCGGCGAGCACCACCCGCGCCTGGTACTCCACCTGACGGGCGACCGGTATCCAGCGCGCCCCGCAGCCGTCGCGGTAGTCGTCGCACCATTCGTCGATGAGCCGGTCCAGCTCGGGCAGCGCCCCGGCCGGATCGCGCCCGGCGACCGTCACGAGCTGGTGCAGCAGCCCGGCGGTGCGCAGGGCGAGCCGCCGCCCGGCGATGCGCAGGGCCGCCAGGTGGGCGGTGCTCAGCGGAGGGAGGGCGTGTGCGCCGACGGGGTCCTCGAGGTCGGGGTCCCAGGTGTCGGCCAACCCTGGACAGACCAGTAAATAGTCGTCCACCGGTGCAAGCAGCCGGGCCGTCTCCGGCCCGGCCGGAAGGTGCGGCCGGATGCGTTCCAGCAGCCGCTGCAGGACGCCGGTGTCATGGCGGAGGGTGTGGCTCACCATCCGCAGGACCGTTTCCTCATCTATCGGCCGCGCACCGTCCTCCACCGCGGCGACACCCCACATCGGCGCCTCGACGACCGCCGTGACCGTGCCGTGCCGGTGCGGATGGAACCAGGTCGACTCCACCGCTGCCTCGGTGATCGCGGCGGCCAGGTCGCCCCGGCGGGGCCTCGGGATCCGGTAGACGGCGGGGCCGAGCTCCGGCCAGTACAGGGTGTCGTAGGGGCCGAGTTCGCGCGGGATGCCGAGGCGGGCCGCGGAGTGCGCGACGCGCTGGGCGAGGCCGGGCAGGTCGTGGGTGAGCTCGACGAAGCCGCCGCCGACGTCGACTCCGTGCAGGGAGCACTGGAGGAAGGGCCGCAGTTCGTCCTGGAGGTCGAGCAGGGCGCGGGTCTCGGGCAGCGTGACGGCGGCCGCGCCGTCCGGCAGCCATTCGGGCTGTTCGAGGAAGCCCGGCCGGAAGAAGTGCCGGAAGTAGCCGCCGAGGGCGTACGGGCCGCGCAGCCAGCCCTCGTTGCGGCGCAGGCCGTCGGGGTCGAGGCAGAGCAGCAGGTTCCAGGTGGCGTCGGCGCCCTCGTGCAGGCGGGGATCGGCGAGGACCCGTTCGGCCAGCCGGAGCACGGTGCCGCCGCCGACCGGTTCGTTGGCGTGCGGGCCGGCCACGATCAGGGCCTGGCGGCTGCCGTGGCCGATGGACAGCAGCCACAGGGGTGTGCCGGCGCGGGAGGTGCCCACACGGCGCAACCGGGTGTCGCGGGGGCGCCGGGCGACGAGTGCGGCCGCCCGCGCGCCGAGCTCGTCGACGGTCGGGTAGCGGAGGAGTGGCGGCAGGGCACACCTCCACAAATGTGGTGCCGTCGGTTCACCTGGTGTGCATGGTGTACGCACAGTCAGTCACGACTTGTCGACTACGTCAACACCGCGAAAGGCAAAGGGACTTACCTCGACAGATCCGGTCGGGCGGCGGCACGGGCCGCCCGGCGGCTCAGTGCAGGGCCAGGCGGAACGACATCCGGCCGAAGCCGACCTGGTCGCCCTCGCGGACCATGACGGCGCCGATCACACGCCGGCCGTTGACCGTGGTGCCGTTGGTGGAGCCGAGGTCCCGCAGGATCCAGAAGCCGCCCTGGTGACTGAGTTCGGCGTGCACCCGGGAGACGGTCTCGTGGGTCAGCCGCAGTCCGTTGGCGGGGTCACGGCCTATCCGCAGCGGATGGCCGCTCGTGGGGTGGGGCAGCAGCAGCTTGGGCAGCCGCTCGGCCTGCCAGGCCCTGCGCAGCCGTACGGTGAAGCCGGACAGCGCCTCGACGGTGCCGAACACGACGCGCGACAGCCGGCTCTCGGAGGGCAGGTCCGCGGTGAGGGCGGCGAGCTCGTCCGCGCGGCGGGCGGAGAGGGCCAGTTCCATGCGCCGTACGAACGTGTCGTGCGACAGCCGCCCCATGGCGACGCCGTCACGCAGCACCTTCAGCGCCTTGTCGCGCTCCGCGTCGGAGAGCCGCGCGGGGTACGTGTTGAACTCGAAAGACGACGTCACGGTGCTGATTGTCGGTCAGTGAACCTCGGGTGTCCAGAAAACGGGGAAACGACCGCCACGCGCGCGTGCTCGGCCCGGCAGCCGCGACACCCGCCGCAAAAGGGAAGATTCAAAAGCGGATTGATCTCGTTTGAAGCACCATGGACGGGCTACATCACGGTGAGCAGACGAAGGGGAACCGTCCGTGCAGTTCGAGGTGTGGGCACCGCAGGCCGACCGTGTGACGCTCCATTGCGAGGGCACCACGCGCGCGTTGGAGCGCGATTCCGATCGCGCGGGATGGTGGTGGGGGGAGGCGGAGGCGCGGGACGGGACACGGTACGGCTTCGCGCTCGACGACGGCCCCGTGCTGCCTGATCCGCGCTCGCGCCGGCAACCGGACGGCCCGGACGGGCTGAGCGCGGTCGTCGACCAGAGCACCTACGCATGGCGTACGGAGTGGGCTGGCAGGCCGCTGCCCGGCGCGGTGCTCTACGAACTGCACGTGGGCACGTACACGCGGGAGGGCACGCTCGACGCAGCCGCCGGGCGGCTGGAGCATCTGGCCGAACTGGGCATCACCCACGTCGAGTTGATGCCCCTGAGCCCGTTCCCCGGGCGGCACGGCTGGGGGTACGAGGGCGTCTCGCTGTGGGCCGTGCACGAGCCGTACGGCGGCCCCGAGGCGCTGAAACGCTTCGTCGACCGGGCCCACGAGCTGGGTCTGGGCGTGGTCCTCGACGTGGTCCACAACCACTTCGGCCCGTCCGGGAATTATCTGCCCGTATTCGGCCCCTACCTCACGGACACGCATCAGACGCCCTGGGGCGCGGCCGTCAACCTGGACGCGCCCGGCTCGGACGAGGTGCGCGCGTATCTCGTCCAGAGCGCGCTGGCCTGGCTGCGGGACTACCGGATCGACGGGCTGCGGCTGGACGCGGTGCACGCGCTGAAGGACACACGCGCGTGCCACTTCCTGGAGGAGCTGTCGACGGCCGTCGACGCGCTCGCCGCCGACCTGGGCCGGCCGCTGTCGCTGATCGCCGAGTCGGATCTGAACGACCCCCGGCTCATCACCGCACGAGAGGCGGGCGGGCTCGGTCTGCACGCCCAGTGGAACGACGACTTCCACCACACCCTGCACGTGGCCCTGACCGGCGAGTCCCAGGGCTACTACGCCGACTTCGCGCGGGCCCCCATGGCGGGCCTCGCCAAGACCCTCACCGGCGGCTGGTTCCACGACGGCACGTACTCCAGCTTCCGGGGCCGCCGCCACGGCCGTCCCCTGGACCGTTCGCGCACGGCGGCACACCGGCTCATCGGTTACGGCCAGACCCACGACCAGGTCGGCAACCGGGCCCAGGGCGACCGGCTCGCGGCGACGGTCTCCCCCGGCCTGCTGGCCTGCGCGGCCACCCTCACACTGACCGCGCCGTTCACGCCGATGCTGTTCATGGGCGAGGAGTGGGCGGCGGGCACGCCCTGGCAGTTCTTCACCGACCACACCGACCCGGAGCTCGCGGAGGCGGTACGGCGCGGCAGACGGCGGGAGTTCGCGGCGCACGGCTGGGCCGAGGAGGACGTGCCCGACCCGCAGGACCCGGCGACCCGGGAGCGCTCCTGCCTGGACTGGTCCGAGCTCGACGGCGAGCCCCACGCGCGCGTGCTGGCCTGGTACCGCCGCCTCATCGCCCTGCGCCACGAGCAGCCCGACCTCACCGACCCCGACCTCGCCGACACCAAGGTGGCCTACGACGAGCGGGAGCGGTGGCTGGCGTTCCGCCGCGGTGACGTACGCGTGGCCGTCAACCTCGCCAAGGAGCCGGCGGCGATCCCGCTGGGGCCGCGCAAGGCGGACGTACTGGCGGCGTGGGAGCCGGTGGAGGCGCCGGGCGCGGACGGGGTGCTGCATGTGCCCGGGGAGTCGGGTGTGGTGCTGTTGCAGGGCTGACCGGCCCCGAACGGAAGCAGCGCCGCGTCCCCGGTCTAGAGCTCTTCGGCGTCCTCGTCATCACGGAACTCCGTCACGCGCTCCAGCAGGATCGTCTCCCAGGCGTGGTTCAGCTGGGCCCGCAGCTGGGTGAGGGGTTCCTCGCGCTCGCCGGCGAGGCGGGCGGCGAGGTTGAGCACGGTGTCGCAGCGGGCCAGCCACAGGCCGCGCAGGCAGGGGCGGGCGCCGTAGCCGGCGAGGGTGGCGGCGCGTACGGCTGCCGGGGAGCCGAGGGCACGGGCGAGGCCCGCGATGTCCTCGGCGGGGTCGCCGAGGACGGTGTCGGCCCAGCCGAGGACGCCGCGCACCCGGCCGTCGGCGCTCACGACGAGGTGGTCGCCGATGAGGGCGTGGTGGACGAGGACGGCGGTGCCGGGCTGGGCGGCGAGCTGGACGGCGGCCGGCTGGGTGAGCTGGCGCAGCCGGGCGGCGTCGAACTCGTCGGCGTCGGCCAGCCGCGCTGCGGCGCTCTCGGCGCCCCTGCGCAGGGCGTCCAGCGAGCGGGGCGCGGCCCGTGGCACGCCGAGCGTCTCGGCCTGCCGTACCGGGACTTCCCGCAGCCCCGTCAGCAGCCCCGCCAGGTCGGCCTCCCCGACCGCGGAGACGTCGCTCTCCGCGCCCGACCCGCCGGGGACCTTGGTGTCCAGGGTGTAGGTCAATCCGGGCGCCCACTCGCCGTGCGCGACACCCGTCGGCAGGGCGACGGGGACGTGCGGGCGGACGAGGTCGCGCAGGCGCAGTTCGCGGCGCTGGCGGACGGCGGCCTCGCGGTCGCGGGCGAGGCGCAGCACATGGCGGGTGCCGACCCACCAGGTGGCGGGTTCGGCGCCCGGGGAGGCGGGCCGGACCTCGGGTCCCGCCGAGTCGTCCACGCCGTCCTTGAGCAGGGAACGGACCAGTCGGCGGACGGTGTCCGCGGTGGGTGTCGGTGCCTGGGTCATGGTCGCGCCGTTGTCGCTCGGGGGTCTACGGGGGCTCCTTGCGCCGGGACGGGTCGGCGGGTCAGTCGACCACGACCAGCTCGCGGGTCGTGTCGTTGAGGCGCCGGCCGCCGTCCTCGGTGACCGTCACGATGTCCTCGATCCGTACTCCGAAGCGGCCCGGCAGATAGACGCCGGGCTCCACGGAGAAGCACATGCCGGGCACGAGTGGCTGCTCCTCGCCCTCGATCATGTACGGCGGCTCGTGCGTGGTGACGCCGATGCCGTGCCCGGTGCGGTGGATGAAGTACTCGCCGTACCCGGCGTCCGCGATGACCGCGCGGGCGGCCCGGTCGACCTCCTGGCAGGCGACGCCGGGCCGCACCGCCCGGAAGCCGGCCTCCTGGGCCTCGCGGACCAGGTCGTGGACCCGGCGCTCCTCCTCGGTGGGTTCACCGACGTGGACCGTGCGGGAGGTGTCGGAGCCGTAGCCGTCCTTCAGGCCGCCGAAGTCGAGGACGACCATGTCGCCGTCCTCGATCAGCCGGTCGCCGACCTCGTGGTGCGGGTTGGCGCCGTTGGGCCCGGACGCGACGATCGTGAAATCGACCTGCGAGTGGCCGAAGCGGCGCAGCAGCCCGGCGAGGTCGGCGCCCACCTCGGACTCGCGGCGCCCGCCGAAGCGCACCTTGCGGATCTCCTCGAACGCGGCGTCGGCGGCGGCCCCCGCGGCGGCCAGCAGCTGGAGCTCGGCGGCGTCCTTGACCGCGCGCAGCATCGGCAGGGCGTCGGTGAGGGAGGCGTACGAGGTGCCGGGCAGCGCCCGCTGGAGTGCCAGCAGGTGCATCGCCCAGGCGTTGTCGCTGATGCCGAACCGGCCGCTCGCGTCGAGGAGGGCGGCGGTGGCGGCGTAGGGGTCCTTGCCGTCGGTCCAGTCGCGCAGGGTCAGGCCGGGCGCGCCGGACGCCTTCGCGGCGTCGGGGGCCTCCAGGGCGGGGACGACGAGCACGGGGTCCCGGCCGGGGACGAGGACCAGCAGGGTGAGCCGCTCGGTCTCGGCGGTGGGCGCGTAGCCGGTGAGCCAGATCAGGTCCGGGCCGGGTGCCACCAGGAGCCCGGCGAGGCCCGCGTCGGCGGCCGCCCGCGCGGCGCGCTCCATACGGGTCCGGTAGTCGTCCGCGGTGAAGGGTGCGGTGCCGGTCATCCGGGCCTCCCTGGGCGCTGATAGGGACTACGGGCAGCATCCTGCCCGGACGCAGGGGGCGGCGCGAGCCGGTCGGCGGGACCGGCGGGCGGCTGCTGCGGCACGGCTCAGCCCTCCAGCGCCATGCGGACGCCGAGGAGCAGCAGCACACCGCCGGAGACCTGCTCCAGACGGCGGCGCACGCCCGCGCGGGACAGCACGGACTTCAGCCTGCCCACGAACCACACGTACAGGCCGTAGTAGCCGACCTCGTAGACCGCCCAGAGCGCCGCGAGGCCGACCATGGCCGGCAGGTGCGGGGCGCCCTCCGGCACGAACTGCGGCAGGAAGGACATCGCGAAGACGGCCGCCTTGGGGTTGGCGAGGTTGAGCAGCAGCCCGCCGCGGTAGGAGTGCCAGCCGCTCTTCGGCGCGCCTTCCCGGACGCCGTCGTCGGCATCCTTGCCGCGGCGGGCCTGCCGCAGCGCCTGGATGCCGAAGCCGACGAGGACGACCGCGCCGACGACCCGCATCACGTCGTACGCCACCTCGGACGCGGTCAGCAGCGCGGTCAGGCCGAACGCGGCGACCACGCCCCAGATGAAGACGCCGGTCTCGTTGCCCAGCACGGTCAGGAAGCCGGAGCGCCTGCTGTGCAGCGACTGCTTGATGATCAGCACCGTGCTCGGGCCGGGCGAGGCGGCGATGAGGGTGCACGCCCCCAGGAAGGCGAGGAGAGTGGTCGGCATGGGGGCATCGTGGCCCTGCCGGCGGAACGGGACCAGTGGTTTTCACGGACTCCCGGACGCACGCGGGGGCGCTCAGGTGACGACGCCGGGCACCACCGTCAGCTCTTGGTGGACGCCGCCGCGATGGCGCACCGTCAGGGTGACCCGGTCGCCCGGACGGGAGCGGGCGACGGCTCGCGCGAGGTCGGCGGCGGAGTCGAGGCGGGTCCTCCCGAACGCGAGGAGCACATCGCCCCTGACCAGGCCCGCCGAGTACCCGGGCCCGGGAACGTGCACGCCGACGACCTGGGCACCCCGCCTGTCGTCCACGGCTTCCACGCCCAGGGTCGCGACGACGGCCGGGGACGGCGTGGCGGACGGTGGGGTCGAGGACCCGGGGTGCGCGGAGGTGGCCGGGTCTGCGGGCGCGCCCGGCCGGGCCTGCTTCTGAAGTTCGGCGAGTCGGCTCATGCCGATCACCGTGGCCCCGAGCGTGCCCAGTCCGACCCCGCTCAGGACCAGGACCGCCCCGGCCAGCAGGGCGCACAACAGGGTCGTGAGCCGTCGGCCCCGGCGCCGGGGCGCGGCATGCGGACGCCGCACTCCGGGTTCGGTCGTCTCGCTCTCGGCGGGCCCCTGACCAGGCATGGGCTTGGGTCGCAACACAGTCTGTTCCATCGGATCGCCTCCGGCTGGTGACTACCCTTCGCCCCGGCGCACAACGAGCCACGATCGAGTGAGACTGACCAGTGGTCAGGAACGGGAAGTCCCTTTACTCAGAGGCACCAGGGGTTCGGGATAGCCCGCCTCGGGTCGGCGTGGGGCTCGCGAGGGCCGGTGCCGCGGCGGGCGTGGGCGGTACCAGTACGTCCGTCAGCATCGCCGCCGCTCCCCTCGGCGCTCCCGTGTGCACGAGTTCCGTGCGGTGCACCACCCGGGGCTCGGTGACGGGGACGGGGACCGTGCCGGGCACGTCCACAGCCGCCGAGCGGGGCAGCAGGGTCAGGCCGTGGCCGGCCGCCGCGAGGGCGGTGAGGGTGCGCACGTCGGTGCCGTCGCAGCGCAGGGCCGGGCGGAAGCCGTGGCCGCCGTTCGCGGCTCGCAGGTGCGCGAGCGGCAACCCGGTGTCGGGGGCGTCGAGCCAGCGGGCGTCGGCCAGGTCGCCGAGGCGCAGGCCGGTGCGGCGGGCGAGCGGGTGGGTGGCGGGCAGCAGGACGCAGACCGGCTCCTCGGCGATGCCGTGCGTGGTCAGCGGGGCAACGTCGGGCAGGCGCAACGGGTCGCTGGGGGCGGCCAGGCCGTCGACGAGGCCGAGGTCGGCCGTGCCGGTGGCGACGGCCGCCGGGACGTCGTCCCGGGGCAGCACGCGCAGCGTCACGCCGGACGCCGGGAGCGCGGCGAGGACAAGCGGGCCGAGCGCCGTCGGCGTGGTCGCGAGCGTCAGCCCGTGGTCGGGCGCGGCCGCCATCCGTACGACGTCCGCGCGTGCCGCGTCCAGGCGCAGCAGCAGGGGTCCCGCGTGTTCGAGGAGCCGCTCGCCGGCCGCCGTGGGTGCGACGGGACGGCGGGTCAGCAGAGGTGCGCCGAGGTCCTGTTCGAGCGCGGCGATGTGCTGGGACACCGCCGACTGGGTGTAGCCCAGTTCGCGGGCGGCTTCGGAGAAGGAGGCGAGGCGGGCGACGGTGACGTAGGTGCGCAGCAGGTGCGGGTCCATGGCGGACAGCATCCCGTATCCATCAGCGGTGCTTATCGAGCGTGCAGAAATCATCGTTGGACGTGAACTCGGGGGCCCGCCCAGGATGAGGGGCATGACGAACTCCACCGCTCGGACGGCCAGACTCGCCCTGGTCGGGGACCGCTCCCCCAACGTCGCCTCGCACACGCGGGTACCGCTTCTGCTGAACGCCCTCGCCGAACGCGACCGGCTGCACCTCGACGCCTACTGGATCCCCTCGCAGGATGCCGAGGCCGAGGACGCGGTGCGCGGCTTCGACGCCGTGTGGGTGCTGCCGGGCAGCCCCTACCGCAGCGAGGCGGGGGTGCTGGCCGCCGTCCGCACCGCGCGCGAGGAGGGCATCCCGTTCCTCGGCACGTGCGGCGGCTTCCAGCACGCGCTCCTCGAATACGCCCGTCATGTGTGCGGGCTGACGCGGGTCGCCCATGCCGAGAACGACCCCGACGCCGACGACTTCCTCATCGAGCCCCTCGCCTGCTCGCTGGTGGGCCACGAGGCGGTCGTACGGATCGAGCCCGGTTCGCTGGCCCAGGCGGCGATCGGCTCGGAACGGACCGTCGAGCGGTACTTCTGCGCCTACGGCCCCTCACGCCACCTCGACACCCTGCGCGCGCACGGCTTGCGCTTCACCGGCCACGACGAGGACGGTCATGTCCGGATCGCCGAACTGCCAGGTCACCCCTTCTTCCTGGCCACGCTGTTCCAGCCGGAGCTGTCCGGCGACGGCTCGCGCCCGCACCCGGTCGTGCGGGCGCTGGCGCGAGCCGCGGTCGAGCACGCGGCGCGGGAGGCCGGCATGCGCGCGTGACGTGCGAATAGCGTCACGCGCGCGTTGGGCTTCTGCCGGCCGGTCCCCTGCCGTCAGCCCGTGTGGCCCGCCCCGTGGCCCTCGTGGCCGCCGTGACCGGCGCCGTGGTCGAACTTCAGGGCCTCCGGGGGCATGACGACGAAGGGCCGCATCATGCCCATGTCCTCGTGTTCGAGGAGGTGGCAGTGGTACATGAACCGGCCGTACGCCCCGTCGAACTTGCCCATGACGCGCAGGATCTGGTTCCCCGGCACCCGGAAGACGTCCTTGTGGCCCAGCTCGTTGGGCGCCAGCGGGATCGTGGTGCCGGCGTCGTGGCGGATCGGGCTGCGGGTGCCGCCGATCGCCGGGTCGAAGCCGGAGACATCGTAGGCGTCCCGGCCGAGCAGCTGGAAGTCCGCCAGGTGGATGTGCATGGGGTGGACGATCGGCGCGAGGTTGAGGAAGCTCCACTGCTCGTGGCTGCCCTCGGCGATGGTGAAGCCCAGGCCGTCGTTGAACGTCCGGGCGGTGCGCCGGTAGGTCTTGGTCCTCCCGTCCGCTCCGGTGACCTGGATGACGCCCTCGGTGGGGACCTGGATGTCGCCCGGGTTCTGGACCTCCGTCATCTCCCAGATCTCCGGGTGACCCCCGCCGCCCTTGGTGGCGGGCGGGGTGAGGACGATCAGCCGGTGGCCGTGCTCGATGTCGTGCGTGAGCCGGCGGAAGGAGCCGGAGAGCACCTCGGGCAGTTCGAAGGTGTCCGTCTCGCAGCTCTCGCGGACCCGGAACTCCATGACCGCCGGATAGCGCACGTCACCTGCCGGGTCGGAGACGCCCGGCGGCTGGTTGCGGCCCTTGTTGACCAGGCGGAGCCGCCCTCCCGCGAGGCCGCGGAAGTCGACGAGCAGATCGAAGCGCTCGGCCGGCGCCGCGGTCAGGGTGGGCAGCGCGCCGTCGAAGTCGACCGGGACGGGACGCGGCAGCAGCCCGCCGTCGCTGCCGATCTGGTGGACGATGCCCGGGACCGGGTTGTCGTCCTCGTCGACCAGGACGAGGTCGTAGATCCGCGCGTTGGACGCGTTGACCAGCCGGAAGCGGTACCAGGCGTCGTCCACGTCGGCGTACGGCCAGATGCGGCCGTTGACCGTGTTGTACGGGCCGCTGAACGGGATGGAGACCGGCTTGCCCGTCTCCGGGTTCTGCTGCTGGACGATCAGCGTCTTGTGCAGCAGCCGTCCGTTGAGCCGGCCGTCCTCGTCGGTGTCGAGGTTGCGGTCGGCGAGCAGCAGCGGGATCTCCCGCTCCCCGCACGGCAGATGGAGGGCGTCCTCCTCGTCGTCACGGACGAGGTAGGTGCCGTACAGGCCCGTCATCACGTTCCACCGGGTGATGTTCATGGCGTGGTCGTGGTACCACCACTGGACCGCCTGGTGGTCGTTCGGGTACTCGGAGAGCTGGGCGTCTCCGAAGCCGACCGCGTTGTCCGCCCAGCCGTCGTTGCCGCCGCCCGTCTGCGCGCCGTGCAGATGGGTGACCGACCAGGCGGGCAGCGCGGCGACGTCCTTGTTCGGCTCGACGCCCTCGCGGCCGGGCTCGGTGGTGGACTGCGGGCGGCCGTCGGCGCGCAGCGGCACCTCCACCGAGGTGACCGGGTACTCGCTGTCCTTGGGAATGCGGTTGGTCCAGGCGATGCGGACGCGCTGTCCGCGCCGCACCTCGATGGTCGGGCCCGGCACCTGGCCGTCGTATCCCCACATCAGGGTCGGCGGCAGCTGCGGGTGCAGGCGCACCCAGGCCGGGCGTAAGGCGATCTCGGTCTCGTGCAGGACGTCGTCGGAGGCCGGGCGCAGGACGGGCGGGACGGGCAGTGGGGCCATGTACGGCGTGAGTTCGCCGGTGCCGAGCTGCTCCTCCTCCGGCTTCCTGTCGCTGTCCGTGAGCCTCTCGATGATGTCGGTCAAGGTCGAACACCCCCGTGTTCTCGTTGTCTGTTCCCCTCACCCCAGAAGACTCCCGCCGCACCGTCGAAGTTCCCTGAATATCCCGTTCCGGACGGAAAGTTTCGGAAACGGCATCCGGAGGCGGGAAGTCCGTTGTCAGTGAGGGCTGTTACGTTCTGTGACATGACCGATCGCGCGCTGCGGCTGCTCCGGCAGAACCCTCATCTGGCCGAACTGGCCGCCTTCCCCTTCGACTTCGACCTGGCCCGCGCGGACCACGGCCATGTCGAGGAGGTCCGCCTCGCCTCGGGCGGGCCGCTGGAAGTGATCGCCGGGGACGACACGGGCGGCACGTACTTCGTGTGCGCGGACGGGTCGGTGCTCTACGCCGACTCGGAGGGCGGTGCCGGGGTGCTGGGCGCCGGTGTCGACGAGGCCCTCGACATCATGACCGGCCTGCCGGGCTGGCGCGACTGCCTGGGTCTGTCGCCCGAGGACGGCGAGGAGAAGATCCTGGCGTGCGTCGCGGAGACCGAGGAGGAGATGCGCGAGTACCACGGCATCGACGAGGAGCGGGCCGAGCTGCGTGCGGCGCTGGGGTTCCCCGAGCGCTCGGCCGTCGAGCTGGTCGGCATGCTGCATGCCGCGCTGTCGCGCACCGAGCCGGACTTCGTACTGCTCAACGCCGAGGAGGGCTGCGCCTACGAGCTGATCGGCCCGCCCCCGCCCGCGCCGTGGGTTGCGGTCCTCGCGGCCGGCCGCACGGATCTCGCGCTGCTGCGGGCGGGCGACCGTACGGCCTGGGAGGACGTGGCCGGGGATCCGGTGCGGCGGCGACTCGCCCTGCGGGCGGCGCAGTTCGACCGCGCGGACGGCGACTCGGAGCTGCTGAGGCATCTGCTGCGGCACGAGACGCGGTCCTCGATGACCGACGAACTGCGGCTGGCCGCCGTGCTGCTGGGGCTGCGCGGGGACACCGGGGACCTGCCGCTGCTGCACGAGGTGCGGGAGACGGACTTCGACACCGCGTGCGGGCTCGGCGGGATGCCGGAACCCGACGCCGGGGCAGATGAGTTGCGGCAGTGGGCGCAGGACCTCGACGACACGATGTTCGGCACGGACCCCGCGGACGAGCCGGTGTCCACCTGGACCGACCTGGCCCGCGACCAGGGCATGACCGAGCTCGCCCGGGTCGCCCTGATCCGCGACCTCGACGAGATCGTCATGGACCAGAGCAGACTGCGCCGCCCGGACGCGCCGCGCGGACTGGCCACGGCCCCGCTGCGTGCGCTGGCCCGGGACTTCGAGGAACTCGGCGACCTGACCCAGGCGTTGCGCGCCCAGCGGCTGTACGCCGCGTTGCAGGAGACGGCCTGGGACCGGGTGTCCGCCCGCCTGGACCTGACCCGCCTGGAGCGTGTCGCAGGTCAACTGCCGCAGTCCGTACGGACGTCGGCGACCCTGCGGGAGAACCTGACGGCGCCCGGGGACGACTCCCTGCGGCACTGGCAGGGCGTGAACCTCGGCCGCTTCATCGCCGAGGAGCACTACCGACTCGCCGGCGCCCTGGCCGACGCGGACCTGGTGGAGGAGGCCGCCGCGCTGCTCGCGGCGGCCGACGCGATACTCGGCGAGCTCTCGGAGAACGCCGCGAAGGGCGTCCGGGAGCTCGCCGAGGAGACCGCGGCGCGGGTGCGGGAGGTCAGCTGAGGACGGGCACGGCGGGCCCGCGGTCCGGCACGAAACCGTGGGCGCGCCGGGCCAGGTACTCGGCCTTGTAGCGGTCGACCTTCTGGTGCCAGTTCAGGATGCCCGCGAGCCAGTTCTGGAGGTCGGTCACGTAGTTCCGCATGACTTCCCTGCCCTCTTCGGACAGCCCGAAGTCCTCGTACACGATGGGCAGTTCGTGCGCCGCCACGTGCTCGAACTGCTGCATGCGCTGGGTCATCAGGTCGTGGACGACGTGCAGCGCGGTCGGGTAGTCGATGCCGAAGAAGTTCTGCACGACGAGGATCGCGTTGTGGATCTCGCCCTCGTACTCGATCTCCTTCTGGTACGAGAAGACGTCGTTGAGGAGGCACGCGTAGTCGACGGCGGCGTTCTCCAGTGAGCGGACGGGGCCGCTGCGGTACACCTCCGGCGGTACGGCGGGGCCGTGGCCCATCCGGCACAGGCTGAGGGTGAGGTCGGAGCCGAAGGTGGCGCGCCGCATCTCCAGGTAGTCGACCGGGTCGGGGATGCGGTTCTGGAGCTGGTTGGACAGCTCCCACACCCAGCTCTCGGTCATGACGTCCACCGAGGCCTTCATGGCGCGCCGCTCGTCGGGGGTCATCTCCGCGGTCGTGCGCGTCCACAGGTCGATCAGGCCGCGCTCCATGCCGTTGACGGGGACGAGCGCCGGCTCACCGTCGACGGGCATGCAGTCCGACAGGCGCCGGGTGGTGAGCCGGGCGGCGGCCAGGTCACGGCGGTGCCCGAAGACGAGGGGGTAGTAGTCGTCGCCGTAGGTGCCCCAGGCGAGCCACTGGGCGCTGAGGTCGAGGGCCTCGGGGGTGCCGTCGGGGTCGAGGCCCGCCGAGCAAAGCGCGAGGTCGTAGGCGGCGAGCTTGTCCTCGTCCCAGACGCCCTCCTGGAGCATGCCCATGCGGTGCATCCACTCGGTCAGACGGCCGCGGGTCGCGGCGAGGTGCGGGCTGACCTCGACCGCGAAGGGCATGTGGAAGTCGGGGAGCCGCGACGGGCCGACCTTCTGGAACGGCACGTGCGTGTACGCGCGCAGGCGTTCGGCGCCGGCCGAGGCGAGCAGCGCGCCGATGTCGGCGGCGGAGGTGCCGGGACCGGTCAGGCCGTGCCAGGACGCGGTCGGGCGGGCGCGCGCGTTCATGTACCTGCTGGAGCGCATGTGCCACTCGTGGCCGCCGGACTGCCAGTCCTGGAGCCCCTGGGTGTACGCGGCGACCGCGGCGACCTCCACGGGCGTGAGCCCGTTCTCCAGCGCGACGGCGGGGACCTCGGTGAGGGCAGTGTGCTCGAACTGGTGCAGCCGGGAGGTGAGGACGTCGTTGACGATGTCGGCGGCCTGCTGGGTGGTGCAGCCGAAGAAGGTCTCCAGCACCAGCACGCCGTTGCTGAGTTCGCCCTCGTCCTCGACCTCGCGCTGGTAGGAGAACAGGTCGTTGCGCAGATGGACGGCGTCGGAGAACGTCTCCATCAGCACCCTGAGCGGCCTGGACTCGGCGACGGACGCCGGGACCTCGGCGGTCGCGTACTCCACGAGGCCCGAGGACCAGGGGGCGCCGCCGACCTTGCGGCGCATCTCGATGTACTCGACGGGGTTGGCGACCCGCCCTTCGTTGATGTTGGACAGCTCCCACAGGGACTCGTTGAGGAGGTGCTCGGTCGCGACGGAGAAGCGGCGGCGCCAGTCCGCGGACATCTTGGGCACCGTGCGTGTCCACAGGTCGGCGAGCCCGGCCTCGACGGGGTTCTGCGGCTCCGGCATCGGGGTCGACGGGTCCATCGGCATGAACAGGGGCAGCCGGTCGAGATAGGCCTTGCCGCCGACTCGGTCCTGGGTGCGCTTGAAGGTCTCCAGGAAGTGGTCGTCGAAGAAGAAGACCCACACGTACCAGTCGGTGATGAGGGAGAGCGCGGGCCCGTCGCACTCGGGGTGGGTGTAGGCGCAGAGCAGGCCGTAGTCGTGCGCGTCCAGGTCGGCCCGCTCCCAGATCCCGGACCCCTCCAGCATGCCCATCTCGCGCGCCCACTCGGTCGAGTGGGCGCGCGCCTCGTCGACATGCGGGTTCAGCCGCGCGGGATACGGCATGTAGAAGTGCGGGAGTTCGAAGGGCTGGTGCGTCATGGCCGGGGCCCTACCCCTGGCCTCCGAGGGGCATCCACGGCGCGGGACATGATCACACCATCGCGTGAATGAGGGGCGAATCCGGGGGCTAGCTGTTGCGCACCGCCCGCCCCACCTCCGACCTCAGCGCGACGAACTCCGTCAGACCCCGGGTCGTGATCTGGTCCCGGGGGCCGGGGAGTTCGACGGGCAGGTCCAGGACGACCTTGGCGCCGGGGCCCGGTGAGAGGACGACGACCCGGTCGCCCAGGTACACGCTCTCGTCGATGTCGTGGGTGACGAAGAGAATCGTCGCGCCGTCCGTGCGGTGGACCTCCAGCAGGAGGTCCTCCAGGTCCTCGCGGGTCTGGGCGTCCAAGGAGCCGAAGGGCTCGTCCATGAGCAGCAGGGAGGGGCGGCAGACCAGGGCGCGGGCGATGGCCACGCGTTGCTGCATGCCGCCCGAGAGCTGCCACGGGTGCCGGCGGGCGGCGTCCGTCAGACCGACCCGCGCCAGGATGCGGTCGGCCTCGGCCCGGCGTTCGGCTCGCGGCAGGTCCCGGCGGCGCAGCGGGAGGGCCACGTTCTCGCGGACGGTGAGCCAGGGATAGAGGGAGCGGGCGTAGTCCTGGAAGACCACGGCCAGGTCGTCGGGGACGCCCCGCACGGGCGTGCCGTTCAGGGTGATCGTGCCCTCGTACCCGGGCAGCAGGCCACCGATGGTGCGCAGGAGGGTGGATTTGCCGCAGCCGGACGGGCCGACGACACAGAGGAGTTGGCCGTCCGGCACGGTGAGGGAGATGTCGTGCAGGACCTGGTGGTCGCCGTAGTGCCGGCCGACCGCGTCTAGGCGGAGCATGGCTGTCCCTGGGCGGAGGTGGTAGGGGGCGTACGGGTCATCCGGTCGTCGTCCTCCCCCGGCCGACGAGGCGCTTCTCGACCGCCAGCAGGCCGGTGTTGAGGAGATGACCGAGGGCACCGAGCAGGACCAGCGCCGCCCAGACGGTGAGCAGGTCTGAGCGGGACTGGGCGTCGGTGAGCGTGAAGCCGATGCCGTTGGCGGTGCCGGGGAGCAGTTCCGAGAAGACCATGAGGATGAGGGAGAGGGAGAGGCTCAGGCGCAGTCCGGCGAAGATGCGGGGCAGCGCGGAGGGCAGGATCAGGAAGCGGAGCCGTTCGAGTGGGGTGAGGCGCAGGACGGCGGCGACCTCGATGCGCAGCGGGTCGGTGTGGCGGGCCCCTTCGGCCGTGTTGATCAGCACCGGCCAGACGGCGCTGAGGACGATCGAGGCGATCTGCATGGGCGTACCGAAGTCGAGGATCACGACGAAGACGGGGACGAGGGCGGGCGGCGGGACGGCTCGGGCGAATTGCAGAACGGGGTCGCACAGGGCGTACACGCGCCGCGAGCGGCCGATCGCGATGCCGAGAGCGATCCCGGCGACGGCGGCGACGCAGAACCCGGCGGCCATCCGCCCGAGGCTGGGCAGGATGTTCCCGACGGCCTCCTCGGTGAGGAACACGTGCCGGACGGGCCCGGAGAACCAGAGATCGACGGCGTGCCGGGCGATCTCCACGGGCGGCGGGAAGTACACGCTGCCATGCGCCCGGGCCGCCAACTGCCAGACGGTGACGGCCGCCGCGAGCACGGACCAGCGGAGCAGGGCGTGCCGCGCGGCGACGGAGCCCGCGGTGTGACCCGCGCGCCCCGGACCCCGCGGCGGCACCTTCGCCCGCGCCGTCACCCGACCTCCCGCCATCCCGCCGTCACCCGACCTCCCGCCGTCACCCGACCTCCCGCCGGCCCGGCGTCCACGGAAACAGCCTTCGCTCCCCCCACACCAGCGCCCCGTTGATGACCAGCCCGAGCGCCCCCGCCCACACCACGCCCGCCAGCACGTCCCGGGTGCCGTCGGTGGCCAGGCCCGCCTGGGCGATGAAGATGCCGAGGCCCTCGCCGAAGCCGGAGAGGATCTCCGTGGCGACGGCCAGGATGAGGGCGATCGCGGCCGAGATGCGGATGCCGGCGGCGATGAAGGGTGCCGTGCCCGGCAGTTCGACGCGGAGCAGGACGGCGAGGCGGCCGAAGCCGAAGGCGCGCAGCGTGTCCTTGGCGAGGGGGTCGGTCTCGCCGAGGCCGTAGACGGTGTTGAAGAGGATCGGCCAGATCGACGCGTACGTCACCAGCGCGACCTTGGTCTCGGTGCCCGAGCCGAGCAGCAGGGAGACCAGGGGGATCAGCGCGACGGACGGCAGCGGCCGTAGGAACTCGACGATCGCGCGTGCGGCGGCGTCGACGACCGGCACGCTTCCGAGGACCAGGCCGACCGGGACGGCGATGGCGACGGCCAGCGCGAGCCCGAGCGCCCAGGCCCGGAGCGTGGCGGCGATGCCGTCGAGGAAGACGGAGTCGCCCGCCAGCTCCACGGCCCGCGCGAGGACCTCCGAGGCGGGTGGGAGATGGCTGCGCCGCACCAGTCCGGCGCGGGAGACGGCCTCGCAGGCTCCGACGGCGAGCAGCACCCCCAGAGCGCCGAGGACGACCTGTTCCTGACGGGCCCTCACGTCACTTGACCAGCAGCGTCGCCGGATCGATCGGCTTCTTCAGCATCCCCTGCTTCTCCATCAGGTCGGTGAGCCGGGTGAGCTGCGTGGCGTCCATGACGGGCGGGAAGACGGGCAGGTCGATCGACTCGGCCTGCTCCTTGGTCACCTTGGTGTAGGTCGGCAGGGTGTCCCGCACGACGGAGGGGTCCTTCTCGGCGATCTCCACGGCCGCCCTGATGGCCCGCTGGAACGCGGCCAGGGTCTTGCCGTGTCCGTCGGTGTAGTCCCCGGTGCTGATGTAGCCGCTGAGCGGGATGGCCTCCACCGGTGCCGAGGCGCCGTCGACGAGGACCCTGGCCTTCAGCTCGTCCTGGATGGCGCTGTCGTAGGGCTCGACCGCGTGCACGGCGTCGACCTGCCCCTTGTCGAGGGCGGCGCCCATCTGCGGGAAGGGGATCGCCCGGTAGTCGGGCCTGCCCACGCCCTGTTTCTCAAGGATCTCGTCGAAGGTGAGCGACTGGACGTTGTTCAGGACGTTGACCGCGAGCTTCTTGCCCGCGAGGTCGGCGACGGTCTTGATGTCCGAGTCCTCCGGCACCAGGACATCCATCATGCGCGGCGCCGCCCTGATCGCCTCGGCGACGATCCGGATGTCGAGGGTGCCCTTCTCGTGGGCCTGGAGATAGGTCACGTAGTTCGCACTGGCGACCATGTCGATCTGCCCCTTGGCCAGGGCCGGCAACGCCTGGAGGCTCTGCTGGATCTGCTGGATCCGGACGTCCAGGCCCTCCTTCTCGAACAGGCCGCGGTCCCGGGCGATGTAGAGGGCGGCACAGTCGACGAGGGGCAGGGCCGCCACCGTGACGGTCTCCCGCCCGCCGGTCCCGGACGAGGAGTCCCCGTCGTCGCCGCAGGCCGTGGCGGCCATCAGCATGAGGCCGGCCGCGGCTGCCGCCGCAGTCCTCGTTCCCGAGCGCAATTGACGTAACGGCATGGCGTCATGACTAGCAAGAATTTGTCATGATCACCACATGCGGCACGGTGATGTACACAGTCCGCACACCGACCCGGACGAGTCCGTCTGTCGGTCTTCACCGGTATGCGTCACCTTGGTCACATGACCTCCGTCCCCGACGTCTTCGACCCCCGGCAGTACGCCGCCGGCGTCCCCTACGACGCCTACCGCGTCCTGCGCGACCACCACCCCGTGGCCCGGCAGGACGAGCACGAGGTGCTGGGCTGGCCGGCCGGGCCCGGCTTCTGGGCGGTGACCCGGCATGCGGACGTCGTACGGGTGCTCAAGGACTCGGCGACGTACTCCTCACACATCGGCGCGACCCAGATCCGTGATCCCGATCCGGACGATCTGCCGTTCATCCGGCGCATGATGCTCAATCAGGACCCGCCGGGGCACGGCCGGTTGAGACGGCTCGTGAGCCGGGCGTTCACTCCGCGCCGCATCGACCGGTTCGAGCGGGTCGCTCACGAGCGGGCCCGCACGCTCCTGGCCCACGCCCTGGAAGCGGCCCGTGCGACGGACGGCACCGTGGACCTGGTCGGCACCGTGACCGACGACTACGCCCTGCTCAACCTCGCCGACCTGCTCGGCGTCCCGGAGGCCGACCGCAAGCTGCTCCTGCACTGGACACAGCGGGTCATCGGCTACCAGGACCCCGACGAAGCGGGCCCGCAGGTGCTCGACGGGCGGGGCAGGCCGGTCAATCCGCGCTCGCCCGCGATGCTGCGCGACATGTTCGGCTACGCCCGCCAACTCGCGGCACACAAGCGCCGCTTCCCCGACGACGACGTCATGACGACCCTCGCGCTCCCCCAGTTCTCGACTTCGCTCGAACCGGGAGGTGCCCCCATCGCCGAACTCGCCGAGCCCGAGCTGGAGATGTTCTTCTTCCTACTCACGGTCGCCGGCAACGACACCGTCCGCAGCGCGGCTCCGGGCGGGCTGCTGGCCCTGGCCGAGCACCCGGAGTCGTACGAACGACTGAGGACCGGCGAGGCCGAACTACCGGCTGCCGTGGACGAGTTGCTGCGCTGGCACCCTCCGGTGCTCACGTTCCGCCGTACCGCAGCAGTGGACACCGAGCTCGCCGGCCGGCATATCCGCGCGGGCGACAAGGTCGTCGTCTTCCACGCCTCCGCCAACCGTGACGAACGGGTCTTCACCGATCCCGACCGACTGGACCTGTCCCGCGCGCCCAACCCCCATGTGTCCTTCGGCGACGGCCCGCACGTCTGCCTGGGCGCCCACTTCGCCCGGCTCCAGCTGCGCGTGCTCTACCGGGAGGCCATGCGCGCTCTGCCCGTGCTGCGGCCGGCGGGACCCCCCGAGCGGTTGGTGTCGAACTTCATCAACGGCATCAAGTCACTGCCGATGCAGGTCACTTGATCCGGGAAGCCATCCGAGCCGGGAGGTCGTCGTCACGCGCGCACCTGGATCAGCGCATGCGTGCCGCCGGTCCGCCACTTCTGGCCCTCCGCCGCCACCAGCGCGGCCTCCGTGCGGGCGGACAGACCGGTGATGACGTCGGACTTCAGGGTGCGCAGGGCCGCGACCGGTCCGGGGAAATACGCGGTGACGTCGGCGAAGGCTGTGGTCGGCGGCCAGAGCCGGTCGCCGACGAGACGGCGGTAGTTGAGGTCACCCTTGAGGACGGTGAGGGTGGCGGCGCCCAGCTCCTCGCGCAGGTCGCCCGGCATCTCCGCGTACGGCAGGGGGCCGCCGGAGAAGGGGTGGGCGCGCACGATGAGACGGCCGTCCGTCAGCGCCGCCCAGAGCGCGCGGCCGTACGCCGCCGCCGCACCCGGCGCCGACGTCAGCCGGCGCAGCGCGTCGAGCACATCGGCGTGCGTGGCGTCGGAGACGTAGTAGGGGTACGGCTTGATGTGCAGGACGGCCCGGGCGATTCGGCCCTGGGTGAGGAGGTGGGCGATGAGGAGCAGGTCGGGGACGAGTTCGCGGCCGGCGTTGTCGGCGATCAGGGCCAGGGTGGCGGCGCCGGAGGGCGGGAGCAGGGACCAGAGGGTGTCGCTGTCGTCGGCCACCAGGGGCGGGGTGTCCGAGGAGGTCTCGTCGGACGCGGCCGACAGCCGGAAGCCGAGGTCGGCGCGGTTTCCCCACAGCGACCCGTGCAGCAGTGCCCGGTCCTGTTCCGCGGCGGGCCGGTCGGCGAGGGCGTCGAGGGCGGAGAGTTCCTCGTCCGTCTCCGGGGCGTCGAGTTCGGCCAGCTTGGAGGGCCGGAAGGGGTCGATGCCCTGCCAGGGTCCGGGTGCGAAGTAGCCGACGGCTTCGAGGAGTTGGCGGTAGAAGTAGCTCTCCGACCACAGCCACGGCACCTCGAACCAGGACCGGCCCGTGTACGCGTCCGCACCCCAGGCCGTCCAGCGGTCCCGGTCGTGCGCGTCCGCAGGGAGCGGCTCGATCACGCCCTCGGTGCAGCCGGCGAGGAGCGCGTCCAGCGCACGGTGCCGCTCGGGGTCGTACGGGAAGGACTCCCGTACCTGTCGGATGATCGCCGGGTGGCGTTCGGCGAGCACGCTGTGCGGGAACGAGCCGGGTTCGTTCCCGAGGAGCACGGGCGGGGTGTCGGACCTCTCGGGCATGCGCTCACCGTATCGCCCGCGTCATACGGCTTTGATCTCCCGCTCCAGCTGTGTCGCGAGGGCGAGATAGCGGGCCCGGCGGGGCACCGGGACCAGGCCGCGGATCATGATGTGCCACATCTCGGCCACCCTGCGGGGCTGGCGTGCGACCGGTTCGAGGGAGCGGCCGACGACCCGGGTGCCGACGAAGAAGCAGACCAGGGCGTGCGCCGCGGCCTCCGCGTCGACGTCCGGGTGGACGTCGGACTCCTTCGCCGCGCCGACGAGTCTGCGGGTCGTGATGTCCAGCAGCTCGGCGAACGGGTGCCGCAGGGGCGGCCGTATCACCACTCCCCCGGTCGCCAGGCGCAGCCCGGCGCGCGTGATCGGTCCCTCGACGGCGAGACGCGTGATGCCGAACGTCGTGCGCATCAGGGCCTCCAGTGAGGTGTGGCCCCGGGCGTCCATCTCGCTCGCCACCTGTCTGGACGCCCTGGACTGAAGCTCCATGATCGCCTGCGCCAGGTCCTCCTTGGCCGCGAAGTGGAAGTACAGCGCGCCCTTGGTGACTTGGGCGTGCTCGACGATGTCGCTCAGGCTGGTCGACTCATAGCCATTGCGGTCGAACAGCTCGGCTGCGGCTGTGAGGATCGTGGTGCGGGTCTGTTCGGCGCGTAACTGCCTCGCCATCGGCTGGCTCTCCTGGGACGGGAAAAGAACGGGTCATGCCGTTTGTTTCTTACTCCCTGTACAAGATAACTCACCCGCCCACGGTGCCCACCTCGCACTCGAAGACTGTCGCCTCCCCCTGCTGGCCCACTACTTGCATATCGCCGCCGTGCGCCCCTGTCTTGTCGAATGCCTCTATCCATGCGGGCTGGTCGAGTTCGGTGTAACGGTGGAAGAAGGCATGGAAGGAGACCGGTGTGCGGCGATCGCCGGTTGTCCGCGCTCGTACCGCCTGGCGGGTGGCCTCCAGCAGCAGCATGCCGGGGACATGGTCGAGCGGATGATCGAAGAAAACAGCATGTGCGGTATCGACTCGCAGCCGCCATCGGTCGGAGTGGTCGGACGGGGCGAGGACGACGTCCGCGGGCAGGGGGCGGTCCACGTCGGCGGGCGGCAGACCGGCCGGTGCCGGCAGCGGGGACACGGTGGCCGCGGTGCGGCCGCCGCGCAGCCGGCGGTAGGCGGCCGCGCTGGTCCAGTTGGCGGCCATCTCGGCGGTCGCGACGGGTTCGCCGTCAAGCCATATCTCTGCCTCGTAGCGGAATCCGGCCGGGCGGGCGCCGCGGTGATCGACGTCGGTGACGGTGATGTGCAGGACCGGTTCGGCGGGTGTGCTGCCGAGCGTCAACCGCTCGGTGAGCGCGCTGATCCGCACCTCGTTGAGCACGAACTGATGGCCCAGCGGGACGTCGTAGGCGGTGTGCGCGAGGAGCGTCCCGGCCTGGCGGGCGGTCTCGGCGACGAGGAGGGGCTCGTAGACCGAGCGGTCCGGCGACACGTGTAACTGATGGGCTCGGGGCCACTCGGCGAAGACCGTGAATTGGCCGGGTTCCCCGCTGGTCATACCGGTGAGAAACGTTTCCGCCAGCGAGGCACGGTGCACCAACTGGCGGAGTACGGTGGCGGTCAGGCCTTCCGGCGCCTCAGGGGTTGCGGCGAGCGGGGTCGCGGCGAGCCGGCGCGGATCAGACATGTGCCCTCCTTGGGTCCCCCCGTATGTGCCATGGCAGACGGCGAGGTGCCCGTGCCGCGAGCGTTAGAGTACGAGCCGACCGGTTTGTTTTCAATGCGGCCTGGGGTCGCCCGGCCCTGCCCGAACCGCTCCGGCGCACGCCGGGCGCACCGACCGAATCGGGCGCTGCCGGACATACGGAGGGGCTGATATGGCGAGGCAGGAGCGCGCCATCAAGACGCGGAAGGTGATCCTGGAGGCCGCCGGGGCGGTCTTCGACGAGCACGGTTACACCGCGACGACCATCGCGATGGTCCTGGAGCGGGCCGAAGTGACCAAGGGCGCCCTCTATTTCCACTTCCCCTCGAAGGAATCCCTCGCCCAGGCCGTGCTGGACGAGCAGATCCCGCGCGGCGCGGTGCCGCCGCAGCCGTGCAAGCTCCAGGAACTGGTCGACATCACCTTCGTGTTCGGGCAGCGCCTACTCAACAACTCCCTGCTCAAGGGGAGTGTGCGGCTCGCCGTGGACCAGTGCGCACCGCCCGGCGTGGACCACTCGGGCCCGTACCGGCAGTGGGCGGACCATCTCGTCCTAGTACTCGAACAGGCCGCCGCACAAGGCGAGTTGCTGCCCACCGTGGAGCCGAGGCAGACGGTGGAACTGCTGGTCGGGGCCTTCGCGGGCATCCAGTTGATGTCCCGGGCACTGACCGACCGGGCGGATCTGGCGGAGCGGATCTCGGTGCTGTGGGGTCACATCCTGCCGAGCGTCGCGGTGCCGGGGCTGCTGACCGGCATCGACCGGAGCCCCGACCGCGGGGTGCGGGTGCTGGCCGGCATCGAGGAGACCGACGCCGACGAGGCGGAGCTGGATCTGTCCCGTCGCTGAGCGTGCACGGGACCGACCGGAGTGTCGGTTTCCGCCGTGCCGGTCGGCCCCTCATGACATGTGGCGGGCCGGCCGATGCCCCATCCGCATCGGCCGGCCCGCCCGTTCGTGGTGCGCGCCCGCTCCGGGCCCGCGTTCAGCTGCCGCTCAGAAGGTCAGCTTCCAGCTGTTGACCCGGCCGGTGTCCTGGGCCGCGGTGTCCTGGACGCGCAGCTTCCAGGTGCCGTTGGCGGTCTCGGTGGAGGCGTTGACCGTGTAGGTGGCGATGACGTTGTCCGCGGAGTCCGAGGAGCTGGCGGACTTCAGTCGGTACGTCGAACCGTCCGGGGCCACCAGGTCGACGACCAGGTCACCGCGGTAGGTGTGGGTGATGTCCACACCGACCTGGAGCGCCGAGGGGGCGTTGCCGCTGCGGCCGCTCACGGTGATCGGGGACTCGATCGCGGAGCCGTTGTCCGGGATGGAGACCGCGGAGGTGCTGGTGAAGGTGGTGCCCCCCGTGGAGCCGCCGGACCCGCTCACCGCCTGCACCGTCTTCGCCGCGTCCGCGAGGCCCGCACCGCAGCCGCCCGAGCAGGTACCGGGAAGAGCACGCGAGTTGGTCTTGATCGCGGACTCGATCTGGGCCGGGGTCAGCGCCGGGTTGGCCGACTTCATCAGCGCGGCCAGGCCCGCGACGTGCGGGGCGGCCATGCTGGTGCCCTGGTAGTAGTCGTAGTTCTCGGCGGACGGGCTCTGCGCGCCGGAGTTCAGCGTGGACAGGATGCCGTTGGCCGCGACGGAGTTGGTCTCGCCGCCGGGCGCGGCGATGTCGACGACCGTGCCGTAGTTGGAGTAGTAGGAGCGGTTCCCCTGGCGGTCGGCGGCCGCCACGCTGATGACGTTGGCGCAGCTCGCCGGCGAGTAACCGGAGGCGTTGGCGTTGCTGTTGCCCGCCGCGACGACGACCGTGGTGCCGCGGTTCACGGCGGCGTTGATGGCGCTCTGGGTCGCGGTGGAGCAGGCGCCGCCACCGCCCAGGCTCATGTTGATGACCTTGGCGACGTTGGCGTTCGCCGGGACACCGGAGACCGTCCCGCCGGACGCCCAGGTGATGGCGTCGATGATGTCGGAGTCGTAGCCGCCGCACTTGCCGAGCACGCGCAGCGGGGAGACCTTCGCGCCGTACGCGATACCGGCGACGCCCTTGCCGTTGTCGGTGACGGCGGCGATGGTGCCGGCGACGTGGGTGCCGTGCCAGGAGGAGCCGTAGGCCGGGTCGCCGGAGGCGCACTCGTTCGCGGCGGTCCAGTCGCCCGGGTCGGCCGGGTTGCTGTCGCGGCCGTTGCCGTCGTTGCCGACCGTGGCGTCGGAGATGAAGTCGTAGCCCGCGACGATGTTGGCGCCGAGGTCGGAGTGGGTGACGTAGCCGGTGTCGATCACGGCGACGGTGACCCCGCTGCCGGTGGCGACGTCCCAGGCACCCGGCACGTTCATGCCCGCGGTGGTCTCGAACAGGTCCCACTGCTTGGAGTACTCGGTGTCGTTGGGGGTGGCCAGCGGCTTGTTCAGCCGGTCCGGCACGACGTAGGCGACCTGCGGGTCGGCCCGGTACTCGGCGACGACGTCGGCGACGTCCGTCCTGCTGAGGTTCTCGCCCAGGTCGACGAGGGCGGCGCCGGAGCCGAGGCGGCGCTCGAAGTCGAGGTCCTCGCCGGCTTCCTCGCCCTTGGCGGCGGCGTCGGCCTCGGCGGCCTTGTTCGACTTGGCCTCGGCGGCGCCGGACTTGTAGCCGACGATGAGGCGCTCGGCCGGAGTACCGGGAGCGGCCTCGGCCTGGGCCGCGGGGACGGCGGCCTCCTGGGTGGGGGAATCCTGGGCCACGGCGACCGAGGTGGTGGCGGCCGTGAAGAGCGCGGCGGAGACCGCGGCGACGGATATCAGCTTCCGTCTGAGGGAGGTGGAGGTACGCAAGGGGAGTGCCTTTCGTGGCCGGCCGTACTCCGGGCAGCGCGGAGCGGCGGACTTTTCGCTTCGTCCTCGAAGCGGCGGGGGGCGTTTCGAAAGTGCGAAAGTGCGGGAGCGTGGTGGCCGGCCTGGCGCGAGCTGCGACCCGTTCGGGGTTACCTGTGGGTCGGCTGTGGTCGAACGATAGGCAAAGGAAAGGTCATCGGGATACAGGGGAAACCCTCGATCCGGCCGGAAACCCACCCTCTACGTCGGCTGGTTGACCGCTATCGACGGGCTCGGCCCGGTTTATCGCGCAGTGAACGCGCCGGGCCGGTTTCCCGTACTCCACGAGGACCCTGCCCTGCCGGCCGAGGAGACGTTCCGGATGTCCCGGATGCCCTGGATGAGATCGCATCGCTCCGCCCTGGCGGCCGCCGCCGTCACGCCGTTGCTGCTCACGGTGTGGGCCGCGGGCCCGGCCCGTGCGCACGGCGCCCCGACGGATCCGGTCAGCCGGGTGTACGCCTGCTCGCCGGACGGCGGCAGTCCGTCCCGGTCGGCGGCGTGCCGGGCCGCGGTCGCCGCGAACGGCGGGCCCTTCACGGCGTGGGACAACCTGCGGATCGCCGGCGTGAACGGACGTGACCGTCAGGTGGTCCCGGACGGGAAGCTGTGCAGTGGGGGCCTGGCCGCCTACAAGGGCCTCGATCTGGCCCGCGCCGACTGGCCGTCGACCCGGCTGACCCCGGGTACGACGCTGACCATGCGGTACGTCTCCACGATCCCGCACACCGGCACCTTCAAGCTCTACCTCACCGAGCCGGGCTACGACCCGACGAAGCCGCTGACCTGGTCCGATCTGCCGGACAAGCCGTTCGCGCAGGTGCGGGACCCCGCGCTGGCGGACGGCGCGTACCGGCTCACGGCGAAGCTGCCGTCCGACCGCTCCGGGCGGCATGTGCTGTTCACGATCTGGCAGAACAGCAGCACGCCGGACACGTACTACTCGTGCTCGGACGTCGTGTTCCCGGCGGGCGGGAGCGCCGGAGGCGGTGCGGGGAAGGCATCGGCCACGGCGAGCGCCGGCGGTCGTACGACTGCCGCTTCTTCGCCGACCGCGAAGCCGCGCGCGAGTGAGCGGCGTACGACCGGCCCCTCGCCCACGCCCGCGGCGGCCACCGGGTCCGAGACCCCGCGCACGCGGGGCGACAGCGTGCCGGTGGCGTCCACCGGGGACGCGGGCAACGGGCCGGCGATGCCGCTGGTGGCGGGCGGCGCCGCCGCGGTGCTGGTGCTCACCGGGGGCGCCGCCCTGGCGCTGCGGTTGCGCCGGAGGTGAACTCCGGTGCGGGCAGGGCCGGTTGAGGGCGGGGTCAGTTGACGTAGACCGCCTCGCCGCTGCTGGTCACCGGGGCGTACTTGGCGGTGAAGTAGCCGTTGGCGAAGCAGAGGGACGAGCCGGAGACCTTGGTGAACTGCGCGGCGGCGAAGTTGATGGTGTTGTCGGCGTTGCTCGCCGTGCCGGCCAGGCTGGGTGCCTGGTAGACGCAGTTGATGCTGCCGAGCAGGGTGCGCAGGACGACCGTGGTCTGGATGGTGGAGCCCGCGGCGGGCGTGACCGTGACGCTGCCGTCGGAGCCCACGGCGGAGCTGTACGGCAGGTTGTTGACCGTGATGCTGGTGACGCCGAGCACGCCGACCACGTTGGTGGTGCAGCTGGCGGCGTTGAAGGTGTGCGCGGAGACCGACTCCGTCGCGGTGCCGGGCGCGCTCGGGTTGTCCGTCACGGTGGCCGTGAACTGCGACGACGTGCAGGATATGCCGCTGGTGCCGGTGGCGCTGGAGTAGAACGTGGCGGCGGTGCCGCTCGCCAGCGGTGCGGTGAGCACCTCGCCGGCCGCGACGGCCGTACCGCCGACGGAGCCGGTGGTCAGGACGGCGCCGTCGGCCGCGGACGCGGGGCCGGCGAGGGGGAGGGTGAGCGCGGCGACGGTGCCGGCGAGGGTGAGGAGGGTACGCGTACGCATGCGGGTGTACCTCGGCTTTCGTTGCGGGGGTGTGCCCTGAGGACCTGAGGACCCAGGGGGTTCGGGGGGTGGCGGGAGGACGGCCGGTGGGGCGCCGGGTGCGTGTGCGCCGTCGCCGGTCCGTGACGCCTTCTCCGTACGACACGGACCGGCGACGGCTGCCCGCCGGAGGCCGGCCGGAGACCGTGGGAAGGGCTCCGGCCGGAACCGGGCGGGGGGTGCGGCCGGCACGGACCGAGGGGGGAAGCGACCGTGACGGCGCCGTGGAGTGATCTCGCGAAAAGGAAACGTGAAGGACATCAGGTCCGGGAACGCGGGCGGAGGCCACGCGGCGGCGGATCCGGCGCCACGGATCCATGGGGGAGCCAGGGAGAGTTGTAAACCTGAGGGTCAGTCAACGTCAAGGCATCACAAGGGAGTTGCTGTTTTCCAAGCAACTTTTCGAGGCCCTCGGCAGCTCATGACCCACAGGTGGGGCACAACCAACACCCTTTTTACACAACTGCCTTGACCCTCAGGTGTAACCACCGGTAACTTCCGGGCTTGGCTACTGCGGAGTACGAGAAAGCCCTTGCACCCGCCGGGAGTTGCGAGGAGACGTGCGCCGCGGGCGCTGTCCGCGCCAGGACAACGTGCCGCTGATGCCCTACCCGCACTTTTTCTGCACCTGGGAGCAGTCATGGCCTCGTCCCCGGACGTCACCCCGTCCGCCGGAAACACCCCCGAGAACCCGGAAAGCGGTTCCGTGCCCGAAGCGTCCGAAAACCCCGTAGGCACCGCGAGACGCGGGCGGGTCCGGGCACGCCGTGCCGCCGTGATGGCCGTGCCGGCCACCCTGGTCGCCGGTGCGCTCGCGGTTCTCACCGCCGAGGGCGCGCTGGGCGTCCAGTTCGCCATCTCCGGCATGCCCTTCACGGTCACCGCGACTGAGCTCAACGGCACCGGCTTCGAGCAGTTCGGCGGCCTCGACAACATGGCGCCGGGCAGCCCCAACGAAGGGGACACCGGCGGTCAGGTCCTGATCGTCACGTCCGCCATCAAGAACGCGACGCTCACGAAGCTGTGCCAGAGCGTCGACCTCGGTGGCACCAACCTGCTGATCACCGCGGGCGGCGGCGCCGAGAAGGTGAGCGCGACCGACCTGACCACCGACTCGACCGAGCTGTCGGGCGACGCGGCGTTCAACAACATCGAGATCGGCAACGACGCGAGCACCCTGACCAAGGCCGGGGTGAAGGGGCCGATCGGTGTCTTCAGCCAGCAGGCCGACACCGTGCGCATCGCCAATCTGCGCCAGACCAACTACGCCACCACGGCCGGGGTGTTCAAGCTGCCCGGCCTGAAGCTCCGCTTCAGCAGCACGGGTTGCTGATGTACGGGCCGGATGGATTCCGGTCGGCCTTCCGTCGCTGGCGGGCCGACCGGCCGTTCTGGGGCGGGCTGCTGCTCGCCCTGGGCGGGGCGTGGATCCTGCTCACGATGAAGGCCTCGCTGAAGGTCGTCCTGCACGTCGGCATGCAGGGCCTGGCGGGGTACCTGCTGCCGGCGCTGATGGTGCTGCTGGGGCTGCTGACCCTGTTCAACCCGGCGCAGCGGCTCTTCTACTCGATCACCGGGATCCTGGTGACCCTGGGCACCTGGCTCACGTCGAACCTGGGCGGGTTCTTCGTGGGTCTGCTGCTGGGGGCGGTCGGCAGTTGTCTGGTGTTCGGATGGCTGCCCGATCAGGAGCCTCGGCGCGGGCGGCGACAGCGCAGGAAGGAAGCGGCGGCGGCGCAGTAGGTCTGGGCCGTGTCGGGCGGCTGCGGGTGTGTGGGGGCTGGTCGCGCAGTTCCCCGCGCCCCTATTAGGTTGGCAGTGTGAACGCCAACCTCTAGGCGTGCATGCGTAATTGATGATGCCGCAGCCCCCAGGAGGCACTCATGCCCGCAGGCTCCATCGACACCGGACACCCCCACTCCGCCCGGATCTACGACTACATCATCGGCGGCAAGGACCACTACCCGGCCGATCGGGAGGCCGGGGACGCGATGGTGCGTGAGTGGCCCGCGTTGCCCGTCCACATGCGGGCCAACCGCGACTTCATGAACCGGGCAGTGCGCCACCTCGCCGCGGAGGCGGGGATACGGCAGTTCCTGGACGTCGGCAGCGGGATACCCACCTCGCCCAACATCCATGAGATCGCGCAGTCGGCGGCACCCGGGGCACGGGTCGTCTACGTCGACAACGATCCGCTCGTACTGACGCTGTCCAAGGGCCTGTTGTCCCCTGCGGCCGAGGGCACGACGGCGTACATCGAGGCCGACATGCGCGACCCGGCGAGCATTCTCGACTCCCCGGCGTTCCGCGAGACCCTCGACCTGGACCGGCCCGTCGCGCTGGCCGTGATCGCGATCGTGCACTTCATGCTGGACGAGCACGACGCGGTCGGCATCGTGCGCCGGCTCCTCGAACCGCTGCCGGCCGGCAGCTATCTCGCGATGTCCGTCGGCACCGCCGAGTTCGCGCCGGACGAGGTCGGCCGGGTCGCCCGGGAGTACGCGGCGCGGGGCATGCCGATGCGGCTGCGCACCCACGGCGAGGCGGCGGAGTTCTTCACCGGTCTGGACCTCGTCGAGCCGGGCATCGTCCAGGTCCACAAGTGGCGCCCGGACGGCACGGGCACCGAGGTGAGCCGGGACGAGGACATCGCGATGTACGGAGCGGTGGCGCGCAAGCCGGGTTGACGGCTTTGCGGACGCAAGCGATACGGGCGGCCCAGGTTCCGCTTCGCCCTCCCGCCAGCGTTCATCACGATGTGGCAGCAACGAATAACACGGTGTGGTTGCACACTTGACTACCGATGGTCACACGCGATTGGCTCCGCCACAGCGAGAGTTCACCCGGTCGGCGAACCTCCCGTTCGGAGCCGGCCGTTCTCCCGTTCGTTCCTCCGGCTCGGCCGCACAGCGAGGTGCCGCACCCTCATGAAGACTCCACCCCCCTCCCCCGCCCGCGTTCGCGTCGCCGTCCTCCCGGCCGCCGCCTGCCTGCTGCTGGCGGGCTGCTCCGCCGTCGGCGGGTCCGACGACGCGTCCGGCGCGGACACGGCGGGCGGCGCACGGCTGAAGATCACCCTGATCACGCACGGCGGCGAGGGCGACGCCTTCTGGGAGCTGGTGCAGAAGGGTGCGCAGGTCGCGGCCGCCAAGGACAACGTCGAGCTGACCTACGCCGCCGACGACGAACCGGCGAGCCAGGCCGAGCTGATGCGGGACGCGATCCGGCAGAAGGTCGACGGCATCGCGGTGACCCTCGCCAAGCCGACGGCGATGGCGGGTCCGGTCGCCGAGGCCCGGGCGGCCGGCATACCCGTGATCGGCCTCAACTCAGGTATAGACGAGTGGAAGTCCGCCGGACTCCTCGAGTACTTCGGCCAGGACGAGAGCGTCGCCGGCCGCGCCGTCGGCGACAAGCTGGACGACCTCAGGGCCAAGCACGCGCTGTGTGTGATCCACGAGCGCGGCAACGTCGCCCTGGAGGCGCGCTGCGCGGGCGTGAAGAAGGCGTTCGGCGGCGAGACGGAGAACCTCTACGTGGACGGCACCGACATGGACGCGGTGACGGCGACCGTCGGGGCCCGGCTGACGCAGAACCCGGACATCGACGAAGTGGTCATGAACGGCGCCCAGTTCGCGCTGGCCGCGGTGAAGTCGGTCGACCAGTCCCGCTCCAAGGCCCACGTCGCGACCTTCGACCTCAACAAGGACCTGGTCAAGGCGGTCCAGGACGGGGACGTGCAGTTCGCGGTGGATCAACAGCCCTATCTCCAGGGCTATCTCGCGGTGGACTCGCTCTGGCTCTACCGCACCAACGGAAACACCCTCGGCGGCGGCGAGGCGCCGGTGCTGACCGGGCCGGCCTTCGTCACGAAGGCGAACGTCGCCTCGGTCGCGAATTTCGCCGACAACGGAACCCGCTGAGCGGACAGTTCCCCCGACGGTGTCGCCAAAGAATGGGTCCCGCATGACGCGTACGGTCACTTGTACGGATAGCATCCTGCGCACCCCTTGTGACGTGCCGGACACGCAGTCACCCCTGACGTCCGTCCTCCCGTCCCCCTGTTCCTTCGCGCTGACCCCGCCCGCCCTCCGCTGATCGCCCTAGGACGACAATGTCTCCACGGACAGGTCCCCGGCGCCGCCTCGGCTCCATCCGTCTCTCCCTGATCCTGCTGGCGCTGGTGCCCAGCGTCACGCTCGCCGCCATCTGGAGCGTGACGACGATCCAGATGTTCTCGGAGGGCCTGGGGCTGCGGTCCCAGACCGGGCTGAGCAAGTCGACGGGGGCCATGGGCACCGAGGCCACGCTCGCCCTCCAGCGGGAGCGCAGCTACTCCGCCGTATGGCTCGCCACGCGGCAGGACTCGGCCCGCACGGGGCTGGACGAACAGCGCGGCAGGACCGACAAGGCGGTCGCCAAGCTCCTCGCGCAGTCGGACGAGATCCAGCGGGCGCCCGCCCGTGTGAAGGACCGGCTGTACTCGGTCGTCGCGTCCGTGAGCAGCCTGGAGTACTACCGGGGCCAGGTGGACAACCCCTCCGACATCTCCGCCGTACAGGCGCTGGGGCAGTACACGTCGATCATCGACGACCAGATCCACGCCTTCCAGGAGCTCTCCCAGGTCGACGACGGGGACCTCACCTCGCAGGCCGGTCCGCTCGTCTCGCTGGAGCACGCGGCGGAACTGATGTCCCGTGAGGACGCGCTGCTGACGCTGGCCTCGCCGACGCGACGGATGGACGAGAAGGAGTGGACCGAGTTCGCGGAGCTGGTGAACACCCGGCGCTGGCTCGTCGAGGACCAGATCCTGCCCTCGCTCACCGGGCCCGCCAAGGCGGAGACGGAACGGATCCTGGCCGGTGCGCAGTGGCGGACCCTGGAGCAGGTCGAGGACCGGGTGCTCGCGGCGCGCGCGTCGGCGGGCAAGGACGGGACCATCGCCGTCCCGGACTCCCAGAAGGAGTGGCGGGCCGCGCTGACCGGGGTCACCGAGGAGTACTCGGTGCTGATCAAGCAGCAGACGACCGGACTGCTCCAGCGCAGCGGCGACGAGGCGCGCGGACTGCTGATCAAGGCCGCGTCGCTGAGCGCGGGCGGGCTGATCGCGCTGCTGCTGTGCGTGGGGATGTCGTGGCGGATCACCCGCTCGCTGTCCCGGCGGCTGCACGGCCTGCGCGAGGCCACCCTGGGGCTCGCCCAGGAGCGGCTGCCCGACGTGGTGGCCCGGCTGGAGCGGGGCGAGAAGGTCGACGTGGAGCTGGCGACACCGCCGCTGGACTACGGCCGTGACGAACTCGGGCAGGTGGCGAAGGCGTTCAACACCGCGCAGCGCACCGCCGTGCACACCGCCGTCGAACTCGCCGACACCCGGCGCGGCTTCCAGAAGATCATCCTGGGCATCGCCCGGCAGAGCCAGAACCTGGTCAACCTCCAGCTCACGAAGCTGGACGCGCTGGAGCGCACGCACCAGGACCCCGACGTCCTCAAGGGCCTGTACGAACTCGACTCCACCGCCAGCCAGCTGCGCCGCTACGAGGAGAACCTCGTCATCATCAGCGGTGAGCGGCCGGGCCGGACCTGGAGCGAGCCGGTAGCGCTGATCGACATCCTGCGCAGCGCGGTCGGCGAGGTCGCCGAGTACCGGCGGGTGGAGGTGCAGACCGACGAGGAGGTGCATCTCGCGCCGCCCGCGGTGGCCGACGTCATCCATCTGCTGGCCGAGCTCATCGAGAACGCCACGCTGTACTCCCCCGCCCCGGCGCCGGTCGGCGTGCGGGCCGCGATGGTGGCCAAGGGGCTGGCCGTGGAGGTCGAGGACCGCGGCCTCGGCATGTCCGAGGAGGAGTACGCGGCGTTCAACGCCCAGTTGGCCGAGCCGCCGCAGTTCGACGTGGTGGCGCTCGCCGACGACCTCCGGCTCGGCATGTTCGTGATCGCCCAGCTCTCGCGGCGGCACGGCATCACGGTCACGCTGCGCTCCTCGCCGTACGGCGGTACGACGGCGATCGTGCTGATCCCGCACGACGTCGTGGTGCGGGACCTGCCGGCGCCGGACCGGGAAGAGGTCGAGCACACCGGGGCCGCCGAGCCGGAGGAGCCCGTACGGGAGGCCCGTCCCGTCGTGCAGGCCCGTACCGAGACCGCCGCGGATCCAGAGGCCGGCGCGCGCCGGGACGGCCTCTCGCCGCTGCCGCGCCGGGTGCCGCAGACCAGCCTGGCGGCCGAGCTGCGCGAGGAGTCGGCGCCGGCCGAACACAACGGCCACGACGAGGACTTCACCGCCGAGCAGGCCGCCTCCTCCCTGGCCGGCTTCCAGCGCGGCACGCTCCGGGCCCGCGACGACGACGGCGCGGGGGCGCCGGACGAGCCCGGGGCCGGGGACCAGCTGGTCCCGGCCGCGCGTCGGGCGCGTGACGACGCCACCCCCGACGAGCCGCCCGCGGCCGGGTCCGCCGCCTCCCCGGCCGCCGCTCCCACGTCCTCCACCCCGCCCGCCGACCGCTCATGAAGGACACCGCCATGACACGCCCCACTCCAGCCACGGACACCCAGCTCGACCAGTTGCTCACCGGACTCGTGGAGCGGGTCGCCGACGTCAACCACGCGGTGGTGCTCTCCGAGGACGGCCTGGTGGTGAGCAAGTCGATCGGGTTCCTGCGCGACGACGCCGAGCGGCTGGCGGCGACCGCGTCCGGCCTGATGAGCCTCAGCAAGGGCGTCAGCATGGACTTCCGGGGCGGGCCGGTGCGCCAGGCGCTGATCGAGATGGCCAACAGCTATCTGATCCTCACCTCCGCCGGCCCCGGCGCCCACCTGGTCGTGCTGACCAACCAGGGCGCGGACGTCGGGGTGGTGGCGTACCAGATGAACATGCTGGTGAAGAAGATCGGCGAGCACCTCTCGGCGGCACCGCGGGCCCATGTCGGCCCTGGCGCGTGAGGTGGGCGGAGACGATCCGGCGGGCCGGCTGGTCCGTCCCTTCACGCTGACCGGGGGGCGGACCAGGCCCAGCCGCAGCGACTTCACCCTGATCACGACCGTGACGGCGGTGGATCCGCCGCCGGAGCGGGCACCTCGTCCACAGCCCGAGCAGGTGCGGATCCTGCGGCGCTGCGCCCGGCCGATCGCCGTGGCGGAGCTCGCGGCCCATCTGGACCTGCCGGTGAGCGTGGTCGCCATCATGCTCTGCGATCTGCTGGAGGCGGGCCTGATCACCGTTCACCCCCCGCATCCCGTCACCCCCCGTACCCCGGACCTGGACCTGTTGCAGAAAGTGAGGGAGGGCCTTGGCCGGCTCTGACACCACCGTGCAGGCGGACGCGCCGCCCGACACGGTCAAGATCCTCATAGCCGGCGGCTTCGGCGTCGGGAAGACGACCATGGTCGGCTCGGTCAGCGAGATCGCCCCGCTGCGCACCGAGGAGTCCCTGACCATCGCGAGTCTGGGCGTCGACGACCTCGACGGCATCGAGCAGAAACGCGCGACGACCGTGGCCCTGGACTTCGGCCGGATCACCATCAGCCGGGAGCTGGTGCTGTATCTGTTCGGTACGCCCGGGCAGCAGCGGTTCTGGTTCATGTGGAACGACCTGGCGATCGGCGCGCTCGGCGCCGTCGTCCTGATCGACGTGCGGCGGCCGCAGTCCAGCTTCGCGGCGATCGACTTCTTCGAGCGCCGCGAGATCCCCTTCGTCGTCGGTGTGAACGGCTTCCACGGCGAACACCCCTACCCGGCCGAGGAGATCAGGGAGTCCCTCGCGCTGCCGGAGCACGTACGGGTGCTGCTGTGCGACGCGCGGGAGCGGGAGTCCTGCCGGGACGTGCTGATCGCCCTGATCGACCAGCTGATCGCGCAGGCCCGTCAGGCGAACTGAGCCGGCGGCCGGTTCGCGGGCGCGACGATCCGGGCCGTGAGGTCCGGGTCGGGCATCGCCGGGTCGAAGGGGAACATGGGCCGGTGGATGCGCCGGTGGCCGAGCCGCACCAGGTCCTGGTCGACACCGCCCGGGGTGAGGGCCATCTTCCAGCCGGCGGCCATGGCGAAGAGCTCGGGCTCCAGATAGCCGATCTTCACGATCACGACATCGGCGGCGCGCGGGTCCAACTCCAGCTCCGTGAAGTCGCGTTCGAGGTGGTACGGCTTGCGCAGCCGGGTCAGGATCACGTGCACGCTCCCGACCCGCAGCACGGCCTCGGTCTCCGCGTCCCGGTCGCCGTGCCGGACCGAGTGGACCACGCCGGTCATGGTGAGCGGCCCGGCGTGCCGGCCGTCCACCTCGGCTCCGGCGGTGACGGTGACCATCGCGCCGACGCCGGCCCGCACCGCCGCGTCGACCGCGGACGGCCCCGGCAGGGAGGCGTAGACGACGACCGGGCCGGCGGGGTCCTTGAACTCCGGCCGGGCGAGGACGTGTTGGAGTCCCCATGTGACGTCCCCCGCGCCGCCCGCCGTCGGATTGTCGCCGGTGTCGCTGATGAAGTACGGGCGCCGGGCGCCGGCGGCGAGGGCCTCGTCGAGACAGTCGTCGAGGGTGCCGGTGGGGGCGACGAAGGCGAAGTCGTGCCGGGCGTCCCAGAATCCGCGGGCGAGCCGCTCGGCGCCCGCGGCGACGGCGGCCTCGTCGGGTCCGGTGACCACGACCGCGGCACGGTTGCGCGGCTCGTCCGCCCAGGCGTACCCGACCCAGACGGCGGCGTCGGTCACGCCGTCGGCCGCCGCCACCTCGGCCACGGCCGCGTACACGCTCCTCGCCGGTTCGATACGGGTGGACGTCTGCTCCCCGGCCAGCAGCACCGGCACCGGCACCCACGCCTTGACCGGGCGGGGCGCGCCGCCGGCCAGGAGGTCCACGAGGTTGCGGGCGGCCCGCTCCTTCGTCTCCATGGCGTCCTCGTGCGGGGCCATGCGGTAGCAGGTGATCAGGTCGCTGTGGTGGACGAGCGGGCGGGAGACGTTGCCGTGCAGGTCCATGGAGGTCGACACGAGGGTGTCGGGGCCGATCACCTCGCGGATGCGGGTGAGCAGGTCGGCCTCGGCGTCGTCGAGTCCCTCGACGGTCATCGCGCCGTGGATGTCGAACCAGAGGCCGTCGAGGGGCCCCAGGTCCCGGAGCCGGTCGATGAGTTCCGTCGAAAGCTCGGCGTACGCGGCGGCCGTCACCGTGCCGCCGGGCAGCGCCTTGCCGACCAGTGCCCCGCGCCAGTCGGCGGCTTCCCGCAGCGGCTCTCCCGGGGCCAGGAACGGGTAGCGGGTGAGGACGTCCTGTCCGCGCAGCGGGTGGAAGGCGGGGGCCTCGGTGCGGGCCGGGGAGAAGGTCGACGACTCGATGCCGAGGCCGGCGATCGCGACGACGGGACGGGGCTGGGGCATGGCTCCTCCGGGATCTGACGGGACGGGCGTGGGCGTGGGCGGCGTCGGTCAGGGGTGGGCGCCGGTCGCCGTGTGCAGGGCGTGGGCGAGGGCCCGCTGGAGCGCGAACTGGCCCGCGCCGACCAGGCCGGCGTCGGCGCCGAGGCCGGCCCGCTCGATGACCAGGTGCTCGGTGACCAGGGGGTGGCAGCCCTCGTACAACTGGCTGCGCACGGCGGCGACGAAGGGCTCCAGCGTGGAGAGGATGCCGCCGAGGTACACCGCGTCCGGATTGAAGAAGTTCACGTTGGGGGCGAGCACCGTGCCCAGATAGCGGCCGGCCTGCCGGACCGCGCGGGTGGCCTCGGGGTCGGCGTCACCGGCGAGACGTACGACGTCCTCGGTCGACGTCACCTCCAGGCCGCGCTCGCACAGGATGCGGACCAGCGCCGCGCCCGAGGCGACCGTCTCCAGGCATCCGGTGTTGCCGCAGGAGCAGGGGATGTCGTGGGCGGCCTCGACGCGGACGTGGGTGATCTCGCCCGCCGCGCCCGAACCGCCCCGGTAGAGGCGGCCGTCGGCGATGACGCCGGCGCCTATGCCGGTGCCCGCCTTGACCATGATCGCCTGGCGTTGCGCGGCGGGGCGGACACTGTGCTCGCCGACGGCCATGCAGTTGGCGTCGTTCTCGATGGCCACCGGGACCCCGAACCGCTCCTGGAGCCAGTCCCGTACGGGGAAGCGGTTCCAGCCGGGCATGCGGGCGGGCAGCGTCACCAGGCCCGCCTCGACGTCGACCGGTCCCGGCAGACACAGGCCGACGCCTCTGAGGAGTTCCCGGCCGTGCCGGTCGGCGAGGCCCTGGAGGGTCTCGACCAGGCCGGGCAGGGAGGCCTCGGGGCCGTCGGCCGTCGCGAACGGCACCGTGGAGACGTCGGCGAGACCGCCTCCGGAGTGCACGATGCCGACATGGGCGTGCTTGCCGCCGAGTTCGGCCGCCACGGCGTATCCGTCGCCGCCGCCGAGCCGGAGGACCTTGCGCGGCCTGCCGCCGTTCGACGACAGGGTGCCCTCCTCGGTGACCAGGCCGTAGTCCAGCAGCTTGCCCACCGCGAACGACACCGTCGACGGCGCGGCGCCGAGCAGTTCGGACAGTTCCGTGCGGGTGGACGCCTGCCCGGAGGCGAGGAGTTCGAGGATGCGCCGGGTCAACGACCCACTTTTTTCAGTCATGGACGAAGTTACTTCCGTCTCCTATGGCCGGGACAGCGAGATTAGGCCCACGGAGACCTCGCCCGGCTATTTCCAGATCAGCAGAAACATACTTTTTACAGCGGCACTCCTGTTTCTTCGAACAGTCGGGGCTTTCACTGACTGCACCTCGCTTCTGTCCCCTGAGGAGAGCCATGTCCCCTGCTCGCACAAGACTCCTCGCCGGTGCCGCGGCCCTGTCCGCCGGCACGCTGCTGCTCGCGGGCTGCTCCGGGAGCAGCGGCGCGTCGTCCGGATCACGCGACTCCATCAACTACGCGCTGCCCGCGAACTTCACGCCGAACTGGATCCTGCCGATCGGTACCGCGGCGCATCTGAACACCAACAACATCTCCATCGCGAACACGCTGTGGGAGCCGCTCATCGCCTACGACGGCTCCACCGGCGAGATCGGCTGGAACAAAGCCGGTTCGGTCGCCACCGCCGCCGACTTCGCGCCCGGCAACAGAAGCGTGCGGATCACCCTGGGCGACCGGCACTGGAGCGACGGCAAGCCGATCACCTCCGGTGACGTCCAATTCTGGTTCGACCTGATCAAGGCGAACAAGAAGGAGTGGGCGGGATACAACCCCGGTCAGGCGCCGGACAACTGGACCTCCTTCGAGGCCGAGGACGACCGCCACTTCACGATCACCTTCGACAAGGCCTACAACCCGCAGTGGATGCTGGCCAACGAGCTGAGCTCCATCACCCCGCTCCCCCGGCACGTCTGGGACAGGGGCGGCGACGCGAGGCAGGTGTGGAAGGACCTCAACGACGCCGCGAAGAACATCGCCGGCTACGAGAAGAACGCGCTGTGGAAGACCATCAGCGGGCCGTACGCGGTCAAGTCGTACTCGACGGCCGGCAAGGTCGTGCTCACCGCCAACAAGAAGTACGACGGCGGTGAGAAGCCGGCCGTCCCGACGGTGAACCTGCTCCCCTTCACCACGGCGGAGGCCGAGAAGAACGCCCTGCGCTCCGGCACGGTCGACTACGGCTACATCGAGGCGACCGACCTCGATCAGAAGGACAGCTTCACCGCGCAGGGGTACGAGGTGAAGCCGTGGTCCGGCTGGGCGATCACCTACATGCCGTACAACTTCAACAACCCGGCGATGGGCGCCGTGTTCAAGCAGCTGTACGCCCGTCAGGCCGTCCAGCGTTCCATCGACCAGAAATCTCTCGCCGAGGTCGTCTTCAACGGCACGGCGGTCGCGGGCTACGGCCCGGTCCCGCAGGGACAGGCGTCCGACTTCGTCTCGCGGGCGCAGAAGGACAACCCTTACCCGTTCTCCACGACGGCCGCCCGGGAGCTGCTGACCGGCCACGGCTGGACCGAGCGCGGCGGGGTCATGACCTGTACGGACCCCGGTACCGGAGCCGACCGGTGCGGTGCGGGAGTCGCCGAGGGCACGAAGTTCGAGATGCGGGTGCTGTCGCAGTCCGGGTCCACGGTCACCGACAACATGATGAGCGCGATCCAGTCCTCGCTGGCGAAGACCGGCATCAAGTTCACGATCAAGACCGCGCCCGTCAACTCCGTGCTGGCGCAGACCCCGCAGTGCGAGGCGGACCAGCCGCTCTGCAAGTGGCAGTTGTCGTTCTTCGGCACGGCGGGCAGCTGGTACTTCCCCGCCTTCCCGACCGGTGACTCGCTGTTCCAGTCCGGCGGCGGCTCGAACTTCGGCAACTACTCCGACCCGGCGGTCGACAAGCTCATCTCCGCCTCCACGACGTCGAGTTCGACGAAGGCCGTGCAGGACTACAGCGCCGCCCTCGCCGAGGACCTGCCGGTGATCTGGCTGCCGGAGCCCGTCTATCAGATCTCGGTCGTCCGCAAGGGCCTCGGCGGCTTCGCCCAGGACTCGCTCGCCAACTTCCACCCGGCGCAGTGGAAGTGGACCGGCTGACGCATGGACACGCTCCTGTATCTCGTCCGCCGGTTCCTCCAGGCCCTCGCGGTGATCCTGATCGTCACGATCGTGGTCTTCTGCCTGCTGCACGCGCTGCCCGGAGGACCCGCACGCGGGATCCTCGGCCCGCAGGCCACGGCCCAGCAGATCGCCGCGTTCAACCACGAGCAGGGGCTCGATCGGCCGCTGCCCGTCCAGTACGTCTACTACCTGCGCGAGTTGGCGCAGGGTGACCTCGGGACGTCGTACACGCTCAACGAGGCGGTCTCCCGGCTGATCGAGCAACGGCTGCCGAAGACGCTGGTGCTGACCCTGCTGTCCGCGCTGGCGGGGCTGCTGCTGGCTGTTCCGCTCGGGATGTGGCAGGCGGTGCGGCGCAACAGGCCGGCCGACTACGTCATCACCACGCTGAGCTTCGTGGCGTACTCGACGCCGGTGTACTTCCTCGGTCTGATCCTGGTGCTGGTCTTCACGCAGACCCTGCGCTGGTTCCCCTCCCAGGCGCCCCAGGGGGACACCCTGGCGCAGGTGTTCGCGGATCCGGCGGCCCTCGTGCTGCCGGTGGTGACGGGCGCCGCGTCGATGGTGGCCGTGTTCAGCCGGTACATGCGGGCGGCGACGCTGGAGAACCTGTCCGAGGACTATGTGCGCACGGCGCGCGCCGGCGGTGCCGGGCAGTACGCGGTCCTGTTCCGGCATGTGTTCCGCAACTCCCTGACGCCGGTGGTGGCGATGCTCGGGTACTACGTGCCGGTGCTGTTCGGTGGGGCGTTGGTGGTCGAGCAGCTCTTCAACTACCCCGGGATGGGGCTGCTGTTCTGGTCCGCCGCGCAGTCGTCCGACTATCCGGTGCTGCTGGGGTGCGTGCTCGTCATCTCCGTGGCGACGGTGGTGGGGACGCTGCTCGCGGATGTGGTGCAGCGGGTTGTTGATCCTCGGGTGAAGGAGGGGCGGGTGTGAGTGGTCGTGTTGAGACTGCGGGCCGGTGGGGGCTTGTCGCGCAGTTCCCCGCGCCCCTTAAAGCGCGCTTCGCGCGCAACAAGCTTGCCTTGGCCGGCGTATCGGTCGTGGGGCTCTTCCTCCTCTTCTGCTTCGTCGGTCCGCTCCTCTACTCCACCGACCAGACCCACACCGACCTCACCCAGGTCAACCTCCCGCCCAGCGGCTCCCATTGGCTCGGTACCGACGCCGTCGGGCACGACCAGCTCGGGCGGCTCATGTACGGCGGGCAGGTCTCGCTGCTCGTCGGGCTGACGGCCGGGGTGCTGGCGACCGTCATCGGGACGCTGTGGGGTGCCGTGGCGGGGTACGCGGGCGGCTGGGTGGACGCGGTGATGATGCGGGTCGTGGACGCCGGGATCGCGATCCCCGCCCTGTTCATCCTGCTGGTGGTCTCCGCGATCACCTCGCCGGGCACGTTCGGGCTGATCGTGATCCTCGGTCTGGTGTCCTGGCTGGTGCCGTCCCGGCTGGTGCGGGCGGAGACGCTCACGCTCAAGAACCGGGACTACGTGCTGACCCTGCGGGCGACCGGCGGCACCCACGGGCGGGCGATCCGACGGCACATCCTGCCGAACTCGGTGTCGACGATCGTCGTGGCGGCCACCTTCCAGATCGCCGACGCGATCCTGCTCGTCGCGTACGTGTCGTATCTCGGGCTGGGCGTCCAGCCGCCGAAGACGGACTGGGGCGGCATGCTGTCCGCCGGTCTGACGGCGGCGTACTCCGGACGCTGGTGGCTGATCGTTCCGCCGGGCCTCGCCATCATCCTCGTCGTGTGCGCGTTCAACGCGATCGGCGACGGGTTGCGCGACGCCTTCGACGTGAAGGGACGCGGATGAACATCCTGGAGATCGCCGACCTGGGCGTGACCTTCTCCACCGACACCGGTGACGTGCCGGCCGTGCGCGAGGTGTCGCTGCGCGTACGGCCGGGCGAGACGCTGGCCCTGGTGGGTGAGTCGGGGTCCGGCAAGTCGACGGTGGCGCTCGCGACGATGGGGCTGCTGCCGGGCAACGCACGGGCCTCGGGGCGGGTGACGGTCGACGGCACCGACGTGGTGGGCGCGCCGGAGGCCGCGCTGGCCCGGCTGCGGGGCCGTACCGCCTCCATGGTCTTCCAGGAGCCGGCAGCCGCCCTCGATCCGCTGACCCGGGTCGGCTCCCAGATCGCCGAGGTCGTACGGAACCACCGCAGGCTCTCGCGGTCCGAGGCCGCCCGAGTCGCGGTCGACCTCTTGCGGCGCGTCGGGATCCCCGAGCCCGAGCGGCGGGCCTCGGCCTTTCCCTTCCAGTTGTCGGGCGGGCAGCGGCAGCGGGTCGTCATCGCCATGGCGATCGCCAACTCACCGGCCCTGTTGGTCGCCGACGAGCCGACCACGGCGCTCGACGTGACGGTGCAGGCCGAGATCCTGGATCTGCTGCGCCGGCTGGCGGCCGACTCCGGCACGGGCGTCCTGCTGGTCACGCACAACATGGGCGTGGTCGCCGACTTCGCGGACCGGGTCGCCGTGATGCTGCGCGGCGAGATCGTGGAGACGGGGACCGTGGAGGACGTGCTGCTGCGGCCTCGGCACGAGTACACGCGAGGCCTGCTGTCGGCGGTGCCCCGGCTGCGGCTCAGCGGCACGGACGCCCCCGCGACGCAGGAGCCCCCTGTGGTGCGACTGAGCGATGTGTCCGTGCGGTTCGGGCGGGTCCGGGCCCTCGACGGTGTCTCCTTCGACGTCCGGCCCGGCGACACCGTCGGACTCGTGGGCGAGTCCGGGTCGGGCAAGTCGACGGCCGCCAGGGTCGCGCTCGGACTCGTCGCGCCCGCCGCCGGCTCGGTGTCGCTGTTCGGCACCGACCTCGGGCGTGCCCGGGGCCGGGCGCGCCGTGCCCTGCTGTCCGGTGTCGGTGTGGTGCTCCAGGATCCGGTGGCCTCGCTGGACGCGCGGATGAGTGTGGCGGAGTGCGTCGCCGAGCCGCTCAGGGTGCACCGGCGGGGCATGACGTCCGCCGAGCGGCGGGCCAGGGTCGCCGAGGTGCTGGAACTCGTGCGGCTGCCGCAGGAGTTGGCGAACCGCGGGCCGCGTGAGCTGTCCGGCGGCCAGCGTCAGCGGGTGAGCCTCGCGCGGGCGCTGGTGCTGCGGCCCCGGCTGCTGGTCGCGGACGAGCCGACGAGCGCGCTGGACGTGAGTGTGCAGCGGACCGTGCTGGAGGTGATCGCCGAGTTGCAGCGCGAGCTGGGGTTCGCCTGTCTGCTCGTCTCCCACGACCTGGCCGTCGTCCAGGAGTTCGCACGCCGGGTCGTCGTCCTGCGGGACGGCCGGATCGAGGAACAGGGGCCGACCATGGCGACGCTGCTGCACCCGGAGACCGAGTACACGCGCCGCCTCATCGCGGCCGTACCCGTGCCGGATCCGGTGCTGCAACGGCGACGCCGGGAAAGCCGGGCGGCTCTCGGGACGGGGGCCGGCGCGTGACGCGTGCGGTGCTGGCCGGTGTCGACATCGGCGGTACGACGACCCAGGTGGTGCTGTGCGATCCGGCTCTCGGTGTCCTGGACCGCGCCGGCGTGCCCACCCCGGCGGCGGACGGCGGCGCGGCGATGGTCGGCGCCGCGCTCGATGCCGTACGGCTGCTGCTCGGCCGTACGCCCGCGCGGCTGCTCGGCGTCGGGGTGGGGGCGGCGGGCGTGGTGGACGCGCGGGCCGGGCGGGTGCTGGTGGCCAGCGACTCGTTCCGGGGCTGGGCGGGGTTCGCGGTGACGGCGGCGGTCGAGGAGGCGCTGGGTGTGCCGGCGTTCCTGGACAACGACGTCAACGCGTTCCTGCGCGGTGAGGCGACGGCCGGTTCGGCGGCGGGCGCTCCGCATGTGCTCGGGATGACTCTGGGCACCGGTGTCGGCGGGGCGCTGTGGCTCGACGGGCGGCTGTACGACGGCCCGCACGGCGCGGCGGGCGAGATCGGGCACGTGCCCGGCTTCGGCGATCTGCCGTGCACCTGCGGCGGGCGCGGACACCTGGAGACCCTGGCCTCCGGCCGGGCGATCGCCGCCCGGTACGCCGACCGCGCCGGTGTCCCGCTCACCGCGAGGGAGGTCGCCGAGGCAGCGGCCTCGGGCGACGGTGACGCGGTCGGCGTGTACGCGGAGGCGGGTGCCGCCGTGGCCCGCGCCCTGCTCGTGACGGCCGGGCTGCTGGACGTCACCACGGTGGTCGTCGGCGGAGGTGTGAGCCGCTCCTGGGCCCTGCTGGAGCACTCGATCCACGCCGCGCTGACCGCCGAGCCGCCCGTCAGCGGCCACCCGATCGGTGTGCGGCCGGCCGGACTCGGCGTCGATGCGGTGGCGATCGGGGCGGCGGCACGCGCGCGTGCCGAACTCGGGCCCGTGACGGACCGGGTGGCGGGAATCCGCCAAGCGTGACCGTGTGATTGACGCGACCTCGGCGCTCTCCTACCTTCTGGTCGATTCACCGAACTCCGTTCGATATACCGGCCATTCAGTGACCCGGCCAGAAGGCCCGCACCCCCCTGGAGAGCACATGGCCCACCCGTCCCGCAGAGACGTACTCGGCATGGCAGCCACCGTCCCGCTCGCCGCGACCGGCGCCCTGGCCCTCGGTGCCGGGACCGCGCACGCCGCCGACTCGGCGTACGCGATGGTCTACTTCACCGAGTCCAACACCATGCTGGAGGCGAACTACAACCTCCACCTGGCCGTCAGCACCGACGGCCTGCGGTGGACGCCGCTCAACCAGAACGCGCCCGTCGCCACCCCCACCCTGGGCGCCGGCGGTCTGCGCGACCCCTTCGTGCTGCGCAAGCAGGACGGGACGTTCGTCGTCCTCGCGACCGACCTGAGCGGCACCGACTGGACCCGCACCAGCGTGTACATCCACGTCTGGGACTCCGCCGACCTGCGCACCTTCACCGGGTACCGGCTGGTGAAGCTGCACGACATGACCGGCACGCACAGCTGGGCGCCGGAGGCCTACTGGGACGCCTCACGCGGCCGGTACGGCATCCTCTACTCGTCGGTGAACAGCAGCGGCCACAACGTCATCATGGTCAGCTACACGACCGACTTCCGCACGACGACCGACCCGCAGGTCTTCTTCGACCCCGGCTACGACGTCATCGACGGCAACCTCACCGTCGGCGTGAACGGCGTCAACCACCTCTACTTCAAGCGCGAGGGGACCCTCGTCGGCGCCCGCTCGACGACCCTGAACCCCGGCAGCTTCACCCCGTTCAGCACGGCGGTGAACCACGGCGGCACCGAGGCTCCCACCGTGGTCAAGTCCCTGACGGGCAACAACTGGTACCTGTGGGGAGACACGTACACCCCGAACGGCGTGTTCTACGTCTGGCAGACGAGCGACCTGGCCGCCGGCACCTGGACGGCCCTCGACCAGCGGCTCTATACCCAGCCGCTCAACTCCAAGCACTGCGGCATCCACCCGATCACCTCGACCGAGTACAGCAACCTGATCGCCAAGTGGGGCGCCCCGGCCTGGAACCGGCTGAAGTCCTACAACTACCCGGCGCGCTACGTCCGGCACAGCGGATTCGCCGGGCGGATCGACGAGTACCCCTTCGACCCGTTCCCCGACTCGCAGTGGAAGCTGGTACCGGGGCTCGCCGACTCCTCCGGCGTCTCGTTCCAGTCGGTCAACTACCCCGCCCGTTATCTGCGCCACTACGACTACGCCCTGCGCCTGGACGAGAACGACGGCACGTCGACGTTCGCCGCGGACGCGACCTTCCACCGCACGGCCGGGCTCGCGGACGCCTCCTGGGCGTCGTTCCGCTCGTACAACAACCCGACGCGCTACATGAGGCACGCGAACTACGCCCTGCGCATCGACCCCGTCTCGACGGCTACCGAGCGCCAGGACGCCACCTTCCAGGTCGGTCACTGAACAGCACAGCGGGGTTGTGACGGGCGTCCCGTCACAACCCCGCGAGAGCTGCCGTACGTCAGCCGAGGCCGGCCGTCTTCAGCCAGGCCTTGGCCACGTCCAGCGGGTCCTTGTTCTCCAGCTGGACCTGGGAGTCCAGGTCCAGGAGGGTCTTGGTGTCGAGCTTGGCGGAGACCGCGTTGAGCGCGTCCACGCCCTCCTTGGACAGACCGCTCTTGTAGACGAGCGGGGTCACGTTCGCGAAGCCGAAGAGGTTCTTCGGGTCCTTCAGGACGACGAAGCCCTCCTTGGTGATGGTCGGGTCGGTCGTGAAGATGTCCGCGGCCTGCACGGCGTTCTTCGTCAGCGCCGCCTGGGTCAGCGGGCCGCCCGCGTCCAGCGCCTTGAACGACTTGAACTTCAGGCCGTACTCGGACTCCAGGCCCTTCAGACCCTGCTGCCGGGTCTGGAACTCCGGCGAGCCGCCGATGACCAGGTCCGGAGCGATGTCCTTGAGGTCCTCGAGGCTGGAGTCGGCGGTGAGCTTGTGCTTCTTCGCCGTCTCCGCGTTGATGCTGACGGAGTCCTTGTCCTCGGCCGGCGAGGACTCCAGCAGCGTCAGCTTGGCGTCCAGCTTGCCCTTGACCGCCTCGTTCACGCCGTCGGCCGAGGTCTGCTCGGCCTTCGCGTCGAGGTAGGCGAGCAGCGAGCCGTTGTACTCGGGCAGAACGGTGATGGAACCGTTCTTGAGCAGGCCGTACGTCGTCTCACGGCTGCCGATGTTGGGCTTGTAGGTGACCTTGATGCCCTTGGCCTTGAGGGCCTCGCCGTAGATGTCGGCGAGCAGGATGCTCTCGGCGAAGTTGTTGGAGCCGACGACGACGGTGTCGCCGCTCGCCCCGTCCCCGGCGAGAGGGTCGGACTTGTCGTCGGAGGAGGAACATCCCGCCAGCAGCGCCGCCGTTGCGGCGAGCGCGACCGCGGCCGCGCCGGGATGGTTCCTGAGGGAGGACCTGCTGCGTGAAGCGGTGAAAGTCACGGTTCCCGTTCCGGATTCAGGGGGTTGGGAGAACTCTTCCACTGATCCAATCCAGCCGGTTCTCGGTCAGTCAAGACCGGTCAGGTCACCGATTGGCCTCAAAAAATGGAAGGTAACGGGCAGTTGTGCCGTGATGTGAAGGCGGGACGGTTGGGGTGCAGGGGGCTGTAACGGATTCTTGACGTACAGTTCCGGTCACGGCATTCAAAGGGCGGTACTGTCCCCCGGACAAAGCCGGTTCACTTCGAACAACAGCGGTCACGTGAGACCTCGCGCGCCGTGCGACGCCCACGAAGGAGGCAACTCGGTGTCCACGAACGAGGAGGGCGCATCGCGCCCGCGTCGTATACGCGACTTCGCCGACCGCTGGCCCTTCAGACGCAAGCTGAACCTGCTCGTCCGGGTGCCGCTGGCCGTGGTCGCCGTGCTGCTCGCCTACCTCATCGCCGAGCAGACGATGCAGTCGCGCGACGCCTCGGACGCCGCCCGGCTGGTGCGGGAGAGCGCCGAGGTCGCCACGCTGGTGGACCGGCTGGCCGCCGAGCACCAGCAGGCGATCCTGCTCTCCGTACGGCACGAGGCCTCCGACGGCGACGAGCCCTCGTCCGCCGCCTACCGCACCGCCCAGACCATGGTGGACTCCCAGGTCCAGCGGGTGCGCGACACCTTCGGGGACCGGCTGCCCGACACCGAGGCGCAGGCCCTCAAGAGCGTCACGGGACTGAACAGCCTGCGGGACACCGTCGAGCAGAGCTATCTGCCGGCCAGCAACATCGACCCGGCCTACACGCACGCCGCCAACGGGCTCATCGACGGTCTGGGTCTGGACCGCAATCCCGACCTCGCCACCACGTTCACCGGCAACCTCCTCGACTCGCTGCTGCGCGCGGGCGCGGCCCACAGCGCCTTCGAGACCGGCGTCTTCTCCGCGTCGACCGGTGACTCCAACGCGCTCATCGAGTTCATCGGAGCCATCGGCTCCTACGACGAGTACACGCATCAGGCAGAACGTTTCGCCAGGTTCGCGACCGAGTCGCAGACCGCGCAGCTCGACGGCATCAAGTACACGGCGGCGCAGAGCATCATCAGCCGCCAGTACACCGACCTCCAGATCGACCCCGGCTCCTTGCAGGGCGATTCGCCCGCCGAGATCCGCAGCTCGCTCGCGGCGGCGCTGGACTCCTACGGCGCCTACCGCGACCAGGCGAAGACCCGGCTGGCGATCACCACCTCGCTCATCCACCAGCTCGCCGACGAGGCGGACAGCGCCTCCGACTCGGCCGCCTGGCGCGCGGTGCTGCTGCTCGGTTCGGCCCTGCTCGGCTTCGCCGTCTGGCTGGTCCTCGCGATGCTGGTGCGCCGCTCGGTGGTCCGCCCGGTGCAGGCCCTCACGGGCGCCGCGCGGGAGGTCGCCGACGTCGCCGAGCGCGAGCTGGCCCGGGTGGCCGACGACGACGCCGAGGACGACGGTCCGCCGCGGCTGCGCGAGATGCCGGTGACGGCCCGCGACGAGATCGGTGAACTCGCCGAGGCGTTCAACCAGGTGCAGACCACGGCCGCCGCGCTGCTGGAGCGGCAGGTGCTCAGCCGGCGCAACGTCGCCGAGATGTTCGGCAACGTGGGCCGCCGGGTCAGCAACCTCACCACCCGGCAGCTCGCCCTGATCGACGCGGTGGAACGGGGCGAGACGGACCCCGCGCTGCTGGAGCGGCTGTACTCCATCGACCACATCGCGGTCCGGCTGCGCCGCAACGCCGACAGCCTGATGCTGCTCGCCGGCATCCACGAGGCCGTCCTCGACGCCGGTCCGACCTCGCTCACCAACGTCGTACGTGCCTCGCTCGGCCAGATCGAGGGCTATCAGCGCGTGGAGATGCGTGCGCGGACCGAGGTCAGGGTGGAGCCGGAGGTCATCGGCGACCTGACGCTGATGATGGCCGAACTCCTGGAGAACGCGGTGTCGTTCTCGCCGGAGGGCAGCCCGGTCGAGGTGTCGGTGTCCCTCTCCGGCGACGACGCGGTCGTCGTGGTCGCCGACCACGGTCTCGGCATGAGCCCCGAGCGGCTCGACGAGGAGAACGCGCGCCTGATCCGCCGCGAGCGGCTGGACGTCGTACCGACGAAGGTCCTCGGTCTGTTCGTGGTCGGTACGCTGGCCCGCCGCTGGGAGATCACGGTCGCCCTGTCGCGCACCCCGGGCGGCGGCGTGACGGCCGAGGTGACGGTGCCGTCCTCGCTGCTGGTGACGGGCAGTACGACGGGGGCGACGGCGACGGCGGCGCTGACCGCGGTCGCCGCGGCCGCGAAGACGCCGGAGGCGGCGGACGACGCCCCTGCCGCTCCTGTCTCTCCTACGGCTCCTGCCGCTGCGGCCGCTTCTGCCGTGACGCCCACCGGGCCCGTGCCCTCGCCCGCCGCCGAGGTGGACGCCGCACCGGACGACGACGGCGACTCCGACAGTCCGCGGCGCCTCCCCCGCCGGGTGTCCCCGCGGGAGTCCGCGCCGGAGCCCGCTGCGAACGGGACGCCGGTGGCCGCCGGGGCCCGGCCGCTGCGGCGCCGGGTCCGAGGTGCGACCCTGCGCACGACGGGAGTCGACACCGCCGAGCGTCCGGTGTCGCGGCAGGCCGCGCCGACCGTGGACGCGGACGAGGTGCGGGCCGCGCTCGAGGAGTTCGAGGCGGCCGTCGAGCGGGCGAACCGCGACAGCAACGACAACGGCGGCCATGAGGATCGGGCCGTCCCGAGCACGACCCCCCGCACGCACGACCAGAACGGCCTCCCGGAAGGAGCGCAGCAGTGAGCACGTCGACAGGTGGCACCCCGGCGGAAGGCGCCACGCCGGCCGAACTGAAGGCCGCCGCAGCCGACTTCACCTGGCTGCTGAACCGCTTCGCGAAGGAGACGGCCGGCGTCGTGGACGCCATCGCCGTCTCCTCCGACGGACTCCTCATCGCCGTGTCCGAGCTGCGTGAGCAGGCCGACTCCGAGCGGCTCGCCGCGATCGTCTCGGGCATCACGAGCCTGGCCGCCGGAGCCTCCGGCAACTACGGCCTCGGCGGCCTGAACAAGGTCATCATCGACCTGGAGGGCGGCCATGTCCTGGTCTCCGCGATCGGCAGCGGCGCCGTGCTCGGCGTGGTCGCCGACAAGGAGGCCAAGCTGGGCAACATCGCCTACGAGATGACCGTGTTCGCCAACCGCGCCGGTGCCGCTCTCAGCCCGCAGCTCGTGCTGGAGCTGAAGAACAGCGTCGGCGCCGCGTCGGGTCGCTGACCCGGGAACGGACAACGCCATGGCGGACGGCACCCCACCACCGCGACCCAGCGGTCCGGACCCGGCCGGCTTCGCCTCCGCCGTGCGGCCGTTCCTGCTCACCGCCGGCCGGGTGGCGGACGGCGGCGACGGCCCGTCGCTGCCCGTGGAGACCCAGGTGGTGGCCACCGCCGAGGGGCTCGACGCGCTCGACCGGCTCTCCTTCGAACAGCACGACATCGTCGCCGTGTGCCGGATCCCGCAGTCCCTCGCGGAGATCGCGGCCCGGCTGCGGCTGCATCTGAACGTGGTGCGCGTCCTCGCCGAGGACCTGCGCGCGGCGGGGCACCTGACGGTGCACGTGCCCGACTCCGGCGTCGTCCACGACGCATCCGTCCTGCGCAGGGTCATCGACGGCCTGCGCGCCATCCCCGACGCACGAGGGGTTCTGAGTGACAGCGACTGAACCGGCGACCGTACGACCGCCGTTGCCGGTCAAGATGGTGATCTCGGGCGGCTTCGGCGTGGGCAAGACCACCGCCGTGGGCGCGATCTCCGAGATCGAGCCGCTGACCACCGAGGCCGCCATCACGGAGGTCGCGGCGGGCGTGGACGACCTCACGCACACCCCGCTGAAGACCACGACCACCGTGGCCATGGACTTCGGCTGCCTCACCATCGACCCGACGCTGAAGCTGTATCTGTTCGGCACGCCCGGCCAGGAGCGGTTCGGGTTCATGTGGGACGACATCGTCGAGGGCGCGGTCGGCGGGCTGGTCATCGTCGACACCCGGCGCCTGGACGACTGCTACGCGGCCGTCGACTACTTCGAGCACCGGGGCATCCCCTTCGCGGTGGCCGCCAACGCCTTCGACGGCAAGGTCGAGCACACCATGGAGGAGATCCGCTGGGCCCTCGACGTCACCGAGGGCGTCCCGGTCGTCGTCTTCGACGCCCGGGAACGCGGCTCGGTACGGGACGCTCTGCTGGTCGTACTGGAACTGGCACTGGCCCGCACGGGCGCCTGACGGGGTGCAGGGGCGAGTCCTCGGCCGCGGCGCCGTCGTGGCTGGTCGCGCAGTTCCCCGCGCCCCTGGGGGCGTTGCCCGGCCGCAGCTGGATCCGTCGGGCCCGCTCAGGCCCGCCTGCGTACCCCCGGCGACACCGCGAAGCGGCCCGCTGCCCAGAAGACGCCCAGGGTCACCAGGGCCAGGCCCGCGACGAGGGTGGCGCCGCCCACCACCTTCTCGTAGTTGCGCTGGTAGAGGCCGTCGACGATGTAGCGGCCGAGGCCGCCCAGGGCCACGTACGCGGCGATGGTGGCCGTCGAGACGATCTGGATGGCCGCGGAGCGCAGGCCGCTGAGGATCAGGGGGAGCGCGGCCGGCACCTCGACCTGGAAGAGGACCCCCAACTCGCCCATGCCCATGCCCCGGGCCGCGTCCACCGGCGACGGGTCGACGGAGCGCATCGCCTCGTACGTGGTGACGAGGATCGGCGGGACGGCGAGGATGACCAGCGGGGTCATCACGTTGACCATGCCGAAGCCCACCAGCAGCGTCATCAGCACCAGCAGGCCGAAGGTGGGCAGGGCCCGCCCGGCGACGGCGATGAAGGCGAGGGCGTTGCCGCCGCGTCCGTAGTGCCCGGTGACCAGGCCGACCGGCAGCGCGATCAGGGCGGCGATGCCGAGCGCCTGGAGGGTGTACTGGATGTGCTCGCCCACGCGCGTGGGAATGCCGTCGTAGCCCTGCCAGTGGGCGCTGTCGTTGAAGAAGTCACTGATGAAGTGGAACAGGTTCACCGGGCTGCGTCCTCCAGGGCTGCGGCGGCCGGTTCGGGCCGGTCGGCCTTCGTTGTCGGACGCGAGCGGCGCGGCATCCACGGCGTCAGCAGTACGCGTACGGCGACCAGCAGCGCGTCGGCGAGGATCGCCAGGACGGCCATGCTGAGCACGGCGTTCAGGGCGAGTTCGGGCCGGTTGTAGATGTTCGCGTCGTTGATCATGTTGCCGAGCGCGCCCTGGTTGCCGATGAGGGCACCGACGCTGACGAGGCTGATGCTGGACACGGTCGCCACGCGCAGCCCGGCGACGATCGCCGGCACCGCGATCGGCAACTGCACCTGGACGTAGCGGCGTACGGGGCCGAAGCCCATGGCCGTGGCGGCGGCGAGGGTCTCCTGGGGGACCGAGCGGACGCCGTCGACGATCGCCGGGACCAGGACGACGAGGCTGTAGACGGTGAGCGGGATCATCACCGTGAGCTCGGTCTGGCCGGTGTAGTCGATGAGCAGGACGAAGAAGGCCAGCGAGGGGATGGCGTACAGCACGGTCGTGACCCACAGCACCGGCGGGTACAGCCAGCGGAACCGCACGCACAGCTGGGCCAGCGGCAGCGAGATCAGCAGTCCGGCGAGGACCGGCAGCAGGGCCTCGCGCAGATGCAGCCCGACCAGTCCGAGCCAGCTGTGCTGGAGGTCGCTGGGGATGTCGAAGAAGCGGTCCCAGTTCATCCGGCGACCTTCACGTCCGTACGGCCCTCGCCCCGTCCGTCGGAGCCGCCGCCGTCGGCGTCACGTGCCCCGCCCTCGGCATGGGCGCCCCGGATGGCCTCGGCGATGGTCTGCTGGGAGACGACCCCGGTGGCCCGGCCGTCGGCGTCCACCGCGACGGCCCAGCCGGTGGGCGAGAGCACGGCGCAGTCCAGTGCGGCGCGCAGCGAGTCGGTGCCGGGGGCGAACGGCCGCCCGTGAGGCAGGAGTTGATCCGTCTCGACGGATCCGGCGGTCAGGTCCCCCGGCTCGCTCCAGCCGAGCGGCTTGCCGTCGGGGTCCGTGACGAGGAGGTAGGGGGCCTCGGTCGTGTCGTGCGCGGCGATCCGCTCGGCCGTGGCGTCGATCGCCACGACGGGCCCGGTGAGCAGGTCGAGGCCGGCGGCGGGGAAGAAGGACAGCCGCCGGATGCCGCGGTCGGCGCCGAGGAAGTCCTCGACGAACGCGTCGGCGGGGTGGGAGAGCAGTTCGGCGGGCGGCGCGAACTGGGCGAGTTTGCCGCCGGTGCGCATCACGGCGACCATCGTGCCGAGCTTGACGGCCTCGTCGATGTCGTGGGTGACGAAGACGATGGTCTTGCCGAGCTCCTCCTGGATGCGCAGCAGTTCGTCCTGGAGTCCCTTGCGCACCACGGGGTCGACGGCCGAGAACGGCTCGTCCATGAGCAGCACCGGCGGATCGGCCGCGAGGGCCCGTGCCACGCCGACGCGCTGCTGCTGGCCGCCGGAGAGCTGGTACGGGTACCGCTTGGCGAGGGTGCCGTCGAGGCCGACCCGCTCCATCAGCTCGCGGGCCCGGGAGCGGGCCTTCTCCTTGCCCCAGCCGAGCATGCGGGGCACGGTGGCGATGTTGTCGAGGATCGTGCGGTGCTGGAAGAGACCGGCGTTCTGGATGACGTATCCCATGGACCGGCGCAGGGTGTTGACCGGCTGCTGCTGTATGTCCACGTCGTCGAGGAGGATCGTGCCCTCGCTGGGCTCGACCATCCGGTTGATCATCCGCAGGGTGGTCGTCTTGCCGCAGCCCGAGGGCCCGACGAGAACGGTGATCGAGCGGTCGGGTATCTCCAGCGAGAGCCGGTCGACCGCCACCGTGCCGTCCGGGTAGCGCTTGGTGACTGAATCTATCCGTATCAAAACGCCGAATATCCTTCGGAATTGGCGGAGACTGACCGTTCCGTTCCGGCCATTCACACAGGCCGTCGCTGGTCGAGTCTAGACCGCTTGTGTTGCAGAAATTCGAACGGCTGCACCGGCCCTGTCAGATGCCGCGCAGGTGGGCGCGGCGGACGGTGACCAGCGCGCGCCAGCGGGCACGGGTGGTCTCCTCCCCGTCGATCCAGCGGGCCCGGGACGGCCGGCCGTCGGGCAGGGGCCGGCCGGCCATGAAGCACACCAGGTCCGGGTAGTAGGCGTAGTCGCCCGCGACCAGGTCGCGCAGGCGTCCGAGGGAGGCGGTGAGCCGGTCCCGGTCGTCCAGGACGGCGTGGTGGAAGCCCAGGGCGAGTTCGAGGGTCAGCCGGGCCGCCGTGATCCCGGAGACCTCGGCCTCGGCGCGCAGCACACGCGCCCGGTCCTCCAGCCCGGCGGCCGCCGCGCCGGCGTCGCGCACGAGGGCGGCGATACGGGTGGTGAGGCGGGTCGCCCGCAGGTCGAGGCCGGTGAGCAGCTGCTGGGCGAGGACGAGTTCGTCCTCGGCGACGGCGGGGTCGGCGAAGGCCAGTGTGAAGGCCCGCTGGGCCTGGGCGGTGGCGCGTTCCCCGGCGACCGCGTGCTGCTCGGCCTCCTCGCGCGCCGCCTCGTAGGACCGCGCGGCGCGCGCCATGTCGCCCTGCACCCACCACACGTCGCCGAGGATCCGGTGATGGCGGCCGGCCCAGCCGAGGGTGCCGGCGGTGCGCAGCGCGGTGGGGAAGTCACCGGCGAGCCGCGCCAGGTGGGCGAGTCCGCGCCGGGCCGCGGGTGCCAGCCGTCCGCCGCCGTCGGCGACGAGGCACATGCCGTGCCGGGAGTCGTCCGACCGGCCGAGGTCCCGCTCGGCCTTGGCCCGGTAGTAGACGGCCATGTCCCGCAGTTCGGGCGGCAGCAGCCCCGACTCGACGACCGCGGTGAGCCGGGCGACCGTGGACTCGCGGTGCTCGTGCTGACGGCGGCCGAGCGCGCCGAGGGTCTCCACCAGGGCGTCGGCCGCCGTGCGCGGCGCGGTCCCGTGCGCCGGACCTGGCGGGGCGAGCGGTTCCCACACGGAGTCGCCGACATAGCTCCAGGCCGCTTCGGCCAGCCACCCCAGGTCGAGACCGAAGTCCCGGGCCAGACGCAGCCCTTGGCGCAGACAGTTGACGAGCAGGTCGCGGTCCCCGTCGGCGGCGGCCGCCCGGCGTTCGCCGATCGCGTCGAAGGCGCGGGCCGCCGCGCGCGCCCAGTCCCCGGCGGACCAGCGGTCGTCCGCCCGGTCGTCGGCCGTGCGGATGGTGGAGCGGATCACCGCGTGCAGGTGGTACGGCCACACCGCGTGCGGATCGGTGCGCACGAACGGGCGCTCCACGAGGCGCAGCGCCGCCGCGTCGTACGTCATCCCGGCGGCCCTGGCGGCCAGGGGCACGTCGAAGTTGTCCAGCAGGGACACCGAGCGCAGCACATGGCGCTCGTCGGGTGTGAGGTCGCTGAGGGTGCGGCTGATCAGGGCCGGGAAGTCGACGTCGAAGTCGGCGGGGCCGGGCTCGCGCCCGCTGCGCCGGATCGCCAGGAACCGCTGGACGGCGAGGTCGAGGTGGAGCGGGAGGCCGTGCGAGCGTGCGGTGACGACCGCGCGGACGTCGGGTGCGATGACGGGGGTGCCGTCGCGGGTGAGCCGGCGGGCCAGGTAGTCGTCGCAGTCCTCGGCGGAGAAGTCGCCGATGAGGATCTGCCGGCGCGGGGACGGTCCCGCCGAGGCGGCCTCCGCCGCGGGCCCGCTGGGCACGGCCAGGCCTGGCCAGGCCGTGGGCCCGGTCCAGTCGAGCTGGCCGTGCAGGGCTTCCTCGGCCCATTGCAGCCGGCTGCGTCCGGTGACGACGAAGAAGGCGTTGGGCATGAGCCATACGACGCGCTGGAGAAGTCGTTCCAGGTCGCGGTGGACGCGGTCGCCGACGTCCTCGAAGGTGTCCAGCAGGATCACCGGCAGGACCGCCCTGCCCGCGGGCAGCCGCGCGAGCTCCCAGGCGAGCAGGTGGGTGTAGTAGGAGAGGGCGTCCAGGTCGGGCTCGGCCTCCAGCAGGTCGGCCAGCCGGGAGCAGCCCGCGAGCGCCCGTACGGAGGCGCGGTGGTCCCGCAGTGCGCGGACGACGCTGCCGGTGACCTGCCCGACGACCGCGCCGACCGTGCCGGGCAGCAGCACCGCCTGGGCGATGTCGGCCAGCGCCGACTGCATCTGCTGCGGCACTGCCTTGCCGAAGCGCCGGCCGAGCCCGCCGCGGCGCAGGAACTCCTCCAGGGACTCGCCGGGGTGGACGTGGTCCCAGTAGCGGCGCAGCGCCAGGTCGAAGGCGGGCAGCGGGCGGCCGAGCTCGGCGAGGGCGAGCCTGACGGTGAGGACCACGCGCTCGAAGTCGGTGCCCGCCGAACGGGCGAGGTCGATCCGCACCGGCAGGACGCGACCGGTCACCCGGACGGGTTCGCCCCACTGGGTGGGCCGGTGCTCGCCGTGAGCGAGGGCGGCCTCCACCTTCCGGGACAGGGTCGACTTCCCTATGCCGCCGACGCCGTGGAACACGAGAACGTTGTCACGCGGCGCCTCCAGGTCCTCCACGTCGAAGCCGGGTGCGGCCACTGTCCGCACATGCCCGGCGAGGGCGTCGGTGACGGCCTCCCACTGCTCCTGACGGTTGGTGAAGTGCTCCTCGACCTGGATTCCCCGATCATTCGAACCGAACAGCGCACGAAGATCCCGTCCGCCCACCGACACTCCCCCCGGGTATACCCGGATTTTATGTGCGGGCAACCGAGCACCCCATAGCGGAATCGGCCATTCCACAAGAACTCTGCGTGTTCGTCACGACGTACGAGTGTCACTGACGAGGCAAGGGTCCTAAGCTGTGGGCCACGGAACGGGGGAAGGACACACGCCTCTCCGCGCTCCGCTCTCGCCCCATAGGACACGGAGAGAAATAGGTGTGGTTGACCAGGGCCCTGGGAATTCTTACGCCCGACAAAGGCCAGGCCGCTGAAGCCGTCGAGGTGCCCGTCGTGCCCGAGCCGGAAATCCCGCAGCGCCCGCCCGCGCCACCGCCGGAATCCCCCCGCACCGAGGCGGCCGGGTATGCCGCGGCGCTGGAATGCGTACGCCTGGCCATCGCCTGGTACAACAGGGCCATTTATCTCGAGGAACGTTCACCGTCACCGGACCGTGAACGCCTGGACAGCCTCATCTCCGAACGCCGCGCGTGTGTCACCGACCGGAAATACCTCGCCGATGCCGAGGCTTCCGAAGTCGCGCGCATGTCACTGGTTTACGGCCGGAAGTTACGGCGCCTGCTGGAGGAATGCCCGGCGGAGTGGGGCGCCTCTCAGTTGACCGACGGCATCAACGGTCCGGCGAGTTCCTCGATGCGCTCCCATTCCTTCTGATACATCGGCAGGTCGCGGTACAGCCGCTTCTGATTGGCGCGAAAGGCCGCGGCCTCCGCGTTCGTATAGCCACGCCACCACTCCTTGCGCAGGGCTTCGACCGCGCCGGGCGGGAGCAGGCCTGCGGTGTCGCGCTCGCTGTGGTGCAGGACGGTGCCGTCCCGGCGCACCACCTTCAGGGAGTCGACCGCCGACTGGGCCTCCACCGCCTCGACGACCCGGGCGAGCGCGCGGAAGCAGGCGTGGTGTCCGGTCGCGGAGGTGAACCGGGCGGAGGGACTGTTCTCCCGGTACGCCTGCGCGTACCGCAGGCCGATGCCCTGCCAGCTGTCCGCCTCACGGACCGCGAGGACGACGAGTTCGACGCGGTAGCCCTCGCCGCGAAAGGCGCTGACGTCGTCGAGGAACTCCTGGGGCGGCCCGGGGCTGATCTCGACGACGAGGTCCCCGCCCTGACGGCGGACCATGCCCTCCACGCGTCGCTGCCACGCCTTGTACACGGGGCGGATCCGCTCTCCCGCGGTGCGGGGGTTCGCCGCCAGGAGCATCAGATAGGCGGGGTGCTCGACCTTGAATTCGTCCCCGCAGATACGCGTCGCCTTCTCGCGCCCCCGCACCAGATGCCGGTTCTCGGACTTGCCGGCGCCGGGCTGCGCCATGACGTGCACGACGACGGGGTTCGCCTGCGGCACGATCGCGTGCTCGTAGTCGGGCCGGATACGGTCCTCGAAAATCGACTCCAGGTCAGCACGCGACAGTTCGACGTAAAAGCCCGAACAGGTACCGCACGGACATCTCCGCTCACGCGGAGAGGAACCAACCCGACGAACGATGTACAAGGGGGGTCCTCGCTCTGTGAAGCCTCATCAGCACGGAAGCGGCGGTGGGGCATCGGAAATCCGCGGGGCGTGATTCCCACGGATCGCCGCAACCTCGGCAGCATCAGGAATCATCTTCGCTCCCACCCCGTCCCTACCGCAACGGCCATACAGCATTCCGAGCGGTATCGCTCTCGCACACGACGGTGAAAGACCGTCCACCATGCGTACAGCAGGTGTACCAGCAGCCCCATCTGACACATCGCCAGCGCAAATACGTTACTGCAAATTTGCGCCAATACTGAATCGGGCGGGTTTCAGAAGGCCGGCGCCGCCCTGCTGCGGCCTGCTCAACTCCCTTTATCGGAAGCCCTCTTGCGGCGTTTACCGGCTCGACGGCGCCGGGGCCGGCGGGCCGCTGCGCAGGGCGGCGAAGGAACGGCCCCCCGCCGTCCACCGGGCGACGGTGTGCCAGCCGGCGCGCTCCGCGTACCGCAGCAGGGCGGGCGTGCCGAGGCGGGCCCACGGGAAGGCGGTGCCGGTCGCTCCGCGGGCGTCGGTGACATGGACCCGGACTCGTTCGTCGAGGTCGATGTCCGGCACGGTCTCGGCGATCAACAGGCCGCCGGGGGTGAGGAGTCGGCCGGTCCGGGCGAGCAGGGCCGCGGGATCGCCGCCGATGCCGATGTTGCCGTCGATGAGCAGGGCGGTGCCCCAGCGGCCCTCGCCGGGCAGGGGGTCGAAGACGGAGCGCCGCAATGCCGGTGCGCCGAGCCGCAGCGTGCGCGCCACGGCGGCCTCGCTGACGTCGATGCCGAGCACGCGCCGGCCCTGCCCGCTCAGCGCCGCGACCAGCCGCCCGGGTCCGCATCCGACGTCGAGCACCGCACCCTCACAGCGCCGCAGCACCTCCAGATCGGCCGCGTCGGCCTCCGCACACCACCGCTCCACGTCCAACGGCAAGAGCCAGCCGTCGGTACGACGCAGGAAGAGGGGGCCGCGCCCGCTGCCGAGGGCGAGGGAGTAGGGGTCAGCGGACCATGCGCCGTCGGCGGGCGGGGGTGGTACGGGGAGGGGCTGTCGTGGGCCGGTGTCGGTGGTGGTGCCCGTGCTGGTGGCGGCCGGGGCGGGGACCGGGGGTTCGGTGACGGTACTCGCGCCGGCGACGACCTGTCCGGGGGCGACGGGCTCGGTGACGCTCCCTGCGCGGGTGGCGGCAGGACCGGGCACCACCGGCTCGGTGACAGTCCCCGCGCGGGTGGCGGGAGGACCGGGCACCACCGGCTCAGTGAAAGTCCCCGGGACCGTGCGGCGGGTCGGCTGGCGGGATATCCATGTCGCCGTCAGGCGGCGCAGGGGCGTCATCGGTGGGAGGCCGGGGCGAGGCGGGCAAGTGCTGCGGCGAAGCGGCCGGTCGGGGCCGTTCTGGCGACCAGGTCGGCGTCGTACGCCGTGTCGACGTCCCGCAGTCGCGGCAGGTCGCGTACCCGGAGGTCCCCGAGGCGGGCGCGCTGGGCGGCGCCCGTGTGCGGGGTCGACATCGGGACGCCGCGCAGGCGGGACGGGTCGGGTTCGGCGAGTCCGAGTGCCCAGAAGCCGCCGTCGTCGGCCGCGCCGAAGTACGCGTCGCAGTCGGACCAGTCCACCGTCAGCAGTTCCGGCGTCACCTGCGGGGTGTCCATGCCGATGAGCAGCGCCGGGCCGTCGCAGCCCGCGAAGGCGGCGGCCAGCCGTTCGTCGAGGCCGCCCCGGCACTGCGGTACGACCTCGAAGCCGTCCGGCAGCCAGGGACCCGGCGTCCCCTCCAGCACCAGCACCCGGCGCCGCGCGGGCGCGTTAGCGACGGCGTCCAGCGTGTCCGCGAGGGACGCCTCGGCGAGCGCGGCGGCCTCCTCGGGGGTGAAGGGCGGCGTCAGCCTGGTCTTCACCCGGCCCGGCCGGGGCTCCTTGGCGATGACGAGGAGCGTGGTCACGAGCGGGTTCCCTTCCGTTCGGGGGTGTCGGCCCCGGCGCCGGCATCGAGGAGACCAGGACGGTCAGCGGCCTCGGGCGCCACCGCCCCCGTAAGCGACACCCCCGCACCCCCTCCCGAGGGCGCCCGCGTACGCGACGCCCCCGCACTCCCGCCCTCCGCCAGCACCCTGCTCATGTCCCGTACCGCCTGCCAGGTCCCCCGCCAGGTGCCGGTCACCTTCGAGGTGCCGGTGCGTGGGTGGTACGGGACGTCGTGTTCGGCGATGCGCCAGCCCGCGTCGGCGGCGCGGACGACCATCTGGAGCGGGTAGCCGCTGCGCCGGTCCGTCAGGGCGAGGGCGAGAAGGGACTCCCGGCGGGCGGCACGCAGCGGGCCCAGGTCGTGCAGGCGCAGGCCGGTGCGGCGGTGGAGGAGGCGGGTGACGGCGAGGTTCCCGGCCCGGGCCCGCAACGGCCAGGCACCGCGGGACTCGGGGCGGCGTCGGCCGAGGACCAGGTCGGACTCGCCCGCCACGATCCGCCGTACGAAGGGCACCAGGTCGCCCGGGTCGAGCGTGGCGTCGCAGTCGCAGAAGCAGACGATGTCGGCCGTGGCGGCGGTCAGCCCTGCATGGCAGGCGGCGCCGAACCCGCGCCGCTCCTCCCGGACCACCGTCGCCCCGAGCGCCCTCGCGACCTCGGCCGAGCCGTCCGTGGAGCCGTTGTCCACGACCAGCGCCCTCCACCCGGGCGGGATGCGCTCCAGGACCCAGGGCAGCGCCTCGGCCTCGTCGAGACAGGGGAGCACGACGTCGACGGACGCGGCGCGGGGCGGGTTCGGTCCTGCGGATGGGATCGTCACGGCTTTCACCCTACGAGCACGAAACGGGCAAATCGGGCTACGGGTCCTTACGAAACAAGGACGTCGGGCACCGCCAGCCGCATTCACGCGCGCGCGGTGCGAGGCTTGGCGGCATGGAGCAGCAACAGCCGTACTCGCAGGCCGGGGCAAGGAAAGGGGCAGTGGAGGGGACCGGGGCAGGCGCCCGTGTCCTGGTCGTCGACGACGATCCCACCGTCGCCGAGATCGTCACCGGGTACCTCGACCGCGCAGGCTACGTCGTGGACCGCGCCGGCGACGGGCCCGACGCCCTCGCCCGGGCCGCCGCGCACTGGCCGGACCTCGTCGTCCTGGACCTGATGCTGCCCGGCATGGACGGCCTGGAGGTGTGCCGCCGGATCCGTGCCCGCGGCCCCGTGCCGGTCATCATGCTCACCGCGCGCGGCGACGAGGACGACCGCATCCTCGGCCTGGAGGTCGGCGCCGACGACTACGTCACCAAGCCCTTCAGCCCCCGCGAACTCGTGCTGCGCGTCCAGTCGGTACTGCGCCGCACGAGCCCCGTCCAGACGTCGGACACGCTCCGCGCGGCCGGACTCTCGGTGGACCCGGCGGCCCGCCGCGCCGCCAAGGACGGCACCGAACTCGCCCTCACCACCCGCGAGTTCGACCTCCTCGCGTTCTTCCTGCGGCACCCAGGCCGGGTCTACGGCCGGGAGGACCTGATGCGGGAGGTGTGGGGCTGGGACTTCGGCGACCTGTCGACCGTCACGGTCCACGTACGGCGGCTGCGCGGCAAGGTCGAGGACGACCCGGCCGCGCCGCGGCTCATCCAGACCGTGTGGGGCGTGGGCTACCGCTTCGACGCGAGCGGCACCACCGGTACCCCTCCCAGTACCGCACCCGACGAGGTGGCCTGACCATGCGCGACGCCCTCCTGATCGCCCTCTTCGCCTTCCTCGGCGCCGCCGCGGCCGGCGTGCTCGGCGCGTGCGTGCTGCTGCTGATCCGGCGCCGCTCGCTCATCGCGCATCTGACCGTGGTCGCGGGCGTCGGCGTCACCGCGATGCTCGCGGGCACCCTCGCGGTGGCCCAGGCGATGTTCCTGTCCGGGCACGACCTGAGCGTCGTCACGACCGTCGTCGCCATGGCGGCCGTGGTCTCCCTGGCCACCGCCCTGCTGCTCGGCCGCTGGGTCGCTGCCCGCAGCCACGCCCTCGCGCTCGCCGCCCGCTCCTTCGGCGACGGCGGCGACTTCACCTCCCCCGACGGCCCCGCCACCGCCGAACTCGCCGCGGTGAGCCGGGAACTGGAGGCGACCAGCGCGAGACTCGCCGAGTCCCGTGAGCGGGAACGCGCCCTGGAGACCTCCCGGCGCGAGCTGGTCGCCTGGATCTCGCACGATCTGCGCACCCCGCTGGCCGGCATGCGCGCGATGGCAGAGGCCCTGGAGGACGGGGTGGCCGCGGACCCCGACCGCTACCTCAAGCAGATCCGTATGGAGGTCGAGCGCCTCAACGGCATGGTCGGCGACCTGTTCGAGCTCTCCCGGATACACGCCGGGACCCTGACCCTCTCGCTCGCCCGGATGTCCCTGTACGACCTGGTCGGCGACGCCCTCTCGGGAGCGGACGCGCTGGCCCGCGAGCACGGCGTCACGCTGGTCGGCGGGCAGGTCGAGGGGGTGCCGGTGGAGGTGGACGGCCGGGAGATGAGCCGTGTCATCGGGAATCTGCTGGTCAACGCCATCCGGCGCACCCCGGCCGACGGCACGGTCGCCGTCACCGCCGAACGCTCCCCGGACGGTGTCGTGCTGTCCGTGACGGACGGCTGCGGCGGCATCCCCGAGGAGGACCTGCCGCGCGTCTTCGACACCGGCTGGCGCGGCACGCACGCCCGTACGCCCCCGGCGGGCGCCGGGCTCGGCCTGGCCATCGTGCGGGGCATCGTGGAGGCCCACCAGGGGCGGGCCACGGTACGCAACGTCCCCGGGGGCTGCCGTTTCGAGGTGGTACTGCCCGCCGCCGCTTCCTGAACGCGGGCAGTACCACCGGTCCGGCAGGCTACGCCGTGCGCATCCCCGCTTCGGCGAACTCCCGCATTCCTTCCTCGAAGCCCACCTCCGCCTTCCACCCCGACTCGGCCCGCAGGCGCGCCGAGTCCGCGGTGATGTGCCGTACGTCGCCGAGTCGGTACTCCCCCGTCACGACCGGTTCGGGACCGCCGTACGCCGCCGCGAGCGCGTGGGCCATCTCGCCGACGGTGTGCGGGTCGCCGCTGCCGGTGTTGTACGCCGTGAGGGCACCGTCCACGGAACTCGCCTCCAGCGCACAGACGTTGGCGGCGGCGACGTCCCGTACATGGACGAAGTCGCGTCGCTGGCGGCCGTCCTCGAAGACGCGTGGTGCCTCGCCGCGTGCGAGGGCCGAGCGGAAGAAGGAGGCGACCCCGGCGTAGGGGGTGTCGCGGGGCATGCCGGGACCGTAGACGTTGTGGTAGCGCAGCGACACCGCCGTGCCGTCCGTCGCGCGCGCCCACGCGGCCGCCAGGTGTTCCTGGGCGAGCTTGGTCGTCGCGTACACGTTGCGCGGGTCGGCCGGGGCGTCCTCGCCGACCAGTCCGGGCGAGAGCGCGGCGCCGCACGCCGGGCACGGCGGCTCGAAGCGGCCCGCCTCCAGGTCGGCGACGGCACGCGGGCCGGGGCGTACGACGCCGTGCCGCTCGCACTCGTAGCGGCCCTCCCCGTACACGACCATCGACCCGGCCAGCACCAGCCGCCGTACGCCCGTGTCGGCCATGGCGGTGAGCAGGGCGGCCGTGCCGAGGTCGTTGCGGGAGACGTACTCCACGGCGTCGGCGAATCCGGTGCCGAGGCCGACCATCGCGGCCTGGTGGCAGACGGCGTCGACGCCGGTCAGGGCGCGGCGGACGGCGTCGGTGTCCCGCACGTCCGACGCGGGGTCGGTACGGACGTCGTACACGACGGGCTCGTGCCCGCGGGCCGCGAGCGCCTCGACGACATGGGACCCGATGAACCCGGCACCGCCGGTGACAAGTACGCGCATGCCGTCACGCTAGGGCCGGAACCGGCGCCGACGGCTCCCGCGCGCCCGTCACGTCATGACTTCGTAAGGGCTCCGACGGTCAGCGGGATCGTCACCGTGAACACCGTCGCCCCGGGCTCGCTCGTCAGGTCGATACGGCCGCCGTGCGCCCGGACCAGTGACTCGGCGACCGCGAGGCCCAGGCCGCTGCCGCCGCGGTCGCGGCTGCGGGCCTTGTCGACGCGGTAGAAGCGGTCGAAGACCCGCTGCCGGTCGGCGGGCGGGATGCCGGGTCCGGCGTCGGCTATCCGGACCTGTGCGGCGTCGCCGATCAGCGACACCGCCACGGACACCCCGGTGCCGGCCGGGGTGTGCATCGCCGCGTTGGTGAGCAGGTTGTCCAGGACCTGGCGGATGCGCTGCGGGTCCAGGCGCAGCGCGAGGCTGCCGGGGCCGGGGGCCACGGTCAGCGGGTGGCCGGCGTGGGTGACGCGGAAGGCGTCCGCCGCCTGCTCGACGAGGTCCACCAGGTCGGCCTCCTGCGGCCGCAGCGGCGTCTCGACCTCCGCGGCGTCGAGGCGGGCGAGCAGCAGCAGGTCGTCGAGGAGGAAGCCCATCCGGGCGGCCTCCGCGCGCAGCCGCGCCAGGTGCCGGTCGCGTTCCTCGGGGGCGTTGGCCGCCGCGTACTGGAACAGGTCGGCGTAGCCGCGCACCGACATCAGCGGGGTGCGCAGCTCGTGCGAGGCGTCCGCCACGAAGCGGCGCAGGCGCTGCTCGGCCTCCGCGCGGACCACGAGCGAGTCGTCGATGTGCTCCAGCATCGTGTTGAACGCGGTGCGCAGCTCCTCCACCTCGGGCCCGCCGCCGCGCCCGTCGTGCCGCACCGAGAGCCGCCCCGAGTCGGTGAGGTCGTGCGAGGTGATGCCGCGGGCGGTGTGCGCCATGTCGCTCAGCGGCTGCAGGCCCCGGCGCAGCATGCCCCGGCCGAGCACCACGAGCGCCAGCAGGGCGAGGCCGAAGGTGACGGCCTGGATGGTGATCAGCTGGCCGACGGTGTCCTCGATGTCCTCCATGGGCGCCGCGCTGACCAGCACCACACCGGGCTCGACCTCGCAGGCGCGCAGCCGGTACTCGCCCTTGCCCCGCAGATGCTCGGTGCGCAGGACCTCGGTGCTCGCGACGGTCTGCGCGCGGGCCAGGGAGGTGAAGTCGTCGACGTCCGCCGGGACGTCCGCCGGGTCCTCCGGTCTGCGCAGCACGGGCTCGCCGTCCGACACGTCGTACACGGCGTAGTACCAGCTGTAGTACTTCTTGCCGGAGAGCGTGCCGTAGTCGGCGATGGACTTGGACTGGGCGACCTGGCCCTGCGCGAGCTGGGTGTCGAGCTGCGCCGACAGGTAGTCGCGCATGTACGTCGTCAGAGCCGTGCCGACGACCGCGAACACCACCAGCGACAGCACGCCGAGACCCAGCGCCAGCCGGGTCCCGAGCCGCATCCCGCGATACGCCCGCCGCAGCCGCCCGCTCACTCGGCCGCCTGCCGGATGACGTACCCGAAGCCGCGCACGGTGTGGATCAGCGGTGCGGTGCCGTCGTCGGGCTCGTCGAGCTTGCGGCGCAGCCTGCTGACGACCAGCTCGACGACGTTCGAGCGGCCGCCGAAACCGTACTCCCACACATGGTCGAGGATCTGCGCCTTGGTGAGCACGGTCGGCGACTTGCGCATCAGATAGCGCAGCACCTCGTACTCGGTCGGCGTGAGCGTGAGCAGCCTCTCGCCGCGGCGGACCTCGCGGGTGTCCTCGTCCATCGACAGGTCGGCCACCCGAAGGACGGAACGCTGGAAACCGGGACCCGCGCTGCGCCGCAGCACGGTGCGCAGCCGGGCCATCAGCTCCTCCACCGCGAACGGTTTGACCAGGTAGTCGTCCCCGCCGCGGGTCAGTCCGGCCACCCGGTCGGCGACGCCGTCCCGGGCGGTGAGGAACACCACGGGCACCATAGTCCCGGCCGCGCGCAGCCGGTCCAGGACGCCGAACCCGTCGACGTCGGGCAGCATCAGGTCAAGCACCACGATGTCCGGGTGGAACTCGGCGGCCAGCCGCAGCGCCTCCTCGCCGGAGTTCGCGGTGGCCGCCTCCCAGCCCTCGTAGCGGGCGACCGTCGCGACGAGGTCGGCGATGGGCGGGTCGTCGTCAACGACCAGAAGACGTACTTTCTCCACCCGTTCATAGTGCGGCACCCGGCACCGGTCCTCGGGGCCGGGTGCGGGACCGCGGCCACATCGATAATCAGCTGATAGAGGTACGACAGCTTTTCGACAGCTCCGGCCGGACAAGCTCGGTATCCACAGACGAGATCAAGGAGCTGTCGCACGTGACGACCGTCCAATCGCCCCCTGCGCCCCCCACGGCGATACGCCCCAGGGTCGTCGCCCGCACGGGTCTGTACGCCGTGCTGGCCGCGAACGTGGCCGTGGTGCTCTACTTCTTCTTCGCCGCCGGTTTCGCCTCCAACGCGCTCATCGTGACCGGCCGCCTCGCCGGCCTTCTCGGTGCGCTGCTCATGGCCTTCCAGCTGCTGCTGGTGGCCCGCCTGCCGTGGCTGGACCGCCGTATCGGCATGGACCGGCTGACGTCCTGGCACCGCTGGACCGGCTTCAGCGTCCTGTGGGCCCTCCTCGCGCACGCCGTGTTCATCACCTTCGGCTACGCCGAGTCGTCCTCGCTGGACCCGGTGAACCAGCTCATCGACCTCGCGGAGACCGTCGAGGGCGTGCTGCGCGCCGTCGTCGCGCTGGGCATCATCATCGTGATCGGCGCGGTGTCGGCCCGGTTCGCGCGGCGCCGGCTGGCGTACGAGACCTGGCACTTCATCCATCTCTACACCTACGTCGCGGTGGTCCTGGCGTTCACGCACCAGGTCGCGGTCGGTACGTCCTTCACGTCGTCGTCCGCCGCCACGGCGTACTGGTACGGCGTGTGGGGCGTCGCCCTCGCCTCGGTGTTCACCGGCCGCCTGGTCCTGCCCCTGTGGCGGAACTGGCGTCACCAGTTCCGGGTCGAGGCCGTCGTCCCCGAGTCCCACAACGTCGTCTCGATCTACATCACCGGCCGTGACCTGGACCGGCTGCCCGCGCGGGCCGGCCAGTTCTTCCTGTGGCGGTTCCTGACGAAGGACCGCTGGTGGCAGGCCAACCCGTTCTCCCTCTCTGCCGCGCCCGACGGCAGCCGGCTGCGGCTGACCGCGAAGGCGGCCGGCGACGGCTCGGCGGCCCTGCGGCATCTCGAGCCCGGCACCCGCGTCTTCGCCGAGGGCCCCTACGGCGCCTTCACCGCGCTGCACCGGACCCGGCCGGAGGCCGTGCTCATCGCGGGCGGCGTCGGTGTCACCCCGATCCGGGCCCTGCTGGAGGAGCTGCACGGCCACGCGGTGGTGATCTACCGGGTCGCCTCGGACCAGGACGCGGTCCTGTACGGCGAACTGGCCGAGCTCGCCCACGCCAAGGGCGCCGAGCTGCACCTGGTGACCGGCCCGGTCACGCCGGACAAGCTGGCCCCGGCCGAGCTGACACGGCTGGTCCCGGACATCACCGACCGGGACGTCTTCCTGTGCGGGCCGCCACCGATGATGAACGCGGTGATCGGCAGCCTGCGCGAGGCGGGCGTGCCCAAGGAGCAGGTCCATTTCGAGCGCTTCAGCCTGGCCGGCTGAGCAGGACGGGAAGACAAAGTGAAGCGAGCGATACCTGTCCTGGTCCTGAGCGTGGCGGGCCTGATCCCGGTCTGGCGCTACGAGCCGTCCCTCGGCACGCCCACCACGGAGGCGGCCTCCCCGGCCTCGACCCCGTCGGCGGAGTCCGGCGCCGCCGAGTCCGGGTCGTCGGATTCCGGTTCGGCCGCCGGCACCGTGGTCAAGGGCTCGACCGTGAACACCGACAAGGGTCCGGTGCAGGTCCAGGTGACCTTCGCCGGCGACAGGATCACGGCCGTGAAGATGCTCCAGCAGCCGAACCACCCCCAGACCACGGCAGCGGTCCCGCAGCTCGTCGCCGAGACCCTGGAGGCCCAGAGCGCGGACGTCGATACCGTCTCCGGCGCGACGATCACCAGCGACGGCTACAGGGAGTCCCTCCAGGCCGCCATCGACGCGAAGGGCGCGTGACGTGCACCGCGTCGAGCAGGTGATGGGGTTCCCGGTCTCGCTGCGGGTCGACGACGCGCACGTGGGCCCGGAGGCCGCCGACGCCGTGTTCGCGTGGCTGCGCGAGGTCGACGCCCGGTTCAGCCCGTTCAAGGCGGACAGCGAGGTGTGCCGGCTCGACCGGGGCGGGATCGCGCGCCGGGACGTCAGCGCGGACCTCGGCGAGGTGCTGGGGCTGTGCGAGGAGTACCGGGCCGCCACCGGCGGCGCCTTCGACGTACGGCTGCCGGGGCGCGGGCTCGATCCGTGCGCGGTGGTGAAGGGCTGGTCCGTGCAGCGGGCGGCCGAGTCGCTGCGGGCGGCCGGTGCGCGGCGGTTCGTGCTGAACGCCGGTGGTGACGTGGTCGCGGGCGGCGGGCCCTGGCGGGTGGGGGTACGGCATCCCGAGCAGGCCGACAAGGTGTGCACGGTGGCCGAGTTGACGGACGGGGCGATCGCGACGTCCGCGCGCTACGAGCGCGGCGACCACATCATCGACGGCCGCACGGGGCGTCCGGCGACCGGGCTGCTCTCGCTGAGCGTCGTGGCGTCCTCCCTGACCGTCGCGGACACGGTGGCGACGGCGGCGTTCGCGATGGGCGCGGAGGGAATCGACTGGGCGGCGTCCCGGGCGGGTTGCGAGGTGTTCGCGGTGGACGCGGAGCGGCGGGTCCAGCGGACGGAGGGCTTTCCGGTGGCCGGCACGGAGGCGCGAGCGGCGTGAGGGGCCCAGGGGCCGCGTGATCGGCTGAGTGGCTGCCGGGCCGGCGGCCCCTCAGCCGTATCCGGTCGGGTCAGACGCGGGGCAGATGGCGGCTCAGGACGGCCACCAGCCGCTCCGCCTCCTCCGGAGCGTGCAGCCCCCGCTTGGGCAGCACCTCCACGAGCAGGATGTTCGGGTCCCGGCTGAGCAGCACCACGTGGTCGCGGGTCTCGCGGAAACCGCGGAAGACGGACCAGCGCTGGAGGAGCGTCGTGTGCACGGTGTCGGTGGCGATGCCCGTCTCGTTCACGGACGTGCGGTACTCGCCCTGCCAGGAGACGGTGCGCACCACGTGGTGGGCCTGGAGATGCGGGATCGACCAGATCAGGGCGGCGCAGAGGACCGCGGTCACCCATGACGGCGAGGAGCTTCCCTGCGCGGCCACCACCAGCGCGGCGGCGACCGCGAACAGCCCCGTGAAACCCCACCGCACCAGATGCAGGTGCCGTCGGCGCTCACGCACCAGAACGCCCGCGAGGATGTCGGCACGCGTCGGCCGGTAGACCAGCTCGACCGTCTCCTGTGTTCCGTCCTGCTGCAACTCCACGCCCCTCACCCCAGTCCTTCCGGCACCGCGACGACCTCGTCGTACGTCCCCGACGTCCGCTCGGTCACATCCTGCTCGTAGCGGATGCGTTGCCCGTCGTACGGGATCAGGAAGGTGCACTTGAAGGTATGCGCCGTGACCCGGTAGGTCGAGGGGTTTATGACGAGCAGCTCCTCCACGTCCCCGACGGCGATCGCGCTCTCGGGGGTGGTGACCCCGGCCGCGCGCAACTGCCGCAGGGTCGGGGCGAGTTCACGCAGCGCCTTCTGTACGACCGCCCTGTCCCGAACTCCGGTCAGCGGACCGCTCGCCGCACGGGCGCGCAGCTCGACCCGGCCGTCCGGCTGGGCGAGGGTGACCTCGTCGCCGTACTCCCGGAACGCGCCGAGCGCGGCGATCGGGTCCTCGACCTTGTCCGCGAACTCCGGGTCGGTGACGGGCCCGTGCTCCCAGCCGGCCGCGCCTTTCCTGACGTAGACCGTCCCGTCGGCCACGTAGATCTCCTCGGACTTGCTGACGCCCTTGCTGACGGTGGCGCCGGTGGAGTGCAGAGCCCACGCCTCGCCCGTGGTCCGGCGCACGGTGGCGCTGTAGGTCGCGGAGCTCGCCCGCCCGCTCAGCACCAGCCCCTCACGCCCCTTCACCGCGAACGTCCAGCCCTTCTGCCCGGCCATCGCCTCCTCGGCCCGGGCGAGGAACTCCGCGACGGTACGGGGCTCGGCCTCGACGGGAGCGGCCTGCGGGCTCCGGGCACCGGGCTGCGCGGACGCGACGGGCTTCCCCTCGTCCGCCGCGCCCGCACAGCCGGTCAGAGCGGCGGCCAGCAGCACCGCCACCACGGCGACAGCCCTCCCGACACCGGCACCCGTACCTCGCCCGTCAACTGGGCCCATGTGATTCCCCACCCGCTCGCTCGATCAACCGGGAGACCCGCATCGGCTCCCGATGGATCAAGCGAATTCCACGTCAGGAGCGTCACAGGCCACGGGAATGTCGGCGGCTCACTCCCTCCGTGCGCCCCCGGACCGCCACCGGCCGATGGCGAACACCACCGCAGAAGCTCCGAAGAGGGCGGCTGTGAGCAGTAGCCAGCGGGCCGCGAAGTCGGCCGGGGGCCGGCCCGTCGCGCCGGTGTAGCGGTGCGTCACGCGACCGGTGATCAGGGGGAACCAGACCAGGAGGAGCAGGAGGGAGAAGGCGGCGGGGACTCGCACGTAGGGGATCCAGGTGCGGCGGCCGGTCGCCTCGAAGGTGCGTAGCAGGGTCTGGTCCGCCGCCCCGTACAGCGGCACGAGGACGAGGTCGTGGACGATCGCCGCGCCCACGAACCAGAGCGCGATCTCGAACCAGGCTCCGTCCAGCAGCCGCACTCCCGCGTATCCGGCGAGAACGAACGAGCAGGCGAGGAGGAGGATCTGGAGTGGGTTGCCGATCGGGACGGGCAGCTCGGGGCGTCGCATCACAGGTCTCCGAAGGTCAGCCGTGCCACCCACTTGGTGTTCAGCACGCCGGGTGCGGCGGGCACGATGATCCGTGCCGGGTAGCCGTGGTCGGGGGTGAGGTCCTCGCCGTTGACGGCGAGGGCGAGCAGGGAGCGGGGGTCGGCGACCTGGTTGGCGCGCAGGGCGGCCCGGCGGAAGGCGCCGCGCTGCTGGAGGGACTCCACGAGCACGTCGGGCGGGTCCTCGTCGTGGCCGACCAGCGCCGCCAGGTCCCGCAGCCGTACCCCGCGCCACCACTGGTCGGACGTCGACCAGCCCTCCACGCACGCGATCGGCAGGGCCGCGCTGTACTGCGGCATGGCGAGGAGGTCGGCGCGGGTGAGGCGAACCGTGTGGCCGTTCGCGCCGACTACCACCAGCCGCCACGCATCCTCGCTGGTGTCGGCGTCGCGGATCCCGGCGTACGCGGCCGTCTTGTTGATCTGGAAGCCGCCCGGCCCGCTCCCCGGCTCGGCGCCGCCGTGCGGGGCGAGGAGGGCGGTGCGGCGCAGGGGGCCGTCGAAGTTCTGGCCGACCGTCGTGCCGAACAGGAGCAGTGAGCCGCCGCCGACGAACCAGAGGGCGCCGCGCCGGGAGACCGTCGGCTCGGCGGGGCTCGACGCGATCAAGTCGCTCTGTTCTTCGCGGAGTTGACGCAGATTACGCAGGGCCATCGGCGTCTTCAGGACCGCGTGGGCGACGAACGCGGCGATGAAGACCCACGCCCCGTAGAAGTGCAGTGTGTAGAAGGAGCCGGGGAAGATGTAGTCCAGCTGGACGTTGAGCACCCCGGTCACGAACTCGAACAGCGCGCCGCCGACCAGGAGCAGCAGCGAGAGCCGCTCCAGCGCGTGCGCGAGCGACCGCGCCGGCGGCAGCGTGAACAGCCTCGGCACGACCGACCACAGTTTGGCCAGCAGCACGGGGATCAGCGTGATGCCGAGGGTGACGTGGACGCCCTGGTTGAGCCGGTACAGCCAGTGCGGGTCGGTCGGCCAGGAGAACAGGTAGAAGCCGAGGACGCCCTTGTCCGGGGTCTTGTCGTTCACCGGCGACAGGTCGGGGTTGTATGCGGCGTAGGACACGAGGCCCGTCACGAACAGCACCGTGATCCCGCCGAGCAGGACGACGCCGAGCACCGAGGTGAGCCAGGGGCCGCGCAGCGGGCTGCGCCAGAAGGAGGGTGAGAAGGGAGACCGAGCCATGCGCCGACCGTAGGCCGGGCAGGGGCGGGAAACGCCGTCGTGAACCATGACGAATCTCTGACGTCCCCGCCCGTCACGCGTCCGGCGGACCCCGCGCGTCCTAACGTCGGAGACGTGACCAGCGATCTTCTGCCCGAGGCCCCCGCCGACACCACCCGCACCACCGCTCGCCGGGACCTCCGTCGCGATCTGTACGCCGCCGCGGCGGCCGTCCTGCTCTTCGCGACGGCAGCCGTCGTCGGCACCGTGATCGAGCACCGGGACGGCACCCTCTTCGTCAACTGGCCACCGCTGCTGGCCTATTGGGCACCACACCTGGGTCCGGGCACGCCGGCCGCGATCGCCGTCGCGGTCGCCGTCGTGGCGTACGGCCCGGCCCTGGCCGCCCGGCTGCCGTGGCGGCGACTGCTGCTCGCGGTCTGGGCAGCGGGCACGGCCTGGACCTTCTCGCTCGCGCTCGTCGACGGCTGGCAGCGCGGCATCGCCCGCCGGCTGACCACGCGGTACGAGTACCTCCAGGTCATCGACCGCTTCCAGGACATTCCCGCGACGCTGCGGGACTTCACCTCGCACATCGTGGTCGGCGCCTCGCCGGAGCACTGGCCCGCGCACATCGCCGGACATCCCCCTGCGGCCACGCTCACCTTCGTCTACCTGGACCGGATCGGCCTCGGCGGCGGCGCGTGGGCCGGGGTCTGGTGCATCACCGTAGGGGCGACCGCCGCGCTGGGCGTCCTCGTCACCGTCCGCACCCTCGCCGACGAGAAACTCGCCCGCCGCGCCGCGCCGTTCCTGGCCCTGGCACCGGCCGCCGTGTGGATCGGCACCTCCGCCGACGGCTACTTCGCGGCGGTCGCGGCCTGGGCGGTGGCGCTGCTCGCGCTCGCGGTGACGGGACACCGACCACGCCGGACCGGCCTCGCCTCGGGGCTCCTGTTCGGCCTCACCGTCTTTCTGTCGTACGGCCTGACGCTGTACGCCGTGATCGCCGCCGCCGTCCTCGTGCTGGGCTCCCGGCGCGCCCGGCCCCTCCCCTTCGCGCTGGCGGGCTTCGTCGTCGTACCGGTCGTGTTCACGGCGATGGGCTTCTACTGGTGGGAGGCGTACGACCTGCTGCTCACCCGCTACGACCAGGGCGCCGGCGGCACCCGGCCGCAGGCCTACTGGGTGTGGGCCAACCTCGCCTGCCAGGTGCTGGTGGTGGGCCTGGCGACGGTGGCGGGGCTGCGGCGGACCGGGGCCGTGCTGCTGCGCCGGGACCGAACGGCCGCGTTCCGGCTCGGCGTTCTGGTGCTCGGGGCCCTGGTCGCGATGCTGGTCGCGGATCTGTCAGGGATGAGCAAGGCGGAGACGGAGCGCATCTGGCTGCCGTTCGCACTGTGGCTGCTGACCGCGTGCGCGTTCCTCCCGAGACCGCGCGTCTGGCTCGCGGCACAGGCCGTGCTCGCGCTGCTCGTCAATCACCTGTTGCTGACGGGTTGGTGAACACGAACGGGAATGGATAAGGTTAGGCTTACCTAAGTCGAGCTGGAGCGTTCGAAAGGTTCCCATGTCTGCTGCCTCCTGCCCTGAGCCGACGCCCGCCGAGCGTGCCCGCTCGGTGCTGGCGGCGGCCGACTCGCTGACCGTCACCACGCACGGCCATCGCGTCGAGCTGATCGGCCTGCACACCGTCGACACGGCCGCACGGCTGCTCCTGAACAACCCGCCGGACGGTCACCTCGCGGCCGAGCTCGCCATGGCACCGCACGGCGATCTGACCGCCCTGGTGGAGTTCACCGACGTCGCCCCCGTCGCCGTACGCGAACGGGTGCGCGCCCGCCTCACGCTGGGCGGCCGGCTGACCGTCCTCGGCCCGAAGGCGCTGGTGTTCCACCCGGCCCGTGCCGTGCTCACCGAGGACGGCCGCACGGCGGTCATCGGCCTCGACGAACTGGCCCACTCCTCGCCCGACCCGCTGGCCACCCACGAGGCCGAGATGCTGGCCCGGCTGGACGCGGCGCACGCCGACACCGTGGCCCCGCTCTCCCGGCTGCTCCCGGCGAAGCGGCAGCTGGGCGCGTACGAGGTACGGCCGTTGCGGCTCGACCGGCACGGCCTGGTGCTCCGCTCCCAGACGCCGGACTCCCACCACGACACCCGCCTGCCCTTCGCCACCGCGGCCACCCACCCGGGTGACGCGGTCCGGCAGATCCACATCCTGCTCGCCCGGGCCACCGCCCGCCCGCGCCGCCGACGCCTGCCGACCAGGTCATAGGCGTCGGGCGCACCCAAGGTCGCCGGCCTCCGGGCCGCTCGCAGAGGCTCCCGTCTCCTCCTGCGAACGAGCCCGGAGGCCGGCTCTCAGCTGCGGCCGCCGGTCGCGAGGTGCGAAGTCGTCTCCATGAGGGAGACCGAGAACGGGTGCCGCGGCGCCGTCAGGACGCGTTGCGCCGGGCCCTGTTCGACGACCTCCCCCTCGTCCAGTACGGCGATGCGGTGGGCGAGGCGTGCCGTGTCCAGGTCGTGCGTGACGAGGACGAGGGACAAGCCCTCACCGTCGCGGACCAGCCCCGCGAGGACGTCGAGGATGCCGCGTCGGGTGACCGTGTCCAGGCCGGAGGTGACCTCGTCGCAGATCAGCACGCGGGGGCGGGCGAGCAGGGCGCGGGCCAGGGCGGCGCGCTGGAGTTCGCCGCCGGAGAGCTCGCCGGGGCGACGCCGGGCCAGGTCCGGCGACAGGCCGAGGCGGTTCAGGGTGGCCGATGCCTCGTCCGTGGCCGCCCGTTCGCCCGCTCCGCGCAGCCGTACCGCCGTGCGGGCCACCTGTTCCAGCACCGGCCGGTGCTCGTCGAAGGCGGCGCGGGCGTCCTGGAACACGTACTGCACGGCGGCCAGTTGAGCACGGCTCCGGTGGCGCAGGCTGCGCGGGAGCGGTGTGCCGTCGAGCAGGATCTCGCCCGAGTGCTCGCGGTGCAGGCCCGCGAGGCAGCGGGCGAGCGTGGTCTTGCCGCTGCCGGAGCGGCCGACCACGGCGAGGCACTCACCGGGGTGCAGGACGAGGCGCGGGGCACGCAGCACGACGGTCCGGCGATCGTGCACGGCGGTCAAGTCCCGTACCTCCAGGCTCGGTCGGCTGCCCCCGTCGCCCGCGCCGTCCGGCGGGATTCCGTGCCGCGCGTCGAGCAGGCGACGGGTCCACTCGTGCCGGGGGGCCTCCCACAGCCGCTCCGCCGGTCCCGACTCGACGACCCGGCCCGCGCGCAGCACGAGGACCTCGTCGGCGAGTGCGCGGACCACGTCGAGGTCGTGGCTGAGCAGGACGACGGCGATGCCGCGTGCAGCGACCGCCGCCAGCTGTTCGACGATCCGGTTCTTGGTCAACGCGTCCTGACCGGTGGTGGGTTCGTCCGCGACGATCACCCGGGCGCCGAGCAGCAGGGCCTGGGCGAGGACCACGCGCTGCTGCTGGCCGCCGGACAGCTGGTGCGGATGGCGACGCAACAGGGCTTCGGGGTCGGGGAGTTGGGCATCCGACAGTGCGCGCAGGACCAGCGCGCGGGCCGCCTCACGGCGCTGCGCCCGCGGCAGGTGGCGGACCTGGGGCCGGGCGATGTCGTCGAGCAGGGCGCCGACCCGGCGGGCCGGGTTGAGGACGGCGGCGGGGTGCTGCGGGACGTAGCCCACCGGGCCGTCGCCGGGCCGCCGTACCTCGCCCGTGACGCGGGCGCCGGACGGGTACTCGCCGAGCAGGGCGAGCCCGGTGGTGGTCTTGCCGCTGCCGGATGCGCCGACCAGGGCGGTCACCTTGCCCGGCAGGACCTTCACATGCACGCCGTCGACGATCGCCCGGCCGTCGATCTCGACACGCAGGTCGCGGATCTCGGCGACCGCGATCTCCGTGGCCCGGCTCACCGGTGTCAGGTCATCTGCCGTCACCGGCGTTCCATCTCCCCTCGTCACCGGCGTCCCCTCTTCTCAAGAGCCGCGTCGAAGAGCAGGTTCGTGCCCATCGTCAGCGCCACGATCAGCAGCGCGGGCACCACCACGGCCCACGGTTGCACCAGCAGCCCCGTGCGGTTGCGGTCGACCATCACCGCCCAGTCGGCGGCGTCCGGCGCGACGCCCACCCCGAGGAACGCGGCCGTCGACACCAGGTACAGCACACCGGTCAGCCGGATCCCGGCGTCGGCGGCGAGGGTGCGCAGCGTCGAACGGCCGACGTACCCGACGGCGATCCGCCACCGGCTCTCGCCCTGCATGCGCAGCGCCTCGACGGCGGGGCGGGCGGCGACCTCCCCGGCCGCGGCCCGTACGATCCGGGCCGCGTCGGGCACGTTGACCAGCGCCACGAGCAGCGCGAGCCCCACCGCACCCGGTGCGAACACGGCGGCCACGAGCAGGATCAGCAGCAGCGACGGCACGGCGAGCAGCACGTCCAGCGGCCGCATCAGCAGGTCCTCCAGCCACCGCGACCGGGTGAGCGCGCCGGCCAGCGCGACCGGGACGGCGACGAGATGGGCGATCGCGGTCGCGGCGAGGGCGGTGACCACGACGGTACGGCCGCCCAGCAGGGTCTGCCGCAGGACGTCGCGGCCCACGAAGTCGGTCCCGAGCAGGTGGCCGTCGCCGAGGACGAAGGACGTGGCGCGCGGCCCCGGGTCGCCCGCGAGGAACGGTCCGAGGAGGGCGAGCAGGAGCGGGACGGCGACCACGCCGAGGCCGAGCGCGAAACGGCGGTGCGTCACGCGGCCACCCCCGCCCGGGGCGTGAGCCGATGGGCCACGAGGTCGGCACCGAGGTTGAGCAGCACCGTCAGGACGCCGAAGACAACGGCCAGCCCCTGCACCACCGGTACGTCGCGTTCGGCGACGGCGTTGAGCAGGACGGTCCCGAGGCCCGGGATCACGAAGAGGGCCTCCACGACGATCACCCCGCACAGCAACCAGTCGACGGTACGGGCGAGTTGCTGGACGGCCGGGGCGAGCGCGTTCGGCAGGGCGTGGGCGTAGCGGACTCGGGCGCCGGGGACACCGCAGCGGCGGGCGTGGGCGACGTACGGGGAGGCGAGGGCGTCGACCATGCCGGCCCGCACCAGGCGGGACAGGGAGCACACCGGACGGGACAGCAGGACCAGGACGGGCAGCACCAGCACCGCCGGATGGGCGAGCAGGTCGGTGCCGTGGCCGACGGCCGTCGGCGGCAGCCAGGCGAGCTTCAGGGCGAGGACCGTCACCAGGAGCACTCCGAGGGCGAACTCGGGTACGGCGTACACGGCCAGCGTCACCGAGCTGACCAGCCGGTCCACGAGGCCGCCCTCGTGGCGGGCGGCGAGCACGCCGAGGCCGAAGCCCAGCGGGACCAGCAGGGCCAGGGTGAGGGCGGCGAGGGTGAGGGTCGGTCCGAAGCCGTCGGCGATGTACCGGGTGACCGGGCGCCCCGAGGTCAGTGAGGTGCCGAAGTCGCCGTGCAGCAGGCCCGTCGCCCAGTCCGTGAGGCGTTCGTACGCGGGCCGGTCCAGGTCCATCGCCTCGCGGATCGCCGCGACGCGGGCCGGGTCCGGCTGGTCACCGGCGAGGGCGACCGCCGCGTCGCCCGGCAGCGCCTCGGTGAGGACGAAGACCAGGAGTACGACGGCCACGGTCTGGGCTGCGCCGAGTACAACGCGCCGGGTGACGAAGGATGTGCCGCCGTCCAACCGCGTTCTCACGCCAGCCACACCCTGTCGAAGCGGGCCCAGTCCAGGGTGTTGGCGGGAGCCTTCCTCTCGACTCCCCTCACCGTGCGCGACGTTCCGATGATCCAGTCCGCGAAGCCCCACACGAGGAAGCCGCCCTCGGTGTACAGGCGGCGCTGCATGCGCCCGTAGACGGCGGCCCGCTCCGTCCTGTCGCGGGTGGACTGGGCCTGCTGGTAGAGGGCGTCGAAGTCCTTGTGCCGCCACTTGGTGGCGTTGGTGGTGGAGTCGGTGAGCAGCCGCTGGGAGATGTGGGCCTCGACGGGCATGGCGCCGGAGCGGTAGCAGCACAGGGTGCCGCCGTCGAGGATGTCGCTCCAGTAGGAGTCCTTGCTGCCCATCCTCACGTCGATCGTGACGCCCGCCTTCGCGGCCTGGTCCCGGAAGATGCCGGCGGCCTCGGTGAACCCGGCGGCGACCGCGGAGGTGTCCAGGGTGACCTTGAGGTTCTCGGCGCCGGCCTGCTTCAGCAGGGCGCGGGCCCGGTCGAGGTCCTGGGTGCGCTGCGGCAGGTCGGCGGCGTAGTACTCGTAGCCCTTGCCGAACAGGTCGTTGCCGACCTCGCCGGCGCCGGACAGTGCGCCGTCGACGAGTTCCTGCCGGTCGGCGATGAGGAAGAACGCCTCGCGCACCCGCTTGTCGTCGAAGGGTGCCCGGTCGGTCTTCATGCAGAACGCCTGCATGGCGCTGTTGCGCAGCCGCACGATCTCGATCTGTCCGCCGCCCTCGTGGGCGCGGGCGGTGGTCGGGTTGAGTTCGTGCGCGTACTCGACCTGCCCGCCGAGGAGCGCGCTCACGCGGGCGGACTCCTCGTTGGCGACGACGAACTCGATCTCGTCGAGGAGCGGGGCGCCGTCCCAGTGGTCGTCGAAGCGGCGGAAGACGGCGGAGCGGCCGGGCGCGAAGGACACGAACCGGAAGGGGCCGGAGCCGATGGGCCGGTCGTCGAACTCGGTGGCGTTCTCGGGGACGACGTACGCGCCGAACGCGGCCAGGACGTTGGGGAATTCGGCCGTCGGGCGCTTGAGCACGAACTCGATGGTCCGTTCCCCGGTGGCCCGGCTGGCGTCGAGGTCGATGGGCTCCAGGGACGCCTTCGCGCGGAACGCCTGCTTCGGGTCGGCGATCCGGCGGTAGCTGTAGAGGACGTCCTCGGCGGTGACCGGCTTTTCGTCGTGGAAGGCGGCCTTGCGCAGTGTCACCTGCCAGCGGTCCAGCGTCTTGTTGGACTCCCAGCGCTCCGCGAGCCGGGGCCGGGCGGAGAGGTCGGCGCCGTAGTCGGCGAGCTTGTCGAAGAGGGCCTTGGCCCGGGCGGCGTCGGCGAAGAGGCTCGCCAGGTGGGGATCGAGGGTCTCGCTCGCGCCGCCGCCGGCGAAGGCGGCGCGCAGCCGGCCGCCGCGCCTGGGGGCGCCGTCGGAGGTCGCCGTCTCGCCGGAACCGCCGCATCCGGTGAGGGCGAGTGCGGTGGCGGCGCCGGTGGTGGCGGCGAGGAAGCCGCGTCGGCGCAGGCCGGGGAAACGTTCGTCGTTCATGACTGTCCTTCGGGTCAGTGGGTGTGCAGGCGCGCGACGAGGTGCAGTCGGTCCGCGTCCGTGGCGGTCCCGGGCAACCGGCCGTCCCGCCAGGGCGGTTCGGTGCGCGGGCCGGGTCCGTCGTGCAGTTCGAGGACCTCGAAACCGTGCGCGGTGAGGAAGTGCCGCAGCTCGTGCGGGAACAGCAGCCGCCAGGCGGAGTGCTGGGCGACGGGCGGCGAGCCGTCGTCGCGGGTCCACACGCGGGTGCGGCGCAGCAGCTGGGCGGTGCGGTCGACGGTGAGCGTGGTCGTCGACCGGTGGGCGATGCCCCGCCAGGTGAAGGTGTTGCCGGACGGGCGGTCGAGGAGATCGGTACGGCCCAGGAAGTACGCCCCGTTGCGCATCTCCGCGACCAGCAGCCCGCCCGGCGCGAGGGCGCGTCGGCAGGAGCCGAGGAACCCGTCGAGCTGGTCGTTGGTGTGGCAGTACAGCAGGGAGCTGTCCAGGCAGACGACCGCGTCGAAGGCGGCCCCGCCCGACTCCCGCAGGTCGAAGCCGCGCAGGTCGGCCCGGACGTACGCCGGTCCCGGGTGGTGGGCGCGGGCGTGGGCGAGCATCGCCTCGGAGAGGTCGGCGCCGGTCACCGTACGGCCCGCGCGGTGCAGTCGGGCGGCGTCGCGGCCGGTGCCGCAGCCCATGTCGAGTACGCGCGGGCCGGCGCCGTGGCGGCGCAGGCAGTCCTCGGCCCAGCGTCCGGCGAGCCGGTCGGGGTCGGGGAAGCGGGCCTCGTAGAGGGCGGGGTGGTCGGTGAGGAGGTTGCCGTCGGTCATGCGTCGGCCTTCTCCCGCACCGGTTCCGCCGGCGCCGGCAGCGCGCCGCGCCGACGCAGCCACGCGACCCCGCCCGCCGAGGCCGCCCCGAACACCGCGCAGCACACCCACGGCAGCCAGGCACGGCCGGCGCTCTCCCCCGCGTCCATGGCCCAGCCGACGACGGTGTTGCCGACGGCCGCGGCGATGCCCGAGACGACGTAGAAGATCCCGAAGTACGTGCCGGTGAGCTCGGGACGGCCGAAGCGCGGGATCAGCTCCATCACGAACGGCGAGGCGATCATGATGCCGAGGTAGAGCAGCAGTGCGCTCGCGAGAACCGGCACGGCACCCGGGGCGAGGGCGGGCGGCAGGAAGGCGAGTGCCATCACCGCGAGCCCCACGGCTATCCAACGCGCCCTGTCGTGGCGGGACTTGAGGTATCCGGTGATCCTCAGCTGGAACGCCAGGTTGGCGACCGTGCCGACGAGGAAGACGATGCCCGCGGCCCCGTCCCAGCCGGTGGCCTCCCGGGCCCGGTCCGGCAGCAGCAGGTACAGCTGGTTCTCCAGGGTGAACATGCCGACCATGGCGAGCGAGAAGGCCAGGAAGGCCCGGTTGCCGACCACCTCGCGCCAGTCGCCGAGGACGCCGCTGCCGCTCGGCTCGACCTTGCGCGCGGGCAGGACGAGGGCCTGCGCCACGGTGAGCACCGCGAAGATGCCGGCGGCGGTCAGCGCGGAAGTGCGGAAGTCGACGAGGAGCAGGGCGCTGCCCAGCAGCGGCCCGACGAGCGCCCCGGTCGTGGCGAACACGTTGAACAGGGCGAACGCCTCCGCCTTGCGCTCCCCCGCCTCCTGCGCGAGATAAGCGCGCACGGCCGGGTTGAACAGCGCGCCCGCGAGCCCGCTGAGCACGGACGCGGCGAGCAGCACCGGCAGCCCGTCGCCCAGCGCGAACAGCGCGAAGCCGACGGTCCGCAGGGCGCACCCGGCGATGATGACGCCCCGCGCCCCGAGCCGGTCGGCTGCCGAGCCGCCGATGATGAACAGGCCCTGCTGGCTGAGGTTGCGCACACCGAGGACGATCCCGACGACCGCCGCCGACATGCCCAGGTTCTCGCCGAGGTGGGTGGCGAGGTAGGGGATGAGGAGGTAGAAGCCGGTGTTGACGCCGAGCTGGTTGACGAGCAGCAACCGGACGGCGAGCGGGAAGCCGCGCATCTCATGCCACGTCCTCATGCGCGGTCACCTCCTGGACTCCCAGTCCGGGCAGGCCACTCGGGCGTACGACGCCGTCGGTGCCGCCGATGCCGCGCCACGGGTCGTGGGCGAGCAGCAGATGCCCGTCGAGGTCGGCCCAGCGGGCGCGGTCGGCGAGGTGGACGGCGGGTGCCAGGCCGAGGGTGCTGGCGGTGAGGCAGCCGAGCATCAGCTCGGTCCCGCTGCCCGCGATGAGCTCGGCGATGCGCCGGGCCGCCCGGACTCCGCCGCACTTGGCGAGCTTGACGTTGACGCCGTGGACGCGCCCGGCGAGCCGCCGTACGTCGTCCAGTCCCACCGCGTCCTCGTCGGCGACGACGGGCAGCGGAGACCGCTCGGCGAGGGCGGCCAGCGTGTCCGGGTCGCCGGGCGGCAGCGGCTGTTCGACGGCCTCGACGCCGAGCGCGGCGAACCGGGGCAGCAGTCGCTCGGCCTGCGCCCTGCTCCAGGCCCCGTTCGGGTCAAGCAGCAGCCGCGCTCGCGGTGCCGCGTCCCGGACGACCCGTACGCGCTCCACGTCGTCCTCGGGATCGGGCGAGCCCGCCTTCACCTTGAGGACCTCGAATCCGCTCGCGGCGAGGCGCCGGGCCGCGGCGGCGGCGTGCGTGAGCGGGGTGATGCCGATGGTGCGTGCGGTGGCGACGCCGAACGACGCCTCGGTGCCGAGGAGTCGGTGGACGGGCACACCGGCCCGCTTGCCGGCGAGGTCCAGGAGGGCGGACTCGACGGCGGCGGTCACGGCCGGCGGTACGGCACCGGAGGGCAGGGCCTCCAGGGCGCTCTCGGGGTCGGGGAACCGTTCCACGCCGACGGCCGTGATCAGCCGTACGAGCGTGTCGGCGTCCAGCCCGTAGTAGACGCTGCTGACGGCCTCGCCGTGTCCGGTGACGCCGTCGTGCTCGACGCTCAGCCAGACGGCGTCGCGGGCGGTCATGACGGAGCGGGAGATGCGCAGCGGCTCGGCGAGTTCGAGTCGTACGGTGCGCAGGCGGGCCTTCATCGTGTCCTTCCGGCGGAGAGTGGATCGGCGACCCGCGCGCACCGCGCCCACCCGCTCGCCTCGGCGGCGTACGGGTGCGGTATCTCCACGGGCCGGGTGGCGGCGCCGGCCAGGTCGAGGCCGTGGGCGGCGATGAAGTCGTCGTCGTAGACGGTGCCGAGGTAGCGGTGGGGCCCGTCGGGGAACACGGTCGCGACGACCGCGCCGGGGTGCACGCGGGCCGCCCAGGCGGCGACCCTGGCGACCGCGCCGGTGCTCCAGCCGCCGCTGACGAACGAGCCCCTGGCGAGCCGTCGGCAGCTGTCCACGGCCTCGGCGGGGCCGATCCAGTGGACCTCGTCGAAGGCGTCGTAGGCGACGTTGCGGGGGTGGATGCTGCTGCCGAGGCCGCGCATCAGGCGGGGGCGGGCGGGCTGGCCGAAGATCGTCGAGCCGGTCGCGTCGACGCCGACGAGCCGCAGCGCGGGCCAGTGCCGGCGCAGCGGGCCGATGACGCCCGCGCTGTGCCCGCCGGTGCCGACGCTGCACACCAGGATGTCGAGGTGGTCGAGCTGGGCGGTGAGCTCGGCGGCGAGGGAGGCGTAACCGGCGGTGTTGTCGGGGTTGTTGTACTGGTCGGGCCAGTAGGCGCCGGGGAGTTCCGCGAGCAGTTCGCGCAGCCTGCCGAGCCGGGCCGCCTGCCAGCCGCCCTGCGGTGCGGGACGGTCGACGAGCTCCAGCCGGACGCCGTGCGCGCGCAGCAACTGCCGCATGAACGGCTCCAGTTCGCTGTCGCCGACCAGGACGACGGGGTGGCCGAGCGCCTGTCCGGCGAAGGCGAGCCCGATGCCGAGGGTGCCGGAGGTGGACTCCACCACGGGCGCGCCGGGGCGCAGTTCGCCGCGTTCGCGCGCGCCGAGCAGCATGGACACGGCGGCCCGTGCCTTCATGCCGCCCGCGGCGAGCCCTTCGAGCTTGGCCCAGAACCCGGGGTGGGCCTGGGGCAGCCCGGCCGTGACCCGCACGACGGGGGTACGGCCGAGCAGGGCGAGCAACTCCGCCTGCGCGGTGGGACGTACGGCTGTCGCGGTCATCGCTCACCTCCAGGACAGCGGTAGCGGTGGACGACGCCGGGGCCGCCGTCGAGCCAGAAGAAGGGGTACGGCTCAGCGCACACCGCGGTGACCCCGTGCCCCAGGAAGCGGGGCAGGACGGCGCTGCCGGTCTGTGCGAACAGCACCAGTTGCTTGCCGTGCCGCAGGGCGTGCGCGCGCAGCGGTTCGAAGGTGCCGTTGCCCAGGGTCATCCCGGACACGAGCAGCGCGTCGCAGCTCCCGGCGGCGGCGAGCGCGTCGGCGACGACCGGCTCGCCCCACTCCGTGAGCCCGCCCTTGAGGTCGCACGGCACATAGCCGAGGCCGCGCGAACGCAGCGCCTCCAGCAGGGAGTTGACGACTCCGACGACGAGCACCGTGCCGCCGTCCGGCAGGTCCAGCAGCTCGACCACGGCCCTCGCCCGCGCCCTGGACTTCGCGAGGGACGAGCCGGCGGGCAGGGCGACGGAGCGGGCTCCGTGCTGCGGGGTGTGCGGGGCGACATGCATCAGGTAGGCGTCGAGGGCGGCCACCCGCACCGCGGGCAGCGGATGTCCGAGGAGGGCTGCCACGTCGGCGCCCACGCAGTCGTCGAGCGCGCCGTCGGGCAGTTCGCCGGGTTCGACGGCGCACGAGCCGACGGCCTCGGCGAGCCGCAGGCTGAGCACCTCGTTGCGGTAGCCGGTGCCGCGCCCGTCGTGCCGTACGGCCTGCCGGGTGGTGAAGGCGACGGCGACGCGCAGCGTGCGCGGGTCGGGCCCGAGGGCACCCGCGCGGACGTCGGCGACGAGATCGTCGTACGTCCTGACGGGCGCCGCGGGCCGGGCGCCGACGGGGGTCACCGGATCACCAGCCCGGCGCGCAGAGCCGCCAGCAGCCGCTCGACGCGGTCGCGGGCGCCGGGCCCGTCGGGGTCGCCGGCCATGACGTGACCGAGGTACTCGTTGTTGCTGCCGGCCGCCTTCACGGCCGTGCCGGGCTCGGCGAGCCGCACCTCCAGCACATCGGGTTCGGCGGCGAGTCGACGGGGGTCGAGCGCTTCGAGGGTGCCTGCGCGGTCCGGGACGAGGAAGCCGATGGCGGCGCTGTGCAGCCCGGTGTCGGTGCGCCTGAGGTCGGGCTCGCGGCCGAGGGCGACGTCCACGCAGGCGGCGGCGAGGTCGATGCCGGTGACATGGCGGACGAGCTCGGTGATGCGGTTGCCCGCGGGGCGGGGGTTGACCTCGACGACGCGCGGGCCGGCGGAGGTCAGCTTGATCTCGGTGTGCGCGACGACGGCGTCCGTCAGCCCGAGCGCCTTGAGCGCGCCGCGCGTGGTCTGCTCGGCGGCCTCGATGCCGGCGGGCGGCAGGGCGGCGGGGAACATGTGGCCGGTCTCGATGAAGGCGGGCGCCCCGCCGACGCTCTTGTCGGTGACGCCGACCACGTGGACCGCGCCCGCGTACGACACGGTCTCCACGCTCACCTCGGGGCCGTCCAGGAGCTCTTCGAGAAGCACGGCGGGGTTGCGCCGCTGTCCCCGGGCGTTGACCGGGAAGTCGGCCAGCGTCCGGAAGAGCTCGGCGAGTTCGGCCTCGTGCTCGATGCGCCGGACGTACATGCCGGCGCACAGGTCGACCGGCTTGGCGACGAGCGGGTAGCCGATCTCGCGGGCGGCCCGCGCGAGGTCGGCCCACTCCTCGTGCACGGCGAAGCTCGGTCCCGGAAGGCCCGCCTCGGCGAGGATCCGGCGGGTGGCGTCCTTGCGGCAGGCGTTCGCCACGGCCTCGGGTCCGGGGCCGGGCAGGCCTAGGTGCCCGGCGATCCGGGCCACCGCCGGCAGGTAGTAGTCGCAGGAGGTGATCACCCCGTCGAAGCCGAGCACCGAGTGCAGCCCCGCCACCTCGGGCAGCAGGGCGTCGGTGTCGTTGGTGTCGGCGGTGAGCACATTGCGGGCGCCGAGCAGCGGATGCGCGGTCCCCTCGGGCGCCGAGCGCAGGTAGTGGTGCAGGTCACGGGTGAGGAAGGTGAACTCGTGCCCGCCCTCGCGGATGGCGCGCGGCAGCAGCCTGCTCATCGATCCGACCCAGCTCTCGACCACCAGCAGATGAGCCACAACTCCCCTTTTCGTGCCATGGGTTCCGTCGTCAGGGCAGCCCGGGGCACCCCTCGGCGGGAGGGGGCCGGACTTGACGGGCACACGCTATCGATAATCATTTTCATTTGCTACCCCGTTCTCACCCGCCCTCCCAAGACCCGGAGCGACCTTGTCCGTCCTGCCCCGCCCCACCGCCGTGCTGTGTGCCTTCGTGGCCGCGGCCGCCCTCCTCCCCACGACCGCCCCCGCCCGCGCGGCGACCACCCTGGCCTTCGGCGCGTGCCCCCACTCCGTGCCGAGGCCGCCCGCCCCGGACCGCGTGGAGTGCGGGCGCCTCTCCGTCCCGCTCGACCGGCACCACCCCTCGGGCCCGCACATCGAGATCGCCGTCTCCCGGGTCCCCGCCTCCGGCACCCCCGCCGAGCGGCGCGGCATCCTGCTGGTGAACCCGGGCGGCCCGGGCGGCTCCGGCCTGCCCTACGCGGTCACCAAGCGCGCCAAACTCCCCGCGAGCGTGCGGCGTTCGTACGACGTCATCGGCTTCGACCCGCGTGGCGTCGGCGGCAGCGCGCCCGTCGACTGCGGCGCGATGGGCGGCCTGTTCGCGGCGCCGGGCGCGGACCCGGTACCGGTGGGCCCGCGGTCCGAGCGCGCCTATCTCACCGCGCAGCGGCACATGGCCGACGACTGCGCGGCGGGCGCGGGCACGGAGGCACTTCCGTACCTGTCGACCGAGCAGACCGCGTACGACATGGACGCGATCCGCGCCGCGCTCGGCGAGCCCCGCACGGGCTTCCTCGGTGTCTCGTACGGCAGTTACCTGGGCGCGGCCTACGCGGCGCGCTTCCCGCACCGGGTGGGCCGGATGGTGCTCGACAGCGTGGTCGGGCCCTGGGACTGGCACGACTTCGACATGATCCAGAGCCGGGCCCTGCTGCGCGCCCGCGACACGTTCTTCGGCTGGACGGCCGCACACCCGGACCGCTTCGGCCTGGGCGCGGACACGGCCGCCGTACGCCGTTCGTACCTGCGCGTACGCCAAGGGCTCGCCGCCCGCCCGCTGAACGGCTTCGGCCCGGCGGAGTTCGACCGCGCCGTCTACCGAGCCCTCGGCCGCACCGAGCGCTGGACCTCACTGGCCGACGGTCTGCGCGGGTACCTGACGGACGCCACCGTGGACGGCCTGCGCCCGCCCTCCGCCTTCGACGGCCCCGAGTCCCGCAACTACGAGGCGGCCAACCGGATCGTGAAGTGCGCGGACGGCCCGGGGCCCACCCCGCGCGAGATCGTGACGGACATGCGGCGCATACGCCGCCTGGACCCGCAGCCGCTCCTGACCGGCCTGGAGGCCACGACCTGCGCCTACTGGCGACACCGCCCCGACCACCGCACGCCCCTCGGCGGCCCGGCCACCCCACCCGTCCTCCTGGTGGCCTCCGCACACGACCCGGTGACACCGATCCGCGGCGCCCATGAACTGCGGAGCCTGCTGCCCGGCTCACGCCTGGTCACCCTGGAGAACGACCACTCGCACGGCGTGTTCGCAAGCCGGGGGAACGCGTGTGTGGACGGTGCGGTGGCGGCTTATCTGGTCGACGGGGTGGTGCCGGCGAGCGATGTGCGATGTGGCGGGGCTGGGTTGCCGGGGGTGCGGTGATGCGATTCATCCTCGATGCCGGTCCGCAATCCTTCAGCCCGTCCGGCGCTTGAGGACGAGGCCCGTTCAGGGCCGAAAGCGGGGGTCTGGGGGCCGCAGGCCCCCAGAGAACGCCCGCACAATCCCCGGCGCCCCGAATACCACGCCCCTTAGCGGCAGCGTCCGGGCAGGGGCTGCTCCGTCCAGATGACCTTGCCGTCAGGCGTGTAACGCGTACCCCAGCGCTCGGTCAGCTGCGCGACGAGGAACAGACCCCGGCCACCCTCGTCGGTGCTCTGGGCACGCCGCAGCCGGGGCGAGGTACCGCTGCCGTCGGACACCTCGCAGATCAGGGCGCGGTCGCGGAGCAGACGCAGCTGGACGGGGCCGGTGGCGTGCCGGATGGCGTTGGTGACCAGTTCGCTGGCGATCAGTTCGGTGGTGAAGGTCAGCTCCTCGAGGCCCCACTCGGCGAGCTGGGCGGTGACCGCCGCGCGGGAGCGGGAGACGACCGCCGGGTCGCTGGGCAGGTCCCACTGGGCCACCCGGTCGGCGCCCAGCGAGTGCGTACGGGCGACGAGCAGCGCCACGTCGTCGCCGGGGCGGGCCGGCAGCAGGGCGTCGAGGACGGCCTCGCAGGTGTCCTCGGGCGAGCGGTCGGCACCGGCCAGGACGGCGCGGAGGTCGTCGAGGCCGGCGTCGATGTCACGGTGCCGGTCCTCGACCAGACCGTCGGTGTACAGCACCAGCCGGCTGCCCTCCGCCAGCTCCAGCTCGACCGTCTCGAAGGGCATGCCGCCGAGACCGAGCGGCGGGCAGGCGGGGAGGTCGACGAACTCGACGCTGCCGTCGGGGGCGACGACCGCGGGCAAGGGGTGCCCGGCGCGGGTGAGGGTGCAGCGCCGGGACACCGGATCGTAGACGGCGTACAGACAGGTGGCTCCGACGATGCCGGAGTCGGGACTGTTCTCCGCCGCCCAGCCCTCGCCCCGGTCGAGCCGTACGACCAGGTCGTCGAGGTGGGTGAGGAGGTCGTCGGGCGACAGGTCGAGGGAGCAGAAGTTGTGGACGGCGGTGCGCAGCCGGCCCATGGTGGCGGCGGCGTGCAGGCCGTGCCCGACCACGTCGCCGACGACGAGTGCGACGCGGGCACCGGACAGCGGGATGACGTCGAACCAGTCGCCGCCGACGCCGGCCTGCGCGGGCAGGTAGCGGTAGGCGACCTCGACGGCGCTCTGCTCGGAACGACCCCTCGGCAGCAGGCTGCGCTGGAGGGCGAGTGCGGTGTTGTGCTCGCGGGTGTAGCGGCGGGCGTTGTCGATGCAGATCGCCGCGCGGCCGACCAGCTCCTGGGCGAGGGACAGGTCGTCGTCCTCGTAGGAGTCGGGTTGCAGGGAACGGTAGAAGCTGACCACGCCGAGGGTCGTGCCGCGGGCCCGCAGCGGCACGGTGATCAGGGAGTGGATGCCGGCCTCCAGCACCGGCGTCAGCCGCTCCGGGTCCTGCGCGATCCAGCCGTCCGCCTCGGTCAGGACCGGTTCGATGACGGACTGCCGCGTCTCCAGGGAGCGGGCCTGCGGCGTGGAGGGGACGTACTCGACGGTGTCCCCCACCTCGTACAGATTGTGCGGCTGCTTGCGTACGGCCCGGATGGCGACCCGGCGCAGTGCGGTACGGCCGCCGAGCGCCTCCGGTTCCTCGCCGCGCAGCACGGAGTCGGGCAGGTCGACCGCGACGAAGTCGGCGAACCGGGGGACGGTCACCTCGGCGAGTTCCTCGGCGGTGCGGGTGACGTCCAGGGTGGTGCCGATCCGCACGCTCGCGTCGTGCAGCAGCTCCAGCCGGCGCCGCGCGAGCATGGCCAGCCGGCCGACACCGGGCTCCCCGACGAGCAGCAACCAGCCTTCGGCGCCTGCGGGTTCGCCGTCCGGTGTGGTGACGGGTGTGGTGGCCGGGGCTTGTGGGGCGGGCGTGGAGTGGGTCACGGGCGATCCGGCCGGCCGCCGTACCGCTGATCCGAGCCGCCCCTCCCGCGCCGGCGCTGCCGGGATCCCCGTCTCCCCCGGAGCCGGAGCCACGTCCAGATGCCTGAGGCGGGGGCCGCCCAGGACGCGGGCCTCGACGGCTACGCCGGTCTCCCCCGCCGCGCCCGTGACCTGCCGGCGCAGCAGCGTCGCGGTGCGGCCGCTGGGCAGGGTGACCTCGTCGAGGGTGCGATGCGGGGAGGCGATGAGTTCCTCGGCCTTGGCGCGCAGCACGGCCATGTCGATCCGGCCGAGCGCCCCGCCGTCCAGGTCGGGCCGCAGCCCGTCGGGCTGTCCGGGCCGGTCCCCGGCATGGCCGTCGGCCCGCCGGTACGCGGCGAGGAGCGCGCGTTCGCGCAGGTCGGCCTGTTCCAGCAGCCTGGCCTCGATGCTCCGGGCGGCCTCGCGGACCATCCGCACCATGGCCGGGTCGCCCTGGTCGCGCAGACAGGTGATGTCGAGGACGGCCTCGATACGTCCGCTGAGCGGGTCGCGTACGGGGGCGCCCGCGCAGGCGAAGGGCTGGAGGCAGTCGGCGAAGTGCTCGCGGCCCGCGATGTAGACCGGGCCGCGTTCGGCCAGGGCGGTGCCTACGCCGTTGGTGCCCACGACCGACTCCGAGGCGTCGAAGCCGGGGGCGAACCGCACCGCGTCGAGGCGGTCGCGCAGCTGCCGGTCGCCGCCGAGCCGCTCGACCATGCGGCCCTGTCCGTCGCACAGCGCGATCGTCATGCTGGCATCGGCGAAAGAGCCGGTCAGGTCGGCCAGGACGGGGTCGGCGGCGTGCCGGAACCGTTCGTCCAGGGCGACGTCCCCGGTGTACCGGACCAGCAGCCGGTGCGGCTCGAGACCGACGGAGCGGCAGCGTTTCCAGGAGTCGAGCACCGAGTCCCGCACGTCCGACTCGACGAGTGAGCCGGCGAGGAATCGTTCATGGGCATCGACGAGACCGCCGATGTCGTCCCAGGCGACGGACAACGGGACCACTTCCTCACCCGAAGCCGGGCCGGACGCGCACCACTGCTCGGCCCGCGACCCGGGGGCTTCGCCAAGCGATATCACCCTAGTCCTTCCGTGACGCGCATCACAATTGCTCGCCAGGGCCTCGCGGGCGGCAGTGCCCGCCAGGGTTCGGCGGAGGGCATTGTCAGTGGTGGCAGGCAGGATGACAGGCATGACAACACCAGTTGCGCAGATCGTGGACGCCGCCGGGTACGCACGGGCCGTCGAGGACGTCGTGAAGGCCGCGGCCGCCTATTACACGGACGGCACGTCCCCGCTGGACGACGACACCTACGACCGGCTGATGCGGGGCATCACCGCGTGGGAGGCCGAGCATCCCGATCAGGTGCTGCCCGACTCGCCGAGCGGGAAGGTCGCCGGGGGCGCCGTCGAGGGCGATGTGCCGCACACGGTCGCGATGCTGAGTCTGGACAACGTCTTCTCGGCCGAGCAGTTCACGGCGTGGACGGCCTCGCTGGCCCGCCGCATCGGGCACGAGGCGGAGAGATACAGCGTCGAGGCGAAGCTCGACGGTCTCGCGATCGCGGCCCGGTACACCGAGGGGCGGCTGACGCGGCTGATCACACGCGGTGACGGGACGGCCGGGGAGGACGTCTCGCACGCGATGAGCACCGTCGAGGGCCTGCCCGAGACGCTCGCCGAGCCGGTCACCGTGGAGGTGCGCGGCGAAGTCCTCATGACGGGCGCGCAGTTCGAGCACGCCAACGAGGTGCGCACCGCGCACGGCGGGCAGCCCTTCGCCAACCCGCGCAACGCCGCGGCGGGCACCCTGCGGGCCAAGGACCGCGCCTACACGGTCCCGATGACGTTCTTCGGCTACGGTCTGCTGCCGCTGCCCGACACCGACGAGGCCCTGACGGCGCGGCTGGACGGTCTCGCGCACAGCGAGCTCATGGCCCTGGCCGGGCAGCTGGGCGTGCACACCACCGCCACCACCGAGGTGCCCGGCGTCACCGCCGACACCACGGACGGCGTCCTGGCCCGGGTGCGGGAGATCGCCGCGCTGCGCGCCGAGCTGCCGTTCGGGATCGACGGGATCGTCATCAAGGCCGATCTCGCCGACGACCAGCGGGCCGCCGGGAACGGCTCGCGGGCCCCGCGCTGGGCGATCGCCTACAAGCTGCCGGCCGTGGAGAAGATCACCCGGCTCCTGGACGTCGAGTGGAATGTGGGCCGCACCGGCATCATCGCCCCGCGCGGCGTCCTGGAACCGGTCGAGATCGACGGCTCCACCATCACCTACGCCACGCTCCACAACCCGGCCGACATCACCCGGCGCGATCTGCGGCTCGGCGACCAGGTGATGGTGCATCGCGCGGGTGACGTCATCCCGCGCATCGAGGCCCCGGTCGCCCATCTGCGCACCGGCGACGAGAAGCCGATCGTCTTCCCCGAGGCGTGCCCGCGCTGCGGCTCGGCCATCGACACCAGCCAGGAACGCTGGCGGTGCGAGCAGGGACGCAACTGCCACCTGGTCGCCTCCCTCTCGTACGCCGCCGGCCGCGACCAGCTCGACATCGAGGGCCTGGGCGCCACCCGTGTCGTGCAGCTCGTCGAGGCCGGTCTGGTGGCCGATCTCGCCGACCTGTTCACCCTGACCCGCGAGCAGCTCCTCGGGCTGGAACGGATGGGTGAGACCAGCACCGACAACCTGCTGGCCGCCCTCGCCACGGCGAAGGCACGCCCGCTGTCGCGAGTCCTGTGCGCGCTGGGTGTCCGGGGCACGGGCCGCTCCATGTCCCGTCGTATCGCCCGGTACTTCGCCACCATGGACAACATCCGTGCCGCCGATGCCGAGCAGTTGCAGCAGGTCGAGGGCATCGGCCCCGAGAAGGCGCCTTCGATCGTCGCGGAGCTCGCCGAACTCGCCGGTCTGATCGAGAAGCTCGCCGCCGCAGGGGTCAACATGACCGAGCCGGGTGCCGTCTTCGTGCCCGTGGACACCACCGACGTGGATGCCGACACGGCCGACGCCCCGGTGGGCGGTCCCCTTTCCGGGATGACCGTGGTGGTCACCGGCGCCATGACCGGCCCCCTGGAGAAGCTCAGCCGCAACCAGATGAACGAACTCGTCGAACGGGCCGGCGGCCGCTCCTCCTCCAGCGTGTCCAAGAAGACCAGCCTCGTGGTGGCCGGGGAATCCGCCGGGTCCAAGCGTGCCAAGGCCGAGGACCTCGGCATCCGGCTCGCCACCCCCGACGAGTTCGCACTCCTCGTCGCGGACTACCTCGACTGATCGCCCGCGGGCCGGGGGGGGAGGGTCCGACCTGCGGAATTGTCGGACCCACCTGCGAAATTTGTCATGGACGGGATGGGCGAGATCGGCATATCGTGCCTCGGCCACGCGCTGTTCCGCGGGCCTGTATCTCTTCTCGTCCCGCCCGTGGGGGGCTCATCACCATGTCCGCGACCAATGACCCGCTTCCACGTCCGCAGCTGCCCGCCGAAAGACCCGGAGCAGCGCCCATCTGGCTCCTGGTCACTGCGGTGGCGGGCCTCTCCCTGGTCGCCCTCACCGACGCGTTCAGCCTTTTCGCCGGCCTCAGGCTCAGGACGGTGATCGACGGGGACGACGGCTTCCTGTTCGCCCCGCAAGAAGACCTGGGAGCCGCCGTCTCGCTGTACGACACGGCTTCGCGGTACCAGGTCATGGTGTACCTGCCGGCCGCGATCGCCTTCGTCCTCTGGTTCTTCCGGATGCGCGCCCTGACCGGCCTCATGGCACCGGACCGGTTCCGCAACGGCCCCGGCTGGGCCATCGGCGGCTGGCTCATCCCCCTGGTGAACCTCTGGATGCCGTACCGCATCGCCGTGGACATGTGGGGAGCCGCCACACCACTGACGACCGAGGGCGAACGATTCCGGGCGCGGCTCTGGCCGGTGAACCTGTGGTGGGGCCTGTTCGTCTTCAGCGTCCTGTTCAACCGCTTCGCCGGCACGAAGTACAACGACGCCGAGACCTTGATGGAGACGAGGGACGGGGTGGATCAGTACATGACGTCCGACGCACTGCACATCCTCGCCGCCGCAGCCGCCATGTACTTCGCCATCCGCCTGACCACGATGCAACGCTTCAAGACGGCATCGGGCCCGTACGGCTTTACGCCGACCAAGGATCCGACGGCCTGAGGCTCCGCGCCCACCGGACGCCCGACCCCCGCTCCCACAAGGCCGACCCCGCCGATCCGCGCCATACTCGACCCCATGCGGTCGCTACGGGGCCTCGTCGGGGTTGTCGCCGGGATGGTGCTGGTGGTTGCCGTCGGGTGCACCGGGAGTGATGGGGAGGGTGCCGCGGGTGCGCGCACGGCATCGGTCTCGGCCTCCGGCCCGGCCTCTGCCACGGCATCCGGCTCGGCATCGGTTTCGCCCAGTCCCGGGGATCCGGTGTCCCTTCCGGCGTTGATGGCGCGTGAGCAGCGGGGGTCGGACCTGCGGGTCGGTGCGGTGCGGGTTCGGACGGATGCGTACACGCAGTACGCGGTCACCTATCGGTCGAACGGGCTGAAGATCTCGGGGATCATGAACGTCCCGCGGGGCGACGGGCCGTTCCCGGCGCTGGTGCTCGCGCATGGCTACATCGATCCGGACATCTACACCACCGGCCGTGGCATGCCGCGGGAGCAGGACGTCCTCGCGCGGGGCGGGTACGTCGTCCTGCACACCGACTACCGCAATCACGCGGGCTCCGACGACGATCCCGACAACGACGTCAATCTGCGGCTCGGCTACACCGAGGACGTCATCAACGCCGTGCACGCCCTGCGGTCCGCGTCCCGGCCGAACGTGGACGACGGGCGGATCGGGCTGCTCGGGCGGTCGATGGGCGGCGGGGTCGTGTACAACGCGCTGGTCGTGGCGCCGGGGCTGGTCGACGCCGCCGCCGTGTACGCGCCGGTCAGCTCGCGTCCGGAGGAGAACATCGACCGGTTCCAGCGGCCGGAGGGCGACCCGCTCGTCGAGGAGATCGAGGCCGCGCACGGCACCCCGCGGGAGAACCCCGAGTTCTGGCGGCAGGTCTCGCCGGTCACCTATGTCGACCGGGTCACCGAGCCCCTGCTGATCCACCACGGCACGGCCGACGACACCTGCCCCCTGGCCTGGACGAGGGCGACGGTCGCCGCGTTCGAGGCGGCGGGCAAGGACGTGGAGCTGCGGACGTACCGGGGGGAGCGGCACACGTTCGGGCCGCGGTGGGCGGACTCGATGGACGTCACCATGAGCTTCTTCGACCGGCATCTGCGGTGATGGAACGGGCGGGAACGGGGAGAGCTGCTACATGCCACATGTCTCGGTGAACGGCGTCGAGCTCTACTACGAGGTGGCCGGCGAAGGCGATCCGCTGGTCCTGGTCCATGGCTCCTGGGGCGACCACCACAACTGGGTGCCGGTGATGCAGGACCTCACCCGGGACCACCGGGTGCTGGTCTACGACCGTCGCGGGCACAGCCGGAGCGACTGCCCGCCGGGGCAGGGGTCACGCCGTGAGGACGAGGACGATCTGGCGGACCTGATGGAGACCCTCGGCTTCGCCCCCGCGTTCGTCGCGGGCAACTCCTTCGGCGCGTCGACCGCGTTGGGGCTGGCCGGCCGGCACCCCGAGCTGTTCCGGGGCATCCTCGCGCACGAGCCGCCGCTGCTGGGCGTCGTGGCCGACGACCCCGGGTCGGGTCCGTTGCTCGTGGAGACCGGGCGGCGCCTGGCGTCCGTCGTCGAGCGGCTGCGGGCCGGTGAACCGCTCGCGGGAGCGCGGCAGTTCGTGGAGGAGGTCGCGTTCGGTCACGGGGAGTGGGAGCGGATGCCGGACCGGGTGCGGGAGACCTTCCGCGTCAACGCGCCCACGTTCGCCGACGAGCAGGGCGACCCGGGATGGGCCGAGCTCGACCTCGCCGCTCTCTCCGGATACACGGGTCCCGCGCTGCTGACGAAGGGCAGCGAGAGCCCGCCGTGGTTCGCCGGCATCGTCGGCCGGCTCTCCGGCGCGCTCCCGCAGGCGGCGACGTACACCTTCGAGGGCGCCGGACACATCCCGCACGTCAGCCACCCCACCGAGTACGTGCGTCAGGTGGCCGCGCTGGTCGCCCTGGGCCGCCGGACGCCGTAGCGGCCGAACGGGGGCCCGGCTCCGTACGGTTCGCGGGTGATTGTGACGGACGACGCACAGGGAACCTCAAGTTTTTTCCCGCGACGGTGATTGTTTCGCGCGTCCCGTCCGTACCTCCTGGAGACCAAGCCGCTCACGTCAGGAGGCACGATGCCCATCTCGCGCCGCATGGTAGGAACCGTCTTCGTGGGAGGCGCGCTCGTCCTCACCCTCTCCGCGCTCGCCTACCCGGCCATGCTGGGCGTGGAGACCACCTCCGCAAGCCAGGACCGCGTCATCGCCAACACGCAGTACGGGCCGCTGACCGAGGCCGACCGCGACTTCGTCGTGAAGGTCCGCGCCGCCGGGCTGTGGGAGCACCCGCTGGGCATGATGGCGATGCAGCGCGGGACCACGGCGGAGATGAAGGAGGCCGGCCAGCACTTGGTCGTCGGGCACGCCCGGCTCGACCTCGCCTGCCGCAAGCTCGCGTCCGAACTGAACATCACGCTGCCGAACCAGGCCAGCCCGCAGCAGCAGCAGTTCGTGGCGACGGTGGACTCCAAGACGGGCAAGGAGTTCGACGCCACGGGCGTCGCGATCATGCGGGTGACGCACGGGCAGATCTTCCCGGCGATCGCGAAGATCCGTGGCACCACGCAGAACACCCTGGTCCGTCAGCTGGCCGACCTGGCGAACGACACCGTGCTCGACCACATGACCATCCTGGAGAAGACGGGCATGGTGAACTTCGACGCGAACAACTTCCAGCAGACCACCCCGCCGAAGCTCCCCAAGGACCAGATGACACCGCCCGCGCCCCAGCCGGGCGCGCCGGTCCTCACGCTCGCCATCCCCAAGGGCCTGGAGGACCTCAACACCGCGTCCCCGACGGCGTTGCCGAGCGCGGACGTCAAGTGACGGACGCTCGGCCGACGGTCGAATGAGCAGGGCCCCGGAGCAGTCGCTCCGGGGCCCTGCTCGTGTCCGGCAGCACCCGATCGCGTCCGGTCCTCAGCCCGTCTTCCAACCCCACGGCGTGTCGACCCGCTCCCACTCGGCGGCCCACTGGTCCAGACGGCGCCGCTCCATCCCGAGCCGGACCACCCAGGCGGACCCGAGCACGAGGCCCGCGGTGCCCGCCCCGGCCAGGATGCCGCCGGCGACGGCGTGCAGCATCATCTCGGTCTCCGTCAGGGGCTCCTTGGGCAGGACGCCGGTGCGGTCGGTCCACACCTGGACCTTGCCGCCCGCCTTCATATGGGGCGGCACCCGCGCCTCGTCGGTGCGCGTGGAGCCGTTCGGGTCGGTCCAGCGGACCGGAGCCCACACCAGATGGTCGGTGGTCACCCGGGCCGGCCCCGGATCTTCCGCGTCCTTCACCAGGACGGCGGTCACCTTGTGGCTCTGGGCCCGCTGGTGCTCCGCGGAGCGCACGACCGCGTCCGCCGCGACCAGGCCCCCGAAGACGGCGCCGACCAGCGCGAGGAGCCATCCGCACAGAACCACCCAGGCCTCGATGACGTCGCTTCGCCGCCGCAGCGGGTTGCGCCGCCACCGCCACAGCCGCACCTTCGTGCACTCCGACACAGCCATGCCGACACCCCCTTGAGCACCGACAGCACCCTTCCAGTGTGCGCCTGTTGACTCCTTCGCGTAGGTCGAGACGGCACTGAATGAAACATTCAGCAGTTTCAGTTTCTTTCGGTGGATCCATTCACCCCTGGGTCGAGGCGGCCGCACCGACCACCCGGGGCCGATCAGCTCGCGGTGCGCCTGATGCGGCCGGCGTACCGCTTCTCCAGCTCCAGGTTTCCCTCGAACCCGCCGGGCACGTTGGCGGAGACGTACACGGGCGGACGCTCCCCGGCGGCGATGAGTAGCGCGGACGCCTCGGCCACGGCCATCTGCACGAGCAGGACGCCGGTCAGGGTCGACAGCGCGCACACCGCGCCTCCGCCGGGCAACTCCATCAGCGCGTCGCCGCGCGGGGCTGCGTTGTCGAGGACGACGTCCGCGAGGTCGGCGAGCTTCCGGCCGCTCGGGTGGCCTGCGGGGACCGCTCGGGTGTGGGCGAGGGAGGTGATGGCGAGGAGGCGGTGGCCGCGCTCCTTGGCGTGCAGGGCCATCTCCACGACGACGCTGTTGACGCCGGAGTTGGAGATCACGACGAAGAGGTCCTGGGGGCGGGGTGCGGCCAGTTCGTAGAGCCGGGCGGCGACCCCGGCGCGGCGCTCCAGGAGCGGGTCGTCCAGCGCGCTCGGGGGCTCACCGCCGTAGAGGACGAGGTCGGCGATGCTCAGCCGGTTCGTCGGCACGAGCCCGCCGGCCCGGCCCGCGATCTCCAGGACGGTGGCCTGCGAGTGGCCGGTGCCGAAGGCCTGGATCACACCGTCCGCGCGGACGCAGTCGGCGATCAGCTCGGCGGCGCGGGCCACCTCGTTCTGTGCGGACCCGGTCAGCCGGTCGAGGACGGCCATGCTCTCGCGCGCGAAGCGCCGGGCACTGACGGAATCGTCGGACACGCGTCACTCACTCCCCACGACGGAATGACACCGCTGGATGAAACCACCCTGCGATACCGCATCGGTGAATCACTGAATCACACACCGGCGGTACGGGCAATGAGCCGTCCCTCCGGCGGCCGACGCAACGGCCGGTTCGGTCCTGGTATTCAAACGGTGGGACATACGGTGGCTGATACCTTCGATTCATGCCTCCGACGGACGTCACGACCCTGATCCGCACCGAGCTGCCCAGGCTGGCCGGCTCCCTGCGGAAGGTCGGCGAGCTGATCCTGGAGGATCCGGCCGCCGTCACCCACTGCTCGGCCGCAGAACTGGGCCGCCGCACCGGCACCTCGCAGGCGACGGTGACCCGTTTCTGCCGCGCCATCGGCCTCGACTCCTACCAGCATCTGCTGATCGAGCTGGCCCAGGAGCGCGGGCGCGGCCAGGTCTCCGACTGGGGCACCGCCGAGATCGGCCCGGAGATCTCCCCCGACGACTCCCTGGAGCGGGTCGTGCAGGTCGTGGGCAGCACGGACCTGCGCGCGGTGCAGCAGACCATCGACCGCATCGACCTGGACGCGATCGAGCGGGCCGCGCAGGCGGCGGCACGGGCCCGCCGGATCGATGTGTACGGGGTCGGCGGCAGCGGCGCGGTGGCGCTGGAGACCGAGACGCGGCTGTTCCGGATCGGCTGCGCGGTGCGCGGCTGGACCGAGGTGCACGGCGCCGCCACCTCCGCCGCCCTGCTCACCCCGGCGGACGTGGCCATCGGCATCTCGCACTCCGGGGCCACCCGGGAGACGGTCGAGCCGCTGGAGCTGGCCAAGGAGCGCGGCGCCACGACCGTGGCGATCACCTCCGACCCGCGCTCGGCGCTCGCGAAGGCCGCCGGCATCCGGCTCATCTCGACCGCCTCGGAGACCGGCTTCCTCACCGGCATCGGCGGCCGGCACTCGATCCTGGTCCTGATCGACTGCCTCTACGTCCGGGTCGCCCAGCTCTCGTACCAGCGCGCGAGCGCCTCGCTGGCGCTGACGGACCACATCGGCCCGCAGCACACGGTGAAGTCCCGGCGCTCGCGCTGAGCGCGGCCGGTGCGGCACGGAGGAAGCACCGGCGAGCCGTGCGGTGACCGTCGACTCGGGCGCCTTCAAGTGCCGGGGCGGTGCGGCGTGTTCGCCCTTCCGGGCGCCTCGGCCTCTTCGGCAGTGAGCCGGGCGAGCGCCACCGCGCCCCGGCAGCCGTCCCTCACCCAGTCGAGCGTGAGCCCGAGGGGCCGGAAGCGGGCCGTGAGGAGGTCGGTGAGCGGGCCGTCAGGGCCGAGGAGGGAGCCGGTCGCGACGATCCGTTCGCCGGAGCGCGGGGCGAGGGCGCGGACGGTGTCGGTGAGGTGGTCGGCGGCCGTGGCGAGGATCCCCTCGGCGACCGGATCCCGGTGCCGGGCGGCCTCGGCGGCCAGCGGTGCGAGGTCGGCCAGCCGCACGGGCGGGCGGTCCATGGCGGCGGGGAGCAGGTGCATGCGGTAGGCCTCGCGCCGGGCCCGGGTCCAGGACTCGACGTCGTACGGGCCGGGAGCCTCCGGCGGCAGGACGTCCTCGGGTACATCCAACGCCCGCCCGACCGAGGCGCCGAGCGCCGTGGGCGCGCCCCGGCCGTCCGCCATGCGCAGCGCCGCCCGTACCGCCTCGCGCCCGATCCAGAAGCCGCCGCCGTCGTCGCCGAGCAGCCAGCCGTCGCCGGCGACGGTCTCGGTGCAGGCACGCCCGTCGATGCGTCCGGCGACCGCTCCGGTGCCGGCCACCAGCGCGAGCCCGTCGGCGGGGCAGCCGGACGCCGCGGCGAACGCCACCTCGATGTCGCCGTGGATCTCGACCGGGCCGGTGCCGATGCCCAGCCTGCTCAGCGCCACGGTGAGCGCGGCGTACGCCTTGACCCGCCCCGGCTCGTCCGGTGCGGTGCGCGAGGCCCCCGCGAACCCGCCCGCCACGGCCACGACATGACCGCGCAGCTCATCCGGCACGGCTCGCGCGAGGGCCTCGACGAGATGCTCGACGAGCTGCGCCCCGGGGACGGTCAGGGCATTGCCGGGCCCGGAGACACCCTCGCCCTCGGGCTCGCCGCCGCCGACGGGTGCCAGGACGGCGCGCGTACGGGTGCCACCGGCGTCCAGGCCGACGACGTAGGCCGGCGCCGACCCGCCCGAGTCTCGGTTCACATCACTCATCATCACGACCTCACGGCCTCGATCGCACGACCGAGGCCGTACGGCCGCCCCGGCCACCGCCCGTCAGACCCCCGCCAGCACCTCGGCCACCGCCCGCAGATTGGCCCTCCCCCGCCCGTACGAGTGCAGCGCGCCGCCCTCCGGCAGGCCCGTGTCCACCCGCACCGCGTCCGGCCGTCGGCCCAACAGGGCGTCACGCAGGCGCACTTGCCAGGGGTGCAGCCCGGCGTCGCAGGTGGCCACGACCAGCGGGGCGGCACCGCAGCGGCGCACGATCCCCTCGACCAGGTCGTCCGGGTCCGCGCACTCACCGGTCACCGCGGTCCCCGTGGCCGTGGGGTCGACGGCGCGCACCTCGGTGAGCAGGTCCTCGCCGCCCCAGTTGAGGACGGGGTGCGGCGGTGGGAACAGGTCGACGACATGGGCCCCGCGCACGGCGGGCGGCACTCCCCGGCTCCGTACGGCCCGGCGCGCGGCGTCGAGTCCGACGCCGGCGACCTCGGACACCGGGGCGGGGACGGTCGTGGCGGTGGGCGGGGTCGCGTACCGCGCGGCGAGCCGTCGTACCCGCCCTGCCGCCTCCTCGACCCGCTCGGGCGCCAGCGCTCCGGTCCGCAGCGCGTCGAGTACGGCGTCCCGGCAGTCCAGGGTGAGGTCCAAGTCCCCCGCGGAGACGACCACTTGGTCCGCTCCGGCGGCGAGCGCGATCCGGGCGCCGGCCGCCGCGCCGTACTCGTCGGCGATGGCCTTCATCTCCAGCGCGTCGCCGACGAGGACGCCGTCGAAGCCGAGGTCGCGGCGGAGCAGATCGCCCAGGATGCGCCGGCTGAGCGTGGCGGGACGGTTCGGGTCCAGGGCCGGGAAGACGACATGGGCGCTCATCAGCATCGGCACGCCCGCGGCGACGGCCGCGCGGAACGGTTCGAGGTCGGCCCGGAGCTCGTCGTACGGCCGCGGATCGACCGCCACTCCGTGGTGGCTGTCGGTGACGGTGCCGCCGTGGCCGGGGAAGTGCTTGGCGCAGGACGCGACTCCGCGGGCCTCGGTCGCGGTGATCCAGGCGCGCAGATGCCGGGCGGCCGACTCGGGGTCGGCGCCGAAGGAGCGGGTGCGCACGATCGGGTTGTCCGGCCGGTGCTGGAGGTCGGCGACGGGGGCGTAGGAGGCGGTGATGCCGAGGGCGGCCTGGTGCGCGGCGATCTCGTCGGCGCAGCGGGCGGTGAGGTTCGGGTCGTCGACGACGCCGAGGGCATAGGAGCCGGGGGCCTGCGGGGCGCCGACCGTACCGAGGTGGCCGATGCCGCCGCCCTCGTTGTCGATGGCTACGACGAGGTCGGGGCGTATCGCGCGCAGCTCGTCCGTGAGGCGGCGCACCTGCTCGGCGTCGCGTATGTTGCGAGTGAAGAGGATGACGCCGCCGAGGCCGCGGTCGATGAGTTCCTTGAGCGGGTCAGGGACGGTCGTGGCGCCTTCGAACCCGGCGACAAGGCAGCGGTGGGCGGCTTCGTCCAGGTCGACCGGCAGTGCGGTCGACCCGAGGGATGTGTGCTCGAAAGGGCTCACCCCCGTAATGCTCTGGCTCGGTCAGCCGAAAGTCAACCTTCCGGTGGATGACTGATTCAGCCCCTCGGCGTGCAGCTCAACAGCAGAGCACCGGGCGGCAGCTTCCGGGCGGACGGCGCGGCGGAGGGCGGGGCACGCCGGTTCCTGGGCTGGAGCACCGGCGGGCATTGGATGCGGTGAGGGCGGGGATGTACGTATGCAGGTACTCACCTGCCCCGCCTCTGCGCAGGTCGGACCACGCGACGTCCTTCCCGCCCCACCAGCACCACCCGCCCCTCCACGCACACAGCGGCGCGATGCCCCCGGTCACGTCGCTCATCCGCCGACACCCCGTCGGCTGCCGGACACCATCGCTTCACACCGGAAGGGCACGTTGCCGTCGTCCCCTCCTGCCCTCGCCCTCTAGCCGTCCGCCCGCGTCCGCGCGGGTGCGACGCGGAAGGACGACCGCGCCGTGTCCTCCTCGCTCCCGCTCAGCGATCTCCCCGGACCGCTGCCCACCTGCCCGGTCCCCGCAGTCGCCGCCCTGACGACCGTCCCCGCCGCCTCGGCCGCCCCGGCCGAGGCGGGCACCCACTCCCCGCTCACGCCCGCCGACTCCCCCATCGCCCCGGCGCGCCTCGCCCGTCACGCGCTGACGCTGCTCCCGCTCGTGCTCATCGGGGCATGGGCGGCGGCCGACTGGCACACCGTCCGTGACGGCGCCGCCCGGCTCGCCTCCGCCGATCCCTGGTGGCTGCTGGCCGGCCTCTTCTTCACCTGCATGGGCTGGGTGTGCGCCGCCGTCGTCCGCCAAGGGGCGATACCCGACCGCCTGCCGCCGGGCCTGCTGCTGGCGTCGCAGTTCGCGGCGGGCGCCGCCAACCAGGTCCTGCCGGCGTCCATCGGCGCCCACGCCGTCACTCTGCGCTTCCTGCAGAGCCAGGGCATACCGCTGGCCCGGGGCACCGCGTCGCTCGCCCTGTACTCGCTCGCCAAGCCGGTCGCGAAGACGGTCGTGCTGTTCGGCTTCCTCGTGGCGTTCCCCGAACTGCTGCACCTGGGCGAACTCGTTCCGGACCGGCGGACATGGGTCCTGGTCGCCGCGGGCGTCGTGACGGCCCTGGTCACGGCGGCCGTACTCATGACGACCGTACGAGCGCTGCGCCGCCCCCTCCTCGGCTTCGTACGCACCGCCCTGTCCGACGCGCGCATCCTGCACACCCGCCCGAGCCGCGTGCTCGCGCTCTGGGGCGGCGCCGCGGCGACCCCGCTGCTCCAGGCGAGCGTGATCGCCTCGGTCGGCTTCGCGCTGGGGCTGCCGCTGTCCTGGACGCAGGTGACCCTGGCGCTCCTCCTCGCGAGCACGGCGGTCGGCGCCGTGCCCGCGCCCGGCGGGATCGGCCCCGTGGACGCGGCCCTGGTGTTCACGATGGTCACCTTCGGTGCGCCGATGGGCCTGGCCGCGGCGACGGTGATCGGGTACCGCGTGCTGACGGTCTGGGTGCCGCTGCTGCCCGGCGCACTGGTGCTCTCGATCATGGTCCAGCGCAAGATCCTCTGACCGCCGGGGCGCGAGGAAGGCGCCGCTACTCCTGCCCGATCCGCACCACTGCCACGGTGATGTTGTCGGGCCCGCCGGCCTCGATCGCGGCCTTCCACAGCTCGAAGGCCGCCCGGCCGTCGTCGTGCTCGGCGAGGATCTCGTCGAGGACGTCCGTGGGCACCGGGTCCGTGAGGCCGTCCGAGCAGATCAGGTACCGCTCGTCGGGCGCCGGGGTCTCGGAGGTGACGTGGGGCTGGACGGCCCGGTAGGTGGGCGAGCCGCCCAGGCACTGGGTGACCAGGGAGACGGTCCGGCCGGGCGGGTGCGGCGGGTTGTCGTCGACGCTCACCTGGCGCAGCCCGTCGCCGCCGGCCGCGAAGACCTGGCTGTCGCCCACGTTGAACACCAGCACCGAGTCGGCCTGCACGACGAGGCCGGCGACGGTCGTGCCCATGGCGGTGAGCGCGGTCTCCTCGTCACCGCCGGCCGCCTGGTACACGGCGCGGTTGCAGGCGTTCACGGCGTCACGCACGGCGACCTCGCTGGTCAGGGCGGGCCCCAGGGCCGCGAGCTGCCGGGCGACCAGGGAGCTGGCCACCTCGCCGCCGGGATGCCCGCCGAGCCCGTCGGCGACGGCCACGACGAGGGGCGTGCCGAGCGGGAATACCAGGGTCTGCGGATTCTCGGTCACCGTGCCGCACAGCGTCCACGGCCCGACGACGAGGCTGTCCTCGTTCCGTTCGCGCAGCAGTCCGGGATGACTGATCGCACTCACAGCCACGTAGGCCACAGGCCGCCACCGCCCTCCCGCACGGATCCCGACGCCGGACCGGCCCGCCGCCCCGGCTCCCGGCTTACGAGTCTAGGAACACCCGCCTCACCCGTGCCAGCGCACCCGGACGTGACACCGGCCGGGATGCCCGGGGCGGTGTCGCCCCGGGCACTCGTGGCTGAGGGCGGCGGGCCTTCGGTCAGGACTCGTCCGGCGTCATCCGCAGCGAGATGCTGTTGATGCAGTAACGCTGGTCGGTCGGCGTGGCGTAGCCCTCGCCCTCGAAGACGTGTCCGAGGTGGGATCCGCAGTTGGCGCACCGCACCTCGGTGCGGACCATTCCGTGCGAGCGGTCCTCGATCAGCTCGACCGCGTCGGAGTCCTTCGGGTCGTAGAAGGACGGCCAGCCGCAGTGCGACTCGAACTTGGTGGTGGAGGTGAAGAGTTCCGCGCCGCAGGCCCGGCAGGAGTAGACGCCCTTCTCCTTGGTGTTGGTGTACTCACCGGTGAAGGCGGGCTCCGTGCCGGCCTGGCGCAGGACGGCGTACTCGGCCGGAGTCAGCTCCGCGCGCCACTGCTCGTCCGGCTTTTCGACGTCGTACGACATGAGTGTGTGCCCCTCACTTCGACAGGCGGTCCAGGATGAGCGGGCCGAGGTCGGTGACATCGCCCGCGCCCATGGTGAGAACGAGATCACCGGGCTTCGCCATTCCCGCGACGAGCGAGGGCACCTCGCCCTTGTCCGGCACCGCCGTCACCTCGGCCCCGGCCGCCCGGGCCGCCTCGATGATCAGCTCGCTGGTGATGCCGGGGATCGGGTCCTCGCGGGCCGGGTAGATGTCCAGGACCAGCGAGGCGTCGGCCAGAGCGAGGGCGTCGCCCATCTCCTTGCCGAGCTCCTGGGTACGGGAGAACAGGTGGGGCTGGTAGACGACCACGATCCGGGCGTCACCGGCGGCGGCCCGCATCGCCTCCAGGTCGGCGGTCATCTCGGTCGGGTGGTGGGCGTAGGAGTCGATGACCTGGACGCCCGCGACCTCGCCCTTCAGCTGGAGGCGCCGCTTGACACCGGTGTAGGCCGCGAGCGCCGGGGCCAGCTCGGCGGCCGGGACACCGAGGGCCGCGCCCGCCGCGAGGGCGGCGACCGCGTTCAGGGCGTAGTGGCGGCCCGGGACGGAGACCGTGAAGGTGAGCTCCTGACCGTCCAGGACGACGGTGACCTGGCTCTTCAGGCCCTGCGCCACGATGGACAGCACGCGTACGTCGGCGTCCTCGGCCTCGCCGTACGTCACCGTCCGCACGGTCCCGGCGACCTGCCGGGTCAGCTCGCGCGCCCCGTCCTGGTCCGCCGAGATCACCAGCGTCCCGCCCTCGACGATGCGGTCGGCGAACGTCACGAAGGACTCGTAGATCTCGTCCATCGACGCGTAGTTCGCGTGGTGGTCGAGCTCCACGTTCAGGACGATGGCGACTTCGGGGGCGTACTTGTGGAAGCTGCGGTCCGACTCGTCCGCCTCGGCGACGAAGATGTCGCCGTCGCCGTGCAGGGCGTTCGAGCCGGGGGCGTCCAGGTCGCCGCCGATGGCGTACGACGGCTTGAGGCCCAGCTCGGTCAGGGAGACCGCCAGCATCGACGTGGTGGTCGTCTTGCCGTGGGTACCGGCGACGGCGATCGGACGCAGGCCGCCCATCAGCGCGGCGAGCGCGTCGGAGCGGTGCACCACCGGGATGCCCAGCTCGGCGGCGCGGGCCAGCTCGGGGTTGTCCTGCCGGATGGCCGACGACACCACGACACAGCTCGCGTCGTCGGCGAGGTGCTCCGCCGCGTGCCCGATGTGCACGGTCACGCCGAGCGCCCGCAGCGCGTCCGCGGTCGCCGACTCCTTGGCGTCGCTGCCGGCCACCGCGGCCCCGCGCTGGGCGAGAATCTTCGCGATCCCCGACATCCCGGCCCCGCCGATGCCGATGAAGTGCGGTCGGTCCATGGCGGTGGGAATGCCGGGTGCCATGCGTGTTCTCCCAGGATTGCGTACGACGGTGAGGCCCCAGCCTATTGGGTGAGGGGGCTCTCCCCGCGCATGGGACACCGGGACCGGTGCCCACCCAGGGGCGCGGGGAACTGCGCGACCAGCCACCGGCGACCGGCACCCGGCAATTCCCCCTGGCCCCTCACGGCGCTCCCGGTGAGCCGCTACGCCTTGCTGTGCGAGAACAGCTTCAGCACCGGCACGCCGACCTTGTGCCGGGCTCTCGAGGCCCAGTCGCGGTGGAAGAACTCCTCCACGTAGTGCGGGTCGGTCAGCACGATCACCTCGTCGGCGCCGACCTCGTCCACCACGGCCCTGAGCGCGTCCAGCGGATGGTCCTCCAGCAGTCGCCCGCCGGCCTCCGCCCCGGCCGTGCGCAGCGCCGTGAGCGACACCTCCAGCGCCCGCTCCCCCGTGCTCAGTGCCTCTTTCCCCTCCGGGGTCTCCCCCTCCCGGACCGCCTCGTCCAGCTCGCCGAGCGCGATGTCGTCGATGGCGCGCAACAGCCTGTCGGCCTGCTCGCCGCGCGGCTGGAGCAGCACATGGAAGGCGACCTCTTCGTCACCGTGCAAGGTGGTGACGAACTCCACGTCGGCGGACGTCAGGGCCTTCTCGATCATCAAAACGCTTGTGAACACCGGGGCGCCCCTTCTGCGGAAACCATCCTGCCCCGTGCCCGGCACGGGGACTGCGAGATTTAGTGTGCCCGGCGGAAGCTAAACGGAACGGTGGATTCCGCCGTTTTAAGGATCACGGCATCCCTAGAACCCATTTCCGAGCCGACCTAACCTCACGTCCGCCGGTAGCGGCTGAACAGAAAACCCTCCTCCTCCAACAGGGACACCAGCTCGAATCGTTTCGGGACCGCCACCGAGGGCCCGCCGGCGATGCGCTGGGCGTCGCCCGCGGTGAGCATCGGGGAGATCGTCAGACACAGCTCGTCGAGGACGCCGGAGGCCACCAGCTGGCCGAGCAGCCGCGGCCCGCCCTCCGTCAGCAGCCGGGTGTGCCCGAGTTCGGCGAGGGCCTGGACGACGCGAACGGGGTCCACACCGACGCCGTCACCGGCGATCACCACGCGGGCGCCGGCCTTCTCCGCCGCCGCCATCCGGTCGGGGGCCGCGGCGGCACCGGTCAGGATCAGCGTGGGCACCGAGGGCGAGGTGAACAGCGGCAGGCCGAAGTCCAGGTCGAGGCTCGCGCTGATGACCGCGATGGCGGGCGCGGGCCCCTGACCGGCCGCCTCCCTCGCCCCGGCGAACTCCGCACGCGCGCGTGCCGGGCGGTACCCCTCCTGCCGTACCGTTTCGGCACCGACGATCACGACGTCCGCCAGCGCCCGCAGCGTGCCGAAGATGCGCATGTCGGTCGCGGTGGAGATGGGCTGCGAACGCCCGTCGTGCTGGGCCGCGCCGTCCAGCGTGGACACCATGTTGGCCCGCAGCCAGGGCTGCGGCTCCCCGGGACCGGGCTCCGGATAGGCGTAGGCCAGACCGAGCTCGGCGAGGCTCCACTCCCGGTCGACGAGATCACCACCGGGAAGGCCGCCGGACCCACCGGGAACACCACCGGGCCCACCAGGCACGCCCCCGGACCCGTCAGGAACACCGCCGGACCCACCGGACGCGAGCGCACCTCCGGCAGCTCCACCCCCGTCTTCCCCGGCCGAACCGCCGGAGGCCCTCGCTGCTGTTTCATCGGTCACAGGGAACAGGCGTCGCATGTCAAGGAGTGTGGCACGGCGCTTACCATGGTGACCCGTGTCGTCCTCCACAGCCGCGTCCAAGCCGAGCGCGATAGCCGAAGCGAGCCCGCTGTCCCTGTGCACCCGTGAGCCGCATGTGCCCGCGGACCGCCTGGTCGCCGAGATGGTGCCGCCGCCCCGCTTCGACTCGGTCCGCTTCAGCACCTACATCCCGGACCCGAACCAGCCCAGCCAGACCGAGGCGGTCGGCGTCCTGGAGGACTTCGCCGGCGGGCTCGGCGGAGCCCACGCGAGCGGCGCGGGCAAGGCCAAGCGCGGCTTCCTCGGCTTCGGCCGGTCCAAGGCCCCCAGGACCCCGGCGGGCCCTCGCGGCGTCTACCTCGACGGCGGCTACGGCGTCGGCAAGACCCATCTGCTCGCCTCCCTCTGGCACGCCACCCCGGCCGAGCCGTCCCTGAAGGCGTTCGGCACGTTCGTCGAGCTGACCAACCTCGTCGGCGCCCTCGGCTTCCAGCAGACCGTGCAGACCCTCTCCGGTCACCGTCTGCTGTGCATCGACGAGTTCGAGCTCGACGACCCGGGCGACACCGTCCTCGTCTCCACCCTGCTCGGCAAGCTCGTCGACGCGGGCGTGGCGCTCGCCGCCACCTCCAACACGCTGCCCGGCAAGCTGGGCGAGGGCCGCTTCGCGGCGGCCGACTTCCTGCGCGAGATCCAGGGCCTGTCGGCACACTTCCGCGCCCTGCGCATCGACGGCGAGGACTACCGCCACCGCGGTCTGCCCGAGGCTCCGGCGCCGTACTCCGACGAGCAGGTGACGAAGGCGGCGTACGCCACCGAGGGCGCCTCCCTCGACGACTTCCCGCATCTGCTGGAGCACCTCGCCCGCGTCCACCCCAGTCGCTACGGTGCGTTGACCGACGACCTGAAGGCCGTCTGCCTCACCGATGTGCAGCCGATCGAGGACCAGTCCACCGCCCTGCGGCTGGTGGTGCTCGCCGACCGGCTCTACGACCGTGAAGTCCCGGTCCTGGCCTCGGGGTTGCCCTTCGATCGGCTCTTCAGCGAGGAGATGCTGAAGGGCGGCTACCGCAAGAAGTACTTCCGCGCCATCTCGCGACTCACCGCGCTCGCGCGCGACGCCAAGGGCCTCGTCACCGCCTGACGTCCGACCGCCCCTCAACTCCCCCTGTTCAGGGGGAGGTTCCGGCCATGCCACCCGCGCATTTCAGGCTCTCTTCAGGTTGAAACGTTAAGTTAACCCTGCAAACAACTTTGCCGGGCTAATGTGTTTCTTGACCAACGATTGACCAAGCGTTGGTCTGCGCATGAGGTGTGGACCGTCTGGAGGGAGGCGCATGTTCCGAGGTACGACGGCCAGGACCGTGATGTCGACCCTCGCCGCCGTCCTGCTCGCCCTCCAGTTCTTCGCACCCGGCGCTTCCTTCGCACACGCGCATACGGTCAGTCAGGCCGAGGCCAAAGCCCTCCCCGGAATCAAGCTCTCCGGGAAGGCGCTGCGCGACGAAACCCTCATGTCCCGCGAGTGCGCACCGTCGGGTGATGGAGACCCGACCGGCCCACTGCGCACCCGGGACCGTTCACGCCTCGCCGACTGCGGGCCCACGACGCCCGACCGACCGCCCCTGAAGCGGGACCCCGCCGCCGCGCACGCGCCCGCCATACCCGGCTCCGCGCAGCACCGCACGTCGAGACCGTCGGCGTCGCACACCCCGGCCGCGCTCCAGGTCTTTCGCTGCTGAGAAGCAGAGCAGCCCCCCCCCACCTCTGTCATGCAAACCCCGACGCGCCGACGGCGGCGCGCCAGGAGGAGTCACCACACATGCAGCCCCTCATCGACAACGCCCGTATGTTCGGACAGCGCCCTGAGGAGTTCGCCAGGCTCGCCGAAGGGCAGTCTCCGCAGGTCCTGTTCATCACCTGCTCCGATTCCCGGGTCGTTCCGGCCCTGATCACGGGCGCCCGTCCCGGCGAGCTCTTCGAGCTGCGCACCGCGGGCAACATCGTCCCGCCGTACACCTCCGAGCACCCCACGAGCGAGGCGGCCACCATCGAGTACGCCGTGGAGGTCCTCGGCGTCCGCGACATCGTGGTCTGCGGCCACTCCCACTGCGGGGCCGTCGGCGCGCTGGTGCGCGGCGACGACCTGGACGCCGTGCCGGCCGTGCGCGACTGGCTCGCGAACGCCACCCCGCGCCCCACCGGTGCCGCCGAGGACCCGGAGGTCGCCGAGGGCGTCCAGGCCCATGTGCTGACGCAGCTGCTGCGGCTGCGTTCGTACCCGTTCATCGAGAAGAAGCTGAAGGAGCGTCAACTGGCCCTGCACGCCTGGTACTACGAGGTGCACAAGGGCGCCGTGCGCGCCCACAGCACCGAGACCGACGCGTTCGAGGCGCTGTGATCGCCATGATGACCAAATTCCCCCACATACGGCAGGACTTCGCTGCCTCGCTGGTCGTCTTCCTGGTCGCGCTGCCGCTGTGCGTCGGCGTGGCCGTCGCCTCCGGAGTGCCGGCCGAGCTCGGGCTCGTCACCGGCATAGTCGGCGGCATCGTCACCGGGCTGATGCGCGGCAGCAGCCTCCAGGTCTCCGGGCCCGCCGCCGGTCTGACGGTGCTGGTCTACGAGGCCGTCCAGGAGTTCGGGCTGCCGGTCCTCGGTGTGCTGGTGCTCGCCACGGGCCTGCTCCAGCTCCTCATGGGCGCCCTGAGGCTGGGGCGCTGGTTCCGGGCCATCTCGGTCTCCGTCGTCGAGGGCATGCTGGCCGGCATCGGCCTGGTGCTCATCGCCGGCCAGCTCTACGCGGTCGCGGACGCCGAGGCGCCCGCCTCGGGCCTGGAGAAGATAGCCGGGCTGCCCGGCGCCCTCGCCGGGGCCGCCGGGAGCACCGAGGCGCTGGCCTCGATCGGACTGGGCGCCGGCACCGTCGCCGTACTGGTGCTGTGGCGGCGGCTGCCGCGCCTCGTGCGTACCGTTCCCGGCCCGCTGGCGGCCGTGGGGCTCGCCACGCTGGCCGCCGCGGTGTTCGCGCTGCCGGTCGCCACCGTCGAGGTCAAGGGACTGCTGGGCTCCGTCCAGCCGCCCTCCCTGACCGCCTTCGGTGAGCTCGCCGACGTGGGCGTGCTCGCCACGATCGTCGCCTTCACCCTCATCGCGTCCGCCGAGTCGCTGTTCAGCGCGGCGGCCGTGGACCGGCTGCACGACGGGCCGCGCACCCAGTACGACAAGGAGCTGATGGCGCAGGGCGCCGGCAACACCGTCTGCGGTGCGCTCGGGGCGCTGCCGATGACCGCGGTCATCGTGCGCAGCTCCGCCAACGTCCAGGCGGGCGCGAGGACCAAGGCGTCCCGGGTCATGCACGGCGTGTGGCTGCTGCTGTTCGCGGCGCTGCTGCCCGCCACGCTGGCGCTGATCCCGATCCCCGCGCTGGCCGGCATCCTGGTCCACGCGGGCTGGAAGCTGATCCCCTTCCGCGGGATCGTCTCGCTGTGGCGGGGGCACCGCGGCGAGGCGCTGATCCTCGTCGTCACCGCCCTGTCGATCGTCGCGGTGAACATGTTCGAGGGCGTGCTGATCGGTCTGGCCCTGTCGGTCGCCAAGACCGCCTGGGAGGCCTCGCACGTGAAGCTGGAGGTCATCGACAAGGGCGCGGGACCCATCCAGGCGTACCTGTCGGGCAACGCGACCTTCCTCAGGCTGCCGAAGATCCTCGACAGCCTGGAGGCCCTGCCGCAGGACCGTCCGGTGGAGCTGGACCTGTCCGGGCTGCACCACCTCGACCACGCCTGCCGTACGGCCCTGGAGAACTGGGCCGAACGCCACAGCGCGGCCGGCACGGAACCGGTGCGGGTCACGGCGCCCTGACCGGCGTAAGCCCCCCGTAAGGCATGACCGCTGGTCCGGGGCCGTTTATGGCCCCGGACCAGACTCCGGGCATATCGTTGCAAGAGCATACGGAACTGACCTCTCGGCGAGGAGGTCGTCATGGTCGAGGAAGTACTGGGCATCGTCGCGGGTGTGGGTGCCGCGGGCCTGGTGTACGTCGCCGCCGCGGCGCGCGTCGTCAAGCAGTACGAACGCGGGGTCGTCCTGCGGCTCGGACGGCTGGCCGGAGACGTGCGGGCTCCCGGGTTCACGATGATCGTTCCGATCGTGGACCGGCTGCACAAGGTCAACATGCAGATCGTCACGATGCCGGTGCCGGCCCAGGAGGGCATCACCCGCGACAACGTGACCGTGCGGGTGGACGCCGTCGTGTACTTCAAGGTGATCGAGCCCTCGAGCGCCCTCATCAAGGTCGAGGACTACAAGTACGCGGTCTCGCAGATGGCGCAGACGTCCCTGCGCTCGATCATCGGCAAGAGCGACCTGGACGACCTGCTCTCCAACCGCGAGAAGCTCAACCAGGGCCTTGAGCTGATGATCGACAGCCCGGCCATCGGCTGGGGCGTGCAGGTGGACCGCGTCGAGATCAAGGACGTGTCGCTGCCGGAGTCGATGAAGCGCTCCATGGCCCGGCAGGCCGAGGCGGACCGCGAGCGGCGGGCCCGCATCATCAACGCCGACGCCGAGCTGCAGGCCTCCCGGAAGCTGGCCGAGGCCGCCCATCAGATGGAGGACACCCCCTCCGCGCTCCAGCTGCGCCTCCTGCAGACGGTGATGGCGGTGGCCGCGGAGAAGAACTCCACGCTGGTCCTGCCGATCCCGGTGGAGCTGCTGCGCTTCCTGGAGCGGGGCGGCGAGGAGCACGAGGACCAGCCCACACGGCGCTACGCCGCTCCTCCCGTGGAGAGTCCCGCCGACAAGGACGACCGGCAGGCCGTCGAGCCCCCGGCCGAGCGGGAGATCGAGCCCCCGCCCGAGCGGGAGGTCGAGCGGACCATCGAGGACATCATCGAGGACGCCCACGGGAAGTGACACGTGCTACGCGCGTGGTTCCAGAGGCCCGCGCCAGGTGATAGACACAGCGGGGTCACAGTCCCTGTCCGCCAACAGGAAGGCTGCCCCATGTCCGAAAACGCGCCTGTCACGGCGTCCGAGTCCGGCTCCACGACCCGCCGTCAGCTGCTCGCCCGCACCGGGGCGTTGAGCGTCTCGATCGCCTTCGCCGGAAATCTCACCGAACTCTTCGCGGGCACCGCCGCCGCACAGACCCTGGGCCACACGGGATACGGCCCGCTGGTCCCCGACCCCGACGGTCTGCTCGATCTGCCGGAAGGTTTCAGCTACCGGGTCCTCTCCCGTGAGGGCGACCGGCTCCGCTCGGGCGAGGGCCCGGTGCCCTCCAACCACGACGGCATGACGGCCCTGCCCGGCAGAGGCGGCCGCGTCCACCTGGTCCGCAACCACGAGAACCGCGCCGACGGCAGGGTCCCGGTGCCCACGGTCACGGGCCTCACCTACGACCCGGCCGGCAAGGGCGGCTGTACGGCCCTGACGCTCGACCGGCACGGCCATGTCCTGTCGGAGCGTGTCGCCATCGCCGGCACCGCCGTCAACTGCGCGGGCGGGCCCACCCCTTGGGGTACCTGGCTGACCTGCGAGGAGACCGAGGACCGGGCCGGCACCAACGGCTACACCAAGGACCACGGCTTCATCTTCGAGGTCGATCCGTCGAACCCGTACGCCTCCGGCGCGGTCCCGCTCACCGCGATGGGCCGCTTCCAGCACGAGGCGATCGCGGTGGACCCGAAGCGCGGCGTCGTCTACGAGACCGAGGACGCCTTCCTCAAGCCCTTCGGTCTGTTCTACCGCTTCCTGCCGAACCAGCCGCGCGGCGGCCTGGGCACCCTGCGTGCGGGTGGCCGGCTCCAGGCGATGCGGGTGCCGGGCGTGCCCGACCTGTCGTCGATCCAGGAGCCGGGAGCGAGCTTCGGGAACGTCGAGTGGGTCGACGTACCGGACCCGCTGGCCAGGCAGACCCCCATCCGGCTCCAGGACTTCGGCCCTAAGGGCATCACGCACGCGCAGAAGCTGGAGGGCTGCTACTGGGGCGGTCGCAGCGTGTACTTCGTCTCCTCCTTCGCCCACAGCGCGGAGGGTTCGGCGGCGGACCACTACGGCCAGATCTGGCGCTACGACCCCACCGAGCGCCGTCTCACCCTGGTGATCGTCTTCGGGCCTGACACGGATGTGCAGCTGCCGGGCGAGTCCCCGGACAACATCTGCCTCGCGCCCAGCGGCGGCCTGATGGTCTGCGAGGACGGCAACGGCGCCCAGCACGTCTTCGGGGTGACGCGGCGCGGCGAGGTGTACGCGATGGCGCGCAACGCGCAGAACCTGGGCACGCCCGAGGAGCCGGAGTGGGGCGAGTTCGCCGGGGTCACGTTCTCGCCGGACGGCCGCACGATGTACGTCAACTGCTACACACCGGGCACGACGTTCGCGGTGACCGGACCCTGGCGCAAGTGACGGCCCGGTCACGGGACTCCCTGTGGAAGCAGACCCTCCGGGACGTCCTCTAACCTGTGCGGCATGAACGCACCGGGGGATCTCGTCGACGGCCGTTTCGAGCTGGTGGAACGGCTCGGCAGTGGAGGTATGGGCACCGTGTGGCGGGCTCGCGACACGGTGCTCGACCGCGAGGTCGCGCTCAAGGCGGTGCGGTCCGACGCGGACACGGTCGGCGTGGTGCGCGAGCGTGTGATGCGGGAGGCGCGGGCGCTGGCCCGGCTCAGCCACCCGAACGTGGTGACGGTCCACCAGATAGTGGATGCCGAACCGCATCCGTGGATCGTGATGGAGCTGGTGCCGGGCCTCTCGCTGCAACAGCGGCTGGACGAGGGCCCGTTGACGCCCGCAGGGACGGCCCGGCTCGGCCGCCAGGTGCTCGCCGCGCTGCGGGCCGCGCACGCGGCGGGCATCCAGCACCGGGACGTCAAGCCGGCCAACATCCTGCTGCGGCCCGACGGCAGCGCGGTCCTCACCGACTTCGGCATCGCCGCCCTCCAGGGCACGTCGGGGCTCACGGCGACCGGTGAACTGGTCGGCTCGCCCGAGTACATGGCTCCGGAGCGGATCCGGGGCCACGGCGACGACCCATCCGCCGACCTCTGGTCGCTGGGGGTGGTCCTGTACGTCTGCGCCGAGGGCATCAGCCCGCTGCGCCGCCCGACCACCCTCGCCACCCTGGCCGCCGTACTCGACGACCCGCTGCCTCCGTCGTCCCGCTCGGGCCCGCTGACGCCGGTGCTCGAAGCGCTGCTGGTCCGGGACCCGGCGGCCCGGCCGGACGCCGCCCGGCTGGACGCGATGCTGACGCAGGTGGAGTCGGGGGCGACGCCGTACTGGGCCGCCCAGCCGACGATGACCGCCACCGCGCCGCACCCGATGCCGGCACCCACCCCCACCCAGCTGGACACCCCGCGCCCCACGGTCCCTCAGCGCGCGAGCGGCACCCGGCGGCGCACACCCCTCGTGGTCGCCGCGACCGCGGTGCTGGCGATCGCCACGGCCACGACGCTGATCCTCACCCTGCGCACCGGTGGCACGGGCGGTACGGGTGACACGGGCGGTACCGGTGGCACGGGCGGCAACAAGGCCGGCGCCACGACGGATCCGTCGGCCAAGGCGTCCACGCCCACCCCGTCGGACCGGCAGACGCCCCCCGCGCCGTCACCCAGCCAGAAGACCCCCACTCGCACGCCCACACCCAAGCCCGGCAACCTGGCCGGCCGCTGGATCGCGCAGCTCCACTCCGAACCCGTCTCCGCGGGCCTCGCCAACCGGGACCGCAGGCTCACCACGATCCGCCGGTCGGTTCCGCAGGCCAAGGTGCTCCGCAGCGACGACTTCGCGTCCCTGCGCGGCGGCTACTGGGTGTTCTACGCCCCCGGCCCCTTCCCCAACGGCCGTGCGGCGCTGACCTTCTGCGCCGAGCACGACCGCACCACGGTGAACAGCTGCATCGGCCGCTACCTGAGCAAGAACCCGAAGGACTTCGACCTCCAGTGCCGCCCTCCGGCCTCCGCGCCGACGGGCACCTGCACCCGCAAGAACGGCAACGGCTGACGGACCCGGGCCCGCCGGGCGGGTGACGCGGGCCCGGCGCACCCTTCGGCGTGCCGAAACGACCGTTTGATTATCATATCTTCATTTGGTGATCACTCCTGTACGAAGCGTCACCGCCGCCTGCGTCCTGGGTGCGGCCCTCGTCGTGCTCGCCGCGTGCGGGGCGCGCGAGACGACCCGGGCCCCCCTCCCGGCGCCCAGCGCCACCTCTCCGGTGGCCGAGCCGCCGACCCTCGCACCCGGGCCCGCGGGCATGACGGCCGTCTTCGAGCACGGCCCGCGCGACGCGGGGCGGACCGTCGCGCTCACCTTCGACGCCGACATGACCGCCGACCAGGGGCCGCGGGCGGCACAGGGCGAGCGGTTCGACAATCCGGGGCTGATCGCGGCGCTGCGGGAGCTGAAGGTGCCGGCGACCGTGTTCATGACGGGGCGATGGGCCGAGGAGTACCCGCGGCAGGCCCGGTCCATCGGCCGGGACCCCCTCTTCGAGGTCGCCAGCCACTCCTACAGCCACTACGCCTTCACCGACCACTGCTACGGGCTGCCGACGATCGGCGAGGAAGGGATGCGGGCGGACGTGGAGCGGGCGTACGCGGTGTTCCGGAAGGTGGGGATCCGAGACGCGGTGCCCTACTTCCGGTTTCCGGGCGGGTGCCACGACCGGCGGGCCCTCGAAGCGCTGACCCCGGTCGGTGTCACGGCCGTGCAGTGGGACGTGGTGAGCGGGGACGCCTTCGCGACGGACGCCGGCGCGGTCGCCCGGGAGGTGCTGAACGGGGTGCGGCCCGGGTCCGTGGTCGTCCTGCACTGCACGCGCAGTGCCGCCCCGACGACCGAGCGGGTGGTGCGCAGCATCGTGCCGGAGCTGCGCGCGAAGGGCTTCCGGCTGGTGAAGGTGTCCGAGCTGATCGGGGCCTCGAACGGGCGGCGCTGAGCGTCCTACGCTGGAGTCATGAGCGAGGACTACTGCACGATCGTCGACGTGCCGAAGCCGCCGAAGGCGGAGGGACCGCCGTACGCCGAGTGCGTGCTTTGCCGGGAGCCGACGGAATACCCGGAGTCGTACAAGGGGATCACCCTGTGCCCGGTGTGTGAGTGGCAGGAGGCGCAGCGCACGGCGTGCTCAGGGTGATCTGCGGGACGTGAGCGCGCAGGCCGCCGCGATCGCCGCTGCCGTGAGCAGGGCCGCGGCCGCCAGGGGCAGTACCGGCATCGGGACCGTGCCCGAGCGGGAGCCCGTGACCAGGCCGCTGACCGCCGCCTGTGCCGGGGAGCCCGTCACCACCACGGACAGCAGGGCCGCGAGCAGCATCGTCGGCACCGCGCGGCCGGTCGAGCGCAGCACCGGCCAGGTGGTGAGGGCGCCGACGGCCGTACCCAGCAGGGCGCAGGCCAGCGTGGCGAGCAGTCCGGCCGCGCCCGCCGCGAGGCGTGACAGGTGCGTCTCGTTGTCCGCGCTCGCCGAGTGGCTGATCAGGGTCACGGCGACGGTCGCGACCAACCCCAGGGCCACGGCGGTGGCCAGTGCCACCAGCAGCGCGGCGAGGTGCGCCCGCCCGGGGCCCACCGCCGCGGAGACGCAACTGCGGGCGGCGGGCGGTTCGTTGGTGACGCAGATCCGTACCAGCCAGGCGGCGACGGGCAGCAGGGCCGCGGCCGTGTAGCCGAGCGAGTCGAGGATCGGCTGGCCGCCCTGCACGCCGATGCCGAGGAACGCGACGTACAGGATGAGCGGCGGCAGCCAGCGCTGCGAGCGGGCGAGCAGGGCGGCCTGATATCCGAGCAGGGCGGTCATCTGCGGCTCTCGTGGTCGGGGGTCGGCTGCGGGCCCACGCTCACCACGTGCCAGGGCGGCCGGGCGGTGAGCAGTGCCCGCAGAAGGATGTCGGAGTGCGACGCGGGCACGGTGAGACGGTGGGTGCCGGGGGTGAGTTCCTCGGCAGAGGCGGCCGTGCGGATCGCGTCGGCGGGGAGTCGCCCGCCCTTCGGTCCCTGGACGACGACGGCCACGCGCGGGCCCTCGGGCTCGGCGGACGCCGGTTCGCCGCGGAGCCGAAGTCCCGCGTCGCGCACGGTGTACGTCGCGTCGGGCGCCCCCGCCAGGCGGCGCGGGTCGTGGTCCACGAAGACCACGGCGGTGCCGCCCGCGGTCCGTTCGGCGACGGCCCGCTCCAGCTCCGCGCGGGCGTCGGTGTCCAGGCCGGTCCATGCCTCGTCCAGCACGAGCAGCCCCGGTTCGGCGAGCAGGGCCTGCGCGACGGCGACCTTCTGGCTGCTGCCTTTCGACAACTGGGCCATGGGGGTACGGGCGTAGGGGGCGGCGCCGAAGCGGTCGAGCCAGTCGCCCGCGGCGCGCTTGGCAGCGAGGTGGGACAGGCCGTGGACCTTGCCGAGGTGGGTGAGGTAGCCGAGGGCGGTGAAGGGGAGCGCCGTGGGGAAGCGCTCGGGGACGTACGCGGTCCGGGGACGGCCGGTGATACGGCCCTCGGTCGGGGCGTCCATGCCCGCCAGGAGCCGCAGGAGGGTGGACTTGCCGGTGCCGTTGGGGCCTTCTATTCGGATGAGGGTGCCGGGCAGCACGGTGAGGTGGATGCCGCGTAAGACCCATGGACCGCGCAGGCCGTAGCGGCGGCCCACGTTGTCCAGACGAAGATCGCGTCGCATGAGGGGCATCTTCTCGTATGCGCGACAGCCGCCGAGTGGGGGTTTGTCGCGCAGTTCCCCGCGCCCCTTAGGGTGTTGCTGTGAGCCATGATTCGTCGTCCGGCGGCGACAGTCCTTTCCGGCCCGGTCCCGACGTACGCGACGAGGCGCCGCAGTTCGTGCTGCCCCTGGTCGTCCGCATCGAGCGGAACGCTCCCCCCGCCCGCACCGACGCCCTCGAGACCTCCGCGCGTGCCGTCCTGACGATCCTCAGTGACGAGCGGTCGCTCGGTGAGGGCGAGTGGGCGCAGGCGATCCATGACTGGCAGGACGCACGCATCCGCAAGGTCGTGCGGCGGGCCCGTGGGGCCGAGTGGAGGCGGGCGGAAGGGCTGCCGGGGATCACCGTCACCGGGAAGTCGGCCGAGGTGCGGGTCTTCCCGCCGGTGCCGCTGGACGGCTGGCCCAAGGAGCTGGCGAAGCTCCAGGTCTCCGGAACCGACCTCGACGATCCGGAGCCGCCCGTCGACGCCGACCCCTCGGCGCCGGTGCTCTGGCTGAACCCCGAGCTCGACATGTCGGCCGGCAAGGCGATGGCGCAGACGGGGCACGCGGCGCAGCTCGCCTGGTGGGAGCTGTCGGACGAGGAGCGGGCCGGCTGGCGTGACGCGGGGTTCCCACTGGCCGTACGGGCCGCGGACCCGGCGCGCTGGGGCGCGCTGACGAGCGGTGCGCTGCCGTTGGTGCGGGACGCGGGGTTCACGGAGATCGCGCCCGGCTCGTGCACGGTCGTCGCCGACCACCCGGCGCTGCGGCGGACGCCCCGCGGTTGAACATCCCGGCCGTCCCGCCCGTACGAGCCTGTGGCGGGGCGCGGTCCCAACCTCAAATGTTGCTCTGAAGGTGGCCCCCGAGGGGTTCGGCCCCCTGCTCAGGGGCCATACCCCCGTCACATCCGACACGGAGCAGGCCGAGGAGGGGACGATGGAGCGACTGGGTACGGGAATCGGATGGCGTCCGGAGATCGCGGACGCCGTTGAGCGCATGCCGGGCATCGACTGGGTCGAGGCCGTCGCCGAGAACGTCTGCCCCGGCCATCTGCCGGAGTCCCTGGTACGGCTGCGGGAGCGCGGTGTCACCGTGATCCCGCACGGTGTCTCGCTGGGCCTCGGCGGCGCCGAGCGGCCCGACGCGGGGCGGCTGGCCGCGCTCGCCGAGCGGGTGGAGGCGCTGGGGTCGCCGCTGGTCACCGAGCACATCGCGTTCGTACGGGCGGGCGGTGCGCTGACCGCCTCCCCGCTGCTGGAGGCCGGGCACCTGCTGCCGGTGCCGCGGACCCGGGACGCCCTCGACGTGCTGTGCGAGAACGTCCGGATCGCGCAGGACGCGCTGCCGGTGCCGCTCGCCGTGGAGAACATCGCCGCGCTGATCTCCTGGCCGGGCGAGGAGATGACCGAGGGGCAGTTCCTGTACGAGCTCGCCGACCGCACCGGCGTACGGCTGCTCATCGATGTGGCCAACCTGCACACCAACCACGTCAACCGGGGCGAGGACCCGGCCAAGGCGCTCGCCGAGCTGCCGCTGGAGGCCATCGCGTACGTCCATGTCGCGGGCGGCTTCGAACGCGACGGTGTCTGGCACGACAGCCACGCGCACCCCGTCCCCCAGCCGGTCCTCGACGTCCTCACCGACCTCGCCTCCCGGGTGTCCCCGCCGGGGGTGCTGCTGGAGCGCGACGAGAACTTCCCCGAACCGGCCGAGCTGGAGCGGGAGTTGGGGGCGATCCGGGGGGCGCTGGAGAAGGGCGCCGCCGAGCGGACCGCGCAGAGCGGGACGCCGGCGACCGGGAGCTCACGGGAGGCGGCGCCGGTCCAGGAGGCTCCTGAGCCCGTCCGGCAGCGGCTCGCTCTCGCGCAGGCCGCGCTGCTCTCCGCGCTGGTCGCCGGGACGCCCGTGCCGGAGGGGTTCGACCGGGTGCGGCTCGGTGTGCAGGCGCGGGCGCTCGCCGGGAAGCGTGCGGACGTCGTGGCGAAGGTCGCGCCCGAGCTGCCGGTGATCCTCGGCGACGGGTACCGGCCGGCCTTCCTCGGATACGCGCACGGGCACCCGATGACCGGCGGCTACCGGCGCGACGCACTGGACTTCGCCGGGTATCTGCTGACCGGCGACCGCTGCGAGGACGCGGGGGTGCGGGCCAAGTTGCGGGAGTGGTGGCTGGAGCGGTCGGGGCCCGCGCCGCGCTCCCGTCGTCCGGCGGTACGGCTGGCCCGGGCCACGCGCCGGGTGCTGCTGCGTCGGTGAGCGGGGGCGGACTACGCCGAATCCCACTCGCCGGTGGACGCGGTCGCGGCCGGCGAGTGTGCCGGGGTTAACACCGGGGCCCGTGCCGTGCTCCGCACGCCCGCTTGGCCCGTGTATGGCCCCATAAGCCCCTCGCCACTACTCCCTTTTCGCCCGTAAGCGCCCCGCTTGCAAGCATTCGCTCCTGTACGGAAGTTGGCGTAGGCGCCGAAGTAATATGCCAACCTCACCCTCGAAGCGCACTAACGTGCGGTGCCGCAACAGGAGGCACCATGCGATCCCGCAAGCGACCCCCGATCAACGGCCGCGGCATCTTCAGCGGCACCGGGATCATCGTCGCGGGCCTGATGGCGACGCTGCTGGCGATGATCTTCCCGATCTGGTCGTACGCCGACCGGTCCGGGACCGGTCTCGACGTGCTGAACGCCGACACCGTCTCGACCGGCTACGGGCCGCTGTCCGCCCTCGACCGCGACTTCATCACGAAAGTCCGGCTGGCAGGGCTGTGGGAACTGCCCGCCGGCCGGCAGGCCCGGCAGAAGGGCAGCACCCCGGCCGTACGGACCGCCGGTGAGCATCTCGTCGAGGGGCACGCGTTCCTGGACGAGCGGGTGCGCGACGTGGCGGCCAAGCTGAGCCTCCAGCTGCCCAACGAGCCCAGCGAGCAGCAGCAGGAGTGGCTGGCGACCCTGAACGCCGCGCAGGGCGTGGAGTACGACAGCCGGTTCGCGAACATCCTGCGGCTGGCGCACGGCAAGGTGTTCTCCGTCGTCGCCCAGGTCCGGGCCAGTACGCGCAACTCCCTCGTACGCAAGCTCGCCGACGACGCCAACACCACGGTGCTGGACCACATCACGGTCCTGGAGGCCACCGGGTACGTCGACTACGACGCCCTGGCACGGGACATGGTCGCCGACAGCACCCCGCCGCTGACCCCGTCCCCCGCCCCGCCGGGTCCGACCTCGGATCCCGCTCCGGCCGTCCCGATGACACCGCCCCCGTCGCCGGGGTACACCCTGCCGTCGGCCGCCAGCAGCCCGCGTCCGGAAGGCGGTTCCGGGGACTCCTGACGCCCCGCCCGGCCGATCCGGAACGTCACATCCCGGCAACTCTCTGTCCGTATTGTGAACAAGGCATGGCGTCGCACAGAGCCTTGGCATAGAAACGCGGCATGTTCTGGGTGCTTCTTCTGCTGCTGGCCTGGGCCGTCGCCGGCACGGCGTGCACGCGGCTGTGCCTGGCCGCCGTGCACACCGCGGCCATGGAAACGAAAGAGGCGGCCGCGGCCCGGGACCACGATCTGACGCTGTACGAGGCCGCGTTCCTGTCCGGTGGCCCCCGCAGGGTCGCCGATCTGACGCTGGTCTCCATGGCGCGCCAGCGGCGGCTGCTGCTCGCGCGCACCGGGTGGGCGACCGTCGTCGATCCGCGCGGCCGGGACGAGATGGAACGCTCGGTGATAGGGGCCATCGGGCCGGAGGGCCAGTCCCTGATCGAGCCGGTGCGCGACGCCGCGGCCGCCGCCGACGCGGTGGGCAGCCTCGGCGACCGGCTGGTGAGCGCGGGCCTCGCCGTGCCCGCCGGAGCGCGTGACGGCATAGGCGCCGCGATCCGTCAGGTGCGGCTCGCCGCCGCGGTCGTGGCGGCGCTCGGCGCGATCGCCCTGCTGGCGCCCGCCCAGTCGGACATGCCGGCGCACCTGGTCGCACTGTGGTTCGCGCTGCCGTTCGTGCTGACCCTGAGCTGTCTGGCCATCGCCCGCATCGAGATCCAGCCGTACGCGCGTTGGGCCTCCCCGGCCGGGCAGCGGCTGCTCGGTGCCCTGGTGCGGCACTCCGGGGGCGGCGGCGACCGTACGTACCTCACGTCCGTGGCCGTGCGGGGCGTGCGCGCGATCGGCGAGCCGGACCTGCGCGCGGCCTTCGCGCACCGCGAGCAGCACCACGAGGCGCTGCACCGGCGCGACTGACGGCGCCGCAAGTCGATAACGCATAGGGGGCATTGCGGCGACTTCGGCGAGGCGGTGCTTGCCTTCATCAACAGACGAACCAAATATCCCTTTTGTTGCTGCCGTGCACCGAAGGGAAATGCCATGCGAGCTGCCGCCCTCTACTCGGCCGCGGGGGCCATGCTCCTGTCCGCTCTCTCCCTGGCCCCGGCCACAAGCGCCGGGGCGGCTCCGGGAGCGGACGAGCGGCACGGCACGACGGTGGCCGCGGCGCGCGCCAAGGCCGCCGGCATCACCTTCGGGCGCTGCCCCAAGGCGCAGGGCCTGCCCGGCACCGTGCGGTGCGGCACGGTGTCCGTCCCGCTGGACTACGCGCACCCCGAAGGCAAGCAGATCCGGCTGCTGGTCAGCCGGGCGCAGGCCACGCACAAGGACCCGCACAACAGCAAGCGCCGGGTGCCGGGCAAGGGCGCCCTGGTCTACAACCCGGGCGGACCCGGCGCCTCCGGCATCCAGTTCCCGCTGATCGGGGTCGTCCCGGCATGGAAGCGGCTCGCGGCCGCGTACGACCTCGTCGGCTACGCCCCGCGCGGTGTGGGACCCTCGGCGCCGCTGTCCTGCCAGGACCCCAAGCAGTACTTCAAGGTGCCCTCGCAGGCCCCGACGTTCCCCTCCGAGGCGTACAAGAAGGAGCGCGTCGCCCGGGCGAAGGCGTACGCGCGCGGCTGCGCCGAGCGCGCCGGCAGCGCCCTGCGGCACTACAACTCCCTCAACAACGCCCGTGACCTGGACGTCCTGCGCGCCGCGCTGGGCGAGGAGAAGCTGACGTTCATCGGCGCCTCGTACGGCACCTACTTCGGCGCGCTGTACGCGCACCTCTTCCCCCAGCACGTACGGCGGATGGTGTTCGACTCCGCGGTGAACCCGGACCCGAAGCAGATCTGGTACCACAACAACCTCGCGCAGTCGGCCGCGTTCGAGGGCCGCTGGACGGACTTCCGGGAGTGGGTCGCCGAGCACGACGACGTGTACGGGCTCGGCATCACCGCCGACGAGGTGCTGGCCAACTACGAGAAGGTGCGCACCCGGCTCGCGACGCGGCCGGCCGGCGGGAAGATCGGGCCGGGGCAGTTGCAGGAGGCGTTCCTCCAGGCCGGTTATTACGACGACTACTGGCCCTCGCGGGCGCAGGCGCTGTCGGCGTATCTGAAGGGCGACGCGAAGCCGCTGATGGAGCTCGCTTCGCCGGTGACGGAGGCGGCGGCCGAGGAGGAGAACACGAACGCGGTCTACACGGCCGTGGAGTGCAACGACGCGCCCTGGCCGACGGACTGGGCGACCTGGGACCGGGACAACACCCGGCTCGCTCGCGTGGCGCCGTTCGAGACCTGGGACAACGCGTGGATGAACCTGCCGTGCGCCTTCTGGAAGGCCCCGCGGCAGCAGCCGGTGGACGTGCGGACCGGTCCGGGTGAGCTGCCGCCGACGCTGATCCTGGCCGCCGAGCGGGATGCCGCGACACCGTACGACGGGGCGCTGGAGATGCACCGGCGGCTCGCGGGCTCGGTCCTGGTGACCGAGCGGGACGCCGGGACGCACGGCATCGCGTACGGCCCGAACGCCTGCGTCAACGGCCACATCGACGCGTATCTGCTGGAGGGCCGTCTGCCGGCGCGGCACGCCTCGTGCGAGGGGCACCCGGAGCCGAAGCCGCAGCGGGCGGGCGAGCACAAGGCGAAGAAGCCCGCCACGCGGCACAAGGACCACCGCGAGACCGCGGCCCGTCCGTAGCCGGCAGCGCTCGCACGGCGAAGCCCCGCACCCCGTGGAGGGGGTGCGGGGCTTCGCCGTGCGAGCGGCTAGGCGAGTCCGGCGACCAGTTCGGCGACGGACCTGCGGCGGCCGGTGTAGAAGGGCACTTCCTCGCGGACGTGCATCCGGGCCTCGGAGGCGCGCAGGTGACGCATGAGGTCGACGATGCGGTACAGCTCGTCGGCCTCGAAGGCGAGGATCCACTCGTAGTCGCCCAGCGAGAACGAGGCGACCGTGTTGGCGCGGACGTCGGGGTAGCCGCGGGCCATCTTGCCGTGGTCGGCGAGCATGCGGCGGCGGTCCTCGTCGGGCAGCAGGTACCAGTCGTAGGAGCGCACGAAGGGGTAGACGCTGATGTAGTTCCGCGGCGTCTCGTCGGCGAGGAACGCCGGGATGTGCGAGCGGTTGAACTCGGCGGGGCGGTGCAGCGCCATGTTCGACCAGACCGGCTCGAGCGCGCGGCCCAGCTCCGTGCGGCGGAAGAGGTTGTACGCGTCCTGGAGCTGGTCGCTGGTCTCCGCGTGCCACCAGATCATGACGTCGGCGTCGGCGCGCAGGCCGGACACGTCGTAGGTGCCGCGGATCGTCACGTCCTTGGCGGCGAGCTGGTCGAACAGCTCCTGGACCTCGTCGGCGTAGCCCGCGCGGTCCTCGGGGAGCACGTCCTTCAGCTTGAAGACGGACCAGAGGGTGTAGCGGATGACCTCGTTGAGGTCCTTGGCCAGCTTGCCCTTGTTCGGGATCCTGCCGGACTCGGTGGTGGAGGCGTCGTCACTCATGCCCTTATTCTCCCGCTCCGCCGTGCAGACTCTGCACCGGGTTGGCGGTGAGCTCCTGCACACCGCCCGGATCGCCGTCGAGCTGGTCGACGGCGGCGTACGCGCTCGCGATGCACGCCGGGATGCCCACGCCGTCGTACTGCGCGCCGCACACCGCCAGGCCCGGCACCCGGGCGACGTGCTCGCGGACGCGGGCCACGCGCGCGTGGTGGCCGACCGGGTACTGCGGCAGGCCGTCGGTCCAGCGGGTCACGCGGGTCTCCAGCGGGGTCGCGTCGAGGCCGGTGGCCTCCTTGAGGTCCCGGCGTGAGACGTCGACGAGGCCGGCGTCGTCGCGGCCCAGGATCCCCGTCTCGCCGTACCGCCCGACCGAGGTGCGCAGGACGATCGTGTCCGGGTCCTCGTCGGCGATCCAGCCCCACTTCTGGGAGGCGAACGTCGACGCCTTGATGGTGCGCCCGTCGACCGGCGGCACGAGGAAGCCGCTGCCCGCCGGGAGCCCGGCGTCGGAGCGGCGGTAGGCGAGGGTGACCAGGGCCATGGAGGCGTACTCGACGCCTTCCAGCTCGGCGGCGGCCCCGGGCACCTCGGCGCGCAGCAGGGCGGCGGCGGCCGGGGCGGGCACGGCGACGACGACGGCGTCGGGACGCAGCACCCGGTCACCGGCGACCACGCGCCAGCCGCCGGACGCCTCGCGGCGCAGCTCGGTCACCGGTGCCCCGGTCACGATCTCGCCGCCCCGCGCGCGCACCGACTCCGCGACGGCGAGCGGGAGTCGGCCCACGCCGCCCTCGATGCCCATGAACACCGGTCCGGTCTGCTGGTTCGCCGTGGCCTTGGCCTGGATCTCCCGGACGGCCTCGGTGAGCGAGTCGTGGGTCCGCGCGGCCTGGTACAGCTGCGGGACGGCGGAGCGCAGCGAGATGCGGTACGCGTCGCCCGCGTAGACGCCGCCCAGCAGGGGTTCGACGAGGCGGTCGACGACCTCGCGGCCGAGGCGTGCCGCCACGTACGCGCCGACCGCCACGTCGTCGCCGACCTCGGTGCGCGGCAGGTCGGCGTCGCGCTCGATACGGGCCAGCCCTTCGTCGGACAGGACTCCGGAGAGGGCGGCGGCGGTGCCGGGGACGCCCATCACATGCCCCTTGGGCATGGGGCGCAGGGCGCCACGGGTCCAGATCGACGCGCTCGCACTGGCCGGCGGCTGGAGCCGCTCGGCGAGGCCGGCCTCCCGCGCGAGGGCGATCGCCTCGGGGCGGCGGGCCAGCATCGACTCGGCGCCGAGGTCCACGCGCACACCCGCGATCTCGCCGGGCAGCAGCTTGCCGCCGACCCGGTCCGAGGCCTCCAGGACGGTCACGTGTCTGCCGCGCTCCAGCAGCCGGTGGGCGGCCGCCAGTCCGGCGATCCCGCCGCCGACGACCACGACATGACCGGGCCGTACGGGGTTGTCGCCGGTGCGTGTGTCCTCGCTGTGCTCGCGCATGATCCCACTCTCTCAAACGCCACCGACACCGCTGCCACGGCCGTACGGCCCCCGTCGCGCCGCCGTCCGGCCCCGGGTCGTCCGCCGCGTGTGCCCGCCCCGAGTCCCGACCGTGACCGCATCGGGACCGTTTCCGGCCAACGTTCCGCGGGGTCCCCGCGTCGAAGGAGCGTCAGTCGTCACGACGACCCTCGGGGGTAGGCCCACATGCGCACACGACGTTCCGCACGACCGGTTCAGGCCCTGGCCGGCCTCCTGCTGGCCACCGCCCTCGCGCTCACCGGTTGCAGCGCCGCGAACGACTCGGGCGGCGACAGCAAGGCCGCCGCCGGCGAGGCCGCCCGGGCGGACTCCGACGGGGGCGCCAATTCCGACGCAGGCGCGAAGGAGGGCGCGCCCGGCACCGGCTCCGACGCCGGCCGGGCCACCACGCCCGCCAAGGTCAGCGCGAGCCACATCATCCGCACCGCCTCGCTGACCGTGCAGGTCAAGGAAGTGCCGAAGGCCCTCGACGAGGCCCGTGCCACCGCCGAGAACGCGGGCGGCTACGTCGGCAACGAGACCACCACCCGCGACGAGGAGGGCCACGAGCACACCCGGGTCGTGCTGCGGGTGCCCGTCGACAAGTACGCCGAGGTCCTCGCGGACCTGGAGGGCGCGGGCAAGCTGATCGAGCGCAGCGCCAAGGCGCAGGACGTCACCGACCAGGTCGTGGACGTGGAGAGCCGCATCAAGTCGCAGCAGGCCAGCGTGGCCCGGATCCGTGAGCTGATGGACCAGGCGACCAGGCTCAGCGACGTGGTGACGCTGGAGGGCGAGCTGAGCCGCCGGCAGGCCGACCTGGAGTCGCTGCTGGCCCAGCAGGCGTCCCTGAAGGACCGCACGAGCCTCGCGACGATCTCGCTGACCCTCTCCGAGACGCCGGTGAAGAAGGCCGCGAAGGACGACGACCCGGGCTTCGTGGACGCGCTCGCGGGTGGCTGGAACGCGTTCGTGACGATGCTGCGCTGGATCGCGGTGGCGTTCGGCGCGCTGCTGCCGTTCGCGGCGGTGGCGGTGCTGATCCTCCTGCTGTGGCTGAAGGTCCTGCGCCCCCGGCTGCCGCGCCGCCCGGCGACCGTGCCCGCGAGCCCCGTGCCGGGCCCGCTGCCGGCGGCCCGCCCCGCTCCGCGTCCCGCGCACGCGGGCGACGAGCAGAGCGGCGGACAGGACTGAAATTCCCTGCCCCCGTAGCGTGTTCGCATGAACATGAGCGCTACGAGGGGTGTGCCGGGCGAGCGGGAGCGGCTGGTGGTGATCGGCGGCGACGCCGCGGGGATGTCCGCGGCGTCGCAGGCTCGCCGCCTGAAGAGCGCCGAGGAGCTGGAGATCGTGGCCTTCGAGCGCGGCCACTTCACCTCCTTCTCGGCGTGCGGCATCCCGTACTGGGTGGGCGGCGAGGTGCCCGAGCGGGACCGGTTGATCGCCCGTACGGCCGAGGAGCACCGGGCGCGGGACATCGACCTGCGCATGCGGACGGAGGTCGTGGAGATCGACGTGGCCGGCGGCCGGGTACGCGCGCGTGACGTCGATTCCGGCGCCGAGTCCTGGACGTCGTACGACAAGCTCGTGATCGCGACCGGTGCCCGTCCGATCCGCCCCGACATGCCGGGCGCCGACGCCCCCGGTGTGCACGGCGTGCAGACCCTCGACGACGGCCAGGCCCTGATCGACCGGCTGGCACGCACGCGTGGCCGTCGCGCGGTGGTGGTCGGCGCCGGCTACATCGGCGTGGAGATGGCCGAGGCGCTCATCAACCGCGGCTACGAGGTGACGGTCGTCAACCGCGGCAGCGAACCCATGTCCACCCTCGACCCGGACATGGGCCGCCTGGTGCACGAGGCCATGGAGGGCCTCGGCATCACCATGGTCGACGACGCCGCGGTCACCAAGATCCTCACCGGCGACGACGGCGCCGTCCGCGCGGTCGCCACCGAGGACGCCGAGTACCCGGCGGACGTGGTGGTCCTCGGCATCGGGGTCCGCCCGGAGACCGCCCTCGCGCGGGCCGCGGGCCTCCCCCTGGGCGACCACGGCGGACTGCTCACCGACCTCGGCATGCGGGTCCGCGGCCACGAGAACATCTGGGCGGGCGGCGACTGCGTCGAGGTCCTCGACCTGGTCTCAGGCCGGGAACGCCACATCCCCCTGGGCACCCACGCCAACAAGCACGGCCAGATCATCGGCACGAACGCGGCGGGCGGCTACGCCACGTTCCCCGGCGTGGTCGGCACGGCCGTCAGCAAGGTCTGCGACCTGGAGATCGCCCGCACGGGCCTGCGCGAGAAGGACGCACGCAGGGCGGGCCTGCAGTACGTGACGGCCACGATCGAGTCCACGAGCCGCGCCGGGTACTACCCCGGCGCCTCCTTCATGACGGTCAAGATGCTCGCCGAACGCCGCACGGGTCGTCTGCTGGGCGTACAGATCGTGGGCCGTGAGGGCGCGGGCAAGAGGGTCGACATCGCGGCGGTCGCCCTGACGGCCGGCATGACGGTGGAACAGATGACGTCCCTGGACCTCGGCTACGCACCCCCGTTCTCCCCGGTCTGGGACCCGGTCCTGGTAGCGGCCAGAAAGGCGGTGAAGGCGGTGAACGCCGACCGCTCATGACAGACCGCGCCACCAACCCCCAAGGGGCGCGGGGAACTGCGCGATCAGCCACGAACGGCCCGCAGCCGCCGAGCACCCGCACCCCCACGGCGCTCACGCGCTGCCGTTGATCCTCTCGATGGCCTGCCGGGCCTGCTCGGCCGGCGGCCGGGACGGCAACGAGGAAACCGACGCACTCACACTCGGCGGCATCGCGGCAGCGGCGGCGGCCGCGGGTTGCTCCCCCGCCGGCTTCGCATGCGCCGCCGCGGGCCGAGCCGACCGCAGCCGATGACTCACGGCCTCGTCCAGCGTCACCGGCCGCTGCATCTGCGACGCGAGCCGTCCGGCCTCCTGGCCCAGCCGCGCCACGTCTTCCCACGGCAGCCGCACCACCAACGCGATCTCGGCCTCCCCGTCGGGCAACGCGTGAATCGGAGGAGTAACTCGGTCGTTCATCGCCTGTTCCTCACGTAGACCCCGCGACCCGCCTTCCCCGTGCCGCGGGCGGTTGCCGACTCATACGCAGGCGGCCACACCCCCGTTCACCCCGTACACCGATTCGCCGCACGGATCCCGGGCAGATACCAGTCGTGGTCATCCCCGTCCATGACGTGAACCCGGTGCGCCGCACCCCTTGGGTGACATACGCGCTGATCGCCGCGAACGTCCTCGTCTTCCTGTCCACGCCCGGCATAGCCGGGTCCGTGTCCGGTGAGAGCAGCCTGGCCCAGATGTGCCATCTGCACGCGTTCCTGGACCACTACGCGGCCGTGCCGCGGGAGTTGATCCACGATCAGCTGCCCGGCGTCGTCCCCACAGGACAGGTGTCCGCCGGCCCGAACGGCCCCGGCTGTGCGATCGGCCCGCCGGGCTACGAGAAGTCCCCCGCGCTGTCGGTCTTCACCGCGATGTTCCTGCACGGCGGCTGGGTGCACCTGCTGGGCAACATGCTCTTCCTGCTGATCTTCGGCAACAACATCGAGGACCGCATGGGGCACGTGCGGTACTTCCTCTTCTACGTCGTCTGCGGCTACGCGGCCGGCTACGGCTTCGCGTACCTCAACGCCGACTCGGCGGACCCGCTGATCGGCGCCTCCGGGGCCATCGCCGGTGTCCTGGGCGCCTATCTCGTGCTGTACCCGAGGGCCAGGGTGTGGGTCCTGGTGCCGTTCCTGATCTTCCTGCCGCTGCGGCTGCCCGCCTGGCTGGTGCTCGGGTTCTGGTTCGTGCTCCAGGCCGTGTACTCGTCCGGCGAGGGCGTCTCCGACGCGGGCACGGTGGCGTACGCGGCGCACATCGTCGGCTTCCTCGCGGGGATGCTGCTCGCCTGGCCGCTGAAGCCGGGGACACCGCCTCCGCCGGAGCCGCGGGGCCTGCTGTTCGGCAGACGGGCGCGACCCCGGCAGACGTGGTGAGCGCTCCTAGCGGGCGGTCCGGGTGTGGACGTACTCGACGAGCCGGGTCAGGGCGTCCGGGTCGGTGGACGGCATGACGCCGTGGCCGAGGTTGAAGACGTGGCCCTCGAGGCCGGCCGCGGCGTCCAGCACCTCGCGGGTCTTGACCTCGACCGCCTCGGTGCCGGCGAACAGGACGGTCGGGTCGAGGTTGCCCTGGAGCGCCTTGCCGGGGCCGACCCGGCGGGCGGCCTCGTCGAGCGGGACGCGCCAGTCGACGCCGACGACGTCCGCGCCGGCCTCGCCCATGAGCTTCAGCAGCTCACCGGTGCCGACTCCGAAGTGGATGCGCGGGACGCCGTACCCGGCGACGGCGTCGAAGACCTTCGCGGAGGCGGGCATCACCGAGCGGCGGTAGTCGGCGGGGGCGAGGGCGCCGGCCCAGGAGTCGAAGAGCTGGACGGCGGAGGCGCCGGCCTCGATCTGCACCTTCAGGAAGGCCGCGGTGATGTCGGCGAGGCGGTCGAGCAGGTCGGCCCACAGCTGCGGGTCGCCGTACATCATCGCCTTGGCGTTCTCGTACGTGCGCGACGGACCGCCCTCGACGAGGTAGCTCGCGAGGGTGAAAGGCGCGCCCGCGAAACCGATGAGCGGGGTGGCACCGAGCTCCGCGGTGAGCAGGCCGATGGCCTCGGTGACGTAGGAGACGTCCTCGGGCGTGAGGTCGCGCAGTTGGGCGAGGTCGGCGCGAGTGCGGATGGGGCGCTCGACGACCGGGCCGACGCCGGGCTTGATGTCGAGGTCGATGCCGATGGCCTTCAGCGGCACGACGATGTCGCTGAAGTAGATCGCCGCGTCCACGTCGTGCCTGCGCACGGGCTGGAGGGTGATCTCGGTGACCAGGTCGGGCCGCATGCAGGACTCGAGCATGCCGACGCCCTCGCGCACCTTGCGGTACTCGGGGAGTGAGCGCCCGGCCTGCCGCATGAACCACACCGGCGTGTGCGGCACGGGCTCGCGCCTGCATGCCTTGAGGAAGGCTGAGTCGTACGTGGCGGGCGGCGGCGTCTGGTTGGCACTCACGGGGGCAAGTCTCGCACGGCCGCGACGGGCTCCACGCCGGGGTTGCCGTGTTGTCCGGGTGTCTCTCCCTGCACGAAGCCCGCGTTCCCCTTAATCTTCCCGGCATGGCTGCGGCTCAGGGAAGACTGTCGGACGGCACTGGCGGAATGGATGACGCGAAGGAGGCCGGGGAGGGGGACCGGCATTCGCACAGTACGGCTCCAGCGGCGTTCCGTGCCGCTGTCGAGGCACTGCGGGCGAGTCGCCTGCGGCCGCAGATCGAGATCGAGCAGACCAAGGCGCCCCAGCGCCTTGCCCCGTACGCGTACGCCCTGGAGGCGGCGGTCGTCGACGGCGACGAGGATCTGGCCGACGGCCGGCTGGTGCTGCTGCACGACCCTTCGGGCCACGACGCCTGGCGGGGCACCTTCCGGCTGGTGACCCTGGTGCGCGCGGAGCTGGAGCCGGAGATGGCCGCGGACCCGCTGCTGCCCGAGGTGTGCTGGTCCTGGCTGACCGGCGCGTTCCAGGCGCGGGGGCTGTCGTACGGCGAGCCGAGCGGCACCGTCACGCGGGCGAGCTCCCACTACTTCGGCGGCCTGTCCGAGCGCCCGGCGGCCTCGCAGATCGAGATCCGTGCCTCCTGGACCCCGCGTGAGGGCCTGGGCGGGGTCCCGGACACCGCGGCCCATCTGGCGTCCTGGTGCGATCTGCTGGCCCAGATCGCGGGCCTGCCGCCGGCCGGTCCGGGGGATGCGTCGGTGGTGACGCTGCCTCAGCGCCGCGACCCGCAGTCCCGGTAAACACGCACGGCATCCGACGGCCGGAACCTTGACCGTCACTTTGTCGATACGGCCACTTTCGGTCAGGAAACAGTCCATGATCGAAGCGAATTACTCCCCGAACGATCGACCACGTGTCCGAATTGCCCCAATTGTTACTCACTAAATCGTGATCTTTCCCTAAAGGGCCAGAGGTTTGGTGCCGAAGACGACTGTGACCTTGAAAGCCGTCCCCGCACCCCAGGAGGCCCGGTGTCCGTTCTCCTCGAGCAGCCCGCAAGCCTGGTCGCCTACCGCCCGAACAAGCCGACCGCCATGGTGGTCGTGGCCGATCCGCGCGTCCGCTCCACCGTCACCCGTCATCTCTGGGCGCTCGGTGTGCGCGATGTCATCGAGGCCTCGTCCATCGCGGAGGCCCGTCCTCGCGTCGGCAACCCCCGCGACATCTGTGTCGCCGACGTCCACCTGCCCGACGGCTCGGGCCTCACCCTCCTGTCGGAGACCCGCGCCGCGGGCTGGCCGAACGGCCTCGCCCTGTCCGCCGCCGACGACATCGGCGCCGTACGCAACGCCCTCGCGGGCGGTGTGAAGGGCTACGTCGTCACCGGCACCCGCACCAACGTCGGGCTCCCCACCCGCCCCGGTGCCGCCCCCATCGGCGCCGCCGCCGCCCGTATGCACCGTCGCCACCCGGGTGCCCCGAGCCACCCGGGCGGCTACCGCGAACTGTCCGGCCGTGAGGTCGAGGTACTGCGGCTGGTGGCGGAGGGCCAGTCGAACAAGGCGATCGGCGTCTCGATGGGCCTGTCCGCCCTGACCGTCAAGAGCCACCTCGCCCGCATCGCCCGCAAGCTCGGCACCGGCGACCGCGCCGGTATGGTCGCCGTGGCGCTGCGCACCGGCATCATCCACTGAGCCCGTCCCCCGAGCCCGCCACCGACGATTCAACGCTTGATCATTCACTGACGTGAACGGGATCGGCCGCTGATCCCGCCCCCGTCCCCTGTCCGTCGTGAACCGGATCCTTCACTTGACTGACTGGTTTACGACCCTTGAGCGCCCGCCGACGGAACGTTCCGTCGGCGGGCGCTGTCCATACACAGATACCCTTGACATGTGACCGACGCCCAAGAAACCGCAGCAGACAGTTCACTGCGAACCACCGGAGGCGCCCCTCCGGAAGACGACGGATCTTCTGTTACGGAGGCGCCGATCCCTTTGCTTGAGCCCCGTGAGGGCATTCCGCCCGTGATCGCCGACGAGGGCGCGCTCGCCGAGGTGATCGCCGCCTTCGCCGCGGGCTCGGGCCCGGTCGCCGTCGACGCCGAACGCGCGTCCGGCTACCGCTACGGCCAGCGCGCCTATCTGGTGCAGCTGCGCCGCGCGGGCGCGGGGTCCGCGCTGATCGACCCCGTGGCCTGTCCCGATCTGTCCGGCCTCGGCGAGGCGCTGTCCGGAGTGGAGTGGGTGCTGCACGCCGCCACCCAGGATCTGCCCTGTTTGCGTGAGATAGGCATGGTGCCGACCCGGCTGTTCGACACCGAGCTGGCCGGACGCCTCGCCGGCTTCCCCCGGGTCGGCCTCGGCGCGATGGTCGAGGGCGTTCTCGGGTTCGTGCTGGAGAAGGGCCACTCGGCCGTCGACTGGTCGACCCGCCCGCTGCCGGAGCCCTGGCTGCGGTACGCGACGCTGGACGTCGAGCTGCTCGTCGACCTGCGCGACGCCCTGGAGAAGGAGCTCGACCGGCAGGGCAAGCTGGAGTGGGCGCGGCAGGAGTTCGACGCGATCGCTTCCGCGCCGCCCGCCGAGCCGCGCAAGGACCCCTGGCGGCGGACGTCCGGCATGCACAAGGTGCGCAGACGCCGGCAGCTCGGTGTCGTGCGGGAGCTGTGGCAGGCGCGGGACCGGATCGCCCAGAAGCGGGATGTGTCCCCGGGCAAGGTCCTCAGCGACGCGGCCATCGTCGAGGCCGCGCTCGCCGTGCCCGGCAATGTGCACGCCCTGTCCGCGCTGAACGGCTTCGGGCATCGCATGGGGCGCCGGCAGCTGGAGCAGTGGCAGGCCGCCGTCGACCGTGCGAAGGCCATGACCGAGGCCCAGCTGCCGGCCCCCGGCCAGCCGGTCGCGGGGCCGCCTCCGCCGCGAGCCTGGGCGGACAAGGATCCGGCCGCCGCCGCCCGGCTCTCCGCCGCGCGGGCCGCGGTGTCGGCGCTGGCCGAGCAGCTGAACATGCCTCAGGAGAACGTGATCACCCCGGACACCGTGCGGCGGGTCTGCTGGGAGCCGCCGAAGGAGGTGAGCGCGGAGACGGTCGCCGAGGCGCTGGCCGGCCACGGGGCTCGGCCCTGGCAGGTCGAGCAGGTCACGCCGGTTCTGGTGGCCGCCCTGTCCGCCTAGTCGCGCGGCCGCCCGCGCCCCCGGTTCTCACCGCGTCGCTCCCTTCGTGAAGCCGTTGTAGATGAACCGCTGGAGGAACAGGAAGACGATCAGTGTCGGCAGGATCACCAGGACCGCTCCTGCCGAGATCGTTTCCCAGTGGGCGCCGAACGGGCCCTTGAAGCGGAACAGCGACGTCGAGATCACGCCAAGATCTTCCGAGGGCATGTACAGGAACGGGATGTAGAAGTCGTTGTAGGTGGTGATGCCCTTGACGATCACCACCGTCGCGATCGCCGGCTTCAGCAGCGGGAAGATGATCCTGCGGTAGATCGTGAAGGCGTTGGCACCGTCCAGTCGGGCCGCCTCGTCCAGGGAGACCGGGATGGAGCGGACGAACTGGAGGAAGATGTAGATCGACACGATGTCCGTCCCCATGTAGAGGACGACCGGCGCCCAGATGCTGTCGAACATGCCGAGGCTGTTGACGATCTGGAAGGTCGCCACCTGGGTCGTGACACCGGGGACCAGCGCGGCGACCAGGAACAGTGCCACGACCGGCTTCTTGAAGCGGAACGTGAAGCGGTCGATGGCGTACGCCGTCATCGAGCCGATGAGGACCGTGCCGCCGATGGCGAGGAGCAGGATGACCGCCGTGTTGGCGAAGGCCGGGAGCATACGGCCGTCCTGGAACGCCGTCGCATAGTTGGAGAGGTTCAGCAGATCGTCGGGGAGGGCGAGGGCCCCGCTGCCGTTCGCCATCTCCCGCTCCGACTTGAGGGACGTGAGGACCACGGCCGCGGGCGGGAGCAGGACCACCACCGTCGCGGCGATGAGCGACGCGTACATCAGGGTGCGGGCCACGGTACGGCGGGTCATACGAGGTCCACCTTGTCGTCGGGGACGAGGCGTCGCTGCACCCAGGTCACCGCCAGGACGATCAGCAGCAGCACGACCGCGGCCGCCGAGGCGAGCCCCGTCTTGTTGAACTGGAAGGCCAGCTTCACGGTCTGGATCACGAAGGTCTCGGTGCCGGTCGCCCCGCCGGTCATGATGTACGGGATCTCGAAGACCGACAGCGAGCCGGAGATCGACAGGATCACGGTCAGGGACAGCACCGGCTTGATGCCGGGCGCGATGATGTGGCGGAACTGGTGCCGGCGGTTCGCGCCGTCCAGTTCGGCGGCCTCGTACAGCTCCCCCGGGATCGACTGGATCGCGCCGAGGAACAGGACGAAGTTCAGGCCCAGGTAGCGCCAGACGGAGACCGCCGCCAGCGAGGTGTTGGCGGAGGCCGGGGTGCCCAGCCAGGCTCGGTCCGTGTGCACGCCGAACAGGCTCAGCACCGAGTCGAGGGTGCCGCCGTCCTGGAAGAAGTACAGGAAGACGAAGCCGATCGCGACGCCGTTGATCAGGTAGGGGAAGAACAGCACGCCCTTGAAGAAGTTCCGGAAGCGGACGTTGAAACTCAGGACCGTTGCGAAGTACAGGGCGGCGACGATCTGGACGACGGAGGCGGCCAGGTAGTAGCCGCTCACCCAGAACACCTCGAACAGGTCGGAGCGGGTGAAGAGTTCGGTGTAGTTCCCGGCGCCGGTGTAGTGCAGCTCGGGGCTCACGCCGTCCCAGTCGGTGAAGCTGTAGGCGACCATGTTGGCGATCGGCGCGTAGGTGAAGACGATCAGCAGGGTGAGCGGCGCGAGCAGGAAGAGCCAGGGGGTGGCCCCGCGCCACAGCCGTGCCGTGCGCGGGGCGGGGGCCGGTCCGGGCACGGCCGGTCCCGGGGCCGGCGGGGCGGCCGCCTTCTCGGTGGTGTCCGTCATCAGGACCCCAGGGACGCTTGCGTGTCGGTCCACTTCTTCGCGAGGCCGGCCAGGAAGTCGTCCAGGCTGCCCTTGGTGGCGCCGCGGGCGAGGTCGACCAGGTCCTGGCGGTAGTCCGGCTTGTTGATGCCGACCTCGGACCGGTTGTCGATGGCCTTCACCTCGGCGCCCTTGGTGTCGTCGAGGTCGAGGAGTTCGACGCCCTGCTCCTCGTAGGGCGCCAGGACGTCGGGCAGCGGGGCGTCCTTGAGCGGGGAGAGGGCCAGGTTGTCCGCCGCGTAGCCGGACTTGTCGGTGAACCAGTCGAGCCAGGCGCGGGCCGCCTCCTTGTGCTCGGAGTGGATGTTGACGGCCTGGTTGTAGTCGGGCAGGGCGACCGCGCAGAACTTTCCGTTCCGCTGCACCGGGAAGGGCATGAACCCGATGTCGTCGGGGTCGGCGCCGGCCTGCTCGGCCGCGCCCCGCATCTGGATGACCGCCCAGGAGCCGAGCCACATCGTGGCGATCTCGCCCTTGGCGATACGGGGCTTGGACGCCTCCCAGTTGGTGGTCGTGGGGTCCTTCTCGACCAGTCCCTCGCGCACGATGTCGTACAGCAGGGTGTCGGCGGTGCGCAGGTCCGCGCCCTCGGCCCACGGGTCGCCCTCGGCGAGCCTGGTCGTGGCCTGTTCGTCGCAGCTGACCGAGCCGTTGACCTGGGTCCACTGGGTCAGCGGCCACATGTCCTTGAAGTTGGTGTAGTACGGGACGGAGTCGGTCCTCGACTTGATCGCCTTCAGGTCGGCGAGGAACTCGTCCGGTGTGGTGGGCCAGTCGGTGATGCCGGCCCGCTGCCAGACCTTCTTGTTGTAGATGAAGCCGGGGACCGCGCCGAGCGGGCTCTGGCCGTAGACCTTGCCGTCGACGGTGGTGTAGTCGGTGAAGCGGTACTTCTTGCTCCGCTCGGCCGGGGTGCCGAGGGAGGCGAAGAACCTCGGGTAGTCCTTCTTCTCGATCACGCCGGGGATCATGAGGACGTCGCCGTAGTTCTCCGTGTTCATACGGATCTTGACTTCGCCCTCGTAGTCGGTGACGGCGTCGAACTCGACCTTCACCTTCGGGTACGTCCTGCCGAACTCGGCGGCGTACGCCTTCATCGTGCCGTCCTGCACGAGGTCGGTGCGATGGGTGAGGACCGTGATGGTGCCGCTCACCTCTGACGGGTCGTCGGGCGCCTTGGCCTCCGCGCCCTTCGAGCTTCCTCCGGTGCCGGTGCACGCCGCGAGCAGCAGGGCGGCACCTGTCGTGATGGCGAGGACTGTACGGCGGTTCATGTGCGTCAGCTCCGTTCTGGGGACGGACGAGGACGAGCATGTGCGGGGTTGGCTGGTTCGGAACTCTGACAACGTTTTCTTAACCGGTAAAGTCCCTATCTCGCCAACGATGCCAAACTGTTTCCCAGTACTGGGATGAATCGGTTTAGGAGTGCGCGCATGCTTCAGGCGACACCACTCACCGACGGATGGATCCTGCGACACCCCGACGGGGCGGCGGCGTCGCTGCCGGCCGCCGTGCCCGGCTGTGTGCACACCGACCTGCTGGCCGCCGGCGTGATCCCGGACCCCTTTCTCGGGCGGGCCGAGACCGAGGTGGCATGGGTGGGGCGGCGGGACTGGACGTACGAGACCGACCTGGACGCGGCCTCCGCCCATGAGCAGACCGACCTCGTCTTCGACGGGCTCGACACCGTCGCCGAGATCCTGCTCGACGGCCGGGTCCTGGGCCGGGTGCGGAACATGCACCGCTCGTACCGGTTCGACGTCACGGGCCTGAGCGGGCGGCTCTCGGTGCGGTTCGCCTCCGCTTACGCCGAGGCCGAGGCGGTGCGCGGCAGGCTGGGCGAACGGCCCGCCGCCTACGCCGAGCCCTACCAGTACGTCCGCAAGATGGCCTGCTCCTTCGGCTGGGACTGGGGACCGACCCTGGTGACCGCCGGGATCTGGCGGCCGGTGAGGCTGGAGCACTGGTCGACGGCACGGATCGCGCGCGTGCGGCCCGTGGTGGGCGTCGAACAGGGCACCGGACAGGTCGAGTTGACGGTCGACGTGGAGCGGACCCGGGTCGAGGCGCCGCTCACGGTCGAGGCGAGAGTCGGCGGGGTCCGGGCGCGGGCCGAGGTCGAGGGGACGGGCGGGACGGTACGGCTGACCGTGCCGGACGTACGACTGTGGTGGCCGCGCGGCTACGGCGAACAGCCCCTGTACGACGTCGAGTTGCGGCTGCTGCACGGCGACGCCCCGTTGGATGTGTGGCGCCGCCGGATCGGCTTCCGGACCGTCGGGCTCGACCGCTGCGCCGACGAGCACGGCACCGGCTTCACCCTCGTCGTCAACGGCGAGCGGCTCTTCGCGCGGGGCGTCAACTGGATCCCGGACGACGTGTTCCCGTCCCGGGTGACCCGCGAGCGGTACCGCACCCGGCTGCGGCAGGCCGCCGGCGCGGGCGTGGATCTCGTACGGGTCTGGGGCGGCGGGATCTACGAGAGCGAGGACTTCTACGACGCCTGTGACGAGCTGGGCCTGCTGGTGTGGCAGGACTTCCCGTTCGCGTGCGCGGCCTATCCGGAGGAGCAGCCGCTGCGCGGGGAGGTGGAGGCCGAGGCCCGCGAGAACGTCGTACGGCTGATGCCGCACCCCTCGCTGGTGCTGTGGAACGGCAACAACGAGAACCTGTGGGGGTTCCGGGACTGGGGCTGGGAGCCGCGGCTGGCCGGGGACTCCTGGGGCGAGGGGTACTACCTGGGCGTGCTGCCGCGGGTGGTGGCCGAGCTGGATCCGACGCGGCCGTACACCGCCGGCAGCCCCTGGTCCGGGTCGTGGGACCGGCATCCGAACGACCCGGCCCACGGCACGCACCACTCCTGGGAGGTGTGGAACCGTCGGGACCACGCCGACTACCGGCTGAGCGTGCCGCGTTTCGTGGCCGAGTTCGGCTGGCAGGCGCCGCCCGCGTACGCCACGCTGCGGCGGGCGCTGCCGGACGAGGAGCTCGCGCCGGACTCCCCCGGCATGCTGCACCACCAGAAGGCGGACGACGGGAACGGAAAGCTGCGGCGAGGGCTGGAGCGGTACTTCGCCCTGCCCGAGAAGGACTCCGAGCAGGACTTCGACCGCTGGCACTACCTCACCCAGGTCATTCAGGCGCGGGCCGTCGCGGCCGGAATCGAGCACTGGCGGTCCAACTGGCCGGTGTGCGCGGGCACGGTCCTCTGGCAGCTCAACGACTGCTGGCCGGTGACGTCCTGGGCGGCGATCGACGGGGACGGGCGGGAGAAGCCGCTGTACCACGAGCTGCGGCGGCTGTACGCGGACCGGCTGCTCACGCTGGCGGTGCGGGAGCAGGGGCTGGAGCTGGCCGTCGTCAATCAGGCGGGCCTGGCGTGGACCGGGACGGCGCGGCTGCGGCGGATGTCGGTCGAGGGGGCGGTGCTCGGCGAGGCGAGTGCGGGCTTCGGTGCCGAGGGGCGTGCGGTGGCCCGCATCGGCGTACCGAAGGAACTGGAACCCGTCGGACCGAAGGAGTTCCTCGTGGCGGACGCGGACGGTTCACGCGCCGTGCACTTTCCCGCGCCGGATCGCGAAGTACCGTATCCCCGGCCCGAGTTCGAGGTCTCGCTCGTGCCGGGCGGGGTGCTGGTCGCGGCCCGCACCCTGGTGCGGGACCTGCTGCTCCAGGCCGACCGGCTGCACCCGGACGCCCGGGCCGACCGGGGGCTGGTGACGTTGCTTCCTGGCGAGGAGGTGACCATCGGGGTGAGTGGCTGGGAGACTCCTGACGCGGCCGCCGCCCGGTCCGCCCTGTACTGCATGGAGCCCTCCCGATGACGACCTCGCGCGTCACCATCAAGGACGTCGCCGCGCGCGCCGGCGTGTCCAAAGGCGCGGTCTCCCTCGCCTTCAACCACAAGCCCGGACTGTCCGAGGCGACCCGGGACCGGATCTTCCGGGCCGCGCGGGAGCTGGGCTGGGCGCCGAACCTCACGGCCCGGACGCTGGCCGGGTCGCGGGTGGACGTGGTGGGGCTGGCGATCTGCCGGCCGGCCCGGCTGCTCGGGCTCGAACCGTTCTACATGGAGTTCATCTCGGGCGTGGAGAGCGTGCTGACCGAGCACTCCTGTTCGCTGCTGCTGCGTCTGGTGCGGACCGTGGAGGAGGAGGCCGGGCTCCAGGACACGTGGTGGCGCGGGCGGCAGATCGGCGGGTCGATCCTGGTCGACTTCCGGGCGGACGACCCCAGGGTGGCGATGGCCGAGCGGCTCGGGATGCCGGTGGTCGCGGTCGGGCACCCGTCGCTGACCGGCGGGCTGACGTCGGTGTGGACGGACGACGCCACCGCCGTGACGGAGGCCGTGCGGTATCTGGCCGCGCTCGGGCACCGGCGGATCGCGCGGGTGGGCGGGGCGGCCGCCCTCGGCCACACGGCCATCCGCACGGCCGCGTTCGACGAGGCGGCGGGGGCGCTGGCCGGGGCGTGGCAGGTCGCGACGGACTTCTCGGGCGACGCGGGGGCGCGGGCGACCCGGTCCCTGCTCGCCGCGTCACCGCAGGACCGGCCGACGGCGATCGTGTACGACAACGACATCATGGCGGTGGCGGGGCTGGCGGTGGCCGCGGAGATGGGGCTGCGGGTGCCGGAGGACGTGTCGCTGCTGGCCTGGGACGACTCGCAGCTGTGCCGGCTGACGCATCCGACGCTGTCCGCGATGAGTCATGACGTGCACGGGTTCGGGGCGGAGGTGGCGCGGACCCTGTTCGGGGTGATCATGGGGGACGGGGCCGGATCGCATCCGGTGCCCACCCCGGTGCTGACCCCGAGAGGGTCCACGGCGCCGCCTCGGTGAGCACCGTTCAGGTGTGACCTTCGCCGCTCCACCCTCCAGGACTGTGCAGCTACGTTACTCATAAGTAGCATGAGCCTGAGCGCGCGCTCAGCGCTTGCGTGCCGCAGCAGTGCAGATCCCGCACCTCTGGAGGAGAGCCATCGTGCCTCGTACCGTCAGGGACGTCGTCTTCGTCGACGGCGTCCGCACCCCGTTCGGCAAGGCGGGCCCGAAGGGCATCTACCACGAGACCCGCGCCGACGACCTCGTCGTGAAGGCGATCCGGGAGCTGCTGCGCCGCAACCCCGGTCTCGACGCGAAGCAGATCGACGAGGTCGCCATCGCCGCGACCACGCAGATCGGCGACCAGGGCCTGACCATCGGCCGTACGGCCGGCATCCTCGCCGGTCTGCCCCAGTCGGTGCCCGGCTACTCGATCGACCGTATGTGCGCCGGCGCCCTGACCGCCGTCACCTCGGTCGCCGGTTCGGTCGCCTTCGGTGCGTACGACATCGCCATCGCCGGTGGTGTCGAGCACATGGGCCGCCACCCCATGGGCGAGGGCGTGGACCCCAACCCGCGCTTCGTCAGCGAGAAGCTGGTCGACGAGTCCGCCCTGTTCATGGGCATGACGGCGGAGAACCTGCACGACCGCTACCCGCACATCACCAAGCTGCGCGCCGACGAGTACGCCGTGCGCTCGCAGGAGAAGGCCGCAAAGGCGTACGCCAACGGCAAGATCCAGGCCGACCTGGTCCCGATCTCCGTGCGCCGCACCAACCCCGAGGCCGGCGAGACGGGCTGGGGCCTGGTCACCGCCGACGAGCCGATGCGCCCGGGCACCACGCTGGAGAACCTCTCCGGTCTGAAGACCCCGTTCCGCGTCCACGGCCGGGTCACCGCCGGTAACGCCGCCGGTCTGAACGACGGCGCCACCGCCTCCCTCATCGCCTCCGAGGACTTCGCCCGCGAGAACAACCTCCCGGTGAAGATGCGCCTGGTCTCCTACGCCTTCGCGGGCGTCGAGCCGGAGGTCATGGGCTACGGCCCGATCCCGGCCACGGAGAAGGCCCTCGCCAAGGCGGGCCTCGACATCTCCGAGATCGGTCTGTTCGAGGTCAACGAGGCCTTCGCCGTCCAGGTCCTGGCCTTCCTCGACCACTACGGCATCGCGGACGACGACGAGCGCGTCAACCAGTACGGCGGCGCCATCGCCTTCGGCCACCCGCTCGCCTCCTCCGGCGTCCGTCTGATGACGCAGCTGGCCCGCCAGTTCGAGGAGCAGCCGCACGTCCGCTACGGCCTGACCACCATGTGCGTCGGCTTCGGCATGGGCGCGACGGTCATCTGGGAGAACCCGAACTTCGACGGAGGCAGCAAGTGAGCACCACCGCTGAGCTTTTGAAGGGTGCGGCCGAGCTGTTCCCCGACGAGGTCGTGACGTCGGCGCACGTGCGCCACCTCGACCTGCCGTTCGGCGCCGGGCGCTTCGCGCTCATCACGCTGGACAACGGCTTCGACCACACCAAGCCGACCACCTTCGGCCCGGCCTCGCTGGCGAACCTCAACACCGCCATCGACCAGGTCGAGAAGGAGGCCGCGGACGGCGACATCGTCGGCGTCGGCATCACCGGCAAGCCGTTCATCTTCGCCGTCGGCGCCGACCTCAAGGGCGTCGAGCTGCTGAAGGAGCACAAGGACGCGCTGGCCATCGGCAAGGGCGGCCACGAGGTCTTCAAGCGGCTGTCGGGCCTGGCCGTGCCGACCTTCGCGTACTACAACGGTGCCGCGATGGGCGGTGGCGTCGAGGTCGGTCTGCACTGCGAGTACCGGACCGTCAGCAAGGCCCTCCCGGCCTTCTCGCTGCCCGAGGTGTTCCTCGGTCTGGTCCCCGGCTGGGGCGGCTGCACGATCCTGCCGAACCTGATCGGCGCCGACAGGGCCGTCCAGGTGATCATCGAGAACAGCCTCAACCAGAACAAGCAGCTCAAGGGCCAGCAGGTCTTCGACCTGGGCATCGCCGACGCCATCTTCGAGGGCGCCGACTTCCTGGAGCAGTCGCTGATCTGGACCGCGAACGTCCTCAAGGGCGACGTCGAGGTCGAGCGTCCGGTGATCGACCGCGGTGAGGGCTGGGACCAGGCCGTCGCCAAGGGCCGCTTCGTCGCGGACTCGAAGGTGCACGGCGCCGCTCCGGCCGCCTACCGCGCCCTCGACATCATCGCCGCCGCCAAGAACGGCGACCTCCAGCAGGGCTACGACGCCGAGGACAAGGCGCTCGCCGACCTGATCATGGGTGGCGAACTGCGGTCCGGCATCTACGCCTTCAACCTGGTGCAGAAGCGCGGCAAGCGCCCCGCCGGCGCGCCGGACAAGAACCTGGCCCGCCCGGTCACCAAGGTCGGTGTCGTCGGCGCCGGTCTGATGGCCTCCCAGCTCGCGCTGCTCTTCCTGCGCCGCCTGGAGGTCCCGGTCGTCCTCACGGACATCGACCAGGAGCGCGTCGACAAGGGTGTGGGCTACGTCCACGCCGAGATCGACAAGCTGCTCGGCAAGGGCCGTATCAACCAGGACAAGGCCAACCGCCTCAAGGCGCTGGTGACCGGTGTCCTGGACAAGGCCGAGGGCTTCGCGGACGCGGACTTCATCATCGAGGCCGTGTTCGAGGAGATCGGCGTCAAGCAGCAGGTGTTCGCCGAGGTCGAGGCGGTCGCCCCGGCGCACGCCGTCTTCGCCACCAACACCTCGTCCCTCTCGGTCTCCGAGATGGCGTCGAAGCTGAAGAACCCCGAGCGGGTCGTCGGCTTCCACTTCTTCAACCCGGTCGCGATCCTGCCGCTGCTGGAGATCGTCCGCGGCGAGCAGACCGACGACGCCTCGCTGGCCACGGCCTTCGCCGTCGCCAAGAAGCTGAAGAAGACCGGGGTCCTCACCAAGGACGCCCCGGCGTTCGTCGTGAACCGCATCCTCACCCGCTTCATGGGCGAGATCCAGAACGTCATCGACGAGGGCACCCCGGTCGAGGTCGCGGAGAAGGCGGTGGAGCCCCTGGGCCTGCCGATGTCTCCTCTCGTCCTCCTGGAGCTGGTCGGTCCCGCGATCGGTCTGCACGTCTCGGAGACCCTCAACCGGGCCTTCCCGGACCGCTTCACGGTCTCCCCGAACCTCGCGGCCGTCGTCAAGGCGGGCAAGCGCGGCTTCTACGTCTACGACTCCGGCAAGCCGGAGCTGGACCCCGAGGTCGCCGCGCTGCTGAAGCAGGGCGACTCCGTCCTGACCGAGGAGCAGGTCCGCGACCGGGTCCTCGACGCCGTCGCCCAGGAGATCGGGCTCATGCTCGACGAGGGTGTCGTCGCCGAGGCCCAGGACATCGACCTCTGCCTGATCACGGGCGCCGGCTGGCCCTTCCACCTGGGCGGCATCACGCCGTACCTGGACCGCGAGGGTGTCTCCGAGCGCGTGAACGGCAAGAAGTTCCTGGCGCCGGGCGTGGCGTCGGTTCCGGCGTAACACGACTCCTACGCGAGTGAGGCCCCTGCTCCGGCAGGGGCCCTTTCGTGTCCGGGACTCTTCGTGCCGCGCGGCGGGCGGTCAGACCTCCCGCCACGCCTCCAGGGCCAGCCCCGGCTCGTCCTTGCGGCGGGTGATGAGGAGTTGGTCGGTCGACGGTGACAGCGTTGCCGCCACGACCCGGCCGTCCTCGTCCACCGCCATCGCCACCACCGCGTCCGCCGGGAGCTGCGGGCCCGACTCGGTCCACCACGCGCCCGCCGACTCCTGCTCCGTCGGGTACGCGGCGAAGGCGACGCAGCCGCTCGTCGAGCGCTGGGCGAGCAACGTGCAGTCGTGGCCGTCGAGTTCGCAGCGGATCGCGGTCACCGGGCCGGGGCCCGCGGACGTCAGGAGGGTCACCGGCTTGGTGCCGGGGCGCCAGACGCACAGGTCGCCGGAGTCGTCGGCGTAGAAGAGGGTCGTGTGCTCCGCGGAGGTCGCCAGGGCGTGCAGGGTGCCCGCCCGCACCGGTGTCTCCATCGCCTCCTCCAGGACCGGGACGCTGCCCGGCTTCTCCTGCCGCCAGTGCAGCAGGGCGCCGGGGACGGCCGCGTACAGCTCGACCCGTCCCGACTCCCCCGTCACCGCGGCCAGCCGGTCGTCGACCTCGGCGCCCTTCAGGTCACGCCACGGGCCCCAGCCGCCGACCTCCTTCTGGCCGCGCATGCTGACGCCGCCCTCCCGGTTGCGCACGAAGACATGCGCCCGCCCCTGCGCGTCCACCGTGACGGCGGGCGTGCCGGTGCGGTCGCCCGCCTTGTCCGGGTGGCCGATGGACGTCCAGTCCAGCGGGGCCAGACGGGGCCGGAAGTGCGTGGAGTGCACCAGGCCCGCCTCGCCCTCCTTGGTGGGCCGCCAGGCGGCCAGATGGGCGTAGGCGTCGGCGCCCTGGCCGACCGCGGGGCCGGGGCGCAGCTTCTGGTCGCCGCCGACCTTGCGCGGGGGTTCCCAGGGGCCGCCGGGACCGAGTTCCGCCCGGCACAGGACGGCGTCCTCGGTCGGCAGATAGACGCTGAGGCGGCCGTCACGGCCGCGGATGAGCCAGTCGCCGTTCACCGGGTCACCATATGCGGGGCGGCCCGGCGCCGGTGTCCCGGCCCCGGGTTCTCGGCTCGCGAGGCCGTGACCGCGACGGCACCGGACACGGGCCGGCCCCCGCTCCGTGGTGGCACGGAACGGGGGCCGGGTGACGCTGCCCTGAAGGGGCGGCCGGTTCAGACGGTGTCCGGCGGGAATCCGTGGTGGGCTCCCCCACGGACCAGGACCCGCCAGGCCTCCATCGGCCCCGAACAGACCGGGAACGCCTCGAGCCTGAACGCGGGCTCCCAGGTCACGGTCAGTTCACCCGCGGCACCGACGCTCACAGCGTCGACGGTGGGCCTCAACTCGCCGAGAATCGCGTTGAGCTTGGTGGACCGGGCGTCGTAGACGGTACGGAACTCGTCGAACGCCCGCTCTCCCGCGCCCTTCTGCGGGTACCGCATGTCCGCGGACCCCACGAGGATCGTCCCGTCCTGGACGATGCGGAACGGGCACTGAAGATGGGCCATGACCGTCTCGCCTGCGGGTCCGTCGAACTCGACGACTCCCATGTCCACGGCCCTGCCGACGGAGCGTGCGACCGCGCCCGTCAGGATCGCAGTGATCTCGCCGACGTGGATCTCAGCAGCCACCGAACAGCCCCCTGCCTTCCTCGACGATGCGATGGTAGCCGTAGCCCTGGCCGGTGACGCGGTCGTGCAGCATGCGCCGCTCGGCGGGGGTGACGCTCCGTCCGAGTTCGCCCTCGATCTTCTTCAGCGCGTCCCTGAACTCCTTGTTCTCGGCCTGGTTGCCGCGCGGGGAGTGCTTGCCGTCGTCGTCGAGGTCGCCGCCGTCCCAGGTCTCCTTGAGCTCCGACAGACCCTTCTCCCAGTCGAACCCGCCGTCGTCGTTGTGCACGAGGAGCGGGGTCGTACCGGCGACGACGTAGTACGTGTGGATGTCGTCGATGGTGAGGTCGTGCGTGCGCTGGAGCTTGTGGTACTCGCGGGTCTTCTCGACCCGGACCGTGCCGCCTTCGGCCGTGCGCAGCGTCATGCCGGGTGCGAGGTGGCCGGCGTCGATCCAGGTGCCCTCGGAGGGCGACCAGAACGGGTGCGTCGTCGTGGACGTCAGCGACTGCGCGCCCCGAGTGCCCTGGTGAGAGACCGTCAGGTCGACGAAGTGCTTGTCGTCCTTGGTGATGATGGTGGCGACGACGGTCCGCGTCGTGGTCCGGCCGGTGTGCGGGTCGGTGACCACGATCTCGTCGCCGAGCCGGACGTCCTCGATCCGCTTGGTGGACCCGTCGGACATCAGCACGCGCGTGCCGGGCGTGAAGCTGTGCCTGCCGCCGCCGACGAGGCACTGGATGGGGATGGAGTCCGTCTTCTTCAGAGCCGCCTTGAAGCCCTTGAAGACGACCTTGGCGCCCTTGCCGAGCAGGCCGGTGCCGACCGCGATGCCCGCGTCGATCGCCGCGGCCTTGCAGGCGCTGCCGGAGCCCGTGGCGCAGCCGACGTAGTCGTCTATGCCCAGGACCTCCAGGATGCCCGGCCCGTTCTGGTCACCGAACCAGCCGAGTTCGCCCACCGCGGAGCAGAACTCCGAGCCCGCGACGGTCAGTCCGGTGCACCGGGCGCGCGCCCAGTTCATGAGGTTGTGCTGGTAGTCCAGGCGCTCGTGGTAGTACGGGAAGTGCTCGGCGAGTTCCGCCTGGGTCGGGACGTAGACGCCCTGGATGGTGATCGAGTCACCCTTGGGCTGGATGACGATCGGCTTCTTGCCGTAGGTGCCGTTCCGCTTGGCCTCCCGCGCCATCTGGCGGGCGGTCTCGTTGCAGGACGTGCTGTGCGTAGGACAGTTGTTGGAGTCGCTGTTGATGACGCCGTCGGTGTCACCCGGGACGCCGGCGCAGATGCCGTCCGCGCCGCCGCCGGGAGCGCCGTGGATGCAGCGCAGGCCGTCGGGGTCGCTGAAGGTGAGCGGGCTGTTGTTGCCGTAGGCGTAGCCGTTGAGCGCCTGCGGGTCGCCCGGGGTGATCAGCGGGTCGACCGAGAGGAACCGGCCGGTCGCCGGGTCGTACTCGCGGGCGCCCAGGTGCTGCAGCCCGGTGGAGTCGCTGTCGTCGACGCCGCCGACGAAGCCCTGCACACCGGGCCAGTTGCTCGGCTCGGTGCCGCGGGCTCCGCCGAAGGGCAGGGTGCGGCGCTGGGTCAGCTGCTGGTTCGCCGCCTCGACCGCGAGCTGTCCCGACCCCTGGTGGTCGGCGACGGTGAACGAGACCGAACCGTCGTTGTCGATCACGGCCTGGTGCCCGCTGCCGAGGTCCAGGGTGCGGGTGGCCACTGCGGTCGTGCCGCCCTTGGCCACGGTGATCCGGGTGGCGCCGAGGTGGAGCGTGTTCTCCTTCGAGGTGCGGGCGATGAGCCGGTTGCCGGCCGCGTCGTAGACGTACTCGGTGATGTCGTCGGCCTTGCCCTCGACCGGCTTGGTGACCTTGACCAGGTGACCCTCGGCGTCCCAGTCGAGGTCCTGGGTGGTGCCGGCGAGGGTGCGGGTGTCGGTGTTGCCGACCACGTCGTAGCCGTAGGAGTCCTGCGCGGTGCCGCCGGGCCCGGTCTGGGTCACCGTGTGCACGGCGTGCGGACGCGGCTTGCCCGGGTCCGGGTAGTCGTAGGTGCGTACGGTGTTCTTCGCCACGTCACCTGTGACGTCGTGCAGGGTCTCGGTCTCCCGGTTGCCCACCTTGTCGTAGGTGTAGGAGTGCCAGTACGGCGCGGGGCCGCCGACCGTCTGCCCGCTCGGGGCGGCGGCGCAGGTGGTCGTCGACTGGGACCAGGCCGTCGTCATCCGGCGCAGGTGGTCGTAGTCGAAGCACTGCGTGTCCGTGCCGGAGCGGGAGACGTCCGAGACGGACAGGACGTTGCCCATCTGGTCGTAGCCGTAGGTGTTGTTCCGGTCGACGCCCGGCACGTCCTGACGGTCCACGCGGGACGTGGCCAGCCGCTGGGTGCCCCACTCGTAGGTGTTGGTGACCCAGGTCTTCTTGCCGCCGTTGTTCGACAGTTCGAACTGGAGCGGCTTTCCGGTGAGGCTGTAGCTGGTGGTGACGTCGATTCCCTGGCTGCCGCTCAGCGCGATCGGCCGCTGGGTCTCGTCCTCGTAGGTGAACGCCACCGTGGTCGCGGGCAGGGCGCCCGCGGCCGGGGAACCGGTCGTGCGTACCGAGCCGTCCACGTTGTACGCGGTGGCCGACAGATACGTGCCGGCGAGCGCTCCTTCACTCGCGGGGATCGTCACGGTCGAGCGCAGCGGGCGGTAGAGCCGGTCGTAGGCGACGACCTTGTTGGTGTACGCGTCGGATCCGACGTATCGGGTGGACTCGGCCAGGTGGCCCTTCGCGCCGCTGATGGTGTCGTAGACCCACTTGGCGCGCAGCTTGCCGGTGGCGCTGTTCTCCCGCAGCTCGGTCTGCCGGCCGAGGCCGTCGCGCACGTAGTAGAGGTCGGTGGACCGGTCGTCGGAGACGGACAGGACCTGTCCGCGGTCGTCGTACTCGGTGGAACTGGGTCCCTTGTCCGGGTCGACGGCCGTCCTGAGGTTGCCGAGCAGGTCGTAGGTGTAGCTCCAGACGTTGCCGGCCGGGTCGGTCAGCTTCTCCAGCTCGCCGCGCGGGGTGTACGTGTACCGGGTCGTGTCGAACGCGGCCTGGGCGGAGCGTGTGTGGTGCTGGCGCAGCTCCGTGGTCCGGCCGCGGGCGTCGGTGACCGTGGTGACGGCTGTGCCTCCCTCCGGGGGGATGACCGTGGTGCGGTCGCCGCCGTAGAGGGTGCGGGTGGTGCCGAGCGACGGGCCGCCGTCGCCGTTGCCCGCGATCTGCTCGCTCGCCGTGGGGCGGCCCATGCCGTCGAACGTGGTCCGCGTCTGGGTCTCGACCGCGAGCGCGTCCGTCGGCTTGAACAGGGTGCGGGAGGGTGCGCCCGTGGCGTAGTAGGTCTCGAACGTCTTGGCCGTCAGCCCGCGTTCGTCGTAGAAGACGTCGGACAGCAGGCGCCCGCCGTCGGGGCCCGGCTTCTGTGTCTGGCGCTGGCGCAGGAAGCCGTCGTACAGGCTGTACGCCGTCACCTGGCTGCCGTTGGTGCCGAGCGCCTTGGTGGCGACTGCGACCGGCCGGCCGTCGGTGAGGAGGTAGTCGAACTCGTAGCTGGGCGTCAGTGTGGTCTGGCGGTCGGCGAGCCATACCTTGGTGGAGCGGCCGAGCGCGTCGTAGGCGAAGGTGGTCACCTTGCCTTTGGTGTCGGTCTGCGTCAGCGGCAGCCCGCGCGAGCCGTGCGTCGTGGTGTTGGCGAGGGCCGTGGTGGCGTCCCCGGGCTTCGCCGGAGGTGTCGTCGTCACCGTCCTGGTGACGAACCCGGTGGTCGGTGTCCGGTCCGTGGTGGTGGTCCGGCCGTCCGTGCGGGCGGTGCGTACGGGTGCGGCCGTGCCGGTGGCCGTGACGTTGGCGGTGAGGTCGGTGCTGGTGAGGACTCGGCCGTAGGAGTCGAAGGTGGCGCCGGACTCCAGGTAGGTGGCCGTGGTGCCGTCGTGCTTCTTCAGCAGGGCCGTCGCGGTGGCGTCGCCCTTGGTCGGGGCCGTGCCGTAGGCGCCGCCGTCGTAGGCCGAGCGGACGTCGGAGATGACGTCCTTGGCGCGGTCGACGGGGTCGTCGCAGGCTTTGGCGACGGTCTCGACCCGCGCGGGCAGGTTGAGGATGTTGTCGGTGCTGTTGGTGGCGTACGTGGTGCGGGTGCAGCGGTTGTCCGTCGCGGTGGAGCCGTCGCCGAAGTCGTCGATCTGGGTGACCCGGCCGGCCACGGTGTCGTACGAGGTGGCGGTGGAGGTGGTCCGCCAGGACGTACCCGCCCCGTCGTCCAGGGACGTCCAGGTCTTGGTGTGGCCGATGCCGGTGAAGTTGGCGGTGACGGTGCCCCAGTCGCGCGTCTTCTTCGCGGTCTGGTGGTACCAAGGGCGGTTCACGGTCTTGGTGAGGACCCGGCCGTCGTTGCCGGAGTAGCCGACGGTCTTGTAGGCGGTGCCGGCAAGAGCCTCGTGGTCGGTGATGGGGTCGCCCTCGCCGTCGCCGAGGGTGATGCCGACGTTCTTCGTGCCGCCGGTCGGGGATTCGCGGTCGCCGTCCATGCCGCGCAGGAAGTAGGTGTCGGCCTGCGACTTCATCGCCGCGTCGCCGCCCTGCCCGCCGGTCTTGACGCGCACGTGCCCGTAACCGCGCCACTGGGACCAGGTCTTGGACTTCTCCTTGGTCAGACCGTCGTCATCGTCGTAGTGCCAGGCCGCTCCGCCCAGGTACTCGTACCGGGTGACCTGGTCGGGTGCCCCTCCGGTGCGGTCGGTGCCGGTGACCGAGGTGACGACGTACTTGTTGAACCAGTGCCGGTCGGGGTCATCCGTGGCGCTGCCGCCGATGTACTGCGGGAAACAGCGCGTGGTGTTGGTCTGCGGTGTGGGCAGTGCGGCCCAGTCGCAGGCCGGGGCCGAGTAGTTGACGTCGATCTGGCCGCCGTACTCGTCGGCGACCGTCGCGAGGCGGTCCTTGATGAACGGGGCGAAGCCGTCACCGGTCCTGTCGAGCCGGTTCGCCAGCTGGACGTAGCTGAAGGTGGTCTTCGGCAGCGTGATCGCCGGTGTGGCGGTGTGACCGGTGTGCTGGATCGAGTCGAGCAGCAACTGGTAGTCGATGTCCGCCATGCCCCAGCGGTGGGTCAGCTTCCAGGAGTCGACCTTCTGGTAGGCGCCGGCCGCGTCGATGACCTGCGTGGTCACCTCGCTGAGGCGCTTGCGGGTCCAGAACGTGGGCGAGAGACGGCCGTTGTCGCAGTCCTTGCCCTCGTCGCAGTTGAGGTCCCAGGGCGTGTCGTACCAGTACGCGGAGTCGCCGGTGATGGACGAGCAGGTGGTCCGGGAGTCGGGCAGGCAGCGTTCCGCGTTGGTGAAGGTGACCTTCGCGAGGGCCGGGGTGCCGTACATCGAGGACGACTTGAGGCCGTACTGGATCTCGTCGAGGTAGCCGCCGCGGGTGTAGCGGGTGTCGTCGGCGGCCTTCAGGTTGCGGCCGTAGGAGTTCTTCTCCTGGGTGTAGTGGTAGGCGATCGCGTTGCCGCGCGGGTCGACGACGTAGTCGAGGTTCCAGCGCCAGGCCTGCTGGCACCAGGAGTCGGCGAAGGCGGACGCGTGGCAGGGCTCGTTGGCGTCGTCGCCGAAGACGGGGGTCGTCCAGGCGGAGTTGGTGGACTTCTTGCCGTCGGCCCAGCCGGGCAGCCGGTGGTAGCCGAAGTAGTAGCGCACACCGTCGGGATCGGTCAGCCGCCAGTACTCGCCGTTGTCGTCGCCGTTGCCCCGGTCGGTGGACGTCAGCCGCGCGATACGGGTGCCGTCGTCCTGGCGCAGCTTGAACTCCCCGGCGGTGCCGGTGGGGACGAGTTCGCCGCCCTTGCCGTTGAAGCTGATGAAGGCGTTGTCGTAGCCCCAGCACAGATCGCCGGGCTTCAAGCCGTCGCTGTTCTCGACCCCGTCCTCGGCACACGGCTTGTAGCGGCGCTCTATGTAGCCCGGCCACATGTCGAAGCCGCTGCCGATCCAGGAGGACTGGTTGTTGGTCTCGGTGGTGCGGCCGTCGACCGAGCCCGAGGAGTAGCCGAGTCCGATGCTCGGCTTCAGTCCGCCCGGCACGTCGGGGACGCCCATGTCGTACGACCAGGCGAAGTCACCGGTGTTGAGGTTGGTCTGCCAGGTCGAGGAAGGGGCGAGGGTGGTCGCCTTGTAGTCACCGGTGGCCGCGCTGTCGTCCGCCACCGCCGCGAGCACGGTCGGCCGCGCGGCCGTCAGTCGCACCGAGGCGGCGGTGAGCGCGCCGCCCTCCGTGTCGTTCACCGCCTCGACCGGCTTCTGGATACGGCACTTGGCCTGCTCCGGGATCTTCAGGACACAGGCGGGCAGCTCGACCAGGGTGAGCCGGGCGCCGTAACCGCCGCCGTACGCCTGGGTGAGAGCGCGGTAGTCGACGCGCACCCGAGCCGCGCCGTCGGAGAAGCCCGTGCGCTCGGGGGCGAGTGTCACGAGCAGTCCGTCGACGGCGGCCTTCTCGGCCTGTCCTCGCCCGGCCAGTGCGACCCGCACGGCACCGGCGGCACCGCGAGCCTTGGCCGCGCCGACGGAGACCGGCAGCTTCCCGGCCTGCACCGGAGTGGGAGCCACGCTCTTCGCGCCCGCCGGCGCCCCGTCGAGGGTCACCCGGCCCGAACCCGCCTTCGGCCATTGGGCCTTCGGGGCGGTGCGCGGGGTGCGCGGCCCGCGCTCCACCGTGCGCGGCTTGACCTTGGCCGCGGCACCGGCCACCGGCCGCTCCGTCTCGGGCAACACCGGCCGCCCGCGCCCGTCGTCCGCCACGGCACCCGCGCCCGCGGGTGCCGTGACCCCCTGGAGCACGGTCGCGATCATGACGATCCCGGAAGCCAGCGCGGTCTTCCGTCTCCAGCGGGCCGCGCGGCCCGCTCGTGCCGTATCCCTCATCGTTCCCCTCGGATTCACTCGTGGTGAGAGTGGTGTAGAAAGCTCGCAAAGCAGTGCCGGCCCGCGCGCCGGAGGGCGACGGGCCGGCATCGCTCCTGGTCAGTCCGTGCCGGGGACCTCGGTGGCGACACCCGGCATGCCCAGCGACAGATGGGCGATCTGCGAGTCGCTGAGGGCGCCCTGGAACGTCCAGACGTCCGAGAGGGTGCCCGGGAAGTAGGCGCCGGCCCGGTCGCGGCCGACGCGCAGGGACTGGACGGCCTTGAAGGTCAGCACGTTCTCGGAGTAGGAGATCTGCTCGGTGCAGCCGCTGACGTCGGGTTCACCGTCGTCGTCGGCGTCCTGGCAGGCGACCTCTTCCAGCTCGCCGTTGACGTACAGCCGCATCTCGCGGGCGAAGCCGTCGTAGACGAGGGCCAAATGGGTCCAGTCCTCGGGGCCGTAGAACTGCCCGTTCTCCACCTCGACGGACGAGGCGTCGGTCTTGTCCGCGTCGGCGGTGGTGATCCGCCAGCGGCCGCCGTTGATCTCCGGAGTGCTGCTCGGGATGTACCGGACCGAGAAGGCGTCCTTGTTCGTACCCGGCGCGCTCAGCAGCGCGACCTGGCCGGTGGGCCGGGCCGATGCCTGCGCGAAGGCGCTGACGGTGAAGCTGGCCGCGGTGTCGAGGGGCACGGTGCCGCTCGCGGTGGCGGCGTAGTCGTCCACCCCGTCGAGGTCGAGGCCGCCGTCGACCCAGCCGGAGCCGAGCCGGGCTCCGTTGTTGAGGGTCAGGCCGGCGCCCGCGGGGCCGGCGTCCGGGGTGACCGGCGGGGTGGCCGTGGACGCGGTCTCGAACTTCCAGCGGCTGGTGACCAGCGGCCGCTGCTTGAAGAGCTGACGCACCTCGTCGTCGGACACCGCCCGGTCGTAGAGGCGTACGTCGTCCATGGCGCCCTTGAGCGGGCTGCCCAGGGTGCCGTCCGCGCGGTAGGTGCCGCCGAGGGTGACCCGGCCGACGGCGAGCCACGGGGTGGTGAAGGCGGCCGTGCCCTCCAGGACGCCGTTGACGTAGAGCAGGATCCTGCCCGCGTCGACGTCCTGGACGGCGACCACGTGGTTCCACTCGCCGAGGCGCGCCGCGGCGCAGTTGGTGTTGGCGGGGCAGGCGGACTGGGTGACGCGTACGACCGTGGAGTCGGCCGTGTCGCTCTGTTCCCGGATGAAGACCCAGCCGCCGAGCGCGGTGGAGTGGTACAGCTCGAAGCCGGGGTTGACGGTGCCCGCCTGGGCGACGGCCGTCATCGCCTTGGCCTCCTTGTCCTTGGGCAGTTTCACCCAGGCGGAGACCGCGAAGCTCTGGGCGGTGTCCATGATCGGACGGCCGGTGGTGGCGTAGTCGTCGATGCCGTCGAACTGCACCGCGCGGCCGTTGACGCCGCCGACGCCGCTGGTGGCGCCGCCCAGGAGCTGGGCGGGGGCGTGCTGCGCACGGCCGGTCAGCGCGACGTCGGTGGCGGCCTCGTCCATCGGGAAGACGAGCTTGGCAGGGCGGGCGCTGCTCACCGGCTGCCGGTTGTGCAGCTGGGTCACCTGGGCGTCGGTGAGCTGGTAGTCGAAGAACTGCGCCTCGTCGAGGGAGCCCTTGAAGAAGCCCTCCACGGTTCCGTAGTGGGAGGCGGCACCGAGGATCGTGCGGCCGCGGGCGTCCCAGGGGGTGGTGGTGTACGGGGCGGTGGCGACGAGCGCGCCGTCGACGTACAGCTTCAGTTGCCGGCTCGGGTAGTTGAACGCGCCGACCAGGTGGGTCCAGGTGCCTGTGCGGGCCGTCTGGCAGGCGGTGTCACCGCTCACGCAGGCAGGCTGTACGGCCCTGGCCACCGAGGTGCCTGAGGCGTCGGCGGTGTGCCGCAGGAAGACCCAGCCGCCGAGCGCGGTGGAGTAGTAGATCTCGTAGCCGCTGGTGCTGGAGCCGGCCTGGGCGACGGCGACGGGCGCCCCGGTCGGGTTGGCGGACAGCTTGGCCCACACCGACACCGTGAAGCTCTTGGCGGTGTCGAGGACCGGGGAGTCGCTGGCCGCGTGGTCGTCGGTGCCGTCCAGTTCGAGGCCGTTGCCGGTGATGCCCGCGCCGCCCGGCTTCAGACCGCCGTTCAGCGTGGCGGGCCACTCCCCGCCCGCGCCGTTCACCTGAGTGGCGCCTGCGCCCTCGTCCATCTGCCAGCCGAGCCGGTCGGGCTGCCCGGAGCGGACCCGGAAGTAGTAGGTGCGGGTCTCGGAGCCGTTGCCGGCGGCGTCGAAGGCCTGGGCGGTGATGAAGTTGACGCCGGGCTTGGTCGGCATGAACTTCATCGTCTTGGCGCCGCCGCCGGAGGTGGTCAGCGTGTGGGCGCTGGAGGGCGAGCCGTTGATGCCGAACCAGTACTTGGTGACGTCACCCGAGGAGGTGTCGATGGAGAAGGTGCCGTACCGGCCGACGCCGTCCCACCAGGGGTCGTTCGGGTCGGCGGGGTCGGAGCTCGGGTACTGCGACGAGGCGATGGACGGGCCCACGGGCACGGTCGTGTCGTAGACGAAGTGGCAGCTGTGCGCGTTCTGGGAGCTCCAGGCAGACCACTGGCCGCCGTCCCAGGCACGTGCCTGCCAGCCGACGATCTTGTTCTGCGGGATGGAGGTGGGCAGCTGGACGGAGAAGTCCGAACCGGATGCCTTGTCCGTGCTCTTGGCCGAGATCCAGTGCTGCTTCCAGCCGTCACCCGTGTCCCACAGTGCCCGGAACTGCACCTGGATCCGGTCCTTGTCGGGGTCGGTGACATTGTTGGCGCGGACGGTGGCGCGGGAGCGCACCCGCACCCGGGTGTCGTTCGGCTCGCAGGTGCCGCCGGGGTCCATGGTGAGCTGCGAGGTGGCGATCCGCGGCGGCGGCCTGTTGTAGCGCACGCGCAGGAACGCGTCGTCGGAGAAGCGCTTCCAGCTGTAGCGGTCGCTCTCGCCGGAGGCGCTGGCGCGCATGCCGAAGGTGATCTGCGGCCACTTCTTCGACGCGGCCATCGCCACGGCGTCCTTGACGTCGAACTCCGCGTCGGCGGCGGCACAGCCGTCGTAGCCGTGGGCGAAGCTGCGGTTCTGGAGGTGGTCGATCCAGAAGCCGGAGGCGTCCTGGGTGTTCCAGGTGGTGGAGGAGTTGATCCCCTTGGTCCGCCAGAGCTGCACCTCGCGTGCCTCGCAGGAGGACGACCAGGTGTTCCGTACGACGAACTCGGCGGACAGGATGCTGCGGCCCGCGAACTTGGTGGTCGGGATCTGGTAGAAGAGCCGCTTCACATCCTGCGGGTTGCAGTAGTTCCAGCCGCAGTAGCCGAGCCCGGCGTCCGGGTCGCCGTTGAACTTCCACTGGGGCGAACTCGCCCAGTACCGGGAGGCCATGGTCCAGGAGGTGGCCTTCGGCGAGTACCACTGCGGGTCGATGAAGACGGGGTAGACGGTGTCGGACCCGGTGAGCAGGTCCTTGTCCGGGGTGAGGACGAGTTCGTCGCCGCCGGCGGGGATGTCGACACCGATGGGCTCGACCCGGCCGGAGTCGGCGGCGGTGGGCTCGGTGGTGGTGGACGCCCCGGCCTCGCCAACCGCGGTCGCTGTGAATGACGCGGGCTTCACGGCCTTCGCAGCCGACGTCGGCTGCGCTCCCGCCGTGCTGGAGTCCCACATCACCGGCCTAGGAGCCTCGAAGACGACTCCGCCCGACCCCTCGTCGACCGCGGCGAGTCCTCCGTTCGCGGTCTCTCGCGTCGCCAGCCCCTCGGTCCCCAACTTGAGCCGGAGCTGGGCCAGTTCGTCGCTCGCGGCGGCCTCCGCCGACTTCACTACGAGCAGCTGGGTGAAGCCCTCGGGCCGGGCGGCGAGCCGTAGGTCGACGTCCGGGAGGATGTCGGGGTAGGTGGCGGTGTCACCGTCGAGCCGAGGCGCGGGCACCGTGCCCGGCCAGGACAGCTCAAGGCTCCGGCCTGCGCGCTCCAGCCGTACCAGCGGCCCCTCGCCGCCACCGGAGAACGCCAGCCCGACCGAGGCCGCCCTCGGGGCGACCATGCCCTTGTCGGCACCCCCACCGACCACCGCGAGCACGGTGTCGATCGACCGCCACTCGCCGTCGACCCGGGTCCGCACCGGACGCAGGTACTCACGGGACTCGAGGTCACCGCCGGGCGTGGCGTACACATCGGTGCTCTCACCGCGCAGCGAGAGGACCTCGACGTTCCTGCCCAGCCGCTTCGCCCGGGCGAACGCCTCGTCCTCGGTGGCCGCGACCGCGGCTTCCCCGGCACCGGATGCCTGCTCGCTCGCAGGCGGTGACTGTGACGCCGGCCGCCCGGCGGCGACCGCCGGCATCGCTCCCGTCGGCAACAGGCCGACGGCCACGGCGATGCCCATCCCCACCGCTACGGACGCGACGGATCTACCCGCCCTCCTGCGTCCACGCACACGACGAACCACCCTCACGGCCCCTCCCCGCCCTGGTCATGATTCGACCAAGATCCGCTATGGACACGTCAAGTTAAGGGGGAATGGGGAAGGAGCGGTGAATTCCGAATGCCTGAATCCTGAACTACCTCACGCCTCGTCAGACAACTCCGGCCCTATGGAACCGAGCCGCCACCGGCATACGGCCGATGTCACCAACTCCCCCTCCGCGTCGTGGGGTCCGCGGCATCTCCGTGTGCCCGGGGCAAGCTGGATCAGAGCAGCAACGTCCGCACGAGAACAGGAATTCGACGTCATGACCGACAAGCTCACCGTGAGCGTCCTGGGCACCGGCATCATGGGCGCCGCGATGGCCCGCAACCTCGCGAAGGCCGGGCACACCGTCCGTGCCTGGAACCGCACCCGGGCCAAGGCCCAGCCGCTGGCCGCCGACGGCGCCTTCGTCGCCGACTCCCCCGCCGAGGCGGTCGAGGGCGCCGATGTCGTCCTGACCATGCTGTACGACGGTCCCGCGACCCTCGAAGTCATGCGCGAGGCGGCGCCCGGACTGCGCTCCGGTGCCGTCTGGATGCAGTCGACGACCGCCGGTATCGACGGCATCGCCGCTCTGGTCGCCTTCGCCGACGAGCACGGCCTCGTCTTCTACGACGCCCCCGTCCTCGGCACCCGCCAGCCCGCCGAGGCCGGTCAGCTCACCGTCCTGGCGGCCGGTCCCGCCGAGGGCCGTGAGAAGGTCACGCCGGTGTTCGACGCCGTCGGCGCCCGTACGGTGTGGACCGGCGAGGACGGCGGGGCGGGCAGCGCGACCCGGCTGAAGCTGGTCGCCAACAGCTGGGTGCTGGCCGTGACGAACGCCGCCGGCGAGGTGCTCGCGCTGTCCAAGGCCCTGGACGTGGCCCCGCAGCGCTTCTTCGAGGTGATCGACGGCGGGCCGCTCGACATGGGGTACCTGCGGGCCAAGACGGACCTGGTGCTGAACGACCGGTTGTCCCCGGCCGCCTTCGCGGTGAGCACGGCGGCGAAGGACGCACGGCTCATCGTGGAGGCCGGCGAACGGCACGGCGTACAGCTGGACGTGGCGACGGCGAGCGCGGAGCGCTTCGAGCGGGCGACGGCGCAGGGACACGGCGACGAGGACATGGCGGCGGCGTACTTCGCGAGCTTCGAGGAGGGGGCGGCGGAGTGAGCGTGCCGGCTCCGGCAGGGGGCCCGGAGTGAGCGGGCCGGTCTCCTGCGCACGCCGTCGTGCGACCCTTGCCGCATGAATGCCGACGTCCCCCTGCTCGTGATCGTCGACGCCGCGAACGTCGTCGGGTCGGTGCCCGACGGGTGGTGGCGGGATCGGCGGGGGGCCGCGGAGCGGCTGCGGGACCGGCTGGCGGCCGACGGGGTGCCGGGGCGTGCGGGGCCCGTGGAGATCGTGCTCGTCGTGGAGGGGGCCGCTCGGGGCGTGGAGAGCGTGCCGGGGGTGCTGGTGGAGTCCGCCGCCGGCAGCGGGGACGATCACATGGTCGAGCTGGTGACGCGGGCGGCCGGGCGGGCCTGTCTGGTGGTGACCGCGGACCGGGAACTGCGCCGGCGGGTGACGGAGTTGGGGGCGGACGTGGCGGGGCCGCGCACGGTCCGGCCGTAGCCGGCTGCCGTACGCGGCCCCAAGCCGTCGGATCGGGCTAGGCGGGGCCTGTGCCGTTGCCCTTCTCGACCTCGGCCTCGGTCGTCTCCTCGTGCCGTCCGAGGCGGCTGTGGGAGCGGCCGTAGAGGAAGTACACGCCGAAGCCCACCACCATCCAGATGGCGAAGCGGACCCAGGTCTCGGCGGGCAGGTTGATCATCAGCCACAGCGAGGCGCACACCGACAGGATCGGGATGACCGGCACCCACGGGGTGCGGAAGGACCGGTGCAGGTCGGGGCGGGTCTTGCGGAGGATGATCACGCCGATCGCCACGACCACGAAGGCGAACAGGGTGCCGATGTTCACCAGGGCCGCGAGTTCGGTCAGCGGGGTGAAGCCGGCGAGGATCGCGATGATCACGCCGAGCAGGATGGTCGGCCGGTGCGGGGTCTTGAACCGCGGGTGGACGTGGGAGAAGAACCGCGGCAGCAGTCCGTCGCGGCTCATCGCGAAGAACACCCGGGTCTGGCCGAGCAACAGGATCATGCACACCGTCGTCAGGCCGACCGCGGCGCCGAAGCTGATGAAGCCCGCGAACCAGGGATGCCCGGTGTCCTTGAACGCGTCGGCGAGCGGGGCGTCCACGGACAGTTTGGTGTAGTGCTGCATGCCCGTGACCACGATGGACACGAGGACGTACAGCGTGGTGCAGATGATGAGCGAGCCGATGATGCCGCGCGGCATGTCGCGCTGCGGGTTCTTGGTCTCCTCGGCGGCCGTGGCCACGACGTCGAAGCCGATGAAGGCGAAGAACACGACCGAGGCGGCGGTGAAGATGCCCATCACGCCGTAGTTGGAGGGGGCCCAGCCGAACATGAGCTGGATCAGCGGGGCGTCGAGATTGCTGGCGGCTTCCACCGTCTGCGTCTTCGGGATGAACGGGTCGTAGTTGTTGCCGTCGATCAGGAAGGCGCCGGCGACGATCACGGTCAGGACGACGGCCACCTTGATGGCGACGACCAGGGACGTGATCCGCGCGGACAGCTTCATGCCGAGGACGAGGATGAAGGTGAGGACCAGGACGAGCGCGGCGGCGAGGATGTCGAACCCGAAGGTGTCGGCGCCCTCCCGGCTGCCCAGCGCGTCGGGCATCGTCCAGCCCGCGTTGTCCATGAGGGACTGGATGTAGCCCGACCAGCCGACGGCCACCACCGCCGTGCCGAGCGCGAACTCCAGGACCAGGTCCCAGCCGATGATCCAGGCGGGCAGTTCACCCAGCGAGGCGTACGAGAACGTGTACGCGGACCCGGCCACCGGGACCGTGGAGGCGAACTCGGCATAACAGAGCGCGGCCAGCGCGCAGGCGACGCCGGAGACGACGAACGCCAGGGCCACGGCGGGTCCGGCGTTGTCCTTCGCGACGGTGCCGGTGAGCACGAAGATGCCGGTGCCGATGATGACACCGACGCCGAAGACGGTCAGGTCCAACGCGGACAAGGACTTCTTGAGCGCGTGCTCCGGCTCCTCGGTATCGAGGATGGACTGCTCGACTCTCTTCGTCCGGAAGAGTGTGCTGCTCACGGGTCGTACCTCCCACTTGTCGTCCTCGACATGATCGAGAGGGGGCGTGATACGCCTGCCCCGGCGTGGGCGGATTCACACAGATGGGCCGGTTTCGCCACCGTCATGGGTGGTGAAACCGGCCCATCCGGCCGTCAGCGGCTGTCAGTCGCGCGCGGGTTCCACCGAGTCGACCTCGGCGGCCGTACGGTCGAACCGGCCGTCCAGCTTGGAGACGAGACCGGTGACCTGGCGGGCGATGTCGGGGGCGGTGAGCCCGATCTCGGCCAGGACCTCGCCGCGGGAGGCGTGGTCGAGGAAGCGCGGCGGGATGCCGAAGTCGCGCAGCGGGACGTCGACGCCCGCGTCGCGCAGGGCCTGGGCGACGGCCGAGCCGACGCCGCCGACGCGGGAGTTGTCCTCGACGGTGACGACGACGCGGTGGCGCTCGGCCAGCGGGGCCATGGCCTCGTCGACGGGCTTGACCCAGCGCGGGTCGACGACGGTCGTGGTGATGCCCTGCTTGTCGAGCAGACCGGCGATCTCCAGGCACATCGGCGCGAGGGCGCCCACGGAGACCAGCAGCACGTCCGGGGTGTCGGTGCCGGGCTCGCGCAGGACGTCCATGCCGCCCACGCGGCCCACGGCGGGCACGGCGGGGCCGACGGCGCCCTTGGAGAAGCGGACGACAGTCGGCGCGTCCGTCACCTGGACGGCCTCGCGCAGCTGGGCGCGCACCTGGTCGGCGTCGCGCGGGGCGGCGAGCCTGAGGCCGGGGACGACCTGGAGGATCGACATGTCCCACATGCCGTTGTGGGAGGCGCCGTCGGTGCCGGTGACACCGGCGCGGTCCAGCACGAAGGTGACGCCGCACTTGTGCAGGGCCACGTCCATGAGGACCTGGTCGAAGGCGCGGTTGAGGAAGGTCGCGTACACGGCGAAGACGGGGTGCACCCCGCCGTGGGCGAGGCCGGCGGCCGACACGGCGCCGTGCTGCTCGGCGATGCCGACGTCGTAGATGCGGTCCGGGAAGGTGTCCGCGAACTTCTTCAGGCCGACCGGCTGGAGCATCGCGGCGGTGATCGCCACGATGTCGTCGCGCTCCTTGCCCAGCTTCACCATCTCGTCGCCGAAGACGGACGTCCAGTCGGCACCCGAGGCCTTGATCGGCAGGCCGGTGTCGGGGTGGATGGGGCCGATGCCGTGGAAGCGGTCGGCCTCGTCCTGGAGGGCGGGCTGGTAGCCGCGGCCCTTCTCGGTGAGGCAGTGCACGATGACCGGGCCGCCGAAGCGCTTGGCTCGGGCCAGCGCGGACTCCAGGGCCTCGATGTCGTGTCCGTCGATCGGGCCGACGTACTTCAGGCCGAGGTCCTCGAACATGCCCTGCGGGGCGATGAAGTCCTTCAGGCCCTTCTTGGCCCCGTGCAGGGTCTCGTAGAGGGGCCTGCCGACGACCGGGGTGCGGTCGAGGATCTCCTTGGTGCGGGTCAGGAAGCGCTCGTAGCCGTCGGTGGTGCGCAGCGTCGCCAGGTGGTTCGCGAGGCCGCCGATGGTCGGCGCGTACGACCGCTCGTTGTCGTTGACGACGATGACCAGGGGGCGGTCCTTGGCCTCGGCGATGTTGTTCAGCGCCTCCCAGGCCATGCCGCCGGTCAGCGCGCCGTCACCGATGACGGCGACGACATGGGCGTCGCGTTTTTGCAGCTCGTTGGCTTTCGCGAGGCCGTCGGCCCAGCCGAGGACGGTCGAGGCGTGCGAGTTCTCGATGACGTCGTGCTCGGACTCGGCCTGCGAGGGGTAGCCCGACAGGCCGCCCTTCATCTTCAGCCGGCTGAAGTCCTGACGGCCGGTGAGCAGCTTGTGGACGTAGGACTGGTGGCCGGTGTCCCAGAGGACCTTGTCCTTCGGCGACTCGAAGACCCGGTGCAGGGCGATGGTCAGCTCCACCACACCGAGGTTGGGGCCGAGGTGGCCGCCGGTCTTGGAAACCGCCTCGACGAGGAAGGTCCGGATCTCCTCGGCCAGCTGGTCCAGCTGCTCAGGGCTGAGCCGGTCCAGATCGCGCGGTCCCGTGATGCGGGTCAGCAGCGGCACCCGTGCCTCCTTGCAGTAGAGCTGTTCGAGCTGTTGCCGGGCTTGTCGAGTCTAATGTTCCGCTCAGCCGGAAGGTTCCCGGCCCCGGCGACGTACATCACGCATTCGGCTCTACCCGGTAACACCCCGTGCCACAACGCCGGAAGGGGCGCGGGGAACCGCAAGGCCGGCCACAACGGACCGGCACTCGCCAGTTCTCCCGCGCCCCTGCGGCGCTACTGCGTTCCGCGCTATGCGCGACCCGCGGTCTTCTGCGTCTTCCGGGTGATCGAGTCGATCACGACGGTCGTGAGCAGAACACCGGCGGTGATCATGTACTTCACCGGCTCGGCGATGGACTCCAGCTGGAGGCCGTACTGGATCGAGACGATCACCAGCACACCGAGCAGCGCGTTCCACGTGCGGCCACGTCCACCGAACAGGGACGTACCACCGATGACGGCCGCCGCGATGGCGTTCATCAGCAGGTCACCGGTACCGGCGCTCTGGTTCGCGGAGGCGATCTTCGAGGCCAGGAACAGACCACCGATGGCGGCGAAGCCACCCGAGATCGCGAACACGGTGATCCGCACCGTGGTCACGTTGATACCGGCACGACGCGAGGCCTCGACGCTGCCACCGAGGGCGAAGATCTTGCGGCCGTACGCGGTACGCCGGAGCACGAAGTCCGTGGCGACCAGGAACACCAGGAAGATCACCGTGGCCAGCGGCAGGCCCTTGTACTGGTTGTACATGACAGCCGCGGCGAAGGAGACGATGCCCAGCAGGCCCGTGCGCAGGAGGGTGTCGCTCATCGGCCGGAACGGGATTCCGGCGGCCTCGCGGCGGCGGTTGCCGAGGAACGAGGTGATGAAGAACACCGCGGTCACCACGGCCGCCAGGCCGTACGCGGCCGCCACGTCCGTGAAGAAGTACGTCGTCAGCTTGCCGATGAGGCCGTCGCTGTCGAGGTTGATAGTGCCGTTCTCGCCCAGCGTCTGGAGCATGAAGCCGAGCCAGAACAGCAGACCGGCCAGCGTCACGGCGAACGCCGGGGCGCCGAGCACCGCGAAGAAGAAGCCGTGCGCCGCACCGATGACGGCACCCGCCGCGACGGCGAAGAGAACGGCCGCCCACTCGGGCCAGCCCTGGTTCACCGCGAGGACGGCCGCGATGGCGCTGGACGCGCCGCTGACCGAGCCGACCGACAGGTCGATCTCGCCGAGCAGCAGCACGAAGACGATGCCGACCGAGATCATGCCCGTGCCGACCATCGTGACGGTGATGTCACTGATGTTCTGCGCGGAGAGGAACGCGGAGTTCAGGCTCTGGAAGATGACGCAGATGACGACCAGGCCGAGGATGACCGGCAGGGAGCCCAGCTCACCGGCCTTCAGCTTGCGCCGGAACTCGGTGAGGTAGCCGGCCAGGCCCTGCTCCTGCACCAGCAGGCGCGGGTCGACCGCGGTCACCGCGGCCGAGGCGGCCTCGGTGTTGAGTACCTCGTGGTCCTGCGCCGTCGCGGAGGTCTTGTCGATGCTCACTTGGAAACCTCCCCGTTCGTGCGCGCCGCACGGCGGGTCACGGCGTTCTCGGTGGCGCCCGTGATGGCGGAGATGATCTCCTCCTGCGAGGTCGTCTTGACCTCGAAGACGCCGTTGTTGCGGCCGAGGCGCAGCACGGCGACCTTGTCCGCGACGGCCTTCACGTCGGCCATGTTGTGGCTGATGAGGATCACGGCGTGCCCGCGCTCGCGCAGCCGCTCGACCAGGTCGAGGACCTGGGCGGTCTGCTCGACGCCGAGGGCGGCGGTGGGCTCGTCGAGGATGACCAGCTTGGGCTCGCCGAGCATGGAGCGGGCGATGGCCACGGTCTGGCGCTGACCGCCGGAGAGCGAGGCGATCGGGATACGCACGCTGGGGATGCGGATCGACAGGGTCTGGAGCAGCTCGCGCGAGCGGCGCTCCATCTCGACCTCGTCGAGGACACCCCATTTGCGGACCTCACGGCCCAGGTACAGGTTGCCGACGACGTCGATGTTGTCGCACAGCGCGAGGTCCTGGTAGACCGTCGCGATGCCCAGGGCCTGGGCGTCATGCGGCCGGTTGATCGAGACGGCCTTGCCGTCCCATTCGATGACGCCCTCATCGATGGGGTGCACGCCGGCGATCGTCTTGACCAGCGTGGACTTTCCGGCGCCGTTGTCGCCGACCAGGGCGACCACTTCACCGGCGTGGACCTCAAGCTCTACGTCGGTGAGCGCCTGAACGGCACCGAATCGCTTGGAGACCCCGCGCAACGCCAGCACGGGCGTAGCGGACACGTGAACCATCTCCTTCGCCGCCTGACCCGGCGGAAGGGTTGTGCAATGAAAAGTTGGGGGGTTCCGTCCGGCGCCCCGCGCCGAGCTTGCGGGGCTGACGTATACGCGGGACGCCGGAGGAGTCTTGTGCAGTCATGTCCCGTGCGGGAATTCAAGGACGAATTCCCGCACTTGGAAAGGGACCTGGGGCTGCTGTACCGCTACCGCTGGGTCAGCCGGTGACGCCGGCCTTGTCGCAGGCGGCCTTGTACTTGCCGGTGCAGATCTCATCGGCGGTGTAGACGCCGTCCTTGATGACGGTGTCGTTGATGTTGTCCTTCGTCAGCGAGGTGACGGGGACGAGGACCGCCGGGATGGCCTTCGCGCTGCCGCTGTCGACCTTGTCCTTGGCGATGGAGTCGAGCGACTTGCCCTGGGCGAGCGCGACAGCCATCTCGGCGGCGGCGTCGGCCTCGGGGGCGTACGGCTTGTAGACGCTCATGTACTGCTCACCGGTGACGATGCGCTGCACGGCGGCCAGCTCGGCGTCCTGACCGGTGACCGGGACGGTAATGCCCGCGGCCTTGAGCGCGGTGATGATACCGCCGGCCATGCCGTCGTTGGCGGAGTAGACGCCGGCGATGTTCTTCTTGCCGACGGCCGAGATCGCGGCCTCCATCTCGGAGTTGGCGTTCTCCGGCTTCCACTCCTTGGTGTCGTACTCCTTGGCGATGGTGACCTTGCCGTCAAGGGCGGAGTGCGCGCCCTCCTTGAACATGGCGGCGTTGGGGTCGGTCACCGAACCGTTGATCATGACGACCTTGGAGTCCTTGGTGGCCTTGTCGCCCAGGGCCTTCAGCAGGGCCTCACCCTGCGTCTTGCCGACCGCCACGTTGTCGAAGGACGTGTAGGCGCTGATCGGGCCCTCGGCCAGGCGGTCGTACGCGACGACCTTGATGCCGGCGTCGACGGCCTTCTGGACCGAGTTCTTGATCGCCTTGGCGTCGACGGCGTCCAGGATCAGGACGTCCACCTTGTTGGTGATCATGGTGTCGACCTGCTGCGCCTGCAGGTTCGCGTCCTGCTTGGCGTTGTTGTAGTCGATCGTGGCCTTGCCGTTCGTCAGCTCCTTGATCTTCTTCTCGATCAGGGGCCGGTCGAACTTCTCGTACCGAGCCGTCTGGTTCTCCGGGAGCAGGAGACCGACCTTGATGTCGTCGCCCTTGGCCGCGGAGGCGGTGGAGTCGTTGTCGCCGCCCGCTTCCTCGGCGCTGCCGCAGGCAGCCAGCGAGATGGCCATCGCACCAGCGGCAATGGCAACGGCGGCACGACGCATGCGCGTGTTCACTTCAGAAACCTCCCTGACGAGGCCGCGTCCTTGCGGCCGAGGTGGCTGGAAGTCAACTCGGCCACACGTGCGACGTCAAGAAGTAAATCCTTAACGGGTTGGCAACGGTGCCATCCGTTCTCTAAGTGAAGGCAGGGGCAGCGGCGTGCAGCGTGCTGTCCAAAAGGGTTGAATCACCCATCTCGCTGAGCGCCAGCGCGAGTGCCCCGAGCACCTCCGCGCGACCGCCAAGTGCCCCGGGAAGAACGGAGAGTTGGCGCGCGGCACTGGGGATGGCGTAGCGTCCGACGGACTCCCGGATGGGCCCGAGGACCAGCTCACCGGCCTCGGCGAGATCACCGCCGAGGACCACTCGGCTCGGGTTCAGGAGGTTGCAGAGATTGGCGACTCCACTGCCGATGTGACGGCCGACGTCGGCGATCACCCGACGGCAGCCCGGATCTCCGTCCCTGGCCAGCCGTACGACGCCCTCCATGGTCAGATCGGTGCCGTGGCTCGACTGGAGCAGCGGGAGCACGTAGCGCGCGGCCGCGAAGGTCTCCAGGCAGCCCCGGTTTCCGCAGCGGCAGACCGGGCCGGATTCATCCAGAGTAATATGCCCGATTTCTCCCGCAGTGCCACCCGGGCCGCGGTAGATCTTGCCGCTGATCACCAGACCGGCACCGACACCGCTGGCGACCTTGATGTACGCGAGGTCGCGCACGCCCCGCCCGCTGCCCCAGACCAGCTCCCCGAGGGCGCCCAGGTTGGCGTCGTTGTCGACGTGCACGGGCACGCCCAGGCGGCCGCCCAGCTCCTCGGCGGGCTTGGTGCCGGTCCAGCCCGGCAGGATGGCGGTGGAGCCCAGCGTGCCGGACTCCACGTCGATCGGGCCGGGTACGCCCAGACCGACCCCGGCGATCTTGGACCGGTCGACACCGGTCGCCGCGATCAGCCGGTTGACCAGCTGTTCGGCGCGGTCGAAGCCCTGCTTCGAGGAGGCGTCCACGTCCAGCGGCTCGGACTCCTCGGCCAGCACCTGATGGGCGAGGTTCCCGACCGCGACACGCAAGTGCGTATGGCCGAAGTCGACCCCTATGACGATGCCGGCGTCCCCGCTCAGCGAGACGCTGCGGGCCCGGCGGCCGCCCGCCGAGGTGGGTGTGACCTCGACCGTTCCGCCGTCCTTGAGCTCACGGACGATATTGGAGACGGTGGCCGCGGACAGACCGGTGGTCCTCGCGATCTCCGCCTGGGTGAGAGATCCGGCCAGCCGTACGGCCCGCACGACCCGCTCCAGATTGGCTCGGTGCAGCGACGACTGCGACCCCGGAGTCTCCACGACGACCTCCTGCGCGCGGGACCGCATCGATGAGGCCCCGTTCGTGTCCAACTAGTGAACTCTAAGCTGAGCCGTTCGGGTTGCCTCCCGTCAAGAGGTTGAACCGGATCCGGGTACGTGCACACACCTGTGCACGCCGCTCCCAGGGAGGGGAACGGCGTGCACGCGGGCGGTTTCGGAGCGCTACGTTCGACTTACGTCACCTCGCGGCCCCGGACTACTTCAGAGCTCCCGCCGTCAGCCCCGCCACCACCTGGCGCTGGAAGATGATGTAGGCCGCGAGCACCGGCAGCATCGCCATCACCAGACCGGCGAAGAGACCGGACCAGTCGCCCTTGTAGCCCTGGCTGACGGCCAGCTGCACCAGGCCCTGGGTGAGGACCCGCTTGTCGGGATCGGTGTTGAGGACCGTGGGCAGCATGTACTGGTTCCACTGGCCCAGGAAGTTGAAGATGCCCACGCTGATCAGCCCCGGCTTGGCCATCGGAAGCATGATCTGGAAGAACGTACGGCTGTGCGAGGCACCGTCGACGAAGGCCGCCTCCGCCACCGATGTCGGCAGCGTTCGGAAGAACGCAGTGAGGAAGAACACGGTGAACGGCAGCGAGTACGCGATGTAGACCAGGATCAGCCCGTGGATCGTGTTCAGCAGTCCCATGTTGTTCACGACGTAGAAGAGCGGGACCAGCGCGAGCATGATCGGGAAGCTCATGCCGCCGATGAACAGGAAGTAGATGAAGCGGTTGCCCGGGAAGTCGAACCGGGCGAGGACGTAGGCCGCCATCGATCCCAGCACCAGGGTGCCGATCAGCGAACCTCCCACCACCAGGATGGTGTTGAGGAAGTAGTCGCTCATGTTGGCCTGGGTCCACGCCCGCGACCAGTTCGAGAAGTGCAGCTTGTCCGGCAGTGACCAGGGCGAGCTGAAGATCGAGGCGTCGTCCTTGAAGGACGTCATCACCGCCCAGAGCAGCGGCATGGCGACCATGAACGCCCAGATGACGAGCACGCCGTGGGAGAAGACGTTGAGGACGGTGCCCTCTTTCCTCTCCTTGGCGGGCGCCTTCGCCGGCACCCCGGTCTTGGTGATGGGCATCCCGGACTCGGCCGGTACGGGAGCGGTGGTCTCGGTCGTCTTCATCTGTCAGAACTCCAGCCGCTCGCGACGCCCCAGCCGCATGACGACCGCGGCGAAGGCCAGCGTGACGACGAGCAGGGCCACACCGATCGTGGTGGCGTAGGCGGCCTGCCCGTCACGGAACGCTTTCTGGTACACGTACAGGACCATGACCGTGGTCGAGTAGTCGGGGCCACCGGGTCCGGTCGTCATGATGTGTACGACCGCGAACGACTCGGCGCCGAGGGCGAGGATGCCCATGTAGACCCAGCCGGACTGCACGGTGTCCCACAGCAGCGGCAGGGTGATCCGGAAGAACGTACTGGCGCGGCCGGCCCCGTCGAGCAGTGCGGCCTCGTACAGATCCGCCGGGATGGAGGCCATGCCTGCGGAGAACAGGACCACGAAGAAGCCGACCGTGGACCAGACGATCACTCCCATCACGGCCCACAGCGCGAGATTCGGGTCGCCCAGCCACAGCGGCTGGACGCTGTCGAGTCCGATTCCGCGCAGGATCGAGTTGATCGCTCCGCTGTCCGGGTTGTACGCGAAGGCGAACAGCAGCGCGACGATCGCGATCGAAAGGACCTGCGGGAAGAAATAGACGATCTTGTAGAACGACGACCCGCGGACACCGGTGATGGCCGGGCCGCCCTTTCTGCGCCGGCCGCCCACATTGATCATGAAGGCGAGGAACAGCGCGAAACTGAGTGTCACCAGCGGCAGCAACAACGCGAACAACAGGCTGTGCTGCAACGACTTCCAGAAGATGTCGTCGTCGAGCATCCTCTCGTAGTTGTCGAAGCCGACCATCTTGAATTCGGGGCTCAGCCCGGTCCAGTCCGTGAACGAGTAGTAGATGGACTGGATGAACGGCCAGACGACGAAGAGCGCGTACAGCCCCAGGGGCACCGCGAGGAACCCCACGATGAACTTGTACTTGCCGTGCTGCATTGCTATCGACCCCGATCTGCGCGCGGGTGCAGCCGCTGGTGACAGGTCCTCACGGGACCTACTGGTGCTTGTAGTGCTTGATCGACGTGTCCTTGACCGCCTCGTCGGCGAAGCCCTGGATCTTCTTGATGGCCTCGGCCGGGGTGAGGCGTCCGGCCATCATCTCGCCGAGACCGGAGACACCGATCTTCTCCTTCTGGAGCTGCACGTACCAGTCCTGGAGACGGGGGTTCACCACGTTCTGGCCGGCCTTGTCCAGCGCCGCGACGCCGGACTTCAGACCGGGGGTGAGCGTGATGCCGTCGGTGCCGCCGTTGTAGGCGGTGAGCGACTTGACCTTGCCGGTGAAGTTCTTGGAGCTGGCCTCGCTCAGCATGATGCGCAGCTGCTCCATGCCGCCCGCGGTGTTCTTCGCCTTGGCCGGGACGATGAAGGGCTCACCGCCGGACGCCCAGATCGTGCCGAAGGGCATCTTGTCGGAGGAGTCGATGCCGGTCGGCGCGGAGACGGCGAGGTCGAAGTCCTTCGGGATGACGTTCGCCGACTCGTTCTCCACCCAGGAGCCGTTCGGGATGAACAGCGCCTTGCCCTGGGCCCACGCGGTCTGCGACTGGATGTGGTCCAGGCCCGGGGTGCCCTTGAGCACGTAGCCCTTCTTGTAGAGCTCGTAGTAGGCCTCGAAGCAGGCCTTGACCGCCGGGTGCTTCCAGGCGTTCGGCTCCAGGTTGTCGATGGCGTCGAGGACCTCGACACCGCCGACCTTGCCGATCATGGGGTAGAGCGAGAAGGGGAGGTAGTACGGGTACTTGCCCGCGTACGTCCAGCCCGCCATGCCCTTCTTCTTGGCCTTCTCGCAGACCGCGAGCATCTGGTCCCAGGTCTCCGGGTACTGCTCGTCGAGCGAGTCCAGGGCCTTCTGCGAGTACCAGACGCCGTACACCGTGTAGGCGTAGTAGAGGATCCAGACCTTATCGCCGTCGAACTGGCCCATCTCGACGATGCCGGGGCGCAGCGTGTCGCGGACCTTCTTGCTCGGGTCGTCGTACGACGGGGCGTCCAGCAGGGGCGTGAGGTCGGCGAGCTGGTCCTTGCCGACCAGGACACCCATGTCCATCTGCTCGGCGCCGGAGTTGTCGATGAGGTCCGGCGGGGTGCCCTGGTTGAAACGGGGCTGGAGGGTGGACTGGATCTTCTGGGTGGCGGCGAACTTGACCGTCACCTCGGGGAAGTTCTTCTCGTAGATCTTGACGGCGTCCTCGGCATACTCCTTGCCGAAGCCGCCGTCGAACAGCACGAACTCCATCTGCGCCGTGTCATTGACGGCGAGCGGGTTCTTCGCGGTCTTCTTGCCTTCTTTGGCCTTGTCCCCGTTGCCCCCGCCCCCGCCGCTGGCACACGCGGAAAGGAAGCTCATCGTGGGTACGGAGATCAGGCCGAGCGCGGCGGACCGCTTGATCAGATCGCGACGGCCGACGCGTGCGGAGCCGTTGTACTCGGGGTTCTGGGCGGAAGTGGATCCCATGCTCAAGTCCTCGCCTTCTCCAGGACTCAGGCGGTGAACCGGATCACCGCCGGCACCGCGATCGGGTCAAGCTGGGGTTGTGCAGGAAGTGCGGAATCGTGCGAAGTGCCGACAGGTATAGTCCACTTCCCGCCAGCGGAGCAAGATCGAATGCAAGGTTCACCGGTGGTCTTTTCCGAGTTGAGACCTCACGGAAATATGAGGGGCCTGTGCGCCGCTTGCCCGAAAAATCCGCGACATAAGCCCCGAATGCCACAGCCAACACCCTTGACAATACTTGGCACTTGAGCCACAACTGATCCTTGCGCAGCGAATTGACAACGTTGTCCCGTGCGCAGGGAGGGTACCGGCTTATGCAGCAGAGAGCTCGGCACAGATGGGGTACGGCGGTCGTGTCGGCGACCGCCTTTTGTTTGGCCGTGGGCTCGCAGGGCGCGGCGGTCGCCCTGCCCCAAGCGCCCGCCGCGGCGGACCGGGAGTTCGCGTCGTCCTTCGAGGCGGACGACCCGGCACCCGACTGGCTCAACACCGTCGACACCACCGCGGACGGCGGCAAGCGCGCCTCCGGTGTGGACGGCGGCTACAGCAGCGGCATCCCGGGCAACGTGACCGACCATGTCACGGACGTACGGGCGAACGGGGAGAACTCCGGCGGCGGTGAGGTGAAGGAGAACCTCGTCGACGGGGAGCCCAGCAGCAAGTGGCTGGTTTTCGAGACCACCGGGTGGGTCGAGTTCGACCTGGACAAGCCGGTGAAGATCACCAAGTACGCGCTCACCTCGGCCAATGACTACGCGGAGCGCGACCCGCGGGACTGGACCCTGAAGGGCTCCTCCGACGGCAAGGACTGGAAGACCGTCGACACCCGCTCGGACGAGACGTTCTCCGAACGGTTCCAGACAAAGACGTACGATCTCGCGGAATCGGCCGAATACCAGCACTTCCGGCTTGAGGTCACCAAGAACAACGGCGCCTCGGGCATCCTCCAGCTCTCCGACGTCCAGTTCTCCACGGGCGGCGGCGACGCACCGATACCGCAGGACATGCTCTCCCTGGTCGACCGGGGCCCGAGCGGCTCGCCGACCGCGAAGGCGGGCGCCGGCTTCACCGGCAAGCGGGCGCTCAGGTACGCCGGCCGGCACACCGCGGACGGTCGGGCGTACTCGTACAACAAGGTCTACGACGTGAACGTCGCCGTCGGCCGCGACACCCGGCTGTCCTACCGCGTCTTCCCGTCGATGGCGGACGGCGACCTCGACTACGACGCCACGAACGTCTCCGTCGACCTCGCCTTCACCGACGGCACCCATCTGAGCGACCTCGGCGCCACCGACCAGCACGGCTTCCCGCTGACGCCGCGCGGGCAGGGCGCCTCCAAGGTGCTCTACGTCAACCAGTGGAACAACGTCGCCTCGCGGATCGGGTCGGTCGCGGCGGGCAAGACCGTCGACCGGATACTCGTGGCCTACGACTCCCCCAAGGGCCCGGCGAAGTTCCGGGGCTGGCTGGACGACATCGCGCTGAAGCAGGTGGCTCCCGAGAAGCCCAAGGCGCATCTGTCCGACTACGCGCTCACCACCCGCGGGACCCTCTCCAGCGGCGGTTTCTCGCGCGGCAACAACTTCCCGGCGACGGCCGTGCCGCACGGCTTCAACTTCTGGACGCCGGTGACGAACGCGGGCTCGCTGAGCTGGCTGTACGACTACGCCCGCTCGAACAACGCCGACAACCTGCCGACGATCCAGGCGTTCAGCGCCAGCCATGAGCCCAGCCCCTGGATGGGTGACCGGCAGACCTTCCAGGTGATGCCGTCGGCCGCCTCCGGCACCCCGGACACCGGGCGTGAGGCGCGCGAGCTGGCCTTCCGGCACGAGAACGAGACCGCGCGGCCGTACTACTACGGGGTGCGGTTCGAGAACGGGCTGAAGGCCGAGATGGCGCCCACCGACCACGCGGCGGTGCTGCGCTTCACCTACCCGGGTGATGACGCGAGCGTCCTCTTCGACAACGTGACGGACCAGGCGGGGCTCACGCTCGACAAGGAGAGCGGGACCTTCACCGGCTACTCGGACGTGAAGTCCGGGCTGTCCACGGGCGCGACCCGGCTGTTCGTGTACGGCACCTTCGACAAGCCCGTGACCGAGGGTTCCTCCAGCGGGGTGAAGGGCCGTCTGCGCTTCGACGCCGGGGACGACCGGACCGTCACGCTGCGTCTCGCCACCTCGCTGATCAGCATCGACCAGGCGAAGGACAACCTGCGCCAGGAGGTCGACGGCGCCTCCTTCGAGACGGTGAAGTCGCGCGCCCAGCGCCAGTGGGACAAGCTCCTCGGCAAGGTCGAGGTCGAGGGCGCGACGCAGGACCAGCTGACCACGCTGTACTCCAGCCTGTACCGGCTGTACCTGTACCCCAACTCGGGCTTCGAGAAGGTCGGTTCGAAGTACCAGTACGCGTCGCCGTTCTCGCCGATGCCGAACCCGGACACCCCGACGCACACCGGCGCGAAGATCGTCGACGGCAAGGTGTACGTCAACAACGGCTTCTGGGACACCTACCGGACGACCTGGCCCGCGTACTCGCTGCTCACGCCGAGCCAGGCGGGTGAGATGGTCGACGGCTTCGTGCAGCAGTACAAGGACGGCGGCTGGACCTCCCGCTGGTCCTCCCCCGGCTACGCGGACCTGATGACCGGCACGTCCTCGGACGTCGCCTTCGCGGACGCCTACGTCAAGGGCGTCGACTTCGACGCGAAGTCCGCGTACGACGCGGCCGTGAAGAACGCGACCGTGGTGCCCCCGTCGTCCGGTGTGGGCCGCAAGGGCATGTCGACCTCGCCCTTCCTCGGCTACACCAACACCGAGACGCACGAGGGCCTGTCGTGGGCGCTGGAGGGCTACCTCAACGACTACGGCATCGCGAAGATGGGCCAGGCCCTCTACAAGAAGACCGGCGACAAGCGGTACAAGGAGGAGTCCGCGTACTTCCTCAACCGCGCGCAGGACTATGTCAACCTCTTCGACTCCAAGGCCGGCTTCTTCCAGGGCCGCGACGAGAAGGGCGACTGGCGCGTCGAGTCCTCGAAGTACGACCCGCGGGTGTGGGGTTACGACTACACCGAGACCAATGGCTGGGGCTACGCCTTCACCGCCCCGCAGGACAGCCGGGGCCTCGCGAACCTCTACGGGGGCCGCAGCGGTCTCGGCGACAAGCTCGACGAGTACTTCGACACCCCGGAGACGGCCTCGCCCGACTTCGTCGGCTCCTACGGCGGTGTCATCCACGAGATGACGGAGGCGCGGGACGTCCGGATGGGCATGTACGGCCACTCCAACCAGGTCGCCCACCACGCGAACTACATGTACAACGCGGCGGGTCAGCCCTGGAAGACCCAGAAGAACGTCCGTGAGGTGCTGTCGCGGCTGTACGTCGGCAGCGAGATCGGGCAGGGCTACCACGGCGACGAGGACAACGGCGAGCAGTCGGCCTGGTACCTGTTCTCCGCGCTGGGCTTCTACCCGCTGGTGATGGGCAGCGGCGAGTACGCCATCGGCTCGCCCCTGTTCACCAAGGCGACCGTCCATCTGGAGAACGGCCGGGAGCTGGTCGTCAAGGCGCCGAAGAACAGCGCCCGCAATGTGTACGTCCAGGGCGTGAAGCTCAACGGCGTGCCGTGGAAGTCGACCGCGCTCCCCCACTCGATGCTCGCGAAGGGCGGCGTGCTGGAGTTCGACATGGGCTCACGGCCCTCCACCTGGGGCACCGGCAAGAACGCGGCCCCCGTGTCGATCGCCCAGGACGACAAGGTGCCGACGCCCCGGGCGGACGCGCTGAAGGGCGACGGGGCGCTGTTCGACGACACCTCGGCGACCCAGGCGAGCGCCACCTCGGTGGACCTGCCGGTCTCCGAGGGCACCAAGGCCGTGCAGTACACCCTGACGTCGCCGTCGGACCGGACGAAGGCGCCGACCGGCTGGAAGCTCCAGGCGTCGAAGGACGGCACCACATGGCGGACGCTCGACGAGCGCTCCGGTCAGTCCTTCGCCTGGGACCGGCAGACACGGGCGTTCTCCGTGGGGTCACCGGGTACGTACGAGAAGTACCGCCTGGTCCTCGACGGTGAGGCGACTCTGGCGGAGGTCGAGCTGCTCGGCTGAACAACGGAGCTGGGAGACCCATGGCGAAAGCCGTCGCCCGGTTCGGTGGTCGCGTCGTACGCGACCCCGGGCCGGGCGACGGCGTTTCGTAGGACCTGGGCGGGGGCTCGCCCTGCCCGAGGCCGTCAGCCCACGGCCACTGTGAACACGTGCAGGTCGGTGTCGTCGGGCAGCTTCACCCGCGCGACGGTCCTGCCCTCGGGTGCCGTGAACGGCTTGGTGGCGAAGACGTAGGTGTCGACCGGGTCCCGGTCCGCGCCCGCGACGTTGCGGTAGGCGGCCCTGGCGACGACCTCGTTGCCGTACTGGACGGTGCCGGCGCCGCCGCCGACGGTCCAGTCGGTGAAGGCGAGGTCGATCGTGTCGGTGCCGCCGTCGGTGTAGGTGACGGTGGCCCTGGACTGCTGGTTGCCGTTGACGCCGCTGCCGAGGAAGGACAACCGGCTCGCCGGAGAGGCGAGTTCGATCGTCTGGCCCGCCGCCGAGACGTTGTCCGGACGGCCGCCGGGCGAGTCGGGCCAGGTGAAGGCGAGGCCGCCCACCGTGCCCTGCCCGCCCGGCTCCAGACCGGCCTCGGCGAGGGCCTGGCGGGAGTAGCTCCAGCCGCCCCCGTCGAAGTCGGCCTCGTCGTGGTCGCCCGCGTCGTCGGAGACTCCGGTGTTGTTGTAGGCGGCCAGCAGCGTGCCCGGCGCCGCGACGGTCAGGGACACGGGCTGGACGTAGGAGCTGTCGCCCGAGGTCACGGTGACGTCGACCGAGTAGAAGCCCTGTTTCGCGCCCTCGGCCGAGGTCAGCGTGATCTTCTGCGAGCCGTCGGTCACGGTGCCCTCGGCGGGCGACGCGGTGATCCCGTCAGGCGCCTCGACCCGGAAACGCACCTCGGGGCCCGCTCCCCCGCTCATCGACAGCGCGCGGATGCCGACGTCGGCGCTCCCGCCCGGCGCGACGGTCGCCGCGGTCGGGCCGACGCCGATCTGGTACGGCTGCTCACCCGCCCGGAAGGACGGCGGCGCCTCGGACGCGCCCCAGGCCGGGTCGGGCGTGGCGGACAGCGTGTAGTCCAGCCGGCCGCCGTCCCGCACGAAGGACGCCGGGAGCCAGGCTCGCTCACTGCCGCGGCCGTTGACCGCCAGGGAGTGGACGTACGGGGCGCCGGCGGCGGCACCCTGCGCGCGCACGGAGATGTCGCCGCCGCCCGGACGGTCGATCTCGATGCGCGGGAACAGCGGTGAGGCGAGGACCAGTTCGGCGCGGGACGGCACCTGCGGGTACATGCCGAGCGCGGAGAAGACGTACCAGGACGACATGGCGCCGAGGTCGTCGTTGCCGGGGATGCCGCCGGGCTCGGTGGACCACAGCGCGCGCATCGCCGCGCGGACCGTCTCCTGCGTCTTGTACGGCGCGCCCGCGTAGGCGTACAGGTAGGGCACGTTGATGGACGGCTCGTTGTCCATCTCGGACTTGTCGCCGCCGCTGCCGGTGAAGGCCCAGCCGCCGTCGGCGTCGTGGAAGAACGTGTCGAGCCGCCGCTCGGCCGCGGCACGGCCGCCCATGGCGGCGAAGAGTCCGGCCGGGTCGTGCTGGACCATCCAGGTGTACTGGGCGGCCGTACCCTCCACGAACCCGTTGCCGGTGGCCGGGGTGAAGCCGGTGACCCAGCTGCCGTCGGCCTTGCGGTTGGCGATGTAGCCGCCGTCCTCGGTGGCGGCGATGTTGAAGTTGTTCTGCCACCACTGGGAGCGGTCGGCGAAGGTCTTCGCCGTGTCCTTCTGCCCCGCCTCGGCGGCGAGCTGCGAGAGGGCGAAGTCGGCGCCGGACATCTCCAGCGTCTCGGCGGCACCGCCCCACGCGTTCGACACGGACGGCATGTAATGGTGCTTCAAGTACTTGTCCAGGGACGGACGTTGACCGACCGACAGCACCGGCTTGCCGGCCGGCGACAGGTCCTTGTCGGTGGGTACGGTCGCCGCCTTCACCAGCGACCGCAGGGCCCCGCGCAGGTCGAAGTCCGTGCCGCCGAAGGCGCGGATGCCGGCCAGGGCGATGGGCGAGGGGTCGCCGTTCATGACGTGCGTGCCGCTCGCGCCGTGCAGCCAGCGGTCCCAGACACCGCCGTTCTGCTCCGCCAGCTCGTACAGCGACTGGGCGATGTCCGAGCCGACGCGCGGATCGAGGAGCGTGAGCAGCTGCACCTGGTCGCGGTAGACGTCCCAGCCGGAGAAGGTGCCGTACTGGGCCCGGTGGCCCTTGCCCACGACGTGGACCTGGCCGTCGGAGCCCCGGTACCTGCGATCGGCGTCACTGATGACGTTCGGGTGCAGCAGCGCGTGGTACAGCGCGGTGTAGAAGGTGGCGCGCTCGGCGTCGGTGCCGCCGCCGACCCGGATCTGGGAGAGGCGCTCGCGCCAGGCCCGGCGCGCCGCGTCCGCCACGGTGTCGAAGGAGCGGTTCGGCGGGTTCTCCGCCGCGAGGTTGGCCTCCGCGCCGGCCTGGCTGACGTACGAGATGCCGACCTTGACGTTCACCGGTCCGGTGCCGGGCGCGAACTCGACGTAGCCGCCGGCCCCCTTGCCCGCGACGGGCCGCCCGCCGCTGCCGAACCCGCCCGTGCCGCCGCTCGCCTCGGTGGACCCGGGGTCGAGCCGGTCGTCCTTCCAGGTGCCGGTGGTCTTGAAGGCGCGGTCGAAGCGGGCGGTGAAGTGGACGGTGTAGTAGGAGCGTTGCCCCTCCGGGTCGAGGTAGCCGCAGAAGTTGCCGGAGGTCACGGACCCGGAGATCGTCCGCTTCGCCGGGTCGATCCGGACGGTCGAATCGGTCGACCCCACCTCGGAGTTGGCGCTGCGGACGAGCAGCGAGGCCGGTTTGCCGGCGGGGTAGATGAAGCGGGCCGAGCCGGTGCGGGCGGTCGCGGTGAGGTCGGCCAAGACGCCGGACGCGAGGCGGACCCGGTAACGGCCGGGTTCGGTGCTCTCGTCGGTGTGACTGAAGTCGGAGGCGTAGACGGCGTCCTTGGTGTCGCTCGCGGGCGACGAGGTGACCTCGCCGGCGTACGGGAAGAACGGGATGTCGCCGCTGCCGCCCGCGCAGCCGGTGCCCGACATGTGGGTCAGGCTGAAGCCGCGGATGCGGGTGGCGTCGTAGTGGTAACCGCCGGGCGCGGCGGTGCGGGTGGCGTCGCCTCTGGTGTTCTCCGGGCTGAAGGACAGCATGCCGAACGGCGTGACGGCACCCGGGAAGACATTGCCGCCGTTCCTGGTGCCGATCAGCGGATCGACGTACGACGTCGGATCCTGGACGAGATCCGGGGGCGCCGTGGGCGCCGCGAGGGCGGGGGTGGCGCTGCCGACCGCGAGCACGGCGGCGAGCAGCAGGGACGTGGGACGGAAACGCATGACGCGGCCCCTCCTCCTTCGGACGGGTCGCGCACCACAGGTCGCACAAGCCGCAGGGACAGTAGCGTGAGTCACCGGTACCACGGAAGGGCGCGTTCCGAGGCGGGGCACGAGGGGCCCCTCACCTGGATGGGGCAGCGGAACGACCGGATCCGCAGGATGCCGGAGGTCACTTGACCCCCAACTGGCTTGACATCGTTGTCCGTTGAAGCGGTAGAGTCATCCGGCAGACCACTAGACAACGTTGTCGCACCGCGACCTCGCACAAGCCACTCACCCACCCGGACGGTCCCACTTCCCCCCCCCTCGGGCTCGTCCGGCTCGCGGACCCGGTGGACGGCGGCTCACGCCCACCGGGTCCGCCCGGAGCGACGGTTCAGCCCACTCGGCAGGGCAGCGCCGTCGTACTGTCGCCGCCGGATCCGGTCACCACATAGCCGAAGGTCGTACTCTCCCCCGGATCGAGGGAGCCGTTCCAGTCGGCGTTGTGGACCATCACGTCCTGGCCGGTGTAGGTGGCGTTGCCGCTCCAGAGGCTGTCGACCTTCTGGCCGGCCGGGAGCGTCCAGTCGACCATCCAGCCGAGCATCGGGACGTCGCCGGTGTTGGTGACGGTCACCTCGGACTGGTAGCCACCGGACCAACTGCCCGTCGTACGGCGGGCCGCGGAGCACTCACCGGGCACCGGGTCGGTCGGGTTGCCCGGCTCCTTGATGCCGGTGACCTCGCCGTTGCCGCCGTCGAAGACGACGTCGGAGCAGGAGTAGAAGGTCTCGGCGCTGTCCGAGCGCTGCCAGACCATGTAGACGATGTGGCGGCCGGACTTGTTCGCGGGCAGCTGTCCGGTCCAGGAGTAGTTGGCCTCGACCGTGCCCGGGGAGCCGTTCAGCGGCGGGTGGTCGACGCTGAGGAACGGCTGCGACTCCATGTCGTCCCAGGTGAGCGTGCGGGTGGGGTCGAAGCCGTCCTTGGTGATGTAGACGTAGAACCAACCCGGGTGCGCCGCCCAGGCGTTGTAGGAGAAGTCGACGGTCGCGCCGGAGGTCAGGTGGGTGAGCGGCCAGTCCTTGCTGGGTGTGTTGAAGCCGGTGAAGTTGGTGTTGCCGCCGCTGCACAGCTGGCCGTCGGGCACGAAGCCGCGGGTGCGGCCGGCGCCGTCGGAGCGCAGCACGGAGAACCAGTTGTAGAACGGGGTCGTGCCGCTGACCTGCTGGGCCGCCCTGCAGGCCGGGTTGACCGGCTTGATCTCACCGGTGTCGGTGAGGCCGTCCCGCCAGCACAGGAAGGTACGGCTGCCGGGCGTCATGGGCGTGCCGTGCGCCTCCGCCCTGCCTCCGGTGCTCATGACGAGGGTGACGGCGGGGATGGTCGCGAGCAGCGAGATCAGGACGAGGAAGAGGGCTCTGGTGCGGGTGGGGAGGGTTAATCGGCGGGGTGCGTCCTTTGTTGTCAGGATCATGACAGTCCAGTCCGTTCCTTCAGGTGCGGGCTGTGGGGATTGCGGACGAGTGCGGGGTGGGAGCGGTTCGGGGCGGCGGGTTCCGGTCCACCACTCATGGGAGCGCTCCCACCCCGTCTGTTGCGGAAGGTAGCGCCGTGGGGCGTGGTTGTAAATATCAGGTGCGGGCCGGCGGCCTCACGCAGCCGACCGAACGACGACTTCGAAACACACCCAGACACCCACGAGAAGCAACTCGGCCACTCCGCCCGCCCGTCGGGCGCTGCTCGGTTCCGGAGTGTCGTCGGAGCGGCTGCGACCTGCCTCGACGAGGCCCGTCATCGCCTGGCGACCGAGGTGCCCGGCGGGCCAACCGGCGTAGGCGTCCAGGCGGACCACCGGGTCGCTGCGCAGCGTGAGCAGGGGCCCCTCACCGGGCAGCCATGTCAGGTCGGCGATGTCGCCGAAGGGGATGTGCCACTTGGTGAAGCGGTTCCTCACCGTCAGCGCCGACGCGCTCGCCTTGAGGTACGTGCACAGGCTGAAGCGCCAGATCCAGTAACCGCCCATCGCCGCCATCGTGCAGAAGGCCGCACGGCGCCAGGGTTCCAAGAACCAGACTTCACGGACAAGTTCGGCGCAGAAGGCCGGCCACACGATCAGCACGATCACCCAGCAGACCGTCTTGCCCACTCGCCTGCCTGCGATCTCGATGCGCCGGCCACCAGCTGCGACACATGCCCTCGCCGGCTCCACCTTGGCTGCGACTTCCGCAGCATGTCACCTCGTCGTGTGCAACGTCGCCGTGTCGTCGTCGGCTCGTTGGAGTTCGGTGAGGAGCTGGTTCTGGCCGGCGAGGAGTTCGGTGAGGATGCGGCGGGCGGCGCGCAGGAGTTCGGCGACGTCGCCTCCCGCGAGGGCGTAGCGGACGGTGGAGCCCTCCCGCATGGACACGACGATGCCCGAGCGCCGCAGGACGGCCAACTGCTGCGACAGGCTGGACGGTTCGATGTCGATGTCGGCCAGCAGGTCCCGTACGGACACCGGCCCGTGCTGGAGGAGTTCCAGCACCCGGATGCGCACGGGGTGGCCGAGCATGCGGAAGAACTCCGCCTTGACCTGGTAGAGGGGGGCCTGCATGGCTGCTCGCTCCTGCTCGGGTGGGTGGGATTGCGGTCGCCGCGACGCGGCGGTGCCGAAGGACACCGCCGCCTCGCGGACCGCTCTCGGATGTCGATCCTTCACGTCTCGGACCCGGCAGGAACGCACATTGGCACCATGCTGATGTGGTGACTTGAAGAAGTCTTCACATCATGGGCAGACGTGGCCACCGGCTTCTTCGAGCGCGCTAGATCTCGATCGCCTCCTCCACGCGCTTGAGTTGGTGGCGGGCCATCGCCAGATTCGAGTTGCCCTTGTCGAGGACGAGGTACAGGAACAGTCCGTTGCCCGTACGGCCGGTCACCAGGCGGATCACGTGGTACTGCCGGTCCAGCGTGATCAGGATGTCCTCGATCCGGCCCTTGAGGCCCAACTGCTCCATGGTGCGGACCTTGGCCCGGATGACATCCGTGTTCCCGGCCGCGGCGACGGTCAGGTCCAGGTCCTTGCCCCCACCGAGCGTGCCCAGGGCCATTCCGCTGGTGTAGTCGACGACGGCGGCTCCCAGCGCTCCCTCGACCCCGGCCATCATCTCCTTCAACGACACTTCCACACTCGCCACTGCGCCTCCCATTGCGTGCCTTCGACTGCGGCGGGCCGGCACCGGCCGACCCGCCTCGGTGTCCGGACCGTAGGCACGCCGTCGGCGCGCGAGCGGGAAGTCTTTGGGACTGATCTCTGACGACCGAACGACGTCGCGAAGCGACCGTTCGATTGACCGCAAGTGCCGTGACGGGAAGTGAAGTTGACGCCCTAGCCTCTCGGGCCGGGGCCCGGCTTCCAGTCCTGGACGAGGAGCCCGAGCAGTACCTCGTCCAGGAACTCGCCCATCACCCAGGCCGAGGAGCGCAGCACGCCCTCGCGGACGAAGCCGTTGCGCTCGGCGGAGCGCAGCATCGCGGCGTTGTCCGAGAGCGTCTCGATCTGGAGCCGCCGCAGGCCGCGTACGACGAATCCGTAGTGGCACAGCACCGCGACCACATCGGTGCCGTAACCCTTGCCGCGCGCGGACGGCAGCAGGCCGAGCCCGATGTGCGCGGACCGGTTGTGGTTGTCGATGCCCCACAGCGTCGCGGTGCCGATCAGCGAGCCGCCGTCCAGCTCCACCACGGAGAACGGGACGTGTCCCTGCTCCTTGTCGTCCACCACGAGCCGCGGGTCCTTCGAGCCGGGGCTGATCGGCCGCCACGGCCCGCTCTCGGCCCGCGAGGAGTTGACCACGTCGTCGTAGAGCTCGGTCAGCAGAACCGGTATGTCGTCCTCGTGGCGGGCCCTCAGCCCGACCTTGTCGCCCTTCAGCATGCAGGCTTCCTATCCGACCGGTCCGGCCCTCGGCAAACGATTAGAAGGCCGGGTCAGCCGGCCGGGGCTCAGTGGAAGCAGAGGCAGAACGGGTGGCCCGCCGGGTCCGCGTAGACCCGCCAGTTGGCCTCCGGGCGGAGCTGGTCCGTGCGCTCCAGCACGGTCGCCCCGAGGGCCAGCGCCCGCTTCTCCTCCCCTTCGAGGTCGTCGACGTCGAAGTCCAGGTGGAGCTGCTGCGGGCGCTCCTGGCCGGGCCACTCGGGCGGTCGGTAGCCGTCCACCCGCTGGCAGGCCAGGGGCGTCCCCTCGAACCCGTGCACCTCGATCCAGTCCGCGTCATCGGGGTCGGCGACCACCCGGCCGCCGAGCAGCTCCGCGTAGAACTCGGCCAGCCGTACCGGATCGGCGCAGTCCAGCGCGATCGCCTGCAGCTTTCGAATCACTTCCGACGCTCCTCGCTCATCGATCGTCTCCCACCCCACTCCCCGAACCGTGCTCCCGGAAACGTCCGCACCGTCCCGCGCACGGGCCTGCCGCCGCACCGCAAAACCGGTTGGTACCGGGGGCTCGCCCCGGCTATAGCACTGTCATGACCCTTACGACCTCCTGGCAGCTGGCTCCAGAACCCTTCGACACGGCGGACGCGACCGCTCTGCGCCGCGACTACTACGACGAGGTCGCCAGCCGTTACTGGAAGCGGCCCGCGACTTCCGAGGAGATCGACGAGGGCCTGGCCGGTGACGGCGTGGAGCTGCTCACCCCGCCCACGGGGCAGTTCGTGGTGGGCCGGTTCGACGGCGAGGCCGCCGCCTGCGGCGGTCTGCTGATGCTGGACCCCGGGCTCGCCGAGCTCACGCGCGTGTACATGCGCCCCGCCTTCCGCGGCAGGAAGGGCGCCGGTCTGCTGCTGGGGCTGCTTGAGGCCGAGGCACGGCAGCTCGGCGCCTCCCGGATGGTCCTCAACACCCGTCTGGACCTGATCGAGGCCCGCTCGCTCTACGTCCGCCACGGCTACCGCGAGATCCCGGCGTACTGCGCCGGTCCGTATGTCGAGATCTGCTACGGCAAGGAACTCACCAGGGCCGACTGACCGACCCCGAAGCCTCCCGGCTGCCGGCCATCGTCGCTACTGTCCCAGCCGGGCGACGCTGCCGGCCATCGTCGGGCCAGTACCGCCGCTCCGCCGCGAGCGGCAGCCGTACGGTGAATTCCGTCCGGCCCGGTTCGCTCGTGACCTCGATGTGCCCGCCGTGCGCCGTGACGATCGCCGTCACGACGGCGAGGCCCAGCCCGGAGCCGCCGTCGTGCGGGTTGCTCCGGGCGCGGGAGGTGTCGGCGCGGGTGAAGCGGTCGAAGACCGTCGGGAGCAGGGCGGGCGGGATGCCGGGGCCGTCGTCGCGGACGCGTACGACGCACCGGTCGCCCCCGGTCTCCACGACCGCGACGACCCTCGTGCCCGCGGGCGTGTGCATCCGCGCGTTGGCCAGCAGGTTGGCCACCACCTGGTGCAGCCGGGCCTCGTCGCCGAGGACCGGCGGGGTGTCGTCCGGGCGGAGTTCGAGCCGCCAGTCGTGTCCGCCGCCGACGGCCTGCGCGTGCCGGACCGCCTCGGCGACCAGTGCCGCCATGTCGACCTCTGCGCAGTGCAGGGGTCTGCCCTCGTCCAGCCGGGCCAGCAGCAACAGGTCCTCCACCAGGCCGGTCATGCGCGCGGACTCGGCAAAGACGCGGCGCCAGGCCAGCAGCGGTTCGACGGGGCCGGTGCCGCGGTTCATGAGTTCGGCGTAGCCCGCGATCGAGGCGAGCGGGGTGCGCAGTTCGTGGCCGGCGTCGGCGAGGAAGCGGCGCATGCGTTCCTCGGTGCGCCGGCGCGCGGTGTCGGAGGACTCGACGTGCTCGATCATGCGGTTGAGGGCGGCGCCGACCTGCCCGGCCTCGCTGGCGGGGTCGGTGTCCCGGGCCGGGACGCGGGCGATGCCGGTGACCTCGCCCCGGTCGAGCGGCGCGCGGGAGACCTCGGCCGCGGTGGCGGCGACCCGGCCGAGAGGCCGCAGCTGACGTCGTACGACCACCGCGCACAGGCCGCCCGCGACGGCGAGGCAGGCCACCGCGACGACCGCCTCGACCACGACCATGCCGCTGATCATGTCCTGTACGTCGTCCATCGGGAGGCCCGCGAGGACCCGGATTCCGCCGCTCCGGGCGACGGTGAGCCGGTAGGTGCCGAGGTCCGGGACGGTCGCGGTGTGTATCGAGCCGTCGGTGGCGACGCCCGCCAGGGCCGTCCGCTGGGCGTCGGTGAGCGCGCGCGGCGCGGCGTCCCGGCGTACGACCCCGGCGGCGAGGATGTCGCCGTCGGTGTCGAGCCGGGCGGCGAGCATGCCGGCTGGGTGCCCGTTCTCCAGGAAGCTCAGGTCGTCCGCCGGCCCGGGGTGCTGGCGGGCGCCGCCCAGGCTGCGTCCGGCGGCGTCGTGGACCCGGTCGTCGAGGTTGTCGAGCAGATAGGCGCGTTGGACGAACACGGTGGTCAGCGCCATCGCGGCGCATACGGCGACGAGGGCCGTGGCGATGAGCACGAGCAGGCGCGTGCGCAGGGAGCGCGGGCGCCGCCGGGCGCTCATCCGCCGTTCTCCGGCAGCCTGATGGCGTGGCCGGTTCCGTGCACGAGCCCGTCGTCGGCCATGAGCGCACGGACGTGTGCGGTTCGAGGCCCTGCGATGCCGGTCATGTCCCGATCCTGTCCCGGCGGGCTGGGGGAACCCTGTGTTCCGGCTGAGCCCCGGCGATGTCACGGGACGAGAACGACAAGGGCCGCATCCCCGGTGATCGGGGATGCGGCCCTCAACTGCCGTGCCGTACCGCTTACTTGCGGATCAGGCTGCGCAGCACGTACTGCATGATGCCGCCGTTGCGGTAGTAGTCGGCCTCACCGGGGGTGTCGATGCGGACGACCGCGTCGAACTCGACGCCCGTGTCGGTGGTGACCTTGACCGTGCTCGGGGTGGTGCCCTCGTTCAGCTCGGTCACGCCGGTGATGGAGAAGGTCTCCTCGCCGGTCAGGCCCAGCGAGTCGGCGTTCTGGCCGGCCGGGAACTGGAGCGGCAGGACGCCCATGCCGATGAGGTTCGAGCGGTGGATGCGCTCGTACGACTCGGTGATGACGGCCTTGACGCCGAGCAGCGCGGTGCCCTTGGCGGCCCAGTCGCGGGACGAGCCGGAGCCGTACTCCTTGCCGCCCAGGATGACCAGCGGGGTGCCGGCGGCCTGGTAGTTCTGCGAGGCGTCGTAGATGAACGACACCGGCGCGTCGGCCTGGGTGAAGTCGCGGGTGTAGCCGCCCTCGGTGCCCGGCGCGATCTGGTTGCGCAGGCGGATGTTGGCGAAGGTGCCGCGGATCATGACCTCGTGGTTGCCTCGGCGCGAGCCGTAGGAGTTGAAGTCACGACGCTCCACACCGTGCTCGGTGAGGTACTTGCCGGCCGGGGTGTCGGCCTTGATGGCACCGGCCGGGGAGATGTGGTCGGTGGTGACCGAGTCGCCCAGCTTGGCCAGGACGCGGGCGCCGGCGATGTCCGAGACCGGGGTGGTCTCCATCGTCATGCCCTCGAAGTACGGGGGCTTGCGGACGTAGGTCGACTCCGCGTCCCACTCGAAGGTGTTGCCGGTCGGGATCGACAGGGCCTGCCACTGGGCGTCGCCCGCGAAGACGTCGGAGTAGGACTTGGAGAACATGTCCTCGCCGATGGCGTTCGCCACGACGTCGTTGACCTCGGCCTCGGAGGGCCAGATGTCCTTCAGGAAGACCGGGTTGCCGTCCTGGTCGGCGCCCAGGGCGTCACGGGTGATGTCCACCTTCATGGAGCCCGCGAGGGCGTACGCGACGACCAGCGGCGGGGAGGCCAGGTAGTTCATCTTGACGTCGGGGTTGATCCGGCCCTCGAAGTTCCGGTTGCCGGAGAGGACCGAGGTGACCGCGAGGTCGTGGTCGTTGACGGCCTTGGAGACCTCCTCCGGCAGCGGACCGGAGTTGCCGATGCAGGTGGTGCAGCCGTAGCCGACGAGGTTGAAGCCGACCTTGTCGAGGTACGGGGTCAGGCCCGCCTTGTCGAAGTAGTCGGTGACGACCTTGGAACCCGGGGCGAGGGTGGTCTTGACCCACGGCTTGCGGGTCAGGCCCTTCTCGACCGCCTTCTTGGCCACCAGCGCGGCGGCGACCATGACGTACGGGTTCGAGGTGTTGGTGCAGGAGGTGATGGCCGCGACGGTGACCGCGCCGTGGTCGATCTCGTAGGTCGAGCCGTCGGGGGCGGTGACCACGACCGGGTTGCTCGGGACGCCGTTGGTGGCGGCCGGGGCGTCGGAGGCCGGGAAGGACTCCTCGCCCGCCTCGTCGGCGGTGGCGACGTAGTTCAGGACGTCCGTCTTGAACTGCTCGGCGGCGTTCGCGAGGACGATGCGGTCCTGCGGGCGCTTCGGGCCGGCGATGGAGGGGACGACCGTGGAGAGGTCGAGCTCCAGCTTCTCGGAGAAGTCCGGCTCGGCCTTCGGGTCCAGCCAGAGGCCCTGCTCCTTGGCGTACGCCTCGACGAGCGCGACCTGCTGGTCGGAACGGCCGGTCAGACGCAGGTAGTTCAGGGTTTCGTCGTCGATCGGGAAGATCGCGGCGGTGGAGCCGAACTCCGGCGACATGTTGCCGATGGTGGCGCGGTTGGCGAGGGAGGTCGCGGCGACGCCCTCGCCGTAGAACTCGACGAACTTGCCGACGACGCCGTGCTTGCGGAGCATCTCGGTGATGGTCAGCACGAGGTCGGTGGCGGTGGTGCCGGGCTGGAGCTCACCGGTCAGCTTGAAGCCGACGACGCGCGGGATGAGCATGGAGACCGGCTGGCCGAGCATGGCGGCCTCGGCCTCGATGCCGCCGACGCCCCAGCCGAGGACGCCGAGGCCGTTGACCATGGTGGTGTGCGAGTCGGTGCCGACGAGGGTGTCGGGGTACGCCTGGCCGTTACGGACCATGACCGTGCGCGCGAGGTGCTCGATGTTCACCTGGTGCACGATGCCGGTGCCCGGCGGGACGACCTTGAAGTCGTCGAACGCGGTCTGGCCCCAGCGCAGGAACTGGTAGCGCTCCTTGTTGCGGCCGTACTCCAGGTCGACGTTCTGCTTGAAGGCATCGTTCGTGCCGAACTTGTCGGCGATGACGGAGTGGTCGATGACCATCTCGGCCGGGGAGAGCGGGTTGATCTTCGCCGGGTCGCCGCCGAGCGCCGCGACGGCCTCACGCATGGTCGCGAGGTCCACGACACAGGGCACGCCGGTGAAGTCCTGCATGATCACGCGGGCCGGCGTGAACTGGATCTCCTGCGACGGCTGGGCCTGGGAGTCCCAGCCGCCGAGGGCGCGGATGTGGTCGGCGGTGATGTTCGCGCCGTCCTCGGTGCGGAGGAGGTTCTCCAGCAGCACCTTCAGGCTGTAAGGGAGGCGCGCGGAGCCCTCGACCTTGTCCAGCCGGAAGATCTCGTACGACTCGTCGCCCACCTGCAGCGTGCTGCGGGCGTCGAAGCTGTTCGCCGACACGACAGTCTCCTTCATTGATGTGCGCGTACCACCACGATCCTGCCGCCACGGCATCTTGGCCGATCCGCTAAGGTAAGGCTAAGTTAGGTAACCCTTACCGTTGGATCGGTGACCCCGCGCGGCTGCGGTGCACCTCGGCAGATATCTCGATGTCGAGATAACTCTAGTACATGGGGCCGGGATGGTCATGCCTGGGGCTTCGGCATGCCTCTTTTCCTGGATTCCGCATACCCCCTTTGCATGACCATGCATCGTGATGCATACTCTTCCTATGTCCAAGGTCCTCACCTCCCTCCCCTCCGGCGAGCGCGTCGGCATCGCCTTCTCGGGCGGTCTCGACACCTCGGTCGCGGTCGCCTGGATGCGCGACAAGGGCGCCGTCCCGTGCACCTACACCGCTGACATCGGCCAGTACGACGAGCCCGACATCGCCTCGGTGCCCGGGCGCGCCAAGGCCTACGGCGCCGAGGTCGCGCGCCTGGTCGACTGCCGTGCCGCCCTCGTCGAGGAGGGCCTGGCCGCGCTGACGTGCGGCGCGTTCCACATCCGCTCCGGCGGGCGGGCGTACTTCAACACCACGCCGCTGGGCCGTGCCGTCACCGGCACGCTGCTGGTGCGCGCGATGCTCGAGGACAACGTCCAGATCTGGGGCGACGGCTCGACCTTCAAGGGCAACGACATCGAGCGGTTCTACCGCTACGGCCTGCTCGCCAACCCGAACCTGCGGATCTACAAGCCCTGGCTCGACGCGGACTTCGTGACCGAGCTCGGCGGCCGCAAGGAGATGTCGGAGTGGCTGCTCGCCCACGGGCTGCCCTACCGGGACTCCACGGAGAAGGCGTACTCCACGGACGCCAACATCTGGGGCGCCACCCACGAGGCCAAGACCCTGGAGCACCTGGACACCGGCGTCGAGACCGTCGAGCCGATCATGGGCGTGAAGTTCTGGGACCAGTCCATCGAGATCGCCCCCGAGGACGTCACGATCGGCTTCGAGCAGGGCCGCCCCGTCACGATCAACGGCAAGGAGTTCGCCTCCCCCGTCGACCTGGTGATGGAGGCCAACGCCATCGGCGGCCGGCACGGCCTCGGCATGTCGGACCAGATCGAGAACCGGATCATCGAGGCCAAGAGCCGCGGCATCTACGAGGCGCCGGGCATGGCCCTGCTGCACGCCGCGTACGAACGCCTCGTCAACGCGATCCACAACGAGGACACCCTCGCCCAGTACCACAACGAGGGCCGGCGGCTGGGCCGGCTGATGTACGAGGGCCGCTGGCTGGACCCGCAGGCGCTGATGATCCGTGAGTCGCTCCAGCGGTGGGTCGGCGCGGCCGTCACCGGCGAGGTGACGCTGCGGCTGCGGCGCGGCGAGGACTACTCCCTCCTCGACACGACCGGCCCGGCGTTCAGCTACCACCCGGACAAGCTCTCCATGGAGCGCACCGAGGACTCGGCGTTCGGCCCGGTGGACCGGATCGGCCAGCTCACCATGCGCAACCTCGACATCGCCGACTCGCGCGCCAAGCTGGAGCAGTACGTCGGCCTCGGCCTGATCGGCACCGGCAGCCCCACCGTCGGCGCCTCCCAGGCGGCCGCGACCGGTCTGATCGGCACCATGCCGGAGCTGCCCGAGGGCGGCGCCGAGGCCATCGCCTCCCGCGGCGAGGTCTCCGAGGAGGACGCGCTCCTGGACCGCGCGGCGATGGAGTCCGGCACGGACTGACATACCGGACAGGGGACGGACCACTGGAAGGGCCTGTTCGACGCACACGGCGTCGAGCAGGCCCTTCCGGCATTCCCTTCCGGCATTCCGACGTGCCATCAGGCGGCCGAGTCGGGGTAACCGAGAGATACACACCCGACGTCGAACGTCGGACCCCGGACCCCGGACCCCGGAAGGAGCATCCATGCCCCTGACATTTCGTAAGAGTTTTCGCATCTTGCCCGGCGTGCGGCTGAACATCAACCGGCGCTCCTGGTCCATCACCACGGGCGGCAGGAACGGCCCGCGACACACCCACAGCAGCACCGGACGCCGTACGACATCGATGGATTTGCCCGGACCTTTCGGATGGCGCCGCACCCGTACCGCCAGGCGGCGTTGACGGCACGTCACCCGAATGGCCCCCCTGAGAATGTGCCATCTCATATCTGAGATAGCCTCAACCTCATGGCAGACGACTACCTCGTACGCATCGGCAAGCTCATCCGTGACGCCCGGCAACACCGTGGCTGGACACAGGCACAGCTGGCCGAGGCGCTCGGCACCTCACAGAGCGCCGTCAATCGCATCGAGCGCGGCAACCAGAACATCAGCCTTGAGATGATCGCCCGAATCGGTGAAGCCCTCGACAGCGAGATCGTGTCGCTGGGTTACGCCGGTCCGATGCATCTGAGGGTCGTCGGCGGACGTCGGCTGTCCGGTTCGATCGACGTCAAGACCAGCAAGAACGCCTGCGTGGCACTGCTGTGCGCCTCGCTGCTCAACAAGGGGCGCACAGTGCTGCGCCGGGTCGCCCGCATCGAGGAGGTGTACCGCCTGCTGGAGGTGCTCAACTCCATCGGCGTGCGCACCCGTTGGATCAACGACGGCGTCGACCTGGAGATCGTGCCGCCGGCCGAGCTGAACATGGCGGCGATCGACGCCGAATCCGCCGTGCGCACCCGCTCGATCATCATGTTCCTCGGTCCGCTGCTGCACCGCATGGACCGCTTCATGCTGCCGTACGCCGGCGGCTGCGACCTCGGTACGCGGACCATCGAGCCGCACATGATCGCGCTGCGCCGCTTCGGCCTGGACGTGGCGGCGACCGAGGGGCAGTACCACGCGGTGGTGGACCGGGGCGTACGTCCCGACCGGCCGATCGTGCTGACCGAGCGCGGCGACACCGTGACCGAGAACGCGCTGCTGGCCGCCGCGCGGCACGACGGCGTCACGGTCATCCGCAACGCCTCCTCCAACTACATGGTCCAGGACCTCTGCTTCTTCCTGGAGGCGCTCGGGGTCCGGGTCGAGGGCATCGGCACGACGACGCTGACGGTGCACGGTGTGCCGAACATCGACGTGGACGTCGACTACTCCCCCTCCGAGGACCCGGTCGAGGCGATGAGCCTGCTGGCCGCCGCCGTGGTGACCGAGTCGGAGCTGACGGTTCGTCGCGTGCCGATCGAGTTCCTGGAGATCGAGCTGGCGGTCCTGGAGGAGATGGGCCTCGACCACGACCGCACGCCGGAGTACTTCGCCGACAACGGCCGTACGCGCCTGGTGGACCTCACGGTCCGTCCCTCCAAGCTGGAGGCGCCGATCGACAAGATCCACCCCATGCCCTTCCCGGGCCTGAACATCGACAACGTCCCGTTCTTCGCGGCGATCGCCGCGGTGGCGTCGGGCAAGACGCTGATCCACGACTGGGTCTACGACAACCGGGCGATCTACCTCACCGACCTCAACCGCCTCGGCGGCCGCCTCCAGTTGCTGGACCCCCACCGCGTCCTGGTCGAGGGCCCGACTCGCTGGCGCGCCGCGGAGATGATGTGCCCGCCGGCCCTGCGCCCCGCCGTGGTCGTCCTCCTCGCGATGATGGCAGCGGACGGCACGTCGGTCCTGCGGAACGTGTACGTCATCAACCGGGGTTACGAGGACCTCGCCGAGCGCCTGAACTCGATCGGGGCGCAGATCGAGATCTTCCGGGACATCTGACCGACGGAAGCCGCCGCACCCCATCCCGGCCTGCTGCTCAGCAGGCCGGGATGGGGTGCGGCGGCTTTTTTGGGACTTCAGCAGCGCATCGCTTCCACCTGGTCGGCCAGCGAGTCAAGCAGCCTGCGCTCGCCGGCCTTGGTGTACTCCTTGTTGTCGAACGCCAGGAACGAGTTCGCGCCGAATTCGATGGCGCGGTTCTTCACCTCGAGGGAAACACTGAACCTGGACGGAACAACTCCGTCGTCGTTCTTCTTGTAATGGGCGGTGACCCCGAGGGTGACGATCTTGTAGCCCGCGTTGCACCGCAGGGTCTTGCGCTCCACGGCCTTCAGGATCCTGTCGGCCGACTTGGCGACCGGGACGACATTGGCGCGGTGGCCCGCACCCTTGACGCCGGCGGGAATCATCCGCGCGCCAACCTGCCCGGGACCGCCCCACTCACCCACGACCGCCTCGCACAGGCCGAGCCTGGGATCCCGATCCACAGCCCCGACCCGGATCTCGGCGTCGGCCGGCCTGCCAAGCTTGTCTGTCTTGTAGGTCTGCCAGGAGGGGCCCGCGGGGTTCGTCCGATAAGTGTGCTTCTTCTGGAGGTACTTGGCACAGGGGATCTCCGCCGCGCCCGTCGCATTGACCTGTACGGCCTGAGCCCCGTCCGAGGACCCGGTGTCGGCGTGGGCCGACGAGCCGGCGCCCGCCATCACGGCGAGAGAGGCAGTGGCGGCCAGTACCGCCAGGACACGTCCAGTGGGCTGACGATCGCGCATTTCGCGTCCTTCCTGAGAAGAGAAGAGAGGGAATGAAAGAGAAGAGGCGTCTCGCTACCGCGCAGCGCGGTAGGCGGCACCCACGCGGTTGGCCTGCGTGCCGTTGTAGAGGCCGCTGCCATGGCCTCGCTCCGTGGAAAGCGTGAACCACGCATACCGCTTGACGTACGGCAGCTTCTCCAGCATTGCGGTCGACTTCTTCACGAAGGCGGCCTGCCGTTCCTTGGTCGGATACCTCGGCGTACCACTGGAGAAGTCGATCAGCGCGTACTCGGTCAGCCAGATGGGTTTCTTGTAGCGCTGGTGCACGGCACGGAGATAGCTCTTCAAGTGACCTGTCGCAGCTTGGGCATTGAAGTCCGAGCCGTACCAATGCAGGGGAATGAAGTCGACCCGGTAGCCGCGGGCGGCGGCGCCTTTCATGAAGCGGTCGAGCCAACCGCCGGCGAGGTCACCGCCGGTGGCCACCGCGGGTGCTCCGAGACGCATTCCGGTCGACTGCAGCCGGGGCCACAGATCGAGGGCCTCCTTCACGGACATCCCCGCCTGGTCCGCCCGGTCCGGTTCGTTGAACCCGAGCAGGGTCCTGCCCTGCGCCTTGGCTCGTCCGAGATGCTGTTCGGTCACGAATTCACGGCCCCAGATCATGGGTACGAACTCGACGCCGGACGGGGGCTTGATCTGCTGCTTGTCCGAGGCCCAGGTGTAGAACCAGCCGACGTTCGCGTCGGCCATCGCCCCGGTGACGCCGTTGAATTTCCAGGCGCTGACGCCCTTCTTCTTCGCAGCGGCGGTGGATGCGCTCGCGTCGGCCCGGTTGCTCCCGGTGGAGGCGAGCATGGTCAGGGCGGCCAGCAGCACCACGAGTAGGCGCAGCTTGCGCATGGCTTCCACGCTCCCGTGTCAGAACTTGGCGCCGAAGTCCTGCGTCCAGTACGTCCCGTGCGCGGTACCGGCCTTCTTCACGTAGCCGACGCCCAGGTGCTTGAGCGAGCAGTCGAGAATGTTGGCCCGATGCCCGGGGGAATTCATCCAGCCCCTCACGACCGCGGCGGCGCTCCTCTCACCGGCGGCGACGTTCTCCGCGAGCGCACTGAAGCCGGTGTAGCCTGCCGCCCTGGCCCTGGTCACCATGGTGCTGCCGTCGGAGCCGACGTGGTCGACGAAGTTGTGCCTGGCCATGTCCGCCGAGTGCCGTTGGGCGGCCTTGGCGAGCGCGGAGTTGTACTTCAGCTTGGGGCAACCGGCCTTGACCCGTTCGGCGTTCGTCAGCTTGAACACGCCGGCTCGCAGCGATCCAGCGGACGGTGCCGCCGATGCCGAGGCGGCGGAGGTGGCCGACAGAGTGGTGGTGGCCGCGGTGACCGTAAGAACCGTGGCGAGGTACCTGGATATGCGCATTCTTTTCCGTTCCCATCTGGTAGGAGCTCTCATTCGAGCTTTCCATTCCAGATTGAATGCGGTCAATTTAATCCGGTTCTGCCGGCCTTTAATTCGCGCGCAATCCGCCCGATATCCTGACCCCCGTATCGAGTCCTTTTCCGGCGGAATGCGAAGGATCCCTGCCGGGCTGCCGCAGGAGTGACGCGGCTCCGAGGGCGGCGGCATGGTCGCCCAACTCCGCGGGCCGGACGAGGGGCGACGGGCGCGAGCCGCACCGTACGACGTTCGCCAGCAGTTCACGCCGTACCGACTCCAGCAGGGTCGGGCCGGCGGTGACGAGTTCGCCGCCCACGACGACGATGCCGGGTTCGAGCGCGTTGACCAGACCCGCCAGGACCCTTCCCACGTAGGTGCCTGCCCGGCGTAGCACCGCATGGGCGGCCGGATCTCCGGAACCCAACGCGGCCAGCAGGTCAGGTAGGTCCGCCCCGGGTCGGTACGCGTCCAGCATGGCCGTGGTCGAGGCGACGGTCTGCAGACAACCCCGCCCACCGCAGGGGCACTTCGCGCCCCCGGGCTCCGCGGTGATGTGCCCGAACTCCCCCGACCGGCCGTGTGCGCCGCGGTGCAGCACGCCACCACTCACCAGCGCCCCGCCGACAGGGTCCGAGAGTTCCAGGTACAGCACGTCTCGCTGTCCGTGGGCCGCGCCCCAGACCGTCTCGGCCAGGGCCGCGAGGCGCGCTGCGTTGTCGATCCGCACCCGGGTGCCCAAGCTGCGGCCCATCATCACCGCCATGGCCCGCCGGTCGAGCGGGGCGCGCGCGTCGGTCGCCGGGCCCGTCACCGCGACTCCCACAGCGTTCAGGGCATCGAGTCGCAGTCGTCCGCCGGTCAGGGTGCCGACGAGCCGACGTGCGATGACAATACGGTCCGGCCACTGAGCCGTTGGGGAATGCGCTTCGCTCGCTGTACTGATGGCGTCCTGGTGCTCCAAGTCGTCGCGGTCCCCCGCCACCGCGACCACGCGAACAGCCCGCCGCCCGAAATCGATCCCGAGCACCCGGCCGGCCTCCGGGTTCGGAATCAGCTTCTCCGCCGGGCGGCCCCGCCCGCGACGAGTGCTGTCCGGCACCGCGGCGATCACCTGGCCACTGTCCACGAGCCTGCTGACGACCTCGTACAGCGTGGTGCGCGACAGTCCTGACAGCTCCCCCAGCTCGCTCCGTGTCAGCGGGCCGAACTCGCGGAGCAGGCGCAGCATCCGGTCCCCGTACTGTCCCCGTGCCCACGTGGTGTTGTGTGTCGCGTTCGGCACTTCTCCCCCTCCCCGCGGCGGACCCCGGCCGCCGCAAAGAGGAAAGTAGGGACCGTTCTTGTGGAATCTTTGTGATCGCGCCCCGCCCCTCCTGAACCGCTCCTCCCGGCACGGTGGACAGGCGGTCAGGTCGGGCCGTTGTCAAAGCGCAGCACGAAACCGACACCCCGCACCGTGTGCAGGATGCGGGGGCGCCCCTCTGTCTCCGTCTTGCGCCTCAGATAGCTGACGAACGTGTCCACGGCGTCCGTACGGACGCGGGCGTCGTAGCCCCAGACGTGTTCGAGCAGTTGGCCGCGGGTGAGGACCAGGCCCGCGTTCCGGGCCAGCATCTCCAGGAGGTGGAACTCGCGGGGCGTCAGGTGCAGGAGCTGCCCGTCCAGCCACGCCTGGCGGGCGGACGGTTCCACGACCAGGCCGCCCACCCGGACCCGGTCCGTCGCGGCGGGGGGACGCCGGCGCAGGAGGGCGTGCAGGCGCAGCGTCAGTTCTTGCAGGGCGAAGGGCTTGACCAGGTAGTCGTCGCCGCCGGCCTGCAGCCCGGCGATCCTGTCGGCCACTTCGTCCAGTCCGGAGAGCATGAGCACGGGCACGTCGTCCCCGTTCTCGCGCAGGGCCCGGCACACGTCGATGCCGCTCAGGTCGGGCATGCAGACATCGAGGACAACGATGTCCGGACGGAGTCTGTTCATCGACTCCATCGCGGAACGGCCGTCATTGGCCAGCGTCACCTCGAAGCCCCCCAGCCGGAGTCCGCGTTCCAGCGAACGTCGCGTGCTGACGTCGTCGTCGGCCACGAGAACTCGTCCGGCCCTGCCGGCCATGCGTCGTTCCTCTCCAGGCTCCGAGTGGATGGTCCGGCGGACCAGCCCGTCCCGCTCCAGCGCGCGGAGTGTCTCCTCGCTCACGCCCTCCGTCTTTCGGCGCGGCACGTCGCAGGACGGAGAGCTGCCGCGGTAAGCGTATCCAGGGGAGGGAAACCCTCCGAAGCGACGGGGACTCTACGCTGGAGAGTGCCCGGCCGCAGGCGACTCGGGCCGGGTCGCGCGGTACTGCGACGGTGTGCAGCCCATGACCCGGCGGAAGCTCCGGGAGAAGTGCTCGGAGCCCGAGAAGCCGCAGCGCTGGCCGATGGCTGCGATGGTCTCGGTACCGTTCTCCAGGTGCGTTCGCGCCGACGCGATCCTCAGCTCGGTGAGATACCGGTAGGGCGTGGCGCCCGTGGCGTTCTTGAAGCAGCGCAGGAAGTGGAAGCGGCTGAAGGAGACCAGGGCGGCGAGATCGTCCAGGGTGATGGGCCGCGCAGAGTTGGCTCTCATGTACGCGGTGATGGTGTCCAGTTGCCGCTGGGTGAGACCGCCCGCCGGCGCGCTCGGGGCGGCGGCGCGCGACCGCGGAATGCGGAGGTGGGCGAGGATGAAACGCGCCGCCGAGTCCGCGTACACGTCGTCGGCGCCGAGTTCACTGGCAGCCACCACCGCCTTCACCATCTCGGCGAGCACCGGGTCGGAGGTGACAGCGGGACAAGGGTGCGGGGACTGCCGCTCCCCCATCCGGAATTCCTCGCCGGCAAACCGGCGCACCATGGCCTCGGGAATGGCGAGGGACGCGATCACGGCGGGCCTGTTCCCTCTCGGGGACACGACCAGCGGCCGGTTCGGTTCCGCGGGGGTGACGCAGACGTCCTCCGGCAGCAGGACCGTCTCCCGCGTGTCCCCGCGGTCCCCGTGGACGGCGAGGATGCCGCTCACGTGCACACTCAGCCCGATACCCGTCGACGGCGGCACCGGAAGCGTGTGCACGCCCTTGCCCAGCGTCCGCTTCCACACATGCAGCGCACGCCACATCGTGTGGGCCACCGCGGTGGTTCCGTTCAACGTCGGCGTTCCTCTCTTCCTGGGATCCGACAGTGCTTTCCGGAACCATGGCAAGGAAGACGTGCCGTTCTCAAGGAATCCGCGCGGGAAAAAACGACGCCGGGCGGGATTTATTCAGCGCGGCAATAACCAACCCTGATTCGCCGAGACCCTGGGCGAGGTGGGTTCGAGCCAGAATTCCTCAGCCTCGGCCGGGATTAATTCCGGATGCCTCCGCCGTGCCGCTCAACCAGTCGCGGCGCAGCAACGGCAGTGTGTGCTCGAACTCCCGCACGCCGGTCAGCGGCAGCCGTACCTCGCAGCGTGTGCCGCGTTGCCCGTCCGGGCGGTCCGACATCGAGACCTGCCCCTGGTGCAGGCTGACCTGCTGGGCGACGAGGGTGAGGCCCAGCCCGGAGCCGGGGCTTTCCGGACCGTGCCAAAAGCGCTCGAAGATCTTCTCCCGGCGTTCGGGCGGGACGCCGGGGCCGTCGTCGTCCACGGTGAGCACCGCGGTCCGCTCGCCCGGCCGGTCGGACTGCCGCAGGGTCACCACGATGGTGGCGGCACGTTCGCCGACCCTGCCGTGCACCCGGGCGTTGGTCAGCAGGTTGTCCACCGCCGAGCGCAGCCCCTCCGCCCAGCCGTCCGCGATCAGTCCCGACGCCGCCCGCACGGACACCTCGGTCCCGGGGTGGGCGCGGCGCAGTCCGTCGACGCAGGAGTGCACCAACTCCCCGAGGTCCAGCGACTCGAACGCCTCGGCCTCGACCAGATCGCCCTGCGCCAGGGTCCGCAGCATCGAGAGCAGACCGACCAGCCTCTCCTGCTCGGTCACCAACTCGGCCAGCAACTCGTCCCGTTCCGCCGGTTCGAGCTCGAACGGCCCGGCCAGGACATCCAGATTGGCGCGGATGCTCGTCAACGGCGAACGCAGCTCATGGGAGGCCGCCGCCGCGAACGACCGGGCCGTGGCCAAAGCCTCTCCGGTACGCGCCACCTGCTCGTCGTAGCGGTTGAGCACCGTCTGCAGGGTGAGCGCGAGGTCGTCGACCTCGGCGATGCGGGTGGGCCGGTGTTCCAGCCGGGACGAGCTGGTGCGCGGGTCGAGTCCGCTGGTACGCCGTTGCAGTCGGCGCAGCGGCAGCACAGCGCGGTTCGCGATGGCCCAGGCGACCGCTCCCGCCGTCGGCAGGGCCACCGCGGCCCCGACGTAGACCCGTCGGCGCACCAGCGCCAGCTCCTCCTCGACGGTGTCCGGTGAGAACAGCCAGAGGTTGGGCCGGTCCCGCTGCCGGTCGATCGCGACGGGCAGCGACAGGACCAGCCAGTCCCGGCCTTCGACGGTCACCTTCAGCGGTCTCGGGGCGCTGTACGGCAGCTGCGCGGACGGGAGTTGGGGGCCGGCTCGCAGTGTGCCCGTGGGTCCGGTGACCCATACCCCCATGCCGCTGGTGGACTTGATGAGCCGCTGCCGGCGGACCTGCTCCACAACCGGCTGGCCGGTCCCGGCCGCGTCCAGGTAGTTCTTGGTGTTCTTGGCCACGACGGTGGCACGGGCCTGCAATTGAGCGTCCTGCTGCTGGCGTAGGTCATCGGTGATGAGGCTCAGCAGCAGCCAGCCGCAGGCCACGATCAGCACGGGTACGCCGCCGCCGACGGTGAGGGCGAGCCGGGTGGAGAGCTTCACGGGCCTGCACCGGTCGTCCGCTCACCGGCATCCGTACGCAGGACGAATCCTCCGTCGACCATCAGCACCCGTCACCCGCACTCCGCCGGCCTCGGCCCGTCCAGTGCGTGCGGACGGCCCCCGCCAACACTACGGGGCGGGGGACGTCTGCGGGAAAGGGACCTACGGGTTCGCGGCGCTCCAACAGCCGTCGCCTCGGCAGTTCTTGAGCCGCGTCAGCGCGTCGTGCAGGTTGTCCAGCCGGGCCCCGCCGAGCTGCCCCACGGTGTTGTGCAGCTGGTAGGGGTCGGTGCGGAGGTCGTAGTACTCCTTCGCTCCGCTTCCGTACTCGACGTAGGTGTAGGAGTTGGTGCGCAGGGCGTGGTAGTTCGGCGGGCTGATGCTCTCACCGCCGTTGTTGTCGGGGTCGCCCGGCGACCTGTCGGCGTGACGGTGCTCGATCAGGTTGGTCGTGCGCCAGTTGGAGTCGGGGCCGCCGTCGAGGAGCGGAAGCATGCTGTGCCCGTCCACCCGGGACGACACCGGGGCGCCGCCGATCCGCTGGAAGGTGGGCGCGAGGTCGATGTTCGACACCTGGGCGTTGCTCGTCCTGCCTTTCGCGACACCGGGTCCGGCGATCACCAGCGGTACCCGGACGTCGGTGTCGAAGGCGGTCTGCTTGCCCGCCTTGAGGCGGTACTCGCCCAGGTGGAAGCCGTTGTCGGAGCCGAAGACGATGTACGTGTCGTCGGCGACACCGGCCCGGGTCAGGGCGCCTCGCAGCTTCCCGATCATCTCGTCGACCGACTGGAGCGCCTGGGCACGCTTGCGGAACTTCCGGTCGATCGTGTTCTTCTCGCGCTGGGTCAGCCGGTCCTGCCGGGCCAGCCACGGCGGGGCGTTAGTCGGCAGCTTGTCGAACGCGGGGCTGCGCGGGGCCTCAAGGCCGGGGAAGGCGTTCTCGTGGCGGGGCGCCGGCGTTGAGGGGCCGTGCGGCGTGAAGAGTGCGATCTCCAGCAGGAACGGCTTGTCCGCCGCTGCGGACTTCTTGACGAAGCTCGTGCCCTTCTTGCTCAGCACGTCGGTCAGATAGTCCTTGGGCCGGTCGTCGTGCGACTCGATCTGGTGGTTGTGGGCGAGCTTGTAGTTGTAGCCCTCATAGCCGCCGCCGACGACGTCCCACTGGTTCCAGCCCGGCGGTACGTACGGCTTCTGGCCCGCGACCGTGTCGCCCGGGCTGTAGCCGTTCAGGTACTTGCCCATCATGGCGGTGCGATAGCCCTTGGCCTGAAGGGCCGTGGCGAAGGTGTCCCGCTCCTCCCCGCCGCTGTGGAAGGCGCCGAATCCGCCGTTCGGCCCCTCGTTGCTGAGGACTCCGGTGTTGTGCGGGTACCGGCCGGTGAAGAGGGACGCCCGGGACGGGCAGCAGAGCGAGTTGCTGACCACGAAGTCGCTGAACGTCATGCCCTGCGACTGGAGTTTCTGAACCTCCGGCATGTACGGCAGGAGATTCGAGGACATGTCGTCGGTGAGGACGAAGACAATGTTCGGCTTTTCCGCAACGGCCGCGACCGGCTGTGTGGCGACGGCGGGACTGTTTGTCACGGCCATTCCACTCGGGGCTGCCAGAGCCAGTGCCGCTGCGCCGACCATCAAGGTCAGCAATTGACGAGTACGAATCATATCGAAAGCGTGGCAGTCGGATTCCGTGCCGGTCAACATTCATAAGTGCTGGGGGAATTATTCCGGGATTTATTCCGGCTCTGCGGCCAGTCAATTCGGCACGCAACAAAGGAACACCGGGCGCAGGCACGAAAACCCGTGCCTGCGCCCGGTGTTCCGGGGAACCGGAGGATCAGGCCCTGCTCGCGGCCTGGTAGAGCCGGCGGGCGCGGTCGCCGAGACGCGGGTGGTACTCGCTCACGTCCGTGCCGACGGCGATGTTGCCGACCAGAACACCGACACCCTTGTCGGCCTTGAACTCGGCGAGGAAGGCACCGCCGCTGGATCCGCCGGTCTGCACGCAGTCGATGCCCCACATGGTGGAGCCGGGGCGCCCGAGGTCGCGGTGCTCCTTGCCCTGGCAGTGGTTCAGCCGCTCGCCGTTGCCCTCGGCGCGCGAACCGCCGTAGCCGAAGGAATGGACGTAACGCCCGGTCGGCGCATTGAACTTGATGCCCTGCGCTCCACCCACGATCTTGGCGAGCGGGCGGCCGTCACGCTTGCGCAGGGCGGCGAAGGCGACATCCCAGTTGGCATTGCCCTGGCTGGACACGTACGACTTCAGATGGAAGAGCTTCTTCGCGGTGAAGGTGCCGTGCGGGCGCTCACCCTTGTGGTAGCCCGGGATGAAGATCCATTTGCGGAAGACCCCGCCGGTACGGGCGTCCACCACACAGTGCCCCGCGGTGAGGACGACCGACTTGTTCCTGGTGTTGGCGACGGTCGCCGAGCAGGTGAACAGGTCGCCGGCGGCATTCTCGAAGAACACCTTGCCCGCGGTCCTGCTGATCAGCCCGCCGCGCTTCCAGGGCTTCGGCTCGGAAGCGAGCGTGGACACGGGCGTCTCGTCGGTGGCGGGCGCGGTGGTCTCCGCGTCCGGGAAGACCACGGGCGGGACGGACAGTCGAGGCCCGCCGTCGTCGGTGGCGGACGACGTGACGGCGGGCGCCTCCGGGGCGGCGGTGGGCGCGGCCATCTCCCTGGCGGAGTTCAGCCGGGCGTCGGTCCAGAACTCCAGGGCCCTGTCCTGCTCCTGGTCGGAGAAGGCGGTGGCACGGGTCTCGTTGTCGGCGGGTGCGGGTCCCGCCTGCGCCGGCCCGACGGTGGCTCCCAGGGCGGCCAGGCTGAGGATGCTGACCAGCATCGCGGTACGTCTCATGGAATCGGCTCCGAAGAAGGTGGGGGGTGCTACGGCATGGCGTGGCGTCGCGATGCCGGACGCCCGGGGACTTCACGGGCGTCCGGCACCGGCTCAGCGGGTCAGCGGGTCAGCAGCTGAGGTTCTTGCCCGGCTTGACGTCGAGGATCTTGGTGAACTTCTTGTACGTGTTGACCCGGCTCCGCACCTGGGCCGGGTTGCCGCCGTTGCACTCGATGGCGCCGTTGATGCTGCGGATCGTCTGTCCGAAGCCCTTGCCCTGGACCATGGCGCTGTGCGGGGTCATGGTGCCCGCGCCGGACTGGGTCATCCAGAACCACAGTCCCGTCTTCCACGCCACGACGGGGTTCTTCTGCACCAGCCCCGGCTTGTGGAGCAGGTCGATGCCGAGCGCGTCACCGGCGGCCTTGTAGTTGAAGTTCCAGCTGAGCTGGATCGGCCCGCGACCGTGGTACGCGGACTGCCCCGCCGGGCAGCCGTACGGCTGCGTGGTGTCGCAGTACGACGGCCAGTTGGCCTGGTTCTGCTCGACGATGTAGCGCCCGCCGCCGGTCTCGTGGTGGACGTTGGCGAGGAAGGCGGCCGCCTCACGCTTCTTGGTCCTGGCGTTGCCCTTGTCCGCGAAGGCCGGGTACTTCTTCATCGCCTTGACCAGGGCTTCGTAGTTGTAGAAGGGCTTGTGGTGGGGGAACATCCTGTTGTACTCCGCCTTGCTGACGACGAAGTCACCCTGGGCGGCGGGCGCGGCGAGCTCGGCAGGCGCGGCGGACGCGGTCGCCGCGGTGAGCCCGGCCCCGGTCGTCGCCAGCAGCACGGCGGTCAGAAGGGCATGAGCGGTACGCATCTTCGGCATGGTGGAAACTCCCCGATTGAGTGGGTTCTTGGTCGACGGAATGAATCAGCCGGTCAGCGGACGAACTTCCACTTGACCTTGTGAATGACGCCCTTGGAAGGATCGGCCAGCCGCGCGAAAGCCGGCTGACTGAGGTCTATGTGCTTGGATCCGCATTCCATGCACTTGTCCCTGACCGGGACGGTGATGGTCTTGCCGCGGAAGGTCAGCCGGACCTTGGCGTGACAGAGCGGGTCCCTGTTGGGGTTCTCGGCCTTCCACCACTTCGGTGAGACCGCCACGAGCATCTGGGTCGCGGCGTCGAGCGGCTTCCCGCAGGCCCCGGTGCCGGCATCGTTGTAGAAAGTCGCCTTGCCCTGGCGGACCTTGCCGAACGGGACCGCGGACGCCGGCGACGCCTGGGCGACTCCGAGCACGGCCGCCGCCAGCGTGACGGCGAGGACCGACTTCGTACGACGGACAACGGGCATGACAGATCGCCTTTCGTCGGTGGATCGGGAGAGGAGAGCGGCCGTACCGGCCCGTCAGAACGGGGTCAGCGTCAGGTGCATGGCCTGCGGCTGGGTGTCCTGGATGTACGACGCCCACTCGGCGACGTCGTCGAAGGCAAAGCCGTACGCCTTGCCGTTGCCCATCTGGGCGTGGATGGCTCGCGCGTAGTGGTTGGTGATCTCCGGCTTGTAGAAGGTCGCCGCGCGGGTGGTGGGCTGCTTCGGATGGCTGAGCAGCGTGGAACGGTTGAAGCCGGCGCCCAGGATCGCGGCGACCGGACCGGTGACCCCGTCGTTGGGGGCGGCGAGCGCGCCGTCGCAGAAGAGCACGTCGCGGGTGGAGGGCTTGGCGAAGGAGACCGTCGCCGGGCCGTGGAAGGTGAGCTTGCCGTTGTCGACCCGGCCGGTGAACGCACCCGCGACGGTACGGACATGGAGCGGCTGCTGCCGGTAGGCCTGCCAGACCTTGTCGATGTACGGGTCGAAGTAGTGCTTGCCGAACCGACCGGCGTCGAGTCCGTGACTCGGCGCGATGACCCGCCGCTCGCCGACGACCAGCTTCCCGAATCCAGGGGTGTTCCCCATGGCCCGGAAGATGCGGGCCCGGCCGCCCTGCCGCATCGTGCCGGTGGTCTGGTCCCGGTTCCCGGAGAGCCGGATCATCAGCGGCACGCTGAACATGTCGACCATGGTCGTGTTGCAGAACATGCCGGACTCGTTGTGCGTGAACTCCACGAAGTCGTGCAGCACGGGGAAGTTGGGGTCGTTCTTCACCCAGCCCGCCGGGTGCTGGAGCGCGGGCCGTCCGGCCCCGTCCTGGACGGCCTTGAGCTTGAGCCTGCCGCCCAGGGACACGTAGATCCGGCCGGACATGTGCGGCAGCCGGATCCGCGTGGTGCCGCGGGCGTCGAGCGGGATGGCGTAGTCGGTGAAGCCGTTGTCCTTGTTGTCGGAGACCTTGACCGGCTCGACCGTGCCGCGGCGTGTGACCCGGACCTGACGGTCGCCCCGGCTGCCGACTATGTACAGGTGCACGTTGCGGTTGGCGAACTCACCGCTGTTGTTGTGGATGACCAGAGGCAGGCCGCCGGCGCGCTCCTCCGGGAGGGCCGGGCCGTCCCCGTCCGCGGCGAGGGCCGGACGCGCACCCGCGGCGAGCGCGGCGCCGGCCACTGCGGTACCGGCCAGCGAGGTGAGTGCCCTGCGGCGGGAGAACACCGGTGAATCAAGCGGCACCATGCGGGAAATCCCTTTCTTTACCACGGACATGTCCGTTTCTTTTCTCGAACACTCCTTGCTTGAACGCGGTCAAACGTAGCCAGCGGTGTCGCGCGGCAGTCATCAAAAATTGCTGGGGGACGGACAGTTGTTGCGCGGCCGTTGTGCGTAGAGAGCTGTTGCAGGAACCGCGAACGTCAAAAAGGCTGTGCCTGCCCGGGAATTACCAGCAAAAGGGTGGACCGAGACTCAGCGCGGCGTCGCCTCGATGAACGAGAACGGCGGGGTACCGGAGACGTCCACCGGGGAAGCGCAGACCCATCCCGAACCTCAGCGGAGCCTGCGGCGTGCAAGGCGCAGGGCCGTGTGGGTTACACTTGGTTCAGAGCTGGTCGCCGGAACTTCGGTTGGCTGGTGTTGCGTTGGTGGTCCAAGGAAAGACGCCCCACTTCCTGTGGGGAGATGCAGGTGCAAGGCCTGCCCGGCGCTCGGATTCGGGCCCGTCCACGGTTTGCGTGGACGGGCCCGATTTTTTGTGCGGTCGGGGCCGGGAGCGTCAGGTGGTGGGGGCGCCTCCCCTGTCGTGGGTGGAGAGGTGCTCGAAGGTTTCGCCGGTGGCGGTGATGGTTCGGGTCACGTCGCGGCCGCCGTACACCCAGTAGATCCGCATGACTCCCTGTCCCCGGTTGAAGAAGCGGTGCGGGACTCCGGCCGGGACCCAGGTCGCCTGGCCGGTCTCCAGGTCGAAGAACTCGCCGGCTATCTCCGCGGTGGCCTCGCCTTCGAGGATCAGGACGGACTCCTCGACGTTGTGGCTGTGGAGGGGCAGGCCGGTGCCGGGCTGGAAGACCGTCTGACCGGTGGTGACGGTCGCCCGGTCGGAGTTCCATCTGCCGACGTAGGGGATGGTGGCCACACCTCCGCCGCGGTCGAAGCGGGCGACCTCGTCGGGGTGGACGAGCAGCGCCGGGGCACTGGGGCGGTGGGGGCACATGTGGGCGGCTCCGATCAGGCGTGGTGGAACAGGCGGCGGGAGAGGGTGTTGACCTGGCTGCCGGGCACGACGTACTTCGCGGCCGCCTCGCGCCAGACCTTGTAGTGGGGCGCGGTGCGGTGGGCGTCGACGGCGGCCTCGTCGTCGTAGATCTCGTGGAAGACGAAGTGGTGGTCGTCGTCCAGGTCGCAGACGACGTCGAAGGCGCGGCAGCCGGGCTCGTCGGCGAAGGTGCGTTCGGCGTTCTCCTCGATGGCCCCGAGGAAGGCGTCACGGCAGCCGGGGACGACCTGGAGGGACACGGTCAGGGCGATCATGCGGGGAACTCCTCGGACTTGGAGGGGACGGTGCGAGCTGCGGGCAGGGGTACGGCCGTGGTGACGGCGATCCTCGTGAGAGCGGTCCAGGTGTCGTCGGCGAGTGTGATGCCCTCCGTGCGCAGGCGTTCGGCCGTACGGGCCTCCGGCTCTCCCGGGACGAACACCTCCGCCGCACCCGGGGCGGTGGGAGTGGACTTCGTCTCCTCGATGAGGGCCTCGATCCGCTCCTCGAACTCCGCCGGGTCGGCCATCGACCGGATGTCGACGCAGATCAGCAGGTGGCCGACGCCGCTGCGGCCCGTCGCGCGGTACGGGCCTACGACCCCGGAGCCGAACGCGCTGCCGGTCAGCACGCCCGCCAGCACCTCGAACATGAAGGAGATGGCATAGCCCTTGTGGCCGGCCATCGGTAGGATCAGGCCCTCGATCGCGCGGCGTGGGTCAGTGGTCGGAGCGCCGTCCGCGTCGGCCGCCCAGCCCGCCGGGATCGGTTCGCCGCGTTCCTGGGCTGCGTAGATCTTGCCGCGTGCGACGGCGGTGTTGGCGATGTCCATCACGACCGTGCCGTAGCGGCCGCCAGGTGCCGCGATCGACCACGGGTTGGTGCCGAGCCGCTTCTCCCGGCCGCCCCAAGGGGCCATCGCCGGGCTGGCGTTGGTGGCCAGCAACGCCACACAGCCCTCATCGGCGGCCTTGCGGGTGAAGTACGCCGCCGTCCCGAAGTGGCCGGAGTTGCGGAGCGCGACCGCGCTGATGCCGTGGCGCCGGGCGCGTTCCACGCCCCAGGTGATCGCGCGGTCGGCGAGCACCTGGCCGAGACCGTCGCGGCCGTCGACGACGAGTACGGCGCCGTTGTCGGACACTATGGCCGGAGCGGTCACCGCTGCCGTCGCGCCGCTCTCGATACGGGCCAGGTACCACGGCAGCCTCAGCATCCCGTGGGACGGATGGCCCCAGAGCTCCGCCGTCACCAGGGTGTCCGCGAGCAGACGGGCGTCGGCGGCCGGAACGCCGTGCGCCTCAACGGTGGCGGCGGCGAACTCCAGCAGGTCCGGGGCGCCGACGGTGTGCGGCATGGTGGCCCTCCTGGCTGACTGGGTGAGTGGCAGGCGCGTTAACTGGCGTGCTGTATTCATTACTGTATACAGCAGTGGATACAGCAAGACCATGGGTGGGTCGGTCCGGCCCTGGCGGCGCCCGACCTCGGCCCGCACTCAGCCCGCGATATCCACCTGGAACTCCGCCCCGGTCGTCAGGTCGTGACTCGTCAGGCTCTCGATCAGGGCGTTCTGGGTCTGGGCGAGGTGGTGTCGGCCGGCCGCCTCCGCCGCCGGGGCGTCGCCCTGCACGATCGCCCTGAGCATCGCGCGGTGCTCCTCCAGCGAGGTCAGCATGCGGCGCGGGCCGCTGTGCGAGATCCGGCGCAGGCGGGCGGTCTGGCCGCGCAGGTCGCGGATCGTGCGGGCGAGGTAGGGGTTGCGGCAGGCGGCGATGACGGCCTGGTCGAAGGACTCGCTGATGTCGTAGAACTCCTGGTAGGAGCGGGTCTGCTCGGCGGTGTCCAGGGTGCTGAAGGTCGCGTCGAACTCCTCCAGGCGGGTGAGCAGTTCGCGGAACGGCACCAGCACCCGCTCGTCCGCCGCCCCCGCCCGCGTGACCGACGCGGCCGCCTCGGGTTCCAGGAGCATGCGGAACTCGAACAGGGCCCGCACTCCGCCGAGCGAGATCGTGGCCACCCTGGCCACCTCACCGGGTACGAAGTCGACCAGCCCCTCCCCCGCGAGGCGCCGGATGGCCTCGCGGACCGGGGTGCGTGAGGCACCCAGTTCCTCGCCCAGCTGGACCTCGCTGAGCTTGGCGCCCGGACGCAGCCGCAGCGACTCGATGTCGGCCTTGAGCCGCTCGTAGACCGCCGCGCTCTTTCCCGTCGCCCGCACCATGGAACTCCCTCGCGCTCTCGCCGTACACCAGGCTGTATACAGGCTAGCGGCCCGGGGTGGCGAATATCGCGAGTCGTCGGGGATGCCCGTGCCGGTCAGTCGTCGGGGATGCCCGTGCCTGGTCAGTCGTCGGGGATGCCCGTGCCTGGTCAGTCGTCGGGGATGCCCGGGCCACTGAGGGCGGGGACCGTCCGCTCGGGGCGGGTGAGGGAGCGGGCGCCGAGGCGGAACTGGGTCAGTTTGTCGATGATGGTCTGGCCGACGGGGGTGTGGCCCCAGATGCTGATGCCCTGGTGGGTGCCGGGTTCCCAGGTGGACTCGTCGATGACCACCGGGTTCCAGCCGACCTCCCACTCGAAGCCCGAGGGCGTGCGGGCGTAGTAGGAGAGCTCCTTGTCGTTGGTGTGTTGCCCCACGGACAGGGCCATGTCGAAGCCGAGTTCGTGGACGCGCTGGTAGCTGCGGGCCACGTCGTCGAGGGTGGCGGCCTGGATGTTGAGGTGCTGGACGCGGGTGCGGATCGGGTCGACGGGCAGGCCGCGGACGGCGGCGATGGCGATGGAGTGGTGGCGTTCGTTGACGCGCAGGAAGCGGATCTTGAGCTTCACGCCGCTGATCGTCTCGTCGATGTAGTCGGTGAGACGGGCGTCGAAGACCGTGTCGAAGTAGCCGCGCATCAGGGCCGGTCTGGTGGAGGTGATGGCGACGTGGCCCATGCCCGAGTCGCCCGTGACCCAGCCGGACGCGAGCATGTCGAGGGGCTGCGGCGAGAGGACGGGGCTCGTGTAGATCTCCTGGGTGATGCCCTTGGGGCCGGGGAAGCGCAGCAGGCGTTCGACGCCGCGCATCCTCGCCTCCTCGGCGGATCCCCGAACGACGGGGACACCATGGGCGCGGACGCGGGCTTCGATCTGTTCGAAGGAGGCGTGGTCGTCGATGTGCCAACCGGTCGCCACGACGTCCTCGGCCGGCCCGCGCCGCAGCAGGAAGCGGCACTCCTGGCCGTCGAGGCGGAAGCGCATCAGGCCGGTGTCGAGGTCGTCGTGGTGCATGCCGATGGCGTCGGTCCCGAAGCGGCGCCAGTCGGCGAAGCGGTCGGTCTCGATGACGATGTAGCCCAGGTGGACCGCACCGAAGACGGACGGGGAGGTGTACGGGGTCATCGGCGGCCCGCCAGGAAGTCTGTGCAGAGCCGGTTGAACAGCTCGGCGCGCTCGAACTGCACCCAGTGCCCGGTGTTGGCGACCTCGTACAGGTCGCAGTCGGGCATGCGGTCGGCCAGCATCCGGCCGCCGGACGGGCGGTTGACCCTGTCGGCCGCGCCCCACAGCACCAGGGTCGGCACGGGCAGGCGGGCCAGGCGGGTGTCGCGGGTGAAGTCCATTCGCCACAGCGTGCGCAGGGCGTTCGGGCCGGAGGGGCGGCGCAGCGGCGGGGCCGCGATCACCTCCGGGTCGATGCTGGCGCGGTAGCGCGCGTCGATGACGCCGTCGGGGACGTCGGCGGCGTTGAAGACGAGGTAGGTGCGGATGAACTTCTCCAGCTTCAGCCGCGAAGGGCCGTCGCCGGAGTAGTAGTCGAGCAGGCTGTTCAGACCCGGCGTCGGCAGCGCGCGGGTGGTGCCGACGCCGCCGGGGCCCATCAGGACCATGCGGTCGACCCGGTCGGGGGTGTCCAGGGCGAGCCGCAGGGCGCAGGCGCCGCCGTAGGAGTTGCCCACCAAGTGGGCCTTGTCCAGGCCGAGTTCGTCGAGCAGGCCGCGGATGCCGGAGGCGAGGTGGCCGAAGGGGTCCGTGCCGTCCACGCCCTTGGTGCTACGGCCGTAGCCGGGCAGGTCGGGGACGATGACCCGGTACTCCTTGGCCAGGGCGGCGATGTTGCGGGCGTAGTTGGAGACGCCCGAGGCGCCGGGGCCGCCGCCGTGCAGGAGCAGGACCGGCGGGCCGTCGCCGGTCTCCGCGACGAAGATCTTCCTGCCGAGGACCTCGACCAGTGACTCGTGCATCGGGGTTGGTGGTGGGGTGTGAGTGTGGGTGCTCATGGCGTTCCTTGGGCTGCGGGCGAGGAGGACGAGGCGGGCGAGGCGGGCGAGGCGGGCGAGGCAGGCGGGGGTGTCGTTGCGGGCGGAGTACTCGCTGTGTTCGTGCGCGGGGTCAGGGTCAGTCCCTCCGGGGGCGGTGGGAGCGGGGTGCCGGTGGGGGCGGCCGCGTAGACGTAGGCGTCGGGGCGCAGCGCGAGGGTGGTGGCGCGGTGGCTGGTCAGCCAGGCGCGCAGTACGCCGTCACAGTCGACGACCGCGCCCTCGGCGGGACTTGAGCCGGCCGGCAGGACGGTCAGGGAGGGGACGCCGGCCCGCTCCCACTCGGGCTGCGGGGTCGGCAGGGCTCCGTGCAGGAGCAGCCAGCGGCCGCCGAGCACGTCGTCCAGCCGGACCCGGGTGCCGTCGGGGGCGGTGACCCAGGGCTGCGGGATCTGGTGGCCGGGGGCCGTGGTGCGGGAGGCGCGGGTACGGGAGGTGCCGGTGTGGGCCGTACCCGTGTGGGGCGTACCCGTGTGGGCTGCACCCGTGTGGGCCGTACCCGTGTCGGCCTTACCCGTGTGGGCTGCACCCATGTGGGCCGTACCGGTGTCGGCCGGCCCGGTGCGGGAAGTACCGGCGCCGGAGGCACGCCACCTACCGAACGTGATGCCGGAGGACTTGATGCGGGGCCGGTCCCGGAGGCCGTCCGCGTAGTGGGCGACCGGGATCCAGTTGGAGTCCTGGAGGCGGCCGGCGACGCCCGGTACCCGGTTCAGCAGCGGCAGCACCGCGTCCCGGACCCGGGTGACCGCGAGCCGCCGGTCGGTGATGATGCGGCCGACGAACACCGCGCGCCGCGTGACTTCCTTGACGTGCGGCTTGCGTTCGGCCTCGTAGCTGTCGAGCACCGACTCGGGCAGCTCCCCGCGCAGCACCGCGTCGAGCTTCCAGCACAGGTTCGCCACGTCACGCACGCCTGCGGCCATGCCCTGCCCGATCCACGGCGGCATCGCATGCGCGGCGTCACCGGCGAGGAAGACCCGGCCCACCCGGAATCGGGCGGCGAAGCGGACATGGTGGCTGTAGACGGTGGCGCGCAGGATCTCGATCTGGTCGGGGCCGATGCCGTACCGGGTCACCATCGCGTGGATCGCCTCGTCGGTCGTCAGGTGCCGCTCGTCGTCGCCCGGCAGGATCGGGAACTCCCAGCGGTGGTGGCCGAGCGGGGTCGGGCAGTCGACCGCCGGGCGGGCCGGGTCGCAGCGGAAGCGCAGCCGGTCGTGGTCGGGCCAGGGCTTCAGCATCTTGGTGTCGATGACGACCCAGCGGTCCTCGTACGTCCGTCCCTCGTAGCCCACGTTGAGCTGGGCGCGGGTGAGGCTGGAGCCGCCGTCGGCGGCGATGACGTACCGGGCGCGCAGCCGTCGTACGGAGTCGTCGGCGGTGCCCACGACGGTCAGTTCCACCCCGTCGGCGTCCTGGCGCAGCCGCAGGCACTCGTGGCGCAGCCACACCTCGACATTGGGGTGGCGGGCGACTCCGTCGCGCAGGACCTGCTCCAGTGCGGGCTGGTAGAGGAACATCTGCGGCGGGTGGCCATGGCCGCGCGGTGTGGGGTGGGCGCTGAGGAAGGCGCGGCCGCGCGCGTCGACGAAGTCGAGCGGCCGGTCGGCGAGCATGTCCTGCTTCAGCCGGTCGGCCAGGCCGATGCGCTGCCAGATCCGCATGACCTCCTCGTCGGTGGAGATCGCCCGGGCCCGGGAGTAGATCTCGGCGTCGCGCTCCAGCACGACGACCCGCAGGCCCGCCGCGCCCAGCAGATTCGCGGCGGTCACGCCGGTGGGGCCGTACCCGATCACCGCCACGTCGTACTCGGCCTCGCCACCTCCGTGGTCGCCACCGCCGTCGTCGGCCCCGGCTCCGGCCCTGCTCCCGGCGCTGATCTCACTCATCGGGCCACCTCACTGTCGTCCCTGTCGCGGTTGCTCCGCTGCTTCTCGTGGCTCCGCGTGGCTCTTCGCGGCTCGTCACGGCTCATGCACGGCTCATTGCTGTAGCGTTTACTCCAATTGGAACGGACGCTACGGTAAGCTCGGCGTCAGGGCCGGTCAAGTGCCGGTACGACGGGAAAGCGGCCGTGCATCCACTCCCCCGAGAACGCCGAGAGGCCGCCCATGACCACCGCACCCCGCCGGATCGACGTCCACCAGCACCTCGTCCCGCCCCTCTACCGCGATGCCCTCGCCAGGTCCGGCATCGTGGACGCGGGCGGTCGCGCCCTGCCGGACTGGAGTGCCGGGGCGGCGCTGGAGCAGATGGACCTGCTGGGGACCGAGGCGGCGATCCTGTCCGTCTCCACCCCCGGCACCGGTTTCCTCGGCGACGCCGGCGAGGCAGCCGACCTGGCCCGGCGGCTCAACGACTTCTCCGCCGCCCTGACCGCCGAACACCCCTCCCGCTTCGGCTGGTTCGCCACGCTGCCGATGCCCGACGTCACCGCGTCGGCGCGGGAGGCCGAGCGGGCGCTGACCGAGCTGGGCGCCGACGGCGTCACCCTGCTCGCCAACAACCAGGGCTCCTATCTGGGCGCCGAGGGGCAGGAAGCCCTGTGGCGGGTCCTCGACGAGCACGGCGCCGTCGTTCTCGTGCACCCGGCCGACCTTCCCGCGCCCGCCGTCGAGGGCATCCCGCCGTTCGCCGCGGACTTCCTCCTCGACACCACCCGCGCCGCGTACCTGCTGGTCCGCAACGGTGTCCCGCGCCGCTACCCGAACATCCGGTTCGTCCTCAGCCACGGCGGCGGGTTCCTGCCGTACGCCTCCCACCGCATGGCCGTCGCGATCGCCGCCGACATCGGGCGCGGCCCGCGCGACGTCCTGGAGGACTTCCAGGGCTTCTACTTCGACACCGCGCTGTCCTCCAGCCCGGCCGCCCTGCCGACGCTGCTGGCCTTCGCCCGGCCGGGGCACGTCCTGTTCGGCAGCGACTGGCCGTTCGCACCGGCCGCGGCGGGCCAGTACTTCGCCAACGGGCTCGACGACGGTGTCGACGCCGGCACCCTCGCGGCCGTCAACCGAGCCAACGCCGAGGCGCTCTTCCCGCGCCTGGCGCAGGGCGCCCCGGTGCCGGTCCCGTCCCGGCCGCTGCCGGTGCGGCTGCGTCAGTCCGCGCAGCGGGCGGGTGCCCGGTTGTTCTTCAAGCTCGTCCAGCCCGGCGCCAAGTGACACCGCGGCACCGCGGCTGTCCTTCAAGCTCGTCCCACCCGGCGCCGAGTGACGTTTGCGGCCCGGTCCGCCGAGATCCCGCCCTACTCGAAGGCGAGGGCCGGGAACTCGGCGGTCTCGCTCAGTTCCGCCCAGACCGTCTTGCCGCGCCGGGCGTGGCGGGTGCCCCACTGCCCGGCGAGCTGGGCGACCAGCAGCAGACCGCGCCCGCCCTCGTCGAAGACGCGTGCCCGGCGCAGATGCGGGGTGGTGCTGCCGGCGTCGGAGACCTCGCACAGGAGGGAGCGGTCATGGATGAGGCGCAGCCGGATCGGGGGTCTGCCGTAGCGGATGGCGTTGGTGACCAGTTCGCTGACCACCAGTTCCGCGACGAAGGCGAGTTCCTCCAGGCCCCAGTCCGTCAGCTTCCGGGACACGTCCGAACGGGCGCGGGCGACGACCGCCGGGTCCGCCTCCAACTCCCAGGTGGCGACCCGGTCCGCGCCGAGCGACCGGGTACGGGCGAGCAGCAGGGCTACGTCGTCGTCCGGCCTCGACGGCAGCAGCGCCTCCAGCACGGAGTCGCAGGCCGCCTCCAGGGAGGGGGCCGGCCGGGCGAGGACCTGCCTCAGCGTGGCGAGGCCGGCGTCGATGTCGGGGGTCGGGTCCGAGGCCGCCCCGGTGGGGGCGGAAGGGTCTTCCCCGGTGGCCCTCGCAGGCGTTCGCGCCTCGATCAGGCCGTCGGTGCACAGCGCGATCAGGGTGCCCTCGGGGAGGTCGACCTCCATCGTCTCGAACGGCAGGCCGCCCCGGCCGAGCGGCGGGCCGGGAGGCAGTTCCAGGACGTCCGCCGTGCCGTCCCGGACCACCACCACGGGCGGCACATGTCCCGCGCGGGACAGGGTGCAACGGCGCGCGACGGGGTCGTAGACGGCGTAGAGGCAGGTGGCGCCGTTGTCGCGGCCGACGTCGGCCTCCGGGCCGGTGTCCGGATCGGACGACGCCTCGTTGGCCAGGCGCAGGACGACGTCGTCGAGGTGGGTGAGGAGCTCGTCGGGCGGCAGATCGATGTCGGCCAGGGTTCGCACTGCGGTCCGCAGCCGGCCCATGGTGGCGGCGGCGCGGATGCCGTGCCCGACCACGTCGCCCACCACGAGGGCCACCCGCGCGCCGGACAGCGGGATGACGTCGTACCAGTCGCCGCCCACCCCGGACTCGGAGCCGGCCGGCAGATAGCGGTAGGCGACGTCCACGGCCGACTGCCGCGGCGCCTCCCGGGGCAGCAGGCTGCGCTGGAGGGTGAGCGCGGTGGCGCGGGCGTGGGTGTAGTGGCGGGCGTTGTCGACGGCGACGGCCGCTCGTACGGCGATCTCCTGGGCGAGGAGCAGATCCTCGTCGTCGTAGGGCTTGGCGGTGCCGTAGCGGTGGAACTCGGCGACGCCGAGCGTGGTGCCGCGGGCGCGCAGCGGCACGACCAGGGTGGAGTGGACTCGCGGGACGCCGGACGCCCTGCCGTGCTGCTGCCGGCTGGGCCGCCCGCTGCTCAGGGCCTCCGCGCACGCCGATCCCTCCGGGCAGACGTGCAGTTCCTGGGGCCGGACCGGCGGTTGCAGCCCGCCCGCGTCCGCGTCCGGTCCCTGGGCCATGCGGCGCAGGGTCAGCGGGCTCTGCCCGGCCGTGTCCTGTCCGCGCAGCACGGTGTCGAGCAGGTCGACGGTGACCAGGTCGGCGAACTGCTCGGTGGCGAAGTCCGCCAGTTCCTGGGTGGTGCGGGCGATGTCCAGGGTGGTGCCGATGCACATGCTGGCCTCGTTCACCATCGCCGACCGCCAACGCAGCCGACGGTCCCGTTCCGCCTGGAACGCGCGGACGCCCTGCTCCGACACCCGGTCCACGTACTTCGTGGAGACGACGTTGAGCTGCCGCGCCGCCGCGCTGACCTGCTCGGCGTCCTGGCTGAGCCGGGGCAGTTCGGCGAACAGCCGGTCGAGGACGATCTCCTCGGCCAGCCGGAAGGCGCGCAGCATCGCGCTGAGAGGCGTGCCGTGCCGGGCGAGCACCCGCGCGCGCTCCACGTCGGCGGACGGCAGCTCGATCAGATCGGGCGCTACGGCGTGCTCCAGCCCGGCCAGGGCGGCGACGACGTGCTCCACGACGTTCTCGGCGGCCGTCCGGGCCACGTCCGGGTCCTCCCACAGCGCGGGCAGTTCGTGCCGCAGGCGTTGTTCCACCTCGGCGGTGAGCTCGTCGGCGCGCAGGCCGAGCTCGTGCGCCGCGCGCGAGATGAGACCGGCGGCCGTGCGTTCCACACAGTCGACGTTACGCCGCTCTCGCGGATGCCTCAGACCGTACGGCGGAGGTGGCCCACCTGGGTTTCCTCGCCCCGCCGGCAGTCCTGGCGGTTCCGGATCGGTGAGCGCCGCCCGCCGTCAGTGCGCGCCGCGCAGGACCCGCGACAGTCCCAGCGCCGCCGTCCGTACCGCGGGCGCCAGCTGGGCGGGGCTGAAGCGGGAGCGCGGCACCGCCACCGAGAGGGCGGCGACCGCGGTGCCGCCCGCGAAGACGGGGGCCGCGATGCAGCTGACGCCGAGCGCGGCCTCCTGCTCCTCGTAGGCGAGGCCGGAGACCCGGGTCTTCTCCAGGGCCATGCGCAACCGGTCCGGGTCGGTGATCGAGTGGGGCGTCAGGCTCGGCAGCGGGCCGGCGAGCACCTCCTCGGTCAGCTCCGCGCCGGAGAACGCCAGCAGGGCCTTGCCCACGCCGGTGCAGGTCAGCGGCAGGCTGCCGCCGATGCGGGAGGGCAGCCGGAGTGCCTCGTGGCCGTGGATGCGCTCCAGGTAGACCACCTCCATGCCGTCGCGGATGCCGAGGTGCACGGTCTCGCGGGTGGCCTCGAAGAGGTCCTGGAGGAACGGCAGGGCCGCCTCGCGCAGATCGAGCCGGTGCGGGACCAGCGAGCCCAGCTCGAACAGCTTCGCCCCGAGCCGGTACCGGGTGCCCGAGCGCTCCAGCCAGCCCAGCCGGACCAGGTCCGCCGCCAGCCGGTGCACGGTGGGCTTGGGCAGGCCGGTACGCACCGAGAGTTCCGACAGGCGGTACGGGCCTCCGCTGGGGCGGAAGCAGTCCAGGATTTCCGCGGCCTTCTCCAGCATGCTGCCGCTCGCGTTGTTCCGTGTCACGGAACAGAGCTTGGCTCCTTCGGGGAGGGCCTGTCTATATCGAGCATGTCGAGGGCGAGCCGCCGCAGACGAATCCCGGTGGTTGCCGACAGCCGGCCCGTCATCGCAGGCCGCCCGCCCCTCGGCCGACGCCATCCGCCACTTTCCAGGAGGCATCCCATGCCGAGCCCACCCGCCGTCGTCGAAGCCGCCGATCTGCTCGCGGACGCCGCCCGCACCCGGGCCGCCTGCCCTCCGGTGCGTGAGCTGTTCGAGGGCGGTGGCGATCTGGAGACCGCGTACGCCGTGCAGCAGCTGGGCATCCGGCGCGGACTGGACGCCGGTCGCCGGATCGTGGGCCGGAAGATCGGCCTGACGTCCTTGGCCGTGCAGCGCCAACTCGGCGTGGACCGGCCCGACTTCGGGGCGTTGTTCGCGGACATGGCGGTGCCGGACGGCGGTGAGGTGGCGGTCGGGCGGCTGCTCCAGCCCAAGGTGGAGGCCGAGGTGGCGCTCGTCCTCGGCCGGGATCTGCCGCACGGCGCGTGCACGGTCGTCGACGTGCTGCGGGCCGTGGACTTCGCGCTGCCCGCGCTGGAGATCGTCGACAGCCGGGTGCGGGGCTGGGACATCTCCCTGGTCGACACGGTCGCGGACAACGCCTCCTGCGGCCTCTACGTCCTCGGAGCGACCCCCGTGCCGCTCACCGCCGTCGACCTGCGGACGGTGACGATGGCCATGACCCGCGGCGGCGGGACCGTCTCCGAGGGCACGGGCACCGACTGTCTCGGCGGTCCCCTCAACGCGGCGGTGTGGCTGGCCTCCGCGCTCGCCGAGCGGGGCGATCCACTGCGCGCGGGCGACCTGGTGCTGACGGGCGCGCTCGGCCCGATGGTGCCCGCCGGGCCGGGGGATGTGTTCGAAGCACATATCTCGGGGCTGGGCTCTGTGCGGGTCGGCTTCGCCAAGGAAGAGGGCGAACTGTGAGCACCAAGGTCGCCGTCATAGGTTCCGGCAACATAGGCACCGACCTCATGATCAAGATCCTGCGGCTGTCGGAGTCGCTGGAGATCGCGGCGATGGCCGGTATCGACCCGGCCTCGGACGGGCTCGCCCGCGCTCGCCGGCTGAAGGTCGCCACGACCCACGACGGCGTCGAAGGGCTCGTCGCGCTGGACGAGTTCGCCGACGTGGAGATCGTCTTCGACGCGACGTCGGCCGGCGCCCACCGCCGTCACGACGAGGTGCTGCGCCCGCTCGGCCGCACCCTGGTCGACCTCACCCCGGCCGCCCTCGGCCCGTACGTCGTCCCGCCGGTCAACGGCGACGCCCATCTCGACGCCCCGAACGTCAACATGGTCACCTGCGGCGGCCAGGCCACCATCCCGGTCGTCGCCGCGGTGAACGCCGTGACCCCGGTCCACTACGGCGAGATCGTCGCGTCCATCGCCTCCCGTTCCGCCGGGCCCGGCACCCGCGCCAACATCGACGAGTTCACCGAGACGACCTCCGCCGCCGTCGAACGGGTCGGCGGCGCGGCGCGCGGCAAGGCGATCATCGTGCTCAACCCGGCCGAGCCCCCGCTGATCATGCGGGACACCGTGCACTGCCTGGTCTCCGACTGCGCCACCGAGGCGGTCACCGCATCGGTCGAGGCGATGGTCGGGCGGGTGCGGAGGTACGTCCCCGGCTACCGGCTCAAGCAGAAGGTGCAGTTCGAGCGGGTGGCGTCCGACGACCCGCTGCGCACGCTGGCGCCCGGCGCCGGCGAGACCCTGAAGGTCTCCGTGTTCCTGGAGGTCGAGGGCGCCGCGCACTATCTGCCGGCGTACGCCGGGAACCTCGACATCATGACCTCGGCCGCGCTGCGCACCGCGGAACGCATGGCCGCTCTCCACCGCTCCCGGCTCAGCCCGAACGGTGGGAGCCCCATCGCCCCGGAGGTGGCGTCCCGATGACCCGTCTGTACGTCCAGGACGTGACCCTGCGGGACGGCATGCACGCTGTCAGGCACCGCTGCACCGTCGACCAGGCCCGCGAGATCGCCGCCGCGCTGGACGCGGCCGGGGTGGCCGCGATCGAGATCGCCCACGGCGACGGCCTCGCCGGCTCCAGCATCAACTACGGCGTCGGCGCCCACACCGACTGGGAGTGGATCGAGGCGGTGGTGGACGCCACGCGCCAAGCGGTGCCCACGACCCTGCTGCTGCCCGGCATCGGCACCCTGCACGACCTGCGCCAGGCACACACCTTGGGCATCCGCTCGGTACGCGTCGCCACCCACTGCACCGAGGCCGACATAGCCGCCCAGCACATGGCCGCGGCGCGGGAGTTGGGCATGGACGTCGCCGGGTTCCTGATGATGTCCCACATGGCCGAACCCGCCGAACTGGCCCGTCAGGCCAAGCTGATGGAGTCGTACGGCGCCCATTGCGTGTACGTCACCGACTCCGGCGGGCGCCTCACCATGGACGGCGTCCGCGACCGCTTCCGCGCCTACCGCGACGTCCTCGACCCGGAGACCGAGCTGGGCATCCACGCCCACCACAACCTCGCCCTGGGAGTGGCCAACACGGTCGTCGCCGTGGAGAGCGGCGCGGTACGGGTGGACGCCTCACTGGCCGGGCAGGGCGCGGGCGCCGGCAACTGTCCCCTGGAAGCGTTCATAGCGGTCGCCGACCTCATGGGTTGGGACCACATGTGTGATCTGTTCCCCCTGATGGACGCGGCCGACGATCTCGTACGGCCCTTGCAGGACCGCGAGGTGAGGGTGGACCGCGAGACCCTGAGCCTCGGCTACGCGGGCGTCTACTCCAGCTTCCTGCGGCACGCCGAGTCGGCCGCCGCCCGCCATGGCCTCGACACCCGCAGCATCCTCGTCGAGGCGGGGCGCCGCCGGATGGTGGGCGGGCAGGAGGACATGATCACGGACATCGCATTGGACCTGGCCGCACGTGCGCGGGCCGCGTCCTGACCCGCACGCGCCGGCGCCGCGCCCTTCCGGTGGGGAAGGCGCGGCGCGCGGTGTTGTCGGCGTGGAGCGTCCTCACGCCTTCGACAGCGTGACGTTCTTCTTCAGCGCCGCGTGGAAGTGCGGCAGCGGCAGGCCGCCCAGGCCCTCCATGGGACGCAGTTCCACGATGGTGGCCTCGACGTCCGCCTTGCCGCGCTTCAGGGTGGACGGGGCGGGCTTGCTCTTGTTCTTCCAGCGGTGCACCTTGCCGTCGCACTCGGCGACGGTGCCGCCGATGGCGTACCGGTTGGTGGAGTCCTTCTGGCCGATGGAGGAGCTCACGAACGTCGGGCCCTTGCTGTCGGCGCAGCGGTAGGTGCCGGAGACGGTGACGTTGCCGTCCGCGGCCAGCCGGGCCGGGGCGTCGACGGTCACGGACTCGGTCACGGCCTTCTCGGCCTCGGTGGACTTGTCGGAGTCGGCGGGGGCGGAGGGCGCGGCGACCAGCAGGAGCAGCGCGGCTCCGACTGCGGTGGCGAGTGCGGGGCGCAGGGGCATGGGATGACCTCCCGGGTGAGCGGAGTGAGGGCTTCCACTCGTACCCGGCGGGTGCGCCCGGGGACGTGATCGTCACCCCTTCGGTGGCGAGTCCGCTCCGACCTTCGTGGATCGGTCAGAGAGTTGTCCGCGTGTTGTCACGGTTCACAGCAGGCCGTTCCGATGAGTTCGCGGCAGGAGCATGGTCTACCCATATGGACGACCCACACGGCTCGTCCGCCCTATGTGGAGGTGCGCCATGTGTTCACACCAGCCTTCATGCCCTTCCTCCTCCGACACCCTCAGCGCCCATGTGGTGGCGGCACACCCCGAGCAGGGCTGGAGCCTGTTGTGCACCGGCGCCATCCTGTTCGACGACAGCGGCGAGCTGCTGCCCGACGGCCGCGTGGTCGCCCCGCACCGGGTGCCGGCGGACCGCCTCGCGATGGCGGCGTGAGCACGAGGCCCAGCAGCGCGAAGCGCAGCGGTACGGCGCCGCCCTACGGCAGTACGGCGAAGCCGTCGAGTTCCACCATCGCCTCCTCGTCCCACAGACGCACGGCCCCGACGACCGCCATCGCCGGATAGTTCCGGCCCGCCAACCGGCTCCAGACGCGGCCGAGTTCGGCGGCATGGGTGCGGTACGCCGCCACGTCGGTGGCGTAGACGGTGACCCGGGCGAGGTCGGCCGGTGTTCCGCCGGCCGCCGCCAGCGCGGTCAGCAGATTGGTGAGCGCCCGCTCGAACTGCTCCGGCAGTGTCTCCCCCACCACCTTGCCGTCGGAGTCGAGTGCGGTCTGCCCGGCCAGGAAGACGACGCGGGAGCCGGTGGCGACGACCGCGTGCGAGAAGCCGGTGGGCGGGGACAGCTCCGGCGGGTTGATGCGCTCGCTGCTCACTGGCCGGCCTCCATGGTCGCGTACAACTCCTTGGCGATGATGCCGCGTTGCACCTCGCTGGCGCCCTCGTAGATGCGCGGGGCGCGCACCTCGCGGTAGAGGTGTTCGAGCAGGTGGCCGTGGCGCAGGGCGCGGGCTCCGTGCAGCTGGACCGCCGAGTCGACGACGTACTGCGCGGTCTCCGTCGCGAGCAGCTTCGCCATCGCCGCGCGGCCCGGCACGTCGGGGGCCTTCTCGTCGTACGCCGTCGCCGCCGCGTACACCATGAGGCGGGCCGCCTCCGTGCGCAGGGCCATTTCGGCGACCTGGTGGGCGACGGCCTGGAGGTCTCTCAACTTGCCGCCGAACGCGTCCCGTTCGGCCGTGTGGGCGAGGGTCGCGTCCAGGGCTGCCTGTGCCATGCCGACGGCGAAGGCGCCGACGCTGGGCCGGAAGAGGTTGAGGGTGCCCATGGCGACGCGGAAGCCGCGGTCGGGCTCCCCGAGCACGTCGTCGGCGGTGACGGGGACGGCGTCGAAGGTGAGGCTGCCGATGGGGTGCGGGGAGAGCATGTCGAGGCCGGTCCCGGTGAGGCCGGGGCGGTCGGCGGGGACCAGGAAGGCGGTGACGCCGCGGGCGCCGGCGCCTGGGGTGGTGCGGGCGAAGACGGTGTAGAAGTCGGCCTCGGGGGCGTTGGAGATCCAGCACTTCTCGCCGGTGAGCCGCCAGCGTGCGGTGCCGTCGGGCTCGGCGGCCGGCGACTCTCCCTCGCCCTCGCCGTCACCTGCGGCTTCGCCCTCCGCGCGCAGCTCCAGTGCCGCCGCGTCCGACCCCGCCCCGGGCTCGCTCAGTGCGAAGGCCGCGACCGCGCTCCCCTCGGCCACCCGTGGCAGCCAGCGTTCCCGCTGGGCGCGGGTGCCGTGGGCGTGCACGGGGTGCGCGCCCAGCCCCTGGAGGGCGAGTGCGGTCTCGGCCTCCGTGCAGGAGTGGGCGAGGGACTCGCGCATGAGGCACAGGTCCAACGCTCCGGAGGTGAAGAGGCGCTCCAGCAGCCCCAGCCTGCCGAGTTCGGCGACCAGGGGGCGGTTGACATGCCCCGGCTCGCCCTTGTCCGCGAGGGGGCGCAGTCGTTCGGCGGCCAGGTCGCGCAGTTCGGCACACCAGGCGGTCTGTGACGGATCGAGTGAGAATGCGGGCATTGCCGACCTCCCTGGGAGCCGTCCGCGACGGACCCACTCGGCGGACCTTCTCTACGGGTCCCCTCGACGATATCGCGCCCCATTGACTGTCGTCACCAACACGATACGCTCCCCTTGCGATCCCACCTCGACGCCCGATACGCACCACGCCCGTAAGGCAGCCCACAAGGCAAGGGGGCGAACCGCCATGGCCGGTCTGCACCGATCCGCCCACGTCGACACCTTCGCCCGCGAGCACCTGCCACCGCCCGACCAGTGGCCCGAGCTCCGTTTCGACCTGCCGGGGCTGCGCTACCCCGAACGGCTCAACGCCGCGGCCGAGCTGCTCGACGGCCCCGACGACGACCGGCCCGTGTTCCACACCCCGGCCGGCGACACATGGACGTACGGCACACTGCGAGCCCGGGTGGACCGGCTCGCCCATGTGCTCACCAGTGACCTCGGAGTCGTTCCGGGCAACCGGGTGCTGCTGCGCGGCCCGACCACACCGTGGCTGGCCGCCTGCTGGCTGGCGGTGCTGAAGGCGGGCGCGGTCGCCGTCACCGTGCTGGCCCAGCAGCGTCCGCACGAGCTGCGGACCATGTGCGAGATCGCCCGGGTGCGGCACGCGCTGTGCGACATCCGCGCCGTGGACGACCTCGCCAAGGCCGAGATGCCCGACCTGCGCATCACGACGTACGGCGGCGACGCCCCCGACGACCTGCTGCGCCGCCCGGCCCCCGACACGCCGTACCCGGCCGTCGACACCGCCTGCGACGACGTCGCGCTCATCGCCTTCACCTCCGGGACCACCGGACGGCCCAAGGGCTGTATGCATTTCCACCGGGATCTGCTCGCGATAGCCGACACCTTCTCGGAACATGTGCTGCAACCACATGTGGGCGATGTCTTCGCCGGCAGTCCCCCGCTCGGCTTCACCTTCGGGCTCGGCGGACTGGTCGTCTTCCCGATGCGGGCCGGCGCCAGCGCCCTGCTCCTCGAACAGGCCGGTCCCAAGCAGCTGTTGCCCGCGATCGCCGAGCACCGGGTGTCGGTGCTGTTCACGGCCCCGACGGCGTACCGCGCGATGCTCGACGAGCTCGACCCGAACGACATCTCCTCCCTGCGCCGCTGCGTCTCGGCGGGCGAGAACCTGCCCGCCGCCACCTGGCAGGCCTGGCACGAGCGGACCGGGCTGCGCATCATCAACGGCATCGGCGCCACCGAGCTGCTGCACATCTTCATCTCCGCCGCCGACGAGCACATCAGGCCCGGGACGACCGGCGTACCCGTCCCCGGCTGGCACGCGCGCGTGGTCGACGACGAGGGGCAGGGCCTGCCCGACGGGGAACCGGGTCTGCTGGCCGTGCGCGGCCCCGTCGGCTGCCGCTATCTCGCCGACCCGCGGCAACGCGAGTACGTGCGCCACGGCTGGAACGTCACCGGCGACACCTACGTCCGGGAGGGTGACGGCTACTTCCGCTATGTGGCCCGCGCGGACGACATGATCATCTCGGCCGGTTACAACATCGCGGGCCCTGAGGTCGAGGAGGCCCTGCTGCGCCACCCGGACGTCCTGGAGACGGCGGTGGTGGGGCGGCCCGACGAGGCACGCGGCCAGGTCGTCGTGGCATACGCCGTGCTCAGGGAGGGTGCGCGACGCGACGCGGAGGCCCTGCGCGCGTTCGTCAAGGCGGAGTTGGCGCCGTACAAGTCGCCGCGCGAGATCGTCTTCCTGGACGCGCTGCCGCGCACCGCGACCGGAAAGCTCCAGCGGTTCCGGCTGCGCGACGGCGGTGACCCACAGGGTGACCGGCACTGATCCGTACGACCTAAGATGATCAACGTGTCCGACCAACATGCACCACGGTCTCTGATTGTCACGCTCTACGGCGCCTACGGCCGCCACATGCCCGGCCCCGTGCCGGTCGCGGAGCTGATCAGACTGCTGGCCGCGGTCGGCGTGGACGCCCCGTCCGTCCGCTCGTCGGTGTCGCGGCTGAAGCGGCGCGGGCTGCTGCTGCCGGCCCGTACGGCGCAGGGCGCGGCCGGGTACGAACTGTCGCCGGACGCCCGTCAGTTGCTCGACGACGGCGACCGCCGCATCTACACCGCCACGCCGCCCGAGGACGAGGGCTGGGTGCTCGCGGTGTTCTCGGTCCCGGAGTCGGAGCGGCAGAAGCGGCATGTGCTGCGCTCCCGGCTGGCCGGCCTCGGCTTCGGTACGGCGGCGCCCGGTGTGTGGATCGCGCCGGCGCGGCTCCACGAGGAGGCCCGGCACACCCTTCAGCGGCTGCGCCTGGACGAGTACGTCGACTTCTTCCGCGGCGAGCACCTCGGCTTCACGCCGACCGCCGAGGCCGTGGCCCGCTGGTGGGACCTGGCCGCGATCGCCAAGGAGCACGACGCGTTCCTCGACCGGCACGAGCCCGTGCTGCACGACTGGGAGCGGCGGGAGGACACCCCGCCCGAGGAGGCGTACCGCGACTACCTCCTCGCCCTGGACTCCTGGCGTCACCTCCCCTACACCGACCCCGGGCTGCCCGCCCGGCTGCTGCCCGAGTACTGGCCGGGCGCGCGTTCGGCCGCCGTCTTCCAGGGACTGCACGAGCGTCTGCGCGACGCGGGGGCGACCTACGCCGGTCTGTGACACCGGGCACACCATGTGCCACTAACGGAACCCTCAGGTTCCTCTGCGGCTCCTCTCAACTTTCTTACCTAGCGTCCATCGGGTCGTCCGCAGGTAAGAGATGAGGACTGTTGCGCATGACCACCACGCCAAGAACCCGGGGAGCCACGGTCTGGCTGACGGGGCTGCCGAGCGCGGGCAAGACCACGATCGCCCGGCTGCTCGGAGACCGTCTGAAGACCGAGGGACACCGCGTGGAGGTCCTCGACGGCGACGAGATCCGGCGTTTCCTCTCCGCGGGCCTGGGCTTCTCACGGGAGGACCGCAACACCAACGTGCAGCGCATCGGCCTGGTCTCGGAGGTCCTCGCGCGCAACGGCGTGCTGTCCGTCGTCCCGGTCATCGCCCCGTACGCCGACAGCCGCGAGGCGGTGCGCAAGAGGCACGAGGCGAGCGGTACGCCGTACGTCGAGGTGCATGTGGCGACCCCGGTCGAGGTGTGCAGCGAGCGGGACGTGAAGGGGCTGTACGCCAGGCAGGCCGCGGGTCGGCTGACCGGGCTGACCGGCGTCGACGACCCGTACGAGCCGCCGTCGGATCCCTCGCTGGTCCTGCCCACACAGGTCCAGTCGCCGCAGGAGTCGGCCGACGCGGTGTACGCCGTGCTGGCGGAACGGGGGCTGCTGTGACGGGGGCTGCGGTGACGGGGTCCGTGCTTTCGCACCTGGACGCGCTGGAGTCCGAGGCGGTGCACATCTTCCGCGAGGTGGCGGGTGAGTTCGAGCGGCCGGTGATCCTGTTCTCCGGCGGCAAGGACTCCATCGTCATGCTGCACCTGGCGCTGAAGGCGTTCACGCCGGCGCCGGTGCCGTTCGCGCTGCTGCACGTCGACACCGGGCACAACTTCCCCGAGGTCATCGACTATCGCGACCGTGTGGTGGCCGCACATGGGCTCCGGCTCCATGTGGCCTCCGTACAGGACTACATCGACCGGGGTGTGCTGCGCGAACGTCCCGACGGCACCCGTAACCCGCTGCAGACGCTGCCGCTGACGGAGAAGATCCAGAGCGGGAGGTTCGACGCGGTCTTCGGCGGCGGTCGCCGGGACGAGGAGAAGGCGCGGGCCAAGGAGCGGGTGTTCAGTCTCCGGGACGAGTTCTCGCAGTGGGACCCGCGCCGGCAGCGGCCCGAGCTGTGGAACCTGTACAACGGCCGGCACGCCCCCGGCGAGCACGTCCGTGTGTTCCCGCTGTCCAACTGGACCGAGCTGGACGTGTGGCAGTACATGGCGCGCGAGCACATAGAGCTCCCGAACATCTACTACGCCCATCAGCGTGAGGTGTTCCGGCGCGGCGACATGTGGCTGACCGCCGGTGAGTGGGGCGGCCCCAAGGACGGCGAGACCGTCGAGAAGCGGCAGGTCCGCTATCGCACCGTCGGCGACATGTCCTGCACCGGCGCCGTGGACTCCGACGCCGACACCATCGACAGGGTGATCGCCGAGATCGCCGCCTCCCGCCTCACCGAGCGCGGCGCCACCCGCGCCGACGACAAGCTCTCCGAGGCCGCGATGGAGGACCGTAAGCGCGAGGGGTACTTCTAAGCATGACCGGCACGACCAGCACAGCCAACATGATCAGCACGGCCAACATGATCAGCACGGCCGTCGGCGGCATCGACACCCTGCGCCTCGCGACGGCCGGTTCCGTCGACGACGGCAAGTCCACCCTTGTCGGCCGGCTGCTGCACGACTCGAAGTCCGTCCTCGCCGACCAGCTGGAGGCCGTGGAACACGCCTCCCGCAGCCGTGGCCAGGACGCACCCGACCTCGCGCTGCTCACCGACGGCCTGCGCGCCGAGCGGGAGCAGGGCATCACCATCGACGTGGCGTACCGCTACTTCGCCACGCCCCGGCGCCGGTTCATCCTCGCCGACACCCCGGGCCATGTGCAGTACACCCGCAACATGGTCACCGGCGCCTCCACCGCGGAGCTCGCGATCATCCTGGTCGACGCGCGCAACGGCGTCGTGGAGCAGACGTGCCGGCACGCGGCCGTCGCCGCCCTGCTCCGGGTCCCCCAGGTGGTCCTGGCCGTCAACAAGATGGACCTGGTCGGGTACGGGGAGAAGGAGTTCGACCGGATCGTCGAGGACTTCGCGGGCCATGCGGCGGAGCTGAGTCTGCCGGGCTTCACGCCGATTCCCGTCTCGGCACTGGCCGGCGACAACGTCGTGGAGCGCTCCGCCCACATGGACTGGTACACAGGGCCGGCGCTGCTGGAGTTCCTGGAGGAGGTCCCCGTTGGCGCCGACCCGGCGGACGCGCCCGCCCGCTTCCCCGTCCAGTACGTCATCCGGCACGGCGAAGTCCGCCACTACGCGGGCCAGTTGGCGTCCGGTGCGCTGCGGGTCGGCGACCGGGTGACCGTGCACCCGTCCGGCGAGACGTCCGAGATCACCGGCATCGACGTCCTCGGCACGGGTGTCGCGGTGGCCCGCGCGCCGCAGTCGATCAGTGTGCGTCTCGCCGACGAGCGGGACGTCTCGCGCGGCGACATGATCACCGCGGGGGTCGGCGTCCCGGTGCTCACCAAGGAGGTGCGGGCGGCGGTCTGCCATCTGGCCGACCGGCCCCTGAAGGTCGGGGACCGCGTGCTGGTCCGGCACACGACGCGGACCGTGAAGGCGGTCGTCAAGGACCTGGCCGGCGCCGCCGAGCTGACCGCGAACGACCTCGGCCGGATCGGCCTGCGCACGGCCGAGCCGCTGGCCCTGGACGACTACGCGACCTCTCGGCGTACGGGCGCGTTCCTGATCATCGACCCGGCGGACGGCACGACGCTGACCGCGGGCATGGTCGAGCTGTAACTCGTCCGCACCTGCCTGTCGGCCCTCAAGTCCCCAGCGTCAGCCGGGGCTTGGGGGCGTCGGTGCGTCCGGTCTGGGGTCGGCGGCTGCCCGCCCGGTACGGGTCCGGCCACACGACGCCCGGACCGTCGTAGCCCTGCTCGGCCGCCGCGTGCAGGGTCCAGTTCGGGTCGTAGAGGTGGGGGCGGGCGAGGGCGCACAGGTCCGTGCGGCCCGCCAGGATGAGGGAGTTGACGTCGTCCCAGGAGGAGATCGCGCCGACCGCGATCACGGGCAGGCCGGTGGTGCGGCGGATCCGGTCCGCGTACGGCGTCTGGTACGACCGTCCGAACTCCGGGCGTTCGTCGGCCACGACCTGCCCCGTCGACACGTCGATGGCGTCGGCGCCGTGCGCGGCGAAGGCGCGGGCGATCTCCACGGCGTCGTCGGCGCCGGTGCCGCCCTCGGCCCAGTCGGTGGCGGAGATACGGACGGTCATGGGCCGCTCCTCGGGCCATACGTTCCGTACGGCGTCGAAGACCTCCAGCGGGAAGCGGAGTCGTTTCTCCAGGGTGCCGCCGTAGGCGTCGGTACGCCGGTTGGTGAGCGGGGAGAGGAAGCCGGAGAGCAGATAGCCGTGCGCGCAGTGCAGTTCGAGGAGGTCGAACCCGGCACGGGCGGCGCGCCAGGCGGCGGACGTGAACTGCTCGCGGATGTCGGTGAGCTGGGAGCGGCTGAGTTCGCGCGGAATCTGGCTGTCCGGCTTGTAGGGGATCGGGGACGCGGCCACGAGCGGCCAGTTGCCGTCGTCCAGTGGCTCGTCCATGCCCTCCCACATCAGCTTGGTCGAGCCCTTGCGTCCGCTGTGGCCGAGTTGCACCCCTATCGCGGTGCCGGGTGCCTGGGTGTGCACGAACTCGACAACGCGCTTCCAGGAGTCGGCCTGCCTGCCGGTGTAGAGGCCGGTGCAGCCGGGGGTGATGCGTCCCTCGGGGCTGACGCACACCATCTCGGTCATCACCAGGCCGGCGCCGCCGAGGGCGCGGGAGCCGAGGTGGACGAGGTGGAAGTCGCCGGGGACGCCGTCCGTGGCCGAGTACATGTCCATGGGGGACACGACGACCCGGTTGCGCAGGGTCAGGCCGCGCAGCCGGAACGGGGTGAACATCGGCGGTGTGCCGGTGGGGCAGCCGAAGTCGCGTTCCACGGCACCGGTGAAGCCGGCGTCGCGCAGGCGCAGGTTGTCATGGGTGACGCGGCGGCTGCGGGTGAGCAGGTTGAAGGCGAACTGCAGGGGCGGCTGGTCGAGGTAGAGCCCGAGGTTCTCGAACCACTCCAGGCTGGCGCGGGCGGCCCGCTGGGTGGAGGCGACGACCGGTCTGCGCTCCTCCTCGTACGCGCTGAGCGCGCTCGTTATGTCGGGCTGTTCCTCCAGGCAGGCGGCGAGGGCGAGGGCGTCCTCGACGGCGAGCTTGGTGCCGGAGCCGATGGAGAAGTGGGCGGTGTGGGCGGCGTCGCCGAGCAGGACGACGTTGCCGTGCGACCAGTGCTCGTTGACGACCGTGCGGAAGGTGGTCCAGGCCGACTTGTTGGACTTCAGCGGCCGTCCGCGCAGCGCGTCCGCGAAGATCTTGGCGCAGCGGTCGACGGACCCCTGTTCGTCGAGTTCCGCGAACCCGGCGGCCTGCCAGACCTCTTCGCGCATCTCGACGATCACGGTGGAGGCGTCGGCCGCATACGGGTAGCCGTGCAGTTGCATCACGCCGTGCTCGGTCTCGGCGATCTCGAAGCGGAAGGCGTCGAAGGCGAAGTCCGCGGCGAGCCAGATGTAGCGGCAGTGGTGGGTGGCCACATGTGGGCGGAACACATGGGCGTAGGCCTCACGGGTGGCGCTGTTCACACCGTCGGCGGCGATGACCAGGTCGTACGTGTCCGCGAGCCCGGCCGGGTCGAGGGCCTCGGTGCGGAAGCGGAGTTCCACGCCGAGGTCGCGGCAGCGGTCGTGCAGGATCTCCAGGAGGCGTTTCCTGCCGAGGGCGGCGAAGCCGTGGCCGCCGGAGGTGTGCCGGGCTCCTCGGTGCACGATGTCGATGTCGTCCCACCGCACGAAGTCGTTCTGCATCGCCTCGTAGACCGCGGGGTCGGCGTGCTCGATTCCGCCGAGGGTCTCGTCGGAGAGGACGACGCCGAAGCCGAAGGTGTCGTCGGGGGCGTTGCGTTCCCAGACGGTGATCTCGCGGGTGGGGTCGAGGCGTTTGAGCAACGCCGCCGCGTAGAGCCCTCCGGGACCGCCGCCGATGATCGCGACGCGTAGGGGGTGGCTGGTCTTCGTCGGCGACTGCGGGTCGTGCGTGGCTGGTCGCGCAGTTCCCCGCGCCCCTGAAGTCGGGACAGTCCCCTTGGCCGACAGCATCCGCTACCTCCCCTGCCACTTCGGCGGGCGCTTCTCCGTGAAGGACGCGTGGAACTCCGCGTAGTCCTCGCCGTTCATCAGCAGGGCCTGCGTCGACGCGTCCATCTCCACGGCCGCCGCCAGCGGCATGTCCAGCTCGGCCGTCAGCAGCGCCTTCGTCTGGGCGTAGGCGAGCGCCGGGCCGTCGGCCAGGCGGCGGGCGAGGGCCGCCGCGGCTTCGTCCGCGCCGCCCTCCTCCGTCAGCTCGCTGATGAGGCCGATCCGCTCGGCCTCGGGAGCCCGGACCGGTTCGCCCAGCATCAGCAGCCGGGTCGCGTGGCCGAGGCCGACGACCCTGGGCAGCAGGTACGCGGCGCCCATGTCGCCGCCGGACAGGCCGACCCGGGTGAAGAGGAACGCGAAGCGTGCGGTGGGGTCGGCGACCCGGAAGTCGGCCGCGAGCGCGAGTACGGCGCCGGCCCCGGCCGCCACCCCGTGCACGGCCGCGATCACCGGGAACGGGCACTCCCTGATCGCCCGCACGGTCTGCCCGGTCATGCGGTTGAAGTCGAGGAGCTGGGCGGTGTCCATGGCGAGGGTCGCGCCGATGATCTCGTCGACGTCGCCGCCGGAGCAGAAGCCGCGGCCCTCGCCGGCCAGCACCAGGGCCCGTACCGCCTTCTCCCGGGACAGCTCCGCGAGCAGATCGCGCAGGTCGGCGTAGGCGCCGAAGGTGAGCGCGTTGAGTTTCTCGGGACGGGCGAGGGTGACGGTGACGACCCCGTCGGCGTGCTCGACCCGCAGGTGTTTCCAGTCGGGGGTGCGGGCGGCGGAGCCGGTGAAGGGACTCATGACGTGCGGCCTCCTCGGGCGGACGGCGGGCACTGGCTCAGTGAGCTCTGCTCTCCGAGCTCTTCCCCTCGAAGTTATCACTCAACTTTGACTGTCGTCATGAGTGCGCGATAGCCGGAGGGCCGTGACCCGGCGGCGTCACATCCGTCACGGCTCGGCGACACCCCCGTAACGGCGGGATCAGCCGTGCGCGGCCGACCGTTCATCTGGGTAAGCCGCATGTCAGTCGGGACCACAGGTCCCGAACGGCGCCCGACGAGCGGCCTCGCCGGGGGGCGCCGTACCATTCATAAGGTTGAAAGCAGGACAGCCTGCTCATGAACGGACCCGCCTTGCACGATCGCTCCGCCGCCTCCGCCTCATGGCGTATCGCGCTGCCGCACACCACCGCGGCCGTGCCTGTCGCACGCGCACTGGTCCGTACGGCGCTGGCGGAGCTGGAGCATGCCGCGGACAGCGACACGGCGGAGCTGCTCACGGCGGAGCTGGTCGCGAACGCCGTGGAGCACACCGCGGGAAGCGGCCCGATAGAGCTCGTGGTGGAGTTGCTGCCGTCCGGCTGCCAGGTCGAGGTGCACGACCCGGACCCGGCCCCGCCGGGCAACCTGACACAGCCCACCCGGGGTGAGCCCGACCCCTGGCAGGAGCACGGCCGCGGCCTGCTCCTGATCCGCACCCTCAGCTCGTCCTGCGGTCACCGCCCGACGGGCTCCGGCAAGGCGGTGTGGTTCAGACTGCCGGTCGTACCGGCCCAGCGCCGCCCGCTGTGACGCCCCGGCGGCGCTGTGCGTCTAGCGTCCGAGCGTGGCCACCAGGACGGCCTTGATCGTGTGCATCCGGTTCTCCGCCTCGTCGAAGACCACCGAGTGCTCCGACTCGAAGACCTCGTCCGTGACCTCCAGCGACTGAAGACCGTACTGCTCGAAGATCTCCCGGCCGACCTTCGTGCCGAGGTCGTGGAAGGCCGGCAGGCAGTGCAGGAACCTGACGTCCGGGTTGCCGGTGGCACGCAGGACGTCCATGGTCACCGCGTAGGGGCCGAGCGCGGCGATCCGCTCGGCCCAGACCTCCTTGGGCTCCCCCATGGAGACCCATACGTCGGTCGCGACGAAGTCGGCGCCCCGGACCCCGTCGGCGACGTCCTCGGTCAGCGTGATGACGGCGCCGCTGTCCTCCGCCAGCTTCCGGGCCCGGGCCACGACGCCGTCGTTCGGCCAGTACTCCTCGGGCGCGACGATCCGTACGTCCATGCCGAGCAGCGCGCCGGTGATCAGGTACGAGTTGCCCATGTTGAAGCGGGCGTCGCCCAGGTACGCGAAGGCGATCTCCTTGAGCGGCTTGTCCGAGTGCTCGGTCATGGTGAGCACGTCGGCGAGCATCTGGGTGGGGTGCCAGTCGTCGGTCAGGCCGTTGTAGACGGGCACGCCCGAGTACACCGCCAGGTCCTCCACCTTCTCCTGGCTGTCCCCGCGGTATTCGATACCGTCGTACATCCGGCCGAGCACGCGCGCGGTGTCCTTCACGGACTCCTTGTGCCCGATCTGCGAGCCGGACGGGTCCAGGTACGTCGTGGAGGCGCCCTGGTCGGCGGCCGCGACCTCGAACGCGCAGCGCGTGCGCGTCGAGGTCTTCTCGAAGATCAGCGCGATGTTCCTGCCCCGCAGGTACTGCATCTCGACGCCGGCCTTCTTGGCGGCCTTCAGCTCCGCGGCCAGCTCGATCAGCCCCAGGAACTCCTCCTCGGTGAGGTCGAGCTCCTTGAGGAAGTGGCGGCCGGCGAGGGCGTTCGGGACAGTCGCCATGGGGGGCGCTCCAGAGGTACGTGAACAGGGCCCTGGAAGTCTATACGACGATAGGCATTTCTATACGGCCGGTTTTCGCGGGCCTCCGCAAGGCCCTACACGGCCGCACGCTCGACCGGACAACTCATGCATCGCGGCCCCCCTCTCCCCCGGCCCAGCTCGCTGCCCGGGATCTCGATCACCTCGATGCCCTGCTTGCGCAGGTGCGTGTTGGTGGTGGAGTTGCGTTCGTAGGCGACCACGACACCCGGCTCGACGGCCAGCACGTTGCAGCCGTCGTCCCACTGCTCGCGCTCGGCGGAGTGGACGTCCTGGGTCGCGGTGAGGACGCGGATCTCGCTGAGCCCGAGGGCGGCGGCGATCGCGCGGTGCATGTGCTCCGGCGGATGGTCGGTGACCTTCAGCTCCTTCTCGCCGGTGCCCGGTTCGATGGTGTACGAGCGGAGCATGCCGAGCCCGGCGTACTGGGTGAAGACATCACCGTCGACCATCGTCATCACGGTGTCGAGGTGCATCAGCGCACGCTTCTTGGGCATGTCGAGGGCGACGATCGTGTGCGCCGAGCCGGCGTCGAACAGCTTGTGGGCGAGCATCTCGACGGCCTGCGGGGTGGTCCGCTCGCTCATGCCGATGAGCACCGCGCCGTTGCCGATCACCAGGACGTCGCCGCCCTCGATGGTGGAGGGGAAGTCGGCCTGACCCTCGGACCAGACGTTGAACCTCTCGTCACGGAACAGCGGATGGTGCCGGTAGATCGCCTCGAAGTGCACGGTCTCGCGCTGCCGGGCGGGCCAGCGCATGGCGTTGACGGAGACACCGTCGTAGATCCATGCCGAGGTGTCCCGGGTGAAGAGGTGGTTGGGCAGGGGCGCGAGCAGGAAGTCGTCGAGCTCCATGACGTGGAAGCGCACGGAGGTCGGCTCCATGTGCGCCTCCAGGAACTCCCTCTTGGTCATGCCGCCGACGAGCGCCTCGGCCAGTTCGGGCGCCGGGAGGCTTTCGAAGGCCGCGCGGAGGTGGTCGGTGGCGAGGACCCCGTACTCCTTCTCGTCGAAGACCCGGTCCAGGACGAGCTCACGGGCCGCCGGGATCTCCAGGGACTCGGTGAGCAGGTCGCCGAACAGGTGGACGGTGACCCCGCGGTCACGCAGCACGTCGGCGAAACCGTCGTGCTCGGCGCGCGCCCGGCGCACCCACAGCACGTCGTCGAAGAGCAGGGCGTCCTTGTTGCTGGGGGTGAGCCTTTTGAGCTCGAGGTCGGGCCGGTGGAGTATGACGCGGCGCAGCCGCCCGGCCTCGGAGTCGACATGGAATCCCATGTCTCCATCCTGACCATCGCGGGGCCGATTCACCCCCCACTTGCCACCATCTTCTTTTCGTCCCCTTGACGACAAGCGAGCCGGAGGATTATCGTCCACATGACGAAAAAGAGGGGGGCCGCATGGCCGACATCACCCGGCGCCTGGGCTGGCGCCATCTGCGCGGCGCGCCCACGGCGCACATCCGCCACCACCGCGGCACCCGGCTGCTGCACGACGGCCCCGGACTCAGCTTCTGGTTCCGTGCGCTGACCGCCGCGATCTCCGAGGTCCCGGTCGACGACCGGGAACTGGCGATGACCTTCCACGCCCGCACCTCCGACTTCCAGGACGTGGCCGTCCAGGCGACGCTCACCTACCGGATCAGCGACCCGGCCGTGGCCGCCGCCCGCCTCGACTTCTCGATCGACCCGGACTCGGGCGCCTGGCGCGCCGCGCCCCTGGAGCAACTCGGCACCCTGCTCACCGAGACGGCACAGCAGCACGCGCTGGACGTCCTGTCCCGTACGCCGCTGTCGGCGGCACTCGTCGACGGCGTGACGGCCGTACGGGAGCGGATCGCGCAGGGCCTCGCCGGAGAGCCGCGGCTTCCCGCGACCGGCATCGAGGTGGTCGCCGTCCGTGTCGTCGCGCTGCGGCCGGAACCGGAGGTGGAGCGGGCCCTGCGCACGCCGGCCCGTGAGCAGATCCAGCAGGAGGCGGACCGGGCGACGTACGAACGGCGGGCGGTCGCCGTCGAGCGGGAGCGGGCCATCGCCGAGAACGAACTGGCCAGCCAGATCGAACTCGCCCGCCGCGAGGAGCAGTTGGTGGACCAGCGCGGCACGAACGCGCGGCGCGAGGCCGAGGAGCACGCGGCGGCGGACGCGGTCAGGGCCGAGGCGGAGGCGGCCCGTACGGTGCGGCTCGCGGACGCGGAGGCGGCACGCACCGTACGAATGGCCGAAGCGGAGGCCACTCGCTCCGTACGGCTGGCCAAGGCCGAGGCCGAGGGCGCGCGTGAGGTCGGCGAGGCGCGGGCGCAGGCCCAGGCGGCCTGGCTGCGGGTGCACGGGGACGTGGACGTGGCGACGCTGAACGCCCTCACCGGGACGCGCCTCGCCGAGAACCTGCCGCGGATCGACAGCGTGACGATCTCGCCGGACGTCCTGACCGGGCTGCTCACCAGGCTGGGAACGCGGGAATGAGCCTCGCCCCGCGGGTCGTCCTCGTCCATCGCACCACGGAGTACGAGGAGTTGGTGGCCCGGCACGGCACGCACGGCCAGGCCGCCTTCTTCCTCTCCTCCCGGGGCCGGGACATCGAGGAGGTCGCCGAACGCCATCGCCGGGCCCGCCGGGCGCTGACGGAGGTGACCGCCGCCATCCCGCTGACCTGGCGGCAGAGCCGGGTGGAGCGCGCCGACCTGGACCGGTTCCTGTTCGGACCTGAGGACGTGGTGGTCGTGGTCGGGCAGGACGGCCTGGTCGCGAACGTGGCCAAGTACCTCGCCGGGCAGCCGGTGCTGGGCATCGACGCCGACCCCGGCCGCAACCCGGGCGTCCTGGTGCGGCACCGTCCCGAGGACGCGGCGGGATTGTTCGCGTCCGCGCAATCCGCAAGGGGCGACGTCGACGAACTCACCATGGTCGAGGCCGTCGCCGACGACACACAGCGGCTGGTGGCGCTCAACGAGATCTACCTGGGCGCCGTCGGTCACCAGACGGCCAGATACCGCCTGGGCCTGGAGGACGACGGGGGTGTCGTCGAGGCCCAGGCCTCGTCCGGGGTGCTGATCGGCACCGGGACGGGGGCGACCGGCTGGATCCGGTCGGTGTGGCAGGAGCGGGGAGGGCGGCTGCCGCTGCCCTCCCCCACCGAGGAACGCCTGCTGTGGTTCGTCCGGGAGGCCTGGCCCTCCCCGGCCACCGGTACGTCACTGGTGGCCGGGGAACTCGCCGCCGCGACCCGGCTGCGCCTGACCGTCGAGTCCGAGCGGCTGGTGGCCTTCGGGGACGGCATGGAGACGGACGCGGTCGAGCTGACCTGGGGGCAGACGGTCCGGGTCGGTGTGTGCCGGGACCGTCTGCGCCTCGTCAACTGACGGTCACAGCCGCGGGTCCACGGGCTCCGACTCCAGCGCCAGCACCCCGAACACCGCCTCGTGCACCCGCCACAGCGGCTCGCCCTCCGCCAGCCGGTCCAGGGCCTCCAGGCCGAGTGCGTACTCGCGGACGGCGAGGGACCGCTTGTGGTTGAGGAACCTCTTGCGCAGGCGGTCCAGGTTGTCCGGGCGCGTGTACTCGGGACCGTAGATGATCCGCAGGTACTCGCGGCCACGGCACTTGATGCCCGGCTGCACCAGACGGCCCTCCTTGCTGCGTACGACCGCGCCGAGCGGCTTGACGACCATGCCCTCGCCGCCGCGGCCCGTCATCTCCAGCCACCAGTCGACGCCCGCCCGGACCGACTCCGGGTCACCGGTGTCGACGTACAGGCGCCGGGTGGTCTGGAGCAGGCCGCTGCCGTCGTGCTCCACCAGCCGGTCGAGGAGCGCGAGCTGCTCGTCGTGCGGGAGCCCGGTGAGGCTGCGGCCCTGGACCGCCAGGACCTGGAAGGGGGCGAGGCGTACGCCGTCCAGGCCGTCCGTGGTCCAGCAGTAGCGGCGGTACGCCTCGGTGAACGCGGCGGCGTCCGAAGCCCGTTCGCGCTGGCGCGCCAGCAGGTCCGACACGTCGACGCCGCGCGCGGCCGCGCCCTCCAGCGCGGCCACCGCGCCGGGGAACACCGCTCCGGAGGCGGCGCCGACCGCCGCGTACTGCGAGCGCAGCAGACCCGACGCCTTCAGCGACCACGGCATCAGCTCGGCGTCGAGCAGCAGCCAGTCGGTCGCCAGCTCGTCCCAGAGCCCGGCCTCGCCGGCCGCGGTGCGGATCCGGTCGAGGATCGTCTCCGTCACCGACTCGTCGTCGAAGAACGGCCGGCCGGTGCGGGTGTAGAGCGAGCCGGTCGGGCCGTCCACTCCGAACCTCTTGAGCGCCGTCTCCGCGTCCCGGCACACCAGGGCCACGGCCCGCGAACCCATGTGCTTCTCCTCGCACACGACCCGCTCGACGCCGTCCGCCTGGTACTGCGCGAAGGCCTCCGCCGGGTGCTCCAGGTAGCCCTCGATGTGCGAGGTCGCCGTCGGCGCCATGGTCGGCGGGAGGTACGGCAGCAGCCGCGGGTCGACCGCGAAGCGGCTCATGACCTCCAGGGCCGCCGCCGCGTTCTCCTCACGGATCGAGACACGGCCCTGGTGCCGGGTCTCCACGACCCTGCGCCCGTGCACGTCCGCCAGGTCCAGCGGGCGGCCGTCGTGTCCGCCGGGCGCCTCGGTCCGCAGCGGCTTCGCCGGCTCATACCAGACCTGCTCCGCGGGTACGTCGACGAGCTCTCGCTCCGGCCAGCGCAGCGCGGTCAGCTTGCCGCCGAAGACGGCGCCGGTGTCCAGGCAGATGGTGTTGTTCAGCCATGTGGCGTCCGGGACCGGTGTGTGGCCGTACACCACAGCCGCGCGGCCTCGGTAGTCCTCCGCCCACGGGTAGCGCACCGGCAGCCCGAACTCGTCGGTCTCCCCGGTGGTGTCGCCGTACAGGGCGTGCGAGCGCACCCGCCCCGACGTGCGGCCGTGGTACTTCTCGGGCAGACCGGCGTGGCAGACCACCAGCTTCCCGCCGTCGAGGACGTAGTGGCTGACGAGCCCGTCGATGAACTCCCGCACCTCGGCGCGGAACTCCTCGCTCTCGGTCTCCATCTGCTCGATGGTCTCGGCGAGTCCGTGGGTGTGCTGGACGTTGCGGCCCTTGAGGTAGCGGCCGTACTTGTTCTCGTGGTTGCCCGGCACGCACAGCGCGTTGCCCGACTTCACCATCGACATCACGCGCCGCAGCACACCGGGGCTGTCCGGGCCGCGGTCGACGAGGTCACCGACGAAGACGGCGGTACGGCCGTCCGGGTGCACGCCGTCGCGGTAGCCCAGCGTGCCGAGCAGCGTCTCCAGTTCGGACGCGCAGCCGTGGATGTCGCCGACGATGTCGAAGGGGCCGGTGAGGTGGGTGAGGTCGTTGAAGCGCTTCTCGGTGACGACGGTGGCGTTCTCGACGTCCTCCGTACCGCGCAGCACGTGGACCTTGCGGAAGCCCTCGCGCTCCAGGTGCCTGATCGAGCGGCGCAGTTCGCGGATGTGCCGCTGGATGACCCGGCGCGGCATGTCGGCCCGGTCGGTGCGGCCCGCGTTGCGTTCGGCGCACACCTCCTCTGGGACGTCGAGGACGATGGCTATCGGCAGCACGTCGTACTTCCGCGCGAGCTCGATCAGCTGGCGGCGGGAGTCCTGCTGGACGCTGGTGGCGTCGACGACCGTACGGCGGCCGGCCGCCAGGCGCTTGCCGGCGATGTAGTGCAGGACGTCGAAGGCGTCCCGGGTCGCGCTCTGGTCGTTCTCGTCGTCGGAGACCAGGCCGCGGCAGAAGTCGGAGGAGATCACCTCGGTGGGCTTGAAGTGCCTGCGGGCGAAGGTCGACTTGCCGGAGCCCGAGGCGCCGACGAGGACGACGAGGGAGAGGTCGGTGACGGGCAGGACACGCCCGTTCGTCGCCTGGTTCATGCGGCCTTCGCCTCCTTCTCGTCGGTCACGTTCACATTGAATACGGCCATCTGCGTGGGCGGCCCCACCTCTGGGTCGTCGAGCCCCACGGGCACGAACTCCACCTCGTACCCGTGCCGTTCGGCGACCGCCCGCGCCCATGCGCGGAACTCCTCGCGCGTCCACTCGAACCGGTGGTCGCTGTGCCGGACGTGACCGGCCGGGAGGGACTCCCAGCGGACGTTGTACTCGACGTTCGGGGTCGTCACCAGGACGGTCCTCGGGCGGGCGGAGCCGAACACCGCGTACTCCAGGGCGGGCAGCCGCGGCAGGTCGAGGTGCTCGACGACCTCGCTGAGCACGGCCGCGTCGTAGCCCTTGAGGCGGCTGTCGGTGTAGGCGAGGGAGGACTGGAAGAGCCGTACGCGCGAAGCCTGCCGCTCGCCCATCCGGTCCAGCTTCAGCCGCCGGCCGGCGATGGTGAGCGCGCGCATCGACACGTCCACGCCCACGATCTCGGTGAACGCCGGGTCCTTGAGCATGGCCTGCACCAACTGGCCCTGTCCGCAGCCGAGGTCGAGGACGCGTGCGGCGCCGGACGCCTTCAGCGCGGCCAGGATCGCGTCCCGGCGCTGCACGGCGAGCGGCGTCGGCTTCTCCTCCGCCTCCGTCTCGGCCTCCACGGCGTTGTCGATGTCCTCGACCTCGCTGTCGTCGGCCTCCGCGAGCCGTACCAGCTCCAGCCGCTCCATCGCCTCGCGGGTCAGCGACCAGCGGCGCGAGAGGTACCGGCTGGTGATCAGCTTCTGCTCCGGGTGGTCCGGCAGCCAGCCCTCACCTGCGCGCAGCAGCTTGTCGACCTCGTCGGAGGCGACCCAGTAGTGCTTGGCGTCGTCGAGGACGGGGAGCAGGACGTACAGGTGCCGCAGGGCTTCGGCGAGGGTCAGTGCCTGCGACTCCAGAACGAGCCGGACATAGCGCGAGTCGCCCCACTCGGGGAACTGCACGTCCAGCGGCACGGGCTCGACGGTCACGGCCCAGCCGAGCGGCTCGAAGAGCCGGCGTACGAGCTCCGGGCCGCCCCGGGCCGGCAGCGAGGGCACCTCGATGCGCAGCGGCAGCGGCTCGGCGGCGCGCTCGGGACGGGCATTGCACACACCCCGCATCGCGCTGGAGAACACGGCACTCAGCGCCACGGCCAGCAGCGAGGAGGCCGCGTAGGGGCGGTCGTTGACGTACTGCGCGAGCGCCGCGTCGGGGGCGCCGCCGCGGCCCTTGCCCTTGCCGCGCCTGACCAGCGCCACCGCGTCGACCTCCAGCAGCAGCGCGGCCGTGCAGCGTTGGTCGTCCGCCTCGGGGTACAGCACATGGGCCGTGCCGTACGAGGTGGAGAACCGCTGCGCCTTCTCGGGATGCTTGTGCAGCAGGAAGCCGAGATCGGTCGCGGGGCGTTCGGGGGTCCCGGTGGTGGTGATGGTCAGGAACACGGTGGTGGGCCTTCGGATAGATTCTGCGCCGCGCCGGTGCGCAGCCTGTACAACCTACCGAGCGCGAACCGGAACCACCTGCGGTTTTCTCCCCGCAGCCCGACACACACGACGGCCCCCGAGGACGTACTCCCCGGGGGCCGCGGGTTCGGGACTACGACAGCTGGGACTGGACCTGGGAGGAGATCAGTTCCAGGTGGTCCAGGTCGTTCAGGTCGAGGACCTGGAGGTATACGCGCTGTGAGCCCGCCTCCTGGTAGCGGCCGATCTTCTCGACGACCTCCTCGGGGGAGCCGGCGAGCCCGTTGACCTTCAGCTCGTCGACCTCGCGGCCGATCGCGGCGGCGCGGCGGGCGACCTCCTGGTCGTCCTTGCCCACGCACACCACGAGGGCGTTGGAGTAGACGAGGTCGTCGCCCTTGCGGCCGGCCTCCTCGGCGGCGGCCCGCACCCGCCCGAACTGCCGCTCGCTGTCCTCGATCGAGGCGAACGGCATGTTGAACTCGTCGGCGTACTTGCCGGCCAGCCGCGGCGTACGGGTGGCGCCGTGGCCGCCGATCAGCACCGGAATCCTGTCCTGCGCGGGCTTGGGCAGGGCGGGCGACCCGGTGAGGTCGTAGTAGGAGCCGTGGAAGTCGAAGGTCGCGCCGGCCTCGGTCGACCACAGCCCGGTGACGATGGCGAGCTGCTCCTCCAGCCGCGCGAACTTCTCCTTCGGGAACGGGATGCCGTACGCCTTGTGCTCCTCCTCGAACCAGCCCGCGCCGAGGCCGAGTTCGACACGGCCGCCGGACATCTGGTCGACCTGGGCGACCTGGATGGCGAGCACGCCGGGAAGCCGGAAGGTGCCGGCGGTCATCAGGGTGCCGAGCCGGATCCGCTTGGTCTCACGGGCGAGGCCGGCGAGCGTGATCCATGCGTCGGTGGGCCCGGGCAGACCGTCCCCGGAACCCATCTTCAAGTAGTGGTCGGACCGGAAGAAGGCATCGAATCCGAGGTCCTCGGTGGCCTTCGCCACGGTGAGCAAGGTCTCGTAGGTCGCCCCCTGCTGGGGCTCGGTGAAGATGCGAAGATCCATGACTCCATCCTGCACGCCGGGACGCATGTGGACCGCACCGGTCCCCCTGGCCCCCGCCAACCCGGTCGGGTGAATTCCGTCAACGCCGAAGACGACGTCAGCCCAGGCCAGTGACCGCCCCCGACAGTGATCGTTGGCTCGGTCGGAGCCGGACCGCCCGGCCCTCGCCCCGGCCGGTCGGAGCCGGAGCGTCACCGTGTCGGCCCACTGCCACTGGGGGGGGCCGGAGGCCCGAGGAGGCCGTGATGTCCGAGGAATTCGCGCCACAGCAGAGCGACGGGAACGGCCGGCCGAAAGGGCTGCTCCAGCAGATGGAGGAGCTGATGGCGGCGCTCAACGCGGACCTGTCGGCCCTGGACGCGGATCTGCAGGCCACCGGCACCCCGGGGCAGGGCCGGCGTCAGGAGGGCGAGGCGGGCTGACCCACCCCGCCGCCCGGCCGACCGGCCCTCGGCGCTGTGACAGTCGTCGTGCCGGGGGCTGTCGGTCGGCTACCCCGCCTCCCGCTCCGCCAGCACCTCGTCCCGGTCCGCCAGTCTGCGCAGCATCTCAAGGACCCGGTCCCGGGACTCGTCCGCCGCGTCGATGGCCTCCATGCACTGCCAGTACGTCGCCTCGTCGTCCGCGGCGCTTGCCAGGCCGACCAGGGCGATGCCGGCCTCGCCCAGCAGGCTCCCGAGGTTCAGCAGCGTCTGCCGCGCGTCGCCCAGCTCCGTGAGCTGGGCCGCCCGTAAGGCGCCGTCCGCGAGGTCCGGTGTGTCGAGGACCCCGCAGCCGCGCCCCGCCAGCTCCGTCAACCCCAGCGCCTCACCGCGCAGTTCGGGTGGACCGAAGACCGCGAACCGGCTTCCTATCGCCTGAGCCAGGGCCTGCGCCTGCCACACCTCGGTCATGATTTCCGGCGCGCCCCCGCTTCCCGCCAGCGCACGCCTGCTAGTCACGATGAGCCGCACCGCGTCCATCCGCAGTCCCCGTCTGTCTGGACGCGCTGCCCACGCGTCCGCCTGAACTCCCTTGTTCACTACCCAGCGTGAAGGGCGCTGAGACGAAAAGCCAGAGGAAGACGGAAATCTGCGGACAACTTTTCGGTTGCGGTCTGCTGAATAGATACGGAGAGTTAAAGCGGACGACGACCTTCCCCGCGCGCCCGCGCCCCTTCACTACGGCGCGGGAAACCTCCGCTCGTTGCGGTCGATCTTCGCGTCCAGCGCAGCCAGCACATCGATCCCGAGCACCTCACAGAGCTGCAACAGATACGCCAGCACATCCGCGACCTCGTCCGTCACGCGCGCCGCGGACGCCGCGTCGTCCATGACCCGTGCCGACTCCTCCGGCGTCAACCACTGGAAGATCTCCACGAGTTCGGACGCCTCGACGCTGAGCGCCGCGACGAGGTTCTTCGGTGTGTGGTACGGCTGCCAGTTGCGCGCGGCGGCGAACTCGGCCAGCCTGCGCTGGAGCGCCGCCACATCAAGGGGTTCGGTCACGGCTCCAGGTGTACCACCGACACGCCGGCCGTCCCGGACACCCCCGACGCGTCGCTGACGGCCCCGAGCAGCCGGATGTGCCCCCGCTCGCACATCCGCGCCGCCAGCCCGGTCAACTCCCGCAGCTGGGCCGGGTCCAGCCCCCGGTCGAGCCCGTCCGCCAGCACGGTCAGCGTCTGCATCGCCGCGGGCACCTCCCCCGCGGGGTCGACCTCCAGCACCCCGGGCCCCGTCAGCAGGACCAACGACAGCGCGAGATGACGCAGCTCACCGTCGCCCAGCCGGCCGAGCTCCGTCCGCACTCCGTCGCCCCGGTCGAGCACGCCCCGTACCGTTCCGTCCGCGAGCACCTCGGCGAGCACGTCCGCCACGGGCCCCGCGCAGCCCGCCCGCGCCGCGGCCACGAGCAGCGCATGCCGCTGTCCGCACTCGGCCCGCGTCCGCCACAGCACCTCGGCGAGGTTGTCGCACCCGCCGAGCAGCCGCCCGGACCCGGCCGGTACGGCGGCCCGCATCCGTTCGGGACGCGGGTCGCAGGCGAAGACCGACCGCAGCGCCACCACCATCTGCTCCGCGGCGGCGAGCACCCGGCGCTGCCCGTCCGTCTTGCCGGCCACCCGCAGCGGCAGCAGTGCGGTGCCGAGCCGGTCGTCGGGCAGCGGAGCCCGTGTCACCGGCGACTGACCGGCCGTGTGCCAGGCCGCCTGCACGAAGGGGCGGCTCGGATCGCGCAGGGCCGTCTCCAGCAGGACGAGGCCGCCCGCACTGAGCCGCTCCCCCACGATTCGCAGTTCGGGCTCGGCCTGGACGGCGACGTCGAGCCGGACCGGTCCCTCGGGGCCGTCGGCCGTGCACCCGATGCGGAAGCCGCGCCGCCGCTGGGCGTCGGGCCGGGCCCGCTCCGGGACGTACGCGACCGGGTCCGAGAACGCCTCCCCGACCCCGGCGCCGCCACCGAGCCGCGCCAGCGCCTCGTACGCCCGCAGGGCACTCGTCTTGCCGCAGCCGCTGGGCCCGGTGAGGAGCGTGAGCGGTCCGAGCGGGAACGCGGCCCGCCGGTGCCGGGCGAACGCGGACAGCCGCAGCTCGGTCAGCCGGGGCCGGCCGGGGTGCGCCGCGCCGCCCGTCGTATCGGACACGCCCGTACGGCGTTCAGAAGGATGATCGCCCGCCCGCCGCCCCTGAAGCGGTAAGGAGACGGCATCGGCACCAGACACAAACGACACGCCCATGTCCGGACCGTAGGCCCCCCGGCGGCGGGCGAACCGTTCCACCCGGGAGCCCTTCCTACGATCGGGCGACCGTAACGCCGGGCCGTCAGGTACCGGGAACCCCGGCGCCCTCCATCAGTCCGCTCACCTCGGTGCCGGGCGGGGTCAGCAGGAACACGTTCCGGTCGACCCGGTGCATCCCGCTGCCCAGGCCGAAGACGACGCCGGTGCTGAAGTCGAGGACGCGCTTGGCGACCTCGTTCTCCGCCCCGGTGAGGTCCAGGAGCACCGGGATGCCCGCCATCAGCGTCTCGGCGACCTCGCGCGCGTCGCCGAACACATTGACCCGCAGAACGACGAAGCGGCGGCGGGGCTCCGTCTCCGCCTCCGGCATCGCACGATGGTCGACCGCCGACGGCCACGCGTCGCGGCCGCGCAACGGCACGACCTGGGCGAGCCCCTCCCACTGTTCATCGGTGACGTCGTGGCTGTTCACCGGCTCCCCCCGCCTTGACTCGCCTTCAATGCCTGCACCGGCCAATTCTTACGCCAAGTCACCCGTTCGGCCCAACAGCGACACGGTGCGCGACCGCCTCACACGCCCCACATCGCGCCACCGCAAGCCCCTCACATCGCACGACGGGCGGCTGTGTGGCCGACGTAACTCCTCATGATCAAGGGATGTGACATCGACGTAACGGGCAATTCGTACGCTCCAGGCAGCACCCCGGCAGCCGGAGAAAGGCAACGCGTGACCTCGACCACCTCCACGTCCCAGGTCCGCACCGTCTGCGCGTACTGCGGGGTCGGCTGCGGAATCCTGCTGGACGTCGGGATGGGGCCCGACGGGCGGCGTACGGTCCTGAAGGCGTCCGGGGACAAGGCACACCCGGCGAACGCGGGCCGGCTGTGCACGAAGGGCGCGACGACGGCCGAGATGCTGGCCGCGCCCGGCCGGCTGACGACGGCGCTGGTCAGGGGCGAGCGGGGCGAGGAGCCCGGGCCCGCCCCGATGGCGGACGCCGTGGCCCGCACCGCCGGCCGGCTGCGCGCGATCATCGACGAGCACGGGCCGGACGCGCTCGCCTTCTACGTCTCCGGGCAGATGAGCCTGGAGGCCCAGTACCTGGCGAACAAGCTGGCCAAGGGGTTCGTGGGGACGAACCAGATCGAGTCGAACTCCCGGCTGTGCATGGCGAGCGCGGGGGCGGGCTACAAGCTGTCGCTGGGGGCGGACGGGCCGCCCGGGTCGTACGAGGACTTCGACAGGGCGGACGTCTTCCTCGTGATCGGCTCGAACATGGCCGACTGCCACCCGATCCTCTTCCTGCGGATGATGGAGCGGGTCAAGGCGGGCGCCAAGCTGATCGTGGTCGATCCGCGGCGCACCGCCACCGCCGCGAAGGCCGACCTCTTCCTCCAGATCGAGCCGGGCACCGACCTCGCGCTGCTCAACGGTCTGCTGCGGCTGCTCGTCGACAACGGCCGCACCGACCCCGGTTTCATCGCCGAGCACACCGAGGGCTGGGAGGCGATGCCCGGCTTCCTCGCCGACTACGCGCCCGCCGCCGTCGCGGAGATCACCTCTCTCGCCGAGGACGACATCCGCGAGGCCGCCCGGCTGATCGGCGAGGCGGGCGAGTGGATGAGCTGCTGGACGATGGGGCTGAACCAGTCCACGCACGGCACCTGGAACACGAACGCCCTGGTCAACCTGCATCTGGCGACCGGAGCGATCTGCCGTCCCGGCTCGGGTCCGTTCTCGCTGACCGGGCAGCCGAACGCCATGGGCGGGCGCGAGATGGGCTACATGGGGCCGGGGCTGCCGGGGCAGCGGTCGGTGCTCGTCGAGGCCGAGCGGACCTTCGTCGAGGAGCTGTGGGAGCTGCCGCCGGGGACGCTGCGTGCCGACGGGGTGGGCCGGGGCACCGTGGAGATGTTCCAGAAGATGGCCGACGGCGAGATCAAGGCCTGCTGGATCATCTGCACCAACCCGGTCGCCTCGGTCGCGAACCGCCGTACGGTCATCGAGGGGCTGGAGGCCGCTGAGTTCGTCGTCACTCAGGACGTGTTCGGCGAGACCGAGACCAACGCGTACGCCGATGTCGTACTGCCCGGCGCGATGTGGACCGAGGGCGAGGGCGTCTTCGTCAACAGCGAGCGCGGTCTGACGCTGACCCGGCCGGTGGCGGACCCGCCGGGCGAGGCGATGGCCGACTGGCGGATCATCGCGGCCGTGGCGTGTGCGATGGGGTACGAGAAGGGGTTCTCCTACGACAGCGCCGAGGACGTCTTCGAGGAGATACGGCGGGCCTGGAACCCGGTGACGGGCTGGGATCTGCGCGGGGTGACCTACGAGCGGCTGCGGGCCACGCCCGTGCAGTGGCCGGCGGCCGAGGTGGACGGTCCGGCGCGCAATCCGATCCGGTACGTCGACGAGGACGGCGGGCTGCGCTTCCCGACGGCGAGCGGGCGGGCGGCCTTCCATGCGCGTCCGCACCTGCCGGCCGCCGAGATGCCGGACGACGACTATCCCTTCCTGCTGAACACCGGGCGGGTGCAGCACCAGTGGCACACGCTGACGAAGACCGGGAAGGTCGCCAAGCTCAACAAACTGAACCCGGGGCCGTTCGTGGAGGTGCATCCGCGGGACGCCCGGGAGCTGGGCATCGCCGACGGGGACCGGGTGGAGGTCGCCTCGCGGCGGGGGCGGGCGGTGCTGCCGGCCGTGGTGACCGAGCGGGTGCGGCCCGGGGGTGCTTTCGCGCCGTTCCACTGGAACGACCTGTTCGGGGAGTATCTGAGCGTCAACGCGGTGACCAGCGACGCGGTGGATCCGATCTCCTTCCAGCCGGAGTTCAAGGTGTGCGCCGTGTCCCTGACGAAGGTCGCGGCCCCCCTGCCGGAGGCGCCGGTGCGGGCGCTGACGCCCACGGCCGTCACTCCGGGCCCGGCCGGTCCCTTCGGGCTGGAACCCGCGCCGCCGCCCGTGCTGACCGCTCAGGAACGCCTGTATCTGACCGGCTTCCTCGCCGGTATCGAGACCGGCGCGCCCGGCATCCCTGTCCTGCCGCCGGGCGCGCCCTTCAGTCCCGAGCACGCCACGTGGGTCAACGGCGTCCTCGCCGGCATGTACTCACGGTCCGCGAGTGCCCCCGCCGCGGCGGAGGGGCCCGGCCGTGAGGTCGTGGTGCTGTGGGCCTCGCAGACCGGCAACGCCGAGGAGTTCGCCACCGCGACCGCCGAGCGGCTCGGCTCGGCGGGGCACCGGGCCACACTGGTCGGCATGGACGAGGCCGACGTCGGCACTCTCGCCCGCAGCGCCGATCTGCTCTTCATCACGAGCACGTTCGGCGACGGCGACGCACCCGACAACGGCTCCGGCCTCTGGGACACGCTGACGGACGAGGGCGCGCCCCGGCTGGACGGCGCGCGGTACGCGGTGCTCGCCCTCGGCGACTCCTCGTACGACGACTTCTGCGGGCACGGCCGCCGCCTCGACGCGCGCCTCGACGAGCTGGGCGGGGTGCGGCTGGCCCCGCGCACGGACTGCGAGCCGGACTACGAGCCGTCCGCGGGGGCCTGGCTCGACGAGGTCCTCACGGCGCTGGGCGGCACCGAGGCCCCCGCCACCGAGAGCCCCGGGTCCGTGCCCGAGCCCGGGCTCAAGTCCGAGGTCAAGTCCGGGCGCAAGCCGGCTCCCGCCACCGCCCGGCTGGTCGGCAACCGGCTGCTGAGCCGGCCCGGCGCGGGCAAGGAGGTGTGCCGGTTCACGTTCGACACGAGCGGGACCCCGCTGACGTACGAGGCGGGCGACGCGCTCGGCATACGGCCCGTCAACTCGCCCGCGCTGGTGGAGGAGTGGCTGGCGGTCACCGGAGTCGACGCCTCGGCAGCCGTGGAACTCGACGGCATCGGCGCGACGTCGTTCGCCGAGGCCCTGCACCGGCATCTCGACATCACGCGGATCACTCCGGACCTGCTGCGCTTCGCCGCCGAACGCGTCCGCGACGACCAGGAGTTGCGCAGGCTGCTGCGGCCCGACAACAAGGACGGGCTGGCGCAGTGGAGCTGGGGGCGGCAGGCCGTGGACGTGATCGCCGAGCATCCGGTGCGGGCGGGTGCCGGAGAGTGGGCCGGGGTGCTGAAGAAGCTCCAGCCGCGTCTGTACTCGATATCGTCCAGCCCGCTCGTCGACCCGCACAGCGTGTCCCTGACGGTCTCCGTGGTGCGGTACGAGAACCTGCACGGCCGGCGGCGCGGCGGGGTCTGCTCGCCCTTCCTCGCCGACGCCGGCGCGGACACCGAGGTGCCGGTGTTCGTGCAGCGCTCCCCGCACTTCAGACCGCCCGCGGACGCCTCGACGCCGATGGTGATGGTCGGCCCTGGCACCGGGGTCGCGCCGTTCGTCGGCTTCCTCCAGGAGCGGCGCGCGCTCGGGCACCGGGCACCCAACTGGCTGTTCTTCGGCGAGCAGCACCGGGCCAGCGACTTCTACTACGAGGAGGAGCTGACCGGACTGCTCGGCGAGGGCACCCTCGACCGTCTCGACACGGCGTTCTCCCGCGACCAGCGCAACAAGGTGTACGTCCAGGACCGGATGCGCGAGCACGGCCCCGAGCTGTGGCGGTGGCTGCAGGACGGCGCCCACTTCTACGTCTGCGGCGACGCCTCGCGGATGGCCAAGGACGTGGACCGTGCCCTGCGGGACATCGCGGTCGCGCACGGCGGGCTGGCGGAGTCCGAGGCGTCGGCGTACGTGAAGCAGCTGGCGGCGGCGAAGCGGTACGTGCGGGACGTCTACTGACTCCCACCCGCCTCGCACCGGACTCAAGGACGGCTGCAACCGGATGACGACGCCGCTGCGAGCGCAGACGTCAGGCCGCGGTCGTCCGGGTGAAGCGGAGCGTGCCGGTGACCGTGGTGAGGCCGCGCATCATGCCGAGCTGGTTCCAGCCCATGCCGAACTGCTCGCGGTCCACGGTGAATTCGGCCTCCAGGGTGAGCGACTTGTCGTCCGCGCCGACGAGGCGGGCGGTGACGGACTTGGGGCGGCTGATGCCGCGCACGGTGAGCTGACCGACGACGTGCACCTCCTCGCCGTCGCGCAGTTCGGCGCTGCGGACCGAGAAGGTGATCTCGGGGTGATTGGCGGCGTCGAAGAAGTCGGCGGAGCGCAGGTGCTCGTCGCGCTTGGCACTGCGGGTGTCCAGGGAGGTGGCGTCGAGGGTGATCGTGCCGACGGCGGAGCCGTCGGACCGCACCTCGCCGTTGCCGGCGACGGCGGCGAAGGCGCCCTTCACCGTGACCAGGCCCCACATGGTCCTGTGCCGCAGGGCGACGGTGGAGGCGGTGCTGTCGAGCTGCCAGGTTCCGGTTTCGACGGCGACGGTCATGATCTTTCACTCCTGAGCATCGGGGGCATCGCAGGGGGACTGCAAGGGGGGTGTAATCCAAATTTGGACGACACCACACTAACCGATACTCCAAATTTGAACAACAGATACACTCGAATTCATGGCCGACCACTCCGACTGCCCCTCCGCCTCCGGCGACAGCCTGCTGCCCGTCGAGCTGCACGCCTGGATGCTGATGCTGGCCGCGACGGGAGCGGTCGAGCAGGAGCTGCGCAGCGTGGTCAAGGACCGGCTGGACGTCTCGCACGACGAGTTCCTGGTGCTGTGCCTGCTCGCCGCGGACCCCGGCCAGGCCCTGCGCATGACGCGGATCGCCGAGCTCCTGGGCCGTCCCAAGACTCGCCTCACCTACCAGATCGCCTGCCTCCAGCACGCCGGCCTGGTCACCCGGAGGTCGGTCTGCGGCGACAAGCGCGGCGTCGAGGTCGCGCTCACGGAGAAGGCCCGAGGCCTCCTCAAGGAGGCTTCCGCGGCCCTCGCGGAGACGGTCAAGGAGGCGCTGACCCGGTTCATGGGCCCCTCCCAGCGCGAGGCGATGTGCGCGCTGATGCCCGACTTCATCGGAGAGCCGGCTCCGGAGTAGTCCCGGCGACCGGGGGCGCGCGGACCGGCGGAGCACGTCCGCCGAACGTTCCCGGCGCGAACGCCGTCATAGCGGTACCGGCCCTCGAAGGGAGTGCCGCCATGACCGCCGTACCCGTCAGTGCCCGCGTCGTGTTCCGTGCCGCAGCGGCGGTGGGGCTGGTGTGCGCGGTCGCCGGCTGCGCCGACGAACCCGAGCCCGCGGCGACTGTCACCTCTTGGCGTGAGCCCGACTCGTACACCTACACGCTGCGGTCCAGCGAGGGAGAGCGGAGCCTGATCGGTGCCTTCCGGATCACTGTCCGCGACGGTGCCGTGGTCAAGGCGGTGGGCCTCGACGACAGCGGCCGGCGCGTCGTCGACGACGTCCCGGACACGGTGCCCACCATCGGGGAGCTGCTGGGCGAGTGGCGGCAGGCGCGGCGGGACGACGCGGACAAGGCGGAGGTCGAGTACGCGCGCGACGGGCACCCGGAGCGGATCTCGCTGGACTGGATGGAGAACGCGATCGACGACGAAGCCCTCTACGTCATCAGCGACTTCGAGCCCGTCGACGGCTGACCCGGGGCCGCACGGGAGACCGTCGTCCGGAGTCGTCGTCAGAGGTCGTCGAGATAGTCCCGCAGCGCCTGGGAGCGGGACGGGTGGCGGAGCTTGCTCATCGTCCTGGTCTCGATCTGACGGATGCGTTCGCGGGTGACGCCGTAGACGTGGCCGATCTCCTCCAGGGTCCGGGGGCGGCCGTCGGTGAGTCCGTAGCGAAGGGCGATGATGCCGGCCTCGCGGGCGGTCATGCCGGTCAGCAGCTCGCGGATGGCGTCCTGGAGCAGGTGGTGGGTGACTGCCTCCCAGGGGGAGGGCAGGTCGGTGTCCTCGATGAGGTCGCCGAACTCGCCGTCGCCGTCGTCGCTCAGGGCGGCGTGCAGGGAGACCGGTTCCCTGGTGTAGGCATCGATCTCGACGAGCCGCTCCACCGGTACCTCGGCCTTCGCGGCGAGTTCCTCGGGGGTCGGCATGATGCCCGTGTCCTGCATCAGCTCCCGGCGCGCGCGTGCCACCCGGTTGATGATCTCGACGGTGTGCACGGGGATCCGGATGGTGCGGCTCTGGTCGGCGAGGGCCCGGGTGACCGCCTGCTTGATCCACCAGGTCGCATAGGTGGAGAACTTGAAGCCCTTGGCGTAGTCGAACTTCTCCACCGCCCGGATGAGCCCGGCGTTGCCCTCCTGGACGAGGTCGAGGAAGTCCAGACCGCGGCCGGTGTACCGCTTGGCCACGGAGACGACGAGGCGGAGGTTGGCCTCGGTGAGGTGCGCCTTGGCCCGCCGGCCGTCCTCGATGAGGAACGCCAGCTCCTCCGCGTGGCGCCCTGGCCGCCCCTCCGCCAGGAGCCGCTCGGCGTACAGACCGGCCTCGATGCGTCTGGCGAGGTCCACTTCCTGGTCCGCGGTGAGCAGCCGGACCCGGGCGATGACGCGCAGATAGTCCTTCACCGGGTCGGTGCTGCCGCCCTGGCCTTCGAGCTGCGGCCGCGGACCGTCGGTGTCGTCGTCGGGCGGCGTCGGCGGCGCCGGGTGTGCGCCGTCCCGTTCCAGGACGCTCATGTGGCCTCCCTCCGCGGACGGCAGGGGAATTGCGGAAACCGCGCCGAACGCCAAGTCCGGCCTGCCGAACCGGAAACGTCGACGAATGGGATCAGCGCGCCTCCGGGCAATTCCGCGGACCCGTCAGGGAGATTGTGCTGCCGGGCACCTTTGACGACGCTTCGACTGCTCACTCATTCGAGGCTACCACCGCGATTCCGCCGCAGACGGCCGTCCGGGAGCCGCTATTCGCTGTGATGAACCTCGCGCTTGACAGGCGTTTCAGGGGTGTGGGCAATGAAACCGAGCGGATGCTCATTTCGCCTCCCGTCGCCCCTGCGCCCCTTGACCGAAACCCATCCACGTCATTTGCAAAGGGAATCAAAAAATAGTTTCTAGATACATCAAGGTGGCCTGAAAGAGATCCGTGCAACAGGTCCACGAGGCGCATCCTTGCCTTCGTTCGCCGACATGCTCGTGCCGGAGGCGACCGCTCCGGCACGCCGATCCCCGAGGGAGTCACAGGGCGTGGGACGTGGCAGGGCAAGTGCGGAAAAGATCGCCGCGGAGGCGGCCGAACGGCTCCTCGCGGCCGGTCGGTTGCTCCAGCGGGCGCCGACCACACCGGAGGGACGGGCGGTCTTCCGCACGGACCAGCAGGTCAACGACGCGCCGTACCGGGAGCGCTGGGCGCACGACAAGGTGGTGCGCTCCACCCACGGCGTGAACTGCACGGGCTCCTGCTCGTGGCAGGTGTACGTCAAGGACGGACTGATCACCTGGGAGACACAGGCGACCGACTACCCCTCGACGGGCCCGGACCGCCCCGACTACGAGCCCCGCGGGTGCCCGCGCGGCGCGTCGTTCTCCTGGTACACCTACTCACCGACCCGGGTCCGCTACCCGCATGCGCGAGGTGTGCTGGTGGAAATGTTCCGTGCGGAGAAAAGCCGTGCGGGAGGGGATCCCGTGGCGGCGTGGGCGGAGATCACCGGGGACCCGGACAAAAGGCGCCGCTATCAGTCGGCGCGCGGCAAGGGCGGCCTGGTCCGGATCGGCTGGGACGAGGCGCTGGAGATCGCCGCCGCCGCGCATGTGCACACGCTGCTGGAGTACGGGCCCGACCGGATCGCGGGATTCTCGCCGATCCCGGCGATGTCCATGGCCTCGCACGCGGTCGGCGCCCGCTTCCACGCGCTGATCGGCGCGCCGATGCTGTCGTTCTACGACTGGTACGCCGATCTGCCGATCGCCTCGCCACAGGTCTTCGGCGACCAGACCGACGTCCCCGAGTCGGGTGACTGGTGGGACGCGGCCTATCTGATGCTGTGGGGCTCCAATGTGCCGGTGACACGGACCCCGGACGCGCACTGGATGGCCGAGGCCCGCTATCGCGGTCAGAAGGTCGTCGTGGTCTCGCCGGACTACGCGGACGCGACGAAGTTCGCCGACGAGTGGCTGCATCCGCATCCGGGCACCGACGGCGCGCTCGCGATGGCCATGGGCCACGTCATCCTGCGCGAGTGTTTCGTGGAGCGGCGGGTGCCGTACTTCACCGACTACGTCAGGCGGTTCACCGATCTGCCGTTCCTCGTCACCCTCGACGAGCACGAGCACGAGCACGAGCACGAGCGGGGGCAGGGGCCGGGGCGGGAGACGGAGACGGCCACCCACACCCCCGGCGCCTTCGTGACCGCCCGGGACCTCGATCTCGCCCGGACCGCCGACGCAGCGGCGCGGCGCTGGATGCCGGTGTTCTACGACAGGGTGTCCGGCGGTCCCGTCGTGCCGAACGGCACGCTGGGCGACCGCTGGGGCAAGGCCGGTGAGGGCCGCTGGAATCTGGACCTCGGCGACGCCGAACCCCTGCTGACCTTCCACCGCCGCCCCGGCGCGACCCGTGCCGAGGTGGTGCTCCCCCGCTTCGACGAGGCCGGCGCGACGGTGCGGCGCACGGTGCCGGCGGTGCGGCTCGGCGACCGGCTGGTGACGACGGTGTTCGATCTGATGCTGGCCCAGTACGGCGTGGGACGCGACGGGCTCGGCGACTCCCGGCCGGTGCCGTACGAGGACGCGGCCACGCCCTGCACCCCCGCCTGGCAGGAGGCGATCACCTCGGTGTCCGCCGGGGCGGTGGTGCGGGCGGCACGGGAGTTCGCGCGGACCGCCGAGCAGACCCGGGGCCGCTGCATGATCGTGATGGGCGCGGGCACCAACCACTGGTTCCACTCCGACACGATCTACCGCTCGTTCCTGTCGCTGTTGCTCCTCACGGGCTGTCAGGGCGTCAACGGCGGCGGCTGGGCCCACTACGTCGGCCAGGAGAAGGTCCGCCCGTACGCCGGGTGGCAGCAGCTGGCCACCGCCTCCGACTGGGTGCGCCCGTCACGGCAGATGGCGGGCACGCCGTACTGGTATCTGCACACGGACCAGTGGCGCTACGAGAGTTCCGGCGCCGGCGCCCTGACCGCGCCGACCGCGTCCGGCACGCTCAGCGGTCTGCACACGGCCGACCTGGTGGCGCGCTCCGTCCGGCAGGGCTGGATGCCGTCGAGCCCCACTTTCGGCGCCAATCCGCTGCGGCTCGGCCGGCGCGTGCACGAGGACGGCGTCGACCCCGCGCAGTGGGTGGCCCGCGAGCGGGAGGCGGGCCGTCTCTCCTACGCCTGCGAGGACCCCGACGACCCGGCCAACTGGCCGCGGGTGCTGACGGTGTGGCGGGCCAACCTCATCGGCTCCTCGGCCAAGGGCAACGAGTTCTTCCTGCGGCATCTGCTGGGCGCGTCCGACAACGCCGCCGCCGAGGAGACACCGCCCGGCCTGCGGCCCCGGGAGGTGACGTGGCGGGAGGGGGCGCCGCGCGGCAAGCTCGACCTGCTGCTCGCGCTGGACTTCCGGATGACGTCCACGACCCTGTTCGCGGACCTGGTGCTGCCCGCGGCCACCTGGTACGAGAAGCACGACCTGTCCAGCACGGACATGCACCCCTACGTCCACGCCTTTTCCCCGGCGATCAGCCCGCCGTGGCAGGCGCGCACGGACTTCGAGATCTTCCACGGGCTCGCCGCCGAGGTGGCCCGGCTGGCCGCGGGGCGCCTGGAGACGGCCCACGACCTCGTCGCCACCCCGCTCCAGCACGACACCCCCGGGGAGGTGCCGCCCGACGGGCCGACCGCCCCGCAGTTCACCCTCGTCGAGCGGGACTACACGGCGATCGCCGACCGGATCGCCGCGCTCGGCCCGCTGGTCGAGGAACTGGGGGTGACGGCGAAGGGCGTGACCGTGCGGCCGGCGCGGGAGGTGACCTGGCTGGCCGCGCGGTGCGGCACGGCGGCCGCACGGCCCCTGCTGGACACGGACGTCAAGCTGTGCGAGGCGATCCTCGCCCTGTCGGGCACGACCAACGGCCGGCTCGCCGCCGAGGGTTTCGAGCGGCTGGCCGAGCGGTGCGGCGCGGACACCGGTCTCGCGGAGCTGGCGGCGTCGGTGGCCGAGCGGCGGGTGGAGTTCTCCGACACCCAGGCCCGTCCGGTGCAGGTCGGCGCGAGTTTCGAGTGGTCGGGCAAGGAGGCCCCGGACCGCCGCTACTCGCCGTTCACCATCAACACCGAGCACTTCAAGCCCTGGCACACGCTCACCGGGCGGCAGCAGTTCTATCTGGACCACCCGTGGATCGCGGAGTTCGGCGAGCAACTGCCCGTGTACCGGCCGCCGTTGGACCTGACGTCGGACGTGCGCGAGGAGGACGGCCGCTCGGTGACCGTCCGCTATCTCACCCCGCACTCGAAGTGGTCCATCCACTCCGAGTACCAGGAGAACCTGCTGATGCAGACCCTGGCCCGCGGCGGCCCGGTGATCTGGATCGGCGTGGACGACGCCGCCGCGATCGGTGTCACGGACAACGACTGGGTGGAGGCGGTCAACCGCAACGGCGTCGTGGTCGCCCGCGCGGTCGTCTCCCACCGCATGCCGCCCGGCACCGTGTTCATGTACCACGTGCAGGAACGCCTGGTGAACGTCCCCAGGTCCGAGGCCACCGGCCGGCGCGGCGGCGTCCACAACGCCCTCACCCGCCTGCTGATCAAACCGACCCATCTCATCGGCGGCCACGCCCAGTTGTCGTTCGCGCCCAACTACTACGGCCCGACCGGCAACCAGCGCGACGCGGTCACCGTCATCCGCCGCCGCTCACAGGAGGTCGACTACTGATGCCGCAGGGCGAGACCAAGGTCGGACGCGTCATGGCCCAGGTGGCGATGGTGATGAACCTCGACAAGTGCATCGGCTGCCACACCTGCTCGGTCACCTGCAAACAGACCTGGACCAACCGGTCGGGCACCGAGTACGTGTGGTTCAACAACGTCGAGACCCGCCCCGGCCAGGGCTATCCGCGCTCCTACGAGGACCAGGACAGGTGGAAGGGCGGCTGGCGGCTCAAGCACGGCCGGCTGGTGCCGCGCAGCGGCGGCCGCGCCCGGCGCCTGGCCCGCCTCTTCGCCAACCCCGAACTGCCCTCGCTCGACGACTACTACCAGCCCTGGACGTACGACTACGAGAACCTGATCGGCGCCCCGCTGGGCGACGACGTCCCCACGGCCCCGCCCCGCTCCCTGATCGACGGCCGTCCGACACGGGTGACCTGGGGCCCGAACTGGGACGACGACCTGGGCGGGGGACCCGAGCACATCGCCGGCGACCCGGTGCTCCGGCGGATGAACGAGCAGGTGCGGCTGGAGTACGAGCAGGCGTTCATGTTCTATCTGCCGCGGATCTGCGAGCACTGCCTGAACCCGTCGTGCGTGGCGGTGTGCCCCTCCGGGGCGCTGTACAAGCGGATCGAGGACGGCATCGTCCTGGTCGACCAGGACCGCTGCCGGGGCTGGCGGATGTGCGTGACCGGATGCCCGTACAAGAAGGTGTACTTCAACCACGCCACCGGCAAGGCGGAGAAGTGCACGATGTGCTACCCGCGCATCGAGGCGGGTCAGCCCACCGTCTGCTCCGAGACCTGCGTCGGCCGGCTGCGCTATCTCGGGGTCGTCCTCTACGACGCCGACAGGGTCGGCGAGGCCGCCGCGACCGCCGACGAACGGGACCTGTACGAGGCGCAGTTGGGCTGCTTCCTCGACCCCGAGGACCCGGTCGTGCGGCGGGCCGCCGAGGACGCCGGCATCCCGCACGACTGGATCACCGCCGCCCGGCGCTCCCCCGTGCACGCGCTGATCAGCCGGCACCGGGTGGCGCTGCCGCTGCATCCGGAGTACCGGACGATGCCGATGGTCTGGTACGTCCCGCCGCTGTCGCCGGTCGTGGAGTCCCTGACCGCCACCGGCCACGACGGGGAGGACCCGGCGAAGCTGTTCGCGGCGATCGACTCCCTGCGCATCCCGCTGGAGTACCTGGCGGGCCTGTTCACCGCGGGTGACGTGGCGCCCGTGGAGGCGGCGCTGTGCAGGCTGGCGGCGATGCGCTCCCACATGCGGCGCGTGAACCTCGGCGAGGAGCAGGACCCGGCGATCGCCCGCTCGGTCGGGATGGACGCGGCGGGCATCGAGGCGATGTACCGGCTGCTCGCCCTCGCCAAGTACGACGAGCGCTATGTCATCCCCACCAGCTACACGGCCGAACTGCCCGGGGACGACGCCGACGCCGGGTGCAGTCTGGACGGCCACGGCGGTCCGGGCATGTACGCGCCGGACACCTTCCACGCCCCGCCGGGTCCCGGCCCGCAGCCCGAGCACGCCGGGGCGTCGCTGCGCGGCCGTGTCAACCTCCTGAACTGGAACGGGCGCGGACGCCCCGACGGCCTCTTCCCCGGCGGCGAGGAGCGGACATGAGGACTGCGCTGATCCACCAGGCGGCCTCGCTGCTCCTGCTGCACCCCGGCCCCGACTGGCCGCGGCGGCTGCGTCTGGTCACCGACAGCCTGGCCGGTGTACCGGGGGCGGACACCGAGCCGCTGTCCCGGTTCTGCGCGGCGACGGCCGGGGTCGCGGACCTGGAGCTGTCGGCGCGGTACGTGACCACCTTCGACCGCAGCCGCCGGCGCACACTGCACCTGACGTACTACACGGACGGCGACACCCGGCGCCGCGGCCGGTCCCTGCTGGCCTGGCGGGAGTTGTACCGCGCCCACGGCTGGCAGCCGCCCACGGACGAGCTGCCCGATTTCCTGCCGCTGGCCCTGGAGTTCGCCGCCCGCTGTCCCGGGCCCGGCCGCCGGGCCCTGCTGGACCATCGCGCGGCGCTTGAGCTGCTGCGCCTGGCGCTGCGCGAGCACCGCAGCCCGTACGCCGACGTCCTGGAAGCCGTCTGCCGGACGCTGCCCGGTGCCTCGCCCGCCGACCGGGCCGCCGCCCTTCGCCTGGCCCGCTCGGGCCCGCCCGTCGAGACGGTCGGTCTGCTGCCGTTCCCCCACCGCCCGTCGTCGCCGCACGCGCAGGAGCCCGCCCGGTGAAGCATCTGCACATCGCCCTGTGGGGCGTACTCCCCTATCTGGTCCTCACCGTCCTGGTCGCCGGGACCGCCTGGCGCTACCGCTACGACCGCTTCGGTTTCACCACCCGCTCCAGCCAGCTGCACGAGCACCGCCTGCTGAGCGTCGGCGGGCCGCTGTTCCACTACGGGCTGTTCTTCGTGGCGGCCGGGCACGCCGTCGGCCTGCTGGTGCCGGAGTCGTTGACCGAGCGCGTCCACGTGCATGAGTGGCTGTACCACGCCAACGCCCTGGTCGTCGGCGGGACCGCGGGCCTCACCACCCTCGCGGGCCTGGCGGTCCTGCTGTACCGGCGGCTGCGCGTGCCCGCCGTCCGGGCCGCGACGAGCCGCAGCGACCGCGCGGTGTACCCGCTCCTCGCCTGTGTCCTGCTCGCCGGGCTCACCGCGACCGCGACGACGCTGCGACCGGACTCCTACGACTACCGGCTCGGCGTCTCGGTGTGGTTCCGCTCGCTGCTGGTCCTCGACCCGGACGTCCCGGCCATGTCGGGGGCGCCGTTCGCCTATCAACTGCACGCCCTGCTCGGCATGGCCCTGTTCGCGCTGTGGCCCTTCAGCCGTCTGGTCCACGCCTTCACCGCACCGCTCGGCTATCTGGCCCGCCCTTACGTCGTCTACCGCTCCCGCGGCTGACGGAGAGGCGGCCGGCGCTGTGCGCCGGCCGCCTCTCCGTTGCCTCCGTGGCGACGCAGGACGCGTCTCAGAAGGCGGAGTTGCTGCAGCCCATCTCCGAACCGAGGTGGGTGCTCTGGCTGGCCGGGTTGCCCTCACCGTTGAGGCCGTTGCCCAGCACGCCGTTGAGGATGCCGACCACACCGAGGATGTCGATGTTCAGGTCGTGGGACTTGCACTGGGTGCTCTGCTGGACTTTGTACGCGTTGCCCTGGCCGTCGCCGTCCATGCCCGCGGCGTGGGCGGAACCGACGGACAGGACTCCGACGCTGCTGAGGGCGGCGACCAGGACGGCGGCCTTACGAAGCTTGTGCATGTCATCTCCGGTGAAGCGAGGTGGATGCGATACGTGAAGGATCGACTCCTTACCGGAAATGGACATTAGTGAGAAATGCCCCAAATAATCCTTTGACGCGCCGAGTTTCTCGATCTCATCCCGTTCACACCCGCCCACGCCTCCCTCCCGATGGAAGGAGTGCAAATGCCCGGTTAGCATACTTTTATGGCGCCGTTGTGGGGGTACGCCATCGAGGAGGCTCGGACGGGCATGGCAGATCCCGCACACACGGACCCGGGACGCATCGACGTCCATCAGCACGTCATCCCACCCGCCCGCGGACAGGCCATGGCAGGCCGCGCCGCGGCCGTCGGCTGGCCGGCGCCCGCGTGGGACGAACAGAGCGCGCTCGCCATGATGGACCGGCGCGAGATCGCCACCGGAATGCTGTCGTACGCCGCACCGCTCGCCGGCCCCGACGATCCCGCCACCGCACGCGAGGTGGCCCGGAGCGTCAACGAGTTCACGGCCGAGCTGGTGAAGAACCGGCCCGACCGCTTCGGCCACTTCGCCGTCCTCCCGCTCCCGGACGTGGACGGCGCGCTCGCCGAGGCGGCGCATGCCCTCGACGAACTGGACGCGGACGGCGTCCTCGTCCTGTCCAACGCGCACGGCCGCTATCTCGGCGACCCGGCGTTCGAGCCGCTGTGGGCCGAACTCGACGCCCGCTCCGCCGTGGTCCTGGTCCATCCGACCGCGCCGCCGGGCCCTCCGATGGCGGATGTGCCGCTTCCGCTGGTCGACTTCCCCTACGACACGACCCGCGCCGCACTGCACATGACCATGCGGGGCGTGCCGCGCCGTTACCCCCGGATGCGGATGATCCTCCCGCACGCCGGTGGCTTCCTGCCGTACGCCGCCCAGCGCTTCGCCCTCGCCGCCCGGCTGCACACGGACGCGACCGGCGACGGCGGCGGCACGACACCCGAGGGCTTCCTGACGGACCTGCGGCGCTTCTACTTCGACACCGCCATCTCGACCGGCCCGGCGACCCTGCACGCCCTGCTCGCCTTCGCCGCGCCCGATCACATCCTGTACGGCAGCGACTTCCCCATGCTCCCCGAGGACTGGGGCACCGACTTCGACACCGCGCTGGGCGCCTACCCGAACTGGGAGCCGGGCCGGCTCCACGCCATCGATCGCGGCAACGCCGAACTCCTGATTCCGCGGCTGGCCCGGACACCCGTGACGTGACCGCGGGCGGGCCGCATCGCTCAACTGCCCGCGGCAGGCCGGGCTATGTGTGACGGCACGTGGGCAGGGCGACCCCGGACGGGGCGAAGTCGGCGACCGTCGGTGCGCCCATCAGGGCCATGACCTCCTCGAACTCGTCGATGAGCAGGCGCAGGACCCCGGCGACACCCTCGGCGCCGGAATGGGCGAGGCCCCAGAGGGCCGGGCGGCCCGTCAGTACCGCGTCGGCCCCCATGCACAGGGCCTTGGCGATGTCCGCGCCGTGGCGGATCCCGCCGTCCAGGACGACCTGGCATCGGCCGTCGACGGCGGCCACGATCTCCGGCAGGCACTCCGGCGCGCTCGTGGCGAAGTCGAGCTGGCGGCCGCCGTGGTTGGAGACGATGAGCCCGGACACGCCGTGCTTGACGGCCAGTTCGGCGTCCTCGGCGGTCAGAACACCCTTCAACACCAGCGGCAGGGACGTCAGTTCACGCAGCCAGGCGAGGTCGTCCCAGGTGATGGAGGCGTCGAACTGCTCCATCGAGTGCCTCGCGATGGCGGACTCCCCGTCCCGGCTGCCGTGGGACGCGGCCATGACCTCCGGCGACAGGTTGACCGCGCGGATGCCGGCAGGGACGGCGAACCCGTTGGCGGCGTCCCGGGGGCGGGACGCGACCCGGGGCGCGTCGACCGTCAGCACCAGCGCGCGGAATCCGGCGGCCTCGGCCCGGTGGACGAGGTCCGCGAGCAGATCGCGGCGCTTGAGCCAGTACAGCTGGAGCCACAGGGGCCCGCTCGCCGCCGCCGCGATGTCCTCCAGGGTCCGGCTGGCGAACATGCTGACCGTGAGCAGCGCGCCGGCCTCGCCCGCGGCCCGCGCCGTCGCCACCTCGCCCTCCGGGTCGGCGAGCCGGTGATAAGCCATGGGGGCGATGCCCAGCGGGGCCGCCAGCCGCGCACCCAGCAGTTCCGTGCCGGGGTCGCAGCGGGAGACGTCGACCAGGCAGCGCGGCCGCAGCCGGATGCGGTCCAGCGCCTCCCGCCCCGCCGTCAGCATCGACTCGGTGCCGCTGCCGCCCGCGAGGAAGTCCCAGACCGGCCCCGGCAACCGGCCCTTGGCCGCTGCCTCGTACGTGCGCAGCGTCAGCACCTTGTTCTCTCCGTTCTCCGAAAGGTGGATGGTGGGGTGTGCAGTCGGCCCGGTCGCGTGCCGTCAGGCGGCGGTGGCGGTGAGCTGCGCGGTGATGAAGGCGGCCAGCCTGGCGACGCCCTCGGTGATCTCCTGTGGGCTCTGGGAGCTGCACGACAGCCGCAGCCGGCGGGTGCCGCCCCCGTCGAGGTGGAAGTCGGACATCGGGGTCCACAGCACGCCGAAGGCGCGTGCGGAGAGTTCCAGGGCCCGGTGGTCGGCGGTGAAGGGGACGTCGACGACGAGGAAGAAGCCGCCGTCGGGACGGTTCCAGGAGATGCCCAGCTCCGCGCGGCGCCGCGCGGGGAAGTGCCGCTCCAGTTCGTCGAGCAGCGTGTCCATGTTGGTGCGGTAGTGGGCGATGGTGCGGGCGTTCGCCTCGCGGAGCCGGCAGTCGCTCTCGATGAGCAGTCCGCCGATGACCGCCTGGCTGACGGCGGAGGTGTTGACCGTGGTCATGCTCTTGATCTTCGACAGCTCGTCCGCGAGCAGTGAGCGCCCGCCGGCGGGGCCGACGACCTCCTGGTCGGCGATGACGTAGCCGACGCGGGCTCCGGGCAGCGCCGTCTTGGCGAAGGAGCCGAGATGCACCACCCGCCGGCCGCGGTCGAGGGCCTTCAGTGTGGGGCGGGCCGGGCCGGTGCGGACGAAGAAGCCGTAGGGGTCGTCCTCCAGGACGAGCAGGTCCTCGTCCGTCGCCACCTCCAGCAGGCGTTCACGGGCCGCGAGGCTCATGCTCCCCCCGGACGGATTGGCGAAGTCAGGGACCGTGTAGAAGGCCCGCGGGCATTCACCGGCCTCCCGGCTCGAGCGCACCGCCGCGAGCACGGCCTCCGGGTCCGGTCCGGCGGGGCCCTCGGGTACGGGGCGCACCCGGATGCCCAGCAGCCGGGCCGCGCCCGTGATGCCGACGTAGCAGGGGGAGCTGACCAGCAGAGTGTCCTCGGGGCGGGCGAAGAGTGCCCGCAGGGTGAGGAGCATGGCCTCCTGGCAGCCGGTCGTCACCACGATCGCCTCCGGCGGGACGTGGATGCCCTCGTCGTTGGCGACCGTCCTGGCGATCAGTTCGTGGATGAGGCCGTTGGTGCGGCCGTACTGGAACAGCTGGGTGCGTACCCGGTCGCGGGACCAGCAGAGTTCCTTCTCCAGGTAGGTGGTGTAGGTGAGGAGGTGGCGGGCGAGGTCCTCCGGTTCGAAGTCGCCCTCGGTGGGCCGACCGGGGGCGAAGGAGATGGCGTCGGGGAAGCGGCCGACGACCTCGTTGAGGAAGTTCATCGCGTCGAGCACCGGGTCGCTGAGCGATCCGTGCAGCTCGGCGAGCGACAGGGCCTGCGGGAGTGGTGGCGCTGCTCGGGTCACCGGTTCAGGCCCCTCTCGGCGCGGCCGCGAAGGCCGTACTCAGGTTCGGTCCGGGCGTCGTGCTGCGGGCGGGGATGCGGGCCCGGCCCTGGATGCCGCGGACCAGGGCCGTGGAGAGCAGCTCCGTGTGGGCGCGCCGCTGTTCCGGCTCCCGTACGGTGCCCAGCCCGCGCAGGGCGTCGACCACCTGGTGCAGGTCGAGCGCGAACTCGGCGAGGACGTCGGCGACGGCGACGGCGTTGGAGCCGAGGATGTCGGTCCACAGCTCGGCGCTGCCCGCGGCGAGGCGGGTCACGTCCTGGAGTCCTTGTCCGGCGAGCCCCAGCTGGGTCTGCTCGCCGTGCAGCAGACGTGCCGCGAGCAGGCTCGACACCAGGTGCGGGGCGTGCGAGGTGAGGGCGACCGCGCGGTCGTGCTCCGCGTGGGCCATCACGACGGGCCGGGCCCCGCACAACTCGGCCAGCCGACGGGCGCGTTCGACGGCCTGCACGCGGGTCTCCGGTGAGGGGGTGAGCACCCAGGGCCGGCCTTGGAACAGGTCGTCCTTCGCGGCGAGCGGCCCGGACTGCTCCCGGCCGCCCATGGGGTGCCCGCCGACGAAACGGGTCAGGTCGCAGCCGGCCCTCGCGGCCTGTCGCTGCGGCAGTTCCTTGACGCTCGCCGCATCGGTGAAGTCGTGCGCGAGGTCCTGCGTCTGGTGCTCCTTGAGTGCCGCCGCGACGTGCTGCGGCGGCACCGCGAGAACGGCGAGATCGACCGGCTCGCGAGGTCTTCCCGCGATGCCGGCCCCGAGGTCGGCGGCGATGCGCGCCGCCTCGGGGTTCGTGTCGATCAGATAGGTGGTCACGCCCCGGCCCCGAAGGGCCAGGGCGATCGAGGTACCGATCAGGCCGGTTCCGACCACTGCGGCACTGCGCATCAGTGATTGCTCCACAGCAGCGGCAGGAACTCGGGGTCGCTGTAGTCGGGCCTGCCGTCGGCACCGCGGCGGACGAGGACGTCGTGGTTGTAGGCGACCTTGGTGCCGTCCGAGCGGAAGAAGTCGCGGTAGCGGTTCTCGCCGTCCTGGAGGTGGAAGGAGATGGCGCGGCGCGGGCGGTCGCTGACGTTGGCACCGCTGCCGTGGTAGGTGCGGCAGTGGTGGAAGTTCACATGCCCCTTGGGGATGAGGACCGGGATCTTGCGGACCTCGACGCCGTTGTAGGCGGCGTTCTCCTCCAGCATCACGTCCAGTTCGGAGCGGTCGCGCTCGGCGAAGTGGAGCGAGGTGCTGTCGTTGTCGGCGGTCTCCTTCCACACGTGGCTGCCGTCGACCATCGTGATGGTGCCCATCTCCTCGTCGCAGTCGTGGAAGGGGATGAACGCGGTCAGCATCCGCTCCGAGGTGGACGTGGACCAGTAGTGCCGGTCGAAGTGCCAGGGCACGATGTTCGACTGCTCCTGCGCCACCGGCGGCTTGTAGATGAGGGTCGACTGGAACACCCGTATCTGCTCGGCCTCGGCGAGCCGTGCGGCCACCGCGCCCAGCAGGGGCTTGCGCAGGATGCGGCCGATGGTGTCGTCCTCGTAGTGGATGTAGTCGTTGTGCCGCTGCACGGGACCGTGCTCCGGCTCCCAGTACGCCAGCTTGGGCGGGCGGGCCGGCAGGGTACGGTCGCGGTGGCCGCCGTAGAAGCGCTCGCTGGCGGCCTCCAGCTGCTCGACCTCCTCGTCGGTGAACAGCTTCTTCGACAGGTACCAGCCGTGCTCGACGTAGAAGTCGACGTCCTCGTCGGTCGGAAGGAGGGCGCGCTCCTCGTCGGTGAGGGTGAAGTTCCGGGAGTCCTGCACAGTCATGGTCTTCCTTACGCGTACGTGGATCGATGGACGGTTGCGCGAGGTACCCGGGTCAGGAGGTGGCCTTCTCACGGGCCACGGCCTCGTAGAGCGCCTTGATGTTGCCGCTGCCGAAGGTGCGGGCGCCGTGCCGGTCGATGACCTCCCAGAAGTAGGTCTTCCGCACGTGCTGGGACTGGGTGAAGATCTGGAACACCTGGCCCCAGTGGTCCTCGTCGATCAGCACGTTGGTCCGGCGCAGGTCCTCGACCTGGAGGTTCATGCTGGCGAAGCGCTCCTGGAGCTGGTCGTAGTAGGAGCCGGGAGTCTGGAGGAACTTCACGCCCCGGTTCTCCAGGGTCTGCACGGTGCCGACGATGTCGTCGCACAGCAGCGCAAGGTGCTGCACACCGGCGCCGCCGTGGCGGGCGAGGAAGGTGTCGATCTGGCCGGGCTCGCGGTCGGCGACCGGCTCGATCAGCGTGAAGGTCACCTTCCCGGAGGGGCTCTGGACCACCTTGGAGTCCATGGCCTGGGTGCCGACCTCGATGAACTCCTCGAAGATCTGGGAGAACCCGAAGACCTTCTCGTAGAAGGCGACCGTGGGCCGCAGTTGCCCCGCGGGCAGGCAGATCGCCGCGTGGTCGACGGTGCTCAGGAGGTGCTCGCCCTCGTCGGGGTCCGGGGCGATGATGTCCATGACGCCGGGCAGGAACTGCTCGCGGTCACCCGAGCGCTGGACGAAGCGGTGCGCGACGTCCCCGAAGCCCAGGACCGACGCGGTGACGACCTCGGTGCCGTCCTTGCTGTGGACGGCGGGCTGCTCGACCGGGGTGGCACCCCGCTCGACCGCGAGCTCGAAGGCCTTCGTGGCGTCGGTGACTTCGAAGGCGATGTTGGCGACGCCGTCGCCGTGCCGGGCCACGTACTCGGCGGCCGGGTGGGCGGGGCTCAGGGCGGAGGTGAGGACGACCTCGATGCCGCCCTGGCGCAGCAGCAGCGAGCGGTGGTGCGGCTGCCCGGTCTCGGGGCCGGCCTGCCCGCATATTCGGAAACCGAACGCGGTGCACAGGTAGAAAGCGGACTGCTGGGCGTCCCCGACGTAGAACTCGACGTGGTCTACGGCTCCGATGTCCATGCCGTGCCTTTCTTTTTGAATGATCGACAGGTGTGGCCGGCGCGTTATCGGACGGCCGACAATTCTGCTGCATCGATATTCTGCGGCGACCAGAATCCGTAGTCGCCCCGACGGTAGAGCAGTGGTTCACGGGGGAAGACCGCGGTGCCTTCCACCCGGGCTATGAAGAGCCAGTGGTCGCCCACCTCGATCGCGTTCTCGACTTTGCATTCCGCATAGCTGAGGGCGATGTCGACGAGCAGTGGCGCGCCTTGGGCGACGGCGGAGGGCCGCCACCGCGTGTTCGCGAACTTGTCCGTGGCCTTGCTCGCGAAGACCTGCGAGGCGACCTGGCCGGACGTGGCGAGGAAGTTCACCGCGAACGCCTGCGACGACATGATCGCCGGGAGCGTCCGGGAGCCCTTGCCCACGGAGATGAGCAGTGACGGATCAGCCGCCGAGACCGCGCACACCGCGTTGCTGGTGAATCCGAACGGCTGCCCTTCTCCGTCCATCGCGGTGACGATCGCAATGGGAGTGGGGAAAGAGCCGAAGAGTTCGCTGAACCGTGCAGAACCTACGTCCATGAAATCCCCCGGTTATTCTGCGGTGGCGCCCACGAGAGTTTCCTCCCGCGCGGCTATTGCGAGGCCGAAAGCACGTACCGTCAGAGGCAGCATGATCGCGCCGAATCCGGTGAGAGCGATCGCGAGCACGAGGACGAGCCGTTGCGGGCTCACGTCGTTCCCGGAGCCGGCCACGAGAAGACCGGCGATCGGCAGGGCCATCATGTTGAGCAGATAGAAGGGCCCCATCACCTTTCCCAGGTGCTCCTCCGGCAGGACCTTGATCCGCTGCGTGCGGTTGAAGACGTTGAAGTACGTCACGCCGACCATGGCCGCCACGAACGCCGGGGCGTACAGCAGCATGGAGTCGGCGAACCCGATGAGCAGCAGGCAGGCGCAGAGAAGGGCGAGGCCGAAGACTCCGAGCATCCGCACGTCGACCCGGCGCAGCACCAGCGGAATCACCAGGAGATTGACGATTCCGAGTACGCCGATGCAGATGTTGAGCAGGGCGAACGACGATTCGGGGGCGTGGAACACGCCCGTGACGAGTGCTGCGTTCGCGGCGAGCACCGTGGCGAAGACCAGGTTGATCGAGAAGTTCAGCGAGGCCAGCAGGACCAGCGGCCTGCTGCCGGCCAGCAGAGACCAGCCCAGGCGGAGTTCGGCGAGGATCTCGCGCGCTCCGCCGCTGCCGGGCGAGCGCAGCCCGCGCGGCAGCGGCAGCCAGCAGGCCGCCCCCGCGAAGAAGATCGCCGCGGCGCCGCCCAGCAGCCAGACCTTGTCGATGAAGGCCACGCCGAGCATGGCGAGGGCGGGGCCGACGGCCATCGCCGACACCTCCATGCTCTGCACCAGGCCCTGGATCTTGGCCAGTTCGGTGCCCTTGGCGAGCTGCGGCACCACCTTCTCGACGGACATCCGGACCGGCGCCATCAGCAGGGACAGCAGCGCCCCGGAGGTCATCAGGATCGGTGTCAGCAGCGAAGGTGCGGCCAGGCAGCCGATGAGGGCGCCCGTCAGGACGACACCTCGGCCGGCGGTGACGACGGAGAACAGCCGTGAGCCGCCGTCCCGGTCGGCGAGGAGGCCCGCGAACGGATACGCCAGCAGGGCGGGCAGCCACTCGATGGCATAGGCGAATCCGAGGGCGGACACCTCTTCGGTGTCCTGGAAGATCAGCAGAGGAACGGCGAACAACACCATCTGCTCTGCGACGATTCCGAGGAGGACACCGCAGGCGAAAAGCCTTTGGTGCAGCGCTGATCCCTTGGTCATGACTTCGGTCGCTCCCTTTTGCTCGGCCGGCCGGGGCCCGGCGCGAGACGGCTCACTCCGGCACCGGAACGGTCTCGATGCGGAATCCAGCGATGATCTTGCGAATGTCCGCCTCCACGGCCGCCTCGTCGCCGGTCAGGATGAACCGCCCGCTGTGCACCGCGTCATAGCTGCCGCCCGGCTGGAGCACTTCTCCGGGGCTCGGCACCAACTCGCGCCATACCGTGGGGAATTCGTCGCTCATCGGAGTCGAGGTGACGACCTTCGCGGGGAGACCGCCGGGCTTCGGAATGATGAGCCAGCCGCCCGAGGGGTCATCCGGCATCGGCGGAAGCGTCACCCGTCCCTCGCAGAGGGCGTCCAGCCAGACCTCGAAGAGGTTGACCCCGAAGAGTTTCTCCGTGAGATACGGCACCTCGGCCCCGCCGATACGGCCCGCGATCTCCAGGAAGACGAGGTCCTCGTCGGCCGTGACGAAGAGTTCGAGGTGGAACGGCATGGAAGTCATGCCGAGGGCGGACACGCAGCGCCGGGCGAATTCCTCGATGCGGCCGCGCAGCGGGGATTCCTGGACGACGACCGAACCGAGCGGCTGTCCGCCGGCCTCGAAGGCGAGGCAGTCGTTGATGTAGCGGGACACCGCCATGAACGGGATGCCGGCGTCCTCGCCCGCGAATCCGTCCACGTGGAAGATGGACCCCTCGATGAACTCCTCGAGTTCGTAGTCGTCGGTGTCGATCTGCTCCAGCAGCTTCGAAAGCGTGCCTTCGTCGTCGACGCGGTGCACTCCCATGCTGGCCGCGCCGGACACCGGCTTGAGGATCAGCGGGAACCCGGTCGTACGGGCGAAGTCCACCGCGGAATCGGCACCGTCGCAGGAGGCGAACCGGGGTACCCGGACGCCGGCTTCCGCGACCAGTTCCTTCATCCTCAGCTTGTTGCGGTAGACCGCGACGTCCTCGGGGCGCGGGCCGGGAATGCCGAGCGCCTCGCGCACCTCGGCCGCGATGCCGAGCGTGAACTCGGAGACGGCGATGAGCCGGTCGACCGGACCGACCTCGTCCGCGACCCCCCGGACCGCTCCGCACAGCGCGTCGAAGTCGTTGACGTCGCCGACCTCGACGAGCGCGGCGATGTGCGCGGGGTCCGCGAGGACGCCGGTGGCGCCGACCGGGTCGACCACGTAGCTGACGCGGTGCCGCTCATGGTCGATGAGTTCCTCGAAGCGGCCGAGGGAGAAGTCCCAGCGCTGTCCGTCGGGGAACCTGGGCCAGCGGTTGACGACAACAATGTGCACGGGTCACTCCTCCGTCGCCGCGGGAACCGTCTTGATCGACAGGGTTCGCCGGGTGAACTCGATTGCTTCTTCCAGCTCCTGGGGCGAGTCGGCGGCGAGCACCGCGTACGCGGTCCGCTGGAGTGACGAGGAAGCGGGGCCGACGGTGTCGCCGACCGCCACCCTGAACGCGGCGTCCACGACGGCGGGGTGCTCCCGGACCTCGTCCAGCCCGTCCAGGGCGATGACCTCGCCGGGGTCGGAGACCAAGAAGAGGCTGGCGGCGTGCCGTACCGGCCCCTGCGGCGGCGGTGGCAGTTCGGCGCCGACGGCGAGCCGCACGACCATCTCGTGCCAGTCGATCCCGTACGCCAGGGAGCAGAGCTCCATGATGTGGTCGCCGGGCGTGCGGACCGCCACCTCCATCACGGCCGGCCCCGCACTCGTCAGCCGGAACTCCAGGTGGACGATTCCGGTGCGCATCCCGATGGCGGTCAGGACCGAGCGGCCGAGTTCGGCGACCCGTTCGGCGTCCGCCGCCGGCAGGGGCGCCGCGACCCGGTGGGCGAGCTCGATGAAGCGGGGCGGGCCCGTGGTGGTCTTGGCGGTCAGGTTCGCGAACCAGATCTCGCCGTCCCGGACCAGGGCCTCCCAGCTGTACTCGGGTCCCTCCAGCGCGCTCTCCACCAGCAGCGGCCGTTCCGCGGCCCGGCGGTGTGCGGCATCGTCGAAGGCGGCCGCGTCGGCCACCAGTTCGACGCCGGCGCTGCCGGCCGACGACAGCGGCTTCACCACCACGGGCAGCCGGGCGCCGGCCCACTCGGCCGAGGCCGGCAGGTCGTCGGTCAGGAGGTACTCGGGCTGGCCGATGCCGTGGGCGCGGAAGCGTCCTCGCTGGAGTGCCTTGTTCCGGGAGACGACGGCCGCTTGGAGGGACGGTCCGGGCAGTGCGAAGCGGTCCTGGGCCATGGCGGCGCCGAGGACGTGCGACTCGGTGAACGCGAGGATCCCGTCCGGCCGGCTCTCCAGCGCGGCCGCGTGGACGGTCTCGGCCCACAGCTCGTCCAGCGAGCCGTACCTGCCCCCGCTCGGCTCGACGGCGTCGACCAGGTCCTCGATCGCGCCGGCCCAGTCCCGCGCCTCGATGGCGCGCACCCGCAGGCCGAGTCGCCGGGCGGCCGCCACGTACGGGCGGCCCATCATCCCGACGCCGACGAGCAGCAGCTCCCGCTCACCGTGCTCGCTCATGACGACTGCTCTTCGAGGCGCCGGATCAGCGGCTCGACGTTGGTGAAGAAGTTCCGCATCTCGTCGCGGGTCGGCCAGCCGGAGAAGATGAACTCGCTGATGCCCGCGGCCTTGTAGCTGTGGATGTACGTCGCCACTTCCTCGAAGCTGCCGACGATGCACAGCGCCGGGCCGCCGCGGTAGGCGACGGCGCCGGTCCAGATGTACGGCGACAGCCACTCGTCGGCCGCTTCGTCGGCGAGCTTGTAGGAGGACTTCACCGCCTCGGAGTCGGTGGTGTTCACCCACTGGCGGATCCACGCGGCGTGGTCCTCGTCCGGGTTGCGCATGAGGTGGGCGAGCTCCGCCACCGCTTCCTCGCGGGTGGGCCGGGCCAGCACATGCATCCGGGTGCCCACCCGGCAGCCCTTGTCGATCAGGGGCCGGGCCGCCTCGGCGATCCCCTCGGGGGTGTCGCCGTAGCGCAGCCAGCAGTCGCCGGAGGCCAGCGCCGTCTGCTGGGCCACGGCGGAGGCACCGCTGATGTAGATCTCGGGCCTGCCGCCGTCCTTGTGGCCGAGGCCCAGCGCCGCGTCCTTGACGGTGTAGTGGTGGCCGTCGTAGCTCAGCGGCGACTCGCCCTCCCAGAGGCCGCGGATGACCTCGAGGAACTCGTTGCAGCGCGCGTAGCGCTCGTCGTGGCTGAGGAAGTCGCCGTAACCGGCCTGCTCCGCGGGGGAGATGCCGGAGACGATGTTGAGCGAGATGCGTCCGTCCGACATCCAGGACAGCGTGTTGACGACCTGCGCGAACAGGGTCGGCGACATCAGGCCGGGACGGTAGGCGAGCATGAACTTGACGCGTTCGGTCACCTGCGAGAGCGCGCCGAGCACCGGCAGCGGGTCGGGCAGGTAGTTGGAGATGCCGAACAGCAGGCTGTCGACGCCGAGTTCCTCGGCCTCCTGGACGAAGTCGACGACCTCGCCCATGTCGAGCTTGCCGATCTTGTACGTGTCGGTCGGCGTCGACTGCCCCGTGTCGGGCGGCGAGCACCAGTGAAAGCGCAGAGCGTCCATGTTGAGTGTTCCCTTTCAGTTCAGGCGCCGAGAACGCGCACCCGGTCACCGATCTCGGACCAGCGTTCGTGGGCCTCTTCGGGGGAGTCCGCGATGAACACGACGGCGGCGACCCGGCAGCTGTAGTCCGCCTCGTCCGTCTTGATCCCGGCACCCGGCTCGATGAGGACGGGGCTCGCGACGACCCACGGCTCGGCCGTCAGTTCCTCCCAGCCGTCGAGCCGTGCGTACGAACCGGCTCCGCCCGCGGTCAGGAAGCGGATTCCGGCGGCCTTGGCGGCGGGCTCGCGATGCGCCTGCGCGCTCACCGGGTCGGCGCCGGTGAGGTCCGCGAGGACCCGGCCGGGCAGCACGAGGCCGGTGGCCATCTCCATGAGTTCGGTGATCTTGTCCCCGGGCAGCCGCGCGGCGACCTCCATGAGGACCGGGCGGCCCTCGTCGAGGCGCAGCTCGCAGTGGAACGGCCCCGCCGTGATCCCGACGGCCCTGACGACGTCGGTGGCGTACGAGGCCATCGCGTCGCGGGCGCCGTCGTCGACCGGGGCCGGGGTGAGGTGTCCGAGCTCCAGGAACCGGGGCTCGGGGCCGAGCAGTTTGCGGGTGACGGCCACGACGACGACCTCGCCGTCGTGCACATAGCCGTCGGCGCTGTACTCCGCGCCGGGCACGTACTGTTCGAGGATCGCGTCGGTGGTCAGCGCCCGGTCGAACTCGAGGCCCTCCTCGGCGTGCATCGCGGCCAGCGCGGCGCGCGCCTCCTCGACGGTGTCGACGCGGGACACATGGACGCTGCCGCCGGAGTCGACCGGCTTGATGACGGCGGGGAAGCCCACGTACGCGCAGGCGTCGTCGATCTCCTTCGGATCGCCGACCACGATGAACTTCGGAACCTCAAGTCCGGCCGCGGCCACCGCCTCGCGCATGCTCGCCTTGTGGCGGACCTTGTCGACGGCGTCGAGGTCCAGGCCGGACAGCCCGAGGAGGGCCGACAGCCGTGCGGCGGCCGGCACGTAGTACTCGCCGCCGGCGACGACGGCGTGGATGGGGTTCCGCCCGTGGGCACGCTCGACGGCCGCCTCCAGGGCAGCGTTGTCATTGGTGTCCACCGTGAGTATCTCCGTGGCCAGCGAGCGCACGGCGTCGGCGACTCTGCGGCCCTCGTTCTCATGGGAGGCCACCACGACGTCCCAGCCGAGGGAACGGGCATGTACGACGTAGGCGTTCGCGGAGAACGCCGGCTGCACCACCAGGACTCGATAAGACACAGAAATTCCTCGAATCTGACTCTGACGCGGAGATGTCCCGCTCGACGGAAATCGGTCAGGCGGCCGTACCCGGCTTCGGCCCGTTCCAGCCGACGTCCCCGGCGTACACAGAAGTCGAACCGGCGCCTTCGGCCGTGGGCCCCGCGACAACGGCTGCCGCCGGCAGGCCGAGTCCGAGGGTTATCGCGACGACCGCGCCGGCGACGTTGCCGCGAAACACGGCACGGGCGGCGCGAGCGAAAAATCGCTGATCCTGAAGCATGAAAACCAGACTCCCCTTGCAGATTGCCATGCTGGAAGGGAGTTGGAACCGGATCTCTCCCCCCAGAGACCTTTCGGTGCCTCCAATATTTCGCGACCGCGCCCGGCGGGCAAAGCACTAAGATGGTTCGGGTTTCCGCAGTACCGGAAACCGCATGGTCCATATCTATGCAAAACGGGCATAACCAGGGGGAAGAGTGAAGGACGCAAACGACTCGGAAGATGATAAAAACGGCCAAACCAACCGCCGTCTCGCGGCGCCGGCGAGTAACTCGGCGGAGCCGCAAAAGTTCTTCCGCGGAATGGTCGAGCATCTCGCAGAACTGAGCCGACTCGCAGATGAACACGTCTGCCGGTTGAACAGCACATTGCCGGAAGACAGCGGTCAGCGTTCAGACATCCGCTACATCCACGGCCTGACCGATATCTCCGAGGCAATCAACGAAGCTCTTTCGGGAGCCACTCGGGAAATCCTTACCGCACAGCCGGACGGTTCCCGCCCGAGTGGAGTTCTGAAAGACGCTCTGGAAAGCGTGCGGCGGCATATATCTGCGGGTGTCGCAATGCGGACACTTTATCAACACAGTACGCGTTTCGATGAGGCGACCAAGGAATACGTGCGCGAGGTGACCAGACTCGGCGCATCGGTCCGTACCCTGGACGAGTTCTTCGACCGGCTCGTCATCGTGGACGACGTCGCCTTCATAGCCGCGAACGAGGACCGCACTTCCGCGGCGGCGGTGCGGGAGCCGGCCGTCGTGCGATTCCTCCGCGACACCTTCGACAGATCGTGGGACCGGGCCCAGCCCTTCCCCTTCGTGCCGCACCACGCGGCGAAGGCCGCGGACGAGGTCATCCCCGCGATCCGCACGTCCATCAAACGCCTGCTGATCGAGGGCTATCCGGACAAGCAGATAGCCCGTCGGCTCGGCATCAGCGAGCGGTCGCTCCAGACGCACATCGCGTCCATGAAACAGGAACTGGGCGCCCGCAACCGCTTACAGATGGGGTACCTGCTGGGCAGGAACGGCACGACGTTCGTGCTGTGACCCGGCCTCGGCCGGTCAGTTGACCTGACCGGCCGGTCGCATCGTGAGCTGGTTGATGTCCACGCCCTCGGGCTGGTTGATGGCGAAGACGATCACGTCCGCGATCTGCTCGGCGGTCATCGCGGGCGCCGCCTCGGGGACACCACCGCGCTCGTTCCAGAACGGGGTGTCCACGACGCCGGGGGCGACCAGGGTGACGCCGACCCCGTCCTTGGAGACCAGCAGCCGGGTGTTCTCGGCCAGGGCGTGCACGGCCCACTTGGTGACCGAGTACAGGTTGCCCGGGGTGTTCCGGACGCCCGCGACCGAACCGACGAGCACGATCCGGCCCTTGGACTCCCGCAGATGGGGCAGCGTCTCCCGGACCAGCAGGGCGGGCCCGAGGACGTTCGTGAGGACCATGGAGCGCATCGCCTCGGGCTCGTGGTTCTCCAGGTTGCCGGGCAGCGAGAACCCGGCGTTGGCGACGACGTGGTCCAGCCGGCCCCACGCGCCCACGATCTCCCGTACGGCCGAGGCGAGATGGTGCTCGTCGCTGCTGTCACCGGTGAGCGTCATCAGCCGCTCTCCCGCACCGGCGGTCGCGGCGAACGCGGCCAGCCGGTCGGCGCTGCGGCCGGTGACGGCCACGCGGTGCCCCTGCTTGAGCAGGGCGCGGGCGGTGGCTGCGCCGATGCCGGTCGAACCGCCGGTGATCAGCGTGACGGGTTCCAAGGGACGGCCTCCTCGTGGACGGCGAACATCGGCGGCCACAAGGGCAGTTGGAGACCGGCTCCGGCGCACCGGCCGACGGTCGGCCGCTCGTTCCTGGTCCCGATGCTAGTACGTCGGTGCCCGTCAGAAGGTGTCGCGCCAGTCGCGTGAGCCCGCCGTCGGCGTCGCCGTGCCCGCGGTGACGCGGCGGTAGGCGGCGCGGGCGTGGACGATCCTCGCCAGGATCGTGCCGACGAGGCTCGCGGTGAACAGGCAGGCGAGCCAGACGGTGTCGCGGGAGCCGGTCCAGGTGAGGGTGCCCGCGGGCGGGATCGCGAAGCCGTTGAGGAACAGCCAGCACAGCAGCGCCGTGCCCGGGGCCGCGGTGAAGCGGGCGCACAGTCCCAGCAGGGCGGCCAGCAGGGACAGCCCGGCCAGGGCGAATCCGGGTCGGTCCGGGCCTATGAGCAGGTTGTGCACCGCCACCAGGAGCAGAGCGCCGGCGAAGGCCGTGGCCCACACCAACGGCGTGGCCACGGGGCGGGGCACGGGCCTTGCCTCGACGCTGAGGGACACCCACCGGATCATGCAGACAGTTCCTTTCCGTCCTCCCCGATGCCCCGGCAGCCCATCGCTCGGTCAGTCGGAACCCGGACGTGGATTGTCCCACCCGGCCCGGCCCCCCTGGGTAGCACCTATCCGGACGTGCGCGGCCATGGGCACCGCCCCTCAGGCCGGTGGGTCGACCGCCCAGATACGGCTGCGCAGGTCCGAGCCGCGCACCACCTGCACGCGCCAGGGGTCGATGCGCAGCAGCTGGTAGTCGGGGCTGTCGGGGCCGCCGCTCCAGTAGAGGTGCGGGTCGTAGCCGACGCCCGGAGGGCTGGTGCGGCGGTACAGCTCCCAGCCGCGCAGTTTGGTGTCCCGGTCGTCCACCCAGGCCGAGACGCTGTCGACGAACACCGCGTCCTGGCAGGGGTGCCAGTAGGCGTACGTCGTATGGGGGTTGTTCGCCAGGTGTGCCGCCTTGACGGGGGTCCGGAAGACCGCGAGCCAGCCGACGGGGCGCTCGTCGACGGTCTCCCAGACGGGCTGGACGACCCGGGCCCGGGGCCGGTTGCGGCGGTCGACGGTGATCATCGTGCAGTAGACGGTCTGCTGGACGTACTTGACGAAGGCGGCCTCGATCTCGGAGAACGAACGCACCTGTGCGGCGCCCATGGCGGTACCTCGGATTCGCGGATGTGGGAAACGGGGCGGGCCGCCCGGCCGCTCGCGGGGAGCGGCCGGGCGGCCGGTGGTGCCGGAAGGGTCGGTCGCACGGTCAGGGGGCGGGCGGGAAGTGCCCCTCCTGGACGAAGAAGTCGACGTATCTGCCGAAGAGTTCGCGGGTCAGGGGCGGGCAGACGATGTCCGTGTCGGCCAGTGCCGTCTCGGTCTCGGTCGTGTCGATGGGCGGGTAGAAGCCGTCGGTGTCGGACGTCATCAGCTCGAAGGCGTGCAGCAGCGGCAGCAGGGCGTTGTCCCGGTCGGACCGCACCGCGGCGCTCCACTCGTCGCGGCCCGTCTCGTCGAGCCGGTAGCCGAGGTCGCGCAGGTACGACACACAGTCCGCGAGGCTGAGCGAGGTCCGGTTGAACAGGTGGAAGGTGCCGCCGGCCGGCTCGCGCCGCGAGATGCCGACGATGGCGGCGCTGACGTAGTCGACGGGCAGCAGATGGAAGCGCCCGTCGACGCCGGCCGGCGCGGCCTGCGCCTGGAGGAGGCCCTTGAGGCTGAGCCAGACGAAGTCGCGGGTCTGGCAGGCGCCGTTGCGGGTGTCGCCGGAGATGACGTCGACGCGGTGCACGGACACCGGCAGGCCCCGGTCCCGGGCGAGCCCGACGAGCTGCTCGGCGACCCACTTGGACTGGAGGTAGCCGCTGGGCAGCCGCTCGGCGGGGCCGGTCGGGTCGGTCACCTTCAGCGGGACGCCCGGCGTGACCGGGCCGTCGAAGACACCGACCGTGGAGATGTAGTGCACCGGGACCGTGCGGTGGCGGGCCGCCAGGCGCAGGATCTCCCGGGTGCCGTGGACGTTGGCGGCGCGCAGTGCCTCGTAGGGGTGGAGCCAGTGCACGGTGGCGCCCGCGTGGTAGACCGCGTCCACGCTGCGGGCGAGGCCGTCGAACCGCTCCTCGGTCAGGCCGAGCCGTTCGTCGGCCAGGTCGCCGGCGAGCACCCGCAGGCGGCTCTCGTCGATCTCGTCCCAGACGCGGTACCAGGTCAGGCTGGAGCGCAGTCGCTGATACGCCGTCCGGTCGTCGGCGCCGCGGACCAGGCAGTGGACGCGGGCGTTCGTGGTGCGCATCAGGTCGCGCAGCAGGAACGCGCCGAGGAACCCGCTGGCGCCGGTGACCAGGATGTCGGCCGGGTCGGTGACGGTGCGGACGACCTCGTCGGCCGGGCGGATGTCGGCGGGCAGGTCCAGGTCGGCGGCGTAGTCGAGGGCGGGAATCCGCGCCGAGGGGGTGGCGGTGTCCCCGGACGCGAGGAGTTCTGTGCGCAGGTAGGTCGCCAGGGCACGGGGCGTCGGGTGGTCGAAGACCAGGGTGGCGGGCAGTCGCAGGCCGGTGAGCGTGGCGAGCCGGTTGCGCAGTTCGACCGAGGTGAGAGAGTCGAATCCGCTGCTCTGGAGGGGGCGTTCGGGGTCGGTGCCGGTGGTGTCGGTACGGCCGAGGACCCGGGCGATCTCCGCCGCCACGGCGTCCAGGACGACCTCGTGCTGTTCCGTCTCGTCGAGCCCTGCGAGCCGGTCGGCGAGTGCGGGCCCGGCCTCGTCCGCACCGCGTGCCACCGCCCGGACCGGTACCCGCACCAACGACCTGAGCAGTGCCGGAACCTGCGGCTGCCGGCGCAGCACCGGGAGGTCGAAGGGGGTGGCCACGAGGTACGGCCGGCCGGTGTCCAGGGCGAGGTCGAACAGGGCGGTGCCCAGTTCCTCGGGAACGGTACGGAAGCCGCTTCGGGCGATCCGCTTCAGGTCCGTCTCGCTGAGGCCGCCGGTCAGCCCGGTCGCCTGCTCCCACAGGCCCCAGGCGATGGACGTGGCGGGCAGCCCCGACGCGGCGCGGTGCGCGGCGAGGGCGTCCAGGTGGGCGTTGGCGGCGGCGTAGGTGGACTGGCCGGGCCCGCCGATGGCGGCGGCCACGGACGAGAAGAGCACGAACGCCGTCAGGTCCGCGTCCTGCGTCAGCTCGTGCAGCGTCCAGGCGGCGTCGGCCTTCGGCCGCAGTACGGCGTCGAGCCGGTGCGGCGTCTGCGCGGCGATGACACCGTCGTCGAGGACGCCCGCGGTGTGGACGACACCGCGCAGCGGGTGCTCGGCCGGGATCGCCGCGAGGACGTCCGCGAGGGCCGCGCGATCGGCGACATCGAGGGCGGCCACGGTCACGGTCGCGCCGAGGGCACACAGTTCGGAGCACAGCTCCGCGGCACCCGGGGCGTCCGGACCGCGCCTGCTGACCAGCAGCAGCCGGCGCACACCATGACGGGCGACCAGGTGGCGCGCGAAGTGGGCGCCGAGCGAGCCGGTGCCGCCGGTGATCAGGACGGTACCGGCAGGGTCCCAGACCGTGGTCCCGTCGGCCTTCGGCTCCGGCACGGGCGTGCGCAGCAGACGCGGCACATGGATCCGGGGGGCGGCACCGCCGGATCCGGTCACGCGGATCGCGGCCTGCGGTTCCCCGGAGGCGACCACCGCGGACAGCGCGTCCGGGCCGACGTCGGAGTCCGCATCCACCAGGACGATCCGCCCCGGCGCCTCCGACTGCGCCGAGCGCAGCAGGCCCCAGGCCGCCGCGGCGGCGGGGTCGGTGACGTCCTCCTCGCCGTCGACCGCCACGGCCCCGCGGGTCACGACCACCAACGGCGTTGCGGACAAGGCTTCTTCGGCGAGCCACTGCCGGGCGTGGGCGAGGGCGCGGCCCACGGTGTCCCGTGCGGCGTCCTGCGCGGACTGTCCGGCCGGGGTGGTCAGGTCCAGACGTACGGCACCGATCGGTCCCCCGGCCACGGCGGCCGTCACGGCGGGCACGTCCGGGTGTGTGGCGGAGCCGAGGGTGCGCCAGTTCAGGGCCGCCGACGGCAGCGGCCGGGCCGTCCACTCGACGTGGTGGAGGGCGTCACGGTCGCGGGAGCGGGCGGCACGCAGCGCGTCGGCGCGGACGGGGCCGACGGTCACGGCGTCGGCCACCGCGACGGTCTGCCCGGCCGGGTCGGTCAGGCGTACCGCGTAGGTGTCGTCGGCGTCGGGCACCGGGGCGAGGTGGACGCGCAGGGTTTCCGCGCCGGTGGCGTACAGGCGCAGACCGCGCCACCTGGTCACGGTGTGCGGACGACCGGGCAGTCGGGCGGCGTACAGGGGTTGCAGGGCGGCTTCGAGCAGCGCCGGGTGGAGGCCGAAGCCTTCGGGGCGGGAGGCGGGCTGGTCGGAGGGCAGGGTCACCTCGGCGAAGAGGTCACCGTCTCGACGCCAGGCGCTGGTCAGGCCTTGGTACGGGGGGCCGTAGTGGATGTCGGCGGCGGTGAAGCGGTCGTAGAGGGGGGATGGGGTGGTGGATCGCGGGGTGGCGGGGGGCTTCAGGGACTCGGCACCTACGAGGGACTCGGCGTCGGCCGGTGGCCACGGTGCGGTCGGCCCGGATTCCGCCGGCGGGACGAGCGGCGTGTCGCTCAGCAGCCCGTGCGCGTGGCGTGTCCAGGAGGCGCCGGGGTCGTCGGGCCGGGCGTGGACGGTGAGGACGCGCCGACCGGTGTCGTCCGGTTCGCCGACGCGGACCTGGAGGTGCAGGGCACCGGCGGCGGGCAGCACCAGCGGTGTCTCCACGACCAGTTCGTCGACCGACGTGCAGCCGGTCTCGTCGCCGGCCCGGACGGCCAGTTCGGCGAGGACCGCGCTCGGCACGACGGTCTCCCCGGCGACGGCGTGCGCGGCCAGCAGCGGATCCATACGGGCCGACAGACGGGCCGTGAACAGTGCCTCGTCTCGGTCCCCCGGGAACAGCGCGGCGCCGATGAGGGGATGGTCGGTGCCGTCCAGACCGAAGCCGTCGGCGTCACGGCCGCCGGCCGCGAGCGCGTCGACCCAGTACCGCTGTTGCCGGAAGGCGTACGTCGGCAACGGGACCCGGCGGGCACCGGTGCCGGCGAAGAACGCCTCCCAGTCCACCGACACCCCGCGCGCGTGCAGGGTGCCGATGCCGGCGACCAAGGCGTCCGGTTCGGACCGGTCGGAGCGCTGGAGGGCCTGGACGGTCATGTCGTCGCGGTCGGCGAGGACGCTCTGGGCGAGGGCGGTGAGAACGCCGCCGGGACCGATCTCGACGAGGGTACGTATGCCGTGGTCGTAGAGGGTGGTGACGGCGTCGGCGTAGCGGACGGCCTCGCGGACCTGGGTGACCCAGTAGTCCGCGGACCGCAGATCCTCGCCCTGCGCCAACCGGCCGGTGACCGTCGAGACCACACCCAGGCTGGGCGCGTCGTAGCGGACTTCCTTCGCCACCGAACGGAACTCCTCCAACATCCCGTCCATCAACGGCGAATGAAACGCATGCGACACCTCAAGCCGACGCACACGCCGACCCGACAGCCCGGCGAGAACCTCCTCGACCGCGCCCTCAACCCCGGAGATCACGACCGCCGACGGGCCGTTCACCGCAGCCACACCCACCGCATCACCACGATCACCGATCGCGGCCCGCACCTCCGCCTCCGTCGCCTCCACCGCGACCATCACGCCCCCGGCGGGCAACGCCTGCATCAGGCCCGCACGAGCCGCCACCAAACGACCCGCCTCACCAAGATCCATCACCCCCGCCACATGAGCAGCCACCAACTCCCCCACCGAATGCCCAGCCACAAAATCAGGCCGCACACCCCACGACTCCACCAACCGGAACAACGCCACCTCAAACGCAAACAGGGCAGGCTGCGTCCACCCCGTCTCCCCCAACACCGACTCATCAGCCTCGAACAACACCCCCTTCAACGACCCGCCCAACAACGGATCCAGCACCCCACACACCTCATCCAGCGCCCCCGCAAACACCGGAAACGCCCCATACAACTCACGACCCATCCCCACCCGCTGAGCACCCTGGCCGGAAAACACCACCGCCAGACCACCGGGACGGGCAGGGGCGGCGAGGCTCGTGGGGGTCTCGCTGAGTTGCCGGAGTGCGTCGGCCAGGTCGTCGCGGTCGGCGCCGGTCAGGACGGCGCGGCGGTCGTGCAGGGTGCGGGTTGTCGCGAGGGAGTAGGCGAGGTCGGTTGCGGACTGCTCGGGGTGGGCAGCCATGTGGTCCTGGAGTCGCCGGGCCTGGTCGCGCAGCGCGTCCTCGTCGGGTGCGGAGAGGAACCAGGGCAGGGCGGGGATGGAGCGTTCCGGCGGCTCCGGGGCGGCGGTCTCCGCTGCCGGGGCCTCCTCCAGGATCACGTGGGCGTTGGTGCCGCTCACGCCGAACGCCGAGACGGCGGCGCGGCGCGGGGCCGCAGCCCGGGCGGGCCATTCGCGTGCCTCGGTCAGCAGCTCGACCGCGCCGGAGCTCCAGTCGACCATGGGCGTGGGCCGGTCGACGTGCAGGGTCCGGGGCAGCACGCCGTGCCGCATGGCCTGCACCATCTTGATGACGCCGCCCACGCCGGCCGCGGCGACGGTGTGGCCGATGTTGGACTTCAACGAGCCGAGGAACAGCGGACGTTCACGGCCTTGGCCGTATGTCGCCAGCAGTGCCTGTGCCTCGATCGGGTCGCCCAGCCGCGTGCCCGTGCCGTGCGCCTCCACCGCATCCACATCCGCCGCCGACAGACCCGCCGACGCCAACGCCTGCCGGATCACCCGCTCCTGCGACGGACCGTTCGGCGCCGTCAGACCATTCGACGCGCCATCCTGGTTGACCGCGCTGCCCCGCACGACCGCCAGCACCCGATGCCCCTTGCGCACCGCGTCCGACAGACGCTCCACCACCAGCAGACCCACGCCCTCCGACCACGACGTGCCGTCGGCGGCCTCCGCGAAGGACTTGATCCGCCCGTCGGGGGCGAGGCCGCCCTGGCGCGAGAAGTCGACGAAACCGCCCGGGGTCGCGGTGATCGTCGCGCCGCCGGCGAGGGCGAGGGTGGACTCGCCCCGGCGGACCGACTCCACGGCGAGATGCAGGGCGACCAGCGAGGACGAGCACGCGGTGTCGATCGAGACGGCCGGGCCTTCGAGGCCGAAGGTGTAGGAGATGCGCCCGGAGGCCACGCTGCTGAGCTTGCCGGTCATGAGGTGGCCCTCGAGCTCGGCGGGGCCTTCGAGTCCGAGGTAGCTCTGCTCGATGACACCGGCGAACACGGCCGTACGGCTGCCGCGCAGGGTGGCGGGGTCGATGCCGGCGTCCTCGAACGCCTCCCACGCGGTCTCCAGCAGAACGCGCTGCTGGGGGTCCATGGCGCGGGCCTCGCGGGGCGAGACACCGAAGAAGTCGGCGTCGAACAGGGCTGCCCCGTCGAGGAATCCGGCCTCCCGGGTGTACGACGTGCCGGGCTCGTCGCGGTCGGTGCTGTACAGCGCGTCGAGGTCCCAGCCGCGGTCCGTGGGGAACGGTCCGATGGCGTCCCGGCCTTCGGCGGCGAGGCGCCACAGGTCGTCCGGGGAGGCGACGCCGCCGGGGAAGCGGCAGGCCATGCCCACGATGGCGACCGGTTCGGTGGCGGCCGACTCCAGCGTCTCGATGCGCTCGCGCGCCTTCTGAAGGTCGGCGGTGACCCACTTCAGGTAGTCGACGAGCTTCTGTTCCCTGGTCTGGTCCTGCCCGGTCCGGTCTTTCCCGGTCTGGGTCTGCTCCTGCGCGCGGGACATGTCAGCGGACATGCGGAATCAGTCTCTCCTCGGTACCGAAAGGGTGATGGTGCGGGGCGGGGGAACGGTGAGCGCGGGGCGTCAGTCCGTGGCCCGGCCCAGCTGCGTGTCGATGAAGTCGAAGATCTCGTCCGCGGACGCGTCCGTGAGGTCTGCCGCCTCCGGGGCGGACGGCGCCTCGGCCGGGCCCGCGAGACGGTCGGCCAGTGCTCTCAGCCGCGCCGCGACGGCGGGGTCGGAGCCGTTCGCCGCGAGGGCGTCGACGGACGCCTCCAGGCGCTCCAGTTCCTCGGTCGCGCTGCCGGGTGCGGCGGCCTGAGTCCGCACATAGGTCGCGAGCGCGGCGGGCGTCGGATGGTCGAAGACGACGGTGGCGGGCAGCGCGAGACCGGTCTCGCCGCCGAGCCGGTTGCGCAGTTCGACGCCGGTCAGGGAGTCGAAGCCGAGTTCCTGGAACGGGCGGTGGGGCACAACGGCCGAGGTGTCCGGGTGCTTGAGCACCTTCGCGACCAGCTCCGTGACGAGGGTCAGCAGGTACTGCTCCCGCTGTGCCTCGCTCAGCGGGGCGAGCCGCTCGGCCAAGGGGACCGTCCGGGGTGCCGCTTCCGGGACTTCGGGTCGCCCGGCGGGCGCGACGGGTCGCGCGTGGGTCCCGTCGACGGCCACTTCGTCGAGCCAATAGCGCTGTTGCTGAAAGGCGTACGTCGGCAACGGGACCCGGCGGGCACCGGTGCCGGCGAAGAACGCCTCCCAGTCCACCGACACCCCGCAAGCATGCAGCGTGCCGAGCGCTTCGACCAGGGTCTCCGGCTCGGGGCGTCCGGCACGGGTGGCGACCGTGGCGGTCAGGGCGTCGTCACGGACGGCCTGGGCGGCGAGGGCGGCGAGCACACCGCCTGGGCCGAGTTCGAGGATCGTGGTGACGCCCTCGGACTCCAGAGTGGTGACGGCGTCGGCGTAGCGGACGGCCTCGCGGACCTGGGTGACCCAGTAGTCCGCCGACCGCAGATCCTCGCCCTGCGCCAACCGGCCGGTGACCGTCGAGACGACACCCAGGCTGGGCGCGTCGTAGCGGACTTCCTTCGCCACCGAACGGAACTCCTCCAACATCCCGTCCATCAACGGCGAATGAAACGCATGCGACACCTCCAACCTGCGCACACGCCTACCCGAGAGCGAGCTGAGCACCTCCTCGACCGCGTCCTCCGCACCCGACAGCACCACGGCAGAGGAGCCGTTCACCGCAGCCACACCCACCGCATCACCACGATCACCGATCGCGGCCAGCACCTCCGCCTCCGTCGCCTCCACCGCGACCATCACACCGCCGGACGGCAACGCCTGCATCAACCCCGCACGAGCCGCCACCAAACGACCCGCCTCACCAAGATCCATCACCCCCGCCACATGCGCAGCCACCAACTCCCCCACCGAATGCCCAGCCACAAAATCAGGCCGCACACCCCACGACTCCACCAACCGGAACAACGCCACCTCGAAGGCGAACAGGGCAGGCTGCGTCCACCCCGTCTCGCTCAACAGCGAGCCCTCCCCCTCGAACAACACCCCCTTCAACGACCCGCCCAACAACGGATCCAGCACCCCACACACCTCATCCAGCGCCCCCGCAAACACCGGATACGCCCCATACAACTCACGACCCATCCCCACCCGCTGAGCACCCTGACCGGAGAACACCACCGCCAGACCACCGCTTGAGGGGTTGGTCGGGGTCAGGTGGTGCAGGCCGTCGAGGAGTTCGGTGGGGCCGGCGCCGACGACCGCGGTGCGGTGCGGCAGGGCGGCGCGGGTGGTGGCCAGGGAGTAGGCGATGTCGAGTGGGTCGGGGGCGCCGGGGGCCGAGGCGAAGGCGTGGAGCCGCTCGGCCTGGGCGGTCAGTGCCTGGGGTGAGCGGGCCGACAGGATCCACGGCATCGCGGGCAGGGTGCGCCCGTCCGTGGTCTCGGTCTCGGCGGGCGGGGTGGCCGGGGCCTCCTCGATGATCACGTGGGCGTTGGTGCCGCCGAATCCGAAGGAGGAGACGCCCGCGCGACGCGGTTCGCCGTCCCGCGCTGTCCATTCACGTGCCTCGGTCAGCAGCTCGACCGACCCCGTGTCCCACTCCACGAACGGCGACGGCTCATCGGCGTGCAGGGTCCGAGGAAGCACGCCGTGCCGTATCGCCTGCACCATCTTGATCACACCGCCCACACCGGCGGCGGCCTGCGCATGCCCGATGTTCGACTTCAACGAGCCGAGGAACAGCGGACGTTCACGATCCTGGCCGTACGTTGCCAGCAGCGCCTGCGCCTCGATCGGGTCACCGAGTCGCGTGCCCGTGCCGTGCGCCTCCACCGCATCCACATCAGCCGCCGACAGACCGGCCGACGCCAACGCCTGCCGGATCACCCGCTCCTGCGACGGACCGTTCGGCGCCGTCAGACCATTCGACGCACCGTCCTGGTTGACCGCGCTGCCCCGCACGACCGCCAGCACCCGATGCCCCTTGCGCACCGCGTCCGACAGACGCTCGACGACCAGTACGCCGACCCCCTCCGACCAGGCGACACCATCGGCCCCGGCCCCGAAGGACTTGCACCGGCCGTCGGGCGACAGGCCGCGCAGTCGGGAGAACTCCAGGAAGGCCACCGGTGTCGACATCACCGTGACGCCGCCGGCCAGGGCGAGGGAGCACTCGCCGTTGCGCAGGGCGTTCACCGCGAGGTGCAGGGCGACCAGCGAGGACGAGCAGGCGGTGTCGACGGAGACCGCGGGGCCCTCGAAGCCGTACGTGTAGGAGAGCCGGCCGACGGCGATGCTGCCGGCGCTGCCGCTGAACAGGTAGCCCTCGAAGTCCTCCGGGGGCAGGTGGGGGCGTGAGCCGTAGTCGTTGTACATCTGGCCGGTGAACACGCCGGTGTCCGAGCCGCGCAGGGCGGTGGCGTCGATGCCGGCGTGCTCGAACGCCTCCCACGCGGTCTCCAGCAGCATCCTCTGCTGCGGGTCGATCGCCATGGCCTCGCGCGGGGACATCCCGAAGAAGGCCGGGTCGAAGCGGTCGGCGTCGTAGAGGAATCCGCCTTCGCGGGCGTACGAGGTGCCGGTGCGGTCGGGGTCCGGGTCGTAGAGGCCGTCCACGTCCCAGCCCCGGTTGTCGGGGAAGCCGCCGACGGCGTCGGTGCCGTCGGTCACGAGGCGCCAGAGGTCGTCGGGCGAGGAGACGCCGCCGGGATAGCGGCAGGCCATGCCCACGATCGCGATCGGCTCGCGGCGCCTGTCCTCGATGTCCCGCAGCTGCCGGCGTGCCTCACGGGCATCGGCGACGGCCTTCTTGAGGTAGTCGCGGAGCTTGTCCTCGCCCGCCATGGTGTGTCAACTCCCGTGTGTCGTGTGGTGGTTCGGTGTCTTCGTGGGCGGTCGTGGTCAGTTCAGGTCGTCGACGAGGGCGAACAGCTCCTCGTCCGTGGCCGAGTCGAGGTCGTCGTCCAGGTCGTCGGTGAGGTCGTCGGCCTCGTCGTCCCGGCCCCGGCCGGTGGCGCGGGCCGCGCTGTCGGCGGCGTCGAGGAGTTCCCGCAGCCGGGCGGTGATCCGGCCGTGGGCCGACGTGTCGACGGCGGCCGTCGCGATGGCGGCCTCCAGCCGGGCGAGTTCGGCGAGCACCGGCTCGTCGGGCGCGACCTCCTCGACCGTGAGCCGGTCGGCCAGGTACTGAGCGAGCGCCCTGGGCGTGGGCTGGTCGAAGACGAGGGTGGTCGGCAACCGCAGTCCCGTCTCGCCGGCGAGCTGGTTGCGCAGCTCGACGGCGGTCAGGGAGTCGAAGCCGAGTTCCTGGACCGGCCGGTCGGCGTCGATCGCCGTGTGGTCGGCGTGTCCGAGTACGGCGGCCACCCTGCCGCGTACGAGATCCACCAGGGCCCGTTCCCTGTCGGTCGCGGACAGGACGACGAGCCGCTCGGCGAGCCCCTGGCCTTCCGTACGGGTGGCGGGGGCGCCGTCCGTGGCGGCGGGTCGCTGAGCCCTGTTCACTCGGACGAGTCCGCTGAGGAGGGGCGGCACCTGGTCGCCCAGGGCGCGGATCGCCCGGGTGTCGAGCCGGGTGACGCCGAGGACGCTGTCGCCGGTGGCCGGCGCGGCGTCGAAGAGGGACATCGCGTCGTCGGTGGCCAGCGGCAGCAGGCCGGAGCGGGCGAGGCGGCGCAGGTCCGCCTCAGCCAGGTGGCCGGTGATGCTGCTGGTCTCCTCCCAGAGGCCCCAGGCGAGGGAGGTCGCCGGGAGCCCGGCAGCCCGGCGGTGGGCCGCCAATGCGTCCAGGAACGCGTTGCCCGCCGCGTAGTTGGCCTGGCCCGCCGTGCCGAGCAGTCCCGCGATGGACGAGTACAGGACGAACGCGCCGAGCCTCATGTCCCGGGTCAACTCGTGCAGATGCCAGGCCGCGTCCACCTTCGGACGCAGCACGGAGTACAGGCGATCGGCGGTCAGGCCCTCCACCGTCACGTCGTCCAGCACACCCGCCGTATGCACCACACCCGACAGCTCACCCACCTCGGTCAACAGCGAGGCCAGAGCGGACCGGTCCGACACGTCACAGGCAGCCACGGTCACCGAAGCACCCGCCGCCTCCAGCTCCGTACGCAACTCCCCCGCACCGGCAGCCGACTCACCGCGCCGACTCACCAGCACCAGCGACCGCACCCCGTGCACCCGCACCAGATGCCGAGCGACCACGGCACCCAGCCCGCCGGTGCCACCGGTCACCAGCACCGGGCCCGCACCCCACGACACCGCACCCTCTCCGGGCACGGCCCGCCGCAGCCTGGGCACGACCAACTCACCCGACCGCACCGCCACCTGCACCTCGCCCGAGGCGACGGCGGCCGTGAGGGCGGGTGTGTCCGTGGTGTCGACGTCCAGGAGCCGGATGCGGCCGGGGCTCTCGGTCTGGGTCGAGCGCAGCAGGCCCCACAGCGGGGCGTGCGTCAGGTCGGTGACGTCCTCGTCGGCCGCGGTGGCGACGGCTCCCCGGGTGACGGCCACGAGGCGGGAGTCCGCGAAGCGTTCGTCCTGGAGCCACTCCTGCACCTGGGCGAGGGCCCGGTGCGTCGCCTCCCTCGCGCTGTCCGGCAGCGCGTCACCGGCGGGCGCGGAGGTGTGGGGGGTGAGGACCACGGCGGGCGCGGGTTCGCCCGCGTCGACGGCCCGTGCCAGCTCGCCGAGGTCGGAGTAGGAGCGGACCGTGTCGGACGGAAGGCCGAGGGCCGACGCCGGGCCGACGACCGCCCAGGTCGCGAGGTCGGGCGTGGTGTCAGGCGTGGCGCCGGTCGTGGCCGGCCGGCTCCACTCCACCCGGAGCAGGCCGTCGTTGGTGCCGGTGTCCGCGGCGCGCAGCGACTCGGCGGACAGCGGGCGCAGGGTCAGGTCCGCCACGGTGGCGACCGGTGCGCCCGAGCCGTCGGCCACCGTCAGCGCGACGCTCGTGGAGCCGCCGTCGGTCGAGGGGGCCGTGGCTCCCGCGAGCCGGACCCGGAGCACGGACGCGCCGGCGGCCGTCACACTCACGTCCGCCCAGGTGAACGGGAGCAGCGGCTCGCCCTCGTCACCGGCGACTCCGGGCAGCAGCGGGTGCAGCGCGGCGTCGAGCAGTGCCGGGTGGAGGGTGAACCGGCCCGCCTCGGTACGGCGGTCGTCGCCGAGGGCGACCTCGGCGAAGAGGTCGTCGTCGGCCGTCCACAGCCTGCGCAGGTTGCGGAACGCGGGCCCGTAGGCGTAACCCCGTTCGGCGAGACGCTCGTAGGCACCGGTGAGGTCGATCTCCCGGGCTCCGGCGGGGGGCCAGACGGTGAGCGCGTCCCCTGCGGTGGCGCCGTCGGCGCGCAGTGTGCCGTAGGCGTGCAGGGTCCAGGTGCCGTCGTGGGCGGGGTCGCCGTCGGGCCGGGTGTGGATGCGCAGCGGGCGTGTCGTGTCGGTGTCCTCGGCGCCGACGGACACCTGGAGGTGTACGCCGCCGCGCTCCGGCAGTACCAGGGGTGCGGCGAGGGTGAGTTCCTCCACCGTGGTGGCGCCGAGCTGTTCGCCCGCCCTGAGGGCGAGTTCGAGCAGTCCGGTGCCGGGCACGAGCACGGTGCCGGCGACGGCGTGCTCCGTCAGCCAGGGGTGCGTGCCGCGTGCCAGGCGGCCGGTGAGGACGTGTTCGTCGCGGTCGGCCAGCGGCACGGCGACGCCGAGCAGCGGGTGGTCCGCCGGTACGAGTCCGAAGCCGGCGGCGTCCGAGACGGTCGTCGGCGCGTCGAGCCAGTAGCGCTGCCGCTGGAACGCGTAGAGCGGCAGGTCGGTCCCGCGCGCGCCGGGGAACACGGTGTCCCAGCGGACGTCGGCGCCACGAGCGGCGGCCAGGCCGAGGGCGGCGGCGAACACCTCCGTCTCGGGCCGGCCCCTGCGCAGGACCGGGGTCACGATCCCGGAGTCCGCCTCCAGGGACTCGGCGACCAGGGCACTCAGCACCCCGTCGGGGCCCAGTTCCAGCCACTCGGTGACGCCCCTGGCCTCCAGGAGGCGTACGCCGTCCAGGAAGCGGACGGCGGCGCGGATGTGGCGGGCCCAGTAGTCGGGCGAGGCGAGTTCCTCGGCCGTGGCCAGCTCACCGGTGACGTTGGAGACGACGGGGATGCGGGGTGCGTGGAAGGTGAGGTCCGCGGCGATCGCGCGGAACTCGTCCAGGACCTCCTCCATGTGCGGCGAGTGGAAGGCGTGGCTGACGGGGAGGCGCTTGACCCGCGCGCCCCGGGCCTTGAACCGGGCGGTGAGTTCGTCGACCGCGTCGGCGTCGCCGGAGATCACCGTGGCGCGGGGCCCGTTGACCCCGGCGACGGCCACCCGGTCGCCGTAGGGGGCGAGTGCGGTGCGTACCTCGTCCTCGCCCGCCTCGACGGCCGCCATGGCGCCGCCCTCGCGTGCCGCCTGCATCAGCCGGCCGCGTTCGGCGACGAGGACGCAGGCGTCGGGCAGGTCGAGCACGCCCGCGAGGTGGGCGGCGGTGACCTCGCCGATCGAGTGGCCGAGCAGGAAGTCCGGGGTGAGGCCGTGGTGTTCGGCGAGCCGGAACAGCGCGGTCTCCAGGGCGAACATGGCTGCCTGGGTGAACGCGGTCTGGTCGAGCAGCGCGGCGTCCGCGCTGTCCTCGGCGGCGAAGAGCACCGACTTCAGCGGGCGCATCAGTTCGGGGTCCAGGTGGGCGCACACCTCGTCCAGGGCCGCCGCGAACACCGGGGACGCCGCGTACAGGTCGCGGCCCATGCCGAGGCGCTGGGCGCCCTGCCCGGTGAACAGGAACGCGGTACGGCCGCGTGGCGGCGCGGGCGTGCGCTGGGCCGCCGGGGTGGTCTCGCCGCGGCCCAACGCGGCCAGTCCGTCGAGCAGTTCGGCGCGGTGCCGGGCGACCACCACGGCCGCACGGCTGTGCCGGGCCCGCCGGGTCGCGAGCGACCAGCCGAGGTCCGTGAGGGACTGCTCGGGGTGCGTGTCGAGGTGGTCGTGCAGGCGTCGGGCCTGGGCGCGCAGCGCCGACTCGTCCCGCGCGGACAGCACGAACGGAACCGGCCCGGCAGGCTCCGACCGCTCAACGGCCTGCTCCGCCGACACGAACTCCTCGACGACCACATGCGCGTTCGTCCCGCTGATACCGAAGGACGAGACACCCGCTCGACGCGGCACACCGTCCCGCGCGGTCCATTCGCGCGCCTCGGTCAGGAGCTCGACCGAGCCCGTGTCCCACTCCACGAACGGCGACGGCTCGTCCACATGCAGGGTCCGAGGCAGCACACCGTGCCGCATCGCCTGCACCATCTTGATCACACCACCGACACCGGCAGCGGCCTGGGCATGCCCGATGTTCGACTTCAACGAGCCGAGCAGCAGGGGCTGTTCACGATCCTGGCCGTAGGTCGCCAGCAGCGCCTGCGCCTCGATCGGGTCGCCGAGCCGCGTCCCCGTACCGTGCGCCTCCACCGCGTCCACATCGGCGGCCGACAGACCGGCCGACGCCAACGCCTGCCGGATGACCCGCTCCTGCGACGGACCGTTCGGCGCCGTCAGACCGTTCGACGCGCCGTCCTGGTTGACCGCGCTGCCGCGCACGACCGCGAGGACCTGGTGGCCGTTGCGGACCGCGTCCGACAGGCGCTCCACGACGAGGAGGCCGACGCCCTCGGACCAGGCCACGCCGTCGGCGGCGGCCGCGAAGGACTTGCACCGGCCGTCGGGCGACAGGCCGCGCTGGCGGGAGAACTCGACGAAGACGTGCGGGCCGGCCATGACGGTCACACCGCCCGCGAGGGCGAGCGAGCACTCGCCGTTGCGCAGCGCGTTCGCCGCAAGATGCAGGGCGACCAGCGAGGACGAGCAGGCCGTGTCGACCGTGACGGCGGGGCCCTCGAAGCCGTACGTGTAGGAGAGCCGGCCCGATACGACGCTGGAGAGGTTGCCCGCGAGCAGGAAGCCCTCGTACTCCTCGGGGCTCGCCGCGAGCCGGGACGCGTAGTCGTCGTACATGGCGCCGGTGAACACGCCCGTGTCCGAGCCGTGCAGGGCGGTCGGGTCGATACCGGCCTGCTCGAACGCCTCCCACGCGGTCTCCAGCAGCAGCCGGTGCTGGGGGTCCATGGCGGTGGCCTCGCGCGGCGGGATGCCGAAGAAGGCGGGGTCGAACCGGTCGGCGTCGTGCAGGAATCCGCCGTGCCGGACGTAGGAGGTGCCGGTGTGCGCGGGGTCCGGGTCGTACAGGCCGTCCAGGTCCCAGCCCCGGTTGCCGGGGAACTCGCTGATCGCGTCCGTGCCTTCGGAGACCAGACGCCAGAGGTCGTCCGGGGAGGCGACACCGCCCGGGTAGCGGCACGCCATGCCGACGATCGCGATGGGTTCGTCGTGGTCGAGAGCGGCCCGCGCGGTGCGGGCGGGCGCCGGGGCGGCGGTGTCCACGATCCTGGTGAGCAGGTGGTCGGCGACCGCGTCCGGCGTCGGGTGGTCGAAGACGACGGTCGCGGACAGCCGTAGCCCGGTGGCGGCGTTCAGCCGGTTGCGCAGTTCGACACCGGCGAGGGAGTCGAAGCCGCTCTCCTTGAAGGCGCGCTTGGGGTCGAGGCGTTGCGGGTCGGTGTGGCCGAGGACACCGGCCACGATCCCGCGGACCAGGTCGAGTACGGTCTCGCGGCGCCGTTCCTGCGGCAGGGCGGCGATCCGCTCGGCCCAGGTGGTGCCTTCCGCGCCCGAGTCGGCGGCGCGGGCCGCCGTGCGACGGGAGCGGGTCGGGGCCAGCTCCCGCAGCAGGGGCGAGGACTCCCCGCGCAGCGCACGTTGTTCGAGGACGACGGGGACGCGCAGTGCGTCGTCGCCGGTGAGGGCGGCGTCGAAGAGGGCCAGGGCCTGCTCGGGGGTGAGGGTCCTGATGCCCTGGCGCGTCCAGCGGGCGAGGTCGGCGTCGCCGAGGGTGCCGCCCATGCCGTGGGTGCCGTCCCAGAGGCCCCAGGCGAGGGACGTCGCCGGGAGCCCGGCAGCCCGGCGGTGGGCCGCCAGTGCGTCCAGGAACGCGTTGCCCGCCGCGTAGTTGGCCTGCCCTGCCGTGCCCAGGAGGCCCGAGACCGACGAGTACAGGACGAACGCCTTGAGGTTCATGTCCCGGGTCAGTTCGTGCAGGTGCCAGGCCGCGTCCACCTTAGGACGCAGCACGGAGTGCAGACGGTCGGCGGTCAGACCCTCCACCGTCACGTCGTCCAGCACACCCGCCGTGTGCACCACACCCGACAGCTCACCCACCTCGGTCAACAGCGAGGCCAGAGCGGACCGGTCGGACACGTCGCAGGCGGCCACGGTCACGGCAGCGCCCGCCGCCTCCAGCTCCGTACGCAACTCCCCCGCGCCGGCAGCCGACTCACCGCGCCGGCTCACCAGCACCAGCGACCGCACCCCGTGCACCCGCACCAGATGCCGAGCGACCACGGCACCCAGCCCGCCGGTGCCACCGGTCACCAGCACCGGGCCCGCACCCCACGACACCGCACCCTCTCCGGGCACGGCCCGCCGCAGCCTGGGTGCCGTCAACTCGCCCGACCGCACCGCCACCTGCGGCTCACCGGAGGTGAGGGCGGCGGACAGGAGCCGGTCGTCGGCGGATGCGTCCGCGTCGACCAGGACCACGCGGCTCGGGTGTTCGGACTGCACGGTGCGCAGCAGACCCCACAGGGGGGCCTGCGCCGGTTGTGGGACGAGGTCGCCGGGCGCGGCGGCCACGGCGCCCTGGGTGAGGACCGCGAGGCGGGCCCCGGTCAGGCGCTCGTCCGTGAGGAAGTCCTGCACGAGGCGGAGGAAGACCTCCGTGGTGCGGTGGGCGGCGGCCGCGACGTCGCCGTCACCTGCTGGGGCGCGGACGAGCAGCACGTCGGCCGTGCCGTCCGCCTCCGCGAGGTCGGACACCTCCACGATGTGCGGGGCGTCGCCGTCGGCCGCCGTGACCGGCGTCCAGTGCACGGCGTACAGGGCGTCGTGGAGCCGCGGTGCGGAGCGGAGCCGGTCCTTGGCGACCGGGCGCAGGGCGAGGGACTCCACGCTCATGACGGGCGCGCCCACGGTGTCGGCGGCGTGCAGCGCGTAGGTGCCGGATCCGCCGGGCTCGACGCGCACCCGCAGGGTGTCGGCGCCGCCGGCGTGCAGGCACGCGCCGGACCAGGCGAACGGCAGGCGGATGGTGTCCGCCGCGGTGTCGTGCCCGGCGGCGTGCAGCACCACCGGGTGCAGGAGCGAGTCGAAGAGGGCGGGGTGCAGTCCGAACCGGTCGGCGCCGTCCTTGTGCGCGTCGGGCAGGGCGACCTCGGCGTACAGCGTGTCGCCCGCGTGCCACAGGCGGGTCAGGCCCTGGAAGGCGGGGCCGTAGGCGTAGCCGAGGGCGGTGAGGCGGTCGTAGGCGTCGTCCAGGGGCACTTCGTCGGCGTCGGCGGGCGGCCACTGGCTCAGGTCGGGGCCGGTCCGCGGGGTGCCGCCGAGGGTGCCGGAGGCGTGCCGCGTCCACAGCTGCTCGGCGTCCGGGCCGCTGTCCGGGCAGGCGTGGATCTCCACGGGCCGGCTGCCGGAGGCGTCCGGCGAGCCGACGGCGACCTGGACGCGTACGGCGCCCTGTTCCGGCAGCTCCAGGGGTGCTTCCAGGGTCAGTTCGTCGATCTGGTCGATGCCGAAGCCGCCGGCCGCGGCGAGCGCCATCTCCAGGAACGCGGTCGCGGGCACGAGGACCGTGCCGGCGACGGTGTGGTCGGCGAGCCAGAGCTGGTCCGCGACGGCGAGGCGGCCGGTGAGGACCAGCCCGTCGCTTCCGGCCAGCTGCATCGAGGCGTGCAGCAGCGGGTGCCCGGCCGGGTCGAGGCCCAGTCCCCGTGCGTCCAGCGGGCGTCCGGGCGCGAGCCAGTAGTGCTCACGCTGGAAGGGGTACGTCGGCAGGTCGATTCGGCGACCGGCGGCGTGGAAGGTCTCGGCCGCGAGCGGCCCACCGCCCGCCCAGGCCGCGGCGATCCCGGCGAGGAACGTCTCGGCCTCGGGCCGCCCGGCCCGCAGCAGCGGAACGACGGCCGCGTCGGCGTCGCCGAGGGCGGTGCGGGTGAGCGGGGCGAGCACGGCGTCGGGGCCGGTCTCCACGAAGACGGTGGCGCCGTGCCGGTGCAGGGTGCGGGCGGCGTCGACGAACCGGACGGGCCTGCGGATCTGCTGCGCCCAGTACTCGGGCGAGGTCAGCTCGTCCGGAGTGGCGAGCTCACCGGTGACGGTGGACACGAGGGGGATGGCCGGCGGGCGGAAGGTGAGGTCCTCGGCGACCGCGCGGAACTCGTCCAGGACGTCGTCCATGTGCGGCGAGTGGAAGGCGTGGCTGACCTGGAGCCGACGGGTGCGGCGGCCCCGGGCGCGCCACTGTCCGGCCAGTTCCTCGGCGGTGTCCTCGTCACCCGAGATCACGACGGAGTCGGGGGCGTTGACGGCGGCCAGGGCGACCCGGCCCGCCCTCTCCTCCAGATCGGCGGCGAGTTCGGCCTCGGTGGCCTCGACGGCGATCATCGCGCCGCCGGCCCGTGCGGCCTCCATGAGCCGGCCCCTGGCCGCGACGAGCCGGGCCGCGTCGGCGAGGGACAGCACGCCCGCGACATGGGCGGCGGCGAGTTCGCCGATGGAGTGCCCGGCCAGCAGATCCGGCGTCGTGCCGTGGTGGCCGAGCAGCCGGAACAGGGCGACCTCTACGGCGAACAGGGCGGGCTGGGTGTAGGCGGTGCGGTGCAGCAGCCGGCCGGGCTCGCTGTCCTCGTCGGCGAACATCACGGTGCGCAGCGGGAGTTCGAGGTGTTCGTCGAGAGCGGCGCACACCTCGTCGAGGGCCGCCGCGAACACCGGGGACGCCGCGTACAGGTCGCGGCCCATGCCGGCGCGCTGGGCGCCCTGCCCGGTGAACAGGAAGGCGGTACGGCCCGCCCCGCCCGCGCTGCCGGTGACGACCTGCGCGCTCTCCTTGCCCTGGGCCAGGGCGGCGAGTCCGGCGAGGAGCGCGTCGGTGTCCGTGGCGGTGACGACGGCACGCTCGGGCAGGGCGGTACGGGTGACGGCGAGGGAGGCGCCGAGGTCGGCGGGACGGGAGCCGCTGTCGGCGACGAAGTCGTGCAGGCGTCGGGCCTGGGCGCGCAGCGCCGACCCGTCCCGCGCGGACAGCACGAACGGAACCGGCCCGGCAGACTCCGACCGCTCGACACCCTCCTCCACCGACACGAACTCCTCCACGACGACATGCGCGTTCGTCCCGCTGATACCGAAGGAGGAGACGCCCGCGCGGCGCGGCCGGCCGTCCCGGGCGGCCCATTCGCGCGCCTCGGTCAGGAGCTCGACCGAGCCGGTACCCCACTCCACGAACGGCGACGGCTCGTCCACGTGCAGGGTCCGAGGCAGCACACCGTGCCGCATCGCCTGCACCATCTTGATCACACCGCCCACACCGGCGGCGGCCTGCGCATGCCCGATGTTCGACTTCAACGACCCCAGGAACAGGGGCTGTTCGCGCTCCTGGCCGTAGGTCGCCAGCAGCGCCTGCGCCTCGATCGGATCGCCGAGCCGTGTCCCCGTGCCGTGCGCCTCCACCGCGTCCACGTCGGCGGAGGTGAGACGGGCGTCGGACAGGGCGTCGCGGATGACGCGCTGCTGGGCGGGGCCGACCGGGGCGGTCAGGCCGTTGCCCGCGCCGTCCTGGTTGATTGCGCTGCCCTTGATGACGGCGAGGACGCGGTGGCCGTGCCGCCGGGCGTCGGACAGGCGCTCCACGACGAGGAGGCCGACCCCTTCCGCCCACGAGGTGCCGTCCGCCGAGGCGGCGAAGGACTTGGAGCGCCCGTCGGCGGCCAGGCCGCGCTGGCGGGAGAACTCCACGAACATGCCGGGCGACGACATGACGGTGGCGCCGCCCGCGATGGCCAGGTTGGTCTCACCGGTGCGCAGCGAACGCACCGCCATGTGCAGGGCGACCAGCGAGGACGAGCAGGCCGTGTCGACGGTGACGGCCGGGCCGAGCAGCCCGAGCTGGTAGGCGATGCGTCCGGACATGACGCTCGGCGTGGTGCCGGTGAGGAGATGTCCTTCGACGGTGTCGGGGGCCTCGTGCATCCGGGGGCCGTAGTCGAGGGTGGTGGCGCCCACGAACACGCCGGTGCGGCTGCCCTTGAGGGCGGTGGCGTCCAGGCCGGCGCGCTCGACGGCCTCCCAGGCGGTCTCCAGCAGGAGGCGCTGCTGGGGGTCCATGGCGAGGGCCTCGCGGGGCGAGATCCCGAAGAACTCGTTGTCGAACAGGGCGGCGTCGTGCAGGAAGCCGCCCTCGCGGACGGTGCTGTGCCCGCCGTTGGCGGGGTCGGCGTCGTACAGGTCGGCGTCCCAGCCGCGGTCGCCGGGGAAGCCGGATATGGCGTCCCGGCCGTCGGCGACCAGGTGCCACAGCTCCTCGGGCGAGGTGACGCCCCCCGGGTAGCGGCACGCCATTCCGACGATGGCGATGGGTTCGTGTGCCAGGTCGGAGGTGGTGCCGGCGCGGTCCTCGGCGTCGGTGCCGGTGTCTGGGCCGGCGAGCAGGGTGGTGAGGTGCGCGATGAGGGCGGCCGGGGTGGGGTGGTCGAAGAGCAGGCCGCCGGGCAGCTTGAGACCGGTGGCGGTGGCGAGCGCGTCGCGCAGTTCGACGGTCATCAGGGAGTCGAAGCCGAGGTCCTTGAACGCGGCCTGCTGGTCGACGCGTTGGACGTCGGTGTGCTCCAGGACTGCGGCGACCTGCTCCAGGACGAGGGCGGTGGCGTCGGGGGCCGGTGCGGTGCGCGGCCTGCCGGCGTCGGCTGCGGGCAGGGCCGGTGCGGCGACCGGCGTGTCGGTCTCTGCGGAGGGCCGGGCCGGTGCGGCCGGGCCGTCGATCCAGTGGCGCTCGCGCTGGAAGGCGTACGTGGGCAGCGGGACGCGGCTGCCCGGGCCGTCGGCGTGCACGGCGGCCCAGTCGACCGGCGTACCGCGGACGAAGGCGGCGGCGATGCCCGCGAACAGGGCGCGGACCTCGGCGCGTCCGGCGCGGAGCGTGGCGACGGCCGAGGTGGCGTCGCTGTCGTCGACGCTCGCGGCGGCCAGAGCGGTCAGGACACCGTCGGGGCCCAGTTCCAGCAGGGTCGCGGCGCCCAGGTTCTCCAGGGTGCGTACGGCGTCGAGGAAGCGCACGGGGCTGCGTACCTGCTCGACCCAGTAGTCGGGCGAGGCCCACCGGCCCGGCTCGACGGCGGTGCCCGTGACCGTGGAGACGGCGGGGATCCGGGGCTCGTGGAACGTCAACCGCCCCACCACGGCCCGGAACTCCTCCAGCATCGGGTCCATGAGCGGGGAGTGGAAGGCGTGGCTGACGGTGAGGCGGTGGGTCTTGCGGCCCAGCACCGCGAGCTGCTCCGCGACGGCGGTGACGGCGGCCTGCGTGCCGGAGACCACCACGGAACGGGGTCCGTTGACGGCGGCGATCGCCACCGGTGCGTCCTGCGCCGCGAGCAGGGGCGCGACCTCGTCCTCGGTGGCCTGTACGGCGATCATGGCGCCGCCGGCCGGCAGTTCCTGCATGAGCCGGCCCCGGGCGGCGACGAGCCGGGCGGCGTCGTCGAGGGACAGCACACCGGCGACGTGGGCTGCGGCGATCTCGCCGATGGAGTGCCCGGCGACATGGTCGGGGGTGACGCCCCAGGAGGTGACGAGGCGGTACAGGGCGACCTCGACGGCGAACAGCGCGGGCTGGGTCCATGCGGTGTCGTCCAGGCCGGTCCCGGAGTCCACCACCTCGGCGAGGGGGCGGTCGAGGAACGGGGCGAAGGCCCGGCACACCTCGTCGAAGGCGGCGCGGAACGCCGGGAAGGCGGCGCGGAGTTCGCGTCCCATGCCGGCGCGCTGGGCACCCTGGCCGGTGAACAGGAAGGCCGTCGTGCCGGGGCGGACGGCGCCCGTGACGAGCTGCGCGGCCGGTCGGCCCTCGGCCAGCGCGGTCAGGCCGGTGACCATTGCGGCGCGGTCGTCGGCGAGGACGACGGCGCGGTGGTCGAAGACGGTGCGGGTGGTGGCCAGGGACCGGCCGATGTCCTCGGGGCGCGGTTCGGGCGCCGTGGTGACGGCGGTGCGCAGCCGGCCGGCCTGGGCGGCGACGGCGGTGGCGTCACGGCCGGAGACGATCCAGGGCAGCAGTGCGCCTTCGGGAGCGGCGGGCCGCGGCTCGGCCGGCGGCGGGGTCGGTGCCTCGCCGAGGACGACGTGGGCGTTGGTGCCGCCCATGCCGAACGAGGAGACACCGGCGATCAGCGGCCGGTCGGCGGCTGGCCACTCGCCGGTCTCGCGCTGCACCTCCAGGCCGAGGTCGGCCAGCGGGATCGCCGGGTTCGGGGTGGCGAAGTTGAGGCTGGCGGGCAGAAGGCGGTGCCGCAGCGCCAGCAGGGTCTTGATCAGGCCGACGATGCCGGCGGCGCCCTCCAGGTGGCCCACGTTGGTCTTCGCGGACCCGACGCGCAGCGGGGCGGCCTCCGCGCGGGCGGCGCCGAGGACCGCGCCGAGGGCGGCGGCCTCGATCGGGTCGCCGACCGGGGTGCCGGTGCCGTGCAGTTCGACGTACTGGACGGCGTCGAGTCCGAGGCCGCTCCTGTCGTACGCCTCGCGCAGGACCCGCTCCTGGGTCTCCTGGCCGGGCACGGTCAGGCCGGGCGTCGAGCCGTCGTTGTTGACGGCGCTGGCGTGGATCACGCCGAGGACGTCGTCGCCGTCCGCGAGGGCCCGGGACAGCGGCTTGAGGACGACGGCGCCGCCGCCCTCGCCGCGCACGAAGCCGTTGGCGCGGGCGTCGAAGGCGTACGTGGTGCCGTCGGGCGAGAGCCCGCCGAAGCGCTCTCCGGCGATCGCGGCCTCGGCGAGGATGTTGAGGTTGACGCCCGCGACGAGGGCGGCGTCGGACTCGCCGGAGCGCAGGGACTCGCAGGCCAGGTGCACGGCGACGAGCGAGGAGGACTGGGCCGAGTCGACGGTGAGGCTGGGGCCGCGCAGACCGAGGTGGTAGGAGACGCGGTTGGCGATCACGCCGCGGTTGACGCCGGTCATGGTGTGCTGGGTGACGGTGCGGGCGCCGTGCTGGTAGAGCAGGGCCGCGTAGTCGTCGCGCAGGGTGCCGACGAAGACGGCGGTGCGGCTGCCGCGCAGGGTGGCCGGGACGATGCCGGCGTTCTCCAGGGCCTCCCAGGCCAGTTCGAGCACGAGGCGCTGCTGCGGGTCCATGACGCGCGCCTCGCGCGGGGCTATGCCGAAGAAGCCGGCGTCGAAGGTGTCGACGCGGTCCAGGAAGCCGCCGTGGCGCAGACCCGGCCCGGTGTCTTCGGGCGCGGTCTGCCAACGGCCCTCGGGAACCGGGGTGATCGCGGAGGTGCCGGTGCTGAGCAGTTCCCAGAATTCCTCCGGGTTTCCGGCTCCGGGCAAACGGCAGGAAATTCCGACGACCGCGATTTCCTCGCTCTGTGCACGGCGCGTCCCGATCGATTCGGACTGGTGCTGATACGTCATCGCGCTCGACTGCCCTTTCCGGCCGAATTACCGCAAGACTGCTGAGTGGGGGAGTGTTCGGACCGATCGTAGGCAGGGGGGTCTCTCCCCCTCCTCAGTGTCCGGCCTCGCTCCGGTAATTCGGTACGGACAAAGGAAGTCGGGAATATGGGAAGACGCCATGACCGGGCGGTGGACGGGGACCGCACTCCCCGTTTCCCACCGCCCGGTCATGGCGCTGCCGTCGGTCAGCCGGCCAGGGCGGCCGCCTGTTCCGCGGCACGGAAGCCGGACTCCAGGGCACCTTCGACGAAGGCGCCGTTCCAGCCGCTCGCTATGTCTCCGCCCGCGAACACGACACGGCCGAACGGCTGCTGGATGTCCGGCAGCTGGCGCAGGAGCTGCCCCGGCCTGCGCAGGCCCCAGCCGCCGCGCGCGTAGGGGTCCTTGTGCCATTCCTTCGCCCGGTACTCGACGACCCTGGCCTCCGGCAGCAGCCCGCGGACCGCGGCGCGCACCGCCTGCGGGTCGGACACGTCGAGGGCGGGGCCGGTGAAGGCGACGAAGATGCGGCCGTCGGGCAGCTCCTTCTGCGGGATCAGCAGCAGGATCGGGGCGCCCTCCGGTGCCTGGGCGGACACCGCCTCGGAGGTGCCCCGCACCCGCAGCCACAGCTTGGTGGCGTGCGGGACGCCGAGGCCCTCGCGGGCGGCGTCGGCGTACACCTTGGGCAGGCCGGGCTCGAAGGTGAGCGTGGACCACATGTTGACGGGCGTGGCGAGCACGACGACCGGCGCCTCGTGAACCCGGCCGCCGCGGACCTCGACCTGGGTGCGGCCGCCGCGCTCCCGGATCGCGGTGACCGGCGAGTTGAGGCTGACGGTCGCCCCGGACTCGCGCAGCATCCGCTCCAGGATCGAGATCATGCCGCCCTGCGGGAGCTCGCTCATCACCGACAGGAACTTGTCGTAGGTGCCGCCGGCGAGCTGGTACCACTGGGCGAGGCCTGTGAGGGAGCCGGTGCGGTTGCCGCCGGCGAACACAGAGGTGGCGCCGCTGACCCAGTCGTGGTCGACGCCGGTGAGGCCGAGCTGGGCGATGCGGTCGGCGAGCGACAGGCGGTCCACGGACGCCAGCAGGTCCCCCCGGTGCAGCGGCTCGTAGGGCCGCTCGAAGTACTGCTCGGAGCCGGCGTAGAAGTCCGCGAAGAGGCTGTTGAGGCGGGCGCCCGCCTCCTGCGGGGTGTGGCTGGCGTAGCCGCCGGGGCCGGGCATGACCATGCGGGTGGCGTGCACGTCCTCGGTGGTGGTCAGCGAGTAGCGCCGCAGTTCGCGGGCGACGAGGTCCTGGCCGGGGCCGAACCAGCCGCCGCCGAGCTCGATGTGCTGTCCGGCCAGCGTGCCGGGCTCGATACGGCCGCCTATCCGGCCGCGCGCCTCCAGCACCAGGACCCTCATGCCGCGGGCGCCCAGCTCCCGGGCGACCGTGCCGCCCGCGTACCCTGCGCCGACGACGATCGCGTCGTAGGGCCTGCCCTCGGCCGCGGCTGAGGACGTCGTCGCGGTGACGGCGCCCGCGGTGAGCGCGGTGGCGCCCGCCGCTTTGAGGAGCGTTCTTCGGGTGACGCCTGCGGTGGCGCGAGGTGTCGTGCTGTCGCCGTTCTCGGTCATGGAACACCTTTCGCGAGGAGCGGGAATTACTGGACGGAAAGCGCACGGAATCGGCGGCCGAAATCAAGGACGATGCCCCGGCGCCGGTTTTCGGGCATGTGGAAGGGGCCGGTTCCGACGGGGGATTCAGAACCGGCCCCTTCGTCAGGGGGTGAAGCGAATACCGGACCCGGTCACTGCTGCGGGCGGCGGTACGCCTTCACGACACTGGCATAGCTGTTCTTGGCGTGGCCCTGGGCGATGATGCCCTCCATCAGCGCCTCGGAGTACTTGGGCAGTTCGGTGTCGACGCCGAGCGCCTCGCTCTCCTCGACGAGGTGCTTGAGCGCGCCGAGGTGCGTCTCCAGGGTGGCGTCGTTGGCCGGGAACTTCCCGTCACCGGCGTCGATCTGCGCGGCGTAGTCGGCCGTGAACATCTTGATGGCGTCGAGCCACATGTGCGCCCAGGGCAGGAACTCCTGCGCCTTCACGTCACCGGTCTCCACGATGGCGACGCCGTGCAGGAAGCTGTTGAGGGCGCCCCACATCAGGCCGAGCAGCGACACGTCGAACAGGGCGGGCTTGCCGTGGTCGGTGCCGAGGTAGGTGGTGCCGCCGCCGAGGAGCTTCAGCACGGGCTCGTGGGCGTCGAAGACGGCCTGGTCGCCGGCGTAGAAGAGGACGGACGTCTCGGCGCCGATCCCGGGCGGGGTGATCATGATGGCGCCGTCGAGGTACTTGGCGCCGTTCTTCTCCGCCCACTCGGCGGTCTGCCGGGCCTGCTCGGAGGAGCCCGTGGTCAGGTTGACGACGGTCTTGCCGCGCAGGTCGTCGCCCAGCGAGCCGATGACGTCGTGGACCACGTCGTACGTCGACACGCACACGACCACGAGGTCGCTCGCGGCGACGGCGTCGGCGGGGTTCGCGGCGCGGACCGCGCCGTCCGCGACGAGGCCGTCGGCCTTGTCCGCCGAACGGTTCCACACGGTGGTGGCGTGACCCGCCTTCAGGAAGGCGGCGGCCAGGGCCTGCCCCATCAGGCCGAGGCCGAGCACCGACACCGAGGTGTGGTTGTCACCCATGAATCAGTTCCTCCAGTACGGAAGTGTTGTGCTGAACGGTCCGGCACGCGAGGCGTGCCGGTGGGAAAGGGGGCTGTCCGGGCATCGGCTCAGAGGAAGACGGTGCCGGGCTCCAGGCCGACCAGGACGCGGCCCTGGAGTTCGAGGTTGACGTCGGCGTTGGCGAGGGCGTGCAGGGCGAAGCCCTGGATGTCGCGGTGGAAGCGCTGGAGGTGGACGTCGCGCCGGATGACGGAGCCGCCGCTCGCGTTGTGGAGGATCTCCACGGCCTCCTTGGCGAGCTGGGCGGCGAAGCCGGTCTGGCCGCGCACGATCGCCTTCTCGTCGTCGGTGGGCTGCTCGCCGGCGTCGGCGCGCTCCTGGAGGAGGGTGAGCCAGCGGGTCGACAGGGCCTCGGCGGCGTCGATCTTGTTGCGGGCGGTGGCGACCTGGATCTGGGTGAGCGGGTGCAGCTTCTGGTCGGTCCAGTCGGTGTAGGTGATGCCGCGGCCCGGCAGTCGGTCGAGGAACAGTTCGTAGGCGCCGCGCGCGATGCCGATGAACACGGCGGCGCACTCGGCCATGACGAAGCTGAGCAGACCGTAGTTGCGGCCGGTGGCGCCGGTGTTGGAGCGGTCACCGGTCGCGCTGACCATGACCTCCTCGAAGGACACCGCGTGGTGGGCCGGCACGAAGACGTCCTCGGCGACCGCGGTGGCGCTGCCGGTGGCGGCGCCCGCGGAGACGTCCCAGTCGTCGACGACCTTGAGCTGGTCCATGGGGACGAGGGCCATGATCTCGCCCTCGGTGCCGTCCGGGTTGCGCACCATCGCGGCGGTGAAGTCCCAGTCGGCGCCCTTGCAGCCGGTGTTGAACTTCCAGGTGCCGTTGAGGAGGTAGCCGCCGTCGGTGGGAACCGCGACGCCGGTCGGCGCGAACGCGCTGGAGATCTTCACGGAGCCGGCCGCGAAGACCTCTTCCTGGGTGCGGTCGGGGTAGAGCGTCGCCGTCCAGGTGCTCGTGACCCACACCATGGTCACCCAGGCGGCGGCCGGGCAGCCGCGGCCGATCTCGGTGATGACCTTCGCCTGGTCGGCGAGCGGCAGGTCGAGTCCGCCGAAGCGGCGCGGCACGGCCATGCGGAACACGCCGGCCTTCTCCAGGAGTTCGATGCTCTCGTCCAGCAGCCAGCCGCGGTCCTCGGCGGCACGGCCGTTCTCGCGCAGCGCGGGGACGATGCTGTCCACGGCCTCCAGTACGGCTGCCAGGTCGTCGTTCGTAGCCATTTCCGGCTCCTCGATAGTGATGCGTACTGCCGGTCGGGAGGCGCGAGAACCCAGCGCTCTCCGGGCAGTTCAAAACCTTAACGAAAGGCTCGGGGAATTCAGTAAGAGAGCACTCATCGCCCGGTCATCACGGCCGCACCTTCGACGGTCCGGCCGCGGATGCCGCACAATTACCGGGCAATTACCGGGCGCTGACCGGAAAATGAGCGGACGGTGCCCGCGAGGCCACGTATGGGAACATCCCCACATGACTCTTTCATGGCCCGAACTGGTACGAACGGCGGCCGAGGACACCACTTCGGCACTGGAAAAGGGAGCAGATCAGGACTGGCGCGGAAAGGCGGGTGATCTGGACTGGAGCTGTCGGGAAACGCTTTCGCACATCGCGCTCGGCGTCGTGGGTTATGCCGGGCTGCTCATCGCCCGCCCCACCGACCGCTACATCACCCTGTTCTCCTCGATCGACGGGCACGCCCCCGTGCCGGCCGCGCTCGAGGGCATCCGGATCGCCGGCACGCTGCTGGCCGGCACCGTGCGCGACACGGAGCCGGACGTCCGGGCCTGGCACCCGTACGGGCACTCCGACGCGGCCGGGTTCGCGGCGATGGGCGTGCTCGAACTCGTCGTGCACGGGCGGGACATCGCGCAGGCCGTGGGCGTGGAGTACACGCCCTCGGACGCGCTGGCGGCGCCGGTCGTCGAGCGGCTCTTCCCGGACGCGCCGGCCGGCCACTCCCCTGCCGAGACGCTCCTGTGGTGCACGGGCCGCGCCTCCCTGCCGGGGCTGCCGCGTCGCGGTGCCTGGCGCTGGGACGGCCGGGTGCGCCAGGCGTAACCCTCCCCGCCCGACCGGATCACGTGCCGCCGGGGCGACTGGCAGACAGTCGCCCCGGCGGCACTGTCATGTCCTGCCCCGAATCCGGGAGACCACGGTATTACCGCGGCGTGGCTGGAACGTTGAACTCACCCGAATAGTGTCGGCCACGGAATTGCACGAGCGCCCGCACCGACCGTGCATGCACCCATGTTGAACGTTCTTTCTCCGGAGCGTTCCTCCCAAACGTTCTCCAGCCAAGAAGGCAGGTCGATCTCCGCCATGTCCGAGCTCGTCGCGGAACTGGAAAACCACACCGCTCGTTACGTCGAGGCAGTCAACGCCGGTGACTTCGAGACGGTCGAGAAGTTCTACACGGCCGACGCCGTCGCCGTATGGGAACCGGGCAAGCCGCTGAGCGGCGACGAGCGCCGTAAGTACCAGCGGGAATTCCTCGAGGCCGGGCCGCGGATGGCCGCCGAGCCCCGGCAGGTGTTCGTTACCGGCCGGACCGCCCTGATGATCGTCGACTGGACGATCGACATCCCCGGCACCGACGGCACGACCGAGCACCTCGAGGGCGTCGGGGTGGACGTGCTGACCCTCGGCGAGGACGGCGTGTGGCGCTACGCCATCGACGACCCGTACGGCCAGGCGAGCTGACCGGCGCGAGCGCCGCGGCACGCAGATCCGAAAGCACCTTGGCTCATGAGTGACATGTCGGTTCCGCACGGCGGGCCCGCATCCAGTACACGGGGGACAGACCGCACCATGCACACCACCGGACCCAACAGTCGGCCGCGGCCGACGCGCCGCACCCTGCTCAAGGCGGCCGGGGCGGCAGCAGTCGCCACGCCCGCGCTCACCCCGGTCGCCTCGGCCGCCACCCGCGTCGCGGAGGCGGCGGACTGGGACGTCGTCGTCATCGGAGCGGGGTTCGCGGGCATCACCGCCGCCCGCGAACTGCGCGCCCGTGGCAAGCGGGTGCTCGTCCTGGAGGCCCGCGACCGCATCGGCGGCCGCACCTGGACGGACACCTACGGCGGCCAGCTGATCGAGCGCGGCGGGACCTGGGTCGAGCCGACCCAGCCCTACCTCGGCGCCGAACTCACCCGCTACTCCCTGGCGTTGGAGGAGGACGAGCCGATCTCGACCACCTGGCTGCCGACGCCCAGCGGGCCGCGGCAGTTCACGCCGGAGGACGGGTTCGGCCGGATCGGTACCATCTTCGACCGCATGTTCGATGGTTCGCGAACGTACTTCGAGCGGCCGTTCCAGCCCCTGCACCGGTCCGACCTGCTGCAGAACCTGGACAAGCTGACGCTGCGCGACCGTCTCACCGAGCTCGCCCTCACGCCCGAGGAGGAACTCCTCGTCAACGGGCAGACGGCGGTCTACGCCGGCGGGTCGAGCACGACCGGCGCGTTCACCATGTTCGCCCACTGGTGGGCGCTGGCCGGCCACACCAACCAGGGGTGGAACGACACCATGCGCTGGCGCATCGCCAAGGGCACCAAGGCCCTGCTCCAGGCGATGATCAACGAGGCCAGGCCGACGATCAAGCTCAGTTCACCGGTCGCCTCGGTGAACGACACCGGTTCGATCGCGTACGTCACCACCACCTCCGGCACCCGCTACAGCGCCAAGGCGGTCGTCGTCGCGATGCCCGTCAACGCCCTGAGCACGGTCAAGTTCACCCCGTCCCTGCCCGCGGTGCTCACCACCGCCACCACCCAGGGCATCGCCGTCGCCAACGCGGTCAAGCTGTGGATCCACGCCCGCAAGGGAGCCGGCCGGGTCTACGGCCAGGGCGCCGAGGGCGGTTCGCCGATCCCCATGCTGCTGCCGTTCAAGGAGACGAGCGAAGGCATGCTCTACATCGCCTTCAGCACCGACCCGCGGCTCGACCCGACCAGTGTCCCCCAGGTGAAGAAGGCCGTGCAGCAGCTCGGCGTGAACCTGGACATCATCGGGCTCAAGGTGCACGACTGGGGCCGCGACCCCTACGCACGCGGCGGCTGGGCCTTCCGCAAGCCGCGTCAGCTCACCACGCTCTACCCGGATGTCACCTTCACCAGCGGGCGGCTCTCGTTCGCCAGCGGTGACATAGCCAACGGCTGGAGCGGCTACATCGACGGCGCCATCGAGTCCGGTCTGCGTGCCGCGCGGCAGGCAGCGGGCGAGGAATGACCGCCGACGCATCACCCACCCACCACCCCCCGGAAGGGAAGCGCTCAGCCATGTCTGCCACCTCCTTCACCGTCCCGTTCGACCCGGAACGGCCCGACCTCACCTCCGACACCGACATCCAGAACGAGATCTTCATCCAGGTGTTCAACTCGGGTGACGGTGAGCTGTTCAACCGCCTCTACCTCGAGGACTCGGTGTCGAACTTCTCCGGCGAGCCCCTGACGGGCGCCGACCGGCTGAAGTTCTTCAAGGAGTTCCTGTCCGCCAAGCCGACCCTGAAGGCGAAGGTCACCCACTCGTACGTGGCCGGCGACGTCGCGCTGATCGGCGTCGAGTACTCCATCGACACCACCGGCCCGGACGGTGAGCCCGTCCGCCTGGAGGGCGTCTGCACCGATGTGCTGCGCCGCATCGAGGACGGCCGCTGGCTGATGGCCATCGACCGCCCGGTGGCGGCGACCGGTCTCGTCGCCGACTAGCAGTCATGGGAGCCCCCCTGGTGCGCCAGGGGGGCTCCGCCGTGCCGGCACACCCACGATCGTCCGAGGAGAGACAGTGACCGAACAGGAAGAACTCGCGACCGTACTGGACGCCGTCCGCGAGGCCGTCCCCACGCTGCGTGCGAACGGCGTGGAGGCGGAGGAGCGGCGGTGGATACCCGAGGAGAACATCCAGCTGCTCGAGAAGGCGGGCGTGTTCCGCGCCTCGGTGCCCAGGGCCCACGGCGGGCTCGACCTCGGCGTGGCCGACCAGTTCAAGGTCATCGCCGAGGTCGCGCGCGGCTGCCCGTCCACCGGCTGGCTGACCATGGTGTGGCTCACCAGCACCTGGTGCGCCTCCCTCTACCCGGACCGGGCGCAGGAGGAGGTCTTCGCGGGCGGCAGCACCCGCGTGTCCATCGTCTTCGCCCCCACCGGCACCCTCACGCCCGTCGACGGCGGCTACCGTCTGACCGGCACCTGGCACTACAACTCCGGTGTCCGGGGCGCCGACTGGGATCTGCTCGCCGCGATGGTGGAGCGCCCCGACGGCACCAGTGAGGAACTCGTCGCGCTGGTCCCGGTCGCCGAGCTGGAGGTCGCCGACGACTGGCACGTCAGCGCGGGGGCCGCCACGGGCAGCTGCTCGACGACCGCGCGGGACGTGTTCGTACCGGCCCACCGTGTGGTCTCCCTGGAGGAGGCCATGGTCAGCGCGACCGGCGACCGTGCCAACACCGGTGCCACCGGCCGCAACTACGGGCTCCTCGGCTATGTGCTCTCCGGCGTCGCGGCCGCGTTCACCGGCATCGCGCGCGGCGCCTACGAACTGTTCCTCGACCGCCTGCCGGGCCGCGGGATCACGTACACCGACTGGACCGACCAGAAGCTGCACCCGCTCACCCAGATCCAGGTCGCCACCGCCCGCAACAAGATCGACGCCGCCGAGGCGCTCGCGGACCTGTGGCTGGAGGTCCTCCAGCGCAGCGCCGACGCGGGCGAGCAGCCCACCGACGAGGAGAAGGCCGTGATCCGCGGCCGGACGGCGTACACGGCGCAGCTCGCCAAGGAGGCCGTGGAGCTGCTGTACACGGCGAGCGGCGGCTCGGTCATCCGGCGCGAGGTCGCCATGCAGCGCTTCCACCGCGACATCCAGGGCTTCGCGCTGCACGCCCTGGTCCAGCGCGACGCCAACCTGGAGGTCCAGGGCCGCGTCCTGCTCGGCATGGACCCGGGCACGTACTTCCTGTGACGGCGGGCCTCCCGCACCCGCGGGAGGCCACGGCACACGACAAGGGCGGCACCATCCGGAGACCGGTGGTGCCGCCCTTGTCGTGCCCGCCGTACGGGGCGTGTCAGGAGGCGGTGGCAGGCCTGCCGAAGCGGCCGTTGACGAACAGCAGCTCCTCGCCCGCGACGCCCTGGCCCGTCGCCAGCACGGTGCCGATGAAGATGGTGTGGTCGCCGAAGGCGTGCGACTCGGTCAGCTCGCACTCCAGCCATGCCACCGAGTCGTCGAGGACCGGCGCCCCCGTGTGCTCGCCGGCCCGCCAGTCCACCCGCTCGAACTGGGCGGCACCCAGCGTGCGGCTCTTGTCGGCGAAGTGCCGGGCGACCGGCTCCTGGTGGGCGCCGAGTATGTTCACGGCGAACCGGCCGGCCGCGGTGAGCGCGTCGTGCATGACCGCGCTGTGGCCGACGCTGCACAGCACCGCCGGGGGGTCGAGGGAGACCGAGCTGAAGGCGTTCGCCGTCATGGCGTGCAGGTGTTCGCCGCCCACGGTGAGGACCGTGACGCCGGTGGCGAAGCGGGACATCACCTCCCGCAGCCGGTCCGGCCGTACCGGTTCGTGACCGGAACGCACGGCAGCGTGATCGAGTTCGGCGGACGCGGAATTCATGCCACTCTCCGATGGGTCACACGGGACACGTCAGTGCCGTCCGCGGAAGAGCAGCCGGCGAAAATCAACGTAGTCGCGGCGTCTCGCGGTTCCTTCATGCCCGGGTAACCGGTGGGCCTCCTGTGACCGGGCGAGACCGATGACCTTTCAATGACCGTACGTTTACTGCGTCATCGGACCCTGAGGGCATGACTGAGACCTCCGCCGCAGCCGCGGAACGCGAACTCGCCGAGCCCTATCTCCGCCAGGTACTCGACACCGCGGGCCTGGCCGTGGAATACGTGCGCGCCGCGGGAAACACCCTGTACGTGCTGGACGACGACGGGGCCGAGATCCCGGTCGTGGACTTCGCCGGCGGATACGGCTCGGTGCTGCTCGGCCACCATCACCCGGAGATCACCGAGTACGCCCGGCGGCTGCTCGCCGAACATACCCCGATCCACGCGCAGTTCTCGCGCCACCCCTACGCGAACCGGCTGGCCGCCGAACTGAACCGCATCATCGCGCGTGAACTCGCCGACGACGAGCCTTATTACGCCATCTTCGGCAACAGTGGCGCGGAATCGGTGGAAGCCGCCGTCAAGCACGCCGAACTGGACCGGGGCATACGGATATCCGAGCTGCTCGGCACCGTCGACGCCGAACTGGCCGCGGCGCGTGCCGCCGCGGCGGACGGGTCGGCCACGGTCCACGGGGAGGCGGCCGCCCGGCTCGGGGTCGCCCTGGCCGCCGACGACAACGATGCCGTACGCCTCCTGGAGGCGGCGATCAGGCAGCGCAACGAGGAGACCGCCGGTGCCCCGCCGCTGTTCCTCGCCCTGGAGGGCGGCTTCCACGGCAAGCTCGCCGGGAGTGTGCAGCTGACCCACAACGAGGGCTACCGGCTGCCCTTCAAGTCCCTCGCCGCGCAGGCCCGGTTCGTGCCGCGGGACAGCCCCGAGGACCTGAACGCCGTGTACGCGCGCGAGCGCCGGGTGCTGCTCGGCCTGAGCACCGACAACGGCAGGATCACGGTGACGGAGCACGAGTTCCCGGTGTTCTGCGCCTTCCTCGTCGAGCCCGTGCAGGGCGAGGGCGGAATCCGGGTGCTGTCCCGCGAGTTCGCCCGGGCGATCCAGGAGTTCTGCGAGCGCATCGACTGCCCGCTCGTCGTCGACGAGATCCAGAGCGGAATGGGCCGTACCGGAACTCTGCTCGCCAGTTCCCGGATCGGGCTGCGCGGTGACTACTACACCCTCGCCAAGACGCTCGGCGGCGGCATAGCGAAGGCGTCCGTGATGCTGGTGCGCGAAAAGCGCTACCGGCGGGATTTCGAGATCGTGCACAGCTCGACCTTCGCCAAGGACAGCTTCTCCTGCCACATCGCGCTGAAGGTCCTCGAACTCCTGGAAAGGGACGGCGGAGCGGCGTACCGGCAGGCCGAGGAGCGCGGGGCGGCGCTGCGCGCGAAACTCGACGCGCTGCGGGCGGAATTCCCCGACGTGGTGGCGGACGTGCGCGGGGACGGGCTCATGCAGGGCCTGGAATTCCACGACCAGTCCGACTCGTCGTCGCCGGAGCTGAGCCAGATCGCGCAGAGCGGCCTGTTCGGCTATTTCCTGGCGGGCCATCTGCTGCGCCGGCACCGGGTGCGGACGTTCCCGACGGCGAGTGCGGTCGGAACGTTGCGTTTCGAGCCCTCGATTTATGTCACAGACGACGAGCTGGGTCAGTTGTACGCCGGGCTGCGTGACGTGTGCACACTGTTGCGCAAGCAGGCCGGCGACGAACTCATCGGCGTCGGCCGCTGATCCACTCCTGGTGGGTCCGTCGCCTCCCCCCACCGGTGGACTCCCAGGGCAGTGCGGGCACGTGCGGCCGTGACCGGGCCCCGCGTACCCGAGGCAGAACGGGAAGCGGAACGCGTCCTCGGCCCGTCGGTCGGGCGGGCACCGCTTCCCTGGGAACGCAGCACACTGGAGCGAGCGGAAGCGGGGGAGTTCATGCATTTCCGAATACTGGGACCACTGGAAATAGAGAATCCGGACGGCCTGGTGGACCTGGGCGGGCACAGACAGCGCGCGGTGCTGGCGTATCTGCTCTTACAGGCGAACCAGGTGGTGTCCACCAGCCAGTTGCTGTCCGCCCTGTGGGCCGACGACGACGCGCCGATGACCGCGCGCAAGATCCTCCAGAACGCCGTGTGGAAGCTGCGCGGCGTGCTGTCGCGGCCGTCCAGGGCCGAGCAGGGCCCCGAGCTGCTGACCCGTGCGCCCGGCTATCTGCTGCGCGTGCCCCAGCAGCGCGTCGACCTGCTCGACTACCAGCAGCGGGTGGTGACCGGGCGGGCCGCGCTGGCGGCGGGCGAGGTGGAGCGTGCCCGCCGCTCGCTCGGCGAGGCGCTGGCGCTGTGGCGCGGGCCCGTCCTGTCCGACCTGGTGGAGGAGGGCATCTGCTGGCCGGAGCTGACGGCGCTGCAGAACCGGCGGCTCGATGTCATGGAGGATCACTTCGAGGCCGCCCTCGCCTGCGGCCGGCACCAGTCGGTGCTGCCCGACATCGAGAGCCTGGTGGCCGCGGAGCCGCTGCGGGAGCGCGCCTCGGGGCAGTTGATGGTGGCGCTGTACCGGTGCGGACGGCAGGCGGAGGCGCTGGCGGTGTTCGGCCGGGTGCGCTCCGCGCTGGTGGACGGGCTCGGACTGGAGCCGGGGCGCGAACTGCACCGGCTCCAGCAGGCGATCCTCACCCAGGACCCCACGCTGGAGGCACCCCGCACGGCGGGCACCTGGGAGCGGGCCCACCTCGCCCCGGCGAACCGGGGTGCGCAGCCGCCCGCCGATTCCCCGGCCGGGCCGGCCACCGCGCCGACGCCCGCCCTGCCCGCACTCCAGGCTCCCGAGCTCTCGGCGTCCGCCGAACCGGTCACCATCCCCCCGGCACCGGTCGCACCCGCCCCCAGGATCCCCTCCCCCGCCACGCACGAGTCCCGTACCGCCAGCGTGGTCATGCTGCGCTTCGGGCTCGGCGGGGAGCTGGGGCGGGTGCTGGCCGAGGACCGGGACCGGGTGCTCGACGTGCTGACGCAGATCGCCCGGGAGAAGACCGAACTGCACGGCGGCCGGGTGACGTCCGTGCTCGGATCGACGGTCCTCGCCGTGTTCGCCGACGGCGCGGACCCGGCCGACATCGCCGAGCGAGCGGTCCGTACCGCCGCCGCCGTCCGTGACAGCCTCAGTGTCCCCACCGGCACGCTGACCCCGCCGCAGGCCGCCGTGCGCGGACTGACCGTGCACGCGGCCGTGGCCTCCGGGGAGGCCCGGCTGCCGCGCCGGCCCTGCGCCGACTCGCCGTCGCCCTGGGGCGGTGGCCGGCTCGTCGACACCTGCCGGACGATGCTCGACCATGTGCAGGCCGGGGAGATCCACGTCTGCGACGAGACCCGCCGGCACGGCGAGCGGGCGGCGGCGTTCCGGCGGGCCTGTGCCTCCGCCCTCGCCCCGTGGGAGCTGCACGCGCTGCACGACGAGGCCGCGGACCAGCCGTGGAGCCGGGCCGACGCCGGTGTCCACGTCAGCGAACTGGAGCTGATGCAGCACACGCTGCTGCACACCCGGCAGCGTTCGGCGGCGCACCTGATCACCCTCATCCAGGGCTCCGGCCGGGCCAGGACACGGCTGCTCATGGAGTTCCAGCGGCGGGTCGAGGAGGGCCACCGCGGACATGTGCGGGTGCTGGCCGGCACGGTCCCGCCGCCGCGCACCGGCGATCCGCTGGCGGTGCCTGCGGAGATCCTGGCCGCCTACTGCGGCATCGAGCCGGACACCTCCGAGGCCCACGCGACGGCGCGGCTGCGGGCCACGCTCGACGGCCTCGGCCCGGCCGACGGGGCGGACCTGTACGCGCCCCTGGCCCGGCTGCTGTCGCCCTGCCCGACGACCGTGACGGCGGCGGGGACCGGTGAAGTGCTGCGGGCGTGGGGGAAGTTCCTCGCGCGGGCGGCGCGCAAGCAGCCGCTGGTGCTGATCTGGGACGACCTCCAGCACGCCGACGACGCGCTGCTGGACGTGGTGGAGCGGCTGACGCAGACCCATGCGGGCGTGCCGCTGCTCAATGTCGTCGGCGCGGACTCCGGGCTGCCGGACCGGCGTCCGGGCTGGGCCACCGCGCACCCGCGCACGGTGACCCTGAGCCTGAGCCCGGAGGCCGGCGACGCCCTGGACCGGCTACTGGAGTCCCTGCTTCCGCCGCTGCGGGAGTCCGAGGTCGCCTGAGCGCGTCCCGCTCGTGCCGGCCAGGCGGATGGCACGGGCGAGGGCGCCGAGGGCCCGGGGGACGTCCGGGGACCCGGCCGGCAGGACGTCCGCCGCCGATTCGACGAGCAGCGACCCCGCGACGGCCTCCCACTGGGCGGCGTCGCCCGCGCGCGGCGGACCCGCGAGCCCGGGTGGGCCGAGCACCCGCCGCGCCCACGCGGTGATCCGGGTCCGCTCCGCGTTGCTGACGCCCGGTAAGGCCCGCAGCCCGGCGCGGAAGCGGGCCAGTATCTCCACGGCGTACTCGACGAGCAGGGCGTCCTGCCGGGCCGCCGCGGCGCCGGGCGGCCGGGCGGGACGCTCGGAGTCGGGCTGCGCCTGGCCGGCGTCCCGGGGGCTACGGGCCCGGCGCAGCCCGTCGTGCAGGGCCTCGGCGAACCGGGTGCCGACGAAGACGGCAAGCGGGGCGTCCATGTCGCCTGCGGCGACGGCGCGCACCTGCCGGGAGGTCTGCCGTACCGGGCGGCGGGTCTGTGGGGATGCGATGTCCATACGGACAGCACATCAAGTCCCGCACACACGCCGCCCATTCGCGATTCCTCGTCCCGGTCATCACATGGCCCGGCGCCGGGCCCGTACGTCGACCGGCTCCGCTCCCCTGCCGCGGAACCCGCCGTGGAACCGGCCCGAGACCCGGTGCCGGTCCTCCTGCCGCCACGGGCGGCAGTCCGGGAAGGGCAGTGTGCGGCGCTGGGTCGGGGCGGCGGGCTCGCGCAGGCGCGGCAGGGTCAGCCGGCTGGCGTGCTCGTGGCCGCTGCCCCACAGGGGCCGGCGGAGCAGCAGGTCGGAGTGGCCGCACGCGACCACGAGCAGCGGGCCGGTGCCGGCTCCGCCGAGGCTCTCCACCCAGTCGAGCACCACGTCGTCGGCGAGGTGCAGATCGTCCAGGCAGAGGACCAGGGGGCGGTGCTGTGCCGCGTGCTCGATCACCTCGCGCCAGGCGGCGAGCACTTCGGCCCCGTCCGCGGGCCGGCCGGAGTGGGGCGCGGGGCACAGGACGCGCAGCAGGCGCGCCGCGTCCACGTCCGACTCGACCGCGGAGCGCACCAGTGCCCGCAGCCGCTGCTCCGGCGGGTCGAGCGGCGCCCGGTGCCGCGCTGGGGTCGACGCCTCGAGCAGCGCGGTGGCCAGGCCGGCGGCGTCGTAGCCGTCCTTCGGCACGCGCGGCCGTAAGACCCGCACTTCGTCCGGGTCGCCGAGGACGCGGCGCTCGAACTGGGTGAGCAGGGGGGTCTTTCCTACGCCGTGGTCGCCGAGGACCGTGAGCATGCAGGGCACGTCATGGTGGCGCGAGTACTCCAGGAGGTTCTCCAGCAGGGCGAGTTCGGGCCGGCGCCGGGTGTCGGTGCCGTGTCCGGCCGGGTGCAGGGAGCGGGCCTCGCGGATGCCGACGGTGCCGTCGGCGGTGCGGGTGGACTCGTCGTAGCGCACCCAGGCGTCGGTGTCGCGTGCCACGTCGTCGCTGACGTACAGCTCGCCCTTCGGGACACCGGTGAGCAGGCCGTGCGCCTTGTCGAGCAGGGTGCCCACCACGGAGACGGCGGCCCTGGGGTCGTGCGGATCGTGTCGCACGATCGCCTTGCCGGAGATCACCACGGCACGCATCACCATGCCCGCGCGGGCGGCCAGTCGTTCGCGGGCCTCGAAGGCCGCGCGCACCGCGTTCAGCGATGCCTCGGGCCGGTCGGAGCGCAGCCCGAACAGGGCGGCGCACAGTCCTCCCATGGAGCCGACGATGGTGCCGGAGCGGGTCTCGACGCTCTCGGTGAGCGCGGTGACCGCGTCGTGCAGGGAGGTGTCCAGCTGCTCGCTCTCCATGGCCGCGGCGTCCCCGGCGGACTCGGTGCACACCACGAGCACGCAGACGTCCCGGCGCTCGGCGACCGCGCCGGTGTCGGCGGAACCGTAGGACGCCCGCGAGTGGTCGCCGGTGTCCGTCGCACCGGGCGCGGGCGGCGGAACGCTCGTCGGGTCGCCGCTCTGCGGGGCGTCGCAGGAGGACGACACCGTCGTCCCGTGGTCGGCCGGCGCGAGCGCGGGCGCCTGCCCGGGCTCCGGGGCGGCTACGGCGGTGTCGCGGGCCGGTGCCTCCCTGTGGTTCTCCCCCGCGGCCGGGTCCCGCCGCGGCGCCCCCGCGTCCTGAGCGTCCGAAGTGTCCGGTGCGTCCTGGGCGTTCGGCTCCGTACGGTCCTCGGTGGGTGAGGCCAGCGCCCGGTCGTGGCGCAGGATGCGCTGTTGCAGGTTCTGCAGGGAGGCGGAGGGCTCCAGTCCGTACTCCTCCACCAGCGCCTGCCGCACCTTGCTGAACACGCTCAGCGCCTCCGCCTGCCGCCCGCAGCGGTACAGGGCGAGCATCAGCTGCCCGCACAGCCGCTCCCGCAGCGGCTCCGCCTCGGCCAGCGAGGTCAGCTCGCCGAGCACGGCGTGGTGCCGGCCGCACGCCAGCTCCGCCTCGAAGCGGTCCTCCATGGCATCGAGCCGCAGCTGCCTCAGCGCCGTCAACTCGCCCCACTCCACGCCCTGTTCGGCCAGGTCAGACAGGGCGGAGCCGCGCCACTCCGCGAGGGCGTCCCCCAGCAGCACCGCGGCCTCGGCCGCCTCGCCCGCGTCCAGGCGTGCCCGCCCGGCGGCGACGGCGCGCTCGAAGCGGGTCGCGTCGAGCCGTTCGGGGTCGAGGCGCAGGACGTAGCCCGGCGCCCGGGTGACCAGCTGCGGCGGCGTGCCCTCACGTGCCTCGCCGTCGCCGCTCTCCAGCAGTGCGCGCAGCCCCCACACCGCGTTCTGCACCATCTTGCGTGCCGTGACGGGCCTCGCGTCCTCGGGCCACAGGGCGTCGAGGAGCTGGCTGGTGGCGACCACCTGGTTGGCGTGGAGGAGCAGCATGGCGAGCACCGCCCGCTGCTTGACGCCGCCCAGCGGCAGACTCCGTCCGTCGCTCACCACTTCCAGCGGCCCGAGAACCTTGAATTCCACGCCTACCCCCGTACGTAGAGCACCCTTGTTCAGTCATGGCGGGCGCCGTTGCCCGCCCGAGCGGCGCTCGCCGAGCGGACGCCGCGCAGGACCGTCCCGGCGACGTCGCCGAGCCGCTGGTCCAGATAGAAGTGACCGCCGGGAAAGACCCGCACCTCGGTCCGGGCACGGGTGTACGTCCGCCAGCCGGCCGCCTCCTCGACGGCGACGACCGGGTCGGCGTCGCCGCACAGCACGGTGACCGGTACGTCCAGCGGTTCCCGGGGTGTCCAGGAGTACGCGGCGAGGGCCGCGTAGTCGGCTCGCAGAGCCGGCAGCACCATTGCCGCCAGCTCGGGGTCGTCGAGCAGTTCCACGCCGGTTCCCCCGAGCCGGCGTACCGCGGCGAGGATCGCCTCGTCGTCCGCCAGCACGTCGTGCGGGCTGGGCGTCGGACCCGGCGCTCCCCGGGCCGACAGGAAGAGCATGCGAGGTGGTCGTGCCCCGCGCTCCTGAAGGATCCGAGCGGTCTCGTAGGCGATGAGCGCGCCCATGCTGTGCCCGAAGAAGGCGAACGGTGTCTCCGCGTCGTCGGCCGCGAGCTTTTCGGCGACGATCGCGGCGAGTTCCCCGATGTCGGTCACCGGGGTCTCCAGCCGCCGGTCCTGGCGGCCGGGGTACTGCACGGCCCGGACCTCGACGTGCGGCCGGAGCGACCGGGACAACGGCAGGTACGCGCTGGCGGCGCCGCCGGCGTGGGGGAAGCAGATCAGCCTGAGAGCGTCGGGCTCGGGATCGCCGAAACGTCGGAACCACTGGCCGTCCATGGCGCGCTGCGCTCCTGTCTGTTCACTTGCGGTGGCGGGTATCCGCGCTCGGCCCTGGCCCGGTGCAGCACACCGGCCCACCAGCTGAGGCGGTCGAACATCAGCCGGGCCGACGTGTCCCAGTCGTCGGAGGCGATCAGGGTGCCGTCCGGCCCGAGGCGCTCCCAGTAGTTGTGGAAACTGACGGTCTCGTGGACGGTCACGGTGTGGACCTCGCTGAAGACCTGGCGCAGCGCGGACACCGCGCACAGGCCGCTGGAGGGGCCGCCGTAGGAGAGGAATCCGACGGGCTTGGCGTGCCATTCCTCGTCGTACCAGTCGATCGCGTTCTTCAGGGACGCCGGGAACGTCTGGTTGTGCTCGGGTGTGACCACCACGAACGCGTCGGCCGCCGCCAGCCAGGGCGCCAGGTCCTTGACGGCCTGGGGTCTGGGTGCCGCCGGGTCGGCGGACATCACGTCGGGCAGCCAGGCCGTGGCCAGGTCTATGACGTCCACGTCGAAGTCGTGCCGCAGCCGGGCGCGCGAAGCGAGCCATTCCGCCGCGACGTGCCCGAACCGTCCTTTCCTGATGCTGCCGATGATGATCGCCAGCCGCAGTCGTTCATTCTCGGCCACCTGCCCCCGCCTTCCGCACCGCCGCCGAACCGCATTCCTCCGGGAAGGCTGGCATATGCCCCTTCGGATTCGCTTCGGACGACTTCGGAATTGCTGCGTCCACGCACTTCGGACGGATGGCCGAGCCCTTTTCGTCACAAGTCGCGCCGTCCGGCGTCCGGTTACGCTGAGATCATGGAATTCGGGGTGCTGGGACCGCTGGAGGTGCGCACGGACGAGAGACGTCTGGTGCGGGTGCCCGAAGTCAAGGTCCGCATGCTCCTCGCGGACCTGCTCGCCCATCAGGGGCAGGTCGTCCCGGCGGCCCGGCTCATCGAGGACCTGTGGGGCGGCTCGACGTTCACCGCCCGGCCCACCGCCTCGCTCCAGGCGAAGGTGTCCCAGCTGCGCCGTGCGCTTCAGGACGCGGAGCCGGGCGCCCGCGAACTCGTCGCGCACCGGCCGCCCGGATACGTCCTGGACATCCCCGCCGGCGCCCTGGACGCCGGGCGGTTCCGTGAACTGGTCGGCCGGGCCCGGGCCGTCGAGGATCCCGTGAAGCGGGCCGCGCTCTACACCGAGGCGCTGGCGCTGTGGCGCGGGCCCGCCTTCGCCGAGTTCGCGGATCAGCCTTGCGTACGGCCGACCGCGGCGAGCCTGGAGGAGGAGCGCCTCACCGCAATCGAGGAACACGCCGGGGTGCGGCTGGAGTTGGGCGAGCACAGCCTGCTGGTCGGCGAGCTGACCGAGCTGGTCGGGCAGCACCCGTTGCGTGAAGGGCTGCGGGGCGCGCTGATGTGGGCGCTGTACCAGGCGGGCCGCTCCTCGGACGCGCTCGACCACTTCAACGACCTGCGGCGCCGGCTCGACGAGGAGCTGGGGCTCACACCGGGGCCGCCGCTGGAGGCGCTGCAACAGGCCATCCTGCGGCACGACCCGGTGCTGGCCCGGCCGGAGCCCGCCGTACAGCCGGCGGCGGTGACGCCGGTGGCGCCGGAACCGACCACTTCGGCCTCGCCCCTGGTGGGCCGCGACGAGGACGTCGGGGCGATCCGGACGCTGCTCTCCCGGCGCCGCCTCGTGACGCTCACCGGTCCGGGCGGGGTCGGCAAGACCCGTCTCGCGCAGGCCACGGCGCAGAGTATGGCGGGCGCGTTCGCCGAGGGCACCTGGCTGGTGGAACTCGCCGACACCGGGGGCCTGGAGCGGTTCGCCGGGGTGGAGTCGCTGGCCGAGCAGGTGATGGCGACGCTGGGCATCCGGGAGAACATCCCGGACGACGACTGCAAGGGCCCCACGGACCGCCTCGCGAACGCGCTGGCCGGCCGGCGGCTGCTGCTCGTGCTGGACAACTGCGAGCATGTCGTGGACGCCGTCGCCCGGCTGGCCGGCCTCCTGCTGAGCAGGGCGCCGTATCTGCACATCCTGACGACCAGCCAGGAGCCGCTGCGCACCCGGGACGAGACGGTGTACCCGGTGGCGCCGCTGTCCCTGCCCCCGGTCGACGGGCCGGACCTCGACGCGCTGGCGAGTGCGGGCGCCGTACGGCTCTTCGTGGACCGGACCCTCGCCACGGACCCCGACTTCGTCCTCGACGCGACCACCGCCCCGCTGGTGGCGGACGTGTGCCGGCGACTGGACGGCATCCCGCTCGCGCTGGAGCTGGCCGCCACCCGGGTGCGTTCGCTGGGCATCAGGGAGCTGCACGACCGTCTCGACGACCGCTTCAGGGTGCTCAACAGCGGGTACCGCGACGCCCCTTCGCGGCACCGGACACTCCAGGCCACGCTCGACTGGAGCTGGGGCCTGCTCGACGTCCGGGAGCAGACCGTGCTGCGCAGGCTGTCGGTGTTCAGCGAGGGCTGCGGACTCCAGGCCGCCGAGGAGGTGTGCTCCGGTGGCGGTGTGTCACCCGCGGACGTCCTGGACGCCCTGAGCCTGCTCGTAGAGCGCTCTCTGGCGGTCCGCACCGAGGGACCGCGGGGTCCGCGCTACCGGTTGCTGGAGTCGGTCGCGGTCTACGCGCGTGACAGGCTCGCCGAGTCCGGCGAGTACGAGGGGACCGCCGCCCGGCATCTGCGCCACTGCGTCCGTCTCGCCGAGCGCGCCCGGCCGCATCTGCACGAGCGGGAGCAGGCCCGGTGGTTCCAGTACCTCGACCCCGAGGCGGCCAATGTGCAGCGCGCGCTGACCGAGGCGGCCCGGGCCGGGGCCGCGCAGGAGGCGCTGCGGCTGGTCAACTCGCTGACCTGGTACTGGTACGTCCGTGGCCGGCTCGGCGAGGCGGGCAGAGCGCTGGCGACGGCCCTGGACACGCCGGGCGACGCCGCGCCCGAGGAACGGGTGGAGGCCGTCTTCTGGTACACGGGCATCCGTCTGCTGCTCGGCGAGCACGACCGGGAGTGCGACGCGCCGGCGGAGTACCCGCCCGAGTCCAGCCCGGAGTCCACCAGGGCGCAGTGGTTCCTGGCGCACGCGCAGTGGACGGTGGGTGCGCTGGCCGAGGGCGAGCGGCGGGTCGAGCACGTCCTGGTCCGCTTCCGCACCCTGCGCGACGCGTGGGGGATGGCGGCCTCGCTGACCACGCGTGCCTGCTTCGCGCTGGCGCGCGGTGACCTGGAGGTATTGCGCGGCAACGCCGAGGAGGCCCGCGCCCACTTCGCCGAACTGGGCGATCTGTGGGGCCGGTTGAAGACGGCCGACCTGCTGGGCAGGCTCGCCGAGATCAACGGCGACTACGACCTGGCGGCCCAGTTGCACAGGGAGGGTCTGCGGATCACGCAGGCCCTGGAGATGTGGCCCGAGATGTCGACGAAGCTGTCGGGTCTCGGCAGGATCGCCCTGCTCACCCAGCGCTGCGACGAGGCCGACGACCTGCACACGCGTGCCCTGCGGATCGCGGCCGAGCAGGGCAATCAGCCGGCCGAGCAGTTCGCCGCGCTGGGCCTCGCGCTGAGCGCCCGACGGCAGGGCCGGCTCGCCGCCGCCGAGGAGTGGCTGCGGCCCTGGCTCGCCTGGAACCGCAGGCGCGGCGACGGGCCGGGACTCGCGCTGGTCCTGGCCGAACTGGGCTTCATCGCCGAGCAGCGCGGTGACGCCGACCGCGCCCTCGCCCACCACCGGGACGGTCTGCGGGCCGCAGCGACGACGAAGGATCCCCGGTCGGTCGCGCTGGCGCTGGAGGGTCTGGCGGGCGCGTACTCCCTGGCCGGGTCCCCGCAGCGGGCGATCCGCCTGCTCGGCACGGCGGCGGCGACCAGGGAACGCGCGGGCGCTCCGCACCCGCCCGCGGAGCGGGGTGACGTGGAGCGCATCGCCGGCCGTCTGCGCGGCACGATCGACGAGGCCGCCTACGCCCGCGAGTTCACCGTCGGCACCCGGACGGACCACGAGTCCCGGGTCGCGGAGGAGCTGCCGGGGCAGGGAGCCCCGTGATCCGGTGCCGGCCGCGGGCAGCCGGGCCCGGGTGCGGCTCGGCCGGACGGGTGACAGACTGAGATTTCGGGCCGGGCGGCCCGGCGGAGGCTGCGGGACGGCCTCCTGCCGCCGCCGAGGGGGACATGCGCGTACGCCCAGAAACCGAGTCCGGACGGCGGTGACCTCCTGTGACGGCGAGCGGGGAACAAGGAGGAGGGGCCCCTCCGGTACCGGGAGGGCCGGCCGGGCAGACGGTCGTCGTCGTGGGCGGCAGCTCGGGTATCGGTCTGGAGACCGCGCGCCAGGTGCGTGCCGCCGGTGGCGAGGTGGTGCTCACGGCACGCGACGCCGAGCGGCTGAAGCGGGCGGCGGACGAGCTGAGCCCGCTGAGCACGGCCGCGTTCGACGCCATGGACCCCGACCGTCTGGAGCGCTTCCTGCTCGATCTGCCCGGGCCCGTCGACCATGTGCTGGTGACGGCGGGCAGCCCGTCGTACACCCCGCTCGACGACCTCGACCTGGCCGCCGGTGGACGTGACTTCGGCGGGCGTCTGGCGATGCTGCTGGCGGCGGCGCGGGCGAGCCGTAAGAAGGTCAGGGCCGGAGGAACGCTGCTGTTCATCGGCGGGACCGGTGCCCGCCGGCCCGCGCCCGGGATGGCCGTGATGGGTGCCCTCACCGCGGCGCTCCCGGCGCTGACCGCGAACCTGGCGCTGGAGCTGGCCCCGGTCCGGGTCAACCTCATCGCGGCCGGCTTCGTGGACACGCCGCTGTCGGCCTCTCTCCTGGGTGATCAACTCGACGCCCGTCGGGAGCAGTTGAGGAGCACGCTGCCCATCGGCCGGGTGGTCGGTGCGCAGGACGTCGCCGCTCTGGCACTGCACCTCATGGCCAACGGCGCCCTCACCGGTGCCACCTACGACATCGACGGCGGCCAGCAGTTCGTCGCGCGCTGAACGCACGGGCGGGCGGCCGTCCGCCGTCGGGCCGTCCGAACCGTCCGGCCGTCCGGCCGTCCGAGCGGTCCTTTGAGACGAGGAGCAACAACTCATGGACATGAAACTGGAGGTCGTCGTGGTGCCGGTGGCCGACGTCGACCGGGCCAAGAAGTTCTACGCGGCGCTGGGCTGGAGACTCGACGCGGACGTCGCCCCGGACGCCGGGTTCCGGGTGGTGCAGATGACCCCTCCGGGCTCACCGGCATCGGTCATCTTCGGTACGTCCGTGACCGAGCAGGCGCCCGGTTCGGCTCAGGGCCTGCATCTGGTGGTCGACGACATCGAGGCCGCCCACGCCGAGCTGGAGCGCAACGGCGCCGACCCGAGCGAGGTGTTCCACGACGCCGGTGGCGTCTTCCACCACGGCGGCACCGACGCCCGCGTGCCCGGAGCCGACCCGAAACGCGGCAGCTACGGCTCCTTCCTGTCGTTCGACGACCCGGACGGCAACGGCTGGCTCCTCCAGGAGGTCACCACCAGGCTTCCCGGACGGCTGGACCCCGCCACGACGGAGTTCGCCTCGGCCGGGGACCTGGCGGGCGCCCTGCGTCGTGCGGCCGCGGCGCACGGCGAGCACGAGGCCCGCACCGGCGCGGAGGATCCCGACTGGCCGGACTGGTACGCGCGGTACATGGTCAGCGAGCAGGCGGGAACCAAGCCGCCGGTGTGAGCCGTTCGGGCCTCAGATCGGGTAGTGGGCGTGACCGACGGCCTGCGCGGTGACCCAGCGGGTGTCGGTGAACGCCTCGGCGCCCGCCTGGCCGCCGAAGCGGCCGTAGCCGGAGCTCTTCACTCCGCCGAACGGCGCCTGCGGCTCGTCCGCGATCGACTGGTCGTTGACGTGGACGATGCCGGTGCGCAGGCGGCCCGCGACCGCCAGGCCCGCCGCCAGGTCCTCGGTGATGACACCGGCGGTCAGGCCGTACGGGGTGTCGTTGGCCAGGGCCACGGCCTCGTCGGTGCTGTCGACGACGTGGACCACGGTCGCCGGGCCGAAGATCTCGTCGTAGTAGACCTTCATCTCCCGGGTGACGCCGGTCAGGACGACCGGGCGGATCAGGGTGCCGCGCCCCTCGATCTCGCCGGTGCCGGCGACCGGTTCGGCGCCCTTGGCCACCGCGTCCGCGACCAGCGCGGCGACCCGGCGGGCGGCGTCCGCGCTGACGACCGGGCCGACGGCCGTGCCCGCGTCGCCGGGGTCGCCGCACGGCAGCGCCCGGACGCGGGCGGCGAACTTCGCCGTGAACTCGTCGGCCACCGCGCGATGGACGATGACCCGGTCCACGCACATGCAGATCTGCCCGGCGTTCATGAAGGAGCCGAAGACCGCGGCGTCCACCGCGTAGTCGACGTCCGCGTCCTGAAGCACCAACAGGGCGTTCTTGCCGCCGAGTTCGAGCACGGCGGGCTTGAGGTGCCGGGCGGCCTGGACGCCGATGGCGCGGCCGACCTCGGTGGAGCCGGTGAAGTTGACCATCCGCACCCGGGGGTCGGCGATCAGTGCGGAGACGACCTCGGCGGCGTCGGCGCGGTCGTTGGTGACGACGTTGAGCACGCCCGCGGGCAGGCCGGCCTCGTGCAGGACGTCCGAGATCAGCAGACCGCAGGCGATGGGCGCGTCCTCGCTCGGCTTCATCACCACGGTGTTGCCCATCGCGATCGGCATCGCGACCGCGCGGACGCCGAGGATGACCGGCGCGTTCCAGGGGGAGATCGCGGCGATCACCCCCTTCGGCACCCGTACCTGCGCGGAGTGCACGCCCTCGGCGTTGGTCGCGAGGGTCTGGCCGGTCGGCCGGGTGACCTCCGCCGCGGCCTCCAGCAGGATGTCGGCGGCCAGGCGGGCGTTGAAGCCGGCCCAGGGCGCGACGCCGCCGACCTCCTCGGCCATCAACCGCACGACCTCGTCGACGCGTTCACTCATCAGCTGCGCGGCGCGGAGGAGGATCCGGCGGCGCTCGGCCGGCTTGGTCGCGGCCCACGCCTCGAACGCGGCGTCGGCGGCGTCCACGGCCCGGCGCACGTCGTCCGGGGTGCCGGCGGCGACCTCGGCGCAGACGGCACCGGTCCAGGGGTTGATGTCGGACGTGGTGCGGCCGGAGGAGGCGGCGACCTCCCGGCCGTCGATGATCAGTCCTCGCGTGACGGACATGGGGTTACTCCTGACGTACGGATCGAAGCGGGGGGCAGGGGCGGCAGATCTCGGGTTCCGCCGCCCCTGAGCGGGGTTCGGTACGGCTCACGCCTCGGCCGGCGAGGCCTCGGGGGCTCTGCGCGCGCTCAGTGCCCGGTGGGCGAGGCCGACGAGTGCCGGGCCGGCCAGCGGCGCGATCATGTAGTTCCAGAAGTGCTCGTACTGGCCGGAGAGCAGTGCGGGGCCGAAGGCACGGGCGGGGTTGATGCTGGCGCCGGTGACCGTGCCCAGGGTGGCGATGACCACGCCCACGCCGAGTCCGATGACCGCCGGGATCAGGCCGCGCAGCGCGGGTCTCGTCATGACCAGGGTGACCGCGACGAACACCGCGGCGAGCGCGCAGCCCTCGATGAGGAACAGCTCGACCGATCCGGTCCCGGCCGCGGGGTGCACGGCGGCGTAACCGATCCGGCGCACGGGTTCGCCCCAGACGAGGCCGGCCAGCGCGGTCCCGGCCGCGGAGCCGGCGAGCTGTGCGGTGACGTACGGGAGGACCGCGCGGCGGGGGAAGAGGCCGCAGGCCCACAGGAAGACGGTGACTCCGGGGTGGAGGTGGCCTCCGGAGGCGCGGCCGGGCGGCGAGTACATCAGCGCCGCGATCAGTACCGCGACGGCGATGCCCGCGACGGCGAACAGGGTGTGCGGGTCGGTGATCGCCAGCGGGGAGCCGGGGAGGGCGAGCCAGCGGACCAGGGTGACCACGGCGAAGAGAAGCACCGTGGTGAGGGCGAACTCGTAGACGGTGTGCCGGACGAGGTCCGCACGGCTCTGGGCGGAAGCGCTCATGAGAGTCCTCGGGAAGGGGCGGGGAGGGAGCGGGGCCGGGTGCACGCGTCCCGCACAGCGCACCCGACCGTCCCGATGAGTTTTTCGCTGAGTGAACTATCATTCATTCAGCGAGTGAGCCCGAGTCTGCGGGTCACTGTGACGGCTGTCAATGGCCGGTAGCGTTCTCCCGACGACGGGTACGAGCACGGCCTGAGGCGCCGGGACGCGGGAAGCACGGGAGGAGATCGGTGACATCCGACGAGGCGGGGGCCCCTGACCTGGAGGCCGCCGGCCCGCTGGAGCGCGGTCTGGCGATGCTGCGGATCATGGCCGCCGCCTCGGAGCCGATGCGTCCGGGCGACCTGGCCCGCGCCACGGGTCTGGCCCGTTCGGCCGTCGACAGGGTCGCCGCCACACTGGTCCATCTCGGCCAGCTGCGCACCGAGGGACGCGAGTTGGCGCTCGCCCCGCGCCTGATGGAACTCGGCAACGCCTATCTCGACGCGAGCGGCTGGTCGCGCGCGCTGCGACCGAGCCTGGAGCGGCTGACCCGGACGCTGGACGAGTCGGTCTCGGCGATCGTCCTCGACGGATGCGACGCACGCATCGTCGGTACGGCCGTCCCGCCCGGACGCATGATCCCGCTGGGCTTCCGCGTCGGCGACCTGCTGCCCGCAGAGCGCTGCGCGGCCGGCGCCGTACTCGCCACCGCCTGGGACCCTCAGACGTACGCGGCCTGGCGGGCCCGGCAGGCCGCCGACCCCCTGGACGCCGCTTTCCCGGCCGTTCCCACCCGCCGCACCGCCCCCGGCGCCGAGCAGGCGGAAGCCGACTTCACCTCCTGGGTCGCGGACACGGCCGCGAACGACTGGGCGCTGGACGACCAGCTCGTCGCCCCCGGCCTGGTCGCCCTGTCGGTCCCGGTGCGCGCACCCGACGGCCGGCCCGTGTGCGCGATCAGCGTGCTCGCCCACACCAGCCGGCACAGCGCCGACCAGCTGCGCGAGCACGCCCTGACCGCGATGAACGAAGCCGCCCGGGACATCGCCGGGGCGCTGTACGACACCTCCGGCACCCCGGCCGCGGCGCCGCCACCCGCCTCCCCCGCATACACCGACGCCAAGCCCGAACTGGGGCCGTCCTTCCTACAGGCCCTGGCCCGGGGCCTGGCCGTGCTGACCGCGCTCGGCCGGCAGCCCGGCGGACTCACCCTCTCCGAGGCAGCTCAGGCCGCCGGACTCTCGTACCCCAGCACCCGGCGCAATCTGCTGACACTGCGCGAGCTCGCCTACGTGGAGCAGCACGGGCGCCGGTTCCTGCCCGCCCCGCGCGTCCTGGAGCTGGGATACGCGCGGCTGTCCACCCTCACCCTCGCCGACATCGCACAACCCCATCTCGCCGATCTGGTCGGACAGGTGCGGGAGTCCGCCTCGCTCGCGGTCCTCGACGGTGCCGAGGTCCGCTACATGGCCCGGGTGGCCACCGAGCAGATCACCAGCGCCCGCATCACGCCCGGCACCCGGCTGCCCGCCTACGCCACCTCCATGGGCCGGGTCCTGCTCGCGGACCTGCCCGCGGCGGAGCGACAGGAGCGGCTCCGGGCCATGGACCCGCGGGCCCTGACCCCGCACACGCTCACCTCGCACTCGGCGCTCGCGGCCGCGATCGACGAAGCGGGGCGCGCTGGATTCGCCCTGGTGGAGCAGGAGTTGGAGGCCGGTCTGAGGTCGTTGGCCGTGCCGGTCAGGGACCGGAGCGGGCGCGCCGTGGCGGCCCTGAACATCGCGCTGCACGCCGGTCCGGAGCCGCCCGAGCACAGCCGGGACTTCATGCTGCCCGCCCTGCGCGCGTGCGCCGCCGGCATCGAGGCCGACCTGGCGGCCGCGTTCCCGCACGGATCCGTGACGACGCCCTGACGCTCCCGCCGACTGACCGACGGCAGCTCCCCGACCGGTGAACGACACTGGCGGAATGCATCTGAGCAAGACGAACCCGTACTCGGCCGCGTGCCCCGGCCGGCCGCTGATCGATCTGATCGGGGCCAAGTGGACGATCCTCGTCGTCGGCTGCCTGACCCGGGGGCCGCAGCGGTTCGGCGAACTGGCCGCCGAACTCGAAGAGGTCACGCCGAAGGCGCTCACCCAGACGCTGCGGCAGCTCGAACGCAACGGCCTGGTACTGCGCACGGTGCACCCGGTGATTCCGCCCCATGTCGAGTACGAGCTGACCCCTCTCGGCCGGACCCTGCTCGGGCCCGTCGAAGCGCTGCTCGGCTGGACCGACGCCCACATCGAGGTGTGTTCCGCGGCACAGCGCGCCTATGACGCCGACGTCTGAGCTGCACGCTTCACTCGGGTATAGCCACTAGCAAAAAAGTGCAATCTTCAAGCACTTGGCGCGCGTCCCTAGCGTGATCGAGGTGCCGACAACGGCACCCGGAATCCAGGGAGTTCGTCATGTGCGAAGCAGAGCAGCACGACCACCGGTCGCCGTCCCGCCGCGGCATCCTGCGCTGGGGCGCGGCAGCCGTGCCCGCGGCCGCCGGCCTCTCGGCGCTCGCCCTGCCGACGCAGGCCGCCACCGCCGCACCCGCCGTCACGGGCGGCGGTGCGTACTACGAGGCCGCACGCGGAGACACCCTGCGCGGCATCGCCTCCCGCTTCCTCGGCTCCGAACGGCGCTGGACGGAGCTCTACCGGCTGAACCAGCAGGTCCTGGACAAGAGCGGTGAGCCGCGAACCGGCCAACGTCTGGCGCTCCCCGAATCCCCCGACGGCGCCGCGACCCGTACTTTCGCGCCACTTCCCGCCACCGCCAAGCCCCTGCCGGTCCCCCCTGAGGGCTACCGGCTCGACCGCATCGGCGACGCGTTCTACGCCGTGACCGCCGGCGGTACGCAGGCGGCCTTCCTCGTCACCGGCGCCGGGGTGGTCGTCATCGACGCACCGCCCTCGCTCGCCGAAGCACTTCCGGCCGCGATCCGCCGCGTCACCGGCCGCAAGGTCACCCACCTCGTGTACAGCCACGACCACGCCGACCACACGGCCGGCGCGTCGGCGTTCGGCGACGTGGTCCGCATCGCGCACACCGCGACCGCTGAACGGATCAGGACGGCCAAGGACCCGGGCCGCCCGATGCCCACCGTGACCTTCGACGACCGCTACCGCCTCGACCTGGGCGGTCAGCGGCTGCTGCTCAGCTATCCGGGCGCCAATCACGAGGCCGGCAACATCCTCATCCACGCCCCTCGCCAGCGCGCCGCCATGATGGTCGACCTCGTGATGCCGGGCTGGGCCCCCTTCCGCGCCTGGGGCACCGCCGACAGCGTCCCCGGCGTGCTGCGGGCCCACGACCAGCTCGCCCGCATGGATCTGGACACCTACATCGGCGGTCATGTCCACCGGCTCGGCACCAAGGAGGACATCGAGGTCTCCCGCGAGTTCGTACGGGACCTGTGGAACGCCACGGGCAAGGCCGTCGCCGCCACCGACATGGCCCCCTACTTCGGCAAGGTCGAACCCGGGAACAACTGGGCCGGCTTCGACCTCTACCTCCAGGCCGTCGCCGACAAGGTCGAACCGGTCATGTACCGGAAGTGGTTGGGCCGCCTCGGCGCGGTGGACGTCTTCACCCGCGAGAACGCCCTCACCGTGGCCCTCTCCCACATCGTCGACGCCCCCCGCGACCTGTGAACCGGAATCCGCCGACCGGTGTCGAGGAGGGGTCGTCATCAGCCGGTAGACCATGTCCCAAAGCTTGTCCACAAATCACACACATCCCCTCCTCATTTCTGGCCCCGATGGTCTAGATTGACCGTGCTTCAGCTGATCGGACACGAGGCGACCACCAATGATGTGTAGGTCCGTTGCTCTGCAGAACCAGCAGTCTCGTCCTCCGCGCCACGCGTGGGGGTGATCGATTCCCGGCGCCCGGGAGGGGCCGTGGGTGCGGGGAGCACCCGAGGTCTCGACGGGATCGCGCTCAACCCGACAGGTCGGCAGTACGGGCAACTGTGCTGCCGTCAGGGCGGGTTGTTCAGGTAGCGCCGTAACGCCGGGATGTCATGCGCGGGGCGGGGGCCCCGAGGGGAGGAACAGCGCGGCGCGGGGGGCGGGGGTGCCTCCCGGGCGAGAAGACAGTGTTGGGCGAACTCTGTCGAACCACTGGCGACCTGGGGGGTCCCGTGCAACAGGGGGAATTAATAGACCCGTTTTCGTCGGCGCGCGGGCGTCTGGCGAACGGGACGATGTCCCGGCCCGCGAGCGACTGGGAGCAGCGCTACCGGCGCTCCGTGATCATCAGCGATACCGTGGCCACCGCCTTCGTGGTGGGCGCGATAGGCAACTTCTTCGGGGCCCGGGACGCGGCCAACTGGCACGAGAAGTGGGGAATCCTCGCCTTCTGCACCGAGCTGCTGGTGCTGGGGGCACTCGCGGTGAGCAGGTCGTGGTCCCCGGCCGTGCTCGGTCAGGGCGCCGAGGAATTCCGCCGGCTCGGACGCTCCATGTTCACTGCGACCGTCGTGCTCGCGCTCGGCGGGATCGCCCTCACCTCGCGCAACATCAAGCTCTGGATCTTCGTCGCGATCCCCGCGATCGCACTCGTCACCATGACGACGCGCTATCTGCTCCGCCTTTCGCTGCACAAGCAGCGCAAGGAAGGGAGGTGTCTCAGACCGGTGCTCGCTGCCGGGAGCCCGGCAACCGTACGCGACCTGATCACCCGAACCCGCAAGTTCCCGCACCTCGGGTGGCGCGTGGACGGAGTGTGCACGACGGACGGTCGCGGGATCGACGGCGACCAGCTGGACGGGGTGCCGGTCGTCGGCCGGCTGACGGACGTCGCCAAGTACGTCGAGCACGACGGCTACCGCGTCGTCGCGGTCACGCCGGACCCGCACTGGACACCGGACCGGCTCCAGCGGCTGGCCTGGAACCTGGAGGGCAGCGACGCCGAAATGGTCGTGGCCCCCGTGCTGATGGAGGTGGCAGGCCCGCGGCTGCACGTCGACGCGGTGCTCGGGATACCGTTGCTGCGGGTCAGCATGCCGACCTTCACCGGGGGGCGCCGGGCGATCAAGGTGGTCGTCGACCGGGTGGGCGCGGCGTTCCTGCTGCTGCTGTTCGCGCCGCTGATGGCACTCGTCGGACTGCTCGTGGTGGCGGACAGCCGGGGCGGGGTGTTCTACCGCCAGCGCAGGGTCGGCAAGGGCGGCCGCGAGTTCACCATCCTCAAGTTCCGCACCATGGTCGTCGGGGCGCACAAGGCACGTGCCGAGCTGGCCGACCGCAACGAGGGTGCGGGGCTGCTGTTCAAGCTCCGCCGGGATCCGCGGGTGACCCGGGTGGGAGCAGTGCTGCGCCGGTACTCGCTCGACGAGCTCCCGCAGCTGTTCAACGTGCTCACCGGATCGATGTCGCTGGTCGGGCCGCGGCCTCCGCTGCCGGAGGAGTCCGCCGCGTACGGCCCGGACATCCGGCGACGGCTGCTGGTCAAGCCCGGACTCACCGGACTGTGGCAGATAAGCGGACGCAGCGACCTGCCGTGGGAGGAGGCGGTCCGCCTCGACCTGCGGTACGTGGAGGACTGGTCGCTCGCCCTGGACACGGTGATCTTGTGGAAGACGCTGCGGGCGGTGCTCTACGGCCAGGGGGCCTACTGATGCGCGAGGGACTGCAACTGAACGGTCCCGCCGATGCGCGGACCGCAGGCCACAAGGGCCTGCCTGGGGGGAGGAACGGGACATGAGAGTCAGCGTTTTCGGGCTCGGCTACGTGGGCTGTGTGTCGGCCGCGTGCCTGGCCGGCATGGGCCACGAGGTCATCGGGGTCGACGTGAACCAGGTGAAGGTCGACCTGGTCAACGAAGGCAAGGCCCCGGTGGTCGAGGAGCGGATCGGCGAGCTCATCGCCGACGTCGTACGGACCGGAGCATTAAGGGCCACGGTCGACGTCCGTGAGGCGATCATGGACAGCGAGGTGTCGCTGGTCTGTGTGGGCACGCCGTCGGAGCCCAACGGCAGCCTGTGCACCACCTACTTGGAGCGGGTCACCGAGCAGATCGGCGCGGCCCTTGCCGAACGCGGCGGGCGGCACACCGTCGTGTTCCGCAGCACCATGCTCCCGGGCACCTGCCTGAACCTGCTGGTGCCGATCCTGGAGAAGTCCGTCGGCGGCACGGCCGGCGTGGACATCGGGGTCGCGGTCAACCCGGAGTTCCTGCGCGAGGGCACCAGCGTGAAGGACTTCTTCGACCCGCCCAAGACCGTCGTCGGCGAGCTCGACACGGCGAGCGGCGACACGGTGCTGGCGCTGTACGACGGCCTGCCCGGCGAGGTGTTCCGGGTGCCGATCCCGACGGCCGAGGCGATCAAGTACGCCGACAACGCCTTCCACGGCCTCAAGATCGGCTTCGCGAACGAGCTGGGCGCGGTGTGCCAGGCGCTCGGGGTGGACTCGCACCAGGTGATGGACGTGTTCCTGGCCGACCGCAAGCTGAACATCAGCCCCGCCTATCTGCGGCCCGGCTTCGCCTTCGGCGGGTCCTGCCTGCCCAAGGATCTGCGCAGCCTGGTCCACGCGGCACAGCGGGCCGACGTCTCGGTGCCCATCCTCTCCCATGTGCTGCCCTCCAACTCCGACCATCTGCAGCGCGCGGTGGAGCTGGTCGAGCGCACCGGCAAGCGCCGGATCGGCATGTTCGGGCTGTCCTTCAAACCCGGCACCGACGACCTCCGCGAGAGCCCGCTCGTCGAGCTGGCGGAGCGGCTCCACGGCAAGGGGTACGACCTGCGGATCCACGACGCCAACGTGAGCCTGTCCCGGTTGCTCGGCGCGAATCGCGAGTACATCGAGACCCGGCTGCCGCACCTCGCACAGCTGCTCGCGGACTCCGTCGAGGAGGTGCTCGAGCACGCCGAGGTGTGCCTGGTCGGGACCAAGGACCCGGCCGTCCTTGCCGCGCTGCCCCATGGCGGCGGCCCGGTGATCGTCGACCTCATCCACCTTCCCGACGCCGACGCGCGCCGGACCGAACCGGGGTACATAGGCCTTGCTTGGTAACGCAGTCAGCGGTGAGGGGTCGGGGCGGCGCGCGCTGATCCTGGTGGAGAACCTGTCGGTGCCGTTCGACCGGCGGGTGTGGCAGGAGTGCACGACGCTGCGCGACGCGGGCTGGGAGGTGCACGTCATCTGCCCCCGGGGGGAGAAGCGGGACACGGAGCCGGAGGCGTTGGTCGACGGGGTGCGGATCCATCGCTACCCGTTGCGCGCGGCCACCGGCGGACCGGCCGGCTACCTGCGGGAGTACGGATCGGCCCTGTGGCACACGGCCCGGCTGGCCCGCAAGGTCGGCCCGGTCCATGTGGTCCACGCCTGCAACCCGCCCGACCTGCTGTTCCTGGCGGCACGGTGGCTCAGGCGGCGCGGTGCGCGGTTCGTCTTCGACCAGCACGACCTGGTGCCCGAGCTGTACCTCTCCCGGTTCGGCCGCGGCAAGGACCTGCTCTACCGCGCCGTGTGCGCGCTGGAACGGCGGACCTACCGGGCCGCCGACATCGTGCTCGCCACGAACGAGAGCTACCGGGACGTCGCGATACGCCGGGGCGGCCGACGCCCCGAGGACGTCTTCGTGGTGCGCAGCGCGCCCCAGGTCGACCGGTTCCAACCGGTGCCGCCCGAGCCGGAGTTGAAGCGCGGCAAGCCCCATCTGCTGTGCTACCTGGGCGTCATGGGCCCCCAGGACGGCGTCGACTACGCCCTGCGGGCTCTTGCGAAGCTGCGCGACGAGCTGGGGCGGACCGACTGGCACGCGGTGTTCGTCGGCGCGGGCGACGCCTTCGACGCGATGGTGGAACTGTCCCGGCAGCTCGGACTGTCGGACCAGGTGCAGTTCACCGGGCGCATACCGGACGCCGACCTGGTGCGGTACCTGTCCACCGCGGACGTGTGCCTGTCCCCCGACCCTCGCAATCCGCTCAACGACGTGTCGACGATGAACAAGGTCCTGGAGTACATGGCGATGGGCCGGCCGATCGTCTCGTTCGACCTGAAGGAGGCGCGCGTCTCCGCGGGTGACGCCGCCGTCTACGCGCCCGCCAACGACGAGGCCCGGTTCGCCGACCTCATCGCGGAGTTGCTGGACGACCCGGACCGGCGGGTCCGGATGGGCAAGGTCGGCCAGGAGCGGATCACCGGCCGGCTCTCCTGGGAGAACTCGCAGTCGTCACTGCTCGCGGCCTACGCCGCCGCGTGCCGTGACCGCACTCAGGCTTCGGCGGGCGGCCCGGTCCGCACAGGGAAGAGGCAGCGGCGTTGAGCGAAGACACGATCCGCCTGGTCACCGTCGGGCGGATACTCCGGCGCAGGTGGCGGCTTCTCGCCGTCCTCGCCGTGGCGGGCGCACTCGTCGGCTACGGCACCTCGCTGGTGTTCCCACCGCGTTACACGGCTTCGGCATCGGTACTGCTGCCGGGGCAGTGGGAGGAGCGCGAGCTGCTGACCCAGGTCGACATCGTCACCAGTTCGACGGTGGTCGACCGGGCGGCAGCCGACCTCGGCTGGACCGGCCTCAGCAGCGACGAGCTGCGGGACCGGGTGAGCGCCAAGGCGTCCGACGGAAACATCATCAAGATCTCCGGCACGGCCGACACCCCGAAGCACGCGCAACAGCTGTCGGACCGGGTGGCCCAGCAGTTCGTCGCGTTCGCCGAGCGGATCGCGGGCGGCGGCACCGACTCCGAAGCGGCCACGGGACCCGAGGCGCTGCGGCAGCAGGTGGAGGAGACCAACCGCCGTATCAGCGACCTCGCCGACGCGGCCGATCCGGGGCGGACCGTGGAGAGCGTCCAGGCCCGCACCATGCTCGAGAAACTGCGCACCTCGCTGGAAGAGGCCATGACGAAGCTCGACGAGGCCGATCCGGCGAACAACAAGGCGGGCCTGGTCGTGATGGGCCCGGCGGCCCGGCCGACCGGCGAGGCACCGCCGACGCGGGTGCAGCTCGTCGTCACCGGGGCCGTGCTGTTCTTCCTGCTCGCGGTCGTCGGCCATCTTGTCGCCGCACGGATGAACCGCCGGCTGCGCACCGAGCAGGAGGTCGCCGCGACCCTGGGCGCGGCGCTGCTCGGCACCGTCGACGTGCCCGACGACCCGCGTGCGCGGCGACCGGAGGGCGGGGGCTCCGGGGCCCGGATCCGAAGGCTCCTCGGCACCGACACCCGGTGGGACCTGCCGGCCCCGCTGCGGTCCGGCGACGAGAGCGGCCGACGGATCCGCTACGGCCGGGTGTGCGCCCGCATCCGGGAGCTGCTGCCTGCCCCCCGGCTGCTGCTAGTCGTCGTACCGGACGACGACGAGATCGCCCGCCGGGCCGCCGGGCAGCTCGTCGCCGAGGCCAAGGGAGATCCGCTGCTGCGGGTCGTGGAGGTCTCGGCGGACCGGCCGATGGTGCCGGACCGCGACACCGAGTCCGGTGCCCTCGTGGTGCTCGGCGCGGGCAGCCGGACCGCGGAGGAACTGGCCGGCATCGCCGAGGCGTGCGCGGACGGCAGGCACGAGGTCGTCGGCGTCGTCGTCGCCGACCCGGTCCGGGCCCGCCCCGCGCGACATCCCGCCGATCCGCCGGACGACGCCGCTCCCGCGCTCGCGGTGCGCGGCCACGCGACGGGAGGTCCGGCATGACGACCGGCACGGTTTCGGAGTCGTCGGCGGCCGGTCCGCTCATCGACCTGCAAGGGCTGGTGGTGGCGGTGCGCAGGCGCCGCCGCCTGTGGTGCACCATGGCGCTCCTCGGCCTGCTGGCCGGGGCGGCGGTGGCGGTCCTCATGCCGCCGCCACCGAGCGCGGTGACCAAGGTGCTGGTCTCGCACGAGGACGACCAGCCGAACGACACCGGCACGCTGATCCGCACCGATGTCGCGCTGCTGCAGACCACACGGGTCGCCGACATGGCCCTGCGGTCCCTGAAGTCCCCGGAGAAGACCGAGGACTTCATGCGGGACTACCGGGGTACCGGCCTGACCAACAACCTGCTCCAGATCGACGTGACCGGTGACAGCGACGCGGAGGCGGTGGCCCGGGCCAAGGCGCTGGCCGAGGCGTTCGTGACGGACCATGTGCGGCGGATGCGGCAGTCCGCGCAGGCCGAGGCCAAGGCCCTGCTCGACCAGCGCGACCGCATGCGGGACGAGCTCGACGAGGTCAACAAGGCAATCGGCGACCGCTCCCCGGAGAGCGACCCGCAGGCGTCGGCGAGCATCGAGTCGCTCTTCGCCCGCCGCGCCGAACTCAACTCCCGGATAGCCGACTTCGACCAGCGCGCCGCGGACGCGCGCACCGGCACGCCCAAGGTCGTCGCCGGCACGCAGATCGTGGACGCCCCGCGCGCGGTGCGGCACTCCCTGCCCAAGGCGGTCGCCACCGACTCCGCGATCGGGCTCGTACTCGGACTCGTCCTCGGGCTCGCGCTGGCCGCGGTCGGCACGGTGGTGGCGGACCGTCCCGTGCTGCGCCGGGACATCGCGGCACACCTGGGTGCCTCGGTCATCGCGGAGCTGCCCCGTCGCTCGGGCAGGCTGTGGCAGCGCCGCCGGACCCGGGCGGCACGCGAACGGCTCACCGGGACCCTGGCCCGCACGGTACGCGGCTCCACGGAACCGCTGTCGCTGCTGGAACTGGGCTGTGCGCGCAGCACGACCGTGCTCGCCCTGAACGTCGCGAAGGCACTGGGGCAGGAGGGGCCGGTGGTCGTCGTCGACGGTCTGCCGGGCCAGCTGCTCTCCGGCCGCCGTCCGAAGCCGGGGGATCCCACGGTGGTCAGCGGGGAGCATGCCGCGGCCGGGTCGCCGCAGGAGCGCCGGATCGGCGTCGGCTCGGTCGCGCCGGGCACGGCGTGGACCGACCTCCAGTACCTCGGCACCCGGACCGTGCTGGTCGTGCGTGCCGGGCACGGCAGCGCCGCCTGGCTGCACACCGTGGCGCGGCAACTCGCGGACCAGCACATTCCGGTGATCGGTGTGGTGCTCATCGACCCGGATCCGCGTGACCGCACCGACGGCACGCTGTGGGACGGACTGCACATCGCACTGCGCGGCCAGAACGAGCGGCTCGCCCGGCAGAGCGGGACAGGCCGCCCGCGTACGGATCGGCAGCCGATGTGGGCCACTCGGGTCCCGGACAGCAACCAGGAGGCGCGGTAGTACATGTGTGGCATCGCAGGCACCTATCGGTGGCCGGACGGGAAGGCCGTGACCGACCGGCTCACCGAGACGCTCGCCCACCGCGGACCCGACGGGGCGGGCCGGTACAGCCACCCCGTCGGTGACGGCGAGGTGCACCTCGGGCACCGCCGGCTGGCCATCATCGACCTGTCCGAGACCGGCGCCCAGCCGATGGTCTCGGACGGCCTCGCCCTGACGTACAACGGCGAGCTGTACAACGCGCCGGAGCTGCGGGCCGAGCTGGCCGCCGCCGGGGTGCGCTTCCGCGGCACCTCCGACACCGAGGTGCTCCTGGAGGCGTGGCGGCGCTGGGGCACGGACTGTCTGCCCCGGCTGCGCGGCATGTTCGCGTTCGGGATCTTCGACGAGCGCACCGGTGAACTGGTGCTCGCCCGCGACCAGTTGGGCATCAAGCCGCTGTTCCTGCTGCGGCGCGGCGAGGGCATGGTGTTCGCCTCCGAGCTCAAGGCGCTCGCCGCCGCCGGCGGATCGCTGGAGGTGGACCAGGCGGCGCTGGTGGCCTCGCTGCTGTACTACTGGGTGCCGGACTCACGGTGCGCGTTCCGCGAGGCGGAGAAGCTGCCGCCGGGGAGCTGGCTCAGGTGCCGGCCCGACGGCCGGGTGGAGCGCGGCACGTTCTGGAGCCTGAAGGACGTCGCCGCCGAGGGCCGGGAGCGGGCCCGCAGCGGCGAGCTGCCGGACCTGAACGCGGTCGTCGAGGAGTCGACCCGGCGCCACCTGCTCTCCGACGTACCCGTGGCGACGTTCCTCTCCGGCGGTCTCGACTCCAGCTATCTGACGGCCCTCGCGGCCCGCCACCAACCCGGGATCTCCGCCTACACGATCGGATTCCGGGCCGAGGACGCCAAGTTCGAGGCGATGCCGGACGATCTGCGCTACGCCCGGCAGGTCGCCGGGCGGTTCGGTGTCGACCTGCACGAGATCGAGATCGCCCCGAACGTGCTCGACCTGCTGCCGCAGATGACGTACTCCCTGGACGAGCCGATCGGCGACCCCGCCGCGATCAACACCTTCCTGATCTGCTCGGCCGCCCGGGAGGCCGGGGTGAAGGTGATGCTCTCGGGGATGGGCGCCGACGAGCTGTTCGCCGGGTACCGCAAGCACCTGGCCAACCTCCTCGCGCTGCGCTACCAGCGCGTCCCGCGGCCCCTGCGGCGCGGGGTGTCCGCTCTAGTGGACCGGCTGCCGGTCGCGACGAGCCGCCGGGGGTACCGGTCGGTGCGCTTCGCGAAGCGGTTCCTCTCCTTCGCCGATCTGCCGGAGGAGACCGCGTTCCGGCGCAGCTACACCATGTACGACCAGGACGAGCTGCTCGACCTGGTCGATCCGGATCTGGCCGGGACGGTCGAGGACGTGCTGACCGAGCACGCGGACGTCTACCGGGACAACGACCTCGACGACTTCGTCAACCGCATGTGCCTGACGGACGCCCGGATGTTCCTGCCGGGCCTGAACCTCACGTACACCGACCGCTCCAGCATGGCCGCGTCGACCGAGGTGCGGGTGCCGTACGTGGACGTCGAGGTGGTCAGGGCGGCGTTCGCCTTCCCCGGCGACCGGAAGATCGCCGGGCGGCAGGGCAAGGCCGTCCTCAAGGAGGCGGCCACCTCGATCCTGCCCCGGGAGATCGTGTACCGGCCCAAGGGCCTGTTCAGCGCGCCGCTGCGGGCCTGGATGAGCCGGGATCTGGCACCGCTGGTGCGCGAGGTGATCCACGACGGCGAGCTGGTCAGGTCAGGGCTGCTGCGCCGCGACGCGCTGGCGCGGATGGCCGCCGAGGACGCCGCCGGGCAGCGGGACTTCTCCAAGCATCTGTGGCATGTGCTGACCCTCGAGTACTGGTATCGCGACGCGACCTCTGGGTCCGGCCAGAGCACTCGGTTAACGGCTTAGGAATCAGAGGAGTTCGGGTGAAGCAGGTTGTACAGAACTACAAGAGCGGCGAGCTGGCGGTGCTCGACGTGCCGGAGCCGGGGTGCAAGCCGGGCGGGGTGCTCGTCCGCACCGCGTACTCGCTGATATCCACCGGGACCGAGATGATGAAGGTGTCCGAGGCCGGCATGTCGATGCTGGGCAAGGCCCGCTCCCGCCCGGACCAGGTGGCCAAGGTCATGCAGAGCGTGGCCACCAACGGCGTGCCCGCCACCTACCGCAAGGTGATGGGCAAGCTGGACTCCTACACGCCGCTGGGCTACTCGCTGTGCGGTGTGGTCGAGCAGGTCGGCGCCGGGATCGACGACGTGAAGGTCGGCGACCTCGTGGCCTGCGCGGGCAACGAGCACGCGCTGCACGCCGAGCTGAACTGGGTGCCGAAGAACCTCTACACCCCGGTGCCGGACGGCCTCGCGCCGCGGCACGCGGCCTTCGGGACCGTCGGGTCGATCGCGATGCAGGGCGTCCGCCAGGGCGAGCCGCAACTCGGCGAGGTCGCCCTGGTCATCGGCCTCGGGCTGATCGGGCAGCTGGTGGTGCAGCTCCTCACGGCCTCGGGGGTCCGTGTCGTCGGCGTCGACCCGGACCCGGCGCGCTGCGAGCTGGCCGAGCGGCTGGGCGCCGCGGCCTGCGGCGATCCCGAGTCCGCGGCCGTGGAGGCCGCCGTCGCCGAACTCACCGACGGGCACGGCGTGGACCAGGTGTATCTGGCCGCGGGCGGCGGCAGCAACCAGCCCGTCGAGCTGGCCGCGCGGCTCTGCCGGGACCGCGGCCGGGTCGTCGACATCGGCAAGTGCCGCCTGGACCTGCCGTGGAACGCGTACTACGAGAAGGAGCTCGACGTCCGGTTCTCCCGCAGCTACGGCCCCGGGCGCTACGACCCGGAGTACGAGCTTCAGGGGCGCGACTACCCGATCGGCTATGTGCGCTGGACCGAGCGCCGGAACCTGGCGTGCTTCCTCGACCTCGTGGCCCGCGGCCGCGTCGACGTGGAGCCGCTGGTCTCGCACATCGCCGACTTCGACGACGCCGTGGAGACCTACCGGAGTCTGAAGGACGGCGATCTGAAGGCCGTGGCCGTGCTGTTCCGGTACCCCGAGCAGGAGGACCGGGCCGAGGCCCCGGCGGTGGCCGTGCCCACGGTGAACGTGAAGCCGGCTCCGGCCCGGGCGGCCGCGAGCGGGCCGGTGCGCCTCGCGTTCGTCGGCGCCGGCAACTACGCGACGTCGATGCTGCTGCCGCACCTGGCCGGGCGTGACGGCGTCGAGCTGTCCACGGTCGTCACCACGACGGCACTGTCCGGGGCCAACGCGCAGCGCAAGTTCGGCTTCGCCGAGGCGACCACCGATCTCGACGCGGTGCTCGGCGACAAGTCCATCGACGCGGTGTTCGTGGTCACCCGCCACAGCTCGCACGCCGACCTGACCCGGCAGGCGCTGCTGGCCGGCAAGGCGGTGTTCGTGGAGAAGCCGCTGGCGCTCACCGAGGAAGACCTGGCGGGTGTGCTCGCGGCGGTGGAGGAGTCCGGCAACGACCGGCTCCAGGTCGGCTTCAACCGCCGGTTCGCGCCGCTGCTGACCGAGGCCAAGGAGCGGTTCGGCGCCCGGACCGGTCCCGCGAGCCTGCGCTACCTCGTCAACGCGGGCCGGCTCCAGCACGGCAGCTGGTACCTCCAGCAGGGCACCGAGGGCTCTCGGTTCGAGGGCGAGGGCGGACACTTCATCGACACGGCGAGCTGGCTCCTCGAAGCCGACCCGGTGTCGGTGTACGCGGTCGCCCCGGCCGGCAACGAGGACCTCCAGGTCGTGCTGCGCTACCCGGACGGGTCCACCGCCACCATCAGCTACGTCACCACCGGCGCGCCCGGCTTCCCCAAGGAGACGCTGGACCTGGTCGCGGACGGCAAGGTGCTGCGGCTCGACGACTTCGTCCGCGCCTCGGTGTACGCCCGTAAGCGGTGGGTCAGTTCGCGGCTGCCCAAGGCCCGGGACAAGGGCCAGAACGCCGAACTGGCCGCGTTCGTCAAGGCCGTGCGGACCGGCGGGCCGATGCCGGTCCCGCTTCAGTCGCTGGTCGCGACCACCTCGGCCACCCTCGCCGTGCAGGCCGGCCTGGCCGCCGGTGCGCCGGTGACGTTGGCGAGGGCCCTGTGAGCATGAGCGCGGGCTGGTACCTGCGGCGCCTGTCCCGGATGGGGCCGCGGGAGATCGGCGGCCGGGCGGGCGACGCGGTGCGCCGGCGGCGGTGGCGCTCGTCGCTGCCGGACAGCCCGGGCGTGAGCGGCGCCCGGTTCACGGCGGTGCTGCCCCCGGGGACGACGGCCGCGGTGCCGCCGGACGCCGCGAAACGTCTCATCGCCGAGGCGGACCGGCTGATGGCCGGGCACGCCGAGTTCTTCGGGGTGGTCCGCGACGACCTGGTCGACCCGGACTGGTGCCACGACCCGAAGACCGGGCGCCGGGCGCCGTGGGGCTACGCCTTCGACGTGCCGTACCGCAGCGAGGACACGGTCGGGGACATCAAGCAGATCTGGGAGCCGTCCCGGCATCAGTACCTGACCGTGCTCGCCGCGGCCTACGCGATCACGGGGGACGAGCGGTACGCCGAGCGTGTCGCCGAGCACCTGCGGTCGTGGTGGGCGGCCAACGCGCCGCTGCGCGGGGTGCACTGGATCAGCGGCATCGAGCTGGGTATACGGCTGCTGTCCTGGGTGTGGATCCGCCGGCTCCTCGAAGGCTGGCCGGGCGCGGCCGGGCTGTTCGAGGACAACCCGGTGGCGCTGGACCAGATCTGGCACCACCAGCGCTGGCTGGCCGCGTTCCCCAGCCGGGGGTCGTCGGCGAACAACCATGTGATCGCGGAGGCCGCCGGGCAGTTCGCCGCGGCCTGCGCGTTCGACTGGTTCACCTCCTCGGCGCGTTGGCGGGCCGACGCGCTGCGGTCGCTGGAGCGGCATCTGCGGGCCAACACCTTCGGATCCGGCCTCAACCGTGAGCTGGCCACCGAGTACCACGGGCTGGTGCTGGAGCTCGGCCTGGCCGCGGTGGCCGAGGCGGACGCCGCGGGCGTGCCGGTCCCGGCGACCGTCCGGCTGGTCCTGCTGCGGATGACCGACGCGCTCGCGGCCGTGGTCGACAACCGGTTGCGGCCTCCGCGCCAGGGCGACGCGGACGACGGTCACGGTCTGATCGTGGACGGCACGGGCACCGACCGCTGGGCCTCCCTGCTGGCCACCGGGGACGCCGTGTTCGGCCGGCTCGCGTGGTGGCCGGAGGTGACCGGCGGCGATGTGCGCACCCCGCTGCTGGCCGCGCTGATACGACCCGGCGCCATCGAAGTGACGCGCCCGGCGAGCCGGCCGGATCATTTCGCCGACGCCGGCATGACCGTCCTGCGCGGGCCGGAGGAGATCTGGTGCCGCTGCGACGGCGGCCCGCACGGCTTCCTGTCCATCGCCGCCCACGCCCACGCGGACGCGCTGTCCGTGGAGGTCCGGCACGACGGCGTCGACGTGCTCGCCGACCCGGGGACGTACTGCTACCACGGGCAGCCCGAGTGGCGGCGGTACTTCCGCTCCACCCTCGGCCACAACACCCTGCAGCTGGACGGCGACGACCAGTCCGACTCCGGCGGCCCGTTCCTGTGGACCCGGCACGCCCGCAGCCGCGTCCTGGTCGCGGACACGTCCGGCGAGAACATGGCCCGTTGGTGTGCCGAACACGACGGCTACCAGGGCTCCGTGCACCGCCGCCAGGTGGAACTCACGGCCCCGAGCCGTGAGTTGAGGATCGTCGACGAGGTCAGCGGCCCGAGCCGTGCCGTGCGGCTGGCGTTCCACCTCGGCCCGGCGATCACCGCGGAGCTGGTGGGCAACCGGGCCGTCCTCACCTGGACCCGGGACGGCGAGGAGCGCTCCGCGGTGCTCGACCTGGCCGGACAGCTGAGCTGGCGGGCACACCGCGGCGAGAGCGACCCGCCGCTGGGCTGGTACTCCGCCGGATTCGGGCGCAAGGAACCCGCCACCACGCTGGTCGGCACCGGCTCCACCGACGGCACGGAGGGCTTCGTCACCGTGCTCGGGTTCGGCAGCCAGGGGTGAACGTGAGGATCAAGAGGCGGCACTGGGCGTCGGTGGCGGCACCGGCGGCTCTCGCCCTGCTGGCGGTGACCGGCTGCGACAGCACGTCGGACGCCGGGGCGAAGCCGGCCGCCACGCCGTCGCCCACGCCCGTGGCCCGGGTGTGCGCACAGCCCGCGGCGGGGCCGGCGAAGGCACCGGCGGGCGCGGTGACCGTCGACCCCGAGGTCGTCGGCGACCTGGCGGCGAAGACCAGGAGCAACCCCCCGAACACCACGTTCTGGCTGCGGCCGGGCAAGCACAGGCTCGACCCGGACCGCTACGCCCAGGTCATCCCCAAGGAGGGGAACCGCTACCTCGGCGCGCCGGGCGCCGTGCTCGACGGCCGCAAGAAGAACCAGTACGCGTTCGGCGGCGGCGCCCGCCACGTCACCATCGGCCATCTGACCGTGCAGCGCTTCGTCGCGCCGCCGGACGAGGGCGTGGTCAACCACGACTCGGCCGACGGGTGGGTGATCGAGCACGCCACGATCCAGGACAACTCCGGTGCCGGACTGATGGCTGGCGCCCACCAGCAGGTCCGCGCCAGCTGTCTGCGCGGCAACGGCCAGTACGGCATGAACGCGTACAAGGGCGGCGGTCGTATCAGCGGTCTGGTGGTCGAGGGCAACGAGATCGTCGGCAACAACACCGACGACTGGGAGCGGCGCAGGGAGGGCTGCGGCTGCACCGGAGGCATCAAGTTCTGGGCCGTCGACGGCGCCGACGTACGCGGCAACTGGGTGCACGACAACCGCGGAACCGGGTTGTGGGCGGACACCAACAACAACGACTTCCGCATCGAGAACAACGTGCTCGAGGACAACGACGGTGCCGCCCTGATCTACGAGACCAGCTACAACGCGGTCATCCGGGGCAACACGATCCGGCGGAACAACTGGGTCGAGGGCCGCAGGCAGGCCGAGCGCGGGGACAACTTCCCCTTCGCGACGGTCTACCTGTCCGAGTCCGGCGGCGAGCCACGGATCAAGGCCCGCACCGACAGGATCGAGATCTACCGGAACGTCCTGGAGAACAACTGGTCCGGCATCACCCTGTGGGAGAACGCCGACCGCTTCTGCAACAGCCCCGCCAACACCTCCTCCGGTGACTGCACCTTGCTGGTCAAGGACACCGACCGCTGCGCGGAGCCGGCGATCGCCAAGGCACCGCTCTACGCCGACTGCCGGTGGAAGACCCAGCGCGTCGACATCCACGACAACCGCTTCGTGCTGGACAAGTCCGTCGTCAAGTGCGCGGCGAAGTGCGACCGCATGGCCGTCCTCGCCAACTACGGCACCTATCCGGACTGGTCGCCGTACCAGGGCGAGCGGGTCTCCGAGGCGATCACCCGCAAGCAGCACAACCGCTGGCACGACAACGTCTACGTCGGACCGTGGACGTTCGTCGCCCACGACCCGAGCCAGGTGCTCGACTTCGGGCGCTGGCAGGCCACGCCGTACCGGCAGGACCCGGGCAGCACCTTCCGCGCACGGGACGGTGGTTGAGATGGCCGGAGATCGCACACCGAAGATCGTCGGGACGGTCTGGGGGCTGCTGGTCCTCAACACGCTCGGCTCCGCCGGGGCGAAGACCATCGTGCCGCTGCCCCGTTCCCTGATCCAGATGGTCACCATGGGCGCGCTGGTCGCCGCGTTCACGCTGGCGCTCACCGTCAATCTCAAGCTGCGCATCCGAGCCAGTGCGTACGTGTCCCTGCTCACCCTGCTCCTGGTGACGAGCGTGATCTCCAGCGCCAACCTGGAGTCCGGGTTCGGTGCGCTGTTCCGGTGCGCCCGGCTCGCTCTCTTCGTCGGCACGCTGTGGCTGCTCAGCCGCTGGTGGGACGGCAGCACGACGTTCGTACGGCATCACATCCGGATGTACTTCGCGGTGCTCGGGCTGGTGGCCGCCGGCCTGGTCATCTCACCGGGCGCGGCCCTGCCCGACCTCTACGGCGGGCGGCTGGTCGGCGCGCTGTGGCCTCTCACGCCACCGCAGATCGGCCAGTACGCCGCGGTGATCATCGGGCTCACCGTGCTGCTCCTGCTGGGCCGTCGCACCGACCGGAAGGGCGCTGCGGTGGTCATCGTGCCCTCGCTCGTCCTGCTCGCGCTGACCCATACCCGCACGGCCACGCTCGGCCTCGTCATCGGGCTGACGCTGGCGATCGGTTCGCTCATCCTGACCAGCGCCGCCGCCCGCCGCTTCTTCACCTGGGCGGTGGTGTGCGCCACGGTGGCCGCGGTGGGGTTCGCCTCCGTGCTCCAGGCGTGGTTCCTGCGCGGGCAGAGCAAGGAGAACTTCTCCAGCCTGACCGGCCGGGCCAAGGTCTGGGACGCCCTGCTGGCCGAACCCCGGTCGACCGGGGAGACGTTGTTCGGCATGGGCCTGGGCGACAAGTCGTTCGGCGGGCTGCCCATCGACAACAGCTGGCTGGCCGTCTACCAGGAGCAGGGGCTGATCGGTGTCTCGCTGGTGGCGGCGATCATCATCGGCCTCGGCGGCATCGCGTTGCTGCGGCCGCCCTCGCTGGAGCGGGCCTGCGCGATCTTCCTGATCAGCTACTGCGCGATGGCGTCGTACACCGAGGCCGGACTGGGCGACGCCTCGCCGTATCTGCTGCATCTGGCGCTGGCCGCCTCGCTGCTCGCGGCGCCCGTGCCCGAGGCGCCGTCTCTCGCGACGCCCGAAGCCCCTCGACGACGCGTCCCGCAATGGGCCCGCAGAACGGAGGTGATCTGAGCATGCACGTTCTCGTGGTGCACAACCGCTACGCCTCGGCGCAGCCGAGCGGGGAGAACAAGGTCGTCGACCAGGAGGTGGAGCTGCTGCGTGCGGCCGGCCATCAGGTCGAGCTGTTCGAGCGGCGCAGCGACGACATCGCCGACCGGTCCCTGCTGGGCAAGGCCGCGCTGCCGTTCCTCGTGCCGTGGAACCCGGCGGTGCGCACCGAGCTGGCTGCCCGGCTCCGCGCCGAACGGCCGGACGTGGTCCACGTCCACAACGTCTTCCCGCTCCTGTCGCCCGCGGTGCTGGCCGCCTGCGCGGACGCCGGCGTGCCCGCGGTCGCCACGCTGCACAACTACACCCAGGTCTGCCCGCCGGGCACGCTCCAGCGGGACGGCCGGCCGTGCACCGAGTGCGTCGGTTCGGCGGCTCCGCTGCCCGCCGTGCGGCACGGCTGCTACCGCGACTCGCGCCTTGCGACGGTGCCGCTCGCGGTCAGCATGTCGGTCAACCGGCGGCGTTGGTGGTCCGGCGTGGAGCGGTTCCTGTGCATCTCCGCGGCGCAGCGCGACGTGCTGGTGCGGGCGGGCATGCCGGCCGAACGGCTGGTGGTGAAGCACAACTTCGTGCCCGACCCGGAGGACCGCCGCTCGGGCACCGGCGAGCACGTGCTGTATCTCGGCCGGCTCGCGGAGGCCAAGGGCGTACGGCTGCTCATGACCGCGTGGGACGAGCTGGCCGCGGCCGGCGGGGTGGGCGTGCCGCTCGTGATCGCCGGCACGGGACCGCTGGAGCAGGAGGTGACCGCGTGGGCGGCGGGCCGGGACGACGTGCGGTACGTCGGCCTGTACGACACGGCGGAGTGCCAGAAGGCCATCGCGCGGTCGGTCGCCGTGGTGGCCCCCTCGACGTGGCTGGAGGCGTTCGGCCTGGTGGTCGTCGAGGCGATGGCGGCCGGGGTCCCGGTCGTCGCCGCCGGTCACGGCGCGTTCGTCGAACTCGTCGAGGACGGTGTGACCGGGCTGCTGCACCGGCCGGGCGAGCACGAATCGCTCGCGTCGTGCATACGCCGGATCGCGGCCGGACCGGACCGCAACCAGGAGATGGGCCGGGCGGCCCGACGCCGGTACGAGCTGGGCTTCAGCCCGGCCGTCGGCCTCGAACGCCTGGTGGAGGAGTACCGCACCGCGATCGCGGGACGGTCAGCACTGGCTCGCGGCGGGGACGCCGTCGCGAACAGGGGGGATGGGGACAGTAGATGACACGATGCCGACTCTGCGGCTCGGAAGCGATGGCGAGCGTCGTCGACCTCGGGGCGACGCCACCATGTGAGAGCTTCCTCGCCGCGGACCAACTGGACAAGCCGGAGCCGGCGTACCCGCTGCACCTGCGGGTCTGCACCGACTGCTGGCTGGCACAGATACCTCCGCTGATCACGCCGGAGGAGACGTTCAGCGAGTACGCGTACTTCTCCTCCTTCTCGACCTCCTGGGTGGAGCACGCGCGTACGTATGTCGCAGACGCCGTGCGGCGGTTGGGTCTCGGCACCGACGCCTTCGTGGTCGAGGTCGCGAGCAACGACGGGTACCTGCTGAAGCACGTGGTGGACCACGGGATCCGCTGCCTGGGCATCGAGCCGTCGGTGAACGTCGGCGCCACGGCCCGGGACGCGGGCGTGCCCACGCTCACGGAGTTCCTGTCCCCCGACACCGGCTCGGCCGTCCGCGCCGAGCACGGACCGGCGGACCTGGTCGTGGCCAACAACGTGTACGCGCACATCCCCGACGTGGTCGGGTTCACCCAGGGGCTGCGTGCCCTGGTCGCCGACGACGGCTGGGTCTCCATCGAGGTGCAGCACCTGCTGACCCTGATCGAGGACAACCAGTACGACACGATCTACCACGAGCACTTCCAGTACTACACGGTCGCCTCCGCGATCCGGGCCCTGGCGAGCGGCGGACTCACGCTTGTGGACGTCGAGTTGCTGCCCACGCACGGCGGCTCCATCCGGCTGTGGGCCCGGCCCGCCGAGGTGGCCGGCGAGCCGTCGAATGGGGTATCCCCTGCTCGAGCGGAGCCGAGAGCTTGGGGAAGGGTGGCGGACGTGTTGGCCCGGGAGAAGGCCGCCGGGCTCCAGGAGCTGTCCGGGTACACCGAGTTCTCCGCCCGGGTGGCCAAGGTGCGCCGGGACCTGTTGAAGTTCCTCATCACAGCGGCGGAGCGCGGCGAGACGGTCGTCGGCTACGGCGCTCCCGGCAAGGGCAACACCCTGCTCAACCACTGCGGCATCCGGCCCGACCTGCTCCCGTACACGGTCGACCGCAACCCCTACAAGCACGGCAGGTACACCCCGGGTACCCGCATCCCGATCCTGGCGCCCGATCAGATCGCCGCCGACCGGCCGGACTACGTCCTGATCCTCCCTTGGAACCTGCGGGCGGAGCTGGTCGAGCAGCTGTCCTTCGTGGGCGACTGGGGCGGCCGGCTGGTCTTCCCCATCCCGGAACTGAGCATTGTCGAGGTAAAGCGATGAAGGTCGTCCTGTTCTGCGGCGGTTACGGGATGCGGATGCGCAACGGCGCCTCCGACGACGTGCCCAAGCCGATGGCGATGGTCGGCCCCAGGCCGCTGATCTGGCACGTCATGCGCTACTACGCGCACTTCGGGCACACGGAGTTCATCCTGTGCCTCGGGTACGGCGCCCACCACATCAAGGACTTCTTCCTCAGCTACGAGGAGACGACGTCCAACGACTTCGTGCTGCGCGGCGGGCGGACCGAGCTGCTGTCCACCGACATCTCGGACTGGACGATCACGTTCGCGCAGACCGGCATCGAGTCGCCCATCGGGGAGCGGCTGCGCCGGGTGCGGCACCACCTGGACGGCGACGAGATGTTCCTCGCCAACTACGCCGACGTGCTCACCGACGCGCCGCTCGACGAGATGATCGACCGGTTCGCCGCGCGTGACGCCGGGGCGTCGATGATGGTGGTACCGCCGCAGTCGTCCTTCCACTGCGTGGAGCTGGGCGAGAACGGCCTGGTAGGAGGCATCACCGCGGTGAGCGACATGCCGCTGTGGGAGAACGGCGGCTACTTCGTGCTCCGCCAGGAGGTCTTCGACCACATACCGGAGAACGGGGACCTGGTCGCCGACGGCTGCGCCCAACTGGCCAAGCGGGGACGGCTGGTGGCGCACCAGCACCGCGGCTTCTGGAAGCCGACCGACACCGTCAAGGAGCGGGCCGCGCTGGACGCCGCCTACGCCAGGGGCGACCGCCCGTGGGCCGTGTGGGAGCAGGCCGGCGCCGGAGCGCGGGCGTGATCCGGCTGGGCGCCGGGCGCCCGGAGAGGATCGTCGCCGTCGGCGCGCACTGCGACGACATCGCCATCGGCGCCGGCGGCACGCTGCTGACGATGTGCCTCGCGCGGCCCGGTATCCGTGTCGACGCGCTGGTGCTGTCCGGCGGCGGCACCGACCGGGAGCAGGAGGAGCGGGCCGCGCTCGCCGCCTTCTGCCCGGGTGCCGACCTGCGGCTGACGGTGCTGAAGCTGCCGGACGGGCGGATGCCGGTGCACTGGGACGAGGCCAAGGCCGCGGTCGAGGAGCTGCGCGGGCAGACCGAGCCGGACCTGATCCTCGCCCCGCGTACCGACGACGCGCACCAGGACCACCGCGGCCTGGCGCAGCTGATACCGACGGCGTTCCGCGACCACATGGTCCTCGGCTACGAGATCGTCAAGTGGGACGGCGACCTCGGCCGCATGGCGGCCTACCAGCCGCTGTCGACGGAGATCGCCGAGGAAAAGGTACGGCTGCTGCAGGAGCACTACGACTCGCAGCGCCACCGCCCGTGGTACGACCGGGAGGCCTTCCTCGGCCTCGCGCGGATCCGCGGCATCGAATGCCACGAGCGATACGCCGAAGCGTTCGCCGTCACCAAACTCAAGCTCAACCTGGGGGGTTGAACCATGCGCGTACTGCTGACCGGTCACCAGGGATATCTGGGAACCGTCATGGCCCCGGTGCTCGCCGCCGCCGGACACGAGGTCGTCGGCCTCGACGCCGGCCTCTTCGCCGACTGCGTCCTCGGCGAGACCCCGGCGGACCCGCAGGGGCACAAGGTGGACCTGCGCGACGTCACGGCCGAGCACGTGGCCGGCGTCGACGCCGTGATCCACCTGGCCGCGCTCTCCAACGACCCACTGGGATCGCTGGCGCCGGAGCTGACGTACGACATCAACCACCACGCGTCCGTACGGCTCGCCCGACTCGCCCGCGACGCCGGGGTGGGGCGTTTCCTGTACGCGTCCACCTGCTCGGTCTACGGCGCCGCCGGCGGCGACGAGCTGGTGGCCGAGGACGCCCCGCTGCGCCCGGTGACGCCGTACGCGGAGTCCAAGGTGCGCGTCGAGGACGACCTGCACGAGCTGGCCGACGGCGACTTCACCCCGGTGTACATGCGCAATGCCACCGCCTTCGGCTACTCGCCCCGGCTGCGCGCCGACATCGTGCTGAACAACCTCGTCGGCCACGCGCTGCTTTCCGGCGAGGTGTTGGTTCTCTCCGACGGCACCCCCTGGCGCCCGCTGGTGCACGCCGTCGACATCGCCCGGGCCTTCACGGCCGCGCTCACCGCGCCCCGGGAAGCCGTGCACGACCGGGCGTTCAACATCGGCAGCGAGACCAACAACGTCACGGTCGCCGAGATCGCCGAGCAGGTCGCCGAGGCGGTGCCCGGCTCCAAGGTGAACATCACCGGGGAGAACGGCGCCGACCCACGGTCGTACCGCGTGGACTTCTCCCGCTTCCGCGCCGCGATCCCCGGCTTCGACTGCGAGTGGACGGTGAAGCGGGGCGCGCTGGAACTGGCCGACGCCTACCGGAAGTTCGACCTGACCCGGGAGGCCTTCGAGCAGCGCTTCACCCGGCTCGCCGTGCTCCGCTCGGCGTCCGACGCCGGCGCCGTCGACGACACCCTGCGGTGGCGCCGATGACCGACGCAGGCGAGGAGATGTTCGAGCTGGTGGAGCGGCTGTACCCGCTGTGCCGGAGCATCACCGGCGACGGTGTGCGCGCCACCCTGGACATCGTCGGCGAGTACATCCCGCTCCAGACGTACGAGGTGCCGACCGGGACCCAGGTGCTGGACTGGACGGTGCCGCAGGAGTGGAACATCCGGGAGGCGTACATCGCCGACTCCGACGGCAACCGGGTCGTCGACTTCGCCGAGTCCAGCCTGCACGTGCTCGGCTACAGCGTGCCGGTGTCGGCGACCATGCCGCTCGCCGAGCTGCGCGCACACCTGCACACGCTCCCGGAGCACCCGAGCTGGGTGCCGTACCGCACCAGCTACTACAAGCCGGAGTGGGGGTTCTGCCTGGCCCAGGAGACCCTGGACGCGCTGCCGGACGGCGAGTACGAGGTGCACATCGACTCCACCCTCGCCGACGGCCACCTCACCTACGCCGAGTACGTGGTCCCCGGTGAGGTCCCCGACGAGGTGATCGTCTCCTGTCACGTCTGCCACCCGTCGCTGGCCAACGACAACCTGGCCGGCATCGCGGTGGCGACGTTCCTGGCACGGGAGCTGGCGCAGGAGACGCCGTACTACACCTACCGGTTCATCTATGCGCCCGGCACCATCGGGGCGATCACCTGGCTGGCCCGCAACGCCGAGCGGGTCGACCGGGTCAAGCACGGGCTGGTGCTGGCCTGCGCCGGTGACTCGGGCTCGCTGACGTACAAGCGGAGCAGGCGCGGGGACGCGGAGATCGACCGGGTGATGGGGCATGTGCTGGCCGCCTCCGAACGCCCGCACCAGGTCAATGAGTTCACCCCGTACGGCTACGACGAGCGGCAGTACTGCTCGCCCGGCTTCAACCTCGGCGTGGGCTCGCTCAGCCGGACCACGTACGGCGGCTACCCCGAGTACCACACCTCGGCGGACAACCTGGACTTCGTCTCCCCGCAGGCGATGGCGGACACCCTCGCGGTCTGCCGTGAGGCGTTCGGTGTCCTCGACCGCAACCGGAGGTACCTCAACCTCAGCCCCTACGGCGAACCACAGCTGGGCCGACGCGGGTTGTACGACGCGCTCGGCGGCCGCAGCGACACCAAGCAGGCCCAGATGGCCATGCTCTGGGTGCTCAGCCTCTCCGACGGCGAGCACAGTCTGCTGGACGTCACCGAGCGGTCCGGGCTGCCGTTCGACACCGTCGCCACCGCGGCCGACGCCCTGCACGGCGCCGGTCTGATCAAGGCATGACGCGGATGACCACCGAGGAGGAGAAGGCGAAGGCACCGGCGGGGTCCACCCGGCGGGCCTTCGCCGGCCGGCTGTCCTGGGGGCTGGCCGACCAGGCGGCCTCCAGCATCAGCAACTTCGCGGTGGGGATCTACGTGGCCCGCTCGCTCGGGGTGACCGCGTTCGGTGTGTTCAGCCTCGCCTGGGTGACCTACGGCGTGGTGCTCAACGTCTCCCGGGGCCTGGCCACCGACCCGCTCGTGGTCCGCTTCAGCGGCGTGTCGGACACCGCCTGGCGCGGGGCGGTGGCCCGGTCGTCGGGTACCGCGCTCGGCGTCGGCACCGCGATCGGCGCGGCGTGCGTGGTGGCCGGCCTCGCCCTCGGCGGCCAGGTGGGGCCCGCGTTCGCCTGTCTCGGCGTCATGCTGCCGGGGCTGCTGCTCCAGGACGCCTGGCGGTACGCGTTCTTCGCCGCCGGCACCGGGAAGAAGGCGTTCGTCAACGACGTCGTGTGGGGCGTCGCGCTCGTCCCGGCGATGGTGCTGGCCGCCCGCGCGGGCAGCGTGGCCGCCTTCGTGCTCGCCTGGGGCGCGTCCGCCACGGTGGCCGCGGGATACGGCTACGTCCAGTCCGGCATCCTGCCGCGCACGGCCCAGGCCCGCGACTGGCTCCGCGAACAGCGCGACCTCGGCTACCGGTACCTCGTCGAGAACGTCAGCCTCAGCGGCGCGAGCCAGCTGCGTGCGTACGGGCTCGGCGCGATCGTCGGCGTGGGCGCGGTGGGCGCGGTCCGGGGCGCGGAGCTGCTGCTCGGTCCGTTCCTCGCCGTGCTGATGGGCCTGTCGCTGGTCACCGTCGCGGAGGCGGCACGGGTGCTGCGGCGTGCCCCGGACCGCCTGGGCAGGTTCTGTCTCCTGCTGGGGGGCGGGCAGGCCGTCGCCGCGCTGTGCTGGGGCGCGGCGCTGCTCCTGATGCCGGACCGGCTCGGCGAGCTCGTGCTCGGCGACGTCTGGCACTCCGCCGCACAGCTCATCGTGCCGGTCACCCTCGGCGTCGCGGGCGCCGGCCTCGGCACCGGCGCCGCGGCCGGGCTGCGCGCGCTCGCAGCGGCCCGGCGCAGCCTGCGCTGCCAGCTGTTCGCGTCCGCCTGCTACGTGGCGGGCGGGCTCGGCGGCGCGGCCCTGGCCGGCACGGTCGGCTCGGCCTGGGGTGTCGCCACCGCGACCCTCGCCGCCTCCGCCGTGTGGTGGCTCCAGCTGCGCTCCGCCCTGCGCGAGCACCACCAGGACTCCATTCCCGAAGTGAGGACGCCATGACCGCCCGACCCAGGCTGAGCATCGGCCTGCCCGTGTACAACGGCGAGGAGTACCTCGCCGAGTCGCTCGACGCCCTCCTCGGGCAGACCTACGAGGACTTCGAGCTGGTCATCTCCGACAACGCCTCGACCGACGGGACCGAGGAGATCTGCCGCAAGTACGCCGCGCAGGACTCGCGCATCCGCTATCTGCGGCTGCCCCGGAACGTCGGCGCCGCGCCGAACCACAACTACGTGTTCACCCAGTGCCGCGGTGAGTTGTTCAAGTGGGCCTCGCACGACGACCTCTACGCCCGGGACCTGCTGCGCCGCTGTGTGGAGGCGCTGGACGAGCGGCCGGAGATCGTCCTCGCGCACTCCGACCAGGCGGTCATCGACGGCGACGGACAGGTGAAGGTCCCCTACGAGTACGGGCTCGCGACCGCCTCGCCCGACGCGCCGGAGCGCTTCCGCAGCTTCCTGTTCGAGCCCGGCGGCGACGACTTCTACGGGGTGATGCGCGCCGACATGCTGCGCCGGGTGCGGCCGCACGACAGCTACCACCACGCGGACCGCACGTTCGTCGCCCAGCTCGTCCTCCAGGGCCCCTTCCATCAGGTGCCGGAGCTGCTGTACTTCCGCCGCGACCACCCCACCCGCGCCGAGCGGGCGAACCCGAGCAAGCGTTCCCGGTGCGTCAACCTGGACCCGCGCCGGGCGGGCCCGCTGCACCCGACGCCCCGGCTGCTCGCCGAGTACGTCCTGGGCTTCGTCTCGGCGATCCGGCGGGCACCGCTGTCCGGGGCCGACAAGCGCGCCTGCTACCGCCACCTGGGCGAGTGGATGACGAGCCGGGCCCGGCCGGGCGCCGGCGAGCGCGTCGAGGACCGCGCCCCCGTCGACCCGGCCAAGCTCACCGTCTCCGTCGACGACCTCGTCGCGGGACGCGAGGGGCGGCGGGCATGAGACCCCCCGTACGCGTCGGGGTGTTCGGCCTGCTCGGCTCCGGCAATCTCGGCAACGACGGGTCGCTGGAGGCCGTCCTCGGGTATCTGCGCGCCGAGCACCCGGAGGCGTCCGTGGACGCGCTGTGCGGCGGACCCGAGGTCGTCACGGCCCGGTACGGGATCCCCGCGACGCGGCTGCACTGGTACCGCGGGGAGTACCGGACCGCGTCACGTGCGGGCGCGATCGCGGGCAAGGGGCTGGGCAAACTCGTCGACGTCGTCCGCACCGCCGCCTGGGTGCGCCGGCACGACGTGGTGATCGTGCCGGGCATGGGCGTCCTGGAGGCCACGCTGCCGCTGCGGCCGTGGGGCTTCCCGTACTCGCTGTTCCTGCTCTGCGCGTCCGGCCGACTGTTCGGCACCAAGGTCGCGCTGGTCGGCGTCGGCGCCGGCCCGATCGGCAACCGGCTGACCCGAGGCCTGGTGCGCCGGTCGGCGCGGCTGGCCGCCTACCGGTCGTACCGGGACGCCCAGTCCCGCGACGCGCTGCGGGAGATGGGCGTGGACACCGCGCGCGACGAGGTCTACCCCGACCTCGCGTTCGCCCTGCCGACACCACGGGCCGGCGCACCCTCCGGCCCGCCGGGCCCGGTCTGCGTCGGTGTCATGGACTTCCACGGCGGCGACGACGACCGCGCCCGGGCCGAGGAGATCCACCGGCGCTACCTCGACGGGACGACCCGGTTCGTCCGCGCGCTGGTCGAGGACGGCAGGCCGGTCCGGCTGCTCACCGGCGACGAGTGCGACCGGTCCGTGGTCGCCGCGATCCTCGAAGCGGTGGACTCGCCGCTGGTGACCGCCGCCGAGGCGACCTCGCTTGCCGACCTGATGAAGGAGACGGCGGCCGTCGACACCGTGGTGGCGACCCGGTACCACAACCTGGTCTGCGCGCTGAAGGCCGGCACCCCGACGCTCGCACTGAGCTACGCGGCGAAGAGCGACGCGCTCATGGACCGGATGGGCCTCGCCGCGTACTGCCATCCGGCTCGCGAGGTGGACGCCGACCGGCTGCTGGAGCAGTTCCGGGCGCTGGAGAAGCGATCGGCCGAGCTGCGGCGGACTCTCGCCGAGCGGAACGCGGTCGCGGCCCGGCAGCTCCAGGACCAGTTCACCGCCCTGACCGCCGCCCTGTTCCCGACAACCGACCGCGCGCAGGCCCGTACCCGGCAGGAGACTCCATGAAGGCCATCGAAGTCCCGGCGATCGCCGGCGCCCACCTCTTCGAGCCGACGCCGTACGCGGACGAACGCGGCTTCTTCTGCCGCACCTTCGACGCCGACGTGATCCGCTCGGTGGGCATCGATCCGGACGCGTTCGTCCAGGACAGCGTGTCCCGCTCGGTCCGGGGCGTGCTGCGCGGCCTGCACCTGCGCTCCGGCGCCGGCGAGGCCAAGCTGGTGCGGTGCTCGTACGGGCAGATCTTCGACGTCGTCGTGGACCTGCGGCCCGACTCGCCGACCTACCGCAACGTGGCCACGTTCGAACTGTCCGGCGAGACACAGACGACCCTGTACATCCCGGCGGGATGCGCACACGGCTTCCAGGCACTGACCGGGACCGCCGACACCTCGTACCGGATCGACCGTCCGCACGATCCGGCGGAGGACGTGACGATCGCCTTCGACGACCCGGAACTCGCGATCCGCTGGCCGCTGCCGGCCACATCGATGTCCCAGCGGGACCGCCAGGCGCCGAGCCTCGCCCAGGTCCTGAAGCAGAGAGAGAGCTGAAGTCAGCGTGGACACTGAGGAGTTCTTCCTGCCCCGGTCGCGGGCGGCGAACGAGCGGCTGCACGCCCTGGTCCCCGGGGGTGCGCACACCTACGCCAAGGGCGACGACCAGTACCCCGAGAACCTGGCCCCGGTCATCAGTCACGGCCGCGGCGCCCACGTGTGGGACGTCGACGGCAACCGCTACATCGAGTACGGCTCCGGCCTGCGCTCGGTCAGCCTCGGCCACGCCCACCCGCGCGTGAACGAGGCGGTGCGACGGGAACTCGACCGCGGCACCAACTTCGTGCGGCCGTCCGTCATGGAACTCGAAGCCGCGGAACGCTTCCTGGCCACGGTGCCGACCGCCGAGATGGTGAAGTTCACGAAGAACGGCTCCGACGCCACCACCGCCGCGGTGCGCCTCGCCCGCGCCGTCACCGGCCGTCCGCGGGTGGCGATCTGCGGCGACCATCCGTTCTTCTCCGTCGACGACTGGTTCATCGGCACCACACCGATGTCCGCCGGCATCCCGACGGCCACCACCGAACTCACCGTGGCGTTCCCGTACGGCGACCTGGCCGCCACCGAGGAACTGCTCACCCGGTACCAGGACGAGATCGCCTGTCTGATCCTCGAACCCGCCGGCCACACCGAGCCGCCGCCCGGCTACCTCACCGGCCTGCGCGAACTCGCCGACCGGCACGGCTGCGTACTGATCTTCGACGAGATGATCACCGGCTTCCGCTGGTCCGAGGCGGGCGCCCAGGGCCTGTACGGCGTCGTCCCCGACCTCTCCACGTTCGGCAAGGCGCTGGGCAACGGGTTCGCCGTCTCCGCGCTGGCCGGGCGCCGGGAGCTGATGGAGCGGGGCGGGCTGCGGCACTCGGGCGACCGGGTGTTCCTGCTGTCCACCACGCACGGTGCGGAGACGCACTCGCTGGCCGCCGCGATGGCCGTGCAGGCCACGTACGCGGAGGAGGGCATCACCGCCCGACTGCACGCCCTGGGCGAGCGGTTGGCCGCCGGTGTCCGCGAAGCCGCGGCCGGCATGGGCGTCGCCGACCACGTCCTCGTCCGTGGCCGGGCCAGCAACCTGGTCTTCGCCACCCTCGACGAGAACGGCCGGCCCTCACAGCCGTACCGCACGCTGTTCCTGCGCAGGCTCCTCGCGGGCGGGGTGCTGGCACCGTCGTTCGTGGTGAGCAGCGCGCTCGACGACGCCGACATCGATCAGACCGTCGACGTGGTGGCCCAGGCATGTGCGGTGTACCGGAAGGCACTTGACGCGGCCGACCCGACGCCGTGGCTGGGCGGACGGCCGGTGAAGCCGGTGTTCCGCCGCCTGGCCTGACATGTGACGTGAAGTCAGCGCAGCTCGCGCCGACCGGCGTCGGTCGCCCTCTCGGCCAGCCGGTCGGCCGTCCGGTCGACGAGCCACGCGGTCGCCGGTATCACCGCGAGCGCGGTGCACCAGCCGCCGAGGACGTCGGTCGGATAGTGCGCGCCCAGGGCGACCTGGGCCCAGCCCATGACGGCGCCCGCAACCAGCGCCGCGGCCGGCACGATCAGCGTGCCGGCCGTCCTCCCGAGGCCGAGCCGGCCGGTCACGAGCAGCGCCACCACGAGGGCGAGCGAGGTGAGGAAGGCGGTGTGCCCGCTCGGGTACGACAGGTTGTCATCGCCGTGGATGGTGCGCCCCACCAGGGACTTGAGCAGCGTCGCCGTCACCACGGCGATTCCCGGACCGGCGACGACGAACACCGCCGCGCGAGGGCTCCGCAGCAGCAGACAGCCGGTCACGACGGCGCCGACCAGCATGGCCGCGCCCAAGGGCTCCCCCAAGAAGTCGACGGCCAGCGCGACACCCCGCCACGGCGGCCCCACGCTGTCCGCCGTCGGATCGACGACCCACCTGTCCACCCGGCCGGGCTCCGTGTGCCCGGAGTACGCGACCCCGAGCCCGACGACCACCGACGCGGCGAGACCCGAGATCAGCCCGAGCCACGCCCGCAGCGACGGCGGTAACACCGCCGACCGCCCGGTCACACGCCCACCACGCCGGATCGCCCCGCGGCGCTTCGCCGTGACCGATGGACGGCCTTCCGGATCTGGACCACTTGGGGCGAGGTGAGAGCGCGACGCGTCATGACCCCATCCTGCCGAATCGGTCAGCGGCGCCGCCGGTCGGCCCGCAGTTCGAAGTCGCCGTAGCTGTCGTCGACCGGGTTGACCGTGACGCCGGGTGCGACGATCTCGTCGATGGCGTCGAGCACGTCGGACGGGAGCGTGACGTCGGCAGCGGGCAGGAACGCCTCCAACTGCTCCATGGTGCGCGGGCCGATGATCGCCGAGGTGACACCGGGGTGGTTGACGACGAAGGCGACGGCGAGCTCGATCAGCGTGAGGCCGGTCTTCTCGGCGAGGACCGCGAGCTGCTCTACGGCGTCGAGTTTGCGCTGGTTTGCGGGGGTGTTCATGTCGAAGCGGGCCTGTGGGCGCGCGGCGGAGGCGGGGCCCTCGGTGGCGTTCCTGCGGTAACGGCCCGAGAGCCAGCCACCGGAGAGCGGGCTGTACGTGAGGGTGCCCATGCCTTGGCGGCGGACGGTGGGGAGCACGTCCTCCTCGATCCCGCGCACCAGGATCGAGTACGGCGGCTGCTCGGTCACGAACCGCTCAAGGTGCCGCTCGCGGGAGACCCACTGGGCCTCGACGATCTGGGAGCCGGAGTAGGACGAGGAGCCGAGGTAGCGGATCTTGCCCTGGTGCACGAGGTCGGAGAGGGCCCCGAGCGTCTCGGCGACGTCCGTGTCGGGGCTGGGGCGGTGCACCTGGTAGAGGTCGATGTGGTCGGTGCCGAGCCGCCGCAGGGAGTTCTCCACCTCGCGGATGATCCAACGCCGGCTGCCGCCACGCCGGTTGGGGTCGTTCGGGTCCATCGGCATGAAGAACTTGGTCGCCAGGAACACGTCCTCGCGGCGGTCCTTCAGGGCCTTGCCGACGATCTCCTCCGAGGCACCGGCGGAGTACACGTCCGCGGTGTCGACGAAGTTGATCCCGGCGTCGAGGGCGCGGTGGATGATCCGGATCGAGTCGGCCTCGTCCTCGTTGCCCCAGGGGCCGAACATCATCGCTCCCAGGCAGAGCGGGCTGACCTGGACGCCGGTGCGGCCGAGCGGTCGGTACTGCATGAAGCTGTGCTCCTCTGAAGTGATCAGTCGTTCGCGGTCGGGGCTGCGCTGCCGGTGCCCGCCCAGGCGGCGAGGAGACCGAGCGCCTCCCGCGCCGGGGTGTCCGGTTCGGGGGTGTAGAAGTTCAGGCGCAGTCCGGGATCGGACGGCAGGTCCATCGCCTCGTAGGGCAGGGCGAGATCGCCGACCAGCGGGTGGTGCAGGTTCTTGACGCCGGACCGGTGGAACTTCACGTCGTGGCGGGCCCAGCGGTGGGCGAAGTCCTCGCTCCTGGTGGTCAGTTCACCGATGAGGTCGGTGAGCGCCTTGTCGTGGGGAGCCCGGCCCGTCTCCGTGCGCAGGAAGGCGACCGAGTCGTCGGCGCCCTTGTCCCAGTCGATCCAGAAGTCCTTGCTCGCGGGGTCCAGGAACAGGAAGCGGGCGCTGTTGACCGGCCCGCGCTGCGCGAACAGGGGCGAGTCGAAGAGGGGTGCGTACAGCGCCCGCCCCAGCGTGTTCGCGGCGAGGATGTCGAAGCGTGCGTTGCGTACGTACGCCGGTACGTCGGTCATCGAGTCGAGCAGGCGAAGGATCGTGGGCCGCACCCGGGACGCGGTCACCGTTGCGCGCCGCCCCGACGGCGTCGCCGCGCGGGCCAGGTCGTACAGGTGGGTGCGTTCGGCCTCGTCGAGTTGCAGGGCGTGGGCGAGGGATTCCAGTACGGAGTCCGAGGCGCCGGAGAGGTTTCCGCGCTCGAGGCGGACGTAGTAGTCGACGCTCATGCCCGCGAGCAGCGCGACCTCCTCCCGGCGCAGGCCCGCGACGCGCCGGTTGCCGCCGTAGACCGGCAGTCCGGCCTGGTCGGGGGTGATCCGGGCACGCCGGGTGCTCAGGAACTCGCGGACCTCGGCGGCCACGCCCTTCTTGTCTCTGTCAGCCATCGTCCTGATCCCTGAGATCACTCGTCCGCCGGCGCTCACGTCCCGGGCGGACGGTCCAGCCTCGCTCTTCACCGTAGGTCGGTCCGGGAGCTCCTGCGAGGTACTGGCATTACCTGGAAGAGCAGTGACTCCCTCCCGCGTGCCGTTCGGGGTTCTCTGGAGAGACTCCGGACCCCGGCCGCATGCAATTCAGGTAGCCGCGGTTGCCGGAGCCGGCGAGCAGGCCGAGAGTGCTGCTTGTCTGGTTTGCCCTGACCACAGTGAATATGTCCGACTGGAGTGGCGTCGCCGCCGGCGCCGCGTCGGTCCTGGTCGGACCCCGTCCACCGGATCGGCAGCGCCTTGAGCCCGAGCGTCCTGATCCCGATCGCGAATCGCGCCCGCTCGGGCCTCCCCTCCGAAAGGTCCTCGTGATGCAGACCGTCACCCTCAACAACGGCGTGCGGATGCCCGCCCTCGGACTCGGCGTCTTCCAGACCCCGCCCGACGAGACCAGGGACGCCGTCACCGCCGCGCTCGACCTCGGCTACCGGCACATCGACACCGCGGCCGCGTACGGCAACGAACGCGAGGTCGGCCAGGCCGTCCGGGACTCCGCGGTGCCCCGCGACGACCTCTTCATCGAGACGAAGATCTGGATCAGCGACTACGGCTACGACGAGACACTGCACGGCTTCGCCAAGAGCGCCGCCAAGCTCGGCGTCGACCGGATCGACCTGCTCATCCTCCACCAGGCCCTCCCGTCCGACTTCGACAGGACCATCGCCGCCTACCGCGCCCTGGAGAAGCTCCTGGCCGACGGCAGGGTCCGCGCCATCGGCGTCAGCAACTTCATGGTCGAGCACCTGACCGCACTGCTCGACGCCACCACCGTCGTTCCCGCCGTCAACCAGCTGGAGATCCACCCCTACTTCCAGCAGCGCGCCGTCCTCGACTTCGACGACCGGCACCACATCCTCAGCCAGGCGTGGTCGCCCATCGGCGGAATCACCTTCTATCCGGGATACGGCGAGGACCGCAGGAGCGTCCTGGAGGACCCGGTCGTGACCGCGATCGCCGGGGCACACGGCAAGAGCCCGGCCCAGGTACTGCTGCGCTGGGGCATCCAGCAGGGCCGCTCGGTGATCCCGAAGTCGACCAGGCGCCGGCGCATCGCCGAGAACATCGACGTCTTCGACTTCTCCCTCACCGCGGAGGAGCTGAAGGCCCTCGACGCCCTGGAGACCGGCCGGCGCGGCGGCCCCGAGCCCGAGAACGTCACCCTCGCCGCCTACGGGCGCGCCATCCCGGAAGCCTGAGACTCCGGGAGCCCGGGATTCAGGAAGCCCGAGATTCCCTCCACCGAAGGTGAGGACCATGACCACCTGGAACGACTCCGACCTGACAGAGATCGGCACGGCGGAAGAGCTGGCCCTGGAGTCCGAACGCTCCGACGGCACGCTCCGCGCCCCCGTGACCATGTGGGTCGTACGGGCGGGCGACCGGCTCTACGTCCGCTCGGTCAAGGGCGTCGACGGCCCCTGGTACCAGGGCACACGTTCGCGCCTGCGGGGACGTGTCGAGGCCGGAGGCGTCCGGGCCGACGTCGCCTTCCGCGACGCCGATCCCGGCGAGTACGCCGACGTGGACGCGGCCTACCGGGAGAAGTACGGCCGGTACACCAGCATCGTCGACCACGTCCTGACCGACCGGGCCCGCGCCTCCACCCTCCGCCTCGAACCCCGCTGACCACCCACCGCCACCTCCCCGAGGAGCCCCACCGTGCGCGCCACCCTGATGTACGCGGCCGAGGACATACGTGTCGAAGACGTCGCCGACCCGAAGATCCAGCAGGCCACCGACGCGGTCGTACGGATCGTGCTGTCCTGCGTCTGCGGCAGCGACCTGTGGCCCTACAAGTCGCTGGAGCCCACCGACACCCCCCGTCACATGGGTCACGAGTTCCTCGGCGTCGTCGAGGAGACCGGGTCCGGGGTACGCACCCTGAAGCCGGGGGACGTGGTCGTGGCGCCGTTCGTCTGGGCCGACAACACCTGCGCGTACTGCCGCGAGGGCCTGCAGACCTCCTGTCCGCACGGCGGCCAGTGGGGCGTGAACGGCGTCGACGGCGGCCAGGGCCAGGCCGCCCGCGTCCCCCAGGCCGACGGCACGCTGGTGAAGATGCCCGTCGCCGAGGACTCCGAGCTGCTGCCCGACCTGCTCACGCTCTCCGACGTGCTCTGCACCGGCTACCACGCCGCCCGCACGGCGGGCGTCCGCCGCGGCGACACCGTCACCGTCGTCGGGGACGGCGCGGTCGGTCTGTCCGCCGTGCTCTCCGCCCGGCTGCTGGGCGCCGAACGGATCGTCCTCATGGGCCGCCACGGGGCCCGCACCGACCTGGGCCGCGACTTCGGCGCGACCGACGTGGTCGCCGAACGCGGGGACGAGGGCGTCGCCCTGGTCCGCGAACTCACCGGCGGTGAGGGCACCCGCAAGGTCCTCGAATGCGTCGGCCTGAAGGACGCCCTGGTGCAGAGCCTCGGCGTGGTCCGCGCGGGCGGCACGATCAGCCGCGTCGGCGCCCCTCAATATCCCGAAGTACCTTTCGGGTTCGGCGACTTCATGCGCAACATCACCCTCACCGGCGGCGTCGCCCCCGCCCGCGCCTACATCGAGGAACTGATGCCGCACATCCTCGACGGCTCGATCCGCCCCGGCCGGGTCTTCGACCGCACCGTCCCCCTGGAGGACGTCGCCGACGGCTACCGCGCGATGAACGACCGCGAGACCTTGAAGGTGCTGGTCCGCCCATGACCGCTCACGATGAGCCGACCCTGACGATCCCCCGCTCGCGGAGCAGGACGGCGAGGGGTTTGCGCAGGCCGTATCCGACGGTGCGCCGGGTGACGGAGGCACCGGCGTGCTCGACACGGGACAGTTGATGCTCGGCCAGCTCCAGCAGAGCCCGCTGCAACGGCTGGAAACTCGGCGCGGTGGAGTCGAGCAGGGCCTGTGAGTCCGTGAGGGCCTGCCGGGTCCTGCGGCAGGTGAAGGCGACCAACTCCCTCACCGCCGCACTGTCCTGCCCCGCTTCCAGAGCCGCCCGGGTGACGCCGAAGCGGTCGAGGTCCTCCTGCGGCAGGTACAGGCGTCCTTCGCCCAGGTCCTCGGTGAGGTCGGCGAGGAAGTCCAGACGTTGCAGTCCTTCGGCGAACGACCGGCACCGGGACCGGAAGACCGCGTCACCGCCGCCCTCGTGCTGGAGATCCTCCATCAGCATCAGGGCCGGCAGGGCGAGGTTGTCCACGTAGCGCTGGAAGTCGGCTTCGGTGGCGTGCCCGGTGAAGTGCAGTTCCTCGTCGGTGGCCTTGAGATACGTGTGCACCCAGTGGTGCGGCAACTGCCGCACGGACACGGTGTGCAGGAAGGCGCGCAGCACCGGGTCCTGGGCGTGCCCGGAGTCCAGCCCGGAGGCGACCTGCTCGGCCCAGGCCCTCCAGCGCGGCAGCCGCTCGTGCAGGGGACCTTGGTCGGCGAGGTCGTCGGTACGGGCGAGAAAGGCGTAGGCGGCGATCAGATGCGGCTGCAACGCGGGAGCCACCAGCAGCCGCACCGCGGCATAGTGCGGCAGGATCCTGCGAGCAAAGACCCGACCGGCGAGCGAGTAGTCGTCCCGCAGCGCACGCCCGTGCACCCCGGCAGCCACCAGCCGCCGCTCCCGACCCACCACGAAACCCTCCCCCGTCACCGCCAAGATATCGCCCGCATCCCCTCACATCGCACCGAACGCGCGCCGCCGAAGCCGCAGCTCAGAAACCATTGGCCGCCGGCTCAGTGATCGCGACGAGGTGATCTGGATTCGTCGTGAGTCGTCGTACGCCGCATGCGTACAGACCGTCGAGCTTGAAGCGCCGGCGGTCGGTGCCACCTGGAGCTTCCTCCCCGTAGGGACCAATCCGCGGCATGCGCAGGATCGGATTACGTCCGGAGATGTCCCAGGTACGGCGATCACGGAGGGCCCACGTGCGAGAAGCAGTCCATATCGGCAGAAATCCATCGACGGAGCCGGATCTGCAGGAGCTGGTGGGTCGCGTCGCTCTCGGTGACGAAGAGGCGTTCGCCTCGGTCTACGACAGTGTGGTGAGCCCCGTCCTCGGTGTCGTCCGCGCCGTCCTGCGCGATCAGGCGCAGTCGGAGGAGGTGGCCCAGGAGGTCCTGGTGGAGGTGTGGCGCACAGCCCCCCGATACCGCCCCGACCGCGGCACCGCCATCAACTGGATCCTCACGCTCGCACACCGCCGGGCGATCGACCGCGTGCGCTCGGTCGAGGCCACGGCGGCCCGGGACCACAGAGCCGCCGTCATGGACCACATGCCCGAGTACGACGAGGTCAGCGAACAGGTCGAGGCGCGCATCGAGCGCGAGCAGGTCCGCCGCTGCCTGCGCACGCTCACCGAGCTCCAGCGCCAGGCCGTCACGCTGGCGTACTACCGCGGTCTGACCTACCGACAGGTGGCGGAAGCCCTGACGCTTCCCCTGGGCACGGTCAAGACAAGGCTGCGCGACGGCCTCATCCGTCTGCGCGACTGCCTGGGGGTGGCCGCATGACCACCGCCGACCTGCACTGGATGACGGGCGCCTACGCGCTGCACGCCCTGTCCGACGACGAGCGCGAAGCCTTCGAACGCCACTTGCCCCACTGCGAGCCGTGCGAGCGGGAGGCCACCGAACTGCGCGCCACCGCCGCGCGCCTCGGACTTGCCGTCTCCATGACGCCGCGCACCGCGATGCGGGAGCAGGTGCTGCGCCGCATCGACGCCGTCCGGCAGGACCCGCCCGACGCGGGGGCCGCTGCCCGTCCGGAGCGCGCGGGGGCACGGGCCGGGCTGATCTCGCGCTGGGCGCTGGCCGCGTGCATGGCGGCCGTCGCCGCGCTCGGCGCCACGGCGGTGTGGCAGCACGAGCGCGCCGAGAGCGCTCTGGAGCAGGCCCGCCGGACCGAGCAGGGCGCGGGCGAGATCGCCACGGTGCTGGCGGCGCCGGATGCCGCTGCCCGGTCAGCCGCGTTGGGCGACGGCGCCACCGGCACCGTCGTCGTCTCGCAGGACCTCGACAGGGCCGTGTTCGTCGTCTCCGGGATGGAGCGGCCGACGCGCGGGCAGGTGTACCAGCTCTGGTTCGCCGACGGCACCGCAATGCGCTCCGCCGGCCTGATGGACCCCGAGCGCGGCGATCAGACCGTGCTGCTGCGGGGTCCCGTCGACGGGGCGTCCGGCATGGGCATCACCGTTGAGCCCGCGGGCGGCTCGCGTCAGCCCACTTCCCCTCCACTGGCCCTCATGAATCTCCCCGCCTGACCCATTAGATGTAATCCGTTGCGGAAGCAGGGGGCGGATTGGTCAGAAAAAAAGAATCCCTCAATCGAGTCGTCGACCAATCCGCGGAGCCCGCAGGGCCGGATTCCCCACGTGATCGACGACGGAAAGAAACTTCGCCATCCGCGCAGCTGGGTGCGGCCCGCGCTGGCCGCGTTCAGCGGTGCTCTCGCGGGCTGTACGGCCCTCACCGTCGCCGAATTGGTGTCCGTACGGGTGCGTCCTCAGGCAGGTCCGGTCGTCGCGGTCGGCAGTGCGGCAATCGACCGCACACCCCCCGCCGTAAAGGACTGGGCGATTCGCAATTTCGGGACCGACGACAAACTGGTGTTGCAACTCGGCATTCTCGCCGTACTCGCCCTGCTCGCACTCGCATTGGGTCTGCTCGCCCTGCGCCACATCCGTTCGGCCGCGGCAGGGGTGCTGCTGTTCGGTGTCGTGGGCGGCCTCGCGGCGACCAGCCGCCCGGACTCCGCCGGCATCACCGATGCCGTCCCCTCCCTCGCGGGCGCGGCGGCCGGAGCGGTCACCCTTTTTCTTCTGGTGAGCCGCCTGACGGCCGCCCGCACCGAAACCGGCGCTGAAACCGGCGAGTCGGGAGCGGGCGACGAACCGGGCTGGGACCGCCGGGGCTTCGTGATCACGGCGGTCGCCGCGGCCGCCGCCTCCACCGGCGCCGGCACGCTCGGCCGGCATCTGAACGGCTCGACCGCCCGCGATGCCGTCGCCTCACGCGAGGACGTCGTTCTGCCCGCCCCCGGCTCTCCCGCCCCCGCGACACCCAAAGGCGCCGGACTGCGGATCGGGGGAATCAGCCCCTTCATCACGCCGACCGACGACTTCTACCGCGTGGACACCGCGCTGGTCGTTCCGAAGGTGGACGCCAGCACCTGGCGGCTGCGCATCGACGGCCTGGGCGTCGGCAAGGCGGTCTCACTCTCCTACGACGACCTGCTGCGGCGCGACCTCATCGAGCGCGACATCACACTCACCTGCGTCTCGAACGAGGTCGGCGGCCCCTACGTGGGCAACGCCCGCTGGATCGGCGTACCTCTCGCACCCCTGCTCGCCGAGTGCGGCGTCAGGGCCCCGTCCGAGGGAGGACCCGCCGACCAGCTGGTCTCCCGCTCGGTCGACGGCATGACGATCGGCAGCCCCGTGGAAGACGTCATGGACGGCCGGGACGCCCTGCTCGCCCTCGGTATGAACGGCCGACCGCTCCCCTTCGAGCATGGCTTCCCGGCCCGCATGGTGGTCCCTGGTCTGTACGGCTACGTCTCGGCCTGCAAGTGGATCGAGGACATCGAACTCACCACGTTCGACGCCTACGACGCCTACTGGGTCAAGCGCGACTGGGCGCGTGAGGCACCCGTCAAGACCCAGTCACGGATCGACACCCCCAAGCCGTTCGCCCGCCCCCGGACCGGCACCGTCATGGTCGCCGGAGTCGCCTGGGCCCAGAACCGAGGGATCGACAAGGTCGAGGTCCGCGTCGACGACGGCGGCTGGCAGGAGGCCCGGCTCGCCGCCGAGGACTCGCGCGACACCTGGCGCCAGTGGTCCTTCGCCTGGCAGGCGACCAAGGGCAGCCACACCCTCACCGTGCGCGCCACGGACCGCACCGGCGCGGTCCAGACCGAGAAGCGCACCCGCACCGTCCCCGACGGCGCGGACGGACGGCACTCCGTGGTGGTGACCGTCGAATGACCCGTACGCCAATTCCCCGACCCCCGATGTGAACGCAGCTCCGGCTGCATCAACCAACAGGAGACACACCATGAACACCCGAATTCGTTACGCCGCGCTCGCTGTCACCGCCGCGGTCGTTCTGCCCCTGTCCCTGAGCGCCTGCTCCGACAGCGGCAGCGGCTCCGCCTCGTCGGGCTCTTCCGGAAAGTCGTCCGCGACGACGCCGGCCGCCGAGGGCATGGGCAACTCCGCGAGCGCCGCCCCGGCCGACGCGCCCTTCGGACCGGCCTGTTCATCGGTACCCGAGGACGGCGCCGGCTCGTTCGACGGCATGGCCGAGGACCCGGTGGCCACCGCCGCGTCCAACAACCCCGCCCTGTCCACGCTGGTGACGGCGGTGAAGAAGGCGGGTCTGGTCGACACCCTCAACAACGCCCAGAACATCACGGTGTTCGCGCCGACCAATGACGCCTTCGCGAAGATCCCGAAGGAGACCCTGAACAAGGTCCTGGCCGACAAGGAGCAGCTGACGCAGATCCTCACCTACCACGTGGTGGGCCAGAAGCTGACGCCGAAGGACCTTGAGAAGGGCTCCTACGAGACCCTGCAGAAGTCGAAGCTGACCACGACCGGCTCGGGTGAGTCCTACACCGTCAACGACTCCGCGAAGGTGGTGTGCGGCAACGTCAGGACGGCCAACGCGAACGTCTACATCATCGACACGGTCCTGATGCCGGCCTCCTGACACCACAAGGAAGAGCGGCCGGGGGCAACGCCCCCGGCCGCTCACAGTCTGCCGAAACCGCAGTTCAGGATCCCTACTTCGCCGGCTCCAGAATCGCCACGCACTCCACATGATGAGTCATCGGAAACAGATCGAACGCCCGCAGGGTCCGCACCCGGTACCCCCCGTCCCGGAAGTACCCCAAGTCCCGCGCCAGAGCGGCAGGATCGCAGGCCACGTAGGCGATCCGCCGCGCGCCCAGCGAAGCAAGGTGCTCGACCGTCTTGCGGCCCGCTCCCGCTCGCGGCGGGTCCAGGACGATCAGGTCGACCTCGGAGATGCCCGTGCGCGGCAGGACCGACTCGACCTTGCCCTGCTCGATGCGGACGCGCTCGAAGTCGGCCAGATTGTGCCGGGCGTCCTCCACCGCGCGCTTGCCGGACTCGATGCCGAGGACCGCGCCCTTGTCGCCGAGGCGGTCGGCAAGGGCGCCCGCGAAGAGGCCGACGCCGCAGTACAGGTCCAGCGCCATCTCGCCCTTGCGCGGCAGCAGGCCCTGCATGACCGCCGTGACCAGGGTGTCCGCGGCCTTCGGGTGGACCTGCCAGAAGCCGCCGCTGCCGACCCGGTGGGTGCGGCCGTCGGCGCGCTCGCGGACGAAGGGACGGCCGTGGACGCGGTGCGTGCCGCCGTCCTTCTCGCCGACCCGCATCACTGAGACCGGCTTGTCCAGCTCGACGATCGGCAGCCGCGCGCCGGGCCGCGGCGTGAGGATCACCTGGCGGTCCTGCGAACCCGTCGCCGCGATGGCCTCCACCGAGGCCATGCCCGTCCAGTCCCGCTTCTCGATGCCCAGCTCGCTGACGCCCTCGGCGGCGATCATGCAGTGGTCGACCGGCTCCACCTCGTGCGAGCGGTGCCGGCGCAGTCCGGCGTGACCGTCGGCGTCGACGGCGTACTGCACGCGCGTGCGCCACTGCGGCACCTGTCCGGCGGGCAGCTTGTCGCCCTCGGCCGGCATCACCGTGCCGTCCCAGCCGACGTCCTCGGGCGTCAGGCCCGCGAGCCGCTGCAGCTGCTCGGCGACGACCTCGCCCTTCAGCCGGCGCTGCGCCCCCGGCTTCGCGTGCTGCCAGTCGCAGCCGCCGCAGCGGCCGGGGCCGGCGTAGGGGCAGGGCGCCTCGACGCGGTCCTTGGAGGCCGTGAGGATCTCGACGGCATCGGCGCGCAGGAAGCGGTCGCCCTCCTCGCCCTCGGTCACCCGGGCCACGACCCGCTCGCCGGGCAGCGTGTGCCGGACGAACAGCACCTGGCCCGCGTCGGTGCGGGCGATGCAGTGCCCACCGTGGGCGACGGGGCCGATCTCGACCTCGTACTCCTCCCCCACCAGCGACTTCTTTTCTTCTGCCTGCATGGTGGGGTGACTCCAGATCGAGAGGGGGCACGGCCCTCTCCAGAGGTCTCCTGAGGGCCCGACAACAGCCCACCAGTCTACGTGCTCCAGACCCCGGTCACTTCCGGGCTTCGGTCTCCTTGGCCCGCTCCTGCGCCGGCCCCCGTCGCACCGCACCCGGCGCGTTCCACTCCCCGCGCTTGCGGGCGCGGACCTTCGCGGCCTCGGAGGACTGGAGCTGGTAGGGCACCGAGGTGACCATGATGCCCGGCGTGAACAGCAGCCGGCCCTTCAGCCGCAGCGCGCTCTGGTTGTGCAGCAGATGCTCGTACCAGTGGCCGACGACGTACTCGGGGATGATCACGGACACCGCGTCGCGCGGCGACTCCTTCCGCAGCCCCTTCACGTACTCGATGATCGGCCGCGTGATCTCGCGGTAGGGCGAGTCGAGGACCTTCAGCGGTACGTCGATGCCGCGCCGCTCCCACTCCTCGCGCAGCGCCTTGGTCTCCGCCGGGTCGACGTTGACGCTGAGCGCCTCCAGGGTGTCCGAGCGCAGCAGCTTGGCGTAGGCGAGGGCGCGCAGCGCGGGCCGGTGGATCTTGGAGACCAGGACGACGGAGTGCACCCGGGACGGCCGGACGCTGTCGTCGCTGGGGCCCTCGGGGGCGGAGAGCTCCTCGGAGACGTGGTCGTAGTGGCGGCGGATCGCCGTCATCGTCACGTAGAAGATCACCATGCCGAGCAGGGCGACCCAGGCGCCGTGCGTGAACTTGGTGACCAGGACGACCACCAGGACGAGCCCGGTGAAGAAGGCGCCGAAGGTGTTGATCGCGCGGGAGCGGACCATGTGGCGGCGCTGGGCCATGTCCTTCTCCGTGGCCAGCAGGCGGTTCCAGTGCCGGACCATGCCGATCTGGCTGAGCGTGAAGGACACGAACACGCCGACGATGTACAGCTGGATCAGGCGTGTGGAGTCGGCGCCGTAGATCCACACCAGCAGCACGGCCGCGCCCGCCAGCAGCACGATGCCGTTGGAGAAGGCGAGCCGGTCGCCGCGGGTGTGCAGCTGGCGCGGCAGATAGCGGTCCTGGGCGAGGATCGAGCCGAGCACCGGGAAGCCGTTGTAGGCGGTGTTGGCCGCGAGGAACAGCACCAGCGCGGTGGCCGCGGCGAGCACGATGAAGAAGAAGCTGCCCTTGCCGAAGACGGCCTCGGCGACCTGGGTGATCACGGGGTTCTGGACGTAGCCGGAGCCGACCGCGACACCGTCCTTGACCAGGTCGACGGCCGGGTTCTCGGCCATGCGGACCTTGGTCGCCATGGCGAGCCCGATGATGCCGCAGAACATGGTGACGGCCAGCAGGCCCATCATCGCCAGCGTGGTCGCGGCGTTCTTCGACTTGGGCTTGCGGAAGGCCGGGACGCCGTTGGAGATCGCCTCGACGCCGGTGAGCGCGGCACAGCCGGAGGAGAACGCGCGCAGCAGCAGGAAGACCATCGCGAAGCCGGCGAGGCCCTCGTGCTCGGGTTTGATCTCGTACGACGCCGTGGGTGCCCGCATGGTGTCGTCCAGGACCAGCCCGCGGAACGCGCCCCAGGCGATCATGATGAAGACGCCCGCGACGAAGACGTACGTCGGGATCGCGAAGAGGCTGCCGGACTCCCGCACGCCGCGCAGGTTCATCACCGTCAGCAGCAGGATCACCGCGGCCGCGCACTCGACCTTGTGCTCGACGACGAACGGGATCGCGGAGCCCAGGTTCTCGATGCCGGAGGAGATGGACACGGCGACGGTCAGGACGTAGTCGACCAGGAGCGCGCTGGCCACCGTCAGGCCCGCCTTGGGGCCAAGGTTGGTGGTCGCCACCTCGTAGTCGCCGCCGCCGCTCGGGTAGGCGTGCACGTTCTGCCGGTAGGAGGCCACCACGGTGAACATCAGCACGACGACCGCGAGGGCGATCCAGGGGCTGAAGTGGTAGGCCGACACGCCCGCGATGGAGAGGACCAGCAGCACTTCTCCGGGCGCGTACGCCACGGAGGACAGCGGGTCGGAGGCGAAGACGGGCAGCGCGATGCGCTTCGGCAGGAGCGTTTCCGCCAGCCGATCACTGCGCAGTGCGCGCCCGATCAGAATCCGCTTGGGCACGTCGGTCAGTTTGGACACAACAGAGAATCGTAGGCCCCCGGCCTGGGGCGGAGCACATCCGGGTGAAATCGCGCACGGCGCGGGGGTGAATTCCGGGCCCGCAACGCGCCGGGCACGGAGCCGGATGACGCCCGCGTGCCTCCATGACCTGCGTCGGTACGCTCATCACAGCCGGGGAGACCTCATGTCGCAGACGACCGCTCAGCTCGTCGGAGCTCTCGTCTCGCCCGCCGGACTCGGCGTCCTGGCACTGGCCAGCCTCCGCAGCTTCAACCGCCGCTGAGGGCACCGGCGGACGCCCCGGTGGGCCTGTCGGAGGGGACGGTTACGGTGGGACTGAGGCACGCGCGCGTCCACGATCCGTACCGCGAGGGATCATTCAGGCCATTGCCCGGCATGATGTTGCCCAGCGGTCCGCGACCGGCCCGCGCCCGTTGCCCGGCGAACCGAGAGAAGGTTATGAGCACCACGTTCACGCAAGTCAGACGCCTCACGAGGAGTGCGGGGTAAGCGCCGTGCACATCGTCATCATGGGTTGCGGAAGGGTGGGTTCCGCTCTGGCCCAGACCCTGGAGCAACAAGGGCACACGGTCGCTGTGATCGACCAGGACCCCACCGCGTTCCGCCGGCTGGGCCCCGGGTTCGGCGGCCGCCGCGTCACCGGCGTCGGCTTCGACCAGGACACCCTGCGCGAGGCCGGCATCGAGGAGGCGGGCGCCTTCGCCGCCGTCTCCAGCGGCGACAACTCCAACATCATCTCCGCCCGGGTGGCCCGCGAGATGTTCGGCGTGGAGAACGTCGCGGCGCGGATCTACGACCCCCGCCGCGCCGAGGTCTACCAGCGCCTGGGCATCCCCACCGTGGCCACGGTCCGCTGGACGGCGGACCAGATGCTGCGCCGCCTGCTGCCCTCGGGCGCCGAGCCGCTGTGGCGTGATCCCACCGGCGGCGTCCAGCTCGCCGAGGTGCACGCCTCCGCGGAGTGGGTGGGCCACAAGATCAGCCGGCTCCAGGAGGAGACGGGCGTCCGCGTGGCGTTCCTGACCCGCCTCGGCGAGGCGATCCTGCCCACCTCGCAGACGGTGCTGCAGGAGGGCGACCTGGTGCACGTGATGATGCGCACCGACGAGGTCGACAAGGTCGAGGCGGCGTTCGCCAAGGGTCCCGAAGAGGAGGGCGGTCACTGATGAGGGTCGCCATTGCCGGTGCCGGTGCGGTGGGCCGCTCGATCGCGGGCGAGCTGCTGGAGAACGGCCACGAGATCCTGCTGATCGACAAGGCGCCGACCGCCATCTCGGTCGAGCGGGTCCCGCAGGCGGAGTGGCTGCTGGCCGACGCCTGCGAGATCACGTCGCTGGACGAGGCGGCGCTCCAGCGCTGCAACGTGGTCATCGCGGCCACGGGTGACGACAAGGTCAACCTGGTCGTGTCCCTGCTGGCGAAGACGGAGTACGGCGTTCCGCGCGTCGTCGCCCGGGTGAACAACCCGAAGAACGAGTGGCTCTTCAACGAGTCGTGGGGCGTGGATGTGGCCGTGTCCACGCCGCGTCTGATGTCCGCCCTGGTCGAGGAGGCGGTGAGCGTCGGCGACCTGGTCCGCCTCCTCCGCTTCAGCCACGGCGACGCGAACCTCGTCGAGCTGACCCTTCCCGAGGAGTCGGCGCTGGCCGGCACTCAGGTCGGCGACGTCGAGTGGCCGCAGGACACGTCCCTGGTGACGATCATCCGCGGCACCCGCGTCCTCACCCCGTCCCGTGAGGACTCCCTGGAGGCCGGCGACGAGCTCCTCTTCGTGGCCGCCCAGGCCCGCGAGGAGCAACTGGAGGACCTGCTGTCGGTCCGCCGCGAGGACACGACGAGCTAGCTGCTCCGCATATCGCATGAGGAAGGGCGCCCCGGAATTCCGGGGCGCCCTTCCTCATGCGATATGCGACGTGCGTGCCTACTCGGCCCGGCCGGCGGCAGCCTTCCGCTCCGCCTCGGCCTTCTCCGCCGCCTCCATCTCCGCGAACACGTCGATCGGGGCCGGCGCCTTCGCCAGGAACACCCAGGTCAGCCACACGGCCAGCAGGAACGGCGGGATCTTCAGGGCGACCAGCACCCAGCCGAGCTGGGTCGTGTCGGCCCACCAGTACAGCGGGAAGAGGATCGCGCACTTGGCGAGCAGGATCAGGCCCCAGGCGTAACTGGCCTTGGCGTACGCCTTCTTGCGGCCGGGGTTGCGGGTGCGCCAGGAGAGGTTCTCCTTGAACACCGGACCGAGGATCAGGCCGATCAGCGGCACACCGCACAGGGTCGTGATGATGTAGGCGAGCGCCAGCCCCAGCGTGTAGAGCATGCCGGGCAGGTAGAAGTCCTTGGCGTTGCCGGTCATCATCGCGAACACGACACCGAAGGCGACGCCGAAGACTCCGCTGAAGGCGTGCTTGATGGTGTCCCGCATCACCAGCCGCACGACCACGAGGACCAAGGACACCGCGAGGGCCGCGATGGCCGACATGTGCAGGTCCTTGTTGATCGTGTAGATGGTGACGAAGAGCAGGCCGGGCAGGACCGTCTCGATCATGCCGCGCATGCCGCCGAAAGCCTCGAACAGCGCGGCCTCGGTCACCGCCCGGGAGTCGTGCTCGGCGTCTGCGGTGGTGTCTTCGGTCGGCTTGTCGAGCGACGTCACCGGCTACTCCCGTCCGAGGGGTCTCAGTTCGTATTTCGGGTTGAACAGCACACGGCGCCCCCGGCTCATGGAGATCCGGCCGGATGCGATCAGCCGGCGCCCGGGCTCTATGCCCACTATGGAGCGTCTGCCGAGCCACACCACGTCCAGGGCGGCGGAGCCGTCGAACAGCTCGGCCTCCAGGGCCGGGACTCCCGCACGCGGCCGCAGCGTGACCGTGCGCAAGGTACCAGTAACCGTCACTATCTGTCGGTCACGGCAGTCACCGATCTTGGTGCAGCCGGCGGTCTCGGCGTCCTCGCGCAGCTCCTCGGACTCCAGGTCCTCCTGCGACGAGGAGAGCCGGTCGAGCATGCGCCGGAACCGGCCCACCGACTTTTCCGAACGAGGAACAGCACTCATGTCTTGAAGCCTACCGGGGTGCGCCGACACCTACGTACCCCTGGTGCCACGGCCCGAACCCGCTCCGCTCCGACCTGCGGAAGAGGCCCACGGCTCACTTCTCGAAGCGGTACCCCATCCCCGGCTCCGTGACGAAGTGCTTGGGGTGCGAGGGGTCCGCCTCCAGCTTGCGGCGCAGCTGGGCCATGTACACCCGCAGGTAGTTCGTCTCCGTCCCGTACGACGGCCCCCACACCTCCTGGAGCAGCTGTTTCTGGCTCACCAGCCGCCCCGTGTTGCGCACCAGCACCTCCAGCAGATGCCACTCGGTGGGGGTGAGCCGTACGTCCTTCCCGCTGCGGTTGACCTTCTTCGCTGCGAGGTCGACGGTGAACTCCTCGGTCTCGACCATCACGTCGTCCTCGCCGCCCCCGGTGGGCTCGGCCCGGCGGACGGCGGCCCGCAGCCGGGCCAGCAGCTCGTCCATGCCGAAGGGCTTGGTGACGTAGTCGTCGGCGCCGGCGTCGAGGGCCTCGACCTTCTCGTCGGAGGAGTGCCGGGCGGAGAGCACCAGGATCGGCACCCGGGTCCAGCCGCGCAGTCCGCGGATCACCTCGACGCCGTCCATGTCGGGCAGACCGAGGTCGAGGACGACCACGTCGGGGTGGCGGGTGGCGGCGAGTTCGAGGGCGGTCGCCCCGTCGTGGGCGGCGTCGACCTCGTACTTGCGGGCCTTGAGGTTGATCACGAGGGCGCGCACGATCTGCGGCTCGTCGTCGATCACCAGCACCCGGGTCATGTGGTCTGCCTTTCGGGTCGTACGGAGTGAAGGGGCTCGTCGGAGCGGGGGTGCCCCGTGCCGTGAGAGGGCTCTCCGGGGCCGGGCGGTTCCCCGGGCCGCGCGCCCGCCGCCCTGAGCGTGAGCACCATGGTGAGGCCGCCGCCGGGGGTGTCCTCGGCGTTGAGGGTGCCGCCCATGGCCTCGGCGAAGCCGCGGGCGACGGCGAGGCCGAGCCCGACGCCGGCGCCGCGCGGGGCGTCGCCGTAGCGCTGGAAGGGGGCGAAGATGCGTTCCTTGGCCTCGTCCGGGACGCCGGGCCCGCGGTCGACCACCCGGACCTCGACCCGGTCGGCGATGGCACTTGCGGACACCAGGACCCTGCTGTCGTCAGGGCTGTACTTGACGGCGTTCTCGACCAGGTTGGCCACCGACCGCTCCAGCAGCCCCGGGTCCACGGCGACCATGGGCAGCGTCTCCGGGACGTCCAGGTCGACGCTGCCCTCGGGCACCCCGCCCAGCGCCATCGGCACCACCTCGTCGAGGTCGATCTCGCGGATCAGCGGGGTGACGGTGCCGGTCTGGAGGCGGGACATGTCGAGCAGGTTCCCGACGAGGTGGTCGAGCCGGTCGGCGCCGTCCTCGATGCCTTCGAGCAGTTCGGCCTCGTCCTCCTCGGACCAGGCGACGTCGTCGGAGCGCAGCGAGGAGACGGCCGCCTTGATGCCCGCGAGGGGCGTGCGCAGATCGTGGCTGACGGCGGCCAGCAGCGCCGTACGGATGCGGTTGCCCTCCGCCAGTTCCTTGGCCTGGTCGGCCTCGCTCTGGAGGCGCTGGCGGTCGAGTACGACCGCGGCCTGGGCGGCGAAGGCGGCGAGGACACGGCGGTCCTCGGCGGGCAGCACCCGGCCGGTCAGCGCGAGCGCCATGTGGTCGCCGACCGGCACGTCCACGTCCGCGTCCTCGGGCCGTACCGGTGCCGCTCCCGCGCCCACCCGGCCCGCGCAGGTCCACGGGTCGACGTCGCTCTCCCGCTCCAGCAGCACCGCCGAGTCCATGCCGAAGGTCTCGCGGACCCGCTCCAGCAGCTCCGTCAGACCGGTCTCGCCGCGCAGCACGTTGCCGGCGAGGAAGGACAGGATCTCCGACTCGGCGCGCAGCCGGGCCGCCTGATGGGTGCGGCGGGCCGCGAGGTCGACCACGGAGGCGACGGCCACCGCCACGAAGACGAAGATCACCAGCGCGAGCAGGTTCTTCGGGTCGGCGATCGTGATGCGGCGCAGGGGCGGGGTGAAGAACCAGTTCAGCAGCAGTGAGCAGACCGCGGCCGAGGCGAGCGCCGGGTAGAGCCCGCCGAGGAGGGCCGCCGCCACCGTGAGGGTCAGGAACAGCAGCATGTCGTTCGCGAGCCCGAGGTCGGCGTCGACGTGGGTCAGCAGCAGCGTGAGCAGTACCGGTCCGCCGACGCCGACGAGCCAGCCCGCGAGGATCCGGGGCCGGCCGAGGCGCGCCCCGCGGGCCACGGGCAGTCCGCGCCCCTTGGCGGCCTCCTCGTGCGTGACGATGTGCACGTCGAGGTCGGGGCCCGACTCCCGGGCCACCGTGACGCCCACGCCCGGTCCGAACATGTACTGCCAGCTCTTGCGGCGCGAGGAGCCGAGCACTATCTGGGTGGCGTTCGCCCCGCGCGCGAAGGCCAGCAGCGCCGCCGGGATGTCGTCGCCGACGACGTGGTGGAAGGTGCCGCCGAGGTCCTCGACGAGGGTGCGCTGGAGGGCGAGTTCCTTCGGCGAGGCGGACGTCAGCCCGTCGCTGCGGGCGATGTAGACGGCGAGCACCTCACCGCCGGCGCCCTTCTCCGCCAGCCGCGCGGCCCGGCGGATCAGCGTCCGCCCCTCAGGGCCGCCGGTCAGCCCGACGACGATGCGCTCCCTGGAACCCCAGATCCGCGACACCCGGTGGTCGCTGCGGTACTGCTTCAGGTACTCGTCGACCCGGTCCGCCACCCACAGCAGCGCCAGCTCCCGCAGGGCGGTCAGGTTGCCGGGGCGGAAGTAGTTCGAGAGGGCCGCGTCGACCTTGTCGGGCTTGTAGATGTTGCCGTGTGCCATACGGCGCCGCAGTGCCTGGGGTGACATGTCGACAAGCTCGATCTGGTCGGCCCGGCGCACCACCTCGTCCGGCACGGTCTCCTGCTGCCGCACGCCGGTGATCGACTCCACGACGTCCCCGAGGGACTCAAGGTGCTGAATGTTGACGGTCGATATGACGTCGATACCGGCCGCGAGGAGCTCCTCGACGTCCTGCCAGCGCTTGGCGTTGCGGGAGCCGGGGATGTTGGTGTGCGCGAGTTCGTCGACGAGGGCGACCTGCGGGTGCCGGGCGAGGACGGCGTCCACGTCCATCTCGGTGAAGGCGCTCCCCCGGTACTCCAGCTGCCGGCGCCTGATCTGCTCCAGGCCGTGCAGCATCACCTCGGTGCGCGGCCGGTCGTGGTGCTCCACGAACGCGACCACGCAGTCGGTGCCCCGCTCCACACGCCGGTGCGCCTCGGAGAGCATCGCGTACGTCTTGCCGACGCCCGGTGCCGCACCGAGGTAGATCCGAAGCTTGCCGCGTCCCATGGTCCCCATTGTGTTCCGGTCATAGCTGCCTACGCAGCGTCGACCTTACGGCCAACAATCGAGACAAATGGGGCCGGGTGCCGCGACGGGGGCGTCTTTGACGCAACTCTGACGCCCCCGCCGCGGGTCCCCGCCTCAGCTGGGGTTGTCGCCGTGGGTGAGGGTCTCCCACGCCACGAACAGGTTGTTGCTGCCGGCCGGGCGGCCGCGCTCGGTGAGCGTCTGGGTGTTGCTCATCGCGATGCCGAGGCGGTTGTGCAGCGCGTTGTAGCCCACCTCGGTGATCGGCCCGAGGCCGAGCTTCAGGGAGCCGCCGCACAGCCAGCTCGGGGCGGCCGTACCCAGCTGGTACTTCGCCTGGAACCCGAGCGCCTGCCGCAGCCGCTCGCCGACGTCGGTGCCGTACAGGTCCTGGCCCTGGATCCGGCTGGTCTCGGCGATGTGCGAGATCGCGGAGATGCCGTACCCGGTGTGGGTGAAGTCGCGGCAGGTCTCCTGGGTGAGGCCGGTGACGAAGGTGGACTGCTTCTGCCAGTAGTTGACGATCTTCTCGCGGGTGTCGAGGTTCTGGCTCGGCACGGTCCTGGGCAGATCGCCGTCGGAGGCGAGGTAGACGTAGGCGGCGGTACGGGTGCGGAACTTCGCCATGGCCTTGTCGTACGACGCCTTGTCCTCCAGGAAGACGGAGATGCCGACGGCGGCCTCCATCATCGACAGCTCCCAGTTGCCGTTGGAGTTGGAGCCGTTGATGATCTCGGGCAGGTAGACGTTGCGGAGCATGGTGGCGAACCGTCCGGAGTTCGCCCAGCTCCCGGTGTACGTGTGCTTGATGATCTCGGCGGCCTTGGGCCAGGAGGAGCCGGCCCAGCCCGTCTGGAGCGGCGCGTTGCTGTTGGTGTGGTCCTTGATCACCGCGGACCAGGCGTCCATCAGCTCGATCGCCTTGCGCGCGTACCGCTCGTCCCGGGTGATGTACCAGGCGAGGGCGTCGGTGTAGGCCGCTATCGCGTCCTCGCGCTCGTCGGTGCAGCCGTAGTTCGGGTTCGAGTAGGAGCCGCACTCGACGACCGCGCGCGGCTTGGGGGTGCGGTTGAGGTCGGCGTACTTGCTCGCCGTCATCTGGTCGAAGGCGCCCTTCCAGGGCTGGGCGCCGGCGTTGACCTTGGTGCGCACGAAGTCCAGCTGGGACTTGGAGACGGTGACTCCGGGATGGGCGAAGGTGGCCGGCGCCGCGTCGGCACGCTCTGCCTGCGGCCGCAGCAGCAGGGTGGCCACCAGCGCGGTGGTCAGTGCCGCGAACAGGGCGGTGCGACGGAATCTGCGGCGATGACGTGCGGGAGCAGGTGACATGTGGGGGAGCCATCCGTTCTCGTACGTGAACAATGAGCGTCCCTTTGAACACTCGCGATGGCCGCAGACGATAGGTACAGACCAATAAGTCGTCAAGGGTTCACGCACGAGAAAGGGCCGCACCCCGGACGGGGTACGGCCCTAGTGTCCTTACGGTGCTCAGCGCACCTCGGTGATCTCCGGCCCGCGCTGGAGCTGGCCCATGCCACCGGAGAAGCGGGATCCCGCCTCCTCCTGCTGCACGCCCTCGGGAACCATCTGGGCGTCGTTGGGCAGCTGCAGGACGATCGGGTCGCGCGGGGCCATCGGACCCTCGCCGCGGACCACGACCGTGTCCCGGAAGATCTGCTCGAGCAGACCGGCCGCCTGCGGCTGCACCGCGCCCTGGCCCGAGATCACACCGCGCAGGAACCAGCGGGGACCGTCCACACCGACGAACCGCACGACCTGGAAACCACCCGTGCCGTCCGGCAGTTGCACCGGCACCTGGGCCCTCATCTCCCAGCCGAGCGGCCCCTCGACCTCGTCGATGATGCCACCCTGCTGGGTGATGCCGGAGCCGATCTCCTCGCGCACCTCGCCCCAGATGCCCTCACGCTTGGGGGCGGCGAATGCCTGGAGCTGGATGGCGCTGTCGCGCAGCACGACCGTCGCCGCGACGATCGCGTCGCCCGCGACCTCCACGCGCAGTTCCATGCCGTCGACGCCCGGCACGAACATGCCGCCCAGGTCCACCCGGCCCTCGGCGGGGTCACGGACCTCGGAGCTGTCCCAGGGCCCGTCGGGCCGCGGTTCCGGTTCGAGCCGTACACGCTCGCGCGTGCCCTCGTCGTCCGCCTCAGAGTCGATGTCGACGACCTGCTCGGGCTCGCCGGCCGCGTCCTCGGCGGCACCCTTCTTGTTGCGACGTCCGAACACGTCACTGTCCTTCCCGGTCGGATACGACCGAAGCGTATCGATTCCCACCCGTAGTGCCGCCTTCGGCGGCCTGACCGCTTTTATCGCTTGTAGCGCCCACCGCGGCATGGCCGCCGGTGGACCCGAAGCCCCCCTCGGCCCTTGCCGAGTCGGGAAGCTCCGCGACCTCCTGGAAGCGAACCCTCTCGACCTGCTGGACAACCAGTTGGGCAATCCGGTCGAAGCGCTCGAACCGCACGGGCTCGTGCGGGTCGAGATTCACCACGATCACCTTGATCTCCCCACGGTACCCGGCATCAACCGTCCCCGGGGCATTCACGAGGGCGACACCGAGACGGGCGGCGAGACCCGAGCGCGGGTGCACGAAGGCCGCGTACCCCTCGGGGAGGGCGATCGACACCCCGGTGGGCAGGACGGCCCGCTCCCCTGGCTTCAGTTCCCGGCTCTCGGTCGTCCGCAGATCGGCCCCCGCGTCACCGGGGTGCGAGTACGTCGGAAGCGGTACGTCCGCATCGACGCGCCGGATCAGCACGTTCAGGGGATCACGGCTCACGGGTTCACCTCGAAGGCGCGGGCCCGCCGCACCTGGTCCGGGTCGTTCATGGCGGCCCGGATCTCCTCCGGGCGGCCGTTGTCGATGAAGTGGTCGACCTTCACCTCGATGAAGAGGGCGTCCGCGCGCACCGCGAGGGGCCCCTCGGGGCCGCCGATCCGCCCGGTGGCGCTGGAGTAGATCTTGCGGCCCGCGACCGCCGTCACCTCGGCCTCCAGGTACAGCACCGTGCCGACCGGCACCGGCCGCACGAAGTCGGTCTCCAGCCGCCCGGTCACCGCGATGGTCCGCAGCAGCCAGTTCAGCGAGCCGAGGGTCTCGTCGAGGGCGGTGGCGAGGACACCGCCGTGCGCGAGCCCGGGCGCACCCTGGTGGGCGGCCTGCACGGTGAACTCGGCGGTGATGCTCACGCCGTCCCCGGCCCGCGCCTCCAGGTGCAGCCCGTGGGGCTGCTCGCCGCCACAGCCGAAACACTCGCCGTAGTGCGCGCCGAGGAGTTCCCCGGGCGCGGGCGCGTCCGGGTGCCGTACCGGTTTCACGGCGTCGGCCGGCGGCTGAAGAGCTGCTGAAGTACCTCTCACAGCCGCAGACCTTACCCGCGCGTCGGAACCTGTCGGACACCGTGCCAAGCTTGTTTCCATGCAGCTTTCCGCCGCCCCGTACGAAGAACGCCTCACCGCCCCCCGGTCCTGGTGGCTGATCTCGTTCCTGGTCGGGCTCTCGCTGGCCCTGATCCTTCTGCCGTTCGGCACGCTCCCCATGCTCGCGGGCCTGGCGGGTGGCACCGCCGCGGCGGCGGTCGTGGCGAGTTCGTACGGCTCCATCCGCATCCGCGTGGTGGGCGACTCCCTGATCGCGGGCGAGGCGAAGCTTCCGGTGCGGGCGCTGGGCGAGGCGCACGTCATGGACTCGGAGGAGGCGCGGGCCTGGCGCACCCACAAGGCCGACACCAGGGCCTTCCTGCTGCTGCGCGCCTACATCCCGACGGCGCTGCGCGTGGAGGTCGTCGACCCCGAGGACCCGACGCCGTACCTGTACCTGTCGACGCGTGAGCCCGAGCGGCTGGCGGAGGCGATCGCCGCGGCCAAGGCCGCGGCCTAGCACACCAGATCGGGCCGTCACCGGCCCGGTCAAGATTTCCCCTGCCCGTCGTAAAAACTTGTCCGCGGCGCCGGCCGGTCAGCCGTTCCCGAGGTCCTTGCGCCACTGGGCGTGTGCGTCGTCACCCATCGGCAGCGGCTTCGCCGGGCGCTCCAGCGGCGGCAGTTCGGGCAACTCCTCCCACGGCACCTGCACCTTCCGCAGGTCGTTCCGGATCCGTGCCGCGAGTTTTTTCGTGTCCCGGCGGTTCATGACCGCGCCCACAGCGGCACCGACCATGAAGGGCATCAGGTTCGGCAGATTGCGCACCATGCGCTTCATGATCTGTTGACGCAGTTCGCGCTTCATCTGCCCGCCGAGCGCGACGTTGATCGTCGTGGGCTTCATCGGGTCGATGCCGCGTTCCTCGGACCACGAGGAGAGATACGCGGTGCTGCGTTCCCTGAGACCGCCGGGCGGGCGTACGCCGTACACCTCGTGCAGTTCGGCGATCAGCTTCAGCTCGATCGCGGCCACACCGGTGATCTCGGCGGCCAGCTCGGTCGGCATCGCGGGCGGCACCGGCAGCATCGCCGCCGCGCCCACGCCTGCCCCGACCGTCGAGCTCGCGTTGGCGGCACCCGCCACGAGCTTGTCGGCGAGCTGCTCGGGCCCGAGGCCCGGGAACTGCCGACGCAGCGCCGCGAGGTCACGTACGGGGATACGCGGGGCGTTCTCGATGATCCGGTCGGCCAGGTACCCGAGGGCCGCTCTGGCCCGGCTGCCGCCCTTACGGACGCCTTCCCTGGCCCTTTCCCGGATGACCGCGACCCGCCGCCGGGCGACGGGCGCGGGAATCTCGGCCGACGCCGGGAGGTCAGCTCCGGACATCGGTTCGAGCGAGGCTCCCGTACCTGATGAGCCCCGCTCGTCGTCACGCGCGCCGTACGGGCCGTCGGACGGCCCTTGGTCCGCTCCCCGCCTGAGGAAGCGGCGCTTCCGAGGAGGGGTCGAGCCAGTCATGCCCGACCCGGCCTCAGTCGCAGTCGCGGCAGATCGGCTGACCGTTCTTCTCCCGGGCCAGCTGGCTGCGGTGGTGCACCAGGAAGCAGCTCATGCATGTGAACTCGTCCTGCTGCTTCGGCAGCACCCGGACGGCCAGCTCCTCGTTCGAGAGGTCCGCGCCGGGCAGTTCAAGGCCCTCGGCGGCCTCGAACTCGTCCACGTCCACAGCGGACGTCGACTTGTCGTTCCGCCGTGCCTTCAGCTCTTCAAGGCTGTCCGAGTCGACGTCGTCGTCGGTCTTGCGTGGGGTGTCGTAATCCGTTGCCATGTCGCTCTCCCCCTCTGGGTGTCTGCGGTGTCTCCAGCGCACGTAACGCGTGAGAGGCCGGACTTGTGCCCGACCCGAGGCGGAGATTTTGCCTCACATCAAGGTCTGTTACTCAATCGACACCCAACCGGACTCCTCAAGAGTGATCGGCTTGGATGGCGAACGGGACCGTACACGGTCCTAATGCCGCAGTTCAAAGGCGTCTCACCCTGTACTTCCCGTGATCAAGACCCCCGAAAACCCGGATTTTCCCGGCTTTCCGACAGCCCGCATGATCACGGAGAGTAGATGGCCTGAAATTCGCCCTTGTGATCGATCACACACGGTTCCGCTCGCCGAGCGCTCAGAAAATTCCGCGCAAAGCGAACATCCCCGTGCCAGCGGCGTGTGTCGGCGCACATGCTCTCAGACCGACAGGGTCACTCGCATCACGAGCCCGCCTCCTTCACGCGGCTGGGCCGAGATGTGGCCGCCGTGGGCCCGCACCACCGACCGCACGATGGAGAGGCCGAGGCCCACACCCTTGTCACTGCCCGTGCGCTCCGTCCTCAGCCGCCTGAACGGCTCGAAGAGGTTGTCGATCTCGTACGCCGGCACCACCGGCCCGGTGTTCGAGACGACCAGGACCGCCTGTCCGTGCTGGATCTCGGTGGTGACCTCGACCCAGCCGTCCTCCGGGACGTTGTACCGCACGGCGTTCTGCACCAGGTTCAGGGCGATGCGCTCCAGCAGGACGCCGTTGCCCTGGACCACCGCGGTCTTCTGCTCGCCGCGGATCACCACCCCCTTGGCCTCCGCCTCGGCGTGCACCTGGTCGACGGCCTGCTCGGCGACCTCGGCGAGGTCGACCGGCTTGCGCTCGACGATCTGGTTGTCGCTGCGGGCGAGCAGCAGCAGGCCCTCCACGAGCTGCTCACTGCGCTCGTTGGTGGCCAGCAGCGTCTTGCCGAGCTGCTGGAGCTCCACCGGCGCGTTCGGGTCGGAGAGGTGCACCTCGAGCAGCGTGCGGTTGATCGCCAGCGGGGTGCGCAGCTCGTGCGAGGCGTTGCCGACGAAGCGCTGCTGGGCGGTGAAGGCCCGTTGCAATCGTTCCAGCATGTCGTCGAAGGTGTCGGCCAGCTCCTTCAGCTCGTCGTCCGGGCCGTCCAGCTCGATACGGCGGGACAGGTCCGAGCCGGCCACCGCGCGGGCGGTGCGGGTGATGCGGCCCAGCGGCGACAGGACCCGGCCGGCCATCGCGTAGCCGAAGGCGAAGGCGATGATCGCGAGGCCGAGCAGGGCCAGCAGCGACCGGCTGAGCAGATCGTCGAGGGCGACCCGGCGCTGATCGTCGATACAGGCGCTGACCGCGTCGTTGAACTGCGGGTAGGTGAGGTTCGAGGCGTTGTTGATCGCGGGGCAGTTGTCGCTGGTGACCTTGAGCTCGGCGCCGCCCACGATCTTGAACAGCGGTTCGTTGCCGGTGTTGATGGCCTGCGCGGCCAGCAGATAGATGATCGACAGCAGCAGGATGCCGGCGATCAGGAACATCCCGCCGTACAGCAGCGTGAGCCGTATCCGGATCGTCGGGCGCAGCCACGGGAAGGGCGGCTCCGACCTGCGGGGGTCCCAGGTGGGCTTCGGGGGCGCCTGGGGAGGCGCGGGAGTGGCGGCCATGGCGGATCAGATCCGGTAGCCGGAACCCGGGACGGTCACGATGACCGGCGGCTCGCCCAGCTTGCGGCGCAGCGTCATGACGGTCACCCGCACCACGTTCGTGAACGGGTCGGTGTTCTCGTCCCACGCCTTCTCCAGGAGCTGCTCGGCGGAGACGACCGCGCCCTCGCTGCGCATCAGCACCTCCAGCACGGCGAACTCCTTCGGCGCGAGCTGCACCTCCTTGCCGTCGCGGAAGACCTCGCGGCGGTTGGGGTCCAGCTTGATGCCGGCCCGCTCCAGGACGGGCGGCAGCGGCACGCTGGTGCGGCGGCCGAGGGCACGCACGCGTGCAGTCAGCTCGCTGAACGCGAAGGGCTTGGGAAGGTAGTCGTCGGCGCCGATCTCCAGTCCCTCGACCCGGTCGCTGACATCCCCGGAGGCCGTGAGCATCAGCACGCGGGTGGGCATGCCGAGTTCGACGATCTTGCGGCAGACGTCGTCGCCGTGCACGAGCGGGAGGTCGCGGTCGAGGACGACCACGTCGTAGTCGTTGACGCCGATGCGCTCCAGGGCGGCCGCACCGTCGTACACGACGTCGACGGCCATGGCCTCCCGGCGCAGTCCGGTGGCCACCGCATCGGCGAGCAGCTGCTCGTCCTCGACGACGAGTACGCGCACGTCGCTTGTCCTTCCTGTGTCCACCCGCGTAGCGGTTGTGCCGCACGTGGGCAGGGGTGTTTGTCGGGTCTCTCGGCCTCCATCCTGCCCTTTTCGGCCATAAGTCGGCGGTAAGACGGGTGAGCGGAGCATGCAGGACAGGTGTGAGGCCCGGGAATGCGAGATTTTCTCTTCCGGTTGAGGTTTCCGTGGGAGGGACCGCGGGGAGGACGGCATGTACACCCCGCGATCACGCTCTGCTTGTGCCGCACCACCTTGCGGTACGAGGGGATCCGCTTTCCGCAGAGCGGGTGTGGGTGTCCGGCACCGTCGCCGCCCGGCATGGGCAGCGCTGGGCACCTACTGGAGACGTGATCGCCCCTTCCGAACGGCACACCCCCGTGCCACCGACCCACGACCCAGGACGAGGGGGCGCAGCATGGACGCATTCACCGCAGGACTTCTGCAGCGCATAAAGACGACCGAGTCCGACCTGACGCGGGCACGTGACGAGGGCGACGACTTCCTCGTCGAGGTGGAGCAGGGCGAGCTCGACGACCTGCGCCGCCTCGCGGCCGAGCATGGTGTGGAAGTCAGCGCGTCTGGCGTCTGATCGGCTTTTCGGCACAACGGCTTTTCGGTACAACGGCGGCCCCCGGCGAATCCAGCGCCGGGGGCCGCCTTTTTCGTGCCTGTCCGTCGGGTCAGTCGTGCCAGGCGCCGAAGTCCTCCAGCAGCTGCTGGAGGGGCTCGAAGACTCCCGGCGTCGCGGCGACCGTCAGGTCACGGGACGGGCGTTCTCCTGGGCGGCCGCCGGTCAGGGCGCCGGCCTCGCGGGCGATGAGGTCGCCGGCGGCGAAGTCCCAGGCGTTGAGGCCGCGCTCGTAGTAGCCGTCCAGGCGGCCCGCGGCCAGGTCGCACAGGTCGATCGCGGCCGAGCCGCCCCGGCGGATGTCGCGCAGGAGGGGAATCAGGCGCCGGGCCACGTCGGCCTGGTGGGTGCGGACCTCGGTGACGTAGTTGAAGCCGGTCGAGACCAGGGCCTGGTCGAGGGGGGCCGTGGGCCGGCAGGTCAGCCGGCGCTCGCCCTTCCAGGGGCCCGTCGCCCAGGCGCCCCCGCCCCGCACGGCGTGGAACGTCTCGCCGCGCATGGGGGCCGCCACGACGCCGGCCACGGTCTCGCCGTCCTGCTCGGCGGCGATGGAGACGGACCAGGTCGGCAGTCCGTAGAGGTAGTTCACCGTGCCGTCGAGAGGGTCGATCACCCAGCGGACACCGCTCGTGCCCTCGGTGGAGGCGCCCTCCTCGCCGAGGAAGCCGTCGTCGGGGCGCTGCTCGGAGATCAGGTTCGTGATCAGCTTCTCGGCGGCGATGTCCATCTCGGTGACGACGTCGATCGGGCTGGACTTGGTCGCGGCCACCGCGAGGTCGGCCGGGCGGCCGTCGCGCAGGAGTTCACCGGCGCGGCGGGCCGCCTCCCGGGCCAGGGTGAGCAGTTCCGTGGGCAGGGCGTCGGTCACGGGGCTCCTCATGCGTAGGGGCTGTCGGCGCCGGCTGCGGCGGGCCTGGGTGCGCGGGACGGGCAGCAGCCGACCGGGCAGAGGTTGTGGCTCGCGCCGAGCGCGCCTAGTGCGCAGGGCGTGACCTCCTCGGCGCGCTCCACGGCGGCGCGCTCCAGGACGAGGTCGCGGACCGCGGCGGCGAAACGCGGGTCGTCGCCGACGGTGGCCGAGCGGCGCATCGGCAGGCCCAGCTCCGCGGCCTTGTCCTTGGCCTCGGTGTCGAGGTCGTAGAGGACCTCCATGTGGTCGGAGACGAAGCCGATGGGCGCGATCACGACGGCCGGGACGCCGGCCGCGTGCCGCTCGTCGAGGTGGTCGCAGATGTCGGGCTCCAGCCAGGGGATGTGCGGGGCGCCGGAGCGGGACTGGTAGACGAGCTGCCAGGGGTGGTCCCTGCCCGTGCGCTCACGCACGGCGTCCGCGATCACCCGGGCCACGTCCAGGTGCTCGGCGACGTACGCGCCGCCGTCGCCGTGGTCCTCGACGCGGCCGGAGCTGTCGGCTGCGGCGGTCGGGATGGAGTGGGTGGAGAACGCGATGTGCGCGCCGGCCCGGACGTCGTCGGGAAGGTCGGCCAGGGAGCGCAGCACGCCGTCGATCATCGGCTCCAGGAAGCCGGGGTGGTTGAAGTAGTGCCGCAGCTTGTCGATCCGGGGCAGTTCGAGGCCCTCGGCCTCCAGCGCGGCCAGCGAGTCGGCGAGGTTCTCGCGGTACTGGCGGCAGCCCGAGTAGGAGGCGTACGCGCTGGTGGCGAGGACCAGGATGCGGCGGTGGCCGTCGGTGACCATCTCGCGCAGCGTGTCCGTCAGGTACGGCGCCCAGTTGCGGTTGCCCCAGTAGATCGGCAGATCCAGACCGTGCTCGGCGAAGTCCTTGCGCAGGGCGTCCAGCAGGGCGCGGTTCTGGTCGTTGATGGGGCTGACGCCGCCGAACCGGAAGTAGTGCTCGCCGACTTCCTTCAGGCGTTCGGTGGGGATGCCCCGCCCACGCGTGACGTTCTCCAGGAACGGGATCACCTCGTCCGGGCCCTCGGGGCCGCCGAAGGAGAGCAGGAGCAAGGCGTCGTAGGGGCTGGCATCGCGCGCGTCTGGCATGGGTCGATCCTGTCATCCGGTACTGACAGCCGGGAAACGGCGGGGTGTCGACCCGGGTTCCCCGTTCGCCCGTACGGGTGCGTTAGGGTCACCTAACTCGTAAGCTGTCTCGGCTGGCGACACGCCTTACCGCGCGCTCCAGAGCCTCACCCGTCCACGCCTGCTTCCGCCTTGACCGGAGACCCCCGTGCCCAGCCCCTACCGCGCCCTGTTCGCCGCCCCCGGCTCCAAGGCCTTCTCCGCCGCGGGTCTCCTCGGCCGGATGCCGCTGTCGATGATGGGCATCGGCGTGGTGACCATGGTGTCCCAGCTGACCGGGCGGTACGGCCTGGCCGGCGCCCTGTCGGCCACCATCGCGCTCGCCGCGGCGGTGGCGGGCCCTCAGGTCTCGCGCATGGTGGACCAGTACGGGCAGGCCCGGGTGCTGCGCCCGGCGACGCTGATCTCGCTCGCGGCGGGCGCCCTGCTGCTGTTCGCGGCGCACTACTCGTGGCCGGACTGGGTGCTGTTCGTGGCCTGTGTCGGCATCGGCTGCGTGCCGAGCGTGGGGGCGATGATCCGGGCCCGCTGGGCCGCGCTGTACCGGGGGACGCCCCAGCTGCACACCGCGTACTCCTTCGAGTCCGTGATCGACGAGGTGTGCTTCATCTTCGGGCCGATCATCTCCATCGGGCTGTCGACGGCGTGGTTCCCCGAGGCCGGGCCGCTGCTCGCGGGCTGCTTCCTGGCGGTCGGCGTCTTCTGGCTGACCGCGCAGCACGCCACCGAGCCCGCGCCGCATCCGCGCGAGAAGCAGGGCGGCAGCTCCGCCGTGCGTGCCCCCGGGCTCCAGGTGCTGGTGGCCACCTTCGTGGCGACCGGCGCGATCTTCGGGGCCGTCGACGTGGTCACCGTGGCCTTCGCCGACGAGCAGGGGCACAAGAGCGCCGCGAGCCTCGTCCTCGCGCTGTACGCGGCGGGCTCCTGCGCGGCGGGCCTCGTCTTCGGGCTGCTGCGCTTCAAGGGGGCGCCCGAACGTCGTTGGCTGCTGGGCATATGCGCGATGGCCGTGAGTATGATCCCCCTCCTACTGGTCGGAAACTTGCCGTTTCTGGCCGTGGCGCTGTTCGTCTCGGGCATGGCCGTCGCTCCCACGATGATCACCACCATGTCCCTGATCGAAGAGCACGTACCACGCGCGCAACTGACCGAGGGCATGACCTGGGTGAGCACCGGGCTGGCGGTCGGGGTCGCGCTCGGCTCCTCCATGGCCGGCTGGGTGATCGACGCGGCCGGCGCGGACGCCGGGTACGGGGTTCCGGCGGTGTCCGGGGCCGTCGCGGTCGCGGTCGGTTTCCTGGGGTACCGCCGGCTCAGCAGGCCGGCTCCGCGTCGGGAGGGCACCGTTGAGCAGCACAGCGAGCGGGAAGAACGGCACGTGGCGTAACTGGGGCGGCACTGTCGCCGCCCGCCCCGCGCGGGAGGTCGCTCCGGCGTCCGTGGAGGAACTGGCCGCGGCGATACGCCGGGCCGCCGAGGACGGCCTGAAGGTGAAGGCGGTCGGCAGCGGGCACTCCTTCACGTCCATAGCCGCGACCGACGGTGTGCTGGTCCGCCCTCAGCTGCTGACCGGCATCCGGCACATCGACCGCGAGGCCGGGACGGTCACGGTCGAGGCGGGCACCCCGCTCAAGCGCCTCAACGTGGCCCTGGCGCGCGAGGGCCTGTCGCTCGCGAACATGGGCGACATCATGGAGCAGACGGTCTCGGGCGCCACCAGCACCGGCACGCACGGCACGGGCCGCGACTCGGCCTCGATCGCCGCCCAGATCAAGGCCCTGGAACTGGTCACCGCCGACGGCTCGGTGCTCACCTGCTCCGAGAAGGGGACCGATGAAGAACGCGCGGTCTTCGCGGCGGCCCGTATCGGCCTCGGCGCCCTGGGCGTCGTCACCGCGATCACCTTCGCCGTGGAGCCGATCTTCCTGCTGACCGCGCGGGAGGAGCCGATGCCGCTCGCACGGGTCCTGGCGGAGTTCGACGAACTGTGGACCGAGAACGAGCACTTCGAGTTCTACTGGTTCCCGCACACCGGCAGCACCAACACCAAGCGCAACAACAGAAGCGCGGGCCCGGAGAAGCCGGTGGGGCAGCTCGCGGGCTGGTTCGAGGACGAACTGCTCTCCAACGGCGTCTTCCAGGTGGCCCAGTGGGTCGGCCGCGCGGCACCCGCCACGATCCCGGCGATAGCCCAGGTCTCCAGCAAGGCCCTCTCCGCGCGGACCTACACGGACATCCCCTACAAGGTCTTCACATCACCGCGCCGGGTGCGCTTCGTGGAGATGGAGTACGCCGTTCCGCGCGAGGCCGTCGTCGAGACGCTGCGCGAACTCAAGGCCATGGTCGAGCGCTCCGGCCTGCGGGTCAGCTTCCCCGTCGAGGTGCGCACCGCGCCGGCCGACGACATCACCCTGTCCACCGCCTCGGGGCGCGACACCGCGTACATCGCCGTCCACATGGTCAAGGGCACTCCGTTCCAGCGGTACTTCACCTCCGCCGAACACATCTTCACGGCGCACGAGGGGCGCCCGCACTGGGGCAAGATCCACACGCGCGACGCCGAGTACTTCGCCGGGGTCTACCCGCGCTTCGAGGAGTTCACCGCCCTGCGGGACCGGCTCGACCCCGACCGGCTCTTCCAGAACGACTACCTGCGGAGGGTGTTGGGCGCGTAGCGCCCGGTCCGCGGGCCCGCCCTTCCGGCCAACTGCGCGGCAGGGGCACGCACGGTCGAAAGCATTAGTTCCGTTTCTGACATTTGCGTGAAGTACGCCACGTTCAAGGTCCAAAACCGCCCAACCCACGGCCGAGTCACGCCTCTTGCCAGAAGTTGGGCGGCGTGCCAATCCACGCACGTGGCCCAAATGGAGTACTGTGGCGAGCCCTGGGTCCGGTCTCCCGCCTGGGCATCCGTGGCCTTCAAGGACCGCCGGGAGGGGGCTAGTTGCACAGGGTGACGGAGTTGGTCACTTAGCGTTGCGAATAGGTAACCGTGCCATAACGGCGATCCAGGGCCCGTGCCCGACACGCCGGGCAACTCGGCAAGGTTGTGGCAGGCTGCACCCGGGCAGGCCACACTCGACTAGCGGAAGCAGCGACGCACGTGACGTCGGCAGGCACCACCCGGGAGGTCCCCATGCCCGAACTGCGTGTCGTGGCCGTCTCAAATGACGGCACACGGCTGGTGCTGAAGGCTGCCGACGCAACGGAGTACACCCTTCCGATCGACGAACGCCTGCGCGCAGCCGTGCGCGGCGACCGTCCGCGTCTCGGCCAGATCGAGATCGAGGTGGAGAGCCATCTCCGCCCCCGCGACATCCAGGCGCGTATACGCGCCGGTGCCACCGCGGAAGAGGTCGCCCAGCTCGCCGGCATCCCCGTCGACCGTGTGCGGCGCTTCGAGGGTCCTGTGCTCGCCGAGCGTGCCTTCATGGCCGAGCGGGCGCGCAAGACTCCCGTACGTCGGCCCGGTGAGAACGCCGCGGGTCCGCAGCTCGGCGAGGCCGTCCAGGAGCGGCTGCCGCTGCGCGGCGCCGACAAGGACACCGTGCAGTGGGACTCGTGGCGCCGCGACGACGGCACCTGGGAAGTGCTGCTGGTCTACCTGGTGGCGGGCGAACCGCACTCGGCGAGCTGGACCTACGACCCGCCCCGGCGGCTAGTCCAGGCCGTCGACGAGGAGGCGCGCTCGCTGATCGGCGAGTCCGACGACCTCGCCGCACCGGAGCCCAGTTTCCCGTTCGTGCCGCGGATCGCCCGGCTTCCGCGTGAGCGTTCGATGGACCGTGCCCTCGACACCGCGCGGCCGAGCCTGCCGGCCCAGGCCTCCGAACCGGTCGAGGAGACCGCGGAGGAGCGGGACTCGCTGACCAGCCTGCTGGAGGCGGTGCCGAGCTTCCGTGGCGACATGGTGGTCCCCGAGCGGCCTGCGGAGCCCGAGGTGGAGGATCCGCCGGCCGAACCGGCCGCGGAGGAGCCTCCCGCTCCGGCCGCGTCCGCCGGCTCCGCCTACGCGGACGTCCTCATGCCCCGCTCCGTGGGCAGCCACCGCGATCGCCTCATCGGTGCCACCGACCGCCAGGCCGAGGCGGACGGCGTCCGTCCGGGCCGCCGGGCCGCCGTCCCGAGCTGGGACGAGATCGTGTTCGGCACCCGCAGGAAGAAGCAGGAGTAGCCGGTAACCGCCGGTCGTACAGCCGCCCGTGCGGCCGTACGAGGACGAGGGCCGCGTTGTTCGCAACGCGGCCCTCGATCTGTGTACGGGTCCTACTGCGGATCCGGGCCCACGGCCACCGGACGGGACGGGTCCGAGGACCACTCCGACCAGGAGCCGACGTACAGGTCCGCCGGGATGCCGGCGACCGCCAGGGCCAGGGCCTCGTGCGCGGCGGAGACTCCCGAGCCGCAGTAGACGCCGACCCGGGTGTCCTCACGGGCGCCCAGGGACTTGAAGCGGGCGGCGAGTTCCTCGGCGGGCAGGAAGCGGCCGTCCGGGGCGACGTTCTCGTTGGTGGGGGCGGACACGGCGCCGGGGATGTGGCCGCCGACAGGGTCGATCGGCTCGACCTCGCCGCGGTAACGCTCACCCGCTCGTGCGTCCAGCAGTACCCCCGACCGGGCGAGAACCGCGGCGCCGTCGGCGTCGAGCAGGCCCGTCGCGCCCGGCACCGGCTCGAAGTCGCCCTCCGCCGGCGTCGGCACCGAGGTCTCCAGCGGGCCCTGCCAGGCCGGCAGTCCGCCGTCGAGGACCCGCACATCGGGGTGACCCGTCCAGCGCAGCAGCCACCAGGCCCTGCCCGCCGCCCAGCCCTGCCCGCCGTCGTACACGACCACCGGCGTCCCCGAGGACACGCCCGCCCGTCGCATCGCCGTACCGAATTCAGCCAAGTCGGGCAGGGGGTGACGGCCGTGCGAACCGGGCGCGGAGGCCAGTTCGCGGTCCAGATCGACGTAGACCGCGCCGGGGACGTGACCCGACTCGTAGGCCTTGCGGCCGTCGAACGGGGGCTCGCCAGGGGTCTTGGCCAGGCTCAACTGCCAGCGGACGTCGAGCAGCACCGGCGGCTGCTGCCCCGTCAGCGCGCTCGCGAGGTCGGATGCGGTGATGATGGCGTTCATGGCCACCATCCTCGCGCACGGGGTGGCCGCATCGCCCCGCTCCGGATACTCTGCCCGCCGGACAGGCCCGATCACGAGGCGTACGGGATCGGGCACATGCTGTACAGCCGATCGACATCCGTCGGCAATCGCACGGAAACGGGCAGTCCATCGCACAGCGGGCATCCTCCGGTCGGCGGCCGTCGTGCGGCGGCGTGCCCGCAGCGCGCGCGACCACGGGCGGTGCGAGCATCGGCACGGGGGGCGGGACAGCGGATGAGACGCGGCCACCGCGAGGGGCCGAGGAGAGAGTGACGATGACCGAGGCACGGGGGTCGGCCGGCCCGAACGGCGTGACGCACGCTCGGCACGCGCCCGGCACGCCCTGCTGGGTGAGCCTGATGGTGCACGGGCTGGCCGCGACCCAGGAGTTCTACGGAGCGCTGTTCGGCTGGGAGTTCCGCCCCGGCCCGCAGCAGCTCGGCCCCTATGTGCGGGCCCTGCTCGACGGCCGTGAGGTCGCCGGCATCGGCCAGCTGCCGCCTGACCGCCACCTCCCCGTCGCCTGGACGCCCTACCTCGCCTCGAACGACGTGGACCAGACCGCCGACACGGTACGGCTGTGCGGCGGCACCGTCGGCGTCGGCCCGCTGGACGCCGCCGAGGCCGGCCGGATGGCGATCTGCTCCGACCCCTCCGGCGCCGTCTTCGGCATCTGGCAGACGGCAGCCCACCTCGGCACGGCCATCACCGGCGTGCCCGGCACCCCGGCCTGGAACGAGCTGGTGACCTTCGAGACGGTGACCGTCGCCAAGTTCTACGAGACGGTGTTCGGCTACGAGGAGGAGGCGGCGGCCGCCGCCGACCTCGACTACGTCGGCCTGCACCTCGACGGCCGCCCGGTCGCCGGCATCCACGGCGTCGGCGGCGCCCTGCCCCGCGACCGGGGCCCGCACTGGATGACGTACTTCGAAGTCGCCGACGCGGACGACGCGGTGGAGCGGATCGTCGGCCTCGGCGGCCATGTCCTGCGGCCGGCCCACGACAGCGCCCACGGCAGGGTGGCGACGGTCGCGGATCCCGAGGGCGCCCGGTTCTCCGTGATCCAGAACCCGCGCTGACGACTCCCGCGCGACTCAGGCCGGCTGCACCGGCAGCACGTCCGGGGACAGCGCCGCCGCCCGTGCGCTGGCCGCCGTCATCCGGCGGCGGTGGTGGCGGCGGCACAGGACCTCGTAGCCGACGGCGTCCGACTGGTTGACGTCACCGACGACCACCTGGGCGCCCTCGACGACCATCTCGCCGCCTATCGTGCGGGCGTTGTGGGTGGCACGGGCGCCGCACCAGCACAGGGCCTCGACCTGGAGCACCTCGACGCGGTCGGCGAGTTCCACCAGGCGCTGGGAGCCGGGGAACAGCTTGCTGCGGAAGTCGGTGGTGATGCCGAAGGCGTACACGTCCAGGCCCAGGTCGTCGACCACGCGGGCGAGTTGGTCGATCTGGACCGGGGCGAGGAACTGGGCCTCGTCGGCGATGACGTAGTCCGCGCGGCCGCCGCGGGAGAGGTGGTCGACCATGTAGCCGTACAGGTCCATGCCGTCCTCGACCTCCACCGCGTCGGTGACCAGGCCGAGCCGTGAGGACAGCTTGCCCTCGCCCTCGCGGTCGTCGCGCGTGAAGATCATGCCCGCGAGACCACGCGCCGAACGGTTGTGCTCGATCTGCAGAGCCAGTGTCGACTTCCCGCAGTCCATGGTTCCGGAGAAGAACACCAGCTCGGGCATGTGGAGTTGAGCACCTTTCGGCAACAAGGGGTCGAGGGGAGGCTTCAGGAGCGTACTTCGAGCAGGGGGACCAGCTGCTCGGCGGGGGTCATCGAACCGTGGTTGCCGACCATCGCCGACTCCTTCGGCTCCCGCTCGGAGGCGATGATCAGGACGTCGTCGCGGGCGGCGGCGATGACGTCGCCGATGCGGTCGTGGACCCGCTCGTCGATCTGCGGTCCGAACCAGCCCGCTTCGATCGCCTCGGCGCGCGAGGCCACCCAGAACTGCTCGCCGAGGACCTCGCGCCAGCAGGTCAGGACGTCGTTCGCGGCGCCCGGCACCGCGTACACGTGCCGTGCGCGGCCCTCGCCGCCCAGCAGGGCGACACCGGCGCGCAGCTCCCAGTCCTCGTCGAAGTCGATGCGGTGCTCTTCGTCGAAGGGCACGTCGATCATGCCGTGGTCGGCGGTGACGTAGAGCGCGGTGCGCGCCGGGAGCTGCTCGGCGAGGCGCTGGACGAGCCGGTCGACGTGCATGAGCTGGCCGCGCCAGGTGTCCGAGTCGACGCCGTAGCGATGGCCGGCGCCGTCGAGTTCGGCGTAGTACGTGTAGACCAGGGAGCGGTCGCCCGCGGCCAGTTGCTCGGCCGCGAGGTCCATGCGCTCCTCGCCGGTCAGCCGCCCGAGGAACGTTCCGCCACTGAGTGCGACCTTGGTCAGCGGGGTGTTCTGGAAGGTGGGCGAGGACACCTGGGCGGCGTGCACGCCCGCCCGGTGCGCCAGCTCGAAGACGGTCGGGTACGGCTGCCAGACGTGCGGCGCCGTCCACGGGTTCCAGCGCAGCTGGTTCATCAGCTCGCCGGTGTCGGGGTTGCGCACGGTGTAGCCGGGCAGGCCGTGGGCGCCCGGCGGGAGGCCGGTGCCGACGGAGGCGAGGGAGGTCGCGGTGGTCGCCGGGTAGCCGGTGGTGATCGGGCGTCCGGTGCCGCCGCGCGAGCTGCCGAGGAGCGCGCTCATGAAGGGGGCTTCCTCGGGGTGCGCCCTGAGCTGCTCCCAGCCGAGGCCGTCGATCAGGAACACGCAGTTGCGGTCGGCGGGGGTCAGCTCGCCGATCGTGGCGGTCATGCCCGGTACCGCCATGCCGGCGGCCAGCGTGGGCAGCAGGTCGGCGAGCGAGCCGCTGCCGTACTCGGGGGACGGCGCGGAGGTGACGGCGAGGGGTTCCGGATGGGGGTCCCAGGCGGTGGACTGTGCGGACTGGGACATCAGCGCGTGAGGTCCGCGGTCGCCTCGGACAGGGCCTGGGCGAAGGCGAGCGTCTGGCGCACCGTCTCCGGTCCGTCGCCGGCCTCGCTGACGCGCAGGCTGAGATCGTCCGCCGTCGAGCTGCCCGTGTAGCCGTGGTCGGCCTCGCAGTTGGGGTCGCCGCAGGCGGCGGGCTCCAGGTCGATGCGGGAGACGGCACCCCAGCCGATGGTGAGGACCACCTCGCGGGGCAGCGTGCCCACGGTGTACTGCTCGGGGTTGGCGACGACGCGGCTGAGCACGACCGAGGAGATCCGGCCGAGCTTGACCGACTCCGTCGAGGTCGTGGCGTACGGCGTCGGGGAGGTGCTGTCCGCGGCCTGCTCGTCGGTGTGGCTGACGATGAAGCGGTTGCCGGTGAGGACGAGGACCGTCACATGGCGCCGCACCTCGTTCTGGTCGAACGTGGTCTCCTGGTGGACCAGGTACGACCGGATGGGCTCGCCGCCCACGGCGGCCTCCACCGCCTCGGCCACGAGGGCCGGGTAGTAGCCGCTGCGCTCGATCGCCGCTCGCAGCCCCTGGGTCGTCGTACTGGTCTTGGCCATGACGCCCATCCTACGGGGGTGCACTGACTGCGAGGCACCGCTCGCGGCGGTCTCAGTACGTCGGCAGGGTCCTCGGCCCGAGGTCGTCGCGGGCGGGCGGCAGGGCGAGGCGGACGGAGGCGCCGAGCACGCTCAGACCGTGCGTGGCGACCACGACCGGCTCCAGGGTGACCGCGACCACCTCCGGGTGGTCGTCGACGAGCCGCGACACCCGCACCAGCAGCTCCTCCAGGGCGGGGGTGTCGACGGGCGTGGAGCCGCGCCAGCCGAACAGGAGCGGTGCCGTGCGGATGGACCGGACGATCGAGGTGGCGTCGCGGTCGGTGACCGGGATCAGCCGGTGCGCCATGTCGCCGAGCAACTGGGAGGCGGCTCCGGCGAGCCCGAAGGACAGCACGGCGCCGGCCGCCGGGTCGATCACGGCCCGTACGACGGTGTCGACGCCGCGCGGTGCCATGGTCTGCACGACCGGCCTGAGCTCCTCCGGCCTGCCGAACAGCTCGGTCAACTCGGTGTACGCCCGTCGCAGTTGCTCCTCGTCCGCGAGGTCGAGCCGGACGCCGCCGAGGTCGGCACGGTGGCGCAGGTGCGGGGCGGTGGCCTTGAGGGCGACGGGGTAGCCGAGGGTGCGGGCGGCGTCGACGGCCGCGTCGGGGGTGGGGGCGTGCAGGGCGCGGTGCACCTCGATGCCGTACTTGCCGAGCAGGTCGCAGGTCTCGTCCGTGCCGAGCGTGAGCCCCTGCCCGCGCGCGAGCAGGCCGTCGATCAGCCGGGCGGCGCCCTTCTCGTCGATGTCCTCGTACTCGGGGACCTTGCCGGGCTCGGCCGCGTCGCGCCGCCACTGGGCGTACTTCACGGCTTCGCCGAGGGCGCGGACGGCACGCTCGGCGGCCGGGTAGGCAGGGATGAGGCGAGGGGTGGTCCCGTCGGTGTCCGTCGGTTCGGGCAGTGGTTCGGCCGGGAAGTCCAGCGGGCGGAAGGGGTGGTCGCGGCCCGGGGTGCGGGGCGCCGTCGTACCGGCCCGGGGCGCGGTGCTCGCCGCCGCGGACAGGGCCTCCGCGAGCCCTCCGAGCTCCACGTGCACCACCAGGACGGGCTTGCCCGGCACCCGCTCGGCCGCCGAGCTCAGGGCCTGCGCCAGCTCGGCGTCCCCGGTCGTCGCGTCGCCGATCGCCGGTATCGCGGTGACGACGACCGCGTCGCAGGTGTCGTCGGCGAGGGCGCGCGCGAGCGCCTCGTGGAAGTCGGCGGCCGACGCCGCGGTCGTCAGGTCCAGCGGCGGCAGCGGCCGCAGGCCCTCGGACAGACAGGCGTCGTACGTCAGCAGGCCCAGCGACTCGGAGTTCCCGAGGATCGCCACCCGCGGTCCGGTCGGCAGGGGCTGGCGCGCGAGCAGCAGTCCCGCGTCCACCAGCTCGGTGATGGTGTCGACGCGGATCACGCCTGCCTGCCGCAGCAGCGCGGAGACGGTGGTGTGCGGGAGCCGGGTGACCCGCACGGTGTGGCCCTGCGGCGCCGCTCCCCCGTGCCGCGCGCCCTGCACCACGACCAGCGGCTTCGCGGCCGCCGTGCGCCGGGCGAGGCGGGTGAACTTGCGCGGGTTGCCGATGGACTCCAGGTACATGAGGACGACGTCGGTGTCCGGGTCGTCGTACCAGTACTGGAGGACGTCGTTGCCGGAGACGTCGGCGCGGTTGCCGGAGGAGACGAAGGTCGAGATGCCGGTGACGCCGGTGACCCCGCCGCCGCGCCGGTGCAGCCGGGACAGCAGGGCGATCCCGATGGCGCCGGACTGCGCGAAGAGGCCGATCCGGCCCGGCCTCGGCATCTCGGGGGCCAGTGAGGCGTTCAGCCGTACGTCGTCGGCGGTGTTGATGATCCCGAAGGCGTTCGGGCCGATGATGCGCATGCCGTACGTGCGCGCGTGCCGGACGAGTTCGCGCTGGCGCTCGCGTCCGTCGGGCCCGCTCTCGGCGTATCCGGCGGACAGCACGACCAGGCCCTGTACGCCGTGCTCGCCGCACTCGGTGACCACGTCGGGGACGTACTCGGCCGGCACGGCGACCACCGCGAGGTCGACCTGCTCCTCGATGTCCCGCACGGAGCGGTGCGCGGGCACCCCGTCGAGTTCCTTGAGGTCCTCGGGGAACGCCTTGTTCACGGCGTACAGCCGGCCCGTGAACCCGGCGTCCCTGATGTTGCCGAGTACGCCGCGGCCGACGCCGCCGGGGGTGCGGCCGGTGCCGATGACGGCGACGGAGCCGGGCACCAGCAGCCGCCGTACGGAGTGGGCCTCGGCGCGCTGCTCGCGCGCGTACTGCACGGCGAGCGAGCGGTCGGTCGGCTCCAGGTCGAACTCCAGACGGACGACGCCGTCCTCGAAGCTGCGCTTCTGGGTGTACCCGGCGTCCGTGAACACCTTGATCATCTTGGTGTTGGCGGGCAGCACCTCGGCGGCGAACCGGCGGATGTCGCGTTCGCGGGCGACCGCGGCGATGTGTTCGAGGAGGGCGGAGGCGACGCCGCGCCCCTGGTGGGCGTCCTGGACGAGGAAGGCGACCTCGGCCTCGTCGGCCGGTGCGGACGCGGGCATTCCGTCGGCGCCGATCCGGTCGTAGCGTACGGTGGCGATGAACTCGCCGCCGATCGTGGCCGCGAGTCCCACCCGGTCCACAAAGTCGTGGTGCGTGAAGCGGTGGACGTCCTTCGCGGACAGTCGCGGGTAGGGCGCGAAGAAGCGGTAGTACTTCGACTCGTCCGACACCTGCTCGTAGAAGCTGACCAGGCGCTCGGCGTCATCAACGGTGATGGGGCGGATGCGCGCGGTGCCGCCGTCGCGCAGCACCACGTCGGCTTCCCAGTGGGCGGGGTACTCGTGCCTGTCCGAGGCGCTCTGCATGGGGCCCAGATTACGGCTCGCGTACGACAACGGCGCGAGGCAGTCTGTGGAGGAAGTCACGTGGGGTCGAGGCCGCGACCCCACGGTCACCACGGGAGGGTGTTTTGTCCCTCCCGGCCTGCTTCACGGGTGCGGGAAACTGGTCTAGACAACCCTGAACACCGAAGGGCAGCATCACATGGCTGAGCGCCGCGTCAACGTCGGCTGGGCCGAGGGCCTTCACGCCCGCCCCGCTTCCATCTTCGTCCGGGCCGCCACGGCCGCAGGTATCCCGGTGACGATCGCCAAGGCTGACGGCAACCCCGTCAACGCGGCCTCCATGCTGGCCGTCCTGGGCCTGGGCGCCCAGGGCGGCGAGGAGATCGTCCTCGCCTCCGACGCCGAGGGTGCGGACGCCGCCCTCGACCGTCTGGCAAAGCTCGTCTCCGAGGGACTCGAGGAGCTGCCCGAGACGGTCTGAATGACCTGAGCGGGTATCCCGATCGAACGGTGAAGCCGCGTCCGCCTTTCCGGCGGGCGCGGCTTCGCTGTTTTCGGGAAGGCGCCGACGGAATTCAACGCACGGCGGTGACGCATCCGAAAAAGGGCAGCGAAAATTCCCCGCCGCCGAATATCTTCTCTTTGTATACGGCGCCTGTGTTAATGCCGCAGGCTCGGCATGTTTACGGGATGTTGCGAATTCCTCACACGGTCCGCGCGCTCGCCGCCCGTGCCGAACCTCAGACGGTGCGCGGCGAGGGAGCGCTCGGTGTGCAGGGCGGTGATCGCGCGGGCGCGTTCGCCGTCGCCGCGCGCCACCGCGTCCACGATCGCGCCGTGCTCGGTCCAGGACTCCACGGGATCGGCGGGCGCCTCCACGGCGTACATCCAGGCGATCTTGTGCCGTAGCTGAGCCAGTATCGAGGTCAGGGCGGGGCTGCCGGTGGACTGGGCGAGCGTCTCGTGGAACCAGCTGCCCAGGGAGCGCAGATCGTCGCTGTTCCCGCGCCTGGCCCGCTCCTGCCCCAGCCTGACCAGGCCGCGCAGGACCTTCAGATGGGCCTCGGTGCGCCGCTGGGCGGCCCGGGAGGCGCCCAGGGGTTCCAGCAGGCCGCGCATCTCCAGCAGGTCGGCGGCCTCCTGCTCGGTCGGTTCGGCGACGCACGCGCCCGCGTGGCGCCGGGTCACCACGAAGCCCTCCGCCTCCAGGGTGCGCAGGGCCTCGCGCACGGGGACACGGGAGACGCCGTAGCGGCGGGCGAGCAGTTCCTCGGTGAGCCGGCTGCCGCGCTCGTAGACACCGGCGACGATGTCGTCCCGGATCGCCGTGCACACCGAGTGCGCCGGAATACGCATGACCGACCTCCGCCTTAATCCCCGTGAAACGTCGACGAATGACGTGTTCTCGAGGACTCTATTGCAATCGGCCGGAATTTCCGACGGCGAGCCGGAATCCATGGATATTTTTTGGTCAGCGTAACGTCCGGAAACAACGAAAGCCCCGGCTCGGGGAGCCGGGGCTTCGAGGGTGCGCGGCGGTGGCGTCAGACGTTCACGCCGTGCCCGCGCAGATAGGCGACGGGGTCGATGTCGGAGCCGTACTCCGGCGTCGTGCGGGCCTCGAAGTGCAGGTGCGGCCCGGTGACGTTGCCGGTGGCGCCGGACAGGCCTATCTGCTGGCCGGGGGTGACGGTCTGGCCGACCGAGACGCCGATGGACGACAGGTGGCCGTACTGCGTGTACGTGCCGTCGTTCATCTTGATCACGATGTTGTTGCCGTACGCCCCGCCCCAGCCGGCCTCGACGACGGTGCCGGAGCCGACCGCGTGGACGGAGGTGCCGCTGGCGGCGTGGAAGTCGACGCCGGTGTGGCTGCCGGAGGACCAGACGGCGCCGCCGGACTTGTAGCCGGTGGAGACGTACGAGCCGGCGATCGGGGAGACGTACGACAGCAGGCGCTTGCGCTCGGCCTCGCGGGCGGCGCGTTCCTTGGCCTCACGCTCCGCCTTCGCCTTCGCGGCCGCCTTCTCGCGGGCGGCCTCCTGAGCGGCCTTCTTCGCGGCGGCGGCCTCCGCGGCGGCCCGCTCCTGGGCGATGGCCTGGGCGTCGATCTGGGCCGCGATGGAGTTCTCGACGGAGATGACGGGTATGAGGCCGGTCTGCTCCGCGGCGGGCTCGGCGGCGAGCGCGGGGGCGGCCAGAGTGCCGACGACTCCGGTGGCGGTGAGCGCGGCGACTCCGGCCGCGCGGGCGGTGGTGCGCTCGAACCGGCCGGGCCTACGGTGCTTCCCGGTGGGGCGGTTCTTCCCCGTGGCGCAGGTGAACGCCATGAAGTGGCTGGTCCTTTCCTTCCCTCTCGCCTACCGGGTTAGCTGACGGGTTCGGAGCAGGAAGGTCTCCTACGGGCCCCCTCGCGACTCGCGCGGGCGTCCGATTCACCCCAGGGACTACGGGTGGGTCCCCGGCTCCCCAGGCTCGCGCCTTACGGGGACTCGGCGATGGCTGTCCGGTGCCGCGGGCGCGGCGCACTGCCTGACGGACAGCCCGGAAGACGCTAAACGCGGCGTCTTTCAATCCCCAAACGGATCGCGGCTTTTGTAGCGCATCCCACAGACCAGACAGGCAACCTCTCCCTCAATTCGGGCATAAGGGGGCCCTGGTGACTCAAGGGTCACCAGGGCCTCTGCACGCGCGTGGCGCCGGACGGCGCGAGCCCGTCCTCTACTCGGCCGCCACGACCTTGACTTCGCCGATGCCGAGGGCCTCGACGGGCTCCCGGATCTCGGCCGCGTCGCCGACGAGGATCGTCACCAGACGGTCCACCGGGAAGGCACTCACGGCCGCCGCGGTGGCCTCGACCGTGCCGGTCGCGGCCAGCTGCTGGTACAGCGTCGCCTGGTAGTCGTCGGGCAGGTGCTGCTCGACCTGGTCGGCCAGCGTGTTCGCCACGGACGCCGCGGTCTCGTACTTCAGCGGCGCCACCCCGACGAGGTTCTGCACGGCGAAGTCCCGCTCGGCGTCGGTGAGCCCCTCGGCCGCGACACCCCGCAGGACCTTCCAGAGGTCGTCCAGGGCCGGACCGGTGTTCGGGGTGTCGACGGAGCCGCTGATGGCGAGCATCGCCGCGCCCGTGCCCTCCGGGGCGGAGCGCAGGACCTGACCGAAGGCCCGCACACCGTAGGTGTAGCCCTTCTCCTCGCGCAGGACCTTGTCCAGGCGTGAGGTGAGGGTGCCGCCGAGGCAGTAGGTGCCGAGCACCTGAGCGGGCCACACACGGTCGTGCCGGTCGGGGCCGATGCGGCCGATCAGCAGCTGCGTCTGGACGGCGCCGGGGCGGTCGACGATGACGACGCGTCCGGTGTCGTCCGCGACGACCGGCGGGACCGCGCGCGTCTCGCCCGGCGAGCCGGTCCAGGCGCCCAGGGTGTCGCCGAGCAAGGCGTCGAGGTCGACGCCGGTGAGGTCGCCGACGACCACGACGGTGGAGGTGGCAGGGCGTACGTGCCGCTCGTAGAAGGCGCGTACGGAAGCCGAGTCGATGCCCTCGACGGTTTCCTCGGTGCCCTGGCGCGGGCGGGACATGCGCGCCGTCGCCGGGAACAGCTCCTTGGAGAGCTCCTTGGCGGCCCGGCGCGAGGGGTTGGCCAGCTCGTGCGGGATCTCGTCGAGCCGGTTGCGCACCAGGCGCTCGACCTCGCTGTCCTCGAACGCGGGCGCCCTCAGGGCGTCGGCGAGCAGGCCGAGCGCCTTGGTCAGGCGGGAGACGGGCACTTCCAGGCTGACCCGGACGCCGGGGTGGTCGGCGTAGGCGTCGAGCGTGGCGCCGCAGCGCTCCAGCTCGGCGGCGAACTCCTCGGCGGTGTGCTTGTCGGTGCCCTCGGACAGGGCACGCGCCATGATCGTGGCGATGCCGTCGAGGCCCTTCGGCTCGGCGTCCAGGGGCGTGTCCAGGAGCACCTCGACGGCGACGACCTGCTGGCCTGGGCGGTGGCAGTGCAGGACGGTGAGGCCGTTGTCCAGCTTGCCGCGCTCGGGCGCCGGGAACGCCCAGGGCCGGGCCTGGCCCGCCTCGGGCTGCGGGTGGAACTCCATGCTGGCGAGCTCGGTCACTGCGCCGACTCCTCGTTCTCGTCCGTGGCGGGGGCGGCCCCGTCGGTGGCGGCGGCTTCCAGTTCCTCGGCCTCGTCGGCGACCGGCTCGTACACGAGCACCGCGCGGTTGTCGGGGCGCAGCCGGGCCTGGGCGACGGCCTTGACCTCCTCGGCGGTGACCTCGAGGACGCGCTGTACGGCGGTGAACGCCAGCTGCGGGTCGCCGAACAGGACGGCGTACCGGCACAGTTCGTCGGCGCGGCCCGCGACGGTGCCGAGCCGGTCCAGCCACTCGCGCTCCAGCTGGGCCTGCGCGCGCTCCATCTCCTCGGCGGTGGGGCCCTCCTGCGCGAAGCGGGCGAGCTCCTCGTCGACGGCCGACTCGATGACGGGCACCTCGACGTCACCGGAGGTCTTCACGTCCAGCCAGCCCAGCGAGGGCGCGCCGGCCAGGCGCAGCAGGCCGAAGCCGGCCGCGACAGCCGTACGGTCGCGGCGCACGAGGCGGTTGTAGAGGCGGGAGGACTCGCCGCCGCCGAGGACGGTCAGCGCCAGGTCGGCGGCGTCGCACTCGCGCGTGCCGTCGTTCGGGAGGCGGTAGGCGGCCATCAGCGCCCGCGCGGGGACGTTCTCCTCGACGACCTCGCGCAGCTGCTCGCCGATGACCTCCGGCAGCGAGCCGTCGCGGGGGGCGGGCTTGCCGTCGTGGCCCGGGATGGAGCCGAAGTACTTCTCGACCCAGGCGAGCGTCTGCTCCGGGTCGATGTCGCCGACGACGGACAGAACGGCGTTGTTGGGCGCGTAGTAGGTGCGGAAGAACGCGCGGGCGTCCTCCAGGCTGGCCGCGTCCAGGTCGGCCATCGAACCGATCGGCGTGTGGTGGTACGGGTGTCCGTCGGGGTACGACAGCGCGGTCAGCTTCTCGAAGGCCGTGCCGTAGGGGACGTTGTCGTATCGCTGGCGGCGCTCGTTCTTGACGACGTCGCGCTGGTTCTCGAGGCTCACCTCGTCGAGCGCCGTCAGGAGGCTGCCCATGCGGTCGGCCTCCAGCCACAGCGCGAGCTCCAGCTGGTGGGTGGGCATGGTCTCGAAGTAGTTGGTGCGCTCGAAGCTGGTGGTGCCGTTCAGCGAGCCTCCGGCGCCCTGGACGAGCTCGAAGTGCCCCGTGCCCTTGACGCTGTTCGAGCCCTGGAACATCAGGTGCTCGAAGAGGTGGGCGAGTCCGGTACGGCCCTTGACCTCGTGGCGGGAGCCGACGTCGTACCAGAGGCAGACGGCGGCGACCGGCGTGAGGTGGTCCTCGGAGAGCACCACGCGCAGGCCGTTGGCCAGGCGGTGCTCCGTCGCGGTGAGGCCGCCGGATTGTGCCTCCGGTGTGGCCGTGTGACCCATGGGCAAGGTGTCCTTCCGGTCGCGTGCACTGCCTTGTGCCGAGCAGTTCGGCATAAGTTCCTGCCACTGTATGCAGCGTGCGAAGGCTCGGCGAAGTTCCCGGTCAGAACGGCTCCCTCGGGACGCGCGTGTGGCGTGTGGGTCGGATGTGCCGTCTGTGTGCGGGGGCGATCACTCCGGCGAGTGAACGCTCGTGGGGCGTGAGCTTGCCACCGAGGTCGGAGTGTCCGTGCGGGCTCCCTCGTCCGGGCCCGTCGGTACTCGATGGCGTAGTCGGTCGCCGTCGGGGCCCGCCGTCGGCGACACTTCTCACGCGCCGGGCCGGAGCCCAACATCGGGTCCTGGTCGGTGGTTGTCAGTGCCGCGGTCCACAATGGTCCGCGTCAGATCCGTCCACGCTTCAGCAAGGAGCCGGCAGCGATGGCCCGCCGTAGCACGAAGACCCCGCCGCCCGACGACACGTACGAGGAGAAGATCCTCGACATCGACGTCGTCGACGAGATGCAGGGCTCCTTCCTCGAGTACGCGTACTCGGTCATCTACTCCCGCGCCCTGCCCGACGCCCGCGACGGCCTCAAGCCGGTGCACCGCCGCATCGTCTACCAGATGAACGAGATGGGCCTGCGCCCCGAACGCGGCTATGTGAAGTGCGCCCGCGTCATCGGCGAGGTCATGGGTAAGTTGCACCCGCACGGCGACGCCTCGATCTACGACGCCCTGGTGCGCATGGCGCAGCCCTTCTCCATGCGCGTCCCGCTGGTCGACGGCCACGGCAACTTCGGCTCGCTGGGCAACGACGACCCGCCGGCCGCCATGCGGTACACCGAGTGCCGTCAGGCGCAGGCCACGAGCCTGATGACCGAGTCGATCGACGAGGACACGGTCGACTTCACCCCGAACTACGACGGCCAGGAGCGGGAGCCGGTGGCGCTGCCCGCCGCCTTCCCGAACCTCCTGGTCAACGGCGCGTCCGGCATCGCCGTCGGCATGGCCACGAACATGCCGCCGCACAACCTCGGCGAGGTCATCGGGGCCGCCCGCCATCTGATCCGCCACCCGAACGCGGATCTCGAAACCCTGATGAAGCTCGTCCCGGGCCCCGACCTGCCCACCGGCGGCCGCATCGTCGGCCTGGCGGGCATCCGGGACGCCTACGAGACGGGCCGCGGCACCTTCAAGATCCGCGCCACGGTCGAGATCGAGACGGTGACCGCCCGCCGCAAGGGCCTCGTCGTCACCGAGCTGCCCTTCACGGTCGGCCCGGAGAAGGTCATCGCCAAGATCAAGGACCTGGTCGGCTCCAAGAAGATCCAGGGCATCGCCGACGTCAAGGACCTCACCGACCGCGAGCACGGCCTGCGCCTGGTCATCGAGATCAAGAACGGCTTCGTGCCGGAGGCGGTCCTGGAGCAGCTGTACAAGCTGACGCCGATGGAGGAGTCCTTCGGCATCAACAACGTCGCCCTGGTCGACGGCCAGCCCCTCACCCTGGGCCTCAAGGAGCTCCTGGAGGTCTACCTCGACCACCGCTTCGAGGTCGTCCGGCGCCGAAGCGAGTTCCGCCGCAGCAAGCGCCGCGACCGGCTGCACCTGGTCGAGGGCCTGCTCACGGCTCTCGTCGACATCGACGAGGTCATCCGGCTGATCCGTTCCAGCGAGAACAGCGCACAGGCGAAGGAACGCCTGATGGAGCGCTTCTCCCTCTCCGAGATCCAGACCCAGTACATCCTCGACACGCCACTGCGCCGTCTCACCAAGTTCGACCGCATCGAGCTGGAGTCGGAGAAGGAGCGGCTGAACGCGGAGATCGCCGAGCTGACCCGGATCCTGGACTCGGACGCGGAGCTGCGCAAGCTGGTCTCCGCCGAACTGGCCGCGGTGGCCAAGAAGTTCGGCACCGAGCGGCGTACGGTCCTGCTGGAGTCGGCGGGCACCCCGGTCTCCGCCGTGCCGCTCCAGGTGGCCGACGACCCGTGCCGGGTGCTGCTGTCCTCGACGGGTCTGCTGGCCCGTACGGCGAACGGCGACCCGTTCGCGGAGGACGGCGACGCGAGGCGCTCCAAGCACGACGTGATCGTCTCGGCGGTGCCGGCCACGGCCCGCGGCGAGGTGGGCGCGGTGACGTCCACGGGCCGGCTGCTGCGGATCAACGTCATCGACCTGCCGCAGCTGCCGGAGACGGCGTCGAGACCGAACCTCGCGGGCGGCGTGCCGCTGGCGGAGTTCGTGTCGCTGGAGGACGGCGAGACGCTGGTCTGCCTGATCACGCTCGACGAGTCGTCGCCCGGCCTGGCGCTCGGCACCGCACAGGGCGTCGTGAAGCGTGTGGTGCCCGACTACCCCTCGAACAAGGAGGAGTTGGAGGTCATCACGCTGAAGGAGGGCGACCGGATCGTCGGCGCGGTCGAGCTGCGCACCGGCGAGGAGGACCTGGTCTTCATCACGGACGACGCCCAGCTGCTGCGCTACCAGGCCGCGCAGGTCCGCCCGCAGGGCCGCGCCGCCGGTGGCATGGCGGGCATCAAGCTCACCGAGGGAGCGAAGGTCATCTCCTTCACCGCGGTGGACCCGGCGGTCGACGCGGTGGTGTTCACGGTCGCGGGCTCGCGGGGCACGCTGGACGACTCCGTCCAGACGACGGCCAAGCTGACGCCGTTCGACCAGTTCCCGCGCAAGGGCCGCGCCACTGGCGGTGTGCGCTGCCAGCGGTTCCTGAAGGGCGAGGACTGCCTGTCCCTGGCCTGGGCGGGCGCCATTCCGGCACGGGCCGCGCAGAAGAACGGCACACCGGCCGAGCTGCCGGAGATGGACCCGCGCCGTGACGGCTCGGGTGTGTCCCTGGCGAAGACGGTGTCGGTGGTGGCGGGTCCGGTCTAGGCGGGCGGGCCGTCCGGGCCCTGCTCATCCGTGCCCTGCTCGTCAGGGTCTTGCGCGTCCGGGTCCTGCCCGTCCGGGTCCTGCACATAGCGCAGAACGCCCCACATGCCGTGCTCGTCGGCTGCGTGTGGGGCGTCGCTCTTGCACCCCTCGAGGTCCTTGGCCAGGGCATCGGAGTCGATGCCGGATCCGATGAGGACGAGCTGGGTGAGGCGAGTACCGGCGTCGACATCGACGCCGGCCCACGGTTCCGGGTAGAAGCGCAGGAACGGCCCGACTGCGTGCACGGCATAGCGGTTCACGGCGTCGTGCGGCCCGAAGTCGACGTACCCCTTGATCCGGTACAGCCCCTCGGACCTGCTGTCCAGGAACCCCATCAGCCGCCGCGGATCGAGGGGCTGTTCGGAGACGAAGGACAGGCTGTCGTAGGCGGTGTGCAGGTGAGCGTGGTGACCGTCGTGGTCATCGCCGTCGCCGTCGCCGGTGTGCTCGTGCAGGTCGTCGAAGGACAGCTGCCCGATGCGCTCCTCGCTGGGCCGGCAGTCGAAGAGGAACTCCGGGTCGATACGGCCGTAGGTGGCCGGGACGACGGCGGCCCGGTCGGCCAGCTCACGGACCAGCCCGAGGACACGCCCGCCGTCCGGCGCCCGGTCGAGCTTGTTGACCACGACGAGGTCGGCGAGGGCGAGATGCCGGTCGATCTCGGGGTGCTTGGCGCGCGTGCCGTCGAACTCGGCTGCGTCGACGACCTCGACGAGCCCGCCGTACACGATGCCGGGATGCTCGCTGGCGAGCAGCATGCGCACGAGTTCCTGGGGCTCGGCGAGCCCGCTGGCCTCGATGACGATGACGTCGATGCCGGTGGACGGCCTGGCGAGCCGCTCCAGATAGACGTCCAGCTCGCTCGCGTCGACCGCGCAGCACAGACAGCCGTTGCCGAGCGACACCGTGGAGTCGCCGAGCGCGCCGGCGACCGCCATCGCGTCGATCTCGATGGCGCCGAAGTCATTGACGATGGCCCCGACGCGGGTGCCTCCGCTGCGGTGGAGGAGGTGGTTGAGCAGAGTCGTCTTGCCGGAACCGAGGAATCCGGCGAGAACGACGACCGGAATCTGCTGCGGGCCGGGGCTCTGCTGACTCAACGTGCGACCTTTCTCACGCCGACGGGTGCACCGGCTCGCGGCTCGGCGCACATACGAGGATCTGAATGCCGACCCAGGATACGAGCCGGAAGAATCTCCGCGAAGTGAACGATTGTTAGCTGCACTTGCCGGGCAGACGTTGGGCATGGCGCCGGAGTGTGCGACCCTCGCATCCCTCTGTGCGCCTCCTCTCCGCCTCCCCGCCGATCAGAGCCGCTCGGCACTCTGGGAGACGGCAAGCGCCGCCCACCGCTCGCCGGTCCCCTCCAGTCGACCCGCATCCCGACGACCGGCGGACGGCCGCCTGATCGGGGGTAGTTGACATGGCCACACAGAAACGCTTCGCACGGAGGCTGGGTTCCACCGCGCTCACCCTCTTGGCAGCCACCGCCACGGTGGCGCTGACAGCGCGTCAATGGCGATCCGAGAAGACACGCCTGCACGAGCGACAGCTCGAGCTCGAGGAACTCGCGATCCGGCGAACAGCTCTGGCCCATCAACAGCGTATGCACTGGGAGTTGCTGGCGAGGGCCATCGACGACCCCTCCCTCGCGGCGGTGATCGACACCTACGACCAGAACATCCCGGCGGAGAGTCGCCGTCAGTTCCTTTACGCCAACGCCTGGTACGTCCACCTCTACCACCTCTACCAGGCAGAACTCCTGGACCGAGAGGAGCTGTACACACGCCTGCGGGAGTTCTTCCAGAGCGCCGTCTTCCGCGAGTACTGGGAGGCGTCGCGCCATATGCGAGCCAGCCTCGACGAGTCGTCCGTGGAAGCCCAGCTGGGGAAGATGGTCGACGGCCTCGTCCGCGACCTGGACGAATCCGATACGGACGAGTGGTGGGTCGTCGGCAATCCGCCGACGGACTGACGGACGCAACCAGGTCGGCCACTTGGCCCCCCAGCCCCGGACGCCTCTGCAACTTTTTGGTTGTCCGCCTCAAGTAGCGTGAGAGACACCAGTACGGTTCCCCCATCCGCCGGGGTTCACGGCCGCGTCCCTCACGTGAGGACACAGACGTTGCCTCAGCGGCGCGGGTCGCCATCCCGCATTCGGGCCTTCGGGCCAGGGAGGAGCCGGTGCCTTGAAGCTGATCAACTGGCTCAAGGACCGGTGGAAGGACCACCTTCGACCACACGTCTCCTCGGAGAGGGTTTCCGTGACGTGCGATGTGGTGATCGTGGCCGCGTTGATCCATCAGTGGTGGCCGTGGTCCTGAAAAGGGTGAGTCCCAGCTGATTCATCAGCCGGGACTCACACCACCGAGGCCGGGAGTTTCGTCCTCGCGATCCGTCGGGTGATGGCCGACAGGAGGGCGGACTCCCGGTCGCCTCCGCCGACATGGGCGTGAGTCGAAGCTTCACAATGCACTACTCAGTCCCATCAGGGCGAGGTCTCTTCACAAGGACACTTGAACGACGGCGGCCGACGAACCGGCATCGGGGCGCCGGCAGCCCACCCACCGACTCAGGGTCACCTAACGCCTAGTCCCTCAAATGCATGCACGCCGGGACACTACGGAGTGACGTTTTGTTGATCCAGCCTCAGGGCCCCGAGAATCATGAGACTGTGCTCCTCATCATTACACCCGTCACCTCTAGCCTCAGTTGTTGTAAGGACCGGTACCTTTGAAGATCGTGCGCCGCATCGGTGTGCCTCCAAGCGCCCGAGGCAGTAGTTCAGGAGCGACCTGCCCGGACGTGTTCGAACTCAGTGACGGCAACTTCGCCGTCATCGGCACCGAGGCCACCGAGGCGCTTGACCCGGAACTGCCCGCCGATGCCGCCCGCGCCGACTACGAGCGCATCGTCATCGTCAGCCGCGAGACTCTCATCCGCGCCAAGGCAGACATCCCCGACGCCTGACAGCCCCGCACGAGCACGCGTCCAACCGGACCCGTTCCGTCCCACTTCCCGGTCGCAAGCCACCCTTGAGCGAGCCGGGCCACCACCCACCCGGCGAGCAGCCGGTACCCCGTCGCTGCTCGATCTCCACCGATGAGGCCTGGCGCCAGAACGGCACCAGGCCACACGCATGTCTGATGCCCCTTGAGCAGCACGGCGCCCCCTGAGCCCTCACGCCACGCCAAGTCAGGTTAGGCTCACCTCTGTGAGTACGTGCTCAACCGTCTCGCAGGACCTCGACGAGCCGATCGCGGGGACCGCGGCGACCGCGACGACATGGCTGCTGCTGGAGCAGCCCGGTCCGTGGGGTGCCAAGGCGCTCACCCAGAGCCACCTGGATCCCGCGCTGGGCCGCGCCCTGGAGGCCGCCGCGCAGGGCACGGGCGTACGCATCGCGCTGATCCGCCGCCCCGGCCGCCACGCGGACTGCGGCGGGCCCGCCGAGCGCCAGGTCTACGTCGCCCACACCGTCCCCGGCAACGTATGGCTGCGCGGCGCCACGATCACCGACCCCCAGCACCTGCTCAACCTGGACTTCACCGCCCTCGGCATGGGCGACCACCACACCTTCGACTCGGTTCTCCAGGGGCAGCCCCACACAGGCGACCCCCTCGCGCTCGTCTGCACGAACGGCAAGCGCGACCGCTGCTGCGCCCTGCTGGGCCGCCCCCTCGCGGCGGAGCTTGCCGCCTCCGGGGTGGACGGGGTCTGGGAGGTCACTCACCTGGGCGGACACCGGTTCTCCCCCACGCTGCTCGTGCTGCCGTACGGCTACGCGTACGGCCGGGCGCAGGCCCATGCCGTCAAGGAAGTCCTGCACAGCGTCCAGGAGGGCCGGATCGTCGTCGAGGGCTGCCGCGGGAACTCGGCCTGGGAACGGCCCGGCCAGGCGGCCGAGCTGGCCGTCCGCAGGGCCACGGGCGAGGCCGCCGCCGAGGCACTGAGCGTCGTACGGACCGACGGCGCGGCCCCGCGGTGGGAGGTGACCGTCGCCCACGTGGACGGCCGGCACTGGCGAGTGAGCGTGGCCCAGGGCACCTCCGCACCGCCCCGCCCCGAGAGCTGCGGGACGTCGGTGCTCGGCTCGCCGGCGCGCATGGACGTGGTGGCGCTGCGCGAGCTGAGGACTACGACGGCACTGGCGAGCTGACTCGCAGGGCAGGGCGGCGGCGCTGCCCAAGGGGGCGTGCAGAGGCGCCCTGCCCGACCCGCACGCCCGTCTCGCCCCCGGCGGGCCACGCAACCCGCACGCCCGCCCGGAACCGCCCACGGCCCCACGCGACCCCGTACGCCCCTCCCGACGTCCGCACGGGGCACACGGACCCCGACGCCCCGCCCGCCCCTCCTGACGTCCGCACAGGCCCACACGACCCGGTACACCGCGACCTCCGCAAGGGCCACACGCCCCCCCCGCAGTCCACCCCACACGCCCCTCCCCACACCCACAGCCCCACCCGCCCCCGCCGATCAGGAGATCCACGCCACATCCCCCTACGGCCCTCCCCACACCCCCACGTACCGTCATGGATATGAGCCCCACTCCCCCCGCCCGTCGCCTGCGCCTGCATCTGCCCCGGCGGATGTTCGCACAGGTGCTGCTGATGCAGGTGGCGATCGCCGCGGGGGTCGCGGTGCTCGCGACCGGACTCTTCCTCGCCCCGCTCAGCGACCAGCTCGACGACCAGGCGATGCGCCGCGCGCTGGCGATCGCGCAGACGACCGCCGCCCAGCCGCAGATCGCCGAGGACCTGACGGACACGCCCGCCACGGCCGGCGGCCCGGTGCAGCGGGAAGCCGAGCGGATTCGTACGGCCACCAAGGCCGAGTACATCGTCGTGATGGACCGACGCGGGGTGCGCTGGTCGCACCCCACCCCCAGCGAGATCGGCAGGCTCGTCTCGACCGACCCGGGCCAGGCCCTCGCCGGCCACGACGTGATGCAGATCGACAGCGGCACCCTGGGCCGCACCGCCCGCGGCAAGGTCCCGCTGCGCGACAGCGACGGGAAGATCGTCGGGGCGGTCTCGGTCGGCATCGCCTACGACAGCGTGCGGGCCCGGCTGCTGCACGCCATCCCGGGGCTGTTCGCGTACGCCGGCGGTGCCCTGGCGGTCGGCGCGCTGGCCGCCTGGCTGATCTCCCGCCGGGTCCAGCGGCAGACCCGTGACCTGGCCTTCTCCGACATCTCGGCACTCCTCGCGGAACGCGAGGCGATGCTGCACGGCATCCGGGAGGGTGTCGTCGCCCTGGACCGCGGCGGTCGTATCCGCCTCCTCAACGACGAGGCGCGGCGCCTGCTCGGCATCGGTGACGAGGCCGTCGGCCGGTCCCTCGACGAGGCGCTCGGCGAGGGCCGTACCGCCGACGTGCTCGCCGGCCGGGTGACCGGCACCGACCTGCTCACGGTCCGCGGCCAGCGCGTCCTGGTCGCCAACCGCATGCCCACCGACGACGGCGGCGCCGTGGCCACCCTGCGCGACCGCACCGAGCTGGAGCAGCTCGGCAGGGAGCTCGACTCCACGCGTGGCCTGATCGACGCTCTGCGCGCCCAGGACCACGAGCACGCCAACCGCATGCACACGGTCCTCGGGCTGCTGGAGCTGGAGATGTACGACGACGCCGTGGAGTTCGTCGGGGAGGTCGTCGGCGACCACCGGGCCACCGCGGAGCAGGTCGCCGAGAAGATCCAGGACCCGCTGCTCGCCGCCCTGCTGGTCGGCAAGGCGACCGTGGCGGCCGAGCGCGGTGTCGCGCTGAGCCTGGCGGACCGCACGGGGCTGCCGGACCGGCTGATCGACCCCAGGGGCCTCGTCACGATCGTCGGCAACCTGGTGGACAACGCGCTGGACGCCACCGCGGGCACGCCGCACGCACGCGTGGAGGTCGAATTGCAGGCCGAGGGCCGTATCGCGACGCTCAGGGTGCGCGACACGGGACCGGGAATCCCCGAGGAGCAACGCGAGTTGATCTTCACCGAGGGATGGTCCACCAAGCAGCGCCCGGCCCACCGCGAGCGCGGCATCGGGCTCCCCCTCGTGCGCAGGCTCGCCGAACGGCAGGGCGGCAGCGCGAGCGTGGGCGAGGCGGCGGGTGGTGGCGCCGAGTTCACCGTGGTCCTGCCCGAGGCGCTGGCCGCGGCGGACCTGGAGCCGGCTCTCAGCGTGCCGTCGGATCCACATGCGCACACCGTCGCCGAGGAGGAGTCGCGATGATCGAGGTCCTGGTCGTGGACGACGACACGCGCGTCGCGCGCGTCAACGCGGCCTACGTCGAGAAGGTGCCGGGCTTCCACGTCGCCGGCGAGGCGCACAACGCCGCCGAGGCGCTGCGCCGGGTGGAGGAGCTGCCTCAGCTGGACCTGGTCCTCATGGATCACTATCTGCCCGACGAGACGGGCCTCGCGGTCGTCCAGGAGATGCGCCGGCGCGGCCATCAGACCGACGTGATCATGGTGACCGCGGCGCGGGACATCACGACCGTGCAGGCGGCGATGCGGCAGGGCGCGCTCCAGTACCTGGTCAAGCCGTTCGCCTTCGCCGGCCTGCGCGCCAAGCTGGAGGCGTACGCGGAGCTGCGCCGCACCCTCGACGGCGGCGGCGAGGCGGAACAGGCCGAGGTCGACAAGATCTTCGGCGCCCTGTCCGCCCCCACGGAGCCCGACCTGCCCAAGGGGCACTCCCCCACCACCGCGGAACTCGTACGGCAGGCCCTGATGAACTCCGAAGGCCCCCTGTCGGCCCAGGAGATCGCCGAACGGACCGGGGTGAGCCGACAGACCGCCCAGCGCTATCTCAAGCTCCTGGAACGCACCGGCCGCGCCCGTCTGACCCTGAAGTACGGGGACGCGGGTCGCCCGGAACACCGTTACGTGTGGGCGACCCGCGCCTGAGGCACGGCCCGTGGGGGCGGGGGAAGGAACCGTGCCACCTCTTCATACGGACGCCGACCGCCGAATCGTCAGCCGCCGGCCGGCCAGGCCGCGGAGGGCTTGGCCATACATGGGCGCCGGGGACAGCCGTACGACGACGGAGAGAGCCGTACAACGGCTACGGCGACGGAACATCGGCCCGCTCTAGACCGCCCCCGCCCCCGTCAGCGCCCGCACCTCGGTCTCCGCGTGCTTTGCCTCGTCGGGGACCTCCGCCGAGGTGACGGTGCCGAGCCAGCCCGCGACGAAGCCCAGGGGGATCGAGACGAGGCCGGGGTTCTGGAGGGGGAAGTACTGGAAGTCGACCGCGGGGAACAGCGATTCGGGGCTGCCGGACACCACCGGCGACAGCACCACGAGGACCACGGCCGGGATGAGCCCTCCGTACACGGACCAGACGGCTCCCCGTGTGGTGAAGCCCCGCCAGAACAGCGAGTACAGCAGCACCGGAAGGTTGGCGGACGCGGCGACGGCGAAGGCGAGGCCCACGAGGAACGCGACGTTCATGTCGCGGGCCAGCAGTCCGAGGCCGATCGCGACCACGCCGATGCCGACGGCTGCAACGCGGGCCACGGCCACCTCACTGCGGGGCTTGGAGTTCCGGCGGCGTAGCGAGGCGTACAGGTCGTGGGCCACGGAGGCCGATGACGAGAGTGTGATGCCGGCGACCACGGCGAGGATCGTGGCGAAGGCGATGGCGGCGACCACGGCGAACAGAACCGTTCCACCGGTGGAGTCCGCGCCGCCGCCGAGGTCGAGGGCGAGGAGCGGTACGGCCGTGTTCCCGGCCGCGTTCGACCCGCGTACCGCCTCGGGGCCGACGATCGCCGCCGCGCCGAACCCGAGGACGATCGTCATCAGGTAGAAGCCGCCGATGAGCCCGATCGCCCAGACCACCGAACGCCGGGCCGCACGGGCGGTGGGCACGGTGTAGAAGCGGGACAGGATGTGCGGCAGCCCGGCGGTGCCCAGCACGAGGGCGAGACCGAGGCTGATGAAGTCGAAGCGGGCGGTCCAGTCGCCGCCGTACTTCAGGCCGGGCGCGAGGAACGCGTCCCCGTGGCCGCTGCGTTCGGCCGCCGTGAGCAGCAGTTGGTCGAAGTCGCCGTGGAAGCGCAGCAGGACGAGCACGGTCAACGCGACGGTGCCGCCGAGCAGCAGGACCGATTTGACGATCTGGATCCAGGTGGTGGCCCGCATCCCTCCCAACGACACATAGATCACCATGAGCGCGCCGACGCCGATGACGGTCCAGGACTGCGCCGCCTCGCCCTTGCCCCCGAGCAGCAGCGCGACCAGCGTGCCCGCGCCCACCATCTGCGCCACCAGATACAGAACGGACACGGTGACCGAGGAAGTTCCCGCCGCGATCCGCACGGGCCGCTCGCTCATCCGAGAGGCGACCACGTCGGCGAGCGTGAACCGCCCGCAGTTGCGCACCAGTTCGGCGACGAGGAACAGCACGACGAGCCAGGCCACGAGGAAGCCCACCGAGTACAGCAGCCCGTCGTAGCCGAAGAGGGCGATGAGGCCGGAGATGCCGAGGAAGGAGGCGGCGGACATGTAGTCGCCGGCGATGGCAAAACCATTCTCCGCGGGCGTGAAGAGCCGGCCGCCCGCGTAGAACTCCTCGGCGGAGCCACGCCGGTTGCGGCTCACCCAGGTGGTGATCCCGAGCGTGATCGCGACGAACGCACTGAAGAGCAGCAGCGACAGCGTCTGATGGTCGACCGTCACGCGGCACCGCCCTTCGCGACGCGCGTCAACTCCTGGGTGTCCCAGCGCAATTCGAGCGCCGCGCGGTCCCGGCGCAGGCGCGCGTGACGGGCGTAGGCCCAGGTCAGCAGGAAGGTCGTGAGGAACTGCCCGAGCCCGGCGAGCATCGCGACGTTCACGGCGCCCATGACGGGGCGGGCCATCAGCCCCGGTGCGGTCGTGGCCGCCACCACGTACGCCACGTACCAGGAGAGGAACACGACGACCGCCGGCACCACGAACCGCCGGTAGCGGCTGCGCACTTCGCGGAAGGCGGCGCTGCGCTGCACCTCCAGGTACACATCACCGGCGGGAGGCGGGGCGGCTTCGGGGGCGCCCGGAGCGTCCGACTCCCCCCATCCGGAGGCGAGGGCGTCGTACCAGGGATCGTCGTACCGCGCACCTGTGGCTTCGCGGGGACGACCATCGCTTGAGTGCATGCCCAAGCATGGACAGAACGGAAAGATCGCCGACCCGGCTTCTCCGCCCGCTTCACCCCATCAGGTGATTCAAACCGGAAGGACCAGGCAAGTCGGTAAATGTTCCCTGCACCCGCCGACGACGGTCGACCCCCACAGGGGCCACCCGCACCCGCCGGCGAAAGCAGCACGGGCGGTGCGGGTGGGAACCCAAAAAACAGCCGAAGGCGAAGCCGAGGCCGAAACCCCGGCCCAAGCCGAGCGCAGCGCTACGCGTCGATACGCGACCGGTCCAGCGTCGCCGCCGAGCTGGAGATGAACTCCTTGCGCGGCGCCACGTCGTTGCCCATCAGCAGATCGAAGACCCGCTCAGCGGCCTCCAGATCGGTCAGACTGATCCGCCGCAGCGTCCGATGCCGCGGATCCATCGTCGTCTCGGCCAGCTGGTCGGCGTCCATCTCGCCCAGACCCTTGTAGCGCTGGATGGTGTCCTTGTAGCGCACACCCTTGCTCTGGAACTCCATGAGCTTGTCACGCAGCTCGCGGTCCGAGTACGTGTACACGTACTTGTCCTGCCCCTTCTTGGGCTGGACGAGCTCGATCCGGTGCAGCGGGGGCACGGCCGCGAACACCCGGCCCGCCTCGATCATCGGCCGCATGTAGCGCTGGAACAGCGTCAGCAGCAGCGTCCGGATGTGGGAGCCGTCGACGTCGGCGTCGGTCATCATGATGATCTTGCCGTAGCGGGCGGCGTCGATGTCGAAGGTCCGGCCGGACCCCGCTCCTATGACCTGGATGATCGCGCCGCACTCGGCGTTCTTGAGCATGTCGGTCACGGACGACTTCTGGACGTTGAGGATCTTGCCGCGGATCGGCAGCAGCGCCTGGAACTCGGAGTTCCGGGCGAGCTTGGCGGTGCCGAGCGCGGAGTCTCCCTCGACGATGAACAGCTCGCTGCGGTCGACGTCGTCGCTGCGGCAGTCGGCGAGCTTGGCGGGGAGCGACGAGGACTCCAGGGCCGTCTTGCGGCGCTGCGCGTCCTTGTGCTGGCGGGCGGCGATGCGCGTACGGGCCGCCGCGACGGCCTTTTCGAGCACCACGCGCGCCTGTGCCGCCGCGTCCCGCTTGGTGGACGTCAGGAACGCCTTGAGCTCCTTGGCGATCACCGTGTTCACGATGCGCCGGGCCGCCGAGGTGCCGAGGACCTCCTTGGTCTGGCCCTCGAACTGCGGCTCGGCGAGCCGGACGGTGACGACCGCGGTCAGGCCCTCCAGGGCGTCGTCCTTGACGATGTCGTCCTCGGCGACGCGCAGCATCTTCTTGGTGCGCAGGACCTCGTTCATGGTGGCGGCGACGGCCGTCTCGAAGCCCGCGACGTGGGTGCCGCCCTTGGGGGTGGCGATGATGTTCACGAACGACTTCAGGGTCGTGTCGTAGCCCGTGCCCCAGCGCATGGCGACGTCGACGACGAGCTCGCGGGTGACCTGGGTCGGCGTCATCTGGCCGTGCTCGTCCAGGACCGGGACCGTCTCCTTGAAGGTGCCCTGACCGGTGAAGCGGAGGACGTCGCAGACGGGCTTGTCGGTGGCCAGGTACTCGCAGAACTCGCTGATCCCGCCGTCGAAGCGGAAGGACTCCTCGCCCTTGCTGCCGCCGTCGCCGAGGCCGAATTCGTCGCGGACGACGATGGTCAGGCCGGGCACCAGGAACGCGGTCTGGCGGGCGCGCTGGTGGAGGTTCTCCAGGGAGAGCTTGGCGTCCTTGAGGAAGATCTGGCGGTCGGCCCAGTACCGCACGCGCGTGCCGTTGCGCGTCTTGGGGATCTTCTTGGTCTTGCGCAGGCCGCTCTTGGCCTCGAACTTCGCGTCGGGGCCGTCGGTGGCGAAGGCCCCGGGGACACCGCGCCGGAAGCTGATGGCGTGGGTGTGACCGCTGCGGTCCACCTCGACGTCCAGCCGCGCGGACAGGGCGTTCACCACGGAGGCGCCCACGCCGTGCAGACCGCCGGAGGCGGCGTAGGAGCCGCCGCCGAACTTGCCGCCGGCGTGCAGCTTGGTCATCACGACCTCGACGCCGGACATGCCGGTCTTGGGCTCGACGTCGACCGGGATGCCCCGGCCGTTGTCGCGGACCTCCACGGACCCGTCGTCGTGCAGGATCACCTCGATGTGATCGCAGTAGCCGCCGAGGGCCTCGTCGACGGAGTTGTCGATGATCTCCCACAGGCAGTGCATAAGACCGCGGCTGTCGGTCGACCCGATGTACATACCCGGGCGCTTGCGCACGGCCTCGAGGCCCTCGAGGACGAGCAGGTGCCGCGCGGTGTAGTTGGAACCGTCCCGGTCTGCTCCTGCCAGCAGCGCTGTGGACGGCACGGACGTCTCGGCGGTCACGCGGTTCGCTCCTCGCTGAATTTCAGGTTGCGCCCTGGTGGGTAAGGGCGCGGCTTCGGTCGCCGTCAAGAGGGTACCGAGGCCTGGTAGAGCCGTTGTAACGCCACCCTCGTACGAAACACAGACTAGTCCACGGTCGCATAGGTGTTCGATCCCTCTATGGGGTGAAGTACATATCACGTTCCCTTCCAGGCATGAACCATTTAGGCTCCGGGCACGTCCTCATGAACAAACCGGCAAGCCAGCCGGGTGGGACCGACCTTGACCAACAGCGCGAAACCGTAAGCAAGACACCGACGCAATACGGCACATTCGCCGCCAAGCCGGCAGCAGCCGGCCGCCTCCAAAAAATTTCTCTCTGGGTGAAGCCACGAGCGGGAACGTTTTGGGGCTGGTTGGATGTTGACCCTGGTACGACAGCTCGTCGAGCTAGAGAAGAGGCGACGTGACTACTGTTCTGACCCCCGCGAGCCCGCTGACGGCCGCTGACCGCTGCGACCGTTGCGGCGCCCAGGCGTACGTGCGCGTCGTCCTGCTCAGCGGCGGAGAGCTGCTCTTCTGCGCCCACCACGGTCGCAAGTTCGAGCCGGAACTCAAGAAGATCGCCGCTGAGATACAGGACGAGACGGAGCGGCTTACGTCCGTTCCCGCATCGGCGTCCGAAGAAGAGCGCTGACACCTCGCAACAAACGACGAGCCAGCTTCCGGCACAGGCCGGTCGACGGGCGGCCGCCCCTGACATCAGGGACGGCCGCCCGCGCTCATATCCCGCTCGTATCCCCGCGAGGCCTCAGCCGCCCGCCGCGGACTCCTGCGCCCCGGCCCGCGAGCCCATGGCCCGCACGATGTCGGACACCCGCGTGTAGACGCCGGGGCTGCCCGCACGGCCGCACCCGTTCCCCCAGGACACGAGCCCGATCAGCTTCCCCTGGGCGACCAGCGGCCCTCCGCTGTCCCCCTGGCAGGCGTCCCTGCCACCCGTCCGCTCCCCCGCGCAGAGCATGCTGCCGGCCATGTACCTGCCGTCACCACCGCCCGGATACGCCTGGCTGCACAGCGCGTCGGGCAGCACGTGCACCCGCGCCGCCCGCAGCCCCCGCGGATAGTCGCCCGCGCCCGTGACGTCCCCCCACCCGTAGACCAGCGCTGGCGTCCCCGGCACATAGGCAGGGTCGCCGGGACCGGCCATCCCGATCACCGCACTGGCGGGAAGGGCCTGCGACAGACTCACCACGGCGAAGTCGCCGCTGTTGCTGTCCTCGTCGTAGTCAGGGTTCACCCAGGCGCCCCGGACGGGAATCTCGTGCCCCGAGCCCGACAGCAGGTCCGAGCGACCGGTGATGACCTTGAAGTCGCGCACCTGTTCCGGCGCCGACCCGAGGACCCCCTCGCTCAGGCAGTGGGCCGCGGTCAGCACGGTGGTCCGGCCGACCGCCACACCTACGCAGAACTGACCGGCCCGCGTACCCCCGAACCGGTCACGGCTGGACAGCGCCACGGTCCAGGGGCTGTCGGACACATCGACCGGGAACCCACCTACGACGACGCTGTCGGCGGCCGCGGGGGCTGCGGTCGCCAGCGGTACGGCGGTCGCCACTGCCGCCATAACCAGCGGCCGGGCCAGCGCCCGGGCAAAGGGACGACGCATGGCGCTCCTCACTCTCGGGTGGTCATGGGAAACCCAGAGTGAGTCAGCCCGCCGCACCCCGCACCCGCGGGCAAACGCAAAGGCCCGGCCCCACTCGGGGACCGGGCCTTTCGCGTCGTGAAACGCGTGGTGCGTGTGCGACTTAGTCGAGGTAGTCGCGCAGCACCTGCGAGCGCGACGGGTGGCGCAGCTTCGACATGGTCTTCGACTCGATCTGGCGGATGCGCTCACGCGTCACGCCGTAGACCTTGCCGATCTCGTCGAGGGTCTTCGGCTGACCGTCGGTGAGGCCGAAGCGCATGGAGACCACGCCCGCCTCGCGCTCGGACAGGGTGTCGAGGACCGAGTGCAGCTGCTCCTGGAGGAGCGTGAAGCTGACGGCGTCGGCCGGGACGACGGCCTCGGAGTCCTCGATGAGGTCACCGAACTCGCTGTCGCCGTCCTCGCCCAGCGGGGTGTGCAGGGAGATGGGCTCGCGGCCGTACTTCTGGACCTCGATGACCTTCTCGGGGGTCATGTCGAGTTCCTTGGCCAGCTCCTCCGGGGTGGGCTCGCGGCCCAGGTCCTGGAGCATCTGGCGCTGCACGCGGGCGAGCTTGTTGATGACCTCGACCATGTGCACCGGGATACGGATGGTGCGGGCCTGGTCGGCCATGGCGCGGGTGATCGCCTGACGGATCCACCAGGTGGCGTACGTGGAGAACTTGTAGCCCTTGGTGTAGTCGAACTTCTCGACCGCGCGGATCAGACCGAGGTTGCCCTCCTGGATGAGGTCCAGGAAGAGCATGCCGCGGCCGGTGTAGCGCTTGGCCAGGGAGACCACGAGGCGGAGGTTGGCCTCCAGCAGGTGGTTCTTGGCGCGGCGGCCGTCCTCGGCGATGATCTCCAGCTCGCGCTTCAGCTTCGGGGCGAGCTTGTCGGCGTTGGCGAGCTTGTCCTCGGCGAACAGACCGGCCTCGATGCGCTTGGCGAGTTCGACCTCCTGCTCGGCGTTGAGCAGCGGGACCTTACCGATCTGCTTGAGGTAGTCCTTGACCGGGTCGGCGGTGGCACCGGCGGCGGCGACCTGCTGCGCGGGCGCGTCGTCCTCGTCCTCGTCGGAGAGCACGAAACCGGCGCTCTCGGCACCCTCGGGCTCGTCGCCGGCCTTGCCGCCGGGCGCCGCCTCTTCGAGACCCTCGTCCTCGGGAAGCTCGGCGTCGTCCTTCTTGGCGGTCGTCTTCTTGGCAGCGGTCTTCTTGGCTGCCGTCGTCTTCTTCGCCGCAGTCTTCTTGGCGGTCGTCTTCTTGGCGGCGGCCTTCTTCGCGGGGGCCTCGTCCTCGACGGCGGGTTCGGCGGTGGGCGCCGCGGGCGTGGCGGTGGCGGTGGCCTTCTTGGCGGTCACCGTCTTGGCCGCGACCGTCTTGGTGGCGGTGCGCTTGGCCGGACTCTTCGCTGCGACGCTCTTTCGGGTGCGCTTGGGCTCCGCGGCACTGACCATCAGCGTCACACCCTCTTCCTCGAGGATCTGGTTGAGGCTGCGCAGTACGTTCTTCCACTGAGTGGCCGGAATCTGGTCGGCTTCGAAGGCCCGACGCACATCGTCGCCGGCGATCTGCCCCTCAGCCTTTCCCCGCTCGATAAGAGCCATGACAGAGACGGACTCGGCGATCTCCGGCGGGAGCGTACGGGATGTGCTGGCCGACACGAACAACCTCTCGGAACGTTGGAAAACGGCTTCCGGCCCCGTCCACTACGGACAGGAGCCGACCACCGGCCTGGGGATTGGACCGACGGTGCGGGCGGGGGCCGGGAAGATTCACAGCGCCTGAAACGGCGTCCGTATTCCCTCCGCGGCTGTCACCTCTTAGGTCATCGCGCTGTTTCCCCGAGTGTTACGCCCAATCTGCGTGGCCCGAGTCACATCCCGTAACCGATCAAAAGCATGCAGACACGGACAGAACCGGTCGCCAGCTGCTTCGACCAAGCACTGTACGGCGTTTCCACCGCCCCTCGCACCGTCGGACCCGCAGGATCCGCGCGGGATCCTGCGGGTCCGACGGGAGGGGGCTGCGCAGACCGGGAGCGCCACAGGAGGGGGAGGCGCCCCTGGCCGCGTCACCCTGGCGCGCGGTCAGTGCTCGCGGGGTGCGGGCACCACGCGCTCCACCTCGGGATGGACCGTGAGCAGCTGACGCATGGCGTTCTCGGCCGCCGCCCCGTCGCCGGTGGCGAGGGCGTCGACGATCCTGCTGTGCAGTGTCAGCGAGGTCTCGTTCGGCCGGTCACAGCCGGTCACGGGGCCGCCGGAGACCTGGAGGGCGGCCGAGACGATCCCGGAGAGGTGCTCCAGCATGCGGTTGCCGGCGACCTGGATGAGCAGCGAGTGGAACTCGGTGTCGGCGCGGGAGAAGGTGAGGACGTCACCCTGCCCCATCGCATGGCTCATGATCTCGACCATGTCGGCGAGCCGCTGCTGAACGTCGTCGCGCCCGTGCCCGGCGGCGAGGCGGGCGGCGAGCGGCTCGATCGTCCAGCGCAGCTCGCTCAGCTCCCGGCGCTGGTCGTCGCGCTGCGGTCCGAAGGCCCGCCACTCGATGATGTCCGGGTCGAGGAGGTTCCAGTCACTGACGGGGCGCACGCGCGTGCCGACGTTCGGGCGCGCGCTGACCAGGCCCTTGGCCTCCAGTACGCGCAGCGACTCGCGGACGACGGTGCGGGAGACCTCGAAACGCTGGCCGATCTCCTCCGGGACCAGCGGGCGGTCGGCGCCCAGGTCTCCGGAGACGATCATCTGGCCGAGCTGTTGGACGAGTTGGCCGTGCAGCCCGCGTCCGCGGCTGCCCGCGGCGCGTCGGCCGACACGGCCCAGTTCCGGCTCAGCGCTGTCCCAGGCGGGGACTCCGACGCGGTCGGCGACGGAGGCCTCGGCGTAGGGGTAGCGGTCGAGATCGCCCGGGCCGGCAAGACCGGAGTCGGCGGCGCGGGCGGCGGTCATCATGGTGTGCGCAAGGGTACTCACGGTTCCTTTGTCGGCGGTCTCCTCAACTCCCTTGAGGTCTTTGGTGAAAAGCACACGAAAGGGTGATCGCTCACCCCGTCGCAATTGACGCCTTATCGGAAAGAAATGGGCTTTCCCCGGGGAGTTGCGAGCACGACAGGTCGGGGAACGCCACGGACGGTCGTCATCGGACCCTGCTCCTCAGGGTCGTGAACAGATAGGCGCAGAGCAGAGCGGCCAGCGACAACGTCATTGCGCCACCCACGGGTTGACTTACGACCCGCGCGACCGCCGCGAGATACCGCTCTCCTCCGAACGGCCACTGCGACAGGAGCACCTCCCGCAGCCGCAGCGGAAATCCAGCCGCCGTTCGCACAGATGGTCCCTCCAAGACCTTTTGTACGAGGGGTACGACGACAATGGGCACGGTGACCACCGCGGCGAGCCCGGCCGTGGTCGACCGGAAAAGGCCGGCGGCGAGCACCCCGGCCCAGGAACAGCCGACGACGAGTCCGATCCAACTCGCGCTCAGCGAAAGCCAGTCCGCGGGAACTTCCGCGAGCTCCCGTCCGTAGACGAGATAGAGCACCTCGATGTTGCAGCCCACGGTGAGGACGGCCAGCACCAGGGCGGTGGCCGAGGCGACGAGGAGTTTCGCAGCCAGCAGCCCCAGCCGACGGGGCACGGTGCCGCGATCCGCTGCCAGGGCGGGGTGGCGGAACTCGTCACCGAACGCGATCGCCCCGAGCAGCCCCGCACCGAGCGCCGCGGGCGGCAGCGGCAGCTCGCGCGGCCACGCTGCCAGCAGGCGCGCATGCGGCGTGTGCCCGATGCGGGCGAGCACCACGGCGGTGAGCGCGGACACCACGAGCACGACACCCGCGGTGACGAACCCTGTGCCGACGCCGAGTGCGCGACGGAGTTCGTAACGGAGGGGGCGGAGGGGGCTGGGGGCGGGGCGGACGGAGATGGGGGGCGGGAGATCGGGCAGATCATGGGCGGGGTGGTCGGAGGCGCGTGAGCCGTCGTCCCGCCCCGAAGGCTCGTCCCCGGTCCCTTGCGAGGTCTCGTGGGCCTCGACCCCGTCCTGCCCTTCGTCCGGCGCCTGCGACCTCTCGGGGGCAGACGCGAGATCCCCGGCCGGGGTCCGCCTCTCACCCCGCCTCGGCGCTGAGCCCCTGCGCCGCCGACTGCTGACTCCGGCATCGGCCTTGGTCGGCGCGGCATCCCCGTAGGCCGACCGCGACTCCTCGTCGACTCGCGACTCGATCCCGTCGGGATCCATGTCAGGCCCCGGCCCCATGTCCCCGATCTCGTCGGCGAGTTGGTGTACGAGGATGCCGTTGCGGAACGCGATCTCGCCGACGTCGGCGCAGCTACTGCCGTACACCGAGAGACGGTTGCCGCTCTCACGGACGACCTCGACGGAACGGTGGGCGGTACGCGCCTGCTTGCCGAGCAGGGTGGCCAGCCGCGAGGCGTGCGGGGTGCGCACGGCGACGCGAGGACGCAGCCTGGTGCGTGCGAACTCGGCGGCGTCCTGGTCGGCGACGAGCCTGCCTCGCTCCAACGTGACGACACGGTCTGCGGTGCGCGCGGCTTCCTTGGCGTCGGCCGTGGTCAGCAGGACCGTTCCGCCCTGGGCCGCGTGTGCGTGCAGCGCGCCGTGCAGCCAGCGGCGCTCGCGGGTGGTGAGCCCTTCCGCGGGGTCGTCGAGCACGAGCGTGTGCGGGTCGGCGAGAAGGGTGCAGGCCAGGCCGAGGCGGCGGTCCATGCCGCGCGAGAGGGTGCCGAGGCGTTCGTCGCGCAGGCTGACGAGGCCGACCACCTCCAGAACCTCGTCGGCACGCCGGGCCGGTACGCCCGCCGCGGCGCACAGCATGCGCAGATGACCGCGCACCGAGCGCGCCGGATGCCCGGGAACGTCGCCCAGAAGCACACCGACCTCGCGCGACGGATGCGCCATGCGATGCAGGGGGCGGCCTCTGAAGAAGGTGACTCCACGGCCCTGTTGGAGTTCGAGCATGAGTCTGAGCGCTGTGGTCTTGCCCGCTCCCGCCCCTCCGAGCAGCGCGGTGACACAGCCCGCCTGAGCCTCGAAGGACACGTCGTCGAGGGCGGGGGGAAACTCCTTGCGAGGGTTGCTGGTCAGTCCGATCGCCTGGATCACCCGCAGCAAGATAGCGCGCTATGTCCGTTTTTTCCGGTAGGGCAAGGCCCTCTCGCCCGACGGTATTCCGCCCGGTCAGCCATCTGCACGGCCGCTCGTTCGCCCGGCTCTCGGTCGGGCTGCGTCGGACCGCCTCCGGACCGGCGTCGCGCCTTCGCCTCGCGCGTCAGACTTCGGGGCGCAGCATCGGCGGGTTGAGCAGGGTCGCACCACCGGCCCGGAAGAGCTGGGCGGGCCTGCCTCCCTGGCGGGTGGTGGTTCCACCGGTGGGCACGAGGAAGCCGGGCGTACCGGTCACCTTGCGGTGAAAGTTGCGCGGGTCGAGCGCCACACCCCACACCGCCTCGTAGACCCGACGCAGCTCTCCGACCGTGAACTCGGTCGGGCAGAACGCCGTGGCCAACGACGAGTACTCGATCTTGGAGCGTGCCCTCTCCACACCGTCGGCCAGGATCTGCGCGTGGTCGAAGGCGAGCGGCGCGACCGGTTCGCCGTCCCGTCCGTATCCGCCCTGCTGCAACAGTTCGTCGACCGGGGCCCACCGGGCGTTGCTCGCGTCCCCGCCCGCGCGCGGCGCCGGCAGATCCGGGGCCAGCGCCAGGTGGGCAACGCTCACCACCCGCATCCGCGGATCCCGCTTGGGGTCACCGTAGGTCGCCAGCTGCTCGAGGTGAGCGCCGTTGTCCTGCACGGGGGCAGCGGGTTCGTGCGCCCGCAGCCCGGTCTCCTCGGCCAACTCGCGCGCGGCGGCCTGCGCCAGGTCCTCGTCCGCCCGCACGAACCCACCCGGCAGTGCCCAGCGCCCCTGGAACGGCGGTTCGCCCCTGCGCACCGCCAGCGCGCACAGGGCATGGCGGCGCACGGTCAGCACGACCAGGTCCACGGTTACGGCAAAGGGCGGGAAGGCTGACGGGTCGTAGGGCATGCGGCGATCATAGTCGTCTGCCTGACGATAAACACTCCCTTCGTCGAGCCCATCGACTGTTGATCCAATTCGGCCCGGCATGCGGCGTACCGGCCTCTGACGTGGCTCGTCCCGTCGTGCACGGCCGCGGCATGCGGTCGGTGGGGTCATGTGTGTGCGGCGAGTGAGGTCTGAGGTTGCCCGGCGTACGCGGCCGCGGTCGGTGTCGAATGAGGTCGCTTCGCTCGCCATGCGTCGTGCGAGGCCGCGTCGGGTGAGGTGCGAGGTCGTGACGGGCGAGGCACGAGGTCGTGACGGGCGAGGCGCGCGGTCGCCTCAGGCGCTGTGCGTGGTCATGCTCGCAACTGCAACCCGTCGGCCGCCTCCTCGACCATGGCGAGACCGAGTCGGCTGACCCGTACCGAGAAGGGGGCTCCGGCGACCCGAAGGCCGGTCAGAACGATCTCGCCCAGCGGCGCACCTCGCACGGGCCGCAGTGTGACCGTCCCGGCCGGGGCGTCCGGGCGTATGCCGGCGAGCGTGGTGAGGAGCAGCACCCCGGCTGCCGCGGACGTGGCCGCCGGGCGGCAGGCCGCCGGATGCGGGAGGGGAGCGCTTCCTTCGGTGCGTGCCTCCCCCGCGTACATGTCCGGGAGCCGGTGGCCGAAGGCCTCTGCGGCCGCCAGCACGCCATGCAGCAGTGCGCTGGCCTCCTTCTCGTAGTCGGCTGCGGCGAGACCGGCCACGGCGACGGCCGTCTCATGCACCCTCACGGCACCGCTGCGATGACCGAACGGGTTGTACCCCGCCTCCTTCGCGCTCAGCCCACGCAATCCCCAGCCCGAGTCCATGGCCGGGGCTCCGAGTAGCCGGGCGAGCTGCTCGGTCTGCACCTTGTCGAGCAGTCCGGGTGCCAGTTCTCCCCCGCCCAGCAGGCCGGTGTCGAGGAGGTGAGCGGCGGCCGCACCCAGATGCGGCACCGGGCGTCCGTCCGGGGTCCGGGCGGCAGCGGGCCTGCCGCCGCCCAGGTCGTCGATCCAGAAGTCGGTCCGGAACGCTGCCCGGAGCTCCCCGGCCCAGTGGCGCAGCTCGTCACCGCCAGATCTGCCGCAGGTGTCCAGCAGGTCTGCGCCGAGCAGTGCCGCACGGTGGGCGTGAGCCTGGGTCTCGCAGCGGACGGGGCCGCCGGGGTGCGGGTCCGGCAGGTACGCGCCGTCGCCGACGGTGGTCCGCAGCCAGCTCAGGCAGCGCTCGGCCGCCGGCAGGAGTTCCTCGACCTCTGGCTCTGGCAGCCCCCAGCGTCGGGCCTCCGCGAGCAGCGCGGGGAAGAGCAGTGTGGCCTCGGTGCCCGTGCAACCCGGCGGCAGATGCGTGCCGGCGTCACGTCTCGGTCCGGGGATCATGCCGGACTGTGGCCCCTTGTCCCGGAGTTGAGTGCGAGCGAGGGTGCGCAGCGTGCCCACGGCGAGACGGGTGCCCAGGGGCAGGGTCATCCGGGCGGCGGCGAGGGCATCGGCCGGCGCCATGCCGCAGCGCCAGGGTGCGCCGGCGGCAAGGTGGGTGTCGGAGGGGTAGGTAGGGTCGCGTAGGAGGAGGCCTTGGAGGTCGTCGATGCTCGTTCGTAGCAGCGCCTCGACCCTGGGATCGTCGCCGGCGGCGCGGGCCGGAGGCAGCGGGCTGGTCGCCGCCCGGCCTACCGCACGCATGGGTCCGGCTCCGTCCGACCGCACCCTCATCTCGATGTACGCGACACCTCCCGGCGGCAGCTCGAACTCCCAGCGCAACAGTCCTGCCGAGGCCAGCGCATCGGTCGGTGGCGGATCGGCCGTGACCGTCGAGCTTCCCCTGTCGGACGACCATCGCAGGCCGGAGTCGTGGACGGTGGCGGGGAGTTCGGGTCCTGCGTTGCCGCATGCGATGGAACCGAGGTCGGCCAGGTCGGTGGCCAGCGCGACTTCGACCGGCAGCCGAAGCGGGCGAACTGCCGCACTGCGCAAGGTGATTCGCTCCATGCCGTTCGCGTGACGGGTTCGCTCTACGACGACGTCCGGGTCGGGGCCGGCGTGCGGGGACGTACGCAGGGTGCCCACGAAGCGGACGCAGTCGGCTGTGGTCATCCAGGCCTGCACCGCGAGCGGTTCACGTCCGGCCACACGGAGCTGGCAGCGGGAGAGCACGCGTCGGCCCGCGCGGTAGAAGCCGTCGAGGCCTTGGCCGGTCAACTGGCCCTGATCCGTGGAGATCGCGAGGCCTGGGAGGGCCACGCAGATCAGGGCGTTGTGCGTGGGAGGTAAGGCGGCCGAGGTACGTGCGGGGCCGGTGTGGGGTGACGGTGTCGGGGTCGGGTTCGTTGGCCCTGTCGGACTGTGTGGCCTGGTCGGCTGTTGCGGGAGCCTGGTGTGTTGTCGCTGGTCCGTCTGCGGTGGAGGGGCCCAGCTCTTGGCGGTCGCGGACGGCCACTCGGTGGAGGTCGGCCAGGGTGATCCAAGGCCGGCCGGCTGGACGGTCCGAGGAGTGTCGCTCGGAACCCTGAGCGTGTGCTGCAGCCCAGCGCTCCCGCCGCGAGGCGGACCGGTGTCCTGCCGTTGGGAAGGCACCGGCCCGCCGGCTGTCGAACGGTCATCGGCGGCCGGCGAAGTCGGAATCGGCTGTGGCATGGTGCGGCTTCCTCTGCGCTCATCGCACCGCGGGCGAATGCGGCGCCGACCGGGGGATCCGGAGTGACAGGGGCGGTTCGGCGGCACGGCCGGTCCAGGCGTTCCGCCACTCAGGTGAACGGGGAGGGATCCCTCCAGGTCACGCCCAGCACGGGGTAACCCCGGCGCGTCGGAATCTCGTTCAGCTCGACAGTGCTCCTCAGTGCTCGGTCCACGCCGGTTCACGCCTCCCCCTCGACACCGGTGTTCTTGGGACTCGTGCCGTCAGGGCCGACCTCGCTCTGGCGTACGACTGGCTGCTTCGGGATGCGCGGAGCTGAGCCCTTCACCTCGCTCGGCGCAGAGTGCCGAGCCGTGCGTGGGGCAGTGGTCTTCCCTGCCCGCGTTGCAGAGTCACTCCCTGAACGCGGACTGGCGCCCTTCGCCGTACGCGACCCCGCGTCCTTCGATACTTCCGACGCGTTGCCGCGAGGCCGCGCAGCGCTCGGATGCGACCCTGCCGCCGTACGCGCACGCGAAGCACTCGCCGCTCGCTTTCGCACGACCGACCTCGCGACGCGGGAGAGACCTCCGGCCGAACGCATGGAATGCCGGGACCTGCGACGATCCCCCACATCGGACGTCGACGCGTGCTTCACCGCCTCGCCCCACTTCGAGCCATCAGCCGGCTCCTCGCCATCCCCGAGCACATCCTGCTGCCCCGCCTCGGCCGCCCCGTCACGCCCCGCGCGCTCAGTGCGTAGGCAGCGGCGAATCGACTCGGGGTCCAGCCCTTCGTTGCAGGCCTGGTGCAGCAGACGAGCGAAGAGATAGTCGGAGTCAGCGCCCAGTGCCATGGCAAAGGCCTCGCGGGCCTCCACCTCATCGCCGGTGGACCAGGCGACCCAACCGGCAAGAGTGAGGGGCGCCGCACCATGCTCCCGGTACGGCCCGACGCAGCGTCGGGCCAGTGCGCGCCAGAGCCGCAGGGCCGGTGGGGCCTCGTCGCCCTCCATCCACTCGGCCACGCGGTCGCGCGTCGCACGGTCCTGCAGACCCAGAATGAGCCTCGCGGCCTCTTCGTGATCGAGCAGTTCGTCGTCACGGAGATCCGCGGTGAGCGTTCCCGGCACGGCCGGGGCCGCCGCGAACCGGTTCCGAAGCAGCTCGGCGAGTTCCAGCGTCTCCTCCGCCACGCCTGCGCGTTGCTCGCCGTCAAGGATCCTGGGGACCAGTGCCATCGCGCCCCGGTCCAGGGCGATCTCCTGCTCCAGGGCTGCCGTGGTCTCCCAGGGCAGCAGCCTCGCCCGCAGCTCGCTCAGTGTGCCGCGGACCTGCACTCCGGCGTATGCGGCCGCAGCCGCCAGCACCGACGTACCGGGCAGGCCCATCGGTCGGCCCTCGGCCGGACAGCACTCGGTCCGGTCGCAGCAGTAGGACCAGTAGCGGCCGTCCGAGATGCACAGGGCCTCGACCACCGGCACGTCCAGGCCGCCGCACGCGAGGCGCATCTTCTGGGACAGCGGCCGCAGACGTTCCATGACCTGCCGGCCCGTCTCGCCCTGGGCCGGTTCCTGGCAGAGGAAGGCAACGATCTGTTCCGGTCGGGCGCCCCTGCGCTCGCTGCCCGTCACCAGGCCGTGGGCCAGCTGTGTGGCCGCGGCGTCCCAGTCGTCCGCGCTCGCGGGGATGCCGAGCCGTGCGCGGCCACCGAACCGACCTCGGCCGTCCCTGTCGTGCAGAGCGGCGAGCACCATGCTGTCCTCGGGGCGGTAGCCGAGGAGGTACGGCAGGGCGTCGGCCAGCTCCGCCGGGGTGCGCAAGGTGACCTGGTGCTCGGGCAGCCGGCCTTTGTACTCAGTGCAGTCGAGCGGGTTCTCGCGTCGCGCAGTTCCTGGACTCTCGCCGTGCCCGCCGCGCATGTCACGCGCCTCGTTCGGGTCAGTTGCCCGAGGGGCGAGAGGCTGCTCCTGGCCGGTGGTGCCGTCGTTTTCGTGGGATCCGGTGGCTTCGCTGTGGTTCGTCATGCGGAGACCATCTCGCGGATCTTGAGACTCCGCTTTGCCCTGTGGATAACTCCGACCAGGGACACGACAACACTGGATCTCCGACCTCGGATGCCTGACCCGTCCGACCCCGGATGTCAGTCCCGTCCTGTTGTATGGAACCCATGGAACACACGAGCAACGCGGATCTGCGGACGGCCGCCGACGCGGTCCTCGCCCGCCTCGTCGGGGATGACACCGGCACGGCCCGGCTGCGCGAGGACCAGTGGCGAGCGATCGAGGCACTGGTCGCCGACAGACGCCGCGCGCTCGTGGTCCAGCGGACGGGGTGGGGCAAGTCCGCGGTCTATTTCGTGGCCACGTCCCTGTTGCGGTCCCAGGGCAGCGGGCCCACCGTGATCGTTTCCCCGCTGCTCGCCCTCATGCGCAACCAGGTCGACGCGGCCGCCCGGGCCGGCATCCACGCACGCACCATCAACTCCTCCAACACCGAGGAGTGGGACACGATCCAGAGCGAGATCGCCGCTGGTGAAGTCGACGTGCTGCTCGTCTCGCCGGAACGCCTCAACAACCCCGACTTCCGCGACCAGGTACTGCCCAAGCTGGCCTCGGCGACCGGCCTGCTCGTGGTGGACGAGGCGCACTGCATCTCGGACTGGGGCCATGACTTCCGTCCGGACTACCGACGGCTGCGCACCATGCTCGCCGACCTCCCGCCCGGAGTGCCCGTGCTGGCGACGACCGCCACCGCCAACGCGCGCGTGACCGCCGACGTCGCCGAACAGCTCGGCACCGGGGGCACGTCGGACGCCCTGGTGCTGCGCGGCCCGCTGGACCGCGACAGTCTGAGCCTGAGTGTCCTGCGTCTACCGGACGCCGCGCACCGGATGGCCTGGCTCGCCGATCACCTCGACGACCTGCCTGGCTCGGGCATCATCTACACGCTCACGGTGGCCGCCGCCGAGGAGGTCACGGCCTTCCTGCGGCATCGCGGGCACACGGTTGCCTCCTATACCGGCAAGACGGAGAACGCCGACCGCCAGCAGGCCGAGGACGACCTGCTCGCCAACAGGGTCAAGGCCCTGGTCGCCACCTCCGCGCTCGGCATGGGCTTCGACAAGCCTGACCTGGGCTTCGTGGTGCACCTCGGTTCGCCCTCCTCCCCCATCGCCTACTACCAGCAGGTCGGTCGTGCCGGCCGCGGCGTCGAGCACGCCGAGGTGCTCCTGCTTCCCGGACAGGAGGACGAGGCGATCTGGCAGTACTTCGCCTCGCTCGCCTTCCCGTCGGAGGACCTGGTGCATCGCACGCTCGATGTCCTCGCCCGGTCGGACAGGCCGCTGTCGCTGCCCGCCCTGGAGCCCCTCGTCGAGCTGCGACGCTCCCGTCTGGAGACCATGCTCAAGGTCCTGGACGTGGACGGCGCGGTCCACCGGGTCAAGGGCGGCTGGATCGCCACCGGGCAGCCTTGGGTGTACGAGGCCGAGCGCTACGACTGGGTCGCCCGGCAACGCACGGCCGAGCAGCAGGCGATGCGCGAGTACGCCTCGACGACGGGCTGCCGCATGGAGTTCCTCCAGCGTCAGCTCGACGACGAGGGAGCCAAGCCCTGCGGCCGCTGCGACAACTGCGCGGGCGCGCGCTTCACCGCCGATATGTCGTCCGTCGCGCTGGACGCCGCGCGCGTCGACCTGGGCCGAGCGGGCGTCGAGGTGGAGCCGCGCCGCATGTGGCCGACCGGCCTCCCGGCGATCGGCGTCGACCTCAAGGGACGTATCCCTGCCGGTGAACAGGCTGCTCCGGGGAGGGCTTTGGGGCGGCTGTCGGACATCGGGTGGGGCAACCGTCTACGACCGATGTTCGCGCCCCACGCCCCTGACGGGCCCGTGCCCGACGACGTGGCGAAGGCAGTCGTGGGCGTCCTGGTCGACTGGGCCAAGGGGCCCGACGGCTGGGCTTCCGGGGCTCAGGACGCAGTACCGCGCCCGGTCGGCGTGGTCACCATCGCCTCGCGCACTCGGCCGCAGCTGATCAACTCCCTTGGCGCGCGTATCGCGGAGGTCGGCCGACTCCCGCTGCTCGGCTCCCTGGAGTACTCCGGTGAGGGCTCTTCGGTCTCCCGGAGCAACAGCGCACAGCGGCTGAAGGCGCTGGACGGCGCGTTGAACGTGCCTGGTGATCTGGCTTCGGCACTCTCCGAAAACCCGGGCCCCGTGCTGCTGGTGGACGACTTCACGGAGACGGGCTGGACTCTCGCTGTCGCCGCCCGCATGCTCCGGCGCGCGGGGGCACAGGGGGTCATGCCATTGGTTCTGGCCGTTCAGGGGTGATCGCGGCCGACTCGAACCATGGCCGCCAAGTCCGCGGCATCCAGGGCGTACACCCTCGCCGGATGGGTACGACCTAGTTGCGTACGGTCGCCCCATGCGTCTCACAGTCATGCACTGGGTAGGGATATAACCCGCGCACCGTCAGATATCGGTCGGTGGCCCCAATTGCTCGTTGCCGCATTCCGGTTCGGCAGGAAGAATTGGAGTCCGCTCCCCGTGCGGCTCGTCCGTGATTCGGATGGGCTCTGCTGCGGCGTGCGCTCCCCCGAATCCGATCTCGCCCGCAGTGTGGGCGCGTAGCCGAAGGGAGGACCGTGACCTTCGGATTCGCTCCGTCCTCCGCGGCATCCATGTCGACGTCAGCCGACCTGTCCGCCGCATCCGCCAACTCCCTGGCCCGCATGCTCGAACCCGCGGAGTGGGCCGCTGCGGGCATTCCCCTGCTGCGCAATCCACGCGAGATCGTCAGCGGTCTCCACTCACGGCACCGCCCCAGGCCGGCGACCGCGATCGTCGCCGTGCTCGACGCGGAGGAACGGCTGCGGGCGAGTGCTTCGTTCACCCGCCGAGCGGCCCCCGCCGACGGCTGGATGTTCCGCAACTCGCTGCTCTCGCAGTTGCGCCGGGTCATTCCGCACGACCTGCGGCGCCGCACTCCGGTGCGCACCGCCGTGCTGCTCTACTGCCGCGAGGGCGACGCCCGTTGGACGGAGGAGGACGGTGCATGGATGTGGGGCCTGAGGGACGCCTGCACCCTGCACGGCCTGCGCTGCGGGGCGTACATCACGCTGACGAATGACGGCTGGCAGGTCCTCGGCGAGGGACGCGGCGGCCGCCGCCCCAACGCCGACTCGTCACCCGAGCCTTTCGCGACGTCCGAGTCACCGGTCCCGCTGCCACGCACAGGCGGCGCGGCCTCGGAGGTCCTCCGTCGCGCAGCTGCTCGCTGAGCGCAGAAGACCGCGCAGCTGCCCGCTGAGCACACAGGACATCTGCGCCCCTCAGGAGCGGACGCTCCCTGAGGACACGTACCGAAGCTCTCAGCCGACAACTCGGTACGGCGAACACCGTCGCGGCCTAGGACGGCTCGGAAACCGGTCCACGACGACAACGTCGTACATGGACCCGCCCCCCGAACCCACGGGCCTGCGCACGACGAGTTCCCCACTCGTGCGTGCACTCCAAAGGCCCCACCGTGCGAAGACGCCGTCACAGCGGCGTTCCATCCCCCGGCGTGCTGCGGAACGTCCTTCGGACGAACCGGAACCGGATCAGACGCCCGCGCCCAGCACCGAGTTGATCCGCTGCGCGTCACCGCAGACGATCAGCAGGGCACCGGCCTTGCCAAGAGCCAGTGGCAGGACGTCGGCAGCTGCGGTGTCGGAACCGCCGTTGACGGCAACGACGATCACGGGGCGCGCCGTGGCGCGGCTCGCGACGGAGGCGTCGGCGTAGAAGACGTCGTCGCCGGCGTCGTGCTGCGCCCAGTAGGAGGTGTCACCGAAGGACAGCTCGTGGGTGGCCCACGGGTGCTGTTCGCCGGTGGTGATCACCAGTACCTCGCCGGGAGCGCGACCCGAGTCGAGCAGCAGGTCGACGGCTTCCTCGGCAGCGTCGAGCGCCCCCTCGGGCGAGGCCGGGATCAATTGGATCTGCGGGGTCGCCGACGCCGGAGCGGGGGCGACCGAAGCAGCGGGGCCCGACGGTCCGGGCTTGGCACCGGCCACATCACGCGGCGCACGTTGCACCGGCGGCGCGGGCCGCACGGGCCCGGGTCGGCCGGGACGCGACGGAGCCGCGGGACGCGGGCCGGGTACGGGACGGGGGGTCGGCGCGGTACGGCCAGTGGCCGGCGTGGCGCGGGGACCCTGGGCACTCTCGTGAATCTGAGGCTCCTCGGGAATGAGAGGCATGAGTTGATGTCTATCAAACGCTGGTACGGCTCGCGTCAGTGGGTGGCACATGAGTGCGAGCGGAATCGTCAGAAATCGAAGCCGAGCTGACCCTCGATCTCCGGAACGCTTCCGTCCACCCAGGTGCGCACCTTCTTGAGGTGCTGCCACTGAGGCAGCGCATCAAGATACGCCCACGACAACCGGTGGTACGGGGTGGGTCCCCGCTCCGCCAGTGCGGCCTTGTGCACGGGCGACGGATACCCGGCGTTGTCCGCAAAACCGAAGTCTGCATGGTCGATACCCAGTTCGGCCATCATTTTGTCGCGCTGGACCTTGGCGATCACCGAGGCCGCCGCGACCGCCACGCAGGACTGATCGCCCTTGATCACCGTACGGACCCTCCAGGGCGCCCCGAGATAGTCGTGCTTCCCGTCGAGGATCACGGCGTCGGGGCGGACCGGAAGGGCTTCCAGGGCGCGGCACGCTGCCAGTCGCAGCGCGGCCGTCATCCCGAGCTTGTCGATCTCCTCCGGAGAGGCGTGCCCGAGGGCGTACGACGTCACCCACGTCCGCAGCACGACGGCGAGTTCATTGCGGCGCTTGACGGTGAGCAGCTTGGAGTCGGTGAGTCCTTCGGGGGGCCGGCGCAGTCCGGTGACCGCCGCGCAGACGGTGACGGGTCCGGCCCAGGCACCGCGCCCCACCTCGTCGACACCGGCAATGATCTTCGCTCCGGTCGTGGCTCGGAGGGAGCGCTCGACGGTGTGAGTAGGCGGTTCGTACGGCATGGCGCCCTTAGCCTACGCCGCCCCGAACCCGCTTCGACACCCTGGTTCCCCGAAGTGATCTCCGGACCGGTGCAGCGATGCGTCAGTCAGCTGTCGGGCGGAGCAGCGGGACCATGAGCTGGTCGATCATCTCCTCCAGATCCCCGTCTTCCCATTCGCTCCCGCACATCTTTGACCGGTACATCATCATCGCCGGGATGGCGTCGAAGACGTAGCTGTTCGCCGCGTCCTCCCGCACCTCTCCCCGCTCAATTCCACGGGTGATGGCCTCGCGCAGCAACGCGATCGTCGGCTCCACGACACCCTCGAAGATCACACCGTGAAACCGCTCCGCCTGGAGGGTGTCGCATTCGTGAATCACCGACCGCAGGGCGAAACCGGGGCGCGAGTACATCGCCTCACGCGCCTGCCGGCACAGCGCCAGCAGGTCCTCGCGCACGCTGCCGAGGTCGGGGGCCGACTCGAAGTTCGGCAGTCCGGCCCGCAGCGCGTCGGCGACGAGGTCCTCCTTGGACGGCCAGCGACGGTAGACGGCGGCTTTGCCCGTCTGCGCACCGGCGGCGACGCCCTCCATGGTGAGGCCGTTCCAGCCGACGGTACTGAGTTGCTCCAGTGCGGCTTCGAGGATCGCGCGTTCGAGCACAGCGCCGCGCCGACGGAGGGAGGCCGCTTGAGCGGGGGCGGACGTCCAGCGCGAGGTAACCATCTGAGCGTCTCCAACAAACAGGGGAAGCGGGGATTCCGGGGACATGGAACTCACCACGCGGCAACTAGGGGGGACATGCCGCGCGACGACAATACGAGTGAACGCTTGCGTTCACTACCGGGGACTCACTACGGTTGTCGCGACAGTGAACGCGAGCGTTCACTAAGGCACTTGTGGGGGACCCATAGTGACAACCTCTCAGTTGATCAAAGATCAGATACCAGGTGCGGCACGCCGGCAGGGACATCCCGGCATCGCGCTCACCGTCATCGCGGCCTGCCAACTCATGGTGGTACTCGACGCGACGATTGTGAACATCGCACTCCCGCACATTCAAGACGCGCTCAAGTTCAGCACGACCGACCTCACCTGGGTCGTCAGCTCCTACACGCTCACCTTCGGCGGCCTGCTGCTTCTGGGCGGCCGCGCCGGTGACATCCTGGGCCGCCGCCGGGTCTTCATGACCGGCATCCTGCTGTTCACGCTCGCCTCGCTGCTCGGTGGACTGGCCCAGGAACCCTGGCAGTTGCTGGCCGCGCGTGTGCTCCAGGGCATGGGTGGCGCGATCGCGTCGCCCACCTCGTTGGCGCTCATCACCACCACATTCCCCGAGGGCCCGGAACGCAACCGGGCCTTCGGCGTCTTCGCGGCCGTATCCGCGGGTGGTGGAGCGATCGGTCTGCTCGCGGGCGGCATGCTCACCGAGTGGCTCGACTGGCGCTGGGTGCTCTTCGTCAACGTGCCCATAGGCATCGTGATAGCCGTGCTCGCGCCGCTGTACATCAACGAGTCCGAACGGCACAGCGGCCGTTTCGACATAGCGGGCGCGGTGACCTCGACGGCCGGTATGGCCTCCCTGGTCTACGGCTTCATCCGTGCGGCAGACGAGGGCTGGCGGGACAGCCTGACCATCGGATCCTTCGCCGCCGCGGTGGTCCTGCTGCTGGCCTTCGCGTTCATCGAATCGCGGGCCAAGGAGCCCATCACCCCGCTGAAGATGTTCGCCGACCGCAACCGCTCGGGCACGTACGTGATCATGCTCAGCCTCGCCGCGGCGATGTTCGGCATGTTCTTCTACATCGTCCTGTTCGTACAGAACGTGCTCCAGTACAGCCCGATCGAGGCCGGTCTCGCCTTCCTGCCCGTGACGGTCGTGATCGCGCTCGGAGCCGGCCTGTCGCAGCGTTTCCTTCCGGTGCTCGGCCCCAAGCCGTTCATGCTCGCCGGCTCGGCGCTCGCGGCGATCGGGCTCGCCTGGCAGACCCTCATCACCGCGGACAGCTCGTATGCCGGCGGAGTGCTCGGTCCGATGCTCGTATTCGGCTTCGGCATGGGTCTGAACTTCGTGACACTGACGATCACCGCGGTGTCCGGTGTCGCCCAGCACGAGGCCGGTGCCGCGTCCGGGCTTCTCAACGCCACGCAGCAGGTGGGCGGTTCGCTCGGCCTGTCCATCCTGACGACGGTCTTCGGCACCGCCAGCAAGGACGAGGCGGAGAAGCAACTGCCGAAGTTCATGGCGGAAGGGTCGGCCGAGCAGAAGGCGGAGTTCGCCAAGACGCACCAGCTGCCCGGCTCCTGGGGCCACGAAGTGCTCACGCAGGGCATCTCTACCGGCTTCGTGGCGGCCGCCTCGATGGCCGTCATCGCCCTGGCCACCGCGTGGTTGGTGATCCGGGTCCGCAAGAGCGACCTGGACGCCCTCTCCGGGACGGCGGGCCCGATGGCCGGCTGATCCGGCCGGGCCCGCGAAGGGCCGCGGATGGCCGGATCCGGTCCGGGGGACCGAAGGCGAGGGCGCCGATCCGGCCATCCGCACCGCTGTCGCGGCTGCCGCCATCCGCACCACGGTCACAGGTACCGCGATCGGCACGGCTGCCACAGCTACAGCCTCGGGGCGAGTCGTATTGGGGCGGGCAAGCCACAGCCCGCCCCAAACGGCAGCCGCCACGACGAACAGCACGCCGAGCACCGACGCGAACGCCATGACCCCACCCCCTGTGCCCTCGCGTGTCACCAGCGCGTGCGGCCCCACCGGTCGCACACCCACTGCCACGACAACGGACCAGCGGTCACGCAGAGTTCCCGGGATGCACAGAAAGTTATCGAGTGCTCCGGCAGGACGACCGAACCGCCCTAGGCGGTCATCGCCGTCGGCGCCCACTCGGGCAGAGCCTCGGTCCGCTCGAGCCACTGGGCTGGCGCCGATCCGGCCTTCCCAGAGCCGATCACACCGCCCACGATGGCGCACGTGGTGTCGACGTCACCGCCGACCTGCGCGGTCGTCCAGAAGGCCCGCTCGTAGTCGCCCAGGGCCCGCGCGGCGGACCAGAGGGCGAAGGGCACCGTGTCGTGGGCCGTCGTACGCCGTCCGCAACCCAGGACGGCCGCGACGGTGCCAGCGTCGCCGTAGTCGAGCATGTCCCGTGCACGTCGTAGACCTGCCCCGACCGCGCTCTTCGAGACCAGAGCGATGACGTCATCCAGGAGCGATTCCGGGCTGGGCGGCCCGCCAGGGGCCGCGGCCAGCGCGGCAGCCGCGGCGACGGCCATGGCGCCGACCACGGCCTCGCGGTGCTGATGCGTCGGGTAGGCGGAGATCTCGGCTTGGTGGGTCGCCTGCTCGGGATCGTCCGCGTACCAGGCCCCGAGAGGTGCGATCCGCATCGCGGCGCCGTTACCCCAGGAGCCCCGCCCGTTGAAGAGCGCGGCCGACAGCTCGCGCCAGTCCCCGCCCTCCCTGACCAGGCGCAGCAGCCGGTTGACCGCGGGCCCGTAGCCGCGGTCGAAGTCGTGGTGCTCGGCGAAGGAGCCGGCGAGGGCGTCCTGGTCGATGCGGTGGTGGGCAGCCAGGACGGCGACCACGGAGCAGGCCATTTCCGTGTCGTCCGTCCACTGCCAGGGACCGGGCGGGAGCTCGCGCCGCTTCAGCAGCGGATAGTTCACCGGCACGAAGAACTGCGAGCCGAGGGCGTCCCCCACCGCGAGTCCGCGCAGGCTGGTGAGGGCGCGGTCCAGGCGCCCTTCGGGGGAGGAGTCAGCGGTCATCGCCCTGCCACTCTATCCGGTGATCCCGTACGGTTCCGGGTCACGCCAGCGTTCGAACGGCCGGTCAAGCGTGTACTTGCCGTCGTCCCCGAGAACGAGCATCCGCATCTCCGCGTTCCCGGGGTTCGACAGCGACTCGAAGTCGGCGACCGTCCAGTGGAACCAGCGCATGCAGAACAGCCGCATGGCCAGTCCATGGGTCACGAGCAGCACGTTCGGCGGATGATCGGGCGCCTCGAAGCTGCGGTACAGGCTCTCCAGGAAGTTGCCGACCCGGTCGTACACGTCGGCGCCGGACTCGCCCTGGGCGAAGCGGTAGAAAAAGTGGCCGTAGGCGTCCCGGTAGGACTTCTGGAGGCGTACGTCGTCGCGGTCCTGCCAGTTCCCCCAGTCCTGCTCGCGCAGGCGGGGCTCCTCGCGCACCCGTATGAGCTCGGGGTCCAGGTGGAAGGCGCGCAGGGTCTCGTGGGTACGGCGGTAGGGCGAGACGTACACGCTGACTCGCTCGCGGCCGAAAACCTCCCTCAGGCGTTTACCCGTCTCCTCCGCCTGCCGCCAGCCCCGCTCGGTCAGGGCCAGCGCGTGGTCGGGCTCACGCTCGTAAACGGTGTCATCAACATTGCCCGTTGACTCCCCGTGTCGGACAAGGACGATGCGCCGTGGTCGTGCCATGCCAAAACCCTAGATCGGCCGACGGCCGATCGAGCACTCATACGGGCTCCATACGGCGTAGGTCACACATTTCCTGTATCACCGGCCACATCAAGACACCGATACATCGCGTTTGGATTTCAAACCGAGTCAGACCGTCCAGGTCGCCTCGAGCTCCACGATGTCACCCGTAAGGGCCGCGACATCCGCCTCGATCTGGGCGCGCAGCGCCAGTCGCTCCACGCGCTCGGTCCGGTACTTGCCGTGCTCGGCGGCCGAGTGCCACATCGACAGCACGAGGAACTCGGGGCCCGGTGCCTCACCGAACAGTCCGCGGATCATGCCCGGGGAGCCGGCCATGGCGGGGTTCCAGACCTTCTCCTGCATGAGCGTGAAGTGCTCCGCGCGTTCCTCGTGGACACGGCAGTGGGCCACCCGGACGAGGTCGGCGTCGGTGAAGCGCGGCTCGAAGCCGGTCTTCACGTCGAAGCGGTAGTCGAACAGTTTGACCTGCATGTCCTTGAACGTGCCGGACTGGGCCGCGGCCAGCCGGTCATGGGAGCGGGCCATGAAGGAGTCGTAGAAGGAACGGCTCTCCCAGAACGAGAAGATGTGCGCCACTCCCTGCCGCCCCCGGCTCCAGCCACCACCCTGCCCCCGAAATCCCGGCTCCCCCAGAAGCCCCGCCCATTTTCGCTGCCCCCGCTCGAAGCCGCGGCGGTCCACCACGGTGCAGCGAATCCACTTGACCAGCACCGCGCCATGGTAAGGCCACTCAGCGTGGCGTCGGTCACGGTCGGCGCCACTGGTCCCCCACGCGTGATCCCGCGCGCGTGGCAGGATGGACAACCGGCCTTGTCCGCAGGGCAGTTCAGGCTGGGAGCATTCGCATCACGGGGAAGGGGAAGCCTGGTGAACGCCATCAACAAGGGAACCCGGAAAGTCGAGATCTCGCTCAAGTGGGATCCCAGTCCGGCCGGGCAGCCGCCCACCGATCTGGACATAGTGGCTGCGACCTATCTGACGAGCGATCCTTACGGTGATCCCGCCTACGTGGTGCACTTCGACAGCCGCTCTCCCGACGGCACCATCTATCTCAACCGGGACAGCAAGGACGGCAAGGGCTTCGGCTGGGACGAGGTGCTGACCGTGGAGCTCGACCGGCTCGACAGGCGGTACGCGCGCGTGCTGGTCGGCGTCGTGATCCAGCAGCGCCCGGCGGAGCGCACCTTCGTCAGTGTCATCAAGCCGGCCCTGCGCATCCGCGAGGGCTACACCGTCATGGCCGAGGACGACTTCGGCGGGGTACTCGGATCGACAGCGGCCACGGTCGCGGAGTTCGTGCGCGAAGGATCGAGCACATGGGAGTTCCGCGCGGGTATCCGCGGCTTCGAGGACGACCCGGCGACGTTCACGGCGGTCATGGGCAGGGCCGGCCAGCCCTGAGAGTCGCTCGCACACGCGCGTGACGTAATCGCCCACGCGCGGGCCGTACAACGAAGAGGGGCGCCGACATGTCGTCGGCGCCCCTCTTTGTGAGCTACCTGCCGTCAGAGCCCCTCAGGGGCTGTCCGACGGCCGGGGCCGAGCCCCGGGCGGTGTCAGCTGCAACCGCTGGTCGAGCCGCAGCCCTCGCAGATGTAGCAGGAACCGGCGCGCTGCATCTTCGTGCCGCAGGAGAAGCAGAGCGGGGCGTCGGCCTGGATGCCCAGCTGCATCTCCACCAGCTCGGCGCTGGTGTGGGCCTGCTGCGGAGCGGGCTTGGCCACCGAGGCCTCGGCCTTCGGCGCGGCGACGGCCTTCAGCTCCTGGGCGCGGGGCGCCGACTGGGCCAGACCCTCGACGTCGACCTCGTCCTCGTTGGGCTCGTAGGAACCCGTCTCGAGGTGACGCTGACGCTCCTCGGCGGAGTGGATGCCGAGCGCGGAGCGCGTCTCGAAGGGCAGGAAGTCCAGCGCCAGGCGACGGAAGATGTAGTCGACGATCGACTGCGCCATCCGCACGTCCGGGTCGTCCGTCATGCCGGCCGGCTCGAAGCGCATGTTCGTGAACTTCGAGACGTACGTCTCCAGCGGCACGCCGTACTGGAGGCCGACGGAGACCGCGATCGAGAAGGCGTCCATCATGCCTGCGAGCGTCGAGCCCTGCTTGGACATCTTCAGGAAGACCTCGCCGAGACCGTCGTCCGGGTAGGAGTTGGCGGTCATGTAGCCCTCGGCGCCGCCGACCGTGAAGGACGTGGTGATGCCGGGACGGCCCTTCGGGAGACGCTTGCGGACCGGGCGGTACTCGACGACCTTCTCGACCGTCTCACGGATGGTGGCCTCGGCCTTCTCCGTGATCTCGGCCTTCTCCTTCTCCTTGGTCTTCGCGGAGAGGGGCTGACCGACCTTGCAGTTGTCGCGGTAGATCGCGAGCGCCTTGACGCCCATCTTCCAGGCCTCGAAGTAGATCTCCTCGACCTCCTCGACGGTCGCCGACTCCGGCATGTTGACCGTCTTGGACAGGGCGCCGGAGATCCACGGCTGGATCGCGGCCATCATCCGGACGTGGCCCATCGCAGAGATGGAGCGCTCGCCCATGGCGCAGTCGAACACCTCGTAGTGCTCGTGCTTGAGGCCCGGGGCGTCGACGACATTGCCGTGGTCGGCGATGTGGGCGACGATCGCCTCGATCTGCTCCTCCTGGTAACCCAGGCGGCGCAGGGCCTGCGGGACGGTGCCGTTGACGATCTGCATCGAGCCGCCACCGACCAGCTTCTTGAACTTGACCAGCGCGAGGTCGGGCTCAAGACCGGTGGTGTCGCAGGACATCGCCAGACCGATGGTGCCGGTCGGGGCGATGACGGACGCCTGGGAGTTACGGAAACCGTTCTTCTCACCGAGACGCTGCACGTCCTGCCAGGCCTCCGTGGCGGCGGCCCAGATCGGCGTGTCGAGGTCGTCCATGCGGACGGCCTTGCCGTTGGCGTCGGCGTGCTGCTTCATGACGCGCAGGTGCGGCGTCGCGTTGCGGGCGTAGCCGTCGTACGGGCCGACGACCGCGGCGAGTTCGGCGGAACGGCGGTACGACGTGCCGGTCATCAGGGAGGTGATGGCACCGGCGAGGGCACGGCCGCCGTCGGAGTCGTACGCGTGGCCGGTCGCCATCAGCAGGGCGCCGAGGTTGGCGTAGCCGATGCCGAGCTGGCGGAACGCGCGCGTGTTCTCACCGATCTTCTGCGTCGGGAAGTCTGCGAAGCAGATGGAGATGTCCATCGCGGTGATCACGAGCTCGACGACCTTCGCGAAGCGCTCGACGTCGAAGGACTGGCTGCCCTTGCCGTCGTCCTTCAGGAACTTCATCAGGTTCAGCGAGGCGAGGTTGCAGGACGTGTTGTCCAGGTGCATGTACTCGCTGCACGGGTTCGAGCCGTTGATACGGCCGGACTCCGGGCACGTGTGCCAGTGGTTGATGGTGTCGTCGTACTGGATGCCGGGGTCGGCGCAGGCCCAGGCGGCCTCGGCCATCTTGCGGAACAGGGCCTTGGCGTCGACCTCTTCGATGACCTCGCCGGTCATACGGGAGGTCAGGCCGAACTTGCCGCCCGACTCGACCGCCTTCATGAACGTGTCGTTCACGCGGACCGAGTTGTTGGCGTTCTGGTACTGGACGGACGTGATGTCGTCGCCGCCCAGGTCCATGTCGAAGCCCGCGTCCCGCAGGGCGCGGATCTTCTCCTCTTCCTTCACCTTGGTCTCGATGAAGTCCTCGATGTCGGGGTGGTCGACGTCGAGGATGACCATCTTGGCCGCGCGGCGGGTGGCGCCGCCCGACTTGATCGTTCCTGCGGAGGCGTCGGCACCGCGCATGAAGGAGACCGGGCCCGAGGCGTTGCCGCCGGAGGACAGCAGTTCCTTGGAGGAGCGGATGCGGGAGAGGTTCAGGCCGGCGCCGGAGCCGCCCTTGAAGATCATGCCCTCTTCCTTGTACCAGTCGAGGATCGACTCCATGGAGTCGTCGACGGACAGGATGAAGCAGGCGGAGACCTGCTGCGGCTGGGGCGTGCCGACGTTGAACCAGACAGGGCTGTTGAAGCTGAAGATCTGGTGCAGGAGGGCGTACGCCAGCTCGTGCTCGAAGATCTCCGCGTCGGCGGGCGAGGCGAAGTACTTGTAGTCCTCGCCGGCCTTCCGATACGTCTTCACGATGCGGTCGATGAGCTGCTTGAGGCTCACCTCGCGCTGCGGGGTGCCGACGGCACCGCGGAAGTACTTGCTGGTGACGATGTTGACCGCGTTCACCGACCAGAAGCCGGGGAACTCGACGCCGCGCTGCTCGAAGTTCACCGAGCCGTCGCGCCAGTTGGTCATGACGACGTCACGGCGCTCCCAGGCCACCTCGTCGTACGGGTGCACGCCGGGGGTGGTGTGGATGCGCTCGATACGCAGTCCCTTGGTCGCCTTGGTGCCCTTGGCGCGGGAACTCCGTGCCGGACCGCTCGCCGTCTCTGTCATGCCGCCTCCCTGTACGGGCTAAAACGCCCTGAAGTGCCCCGATGTTCCCCGTGGCACGTGTTGTGTCTGGTGCTGCGAGCACCCTCTGATCGCCGCCCGCAGCAGGTCTTCTGTCGCCGCTCTCTCGGCCGGATCCCGGTCTGATGTCCGGATCCGGCCCGCCCTAGTCGGCGGCGTTGGCGGGCACGGGGACTTGTGCAGTCCCTCCGGACCCGCGGTGGTCTTCCTGGCCCCCCGTGACTGCGCCCACGTCGTCCTCGCGGTCGTCCTCGTCCGCGGCGGGGCGTCCCGTCGGTTCCCTCAGCTCTGCGATCGCGGCCTCGAAGTCCTCGAGCGAGTCGAAAGCCCGGTAGACGGAGGCGAATCGCAGGAAGGCGACGAGGTCGAGTTCCTGCAACGGGCCCAGTATGGCCAGCCCCACGTCGTGGGTGGTCAGCTCGGCGCTTCCGGTGGCCCGCACCGCCTCCTCGACCCGTTGGCCGAGCTGAGCGAGCGCGTCCTCGGTGACAGGTCGTCCCTGGCATGCCTTGCGCACGCCGTTGATGACCTTGGTACGGCTGAACGGTTCGGTGACTCCGGACCGCTTGATCACCATCAGCGAGCATGTCTCCACGGTCGTGAAACGACGGGAGCAGTCAGGACACTGGCGGCGCCTGCGGATCGACGTGCCGTCGTCGGTCGTACGGCTGTCGACGACACGGCTGTCGGGGTGCCTGCAGAAGGGGCAGTGCATAACTCCAACCCTCCTTCACAGCAGACTCAATAGCCTCGCTGGACCTCATGGGCCCCGCGAAGCAGCCCCAAGCATAGGCGATCTCCGAGGGTCCGAAGACCGGGGGGACCACAACTTCTGGGCTGCTGCTGCAATCCAACCACTAGATGTGGGGATTGGCTCATACATCCAGGCCGTATGCGCGTGTCGCACGGACATGGGCAGGTGGCGCACTGCCACGCCCGTCCGCCAGACACTCCGATGCACAGCCGTATCCCTGCGGCACATACGGAGATACCGTGAGCGCCACACGGAGGCGACGTGGGACTCCCGCACAGATGGGGGTCGCTTCCCAGCTGAGCTGATCCCGGATGGCAGACTGGGGCAACAACCCACGAGGTCGTCAGCCCGGCGGTGAAGAGTACAACAATGGACCCTTTTGCCCGCCGGACAGCTCGTTAGCCATACACCCCGACACGCGATCACGTAAGCCGATTCGCGATTTTTCACTCGAACGTGTGTTTGGCGCAACCTTTCGAAAGCAACTACCGTTGTGCAGCAGGGAGACCATCGAGAGGGGCCGACGTGACCACCACCGCAGACAGTGCCACCATCACTGCCCAGGACCGCTCCCAGGGCCGACTCGAGCCGGTGCATGCGATGAACGAAGCCATGAATCCCGAGGGACAAAAGCGTTCCCTTCCGGGTCGACCTCCCGGCATCCGGGCGGACAGCTCAGGGCTCACCGACCGCCAGCGCCGTGTCATCGAGGTCATCAGGGATTCCGTGCAGCGTCGTGGCTACCCGCCGTCGATGCGGGAGATCGGCCAGGCGGTCGGCCTGTCCAGCACGTCCTCGGTGGCGCACCAGCTGATGGCACTGGAACGCAAGGGCTTCCTCCGTCGGGACCCGCACCGCCCGCGCGCGTACGAGGTGCGCGGCTCCGACCAGGCCGCATCCGTGCAGCCCACGGACACCGCCGGCAAGCCCGCAGCGTCGTACGTCCCGCTGGTCGGCCGCATCGCCGCCGGTGGCCCCATCCTCGCCGAGGAGTCGGTCGAGGACGTCTTCCCCCTCCCCCGGCAGCTGGTCGGCGACGGCGAGCTGTTCGTGCTCAAGGTCGTCGGTGACTCGATGATCGAGGCCGCGATCTGCGACGGCGACTGGGTCACGGTCCGTCGTCAGCCGGTCGCCGAGAACGGCGACATCGTGGCCGCGATGCTCGACGGCGAGGCCACCGTCAAGCGCTTCAAGCGCGAGGACGGCCACGTCTGGCTCCTCCCTCACAACTCCGCGTACGAGCCGATCCCCGGCGACGACGCGACCATCCTGGGCAAGGTGGTGGCAGTGCTGCGGCGCGTGTGACGGCTGCGGCGGGCGAACCGATAGGCGTCGCCCCTTGACCGGGCCCCGGGACCTCTGCGCCGGTTCCGGGGCCCTGTGCTGTTCGGGTGCGCGGGACCGACGGCATGACCGTCCGGTACTGGGACCGGACCCGGTGTCCGCGGCTTTTGGACCAGTGGTTAGCCTGTCGCGGTGCCGCGACAGGCTAACCACGGTGGTCTCGGCTACTTCGCCGCTGCTTCGGCCTCCGCCTGTGTCGCTGACGCATCGATAGCGGCCAGCGATTTCCTGACCTGATTACGGTCCGTCGTGTACCAGAAGTCGGGCAGTGACGCCTTCAGATAGCTCCCGTACCGGGCTGTGGCCAGCCGCTGGTCCAGTACGGCCACCACGCCCTTGTCCCCCGATGCCCGTACGAGGCGCCCGGCGCCCTGGGCCATGAGCAGTGCGGCGTGGGTGGCGGCGACCGCCATGAAGCCGTTGCCGCCGGCGTCCTCCACCGCCTTCTGGCGGGCGCTCATCAGTGGGTCGTCGGGGCGTGGGAACGGGATCTTGTCCATGACGACCAGCTGGCAGCTGGGGCCGGGTACATCGACGCCCTGCCAGAGGGAGAGCGTGCCGAACAGGCAGGTCTTCGGGTCGGCGGCAAAGTTCTTGATCAGCTCACCGAGCGTCTCCTCGCCCTGGAGGAGGATCGGGAACTCCGGAATGCGGGAGCGGAGCTCCTCGGCCGCCAGCTGGGCTCCTCGCATCGAGGAGAACAGGCCGAGCGTGCGGCCGCCGGCCGCCTGGATCAGCTCGGTCAGTTCATCGAGCATGTCGGCGCGGTCGCCGTCCCGCGCGGGGCGCGACAGGTGCTTGGCGACGTACAGGATGCCCTGCTTGCGGTACTCGAACGGTGAGCCGACATCCACGCCCTTCCACTGCGGGAGGTCATCGCCCTCCGTGCCCTCCGGAGCGAGTCCAAGTGAGGCGCCGACACCGTTGAAATCGCCGCCCAGCTTCAAGGTCGCGGAGGTCAGAGTGACGGAGCGGTCGGCGAAGAGCTTCTCCCTCAGCAGACCCGACACCGACATCGGCGCCACGCGGAGGGACGCGCCGAAGCGGTCGTGTCGCTCGTACCAGACGACGTCCCACTCCGAACCGTTGGTGATCCGCTCCGCCACGTCGTGCACCGACTCGACGGAGGCGAGCGCCTGCTTGCGGACCGCGTCCTCGTCCTGCACCGACTTGTCGCGGGTCGCGCCGATTCCGGAGATCACGGTGCGGCAGGCGTCGCGCAGCGCCATGAGCGCGTAGGCGAGGTCTTCCGGGATCTCCTCCAGGCGGCCGGGCAGCGCCAGCTCCATCAGCCGTTCGAAGCCCTCGGCGGCTGTCTGGAGCTGGTCGGCGGCCTTCTCGTTCACGAGCTTCGCTGCGCGGCGCACCGCGCGGTTTACCTGGCCCGGCGTGAGCTCGCCAGTGGCGACTCCAGTGACGCGGGAGACCAGTTCGTGCGCCTCGTCGACGATCAGGACCTCGTGCTGTGGAAGGACCGGTGCGCCCTCGATGGCATCGATCGCGAGCAGCGCGTGGTTGGTGACGACGACCTCCGAGAGCTTGGCCCGCTCCCGGGCCATCTCGGCGAAGCACTCCGCGCCGTAGGCGCACTTCGTGGCGCCGAGGCACTCCCGCGACGACACCGACACCTGTGCCCAGGCGCGGTCGGACACACCGGGCGTCAGGTTGTCGCGGTCGCCCGTCTCCGTCTCGTCCGCCCAGTCGCGCATCCGGAGCAGGTCCTGGCCCAGCTTGCTGGTGGGTGCGGCTGCCTCGAACTGGTCGAAGAGGCCCTCCTCCTCGTCCTGCGGGACACCCTCGTGCAGGCGGTGCAGACACAGGTAGTTCGACCTGCCCTTGAGCATCGCGAACTCCGGACGCCGGCGCAGCAGCGGGTGCAGTGCGTCGACGGTGCGCGGCAGGTCCCGCTCCACGAGCTGGCGCTGAAGCGCCAGGGTGGCCGTCGCCACGACGACGCGCTCCCCGTGCGCGAGCGCGGGCACGAGGTAGCCGAGCGACTTTCCGGTGCCGGTGCCGGCCTGGACGAGCAGGTGGGTGCCGCCGTCGATCGCCTCCGCGACGGATTCGGCCATAGTCACCTGGCCAGGGCGCTCCGTGCCGCCAACAGCAGTGACAGCGGCATGCAGGAGTTCGGGGAGTGAGGGCTTTTCCATAGAGCGACCACCCTACGACTCGGCACTGACAAACGAGCGCCCACGGTCGAGCCCGGGGGCTGTATCAAGACCGGGTGATCGGCTGGTGAGGATCGGACCGGTTCGGGTGGCGGTGGGATCGGGTCGAGTGGGTGCGGGATCTGTTCGGTCGTGGTCAGGGAAGGTTCGGGTGGGTGTCGGGTGCGGTCGCTGCGGTCGGTTGCGCGCCGAATGTGATCAAGATCGGTCGACTTTGGCCGGGGTGATTTCGGGGTCGGGGCTGGGTGGTTCGGTGCGGTCATAGGGCTGGGGAGCTTTGAGCGCTAGCGAAGCCGATCGGTTGAGGCTCCGGTCGCGGTGGGTCCACGCAGAGATCGACTCGGCCTGAATTCGGTTCGTCGGGAGTGGGAACCGGATCGGCGTGGGCGGTGTACCAAAAGTGACGACGTTGCGACGCGCCGTCACAGCAGGTGACGCAGGCTCCGGTCTCTGATCATGAGGGCGGCCCGCTTGGCGGGCAGGTCGATCTCGGCGGCGAACCGGAAGCCGGCGGTCAAGAAGGCGGCGACGGAAGGGGTGTTGCGAATGTCCGGTTCGGCGACGACGCGAGCGCAGGCGGGCCGCTTGTCGAGTGCGAGATCGGCGACGGCTCGGAGAAGAGTTCCGCCGAGTCCTCGCCCTCGATCACCCATGCCACCGATAAGGAGATGGACTCCGGTGTCGTGGGGCCTGGCCGGGTAGTGGCGGGCCAGCGGGTCGAGATCGGCTCGGTAGATCTCCCAGTAGCTCATCGGCGTGCCTTCCAGCAGGCCCATGCACGGGACGCTGCGTCCGTCGCCGGCGAGCTGGGATCGCAGGTGCTCCTCGATGGCGTTGTCCGGTCCCGCAAGGCCCCAGAACGCTGTGACGGCAGGGTCGTTCATCCAGCGGCTGATGATCGGGAGGTCTCGCTCGATCCGTACGGGTACTAGGTGCAGTGCCCCTGCCGGGGTGCTGAGCGGGCCCCAGTCTGCGACGCCGCCGAGGAGATCGTCGGGGTTCGGGGTGGTGGAAGCGGGCGGGGCCTCAGAGGCACACGTGGTTGTGCCTGCGCCTGCGCCGGCACGCTCGGCGGTGGCAGCGCTTGTGGCTGACGCGCTGGCTGGCCCTGCCGTTGTGGTTGCCGTTGCGGCTTCGCCAAGGCTTCGGCTCCCGTCGGCGCCGGTGTCCTCCGCGAAGAGCGCGACGAATTCGTCGGGCAGATGCAGGTCCAACGTGTCCTCGCTGTCTGCGCCCGCGTCGGCAGCCGGGCCGATACGGCTCTCAGGAGCGGTCGGACTCGTGGGGCCGGTGTCGGTGACCGGGGCGGTACCTGCGTTGGCACTCGCGTCGGTGGGAGGCACGGGGACGCTCCTCTCAGGAAGCGGGATGGGGCATGTTCCTCAGGAATGGAGGGGGTTGGCGATCGTGACGTAGACGGACTGGGTGTCGACCGGGCCCACGAGTTCGTCGAGGCCGTGGATTCGGGTCAGGAGGTTGGCTTTGCAGCGCAGGACGGGGGAGTCGAGCAGGTGTGCCGGCAGTGAGGTGCCGAGCCGGCTTGGCCCAGCGGCCACTTCGCCGAGGAAGCGACGAAACGCGGCGAGCAGCAACTGTTCGTCGACGAGACGCTGGGAACCGAATGCGCCGATGAGACCGAGCACGTTGTTGATCGCGAGGTAGTAGGCGAACCGTTCGTCGGTGACCTCGTCCGAGACGAAGGTGTCGCTGTGCTCGCCGATGCCGGGCAGTCGGGCATCCAGCTCCGCGCGCCGGGACTCGCGGAAGTAGTAGCCCTGGTTGTCGCGGTACCGGCCGCCGGAGGGCCAGCCGTCGCCGTCCAGCAGGAGCAGCGTGTTCTGCTGGTGCGCCTCCAGGGCGACGCCGGCCTCGGCGTCCAGCCACAGCACGGGGCGAACGACGTGTTCGAGGTAACGCAGGAACCACTCCGCGGCCACGGCTCCCCGGGGGCGGCCGGTTCGTGTGGCGAGACGCGTGATCAGCTCGGCCAGCCGGGACCGCAGCGGCTCCCTGTCCGACCGGCGTCGGGCTGCGGTGACGTCGGTTTGTGGGTGAGGAAGGGGTGAGACGAGTCCGGCCACGCAGGACACATCGTCGGAAGGACGGAAGGGGTTGTGTCGGATCATGACGTCGAGGCCCGGGATGGGGACTCCGCCAGGCCCGTCGACGGCGAGCCAGGCCGGGTCGCGGACGATGTCGAATCCCGGGTGCGCGGCCTGCCACTGCGTCGCAAGTCCGCTGCGAAGGAGTCGGTGCACCTCAACGCCGCGGTGCAGTTCCTTGCGGAGGTTCTCACGGCGGGAATTGGTGATGCGCAGGCCCAGCGAGAGCTTGAGCATGGCCGGAGCGCCGGACCGATGGACGGTGCGTACCGAGGAGGTCGGATGCCACCGTTCGCCGTGGTCACCGAGGTCGGCAAGCAGGCTGGCATCGAACAGGTCGGCGGTCTCGGGGCGATGCCGAACTTCGCGCATTTGCCAGGGATGGAGTGGCAGGGCCGTGTAGCCGTCGGGAAGGGCCAGGTCAGGGCTGGCAAGTCGAGCGGTGAGCTGGGACGCGGGGACGGCACGGCCACGTTCGGTCCACGCCGAGTCGGTGGCGAGTACGGAAGGGGAGACGGCCAGCCAGTGCAAGGGGAAGGAGCCGCGCAGCTCGGGTGAGTACAGCCGGGCTTCGGTCTCGGAGAGGCTTTCGCGACTCTTCGGTGTCGGGTGGTGCGGGTGTCCGAGGAGGAGCGCCTGCTCGGCGGCGAGGAAGAGGTCAGCGCTGTCGGCCGGACTGTCCCGACGCTCGCTGATGAAACGGGCGGTTCGCTGGGCGGAGTCGGCGACGCGGGCGACCAGGTCCGTGGCGGCCGCCATCGCGGTGAGCGCCACGGGTGCGGACGACGGTACTGAGGAGGTCTCGGATGCATCGGGGGTTCGGTACAGCGCCTCCCTGGTGAGTAGGGCGGCGAGGGTGACCGAGTCGATGAGCGAGGACTGATCGGTAGCGGCGGCCAGGTACGGAAGGCCGAAGCGGTGCCATCCCGTCGGGGACCAGTAGTGGACCGGGGCTACCAGGGCCGTGCCGGTGGCGGGCAGCAGGATGCGGAGAAGCCCGTCGTGGGGTGCCGGGACGTTGGTCTCGCGTACCCAGCAGCGGAGCAGGTTCTCCACGGCGGCGGCCTGGGCTGCGGTGTGCGGGTCGGGGTGCTCCAGCAGGTCGGGGGTTTCGCTGCGCAGCCGTTCAGCGTCCGGGACGTCTGCCTGGGGCGGTGTGCGGACCGGTCCCTGCGCCGCGGGTGCTGCGTGGGCGGAAACGGAAGCTGCCCTGTCTGCCGGGGCGGTTCCCTGCGGTGCGTCTCCTCGCTCCGGTGGGGTGGAACGGCGGCCGGCAGTTGTGGGGGTGCTGTTCAAGGTTGGTCCTCGGGGGGGGTGGTTCCGACTCGCGCGGCAGTGCAGCCGTACTGCGGTGTGGGGGCGGCTGGCGTGCAGCGTGCGGAAGGTACATGTGGAGGGGGTGTGTCAGTTGGAGGCGAGGTTGTGGAGGGGCGGGATGCTTCGCGAGGGGGTAGGCCGTCGGCTGGGGCGGGCACAACGGACGGACGGCGAAGCCAGGGCACAGCTCGGGGAACACACCGGCACGCCCCTGCTGTCGACTGCCGCGCTACCCCGCCTCGTCGGCGCGATCGGCGCGGTCGCCTCGGCCTTCGTGATCGGCACGGTCCGTACTCTGGGCTCGGTCGGCACGTCGCTGCTGTCCAGGTTGCGGGCGTTGCAGTCGGTCGTGACCGGGGTGGTTGCGGGATACCGCAGCCACCGCGTCCGCGAGTCGGTCGAGCACAGCGGTCGCCTGCTCGTCGCTGATGGTCAGGGGTGGGAGGAGCCGTACGACGCTGGAGTGGCGGCCGCCGAGTTCGACGATCAGGCCGCGTCGCAGGCACTCGCGCTGGATGGCGACCGCGAGCTCCGGGGCTGCCGGTCGAGGGTGGTGGTCCCGGCTGCTCTGCATCGCCGCCGCTGCCGCGCCTGCCGCCCGGTCGGCAGGGGTGACGCCCGTCGGCCGGCCGCCCGGCGTCCGGGCGGAGTCGGGGTCCACCAGCCGGCCGACCTCGACGCCAGTGCCGCGGAGCCTCCCAGGGCCAGCCGAATCTCCCGGCACCGCCAGGTCAGTTACTCCCCCACGCCAGTCCGGATCGGCCAGCACCCCGCCCTCACCCGCCAGGCCCGCCAACCGCTCCCGCTCCCGCTCCCGCTCCCGCTCCCGCTCCCGCTCCCGCAAGGGTTCAGCTTCCGGCTCCACCACCTCGACCCCGATCATCAACCCCCTCCCCCGCACATCCCCGATGCAGTCGAACTCAGCTGCAAGGCCTCGGAGTTGGTCCAACATCCGGGTGCCAAGGTCGGCCGCGCGCTCGGCGAGGCGGTTCTCGCGGACGTAGGCGAGGGTTGCCATGCCGGCGGCCATGGCGAGTTGGTTGCCGCGGAAGGTGCCGGCGTGGGCGCCGGGTTGCCAGGCGTCGAGGTCGTCGCGGTAGACGATGACCGCCAGCGGCAGGCTGCCTCCGATGGCCTTGGAGAGGACCATCACGTCGGGGGTGACGCCGCTGTGCTCCACCGCCCAGAAGGAGCCGGTTCGGCCGACACCCGTCTGAACCTCGTCGGCGATCAGAGGGATGGACCGGTCGGCCGTGATCTGGCGCATGCGGCGCATCCACTCGTCCGGGGCGGGGATCACTCCGCCTTCGCCCTGGACGGGTTCGAGGATCATCCCGGCGGGGTGTCGGACGCCTGACTTGGGGTCGTCGAGGACGGACTCGGTCCAGCGGGCGGCGAGTTCGGCGCCGTGTTCACCGCCGACGCCGAAGGGGCAGCGGTAGTCCTGCGGGTAGGGCAGGCGCGCGACCCGGACGTCGTAGGCGCCTCCGGATGCCTCGAGGGCTCCGGCGGTCATGCCGTGGTAGGCGCCGCTGAAGGCGAGGATGCCGCTGCGTCCGGTCGCGGCCCGGACGAGTTTGAAGGCGGCTTCCACGGCGTCGGTGCCGGCGGGCCCGCAGAACTGCACGCGTGCGTTGTCGGCGAGCCCGGGCGGCAGGGTGCGGAACAGCTCGGTGATGAAGGCGTCCTTGACGGGGGTCGCGAGGTCGAGGACGTGGAGAGGGGCGCCCGAGTCGAGGACCTTGCGGATGGCCTCCAGGACCACGGGGTGGTTGTGTCCGAGTGCCAGTGTCCCGGCGCCAGAGAGGCAGTCCAGGTAGCGGCTGCCATCCGCGCCCTCGATGGTCAGCCCACGTGCTCGCACCGGCACGATGGGCAGGGCGCGCGCGTAGGTGCGCGCCGCGGACTCGCGCGCCGACTGCCGTCGCAGGATCCCCTCATGCGCGGCGCCGGTCCCTGCCGACTCGGACGTATCCCCGCGCACAGATTCGGTCACGGCCATGGCTCCCTGTCCTCCCGCTGTCCAGGGGCGAGCAGGTCTTTCGCATCCTCGCCCGCCCCGACATACGAAGCCCCGCGAGCGTCCACTCGAAACTCCGGGGAACTGGGCACAAGGGGCCGCTCACGGGCGGCGGACCCCCACGGCTACCAACCGTGGACCGTTCACCGGGTTACGGGTTGCTTCAAGATCCTTGCCGAGACGAAACCGTCGACGGGCGGGACCGCACGCGTCACGGCAGCAGCCTCCGACGGCCGCCGTGGCCTGGCAGTCCACTCCCCGCGCCCCCTCGGACCCGTTGCAAAGCCCGGCCGCCCTCGACGCCCTCGAGCTCGGAGCCAACGTGCACGGCAACGCATCGACGCTTGGCACTGGCAGCCAGCCCCCGCCCACACCACCGCTCCACACCGCACCGCACCGTCACAAACCACACTGCGACATCCGCCGCACAAGACACCCCACCCAACATCACCCCACCCGACAACACCGTGCCCGACAACACCGTGCCCGACAAAACCGGACCCGGGATACTTCAAATCGGCGCCCCTCGCGACAAGTTGCCTGTTCAGACGGCCCGTAGCGAAACCGTTGCCGTTCTGTCGGAACGCACCCACAGCGACCGCATAGTGTGTGAGGCCGTCCCAACGCGCCGTGAAAGCAAGCAGGACCAGCGAGCGATCAGCAAGGGATCGGCAAGCGATCGGCGAATGCGTCACGGCTGCGGCACCACGAACCGTCACCTCAGGGGGAGACAGATCATGCGATCGATACGGCCGTCGTTCACCGCCCGTCGGGGGAGGAGTGCGCGCCGCAGAACCTCCCCGCTGCCCCTGGTCGCGCTCGCCGCGGCACTGACGCTCACCGTCACCGCCTGCGAGTCGGGCGACGCCGATGCGAGTGGCGAGCCCAGTGCGTCCGCCGCGGCCGGTGGCGAGGGCAAGATCACGATCCCGGACGACATCAAGGACAAGCTCAAGGAACACGGGATCGATCTCGACAAGTGGAAGGACGGGGCCTGGAAGAACTGGGACCGGGACGACTGGTTGCGCGAGGCCAAGGACTACATCAACCCGATCATCGAGGGCCTGTGGGACCCGGACCGTATGCGCGACGCCGAGGACCCGGACCGGGGTGTCGACGACAGTGACCTCTCCGGTGACCAGGGCGTGACCGACCCGACGCCGCAGCCCGTGGACGCGCAGGCCGTGGCGCCCACGTACCACGCCAACGCCCCCGAGGCGGGCAAGGTGTTCTTCGACTCCCCCGAAGGCACGATGGTCTGCTCGGCGACGGTCGTACAGGACCCGGCCAACCCCGGTAAGTCCAACATGGTGTGGACGGCGGGCCACTGCGTGCACGCGGGCAAGAGCGGCGGCTGGTACCGCAACATCGCGTTCGTGCCGTCGTACAACGACAAGGCCATGGGTACGGCCGCGATGGAGAACGCCACGAAGGAGCAGGCGGCCCCGTACGGCGTCTGGTGGGCGGACTGGGTGCAGACCTCGGACCAGTGGATCGCTGATGGCGGTCCGACGGGCGGGGACGGCGCGCCGTACGACTTCGCCGTGCTGCATGTGAAGCCGGAGGCGGGCGGCAGCGGCAAGTCCCTGGAGGAGACGGTCGGTTCGGCCCTGCCCGTGAACTTCAACGCGCCGGCCGTCCCCGACGTGGACAGCATCAAGGCCGTCGGTTACCCGGCTGCCAAGCCGTACGACGGCCAGAAGCTGTACCAGTGCCAGGACCAGCCGGGCCGGCTGTCGCTGAGGGCGTCCGACCCGACCATGTACCGCATCGGCTGCACAATGACGGGCGGTTCGTCCGGTGGCGGTTGGATCGCCACGGGCTCGAACGGCAAGCCGGCGCTGGTGTCGAACACCTCGATCGGTCCGGTGGACGCGGGCTGGCTGGCGGGTCCGCGGCTGGGCAAGGAGGCCAAGGCCGTGTTCGACGGGGTGAGCGAGAAGTTCACCGGTCAGTGACGCGCGCCGAAGCACGGAGTTGACAGCGACGGCGGCGGTGGGACGGTGAAGGGATCCTCACCGGGAGGGGGACCCATAGCAGGGGGAACCCGGTATCGGGGCGGAACCGTCACAGGGGGAAACCTTCACCGCCTCACCGCCGTTCGCTCTCAACTCCACGGGCATAGTGGGATGTCGCGTCCGGGGGGCCGCGCAGAGATGGCAGTCGGCCCCTGAGAGGGACGAGTAAGCAACAGCCATCACGGCGCCCATTCGCAGCACCATGCTTCAACGGGGGTTTACCGCACCATGCGTTCCACGCGTTCCGCTCCATCGTCCGCAGTTCGATATCGCAGGCGGCGTTCCGTTCTCGCCGCCACCGGCCTCGTCGCCGCGCTGGCGTTGACCGCGACCGCCTGTGGCGGCTCGGCCGACGACCCGGCGAGCGACAAGGCCGACGCCGCCGCCTCGCAGGCCGCAGGGGCCGGTGACTCCGGCAACACCGGCGACGGCATCCAGATCCCGTCCGAGATCGCGGACAAGCTCAAGGAGCACGGGATCGACGTCGACCAGTGGAAGGACGGCGCCTGGAAGGACTGGGACCAGGACAAGTGGCTCAGCGAGGCCGAGGACTTCGTCAACCCGGTCATCGAGGGCCTGTGGAAGCCTGAGCGGATGCAGTCCGCGAAGGAGGCCAACAAGACGGTCACCACGCAGGACGCCTCCGCCGACCAGGGCGTGAGCGATCCGGAGCCTGCCCCCGTCCAGGCCACGGCCGAGAAGACGCCGTACCACGACAACGCGGCGCCCGTCGGCAAGGTCTTCTTCGACACCCCCGACGGCCCGGCCGTCTGTTCCGGCACGGTCGTCAAGGACGTCAACCACCCCGGCAAGTCCAACCTCGTCTGGACGGCGGGCCACTGCGTGCACGCGGGACAGGGCGGCGGTTGGTACCGCAACATCGCCTTCGTCCCCGCGTACAACGACCTCGGCAAGTCCGAGGCGGAGCTGGGCAATGCCACGCCCACGGAGATCGCCCCCTACGGCAACTGGTGGGCCGACTGGGTCTCGACGTCCAACGAGTGGATCCAGGGCGGCTCGGAGACAGGCGGCGCGGGTGCCACGTACGACTACGCGGTGCTGCACGTGCAGCCGGAGTCCGGCGCGAAGTCCCTGGAGGAGACCACCGGCGCTCTGGACGTCGACTTCACTGCCCCGTCCGCGACAGAGGTCGACACGATGGGCGCCTGGGGTTACCCGGCGGCACCGCCGTTCAACGGCCTGAAGATGTTCAAGTGCGTCGACCGTCCGGGCCGTCTCTCGCTGAGCCCGGCGCTGCCGACGATGTACCGCATCGGCTGCACGATGACCGGCGGCTCGTCGGGCGGCGGCTGGTTCCGGGTCGTCAACGGCGACACCAAGCTGGTGTCGAACACCTCGATCGGACCGGAGGACAACACCTGGCTCGCCGGCCCGCAGCTCGGCCGGGGGGCCGAGTCGCTGTACCAGAACATGAGCAGGACCTACGGCGGCCGGTGATCCACAAGCGGCACTGAGCACGAGCAGCACCGAGGACAGGCAGAAGGCCCGCTCCCCTGCGACAGGGGAGCGGGCCTTCGTCAGTTCCGGCCGTTACGGTCGGCTCAGGCGGTCGGCGCCGGGACGTACGGCGCGAGATCCGCCGCCAGCTCCTCGTGCACCCGCACCTTGAGCAGCGTGCCCTCCGGGGTGTGCTCCTCGGAGATCACCTCGCCCTCGGTGTGGGCGCGGGCGACGAGCCTGCCGAGGGTGTACGGCACCAGGGCCTCGATCTCGACGGACGGCCGCGGCAGCTCGTTGTCGATCAGGGCGAGCAGTTCGTCGATGCCCTTGCCGGTGCGCGCCGAGACCGCGATGGAGCGGGTCTCGATCCGCATCAGCCGCTGAAGCGTCAGCGGGTCGGCCGCGTCCGCCTTGTTGATCACGACGATCTCCGGTACGTCGATCGCACCGACGTCCCTGATCACCTCGCGAACGGCGGCCAGCTGCTCCTCCGGGTTCGGGTGCGAGCCGTCCACCACGTGCAGGATCAGGTCGGACTCGCCGACCTCCTCCATGGTGGAGCGGAACGCCTCGACGAGGTGGTGCGGCAGGTGCCGTACAAAGCCGACCGTGTCGGCCAGCGTGTACAGACGACCACTCGGGGTCTCGGCCCGGCGCACGGTCGGGTCCAGGGTCGCGAACAGGGCGTTCTCGACCAGGACGCCGGCGCCGGTGAGGCGGTTGAGCAGGGACGACTTGCCGGCGTTGGTGTATCCGGCGATGGCGACCGAGGGCACCTTGTGGCGCTTGCGCTCCTGGCGCTTGATCTCACGGCCGGTCTTCATGTCCGCGATCTCCCGGCGCATCTTCGCCATCTTCTCGCGGATCCGTCGCCGGTCCGTCTCGATCTTGGTCTCACCGGGACCACGGGTGGCGAGGCCGCCGCCCTTGCCGCCGCCCATCTGCCGGGACAGCGACTGACCCCAGCCGCGGAGCCTCGGCAGCATGTACTGCATCTGCGCGAGCGCGACCTGAGCCTTGCCCTCTCGGGACTTGGCGTGCTGGGCGAAGATGTCGAGGATCAGGGCCGTACGGTCGATGACCTTGACCTTGACGACGTCCTCGAGGGCGATGAGCTGGCCCGGGCTGAGCTCGCCGTCACAGATGACGGTGTCGGCGCCGGACTCGACGACGATGTCGCGCAGCTCGATGGCCTTGCCCGAGCCGATGAAGGTGGCCGCGTCGGGCTTGTCGCGGCGCTGGATCACGCCGTCGAGCACGAGCGCGCCCGCGGTCTCCGCGAGGGCTGCGAGTTCCGTCAGTGAGTTCTCCGCGTCCTGCGCGGTCCCCGAGGTCCAGACACCGACGAGCACGACCCGCTCCAGTCGGAGCTGGCGGTACTCGACCTCGGTGACGTCCTCGAGCTCGGTGGAGAGGCCCGCCACACGGCGCAGAGCCGCACGCTCGGAGCGGTCGAACTGATCGCCGTCCCGTTCTCCGTCGATCTCGTGGCTCCAGGCGACGTCCTCTTCCATCAGGGCATCGGCCCGACGGCCGTCGGCATAGGTCTGCACGAAACGCTGCGTGTCCTGGGAAAAGGAAGAAGAGGAGGTCATTGGGTCCTTACGTCGATCGGGAATCCGGTTACGGCGACGGTGGCAGCGGCGCCGCGGAACGAATCCGTGGCATCCGGAACCTGTTCCGTCACTGCACATAACGCACGAGCGCCCCGGGAGATTCCCGCGGGCCGTGCCGCGCCGACCCGATGATGGTCGCACGGCACGGCCCGTCTCGTCACCGCCTTATTTCCCGACCGGTCCTACTTCCCGGCCGCCCTGCCGACGGCCTTGCCACCGGTCCTGCCGGCGGACTTGCCCCCGGTCTTCCCGGCCGCCTTGTGCGCCTTCTTGACCGTCTTCGCCGGGTCCACGGACTTCCACTCCGGCTCACCGGGCATCGGCGGGGTCTTCGCGCCGTACAGCCACGGGTTCATGAACCCGTCGAGCTGTCGTCCGGAGACCTCCTCCGCGAGGGCGACGAAGTCCGCGGTCGAGGCGGATGCGTCGCGGTAGCGGCTCACCCAGAGGCGCTCCAGCTTCTGGAAGGCCGGTGCGCCGATCTCCTGGCGCAGGGCGTACAGCACCAGGGCCGCGCCGTCGTAGACGTTGGGCCGGAAGATCCCGTTCTTCTTGCCGGGCGCGGGTGCCTTGGGCGCCGCGGGCGGTCCGCCGGCGGCGCGCCAGCGGTCGGACGCGGCGTACGCGGCCTTCATCCGTGTCTCGAACGGCCGGTCCGCTTTCTCCGCCGCGTACAGGGCCTCGTACCAGGTGGCGTGCCCCTCGCTGAGCCACAGGTCGGACCAGGTCCGCGGGCTGACGCTGTCGCCGAACCACTGGTGCGCCAGCTCATGCACCATGATCGACTCGACGTACCACTGCGGGAACGCGGACTGCGTGAAGAGTTCCCGCTCGAAGAGGGACAGGGTCTGCGTCTCCAGCTCGAAGCCCGTGGTGGCGTGCGCCATGAGCAGGCCGTACGTCTCGAACGGGTACCGCCCGACCTTCTTCTCCATCCAGGCGATGTGGCCGGGGGTCTTCTTCAGCCAGGGCTCGAGGCGCTCGCGGTCCGCGGTGGCCACGACGTCCCGTACGGGCAGGCCATGCGGTCCCTCGCGGTGCACGACCTTGGAGCGGCCGATGGAGACCTGGGCGAGCTCGGTGGCCATGGGGTGCCGGGTCCGGTACGTCCAGGTCGTCGAGCCGCCCGCGCGGTCCACGTCGGTCGGCAGGCCGTTGGCGACGGCGGTGTAGCCGTTGGGCGCGGTGACCCGGAAGGTGAACAGGGCCTTGTCGGAGGGGTGGTCGTTGCACGGGAACACCACGTGCGCGGCGTCGGCCTGGTTGGCCATGGCCAGCCCGTCCGCGGTCCGCACCCAGCCGCCCTCGCGCTCCTTGCCGTAGACGGGGTCGCTGGTGTGCCGCACGGTGATCCGCATCCAGCTGCCGTCGGGCAGCGGCTGCCCGGGCGTGACCACGAGGTCCTCACCGGCGCTGCGGAACGACGCGGGCTCCCCGTCGACCTCGACGGAGTCGACCTTGCCGTGGGCGAAGTCCAGATTGACCCGCTCCAGGTCCTCGGTCGTCCAGGCGTCGATGGTGGTGACGGCCTGGAGGGGCTTGTCGTTGGTGCCGGGGTAGGTGAAGGACAGGTCGTACGACGCCACGTCGTAGCCGGGGTTGCCCAGATGCGGGTAGAGGCGGTCACCGACGCCCAGGGGCGTGGCGGGTGCACTGGCGGCGAGCAGGCAGAGGGAGACAGCGCCGGCGAGCATCGCGGGCACCTTGAGACGCCGGCGTGGACGGGCAGCGCGCTGAGCCTTGTTGCGGGGGTTGAGCAGCATGGACCAGGGCTATCAGCGCACAAGCAGAGGACGTCGACGACGCGCGACCGCCACACTCGAACGGGTAGGTCAGGTGGGTGCACGCGCGGACGCGGATATCGGCCCCTCGCCCGCCTTCACGCTCCCTGTGTCTGCGGCTGGGCCCTGCTGACGTCGTACACGCCGCCCACATTGCGCATGGCCCGCATGAGGCCCGGAAGCAGTGCGGCGTCCGGCAGTTGGACCGTGTAGGTGTGACGCACCCGCTGCTGCGAAGGGGGCTCGACCGTCGCCGAGACGATTTCCGCGCCCTCCTGGGCCATCGCTTCGGTGAGGTCGGCCAGGAGATGCGGGCGAACGAACGATTCGGCGACCAGCGTGACCCGGCACTCGGCGGTCTCTCCCCAGCGCACGTCGATCTCCGCACGCCCCGTGCCCTTCATGCGCGCCACCGCGGCGCACTCGACGCGATGCACCGTCACCGCTCCCCCGCGCACGGAGAACGCGGTGATCTCGTCGGGCGGCACGGGCGTACAGCAGCCGGCGAGCCGCACGCTCGCGCCGGGCCGGTCGACCAGGACGTTGGCGGCGGAACGGCCGGCCGGGCGCACGACCGTGCCCTCCCCGGCGTATGCCGCGCTCGCAGGCCCGTCCGACTCGCCCCGGAAGGCCACTTCGGCGTCCTTGGGCTCCGCGGCCGTGTGCGTGGGATGCGCGGCCAGCCACCGCTGGATGGCGATCCGCGCGGCGGGCGTGTGCGCGTGCTCCAGCCACTCCCTGGAGGGCTCCGAGGCCGGATCCTGCCCCATGAGCAGCTGAACGGTGTCGCCGTCGCGCAGCACGGTGCTGAGGGTCGCCAGCCGCCCGTTGACCCGGGCACCGATGCACGCGTGCGCGTCCTCGCCGTACTGGGCGTACGCGGCGTCCACACAGGTCGCGCCCTCGGGCAGTCCGAGGGTGCCGCCGTCGGGCCGGAAGACGGTGATCTCGCGGTCCTGGGCGAGGTCCTCGCGCAGCGTGGACCAGAAGGTGTCCGGGTCCGGCGCCGCCTCCTGCCAGTCGAGGAGCCGGGACAGCCAGCCGGGCCGTGTCGGGTCGGCGCGCTCACCGTCGCCTGCGACGGCCTGCTCCTCCGCGGAGGGCGCGTAGGGATTGCCGAGCGCGACGACCCCGGCCTCGGCGACCTTGTGCATCTGGTGCGTGCGGATGAGGACTTCGGTGACCTGCCCGTCCTCGCGGGCCACGGCGGTGTGCAGCGACTGGTACAGGTTGAACTTGGGGACCGCGATGAAGTCCTTGAACTCCGAGACGACGGGCGTCAGACAGGTGTGCAGTTCGCCCAGTACGCCGTAGCAGTCGGCGTCCTCGCCCACCAGCACCAGCAGTCGCCCGAAGTCGGCCCCGCGCAGCCGTCCGCGCTTGCGGGACACCCGGTGCACGGAGACGAAGTGCCGGGGCCGGATGAGGACTTCCGCCTGGATGTCGGCCTCGCGCAGGACGGCCCGCATCCGCTCGGCCATCTCCGCGAGCGGATCGTCCTTGCGGGAGGCGTTCTCGACGATCAGCTCCCTGGTGTGCTCGTACTCCTCGGGATGCAGGATCGCGAAGACGAGGTCTTCCAGTTCCGTCTTGAGCGCCTGGACGCCGAGCCGTTCGGCGAGCGGGATGAGCACGTCACGGGTGACCTTGGCGATGCGCGCCTGTTTCTCGGGGCGCATCACGCCGAGCGTGCGCATGTTGTGCAGCCGGTCGGCGAGTTTGATCGACATCACGCGGACGTCGTTGCCGGTGGCGACGAGCATCTTGCGGAAGGTCTCGGGCTCGGCGGCGGCGCCGTAGTCGACCTTCTCCAGCTTGGTGACGCCGTCGACGAGGAAGCGCACCTCCGCGCCGAACTCCTCGCCGACCTGATCGAGGGTCACATCGGTGTCCTCGACGGTGTCGTGGAGCAGAGAGGCCGTCAAGGTGGTGGTCTCGGCACCGAGTTCGGCGAGGATCAGGGTCACCGCGAGGGGGTGCGTGATGTACGGCTCGCCACTCTTGCGCATCTGGCCCCGGTGCGAGGACTCGGCCAGCACATAGGCGCGGCGCAGCGGTTCGAGGGCCGCGTCGGCGTGGTGCGCCCGGTGGGCGTCGACGACATGGCCGATCGCGTCGGGCAGCCGGTCGCGTGAGGCTGGGCCGAGCAACGCCGCCCGGCCGAGGCGGCGCAGGTCGAGGCGGGCGCGGGCCTTCCTGCGTGGCACGGCAGGCGGGACAGGGCCTGCTACCGGGCCTGGCGTCGCGGAATTCGTTGCCTCCGCACTCATGGGCACCTCCGGCTGCGTTAACCGGCGGACGGGGTACCCCATGGCGGACACGGCTCAGGGGATGGCGGCTTGTCCCCCGTCCGGGCCGGTGCTTGATGCTACCGAGCCCACCACGTGCGACTGACCGCCTCTCGCCGAGCGTGAAACGGATCACCCATTCGAGCGAGGGTTTGCAGGTTTACGATTTTGCGCCACGCGACCAGCCGGAGTTCGCGTTTTCCAATCCTTTCGGGGCGCCAGAACCGCTACTCCCAAACCACAGGCGCCCCACAGCCCGGGATCCCAGACCCCGAGCACTCAACGAACGACGGTTTCCAGCCAGTCCGCCTCGAGCTCGCCCTCGGCCACGATCACCGCGGGACCGGTCATCTCGATCTCGCCGTCGGGCCGCTCGGTGATCACCAGGGTGCCGCCGGGCACGTCGACGGTGTACGTCACGGGGGCGCCGGTCACCGCCGGGTCGGTGCCGTCCCGGCGCGCGGTGGCCACGGCGACGGCGCACGCGCCCGTGCCGCACGACCGGGTCTCGCCGGAGCCGCGCTCGTGCACGCGCAGGGCGACATGCCGGGGTCCGCGGTCGACCACGAACTCGACGTTGACGCCGTCCGGGTAGGCCGAGGCCGGGCTGAACGGCGGCGGGGAGTACAGGTCGCCGGCGTGCGCGAGGTCGTCCACGAAGGCGACCGCGTGCGGGTTGCCCATGTTCACGTTGCGCGCGGGCCAGCTGCGCTCGCCGACGCCCACCTTCACGTCCCCTTCGGGGAGCCGGGCCTTGCCCATGCCTACGGTGACGTCGCCGTCCTTGGCGATGTGCACGGTCTTCACGCCGCCGCGCGTGGCGATCGCGAGGTCGCCCTCGGTGGTGTGACCGGCGTGCTGGAGGTAGCGGGCGAAGACGCGCACGCCGTTGCCGCACATCTCCGCGATCGAGCCGTCGCCGTTGCGGTAGTCCATGAACCACTCGGCCTCGGCCGCCATGTCCTTGGCCTCGGGGTGCGCCGCGGAGCGCACGACGTGCAGGAGTCCGTCACCGCCGATGCCGGCGCGGCGGTCGCACAGGGCGGCGACGGCGGCCGGCGACAGGTCGATGACGTTGTCCGGGTCCGGGACGATCACGAAGTCGTTCTCGGTGCCGTGACCCTTGAGGAAGGCGATCGGCGTGCGCGTGCTCATGCACCGATCGTAAGTGAAGCGAGTTATTTGCCGCGGGCCGGTGGCTGCCGGTCGGCGCTCACACTGCGGAGCCACACGGCCCCACGCCGCTATCAGGGGCGCTTCAGCGGAGCCTTGCGACGCGCCACACGGCGAGGACCACGACCGCGGCGACGACCAGGACGTACCCCAGCACCACGCGCCAGTCGGGCCTGCGCGCGGAGCCGCGCTGCGGCAGCCCGGGCCAGGTGTAGCCGACCCTGCGGGCGGCCATCATGCCCCAGCCGGCCGCGCAGGAGCAGATCAGGAGCCCCAGCATGGCGATCACGGCCCCACTGTCGCCGAAGTCGAAGGCCAGCGGGAAGGCGAACATCAGGGAGCCGACCGCGGCGAGGGCCACGATGGGCGCCAGCTGCCAGATGCGGAGTCGGCGCTGCGGGCGCAGCTCGACCTCGACCTCGGGACCGCCGGCGTACATCTCCTCGGGCTCGGGACCGTCGTCGGTGACGCCACCCTCGGTCTCGTCGGGCCCGTCCGGGCTCAGGCGGTCGCCGTCCGGTTCCCGCTCACCCGTGTCGGTGGTGACGTTCTCGGTGCTTTGTGCGGTGTCGCGAGGGCCGGCCTCCATCGCCACGCGCCCTCCCAACTCGGACTCCACTTGGTCGATCGAAGCTCGATGATGGCATGGCGCCGGAGGCCGGGACGGCGGCCGGAGCGTCCCGATGCCATCACGTGATCAGGCTGTAACCGGTCGTTCGACCAACGCCAGTGCGAGATGCGGAAGTTCTGTGAGATCTGCCGCAGCCCCACTGAGCCAGTGCACCCGCGGGTCGCGCCTGAACCATGAATCCTGACGGCGCGCGAAGCGCTTGGTGGCCCGGACGGTCTCGGCCCGCGCCGCTTCGAGGGTGCAGTCACCGGCGAACGCGGCGAGCACCTGCTGGTAGCCGAGCGCGCGCGAGGCAGTACGCCCCTCTCGCAACCCTTGCGCCTCCAGTGCGCGCACTTCCTCCACAAGTCCGGCGTCCCACATCCGGTCGACCCGGCGCGCGATGCGCTCGTCCAGCTCGGGGCGGGCCACGTCGACGCCGATCTGAACGGTGTCGTAGACCGAGTCGTGGCCGGGGAGGTTGGCGGTGAAGGGCTGGCCGGTGATCTCGATCACTTCGAGGGCCCGCACGATACGGCGGCCGTTGCTGGGCAGGATCGCGTGCGCGGCCTCGGGGTCGGCGGCGGCCAGCCGGGCGTGCAGCGCCCCGGAGCCGCGCAGCGCGAGCTCCTCCTCCAGGCGGGCCCTGACCTCGGGGTCGGTGCCGGGGAACTCCAGGTTGTCGACGGCCCCCCGGACGTACAGCCCCGAGCCGCCGACCAGGATCGGCCAGCGCCCTTCGGCGAGCAGGGCGTCGATCCGCTCCCGGGCGAGGCGCTGGTACTCGGCGACGGACGCCGTGACCGTGACGTCCCAGATGTCCAGGAGGTGGTGCGGGACTCCCTCGCGTTCCTCGGGCGTCAGTTTGGCGGTGCCGATATCCATCCCTCGGTAGAGCTGCATGGAGTCGGCGTTGACGACTTCGCCGCCGAGTTGCCGGGCCAGGAAAACGCCCAGATCGGACTTTCCGGCTGCGGTGGGGCCGACTACGGCGATGACGCGCGGGGCGGGGGGTGCACTGCTCACCGCCCCAGTCTCGCAAACCTCGCGGGGTGGCCTCGAACGAGTTACGTGACGGCACACGCGCGGGGTCGTTGCGTGTTGCGAGGTTGCCGCCGCCGGTTTCACGGAGGCGGCCGGCCGGGGGCGCGATGTGACGCACCGGGCGACGCGGGATTTCGCCCGCACGAGTAACGTATGGAGTGGATATGGGCGTTTTCGCACGACTTTTCCGGCGGTCGAAGGCCACGGAAGAGGCGTCAACCGTCGAGGTTCAGGCCGACACACCAACGGCGGAGCAGGCGGCGGAGGAACCGGCGGAGGCGAAGGGGTCGGCTGAGGCCCAGGCCGAGGAAGCGGCCCGGCCGACCGCGTCGGAGGCCGTCGCGTCGGACGGTGACGACGGGGTCGAGATCCCCAAGCAGCAGTCCGCCGACGAGGCCGCCGACAGCGAGGCCGGTGAGGGCGCCCGCACGTAACTGCCCCGCGCGGGAAGGTGAACGATGGGTCTGATGGACAATTTGAAAGCCAAACTCGCCCCGGCCAAGGACAAGGTCTCCGACTTCGCGCAGCGGCACGAGGAGCAGGTCCACCACGGTCTCGACCGGGCCGCCAGGGCCGTCGACGAGCGGACCAAGGGCAAGTACAGCGAGAAGATCCACACGGGCACGGGCAAGGCCAAGGGCGCCATGGGCCGTGTCGCGCATCACAAGGGCGACGACCCGGCTGCCGGTGGCGGCACGCCGCCTCAGGATTCACCCCCGCCGACCACCTGAAACGGCACTTCGACGGACGGCCGCGGAGCTTGACGGCTCCCGGCCGTCCGCCGTTTGCGTCCCGGAGTCGCCCCGCGTCTCCCTCGGCTGGGCCGCCCCGCGCCTACGACCAGGTCGCGACCAGGTACCCGACCCCGTACGGCGCGTCCTCGTACAGCAGGGCGCCGGACAGTCCCACTTCCTCGGCGGCGCCCGCGAGGACCTGCCAGGGAGCCCGGCCCGAGACCTTCAGTTCGTGTGCGAGCTCGGTGTCCAGCGTCTTGAGCGCAGCCAGGTCCGCCTTGCCCAGCGCATGCGCGACGGACGCGTCGAATGGCGCCGCCCGCTCGTCCAGATAGCCGGGAGCCTTGAGCGTGCGGCAGGCGCTGGCGTCGCCCATCACCAGCAGCGCCACCCGCTCGGCCCGGACGGCGACGTCCCTTCCGATTTCAATACACCGCTCGGGCGTCAGAGGTTCCCCCACCACGAGTCCCTCGATCGGGGCATCCGCCCAAGCGGTCCGCTCCAGCAGCCACGCGGCGACGGCCAGCGAGGTCGGGAGCGGGCGTTGCGGCGGCTCGGGGTCGTCGGCCCCGAGCCGCCCCAGCGTTACGTCGATGTCCACGCCGAAGCCGCGGAAGGTGCCCCGCGTCCCCCCGGCGTACCCGCCGTGCTCGCTCTCGTCGCCGGGTCCCACCACCACGAGCCGGTCCGGCCGGGCCGCGGCCAGCAGGCCCAGCGCGTCCGTGCAGGCGGCACGCGCGGAGTCCAGCTCGGGTGCGGCACCGGCGGCGACGCCGGGCACCAGGAGCGGGGGGCAGGGGCAGACTGCGGCGGCGACGAGCATGATCGGGAGCCTACTCCCAGGTCTTGGGCTCCGAGTCGGTGCTCCATACCCGCTCGGCCAGCTGGAACAGGACGCGATGGGTGGTCATCATGCCCTCGACGACCGCGTAGTACGCGTCCCCGTCACCGACCCGGAACACCTCGCGGTGTTTCTGCCGCAGCCCGCTGCGGTGCTTGTAGGTGCAGGCGATCTCGTAGAGGCGGGCGCGGGCCTGTTCCGGGGTGCCCTCGAAGCGGGCGGCCTCGTCGCACTGGTACTGATCGCCGTAACCGGACTGCACCACTACGGCCCACTGCGCCATGTCCCGCCCCCTTTTCCCGACCACCCCTGGTCGAGTCGTGTGTTCTCAGTGTGCCGCGCAGCCGCCCGTCGCCGCCGGCAGTGGCTCAGGAACGCCGATTTTCGGGAGGCCGAGCAGGACACCGGCCGGCTTGGCGGCCTCGGCGGTGTTCCGCTTCTCCCAGGCGTCGCCCGCGCGCGTGCGGCGCACGTCGAGGACGGCGCCCTCGGCGAGCAGGTGATGCGGGGCGGCGTAGGTGATCTCGACCGTGACGACGTCGCCGGGACGGACCTCCTGGTCCGGCTTGGTGAAGTGGACCAGGCGGTTGTCGGGGGCGCGGCCGGACAGGCGGTGCGTGGCGCCGTCCTTGCGGCCCTCGCCCTCGGCGACCATCAGCTCCATGGTGCGGCCGACCTGCGCCTTGTTCTCGTCCCAGGAGATCTGCTCCTGGAGGGCGACGAGACGCTCGTAGCGTGCCTGGACGACCTGCTTGGGGATCTGGCCGTCCATGGTCGCGGCCGGGGTGCCGGGGCGCTTGGAGTACTGGAAGGTGAAGGCCTGAGCGAAGCGGGCCTCGCGCACGACGTCCAGCGTCTGCTCGAAGTCCTCCTCGGTCTCGCCCGGGAAGCCGACGATGATGTCGGTGGTGATCGCCGCGTGCGGGATGGCCGCGCGGACCTTCTCGATGATCCCCAGGTAGCGCTCCTGGCGGTAGGAGCGGCGCATCGCCTTCAGGACGGTGTCCGAGCCGGACTGGAGCGGCATGTGCAGCTGCGGCATGACGTTCGGCGTCTCGGCCATGGCGGCGATGACGTCGTCGGTGAAGTCGCGCGGGTGCGGCGAGGTGAAGCGGACGCGCTCCAGGCCGTCGATCTTCCCGCAGGCCCGCAGCAGCTTGCTGAACGCCTCACGGTCGCCGATGTCGGAGCCGTAGGCGTTGACGTTCTGGCCGAGCAGCGTGATCTCGCTGACGCCCTCGGCGACCAGGGCCTCGATCTCGGCGAGGATGTCGCCGGTGCGGCGGTCCTTCTCCTTGCCGCGCAGGGCCGGGACGATGCAGAAGGTGCAGGTGTTGTTGCAGCCGACGGAGATCGACACCCAGGCCGCGTAGGCGCTCTCGCGCCGGGTCGGCAGCGTGGAGGGGAACGCCTCCAGCGACTCGGCGATCTCGACCTGCGCCTCCTCGGCCACCCGGGCGCGCTCCAGCAGCACCGGCAGCTTGCCGATGTTGTGCGTGCCGAAGACGACGTCCACCCAGGGCGCCCTCTTCACGATGGTGTCGCGGTCCTTCTGCGCGAGACAGCCGCCGACCGCGATCTGCATCCCGGGCCGGCTCGCCTTCTTCGGGGCGAGGTGGCCGAGGTTGCCGTACAGCTTGTTGTCGGCGTTCTCGCGGACCGCGCAGGTGTTGAAGACGACGACGTCGGCGTCGCCGTCGGAGCCCTCGGGCGCGCGCACGTAACCGGCGTCCTCGAGCAGGCCGGACAACCGCTCGGAATCGTGGACGTTCATCTGACACCCGTAGGTGCGAACCTCATAGGTGAGATTTCCGCGGGGTTCCACTGCCGGGCTCCGGTCACTGCTGCTGGTCATGCGTTCAAGGGTAGGCGGTCGTCGGAGGCGCCTTGCCCCGAACTCCGGTTCGACGCCGAGGACCGCGTGATCACTGCCGAGCGGTCCCGGCCTCGCCGTCCTGCATGCGCTGCACGACCTCCCCTAGACCGTCGGCGACGGTGGCGAGCTGCCGGGGCGTCAGGACGTCGATGAGCAGCTTGCGCACGAGGGCGACATGGCCCGGCGCGGCCCGCTCCAGCATCCCGCGGCCGGCTTCGGTGAGGACGGCGTAGACCGCGCGCACGTCGCTCGGGCAGGAGCGCCGGGTGACGAGGCCGGCCTTCTCCAGCTGCGTGATCTGGTACGTCAGGCCGCTCTTGGTGTTGAGGAGCGCGTCGGCGAGGCCGCTCATGCGCATCTCGCGGTTCTGGGCGGCGGCGAGGCGCACCAGGATCTCGTACTGGAGGTGCGTGATCCCGACGTCGTCCTTGAGCTGCTGGTCGAGCCGGCGATTGACGAGCGACCCCGCGGCCACGAAGGCCTGCCAGGCGCGCATCTCTTCCTCGTTCAACCACTGGGGTTCGGCCATGCGTCCACGTTAGCGCGATGGTTCAAATTCGAACCGCGGGTCGGGTGCGGCCGTCGGATGTGACCGGTGCAACACCGAACAGGTTGCTCAAAATTTGAAACTTCACGCTAGGGTCGAGGCATCGAGGTTCAAATTTGAACCTGGCCGACCCTCGAAGGAGCACCCATGGACGCCGCCCCCGCAGCAGGTCACCCCCGCTCCTCGGGCCCCTCCCCCGCTGCCTCGATTCGCACCCGCGTGACCATCCCGCTCCGCTTCCCCGACGGCTACGAGGTCACCGCCGACGCGGTCACCTTCCACGGCCTGGCGGACGGCGAGGAGCATGTCGCGCTGGTCCTCGGCGACCCCACGACGGCGCCCGCGCCGCTGGTTCGGCTGCACTCGGAGTGCCTGACCGGGGACGTGTTCGGCTCGGCCCGCTGCGACTGCGGTCCGCAGTTGCGCGAGGCCGTGGAACGCATCGCGGCCACGGGCGGCGTCCTGCTCTACCTCCGCCAGGAGGGCCGCGGCATCGGCCTCTACAACAAGCTGGACGCGTACGCCCTTCAGGACGCCGGTCTGGACACCTACGACGCCAACACCGCGCTGGGCCTGCCCGAGGACGGCCGCGACTACACCGCCGCCGCCCAGATGCTCACCGCCCTGGGCATCGGCGAGCTCGACCTGCTCACCAACAACCCCGACAAGGCGGGCCAGTTGCGCGACCTGGGCGTCCCCGTGCGCTTCGTGCGGCCGACCGGCGTCTTCGCCACCGACAGCAACGTCCGCTATCTGCACGCCAAGGCCGAGCGGACCCACCACACCATCGCGCTGCCCGAGCAGGCCGGCCCCGGCACGGTTGCCACGCTGGCCGGCTGACCGTCCCCGCCCGACAGGCACGGACCCGTCGACCCCGGAGCATTCCCATGCCCTCTTCCCTCGCCCGCGTCGCCACCGACGCCGCCCCGCGCTACGCCAAGCAGCTCGCCTCCCACTTCGGCCGGAAGATCCCGGTCGAGGAGACACCGGACGGCGGCCACCGCCTCACCTTCCAGAACACCGACGTCGTCCTCGAACCCCGACCCGAGCACCTGCTGATCCGCGTCACCGCACCCGACGCGTCCACGCTGGCCACCGTCCGGGACGTCGTGGGCAGCCACCTCGAACGCTTCGGCCGGCGCAACGAACTGATCGTCGTCTGGGACGAGCCCACCGCTCAGGAGAACCCCGCACAGGACTGACGCGCCCCCCGGCGTCCGAGAGAAAGGCACCGTCATGAAGGCCGTCACGATCACCGGCTTCGGGGCCGAGCCGCTCCTCACCGATCTGCCCGTGCCGGAACCCGGACCGGGCGAGCTGCTGGTCCGGCTGCACGCCGCCGCGCTCAACCCCTTCGACTGGAAGGTCGCCGACGGAGCCCTCAAGGGCCTGGTCGACCACGACTTCCCGCTGGTCATGGGCTCGGACGGAGCGGGCGTGGTCGAGCGCATCGGCCCCGGCGTCATCCACTTCCGGCCCGGCGACACCGTCTACGGCCAGTTCATGAACCTCGCGCACGGCCGCGGCTCCTACGCGGAGTACGTGATCGCCGCCGAGAACGGCACCCTCGCCCGGATGCCCGACGACCTGCCGTTCCCGGTCGCGGCGGCGCTGCCCACCGCCAGCGTGACCGCCTACCAGGCCATCGAGGCGGCCCGCCTCGACACCGGGCAGGTGATCCTCATCAACGGCGCGTCCGGCGGAGTGGGCCAGTCCGCGATCCAGTTCGCCGCGCTCCAGGGGGCCAGGGTGCTGGCCACCGCCACCGGCGACATCGCCGGTCACCTCCGTGATCTCGGCGCCGACGAGACCGTCGACTTCACGGCCGCGCCCACCGCCGAGCAGGTCCTGGCCGCCCATCCCGACGGCATCGACGCGGTCCTCGACCTGGTCACCGCACCCGGCGGTGACGTCGACGCCCTGGCGGGGCTGCTCAAGCCCGGCGGCACCTTCGTGAGCACCAACCGGGCCGCCGACCCCGACGCCCTGGCCGCCCGCGAGGTGCACGGCGTCAACCTCGTCAACGATCCGAGCCGCAAGGAACTGGAGTCCCTCGCCGCACTCGCCGACGCGGGCAGGCTCCGCATCACGATCGACGCCGAGGTGCCCCTGGCCGACGCCCCCGCGGCCGTGAATCGCGCCCGCGCGGGTGGCTCGCGCGGCAAGACGGTGATCCTGCTCTGACGCCACCCGGCGCCGGACGCTCACGCGCCCTCGGCCGCCCACCCCTGGCTGCGCAGCACGCCCGACACGTCCGGTGCCTCGTAGTGCTCGCCCTTGAGGACCTTGCCGTCGGCCCGGCGGGCGACCTGGCCGTCGGGGCCCAGCTTGGTCATGTTGGAGCGGTGGATCTCGGCCAGGACGGTCGATGCCGTGGACCAGAGCCGTGCCGTACGCGACATAGACGACGTCCGCCAGCTCGTGCGCGAGCCTGTCCAGCGGGCCGGTCACCGACACCTCGGCGACCTCCGCGGCCTCCTCGGCGAGCAGCTCCCCTCTGTGGGCGGCGAGGTCCCGGGACACCTCCGTCGGCGTACTGCGCGCGGCCAGCCCGAAGGCGAGGTGGAATTCACGGACCAGGTCGGCAGGAGAGGAACTCATGCGGCGACTGTAGCGACCGACCGGGACAGCCCCGGTCGCGGTTCCGATCATGGACGCGGCCTCCCCCTGTGACCTCGGCCCTGGTCAGCACGGCGTACCGGCTGGCAGGATCGCCGCCATGTCCAAGGCACTCGACCGCATCAGCAGGAGCCGGGCCGCGCAGGCCGCGGTCGCCGGGGTCGTGGCCCTGGGGTTGCTGCTGTGGTGGCTGCTGCCCCTGGGCGAGGACCCGCCGAGCGGCACGATCACGTTCAGCACCGGCACGCGCGCGGGGGTCTACCAGGAGTACGGCGAGCTCCTGCGCAACGAGCTCGCCAAGGACATGCCGCAGCTGAAGGTGAAGCTGCTGACGAGCGCCGGCTCGCAGGAGAACGTCGAGCGCGTGGCGACCGGCAAGGCCGACTTCACGATCGCCGCCGCCGACGCGGTGGACTCGTACAAGATGAGCGGCAGGCCCGTCACCGACCGGCTGCGCGGTGTCGCGCGCCTGTACGACGACTACGTACAGCTCGTCGTCCCGCCGGACTCGGACATCCGCTCCGTCGCGGACCTCAAGGGCAAGCGGGTGGCCATAGGGCTGCCCAACTCCGGCGTACGGCTGATCGCCACCCGGGTGCTGGAGGCCGCCGGCATCGACCCGGAGAAGGACATCACGCCCAGGTCGGACGGCATCGACACCGGGCCGAAGCGGCTGGGGCACGAGCTCGACGCCTTCTTCTGGTCGGGCGGCGTACCGACGGACGGACTGGAGAAGATCGCCGAGTCGTCCGCGTTCCGGTTCGTGCCGATCGACGCCGACCTGGTCGCCAAAGTGCACGCGCAGGGCGACACGGCGCACTTCTACAGGGCGACCAACATGCCGGAGTCGGCGTATCCGACCGTGCAGAACGGCGACACGGTGGCGACGATTGCCGTCTCCAATCTGCTGATCACCCGCAAGGACATGGACCCCCGCCTCACCGAGTGGCTCACCCGTACGGTGATCAAGAGCCGCGACGGCATCGGCGCCCACGTCCACTCCGCCCAGCTCGTCGACCTGCGCACGGCGATCTACACCGACCCACTGGCACTGCACGACGGGGCTCAGCGGTACTACCGCTCGGTCAAGCCGTAGCAGGCACAGAAGGGCTGGTCAGGCGGACGGTCCCGACCTCGGCACCGTCACCGTCACCCGCAACCCCCGCGGCTCGTGATGGCCGTACGAGATGGTGCCGCCCCCTGCCGAGAGCAGCGCTCGGGAGATCGACAGGCCGAGGCCCGAGCCCTTGATGTTCTGGTGGCGGCCACTGCGCCAGAAGCGGTCGCCGATGCGGGCGATCTCCTCGTCGGTGAGACCGGGACCGTGGTCGGCCACCTCGATCGTCGACATGGCGCCGACGGAGGTGACGGTCACCTCGACGCTCTCGTCCTCCGGCGTGAACTTCACCGCGTTGTCGATCACCGCGTCCAGCGCGCTGGACAGCGCGACCGGGTCGGCCCATGCCGTCGTGGGCGGGCAGTTCCCGACCAGCCGGACCCCCTTGGCCTCGGCGGTCGGCGCCCATGCCGCGACCCGCTCGGCGGCCAGCGCGCCGACGTCGGTCAGCCGCAGGTCGGCCGCGGTGTGCTCGGCCAGGGCGAGGTCGAGCAGATCGTCCAGGACCTGCGCGAGGCGCTTGCCCTCGGCCTGCACCGAGGCGATCTCCTCATTGCCCTCGGGCAGCTCGAAGGCGAGCAGCTCGATGCGCAGCAGCAGCGCCGCGAGCGGGTTGCGCAACTGGTGCGAGGCGTCGGCGACGAAGGCGCGCTGCTGCTCCAGCACGTCCTCGACGTTGTCCGCCATCTCGTTGAACGACCGGGCCAGCCGCCTTAGTTCCGGCGGACCGCTGGCCACCGCGACCCGTGACTTCAGCCGGCCGCTGGCGATCTCGTGGGTGGTGACGTCCAGTACGCGCACCGGCCTGAGCACCCAGCCCGTCAGCCGCAGGGCGGCGCCGACGGCCACCAGCATCGCGGCCGTGAGACCGCCGGCGATGATCAGCCAGCCGTTCAGGATCCGCGAGCGCATCTCGCCGGTGGGCGAGTCGGTGACGACGACCGCGACGACGTCGCCGTCCCGGATCACCGGCGAGGCGACCACGAGACGCCCGCGCTGCCAGGGCCACACCTGCTTGGGGTCGTGGCTGCGGCGGCTGAGCAGGGACTCCTCGAAGGCGTCGCGCACCTCACCGGTCTCGGGCAGGAACCAGGTCGTCGGTCCATTGGCGAGCGGCGTGTCGTTCGGCAGGAAGACGCCGGCCCGGATGCCGTAGACGTCGTAGTAGCTCTCCAGCTCCCGGCTCAGGATGCGCAGGTCGTCGCGGGAGCCGGAGGTGACGTCCGCGGCGGGCCGCGCGATGGCCGCGAAGTAGGCGGTGTCGTCGATCCGGTCGACGACCACGTTCTGCTGCTGGGCCGAGGCGAGGCTGATGCCCAGCGGCACGCCGAGCGCGAGCAGCACGGCCGCCATCAGAACGATGAGCAGCGGAAGGAGTCGAGTGCGCACCGTGCCCGCTACGAGGCCGGGGCGACGAGCCGATAGCCGACTCCCCGTACGGTCTCGATCAGTGCCGGCATGCGCAGCTTGGCGCGCAGGGACGCCACATGCACCTCAAGAGTGCGCCCGGTCCCCTCCCAACTCGTGCGCCACACCTCACTGATGATCTGTTCCCGGCGGAAGACCACCCCGGGGCGCTGGGCCAGCAGGGCGAGCAGATCGAACTCCTTGCGGGTCAGCTGGACGACCGAGCCGTCGACGCTGACCTGCCGGGTGGGCAGTTCGATGTGCACGGCGCCCAGGCGCAGCACGCCTTCGCCGCCCGGCCCGGTGTCCTCGGGCGCGGTGCGCCGGCTGACGGCGTGGATCCGGGCGAGCAGCTCCCCCGTGTCGTACGGCTTCACCACGTAGTCGTCGGCCCCGAGGTTGAGGCCGTGGATACGGGAGCGGACGTCGGAGCGCGCGGTGACCATGATCACCGGCGTGCTGGTGCGCTTGCGGATCTTGCCGCAGACCTCGTATCCGTCCTGGTCGGGCAGGCCGAGGTCGAGGAGGACGACGCCGAAGCCGTTCCCCTCCGGGACGAGCGCCTGAAGGGCCTCCTCGCCGCTGCGCGCGTGCGTGACGTCGAAGCCGTGCCGTGCCAGCACCGCGGACAACGCGGCAGCGACATGGTTGTCGTCCTCGACGAGGAGGAGTCTCATCCCGGCCTCCCTCAGTTCACCGGCCGTACGATTCGGATAGATACACAGTGTGTGCGCACGCGCGCGTGCACCATGAGAGTCACGCTGATGGACGAGGACGCCGTCAAGAGGGTTCCGGTTGCGGGCGGCTTCCGTTATCCAGCCGGTACGCGCGCAGGTCGCAAGTGCTACGACATGTGTCCGATTGCTATCGGATCGTGATGCTCAGATTCCCCTCAGAACTGATGACGCAGGTCGGCAACGGTTATTACTGTCCTCCGAAACCGAGGAGGACGGAGCCTGAGAGCGATGACCGATGTATCGGTGGCCAAGGAAGATGTGGCCGCGACCGGCGACCTGGTCGTCCTGAAGAACGTCAACAAGCACTTCGGCGCGTTGCACGTGCTGCAGGACATCGATCTGACGATCGCCCGCGGTGAGGTGGTCGTGGTCATCGGCCCCTCCGGGTCCGGGAAGTCCACCCTGTGCCGCACCATCAACCGCCTCGAGACGATCGACTCCGGCGCGATCGCCATCGACGGCAAGCCGCTGCCCGCAGAAGGCAAGGAGCTGGCCCGGCTGCGTGCCGACGTCGGGATGGTCTTCCAGTCCTTCAACCTCTTCGCGCACAAGACCGTGCTCGAGAACGTGATGCTGGGGCAGATCAAGGTCCGCAAGACGGACAAGAAGAAGGCCGAGGAGAAGGCCCGGGCGCTGTTGGACCGCGTGGGTGTGGGTACCCAGGCGGACAAGTATCCCGCACAGCTCTCCGGTGGTCAGCAGCAGCGTGTGGCCATTGCCCGGGCTCTGGCCATGGACCCCAAGGTCATGCTCTTCGACGAGCCCACGTCGGCGCTCGACCCGGAGATGATCAATGAGGTCCTGGAGGTCATGCAGCAACTCGCTCGCGACGGCATGACCATGATCGTCGTCACCCACGAGATGGGCTTCGCCCGCTCGGCCGCCAACCGGGTGGTCTTCATGGCGGACGGCAAGATCGTCGAGGAAGCCGTACCCGACCAGTTCTTCAGCAATCCGCGCAGCGACCGCGCGAAGGACTTCCTGTCCAAGATCCTTCACCACTGAGGATCCCGCACCACTGACGGAGTGCGCACCCGCTCCACGGACTGCGTCACCACTGACGGACTGCGTCTCGCAGCCGACGACCTGCGTCACCCCGCCGCTCCTGGCGGCACGCATCTCTTCTCCACACAAAGGATGTTCACCATGAAGCTCCGCAAGGTCTCCGCCGCGGCTGCCGCCGCCCTCGTCCTCTCCATCACCGCCACGGCCTGTGGCGGCGACGGCGACAGCGACAGCGGGTCGGGTTCCGGTGGTGGCGACAAGATCAAGATCGGCATCAAGTACGACCAGCCCGGTCTCGGCCTGAAGGAGCCCGACGGCTCCTTCTCCGGCTTCGACGTCGACGTCGCCACGTACGTGGCCAAGGAGCTCGGCTACGAGCCCGACCAGATCGAGTTCGTCGAGACGAAGAGCGCCGACCGTGAGAACGCGCTCGCCCGTGGCGACGTGAAGCTCATCGCCGCGACGTACTCGATCACCGACGAGCGCAAGGAGAAGGTCGACTTCGCCGGCCCGTACCTGCTGGCCCACCAGGACCTGCTGGTCAAGAGCGACTCGGACATCACCGAGGCCACGGACCTGAACGGCAAGAAGCTGTGTTCGGTGACGGGCTCCACCTCGGCGCAGAACGTCAAGAACGACTTCGCCCCGAAGGCCAACCTGACGGAGCGTGGTGGCTACTCGGAGTGCATCGCCGCGCTGCAGAGCGGCGCTGTGGACGCCCTGACCACGGACGACTCGATCCTCGCCGGCTACGCCGCGCAGGAGCAGTACAAGGGCAAGTTCAAGCTCGCCGGCCTCAAGCTGAGCAACGAGAACTACGGCATCGGTGTGAAGAAGGGCGACACCGAGACCGTGAACAAGGTCAACGCCGCCCTCGAGAAGATGGTCAGCTCGAAGGCCTGGGACAAGGCGGTCGCCGACAACTTCGGTCCGGCCGACTACAAGAACGAGCCCGCGCCGAAGATCGGCAACATCGTCCAGTAGCGCAAGGGTCCACCGGCGCGCCGCCGTCCACCGCGATCAGGGCGGCGGCGCGCCGCGCTATCCACGTACGCCACCCACCCGGAAGCGCGGGAGATCGTGTTCGATTTTCTTTCTGACTACAACGACCCGACCCTGTTGGGTGCCTTCTGGATGACGGTGAAGCTCACGTTCTTCTCCGCCATCGGTTCCATGATCCTTGGCACTCTCCTGGCGGCGATGCGGGTCAGCCCGGTCCCGCTCATGCGCGGGTTCGGCACGGCCTATGTGAACATCGTCCGGAACATCCCCCTGACGGTCATCATCATCTTCACCTCGCTCGGTCTCGCCGACATCTTCGGTGTGACGATGGGCGCCTCCGACTTCGGCGTCCGGGGCTTCCGCCTGGCGATCCTCGGTTTCGTCGCCTACACCGCGGCCTTCGTCTGCGAGGCGATCCGCTCCGGCATCAACACCGTGCCGATGGGCCAGGCCGAGGCGGCCCGCGCCATCGGACTGACCTTCAGTCAGACCCTCCGGCTGATCATCCTGCCGCAGGCTCTCCGCTCGGTCATCGGTCCGCTGGCCAACGTGTTGATCGCCCTGACGAAGAACACCACCGTGGCGGCCGCGATCGGCGTGGCCGAGGCCGCCTACCTGATGAAGACAATGATCGAGAACGAGGCTGAGACGGTGCTCATCGGCGCGGTCTTCGCCTTCGGTTTCGTGGTGCTGACCCTGCCCACCGGCCTCTTCCTCGGCTGGCTGAGCAAGCGACTGGCGGTGAAGCGATGAGTTCCGTTCTCTACGACTCCCCGGGCCCCCGCGCCAAGCGGCGCAATGTGGTCATCTCGGTGGTCTTCTTCGCGCTGCTCGCCCTGCTCGCATGGTTCGTCTGGGACACCCTGGACGAGAAGGGCCAGTTGGAATGGGCCCTGTGGAAGCCGTTCACCCAGTCGCAGGCCTGGACGACCTATCTGCTGCCGGGTCTGGCCGACACGCTGAAGGCCGCGGCCCTGGCCATGGTGATAGCTCTTCCCTTGGGCGCGTTCTTCGGTATCGCACGCATGTCCGACCACCGCTGGGTTCGGCTTCCGGCCGCCTGGGTCGTCGAGTTCTTCCGGGCGATCCCGGTCCTGCTGCTGATGCTGTTCGCCAACGAGTTCTACAACCGGTGGACGGACGTCAGCAGTGAGCAGCGGCCTCTGTACGCGGTCGTCACCGGTCTCGTTCTCTACAACGCGTCCGTCCTCGCCGAGGTCGTACGGGCCGGCATCCTCTCCCTGCCCAAGGGGCAGTCGGAAGCCGCCATGGCGATCGGCCTGCGCAAGGGCCAGACGATGCGGACCATCCTGCTGCCGCAGGCCGTCACCGCGATGCTGCCGGCCATCGTCAGCCAGCTCGTGGTCATCGTGAAGGACACCGCGCTGGGCGGCGTGATGATCGGGTTCACCGAGCTGCTCAACGCGCGCCAGACCCTGGCGGCCTTCTACGCCAACGTCATCCCCAGCTTCATCGTGGTGGCGATCATCTACATCGTCCTCAACTTCATCCTCACCAGCTTCGCGAGCTGGCTGGAGAAGCGGCTGCGGCGCAGCAAGCGGGGCACGGGTGCCGTGCTCAGCGCCGAGGACATGGAGGAGCTGAACCCGGCGGCGGTGGGTGGCAGCTTCGGGACCGGCGGCGAGGGCGGCGGCCTCCCAGGCAGTAGGACCTACACCTGACGTACAGTCAAGCAGCATGAGCGACACGGAGGGCAGTGGCATGATCGCCACTGCCCTCCGTCACTTGACGCAAGCACCGGCAATGGGTTGCATACGTTCTGTGATCGTGCACCCTGCTCCAACTTTCTGTTCACTCGCGTTCCTGGGGACACCGCTGCGGGCAGGGGGCGCCGCGCCGTGGACCCGGTGATCATCGTCGGAGCGGGGCCCGTCGGGCTCACGCTCGCCCTGGCACTGGCCCGCCAGGAAGTCCCCTGCGTCGTCCTCGACGAGGGCCCCGGCAAGGACGAACCCCGTCTCGCACGCTCCGTCGTGCTGCGCGAGGACACCACCGCCCTCATCGAACGTCTGACCGGTGTGCCGCTCGGCGAGGCCGGGACCCACTGGGCCGGATGGCGGTCGGTACGGCGCAAGCAGGTGATGCGCGAGGTCACGTTCGACGACGCCGCCGAAGACCCCGAGAACCTCGGCGCCCCGAACCCCGCTCCCCTGCACATCGCCCAGCACGTCCTGACCGGCGCCCTGCGTGCGGCACTCGCCGGCGAGCCGCTCGTCAAGATCGCCGTGGAGAGCCGCCTGGACGCCATAGAGCAGGAGACCTCGGGCGTCACGGTCCACACCCGCGGCCCGAAGGGCACCTGGTGGCGCGGCAGTTATGTGGTCGGCTGCGACGGTCCGCGCTCCACCGTCCGCAAGCTCATGGACATCCGCTTCCCCGGCCGTACGGCGGTCGAACGACACGCCGTGGCCGCGCTGCGCGTGGAACTTCCGTGGGAGGGCCAGGCGTTGCTCCATCGGATGCCGCCGTGGCGGACGTCCGGAGCCTCGGGCGGGGAGGTCACCGGACGACCGCTCCCGGAGGGGGTGTGGCGCCTGGACTGGCTGCTGCCACCGGGCAAGGACCTGGTCACACCCGAGCTGCTCGTGGGGCACGTCCGCGAGACGCTGGCCGGCTGGTCCGAGGGACCGGCACCGTCGTACGAGCTCCTCGACACCGGGGTTCACACGGTCCACCACCGCCTGGCGCGCCGCTGGCGCGTGGGCCGCGTCTTCATCGCCGGGGACGCGGCGCACTGCCTCGGCGCACTCGGCACGCACGGCCTCGACGAGGGCCTGCGCGACGCCGACAACCTCGCCTGGAAGCTGGCGCCGGCCTGGCACCAGGGGCCTCGCGAGGGGCTGCTCGACAGCTACCAGACCGAGCGGCGCGCGGTCGTCGCCGCCCGGTTGCGCGCCGCCGACCAAGCGCTGCCGTTGCTGCGCACGGGCAGCGGGCTGCGCTCGTACGTCCGCGGCTCCGCCCGGGGCCTGGACGCCCTTCTGACGGACGGCCACCTGGGGCAGGGAGCGATCGGTTCGCCCGGCACGTACGCCGAGTCGCCGCTCGCGCCCAAGGAACTGGAGGGCGAGGTCCCGGTGGACACGCCGCGCGGTGCGCCGGTCGCGGACGTACGGGTCACCGCGGAGGACGGTTCCTTCGTCCAGTTGCGGGATCGGCTCGGGCGCGGCGCCATGCTGGTCCTGCTGATCGCGCCGGGCACGGGCGTTTGGGAGCGCAAGCACTGGGCGACCGCCGGGATCATGCCCCGGCTCGCGGCCGCGGTGACGGCACTGCCGTATCCGGCCGAGCTGCTCGTCGCCGAGAGCTATCCGGGCGCGGCCGCACACACGGTCCTGCTGGTACGGCCCGACGGTCATCTGGTGACGGCACTGAGCGGCGTACGGCCCGCGGACCTGTACACGGCGGCCGAGACGGCACTGGGCGGACCGGCCAAGGCGAGCGCGGAAGAGGAGGAGGCGAGCGCGAAGGCGGGCTCGCGCTGAGTCCGGTCATCGCCCCGGGGTCCGACCGTCAGGGGCTGCTTGGCCGAGGGCCTGCCCGTCCGACGCCTGCCCGTCCGACACCTGCCCGCCCGACGCCTGCCCGTCCAAGCCTCGTCCGCCCGACGCCTGCCCGTCCAAGCCTCGTCCGCCCGACGCCTGCCCGTCCAAGCCTCGTCCGCCCGACGCCTGCCCGTCCAAGCTTCGTCCGCCCGACGCCTGCCCGTCCTGAGGGCTGCCACCCACGACCCCATCGTCGCCCCGATGCTGCTTCCAGCGACCCCGTCGTCGCCCCGGCGCTGCCTCCCGCAGCCCAGCGATCGCAGAGAGCCGCCCACCACCCGCCGGGCGGAATCGGAGGGCATCCGGGCAGGAGGTGATCACCCCCAGCACCGATCACGCCCGAAAGCAGCACTCACCGTCACTGTGCGGTCCGCATAGTGACAGTGAGTTGACCGGCCCCCACCGGCGTGGTGTACTCCGGATCGTGACCGACACCTGTGTGCGCCTGTGGCGGAGGGTCCATATGGACCTCGTCCGCTATGCGGGCTGCGTGTGTCGCCCGTCCTGCTGAATTCGCATCCCCCTTCTTCTTCCCGCACGTACCGCGCCCTCCGCCGGTGCCGTAGCGGGCTCTTCGCGAACTCTCATCAGGACGGTGCCCGTGTCTGTCTCTCCCGCCGCCGTCGGCGCTTCCAAGCCGGTTGCCACGCCGAACTCCGCTTCGGATCCCGCTCCCCACTCCACCCCGGCCTCTGCCCCGCACTCCTCCCCTACGCAGGCGGAACTCCTCGACTTCGTACGCCGCACAGCCTCCGACGCCGAGCTCATCGCCTCACTCACGCTCGACCCCGAGGGCCGTACCTGGGTACGGCTCGAAGGCCCCGGCGGCAGCGAGGCGTGGCTGATCGGCTGGCCGCCCGGCACCGGCACCGGCTGGCACGACCACTCCGACTCGGTCGGGGCCTTCGTGACGGCGGCCGGTGAGCTCAAGGAGCACTCCCTCGCCGTCCGCCTGCCGGCCGACGGCTGGAAGACCCTGGAGCTGGCGGACGACGTGGACCGCTCACGCCGTCTGCCGGCGGGCAAAAGCCGCTCCTTCGGCCGCCACCACGTGCACGAGGTCCTCAACGAGTCCACCGACCTGCACGCGATCTCCGTCCACGCCTACTACCCGCCCCTGCCACAGATGCGCCGCTTCAGCCGCAGCGGACCGATCCTGCGCCTGGAGCAGGTGGAACGTCCGGAGGACTGGCAGTGAGCGTGGCGGGAGGCGAGTCTGTGGTGCATGGTGTCGGCGAACGGCCCGTTGGCGGGCCGGAGTTGAGGGGCAGCGACGTGAGCGATGGGGGCGAGCAGCAGGCCGTCGGGAGCTTCCGATCGCCGGTGGGCGGCAACAGCACGGCTGAACCGCCGGTCGGCATCGACGAGTTCCTGGAGCGGGTACGCGCCGGCTACGAGCGGATCAAGCCCCAGGAGGCATACGAAGCCTTCCAGGGCGGCGAGGCTCTGCTGGTCGACATCCGGTACGCGGCCCTGCGCGAACGGGACGGCCTCATCCCCGGTGCCCTGGTCGTCGAGCGCAACGAACTGGAGTGGCGGCTCGACCCTCAGGGCAGCCATCGCGCCCCCGAGGCAACCAGCCATGACGTGCGGGTCGTGGTGATCTGCAACGAGGGATACGCGTCCAGCCTGGCAGTCGAGTCGCTACGGCGGCTGGGGCTGCGCCGGGCCACCGATCTGGTCGGCGGATTCCAGGCCTGGCGGGCTGAGGGCCTGCCGGTGACGACGGAGGTGGGCCCGCCTCCACCGCCCCGTGCCGTGCACTCCCCGTGATCAACGGCTCAGCCCGAAGCGCGCTGACCACCAACCACTGACCAGTGACCACCAACCACTGGCCACCGACCGGTCACCGCCCCGACAGGCGCGGCTACACACCCACACACGCCGATCCCGGCCCGGAACGCGATGGGCGCCCCCGCGCGTCCACAGTGCTCCGGGCCGGGATCCCGCGGCTCGGTCGGTCTGTCAGTGGGCGGGCGGGGAGCGACGCTCAGAAACCCTCGTCTCCCAGGAACTCCGTGTCCTCGCCCTCTTCCTCCAGTGCCTGCCGCACCACCCGCAGGGCCATGCCCTCGGGGTAGCCCTTGCGGGCGAGCATGCCCGCGAGGCGGCGCAGGCGTTTGTCGCGGTCGAGGCCCCGCGTGGAGCGGAGCTTGCGGTCCACGAGTTCGCGGGCGGTCGCCTCTTCCTGCTCGGAGTCGAGCTGGGAGACGGCCGCGTCGATCAGTGTGGAGTCGACGCCCTTGGTGCGCAGTTCCTGGGCGAGCGCGCGCCGCGCCAGCCCTCGGCCGTGGTGCCGGGACTCCACCCAGGCGTCCGCGAACGCACTGTCGTTGATGAGGCCGACTTCCTCGAACCTCGACAGCACCTCCTCGGCGACGTCGTCCGGGATCTCCCGCTTGCGCAGGGCGTCCGCGAGTTGCTTCCGCGTGCGCGGGGTCCCGGTGAGCAGGCGCAGACAGATCGCCCGCGCCCGCTCCACCGGGTCCGCTGGGGGCATCCTCTCCTCGGCCCTCGACGAGGAAGAGGCACCTCCGTCCTCACCGGACGACTCCGTACGACCGCGTCGACGACGCCCCCGTGAGCCGTCCGAGCCCCGAGTCCCACTGCGGCCACGACGCGAGCCGCCACCGGAGGCACCGGCGCTGTACGCCGGGCCCGACTCGTCGCCGTAATCGCCGTATCCCCCGTGAGAACCACCCGCGCCGTCCGAGTCACCCGTACCGTACGCATCGCCAGTGCCGTGAGAGCCACTCGCGCCGTACGGCGGCGTGCCGTCATTCCCCCCGTCCGCGTCATGGACCGTGTCTCCTCCGGCGGTGTGTCCGCCCATGCCGGAGGAGCCCTCGTCGCCGCCTCTCCCCCGCCCCCGCGGAGTGTCCGGATAGGCGGTGTACTCGGCCCAGTCGGTTCGCCGTGTCACGGATCAGCTCTTGGCGGTCGCGGCCTTGGTCTTGGCTGCCTTGGTCGCAGCCGGTGCCGGCACCGTCTTCGCGGCGTCGTCCGGGGTGGCGGAGACCGCGGCGTCCGCGCCCGGCTCGGCGGCCGGCTCCTCGGGCCGAACCCCGACACCCAGCTTCTCCTTGATCTTCTTCTCGATCTCGTTGGCCAGGTCGGGGTTGTCCTTCAGGAAGTTGCGCGCGTTCTCCTTGCCCTGGCCGAGCTGGTCGCCCTCGTACGTGTACCAGGCGCCGGCCTTGCGCACGAACCCGTGCTCCACGCCCATGTCGATCAGGCCGCCCTCGCGGCTGATGCCGTGGCCGTAGAGGATGTCGAACTCGGCCTGCTTGAAGGGCGGCGCGACCTTGTTCTTGACGACCTTGCAGCGAGTGCGGTTGCCGACCGCGTCAGTGCCGTCCTTCAGGGTCTCGATGCGACGGATGTCGATACGGACCGAGGCGTAGAACTTCAGCGCCCGGCCACCGGTCGTGGTCTCCGGGGAGCCGAACATCACGCCGATCTTCTCGCGGAGCTGGTTGATGAAGATCGCGGTGGTCTTGGACTGGTTGAGCGCACTGGTGATCTTCCGCAGCGCCTGGCTCATCAGACGGGCCTGGAGACCGACGTGGCTGTCACCCATCTCGCCCTCGATCTCCGCGCGCGGGACGAGCGCGGCGACGGAGTCGATGACGATGAGGTCGAGGGCGCCGGAGCGGACGAGCATGTCCACGATCTCCAGGGCCTGCTCGCCGTTGTCGGGCTGGGAGAGGATCAGGTTGTCGATGTCGACGCCGAGCTTCTTCGCGTACTCGGGGTCGAGGGCGTGCTCGGCGTCCACGAAGGCGACCTGGCCGCCGGCCTTCTGCGCGTTCGCCACCGCGTGCAGGGTCAGGGTCGTCTTACCGGAGGACTCCGGGCCGTAGACCTCCACCACACGGCCGCGCGGCAGACCGCCGACGCCGAGGGCTACGTCGAGCGCGGTCGACCCGGTGGGGATGACCTCGATGGGCTCATTCGGCCGCTCGCCCATGCGCATGACCGCGCCCTTGCCGAATTGCCGTTCAATCTGTGCGAGTGCGGCATCCAGGGCCTTCTCGCGGTCGGTTCCTGCCATGGGTTCCACCCGGTTTGCTTGAGTCGATCGCTTCACGTCAAAGACGCTAACGCCTGCCACTGACAATGCGCCCCGACGCCCGTCCGGCCTGTGGATAACTCGGGCACTTCTCCGTCGAAACCATGGCGAAATGCCTGCCGAGCGCCTCGCCGGCACTTCCATGAGAATGGATGTTCGATTTTCGTGTCAAGCGCACCACGCGACACCTGTGGACACACGCCCGCGACCGGCGCCACACGCACCACGACCGGACCCGGGCACGCCTCGACGGGCCCGCCAACTCCCGCTCGATACCGCCCTCGGCCTCAGCTCAACGCCAGCCTCATGAGCGTCAGATCGAGCCACCGGCCGAACTTCGTGCCCACCTCCGGGATTACGCCGACGCACTGGAACCCGAATCGCTCGTGCAGCCGGATCGACGAGGCGTTCTCCGACTCGATGCCGGCGATGACGACATGGTGGCCCGCCTCGCGCGCGGCGGTGATGAGCGCGGCAAGGAGCGCGGAGCCGATGCCGAGTCCGTGCCGGCCTTCGCGGACGTAGACCGAGTCCTCCACCGTGTGGCGATAGCCCTCTAGCTCCCGCCACGGCCCGTAGACCGCGAACCCGGCCACCTCGCCATCCACCTCGGCCACGAAGGCCGAGCCGCGCTCCAGGTGGGCGGCCAGCCAGGTCACGGCCTCGGCCGGGGACTGCGGCGTCTGCGTCCACAGGGCCGTCGAGTGCTCGATCGCGTGGTTGCGGATCGCACGGATGACCTCCACGTCGCCGGAGTCGGCCGGCCGCACTGTCACGACCGCCCGCTCTCTCTCGTATATTGGATTCATGTCCAACATAGTAGATCCTCTGGTGGGGCAGATCGCATCCCGCATCCGCACCGAACGGGAGCGGCGCCGCTGGACGCTGGCCCAGCTCGCGGACGCCTCCGGTGTCTCGCAGGCCATGATCAGCAGGATCGAGCGCGGCGAGAGCAGCCCCACCGCCGTCGTCCTCGGCAAGCTGTCGGCCGCCTTCCAGCTCAGCGTGTCCTCCCTGCTCGCCCTCGCAGAAGGAGCGCACGACGAGACGGACGGGCTCGGGGAGGTGCGCCGCCGGGCCGAGGCGGCCGAGTGGCGCGACCCCGCCACCGGCTACCGGCGCCGCCAGATCACCAGCCCCCACTTCCCCGCCGAGATCGCCGAGATCCGCCTGCCCGCCGGCGCCCGCGTCCCGTATCCGGCGGCGGCGTTCGCCTTCGTCCGGCAGGTCGTCTGGGTCCTCGACGGCCGTCTGACCTTCCACGACGGCGACACGGTCCACGAACTCGACGCGGGCGACACCATCGAGCTCGGGGAGCCCAGCGACCGCGTCTTCGCCAACACCACCGACACCGCGTGCCGTTACGCCGTCGTCCTCACCCGCGGCACCCAGCCGTGAGCCACGCCCTGCCCCGGGGCGGCACGTTCCTGCTCGCCTGCATAGCCGGTACGGCGATCGCGAACAACTACGCCATCCAGCCCGCGCTCACCGCCGTGGCCGCCGACCTGGACGTCCCCACCCCGGTGATCGGCCTCGTCCCCACGGCCGCACTGGTCGGCTGCATGTTCGGCTTCGCCTTCCTGCTGCCCCTCACCGACCACCTCGCCCCGGGCCGCCTGGTCACGGCGCAGCTCGGCACGCTGGCCGCCGCCCTGGTCCTCGCCGCGGCAGCGACCGGCCCGGTACCGCTGCTGGCCGCCTACCTGCTCATCGGCGCCTCCGCCAGCGTCGCCGCGCAGGCCGGCAACATCGCGGGTCGCCACGCCCCGCCCGGGCGCCGTGGGACGGGCGTTGCCACCGTGGCAGCCGGCATGTCGGCCGGCATCCTGCTCAGCCGTCTCGCGGGAGGGGCGCTCGCGGACATCGTCGGTTGGCGCCGGATGCTCCTCGTCTTCGCCGCCATCGCCCTGCTCGGCGCGATCGCCGCTCTCACCCTCCTGCCGAGGCAACGGCCCCGGCCGGACCGCAGCTACCGTGCCACCCTCGCCTCGCTTCCCCCGCTCCTGCGCCACCACCCGCAACTGCGCCGAGCCGTGGCCACCGGTGGCCTGTGGTACTTCGCCTTCAACCTCATATGGGTCGCCCTCGCCCTCACGCTGGCCCGGCCGCCGCACGCCCTGGACCCCACCGCGATCGGCCTGTACAGCCTGGCCGGGCTCCTCGGTTTCGCCGCGCTCCCCGTCACCGGGCGCCTCACCGACCGCTACACGCCCCGGACCGTGATCACCGCCTGCATGCTGACCGCCGCCGTGGGCACGGCCCTGCTCGCCACGGGCCTGGACAGCCCACCGGCCACGGCCCTCGGGCTCGCCCTGTTCGACGCCGGCTGCTTCGCCGCGCAGGCCGCCAACCAGAGCCGCGTCATCGCCCTCGATCCCCATCGTTCGGGCAGCCTCAGCAGCGTCTATCTGGTGCTCTACTTCACCATCGGCGCCATCGGCACGGCCCTCGCCGCACCACTGCTCGACTCGGTCGGCTGGCAGGGCACGGCACTCACGGCCATCACGGCGCTCCTCCTGGCCGCCGCCTTGGGACGCGCGCCCTCTGCCTCATAACTCGGACAACGCTCTATAAAGCTCGACGCTGCATGACTCGGACGACGCTTCCCCGCGTCACGCGCGGCAAGCCCACCCAGCCAAGGTCAATCCGCCCCGTCCCCCGACCCTCCTGATCCCCCGTCCCCCTCCGGGGGCTTCTTGCCGGGCTGTTCCGGCGGACGTATCCAGAACTCACGCGCGCGTGCGAACAACCCCTGCCCCCGCTCCCGGTGCCCGTGCACGCGGGGGTCGTCGGTGACGTCGTAGCGCTTCACGTACGCCCCCAGGAACGCCTGCAACGTGGCGACGGCCGGGATGGCGATCAGCGCGCCCACCGCACCCAGGAGCGCCGTGCCGGCGATGACCGAGCCGAAGGCGACCGCGGGGTGGATGTCGACGGTCTTGGCGGTCAGCTTCGGCTGAAGGACGTAGTTCTCGAACTGCTGGTAGACCACGACGAAGATCAGCACCCACAGCGCATACCAGGGATCGACCGTGAACGCGATCAGCATGGGCAGGGCGCCCGCGAGATACGTGCCGATGGTGGGGATGAACTGCGACACCAGACCGACCCACACCGCGAGCACGGGTGCGTACGGCACATCCAGGATCTCCAGCAGGATGTAGTGGGCGATGCCGGAGATGAGCGCCATCAGACCGCGCGAGTACAGATAGCCGCCGGTCTTGATGACAGCGATCTCCCAGGCACGCAGCACCTCGGCCTGCCGGGCGGGCGGCAGTACGGAGCACAGTGCGCGGCGCAGGCGGGGGCCGTCGGCGGCGAAGTAGAACGAGAACAGCGTGATCGTCAGCAGTTGGAACAGACCGCCGAGTACCTGGGCGGACACGTCCAGGACGCCGGTGGCGCTGTTCTGCACGTAGTTGCGCAGCCAGTCGGACTTGAGCAGGCCCTCCTGGACGTCGACGCGGCGCAGTTCGGTGTGGAAGTGCGCGTTGATCCAGTTGATGACGGAGTCGAGGTAGTTCGGGAAGTCCTCGACGATCTTGATGATCTGGCCCGCGAGCATGGACCCGAGCAGGGTCACGAATCCGGCCGACACGATGATCACGGCGAAGAACACAAGAGCGGTGGCCAGTCCCCGGCGCAGACCGCGCGAGGCCATCCAGCTCACCGCGGGCTCGATGGCGAGGGCCAGGAAGAACGCGATGAGGATGTTGACCAGCAACCCGGTGAGCTGGTGAAAGGCCCAGCTGCCCAGCTGGAACACGCCTACGAGCGCCAGCGCGAGCACCAGGGCGCGCGGCAGCCAGCGCGGCATACGGCCGTTCGCCCCGGCATCGCCCCCGACCGGAGGCGGATCGGGCGGCGTCGTGCCGAACGGGGACCCGTGCCGGGCGATCTCCCCGGTCTCGTCAGTGCGTGCCACGGAGCAAGTCTCGCCCACGCCACCGACAATCGGCCCCGGTCCGCCGATCTTCGTTACCGGTCAGCGCTTCTCCCCCGGAACGTTCATCACGGCACACACCACACGCCACACGTCCTTGGCCTCCCAGCCGGACTCCAGCGCCTCGTGCACCGTGCGTCCGCCGAGCTCCGCCATCACGTGATCGCGCGCGAAGGTGTCGGCGTACCCCGAACCGAAGTGCTCCGCCATCCGCTGCCAGAAGACCGTCAACCGCATGCCTCCAGTATCCCGCCCCTGGGGGTGGGCCTGAGCCGGGACCGCTTGCCGAGACCGCTTTCCGCCCTACGGTCTGACGCATGCCCGAACCCGGAGCTTCCGTACTCCCACCGACGCCCCCGGCGCACTCTCCGCTCTTCCGAGCCGAGCAGTTCGTCTGGCTCACCGCGCGCGTGCTGGAACAGCGCCTCTTCGCGTACCACTTCCTGAACGGCGCCGCCGACCCGGTGGAGACCGCCCTGGACGCCTACCGCAACGAGGACGGCGGGTACGGCCACGCGCTGGAGCCGGATCTGCGCGGCCCGGTCAGCCAGCCGCTGCACGTCGGTCACGCCCTCCACGTCCTGGACGCCGTCGAGCGCTGCGGCGGGCAGCGCGTGGACCGCGTGTGCCGGTATCTGACGTCGGTCTCCACGCCGGACGGTGCCCTGCCGGCGGTCCACACCGGCCAGCGCGGCTACCCGACGGCCCCGTTCATCCCGGTCGTGGAAGACCCGCCCAGCTCGCTCCTGGCGACCGGTCCGGTGGTCGGTCTGCTGCACCGCAACGAGGTCTGGCACGCCTGGCTGTTCCGGGCGACGGACTTCTGCTGGCAGGCGGTGGAGTCCTTGGAGAAGTCGCATCCGTACGAGATCGAGGCCGCCGTGGCCTTCCTGGACTCCGCTCCCGACCGCCCGCGCGCGGAGGCGGCCGCGGACCGACTGGGCCGCCTGGTGCGCGATCAGCGCCTCGCGGTACTGGAGCCGGACAACCTCGACTCGTACGCCGTCCCGACCGGCTACGCCCAGGGCGAGCACCACTTCCCGCACGACTACGCGCGGACGCCGCGCTCGCTCGCGCGCGCGTGGTTCACCGACGACGAGATGAGCCGCTCCCTCGACCACCTCGCCGGCGAGCAGCAGGAGGACGGCGGCTGGCCCGTCCGCTGGCGCCAGTGGACACCGGGCATCCTGTTGGAGGCCCGCCCCATGGTGACGATCCAGGCGCTGCGCACCCTCAGGGCGTACGGCCGCCACATCGGCTGACCGGCCTCAGCCACTCAGCGCCCGCACCCCGGCGGTCACCACCACGGCAGCTCCGACGACGAGCAGGAAGGGCGCTCTCAGGACGAGCGCCACGGCGGCGGCCGCGACCCCTGCCGCCCTCGCGTCCAGCACCAGCGCCTGCCCGTCGCCGAACGTCTGCTGGGCCGTGAGGGCGGCGAGCAGGGCGACGGGCAACAGGGCGGCAAGACGCCGTACGAGAGGCTTCTCCAGGGCGCCCGCCGGCACCAGGAGCCCTATGAGTTTGACGGCGTAGCAGCCGACGACGGTGGCGCCGATGGCGATCCAGGTGTTCACCGCGCCTCCCCGCCCAGACGCCGTCCCTGCGCCCACAGCACGACCGGCGCGGCGAGCGCGGCCACGAGTACGGGCACCCCAGCCGGCAGCACGGGCAGCAGCCCGAGCCCCAGAACCACCGCCAGCCCGGCGACGGCCCGCTCGGTGCCGGTCGTCAGCATGGGGGCGAGCAGCGCGAGGAACACGGCGGGCCCGGCGGCGTCGAGCCCCCAGGCGGCGGTGTCACCGATGGCCTCGGCCCCCAGTGCGCCCAGCAGCGTCGTGAGATTCCACAGCACGTAAAGGCTCAGCCCGGTCACCACGAACCCGATCCGCGCACTGCGCCGAGTGGGCTGCGCCAGTGCGACGACCGTCGTCTCGTCGATCACCCACTGCGCGGCGAACGGCCGCACCGCGCGCGTGAGGCGCAGCACCTGGGACAGCCGCAGCCCGTAGAAGGCGTTGCGCACGCCCAGGAAGAAGGCCCCGGCAGCCGCGGTGAACGGACTGCCACCGGCCGCGATCGCCCCGACGAGCGCGAACTGCGACGCCCCCGTGAACACCAGCAGGCTGAGCACACAGGTCTGCAGGAGCGTGAGCCCACTGCCCGCCGACGTCACCCCGAAAGCGAACCCGGACAGCCCGACGGCGACCCCGACGCCCAGGGCGTCCCGTACGACGGCGGCATCGGGCTTCTCCGGGCCGACGTGAAGATCTGTGAGAGCGTTCTGTTCTTGCACGCCCTCGACGCTAGGCAACCCGCTACCGCAGGTCTTGTACGTTCTTGCGCTCCCGCTGATAGGCCCCCGGCGGCACGCCGATGATCCGGGCGAAGTGCCGATTCAGATGCGGCTGATCGGTGAACCCCACGACGAGCGCCGCCTCCGCCGGCGACACCCCTGCATCCAGCAGCCTCCGGGCCCGCCGCACCCGCGCATCGGTCAGCCAGGTGTGCGGCGGCATCCCGTACACATCCCGAAAGGCCCGCAGCAGGGCGAACGGACTCGTATCAAGGTCGGCAGCCAGCTGCTCCAGACTCGGCGGCTCGGCCATCCGCCCTTCCAGCACCTCACGCGCGCGTACGGCGACGAGACCACCCGCAGTCCGCACCTCCCGCTGCGGCATCGCCCCACCGTTCAACCGGAGCAACCGCGTAACGGCCACCCGCAACAAGGTGTCCGCCGCCAGCGCATTCCCCTCGTCAGCGGCCCGCAGCACCTGATGAACCAGCCTCACCGCATAAGGATCATCAAGCACAGGCCGCACAAACCCGGGCGTACCCCGCACAGAAGTGGTCTCGGCAGCGATCTCAGCCACAAGCTCGGGCGACGGATACACGGCCCCGTACTGCCACCCCTCAGGCACCCCGGCCCGCCCGGTATGCGGCGTATCAGGATTGACCAACGCCAGCGCACCGGCCGCCGCGTACTGATCGGCCCCCCGATGATGAAAGACCTCCACACCCTCAGCGATCGCAGCGATCACAAAGTGCTCATGGGTATGCCGCACAAAGGTCTTCTCGATATACCGGGCCCGAAGCAGATCGACACCGGGCAACGCGGCATACCGCCAGTGCCGCGCCCGCTCCCGAGAACCCATACCCCCATTCTCCGCGAACGGTCAGGACACGCCGTCAGTGGCTTCCCCACAGCGCGGCACCCGCGTACGGCGGTGAGGGGACGTGCCGGGGGGTGTCCGCCCGCAGCGGCGGGCGTCAACGCCGAGCACCCTCCTGAGAGAGGGCAACCGCCCGACCGAGGACGGACACCCCCGGCACGTCCCCGACCCACCCCCCCCCACCCCCAGGCGCTACCCGCACCCCCACCGAACCCGCACAGGCCGCCGCAGGCACCACCATTCCCCCAGCTCAGCCCGATTGTCAGACCCCGGGTGCAGGATGGACGCATGGTCAGCAACCCACACCGAGCCTTGACCGGCTTCTCCCCCGCAACCCGCGGCTGGTTCACGGGCGCCTTCTCCGCGCCCACCCCAGCCCAGGCAGGCGCGTGGCAAGCCATCAACGAGGGCTCGGACGTGCTGGTCGTAGCCCCCACCGGCTCGGGCAAAACCCTCGCGGCCTTCCTCGCCGCCCTGGACCAGCTGGCCTCCACACCCCCACCGGCCGACCCCAAGAAACGCTGCCGGGTCCTCTACGTCTCCCCCCTCAAGGCCCTCGCCGTCGACGTGGAGCGCAACCTCCGCAGCCCCCTGACCGGCATCCGCCAGGAATCCGTCCGCCTGGGCCTCCCCGAACCCGAGGTGAAGGCCGGCATCCGCTCCGGCGACACCCCCGCCGCAGAGCGCCGAGCCCTGGCGACCCGCCCCCCGGACATCCTCATCACGACCCCCGAGTCCTTGTTCCTGATGCTGACGTCGGCCACCCGCGACGCCCTGACCGGCATCGAGACGGTGATCCTGGACGAGGTCCACGCGGTGGCGGGCACCAAGCGCGGCGCCCACCTGGCCCTCACCCTGGAGCGCCTGGACGAACTCCTCCCGAAGCCGGCCCGCCGCATCGGCCTCTCCGCGACGGTCCGCCCGGTCGACGAGATCGCCCGCTACCTCTCCCCCCACCGCAAGGTGGAGATCGTCCAGCCGAAGTCGGGCAAGGAGTTCGACCTCTCGGTCGTCGTCCCCGTCGAGGACCTCGGCGAACTGGGCGGCTCCCCGGTGGCAGACGGCTCCGAAGGCGCGGAGCGTCCCTCGATCTGGCCGCACGTCGAGGAGCGCATCACCGACCTCGTCCAGTCCCACCGCTCCACGATCGTCTTCGCCAACTCCCGCCGCCTCGCGGAACGCCTCTGCAACCGCCTCAACGAGATCGCCTACGAGCGCGCCACCGGCGAAACCCTGGACGAACACCACGCCCCGGCGGAACTCATGGGCGGCTCAGGAGGAGCCCAGGGCGCACCCCCGGTCATCGCCCGAGCCCACCACGGCTCCGTCTCCAAGGAGCAGCGCGCCCTCGTAGAAGAGGATCTCAAGGCCGGCCGCCTCCCCGCCGTCGTAGCCACCTCCAGCCTCGAACTCGGCATCGACATGGGCGCGGTGGACCTTGTGGTCCAGGTCGAATCACCCCCTTCCGTGGCCTCCGGCCTCCAGCGCGTGGGCCGCGCGGGCCACCAGGTCGGCGCCGTCTCCACCGGCGTGGTGTTCCCGAAGTACCGCGGCGACCTGGTCCAGGCGGCAGTGGTCACCGAGCGCATGCGCACGGGCGCCATCGAGTCCCTCAGGGTTCCCGCCAACCCTCTCGACGTCCTCGCCCAGCAGATCGTCGCGATGACGGCGATGGACACGTGGCAGTTCGACGACCTCCTCGCCACCGTCCGCCGGGCAGCGCCCTTCGCGTCCCTCCCGGAGTCCGCCTTCACCGCGGTCCTCGACATGCTCGCCGGCCGCTACCCGTCCGACGCCTTCGCGGAACTGCGCCCGCGCGTGGTCTGGGACCGGGTCGCCGGCACGATCACCGGCCGCCCAGGCGCCCAGCGCCTCGCCGTCACCTCCGGCGGCACCATCCCCGACCGCGGCCTCTTCGGTGTGTTCCTCGCCGGCTCGGACCCCAAGAAGGGCGGCGGCCGGGTCGGTGAGCTCGACGAGGAGATGGTCTACGAGTCCCGCGTCGGCGACGTCTTCACGCTCGGCACCAGTTCCTGGCGCATCGAGGACATCACCCGCGACCGCGTCCTGGTCTCCCCGGCACCGGGCGTACCGGGCCGCCTGCCGTTCTGGAAGGGCGACCAGCTGGGCCGCCCGCTGGAACTGGGCCGCGCGGTAGGTGCGTTCCTGCGCGAGGTCGGCTCGCTGTCCAAGGACGACGCCCGCCTGCGCCTGGTCACGGCGGGCCTGGACGCGTGGGCGGCCGACAACGTCCTGTCGTACCTGGACGAGCAGCGCGAGGCGTGCGGTCACGTCCCGGACGACCGCACGATCGTCGTCGAGCGCTTCCGGGACGAGCTCGGCGACTGGCGCGTCGTCGTGCACTCCCCCTTCGGCGCCCAGGTGCACGCCCCCTGGGCCTTGGCGCTGGGCGCGAAGCTCTCCGAGCGGTACGGCATGGACGCGCAGGTCATGCACGCCGACGACGGCATCGTGCTGCGCCTGCCGGACGCCGACCTGATGGGCCTGGACCTGCTGGACCAGGAGCCGCGCAAGGCCGGCACGGAGTACGACGCCGACCAGGCGCCCGTCGGCGCGGCGGACGTCGTCTTCGACAAGGGCGACGTCGACCAGATGGTCACCGATCAGGTCGGCGGCTCGGCGCTGTTCGCCTCCCGGTTCCGCGAGTGCGCCGCTCGCGCGCTGCTGCTGCCGCGCCGCAACCCCGGCAAGCGCACCCCGCTGTGGCAGCAGCGCCAGCGCGCGGCCCAACTGCTCCAGGTGGCGAGCGAGTTCGGCTCCTTCCCGATCGTCCTGGAAGCGGTCCGCGAGTGCCTCCAGGACGTCTTCGACGTGCCCGGGCTCGTGGAGCTGATGGGCGACCTGGAGTCCCGCAAGGTGCGCCTCGTCGAGGTCACCACCCCCGAGCCGTCCCCCTTCGCCCGCTCCCTCCTCTTCGGGTACGTCGCGCAGTTCCTGTACGAGGGCGACTCCCCGCTCGCCGAGCGCCGCGCGGCCGCCCTGTCGCTGGACTCGCGGCTGCTTGCGGAGCTGCTCGGCCAGGCGGAGCTGCGTGAGCTGCTGGATGCCGAGGTGCTGACCGAGCTGGAGCGCGAGCTCCAGTGGCTCACCGAGGACCGCCGCGTGAAGGACGCCGAGGGCGTCGCGGACCTCCTGCGCCTGCTCGGCCCGCTCACCGACGCCGAGTTGGCCGAGCGGGGCGCCGAGCCGCACTGGGCCCAGGAGCTGGCCGGCGCCCGCCGCGCCATCAAGGTCCGTGTCGCCGGCACCGACCACTGGGCGGCGATCGAGGACGCGGGCCGCCTGCGCGACGCGCTCGGTACGGCTCTGCCCGTCGGCGTCCCCGAAGCCTTCACCGAGCCGGTCAAGGATCCGCTCGGCGATCTCCTCGCCCGCTATGCCCGCACCCACGGCCCCTTCACCTCGGCCACGGCGGCGGCCCGCTTCGGCCTGGGCGTGGCGATCACCGACGGCGCCCTACAGCGGCTGGCGGCCGGCGGGCGCGTCGTACAGGGCGAGTTCCACCCCGCCGGCATCGGCCAGGAGTGGTGCGACGCGACGGTCCTGCGCCGACTGCGCCGCCGTTCCCTCGCCGCGCTGCGGCACGAACTGGAGCCGGTGCCGCCGGCCGCGCTCGCACAGTTCCTGCCGCAGTGGCAGCACATCGGCAAAGGCCACGGTCTGCGCGGCATCGACGGACTCGTCCGCGCCATCGAACAGTTGCAGGGCGCGTCCGTGCCCGCGTCCGCCCTGGAGAAGCTCGTCCTGCCGTCACGCGTCGCCGGCTACAACCCCGCGATGCTCGACGAGCTCACCTCGGCCGGCGAGGTCGTCTGGGCCGGAGCTGGCTCGCTCCCCGGGAAGGACGGCTGGGTCTCCCTCTATATGGCGGACGCGGCTCCACTGCTCCTGCCGCAGCCCCACCCCCCGGAGCTGACGGCACTGCACCAGTCCGTCCTGGACACCCTCTCCGGCGGCTACGGCCTGTTCTTCCGCCAGATCGCCGACCAGATCCGAGCGACCACCCACCCCGACGCCACCGATCCCCAACTCGCCGACGCCCTCTGGGAGCTGGCCTGGTCGGGCCGTCTGACCAACGACACCCTTGCCCCCATGCGTGCCCTGCTGGGTTCGGGCCGCACTGCGGGCTCCACGGCCCACCGCGCCAAGCGCACGATTCCCCGGGGCCGCTACGGCTCCCTCACGTCCGCCGCCCGCCCCGCGTCCCGCACCGGCCCGCCGACGGTCGCCGGCCGCTGGTCCGTGCTCCCGGCACACGAACCCGACCCCACGGTCCGTGCACACGCCCTCGCCCGCACCCTCCTCGACCGGCACGGCGTGGTGACCCGGGGAGCGGTCGGCGCGGAAGGCGTGGAGGGAGGCTTCTCGGCGACGTACCGCATCCTGTCCGTCTTCGAGGAGAGCGGCCAGGCCCGCCGCGGCTATGTGGTGGAGGGACTCGGCGCGGCCCAGTTCGCGATGGACGGCGCGGTGGACCGCCTCCGCGCGGTCTCCAACGCCCGCGACCGAGGCGACGACCTGCCGGGCCCGGCCGCTCCCGGCCCCTTCGGCCCAACTCCTCCGTACGGCACAGGGAATCCCGACGCCGACGGGGCCGGCACATCGGCGTACGACAACCCGGATGGCGCCCCCACGTCCGACAACCCCGACGGCTCTCCCGCCTACGAAAACCCCGACGGCACCCCCGCCTACGACATCCCCGACCTCGACCACGACTTCCTGGACGCCCACCTCGGACCGAGCGAATGGGTCTCGCCCCGCGACCTCGCCCCCGAGGCCGGCCGACGTACCCCGCAGGGGCCGGCCGGGCACAACGGCGGAAACCAGTACGGTCCCGGCACCGCCTCCCGCCGCACCCGGCCCACCCCTGACACCCGGGCCGTCGTACTCGCCGCCGCCGACCCGGCGAACGCCTACGGCGCCGCACTCGGCTGGCCCGAGCCCCCCACCGGCGCCGGGCACAAGCCAGGCCGCAAGGCGGGCTCCCTGGTGGTCCTCGTCGACGGGGAGCTGACCCTCTACATGGAGCGCGGCGGCAAGACCCTGCTGGCCTGGCCGTCGGCCCCGGACACCGAACCCACCGACGACCCCCGTCTGCACACGGCGGCGGAGGCCCTCGCCTCGGCCGCCCGCGCGGGCTCCCTCGGCACGGTCACCGTGGAACGGGTGAACGGCGCCTCGGCACTGACGTCCCCCATGGGCACCCTCCTGGAAGGAGCGGGGTTCATCGCAACGCCCAGAGGCCTGCGCCTACGCGCCTGACGCCGGAGACATGGCACCCAGCCCTGACCAGCCCACCCTGACCGTCCCCCCATGCCACCCTTGACCCATGCCCGAAGGAGACACGGTCTGGCAGACGGCGAAGCGGCTGCACGCCGCCCTCGCCGGCGGGACGCTGTCCCGTAGCGACTTCCGGGTGCCCAAGTACGCCACGGCCGACCTCACGGGCCGCACCGTCCTGGACGTCACCCCCCGCGGCAAACACCTCCTGACCCGCGTCGAAGGCGGCCTGACGATCCACTCGCATCTGGGGATGGAAGGCTCCTGGAAGATCTTCACCGACCAGCAGCGCTGGACAGGCGGCCCCGTCCACCAGATCCGAGCGATCCTCACCGCCACCCCCGCCCCCACCCACACGCCCAACACCCCAGCCACCCCCGACGCCCACCCAGCCACCTACACAGCCGTCGGCTACCGCCTCCCCGTCCTCGAACTCCTCCGCACCACCGAGGAAGACCGCGCCGTAGGCCACCTCGGCCCCGACCTGCTGGGCCCGGACTGGGATCCCGACCGCGCCCTCGCCAACCTCCTCACGGACCCTGCCCGCCAGCTCGGCGAGGCCCTGCTGGACCAGCGCAACCTCGCCGGCATCGGCAATGTCTACAAGAGCGAGCTCTGCTTCCTCCTCCGCGTCACCCCCTGGCTCCCCATCGGCGCGCTCCCCGCCGAGCACACGGCCCAACTGCCGCTCCTCGCCAAGAAACTGCTGGAAGCCAACCGCGACCGCCCGATCCGCAACACCACGGGCCGACGAGGCCAGGATCTCTTCGTCTACGGCCGTGCCCGCCGCCCCTGCCTGCGCTGCGCCACCCCGATCCGCGTGGCCGACCAAGGCGACGGTTCCCGCGAGCGCCCCACCTACTGGTGCCCCAACTGCCAGGCGGGCCCGACCCCCAGCCGGACACCCGGCGCCACCCCACACCACGGAACCCAGCACCGAGAAACCCAGCACCGTACGACCAATTGACGACCCGTCAGATTCACTCGTACCGTCCCTTCATGGCCGTAAAGGCGTACGACCTCACCGGACGCACCGCATTCGTCACCGGCGCCGCCAGCGGCATCGGCCGCGCGTCGGCCGTGCTGCTCGCCGAGGCCGGCGCGACCGTGCACTGCGCCGACCGTGACGCGCAGGGCCTGCACGACACGGCGACCCTGATCAAGTCGAGCGGCGGCACCGCCCACGTCCACCACCTCGACGTCACCGACCGCGCCCAGCTCGGCCAGGCCGTCGCCGCCTGCGAGCGGCTGGACGTGATGGCGGCGGTCGCCGGGATCATGCACAGCAGCCCGGTCCTGGAGACCCGCGACGAGGACCTCGACCGGGTGCTGAGCGTCAACTTCAAGGGAGTGCTCTACGCCTGCCAGGAGGCGGCCCGCGCGATGCTCGCCCAGGGGGTCCGGGGCAGCATCGTCACCATGGCCTCGGGCGCCGTGGACACCGGCGGCCCCGGCCTGCTCTGCTACGGCGCGGCCAAGGCAGCCGTCGTGCAGCTCACGAAGACGCTGGCGACCGAGATGGGCCCGCACGGAATCCGCGTGAACGCCGTCGCGCCGGGCTGGATCCGCACTCCCATGACCGACCGACACGACACCGAGGCACAGACTCACACCGAGACGTTCATGGCGCGGATGTCGCCGCTGGGCCGGGTCGGTGAAGCGGAGGACGTCGCGCACGCGGTGCTCCACCTGGCATCCGACGCGTCGGCCTTCACCACGGGCCAGATCCTGCGCCCGAACGGCGGTGTGGCAATGCCGTGGTAACGCCCCTCATCACGGCCCAGAACCTGCGCCCGAACCACGGTGTGGCACTGCCGAGGTAACCGCCCCTCACCACCGTCCAGATCCGGCATCCGAACCGCGAGTAGCCGCCGCGGCGACCCGCCCCGTCCGCCCGGCCCGCCAGGCCCGCGCCCACCGCCGTGGATCGACGGCGCCCACGGCCCGCGCCTTCGGCACACAGTGCACCGGCAACAGGCTCAGCCCCCATCCCCCGGCGGCGACGCCCGCTTCCAGCACTCCGGCGTCCGGCGCCAGCGCGAGCCGCAGCACGGCCCACCACCACAGCGCCCCGAACCCGAGAGCCGCCCCCCAGCGGACTATCGGCCGTGCCATCCGCTCACCTCCAGCCCGAGGCTAGGCCGCCCGCCACACCGGCCGGGAGGGCGCAGCAACGGCAACAGTGACGGCGCGGGCCAACGCCTTCACGCCGCGTCGCGCGCCATCACACCCACCATGACCGCGTGATCACACTCCGGCAAACGGACCCGACGGCGACGACAGACCCGCCGGCCCAGCCGAAGGCGCCGACCCCGGACAGCACGAAACCCCGGCCGCTCTCCCCCAGGTCTCCCTGGAGAAGCCCCGGCCGGGGTCTCACACAACTCCTCAGCGCATGGTCAGCCCATGCGCACGGGCGTCACCGTCACGCGGCGACCACGTCCACGGCCTCGGAAGGCGCCTTGATGGTCACCCGTTCCGGTGGCACACCGGTCACCGACACGGAACCCAGCATCGGACGGACCGACGCGGGTACAGGCTCGCTGGGTGTGGCCGCAGCAGACTGGGCCAGCTCGGCGAGGGCGAGCTCGTCGCTCACTTCCCGCATGAGCTCGGACATCCGTACGTCCAGCGCGTCGCAGATCGCGGAGAGCAGCTCGGAGGAAGCCTCCTTCTGCCCCCGCTCCACCTCGGAGAGATAGCCGAGTGAGACTCGGGCGGACGAGGAGACTTCGCGCAGAGTACGGCCCTGGCGCTGGCGCTGCCGACGCAGCACGTCACCAAGCAGGCGACGGAGCAGAATCATCGGTGGCTCCCTCCTCGGACCGCGTAGCCGCATCCTTCACGCCCCACCGTACCGCCTTGCGCCGCGGCCGTGCGGGGAGCGATGTCGTGTTCACTCAGGGCTGCAAACATCAAAACCCCCCGTTCCGTTCCGTATCCTGTGCCCGCTCATTCCCACTGTGTTCGCCCGCAAGCTCCTTCAGGAGCAGTGCGAGTACGCTCCGTACACTCTCCATACGAATTTCCTCGCGGCCGCCGTTCAACCGCAGGGCCTCCACTTTTCCGCCACCGGCAGAACCGGGACCAAACCCGATCGGGCCGTCCAGGGCGACGAAAACGGTCCCCACGGGGTGTCCGTCCTGCATGTCGGGCCCCGCGACACCGGTCGTCGCGATGCCCCAGTCGGCACCCAGCGCCTTCCGTACGCCGGCCGCCATCTGGGCCGCCACCTGCGGATTCACCGCACCGTGCTGCTCCAGCAGGGTGGCGTCGACGCCGAGGAGCCGGTGCTTCAGCTCGGTGGCGTAGGCAGTCACCGACCCCCGGAAGACCTGTGATGCCCCCGGGACGGCTGTGATGTCCGCCGCAACCAGCCCGCCCGTCAGCGACTCCGCCACAGCGAGCGTCTCACCGCTCACTTTGAGTAGTCGCACCACGTCGGTGGCCCGGGAACTCACGCTTCCGTCTCCTCCAACGCGGCCTTGCGCTCTGCGATTCCCTGCCTGCGCAGCACAATGGCTTGTCTCACATAGTCGAGCCCGGTCAGCACGGTCAGGACGACCGCTGCGGCCATCACCCACCACCGCAGGGTGGCCAGCCACCCCGTCAGCGCCAGGATGTACATCCCGACGGCCACGCCCTGCGTGAGCGTCTTGAGCTTGCCGCCCCGGCTTGCCGGGATCACGCCGTACCGGATGACCAGGAAACGCAGGAGCGTGATCCCGAGTTCCCGGCCGAGGATGACGCCCGTCACCCACCACGGCAGATCGTCCAGTGCCGACAGACAGATCAGCGCCGCCCCCATGATCGCCTTGTCGGCGATGGGATCGGCGATCTTCCCGAAGTCGGTGACGAGGTTGTACGTACGCGCCAGATGACCGTCGAACAGGTCCGTGATCATGGCGATGGCGAAGGCCGCCCAGGCGAGGGAGCGCCACGCCGGGTCGTATCCGCCGTCGGCCAGCATCAGTGCGACGAACGCCGGCACCAGGACCAGCCGGAGCATGGTCAGGAGGTTGGCGATGTTCCAGACGCTGGCCTGGTTGACGGCCGCGGCCGCGATCTTCCCGCCGCGCGGTGATCTCGCCCCGCCCTCGGCACCGGTATCGGCGCCGCCCGCCGTCGAACCGCCCGCCCTCGGGCCGACGCCCTTGGCCGAGCCGGCCTTGGACGAGCCCATCGCACTCGCCTTGCCCGCCGCACCCGCCTGGGAGCCTCCCGCGGCGGACGCCGGAACTCCGGTCATCTGTCCGCCTCCTCACTACACGCGAGCGAGCCCGGCAGCGGCTCGGCCACCAGGTCGACACCTTCCGTACCGACCACCTTCGCCTCGACCATACGGCCGACGCGCAGCCCCTCGCCGCTCGTGAGCAGGACCTGGCCGTCCGTCTCGGGCGCCTGGTGCGCCCCGCGGCCGTACGCGCCCTCCTCCGAGTCCTCGTCGCCCACCGACTCGACGAGCACGTGCACGGTCTCGCCGACGCGCTCCTCGGACCGCTGCGAGACGAGCTCCTCGGCCAGCCGGGAGACACGCGCCAGCCGCTCGGCGACGACGTCCTCGTCGAGCTTGTTGTCGTACGTCGCGGCCTCGGTGCCGTCCTCGTCGGAGTAGCCGAAGACGCCGATGGCGTCCAGCCGCGCGTGGTTCAGGAAGCGCTCCAGCTCGGCCAGGTCGGCCTCGCTCTCGCCGGGGAAGCCGACGATGAAGTTGGACCGCACGCCGGCCTGCGGGGCCTTGCCGCGGATGGTCTCGAGCAGTTCGAGGAACCGGTCGGTGTCGCCGAAGCGGCGCATCGCGCGCAGCACGTCCGGCGCGGAGTGCTGGAAGGACAGGTCGAAGTAGGGGGCGACCTTCGGCGTGGAGGTCAGTACGTCGATCAGACCGGGCCGCATCTCGGCCGGCTGGAGGTAGCTGACGCGGACACGCTCGATGCCGTCGACCTCGGCGAGCTCCGGCAGGAGGGACTCCAGCAGGCGGATGTCGCCCAGGTCCTTGCCGTAGGAGGTGTTGTTCTCGGAGACCAGCATGATCTCCTTCACGCCCTGTTCGGCCAGCCACCGCGTCTCGTTCAGCACATCGCTGGGCCGGCGCGAGATGAAGGAGCCGCGGAAGGACGGGATGGCGCAGAAGGAGCAGCGCCGGTCGCAGCCGGAGGCGAGTTTCACCGAGGCGACCGGGGAGCCGTCGAGGCGGCGGCGCAGGGGCGAGCGCGGGCCGGAGGCCGGAGCGAGCCCCTCCGGAAGGTCGACGGGGGCGTGCCCGGGCAGTGCGACGTCGGCCGCGGACTCCTGCCGTTCGGCAGGGCTGATCGGCAGCAGCTTGCGCCGGTCGCGCGGGGTGTGCGCGGCGTGGATGCCGCCGGAAAGGATGGTCTGGAGGCGGTCCGAGATGTCCGCGTAGTCGTCGAAGCCGAGCACTCCGTCGGCCTCGGGGAGGGCCTCGGCGAGGTCCTTGCCGTACCGCTCGGCCATGCAGCCCACCGCCACGACGGCCTGGGTTCTTCCATGGTCCTTGAGGTCGTTGGCCTCCAGGAGGGCGTCGACGGAGTCCTTCTTGGCGGCGTCGACGAAGCCACAGGTGTTGACGACCGCGACGTCCGCGTCGGCGGCGTCCTCCACGAGGTCCCAGCCGTCCGCCTCCAAGCGGCCTGCGAGCTCCTCCGAGTCCACCTCGTTACGGGCGCAGCCAAGAGTGACGAGTGCGACGGTACGGCGTTCAGACATGGGCTCAAGACTACTTTGTCTCACTGACAGCCCACGTCGACGGGGTTGGCCGATCTTGGCCAACCCCGTCCTCAGCTCGACCGTTCAGCCGGACTTATCCCGCCTGGGGGTCGCCCTTGGTGTACGTCAGGCGCTCCACGGCGCCCGGCTGCCAGTCGTCGTCGATCTTCTTGCCGTTGACATACAGGTCGATCGCACCCGCGTCACCGAGGACGAGGTTGATCTTCTCGCTGTCCTGGAAGGTCTTCGAGTCGCCCTTCTTGAGCAGGTCGTCGAAGAGCAGTCGGCCGTTGTGGTCCTTGACCCCGACCCAGCTCCTGCCGTCGACGGCGCTCACCTGGACGGTCACCTTGTCCTGCGGGACGGCCGCGATGGCGCTGTCCGAAGGCTCCGGGTCGGGATCCTTGGGCTTGTCGGTCTTCGGGGTGGGCGTGGTCTTGTCGGACGTCGGCGTCGAGCCGCCCTCGGCGACGGCGGACTTGCCGCTGTCGTCGCCGCCCTTGAACGCGGTGAATCCGACGAACCCGACCACCGCGACGATCGCGGCGACCATGGCCGCGGTCCAATTCGGCCCGCGCCGCTCGGGACGGATGCGCTCCGCCTCGAACAGAGGGGCGGCGGGGGTCGGCGCCGGCCGCCCGCCGTGCGAGTCGTCGTACTGGGCGAGCAGCGGAGCCGGATCGAGGTGGACGGCCTTCGCCAGGGTTCGGATGTGGCCACGGGCGTACACGTCGCCGCCGCAGGGGGCGAAGTTGTCCGCCTCGATGGCCTGCACGATGGCGATGCGGACCCTGGTGGCGTTGGTGACGTCGTCGACGGTCAGCCCGGCATCGAGGCGCGCCTGCCTCAGGGCACGGCCGATCGAGGGGCGGGCTTCCTCGGATACGTCTTCGAACGGACGCTCGTCTTCAGGGGAGTTGCCGATGGACACGGGGGCGCCTTTCGAGCGTTTAAGCCACCTGTGCTGGAGGTTCAGTCTAGGGGGGTAACGAAAGGGTGGGGCAACCGGGCGGTGGGACTTTGTACGCCATCGGTATGGCCGGTCAGACCGATGGTGGGGCACGAGAATGTCGCTTCCCTCAACTTGACGTACGCCGAACGGGAACGGTTGCTCAATGATCCCTTACGGGTGAGTCACGATCGGGCATCGGCTCCTCACCCACCCACCCGCGAGGCGACCACTGCACTCCCGTATTCCGCGTAGGGCTCGCTTTATGCCTCCCCGCGGATCACGGCGAGCACTCCGTCCAGCTCATCAGGTTTCACAAGAACGTCACGAGCCTTGGATCCCTCGCTCGGACCCACGATCCCGCGGGACTCCATGAGGTCCATCAGCCGCCCCGCCTTGGCGAAGCCGACCCGCAGCTTGCGCTGGAGCATGGACGTCGAACCGAACTGCGTGGAGACCACCAGCTCCGCCGCCTGGCACAGCAGGTCGAGGTCGTCGCCGATCTCCTCGTCGATCTCCTTCTTCTGCTTCGTCCCGACGGTCACGTCTTCCCGGAAGACGGGCGCCATCTGGTCCTTGCAGTGTTGGACGACGACCGCGACCTCTTCCTCGGTCACGAACGCGCCCTGCATACGCGTGGGCTTGTTCGCGCCCATCGGCAGGAACAGCCCGTCGCCCTTGCCGATCAGCTTCTCGGCGCCGGGCTGGTCGAGGATGACGCGGGAGTCGGCGAGCGAGGAGGTGGCGAACGCGAGCCGCGAGGGCACGTTCGCCTTGATCAGACCGGTGACGACGTCCACGGAGGGCCGCTGCGTGGCGAGCACCAGGTGGATGCCGGCCGCACGCGCGAGCTGCGTGATGCGGACGATCGCGTCCTCGACGTCACGCGGGGCGACCATCATCAGGTCGGCGAGCTCGTCGACGATCACCAGCAGGTACGGGTAGGGCTGGAGCTCGCGCTCACTGCCCTCCGGCGGCTTCACCTTGCCGTTGCGGACGGCTTCGTTGAAGTCGTCGATGTGCCGGTATCCGTACGCCGCGAGGTCGTCGTAGCGGAGGTCCATCTCCCGTACGACCCACTGGAGCGCCTCGGCGGCCCGCTTCGGGTTGGTGATGATCGGCGTGATCAGGTGCGGGATGCCCTCGTAGGCGGTCAGCTCGACGCGCTTGGGGTCGACGAGCACCATGCGGACGTCCTCCGGGGTCGCCCGCATCATGATCGAAGTGATCAAGCAGTTAATGCACGACGACTTACCGGAACCGGTCGCACCGGCGACCAGCACATGCGGCATCTTCGCGATGTTCGCCATCACGTAGCCGCCCTCGACGTCCTTGCCGAGCGCGACCAGCATCGGGTGGTCGTCCTCCGCGGCGGCCGCGAGGCGCAGCACATCGCCGAGGTTGACCATCTCGCGGTCGGTGTTGGGGATCTCGATGCCGACCGCCGACTTGCCGGGGATCGGACTGATGATCCGCACGTCCGGGCTGGCGACCGCGTACGCGATGTTCTTCGTCAGCGCGGTGATCCGCTCGACCTTCACGGCCGGCCCGAGCTCGACCTCGTAGCGCGTGACCGTCGGCCCGCGCGTGAAGCCGGTGACGCGGGCGTCGACCTTGAACTCGGAGAAGACGGTGGTGAGCGAGTCGACGATGGCGTCGTTGGCGGCGCTGCGCGACTTGCCCGGGCCACCGCGCTCGAGGAGGTCCAGCGACGGCAGCGAGTAGGTGATGTCACCGGACAGCTGGAGTTGTTCGGCGCGCGGCGGCAGGTCGCGCATCTCGTCGGGCGCGGACTTCGTGAGGTCCGGCACCCCGGACTTCACCGGGTCCGGCACCTCGGTCTTCGGGAGCTTCTCCTGCTTGGGGCGCGCGGCCGGGACGGGCGTCGGCACCGGGGTGGTCTCCGCGCGGTCGCCCACGCTGACGCCCTGGGTGAGGTCGGCGACGATCGGCGACGGCGGCATCCCGTGCAGGACGGCACCGTCGAGTGCGGCAGCGGCGGCCGCCGCGACGTCCACAGCGTCCATGGGACGGTCCATCTCGGGCTGCGGGACCGCGGAGCGCCTCGGCCGCCCACGACGCCGCGAGAGGGCCTCCTGTTCGGCGCCGTCGGGGTCGTACGCGGCGCGCGCCGGCGCCCGCTTGCGCCCCCGCGCCGCGGGCAGTGCCTCGCGCCACTGGTCGTCGTAGCGCTCGTCTTCGTCGGTGTACTCGTCGTCCTCTTCGGGGTCCGGCAGGATGCCGAGCTTGATGCCCAACTGCCGCAGCCGCTGCGGGATGGCGTTGACGGGCGTGGCGGTGACCACCAGCAGCCCGAAGATGGTCAGCAGCACGAGCAGCGGTACGGCGAGTACGTCGCCCATGATGTGCGTCAGCGGGGTCGCCGCGCCCCAGCCGATCAGCCCGCCCGCGTCCCGTATGGCGGACATGCCGTCGCTGCGGGCGGGCGAGCCGACGGCGATGTGGACCTGGCCGAGCACGCCGATGACGAGCGCGGACAGACCGATGACGATACGGCCGTTGGCCTCGGGCTTCTCGGGGTGCCGGATGAACCGCACGCCGATGACCGCGAGCAGTATCGGCACGAGGAGGTCGAGCCGGCCGAAGGCGCCGGTCACGATGATCTCGACGAGGTCGCCGACGGGACCGCGCAGATTCGACCAGGTGCCGGCGGCGACGATCAGCGCGAGGCCGAGCAGCAGCAGCGCGATGCCGTCCTTGCGATGGGCGGGGTCGAGGTTCTTCGCGCCCTGCCCTATGCCGCGGAAAACGGCGCCGACCGCGTGCGCGAGCCCGAGCCAGACGGCGCGCACGAGCCGGTACACGCCCCCGGTGGGGTTGGGCGCGGGCTTCGGCGGCGCGGCTTTCTTGGCCGCGGCCTTCTTCGCCGGCGCCTTCTTCGCGGGGGCTTTCTTGGCGGCGGCCTTCTTCGCCGGAGCCTTCGCTGAAGCGGCCGCCTTCTTCGCGGGCGGCTTCTTGGCTGCGGAGGAACGTGAGGCCATGGGTGTGAGGTTACCGGTGGAGAAGACAGTGGACACGTGTGCCCACTGCTTCACCCGTTCGTGTCGCCCTTGTGAGGGCGGCGGACTGACGCCGGTTCACGGACCCGTCACGCACAGGACTGTCGGGCGCCGCCCGCCCGCCAAGCGGAATAGACGCGGGGTCAGTTCTGCGAAGGCACCGACGAGTTGCTCCCGGCGCCCGGTTCCAGCGCGTCCAGCGCCCGCCGCAGTCCGGTGAGTTTGCGTTCGAGATGAGCCGCCGTGGCCACCGCGGCCGCGTCCGCGGACTCGTCGTCCAGCTGCTTGGACAGCGCCTCGGCCTGCTCCTCGACGGCCGCGAGCCGTGCCGACAGCTCGGCCAGCAGCCCCGCCGGCTCCTTGGAGTCGGCGCCCGCGGCCTTGCCGCCACCGCCCTCCAACTGGAGCCGCAGCAGCGCCGCCTGCTCCCGGAGCTGGCAGTTCTTCATGTACAGCTCGACGAACACGGAGACCTTCGCCCGCAGCACCCACGGGTCGAACAGCTTGGAGATGTAGTCCACCGCGCCTGCCGCGTAGCCGCGGAAGGTGTGATGCGGGCCGTGGTTGATCGCGGTGAGGAAGATGATCGGGATGTCCCTGGTCCGTTCCCGCCGCTTGATGTGCGCTGCGGTTTCGAAACCGTCCATTCCCGGCATCTGGACATCCAGCAGAATGACCGCGAAGTCGTCCGTCAGAAGTGCCTTGAGCGCTTCCTCCCCGGACGATGCCCGCACCAGGGTCTGATCGAGCGCAGAGAGGATCGCCTCCAGCGCAAGCAGATTCTCCGGCCGGTCATCGACCAGGAGGATCTTGGCCTTCTGCACCATGGCCCGCCCTCCTCGCCCCGGCAGTGCACCGGGCTCCGCCCCAGGGGACGACTCCCTTACGCCGCCCGCCCTCGTGCCGGTCATGGTAGCCGCACCCCGCCTGTCGCCACACCCTGTCACCGCGATGTCACTGTGCACGTAGCAGAAACGCAGCAGGAGACCAGAAGGTTCCCCGAATCCCGCACTTCTACACGACCTCGACCACACTGAGTCAGCAACTCCGTGTGAACACTTTCGGCTCTCGTCACTGGTCCCTCATCCACTGGTCCATCACCGCCAGGAGATGATCGGGATCGACCGGCTTGGTCACGTAGTCGGAAGCGCCCGACTCGATCGCCTTCTCCCGGTCGCCCTTCATCGCCTTCGCGGTCAGCGCGATGATCGGCAGCCCGGCGAACTGCGGCATCCTGCGGATCGCCGTGGTCGTCGCGTATCCGTCCATCTCCGGCATCATGATGTCCATCAGGACGACCGCCACGTCGTCGTGCTGCTCCAGGACCTCGATGCCCTCACGGCCGTTCTCGGCGTACAGCACCGACAGGCCGTGCTGCTCCAGGACGCTGGTCAGCGCGAAGACGTTGCGGATGTCGTCGTCGACGATCAGCACCTTCTCACCGCCGAACCGGATCCCGCGGCGCGACTTCGGAGCCGGCTCCCGCCGCTCCGGCGCCGACCACTGCTCCAGCTGCGACGGACCCTGCTCCAGCTCGTGCGCGGCCCGACGACGGCGCCTGAAGAGCGCGGCGGCGCCGTTCTGGGTCTCGCGGTACGACCGCACCTCCGCCGGCGTCTCGATCTCCACGTCGGACATCTCCGCCAGGTCGGCCGCCGACGCCACCAGGGCGCCCGCGTCGAGGGCCGGCAGCTGCTGCTGATAGCCCTGCGGGGGCAGCTCGCTGGGGTGCAGCGGCAGGTACAGCGTGAACGTCGAGCCGCGTCCCGGTTCGCTCTGCGCGTGGATCTCGCCGCCCAGCAGCTGCGCGATCTCCCGCGAGATGGACAGCCCAAGACCCGTACCGCCGTACTTGCGGCTGGTCGTGCCGTCCGCCTGCTTGAACGCCTCGAAGATCACCCGCATCTTGCTGGCCGCGATCCCGATGCCGGTGTCCGTCACGGAGAACGCGATCAGCGGCGCGTTCACCTCGGTCAGCGAACCGGCCTCCAGCAGCTGCTCCCGGATCACCTGCGGCACGTCCATCCCGGCGGGCCTGATGACCAGCTCGACCGAGCCGGAGTCGGTGAACTTCACCGCGTTCGACAGCAGGTTCCGCAGCACCTGGAGCAGCCGCTGCTCGTCGGTGTGCAGCGTGGCCGGCAGCTCCGGGGAGACCCGTACGGACAGGTCCAGGCCCTTCTCCGCGGTCAGCGGCCGGAAGGTGGCCTCCACGTAGTCGACGAGTTGCACGAGCGCGATGCGCGTCGGGGAGACGTCCATCTTGCCCGCCTCGACCTTCGACAGGTCGAGGATGTCGTTGATCAGCTGGAGCAGGTCGGAGCCGGCGCCGTGGATGGTCTCGGCGAACTCGACCTGCTTGGGCGAGAGGTTGCCCTCGGCGTTGTCGGCGAGCAGCTTGGCCAGAATCAGCAGCGAGTTGAGCGGCGTACGCAGCTCGTGCGACATGTTGGCGAGGAACTCGCTCTTGTAGCGCATCGAGACGGCGAGCTGCTCGGCGCGCTCCTCCAGGACCTGCCGGGCCTCCTCGATCTCGGTGTTCTTCACCTCGATGTCGCGGTTCTGCTGGGCCAGCAGCTCGGCCTTCTCCTCCAGCTCGGCGTTGGACGCCTGGAGGGCCTTCTGCCGGTTCTCCAACTCGGCCGAGCGCTCACGCAGTTGCTCGGTCAGCTCCTGCGACTGCTTCAGCAGCACCTCGGTCTTGGTGTTGACCGAGATCGTGTTGACGCTGGTCGCGATCATCTCGGCGATCTGGTTCAGGAAGTCCTTCTGGATCTGCGTGAACGGGGTGAAGGAGGCCAGCTCGATGACGCCGAGCACCTTGCCCTCGAACAGCACCGGAAGGACGATCACCTGCGCGGGAGGCGCCTCGCCGAGCCCGGAGGAGATCTTCAGATAGCCGCTGGGCGCGTTCTCCACGAGGATCGTGCGCTTCTCCTCGGCGGCCGTCCCGATGAGCGCCTCACCCGGCCGGAAGGACGTCGGCATGGAACCCATCGAATAGCCGTACGACCCGAGCATCCGCAGCTCGTAGGCGTCGTCGTTCTCGGCGGCCAGGTCGGTGCCGTCGAGGAGCGGCATGGCGACGAAGAACGCGCCGTGCTGCGCGGTCACCACCGGCGTCAGCTCGCTCATGATCAGCGAGGCCACGTCGTGCATGTCCCGGCGGCCCTGCATCAGCGCGGAGATCCGGGCGAGGTTGCCCTTGAGCCAGTCCTGCTCCTTGTTCGCGATCGTGGTGTCGCGCAGGTTGGCGATCATCTTGTTGATGTAGTCCTGGAGCTCCTGGATCTCGCCGGACGCGTCGACGTCGATCTTCAGGTTCAGGTCGCCACGGGTCACCGCGGTAGCCACGCGCGCGATGGCACGCACCTGACGAGTGAGGTTCCCTGCCATTTCGTTCACGGACTCGGTGAGGTCGCGCCAGGTTCCGTCGACGTCACGCACGCGTGCCTGGCCGCCGAGCTGCCCTTCGGTGCCCACCTCGCGGGCGACTCGGGTGACCTCCTCGGCGAACGACGACAGCTGGTCGACCATCGTGTTGATCGTCGTCTTCAGCTCGAGGATCTCGCCACGGGCGTCGATGTCGATCTTCTTGGACAGGTCACCCTTGGCGATCGCGGTCGTGACAAGGGCGATGTTGCGCACCTGGCCGGTCAGGTTGGACGCCATCTGGTTCACGGACTCGGTGAGGTCCTTCCACGTACCGGCCACACCCGGTACGTGCGCCTGACCACCGAGGATCCCGTCCGTGCCCACCTCGCGGGCCACCTTGGTGACCTGGTCGGCGAACGAACTCAGCGTCTTCACCATGGTGTTGAAGGTGTCGGCGAGCTGCTGGACCTCGCCGCGCGCCTCGATCGTGACCGTCCGCGTCAGATCGCCGTTGGCGACGGCCGCCGCGACCTGGGAGATGTTCCGCACCTGCATGGTCAGGTTCTTGGCCATCAGGTTCACGTTGCCGCTGAGGTCCTTCCAGATGCCCGTGACACCCGGAACGTGCGCCTGGCCGCCCAGGATGCCCTCGGTGCCCACCTCGCGGGCCACCCGGGTCACCTGCTCGGCGAAGCTGGAGAGCTGGTCGACCATCGTGTTGACGGTCGTCACGAGCTCGAGGATCTCGCCCTTGGCGTCGACGGTGATCTTCTTCGACAGGTCGCCCTTGGCGACCGCGGTCGTGACCTCGGCGATCTGGCGCACCTGAATGGTCAGGTTGTTCGCCATGAAGTTCACGGACTGGGTGAGGTCCTTCCAGGTACCGGAGACGCCCTGCACCTCGGCCTGACCGCCGAGCTGGCCCTCCGTACCCACCTCACGGGCGACCCTGGTGACCTCCTCCGCGAACGACGACAGCTGGTCCACCATCGTGTTCAGCGTGTTCTTGAGCTCCAGGATCTCGCCGCGCGCGTCCACGGTGATCTTCTGCGACAGGTCACCCCGGGCCACCGCGGTGGCGACCTGGGCGATGTTGCGCACCTGGGCGGTCAGGTTGCCTGCCATTCCGTTCACGGAGTCGGTCAGGTCCCGCCACACGCCGGCCACACCGGGCACCTGCGCCTGTCCGCCCAGCCGACCCTCGGTACCCACCTCGCGGGCCACCCGGGTCACCTGGTCGGCGAAGCCGGAGAGCTGGTCGACCATCGTGTTGATGGTGTTCTTCAGCTCCAGGATCTCGCCGCGCGCGTCGACGTCGATCTTCTGCGACAGGTCACCCTGGGCCACCGCAGTGGTGACCTGCGCGATGTTGCGCACCTGGGCGGTCAGGTTGCCTGCCATGCCGTTGACGGAGTCGGTCAGCTCCTTCCACGTACCGGCGACCCCCGGTACGACCGCCTGACCGCCCAGCCGGCCCTCGGTACCCACGTCCCGGGCCATCCGCGTGACCTGGTCGGCGAAGGACGACAGCTGGTCCACCATCGTGTTCACGGTGTTCTTCAGCTGGAGCATCTCGCCCGAGACGTCCACGGTGACCTTCTGCGACAGATCACCGTTGGCCACGGCCGTCGTCACCTGGGCGATGTTCCTCACCTGTCCGGTGAGATTCCGGAACGCGGTGTTGACGGAGTCCGTCAGGTCCTTCCACGTCCCCGCCGCCCCGGGCACCTGCGCCTGACCGCCCAGCTCACCTTCGACACCGACCTCACGCGCGACACGCGTGACCTCGGAACCGAACGCGGACAGCTGGTCGACCATGCCGTTGACGGTGTTCTTCAGCTCCAGCATCTCGCCGGCCACGTCGACCGTGACCTTCTGGGACAGATCACCGTTGGCCACCGCCGTCGTCACCGCGGCGATGTCCCGCACCTGAGTGGTCAGGTTCCGGAACACCGTGTTGACGGAATCCGTCAGGTCCTTCCACGTCCCCGCCGCACCCGGCACGTTCGCCTGACCGCCCAGCTGGCCCTCGGCACCGACCTCATTGGCGACACGCGTGACCTCGTCGGCGAAGATCCGCAGGGTCTCTGTCATCTGATTGATCGTGGTCGCGAGCTGGGCGACCTCGCCCCGCGCCGACACGGTCACCTTCTGCGACAGATCACCGTTGGCGACCGCCGTAGTCACCTGCGCGATACCGCGCACCTGCGCCGTCAGGTTGCCGGCCATGAGGTTCACCGAATCGGTGAGGTCCTTCCACACGCCGGCCACACCCGGCACCTGCGCCTGCCCGCCGAGCTCGCCCTCGGTGCCCACCTCGCGCGCGACTCGCGTCACCTCGGAGGAGAAGGACGACAGCTGGTCCACCATCGTGTTGACGGTGTTCTTCAGCTCCAGCATCTCGCCGGCCACGTGGACGGTGACCTTGCGGGACAGATCGCCCTTGGCGACGGCCGTGGTCACCAGCGCGATGTCCCTGACCTGCGCGGTCAGCCGGTACGCCATCGTGTTGACGGAGTCCGTGAGGTCCTTCCACGAACCCGACATCCCACGCACGCGTGCCTGCCCGCCGAGCTTGCCCTCGGTACCGACCTCACTGGCCACACGCGTGACCTCGTCGGTGAACGTCGAGAGCTGATCGACAAGGTTGTTGACGGTCCGCCCGACCTTGAGGAACTCACCCCGCAGCGGATGCCCGGTCCCGTCCGACCCCTGCGTACGCAGCTCCATGCGCGGCGACAGATCACCCTCGGCCACCGCGGTCAGCACCCGGCCGACCTCGGAGACGGGGCGTACGAGATCGTCGACCAGGGAGTTGGAGTTGTCGATCGCGACACCCCAGGAGCCCTCGCAGGCACCCGTCTCCAGCCGCTCGGTGAGCTTGCCCTCACGGCCGACCATCCGACGCACGCGCGCCAGCTCACCCGTGAGGTGGAGATTTCGGTCCGCCACCTCGTTGAAGACGGCGGCGATCTCCGACATCACGCCGTCCCCGGACACCGTGAGCCGCTTCCGGAAGTTCCCGTCGCGCATCGCCACGAGAGCCGTCAGCAGCCGGTTCAGGGCAGCCGTGTCCACGGCCGTGGTGCCGCCGCCACGCGACTTGCGCTCGTTCTTCAGGGACTGTCCGCCTTTCGCGCGCGTCTTAGTGCCCCGCGTCGCTGCGCCAGACTCCACTGTGTCCCTCCCGCAGGGGTCGACCGTTACTGCTGTGCTCAGGTTGCTACTAGCTCCGCGTACCCATTACTGCTGGGTATTCCTGCCGGATATACCAGGCCACACCCACGTGCTGCTGCCCGCGGTACGCGAATCACACTCAGCCTGCCCGGACCTTCACAAGAAGCTTGCCCAGTGTTTCACCCTGCCTGAACCCGGCCATAACAGTTCGGCAGCTTCGCACATCGTCCGCACACCCTCCGGGCGGAAACACTGCAGACCGGCATCCGCATGGACGGCGAAGGTAAGTAACCTTGCATGCGGCTGTCCAGCCGCGCCGGTCCCGTCCGGCCTGGGCGGTGACAGGAGGAGCACGAGCGGGCATCGGAGGGGCAGCCGGACATGACCACCGGACTGATCCCGGGGGGACCATCCCCGGACCGGCCGACGGGCGCGCACATGCCGCACCAGCGGCATGAGCCGGTCGGCCAGGTAGCCCTGCACGTCGACAACCGGACGAGGAGTTCAGTGATCACCGCGCGCGCGGCAGCCAGCTTCGATCCCGTCGGGCGATCGGTCGCGAGCGCCCGCTCCTTCGTCCGCGACACATTGCAGGGCTGGGGTTTCGCCGACATCGTCGACGACGCAGTCGTCCTCACCAGCGAACTGGTGACCAACGCCGTCGTACACGCCGGCACCTCCGCGGACGTCCTGTGCCTGCGCAGTGAAGAAGGCGTACGAATCGAGGTGGCCGACCGGTATCCGGAGCGCGAGATCCCGCTCCAGGGCTCACCGGTCAACATGGGCAGCCCCGACCGCGAGGGCGGCCGCGGCCTCCAGCTCTGCGCGGCCCTGGCCGGCCGCTGGGGCGTCGAGTACACACCGACCCACAAGCAGGTCTGGTTCCAACTCGACCTCCCCGAGCGCCCGGTGGGCACCCGCGCGGCCGGCCCGTCGCTGCCCTCCGACCTCCTCCCGCTCGCCGACGGCCGCGTCCGCGTCGCGGTGATCCAGATCGACCGCACGGGCTCCATCTCGTCGTGGAACGAGGACGCGGAAGAACTCTTCGGCTACGCGGCCGAGCAGGTCACCGGAAAGCCCCTCACCGACCTCGCCGCCTGGCCGCACACCCCGGGCACCAGCACCGGTATCGCCGAGGCACTCCAGCTCTCCCGCTGGGAGGGCAGCTACGGCATCCGGGGCGCCAACGGCCGCGTCACCCCCGTGTACGCCTCCCACCTCCGGGTCCGCGACACCGGCGGCGAGCCCTCCACGGTCTGCCTCCTGGTCCGCAACCACGAGCGCGCCGTCCTCCAGACCCCGCTGCGCGTCCCCGCCTCCGACTCCGCCAACGAGGCCACGAGCACCGACCCCTTCGAGGTCTTCATCGGCTCGCCCGCCCCGGACGACCTCGACGGCCTCCTCCAGCGCACGGTGGAACGCGCCCGCGACATGCTCGACGGAGACTCCGCCTTCCTGCTCCTCGCGACCGACGACGAGACGGAACTGGAGGTCCGCGCCTCCACCGGCCTGCCCTCGGCCCGCCAGCGCTTCGCACGCGTGCCCGTAGAGGCGGGCCCCGGCCGCTACGGCTCTGCCCGGATGCCGGCGGTCCACGAGGACCTCACCATGGTCCCGGGCGCCGTGCCCCTCCTCAGGGGCACCGGCATGCGCTCGGTCGTCACGGTCCCCCTGAAGGTCGAGGGCCGCCTCACCGGCTCCCTGGGCGTCGCGGCGGAGGGCCCGGCCAGATACTCCAACGAAGAGGCGCTGCGCCTCCAGTTCGCCGCCGACCGCATCGCGCTCGCGGTCGAGTCGGCCCGCCTCGGCGAACTCGAACGCCTGCGCCGCGGCTCGCTCAGCTTCCTCGTCGAGGCCTCCGACCTCCTCGCCGGCACCCTGGACCGCGACCAGACTCTCGCCCTGATGGCCCAGATGACGGTCCCGACCCTGGCCACCTGGTGCGCGGTCTACACGATCGCCGACCAGGCCTCGGAGCCGTACCTGTCATACGTCCTCCATGAGGACGAGGAACTCATCGACGGCATTAAGTCGTTGCTCTCCAAGATCCCCCCGCCGGACCCGGTACCCACCCCCGGCGCCCGCGTCTGGTCGGCCCCGGCCGAATCCGCCCATCAGGCCGCCCTGCGCACCTCCATGCGCAGCCTCGGCCTCGGCGAGCCCATCGGCCGCATCAGCGCCGGCATCGGCCCCACGCTGGCCACGGCGTCCGCGGTCGGCGGCGAGACGGTCGTCCTGCCCCTGGTGGCCCGCAACCGCGTCATCGGCATGCTCACCCTCGGCAAGCCCACCGACGAGCACTTCCGCCAGGAAATCCTGGAGTTGGCCGAAGACCTCTCCCGAAGGGCCGCCCTGGCCCTGGACAACGCCCGCCTCTATTCCGAGCGCACGGCCATCAGCCAGTCCCTCCAGCGCAGCCTGCTGCCGCCCGAGCTCCCCGAGATCGACGGCGTCGAGGTCGAGGTCATCTACCGCGCCGCCGGTGAGGGCAACGAGGTCGGCGGCGACTTCTACGACCTCTTCCCGATCAGCGACGGCGCCTACGGCTTCGCCATCGGCGACGTCTGCGGTACGGGCCCGAACGCGGCGGCGGTCACGGGCCTCGCCCGGCACGCCCTCCGCCTCCTCGCCCGCGAGGGCCTCAGCGGCCCGGCGGTCCTGGAGCGCCTGAACTCCGCGATCCTCGACGAGGGAGCCCGCAGCCGCTTCCTGACGCTCCTCTACGGCGAGTTGAGGCCCCAGGAGGACGGCAGCGCCGAGCTGAAGGTGGTCTGCGCCGGCCACCCGCTCCCCCTCCGCCTGCGCCAGGACGGCACGGTCGAGCCCGCTGCGGAACCGCAGCCCCTGCTCGGCGTCATGGAGGACCTGGAGCTCTACGAGCAGACGGTCACGCTCGACCCGGGCGACGTTCTGCTCTGCGTCACGGACGGAGTCACCGAACGCCGCGAAGGCACCCGCATGCTGGGCGACGACGGTCTCACCGACGTCCTCACGACCTGCACCGGCCTCACGGCGGGCGCAGTGGCGGCCCGCATCATGCGCGCGGTCGAACGCTTCGCCTCTGACGCCCCGTCCGACGACATGGCCATCCTGGCGATGCGGGTCCCCGGCATCCACAAGGACTGAGGCGGACAGGAAGAAGGGCATGAGAAAGGCCCCGCCCGAATGGGCGGGGCCTTCTGCGTGGAGCCCCCAAACGGAATCGAACCGTTGACCTTCTCCTTACCATGGAGACGCTCTACCGACTGAGCTATAGGGGCCGGCTGCCTTTTGCGAAGTTTCCCTCGCGGCAACGAAATAGAGCATACCCCGAACGCGCCGTGCTCCCAAACTCGCTCAGAAAGCGGGCTGAAGCAGTCCTCCGAGCGCATTGCAGGCGGACACCACGCGCTGCATGTCCCTCTTCGTCAGCGAGGCGTCAACCGGCAGAGCCAACGTTTCATCAGCGGCCCGCTCGGTCTCCGGCAGGGACACACACCGCCGGTACTCGGGCAGCCGATGCACAGGGGTCTTCACCGGCACCCGGCACTCAACTCCCCTGGCCCGCACGGCCCGAGCGAAGGCGTCCCGATCCGGCCGCCCGTTCCCGGGAACCCGCACGATGTACTGCTGGTATGTGTGCCCGTCACCGCCATCCGGCGTGTAGACACCCTTGAGCTTCGCATCCAGGTACGAGGCCCGCTGCCTGCGCTGAGCGATCTCGTCGTACGGAGCCTCGGACTCACCCTGCTCCAGCACCAGCAGCCCGTGCCGCTGCCCGATCTCGTGCAGCCGCGCGATATCGGCCGACCGCCCGAACCGGTGTACGGCCACAACGGCCGCCGTGCGCCGAGTGACAACCGCCGCGACAGCGCCGGCGTCCAGGCAGTACGTCACCGGATCTATGTCGGCGAACACCGGCAGCGCTCCGGCCAGGACCACGGCCTCGGCGACTTCGACGTTCCCGAAGGCCGGTACGACAACCTCATCACCGACACCTACGCCGGCAGCCCTGAGCATTGCAGCAGTACCCATGTGGGTGATGTTGGTTGCGGAACGTGAACGTCAGGTGACGGACAACAAAAAAGGGTTGGACCCGGAACCGAAGTTCCGGGTCCAACCCGATACAAGGAGTTCGGCGGCGTCCTACTCTCCCACAGGGTCCCCCCTGCAGTACCATCGGCGCTGTAAGGCTTAGCTTCCGGGTTCGGAATGTAACCGGGCGTTTCCCTCACGCTATAACCACCGAAACACTATGAAACTGTCGAACTTGCCGCACCGTATGTGGCCATACGGGGCTGTTCGTGGTTTCAGAACCAACACAGTGGACGCGAGCAACTGAGGACAAGCCCTCGGCCTATTAGTACCGGTCACCTCCACACGTTACCGTGCTTCCAGATCCGGCCTATCAACCCAGTCGTCTACTGGGAGCCTTACCCCATCAAGTGGGTGGGAATACTCATCTCGAAGCAGGCTTCCCGCTTAGATGCTTTCAGCGGTTATCCCTCCCGAACGTAGCCAACCAGCCATGCCCTTGGCAGAACAACTGGCACACCAGAGGTTCGTCCGTCCCGGTCCTCTCGTACTAGGGACAGCCCTTCTCAATATTCCTGCGCGCGCAGCGGATAGGGACCGAACTGTCTCACGACGTTCTAAACCCAGCTCGCGTACCGCTTTAATGGGCGAACAGCCCAACCCTTGGGACCGACTCCAGCCCCAGGATGCGACGAGCCGACATCGAGGTGCCAAACCATCCCGTCGATATGGACTCTTGGGGAAGATCAGCCTGTTATCCCCGGGGTACCTTTTATCCGTTGAGCGACGGCGCTTCCACAAGCCACCGCCGGATCACTAGTCCCGACTTTCGTCCCTGCTCGACCCGTCGGTCTCACAGTCAAGCTCCCTTGTGCACTTACACTCAACACCTGATTGCCAACCAGGCTGAGGGAACCTTTGGGCGCCTCCGTTACTCTTTAGGAGGCAACCGCCCCAGTTAAACTACCCATCAGACACTGTCCCTGATCCGGATCACGGACCCAGGTTAGACATCCAGCACGACCAGACTGGTATTTCAACGACGACTCCCCCTGAACTGGCGTCCAGAGTTCACAGTCTCCCAGCTATCCTACACAAGCCGAACCGAACACCAATATCAAACTGTAGTAAAGGTCCCGGGGTCTTTCCGTCCTGCTGCGCGAAACGAGCATCTTTACTCGTAGTGCAATTTCACCGGGCCTATGGTTGAGACAGTCGAGAAGTCGTTACGCCATTCGTGCAGGTCGGAACTTACCCGACAAGGAATTTCGCTACCTTAGGATGGTTATAGTTACCACCGCCGTTTACTGGCGCTTAAGTTCTCAGCTTCGCCCCACCGAAATGGAGCTAACCGGTCCCCTTAACGTTCCAGCACCGGGCAGGCGTCAGTCCGTATACATCGCCTTACGGCTTCGCACGGACCTGTGTTTTTAGTAAACAGTCGCTTCTCGCTGGTCTCTGCGGCCACCCCCAGCTCATGGAGTAAATCCAATCACCGGACGTGGCCCCCCTTCTCCCGAAGTTACGGGGGCATTTTGCCGAGTTCCTTAACCATAGTTCACCCGAACGCCTCGGTATTCTCTACCTGACCACCTGAGTCGGTTTAGGGTACGGGCCGCCATGAAACTCGCTAGAGGCTTTTCTCGACAGCATAGGATCATCCACTTCACCACAATCGGCTCGGCATCAGGTCTCAGACACATGTCAGGCGGATTTGCCTACCTGACGTCCTACACCCTTACCCCGGGACAACCACCGCCCGGGATGGACTACCTTCCTGCGTCACCCCATCACTCACCTACTACCACCTTGGTTCGGCGGCTCCACCACTCCCCTTTGCCCGAAGGCTCCAGGGCGGCTTCACGGCCTTAGCATTAATGGGTTCGATGTTTGACGCTTCACAGCGGGTACCGGAATATCAACCGGTTATCCATCGACTACGCCTGTCGGCCTCGCCTTAGGTCCCGACTTACCCTGGGCAGATCAGCTTGACCCAGGAACCCTTAGTCAATCGGCGCACACGTTTCTCACGTGTGAATCGCTACTCATGCCTGCATTCTCACTCGTGAACCGTCCACCACTGCCTTCCGGCGCGGCTTCACCCGGCACACGACGCTCCCCTACCCATCACAGCCTCCGTTGGGAGTATTGCTGCAATGACACGACTTCGGCGGTACGCTTGAGCCCCGCTACATTGTCGGCGCGGAATCACTAGACCAGTGAGCTATTACGCACTCTTTCAAGGGTGGCTGCTTCTAAGCCAACCTCCTGGTTGTCTCTGCGACTCCACATCCTTTCCCACTTAGCGTACGCTTAGGGGCCTTAGTCGATGCTCTGGGCTGTTTCCCTCTCGACCATGGAGCTTATCCCCCACAGTCTCACTGCCGCGCTCTCACTTACCGGCATTCGGAGTTTGGCTAAGGTCAGTAACCCGGTAGGGCCCATCGCCTATCCAGTGCTCTACCTCCGGCAAGAAACACACGACGCTGCACCTAAATGCATTTCGGGGAGAACCAGCTATCACGGAGTTTGATTGGCCTTTCACCCCTAACCACAGGTCATCCCCCAGGTTTTCAACCCTGGTGGGTTCGGTCCTCCACGAAGTCTTACCTCCGCTTCAACCTGCCCATGGCTAGATCACTCCGCTTCGGGTCTTGAGCGCGCTACTATACCGCCCTATTCGGACTCGCTTTCGCTACGGCTTCCCCACACGGGTTAACCTCGCAACACACCGCAAACTCGCAGGCTCATTCTTCAAAAGGCACGCAGTCACGAGATATGTGCAAGCACATATCCGACGCTCCCACGGCTTGTAGGCACACGGTTTCAGGTACTATTTCACTCCCCTCCCGGGGTACTTTTCACCATTCCCTCACGGTACTATCCGCTATCGGTCACCAGGGAATATTTAGGCTTAGCGGGTGGTCCCGCCAGATTCACACGGGATTTCTCGGGCCCCGTGCTACTTGGGTGTCTCTCAAACGAGCCGCTGATGTTTCGACTACGGGGGTCTTACCCTCTACGCCGGACCTTTCGCATGTCCTTCGCCTACATCAACGGTTTCTGACTCGTCTCACAGCCGGCAGACTGTGAAAGAGAGATCCCACAACCCCGCATACGCAACCCCTGCCGGGTCTCACACGTATACGGTTTGGCCTCATCCAGTTTCGCTCGCCACTACTCCCGGAATCACGGTTGTTTTCTCTTCCTGCGGGTACTGAGATGTTTCACTTCCCCGCGTTCCCTCCACTTGCCCTATGTGTTCAGACAAGGGTGACAGCCCATGACGACTGCCGGGTTTCCCCATTCGGAAACCCCCGGATCAAAGCCTGGTTGACGACTCCCCGGGGACTATCGTGGCCTCCCACGTCCTTCATCGGTTCCTGGTGCCAAGGCATCCACCGTGCGCCCTTAAAAACTTGGCCACAGATGCTCGCGTCCACTGTGCAGTTCTCAAACAACGACCAGCCACCCATCACCCCGCTGTCATCAGCGAGTTCACTGGGGCCGGCACCTGAAGGCAGCCTGACCGGCCGTACCTTCAGACACCCAACAGCGTGCCAGGCCGGACCCTGTCCGGAGATCATGCGTTCCACGCTCCGAAGAGCAGTACTGGCAAGCCTCCGACCCAGAAGATCGGCCGAATAATCAACGTTCCACCCATGAGCAACCAGCATCAGACATTCGCCGATGTACTGGCCTCTGACCAACCGGAGTTGGTGAGAAGTGCTCCTTAGAAAGGAGGTGATCCAGCCGCACCTTCCGGTACGGCTACCTTGTTACGACTTCGTCCCAATCGCCAGTCCCACCTTCGACAGCTCCCTCCCACAAGGGGTTGGGCCACCGGCTTCGGGTGTTACCGACTTTCGTGACGTGACGGGCGGTGTGTACAAGGCCCGGGAACGTATTCACCGCAGCAATGCTGATCTGCGATTACTAGCAACTCCGACTTCATGGGGTCGAGTTGCAGACCCCAATCCGAACTGAGACAGGCTTTTTGAGATTCGCTCCACCTCACGGTATCGCAGCTCATTGTACCTGCCATTGTAGCACGTGTGCAGCCCAAGACATAAGGGGCATGATGACTTGACGTCGTCCCCACCTTCCTCCGAGTTGACCCCGGCGGTCTCCTGTGAGTCCCCATCACCCCGAAGGGCATGCTGGCAACACAGAACAAGGGTTGCGCTCGTTGCGGGACTTAACCCAACATCTCACGACACGAGCTGACGACAGCCATGCACCACCTGTACACCGACCACAAGGGGGGCACTATCTCTAATGCTTTCCGGTGTATGTCAAGCCTTGGTAAGGTTCTTCGCGTTGCGTCGAATTAAGCCACATGCTCCGCTGCTTGTGCGGGCCCCCGTCAATTCCTTTGAGTTTTAGCCTTGCGGCCGTACTCCCCAGGCGGGGAACTTAATGCGTTAGCTGCGGCACCGACGACGTGGAATGTCGCCAACACCTAGTTCCCACCGTTTACGGCGTGGACTACCAGGGTATCTAATCCTGTTCGCTCCCCACGCTTTCGCTCCTCAGCGTCAGTAATGGCCCAGAGATCCGCCTTCGCCACCGGTGTTCCTCCTGATATCTGCGCATTTCACCGCTACACCAGGAATTCCGATCTCCCCTACCACACTCTAGCTAGCCCGTATCGAATGCAGACCCGGGGTTAAGCCCCGGGCTTTCACACCCGACGTGACAAGCCGCCTACGAGCTCTTTACGCCCAATAATTCCGGACAACGCTTGCGCCCTACGTATTACCGCGGCTGCTGGCACGTAGTTAGCCGGCGCTTCTTCTGCAGGTACCGTCACTTTCGCTTCTTCCCTGCTGAAAGAGGTTTACAACCCGAAGGCCGTCATCCCTCACGCGGCGTCGCTGCATCAGGCTTTCGCCCATTGTGCAATATTCCCCACTGCTGCCTCCCGTAGGAGTCTGGGCCGTGTCTCAGTCCCAGTGTGGCCGGTCGCCCTCTCAGGCCGGCTACCCGTCGTCGCCTTGGTGAGCCATTACCTCACCAACAAGCTGATAGGCCGCGGGCTCATCCTTCACCGCCGGAGCTTTTAACCCCCGTCCAGGAGGACAGGAGTGTTATCCGGTATTAGACCCCGTTTCCAGGGCTTGTCCCAGAGTGAAGGGCAGATTGCCCACGTGTTACTCACCCGTTCGCCACTAATCCCCACCGAAGTGGTTCATCGTTCGACTTGCATGTGTTAAGCACGCCGCCAGCGTTCGTCCTGAGCCAGGATCAAACTCTCCGTGAATGTTTACCGGTCATCCGGTGCACACACACGAGAGCGGAACCAGGAGAGGAATAGTCTCCCGGTTCACAGCGTCCTCGCTGTGTTATTTCAAAGGAACCTCGCCCCAACCGAACGGTCGGAGACGGGGTATCAACATATCTGGCGTTGATTTTTGGCACGCTGTTGAGTTCTCAAGGAACGGACGCTTCCTTTGTACTCACCCTCTCGGGCTTTCCTCCGGGCTTTTCCCTTCGGTCTTGCGTTTCCGACTCTATCAGATCTTTCCGATCCGATTTCCTCGGCGCTTTCCAGGTTCCCGCTTTCGCGTTTCCCTTTCCGGCGGTTCCAACTTTATCAGAGATTCTGAGTCGGAATTTCCACCGTCTCCGGGGACTGGTTCCGACGCACGAAGCGGTCGGGTTCCCGGTCAGGCGGAGCCGTAAACGTACTGGAGCGGGGCGCCCCGATGCAAATCGAGGCGCCCCGCTCCAGGTTCACGCAGTCGAACGTCCGACGGACCGTCAGACCTCCACCACCACAGGCAGGATCATCGGCCTGCGCCGGTAGGTGTCGGAGACCCACTTGCCCAGGGTGCGCCGCACCAGCTGCTGCAGCTGGTGGGGCTCGACCACGCCGTCCTGGGCCGACCGCTCCAGCACCTCCGTGATCTTCGGGATGACATCCCCGAAGGCGGAGTCCTCGATGCCGGAACCGCGGGCCTGGATGTGCGGGCCGCCCGTGATCTTGCCGGTGGACGAGTCCACCACCACGAAGACCGAGATGATGCCCTCGTCGCCGAGGATCTTGCGGTCCTTGAGCGCCGGCTCGCCCACGTCGCCGACCGAGAGGCCGTCGACGTACACGTATCCGGCCTGGACCTTGCCGGCGATCTTGGCCTTGCCCTCGATGAGGTCGACGACGACGCCGTCCTCGGCGATGACGATGCGGTCGTGCGGGACGCCGGTGAGGGCGCCCAGTTCGGCGTTGGCCCGCAGGTGGCGCCATTCGCCGTGCACCGGCATCAGGTTCTTCGGTCGGCAGATGTTGTAGAAGTACAGCAGCTCGCCGGCCGAGGCGTGGCCCGAGACGTGGACCTTGGCGTTGCCCTTGTGGACGACGTTCGCGCCCCAGCGGGTCAGGCCGTTGATCACGCGGTAGACCGCGTTCTCGTTGCCGGGGATGAGGGACGACGCCAGGATCACCGTGTCGCCGTCGACGATGCGGATCTGGTGGTCGCGGTTGGCCATCCTCGACAGGGCCGCCATCGGCTCGCCCTGGGAGCCCGTGCAGACCAGGACCACTTCGCTGTCCGGGAGGTCGTCGAGGGTCTTGACGTCCACCACCAGGCCCGGCGGGACCTTCAGGTAGCCCAGATCGCGTGCGATGCCCATGTTGCGGACCATCGAGCGGCCGACGAAGGCGACCCGGCGGCCGTACTCGTGGGCCGCGTCCAGGATCTGCTGGATGCGGTGGATGTGGCTGGCGAAGCTGGCCACGATGATCCGCTTGCGGGCACCCGCGAACACCTGGCGCAGGACGTTGGAGATGTCGCGCTCGGGCGGGACGAACCCCGGGACCTCGGCGTTCGTGGAGTCCGAGAGAAGGAGGTCGATGCCCTCTTCGCTCAGTCGTGCGAACGCGTGCAGATCTGTCAGACGGTTGTCCAGCGGGAGCTGGTCCATCTTGAAGTCGCCGGTGTGGACCACCATGCCCGCGGGCGTGCGAATGGCCACGGCCAGGGCGTCCGGGATGGAGTGGTTGACCGCGACGAACTCGCAGTCGAAGGGACCGATGCGCTCGCGGTTACCCTCCGCCACCTCCAGGGTGTAGGGGCGGATGCGGTGCTCCTGGAGCTTGGCCTCGATCAGGGCGAGGGTCAGCTTGGAGCCGATCAGCGGGATGTCCGGCTTCTCGCGGAGCAGGAAGGGGACGCCGCCGATGTGGTCCTCGTGACCGTGCGTGAGGACGATGCCCTCGATGTCGTCGAGGCGGTCCCTGATGGACGAGAAGTCCGGCAGGATCAGGTCGATTCCGGGCTGCTCCTCCTCGGGGAAGAGCACTCCGCAGTCGACGATCAGCAGACGGCCGCCGTACTCGAAGACCGTCATGTTGCGGCCGATCTCGCCGAGGCCGCCGAGCGGGGTGACCCGCAGGCCGCCTTCGGGGAGCGGCGGGGGCGGGGCAAGTTCAGGATGCGGATGACTCAAAAGACTCTCCTCACCACACGCGCCACGTACCGGTCGGGCACGTGGCGCGCGTGACGTTCGTGCAGAAGCAGTTGTCGTTGTGTGTAGTGCGCAGGCACCGGTGGCCCGCTTATTCAGTTGTGGAGTCTGCTGCGCGGCCGGCGCGCGAAGTCTGGTGTTAGAGCTGTACCCCGCCGGCGGCAAGATCGATCTTGAGCTGCTCGATCTCCTCGGGCGAGCACTCCGCCATGGGGGCGCGCAGCGGCCCGGCGGGCAGGCCCTGGAGGGCAAGCGCGGCCTTCGTCGTCATGACGCCCTGGGTGCGGAACATGCCGGTGTAGACCGGGAGCAGCTTCTGGTGGATCTCCGTGGCCTTCTGGACGTCGCCGGAGACGTGCGCGTCGACGAGCGCGCGCAGGTCGGGGGTGACGAGGTGGCCGACGACCGAGACGAAGCCGACCGCGCCCACGGAGAGCAGCGGCAGGTTCAGCATGTCGTCGCCGGAGTACCAGGCGAGGCCGGAGCGGGCGATGGCCCAGCTGGCTCGGCCGAGGTCACCCTTCGCGTCCTTGTTGGCGACGATGCGCGGGTGCTCGGCCAGGCGGACGATCGTCTCGGTGTTGATCGGGACGCCGCTGCGGCCAGGGATGTCGTAGAGCATGACCGGCAGCTCGGTGCTGTCGGCGATGGCCTTGAAGTGCCGGTACAGGCCCTCCTGCGGGGGCTTGTTGTAGTACGGCGTGACGACCAGCAGGCCGTGTGCGCCCACCTGCTGGGCGGTGCGGGCTAGCTCCAGGCTGTGGTGGGTGTCGTTGGTGCCGACTCCGGCCACCACGTGGGCACGGTCGCCGACGGCCTCCACGACCGCTCGTACGAGGTCGGCTTTCTCCGCGTCGCTGGTGGTGGGGGACTCGCCGGTGGTGCCGTTGATGATCAGGCCGTCGTTGCCTGCGTCCACCAGGTGCGCGGCGAGCCGCTGTGCGCCGTCGATGTCGAGTGCGCCGTCCGCCGTGAAGGGCGTGATCATGGCGGTGAGGACCCGCCCGAAGGGGGTCTGCGGAGTGGAGGTCGGAGCCATGGGTTACACGCTACTCGTTGCGCACGGCCGGGTCTGCCCTAGGGGGGTGCGGGTAAGTCCGGACAAATATGGAGCCCGGCACTGCCTGCTCGGGGGTTCAAGCAGTGCCGGGTCCGTTTGATCAGGCTAGATGAACTTCTCTAAATGCCGCAATACGGACACTTCATGAGGCTGACGCCTGCGGCCGTGCCCGGGTCGCGTTACGGCGCCATGCGGCCGTTCGCATTGAAGGCGGCGTACGTCAGCGGCATGAGCCTGGCCCACTCCGCCTCCATCTTCTCGCCGACCATCTCGATCTCCCGCTGCGGGAAGGACGGGACCTTGGCCAGCTCGTGCTGGGTGCGCAGGCCGAGGAAGTGCATCAGCGAGCGGGCGTTGCAGGTGGCGTACATCGAGGAGAACAGGCCGACCGGGAGGACGGCGCGGGCCACCTCGCGGGCGACGCCGGCGGCGAGCATCTCCTGGTAGGCCTCGTAGGCCTGCCGGTAGGAGTCCTCCATGGTGCGGCCGACCAGCTCCTGCTGGGCCTGGGTGCCCTCCACGAAGACGTACTTGCCCGGGCGGCCCTCCTGGACCAGCTTGCGGGAGGCGTCGGGGACGTAGAAAACGGGCTGGAGCTCCCTGTACCGGCCGCTTTCCTCGTTGTACGACCAGCCCACGCGGTGCCGCATGAACTCGCGGAAGACGAAGATCGGGGCGCTGATGAAGAAGGTCATCGAGTTGTGCTCGAAGGGGCTGCCGTGCCGGTCCCGCATCAGGTAGTTGATCAGGCCCTTGGAGCGCTCCGGGTCCTTGTTGAGCTCCTCCAGGGACTGCTCGCCGGCGGTGGAGACACGGGCGGCCCACAGCACGTCGGAGTCGGCCGCGCTGTGCTTGACCAGCTCGACGGAGACATCGCTGCGGAAGCTGGGCTTGAGGTCGTCTGCGGGGGTGTCGGTCACGGCTCGGGGGGTCCTTCCATCACTTCTGCGGGGCGGCGCCCACTCTACGGGGCGGCACTGACAACGGGGCGTTCGGTGCCGGGTCGCGACATACGTCCGCGAACGGCCGCGAATTTCTGTGAATTCGGTGAAACCGGGCACCTTTTGGGGCTCTCGCTCGTCTGTGTTGATGACGGTCACCCATACGATCCCGAGAGGAGAAGACTCCCGATGTTCCGTCGGCGCGAGTCCGTACCCTTCGCCTTCCTCGCCGAAGCCGACCGATTCCGCAGCAATGTCGCTCCCCCGCCCCGTGAGCGGGCGTCCGCCGGTCAGATGGCCGGCCGCTGGCTGCTGGGGCTCACCATCGTCGCAGGCCTTGTGGGCTCGCTGGTGGTCGGCATGCCGGCCCTGTCGACCGACACCGGCTCACCGACCCAGCAGTCCCAGGCGTCCCAGGGGCGCTGACCCCTTCGGACCCCCAAGGGTGGTGAGCGGGGACTCGGATAGATAGCCTCACCGGGCACAGCCCATGCATGGATTGAGTGAGGACCAGCCGTGCCCCTGCCCTTCCTGACGGCCGATCGCGCGTTCGAGGCAGCCGACGATGTCGCGCTGCCCTTCGACGACCACGAGCGCTGGCGGCGGCCCTACCGCCCCGGCCCGTGGCGGGTGGGCGCGGCCGCGCTGTGGCTGCTGCTCGCCTCGTACGTGCTGTTCGCGGCCGTCATCATCGCCCTGACCGGCACGCTCCCCGGCGCCGCTGCCGTCTTCGGCATCGCGCTCGCCATCATCGCCGGCGCGCTGCGGCTGCTGCGCATGGGCGTGTGGGTCAGCTCGCGCGGGCTGCGGCAGGTGAAGTTCCTCGTCACGCGGACGGTGCCCTGGGAGCAGGTCGCCGCGGTGCGCACGGTGCAGCAGCCGGTGCGCTGGCTGGGACTGCCGCGCACCGTGCAGGGCCAGGCGCTGATGCTCGTACGGCGTGGTCGCTCGGCGGACGACGTGCCGATGCTGATGACCACGCACAACGCCGACTTCCTCGCCCGGGTCGCGGCGTTCGAGCGGGCCACCGACTCGATCGAGGCGTGGGCCGCGGAGAACTCGCGCGGCTGACCTCGCGAAGCACGCGAAGGGGCCGGTCCGCAGCTGCGGACCGGCCCCTTCGGCATACGGCCAGGTCAAACGTTTCGGCCGGTCAGGCCTCGATGGTCCTGCCGTCGTGCAGGGCGATCGCGCGCTGCATCGCCTTGCGGGCGCGCGGGGTGTCGCGCGCGTCGTGGTAGGCGACCGCGAGGCGGAACCAGCTGCGCCAGTCGTCCGGCGCCTCCTCCGTCTCGGCCTTGCGCCTGGCGAAGACCTCGTCGGCCGAGTCGCGGTCGATGCGCCCGCCGGGCGTGCGCTTCAGCTCGTCGACGGGCAGGCCGCCCTCGGCGTCGAGCTGGGCGGCCAGCGCGTTGGCCCGGCGGACGAACTGGGTGTTCTTCCACAGGAACCACAGACCGATGACCGGCAGGATCAGCACCGCCACCCCGAAGGTGACGGTGAGGACCGTGCCGGACTGGATGAGCATCACGCCACGGCTGCCGACCAGGACGAAGTAGACGACCAGGACGGCGGCCGTTATGGCGTAGGACAGCTTTGCGCGCATCAGCCCAGGTCCAGGAAGTGTTCCAGGCCGAAGGTGAGGCCCGGAGTGGTCACCACGCGGCGGGCGCCGAGCAGGATGCCCGGCATGAAGCTGCTGTGGTGGAGGGAGTCGTGGCGGATGGTGAGGGTCTCGCCCTCGCCGCCGAGGAGGACCTCCTGGTGGGCCAGCAGGCCGCGCAGGCGGACGGAGTGGACGGGGACGCCGTCGACGTCCGCGCCACGGGCGCCGTCCAGGGCCGTCTCCGTGGCGTCCGGCGCCGGGGCGGTGCCGGCGGCGCGGCGGGCCTCGGCGATGAGCTGGGCCGTGCGCGTGGCCGTACCGCTCGGGGCGTCGACCTTCTTCGGGTGGTGCAGTTCGACGACCTCGACCGACTCGAAGTAGGGCGCGGCGATCTGCGCGAACTTCATGTTCAGGACGGCCCCGATGGAGAAGTTCGGCGCGATGAGCACGCCGGTCTCCGGGGAGGCGGCCAGCCAGCCGTTCAGCTGCGCGAGGCGCTCGTCGGTCCAGCCCGTGGTGCCGACGACCGCGTGGATGCCGTGGTTCACGCAGTAGTCGAGGTTGGCCATGACCGAGTCGGGCGTGGTCAGTTCGACGGCCACCTGGGCGCCCGTCTCCGCGAGGGACTCCAGCTTGTCGCCCCGGCCGAGGGCGGCGACCAGCTCCATGTCCTCGGCGGCCTCGACCGCCCGTACCGCCTCGGAGCCGATCCGGCCCTTGGCGCCGAGGACCGCCACGCGCAGCTTGCTCATCTCTTGTGCTTCCTTCAGCAGAGGGTTGTCGGGCTGTCAGGCCACGGCGTCGTTCAGCCGGGACGCCTGCTTGTCCTTCAGCGGGCCGATGACCGACAGCGAGGGCCGCCGGCCCAGGATGTCGCGGGCGACCGAGCGGACGTCGTCCGGGGTCACCGCCGCGATCCGGGTCAGCATGTCGTCGACGGACATCTGCTCGCCCCAGCACAGCTCACTCTTGCCGATGCGGTTCATGAGCGCACCGGTGTCCTCCAGGCCGAGGACGGTGGAGCCGCGGAGCTGGCCGATGGCGCGGTCGATCTCGTCGTCGGACAGGCCGTGTTCGGCGACGTGGTCGAGTTCGTCGCGGCAGATCTTCAGCACGTCGTGGACCTGGGAGGGCCGGCAGCCCGCGTACACGCCGAACAGGCCGCAGTCGGCGAAGCCCGAGGTGTACGAGTAGACGCTGTAGGCCAGGCCGCGCTTCTCGCGGACCTCCTGAAACAGGCGGGACGACATGCCGCCGCCCAGGGCCGTGTTCAGCACACCCAGCGCCCAGCGGCGGTCGTCCGTACGGGCCAGGCCCGGCATGCCGAGGACGACGTGGGCCTGCTCGGTCTTGCGGCCGAGGAGCTCGACGCGGCCCGCGGTGCGCAGGGCACGGCTGCCGCCCCGCGCGGCGATGGGGGCCGCGTCGCCGTTCTTGAAGGCACCCGCCTTCTCGAAGGCCGCGCGGACCTGCCGTACGACCTTGTTGTGGTCGATGTTGCCGGCGGCCGCCACGACCAGGTGCGTCGGATCGTAGTGCTTCTTGTAGAAGCGGCGGATGCGGTCGGCGGTGAGGGCGTTGACGGTGTCGACGGTGCCGAGGACCGGGCGGCCGAGGGGGTTGTCGCCGAACATGGTGTGCGCGAACAGGTCGTGCACGCAGTCGCCCGGGTCGTCCTCGGTCATGGCGATCTCTTCGAGGATCGCGCCCCGCTCGACGTTGACGTCGTCCTCGAGGATGAGCGAGCCGGTCAGCATGTCGCAGACGACGTCGATGGCGAGCGGCAGGTCGGTGTCGAGCACACGCGCGTAGTAGCAGGTGTACTCCTTCGCCGTGAACGCGTTCATCTCGCCGCCGACGGCGTCGATGGCGGCGGAGATGTCCAGGGCGGACCTGCGGGTGGTGCCCTTGAAGAGCAGGTGCTCCAGATAGTGCGTGGCGCCGTTCAGGGCCGGCGTCTCGTCGCGGGAGCCGACGTGCGCCCAGATGCCGAAGGTCGCGGAGCGGACCGAGGGCAGGGTCTCGGTGACGATGCGCAGGCCGCCCGGGAGGGTGGTCTTGCGGACGGTGCCGATGCCGTTCTCGCCCTTGATCAGGGTTTGGGTACGGGCGACGGCCCGCGCCTCCGAGGAGGTGCGGGCCGTCGTCGTGGAGCTACTCGACGTCACTTGTCGGAGTCGTCCTTCTTGTCCTCGGAGGCGTCGGCCCCTTCCTCGCCCTCGATCACGGGGACGAGGGAGAGCTTGCCGCGGGAGTCGATCTCGGCGATCTCGACCTGGACCTTCTGGCCCACGCCGAGGACGTCCTCGACGTTCTCCACGCGCTTGCCGCCGGCGAGCTTGCGGATCTGCGAGATGTGCAGCAGACCGTCCTTGCCCGGGAGCAGCGACACGAACGCACCGAAGGTGGTCGTCTTGACGACCGTGCCCAGGTAGCGCTCGCCGACCTCCGGCATGGTCGGGTTGGCGATGCCGTTGATCGTGGTGCGGGCGGCCTCGGCGGCCGGGCCGTCGGCGGCACCGATGTAGATGGTGCCGTCGTCCTCGATCGTGATCTCGGCGCCGGTGTCCTCCTGGATCTGGTTGATCATCTTGCCCTTGGGGCCGATGACCTCACCGATCTTGTCGACCGGGATCTTCACGGTGATGATCCGCGGCGCGTTCGGGGACATCTCGTCCGGCGTGTCGATCGCTTCCATCATCACGTCGAGGATGTGGAGGCGGGCGTCACGGGCCTGCTTGAGGGCCGCGGCCAGGACGGAGGCCGGGATGCCGTCCAGCTTGGTGTCGAGCTGGAGGGCGGTCACGAACTCCTTGGTGCCGGCGACCTTGAAGTCCATGTCGCCGAAGGCGTCCTCCGCACCGAGGATGTCGGTGAGGGTGACGTAGTGGGTCTCGCCCTCGATGTCCTGGGAGATCAGGCCCATGGCGATACCGGCGACGGGGGCCTTCAGCGGCACACCGGCGTTCAGCAGCGACATGGTGGAGGCGCAGACCGAGCCCATGGACGTCGAGCCGTTGGAGCTCAGCGCCTCGGAGACCTGGCGGATCGCGTAGGGGAACTCCTCGCGCGTCGGCAGGACCGGGACCAGGGCGCGCTCGGCGAGGGCGCCGTGGCCGATCTCGCGGCGCTTCGGGGAGCCGACGCGGCCGGTCTCGCCGGTGGAGTACGGCGGGAAGTTGTAGTTGTGCATGTAGCGCTTGCGCGTCACCGGCGACAGCGTGTCCAGCTGCTGCTCCATGCGGAGCATGTTCAGGGTGGTGACGCCCAGGATCTGGGTCTCGCCACGCTCGAACACGGCGGAACCGTGGACCCGCGGGATGGCCTCGACCTCGGCGGCGAGCGTACGGATGTCCGTCACGCCACGGCCGTCGATGCGCTTCTTCTCCTTGATCACGCGCTCGCGAACGAGCTGCTTGGTCAGGGAGCGGTACGCGGCGGAGATCTCCTTCTCGCGGCCCTCGAACTCCGGCAGGAGCTTCTCGGCGGCGAGCGCCTTGACGCGGTCCAGCTCGGACTCGCGCTCCTGCTTGCCGGCGATGGTCAGCGCGGAGGCGAGCTCCGGCTTGACGGCGGAGGTCAGGGCCTCGAGGACGTCGTCCTGGTAGTCCAGGAAGATCGGGAACTCGCCGGTCGGCTTGGCGGCCTTCGCGGCAAGGTCGGCCTGGGCCTTGCAGAGCACCTTGATGAAGGGCTTCGCGGCGTCCAGACCGGCGGCGACGACCTCCTCGGTCGGGGCCTCGGCGCCACCCTGGACCAGCTTGATGGTGCCCTCGGTGGCCTCGGCCTCGACCATCATGATCGCGACGTCGCCGTCCTCCAGGGTGCGGCCCGCGACGACCATGTCGAAGACGGCGTCCTCGAGCTCGGTGTGCGTCGGGAAGGCGACCCACTGGCCGCGGATCAGCGCGACGCGGACGCCGCCGATCGGGCCGGAGAAGGGCAGGCCGGCCAGCTGCGTGGACGCGGACGCGGCGTTGATCGCCACGACGTCGTACAGGTGGTCGGGGTTGAGCGCCATGATCGTGGCGACGACCTGGATCTCGTTGCGCAGGCCCTTCTTGAAGGACGGGCGCAGCGGGCGGTCGATGAGGCGGCAGGTGAGGATGGCGTCCTCGGAGGGGCGGCCCTCACGGCGGAAGAAGCTGCCGGGGATCTTGCCGGCGGCGTACATCCGCTCCTCGACGTCCACCGTCAGGGGGAAGAAGTCGAGCTGGTCCTTGGGGTTCTTGGAGGCGGTGGTGGCCGACAGCACCATGGTGTCGTCGTCCAGGTACGCCACGGCGGAGCCGGCGGCCTGCTTGGCCAGGCGGCCCGTCTCGAAGCGGATGGTGCGGGTGCCGAAGGAGCCGTTGTCGATGACGGCCTCGGCGTAGTGGGTCTCGTTCTCCACTAGCGTTTTCTCCGTTACTTGTCGTCTTTTGTCCCGTCGCTGCCCGTGTGGCAGGGGGACGGTGGCGGAGAAGCGCTCCGTGCGGTGCGGGCCGGTCTTCGATCGAAGCACCCGGGGCTCGCTCCCCCGGGGGCCACTACCGAGGACCGGCGGCGGCTAGGCGCGCTTCTCCTCTGTTCGTACTCGTCGTGCTGTGTCGTCCGTACTGCGTTGTGCTACCACACTACAAAGCGTGTGTGACACTCCGCATGTTTCCGCACGCACGGTTGACTTTCCGTACGTACGGCAAAGGGAGCGGCTCCCGATCGTTCCGGGAACCGCTCCCCTCATGGCGTCTTACTTGGCGCCCGCCGCACCGCGGCGGATGCCGAGGCGGTCGACCAGCGTACGGAAGCGCTGGATGTCCTTCTTCGCCAGGTACTGGAGAAGGCGGCGACGCTGACCGACGAGGATCAGCAGACCACGACGGGAGTGGTGGTCGTGCTTGTGCGTCTTGAGGTGCTCGGTCAGGTCCGAGATACGGCGCGAGAGCATCGCGACCTGGACCTCGGGGGAGCCGGTGTCGCCCTCCTTGGTACCGAACTCGGTGATGATCTGCTTCTTCGTAGCGGCGTCGAGCGACACGCGTACTCCTCGTGAGTCTTCTGTTGCCACCGAGTGCCCCTGGTCTGCTTCTCAGGGGGGCTTCCGTGACTCGGGTGGCGGGGATCCGCTGGGCGCTTCCCCCAGGTGAACCGGAGGCGCGTACACAAACGGCCGTCACACAGCGTACCAGCACGCGGGCACGCTCCTGACCGGCGGTGCCCCGGGGCACCGCCGGGGTTCAGATGCCGCCGCGGACCTTGCCGTAGACGTCGAGGACGGCCAGGCAGATCGGGATGAGGGAGAGCAGGACCAGGGAGTCGGCGAGGTCCAGCATGCGGCCCCAGAAGGGGGACAGACCCTTCTGGGGCACGATCAGCGCGATCGCGATCAGCAGCAGCACACCGGCCCCGACGGAGGCGCCGAGCCAGAGGGTGCGTACGTCGACCGGGCCGGAGTCGCCGCGGAGCAGGTCCATGATGACGTCGGCCGGCGGCGAGATCGCGAGGCCGAGGACCAGCAGGGCGAGCGTGACCACGCCGGCCACGAAGAGGCAGGTGACCTGCGCGGTGTAGCGGAACAGGCGGGCCCGCAGCATCGCTGCGAGGCCGGTGCACAGGGCCAGCAGCTGGGCCCAGCCGTTGTCGCTGAAGCCGAGCACCGCGCCGCCGGCGCCGATGATCACCGCGGCGCAGCCGCCGACGAGGCCGAGCAGCAGCTCGTGACCGCGACTGGTCTGGGCGACGATGCGCTGGACGTCGACGGCCTCGAGGTCGCCCTCCTGGCCGTCGCGACGCGCGCGGGCCAGCTCCTCCGGGTTGCGGAAGCCGATCGGCAGCTTGGCGAACCGGGACGACCAGCCGGGCAGGAAGCCGACGACCGCCAGCGCGACGACCGAGGTGCCGGCGGCGATCTCCCGCGGCTCCGCCTCGGTGAGCACCCCGCAGAACACGGCGAGCGTGCCGATCGCGGAGGCCAGTGCGGCGGCGACGAAGGGGGCGTCGCCCTGCGGCAGCAGCATGATCAGTACGACGGAGAGAAGCAGTACGGCGACACAGCCGACGAGGAACTGGATCCTGCCGGGGCCCTCGCCCGCGTCCTGGGGAATGGCGCCGGAGCCCGCGATGAGCGCGTGCGGCAGCGCCGAGATCCCGAGCGCGACGGCGGAGCCGCGGTCGTCGTACACCCGGGCCCGCACGCCGGCCAGTGCCGTCAGGGCGAGCGCGGTCACGCCGGCCAGGATGCCCTGGAGGCCGTGCATGTCGTGGCGTACCGGGTCCGCGAACCAGAAGACGAAGCCGAGCATGACCAGCAGGAGCGAACCGGCGACGAGGCCGGCCACCCGCATCAGGTTGTCGTTCCAGCTGCGGGTGTCCTGCTTGACCGCGGCGGCGATGGCGTCGACGACGTCGTCGTGCACGGCCGGCGGCAGCGAGTCGGCGAAGGTGCGCAGCAGCAGCACCTCGCCGTCCCTGACCCGGTGCTCCAGCAACGAACGGCTCGCGTCGAGTACTTGGCCCTCGCGGGTCACGAGGTGGTAACCGGCGGGACTGGTGTCCGACTGGACCAGGCCCGAGAGTCTGACGATCTCGGGAAAGAGGTCCTGGACCGGCAGGTCCTCCGGCAGCGCCACATCGACGCGACTGTCCGGCGCTGCGATGGTGATTCGGCAGAAACCTGTCGAAGTCCCCGTGCTCACCTGGTGTTCCCCCTGCTAGACAAGGCTCTTCGCACCGCTCCTACGGCGCGGGTCGCCACCCTATCCGCTGCCACCCCCGCGACAGGACCTACCTCCCGCATTCCTCCCAGGACCTGCGCCGCATCTCCATCCGCCTCCCTCCCTCGGGCACCCGGCGCATCAGTAGGATCGACCTCTACGCGAACGACGCCTACGCGAACGAACAATCACGTCGCGGTACACGGGGGCGTCGGTGCCAAGACGTACGTATCAATCGCGAAGGATGAGTGCATCGGTGAGCGTCGTCATCATCAAGCGGCCACCGCGGATAGTGCCGCCAGCCGTCCCGGACGGCGAGGTCAAACTGGAGACGCCCCCCGAGATCCCTCGCGAGGGCGACGAGAGCATGCTCATGAACCTGCTGCCCATGATGGGCATGCTGGGTTCGGTCGGCTTCTTCTTCATGCCCAACCTGCCCTCCTATATGAGGGTGGTCGGCGGGCTGATGCTGGCCTCGACGCTGGCCATGGCCATCGCCCAGTTCGCCAAGTCCCGGCAGGGCGGCGGCGCGGGGATGACCCAGGACCGGCGTGACTACTTCCGCTACCTGGAGCAGGTCCGCAAGGACGTGCACAAGACCGCGGAACTCCAGCGGCAGAGCCAGCTCTTCCAGCACCCCGACCCGGAGCAGCTGTGGGCGGTGGCCGCCGACGGCAAGCGGCTGTGGGAGCGGCGGCCGACGGACGCGGACTTCGCCTCCGTGCGGATCGGGCGCGGTGTGCAGCAGCTCAACACCCCGCTCGTCGCACCGGAGACGGCTCCCAAGGAGGAGCTGGAGCCGCTGACCGCGGCCGCCATGAAGGCGTTCCTCGACGCGCACGGCAGCCTGTCCGACCTGCCGGTCGCCATCTCGCTGCGTGCCTTCTACCACGTGACGATCTGCGGCGAGTCGGACACGGTCTACGCCAACGCGCGCGCGAGCCTGTCCCAGCTGGCGACGCTGCACTCGCCCGAGGACATGATGATCGCGGTGGTGGCGCACCCCTCCGCGGCGGCGGACTGGGACTGGATCAAGTGGCTGCCGCACAGCCAGCACCCGAAGGCCAAGGACGGGGCGGGCTCGTCCCGTCTCCTCTTCGACGACCTCGGGGAGCTGGAGGAGGCGCTGGCGGACCAGCTGGGCGACCGGCCCCGCTGGAACCGTGAGGCCAACCCGGTCTACGACCAGCCGCACCTGATCGTGGTGCTCGACGGCGGCACCGTGCCGCCGGACTCCGAACTCGCCAGCAGCGAGGGCCTCCAGGGCGTGACGTTCCTGGAGATCTCGCCCGGTCCGCTGGAGGAGGAGCTGCGCGCGGGTCTGACGGTCTACGCGAAGCCGGACCGGATGCGGCTGTTCGTCGGCCACGAGTCGGCGTACACCGGCAGGCCCGATGTCCTCAACCAGGCGCAGGCCGAGTCCCTCGCGCGGCAGCTGGCCCCCTTCCGGGTCGGTTCCGCGGAGGAGGGCGAACCGCTGCTGTCCAACCTGGACTTCACGGACCTGATGGGCATCGGCGACGCGGGCACGGTCGACGTCTCCCGCACCTGGCGGCCGCGCACGCTGCACGAGCGGCTGCGGGTGCCGATCGGTGTCGGCGAGAACGGCGAGCCGGTCATGCTGGACCTCAAGGAGGCCTCGCAGGAGGGCATGGGCCCGCACGGCCTGTGCGTCGGCGCCACCGGTTCCGGCAAGTCCGAGGTGCTGCGTACGCTCGTGCTCGGTCTCGCGGTGACGCACTCCTCGGAGACGCTGAACTTCATCCTCGCGGACTTCAAGGGTGGTGCGACCTTCGCCGGCATGGCGGACATGCCGCACACCGCGGCCGTGATCACCAACCTCGCCGACGACCTCACCCTCGTCGACCGCATGCGTGACTCGATCATGGGTGAGACGCAGCGCCGCCAGGAGCTGCTGCGCTCGGCCGGCAACTACGCCAACCTGCACGACTACGAGAAGGCCCGGGCGGCGGGTGCCGCGCTGGAGCCGATGGCCTCGCTGGTGATCGTGCTCGACGAGTTCTCCGAACTCCTCACGGCCAAGCCGGACTTCATCGACATGTTCATCCAGATCGGCCGTATCGGCCGTTCGCTGGGTGTGCACCTGCTGCTGGCCTCGCAGCGCCTGGAGGAGGGCAAGCTGCGCGGTCTGGACACCTACCTGTCGTACCGGATCGGTCTGCGGACCTTCTCCGCCGCCGAGTCCCGTACGGCGATCGGTGTCCCGGACGCCTACCACCTGCCGTCGATCCCCGGTTCCGGTTATCTGCGCTACGACACCGACACCATGGTCCGCTTCAAGGCGGCGTACGTGTCGGGGGCGTACCACGGCGAGGGTCCGTCCCGGGTGCACCGCTCGACGCAGCTGCGGCCCGCGCTGTTCTCGGCGGAGCACGTGGAGCTGCCGCCGCAGCCGGTGATCGAGGAGCCGGAGCCCGACAACCGGGTGGACGACGCGCTCGCGGACACCGTCCTGGACGTGCTTGTCAGCCGCATGATCAACCAGGGTCCGCCGGCGCACCAGGTGTGGCTGCCCCCGCTGGAGGAGGCGCCGTCGCTGGAGCAGCTGCTCCCGCAGCTCGCCGTCACCCCGGAGCGCGGCCTGACCGCGCCCGACTACACCGCGCTCGGCCGGCTCAATGTGCCGGTCGGTCTGGTCGACAAGCCGTTCGAGCAGCGGCGTGACGTGCTGTACCGGGACTTCGCTGGCGGTGCGGGCCACGGTCTGTTCGTCGGTGGTCCGCAGTCCGGCAAGTCGACGCTGCTGCGTACGCTCATCTCGTCGTTCGCGCTCACCCACACGCCGTCCGAAGTGCAGTTCTACTGCCTGGACTTCGGTGGTGGCTCGCTGATCTCGATGGAGGAGCTGGCGCACGTCGGCGGTGTCGCGAACCGTCTCGACGCCGAGAAGGTGCGCCGTACGGTCAGCGAGGTCGAGGGGATCCTCAACGCGCGTGAGGAGTACTTCCGCGAGCACAACGTCGACTCGGTCACGACCTACCGGCAGCGCCGGGCCGCGGGCCAGCTGCCCGACCAGGTCTGGGGTGACGTCTTCCTCGTCATCGACGGCTGGGCCACGTTCAAGACCGACTACGAGATGCTGGAGGCGACCGTCACGGAGATCGCGACCCGCGGTCTCGGCTTCGGCGTGCACGTGATCCTGTCGGCGAGCCGCTACACCGAGGTGCGGCCGGCGCTCAAGGACATGCTCCAGAACCGCATCGAGCTCCGGCTCGGTGACCCGACGGAGTCGGAGATCGACCGCAAGGTCGCGCAGAACGTCCCCGCGACCGTGCCGGGCCGTGGTCTGACGCAGGAGAAGCTGCACTTCATGACGGCGCTGCCGCGTGTCGACGGCTCCTCGGCGACGGAGGACCTGTCCGAGGCGACGTCGATCCTCATCGGCGGCATCAACGAGAACTGGCAGGGCAACCACGCCCCGGCCGTGCGGCTGCTGCCCACGATGCTGCCGGTGGACCGGCTGCCCAAGGGCTTCGAGCACCCGGAGCGCGGTGTCGCCGTCGGTATCGACGAGTCGTCGCTCTCGCCGGTCTTCGTCGACTTCGAGACCGACCCGCTCTTCATCGTGTTCGGTGAGAGCGAGTCCGGTAAGTCCGCGATCCTGCGGCTGCTGGTCAAGCAGATCACCGAGCGCTACACGCCGGACCAGGCGAAGATCGTCATGGGTGACTACCGGCGTGCCCACCTGGAGGGCGTGCCCGACTCGCACCTGTCGCGGTACTGCGCCTCGGCGCCCGCGCTCACGGAGACGCTGGAGGGCCTGGCCGGCTCGATGCACCGCCGGATGCCCGGCCCGGACGTCACGCCGGAGCAGCTACGCAACCGCAGTTGGTACAGCAGCCCGGACGCGTTCGTCATCGTCGACGACTACGACCTGGTGGCGACCGGCGTGAACCCGCTGGCGCCGCTGCTCGAGTACCTGCCGTTCGCCCGTGACATCGGTCTGCGCGTCATCATCGCCCGTGCCTCGGGCGGTGCGAGCCGCTCGCTGTACGAGCCGGTGATGCAGCGCATGCGCGAGCTCGGCGCCCAGGGTGTGGTGCTCTCCGGCGACCGGTCCGAGGGCCAGCTGCTGGGCAACATCACGGGAACTCAACTGCCGCCCGGCCGTGGCTACTTCCACACGCGCCGGCGTGGTGGCCAGCTGATCCAGACGGGATGGCTGCCGAACCGGTTCTGAAGGACGCTCGGTCGAGCCGGAGGGGCGGTACCCGCGTGGGGTGCCGCCCCTCTCCCGTCGCCGGTGGGGGCTGGGGCTCGCGCGGGCACCCCGGTTAAGGTGGCCGTGCGACAGAAATGACGAGCCACGGGGGGCAGTTGTGCCGTCGGACTACATGGATTCCGATCCCGAGGTCCTCAAGACCGAGGGCTTCCACATGTTCAACGTCGGCCTGGACTTCGGCAAGGCCGTGACAGCCCTGCAGACCGGGCTGACCGCGCTCGAGAAGGGCGACACCCCGCCGTGGGGCGACGACGACATCGGCGAGAAGTTCGGCGTCGTCTACGAGGGCCTGCGCGACGGCATGTACGAGTCGATGGCCAGCCTCGCGGAACGTCTCGCCGGGATGGGCGTCGCCTTCACCAAGATGGGTGTGGCCCACGAGCTGAACGAGGCCGAGCAGGACGCCATCTGGAAAGAGACCACGGCCCAGTACGACGGCCAGGTCCAGGTACCGACCGGGGTCGCACACGCGAGGCTGCGGCCGCACGACCTCTGATCCGCGACGGGCACGTGCGGGGCGACCGACGTCAGTAGGGTGAGACCCGTACGTCGTTCGCACGTCAGGGAAGAGGCCCAGCGGCATGACCGAGGCAAGCAACAACGAGGTCGGGACTCAGGCCGAGGACATCAAGGCGCGCAAGGAGCGGGAGCGCGACGAGCTGTACGCCCTCGACATCTCCGGTGTCGAGTGGATCTGCGCGCCCGGCACCGAGCAGCACGAGGAGCGCGTCGAGATCGCGTACCTGCCCGAGGGCGCGGTGGCCATGCGTTCCTCCCTCGACCCCGGCACCGTGCTGCGGTACACCGAGGCGGAGTGGCGGGCGTTCGTACTCGGCGCACGGGACGGGGAGTTCGACCTGGAGGCGTCGCCTCGGGGTGGTGGGGTGGCGGCCGAGTAGAGCGCCGCCGTCCGGCAGCGGGCAGGGTCCTCCACCTGCCCGCCGGACCTGCTCGACGCCTAAGATCAGGGTCGTATCGAACGCGTCCGCGACGGCGGAGGACGGGGACCCATGACCGGCTCGACCGAGGAATACGCACCACACCCCCACATAGGCGGCCGCGCCGCCGCGCTGCGCGCGCTGAGCGCATGGCGTGGATCCGCGCCGGGCGCTCCGCGCGTGGTGGTGCTCACCGGCGGTTCGGGCAGCGGGCGTTCGAGGCTGCTCACCGGGTTCCTGATGCTGTGCGATCCGGAGTACCGCAAGCGGCTGCCGCTGGACGAGATGGATCCGTCGACGGTGCCGCCGGAACTGCCCGCGCCCGCGGTACCGACCGCCGAAGGACTCACCGCCGCACAGCTGCTCTGGCTGCTCGCCGACCACTACCAGCTCGACGCCGGCAGCACCGAGGACGTGTTCACGGAACTGGCGGCGCTCGCCGAGCCGGTGACCGTCGTCGTCCCGGATGTCGACCGTGCCGGCCCGGTGCGGGCCACCGATGAGCCAGCCCGGGTCGTCCGGGAGGTCCTGGCTCCGCTGGCCGCCACCGGGACGGTCCGGCTGCTGACCGAGGTGCCGCGTCCGCTGGTCGCCGAGCTGACCTCGCAGCTGCCGTCCGGCACCGTGCGGGTCATCGATCTCGACGAGCCGGAGTGGGCCGACCCCGAGGGCCTGGTGCTGCACGCGCAGGCCGCGCTGAACCCGGAGTTCGGCGCACCGGAGCTGCCGTTCACCGTGGATCCCGCCGTACGTCTCGCTCTGGGCGCGGCGATCGGACGCAGGGCCGGAAGCCCGCTGGTCGTCCAGCTCGCCGTCAACGGCATCCTGATGGCTCCGGAGGGCTTCGACCCGGCCGACGAGAGGCATCTGCCGACCTCCGTCGGCGAGGCGCTGGACCTGCACGCAGGGCGGCTGGGCGCCGACCCGCAGACGCTGAGGCTCCTGCTGGCGCCGCTGGCCCTGGCCGAGTCCGACGGCATGCCCGTCGGCCTGTGGGCGAGGCTGGTCAGCGCGGTCGCCGGGCGGGACATGAGCCAGGCCCTCGCGGACGGGATGCTCCTCGCCGGGCCCTTCGTGCAGCCGAGGGAAGAGGAGGCGGCGGACACGGAGGACGGCCCGCGTATGTCGCTGGGGCTGCTGCACCCGGCCGTCGGTGACGAGATCCGCGCCGGGCTGCCCAGCGTCCGCGCCGCTCAGACGCAGGTCGCGATGGCGCTGCTGGAGGCCGTGCCCGAGCAGGACTGGAGCAAGGCCGACCCGTACGTCCGCGACCAAATCGCCGGCCACACCCTGGAAGCCGGTCTGCTCCCCCAACTGCTCACGGACCCCGGTCTGTTCGTGCACGCCGACCCGGTGCCGCTGCGCGCGGCCGTCGAGGCGGTACCGGCGGCGGAGCTGGGCGCTCCGGCCCGGACGTATCTGCGTACGGCTCCTGTGCTGACCCGGACCCAGCCGCCCGCGCTGCTGCGCGCCGCGCTGCTGGAGACGGCGTTCGTCGAGGACGGCCTGCCCGAGTACGCCGACGCGATCCACCAGCGGCTCGGCCTCGAACTGCCGTGGCGGACGCTGTGGAGCCTGCCCGTGCCCGGCATCAGCGCCGTGACGGTCGGCAGCCTGCCCCAGCCCGACGGTACGGCGACTCCAGTGGCCGTACTGGTGGTCCCGGCCGGCACGCCCGGGGCGCGGCCGGTCGGTGGCCCCGGGGAGGAGTCCCGTGCCGCGGTGCTCGTCCATGGCCTCGTAGGACCCGGTGACCTCGGTGACGTCGACCCGGCGCTGATCGTCCGTCCCTCCGAGGAGCAGCGTGCCGCGGCCCCGCTGGGCCTGAGCCGGGGCGCCGACTACCTGCGTGTCTGGGCCAGGGCCGACCAGGAGGTCGTGGCCGCGCTCATTTCCGACACTCCCTTCACCGCCGCCGACCTCTCCCCCGACGGGATCCTGCTCCTCGCGACCGAGCGCGGGGCGAAGGCCCTCCGCATCCGCGCGGCGGACCCGGGGATAGCCTCGTAGACGCGTACGACGGCCGGACCGACACCGTGCCACGGGCGCCCCACCCGACCCACACCACCCATATGACTCGCACCACCAGCGACCGACCCCTCCGAAGGAGCCTCCCGTGACCAGCCAGGAGCAGGCGCTCGCCATCGCCGACCGTTGGCTCAACCCGGAAGGCTCGGCGCAGCCGCACCGCGAGGTCCGGATGCAGGAGTTCGACCTGGGCTGGGTCGTGTGGGCCGCGCCGGCGGAGCCCGAGCGTGACCCGGAGACCGGGGAGCGGCGGCCGCCGGCCGAGATCGGCAACGCCTGCGGGGTCGTGGACCGCCGTACCGGCGAGCTCACGATCTGGCCTTCGGTGCCGGTCGACGAGGTCGTCCAGACGTACCTGCGGAAGCACGGCGACCCGGGTCAGGGCGCGTCGGGAGAGACCCGGCCGGTCACCGGGCCCGGCAACACCGCCGTCTTCACGTACACCGACCCGGCGAACGGCGAGGAGACGACCCTCTTCCGCAACTCCGGCCCCGGCCTCGCCCCTTCCGAGTACCAGGCGTGGGCCGACCTGCGACGGATGAACGTCCCCGTCGAAAGCGTCACCGCCATTCACACGGACCTGAGTCCCAGCCTCCTCCCCGGCGGCTACACGGCCGAGCTCCTCAACACCTTCCCCAACGCGCAGCTGTCCTGCTCGCAGAGCTACGGGGCCCGCCCCGAGGTACGCGCCGAGGGCATCGAGGCGCTGGTCGAGCAGGTCGACACGATGCACCGGATCGCAGGCCGGCAGCCGCCGCCCCGCCCGCACCGGGCGCCGGTGCCCGCGCAGGTGACGCCCGCGGAGCCGATGGACGACGAGGCCCTCGGCCGGTATCTGACCGAGGTCTTCGGCGAGGACGGCGTACGTCGCTTCGACGCCGAGGCCGTCGCGGGCAGCACGCTGCCGGAGACCACAGCCGCCACGCTCGCCGGGGCCGGGCTCCCCGCCGACCTCCCGCTCTTCTTCACCGCGGACCGGCCCGAGGCGCCGCCTGCCGGTGGCCTGTTCACCGACGTCGCCACGAATCTGCGGGAGCGGCGCAGCCCCGCCGGCGAGGAGAAGATCGCCGTCCTGGCGCACCTCGCCCGGATCGGCTTCGACGGCGTCGCGGTCATCGCGGTGCAGTGCCGGCCCGGCGCGGGGCAGCCGGACGGGCTCGGCGCGCTGTGGGCCGTGGATCCGGTGACCGCCGCCTCCCGCTACGTCAACGTCTCGGCCGCCGCCTTCGCCCGCTCCCTGGCGCTGCTCGCGGACGCACGGCAGCGGATGCGCGGCCTCGACCCGGTCGCGGCGGGCGGCGAAGTGGCCGCGCTGCAGGAGCGGTTGGTGGCCGTCGACGCCTCCGCGCTCGCGAGTGCGGACACCTGGTGGTCGCTGATCGTCGAGCAGATGTGGCACGGGCTGTTCTGACCCGCCCCGGGCTCAGCACCGCGAAGATCCCGCCGAGAGATCCAGACCCAGCCGACTAGGAGCGCAGCACGTGACTTCGGACAACCCGGCCCCGCCGACCACCGCCGAGCAGGCCCTCGCCATCGTGCGCGGCCGGTACGCGCAGCCCAAGCTGCCGGACGGCACTCCGGCCGAGCTGCGCGTCGAGGAGTTCGACATCGGGTACCTGGTGTACGCCGTGTTCCCGCCGGTCACGGACGCGGCCGGCCGACCGCAGCCCGCCCCGCCCGGCGGCAGCAAGATCGTGGTCGCCAAGGACACCGGCGAGACCGTCACCGTCCCCAACTACCCGACCCAGACGGCCATCGCGCTGTACCGCAAGCAGCGCCAGGCTCAGTGAGCCGTACGCGGTTCGGTACGGGTTACGGAGTTACGGGATTACTGGGTTCGTGGGTTCCTCGGTTACGGGGATCAGTACAGCGAGAAACCGCCGCTGTGCCGGCCGCCCTGGCCGTTCTTCCCGTCCTGGGAGGACTGATCCTGCCGGCCCTTCGGATCTGCGGACCCTGAGGACGGGCCACCGCTCCCCGGCGTCTCCCCGTGCCTGACCTGGTCGCGCTCCTCCTCCGAGAGCGACTCCCACTGACCGCGCAGCGACGCCATGCCACCGCCGAGGGCGCGTGCCACCGCGGGGTCGTCAAGGGCGTCGCGCAGCGCGAGGCGGCCGGAGAGCATCCGCTTGGCGGCCTCCTGCATGTCCTTGCTGACGCCGTCGGTCTCGGTCAGCTTGCGCAGGGCGGAGTTCAGCGAACGGATCTGGGCCGGTTCGAGGGCCTCGTCCAGCACACCGCGCTCCTGCGAAGGGCCGTGCGGGTTCGATGAGTTATCGGGTTGCCTGGCCATGTCGCTTCTCCTCGCTGCTCCTGCCCGAACTCGACATCCGCAGTATCTCCCGTCACGCGCGGGTGACGCGCGCCGCCCGCCCTCGGACTTGATCGGCTCCAGCCGACCCCCGTGACGACCCGGTCGGCCGCAGAAGGTAGCGTGCGCCCGGTCAACTTCATGTTGATCTTGTTCCCGCTCATACAAAATTCAGTCAATTACGGGGTTCCCCAGGCATGTCGACGCCTCCTCCGCAGTACCCGAATCAGCCGTACGGCCAGCAGCAACCGCCCTATGGGCAACCGCAGCAGCCTTACGGGCAGCAGCCTCAGCCGTACGGGCAGCAGCCGCAGCAGCCGTACGGATATCCGCAGCAGCCGCAGCCCCCGCAGCAGCCGCGCGGTCCTCAGCGTCCGCCGGGAGCCGCGCTGCGGATGGTGAAGGCGGCCGTCGTCGTCATCGCGATCGTCGGTGGCCTGGGCTACTACGTCTGGGACTACAACACCAGCCCCACCGGCGGCAAGGCGAAGGCGGAGGCCTCGGCTTCGGCGGCCGCCGAGGAGGCGAAGACGCACGACCCGGAGGTCGGCGACTGCGTCAAGGTCGCGGACCCGAAGGGCAAGCCGGTGCCCACGGTCGTCGACTGCGGCTCGCCGGAGGCCGAGTACAAGATGGGCGAAATGCTGCCCGGCCAGGGCCAGGAGTGCTCGGCGAAGTACGACTACGGCATTCAGTACTACAGCAGCCGGGGCTTCGACTACACCCTGTGCTTCACCAAGGTGTGAGCATCCCGTTCATCCGGATCATCCGGTAAATCGGGCTCATCGGGCTCATCGGATTCATCGCGTGGGCTGGGGACGGCTGACCGGGCCCGTCAGGGCAAGGCGTTCCCCAGCGTCGCGCCCACCGCTCCCACGATGATCGCCATCAGGGCCCAGCGGGTGCGTCCGCGTCGGGCCCACTCCACGGCGGAGCCGGCGCAGGCGAGGCCCAGGGCGTGTGCCGCGGTCCATGCGCCCGCGCCGCCGTCGAGGCGTCCCGCGATACCGACGAGGCTGTACAGCGCGACCAGGGCCCCGGCACCCATGAGGGCGGTCCGGGCGCTCCGCGCCTGCTGGGACCGTGCCCGCGCGACGCCCGGATCCGGCAGCTGCTGGAAACGCACGCGGAGTTCATCCGCTTCTTGCCGGACCGGCTCGCGCTCGTCGCGTCCCGCCAGCGTCTGTTCCCCATCGTGCGTAGTCATGACGAGGGAGCGTAATGCCAGTGGTGGGAGATCGAGGCATCGGGCAAGTGCGGTGCGACGGTGGCTCGTCCACAGGCCGCCGAGCGCCCCGCCGACCGCCCTCCCGGATTCGATAGGCTCACGCACCATGTTGCCGCCGCACACCCCCACACCCTCCCCGAACGCCGTCGTCATACGTACCGGCCGCCGGGGCGCCATGACCGGTCTCCCTTGCTCCGTCGTCCTGATCGTGATCGGCGCGGTGGGCGTGTTCGGTGCCGCCTTGGTTGCTACCGGGAACCAGAAGGGCGAGTCGAGCATCGCCGGCTACGCGGGCATGGTGTTCATGCTGGCGCTCGGTGCCCTCGGCGTGTTCCTCTTCATCGGCCACTGGGCGAACCGCCACAACAGGATCCTCGTCGACCACACCGGCCTGTGGGTCGCCGGCAAGAAGGCCCAGAACGTCATCCCCTGGCAGACCCTCGCCGGAGTCGGCCTGTTCTGGAGCAAGCTCGGGCAGGGCGGCAAGGTCTACTCGCTGGAACTGTTCCCCGTCGGCCCGATCGACCGCGACGATCCGGTCCTGTGGACGCTGGTCCGCGACGAGGAGCCCCTGCACCCCGACATGCCCGGCCTGCGCTACCGGCTGCCCTTCCCCGCCGCCCAACAGCAGCAGGTGGTCTCGGCGGTCAGGCAGTACGTACCGCACATCTGGCTCGGCGAGTCCGAGCGCGCGCAGGGTCACATCGGCCGGCCCGACGTGAAGGGACACCGGGAGCGCACCCGGGGCCGTACGCAGTGAGCCGTGGGATCGCGGTCGTCCGGCCAGCGTGATCGCGGTCGGCCGACGTGATTGCAGTCGGCCTGCCGACGTGATTGCGTACCTCTCCGGACAACCGCGGCATCCTGCAACGGATTTGTGACAGCAACCCCCTGAACCAGCCTGCTGGTGAGTCCGTAAACTTTGCGGGCGGCTGTACTCCTGTGTGATTTCCCTTGACGGGTGAGGGAGTTGTACGGCCGTTCTGGCTTACGGGGGTGCTAGCTGCTGTGTCGATGATGCTGCCGGACGAACTCGAGTGGGTTCTCGAGATGCTGGGCTACAGGTGGCCCACTGCGGACGAGGACAAGCTCAGAGACTCGGCCGCGCTGTGGCGCGAGTTCGGCGAGAAGGTCAACGGCCTGCACACCACGGCGAACACCAGCGCCCGGCAGGTCCTGGCGCACAACGCCGGTGAGTCGATCGACAAGTTCTCCAAGACGTACGAGAAGTTCGACGGCGGCGGAGGCGACGGCTACCTCCAGAACGCGGCACAAGCCGCCTTCATCATCGCGAACGTGATGGAGGCCTGCGCCTACCTGGTCGAATTCGCCAAGTGGGCGGTGATCGCGCAGCTGATCGCCCTGGCCATCGAGATCGTGGCCGCGCACGCCGCCGCGCCCTTCACCTTCGGCCTGTCGGAGGTCGCCGGTCTCGGCGCCACCCAGGTCACACGGCTGATCGTGCGCCGCCTCCTCGACGAGCTGAAAAAGGCGTTGATGGAGGCGATCGTCGAGGCGATGAAGGAGCCGGCGATCTCCGCGATCGAGGCGATCATCACCGACCTCATCCGGCAGACCGTGAACGTCGGCTTCGGCGCCCAGGAGGGCTACGACGTCAGCGCCACCATCAAGGCCGGTGGCCAGGCGGGCCTGGACGCCCTGAAGCAGACCCCGCAGACCCTTGCCGAGGGCGTCCGCGACAGCCTGGGGCAGAAGGCCGGCAACAAGTTCCACCACGCGGTGGACAGCCGTATCGACGGGTACAACGGGCCGTCGAGCAATGGCCTCGGGGCCGACGGGGCGGGCGGTGACGGCGGCAGCGACACGGGCAAGAGCGACGGTGACTCCGGCTCGAACGGCTCCAACTCGTCGTCTGATTCCAACTCGTCGTCGTCGAACTCGAATTCCAACTCGTCTTCCGACTCGGGCTCCGGTTCGAGCTCGGACTCGCGGTCCTCGGACTCCTCGTCGGATTCGTCCTCGACACGTTCGACCAACGATGTCGGCTCGAACATAGGTCGCGGTATATCCGCAGACACGGGCGGCAACGACATCGGCGGGCCGGATGTGGGCGCGGGCCCGGACTCCGGCCCGGGTTCGGACTCGGGACGCGACTCGTCCTCGTCGGACTCCTCGTACCCGCGGCCGACGGGGTCCTCCTCGGGCCCGTCCCTTTCGGACTTCGACGACCCGTCGCCCGGCGGCCCGTCGTCCAACGCCGGGGACGGGAACGGCTCTTCCAACTCCCCCAGTTCGTCCGGCACCCCGTCCAACAGCGGCGGCGGCTCCCATGTCTCCGGGCTCTCCTCCCCCACGGCACATTCGGCGCCCACGCCGTCGTCGTCCGGCGGTACTTCGTCGTCGCCTGGGAACGGGGCGATCGGCACGTCGATCGACAGCCTGGCGGCGACCACGCCGACTCAGTCGAACGCCGCGCCGACGACGGCCACGTCCGATCCGTCGCCGTCGAGCTCGGGTGGTCGTTCGGACGGCGGCTCGGCCATTCCGTCGTCGCCTGTCGCCTCCGCCACGGCGGCGGGTGGTGGTGCGGGGTCGCATCACGGCGGTAGCGCGTCGGGCGGTGGCTCGCCCTCCGCGACGAGCCCGACGCCCAACTCGGGCCCGGCGAGGAATCCTTCCGCCGCCACACCGTCTGCCACGGGGACCGGGCCTGCCTCTACGCCCAGCCCGACAGCGGGCACCGGGCCTCGGAGCACGCCGGCTACGACGCCGACCTCAACGCCGACGTCGACGCCGGACGGTCGAGGCGCCGGGGCGGGGGATGGACGTACCGGGCCTCAGCGGGCTCCTGGGGGTGCGACTCCGGGGGACGGGGCCGCGGCCGGGGCTCGTAGTACGGCTGGGAATGCGGCGGGGAGTACGGCCGGTAACACGGCTGGGAATGCATCCGGGAATACGACGCCGGGTGGCGACCGCAGTACGCCGCGGAACACGCCTGGGACGACACCGGGTGATCGGACGTCGCCGCAGAACACCCCGGGCGACCGAACTGCGCCCCGAAACACACCCGGTACGACGGCGACGCCGGGTGATGGCAGCACTCCCCGGAACACACCCGGGAACACGACCCCGGGTGACCGGACCACGCCGAACAACACGCCTGGGAACACGACCCCGGGCGATCGGACGTCGCCTCGCAACACCCCGGACGGGTCGGGCAACACCCGTACGCACACTCCGGGTCAGGACCCCCGGACGACCACCCCGAACCAGACGCCGTCCCATTCGAACCCGTCGCAGTCGAACCCGTCGCAGTCCAACCCGTCCCGGTCGAATCCGTCGCAGTCGAACCCGGCTCAGTCGAACCCGTCCTCGTCGACGCCGTCCAGGACCTCACCGCCGTCGACGAACCCGAATACGAATACGACGACGCCGTCCACGTCGGCCGGTACGGGACCGGACCGCAGCTCGACTCCGAACAGCGGCACGCCGAGCAACTCCAACCCCTCGACGCCGAGCAACCGCACGCCCAACGCGTCGAACCCATCGCCCCCGTCGAACCACCCCACTCAGGGCACGCCCAGCACACCGGGCACGCCGAGCACTCCGAACCAGCCGAGCGCGAGCCCGACGCCCAACAAGCCGACGCACCAGCCCACGGGCAACACACCGAACACCCCGCAGCAGCCGGCCGCGCACCCCGACAAGCCGGAGAACTCGCAGCAGAACCCGGATCAGCAGCAACAGCAGCAGGTGACGCCGGTCCCGATCCACACGGTCGTGACCACCCCGCCGCCCGCGCACGCGGACCCGACCGCGCCCCAGAACCCGGGCTCACCCCAGGCCACCCCCAACGACCCCGGCAACCAGCACCACCCCAACCAGGACAGCCTGGACGACATCCGTGCCGACCTGGACCACTACCCGGGCGGCCTGACCGAGCCGGACCCGGCGGACCAGCAGGCGCTGGCGGACGCCGTACCGCGCAACGACGACGGCACGCCGGAACGCTTCCCGGACCCGCACGGCCCCTGGTCCCAGCTCCAGAACGACGGCGGCAACACGGTCCCGGGCCGCAGCAACAACTGCGCCGACTGCTCCCGCTCCTTCCTGGAGACCTGGTACGGCAACCCGCAGGTCTCGGCGCCGCGCACGGTCGACACCGACGCGAACGGCAACCCCGACTACTGGTCCCCCGAGGACAACGCCAACGACAACCAGATCCGCTGGACGGGCGCGTCGCACGCCTACGCCGGTCCGGGCGGGGACCCCAACACCGCCAACAACATCGCGTCGGTCCTGCAGCAGTCCGGCCCCGGCTCGGCGGCCATCGTCCAGGTCGACTGGCCCGGCGGAGGCGGCCACGCCTTCAACGTCGTCAACCACGACGGCAACATCGTCTGGATCGACACCCAGAGCGGCGACGTCAGCGACCAGCCCCTCCACCTCGACCAGGCGGAACACGTCTGGCACATCCCCCTGGACGCCAACCGCAACCCGATCGACCTGAGCCAGCCGGACGCAACGGACTCCAACCAGGGGACGGACACCTCCCAAGAGGGAACGGACACCTCCCAGGACGGGACGGACACCACTCAGGACGGGTCCGACACCAGCCAGGAGGGACAGGACACCTCCCAGCAGGAACCGGACGACAACTCGAACCAGAGCTCCGACGACTCAAAGCCGGGCCCCGAGACCGCGCAGCAGGACCCGCAGACCGCTGAGGACGGGCCCGACACCACTCAGCAAAAGGCCGACGACTCCCCCGACACGAGTCACAGCCAGAACCAGAACCAGGACCAGCAGACCAACGAGTCGGACCCGTCACCCGAAACGACGGACGACAACCCTTCCGACAACTCGGACGCCACCAAGTCCGAGAGCCCGGACACCACCCAGTCTGAAAGCCCGGACTCCGCCAAGCCCACGGACCCGGAGCCTTCCCAGACCAAGGATCCCGACCCCACCCAGTCCGAGAACCCGGACACCACGCAGACCGGCAACCCGGATTCCAACCCGCACACCGACCCGGACTCGACTCCGCCCACCGACCCGGATTCCAGTCCGCCGTCCACCGACCCGGACGCATCCGAGGCCAAGGACCCCGACGCCGCCGAGTCCACGGACCCGGACCACACGACCCCCGAGGACTCCGCCGACGGCTCCCCGCAGGATCCTTCGCATCCGGACCCGCTCCCGGCCACCGCCACCCGCGACACCACCCCTCCCGGCGGCGTCACCCACCCCACCCCCGCCGAGCAGCAGTCGCTGGAGAACTCGGTCCCGCGAGACGAGAACGGCGACCCCACCCGGCCGCCGGACCCGGCGGACGGCCCCTGGGTCCGCAACATCAACGGCGACGGTGCCGACAGCCCCGGCCGCAACAACAACTGCACCGACGTGGCCCTGTCCACCGTCGACACGTACGCCGGCAACCCCACGGCAGCCGCCGCCCGCACCCCCGACCCCAATCCGGACGGGACCCCGTCGGACCGCGGCGAGAAGGCCGGCCGCGACCGCATCGAGAACACCCTCGGCGCCCGCTTCAGCGACATGGGCAACGGCCGCGGCGCCTTCAACCGCCTGGAGAACACCCTCCGCAACAGCGGCCACGGCTCCCAGGCCGTCATCATCACCCAGGACGCCAACGGCCGCGCCCACGCCTGGAACGCCGTCAACCACAACGGCCGCGTCACCTACATCGACGCCCAGACGGGCCAGCAGAGCTCGAAGCCACTGCACAACGGCAACAACGGCGTCTTCGCCATCCCACTGGACTCGAACCGACAGCCGGTCGCCCCGGACAACGACACGCGGTCACGCCCCGCAACAGAACGGAAGCCCGACGGGCAGACGCCCGAGACGCGAGGTAGTACGGATCGTCGGGTCCCGCAGGATCCCGCAGGGGCGACCCCGGAGGGAGACAAATCTCCCGAGCGGCCACGCGGCAGCGCCGAGTACGAATCCGTTCAGGGGCCGAAGGACACGCACTACGACATGCTCCCCGAGCCGTCCCAGGCTCACCTCCGGGAAAGCAATGAAGTCCGACAGACCGACCTCAGGCCCGTATACGACAACCTCAAGAAGTGGAGCACGGACGGCGATCTCCGTGCCCTCCTGCACGACGGTCTCGCTGCTGAGCAGGGTGGTATCCGTAAGCAGACCCTGATCGATGCCTTGCCCGGGTTCGGGGACATGACCGAGGGGCAGCAGGGAGCCGTCGTCGCGGCACTGGCCCGGATGGACCTGCGCTTTCATGCGACAAGTTCGGTCGGAATCGCGCTCGACCCCAATGCCGACAACCCGAACTCACCCACCAACTTCACTCCGACCACAGACGATCCCGAAAAGATTGAGCGTTCCAACAAGGCTCGTGAGACCATCCAGAAGCTCATGGACAAAGCGGGTATCAAGTCGGGTGGATTGCACTACCACAACAGGTACGACATACCGAATCGAGCTGGCCTGGAAGCGGCCATCGCCGATCGTATCGACGACGGCCAGGGACTGACTGACAGCGAGATCGAGGATGCAGTCCAGCAGGAACTCAAGGCGCTTGAAGAGCACAAGGGTGACTGGTCACGCAAGAACTACGCCGTGGTCGAAGTCCGCGATCCGGAGAATAACAACGAGATCCGATATGTCGTGGACAGCTCACTGCCGATGAGTCAGCCTTGGGGCTCCGGTGTCCACTCAGAGCCGCATGCCATGGACTGGATCAATTCGGTGAACGAAGGGCGCGAAGCCGCGGGACAGCAACCGTTCGAGCCCATCAGTCTCTATACCGAACGCGAACCCTGTGGCCACGCCTCTGGGAACGACTGCTCGGACTATCTGGCGAATGAAGTCGAAGACGGCAAACCCGACGACGAGCTGAGTGAGGGAGAGAAGAAGAACAAGCTCCGCATTCACTACGGTGTCGGATTCCGTAGGGGCGCAATTGATGAGAATGCGGACCTGACGCAGGACGACGGCACCACGATGACCCCCGCCGAGGCCAAGGATGCGGCCCGCGTCAAGTTCAAGGCCGACTTCAACAATTATGTGAACCGAGTCAAGGGTATTTGGGAGAACAACGCCAAGTCGGGTCAGTAGCGTCGCCGGACGCCCCACCACCCATGAAATGGAAGGGATTCACCCCAGTGCCCGAGATCAACGCTGAGGACTGGGCCCGCATCGAGATCTGGCGGGAGCTCCCCGCGCGGCAGCGGCAGGTGTTCTCCGTCATGGGTCCGGCACTCAGCGGGAAGACCGCGTATCTACGAGCGGTACGGGACCGCTGGCCCAGCGCCATTCTGATCGATTGCCGGGGCATGAGTGCCGACACCGTGGCCACGCGCATGCGCGAAGAGTGCCGCGCCGCCCCTGTCGGTCGTCCCTGTGTCCTCCTCCTCGCCAATGTGCAATACGCCGGTGAGGTCCTGACCTCGACCGAACCGGCCCGCGTGGCGAAGATCCTGGCTCCGGGATTCAGGCGGTTCGAAGGCCGTGAAGTCTGGGTCATGGCGGAGTACGACCCGGACCTCGTGGCTCCGCCCCGGGTCGCCGAATACGAAGTCACGCTGCCCGCGCCCACTACGGCCGGTGGGGCTGCCGAAGAGGAACCGGCCGCAGCGATCCGGCTGGGAGCACTGGCCGCCGCTGAACTACGTCAAGTGCCGCTGTCCGTCTGGGGGCTGCTAGTTGCCGCCAGCGATTCTCCTACGACGGCCCAAACCCTCCTCTCCTTCGCCGAACAGCATTCGGATGTCCTCGTCGTGGACGAGGACCGGTCATCGGTCGCTTTCCGGTCGGAAGCTCTCCTCCACGCATGGCGACGCAAGCAGCCATGGGATTCCGCGGCTCAGTCTCGTGCCGTCGAGGCGCTGGTGTCCGCAACCGCGGACGGCGGACCGGGGCTCTGGTCCCAGCAGGGACCAATGAGCCGGTACGCCGCTCATGCTCTTCCCATGCATGCGGCGCTCGCCGGTGCCTTGCCCCGCCTTGTGGACGACGGGCGGCTGCTGGCCCAGTGCTCGGCCACCGCACTGTATGAGGGCCTGGCCATCGCCCATCCCGACGGAGTGCCGTACGCAAGCGTCGCAGCAATGCTGCACTATCTGGAGGTTCAGGGGATCTCTCCCTCGTCCCAGGGTGAGTGGGTGGCCTGGCTCCATCACGCGGCACTCAGCGCGGGGCGTGCGGAGCTGGCCGAACAACTACTCGACGCAGGGGTCCCGTTGCCGTGGCGGACCACTTGGACCCGCTGGCGCCCCATGGGCTTCTTCGGCCGAATCCAAGGCGAGGCCGGCCGTGTCGACGAACTCGGCGTGGCAGACGGCGAGTCCGGCGTGACTGTCGTTACGGCCCGGGACGTGACGACAGGCAGGAACGCCTACCGGAAAGACCGGTACATCCGTCAGGTGTGGGTCCCGGCGACCGGCGAGCCCGCCTCAGCTTCAGTCGAAGTGCAAGCCTCTCTGGCAGAAGGCGATCTCGCCTGGAGCACGGCACGCCGCTCGGTAGGTTCCGAGGCGTCCGCCGTCATCTTCGCCGAACACACGGACAGCGGGTGGCAGCTGGGGGCGTCCACACTGCCTCATCCGCCCAACTGCCCGTCCGCCGTGACACAGGGCCTGTACGTCGACGGGCAGTGGGTGCTCGCCGGTGTCGGAGGACTGTTCGCCGTATCCGTCCAAGCGGCTGGAATCGCGGCACAGGACACGTACCGCAAGCGGCCCCTGGTCGCCGCACACACGCGTCCTGCTCCCTGGCCGCTACCGCCGTCTGCGTCCACTGCTCTGCGCGGTGACAGCATGCGGAACTGGCTCGAGGAGACCTTTGGTGCGGGGACCTGTCATCGACTGACCGAGGATCAGCTCCCCCAAGGGCTGTCCGACCGAGCAGCGCGCAGCTTCCTCACCGAGACAGGGCTGCCGGAGATCGACGACTTCCTGCATCTCGCCATCACCCCGCGCGGCGACAGCTCGCTACCCGAAGTGACCTGGCCCGGTCGCGGCCGCGACGTGCCACGGCAGCGTCGCGCCAGGAGCGAGGCACCCAGCAGCGGCCCGTTCTACGAACTCGGTACCTGGATGTACTCGAGGCTCCTGCTCGACGGCAGTACCGGTCAGCTCTTCAGGGACACCACAGGTGGTTCGCCCGACCCTGTCGCCGGCAGCAGCCTCACACAGTTCTTCGCCATGGTCCGCCTGTACGACGAGTTCCGCAGGACGCACTTCCCCTACGTCACCGACCACAAGGACGCACAGCACAGCCTCGCCAGGTGGTGCGAGCAGATCGATGATGTGGCCGCCCGAGCCGAGGCTTGGACGCTCATCCTTGAGGGGCACGACTTCGATGACAGCACCTGGGACTTGGCCTCCTACGGGGATGAATGGGTCTGAGACCGGGGCGAAGGCCTGTACGAGCTCGATCCGAAGACCGCCACCCCCAAGCTGGTGGCTCCCGTCGCCATCAGTGCGTCTGGGCTCACGTCGGCTGCGTAGGCTGACCGGCCAGGGCTGATCGGAGTGATGAACAAGTGATCCTTGCTGAAGCCGAGCGCGCCGTGAGTGACTGGCTGGTCGAGCCTCGGCAGCGCGGATCGGTACTTCCGGTACTGGGAGCCGCCGGAGTGGGAAAGACCGCGCTTCTGCGCACGATTCACGAGCAGTTTCCCTCGTCCGTTCTCGTGGACTGTCGTGGTCTGACCATGGATGAAGTGGCCCATGGACTGCTCGAGGAATTCGGCATCGACGCCGCAAGCCTTCGGGGACAGGATCCGCTCTTCGACGCCGTCGTGAAAATTCGCCGCGATGCCATCGTGCTGCTGTGCAACGTGCAATGGTCAGGCTCCTCGTTCACATCACGCGAGCCGGATCGAATCGCGGGCCCGTTGGCCACAACATTCGGTGCGCACAGTCGTGGATGCGTGCGAATGGTCGTCGAGGCCGACTCGGCCCGCAGCCGGGTGCACATCCGCCGCACGAACGAGATCGTCCTGGACGACGAACCCGATGGTCCGGATGTCGCGGGGCTTCTCGGCTCATACCCTCAGCTACGCGCACTCGCAGCATCCGAGGTGCGCGACACTCCGCTGCCGGTTTGGGAGTTCCTCTGCTCCGTGCTGCAGGAGCGCACCAACGAGGAATCTCTTCGGCGGCTGGCGCAAGAGCTCCCGGATGTAGTAGCCGTACAGGACACAGCTGCCCAACTCACCGCGGGTCTTGCATCCGATGCGCTGAAGTACGCCATCAGGTCGCACGGCACACTGGCCCCCGCTGAACAACTCGCCGTGGCCGAGGCCCTGCTGGCCTCCTCCACGCGGACCGCCCCGGCATCTCCTGTCTCCGCCGACACGTCTACTCCCGTCAATGACTACGGAGCTCGCGCCGCCGCCGTCCACGCGGCTCTGGGAGGAGGCCTGCCCCGCCTTCTCGACGATCGCCCGGACTTCGTGGCCCTCTGCGACCGGACCGGCTTGCTAGAAGGGATCGCCGAGGCGTGGCCGGACGGCGTGCCCATGGGAGGTACCACCGCCGACGCGCACTACCTGGACGCCGAGGGTGTCGCACCGCAGTCTCAGGGCGAGTGGCTGGCCTGGCTGCACTGGGCCGCCGTGAACCGCGGGCGTACGGAGTGGGCGGACGCATTGGCCGACTCGGCCGCGCGGCTGCCCTGGCGCACCACGTGGTCCCGGTGGCGTCCGTACGGCGTTTTCGGGGAGTACGCCGGCACGAGCGGGGCCGTGGACTTCGTCGAGCTCGGATCCAGCGACGGCATCCCCCTGGTGATGACCCAGCGCGAGATGCCGCTGCCGACGGATGATGAGTCGGAGGAACCGGGCGACGAGCGCTATCTGGAACGGGTGTGGAAGCTGACGGACGGCACAGAACTCGTGGCCCCGTCAGTCGTCGACGTCTTCCTCGACAACGACGGAGAGGTCGACCGCGTGGTCGGCCGCGCTGTCGACCTTCGCCCCGCCGCTTCCGAGCCCGCCCACCCGGAACTCCCCTGTCCCCAACTGCCCCGCAGTGTCCGGGATACGGCGCAGGCCGGGGACGATCGCTGGGTGCTGGGCGGCAGCGGAGGGCTCTTCGCCCTCGATGTACTGGAGCCCAAGGGCCCTGGAGCGGGGCGATCGCGCTGGCCCAGCCCGCTCGTCGCCCCGATCCGGCGTGCGGCGGTCTGGCCCATGCCTGCCGCGCTTCTGGCAGCCGAGGGGCCCGATCGGTCCTGGTTCGCCAGCAGTTTCGGCGAGGAGGCACTCCGCCGGCTTGAGGCAACCGCCATCCCTGCCGGGGTCGTCCACCCCCAGGCGCGAGCCATCCTGACCGGTCTCGGCTTCCCCGCTCTTGACGGCGGCGAGCCGCGCTTCCTGACCACGGTGGCCCTCGACCGGACCGGCCTGGAAGCCACCGAGCCACTGGCGCAGCACGAGCCGGGCTACCGCCTGGGCACCTGGCTCGGCGAGGAAGTGGTCCTGGGCGGCGAATCCGGCCGCGTGTTGTTGGCCTCCGTCGCCGGAACACAGCTGCTCGGCAGCAGCCTGCGGCAGTTCATGACCTTGGTGGCGCTGTACGTCATGTTGCGTCGCAGCGAATTCCCCACGCGCTACGAGGAACGAGACGCTCGCCGTAGCCTCGCAGCCTGGTCACAGCAGATCGACCAGGCGGCCGGAACTTCCGCCCCCTGGAAAGCAGCATTCGGCGGAGAGTTGGACGTCCCAGAATCCTTGTGATGCGCCTGCCCGCCACCCGGTGCCGGCACCCACGGCAGCCCCGAAGCGTACGGACTGAGCCACGGCGTAGGCGCCATTCCGTACTGTCACGACGAAGGGCCGCAGATTCCAGCGATGAGCCGTCAGACACCCACCCCTTCACCAGTATCACCAGAACAAGCCCTGGCCGAGCTCCTGGAGTGGTCGGACAACGGGCCCCAGCGAGTGGCCGAGCTGACCGGCCCCCCTGGGTCCGGACGAACAGCGACTCTGCTCCGGCTGAGTGAAGCCCGCAGCGAGGCGCTGCTCGTGGACGCGACCGGGCTGACCTGTGAGGACGTCATCGATCGGGTCATGACCGCTGCTGGGTTCACCGCCCTGCCTGAGAAGCGGGCGGACTGGGGATTCGAGCTCGAGGACTCCCCGCTCGGTGGCGGGCTGGTCATCATCGTCAATGCCCACCGTGCGGGTCATACTCGACGCTCCACGGAACCCGAGCGCATGGTGAACCGCTTCACCGGTGAACTGGCCGTCGGCGGCGGTCTCAGGGTCGCGATCGAACGGGACCTCCCGGACGTCCGGTTGGGGCACGATCACTTGGTCGTGGCACTGCAACCGAGCAGTTCGGAAGAGGCTGTGGGGCAGCTGCCCGACGGGACGGACGTCGATGCGCTGCGTGCACTCGCACTGGCCGAGCCCCGTCGTGTTCCCGTGCCTGTGTGGACCGTACTCGCCCAGGCTCTGGGGTCCCATGTCGGCCGGTCTCCGGATGTCGCCACGGCGCTGGGGGCCTCTGGTGAGCTGCTGGAGGTGGCGAACGACGGCTGGGTCCGGTTCCGTGATGAGCGGCATGCCGAATGGCTGCGTCTGACCACCGATGCCGAGATCGTACGAGCCGTGAACGCAGAGCTGGTCGCGTGGCTGCGCGATCTGCCCGCGGCAGCGACAACCGGCCAGGGCTCGTACCTGGCACAAGGACTGGCGATGCACGCTGTGCAGGCCGGCGAATTCGACTCCGTTCAGCGCTCCGGTCGGCTCGCTGCCCATATCGATCAAGTCGCCCTGATCGACGCGGCCCGCGCCGACTCGTATGTGGTGAACGGTGATTGCCCAGCCGGGGACGCGGTCAACTTGTGGATGTGCGGCGTCGATTCCCTGTCCCAGGGCGAATGGGCATCGTGGCTGCACCTGATGAGTACGGCGCGTGGCGATGCCGAGACCGCCGCACAGATCGCCTCTTCCGGCCAGCCACTGCCGTGGCAGGTGCGCTGGGCCCATTGGCGGCCGCCGGGTGCCGTGAACTCAGCGTACCTTCGGCCCGGTCCACTGGGGGATCCGGTCATCGCCCCTGAGGACTATCTCCCTGGCCGGCACGCCGTTTACGCTCCGGGGGAATGGGACGAGCGCTACCGGGTCTGGGACGCCGAAACCGGCGAAGAGCTGGCCGGACCCTGGCCGGAGGCGCTCCCGGCACCGGGGCGGCGCGAGCCACTCTGGCTCACCGACGTGGAACGCAACGTCACACCCGACTGGGACGATCTGACCGTGTTCGACACCCTGGAACCCCCCTTCGTGTCGGATCAGGTGAAGGTCGGTGACCTCCTGGTCGTGACCGGACTCGGCGGCATTTTCACGGTCGAGCTCCACGACCCAGCCGTAAGTCCGCACATCAGCAAGGTGCACGGGGAGCCCCTCTTCGACGACTCCGGTTTCCTCCCCGCACTGCACCACGGGACAGCACGGCGCCGAGGCTCGTACGACCACGACCTCTTCGAACCGGGCGTCGTACGACTCCTGCCCACCGACCTCTTGCCCGAGGGGGTGACGGACGCCGAGGCACGCCGCGTTCTCACGGAGGTCGGACTGCCCGCCTTCGAAGGCGCCGCAATCCGGCTGGAGGCTCTGGACGAAGTGGGGCTGCCCCAGCTCGCCCCTGACGCCCTGTCGGCAGAGGGCGTCCCAGGTGCGTACTACAAGATCGGTACGTGGGGGGCCGGCGACCTGGTCCTGCACGGCGGAACGGGGCAGGTCGTCCTGTTCGGTGCGGACGACTGGAGCAACTCAGACGACGACTTCGATGCCTACTTCGACGACGAGCCCGACGAACACGGCGACGGCGACGGCCAAGGGCAGGAAACCAGCACCGTGTTGATCGCCGGCAGCCTGGCCGCGTTCATCGGCCTGCTCCAGCACTACCTTGTGGCCCGGTGCATGCTGGCCGCGGCGGGGAGCCGTATCGAGCGCGTCGCGATCAGAGACGACCTGGAGGATACGCTGTCGGACCTCAACGACGCGGACACGAACACCAGTTACTGGACTGCCGCGCTGCGAACCACCGACTGACGATCCTCCTGATCGGCCTTCGCGCCAGCGTGAGTGGTTGACGCCGCCGCACCGGACGGTTCGGCGAATCGCATCATCCTCCGCGCCCTTCACACCGCCCGCTCCGCCCCCGACGGCCCTCTCCTGATCTCACTGATAACTTGCTGTTCCTACTCGATCACTCCGTGGGAATCCAATGAGCCAGCCGCCCTTCCAACCACCCCCGCAGCCTCCTCAGCCGCCGCAGGACCCCAACAACCCGTACATGCAACCGGCCCCGCCGCAGCACGCACCGGGTTTCGGCCCACCGCCGGTTCCCGGTCAGCCTCCTATGCACCCCGGCATGCCCGCTGCCCCAGGACAGCCGGTGCAACCGATGTACCCGATGCAGCCCACCCCACCATTCCAGGCGCCCTACGGGCAGCGCCCGACCGCGAGCGGTCATCCCGTAGGGGCGGTCTTCCTCGGATTCTTCGCGTCGGTCATCGTCTCGTTGCTCTACAGCGGTCTCATCCTGGCCACGTACGAGGATCAGACGGTCACCCAGGCCAACACCATGTACCTGGTGCACGCGTTGATCAACGGAGCGATCGTCGGCTGGTTGATCGGCCTCGTGGGTCACCGCAACACAGGCGCCCACGTCAGCGGTGCCATGATCGCCGCGGCCGGCGCCTTCTTCGGCTACACCAACGCCCTCCCGCTGATCATCGCCGACCGCCAGTCACCCGCCGCCATCGGCGACATGATGGAGGCCGACCCGCTCATCCCGGCCAAGGCCTGGTGGAACAACGAGTTGGAGGGCGGCGTCGACTGGTTCTCCCCACTCGGGCTCCTGCTCGCCGCGGCGGCCGCCTGGGGTCTCGCGTACCTCATCGGCAGCAGGCGCCGCCAGGTGTGACGTCAGGTCAGGTGCCGCTCCGGGCCGCCCTCTTGGGCCCGGTCGGCTGCCGAACGGAGCCTTCGGTCGGCCTACTTCAGCGGAACGCTGGACTGTCACCAAGACTCGCCACCGCCACGGCGACGCAAATAGCGGCCAACGCCCAACGCGTACGACCACGCCGGGCGAGCAGAAAGCCCAAACCGCCGAGCACCGCGCCCACCGCGTACGAGGCGACCCAGACGCCCGCCGAATCACCCGCCCCGAGCCGTACGACGGTGAGGCCGAGGCAGACCACGACCACCAGGCCCGCGAACGCCACGTGCATCCCACGGGCCCGCCGCGCCTCACGCTGCCGGCCCTCCTCGAGGTCCGCCCGCCCCTGAGCGCGGAACCGCTCCCGCAGCTCCTCGCCATCCCCGCCCGGCAGCAAGCCCATCGCGCTACGCCCCCTCGATCGACGCCAGGAACAACGCCGACGGCAGCGTGGCCGCGGCACGGCCGAGCCCCGACGCCGGCGTCGCGGCCAGGCAGACCTGCACCGCACCGACGCTCATGACACGGGCCCGGGAGAGGAAGAGGTCGAGGTCACCGGCCCCACCGAAGCAACTCATGACGCGGGCTCCCAGCTCCTAGACGGCGGCGTGATCGTAGCCACTGCTGCCCACCTGCGGAAAGCCGTCCGCCGCGGAGAAGCCGTTCACAGCAGCGGACATGACCACGCCGAGCGCGGCCAGCGCCGAGGCGAACGTATCGAATGCCTTGGCCGCCTCCGCCCACATCTGCATCAGCCGGATGGCCTGTGCCGCGGCCAGCGCGAACATGGCGATCGACGCGGCCTGCCCGCCGACCGGGATGGCGTTGACGGCCTGCGCGGCGAGCAGATTCACCAGCCAGATGACGAGCAGATCGGAGAACATCACCAGGAACGACTTCAGGAATTCCGCGAACTGGAACGCCATCTGCGCCGCCTGCGCATAGCAGGTCTGGAGAGACTTGAAGGTCTCCTTGATCTCCTCGAGCTTCCTGGTGAACTCGTCGAAGTACACGGTCGCGGCATTCGCGGCATTGCCGTCCCAGCTCAGACCGACGTTCTGCGTGCCCTTGCGGACATTGGCGGCGACCGCATCGCAGAAGGAGGCGAGATTGCCCCATACGTCGGAGCAGTCGTTGTACTTGTTCCAGTCGCCGAACACCCAGTTCGTGCATTCGGCGAAGGGGTCGAAGTCGAAGAGCAGCTTGCACGCCTCGACCGCCATCGCGGACGGACTGCCCAGGTCGAGGACGCTGCCGAGCGTCTTCTGCACCGGGTTCATCTTGTACTCGTCGGCGTGACCGGACGCGTATTTGACGATGGGGTTGCTCGGGTCGCCGGGCGCCTTCAGTACGTCGACGGCGTCGCTGGCATCGGAGAAGTCCTGCGGGTCGCCGCCGGAGCCGCCGTCCCCGACTTTGGAACCCGGGTAGGTGGCGTCGAGCTTGGCCGCCGTGTCCCGGTCCGTCTCCCGGTAGTACTTGGCAGTCCCCGTCAGTTCCTTCTCGGAGGACTCCATCAGGCTCTTGACCTTCTCCAGAGCCTTCTTCGCCTCGGTCACGTACTGGTCGTGGTCGCCCGCGACGAGGTCCCAGGCGGCTCCGCCCACGGAGTTGTCGATCTGAGCGTTCGTACCGGTGTACGACACGGCCTGGGCGCTGCCGTCGGCGGCACGCCCCACCAGTTTCGAGAAGCCGTCGATCGCGCCGGGCTCTACCCGAAAGTTCACATCTCCCCCATTGCCTGCATCAGATCGACGACCGGCGGTCCGACCTCGGCCGCGAGGTCACCGGCCACGGCCCGTCCGTCTCCCCACTCAGTCGTGGGCTCAGTACAAGGACCAGCCACTACCGTCGTGACGCGACTTCGTGCCCGACCGGTTCTCGGACTCCGTACGCCGCTCGTCGTCGAGCTGCCGCCGCTCCTCCTCCAGCCGACGCTCCCCGTCCGCGGCGAGCGCCTCACGTTCGCTGTCGGACATGGCGGCCCATTTCTCGGCCAGCGGGGCGGACTGTACGACCGCCTCCTCGGCGTAAGCGGACACATTGGCCGCTTCCCGCAGCCCCATCCGTCCGGAGAGAACCTCCTGGGCCATCTCCTTGAGCGCCGGACCGCCGAGTCCCGAGGCGAGATGCTCCAGGGACTTCCGCAGGATCTTGGCCTGTGCGGGATCCTGCTGGGTCATCTCCAGAAACTCGGAGTCGTCCACGCGCTTTTCGGAACTATTCGCGGCGCTGTCCAAGGGGTACCTCATCGGGCGGTTCGGCATGTCTCGACCGGCGTGAACCTACCAACGCACTTGCGAACGCTCAACACACGCCCTGTGCGTCAAGCTCACGCACCGCAGCAACTCGACAACGACTATGCCGCGTTGACGTATCGAAAGCCGTTCTCCCCGCTCACTCCCTGGATACTCGCGCGATTGCGACGATTTAATAGCGTGTGGATCTTTTCAGGGAAATCACCCTGAAATGACCGGCAGTCGCGTCGGTGTGAAAATTTCGAGGAGAAACCTCAACGCCGAGCGGACCGCCCGGGGCCGCCCGCCGCCCCGCCGGCCCCTGTACGCCCGGAGCCGTGCACCGGCGCGTCCCGCTCGGCGCGCTCGCGGTCCAGGTCCGCCTCCTGCCGGGCGTCCCACTCCGCGAAACGGGCCTTGGACTGCTGCTGCTCCACATACGTCTGCTCATCCGCCGCCCGGCGGATCTCGTGCATCCGCTGGAATACGGCCTCGGTGTACCGCAGGTCCTGGAAGGCGTCCTTGATGTCGACGCCCCCGCTCAGCACGGACCGCGCCATCTCGCGCAGGTCCGGGTCGAGCGACGTCGCGTCGGCGATGGTCCGCAGCGACCGGTGCAGCCGCAGAGCCTGCTCGGAGTCCTGGGCGACGCCCGTCAGTTCCTCGTCCTGGATCTCCCGCTGCGCGGTCATGGGTTCGGTACGTCCTTCGGGTCGGCGGCGGTGGGCACGGGCGGCGGCGGTGACGGCGGCGCCATCACCCGAACTCGTTCCGGGCCCAGTCGTCCGCGACCGCACCGGCACCGGAGGGGCTGGAGGAGCCGGCGGTACGGGTGGATCCGGAGCGCCCCGCGGAGGCGGCGGCCGGAGCCCGTTCGGCGGCAGGCCTGCCGTCGGCACCGGAAGTGGTGCCCGTACCGGAGTCGGGGGTGGCGTCCGCGCCGCCGTCGGCACCATGCCCGACCACCGCATCCACACCCTGCTGCGCACGATCCGAGACCGCCCCCGTGGCGGTCTCCTTCGCATGGTCGAGGTAGGTGTTCGGATCCGCGTACCCGGCGAGCGTCGACCCCTCGCCCCCGGTGACCTCGTTCTTGAGGTCGCCCAGATAGTCACCGGCCGCGTCCTTGGCGACGTCCGCGGTCTCGCCCAGGTCGATGCCGGACCGGGCGTCGAAGTACGCCTCGATGCTCTGCCGGCCGACGTTCTGGGCCATGCCGACGGCGGCCTCGCGGGCCTTGTCCTTGGCGGCGTCGACGACCTTCTCCTGGACGAACTGCTTGACCTGCTCCTTGACCACCTTCTTGGCGATCTTCTTCAGGGCGTCCATGGTGGCGTGCTCCATGGCCTTGGTGACCGCCTCCATGACCTCCTTCTTGAGCCGGTCCAGCAGTTCCCGGACGATCAGCCGAGTGGCCTGGGTCGCGCCCAGCGCACCGACCTCGGACAGCCCGAAGGTGAAGGGGGCAGCGGCCTGCGCCGCGATGATCTCGATGGCCAGGGCGATGAGTTGCGCGATCACGGCCAGCTTGGCCGTGAGCACCGCCACCGCGGCCGAGTCGAAGGCGAAGGCGATCACTTCGCACGCGGTCTTGGCGTCCGGGAGGTAACTGTCCTCGCCGTTCGCGCCGGTGTAGGCACCCCAGTCCTTGCTGAAGCCCTCCATGGCCGTTCCGAAGTTGCTCGCGACGACGGTCCGGGCGAGACCCTCGCCCTGCGCCTCGATCTTCTCCAGTTCCGCGCCGAAGGCACGCCAGGTCTCGGCGACCTGATGCAGTGCTTCCTCGTCGGCCTCGGGCCAGCTGTAACCGAGCAGATCGAGCACCCAGACAAGCTCGCCGGGCAGAGTGAGCGACATACCAATATCCCCGTTTGACCCCGATAACCCAATAGACGTGAACGCTCTTACAGTTGGCCGGCGATCCCGCCCAGAAGGCCACTGTTCGACACATCAGAGGTGTCGTAGTTGCGGGCGTTGTCCTGGAGGTTGTGCCCGATCTGCTGAAGCCGTTCGGCGAGGCTGTCCATCGACGTGAAGAGCCCGTCACGAATGGGCGTGTAGATCTCGCCGAAAATCTCTCCGAAATCAGCGTCCGCCCACGGCTCCCCGATCCCTTCGAGATCGCTCTGCAGCCGCTTGGAGGAGCGGGCGAAATCACCCCCGAGATCGGCGAACTTCTGCCCCTGCCGCCGGAGTACGTCCGTGTCCACGCCAAAGAAGTCGTACGTCATCACTCTCCCCCGAAGTCCCTTTGCAGCACGTCATATTGCATGACAGGCCGATAGCTTAGACTCCTCGCGCACGACCCCGAAAGTCGATCGGTAAAGAGATCGTCAAGTTATCCAAGGGACCCCCAAGTGGCGACAGCACAACCGCGTTACAGCAGCTCAGAGAGCCTGTGGATGGGGAGACTCATCGGATTGGGACTGCTGTTGACGGCTGCCCTCGTCGCCACGGTGACCATTCCGGAACTGCGCAGTGAACTCGCAGGCGACGGCACCGAAGGAACCCTCACGGTTTCTTCATGCGAAGTACACACGAAGACCCATTACGGCACGCATCGGCGTTCTACAGAACTCCAGTTCAGTTGCACAGGAAACTGGACCGCACAACACGGTGAGTCCTCTTACCGAAATATCGAAGTGGACACTTCATCGCGTTTCGAGACCGGGTCGAAAATCCCCGTGGTGCAGGTGGACGATTCGTTCGAGCAGCCCCAGGACCGCGCTCCCGGAGACGACGCCGCGATCCTCGCGCTCTGCCTCGCCATGCTGGCCGCCGGCATCCACTGCCTCCTCACCGGCTTCGGCTCCCGCAACGGCCCCGCCTTCACGACGTCCTGGCAGCGCCTGCCGACCCCGACCGTCACGGGCCCCCTGGTGGGCGGCCTCTTCACCCTGGGCGTCCTGGCAGCACTGGTCTGCGCCTTCGCCCTGTGACACCCGCAACCGCCCTCTGAGGAGCCCCCCATGACGCAAGTACACGGAAACCTGCCGCCCACCGCCACCCCCGGCGACCGCACGGGCCTCGGCCGCCTGATCGGCGCCGGCCTGATCCTCGTGAGCCTCGTCCTCCTGGCCCTGGGCGCCTACCTCGGCCCGTACACCTACTCCTCGTCCTCACAGGGCAAGCTCACGGTCGAGACCTGCACCGTCGACTACAAGTACCGCTCCAGCACGTCGAGCAGCTCACGCAAGAAGACGAAGACCAAGTGGTGCTACGGCACCTTCACCTCGACCGACGGCTCCACCAAGGACATCAACGCCGAACTCAAGAGCGACGCCCTGCACCAGCGCGGCGACGTCATCGAGGCCCTCAAGACCGGCGACACCTCCTACCAGCAGGACCACGGCTGGACCGGCGCCATCGCGGTCGGCTGCGTCTGGTGGTTCGCCGCCCTGATCCCCCTGGCCCTGGGCCTCCTCAGCACCACCACAGGCTTCGCCTTCGGCGGCACGACCGACTTCCGCAACGCTCGGCAGACCGCGGGCCAGGGCCTGATCAACACGGTCTACACCTTGATCGCGGCAGGCGTGGCCGGCTTCGCCATCAGTCTGCTGGTGATGTTCTTCGTGTAGCGGAGCCCGGGGTGGCACGGCGGGCGCGCGGCCGCTGCCAGTTCCATGGGACTTCGGTGCAGGAACTGTGCCCGGAGGGTGGACAGTCTCGTTCACGAGAAGCCGAGTCGGTGCTCGCCGACGGCAGTTGCCGTCGGCTCGTGGCGCTGCTCAGCGCGGGTCATGCCGCATGCGAGCACCCATCCCACGGTGACTCTGCGGAGGGCCAAGCGGCGGCAAAGGCTCGGTCATGACGCCTGATCAGTCCATGTATGGTGCTTCGGAGGCCTGGGTGATCATCTGATTCACCCGGGCCCGTTGTGTCCAGAGCCGAGCGGGGAGAGACCGGCCCATGGGGGACCACTTCAAGACGGACATCGGGCAGCTCGAGCAGTTCCTGTCGAGTCTGGAGAGATGCGTCGACGAGCTGAACGAAGCTCGGTCCGCCCTCGACCACGTGCGTGCCGACCAGATCGGCACCCCCCGGCTCGACGAGGCCTGTGACAGGTTCCAGGACGAGTGGAAGTACGGGTCCGACAAGACCAAGGAATTGGTCAGCGAGGTCAAAGAGGGCGTGAAGGCCAACAAGAAGGGCTACGAAGAGGTCGAGGAGGCCTTGGAGAAGGTGCTCAAGCAGATCGCGGACAAGAGCACCACTGGGGGCGGCAAGTAGTGGCCGCGAACCCGTACCCGAACATCGGCTGGAACCCCGTACCGGGCATCCCCGCCGAGGTCACCAAGCTCCAGCAGCGAGTGGCCGCGGCCGCGACAGCGCTTGAGAACACACACCGTCAGCTGACGAAACTCACCGGCGAGAGCAGCTACTGGGAGGGCGACGCGGCCGACGAGTTCCGCAAGTCCATCGACGGCGACCTGACGACGTACATCAAGAAGGCCGCCTCGGCGCTGCGCTCCGCCTCGACCCAACTGCACAAGTGGGACGGCCAGTTGGCCTCGAACCAAGGACTGGCGAAGAAGTACGACGACGAGGCGGCCGACAAGAAGGCCGCGGCCGACAAGGCCAAGCACGCTTACGACCAGGCAGCCCGGCACCCGGACCTCAAGCTCGCCAACCAGACCTTCCCCTCGCAGGAGGAGGCCGACGACGCGACCGCGCGGCTGCGCTCCGCCGAGCGGGAGCTGAACGAGGCGAGCACGGCCGTGACCAAGGCCAACAGCGAGTACGAGTCCCTCAACCGCAGGGTCAAGGAGCTCGAGTCCGAGCACTCCCACGAGGCCGAGATCATCGCCAAGGCGCTGGAAGGGACCGCTGAGAAGGCTCCGGACAAGGGCTTCTGGGAGAGCGTCGGCGACGTCCTCGAGTCGGTCGGCAAGTTCCTGGCGGAGCACGCGGGCACCATCGGTGCCATCGCCGGTCTGCTCGCCCTCTTCCCCGCCCTGGCTCCGATCATGGGACCCATCGCGCTCATCGCCAGCGCGGTGTCCATGGGCAAGAACCTCTCCGACGACGAGTTCCGCAAGAACCTGATGTTCCAGGGCAGCGGTATGGACATCTTCTCCGCCTATGCGTCCATGGCCGGTGACCTGGTCGGCATGGTTCCGGGTGGGAAGGCACTGGGCGCCGCGGCCAAGGAAGGCTTCGAGAGCGCGGCCGACGGCGCCAACCTCGCCACCAAGACCTGGGGTGGCGTGAAGGGCGGATTCCTCGGAGTCGGCCGCTCTGCGGCGGATGACGCCAATGACGCCTGGCGGGCGGCCGGTGACAGCGCCATGGGTTCGCTGAAGCTGATGGGCGACATCAAGGTCAACATGGTGAACGTCGCCGCCAATGGCATCTCCTCCGCTGAGAGCTTCGGCCTCATCGGCGACGACGGCTCCGAACACAACACCGCCGAGGGCACGAAGGCCGCCGCGACGGCACACTCCATCGCCGGGTTGATCGGCCTCGTATGACCCGCCACGGCGAGAGTGAAGGCACAGCATGACCGTGAGCACCACCACACCACGGAACACCCGCAGGCCGTCGTTCTGGTACGGGCTGCCCGTCGGCTACATCTCCATGGACCTCAATCCGCCGGCCGAGCAGCTCCTGGAGGTCATCAACCAACTCCGTGGATTGCCGGACGGACAACGGGAGGAGGCGGACCGGGCCCTGCGCCTGTACGCGGGCATCGTCAACCAGCTGAACACCAACCGGGTACAGGCGTGCGCGCTCGGGATGCATCCCGATGATGCCGGCGGCTACACGACGTCGGTGTTCACCGTGTCGACGCTACCGACGTCCGGCAGCCCGAAGCTCGTGGTGGCCGGCCTTGCGGGCAGCGCCTCGGACGGCAGGGGCGAGGGAACCCGACCACTGGAACTGCCGAGCGGCCTCGGCTACCTCTCCGAGAAGCGGCTGCCCGCCCCACGGTCGTCGCGACGGCCCGAGCTGAATGACACTCTTCCGAGTCACATCTGGCAGGGCATCGTCGCGGTGGCCGCACCGAGCACGCCCGAACTCATCGTGCTCCAGATGGTGACCCCGGACCTCGACGCCGCCGACGACTACCGGAACATACTGCTGGGGATCTCCCGCACCCTCACCTTCACAGATCCCGAACGAGCCACGGCGGACGGCAGTTCCGCCCAGGGATCAGAGGCGCCGACCGGTGCCGCCGCTGTCATGCGGAACGACTTCGGATAGCACCAGCCAGGCTGGGACGGACTTCAGGAGAGCCAGTGCCGGACAACATGCAAGGCACCCACGTACCGGGAACTTTGGACGCCGCCGCGCTGCGCGGAAAGCTGACCACCCGGATGTGGTGGGCCGGTATCCGCAACACCTTGATCTACGCCCTCATGGCCTTCGCGGTCCCTCCGCTCGGCGCGGCGGCGAACCGCGCCGGCATGTCCTGGATCTTCATCATCGGCGGGCCGATGATCCTCATCGGCATCTTCGGTCTCCTCGCCACGCTCAAGACGATCCCGCTCGCGGTGCTCCTCACCCGCACCTGCCGCAGGACGCTGACGCAATACTCCTTCGACACCTTCCGTCCGCAGATCACCAAGGTGGACGGCGCCGAAGCGACCAAGGTCCGCCCGAAGAGCATGACGCTCACACTGCACACCGATCAGGGTGAGGAGTCGCCGGTGATGCGAATGAACCCGGTGCCGCGGCGGGGCCCTTGGCGGAACCCCTGGCCCGAAGGCATCGAGAACGGCGTGTACATCGCGGGCGATCTGCCTTTTGGCGCGGTCGGCTACGTGCCGAGCAGCGGGACGTTCTTCCTCATGCAACCCGACGACTGGGACGCGACGGAGCACGCCCGCAAGCAGGCAGGCCCGGACCGCGTCGCCCGGGCCCAGGCCGCCGACCTGGCACGGAGGATCCTCTAGCGGTACGTGTCCGAGGGCGACCTCAGGACCTAGTGATCACCAGAGCGATGCGTCACTGAAAGCAGGTCACCGAGCCCCGGCAGCGTCAGGACCCCGCGCCCCTTGCTGCTTGCGGTCCGGGCGTTGAACGTGTCACCCGCGTACCAGGCGCCGTACTCCATGGTCTCGGGCCAACGGCGATAGGTCCTGACGGGATTCCACACGGACATGAGGCCGGTCAGCCTCTCATTCTCCGCGTATTGCAGCTGCACGGCGGGGGTGTACGTCGTGCCGGACCGGTGCGCCTGCGGAATCAAGCGCCAAGGGTGCGCCTCCAGGACGCGCCGCATGCGCTTGACGCAGCCCACCGATTTGGTGGAGATGTAGAGAACGGCCGGATAGGAAAGAACCCAGGCGATCAGGGCGATGCCGCCGATCTTGTTGACCGTTTCACCGAAGTCCGGACTCATGAGAGAGGCGACGGCGATAAACGACGGCAGGCACAGGACCCACCAGACCACCCGCCGCCTCTTCAACTTGCGGTTCGTACGCTCCCAGGCAGCCCGAGTCTCAGGGTGATCAAAGGCGCGCCTGTAGGCGGGTGCCGGAAGGCGGAAATCGCCTTGCACGCGCACACTCATTCCTACTGACCCTGATGCGGCGGCTGCTGGGTGTAGGGGTTCGGAGGCGGCGGGGACTGCGCAGGGTGATTGGGGTAGCCGTGGTTGGCGCTCGGCGGGTACGGCGGTTGGGCATTCGGGTAGCCCGGCTGCTGGGGCGGGTAGCTCATGTTCTGGGGGTGTGGGTGCATTCCGACCCCAGGATTGAGCGGGCCAGTGCCTGTGTTGCTCCGCTTGCGCAGTACAGCGACGACGACGATGGCACCGATCACAGCGCCCAAGCCGACTACACCAACCACGAGCACAATCGCACCCATTGAAATGGGCTCCCCTCGTTCTAATTACCTAGATCGCTAACTAACCTGTGTCCGCACTCAGTCAGTACGGATACGCCGTTCGGCGTTTGAGGCGACGGGAGCTCGTCGTCTCCGGCCCATCATGAAGCAGGCGCATCCGTGAGTTGATCCGGATGCGCCTTCAGCTGCCTCATGGACGGAGATGAATTCGGCTCCTCCCGACCTACTGACCTACTGGCCTTGATTCGGAGGCTGTTGGGCGTAGGGGTTGGGGTGCTGCGGAGCCTGACCCGGGGGCGTGGGGTAGCCCTGGTTGGGGTACTGCTGGTATCCCGTGGGGGGCTGGGGCGGGTAGCCGGTTCCCTGGGATGGGGTTCCGCCGCCGGAGCCGGGGCCGCCGTTGCCGCCGTTGCGGCGACTGCGGAGCACCACGAAGAGGATGCCGCCGACTACGAGCACTGCGGCTGCGATGCCGGCGATCAGCAGGATGCCGCCCGAAGAGGACTTCTTCTTTTTCTTGGCCTGGCTGGTGCTGTCGTTGTCGTCGGAGCCAGCGGCGGAATTCGTGGACGTGGACGAGGAGCCCTTGGCCAAGGGGTTTTCCTTGGGACCCGCGGGGATGTTCATCGTCAGTGCCGTGCCGGGGCGGGCAATTCCGTAGCCCAGCTCCTTGTCGGGGGCGGTCTTCCCCTCGTGCTGAAGGAAAGAAGCCGACTTGATGAGACGGTTGATAATCTGCCCGGCGGTCAGGTCGGGGTACTTGGAGCGGAGGAGCGCGACAATGGCAGAGACATATGCGGAAGAACCAGACGTGCCGTCGGCCTGCGCATAACCGCTGCTACTCGTCGGGTCGGCCTGAACCGTTTCGACCCCGGGAGCTGCAACAGTGACATTCCCTGTGTTCGATTTAGACCAGAAATCAAGGGCTTTGTCCACCGCAGTAACGGCAACCACTCCTGGTAGCGCAGCCGGGTAGCTCACGTTACCGGCATCGTTACCCGTCGCTGCTACAACCACGGCATCGTGCTGCTGCGCGTAGGCAATAGCCTTGGCTGCTTTGGAACCAGGGTATGCACTGGTGTCGCCGAGGGACAGGTTGATGACCGAAGCACCTTGGTCAACCGCGTAGCGGACACCCGCAGCCAAGCCTGCTGTATCAAGCTTGTCCTCGGTCGTGTCTACCCGCACGGGAAGAATCTTTGCCTTCGGTGCGAGACCCATTACGCCAGCGGATCCGTTAGCCCCATGCCCATGGCCTGCAATGAGGCTAGCCAATCCAGTGCCGTGCCCATCGTTGTCCTCTGTGGGCTCTCCTGCTTCGGTGTAGTCCTTGCCTTGCAGGACTTGCCCGGTCAGATCAGGGTGACTGGCGTCTACGCCCGAATCGATAACCGCAACGGTTACCCCGGCTCCCTGAGCGGTCTTCCATACTTTTGCCGCGTCATACACCGTCAGCGGCCACTGAGCGTCTCGAACTTGATCCGCCCACGCAGTTGGGGTTGAAGTGAGGAGCAAGGCTCCCGCCAAAGCCACGACTCCTGTCGCAGACGAGGCTCGTTTGAAACCCAATTCCTTGCTCCTCACTCAGCTACGGCTGGGCCCACCAGCCTTCATATTTGGGCAGACGATTTCACTCGTCTCGCCCGGTTCAGGTGCTTACTCGATGGTCCGCGGGACGTTGCGGTTGCGGTCCTCTTCTGAGATCCAGGTCTCTTCATCCTCGACCAGGTAGTCGGGACGGTCGCCCCTGCTGTTCTCGTCCTCAGACCGGCGGCCGTTGCGACCACCCATACCACCAGCTCCGCCCGCCATTGCACCACGCTGCGATCCTCCACGACTTCCGTGGAGACCAGCACCACCACCAGCGCCTTTACCAGCCACGCCCTTGGCCGCGCCGACCACACCGCCGCGGGACCGAGCCAGGGCTCCACGGCCACCGGCACCGGCACCGCCTCGACCAGCGGCGCCAGCTCCGGCGCCGCCACCCATGCCACCCATACCGGCCCGGCCTCCGGCACCACGGCCGGCTGCCCCGCCTCCAGCGACACCGCCACGACCGCCCGCAGCTCCGATACCACCACGTGCGGCGGCCCCACCCGCAAGACCAGACGCCCCGCCAGCAGCGACAATGCCTGGTCCTTGAGCGCCCCCGGTGCCGATTCCGCCACCGCCACCGCTGATGCCTCCGCCTGTACCGGGTGTTGGACCGGTACCACTCAGGCCGGGCGAAATGCTGTCGATCTTCGTCTTAGCCGTCGGCAGCTGCGCGCCTCCGGTAATGCCCGGGTCACGGGGTACGCCAGGGGTCGGCTTGATGCTGGTTGTCGGGCCTGCGCTCCACGGCTTGGCAGCGCCGCTTCCCATGCCCGGACTCTTACTCCCAGAAGACGGCATGGAAATTGGCGTCGGCATTGGCGTTTCAGGGCTGGGAGGCGCAAACGTGTCCCGTTTGTCGTCGTACCCGCCGCTGCCCTTCGCGTACGCCTTGTAATTGACCGCCAACTGCTCCATGATCGCCACCCCCTGCAGCTGCGCTTCCTTGCCCGCAGACAGAGAGTCGGCATTTGCCTGGCGTGCGGCGTCAGTGCTTACGCCCTTGTTGATGTCGTCCAGCAGCTGCTGGTCGCTGCGCTCGTCGTCCCACATCTTGTCCCAGGCCTTGTCCCAGAACCCGGGCTCCTCGACCTCGCGCATCTTGGACATCGAGTTGCGCAGATCGTTCTGCACGCCGTGCATGGACTCACCGTAGTGGTTGGCCCAAGCAGCGCCGTTGCGGACGTTCTGCATGATCTCGTTGGCCTTCTTGCGGAAGGCCTCCGCCGCGTCGCCCTCCCAGTGCTCGAGGACATTCTCCACGGCGCTCTGCATCATGCCCGCGACACTGTCCTTCGCGGACACCGAGTCGACGCCACCGCTCTTTCCGTCGCCGTCGCCGCCGGACAGGATGTTGTGGATCGACTTCCAGTGCTGGCTGACCTCGTAGATCCGGTTGGGATCCGCGTCCAGGATCATGGCGCGCAGGTCAGGAATGCTCATCTTCATGAAGGGCGTGTCGAGCTTGCTGCGGTCCGGACCGCCCATACCGCCGTTGGGAAGCGACTCGAGCTTCCCGTCGTGCTTGTCCTCGATCCGCTGCTGTCGTGCCTTCTCCTGAGCCTCGTAGTACTCAGGGCTCTGGTAGTAACCGCCGTAGGCCATGGTTGAAACGTCCCCTCTGTCAGTGACCAGTCGCTGAACGGCTTAGTTGGCTGCGCCCGGAGCAGCACTCACACCTTGCGCATTCGCCTGCTCCTGGTTGCTGTACTTGTCCCTGACCTTCGAGGTGCTCTTGCCGAAATCATCGATCAGCTGGTGCAGATCCTTGATGATCTTTTCGATTCTCGTCTTCTGGTCCTGGTGTGCGCTGTGAAGCTCGTTGGACTCCAGGAACTTCAAGCTGCCGAAGGCCGTGCTCGGGATGTCCGTCTCGTACTTGGCCTTCGTGTTGGCCTTGTCCATGTCCGACAGAAGGCCGTTGAGCTTGCGGATGACGTCATCCAGCTGGCTCAGATCAACCCGCATTCCGTTACTCATACCCCGTTGTCCTCTCCCCTGTTTCTCAAGTTGTCCGCACCCACTCGGTGCCCGCGCCACGCCATCGTCGCTGTCGTCGCCGTCATCGCCCAGGCCCCTGACCGGCCCGCCCGGCCCGACCGGATGCGCCGGATCGGCCCGACGTTGCGACGCGTCGGCTACGCCAGTCCCGCACAGCCACCCCGCTCCCCGCAACCACAAGGGCGAGCGCAAGTCCCGTTCCCAGGACGTAGATTGCGACCCGGCGTTCCCGTTCCGCCTCGGTCTCACCCATGGTGACAGCCATGGGGACGACGCCGCCCGAGCCGGCCTCGACCGGCGGGTCCGGCTTCGGGGACTCGGCGGGCGTGGAGCCGTCGGACAGGGCCGCGACCGGGTCGACGACGCCCCAGCCGATGTAGCGGTTGGGGCCACGCCCCGGCCGCTGGGCCGTTTCCTGGATGCGCGTGGCGATCTGGGCCGCGCTCCAGTCCGGGTACTTCTCCTTCAGCAGTGCCGCGACGCCCGCGACGTACGGCGCCGCGAAGCTCGTGCCGTCGGCGCTGCACTGGCCGTCCAAGGGAACCGTCGAGACCATGCCGACGCCCGGTGCCGCGACGTCGACGAAGTCGCCGGCCTGTGAGAAGAAGGCGCGTTCGTCGTTGCGGTCGGAGGCGGCCACGGCCAGGACGCCCGGGTACGAGGCCGGGTACGTGTCCGCGGACTTGCCGTCGGCCCCGTCGTTGCCGGCGGCCGCGATGATGAGGGCGCCCGAGGCCACGGCGGCCGCGACGGCGTCCCGCAGGGGACCGTTGTCCTTGCGGTTCGCGGTGTCCGAGGAGATGTTGATGATCTTCGCACCCGCGGCCACCGCGGCCTTGATCGCGGAGGTCATCGTCCCCGAGTTGCCCTGCTTCTCCTTGCCGCCCGTGTAGCGGTAGGAGAGGACCGTGGCCTCCGGCGCGATGCCCACGAAGCCCGTGCCCTTGAGCGGGCGCGCGGCGATGATGCCCGCGACCCTCGTGCCGTGGCCTTCGATGTCCTTGTCGGCCGCGCCGTCGACGAAGGTCTTGCCGCCCGCCACCGCGCTGCGCAGCTGCTGGTTGGAGGCGTCGACGCCGGTGTCGATGACGGCGACCTTGACGCCCTTGCCCTTCGCCTGTGCCCACAGCTGGTCCAGGAGGATCCGCTGGAGCGACCACGGCGTGGACTTGATGACGTCGCCGCCGAAGACGCACTCCGTGCTGTCGGCCAGGCCGAAGTCCGGGCTCTCGTCGGAGCCGGGTGCGCCCGTGTCGGTCGGGCGGGAGGCCGCGGGCGTCGCGGACACCGGCGGTGCCGACGCCAGGCAGACACCGGTCACCGCGAGCACGCCGAGAACCCGCTGGAGTGCGCGGGTTCCACTGTTGCGGCCGATGCGGCTACGCGAACGGGCTGTCCGGTCCTTCACGTTCAGGCCCTTCACGTCCAGGCCCTTCATGCTCAGGCCCCCCGGGTTTGCTTGCTTCCTTCGAAGCTCGGTCATGTAGGTGTCACACGTGTGGCTGCGAGTGTGAATGTTTGCGGGATTTGCTGTGTGCACTCCCGCAGGAGGAATGCACGGCCCCGCAGGAGGTGTGGGCGGCCCCGAAGCAGAGGTCGGCCCAGCGGTCGCCTTGGCGTCCGCTGGGCCGATTCCCTTCATCTCATGTCCCTCGGGTCGCCGACGGGCTCAGCCCCAGGTCGAGGCGTTGCTCTTCTCCGTGGCCTGGTAGTTCTCGGCGGCGTTCTGGAGCGCCGTGGAGATCTTCAGGAGGGTGGCGTGCAGGTCGGCAGCGGTCTGGTCCCACTCACGCTGCTTGCGCTGGTAGCCCTCCTGCGCCTCACCCTCCCAGGAGTTGGCGACGCGCTTGACGGCGGCCTCGAGGTCGTCGAGCTGCTGCTTGATACGGCCGGCGGTCGACTTCACGTCCGTGGACGCGTTGGTGATCGTTGCGTAATTGACGAGGATCGACATCGTCGTTCCCTTTCAGGAAGAGTCGTGGGAAGTCAGTGGATTCAGTCGGGATCGACTGGATCAGACAGAATCGGGCGGAACCGCTTGACTCCGGTCAGGCCCGGAGAGTTCCGGTCAGGCCCGGAGGGTTCCGCTGGATTCCGGTCGGCTCGATCAGCCGAAGTCCGACATGATCTTGCTGATCTCGGAGTTCTGCTGCTCTTCCGACGCGGAGTAGTTGCTCCGCGTGGAGTCCACGGCTTCCTTGATGTCGTTGAGGATGTCGCTCATCCGCTTCGCGTCGGCGTTCCAACGGTCCTGCAGCTGGCGGTACGACTGGGCCGCCTGGCCCTTCCAGCCGCCGGCGATCTGGTCGATCACTCCGTTGAGGCGGCGGATCTCGCCCTGCAGCGACCCGTTCACGGTGCTGATGTCACCGGAGAGCTTGGTGAGTTCGTCCTCTGTTACCCGGAACTGGCCGGCCATGTTGAACCTTCCCCCATGTCGTCGTTGTCCGGGAAACCTGGTTCCGGTGCCCGGAGGTACTTCGCACGCTTGAGCGCTGCAAACACTCTATCGTCAGCCTGTCACTCAACCACAGGCAAGGCCAATCAGTTACACGGCTCACACACTTGGGCGACGATCCTGTGACCCGTGCATCGTCTTACTTTCAAGTGCCTTTGCCCACCGGCCCGTTGGCCGTCGAGGCGATGACCGGAGGGCCGGTGGGCGGCGCGTGTCACTGGCTCTGCGGCTGCGTCGCGCTCGTGGTGTCCAGCGTCGGGCCCTTCGGGATGAAGGTGGCCCAGGTCTGCGGCACGATCGACGGGCTGGACAGGTCCTCGTAGCCCAGCCGCGTGCGCGCCTTGTCGGTCTCGCTCGGCCCGTTCTGCGACGAGCCGCCGTCGGACGAGTCCGAGGACGAGCCGGAGTCGCCGTTCTCCGCCTCGCTGTCGTTGGTCGAGGGCAGGGAGTACCGCAGGCCCGTGTCCGTCAGCAGGTACTGCGCGCCGCCGCCCGCGGCCGTACCGGCGACCTCCTGGAAGAGGAGGCCTGAGCCGGAGGACACGTAGGCGCTCAGCGAATCGCTGATGACCTTCTTGGGGTAGTTCGTCCCGGCCCACGCGGCCAGTTGCGGCTTCTTGTCCGTGCCGAACTCGCCCGTGTAGACGCTGCACGAGGCGAGGCGGGCGTCACCGGAGGCCGTGGCCTGGGAGTTGGCCTGCTTCGGGACGACCTGGGGCCAGCCGTTGTCCTTGTAGAAGCTCTCCGCCGGGCCGCCGTTGGCCTTGATGATGTCCGGGGTACTGGCCTTGACGGGGGCGGACCCGTCATGGGCGACCAGCAGGGCGGCGACGAACGGCGTGATGGAGGCGACCTCGTCCTTGAGGACGACGTAGAACTCGTCGGTCTGCGCGTCGCGGGCGCGCAGCACCTGGCCGACCGTGCTCACGCCGGAGAGTCCCTGGACCGAGGTCGCGGCGCCGGCGGACGGGACCGTCGGGAAGTCGATGTCCTCACCCTCGTTGAGGGTGCTCAGCCACTCCTGGCTCACCGGCTGCGACTTGGCCGTGGTGCTGCTTCCGATGACGGCGGAACGCAGCTGCTCCATGGCGACTTCGCCCAGGCCCGACTCGCCGCCCATCCGGAACCGGTTGCCCTTGCCGTCGACCAGGTACTCACGCGAGGTCTTGGTGTCCTTGACGTACAGGGCCTCGAGCGGGTCGACCTTCCCCGAGTTCCCCAGCGACTTGGCGTCGTCGGAGTCGAAGACGAAGACCGCGCGATCGATGGCCCCCTCCGAACCCGGCGCCGGACGCTCGCACACCGCCCAGGTCTTGGCCTTCTCCGCGTCCTCCTTGGAGGGCAGCCGGTCGGGGGCGTACGGGATGCCGATCGTCGCGCCGTGCCGGATGCCGCTCTTGTCGATCTCCTTGCCGGGGACCTCGAGGACGGTGCCCTTGCCCTTGTCGAGCAGGAGCTTGGCGGAGGCGTAGTTGAGGACGGGGTGGAGGACCTTCTCCACCTTGCCGTCCTTCGGGTTCGGGTCGAGGACGACGTAGCGCGTCGTGGAGTCGCTGTCCACGATGATGTACTCGCCCGGAGTGTCCCAACCCTTGGGCGCGGTGGGCTTGATGACGCCCCATGCGATGAAGCCGATCACCAGCACCACACCCACCGCGAGGCTGGGCATCACCGTACGGACCGGACGCGGCGCGCCCTCCTCCGAGCCACCGGGCGACGGCGCGAGGAACGCCGCGACGGTGCGCTTGCGCGCGAAGGTGTAGGCGGCGAGCTCATCCCGACGCTGCTTTGCCATGGTCCCCGTTTCTCCCGTTTGTGATGCTCGATCGCGATGCGGTACTCCGCGGCAGTTCGCGGCACTCGATCGCGTTTGTGATGACCCGACCGTGCTCATGCGGTCGCGCGCGTCGCGCAGGCACCTACTATGCCCTGCGCCGCGCGAGCGGGATTCATCAGGTGCGCGGCCGTCCCCGCATCTTCACAGAGCTTCACCACAGCGCTCCACCAGGCGAACCCGGTCCATGACAGGCTGGACCACCTGGGGTTTCGGTGTCCCCTGTGTCGCCTCGCGTTCCGCAACGGGTACCGTGAGCCACTCGCATGGATGTTGTGGGCCATCGGTGCCCCTGGCCCGTCGCCGGGATCCCGGACAGAGGATCTCGCCTACGTACGGCCATACTTCGCGAAAGGGATGTCCCGGGGGATGACCAGCGCTACGAGCACTCGGCGCGGACGCCGCGCACAGCAGCAACAGGGAGGGCCGAACGGCAGACGTACGTCGCCTGCTCCCGCCGCCCCCGCCGCCGCGTCGCCGCGCACCCTGCCCCGCCCGGGCGGTCTCGGCCCGGTGCGGCTGCAGCAGCTGATCCTGGTGGAGCTCGCGGCCGCGGTCATGCTGGTCGCCTGGGCCGCCGACGCCTCCTGGCTGCTGGCTCCGGCCGGTGCCGTGGCGGCGCTGCTGCTCCTGATGGCGGTTCTGCGCCGCGGCCGCCGTCCGCTGCCCGAGTGGTACGACACGACGCGCGCGCTGCGACAGCGCAAGCGTGACGCCAAGCTGCCCGTCCCGCCCGGCACCGACGCGATGCTGGCGCCGGTCGTGGAGTGCGACCCCGCGCTGCGGACGTACTCCTTCGTCTCCCGTGACGACCGCTCCGTCGGCATGATCGGCGACGGCACCTTCCTGACCGCCGTCCTCTTCGTCCAGCCGGCCGATCAGCCGCTGCGCCCCGGGGCCGCCGGGCGTCAGCTGCCGCTGCGGCTGATCCAGGACGCGCTGGAGGTCGACGGGATCCGCCTCGCCTCCGCGCAGGTCGTGCAGCACACGCAGCCCGCGCCCGCACCGCACCTGCCGCAGCAGTCGCTCGCCGCGCGTTCGTACGGCCCCCTCCAGACGCAGGCCGGTTCGCCCGCGCTGCGGCTCACCTGGGTCGCCCTCAAGCTCGACCCGGAGCTGTCCCCGGAGGCCGTGCAGGCCCGCGGCGACGGCGTTCCCGGCGCGCAGCGCGCACTGCTGCGCGTGGCCGACCAGTTGGCGAGCCGGCTGGCCGGTGCCGGGTTCAAGGCGACGCTCCTGGACGAGACCGAGCTCGTGCAGGCCCTCGCGACCTCCAGCTGCCTGAACCCGCGCGCCAACGCGCAGCACGGGCAGGACGGCCGGACCCAGCGCCGTACGGTCGAGGCGGTGCGCACCTGGCGGGTCGACGACCGGTGGCACACCACGTACTGGGTGTCCCGCTGGCCGCAGTTGGGCAGCGGCGGTGCGTCGCTGCCGGAGCTGGTGACGCGGTTCACCTCGCTGCCGGTGCTCGCCACGACGTTCAGCATGACCCTGAGCAAGGCCGGCAACCGCGGTGTCTCACTCACCGGCCACATCCGCGTCACCGCCCGCGGCGACAGCGAACTCGGCGAGGTGGGACGGGAGTTGGAGCGGGCCGCGAGCGCATCGAAGGTCGGCCTGGTCCGTCTCGACCGGGAGCAGGTCCCCGGAGCACTCGCCACTCTGCCGCTCGGAGGTACGTACTGATGTCCCACCCCGCACCGACCGCGCCGGGACAGCAGGGCCGTAACCCCGCACGCCCGCCGGCCCACGTGGCCTCGCCCACCGACACCGGCATGATCCCGATCATCCGGCAGCCGGAGCCGCCGCAGCAGCAACGCCGCATCTTCAGCCCCGGTTTCGGGCTGCGCGGTCCCCGCCGCAACCGCCATGTCGTCACCGCCGACGAACTCGCGGCGATCAGCATGCCGCTCGGAGACGACGGCGTGATCATCGGCACCGACCCCGAGTCGCACCCGGCCGTGCTCGGGCTGTCCCGCCCGACCCCTTTCGACGTCGTGCTCGTGGGCGGCCTGTGGCTCGCCCAGGTGCTGGCGCTGCGCGCCGCCGCGACGGGCGCGCGCGTGGGTGTCGAGACCGGTCGTCCGCAGGCCTGGCAGCAGTTGGCCCAGGCGGCGGGTGGCGGTCAGCAGTGTGTGACGGTCTACCCGGTGGGCCGGGTGCCCGCGCAGGGTCCGTCCGTGTCGAGTCCGGTCGTGCTGTTCCGGGACTGCGGCATCCGTCCGCCGCGCGGTCGTGTGACGTCCGTGCCGTGGCAGGCCGTCGTGACGGTGCTCCCCTTCGTCAGCGAGCACGCGCCCCGCTGGCTCTCGCAGGCCCATCTCGTGGGTATTCAGCGCATTTCGCCCTACGAGACCGAGGCCGTACGGGACACGCTGGGCATCCCCGAGGACCAGCTCCAGCACCTGCCGACCCTGCACGACGGGGTGGCGCTGTGGTGCACCCGCAAGCACCAGAAGTTCGTGATGACCGAGCCCACCGATGCCGAGACGGGCCTGCTCGGTGTGGCCCGCCGCATGGACTGACCGTCGTCGTCGACGGGCGCGGACCGCGAACTGCGCCGCGCCCGGCGGGCGTTCCGCCCACACCCAGCAGACTCTTCCGTCCAGGCACCCGGCGCTATACCGTCCGCGCCCATGGGGGCTTTTCCGTAGCGCCATGCGAGTGATTAGGCTTCTGGTGGTGCGGTGACGATCGCAGTCGCGTGGGACTCGCCACTCGGTCCGCCCGACCGCGACGACGACACGCTCAGCAGCAGTGGCTGACCAGGAGGCAAGCAGTGAACAGGGATCGGTCCGAGTACAACGGCGGGAGCCCTTCCTCGGACGGGGACGATCACGAGGTGGATCTCACGGGCGAGTTCGAAATCGTCTACACACCTCCCGCCTGGTACGCCCAAAGCACGCAGGGTGGCTCCTCCGGAGGCGGACAGGACGCCGGCCAGAGCTCACCACCACCCCCGACCGGGCCACCCGTCGGCACCCCCAACGGGCCGCCCGGCGTACCGGCGCAGGGGCCGCCGGGAACTCCCGCACCGGCGCAGCCCCAGAACTTCGGCGTCCCGTCGCAGCAGCCCGCCCAGCCGTCCCAGCCCACCCCGGCCCAGGGCACGCCCGCGGGCCAGCAGGGCGGCTACGGCTTCCCGCAGCAGCAGTCCCCCGCGGCCGGCGGTTACGGCTACCCGCAGCAGGGAGCCGGTGCGCCGCAGCCGGGCCAGGACACGTCGGGTGGCTTCGCCGCGCCTCAGCCCGGTCAGGACACCTCCGGCGGCTACGGCTACCCCCAGCAGCCCGCGACCGGCACGCCGCCGCAGGGCCAGGACACGTCCGGCGGATTCGGCACGCCTCAGCCGAGTCAGGACACCTCCGGCGGATTCGGCACGCCTCAGCCGAGTCAGGACACCTCCGGTGGCTACGGCACGCCCCAGCCGGGCCAGGACACCTCCGGCGGTTTCGGTGTGCCTCAGCAGCACACGCCTGCCCAGCCGCCCGCCCCTGCCGCCACGCCCACGCCGCCGCCCGCCGCACCCGCGCCCGTGCAGCCGCCGTCGGCCGCCCCCGCCGCGCCCGGCTTCCCGGTGCTGCGTCCCGTCGACGACGACGCCCAGGCCGCCGCCCCGGCCCCGACCGCCACTCCGGCGGCCGGCGTCCCGGCAGCGCCCGCTCCGGAACAGCCCACGCCCGTACCGCCGGTGGCGCAGCAGCCCGAGGTCGAGCTGAACCACGCCGCCGCGGACGCGGAGGCGGCCCGGCTGTTCGGCGGCGCCGATGACGACGAGCCGGAGGAGGAGCGCGCCGACGAGACGGAGCCGGGCGACGCCACCGGGCCGGTGTCCGGCGCCGGGGACGACGAGCCCGCACAGGTCCGGCCCGACGCGGACTCCCCCGCGCAGGCCGACGCCGAGGCGGCACCGGCGACGGCGGAACCGGAGCCCGAGCCCCAGCCCGAGCCGGAGGCCCAGGCAGCTCCGACGCCGCCCGCCCCGGCGACCCTGCCGACGGCCCAGGACGCGCAGCAGCAGGCTCAGCAGCCGCACGCACAGGCCACCGGCCAGGCTCCCGAGCAGCCGCAGCAGCAGCCCCAGGCACAGCCGCAGCAGCCCGTCGGCCAGGTCCCCCCGCAGCAGCAGACCGGCCAGGGACTCCCCCCGCTGCCGCAGGGCTTCGTGCCCGCGCACCCGCAGCAGGGTGCGGGCCACCCGGACCCGCAGGCGGCGGCCGCCGCTGCCGCCGGCCAAGCCGGCTACGGCTACCCCCAGGCCCAGCCCCAGCCCCACCCCGACCAGCCCGGTCAGCCCGGTCAGCCTGCCCATCAGGCCCCGCCGCAGGGCGGGTTCGGCCCGGCCCAGCCGCAGCCCGGCTACCCCGCACAGGCCGGACAGCCCGCGCCGGTCGACCCGCGCCAGGCGGCGCAGCAGCCCGGCTACCCGCAGCAGCCCGTACCGCCGCAGGGCCCCGGATACGGCTACCCCCAGCAGGCACAGCAGCAGGCCCCGCAGCCGCAGCAGCACCCGGGCCAGCCCCACCCTGCCCAGCCGCAGCAGCCCGCGCACCCCCAGCAGGGCCAGTCCCAGCCCGACGGCTACGGCTACCCCCAGCAGCAGGCACAGCCCGGCTACGGCTACCCGCCCCAGCAGCCGCAGCAGCAGCCCGGTTACGGCTACCCGCAGCAGCCCGGCCAGCCGCAGCAGCAGGCGCCCCAGCAGCAGCCCCAGGCCCAACCGCAGCCCCAGCCGCAGCCGCAGGCCCAACCGCAGCCTCAGCCGCAGGCCCAGCCTCAGCCCCAGCAGCAGGCCCCGCAGCCCCAGCCCCCGCAGAACCCGGCCCAGCAGAACCCCGCCGCCTACGGCAACCAGGGCTGGAGCGCCCCGCCCGGCCCGCAGGCCGGACCCGGTGCGCCCCAGCAGCAGCAAGCGGCGCCCGGCACCCCGCTCGGCTACAACGCCGCGGTGGAGCTGTCCTCGGACCGTCTGCTGCGCAACCAGCCGAAGGCCCGCAAGAACAACCAGGGCCCGTCCCGCTTCAAGCTCGGTGCCAAGAAGGAGCAGGCGGAGCGGGAGCGCAAGCTCGGTCTGATCCGTACGCCGGTGATGTCCTGCTACCGGATCGCGGTCATCAGCCTCAAGGGCGGCGTCGGCAAGACCACGACGACCATGTCGCTGGGCGCGACCCTCGCCACCGAGCGGCAGGACAAGATCCTCGCGATCGACGCCAACCCGGACGCCGGCACGCTCGGCCGACGTGTGCGGCGCGAGACCGGTGCCACCATCCGTGACCTGGTCCAGGCGATCCCGCAGCTGAACAGCTACATGGACATCCGCCGCTTCACCTCGCAGGCCCCCTCGGGCCTGGAGATCATCGCCAACGACGTGGACCCGGCGGTCTCCACCACGTTCAACGACCAGGACTACCGCAGCGCGCTCGACGTGCTGGGCCGCCAGTACCCGATCATCCTCACGGACTCCGGTACCGGTCTGCTCTACAGCGCCATGCGCGGTGTGCTGGACCTCGCCGACCAGCTCATCATCATCTCCACCCCGTCGGTGGACGGTGCGAGCAGCGCCTCGACGACCCTCGACTGGCTGTCGGCGAACGGCTTCGCCGACCTCGTCCAGCGTTCGGTCACGGTGATCTCCGGTGTCCGCGAGACGGGCAAGATGATCAAGGTCGAGGACATCGTCGCGCACTTCGAGACCCGTTGCCGCGGTGTCGTCGTGATCCCCTTCGACGAGCACCTCTCGGCGGGCGCCGAGGTGGACCTCGACATGATGCGCCCGAAGACCCGTGAGGCCTACTTCGACCTCGCGGCGCTCATCGCCGAGGACATCGCCCGTACCCAGCAGGGCTTCGGCAACCCGAACATGCAGTACCAGCAGCAGCCGCAGCAGGGCTACCCGGCCCAGCAGCCGCAGCAGCAACCCCAGCAGCCCTACGCCCAGCCCGGCGGCGCCCCGCAGCCCGGTCAGGGCTGGGGCCAGCAGGCCCCGCAGCAGCCCGCGCCGGGCCAGGGCTGGCAGCAGCAGGCGCCCCCGCAGGATCCGCAACAGGGCCAGCAGGGTCAGCAGGGCTCCGTGCCGCCGGGCTGGACCCAGCAGTAGCGGACGTACGACAACACGAAAGGGCCGGCACCCCACGGTGCCGGCCCTTCGTCGTATCAGGCGTGGAAGTCGTGTCCGCCGTACCTGTCAGGTGGCGTTCTCGATCAGTTCCCGGCAGCGCTGCACGTCCTTTGCCATCGCCTTCAGCAGCGCGTCCAGCGACTCGAACTTCTCCTGGCCGCGCACATAGGCGAGGAAGTCCACCGCCACGTGCAGGCCGTACAGGTCGAGCCCGACGCGGTCGATGGCGTACGCCTCCACCGTGCGCTCGGTGCCGTCGAACTGCGGGTTCGTGCCGACGGAGATCGCAGCCGGCATGATCTCGCCCTGGGCGTGCAGCCAGCCGGCGTAGACGCCGTCGGCGGGGATGGCGGTGTGCGGCAGCGTCTCGACGTTGGCGGTCGGGAAGCCGAGCTCACGGCCCCGCTGGGCACCACGGACGACGACGCCCTCCACGCGGTGCGGGCGGCCGAGGATCTCGGCGGCGCCGGCGACATCGCCCTCGGCGACCAGGCGCCGGGTCAGCGTGGAGGAGAACGGCTCGCCGCCGCCCGCCTCGCCGGTCACGTACAGATCTACGACCTCGACCTCGAAGTCGTAGACCTTGCCCTGCTCGGCGAGGAACTCCACATTGCCCGCCGCGCGGTGCCCGAAGCGGAAGTTCGGGCCCTCGACGACCGCCTTGGCGTGCAGCTTGTCGACCAGGACCTTGACGACGAAGTCGGCCGGCGACAGCTTCGAGAACTCGGTCGTGAAGGGCAGGATCAGCACCGCGTCCACGCCCAGCTCGGCCATCAGGTCGGCGCGGCGGTGGTGCGGGGCGAGCAGGGGCGGGTGGCTGCCGGGGCGGACGACCTCGCTGGGGTGCGGGTCGAAGGTGACGACGACCGCGGGAACTCCCAGCTCACGGGCGCGGTCCACGGCATGCCGGATGATCAGCTGGTGCCCGCGGTGGACTCCGTCGTAGGAGCCGATGGTGACGACGCTGCGCCCCCAGTCCTGGGGGATGTCCTCCAAGCCACGCCAGCGCTGCACTGTGCCTGCTCCTTGTCGCAAACTCGTCGAACCCGTGTCCGTCTTTGCTCATACGGTCTTACGCAGGTCTAAGGGTGCCATGCCGGGGGCTCCCCGCCCGCATCGGCATGGACGCTGTGACGGGGTGCACGTGCCGCGGCGGTGGTCAGGCGGGGACCCGCACACCGGCCAGGTTCTCGATCATCCGCCGGGTACTGGGGCCCACCACGGCCGACCAGTCCTGCGGGGTGTCGGTCAGCCAGCCGGCGACCCGCACGGCGAAGCCCGGGACGTGCCGGCCCAGGTCGACCAGGCCGCGGTCGAAGCGGGCCGCGCCGTCCGGGGTGCGGACGAGCAGCAGGCCGGTGTGGTGGACCAGGCCGCGCAGATCGTCGTCCGGCCGCTCCGCGCCCTCCTGGACGGTCGCGTGCAGGAAGGCGTCCAGCACGACGGGTGCGCGTTCGTGGGCGAGGAGGAATTCACGCAGCTCGCGGCGGAGCGGACGGGACGCTGCCGTGCCGGGGGTGGCGAGTACGGCGGCGAGGGCGGCCCGCACGTGTTCGGCGCCGCCGTCGAGCAGGCCGGTGACCAGCGGGAGGAGTACGGCACGGGCGCTCGGGCCCTGGTCCAGGCGCCGGTCGACGTAGGCCGCCATGTCGGCCGCGGTTCCCGGCTGCCGCTCCACGGCCTCCTGGACGAGGGCGGCGACCCGGCGGGCGAGGGCGGGCGTGGTGACGTCGGCGAGGGTGCGCAGCGCGTCCCCGGCGCCCGGCCGGTGCAGCCGGGCCCGGAAGGCTTCGAGGACCGGCTCGGTGTGGGTGGCCAGGGCGGCGACCAGGGCACTGGCCGGGAACTGCGGGTCGGCCGCCGCGAAGTGCGCGAGCGCCTGCGGGAGATGACGGGCACGCGTGCGCGGATCCCGTACGAGAAGGGCGAGCGCGCCGCCGTGCAGGGTGCAGTCGTCGGGGCGGGCGAGCAGGGCGAGGGCGGCGTAGCGCAGCAGCTCCAGGTCGGCCTCGCTCCGGACGTGCGGGGCGACCCGCAGTCCGTACGCCACCGCGGCTACCCGTCGGGCGGGCCGCTCGTCGTGGGCCCAGCGGTCGACGGCCCGGCAGACGGCGGACGTCTCGTCCTCGGACAGCACGGCGAGCAGTTCGTCGGCCTTGCGGTGCGCGCTGTCCACGAGCGTCTCGGTGAGGTCGTCCAGGGCGCGGTGCCGGTGCGTGTGCAGCAGCGCCTGCGCGGCGCACGCGACGGTCGCGTGCGGGGTCGCGGGCAGCGGACGGTCGTCGTCGAACCAGCGCGTGAGAAGGCGTTGTACGGCTGTGGGGTCGGCGGCGAGGAGCCGGGCCACGGCGTCGAGGTACCGGGGGTGGCCGGGGTCGTCGGCGTCGGTCGGCGGGCCGTCGGCGAGGACGAGGCGGCGCAGCAGGTCGAGCCGCTCGCTCTCCGGGAGCGGCAGCGCGGTCCAGAAGTGCGGGCCGAACTCGCGGGACACGGACCGGTGGTGCCGGCGCCAGGTCACGAGCCGGTCGGTGAGCAGGTGCAGCACGTCCAGGTACGGCGTCGCGTCGGGGACCCGCAGCAGGGTCTCGGTGAGGAGCCGGGCGGCCCACCAGGAGTGCCGGTCGGCGTCCAGCGCGTGCGTCAACTCCTGCAGCCGGCGGGAGAGTTGACAGGTGCCGTGGTACCGCGGGATCAGCAGGAGGGCCTGGACGACGGGGCCGATCCGGTGGCGCGGCACGGGGAGGGGGTGCGTGGTGCCGGGGTGGATGCGGTTGCGGTGGACCAGGGCGTCCAGGGCCTCGTCGAGGTCGAGGTGCATGCCCTGGATCCAGTCGGCGAGCTCCTCGTGGGCGAAGCGGTAGCCGGTGCCGGCGGGGACCAGGAGGCCCTCGGTGAGGACGGCGGACGCCCAGCCGGTGCCGCCGCCGAACCACGCGGGGGCGGGACCCCAGGGGAACACGGCTTCGAAGGACGCCCGGTCCAGCTCGCCCTGCCCGGGGCCGAGGCTGCGGCGGGCGGCCTCGTGGACCTGCCCGGAGACCTTCGCGGCGAGGCGGCGCACGGCGGTGCCGCGCAGGCCGTTCTCGGCGGCGAGACGGACGGCGATGCGCAGGCACATGAGGTCGAGGTACGCGGAGAGGACGTCGTCCCGGTCGGCGGCGGGTGGGGCGGGTGTGCCGGGGAGGGCGGCGCGGACCTCGGAGAGCAGGCGCAGGGTGAGGGGGTGGCGGGCATCGGGTTCGGCGAGGGCGCCTTCCGGGATGCCGTAACGGGCGCGTGCCTGGCGGGCCTCGTCCGGGGTGAGGTCGGCGAGCCGTACGCACGCCGGGAACCGTGGGGTTGTCCCGCCCCCGCCCAGGGGCTCCGCCCCCGGACCTCCATCGGCCTGAACGGCCTCGCCCTCAAACGCCGGACGGGCCGGGAAGATCTCGGCCTCCGCCTCGTGGCGGCCCTCGTACAGCATCTCCCCCGGGAACTCCGCCCCCGCCGTCTCCCAGTACTCCGCCCGGCACGCCACCATCAGTCGTGCGCCCGTCTCCCGCAGCCACTGGGCCGTGCCGTCCGTCCAGTCCGTGAGGCGGTGGGCCAGCACGGGAGGCATTTCCTCGGGGCTGTCCAGGAGCAGCAGGAGCGGGCGGCCGGTGTCGAGGGCGAGCCGGGCCAGGCGCTCCGGGGTCGTGTCGCCGAGGGTGGAGAGGTCGGACGGGGCGGCGACGATACGGGCGGCCCTGGCCAGCGCCCTGCGCGCGGCGTCGGCCACCGACGCGTCCTCGTCCTTGAGGTCGGCGCCGCGCAGCCACAGCGTGGGAGCGGGGCTCGGCCCGCGGTTGCGGCGGGCGGCGAGGGCCGCGAGTTCCGTCGTACGGCCGCTGCCCGGCGGCCCGACCAGGGCCAGCACCGAGGCGCGGCTGTCGGCGAAGGCCTCGAACTCCCTTGCCGTGGCGGCCCGTTCGACCGGGTCCACGGCTCCCGCTCCCCCGGCGTCCGCCCGGCCCACATAGCCCGCCAGCGTCCCGGGCGGGCCGTCCTGCCCGACGGAGGTGGCCGTCAGTTCCAGGACGCCCGCGAGGTTCAGGTCGGTGCCGTACGCGGGCACCGTCGCCGCGTTCTCGGCGAGCAGCTCGGCCAGCGGCCCGTCCGGAGGCGGGCACAGCGGTACGGCGAATCCGGCGTCGCGCTGGCCGGACTGCAGGGCGGTGCCGAGGACGCCGACGACGGCGCCGGTCCCGGCGTCGAGTACAGGCCCTCCGGCAGCGCCGCCACCGAGGCGCAGGGCGTCCCGTCCTGCCGTGCCGACCGCCAACTCCAGGGCGTGGCCGAGGAGATGGACGCGGTCCGTCGCCGTGTAGGTCGCGGACGTCGTGCCCAGGACCCTGGCCTCCCGCCAGCCACCGGCCGCGATCCGCACGTAGGCGCCGCACTCGATCCGTTCGCGCCCGGTCACCGGCAAGGGGTCCACGCCCAGTCCCTCGGTACGCACGAGGGCCAGGTCAAGTTCGGGCAACGAGGTCACCGCGCTCGCCGGCACCACACAGCTGCGGTCGCCGCCCGCTGCGAGCAGGACCAGCCGGGGCAGACCGTCGACGGCCTCGTGGCTGGTGACGACGGTGCCGTGGTGATCGGCCACGAAGCCGAGGCCCCGGGGCCGGCCGGCCAGGTCGTGGATGCGGACCAGGGCGTCGTCGCGGGAATCGGAGCGGCGCGCGTCCTGCGTGCCGTCGTCCCGCTCGCCCCACCGGTCCTCGTGCCGTGTACCCTCCGACGTCCGGTGGGCGTCGCCCGCCCGGGGGCCCCGTCCCGCCATTGTCGAACCTCCCCGCGCCGCGCCCGTTCGCTGATCTGCCCCCGTCCTTTTCCCGACGGTAGGGGCCCGATGATCAGCGGGACAGATCACGTGGCGAACGCGCCCCCTTCCGCTCCCTCGGTTCACTCCGAGCGCCTGCCCGGACGGGTGAATAGGCGGGGGTCGTTGGATACACCCTAGAGGTGGGGGAACCGAGGGGGGACCGTGGAGCGGCGGGCAGAGGACGACCCCGTGACCGCCGCTCCACGGGCAGGCTCTCGAAGGAGCGGGTGCCTCAGCCGAACACGGCCAGGCTCTTGGCCTTGCCCTTCTGCTCCTCGACGAGCGCGAGGAAGCGCCCCTCGGGGTCGAAGACGGCCACCGGCCCGGAGCCCGCGTACTCGTCGGGCATGTCGAGGCGCACCCCGTTGGTGAGCAGCCGGGCACGCCGGCCGTCCACGTCCCAGCGCGGGAAGGCAGCGGTGGCGGCCTCGGCGATCGGCAGCACCGTGAGCTCCTGCTGGAGCTGGTCCAGCGTCTTGGCGGAGTCCAGCTTGTAGGGCCCGACGCGGGTGCGGCGCAGCGCCGTGAGGTGGCCGCCGACGCCCAGATCGGCACCGAGGTCCCGGGCGAGGGCCCGGATGTACGTGCCCGAGGAGCAGACCACCGAGACGACCAGGTCGAGGACCGCGGTGCCGTCGTCGGCGACGGCCTCCCGGACGTCGTACACGGCGAAGGACGAGATGGTGACCGGGCGGGCCGGGATCTCGAACTCCTCGCCCTCCCGTGCCCGCTTGTAGGAGCGCACCCCGTCGATCTTGATGGCGCTGACCTTGGACGGCACCTGCATGATGTCGCCGCTCAGCTTGGCGATCCCGGCGTCGATGGCGTCGCGGGTGACCTTCGAGGCGTCGCTGGACCCCGTGATCTCGCCCTCGGCGTCATCGGTGACGGTGTTCTGGCCCAGGCGGATGGTGCCCAGGTACTCCTTCTCGGTCAGCGCGAGGTGACCGAGCAGCTTGGTGGCCCGCTCGACGCCGAGGACGAGCACGCCCGTCGCCATGGGGTCCAGGGTGCCCGCGTGCCCGACGCGACGGGTGCGCGCGATGCCGCGCATCTTGGCGACCACGTCGTGCGAGGTGAAGCCCGACGGCTTGTCGACGATGACAAGCCCGTCGGGCGTCCGGTTCTTCTCGGTCATTCGGCGGCGTCGTCCTCGTCCTCACCCGGCTTCTTGTACGGGTCCGCCTCACCGGCGTAGGTGGCGCCGGCCGAGACCTCGCGCACCTTCGCGTCGGACTGGCGCGCCTTGTCGAGGAGGTCCTCGATGGTGCGGGCGTTGTCCGGCAGGGCGTCGGCCACGAAGGTCAGCGTCGGCGTGAACTTCACACCGGCCGCAGCACCGACGGCGGAGCGGAGCACGCCCTTGGCGCTCTCCAGACCGGCGGCCGCGGCCGCCCGCTCCTCGTCGTCCCCGTACACCGTGTAGAAGACGGTCGCCTCCCGCAGGTCACCCGTGACGCGGGTGTCCGTGATGGTGACGTGCGAGCCGAGCCGCGGGTCCTTGATCCCGCGCTGCAGCTTCTGGGCCACCACCTCTCGGATGAGGTCCGCCAGCCTCTTGGCGCGCGCGTTGTCGGCCACTGGTCCGTCTCCTTAAGTGCTTACTTCTTGCTTCAGTCTTCGTCGCTGTGGAGCCTGCGTCGAACCGAGAGCAGTTCCACCTCGGGCCGCCCGGCGACCAGCCGCTCGCAGCGGTCCAGTACGTCGGAGAGGTGTCCCGTGTCCCCGGAGACCATCGCGAGCCCGATCTCGGCCCTGCGATGGAGGTTCTGGTTGCCCGTCTCCGCCACACTCACCGCGTACTTGCGCTGGAGCTCGGCCACGATCGGACGGACGAGAGAGCGTTTCTCCTTGAGCGAGTGGACGTCGCCGAGGAGAAGGTCGAAGGACAGAGTCCCCACATACATATGTGTATCCGGATGTCCCGCCGGTTCGGGGTACGGGCGCCACGCTTCGACGCCGATACGGGAACCGTACACGCAACGGCCGGGGCCGATCGACGGAGTTTCCCTGAGGGAACTGCCGCCGACCGGCCCCGATCGCGTGCTGGGATCAGACGCGCGGCTTCTCGCGCATCTCGTACGTCGCGATGACGTCGTCGACCTTGATGTCGTTGAAGTTTCCGAGGTTGATACCACCCTCGTAGCCTTCGCGGATCTCGGTGACGTCGTCCTTGAAGCGACGCAGACCCTCGATGTTGAGGTTCTCCGCGATGACCTTGCCATCGCGGACCAGGCGCGCCTTGGTGTTGCGCTTGACCTCGCCGGAGCGGATGAGAACACCCGCGATGTTGCCCAGCTTGGACGACTTGAAGACCTCGCGGATCTCCGCCGTACCGAGCTCGACCTCTTCGTACTCCGGCTTGAGCATGCCCTTGAGGGCCGCCTCGATCTCCTCGATCGCCTGGTAGATGACCGAGTAGTACCGGACGTCCACGCCTTCGCGCTCGGCCATCTGCTGCGCACGCCCGGCGGCGCGCACGTTGAAGCCGATGACGATGGCGTCGGAGCCCATGGCCAGGTCGATGTCGGACTCCGTGACCGCACCGACGCCGCGGTGCAGGACGCGGATGTCGACCTCTTCGCCGACGTCCAGCTGGAGCAGCGAGGACTCGAGAGCCTCGACCGAACCGGAGGCGTCACCCTTGATGATGAGGTTGAGCTGCTGGACCTCACCGGCCTTGAGCACCTTGTCCAGGTCCTCGAGGGAGACACGACGCGTGCGCTTGGCGAACGCGGCGTTGCGCTCACGGGCGGCGCGCTTCTCGGCGATCTGACGGGCCGTACGGTCCTCGTCGACCACCAGGAAGTTGTCGCCCGCACCCGGGACGTTGGTCAGGCCCAGGACCTGAACCGGCGTCGAGGGACCGGCCTCGGCGACGTTGTTGCCGTTGTCGTCGAGCATGGCGCGCACGCGACCGTAGGCGTCGCCCACGACCATCGTGTCGCCGACCCGCAGCGTGCCTCGCTGGACGAGGACCGTCGCCACGGCACCGCGGCCGCGGTCGAGACGGGACTCGATCGAGATGCCCTGCGCGTCCTGGTTCGGGTTGGCCCGCAGGTCGAGCGAGGCGTCCGCGGTGAGGACCACGGCCTCCAGCAGGGAGTCGATGTGCAGACCCTGCTTGGCAGAGATGTCGACGAACATGGTGTCGCCGCCGTACTCCTCGGCCACCAGCCCGTACTCGGTGAGCTGACCGCGCACCTTGGTCGGGTCGGCACCCTCGACGTCGATCTTGTTGACCGCGACGACGATCGGGACGTCGGCCGCCTTGGCGTGGTTGAGCGCCTCGACCGTCTGCGGCATGACGCCGTCGTTGGCCGCGACGACCAGGATCGCGATGTCCGTCGACCGGGCACCACGGGCACGCATGGCGGTGAACGCCTCGTGACCCGGGGTGTCGATGAAGGTGATCGCGCGGTCCTCGTCGTTGACCTGGGTCGAGACCTGGTAGGCACCGATGTGCTGGGTGATGCCGCCGGCCTCGCCCGCGATGACGTTCGTCTTGCGGATGGCGTCGAGGAGTCGGGTCTTACCGTGGTCGACGTGACCCATGACGGTGACGACGGGCGGACGGACCACCAGGTCGTCCTCGTCGCCCTCGTCCTCGCCGAACTCGATGTCGAAGGACTCGAGCAGCTCGCGGTCCTCCTCCTCGGGGCTGACGATCTGAACGGTGTAGTTCATCTCGCCGGCGAGGAGGTGCAGCGTCTCGTCGGAGACGGACTGCGTGGCCGTGACCATCTCGCCGAGGTTCATCATGACCGCGACGAGCGACGCCGGGTTGGCGTTGATCTTCTCCGCGAAGTCGGTGAGCGACGCACCGCGCGACAGGCGAATGGACTCGCCGTTGCCGCGAGGCAGCATCACGCCGCCGACCGACGGGGCCTGCATGGCCTCGTACTCCTGGCGCCTCTGACGCTTCGACTTGCGGCCACGGCGCGCGGGACCACCAGGACGACCGAAGGCGCCCTGCGTGCCACCACGACCGCCCGGACCACCGGGACGACCGCCGAAGCCGGGACGGCCACCGCCGCCACCGCCGGGACCACCCGGACGGCCGGCGAAACCGCCGCCACCGCCACCGGGACCACCGGGACGACCGGCGAAACCGCCACCGCCGCCGCCACCGGGACGGCCGGCGAAGCCGCCGCCACCGCCGGGACGACCGCCGCCACCGGGACCACGGCCACCGCCACCGGGACCACGGCCACCGCCGGGGCCACCGCCGGGACGCGGGCCGGCAGCCGGACGCTGCGGCATCATGCCGGGGTTGGGACGCGGGCCACCGGGGCCGCCGCCGGGACGCGGGCCGCCGCCCTGCGGACGGGGCATGCCGCCCGGCGAGGGACGGGAGCCGCCCGGAGCCTGCGGACGGGGACCGCCCTGACCCTGGGGACGGGGACCGCCCTGACCCTGCGGACGCGGAGCGCCGCCGGGCGCGCCGGCGCCACCGGGGCCGCCGGGACGCGGAGCGCCGCCCGGACGGGGCGCCTGCGGGCGCGCCATGCCGGTGGAGCCACCAGAGGTGAACGGGTTGTTGCCCGGACGGGGACCGGCCGGACGGGCACCGGGACGCGGGGCGCCGCCACCCGGGCGCGGAGCGCCGGGACGGTCGCCGCGGTCACCGCGGTCACCACGGCCCTGGCCACCCTGACCACCCGGACGCGGGGCGCCGGGACGCGGCGCCTGGCCGGCCGGACGCGGGGCGCCCGGACGCGGGCCGGAGCCCTGACCCTGGCCGCTCTGACCCTGGCCCTGAGAGGCGGCAGGAGCGGCGGGAGCCGCCGGCGGTGCCGTGAACTCGGGCGCGCTCGGAGCCGGGGACGCCGGGGCGGGCCGCGGCGCGGGCTTCGGGCCCGGGGTGGGACGGGGGCCGGAAGAGGCCGGCGCGGCCGGGGCCGCGGGCTTCTCGGCGGCCGGCTTGGGGGCAGCCGGGCGCGGCGGCGCCGGACGGGCCGCCTGTGCCGGAGAGGGGGCTCCCGGCTTCGCCGGGGCAGCCTTGCGCGCGGGGGCGGACTTGCCGCCTCCGCTGCCCTGCTGGAGGGCGTCCGTCAGTTTGCGGACGACGGGCGCTTCGATGGTCGAAGACGCCGAACGGACGAATTCACCGAGTTCCTGGAGCTTGGCCATGACGACCTTGCTCTCCACACCGAACTCCTTGGCGAGTTCGTATACCCGGACCTTAGCCACTTCGCTCCTTTTAGGTCCGGGTTGCGTCCGGACCGTCGCTACTTCATGGGCGTACTCATCGCGTGCTCATCGAGTGCTCATCGCAATCTCGACCTACTTCCAACTCGCGGGGTACCTGGGCCGCACGGCGGTTCCGCACGACGCTTTCTTACGGTGTTGCCTGCTCAGCAACTGTTGTCTGCTCGACGTACCGGCGCAACGCCTTTGTGTCCAGCGCTCCCGGGGCGCGCAGCGCCCGCGTGAACGCCCGACGGCGCACCGCCTGGTCGAGACAGACCAGGGCGGGGTGTACGTACGCACCCCGGCCGGGCAGCGTACCGCTTGGATCAGGGACGCACTCGTCCTTGATCGCCACGATCCGCAGCAGATCAGTCTTGGCCGCTCGCTCCCGGCACCCCACACAGGTACGTTCAGGGCAGGCGCGGGCGCGTGTCCGGCCAGACACCACTAAGTCTACCTCCCCGTACCGACCTCACCCCTTTGGGGCAGGATTCGAACAGTTGCCGCTCGGTAACCTGACGTGATCTGAGCGTCAGGCGGCTTGGATCTATTCCCCGGCCTGCTCGGTGTCCGGGCGGATGTCGATGCGCCAGCCGGTGAGCCGGGCGGCAAGCCGGGCATTCTGGCCTTCCTTGCCGATGGCCAGTGACAGCTGGTAATCGGGCACGGTCACCCGCGCGGAGCGGGCCGCCATGTCCACGACCTCGACCTTGGAGACCCGGGCCGGGGACAGCGCGTTCGCCACCATCTCGGCCGGGTCGTCCGACCAGTCGACGATGTCGATCTTCTCGCCGTTCAGCTCGCCCATGACGTTGCGCACCCGGCCGCCCATGGGGCCGATGCAGGCGCCCTTGGCGTTCAGGCCGCTGCGGGTGGACCGTACGGCGATCTTGGTGCGGTGGCCGGCCTCGCGGGCGATGGCGGCGATCTCCACCGAGCCGTCGGCGATCTCCGGCACCTCCAGGGCGAAGAGCTTCTTCACCAGGTTGGGGTGGGTGCGCGACAGGGTGACGGAGGGGCCGCGGACGCCCTTGGCCACCCGGACGACGTACGACCGCAGCCGCATCCCGTGCGGGTAGGTCTCGCCCGGGACCTGCTCCTGCACCGGCAGGATGGCCTCCAGCTTGCCGATGTCCACGAGCACGTTCTTCGGGTCGCGGCCCTGCTGGACCACGCCGGTGACGATGTCACCCTCGCGGCCCGCGTACTCGCCGAGCGTCGCGTCGTCCTCGGCGTCACGCAGACGCTGGAGGATGACCTGCTTGGCGGTGGTGGCGGCGATCCGGCCGAAGCCGGAGGGGGTGTCGTCGAACTCGCGGGCCTCCTGGCCCTCCTCCAGATCCTCGGGATCCTCCTTCGCCCACACGGTCACATGGCCGGTCTCCCGGTTCAGCTCCACGCGCGCGTGGCGGCGGCTTCCCTCGGTGCGGTGGTAGGCGATGAGGAGGGCCGACTCGATCGCCTCGACCAGCAGGTCGAAGGAGATCTCCTTCTCCCGAACCAAGCCCCGCAGGGCACTCATGTCGATGTCCACGGCTACGCCTCCTCTTCCTTCTTGTCCTTGCGGTTGAACTCGACCTGCACGCGCGCCTTCTCGATCTCCGGGAAGCCGAGTCTGCGGCTGGTGGCCTTGCGGCCCTTGACTCCGGGCACTTCGAGATCGAGGCCCTCGTCGTCGACGTCCAGGATCCGTGCCACCAGTTCCCCGCCCTCGGCCAATTGGAACTTCACCAGCCGGTCGACGGCACGCACGTAGTGCCGGTGCTCCGTCAGGGGGCGCTCAGCGCCGGGGGTGCCGACCTCGAGGGTGTACTCGCCCTGGCCCATCGCGTCGGTCTCGTCGAGCTTCGCCGAGAGCTCGCGGCTCACATCGGCGATCCGGTCCAGGTCCGCCCCGGTGTCGGAGTCGACCACGACACGCAGCACACGCTTGCGTCCGACGGAGTCCACTTCGATCTCTTCGAGATCGAGGCCCTGAGAGCTGACGAGCGGTTCCAGAAGTTCTCGCAGCCTCTCGCTCTGGGTGGTGCTCATCCGGGTGACTCCTCGGCCGCGTGTGCTGTTGTGGGATGGGTCGCGTGTCTGGTCAAAGGGTATCGGGTCGCGAGGAGTGTTGCGTCCAGCCTCCGGCGGCGGGGCCGCGTCGCCCAAGGGGTCGGGACTGCGGGTTCGTGGGCGAATACGGGCTGCCCGTGGCTGCTCGCGCCCGCGCGGCGGAGCCGCATGTCGACACGGCCCCGCGCCCCTTGAGGGCGGCTGTCGAGCCGGTGACATGACTATGCCGGACGCGCGGGTACGGTGATCAGCGGCGGGCGCGTCCCGCCTGCGTGTTCGTACGAGTCCCCGAGGACGTGTGCCGTGCCGTACCCCCCGCCCTCGCGCCACCCCTCGGGGCCGCGCCGAAGAGCCCTGCTCGCCTCCGTCGCCGGTGCCGCCCTGCTGGTGGGCTGCACGTCCCGGCCCGACGAATCGGACGGCGGGACGAGCGGCAGTCCGTCGCTCGCCGAGAAGGCACGCGCGCGTGCGGCCCGCGACAGCGACGACCTGGTCGGGCGCTACGACGCCGTGCTCGCCGCCCATCCGGTGCTGGCCCCTGTGGTGGGGCCGTTGCGGGCGGAGGCCCTGCGGCACGCGGCGGCGTTCGGCCCGGATCCGTCGGCCGGATCACCCACGCCGTCCGGGACGCCGACCGGCGGTACGGCGTCGCCGTCGGCCTCACCCTCCGCGAGCGTGTCCGTCCCGACGGACGAGCGGGACGCGCTGGCCGGCCTCGCCGCCGCCGAACGGGCGCTCGCGGACCGGCGGGCGAAGGCACTGCTCGACGTACCCGGTGAACTGGCGCGGCTGCTGGCCTCGGTGGCCGCGGCCGGGGCCGTGCACGCGTACCTGCTGACGGAGGGGGCCAAGTGAGCGAGGCGAAGAAGGCGACCGTCAAGGCCCTCCAGTCGGCGCTCGCCGCCGAGCACGCGGTCGTGTACGGGTACGGCGTCGTGGGGGGCCGGATCAGCGAGGAGCGGCGCTCGGAGGCGCGTGCGGCGTACGCGGCACACCGGGCGCGGCGGGACGCGCTGGCGCGCGAGGTGAGCGACCGGGGCGCCGAGCCGGTCTCGGCGAGCGCCGGTTACGCGCTGCCCTTCCCGGTGCCGGACTCGGCCGCGGCCGTGCAGTTGGCCGCCGAGCTGGAGGACCGGGTGGCCGGGGTGTACTCCGACCTGGTGCGGGCAGCCGAGGGGGAGCTGCGGGGCAGGGCCGCCGAGGCGCTGCGGGAGGCCGCGGTGCGCGCGGTGCGCTGGCGCGGCGGGAGCGTAGCCTTCCCTGGGCTCGCCGAGCGTGCGGGCACCGCGGCCCCGTCGGAGGCGCCCACCGCCTGACGGGGACCGCAGCACACGTACGGGCAGTACGGGAAGGGAACGACTCGCGCATGGCTTTCGAACCGCCGCAGCGTCTGGTCAGGGCGCTCGGTGAGACGGCACCGGACGGTGACGACTGGTTGGAGAGGCTGCCGGAGGCGGCCCACCAGGCCGTCGCGCTACGCGAGTTGACCGTGGAGCGGGTGCAGATGCCCGGTGGCCGCAGCAGCCTGGTGGTCCTGGTACGGCAGCCGGACGGCACCCCGGCGGTGCTGAAGCTCGCGCCGCCCCGGGCCCGCCCCGAGAGCGAGCGGGCCGCGCTGGCGCACTGGGGCGGCACGGGAGCCGTACAGCTTCTGGAGCCCTTCGTGAGCGAGGGTGTGCTGCTGCTGGAGCGATTGCGTCCGGATCTGTCGGTGCGGTCGCTGCCGGAGGCGAAGGCGTTGCTGGAGGCGGCGGGGACGCTGCGGCGGCTGTGGGTTGAGCCCCCGGCCGGCCATCGCTTCGAGACGGTGGCCGAGCGGACGGGGCGGCAGGCCGAGGCGATGCGGGCGACCGCGTCGGCGGACGCCGAGGTGGCGACGCTGGTCGACGCCGCGCTGGCCGCTCGCGAGGAGCTGCTGGCCGCGCCGCCCGAACGGCGGTTGCTGCACGGGACGTTCCGGCAGAGCAAGGTGCTGGCCGGGGAGCGGATGCCGTGGCTGGCGGTGGGGCCGGATCCGGTCGTGGGTGAGTGCGCGTTCGATCTGGCGCGTCTGGTGCGGGACCGGGTGGAGGATCTGATCGCCTCGCCGTCGGGTGCGGCGACGACGCGGCGGCGGGTCAAGCGGCTCGCGGAGTCGCTGGAGGTGGACCAGGAGCGGCTGCGGGGGTGGACGCTGTTCCGGGCCGTGGAGTCGGGGGTGCGGGCCCGCCGGGTGGGGCGGCCGCAGGACGCCGAGTTGCTGCTGGAGTTCGCGGGCTGGCTGTAGCCGCCCCGGCGCCGGGTGCCGTGGACGGGACCACGCCCCCCTGCCGTGGTCGGAGCAGAGGGGCGTGGTGGATCCGGTCGACTTGCCTCCCGAGCCTGCCGACCGGAGTCTCGGGGGTCGCCGGGACGGCCGTCCGGGCGACCTCAGTGTTCGCCGGGCCGCAGAGGCATCACCGCCGCCCATGTCTCGGCGGTCGCGCCGAACAGGGTCCCCTCCATCGCCAGCAGCCGGGTGTGCGGACGGATGTGAGCGGTCTGATCGGGGGGCGCGGGAGAGTCCGGGATGACCGGCTGGGCGTACGGGACATGGGCGAACAGCGGGAGGTCGGCCGGTGACAGCCGCCAGGACAACTGCCGCCCGCCGGCCTCCACGCACAGCAGGTGCGGGCCGTCCGGTCCGGAGCCGGCGTCGGGGGTGAGGACCGCGCTCGACGGGTGCAGCGCCGCCAACCAGGCGAGCAGATGGGCGCGTTCGTGCCGGGTGCGGGTCAACTCCCGCTCGTAGGAGTCGGCGTGCAGCCGCCAGCGGTCGCGCTCCTGCCGACAGGCGTCCAGCTCGCGCCCGAGACGCTGCCGGGACCCCGTCCGCCGCGCGAGGGGCTTGCCGCGGCGCCGCAGCGCTCGCAACAGGACGGCGGCGGCACGGCCGAGGGGGCCCGGGCTCCGGGGGTGACGGGTTCCGGGCACGTCGGGCAGGGGATCCGACGGGGGCGAGGACATGAGGTACTCCGATTGCGGTGAGGAAACGTCAACTCGGCTCGCCGGACGCCCCGGCGGGGTGTCGGACGGGAGCACGGAGGCGGGGCTTCTCGCACTGGGCACCGGCGGAGCCGGTATGGCGACCGGGGTCGCGGGGCCTGGCCTTCTCCGGCCGGTCACCGGTCGAGCCGGTACGGCGATCGGAGTCGCGGGGCTAGGCCTTCTCCCGCCGGTCACGGGTCGACCCGGTTCGCCGATCGAGGTCGCGGGGCCTCGCCTTCTCCCGCCGGTCACGGACAGGAGCCCGTACGGCGATCGGGGTCGAGGGGCCCGGCCTTCTCCAACTGGCCACGGGTCGAGCCGGAACGGCGATCCAGGTCGCGGGGCCTCGCCTTCGCCAATTGGTCACCGGCCGACCCGGTTCGGCGATCGAGGTCGCGGGGGCTCGCCTTCGCCAGCTGGTCACCGGCCGACCCGGCTCGGCGGTCGAGGTCGCGGGGCCCGGCCTTCTCCCGCCGGTCGCGGGTCGAGCCGGTTCGGCGGTAGCGGCCGGCCTCCCTGGCGTTGGCGGCGCGGCATGCTTCGTCGACGGGTTCGCCCCGGCGCAGGTGCCGTTGGTAGGCGGCGCGGGTGCCGCAAGGGGCGGGCAAGGGGCGCGGGGACACGGCCGGGGCGCGGGGTACGGCGCGATCGGCGGGCTCACCGGGCCGGGGTGCCGGTCGGCGCTGCTGTGCCCGTGACAGGTTCGCGGCGCGCTCCAGGTCATGCCGCTGAGGCCCCGTCAGTCCGGCCACGACGCCCTGGCGACGGCACCGGGGCAGGCCCTTCTCCCGTTGCAGCACGGCGGCCAGGCACGGTTCGAGCACCGGACAGGCCGCGCAGATGGCGACGGCCGTCGACCAGGAACTGCGCGAGAACCAGAGGTCCGCATCCCGCTCCCCGCAGGCGGCGTTCGCCTCCCAGACCCGCGAACCCCCGTCCGCTCCCGCCTCGCCCGGGAACCGCGCACCACCCCCACCGGCTGTCATACGACCGGCCCGATCGGGCCGCACATCGGTCCGGAGGGCACTGTCGGCACGGGTAACGCCCGGTCGCCGGGCACGACGTCCGGCACGACGGCACGCACCGGCGCCAACGGCCCCAGATGCACCGCCAGATTGACCAGGGAGCACCGCTCGGGCCGGCCGTCCAGGGACATCAGGGGCATGCCGTCATGACTCCGGCAGCCCTGGAAGTACCAGACGTCACCCTGCGCGTCGCGCTGCGGAAGCGCCAGGTCGTACGTGACGCCGCCGAGCCGGAAGAGATGCGTCTGCGGTCCGGGCGCGGAGGAGGCGGGGGCGGGTGCCGCCAACGGGATTGCGGTGGGCAGCGTCGTCACGGGTGAGGCTGCCGCGGGCAGAGCCACCACGGGTGAAGTTGCCGCAAGCGGAGGCGCCACTGGCGAGGTTGTCGCAGGCGAAGACACCACGGGTGAAGGCGCCGTGGGCGAATGGGCCACGGCCGGAGTTGCCACGGGCGAGGGTGCTACCGGTAAGGGTGCCGGGGGCGAAAGGGCCACGGCCGGTGTCGCCGTGGGTGTGGCTGTCGGCGCCGGGGCTGCCGCAGGCGTAGGTGTCGTCGAAGTCGCGCCGTGGGCCACCACCGTCACCCGGACGCCGCCGCGCTCCCCCTCGCCGACCACCGTGTGGGGGCGGGTGCCCGCGCCGACGGCCGTGATGCCGAGGTACGCCCGCCAGCGGGCCCATGGGAGGGGGCCGTCGACGCGGAGCACGACCCGCACCCGGTCGCCGTCCACGCGGACCCCGGAGGGACCGGTGTGCCCGGCCAGCCGGCGTTCGATGGCGTGCGCGAGGGAGCGGGCCCGTGCGCAGGAGGCGTCCCAGGCCAGGGCCTTGCGCTCCAGGTCGGTGAGCGGGCGCGGGGCCGGGGCCCAACCGCCGTCCGGAGTCCAACCGCCGTTCGGAGTCCAACGGCCGTCCGGGGTCCGGTGCAGTACGACGCCGAAGGAGCGCCCGGGATCGACGAGGAGGCGGGCCGTGTCGAGCGCGTGCGCGACCGCGGTCGCCCGGTCGGCCCCGGTGGACTCCAGTACCGCGCGGATCACGCCGACGGCGTGCGGGAAGTTGCTGTTCACACGGACACCGCCCCGGTCGGCCGGCGCAGCTTGCGCAGCGCGCGGTAGGTCAGCGTCTTGACCGCGCCGACGCTCCTGCCCATCGCCAACGCCGTCTCCTGCGGCGTCAGTTCGTCGAGGAAGCGCAGCTCAACGCAGTGCCGCTGCTGGGCGTTGAGGGTGTGCAGGGCGGTGCGGACCGTCTCATGGGCCTCGACGGCCTCCAGTGCGCGCAGGACGAGCGCCTCCGCGTCCCGGCCCGCCTCCCCCGGGTCGTCGAACTCGGCGACCGGCGTTTCCAGGCGGGTGCGGCCGCGGCCGAGTTCGTCGAGGTAGAGGTTCTTCGCGATGGTGGTCAGCCAGGCAGCGAAGGCCGTGCCCTGCCAGCTGAAGGCGTCGATGCGCCGCAGGGCGCGGGTGAACACCTCCTGGGTGAGGTCCTCCGCCAGGTGTCTGTTGCGCGTGCGCACCAGCAGGAAGCCGTACACGAGGCGGTAGTGCTGGTGGTACAGGGCCGCGAACGCCTCCCGGTCGCCGGTGCGGGCCCGGGCGACGAGCTCGGGTTCCGGGTCGCCCGCAGCGGTGATGGCGTTGTCCGGTAGGGACACGATCGGTTCTCCCGTCGATCTCGGTCCAACGAATCTCAACGAATCTTCAATATTCATGTAGATGTAGATTTCCTGAACGTACGAAAGCGCACGCCAGGAGCCGCGATCCACATCCGGAGCCATCTACAGTCTTCATGTAGATGCAGATTGTGTCAAGATATCTACGGAGCGTGAGGAAGAGCGCGCTCCGGCGGCGGCCGGGGGCGCGCGGTTGCGCGGTCGCCTGCATGGTGCTTCCGCACGCTCCCGAAGCCCTCACGACCGATCTGCGATCTACTTGCGCTTGTAGATATTGATGCCGGATCCTCGATGCGTGACGATCCAGCAGAGCAGCCCAGGAGACCCGGACCCCGGCCAGGATCCGCCCCGCCGGGACGAGGACCTGGCGGCTCTGCTCGAACGTCTTCTGGCGCAGGTGCAGGACAGAACGCAGAAGGACCTGGCGGCCGAGGCCGGCATCTCCTATCCGACGCTGAATGCCTGGATGAACCGCACTCGCGGCACCTCGCGCATCGATCCGGAGAAGCTGCGGGCCATGGTCGAGGTGTTCCGGCGCTGGGGCGTGCGGACCACGCCGAGGGAGTTCTTCGAGGCGGTCGGCCGCCCCGTTCCGGGACCCAGCGGGGACGAGCGCGAGGCCCGGCTGCTGAAGCTGTACCGGCAATTGCCGGAGGCACGTCAGCGGGCACTGCTGAAGGACGCCGAGGCGATGCTCCAGGTCAGCCGAATCGGCTGAGGTCAGGGGCTCGTTTTCGGCCACCGGGCCGCACCGCGGGTGTGTGCCGGGTGTGACGGACGCTTCCGGTGCGACGGGAGAATATGACGAAACTCCTCACGCACCCGACCGCCGTCGGTACCATCAGTCAGCCGCTGACCTCCCGGAGCGGATCACTCATGCCGTAGTGCATCCCTGGGGAGACAGTTGTGTGCGTCCACATTGCCGTGACAGACGGTCTGGCGAGCATCGCGGTCTGGGACCCGGACGAGGTCAGCATCCGCGTCGCCAGAGGTGCCCCGACGCGTGACGTGCTCCGCGAAGTGGCGGACATCCTGCTCATCGATCTGGGCGCCCCCGGCTCACGGGGCGGGCCCCTGCGCTGCTTCTGCGGCATGCGCGTCGAGCTTCCGCACGAACTCCTCCCCCGCGTGCTCACGGCCGAGGCGGGCTGAACCCGGCTCGCGGCCTGAAAAGCAGGACCGTCCCCCATCGTGTGACGCTGTGTCACACGGCGAAGGACGGTCCAGGGGGTTCGGGTCGCGTTACGCCGTCAGGCGGGCGATCGCCTCGTCCACCGTCAGTTCCTCGCGCTCACCGGTCCTGCGGTCCTTGAGCTCGACGACGCCCTCGGCCGCGCGCCGCCCGGCCACCAGGATCTGCGGTACGCCGATCAGCTCCGAGTCGGTGAACTTCACGCCCGGCGAGACACCGGCGCGGTCGTCGCACAGGACGCGCAGGCCGGCCGTGGCCAGCTTCTCGGAGACGTCGAGGGCGAGTTCGGTCTGGAGCGCCTTGCCCGCGGCGACCACGTGGACGTCGGCCGGGGCGACCTCGGCCGGCCAGCACAGGCCCTTGTCGTCGGCGGTCTGCTCGGCGAGGGCGGCGACGGCACGGGAGACGCCGATGCCGTAGGAGCCCATGGTGACGCGGACCGGCTTGCCGTTCTGGCCGAGGACGTCGAGCTTGAGGGCGTCGGCGTACTTGCGGCCCAGCTGGAAGATGTGGCCGATCTCGATCGCGCGGTCCAGGTTGAGGCCGGTGCCGCACTTCGGGCAGGGGTCGCCGTCCTGGACGACCACCACGTCGACGTACTCGTCCACCTCGAAGTCACGGCCCGCGACGACGTTCTTCGCGTGCATGCCCTCCTTGTTGGCGCCGGTGATCCAGGAGGTGCCGGGGGCCACGCGCGGGTCGGCGAGGTACTTCACCTTCTCGCCCAGGCCCTGCGGGCCGACGTAGCCGCGCACCAGGTCCCGGTTCTCGGCGAAGTCCGCCTCGGTGACCATCTCGACGACGGCCGGGGCGAAGTGGGCCTCGACCTTGCCCATGTCGACCTCGCGGTCGCCGGGGACACCGACGGCGACGATCTCGCCGTCGACCTTGACCAGCAGGTTCTTCAGGGTGGCGGAGGCCTCGACGCCGAGGTGGGCGGCGAGGGTCTCGATGGTGGGGGTGTCCGGGGTCGGGATCTCCTCGAGCGCGGCCACGCCGGCGGCGTCGACCGGCTTCAGTTCGTAGGTGATCGCCTCGGTGTTGGCCGCGAAGTCGCAGTTCGGGCAGTCCGCGAAGGTGTCCTCGCCGGCCTCGGCCGGGGCGAGGAACTCCTCCGACTTCGAGCCGCCCATCGCGCCCGCGGTAGCGGCGCAGATGCGGTAGTCGAGGCCGAGACGCTCGAAGACGCGCTGGTAGGCCTGGCGGTGCAGGGCGTAGGACTTGGCGAGGCCCTCGTCCTCGGTGTCGAAGGAGTAGGAGTCCTTCATCAGGAACTCGCGGCCGCGCAGGATGCCGGCCCGCGGACGGGCCTCGTCGCGGTACTTGTGCTGGATCTGGTAGAGGATGACCGGCAGGTCCTTGTAGGAGGACGCCTGGTCCTTCACCAGCAGGGTGAAGATCTCCTCGTGGGTCGGGCCGAGGAGGTAGTCGCCGCCCTTGCGGTCCTTGAGCCGGAACAGCTCCTGGCCGTACTCGTCCCAGCGGCCGGTCGCGTCGTACGGCTCACGCGGCAGCAGCGCGGGGAGCAGCACCTCCTGGGCGCCGATCGCGTCCATCTCCTCGCGGACGATGCGCTCCACGTTGGCGAGGACGCGCTTGCCGAGGGGCAGCCAGGACCAGATGCCGGCCGCCGTGCGGCGGACGTAGCCGGCGCGGACGAGCAGCTTGTGACTGAGGACCTCGGCGTCCGCCGGGTCGTCGCGCAGCGTCTTCGCCATCAACTGGGACATGCGCTGGACCGGTACGTTGGCCATGGTTCTCGTACTCCTGCCGGATGTGGGTTATGGCAGGAGGTTAGCCGGGCGGTACGGGACGGTGGAAATCGGTTAACGACGGCGCAGCGGGAGAGGGGCGCCCATCACGGCGTACGGCTTGGGCGCGCTGGGGAAGAGGACCTGCCGGGCGAGGTCCTCGTAGCCCAGGGAGTGGTAGAGGCCGCGGGCCGGGCTGTCCACGTCGATCGCCGAGAGGATCGAGCGGGGTTCGACGGCGCCGTCCGTGATCGTGGTGATCAGCGAGCGGCCCACGCCCCGGTTCTGGTAGCGGGGGTGGACGTGGAGCTCGGTGATGACGAAGGAGTCGTCGAGCCACCTGTCGTGGCCCTGGGCCCGGAGGTAGGGCTCCACGACCGTGGACCACCAGTGGGTACGGTCGTTGGGCATGCCGTAGACGAAGCCGACGAGGGTGCCCGCGGTGGTCGCGCCCAGGGCTCTCGCTCCCGGGTAGGTCATGTGGCGCAGAACGATCTGCCGGCGTACGGCGACCTCGTCGGGGCCCAGGCCGAACGCCACCGCCTGGACGGCCAGTGCCTCGTCCACGTGGGCCGAGAGGTCCAGGGGGCCGATCACGATGTCGTCTGCTTGGCGGCGGTGTGCGTGACCGGGAAGGCGCATGGTGGGGAGCCTACCTGGACGGACCTTCAGAACAGGACGCTCATGAAGGCGCCGACCTCCTTGAAGCCGACCCTCTGGTACGTCCTTCGCGCCGCCGTGTTGAAGTCGTTGACGTAGAGGCTGACCACCGGGGCCACGTCCGCGAGGGCGTAGCGCAGGACGGCCGCCATGCCGGGGGCGGCGAGGCCCTGGCCGCGGTACTCGGGGGCCACCCAGACGCCCTGGATCTGGCAGGCGCGGTCGGTGGCGGCGCCGATCTCGGCCTTGAAGGCGACCTTGCCGTCCTGGTCGAGGCGGGCGAAGGAGCGGCCGGAGCCGACGAGTTCGGCGACCCGGGCCTGGTAGAGAAGTCCGCCGTCGCCGGCCATCGGGGAGACGCCGACCTCCTCGGTGAACATCGCCACGCAGGCCGGCATGATCGTCTCCATCTCGTCCTTGCGGATGCGACGGACGTACGGGTCCGGGGCGATGTCGGCCGACATGCGGTCGGTGATCATCAGGGGCTGGTGGGAGCGGATCTCGCGGGCCGGGCCCCAGTTGGGCTCCAGCAGGCGCCACAGCTGGGCGGTGGACTCCGCGGGGCCGACGATGGAGGAGCAGCGGCGGCCCGCGCGGCGGGCGCGGTCGGCGAAAGCCCGTACGGCTCGGGGGGTGGCGCAGATCGGGACGAGGTTGGCGCCCGCGTAGCACAGGGACGTCAGCATGCCGTCCTCGTACCAGCCCCACATCTCGCCGCCGAGGCGCCACGGGTCGAGGCCGGCGATCTGGACGCGGGACGTCACGAAGGCGTTCGCGACGGGCTCGCGGTCGAGGACTGCGAGCGCCGCGTCCAGGTCACTCGGTTCGAGGACCCGTGAGGTGGTCTGGGTCAACACGGTGCGGGGGCCTCACGCTGGGGTTCTGCTGGTCCCCGCACTGTACCTGCGGAAGCTTTGCCGTGCCGCCCCTCGGCTGCGCCGCCGGGCCGGGCGCCCAGGAGCTCGGTCGCCAAGGAAGGCGGCGGCTGCGGGCCCGCGGGGGCTGGTCGCGCAGTTCCCCGCGCCCCTGGGGGCCTGCGGCCGCCCCATCCAGCCCGTCCGGCGTTTGAGGACGAGGCCCGTTCAGGGCCGAAGCGGGGGTCCGGGGATGGCAGCCCCCCGGGGACGGGTAGGGGCGGCGGGGGCGGAAACTCAGCCCGCGACCGCCACCGACGGCTCGCCCGATGCCACGCCGTCCGCCTCCATCTGCTCGGCGATCTTCATCGCCTCCTCGATGAGGGTCTCGACGATCTTGGACTCGGGGACCGTCTTGATGACCTCGCCCTTGACGAAGATCTGGCCCTTGCCGTTGCCGGAGGCGACGCCGAGGTCGGCCTCGCGGGCCTCGCCGGGGCCGTTGACGACGCAGCCCATGACGGCGACGCGGAGGGGGACCTCCATGCCGGTCAGGCCCGCGGTGACCTCTTCGGCCAGCTTGTAGACGTCGACCTGGGCGCGGCCGCAGGACGGGCAGGAGACGATCTCCAGGCCGCGCTGCTTGAGGTTCAGGGACTCCAGGATCTGGTTGCCGACCTTGACCTCCTCCACCGGCGGCGCGGAGAGGGAGACGCGGATCGTGTCGCCGATGCCCTGGGAGAGGAGGGCACCGAAGGCGACCGCGCTCTTGATCGTGCCCTGGAACGCCGGTCCGGCCTCCGTCACACCGAGGTGGAGGGGGTAGTCGCAACTCTCCGCCAGCAGCTGGTAGGCCCGGACCATGACGACCGGGTCGTTGTGCTTGACCGAGATCTTGATGTCGCGGAAGTCGTGCTCCTCGAAGAGCGACGCCTCCCACAGGGCCGACTCGACCAGGGCCTCGGGCGTGGCCTTGCCGTACTTCTGGAGCAGGCGCCGGTCCAGGGAGCCGGCGTTGACGCCGATGCGGATCGGGGTGCCGTGGTCATTGGCGGCCCGCGCGATCTCCTTGACCTTGTCGTCGAACTGCTTGATGTTGCCCGGGTTGACCCGGACCGCGGCGCAGCCGGCCTCGATGGCGGCGAAGACGTACTTCGGCTGGAAGTGGATGTCCGCGATCACCGGGATCTGGGACTTGCGGGCGATCGTGGCGAGCGCGTCGGCGTCGTCCTGTGTGGGGCACGCCACACGCACGATCTGGCAGCCGGAGGCGGTGAGCTCGGCGATCTGCTGGAGCGTGGCGCCGATGTCCGTCGTACGCGTCGTCGTCATGGACTGGACCGAGACCGGAGCGTCCCCGCCGACCGGGACGGTCCCGACCTGGATCTGACGGCTCTTCCGGCGCTCGGCGAGCTTGGTCGGTACGGACGGCATGCCGAGAGAAATCGCAGTCATCTGCTGTGCAACCCCAAGTCGTGGATCAAGGTCCGGTCCCGTCAGCAGCGGGCTCCAGGCTTCGAGATTACGGCACCGGACCAGACCCCAGCACATCACGGCCCGTAAACCCACTCATTCGAAGGCGGCCCGGGACAAAGGATCCCGGGCCGCTTCGAACGCTGTGTGACTAGGAGATTCTGACCGGGTTAACGAGGTCCGCGACCAGCACCAGCAAGGTGAAGCAGACGAAGATTCCGGCGACGACGTAGGCGACCGGCATCAGCTTGGCCACGTCGAACGGACCCGGGTCCGGCCGGCGCAGCACCCTGGCCAGGTTGCGGCGCAGCGACTCCCACAGGGCGCCCGCGATGTGGCCGCCGTCGAGCGGCAGCAGCGGGAGCATGTTGAACAGGAACAGCGAGAGGTTGAAGCCGGCCAGCAGGAAGACGAACGTCGCCAGCTGCTGCGAGGCCGGGATGTCGAGCGTCGCGATCTCGCCGCTGACCCTCGCCGCGCCGACGATGCCCATCGGGGAGTCGGGTTCGCGCGGGCCGTCGCCGAACGCGGCGTCCCACAGGGCGGGGATCTTGGAGGGCAGGGCGACGAGGGAGTCGACGGCCTCGCCGACCCGGTCGGTCATCCAGGACACGGACTCGCCGAAGTCCTGTTTGACGACGCCGGTGGCCGAGCTGAAGCCGAGGAAGCCCGCCTTGACGTACTCGCCCTCGACGTAAGCCCCGGCCGCGTCCTTCTTGACGACCCGGTTGGTGGCGATCGTCGCCTGCAGGGTCACCTGCTCGCCGCCCCGGTCGACGACGATCGGCACCTGCTTGCCGGCGCTGTCGCGGATGAGGTCGGAGAGGGTGTTCCAGTCCTCGGTGCGCACCCCGCCGAAGGCGACGATCTTGTCGCCGGCCTTCATGCCCGCCGCCGCGGCCGGCGACTCGGGGTCGGACGCCTTGCACTCGTCACGCTTCTCGGTCTGGGCGATGACGCACGGGGAGACCGAGCTCACGGTGGTGGTCTGCTGCTGGATGCCGAAGCCCATCAGCACGGTGAGGAACAGTCCGAAGGCGAGGACCAGGTTCATGAACGGGCCCGCGAACATCACGATGACCCGCTTCCACGGCTTGCGCGTGTAGAAGAGGCGGGACTCGTCGCCGGGCTGGAGCTCCTCGAACGCGGCCGAGCGGGCGTCCTCGATCATGCCGCGCCAGGGCGAGGTGGAGCGGGCCTCCAGGCGGCCGTCGGGGCCGGGCGGGAACATGCCGATCATGCGGATGTAGCCGCCGAAGGGGATCGCCTTGACGCCGTACTCGGTGTCGCCCTTCTTCCGCGACCAGAGGGTCGGGCCGAAGCCGACCATGTACTGCGGCACCCGGATGCCGAACATCTTGGCCGTGGACAGGTGGCCCAGCTCGTGCCACGCGATCGAGGCCAGCAGCCCGACGGCGAACAGCACTATGCCGAGGATGAACATCAGGGTCGTCATGCACGGGCCTCCGCCGTGTGTGCCGCCAGTTCCCGGGCCCGCTCACGGGCCCAGCTCTCCGCTTCGAGGACGTCCGCGACGGTCAGCGAAGTTCCCGAGCGCGGGGTGCCGTGCTCCTCCACCACCCGCGTCACGGTCTCGATGATCCCGTTGAACGGCAGTGCGCCGGACCGGAAGGCCTCCACGCACTCCTCGTTGGCCGCATTGAACACCGCGGGAGCCGTGCCCGCGAGCTTCCCCACGTGGCGCGCCAGGCCGACCGAGGGGAACGCGTCGTTGTCGAGCGGGAAGAACTCCCAGGTCGACGCCTTGCTCCAGTCGAAGGTGGGCGCGGCGTCCGGGATGCGCTCGGGCCAGCCCAGGCCGATGGCGATGGGCCCGCGCATGTCAGGGGGCGTCGCCTGGGCGATCGTGGATCCGTCGGTGAACTCAACCATCGAGTGAACATACGACTGGGGATGCACGACCACCTCAATGCGGTCGAAGGAAATGTCGTAGAGCAGGTGCGCCTCGATGACCTCCAGGCCCTTGTTGACCAGGGTCGCGGAGTTGATCGTGATCACCGGGCCCATGGCCCAGGTGGGGTGGGCGAGGGCGTCCTCGACGGTCACGTTCGCGAGCTCGGCCTTGGTGCGGCCACGGAAGGGGCCGCCGGAGGCGGTCACCACCAGCTTGCGCACGTCCGCGCGGGTGCCGGACGCCAGCGCCTGGAACAGGGCGGCGTGCTCGGAGTCGACCGGGATGATCTGCCCGGGCTTGGCGAGCGCCTTGACCAGCGGGCCGCCGACGATGAGCGACTCCTTGTTGGCGAGCGCGAGGGTGCGGCCCGCCTCCAGGGCGGCGAGGGTGGGCGCGAGGCCGATGGAGCCGGTGATGCCGTTCAGGACGGTGTGGCAGTCGGAGGCGGCGACCTGTGTGGCCGCGTCCGGTCCGGCGAGGATCTCGGGGAGCGGCTCGCCCGTGCCGTACTGGGCCGTCAGTGCCTCGCGCAGCGCCGGCACGACGTCCTCGCGGGCGACCGCGACGGTCCGCGCCTTCAGCCGGTACGCCTGCTCGGCGAGGAGGGCGACCCGGCCGCCGTTGGCGGACAGGGCGGTGACCCGGAACCGGTCGGGGTTGCGCAGCACGAGGTCGATGGCCTGGGTGCCGATCGAGCCGGTGGAGCCGAGGATCACCACGTCCTTGGGGCCGTCGCCCGCCACGGGGTCGTAGACGAGATGCGGGTCGGCGAGTGGGGCTGGACTGTCGCTCATCCCCCCATTGTGGCCGCAAGGACCGACGGGGAGGACAGGGCGTCCCCGTCCGGCAGGTAACAGGATGGTGAGGGGTCGCCGCCGACAGTGAGTTGTGTGCGGCGACCCCTCACCGTGACGGTCACCGGATCGGGCGGTGCACGTTCTCCCGCTCGCTCGGGCCCGGGGTCGCGTCCGCGATCCACACACCGCCGTCGTCCGAGGGGTCGACGATGCCCGATTCCAGCCACTCGTAGGTGCCTGCCATGACTCCCTTGACCACCTTGCGGTCGAGGTCGTCGGTGTTGGACCACAGCCGGCCGAAGAGCTCCTCGACGCGCAGCCGGGACTGCCGGCAGAAGGCGTCGGCGAGCTGGTAGGCCTCGCGGCCGTGCTCGCCCCGGGCCCGCAGGTGCTCGGCGCGGACGCAGGCGGCGCTCATGGCGAACAGTTCGGCGCCGATGTCGACGACCCGGCCCAGGAAGCCCTGCTTGGTCTCCATGCGGCCCTGCCAGCGTGACATGCCGTAGAAGGTGGACCGGGCCAGCTTGCGGGAGGTGCGTTCGACGTAGCGCAGGTGCGGGGAGAGGTCGACGCCGCGTTTGAACTCGCCGTACGTGTACGGCAGTTGTCCCTGTCCGGCGACCAGCTTCGGCAGCCACTTGGCGTAGAAGACGCCGGCGCTCGCGCCCGCCTTGGCCTTGTCCTGGAGGGACTTGTCGGGGTCGATGAGGTCACCGGCGACCGAGAGGTGGGCGTCGACGGCCTCGCGGGCGATCAGGAGGTGCATGATCTCCGTCGAGCCCTCGAAGATGCGGTTGATCCGCAGGTCGCGCAGGACCTGCTCGGCGGGGACGCCGCGCTCGCCGCGCGCCCTGAGCGAGTCGGCCGTCTCGAAGCCCCGGCCGCCGCGGATCTGGATGAGCTCGTCGGCCATGAGCCAGGCCATCTCGGAGGCGTACAGCTTGGCGAGGGCGCCTTCGATGCGGATGTCGTTGCGGTCCTCGTCGGCCATCTGCGAAGCGAGGTCGGTGACGGCCTCCAGCGCGAAGGTGGTGGCCGCGATGAAGGAGATCTTGGCGCCGACGGCCTCGTGCTGGGCGAGCGGCTTGCCCCACTGCTCGCGTGCCGCCGACCACTCGCGGGCGATCTTCAGGCACCACTTGCCGGCCGCGACGCAGGACGCGGGCAGCGACAGCCGTCCGGTGTTCAGCGTGGTGAGCGCGATCTTCAGGCCGGCGCCCTCGGGACCGACGCGGTTGGCGGCGGGGACGCGGACCTGGTGGAAGCGGGTGACGCCGTTCTCGATGCCGCGCAGGCCCATGAAGGCGTTGCGGTTCTCGACGGTGATGCCGGGCGAGTTGCTCTCCACGACGAAGGCGGTGATGCCGCCCTTGTGTCCCTCGGACTTCGGCACCCGCGCCATGACGACGAGGAGGTCGGCGACCACGCCGTTGGTCGTCCACAGCTTCACGCCGTCGAGGACGTAGTCGTCACCGTCGGGTACGGCGGAGGTGGCGAGACGGGCCGGGTCGGAGCCGACGTCGGGCTCGGTCAGCAGGAAGGCGCTGATGTCGGTGCGGGCGCAGCGCGGCAGGAACCGTTCCTTCTGCTCCGGGGTGCCGAACAGCTTCAGCGGCTGCGGTACGCCGATCGACTGATGGGCGGAGAGCAGGACACCGATCGCCGGGCTGGCGGAGCCGGCCAGGGTGAGGGCCTTGTTGTAGTAGACCTGGGTGAGGCCGAGCCCGCCGTACTTGGTGTCGATCTTCATGCCGAAGGCGCCGAGTTCCTTGAGGCCGTCGATCACCTCGTCGGGGATGCGGGCCTCGCGTTCGATGAGGGCGCCGTCGACCTTCGTCTCGATGAAGTCGCGCAGTTTGGCGAGGAACTCCTCGCCGCGCTGGGTGGCCTCGTCGGTGGGCATCGGGTGGGGGTGGATGAGGTCCAGGCGGAAGCGGCCGAGGAAGAGCTCCTTGGCGAAACTGGGCTTGCGCCAGTCCTGTTGCCTTGCCTCCTCCGCCACTTGGCGTGCCTCACGCTCAGTGACAGTGGGCTTCGTGGGTGCTGCGGACATGAGGCTCACCTCGCCGCGAATCGGGATCTTGGGCCGTTTGGTTACCGACGGGTGCTACCCGATCGTATGTACCCGATTACAGGCGCGCCCACCACCCCGCGCGCGACCGTTCGGCCGATGTCTGCGGATCGGGGGCCGGTCTTCGCGCGGACCGTACGCTGGAACCCCGGCCGCGAACCCCGCCGGGCGGCTTGCGCCGAACGGGTGCTCGCACCGCCTCAGAAAAATTGTCGAAGCGCTTCGACAACCTATGGACACCCACGCGCGCCAGAGTTAGTGTCGAACCACCCTCACACCTGACCCTGTTCCTGTCGCGCACTGTCGAAGCGCTTCACACAAGCTTGGAGAGCTGGATGGTCACCCTCGCCGAGGTCGCCCAGCACGCCGGAGTCTCGGCGAGCACGGTGAGCTATGTCCTCAGCGGCAAGCGGTCCATCTCCGCGAACACCCGGCAGCGGGTCGAGCAGAGCATCCGTGAGCTCGGCTACCACCCGAACGCGGGTGCCCGTGCCCTGGCCAGCAGCCGGTCGAACATCATCGCGCTGATGATCCCGCTGCGCACCGACATGTACGTGCCGGTGATGATGGAGATCGCCATCGCCGTGGCCACCACGGCCCGCACGCACGGCTACGACGTCCTGCTGCTGACCGGCGAGGAGGGCCCCGACGCCGTGCGCCGGGTCACCGGCAGCGGGCTCGCGGACGCGATGATCCTGATGGACGTCGAGCTGGACGACGAGCGGCTGCCGCTGCTGCGCGATGGGGGCGCCCCCGCTCGAGCGAAGCCGAGAGTGGGGGACCACCAGCCGTCCGTGCTGATCGGGCTGCCCGCCGACACCGCCGGGCTGACCTGCGTCGACCTCGACTTCAAGGCGACCGGGGCGCTGTGCGTGGAGCATCTGGCGAAGCTGGGGCACCGCGACATCGCTGTCATAGGAGAGGCCCCGGCGGTCTACGAGCGGCACACGGGTTTCGCCGAGCGCACGCTGGACGGACTCCGGCTGCGTTCGCAGGAGTTGGGGATGCGGCTGCTGCACCGGCCGTGCGAGGGCGGCTACGACGCCATGGCCGTCACCCTCGCCCGGATCTTCGACGAGCGCCCGAGCACCACGGGGTTCGTCGTGCAGAACGAGTCGGCCGTCGAGCCGCTGCTCGCCCTGCTGCGCCAGCAGGGCCGCGCCGTACCGGAGGACGTGTCGGTCGTCGCGATCTGCCCCGACCAGGTCGCCACACAGGCCTCGGTGCGGCTGACGTCGGTCTCCATCCCCGCGCAGGAGATGGGCCGGCATGCCGTGCGGCAGCTGGTCGCCAAGCTGGACGGGCACGGCAGCGACGAAGTCGTGCTGATCGCACCCGAGTTGACGGTCCGGGCGAGCACGGGTCCGGCACCGTCCGCGACCCACTGATCACCGCACGCTCCGCCGCCCGCCGCCCGCCGCCCGCAGATCATCCGCACCCCCCGCCACGCACCGGTCATCGCACGCCTGCGACGGACCGGTCACCTCACGCCCGCCACGCACCGATCACCGCACCACCGTGCCCCCGCCCGGGCACCGCCATGCCTGCACCCGCCTCCCTCCCCTGGAGCGCTCACGTGAATCAGCTCGCCGAAGACATGTCCCAGCCGGGCGCGGTCAGCCTCGCGCAGTCGTCGCCGACCGTCGGCACGTTCCGTGAGCGGGACGGTGCGCTGGAGTGGAGCGGCCGGCAGGAGACCGTCCGCGTCGAGCCGTGGGGGCCGGACGCGGTCCGGGTGCGTGCCCGGCTCGGTGGTCCGATCCTCGACGGGCTGCCGGGTGCGCTGCTCGACGAACCGCCGGCCACGGAGAGCTCGGTCAAGATCGGTGACGGGGAGGCGCAGCTGACCGTGGGCGCCCTGACCGTCCACGTCGACGCCGAGGGCCTGATCCGTTTCCTGCGCACCGAGGACTCCGCCGAGCTCCTCGCGGAGGCCCGCGCCCACTTCTGGTGGCCGGGCCCGCGTCTGTACACCGCCGTCGGCAACGGCCATCACCGCCTGGAGCAGCGGTTCGCAGCCTACGACGACGAGCGGCTGTACGGCCTCGGCCAGCACCAGCACGGCCGGTTCGACCAGAAGGGCCTGGTCCTGGACCTGGTGCAGCGCAACGCCGAGGTCGGCATCCCGGTGCTCGCCTCCAGCCGGGGCTACACCCTGCTGTGGAACAACCCGGCGATCGGCCGCGTGGAGCTCGCGCACAACGGCACCCGCTGGGTCGCCGACTCCGCCCGGCAGATCGACTACTGGATCACCGCGGGCTCCCCGGCCGACGGCCAGCGCCGCTACAGCGCGGCGACGGGCCGTACGCCGATGCTGCCGGAGTGGGCGGCGGGCTTCTGGCAGTGCAAGCTGCGCTACCGCACGCAGGACGAACTCCTCGGTGTGGCGAGGGAGTACAAGCGCCGGGGTCTGCCCGTCTCGGCGATCGTGTGCGACTTCTTCCACTGGACGCACCTGGGCGACTGGAAGTTCGACCCGGCCGAGTGGCCCGACCCGGCGGCCATGGTCCGCGAACTGGAAGAGCTGGGCATCAAGCTGGTCGTGTCCGTGTGGCCTTCGGTGTCGCCGCTGAGCGAGAACCATCCCCTGATGGAGCAGCGCGGCTACTTCATCGGCACCCAGTACGGCCCCATGGCGCACGCCGACTGGCCCGACAAGGAGGTCGCCTCCACCGTCCAGATCGCCTTCTACGACGCCACGAACCCCGAGGCCCGGGAGTTCGTGTGGTCGAGGATCAAGGAGAACTACCTCGACCCGTACGGCATCACGGCCTTCTGGCTGGACGCCTGCGAGCCCGAGCTCAAGCCCGGTTTCCCGGAGAACCTGCGCTACTGGGCGGGCCCCGGCTTGGAGGTCGGCAACAGCTACCCGGCCGAGAACTCCCGCACCTTCTACGAGGGGCTCCGCGCGTCCGGCGAGGAGGAGATCGTCACCCTCAACCGCTCGGCGTGGGCGGGCAGCCAGCGCTACGGCGCCGCCCTGTGGTCCGGTGACATCGGCACCGACTTCCCGACCCTGCGCCGCCAGATCGCGGCCGGCCTGAACACCGCGATGTCCGGCATCCCGTGGTGGAACACGGACATCGGCGGCTTCCACGGCGGCGACCCGGACGACCCCGCCTACCGCGAGGTCATGATCCGCTGGTTCCAGTTCGGCGCCCTGTCCCCGCTGATGCGTCTGCACGGCTTCCGCGACCCGGGCATGCCGCTGGGCCCCGAGATGACCGGCGGCCCGAACGAGGTGTGGTCCTACGGCGAGCAGGCCCGCCCGATCCTGGAGGCGTACCTGCGGCTGCGCGAGCGCCTGAAGCCGTACGTCCTCGACGTCATGCGCGAGGCCCACGAGGAGGGCCTGCCGGTGATGCGGCCGCTGTTCCTGGAGTTCCCCGCGGACAAGCCGTGCTGGCAGGTCTCGGATGCCTATCTGCTCGGCGCGGACCTGCTGGTGGCACCGGTCCTGGAGCCGGGCGCGACGGCCCGGACGACGTACCTTCCGGCCGGGGCACGGTGGACGGACGCCTGGACCGGGGAGGCTTACGAGGGCGGACGGGCCGTCACCGTCGACGCCCCGCTGGACCGCATCCCGCTGTTCCTGCGGGACGGGGCACGGCTGCCGATCAAGGAGTAGCCCAACTGCCCATCTTGTAAGGCAAGTTAGGCGCGATAGGGTCGCCCCGTGTCCACGCCTCCCCTGGCTCTCGCCCTGGCCAATCAGCTGCTGCGGCCGGCGTTCCGTTCCCGGCGCAGTCCCGACCGGATCTTCGACCGGATCGTCGTGGAGACGGGAGAGGCGAAGGGGGACGGACAGTTCGTCGACGACTTCCGGGCGCTGCTGGGCTGGTGGGCGAAGGCCGACAACCTCACGCCGGTCGGCTGGCAGTCCGCGCAGGTCTTCGTGCGCCGGCATCTCGCCAACCGGGCCAGGATCCGGAGGCTGATCGCCGAGCATCCGGAGATCGAGCGGGAGCCGATCGAGAAGCCGGTGTTCGTGGTGGGCCTGCCGCGCACCGCGACCACGGTCACGCACGCCGTGCTGGCGCTGTCGGCCGAGCACCGCGGCCCGCTGCTGTGGGAACTGCTCTCCCCCGACCTGGAGTTGCCGCCCCGCGAGCGCCGCAGGGCGATCACGGCCGGGCGCCGGATGGTCCAGGGCACCCACCTGTTCACGCCGCGCTTCCGCGACATCCACCCGATGGCGGCCGAGGGCCCGGAGGAGTGCACCTTCGCCCTGCCGCACGCCCTGATGCCGCTGTCGCAGGCACTGATCCCCGAGTACACGGCGTGGTACCGCGAGCGGGACTTCACCGACGACTACCGGTATCTCAAGCAGGTGTTCCAGGTCCTCCAGTACGGCCGTCCGCGCCGCCGCTGGGTGCTGAAGTCCCCGCTGCACCTGGGCAACCTGGACGCGCTGCACCGGGTGTTCCCGGACGCCACGCTCGTGTGGTGCCACCGTGACCCGGTCACCGCCGTGGCCTCGTTCTGCAGCCTGATCGAGCACGGCATGACCGTCAGCACCCGCCCGCTCGACCTGCACGGCATCGGCGCGACCTGGTTCGGCCTGCTCTCTCGTGCCGTTCGCCGCGGGCTCGCGGCCCGTGCCGCACTCCCCCGCGAGGCGGTCGTGGACGCCCCGTACTCCTGGCTCGGCGCCGAGCCGGCCGTCGGTGCGCCCAAGCTCTACGACGCGGTCGGCGCACCATGGACGCAAGCGGAGGCCGCCCGGCTCGCCGGCGTGGTCGCCCGGCCGAAGGGCACCCGCCCGCACCGCTACGACCTGGCCCGTTACGGCCTGGACCGCGACGAGGTCGAGGCCGCCTTCGCGGACTACAACGCGCTGCGGGCCGAGGTCGACCCCGCCTGAGGCGGGACGTGGGCCGGCCCCGGCCGCGTGAGACGTCAGCTGCTGCTGACGGTCAGATTGTTGGTGACGAAGTCCAGGCCGCCCGACGACGAGGTGATCTCGTAGCCGAACTGGACGTCACCGATGGTCTCGGAGCTGGACATCCAGCCCTTGGTGCCCGAGATCCAGGTCAGGATCGGCTTGATGTTGACGCTCCCGGAGCTGGAGTCGGAGGTCCGCAGGAACGAGAACACCTCGTTGGCCCCGTTGCTGCCCTTGTAGACGGTCCAGGTATGGCCGCCGAGGGTGACATTGCCCTGCGAGGTGCCGAGCGGGCCGACGGCGCCGTTGTAGTTGACCCAGAGCATGATCTCGTAGTCGTAGTCGGTGTCCCAGATGTCGTACGACGTGTTGTACGCGCCGGACGACGGGACGGTGACGTTGTAGTTGCTGGTGAGCGAGCCGAGGGAGGCGATCGTCTTGTTGATCACCTTCTTGGAGTTCGGGTAGGACTTGATGCCGCCGGTGTTGGGATGGTTCGCCCAGACGCCCCAGTTGGTGCCGGAGTTGGCCCAGACGCACTGGCTGCCGGCGCCGGAGCCCCAGATGTTGTTGTAGAGCGTGTAGCCGTTGAGGCTGGTGTTGCCCCACTGGTCGCAGGAGTTCCAGACGGCGGCCGAGGCGGGGGCGGAGGCGAGGCCGACGGTGGCGCCGAGGGCCATCGCCGGGGCCAGCACGACCGTGGCGATCTTGCGCAGTGTGCTCCTTGCCATGGTGTCCCTTTCCATGGGTGGGGGGGAGTTGCCTTGGAATTGCGGGGAGGTCACCACGCCCCGAGGCTGAGGACGTGGTCTTCTCCGGCGACGAGATCGAGCGGACGCGCGGCGCGATCGCCGTCGCCGGGGGAAGTCCGGAGTTCGATGCGCAGGGTGCGGGTCGGCATGAGGACGGCCGTGGCCCCGTCCGGGCCCCAGCTCAGATCGAGCCGCGCCCCGAACCGGGTGCGGATGCCGCTGAGCCGCCCCCGTGGGCAGGTCCGCGGGACCGCGGGCAGCAGGACCAGCCGGTCCGGGGTCGACTGCACGAGCATCTCGATCAGTACGGCGGGCAGCGTGTGCGCGGCGTCCGCGTTGTAGACGTCGCGGCGCGGATAGTGGGCGCTCATCAGGGAGGCGTGGAAGAAGTCACCGCCGAGGACCTGGTCGAGGGCGTGGGCGACGCGCTCTCCGTCCCCGAGCCGGGCCGCGATCAGGGCGTGGTGCAGGTGGCCGTGCGCGGAGTCGTTCTCGGCGCCGCGCAGTTCCAGGGCACGCCGGGCGGCCGCCGCGAGGCCGGGGGTGTCGTACGGGGTGATCTCGTCGAGCGGCCAGACGCCGTAGAGGTGGCTGAGGTGGCGGTGGTCGTAGCTGTCCTCCAGGCCGGGCCCGGCCCATTCCGCGAGGGCGCCGTCGGCGTTGATCCGGTGCGGTGGGAGGCGGTCGGCGAGGGTGCGCCAGCGGTCGGCCTCGGGGGTGCCCTGGTGGTAGCGGGCCGCCGTGCGCAGGGCGTGCCGGGCCGCCGAGAGGTCCATGGCGGCGTTGACGCTGCCCCAGCTCGCGTTGGCCGGGCGGTTCTCCGGCGAGTAGGAGGGGACGACGACGAGACGGCCGTCCTCGTCGGTGCGGGTGAGGAAGTCCTCGTAGAACAGGGCGACTTCGGCGAGTAGGGCCGCGGTGCGCGGGTCGCGCTCGCCCCAGGTCTCGTCGTGGTCGACGAGGGGCTTGAGGAGCCAGTCGGCGCCCGCGGTCCACAGGTGCAGGGGGTACTCGCGGCTGAAGTGGTAGACGTGCCCGGACTCGCCGTCGGTGTGGGCGGGCGCCACGACGCCCCGGGCGCCGAAGATCGCGCGCGCGTTGTCGCGCCAGTGGTCGACCTGCCCGTGCACGAGGGCGGCGTGGGCCTCGGTGACCTCCGGGAGCGCGGCGGCCGCGGCCGAGGAGGTCTGGAGGTTGAGGTTGGCGTCGGCGGTGAAGGCGCCCGACCACGCCGTGTTCCAGTCGCCGGTCCACAGGCCGGTGAGGCGCGGCGGCAGCATGCCGGAGGCGGACAGCAGGTGGTAGCGGCCGGCCGCGAAGAGGCGCTCCAGGAGGGCGGCGCTCTTCGGACGGCGGACCAGCTCCGAGCCGGGCAGGGCCCTTTCGGTGTCGTCCGCGTCGAGGTCGAGGCCGGCACGGAGATAGGCGGGGCGGTGCAGGGCCCGGTGGCGGCCGAGGAGAACGGTGTACGGGTCCTGGTCGGCGTCCTCGGGCAGGAGCGCGCGCAGCTCACGTGCCTCGGCGAGGACGTCCAGCTCACCGGCGTGGCGCCGGACCCGGGTGAGGAGGAGCAGGGCGCCGGCGTTCTCGATCCGGATGCCGGGCAGTGAGGTGCGGGTGCGACCGCCGGTGACGACGGCGAGGGTGACGCCCGTGTAGGCGCGATCGCCGCCGGGATACCGGACCCGGAGGGTGAGGAGTGCGCCTTCGGGGGTGAGGACGGTGCCGTGTCCGACGGCCAGGTTGCCCGGCGCGCCCGGGAGTTGGTGGTCGAGGGTCACTTCTGCGGTGAGGCCGGGCTCGGTGACGCGGTGGACGATGACGTCGTCGGCGCGGGAGACGAAGGTCTCGCTCTGCCAGGCGCCCCGTACGGCCGTGCAGACGCCGGTGGTGAAGTCGACCTCGCGGCGGTGGTCCTCGCGCACCTCGGTGGCCGAGCGGTTCAGCCGTATCTGGAAGGCGGGGTGGAAGGGCTGCACCCACTGGAGTTCCCGCCCGTCGGTGAAGGTCTCGGCGGCGGTGACGTCACCGGCCAGCAACCGGTCCTGGAGCAGCGGGAGTTCGTCGGCGAGGGCGGGCGGTCGGGCGTGTTCGCCGCCGTTGGGGCGGACCAGGCTGTGATGGTTGACGACGACCCGGTCGACGTTCGGATCACCGAACACCATGATGCCGTGCCGGCCGTTCCCGCTCAGGAAGGCGTCCTCCCAGCGGGCGGCGGGAGCCGGCTCCCAGGTGCCGTGCGTGGGTCCGTTCATGAGGCGGCCTCCAGCACGGCGACCCCGTAGCGACCGAGTTCGACCGTGCCGGTGACCTCGGCGCCGGTCAGCAGGTCTCGATGGCGGCCCGGCACCGGCACGGTGACGCGCTCGCGCCCGTGCTGGAGCAGGAACAGCAGCCCGCCCCGCCGTACCGCCTCCACCCCGGCCGGAAGCCCGGCGAGGGTCGGCCGTACGCCCGCCTCGGCTGCGATCTCGGTGAGCAGCGCGCGCAGGGCGTGCGGCTCGGGGAGGGTGGAGAGGTACCGGGCGCGGCCCTTGCGCAGGATGGCCGGGAGCCCGTCCAGCTCGCCGCCCTTGTAAGGGGTGACGGCGTCGACGTCGTCCGCCGCCTCGATCTCCTCGGACCACAGGGTGCCGCGGAATCCGTCGGCGTCCACCGTCTCCCCCGCGTCCAGCGGCCACCACTCGTGCAGGACGCGGATGCCGAACAGGTCGCGCAGCCGGGCGTCCATGCCGCCTTCGCGGACCCGGTCGTCCTCGTCGGCGACGCCGGTCTGGAAGCCGGCGACCAGGGTGCCGCCTTGGTGCACGTAGGTGACGAGGTTGTCGACGGCCGCGTCCGTCATCAGGTACAGCTGCGGTACGACGACCAGCCGGTAGCCGGACAGGTCGTGCTCGGGGTGCGCGAAGTCGGCGACGGTGTGCCCCTCCCACAGGGCGCGGTGCCAGGCGCGGACGACCTGCGCCTGGTCGACCTCGCGGGAGAGCCGTCCGTCCTGCTCGGCCGCCCACCAGGAGTTCCAGTCGAGGAGTACGGCGACCTCGGCGGCCTCGACCCGGGTGTCCGCCACCTTGCCGCTCAGCAGGGCGAGTTCGGTACCGATCCGCTTGACCTCCTGGAAGGTGCGGCCCCGCTCGCCGGCGTGGCCGACCATCCCGGAGTGGAACTTCTCCGAGCCCTGCCGGGACTGGCGCCACTGGAAGTAGCAGACGGCGTCGGCGCCGCGGGCCACCGCCTGGAGGGACCAGAGCCGGTTGAGTCCCGCGGGCTTGGGGTGGTTGACCCCGCGCCAGTTGACCGGTCCGGCGGCCTGCTCCATCACAGCCCAGGGGCCGCCCCGGGCCTGCGAGCGGGTCATGTCGTGCACCAGTGCTCCGTACTGCCCGCCGAACGGGTCCCTCGGATCCGGGTAGACGTCGATGGAGACGACGTCCTCCTGCCCGGCCCACCGCCAGGCGTCCAGACCCTGCCACAGCGCCATGAAGTTGGTGGTCACCGGGGTGTGCGGGGAGTGCCGGGCCACGATGTCCCGTTCGGCGAGGTAGCACTCCAGCAGGGCGTCGGAGGTGAAGCGCCGGAAGTCCAGAACCTGGGTGGGGTTCTTCATGTAGTGCGCCCTGCGCGGCGGCAGGACCTCGTGCCAGTCGCCGTAGCCCTGGCTCCAGAAGGCCGTTCCCCAGGCCCGGTTGAGGGCGTCCAGCGTGCCGTATCTGGCCTGCAGCCAGCCTCGGAAGGCGTCCTCGGCCTCGTCGCCGTAGTCGTAGGTGCAGTACTCGTTGTTGATGTGCCACAGCCGCAGCGCGGGGTGGCCGCCGTAGCGGGCGGCGAGGTCCTCGGTGATGGCGGCGGCGTAGCGGCGGTAGGTCGCGCTGGAGTGGGAGAAGTGCTGGCGGGAGCCCCACCACTCGGTCCGGCCGTCCTCGTCGCGCGGGAGGGTCTCGGGGTGCAGGCGGCCCATCCAGGGCGGCGGTGAGGAGGTCGGGGTGGCGAGGACGACGCCGATGCCGTTCTCGTGCATCAGGTCCATCAGCCGGTCCAGCCACTCGAACTCCCGCGCGCCCGGCCGGGGTTCGAGCTTCGCCCAGGAGAAGACGCCGAGGGTGACCGAGTTGACCCCGGCCTCCTTCATCAGCCGGACGTCCTCGTGCCAGGTCTCCTCGGGCCACTGCTCGGGGTTGTAGTCGCCGCCGAAGAGGAGGCGGCCGCGGGTGGCGTCGCTCAGGTCCGGCATCAGGCGGGCTCCCCGTACTGCACGCCCCGCCCGTTGGTGGCGAGGTAGACACGGCCGTGGATCCGCGGGTCGCCGGTGACGGCGGTGCCGGTCCAGCCCCACTGGTGCCGGTCGTCGTTGATCCGCACCCAGGTCCTCGCCTCGTCGTCGGAGCGGTAGACGGCAGTGATGGCCTCGGTCGAGCCGACCAGGTAGACAGCCGGATAGGAGGCGCCCCTGGCGGCCCTGCCGAAGCCGAGGGTGTACGAGGCCCAACAGCTTGAGACCTTGGTGAAGGTCGCGCCGCCGTCGATGGAGCGGTGGAGCCCGTTCCACTTGAGGCTCAGCCACAGGTCGCCGGACCTGCCGGGCGCCACGGCCAGCTGGAACTCCCTGTCGCCCGAACTGAGCCCGCCGGACCGCGCGGCGAAGGTCAGTCCGCCGTCGGTGCTGGCGTGGAGGGTGCCGGTCGCGGTGTCGAAGGCGTAGAAGACGGACGGGTCGACCGGGTCCGCGACCGGGGCGGCCCCCTTCGGGAAGGTGGCGACCTCGGACCAGGTGGCGCCGTTGTCGGCGGAGCGCCGCGCCGCATACGGAGTGCCGTCCCAGTGCACGAACGACCACAGCAGCACGCTGCCGTCGGCGTTGGCGGCGATCGGCCCGGGCGCGTCCTTGGCGATGGCGGGCTGCGCGGGGAAGGGCGCCCAGGTCCGCCCGCCGTCTTCGGAGTACGCACCGTTGCCGTGGTCGCCCCATCCCGCACGGACGACGTACGACGGCCTGGCCGCGGCCTGCGCGAGCCCCGTGGCGGTCCCGAAAACAGGGTTGGCGGCCATGCCGCGCGCCGGCGACGCGGTGAGCGACTCGTGGTACATCACGCCGATGTCTCCGTTGCCGCTGATCAGATGCGCCTTCCCGGCCGGCGGCGAGATCAGCTGACGGACCGACGTCTCCTCCAGGCCGCGGATCTGCGGGGCCCAGTGCCTGAGGTCCCGGGTGCCGTAGAGGGTCGCGCCCGTGCCGTACACGAGGTGCCGGGAGTCGTACGGGTCGAGGGCGACCGCCTGGATCCACCAGCCGAACTTGGGCTCGTCCTCACCCCACTTCAGGTAGGGCGTCTCGGAGACGTCGAGGACGGCCGTGTCCTTCAGGGACGTCCAGCTGCGACCGCCGTCGGTGGTCCGGTACAGGGTGTCGACGGCGGCCCAGCGGTTGTTGGTGGAGACGACGACGGTGCCGGGGCGGCGGGCGTCGACGGCGACCCCGCCGTACCCGAAGGTGTCGGTGCCGCCCGGCTTCACCGGGGTGACCTCGGTCCACCCGCCGTCCGTCGTGCGCAGCCTGTGCACACTGCCGTCCGCCTGCCCGTTGGGCCCGGGCGCGTCGGCATACGTCACGTACAGCTCACGGGTGTGGCGGTCGTACGCGGCGCGGACCGGGACCTTGGCGGCGGCACCGGTGGGCCGGCCGGGGACGGGCTCCCAGGTCGTGCCGTCCGACGTGCGGTAGAGGTTGGGGCTGTCCACCGTGCCGTCGGAGTCGCCCCATCCGGCGTACACGGCACGGCCGGCGGCAACGAGGAAGGTGACGCCCTGACCGGTGCCGCTCGGGTCGGCGGGGAACTCCGCTGCCCGCCAACTCGCGCCTCTGTCGGTCGACTTGAGCAGTCCCTCGTGCCGGGTGCCGAGCCACAGCGTGTCACTGTCCCGGGGATCGACGAGCAGCCGCTCCCCACAGCCACGCCCGTCCTCGTTGGCCCCGAGCTTCACGGCGAGATCGGTGCGCTGCCAGGTGTTCCCGCGGTCCTCGGAGCGCAGCACGGCTCCGTTGCCGGCCCAGGGCTGGGCGTAGGTGCCGAGCGCGAGGTACAGCCGGTCGGGGTGCTGCGGATCGACGGCCATCGCCTCCACCCCGAGCAGATTCCAGTCGTCCCACCCGATGTGATCGGTCAACGGCACCCACCGCTCGCCCCGTTCGTCCCAGCGGTAGGCGCCCCCGATGTCGGTACGGGCGTAGGCGAGTCCGCGAACGGAGGGGTGGAAGAGCACGCCGGTGACGAATCCGGTACCACCCATGACGACGGTGCGCCAGCGGTAGGCGGAGGCGGCGGCCAGGGCGCGCCCGGACAGAAGGGGGACGCTGGTGAGCGCGGCCACGGCAGCGGTGCCGGCAAGGACGGTTCTCCTGCTAGGCATGACATACCTCGTTCTTACGAATGGGGGAGGGTGCGGGCGCCTGCTAACCCTTGACCGCGCCGGTGAGCATGCCCTTCTTGAAGTGCTTCTGGACAAAGGGAGAAAGCACGGCAACTGGCAGCAACGCCATCACCATCACGGCCATCTGCACGGCCAGCCCCGACAGCTGCCCCGTCTTGATGGCCTGTCCAAGGCCGACCGGCGCCTCCTGCTTCTGCACGAGCTGGATCATGACGTTCTGGAGCGGCATCATGTCCTGGTCGTTCAGGTACAGCGAGGCGTTGAACCAGGCGCTCCAGTACCCCACCGCGTAGAACAGCGTGATCACCGCGATGACGGCCCGCGACAACGGCATGACGATCTGCCAGAGGATCCGCAGATCCCCGGCACCGTCGATGCGCGCACTGTCGATGAGCTCCTGCGAGATCCCCATGAAGAACCCGCGCAGCACCAGGATGTTGAACACGCTCACCGCACTCGGCAGGATCAGCGCGAGATAGGAGTCCGTCAGCCCGAGGGTCTGCACCAGCAGATACGTCGGGATGAGCCCGGCGCTGAAGAACATCGTCGCCAGCAGGGTCAGCAGGATCCAGCGGTGACCCAGCGACCCGGTCCGCGACAGCCCGTACGCGCACAGCACGGACACGGCCATCGAGAACAGCGTGCCGACGAGGGTGACCAGGACGCTGATGACGGCCGCGCGTGTGACCTGCCCGCCGCTCAGCAGCTCCTTGTAGGCGATGAAAGTGATGTCCTTCGGCACCATCACCAGACCGCCGGCCTCGTCGATCGTCTTCCTCGACGACAGGCTCGTCACGACGACGATCCACAGCGGGAAGAGGATCCCGAGGCAGGCCAGCGTCAGCGCGAGCCCCTTGCCCGCGAGGCCGGCCCTGGAGGGCTCCTCCTCCCAGCCGGGCCGGGGCGGCGCCGCCCAACGGCCGGGCCCGCGCACCGTCTTGTCGATCACGGCGGTCACTTCTTGTACACCCCCTGCTCGCCCATGAGATGGGCCACCTTGTTCGCGGCGAGGACCAGTCCGAGGCTGACGACGCCCTTGACCAGGCCGGCGGCGGCCGCGTAGCCGAAGTCCTGGTTGCGCACTCCGTTCCACCACACGAAGGTGTCGAGGACCTCCGCGGCGCCCGGTCCGACCATGTCCCTTTGCAGCAGGATCTGTTCGAAGCCGACGGTGAGCGCGTCGCCGACGCGCAGCACCAGCAGCAGGGCGATCACCGGGCGCAGCGCGGGAAGCGTGACGTGCCACATCCGGCGCCAGCGGTTCGCGCCGTCCATCGCGGCGGCCTCGTAGAGGTCGGGCGGCACCGAGGCGAGCGCGGCGAGGAAGACGATGATCCCCCAGCCGGCGTCCTTCCACACGCTCTGCGCGGTGATGAGCAGCGGGAACGTACTCGGGTCGGTCATGAAGTCGAGGCCGTCGTAGCCGTGTTGCCGCAGCAGCTGGGAGAAGATCCCGGCGCCGCCGAACAGTTGCTGGAAGACGGCGATGACCAGCACCCAGGAGAAGAAGTGCGGCAGATAGAGGATCGCCTGCGAGACCGCCCGTATCCGGGGTCTGACCACGCTGTTGATGAGCAGGGCGAGCAGGACCGGGATCGGGAAGAACAGCACGAGCTGGAGGAAGAACAGGATCAGCGTGTTCTGGACGGCGTTCCAGAAGGCCGAGTCCTCGAAGATCCGCTGGAAGTTCTCCATGCCCACGAAGGGGCTGTTCAGGATGGAGACGACGCCGTTGTCGCTGATGTAGGGGTCGTAGTCCTGGAAGGCGACGACGTTGCCGAGGATCGGTACGTAGTTGAAGAGCAGGACCAGCACGACGGCCGGCAGGGTCATCAGGAGCAGTACCCGGTCGCGCCGGAATCTGACCTTCAGGCCCAGCTTCCCCGACCGGCCGCTCCCCGGGGGACCGGTGGCGTCGCCGGACACCACCGGGGTCTCCTCCCGCGGGGTCTTGGTCTTCGCCTCGGTCCTGCTCCGAGGCACCGTGCTGTGCGACACGGCCTTCTCCTTGCCTCGGACCCGGATCAGTTGGCCGCGCTGCCGTTCTCGTCGAGGATCTTCTTGTACCAGTCGCGGAGCTTGTCGCCGCCCTTGCTCTTCCAGTCGGAGACGGCCTGCTGCATGTCGCCGATCTTCTTGCGGCCGCGGACGATGTCGTCCTCCAGCTGCTCGAAGTCGTTGGAGAGGTTGGTGTAGCGGGCGGGCTCGGTGATCTGCATGCCCCAGAACGACGACTTCTTGGTGAGCGCGCCCATCCGCTGCTGCCACTCGACCTGCGCCTTGGCGATGTCCGGGAAGTCGGGGTGGGCGAGGGTGGAGGCGGGGCTCGCGACCATGACGTAGGCGTTGAGGACCTCGTTGTTGCCCTGGTCGGTCTTGACCGGGACGCCGTCCTTGAGGGTGTAGTGGGTGCCCTCCACGCCGTAGTTGGTCAGCATGTACTCCTTGGTGCCGTACGGCGCCGCCGTCACGTTGGCGACGGCCAGCGCGTCGCGGACCACGGCCTCGGAGGCGTTCTTGTTGATGAACGCGAAGATGCCGGCGGGCTGTGCGGCCCACGGGGTGGGGCCGCTGCCGCCGGCGCCGAAGATGTCCATGCCGGAGACCTTGAAGTCCGGGTTCTGGGTGGCCTGGGAGGCGGTGAGGCCGTACCAGCTGGAGATGTCGTTGTTGTAGATCAGGAACTCACCGGCGGCGAACTTGGTCGACGGGTCGGTGGCCTGGCTCTTGCCGAGCTTGAAGTCGGGGTGGACGACGCCGGCCGCGAACAGCTTGCGCGTCCACTCCAGCGCCTCCAGGTACTCCTCGGTCTCGATGCGGTAGACCAGCTTGCCGTCGACGAGGTTCCAGCCGAGCGGCTTCTCCGAACCGGACAGCACACCGAAGGAGTTGAAGGCGGTCCACTTCATGTCGCCGCAGGCCCACACCTTGGCCTTGGCGTTGGTGATGTCCTTCGCCAGCGCCAGGAACTCGTCGGTGGAGGCGGGGACCTGGTACCCCTCCTTCTCGAAGACGTCCTGACGGTAGAGGGGCACGATGTTGGTGACGTACGACGCCGGCATCGGCAGTCCGCGCAGCGCGCCGCCGAATATGGAGCGCTGCCAGGCGTCCGTCGGGATCGCCGCGAGGTTGGGGTACTCCTTGACCTCGTCCCCGGAGAGGTAGGGGCCGAGGTCGGCGAACTTGCTGATGATGGCGCTGGGTATCTTGCCGCCCATGTTCCAGCCGGGGACAACGACGATGTCGGGTACGTCGCTGGAGGCGAGAACCGCGCCGAGCTTCTGGTCGTAGGTGTTGCCGTCCTGGTTCTGCCACCGGACGTCGACGCCGGTCAGGTCGTTCATCGCCGTGTAGTAGGGGTTGTTCCCCTTCGGCGGGGAGCCCCAGAACGGCGACATGACGGTGACCTTGCCGCCCTTGCCGAGCTTCTTCGCGACCGACGTCTTCAGGTCCGCGATGTCCAGCTTGCCGGTGAAGCCGTTCGAGGAGCCGTTCTTCGACGGGATGTCCGGCGTCACCACGCTGCCGGCCACGTACGTCGGAAGGATCTTCTTCGCGTCCTTGCCCGAGGTGGTCCCCTCACGCGAACCGCTGTCCGAACCGCCGCAGGCGGCGAGCAGCGGCATGCCGCCGGCCACCGCCGCGGTGGCGACCGCCGTGGAGGCGAGGAAGCTTCTCCGGCTCGGTCCGGAGGAGGCGGAGGAGGCGGCTTTCGGCGTCATTGCGTCAACCCCACTGTCGAAGCGCTTCGATGTTGCAGCGAGGTTAAGTGAACGCCCAGGGGTGCACAAGAGTCGCTTCCAAGATTCCTCTAGGCGTCTTGACACCCACCCTCCGGTCGAAAGAGCATCGAAGCGCTTCGAAAGCGCCGAGCCGATCCATCGCAAGGGGATCCCCACGTGACCGCACACACCCCGCACACGCCGCCTTTCCGCGATCGGCGACTGCCGTTCGCGAAGCGCATCGACGACCTTCTGTCGCGGCTCACGCTCGACGAGAAGATCGGATTCCTGCACCAGTTCACGCCCGCGGTCGAGCGCCTGGGCATCGCGGCCTTCCGCACCGGCCAGGAGGCGCTGCACGGTGTGGCGTGGATGGGCCCGGCCACCGTCTTCCCGCAGGCGGTGGGCCTCGGCGCGACCTGGAACACGGACCTCGTACAACGGATCGGCGAGGCCGTCTCCAAGGAGACCCGCGCCATGCGCGCCCGCGACGACCGCGTCGGCCTCAACGTCTGGTCCCCCACCGTCAACCTGCTGCGCCACCCCCTGTGGGGGCGTGGCGAGGAGGGCTACTCCGAGGATCCCGGCCTCACCTCCGCCATCGCCACCGCGTACACCCGCGGCCTGCGCGGCGACCATCCGACGTACTGGCGCACCGCGCCGGTGCTGAAGCACTGGCTGGCGCACAACAACGAGACGGGCCGCGACGTCACGTCCTCCTCGGTCCGCCCGCGCGTGCTCAACGAGTACGACCTGCGCGCCTTCCGCGCGACGGTCGAGGCGGGCGCCACGGCCGGGGTGATGCCGGCGTACAACCTGGTCAACGGCCGCCCCAACCATGTCTCGCCGTACTTGCGGGAGCACCTGCGCACCTGGACCGATCAGGACCTGCTGGTCTGCTCGGACGCGGGCGCGCCCTCCAACCTGGTCGACTCCGAGCACTACTTCGACACCCACGAGGAGGCCACGGCCGCGGCCCTGCTGGCCGGCGTCGACAGCTTCACCGACCACGGCACCGACAGCTCGCCGATCACCGCCCGGGTCCGCGGTGCCCTGGACCGGGGCCTGCTGACCGAGGCGGACCTCGACACGGCCGTCCGCCGTCAGCTCTCGGTCCGCTTCCGGCTCGGCGAGTTCGACCCCGAGTACGACCCGTACGCGCTCACCGGGGACTTCGATACCCCGGCGCACCGGGCCCTCGCCCAGGACGCCGCCGAGCAGGCGGTCGTGCTGCTGAAGAACAGCGCGGGCCTGCTGCCGCTCGCGCCCGACACCCGCCTCGCGGTGGTCGGCCTGCTCGCCGACGAGTGCAAGCTCGACTGGTACAGCGGCACGCTCATCCACCGCTCGACCCCGCTGGAGGGCATCTACGAGCGGTTCGGCGCGCAGCGCGTGGAGTTCGCGGAGGGCGTCGACCGCGTCCTGCTGAGGACCTCGGCCGGCGCCTTCCTGCACGTCCCCGAGGCGGACGCCGGCGACGAGGTGCGCGGCGCCGGGGGCGCGCTCGACCCGGCGCTGCTGGCGGGCCGCACCGACCTGCCGGCGCTGACCGCCGGCCCGGCCGGCACCGAACTCGCGCTGGTGGACTGGGGCGAGGGCGTGCTGACCCTGCGCGCGCCCGACGGGCGTTATCTCTCGGTCGCCGAGGACGGCCGGGTCCGCGCCTCCGCCGACCAGCCTGGCGGCTGGGTCGTCCAGGAGACGTTCCGCCTGGAACCGCACGCGAACGGACACCTCCTGAGGCACATCGGCACGGGTCACCACGTCTCAGTCGCCGCCGACGGGGTGCGGGTTGCCGAGGCCGGCCCGGAAGTCTTCGAGCTGATCGTGGTCGAGCGCGGCGAGGACGCGGTGGCCAGGGTCGCCGCGCAGGCCGACGTGGTCCTGGTCGTCGCGGGCAACGACCCGCACATCAACGGCCGCGAGACCGAGGACCGTACGACGCTCGCCCTCCCCGCCCATCAGGAGCGCCTGCTGCGCGCCGCCCGCGCCGCCAACCCGAGCACGGTCCTGGCGCTGGTGTCGGCGTACCCGTACGCGGTCGACCCCGCCGAACTCCCGGCGGTGCTCTGGACCTCCCACGGCGGCCAGGCGGCCGGCACCGCCCTGGCCCGGGTGCTGGCGGGCGACGTCTCCCCCGCCGGCCGTCTCCCGCAGACCTGGTACGCCGACGACGCCGACCTGCCGGACCTCCTCGACTACGACGTGATCGGCGGCCGCCAGACCTATCTGTACTTCGAGGGGACCCCGCTGTTCCCGTTCGGCCACGGCCTGTCGTACGCATCGTTCTCCTACGCCGGCCTCGCCACCCGCACGGCGGACGGCTCGCTGCACGTCACCTTCGCGGTCACGAACACCGGCGACATGACGGCCGACGAGGTGGCCCAGGTCTACTTCCGTGCCGTGGATCCGACGGTGCCACGCCCGCGCCGCGAGCTCCTTGCGCACGGCAGGGTGCGCCTGGAGCCGGGCGAGCGCAGGGAGCTGGCCTTCGAAGTCCCCTTGTCCGCCTTCGACTTCTGGGACGTGGCGCGGGACGGCTGGCGCCGCGAGCCGGGTGCGTACGAGGTGCTGGCCGGCGCCTCCAGCGAGGACGTCCGGCTGCGGACGACGGTGGTCCTGGACGGGGAGCCCGCGGCCCCGCGCCCCGTCCTCCGACGGGGCCTGCCGGCGGCCGACTTCGACGAGCAGAGCGGCGTCGCGATCGTCGACCGCACGAAGAGCTCGGGCGACGCGGTGACGGCGGCCGAGGGCGGCTCCGGTGAACTGCTGTACCGGGACTGCGACTTCGGCGACGGTGTCACCGAGGTGACGGTGACCGTGGCGGGCGAGGGCACGGTCGAGGTGTCGCCGGCCGGCGGCGCGGTGTCGGCCGTACTGACGTCGAAGGCGGCCGGGTCAGACCCGTACGACTACCGGACGCTCACCGCCCGGATCGTCACCGAGGGCGTCCGCGACGTCCGTATCGGACTGCGCGGCCCGCTGCGGCTCGCGCACGTCGGCTTCTCCGGTTGAGGGTCCGGACCAGGCCGACGCACGGAAGGGCCCGGCACCGGAAGGCATCGGTGCCGGGCCCTTTTTCATCCCGGGATACGGGGACCACTCTACCTGAAAATGATTGTCACAAGCCAGAGTGGTTCGTGAACCTGCTCAGAGCGAGATGCCGGTGAGGACCATCACGCGCTCGTAGGTGTAGTCGTCCATCGCGAACTTCACGCCCTCACGGCCGACACCGGACTGCTTGACGCCGCCGTACGGCATCTGGTCGGCACGGTAGGACGGGACGTCGCCGACGACGACACCGCCGACCTCCAGCGCCCGGTGGGCACGGAAGGCGGTCTGGAGGTCGTGGGTGAACACGCCCGCCTGGAGGCCGTACTTGGAGTCGTTGACGGCGGCGAAGGCGGCGGCCTCCCCGTCGACCTTCTGGACGGTGAGGACGGGTCCGAAGACCTCCTCGCAGGAGAGCGTGACGTCGGCCGGTACGTCGGTGAGGACGGTCGGCGCGTAGGAGGCACCGTCGCGCTTGCCGCCGGTGAGGAGGGCGGCGCCGGCGGCGACCGCCTCGTCCACCCACGTCTCGACGCGCTTGGCGGCGTCCTCGCTGACCAGCGGGCCGACATCGGTGGCGTCGTCGTTCGGGTCACCGGTGACCTGGTTCTCGACGGCGGCGACGATGCGCGGCAGCAGCCGCTCGTACACGGAGGCGTCCGCGATCACCCGCTGCACGGAGATGCAGGACTGGCCGCCCTGGTAGTTGGAGAAGGTCGCGATGCGGGTCGCGGCCCAGTCCAGGTCCTCGTCGGAGGCGAAGTCGGCGAGCACGACCGCCGCACCGTTGCCGCCCAGCTCCAGGGTGCAGTGCTTGCGCGGCACCGAGTCCATGATCGCGTAGCCGACCTTCTCGGAACCGGTGAAGGAGATGACCGGCAGGCGCTCGTCCTGGACCAGGGCGGGCATCTTGTCGTTCGGCACCGGCAGGATGCTCCAGGAGCCGGCCGGCAGCTCGGTCTCGGCGAGCAGGTCACCGATGATCAGGCCGGACAGCGGGGTGGCCGGGGCGGGCTTCAGGATGATCGGCGCGCCGGCGGCGATGGCCGGGGCGATCTTGTGGGCGCACAGGTTCAGCGGGAAGTTGAACGGCGCGATGCCGAGGACGACGCCCTTGGGGAAGCGCCGGGTGAAGGCGAGGCGCCCCTGGCCGCCGAGGTCGGTGTCGAGGCGCTGGGCCTCGCCGCCGTTGAAACGCCGGGCCTCCTCGGCCGCGAACCGGAACACGGACACGGCACGGCCGACCTCGCCCCGGGCCCACTTCATGGGCTTGCCGTTCTCGGCGGAGATCAGCCGGGCGATCTCCTCGGTACGCTCGACGAGGCGCCGGCTGACGTGGTCGAGGGCGGCGGCCCGCACATGCGCCGGGGTCGCGGCGAACTCGTCCCGGACGGCGTACGCGGCGGCCACGGCCCCCTCGATCTGCGCGTCGGTGGGCACGCTGACCGTGCCGACGACCCGCCCGTCCCACGGGGAGGTCACATCGAAGCTGTCCTCGCCGGTGACCTGGCGGCCGGCGAGCCAGAAGGCGTGGGTGGAAGTCATAGCGATTCCCGGCCCTTCCGCGTTGAGTCCTGTGTGTCGTGGTCCACGGTAGGGGCGCACGGGCGGACCGGCGTTTGTCCGGGGTGTAGTGATGGCGGGTCGGGGTTCGACGGTTTGGCAGAGCAGAGGAACTACTGCGGGCCGGTCCGTGTCTTCCAGCCCGTCCGGCGATCGAGGCCGGACGGGCCCGCATCAATCAGCCCGTCCGGCGATCGAGGACGAACCGGCCCGCGTCAATCAGCCCGTCCGGCGTTTGAGGACGAGGCCCGTTCAGGGCCGAAGCGGGGGTCCGGGGGCTGCAGCCCCCGGGGATGGGACGGGTAGGGGCGGCGGGGGCGAGAAAAAGCCGGGCCGCGACCACCACACCGCACACCCCACCCCGCCTACTCCGTCGACGTCGCCTTAAGCGCCAGCCAGAGCTCCATCCGTACGTCCGCGTCGTCCAGCGAGCGGCCGAGGATCTCCTCCACCCGCCGCATCCGGTACCGCAGCGTGTGCCGGTGCACCCCCAGGTCCGCCGCCGCCGCGTCCCACTGCCCGTGCCGGGACAGCCATGCCCGCAAGGAGGCCACCAGGTCGCCGCGGCCCGTCGCGTCGTGCTCGTGCAGCGCCCGCAGCAGCCCGTCGGCGAACGCCTTCACCGCGTCGTCCGCGAGCAACGGCAGCACGGACCCCGCGGCCAGCTGCTCGTGCTCCACGAACACCCGCCCGCGCCGCCGGGCCACCGACAGCGCCTGCTCGGCCTGCTTGTACGCCGCCGCCGCGGCGATGGGCCCGGCCGGCGCCGACAGGCCGACGACCAGCTCGTCGTCGATGAACCCGGGCTGCTCCGACACGGTTCCCACGCGCGTCGCCTCCAGCGCCGCCGCGTACTCCGCGCTCGCCGAGACCGCCGCACCGCCGTCCGCCGCGAGCACCACCAGCCGCGCGCTCTCGCCCTCCCCCTCCGGCACCACCAGTACCGCCTCCCCGGCGCGGGCCGCCGCGGACTCGACGATCTCGGTGAGCGCACCCAGCGGATCGCCGCCCGCCTCGCCGGCCGCGACCAGCACCGCGGCGGACGCCTTGGTCAGCGGCACCCGAGACCCGGAGTCCACGACCCGCGCGGCCGACACCGACGCCGACTCGGCGATGATCATCCGGAAGGGTGCGTCCAGCAGCCCGCCGTACAGTCCCCCGGCCACGGCCCGGGCATGGTCCGGCTGGCCGGCGAGCAGCATGCGCAGCACGGCCGCCCCGATCCGCTGCTCGGCGGCCTGCAGCGAGCGGGAACGCTCGGTCGTCAGGGTCAGCAGGGCGATGGCGGAGTGGACGGCGTAGCGCTCCGCGGTGCCGAGTGCGGTCGCCGTTCCCACGGCCAGGGCCGCCCGGGGGCGCCGGCCGGTGCCCAGGCTGTGCAGTTCGACCCGGTCCTCGTTCTCCGGTCCGCCCACCACGGACGACGCCGGCGCGGGCCGCTCGCGCAGCCGCTCGACGTCCGCCGTGAGCCGGGCCGCCCGCCGCCCGGCCCACTCGGGCGCGGTCGCGACGACGGCACCGGAGGCGTCGTACAGCGCGGCCCAGCCGTCCACCTGCGAGGCCAGCGCGGACAGCAGCCCTTCGGGGCCGTCGGTCAGGGCGTGCTTGGTCAGCTCCCGCTGGGCGGCGAAGCCCGCCGTCACCGCGCGGTACTGGTCCGCCGCGATGGCCGCGGAGACCGCCTTGCTGATGGCGAGGAAGGGCGTGCGGCGCGGCACCTCGAGCAGCGGAAGGTCCTCCGCCGTCGCGGCCTCGACCAGGGCCTCGGGGATGTCCTCGTAGTTGACGCCGACGGCGAAGCCGAGCCCGACCACGCCCGCACCGACCAGGCGCCGCACATAGCGGCGCATCGACTCGGGGTTCTCGGCGTCCAGCTTCAGCGCCGTGATCAGCAGCAGTTCCCCGCCCTCCATGTAGGGCACGGGGTCGGTGAGCTCGCTGGCATGCGCCCAGCGCACGGGCACGTCCAGGCGGTCCTCGCCCGCCCGCACGGTCAGCTTCAGCGCGGAGTGGTGGACGAGCGAGGAGAGCGTGGGGGGCATGCGGCCTTCAAGTCGGTGTGATCTCGGTGATCGTCGGTTCGATCTCAGTGATCATCGGCAGGATCTGTACGATCTCTGTGATCTTTTGGCCGCTGTGTATGAACGACCTGTGTCGATTCTGCCTCACCGTACGGTCCCCGCGTGGCCCGGTGCCCGGATACCCAGGTCAGCCCCGCAGATCCACCAGCAGCGGCGGCGCGTGCTCGCCCTGAACGCTCGTGAGCGAGAGCACGGCATGCCCGGGCGGCACCCCGTGCGCCAGCTCGGACGCCGACCACCGCTCCCGCTCGACCTGCCGCACGGTGACCGCCCGCGCGGTCGGCGCCTTGCCGGTGATGACCCGGCGCACCGCGTGCAGCGCCTTGCCGGCCGGGGTCTCGGCGATGATCTGCCGGTCGGTGACGTCCCGCGCCTCGGTCCACTCCTTGCCCCACACCTCGGCGAAGTCCTGCCCGTCCCAGGGCGTGACCCCGGCCAGCGCCATCCGGCACCCGGTGGACCCCAGCAGCGGCCCGCGCAGCGGCCTCGGTACGTCGTCCAGGGTGCGCAGCGTCAGCACCGCGCCGGCGTTGCCGGACCGCAGCCGCTGGATCCCCCGCACGGCCTCCGGCGTCACGACGCCGGTCGCGTCGTCCAGCACCAGACAGGCGAACAGCGATCGGTCCTCCCGTACCGCGACACTCGCCGTGAACTGCGCGAGCACCAGCCGGGCCAGCATCCGGGAAGCCTCTGCGTGCCCCCGCGCGGGCAGGTCGATGCGGACCCGGACGGGGTGGTCGAGGGCCTTCAGCGTGAACGGCCGCGACTGCCCCGAGGTGTCGAAGAACCCGGCGAACGCCGGCCTGTCGAGCAGCGCCACCCGGTCCGCGAGCACGGCCGCCACATCGCCGGGGTGCCCCAACTGCCGCTCCCGGGCGTCCAGTTCCCGCAGCAGCGACTCCTGCCCGGATCCTTCCAGCCCCGTGCGCAGCGCACCGAGGGCGCCGGGCGAGCCGTCAAGCAGCTGCCGCAGCTCGGGCACGGACGGGAAGCGGTCGTGGACCGCCCTGAACGGCCCGAGGAGCTGGGCCAGCACGGTCGTGGAGCGGCGGCTGTCGCTGCCCGGGTGCGGGTCGGCGAGGTCACCGACCAGCGCCTCCGCGAGCACGGCGGCCGCCTCGTCGGGGTCGTTGGTGCCGCCGTACAGGTCCAGGTCGTAGATCGACTCCGGGTTCCCGATCCGTACGACGACGTCGAACGCGTCGGCCGGTCCGAGCCCGGTGCCCGCCGCGCCGACGACGACCACGGAGGCCCGCCCGGCCAGCGCCTGCAGGCACAGCGACTCGGCGAGCGGCCGCACCACGGTGCCCGTCTTGCCGGATCCGGCCGGCCCCACCGCGAGCAGGGACGTACCGATCAGGTCGGGCCCGAGGCCCAGTCCGGTGCCGCGGTAGGCGTACGGATTGCGCGGGTCGTCGGCGGTCGTGCCGAGCCGCACCTGGCCGCTGACGAGGTCGTGCCGGGCGACCCGGGCGGACAGGTCGCGCTCTCCGGAGGGGTGCAGGCAGGCGGCGGCGCCGTCCTTGAGCACGGCGCCGCTGAAGGTGGGCAGGTCGTGCCGCCCGGAGCGCACGCCCTGCCAGGCCCGGACGATCCGGGCGTAGTCGACGTCCCGCATCAGCCCGGACCGTGCGTCGGAGGCCAGCCGCTCGGCGGCGTCCGCGGCCCCGGCGGCACGCAGCGCGGGCCAGGACGCGGGGTCCTGCCCGGGGGCGGGCGCCCGCTCGGCCACGGGGGCGGCACGGCGCCAGGCGGGCGGCCCGAAGCGCCGCCAGACCTCGCCCCAGCGGCCGAGGCGGCCGACGGCGAGCATGATGGCGAGCGCGATGAGGGTGTAGTAGCTGTACCAGAGGAAGGCATTGCCGAAGCGGTCGTTGTTCTCGCGCCAGGAGTCCGGGGTGAACAGCTCCAGGGGCAGCACCCACCAGCCGCCGAGATAGCCGTTCCACAGCAGCGACCAGACCAGCCATCCGCACAGGAACGCGATCAGCGCCCCGCTCAGCAGCTGTCGCGTCGGGATCTGCTCGGGCTCCTGGTCCGGCCGGGGCACATGTCCGAACCGCCAGACGCCGGGCTGCGCCTCCGGTCGGGGTGCCCGTAGCCAGGTCAGGAACGTCGAGCCGTCCGGCCCCGCACCCGGCGCCCGCGTCGGCCGCGGCGGCACCGCCGGGGCCTCCGGTGGGGTCGCCGGACGTGGCACAGGCGTCGCGTGTGTGCCCCGCGCGTCCTGCGTCCCGTCGCTGTCCATCGCCCTTGCCCCCTGACCAGCCGTTCCATCCGTGCCATCCACCATCAGCGAGTCAATCTAACGCCCTCTCCTGGGGAGTTCACCGCTTACACGGCCGACGGAGCGGACCGAGATGATCCGGATCTCGTCGTGGCCCGCGCCGGGCCCGTCCCCGTCGCTATGTCCACCACGGACAACCGACATCGCTGACAACGCCCACATGGAGCATGCCCACCCCCCACTCCCCGCCCTAGCCTGCGAGAAAAGAACAAGACAAGCGTCAGCAAAACCCCCAGGAGCCCCTCATGAGCGCAGTTCCGCAGGAGCGCCGCGTAGTCACCGCCATCCCCGGTCCGAAGTCGCAGGAGTTGCAGGCCCGCCGTACCGCCGCGGTCGCGCAGGGCGTGGGCTCCGTGCTGCCCGTCTTCACCGCGCGCGCGGGCGGCGGCATCCTCGAGGACGTCGACGGCAACCGGCTCATCGACTTCGGTTCCGGCATCGCGGTGACCAGCGTCGGCGCTTCCGCCGAGGCCGTCGTACGCCGGGCGTCCGCCCAGCTCGCGGACTTCACCCACACCTGCTTCATGGTCACGCCGTACGAGGGGTACGTCGAGGTCGCCGAGGCCCTGGCCGAGCTGACGCCCGGTGACCACGCCAAGAAGTCCGCGCTGTTCAACTCGGGCGCCGAGGCCGTCGAGAACGCCGTCAAGATCGCGCGCGCCTACACCAAGCGGCAGGCCGTCGTCGTCTTCGACCACGGCTACCACGGCCGGACCAACCTGACGATGGCGCTGACCGCGAAGAACATGCCGTACAAGCACGGCTTCGGTCCGTTCGCGCCCGAGGTCTACCGCGTCCCGGTCGCCTACGGCTACCGCTGGCCGACCGGTCCGGAGAACGCCGGCCCCGAGGCCGCCGCGCAGGCCATCGATCAGATCACCAAGCAGGTCGGCCCGGACAACGTCGCCGCGATCATCATCGAGCCGGTGCTCGGCGAGGGCGGCTTCATCGAGCCGGCCAAGGGCTTCCTGCCCGCGATCCGCCAGTTCGCCGCCGACAACGGCATCGTGTTCGTCGCCGACGAGATCCAGTCCGGCTTCTGCCGCACCGGCCAGTGGTTCGCCTGCGAGGACGAGGGCATCGTCCCGGACCTGATCACCACCGCCAAGGGCATCGCCGGCGGTCTGCCGCTGGCCGCCGTGACCGGTCGCGCGGAGATCATGGACGCCGCGCACGCCGGTGGCCTCGGTGGCACGTACGGCGGTAACCCCGTCGCCTGCGCCGGCGCGCTCGGCTCCATCGAGACGATGAAGGAGCTGGACCTCAACGCCAGGGCGAAGAACATCGAGGCGATCATGAAGGCCCGCCTGGGCGCCATGGCCGAGAAGTTCGACATCGTCGGCGACGTCCGCGGCCGCGGCGCCATGATCGCCATCGAGCTGGTCAAGGACCGCGCCACCAAGGAGCCGAACCCGGAGGCGACCGCCGCGCTCGCCAAGGCCTGCCACGCCGAGGGCCTGCTGGTCCTTACCTGTGGCACCTACGGCAACGTGCTGCGTTTCCTGCCGCCGCTGGTCATCGGCGAGGACCTGCTGAACGAGGGTCTCGACATCATCGAGCAGGCCTTCGCCCGCATCTGAGGTCACAGCGAAACCACTGGTGGGACCTGGGGTTCCCGGGGCGGGAACCCCAGGCGCCCCAGCGCTGACGACTCCCGGGATTCCGGGGGCGGGGCCGCGTTAGTCAGAGCGTGTGAAGAAGGTGTGCGAGGTGGATGTCAGGACGCGATTCCGTCTGTCTAACGCCTTCGCCCTGCCGTAGGTTCTAACCAGATGAGAGATACACCCCGTCCAGAGGGGACTCTGGGCGACATCAGGCCGTGGCCTCCCCAGCTTCGACCTGGTCGTGCCCTCGCGCACACACCCGGAGCTTCCGGCTCCGGATCTCCTCACCGATCGGACAGTCGCCCGCCCCAAACCCCCCGGGGCGCGCGACCATCCGGTCCGGACGGCCGCCTCGGAACCACCCCCCCTGTTCCGGGGCGGCCGACCTCCCTCTTTCTCCTTCTCGGGCTTCCGGCCCTTCTCTTCGCGCTCATCACCTGGCAGGTGATGGCCGACGGCCGGCTGGTCGACCTCGACGAGGCGGCCAGCCGGGCCCTGATCCACCCCGACCGCCTCTCCGAACTCCTCGCGGACCTCGGCAATGTGCCGGTCGCGGTACCGGTCCTCGCGGTCGTCCTCGTCTACGTCACCTGGCGGCATCGCCGCACCGGTACAGACCATTGGTGGCAGCCGGCCGCCGCAGCGGCCGTCCTGATGGCCCTGGTCCCGGCCCTGATCGTCCCCCTCAAGGAACTGACCGACCGTCCGGGCACCCCGGCCGTGCCGCCCGCCACCGGCTACTACCCGTCGGGCCACACGGCCACGGCGGTCGTCGCGTACGGCGCCGCGGCCCTGCTCCTCCTCCCCTGGCTGCGCACCGCGCCCGCCCGCCGCACCGTCCTCGCCCTGTGCGCCGCCCTCAACCTGGGCGTCGCCTTCGGCCTGGTCCGGCGCGGCTACCACTGGCCACTGGACGTGGTGGCCAGTTGGTGCCTCGGCACGGTGCTCATGACGCTGCTGTGGCTGTTCCTCGCCCGCGCAGGCCGTTCTCAGCCGAAGTAGCCGTCGAACGTCCGCTGGAACTCCCAGTTCGAGTAGCGGTCCCAGTTGATCGACCACGTCATCAGGCCGCGCAGTGCCGGCCAGGTGCCGTGGGTCGCGTAGGAACCGCAGTTGGTCTTCTTGGTGAGGCAGTCGAGGGTCTTGGTGACCTCGGCCGGGGGGACATGACCGTTGCCCGCGTTGGTCGACGCCGGCATGCCGATGGCGACCTGGTCGGGGCGCAGCGGCGGGAAGACGTTGTTCGCGTTGCCTGCGACCGGGAAGCCGGTCAGCAGCATGTCGGTCATGGCGATGTGGAAGTCGGCGCCGCCCATGGAGTGGTACTGGTTGTCCAGGCCCATGATCGGGCCCGAGTTGTAGTCCTGGACGTGCAGCAGCGTCAGGTCGTCGCGCAGGGCGTGGATGACCGGGAGGTACGCCCCCGCCCTCGGGTCCTGGCCGCCCCACTGGCCGGTGCCGTAGTACTGGTAGCCGAGCTGGACGAAGAAGGTCTCCGGGGCCATCGTCAGCACGAAGTCGTCGCCGTACTTGGCCTTGAGGGTCTTCAGTGCCGCGATGAGGTTGACGATCACCGGGGTCTTCGGGTTCTTGAAGTCGGTGTCGTCGGCGTTCAGGGACAGCGAGTGGCCCTCGAAGTCGATGTCCAGACCGTCGAGACCGTACTGGTCGATGATCTTCGAGACCGATGTGACGAAAGTGTCCCGGGCGGCCGTGGTGGTCAGCTGGACCTGGCCGTTCTGGCCGCCGATCGAGATCAGCACCTTCTTGCCGGCCGCCTGCTTGGCCTTGATCGCCGCCTTGAAGTCGGCGTCGGACTCGACGTTCGGGCACTCCGCCACCGGGCAGCGGTCGAAGCGGATGTCGCCCGAGGTGACCGAGGTGGGTTCGCCGAAGGCCAGGTCGATGACGTCCCAGCTGTCGGGGACGTCGGCCATGCGCGTGTAGCCGGAGCCGTTGGCGAAGCTCGCGTGCAGGTAGCCGACCAGGGCGTGGGCGGGGAGGTCGGTGCCCGGGCCGCTCGGTCCGGCGATGGTCGTGGCGGTCACCGTGGCCGACTTCGCCGACTCGCCCGCGTCGTTCACCGCGGCGACCTGGAAGCTGTACGCGGTGGACGGTGTGAGACCGCCGACGGTCGCCGAAGTGCCGGTCGCCGTCTGGACCTTGGTGCCGTTGCGGTAGACCGCGTAGCCCGTCGCGCCCGCCACCGGGGACCAGGACAGGGCGATGCTGGTCGCGGCGATCGCGCCCGTCTTCAGTCCGGTCGGCGCCGCGGGCGGCTGTCCGGCGTCCACGCCGGGGCCGACCAGGGAGATGTCGTCGGCCTGGTAGGCGCCGGTGCCGTACCAGCCGTGGGTGTAGATGGTGACCCGGGTGGTGGAGGGGCCCGTGCGGAAGGTCGTCGACAGCTGCTGCCAGGAGGGGGCCGACTGGGTCCAGGCGGAGACGTCGGTGGTGCCGGTGCCGCTGGCGCCGAGGTAGACGTAGGCGCCGCGGACGTATCCGGACAGCGTGTACTGGGAGTCCGGTTTCACGGTCACCGTCTGCGCGCACCGGGCGTTGTCGGACCCGGCCGGGGTCGCCTGGAGCGCCGAGGCGCCGCTGCGGACGGGGGAGTTGACCGTCGTGCCGGCCGTGCAGGTCCAGCCGTCCAGGCCGGACTCGAAGCCGCCGTTGCGGGCGAGGTCGGCGTCGGCCGCACGGGCGGCCGACGAGAGCGCGGTGAGGCCGGGCAGGGTCAGTGCCGCGGCGGTGAGGAAGGCGAGGGATCTGGAGCGGTCCACAAGTGCCTCCGGGCATGGGGGATTTGGAGAGGTGGAGCGCACTCAATTTGGTCCAGACCAATCCGCGTTGTCAAGATATTCGACGGCTCGGCAACGCCCTTAAGGGGCACGGGGAACTGCGCGACCAGCCACGACACAGCCGCAGCCGACCGACAACCAGGCGCGGCACCCTCCTTAGTCGCCGTCGGCCAGGCCGGCGGCAGCCTCGTGCATGGCCAGTTCGAGGAGCGCCGGATCGGTGAGGGTTCCGGTGCCGTCCGGCGCGACCAGCCAGCGCACCCCGCCGGTGACCCGGCCCGGGTACGGCACGACGATCCAGGTGCCGGCCCCGGCCGTGCGGATGCCGGTGCCGAGCCAGCGCGCGGCCGTGCCGGGCGGCACGAAGAACCCCATCCGGGAGTCGCCGAAGTCGACCAGGACCGGCCCGAGTTGGTCGATGATGCGGGTGAGGACATCGAGCGTGGGATAGCCGAGCTCGCCCGGCAGGATGAGCACGTCCCAGGCCTTGCCGGCGGGCAGCAGCGCCACCCCGAGGGGATTGCGCTCCCACTCCCAGCGGCAGGCCTCGGGGTTCGGAGCCACGGACGCCAGCCACTCGACCGCCGTTTTCGCCCCTGTCATGACGGTGACCTCCCTCTCTGTCGTGGACGCCGATCGCGTCACGAGGGAGAGGGAGGTCACCGGCCTGCATTACGCGAGTTTTCGCGACCGGTTCAAAAAATGATCCAGATCACTTCACTCAACGGCTCATCAGCTGTCGAAGCCCAGGCCCAGCCTGTCCATCGCCTTCAGCCACAGATTGCGCCGGCCGCCGTGCGCGTCCGCGCGGGCCAGCGACCACTTGGTGAGCGCGATACCGGTCCAGGCGAACGGCTCGGGCGGGAACGGCAGCGGCTTCTTGCGGACCATCTCCAGCTCGGTGCGCTCCGTGCGCTCCCCCGCCAGCAGGTCCAGCATCACGTCCGCGCCGAACCGGGTGGCGCCGACGCCGAGCCCGGTGAAGCCAGCCGCGTAGGCCACCTTGCCCTGATGGGCCGTGCCGAAGAACGCCGAGAAACGCGAGCAGGTGTCGATGGCGCCGCCCCACGCGTGCGTGAAGCGCATGCCCTCCAGCTGCGGGAAGCAGGTGAAGAAGTGCCCGGCGAGCTTGGCGTACGTCTCCGGGCGGTCGTCGTACTCCGCGCGCACCCGGCCGCCGTACGGGTAGATCGCGTCGTAGCCGCCCCACAGGATGCGGTTGTCGGCGGAGAGGCGGAAGTAGTGGAACTGGTTCGCCGAGTCGCCGAGGCCCTGGCGGTTCTTCCAGCCGATCGACGCGAGCTGGTCCTCGGTGAGCGGCTCGGTCATCAGGGCGTAGTCGTAGACCGGGACGGTGTAGGCGCGGACGCGCTTGACCAGGCTCGGGAAGATGTTCGTGCCGAGAGCGACCTGGCGGGCGCGGATCCGGCCGTACGGGGTGCGCACGGCCATGCCGGCGCCGTACGGCTTCAGGGTGAGGGCGGGGGTGTGCTCGTAGACACGGACGCCGAGGTCCATGCACGCCCGCTTCAGGCCCCAGGCCAGCTTGGCCGGGTTGACCATCGCGACGCCCCGGCGGTCGTACAGGCCGGCCTGGAAGGTCGGTGAGTCGACCTGGGCGCGCACGGCATCGGCGTCCAGGAACTCGACCCCGTCGGCGAGGCCCTTCTCGCGCAGCTCCTCGTACCAGTCGCGCAGTTCCAGCGCCTGGTACGTCTCGGTGGCGACGTCGATCTCGCCGGTGCGTTCGAAGTCGCAGTCCATGGAGTAGCGGGCGACCGCGCTCTCGATCTCGTCGAGGTTGCGGGCGCCCAGCTCCTCCAGCTTGTGGATCTCGTCCGGCCAGCGGGTCAGCCCGTTGGGCAGCCCGTGGGTGAGGGACGCGGCGCAGAAGCCGCCGTTGCGGCCGGAGGCGGCCCAGCCCACCTCGCGGCCCTCGACCAGGACGACCTCCCGCTGCGGGTCGCGCTCCTTGGCGATGAGCGCGGTCCACAGTCCGCTGTAGCCGCCGCCGACGACCAGCAGGTCACAGGTCTCGGCGGTGGTGAGGGCGGGCTCGGGGCGGGGGCGGCCGGGGTCGTCCAGCCAGTACGAAACCGGCTGGGCTTCCGATAGTGCTTTCGTCCAGTGATTGCCAGAACTCATGGCGCTTGGGGCCATGATTTCAACTCCCTACAGAGGCTTATGCCTTTTGCTTCTTACGGCGGTTTCCGATGGCCATGGAGGCCAGGACGAACAGTACGGCGATGATGAACATGGCCGTACCGATGACATTGATCTGAACGGGCGTTCCGCGCTGCGCCGAGCCCCAGACGAACATCGGGAAGGTGACGGTGGAGCCCGCGTTGAAATTGGTGATGATGAAATCGTCGAAGGAGAGCGCGAAGGCGAGCATCGCGCCCGCCGCGATGCCGGGGGCGGCGATCGGCAGGGTGACCCTGACGAACGTCTGGACCGGTCCCGCGTACAGGTCCTGCGCGGCCTGTTCCAGCCTCGGGTCCATCGACATCACGCGTGCCTTGACGGCGGTGACGACGAAGCTCAGGCAGAACATGATGTGCGCGATGAGGATCGTCCAGAAGCCGAGCTGAGCACCCAGGTTGAGGAACAGGGTGAGCAGCGAGGCGGCCATGACGACCTCGGGCATCGCCATCGGCAGGAAGATCAGCGAGTTCACGGCGCCGCGTGCGCGGAAGCGGTAGCGGACCAGCGCGAAGGCGATCATCGTGCCCAGCAGTGTGGCGCCGACGGTCGCCCAGAACGCGATCTGGAGGCTGAGCGACAGCGAACCGCACATGTCGGAGACTCCGCACGGATCCCGCCAGGCGGCCGTGGAGAACTCCTGCCACTGGTAATTGAAACGCCCCTTCGGTTTGTTGAAGGAGAAGATCGTCACAATGACGTTGGGAAGCAGGAGATAAGCAAGCGTCAGCAGTCCCGCGATGACGACGAGATTGCGCTTGAGCCAGTTGACGACCGTCATTTAAACCAGATCCTCCGTGCCGGACCTGCGGATGTAGAGCGTCACCATGACGAGGATGGCGGCCATGAGGATGAAGGACAGGGCCGCGGCCGTCGGATAGTCCAGGATCCGCAGGAACTGCGTCTGGATGACGTTGCCGACCATGCGGGTGTCGGTGGAGCCCAGCAGGTCCGCGTTGACGTAGTCACCGGCCGCCGGGATGAAGGTCAGCAGCGTGCCGGAGACGACGCCCGGCATCGACAGCGGGAAGGTGACGCGGCGGAAGGTGGTGACGGGCCTGGCGTACAGGTCGCCGGCGGCCTCGTGCAGCCGTGGGTCGATGCGCTCCAGCGAGGTGTAGAGCGGCAGCACCATGAACGGCAGGAAGTTGTACGTCAGACCGCAGACCACCGCGAGCGGCGTGGCCAGCACGCGGTCGCCCTCGGTCATGCCGAGCCAGCTGGTGACGTCGAGGACGTGCAGCGTGTTGAGGGCGCCGACGACCGGGCCGCCGTCCGCGAGGATCGTCTTCCAGGCGAGGGTGCGGATCAGGAAGCTGGTGAAGAACGGCGCGATCACCAGGATCATGATCAGGTTCCGCCAGCGGCCCGCGCGGAAGGCGATGAGGTACGCCAGCGGATAGCCGAGGAGCAGACACAGGATCGTCGCCGAGCCGGCGTAGAGCACCGAGCGCAGGAACTGCGGGTAGTACTCGGACAGGGCGTCCCAGTAGGTGGCGAAGTGCCAGGTGACCTTGTAGCCCTCCTCCAGGGAGCCCGTCTGCACGGACGTGGAGGCCTGGTAGATCATCGGCATCGCGAAGAAGACCAGCAGCCACAGGATGCCGGGGAGCAGGAGCCAGTACGGCGTCCAGCGCCCCCTCTTGCGCGGTGGTTTCGGTTCCTCGGGAGTCGGCGCCAGGGGTGGCGCCTCGGTGACTGTCGCCATCAGACCCCCGCCTCTTCCTGGATGCCGGCGTCGATGTCCTGGGACGCGTCGAGGCCGAAGGTGTGCGCCGGGTTCCAGTGCAGGACGACCTCGGCGCCGGGCACGAGCCGGGTGTCGCGGTCGATGTTCTGGGCGTAGACCTCGAACTCGGGGCAGACGGGGCTGTCGATGACGTACTGCGTGGAGACGCCGATGAAGGAGGAGTCGGCGATCCTGCCGGTGATGCGGTTGCGGCCCTCGGGTATCTCGCCCGCGTCCTCGGCGGGGATGAGGGAGATCTTCTCCGGGCGTACGCCGACCAGCACCTTGCCGCCGGTCGTCGTGGGCGCGGAACATCGCGCCTCGGGCAGGATCAGCTTGCCGCCGCCCGCCTTCAGCACGATGTCGTCGCCGCTCCTGGAGTCGACCTCGGCCTCGATGAAGTTGGAGGTGCCGAGGAAGTTGGCGACGAAGGTCGTGCGCGGGTTCTCGTAGAGGTCGGTCGGGGAGCCGAGCTGCTCGACGCGGCCCGCGTTCATCACGGCGACCGTGTCGGCCATCGTCATGGCCTCCTCCTGGTCGTGCGTGACATGGACGAAGGTGATGCCGACCTCGGTCTGGATGCGCTTGAGCTCAAGCTGCATCTGGCGGCGCAGCTTCAGGTCGAGGGCGCCGAGGGGCTCGTCGAGGAGGAGCACCTTGGGGTGGTTGATGAGCGCGCGGGCCACGGCGACGCGCTGCTGCTGGCCACCCGACAGCTGGTGCGGCTTCTTGCGGGCCTGCTCGCCGAGCTGGACGAGTTCGAGCATGTCCTCGACCTGCTTCTTCACCGACTTGATGCCGCGTCGGCGCAGGCCGAAGGCGACGTTCTCGAAGATGTCGAGGTGCGGGAAGAGGGCGTAGGACTGGAAGACCGTGTTCACGGGCCGCTTGTAGGGCGGGAGGGCCGTGACGTTCTGCTCGCCGAGGTGGACGGTGCCGCCGGAAGGTTCCTCCAGACCGGCGATCATGCGCAGGGTGGTGGTCTTGCCGCAGCCGGAGGCGCCGAGCAGGGCGAAGAAGGAGCCCTGGGGCACGGTGAGGTCGAGCGGGTGCACGGCCGTGAAGGAGCCGTAGGTCTTGGCTATGCCGGAGAGGCGGACGTCGCCGCTGGTGTCGTTGGTCATGGTGTGGTCACGCCCCTGTGAGCTTCGCGAACTTCTCTTCGTAGGCCGTCTCTTCCTTCGAGCTCAGTGAGCGGAAGGCACGGGAGGCGGCCTGCATGGCCTTGTCGGGGAGGATCAGCGGGTTGTTCGCCGCGTCCTCGTCGATCTTCGCGAGCTCTTCCTTCACGCCCTCCACCGGACAGACGAAGTTGATGTAGGCGGCGAGCTCCGCCGCGGCCTTCGGCTCGTAGTAGAAGTCGATGAGCCGCTCGGCGTTCGTCTTGTGACGGGCCTTGTTGGGGATGAGCATGTTGTCGCTCGACGTCATGTAGCCGCTGTCCGGGATCAGGAAGTCGATGTCCGGGCTGTCGGCCTTCAGCTGTACGACGTCGCCGGCCCAGGCGAGGCAGGCCGCGAAGTCGCCGCTGCTGAGGTCGGAGGTGTAGTCGTTGCCGGTGAACCGGCGGATCTGCTTGCTGTCGACGGCCTTCTGGAGCCGGGCGACGGCGGCGTCGTAGTCGTCGTCGGTGAACTTCGCCGGGTCCTTGTCCATGTCGAGCAGCGTCATGCCGATGGTGTCGCGCATCTCGGTGAGCAGGCCGACACGCCCCTTGAGCTTGGGGTTGTCGAGCAGGTCGGAGAGCGACTTCACCTCGACGCCGTCGAGCGCCTTCTTGTTGTAGGCGATGACGGTCGAGATGCCCTGCCAGGGATAGGAGTACGCGCGTCCCGGGTCCCAGTCCGGGTCGCGGAACTGCTGGGACAGGTTGGCGAAGGCGTGCGGCAGGTTGGCCGCGTCCAGTTTCTGGACCCACCCGAGGCGTATGAGGCGGGCGGCGAGCCAGTCGGTGAGGACGATGATGTCCCGGCCGGTGTCCTGACCGGCGGCGAGCTGCGGCTTGACCTTGCCGAAGAACTCGTTGTTGTCGTTGATGTCCTCGGTGTACTTGACCTTGATGCCGGTCCGCTTCGCGAACTGCTCCAGCGTCGGATGGCGCTTGCCGCTGTCGTCCACGTCGATGTACTCGGTCCAGTTGGAGAAGTTGACCTGCTTCTCCTTCGCCGAGTGGTCCTCGGAGGACGTGCCCCCCTCGGTCTTGCCGGCCGCGGGAATCCCGCAGGCACTGAGTGTTCCCAGTCCGCCCAGCGCGAGCGCTCCCCCCGTGGAGGCGCGCAGCAGGCTGCGGCGGGTCATGGCCGCCCGGCCGTTGCGCAGGCTGCGCCGCATGGCGGCCACTTGGGCCGGGGAGAGGCGGTCGGGCTCGTACTGCTCCATGCGCTTGGTGCCCTTTCGGGAGGGGGGGAACGGCCGGACGCGGGTCGTGCGGCCGGCCGTGCCTGCTGATCTGGCTATCGGTCCCCGAAGACGGTGCGGTGCCAGTCCTTCGCGGCGACCGCGGTGTTGTCGAACATGACGTGCTTGATCTGGGTGTACTCCTCGAAGGAGTACGCGGACATGTCCTTGCCGAAGCCGGACGCCTTGTAGCCGCCGTGCGGCATCTCGCTGATGATCGGGATGTGGTCGTTGACCCACACACAGCCCGCCTTGATCTCGCGGGTGGCGCGGTTCGCCCGGTAGACGTCGCGACTCCACGCGGAGGCGGCCAGCCCGTACGGGGTGTCGTTGGCCAGCCGGATCCCCTCATCGTCACTGTCGAACGGGAGAACGACCAGTACCGGGCCGAAGATCTCGGACTGGACGATCTCGCTGTCCTGGGCGGCGTCGGCGACGAGCGTGGGCAGATAGTACGCGCCGTCCTCCAGTTCCCCCTTGGGTGCGGCGCCGCCGGTCACCACGCGCGCGTAGCCACGCGCACGCTCGACGAAGCCGGCGACCCGGTCGCGCTGGACGTGGGAGATGAGCGGCCCGAGGTCGGTGCCGGCGGCGAACGGGTCACCGAGCCGGACGCTCTGCATCAGCTCGGCGGTGCGCTCGACGAACGCGTCGTACAGCGGCCGCTGCACGTACGCGCGCGTGGCGGCGGTGCAGTCCTGCCCGGTGTTGATGAGCGAGCCGGCGACGGCGCCGTTGGCGGCGGCCTCCAGGTCGGCGTCGTCGAAGACCACGAACGGCGCCTTGCCGCCGAGCTCCAGGTGGATCCGCTTGACGGTGGCGGTCGCGATCTCGGCGACACGCTTGCCGACGGCGGTGGAGCCGGTGAAGGAGGTCATGGCCACGTCGGGGTGACCGACGAGACGCTCGCCGGCATCCTTGCCGGTGCCGGTGACGATGTTGATGACCCCGTCCGGGATGCCGGCGTCGGTGGCGGCCTGGGCGAACAGGAGCGAGGTCAGCGGGGTGAGCTCGGCGGGCTTCAGCACGATGGTGTTGCCCGCCGCGATCGCCGGGAGGATCTTCCAGGCGGCCATCTGCAGCGGGTAGTTCCAGGGGGCGATCGAACCGACGACGCCGATGGGTTCGCGGCGTACGTACGAGGTGTGGTCGCCGGAGTACTCGCCGGCCGACTGGCCCTGGAGATGCCGGGCGGCACCGGCGAAGAAGGCGGTGTTGTCGATGGTTCCGGGGACGTCGAACTCACGCGTCAGCTTCAGCGGCTTGCCGCACTGGAGGGACTCCGCGCGGGCGAATTCCTCGGCGCGTTCGGCGAGCACGGCGGCGAAGCGGTGCAGCGCGTCGGAACGCTCGCCGGGGGTGGCGCCTGACCAGCCGGGGAAGGCGGCCCGGGCGGCGGCGACCGCCGCGTCGACGTCATCCGCACCGGCCAGCTCGTACGTGTACACCTCCTCCCCGGTGGCGGGGTCGACGACGGCGTGCGTACGTCCCGAGGTGCCCTTCGCATACCGGCCCGCGATGAACTGCGCGCCGTCCGCGAAGCGGTCCTGGGCCGGGAATCGATCCGGGGTGAGGGTGCCCGGGTTGTGCATGTCGCTCCCTCCGTGCCCCATCAGGGGCCGGCGTGGCTCGGGCTCGAATTGAGTGCCGATCCTGACAGAGCAGAGGGACTCCAACAAGTGATTCCGTTGTTGCCTTTTGGTTACGCGACGGAATCTGTCGACCAGGTGTCGAGTGGGCCTGGAAAACCTAGGACGGAATGTCGGTGGTGCGTGCCAAACTCGGCCACATGGCGAAGATCGATTCTTGGGATGTCCTGATCCAGGAGGTCCGCTCGGGGGCGAGGGTCAGGTATCTCCACTTCTGGGGACACCGCCCGCTGCCCGACGGCCGTGTCGGCGCGAGCTGCCTGAGTCAGTGGTGGCCGTCGCCGTTCACGGTGTCCGGCGTGTCGTACGCGACGGCCGAGCACTGGATGATGGCGGAGAAGGCGCGGCTCTTCAAAGACGCGGACGCGGAGCGGCAGGCGCTGGCCGCGGACCACCCGTCCCTGGCGAAGAAGGCCGGGCGGCTGGTGCGGGGGTTCGACGATGCGGCGTGGGAGCGGGAGCGGTTCCGCATAGTCGTCGAGGGGTCGGTCCACAAATTCGGTGCGCATCCGGAGCTGAGCGCGTTCCTGCTGGGGACCGGCGACCGCGTACTGGTCGAGGCGAGCCCGGTGGACCGGGTGTGGGGCATCGGTCTGGCGGCGCGGGACAAGGGGGCCGACGATCCTGAGCGGTGGCGCGGGCCGAATCTGCTGGGGTTCGCGCTGATGGAGGCGCGGGAGCGACTGCGACTGGGCTGCTAGCCCGCCCGACGCCTCCCCTCCATGTTCGTCTGCATATTCGTCGTCTACATATTCGTCGCGACGACCAGCACCAGCATGCCCAGGCCCAGGGCCACACCCGCCGCGCCGCAGATGATCCCGGCCAGCGCCTGCCCCGGATTCGTCGCCTCGCCGCGACGCGCCTTGCCGCGCCCGATCGCCCCGAAGATCACGGCGAGCACACCCACCACGATGGCCACCGGCCACAGGCAGAAGATCACGGCGGAGATGATCCCGAGCACCAGCCCGGCCGTCCCCATGCCGTTGCTCGGCATGGGGTGCATGCCGGGCCAGCCGTAGTAGCCGGCGCCACCCGGACCGGGAGCGGGATAACCGGGGCCGCCGGGCCCGGGGGCGGGGTACCCGGCTCCGCCCGTACCCACGGTCGGATAACCGGCCCCGCCCGGATAGCCGTAGGGAACCTGCCCCGGCCCGTCGGGCGCGATCGGCGGCGGCGGGACGGGCTCGCCGTGGGCGGCGTAGGGGACGGATGCCGTCGGCGGTACGAAGGGGTTCGCCGGCGTGGCGCTCGGCGGCGCGAACGGATCGGTCGCCGAGTGGGTCGCGGGCTGCGGCGCCGGTGACGGATTCACCCACTGCGGCGCGGGCACGGCGTCCTGCGGCTCCCCCGCCGCACCGGCGGCCAGCATCGACGTGACCGTCCGCTGATCGTGCACCGAAGGCGCGGCCCAGGCCGGAGTGTCGTTCGAGACAAGAGTGTGTCCGGGCCCCGCGGGCTCGGCGGGAGGCGACGGCGCGGCCTGCTTGTCGAGCGAGGTCTTCGACCCCTCCCCCGATACCTCCGGCGCTTCCGGCGTCTGCGCGTCGTCGGACATGCGCGGGATCCCCTCTGTCGTACGTCCCGTCATGCTAAGGCCCTGGCATCAGCGCCGTGGGCCCGGCCTACGATGATCCCCGAGTCACCGATCAGCCGATCACCGCGCCCCGCCGGCCACGAACCGGACGGAGGGCGCCGTTCCGGGGAGGAACCTTGACCGACCATCTCGTCGACGCCCGCGTCCCGCGCGATCTGCACGCCTTCATCGCCGGGCTGCCCAAGGCCGAGCTGCACGTCCACCACGTCGGCTCCGCCTCCCCCCGCATCGTCGCGGAACTCGCCGCCCGCCACCCCGACTCCAAGGTCCCCACCGACCCGGAGGCCCTGGCGGACTACTTCACCTTCACGGACTTCGCCCACTTCATCGACGTGTACCTGTCCGTCGTGGACCTGATCCGCACCCCGGAGGACGTACGGCTGCTGACGTACGAGGTGGCGCGTGACCTGGCCCGGCAGCAGGTCCGCTACGCGGAGCTGACGATCACGCCGTTCTCCTCCACCCGCCGCGGCATCGACGAGCGCGCCTTCATGGCGGCGATCGAGGACGCCCGCAAGGCGGCCGAGGCCGAGTTCGGCACCGTGCTGCGCTGGTGCTTCGACATCCCCGGCGAGGCCGGCCTGGAGTCCGCCGAGGAGACCGCGCGGCTCGCCACCGACGACCGGCTGCGCCCGGAGGGCCTGGTCTCCTTCGGGCTCGGCGGCCCCGAGATCGGCGTGCCGCGGCCGCAGTTCAAGCCGTACTTCGACCGGGCCATCGCCGCCGGCCTGCACTCGGTGCCGCACGCCGGTGAGACGACCGGCCCGGAGACGGTCTGGGACGCCCTCACCCACCTGCGCGCCGAGCGCATCGGACACGGCACCAGCTCCGCACAGGACCCGAAGCTGCTCGCCCATCTCGCCGAGCACCGGATCGCGCTGGAGGTGTGCCCGACCTCCAACATCGCCACGCGTGCGGTGCGCACCCTGGACGAGCACCCGATCAAGGAATTCGCGAAGGCCGGGATCATCGTCACGATCAACTCCGACGACCCGCCCATGTTCGGCACCGACCTCAACAACGAGTACGCGGTCGCCGCCCGCCTCCTCGACCTCGACGAGCGGGGCCTCGCCGACCTCGCGAAGAACGCCGTGACCGCGTCCTTCCTCGACGAGCCCGGCAAGGCCCGGATCGCCGAGGAGATCGACACGTACACGGCCGGGTGGCTCGCGCCCTGAGTCCCACCCGCCCCGCAGGCCTCCACGCCGGCCCCTCGCCCACCAGAATGTCCTCATGCTGAACGTGACCGCCGTGGCACACCGCGGCGACCCCTATCGCGTCCGCGAGAACACGCTCGACTCCCTGCGCTCCGCGCTCGCCCTGGGCGCGGACGCCGTGGAGATCGACGTGCGCCTCACCAGGGACGGCGTGCCCGTACTGCTGCACGACGAGACGCTGAAGCGGCTGTGGGAGCAGGACCGGCCGCTGCGCGCGCTGTCGGCGGCCGAGGTGCGGGGGCTGACGGAGGGCGGGGTGCCGACGCTGGCCGAGGCCCTCGCGGTGTGCGAGGGGACCCGGGTGCTGCTCGACCTGCCGGGCAGGCCCGATGTCCGGACGGCCCGCCGGATCGCGGACGTCGTGCGGGAGTGCGGGGCCCAGGACCGCGTGTACTACTGCGCGGACGCCGCCGCCATGCTCGCCGTGCGGGAGGCGGACCCGACCGCGGAGATCGCCCTGACCTGGACGACGCTGGCGCCCCCGCGCCCCGCGCTGCTGGACGCGGTGCGCCCGCGCTGGCTGAACTACCGCTTCGCCCTGGTCGACCACGCCCTCGCCGAACGCGTCCACCGCGGCGGCCATCTGCTCTCCGTCTGGACCCCGGACACCCGCCGCTCGATCCGCCGTCTCCTCGACCTCGGCGTCGACTCGATCACCACGAACCGCCTCGACGTCCTCCTGGAGGCACGGCTGCGCGGCGGCTGAGCCCTCGCCGGAAGTGCCGCGTCATGCAGCCACTCGTCCGCGGCGCCGTCGTGGCCGGTCGCGCAGTTCCCCGCGCCCCTGACGGGCGTCCGCCCGACCCGGTTGCCGGCTACACGCGCGTGCGTTGCGCCACCGCCGCCGGATCGGTGGGCGTCTCGCGGGAAGACGATCAGACCGTAGTCGGCACCCCGTTCGTTCTGGTGGAGCGTGACCGGGCCGTCAAGGTAGAAGTACTCGTTCTGCCACATCTGCTGGGTGCCGTCCGGCAGGACCGTGTACCCGGTGGAGCGCCTGCCGGTCCCCGGCCTGCGCCGACGCGATGGTGGAGCGCCACTCGGAGATCACATTCCGCTTCCGGTGCGGGCGGGACATCACGGGGGCTCCCGAGTGTGGAGGGTGGGGACGCGAAGGGAGACGGGCGAGCGAGGGCGGCGATAACACTTTTCGGCGCTGCCGCTCGGCCCGCCACGACGGCCCATCGCCGGGCCCGTAAGGGCCATCCCCCACAACACCCTTGCTCCGTACGGCACTTGCTCCGGGATCCCCCAGGGTGCGAGCCCCTCCTCACCGACGATCCGGCCGGGCCCCGTACCGCCTGAGGATGATCACGGACCTCCCACCGACCTCAGGAGCAGTCGATGCCCGTACGCCCGCTTCCCGCCCTCCTCACCTCCGCGCTCGCCCTGAGCCTGACCGTGCTGCCGCTGGCCGGTACGGCGTCGGCGCGTCCCGCACCGCCCTCGTCCTGCTCCGCGCGTGCGATCGAGGCCGCGTCGCCGGACGGCCCGGACGTGCGGGCCCTGTGCGCCGCACTGGCGGGGCTGCCCGACAAGGACGCCACGGCCGCGCTGATCCGGGTCGGCGGCAACGGCAGCTGGCACGGCGCGGCCGGCGTGCGGGACATGCGGACCGGGGCGCCGGCGCTGGAGAACGCCCGCTTCCGCGCCGGTTCGACGACGAAGATCGTGACCTCGGCGATCGTCCTGCAACTCGCCGCCGAGGGACGGATCTCGCTCGACGGGACCGTGCAGCAGTACCTGCCGGGCCTGCTCACGAAGGACTTCGCGCCCATCACCGTACGGCAGTTGCTGAACTTCACCAGCGGCCTCCAGCCGGGGGCGTCCCTCGGCGAGGACGTCGACGACGGCTACCCGCACCGCTTCGAGACGCTGACCCCCGAGGAGGTGGTGGCCGCGTCGGTCGCGAAGGGGCCCGACCCGGACCACGCGCCCGGCGAGTTCCAGCGGTACGGCAACATCCACTACACCGTGCTGGGCCTGCTGATCGAGAAGGTCACCGGCGACTCCTACGCCCATCAGGCGGCCGTACGGATCTTCCGGCCGCTCGGTATGCGGCACACCTCGTTCCCGGCGGGCCCCGATCCGCGGATCCACGGTCCGCACAACCGGGGCTACGACTGGATCGACGGCAAGCTGGTCGACGTGACCGAGTGGAACATGTCGGACCGGTTCGCGGCCGGCGACCTGATCTCCACCACTGCCGACCTGGAGCGGCTGCTGTTCGCGCTGTTCCGCGGCCAGGTGGTGCCCGAGCCGCAACTGGCGGAGATGTTCACGGTCCCCGACATCGACGGGGCCACGATGGGCGCCGGGCTGGAGCGCTTCGAGCTCAACGGCAGGGAGATCTGGGGCAAGACGGGTGCCCGGCCCGGCTATCACACCGTGATCGCGGCCACCCGTGACCTGTCCCGGACGGTCGTCTACTCCGTCAACTCCACCGACGCGAAGGGCGACGGCCTGGCCATCGCCCAGCGCTTCGCCTTCCCCGCGTTCAACCGCTGACGGCGGCGGCAGCGGCCGGGGGCGCCGACGGCTCGGTCAGCGCCTCCAGCCGCTTGATCCTCCTGCGCACGACGTACAGCGGGATCACCCCGAAGACGCCGAACGACATGTCGATCACCGACCACCACAGCGGGATGCCGCGGATCGGCCCGCAGATCAGGGCAAGCGGGATGATGCCGGCGCAGGCGATCATCCCGAACTCGACGACCCAGATGTTGCGGACGGGATCGCGGTAGGGCCCGTAGAAGGCGACGGCGATGACGAGGTGGGCGAAGGCCAGCCAGTCCGTGCCGTAGAGCAGGAACGGGTACTCGGCGTCGGCGGTGTCGAGGCCGCGCCGGACGCGCTCGATCCAGTCCGTCAGACCGGGCAGGTGGTCCTGGACGGACAGGGCGCGCAGCAGGTCCTCGGTCCAGCGCAGTTCGTGGACGAGAGGGAAGGCCGTGGCGCCGCTGAGCACCAGGCAGACGACGAAGAAGGCCAGCCAGACGCGGATGCCCTTGAGCAGGGCGGCTCTGTCGCTCATGGGGGAAGCGTACGCCTGGAGTTGAACACGTTCAAAACAGATACTTGCAGTACGGCCCGAACCGGCGGCCCCTGTGCGGCATGTACCTGCCCGGCCCTACGATGTCCGCCGACGAGGGAGGATGCATGGGCCTGGACCTGAGCGAACGGGCTTACCGGGGGCAACGCTGGGCGGCGCGGGCCTCACTGGCCGCGGCCGGACTCGCGGTGCTCGTGCCGCTCGCCTACGGCGGGGTCGGCGGCGTGCTGCTGCTGGTGGCCGGAGTGGTGGGCCTGGGCATCGGCATGGTCGCGGTGTGGTGGACGCTGACGCTGCGCGGACCGCTGCGCTGGGTGGCCGGCGTGGTGGCGCTGTCCGTACCGGCCGCCGTGATCGCGCTGTTCGCGGCCACCCTGTTCTGGGCGCTGCTGGCGTCCGTGGCGCTGTGGACAGTGGCCGTGTGGAGCGGCCGGTACGCGCTGCGGGGCACGGGCAGCCCACGGGTGCGGGTGATGCGAGGGCGCAAGGCGGCGCCGCCGCGGCGGGCGGTCCTGATCATGAACCCGCGCTCGGGTGGCGGGAAGGTGGATCGCTTCGGGCTCAAGGAGAAGGCGGAACGGCTCGGCGCCGAGGTCGTCCTCCTCGACCCCGAGGAGCAGCAGGACGTCACCGCCCTGGCCCGCAAGGCCGTTTCGGACGGCGCGGACCTGCTGGGCGTCGCGGGCGGGGACGGCACCCAGGCGCTGGTCGCGGCCGTCGCCGCCGCCTACGACATCCCGTTCCTGGTCATCAGCGCCGGCACCCGCAACCACTTCGCCATGGACCTCGGCCTCGACCGCGAGGATCCGGCCGCCTGTCTCGACGCGCTCGTCGACGGTGTGGAGCTGCGCGTCGACCTGGGCTTCGCGAGCGGACGGCCCTTCGTCAACAACGCGTCCTTCGGGGCGTACGCGGCCATCGTGCAGAGCCCCGGCTACCGCGACGACAAGATCGGCACCAGCCTGGAGCTGCTGCCCGACCTGCTCACCCGGCAGCAGGGCCCGCTGCTGACCGTCCGGGCGGCGGGCACCACGCTCGAGGCACCGCACGCCGTGCTGGTCAGCAACAACCCCTACCGCACGGACGACCCCTTCGGGCTCGGCCGCCGCGACCGCCTGGACGCCGCCGTGCTCGGCGTCCTCGGCATCAGGGTGGACAGCGCGGCCGAGGCCGCCGCCCTGCTCCTCGACCCCGCGCCGCCCGGCCTCAGCATCCTGACGGCGACCGAAGTGGTCGTCGACGCGGACCTCGAGGAGATCGAGGCCGGCATCGACGGCGAGGCCCTGGTCCTGCCCACCCCGGTCCACATCCGCATCACCTCGGGCGCCCTGCGCGTCCGCGTCCCCCGCAAACGCCCCGGCGTCCCCCAGCGCGGCCCCCGCCTGGACTGGCGCCGGCTGCGCAAGCTGGCGGCGACGGTGGGACGCACGGCGGTGCACCGGCAGGGTCACTGGTAGGCGCGCCGGCAGCAGGCCCCCTACAACCCGGCGATCGCGTTCCACCGCTTGGCGAATTCCACCCGCTCCTCCGACGTGATGTCCCGGGCGATGGCGAGGCGTTCGCGCATCGCCTTGTCCGGGAAGATCAGCGGGTCCTCGGCCAGGGCGGCCGTCTCCTCGTCCTTGGCCGAGGCGAGGACGTCCCGGGCGGCGGGGACGGGGCAGACGTAGTTGACCCAGGTCGCCAGGTCGGCGGCGACCTCGGGCTCGTAGTAGAAGTCGATCAGCCGCTCGGCGTTGGCCTTGTGGCGGGCGAGGTTGGGGACCATCAGGGACTCCGACCACAGCTCGGCGCCCTCCTCGGGGACGACGAAGCGGATGTCGGGGTCGTCCGCCTGGAGCTGGATGACGTCGCCCGAGTACGCCTGACAGGCCAGGACGTCCCCGCTGGACAGGTCCTTGATGTAGTCGTTGCCGGTGAAGCGGCGGATCTGACCCCGCCCGATCTGCTTCTCCACCTGGTCGCACACCTTGTGGAAGTCGTCCGCCGTCCAGCGGGTGATGTCGACTCCGTTGCCCTGCATGAGCAGGGCGAACGCCTCGTCGAGACCGGAGAGCAGAGTGACCCGGCCCTTCAGGTCGTTCGCCCACAGATCGGAGACATGGCGTATCTCGCGGCCCAGCCGGCGGCGGTTGTACGCGATGCCGGTGATGCCGGACTGCCACGGCACGGTGAACTTCCGTCCGGGGTCGAAGGCCGGTGAACGCAGCAGCGGATCCAGGTACTCGGTCACGTTCGGCTGACGGGCCCGGTCCAGCTCCTGCACCCAGCCCAGCCTTACGAACCGGGCGCACATCCAGTCGCTGATGACGATGAGGTCGCGGCCGGTGCGCTGGTGGTTCATCAGGGCCGGGCTGATCTTGCCGAAGAACTCGTCGTTGTCGTTGATCTCCTCGACGTAGTCGACGGAGATGCCCGTGCGCTTCTCGAACGCCTCCAGCGTGGGCCGGCGCGTCGTGTCCTCGTCGTCCGTGTCGATGTACAGCGGCCAGTTCGCCCAGTTGAGCCGCTTGTCGGTGGCGGAGACGTCGGTGGCGGCCCGGTCGGCGGGCGACACATAGGCGGGCCGCACACCGCATCCGGCGAGCCCGCCGAGCAGGGTGCCCGCACCCAGCGTGCGCAGCAGATTCCGGCGGGACAGCGGGGAGTTCATCGGTGGGAGGGCCATTGGCGCAGCATGCCGCCGCGACCGAGGGCCGGGCAATCGACGCCGTGTCGAGTGGACCGGTACCCGGCGGACAGGTTGTCGATCAAAAACGCCGCAGCCCCGGACGGCACTCGGCTCGTCCGGGGCTGCGCCGCACTCGTGAGGGCTACGCGTCCAGCGACGTCATGACGTGCTTGATCCGCGTGTAGTCGTCGAAGCCGTACGCCGAGAGGTCCTTGCCGTAGCCGGACTTCTTGAACCCGCCGTGCGGCATCTCCGCGACCAGCGGGATGTGCGTGTTGATCCACACGCAGCCGAAGTCCAGCACCTTGGACATCCGCATCGCGCGCCCGTGGTCCTTGGTCCACACCGACGACGCCAGCGCGTACTCGACGCCGTTCGCCCACTCGACGGCCTGCGCCTCGTCCGTGAAGGACTGGACGGTGATGACCGGCCCGAAGACCTCCTTCTGGACGATCTCGTCGTCCTGCTTCAGCCCGGACACGACGGTCGGGGCGAAGAAGTACCCCTTGTCACCGACCTGGTGACCGCCGGCCTCGACCTTGGCGTGGGCCGGCAGCCGCTCGATGAACCCGGAGACCTGCTTGAGCTGGTTGGGGTTGTTGAGGGGACCGAAGAGCACGTCCTCGTCGTCCGGCTGGCCCGTCTTGGTGTCGGCCGCGGCCTTCGCGAGCGCCTGCACGAACTCGTCGTGGATGGACTCGTGGACGAGGACGCGCGTGGCGGCCGTGCAGTCCTGGCCCGCGTTGAAGAAGCCCGCGACGGAGATGTCCTCGACGGCCTTGGCGATGTCGGTGTCCTCGAAGACCACGACCGGCGCCTTGCCGCCGAGCTCCAGGTGGACCCGCTTGAGGTCCTTGGACGCGGACTCCGCGACCGACATGCCGGCGCGCACGGACCCGGTGATGGAGGCCATCGCGGGGGTCCGGTGCTCGACCATGAGGCGGCCGGTGTCACGGTCGCCGGTGATGACGTTGAAGACGCCCTTGGGCAGGACCGAGCCGATGATCTCGGCGATCAGGACCGTCGACGCGGGGGTCGTGTCGGACGGCTTCAGGACGACCGTGTTGCCCGCGGCGAGCGCCGGGGCGAACTTCCATACGGCCATCATCATCGGGTAGTTCCAGGGCGCGACCTGCGCGCAGACGCCGATCGGCTCACGGCGCACGATGGAGGTCAGGCCCTCCATGTACTCGCCGGCCGAGCGGCCCTCCAGCATCCGCGCCGCGCCGGCGAAGAAGCGGATCTGGTCGACCATCGGCGGGATCTCCTCGGACCGCGTGAGGCCGATCGGCTTGCCGGTGTTCTCCACCTCGGCCGCGATCAGTTCCTCGGCGCGCTCCTCGAAGGCGTCCGCGATCTTCAGCAGAGCCTTCTGGCGCTCGGCGGGGGTGGCGTCGCGCCACGCGGGGAAGGCGCGCGCGGCGGCCTCCATCGCGGCGTCGACGTCCGCCTGCCCGGACAGCGGCGCGGTCGCGTACGCCTCGCCCGTCGCGGGGTTGACCACCTCGGTGGTCCGTCCGTCGGCGGCGTCCCGGAACTCACCGTCGATGTAGTTGCGCAGACGACGCAGCTCGGTGCTCACTGCCGGCCTCCTGTCAGGTGCAGCTGTCCATTCTCTGAGACACCCACCCTAATCGCCCGACCCACGTTTTCAACACCCCCACTGGCGCCACTTCTGCGAAATCCGCAGCACTCAGTCACGTAAACAACGAATTTCATCGCCTCGACCTTGCGGAACTGTCGAGACGTCGTGCACAGTGACGTCGTGGCCAGTCGAAGCGCAGAGCACAGGGACTCCCGCGAGTCCAGGAACGGCGGCGGTCCCACGCTGGACGCCGTCTCCCTCGCCATCATCGAACAACTTCAGGAGGACGGCCGCCGGCCGTACGCCGCCATCGGCAAGGCCGTGGGCCTGTCCGAGGCGGCCGTGCGCCAGCGCGTCCAGAAGCTGCTCGACCAGGGCGTCATGCAGATCGTCGCCGTCACGGACCCGCTCACCGTGGGCTTCCGGCGGCAGGCGATGGTCGGCGTGAACGTCGAGGGCGACGTGGAATCCGTGGCCGACGCGCTGACCGCCATGTCCGAATGCGAGTACGTGGTGATGACCGCCGGGTCCTTCGACCTGATGGTGGAGATCGTCTGCGAGGACGACGACCACCTCCTGGACGTCATCAACAGACGCATCCGGGCCCTCCCCGGAGTGCGCTCGACGGAGAGCTTCGTCTACCTCAAGCTCAAGAAGCAGACCTACATGTGGGGAACCCGATAACCGTGAGGACCCGATAACCGTGAGCACCGACACCCCTCAGGACCTCAGCAGGACCGCGTACGACCACTTGTGGATGCACTTCACGCGTATGTCCTCGTACGAGAAGGCTCCCGTCCCGACCATCGTCCGGGGCGAGGGCACCTACATCTACGACGACAAGGGCAGGCGCTACCTCGACGGGCTCGCCGGCCTGTTCGTGGTCCAGGCCGGCCACGGGCGCACCGAGCTCGCCGAGACCGCGTTCAAGCAGGCCCAGGAGCTGGCGTTCTTCCCGGTGTGGTCCTACGCCCACCCGAAGGCGGTCGAGCTGGCGGAGCGGCTGGCCCACGAGGCCCCGGGCGACCTCAACAAGGTCTTCTTCACCACCGGCGGCGGCGAGGCGGTGGAGACCGCCTGGAAGCTCGCCAAGCAGTACTTCAAGCTGGTCGGCAAGCCCACCAAGTACAAGGTCATCTCGCGCGCCGTCGCCTACCACGGCACCCCGCAGGGCGCCCTGTCCATCACCGGCCTGCCGGGCCTGAAGGCGCCCTTCGAGCCGCTGGTGCCGGGTGCGCACAAGGTCCCGAACACCAACATCTACCGCGCCCCGATCTTCGGCGACGACCCCGAGGCCTACGGCCGCTGGGCCGCCGACCAGATCGAGCAGCAGATCCTCTTCGAGGGCCCGGACACCGTCGCCGCGGTGTTCCTGGAGCCGGTGCAGAACGCGGGCGGCTGCTTCCCGCCCCCGCCCGGCTACTTCCAGCGGGTGCGCGAGATCTGCGACCAGTACGACGTGCTGCTGGTGTCGGACGAGGTCATCTGTGCCTTCGGCCGCCTGGGCACGACGTTCGCCTGCGACAAGTTCGACTACGTCCCGGACATGATCACCTGCGCCAAGGGCATGACCTCGGGCTACTCCCCGATCGGCGCCTGCATCATCTCCGACCGGCTGGCCGAGCCGTTCTACAAGGGCGACAACACCTTCCTGCACGGCTACACCTTCGGCGGCCACCCGGTCTCCGCGGCCGTGGGCCTCGCCAACCTCGACCTGTTCGAGCGGGAGGGCCTCAACAAGCACGTCCTCGACAACGAGGGCGCCTTCCGCGGCACGCTGGAGAAGCTGTACGACCTGCCGATCGTCGGCGACGTCCGCGGCAACGGCTTCTTCTACGGCATCGAGCTGGTGAAGGACAAGGCCACCAAGGAGTCCTTCAACGACGAGGAGACCGAGCGCGTCCTGTACGGCTTCCTGTCCAAGAAGCTCTTCGAGAACGGCCTGTACTGCCGTGCGGACGACCGCGGCGACCCGGTCATCCAGCTCGCCCCGCCGCTGATCTCCAACCAGGAGACGTTCGACGAGATCGAGCAGATCCTGCGCGAGACGCTGTCGGAGGCGTGGACGAAGCTGTGACCCCCGACTGATCCCCCGCCGCCCCGGCGGCCGGCATGATCAACACACCGGCCCCGGTGCCGCCCGTTCGAGTGAGACACGGCGGCCCGGGGCCCTGTGCTGTCCCGGCTTCGGGCGACGACTGCCTAGCGTGCCAGTGACCGATCGGCCCAGCCTTCGTTCCCCCGCACGGGGGAACGAAGAACGGGAAAACGGATCAGAACCGAGGTGTACGCCATGGTGGCCCCGCCGGACAACGACGTGCTCTGGGCACGTGCCCTGCACTTCTCGTACAACGACGGCTCGCCCGCGCTCAGCGGCGTCTCGCTCGGTGTCCAGGAGGGGGAGATCCTCGCCGTCATCGGTCCGCGCGGCAGCGGCAAGACCGCCCTGCTGCGCTGTCTGTCCGGCCTGGCCCCGGCGGGGCGCGGCGAGGTCTGGTTCAACAGCGTGCCGGTGCACACGATGGGCCCGGTGGCCCGCGAGCGGCTGCGCCGGGACCGGTTCGCCTGGGTCGATCCCACACCGTCGCTCGTCCCCGAACTGAACGTCTGGGAGAACACGGCCCTGCCGCTGATGCTGCGCGGCACCAGCCGCCGCCGCGCCAAGAAGGCCGCGCTGGAGTGGCTGGAGCGCCTGGACGTCGGTGAGGCGGCCCGCAAGCGCCCGCACCAGCTGGTCCAGGCGGTACGTCAGCGAGTCAGCATCGCCCGTGCGCTGGCCCCCTCGCCGACGGTGCTGTTCGCAGACGAGCCGACGGCACCCCTGCACCGCGCCGACCGGACGCACGTGCTGCGCACCCTGACGACGGCCGCCCGCTCGCACGGCATCACCGTGGTGCTGGCCAGCCATGACGCGGACACGGCAGTCCTTGCCGACCGCAGCGTGACACTGCTCGACGGGCGGCGCGTGAACACCGTGCAGCTGCCTCCGGTCACCGAGGCGGAAGGCCGGGCCGCGTGCTCGCTCTCCGCCTGACCCGCAGCGCCCACCCCGCCGTACAGCTGCGCCGGCTGCTCGTCGCGGCGGCGTCGGCGGGCACGGGCTTCCTGCTGCTGTCCGCCCTCGGCTACGCGATGTCCCACCCGGACTCCCCCGCGGCGGCCACGCTCAGGCTGGCCTGGTGCGCACCCCCGCTGGCCGCGACGATCCACCTCGCGGTGGCCGTGGCCCGCACGGACCCCGGCACCAGACCGCGCCCCGGCCTCGCGGCGGCCGGCCTCGGACCGGGCCGGCTCATGCTGGTCTCGGCCACCACTACGGCCCTGTCCTGCCTGCTCGGCTCGATGCTGGCCCTCCTGGTCTTCCTGCACCTGCGGGGCGATCTGAGGGGCATGCCCTTCGACGGCGACGCCTCCCAGTTCCTGGCGGCGGACAGCCCCCTGCCGCTGCCGGCCGCCCTGACTCTCCTGGCCCTGACACCGGCACTGGCGTCGGCAGCGGTCGCCGTGCTGCTGCGCCCGAGGCTCGCCGCGCCCGCCACGACGAAGGCCAAGGCACGGCCGTACGGCCGCTTCGGGGTGTCCGGCAGGTCGGCCGACCGCGAGACGTTCGGGGCGTACGGGCGGTTCGGGGCGAGGCTGCGGGATGCGGTACGCGGCGGCGCGACGACGCCGGATACCGCCTCGGCGGCCTCGCAGGACGGCGGCGGCCCGCAAGCACCGGCGAGCCCCCCGGCCTCCGCGCCGGCCGAAGAGGACGGCAGCCGGCAGGCGCCGGACGACCTGACCCTCTTCCCGGTCCCCCGCAAACCCCCGGCGGGCCTCCCCTGGGGCATCACCATCCTCACCGCGGGCCTGGCCGTGGAGACCTACGCCGGCCGCGTCACCGCCGACGACACACTCGCCCTCCCCACGGCCCTGCCCACCGGCCCCACCGCGGTCCTGGTCGGCTGGGTGCTCGCCGCCGTCGGCCTCGCCCTCGCGGCACCCGGCCTCGCCCATCTCTGCGGCCGGGTGCTCCAGGCCGTACGGCCGGGCCCGCTCCGGCTCCTGGCGGGCCGCGGCCTGATGGCGGAAGCCACCCGGATCGGCCGCCCCCTCGGAGTCGTGTGCGCGGTGGCCGCCGCCGTCTACGCGATGGCCCCCCGGCCCGACTCCGCGGCCACCGCCGCCATCGGTCCCCTCTCCGCCCTCGGCGCGACCGTCGTCGCCGGTGCGACCGTGACCACCCTCTTCATGGCCGCGCTGGAGGCCAGGCAGGCCCGCGCCGACACCACGGCCGCGCTGCTGCGCCTCGGCGCGCCGACCGCGATGCTCCGCAGCGCCGCAGCCCTGCGCGCCGGCGTCCTGCTGGCCGTCTTCGGCCCGCTGACCCTGGTCGTGGCGGAGCTGGCCGCACTGCCGCTGGCCGCCCGCTGAGGCGGCCGGCGCGCTCGTTCGCGGGCGCCCCGAAAAACTGGTGAGAAAAAATCTCCGCCGGGCGATGAGTTCCGACCGGACCCCCGGTCTACCCCACCGAACAGCAACCACCCTGATGGGAGAGACCACGATGAGCGCCCCCGCCTACCAGCAGATGATCTTCGTCAACCTGCCCGTGAACGACCTCGACGCGTCGAAGAAGTTCTTCACGGGGCTGGGTTACTCGATCAACGCGCAGTTCAGCGACGAGAACGCGGCGTCCGTCGTGATCAGCGACACCATCGTCGCGATGCTGCTCACCAAGCCGTTCTACTCGACCTTCACCAAGAAGGAGATCGCGGACGCCACGACGACCAGCGAGGTGCTGATCTGTCTGAGCGCCGAGAGCCGCGACAAGGTGGACGAGCTGGTCGAGAAGGCGGTCGCCGCCGGCGGCACCGCGTCGGACAAGGTCCAGGACATGGGCTTCATGTACGGCCGCGCCTTCGACGACCTCGACGGCCACACCTGGGAGGTCGTGTGGATGGACCCGTCGGCCGTCGAGGGCTGACAACCGCCGTACGACACGGGGTGCCTAGCATGGGCGGGTGCAGACGATGCCCGCCCATGCGGCCCACCACGACGACCGTGAGATAGAGACGATCGAGGAGTTCGACGCGACCGTCTCGGCGCGCGGCTCCCTCGCCGGATTCCGTGTCCAGGCAGTCGACCTGACGGACCGTACGCGCGAACTGCTCGGCACGGACACCAGCGGTGCCGTCTTCCTCGGCTGCGCGATGCGCGAGGAGGCGGCCGCGAAGATCCGCACCGGCGGCGCCCTGGTCTTCCCGCCGGTCCCGGACCTCCCCTTCGACCCGTACCGGGGCCTGGTCTACTCCCCCGACGAACTCTTCGCCTCCCTCTCGGACGGCTACGAGAGCACCCCGGACGCCCACGCCTACGCCTGGTTCCAGCGGACGAAGGCCGACCGCGACGTCTACGCCTCCATGCTCCGCGCCATCCACGACGACTCCGTCTCGGACGCCCTCGACGAACTCCTTTCCGGCGCCCGGGTGGTGGGCGTGATGGGCGGCCACGCGATGCGCCGCGGCACACAGGAGTACGAGGGTGCCGCGCGGCTCGGCCGGGAGCTGACCCGCGCCGGTCTCACCGTCGCCACCGGCGGCGGCCCGGGCGCGATGGAGGCCGCCAATCTCGGCGCGTACGCCGCCCCGCTCGATGACGCGATGCTCACCGACGCCCTCCGACTCCTCGCGAAGGCACCGGGGTTCACGCCCTCGATCACCGACTGGGCGTCGGCGGCCTTCGAGGTGCGCTCCCGCTGGCCCAAGGGCGGCCGCTCCGTCGGCATCCCGACCTGGTTCTACGGCCACGAGCCGCCGAACCCCTTCGCCTCGCACATCGCGAAGTACTTCGCCAACGCCACCCGCGAGGACGGCCTGCTGGCCCGCTCGAACGCCGGCGTCGTGTTCCTGCCGGGAGCCGCCGGGACCGTACAGGAGATCTTCGACAACGCGACGCCGAACTACTACGAGTCGCGCGGCGAACCGACCCCGATGGTGCTGGTCGACCGAGCGCACTGGACGGAGCGGCTGCCCGCCTGGCCGCTGCTCAAGTCCCTTGCCCGGGAGCGGTCGATGGACGCCCGGATCGCCCTGGTTGACCGGATCGAGGAGGCGCCGGAGGCGTTGAAACGCCTCGGCAGTTAATAAGAGGGCAAAGCCAACGCCTGTAGGCTGCATATGCGTTGACACTCCTTATGCCACGCTTATAAACCTGTGAGACTCCTGGGGACGGTGATGTCGCGTCACCGCCCCTCTCCGAACCCCCCTCAGTGGTGCAACTCCCGTAAAGGACAAACGTGTCCATAAACCGCCGTACTGTTGCGCGTTCCGTGCGCGCTCTGGGTGTCGCCTCCGCGTCGGCCGCACTCGCGCTCTCCGCTGCGGGCACCGCGCTCGCGTGCAACATCAGTGAATTCTCCGCCGAAGCCAAGTGCGACGGCGACAAGGGCGTCATCACCGTCACCGACGTGGACCCCAGCGGTGTCCCGGCGACCATCACGGTGTTCCTCCAGAACAACGGCGCCGACCTGAAGAAGGTCGGTGAGCAGGTGGTCAAGGGCTCCCGCGAGGGCGTCACCATCACCTTCGCCGAGGACTGGAAGCCGGACGCCGAGTACCGCGTCCACGTCAAGGCGGCCGGCTATGTCGACGAGGACATCAAGCCGAACCTGACGACGCCGTCCACGGCCTGCAAGAAGGAGGAGCCGCCGGCCCCGTCGGACACCCCGACCCCGTCGGCCCCCGCCTCGACCCCGGCCGAGGAGACCGACTCGCCGACCCCGACCCCGTCGGAGAGCGACAGCACCCCTCCCGCGAGCAGCGCCCCGTCCCCCGCGGCCGGTGACTCCAACCTCGCCGAGACCGGTGCGAACTCCAACACCGGCATGATCGCGGGCATCGCGGTCGGCCTGGTCGCCCTCGGCGGCGGCGCGGTCTTCTTCGGCCTCCGCCGACGCGGCGCGAGCAGCGACCGCTGACGCACCCGCCCGGCAATACGCACGTAGGCCCGCCCCCGTGAACGGGGGCGGGCCTACGTCGTTCTCGTCGATGCGCTGTCGGCGCGGCGGCTACGGGATCGCGGCGCCGGTCGGCAGAGACTCGGCCGGCAGTGGCCGAGGCGCCGAACGCAAGGGCGGTGGCGCCGCCCGGGCCGCGCCGAACACGGCGCGGCCACAGGGACACGGCCTAGTTGGCGGAGGTGCGCCGGCCGCCGCGGCGGTCGACGTTGCGGTTCCCCGTCGCGCCGGCGTCGCCCGTGCCGGCCGACCGTCGGCCGGCGCCGCCGCGCGGGGCCTTGCCGGCGCTGGAACCGGCGCCCGCGCCGGACGCCGCACCGGCTGCGGACCGGCGGTCGGAGCCACGACCACCCGCCCGGACGGTGCCGCCCGACGCCCCGCCGGACGCCGTCCGGCGAGCGGTTCCTCGCCCGCCCGTGGCGGAGGTGCCGCCGGACGCCGGTGCCCCGGACGCGGTCCGGCGCTCCGTGCCCCGGCCTCCCGTCCTGGGGGCGCCACCGGCGGCCGCCTTGGCCTCGCCGCCGCTCCGGCGCCGGCCGGCGGACCGCCTGCCGGTCTTCCCGTCGGCGCGGGAAGCCGCCGGCGTCACCGGCTGGGGGACCTCGATGGTGACGGCCACGCCGGAAGGCTCGCGCGCGCCGGTGATGACGGCCAGTTCCGGGTCGCTCGACGTGATCCGGGACGTCCGGGGGCGGATGCCCGCGTCCGACATGAGCCGGGTGACTTCCCGCTTCTGGTCGGGCAGGACCAGCGTGGCCACACTGCCGGAACCGCCGGCACGGGCCGTACGGCCGCCCCGGTGCAGGTAGTCCTTGTGATCGGTGGGGGGATCGACGTTCACGACGAGGTCGAGGTCGTCGACGTGTATACCCCGGGCGGCGACGTTCGTCGCGACCAGTGCGGTGACCTGGCCGCTCTTGAACTGCTCCAGGGTCCGATTGCGCTGCGGCTGCGAGCGGCCCCCGTGCAGCGCCGCCGCGCGGACACCGACGGCCAGGAGCCGCTTGGTCAGCCGGTCGGCGGCCCGCTTGGTGTCGAGGAAGAGGATGACCCGCCCGTCCCTGGCCGCGATGCGCGTGGTGACGGCCTTCTTGTCGGTCTCGTCCTGGACATGGAGAACGTAGTGCTCCATGGTCGTCACCGCGCCCGCGGACGGGTCCACGGAGTGCACCACGGGGTCGGTCAGGAACCGCTGCACGAGGCGGTCGATGTTGCGGTCCAGCGTGGCCGAGAAGAGCATGCGCTGCCCGTCCGGCCGTACCTGCTGGATCACCTTGGTGATCTGCGGCAGGAAGCCCATGTCGGTCATCTGGTCGGCCTCGTCCAGCACCGTGATGCGCACGTCGCCGAGCACGCAGTCGCCGCGTTCCACGAGGTCGTTGAGCCGGCCGGGAGTGGCCACGAGCACTTCCGCGCCGCGCCGCAGCGCACCCGCCTGCTTGGTGATCGACAGCCCGCCCACCACGGTGGTCAGCCGGAGGTTCACGGCCGTCGCGTAGGGGGTCAGGGCGTCCGTCACCTGCTGGGCGAGCTCACGGGTGGGCACCAGCACCAGGGCGAGGGGCGCCTTGGGCTGCGCGCGCAGCCCGGCCGTGCGGGCCAGCAGCGCCAGACCGAACGCGAGGGTCTTGCCGGAGCCGGTGCGCCCGCGTCCGAGCAGATCACGGCCGGCGAGCGAGTTGGGCAGGGTGGCGCCCTGGATGGGGAAGGGGGTGGTCACGCCCTGCGCGGTGAGCGTCTTCAGCAGCCCGGCCGGCATGTCCAGAGCGGCGAAGTCCTCCACGGCGGGAAGTGCGGGGGTCGTGCTCTCCGGCAGCCGGAATTCCCTCGGCGGCGACGCGGACGGTGCGGGCGACGACGAGGCGCGCCGATTCGGCTTCTGGGGCCTGCGGGGCATGCTGCTTTCTGCCTTCCTGAAACAGCACAAACCGGGGTCCGCACCATGCGGTGCGGACCCCGGTATGCGGATACGCGTCCGGCTATCAGGCGGGAACGATGTTCTCCGCCTGCGGGCCCTTCTGGCCCTGCGTGACGTCGAAGGTGACCCGCTGGCCTTCCTGGAGCTCACGGAAGCCCTGGGTCGCGATGTTCGAGTAGTGGGCGAAGACGTCGGGGCCGCCGCCGTCCTGCTCGATGAAGCCGAAACCCTTTTCAGAGTTGAACCACTTCACGGTTCCCTGTGCCATGACCTTCTCCTTCTGTAGGCAGAGGCCCCATCCGGAGATGCCGGGAAAACAACTAATGCGCCCGATGGATAGCATTCCCGTCAGGCGCACATAGGTTCATGGGTACCACAACTGCAACGGGTAAACCGTAGCACAGCTCGGCGCTCGAAGTAGATCACCAAAGGGCACACCGCGCGGTTTTTCCGGAGCCGTCGCCCTCGCACGGCCGCTAGAAGCTGGCCCGCTCCAGCCAGAACTCCAGCAGTTCCCGCTCGCCGAGCACCTCCAGCTCGTCGCTGTCCAGCGGCAGCCGACGGTAGAACCCGAGCAGTACGGCGGTGAGCGGCCCCCTGAGCGCGACGGTCGCCTTCTCATGGCCGCGCCGCCAGGCGATCACGTCCCCGGAAAGATCGATCAGCCACTCGGCGTCCAGCGTCGGGCTGCCGTCCGCGGCATGCAGGTGGATGCTGCCCGGCCGGCGCAGGTCCGTCGTCGGATCGTCCGGCATGTTCCGCTGGGCCCACTCGATGATCTGGAGCCACTCGTCGATCGCGTCGGCGGCGATGTCGGGCGCGACCTCGTAGGGCAGTCCGGCGGCGAGCGTGGCGTCGGCGCGGTGGATGGTGAGCTCGTGGGCCATACGGCGGGCCCAGAACCCGGAGCTGTGGACCCCGGCCCAGCCCCACATCGTCGTGTCGGGCCCGGCCTCCCTCAGCGCGCCGACCAGCATGTCGCCGGTCTCCGCCAGCCAGGCGTCCAGGGCGACTGGGTCTCCCTCGCCGTCGGGGCCGCCGTGGAGCGGGACCTTCTCCTCCGGGATCTCGTCCTGCGCCCGCGTCCGCACCATCAGCTCCACCCAGCGCAGGGCGCCGCCGGTGTGCCGCACGAGCTGTTCCAGCGACCAGTCCGGGCAGGTGGGGACGGTCGCCGACAGATCGGCGCCGGAGGTCAGCACGGCCCGCAGCAGGCCGACCTGGTGGGCGATCTCGTCGCAGTAGCGGTCATGGGCCAGGAGTGTCATGTCCCGCACCCTATGCACGGCGTGATCAGCCCAGCACGACAATTTCGGCCGCGTCGAACTCGACCCCGACGGTGTCCCCGACCTCCGGGGCGTCCCGCAGCGCGCAGGCCGCCTCCAGACGCGGCGCGTCCTCCGGCTGGAGGTGCACGGCGACGTGCGTGCCCTTGAACGTGCGGGCGGCGACCGTGCAGCGCAGCCCCGTGTCGGGGCCCACGAGCCGCACCCCGGCCGGCCTGACCAGCAGTGTCCGCGGGCCCTGAGCGGCGTCCTCGCCGACCGGCAGCTTCCCCCAGGGCGTGTTCGCGGCCTGACCTGCGACGGTGCCGCCGACCACGTTGTCGAAGCCGAGGAAGCGCGCCACGAACTCGTCCACCGGCCGCTGCCACACCTCAAGCGGCGTGCCGCTCTGCGCGATCCGCCCGTCCCGCATCACCACGACCCGGTCGGCGAGCGCGAACGCCTCGCCCTGGTCGTGCGTCACGGCCAGCACGGTGGTGCCCAACTGGCCGAACAGCTCACGGAGTTCGACGACGAGCCGCTCCCGCAGCGAGCGGTCGAGCTGCCCCAGCGGCTCGTCCAGCATCAGCAGCCGCGGCCGGGGCGCGAGGGCGCGGGCCAGCGCGACCCGCTGCTGCTCCCCGCCGGACAGCGAGGCGACGGCACGCCCGGCGGCGCCCGGCAGTCCGACCAGATCCAGCAACTCCCTTACCCGCTCGGCCTGTTCGGCGCTGGAGGCGCCGCGCATCCGGGTCCCGAAGGCGACGTTGCCGCCGACGTCCCGCTGCGGGAACAGCTGATGGTCCTGGAACATCAGCCCGACGCCCCGCTTGTGCGCGGGCACCCCCGACTGGTCCCGGCCGTCGAGCGACACCCGCCCGGCGTCGAGGGGTTGCAGCCCCGCCACGGCCCGCAGCAGCGTCGACTTGCCGCTGCCGCTCGGCCCGAGCACGCACACGATCTCGTGCTCGGCGACATCGAGGTCCACGGCGTCGAGCACGGGCCGCCCACCGAAACGGACGGTCGCACCCGCCAGGCTCAACAGCATCTAGAACTCCCCCGTCCGATCCGTACGGAGCCGCTCCAGGATCAGCAGCGCCACCGCGCACACCACCATCAGTACCGTCGAAAGGGCCATCGCCTGGCCGTAGTTGAGCTCGCCGGCCCGCCCCAGAAGCCGCGCGACGGCGACCGGCAGGGTCGGGTTGTCGGGCCGGGCGATGAACACGGTCGCGCCGAACTCACCCAGCGACACCGCGAAGGCGAACCCGGCCGCGATCAGCAGCGCCCGCCGCACCATCGGCAGGTCGACCTCGCGCCAGACCCGCCAGGGCGAAGCCCCCAGCACGGACGCCGCCTCACGCAGCCGCTGGTCCACGGCCCGCAGCACGGGCAGCATGGTCCGTACGACGAAGGGCACCCCGACCAGCGCCTGGGCCAGCGGCACCAGGATCCAGGAGGCCCGCAGATCGAGCGGCGGCTCGTCCAGCGCGATCAGGAACCCGAACCCGACCGTCACCGCGGACACCCCGAGCGGCAGCATCAGCAGCGCGTCGAAGCCCCGCACGAACCGCCCCGCGTCCCGCCGGGTCAGCGCGGCGGCGGCCAGACCGCCGATGACCACGGCGATGAGGGTCGCGACGACGGCGTACTGGAGCGAATTGCCGATCGCCTCGATCGGCGCGACGAGGAAGACACCGCCGTCGGCGCTGGTCAGCGCCCGGTAGTAGCCGAAGTCGGGGGCGTCGAACGACCTCTGCACCAGCACGGCCAGCGGCAGCAGCAGGAGTACGACGATGACGGCCAGGACGCCGGCCAGCAGCGCCCACTGGCCGGCCCCGCGCGGCCGCCGGGCGGTCACCGACGCGTCCACCAGGCGCAGGGCGCTCTCCCGCCGCCGTACCGTCCAGGCGTGCACGGCGAGGATCGCGGCCACCGCCAGGAACTGGATGATCGTCAGGACGGCGGCCGTGGACAGGTCGAAGATCTCGGAGGTCTGCCGGTAGATCTCCACTTCGAGGGTGGAGAAGGTCGGTCCGCCCAGGATCTGCACCACACCGAAGGAGGTGAAGGTGAACAGGAAGACCATGAGCGCGGCGGCGGCCACGGCCGGCGCGAGCGCCGGGAGGGTGACCTGACGCCAGGCTTTCAGGGGCGAGGCCCCGAGCATCCGCGCGGCCTCCTCCTGCCGCGGATCGAGCTGCGCCCACAGACCGCCCACCGTCCGTACGACGACGGCGTAATTGAAAAAGACGTGCGCGAGCAGGATCGCCCACACGGTGGTGTCGAGCCGTACGCCCCACAGCTCGTCGAGGAGTCCGCCGCGGCCGACGAGCGCGAGGAAGGCCGTACCGACGACGACCGTCGGCAGCACGAACGGGACGGTCACCACGGCCCGCAGGACCTGTTTGCCGGGGAAGTCGAAGCGGGCGAAGACGTAGGCGCCCGGCAGCGCGATGAGCAGGGTCAGCGCGGTGGAGGCGAACGCCTGCCAGGTGGTGAACCACAGGACGTGCCGGATGTCGGACTCCCCGAGCACGTCCCACAGCCGCCCGAACTGCCATGCCCCGTCGACCTTCAGACCGCGCGAGACGATCGCGGCGACGGGGTAGGCGAAGAAGACCGCGAAGAACGCGACGGGCACGGCGATGAGGCCGAGCCGCATCGCCGCGCCCCTCTTGCGGGGTGCCGAAGCCGGGGCCGCTACTTCAGTACGAGCGAGGTCCACGACTTGACCCAGTCGTCACGGTTGTCGGCGATCTTCGCCGGGTCCAGGGTCTCGGGGTTCTTGGCCCGGGGCCCGTACTTGGTGAACTCCGCCGGCACCTGGGCGGCCTCCCGCACCGGGTACACGAACATGTTCAGAGGCATGTCGTCCTGGAATTCCTTGGTCAGCAGGAAGTCGAGGAGCGCCTTACCGCCCTCGGTGTTCTTGGCATTGCTGAGCAGGCCCGCGTACTCGACCTGGCGGAAGCAGGTGCCGTCCGCGACACCCGTCGGCGCGCTGGTCGGCTTCGGGTCGGCGTAGATCACCTCGGCCGGCGGTGAGGAGGCGTACGACACGACGAGCGGCCGGTCGGCCTTGGCCTTCTTGCCGCCGGCGGAGCCGGAGAACTCCTCGTTGTAGGCCTGCTCCCAGCCGTCGACGACCTTGACACCGTTGGCCTTCAGCTTCTTCCAGTAGTCCTGCCAGCCGTCGTCGCCGTACTTCGCGGCCGTGCCGAGCAGGAAGCCGAGGCCGGGCGAGGAGGTGGAGGCGTTCTCGGTGACGAGGAGGTCCTTGTACGCGGGCTTGATCAGGTCGTCGTACGACGTCGGCGGGGTCAGCTTGTGCTCGCTGAAGTACGCCTTGTCGTAGTTGACGCAGATGTCGCCGGTGTCGACGGGGGTGACCCGGTGCTTGTCCTGGTCGACCCGGAACTCGGGCAGGATCAGGTCGGAGCCCTTGGCCTCGTACGACTGGAACAGGTCGTTGTCGAGGGCCCGGGACAGCAGGGTGTTGTCGACGCCGAAGAAGACGTCGCCCTGCGGGTTGTCCTTGGTCAGGATGGCCTTGTTCACGGCCTGCCCGGCGTCGCCGTCCTCCAGGACCTTGACCTTGTACCCGGACTGCTTCTCGAACGCGGCGAGGACGCCCTTGGAGACGGCCCACGAGTTGTGACTGACGAGGGTCACGGTCTTGCTCCCGGCCTCGGAGCTGTCGCTCCCCGAGTCCGACGAACCGCACGCGGACAGCGTGACGAGACCGAGCCCGACGGCGAAGACCGTGGCCTTCTTGGTGATGCTCACTGGATTCCTCCTGGGGTTGACCAGGAAGAGACGCGGCCCTGCCCAGGGGCCTCTTCGGCTCCCGGGCAGGGCGCAACAGCTTGAGTGATGACCGAACTTCCTACCCAGAATGACCTGGGCAAGGTTCAGAGGGTCTGCGGCCCGATTGCCGCACTCTCAGCGCTGTGGCGCTCCCCTGTCGGAATATGAAGATGTACGTACGGGTGTACGCGCTCAGATTACCGCTCGGTGGCCGCGAGCTGACCGCAGGCCCCGTCGATCTCCTGACCGCGGGTGTCCCGGACCGTCACCGGTACCCCGTGCGCGGCGATGGCCTCGACGAACGCCTTCTCGTCCTCGGGCCGGGAGGCGGTCCACTTCGACCCGGGCGTCGGGTTCAGCGGAATCAGGTTCACATGCACGGGCTTGCCCCTGAGCAGCCGCCCGAGCCGGTCACCACGCCAGGCCTGGTCGTTGATGTCCCGGATGAGGGCGTACTCGATGGACAGCCGGCGGCCGCTCTTCTCGACGTACTCGAACCCGGCGTCCAGGACCTCGCGCACCTTCCACCGCGTGTTCACGGGGACGAGGGTGTCGCGCAGCTCGTCGTCGGGAGCGTGCAGGGAGATCGCGAGCCGGCACTTGAAGCCCTCGTCGGCGAACCGGTGGATGGCCGGGACGAGACCGACGGTCGAGACGGTGATCCCGCGCTGGGACAGCCCCAGCCCGTCGGGCTCGGGGTCGGTGAGCCGGCGGATGGCCCCCACGACCCGGTTGTAGTTGGCGAGCGGCTCGCCCATCCCCATGAAGACGATGTTGGAGAGCCGCGCGGGCCCCCCGGGAACATCCCCGTCCCGAAGCGCCCGCATCCCGTCCACGATCTGGTGGACGATCTCGGCGGTGGACAGATTCCGGTCCAGCCCGGCCTGCCCGGTGGCGCAGAACGGGCAGTTCATCCCGCACCCGGCCTGCGAGCTGATGCACATGGTCACCCGGTCCGGGTACCGCATCAGCACGGACTCGACGAGCGTCCCGTCGAACAGCCGCCACAGCGTCTTACGGGTCTCGCCCTGGTCGGTCGACAGATGCCGTACGACGGTCATCAGCTCCGGGAACAGCTCCTCCCGCAGCCTGGCGCGCGAGGCGGCGGGGATGTCGGTCCACTGCTCGGGGTCGTGCGTGTACCGCGCGAAGTAGTGCTGCGACAGCTGCTTGGCACGAAACGGCTTCTCCCCGACCGCAGCGACGGCGTCCTTACGCTCCCCAGGCGTAAGGTCAGCAAGATGCCGCGGCGGCTTCTTGGCTCCGCGGGGGGCGACGAAAGTAAGTTCTCCGGGTGCAGGCATAACTCAACCAGTGTCGCAGATCCACTCGTGTGGCCCGCTCCACCGCCGACCGGTGAGATCGCTGCCTAGTCCGTCGTGCCCTCCAGCCGGTCCTTCAGCAGCTTCTCGTCGCGTGGTAGTTCCTTGCGGACCTGCGGGCGGACGACCAAGGGGATCAGGACCTTGCCGAGGCCGTAGCCCTCGAAGTCGATGTCGATCGTGACGCGGGAGCGGCGCCCGTCGTCGAGCGGCTCGATGCGGCCGTGGGTGCGGGCCCGGACGGGGCCGTCGATCCCGTGCAGGTCCCAGCTGTACGGAGGGTCGAGCTGGTCGAACCGTATGGTCATCGGCATCTGGCGGTTCCCGACGCGCCTGGTGACCCGGACCCGGGAGCCCGTGTGGATCGGGCCCTCGTCCAGCGACTCGGCCGAGACGGCGCTCAGCTGCCATTCCGGCAGGTGAGAGGGGTCCGTGATGTACGCGTAGACATCGGCTGGGGTCCGGTCGACGTCGATGATTTCTCGGATGGCGGTCATGGCGACCCCCTTTGAGTACCTTTACGGGCGTATACGAAAATCGTCCCACACGGCCGGGAGCGGTCGCTCTGCGAGACGCGAGGGCCGGAAATCGAAGAGCCCCCGTTCCACGAGGGAACGGGGGCTCTTCGGACAACTGCCGAGCCGTCAGCCGGAGCCCACGAACAGGACCAGCAGCAGCCACACCACGGGCGCCGTCGGCAGCAGGGAGTCCAGTCGGTCCATGATCCCGCCGTGCCCCGGCAGCAGCGTGCCCATGTCCTTGATGCCGAGGTCCCGCTTGATCATCGACTCACCGAGGTCACCCAGCGTGGCACTGGCCGCGACGGCGAGGCCCAGGAGCAGGCCCTGCCACCAGCTGCCGTCGTCGATGAGGAACTGCATGCACAGCGCGCCCGCCACCATCGCGAAGCCCACCGCTCCGAGCAGGCCCTCGCGGGTCTTGCCGGGGCTGATCCGCGGGGCGAGCTTGGTCTTGCCGAAGCGCCAGCCGACCGCGTACGCGCCGGTGTCGCTGACGACCGTCAGGAGCAGGAACGTCAGGACGCGCCAGGGACCGTCGTCGGCCGTGAGCATCATCGCGACGAAGGTCGCCAGGAACGGCACGTAGAACGCCGCGAAGACACCCGCCGTGACGTCCTTGAGGTAGCCCTCCGGCGGCTCGGTCATCCGCCAGACCAGCACCGCCAGCGCGGTCAGCGCCATCGCCACCCAGGCACCCTCGGCACCGCGGACGTACCCGGCGACGACCATGGCCGCGCCGCCCAGCGCGAGCGGCACGAGCGGAGCGTTGATGCCCTTGCGCTCCTCCAGCCGCTTGGTCAGCTCCCACAGACCCACGACGACGGCGACCGCGACGACACCGACGAAGACGGCCTTGACGACGAACAGCGACGCGACGATCACCACGCCGAGGCCGACACCGACTCCTATTGCCGCGCCCAGATCGCGCCCAGCGCTCTTCTTCTGCTGGGGCGCCGGCGGCGGGGCGTCGGGCATGGGCTCCGGATTCTGCGACGCCGCCTCGAAGGGCCGCGCCTGCGGCGTGTCATGAGACCGCGACTGCGGTGGCCGGCTGCTGAACAGGGGGCCGCTCAGCCGAGCGGCCCCCCGGTCGTCATCCTGGTCTCCGCCATACGCGGGTACGTCGGGCACGATGGGCATGGGGCGAGTGTGAGGCGCCTCAGGCGCATCGTACGCGGGACCCGCCGGGGCAGCCCCCTGGACAGGTCCACGCTCGGAGGTGCCCCAGTACCCGGCCTGCCCGGCCGCGGGCGGCGCCCCCCAGGAAGAGTCGTTCATCAGACCTCGAGCAGCTCGGATTCCTTGTGCTTGAGGAGCTCGTCCACCTGAGCGACGTACTTGTGCGTGGTGTCGTCGAGCTCCTTCTCCGCACGGCGGCCCTCGTCCTCGCCGATCTCGCCGTCCTTGATCAGCTTGTCGATGGCGTCCTTGGCCTTGCGGCGGACCGAGCGGATGGACACCTTGGCGTCCTCGCCCTTGCCCTTGGCGACCTTGATGTAGTCGCGGCGGCGCTCCTCGGTGAGCTCCGGGAACACCACACGGATGATGTTGCCGTCGTTGCTCGGGTTGACGCCGAGGTCGGAGTCGCGGATCGCCTGCTCGATGTTGCGCAGCGCGCTCTTGTCGAACGGGGTCACGACCGCCATGCGCGGCTCCGGCACGGAGAACGAAGCCAGCTGGTTGATCGGCGTCGGCGCACCGTAGTAGTCGGCCACGATCTTGTTGAACATCGCCGGGTGCGCACGGCCGGTGCGGATCGCGGCGAAGTCCTCCTTGGCGACCACGACGGCCTTCTCCATCTTCTCCTCGGCCTCGAGGAGGGTCTCTTCGATCACCACTTGCTCCTGCGTGTCTTGAGTAAGGCCCGGCTGCGGTTCCTCGGTGGGGCGGCGGCCGGCTGCGTCGCGTCTTCTTCCTGCACGGTTCCCGACCGGCAGGACATTGTCCATCCCCCGGTCAGGGTCCGTCCCGTCCGTCCCCCGGACGGGCTTGTTGTCGAAGCGTCAGCCCCGACCGCCCTGCTCACCCACAAGCGTGCCGATCTTCTCACCCTTGACGGCACGGGCGATATTGCCCTCCGCCAGAAGCTCGAAGACGAGGATCGGGAGCTTGTTGTCTCGGCACAGCGTGACCGCCGTGGCGTCGGCGACCTTCAGATCGCGTGTGATGACCTCGCCGTAGCCGAGGGAGTCGAACTTGACGGCGTCCGGGTTGGTCTTGGGGTCGGAGTCGTAGACCCCGTCGACACCGTTCTTGCCCATCAGCAGCGCCTCGGCGTCGATCTCCAGGGCGCGCTGGGCCGCGGTGGTGTCGGTGGAGAAGTACGGCATGCCCATGCCGGCACCGAAGATGACCACGCGGCCCTTCTCCAGATGCCGTACGGCACGCAGCGGGATGTAGGGCTCGGCGACCTGCCCCATGGTGATGGCCGTCTGGACGCGGCTGTCGATGCCTTCCTTCTCCAGGAAGTCCTGGAGGGCGAGGCAGTTCATGACGGTGCCGAGCATGCCCATGTAGTCGGAGCGCGCCCGGTCCATGCCTCGCTGCTGGAGCTCCGCGCCGCGGAAGAAGTTGCCGCCGCCGATGACGACAGCGACCTCCGCGCCGTCGCGCACGACGGCCGCGATCTCACGGGCGATCTTGTGCACCACGTCCGGGTCGACGCCGAGGCCCCCGCCACCGGAGAAGGCCTCTCCGGACAGCTTCAGCAGAAACCGGCCGCGTACTTTGCCGTCGTCGCTCTTCTGGGCCTTGGTGGTCATCGAGATCCCGCCTTTGTTACGTGGTGCACATACGAAGAAGGCCACTGCCGGCTCGGGTGTGTTTCGCATCCCATGCGCGGCAATGGCCTCCTCGTCAGATCTGCTGTCGTCCGTCACACGCGCGTGCGCGGTGGCGGCGTCCGCCAACGACTGCCTTCGACCCTATAGGGACGGGGCGTCGATCGCGGTACGGACTCAGATGCCGACCTTGATGCGCGAGAAGCGCTTCAGGGTGACACCGGCCTCGTCCAGAATCTTCTGGACCGACTTCTTGTTGTCCAGCGCGTACGGCTGGCCGAGCAGCGTGGCGTCCTTGAAGAAGCCGTTGAGGCGACCCTCGACGATCTTCGGCAGGGCGGCCTCGGGCTTGCCCTCGGCGCGGGTGGTCTCCTCGGCGACGCGGCGCTCGGACTCGACGACCTCGGCCGGCACGTCCTCCTTGGAGAGGTACTTCGGCGCGAAGGCGGCGATGTGCTGGGCGATGCCCTTGGCGACGTCGGCGTTCGGCTTGTCCAGCTCGACGAGGACACCGATCTGCGGGGGCAGGTCGGGCATCGTGCGGTGCATGTACGCGAGGACGAAGCCGTCGGTGAACTGCGCGAAGCGGTCCAGGACGATCTTCTCGCCGAGGTTGGCGTTGGCCTCGTCCACGAACGCCTGGACGGTCTTGCCGGCCTCGATCTCGGAGGCGAGCAGGGCCTCGATGTCGGCGGGGGAGGTCTTCGCGACGTGCTCGGCGATCGCGTTGGCGACGGCCTGGAACTTCTCGCCCTTGGCGACGAAGTCCGTCTCGCACTTCAGCTCGACGATGACGCCGGAGGAGTTGTCGTCGGCGATGAGGGAGACCACGGCGCCGTTCTCGGCGGAGCGGCCCTCGCGCTTGGCGACGCCCTTCTGGCCCTTGATACGGAGCGCCTCGACGGCCTTCTCGACGTTGCCCTCGGCCTCGTCCAGCGCCTTCTTGCAGTCCATCATGCCGGCGCCGGTGAGCTCGCGGAGCTTCTTGACGTCAGCGGCGGTGTAGTTCGCCATGAGTCTGTGAGTCTTTCTCGAAGTCTGGAAGATCGGAGATCTACGGGGTCCAGGGCCCCCGTTTAGTCGGGAGCCCTGACCTTCCGTCGACCTACGGGTGAACGGCGGGAGCGGATCTCATGTCACCGCTCCCGCCGTCAACGCTGACGGGGTGGTCAGGCCTGCTCGCCCTCGGCGCTCTTCTCGCCCTCGGCAGCCGTCTCGCCCTCGGCGGCCTTCTCGCCCTCGGCGGGGGCAGCGGCCTCGGCGGGGGCACCGGCCTCGGCGGGGGCAGCGGCCTCGGCGGCGGGGGCAGCCTCGGCGGCCGGGGCCTCCTCAGCCTTCTTCTCGCCCTCGAGCAGGTCGCGCTCCCACTCGGCGAGCGGCTCGCCCGCGGCCTTCTCGCCCTTGTCACCGGTGGCGACGCCGGAACGGGCGATGAGGCCCTCGGCGACGGCGTCGGCGATCACACGGGTGAGCAGGGTGACGGAGCGGATCGCGTCGTCGTTGCCCGGGATCTTGTAGTCGACCTCGTCGGGGTCGCAGTTGGTGTCGAGGATGGCGACGACCGGAATGTTGAGCTTCCGGGCCTCACCGACCGCGATGTGCTCCTTCTTGGTGTCCACGATCCAGACGGCGCTGGGCACCTTCTGCATCTCGCGGATACCACCGAGGGTCTTCTCCAGCTTGGCCTTCTCGCGCGAGAGCACGAGAAGCTCCTTCTTGGTCAGACCGGAAGCGGCGACGTCCTCGAAGTCGATCTGCTCGAGCTCCTTGAGGCGCTGCAGACGCTTGTAGACGGTCGAGAAGTTGGTGAGCATGCCGCCCAGCCAGCGCTGGTTGACGTAGGGCATGCCGACGCGGGTGGCCTGCTCGGCGATGGCCTCCTGCGCCTGCTTCTTCGTGCCGACGAACATGACCGTGCCGCCGTGGGCGACGGTCTCCTTGACGAACTCGTAGGCGCGGTCGATGTACGACAGCGACTGGAGCAGGTCGATGATGTAGATGCCGTTGCGCTCCGTGAAGATGAAGCGCTTCATCTTCGGGTTCCAACGACGGGTCTGGTGACCGAAGTGGACGCCGCTCTCCAGCAGCTCCCGCATCGTGACGACGGCCATGGCCGTATCTCCTTGAATTTCTCGGTTGTGCCGCGGGGACCGGATGGCTCCCGCGCCTGACGCCCGCATGCGCCGTGCCACTAGGGACCGAGGGGCGCTGACACGGACCGTTTCCGGCTGTCGTGTCGGGGCGTGCGAAGTCGACCCGGTGACCCGGATCGCCAGAAGAAGTGTACGGGACCCACGGGGTACCGGGTGACGCCGCTGTCCACAACCCAGGAGTTATCCACAGATACCGGCCATGATCCGTGGAGGTGCGGGACGGTTCTCTCATGCGAGCTGAGCGATGTGAGAGGGCAGCGGGGACTGCGGGGGCCGCAACGGCGGCTTGGGCGACCCCGATGGCGAGAGCGCCGAGGGCGGCTACGGCGGCGAGGGCGTACGGACGGTCGGTGGTGCGGCTTGTGTTGCTGCTGTTCCTGACGGCGGCCGTGCTGCTGGCGCCGGTCCCGCGGTTGACGCCGACCGCCACGAGCGTGCCGGCCGCCCCCGACCCTGCCCCGGCCCCGGCCGTGCCGGCTGTCGGCCGGGCATGGCCCGTGGGTGTACGGCCCCCGATCCTCCGCGGCTGGGAGCCACCGGCGACCACGTACGGCCGAGGCCACCGCGGCGTCGACCTGGCGGCCCCGGCCGGGACACCGGTACGTGCGGTTGCGGCGGGCCGGGTCTCCTTCGCGGGCCGCGTGGCCGGGAAGGGGGTCGTGTCGGTGGAGCTGCCGGGGACGGGAGATCCCCGGCTGCGGACGACGTACGAACCGGTGCGGGCGACGGTGAAGAAGGGCGACGAGGTGGAGGCCGGCGAGGTCGTGGGGACCGTGGAGGCGACCGGGTCGCACTGCACGGAGACCTGCGTGCACTGGGGTCTGCGGAGAGCCGACACCTACCTGGACCCGCTCTCGCTCCTCCCGCCGTGGCTGCTGCGCAGCGGGCCGTCGAGACTGCTGCCGGTCCTCGGGGTGCCGCTGCCGTCGTAGTCGACGGGCCGCTGAGCATTTGAGCCACGGCTGGGGCGGGCAGCGCTCGCAGCCACGGCTGGAGGCGGGGCAGCGCACGCAGCCACGGCTGGGATAGGACGCCGCCCCAGCCACGCCACGCCACGAGTGGGGGCGTAAGGCGCCCCCACCGACGTCAGCCCCGAACGCCCCGCAGCGCCATGGCCACCGCCGCCTCCGTGATCGCCGTCGGCTCCTCCGCCGCACCGAGCTCGATCCTGCGTACGGCCGCGTCCACGACGCCCTGCAGCAGCATCGCCGCCAGCCGGGGCTCCGCGTGCCCAATCTCCCCCAGCGCCTCGACGATCATCGCGACGAGCCCGCCGTGCGCCGCCCGGATCTTCTCCCGGGCCCCGGCGTCCAGCTCGCTCGCGGAGATCGCGACCACCGCGCGGTGCCGCCGGTCCCCCACCAGCCCGAGCTGCTTGCGCACATACGCCTCGACCTTGCCCTCGGCCGAGTCCGCGCGCTCCATCGCCGCCGAGACCTCCGCGGCCCACACCGGGAAGTCGACCTCGCACAGCTCCTCGACCACGGCGGCCCGCGAACGGAAGTACTCGTAGACGGACGACCGCGCGAGCCCTGTCCGCTCGGCGAGGGCCGGGAAGGTCAGCGCTTCCGTCCCGCCCTCGGACAACAGGGATCGCGCCGCGTCCAGCAGGGCGGCTCGCTGCATCGACCGGTGCTCGGCCACGGAGGCCGCTCGAATCCTTGGCACGTCAACCACTTTACGGACGTGCCCTCGCGGACGGGAGTGTCTCCGCGAACCCCGCACGCGTCCGGCCAGGTCAACGACCGAAGCCGGCCAGTTTCGCCCGCAACTGGAGGACCGACTTGGTGTGGATCTGGCTCACCCGGCTCTCGGTCACCCCGAGCACGTTGCCGATCTCTGCGAGCGTGAGGCCCTCGTAGTAGTACAGCGTCACGACGGTCTTCTCGCGCTCCGGGAGCGTGTTGATCGCCCGTGCCAGGAAGCGCCGCAGCTCCCGGTCCTCGGCCACCTCCACCGGGTTGTCGGCGGCGGTGTCCTCAAGCGTGTCCATGACGCTGAGCCCGTCGCCGCCCTCGCCCCCGACGTGCAGCAGCTCCTCCAGCGCCACCACGTTCGCCAGCGACAACTGACTGAAGACCGAGTGGAGTTCGTCCACCGCGATCCCCATCTCGACGGCCACCTCGGCCTCCGTCGGCGTCCGCCGCAGCCGCGCCTCCAGGGTGGCGTACGCCCGCTCGACGTTCCGTGCCTTCTGCCGCACCGACCGCGGGATCCAGTCCAGCGCCCTGAGCTCGTCGATCATCGCGCCCCGGATCCGCGTGATCGCGTACGTCTCGAACTTGATCTCCCGGTCGATGTCGAACTTCTCGATCGCGTCGATCAGCCCGAACACCCCCGACGACACGAAGTCCGCCTGCTCCACATTGGGCGGCAGACCGACGCTCACCCGGCCCGCCACGTACTTGACGAGCGGCGAGTAGTGCAGGATCAGCTGCTCGCGCAATCGCTCGTCCCCCGTCGCCTTGTACGACCGCCACAGCTCGTCGAGCGTCGAGGGAGCGGGCGGCCGCACGCTGCCACCGTCACGGGCGGCTGGGGGGACCGCCGCCCGGTCGGACCCGGAGGTGTGCTGGGGCATTCGTTGCCTTGTGCCGTTCTGCCGTGAAGTGGGGGGTGCTTTGGGGGATCTGTCGGTCCGATGTCGCTCTGGTGCCGTTCTGGGGACCTTCCGGTGTCGAGGTGCCGGTCTGAGCCGGAATCCTCGTGAGCGTAGCGTGACTGAAGTGTCGCGGTGCGCGAAGGACGGAGCACAAGCCGTACGCAGATACGTTCCGCTGGACGCCCCGCCGGGTCATGCCGGTCGCTCTACGTGATCACTCGAACACCCCAACTGGGGGAATTCACAAGGGCGTCCGTGTTCCCCCGTACGGCCGAACACGCTCGGTCAGCATCACCTTCGACCGGTGCGAACGGAGATCATCGCCTGGCGTGTCAACTTCCAGCCGTCGCCGTGTCGTTCGACGTAGCCAAGTGAACGGAGCTCGTACAGCCTCGCGACGGCGTCGTCCTCGGTGGTCTGCGCCCCGCGCGCGATCTCGTCCGCTCTCGCGGCACGGCGGCCGGGCAGCGCGGCCAGGACTCTGCGGGCCGCCGGCTCCAGCAGATCGCGTGGCAGGACGGGCCCGCGTCGCTCCGGGGCCAGCTCCCCCATGTCGCCGACGAGTTCGACGACCTCGGCGGCGTCGGTGACGAGCACGGCGTCTCCGCGCAGCAGTTCATGGATGCCCGCGGAAAGGCCGCTGGTGGCCGGGCCGGGCACTCCCATCGTGTGACGGCCGAGCCGCTGTGCCGCCCGGGCGGTGACCAGGGAGCCGCTGCGGTGGGCGGCCTCCACGACGACCGTGCCCCGCGTCAACGCCGCGATCACTCTGTTCCGCACGATGAATCTGCTGGGCGTCGGATGGTCGCCCGGTGGCAGTTCCCCGATCACCAGGCCCTGTTCCGCGATCCTGTTGATCAGCTGGGTGTGCCCGCGGGGGTAGGGGCGGTCGACGCCGCAGGCGAGCACGGCGACGGTGGCGCCGCCGGCTCCCAGCGCTCCCCTGTGGGCGGCTCCGTCGACCCCGTAGGCGCCGCCGGACACGACCACCCAGCCACGCTCGGCGAGACCGCCGGCGAGGGTGGCCGCCATGTGGGCGCCGTACTCGGTGCAGGCGCGCGCTCCGACCACGGCGACGGACTTCAGGGCCCACATCCGCAGACTGGCCGGCCCTCGCACCCATAACCCGACGGGCCGGGCGTCCCCCAGATCGTCGAGCTGTCCGGGCCACTCCACGTCCCCGGGACACACGAACCGCACCCCCGCCTCCCGAGCGACGGCAAGATCCACCCGGGGCTCGGCCCTCGCGCCCCGAGCCCGCAGCCCCTCCCACCGCTTGGCACTCACCCCGGGCAAGGACTCCGCCTCCGCCCGCAACCGCCGCACCACTTCCCCCACGCCGAACTCCCGCACCCACCGCCCGACGACGTCGTCCCCGGGCTCGACGACACGGCTGAGGAAGACCCGGTCGAGGAGTTCGCCGTCCGGTTCACCATCACCGTTCATGTGAGCGCCCCGATGGCCATGGGGACGCCTCGCGGCACACCGGTGCGCAGTTGCAGTGCCAGGGCGACGTCCGTCGCCTCCGGCCTGTCGTGACCGAGCAGGTCGGCGACGGTCCAGGCGACCCGCAGGACGCGGTCGAGTCCACGGGCGGTCAGCACGCCTCGTTCCAGGTTCCGCTCCGCCTCGTCCATGGCGCCGATCGCGGCGTACCAGCGGCTGCGCAGCTCGCGTCCCGGGATTTCGCTGTTGGTTCGCCACGGGGTACCGGCGAGCCGGGCCGAGGACCGTTCGCGAGCCGCACGCACCCGGTCGGCGACCGTCGCGGTGGACTCGCCCCGCGCCCCGCGCTCGGTCAGCTGCGCGCGGGTCACTCGGTCGACCTCGACCCTCAGGTCGACGCGGTCGAGCAGCGGTCCGGAGAGCCGCGCCTGATAGCGGCGGATCACCGAGGGCGGGCACTCGCACATGTCGTCCGTCTGGGAGAAGCGGCCGCAGGGGCAAGGGTTGGCGGCAAGGACCATCAGGAACTTCGCCGGGAAGCGCACGACGCCCGCGCTGCGCGCGATCACAACATGACCGGCCTCAAGAGGCTGTCGCAGCGCGTCGAGGGCCTGACTCCTGAACTCGGGCGTCTCGTCCAGGAACAGGACACCCCGATGGGAGAGCGACACCGCGCCGGGCCGCGCGATGCCCTGGCCGCCGCCCACGAGCGCCTGCATCGTCGCCGAGTGGTGCGGGGCGCAGTACGGGGCCACGTCGATCAGAGGCTTGCCGGGAGGCAGCAGACCCGCCACCGAGTGCACCGCGGTGACCTCCAGCGACTCTCCCCTGCTGAGGCGGGGCAGGATGGCCGGCAGCCGCTCCGCGAGCATCGTCTTGCCGGCCCCGGGCGGCCCCTCCAGGAACAGGTGATGCCCGCCCGCCGCGGCCACCTCCACGGCCGTACGCGCCGAGGTCTGGCCGACCACATCGGCGAGGTCGTGCCCGTGGTCGGACTGGATCGCGCCGAGGCTGTGCATGCCCGTGGCCGCGCCCGTCCCCGGCACGCGCAGGCCCGCGAGCAGCGGATCCGGGCGGCCCTGGTCGTCGGGTTCCTCTTCGGGCACGGGCTCGTCCGTGAGGACGGCGATCAGCTGGCGCAGACTGCGTACGCCCAACACGGACACACCCGGCACCAGCGAAGCCTCGGCCGCGGCGCATTCCGGGACGACCACTTGCTCATAGCCTGCGTCCGCCGCAGCGATCACCGCTGGAAGGATGCCCCGGACCGGTCGCACACGGCCGTCCAGGCCGAGCTCTCCGATCATCACGATGTCGGCGAGAACCCGTGGGTCGATCCGCTCGGCCGCTCCGAGGACGGCGCAGGCCACCGCCAGGTCGAAGCCGCTGCCCGCCTTCGGCACCGACGCCGGGCTGAGCCCGACAGTGAGCTTCTTCTGCGGCCATTCACCGCCCGAGTTCACGACGGCCGCCCGCACCCGGTCCCGGCTTTCCGACAGGCTCTTGTCCGGCAGGCCCACCAGGGTGAACGCCGCCACCCCGGGCTCCAGGTCCGCCTGGACCTCGACCACGACCCCTTCGACGCCCACCAGCGCCACCGAGCACGTACGCGCGAAACCCATGTCAGGCCACCCCTCGCGCGTGCTCGACCACGGGCGCGCCCCGGTCGGGCAGGATCACTCCGACCAGATCGATTCGCACACCTCCCGGCGGCGCCCCTCCGTGAGCGTGGATCCAGTGTTCTGCGAGGCCGCGCAGGCGCTGCGCCTTCTCAGGGCTGACAGCGGCCATGGGATGCTCGTAGCCACCGCTCCTGCGCGTCTTCACCTCACACACCACCAGGACGTCCCCGTCCCGGGCCACGATGTCGATCTCACCGGTCCTGCCGCAGCGCCAGTTGCGCTCCAGAACCGTCATCCCGGCCTCGGTCAGCCGCCTCGCGGCCAGTTCCTCGCCGTACCTGCCGAGTGCACTGCGTGCGTTCATGTCGGCACCACCTCCGGCGCCAACAATGCGAGCAGCTCAGCGAGCTATTGGATCTTGGTGGACAAGTCCGTGACTGTGGATAACTTCCTCACCCCCGCGAGTGAACGTCACCCGCCCGGAAGCTCCAGATCGCTCTTGTTCAGCTCCTCAATGTTCACGTCCTTGAACGTGAGCACCCGAACCTGCTTCACGAACCGCGCCGGCCGGTACATGTCCCACACCCAGGCGTCCGCCATGGACACCTCGAAGAACACCTCACCCTGAACCGAGTGCACCTGCATCTCGTAGTCGTTGGTCAGGTAGAAGCGCCGCTCGGTCTCGATCACATACTTGAACAGACCGACGACATCGCGGTACTCCCGATAGAGCTTGAGCTCCATCTCGGTCTCGTACTTCTCGAGGTCCTCGGCGCTCATGGCATGTTCCCCTTCAGCCGTGCGATCCCACCATTGTGCGCCAGTCCCGTCAGCACCTAGACAATTTCGGTGTCAAGGGTCACGGGCCCGGCGGGGGGACCTTCGTCGAGCAGAGTGCGCAGCAGCTCGGCGAGTCTGGTCGGATACACCGTCTCATGCGCTCGGGCAAGTTCCTGACACGTCCACCAGCGCGCACCGGCGACGCTGCGCCGCTCCAGCTCGGTGAGTGCCACGGCCCGGGTCGCCGTCTGTGTCGTACGTGCCAGGTAGTACCACTCGTCCTGGTCCCAGCGGCGTCCCGCGAACGGGAACGAGCACGTCCGCCGCCACAGCACGGGGCCGAGCTCGACCTCCGTGATGCCCGTTTCCTCTGCGAGTTCCCGCAGTGCGGCCTCTTCTCGCGTCTCATCGCCCTCGAGTCCCCCGCCGGGCGTGAACCACCAGTCGTCGGCCGGATCCTCCGGCTCATGGCCGTAGAGCAGCAGGATGCGGTCGTCGGGGTCCAGCAGCACGACCCGGGCCACCTTGCGCAACCCGTCGTCGTGTCCTTGCACCGCCTCAGCGGGCACTGGCGGGCTCCGTCCGCACGCGGGAGCGGCCCGCGAAGCGCTTCTCGATCGGGCCGTAGGCCCCGCCCACCAGGACCAGCACCCCGCCCACGAGGATCAGCGCGACGACCGTGCGCAGCGGCCCCTGCGGCGACAGCGCGCCGAGCTGCTCGAAGCCCGTGGGGCGCTCCAGCACGCCGCTCATGGGCCATACGACGGCGTCCACCCGGGCCGAGACGGCGCTGCGCGCCACGGTGCCGCTGGCGGCGTCCGTGAGGTGGGCCGTGGAGTCCAGGGAGCCGCTGCGCTCGTCGCCGAGGAGGAAGAGCCTGCCCTCGGGCACGGTCACGCTCGGGAAGTTCTGGAGCTCGCCGAGGCCGTCGTCGGCCAGGTACGGCTCGTCGATCTTCTTGCCGTTGACGGTCAGCTTGCCGCCCGTGCTGGACACCGTGTCACCGCCGGTCGCGACCACGCGCTTGACGACGGGCGCGTTGGTCACCCAGGTCTTGTCGGTGAACACGACGACGTCGCCCCGGCGGATCTGGTCGCCGTCGATGCGCTCGGCCAGGACCCGCGCGCCGGCGCCGATCGTGGGCGCCATCGAACTGGTGGGCACGGTGTACGGCCGGTAGACCACCGCTCCCCAGGCGAACCCGCCCAGGAACAGCACCAGGCCCAGCGCCACGGCCAGCCCGGACAAGCGCTGTCCGGTCCGGCTGCCCGCCTGGACCCTGCTCGCGCCACCGTCACGCGGCGCCGTACGTGTAGTGCTCTCGCCACCCATGAATCGGCACCCTACCCGGCGGTACCGAAAGGGGGCAGCCCCTCCCGAGCCCCGGAAGCACCGGCTCGGCAAAGCTTTCGCCAGTCTTCGGCGCCGGCCGGAGCACGGTCCCGGGGGTGCGGCGGCGAACCTTGCGGGCGCCTCACGAAGACGGCCCCGGAAAGCGCCATCAGGCGCCCCGGGGCCGCAAGGGCTCACGGCAGCAGCCCCAACGGGCCCGCTACCGGCGATCGGGCGGTCAGCGCGTCTCCGCCGCCTCGGCCCGACGCCTGCGCCACAGCACGAACGGCACAGCGCCCACCAGGGCGACGCCCTGCGGCGCCACCGTCAGCGCGGCGGAGCCGGCACCCAGGTTCTGCGAGAAGGTGTCCGGCACCGGCAGGGTGTCCCAGCGGTTGATCGGCCAGGCGATGACGACCGCACGGCCGACGACCTTGTCGACGGGGACCATGCCGTGGTTCACGTCGGACTGGTTGTAGCGCGAGTCCCGGGAGTTCTGCCGGTGGTCACCCATGACCCAGATGAAGCCCTTGGGGACCTTCACCTTGAACTGGCCGCCCTGGTCGTCCTGGCTGCACGGGGTGTTGCCGGGGTACACGTACGGCTCGTTCAGCGCCTTGCCGTTGACCGTGAGCGGGCCGGTGCCCTCGCACTGGATCGTGTCGCCGCCGACGCCGACGACCCGCTTGATCAGGTCCTTCTCCTCGGCGGACGGCATCAGGCCGATCCAGCTGAGGAAGGTCTGCAGGGCGTTGGGATCCGGGGTGGGCTCACCCGCCAGCCAGTTGTCGGGGTCGTGGAAGACCACGACCTCGCCGCGTTCGGGCTCCGAGCCGAACCACGGGGTGAGCTTGTCCACCAGGACGCGGTCACCCTGCTGGAGGGTGTTCTGCATCGAGTCCGAGGGGATCGAGAACGCCTGCACCAGGAATGTCTTGATCAGCAGCGCGAGGACGAGCGCGATGCCGATGAGGATCGGCAGTTCCTTCCAGAACGAGCGCTGCTTCTTGGCGGGGGCGGCCCCGCCCGACCCCTGGCCGTCGGTCGGGGGCTGCCCGCCCGACCGTCCGCCGTCACTGTCCGATCCGGGCTCATTCCCGGAGGTCACGGCGCCGTCCGCGGCCGGGTCGGCAGCGTCCACGGGGCGTCCGCGGTGCTCCTCGCCGTCGTGCCCGGACCGTGCGCCAACCGCCACATCCCCCACGCCAACTCCTTACTCTGTGCCGCTGCCTGCCCCATAGACGACGCAGGCCCACCACTCCCATAACGAGCGGGAGTTCCGCAGGGGTCGGGAGCTGGATCGTTCCGTTCGAATCGTCGGAAGCAACCCTATGCGACAGCTGGGGAGACGCGGTCGACCCTGCCGCCGAGTCGGAGACCGAAGCGTAGGTATTCGGCTCCTCCAGGTTGGTCCAGTGACCGAGCGGCCAGGCGATCCACTTCGCCCGTCCGACGACCTCCTCCTCGGAGACCGTGCCGCCGTAGTCCTGGTCCTGGTGCGCGCGGGAGTCCGCGGAGTTGGCCCGGTGGTCGCCCATCACCCACAGGCGTCCCTGCGGCACGGTGATGTCGAACTTCGCCTCGGAGGGGGAATTGCCGGGATACAGATAGTCCTCGTTCAGGGGAACCCCGTTGACGGTGACCCGTCCTTGCGTGTCGCAGCACTTGACGCGGTCTCCGCCGACGCCGACGACACGCTTGATCAGGTCCTTCTCGTCGTCGGACGGCAGCAGGCCGATGAAGGTCAGCGCCTCCTTGACCTGCTTGACGACGACGGGGTCCTCCTTCTTCACCGTCGTCTGCTCGTCCTGGAGCCAGCCGCCGGGGTCCTTGAAGACGACGACGTCACCGCGCTGCGGCTTGGAGCCGAACCAGGGGGTGAGCTTGTCGACGAGGACACGGTCGCCGATCTGGATCGTCGCCTCCATGGAGCCGGAGGGGATCACGAAGGCCTGGACGAGGAAGGTCTTCAGGACGAGCGCTATGAGGACCGCGACTCCGACGAGGAGGGGTATCTCCTTGATCGCCGAGCGCCTGCGCCGTCGTTTGACCTTGCGCTGGAGCTGGCGCCGCTCCGCGCGGGTACGGCCGCCGGCGGGGCCGGAGGCGCGCCGGACGCCGGTGGGCAGGAGATTGTCGGCTGCGCTGCTGGGCACGCCGCGCGGCTTGCCACGGTTACCCATGCGCGCCCTCCGCAGCAGGCACGCGCGCGTAGGCGTCGGGGCGGTGCAGTCGGGTCCAGTGGGCGCTCGGCCAGACGATCCAGTCGGCGCGGCCGATGACGTCGTCGACCGGGATCATGCCGCCGCCGGGCGAGCCGAGGCGGTCGCGGGAGTCGCTGGAGGCGCTGCGGTGGTCGCCGAGGACGAACATGCTGCCGTCGGGCACGACGACGTCGAAGCGCACCGCGGACGGGCTGTCGCCGGGATACAGGAACGTCGACTCGTCGACCGACCGGCCGTTCACCTGGATCCTCCCCTCCTTGTCACAGCAGACCACGTGGTCTCCCCCCACACCCACAACGCGTTTGATGTAGTCGGCATCCCCGAAATACCCGGTTCCGTCGAACACCACAACATCACCGCGCCGCGGATCGGCACCGAAACGGTACGCCAACTTATTTACGAGAACGCGGTCCCCGATCCTCAATCCGGACTCCATGGATCCGCTGGGGATCTCGAACGGTCGTGCCACGAACGTGTTGAGCAGCAGCAGGAACACGAGCAGGACCAGCAGGGTCAGGCTGATCCGCCCGCCCGGCAGCCACTCGGTGATCCGCGCCACCAACGCGAAACGCGACCGTCCCTCCTGGCCCTCCGGGTCCGGGGCATCCCCGGTGTCGGAAGGGCGGGAGGAGCGGTCGCGCTCCGTCGGCTGTGCTTCGGTGTCCATCGGGGCCAGATGTTATCCGGCCCCGCTGCGGACCCCGTGGGGGCGAGCCCCCTGAAGCGCTCAGTTCTCGCGCTTCTCCTTGATCTTCGCCGCCTTGCCGCGCAGCTCGCGCAGGTAGTACAGCTTGGCGCGGCGGACGTCACCCTTGGTGACGAGCTCGATCTTCTCGACGATCGGGGTGTGCACCGGGAAGGTGCGCTCGACGCCGACGGAGAAGGAGACCTTGCGGACCGTGAAGGTCTCGCGCACGCCGGCACCCTGGCGACGGATCACAACGCCCTTGAACTGCTGCACACGGGAGCGGTTGCCCTCGATGACGCGGACGTGGACGTTGACGGTGTCGCCGGGGCGGAAGGCCGGGACGTCGCTGCGCAGCGACGCGGCGTCGACGGAGTCGAGCAGGTGAGACATTTCGTCTGCTTTCTTCGCTGATGCCACAGGTCATCAACGGGAACTAGATGTTCGGTGAGAGTGTCGTGCCCGTCGGGGCGGGCGTCGTGTCCCCCTGCGGCAGGGGCGCACGCCGGACGGCGCACAACAGCGGCCTATTCTTCCACGGCCTCGGTCCTGCGCCAAAATCGGCCGAACCGCTCCCCTTCCGGGTCGGGCATCCAGCCCAGGATGGAGAGCATCTCGCGGTCCTTCTTGTCGAAGGCCCGCGGGTCGCAGCGCTCGATGAGGTCGGGCCGGTTGGCGGTCGTACGCCTGAGCGCCTCGTCGCGGCGCCAGCGGGCGATCTTGCCGTGGTGGCCGCTGAGCAGCACGTCGGGGATGTCCCGGCCGCGCCACTCGGGGGGCTTGGTGTAGACGGGCCCTTCCAGGAGGCTCGCCATCGCGCCGGGCGCGAAGGAGTCGTCCCGGTGGGACTCGGCGTTGCCCAGCACGCCGGGCAGCAGGCGGGCCACGGCCTCCGTGACGACCAGGACGGCCGCCTCGCCCCCGGCGAGGACGTAGTCGCCGATGGACACCTCGTGGACGGGCATACGGGTGGCGTACTCGTCGATGACGCGGCGGTCGATGCCCTCGTAGCGGGCCGGCGTGAAGATCAGCCAGGGGCGCTCGGACAGCTCGACGGCGAGTTCCTGGGTGAAGGGGCGGCCGCTGGGGGTGGGGACGATCAGCGTGGGGGCGCCGGAGCCGCTCTCGTAGCCCTCGGCCAGGACGGAGTCCAGCGCTTCGCCCCAGGGGTCGGTCTTCATGACCATGCCGGGGCCGCCGCCGTAGGGCGTGTCGTCGACCGTGTTGTGGCGGTCGTACGTCCACTCGCGCAGGTCGTGCACCCGGACGTTCAGCTGTCCACGCGCGCGCGCCTTGCCGACCAGGGAGACGTTCAGCGGCTCCAGGTACTCGGGGAAGATCGTGACGACGTCGAGTCTCATTCGCCGTCGTCCCTGGTGGAGACGATCTCCGCGCGGTCGTCGATCAGACCTGGCGGCGGGGTGATGACCGCCCGCTGCTCCTCGAGGTCGATCTCCGCGACGATCTCCGAGACGAAGGGGATCATCACCTCGCTGCCGTCGGGCCGCTCGACGATGAAGAGGTCCTGGGAGGGCAGGTGCGAGACCTCGGTGATCCGGCCGACCTCGACGCCGTCGGCGGTCACCACGTCCAGGTCCATGAGCTGGTGGTCGTAGTACTCGTCCTCCTCCTCGGGCAGCTCGGCCGGGTCGACCTCGGCGATCAGGAGGGTGTTGCGCAGCGCTTCGGCGCCGGTGCGGTCGCGCACGCCCTCGAAGCGCAGGAGGAGGCGACCGCTGTGGACACGGCCGGCCTCGATGGTGAGGGGTCCCGTGGAGGCGGGATCGGTGGCGAGCACGGCTCCGGGCGCGAGCCGCAGTTCCGGCTCGTCGGTGCGTACCTCGACGGTGACCTCGCCCTTGATGCCGTGGGCGCGGCCGATCCGTCCGACTACCAGCTGCACGTGTCCAATCTCCTGTCATACGACTGCGGGCCGGGGACGGCCCAGTGGCCCTCCCCGGCCCGAGCCGGTGCTGTCTTCGGCGTCAGCGGACGTGGTCCACGTCGACGAGGTCGACACGGACACCGCGGCCGCCGATGGCGCCCACGACGGTGCGCAGAGCACGCGCGGTGCGGCCGTTACGGCCGATCACCTTGCCGAGGTCGTCGGGGTGGACCCGGACCTCCAGCACGCGCCCGCGGCGCAGGTTGCGGGAAGCGACCTGCACATCGTCAGGGTTGTCGACGATGCCCTTCACGAGGTGCTCGAGAGCCTCCTCGAGCATGCTCAGGCCTCGGCCGACTCGGACTCGGCGGCAGCCTCGTCCTTCTTCTCCGACTTCTTCTTCTGGGTGATCGCCTCACCCTTGCCCTCGTCGTCGCCACCGAGGGCCTCGAACGACGGGCGCGCCTTCTTCGGCTCGGCGACGAGCAGCGGAGCCGGGGCGGGCTCGCCCTTGAACTTCTGCCAGTCGCCGGTCTTCTTCAGAATGGCGAGGACGGGCTCGGTCGGCTGCGCGCCGACACTCAGCCAGTACGCCACACGGTCGCCGTCCACCTCGATGACCGACGGGTTGTAGGTCGGGTGGTACTTGCCGATCTCCTCGATCGCACGGCCGTCACGGCGCGTGCGGGAGTCGGCGACGACGATGCGGTAGTGAGGCGAACGGATCTTGCCCAGACGCTTCAGCTTGATCTTGACTGCCACGGGAGTGGGTTCTCCTGGTTTTGACGTGGTTGGGCACGGCGAGAGATGCCGCGTGGGGTTGCGGTACCCGAGTGCCCGATGGACGCGTCAGCCGGAGGAGAGAGGGGTCCTATGCGGCTGTCGAGTACAGCTAGCCATTGTGCCACACCCCACGGGTCACCCTCCGCCGAGGGGTACGGCCCAGGCGCCGGGGCATGACTGAGAGGCACCCGGCGCGCAGGGTGCCCTCCGGGGTTCAACGACCCGGCGCGACGGGGTGCCGCATACGAATGCGCAACGGCACCCCTCGCCTTCGATGCCACGTGCCGAACCGGCAGCCACGAGATGCCGGTGTCCGACGGGGCGTCGTTACGCCGCTCCCACGACCTCCGGGATGCGGAACGGCTTTCCGCAGCCGCCGCACACGATCGGGGCCTGGGCCAGGACCGAGGGGACGACGCGGACGTTGCGGCCGCAGTCGCAGACCGCCTTGACGCGTACGCCGCCACCGGAGGACCCGTGGCGGGCGGCCGGGCCCCGGAAGGTCCGGCTGGTGTCGGCGGAGGTCGCCGCGGTGTGTGCCTTCAGTGCGCGCTGGAGGCGTTCGATGGTCGGGCGGTAGCGCCGCTTGGCCTCGGGGTTGAGCGTGACCAGGGAGAAGCCGCTGCTCGGATGCGGCTCCTCGGGGTGGTCCAGGCCCAGCTCCTCGGCGATCGAGAGGAATCTGCGGTTGTGGTAACGGCCGGCCCGGGAGGTGTCGCGGACGCCGCGCGAGGCGGCGATCCCATGGACTGCCTCGTGAAGCAGTCGCTCGAAGGAGAGCTCGTGACCGCACGCGGACGACGACTCCCCGATCAGGGACTCTGGCGCGGCGAGATCCGGCAGCTCGGGGTGGTACCGCTGAATGTCGGCCCACGCCTGCGCCAGCTCCGCGGCGAGAACAGGTGGTGTCTGTGTCGTGCTCACGTAATGACAACGAGCCGGAGTGCCGCTGTGTTCCGATTCCGGGGCATCCCAAATAATTTGCACGTACCCGTCAGTTGCGAATGATGCGCCACGACGAGGGCGGGTGCGCCGATCTGCGGAGAAGCCTCACAGCTCGTACCAAGCTGGTGCGTAGTCTGACGTACGCCCCGGCGCGTAGCCCGTGTCCACCCGCCGGACCCCGTGTGGTTCGCGATTGCGCAAGAGGCGTTTCGGTCGCTCTCGTTCCCCACGGGCGTCATCTCAGTAAGCGCGCGCGACGACCGCGACGTTACCGGGTGCGTCGTCGGCGTCCGGCACCGACCCGTCCTCGGCGACCAGACAGCGTACGGTCACGCCCTGCTCGGCCAGCGCGGCCTCGCCTTCTTCGCCGAGCGTGGCCCACGGCAGACGTGCCCAGCCGCCGGCGGTCGCCGCCTCGACGGCCTCCTCGATCGTCGACACGTCCGACGTACGGGACTCGCGCCGCTCGCGTGACTGGCGCAGCAGCAGCGCCTGGTCCTCCTCCAGGATCGCGGGGAGCAGCCCGGCCAGGGCGTCGAGCGCGACCGGCTCCTTGCCTCCCGGGATCCGCCGCGCGAGCACCGCCGTGCCGCTCTCCAGGTCACGGGGCCCGATCTCGATCCGTACCGGCACTCCCTTGAGTTCCCAGTCGACCGCGCGACGCCCGAACGGCGTGTCCGTGCGGTCGTCGACGTGGACGCGGACACCCGCCGCGCGCAGCCGGTCGCCGGTCTCGCGGACCTTGGCCAGAACCGGCTCGTCCCCCTTGATCGCGAGGACGACCGCCTGGACGGGCGCGAGCCGGGGCGGCACCCGCAGTCCGGCGTCGTCGCCGTGGGCCATGATCAGCCCGCCGACCATGCGGGTGGAGGAGCCCCAGGAGGTCTGCCAGACGTACTCCTCGCGGCCCTCCTTCGACAGGTAGCGAGTGTGGAAGGCCTTGGCGAAGTTCTGGCCGAGCTCATGGCTGGTGCCCATCTGGAGGGCCTTGCCGTCGCCCATCATGGCTTCGAGGGTGAGGGTGTTGACGGCTCCGGCGAAGCGCTCGCTCGCGGTCTTGCGGCCGAGCACCACGTCGATGCCCAGGACGTCCACCATGAAGTCGGCGTACACCTCGCGGTGGATGTACGCGGCGTAGTCCCGGGCGTCCTCGTAGGTGGCGTGGGCGGTGTGGCCCTCCTGCCAGAGGAACTCCGTCGTGCGCAGGAACACGCGCGGGCGCATCTCCCAACGCACCACGTTCGCCCACTGGTTGATCAGCAGCGGCAGGTCGCGGTAGCTCTGCACCCACTTGGCGAAGTAGTCGTTGATGATCGTCTCGGAGGTGGGCCGGACGACGACGGGCTCCTCCAGTTCCTTGCCGCCGGCGTGCGTGACGACGGCGAGCTCGGGCGCGAAGCCCTCGACGTGCTCGGCCTCGCGCGTCAGGTACGACTGCGGGATGAACAGCGGGAAGTAGGCGTTGGAGGCACCGGCCCGTTTGATGCGGGCGTCCATCTCCGCCTGCATCCGCTCCCAGAGCCCGTAGCCGTAGGGCCGGATCACCATCGTGCCGCGCACCGGACCGTTGTCCGCGAGCTCGGCCTTGTTGACGACGTCCTGGTACCAGCGTGGGAAGTCATGTGCCCGTGGCGTGAGTACAGGTGCCTTTGCCATGGCCAGATGGTACGGGCCCATGTTGCCGGAATGTGAATTTCGGCCACTGACGCCCGGATCCCGCAAGCAGGGCCCCGAGACCCCTGGACGCGACGCATGGCGCGGAGTTTCCTGGCATACGGGGGAGCGTGAGCACATCGTCACAGGGCGCTACGGCATCGGGCACAGTGACAACTCTCGGCGGAATGGGGCGCTTTACATGACACCTACGCTCGTGCGGCAGCACCTCTCCCATACGGGCGCGACACCCCGTGTGGATCCGAGTGCACGCGCGCGTGACTGGTCCGAGATCCAGGAGCGGATGCTGGTGCCGCTCTACGAGGCCGTCTACGAGCGACTGGAAGTGGGCCCGGGCACCCGGCTGCTGGGCCTCGGCTGCGGCAGCGGGCTCGCCCTGTTGATGGCGGCGTCCAGAGGCGCGGCCGTCGCCGGTGTCGAGTCCGACTGCCCGGAACGGCTGACGCTGGCCCGGCAGCGGCTGCTGCCGGAGACGGAGGCGTGGGGCACGCGCGCGCGTGGCGACGTCAAGCTCGTCGACGGTTCGCCCCGGGACGCGGCCGGCACGGAGACGCCCGCGTACACCCTGGTGACGGCGTTCGAGCCGATCGGGTGCCTCGCGGGTGACTCGGAGGGCCTCGGTGAGGCGCTCGCGGCCGTCACCCCGCTCGCCGAGCGGGGGACGCCGGTGGTACTCGCGGGCTGGGGTCCGCCGGAGCGCTGCGCCACGTCGTCGGTGCTGCGCGTCGCGACGAAGCTGGCCGATCCCCTGCGCAGCACGGGGAGTTGGCGTCCGGCCCTGCGCGACGACCTGGAGGAGGTGGCCCAGCGCGCGGGCCTGCGGCCCGACGGTTCGGGGCGGGTCGCCTGCCCCTTCGGGTACGCGGACGTCGACAGTGCCGTACGGGGGCTGCTGTCGACGGGGCTGTTCGACGCGGCGATCCGTGCGACCGACCAGGTCCAGGTCGACAAGGAGCTGGCAGAGGCGCTGCATCCGCACCAGCGGCGGGACGGCACGGTGTGGATGCCGAACGTGTTCCGGTACCTCATCGCGCGCGTGCCGTGACCTGGGCCCGGCACCTGGCCGGCTGCCGCTCTACTCGGCCTCGTCCTTCTTCAGCCGGGTGATCCCCGCGATCCGGTAGGCGTCCGCCTCCTCGAGCGTCTCGTGCTCCAGCAGTGCCTCCGCGAGCGCGTCCAACCGGCCGCGGTGGTCGCGGAGTTTGCGCAGGGCCTCCTCGTAGCAGTCGTCGACGATCCGGCGCATCTCGGCGTCGATGGCGTCGAGCGTCTGCGGCGCGGCGGAGAGCCCGTACGCCTGCTGGGCGTCGCTCGGCAGGGCGGACAGCCGGCCCACGCGTTCGCTCATGCCCCAGCGGGCCACCATCCCGCGCGCGATGTTGGTGACCTGTTCGAGGTCGTTCTCCGCGCCGGTGGTGACGACCCCGTAGACGACGTCCTCGGCCGCCATGCCGCCCAGGGCGCCGATGATCCGGCCGCGCAGGTACTCCTCCGAGTGCGCGTACCGCTCCACCTCGGGGGTCGACATCGTCACGCCGAGGGCGCGGCCGCGCGGCACGATGGTGATCTTGCGGACGGGGTCGGCGCCCGGCTGGAGCATGCCGAGCAGGGCGTGCCCGCTCTCGTGGAACGCGGTGCGCCGGCGGTCCTCCTCGGGCATCACGAGGGTGCGTTCGGCGCCCAGCTGCACCTTCTCCAGGGCCTCGGACAGGTCCGCGGCGGTCACCTGTTCCTGGCCCCGCTTGACCGCGAGCAGCGCCCCCTCGTTGGCGAGGTTGGCCAGGTCCGCGCCTGTCATGCCCGGGGTCTTGCGGGCCAGCTGGATCAGGTCCACGTCATCGGCGAGCGGGATGTCGCGGGTGTGGATCGCCAGGATCGCCTCGCGGCCGCGGCGGTCCGGCGGGGAGACGTTGACCACCCGGTCGAAGCGGCCGGGCCGGGTGAGCGCAGGGTCCAGGATGTCTGCGCGGTTGGTCGCGGCGATGACGATCACGCCCTCGGAGCCGGAGAAGCCGTCCATCTCGGTGAGGATCTGGTTCAGCGTCTGCTCGCGCTCGTCGTGTCCGCTCACCGAGGCGCCGCCGCTGCGCACCCGGCCGATGGTGTCGATCTCGTCGATGAAGATGATCGACGGCGCCACCTTGCGGGCCTCGGCGAACAGCTCGCGCACGCGTGAGGCGCCGACGCCGACGATCATCTCGATGAACTCGGACGCTGAGGCGGAGAAGAACGGCACGCCCGCCTCGCCGGCCACCGCCCGCGCCAGCAGGGTCTTGCCGGTGCCCGGCGAGCCCGCGAGGAGCACGCCGCGGGGCATCTTCGCGCCCATCCTGCGATAGGCGTCGGGGTGTTCGAGGAAGTCGACGACGTCGTCCAGCTCGCCCTTGACCTCGTCGATGCCGGCCACGTCGGCGAACGTCGTGCGGTGCTTGCCCGGCAGCAGCTCGACCGGCTTGGGCGGCGGCTTGCGCCCGAACATGCCGCCCGCGCCGCCGCGGCCCCCGGCGAACCGGCGGGCGATGAAGAGCCACAGCGCGACGATGATGACGAGGGGTGCCAGCGAGATCAGCAGGTTGACCAGGAGACCGCGCTGCTTCACGACCGGCTGCGCGGTCACCGTGACGTCGTTCCTGCTCAGCTCCTGCCAGAGCTCGTCGTCGGCGAAGGCCGGGCGCTGGGTCTTGAACTTGGTGTACTTGCCGTCGCCCTCGGGGTTGTCCTTGGCGGTCTTCAGCTCGCCCTGGATGGCGTCGCCCTTGGAGTAGATCTTGGAGACGTTGCCGTCGTCGACCTGCCGGCTGAACTCCGTGTAGGAGATCGTCGGCTCGTTGCCCTCGTCCAGGTACGTCAGTCCGATGTACGCCAGCAGGAACACGATCACGCCGGTGACCAGCAGGCTCCACCAGCGGCCGCGTGGGCGCCGGCCGCCGGACTTCCTGGGTGGCTCGTCCGGGGTGCCCTCGGTGCGCCACGGCTGGTCAGGGGCCTTGCGTGGTGGCGCCGCATCGCTCATATCTGGACGTTACGGCAGACAGCGGGCCATGGCACGCGCAAAGGGCGCCCTTCGGGGAGAGGGACGCCCTGTGCGACGTACGGGACGGACTCGGCTCACCGGGTCCGCGGCGGCCGTCAGCCCATGAACTTCTTGAACTCGTCCGGCAGCTCGAAGTCCTGTCCGGCCTGCTGGCCCGGCAGTCCGAGGGCGCCGCCGGCCTGAGCAGCGGCGGCCCGGCGGGCGGCCTCTTCCTGCTCCTGCTGCTTGCGCTTCATCGGGTTGCCGGAGCGCTGCTTGCCCTTGGCCTTCTTCGGCTGCTTCTTGGTGCGGCCGGGACCGCCGCCCATGCCGGGCATCCCCGGCATCCCGGGCATGCCGCCGCCCTGGGCCATGCGGGACATCATCTTGCGGGCCTCGAAGAACCGCTCGACGAGGTTCTTGACCGCGCTGACCTCGACGCCGGAACCCTTGGCGATACGGGCGCGCCGGGAGCCGTTGATGATCGTCGGTTCCTGGCGCTCGGCCGGGGTCATCGACTTGATGATGGCGGCCGTGCGGTCGACGTCCCGCTCGTCCAGGTTGTTGATCTGGTCCTTGATCTGGCCCATGCCCGGGAGCATGCCGAGCAGCTTGGAGATGGAGCCCATCTTCCTGACCTGCTCCATCTGGGCCAGGAAGTCGTCGAGGGTGAAGTCCTGGCCCTTCTTGGAGGCCAGCTTCTCCGCCATCTTCTGGGCTTCGGCCTGGTCGAAGGTCTTCTCCGCCTGCTCGATCAGGGTGAGCAGGTCACCCATGTCGAGGATGCGGGAGGCCATCCGGTCCGGGTGGAAGGCGTCGAACTCGTCGAGCTTCTCGCCGTTCGACGCGAACATGATCGGCTTGCCGGTGATCTGCCGGATCGACAGGGCGGCACCACCGCGGGCGTCACCGTCGAGCTTGGAGAGCACCACGCCGTCGAAGCCGACGCCGTCGCGGAAGGCCTCGGCGGTGTTGACCGCGTCCTGGCCGATCATCGCGTCGACGACGAAGAGGATCTCGTCCGGCGAGACCGCGTCACGGATGTCCGCGGCCTGCTGCATCATCTCCTGGTCGATGCCCAGGCGGCCGGCGGTGTCCACGATCACGATGTCGTGGACCTTGGACTTCGCGTGCTCGATGGAGTCCTTGGCGACCTTGACCGGGTCACCGACGCCGTTGCCCGGCTCGGGCGCGTAGACCGCGACGCCGGCGCGCTCGGCGACGACGCTCAGCTGGTTCACGGCGTTCGGGCGCTGGAGGTCACAGGCGACCAGCAGCGGCGAGTGGCCCTGCTCCTTCAGCCAGCGGCCGAGCTTGCCCGCGAGGGTGGTCTTACCGGCACCCTGCAGACCGGCCAGCATGATCACGGTCGGCGGCTGCTTGGCGAAGCGCAGGCGGCGGGTCTCGCCGCCGAGGATCGTCACGAGCTCGTCGTTGACGATCTTCAGGACCTGCTGGGCCGGGTTCAGCGCCTTGGAGACCTCGGCGCCCATCGCACGTTCCTTGACGTTCTTGATGAACGTCCGGACGACCGGCAGCGCCACGTCCGCTTCGAGGAGCGCGATGCGGATCTCGCGCGCGGTGGCGTCGATGTCCGCCTCGGAGAGCCGTCCCTTGCCGCGCAGGTTCTTGAAAGTCGCTGAGAGGCGATCGGAGAGAGTATCGAACACGGCGCTCGCGGTCCTCGGGGTCGGTGGCAGCTGGGAATCGCCCTCCAGGGTATCCCGGCGGCACAGGTTGCCGGGATCCCCGGGTTCATCCCCGCAGCGTCTCCTCCAGCTTGCGTGCCACGGCGGCCGCCTCCTCACCGGGCAGCGGGGCGCCCTCGGGCCCTGTGACATAGAACGCGTCGACGGCGTTGGCGCCCAGTGTGCTGACATGCGCACTGCGCACCCGCACGCTCGCGTCCTCCAGCGCCCGGCCGATCCGGAACAGCAGCCCCGGCGCGTCCTGGGCCCGCACCTCGATGACCGTGGCCAGCCGCGAGGCGGCCGGATGCACCGTCACCCTCGGCGGCGGCGCCACCACGCCCCTGCGGCGCGGATAGGCCGCGTCCCGCTCGGCGAGCCGGCCCGCGATGTCCAGGGAGCCGTCCAGCGCCCGTACGAGGTCGGCGCGGAGCCGGGCGGCCTGCGGCAGCGAGCCGTACTCGGCGGCGACCCGCCAGTTCAGCAGCAGGACCGCGCCCTCGACGCCGTCGGGCAGGTCCAGGGCGCTCAGCTCGGCGGTGCGCACGGTCAGGCGGTGCATCGCGAGGACGCCTGCCACCGCGGGCAGCACGCCCGGCTGGTCGGGGACGGCGATGAGGAGTTCCACGCCGAGCGGCTCCGGGTCGCCCGGGGCCTGCTCCTCGGCGGGCGGCTCGGTCTGGGCCCGCAGCGCCAGTACGGGGCTGCCGGTGGCGATCGCCTCGATGGCGAGCCGTTCCTGCTCGGCGGTGGGCGCGGCGGCCTCGGGCTCGGCCGGGTCGTCCCCTGCGAGGACCGCGCCGACACGTTTGACCAGGTCGGCGACGAGGGACCCGCGCCAGGACGACCAGGCGGCCGGGCCGGTGGCCAGGGCGTCCGCCTCGGTCAGGGCGTGCAGCAGCTCCAGGGTGCCCTGCGAGCCGACGGCCTCGGCGACCGAGCGGACGGTGGCCGGGTCCTCCAGGTCGCGCCGGGTGGCCGTCTCGACGAGCAGCAGGTGATGGCGTACGAGGGTGGAGAGCACCGTCACGTCGTCGCGGTCGAAGCCGATGCGCGCGGCCACGTCCTTGACGATGATCTCGCCGGCCACGGAGTGGTCGCCGGGCCAGCCCTTGCCGATGTCGTGCAGCAGCGCGGCGACCAGCAGCAGGTCGGGGCGGTGGACGCGGCGGGTGAACTCGGAGGCGCGCACGGCCGTCTCGATGAGGTGCCGGTCGACGGTCCAGATGTGCACGGCGTTGCGCTGCGGGCGGCAGCGCACCCGCTCCCAGTCGGGCAGGAAGTGGGTGATCAGCCCTTCGGCCTCCAGCGCCTCCCACACCTCGACCGTCGGCCGCCCGGAGCCCAGCAGGGTCACCAGCTGCTCACGGGCCTCGGCGGGCCAGGGCGTGGGCAGCGGGCGCACGTTCGCCGCCATGCGTCGTACGGCGTGCAGGGAGAGCGGCAGTCCGGCCTGGGCGGCGGCGGCCGCGGCCCGCAGGGGCAGCACGGGGTCACGTTCGGGGCGTGCGGCACGGGCGAGCACCACCTCGCCGTCCTGCTCCACGACGCCCTCGGCGAGCGGGGAGCGCTCGGCGACGGGCTTCGCACCACCGCCCAGCATGGCGCGCAGCCGCGGCCGCACGGCGCGCGCCCGCAGCACGCGCCCCACTTCACGCCAAGTGACATCACTGGCGTACGAGATCACCCGCGCCGACTCGTACACCTGCCGCAGCAGTGTGTCCGCGTCGAGCAGGCCGAGCTCGGCGGCGACCTGGTCCTGCTCCTGGAGCGAGAGCCGGTCGGTCGCCCGCCCGGTGGTCAGGTGCAGGGCGTCGCGTACGTCGAGCAGCCGGCGCCGGGCGCCGTCGAGGCCCTCGCGCGGGGCGTCGGCCAGCCAGGACGCGGCGACGGCGCGCAGGATCGTGGCGTCCCGCAGGCCGCCGCGCGCCTCCTTCAGATCGGGCTCCAGGAGGTACTGCAGCTCGCCCTGGCGCTCGGCGCGCTCGGCGGACAGCTCCTGCAGTTCGGGCAGCCGCTTGGGCGCCTGGTTGCGCCAGTCGGCGAGGACCGACGTGCGCAGTCCGGCCGTGAGGCCCAGGTCGCCCGCGATGTGCCGGGCGTCCAGCAGGCCGAGCTGGACCTTGAGGTCCTCCCCCGCGGTCCTGCGGGCCTCGGCGGGCGTGCGCACGGAGTGGTCGAGGGCGAGGCCGAGGTCCCACACGGGGTACCAGATGCGGTCGGCAAGAGCGGCCACCGCCTTGCTGTCGCCGCCGTCGTGCAGCAGGAGCAGGTCCAGGTCACTGCGCGGGGAGAGCTCACCGCGGCCGTACCCGCCGACGGCGACCAGGGAGACACCGCGCAGTCCCTCGGCGCCGGCCGCGAACAGGCCGGTCAGCCACTCGTCGGTCAGCTCCGCGAGGGCGGCACGGCGCGGCGGCCCGGACCGCGCCTCCTCGGTGAGGAGACGCAGCCGGGCCGCCGCGTAGCCGCTGGGTCCCGAGCCCTCTGCATCCTTGGAAACGTCCGTGCTCGTCACCCAGCGACTCCTGTTCTTTTTCCCTGCCTCAGAGCGCGTCGGGCCCGCGCTCGCCGGTCCGCACCCGTACGGCCGTCTCGACCGGCAGGGACCAGACCTTGCCGTCACCGATCTTGCCGGTGCGGGCGGCCTTGACGATGACGTCGATCAGCTGCTCGGCGTCGTCGTCCTCGGCCAGGACCTCGATACGGATCTTCGGGACCAGGTCGACGGTGTACTCGGCACCGCGGTAGACCTCGGTGTGACCCCGCTGACGACCGTAGCCGCTCGCCTCGGTGACCGTCAGGCCGTGGACTCCGAAGGCCTGGAGGGCTTCCTTGATCTCGTCGAGCCGGTGGGGCTTGACGACGGCGGTGATGAGCTTCATGCGTCCACCTTCTTGCTCGCGGCTGCCGCGACCGGGGCCGGGGCTGCGGCGGTGCGGGCGGCACCGCCGCCGGCGCCGCTGAAGTCGTATGCGGTCTCGGCGTGCTCGGCCTGGTCGATGCCGGCGACCTCGTCGTCCTCGGAGACCCGCATGCCGATGGTCTTGTCGAGGATGAAGGCGAGGATCGCGGAGACGATCAGCGAGTAGGCCAGGACCGCGAAGACACCGGCGCACTGCTTCCAGAACTGGGTCAGGCCGCCGCCGTAGAAGAGGCCCGCGACGTCGGACTGGCCCTTGCCGCTGGCGAAGAAGCCGATCAGCAGGGAGCCGACGACACCGCCGACCAGGTGGACACCGACGACGTCGAGCGAGTCGTCGTAGCCGAGCTTGTACTTCAGGCCCACGGCCATGGCGCACAGCAGACCGGCGATGGCGCCGACCGCGATGGCACCGAGCGGGGAGACCGCGCCGCCGGACGGGGTGATGGCGACCAGACCGGCGACCGCGCCGGAGGCGGCACCGAGCGTGGTGAACGCGCCGTGGCGGATCTTCTCGTAGATGAGCCAGGCCAGCATGGCGGCGGCGGTGGCGACCTGCGTGTTGACGAACATCAGCGCGCCGACGCCGTCGTCGTTGCCGAGCCACGAGCCGGCGTTGAAGCCGAACCAGCCGAACCACAGCAGGCCCGCGCCGAGCATGACCAGCGGAAGGCTGTGCGGGCGCATCGGGTCCTTCTTGAAACCGACGCGCTTGCCGATGACGAGGATCACGCCGAGCGCCGCGGCACCCGCGTTGATGTGGACCGCCGTACCGCCGGCGAAGTCGATCACACCGAGCTCGAAGGCCCAGCCGCCGGCGCCCCACACCCAGTGCGCGACCGGGAAGTAGACGAGCGTGGCCCACAGGGCGATGAACAGCGCCCACGCCGTGAACTTCACGCGGTCGGCGAGCGCACCGCTGATCAGGGCCGGCGTGATGATCGCGAACATCAGCTGGAAGACCAGGAAGACGAAGATCGGGATGGTGTAGCCGTCCCACAGCTGCGTGAGACCGATGTTGCTGAGGCCCACCCAGTCGGAGTTCCAGCCGATGATGCTGCCGGAGTCGGTGCCGAACGCCATGGAGAAGCCGTAGAGCACCCACAGGATGGTGACTATCCCCAGGCTGATGAAACTCATCATCAGCATGTTCAGGGTGCTCTTGACGCGGACCATGCCTCCGTAGAAGAAGGCCAGGCCCGGGGTCATGAGCATCACCAGGGCGGAACAGATGAGCATGAAGCCTGTGTTGGCGGACGACAGCGTGGGTGCGTCCGCCGCAAGCGTGATGGCGGCTGATGCCATCGGCGTCTCCTCGTCGTTGGTACGGCCCCGTGCGGGCGAAGCCTGAGCGGAATGAGGGGTGGGCCGGTTATGCGCCAAGAGATTGGCGCAGCGCCGTTTCGGTGGAAGCCCCTCGTTGTTTCGCCGCCGTGACGAAGGCGCCTTGCGTGTTACGCGTCGATGAACTGCCGGATGTCCGGCTGTCTGATCGTTATCGTGGCGCAACCTTCATTGAAGGGAAAAAGCCGGCCGCGGTCGGCCTTCCGATGACCTGGCATGGGGGAGCCGAGTCGGGCAGTTCGGGAGGGCCGGCCGCGGCCGGGGTTCTGCGGGTCCCAGGGTTCGCCCCCGGGTGTCAGACCGCTTCGGCGGTCTCCGGGAGCTCGACTGCGAGCTTGTCGGTGAGATCCACGACCTCGGCGAGATCCCCGAAATCGCGTACGGCCGTGTCGACCGTCTTTCGAATACGAGTGTTGACGCGTTCGGAGCGCACCTTCTTGGCGACCGCCATGGCCCGCTCGGCATAGACCGCGCTCTGCTCGGGCTCGCGCCGCAGCAGATGCACCGTGGCCACACCGATGAGGTTCAGCGCATACGACCGCTGGTGCTCGCCGTCCTTCGCGAACAGGTCCGCGGCCTGCTGCATCAGCGGCTCGGCCAGCGAGGCGTAGGTCGGGCTGCGGCCGGCGACATAGGCCAGGTCGCGGAAGGAGTGGGAGTTCTCGCCGTACAGCTCCGCCTCCGAGAAGAAGCGGATCCAGTCGGGGTCCGGCTCGTCCCACTCGTCGGACTCGGCGAAGGTGTCCTCGGCCATCCGGACGGCCCGCTTGCACTTGCCGGGCTGGCCCATGTTGGCGTACGCGCGGGCCTCCATCGCATACAGCATCGACTGGGTGCGCGGGCTCGCGCAGTCCCGGCTGCCGTACTGCGCGAGGTGGATCAGCTCCAGGGCGTCGTCGGGCCGGCCGAGGTGGATCATCTGGCGGCTCATGCTGGACAGGACGTAGGAGCCCAGCGGCCGGTCGCCGGCCTCCTTGGCGGCGTGCAGCGCGAGGACGAAGTACTTCTGCGCGGTGGGCTGGAGCCCGACGTCGTACGACATCCAGCCGGCCAGCTCGGCCAGCTCGGCGGCGACCTTGAACAGCTTGCGGGTGGTGGCCTCGGGCTGGGGCTCCTGGAGCAGGTCGGTCACCTCGTGCAGCTGGCCCACGACCGCCTTGCGGCGCAGTCCGCCGCCGCACTGGGCGTCCCACTGCCGGAACATCACGGTGGTGGACTCCAGCAGGTCCAGCTCGGGCTTGGAGAGCCGACCGCGCGCGCGGGAGGACGGGACGGTGCGGGGCTCGTGGTACGGGGCGGGCGGGGCCGGGACCAGCCAGCGCTGCATCGGCTCGATGAGCGCCGGGCCCGCGGACAGGGCCAGCGAGCTCCCGAGGAAGCCGCGCCGCGCCAGCATCAGGTCGCTGCGCGAGAACTCGCTGAGCAGGGCCACCGTCTGCGGGCCCGTCCAGGGCAGGTCGACACCGGACGCGGAGGGTGACTGGCGGGGGGCGCGCAGACCCAGGTCCTCGACGGAGACGACGCAGCCGAAGCGCTCGGAGAACAGCTCGGACAGGATCCTGGGGATCGGCTCGCGGGGGTTCTCGCCGTCCAGCCAGCGGCGTACACGGGAGGTGTCGGTGGAGATGTGGTTGGCACCCAACTGACGGGCCCGGCGGTTCACTTGGCGGGCGAGTTCGCCTTTCGACCAGCCGCTGCGGACGAACCAGGACGTGAGGAGCTCGTTCGGGCGCTTGTCAGCGTGCGATGTGCCACCGGCACTCGAACCGCCTTCGCTGTTGCCGCTCACTGGAACGCCCCCATCCCTTGGACCACTTGTCACCGAGTGCGCCAAGCCCTATCAGAATGCCGGTAAATACGGTCGCCCGTCCGGCAGTTCTCACCCTTCGAACGGAAAGCCGACTTGCCTGCGGCATACCCACGAGCGCATGTGCCCCGAAGGTCCGTGCACTCACGGTAATCCTACGATCACGGCTCCAGCCATGGCGATCCCTGAATCGCCACCATTCGCCACCCCTTCGAATGAACTCACGGGCGCCTCCACACGATTCACTTGACATAGGACGGCCGGAAGTGGGCGGAGCGAAGCACTCAGGGGCGCGTGTCGCCCGGCCCACCACCCGAGGCACTTCGAAGCGCCGCATGGACCGAGCGGCGCAAAACGGGTACCCGGTCACCGAGGAACACACAGAGTCACGTTCCGCATTCGCGTCGTAACCACCGGCGCGCTTGACCGTTGGAGGGGGCATGGGCTTCACGATCGGCGGCATCCGTGAGATGCGATCCGGCTCGCGGCGACGCGGCCGCGCCTCGGAGTGCACCGCCGTCGCCGAGTTCACCGGACTGTGGGGCTGGGACGTGGTGCCCGGCGCGCGTGCCGCCGCGGGCGCCTGCTCGTGCGGCCGTTCCGACTGCGACGCGCCCGGCGCACACCCCCTGGACTTCGCGCCCCGGGTCCCGGCCGGCGCCACGCTCGACGAGGTCACCAAGGCGTGGTCGGAGTTCCCGGGCGCCGCGGTGATGCTGCCGGTCGGCCGGGCGTTCGACGTCATCGAGGTGGCCGAGCCCGCAGGACGCCGCGCGCTGACCCGGCTCGAACGCATGGGCCTGCCCCTCGGCCCGGTCGCCGCCACCCCCGACGGCCGCGCGCACTTCTTCGTCGCCCCCGGCGCCGCCGCCGAGCTCCCCGAGCTCCTGTACCGCATGGGCTGGGACGACCCGACCCACCTCGATCTGCGCGGCCTCGGCCCCGGCGAGCACATCACGGCCCCGCCGTCCGACCGGGGCGGCCTGGGCCCGGTGCGCTGGCTGCGTCCGCCGGCGCTGGACACGGCGACGAAACCGCCGGCGGCCCGGCTGCTGCTGGGCACGCTGGCGTACGTGGCACACAGGTCACGGGCCTAGGCCCACACGGCAAAGCGCCCGTCCCCCGACTGCACCTCGGGGGGCGGGCGCTTCTTGCACCAGGTACCGAATTCGGTAGCCGGTGTCACTCTCCGATAAGGGCGTCAACGAACGCCTCCGGCTCGAACGGCGCCAGATCGTCGGCGCCCTCACCCAGCCCGATCAGCTTCACGGGCACACCCAGCTCGCGCTGCACCGCGACGACGATGCCGCCCTTGGCGGTGCCGTCCAGCTTGGTCAGCACGATGCCGGTGATGTCGACGACCTCGGCGAAGACACGGGCCTGCACCAGGCCGTTCTGCCCCGTGGTGGCGTCCAGCACCAGCAGCACCTCGTCCAGCGGTGCGTGCTTCTCGACGACCCGCTTGACCTTGCCGAGCTCGTCCATGAGGCCGGTCTTGGTGTGCAGGCGCCCGGCGGTGTCGATGAGGACGACGTCGGAGCCCATCTCCTTGCCCTCCTTCACCGCGTCGAACGCGACGGAGGCGGGGTCGCCGCCCTCCGGACCGCGCACGGTGTGGGCGCCGACCCGCTCGCCCCAGGTCTGGAGCTGGTCGGCGGCGGCGGCACGGAAGGTGTCGGCGGCGCCCAGGACCACGCTGCGGCCGTCGGCCACGAGGACGCGGGCGAGCTTGCCGGTGGTGGTGGTCTTGCCGGTGCCGTTGACGCCGACGACCATCACGATGCCGGGCTTGCTGGCCTCGGGCTCGGTCTTGACGACGCGGTCCATGTCGGTGCCGACGAGCTTCAGGAGCTCCTCGCGCAGCAGGCCGCGCAGCTCCTCGGGGGTTCGGGTGCCGAGGACCTTCACGCGCTCGCGCAGGCCGTCGACCAGCTCCTGGGTGGGCGCCACACCGACGTCGGCGGTGAGCAGGGTGTCCTCGATCTCCTCCCAGGTGTCCTCGTCGAGGTGCTCGCGCGACAGGAGCGTGAGCAGCCCCTTGCCGAGGGCGGTCTGCGAGCGGGAGAGCCGGGCGCGCAGCCGGATCAGGCGGCCGGCGGTGGGCTCCGGCACCTCGATCTCGGTCGGCGGGAGCTCTTCGACGACGGGCGGTTCCTCGACGGCGACTCCGGTCGAGCCGTCGGGAAGGTCCACCTCCTCTATGGTCCGGCGCTCTTCGTCGCGCGGTGTCTCGGCCTCGTCGCCGACGTGCGGCTCGACCGGAGGGGCGGTGATGTCGGGCGCGGCGGGCGGCGGCGGGGGCAGCTGCTTCTTGCGACGGCTGCCGACGATGAGCCCGCCGAGCGCACCGAGCACGACCACGGCGATGACTACAGCAAGGATGACGATGTCCATAACCCGTCCAGTATCAGCCATGGACTCCGGCGACACCCCTCTGGATGTCTGACACACCGTCAGCTAACGTCCGCCTTCATACCCGCCCGGTGAAGGGGGACCCCCATGCCCGTCTCGGTCGTACGTTTCAACCTCGTCGAGCCCGACGCCACCCCCGCCTCGCTCGCCGCCCGCTACCGGGCCGCCCTGGAGATGGCCGCGTACGCCGACGAGCACGGCATCACCACCGTGCAGACGGAGGAGCACCACGGCGCCGAGAACAACTGGCTGCCGTCGCCGTTCGCCTTCGCCTCCGCGGTCTTCGGCGCGACGAAGCGCCTCGCGGTCACCGTCTCGGCGATCATCGGCCCGCTGCACGACCCGCTGCGGCTCGCCGAGGAGATCGCGGTCCTGGACCTGCTGAGCGGCGGACGGCTGGTCACGGTCGCCGGGATCGGGTACCGCCCCGAGGAGTACGCCCTGTTCGACGTCGAGTGGAAGCGGCGCGGCCGGCTCCAGGACGAACTGCTGGAGACGCTGCTGAAGGCGTGGACCGGCGAGCCCTTCGAGTACCGCGGCCGCATGGTACGGATCACCCCGCGCCCGTTCACCGACCCGCACCCCCTGCTGCTGGTCGGCGGCTCCTCGAAGGCCGCCGCCCGCCGGGCCGCCCGCCTCGGTCTGCCGTTCTTCCCCAGCGCGCATCTGCCGGAGCTGGAGGCGTACTACAAGGAGCGGCTGGTGGAGTACGGCACCGAGGGCTGGACGATGATGCCGGCCGCCGAGACGCCGCTGCTGCACGTCGCCGAGGACCCGGACCGGACCTGGGCCGAGCACGGCCGGCACTTCCTGCACGAGGCCCGCACGTACGCCTCCTGGCAGTCCGGGGAGATCCGCTCGGCGGTGAAGTCGGGGGCCACGACGGTGGAGGAGCTGCGCGCCGAGGGCGTGTACCGGATCGTCACCCCCGAGGAGTGCGCGGCGCTGGGCTTCGACAACTACGTACTGCACCCCTTGTCGGGCGGGATGCCCGTGGAGGAGGGGTGGCGGAGTCTGCGGCTGTTCTGCGAGCGGGTGCTGCCCGCGCTGGACGCCTGACCCGCCGTACCCGACACCGCCGCCCCGGCTCGGGCAGTGGCCGAGTCGGGGCGGCGGCGGGTTACGGGGAGAGGGGCAGCGGGGACTTGGCCCTTCCCCCCGGGTCCGGGTGGGCGGCTCAGCCCATCTCCTCCAGCTTCTTGCCCTTGGTCTCGGGCACGAACTTGAGGATGAACGGGATGGAGAGGAAGGCGAACACCGCGTACATGACGTAGGTGAGAGACAGGTTCCAGTCCGCCAGGTCCGGGAAGGTGATCGTGATCACCCAGTTGGCGATCCACTGGGCCGAGGCGGCCACACCCAGGGCGGCGGCGCGGATCTTGTTCGGGAAGACCTCACCGAGCATGACCCAGACGACCACGCCCCAGGACAGGGCGAAGAAGAGCACGAAGGCGTTGGCGGCGATCAGCGCCACGTAGCCCTGCGCGGTCGGCAGCGGGTCGCTGCCGTTCTGGAAGGAGAAGGCCCAGGCGGCCGCCGCGAGCGAGACGCCCATGCCGACGGAGCCGATGAGGGCGAGCGGCTTGCGGCCGAGCCGGTCGACGAAGATCATCGCGATCACGGTGCCGATGATGTTGATGATCGAGGTCTCGAACGAGTAGAAGAACGAGCTCGACGGGTCGACGCCCACGGACTGCCACAGCAGGTTCGAGTAGTAGAAGATGACGTTGATGCCGACCAGCTGCTGGAACACGGAGAGGCCGATGCCGATCCACACGATCGGCAGCAGGCCGAACCTGCCGCCCAGCAGGTCCTTGAACGTCGACTTGTGGTCGCCGCGCATGGCCTGGTCGATCTCCGCGACCCGGGCGTCCAGGTCGATGTCGCCCTCGACGTCCGCGAGGACCTTCTTGGCGTCGGCGGTGCGTCCGACGCTGATCAGGTAGCGCGGGGACTCGGGGATGGCGAAGGACAGCAGCCCGTAGATCAGCGCGGGTACGAGCATCACACCGAGCATCCACTGCCAGGCCTCCAGGCCCGCGATGGTGCCGCGCTCCTCGCCGTCCGCCATGTTCAGCAGGGCCCAGTTGACCAGCTGCGAGATGGCGATGCCGATGACGATGGCGGCCTGCTGGAAGGAGGCGAGCCGGCCGCGGTAGGCGGGCGGAGCGACCTCGGCGATGTAGGCCGGGCCGATGACGGAGGCCATACCGATGGCGATGCCGCCGAGCACACGCCAGGCGGCGAGGTCCCACGCGGCGAACGGCAGACCGGAACCTACGGCACTCACGGCGAACAGCACCGCCGCGATCTGCATGACGCGGATCCGGCCGATGCGGTCGGCTATGCGGCCGGCGATCGCGGCGCCGAGGGCGCTGCCGAGCAGGGCGCTGGCGGCGACGGTTCCGGTGACGCCCGAGCTGAGGTCGAACCTGTCCTGGATACCGCCGTTGGCTCCGTTGATGACGGAGCTGTCATAACCGAACAGGAAGCCGCCCATGGCGGCCGCCGCGGTGATGAAGACGACGTGCCCGAGATGTTCGGGGTGGGCCGCCTTGGCTCCTGGTGTGGACGCCTGCGCTGTGCTGGTCACGTGTACTCCTCGGGCACCGGCAACGCTGCCGGGTGGGGGGTCAGCCGCTCCAGGCCGTGATACCTGAAGTTAAAAGCAACGTTGGAGACCCTATGCCTTCAAGTATCGAAGTCAATAGGGAGGCTCCTGTGACTTTGGAGACGCATCCGAGTGACGTGCGTTCACTTCTTGAAGTGAAGGTGAAGAGGTGAAGGTTGGCCGGGGAGGCGGTGTGCCCGGCGTCAGCGCAGCTTCTGGCTGATGACCTTCGAGACGCCGTCGCCCTGCATGGAGACGCCGTACAGAGCGTCGGCGACCTCCATCGTGCGCTTCTGGTGCGTGATCACGATCAGCTGCGAGGCTTCCTGGAGCTCCTGCATGATGCGGATCAGCCGCTGGAGGTTGGTGTCGTCGAGGGCGGCCTCGACCTCGTCCATGACGTAGAACGGGCTCGGCCGGGCCTTGAAGATGGACACCAGCATCGCGACGGCCGTGAGTGAACGCTCACCACCCGAGAGCAGCGACAGCCGCTTGACCTTCTTGCCCGGCGGGCGCGCCTCGACGTCGACACCCGTGGTGAGCATGTTGTCGGGGTCGGTCAGGATCAACCGCCCCTCCCCGCCCGGGAACAGCCGGCTGAAGACGCCCTCGAACTCCCTGGCCGTGTCCCAGTACGCCTCGGTGAAGACCTGCTCGACGCGTTCGTCGACCTCCTTGACGACCTGGAGCAGGTCGGCGCGGGTCTTCTTCAGGTCCTCCAGCTGCTCGCTGAGGAACTTGTGCCGCTCCTCCAGCGCCGCGAACTCCTCCAGGGCCAGCGGGTTGACCTTGCCGAGCTGCTGGTAGGCACGCTCGGCGGCCTTGAGCCGCTTCTCCTGCTCGGCCCGCACGAACGGCTTGGGCTGGTTGCGGGGGTGCTCGGGGTCGTCGGGCAGCTGCTCGCCCTCGGCGGCCAGGGACGGCGGTACGAGCTGGTGGGGGCCGTACTCGGAGACGAGCCCGGCGGGTTCCACGCCCAGCTCCTCCAGCGCCTTGGTCTCCAGCTGCTCGATCCGCATCCGCTTCTCGGCGCCGAGGACCTCACCACGGTGCACGGAGTCGGTCAGCTTGTCGAGTTCGGCCTTGAGGTCGCGGCCGGCGCCGCGGGCCGCGGTCAGCTCCTGCTCCCGCAGCGCCTTGGCCGCCTCGGCCGCGCCGCGCTCCTCCTCCGCCCGCGCGAGGGAGACCTCGACGTGCGCCAGCAGCTGGCGGGCACCGGAGGCGACGGCCTCCGCGACGGCGGCCTCGTGGCGCAGCCGCGCCCGCCGCTGCTCGGCACGCGCGCGTGCCTCGCGTTCGGCGCGGGCGGCACGGTCCAGGGAGTCGGCCCGTCCGGACAGTCCCTTGACCCGCTCCTCGTGCGTACGGACCTGGAGGCGGGCCTCCATCTCGGTCTGCCGGGCGTTGGCGCCGTCGGCGGCGAGCCGGTCCCGCACCGAGGTGTCGGGCTCCTCCTCGACCGGCATCTCCTCGGCCACGGCGAGCCGCTCGGCCAGCTCCTCGGCGTCCATGAGCGCCTTGTCGAGGGCGTCCTGGGCCCGCGCGGCGGCGGCCACGGACCGTTCGGCCTCCCCCGCGGCACCGCGTGCCTGCCCGGCGAGCCGGCCGAGCTGCTGGGCCACGGTCGACTTCTCCCGGTCGGCCGCCCGGCGCCGCTCCCCCAGCTCCTCGACCAGGGCGACGGCTGCCTTACGCCGTTCGGCGGCCGCGTGCTGGGCCTCGGTGAGTTCCTCGCAGCGGACCGCCAGCTCTTCCAGCTCGGCGGCGGCCTCGTCCACAGAGGCCTGCACTTCCAGGAGGCTGGGCGCCCCGGCGGACCCACCGTGCGCGAAGTGCGCCCCGAGCAGGTCGCCTTCGGCGGTCACGGCGGTGAGGTGCGGGTGCGCGTAGACGAGGTCTTCGGCGTCTTCGAGGGTGCCTACGACGACGATGCCCCGGAGGAGACGGCGGATGGCCGGCATGAGGTCGGCGGGGGCGCGGACGAGATCGGCCGCGCGATGCCCGCCGGCGGGTGCGGGTTCGTCGTGGCCGGTCGCGCCGAGGGGCGCCTCCGGTGAACCGGCGAGCAGCAGTGAAGCCCTGCCCGCGTCCTGCTTTCGCAGCAGACGGATCGCCTCGGCCGCCGCGGACGGTGAGGTCACGGCGATGGCGTCCGCCGCCGCTCCGAACGCCGCCGCCAGCGGTACCTCGTGGCCCGGTGTCACGGTCAGCAGTTCCGCGGCAGGGCCCAGCAGCCCTGTGAGGCGATCCTTCGCGCCGAGCAGCGCACCCGTGCCGTCCTTGCGGCGCAGGCCCAGCGCCAGCGCCTCGTGCCGGGCCTTGGTCGCGGCACGCCTGCGTTCCGCCGCGGTGGCCGCCTCGCGGGCCGCCGTCAGAGCGGCCTCCGCCTCCGCGAGCTGCGCCTTCGCCGTGTCGTGCTGCTCGGCGAGTTCCGCGTCGCCGGCGTCCAGGCCGTCGACCTCGGCCTTGAGCGCCTCGTACTCCTCCTGGGCGGCGAACGCGCGCTCCTGGGCCTCGTCCCGGGCGGCGGCGAGGCGGTCGATCTCGGACTGGGCGGACGCGGCACGTGAACGGGCCGCGTTGACCTGGCCGTTCAGCCGGGCGAGGCCCTCGCGGCGGTCGGCGATGGCGCGGGCGACGTCCTTGAGCCGGCGTTCCTCCAGGCCGAGTTCACGCTCCAGTTCGGCGCGGTGGGCGACCGTGTCCTCCAGCGCCCGCTCGGCCGCTTCGAGGGCCGCCTCCAGCTCCGCCTCCTGCTCACGGATGCGGGCGGCCTCGCGCTCCATGTCCTCGGGGTCGCGGCCCCGGCGCTCCTCCGGCGGCGCGGAGGTCGCGCTCTTCACACGCGCGTCGGCCAGCGAGATCGTGCCGCGCACCCGCTCGGCGAGCTGCGACAGCTCGTACCAGGTCTGCTGGGCCTGCTGGAGGCGCGGGGTGAGCCGGCGGACCTCCTCCTCCAGGAGGGCCTCGCGCTGGAGGGCCTTCTTCAGCTCCTGCTCGGCGGTCTCCTTGCGTTCCTTCAGCGCGGCCTCGTCGGCGACCTCGGTCCGCAGCGCCTCTCGCAGCCGTACGAGATCGTCGGCGAGGAGGCGGAGCCGGGCGTCGCGAAGGTCCGCCTGGATGACGGCAGCCCTGCGTGCGACGGCCGCCTGGCGGCCCAGCGGCTTGAGCTGTCGGCGCAGTTCGTCCGTGAGGTCCTGCACGCGCGCGAGGTTGGCCTGCATCGCGTCCAGCTTGCGCAGCGCCTTTTCCTTGCGCTTGCGGTGCTTGAGGACGCCGGCCGCCTCCTCGATGAAGGCGCGGCGGCCCATGGGGTCCGCGTGCAGGACGGAGTCCAGCTGGCCCTGGCCGACGATGACGTGCATCTCGCGGCCGATGCCGGAGTCGGAGAGCAGTTCCTGGATGTCGAGGAGGCGACAGGTGTCACCGTTGATCTGGTACTCGCTGCCGCCGTTGCGGAACATGATCCGCGTGATGGTGACCTCGGAGTACTCGATGGGCAGCGCCCCGTCGGAGTTGTCGATGGTCAGCGACACCTCGGCGCGGCCCAGCGGCGGGCGGCCGGTGGTGCCGGCGAAGATGACGTCCTCCATCTTGCCGCCGCGCAGCGACTTGGCACCCTGCTCGCCCATGACCCAGCTGAGCGCGTCCACGACGTTGGACTTGCCCGAGCCGTTCGGACCGACGACGCACGTGATGCCCGGCTCGAACCGGAGCGTGGTCGCCGACGCGAACGACTTGAACCCTCGGAGGGTCAGGGCCTTGAGGTGCACGCCGGTGGACTCTACCTTCCGGGGAAGTCTCGCTCCATGAACGCACGGTTTCACCGGTGAACGTGCAGGGCACACCAGACGTTAAAGAGGGTGAAAGGATGCGGGGGAAAAGAAAGAAGGGACGCCGAAGCGTCCCTTGCAACTTCTGACGGCTGGGCAGACCCCAGTCGTCTGACGACTTAGCGGTTGATACGGGCTGCCCAACCACTGCTGCAGCTGTTGTGGAGCGATGCAGTGATCAGGTGAGCGCAGGCTCCGCCTGGTGTGCGTCGATGCTCTCCATGATCCTGTCGTGAGAAGCGGCAGCCGTCAGCGCGTCGTTCTCGGCCTGGATCCGACCGAGCTCGGACTCGAGGTCCTGGACACGCTGCTGGAGCCGTCGCATCTCGGCGAGGAGTCGAGGGTCGGAGCCGCCGACGTAACCGAGAAGCGCCTTTGCCATGATGGATGGTCCTCCACACTGAGTGACCGACCGATGCGGTGTGGGTCGTGAGGGATTCGCACCCGCGGTTGCTTGGCAGGCCTGCAGTTGTACTGCCGTTCAGCCACGCCAAACAGCTAGGGTGCGCGGGGCTTTCAGCGTCTCACCAAAAAGTTTGACGGTCAACACGATCACACCCCGTATTGGCGGGTGAACCCGGGGGCACACGGCCGTGAACGGCGACGTGGCGACTCCTGCGGGCCCCTCGGGGCGTGGCGATCATCCTTGAGTGCGGAGCCTGCCATCGAGAGCCGTTCTTGGCAACCACCTGCTCATTTCTGCTCGGGGCAGTTGCCGGTGGCAGGTCCCTCCGCTTGCGCCTGGGTCTGTGTACAGAAACGAGTCAGCGGATGGCGAAGCCGTCGTAACCCCCGCGAGGTGTGTCCCAGATCTCGGTGACACCGTCCACCCGCCCGGGCGTGTCGCTGCCCTGGAGCCAGTCGAGGAGCCCCTCACAGCCGCCGCGGGGACCCTCCGCGACCACTTGGACCCGACCGTCGTCCAAATTGAGAGCAAAACCACTCAGGCCGCCGATCTCGAGGGCCTTGGCCCGCGTGAACCAGCGAAAACCCACACCTTGGACGCGTCCACGCACCCAGGCGACCAACCGCACATCCTCGCTCATGACTGCAACCTAACGGGCCAATGTCTCTCGGGGCACTCCTTCCTCTGGCGCCATGCGGTACCGTCCCGACCCAATGAATCTCATATGAAACTCACTCGATCGTGTGAGTTGTGTGAGGACGTTGAGACCGCAGGGACGAGGAAGGCCAGGACATGGGACGCCACCGACGCTCCGCCGCCGGCCGCGCCGCCACGGGCCGCGCCACGGGGGTCACCAATACGGACGGCTCCTACACGGAGAGCCACGACCCGCTGGACTCGTACGCCGGCGACCGGTCGACGAGGGGCATCGCGCCCTATCTGCACCGGGAGGAGCAGGAGGCGTACGCCGAGGCCTCCGCGAGAAGCGACGCGTATCTCTTCGCATCGGAAGAGGACTACGCACGCTTCAACGACACCACCGCCTTCCCGGTCGACGAGACCGGCGCCTTCCGGAGCGAGGGGTTCACGCCCGACTCCGGCACCCGGCGTCCCGGGGGCTCGCACCGCCGCCGCAAGAAGGCCGCGGCTCCGGTGAAGACCGGGCTGCTCGGTGTCTCCGCCGCGGTCGCCATCGGCACGGTCGCGGTGGCCGCGGGCGTGGTGCCCGGCATCGACAACTACCAACTCGGCGGTGGCAGCGGCACGGACCGGGCGCAGTCGGCCGGCTCCCCGACGAACATCCCCGCCGAGCAGGGCGGCACCTCGGGCAGCGCGGACCGGGACGACAGCGGCGGCACGACGAGCCGTGACGTCCAGCGGCCCTCCTCGCCGGCTCCGTCGACCACGTCGGCCGCGCCGACGAAGACCCCGTCGAAGAAGCCGTCGGCCACGCCCAGCAAGAAGCCGACGGACACGCCTTCGCGCAAGGCCACCAAGGCGCCCGAGAAGCAGAGCAAGAAGCCGCCGAAGTCCGACGAGCAGACCAGCGTCCCCGTGACCGTGTCCGCCGAGTCCGCCGCCGCGGCCGAGGTGCTCCGGCTCGTGAACGAGGAGCGGGCGCAGGTGGGATGCAGCCCGGTCGCGGCCAACAGCGCGCTCGCCGGTCTCGCCCAGGACTTCAGCGAGGCCATGGCCGATCTGGGCTTCTTCGACCACACCGACCCGGGCGGGGCCTCCCCATGGGACCGGGCCGCGAAGGCCGGCATCACCGACCTCGGCGGCGAGAACATAGCCCGCGGCCAGGCGGATGCCGCCGCGGTCATGGAAGCCTGGATGAACAGCCCGGGCCACAAGGCCAACATCCTGAACTGCGACTTCAAGACCCTCGGCGTCGGCGTCCACATCGGCGCGGGCGGCCCTTGGTGGACGCAGGACTTCGGCTACTAGACATACCGCTCACGCGACGGCAGCCCGTCCGCGGCAAGGGGCTCCCACCCGGTGACGACCGGGTGGGAGCCCCTTGTGCGTGGGCGGTCGTGCGGTTACGCGGCGATCGCGGCGCGGCCCAGGGCGAACGTCTTCGCGGTCTCGGTCACCCGGCGGCCCAGGTGCTCCGCCGTCGCCACGTCGGCCTTGTGGACGGCGTCGGGACCCTGGTCGGCGTTGGTCTGGGCGGCGGCACCGGCGAAGAAGCCGAGGCGGTTGATGTCGTGCTCGGAGCCGGCGCTGCTGTTCCAGCCGGGGAGCAGGCCGAGGTTGACCCAGTGCATGCCGAGCTGCGCGGCCAGGATCTGGAAGAACTGGAGGGTGTGCAGCTTGTCGCCGCTCTTGGAGGCGGAGTTGGTGAAGCCGGCGGCCAGCTTGTCCGTCCAGGCCCGCTCGGCCCAGCGCTTGGAGGTGGCCTCGGCGAAGACGTGGAAGGCGCCGGACGCGGTGCCCATGTAGGTCGGCGAGCCGAACACGATGGCGTCCGAGGCGTCGAGGATCGCCCACTGCTCCTCGGTGATCTCGTCCACCTTGATCAGGTGCACCTCGGCACCGGCCTCGACGGCACCGGCACGGACGGCCTCGGCGATGACGGCGGTGTGGCCGAAGCCGGAGTGATAGGCGATGGAGACGACAGGGGTGGTCACGTGGGTACTCCTGAAATAGGCAGCTCACTGGCGATGACAAAAGGAAAGCACTAACTTCTGGTTAGTGCAACCTCCCAGTAAGCGCTGCGTTCGAGTACGCTTCAGTCATGGACACCACGCAGGAGCTCATGGAGGCGCAGGACCTCCCGTACAACGTGTTCGCCAAGGCCTGCCCCTCGCGCGTCACGCTGGAGCACGTCACCGGCCGCTGGGGCGGACTGACCCTGGGCGCCCTGTACGACGGCTCGCTGCGCTTCAACGAGCTGCGCCGCCGGGTCGACGGCGTCAGCGAGAAGATGCTGTCCCAGACCCTGCACGCCCTGGAGCGCGACGGCCTGGTGCGCCGCGACGCCCAGCCGACGAATCCGCCACGGGTCGACTACGAACTGACGCCGCTGGGACGCGGGGTCGCCGAGCGGCTGCTGAGCCTCATCCACTTCGTGGAGGGGCAGATGGACGACGTGCTCGAAGCACGCCGGCACTATGACGAGACGCGCGGCGCCCTCTGACACTTCGGGCAGAAGTAGCTGGACCGGTTCATCCAGGGCCGCCGGCGCATCGGCGTACCGCACCGCTTGCAGGGCAGCCCTTCACGGCCGTACGCGTCGAGTGAGCGGTCGAAGTAGCCCGACTCGCCGTTGACGTTGACGTACAGGCTGTCGAAGCTGGTGCCGCCCACCGCGAGGGCCGCGTTCATCACGTCCCTCACATGGCCCAGGAGTTCCTGGGTGCGGGGGCGGGTGAAGGTGCCGGTGGGGCGCTCGTAGTGCAGACGGGCGCGCCAAAGGGCCTCGTCCGCATAGATGTTGCCGACGCCGCTGATCAACGACTGGTCGAGCAGGGCCCGTTTGATGGTGCTGCGCTTGCGGCGCAGGGCCTGGTGGAAGGCGTCGTCGTCGAAGAGCGGGTCGAGCGGGTCGCGCGCGATGTGCGCGATGACGTCGGGCAGTCCGTCCGGGGTGTTGTCGTGCAACGACAGCCCGCCGAAGGTGCGTTGGTCCACGAACCGCAGCTCGGTGTCGAGCGCGTCCGCGAACCGCACCCGGATCCTGAGGTGCTTCTCGTCCGGCACGGTATGCGGCTGGACCAGCAGCTGACCGCTCATGCCGAGGTGCGCCAGGACCGACTGCCCGGTGTCCTCCAGGGGCAGCCACAGGTACTTGCCACGGCGGCTGGGGACGCCGACACGGTGGCCCTTGAGCCGGTGCGCGAAGTCGTCGGCGCCGGCGATGTGCCGCCGTACGGCACGCGGGTGCAGCACCTCGGCGTCGGCGACCGTGCGATGGGCGACCCACCGCTCCAGGCCACGCCGTACGACCTCGACCTCGGGCAACTCGGGCATCGGATCCCCTGTACACCTGCGACGGGACGTAGGGCTCTCGCACCCCGTGCGTCCCGCGGAGCCTGCTGAATGGGCCGAGCGCCCGCCCCGGCGAAGGGTCGGGCGCTCGGATCGCGCTGTTCGGTCAGGCGGAGGCGGACGGCGCGTCGGCGTCGTCCTCGGCGGCGTTCTCGGCCGCCTTCTTGGCTCGCTCGTCCGCGGCGGCCTTGATGGACCGCCACGCGGACTCAGCAGCCTGCTGCTCCGCCTCCTTCTTGCTGCGGCCGGTGCCGGTGCCGTACGAGACGCCTCCGACGCGGGCGGCAGCAGTGAAGGTCTTCTCGTGGTCGGGGCCGGTCTCCGTGACCAGGTACTCGGGCACGCCGAGTCCTTCGGTCGCGGTGAGCTCCTGGAGACTGGTCTTCCAGTCCAGGCCGGCTCCGAGGTTCGAGGACTTCTCGATCAGGGGGTCGAACAGGCGGTGCACCAGCTCCGCCGCCGATTCCAGGCCCTGGTCGAGATAGACCGCGCCGATCACCGCTTCGAGGGTGTCGGCGAGGATGGACGCCTTGTCCCGGCCGCCCGTGCCCTCTTCACCACGGCCGAGCCGGATGAAGGAGCCCAGTTCCAGCCCACGACCGACCTCCGCCAGCGCACGCGAATTGACCACCGCGGCCCGAAGCTTGGCCAGCTGGCCCTCGGGCAGATCGGGGTGGGTTCGGTACAGCGTGTCCGTGACCACGAGACCCAGGACGGAGTCCCCGAGGAACTCCAGCCGCTCGTTGGTCGGCAGACCGCCGTTCTCGTACGCGTAGGAACGGTGGGTCAGCGCACGCACCAGAAGGGCGGACTCGAGCTTGTACCCGAGCCGCCCTTCCAACAGCGTGTGGGACGAGGCCTGGTTGTCCGCTGCGTTCTTCTTCGGCGTGGACACAGTGCCTCTCACCAGCCGCTCAGACCTCGAGGACCTGGCGCTTGTTGTAGGTGCCGCAAGACGGGCACGCAATGTGCTGCAGCTTGGGCTCGTGGCAGCGCTCGCACGCAACCAGGGTGGGGACCGCAGCCTTCCACTGCGACCGGCGGTGGCGCGTGTTGCTGCGCGACATCTTCCGCTTCGGAACAGCCACGGCTACTTCTCCTGCTTCTCGTCGACGCCCGCTTCCGCTTCGGCGCCGCTCATCTCGTCCTTCTCGCCGTCTCCGAGTGAACCGGCGAGTCCCTTCAGTGCCGCCCAACGGATGTCGACGGCGTCATGCTGGTGGTCCGGGTCGTCCGCCAGCCGGGCTCCGCACTCGGAGCACAGGCCGGGGCAGTCTTCCTGGCACACCGGCTGCATCGGCAGTGCGAGCACCACCGCATCACGCAGCACGGGTTCGAGGTCGAACAGGCCGTCCTCGAGAAAGAGCCTGTCCTCGTCGTCCTCGGCGTCGTCGCCCGGTTCCGCTTGGACGCGGCCCCGGTCGTCGGCGTCAGGGTACGAGAACATCTCCTGGAATTCCGCTTCGACGTCGAGCTGAAGCGGCTCCAGACACCTTACGCACTCCCCCTCGGCCTGTGCACGGGCGGTGCCTGTGACAAGCACCCCTTCCATGACCGACTCGAGCCGGAGTTCGAGCTCCAGCGGGGCGCCTTCCGGCACTCCGACGACTCCCTGGACACCGAAGTCCTTGGGGGCGTCGACCGTACGGGTCAGGCGCTGCAGCGCACCGGGCCGCCGGCCCAGCTCGTGTGTGTCGAACACGAGAGGGTTGCGGTGGTCGAGGCGGGCTGTCACGCCGTTCCTGCTTTCGATCTGCTGAGCTCAAGGGGTCACTGCCCGTCGGTGTTCCTGGGCAGCTTTGATCGCGGACGTACGCGCGACCGAAGAGCCAGGATACTGGACCTTTCGCTCACGGCCCAATCCGGTGGTCCCTTACTGGCCGCGCCCCTGCTCGTAGGCCCTCAGCTGCTCCGGCGTGATCATGCTCGTGTCGAAGAGGCTGGTCTCGTCGAGGGCGTACGACTGCTGGGCGGCCTGCTGGGGCTGCTGCTGGTCGTAGCCCGCCTGCTGGGCGTCGTAGCCCTGGTAGGCGTAGGGGTCGGCCTGCTGGTAGCCGTACGGGTCCTGCTGCTGGGCGTAGACCTGCTGCTGCGGGTAGCCGCCGTAGGTGTCCGTCTGCTGGTAGCCGTACGCCGGCTGCACGGGCTGCGGGTCGTACTGCGGCTGTGCCGGTACGGTCGCCGGCGGCTGCCCGGCCGGGGCCGCCGGGGTGTCCTGCTCCGCGAGCGCGGCGAGATCGGCGAGGTAGTCGGCGTCGCTGGAGTGTTGGACGGTGCCGAGGTCGTCGGAGAGGGCGCCGAGGTCGTCGGTGGCGATCCGGCCGTGCAGCTTCTGCCGGCCGCGGCCGACGGCCTCCAGGGTCTTGGCGAGTACGGCCTCGAAGGCGCCGAGCTTGGCGTCGACGTACTGGTCGGCCGTGCGGCGCAGGGTCTCCGGGTCGTGGCTGCGCTCGGGGGCGTCCTCGTCCTCGTAGCCCTGCTCGTCGAGGCCGGGGCCGGTACCGAGGAGCTTCTCGCGGCCGCGGCCGACGGAGCCGAGGGTCTTGGTGAGGACGACCTCGAAGTTGGCGAGCTTGGAGTCGACGTAGTCGTCGGCCTCCGCGCGGACGTCCTCGGCCTCCTTGCGGGCCTCGGCGAGGAGGCGGTCGCCCTCGGCCTGGGAGCGGCGGGCGACCTCGGTGTCGGAGATCAGCGAGCCGCGCTCGGCGTGCGCCTGGCCGATGATGCGGTCGGCCTCCTGACGGGCCTGCTCGACCATCTGCTCGCGGTCGCCGATCAGCTCCTGGGCCTGAGCGAGGGAGCCGGGCAGGGCCGCGCGGACCTCTTCCAGCAGGGAGAGCAGTTCGGCGCGGTTGACCACGCACGAGGCCGACATCGGCATCGACCGGGCACCTGAGACCGCCGCGACGATCTCGTCGAGCTTGTTCTGTACGTCCACCGTGTGCTCGCCACTCTCTACAGCTGTGATGGAGACGGACGGAACGACTGTAGCCGCCCGTTCAGCCTTGGCGCAGACGCTTGTTGAGCGCCTCCAGGACCTGCGGCGGCACCAGGTGCGAGACGTCGCCGCCCCAGGTGGCCACCTCCTTCACCAGGGAGGAGGACATGAAGCTGTAGGTGGGGTTGGTCGGCACGAAGAGCGTCTCCACGCCCGACAGGCCGTTGTTCATCTGCGCCATCTGCAGCTCGTAGTCGAAGTCGCTGACCGCGCGCAGGCCCTTGACGATGGCCGGGATGTCGCGCTGCTTGCAGAAGTCCACCAGGAGGCCGTGGAAGGCCTCGGCCCGTACGTTCCCGTACTCGGCGGTGACCTCGCGGATCAGGTCGAGCCGCTCGTCCACCTCGAACAGGCTCTTCTTGGACTTGTTGATCATGACAGCGACGTAGACCTCGTCGTACAGCCTGGACGCGCGGGAAATGATGTCGAGGTGCCCGTTGTGGATCGGGTCGAACGACCCGGGACAGACGGCTCGGCGCACTTGTGTTCCCTCGCTCTCCGGTCCGGTCATCGTGCGTCTTCGCACGTAGAGGCGTTGTCGCCCATGGCGGCGCGACCGTACCAAAACGTTCCCTCGCCGTAACGACGGGCCCGGAGCGCCTCGAATCCGTCCGGCCACCGGAATTCTCCGCCTCTGGTGCTTCGCTCCACGGTGACGAGCGCCTCCGGCGCTAGCCAGCCCCCTGAGCGGAGTGTGAGCAGAATCTCGCGAAGATCGTGATCTGTGACTCGGTACGGCGGGTCGAGGAAGACGATGTCGTACGGCTCGGCGGGCGCCGGGGTCTGGATGATCTGTTCCGCTTTGCCCGATCTCACTTCGGCGCCGGGGAGGCCGAGATTCTTGACGTTCTCGCGGACGATGCGGGCCGCTCGCACGTCGGCTTCGACGAGGAGCGTGTGGCTCGCGCCGCGGGAGAGTGCCTCCAGGCCCACGGCGCCCGATCCCGCGTATAGATCGAGGACTCGTTCGCCGTCCAGAGGGCCTGCGAGGAGGGACTGCCAGGTGGAGAAGAGGCCCTCGCGTGCGCGGTCGGAAGTGGGGCGGGTGCCGGTACCTGGCGGGACTGCGAGGCGACGTCCGCCTGCTGCGCCGGCGATCACGCGGGTCATCTTTGGTCCTTGGTTGTGGGCGACTGCAGGTTCATTGTGGCTGGTCGCGCAGTTCCCCGCGCCCCTTGAGGTAGGTCCGCTTCACCCCTTTTCCAAGTACTGCTCTCTCTCCTCGTCCAAGAGGGCGTCCAGGGCTGTCCGTAGACCAGGGAGATTGGTCAGCTCCGGATCGGCCTCCACCACCGTCATCGCCTCCTCCCTCGCCTCCGCGATGATCTCCTCGTCCTCGATGACCGCCAGCATCCGCAGGCTGGTGCGGGCGCCGGACTGGGCCTGGCCGAGGACGTCGCCCTCGCGGCGCTGTTCGAGGTCGATGCGGGAGAGCTCGAAGCCGTCGAGGGTGGCGGCGACGGCGTTGAGCCGCTGGCGGGCCGCGCTCGCCTCCGGCATCTCGGTGACCAGCAGGCACAGGCCCGCCGCCGAGCCACGGCCGACGCGGCCGCGCAGCTGGTGGAGCTGGGAGACTCCGAAGCGGTCGGCGTCCATGATCACCATCGCGGTGGCGTTGGGGACGTTCACACCGACCTCGATGACGGTCGTGGCGACCAGTACGTCCGTCTCGCCGGCGGCGAAGCGGCGCATGACGGCGTCCTTGTCGTCGGGGTGCATCCGGCCGTGCAGGACCTCGACCTTCAGTCCCTGGAGCGGTCCCTTGGCGAGGTGGTCCGCCACGTCGAGCACGGCGAGCGGCGGGCGCTTCTCGGCCTCGTCCTCGGGGGACTTCTTCTTGCCGGCCTTCTTCGGGTCGTCCTCCTCGTCGCCGATGCGGGGGCAGACGACGTACGCCTGATGGCCGTTGCCGACCTCCTCGCGCACGCGCTCCCAGGTGCGGGCCAGGAAGTGGGGCTTGTCGGCGGCCGGGACGACATGGGAGGCGATGGGCGAGCGGCCGGCCGGGAGCTGGTCGAGGACCGAGGTCTCCAGGTCGCCGAAGACCGTCATCGCGACCGTGCGCGGAATGGGCGTCGCCGTCATGACGAGCAGATGGGGCGGCTGTTTTCCCTTGCCGCGCAGGGCGTCGCGCTGCTCCACGCCGAACCGGTGCTGTTCGTCGACGACGACCAGGCCGAGGTCGTGGAACTGCACCTTGTCCTCGATCAGCGCGTGTGTGCCGATGACGATGCCGGCCTCGCCGGTGACGAGATCGAGCAACGCCTGCCGCCGGGCGGCCGCGCCCATGGAACCGGTCAGCAGCACCACCTTGGTGGCCTGCTCGGCACCGCCCAGCATCCCGCCCTCGGCGAGCTCGCCCATCATCTCGACGATCGACCGGTGATGCTGCTGGGCCAGCACCTCGGTGGGCGCGAGCATGGCGGCCTGCCCACCCGCGTCGACGACGGCGAGCATGGCGCGCAGGGCCACCATCGTCTTCCCGGATCCGACCTCTCCCTGGAGCAGCCGGTGCATCGGATGCTCGGTGGCGAGGTCGTCGAAGATCTCCTTGGAGACCTTCTGCTGGCCCTCGGTGAGGGTGAAGGGGAGGCGGGCGTCGAAGGCGGTGAGGAGGCCGTCCGGGGCGGGGCGGCGGGCGACCGCGGGGAGTTGGGCGTCGGCGAAGCGGCGGCGGGCCAGGGCGACCTGGAGGACGAAGGCCTCGTCCCACTTGAGGCGGGAGCGGGCGCCCTCGATGTCGGCCTTGGTGTGCGGGCGGTGGATCTTCAGCAGTGCCTCGGGGAGCGCGACCATGCCGCGGCCCTCGCGGAGGGTGTCGGGGAGCGGGTCGACGGCTTCCTGGGCGCTGGGCAGGACCGTCTGGATCGCCTTGCCGATCTTCCAGGACTCCAGCTTGGCGGTGGCGGGGTAGATCGGGATCAGGGCGCCGGCCCAGGTCTCGACGGTCTCCTCCGAGTCCCCGCGCAGCAACTCGTAGGCCGGGTGTGCCAGTTGGAGGCGGCGGTTGAAGACGGAGACCTTGCCCGCGAACATCGCGCGGGTGCCCGGCAGAAGCTCCTTGTGGGGCTTGTGAACGCCGTTGCCGAAGAAGACCAGTTGGAGGCGGCCGCTGCCGTCGGTGATCGTGACTTCGAGGCGCTGGCCCTTGCCCCGGGGGGCCTTGCTGGAGGCGAAGGTGTGCAGGCGCGCGTCGGCGACCATGGCGACCACGGTGACGTGCTCGTCCATCGGGAGGTCGGCGAGGTGGGTGAGCTGGCCGCGCTCCTCGTATCTGCGCGGATAGTGGTGCAGCAGGTCGCCCACGGTGTGCAGGCCGAGATGCTCGGCCATCACCTTCGCGGTGGGAGGGCCGAGCACCTTCTTCAGTGGTTCTTCCAGTGCGGGCACGAGATCCATTCCACACCACGGCACTGACAAAGCCGTAGAGGCCGATGCGGCCGTCCCGGTAAACGTCCCGGAAACCCCTGGTCAGGCGGTTCGCTTCGGCCCTAGGATGGCGCGCTCCGGCCATCCTTTCGCGGTCACCGCCTCACCGGGACCGCCCGACCCCGCGCCGTCCCCGAGACCCCCCAACGGCGCTGCGACGATGGACTCCCAGACCTCACAGTCATCCCAGGCCCCTCAGCCGCCCCACTCTCCTCATACGTTCCAGGTCGACCTGCGCGGTCTGGTGGACCTGCTCTCCCACCACCTCTACTCAAGTCCCAAGGTCTATCTGCGCGAGCTCCTGCAGAACGCCGTCGACGCCGTCACGGCCAGACGTGCCGAGGAGCCCGGCGCGCCCGCCGTGGTGCGGCTGTACGCCGAGTCGGGCGAGCTGCGGGTCGAGGACTCCGGGATCGGGCTGACCGAGGCGGACGTGCACGACCTCCTCGCCACGATCGGTCGCAGCTCCAAGCGCGCGGAGGGGCTTCAGGAGGCCCGGTCCGACTTCCTGGGGCAGTTCGGCATCGGTCTGCTGGCCTGTTTCGTGGTCGCCGAGCGGATCCGGGTGGTCAGCCGCAGCGCCCGCACTCCGGACGCGCCGCCGGTGGAGTGGACGGCGGCGGACGACGGTTCGTACACCGTGCGGACCCTGCCGGACGACGCCCGGCCCGAACCCGGCACCACCGTGCACCTCGTGGCGCGCGCCGGTGCCGCCGAGTGGCTGGCCGAGGACCGGGTCCTGGCGCTGGCCCGGGACTTCGGCTCGCTGCTGCCGTACGACGTCCGGGTCGGCGGCGAGGCGGTCACCGACCTGCCGGCGCCCTGGGACCGTTCGTACCCCTCCCCCGCCAACCGCCGGGTGGCGCTGGCCCGGCACTGTCAGGACCTGTTCGGCTTCACCCCGCTGGACTCGATCGAGCTGAACGTGCCGCTCGCCGGGATCCGCGGGGTGGCGTACGTCCTGCCGGCCGCGGTCAGCCCGGCCCGGCGGGCGGGTCATCGCGTCCACCTCAAGGGGATGCTGCTGACGGAGCGGGCCGAACAGCTGCTGCCCGACTGGGCGTTCTTCGTGCGCTGTGTGCTCGACACGGACAGCCTGAGGCCCACGGCGTCGCGCGAGGCGCTGTACGAGGACGAGACGCTGGCGGCCGTACGGGAGGCGCTGGGGGAAAGGATTCGGTCCTGGCTGACGGGCCTGGCGGCGGGTGATCCGGAGCGGCTGGCGGCGTTCCTGTCCGTGCACCACCTGGGCGTGAAGTCCCTGGCGCGGCATGACCGGGAGATGCTGCGCACGATGCTGCCGTGGCTGCCGTTCGAGACGTCCGACGGGCGGCTGTCCCTGGAGGAGTTCGCGCAGCGGCACGCGGTGGTGCACTTCACGCGGACCGTGGAGGAGTACCGGCAGGTCGCGCCGATCGCCTCCGCGCAGGGCGTCGGGGTGATCAACGGCGGCTACACGTACGACAGCGAGCTGATCGAGGCGCTGCCGTCGGTGCGGCCGGGGACGGTCGTCGCGGAGCTGGACGCGGACACCGTGACCGCCCATCTGGACGCGGTCGACCCGGCCGAGGAGCTGGCCCTGTCGGGCTTCCTGGCGGCCGCGCGGGCGAAGCTGGACCCGCTGGGCTGTGACGTCGTCCTGCGGGCCTTCCATCCGCTGTCCGTGCCCGCGCTGCACCTGGACGACCGGGCCGCCCGGCACGAGCAGGCGCGGGCCGAGGCTCAGGAGCAGGCCGACGACCTGTGGGCGGGCATCCTCGGTTCGCTGCGCGGCAGCGCCCCACGCGCGCGTCTCGTGCTTAACCATCTCAACCCGCTGATCCGGCGGATCGCCTCGCTGGGCGACGCGGAGCTGATCGGCACCGCGACGGAGTCCCTGTACGGGCAGGCCCTGCTGATGGCGCAGCGCCCGCTCAGGCCCGCCGACTCGGCTCTGCTGAACCGGGCCTTCATCGGTCTGCTGGAGTGGGCCACGAACGGCGAGGAAGGCCGCTGATGAGCGAGATCACCGACTTCGACTCGCTGCGCCGGGCCATGGCGGAGAACGGCGAGGAACCGGAGGGTCCGGCCCGCAACGCGCGCGCGGAGCAGCTGCTCGCCGAGGCGGAGAAGCTGAAGATCCCGCTGGCCGTGATCGAGGCGCTCGGGCATCAGATGAAGGTCTACAACTACAGCTCCGAGAAGGGGAAGATGTTCGTCCCCTTCGCGCGGCTGCTGCGCATGTGGGACGAGCGGCCCGAGGACTTCGACGAGTACGAGACGCATTCGCTGCACTGGGTCTTCAAGTGGATGTCGTCCGGCATGCTCGACCAGCCGCACGTCCCGCTGGCCTCCATCGAGAAGTGGCTCGGCGAGATGGGGCACCGCTACCGGCTCGCCGGGCACTCCGAACGAGCGGTGCGCGGCGCCGAGTTCAGCGTGGCCGCGCATGTGGGTGACGTGGCGCGGGCGGAGCGGGCGTACGGCGCCTGGCTGGCCGCGGACCGGGACGCCATGGCCGACTGCCACGCGTGCGAGCTGCACGGGCAGGGGTGGTGGCAGGCCGAGCGGGGCCGGGACGTCGAGGCGATCCGGCTGTGGGGTCCGGTGCTGGAGGGCGAGTTCACCTGCGCCCACGAGCCGCACACGGTCCTCGCGTCGTCCCTGACGCCGCTGCTGCGCCTGGGCCGCGTGGACGAGGCCCGCGCCAACCATCTGCGCGGCTTCCGGCTCGTGCGGGCCATGGAGAGCATGCGCGGGGCGTACGCGGACCACGTGGAGTTCTGCGTGCTGACCGGCAACGAGGCGCGCGGCCTGGAGCTGCTCGCGGAGCGGCCGGCGTACTTCACGGACGACGGGCATCCGCGCAGCAGGCTGGAGTTCATGACGGTGGTGGCCCTGCTGATGGGCCGCCTGAGCGCGCTCGGTCTTGGCGAGCGGCGGGTGCCCGGTCCGGCGGGGCGCACCTGGACCGCCGGCGAACTCGCCGTGCACGCGCGCGAGGAGGCGCTCGCGCTGGCCGCCCGCTTCGACGAACGCAACGGCACGGCCCACGTGAGCGAACGGGCACGCGCGCGCATGGATCAGGAGCCCCTGGTGGAGCGGCTGCCCCTCGGAGTGCGTACGACGGCCCGGCCGGCGCCGGCCGTGCCCGCGCCGGTCGCGGCCGGCTCCCCCGACGACTCCCGGCCCGACCTGCCGGCGCTGATCGCCGAGGCACGGCGGCTGTCGGACACCCTTCAGCCCGACGCCGTCGAGGCGTGGGCGGCCGTCTCGCGGGCCGCCGAGGGCGTCGGGCTGGACGCCCGCGACCGCGCGGAGATCGCCGACCACCGTGCGATGGACCTGGGCCCGGAGGGCATCGCCCTGTTCGAGGAGGCCGCCGGGCTGTACGCGGAGGCGGGCGACCCCGGGGAGGCGCTGGCGGCACGCGCGCGTGGAGCGTACGTACGGGCCCTCACGGGCGAGGTGTCCGAGGCCCGCACGATCATCGCCGGTCTCTACGACCGGGTGCTCGCGCTGTACGCCGACGACGGCACGGGCGTGCGTCAGACGGCGGCCGTGCTGATGAGCCGGGCGCGGATCCTGATGCGGCGGGTGCACGAGGCGGAGGGCGGGCTGCCGGAGGTCCTCGCGGCCGACGCCGAGGCGGCCGCCCGTGAGGTGCTGGCGCTCGTCGGCGGGCAGCCCGGGGACGACGTACGGCTCGCCTCGCGGATCGCGGAGGCGCAGGCCATGCTCGCGGAGCTGGCGGCGCTCGCGGGGGACGTGGAGGGGGCCGCGGAGCTGTTCGCGCGGGCCTCCGCGGCGTTCGTCGGGGCGGGGCTGCCGTGGTTCGCGGTGGAGTACGAGGCCCGGCTGGCCGGGCTCGCGCACCATCTCGGCGAGATGGCGGAGGCCGAGCGGGCGCTGCGGGCGGCCCTGGAGCACGGCGGGCCGCAGCTGGAGGCCACGGGCCGGGCCCAGCTGCATCTCCAGCTGGCCGAGGTGCTCGGCGACCGGGGACTGTCCGAGGAGGCCGCGGAGCACGCCCTGGAGGCGGCGCACTGGGCCGACGAGGCGGGCGAGAGCCGCACGCTCGGCGCCTGGGCGAGGCATCAGCTGGGCGGGTTCCTGCTGCGGCAGGGACGATTCGCCGAGGCCGCCGAGGTGCTGGAGTCGGCGCTGCCTGACCTGTCCGCCGAGACGCACGGCGACGGGGCCGTCGTCCAGACGCAGTGGTGGCTCGGCGACAGTCTGAGCGAGCTGGGCGAGCACCGGGCGGCGGCCGAACGCCGGCTGCAGGCCGCCGAGATCGCCCGGCACTGGCCCGAGCAGCACGACCACGCCACGCTCGCGCACCTCGCCGCCGAGTCCCTCGGCCATGCGGGCCTGCACGCGGAGGCGGACCGGGCGTACGCGCGCGCGGGCGCGCTGTGGCGTTCCGTCGGCAACGTGCACGGCCTGGTCCGCTCGCTGCGTGCACGCGCGTGGCTGGCGCTCGGCGAGGACGACCGGGAGGACACCGCGTCCGAGCTGATGGCGAGCGCGGTCGAGGAGTGCCGGGCGGCGCTGGACGAGGCCGAGGACGAGGAGTCGCGCGAGCGTCTCGTCGCCGAACTCGGCCACACCCACCGCCAGTTCAGCGACCTGCTGGCGCGTTCGGCCGCGGAGGACGCCGAGGACGAGTCGATCCGGGACATGCTGGAGGGGGCCCTGACCCAGGTGTCGCTGGCCGTCGAGGTGTTCGCGCCGCTCGGCGACGACGTCCTGCACAGCCGTACCGGCGCGGAGCTCGCCGCGGGCTGGCTGGAGGCCGACCTGGGCCGCCCGGCCGCGGCGGCGGCACGCGCGCGTGCGGTGCTGGCGGCGTACGCGGGTGCCGGCGAGGACGACGGGACGGTGCTGGAGCGGCGGCAGGAGGCCGAGCAGATGCTTCAGGTGGTGCGGGAGCAGGACGGGGCGTAGGGCCCGGCCGGGCTCACTCCACGCCGATGAGCAGCACGGCTCCCTGTCGGCCACCCCGGTACACGACCGTGTCGACGGCGAGGTAGGACTCGCGCACGCGTGCTTCGAGGTGCTCGGCGATCGTCTCGGGCGCCTCGTCGCCGAGGACGAGGGTGACGAGTTCGCCGCCCGCGGAGAGCATGCGGTCGAGGACGCCCTCGGCGGTGGCGGTGACGTCCGTGCCGATCACGGCGACGTCGCCGTCGATGAGGCCGAGGACGTCGCCGGCCTGGCAGATGCCGGCCATGGTCCAGGACTGGCGTTCGGCGACGGCGACCTCGGCGTAGCGGGTCGCGCCGGCCGCCGAGGTCATCGACACGACGTCCTCGTCGAAGCGGCGGTCCGGCTCGTGCACGGCGAGTGCCGCGATGCCCTGGACCGCGGAGCGGGTGGGGATCAGCGCCACGCGGATGCCCTCGGTGCGGGCCTGCTCGGCCGCGGCGGCCGCGGTGTGCCGCAGCTCGGCGTCGTTGGGCAGCAGCACGACCTCGCGCGCGTGGGCCCGCCGTACGGCCTGAACCAGCTCCCCGCTGGCGGGCGGCTCCCCGGGGCGGGCGAGGACGGTGGTCGCGCCGGCCTCGCCGTACAGCCCCGCCAGGCCCTCGCCGGGCACGACGGCGACGACGGCCCGCTGGACGCGCTCCCGGGGCAGCTGCTCACCGGTGGCGTGCGCGTCACCGGCCCCGAAGTGGGTGATCCGGATCCGGTACGGCCGGCCGGCCTCGACGCCGGCTTCCACGGCTGCCCCGGCGTCGTCGACGTGCACATGGACGTTCCACAGTCCGTCGCCGCCGACGATCACGAGGGAGTCCCCGAGCCCGTCGAGCCGCCCCCGCAGCCGCGCCACGGCCGCGTCCTCGGCCTCCAGGAGGTAGATCACCTCGAAGGCCGGCCCGCCCGCGTCCAGGACGTCGGCGCAGTCCTCGGCCTCGGTGAGCGGGGTGCCATTACCGGCGGCGGCCGGTGCCACGCGTGCGTGCGCCCCGGCGACCGCGGGCACCGCCTCCCCCGTGAACGTCTCCACCAGCGCGCCCAGCACCGCTAGCAGCCCCCGCCCCCCGGCGTCGACCACCCCCGCGCGCTCCAGGACCGCCAGCTGTCCGGGCGTCGCGGCCAGCGCCGTACGCGCCCCTTCGTAGGCCGCCCGCGCGACGGCGCCGCAGTCGTCGCCCGCGGCGCCGTGGGCCGCGTCGGCGGCGGCCGAGGCGACCGAGAGGACGGTGCCCTCGACCGGGTGGGCCACGGCCTGGCGGGCGGAGTCGGAGGCCCGGCGCAGGGCGAGCCGCAGACCGGACCCGTCGGTGTGAGCCGTCTCACCGTCGGCGAGCACCTGGGCCATGCCCCGCAGCAGCTGGGCGAGGATCGTGCCGGAGTTCCCGCGGGCGCCTATGAGGGCGCCGTGCGCCATGGCCCGGGCCGCGTCGGCGAGGGTGGGCCTGCCCACGTCGTAGGCGGTGAACACGGCCTCCACCGCGGCGACCGCCGACTCCACGGTCAGATACAGGTTGGTGCCGGTGTCCCCGTCGGCCACGGGGTAGACGTTGATCGCGTCGATCTCCTCGCGGGCGCGACCGAGCGACTCCAGCGCGAGGCCGCACCAGGTGCGCACCGCGAGAGCATCGAAGAATGTCTGCGGCACCTGCGCCACCTGCGCCTCCTTGAACGGCCGAACGTGGCACGCAGCGTAGACCCAGAGCCGGTGGGCGCCGGAAGAGGGCCGGGAGCGGGCCCCTGAGCAGCCATGGTAGTTTCGTTGGACTGGCGCAGTCGTTGTATGCTGCTCCGGTTGCCCGATGAAAATCGGGCCGTCCCCTGGCAACGCCACTCAGATCTCTGATCGTAGATCTCGATCCCGGCCTGCCGGGATTATCCGTAAGAGCATCTGAAGTCTTTGGAGTGACCCGTGGCTGCCAACTGCGACGTCTGCGGCAAGGGGCCGGGCTTCGGCAACAACATCTCGCACTCGCACCGCCGTACGTCCCGTCGCTGGAACCCGAACATCCAGCGCGTGCGTACCGTGGTCGGCGGGACGCCGAAGCGCGTGAACGCCTGCACCTCGTGCATCAAGGCCGGCAAGGTCTCGCGCTGACGCCCACAGCTGAGCGCGCGGCCACTGCTGGTTCGCTGCATTGAGCCGGTCCACCTCGGTGGACCGGCTCTTTGCTGTGCCCGCCGACTCCCGGTGACCGAAAGCGGCCGCCCGAGGGCTACGCGCCGGCGCGGAACCGCCACCCGTGATCCACGGGACCGATGCCCCCGCCGAGCGCGAACCCGGCCTCGATCGCCCCGGTGACGTACTCCTTCGCCGCCGTCACCGCCTCCGGTACGGCGAGCCCCTTCGCCAGGCCCGAGGCGATCGCCGAGGCGAGCGTGCAGCCCGTCCCGTGGGTGTGGCGGTTGTCGTGCCGCGGCGCCCGCAGCCAGTGCTCCGCGGAGCCGTCGGTGAGCAGGTCCACGGCGTCCCCGGGCAGATGACCGCCCTTGATCAGCACCCAGCGCGGCCCGTACTCCAGCACGGCCGCGGCGGCCTGCCGCAACTGCTCCTCGGACTCGACGTGCACCCCGGTCAGTTGCGCCACCTCGTCGAGGTTCGGCGTCGCGACGGTCGCCACGGGCAGCAGCTTCGTACGCACCGATTCCAGCGCGGACGACGCGAGCAGCGAGTCACCGTGCTTCGAGACGCCGACGGGGTCGATCACGGCGGGCGCGTCGGTGCCGCCGATCAATTCGGCGACCGCCTCGACCAGTTCGGCGGAGGCGAGCATGCCGGTCTTGACCGCCTGGACGCCGATGTCGTCGACGACGCTGCGGTACTGCGCCCGCACCGCCTCCGCCGGCAGCTCCCAGGCCCCCTGCACACCGAGGGAGTTCTGGGCGGTCACCGCGGTGATCACGCTCATGCCGTGCACGCCGAGCGCGAGCATCGTCTTCAGGTCGGCCTGGATGCCGGCGCCGCCTCCGGAGTCGGAGCCGGCCACCGTGAGGACGCGCGGGATCATGACTCGATGTCCCCGCCGAAGTGGTCCCAGCCGCCCTTCCTGGTCCACGGCGCCCCGTCCACCGTGACCTGGGGCAGCGCCGAGGGGTTGAGGACCTCGCCGATGACCTTCCAGCGGGCGGGCAGCTTCACGTCCGGCGGGAAGGTCGCCACGATCGCGTGGTCCTCTCCCCCGGTCAGCACCCACTGCATCGGGTCGACGCCGACGGCCTGCCCGATGTCGTTCATCTGGGTCGGGATGTCGATCGCGCCCGAGCGGATGTCGATACGGACCTTGCTGGCCTCGGCGATGTGCCCGAGGTCGGCGATCAGCCCGTCGCTCACGTCGCACATCGCGGTGGCGCCGAGCCCTGCGGCGGCCGGCCCGGCGTGATACGGCGGCTCGGGACGCCGGTGCGCCTCCACGAAGGCGCGCGGCGAGCGGAATCCCCGGGCGAGCACGGCGTATCCGGCCGCGGACCAGCCCAGCCAGCCCGTCACGGCGACCATGTCGCCGGGCTGCGCGCCGGCCCGCGTGACGGGCTCCTGATTGCGCAGATCGCCGAGCGCGGTGATCGACACCATGATCGTGTCGCCGCGTACGACGTCGCCGCCGACCACCGAGGCGCCGGCGACCTGGCACTCGTCGCGGATGCCGTCCATCAGCTCGCTCGGCCAGGTGACCGGGAGTTCGGCCGGCACGACCAGGCCGAGCAGCAGCGCGGTCGGTACGGCTCCCATGGCGGCGATGTCCGCGAGGTTCTGCGCGGCGGCCTTGCGGCCGACGTCGTAGGCCGTGGACCAGTCGCGGCGGAAGTGCCGTCCCTCCAGCAGGATGTCCGTGCTGGCGACCACCCTGCGGTCGGGCGCGGCCACCACCGCGGCGTCGTCGCCCGGACCGACCCGGACCGCCGGGGTGGTGGTGAGACGGGAGGTGAGCTCCCTGATGAGCCCGAACTCCCCTAGCTCACCAACAGTGCCCTTCATTGCCCTTACGCCCCTTCTGTCCCGGTCCGCACCCGGTCGCGCGTCCCTGCGGTGCTCGCTACGGTCGAGATGTACGTCAACTTCGGTCGTCCCCGCACCACGGCGCGGGGTCCCTGGCCATCGAGGGTCTCCCCGTGACGAGCGGCGACGCGATACCGTGGCGTTCCTTTTCCCCACATGATCCTCGTGGCCGCCCTGGAGGTTCCGTGGTACAGGCGTACATCCTGATCCAGACTGAGGTCGGCAAGGCGTCGACCGTCGCCGAGACGATCAGCAAGCTCCCTGGAGTCATCCAGGCCGAGGACGTCACCGGACCGTACGACGTCATCGTGCGCGCCCAAGCCGACACGGTCGACGACCTGGGTCGCATGGTGGTCGCCAAAGTCCAGCAAGTGGACGGCATCACCCGCACCCTGACCTGCCCGGTCGTACATCTGTAGCCCCCGTCTACCCTTGGCCGGTGAACTCTTTCCGTCACCGGCGCTTTGCTGTCATCGGGCTGCCCGCGTTCGTCCTGCTGGTCACCACCGCGGGCTGCTCATCAGCAGACGGCAGCGCGTCGGCAGCGGTTCCCAGCCCCGGTACGAAGGCCACGAAGTTGTGCCGGAACCTCGACAAGGCGCTGCCGGCCGAGGTGGACGGTGCCGACCGTGAGGATCCCTCGCCCGCGTCGACGCTGACCGCGGGCTGGGGAGACCCGGCGATCATACTGCGGTGCGGTGTCGTACGGCCGTCGAAGATGAGCGACCCCGCGGTGGCCGAGGGCAGGGACGACGAAGCGGTGGCCGGTGGCGTGAACGGCGTCAGGTGGTTGATGGAGGAGGACGGCGACGGGGGTTACCGGTTCACCAGCGCATTGCGTCGCGCGTACGTCGAGGTCACCGTGCCGAAGGGCCGGGACAGTTCGAGCGTGCTGATCGATCTGGCCGCGGCCGTGAAGAAGGCGATCCCCGAGGGGATCGCCGACTGACCATCTCGGTGGCGCCTACCTGAGCCCGGTCGAGCGCCGCAGCGCGGCCTCGATCAGCCGGTCCACCAGGTCCGCGTAACCGATCCCGCCGGCCTGCCACATCTGCGGGTACATCGAGATAGGCGTGAAGCCGGGCATCGTGTTGATCTCGTTGATCACGAACTCCCCGTCCTCGGTGAGGAAGAAGTCCGCGCGCACCAGGCCCTCGCAGGAGGCCGCCTCGAAGGCGTCCACGGCCAGGCGCTGCACTTCGGCCGTCTCCTCGGGCGTCAGCGGCGCCGGCACGATGCCGGGCGTGGAGTCGATGTACTTGGCCTCGAAGTCGTAGTACGCGTGCGCGTCCGGCGGCGGGATCTCCGCCGGGACGGAGGCGCGCGGGCCGTCCTCGAACTCCAGCACCCCGCACTCGATCTCCCGGCCGCGCAGAGCGGCCTCGACGAGGATCTTCGGGTCGTGCCGCTGCGCCTCGGCGATCGCGTCGTCCAGGCCCGACAGGTCCTCGACCTTGGTGATGCCGATCGACGAGCCCGCGCGGGCGGGCTTCACGAACAGCGGCCAGCCGTGGTCGCCGGCGAGGTCGATGATCTTCTTGCGGGCGGCGGACTCGTCCTGCTCCCACTCACGCGGCCGGATCACCACGTACGGGCCCACCTTGAGCCCGAAGGAGGTGAACACCCGCTTCATGTACTCCTTGTCCTGGCCGACGGCCGAGGCCAGCACGCCGGAGCCGACGTAGGGCACCCCGGAGAGCTCCAGCAGGCCCTGGAGGGTGCCGTCCTCGCCGTAGGGGCCGTGCAGCACCGGGAAGACCACGTCGATCTCGCCGAGCGCCTTGGGCACCGATCCGGGCTCGGTGTAGACGACTTCGCGGTTCGCGGGGTCGACGGGGAGCACCACGCCGCCCTCGCCGGTCTCGGCCAGCTGCTCGACGTTGGGCGTACGGCGCTCGGTGATCGCCATGCGTTCCGGTTCGTCGGCGGTGAGCACCCAGCGGCCGCTCTGCGTGATCCCGATCGGCAGGACGTCGTACTTCGTCCGGTCGATCGCGCGCAGGACGGCGCCGGCGGTGACCATGGAGATCCCGTGCTCGGAGCTGCGGCCGCCGAACACGACGGCCACACGCGGCTTGCGCTGCGGCTGGTCTGGGCTCTGGGGGAGGTTCTCGGTGCTCATATCGCGTTGAGCGTACCCGCCCGTAGGGTCCGAGTCAGCGTCCGGAGGGTGGCGTCCCCCGGGCGTCGCTCAGCGTCGCTCGGGCTTGGCGCTGCGCGACATCAGCTCCTTGAGGGCGACGACCGGAGGCTTGCCCTCGTGGACGATGCCGACGACCGTCTCCGTGATCGGCATGTCGACGCCGTGCCGGCGGGCCAGATCCAGCACGGACTCGCAGGACTTGACGCCCTCGGCGGTCTGCTTGGTGACCGCGATGGTCTCCTGGAGGGTCATGCCCTTGCCGAGGTTGGTGCCGAAGGTGTGGTTGCGCGACAACGGCGAGGAGCAGGTCGCCACCAGGTCACCGAGGCCGGCGAGTCCGGAGAAGGTCAGCGGGTCGGCACCCAGCGCGACCCCGAGCCGGGTCGTCTCGGCGAGGCCGCGGGTGATCAGCGAGCCCTTGGCGTTGTCGCCGAGGCCCATGCCGTCCGCGATGCCGACGGCGAGGCCGATGACGTTCTTCACGGCTCCGCCCAGTTCGCAACCCACCACGTCCGTATTGGTGTACGGGCGGAAGTACGGCGTGTGGCTGGCGGCCTGGAGGCGTTGGGCGACGGACTCGTCGGTGCAGGCCACGACGGCCGCGGCGGGCATGCGGGAGGCGATCTCACGGGCCAGGTTGGGGCCGGTGACCACGGCGATGCGGTCGTGGCCGACCTTGGCGACGTCCTCGATGACCTCGCTCATCCGCATGGTGGTGCCGAGTTCGACGCCCTTCATCAGCGACACCAGGACCGTGCCCGGCGCCAGCATCGGCGTCCACTCGGCGAGGTTGGCGCGCAGGGTCTGCGAGGGGACCGACAGCACCGTGAAGTCCGCGCCGGCCATGGCCTCGGCGGGGTCGGTGGTGGCCCGCATGCCCTGCGGGAGCTCGACGCCGGGGAAGTAGTCGGGGTTCGTGCGGGTCGAGTTGATGGCGTCGGCGACCTCGGGGCGGCGGGCCCACAGGGTGACGTCGCAGCCGGCGTCGGCGAGGACGATGCCGAATGCCGTGCCCCACGAACCGGCACTCAGGACTGCCGCCTTGACGGGCTTGCTCACGTGCCCTGCCCCTCTTCCTGCTCGGCCTTCGCCTGCGAGTTGTTCTGCGCGGCGGTCCTGCGGCGCTGCTCGATGCGCTCCTGGCGCGGGTCGTACGTCGTCTCGGGCGCCTTCTCGCCGCGGATCTCCTCCAGCTGGCGGGTGATGGCGGCCATGATGACCTCGGTCGCCTCCTTGAGGAGGTCCGGGGTCATCTCCTTGTCGTAGAACTCCGCCAGGTCCACGGGCGGGCCCGCGAGCACCTGGTGGGTCTTGCGCGGAAGGAGGTTGGGCTTCTTGGCATACGGCGGCAGCAGTTCGTTGGCGCCCCACTGCGCGACCGGGATCACCGGGCACCTCGTCTGCAGGGCCACGCGCGCGGCGCCGGTCTTGCCGGTCATGGGCCACTGGTCGGGGTCGCGGGTGATGGTGCCCTCCGGATAGAAGGCGACGCATTCACCGCGCTCCACGGCGTCGATCGCGGCGCGGAAGGCGCTCAGCGCGTCCGTGGTCTCCCGGTAGACGGGGATCTGCCGGGTGCCGCGCATCGCGGCGCCGACGAATCCCTTCTTGAAAAGCCCGCTCTTCGCGAGGAATCGCGGAACACGGCCGGTGTTGTACTGAAAGTGCGCGTACGCGAAGGGATCGATGTGCGAATTGTGGTTCACCGCGGTGATAAATCCACCCTCGGCCGGAATGTGCTCCATTCCACGCCAGTCCCGCTTGATCAGAACCACCAGCGGCGGTTTGCAGAGCACCGCTGCGAAGCGGTACCAGAAGCCGATTCTGCGGCGGGGCACGCGTGCACCTTCCTCTAGGAATCAAAGGACGTCGGGCCTGGGGGCCGCACAAGTCTCGCCCCAGGCCGCCGGTCTGTCGAGAACACCGTACGCCTCGCGGCCGCGACCGCCAGATGGCGCTGGTGACGGCTGAGTGACAATGACCGCGACTAGAGAGGGACGGAACGCCAGTGCAGTGGACCTTGGTCGTACCCCTGAAGCCCTTGGCCCGGGCGAAGAGCAGGCTTTCGGACACCGCGGCGGACGGATTGCGCCCGGGCCTGGCCCTCGCCTTCGCGCTGGACACCGTGGCCGCGGCGCTGGCCTGCCCGGCGGTGAAGGATGTGGCCGTCGTCACGGGCGACGCCCTGGCCGGGCGCGAGCTGGGCGCACTTGGCGCGCACATCGTCGGCGACGAACCCGGCGGCGGTCTGAACGCCGCGCTGGCGCACGCTGCGGGCGTCGTACGCACTTCCCGCCCCGAAACCCCGGTAGCCGCCCTGAACGCCGATCTTCCGGCACTGCGCCCGCTGGAATTGGCCCGGGTACTGGACGCGGCGGCGGAATTCCCGCGCGCTTTTCTCCCCGATGCGGCAAAGATCGGTACGACTCTGCTGGCCGCTTCCCCCGGCCATGAATTGCGCTCGGCATTCGGCACGGATTCCCGCGCCCGTCATCGCACGTCCGGTGCGGTGGAACTGCTCCTCGACGCGGTGGACTCCGTGCGCCAGGACGTGGACACCGGCGCGGATCTGCGCGCCGCACTGGTCCTGGGCGTGGGCCCGCGTACAGCGGCGATGGCGGCACGGCTGCTGATCAAGGAACAGTGACCGCCACGCCCTTGAGGGCGCGGGTCCGGGTCTGAAATGCGGCTCCGCCGCGCGGGCACGAACGGCCCCCACGGCACCGCCCCGACACACAACCCGTCGTAGGCTGACGACCATGCAGGCCACCTCATACACCTACGACGCCGAAACCCGCACCGGCAGCGTCCTGCTGGACGACGGCACCCCGGTCCCCTTCGACGCCCCGGCCTTCGACGCGGGCGGCCTCCGCCTGCTGCGCCCCGGGCAGCGGGTCCGCATCGAGACGGAGGGCAAGGGCGAGTCCCTGCGCATCACGCTGGTGACGTTGCAGACCTTCTGAACCCGGTACAGGGCACCGGAACACGCCGCGGGCCGGACTCCGTACGGAGTCCGGCCCGGCGCGTGAGTGCCCCTGTGCGGTCCTACCTGCTGCGCGTGGTCCTCTTGGCGGTGGACTTGCGCGCCGTCGACTTCTTGGCCGGCGCCTTCTTGGCGGTGGCCTTCTTCGCCGGGGCCTTCTTCGCCGTCGCCTTCTTGGCGGTGGCCTTCTTCGCCGCGGTGGCCTTCTTGGCGGCGGCCGTGGTCTTCTTGGCCGTCGTCTTCTTCGCGGTCGTCTTCTTGGCGGCAGCCGTCGTCTTCTTGGCCGTCGTCTTCTTCGCGGTCGTCTTCTTGGCGGTGGCCTTCTTCGCCGCGGTGGTCTTCTTCGCGGCAGCCTTCTTGACCGTCGCCGAGGCACCACCGGTCAGGCTGCCCTTGGGCGCCTTCTTGACGGCGACCTCGCCGCCCCGCGGGAGCTTCTTCGAGCCGCTCACCAGGTCCTTGAAGCCCTGACCCGCACGGAAGCGCGGAACGGAGGTCTTCTTGACCCGAACCCGCTCGCCCGTCTGAGGGTTACGGGCGTACCGGGCGGGACGGTCGACCTTCTCGAACGAACCGAAGCCGGTGACGGAGACCCGCTCACCCGAGACAACCGCGCGGACGATCGCGTCCAGTACGTGGTCGACAGCATCGGCGGCCTGCTGGCGGCCGCCCATCTTGTCGGCAATCGCTTCTACGAGCTGCGCCTTGTTCACGTCTTCCCCTTCGGAGACATCGCCAGAACGAAAGTGTTCAAGCTTTTTCGCACGTTAGGCAGATATATACCGCAAATCAAACACGAAACGGGCTAATCACCCTTGTGCCGCAACAGACTCGACTGTCTCGAAGGTGTTCAGCGTTCCTCTTCGGGGAATCGCCCCGCGTCGAGATCCGCCATGAACCGCTCCAGACGCCTTGTCGCTTCGGCGACGTCGTGCTTGGCCGCGGCCGTAATGACCAGCAGCTTCCGGGTCAGCGCCATCCGTACGCCCTCCGGGACTTGCAGTGCACGCACTCTTGTGTGCGCTTCCTTGAGTTGGTCCGCGACTGCCGCATAGAGCTCGAGTTGGCCGTCGTGTTCCATGCACAGATTGTGCCATCTGGGGCGAGTTGTCGCCTGCCAGGGGTGCAACTCCGGCCTCAAATGGCCTTCCGGGCACTTGCGGAAGTCACCGTCGCACCACTCGCGTACCCCCACAACACCCGCCCTAACGTGGGAAGTTGAGCGGGGCACGTATCTGCCGCAGGACCGTTCGGGTGCAGACATGCCAGTACCCCCGATCGGGCTGATCGGGGGTACTGGGAGGGTGTTGCGGTGTCCGAAAGTCGCCTTGCGGGCGGCTCTCGGCTCAGCCCTGGAGCGTCCGCGGCTTGAACGACGGCCGCTTCGCCTCGTAGGCGGCGATGTCGCCCTCGTTCTGGAGGGTGATCGAGATGTCGTCGAGGCCGTTCAGCAGCCGCCAGCGGGAGTTCTCGTCCAGCTCGAAGGGGGCGGTGATGCCCTCGGCGCGCACCTCACGGGCCTCCAGGTCGACCGTGACCTCGGCCTGCGGGTCCTTCTCGGTGAGCTCCCACAGCGCGTCCACGATCTTCTGCTCCAGAACCACCGTGAGCAGGCCGTTCTTGAGCGAGTTGCCGCGGAAGATGTCGGCGAAGCGCGAGGAGATGACGGTCTTGAAGCCGTAGTTCTGCAGCGCCCACACGGCGTGCTCACGGGAGGAGCCGGTGCCGAAGTCGGGGCCGGCGACCAGCACCGTGGCGCCCTCGCGCTCGGGCCGGTTGAGCACGAACTCCGGGTCCTTGCGCCAGGCCTCGAACAGCCCGTCCTCGAAACCGTCCCGGGTCACCTTCTTGAGCCAGTGAGCAGGGATGATCTGGTCGGTGTCGACGTTGGAGCGGCGCAGCGGAACGGCCCGGCCGGTGTGCTTGGTGAATGCTTCCATGACTTCTCAGACTCCAGCGGGCGTACGGGTCTCGGCGTCGGACAGGTCGGCCGGGGAGGCCAGGTGGCCCAGGACCGCGGTGGCCGCCGCGACCTGCGGCGACACCAGATGCGTACGGCCGCCCTTGCCCTGCCGTCCCTCGAAGTTGCGGTTGGAGGTGGACGCGGAGCGCTCACCCGGGGCCAGCTGGTCCGGGTTCATGCCCAGGCACATCGAGCAGCCCGCGTGCCGCCACTCGGCGCCGGCCTCCTTGAAGACGACGTCCAGGCCCTCGGAGACGGCCTGGAGACCGACCCGCGCGGAGCCGGGCACGACCAGCATCCGTACGCCGTCGGCGACTTTGCGGCCCTGCACGAGCTCGGCGGCGGCGCGCAGGTCCTCGATACGGCCGTTGGTGCAGGAGCCTACGAAGACGGTGTCCACCTTGATGGAACGCAGCGGCTGACCGGCCTCCAACCCCATGTACTCCAGGGCCTTTTCGGCGGCGAGGCGCTCCGAAGCGTCTTCGTACGAAGCAGGATCGGGGACGGACGCCGAAAGCGGCGCGCCCTGGCCCGGGTTGGTGCCCCAGGTGACGAACGGCGACAGCTCGGCGGCCTCGATGACGACCTCGGCGTCGAACTCGGCGTCCGCGTCCGTCTTCAGCGTCTTCCAGTACGCGACGGCGGCGTCCCAGTCCTCGCCCTTGGGCGCGTGCGGGCGGCCCTCGAGGTAGTCGAAGGTGGTCTGGTCCGGGGCGATCATGCCCGCGCGGGCGCCGGCCTCGATCGACATGTTGCAGATGGTCATCCGGGCCTCCATCGAGAGCTTCTCGATGGCGGAGCCGCGGTATTCCAGGACGTAGCCCTGGCCGCCGCCCGTGCCGATCCGGGCGATGATCGCCAGGATCAGGTCCTTGGCGGTCACGCCGTCGGGCAGCTCGCCGTTGACCGTGATGGCCATGGTCTTCGGGCGGGCCATGGGCAGCGTCTGGGTGGCCAGCACGTGCTCCACCTGGGAGGTGCCGATGCCGAACGCCAGACCGCCGAAGGCGCCGTGGGTGGAGGTGTGGGAGTCACCGCAGACGACGGTCATGCCCGGCTGGGTCAGGCCCAGCTGCGGGCCGACGACGTGCACGACACCCTGCTCGACGTCGCCCAGCGGGTGCAGGCGCACGCCGAACTCGGCGGCGTTCTTGCGCAGCGTCTCCAGCTGCACCCGGGAGACCGGGTCCGCGATGGGCTTGTCGATGTCGAGGGTCGGGGTGTTGTGGTCCTCGGTGGCGATGGTCAGGTCGAGCCGGCGCACCGGGCGACCGCTCTTGCGGAGGCCGTCGAAGGCCTGCGGGCTGGTCACCTCGTGCAGCAGGTGCAGATCGATGAAGAGGAGGTCGGGCTCGCCCTCGGCGCGCCGGACGACATGGTCGTCCCAGACCTTCTCCGCGAGTGTCCTACCCATCGCTTTCCCTCCGGCCGGCATACGGTCCACCGGCCCAACTAGAGATCTTGAGAAGGCGACCGGCGCCCGCGCCCCTGCTTCCGGGCGTCCGCCGCCAGGCCCGTTCGGTTCACGGGCCGCTCTGCCTTCGTTCTTCCAGAGTGGCGTGTTCCACGGAAAATTGAACTTGCGTTTCACAGAGTGAGACGCGAGTATCGTTGCATGGACAACAGTAGCGGCGTCGGCGTTCTGGACAAGGCAGCCCTTGTCCTGAGCGCCCTGGAGTCCGGTCCGGCCACCCTCGCAGGGCTCGTCTCGGCCACCGGACTGGCACGACCCACGGCCCATCGACTGGCCGTGGCTCTGGAACACCACCGCATGGTGGCGCGTGACATGCAGGGCCGTTTCATTCTCGGCCCTCGCCTGGCAGAACTGGCCGCGGCCGCGGGAGAGGACCGTCTCCTCGCCACCGCGGGACCGGTGCTCACCCACCTCCGTGACATCACGGGCGAGAGCGCGCAGCTCTACCGCCGCCAGGGCGACATGCGTATCTGCGTCGCCGCGGCGGAACGCCTGTCCGGCCTTCGGGACACAGTCCCGGTCGGCTCGACGCTCACGATGAAGGCCGGTTCGTCGGCGCAGATCCTCATGGCCTGGGAGGAGCCGGAGCGTCTGCACCGCGGCCTCCAGGGCGCCCGCTTCACGGCCACCGCGCTCTCCGGCGTACGGCGCCGGGGCTGGGCCCAGTCGATCGGCGAGCGCGAGCCGGGCGTCGCGTCCGTCTCCGCGCCGGTGCGCGGGCCGTCGAACCGCGTGGTCGCCGCCGTCTCGGTCTCCGGCCCCATCGAGCGCCTCACCCGCCACCCCGGCCGCATGCACGCCCAAGCGGTGATCGACGCGGCCTCCCGCCTCTCCGAGGCCCTGCGCCGCACGGGCTGAGGGCATCACCGTACGTCGGGACAGGGCAGCCTCAACGCCGCGGCGGCCCTTCTCCGACGGTCAGGTGACGCACCTCAGGGGCGCGGGGAACTGCGCGACCAGCCACATACGGCCCGCACCCACCCCGCATCCGAAGCCCCGATGGCGCAGAACCCGCCACCACCGGCCGTCCGCGACACCGTCGCGGCTGGTCGCGCAGTTCCCCGCGCCCCTAGGACGTCGCAGTCCCGGACCTGTGCGCGAACCGGTCCTTCGCATACCGGCCCCGCCGCTCCACCGGCACCTGCCCGTGCGCCGCCGCCAACCCGAACGCCGGCATGTCCGCGTAGATCGACTCGTACGCCCCCTCGGGCACCACGTACGCCTCGTGCCAGATGCCCACGTGCCCGCGCGCCTTCCCGGCCCGCTCCTTGCGGTTGATGATCCCCCACACCTTGTGATGGAACATGTCCGGCGCCGCGGCGTACGCGTACAGCTTCTCCTTGGACTCCCAGTACTGGACGATGTAGTACGTCCGCGGCGAGGCCGTGAGCAGCACGCGCCCCAGCAGCCCCCGGTCGCTGTCCCGCGCAAGCTCCCCCAGCATGCGGAACATCGACAGCATGACCGGCAGCCACTGGTGCACCGCCCAGAAGTGGTTGATCCGCATCCCGATCAGCAGCACCACCACATCGCCCTCGGCATCCGCGGTCGTACGACCCAGCACCGGCTTCGCGAACACGGCGTCCCCCATGACTCCCTCGTCGGATAGCGGCACTATCCTTCTGCGCGATGTTTGGATAGTGGCACTTCCCAATGAGAGGCGCAAGACATGCGGCTGGCCGAGCTCAGCGAGCGCAGCGGGGTGCCCATCGCGACGATCAAGTACTACCTCCGTGAAGGCCTGTTGGCGCCGGGCCGGCAGATCAACGCCCGCACCGCCGAGTACGACGAGGAGCATCTGCGCCGGCTGCGCCTGGTGCGCGCGATGATCCAGGTCGGCCGGGTGCCGGTGGCGACGGTCCGCGAGGTGCTCGGCCATGTCGACGACGACGCCCTCCCCCGCACGATCCGTATGGGCGCGGCCCTGTGGGCCCTGCCGCAGGTGCCCGAGCCGGACGAGGAGGACGAGCACGTCCGGTCCGCGCACGAGGTGGCCGATCAACTGCTGGAGTCCCTGGGCTGGTCGAACGCCCAGGCCCTGGTCACCATCTCGCCCTCCTACCGTTCACTGGTGGTCGCGATGGCCGCGCTCAGACGGCTCGGCTATGACTGGGACCCGCAACTGCTGCTGGCGTACGCGAGGTTGATGCACGGAGCGGCCGCCCTCGACCTGGACTTCGTGGAGACCCACGGCTCGGAGGCGGAGAAGGTCGAGGCGGCGGTCCTGGGGGCGGTCCTGGTCGAGCCGATGCTCCAGGCCCTGCACCGGCTCGCCCAGGAGGAGGAGTCCGCGCGGCGGTACGGCTTCGGCGAGCAGGAGTGACGCAGGCACGACGAAGGCCCCCCACCGAAGTGGAGGGCCTTCACTGTGTGTACCCCCGACCGGATTCGAACCGGCGCTACCGCCTTGAGAGGGCGGCGTGCTAGGCCGCTACACAACGGGGGCGTGGATCTTACGTTTCCGCAGATCCGAGCTGGTCTACCTGGACTCGAACCAAGAATGACGGTACCAGAAACCGTAGTGTTGCCAATTACACCATAGACCAATGTGGTTTAAACCAGTTCGTACCCCCGACCGGATTCGAACCGGCGCTACCGCCTTGAGAGGGCGGCGTGCTAGGCCGCTACACAACGGGGGCCCTAGCGATCCTGCATCGAAGTCGGCGGGAGCTACCCGAAACCGTCCTCGCGGGAAGGATCTGTACCCCCGACCGGATTCGAACCGGCGCTACTGCCTTGAGAGGGCAGCGTGCTAGGCCGCTACACAACGGGGGCTTTGCAGATGAGCTCTGCGAGCTGGCCTACCTGGACTCGAACCAAGACTAACTGAACCAGAATCAGTCGTGCTGCCAATTACACCATAGGCCACTGGAACGCAAGCCCCTGCGGGGATCTTGTTCTAGTTTGCTCCTCCGGTTCCCGGCCTTTCGGCCCGCTCCCCGGCGGCGCAGGAAGAACATTACCTGAAGGTGGACGGGGCTCCAAAACGGGTATCCGCGCCGAGGATCGCGGGGAGTTCGGCGAGGGAGGCGATCCGGCGCGGCCCTCCGGGGCCGTCGTCGCTGGTGTACGCCCCGCCGCGGTCGATCCACACCGACAGCAGCCCGGCGTCCGCGGCACCACGCCCGTCGATCTCGGGGTGATCCCCGACATACGCCACCTGGTGCGGGGCGAGGTCGAGGGCGGCACAGGCGGCGTGGAAGGCGCCGGCCTCCGGCTTGGAGACGCCCAGCTCGGCGGCGCACAGGATCGACTCGAAGCGGTCGTGGACGCCGAGGACACGCAGCTTGCGGTCCTGGACGGTGAGGCTGGAGTTGGACAGCACCGCGTGCCGATGGCTGCCGGCCAGGGCGTCGAGGACGGGCAGGACGTCCGGGAAGAGGGCCCAGGCCGCCTCGTAGTGCCCGATGTAGCGCTCGAACCACTCGTCGGCCTCGGCGTCGGTGAGCTCCGTACCCAGGAAGACCCGTACGCGATCACGGCGCTGGCCCTGGAAGGTCGCCTCGCCCGCGGAGAACCTCGCCCACTGGGCGTCGGTGACCCGGCGCCAGCGCACGAGGGCCTGCTCGACGCTGTCGTAGCCGTCGAGCAGACCCTCGGCCAGCAGATGTCCCCGCATTCCGGCGCGGTCGGCGGCGGTGTAGTCGAAGAGGGTGTCGTCGACGTCCCACACCACCGCGCGAATGCTCATGATCCGACGGTAACGCGGACGCCGGGAGCGTGTCCGTCAGTTGACCGTGGTCGTCCCGGTCACGGTCAGGGCCGGTCCCTCGGCGTCGCGGGGCTGGGCGGTCAGTTTCCAGGCGTACGTGCCGCTCATGACCCGGCGGCCGTCCTCCCCGTAGGCGTCCCAGGCCGGGCGGACGGCGGCGCCCTGGGTGCTGCCCGTCAGCGTTCGCACGACCCTGCCACTGCTGTTACTCAGGGTGAGTGTCCAGGTGGCGGGTTTGTTGAGCTGCCAGACGGGCCGCCAGGGGGTGCCGATGGTCGGGCCGAAGGGCACCGCGTCCGTCTGGCTCTCCATCTGCGCGAGCGCCGAGGCGGGGACGCCGCTGTTGACGATGGACACCTCGCCGTTGGTGCCGTTGAGGTAGGCGATGTGGCCGCCGAAGCGGTCGACCGCCCAGCGGCCGTTGCTGCCTCCGGTGTTCCAGTCCTGGGTGGGCAGCTTGACCAGGGTGCGGGTGGCGGCCGTGCCGGTGTGGAAGTCGGTGAGCAGCAGCTCGCGCGTGGTGCGGTTCTCACGGATCAGGTAGCCGTCGGCGAGGCGGGCCGGGCCGTTGTCGGCCGGGACCGTGATCTTGCGGCCCGTCGCCCGGTCGTAGACGCCCGCGGTGGAGCCGCAGGACCAGTACAGCCAGGTGTTGACGGCCTGGATGTCGGTGGGGGTGCAGGGCGCGCCGGTGGCCACGGTGCCGACCGTCTGGCCGGTCTTGAGGTGCTTGCCGACGACCGCGCCCTGGGTGGTGCCGGGGGTCCACAGCACCTGACCCCAGACGGCTGCCGCGGTGCGGGGGCGGGTGAGGACGGTGGTGCCCTCCGTCGTGCCGTTCGGGAAGTCGACGACCCGCTGGGTGCCGGAGCCGCCGTTGTAGAGCACGTATCGGCCGCTGCCACTGGGGATACGGCCGCCTGAGTCGCCCGTGGGCTCGTTGCGGATGGTCGTGGTGTCGAGGCCGATGTCGAAGACGGACTCCTTGCCCTCGGAATCGGTCGACAGGTAGGAGGCGCGGCCGTCGCCCAGAGCCTCCAGCTGTGGACAGGCGGCGTCGCCGGTGAGGCAGGTGCTCACGTTCAGGGCCGGACTGCGAGGAGTCTGCTGCCCGGTGGGCCTGCCCATCGCGTCCAGCTGGAAGCTGTTGAAGCGGGAGTAGCCGCCGGGGGTCGTGGCGCCGTAGAGGAACAACTCGCCGCCGGCGAGAGCCAGTCCGTTGACACCGGTGGCGTAGGCGGGGATCTGGGCGACCTTCTCCGTGGTGACCCCGCCGTCCTGGGTGGGCGTGATGCGGTGGACGTTCCAGTCGATGCCGGAGGGCCCGGCGGTGGCGAGCGCCCCGCCGTCCAAGGTGGGGCCTATGCCGCCGAAGGACGCGCTGAGCACGGTGGTGACAGTGCCGGTCACCAGTGAGCCGGCGGTCAGCGCGGGCTGGGTGCCGCCCGGGATGAAGTCCGGGTTGCCGGTGAGGACTTGGTCGCCGACGACGGCTTCGAGGTAGCCGGGACCGCGGCTGTACGAGGTGGGCTGCGTGCCCGGCTCGGCGTCGACCCGGATCGCTTTCGAGCCCGCGACCAGCCACCGGTCGTTGAAGACGACCTCCGGGTCCGCCGAGAAGCCGCTCACGTAGGTGCGGAAGGCTCCACCCGCGAGGTCGACGAGACCGACCGAGCTCGTGCCGTCCAGCGTGTACAAGACCGCGAGGCGGCCGACCGAGCCGCCGGTGACGTAGGCGGTGGGCTGAGCGCCCGTGGGAAGCCCGGCGACCGGGAAGTCCGTCGTGGTGCCGTCGGCGGCGGCGCGCAGTACGTGCAGGGTGCCGGCGGTGTCCCGCGTGAGCACGCTCCAGCCGACGGCGGCCGCGTAGGTCTGGCCGGCCGGGATCGTGACGGTGGCGGTGACGTTCGTGGAGCGGTGCCGCTGCGTCACCGTTGAGCCGCTGCGGGTGTTGACGACGTCGGTGCCGGTGGCCAGGTCGTCGGGGCCCGCGTGCGCGGGCGGTACGACGTCCGGGTAACCCACCCAGGCGGTGGAGTTGCCGACGTACGAGTGGTACTGGAATCCCGACGCGCCGGCCCACTGGTAGTCGATCTCGATCCGCTTCTCCGTGCGGAGCCGGACCGTCCCCACCGGCGAGTCCGCGGCCTGCGCGGGCACCATCGGCAGCGCACACGTCAGAGCCACCGCTCCGCTGAGCGCGACCGTGGCAAGTCTTCGTGAACGAGTCACGTTCCCTCCCCCTGAAAACCAGGTGCACACGCTGATCATGTGCACGGGGGACATCCAACGTGCCCTCGTAGAGCGGCAGTTGGCCGGAAGGGTGAACTCCCGGTGACGGCTGGGCGGACATGCGAAGGGCGGCGTCCGAACCGGACGCCGCCCCGCTGTGAAAGTGCTACGCGGCCAGCTTCGCGAGCGCCGCGTCGATCCGGGCCAGGGTCGTGTCCTTGCCCAGGACCTCCAGGGACTCGAACAGGGGCAGACCCACCGTGCGGCCGGTGACGGCGACGCGGACCGGGGCCTGGGCCTTGCCGAGTTTGAGACCGTGGGCCTCACCGGCGGCCAGGACGGCCTCCTTCAGGGACTCCGGGGAGGCCCAGTCGGCGGCGTCCAGCTTCTCGCGGGCGGTGCGCAGCAGGGCGTCCGAGCCCTCCTTCATCGCCTTCGTCCAGGACGCCTCGTCGAAGACCGGCTCCGCGAGGAAGAGGAAGTCGACGTTGTCCGTGATCTCCGACAGGACCTTCAGACGGGTCTGCGCGTGCGGGGCGATCGCCTGCCACTTCACCTCGTCGAAGGCCTCGGGGGCCCAGGGGGCGAACGGGGCCTGGAGCCAGGGGCGGCAGCGCTCGGTGAAGTCCTTCACGTCGAGCAGGCGGATGTGGTCGCCGTTGATCGACTCGCACTTCTTGAGGTCGAAGCGGGCCGGGTTGGGGTTCACGTCCGCGATGTCGAAGGCCGCGACCATCTCGTCCATCGTGAAGATGTCCTGGTCGGCGGAGAGCGACCAGCCCAGCAGGGAGAGGTAGTTGAGCAGGCCCTCGGGCAGGAAGCCGCGCTCGCGGTAGAGGTTCAGCGAGGACTGCGGGTCGCGCTTGGAGAGCTTCTTGTTGCCCTCGCCCATGACGTACGGCAGGTGGCCGAAGGCCGGGGTCCGCTTGGCGATGCCCAGCTCGGTCAGCGCCTTGTACAGGGCGATCTGGCGCGGGGTGGAGGAGAGCAGGTCCTCGCCGCGCAGGACGTGGGTGATCTCCATCAGGGCGTCGTCGACCGGGTTGACGAGCGTGTACAGCGGGGCGCCGTTGGCGCGGACGATGCCGTAGTCCGGGACGTTCTCCGGGGTGAAGGTCAGCTCGCCGCGGACCAGGTCCGTGAAGGTGATCGTCTCGTCGGGCATGCGGAAGCGGACGATCGGGGCGCGGCCCTGGGCCTTGTACTCCTCGACCTGCGCGTCGGTCAGGTCGCGGCAGTGGCCGTCGTAGCCGGAGGGCTTGCCGGCGGCGCGGGCGGCCTCGCGGCGGCTGTCCAGCTCCTCCTGGGAGCAGTAGCAGTGGTAGGCGTGGCCGCCGTCCAGGAGCTTGGCCGCGACGTCCTTGTAGAGGTCCATGCGCTGCGACTGGCGGTAGGGCGCGTGCGGGCCGCCGACCTCGGGGCCCTCGTCCCAGTCGAAGCCCAGCCAGCGCATCGAGTCGAGCAGCTGGGTGTAGGACTCCTCGGAGTCGCGGGCCGCGTCGGTGTCCTCGATACGGAAGACCAGCGTGCCCTGGTGGTGCTTGGCGAACGCCCAGTTGAACAGGGCGGTGCGGACCAGGCCCACATGGGGGTTACCGGTGGGCGAGGGACAGAATCGGACGCGGACTGGGGAGCCGGGTGCGCTAGCCACGCTTGACAACCTTGTTGGTGAGAGTGCCGATGCCTTCGATGGTGACGGCGACCTCGTCGCCGACGTTCAGGGGGCCGACCCCTGCCGGGGTGCCCGTGAGGATCACGTCGCCGGGGAGCAGCGTCATGGCCTCGGTGATGTTGACGATCAGATCCTCGATGCGGTGGATCATCTCGCTGGTGCGGCCGAGCTGGCGCTGCTCGCCGTTGACGGTGAGCTGGATGGTGAGGTCGGACGCGGCCTGAAGGTCCAGGCCGGTCTCCACCCAGGGGCCCAGCGGGCAGGAGCTGTCGAAGCCCTTGGCCCGCGCCCACTGCTTCTCGCGCTTCTGGACGTCCCGGGCGGTGATGTCGTTGGCGCAGGTGAAGCCGAAGATGACGTCCTTGACGCGCTCGCGCGGGACCTCGCGGCACATACGGCCGATGACGACGGCCAGCTCGGCCTCGTGGTGGAGGTCCTCGGTGAAGGACGGGTACTGGATCTCGTCGCCGGGGCCGATCACCGCGGTGGAGGGCTTGAAGAATGCGAACGGGGCGTCGGGCACCTCGTTGCCGAGTTCGCGCGCGTGCTCGGCGTAGTTGCGGCCGAAGGCCACGACCTTGTTGGGGAGCACCGGGGGCAGCAGCCTGACCTTGCTCAGCGGGACCTTCGTGCCGGAGAGCTCGAATTCCGCGAACGGGATGCCCTTGATGATGTCGAGGACGAGCTCGTCCGGCCTGTCGCCCTCGACCGCGCCGAAGGCGACGTTCCCGTCGATGGAGAATCTGGCGATGCGCACGGGATCTTGCGCCCCTCACTTGAGCCGGCTGGAGTCTGACGCTCCAGGCTAGCGCGGGGAGGGGCGGGCGCCTCGCCCATTGTCGCGGGCACCAGCACGGTCGCGGGCCGTCGCGCGGAAGCCGTCACAGGGGCCGACTGTTCGTACGTGATTGAACAATCGGCCGAGGTCCCGCGTACTACTGGGCGGCGGCGGTGACGGGGACCGTTTCCAGGATGGTGCGCCGGGGGTTCGCGGTCTGGGCGGGAAGATCGACGGAGTGCTCCGGCTGCTGCGGGATGTGCAACCCCTCGGCGTCGGCGAGGTGGGCCAGCGTCGTGCGCCGCGGGTTGGCTATCGTGCGGATCATCGTCGTCTTCACGGCTGTACTGGGTCCTGTCGTCGCGGGGTTGGCAGAATCATCCCTCTTGTAAAACGTCAGGCTAAACATGCAATTCCCGCGAGAAGCCGCGAAGACCGCTTGATCGGTATGTGAGTTTGCTCACGGCCCGATGGATAAACCGGTCAATTCAGGCTCGCATTCCAGCCCGACGAAACGGACATTAACCCCCTGAACCCGTCATTCCGCTCCTGATCATGGCGACTGGGACACCTCTCGCGCACGAGCGGCTCGCGGGCAAAAGTCCGTTATGAGGGAGATTAGTTTCTACGGCAGGTAATCTCGCACTCACGTGGCGTCACGTATGTCACGGCTCGGCCTACGGGCCTTGTTGGAGATCCTGCGCTGTGCTGGAATCTCACGGACCGCCGCAGGATCTAGCCGGCGCACAGGGGGCGCACCGAGCGCCGAGTGGCGGCGAGATAGGGGGAACCAGCGCCGGTCACTCACGACCATCAGGGAGCGTGTTCAGGACGCTCTCTAATACGCCGACACCGTGTCCGTCCGTTCACGCGGAAGGACGCCTGGTCCAGAGGTTGCGACGCTAGTGCAGGGACGTTTCAAGAGGGATGGCAGCGCTTCGGCGGAGCCGGAGCACGGCGGGACCGACCGAGGTCCCTCGGCCCAGCACGCCCAGAACCCGGGCCCGACCGCGTCCGTGGACGGCGGTGAGCGCTCCGGGCGCCCCGCCGTGTCGGCGTCTTCGAGCACGGCGAACCCCACCGCACCGCCGGCCAAGGCTCCGAAGAGCCCCGGCCCGGGATCGCGAATAGCCCTGCGCAACTGGCGTATCTCCACACGCCTCGTCGCGCTGCTGACGCTCCCGGTGGTCGCGGCCACCTCGCTGGGTGCCCTGCGCATCAGCGACAACATGGACGACATCCAGCAGCTCGAGAACATGCGGCTGCTGACGGACATGACCAAGCGGGCCACCGAGCTGGCGGCCGCGCTCCAGGAGGAGCGCGACCAGTCCGCCGGTCCCCTCGCGCACGGCGCCAAGGCCTCCGACTACACGGTCAAGGGCTACCGGGACAAGACGGACCGGGCCATGTCGGGCTTCATCGAGGCCTCCGAGGAGATCGACGACAACAGCAAGGACGGCAACCTCAAGGGCGTCCGCGACAACCTCGTCCAGCTCGTCGGCGACCTCAACGACATCGCGAGGATCCGCAACACGGCCTACGAGGCCGACGGCAACTCCACCCAGACGGTCGAGGCCTACCACCGGCTGATCACCAACCTGCTGAGCCTCTCCCAGGACATGGCCGAGGCGACCAGCAACCCGGAGATGATCCAGAGCACGCGTGCTCTGTCCGCCTTCTCCACCGCCAAGGAGTACGCCTCCATCCAGCGAGCGGTCCTCGCCGCGGCGCTCCCCGCGAACAACACCTCGCGCGGCGACCTCACCGAGAACGACCGCCTCTACGCGTCCTCCGCGCTGGCGAGCCAGAAGTCCGAGCTGCGTCAGTTCAAGAGCATCTACGGCGCCGAGTCCGCCGAGCTGCTCAAGCCCATCGAAGAGGGCAACCCGACGATCGCGGCCACCGACAAGTACGCCGGCCGCGCGCTCGGCAACCCCAACGGCCTCGCCGACCTGGACCGCCGCTCCTACCGCGACTGGGTCGACGACAGCACCACCAAGCTCCAGGGCATGCGCGCCATCGAGACCACGCTGCTCGAGGAGATGGAGCAGAAGGCCCGCGAGCTGCGCAACGCCTCCGAGCGCGAGGCGATCATCTCCGGTGCGCTGATCCTGATCGTGCTCGGTGTCTCGCTCGTCGGCGCCTTCGTCGTCGCCCGCTCCATGATCCGCTCGCTGCGCCGCCTGGAGGAGACCGCCACCAAGGTCGCCCAGGACCGGCTGCCCGAGCTGGTCAAGCAGCTCTCCGAGTCGGACCCGCAGGACGTCGACACCTCCGTCGAGTCGGTCGGTGTGCACTCCAAGGACGAGATCGGCCAGGTGGCCGCGGCCTTCGACGACGTGCACCGCGAGGCGGTCCGCCTCGCCGCCGAGCAGGCCCTTCTGCGGGGCAACGTCAACGCGATGTTCACCAACCTCTCGCGTCGCTCCCAGGGCCTCATCCAGCGTCAGCTCTCGCTCATCTCCGAACTGGAGTCCCGCGAGGCCGACCCGGACCAGCTGTCCTCGCTGTTCAAGCTCGACCACCTCGCGACCCGCATGCGTCGTAACGGTGAGAACCTCCTCGTCCTCGCCGGTGAGGAGCCCGGCCGTCGCTGGACCCGCCCGGTCCCGCTGGTCGACGTGCTCCGCGCCGCCGCGTCCGAGGTGGAGCAGTACGAGCGCATCGAGCTGGCCGCGGTGCCGACCACCGAAGTGGCCGGCCGCGTGGTCAACGACCTCGTGCACCTCCTCGCCGAGCTGCTCGAGAACGCGACCTCCTTCTCCTCGCCGCAGACCAAGGTCAAGGTCACCGGTCACGCGCTGCCCGACGGCCGTGTGCTGATCGAGATCCACGACACCGGTATCGGCCTCTCCCCCGAGGACCTCGCGGCGATCAACGAGCGGCTCGCCTCGCCGCCCACCGTGGACGTCTCCGTCTCCCGCCGCATGGGCCTCTTCGTGGTCGGTCGTCTGTCGCAGCGGCACGGCATCCGTATCCAGCTGCGCCCGTCCGACTCCGGTGGTACGACCGCGCTGGTCATGCTCCCGGTGGACGTCGCCCAGGGCGGCAAGAAGCCGGCCGGTGGCAAGCCCGGCCCGAACGGCCCCGGTGCCTCCGGTGGTCCGGCCGCCGCGCAGGCCGCCGCCGGTGCGGCAGCCGCGCGTCGTCAGGCCCAGGCCGGCGGCGGTGCCCAGGGTGGTGCGCTCGGCGCCGGTGCCTCCGGCGGTGGCCGGCTCGGTGCCGGCCAGGGACCGCGGGCCGCGCTGCCCGGCCGTGACGGCGGGCCGCAGGGTGGACCGCGCGGACAGCAGGGTCCCGGCAACCCGCCGCAGGGCCGGCCCGCTCCGGCCGGTGCGGGCGCCGGTTTCGGCGGCCAGGCCCCGGGTGCTGGGCAGGGCATGCAGTCCGCGGGCATGGACGCGTTCGGAGGCCAGGACGCCTTCGGTGGCAACCGTGGCCGCGAGCAGTCCCGCCCGGGCGGCTCCCAGGCTCCGCAGTCGCCGCCCTCCGGTGGCGAGAAGGGCCGTCGCGGCCGTACGCCGCAGCTGCCGCCGCGCGGTGGTCCGCGTGCCGAGCTGCCGGGTGCTGGCCAGCCCTCCCGCCCCAGCTGGAGCGACGAGAACGCGCAGCCGCCGGTGCCGCGCGCCTCGCTCGACGCCCCGCGCGGGCACGACGAGGACCCCGCACAGACCTCCCGGATGCCGCGCATCGACGACCGGCAGGGCCCCGGCTCCACCTCGGAGTTCGCCCGCCCGGACTTCGACGCCCCGGCCCCCGGCGGCTACAACCCGCAGAACACGGGCCAGTTCGCCCGTCCGGGCGGGCCGCAGAACGGCGCGAACGGATCGCAGAACCCGGGTCAGTTCGTCCGCCCGGACGTCTACGGCTCCCAGGGCCAGAACAACCCGTCGCAGACGGGCCAGTTCGCCGCACCGCAGGCGTACGACGGCAGCTCGACGGGGCAGCACGCCCTGCCCGGCCGCCAGAACGGCGACTCCACCGGCCAGTTCGAGCGGCCCCAGGTCAACGGCACCTACGGCGGCAACCCCGGCCTCGTCGGCCCGGCGCAGCCCCCGGTCCCGCCGCGTCCGCAGCAGCGGCCGCGCCAGGAGCCCGAGGCCCTGCCGCCCGCGACGGGTCCCGGCGACGGACGTACCCCGCTGTACGACACGCTGGAGACCAACTGGTTCCACGGCGGTCCGCAGGGACGTCAGCCCGGTGCCGGCGGCTCCGCCCCCACGTCCGCTCCGCACCAGGAGCCGCAGGCTCCCGCCGAGCGGCCGCAGCAGTCCTCTGCTCCCCAGCGTCCCGCGTCGACCGCCTGGCGCAGCTCGCCGAACGACGATCTCGTCCGGCAGGCTGAACGCGTCAGGCAGCCGGCCGCGGGCGGTGTCACCACCTCCGGCCTGCCGCGCCGGGTGCCCAGGGCGAACCTCGTCGCGGGTACGGCTCAGCAGCAACAGCACCAAACCGGTCCGCAGGTCTCGCGTGCGCCCGATGACGTACGCGGTCGGCTGACCAATCTCCGTCGGGGTATCGCACAGGGTCGTCAGGCCGGTACCGGTACCGGTCAGACCGGCAGCTTCCCGAGCCCCACTCACCAGCAGGAGCGTTAGTTGAGCCAGATGAGCCAGGCGGCACAGAATCTCAACTGGTTGATCACCAACTTCGTGGACAACACCCCGGGTGTGTCCCACACCGTCGTCGTGTCCGCCGACGGTCTGCTGCTGGCGATGTCGGAGGGCTTCCCGCGCGACCGAGCCGACCAGCTGGCGGCCGTCGCGTCGGGCCTGACCTCGCTGACGGCGGGCGCGTCCCGGATCTTCGAGGGCGGCGACGTCGCCCAGACCGTCGTGGAAATGGAGCGGGGGTTCCTTTTCCTGATGTCGGTCTCGGACGGCTCGTCCCTCGCCGTACTGGCTCACCCCGAATGCGACATCGGCCTCGTCGGCTACGAGATGGCGCTCCTGGTCGACCGCGCGGGCGCGGTTCTCACGCCCGACCTGCGCGCCGAACTGCAAGGCAGTCTGCTCCACTGATCGCCCGGATCCAACCCGTCTCACCAAATCACCGTCCGGCCGCCACAATCCCCCCACTGGCCCTCACCCAGACGGCTTGACTGACCGACTTGCTGTCCCAGCCCGGAGGATTCATGACCCCGCCCACCGCCTCTCATGATCCGTACGCGGAGCCGTACGAGGATGAGGGCGACCAGCCGCTGGTACGTCCGTACGCGATGACCGGTGGCCGGACCCGGCCGCGGTACCAGCTGGCCATCGAGGCCCTGATCAGCACGACGGCAGACCCGGCAGCGCTCATGGGGCTCCTCCCGGAGCACCAGCGGATCTGCCACCTGTGCCGTGAAGTGAAGTCGGTCGCCGAGGTCTCCGCTCTGCTGTCCATGCCGCTGGGCGTGGCCAGGATCCTCGTCGCGGACCTCGCCGAAGCCGGCCTGGTCGCCATCCACCAGCCTGGTGGCGACGAGAACAACGGCGGCGCTCCGGACGTGACGCTGCTCGAAAGGGTGCTCAGTGGACTTCGCAAGCTCTGAACCGGGTCGGGCGACCACTTCCGCCAAGATCGTGGTGGCGGGTGGCTTCGGCGTGGGCAAGACCACGTTCGTCGGCGCCGTCTCGGAGATCAACCCGCTGCGCACCGAGGCCGTCATGACGTCCGCCAGCGCGGGCATCGACGACCTCACGCACACCGGTGACAAGACCACCACCACGGTGGCCATGGACTTCGGCCGTATAACCCTGGACCAGGACCTGATCCTGTACCTCTTCGGTACGCCGGGACAGGACCGCTTCTGGTTCATGTGGGACGACCTGGTGCGCGGCGCCATCGGCGCGGTGGTGCTCGTGGACACCCGGCGCCTGGCCGACTGCTTCCCCGCGGTCGACTACTTCGAGAACAGCGGCCTGCCGTTCGTGATCGCCCTCAACGGCTTCGACGGGCACCAGCCGTACACGCCCGACGAGGTGCGCGAGGCACTGCAGATCGGTCCGGACGCGCCGATCATCACGACCGACGCCCGGCACCGGTCCGATGCCAAGAGTGCGCTGATCACGCTGGTCGAACATGCGCTCATGGCCCGGCTGCGGTAGGGCAAGTCAACAGCGCCATACGGCAGTTGTCGTAGATGTGCCGGAGCCGGCTGTGGCCTTTGACACGGTCGGCTCCGTTGTTCATAACGTTTCGGCAGAGGAATCGGGTGGTACGGCCACTCGTCGCGTTCGAGCCGTCTCGCTGCGCGTACAAAAGCCCCGCCTTTTGGCGGGGCTCGTTCTTTATGACCGTTTTATCTAGGGCATTCACGGCTCGGAATCTGTTCCTTCCACTGTTTGGAAGAGCGCAGGCCCCCGTGCTGGAATGCGAGAACTGCCCAATAGTCAAAGACGTACTCAGCAGTACTGCGTACTCCTCGATGACGAACTGGGCTCTGAGACACAGCGGCACAACGTTGGTGCCGACCCCGCCGGAAGGTTGTTGGTCGAGTGAGGCGAAGCAAGAACAGTCCCGAGCCGTCGGCCCGGGGCAACTTCACCCCGCCGCCGCGCGGAGCGGCGCCCGCCCCTGTGCCCGGATCGGAACCTACGGCGGCGCCCGCCCCGAGCGGCGGCCGCCTCTCGCCGCGCAACTGGCGCGTGCCGACCCGGCTGAACGCGATCCTGCTCATACCCGTGATGGTCGGCCTCGTCATGGGCGGCTTCCAGGTGAAGAGCTCGATCGACACCTGGCAGGAGGCCGAGGACGCGGAGAACACCGCGCGCCTGGTCGCCGCCGCCCTCACCTACGGCGACGCCCTCCTGGTCGAGCGTGACGTGTCCGCCGCCCCCCTCCTCCAGGGCAAGGGCGAGGACGACCCGACCGTCGTCAAGGTCCGCGCCGCGACCGACAAGGCCGCCGACGCCTTCGACGAAGCCGCCCAGAACATGCCTGACCGGGCCAACCTGGAGCGCCGTCTGGAGCGCTTCCGCGAGGTCGAGCCCGAGCTGACGGACCTGCGTGCCGCCGCCTACACCAACAAGCTCCAGGGCGTGGAGACCGAAGAGGGCTACGTCGAGGTCGAGCACCGTCTGCTCGAGTTCTCCAACGAGCTGGGTCTCGGCACCGGAAACATCACCAGCTACGGCCGTACCGTCTACGCCATCTCGCTGACCAAGGGCGCTCTCTCGCTGGAGCGCTCCATCGGCATGCACATGCTGGTCAAGCCGGGCCCCAAGGCCACGGACCTGTCCCGCCAGCGGATCGCCCTGTCCTCGTACGCCTACCTGGAGGGCATCGCCATCCAGGAGTACACCAGCGGTGGTACCGAGGAGGACAACCAGAAGCTGGTCGACGCCACCAAGGAGATCAAGGCCGAGGGTGCTGCGATGGCCAAGGCGGCCGCGCAGAAGAACCCCGACTACGTGGCGCCGCCGGCCGACCCGGTCAAGATGGTCGGAGCGCTGGCCCAGCTGAGCTCCACGGACACCAGTGAGCGTGCCGCGCTCGCCTCGCAGGGCATCACCGCCGAGAACTGGTGGGCGGTCAACACCCTCAAGTACAACGCCTACCGCGACATCGAGAACGACCTCGCCAACACCGCGGTGAACGAGGCCTCCGTCATCTCCGACGACGCCAAGCGCGACGCCCTGATCACCGGTGCCGCCGTCGTGGTCGCCCTGCTCGCCGCGTTCATCCTGGCCGGCATGGTGGCCCGCCAGATGTCCCGCTCGATGCGCCAGCTGCGCAACGCCGCCTTCGGCATCGCCGAGCAGCGTCTGCCGATGCTGGTCGACCAGCTCTCGCGCACCGACCCCGGCCGCGTCGACACCCGGGTCGCGCCCATCCCGATCAACACCCGGGACGAGATCGGCGAAGTCGCCCGCGCCTTCGACCAGGTCCACCGCGAGGCCGTCCGGCTCGCCGCCGAGCAGGCTCTGCTGCGGGGCAACATCAACGCGATCTTCACCAACCTGTCGCGCCGCAACCAGTCGCTGATCGAGGGCCAGCTGACCCTGATCACCGACCTGGAGAACAACGAGGCCGACCCGGACCAGCTGGAGAACCTCTTCAAGCTGGACCACCTCGCGACCCGTATGCGCCGCAACGGCGAGAACCTCCTCGTCCTCGCCGGCGAGGAGCCCGGCCGCCGCTGGGACCAGCCGGTCCCGCTGGTCGACGTCCTGCGCGCCGCCTCCTCCGAGGTGGAGCAGTACGAGCGCATCGAGCTCTCCGGCGTCCCGGAGGCCGAGATCCACGGCCGCGCCGTGACCGACCTCGTGCACCTGCTCGCCGAGCTGCTGGAGAACGCGACGACGTTCTCCTCCCCGCAGACCAAGGTTCGTGTGACCGCCACCCGTCTCCCCGACGGTCGGGTCATGATCGAGATCCACGACAAGGGCATCGGCCTCACCGCCGAGGACTTCGCGGACATCAACCACAAGCTGGCCAACCCGCCGACCGTCGACGCCGCGATATCCCAGCGCATGGGCCTGTTCGTGGTCGGCCGGCTGTCCGACCGGCACGGCATCCGCGTCCAGCTGCGCCCCTCCGGCGAGCAGGCCGGCACCACCTCGCTGGTCATGCTGCCGGACGCCATCACCCACGGTGGCGGCGGCGAGCAGCAGGCGCCGGTCGACGAGTTCACCGTCTCGCAGATCATCCCGGAGCAGCACTTCCAGGGTGAGAACTTCAACCAGCAGCCGATGCGTACGGCCGCCGAGCTCGGCTTCGACGACAGCCGCTACACCGAGGTCCCTGACGACCTGCGCGACCTGGACCCGGTCGGCCGCTCCCTGATGCGTGAGGAGCGCCGTGCGGCCCTGGAGGCCGAGATCCACGGCCCGGGCGAGACCCCGGAGCTGACCGCCTACGCGAACGACTTCCCGGCCGAGCCCGCCTACGGCAACGGTCAGAACGACTTCGGCGACCAGCGCGAGGGCTACGACCGCCAGGCGTACGAGGACCAGCAGCAGGCGGCGTACGACGAGCAGCAGATGCCGTCGTACGACGAGCGGCAGCAGACGTACGACGACACGTACTACGCGCCGAACGGCGGCCTGCCGCGCAACGACACCTTCTCGTCCGGCGGCGGCTACCCCGAGCCCTCCTACGCGGAGCCCGCTCGTGAGGAGCCCGCAACCCGTCCTTCCGCCCCGGAGTCCTTCCCGGCCTTCGAGCAGCGGCGTACCCAGGACGACTGGCCGCAGCAGGACGGCTACCGCAACGGCTACCCGGACCAGTACGCTCCGCAGGCGGAATCCGCGCAGGCCGATGACGCAGGTGAGCGCGACCGCGTAGGCTTCGACCGTCCGGGCGCGGCCCCCGCCGCCGGCCACACGATGACCGACGCCGGGCTTCCGCGCCGCGGAGCCCCCGCGAACGGCAGCAACGGCGCACGGCCCGCGCGGCAGGAAGCGCCGACGCCGGCGCCCGTACCGGAGAACAACGGCGACGACTCCTGGCGCTCGCAGAACGACGAGCGCTGGCAGCAGGCCTCGGCTCTTCGCAAGCCCAAGGCAGGCGGGGTCACCTCCTCCGGTCTGCCCCGGCGGGTACCCAAGGCCAATCTGGTCCAGGGAGCCGCCGAAGCCACCCCTCAGGGCGGCCCACAGGTCTCCCGCGCTCCCGAGGACGTCCGGGGCAGGCTGAGCAACCTGCGCCGGGGCGTCCAGCGGGGCCGCAGTGCGGGAAGTGAAACGAACGGCCAGGGCTTCGGTCCTGACAGCACCTACAACCAGGAGCGTTAGTGTGAGCCCGATGAGCCAGGCGGCACAGAACCTGAACTGGTTGATCACCAACTTCGTGGACAACACCCCCGGGGTGTCGCACACGGTGGTGGTCTCCGCCGACGGACTCCTTCTGGCGATGTCCGAAGGCTTTCCGCGCGACCGCGCCGACCAGCTCGCGGCCGTCGCCTCCGGTCTGACGTCTCTGACGGCAGGCGCCTCCCGCATCTTCGAGGGCGGCAGCGTGAACCAGACGGTTGTGGAGATGGAGCGGGGATTCCTCTTCCTGATGTCCATCTCCGACGGTTCCTCCCTCGCCGTGCTCGCACATCCCGAGGCGGACATCGGCCTCATTGGGTACGAGATGGCGCTTCTGGTCGACCGTGCCGGTACGGTCCTGACGCCGGATCTGCGTGCGGAGCTCCAAGGGAGCCTGCTCAACTAACAGACAGCGGTGCGTTTTGGCGTCCCGTGGCCGTAAGGTTTCGGGACGCGGCTCCACATGATGGGTGCCAGGCACAGTCGGAGGAGGAGAGAAAGTGGCAACACCCCCAGACGGTTCGTCATCGGGCAACTGGTCGTACGGCCCTGCCCAGGGCCAGAACGACGGTTCCCAGAACCGGTACAACTTCCCCTCCCAGCCGAGCCAGAGGCAGCCGTACGCGCCGCAGGGCCCCGGGCCCTCGCCGTACGACCAGCCCCCGGCACCGCGCATCCAGCCGGTGCAGCCGCAGCGACGCGCCCCTGAGCCGGCGCCCGCCGGGGCGTCGAACAACCCCCTGGTGCGCCCGTACGCCATGACCGGCGGCCGGACGCGCCCTCGCTACCAGCTCGCCATCGAGGCGCTGGTGCACACCACCGCGCAGCCGCATCAGATGCAGGGCCAGTTGCCCGAGCATCAGCGGATCTGCAACCTCTGCCGTGAGATCAAGTCGGTCGCCGAGGTCTCGGCCCTGCTGACGATCCCTCTCGGCGTGGCCAGGATCCTCGTCGCCGACTTGGCGGAGGCGGGACTGGTCGCGATCCATCAGCCCGGCGGCGACGAGAACGCCGGCGGCCAGCCAGACGTGACACTGCTCGAAAGGGTGCTCAGTGGACTTCGCAAGCTCTAGCGGCGGTCCTTCCCGCTCCACCACCTCCGCGAAGATTGTGGTGGCGGGCGGCTTCGGCGTGGGCAAGACCACGTTCGTCGGCGCCGTCTCGGAGATCAACCCGCTGCGCACAGAGGCCGTGATGACGTCAGCTTCGGCGGGCATCGACGACCTCACTCACACCGGGGACAAGACGACCACGACGGTCGCCATGGACTTCGGACGCATCACCCTGGACCAGGACCTGATCCTGTACCTCTTCGGTACGCCCGGTCAGGACCGCTTCTGGTTCATGTGGGACGACCTGGTACGCGGCGCCATCGGCGCGATCGTCCTGGTGGACACCCGACGTCTCGCCGACTGCTTCCCCGCGGTCGACTACTTCGAGAATTCGGGTCTCCCCTTCGTGATCGCCCTGAACGGCTTCGACGGCAACCAGCCGTACAACCCGGACGAGGTCCGTGAGGCCCTCCAGATCGGCCCCGACACCCCGATCATCACGACCGACGCCCGCCACCGCGCGGACGCGAAGTCGGCCCTGATCACCCTGGTCGAACACGCCTTGATGGCCCGCCTGCGCTAGCGGCCCCCCTCTCCGGCCCGTTTCGGTCGCGGCCCTCGTTCCTCCTGCGGGAGGGACGGGGGCCGTTCGCCGTTCGTGGGCAGGGCCCGTCCGGCGCGCTCGATGCCCTCTCTGCGGGCCGACCTGACGGGCCGTGAGGAAATGGGCCGCGAGTCCTCCGCGATGCGCGTGGCGGCCCCTCTGCGGGCGGGACGCACCACGGCCCCGCTCTCCCTCGGGGAGAGCGGGGCCGTGGTGACCGGCAGATGTCAGCGCCAGCTGTGCGGGGCGCGGAAGCCCGGCTCGCGTTCCAGGCGGCGCCAGCCCGCCTTCGGGCGGCCTCGGTGGGTCGGCGCGGCGGTGGGCCGGGCGGCGGCGCGGGCCAGGAGGATCGCCGTGATGGCGGCGACTTCCTCGGGCTCGGCGTGGCCCTTCTCGACGCGGATATCAGGGAGGTTCATGGGTGTCAGTCTCCGTGAGAGAGGTTTCCGCAGTGGTACCGGTGGGTTACTGCGGGGGGTTGCCGTGCTTGCGGGACGGCAGGTCGGCGTGCTTGGTGTGCAGCATCGCCAGGGAGCGGACCAGGACTTCGCGGGTCTCGGCGGGGTCGATCACGTCGTCCACCAGGCCGCGCTCGGCCGCGTAGTACGGGTGCATGAGCTCGGACTTGTACTCCTTGACCATGCGCGCCCGCATGACCTCGGGGTCCTCGGCCTCGGCGATCTGCCGGCGGAAGATGACGTTGGCCGCGCCTTCCGCGCCCATCACGGCGATCTCGTTGGTCGGCCAGGCATAGGTGAGGTCCGCACCGATGGACTGGCTGTCCATGACGATGTAGGCACCTCCGTACGCCTTGCGCAGGATGAGCGAGATCCGCGGCACCGTCGCGTTGCAGTAGGCGTAGAGGAGCTTCGCGCCGTGCCGGATGATGCCGCCGTGCTCCTGGTCGACACCGGGAAGGAACCCGGGGACGTCCAGGAAGGTGACGATCGGAATGTTAAAAGCGTCACACATCTGGACAAAGCGCGCAGCTTTTTCCGACGCCTCGATGTCGAGGACACCCGCGAGGGACTGCGGCTGGTTGGCCACGATGCCGACGACCTGGCCGTCGAGCCGGGCGAGGGCGCAGATGATGTTGCGCGCCCAGCGCTCGTGGACCTCGAGGTACTCGCCGTCGTCGACGATCTCCTCGATGACCTTGGCCATGTCGTAGGGACGGTTGCCGTCCGCCGGGACCAGGTCGAGGAGCACCTCGCTGCGGCGGTCGGGCGCGTCCGTGGACTCCGCGCGGGGCGGGTTCTCACGGTTGTTCTGCGGGAGGAGCGAGAGGAGGTAGCGGACCTCCGCGATGCACGTCTCCTCGTCGTCGTAAGCGAAGTGGCAGACGCCGGAGGTCTCGGCGTGCACGTCGGCGCCGCCCAGGCCGTTCTGGGTGATCTCCTCGCCCGTCACGGCCTTGACCACGTCCGGGCCGGTGATGAACATCTGCGAGGTCTCGCGGACCATGAACACGAAGTCCGTGAGGGCCGGCGAGTACGCAGCGCCGCCCGCGCAGGGGCCGAGCATGACCGAGATCTGCGGGATGACGCCGGACGCCTTGGTGTTGCGCTGGAAGATGCCGCCGTAGCCGGCGAGCGCCGAGACGCCCTCCTGGATACGGGCGCCGGCGCCGTCGTTGAGGGAGACCAGCGGCGCACCGGCCGCGATGGCCATGTCCATGATCTTGTGGATCTTCGTGGCGTGGGCCTCGCCCAGCGCGCCGCCGAAGATCCGGAAGTCGTGGGCGTACACGAAGACCGTGCGGCCCTCGACCGTGCCCCAGCCGGTGATGACACCGTCGGTGTACGGCTTCTTGGCTTCCAGGCCGAATCCGACCGCGCGGTGCCGGCGCAGCTGCTCGACCTCCCGGAAGGTACCCGGGTCCAGGAGCAGCTCGATGCGCTCCCGGGCGGTCAGCTTGCCCTTGGCGTGCTGCGCCGCGGTCGCCTTCTCGCTCGGGCCGGCCAGCGCCTGCGCACGGATCTCGTGCAGCTCGGCCGTCCGCCCGCGGGCGTCGATCGGCTCACCCGGTGCCTCATCCAAAACGGTCATGTAGCGACCTTACGAAGGACGCGCGCGAAAGCGAGCCGTTGACTCCGTACAGTCTCCGGACCCATTTCCTGGTGCCACTGAACAGAACCCTGACCGCATGCAGCCTTTCCGACTGCTCAGAGGGCGTCCGCGTTGTGGAGGTCGCACAAAGCCGTCACGCGAGAGCCACCTCACATCGATGGGTCGCACATACCATCCCCGGAGTGACGCGGACGCGCAGTCGGCGTCCTGTCGCGAGGATCTCGACCGACTCGTCCGCCCGCAGGATCCGTCGTACGGGATGGTCCCAGACGATCTCCAGCGGCTCGCCGGTGCGCGGCGGCTCGCTCACGCAGAGCGTAGCGGTACGGCCCCGGCGCCGGAGCAGCACACTCGCGCCCGCGGAGGCGGTGAGGTCACCGGCCGTGCCCGGCTGCCAGAAGTTCGCGGCCGTCAGCCCCAGGGAGGGGACACGGACCGCCTGGCGGCCGGCGTCGTTGGCGAGGACCGACAGCCATGTCCGGTCGGCGGCACGGGCGGCCACCTCCGCGCGGCGGGCGCCGGGCATGAGCAGATAGACGTAGGCCGCGTCCGTCGGGTCGGTGCCGTGCTCCAGCCACAGGGTCTGCCAGCGGCGGGTGCGGCGCTCGATGGTGCTGGTGGTGTTGATGTCGGCCCAGGCGCCGGTGCGCTCCTCGCGCAGGGTGCGCAGTTCGCCGTACGGCACCACCCAGCCGCCGTGGCCGGCGAGGTGGGCCCAGCCGGGGCCGCGCAGCAGGGCCTGGGTGCCGTTCTCCCCCAGGTTGCGGTTGTCGACGACGGTCTCGACGGGCACGCCGTCCGTGCAGGTGATCCCGGCGCCCAGGCAGATCACGGCGTCCGCGGCGCAGAACCACGACTTGCGGGCCTCCAGCGTCGACCCCAGCCCCTTGAGGTGCTGTCCGATCGCCGCGTACTCGCCGTCGGTGGTGCCGCCGACCCATCGCACGGCGGGCTTGGGCGCACCCCACTCGCCGCCGGCCCTGTCGGGGAGGCGGCGGGTGGAGACGGTCGTGCCGGGCAGGCGGTACCAGTCGACGGTCGGCCAGTACCAGTCCGTGTACTGATCGCCCGTGCCGTCGGCCCACCAGGAGAGCATTCCGGCGCCGGTGTGCCAGCCGCGCGGGTTCTCGCCGTTGCCGCACTCGTAGTGGGCGATGCGGTCGCTCGCCATGGCGATGTTCGCGACGAAGCGCGGGCGGCGGTGCACCGCCCTGTCCATCGCGGCGAAGAGGTGGTGGCCGACGGGTTCGGCGGCCGCGGGAACCGGCGACTCGGCGACGGCGTGCAGGCGGGCGAGGTCGGCGACGTCGAACTGACGAGCCGTCAGGATCGGCGTGACGGTGTCCCGTTGGATCCAGCCCTTGACCCTGCCGTACCAGCGCTCGCGCTCCGCCGCGCTCGCGCCGTCCGCGAGCAGTGCGATCGCGGCGATGATGCCCTGTCCGTGGTAGTGGTCGCTGCGCATCACCTGCCGGTCGTCGCTCTTGAGGTAACCCCGGCTGATCGCACGGCCGTTGACGGCGTCCAGCACCAGACCGTCGTGGATGAGGGGCGCGTAGGCCCGCTCGACGCTGTCGAGGACGATCTGCCGGTTCGGGTCGGTCACCTCCCACTCGGATCCGGCGAGCAGCGCGAAGAGCCGGCCGAGGCCGTCGAGGAGGACCTGGCCGTAGGTGCCGGAGTAGGCGACCCAGGTGTGCTGGACGAAGGAGCCGTCGGCGTAGAGGCCGTCGCCCCTGGTGACGTACGGGAAGACCGGGGAGAGCGCGTCCCGGGCGAGTGCGATCTTCGCCGGGGTGCGGCCGAGGACGCCGCGCAGGGCGACGCTGCGGCACAGGTCGACGCGGTTGGCCCCGGTGGAGGTGCCGGAGTAGTCGGTGAGCATCGCGTCGGGGATGAAGTGGTCGACGGCCGCGCAGGCTGCGGCGATGCGGTCTTCGCCGAGGTGGTCGTACAGCGCCGCCGTGATGTCGGTCAGCAGGCGGGGGCTGCCGATCTGCCACTCCCACCAGTTGCCGTAGCGGGTGGTGGAGGGGTTGTAGACGGTGGTGGAGAGGTGGTCGAGGCCGCGCAGGATGTCGGCGAGCAGGCCGAGGTCGGCGGTGGAGCCGGTGCCCTGCCGGCTGTAGGCCTGGGTCATCGTCCACAGGCGGCCGTAGCTCTGGGTGATGCCGGCGGGCGGGTCGAAGGGGTGACCGGGCCACAGCGAGTTCGGGGCGGGGGCCATCGTGGCGCGGAAGCCGCGCGCGAGGGTGCCGGTCTCCGCGAGGCGGGAGGCGTACGGCTCCGTCGCCGGGTCGTAACCGGTGCCGAGGGCGATGTCGAGCCAGCGCAGGCGGAGCCCGTCGTAGGGGTCGGAGTCCGCCGCGCGGGCCGGGGTTCCGGCGGCCTGGGCGAAGGTCGCGGTGAGGGCGGCGGCGTACAGGAAGGCACGGCGCGTCGGAGTCATGTCCATGACCTATCACGTGACGGCGGGTAACTCCACCGACACACCCCAGAAGATGTTGAAAGCTGAACGGAATAGGTCTACGGTGGTCCGCGTTGAGTAGTTCAAGATTCAACATCACCTCCCGAGGAGCACACCATGGGCATCTTCAACCGCAAGGACACCGCCGACACCGCCACCGCGACCGCTGCCGCCGTCGTCAGCCCCGACCTGGCCGCGCTGACCGGTGAGTACACGATCGACCCGGCGCACTCCACGATCGGCTTCGTCGCGCGGCACGCCATGGTCACCAACGTCAAGGGCAAATTCCTCGACTTCAGCGGCTCGCTGCACCTGGACGGCAGCGACCCCTCGGCGTCGACCGCGTCCCTCGACATCAAGATGGACAGCATCGACACCGGTTCCGCGGACCGTGACGGCCACCTCAAGAGCGCGGACTTCTTCAAGATCGAGGAGTTCCCGACGATGACCTTCCGCTCCACCAAGGCGGAGGCCCTCGGCGGTGACGACTACCGCATCACCGGCGACCTGGAGATCCTCGGCACCACCAAGTCGATCACCATCGACCTCGAGTTCAACGGCGCCGCGAAGGACCCGTTCGGCAACGAGCGCGTCGGCTTCGAGGGCAAGGCGGAGATCCTGCGCTCCGAGTGGGGCCTGACCTGGAACGCCGCGCTGGAGACGGGCGGCGTGCTGGTCTCCGACAAGATCAAGCTGAACTTCGACATCTCGGCGATCCGGAACGCGTGACGCCACGCACCCCTCGAAGCGCCGGTGAGCAGCACGCTCACCGGCGCTTCGCCATGTCCCGCACGATCGCGGCGACCCGGGCCGCCCGGCCGCGTTCGGTCCGGGCCTGCAGAAGGCCGAGCATGACCTGGTAGCGCTCGGACCTGCCCAGCTTCTCGAAGGCCGCCCCGGCACTGGGGTTCTCCGCCAGCGCCGCCGCGAGCTCGGGCGGGACCTCCGCCACGGCCTGCGACTCGTACGCCCCCGCCCATCGGCCGTCCGCCTTCGCCGCCGCCACCTCGGCGAGGCCCGCCGGACGCATCCGGCCCTCGGCCACGAGTTCCGCCACCCGCCGCACATTGACCATCGACCAGACGCTGCCGGGCCGGCGCGGAGTGATCCGCTGGAGGTAGGCCGAGCCGTCGAGCCCCTTGCGCTGCCCCGTGATCCAGCCGTGGCACAGGGCCACGTCGTTCACCTCGGCGGCGGTGACGGACGGGATCCCCGAGTCCTTCTTGGCAACCTTGATCCAGAGGCCGGGGTGCGGGGCGGGGTGGCCGGCCAGCCAGGTGTCGAGGGCCTCTGCGGACTCGAAGGCGAGGGGCTGGATGCCGTCGGAGGGGGTCATGAGGGCACGTTAGGCCGGAAAGAGGTCGGATTCGGTCCTAGTTCGTTCGGTCCTGGTTCAGGGCTCGCGCGGCACCGGGAATCGGGCGTGTACGGCATTCAGCAGGCGGTACGACCTCAGGCTTTGGCCGTCACGGTGTCGAGCAGGGCCGCCGCCTCGTCGCGGGCGTGTGCCACGGGATCCGGGAACACGTTCAGGCCGTGGGCCACGAGGGCTCCCTCGTGCAGCAGCATCAGCGTCCGGCCCAGACGCTCGGCGTCGTCCGGGGCGATGTCCCGGGCCAGGCCGGTGAACAGCGCGAGCATCCACTCCTTCTGCCCGGCGATGACCGGGAACGCCGGATGGGACGGGTCGCTGATCTCGGCGTGCGCGTTGACCATGCTGCACCCCTTGGCGCCGAAGCTCGCCGACCATGCGCGCGAGGCGTCGAACACCGCCAGGACACGCGCCCGGGGCGTCGCGCGCGCCGCGTCGAGGTACTGGGCGAGGAAGGCCCGCCAGCGCTCGTCCCGGCCGGCCAGGTACTCCACGACGATCCGCTCCTTGGAGCCGAAGCGGTCGTAGAGGGTCTTCTTGGTCACCCCCGCCTCCGCGGCGATGAGGTCCACGCCGACGGCGTGGATGCCGCGCTCGTAGAACAGCCGCTCGGCGGCCTCCAGGACGCGCCGCGCGGCACGCGTCATCGTCACGCGCTGCGGCTGCTCTGCGATGCCCATGCCGGAAAGTATACCGATCTGTATAGTCGAAGGCGGAGCCGGATATACCGATCTGTCTACTGGATGTGGTCTCGTGAACGCCCTGCTCTCGATCGCGTTCGTCCTGTGCTGGAGCTCCGGGTTCATCGGGGCGAAACTCGGGGCGGGCAGCGCCGCCGCGGTCACGGTCCTGATGTGGCGGTTCCTGCCGCTCGCCGTGATCCTGCTCGTCGTCGCCGCCACCCTGGGGCGCGCGTCCTGGCGGGGGCTCGCCGCGCGGGACGTCGTACGGCAGGCCGCGATCGGTGTGCTGTCGCAGAGCGGCTATCTGCTCACCGTCTACTACGCCATCCAGCTCGGCGTCTCCAGCGGCACCACGGCCCTCATCGACGGCGTCCAGCCGCTGGTCGCCGGGGCACTGGCCGGGCCGCTGCTGGGGCAGTACGTCTCACGCAGGCAGTGGCTCGGCCTGTGCCTGGGGGTGGCCGGCGTCGCCCTCGTCACCACGGCCGACGCCATGGCCGCGAACGGTGTCGCCGCTTGGGCCTATCTCGTCCCGTTCCTCGGCATGCTCTCGCTGGTGGCGGCCACCTTCCTGGAGAGCCGCTCGCGCACCCGGGTCGCGCCCGGGGTGGCGCTGACCGTGCACTGCGCCACCAGTGCCGTGCTGTTCACGGTGTTCGCCGTGGCGGCGGGAGCGGCGGCACCGCCCGCCGAGGCCGGGTTCTGGGCGGCGGTCGTCTGGCTCGTGGTGCTGTCCACCTTCGGCGGGTACGGGCTGTACTGGCTCATCCTGCGCCGCTCCGGGGTGACCAAGGTCAACGCGCTCATGTTCCTCATGGCTCCGGTCACGGCGGTGTGGGGTGCGGTGATGTTCGGTGAGGCGTTCGGTGTGCAGACCGGCCTCGGCCTGGGCGTCGGCCTCGCGGCGGTCGCCGTGGTGCAGCGCGACGGCCGCGGCGGTCGCTCGCGGAAAACCGGTCGCTCCCCGCTTCCGGATCCGCATAGCCTGCCCGCGTGTCCAGCCCCGAAGCCTCAAGACTCCGGCCACCGGCTCTCCGGTGGCTGCTCGTGACGCCGGCCTGACGAGCGTTCTCGCTCGCCCTCGGGCCCGCCCGCTTCCGGGCTCACTCCGCCGCCGGACGGCCGCTTCGACGTGCCGTTTTCGACCTCGACTTCGGGTTGCGGAGTTTCTTCATGCCGTTCGCTCTCTTTCTGCTGGGCGTCGCCGTGTTCGCACAGGGGACGTCCGAATTCATGCTGTCCGGGCTCGTGCCGGACATCGCCCGGGACCTGGGGGTCTCCGTGCCCTCGGCCGGGGCGCTCACCTCGGCCTTCGCCGTGGGGATGGTGGCCGGGGCGCCGCTCATGGCCGGGCTCGCGCGACGCTGGTCGCGGCGGGGCGCGTTGCTGGGGTTCCTGGCGGTGTTCCTCGCCGGCCATGTCGTGGGGGCGGTGACCGACAGCTTCACGGTACTGGTCGCCACCCGTGTCGTCGGGGCGCTGGCCAACGCCGGGTTCCTGGCCGTCGCGCTCGTCACGGCCGTGGGGATGGTCGGGCCGGAGGCCGGGGGGCGGGCCACGTCCACCCTGCTCGGCGGGGTCACGCTGGCGTGTGTGGTGGGTGTCCCGGCAGGGGCGCTGCTCGGTCAACTCTGGGGCTGGCGCGCCGCGTTCTGGGCCGTCGCGTTGCTGTCGCTGCCCGCCGTGGTGGCCGTGGCCCGGTCCGTTCCCGCGGGCGCGGCCGACTCCGGGCGTCCCTCGCTGCGCGCCGAACTGCGGTCGCTGCGCAACCCACGGCTCCGCGTCGCCCTGCTCCTGGGCGCCCTCGTGAACGCGGCGACCTTCTGCACCTTCACCTATCTCGCGCCCCTGGTCACGCAGGTGACGGGGCTGGGAAGCGGGTGGGTGCCCGTCGTGCTCGCGCTGTTCGGCGCGGGGTCGTTCCTGGGGGTCGCCGTCGGCGGGCGCCTCGCCGACCGCCGCCCCGGGGCGGTTCTGACCGGCGGCGGTGGCGCCCTCTGCCTCGGATGGGCCGCGTTCGCACTCGCCGCCGGGACACCGGCCGTGGCACTCGGGCTCATCCTCGTGCAGGGCGCCCTGTCCTTCGGCGTCGGCTCCACGCTGATCTCGCAGGCGCTGCGTACCGCGTCCGACGCCCCCACCCTGTCCGGCGGCTTCGCGACGGCGGCCTTCAACGTCGGTGCGGCGCTGGGGCCTTGGCTCGGCGGTACGGCGATCGGGGCGGGCCTCGGGTACAGGTCGCCGGTGTGGGTCAGCGCCGCACTGGTCGCGGTGGCGCTGCTGACGGCCGGCCTGGCCGCACGGCGAAATCGGCGCGCGCCCGGATGCCGCACTCGGGCATCATGGCCGGCATGACCGCCACGTCCCGCCCGGACCCCGCATGGCTCGCCATCGCCTCGTACGAGTTCGAGAAGGGGAGCCGCCACCCCCTGGCCGCCGTGCGCGCCTGACTGCGTGAGCGCGGCATCGACTGGATGCCGTTCACCGCGGGCGAGGTCCGCTGGGATCGCGTGTGTGCGCCCGGGACCGACGGGCACTGGCGCGCCTGGATCACCGTCCATGTCGACGCCGGTGCCCTCCGACTGCTCGGACTGCACCCCGAGCAGCCGAGCTCCGTCGTCAACGGCCCCTCCCCGCCCGGCTGGTGGCATGCCGCCGGGGAGCGGTACGCGCGACCGGGGCCGGGCGGGCAACCCCGTGCCTGAACGGGCGTGGCCGGATTTTGCCCCTTGTGGTGGCGGTCACAGGATTCCCATAATCCAGCAAAGGAATTGACCGAGGCATGCCAGCAAATCTTCACTCCCCGTTTGGCATGCTCTCGACATTTCCGTGCTCTCTCCACGTTCGTATGTCCAACCCCCCACGGAAGGCATCACGTTGAAGAAGCTCCTCACCGCGCTCAAGAGATGCGCGGCCCTCGGCGCCGCCGCTCTCGCGATCGTCAGCCTTCAGCCCGTCTCGGCCGCGCAGGCCGCCGACTCCCGTGTCGTCGGCGGAACCCGTGCCACGCAGGGCGAGTTCCCGTTCATGGTCCGGCTCTCCATGGGCTGTGGCGGCGCGCTCTACACCCAGCAGATCGTGCTCACCGCCGCGCACTGCGTGGGCGCGACCGGCGCCAACACCTCCATCACCGCCACCGCGGGCGTCGTGGACCTCCAGTCCACCAGCGGCCGGGTGCAGGTCCGCTCCACGTACGTGTACCGGGCCCCCGGCTACAACGGCGACGGCAAGGACTGGGCGCTGATCAAGCTCGCCCAGCCGATCAACCTGCCGACGCTGAAGATCGCCACGACCACGCAGTACAACACCGGCACCTTCACCGTCGCCGGCTGGGGCGCGGCCACCGAGGGCGGTGCCCAGCAGCGCTACATGCTCAAGGCCAACGTGCCGTTCGTCAGCGACGCCCAGTGCCGCTCCTACAGCGGCTACAGCGGCCTCATCGCGAACGAGGAGATCTGTGCCGGTCTGCCCTCGGGCGGCGTCGACACCTGTCAGGGCGACTCCGGCGGCCCGATGTTCCGCCGCGACGCGAGCAACGCCTGGATCCAGGTCGGCATCGTCAGCTGGGGCATAGGCTGCGCCCGCCCCAACGCCCCCGGCGTCTACACGGAGGTCTCCACCTTCGCCTCCGCCATCGCCTCGGCGGCGTCCTCGCTCTGACCTCGCAGCGCCTCTGAACCACCACTGATACGGGCCCGGTGTCCTCGGACGCCGGGCCCGTGCCGTGCCCTGCGGTCCCGGCCCGCCTCCTCAGAAGCCTCCGCCGAAGTCCCCGCCGCCACCGAAGTCCCCGCCGCCGAATCCCCCGCCGTCGAAGCCGCCGAAGTCTCCGCTGTCGAAGTCGGCCCCGGAGACGTCGCCGCCCTCGTAACCGCCGTAGCCGTAGCCCGCGCCGTAGTCGGCCGCGTAGGACGGGGTGGCCATCATGGAACCGAGCAGGGTGCCGACGAGCAGGCCGGGCAGCAGGCCGCCGCCGAAGTAGCCGCCGGCCCAGGGGCCGTAGGCGGGTCCGGCCTCCCAGTACGGGCGGCGGCCCTGCTCGGTGTCGACCTCGCGGACCACGGGGTCGCGGCCCTCGGACAGCCGGGTGCGGTCGGCCGCGCAGACCGGGACCTCGCGGCTGGTGCCGCCGGGCGGCGTCCAGGTCTCGTCGGCCACGGACGGGCCGTGCCGCGGATCGAAGAAGCACGGCGGCCGGCGTTCCGGCAGCGGCCGGTGCTCCCGGCGGGCGGCCAGCTGGGTGAGGGAGAACCTGCCGTCGTCCAGGGCCTGGGTGACCGCCTTGACGTCCTCCGGTCTGCGGGCGGAGTCCATCAGCCGTTTCGCCTGGTCGTAGGAGTCCAGGGCCCGCTCGTAGTCCCCGCGCATCGCGTCGTCGGCGCCGGGTTCCGCCGGATGGAAGTCCAGGCGGTCCAGTTCCTCGCCGAACGCGGTGATGTCCTCGTCGACCACGACCCGCAGCTTCTCCAGCGCCGCCCGCTGTTCCGCCTCGTGGCGCCTGCGGTTGCGCCGGACCAGGGCGTACGCGCCCGCGCCGCCCGCCAGCACCACAGCGCCCACCGCGATCAGACCGCTGACGTCGACGCCCGCGCCGCCGCCGTCGCTCCAGCTCGCCGGCGCGGTACCGCGCACATTGCGCAGCGCGGAGTCGACGAAGTCGTTCAGCTGGGCCTTGGGGTCACCGGCCGACTGCACCGAGGCGACCAGGTTGTCCACGGGCTGCCGGGACATCACCGACGCGTCGGCGGCCGCGTCGAAGCGGTCGCCGACCCGGACGCCGTACAGGCCCGTGATGCCGGTCTCCGTGCGGAGGTTCAGCAGCAGGTTCTGCGTCGGCTGGTCGGCCGGCAGAACGGCCACGAAGACCGGTTTGTCGGCGTCCTCGATCTTGTCGGCGAGCGCCTCGGCGTCCGACGACGACAGCTGGTCCGAGGCGGCGGGGTCCACGTACACGGGACCGTCGCGCAGCGCCTCGGCGACCTGCGAAAGGTCGGTGGCCGCATGTGCGCCGGGCGCGCCTGCCGTGAGCACCGCGAGTGCGGCGGCGGCCGGCACGATCAGCGAGCGCATGAGGCCCCGGAAGAGCGGAGTCCTCATACTCTCGACGCTACCTGATCGACCGGGCAAAGGCGCCGGTCCCGGTGGCTGGAACCCACCGGGACCGGCAGCCGCACGGCATCCCGCCGCGTGCCGTACGGCGGCTCAGGCCGCGCGGTACGCCGTCCGTGCGAGAGGTGAACGCGGTGAAGGGCGGGCCGGTCGTGGGCTGGCTCTGCGAAGGCGAGGTGGTGGAGACGAGCTGGGCGGTTCTTCGCATGGAAGGTCCCTCGACTCTCATCGGTCCGCCTATGACTTACCTCACGCCTTGAGTTAACTGCGGACATCATGTGGCGTCAAGACTTCACGTCAGAACCGGTACACCCCCAAGTCCCGGCTGGATCAATGGCGTTGTCCCTTCATCTCATGAACGCGCGACCTCTTGACGCGTACACGAAGCCGTCATTTACTCACGCCTCGCATGCCCCATCACCCCCACCTGAAGAAGGGCTGCGCTCCATGAGGAGATCCACTCGGACGCTCGGGCTGCTTGTCGCCGGGCTCCTCACCACCGCCGGTTTCTCGGCGGCCACGCCCGCGCAGGCCGCGGGCGAGCAGGTCACCGCCTGGCTCACCACGACGGACGACTCCGGCGGCCGCCATGTGGTCCGCGGGCTCCAGCAGCAGACGCCGTTCGCCTTCCAGGCGGGCTCCGGCGGCAGCGGCGAGAACATCACCGTCGACGAGAACACCCGCTATCAGACCTTCACCGGCGGCGGCGCGTCCTTCACGGACACCGCGGCCTGGCTGATGGACGGCAGCGGCGCGCTGTCGCAGGCCACGAAGGACGACACGATGCGCAAGCTGTTCTCCCCGACGGAGGGCATCGGTCTTTCGTTCCTGCGCAACCCCATGGGCGGCTCGGACCTCGCCCGCTTCGGCTACACCTACGACGACGTGCCGGCCGGGCAGACCGATCCGGACCTGTCCGAGTTCTCGATCGCACACGACCTCCAGGACGTCGTGCCGCTGACCAAGCAGGCGCGTCAGCTCAATCCACAGCTCACCGTGATGGCCTCGCCGTGGACGGCGCCGGCCTGGATGAAGGACAACGGGCAGCTCAACGGCGGCTGGCTGAAGGCGGAGCACTACGGGGCGTACGCCGCGTACTTCGTGAAGTACGCGCAGGCCTATCAGGCCCAGGGCGTTCCGATCGCATACGTCAGCGCGCAGAACGAGCCGACCTGCTGCGCGGGCTATCCGTCGATGAGCTGGAACGCGAGCGGACTCGCGTACTTCACCAAGAACGAGCTGCTGCCCAAGCTCCAGGCGGCCGGGCTGTCCACCAAGGTGCTGGCGCACGACTGGAACTGGGACACCTACGACGCCTACGCCGCGCAGACGGTCGACGACGCGGCGGTGCGCAACCACCCGAACTTCGGCGGCATCGCCTGGCACGGGTACGGCGGTGACGTGGCCAAGCAGACGCAGGTGCACAACCAGTACCCGCAGCTGGACGCCTTCGGTACCGAGCACTCGGGCGGCACGTGGATCGCCAACCAGCAGCGCGAGGACATGATGAACATCATCGACTACACCCGCAACTGGGCGAAGTCGGTGACGAAGTGGTCGCTCGCGGTGGACCAGAACCGGGGGCCGCACAACGGCGGCTGCGGCACCTGCGACGGGCTGGTCACCGTGCACAACGGGGACTCGCGGCACGGGCAGGTGGACTACACCGTCGAGTACTACACGATGGGCCATCTGACGAAGTTCGTGAAGCCGGGTGCGCAGCGGGTCGCGTCCACGGCGTCGTCGTCGGTGCCGAACGTGGCGTGGCGCAACCCTGACGGGTCGAAGGCGCTGATCGCGTACAACGACGGGTCGACCGCCAGGACGGTGACGATCAACTGGGGTTCGCAGCACGCGACTTACTCGCTGCCGGGCAAGACGTCGGCGACCTTCACCTGGGCGGGCACGCAGACCGAGGGGCCGTCGCAGTCAGGGGCGCTGGTGGGTCTCGCGGGCAAGTGCCTTGACGTGGCGGGCGGTTCGGCCGCCAACGGGACGGCTGTGCAGCTCTACGACTGCAACGGCTCCACGGCCCAGCGGTGGACCGTGCAGGCGGACGGGTCGGTGCGGGCGCTGGGCAAGTGCATGGACGTCACTTCCGGCTCGGCCGCGGACGGGGCGAAGGTCCAGCTGTACGACTGCAACGGCTCGGGTGCGCAGCTGTGGTCGTACAACGCCTCCACCGGGGACGTGGTCAACCGTGCCGCGAACAAGTGCCTGGACGTGACGGGCAACTCCTCGGCGAACGGTTCCCGCGCGCAGATCTGGAGCTGCACGGGGGCCGCGAACCAGAAGTGGCGTCTTCAGTAGCACGTCCCCCTGCGCTGTCGGCGGCTGCGGGACCGCAGCCGCCGTACGCGTGTGTCCCTATTCCGCCGGAGTCACACCCGCGCGCAGCAGGCCGTAGGTGTAGGCGTCCTCCAGGGCCTGCCAGGAGGCGGCGATGACGTTTTCGGCCACGCCCACCGTGGACCACTCGCCCGCTCCGTCGGACGTGGAGATCAGGACCCGGGTCGTGGACTGGGTGCCGTGCACGCCCTCCAGGATGCGGACCTTGTAGTCGACGAGGTCGAGCTTGGCGAGCTGGGGGTAGATCTTTTCGAGGGCCACCCGGAGCGCGCGGTCGAGGGCGTTGACCGGGCCGTTGCCCTCGGCCGTGGCGACGATGCGCTCGCCCTTGGCGAAGAGCTTGACCGTGGCCTCGTTGGCGTGGCTGCCGTCGGGGCGGTCCTCGACGATCGCCCGCCAGGACTCGACCTGGAAGTAGCTGAGCGGCTTGCCCTCGACCTCGGTGCGCAGCAGGAGTTCGAAGCTCGCGTCGGCCGCCTCGTAGGTGTAGCCCTTGAGCTCGCGCTCCTTCACGCGCTCGACCACCCGGCCGACCAGTTCGCGGTCGCCGCCGAGGTCGATGCCGAGCTCCTTGCCTTTGAGCTCGATCGAGGCGCGGCCTGCCATGTCGGAGACCAGCATCCGCATGGTGTTGCCGACCTGCTCGGGGTCGATGTGCTGGTACAGGTCCGGGTCGACCTTGATCGCGGAGGCGTGCAGTCCGGCCTTGTGCGCGAAGGCGGAGACACCGACGTAGGGCTGGTGGGTGGAGGGGGTGAGGTTCACGACCTCGGCGATGGCGTGGGAGATCCTCGTCATCTCGCGCAGGCGGCCCTCGGGGAGGACCTTCTTGCCGTACTTGAGCTCCAGGGCCGCCACGACCGGGAAGAGATTGGCGTTGCCGACGCGCTCGCCGTAGCCGTTGGCGGTGCACTGCACGTGGGTCGCGCCCGCGTCGACCGCGGCGAGGGTGTTGGCGACCGCGCAGCCCGTGTCGTCCTGGGCGTGGATGCCGAGCCGGGCGCCGGTGTCGGCGAGGACGGTGGAGACGACGGCCTGGATCTGGGCAGGGAGCATGCCGCCGTTGGTGTCGCAGAGGATCACGACGTCCGCGCCGGCCTCCGACGCCGTACGGACTACGGCTTTCGCGTACTCGGGGTTGGCGCGGTAGCCGTCGAAGAAGTGCTCGCAGTCGACGAAGACCCGGCGGCCCTGGGCGCGCAGGTAGGACACCGTGTCGCGGACCATCTCCAGGTTCTCGTCCAGGGTGGTGCGCAGGGCCAGCTCGACATGGCGGTCGTGCGACTTCGCGACCAGGGTGATCACCGGGGCGCCGGACTCCAGCAGCGCGTTGACCTGCGGGTCCTCGGACGCCTTGCCGCCCGCTCGCCGGGTGGCGCCGAAGGCGACCAGCTGGGCGTTCTTGAAGTCGATCTCCTGCTGGGCGCGGGCGAAGAACTCGGTGTCGCGCGGGTTGGCACCGGGCCAGCCGCCCTCGATGAAGCCCACACCGAACTCGTCCAGGTGCCGTGCGATGGCCAGCTTGTCCGCGACGGTGAGGTTGATGCCCTCCCGCTGCGCGCCGTCGCGCAGGGTGGTGTCGAAGACGTGGAACGAATCGTCGAGCTCGCTGGTTGCGGTCATGGTGTCAAGGCTCCTGCTGTTGGATCCCGTTGGATCGCGGTCTTTACCGGAATGACCGGCTCCACCGTCCTCCTATGATCCCTCGCGCTCTGCTCCCGGCTGAAGGTGGGCCAGAAAAGCGAAAAACCCCTCGCGGGTGCGAGAGGTCTGCGCGCGGGTCGAGGACGACGGTGTCCACCCGTACCTGGTCGTACGTGGTGGTCACTGCGGACCGGCGCGCCTGCTGCCAATAATCATGGCGAACGAGAGCACGGGGGCAGTCTGGCACAGACCGCCCCCGCACTCACCGTCCGTCTCAGGATGCGAGCACTGCGTTGATCATCGCGCCCGGCGGACGAAGCCGTCGCTCGCGCCGTTGGTGTCGCCGGCGACGAGCTGGGACGAGGCGGTGCTGATTCCGATGCGCTCCGCTCCCGCGCTCACCGACTGCACCCAGACCGACGCGTCCGTCACCGGCCCGCCGGCGAGGGCCGCGCTGACCAGGCGGGTGCTGCCGGTGCGCAGGTCGCGCAGGTAGACGTTGGCCGGGCCGAGCGTGCCGTCGGGCAGGCGCGGGGTGGCCTCGTAGCCCACGTACCGGCCGTCGTCGCTGAGCACGGGACGGTCGGGCATGCTCTCGCCGTCGGGGCCGGCGTCGATCCGCCGGGTGACGTCGGTGCGCAGGTCGCGGACGTAGAGGTCGGACGCGTCCGGGCCGCCGCCGGGGAGCAGGTCCTCGTCCCAGTTCTGGAAGGCGACGGAGCGGCCGTCCCCGGAGAGGGTGGCGGGCATCGCGTAGCGCGGGGCCGGGGAGCCGTCGGCCTTGACGTTGACGCGCTCCTCGGCGCCGGTACGGCGGTCGTGCACCCAGGTGACCCCGTCGGCGCTGCGCGGGACGAGCTGGGTGTAGAGGACGTACCGGCCGTCCGCGCTCACGTCCTGGAAGAGCGCCGGGTTGGTCGGCCGGTCCGGGTTGCTGATCCGTTTCGTGGTGCCGGTGGTGCGGTCGAAGAGGTACACCGCTCCGAAGAGGTCTGCGGCGCCCTCCTCCATCCGGTCGGCCTTGGCGTTGAAGGCGATGTAGCGGGCGTTCGCCGACATGGCGGCGCCGGCCGCGTAGGCGGAACCCCCGTCGAAGGCGATGCTGATCCGCTTCGTGGTGCCGGTGCGGCGGTCGTGCAGGTAGATGTCGTCGGCTCCCGCGTCCGCGGGCGGTGTGTCCCAGTGGACCAGGTTCCTGGCGTTGGAGCGGAACAGGACGTAGCGGCCGTCGGCGCTGATGCCCTGCACGGTCGACCGCTGGTCGGCCTGGGTGCCGTCCGAGGCGACGCTGACCCGCTCGACCGCGCCCGTGCGCAGGTCGCGCACGAAGACGTCCGACACCTCGTTGGTGTCGCCGGACACCAGGTTGGACGCGTCCGCCGTGAACGCCGCGAAGCGGCCGTCGGCGCTGAACTCCGGTGCGTAGGAGTCGCCGTTGCCCTGCTCCCCCGTCGCCGAGACGGTGACCCGCTCGACGGTCGGGACGCGGGGCCCGGCGCTCGCCTGTGTGCCGGCCAGTGCCGCCGTGGTGGCGGCCAGGGCTACGGCGACGGCGAGCGCGCGGACTCGCTTGCTGCTGTGCATGTGTTCCCCCGTGGACGATTTCCCCCGGCCCTCGCCGAAGGCTCCCTACGAGGCAAACGCATCGCGCGTTACATGGTCAATCCCCCATATTGAGTACAACCAGGGCGCGGGTTCAGGAGTCCGCGAGGAGGCTGTCGTCGAGGAACTCCCTTACGTGGCGCAGAATCTGCGCCCGGTCCGTGCCCCGCAGTCCGATGGCGACATGGATCGAGAAGCCGTCGAGGAGCGCCCGCAGCCGGGCCGCGAACCGGTCCGGGTCGACCGGCCGGAACTCGCCCCTCGACACCCCTTCGGCGAGCAGCGCCACCAGGTCGCGGTGCCAGGCGCCCTCGATCGCGGCCTGGCGCGCGCGGGCGTCGTCATCGGCGTTCTGCGAGCGGTTCCAGACCTCCAGCCACAGGGTCCAGTGCGGGTCGCGGTGGCCGACGGGGACGTACAGGTCGACGTAGGCGTCGAGCCGCTCGCGGGCGGAGGCGGACCGGGTGAGGAGCCGGCCGCGCTCGGTGCCGAGCCGGCCCTCGCTCCACTCCAGGGTGCGCAGCAGCAGCTCGTCCTTGGAGTGGAAGTAGTACAGGAGATGGCCGCTGCTCATGCCGACGTGGGTGCCGAGCGCCGCCATGGTGAGCTTCTCCAGACCGCGCTCGGCGATCATCTCCATGGCGGCGGCGAGGACCTCGTCACGGGGCGGCGCCTGCCTGCGCCCACCGGCCATCTGCGGCTCCTAGATCTTCGGCTGCTGCTGTGTGATGCAGTGGATGCCTCCACCACCCGCGAAGATCGTACGGGCGTCGACGAGGGTCACCGTCCGCTCCGGGAAGAGGCGCCGGAAGATGCCGGCCGCGATCTCGTCGCGCGGGTCGTCGAAGCCGCACAGCACGACGCCGCCGTTGCAGAGGTAGTGGTTGATGTAGGAGTAGTCGGCCCAGTGGCCGTCGGCCTCCAGGACGGTCGGCGCGGGGACCTCCACGACCTCCAGGCGGCGGCCGCGCGCGTCGGTCTGCGACTTCAGCAGGCCGACGATCTCCTTGGTCACCTCGTGGTCGGGGTGGGCCGGGTCCGGCTGCACATGGGCCACGACCACGCCGGGCCGGGCGAAGGCGGCGACGATGTCGACGTGGCCGAGGGTGCCGAAGCCGTAGGGAGGGTAGTCGCCGGTGAGGCCGCGGGGCAGCCAGATCGCCTTGCGGGTGCCGAGCATGCCGTGGATCTCGGCCTCGACCTCCTCCCGCGTCCAGTGCGGGTTGCGCTCAGGGCCGAGCTGGACGGTCTCGGTGAGCAGGACCGTCCCCTCGCCGTCGACATGGATCGCCCCGCCCTCGTTCACCAGCTTCGAGGCGTACGTCCTCGTCGAGCCGGCCAGATCCGAGACGTGTGCCGCGATCTTCGCGTCGTGCTCCCAGCTGGCCCAGTCCTGGGCGCCCCAGCCGTTGAACGTCCAGTCGACGGCGGCCAGTTCACCGGCCCCGCCGGTGAGGAACGTAGGGCCGATGTCGCGCATCCAGGCGTCGTCGAGGTCCCGTTCGACGGTCTCCACACCCGGGCCGAGCAGCGTCCGGGCCTCCTCGGACTGTCCCGGGCCGCACACCACCGTCACCGGTTCGAAGCGCCGCACGGCACGGGCGACCGAGGCCCAGGCCAGGCGGGCCGCCACGAGCTCCTCGGCGTCCTCGAAGGTCACGTTCGGCCCCGGCCAGGCCATCCAGGTGCGCTCGTGCGGGGTCCACTCGGCGGGCATACGGAAGCCGTCGGAGGCAGCAGACATGGCGGGGTCCTTAGAGGAAGTAGAGGCGGTTGAGGGAGACGGACTCGGCCGGCTCGGAGTGCAGCGGCTCGCCGTCGAGGGTGACCAGGCCCGTGCGCTGGTCGACGTCGACGGCTCCGGTACGGGAGTTGCGGCGCAGATCGGCGGGCCCGATGCCGCGCGTGCCGCGTACGGCGACCCTGCGGCGCCGGGTCGGCATCGTGTCGTGCCCCTGGTCGAGGGCGGCCCGCGCCACGAAGGCGACGGAGATGTCGGCGGGCGTGGCGCCGTACGCCCCGAACTGCGGGCCCAGGACGAGGGGTTCGCAGGTGTCGGTGGCGGCGTTCGGGTCGCCGGTCACGCCGTACGCCGGGAAGCCGGACTTGAGCACCAGCTGCGGCTTGGCGCCGAAGAACTCCGGGCGCCACAGCACGATGTCCGCCAGCTTGCCGACCTCGATCGAGCCGACCTCGTGGGCGAGGCCGTGGGCGATGGCCGGGTTGATGGTCAGCTTGGCCATGTACCGCAGGACGCGTTCGTTGTCGTGCTCGTCGGGCGCGCCGAACTCGGCCTTCATCTTCCCGGCCATCGCGAAGGTGCGGCGGACGGTCTCGCCGGCCCGGCCCATGCCCTGGGCGTCGGAGGAGGTGATGCCGATCGCGCCCAGGTCGTGCAGCACGTCCTCGGCGCCCATCGTCCCGGAGCGGATGCGGTCGCGGGCCATGGCGGCGTCGCCGGGCAGGTCCGTCTTCAGGTCGTGGACGGAGACGATCATGCCGTAGTGCTCGGCGACCGCGTCCCGCCCGAAGGGCAGGGTGGGGTTGGTGGAGGAGCCGATGACGTTCGGGACTCCGGCCATCTTCAGCACGTTGGGGACGTGGCCGCCGCCGCAGCCCTCTATGTGGAAGGCGTGGATGGTGCGGCCCTGAAGGACCCGCAGGGTGTCCTCGACCGACAGGCATTCGTTCAACCCGTCGCTGTGCAGGGCGACTTGGACGTCGTGCTCCTCGGCGACGCGCAGCGCGGTGTCCAGGGCGCGGGTGTGGGCGCCCATGTCCTCGTGCACCTTGAAGCCGGACGCGCCTCCTTCGGCGAGGGCCTCGATCAGCGGAGCCTCGTGCGAGGACGAACCCCGCCCGAGGAAGCCGATGTTGACCGGCCAGGCGTCGAAGGCGTTGAACGCGTGCCTGAGCGCCCAGGGCGAGTTGACGCCGACGCCCCACACCGGCCCGAACTCCTGGCCGATGATCGTGGTCACCCCGGAGGCGAGCGACGCCTCCATGACGCGCGGCGACAGCAGATGGACATGGGTGTCGACGGCCCCGGCGGTGGCGATGAGCCCCTCGCCGGACACGATCGAGGTGCCCGTGCCGACGACGACGTCCACCCCGTCCAGGGTGTCGGGGTTCCCGGCCCGGCCGATGGAGCAGATCCGGCCCTCCCTGATGCCGATGGAGACCTTGCGGATCCCCAGCACCGCGTCGATGACCACGACGTTGCTGATGACGACGTCACAGGTGTCGCGGACGGCGGCGGCCTTGAGGTGCAGCCCGTCCCGGGCGGTCTTGCCGAACCCGGCGAGGAACTCCTCGCCGTAGCGCTGCGAGTCGGACTCGACCCGGATCGTCAGCCCGGAGTCGCCGAGCCGGACACGGTCGCCGGCGCGGGGGCCGTGCGCGGCCGCGTACTCGTGCGGGGTGAGGCGGCGCGCCTCGGCGGGGTGGCCTCCCGGACGGCTCATCGCCGGCCCTCCTGATCAGCTGTTTCCGATACGCCGAGGTAGCCGCAGGCGGCGGCGCGGCGCAGTGCCTCCGCGCGGGCGCCGGGGGCGTCCAGCGGTCCGTCGACGAGGCCCGCGAACCCGATGGCGACGCGTTCGCCGCCGATCGGGACGAGGCCGACCTCGACGCTCTCCCCCGGTCCGAAGCGCACGGAGGACCCGGCGGGCACGGCGAGCCGCATGCCGTAGGCCCGCTCGCGCGGGAAGTCCAGGCGCGGGTTGGCCTCGAAGAAGTGGAAGTGGGAGGTGACGGAGACGGGCACGGTCGCGGTGTTGGTGACCGTCAGCCGTACGGCCGCCTCGGGTTCGGCGTGCTGCGGGCCCGGCAGCAGTGCGCCGGGGGCCTCAAGCCCGAGTCCGCCGCCGAGGGGGTCGGACACGACCGCGAGCCGTGAGCCGTCGTCGAAGACCGCCTCCACGTGCACCTCGGTGACGACGTCCGCGACGCCCGGCAGCACGTCGTCCGGCCCGAGCACACTGCGGGCGCGCTCGATCGCCTCGGCGAGCCGCGCACCGTCCCGGGCGGCCTCGCACACGGTGTCCGCGATGAGCGCGGTCGCCTCCGGGACGTTCAGCCGCAGCCCTCGGGCCCTGCGTGCCCGGGCCAGTTCGGCGGCTCCGAAGAGCAGCAGCCGGTCACGTTCCGTGGGGGTCAGTCTCACGACGCGGCACCTCCTTGCCAGACTCGAAGTTAGAGCATCACTCTAAACATGAAGTTCCATGGATCGAAAGGTTGACAGCAAACCTCGGGCACTTCAGATTGAACGTCACTCAAACCGAGGAGCCACCCATGCCGATGGAACAGCGCGGAGTCGACACCATCCCCGAGGAGGAACGCACCAGCGGCCCCCGGGACCTCGTCTCGATCCTGCTCGGGTCGAACCTCTGCCTCGGGGTGATCGTCTTCGGCTGGCTGCCCCCGTCCTTCGGCCTGGGCTGGTGGGCGTCGGTGAGCTCGATCGTGGTCGGCACGCTGGTCGGCACGGCCCTCACCGCCCCGCTCGCCCTGATCTCCCTGCGCACGGCGACGAACCTGTCCACCTCCTCCGGCGCCCAGTTCGGCGTGCGCGGCCGGCTGGTCGGCTCGGTGGTCGGCCTGCTGCTCGCCCTCGGCTACACGGCCCTGACCGTGTGGATCGGCGGCGATGTGATGGTGGGCGCGCTCGGCCGGCTGGTCGGGCTGCCGGCGAACGGGGTGTCGTACGGCGTGGTCTACGGGCTGCTGGCCGCGGCGACCGTCGCGGGCGCGGTGTACGGCTACCGGGTGCTGCTCGCCATGTCCCGCGTCCTCGCGGTCGGCATGACGGCCCTGCTGGCCCTCGGCGTGATCGCCTACGCCCCGCACTTCACGACCGACGCGCTGCCCGAGGCCGGCGGCTATCTGCTGGGCGGGTTCTGGCCGACATGGCTGCTGGCGACGGTCGCGGCGGGGCTGTCGGGCCCCATCGCCTTCATCACCCTGCTCGGCGACTACACCCGCTACATCTCCCCGGCCCGCCACACATCGCGCCGGGTGCTGCACGCGACCTGGCTGGGCCTGCTCCTGGGGCTGCTGGTCCCGCAGCTGTTCGGCACCTTCACGGCGTACGCGGCACGGGCCGCCCTCGACTACGCGGGCCCCCTGGTCGACGCCTCCCCCGCCTGGTACCTGGTGCCGCTGCTGCTCGCCGCGTCGGCCGGCTCGGTCGGCAACGCGGGCCTGATGCTCTACTCCATGGGCCTCGACCTCGACGCCATCCTGCCGCGCGCCTCCCGCGCCCGCGCCACCTACACGGTCGCGGTCGTCGCCACGATCTGTGTCTTCGTCGGCCACTACGCCTCGACCGCGCAGGACGCGATGACGTCCTTCGTGCTGCTGCTGACGGCCGTCGGCACCCCGTGGGCGGTCATCACCCTGATCGGCTTCGTCCGCTGCCGGGGCGTGTACGACGCGGACGCCCTCCAGGTCTTCAACCGCCGCGCACGGGGCGGGATCTACTGGTACCGCTCCGGCTGGAACATCCCGGCGACCGTCTCCTGGGCCCTGGGCGCGGCGGTCGGCCTGCTGGCCGTGTCCCTGCCGTCGTACGAGGGTCCGCTGCTGTCCCTGACGGGCGGGGTGGACTGCAGCTTCCTGCTGTCGGGGCTGGTGGGGGGTGTGGCGTACCTGCTGCTGACGCTCGGCGAGTCCTCTCCGGCACGGGAAAGGGCCGCCACGGACACGGAGTCGGTGGCGGCCCTGACGGTCACGGCCGAGAACTAGCCCAGCTTGTGCATCCACCCGTGCTGGTCCGCGGCAGTGCCCCGCTGGATGTCGAGGAGGGCCTGGCGGAGCTTGAGCGTGACCTCGCCGGGCTCGCCGTCGCCCTGCCGCCACTGGGCGCCCGTGCGCTTGACGAGGCCGACCGGGGTGATGACGGCCGCCGTGCCGCAGGCGAAGACCTCGGTCAGGGTGCCGTTCTCGGAGTCGCGCTGCCACTGGTCGACGGAGACCCGGCCCTCCTCCGCCTCGTAGCCGAGGTCACGGGCGACCTGGAGCAGGGAGTCACGAGTGACGCCCTCCAGGATGGAGCCGGTGAGGGAGGGCGTGACGATCTTGTCGCCGTACACGAAGTACAGGTTCATGCCGCCGAGCTCCTCGACCCACTTGCGCTCCACCGCGTCGAGGTAGCAGACCTGGGCGCAGCCCTCGGCGGCGGCCTCGGCCTGGGCCAGCAGGGACGCGGCGTAGTTGCCACCGGTCTTGGCGTCGCCCATGCCACCCGGCACGGCCCGGACGTGGTCCTCGGAGACCCAGATGGACACGGGCTTCACGCCGCCCGGGAAGTAGGCGCCGGCCGGTGAGGCGATGACGATGAACAGGTACTCACTGGCCGGCTTCACGCCCAGGCCGACCTCGGTGGCGAACATGAAGGGGCGCAGGTAGAGGGACTCCTCACCGCCGTGCGCCGGCACCCAGTCCGCGTCCTGTGCGACCAGCGCGTCGCACGCCTCGATGAACGTCTCGACGGGCAGCTCCGGCATGCCGAGCCGGCGGGCCGAGGACTGGAAGCGCCGGGCGTTCTTCTCCGGACGGAAGGAGGCGACGGTCCCGTCGGGCTGGCGGTAGGCCTTCAGACCCTCGAAGATCTCCTGCGCGTAGTGCAGCACCATGGTGGCCGGGTCGAGGGAGAGCGGCGCGTACGGCACGAGCTCGCCGTCGTGCCAGCCTCGGCCCTCGGTCCACTTGATCGTCACCATGTGGTCGGTGAAGTGGCGGCCGAACCCCGGGTTGGCCAGTATCGCCTCGCGCTCTGCGGCGGCGAGCGGGCTGGCGGAGGGCTTGAGCTCGATCGTGGGCGTCGTCATGAGTAGGTGTCCTTCACCGGTTAGGTTGTGGCGGGCCGCGCTCACGCCAGTACTGCCAGTGGCCAGTGCTAGGACGTCCGAGCATTCCCTCATTCCGCGGCTCCGCGTTCGATTATCGCAAGCGGCAGCCGTGGAAGAAATCGGCCTGTTCGGCGTGATCGGCGAGAAATCGCGACCCGGGGTCGATGGTGCCACCCGGCGGCGGACATGTGGAAGCCGCCGGGGGTGATGTGACCCGGCGGCTTCGAAAGGGTTCGAGTGGGCGCGGGGTCAGCCGGCTACTCGTACGGCCAGCGCGTCGCCGATCTCCGACGTGCTGCGGGCGGGCTTGCCGGTGCGCTCCGCGAGGTCGGCCGAGACGGCGTCCTCGATGCGGGTGGCCTCGGCGTCGTGGCCGAGGTGGCGCAGGAGCAGGGCGACGGACAGGACCGTGGCCGTCGGGTCGGCCTTGCCCTGGCCCGCGATGTCCGGGGCCGAGCCGTGGACCGGCTCGAACATGGACGGGAAGTCGCCGCTCGGGTTGATGTTCCCGCTCGCGGCGACCCCGATGCCGCCGGAGACGGCCGCGGCGAGGTCGGTGATGATGTCGCCGAAGAGGTTGTCGGTGACGATGACGTCGAAGCGCTCGGGCTGGGTGACCAGGTAGATGGTCGCGGCGTCGACGTGCATGTACTCGGTGGTGACGTCGGGGAACTCCTCGGCCACCTTGTTGAAGACGTTCGTCCACAGGTGACCGGCGAAGGCCAGCACGTTGTTCTTGTGGATCAGCGCCAGCTTCTTGCGCGGGCGGGCCTGGGCGCGGGCGAAGGCGTCCCGGACGACGCGCTCGACACCGTAGGCCGTGTTCACGGAGACCTCGGTGGCGACCTCGTGCTCGGTGCCCTTGCGGATGGTGCCGCCGTTGCCGGTGTACGGGCCCTCGGTGCCCTCGCGGACCACGACGAAGTCGATCTCGGGCTGGCCGGCGAGCGGGGTGGCGACACCCGGCAGGAGCTTCGACGGACGCAGGTTGACGTGGTGGTCGAAGAGGAAGCGGAGCTTGAGCAGGAAGCCGCGCTCCAGGACACCGGAGGGGACCGACGGGTCTCCGATGGCGCCCAGCAGGATGGCGTCGTGCTGCTTCAGCGCCTCGGCATCGGCGTCGGTGAGGGTCTCACCGGTGGCGTGGTAGCGCCGGGCGCCGAAGTCGTACTCCTTGGTCTCCAGCTTCACATCCTGCGGAAGGACGGCGGAGAGGACCTTCAGACCTTCGGTCACGACCTCCTGGCCGATGCCGTCACCGGGAATCACTGCGAGATTGAGGCTGCGAGACATGTCGGCACCCTACTCCTCGTCCCATGGGATGACATGCGGTGTCCGCCATGCGGACAGCCGGACGGGCGAAGGTTCCTGCGCTTCGACCGCCGTTCACCCGTATGTAGGACGGGCGTTGGCCTTCGCTGGGAACTTTCCCATCATGGACCTTCCCGACTTCGGCATCCCCCCGCAGCTGGCCCGCCGCATGAGCATGGCGGAGCAGCACGAGTACCTGCGCGCCAAGCTGACCCGGCGCCGCACGCTGGTGACCGCGGGCGCGGTCGCGGGCGGACTGCTGACGGGCTGCTCGGGGTCGGAGCCGGGTTCGGGCACTGCGGGCACACGCCCCTCCCCCTCCCCCTCCGTCTCCGCCAAGGTGCCGGGCTCCGCCGTCACGCCCTTCGGCCGCCATCTCGCCTTCGGCGCCGACCCGAAGTCGCAGATGCGGATCTCCTGGCAGGTGCCGGCCGCGGTGAAGAAGCCCTTCATCCGGATCGGTCTGCGCCCCGAAGACCTCAGCCGCAGGATCGACGCCGAGATCCGCGACCTGTACACCCCCGAACTGCAGGGCATCCGTGCGGCGCTGGAGCAGTACTACGTCCACGCGGCACTGGACTCCCTGCGTCCCGGCACGACGTACTACTACGGCGTGGGCCATGACGGCTTCGACCCGGCGGCACCGAGGAACCGCGCGACGATCGCCTCGTTCCGCACGGCTCCCGCGAGCCCGGAGACCTTCACCTTCACGGCCTTCGGCGACCAGGGCGTCAGCGAGGCGGCCGCCACCAACGACAAGCTCCTGCTGGGCCAGAACCCCGCCTTCCACCTCCACGCCGGCGACATCTGCTACGCCAACGTCAAGGGGCTGGGCGAGGAGTCGGACGCCTACGACCCCGGTTTCTGGGACGGTTACCTCAAGCAGACCGAGTCGGTGGCCAGGACGGTGCCGTGGATGGTGACGACGGGCAACCACGACATGGAGGCCTGGTACTCGCCGGACGGCTACGGCGGACAGCTGGCCCGCTGGTCCCTGCCGGACAGCGGCTTCGACGCCCGTAAGGCCCCGGGCGTGTACTCCTTCACCTACGGCAACGTCGCCTTCGTGGCGCTGGACGCGAACGACGTGTCGTACGAGATCCCAGCCAACCAGGGGCACACGGGCGGCCGTCAGACCAAGTGGCTGGACGAGCGGCTCGGTGAACTGCGGGCGGCGAAGGGCGTCGACTTCATCGTCGTCTTCTTCCACCACTGCGCCTACTCGACGTCCTCGCACGCGTCCGACGGGGGCGTGCGGGCCGAGTGGGTACCGCTGTTCGCCCGGCACCAGGTGGACCTGGTGATCAACGGGCACAACCACGTCTACGAGCGGACCGACGCCATCAAGAACGGGGAGGTGGGCGCGCAGGTGCCCATCGACGCCTCGACCGACCCGACGCGCGACGGCATCGTGTACGTCACCGCGGGCGGCGGCGGCAAAGAGCTGTACGGCTTCCCCCCGGGCGTCGAGGAGAGCTACGAGGGGCACGTGAACGACCGGGAGTCGGTCGACACCTTCAGGTGGACCAAGTCACGGAACACCAAGGCGGAGAGCGTGCAGTGGTCGCGGGTGCGCTACCGCGGCTTCTCGTTCCTCAGCGTGGAGGCGGAGGCCGGCCCGAAGCCGCGGCTGAAGGTGTCGGCGCTGGCCCAGACCGGGGAGCGCATCGACCGGTTCGAGGTGCGGCGCGGGGCATGAGCCCGCGCGCCGCACCCCGATCGGGTGCGGCTCCCGGCATTTCGGGTGGGCGGCCGGCGCCCCGAAGGGGCGCGGGGAACTGCGCGACCTGCCACAAGGGCGCTGCAGACGAACGATCGCCTGTCCCCCGGCGCCCCCAGCGGAGCGTTCAGGCGGCCTGGTGGCCGGTGCTGCCGCCGTTGTCCCTGCGGTCGAGGGCGCGCTGGAGGGCGGCGGCCGCGTTCTTGCGGTCGGACTCGTTCGTACGGGAGATGTGACGGACTCGACGGCGGGCGGTCGTCTCGGCCATGGGAAATCGACTCCTTCGACAATCGGGGAGTGCACAGAGGGGTTTCGAGACGCCGGGTGGGGCGGGGAGCGGGCCGCAGGGGTTGCCTGCACGGGGCCCGGCTCACGACCGCCATTCGCTTGATCGAGCGAGACGTTCGGCTCCTACAAAGCTAAGGGAGGAGGGCGCGTCTGTCTCCACAATTACTCGGACTTCCTACTATCTGAGACGGCGCAGTGGGTCACACGCCGCTGACCTGCACTTTCTACCGACGGCCCGTCACAGCACATCCCCGTCCCGCCAGTCGAAGACCAGCTCGAATGCGGGATCCAGCGGCCCGGCGAGTGCGGTCCGCACAAAGGTGCCGCCCTCCTCGTCCGGGAGATGGACGACGCCGTCGAGCCCGAGCCCGCAGACCCGCCCGCTCCACACCTGCCAGCCCCGGGCGGCGTACAGCGCGGCCCCCTCGTCGCTCGCGGAGAGCATCCCCGCGTCGTAGGCCCGGTCGACCACCCGCTCCAGCTCGGCCATCACCCGGCCGCCGAGCCCGGTGCGGCGCGCGTCCGGCCGTACGGCGACCGCCTCGACGTAGCCGACCCGCAGCCATCTGTCCCGGTGCCGCACCCGCCGCATGACCACGGACCCGTGAGCGACGAGCAGCCCGGCGTCGTCGTGCACCAGGGCGTGCATGCCGCCGAGGCCGTGCTCGAAGTCCTCGTCGGAGAAGTCGCCGTCGAAGGCGTCGTTCAACAGGGCGCGGATCGCATGCAGTTCGGCCGGGGTGAGGTCGGCGGTGTGTGCGGTGCGGGGCGCTGCGGCGGATACGGGTGCGGTCATCCGACCAGTATCCGCGCGGCCGGCGATCGCCCACTCGGCTGATCCTCCGCGCCGCACGGGACAGACGGTCACGGCGAGGGGAACGGTGAGGTCATGAACGACACGGCGAAAGTGTTCCTGGAGGGCGGCCCGGACGACCTGCCCGACCGGATCGTCCCCGCCCCGTCCCCGGGACCGGACGTGAAGATCGAGCTCCGCAACGGCTACGAACACTTCAGACCGACCGCGCGCCGGGCGGACACGTCCGAGGGCAGCCTCACCGTGTACGAGTGGTGGGAGCGGACGGAGATGCCCGGCTAGTGCTCCGTCCGGTGCGCCGGAGCACAGCGAAGGGGCCGGGCGAGACGCCCGGCCCCTCTTGCATGCCGCCCTGCCGTCAGCCCATGTGCGGGTACGCGTAGTCGGTCGGCGCGACCAGCGTCTCCTTGATGGCGCGGGTCAGCGTCCAGCGCATCAGGTTCTGCGGGGCGCCGGCCTTGTCGTTGGTGCCGGAGGCACGGCCGCCGCCGAAGGGCTGCTGGCCGACGACGGCGCCGGTCGACTTGTCGTTGATGTAGAAGTTGCCGGCCGCGTAGCGCAGCTTGTCCATGGTGTGCGCCGTGGCGGCGCGGTCGGCGGAGATGACCGAGCCGGTCAGCGCGTAGGCGGACACCGACTCCATCTGGTCCAGCATCTCGTCGTACTTGTCGTCCTCATAGACGTGCACGGCGAGGACCGGGCCGAAGTACTCGGTCGTGAAGACCTCGTTCTCCGGGTCGCTGCACTCGATGACGGTCGGGCGGACGAAGTAGCCGACCGAGTCGTCGTAGGAGCCGCCCGCGACGATCGTGCAGGTGTCGTCCTGCTTGGCGCGGTCGATGGCGGCCTTGTTCTTGGCGAAGGCACGCTCGTCGATGACGGCGCCGATGAAGTTGGACAGGTCGGTGACGTCACCCATGGTGATGTAGTCGACCTCGGCCGCGAACTCCTCCTTGAAGCCGGAGTTCCAGATCGACGCCGGGATGTACGCCCGGGAGGTCGCCGAGCACTTCTGGCCCTGGTACTCGAAGGCACCGCGGGTCAGGGCCGTCTTCAGGACCGCCTTGTCGGCGCTCGGGTGGGCGACGACGAAGTCCTTGCCGCCGGTCTCGCCGACGATGCGCGGGTAGGAGCGGTACTTCTCGATGTTGTTGCCGACCGTCTTCCACAGGTACTGGAAGGTCTTGGTCGAGCCGGTGAAGTGGATGCCGGCGAGGTCGCGGTGCTCCAGGGCGACCTTGGAGACCTCGATGCCGTCGCCGGTGACGAGGTTGATGACGCCCTTGGGCAGCCCGGCCTCCTCGAGGAGCTGCATCAGCAGCACGGCGGCGTGGGTCTGCGTCGGGGACGGCTTCCAGACGACGACGTTGCCCATGAGGGCCGGGGCGGTCGGCAGGTTGCCCGCGATGGCCGTGAAGTTGAACGGCGTGATCGCGTAGACGAAGCCCTCGAGCGGGCGGTGGTCGAGGCGGTTCCAGACGCCCGGGGAGTTCGCCGGGGGCTGCTCGGCGAGCAGGTCACGGGCGTACTTGACGTTGAAGCGCCAGAAGTCGACGAGCTCGCAGGGGGTGTCGATCTCGGCCTGCTGGGCGGTCTTGGACTGGCCCAGCATGGTGGAGGCGGCCAGCGTCTCGCGCCAGGGGCCGGCGAGCAGCTCGGCGGCGCGCAGGATGATCGCGGCGCGGTCGTCGAACGACATCGCGCGCCAGGCCGGCGCGGCGGCCAGGGCCGCGTCGATGGCGTCCTGGGCGTCCTGCTGGGTGGCGTTGCCGTAGGTGCCGATGCGGGCCTTGTGGTTGTGCGGCTGCACGACGTCGACGCGCTCGCCGGCGCCGAACCGCTTCTCGCCGCCGATGGTCATCGGCAGGTCGATCGGGTTCTCGGCCAGCTCCTTGAGCTTGGCCTCCAGCCGGGCGCGCTCGGGCGAGCCGGGGGCGTAGCCGTGCACCGGCTCGTTGACGGGGGTGGGGACCTGGGTCACAGCGTCCATGAGATCCGTAACTCCTTGAACTTGAGCGGGTGTTCGGGCTCAGCCCTTGCTGATCATGCTGCGGGCGAAGAAGCGCAGGTTGGCCGGCTTCTCTGCCAGGCGGCGCATGAAGTAGCCGTACCAGTCGGTGCCGTAGGCCGTGTAGACGCGCATGCGGTGGCCCTCGGCGGCGAGGCGCAGGTGCTCGTCGCTGCGGATGCCGTACAGCATCTGGAACTCGTACTCGTCGAGCTTGCGTCCGGCGGTGCGCGCGAGTTCCTGGGCGATGGAGATCAGGCGGGGGTCGTGGGAGCCGATCATCGGGTACCCGGCGCCCTCCATCAGAATCTTCAGGATCCGGACGTACGCCTTGTCGATCTCGTGTTTCTGCTGGTAGGCGACCTCGGCGGGCTCCTTGTAGGCGCCCTTGACGAGGCGCACCCGGCTGCCGCTCTCCGCGAGGCGGCGGGCGTCGGCCTCGGTGCGGAAGAGGTAGGCCTGGATGACGCAGCCGGTCTGCGGAAAGTCCTTCCGCAGCTCCTCGTGGATGGCGAACATCGAGTCGAGGGTGGTGTGGTCCTCGGCGTCGAGCGTGACGGTGGTGCCGATCGCGGCGGCGGCCTCGACGACCGGGCGGACATTGGCGAGGGCCAGCTCGTGGCCGCCCTCCAGCGCCTGTCCGAACATCGACAGCTTCACGGACATCTCGGCCCTGGTGCCCAGCTCCAGTTCCTCCAGGCGGTCGACCAGCGCCAGATAGGCGTCCCGGGCGGCGGCGGCCTGCTCCGGGCGGGTGATGTCCTCGCCGACGACGTCCATCGTCAGCTCCAGACCCCGGTCGCTGAGGTCCTGGATGATCGGCACGATCTCGTCGACCGTCTCGCCCGGGATGAAGCGGTCGACGACCTGCTTGGTCACCGGGGCCGCCGAGATCAGGCGTCGCATCCGGTCGCTGCGCGACGCGGCAAGAATCACGGGACCCAGCACGGGGCACCTCCACAGACAGGAGAAAAGCTGCCGAATCCCAACCAGTCGGGTACGGCACGGAGAACCACCGTGAAACCTAAGGATCCCTCCGATCGTCGGCCATCGACAGCTGTCACGCATCCGTGCCACATATCTCAGACAGATGTATGAAGAGCTCTGGAGAATGCGGGAGAATGCCCGGGTGACGTCGGAATTCAAGGGTGACTACCAGGAGCTGGTCGACGAGATCTCGGAGCTCCTGGGCGCCCCCGCGACGCTGGAGAACCGGGACTTCGAGCTGATCGCCTTCGGGGCCTACGACAGCGAGGACGAGCTCGACGCGTCGGCCCTGGACCCCGTGCGCGCCCGCTCGATCCTGACGCGCCGCTCCACGTCGGCCGTGCGGACCTGGTTCGAGGGCTTCGGCATCACACGCGCCACCGGGCCGGTACGGATCCCGCGCACTCCGGAGGCGGGGGTGTACCGCGGACGAATCTGCCTGCCGGTACGCCACCGGGGTGTCGTACGGGGCTACGTCTGGCTCCTGGACGACGATCCCGGGCCCACGGACCAGCAGCTGACGGCCGCGATGGAGGTGGCCGCCCGGATCGGCGCGCTGCTCGCGGACGAGGCGCAGCACGGAGCCGACCTGAGCCGGGAGCTGCGGGCCGCGCTGACCGCCGAGCGCGGCTGGCAGGGCGACATGGCGATCGCCGAGCTGCGCACGGCCCTCGGCCCGCGCGCGGACGGCGTCCATACGGTCGTCTGCGTGGCCCCGTGGCCCTCGGCCGACCCCGACGACGCCCCGTCGGTGCGGACGGTGCCGCACGCGACCGCGCTGTGCACGGTGCCGTGGGGCGCCTCGGGGCAGAGCCTGGCCGTGCTCGTACGGCTGCGCTCGCCCGAGGTGCGCACGGCGGCGCAGGCGGCGGCGTCCCGGCTGCTGAAGGAGACCCCGGCCGCCCGGCCGCCCAGGAAGGGCGGGGCACAGGTGGCGGCCGGTCTCGGCGAGCCGCGCACCGGCCTCGCGGAGCTGGGCACGGTGTGGCAGGAGGCGTCGGCCGCGGCTCGCGCCGCCCTCGCGGAACCGCGGCTCGGCCCGGTGGCGGAGTGGTCGCTCATCGGCCCGTACCGCCTGCTGACCTCGCTGTCCCCGCAGCCGGTCCAGGACCCTGTCATCGCCCCGCTCCTCTCCCCCGCCCAGCAGGAGCTCGCCCGCACCGCCGAGGTCTACCTCGACTGCGCGGGCCAGGCCGGCCGCACGGCAGCGGAGCTGGGCATCCACCGCCAGACCCTGTACTACCGCCTCTCCCGCGTCGAGCAGCTCACGGGCCTGGACCTCGACGACGGGGAGGACCGGCTGCTGCTGCACATGGCGCTCAAGGGGGCGCGGCTGTAGCCGGGGCCGGTCAGCGCGAGGTGATGGCGGTGAGGGCGTCGTGGAGGGTGCCGTCGCCGGGCGGTCCGGCGCTCCAGCGGGCGGCGATGTGGCCGTCGGGGCGGACGAGCAGCGCTCCCTGCGGGGGCAGGTCCCACTGGTCGGTGTGCTCGGCGGGCAGCGTCTCTACGCGCAGCGGCCAGGGCGGGGTGGCGGGTGACCGCCAGTCGGCGGGGGCGGAGGTGAGCAGGGTGAACCACTCGCCGAACGCGTCGAGGGTGGAGCGGCCGTCGGTGAGCCAGAGGTGCGGCACCCGGTGGCCGGGTTCGGCCGTGGGGACGTAGGTCGTGCCCGTCTCCGGCGGCATCGTCGCCTTGCCGTCGCCGGTCAGGACGGCGCCGGAGCGGTAGGCGACGCCGAGCACCAGGCCGAGTTGCGCGAAGTACTGTTCCGACCAGGGCGGTTCGATGCGGTCCGGTATCTGTCCGGGGCCCGCGCCGAGTTGTTCGCGGCGCACGTCCTGCACCTGGAACATCATCTTGGAGTTCTCCAGCGCCTGGCCGAGCGTGCGGTGGGCGACGGGCCGCCGTTCCTTCTCGTAGCTGTCCAGCAGGGCGGGTCCGGCCCAGCCGCGCAGCACGCCCGCCAGTTTCCAGCAGAGGTTGTGCACGTCGGCGACGCCGAGGTTCATGCCGAGCCCGCCGGCGGGCGGGATCGCGTGCGCGGCGTCGCCGGCCAGCAGGGTCCGGCCGCGCCGGAAGCGTTCGGCGACGAAGGCGTTCACCGACCAGTGCTGCACGCGCAGGACGTCGACCTTCGCTTCGGCTCCGAGTGAGCGCGCGACGAGGCGGGGCCAGTCGGTGCCGTCGGGGTCCTCGGGGGTGGGCGTGAACCAGGCCCAGCCGCCCTCGGGGTACAGCGGCAGGAAGGACCCCTGCGAGGTGAGGTAGACGCCGGCGGGCTGCCGGGCGGACCAGTGGCCGAGGTCGGCGTCGAAGACGACGGTGGTGACGCGGCCGACCGCGCCGGGGCCCTCGGTGCCGATGCCGAGCCGTTCGCGGACGGTGGAGTTGGCGCCGTCGGCGGCCAGTACGTATCGCGCGCGGACGCGGGTGTGCTCGCCGCTGCCGCGGTCGGCGAGCCGGGCCACGACGCTCCCGTCCTCCTCGGCCAGGTCGAGGAGTTCGACCCCGAACCGCACGTCGGAGGCGGCGGCGCCGAGCAGGGTGGGCTCCAAGCGGTCCTGCGAGGTGACCACGCCGGTCACCGGGCTCTCCGGCACGGGCCCGTTGACCCCGATCATCGCGGCCGAGGCGAAGTCGGGGGCATGCAGCGTGTCCCGGAAACGGATGCGGCCGTACTCCGGCGCGAACGCGGCCGCCGTGACCCGCTCGGCGAGTTCGAGCTGCCGGAAGATCTCCATCGTGCGCACGTTGATCAGCCGGGACCGCGGGAACGGCGACAGTTCACGGTGCTTCTCGACCAGCAGGGTCCGCACGCCCCAGCGTTCGAGCAGCGCCCGGGCGGTGAGCCCGACGGGCCCGCCGCCGACGATCAGAACCTCCGCCCCGGCGTCCGCCCCGGGCATGTCGGGCTGCATGGGATCCATCATCCGCGCGCGGCGCACGACCGCAACGACAGACGATGGCGCGAGCCGCTGCGGTCTGCGGAACCGACCGCCCCCGACTCACTTCCTCGTGGCCGCCTCGATGACCTGACGCAGCCCTTCGGTGAGCTGTTCCGCGCCGGGGGCGGTCTTCGGGTCGAAGTGCCACTGCGCGATGAGGCCCGTCATCAGGGTCACGTAGAACACGCCGAGGGTGTCCACGACGTCTTCCGGGACGTCCTCCTCCCGTCCGCCCATGAGCAGCGGGATCAGCCCGCGCGCGGCCTCCCGCTGGGCCGCCGCCAGATGGTCGCGGAGCTCGGGCAGCTGATCGCCCATGACGACGATCTCCATGCTGAGCCGCCACATCGAACCGGGTGCGCGCATGGTGCCGATGATGTTCGACCACACCTCCTGGAATCGTTCGGCCGAGCCGGGCTCGGTGGTGAGCCCGGTGGCCCCGTCGCCCTCGAAGGCGTCGCCCATCCCCTCGACCAGCGATACGTACGCCTGCGCGAGCAGCGCGTCCTTCGAGCCGTAGTGGTAGCCGATCGAGGCGAGGTTGGTCCCCGACTCCTTGACGATGTCCCGTGCCGTCGTGCGCGCGAAGCCCTTTTCGAGCAGGCAGCGCTTGGCGCCCTCCAGCAGATCCTCACGGTGTCCCATGCGACCACCCTACCGCCGATTCATACAACCGTCCCATACGAGCGTCTTATACAAGCGTTCTAGACAAGCGTTTAAGACGCGCGTACATTCACCGTCATGACAACGAACCCGACGGGCACCACCTCTTCGCCGGCCCGTGCCGGCCGCCGCGAATGGACCGCGTTCGGCGTGCTGATGCTGCCGCTGCTGCTGGTCTCGATGGATGTCTCGGTCCTCTACTTCGCGATCCCGGCGATCAGCGCGGACCTGGAGCCGAGCGGCACCCAGCAGCTGTGGATCTTCGACATCTACGCGTTCGTCCTGGCCGGACTGCTGATGACGATGGGCTCGCTCGGCGACCGCATCGGCCACCGCCGGCTCCTGCTGATCGGCGCCGCCGCCTTCGGCACCGCCTCACTGGCGGCGGCGTACGCGAACAGCGCCGAGATGCTGATCGCGGCCCGCGCGCTCCTCGGCATCGGCGGCGCGACCCTGATGCCGTCGACGATGGCCATGACCCGCACGATGTTCACCGACCCCGGCCAGCGCGCGAAGGCGATCGGTCTGTGGTCCGGCGTGATGACGGCCGGGATCGCGCTCGGTTCGGTGATGAGCGGGCTGCTGGTCGAGTACTTCTGGTGGGGCTCGGTCTTCCTGGTCAACCTGCCCGCGATGGCGCTCCTGCTGCTCCTCGGCCCGATCATGCTCCCCGAGTGGCGCAACCCCGAGCCCGGCCGCTTCGACTGGCTGAGCGTCCCGCTGTCGATGGCGGCCGTGCTCCCCGTGATCTACGGCCTGAAGGAGATCCCCTCCGAGGGCTGGAACGTCCGGTACGTCGTCTCGATCACCGTCGGCCTGCTGTTCGCGGCCCTCTTCGTGCACCGCCAGCGCACGGCGGCCTCGCCGATGATCTCCCCGGCCCTGTTCCGCGGCCGCGGCTTCGCCCCCTCGGTCGCCCTGAACCTCGTCTCCGCGTTCGGCATCATGGGCTCGGCGTACTTCACCACGCAGTACCTCCAGTCGGTGCTCGGCAAGAGCGCCCTGGAAGCGGCCCTGTGGGCGCTGCTGCCGTCGGTGCCGATCGGCGCGGCGGCCCCGGTCGCGACCCACCTGGTGCAGAAGGGCGTCAACCGCGGCTACGTCGTCACCGGGGGCTTCCTGATCGCCGCGTCCGGCTTCGGGGTGCTGTCCCTCGCGGGGACGGACTCGATGGCGCTGGTGCTGGTCGCGTGCGCGGTCCTCGCCGTCGGCGGCGTCGTGGTGATGTCCCAGATCATGGACCTGGCGATGGGCACGGCCCCGCTGGAGCGGGCGGGCTCCGCGTCCTCCCTGATGGAGACCGGCGGCGAGTTCGGCGGGGCGCTCGGCATGGCGGTGCTCGGTTCGATCGGCACGGCGATCTACCGCCACGAGATGCCGAGCTCGGCCCCGGAGGCCGCCCGCGAGACGCTGGGTGGAGCACTGGCGGTCGCCGACCGCACCCCTGGCCTGGCCACTGCCGCGCGGGAGGCGTTCACCAGCGGGATGCAGGGCGCGGCGATCGCGGGTGCGGTGCTGCTGGCGGGAGCGGCGGTGCTGGCGGCCGTCACGCTGCGGCGGGTCGAGGTCCGGGAGCAGACATGCGAAACGCCGGACGAACCGAGCAAGCTCAGTCCGTCCGGCGTCTGAGTGCGATCAGACCAGGTTCACGGAGCGGGCCGAGGTCGCGCCGATCTCCTCGGCCACCTCGGTCAGCACCGCCTGCGTCACCGTGTCGTCGACGGTGAGGACGGCCAGCGCCTCGCCGCCGGCGACCGCACGCGACACCTGCATGCCGGCGATGTTGATCCCGGCCTCGCCGAGGATGCGGCCGACGGTGCCGACGACACCGGGACGGTCCTCGTAGCGCAGCACGGCCATGTGGTCGGCCAGCGCGAGGTCCACGTCGTACTCGCCGACCGCGACGATCTTCTGGAGGTGCTTGGGGCCGGCCAGCGTGCCGGAGACCGACACCTCCTCGCCGTCCGCGAGCGTGCCGCGCACGGTGACGACGTTGCGGTGGTCGGTCGCCTCCGAGCTGGTCGTCAGCCGCACCTCGACACCGCGCTCCTGGGCGAACAGCGGGGCGTTGACGTACGACACGGTCTCGTCGACCACGTCCTCGAAGACGCCCTTGAGGGCGGACAGCTCCAGCACCTTCACATCGTGCTGGGTGATCTCGCCGTACACCTCGACGTCGAGGCGGACCGCGACCTCACCGGCGAGCGCCGTGAAGATACGGCCGAGGCGCTCGGCGAGCGGCAGACCCGGCTTGACGTCCTCGGCGATGACGCCGCCCTGGACGTTGACCGCGTCCGGGACCAGCTCACCGGCGAGCGCGAGGCGCACCGACTTGGCGACGGCGATACCGGCCTTCTCCTGCGCCTCGTCAGTGGAGGCGCCGAGGTGCGGAGTGGAGACGACCTGGTCGAACTCGAACAGCGGGGAGTCCGTGCAGGGCTCCTTCGCGTACACGTCGAGTCCGGCACCGGCGACCCGGCCCTCCTTGAGGGCGGAGTACAGCGCCTCCTCGTCGACGATCCCGCCGCGCGCGGCGTTGACGATGCGCACGCTCGGCTTGACCTTGCGCAGCGCCTCGTCGCCGATCAGGCCGAGGGTCTCGGGGGTCTTGGGCAGGTGGACGGTGATGAAGTCGGAGACCTCGAGCAGCTCGTCCAGCGTCAGCACCTTCACGCCCATCTGCGCGGCGCGCGCGGGCTGCACGTAGGGGTCGTAGGCGACGACCTTCATGCCGAAGGCGGACATGCGCTGCGCGACGAGCGCGCCGATGCGGCCGAGGCCGACGACACCGAGGGTCTTCTCGGCGAGCTCCACGCCCGTGTACTTGCTGCGCTTCCACTCGCCGTTCTTCAGCGCGGCGTTGGCCTGCGGGATGTTGCGGGCGGTGGCGAGCAGCAGACCGCAGGCGAGCTCGGCGGCGGTCACGATGTTCGAGGTGGGGGCGTTGACGACCATCACGCCGGCCTTGGTGGCGGCGGAGACGTCGACGTTGTCCAGGCCGACGCCAGCTCGCGCGACGACCTTGAGCTTCTTGGCCGCGGCGATGGCCTCGGCGTCGACCTTGGTGGCGGAGCGGACCAGGATCGCGTCCACGTCGGCGATGGCGGGCAGCAGCTCGGCCCGGTCGGCGCCGTTGCAGTGCCGGATCTCGAAGTCCGGACCAAGGGCGTCCACGGTCGCGGGCGACAGCTCTTCAGCGATGAGTACGACGGGTTTCGAGCTCACGTGAGTCCTCACAAGTCCAATGCGGACGGCCGTCCCGACGGCCGCAGGCGGTGGAGGGTGTCGCGACCCGGAGGGCCGCTTGAGCCGCGTGGAAGACGCACGACGCTGTGGGCCTGACGCGTATGTAGTACGGCAGTGTAGTGGCGCTGCGGTAGTCGTCCTGCGCCTCTTCGGAAGGATCACCCGTCCGTGATGCGACGGGATGGACAACGGGACCGGAGCGCCATGCTCCGGTCCCGTCGGCCGAGGCTTACGCGTCCTCGTTGACCCAGCTCATGAGCTTGCGCAGCTCCTTGCCGGTGGTCTCCAGCAGGTGCTCGGAGTCCTGCTGCTGGTACTCGTTGTACTTCTTCAGACCGCCGTGGTACTCGTCCATCCAGGCCTGGGCGAAGGTGCCGTCCTGGATCTCGGCGAGGACCTGCTTCATCTCGGCCTTGGTGGCGTCGGTGATGATCCGCGGGCCGGTGACGTAGTCGCCCCACTCGGCGGTCTCGGAGATCGACCAGCGCATCTTCTCCAGGCCGCCCTCGTACATGAGGTCCACGATCAGCTTCAGCTCGTGCAGGCACTCGAAGTACGCGATCTCCGGCTGGTAGCCGGCCTCGGTCAGCGTCTCGAAACCGGCCTTGACCAGGGCGGCCGTACCACCGCAGAGGACGGCCTGCTCACCGAACAGGTCGGTCTCGGTCTCCTCGGTGAAGGTCGTCTTGATGACGCCGGCGCGGGTGCCGCCGATGCCCTTGGCGTACGACAGGGCGAGCGCGAAGGCGTTGCCCGACGCGTCCTGCTCGACGGCCGCGATGCAGGGAACGCCGCGGCCCTCCTCGTACTGGCGGCGCACCAGGTGGCCCGGGCCCTTCGGGGCGACCATGCAGACGTCCACGCCGGCCGGGGGCTTGATGAAGCCGAAGCGGATGTTGAAGCCGTGCCCGAAGAACAGGGCGTCGCCGTCGTTGAGGTTGTCCTTGATGGACTCCTCGTAGACCTGGGCCTGGATCGGGTCCGGCACCAGGATCATGATGACGTCGGCCTCGGCGGCGGCCTCCGACGGCGTCACCACGCGCAGGCCCTGCTCCTCGGCCTTGGCCTTGGACTTGGAGCCCTCGTGCAGACCGACACGCACGTCGACACCCGAGTCACGGAGCGACAGCGCGTGGGCGTGGCCCTGGCTGCCGTAACCGATGACCGCGACCTTGCGGCCCTGGATGATGGACAGGTCGGCGTCGGCGTCGTAGAACAGCTCGGCCACTTTGGGTTCTCTCCTTGTGTGCAGGTGTTGCGTCCCACCGTATGACGGCGGGGGGAAGGGAAGTTTCGGGGTCTCGCCATACGGGCGGGATCCGGACGGCCGGTGTCACCCGACCGTCCGAACGCGCCCTATGCCGAGCGGTCGAGCGCGCGCAGCGAGCGGTCCGTGATCGAGCGCGCGCCGCGGCCGATCGCGATGGTGCCGGACTGGACGAGTTCCTTGATGCCGAACGGCTCCAGCATCTTCAGCATGGCTTCCAGCTTGTCACTGGAGCCGGTGGCCTCGATGGTGACGGCCTCCGGGGAGACGTCGACGGTCTTGGCACGGAACAGCTGGACGATCTCGATGATCTGGGAGCGCGTCTCGTTGTCGGCGCGCACCTTCACCAGGACGAGTTCGCGCTGAACGGCCGAGCCCGGCTCCAGCTCGACGATCTTCAGCACGTTGACGAGCTTGTTGAGCTGCTTCGTCACCTGCTCCAGCGGCAGGTCGGCGACGCTCACCACGATGGTGATGCGGGAGATGTCGGGGTGCTCGGTGACGCCCACCGCGAGCGAGTCGATGTTGAAGCCGCGGCGGGAGAACAGGGCGGCGATCCGGGCGAGGATGCCCGGCGTGTTCTCCACCAGGACGGAGAGCGTGTGCTTGGACATGGTCTTTTACGTCTCTCTCGCTCAGTCGTCTTCGTTGTCGCCGAAGTCGGGGCGCACGTCCCGGGCGGCCATGATCTCGTCGTTGGAGGTGCCGGCGGCGACCATCGGCCACACCATGGCGTCCTCGTGGACGATGAAGTCGACGACGACCGGGCGGTCGTTGATGGAGTTCGCCTCTTCGATGACCTTGTCGAGGTCGGCGGGGTTCTCGCAGCGGATCGCGTAGCAGCCCATGGCCTCCGACAGCTTCACGAAGTCGGGGACGCGGGTGCCCCTGGCCTCCGGGTTGACGTCGTCGGGCCCGGAGTGCAGGACGGTGTTGGAGTAGCGCTGGTTGTAGAAGAGGGTCTGCCACTGGCGGACCATCCCGAGGGCGCCGTTGTTGATGATGGCGACCTTGATCGGGATGTTGTTCAGGGCGCAGGTGGTGAGCTCCTGATTGGTCATCTGGAAGCAGCCGTCGCCGTCGACCGCCCAGACGGTCCGGTCCGGGACCCCGGCCTTGGCGCCCATGGCCGCGGGGACCGCGTAGCCCATGGTTCCGGCGCCGCCGGAGTTCAGCCACGTGGCCGGCTTCTCGTACTGGATGTAGTGCGCGGCCCACATCTGGTGCTGGCCGACGCCGGCCGCGAAGACCGTGCCCTCGGGGGCGAGTTGGCCGATGCGCTCGATGACCTGCTGCGGGGACAGCGAGCCGTCCTCGGGCTGGTCGTAGCCGAGCGGGTAGGTGTCCCGCCAGCGGCTGAGGTCCTTCCACCAGGCGGTGTAGTCGCCCTTGTGGCCCTCGGCGTGCTCCTTCTGGACGGCCTGGACCAGGTCGGCGATGACCTCGCGGGCGTCACCGACGATCGGCACGTCCGCCGCGCGGTTCTTGCCGATCTCGGCCGGGTCGATGTCGGCGTGGACGATCTTGGCGTACGGGGCGAAGCTGTCCAGGTTGCCGGTGACGCGGTCGTCGAAGCGGGCTCCGAGGGCGACGATCAGGTCGGCCTTCTGCAGCGCGGTGACGGCGGTGACCGCACCGTGCATGCCCGGCATTCCCACGTGCAGCGGGTGGCTGTCGGGGAATGCGCCGAGCGCCATCAGGGTGGTGGTGACGGGCGCTCCGGTGAGTTCGGCGAGGACCTTCAGCTCGGCGGTGGCGCCGGCCTTGATCACACCGCCGCCGACGTAGAGGACGGGCCGCTTGGCCTGGGTGATCAGCTTGGCGGCCTCGCGGATCTGCTTGGCGTGCGGCTTGGTGACGGGCCGGTAGCCGGGCAGGTCCATGACGGGCGGCCAGGAGAAGGTGGTCTTCGCCTGGAGGATGTCCTTGGGGATGTCGACCAGGACCGGTCCCGGGCGGCCGGTGGCGGCGATGTGGAACGCCTGCGCGATCGCCCGGGGGATGTCCTCCGCCTTGGTGACCAGGAAGCTGTGCTTGGTGATCGGCATGGTGATGCCGACGATGTCCGCCTCCTGGAAGGCGTCCGTACCGATCGACTTGGAGACGACCTGACCGGTGATCGCCACGAGCGGCACCGAGTCCATCATCGCGTCGGCGATCGGCGTCACCAGGTTGGTGGCACCGGGGCCGCTGGTCGCCATGCAGACGCCGACCTTGCCGGTGGCCTGCGCGTAACCGGTGGCCGCGTGTCCGGCGCCCTGCTCATGGCGGACCAGCACGTGACGCACCCGCTTGGAGTCCATCATCGGGTCGTACGCCGGAAGGATGGTGCCCCCGGGAATGCCGAATACCGTGTCGGCGCCGACCTCCTCGAGCGAACGGATGAGGGACTGCGCACCCGTGACGTGCTCGGGGGCGGACTGGTGTCCTCCGGATCGGGGCCGCGGCTGCGGATGATGGGCCCCGGAGGCCTGCTCGGTCATCGGCATTCTCTTCTCGATGCTGAGGGTTTTTGCGAAGTTTGAGCGGAGTTTCGATGCTGCACGACTGGCGCCTGTGCAACAAAAAACCCCTCGTGCCGTAAGGCAAGCGAGGGGAGCGCGTCGGTGGTGGTTGCTGGGAGTTCCGGGTCTGTCCGGACGTCACCAGCTTCAGCCGACGCGCTTTCCAAGTACGAGAATTCGGGTGCGCATGGCACTGACCCTCCCCCCGGCGCGCACCCGGTGTCAAGTGGGTGGGACGGGAGTCTCATTATGTGAACGCAGGGCACTGCCGCCTCCGAGAACAGCGGGGACACCACTGGTGTACACCGCCGTGCCCCCGCCGGCGAACGCGGGCTCCGCCGGCCCGTGCGGCACCGGATAGTGGCCGGAACTGAGCGCCCGGCGCAGCCGGTACTCGTCCAGCGGCCCGGAGAACGCCATGCCCTGCCCGTGGGTGCAGCCCATCGACCGCAGTGCGACGACCTGCTCGGGCAGGTCCACGCCGTCGGCCACGGACTGGAGCCCGAGGTCGCCGGCGATCCGCAGCAGCCCGCTGGTGATCTTGTGCAGCCGCGCCGACTCGACGACGCCCTCGACCAGCCCGCGGTCGAGCTTGAGCACGTCGACGGGGAGTCTGCGCAGCGCGGTGATCGCGGCGTACCCGCTGCCGAAGCCGTCCAGGGCCACCCGGACGCCGAGTCTGTGCAGGCCGCTCAGACGGCGCTCCAGGTCATCCAGCGCGATCCGCGGGTCGAGGTCGGACAGCTCGACGACCAGCGACCCGGACGGCAGCCCGTGCCGGGTCAGCAGCGCCTCGATCGAGCCGAGCGGCATCGACCGGTCCAGCAGCCGGCGCGCGCTCATCCGGACCGCGATGGGCACGGCGAGCCCGGTCGCGGTGCGCTCCGCGGCCTGCTCGACGGCCTCCTCCAGCATCCAGCGGCCCAGCTCGGCGGTCTTGTCGCTGTCCTCGGCCACCCGCAGGAACTCGGCGGGCGTGAACAGCACCCCTTGCGAGGACCGCCAGCGCGCCTGGGCGGCGACTGATGTGATCCGGCCGTCCTCCAGGCACACCACCGGCTGGTGCAGCAGCGCGAACTCGCCGTCGTGCAGCGCGGCACGCAGCCGCGTGGCCAGCTCCGCCTTGCGTACGACGTCCTGCTGCATCTGCGGTTTGTACAGCTCGACCCGGCCCTTGCCGCCCGCCTTCGCGCGGTACATGGCCAGGTCGGCGTTGCGCAGCAACTCCCCCGCGCCGAGGCCCGGTTCGGCGAAGGCGACGCCGATGGAGGCGTTGACCCGGACATCGTTGCCGTCGATGAGGTACGGCTGGGACAGGGTCATCCTGAGGCGGTCGGCGAGCTCCAGGATGTGCCGTTCACGGGCGGTGCGGTCCCGGGTGTTGTCCCCGACGATCAGGGCCGCGAACTCGTCGCCGCCCAGCCGGGACGCGGTGTCGCCCTGCCGGACCGCCTCCTGGAGTCGGCGGGCGGCCTGGACGAGCAGCTCGTCCCCGGCCTGGTGCCCGATCGTGTCGTTGACGCCCTTGAAGCCGTCGAGATCGATGAACAGGACGGCGGTGTTGCGCAGGGCGAGGCCGCGGTCGGAGGCCCGGCGGCCGGACAGGGCGTGCTGGACCCGCTTGGTGAACAGAGCCCGGTTGGGCAGGTCGGTGAGCGGGTCGTGCTCGGCGTTGTGCTGGAGCTGCGCCTGGAGGCGCACTCTCTCGGTCACGTCCCGGCTGTTGAAGATGAGGCCGCCGTGGTGTCGGTTGACGGTCGACTCGACGTTGAGCCAGCCTCCCCCGCTCTCGGCTCCGCTCGAGCGGGAGGTGCCCCCATCCCCGGACCGGAAACGGCACTCGATGCGCGTAGTGGGTTCCTCGAGCGGGCTGGCGGCGAGGAAGCGGCGCACCTCGTGCACCACGCAGCCCAGGTCCTCCGGGTGGATGAGATTGGCCAGTTCCGATCCCACCAGATCCTCGGCGGTGCGGCCGTAGACCCCGGCGGCGGCCGGGGAGACGTACCGGAGGATGCCGTTGGGTGCGGCGATCATGATGACGTCGCTGGAGCCCTGCACCAGGGAGCGGAAGTGGTTCTCCTTCTGCGCCAGTTCCTGGGTGAGGGTGATGTTGTCGAGCAGCATGATGCCCTGGCGCACCACGAGCGCCAGCACGACGGTGCCGCCGGTGATGAGCACCACGCGGTCGACGCTGCGGCCGTTGAGGACGTTGTAGAGGATCCCCAGGGTGCACACCGCGGCGGCGAGGTACGGCGTGAGCGCGGCCAGGGAGCCCGCGATCGGCCGGGTGACCGGGTACCGGGTGTGATCACCTCCCTGTGCGGGGTTGGGGTGATGGCCCCCGCCGCGCTGTCCGGGCAGGTGCTCGTGGACCACGCGCGTGTGCCCCGTCGAGCCGTGCCGGTCGCACTCCTCGGAGCCGTGCCGGGGCGTGGCCCACGGGGCGTACGCCAGGAGCAGGGAGCCGGCGAACCAGCCCGCGTCGAGCAGTTGGCCGGAGCGGTAGCTGTTGTGCAGCAGCGGCGAGGTGAACAGGGCGTCGCACATCACGGTCAGGGCGAGCGCGCCGATCGCGGTGTTGACCGCGGTGCGGTTGGCCGAGGAGCGCCGGAAGTGCAGCGCGAGCACCATGCTGACCAGTGCGATGTCGAGCAGCGGGTAGGCCAGCGAGAGCGCGGTGTGGGACACGCTCGCCCCGCCGCCGGCGTCGATCTTGGCGGCCTGGGCCAGGGCGAGGCTCCACGCCAGCGTCAGCAGCGAGCCGCCGATCAGCCAGGCGTCCAGCCCCAGGCAGACCCAGCCCGCCTTGGTCACCGGGCGCTTGGCGAGCACCAGGAGTCCCACGATGGCGGGCGGCGCGAAGCACAGGAAGAACCCGTCGGCGTACGAGGGGCTGGGGACGGGGCGCTCCAGGACGACCTCGTACCACCCCCAGACCAGGTTGCCGAGGGCCGCCATGGCCGAGGAGAGGGCGAACAGCAGCCATGCGGGTCGAAAGCGGATACGGCGGCTTCTGGCGTAGCGGAAGCAGGACACGGCGGCCGCTGCCGCCGCTGCCGCCAGCCCGAAGTCGCCCATGATCAGCGCCAGTTGCTCCGAACCCCAGCCGAGCGCAGAACCGACGGCGTATCCCGCGCACACCAGGGCCAGGGTCACTTGCGGGAACAGTCCCGAGCCATTGCCGCTCGACGAGGGACGAGGCAGCGTCACAGCCGACGGCCGCTGTGCCCGCAGCGCTCCGTCGAGCGTCGTCGTGGGGGGCGGTGGCGAGCTCACCGGTCCCTCCCGGTCCGTGCCGCTCGCGGCTCCCGAGGGTCCCGTTGCACCGGGTGCGCCTGCCGCCTGCGGCTGTTGTGCCTGCGCTGGTGATGGTTGTGACGGCAGCCGTGGATGCCGTGGTGGCCGCGTCTGCGCGCGGCAGCTCGCCAGGGTCGCCGCCGGCGGCCCCGTCGCGTCGGATCGCTCGTCCATAGGCCGTGCATCGCCCGTCGCCCCCCTCACAAATCTGAAATGTCCATCCCCGGCGCCCCAAGCTGCGCGGCGCTGCCCCTGTCGGGACGATACACCAGTCTCGTCACTCAGGGACATAGCACCTCTACGCTCCGTGACGACCAGCGCATATGCGAGTACGCACCGCTTCCGTGGGGTTGCGGACCGTACTCGAACCGGATTATGGGCTTGTTACGCGCGACACGCGCGGCGTCTTGGCGATACTCGACCCGTGAGCGTCACGTGTGCGTCGCGCCCGTCGTAAGGATCACGTTGCGCAACGGCTCCCGGTTCACGTAACGACTCAACTGGTCCACCAGCAACCGCTTGGCGCGCGGCAGGAACGCGGACGTCGGACCGCCCACATGAGGGCTGATCAGCAGGCCCGGGGCCCGCCACAGGGGGTGCTCGCGCGGCAGCGGCTCGGGGTCGGTGACGTCGAGGGCCGCGGTGATGCGCCCGGTCTCCAGTTCGGCGAGCAGCGCCTTGGTGTCCACCACGCCGCCGCGGGCGACGTTGACCAGCAGCGCGCCCTCCTTCATACGGGCGAGGAAGCCGGCGTCGACCAGGTGACGCGTGGTTTCCGTCAAGGGCGTGGACAGGATGACGACGTCGGCTTCCGGAAGCAGAGCGGGCAGTTCGGTGAGCGGATGCACTTCACCGCGCGCCGTGGTGCGCTGCGAGCGCGCAACGCGCGCCACCCGCGCGACCTCGAACGGAGTGAGCCGGTCCTCGATGGCGGCACCGATCGAGCCGTATCCCACGATGAGGACGTTCTTGTCCGCCAGCGCGGGACGGAAGCCGCCGAGCCACTCCCCCCTGTCCTGCGCCCGCACGAAGTCGGGGACGCCGCGCAGCGAGGCGAGGATCAGGGTGAGCGTGAGCTCGGCGGTGCTCGCCTCGTGCACCCCGCGCGCGTTGCACAGGCGTACGCCGGGACGCAGGTGCTTGAGGCCCGGCTCGACGTGGTCGGTGCCGGCGGAGAGCGTCTGCACGACCTCCAGGTGCGTCATCCGAGGCAGGGGACGCTGTCCGAGCCCGGGCGGCTTCATGTACGGGACGACGTAGAAGGCGCACCGGGCCGGCTCCGCGGGGAATTCCTCGGCGCCGTTCCAGAAGTGGTAGGCGGGGCCCTCGGGCAGACCTTCGATGTCTTCCGGCGGGATGGGGAGCCACACGTCAGCAGTCATGGTCAGGAGGCTAGAGCCTTCCGGCGGGTCAGGCCGAGGAAAGGTATCGGCACCCGATCGTCGCTGGTGAGCGGGGCGGGGTGCCCGCGGCCCCGGCAGCACCCGTCGGGCGGCCCCTAGGTCGGGCGAACCGGAGCGCAGAGGTTAGGTTGGGGTGCCGGAAGAGGGAGGGTTACGGCCAGGTGGAGCGCAGGACGATCGGCGCGGCGGCACTCGCGGTGGGAGCCGTCGGGCTCGGGTGCATGCCGATGAGCTGGGCCTACAGCTCGTCGCGGCAGCGGGGCGAGGAGTCGGTCAGGGCGGTGCACCGGGCGCTCGATCTCGGCTCGACGCTGCTGGACACGGCCGACATGTACGGCCCGTTCACCAACGAGCTATTGGTGGGGCGGGTGTTGAAGGAGCGCCGGCAGGACGCGTTCGTGTCGACCAAGGTCGGCCTGCTCGTCGGCGAACAGCACATCGTGGCCAATGGCCGCCCCGGCTATGTGAAACGGGCCTGCGACGCGTCCCTGCGACGCCTCCAGACGGACGTGATCGACCTCTACCAACTGCACCGCGCCGACCCCGAGGTCCCCGTCGAGGAGACGTGGGGCGCGATGGCGGAGCTCGTCCGGGCCGGAAAGGTACGGGCGTTGGGGTTGTGCGCGGTGGGCGCGCGGGGTGGCCGCCGGCTCGGCACCCGTCTGCACGACGCGACCATCCGGCAGTTGCAGCGGGTGCAGCAGGTCTTTCCGGTGAGCGCTGTGCAGGCGGAGCTGTCGGTGTGGTCGCCCGAGGCGCTGGAGGCGCTGCTGCCGTGGTGCGATGCCCGCGGGATCGGCTTCCTGGCGGCGATGCCGCTGGGCAACGGCTTCCTCACCGGCACGCTCACCCCGGGCCAGGGCTTCGAGCCGGACGACGTACGGGCCCGGCACCCACGGTTCACCGCGGAGATGATGGCGTCGAACCAGCCGATCGTGGCGGGCCTGCGCCGTGTCGCGGCCCGGCACGGCGAGGAGGTCACACCGGCGCAGGTGGCGCTGGCGTGGGTCCTCGCCCAGGGCCGGCACGTCGTCGCGACACCGGGCACCAAGCAGGAGCGCTGGGTGACGCAGAACGCGGGCGCCGAGGCGCTGCGGCTGTCCGCGGAGGATCTGGCCGAGGTGGCGGAGCTGCCGGGGGCACAGGGATCCTGGGACTGAGGCCGCGAGGGTTCCGCGGCCCCGGCACGCGACTGTCGGGGCGGCGCAGATCCGAGGTTCACGGATCGGGAACCTCTGAGGCGCGAGCGGTGTAAGAACAGTAGAACCCGCCGCATCGAAGGGACCGTGATCGTGCAACGTCGAGCTGTGTCGGCCGTATTGGCCGCGGCCGCACTCCTGCTGACGGCCGGCTGCTCCTCCGGCGACGGGGACTCGCCGGACAAGGGCGGAGACCGGGCGCCGAGCGGGACCACGGCCCCGCCCACCCGTCAGGCCGCCGAGACCCCACCGGCGAAGGGCACGGTCAAGGTGGTGCGCACGGTCGCCGAGGGCCTGAACACCCCCTGGGGCCTGGCCCCGCTCCCCGACGGCGACCTGTTCGTCTCCTCCCGCGACGACGCGACGATCACCCGTGTCGACGGCGAGACCGGCAAGAAGACCGAGCTGGGCGAGGTCCCGGGGGTCTCCCCGGCGGGCGAGGGCGGCCTCATGGGCTTGGCACTCTCCCCGGACTACGCCTCCGACCACATGATCTACGCGTACTTCACCTCGGCCTCGGACAACCGCATCGTCCGCATGGTGTACGACGAGCAGCGGGCGGCCGGTGATCAGCTGGGCGCACCCGACACGATCTTCAAGGGCATCCCCAAGGGCTACATCCACAACGGCGGCAGAATCGCCTTCGGCCCGGACAAGATGCTCTACGCGGGCACGGGCGAGAGCGGTGACACGGGCCTGTCCCAGGACAAGAAGTCCCTGGGCGGCAAGATCCTGCGGCTGACTCCGGAGGGCGAGCCGGCGCCGGGCAACCCCTTCCCCGACTCCCCCGTGTACTCCTACGGCCACCGCAATGTGCAGGGCCTGGCCTGGGACTCCAAGCAGCGTCTGTTCGCCTCCGAGTTCGGCCAGGACACCTGGGACGAGCTGAACGCGATCAAGCCGGGCGACAACTACGGCTGGCCGGAGGCCGAGGGCAAGTCGGACGACAGCGAGTTCCACAGCCCCCTGGCCCAGTGGGGCACCGACGACGCCTCCCCCAGCGGTATCGCCTACGCCGAGGGCTCGGTCTGGATGGCCGGCCTGAAGGGCCAGCGCCTGTGGCGCATCCCCCTGAACGGCACGGAGGCCTCGGCGGACCCCCAGGCTTTCCTGGAGGGTGAGTACGGCCGACTGCGGACGGTCGTCGCGGCCGGCGGCGACAAGCTGTGGCTGGTGACCAGCAACACGGACGGGCGGGGCGACCCCAAGGACGAGGACGACCGGATCCTGGAGCTCCAGGTGACCTGAGCGGCGCCGGCTCCTGGCTATGCCTTGCCGTCGGCTCCCTCTGCGCCCTCGGCCCCTTCGGCCTCGTCCCCCTCGGGCGACGGCTCGGGCGGGCGCACGACGACCTTCCCGGAGGCGAGGTCTATCGGACCGCGTCCGGGGTCGTTGTCGCCGACGTCCTCGCGGGTCAGTTCGAGGCGGTTCTGTTCGTCGCGGGTGTGCTTGCGGCCGGGGGCGAAGAGTTCCTCGAACGCGTTGAACACGGAGCCTCCCGGAGTCGACGTCCCTTACAGCGTATGCCTCAGCCGCTCGTCCCCGAGGTGAGCGTCTCGGCCGGAAAGAGCCCCAGCCGGTGGGCCACGGCGGCGGCCTCGCCCCGCCCCGAGACGCCGAGCTTGCCGAGGATGTTCGACACATGGACGCTGGCCGTCTTCGGGGAGATGAAGAGTTCCTCGGCGATCTGGCGGTTGGTGCGGCCGGCGGAGACCAGGCGCAGGACGTCCCGCTCGCGGGTGGTGAGGCCGAGGGAGTCGGCGGGGTCGGCCGTGGGCGGGTGCGGGGCCGCGGTGAGGCTGAGGCGGGCCCGCTGGGCCAGATGGGCCGCGGCGTCGGCGAGCGGGCGGGCGCCGAGGTGGGTGGCGGTGGCCCGGGTGAGGCGGAGCAGTTCGGTGGCGCGGGCTCGTTCGTCGTCGCCGCCGACGGCGAGCAGGGACTCGGCCAGGCGGTGGCGGACCTGGGCGAGGTCGTAGGGGCGTTCCAGGGCCTCGAAGGCGGTGACCACGTCGGACCAGGTGTCGGTGGTGGTGCGGCCGTCGGCCCGGTCGAGTTCGGCCCGGGTCCACTTCTCGTACGCCAGCCATACGGGGGCGCCGGTGGTGAGTTTGCGGACGGCTTCGAAGAGGCGTTGCAGGAAGGCGGCGCGGCCCTCCTGTGCGGTGGGCAGCGCTTGGGCGCGGGCGTCGGACTCGGCGACGGCGGCGGCCAGCAGGACCGGCCAGGCGTAGCGGTGGGTGCCGGGCGGGAAGCCGGCGTCCAGGGCCCGGTCGGCCTCCGCGCGGGCGTCCAGGAGGCGGCCCTCGGCGGCGGCCGTGCCCAGGGCGAGGAGGGACATCGGCAGGTTGTTCTGGGGCATGGGGTCGTGGGTGCCGTAGGAGGCGCGGGCGGCGGCGAGATGGCGGGTGGCCTCGGCGATCTCCCCGCGGGCGAGGGCGAGTTGGGCGAGGCGGTTGGAGGCGCCGCCGTGCGGCTTGGCTGACTGTCCCGTGCGCTGGGCGTTCACCGCAGCCTCGGCGGCCTCGTCCCACTGGCCCAGGGAGATCAGCGACTCGGCGAGGTTCGTCCACATCCAGGCCTCGGAGTCGCGCAGGCCCCACTCCTGGGTGAGGCGCAGGCCCTCGCGCAGGATGGCGACGGCCTCCTGCGAGCGGCCGATGCCTTCGAGGGCGGATGGGAGGTTCACATGGCTGCGGCCCACGACCGTGGTGAGGCCACGGGTCAGTACCTCCTTCTTGACCTCGTGCATCTGGGCCAGTCCGGCGTCGATCTCACCGGCGTCGACCATGAGGCCGCCGAGGGTGAGGCGCGCGTTGAGTTCGATGTCCTCGGCGCCCACCATGCGGGCGTACTCGACGGCGCGCTCGGCGGCCGACATGGCGTCGGGGCCGGGGGCACGCAGCATCGACCAGTTGGCCGCGGTGGCCAGCACCTCGGCGTGCACCTCGGACGGCGGCAGGCCGCGCACCAGCTCCTGGGCGGTGCCGAGCTCCTTCCAGCCGTCACCGCGGGCCATGGCCTGCATCAGCCGGGAGCGCTGGACCCAGAACCAGGCGGCGCGCAGGGGCTCGCCGTCGTCCTCCAGCAGGTGCAGTGCCCGCTTGGTGATCTTCAGGGCGCGTTCGCGTTCTCCGCAGCGCCGGCCGGCGACGGCTGCCTCGGCCATCAGGTCCAGGTAGCGCAGCGGGGTGGTGGCGGGGTCGCAGCCGCAGGGAGGGTAGACCTCGGTGTAGTCGACGGGGCGCAGCGTGGCGCGGATGTCCTCGGGGGCGGAGTCCCAGAGCTCCATCGCGCGTTCCAGCAGCCGCAGTTGCTCGGAGTGGGCGTGCCGGCGGCGGGCGGTCACGGAGGCGTCCAGGACGGCGGGGAGGGCCTTGGCGGGGTCGTGGGCGTGGTACCAGTAGCTGGCCAGCCGCATGACGCGCTCGCCGGCCGGGACGAGCGTCGGGTCGGCCTCCAGGGCCTCGGCGTAGCGGCGGTTAAGGCGGGAGCGTTCGCCGGGCAGCAGGTCGTCGCCGACGGCCTCGCGGACCAGGGAGTGCCGGAAGCGGTAGCCGTCGTCGCCGGGCGCGGCGATGAGGATGTTGGCGCCGACGGCGGCACGCAGTGCCTCGATGAGGTCGTCCTCGGCGAGCTGGGCGACGGCCGCCAGCAGCCGGTACTCGACGGTGGAGCCGCCCTCGGCGACGATCCGGGCGACCCGCTGGGCGCTCTCGGGCAGCCTCTCGACACGGACCAGGAGCAGGTCGCGCAGGGAGTCGGTGAGGCCGGTGCAGCTGCCCTCGTGGGCGGCGACGGCGAGTTCCTCGACGAAGAAGGCGTTGCCGTCGGAGCGTTCGAAGATCTCGTCGACCTGGGCCGGGTCGGGTTCGTGGGCCAGGATGCCGGCGATCTGGCGGCCGACCTCGGCGCGGTTGAAGCGGCCGAGTTCGATCCGGCGGACGGTGCGCAGCCGGTCGAGTTCGGCGAGGAGGGGGCGCAGCGGGTGGCGGCGGTGGATGTCGTCGGAGCGGTAGGTGGCGAGGACGATCAGGCGGCCGGTGCGCAGGGTGCGGAAGAGGTAGGCGAGGAGGTGGCGAGTGGAGGCGTCGGCCCAGTGCAGGTCCTCCAGGGCCACGACGACCGTGCGGCCCGCGGCGACGCGTTCCAGCAGGCGGGCGGTGAGTTCGAAGAGGCGGGCCATGCCCTCCTCGTCGGAGCGGTCGGGTCCGCCGGAGGGGGTGCTCTCGCCCAGCTCGGGGAGCAGTCTGGCCAGTTCTTCCTCCTGCCCGGCGGCCGCTGCGGCCAGTTCGTCGGGCAGTTCGCGGCGCAGGGCGCGCAGCGCGGTGGAGAACGGGGCGAACGGCAGGCCGTCGGCGCCGATCTCGACGCAGCCGCCGAGCACGACGACGGCGCCCTCGCGGGCGGCGGCGGACGCGAACTCCTCGACGAGCCGAGTCTTGCCGACCCCCGCCTCACCGCCGAGCACCCATGCCTGCGGCTCGCCCGCGGCGGCACGGGCGAGCGCGTCGTTCAGGATCTCCAACTCGGCCGTACGGCCGACGAACACGGGACTTACGGACCTGCTCTCCACGGGGGCGAGCATCGCACGCGGCACCGACAGGAGGGCACCGGTTTTCGCCGGGCCCGGCGCGATGCCGGCGGGGGTACGGGGGCTGCCGCCCCCGTACCCCCGCTTCGGCCCTGAACGGGCCTCGTCCTCAAGCGCCGGACGGGCTGAGATCGCCTGGACCGGCTTCGAGCCGTGCGGCACGGCATCGATCGGCGGCCCGGGACCGCCGTCGGCCGTCACGCGGCGCGTGGAGGCCGGTGCCTGTGGAGGCGGGACGTATCGGACTCGGGCTCCGCGGCGGCCCGGGCGGCGCGTTCCTGGCGGCGGGCCGCGCGGCGGCCACGGACCACCTCGCGGACCAGGCGCTCGTGCTCGGCCCGGCGGATCAGTTCGGCGGAACGGATGTGGTGGAGTTCGTACCCGTACATGGTCGATTCCTCGTTTTCCCTGGTGAGAGGTGGTTTCCTGCGTCGCTTTCCGCGATGCCTCAACCTTCCTCTCCCAGGGGGGTCCGCCACATCGGGAGAGTTCCGCATCTTGGCCCGCCGTAGGGGCCTCAGACATGCGTAAGGGGCCTCAGGGCGCCGTCTAAGGTGCTTACGGCGGCTCTGAGGCCCCTTCGGACCTGCGGTGACTCAGCCTGCTGAGGGCAGGCCGAGCAGTGCGTCGGTGTACTTGAGGACGGCCAGCAGGAGGCCGATGACGCCGAGTGCGACGCCGCCCCACGCGACCGACTTGATCCACACGGCCTGCGGCTTGCCGGGCGCCCCGAACGCGGGACGGGCCAGCACCACGACGCCGACGATCAGCGCGGCCAGCGCGAACACGCCGGCCCACAGCGCGGAGGTCTGCCAGGCGTCGCCGTAGACCTCCTTGATCTGCTGGGACACGCTCGCGTTGGAGGCGGTCTCCAGCTGGCCGATGAGGGTCTCGCGCGCGGCGGCGACCGTCCCGATCCAGCCGCCGGTCAGGGAGACGAGGCCGAGCGCCGCGGAGACGACCGCTCCGGCGCCCTGGCCGACGGCGGCGGGGGCCGCTTCCGTCGCCTCGGCGGCCACCTCCTCATCGGTGTCTTCGGTCTCCGCCGCCTCGTCGGCAGCGGTGGAGTCGGTGGCGTCGACCGTCTTGGTGACGTCCACCTTCTCCTCGTCGTTCTTCGCGTCGGTGCCCGTCTCGGCCCCGGTCTCGTCCACTGTCTTCGTTCCCATGCCTCGCACCGTACGGACGCTGTCTGAGAGCTTTCTTAATGATCCTTGTGAGCGGCACGCGCGCGTGCCTGACGCCACTCGGGGGCCAGAATCGACCACACCTCGAGGTCGTGCCGCACCCCACGATAGGGGTAGCTCTCCCTGCGCACGCCCTCACGGGTCAGGCCGAGCCGTCGTGCCACGTTCAGGCTCGGCGTGTTCCCGGCGGCGGCGATCCACTCGACGCGGTGGATACCGCGCCGCTCGATCGCGAAGTCGATGAGCACGTGCATCGCGCGGGTGACGAGCCCGCGCCCGGTGCCGGCGGGTTCCAGCCAGCAGCCGACCTCGCAGTTGGCGTTCGCGGCGTCGAAGTTCAGGAACAGCACCCCGCCGACCAGCTTCCCGTCCAGCCACAGGCCGTGCAGTGATCCGGTGTCGGCGGCGCGCATGTCGGCGTAGCGCTGGAGCGCCTCGCGTGCGGAGTCCACGTCCGTGGCCTGCGCCCCGAAGGGGATGTACTGGTTGATGAACTCCCGGCCACGCTCCAGGTGGGCCAGGAACTCCTCGGCGTGCCAGGGCTCCAGCGGGCGCAGTTCGGCTCCGTCGTCACCCAGCGATATCGCGTACATCCCGCTGTCGCTCCTCCTCGGCCAGCACGTCCGCCACCTCGGCGTCCGTCGCGGCGGCCAGCCTCTCATGGGCGGCGCGGGACTCGGGCGGCTCGATGCTGATGCGGGGCATGCGCCGGTCCAGCCAGCGCGGCAGCCACCAGTTCGCGCCGCCGAGCATGTGCATGAGGGCGGGGACGAGGAGCGTGCGCAGGACGAAGGCGTCCAGGGCGACGGCTGCGGCCAGCGCGATGCCGAACATGGCGATCACGCGGTCGCCGCTGAGGACGAAGGCGAGGAAGACCGAGATCATGATGACGGCGGCGGAGTTGATCACCCGGCTGGTCTCGGCGAGGCCGACCCGGACGGCGCGCCGGTTGTCGCCGGTCTCCAGCCACTCCTCGTACATCCGGCTGACCAGGAAGACCTGGTAGTCCATCGACAGGCCGAAGAGCACCGAGACCATGATCACCGGCAGGAACGGTTCGATCGGGCCCGCGCGGCCCAGCCCCAGCAGTTCGCTGCCCCAGCCCCACTGGAAGATCGCGACGACCACCCCGAAGGCGGCGGCGACGGCGGCCACGTTCATCGCGGCGGCCTTCAGCGGTATGCCGACCGAGCGGAAGGCGAGCAGGAGCAGCAGACAGCCAAGACCGATGACGACGCCCACGAACAGCGGCAGCTTGCCGACGATCACGTCGGCGAAGTCGTCGTAGCCGGCGGTCATGCCGCCGACCTGCACATCGAGCGAGGTGCCGGTCTCGGCGCGGGGCAGGACGTCGCCGCGCAGCCGGTCCACGAGGTCGCTGGTCTGCTGCGACTGCGGGGAGGACTCGGGTACGACGGTGAGGTACGCGGTGTCGCCGCCGGCGTTGTAGGTCACCGGGGTCACCGACGCGACGCCGTCCGTGTTGCGCAGAGCGGCGTCGAGGTTGTCCAGGGCGAGCTTGTCGTCGCCGCCGTCGACCTCGGTGACCAGGGTGAGCGGGCCGTTCACGCCGGGTCCGAAGCCGTCGCCGAGGAGGTCGTAGGCCTGGCGGGTGGTGGCGGTCTGCGGGCCGTTGCCCTGGTCGGAGGTGCCCAGGCGCAGCCCGAGGGTGGGCAGCGCGAGGACCGTGATGACGGCGAGGGCGATGGCGCCGAGCGCCTTCGGGTGGCGCTCCACGAACGCCGACCAGCGCGCGGCGAACCCGGTGGGCACCTCGGGCTCGGGACCGTGCTCGGCCAGCCGGCGCCGCTCGCGGCGGCTGAGGGCGCGCATGCCGATGAACGACAGCAGGGCGGGCAGCAGGGTCACGGAGGCGGCGACCGTGAGGACCACGGTCAGCGAGGCGGCGATCGCGACACCGTTGAGGAAGCTCAGCCTGAGGATCAGCATCCCGAGGAGGGCAATGCACACCGTCGCTCCCGCGAACACCACCGCCCGTCCGGTGGTCGCCACCGCGTTCGTGATCGACTCGGTGACGGACAGCCCGCGTTTCAGTCCGCGCCGGTGTCTGGTGACGATGAACAGGGCGTAGTCGATGCCCACGCCCAGCCCGATGAGCATCCCGAGCATCGGCGCGAAGTCGGCCACCGTCATGGCGTGCCCGAGGAGGGCGATGCCGGCGTACGCGGTGCCGACGCTGACCAGGGCGGTGGCGATGGGCAGCAGGGACGCGGCGAGCGAGCCGAAGGCGAGGAACAGCACGACCGCGGCGACGGCCACGCCGACGATCTCTGCGATGTGCCCGCCGCTCGACTCGGTGAGTCCGATGGCGCTGCCGCCCAGCTCCACCTGGAGCCCGTCGGTCCCGGCGTCCTTGGCCGTGTCGACGACCGCCTGCGCCTCGCCCTGGTCGATGTTCTCGGCGCTGTCGTCGAAGGTGACGGTGGCGTACGCCGTGTGCCCGTCCTCGCTGATCTGGGCGGAGCCCGGCTTGTCGTAGGGGCTGCCGACGGCCGCGACGCCGGGCAGTTCGGCGATCTCGTCCAGGGTCCGCGTCATGGTCTGTTCGACGTCGGTGGCGCGGACGGTGCCGGACGGGGTGTGCCAGACGACGGTGTCGCTGTCGCCGCCCAGGCCGGGGAAGCCGTCCTGAAGGAGCTGGGTGGCACGGCCGGACTCGGTGCCCGGGACCTCGTAGTCGTTCGAGTACGCGGTGCCCGTCACGGCGGCGGCCGCGGTCACCCCGCCGAAGGCGACGAGCCAGAGCAGTACGGCGACGAGGCGGCGTTGGACACACCAGCGTGCTAGAGCTGCCACGAACGTGCTCCCGGGGGGCGATTTATGGATCTTTGACCGGGATCAGTTGTTCAGGGAGTGAACAGCCCGCAAAGAACGCATGAGCGATGTGAAGCAAACTCTCGCAGGCGGGAGAGATCGTTTGCCCTGTTCGTGGGGTTATTCACAGGAGTGGGAGGCAGATCACAGGACAGTAACGGCCACTCTGTCGTTGCCGAGTGGCAACTGTCACATCAGTCGAACTGGTCCCCGAGCGCCATCACCATCACTCCGGCCACGAGCACCCACAGGGCTCGCCGGGTGCGCCCCCGGGAGCCGAGGAACGCGGCGAACGCACAGAAGCCGGCCCCGAAGGCATAGGCGGCCGGGACGAGCGCCGGAGCCGAGCCCGTGACCCGCAGCACCGCGGCGGCCAGCCCGGCGAGAGCCAGCAACGCCCCGCTCCCGGCGGCCGTCCAGCGGGCCCGCCGCGCCACGTCCTCCGGATCGTCGAGGTCCTCAAGATCCTCAAGGTTCTCGATCCCCTCGACGTCCTCGACGTCCTCGACGTCCTGGCCACTCTCGGCGTGCTGCTCCTCCCCCGTTTCGGATATCTCGGAATCACCGCGTCCACTCATGGCGGGCGAGCGTAGCGCGTCGGGCGGCACGCCGCCGCCGACCTGGGCAGGCGCATGGTTTGAGCGTCGGACCGAGCTCCTCCGTATCCCTTTCCGCTGCCCCGGACTCAAGGAGCCCGTTCACCGATGCCAGACATCACCCCGAGGACCTCGGACGAGGATCTCGCCAAGCGGCTGGCCCACCCCGGCCACCCGCGCAGTAACAGCTACGACCCCCGCTGGGTCGTCGAGAACCAGATGGGCCCCAACGCCCTCTGGCTGCTGGAGTGGCTGGCCCCCGCCCTCGGCCTGGACGCCCTGCGCCCGGGCGCCCGTGTCCTGGACCTGGGCTGCGGCCGGGCGATGACCTCCGTCTTCCTGGCCAGGGAGTACGACGCCCAGGTCACCGCCGCCGACCTGTGGATCGAGCCCGACGACAACGCCCGGCGCGTCGCGGAGGCCGGCTTCGCCGACCGGGTGCTGCCGGTGCGCGTCGAGGCGCACGACCTGCCGTTCGCCGAGGGCGGCTTCGACACGATCGTGAGCGTCGACGCGTATCAGTACTTCGGCACCGACGATCTCTATCTGCCCACGCTCACCCGGCTGTTGAAGCCGGGCGGCCGGATCGGCGTCGTCGTGCCCGCGCTGCGCGAGGAGCCGGACGGCCTCGAACCGCCGGAGCACCTCGCGCCGTGGTGGGAGCCCGACTACTGGTGCTTCCACTCCGCGAACTGGTGGCGCCGCCATTGGACCCGCAGCGGGGCCGTCGAGGTCGAGGCCGCCGACTGGCTGGAGGACGGCTGGCGCGACTGGCTGCTGTGGTGCGAGGTGATCGCCGAGGAGAGCCCGGAGGAGTTCCACCGCACGATGGCCCGCCGGGTAGGCGAGATGGTGCGGCGGGACGAGGGCCGCGCGCTGGGCTTCGTACGGCTGGTGGGCCGCCGCGTCGGATGACGCGCCGAGGGGGACGCATCACGGTCGATGCGTCCCCCTCGGGGTGTACGGCTAGCGGGTCAGCCCTCGCTGACGCCCAGCTTCTCAAGGATCAGCTCCTTGACGCGGGCCGCGTCGGCCTGACCCCGGGTCGCCTTCATGACCGCGCCGACCAGGGCGCCGGCCGCGGCGACCTTGCCGGAGCGGATCTTGTCGGCGATGCCCGGGTTGCCGGCGATGGCCTCGTCGACGGCGGCACCCAGGGCGCCCTCGTCGGAGACGACCTTCAGACCGCGCTTGTCGACGACCTCGTCCGGGGCACCCTCGCCCGCGAGGACGCCCTCGATGACCTGACGGGCCAGCTTGTCGTTCAGGTCGCCCTTCGAGACCAGCTCGGAGACACGGGCGACCTCGACCGGCGTGATGGCCAGCTCGTCCAGCGACCTGCCCGACTCGTTGGCGCTGCGCGCCAGTTCACCCATCCACCACTTGCGGGCGGAGGCGGCGTCGGCACCGGCGTCGATCGTGGCGACGATCGGGTCCAGGGCACCGGCGTTGAGGATCGCCTGCATGTCGAGGGCGGTGATGCCCCACTCGGCGAGGAGCCGGGTACGACGGGCCAGCGGCATCTCGGGCAGGGCTGCCCTGATCTCCTCGACCCACTCGCGCGAGGGGGCCACCGGAACGAGGTCCGGCTCGGGGAAGTACCGGTAGTCCTCGGCCTCCTCCTTCACGCGGCCCGAGGTCGTCGACCCGGTGTCCTCGTGGAAGTGGCGGGTCTCCTGGATGATCGTGCCGCCGGACGACAGCACGGCCGCGTGCCGCTGGATCTCGAAGCGGGCCGCGCGCTCCACGGACCGCAGCGAGTTGACGTTCTTCGTCTCCGAGCGGGTGCCGAACTTCTCGGTGCCGTTCGGGCGCAGCGACAGGTTCACGTCGCAGCGCATCTGGCCCATCTCCATACGGGCCTCGGAGACACCGAGCGCCCGGATGAGCTCGCGCAGCTCACGGACGTACGCCTTCGCCACCTCGGGGGCACGCTCGCCCGCGCCCTCGATCGGCTTGGTGACGATCTCGATGAGCGGGATACCGGCGCGGTTGTAGTCCAGCAGCGAGTGCGAGGCGCCGTGGATACGGCCCGTCGCGCCGCCGACGTGCGTCGACTTGCCGGTGTCCTCCTCCATGTGGGCGCGCTCGATCTCCACGCGGAAGGTCTCGCCGTCCTCCAGCTGCACGTCGAGGAAGCCGTTGAAGGCGATCGGCTCGTCGTACTGGGAGGTCTGGAAGTTCTTCGGCATGTCCGGATAGAAGTAGTTCTTCCGGGCGAAGCGGCACCACTCGGCGATCTCGCAGTTCAGCGCGAGACCGATCTTGATCGCGGACTCGACGCCGGTCGCGTTGACGACCGGGAGCGCGCCGGGCAGGCCGAGGCAGGTCGGGCAGGTCTGCGTGTTGGCGTCCTGACCGAGGGCGGTCGAACAGCCGCAGAACATCTTGGTCTTGGTGCCGAGTTCGACATGGACCTCGAGGCCCATGACGGGGTCGTACGACGCGAGAGCGTCCTCGTACGACACCAGGTCGGTCGTGGTGGTCACGGTGAAACTTCCCTCTCAGCCGAGCAGGACGTCGTCGTCGCCCAGCCGCTTCAGCTCGCGGTAGAGGATGGCGAGGCCGGTGGCGATGGCGGCGGCGGACACGGCGGCGTCGATCAGGCGCAGCGTGTCGCTCTCCGTGCGGGCCTTCTTGGCCTGCTTGGCGACGCTGACCGCACCGAACGCGGTGGTGGCCATGGACAGGTACAGACCGGACTTGGACTTCTTGAAGTCCTTGGCCTTCGACAGCTTGCTCACAGCGACGGTGCCTCCTCCAGGAGCGGGTGCCCCCACTTTTCCACGAAGGCCGCCTCGACGGCCGCCCCGACCTTGTAAAGACGGTCGTCCTTCAACGCCGGGGCGATGATCTGGAGACCGACGGGGAGGTTGTCCTCCGGGGCGAGACCGCACGGCAGCGACATGGCCGCGTTGCCCGCGAGGTTGGTCGGGATGGTGCACAGGTCCGCGAGGTACATCGCCATCGGGTCGTCGGCACGCTCGCCGATCGCGAAGGCGGTGGTCGGGGTCGTCGGGGAGACGATCACGTCGACCTGCTCGAAGGCCTTCTCGAAGTCGCGCGTGATGAGCGTGCGGACCTTCTGGGCGCTGCCGTAGTACGCGTCGTAGTAACCGCTCGACAGGGCGTACGTGCCGAGCATGATGCGGCGCTTGACCTCGGGGCCGAAGCCCGCCTCACGGGTGAGGGAGGTGACCTCCTCGGCGGAGTGCGTGCCGTCGTCGCCGGTCCGCAGGCCGTAGCGCAGGCCGTCGAAGCGGGCGAGGTTGGAGGAGCACTCGGACGGGGCGATCAGGTAGTACGCCGACAGGGCGAGGTCGAAGGACGGGCAGTCCAGCTCGACGATCTCGGCGCCCAGCTCCTTCAGCACCTCGACGGACTCGTCGAAGCGCTGGATGACGCCGGCCTGGTAGCCCTCGCCGCGGAACTGCTTGACCACGCCGACGCGCATGCCCTGCACGCTGCCGTTGCGGGCGGCCTCGACGACCGGCGGGACCGGGGCGTCGATGGAGGTGGAGTCGAGCGGGTCGTGCCCGGCGATGACCTCGTGCAGCAGGGCCGCGTCCAGGACCGTACGGGCGCAGGGGCCGCCCTGGTCGAGGGAGGACGAGAAGGCCACCATGCCGAAGCGGGAGACCGCGCCGTACGTCGGCTTGACGCCCACCGTGCCGGTGACGGAGGCGGGCTGGCGGATGGAGCCGCCGGTGTCGGTGCCGATGGCGAGGGGGGCCTGGAAGGAGGCGAGCGCGGCGGAGGAGCCACCGCCCGAGCCGCCGGGGATCTTGGTGAGGTCCCAGGGGTTGCCGGTCGGCCCGTAGGCGCTGTTCTCCGTCGACGACCCCATGGCGAACTCGTCCATGTTGGTCTTGCCGAGGATGACGACGTCGGCGGCCTTGAGGCGCTTGGTGAGGGTGGCGTCGTACGGCGGGATCCAGCCCTCGAGGATCTTCGAGCCGACGGTCGTCGGAATGCCCTCGGTGGTGAAGATGTCCTTCAGCGCGAGCGGGACGCCGGCCAGCGGGCCGAGCTTCTCGCCCTTGGCGCGCTTGTCGTCCACGGCACGGGCCTGGGCGAGGGCGCCCTCGCGGTCGACGTGCAGGAAGGCGTGCACCTTCTCGTCGACGGCCTCGATCCGGGCGAGGTGGGCCTCGGTGACCTGTACGGCCGTGAGCTCGCCGGAGGCGATCTTCTCGGCGGTCTCGGCGGCCGTGAGCTTGATGATGTCCGTCATGGCGATTAGTCCTCCCCCAGGATCTGCGGCACCTTGAAACGCTGCTGCTCCTGGGCCGGGGCGCCGGAGAGCGCCTGCTCGGGGGTGAGCGACGGACGGACCTCGTCCGCCCGCATGACGTTCGTCAGCGGGAGCGGGTGCGAGGTCGGCGGTACGTCTTGGTCGGCGACCTCACTGACGCGTGCGACCGCGCCGATGATGTCGTCCAGCTGTCCCGCGAAGTGCTCGAGCTCTTCGGGCTTCAGCTCCAGACGCGCCAGCCGGGCGAGGTGGGCGACCTCCTCGCGCGTGATGCCAGGCATGCAGCGATCCTCTGGGGTGAGAGTTTGTGGTTTGGGGCCAATCCTATGGGGCGGGGAGCGATGGCCGTTAAACGGTTTCCCCGCCCCGCCCTCGTGGTCACCCGCGGCGCCCGTCCCAGACCTCGCTCCTCATGAAGTGGTTGTCGTAGCGGTCCTGCACCTCCAGCAGGCTCTCCACGGTGGCCTCGCCCAGCGCGATGCGCTGGAGGTGGCGGAAGTACTCGAAGCGCTCGACGCCCGGCGTGATGACGATGAGCAGGTCGGCGTCGGCGCCCGGTACGGCGGCGAAGGCGTGCGGTTTGCCGGGCGGCACCACGACCAGGTCGCCGGGGCCCGCGGTGACGACGTCGTCGCCGGAGAGGATCTCGGCGGCGCCGTCGAGCAGGAAGAACATCTCGGCGGAGTTGTCGTGCCAGTGCGGTTTGGCGCCGTCCGCGCCGCCGGTGAGCGTGACGCGCTGGGTGGACAGCGCGCCTCCGGTGTGGCTGCTGTCGGCCAGCAGGCGGACGGTGGTGGGCGCCCGGCCGACGAGCTCGGCCTCCGCCGCACGGACGATCACGGACTCGTCGAACTTCGGAACGAACAGCGACATGTCTCGAACCCCCGGTGCGAGATCGGTGTTGGCGTGCTCAGACGAGGAACAACAGGACGGCGCTGCTGAGGACGACGACCGCCGTGGCGAAGTGGATCCCGAAGGCCGTCGCCTTCGCGCCGCCGTTGCGCAGCACTATCAGTGTGTCGAAGAGCGGGACGAGTGCCACGGCGAGCATGAACCAGGCCTCCGCACGGGCGCTGACGAAGAACAGCAGCACCAGTCCCACCACGCCGAAGGTGCCGTCCCGCAGGCCCTTGACGGAGAGATAGGCGCCGGCGTCGCCCTCCGGCCGGGCCGGGACGCCGTAGCCGGTGGCGGCGGAGGCGGGCTGGAGCAGGAACCGGTAGCCGAGGAACAGGCAGAACAGGTTGAGGACGACGGCCAGGGTGTACGCGGTCACGGTCATGACTTGACTCCTCGCTAGCACTGCTAGGGACAAGAGCGAAGCTAGCAGAGCATCGACAGATGCGCTAGCACTGCTAGAATTCCTGGCATGACGATCCAGACGCGCAAGGAGCGCGAACGAGCGGAACGCGAGCGGCTCATCGTCACGGCCGCACGGGAACTCGCGGAGTCGGAGGGCTGGGACGCGGTGACGACCCGCCGCCTCGCGGCGGAGATCGAGTACAGCCAGCCCGTCCTCTACAGCCACTTCAAGGGCAAGGACGCGATCATGGCGGCGGTGGCCGTACAGGGCTGCGCCGACCTCGCGGACGAACTGCTCGCGGCCCGTACGGCGGCGAAGGGCACCCGCGCGGCGCTGACGGCGGTGGGCGAGACGTACACGTCCTTCGGCCGACGCCGACCGGCGCTGTACGACGCCATGTTCACGTACCGGGTGGATCTGCCGTTCGCCACGGACGAGGCCCCGGAGCCGCTGAAGCGGGCCTTCGGGGAGCTCGCGGCGGCGGTGGAGCCGATCGCCGGGGTGGGCGAGGACCTGGGGGTGCTGACGGAGACGTACTGGGCGGGGCTGCACGGTCTGGTGACCCTGATGCGCAGCGGGCGGCTACCCGAGAGGGATCATGAGCAGAGGCTGGCGCTGCTGATCGGACACTTCACGGCGGACGCGAGCCGCTGAACAGATCGGCTGGCGGCTGGCGGCTGGCGGCTGGCGGCTGGCGGCTGGCGGCTGGCGGCTGGACAACGCCCTCAGGGGCGCGGGGAACTGCGCGACCCGCCACGACGGCGCCGCAGCCACCCACCACCCCTCGCGGCACCCGGCACTCAGCACCGAGTACCCGGCACTGGCAGGAGACCTACTCCGCGGCAGGCAGTGCCGCGCGCGGCCGCTGCCAGCCGCGCGACCCGCGCGCAAGCAGCCATGCCGTGGCCTCCTCCGGCGGCATCGCGGCGGCCACCAGCCAGCCCTGTACGGCGTCGCAGCGCAGGTCGCGCAGCCGCTCCCAGGTCTCGTCGTCCTCGACGCCCTCGGCGACCACGAGCAGGCCCAGCGAGTGCGCCAGATCGACGGTGCAGCGCACGATCTCGGCGTCCTCGTTGTCCACCGCGAGCCGGGCCACGAACGACCGGTCGATCTTCAGCTCACTCACCGGCAGCCGTCTGAGGTGGACCAGGGACGAGTAGCCCGTGCCGAAGTCGTCCAGGGACATCTTCACGCCGTGCCCGGTCAGTCCGGCCAGCGTGTCCGCGGCTCGCTGCGGGTCCTCCAACAGGACGTGTTCCGTTATCTCCAGTTGGAGCGATCCCGCAGGGACACCGTGCCGGGCGAGCCGGGCGGCGACGGAGCCGGCGAAGCCGGGAGTGTGGACGTCGCGCGGGGAGACGTTGACCGCCACGGGGACATGCAGTCCCTGGGCCCGCCAGCGGGCGACCTGAGCGAGCGCCGTCTCCAGCACGTACTCCGTCAGATGCGGCATCAGGCCGGACGACTCGGCGATCGCTATGAACTCGTCCGGCGGCACCTTCCCGCGCTCCGGGTGCACCCACCGGACCAGGGCCTCGAGGCCCGCCACCTGGCCGTCGAAGCGGACCTTGGGCTGGTAGTGCAGTTCGACCTCGTGCGCGTCGAGGGCCCGGCGCAGATCGCCCAGCAGCCCGAGCCGGTCGGGGGTGTTCGAGTCGCGCTTGGACTCGTAGACCTCGACGCCGGTGCGGTCCCGCTTCGCCTGGTACATCGCCACGTCCGCGCGCCGCAGCAGCCCCTCGGCGTCGAGGGCGTGGTCCGGGAAGACCGCGACGCCGGCGCTGGCCTCCAGGACCAGGGTGAGGCCGTCGAGGTCGAGCGGCGAGCTCAGGGCGGTGACAAGGCCGCGGGCGACCCGGGTCGCGGACGTCGTGGAGTCGGCGACGGGCAGTAAGACGGCGAACTCGTCACCGCCGAGCCGCGCGGCCTCCGCCCCGCGCGGCAGGGCCAGCCGCAGCCGGTCCGCTATCTGCAACAGCAGCCGGTCACCTGCGAGATGACCGAGCGTGTCATTGACCGATCGGAACCGGTCGAGGTCGATCAGCATCAGGGCGGACCGGGCGCCGATGCGCTCGGCGTCGTCCAGTGCGGTCCAGATGCGTTCCAGCAGCCACTGCCGGTTGGGCAGCCCGGTCAGCGGATCGCGCAACTGCTCCTCCGCCCGGGCCCGGGCTATCCACAGGGTGGAGTCGAGGGCGACGAGCGGAATGGCGAAAAGCGGCAGCAGCAGCGGCTTGGCAATGGCGACGACGCACACCAGCGGTGCGATCCCGAGCAGCGCGACGGCGACCAGGCCCTGCCGGACCAGCGCGGTGCGCTCCACGGTCGGCAGGCCGCCGCGCGGGGCCTGGAGGTACCAGAGCAGGACCCGGGTGACGGCGAGGTAGGCGGCGGCGACGAGCACCACGCCGGGCGCGGTGTAGAGCGTCCAGGTGTCCGGGTTCCAGGGGTTCTCGACGGTGGGCACCCGGCCGAAGGCGGCCAGCACCAGGGCGCCGGCGGCGATGCCGAGGATGTCCACCGCGCCGTGCAGCACGCCCTGGCGCCAGCGGTTGCGGCGTGCCACGCCGACCAGGACGACGACGGTGAGGCTGACCATGCCGGCGGGCACCCAGCCGTAGAGCATCAGCACGGCGAGGGTGAGGGCGGCGCCGGAGCCGGTGCCGCCCCACCAGCGGGCGCGGCCGAGGGCGACCAGATGGCCGACGATGACGCCGGTCAGCACGGCCAGCGCCCAGCCGACCGTGCCCGACGGGAAGAGGGCGTGATGGTCCGTGAACGCCCGGTAGAACCCGGCGCCCAGGACGAACGCGGCCGCCGCGACGACCGCCGCGGGCAGCGCGGGCCAGGACAGGTGGCGTTCGTGGTCGGGGTGCGCCGGCCCGACGGTGGGCTCGACGCCGATCTGTACGGTGGTGCGGGCGTCCGGCACGGTGCGCGCCCCCGCGGCGCCCCCCGCGACTCTTTCCGCCCGCGAACGCTCCGCGGTCCGCGCCGCCCACTCTCGCCATGCGCCGGCCAGCCGGCGCAACCGTGAGTGCGGGGCGGCGCTCTCGGTCGGTTCCATTCCCGTCCCTCTCACAGCCGGCGGTGCCCACGCCACGCGGCCCGATGCCCGAAATCGACCTTCAACGGCACCGCGTTGGAAAGCCCTTCCCCTCACCCTTCAAAGCCCTTCAAGAGCAAGGGGATGCCCCAACCGCAGCTGGGCACGGCAGGCGCACATCTCAACAGTAGGCCGCAGAAGGCTTCCACGGGCAGCGGTCGTCGACGGTTGCCCGAATGCGCCCCAGCCACCCGTATGCATCTGGTATGCACCGATCGGGTGGCCTTCAACCGTTACTCCTCTGCGGGGAGGGCAACTTCGGCCGCCGCTTCCGGCCCCTGTTCCAGCAGGACATTGAAGCCGTCCTCGTTCAGGACAGGCACCTTCAGCTGCATCGCCTTGTCGTACTTGGATCCGGGGTTGTCGCCCACCACCACAAAAGATGTCTTTTTCGAAACGGAACCGGTTACCTTCGCTCCGCGGCTCTGGAGCGCTTCCTTGGCGCCGTCGCGCGTGAAGTGCTCCAGTGTGCCGGTGACGACGACGGTGAGCCCCTCCAGCGGACGCGGCCCCTCGTCCTCACCGGAGCCCTCCTCCTCCATGCGGACGCCGGCCGCCCGCCACTTGCGCAGGATTTCCTGGTGCCACTCCTCGGCGAACCACTCCTTGAGCGAGGCGGCGATGATCGACCCGACGCCGTCGGTGTTCGCCAGCTCCTCCTCGCTCGCCTGCTCGATGCGGTCGATGGAGCGGAACTCGCGGGCCAGCGCCTCGGCGGCGACCGGGCCGACGTGACGGATCGACAGGCCGGTGAGGACGCGGGCCAGCGGGCGCTCCTTGGCGGCGGCGATGAACTCCAGCATCGAAACCGCGTTCTTCTTGAGCTCGCCCTGCTGGTTGGCGAAGACCGTGGCGATCTTCTCCTCGCCGGTCTTCGGGTCGCGCTTGGGCAGGCCGCTGTCCTGGTCGAGGACGTACGCCCTGATGGGCAGCAACTGCTCGGCGCTCAGGTCGAACAGGTCGCCCTCGTCCATCAGCGGCGGCTCGGACGGCTCCAGCGGCTTGGTGAGCGCGGCGGCGGCTACATAGCCGAAGTGCTCGATGTCCAGCGCCTTGCGGCCCGCGAGGTAGAACAGCCGCTCGCGCAACTGGGCCGGGCAGGAGCGGGCGTTCGGGCAGCGCAGGTCGACGTCGCCCTCCTTCATGGGCCTGAGCGCCGTACCGCACTCCGGGCACTCGGACGGCATCACGAACTCGCGCTCGCTGCCGTCGCGCAGGTCGACGACCGGTCCGAGGATCTCCGGGATGACGTCACCGGCCTTGCGCAGCACCACCGTGTCCCCGATGAGAACGCCCTTGGCCTTGACCACGTCCTGGTTGTGCAGGGTGGCGAACTCGACCTCCGAGCCCGCGACCGTGACGGGCTCGACCTGGGCGTACGGCGTGACGCGGCCGGTGCGGCCGACACCCACACGGATGTTGACGAGCTTGGTGTTGACCTCCTCCGGCGCGTACTTGTACGCGATGGCCCAGCGCGGGGCGCGCGAGGTGGAGCCGAGGCGGCCCTGGAGCGGGATCTCGTCGAGCTTGACGACCACGCCGTCGATCTCGTGCTCCACGGAGTGGCGGTTCTCGCCGTAGTACGCGATGAACTCGCGGACGCCGTCGAGGTCGTCGACGACTCTGTTGTGCCGGGAGGTGGGCAGGCCCCAGGACTTGAGCAGGTCGTAGGCCCCGGACAGCCGGGACAGGCCCTCGAAGCCCTCAAGGGCGCCGATGCCGTGGACGACCATGTGCAGCGGAAGGGTCGCGGTGACCTTCGGGTCCTTCTGGCGCAGTGAACCCGAGGCGGAGTTGCGCGGGTTGGCGTACGGCTTCTCGCCGGCCGCGACCCGGCGGGCGTTGAGCGCCTCGAACGCCTCCATCGGGAAGTAGACCTCGCCGCGGATCTCGACGAGCCCCGGGACGTGGTCGCCGGCCAGCCGGTGCGGGATCTCCGCGATCGTCATCACGTTGGGCGTGATGTCCTCGCCGATCCGGCCCGTGCCGCGGGTGGCCGCGCGGGTCAGCCTGCCGTTCTCGTACGTCAGGTTCACCGCGAGGCCGTCGACCTTGAGCTCGCACAGGAAGTGGTACCCGGGGGTGCCGACGTCCTTGTGGACGCGCTCGGCCCAGGCGGCGAGCCCGGCGTCGTCGAAGACGTTGTCGAGGGAGAGCATGCGCTCGCGGTGCTCGACCTCGGCCAGATCTGTCTCGAACTCGACGGACACCTTCTGGGTCGGCGAGTCCGGGGTGCGCAGCTCCGGGTAGTCGTCCTCCAGCGCTTCGAGGATGCGCAGCAGGTCGTCGAACTCCGCGTCGCTGACGACCGGGGCGTCCTTCACGTAGTACCGGAAGCGGTGCTCCTCGATCTGCTCAGCGAGCTTCGCGTGCTGCTCCCGTGCCTCGGTGGGCACCGTCGTCTCCGCTTGCTTGTCGCCGGCCACCGTGTTTCCTCCCGTTACTCTGGGTTGTCCGCGAGGGATCTCGCCGCCCGGACGCAATGGGCGAGAACCTTGCGCGCGTACTCGGGAGAAGCCCCCGCGAGTCCGCACGATGGCGTGATGGTGACCGCCTCCGCGAGAAGCCCCGGTGACAGTCCCAGCCTGCGCCACAGCGTCCTGACACCCATGACGCTACCGGCAGGGTCTGACAATGGGCCGTCCGTGCCCGGGACGACACCGGCGAAGAGCCGGGTACCCGATTCCACCGCCTCACCGATCGCTTCGTCGTCACGCTCGGTGAGGAGGGAGAAGTCGAAGGAGATCGCCGCCACGCCCGCCCGGCGCAACAGGGCGAACGGGACGTCCGGTGCGCACGAGTGGACCACGACGGGGCCGTCGCCGTGAACCCCGACGACGTCGCGGAGCGTGGCCTCCACGAGCTGCCGGTCCACGGCGCGGTATGTCCGGTATCCGCTGGCGGTCCTCACCTGCCCGCGCAGGACGGCGGTGAGGGACGGCTCGTCGAGTTGCAGCACGATCTGGGCGCCGGGGACTCGGCGGTGGACCTCGGCGAGGTGCTGGCGCAGTCCCTCGGCGAGCGAGGCGGCGAGGTCGCGGCAGGCGCCGGGGTCGCCGAGCGCGGACTCGCCGTTCTTCAGCTCCAGCGCGGCGGCCAGGGTCCAGGGCCCCACGGCCTGGACCTTGAGCTGCCCCTGGTAGTCCTGCGTGAACTCCTCCAGCGCGTCGAGGTCCTCCCCCAGCCAGGACCGGGCACGCCTGGTGTCCCGCCCCGGGCGGTCCCCGATCCGCCACCCGCTGGGCTCCACGCGCGCGTACAGCTCGACGAGCATCCCGGCGGTCCGCCCGATCATGTCGGCGCCGGGCCCGCGGGCGGGCTGTTCGGCGAGGAACGGGAAGTCCTCGAAGGACCCGGTGACGGTCTTGGCGGCTTCCCGGGCGTCGCCGCCCGGCATGGAACCGATGCCGGTGGCGGGGGCGAAGGTGGGGTTTGCGTTCACGCCCAGAAGCCTATGTTTTCCGCCCCCGCCGCCCCTACCCGTCCCATCCCTCCGGGGCTCAGCCCCGGAACCCGCTCCTCGAACGCCGGAGGGGCCGCGTCCTTCAGCGCCCCGGCCGCACCGTCAGGTCGTTGACCTCGGCGTCCCTCGGCAGGTCCAGGGCCATCAGGATCGTCGTGGCCACCGACTCGGGGTCGATCCACTTCGCGGCGTCGTACTCCTTGCCCTCCTGCTGGTGGACCTTGGCCTGCATGGGGCTGGCCGTGCGGCCCGGGTAGACCGTGGTGACCCGGACGCCGTTGCCGTGCTCCTCATGGCGGAGCGAGTCGGCGAGTGCCTTCAGGCCGTGCTTCGACGCGGCGTAGGCGGACCAGTCGGCGTGCGCGTTCAGGCCGGCGCCGGAGTTCACGAAGATCACCTGGCCGCGGGTGGTGCGGAGCTGCGGGAGGAAGTGCCGGGTCAGTTCGGCGGGGGCGATGAGATTGACGTTGAGCTGGTGGCGCCAGGTCTTCGGGGTCAGGTCCGCCACCGGGCCGAGGTCGACGACCCCGGCGATGTGCAGCAGGGAGTCCACCCGGTCGGGGAGCGACTGGTGGGAGAAGGCCCAGGACAGCTTGTCCGGGTCGGCCAGGTCGCCGACCAGCGTCCGGGCGCCGGGGAACTCCGCCGCAAGTTCCTTCGCGCGGCCCGCGTCGCGCGCGTGGAGCACGAGTTCGTCCCCGCGCGCGTGCAGGCGGCGGGCGACGGCCGCGCCGATGCCGGATCCGGCTCCGGTGATCACATGTGTAGCCATGCCCGCCATGCTCGCATCAGCGGGGAATCACTCCACGCCCTGGTCCGCGGCGGGAGCCGCTGATGTCACAGCCTCCAGGTAGGCCAGCGCCCCGACCGGCTCCTCGGCGAAGAACACCAGCTCGGTCAGCGGGCGGGGCAGAAAGCCCTCGTCCTCCATGCGCCGGAACTGCTCCTTCAGGCCGTCGTAGAAGCCGGCGGTGTTGAGCAGGACCACCGGCTTGTCCGTGTGGCCGTGCTTCTTCAGCTCCAGGATCTCGGTGGCCTCGTCGAGCGTGCCCGTGCCGCCGACCATGATCACCACGGCGTCGGCCTTCTCCAGCAGCAGCCGCTTGCGCTCGGCGAGGTCCTTGGTGATCACCATCTCGTCCACACCCGGGCGGACCTTGGCGGCCAGGAACTCCACGGAGACCCCGACGAGCCGGCCGCCCGCCTCCTGCACGCCGTCCGCGACGACCTTCATCAGCCCGACGTCGGAACCGCCCCAGACGAGCGTGTGACCGCCCTTGCCCAGCAGTTTCGCGAACTCGCGCGCGGGGCGCGTGTAACGGTCGTCGAGGTCGGCGGCGGAGAGGAAGACGCAGATTCGCATGCAGCCACCGTACGCGGGAAGAACCCGGCGCCCGCGAGCGCTCTTCGGATATGGCTGATGGACACACGATCACGATCGAGCAGGGCACGCGACGCGTGCGGGCGGTGCACGGCGACCAGGTCCTCGCGGAGAGCGACCGCGCGCTCGTCCTGCGCGAGACGGGCTGTCCCGCCCGCTACTACATCCCCGCCGAGGACGTACGGCTGGAGCTGCTGACCCCCTCCGACACCCACACCTACTGCCCCTTCAAGGGAACGGCGTCCTACTGGTCGCTGCCGGGCGCCACGGACCTCGTCTGGTCCTACCCCGACCCGAAGCCGGACGTGGCGGAGATCAAGGACCACCTCTGCTTCTACGAAGTCGAATTGACTGCTCCCCTCCCGTAGCGGCGGGGGATTTCTGGCTCAGGCTGCCTCCTGGAGCAGCGCTCCAGGAGGTCTTGCGCCCTCGGCGCCAACCGGGTTCAGACCAGCCCGGACGAGCATCACGCGGGCGGAGTTCCTGTCCCTGGAGGACATGGCTCCGCACTCGATGCAGGTATAGGTACGTTCCGACAGCGGCAGCGCGTGCTTGGCTCTCGCTCCGCATCGACCGCAATCCATGGTTGTGTACGCGGGGTGCACGAGCCGAACATCGCGCCCGTGCTTGCGGCCCATCTCGATCAGAGCGCGTTTGGTGGCTCCGATCGCGGCATCAGCCGCCTTACGGGCCATGGGGGTCCTGGCCAGGAACTTTGGGCGGAAGTCCTCCACCGCCATGGCATCGTGGTCAGTCACAACCTTCTTTGCCCACTTGCGTCCGGTGTCCTGTCGCTGGCGGGCCACCTTCTTGCACGCCTTGGCGCGCAGCATCTTCGCCTTGCGGTAGCCCTTGGAGGCCGGCTCTCCTTTTGCGGGTCTACGGCGAGCCATCATCCGGTCGTACCGTGACAGTTTCGCCTGGGTCTTCCTGCCGTGCTCAGCATGCGAGAGGTCGTGGGCGTCCGACGTGGTGGTGGCGGTCTCCTTCACACCCCAGTCGACGCCGATCACTGCGCCGGTAGCCGGAAGCGGCTGGACTTCGGTGCGCACGACGAACGAGGCGTACCAGTGACCGATGCTGTCCCGGTACACCCGCACGCTGGACGGCTCAGCGGGCAACTCACGTGACCACACCACTGTCAGGACGATGCCGCCCACGAGGTGCAAGCGTCTGTCCTTGAGTCGAAAGCCACGGCGCGTGTAGTTGAGTGTGGGGTCAGCCTCGCGCTTCCTCTTGTGTTTCGGCATCCCGGCCCGCTGCCGCTGCGGCAAGCGGTCCTTAATGTCCTTGAGTGCCTTCGCGCGAGACTTGCCGAAGTCACGGATGAGCTGCTGCTGCGGCATCGACGCGCCCTCAGCCAGCCACGGTGTGACGGCACGGGCCTCGGTCAGCATCCGGTCAAGCCGGGCCGGGCCGCACTTCTCCCCATCACGGTGGGCCTTCTTCGAGCGGGCGACGCACTCGTTCCAGATCCACCGGCAGCGGTCCCACTCCGCCAGGAGCGCCGTGCAAGCCCACGACGACATGCGAAGCCGGAAGGTGTACCGGGCACACCCACCCCCCTTCGTCACGCGTTCCTCCCTTGCCTGCCCCTCCTGCGCCCCTGCTTCCAGTTGAGACTGTATGTGCGAGATGCGCACAACCGTCCCTTGATCACGACACAGCCACTACAACCAGCGAATCTGGCAACACAGGTTCGATTCCTTGCTCGCTTGTGCGGGCCGCGCCTCAGGAAATCGGACACGCAGGTGAAGGTGAACGATTAGTTTCGCGCCTTACGGCAATCTCCACAGACATGGATAAGAACACCAAGTCGGCCGACGGCACCTCCATCGCGTACGAGACCAGCGGTGACGGCCCGGCGGTGATCCTCGTCAGTGGGGCGATGTCCACCGGGGGCACGGTGGCGCCGCTGGCCGTGCCCCTGTCGAAGCACTTCAGAGTGGCCGTGTACGACCGCCGCGGGCGCGGCGCGAGCGGTGCGGCCTCGCCGTACGCCGTGGAGCGCGAGGTCGAGGATCTCGCCGCGCTCATCGACGCGCTGGGCGGCGAGGCGGCGCTGTACGGCACCTCCTCGGGCGGCGCGCTGGTGCTCCGGGCGGCGGCGAGCGGGCTGCCGGTGCGTCAGGTCGCGGTCTACGAGGTGCCGTTCGCCGTGTACGAGGGCGGTGCGCAGGAGCGCGCGGAGTACACCGAGCGGCTGACGGCGGCGCTGGACGAGGGCCGCCGCGGGGACGCCGTCGAGCTGTTCCTGCGGCTGACCGGGATGGCCGAGCAGATGATCCAGGGCGCCCGCCAGTCCCCCATGTGGGCCGGGATGGAGACGATCGCGCCGAGCCTCGCCCACGACAACGCCGTCATGGGCGACGGTCTGGTGCCCCGGGACCGGCTCGCGTCGATCACCGCGCCGGTGCTGGCCGTCGCGGGCAGCGCGAGCCCCGCGTGGATGCACGAGGCGGCGCGGGCGGTCGCACGGACGGCGCCCGGCGGGTCGTACCGGAGCCTGGAGGGACAGACCCACATGGTGGAGCCGGACGTGCTGGCGCCGGTGCTGACGGAGTTCTTCGCGAAGTGACGCGGCGGCCCGGCCGGCCGAGGTGACCGGGCGCCCCCGCCGGCGTCGGGGCCGTCGCCTCAGACCGCCGTCGGTGTCGCCCGTACCGTGGACGCGATCGTCGCCGAGCCCACCACGCGCGTGTCGTCGTACAGGACGATCGCCTGGCCGGGGGCCACGCCGCGGACGGGCTCGGTGAAGGTGACCTCCAGGGAGCCGTCGATCAGCTCGGCGGTCACCTCGGTCTCGCCGCCGTGGGCGCGCAGCTGGGCGGTGTAGGTACCGGGGCCGGTCGGGGCGGCGCCGCACCAGCGGGGCTTGATGGCGGTGAGGGCGACGACGTCCAGGGAGGCCGCCGGGCCGACCGTCACCGTGTTGTTCACCGGCGAGATGTCGAGGACGTAGCGCGGCTTGCCGTCGGGGGCCGGGGTGCCGATGCGCAGGCCCTTGCGCTGGCCGATGGTGAAGCCGAACGCGCCCTCGTGCGTGCCGAGCTTGGCGCCGGACTCGTCGACGATGTCGCCCTCGGCCTTGCCGAGCCGGTGCGCGAGGAAGCCCTGGGTGTCGCCGTCGGCGATGAAGCAGATGTCGTGCGAGTCGGGCTTCTTCGCGACCGCGAGGCCACGCCGCTCGGCCTCCGCGCGGATCTCGTCCTTCGTGGTCAGCGTGTCGCCGAGCGGGAACATCGCGTGCGCCAGCTGCTTCTCGTCCAGGACGCCGAGGACGTACGACTGGTCCTTGGCCATGTCGGAGGCACGGTGCAGCTCACGGGTGCCGTCGTCGTTCAGCACGACGGTGGCGTAGTGGCCGGTGCAGACGGCGTCGAAGCCGAGGGCCAGCGCCTTGTCGAGGAGTGCCGCGAACTTGATCTTCTCGTTGCAGCGCAGGCACGGGTTCGGGGTGCGGCCGGCCTCGTACTCCGCGATGAAGTCCTCGACGACGTCCTCGCGGAAGCGGTCGGCGAGGTCCCACACGTAGAACGGGATGCCGATGACGTCGGCGGCGCGGCGGGCGTCACGGGAGTCCTCGATGGTGCAACAGCCCCGCGCGCCCGTGCGGAAGGATTGAGGGTTCGCGGAGAGCGCGAGGTGGACGCCGGTCACGTCGTGACCCGCTTCGGCCGCGCGGGCGGCGGCGACGGCGGAGTCGACCCCGCCGGACATGGCGGCGAGGACGCGGAGGGGGCGGGAGGGCTGCGCGGTGTCAGTCATAACCCTTCCAGGGTACGGGGGCGCGGGAACCAGGGCCCACGAGTATCCGTTGACGATCACATGGGACAGCGGAAGGCTCCGAAGGACGGCGACCGGAAGGTCGGGCGTCGTGCGTTGCTCATCGGCGGGACGGCGGCCGCGGTGGGCTCGGCCGTGCTGGCCCGGGACGAGCTGGCGCGCCTGTGGTGGCGGGTGCCTGGCGTGGAGAAGCCGCGCAAGGAGGGCGAGGTCGACTTCGCGGGCGCGCGCTGGGTGGCGGCGTCGGACGCGAACTGGCGGCGGGCGGACCGGCCCGACGACTACGGCATAGACATGGTGGTCATCCATGTCACCCAGGGCAGCTTCGACAGCGCGGTGAAGGTGTTCCAGGACCCGGAGCACGGGGCGGCCGCCCACTACATCGTCCGCAAGGACGGCCACATCACGCAGATGATCCGCGAGCTGGACGTGGCGTACCACGCGGGCAACCGCGACTACAACGAACGCAGTGTCGGCATCGAGCACGAGGGCTTCGTGGAGCGCCCGCAGGACCTCACGGACGAGATGTACGAGGCATCGGCCCGGCTGACGGCCCGGATATGCGCGCGCTACGACATCCCCGTCGACCGCGAGCACATCATCGGGCACGTGGAGGTGCCGGGCACCGACCACACGGACCCCGGAAAGCACTGGGACTGGGACCGGTACATGAAGCTCGTACGGACGGCACGCACGGCGCCCGCATAGCGCTCCCCGTGGTGCCGGCCGGAGCTCCCCGTGGGACCGGCCGGCGCCCTATGTCAGACCGGCGGCCCGCGCCCGTTCCACCGCCGGACCGATCGCCTTGGCGACCGCTTCGACGTCGGCCTCCGTGGAGGTGTGGCCGAGGGAGAAGCGCAGGGTCCCGCGGGCCAGGTCGGGGTCGGTGCCGGTGGCCAGCAGGACGTGGCTGGGCTGGGCGACTCCCGCGGTGCAGGCGGAGCCGGTGGAGCACTCGATGCCCTGGGCGTCCAGCAGCAGGAGCAGGGAGTCGCCCTCGCAGCCCGGGAAGGTGAAGTGGGCGTTGGCGGGGAGCCGGCCGTCGGGTGCCGGGTCGCCGCCGAGGATCGCGTCCGGGACCGCCGTACGGACCGCCTCGACCAGGGAGTCGCGCAGGGCGCCGATCTCCCGGGCGAACCACTCGCGCTGTTCGGCGGCGAGGCGGCCGGCGACCGCGAAGGAGGCGATGGCGGGGACGTCGAGGGTGCCGGAGCGGACGTGGCGCTCCTGGCCGCCGCCGTGCAGGACGGGTACGGGGGTCTGGTCGCGGCCGAGGAGCAGGGCGCCGATGCCGTACGGGCCGCCGATCTTGTGGCCGGAGACGGTCATGGCGGCGAGGCCGGACGCGGCGAAGTCGACGGGTACCTGGCCGAAGGCCTGGACGGCGTCGGCGTGCAGGGGGACGTCGAACTCGGCTGCCACGTCGGCCAGTTCGCGGATCGGCATGACGGTGCCGATCTCGTTGTTGGCCCACATCACGGTGGCCAGGGCGACGTCGTGGGGGTCGCGGGCGATCGCTTCGCGCAGGGCGTCGGGGTGGACGCGGCCGTGGGAGTCGACCGGGAGGTACTCGATCGTGGCGCCCTCGTGCTCGCCGAGCCAGTGGACGGCGTCGAGGACGGCGTGGTGTTCGACGGGGCTGGCCAGGACGCGGGTGCGGGTCCTCGCCGGGTCGGCGTCGCGGCGGGACCAGTACAGGCCCTTGACCGCGAGGTTGTCGGCCTCGGTGCCGCCGGAGGTCAGCACGACCTCGCTGGGGCGGGCGCCGAGCGATTCCGCGAGGGTCTCGCGGGCCTCCTCGACGGTGCGCCTCGCGCGGCGGCCGGATGCGTGGAGGGAGGAGGCGTTGCCCGTGACGCTCAGCTGGGCGGTCAGCGCCTCTGCCGCCTCCGGGAGCATGGGGGTCGTCGCGGCGTGGTCGAGGTAAGCCATGGTGGCCACGATTCTAAAGGGCGCCGGTAAGGGGCCTTGTGTCAAGGTCGGCCGGTTGCGGCCGGGGGTGCCCCTACAGGTTCCCCACCGGAGTCGGTGCCCTCGTCGCCCGTGCGACGACCGCCCCTAGAAGCTCCAGGACAGCGTGCTGTCCATCTGGATGAACGCCAGCAGGACCAGCAGGTCGGCGACGCCCAGCCCCATGCCCAGGTACGCCCGGCCCTTGCGGCCGGTGCCACGCCACAGGGACGCGGCGGCCAGGACGATGGCGGTCGGGCCGAGGAACACGTTGAAGACCAGCAGGCCGAGCAGGCCGAGGATGAAGGACGCCACGGCCATGCCGTCGGCGTCGCGGGTGCGGCTGCGCGCGCCGGGGCGGGCGGTGGCCGGTGCGGTGAGATGCATGGGGTGTCAGCTCCTGATGTGTCGGTTCGGTCCGGGTCGGCGAAGTCGATCGGTGAAGTCAGTTGCGGCGGGCGTGCCGCTCACGGGCGGCGAAGACGGCCAGCCAGACGGCGATCACACCGGCGGCGACGACCGTGAAGGCGAGCGGTGCGTGGGCGACGGCGCCCAGCACCACGCCCAGCAGCAGGAGCGCGGCGACAAGGAACAGCATGGGTCGGATCCCCCTCCGAGATCTCTTGTGGCGATCTCTCTCGTTACATTTCGGTGAACAGTTGTAGTAACAGTTGTTCACTGACCCCAAGTCTAGCGCGCCGCACGGCTTTTCAATTCCAGAGAACAGTTGTTAACTGCATGGTATGAGTCACACCCTCGGCCTTCGGCAGGCCCAGAAACAGAAGACCCGCCAGGCGCTGCTGGACGCGGCGCTGGCACTGCTGGAGGAGCAGAGCCTGAGCAGCCTGGGCCTGCGCGAGGTCACCCGCGCCGTCGGCGTCGCCCCGACCGCCTTCTACCGGCACTTCCGTTCCACGGCCGACCTCGGCGTCGCCCTCGTCGAGGAGGCGCTGGGCAGTCTGCACCCGATGATCCGCACGATCGTCTCCTCGGTCGGCGACAGCGACCGACGCATAGAACGGGCCGTCGAGTTGATCGCCGGCCATGTCGAGACGCATCCGGCGCATGTGCGCTTCATCGCCCGCGAGCGGCACGGCGGGGTGCAGTCCGTACGGGAGGCGATCCAGGACCAACTGGCCCGGTTCGCGGGCGAGGTGAAGGAGGCCCTCGCCAAGGACCCGCTCTCCGAGGGCTGGAACGACGAGGACCTCCTCATGCTCGCCCACCTCTACGTCGACCAGATGCTGATCACGGCCTCGCTGTTCCTGGACGTGCTGGAGGCCCCGGAGGACGAGCGGCACGGCGTCGCCCAGGCCGCGACCCGCAGGATGCGGCTGATCAGCATCGGCCGGGAGCACTGGCTGGACTGAGCGCCGGCAGCACGAACAGGGCGGCACCCCCGGTCACCGGGAGTACCGCCCTCATTCGTGCCGTACCGCGTCGCGCGTCAGCCCTCGGTCGCGGAGGCCGCCGCGCTCGGCGCACCGCTCGGGGCACCGCTGGGCGCGGCCCCGCCACCCTGGCCACCACCGGGACCACCGCCGCAGCCACCGCCCGGCCCGCCACCGGGACCACCCTGCCCCCCGCCCGGAGCACCAGTCGGTGCGCCGCTCGGAGCACCACTGGGAGCACCGCTCGGCGCCCCCGACGGCACACCGGAGGCACCGGCCGCACCGGCCGAGGGCGCACCCGACGGCGCCCCGCTCGGCATGCCCGAGGGCGTGCCCGACGGCTGTTGGCACGACTGCTGCTGCCCGGAGCCGCCGTTGTTCGACGTCGACGACGAGTCGCCGGACCCGCAGGCCACGAGGGCCAGGGGCGAGAGCGCCAGCAGGGCGACGGCGGGGAGGAGACGCGCACGCTTCATGAGAGACCGCTCCATGGAAGATGAGAAAAGTCCTGGAGCGGGAACTCAACCAACCCCGGTTAGGGCCCACTTGAGGATCCGCTGTCGGCGGCCTGTGCGCCCGGCGGGCGGCCGCGATCGCGCGGGTCGCTTCAGCGCGCGAGCCGCACCCGGGCCAGCTGCCTCGACTGGGCCACCAGCCGGCCGGCGCTGTCCCAGACCTCGGCGTCCTCCTCCAGGAAGCCGCCCGCGAGGTTGCGGGTGGTGATCGACACCCGCAGCGGGCCGGGAGCCGGGCGGCAGCGTATGTGGGCGGTCAGCTCGACCGTGGGGACCCAGCCGGAGATGCCGATCTCGAAGGCGGTCGGCGGCAGCGCGTCCACCGCGAGGAGCAGCGAGAAGGGGTCGGCGTCCCGGCCGTCGGCCAGGCCGAACCAGGCGCGCATCTCACCCCGGCCGGAGGGCTGCCCGAGCGCCCAGCCAAGGGTGGCCGGGTCGAGCTTGAGCATCAGACGGTCGGCGATGGCCGAGCTGCCGTCGACGGGGGCGGGGCCGTCCTCGGGGCCGAAGCAGTGCTCCATCGGCGGGATCACGGGCGGCTCGGCCGTCGTACGGACGTCGTCGGGGAGGGAGTCCAGGTCGCCGTAGGAGGCGAGGACGCGGATCCGCTCGATCTCGCGGCCCTGCTCGTCGAACTGGAAGAGCGAGGCCTGGCCGGTCGACAGGGTCCGGCCCGTGCGCACCACGTCGGTGCGGACGACCGCCGGGCCCGGCTGGGAGGCGGTGAGGTAGTGCGCGGAGATCGTGAACGGGTCGGCGTGCGGCAGGGCGTCCGCGAGGGCGCGGCCGAGGACTGCCAGCAGATAGCCGCCGTTGACGGCGCTGATGATGGTCCAGCCGGCGGAGAGGTCGATGTCGTAGACGCCGGGTTCGCGGCGGGTGAGCGCGGTGTCGCGGTCGAACTCGCTGTCGCCGATCGTGGCCCGTCGGGCCGTCGTGGCGGAGGCTGCTTCTGGCATGGATGAACGGTACAACAGCTAACTACTAAGCGGTAGCTTTGGAATCTGGTGAGATCCGGGCAACTTTTCGGCAAGTGTCCGGCTCGCCCGAAACCCGAGGCCCGATCTCCCCCTCTATCAGGACATGAGTCTCACCGGGACCCCGTTCCTCTACACGCTCGTCGTCCTGTGCGTCGTCGCCGTGGCGCTGCCGCTCGCCCTGTGGTCACGGGTGGGCGGCCCCAGGATCGTGCGGGGCGCCGCCCGGGTGCTGATGGTGCTCTTCGCCCAGGGCACGGCCGTGGCGCTGGTCTTCACGCTGGTCAACAACTCCAACCAGCTGTACGACAACTGGGGCGACCTGCTCGGCACGAGCGACCATGTGCACGAGGCCGCCGACCTCGGGGCGAGCGGCACCGGCGGGATTTCGCTGGAGAAGCTGCCCAGACTCCGGCAGAGCTTCAAGCAGGCCAAGGGCCCGGGCATGCGCGCGGAGGGCGGGGTGCTCGTCACGCACCTCAAGGGCCGGGTGTCCGGAGTGCACGCGGAGGTCAACGTCTGGCTGCCGCCGCAGTACCACCAGCCCGCCTACCGCAACCACAGGTTCCCGGTCGTGGAGGTCCTGCCGGGCTATCCGGGCTCGTCGAAGGCCTGGTACGGCACGATGGACGCGCCCCAGCAGCTCGCGCCGCTGATGCGCAGCGGGCAGATCGAGCCGTTCATCATCGTCTCGCCGCGCACCACCCTGCTGCCCGGCAAGGACACCGGCTGCGCGAACATCCCGGGCAAGGTCAACGCCGACAGCTGGCTCAGCATCGACGTGCCGAAGATGGTCCGGGACAACTTCCGGGCCCAGGCCGCGCCGGACGGCTGGGCGGTGGCCGGGTACTCGGCGGGCGCGCACTGCGCGGCCAAGCTCGCCGTCGCCCACCCCGACCGCTACCGGGCCGCGGTCAGCATGTCCGGCTACAACGACCCCGCCGCGGTGCCCCAGTCGCTGGCCGGCAGGTCCCCGGCGCTGCGGGCCGCGAACAACCCCTACGAACTGCTGAAGGACTCCCGCGTCCCGCCGCGCGTCGCGCTGTATCTGTCCGGTCAGCCGAACGACGGCTACGAGGCCGCCATGGCCCTCCGGCGGATCGCGAAGGCGCCCACCACCGTGAACGTCGTGTTCGTCCCGACCGACGCCGGCGGCCACACCATGGCGCTGTGGAAGCCGCAGGTCGTGCCCGCGTTCCGCTGGCTGAGCGAGGTGATGGGCGACGAGCACCGCACCGGTACGGCGCCCGGGACTACTCCTCTCGCACCGTCGACCGCCGGTTCCAGGCACGCGGAGCTCGCCAGTGGAACCGCATCGCCAGCAGACGCAGCACGAAGGCCGTGACGGCCGCGAGCGTGCTGGTGAGCGGGGTCAGGGCGTCGTAGTGGATGCACAGGACGGTCATCGTGGCGCCGACTATCGCCGGGACCGCGTACAGGTCACGGTCCCAGCGCAGCAGTGAGGGCACCTCGTTGGCCAGGACGTCACGCAGTACACCGCCGCCCACGGCGGTCGCGAGGCCCAGGGCGACCGAGGCGGTGAGGTTGAGGCCGTAGTCGTACGCCTTCGCCGTCCCGGCGACGCAGAACAGGCCGAGGCCCGCCGCGTCGAAGACGTTCACGCCGGTCTGGATGCGCTCCACGTGCGGGTGGAGGAAGAAGACCAGGAGCGCGGCCAGCAGCGGGGTGAGGAAGTACCCAAGGTCCGTGAACGCGGCCGGCGGCACGGCCCCGATGACCACGTCCCGGAACAGCCCGCCGCCCAGCGCCGTGACCTCGGCGAGTACGGCTATGCCGAAGACGTCGAAGTTCTTGCGGACGGCCAGCAGGGCGCCGGAGATCGCGAAGACGAAGATGCCGATCAGGTCGAGCGTGTGCTGGACGGACGGGCTGAACAGTTGCTGGAGCACCCGTACATTCTCACCCAGCACAGAGCCCCCGCCTTACAAAGAAAGGCGGGGGCCCGGCTTGGGTTACTTCTCGCTGGTTTCGGAGGAAGCCTCCCCGGCCTCCTCGGCAGCCGGTGCGTCCTCGGACACGGTCTCCTTGGACACGGCCTCCTCGGACACGGCGTCGTCGGCCTCCGTGGCCGCCACCTCCGCCGCTACCGCCGCGGAAGTGGCCGCCGACTCCGCGAGCACCTCGTCGGCCACCAGCTCCGCCGCCTCCTTGGCCACCGACAGCAGGACGGTCTCCTGCGGCTGCTGGTCCTCGAAGTTCTCGGGGTGGTGGCACGCCACACGCTGGCCGGGCCGCAGTTCCAGCAGCGGCGGCTCGGTGGTCTTGCAGACCTCCGTCGCCTTCCAGCACCGCGTGTGGAAGCGGCAGCCGCTCGGCGGGGAGATCGGCGAGGGCACGTCGCCGCGCAGCAGGATCCGCTCGCTCTTGACGCCACGGCGCTTGGGGTCCGGGATCGGCACCGCAGACATCAGGGCCTTGGTGTACGGGTGCATCGGCGCCGTGTAGAGCGACTCGCGGTCGGCGAGCTCGACGATCTTGCCGAGGTACATCACCGCGATGCGGTCCGAGACGTGCCGTACGACCGACAGGTCGTGCGCGATGATCACGTACGTGAGGCCGAGCTCCTCCTGGAGGTCGTCCAGCAGGTTCACGACCTGCGCCTGGATCGACACGTCCAGGGCGGAGACCGGCTCGTCGGCCACGACCAGCTTCGGGTTGAGCGCGAGGGCGCGCGCGATACCGATGCGCTGACGCTGACCGCCGGAGAACTCGTGCGGGTAGCGGTTGTAGTGCTCGGGGTTCAGGCCGACTACCGACAGCAGCCGCTGGACCTCCTTCTTCACCCCGCCCTCCGGCGAGACGCCCTGGAGCCTGAAGGGAGCGCCGACGATCGTGCCGATGGTGTGCCGCGGGTTCAGCGAGGAGTACGGGTCCTGGAAGATCATCTGCACGTCACGGCGCATCGGGCGCATCTGCCCGACGCCGAGGTGCGTGATGTCCCGGCCCTCGAACTCGACCTTGCCGCCGGTCGGTTCGAGCAGCCTGGTGATCAGCCGGCCCATCGTCGACTTGCCGCAGCCCGACTCGCCGACGACGCCCAGCGTCTCGCCCTTGCGGACCTCGAAGTCGATGCCGTCCACCGCGCGCACCGCGCCGGTCTGCCGCTGGAGCAGCCCCTTGCGGATCGGGAAGTGCTTCTGAAGGCCCTCGACCTTCAGCAGGACCTCGCCGTCGGCGACGCCGGCTTTCGTGAGGTTGTCCTTCTGCGCGGGGATCTTCACCGCTTTTTCGTCGCTCACAGCTTCGGCGCAATCTCTTCGGTCCAGATACGCTCCCGCTGCTCCTGGCCCATGTGGCAGGCGGCCCAGTGTCGCTCGCCGACCTCGGTCAGCTCGGGGCGGACCGTGCGGGTGACGTTGTCCTTCGGGATGTCGGCGTACGGGCAGCGCGGGTTGAAGGCGCAGCCGGACGGGACATTGATCAGCGAGGGCGGGGAGCCCTTGATCGGGATGAGACGCTCGGTGTCCTCGCGGTCCAGGCGCGGCATCGAGCCGAGCAGGCCCCAGGTGTAGGGGTGGCGGGGCTCGGAGAAGACGGATTCGGCGGGGCCGCGCTCCACGGGCCGGCCGCCGTACATCACCAGCAGGTCGTCGGCCATCTCCGCGACGACACCGAGGTCGTGCGTGATCATGATGACCGCGGAGCCGAACTCCTTCTGCAGGTCCCGGATCAGGTCGAGGATCTGCGCCTGCACGGTGACGTCCAGGGCGGTGGTCGGCTCGTCGGCGATGAGCAGCTCGGGGTTGTTCACCAGCGCCATGGCGATCATGGCGCGCTGGCGCATACCGCCGGAGAACTCGTGCGGGAAGCCGTCGACGCGCTTGTTGGGCTCGGGGATGCCCACGCGGTCCAGCATCTCGATGGCCCGCGTGCGGGCCTCCTTCTTGCTGACCTTGTGGTGGACCCGGTACGCCTCGACGATCTGCTGCCCGACCGAGTAGTACGGGTGCATCGCCGACAGCGGGTCCTGGAAGATCATCGCCATCTTGCGGCCGCGCAGCCGGCGTACGTCGTCGGGGTCGGCGGCGATCAGTTCCTGGCCGTCCAGCCAGACTTCGCCGGTGACCTTGGCGTTGGCCGAGCGGTGCAGGCCCATCACGCCGAGCGACGTGACGGACTTGCCGGAGCCGGACTCGCCGACGATGCCCAGGGTCCTGCCCCGCTGCACGTCGAAGCTGACGCCGTCGACGGACTTCACCAGGCCGTCGTCCGTGTTGAAGTGGATACGCAGATCGCGTACCGAAAGGAAGGCGCCGTCCGTGTCGGACGGGGCGGCAGCGGCGGGTTCGCCGAGTGCCGCTTTCTCGAGCTTGCTCACGAGTACCTCACCCGGGGGTCGATGGCGGCGTACACCAGGTCGACGACGAGATTGCAGAAGACGATGAAGAACGCGGCGACCAGGGTCACGCCCATCACGATGGGCAGGTCGTTGTCCTTGATGGACTGGACCGCGTAGGCACCGATGCCCTGCAAGGAGAAGACGGTCTCGGTGAGTACGGCGGAGCCGACGAGGGTGCCGAAGTCCATGCCGAAGATGGTGACGATCGGGGTCAGCGCGGCGCGCAGGCCGTGCTTGGCGACGACCGTGGTCTCCTTGAGGCCCTTGGCCCTTGCCGTTCTGATGTAGTCCTCGCCCATCGTCTCCAGCATGCCCGCCCGGGTGAGTCGGGCGTACAGCGCGGAGAAGAGGAAGGCGAGGCTGACCCAGGGCAGGATCAGATGCCAGGCCCAGTCGGCTGGGTTCTCGGTGAACGGTACGTACTCGATGGCGTCCCAGATGGGGATCTCGTACACGAACAGGGCGTTGAGCACCTGGCCGGTGAAGAAGATCGGGAGGGAGACGCCGGCGAGGGCGATGAACATCGAGATGCGGTCGATGGGCTTGCCCTTGCGCAGCGCCGAGATGACGCCGGTCGTGACACCGAAGATCAGCCAGATCACGGCGGCACCGACGGCCAGCGAGAAGGAGACCGGGATCCGCTCCGTCAGCTGGGGCCACACCTCGACGTGGCTCTTGAAGGAGTAGCCGAAGCAAGGGGCGTCGCAACGGGTGGCGTCGGGACCGAACTTGTAGTCCGCGCCCACCACGAGGCCCTTGATGTAGTCCCAGTACTGGACGGCGATGGGCTGGTCCAGCCCGAGGTTCCGCTTGATGGCGGCGACGGACTCGGGGTTGGCGTCCTTGCCGACATACTGAGTGGCCAGCTGGTCGGCGGTCTGGCCACCGAGCTTTGGCACGAGGAAGAAGATCGCGAAGGTGACTGCGCTGACCACCAGCAGCAACAGCACCGCGCCGAAGACGCGTCGGATGATGTACGCAGCCACAGCTGTACGGCTCCGGACGGCCGGGGCGGGTTGTGCCCGCCCCGGCCATCCGGTGCCTTCACCTGCCTTTCAGGGAATCCGGCCTGACGGCCACTACTTGGTGGAGCTCAGCAGCGTGTAGTCGTACATGCCGAGGTAGGCCTGCGTGACCGTGACGTTGGCCGCGGACTCCGGACGGAACAGCAGGTTCTTGCGGTAGATCAGCGGGACGACGGACGCGTTGTCCATGACCATCTTGTCGATCTCGCCCCAGGCCTTGGTGCGGGCGGCGTCGTCGGTGTTGGCGATCGCGTCCGTGAGGGCCTTGTTGATCTTCGGGTCGTTCAGTTCCATCAGGTTGTTGCCACCGGAAGGCTTGATGGCCGCACCGTTGATGATCTGGTCGAGGAAGCCGTAGCCGGTCGGCCAGTCAGCACCCCACGCCATCGACAGCATGCCGAGCTTGTGCTCGTGGACGTAGCTCGGGACACCGGCGAAGTTCGAGAAGTACTTGCCGGAGGGGAACTGCTTGATCTCGACGTTGATGCCGACCTTCTTCAGCGAGTTCTGCACCGCCGTGGCCGAGGCGACCTCGGCGGGACGGTCGGAACGCGCGGTCAGGATCGTGTCGAAGCCGCTCGGCTTGCCGCAGGCCTTCAGCTCTTCCTTGGCCTTGGCGACGTCACCCTTGTTGCCCTCGGTGGCGTAGGTGTCGAACTTGGTGTAGCCGTTCACCGACGGGGGCAGCAGCGTGGAGGCCACGTCACCCTTCGGCGAGCCGCCGATCGCGTCCTGGACGGACTGCTTGTCCATGGCCCACTGCACGGCCTTGCGGCAGTGCTCGTTGTCGAACGGCTTCACGTTCACGTTCAGCGCGATGTACTGCGTCGCACCGGCGTACGAGGCGTCCGTCTGGGCCACGTTCTTGCCGGTCAGCACCTTCGGCTGGGTCGCCGGCTGGACACCGGTGCCCGCCGCGTCGACCGTGATCTTGTCGGAGAGCAGGTCGTTGTCGACCGTCACCGGGTTGACCTTGAACTTGATCGTGACCTTGTCCGGCAGCGCCTTGCGGATCGGGTCCGTCTTGGCGTCCCAGTTCTTGTTGCGCACGAGGGTGGCGCTGCGGCCCTCCTCGTAGGACTCGAACTGGTACGGGCCGGAGGACACGATGTTCTGGACGTACTTCGCGCCCGTGTCCTTGGCCTGCGGCACCGGAGCCGTCTGCGAGAACGTCGCCAGGTAGTCGAAGTCCGCGAAGGGCTGCTTCAACTTGAAGACGATCGTGCTGTCGTCCGGCGTCTCGATGGACTTGATGCCGTCCGCGGACTTGTCCTTGTAGGGGCCCTTGTACTTGTCGCCGCCCTCAAGGTACGCCTTGAAGTACGTCGGGCCGTTGGACAGCGCCTCGGGCGCGAAGTTGGAACGCTCGATGGCGTACTTCACGTCCTTGGACGTGATCGGCGTGCCGTCCTGGAACTTCACGCCCTGCCGGAGCTTGTACGTCCACGTCTTGGCGTCCGCGCTCGGCTTGCCCAGGCCCTCGGCCAGGTCGGGAACGACCTCGAGGCCCTCCTTGCCGGCGGCCGGCTTGAACGTCGTCAGCGCACGCGCGTAGAGGCGGGAGAAGTTCTGCACCCAGCCGTAGTACGTGTTGCCCGGGTCCAGGGAGTCCGGAACGTCCGAGTGCTCGTACGTGACCGTCCCCCCCTTCTTCGTGGACGCGTTGACGATGGAGGACAGCGCGGCGTCCTTCTTGCCGTTGCCTCCGCCGTTGCCGTCACTGTCGTCCCCGCCACCACATGCGGCAGCACCCAGCGAGAGCGCCAGGACCGACGCGATCGCGGCGGTCACCCTTCTCGTCTTCACCTGAGGAAAGCCCCCTCTATCGATGGATCACTTGCTGCGAGGGTCGAGGGCGTCACGCAGCCCGTCACCCAGCAGGTTGAAGGCCAGGACGGTGATGAAGATCGCCAATCCGGGCACGAACATGTACTGCGGATCTGCGGTGTACAGATCGACAGCGTTGCTGAGCATGCCGCCCCAGGAAGCCTGCGGCGGAGCGATACCGACTCCGAGGAAGCTCAGCGCAGCCTCGAAGAGGATGTTCGTCGGGATGATCAGCGTCGAGTAGACGAGGATCGGCGCGACGAGATTGGGGAGCAGTTCACGGAACAGGATGTACGGCCCGCGGGCGCCGAGGCTCGTGGAGGCCTCGATGAACTCTCGCCGGCGCAGCGTCATCGTCTGCGCGCGCACGATGCGGCCGATGTACGGCCAGCTGAAGAAGCCGATCACGAAGATCAGCACGCAGATGCGGAGCGAAAGGCCGTCGAGTCCGAAGAAACCGTCCTGCACAGAGGCGGAGATCGAGATCGCGAACAGCAGCAGCGGGAACGCCAGGAAGGTGTCCATCAGCCGGCTGATAACGCTGTCGATCCAGCCGCCGTAGTACCCGGCGATGATGCCGAGCACCGTGCCGATGACCACGGACAGGAGCGTGGCGCCTCCCGCGACCAGCAGCGAGACCCAGGAGCCGTCGATGATGCGGGCGAGCATGTCGCGGCCGTACTGGGGGTCGACGCCCAGGGGGTGGTCCCAACTCATTCCGCCCCAGCCGCCCTTGGGGGCGAGCAGGGCCGGGTCGATCAGGTCCTGGTTGAACTTGTTGGGGTCGAGGCCGAAGACCCACTGGATCGGCTTGGAGAGCACAGCCATCAGCACGAGGCAGATGACGACGATGCCGCCGGACATGGCGACCTTGTCCCGCTTGAAGCGCATCCAGGCGATCTGGGAGAGCGAACGCCCCTCGATCTGGCTCTTCTTGACTCCGGAGAGCACGGCCTCGGGCTGCGCTTCGGCCTCCGCTCCCGTTGTCTCGATCGGTGCGGTCACGGTGAGATTGACCCCTCTCGGCCGACGGTTGTCGACCCCCATGGCTGCCGCTGTAGCGGTTGCTTTCTCGTACACAGGACCGACCGGCCCATGTCTTGCGGGGAGTCTTCAACGCTTTGGCGATCTGTTGCCAGAGGTGGCCGGGAAAGTATGCGCAACCGTGATGCTGTCTGGGGGGTTCCGTTATCCGAACAGTGGGTAACGCCCGGCGGACGCGAGTCAGTTGGGGCGTATGAGGGCGGACCGGGACCTTCCGATCACATCTACGCGCGGAGATTTGCCTATGAAACCGCAGTCAATGCCCCTGCGCACCTACGAAGTAGGGAAACCGACTGAACGGTAGGTTAGCGCGTTCGATGATCAGTAACGGCCCTGTGCCGGTGGGTAACCGTAGCCTCCGGCGGGGGCCTGAGCGGGTGCGGCGTGCGCCTCGCGGTCGTAGAACGGACGGGAGCTCGCGCGCATCCACATGGCGATCGGATCGTCCTCGTCGGACATCGCCACGGTCGACACCGGCAGCCCGTCCGGGACCGCGGCGATCGACTGGAGCATCATCGAGCGCACCGAGTCCACCGCGGGCGGGCTGGTGTCGTACACATCGAGGCCGATGGCGAGATACGGCGCACCGAGCGCCGGCTGCACCCAGGCGCGGCGCAGCGAGCGGACGGCCTGGGTCCGGTGGGCGTTCTGCGCGAGCATGGCGTAGAACTGCGGGATCTCGATGGCGGGCTCCGACAGCCGCAGCGGACCGGCGGGCTGGCGGTCCAGGCCCGTGGCGATACGGCGCAGGTCGAGCCAGGGGATGCCGACGCCGCCGCCCGGGGCGTGCGGGTTCAGCCAGAGGCCGTAGTGGTCCGGGTAGAGGGTGCGGGCCACGTCGACGCCGTCGACCACCTCGTAGCTGCGGTTCCAGCCGCTGGCGGAGAGCTCCTGGGCGGAGGTGACGCACGGGGCGTAGCCGTACCCTTCGACCTCCATGTTTCCGTACTGGGCGTCCGGGGACCCGGCATGGCCGTGCCAGAGCAGCATCCAGACCTGGCCGGTGGAAGGGGTGGCGAGGGCCCGCAGGAGGGCCTCGTAGGCGTCGTAGCGCCCGGGCGTCACCTGGCGCAGCATGTGCTCGACCTGCCCGGTCGAGGTTGTGCCGCTCGCGCTCACGATTTACCGCCCCTTCGGGAAACATGGCTTGTGAGCCCCAGCTTAGGCGCTCCGCTGGGAGAGCCGTGGAGAGCTCGGGACTTGAGGTGGGTCTTCTGTCTGCGGGCCGGTGGGGGCTGGTCGCGCAGTTCCTCGCGCCCCCAGGTTCTCAGAGTTCGCGCGTGTAGAAGGGCCGTACCTTCGCGCGCATCCACTCGATCACCGGGTCCTGGGCCACGTCCAGGAGGACCAGGTTGACCTGCCAGGGCAGGGGGGCACGGGTGAGGGCGCGGGCCAGGGCCTCGGTGGGGGCGGCGCGCAGGTCGCCCTCCCAGTGGGAGAGTTCGACGCCTATGAACATCACCGGGGCGGCCGTCTCGATCGTCGCCAGGCAGCGGCGGGCCGTCGCGACCACGCCGGTCGCGGCGAACTCGGCCGACGCCGCGGCGAGGAAGTCGATCGGGTCCTCCTGCCAGTCCGGCTCGTAGAGCTTGACCCGGCCGCCGGAGGTCGGGCCGTCCAGCTGGGTGCGGCCCACCCGGCATAGCTCGGCGACGGCCGCCGGGGGCAGCGGGACGCCGACCACGCCGTCGGGGTTCAGGGCGATGCCCACGTGCGGCGGCAGACCGCGCGCGAACTCCACGGCCGGCGCGACCGTGAACGCCATGTGGGAGCCGACGACCTGCCGGAACTGCTCCTCGGAGCTGAAGACCGGGACATATGCCTGGCCCTCGATCTCCACCGTGGGCAGGTCCAGCGGGCCGCTGTCCGGGCCGCCGCCGTTGGGCAGGGGCACCCAGACGAAGCTGCGGCCCAGCACCTCGACGATCCGGGCGCCCGCCGAGGGCATGCCGAGGGAGGCGGAGAGCACCTCCTCCAGTTCATTGCCGGGCCAGCCTCCATGCGGGTGGAGGTGGGCCCGGGCCGAGAAGTCCGCGGGGAGATCCGCTGGGAAGTCCATCTGTCTGACCGCCTGCTGTGAACCACGTCTGAGGCTCAGAAGGCTAGCCGGTGTCCGCCCCCGCCAGGGCTGCGGGCGGTCAGCCCGTGAAACCGATCCGGCGCAGCACGTCCGCCGCGTCCCGGTCGATCAGCACCGCCGAACCGCAGCCCTGCGGCAGATCGCCCTTCGCCGCCGAGCGCAGCAGCCGGGAGGCCGCCCGGCGGTGCCGCAGGAAGGCGTACCGCGAGACGCCCCGGCCGCGCTCGCGCTGGCCCTCCAGAGCGGTGCCCGGCGTCACGTCGAGCAGCAGCAGGTGCAGGGTGCCGCCCCGACGGCGGGCCGCGCGGGCCAGCCAGCCGCGCACCCAGGCCTGCGTGCCGCAGTCGTGCACGACGACGCCCTCGCCGGAGCGCAGCGCGCGGCGCAGCCCGGCGTAGTGCGCGAGGCGGACCAGGGGGCGGTAGACGGCGTACGGGAGGTAGCCCGGCATCCGGGCGTCCCAGCGGTCCCGGGTGTCCTGGGAGTCGATGCGCAGGCCCTTCACCGTCCGCCGCATCAGCGTCGACTTGCCGCTGCCGGGCATTCCGGTGATGACGACGAGGTCCTCGGGGCCGAAGAGCAGCGCGTGCGGGCTGTGGCCGGAGCGGTCGCGCAGATCGCGGACCACGGGTGCGGGGCACGCGACGTGCGCTTCGACACCGGGTGCCGCGGGCTGCTTGGGCAGCGCGATGCCCGAGGTCGTGGCGTACGCCGTGGTGCGGTCCACCGTCATCGTCCTCCTCCGGGGTCAGGAGTCCCCATCCCCACTGAGCGTAAAGAGAAGGTAATAGAGGATCTCCTCCTTTTCGTTCGCTTCCTGCCACAAGCCGGTTACAGAGATGGCCTGCCCCCGACGGGGTCCGGCATGCAATGATGGCGGCGCCAACTGCATACCGGCCGTTTGAATCCGCGCGGGAGAGTCCCTGGCAGTGCATCGCCGGGGCGCCGAAGGAGCAAGTCCCTCCCTTGAATCTCTCAGGCCCCGTTACCGCGCGGGCGAGGCACATCTGAAAAGCGGGTCGCTGTGTGCACAGCGGCTCCACCCAAGGTGCAAGCCATGATCACCGTCTCCGGGATCATGGCGAACCTCTCAGGTTCCGATGACAGATGGGGAGGAACGACCTCGCCTGTCATGCCTTTGGGAGACAACGGACCGATGAGCAGCACCGAACCCCGTCGTACCGCGCTCGATGCCCTGCATCGCTCGCTCGGCGCCACGATGACCGACTTCGCCGGCTGGGACATGCCCCTGCGCTACGCCTCGGAGCGCGACGAGCACAACGCCGTACGCACCAAGGCCGGCCTGTTCGACCTCTCGCACATGGGCGAGATCACCGTGACCGGCCCGGACGCCGCCCGGCTGCTGAACCACGCCCTCGTCGGCAACATCGCCTCCGTCGGCGTCGGCCGGGCCCGCTACACCATGATCTGCCAGGCCGACGGCGGCATCCTCGACGACCTGATCGTCTACCGGCTCGCCGAGACCGAGTACATGGTCGTCGCCAACGCCTCCAACGCCCAGGTCGTGCTCGACGCCCTGGCGGAACGATCCGCCGGCTTCGACGCCGAGGTCCGCGACGACCGCGACGCCTACGCGCTGCTGGCCGTCCAGGGCCCCGAGTCCCCCGGCATCCTGAAGTCGCTGACCGACGCCGACCTCGACGGCCTGAAGTACTACGCCGGCCTGCCCGGCACGGTCGCCGGCGTCCCCGCCCTCATCGCCCGCACGGGCTACACCGGCGAGGACGGCTTCGAGCTGTTCGTGAAGCCGGAGCACGCCGTGGAGCTGTGGCAGGCGCTCACCAAGGCCGGCGAGGGCGTCGGCCTGGTCCCCTGCGGGCTGTCCTGCCGCGACACGCTGCGCCTGGAGGCCGGCATGCCGCTGTACGGACACGAGCTGACCACCGCCCTCACCCCCTTCGACGCCGGGCTCGGCCGGGTGGTGAAGTTCGAGAAGGAGGGCGACTTCGTCGGGCGCGAGGCGCTGACCGAGGCCGCCGAGCGCGCCGCCCAGAACCCGCCGCGCGTGCTGGTCGGCCTGGTCGCCGAGGGGCGTCGCGTCCCGCGTGCCGGGTACCCGGTCGTCGCCGGCGGCGAGGTCATCGGCGAGGTCACCTCCGGTGCCCCCTCCCCCACCCTGGGCAAGCCCATCGCCATGGCGTACGTCGACGCCGCGCACTCGGCGCCCGGCACCGCCGGGGTCGGCGTGGACATCCGTGGCAGCCACGAGCCCTACGAGGTCGTGGCGCTGCCGTTCTACAAGCGGCAGAAGTAACGCCACAAGAAGAGACTGACAGCGGCAGGCGCGTGACTCTGCGCACATTTCCGCTGATCACGCACGTATCCAGCGGTCCCTCATTCATCACCACTCCCGCGCGTACAGGAGAATTCAGGCCATGAGCAACCCCCAGCAGCTGCGTTACAGCAAGGAGCACGAGTGGCTGTCGACCGCCGAGGACGGCGTCTCGACGGTCGGCATCACCGAGTTCGCGGCCAACGCGCTCGGCGACGTCGTCTACGCCCAGCTCCCCGAGGTCGGCTCGACCGTGACCGCGGGTGACACCTGCGGCGAGCTGGAGTCGACCAAGTCCGTCTCCGACCTGTACTCCCCCGTCACCGGTGAGGTCACCGAGATCAACGAGGACGTGGTGAACGACCCGGCGCTCGTGAACTCCGCCCCCTTCGAGGGTGGCTGGCTGTTCAAGGTACGCATCACGGAGGAGCCGGCCGACCTGCTCTCCGCCGACGAGTACGTCGCCCACACCGCCGGCTGAGGAGTCGTATCCCTTATGTCTGACACGTCTGACAAGTCGCTTCTGAACACCCCCCTGCATGAGCTGGATCCGGCGATCGCGGCGGCTCTGGATGCCGAGCTGGAGCGTCAGCAGTCGACGCTGGAGATGATCGCGTCGGAGAACTTCGCTCCGGTCGCGGTCATGGAGGCGCAGGGCTCGGTCGCCACGAACAAGTACGCCGAGGGCTACCCGGGCCGGCGTTACTACGGCGGCTGTGAGCATGTCGATGTCGCCGAGCAGATCGCGATCGACCGGGTCAAGGAGCTGTTCGGCGCCGAGTACGCCAATGTGCAGCCGCACTCGGGTGCCTCCGCGAACCAGGCGGCGCTGTTCGCGATCGCCCAGCCCGGCGACACGATCCTGGGCCTGGACCTCGCGCACGGCGGCCATCTCACCCACGGCATGCGGCTGAACTTCTCCGGCAAGCAGTTCAACGTGGTCGCCTACCACGTGGAGACCGACAGCGGCCTGGTCGACATGGCCGAGGTCGAGCGCCTGGCGAAGGAGCACCGCCCGAAGGTGATCATCGCCGGGTGGTCGGCGTATCCGCGGCAGCTGGACTTCGCCGCGTTCCGCCGGATCGCGGACGAGGTCGGCGCCTACCTGTGGGTCGACATGGCGCACTTCGCCGGCCTGGTCGCCGCGGGGCTGCACCCGAACCCGGTCCCGCACGCCGACGTGGTCACCTCCACCACCCACAAGACCCTCGGCGGCCCGCGCGGCGGGATCATCCTGGCCCGCAGCAAGGAGTTCGCCAAGAAGCTGAACTCCGCGGTCTTCCCCGGCTTCCAGGGCGGCCCGCTGGAGCACGTGATCGCCGCGAAGGCGGTGTCCTTCAAGGTCGCCGCGTCCGAGGAGTTCAAGGAGCGCCAGCAGCGCACCATCGAGGGTGCCCGCATCCTGGCGGAGCGGCTGACCGCGCCGGACGCCCGCGAGGCCGGTGTGAACGTGCTGTCGGGCGGCACCGACGTGCACCTGATCCTGGTCGACCTGCGCGCCTCCGACCTGGACGGGCAGCAGGCCGAGGACCGCCTCCACGAGGTCGGTATCACCGTCAACCGCAACGCCGTGCCCGACGACCCGCGCCCGCCGATGGTCACCTCCGGCCTGCGCATCGGCACCCCGGCCCTGGCCACCCGCGGCTTCACCGCGCAGGACTTCACCGAGGTCGCCGACGTGATCGCCGAGACCCTCAAGCCGGTCTACGACGCCGACGCACTCAAGGCCCGGGTCAAGGCACTCGCCGACAAGCACCCGCTCTATCCCGTTCTGAACAAGTAGTTCCTTTCCGTGGGGTGTCCCGCACACTGGTCAGTGAGCGGGCGGGGCACCCCGCGGAAGCCTTCTGCACCACCCCGTATTGAGGAGTCCCCGTGGCCATCTCGGTCTTCGACCTGTTCTCGATCGGCATCGGCCCGTCCAGCTCCCACACGGTCGGCCCGATGCGCGCGGCACGCATGTTCGCCCGCCGCCTGCACAACGAGGGCGTACTGTCCTCCGTCGCCTCCATACGCTCCGAGCTCTACGGCTCGCTCGGCGCGACCGGCCACGGCCACGGCACCCCCAAGGCCGTGCTGCTCGGTCTGGAGGGCGACTCGCCCCGCACCGTCGACGTGGAGACCGCCGACGAGCGGGTGGAGAAGATCAAGTCGTCGGGCCGCCTGAGGCTCCTCGACGAGCACGAGATCCCGTTCGACTTCGACAAGGATCTCGTGCTGCACCGCCGCAAAGCGCTGCCCTACCACGCGAACGGCATGACGCTGTGGGCGTTCGACGCCTCCGGCGAAGAGCTCATGTCCAGGACGTACTACTCCGTGGGCGGCGGCTTCGTCGTCGACGAGGAGGCCGTCGGCGCGGACCGGATCAAGCTCGACGACACCGTCCTGAAGTACCCCTTCCGCACGGGTGACGAGCTGCTGCGCCTGACCCAGGAGACGGGTCTGTCGATCTCGTCGCTGATGCTGGAGAACGAGCGGGCCTGGCGCACCGAGGAGGAGATCCGCGAGGGCCTGCTGGAGATCTGGCGGGTGATGCGCGAGTGCGTGTCCCGCGGCATGGCGCGCGAGGGCATCCTGCCGGGCGGCCTGAAGGTCCGCCGCAGGGCCGCGAACACCGCCCGCAAGCTGCGCTCCGAGGGCGACCCGAAGGCGCTCGCGATGGAGTGGATCACGCTCTACGCGATGGCCGTGAACGAGGAGAACGCCGCGGGCGGCCGCGTCGTGACGGCCCCCACGAACGGTGCGGCGGGCATCATCCCCGCGGTCCTGCACTACTACATCAACTTCGTGCCGGGCGCCGACGAGGACGGCGTGGTCCGCTTCATGCTGGCCGCGGGCGCGATCGGCATGCTCTTCAAGGAGAACGCCTCCATCTCCGGCGCCGAGGTCGGCTGCCAGGGCGAGGTCGGCTCCGCCTGCTCCATGGCGGCCGGCGCACTCGCCGAGGTCCTGGGCGGCAGCCCCGAGCAGGTCGAGAACGCCGCCGAGATCGGCATGGAACACAACCTCGGCCTCACCTGCGACCCAGTCGGCGGCCTCGTCCAGATCCCCTGCATCGAGCGCAACGGCATGGCCGCGGTGAAGGCGGTCACGGCCGCCCGCATGGCGATGCGCGGCGACGGCTCCCACAAGGTGTCCCTCGACAAGGTCATCAAGACCATGAAGGACACGGGCGCCGACATGTCGGTCAAGTACAAGGAGACGGCGCGGGGAGGGCTCGCGGTCAACATCATCGAATGTTGACAATTCCACGTCAGGAACGCGTCAGCCGTGCCACGGTGGGGCATACACCCAGTCCAACTCCTGTCCCCCCACCGGTACATCAGGGAGTCCCCCCATGCTGCGCGGCATCGACGTAAGCGCGTACCAGTCCTCGTCCTACGACACCGACGGCCTCTCCTTCGTCTTCATCAAGGCGACGGAGGGGCGTTCCTACATCAACCCCAAACTCGCCGCCCAGACGAAACGCGCCCGTGACGCCGGCCTGGTGGTCGGCTTCTACCACTTCCTCTGGCCGGGCAACCTCTCCGCCCAGGCCGACTACTTCGTCGGCAAGGCCCCCGAGAAGGCGGGCGACATCCTCGCCGTCGACTGGGAGACCACGAGCGAGGGCACGCATGCCAGCAACGCGGAAAAGGACCTCTTCATCCGCAAGTTGCGAGAGAAGCGCCCGAACAACCCGGTCGTGCTCTACTGCAACCGTCACTACTGGCTCAACGTCGACACCACCTCCTACGCCGGCCACGGCCTCTGGATCGCCGACTACGTGACGGCCGGAAAGCCCCGCATCCAGGCGAAGTGGCGCTTCCACCAGTACACGGACAACCCACTGGACAAGAACGTCGCGAACTTCTCCAGCAAGGCGGCACTCCGGGAGTGGGCCGAGAACGCCTGAAGGGGCGCCTTCCCGGGAGGAGGGCGCCCCTTCGTGGGTGTGCTACTTGTTCAGGAAGGCCCAGAACTCGTCGAAGGACAGGAGCTTGTCGCCGTTGAGGTCGCGGCTCCTGATGATCGCCTCGGCGACCGCCTCGGTGACGTTCCAGTCGCCGCCCTGCGCGAGTGCGGACTTGAACTCGGCGGCGGTGATGGTGCCGTCACCGTCCGCATCGATGCGCTCGAACTGCTTGCGTGCTTCCTCGATGTCGATGTGCGCCACCGGTCCGCCCCTTTACTCGCGTCTACTCGCGTCTGTCGTGTTTGTACTGGCCTGCTGCCGCAGGTCACATTAGCCGCGGTCAGATTAGCCGCCCACGCACGCCTCCAGTGCGGCGACCACCCACGCGAACTCCGCACGGTACGCCGACTCGGGCCCGCGGCCCTTCACGACGGACAGCAACTCGCGGTAACGGGCGACCTCGTCGCTCACACTCGACGTCAGGCGTTCCAGCACCATGGCCGGATCGGCGTCACCGATCAGGTCCCGCAGGATCCGCCCGGCCTCGGGCGACCCGGGGTCGACGCCCCGCCCGAGCGCCTCGGCGGCCAGGTGCACCAGCTTCCGGGAGAACCACATCGACGCCCCGGCCGGCGTCTCCGGCCCGCGCCCGGCCGCGTTGAACTCGGCCACCTTGCGCATCCGTGCCCGGAATCGCGGGTCCTGGATCAGCTCGGCCAGCTCCACCCAGGCGTCCACCTGCTCGGACGTCGGGTCGTCCGGCAGATCCACGGCCATCTCCCGCATCCGGTCGCGGACCACCGGGTCCGCCGTGTCCAGTCCGTGGAACATCTCGTCCACGAACTCCTCCAGGACCCGCCGCCGCTCGGCGGCCGACAGTCGCGCCAGTCGATTCATCAAGGTCATCTCCTCGGTGGTCGAGCCGCGTCGTGCCACGGTCGACAGCACCGCACGGGTCACCTTCAGGGAGCGGATCTGGGCGTCCAGGGCGGCGACGTGCGTGGCCGCCACCGCTGCCACGTCCTTCTCGCCGCTGACCACCTTCCGTACGTCGTCCAGGCCCAGACCCAGTTCGCGCAGGGTGCGGATCAGCTCCAGGCGGGCGACGGACTCGGCGTCGTAGAGGCGATAGCCGCCGGAGGAGCGGGTGACCGGGTGCAGGACGCCCTCGTCGGACCAGTAGCGGATGGTCCGTACGGTCAGCCCGGTGGCCCGGGCCAGCTCGCCGATGGTGAAGAGTCCGGTGCCGTCGTGCGGGGGGTCTGGGGGGTGTCCCCCCTGATGACGCAGCATGTTTGCGAGTGTGGGCCTTCCACTGGGTGGAGACTCAAGGAGTCGAACGGGAGGGAGAGGGCTTCGTGGAAACCCTGCGGGACATTCTCGACTCGGTGACGCGGGGCGTCTTCCCGCCCGCGGACGGCCGTACGACGGTCCTCCCCCAGCCCTCCCGGCGCGACGCGGGCGTCCTCGCCTTCACCGCGCACTCCGTCGTCCTCACCGACGAGGACCCGGCGTGGGTGTACGACACCCTGCGCGAGGTGGACTGCGACGCGCTGGCCGCGCCGATGAACCCGCGCTTCCTGGCCGCCTTGATGGAGCGGACCGGGCGCGGGGCGGAGACCGTCGACGCGGTCCTGGTCGCCGAACCGCTGCCGGGCACGCCCCCGCTCGCGCTGAGGGAGATCGAGGACGCCGGGCACTCCCGGGTCGGCTATGCCCGACGCCGGCGCGACGACGTGCGCGCGTGGGCGGCGGACGGCGGGGTGCTGGTGATGGGGCGCGGGGTCGCCGGGCGGCTGGAGGTCTCGGTGGAGGTGGACGAGGGGGTACGGCACCGGGGGCTGGGGCGCCTGCTGGTGACCGCGGCCCGGCATCTCGTCACGGAGCCCCTGTGGGCGCAGGTCACACCGGGGAACGCCCGCAGTGCGCGGACGTTCCAGGCGGCGGGCTATCGGCAGGTGGGCGCGGAACTGCTGCTGCACACGCGATAGGCGACGACGGCCGGTGAAGGGCGTCCGGCCGGGCGGCGGCTAGCGGAAGATGCCGGTGTGGCCGAGGGAGTAGCGGCCCGGCTGCGGGTACACGGCGAGGCCGTGCGGGCCCTCGCCCACCTGGATGCGGGCGAGTTCGGCGCCGGTGCGGGTGTCGATGGCGTACACCTCGGAGTCGTAGCGGCCGGAGAGCCACAGCACCTTGCCGTCGGCGGAGACGCCGCCCATGTCGGGGCTGCCGCCCTCGGGGAGGTGCCACTTCCGGGTCAGCCTGTTCCGGGTGAAGTCGAAGACGGAGACGGTGCCTTCGCCGCGGTTGGACACGAACATCTCGCGTGAGTCGCGGCTGACGTAGAGGCCGTGGGTGCCCTTGCCGGTGGGCAGGAGCTTCGGGGTGTCGAACTTGTCGCCGTCCAGCACCCACATGCCGTCGGCCATCATGTCGGCGACGTAGAACCGCTTGCCGTCCGGGGAGACCTTGACGTCCTGCGGCATGGCGCCGTCGAAGGGGAGCTTCTGCTGAGCGACGACCTTCATCCTCTCGGTGTCGACCTTCAGCAGTTCGCCGCTGAACTCGCAGGAGACGATGAAGTAGCGGCCGTCGAGGGAGAAGTCGGCGTGGTTGACGCCGTAGCAGGTGACCGGTTCGGTTCTGATCCGCTTCATGGTGTGGGGGTCGCGGAAGACGAGTTCGCGGTCGAGTGAGGCCATGACGACGGCGTACTTGCCGTTGGGGGTGAAGTAGAGGTTGTAGGGGTCGTGGACCTCCACCTCCTCGCCCGCCTTGCCGGTCCTCGGGTCGATGGGGGTGAGGGTGTGGCCGCGGTTGTTGTTGACCCAGAGGGTCTTCAGGTCCCAGGACGGGACGACGTGCTGGGGCTGGCGGCCGACGGGGATGGTCTCGATGACCTCGTACGTCTTCGGGTCGATGACGGAGACGGTGTCGGACTCGCTGTTCGGGACGTAGACGCGGGACGGGAAGTCCTTGACGACCGGGGAGAGCCGGTTCGGGCGGTCGGCGGCGTAGACGTCCTTCGGGTCGAGGACGGGCGGCATGCCGGGGAGGCCCTTGACGGGCTCGTCCTTCACCGGGGCGGGAACGGCGGCCTGGGTGCCGCGGGGTGTCCCGGTGTGGTCCTCGCTCTTGGGAGAGCCGGTGCCGCAGGCGGCGAGGGCGAGGAGGGCCAGGCCGGCGAGGAGGGTGCGGTAGGTGTGGTTCATCGGCAGTTCTTCCGGTGCGGCGGGGTGGGGGCGCCGCACTATTTAATGAGTATTACGCCGAAAACCACGCCATTTACCCGATTGGCCCCAAGTCACGGGTCGCCGTGACCGGCCCCGGAACGCCGCCTCTTCGACCCCGCCCGCTAGCGGTCCGCCACCCGCATCTCGAACCACGTCGTCTTGCCGCGCGGCAGCAGGTCCACGCCCCAGCGGTCGGAGAGCTTGTCGACGAGGAACAGGCCGCGGCCGCTGACGTCCATCTCCTGGACCGGCATCAGACAGGGCAGTCCGCGAGAGGGGTCCCGGACCTCGATACGGATCCAGCCCCGGCGGCGGCGCATCCGTAAGCCGAAGACGCGGGCGCCGGTGTGGCGGACGGCGTTGCCGACGAGTTCCGAGACGAGCAGGACCGCGTCCTCGGTCATCTTGGGGGTGAGGCCCCACTGGCGCAGAACCACCACTTGCGCGAGCCGGCGCGCGGTCGCGGCGGATTCCGGTCGGGAGGGCAGCGGAACTTCCGCCTCCGTAGGATTTCCGAACAGTTCCAGCGCCTTTGAGGCAGCTTCGTCCTCGACCGCCGGCGACCAGCGCGCCGCAGTCGCACGGCCGTTTCCCCGCGGGTGTTCGACACCCTCCAGCCCCGCCATGCCCCCATCATGGCCGCCCGCACGGTCCTCCGGGGCCGTTCCGGAGGAATACACCCCCCGGAAGCCTTCATTCCGCACCGACCCCTTGGCATATGACGGTGGCAGTTCGGAGTCCTCAACAGCCCGTCCGACCTGCGACGAAGGGTCTGCTGGAGGCAATCGACGGGCTCCCTCGACAAGGCACGCTTAAGGTTGCCTTAAGACTGCCATAAACCGCCCCATCGAGGGACCCGGGTCAGACACTCCGTCAATTGCAAGTGGTTCGGGGGAGTTTCAGATGTGAGATTCAGAGGAACTTGGCCTTGCCCGGCCCTTCCTCGACGAAGCTGCGCATGCCCCGCTCCCGGTCCTCCGTCGCGAACAGCCCGGCGAACCAGCCGCGCTCGACCGCGAGGCCCGTCTCGATGTCCGTCTCCAGGCCCGTGTCGATCGACTCCTTCGCCGCGCGCAGCGCGATCGCCGGACCCTGCGCCAGCTTCGCTGCCCAGGCGTGCGCCTCGGCGTAGACCTGGTCCGCGGCGACGACACGGTCCACGAGGCCCAGCTCCCGCGCCTCGTCGGCCTTGACCATACGGCCCGTGAAGATCAGGTCCTTCGCCTTGGACGGGCCGATCAGCCGGGCCAGCCGCTGGGTGCCGCCGGCGCCCGGGATCAGGCCGAGCAGGATCTCCGGCTGGCCGAGCTTGGCGTTGTCCGCGGCGATACGGAAGTCCGCGCAGAGCGCCAACTCGCAGCCGCCGCCGAGCGCGTAGCCGGTCACGGCCGCCACGACCGGCTTCGGGATCCGGGCCACCGCGGTGAACGACTCCTGCAGGCCCCGGGCGCGCAGGACCATCGCGGTGTGGTCCATGGCCTGCATCTCCTTGATGTCCGCGCCCGCCGCGAACACCTTCTCCCCGCCGTAGATCACCACGGCCCGCACGTCGTCACGCCGGGTCGCCTCCTCGGCGAGCTCCTTGAGCCTGTCCTGGGTGGCGACGTCCAGCGCGTTCATGGGCGGGCGGTCGAGGCGGAGGGTACCGACACCTTCGGCGACTTCGAGATTCACGGTCATGGAGGCAGGTTAACGGGGACTAACGGCACGGGCTGGAGTGCGGTCAGTCACACACGGCCGGGGGTCTGGGGGTTGCCCTCAGGCAGACACAGCACGGGGACCAACGCGGACGGCCCCGGTGCCGTACCTCACATCGAGGTCGTGCACCGGGGCCGTCGGGCCGTCTTGGGGGAGTTATGCCTTCCACTTCTCCCAGGACATGTTCCAGCCGTTGAGGCCGTTCTCCGGCGCGACCGTCGCGTCGGCGGAGTTCTTCACGACCACCACGTCGCCGATCATCGAGTGGTTGAAGAACCAGGCGGCCGGCGTGCTCTTGTCCCACGCGCCCTTGACGTCACGCAGGCCGATGCAGCCGTGGCTGGCGTTGTAGTTGCCGAAGGCGCCGCCGCCCCAGTAGTTGCCGTGGATGAAGGTGCCCGAGTCGGTCAGGCGGGTGGCGTGCGGGACGTCATCGATGTCGTACTCGCCGTCGTAGCCGACCGTGTCGCCGTTCATCCGGGTCTGGACGAACTTCTCGGTCATGACCATCTGGCCGTTCCAGGTGTCGTACCCGGGCTTGCCGGTGGTGACGGGGATGGTCTTGACGACCTTGCCGTCCTGGGTGACCTTCATCTTCTTGGTCTTCACGTCGACGACCGAGACCTGGTTGCGGCCGATCGTGAAGGTGACCTTCTTGTCCTGCTCGCCGTAGACGCCGTCGCGGCCCTCGACGCCGTCGAGGTTGAGCTCGACGGTGACCTTCGTGCCGGACTTCCAGTACTTCTCGGGACGGAAGTCGAGGCGGTCGTTGCCGAACCAGTGGCCCGCGACCTCGACGGCCGGCTCGGTCTTGACGGTGATCGCCTTCTCGACGTCCTCGGGGTTGGTGATGCCCCGGTCGAAGCGGAGTGAGAACGGCATTCCGACGCCGACCTTCGAGCCGTCCTCCGGGGTGAACCGGCCGATGAAGGTGTTCTTCGGCGTCAGGGTGGTGAAGTCGGCCTCCTTGGCGGCCTCCAGGCCGTCGGCGTCCTTGGCGACCGCGTGCACCGTGTACTTCGTCGCGGCGGCGAGGTGCGTGGACGGAGTCCACGTGCCGCCGTCGCCGGATATCTTCCCGTCTATCGCGTTGCCCTTGGCGTCCTTGACCTCGACGTCCGTCAGCTTGCCCTTGGCCGCGGTCACCTTCAGCGCGCCGCTGGTGTCGACGGACTTGGCACCGTCGCCCGGCGCTATGGTCACGACCGCCTGGGACTTCTTGGCCTCCGCGGTGCTGGAGTCCCCGCCCTTGCCGTCCCCGGCCCCTGTGTCCGAACCGCCGCCCCCGCCGCACGCGGTGACGGCGATCAGCAGGACGCCGGCCAGTGCCGCAAGGCCGGTGCGCCCGCGCCCTCCGCGCCCGTCAACCGACGCCCCCGATATCGGCCGCACGTTCAAGTCTTTCTCCCCTCCCCGGGTCTGGTCCGACCCGCGCCCCCGCGCGTCCACTGCGCGCATCGGCGCATATTAACCACAAGGTCAGGCCTGCCGGCGCCACGCGTTTGTCACCGTTCCGTTCCAACATCGTCGGGCCGCCCGACGGCCGGGCCGTCCGCCGCAACTCACCCCCCTGTCCGATTACTTCACCGCACTACCGCTCTTCCACTCCTTCCAACCCATATTCCATCCTCCGAGGCCATTGTCGGGAGCGACCTTTTTGTCATTGCTGCGGACCACCTCGACGACGTCGCCGACCAGGCTGCGGTCGAAGAACCAGCCCGCCGGGGTCTCGGATCCGCCGCCCTTGACGTCCCTGAGTCCCACGCAGCCGTGGCTGACGTTGCTGTGGCCGAAGATGGCGGAGTCCGCCCAGTAGTTGCCGTGCAGGAAGGTGCCGGAGTCGGTCAGCCGCATGGCGTGCGGGACGTCGGGGATGTCGTACTCGCCCTTGCCGTCCTTCTTCTTGAAGCCGACCGTGGCGCCGTTCATCCGGGTGAGCTCGAACATCTCGGTGACCACCATCTTGCCGTTGTAGGTGGTCATCTTCGGGGCGCCGGCCGTGACGGGGACGGTGGCGAGGAGTTCGCCGTCGCGGCGGACCTGCATGGTGTGCTCGGTGGCGTCGACGAGGGATGTCTGGTGGCGGCCGACGGTGAAGGAGAACGTCTTGTGCTGCAGGCCGTACACCCCGCGTGCTCCCTCGACGTCCCGCAGCCGCAGCACGACGGTGACGCGGGTGCCGGGCTGCCAGTAGTCCCGGGGGCGGAAGTCGAGGCGGGACTTGCCGAACCAGTGCGGGCGGATGTCCACGGCCGGTTCGGCGGTGACCTCGACGGCGCGTTCGACGGCGGCCCGGTCCTCGATCTCCCGGTTGAACTCCAGGGAGACGATCATGCCGGTGCCGACGGTGGAGCGGTTCTCCGGGGCGACGTAGCCGACGAACCGCTTGTCGGGGACGTACGTGGTGAAGGTCGTGTGCCGTGCGCTGCGGCGGCCGTGGGCGTCGAGGGCCACCGCGTCGACCGTGTATCTGGCGGCCAGCGCGAGCCGGGGGTCCTCGGGTTCCCAGCGCAGGCCGTCCCCGGAGATCCGGCCCGGCACCGGGGTGTCCTGGGCGTCCTGGGACTTGACGACCTTCACCGACTCCAGGCGTCCGCTGGGCACCCGGACGAGCAGTTTCTCGTCGGGGCGCGCGCCCTTGGAGCCGTCGTCGGGAGTGACCCGGATGACGTCCTCGGGCGCCGGCGCCTTCTGGTCGACGGCGCCGCCGTCCGTCGTGCATCCGGCGGCCCCGCTCAGCAGCCCTGCCCATGTCAGTACGGCGGCCAATACGGCCCCCGCGCGCCGCGCGCGCCCTTGTACGTGCCTCACGAAGACCCCAACGACCGGGGCGGCCCCGGGGAAACGTGAGTGCGGGGCGCCGCGCGACGTGTGCCGCAACAGCCAGGCGATCCGGCTGCGGGTCCGTCGTGGCCGGTCGCGCAGTTCCCCGCGCCCCTCGGGGGCCGGCCGGCCCCGGGAGCCTGCCGGACTCGGCGCTCGGCCGACTTCCTCAGGGTCGCTTGGCCATGCCGTGGGCAGAACATGTGGGAGGACGACGCGACGGGGAGCCGGGGTCAGGGACGACCGCGTGCTCTCCTTCCACGTTGTGTGGTCCGTGAGCCGTGGGAGGCCACAGGTGTCGAGCGCAGCCGAGCAGGAGGCGGTGGCCGGGGTGGTCGCCGCTGAGGAGGGGCGCCCGGCCGCCGTCGTGAACGGCGCGCGGCTCAAGGCCCCCGGGGTGCCCGTGTGGCCGGGCACGCCCGTGCCGCTCGGCGCCCGCTTCCGGGTCGGCCCGGACGGGGTGGCGGGCACCAACTTCGCGCTGTGGGCGGGCGGGGCGGAGTCGGTGGAGCTGTGCCTGTTCGACGAGCAGGGCAGGGAGACGCGGGCCCGACTGTCCGAACTGACGCACGAGATCTGGCACGGCTTCGTGCCGGGTGTGATGCCGGGGCAGCGCTACGGCTACCGGGTGCACGGCCGCTGGGACCCGTGGACCGGCGGCCGCTGGAACCCGGCGAAGCTGCTCCTCGACCCGTACGCCCGGGCGGTGGACGGCGACTTCAGCCTGCCGCCGGAGGTGTACGGGCACGTCCGCGACTGGCCGCAACAGCATGTCGCGGACACAGTTCGCGACGAGCGGGACTCGGCGCCCTTCGTCCCCAAGGGCGTCGTCGTCCACGATGACGACGACTGGGCGGACGACCGCCGGCCGAAGACGCCGTGGGCCGACTCGGTGATCTACGAGCTGCATGTGCGGGGCTTCACGAAGCTGCACCCCGGGATCCCGGAGGAGTTGCGGGGGACGTACGCCGGTCTCGCGCATCCGGCGGCGATCGAGCACCTGGTCAGGCTGGGCGTGACGGCGGTGGAGCTGCTGCCGGTACACCAGTTCGCGCACGAGGACCATCTGCTGCGCAAGGGCCTGCGCAACTACTGGGGCTACAACTCCATCGGCTACTTCGCCCCGCACGCCGCGTACGCCGCCTCGGGCACGACCGGCGAGCAGGTCGGCGAGTTCAAGCGGATGGTCCGCGCCCTGCACGCCGCCGGGATCGAGGTCATCCTCGACGTGGTCTACAACCACACGGCGGAGGCGGGCGAGCTGGGGCCGACGCTGTCGCTGAAGGGCATCGACAACCGGGGGTACTACCGGTTGCAGTCGGATGCGCGCCGGTACGCCGACTACACGGGCTGCGGGAACACGCTGCATGTGGTCCAGCCGCAGGTGCTGCGGCTGATCACCGACTCCCTGCGCTACTGGGTGACCGAGATGGGCGTGGACGGCTTCCGCTTCGACCTGGCCGCCGCGCTGGCCCGCTCCATGCACGACGTCGACATGCTGTCACCGTTCCTCGCCGTCATCGCGCAGGACCCGGTGCTGCGGCGGGTGAAGCTGATCGCCGAGCCGTGGGACGTCGGCTCGGGCGGCTACCAGGTGGGGGCGTTCCCGTCGCTGTGGACGGAGTGGAACGACCGCTACCGAAATGCCGTACGGGACTTCTGGCGGGGTGCCCTGCCGGACGTACGGGATCTGGGGTACCGCCTGTCGGGGTCCAGCGACCTGTACGCGTGGGGCGGCCGCCGGCCGTACGCCTCGGTGAACTTCGTGACCGCGCACGACGGGTTCACGCTGCGGGACCTGGTGTCCTACGAGCGCAAGCACAACGAGGCGAACGGCGAGGGCAACCGGGACGGCTCGAACGACAACCGGGCCTGGAACTGTGGTGCCGAGGGCGAGAGCGAGGACGAGCGGGTACGCACGCTCAGGCGGCGGCAGCTGCGGAACCTGCTGACGACGCTGCTGCTGTCGACGGGGGTGCCGATGCTGGTCGCGGGCGACGAGCTGGGGCGCACCCAGCGCGGCAACAACAACGCCTACTGCCAGGACAACGAGATCAGCTGGCTGGACTGGAGCCTGCTTCAGGACCCCGGCTGGAAGGCCCTGTTCGAGCTGACCGCCCGGCTGATCGAGCTGCGGCACCGGCACCCGGTGCTGCGCCGCCGGGCCTTCTTCTCGGGGCGGGCGCACTCGGCGGACGGGCTGCGGGACCTGGCCTGGTTCACCTCGCGGGGCTCGGAGATGACGGAACGGGACTGGTACGCGCCCGCCGCGACGCTGGGCATGTATCTGTCGGGGCGGGACATCCCGGGCCGGGACGAGCGCGGGGCGCCGATAGTGGACGACAGCTTCCTGGCCGTCCTGCACGCCGGGGACCGGCCGGCGAGCTTCGTGCTGCCGGGGCCGCCGTGGGCCGAGCGGTACGAGGTCGTCGTCGACACCTCGCGGGAGGAGCAGGGCGAGGCGCCGGGCGTGGCGCACCGGGCGGGGACGGCGATCACGGTGCCGGCCCGTGCGGTGCTGTTGCTGCGGGTCGACTGAGGCGATGTCGCGGCTCATTGAGGGGGCATTGCAAGGTCGTGAACTCCGCGGCCGGTTCCTGGCGGGACCTGTTCTGGCGGGTGCGGGCGGGCCGGGCGCTCAGGCGGGGCGACTGGAAGTACTACCGGGACGCCGACGGCAAGGACCACCTGTACGACCTGGCCCACGACAAGCGCGAGCAGGCCGACCGGGCCCCGGACGAGCCGGCGTTGCTCGCCGAGCTGAAGGCGTCCTGGGAGAGGACCGCGAACACCCTGCTGCCATACCCGTCCTAGCCGAGGATCCCCCGCTCGTACGCCGTCGCGACCGCCGCCGCGCGGTCGTTGACGCCGAGCTTGGCGTACAGGTGGGTGAGGTGGGTCTTCACGGTCGCCTCGCTGATGAAGAGCTCGCGGGCGATCTCGCGGTTCGGGGTGCCCTTGGCGACCAGGGCGAGGACCTCGCGCTCGCGGGCGGAGAGCGGCTCGTTGCCGGGGGCCCTCGGGGTGCGTACGGCCGAGACGAGGCGGGAGGCGACGGCCGGGGACAGGACCGTGCGGCCCTCTGCGGCGGCGCGGACCGCGGTGAACAGCTCGTCGCGCGGGGCGTCCTTCAGCAGGTAGCCCGTCGCGCCCGCCTCGATCGCGGGCAGCGTGTCGGAGTCGGTGTCGTACGTCGTCAGCACGAGGACCTTGGCGCGGGCGCCGGTGCGGGTGAGGTGGGCGATGGCCGCGACCCCGCCGCCGCCCGGCATGCGCAGGTCCATCAGGACCACGTCGGGGTCGAGTGCGGCTGCCCGCTCCAGGGCCTCCTCGCCGCTCGCCGCCTCGCCGAGCACGACGAAGCCGGGCGCGGACTCGAACATGCCGCGCAGACCGTCCCGTACGACGGGATGGTCGTCGACGATCAACACGGAGATGGACGACTCGTCGCTACTCATGGCGCACCAACGGTACGCGAGCGGACAGGGCGGTGCCGCGCCCCGGCTCGGTCTCCACGGTGAGGCAGCCGGCCATGCGCTCGGCGCGGGCGCGCATGCCGGGCAGGCCGAAGCCGCCCGTGCTGCTGCGCTCGGGCAGGGCGAGCGGGTCGAAGCCTTCGCCGTCGTCGCGGATGTCGAGGATGACCTCGTCGCCGAGGAAGGACAGGGTGACGCCGACGCGGGTGGCGCGGGCGTGCCGGGCGGAGTTGGACAGGGCTTCCTGGGCGATCCTCAGCAGGGTCGCGGAGACCTCGTCGTGGAGGTGTTCCGCGGTGCCGGTGACGGTGAAGTCGGCGCGGACGCCGGTCCGTTCGGACCACTCGGTGACCGTGCCCTTCAGGGCCTGCGGCAGCCCGTCGTTCTCCAGGGCCACGGGGGCGAGGTTGTGCACCGAGCGGCGGGCCTCGCCGAGGCTGTGCCGGGCGAGGTCGGCGGCGCGGTCGAGGTGGGAGCGGGCGGTGGGCAGGTCGGGGGCGTTCGCGACGACCTGGAGCTGGGCGATGATGCCGGTCAGGCCCTGGGCGATGGTGTCGTGGATCTCGGCGGCGAGCCGGCGGCGCTCGTCGGCGACGCCGGCCTCGCGGGCCTGCACGAGGAGCTGGGCGTGCAGGGCCGCGTTCTCCTCCAGGGCCTGGTGCAGGGCCGTGTTGGTGCGTTCGAGCTCGGCGATGGTCTCGGCGCGGGCGCGGGAGCGTTCCTCCTGCTGGCTGGTGAGATGGCCGACGACCGTGAGGATGACGTTGTTCACCACGAGGAGTCCGGCGAACACCGCCCACTGCACCGGCTGGTGGAACGGCAGCCCGCCGGCCTGCGAGCCGGAGACGGCGATGGAGCAGGCGAACGGGCCGAGCCACCGCAGCCGCCGGCCGGGGATCAGCTCGTCGGAGTCGAAGTAGCCGGTGACGGCGTAGAACGCGAAGAACGGGTTCAGCCAGGTCAGTACGAAGGCGAGCGCCCAGCGCAGCGTGTAGTAGACCGTGCCGGCGGTGGAGGGGCCCGGGCGGGTGCGGCTCGCCCGCCCCCACCACAGCTGGAGCGCGAACCCGGCGGCGACCAGCACCGCCACGGCGGTCCGCTCCGCCCGGCCGGGCATCAGTTCGGCGGTGGCGACGGACAGCAGGGTGCCGACCGCGAGCAGCCCGTAGGGCCCCTTGCTGCGGATGAGTTCCCAGCGCCGCTCGAGGTCGGTGTCCGCCGCGGTCATGCCTCCAGTCTGCACGGCCGGCCGCCTACTCCCAGCGGAACCAGCGCGCGGCAGCCGCCGACAGCGCGACGGTCCACACCGCCATCACGGCGAGATGGGACCAGCCGGGCCAGTCGCCCGCCGTGGCCGCGTCCAGGGCCTGCGCGGCGGCGCCGAACGGGGTGAACCCGACGATGTCGGCCATCAGATCGGGCATGGCCCGCACCGGCAGCCACACTCCGGCGGAGAACAGCATCGGGAAGAACACCGCCGTCCCGACGGCACCGGCGATCTTCACCGTGCCGGACACCGCCGAGATCACCGAGCCCAGCGCGAGAGCGAGAAGGACCGCGAGGACCAGCGCGAGCAGATAGCCGTACGGCTGTCCGGGCAGTCGTACGTCGTAGGCGAGCCGTCCGACGGCGAGAGCCAGCAGCGCGGAGAGCAGCGCGGCCGAGCCGTGTACCAGCATGTGGGCGGACAGCAGTGCCGACGGCCGGACCGGGGTGGTGGACATCCGGCGCAGGATGCCCTGTTCCCGGTAGCCGGTCAGGCCCACCGGCATCGCCTGCACTCCGGCGACGATCATGCCGACCAGGACGGTCACGGGTACGTAGGTGTCGACGATGCGCAGGCCGCCGAGGCCGTCCTGGTGCTCGCGGAAGGCGGGGACGGCGCCCAGGATCGCCAGCAGCAGGGGCGGGAAGGCCAGGATCCAGAACAGGCTGCCCGGTTCGCGCGCGAACAGCCGGGCCTCGGTGCGCAGTACGGCGGTGTTCATGGCGTGCTCTCCGTCATGCTCGGGTCCGTCACGGTCGTGTCCGTCAGGTCCAGGAAGGCGTCGTCCAGCGTGGCGTCGCTGACGCGCAGTTGGTGGGCGGTGATGCGGCGGCGGGCGAGGAGCGTGATCACGGCGTTGACCGTCTCGTCGCTGCCGGCCAGGGTGATCCGGCCGTCCTTGTGCTCGACGGAGGCGAGCTCGGGCAGCGCGCCGATCTCGGTCTCGTCGAGCGGCTCGGACGGCGTGAAGGTGATGACCGTGGCGCGGGCGGAGCGGCGGATCAGTCCGGCCGGCGTGTCCAGGGCGGCCACCCGGCCCTGGTCGATCACGGCGATCCGGTCGCAGAGCCGCTGCGCCTCCTCCATGAAGTGGGTGACGAGCAGCACGGTCACGCCGTTCGCGCGGATGTCCTCGATGAGCTGCCAGGTGTCGCGCCGGGCGCGTGGGTCGAGGCCGGTCGTCAGCTCGTCCAGGACGACGATCCGGGGGTTGCCGACGAGGGCGAGCGCGATGAACAGGCGCTGCTTCTGGCCGCCGGAGAGCTTGCCGAACCGGGTGCCGAGCCGCTCGGCCAGACCCAGGCGTTCGGCGAGCGGGCGCCAGTCGGCGGGGTCCGGGTAGAAGGACGCGTAGAGCTGGAGCGCCTCGCGCACGGTCAGTTTCTCCTGGAGGCGGCCCTCCTGGAGCTGGGCGCCGAGGACGCGCGAGACGCGGTCGTGGTCGGCGACGGGATCGAGGCCGGTGACCCGCACCCGCCCGGCGTCCGGGACGCGCAGGCCCTCGACGCACTCGACGGTGGTGGTCTTGCCGGCGCCGTTGGGGCCGAGGACGCCGAAGATCTCGCCCTCCTCGACGGAGAAGGAGACGCCGTCGACGACGGCGCGGCCGCCGTAGGACTTGCGCAGGTCGGTGACTTCGATGACGGACATGGCATCAGGGTCCCGGCGGGGCGGGCCCCGCCACATCGGCCGTCGCGCTCGAACGGGCATCCTCCGATCGGTTGATGGCGGCCGTACGACCCGTCGGACTTCCCCAGGTCGTAGGACCAGCGGCCGATCGCGGACCGGCCAAAACTCGGTGGGCAGTGTCAGTGGCGATCCGTAGGCTCGCTGCTGATGGTGACTACACGTGCAACCCCCGAGGACAGGTCCGGACGATCCGCCGTACGTACGCTGCTGCGCCTGTGGCCGTACGTGCGGCCGGTGCGCGTGCGGCTGTTCACCGCCGCGGGCGTGGCGGTCCTCGCCTCGTGTCTGTCGCTGGTCATCCCGCTCGTCCTGAAGTGGATGGTGGACGGTCCGGTCGCCGACCGGGATCCGGCCGGGGTGTGGCTCGGGGCGCTGTGTCTGCTGCTGCTCGGGTTCGCGGAGGCGTTGCTGTTCGGGCTGCGTAGGTGGCTGGTGGCGCGGCCGCTGGCGGGCGTCGAGGCGGCGATGCGGGCGGATCTGTACGGGCGGCTCCAGCGGCTGCCGGTGGCGTTCCACGACCGGTGGGCGTCGGGGCAGTTGCTGTCACGCGGCACGACGGATCTGATGCTGGTGCGGATGTTCCTCGCCTTCCCGCTGACGTTCCTGCTGGTCAACAGCGTCACGATCCTCGTCGGCGTGATCATCATGCTGCTCCAGGACTGGACGCTGGGGCTGGTGATCCTGATCCCGGCCGTGCCCGTGATGGTCACCTGCGTGATCTTCGAGAAGCGGTACGCCGAGGTGGCGCGGCGCGCTCAGGACCAGGTCGGCGATCTGACGACGGTCGTCGAGGAGAGCGTGCTCGGGATCCGGATCATCAAGGGCTTCGGGCGGCACCGCAGTCAGGCGCGGGCGTTCCGGGAGCTGTCGGGGACGCTGCGCGGCACGGAGCTGCGCAAGGCCCGGCTGCTGGCGACGATCTGGGGCGTCATCGTGACGCTGCCGGAGGTGGCCATCGGGGCGGCGCTGGTGCTGGGTGCCGTGCAGGTGGCGGACGGGGAGCTGTCGGCGGGCACCCTGGTGGCGTTCCTGTCGACCGCGCTCGCGCTCAGATGGCCGGTGGACTCCATCGGGTTCCTGCTGGCGATGAGCCAGGAGGCGGCGACCGCGACGGAGCGGTACTTCGAGGTCATGGATGAATCGCCGGAAACGGAAGCGCCTCTCAGGGGCGCGGGGCTGCGTCAATATGCGGCTCCGCCGCGGGGCGCGACCAGCCCCGACGAACCCGCAGCCGACAACGACGGCCTCCGGTTCCACAACGTCCGTTTCCGCTATCCCGACGCCCCCGAGGACTCCCCTCCCACTCTCGACCGCATCGACCTGCACATCCGCCCCGGCGAGTCCATGGCCCTGGTCGGCACGACGGGCAGCGGCAAGACCACGCTCACGGCCCTGGTGCCCCGTCTCCACGAGCTGACGTCCGGCCGGATCACCCTCGACGGGCAGGACATCACGGCGATGACCCGCGAGGAGCTGCGCGGACTCGTGGCCGTCGCCTTCGAGGAACCCACCCTCTTCTCGGCCAGCGTGGCCGACAACGTTCTCATGGGGGCCGGAGCGGGCGCGGGCGAGCCCGAGTTGGAGCGGGCGCTCGGCGTCGCGCAGGCCGCGTTCGCGCACGACCTGCCGCACGGGACCGGGACACAGGTCGGCGAGCAGGGCCTCAGCCTCTCCGGCGGCCAGCGGCAGCGCCTCGCGCTCGCGCGGGCGGTCGTCGGCCGGCCCCGGTTCCTCGTCCTCGACGACCCGCTGTCCGCCCTCGACGTGCACACCGAGGCCGCGGTCGAGGCGGCCCTGCGGGACGTGCTCGCGCAGACCACGGCCCTCATCGTCGCCCACCGCCCGTCCACCGTGCTGCTGGCGGACCGCGTCGCCCTGCTCTCCGACGGCCGCATCACGGCCGTGGGCACCCACCAAGAACTGCTTCGCGGCAACGCCGAGTACGCCCACCTGATGGCCGGACACGAGGAGACCGACCGATGACGGCGACCACCGCCACCGCACCGGGCAAGGAACAGCCGGCCGAGGAACCCCCGAAGAACGTCGACCCCTTCGACCACGACGTCCTGCCCACTCCCCCGGGCGCCACCATGGCGCTCCTGCGCTCGCTGCTCACCCCGATGAAGGCCCGCGTCGCCCTCACCACGCTGCTGCTGTTGCTCCAGCAGGCGGCGGTGCAGGCGGGGCCGCTGCTGGTGGCGTACGCCATCGACTCGGCCGTGCCGGCATTCCGGCGCGACGACCTCGGGCCGCTGGTCGCGGTCGGCGCCGGCTATCTGGGGTGCGCGGTCGTCTCCGGCGTGCTGCAGTACGCGTTCATCCTGGCCGCCGCCCGCGTCAACCAGGACGTGCTGCTCGACCTGCGCGGCCGGATCTTCCGGCACGCCCAGGCGCTGAGCGTCGACTTCCACGAGCGCTACACGTCGGGGCGGCTCATCTCCCGCTCCACCACGGACGTGGAGTCCCTGCGCGAGCTCCTGAACGAGGGCCTCCAGGAACTCGTCACCGTCATCCTGTCCTTCGTCTACATCTCGGCGATGCTGCTGTGGCTGGACGTCGGCCTCGGCGTGGTCGCCGTGGCCTCCTTCGTGCCGCTGTACCTGCTGGTACGGCTCTACCGGCGGCGTGCCGCCCGCGTGTACACGCTGCGGTCCACCGCCATCGCGTCCGTGATCGTCAAGTTCGTCGAGACGATGAACGGCATCCGCCCGGTGCGCGCCTTCCGGCGCGAGGCCGCAAACGACGCCGACTTCCACGTCCTCAACACCCGGCACGAGCGCACGAACGGCGACGCGCTGCTGGAGATGGCCCGCTATGTCGTCGGCTCCCGGCTCGTCGCCAACACGGCGGTCGCGGGGATCGTGCTGTGGGGCGCCCACCGCGTCGCGGGCGGCACGCTCGCCCTCGGTGTGCTGGCCGCGGCCGTGCTCTATCTGCGGCGGCTGTACGACCCGATCGACCGGCTCGGCATGTTCCTGAACTCCTACCAGTCGGCGGCCGCGTCCCTGGAGAAGATCGCCGGCCTGCTCGCGCAGACGCCGTCGGTCCCCGAGCCGTCCACGCCCCGGCAGCTCCCCGCACCGCGCTCCGAGCTCCCCGGCCGCGAGGTCGTCTTCGACGACGTCCGGTTCGGCTACCGCACCGGCGGCGAGGTGCTGCCCCGCTTCGACCTCACGCTGCCGGCCGGGCAGACCGTCGCGGTCGTCGGCTCCACCGGCGCCGGCAAGTCGACGCTGGCCAAGCTGCTCGCCCGGTTCTACGACCCGTCCGACGGCCGGGTCCTGCTGGACGGCGTCGACCTGCGCGAGCTGCCCGTGGCCGAACTGCGGCGCGGGGTGGTGATGGTGACGCAGGAGGCGTTCCTGTTCTCCGGCACGGTCGCCGAGAACATCGCCATCGGGCGCCCGGACGCCACCCGCGAGGAGATCGAGCAGGCCGCGAAGGCCATCGGCGCGCACGACTTCATCAGCTCCCTGCCCGACGGCTACGACACCGACGTACGCAAGCGCGGCGGCCGTATCTCCGCCGGTCAGCGGCAGCTCGTGGCGTTCGCGCGGGCGCTGCTCGCGGATCCGGCCGTGCTGATCCTCGACGAGGCGACCAGCTCCCTCGACATCCCCGGCGAGCGGGCGGTGCAGCGCGCGATGACGACGGTCCTGCACGGACGTACGGCCGTCGTCATCGCCCACCGCCTGTCCACGGTCGAGATCGCCGACCGCGTGCTGGTCATGGAGCACGGGCGGATCGTGGAGGACGGCTCACCGGACGAACTCATCGCCGGGACGGGCAGGTTCGCGGATCTGCACCGGGCGTGGCGGGACAGCCTGGCGTAGCGGAGCGGCAAGCGGGACGACGAACGGGGCACGGGGACGATGATCGACGCGTACGAGGAGCCGGGCGAGCCCGACTGCCGCGGCGGATGGCGGTATCTGTGGTGGCTGGTCATGCGCCAGAAGACGCGGTCCGTCGTCGGGGCGCTGATCTCCAGTGTGTGGATGGTGCTGCTGGCGGCGACGCCGTACCTGATGTCCCGTGCCGTCGACGACGGGCTGACGACCGGTGACCAGGCCGCGTTGGCGGGGTGGACGGGCGCGCTGTTCGCGGTGGGCATGTTCAACGCCTGGCTGAGCATCATGCGGCACCGCACGATGACGCGGGTGCGGATGGATGCCAACTTCCGCACGGTCAAGGTGCTGATGGGGCAGGCGGTGCGACTGGGCGCCACACTGCCGCGCCGGATCGGGGCCGGGGAGGTCGTCACGATCGGCGTGGGCGACGTTCAGACCATCAGCCAGTCCCTGACGGTCGTCGGCCCCGGGGTCGGGGCGGTCGTCGCCTATCTGGTGATCGCCGGACTGCTGGTGTCGGTGTCGGTGCCGATCGCCGTGGTGGTGCTGCTCGGTATGCCGCTGGTCGGCGTGCTCGTCGGGCCGCTGCTGGGGCGGCTGCAGACGACGGAGACGCGGTACAGGGAGCGGCAGGGCGTGCTGACCGCACGGATCGCCGACCTCGCGGGCGGCCTGCGCGTCCTCAACGGCCTCGGCGGCAAGGGCCTGGTCGCCGACGCCTTCCGCCACGACTCGCAGCGGCTGCGGGCGCAGGGGTACCGGGTCGGGGCGGTGACCAGTTGGGTGCAGGCACTCGGGGTGGGGCTGCCGACCCTGTTCCTGGCCGTGGTGACCTGGCTGGCGGCGCGCCTCGCCGCCCAGGGGGACATCACCGTGGGCGAGTTGGTGTCGGTGTACGGCTATGTCGCGGTGCTGGTGGGGCCGGTGGCGTTCTTCATCGAGTGCGGCTATCAGGTCAGCCGTGGCGTGGTGGCGGCACGGCGGGTCGTACGGTTCCTGCGGCTGGAGCCGATGGCGGACACCGGCACGCGGGACGCGCCGGCCGAACCGGCGGTGCTGCACGACCCCGAGTCCGGCGTGCGGGTGCTGCCGGGCCGCCTGACCGCGCTGGCCGGGGCGCTGCCCGCCGACACCGTGGCCGTCGTCGACCGCCTCGGCAGGTATGTGCCGTCGGCGGCGACCTGGGGCGGGGTGGCGCTCGACGAGATCGCCCTGCCGCAGGTGCGGGAGCGGGTCCTGGTGGCCGACCACGAGTCGGACCTGTTCGCCGGTCCGCTGTGCGAGCTGGTCGGCGGCGCGGGGGAGCCGGACGACGCTGCCGTGGAGCGGGCGGTGCGCGCCGCGGTCGCCGACGACATCGTGCGAGGCCTGCCGGACGGCCTGGACACCCCGATCGACGCCCAGGGCCGCAACCTCTCCGGCGGCCAGCGCCAGCGCGTCCGCCTGGTCCGCGCGTTGCTGGCCGGCCCGGAGGTCCTCCTGGCGATCGAACCGACGTCGGCCCTGGACGCCCACACGGAGGCACGGGTCGCCGAGCGCCTGCACGCCGGGCGCGCCGGCCGCACGACCGTCGTCACGACCACGTCCCCCCTCGTCCTGGACCGCGCGGACACCGTGCACTACCTGGTCGACGGCAAGGTCGCGGCCACGGGCACGCACACGGAACTGCTGGACGGGGAACCCGGCTACCGAGCCCTGGTGGCCCGGGACGAGGACGCCGAGGAGGTCATGAAGTGACTGCACGGCAACGCCCCCCAGGGGCGCGGGGAACTGCGCGACAAGCCACGACGCACCAGCACCCGGTGAACAACACGAAGCCCCGAGCTCTCCCCCGCACAACCCTCCCCATCGCAGAGCCCAAGGCAGTCCGCCGAGCCACCATCCGCCTCGTCCGAGCCGACGCCAAGGCCTTCACCGCCGTACTCGCACTGAACGCCGCCGCGGCGATCACCGGCCTCGCCGCCCCCTGGCTGGTCGGCCGCATCATCGACGAGGTCCGCGCCGGCCACGGCGTGACGACCGTCGACAGGCTGGCCCTGGCGATCCTGGTGGCGGCGGCAGCCCAGTTGCTGCTGGCCCGCTGGGCCCGCTACATCGGCCACCGCTTCGGCGAACGCACCCTCGCCCGCGTCCGCGAGGAGTTCGTGGACCGTACGCTCGCGCTGCCCGCGTCGGTCGTGGAGCGGGCCGGCACCGGGGACCTGACCGCGCGCGGCACCGCCGACGTGGCGGCCGTCGGCACCACGCTGCGCGACGCCGGGCCCGAGCTGCTCATCAACTCCGTGCAGGTCCTGTTCCTGCTGGGCGCGGTCTTCGTGCTGGACCCCCTGCTGGGCGCCTGCGGTCTGATCGGGCTGGCCGGTCTGTGGCCGGTGCTGCGCTGGTATCTGCGCCGCGCCCGCAGCGGGTACCTCGCCGAGGGCGCGGCCACCTCGGACGTCGCGGAGATCCTGGCGGCGACCGCGGGCGGCGCCCGCACGGTGGAGGCACTGCGGCTGGAGCGGCGGCGGGTGGCGGCGAGCCGGGACGCGCTGGAGACGGCGCGCCGGACCCGGCTGCACACCCTCTTCCTGCGCTCGGTGTTCTTCCCGTCGGTGGAGATCGCCTATCTCGTCCCGGTGGCGACGGTCCTGCTCGTCGGCGGGGCGCTGCACGCGCAGGGCACGATCAGCCTGGGCACGGTGGTCGCGGCGGCGCTGTACCAGCAGCAGATGGCGGGTCCGCTGGACGAGATCCTGATGCGGATCGAGCAACTCCAGAGCAGCGGCGCCTCGTTCGCCCGCGTCGAGGGGCTCGCGCAGGCCCCGCGGGCGACGGAGACCGACGCGCCGACGCCCGCGGACGACCGGATCGACGTGACCGGGGTTCGCTACGCCTACGACCGGGGCGGCGAGGTCCTCAGCGATGTCGGCCTGACCGTCCGGCCGGGGGAACGCCTCGCGGTGGTCGGCCCGTCCGGCGCCGGGAAGACGACCCTGAGCCGGCTCCTCGCGGGCGTGGACGCGCCGACCGCCGGCTCGGTGACGGTCGGCGGTGTGCCGGTCGTCGCGCTGGGCCCGGAGCAGCTGCGCCGGCAGGTCGTGCTGGTCACCCAGGAACACCATGTCTTCCTCGGCACGGTCCGCGACAACCTGCGCATCGCCGAGCCGTCCGCCACGGACGAGGACCTGTGGGCCGCCCTGACCGCGGTCGGCGCGGACTCCTGGGTACGGGGGCTGCCCGACGGCCTGGACACGGCGCTGGGCGACGGGGGCCGCGCCACGGACGGCTCGCAGGCCCAGCAGCTCGCGCTGGCCCGGGTGGTGCTGGCCGACCCGCACACCCTGATCCTGGACGAGGCGACGGCCCTGCTCGACCCGACGACCGCCCGGCACACCGAGCGCGCCCTGGCGGCCGTGCTGGAGGGCCGTACCGTCATCGCCATCGCGCACCGGCTGCACACCGCGAGCGACGCGGACCGGGTGGCCGTGATGGAGAACGGCCGCCTGACCGAGCTGGGCACCCATGACGAGCTGGTCGCGGCGGACGGGGCGTACGCGGCGCTGTGGCGGTCCTGGCACGGGGAGCGGCCCGCCTGAACAGGCGATCTATGCTCGTTGCCGTAGGAGATCCCTGGCACGCTGAAGAAAGCCACAGTAGAAAGCCGCAGTGCATTGAACTTCTGGTCGATCTACCAGCACGGCTTCGCGCGGGTCGCCGCGTGTACGGGCCACACCGTCATCGCCGATCCGCTCGCCAACGCGGAGGCGGTGCTGCGGCAGGCGCAGGCGTGCGCGCGTGACGGCGTCGCGGTCGCCGTCTTCCCCGAGCTGGGCCTGACCGGCTACTCGATCGAGGACCTGCTGCTGCAGGACCCGGTGCTCGACGAGGTGGAGCAGGCGCTGCACAACGTGGTGGCCGGGTCGGCGGAACTCCTGCCGGTGCTGGTGGTCGGTGCGCCGCTGCGCCACCGCCACCGGATCTACAACTGCGCGGTGATCGTGCACCGCGGCCGGATCCTCGGCGTCGCGCCGAAGTCGTACCCGCCGAACTACCGCGAGTTCTACGAGCAGCGGCAGATCGCGTCCGGCGACGACGAGCGCGGCGGGACGATCCGGGTCGACGGCACGGAGGTGCCGTTCGGAGTGGATCTGCTCTTCGAGGCGGAGGACGTCCCGGGGTTGGTCCTGCACGCGGAGATCTGCGAGGACATGTGGGTGCCGGTGCCGCCGAGCGCGGAGGCGGCGCTGGCGGGCGCGACCGTGCTCGCCAACCTCTCGGGCAGCCCGATCACGGTGGGCCGGGCCGAGGACCGCCGGCTGCTGTGCCGGTCGGCGTCCTCGCGCTGCCTGGCGGCGTACGTGTACTCGGCGGCGGGTCTGGGCGAGTCGACGACGGACCTGTCGTGGGACGGCCAGACCATGATCTACGAGAACGGTCTGCTGCTGGCCGAGACGGACCGCTTCGCGCTCGGCGACCAGTACGCGGTCGCCGACGTCGATCTGGACCTGCTGCGCCAGGAGCGGCAGCGGATGGGCACGTTCGACGGGAACCGTCGCACGCACGCGGAGCGCACCGGTGACTTCCGGCGGGTGCCGTTCCGGCTCGACGCGCCGACGGCGGACCTGGGGCTGAAGCGCCGGGTGGAGCGCTTCCCGTTCGTGCCGGCCGACGCGGACCGGCTCGCGCTGGACTGCTACGAGGCGTACAACATCCAGGTCGCGGGCCTTCAGCAGCGTCTTGCGGCGATCGGCGGCCCGAAGGTCGTGATCGGTGTGTCGGGCGGCCTGGACTCCACGCACGCGTTGATCGTCGCCGCCCGGGCGATGGACCGCGCCGGGCGCCCGCGCAGCGACATCCTGGCGTTCACGCTGCCCGGCTTCGCCACCAGCGACCACACCAAGGACAACGCCCACAAGCTGATGAACTCGCTCGGCGTGACGGCGGCCGAGCTGGACATCACGCCGACGGCGCGGCTGATGCTGAAGGAGATGGGCCACCCGTTCGCGGCCGGCGAGCCGGTGTACGACGTCACCTTCGAGAACGTGCAGGCGGGCCTGCGCACCGACTACCTGTTCCGGCTCGCGAACCAGCGCGGCGGCATCGTGCTGGGCACCGGTGACCTGTCGGAGCTGGCGCTGGGCTGGTCCACGTACGGCGTGGGCGACCAGATGAGCCACTACAACGTCAACTCCGGTGTGCCGAAGACGCTGATCCAGCATCTGATCCGCTGGGTCATCGGCAGCGAGCAGTTCGACGAGGAGACCGGCAGGACGCTGGCCGCGATCCTCGACACCGAGATCAGCCCCGAGCTGGTGCCGGGCGAGGAGATGCAGTCCACCGAGTCGAAGATCGGGCCGTACGCGCTGCACGACTTCACGCTCTTCCACGTCCTGCGGTACGGCTTCCGGCCGTCGAAGATCGCGTTCCTGGCGTGGCACGCCTGGCACGAGGCGGACGCGGGCGCCTGGCCGCCGGGGTTCCCCGAGGCGAAGCGGGTGGCGTACGACCTGGCCGAGATCCGGCGCTGGCTGGAGGTCTTCTGTCGTCGCTTCTTCGCGTTCGCACAGTTCAAGCGCTCCGCGATGCCGAACGGTCCGAAGGTCTCGGCGGGCGGTTCGCTCTCGCCGCGCGGTGACTGGCGGGCACCGTCCGACGGCAACGCCGCCGCGTGGCTGCGCGACCTCGGCCGTATCGACGTCTGAGTCAACAGGTCCGTTTATCGAACGTGAACTCCCGGACAACGAACGATTTCCGGCCAACTTCCTGACGCGGTCCTGACAGAAACCGCAACCACCTGCCACTCTTCCCACGGCCGCGACACAGCAACCCCACAGCACCGTCGCACGGAGGTGTCCGCGGCCGAGCTCCGCACGCGCACGTCGTTCTGCGTACCACCCCGATCTGCCCGGACGGCCCACCCGCCGGCCGGTCTCCCCTGGCCGTGTGATCCGCGGCCGCGCAGAAGGAGTCAGTGTTGAGAGACAGTTCCTCCCACAGACGCACCCCCCACACCCCCCACCGCCGGGCCGCCGCCGTCGCTCTCGTCGGCGTGTCCGCCCTGATCGCCGCCGCCGTCCAGGCGGGCGCCGCCACCGCAGCCCCGGAGAAGGCACCGTCGGCCGCGGGCAAGGTCATACCGGGCGCCGAGGCCGTCAAGCTGTCCCCCGCCCAGCGCGCCGAGCTGATACGCGACGCCAACGCCACCAAGGCGGACACCGCCCGCGAACTGGGCCTGGGCGCCAAGGAGAAGCTGGTCGTCCGTGATGTCGTCAAGGACGGCAACGGCACGGTCCACACCCGCTACGAGCGGACCTACGACGGCCTGCCCGTCCTCGGCGGCGACCTCGTCGTCGAGACCACGAAGTCCGGCGCGACCAAGGACGTCGTGAAGGCGACCCGCGCCGCCATCAAGCCGGCGACCACGACCGCCGCCGTCCCGGCCGCCAAGGCCGAGAAGCAGGCGCTGGCCGCGGCGAAGGCCGAGGACGCCAAGAGCCCGGACGTCAACAAGGCGCCGCGCAAGGTGATCTGGGCCGCGAACGGCAAGCCCACCCTCGCCTACGAGACCGTCGTCGGCGGCCTCCAGGAGGACGGCACCCCGAACGAGCTGCACGTCGTCACCGACGCCGCCACCGGCGCGAAGCTGTACGAGTACCAGGCCATCGAGACCGGTACCGGCAACACGATGTACAGCGGCACGGTGACGCTCGGCACCACGCAGTCCGGGTCGACGTACAACCTGACCGACGGCGCGCGCGGAAACCACAAGACGTACAACCTCAACCGCGGCACCTCCGGCACCGGCACCCTCTTCTCGGGTCCCGACGACGTGTGGGGCAACGGCGCCGCGTCCAACCTGGAGACCGCGGGCGCGGACGCGCACTACGGTGCCGCGCTGACGTGGGACTACTACAAGAACGTGCACGGCCGCAGCGGCATCCGGGGTGACGGCGTCGGCGCCTACTCCCGCGTCCACTACGGCAACAACTACGTGAACGCGTTCTGGTCCGACAGCTGCTTCTGCATGACCTACGGCGACGGCTCGGGCAACACCAACCCGCTGACGTCGATCGACGTGGCCGGCCACGAGATGACGCACGGCGTCACCTCCAACACCGCGGGCCTCGTCTACAGCGGCGAGTCCGGCGGTCTGAACGAGGCGACCTCCGACATCTTCGGCTCGACCGTCGAGTTCTACGCCAACAACTCCTCCGACGTCGGTGACTACCTCATCGGCGAGGAGATCAACATCAACGGCGACGGCACGCCGCTGCGCTACATGGACAAGCCGAGCAAGGACGGCGCGTCCAAGGACGCCTGGTACTCGGGCATCGGCTCGATCGACGTGCACTACTCCTCGGGCCCGGCGAACCACTTCTTCTACCTGCTGAGCGAGGGCAGCGGCACCAAGGTCATCAACGGTGTCACCTACAACTCGCCCACCTCGGACGGCCTCCCGGTCACCGGCATCGGCCGCGACAAGGCGGAGAAGATCTGGTTCCGCTCGCTGACCACCAAGTTCACCTCGAACACCAACTACGCGGCCGCCCGCACCGGCACCCTCGCGGCCGCCGGTGAGCTGTACGGCACCACGAGCACCGAGTACAAGGCCGTGCAGGACGCCTGGGCGGGCGTCAACGTGGGCACCCGCTCCGACGGCGGTGGCGGCGGCGGTACGTCGTTCGAGAACACCGCCGACGTGGCGATCCCGGACCGCGGCGCGGCGGTCACGTCGCCGATCACCGTCTCCGGACGGACCGGCAACGCGCCGTCCAACCTCCAGGTCGCCGTGGACATCGTCCACACCTACATCGGTGACCTCAAGGTCGATCTGCTCGCCCCCGACGGCACGGTGTACACGCTGAAGGGCTACGGCACCGGCGGCAGCGCGGACAACATCAACACCACCTACACGGTGAACGCCTCGTCCGAGGTCGCCAACGGTGTCTGGACCCTGCGGGTCCAGGACAACGCGGCCATCGACACCGGCTACATCAACAGCTGGAAGCTCACCTTCCCGTAAGCCGGTTCGCGGTCGGTCTCCGACAGGGCGCCGTCTCGGTGGGTTCAACTCCCGCCGGGACGGCGCCCGTTCATATTTCTGAAACGTTCACTCTTCAGTCAAATCTTGGCCAACATCACCGAGCACTCCTGACATGTACGCGTCCCAGGTGACACGCTTCCCTCACCCGCCGCACCAGCACCAATGCACCTCCCCCACAAAAGGAGCTCGTGTGACCCCCCTCTACGCGCGTCGCAAGCGCACCACCCTGGCCATCGCCACCACCGTGGCCGCCGGGGCACTCCTCACCACCGCGCTGACCACCGGTGGTTCGGCCGCAGCGGCCCCCGGCACGCAGGCCGCCCCGCTCGCCGTACCGGTCGCGCTCGCCCCCGCGGCCCGCACCACCCTCATCAAGGACCAGCAGGCCAAGGCCGCCGACACGGCCGACGAGATAGGCCTCGGCGCCCAGGAGAAGCTGGTCGTCAAGGACGTCGTCAAGGACGCCGACGGCAGCGTCCACACCCGCTACGAGCGCACCTACGCGGGCCTGCCGGTCCTCGGCGGCGACCTGGTCGTCCACGAGTCGGCGTCCGGCGCGAGAAAGGGCGTGACCAAGGCGACGAAGGCCACCATCGAGGTCGCCTCGCTGAAGCCGGCCATCACCGCGGCCAAGGCCGAGGGCCAGGCGGTCTCGCTCGCCAAGTCGGCCGGCTCGAAGAAGACCGAGGCGGACAAGGCGCCCCGCAAGGTGATCTGGGCCGCGAACGGCAAGCCCACCCTCGCCTACGAGACCGTCGTCGGCGGCCTCCAGGACGACGGCACCCCGAACGAGCTGCACGTCGTCACCGACGCCGCCACCGGCAAGAAGCTCTTCGAGTACCAGGGCATCGAGACCGGCAGCGGCAAGAGCCTGTACTCGGGCACGGTCACGCTCGGCACGACCAAGTCGGGCTCGACGTACCAGCTCTACGACACCACGCGCGGCGGCCACAAGACGTACAACAAGGCCCGCAGCACCAGCTCGTCCGCCGGAACGCTGTTCACGGACGCGGACGACACCTGGGGCACCGGCACCGCCTCCAGCTCCTCCACCGACCAGACCGCCGCCGTCGACGCGGCCTACGGCGCTCAGGAGACCTGGGACTTCTACAAGAACACCTTCGGCCGCAGCGGCATCAAGAACGACGGCAAGGCCGCCTACTCCCGCGTCCACTACGGCAACGCGTACGTCAACGCGTTCTGGGACGACAGCTGCTTCTGCATGACGTACGGCGACGGCTCGGGCAACACCAACCCGCTGACCTCGCTGGACGTGGCCGGCCACGAGATGACCCACGGCGTCACCTCCAACACCGCGGGCCTGAACTACAGCGGTGAGTCCGGCGGCCTGAACGAGGCCACCTCGGACATCTTCGGCACGGCGGTGGAGTTCTACGCCAACAACTCCAACGACGTCGGTGACTACCTCATCGGCGAGGAGATCGACATCAACGGCGACGGCACCCCGCTGCGCTACATGGACAAGCCGAGCAAGGACGGCGGCTCCAAGGACAGCTGGTCCTCGTCGCTGGGCGGCCTGGACGTGCACTACTCCTCGGGCCCCGCGAACCACTTCTTCTACCTGCTGTCGGAGGGCAGCGGCGCGAAGACGATCAACGGGGTGAGCTACAACTCCCCGACGTCCAACGGCTCGACGGTCGCCGGGATCGGCCGCGCCAAGGCCGCCGCGATCTGGTACAAGGCGCTGACCGAGTACATGACCTCGACCACCAACTACAAGGCCGCCCGCACGGCGACGCTGAGCGCGGCGTCCGCCCTGTACGGCTCCACCAGCACGGAGTACAAGACGGTGGCGGCCGCCTGGTCGGCCATCAACGTGAGCTGACGCACACATAGTTGCGCGCAGGGGCGGCACCCGGGACGAAGGCATCCCCGGGTGCCGCCCTACTCTTGGGACCCATGTCCTTCACGTACGACGACGTCGGCGCGACCCGGGAGACAGGCTTCTGCCCGCCCGGCTTCCACCCCATGAACGTGCGCACCCGCATCGGCGAGGGCGAAGACGTCTTCCGCAGAGCCGCAGAAGCGGTCATGACCTGGGAGATGCACCGCACGATGGGCGTCGGAATGGAGACGGCGGCCGACCGCGCGGCCCCCGACGTCGACGTCACGGTCACCCTCGCCGGCGTCATCAAGGCCCCCTGCCGCGTCGTCTGGACGGTCGAGGAGTCCCGCCGCACCGGCTGGGCCTACGGCACCCTCGCCGGCCACCCGGAGTGCGGCGAGGAGTCCTTCGTCGTGGACCGCACCGGCGACGGCACGGTCTGGCTGACCGTCCACGCCTTCAGCCGCGCGGCCAAGTGGTACGCCCGCGCGGGCGGCCCGGCCACCCGGGGGTTGCAGCACGCGTACGCGCGGCGGTGCGGCAATGTGCTGCGGCAGCTGTGCGAGCGCGAGAACAAGGAGTACTGAGGCACACCGGGTCCCCGCGAGCCCCGCGCCCGCGCTGCCGCCGCGTCACCGCATCAGAACCCCCGCCCCCTCCCCCAGGTCCTCGGCGGGCACCGCCACCAGGCCCAGTTCCGCGCTCGACGCCAGCAGGCGGTGGGACGGGAGGATGCGGACGGTGTAGCCGTAGGGGCCCGTGCGGGCCAGGGACAGGGGGCCCTCGTAGGTCCAGCGGCCGTCGGTGTCGGGGGGGACCACCGGCTTCAGCGGCACCGTGGACGCGTCCGCGATGTGGTCCTCCGGGTCGACGCGGCCCGAGACCACCTGGACCTCCACGTCGTCCGGCGCGAGGTCGCCGAGGCCGACGCGGACGCGGAGGGTGAGGGTCGTGCCGAGTTCGGCCGTGGCGGTCACCGTCGGTACGGACGTCTCCACATGGTCGACGCTCACGTCGTGCCAGGCGGAGCGCACCCGGGCCTTCCAGACGGCGAGTTCACGCGCCGCGTCCGCCGTCATCGCCCGGTGGGCGTGCGCTGCGGGCGTGTAGAGACGCTCCACGTACTCGCGGACCATCCTGCCCGCCAGGACCTTCGGGCCGAGCAGGGTGAGGGTCTGGCGGACCATCTCGATCCAGCGGTCGGGCAGGCCGCTCTCCCCGCGCTCGTAGAAGCGGGGCGTGACGCGTTGTTCCAGCAGGTCGTACAGCGCCGCGGCCTCTATGTCGTCGCGGCGGTCCGGGTCCGTGCCGGTGCCGTCCGCCGTGGGGATCGCCCAGCCGAAGTCGGGCTGGAACCACTCGTCCCACCAGCCGTCCAGGACGGACAGGTTGAGACAGCCGTTCAGCGCCGCCTTCATCCCGGAGGTGCCGCACGCCTCCAGCGGGCGCAGCGGGTTGTTCAGCCAGATGTCGCAGCCGGGGTAGAGCTTCTGGGCCATCGCCATGCCGTAGTCGGGCAGGAAGACGATGCGGTGGCGCACCCGGGGGTCGTCCGTGAACCGGACGAGTTCCTGCACCAGCCGCTTCCCGCCGTCGTCCGCGGGGTGCGCCTTGCCGGCCACCACGATCTGGATCGGCCGCTCGGGGTGCAGGAGCAGGTCCATCAGCCGGTCGCGGTCACGGAGCATGAGCGTCAGACGCTTGTACGACGGGACCCGGCGCGCGAATCCGATCGTGAGGACGTCGGGGTCGAGGACTCCGTCGATCCAGCCCAGCTCGGCCGTCCCTGCGCCCCGCTGGCGCCAGGACGCGCGCAGCCGCTCCCGCACCTCGGTCACCAGTTGCTCGCGCAGCACCCGCCGCAGCTCATGGATGTCCTGGTCCGGGATCTCCCCGACCGCGTCCCAGCGTTCCGAGCCGCCCACCGTCAGCGCGTCCTCGGTGCGCCGGCCGCCGATCTGGCGGGCGCCCAGGCGGAAGACCTCGGGGGCCACCCAGGTCGGGGCGTGGACGCCGTTGGTGACCGAGGTGATCGGCACCTCGTCCGGGTCGAACCCCGGCCACAGGCCCGAGAACATCTCGCGGCTGACGTTGCCGTGCAGCAGCGAGACGCCGTTCGCCCGCTGGCCCAGGCGCAGGCCCATCACGGCCATGTTGAACAGGTTCGGCTCGCCGCCGGGGTAGGTCTCCATGCCGAGCCGGAGGATGCGCTCGACGTCGATGCCGGGGAGCTCGGCGTCGGGGCCGAAGTGGTGGGCGACCAGCTCGCGGTCGAAGCGGTCGATGCCGGCCGGGACGGGGGTGTGGGTGGTGAACACCGTGCCCGCGCGGACGGCCTCCAGCGCGGGGTCGAAGTCCAGCCCCGCGGCGGCCAGTTCCGCGATGCGCTCCAGACCGAGGAAGCCGGCGTGTCCCTCGTTGGTGTGGAAGACCTCGGGCTCGGGGTGGCCGGTCAGCCGGCAGTACGCCCGCACCGCCCGTACCCCTCCTATGCCCAGCAGCATCTCCTGGAGGAGCCGGTGCTCGCTGCCGCCGCCGTAGAGCCGGTCGGTCACCCCGCGTCCGCCGAGGTCGTTCTCCTCGACGTCGGAGTCGAGCATCAGCAGCGGGACCCGGCCGACCTGGGCCAGCCAGACGCGGGCGTGCAGCGACCGGCCGCCGGGCAGGGCGAGCGAGACCTGGGCGGGGGTGCCGTCGGGTTCCTTCAGGAGCACCAGCGGCAGTTCGTTGGGGTCCAGGACGGGATAGTGCTCCTGCTGCCAGCCGTCCCGGGACAGGGTCTGGCGGAAGTAGCCGTGCCGGTACAGCAGCCCGACGCCGATGAGCGGCACGCCGAGGTCGCTGGCCGCCTTGAGGTGGTCCCCGGCGAGGATGCCGAGGCCGCCGGAGTACTGCGGCAGGGCGGCCGTGATGCCGAATTCGGGCGAGAAGTAGGCGATGGCGGCAGGGAGTTCGGCGGACTGGTCCTGGTACCAGCGTCCACCGGTGACGTAGTCGTCGAGGTCACCGGCGACCTCGGCCAGCCGGCGCAGGAAGCGGCGGTCCTCCGCCAGTTCCGCGAGCCGCGCGGGCGGGACGCTGCCCAGCAGCCGCACGGGGTCGTCGCCCGAGGCGGCCCAGCGTTCGGGGTCCACGGACTGGAAGAGGTCACGGGTCTCCGCATGCCAGGACCAGCGCAGATTGCGCGCCAGGTCGCTGAGGGGCCGGAGGGGTTCGGGGAGGACAGGTCGGACGGTGAATCGACGGATCGCCTTCACGGTTCACCTCGGGCAGCACGTGGCAGGGGACACACGGCGGTGTGGGTCCCGTCATCGCCACCGACGGTATCGGTATGCGGGGCTTCGTAACCACAGGGCGTTTTTGCGACGCCCGAGCGAAGCGGACCGAGTACCTCCGTCCGAAATCAAGCGCAACCTTTACACATCCCCCATAGCCGATATGGCCGATTCCGCCCCCGTAGGCGTCCTTGTGGCGACTTCTCACCTCACGAGAGGGTGACAGTGGCGTACCGGCCTCGCCTGGTGCACCCGGCGATTCCCGGCCGCCGTGCGCCGAGTCGAGGAGGGGAACTCGCACCATGGCACGGACGCGCACGCGGCGTCTGCGCCGGGCGGGTGGTCTGACCGCGATGACCTGTGTCGTCGCGCTTTCGGCCACCACCATGCCCGCGCACGCCGCACCGGAGGGGCAGATACTCGGCGCCGGGGACCCCGGCTCCGTCAGCGGCAGTTACGTGGTGACACTCAAGGGGGCAACGAGAGTTCCGTCGGCGGCCGGAAAGAGCCTCGCCGAAAAGTACGGGGCGAAAATAAGCCACACCTACGGCACCGTCCTCAACGGTTACGCCGTCCGGGCCGACGAGAGACAGGCCAAACGGCTCGCTGCCGACCCCCGGGTCGCCTCCGTCGTCCAGGACACCCGGGTGACCTTGGAGCACACGCGGAAGAACCCGCCGTCCTGGGGTCTCGACCGCATCGATCAGGCCAATCTTCCGCTGGACAAGAGCTACACCTGGCCCGAGTCCGCGGGCGGCGGCGTGACGGTCTACGTCATCGACACCGGCATCCGCGTCTCGCACAAGGACTTCGGCGGCCGGGCGAGTTACGGCTGGGACTTCGTCGGCAACGACAGGAGCGCCGGCGACGGCAACGGCCACGGCACCCATGTCGCCGGCACCATCGCGGGCAAGCAGTACGGAGTCGCCAAGAAGGCGAAGGTCGTGGCCGTACGCGTGCTGGACGACGCCGGCGGCGGCACGACCGCCCAGGTCATCGCGGGCATCGACTGGGTGACCAGGCACGCGAGGAAGCCGGCGGTCGCCAACGTGAGCCTCGGCGGCAACCGCAACGCGCAGTTGGACGCCGCCGTACGCAACTCCGTCGCGGCCGGTGTCACCTACACGGTGGCGGCGGGCAACGACGGGCTGCCGGCCGGCCTCTACTCCCCCGCGGCGGTGCGCGAGGCCATCACCGTCGGCGCCACCGACAGGAAGGACGCGCGGGCGGGCTTCTCCAACACCGGGTCGGTTCTGGACGTGTTCGCCCCGGGCGTGTCGATCACCTCAGCGTCGTACGCGAGCGACACCGGCCGGGCCACCTTCTCCGGTACGTCGATGGCATCACCCCACGTCGCGGGCGTGGCCGCGCTGTATCTGGCGGACCACCCCAAGGCGTCCCCGGCACAGGTCTCCAAGGCGCTGGTCGCACGGGCCGCTTCCGGCAAGGTCTCCGGCCGCGGGCTGGGCTCACCGAACAAACTCTTGCAGGTACCGGGCTCGTAGCGGCCACTTCGCGGCGAAGTGCGGACACCGGCCCCGTTCCTCACGAACGGGGCCGGTCTTGTGCGTAGACATACGCGTGAGTAGTTAACAAAGTGCCGGATTGCCCACACGAATAGGGTGGGAAGGCTCCTCCGGTACGCCCCACCCGTACGCCCCCGGGCGTGCACCCCACGCGGCCCAGCCGCACAGCGACAAGTCACCACGCAGGACCCACCTCCCCACAGCCATCCGCCCACCAACGTTGACGCGGACAGGAGCGGTCATGCCCGCCATGCACCACCAGTCGTCCACACCCCCGACGTCTCGCACCGAAGCGCCCCCGGTCCCCCGCACCACCGCCGCCGATCCCGGCCCGCCGGCTCCGGAGCGACCCTCCACGGCCGATGCGACGGGCGGTGTCGGGCGCATACCGGTTCTCGACGTCCGCCCGTTCGTCCAGCGGGGGCGCAGGCCCGCGAAGGCGGTCACAGGCGAGACCTTCGAGATCTCGGCGACCGTGTTCCGCGAGGGACACGACGCCGTCGCCGCCAATGCCGTACTGACCGACCCGGACGGCCGACCGGGCCCCTGGACCCCGATGCGTGAACTCGCCCCCGGCACCGACCGCTGGGGCGCCGACGTCACCGCCGGCGAGCCGGGCCGCTGGACCTACCACGTGGAGGCGTGGGGCGACCCCATCGGCACCTGGCGGCACCACGCCGAGATCAAGATCCCCGCCGGGATGGACACGGACCTGGTCCTGGAGGAGGGCGCGCGACTGTACGAGCGTGCCGCCGCGGCCGTGCCCAAGGGCAAGGGGCGGCGCGTGATCCTCGCGGCCGTCGAGGCCCTGCGGGACGAAAGCCGACCGGCCGCATGGCGGTTGGCGGCCTCGCTGACGCCCGAGGTCGATGCCGTGCTGGGGCGTTATCCGTTGCGGGATCTGGTGACCGCGTCGGATCCGCTGCCGCTGCTGGTGGAGCGGGAGCGGGCCCTGTACGGCTCCTGGTACGAGTTCTTCCCTCGCTCTGAGGGCACGGCCGAGCGCCCGCACGGCACCTTCGAGACCGCGGCCGGTCGGTTGCCGGGGATCGCGGCGATGGGCTTCGACGTCGTCTACCTCCCACCGATCCACCCGATCGGCACGACCTTCCGCAAGGGCCCCGACAACACCCTGTCCGCAGGCGTCGACGACGTCGGCGTGCCCTGGGCGATCGGTTCGCCCGAGGGCGGCCACGACGCCGTCCACCCGGACCTGGGCACGATCGAGGACTTCGACCGGTTCGTCGCCAGGGCGGGGGAACTGGGCCTGGAGGTCGCGCTCGACTTCGCCCTGCAGTGCTCACCGGATCATCCGTGGGTGGACAAGCATCCGGAGTGGTTCCACCACCGCCCGGACGGCACGATCGCCTATGCGGAGAACCCGCCGAAGAAGTACCAGGACATCTACCCGATCGCGTTCGACGCGGACATGGACGGTCTGATCGCCGAGACGCTGCGGGTGCTGCGCCACTGGATGGACCACGGGGTGCGGATCTTCCGGGTCGACAACCCGCACACCAAGCCGGTCGTGTTCTGGCAGAGGGTGATCGCGGACGTGGGCCGCACCGACCCGGACGTGATCTTCCTGGCGGAGGCGTTCACCCGGCCGGCGATGATGCACACCCTGGCCCAGATCGGCTTCCAGCAGTCGTACACGTACTTCACCTGGCGCAACAGCAAGCAGGAACTCACCGAGTACCTGACCGAGCTGTCCGGCGAGGCCGCCGCCTACATGCGGCCGAACTTCTTCGCCAACACCCCCGACATCCTGCACGAGTTCCTCCAGCAGGGCGGCCGTCCCGCCTTCGAGCTGCGCGCCGTCCTCGCCGCCACCCTGTCCCCCACCTGGGGCATCTACAGCGGCTACGAACTGTGCGAGAACACACCCCTGCGCAAGGGCAGCGAGGAATACCTCCACTCCGAGAAGTACCAGCTACGCCCCCGCGACTGGACAGCGGCCGAACGCGAAGGCCGCACCATCACCCCCCTGCTCACCCGCCTCAACGCCGTCCGACGCGAGAATCCGGCCCTGCGGCAGTTGCGTGACCTCCACTTCCACCACGCGGACCAGGACGCGGTGATCGTGTACTCGAAGCGAAGCGGTTCGAACACGGTTCTGGTGGTCGTCAACCTCGACCCCCACCACACCCAGGAGGCCACGGTCTCGTTGGACATGCCGCAACTCGGCCTGGACTGGCACGAGTCGGTGCCGGTGCGCGACGAGCTCACCGGTGAGACCTATCACTGGGGCAGGGCGAACTACGTGCGTCTCGAACCGGGCACTCGTCCCGCGCACATCCTCACCGTCCTGCGACCGTCCACCCCGCAGATCGGAGGGTCACCCACAAAATGATCGTCAACGAGCCCGTTCAGGACACCTTCGAGGACACCCCAGCCAAGGATCGTGACCCCGACTGGTTCAAACGCGCCGTCTTCTACGAGGTCCTGGTCCGCTCCTTCCAGGACAGCAACGGCGACGGCGTCGGCGACCTCAAAGGCCTGACCGCCAAACTCGACTACCTGCAATGGCTCGGCGTCGACTGCCTGTGGCTGCCGCCCTTCTTCAAATCACCCCTCCGCGACGGCGGCTACGACGTCTCCGACTACACCGCCGTCCTCCCCGAATTCGGCGACCTCGCCGACTTCGTGGACTTCGTGGACTCCGCCCACCAGCGCGGCATGCGGGTCATCATCGACTTCGTCATGAACCACACCAGCGACCAGCACCCGTGGTTCCAGGAATCCAGAAAGGACCCCGAAGGACCCTACGGCGACTACTACGTCTGGGCCGACGACGACAAGGCGTACTCCGACGCCCGCATCATCTTCGTCGACACCGAGGCCTCCAACTGGACCTTCGACCCGGTCCGCAAGCAGTACTACTTCCACCGCTTCTTCTCCCACCAACCGGACCTCAACTACGAGAACCCGGCCGTGGTGGAGGAGATCCTCTCGGCGCTGAAGTTCTGGCTGGACCTGGGGATCGACGGCTTCCGCCTGGACGCCGTGCCCTATCTGTACGCGGAGGAGGGCACGAACTGCGAAAACCTTCCGGCAACGCACGAGCTCCTGAAGCGGGTGCGCAAGGAGATCGACGCGCACTACCCGGACACGGTGCTGCTGGCGGAGGCCAATCAGTGGCCGGAGGACGTCGTCGACTACTTCGGCGACTACAGCAGCGGCGGCGACGAATGCCACATGGCGTTTCATTTCCCGGTCATGCCGCGCATCTTCATGGCGGTACGGCGGGAATCCCGCTACCCCGTCTCGGAAATCCTCGCCAAGACGCCGGCCATCCCCTCCAGCTGCCAGTGGGGCATCTTCCTGCGCAACCACGACGAGCTGACCCTCGAAATGGTCACCGACGAGGAACGCGACTACATGTGGGCGGAATACGCCAAGGACCCCCGCATGCGCGCCAACATCGGCATCCGGCGCAGGCTGGCGCCCCTGCTGGACAACGACCGCAACCAGATCGAACTGTTCACCGCGCTGCTGCTGTCGCTGCCCGGCTCGCCGATCCTGTACTACGGCGACGAGATCGGCATGGGCGACAACATCTGGCTCGGCGACCGCGACGCCGTCCGCACCCCCATGCAGTGGACCCCGGACCGCAACGCGGGATTCTCCTCCTGTGATCCGGGACGGCTGTATCTGCCGACGATCATGGACCCGGTCCACGGCTACCAGGTGACGAACGTCGAGGCGTCCATGGCGTCGCCGTCCTCGCTGCTGCACTGGACCCGCCGCATGATCGAGATCCGCAAGCAGAACCCGGCGTTCGGGCTCGGCACCTACACCGAACTCCAGTCGTCGAACCCGGCGGTCCTCGCCTTCCTGCGCGAGTACGAGGACGACCTGGTGCTGTGCGTCCACAACTTCTCGCGGTTCGCGCAGCCGACGGAACTGGATCTGCGACCGTTCGGCGGCCGACATCCCGTCGAGCTGTTCGGCGGGGTGCGATTCCCGGCCATCGGTGAGCTCCCGTACTTGCTGACCCTCGGGGGCCACGGCTTCTACTGGTTCCGGCTGCGCAAGGACGCCGCCTGAGAGCCCGGCGGGGCGGTTTCCACCGCCCCGCCCGGGGCACGCAGAAGTAACACCCCGACCCCCCGGGGAAAGGACGCGACGCCATGTCGGAAGCCGTCACACGTACCGTCACCACTTCGCCCGGCCTCCTTGCGTCACTTGATCCGCTGCTACGGGAGTGGCTGCCACGACAGCGCTGGTTCGCGGGCAAGGGGCGTCCGGTCACCGGGTTCTCGCTGGTCGCCGCCACCGAACTGCTGCCGCCCGGCGGCAAGCTGGGCCTGAACCACCTGCTGGTGCGCGCCCACCAGCCGCTCGCGCCGGTGCCGGGCGCGCCCGAGCAGCCCGCCGACTGCTACCAGCTCCTCATAGGGGACCGCGAGGCACTGCCGCCACGGCTCGCGCCCGCGCTGATCGGGCACGTGGCCGAGGGCCCGCTCGCCGGACGCACGGTGTACGACGCCCTGTGCGACGCCCGCCCCGCCGAACTGCTCCTGGAGGCCCTGCGCACCGGGGCCCGGATCGGCGCGCTGCGCTTCGAACGGGACGGCGACCAGGAGATCCGGTCCGGCCTGGTGCCGCGCCTGGTCACCTCGGAACAGTCCAACTCGTCGGTCGTATACGGCGATACGTTCATCCTGAAGCTGCTCCGCCGGATCGTGCCCGGCGTCAATCCCGACCTGGAACTGCCGCTCGCGCTGGCCCGCGAGGACTGCGACCGGGTGCCCGCGCCGACGGCGTGGTTCCGCTCGGAGCTGGCCGGTGAGTCGTACGTACTCGGCGTGCTCCAGCCCTTCGTGCAGGGCGCGGCGGACGGCTGGGAGCTGGCGCTGCGGGAGCTGGCCAAGGGCGAGGACTTCGCCGCCGAGGCACGGGCGCTGGGGCGCGCGACCGCCGAGGTGCACACCGCTCTCGCCCGCACGCTGCCGACGGTGACCCTCGGGCACGCGCAGGTGCAGCAGCTGGTGGACGGCATGGTCGAGCGGCTGGAGGCGGCCGCGCAGGCGGTGCCGGCGCTGCGGCCGTACGCGCCCGCGCTGCGCTCCGCGTTCGAGGCGCTGGCCGCTCTCGCCGCCGAGGGCTGCACCTGGACCGCCCAGCGCATCCACGGCGATCTGCACCTCGGGCAGTGCCTGCGCTCGCCGGGCGGCCGTTGGTGGCTGATCGACTTCGAGGGCGAGCCGTCGAAGCCGCTGGCCGAACGGCGGATGCCGCAGCCGCCGGTGCGGGACGTGGCGGGCATGCTGCGCTCCTTCGACTACGCGGCCCACTCCGCCGACCTGCCGGTGCCGGGCTGGGCCGAGGCCTGCCGGGCCGCGTACTGCTCCGGGTACGCGCAGGTCAGCGGCGCCGATCCGCGGACCGATCCGGTGCTGCTGCGGGCGTACGAGACCGACAAGGCGATCTACGAGGTCGTCTACGAGGCCCGTCACCGCCCCGACTGGCTCCCGGTGCCGCTGGCCGCCATAGGCCGGCTCGCCGCCGACTCCGGCGCCCCGCCCTCTTCCCTCAGCCCCTCATCCCCACCTTCGCCTAGGAGGCCCCGCCCGTGACCCCCCGCACCACTCCCGCCGGCGGTTCGGAAGCCGAGAGCACGGCCGCGCAGCCGGTCGAGAAGACGAGCGTCGCCAAAAGGGCGACGACCAGGGCCGCCGAGGCCGCGGAGGCCGTGAGGAAGGGGACGGCGAAGAAGGTCACGGCGAAGGCGGCCGGGCAGAAGAAGACCGCCGCGAAGAAGGCCGCCGGGAAGAAGACCGAGGCGAAGAAGGCCGAGGTGCAGAAGCCGGCCGCCAAGAAGGCCACGGCGAAGAAGGCCGTCGCCAAGAAGGCGGTGACGAAGAAGGCGACCGCCAAGACCACGGCGGCGAAGGGCACGGCCGCGAAGAGCACGCCGGCCAAGGCAGCCGCTCCGAAGAAGGCCGCCAAGAAGATCCCCGCGCAGAAGGCGGCGCAGAAGAAGATCCCCGCGCAGAAGGCGGTCCCGAAGCCGGCCCCGCCCGTGGAGGTCGCCGTCTCCCCGGCCCTCGACGCCGTCGACCGCGATCGTCTGCTCACCGGCACCCACCACGCCCCGCACTCCGTCCTCGGCGCGCATCCGGTGCCCGGCGGTGTCGCCTTCCGCGCCTTCCGGCCGTTCGCCCTGTCGGTGACCGTCGTCGTGGGGAACCTGCGGGCCGAACTGCACGACGACGGGGAGGGGTTCTTCTCCGGGCTGCTCCCGCTGCGGGAGGTCCCGGCCGGCTACCGGCTCCTCGTGGCGTACGAGGGGTCCGTGCAGGACACCGAGGACGCGTACCGCTTCCTGCCCGCGCTCGGCGAGCTCGATCTGCATCTGATCGGCGAGGGCCGGCACGAGGAGCTGTGGCGGGCGCTCGGCGCCGAGCCGATGACGCACCAGGGCGTGACCGGCACCCGCTTCACGGTGTGGGCACCGAACGCGCGCGGTGTGTCCCTGGCCGGCACGTTCAACTTCTGGGACGGCACGGGCTATCCGATGCGCTCGCTCGGCGGCACCGGTGTCTGGGAGCTGTTCGTGCCCGGCATCGGCGAGGGCGAGCTGTACAAGTTCGAGATCACCCGGCCCGACGGCTCGAAGACGCTGCGCGCCGACCCGATGGCCCGCCGGACGGAGGCCCCGCCGAACACGTCCTCCATCGTGTACGCCTCCCAGCACGAGTGGGGCGACGCGGCGTGGCTGGAGCGGCGCGGTTCGGTGCCGGTGCACGAGGCGCCGTTCTCGGTGTACGAGGTCCACCTGGCGTCCTGGCGGCCGGGGCTGACGTACCGCCAGCTCGCGGAGCAGCTCCCCGCGTACGTCAAGGACCTGGGCTTCACCCATGTCGAGCTGATGCCGGTGGCCGAGCACCCCTTCGGCGGCTCCTGGGGCTACCAGGTCACCGGCTTCTACGCGCCCACGGCCCGCCTCGGCACGCCCGACGACTTCAAGTACCTGGTCGACGCCCTGCACCGGGCCGGGATCGGCGTGCTGATGGACTGGGTGCCGGCGCACTTCCCGCGCGACGACTGGGCGCTGGCCGAGTTCGACGGGCGTCCGCTGTACGAGCACGAGGATCCGCTGCGTTCGGCGCATCCCGACTGGGGCACGCTGGAGTTCGACTTCGGGCGGCGGGAGGTGCGCAACTTCCTGGTCGCCAACGCCCTGTACTGGTGCGAGGAGTTCCACATCGACGGGCTCCGGGTGGACGCAGTGGCGTCCATGCTCTACCTGGACTACTCGCGCGAGCCGGGCCAGTGGGTGCCGAACGAGCACGGCGGGCGGGAGAACCTCGACGCGGTGGCGTTCCTCCAGGAGATGAACGCGACGGTGTACCGGCGGGTGCCGGGGGTCGTGACGATCGCGGAGGAGTCGACGGCCTGGGACGGCGTGACGCGTCCGACGCATGTGTCGGGGCCCGGTGGGTTCGGGGGCCTGGGGTTCGGCCTGAAGTGGAACATGGGCTGGATGCACGACTCGCTGGAGTACATGGCCAAGGAGCCGGTGCACCGCAGGTACCACCACAACGAGATGACGTTCTCGATGGTGTACGCGTACAGCGAGAACTACGTGCTGCCCATCTCCCACGACGAGGTCGTGCACGGCAAGCGGTCGCTGGTGTCGAAGATGCCGGGCGACTGGTGGCAGCAGCGGGCCAACCACCGTGCCTACCTGGGCTTCATGTGGGCGCACCCGGGCAAGCAACTGCTGTTCATGGGGCAGGAGTTCGCACAGGGCGCCGAGTGGTCGGAGGCGCACGGGCCGGACTGGTGGCTGCTGGACCCGGCGTACGGGGCGGAGCCCGACCATCGCGGGGTGCGGGACCTGATCCGCGATCTCAACACGGTCTACCGCCATACGCCGGCGCTGTGGCAGCGCGACACCGATCCGTCGGGCTTCGAGTGGGTGGTGGGTGACGCCGCCGACGACAACGTGTTCGCGTTCCTGCGTTACGACGCGGAGGGTGTGCCGCTGCTGGCGGTGTCGAACATGTCGCCGGTCGTGCGCGACGAGTACCGGCTCGGTGTCCCGGACGATGTGCCGGCCTGGCACGAGGCGGTGAACAGCGACGCGGCGAAGTACGGCGGCGGCGACGTCACCAACCCGGACCCGATCAAGCCGGAACCCCAGAACTGGCACGGCCGCCCGGCGAGCATCCGCCTGACGTTGCCGCCACTGGCGACGGTCTGGCTGCGGCCGGCCTAGACGGCAGCGCCCCGCAGGGGCGCGGGGAACTGCGCGACCAGCCCCCCGCGGCGGCTGGTCGCGCAGCCCACCTCACCTGCCACGGCGCGGGCGAAGCCCTGCCGTCACTCCGACGCGCCCTCGGCCAGCGCCTGCGGCAGGCGCCCCGTGTGCAGCACCCCCAACCGCTGTGTCGCCCGTGTCAGCGCCACGTACAGGTCGCTCGTGCCGTACAGGCCCGGTTCCACCACCAGTACCGAGTCGAACTCCAGGCCCTTGGACTGACGGGGGTCGAGGAGTACGACGCCACGGGTCAGGTCGGGCTCGGTGTCCGGCGTGATGCCGTCCAGGTGGGCCGCCAGCTTCCGGTGCAGGTGGCGCGGGGCGATGACCGCGAGCCGGCCCTCGGCCGGGGTGAGCTCCTCGACGGCCTTCGCAACGGCGCCGGGCAGGTCGTCGGTGGCGCGCACCCAGGGACGTACACCGGTGGACCGTACGGAACTGGGCGGTTCGAAGTCCGGGTTCTCCGCCCTGACGACCGCCGCCGCGAGGTCCATGATCTCGGCGGGCGTGCGGTAGTTGACGCCCAGGCGGGTGTGCTCCCAGCGGTCCTCGACGTACGGCTGGAGGATCTTCCGCCACGAGCCGACGCCCGCCGCCTCCGCCGTCTGGGCCGGGTCGCCGACCAGGGTCATCGAGCGGGTCGGGCTGCGCCGCATCAGCAGCCGCCACGCCATCGGCGACAGCTCCTGCGCCTCGTCGACGATGATGTGCCCGAACGCCCAGGTCCGGTCGGCCGCCGCGCGCTCGGCGGCGCTGCGGTGGTCGTCCTCCTCGTGGCGCTCGGCGAACCGCTCGGCGTCGATGATGTCGTGCGCGGACAGGACCTCGGAGTCCTCCTCTTCCTTGTCCTCGAACTCGTAGGTGCGCGAGGCGTACGAGACGTCCAGCACGCCCTGTGCGTAGGCGACCTGTGTCTCCCGCTCCCGCTCGGCCAGCGCCCGCCGCAGCCTGTCGTCCTCGCCGAGCAGTTCGGCGGCCTCGTCGAGCAGCGGTACGTCCGACACCGTCCACGCCCGGGTCACGGGCCGGCGGATCGCGGCGACGTCCTCGTCGGGGAGGTAGCCCACGGGGTCGGCGAGGAAGTCCGCGACCAGTCGCTGCGGGGTCAGCCGCGGCCACAGCTGGTCGATGGCGGCCCAGACCTCCGGGTTCTCGGCGATGTCGTCACGGATCTGCGTGATGTCGCTCGGGTCCAGCAGATTCGTACCGTCGAAGGGGTCGGTCCCGACCCGCTCGGCGTACAGCTCGGTGAGGGTGTTGAGGATGTGGCCCTCGAAGTGCTCGCGTGCCGCGTTGTGCGGCAGCCGCGCCGCGCGGGCCTTCTCGCGCGCCACCTTCACCAGGCCGTCGTCGAGCATGAGGATCTCGCGGTCGTGCTCGATGGCGATCACCGGGTCGGGCAGCGCCTGCCAGTCCAGTACGACCTCGGCGAGCACGTCCGCCATGTCGGCGCGCCCCTTCACCGCGGCCGCCTCCCGGGTGTCGGTCGCGGTCGCCCGCACGCCGGGGAACAGTTCGCCGACGGTGGCCAGCAGCACGCCCGTCTCGCCCAGCGCGGGCAGGACCTCGCCGATGTAGCCGAGGAAGGCGGGGTTGGGGCCGACGATCAGGACCGCCCGCTTGGCGAGCAGTTCCCGGTGTTCGTAGAGGAGGTAGGCCGCGCGGTGCAGGGCGACGGCCGTCTTGCCGGTGCCCGGACCGCCCTCCACGACCAGCACCCCGCGGTGCGGCGCCCGGATGATCTCGTCCTGCTCGGCCTGGATGGTCTGCACGATGTCGTTCATCCGGCCGGTGCGCGCGGTGTTCAGCGCGGCGAGCAGGACCGCGTCGCCGGTCGGGTCCTCGTGGCCGGTGCGCTCCCGGTCGCCGAGGTCGAGGATCTCGTCGTGCAGGGCGGTGACCGTACGGCCGCCGGTGGTGATGTGCCGCCGGCGCCTGAGGCCCATCGGGGTGTGGCCGGTGGCCAGGTAGAAGGGCCGGGCGACGTCGGCCCGCCAGTCGACAAGGATCGGCGTGCGCTCGGCGTCGTCGGTGCGCAGGCCGATACGGCCGATGTGGTGGGTGGTGCCGGAGGAGAGGTCGATCCGGCCGAAGCAGAGCGAGCCGTCCACGGCGTTCAGCGCGGCGAGCAGCCCCGAGCGCTCGGCGACCAGGATGTCCCGCTCCAGCCGTGCCTGCATGGGCGTGTTGCCCTGGGCGAGCGCGTCCGTGACGGAGTCCTCGGTGTCACCGCGCAGCGCGTCCACGCGCGCGTACAGGTCGTCGATGAATTCCTGCTCGCGTCGCATTTCACCGTCTTGAAATTCGGTGTTTGACAATTCTGCTCCCGCCCGGATATACTGTGCTCAGTGAACTTCACCGCGACCGAATTCACGCGAAGTCGCGAACCATTGAATATACGCAAAGAAATCCCCCGGGCGCAATTGCCCGGGGGGTTTCTTGTGTTCGGGACGGAATCACAGCACGTCGGCGAGCTCCTCCAGAAGCCGCCGCTTGGGCCGTGCGCCCACCATCGACTTCACCGGTTCACCGGCGCGGAAGACCATGAAGGTCGGCATCGACAGCACCTTGTACGCGTTGGTGGTGTCCGGGTTGGTGTCCACGTCCAGCTGCACCACCTTCAGCCGCTGCCCCTCCTCCGCGGCCAGGGCCGTGAGCACCGGCCCCATCTGCCGGCAGGGCGGGCACCAGTCCGCGGTGAACTCCACCAGCACCGGCAGCTCCGCCCCGATCACCTCCGTCTCGAAGTCCGCGTCCGTCACCTCTGCCACGCCCGCCGCCCTGATCACAGCTCCTGCCCTCCCAGTTCGCACAACGGTGGTTCCCCCTCGGCCATCGACAGCCGCAGGCCGATCTTGGCCCGCACGGCCCGCAGCTCGCCGATCAGCTCGTCGAGTTCGCCGAGCTTGCGCCGGTAGACCTCGAGCGAGGCGGGACACGAGTCGCCCTCGGGGTGCCCGGCCCGCAGACACTCCACGAAGGGCCGGGTCTCCTCCAGGTCGAACCCGAAGTCCTGCAACGTCCTGATCTGCCGCAGCAGCTTCAGATCGGCCTCGTCGTAGGTCCGATAGCCGTTGCCGCCGCGGCGCGCGGGCAGCAGTCCCCGCGACTCGTAGTAGCGCAAGGTGCGCGTCGTGGTCCCGGCCCGCGCGGCCAGCTCGCCGATTCGCATGCGTACGAACGTAATCCTTGACGCCGACGTCAGGGCAACCGCGGCAGGAGCGGCTTTCCCGGCAGCGGCGAGGACAGCACGATCGATGTGGTCGTGCGGCCCAGCGCCGAGGTCTGTTCGAGGATCTCCTCCAGGTGGACGGTGTCCTCGACGGCGACCTTCAGGATCCAGCAGTCCTCCCCGACGACGTGGTGGACCTCGACGATCTCCGGGCGGTCGATCAGCTCCAGGGTGCGGGGGTGGCGCAGGGTGTAGCCGCCGTGCGGGTTGACCCGGATGAAGGCCTGGATGCCGTAGCCGAGCCGGGCGGGGGCGATCCGCGCGCCGTACCCCGTGATCGCGCCCGCCGCCTCCAGTCGCCGCACCCGCTCGGTGACGGCCGCCGGGCTGAGCCGCACCCGCCGGCCCAGCTCGCTGAGCTTGATCCGGCCGTCGGTCTGGAGCAGTTCGAGGATCTGCCGGTCCAGGACGTCGAAGGCCACCGATGTTTCGACGGCGGACGGACGCAGATGCCGAGGTTCTTTTGGCGCGGTGGCCGGATCTCCCATGTCTTCCCCTTCAGAACGCGGTGTGAGGCCGGGAGAATCATGGTCATGCGAAAGGCGCGAGAGGTAAAGGCACGAGAGGTACTCGTCATCGGCGGCAGCCGCTATTTCGGCAAGCGGCTGATCGCCCGGCTGCTGGCCGCCGGGGACCGGGTGACGGTCCTCAATCGCGGATCGTCGGCGCCGCCGCCCGGCGCGGTCCACCTCGTCGCCGACCGGGACGACGAGAAGTCCCTGACGGCGGCGCTGGGTTCACGGACCTTCGACGCCGTGGTCGACCAGGTCTGCTACACCCCGCGCCAGGCGTCGATCGCCCGCCGGGTGTTCGCCGGCCGCACCCGTCGCTATGTGCTGACGTCGACGGTGGAGGTGTACGAGTACGAGGACTCGATCGCCCCCGTGCGCGAGACGGACGTGGACCCGGCGGCCGTACCCGTCGACCTCGGACTCCCCTGGGACGACCCGGAGTTCCTCGACACCCACTACGGCGAGGGCAAGCGGCAGGCGGAGGCCGTGTTCACCGCCGGTCCCGGGTTCCCGTTCACGGCGGTGCGGGTCGCCCATGTGCTGGGCGGGGACGACGACTTCACGGGCCGCGTGGAGCACTACGCGAGCCGGATCCGCGCCGGGACGCCGATCGCCGTGCCGGTGGTGAACCATCCGGCGACGTACATCCATGTCGAGGAGATCGCCGACTTCCTGTTCTGGGCCGTGGGCCAGGACTTCACCGGCCCGGTCAACGCCGCCTCGCACGGGCTGCTCACCACCGAGGAACTGTGCGCCGAGATCGCCGCGCACCACCCGGACGGCCGGACCGTCCTGCGGCCCGTCGAGGTCGGCGAGGTCTCCCCCTTCTCCTTCGCCCGCGCCTACGGCATGGACAACTCCCGCGCCACCCGGCTCGGTTTCCGCTTCACGCACGCCCGGCAGTGGCTCCCGAAGGCCCTCGCCGAGACCCTCGGAAAGGACGGCGGCTGACATGCGCCACCGCACGCTCGGCCCCCTGCGCGTGAGCGCGATCGGCCTCGGCGCGATGCCGCTTTCCATCGAGGGCCGCCCCGACGAACCGCGCGCCCTGGCCACCGTGCACGCCGCACTCGACTCCGGCGTGACACTGCTGGACACGGCGGACTCGTACCATCTGCCGGGCGCCGAGCCGGGGCACAACGAACTCCTCGTCGCCCGCGCGCTGGCCGCGTACGGCGGCGACACCGACGGCGTGCTCGTGGCCACCAAGGGCGGTCGCGGCCGACCCGCCGACGGCGGCTGGACCGTGGACGGCGACCCGCGCCGGCTGAAGTCCGCCGCCGAGGCGTCACTGCGGCGGCTCGGCGTCGAGGCGATCGGGCTCTACCAGCTGCACAAGCCCGACCCCGCCGTGCCGTTCGAGGAGTCGGTCGGCGCGCTGCGCGAGCTGCTCGACGAGGGCAAGATCCGCCTGGCCGGCGTCTCCAACACGGACGCAGACCAGATCCGCGCCGCCCACCGCATCCTCGGCGACCGGCTGGTGTCGGTGCAGAACCGCTACTCGCCCGCCGTACGGGACAGCGAGGCCGAGCTCCGCCTGTGCGCGGAACTCGGGCTCGCGTTCCTGCCGTGGAGCCCGCTCGGCGGCATCTCGCGCAGCTCGCTCGACGGGCCCTCGCAGCCGACGGCCGCCCGGCCGGGCGCCTTCCATGAAGTGGCGCGGGCGCACGGTGTCAGCCCGCAGCGGGTGGCCCTGGCCTGGCTGCTGGCGCGGTCCCCGGCAGCGATCCCGATTCCGGGGGCGAGCCGCCCGGAGACGATCCGGGACTCGGCGGCCGCGGCCGACCTGGCGCTGGACGCACAGGAGCTGGAACTGCTGAACGACGCGGCCGCGCCGGTCGGTTGACACCCGCCGACGGTCAGTGATTTGCGGGGGCGGCGAGAGCCCGGGAAACGCTTGACCGGGCGGCTGAGTGACGGGGGACAACTCAGCCGCCCGGCGCATACGGCCGGACGCCCGGCCCCGGTTCAGGCGGGGCCGGACGTCCGGAGGAGGGAGGGGGCTGCAAGCCCCTCAGGGGCGCGGGGAACTGCGCGACCGGCCACGGACGGACCGCAGCACCCCCGAGCCGCTTTTCCGGCTCTCCCTGCGGAGCGGTTACGCCTTGGCGAGTTCCTTCTCGCCGCCCTGCTCAGGCACCCCGGCCGGCTCGGCGTCGTGGTCGTCCAGGAGGGTCTTCTCGTCGAACGGGATCTCGCCCGCGAGGACCTGGTCGACCCGACCGCGGTCGATCTCCTTCGTCCAGGTGCCGATCAGCACCGTGGCGACGGCGTTGCCCGCGAAGTTCGTCAGGGCGCGGGCCTCGCTCATGAAGCGGTCGATGCCGACGATGAGGCCGATGCCGTCCACCAGCGCGGGCTTGTGCGACTGGAGGCCACCGGCCAGGGTCGCGAGGCCGGCACCGGTGACACCCGCGGCGCCCTTGGAGGCGACCAGCAGGAAGAGCAGCAGCGGGATCTGCTCGCCGATCGACATCGGCGTACCCATGGCGTCGGCGATGAACAGGGACGCCATGGTCATGTAGATCATGGTGCCGTCGAGGTTGAAGGAGTAGCCGGTCGGGACGGTGATGCCGACGACGGGCTTACTGACGCCCAGGTGCTCCATCTTCGCGATGAGGCGCGGCAGCGCCGACTCGGAGGAGGAGGTCGACAGGATCAGCAGGAACTCACGGCCCAGGTACTTGAAGAACGTGAGGATGTTCAGGCCCGCGACGATCCGCAGCAGCGCGCCGAGCACGATGAAGACGAAGAGGAAGCAGGTGACGTAGAAGCCGAGCATCAGCACCGCGAGGCTCTTCAGCGCGTCCAGGCCGGCGGAACCGGTGACGGCGGCGATGGCACCGAAGGCACCGATCGGCGCGGCCCACATGACCATGGCGAGGATGCGGAAGACGAGCCGCTGGATGTGCTGCACACCGCGCAGGATCGGCTCACCGGCGTTGCCCATGGCCTGGAGCGCGAAGCCGGCGAGCAGGGCGACGAGCAGCGTCTGGAGGACGGACTCCGAGGTGAAGGCCGAGACGATCGTGGTCGGGATGATGCCGAGCAGGAACTCGGTGGTGTCCTTGGCCTCGGCGTCGACCTGCGCGTGCCCGGCGTCCTTGATGGCGTCCGTGACGGCGAGGCCGGTGCCCGGCTCCAGGATGTTGCCGACCACGAGGCCGATGGCGAGCGCGACCAGCGACATCGCGAGGAAGTAGACCAGGGCGATACCGCCCACGGCGCCGACCTTGGCGGCCTTGCGTACCGAGCCGATGCCCAGGACGATCGTGCAGAAGATGATCGGCGAGATCATCATCTTGATCAGGGCGACGAAGCCGGTACCGATGGGCTTCAGCTCGACCGCGAAGTCGGGAGCGGCGAGGCCCACGGTGATACCGAGGGCGACCGCGATGATCACCGCGATGTAGAGATAGTGCGTGCGGTCCCGTTTGGCGACGGGTGCGGCAGGTGCCGTATCGGGGGAACTGGCGGCGGCCACGGCTGCCCTCCTTGACGTCTTCGTCGGTTTTGTCACCGGCGTGCGGCTCACGTCCGGGGTGGGGGGTCGCTGATCGGCTGCCGAGCCCCGGGGGAACGGGGTCGTATTTCAGCGATGCGGTGACTATCTCCCGCGGTGTGAGGGCGGTCACCCTTCCGTTCATTTAGTTCACCAGCGCCTTCGGGAAGACCTTGAAGCGAACGCATGTACCCACATTCACCGACCGGGGTGGATGTGATCGCGTTTGGCACACATGAATGGGTGTCGTACGTACGGTCTCAGCAGGGAGAGCCGGGCGACGGAGGGGGGCGACGGCGGATGGCGGCGAGTGAGGCGGGCGGGATCGGACATGTGCGGTACACGTACCGGCTGCGTATGTCGTCCACCGCCCTGTCGGGCCTGCTCGCGGAGTGGGACCGGTGCCGTTGGGTGTGGAACGAATGCGTGGCGCGCTCCAAGAAGGCCCACATCGACGGGGAGGAGTGCGGCCCGGCCCGGTTGGATCGGATGCTGACCGAGGCCCGTGCCGTCACGCCCTGGCTGGCCGAGAGGTCCTCGGTTCCGCAACAGCAGCTCATCCGTGACTTCGGCAGGTGCCGTGCGAAGGCGCTCAAGGACATCAAGGACGGACTGCCCGTACGGCAGCGGGCCGGAATGCCGGGATTCAAGAAGAAGAACGAGGCCGAACCCAGCCTGAACTACACGCGCCGCGGCTTCCGGCTCAGGGACGGGCGCCTGCACCTCGCGGGCTGCATCGTCGTGTCGGTGGTGTGGTCGCGGGAGCTGCCCGCCGAGCCCTCCTCGGTGCGTGTGTACCGCGACAGCGTCGGGCACTGGTACGCCTCGTTCGTCGTCCCCGCCGAAGTCCAGCTGCTCCCTGAGACCGGCGCGGTGATCGGCGTCGACTGGGGCGTGAAGGAGACCGCGACCACCACGTCGGACACCCACGATCTTCCGCACGCCGAACACGGCAAGAAGGCGAGGAAGAAGCTCTCCAGGTATGACCGGATGATGGCCCGCCGCAAGCCGAAGAAGGGCGAGCCGGCCTCCAACGGCTACCGGAAGGCGAAGAGGCTGCGGGCGAAGACGTACCAAAAGATCGCTCGACAGCGGCAGGACACCAGTCGCAAGTGGGCGAAGAAGGTCGTGACCGACCACGACGCCATCGCGGTGGAGGACTTTCGCCCGAAGTTCCTCGCCAAGTCCACCATGGCCCGCAAGGCCGCCGACGCCGCGATCAGCGCCACGAAGAAGGCCCTGCTGGAGATGGGCCGCAAGCATGGGCGGGACGTCCGTCTCGTAGACCCCGCGCACACCACCATGGACTGCGCGTCGTGCGGAGCGAGAGCCAAGCACGCACTTCCTCTTTCAGAACGTACCTACACCTGCACCGCCTGCGGAGCCGTGTCCCCCAGGGACAAGAACTCCGCCCACGTGATGCTCGTCCGGGCTGGTCTGAACCCGGCTGGTGCCGATGGCGGAAGACCTCCTGGAGCGCCGTTCCAGCAGGCTGCCTGAGCCAGGAATCCCCTCGTTCGTCGGGGGAGCAGTCAAAATCAGCCATGGGGCAGACTGACGACATGCGTATCCCCGTCCCGAGACCCCGCAGCCTGGCGGCTCAGCTCTTTGCCATGCAGGCTGTGCTGATAGCGGTGCTCGTCGCCGGGTACGCGGTGTTCACCTACCTCAGTGACACCGGGCAGGCCGAGGACGCCGCCGGGCGTCAGGCCAAGGCCGTGGCCCAGTCGATCGCCGACGCCCCGTCCGTGCGGGAGGCGATCCGCACCCCCGACCCGACGGCCGAACTGCAGCCGTACGCGCTGCGTGTCCAGCACGACGCCGAGGTCGACTTCGTCACGATCATGAACACCAAGGGCATCCGCTGGACGCACCCCGACGAGGAGCAGATCGGCCAGCACTTCCGCGGCCACACCGAGCGCGCCCTGCGCGGGGAGCCGTTCACCGAGACGTACACCGGCACGCTCGGGCCGTCCGTGCGGGCGGTCGTGCCGATCTACGACGGGGGTCGGGATCCGGCCCACATCGTGGGGCTGGTCAGCGCGGGCATCCGCGTCGAGGCCATCAGCGCACGGGTGCAGGACCAGCTGACGGCCCTGATCGGGGTGGCGGCGGGCGCGCTCACGCTGGGCGCGATCGGCACGTACGTCATCAACGCCCGGCTGCGCAGGCACACCCATGGCATGAACGCGGCCGAGCTGAGCCGGATGCACGACTACCACCAGGCGGCGTTGCACGCGGTGCGTGAGGGGCTGCTGATGCTGGACGGGCAGTTCCGGGTGGCGTTGATCAACGACGGCGGGCGGGAGCTGCTCGGCGTGGCCGGTGACGTGGTGGGGCGGTCGGTCGCGGAGCTCGGGCTGCCGGCCCCGCTGACCGGGGCGCTGCTGGCGTCCGGGCCCCGGGTGGACGAGGTGTATCTGACGGCGGAGCGGGTGCTGGTGGTGAACACCTCGCCGGTGTCGGGCGGTGAGCGGCGCGGCACGGTGGTGACGTTGCGGGACGTCACCGAACTCCAGTCCCTGATGGGCGAGCTGGACTCCGAGCGGGGCTTCACCCAGGCGCTGCGGTCCCAGGCGCACGAGGCGGCGAACCGGCTCCACACGGTGGTCTCGCTGATCGAACTGGGCCGTGCCGAGGAGGCGGTGGAGTTCGCGACCGCCGAGCTGGAGCTGGCGCAGGCGCTGACCGACCAGGTCGTCGCCGCGGTCAGCGAGCCTGTGCTGGCGGCGCTGCTGCTGGGCAAGACGGCACAGGCCAACGAGCGGGGCGTGGAGCTCGTCGTGTCGGAGGACAGCCGGCTCGACGACGGTCTGCTGCCGGACACCCTGCCCGCCCGGGACCTGGTGACCATACTGGGCAACCTGATCGACAACGCGGTGGACGCGGCACAGGGAAGCGTGGGGGCACGGGTGACGGTGACGGCGTACGCCGAGGGCGGCGAACTGGTGCTCCGGGTGTCGGACACCGGCGCCGGGGTGGATCCCGCGCTCGGTGAGACGGTGTTCCAGCGCGGGTTCTCCACGAAGCCGGCCGGGCCGGGCGGCCGGGGGCTGGGGCTGGCGCTGGTCCGGCAGGCCGTGAGCCGGCACCAGGGTGTGCTGGCGGTGGCGGAGGCCGACGGCGGCGGGGCGGTGTTCGAGGTGCGGATGCCGTTGGTGGACGGGGCGGGCGGGAGCGCCACAGAGGGCACGGCATCAAGCTCGGGCTCGGGCGAGCGCACCGGCTCGGGTGGCGGCTCCGCTTCCCTCGACGGCTCCGGGCCCGCGGACAGCGCCGCCTCCCAGGGCGCGGCGGTTTCGAGAGGTGACGTATGACGGCGGCGGCCGAGCAGGCGATTCGCGTCCTGGTCGTGGAGGACGACCCGGTGGCGGCGGACGCGCACATGATGTACGTCGGGCGGGTGCCGGGGTTCGTCGCGGTCGGCAAGGCGCACACCGGTGCGGAGGCGCGCCGCGCGCTGGAGCGGACGCCGGTGGACCTGCTGCTGCTCGACCTGCACCTGCCGGATGTGCACGGGCTGCAACTGGCGCGCTCGCTCAGGGCGGCGGGGCATCACGCGGACGTGATCGCGGTGACGTCGGCACGCGATCTGGCGGTGGTGCGCGAGGGGGTGTCGCTGGGGGTCGTGCAGTACGTGCTGAAGCCCTTCACGTTCGCCACACTGCGGGACCGGCTGGTGCGCTATGCCGAGTTCCACGCGGCCGTCGGCGAGGCGAGCGGGCAGGACGAGGTCGACCGGGCGCTGGGCGCGCTGCGTGCGCCGGGGCCGGCGGCGCTGCCGAAGGGGCTGAGCGCGCCGACGCTGGAGCGGGTGACCGGCGCGGTGCGGGACGCCGGCGAGGGGCTGACGGCGGCGGGGGTCGCCGAGGCGGTGGGGATCTCCCGGATCACGGCCCGGCGGTATCTGGAGCATCTGGTGGAGGCGGGCCGGGCCGAACGCAAGCCGGTCTACGGGCAGGTGGGGCGACCGGAGCTGGTGTACCGGTGGGTGCCGGGCCGTTAGGCGCAGCGGACGGGTTGAGCACCTGGCCGGCGAGACGTCCAACACCCAATCCTTCGCACAAGGATTGACCTGACTAGACCACTCAACCTACGTTCACCGGGCAGCCATCCCCGCGCCACGACGAAGTGCGCTTGCAGGAGGTCATGCCCGTGCGCCCCACCGCCTCCCTCCCCACACTCCTCGCCCTCACTCTCGCCGCCGCCGGCACGCTCACCGCGTGCGGCGGCGGTTCCGGCAGTGACCCGGACACCGTCAAGGTCTCCTACAAACAGTCCATGGACAACTCCATCAAGGTGATGGACACGTATCTCGCGGACATCAAGAAGCAGTTCGAGAAGGCGAACCCCGGCAAGAAGGTCGAGTTCGTCCCCATCAAGGCCCCGGACTCGGAGTACTACACCAAGCTCCAGCAGATGCTCCGCTCCCCGAAGACCGCTCCCGACCTGGTCTACGAGGACACCTTCCTCATCAACTCGGACATCACCAGCGGGTACTTGAAGCCTCTGGACAGCTACCTCGCCAAGTGGCAGGACTGGAACCAGTTCATCGACACGGCGCAGGCCGCGGCCGAGGGCGAGGACGGCAAGACGTACGGCGTCCCGGACGGCACCGACACCCGGGGGCTGTGGTTCAGCAAGGACGTCTTCAAGAAGGCCGGTCTGCCCGCCGACTGGCAGCCGAAGACCTGGAACGACGTCCTGGAAGCCGCCCGCACCGTCAAGGAGAAGGTCCCGGGCGTCATCCCGCTCAACGTGTACACGGGCAAGCCCGTCGGTGAGGCCGCCACCATGCAGACCTTCGAGATGCTGCTGTACGGCACGAACGACGGCACGGCGGACCCGCTGTACGACAAGTCCGCCAAGAAGTGGGTGGCCGGCAGCAAGGGCTTCAAGGACTCCCTGTCCTTCGTCGAGACCGTCTACAAGGAGAAGCTCGGCCCGGAGGTCTCCGACGCCCTCGACCCGAACGTCGGTACCCGGATACGCGGCGAGTGGCTGCCGAAGGGCAAGCTCGGCATCGCCCTCGACGGCTCCTGGCTGCCGCAGGACTGGCTGCCGGGCAGCGGTCACGAGTGGCCGGAGTGGTCCGAGGAGCTGGGCCTTGCCGCCATGCCCACGCAGAACGGCCAGGCGCCCGGCAAGGTGAGCATGTCCGGCGGCTGGACGTGGTCCATCCCGGCCAAGGCGGGCAACCCCGACCTCGCCTTCGAGTTCATCAAGACGATGCAGACCAAGGCGAACGCGCAGAAGTGGTACATCGCCAACTCCGGCATCGCCGTACGCAAGGACGTCGCGGACGACCCGTCGTACACGGACGCCCAGCCCGGCATCAAGTTCTTCACGGACCTGGTCGCCAGCACCCACTACCGGCCCGCGTTCCCGGCGTACCCGAAGGTCTCGACCGCGGTGCAGGAGGCGATGGAGGGCGTGACGACGGGTGACATGTCGGTGGAAGACGCGGCCAAGGGGTACGACGAGGAGCTGAAGTCGGCGACGGACGACCAGGTGATCCAGAAGTGAGGGACGGCGAGGACCACCGCCCATGACCGCCGAAGCACCGCACGCGGCGACGGGTCCGACGACGGGCAAGTCCCCGTCGGGCCCGCCGGCTTCCCGGCCGCCGGGCCCGCCGCCCGCCCTGCTGCACCGCAGCCTCGCCCGGGCCCTGCCCGTCTCCCCCGCCGTCGTCCTGCTGCTCCTCTTCCTCGCCGGCCCCATCGCCTACTGCGCCTTCATCGCGTTCACCGACCTCCAGCTCACCGGCCAGGCCGAGGAGTCGTTCGTCGGGTTCGACAACTTCCGTACGGCCTTCGGTGACGAGGCGTTCCTCAACGCGGTCTGGATGACCCTCGTCTTCACCGTCATCTCGGCCCTGATCGGCCAGAACACCCTGGGCCTGGCCCTGGCCGCGCTGATGCAGCGCGCGTCGAAGCCGGTCCGCACCCTGGTGGGCGGCATCGTCGTCACGGCGTGGGTGCTGCCGGAGGTCGTCGCAGGGTTCCTGCTGTACGCCTTCTTCCGTCGCGAGGGCACTCTGAACGCGATCCTGGAGTGGCTCCGGCTGCCCACCCAGAACTGGCTGTTCACGCTGCCGATCCTGGCAGTGTCCTTCGCGAACGTGTGGCGGGGCACGGCGTTCTCGATGCTGGTCTACTCGGCGGCCCTGAACGAGATCCCCAAGGAGATCACCGAGGCGGCGCAGGTCGACGGCGCCGGCGGCTGGCGCCGGATGTGGCACATCACGCTCCCGATGATCCGCCGTTCCATCGGCACCAACCTGATGCTCATCACTCTTCAGACGCTGTCCGTCTTCGGGCTGATCTGGGTGATGACGAGGGGCGGCCCGGGCGGCAAGAGCCAGACCCTGCCGCTGTTCATGTACGAGGAGGCGTTCCAGAAGAGCATGATCGGCTACGGCACCGCGGTCGCCCTGCTGCTCCTGGTGGTGGGCTCGCTGTTCTCGGTGGTCTACCTGCGTCTGCTGCGGACGGAGGTCTGACGCGCATGGCCCGTTCCCTCGCAACCCGCCGGAGCTCGCACCGCCTGGCCGCCGACGCCGGTCTGCTGGTGGTGGCCGCGGCGTTCGTGCTGCCGCTCGTGTGGGTGGTGCTGTCGTCCCTGGACACCGGCGCCGACCTCCGGGTGAAGGTCCCGGACGGCATCACGCTGGACAACTTCGACGCGGTCCTGACCCCGGAGATCACGTTCACCCCGTTGCTCAACAGCCTGCTGCTGTGCGGCGGCGGGACGGCCCTGACGGTGGTGTGCGCGGCGCTCGCCGCCTACCCGCTGTCCCGGTTCCGCTCGCGCTTCAACCGCCCGTTCCTGCTGACGATCCTGTTCGCGACGAGCCTGCCCATCACGGCGATCATGGTTCCGGTGTACGCCCTGTTCGTGCGGGTGAACCTGATCGACACCATGCAGGGCACGATCTTCTTCTTCGCCGCCTCCCAACTGCCGTTCGCCATCTGGCTGATGAAGAACTTCATGGACGGGGTGCCGAAGGAGCTGGAGGAGGCGGCCTGGACGGACGGCGCGTCCTCGCTCCAGTCGCTGGTGCGGATCGTGCTGCCCCTCATGGGCCCCGGAGTGGCCGTGGTGACGGTCTTCTCCTTCGTCATGATGTGGGGCAACTTCTTCGTCCCGTTCATGCTCCTGCTGACGCCGGACCAGATGCCGGCGTCCGTGAGCATCAACGACTTCTTCGGCAACCGCGGGATGGTGGCGTACGGCCAGCTCGCGGCGTTCTCCATCGTCTACTCGACGCCGGTGATCCTGTTGTACGTGCTGATCTCACGCCGGCTGGGCAGCGGCTTCGCGCTGGGCGGCGCGGTCAAGGGGTGACGTCGGGCAGCACTCCCGCCCGGAACGCCTCCACGCCCACGACCCGGCGCACCCGCACCGGCTCGATCAGCAGCATCACGCGCCGCTCCCCCGGCAGCAGCCAGGGGTAGCGGTCCTGCCCGATGTACTTCTGCGCGAGCCGGTCCATCGCCCGTTCCGCCACGTCGCCCTCCACGAACCGGACGACCCGCCCCCGGATCTCGGCGCGGTCGTAGGGGTTCTCCGGGTCGTGGTGGGACAGGGAAACGTTGGGATTGAGCCGCAGGTTGTCCACCTTCACCCGCCCCATGGACGTGTTGACCATGACGTACTCGTCTTCGATGTCCGCCCACATGGGCGAAACCTGCGGCATCCCGTCGGGGTCCACGGTCGCGAGGTGCCAGAAGTTCGGCGCGAGGAGACGCTCGCGAATATGCCCGTTGAGCTTGCCGTTCACCGGTGGTCACCACCTTCCGGGGCCGCCACGGTGACGCCCCGGCGCCATCCTGATCGCCGCCCCACGTCACCGACAGACGATCTTCGGCCAGCGGCGAACCCGTCAGTAGCCGTAGCTTCCTACAATCCGTGATCCTGGCCGAACAGACCGTAGTCACCCCATCTCGGCGGGCCTACGTTGTGGCGCGTGCGTCGACCCCCAGCCCAACCGAACCAGCCCTACAACCGCTCCAGCCACCGCAATCCGCCCACTCCCCCGTTCAACGCCCCTGCCGCCCGCAGACTCCGCGCGGCCCTGAGCATGGGCCCCGGACATGTCGCCTACGGCATGCGCGTCTCGTACGGCCTGCCCTATGTCACCGAGGACCTCGTCATCGCCTGGGAACGCGAACTCGCGGCTCCCACCAGCAACGAGCTGACCGCCCTGGCGGGCGTGCTGTGGTGCTCGCCCGGTGAACTGCTCGGCAAGCCCCGGACGCTGCGCGAGCACCGCATCGCCCGCGGTCTGGCGCCGGAGGACGTGGCCCGTGCCGTCGGGCACGAGGTGCAGGCGTATCTGCGGATGGAGGAGAACGACGACTGGCGCGGCACGGACCGCCAGTCCGCCGCCCTAGCCGAGATCCTCGGTCTGACGATCCCCGACTTCATCACCGTCACCGGCCGCGAGGCCCGCCTCGCCGATCTGCTGCGCAGCGCGGTGACGACGCGCTGGCAGGCGTATGTGCGCCCGGTCGGCAAGATGGTGCCGCTGGACCGGCGCCTGCTGGAGATCACGCTCCAGGAACTGCACCAGCACTACCAGGGCCAGATGACCGCCACCCTCAGCTGGGGCGGCGGCAGCGGTGACTCCAGCGCGGCCGGCCGTGAGTTCATGGACGGGATCGTGGAGCGCTTCTGGACGATGGTCCAGGAGAACAGCCCCTGACTCCGGTGGCCGTTCGCCGGTGGGCGGGGCCTGTGACTAGAAGACGGACTCCGCCTCGTCCATCCGGTCCTTGGGCACCGTCTTCAGCTCGGTGACCGCCTCGGCCAGCGGCACCATCACGATGTCCGTGCCGCGCAGCGCGGTCATCCTCCCGAACTCGCCCTGGTGCGCGGCCTCCACCGCGTGCCAGCCGAATCGGGTGGCGAGCACCCGGTCGTACGCGGTCGGCGTGCCGCCGCGCTGGACGTGGCCGAGAATGACCGGCTTGGCCTCCTTGCCGAGCCGGCGCTCCAGCTCGAAGGCGAGCGCCGTGCCGATGCCCTGGAAGCGCTCGTGGCCGTACTGGTCGATCTCGCCCTTGCCGTAGTCCATGGAGCCGTCGGCGGGGTGCGCGCCCTCGGCGACGCAGATCACCGCGAACTTCTTGCCGCGGGAGAAGCGCTCCTCGACCATCTTGACGAGGTCGGCGGGGTCGAACGGGCGCTCCGGCAGGCAGATGCCGTGCGCGCCGGCCGCCATGCCGGACTCCAGCGCGATCCAGCCCGCGTGGCGGCCCATGACCTCCACGACCATCACACGCTGGTGCGACTCGGCGGTGGTCTTCAGACGGTCCATGGCCTCGGTGGCGACGCCGACGGCGGTGTCGAAGCCGAAGGTGCGGTCCGTGGAGGAGATGTCGTTGTCGATCGTCTTGGGCACGCCGACGACCGGCAGCCCGGCGTCGGACAGCATGCGGGCCGCGGTCAGGGTGCCCTCGCCGCCGATCGGAATGAGGGCGTCGATGCCGAAGTCGCGGGCGATGTCGGGGGCGTTCTCGCAGGCCTCGCGCAGCCGGTTGCGCTCCAGGCGCGACGAGCCGAGGATCGTGCCGCCGCGGGCCAGGATGCCGCTGACGCCCTCCAGGTCGAGGTGGCGGTAATGGCCGTCCAGCAGGCCGGCGAAGCCGTCCTCGAAGCCGATCACCTCGTCGCCGTACTGGGCGACGGCGCGGTGCACGACCGACCGGATCACGGCGTTCAGGCCGGGGCAGTCGCCGCCTGCGGTGAGAACTCCGATACGCATCGTGCTGTGTCTCCTGCTCGCTGTTGACACCGGTGAGCCAGTCCGATTGTTTCACGTCCCCGAGGGCACCGTCCGACCCGGCAACCTGACGGGCGCCTTATCCATCGCCAAAGGTATTGTCAAGAGGGTTTCGCTCACCTCACTGGGCGATTTTGCGACCCTGGAACCGCCACCAGGGGGGACCCGTCCGGAACACATCGCACGACGAAAGGGAGACCACGCGTGACGCGCAGCGTGTACGTGACCGGCATCGACCGCGGCGACGGCCGGCAGGTCGTCGAACTGGGAGTCATGGAGCTCCTGACCCGGCAGGTCGACCGGGTGGGGGTGTTCCGGCCGCTGGTGCATCACTCCCCGGACCGGCTGTTCGAGCTGCTGCGCGCCCGTTATCGCCTCTCCCAGGACCCGGCGACGGTCTACGGCATGGACTACCACGAGGCGTCCGCCCTCCAGGCCGAACGCGGCACGGACGAGCTGGTCTCCACCCTCGTCGACCGGTTCCACGCGGTCGCCCGCGACTACGACGTCGTCCTCGTCCTCGGCACCGACTACGCCGACACCCAGCTCCCGGACGAGCTGTCCCTGAACGCCCGGCTCGCCAACGAGTTCGGCGCGTCGGTGATATCCGTCGTGGGCGGGCGCAAGCAGACGACCGAGTCGGTGCTCGCCGAGACGCGCAACGCCTACCGGGCGTACGAGAACCTCGGCTGCGACGTGCTCGCCATGGTCACCAACCGGGTCGCCCGCGGCGACCGGGACGAGATCGCCCGGCTACTGGACTCCCGGCTGCCGGTGCCCTGCTACGTCGTCCCGGACGAGCCCGCCCTGTCCGCGCCGACGGTGTCGCAGATCGCCCAGTCCCTGGAGGCGAAGGTTCTGCTCGGCGACGACTCGGGGCTCGCGCGCGACGCGCTGGACTTCGTGTTCGGCGGCGCGATGCTGCCGAACTTCCTGAACGCCCTGACCCCGGGCTGCCTGGTCGTCACCCCGGGCGACCGCGCCGACCTGGTCGTCGGCTCGCTGGCCGCGCACAGCGCCGGCACCCCGCCGATCGCCGGTGTGCTGCTCACCCTGGACGAGCGCCCCGGCGACGCGATCCTCACCCTCGCCTCGCGCCTGGCCCCCGGCACCCCGGTGCTGTCGGTGCCCGGCTACAGCTTCCCCACCGCCGAGCAACTCTTCTCCCTGGAGGGCAAGCTGAACGCGGCGACCCCGCGCAAGGCGGAGACCGCGCTCGGCCTCTTCGAGCGGTACGTCGACACCGGGGAGCTGCTGGGGCGGGTCTCGGCACCGAACTCCGACCGGGTCACACCGATGATGTTCGAGCACAAGCTGCTGGAGCAGGCCCGCTCGAACATCCGCCGCATCGTGCTGCCCGAGGGCACCGAGCCGCGCGTGCTGCACGCGGCGGAGGTGCTGCTGCGGCGCGGGGTGTGCGACCTGACCCTGCTCGGCCCGGTCGACCTGATCCGCAAGCGGGCCGCCGACCTCGGCATCGACCTCGGCGACACCCAGCTGATCGACCCGGCCACCAGCGATCTGCGCGACTCCTTCGCCGAGAAGTACGCCCAGTTGCGCGCCCACAAGGGCGTCACCGTCGAGCTGGCCTACGACGTCGTCTCCGACGTGAACTACTTCGGGACCCTGATGGTCGAGGAGGGGCTGGCCGACGGCATGGTGTCGGGGTCCGTCCACTCGACCGCGGCGACCATCCGGCCCGCCTTCGAGATCATCAAGACCCGGCCGGACGCCGGCATCGTCTCGTCGGTCTTCTTCATGTGCCTCGCCGACAAGGTGCTCGTCTACGGCGACTGCGCGGTCAACCCGGACCCGAACGCCGAGCAACTGGCCGACATCGCCATCCAGTCGGCGGCCACCGCCGAGGGGTTCGGTGTCCGGCCGCGCATCGCGATGCTGTCGTACTCGACGGGCACGTCGGGTTCGGGCGCCGACGTCGACAAGGTGCGTGAGGCCACCGAGCTGGTGCGCCGGCGGCGGCCCGACCTGATGATCGAGGGGCCGATCCAGTACGACGCCGCGGTGGAGCCGTCCGTCGCGGCGACGAAGCTGCCGGAGTCCGAAGTGGCCGGGCAGGCGACGATTCTGATCTTCCCCGACCTCAACACGGGCAACAACACCTACAAGGCCGTACAGCGCTCGGCCGGCGCCATCGCCGTCGGCCCGGTGCTCCAGGGCCTGCGCAAGCCGGTCAACGACCTGTCCCGGGGCGCCCTCGTCCAGGACATCGTCACGACCGTCGCCATCACGGCGATCCAGTCCCAGCCCCGGTCCACCGCCCCGTCCCTCCACGAGAAGGCCACCGTCCAGTGACCGCGTCCCGCGTCCTCGTCCTCAACTCCGGCTCCTCGTCGGTGAAGTACCAGCTGCTGGACATGCGTGACAGCAGCCGACTGGCCGTGGGCCTCGTCGAGCGCATCGGCGAGCAGGTCTCCCGGCTCAAGCACACCCCGCTGGCGGCCGGCGGCGGGAGCCGCGAGTGGAGCGGCCCGATCGCCGACCACGACGCCGCCCTGAAGGCCGTGGCGGCGGAGCTGGCCAAGGACGGCCTCGGCCTGGACTCGCCCGAGCTGGCCGCGATCGGCCACCGCGTGGTGCACGGCGGCAAGCACTTCACCGAGCCCACCGTCATCGACGACGCCGTGCTCGCCGAGATCGAGCGGCTCATCCCGGTGGCCCCGCTGCACAACCCGGCCAACCTCACCGGCATACGCACCGCGCAGTCGCTGCGCCCGGACCTGCCCCAGGTCGCCGTCTTCGACACCGCGTTCCACACGACGATGCCGGAGTCGGCCGCCCGCTACGCCATCGACGTGGAGACCGCCGACCGGCACCGCATACGCCGGTACGGCTTCCACGGCACATCGCACGCGTATGTCTCCCGGGCCACCGCGAAGCTGCTGGGCAAGGCTCCCGAGGACGTGAACGTCATCGTGCTGCACCTGGGCAACGGCGCGTCGGCGTCGGCCGTGCGGGGCGGGCGGTGCGTGGACACCTCCATGGGGCTGACCCCCTTGGAGGGGCTCGTGATGGGTACGCGATCGGGTGACATGGATCCCGCCGTCATCTTCCATTTGGCGCGTGTTGGCGATATGTCCATCGCGGAAATCGACACTCTTCTCAACAAGAAGAGTGGATTGATCGGCCTGTGCGGCGACAACGACATGCGGGAGATCCGCCGCCGGATCGACGAAGGTGACGAGCGGGCCCACTTGGCCTTCGACATCTACATTCACCGACTGAAGAAGTACATCGGCGCCTATTACGCCGTGCTCGGCCGGGTGGACGCGATCGCGTTCACGGCCGGCGTCGGCGAGAACGCGGCACCGGTGCGGGAAGCCGCCGTGGCCGGCCTGGACCCGCTTGGCCTCGCGGTGGACCCGGAACTGAACGCCGTACGCGGTGACGAGCCGCGGCTGATCTCGCCCGCGGGCGCGAGGGTGGCGGTCGCCGTGGTACCGACGGACGAGGAACTGGAGATCGCGACACAGACCTACGCACTGGTCGGCGGCACCGATATGCGGGCGCACCGCACGGGCAACGACTGAGTAACACGGCTGAGCAAAGCACAGCTCATTTGTATCTTCCACCAGACGGAATATTCCGCGGCGAAACAAACCGATAGGATCGTCCCATGCGCCGTTCGAAAATCGTTTGTACTCTCGGCCCCGCGGTCGACTCCCATGAACAGCTTGTCTCGCTGATCGAGGCCGGCATGAATGTGGCCCGCTTCAACTTCAGCCACGGCACGCACGACGACCACCAGGGGCGGTACGAGCGCCTGCGGGCCGCCGCCGCGGAGACCGGCCGGGCCATCGGTGTGCTCGCCGACCTCCAGGGGCCGAAGATCCGCCTGGAGACCTTCGCCGAGGGCCCGGTGGAGCTGGAGCGCGGTGACGAGTTCGTCATCACGACCGAGGACGTCCCGGGCGACAAGCAGATCTGCGGGACGACCTACAAGGGCCTGCCCGGTGACGTCGGCAAGGGCGACCAGATCCTCATCAACGACGGCAACGTCGAGCTGAAGGTCACCGAGGTCGAGGGCCCCCGGGTCAGGACGATCGTCATCGAGGGCGGCGTCGTCTCCGACCACAAGGGCATCAACCTGCCCGGCGCGGCCGTGAACGTGCCGGCGCTGTCGGAGAAGGACGTCGAGGACCTCCGCTTCGCGCTGCGCATGGGCTGCGACATGGTCGCCCTGTCCTTCGTGCGGGACGCCAACGACGTGCAGGACGTGCACAAGGTCATGGACGAGGTCGGCCGCCGCGTCCCGGTCATCGCCAAGGTGGAGAAGCCGCAGGCGGTCGCCAACATGGAGGACGTCGTGCTGGCGTTCGACGCCGTGATGGTCGCGCGTGGCGACCTCGCCGTCGAGTACCCGCTCGAGAAGGTCCCGATGGTGCAGAAGCGGCTCATCGAGCTGTGCCGCCGCAACGCCAAGCCGGTGATCGTGGCGACCCAGATGATGGAGTCGATGATCACCAACTCCCGCCCGACCCGCGCCGAGGCCTCCGACGTGGCCAACGCGATCCTGGACGGCGCCGACGCGGTCATGCTGTCCGCCGAGTCGAGCGTGGGCGCGTACCCGATCGAGACCGTCAAGACGATGTCGAAGATCGTCGCCGCGGCCGAGCAGGAGCTGCTCGCCAAGGGCCTCCAGCCGCTCGTGCCGGGCAAGAAGCCCCGTACGCAGGGCGGTTCGGTGGCCCGCGCGGCCTGCGAGATCGCCGACTTCCTCGGCGGCAAGGGCCTGGTCGCCTTCACCCAGTCCGGCGACACCGCCCGTCGGCTGAGCCGCTATCGCGCCGCGCAGCAGATCATCGCGTTCACCACGGACGAGTCCACGCGCAACCAGATGACGCTCAGCTGGGGCGTCGAGCCGCATGTGGTGCCGTTCGTCAACAGCACCGACGAGATGGTCGACCTGGTGGACCAGGAGATCGTCAAGCTCGGTCTGTTCAACGAGGGCGACATCGTGGTCATCACGGCCGGCTCCCCGCCCGGCGTCCCCGGCACCACCAACATGGTCCGGGTGCACCACCTCGGCGGCGGCGCGCGGGACTGACCCCGCAGACCGCCCGCAAGGGCCCTGAACGACGCCGAGGGCGCCTCCTGTGACAGGGGGCGCCCTCGGCGCTTGTGCGGCTCCCGAACGGGCTTGTGGCGGCGTCTGGTCGAGACGCCCGGCTCAGTCGGTGGTGAAGTTGTGCAGCCCCGGCACGTGCAGGGTGCCGCCGAACTGACCGGCCTGCGTGACCTTCACCTTCGTGAAGTAGATCAGCGGGATGTTCAGCGGCGGCGGGTGCTCCGGGTCGAAGGTGACCGGGATCAGACCGAGCAGGTTCCCGGAGATGCTCTCCGTGTACATCACGGTCTTGCCGTTGCGGATGGTCGACGTCGAGCCCTGGGCCGCCTGCACGTGGTACGTCTTGCCGGACTGCTTGTCCTGCACCGTCTGGTGCAGATCGCCGATGTCGGTGCCGTCGGAGATGACGTACTTCAGCACCTTCTTCTTGGTGCCGTTGGCCGTCTTCACCTCGACGATGCCCTGGTAGTCGGCGCCCTTCAGCAGCAGCGAGCTGGCGTTCAGGAACCACGGGTCGTCGGGCAGCGGCACGGTGTTGTCGACGCCGCCCTCCTCGTCCGTGGCGGCCGGGCAGTCGTCCGGGTCCGTGCCGGAGCTGGCGGAGGGGCTCGGCGAGGCGGTGGCCTCGGCCGCGGCGTCCTTCGCCGCCTCGGTGGCGTCCTTCGCCGCCTCGGACGCCTTGTCGGTGGCGTCCCCGACGGTGTTCTCGACGGTGTCGGTGACCTTGTCGGTGGTCTCCTTCACCGGGTCGGACGTCTCCTTGCCGGACGCGTCGGAGGAGTCCGAGGAACCGGACGCCGCCTCTTCGCTCGCGCTCGCGGACGGCGTCGCCGACGGGCTCGCGCTCTCCCCGGCCGAACCGCCGGTGAAGATGCCCTCGATGGCGTCGCCGATGCCCTCCAGCAGGCCGCCGCCGCTCTCGGACGGCGAGGGGGACGCCGTGGCCGTGTCGCCGGACTGGGCCTCGCTCGACTTGCTCGCGGAGGGCGAGGGCGTGGGCTCGGCCGCGTCGTCGGAACCTGAATCCGACGAAGAGGAGTCACCCGCGGAACCCGACGAACCCGAAGAGTCCGAGGAACCCGAGGAGTCGGAGGAATCCGCGGAGTCCTGGCCGTCGGTGGCCGACGGAGTGGGCTCCGCCGTCTCGTCCTTGTCCGTGGACGCACTGGGGCTCGGGGACGCGGACGCCGAGGCCTCGTCCTCCAGTGCCGCCACGCAGTCCTTGTACTCGTCCGCCGTGAGGCTGTTGGACGTCGGCTTGGTGGCGTCGCTGTCGGCCTGGGCGAGCGTCGGTGTGAACCCCATTCCCATGAGGACCGCCGTCGGCATCGCCGCCAGGGCTATCGCCTTGCCGGCCGGCATCTGGAACCTGGTGAACAGCGGCTTCTTGGGCGCCGCGTGTCGCGGCCCGGTTCTCACACGGGACTTGTCCACCTCAGTCCCGTGGGTCACCTCGTCAGCCGGCACTGTGCCTCCCGTTCGCCCCGTTCGCCGGGCTCGTTCCTGACAGATCGTTCGGCTCGCCCACCACGGGCTTGAGGATGGCGGTGTCGGGGTCGGCGGCACCCTGGGGTGCGTCGCCCTCGCCCGTCGTGTCCGTCTTCGCCGGAGTTGCGTCGGCGTCCCCGCCGGGCACCCACGCAACGGCCATCGCCCCGCCCACGAGGGCGAAGAGGAAGCCGATGAGGAAGCCGCCGAGGTTGGACAGCGGGATGGACACCAGTGCCAGCAGGATCGCCGCGATGCCCGCGAAGGTGCGGACGTGCTTCTGGAACCAGAGCGTGAAGCCGAGGACCACGAGCAGCACACCGATGATCAGGGAGCTGGAGCCCCCCGCGGTCTGCATCGCAAGCGTCAGGTGGCCGATCTGGAGGTTCGCGTAAGGGAAGTAGGCGATGGGCAGTCCGCCGAGCATGACGAACAGACCGGCCCAGAAGGGCCGCGTACCGCGCCAGGCGCGGAAGTTGCGCCGATATACCCGGAGGTAGTGCTCGTCATGGCCGGGCGCGGCAGGAGTCTCGGCGCTCATCGAAAACAGCTCCCTGGTACGGCATTGCTGTGGTGGTGGTGCGATGGTGATGCGGTGATGTGTCGCGACCTTGTGGCCACTTGTGAAGAAAGCGGGCGGAGAGTGGACGGGCGGGGGCGCCATCGGCTCCCCCGCCCGTCAGAGAGTGCTTAGTAGCACTCCTTGACACCCGTCGACAGCGACATCTTCAGACCGCTGAGCTTGAAGGTTCCGGCGGTGGTCGCCCACGCCGTCTGCTTCACGCCGGACAGCGTGGCCTTGTCGGCCTGCTGCGCGAACCCGAAGGGGTTGGCCTGCTCGCCGCCACCCTTCATGCCCGGACCCTTGTTGGCGTCCTTGGCGGCAACACCGATGTCGATGTTCTCGAACGTCGCGTCGGCCTCGAGGTCGGCGACGTCGATGTAGAGGTTCTTGGCCTCGACCGGCTTGTTCGGGTCTTCACCGGCCCGCAGGATCAGGCTGACGTTCCCGAGGATCGGGATGTCGGGCGTGACCACGGACTGGCACATGTTGCTGATGGTCGCGGACTTGAAACCCGAGACGGCGACGGGGTGAACCGTCTTCTTGCCGGAGAGCGTGTAGCCCTCGTCAAGAGCGCCGTACTGCGAGAAGCCCGTACCGACCAGCTTGTCGGTCGTGACCTTGAACGACTGGCCGGAGACACTGAACGAAGCAGCGAGAGCGCCCTGCGCGAGGGCGACACCTATCGCAGCCGTGGCGGCGACGCTGGGCACCATGACCACAGCGAACCGCTTCCATCTGGTCCCGCCACGCACCTGGGACTCCATATTTCCTCCTTCTCGGACGTACATCTCCTGACATTGGCTGCCACTGTCGGCTCAGCCGGTCAGGGATGGGAGAAGTGCTACGTCCTCGGGAAGGAGAGCGCCTGCGATCGGTGGCGCGAACTGCGCCCGAACTACCGGCGATCACCCCCGAGCGACAACCACTGGTCGCGCCTGACACGCATCACGCACAACCTTGCCGGACAGGCTTCGCCGGGTGGGCGAAGACCCCCCTGTCCAAGAGCCGGCGCCACTGCCGCCGACTCTGCTCGGTGGGGACCCAGGAACTCCCGCGACCCAACCGGCTGTCGGGGGACGGGAACGGACCGAGCGTGGCCGATCGTGGTGCATTCTCGCCGCCCGCACAAGGGGCTTCGTTACTCGGTAGTAACGGCCGGATAACCGAACAACGACCCGCCGGTCTCGACCGACGACACAGGGTGGCTTCAAGTGACCGGACAAATCCAGGAATCACCAGACAGAAACCGACAGAACGACGGCTGCGACTTACCCGCAGTAACTGCGGCCGCGATTACCAAGATTTGGTAAAGCGCGGCCGCTCTGATGCTCTGTCGACAAATCTTTCACTCGCGCAACACGGGCCCGTGCGTTTAGTGACTGGTCAGAACGGGGCTCCCGCCCCGCTCACGGAACCCTCAGAACAGCGCACGCGCCAACGCCCTGCGAGCGGCCGCGACCCGGGGGTCGTCACCGCCCACGACCTCGAAGAGCTCCAGGAGCCGGAGCCGTACGGTGTCCCGGTCGTCACCCACCGTGCGCTGCACGGTCTCGATGAGCCGGCCGAACGCGTCCTCGACGTGACCGCCCACCAGATCCAGGTCGGCGGCGGCGATCTGCGCCCGGGCGTCGGTGGGCCGATCGGCGGCCTCCTTGCGCACCTGCTGCGGGTCGGCGCCCTGCACGCGCTGGAGCAACTCGGCCTGGGCGAGACCGAGTTTCGCCTCCGAGTTCACCGGGTCCTGGCTCAGAACGCTCTTGTACGCCTGGACGGCACCGGCCAAGTCGCCCGCGTCCAGTGCCTGTACCGCGGCTTCGAGGAGGGCGTCGTAGGGACCGGCCGGCGCGGCGGGGGCGCTCTGGGCGCCGCCCGGCTCGGCGTCCGGGTCGACCGTGAGGCCGGTCAGGCCGAAGCGCTGCTCGGCTACGGCGACGAGCTGGTCGAGCGTCTCGCGGATCTGGGCCTCGCTCGCGGCGCCCTGGAAGAGGGGCAGCGCCTGTCCGGCGACGACCGCGAACACGGCGGGGATCCCCTGCACGCCGAACTGCTGCATCAGCATCTGGTTGGCGTCGACGTCGATCTTGGCGAGGAGGAGGCGGCCGTTGTACTCGACGGTGAGTCGCTCGAGGAGCGGGCTCAGCTGCTTGCAGGGCTCGCACCACTCGGCCCAGAAGTCGATGACGACGGGCACCTCGGCGGAGCGCTGGAGTACCTCGCGCTCGAAGCCCGCCTCATCCACATCGATGACGAGGTCGGCGGGCGACACGGCACCGGCCCCGCCCTGCTGCGCGGTCTGGGCCCGCGCCTGCTCCGCCTTCGCCTTGGCCTCCTGGGCCGCCTTCACCGCGGCGAGGTCGACGACTCCGCTCATGGACATGTTCCGTGGCTGCATGCGTCTATCCTCCCCCGTTCGGCGCGCACTGTGAAAAGCGGTCTGAAAGCCGGGCCCGGCAGGTGCTGTTCGGCGCCGGGTCCCCACCCCACGCCTGTGGTCGTCGCTTTCGCTACGAGTCGTAGCGTAATGGCATCGGGCCCCCGCGGAACACCACCTTCCCGTGATCTCCCTCACGACCGCACACGAACCGCCCGGTTATGGTCATGGGATGCAGAGCCGCACCGCCGCCGCCCGTCCGGGACGCCCGCGCAGCGCCGCCGCTGACGCCGCGATCCTGGCGGCGACGCGTCAGGCGCTGGTCGAGCTGGGCTGGTCCAAGCTCACCCTCGGAGACGTGGCCACGCGCGCGGGGGTTGCGAAGACGACCCTGTATCGCCGCTGGTCGGGGAAGAACGAGCTGGTGGTGGACGCCGTCGCCGAGCTCTTCGACGAGCTGCGCCTGCCCGACCTGGGCAGCCTCGCCGCGGACATCGAGGGCGTGGTGCTCCAGTTCGCGGCGATCCTGGCCCGGCCGGAGGCAAAAAGTGGCCTGATGGCGGTGGTCGCGGAGTCGACCCGGGACGACGCGCTGCGCGAACGCATCCGCGCGTCCATCGTCGACCGTCAGAAGCGGCTGGTGGTGGAGGGGCGGGCCCGGGCCCAGTGCCGGGGCGAACTGCCGCCGGAGACGGACCCCTCGGAGACCGCGCGCACGGTCGACCTCATCTTCGACATGGTCGCGGGCGCGGTGGTGCACCGCACGCTGGTGAGCAGTCACCCGGCGGACGAGGAGTGGGTGCGCGGCTTCACCCAGGTACTGCTGCTGGGGCTCACGGGAGCCGCCGCCGCGGAGTCGGCCGGGGACTGAGAAGAACCGGGACGGGAGGGCGGCCGGACCGCCCTCCCCTCGGCGCGCGTCAGAAGCCCGCCGGCTCGGTGTACACCCCCCACTCGTCGCGCAGCACGTCGCAGATCTCGCCCAGGGTCGCCTCGGCGCGCACGGCCTCCAGCATCGGCTCGATCATGTTGGCGCCGCTGCGGGCGGCGGTCAGCATGGCGTCCAGCGCGGTGCGCACCGCGGCGTCGTCGCGGGCCGCCTTGCGCGTGGCCAGCACCCGGACCTGCTCGCGCTCCACCTCGTGGCTGACGCGGAGGATCTCCAGGTCACCGGTGACCGAACCGTGGTGGACGTTGACGCCGACGACCCGCTTGTCGCCCTTCTCCAGGGACCGCTGGTACTGGAAGGCGGACTCGGCGATCTCGCCGGTGAACCAGCCGTCCTCGATCCCGCGCAGGATGCCGGAGGTGATCGGCCCGATGGGGTGCTGCCCGTCGGGGTGGGCGCGCAGCCCGCGCTCCTTTATCTGCTCGAAGATCTTCTCGGCGTCGGCCTCGATCCGGTCGGTGAGCTGCTCGACGTACCAGGAACCGCCCAGCGGGTCGGCCACGTTGGCGACGCCGGTCTCCTCCATGAGGACCTGCTGGGTGCGCAGGGCGATCTCGGCGGCCTGCTCGGAGGGCAGCGCGAGGGTCTCGTCGAGGGCGTTGGTGTGCAGCGAGTTCGTCCCGCCGAGCACGGCCGCGAGTGCCTCCACGGCCGTACGCACCACGTTGTTGTACGGCTGCTGCGCGGTCAGCGAGACGCCGGCGGTCTGGGTGTGGAAGCGCAGCCACTGGGCCTTGTCGCTCTTCGCCCCGTACACGTCGCGCATCCAGCGCGCCCAGATGCGGCGGGCGGCGCGGAACTTGGCGATCTCCTCGAAGAAGTCGACGTGCGCGTCGAAGAAGAAGGACAGGCCGGGGGCGAAGACATCCACGTCGAGGCCGCGGGAGAGGCCCAGCTCGACGTACCCGAATCCGTCCGCCAGCGTGTACGCCAGCTCCTGCGCTGCCGTCGCCCCGGCCTCGCGGATGTGGTAGCCGGAGACGGAGAGCGGCTTGTAGGCGGGGATGCCGGCCGCGCAGTGCTCCATGAGGTCGCCGATGAGACGGAGGTGCGGCTCGGGCTGGAAGAGCCACTCCTTCTGGGCGATGTACTCCTTGAAGATGTCGGTCTGGAGCGTGCCGTTGAGGACGCCCGGGTCGACGCCCTGGCGCTCCGCCGCCACCAGGTACATGCAGAAGACGGGCACGGCCGGTCCGCTGATGGTCATGGACGTCGTCACATCGCCCAGCGGGATGTCCTTGAACAGGACCTCCATGTCGGCGGCCGAGTCGATGGCGACGCCGCAGTGACCGACCTCGCCGAGCGAGCGCCGGTCGTCGGAGTCGCGGCCCATGAGCGTCGGCATGTCGAAGGCGACCGAGAGACCGCCTCCGCCGTTGCCGAGGATCATCTTGTAGCGCTCGTTGGTCTGCTCGGCGTTCCCGAACCCGGCGAACTGCCGGATGGTCCACGTCCGCCCTCGGTAGCCGGTCGGATACAGCCCGCGGGTATAGGGGTACTCCCCGGGCCATCCGATCCGCTCGAAGCCCTCGTACTCGTCACCCGGTCGGGGCCCGTACACCGGCTCCACGGGGTCCCCGGAGAGCGTGGTGAAGTCACCGTCGCGCTTGCGCGCGGCGTCGTACCGGGCCTGCCAGCGGCGGCGGCCCTCCTCGATGGCGTCAGCGTCCATACCTACGAATTTACTAGGACGTCCAAGTAAATGTCGATGGGGGACCGCCGTACGCGTGCGTACGGCGGTGCGGTCAGGCCTTGGCGACGGCCGGGGCGGGCTCCCCGATCAGGGGTTCCACGTCGTGTGTGACTTTGCGCTCGACGAAGAAGGCGGCCAGCGGGATGGTCCCGGAGAGCAGCACCCACAGCAGCTTGCCGAACGACCACTTCGCCTTGGAACCGAGGTCGAAGGCGAAGACCAGGTAGATGATGTAGAGGAAGCCGTGCACCTGGGAGACGGCGAAGGTGACGTCCTCGCCCATGTCGAAGCCGTACTTGAACACCATGCAGGTGCACAGCACGAGCAGCATGACGGCGGTGACGTAGGCCATCACCCGGTAGCGGGTCAGGACGCTCTTCTTCATGGGGAAGAGCGTAACCACCGGTTCCGGGAGATCTTGCCCCGGGTCAGCTCTCCTCGAAGTCGTGCGCCGAGACCCTGAGGGGGCGCAGCATCGCGAAGATCTCCGCGCACTCCTCGGCGTCGTACGCCCCGAGCCCGAAGTCCATCGCCATCAGGTCGCGGGTGGCCGCCTCGACCACCTCGCGGCCCTTGGCGGTGATCGAGGCGAGCGTGCCGCGCCCGTCGTTGGGGTTGGGCCGCTTGTCCACCAGGCCCGACTTCACCAGCCGGTCCACGGTGTTCGTCACGGACGTGGGGTGCACCATGAGCCGCTCGCCGATCTTGGACATCGGCAGCTCGCCGGCCTTGGAGAAGTTGAGCAGCACCAGCGCCTCGTACCGCGCGAACGTCAGGCCGTAGGGCTTGACCACCGCGTCGACCTCGGCGAGCAGGATCTGCTGGGCGCGCATGATCGACGTGATGGCGGCCATGGAGGGCACGTTCCCCCAGCGCTGCTTCCAGAGCTCGTCGGCGCGGGCGATGGGATCGAAGGGAAGGCTGAGCGGCTTCGGCACGCGACCGACCTTACCGGCCGGTCACATGCTGGTCAGCCCTGTCTCGCCTTTCGGTCGGTATCGGCACCGCCCGGTGCCGTTGTTCACTGCGGGGCCATCTCCTTCACCTGGAAGACGCCGGTCCAGCGGTCGTCGTGCAGGCAGGCGTTCATCGGCTCGACCAGATTCCGGTGGGCATCGGCCGTACGCCAGCGGCCGATGGCGTCGAGGTCGGCCCACTCGCTGGTGAGCAGCCACTGGGCCGGGTCGTCCAGGGAACGGCACAGCTGTTCGCCGAGGTGCCCGGGGAACCGCTCCGCCCCCGCACGCACGTCCTGGTACGACCGTACGAACTCCGCCTCCATCCCGTCGCGCACGCGCAGCAGCCGGATCACCCGTACCCGCGCCGGGGCCGAGGCCGGCGCGGTCATGACGGGTCGAGGACGACGGGCAGCTCCGCCAGTCCGCGGAAGGCGGGGAACGGCACGGTCATCCAGCGCGCGTCCTCGGGGGCGCCGACGAGGGCCATCCGGGGGTGCCGGGCGAAGAGCGTGCCGAGGGCGATCTGCATCTCCAGCCGGGCCAGGGGCGCGCCGACGCAGTAGTGCGGGCCGTAGCCGAAGGCGAGGTGCGTGGCCTGGACGTTCGGGCGCCGGACGTCCAGCTCGTTCGGGGCGGTGAACATCTCCGGGTCGCGGTTGGCCCCGGTGATCGAGATCTGCACGAGCGCGCCCTTGGGGATGAGCGTGTCCCGGATGACGACGTCTTCCTTGGCGTGCCGGAACGTGGAGTTCTCGACCGAGGTCTCGAACCGGAAGATCTCCTCGATCGCCGCGTTCATCGCGCTCGCGTCCCGCAGGGCCAGTTCCTTCTGGTCCGGCCGGCTGAGCAGGTGGTGGACCGCGTTCCCGATCTGGTACGCCGTCGACTTGTGGCCCGCGAAGAGCAGCACCCACGCCGTCGAGACGAGTTCGTGGTCGGTGAGCGAGCCCTCCTGGTCCTGAGCGGTGACCAGCGCGCTGAGCAGACCGCCGTCCGGCTCGCTGCGCTTGCGCGCACACAGGTCCACCAGATAGTCGCGGAGATTTCCCTCGGCGATCTCCAGTTTCGCGCGCGCCTCCGGACCGAATCCGGTCTGTGCGACGGTGGCGGACCATTCCTGCGCCTGTTTCCGCTCGTTCTCCGGGACGCCCAGGAGTTCACAGATCACCTGGAGCGGAAGCGGGAAACAGAATTCCGGGAGGAGATTCACCGGCCCGGTCGTCGGGCACCGGTCGAGCAGTTCGTCGGTGATCTGCTGGACGCGGGTCCGCAGCGATTCCACCCGCTTCGGGGTGAAGGTGTTGCCGACGATCCGGCGGAGCCTGGTGTGCTTCGGCGGGTCCGAGAAGAGCATGTTGTCGTCCAGCGCGATCGACGAGTCACCGAAGATGCGGTGGTAGGCGTCGATGGCGCCGTACATGTCCTTGCTCAGCCGGGGGTCGGCGAGCGCGGCACGGGCGTCGTCATAACGCGTGATCAGGTACGTCTGCACCCCGTGCGGCGGCGACAGCGGGCACACGGGCGCGCTCTCGCGCAGCGCGGCGTAGACGGGGTGCGGGTTGGCGCGGAACTCCCGGCTGCACGACGAGGCCGCTGCCGCGGCCTCTTCGGGCGACAGTGCCTCGGATTCCTCGGATGCGAACGCTTGCGTCATGACTGGTCCCCGGGTCGGCGTGAATTTACGGTCGGTCAGAGCCACCGTTTCCCGGGCCGTACCGCGCCGCAAACGGCGCTGCGCCATATGGGTCGGCTCGCCGCAACACGTATATGTGGCAGCCCGACTTGGTAAACATCGACCTCGTGAGCGGACACCAAGCGGAATCTGTACCAGTTCTCATCGTCGGCGGATCCCTGGTGGGTCTTTCCACTTCGGTTTTCCTGGGCCGCCTCGGTATCGAGCACATGCTCGTGGAACGCCATGCCGCGACATCGACGCACCCACGTGGCCGCGGCAACAACGTGCGCACCATGGAGATCTACCGGACCGCCGGTCTGGAGTCACGCATCCGGGACGCGGCCCGCGTCCTCTCCGGCAACGACGGCATCCTCCAGGTGAACACCCTCGCCGGGGAGCAACGCCGGTGGATCATCGGGGACATCTCCGGCGGCATGGACATCTCCCGGGTGAGTTCCTCGGACTGGTGCCTGTGCAGCCAGAACGATCTCGAACCGGTGCTCCTCGACTACACCCGCGAGCAGGGTGCCGACATCCGCTTCCACTCGGAGCTGCTCTCCTTCGCCGAGCACGGGGACGGCGTCGAGGCCCGGATCAGGAACCGCGACACCGGTGAGACGTACACGGTGAACGCCCAGTACCTGGTGGCCGCCGACGGACCCCGCAGCCCCATCCGGGGTCACCTGGGCATCGGCCAGTCGGGGCCGGGCGAGCTGTTCCACAACGTCAGCGTCACGTTCCGCAGCCGGGCCCTGAAGGACCACGTCGGAAAGAAACGATTCGTCGTCTGCTACGTCACCGACCCCGAGGGCGAGGGCGCCCTGCTGCCGGTGGACAACGAGGAACGCTGGGTGATCCACGTGCCCTGGCGCCCCGACCGGCGCGAGGAGCTGGAGGACTTCACCGACGAACGGCTCGCGGCACACATCCGGGCCGCCGTCGGCGTCCCCGACATCGACGTCGAGATCACCGGCAAGGCACCCTGGCACGCCTCCAAGCGGGTCGCCGACAGCTACGGCGAGGGCCGGGTCTTCCTGGCCGGCGACTCGGCCCACGAGATGCCGCCCACCGGGGCGTTCGGCTCGAACACCGGTATCCAGGACGGTCACAACCTCGCCTGGAAGCTCGCCGCGGTGCTGCACGGCTGGGCCTGCACGTCCCTGCTCGACACCTACGAGCTCGAACGCCGGCCCGTCGCCCTCGCGACCGGCACGCGCGCGTGCGTGCAGGCGGCCGACGAGCAGCACCCGGGCTTCTCCCCCGGCGCCGGACGCAACGACGATCCGGGGGACCTGATGACGGTCGCCCTGTGCTACCGGTACGCGTCCACCGCCGTGGTCGGTGCCCAGCCGGAGCGGCCGATCGTCCCCGACGCCTTCCAGCTCGGCGGCGAGCCGGGAAGCCGCGCGCCCCACATGTGGGTCATGCGAGGCGGCACCAGGATCTCCACGCTCGATCTGTACGAGCGCTCCTTCGTGCTGCTCGCCGGCTCCGGCGGGCAGAAGTGGCGGACCGCCGTGGAGCGGGCCTCCGCGAACCTGGGCGTCCCCATCGAGGCGTACCTGGTGGGAACCGGCCCCGATCACGACCTGGTCCCCGAACCGGACGCCGACTGGGCGGAGCTGCACGGCACGTCCGAGGACGGTGCCGTGCTGATGCGCCCCGACGGCTTCGTCGCCTGGCGGGCGGACGCGGCGATGCCGGACGCCGACCGCGTGCTGACGAACGTGATGCAGGGCGTGCTCTGCCGGGACTGAACCGGGCGCCCCTGAAGTCTTCCCTTCCCTATCGACACCCCACCCCGAGGACGTTGTTATGAGCCTTGCCGGACGCATCGACGTCCACCATCACTTCACCGCCCCGGCCTGGCTGGACTGGGCGGAGGCACGAGGTGCGGTCAGCCGCGACAAGCTGCCCTGGTGGACCCGCTGGGACGTGAACGCGGCACTGGAGGTCATGGACAAGACGGGGATCGGCACCTCCGTCATGACCGTCGCGATGCTGGGCCGGCTGCGGGAGCGCGCCGAGCGCCAGGAGAGCGCCCGGGTCGCCCTGGGGGCGGCGGCCGACGTCGTCGAGGCCCACCCCGGCCGGTTCGCCTTCTTCACGCCCGTCTTCCTCGACGACCTGGAGCTGTCGTCGTGGAGCGTGCGGCACGGCCTCGACGAGCTCGGCGCCATCGGAGTGAGCACCCGCACCAGCATGGACGGCGTCTTCCTCGGCGACGAGTCGCACGACCGGCTGCTCCAGGAGCTGAACGAGCGGCACGCGGTCATCAGCACGCACCCCATGGACGTACCGGCCGGCAAGGACGGCGCCGCGGGGCTGCCGGGGATGCCGCCCTTCGTGTGCGACTTCCTGCTGGACACGACGCGCGCGGCCATCAACCTCATCCGCAACGGCACCCTGGACCGCTATCCGAACCTGAGCTTCATCCTTCCGCACGGCGGGGGCTTCCTCCCCTACATGGCCACCCGGCTCGACCTGTTCGGCGGGCGGATCACTCCCCCGATCGAGCCCGGCCGGGTCCGGGACCATCTGCACCGGTTCTACTTCGACACGGCGGGCCCCATGTCCCCCTCGGCCACGCCCACCCTGCTGGCGACGGTCGACCCGGACCGCATCCTGTTCGGCACGGACTGGCCGCCCACGCCCTCGCACGTCATCGTCGACAGCGTGGTGCCCGCCCTGGACGGCGACGCCTGTCTGTCGGAGGAGCTGCTCCAGGGCATCAACCGGGAGAACGCGCTGCGCCTGATGCCGTCGCTCGCGCGGCGGTAGCTCGCCGGACGTACGAAGGAGGCCGCCGCCCGGGTTCCGGGCGGCGGCCTCCTGGCGTTCGGTCAGTGCTTCTCCCAGTGGTAGAAGCACCGGGCCATCGCGTCCTTCGGGCTCCGCCAGGTCTCCGGGTCGTACGGGCTGACGAAGGGTTCGAGCCGCTTGCTGATGCCGACGAACTCGGGGTGCCCCGCCACCTTGGCGATCGCCGGTCCCGGGTCCTGGTCGGACTCGATGAAGTGCATGTACACATCGCCGAACTGGAACAGGGAGCGCTGCCGCACGCCGACGAGGTGCGGGAGTTCGCCGCTGTCGGAGTCCGCGAAGACACCGGCGATGTCCTTGGCCGAGTGCGGGGACATCCTGGCGACGATCAGGCCGTGGTGCATGCCGCCTCCACACGGTCGCGGATGAGGGCCAGCTGGATGGGCGAGTTGCGGTTGATGATGTCCGTCATCCCGGCGTCGTCGACCGGCGCCTCGGGCTTCATCGCGAAGTCCTGCGTCCAGTGCATCCGGGTGCCGGCCGGCGTCTCCTCGTACTCCCAGACGATGTCCATGAAGGCGAAGGGGCCGGTCTCGACGCGGCGGGCCCGCACGATGCGCTTCTCGCGGTCGGCGGTCCGTTCCGAGACCCAGCTCCAGACCTTGCCGTTCTCGTCGGGGTGCATGGTCAGTCGGAAGGTCACCGTGTCGCCCTCGCGGGACAGCACCTCGCAGGAGGCGTACTCGCTGAACAGCTGCGGCCAGCGGTCCAGGTCGTTCGTCATGTCCCAGACGAGGTCGAAGGGGGCGGCGATGGTGATCTCGTTCTCGGTGTGTCCGGGCACTTCAGGCTCCTGTCGTGAGGGCGCCGTTGACGAGGTCGAGGAAGGCGCGGGGGCTCTTGCAGCGCTCGGCGTCGGTGGGCAGCGCCCGCCCGTGCCGGTTCTCCAGCTCGCCGACGATGCCGAGGAGGCCGAGCGAGTCCAGTCCGAACTCGCCGAAGGGGGCGTCCGCCCGGCTCTCCAGCTCCTTCGGGTCGACGGTCACGCCGGCGCCCTTCTTCATCAGCGCGGCCAGATCTGCGAAGGTCACTTGGTTCACTTCGGTGGTCATGAGGGTTCTCCTTGTCTTTCTAGGCGTCCTGCGCCGGGCCCCGGCGAAGGACCAGTGCCGCGTTGGAGCCCATGAGTCCCCGGCTGAGGACGAGGGCCGTGCGCAGCTCGGCCGGGCGTGCCGTGGCGGTCACCAGGTCGATGTCGTGACAGATGTCGAAGACACCCGGCGTCGGCGGGATCTGCCCGTGCTCCATGGCCTGCACCGCGGCCACGATGTCCAGCAGGGGCGCGCCGCAGTACGACCGCCCGATGCCGGCCTTGGGGGCCGTGACCGGCACGCGGGTGCCGTGCGGGCCGAGGGCGTCGGCGAGGGCGAGCGCCTCGGCGCGGTCGGCCTCGGGGACGCCGAGCGCGTCGGCGAAGACCACGTCGATCTCCTCCGGGGCGCAGCCGGCCTCGTCGAGGGCACCGCGGATGGCGTGCGCGAGCCCCTCCCGCGACCGGTCCCAGCGCGAGGCGCCGGTGAAGGTGGCGGCGTGTCCGGCGACGGTGGCGCGGACCGTCGTGTCCCGGCGCCGGGCCCGCTCCAGGTCCTCCACGACCAGCACGGCACCGCCCTCGGCGGGTACGAAGCCGCAGGCCGCCGAGGTGAAGGGGCGGTAGGCGCGGGCCGGGTCCTCGACGGTGCTGAGCTCGCGGTAGCCGAGCTGGCAGACCCCCGAGTACGGGGCGAGCGGGGCCTCGGCGGCGCCGACGACGACCGCGTCCGTGCCACGGGCGACGAACCGGGCGGCGTGCGCGACGGCGTCCAGGCCGCCCGCCTCGTCGCTGGCCACCACACCACAGGGGCCCTTGAAACCCTTGCGGATGGAGATCTGGCCGGTGCTGGCCGCGTAGAACCAGGCGATGGACTGGTACGGCCCGACGAACCGGGAGCCCTGGCCCCACAGCTTCTGGAGTTCGCGCTGACCGAACTCGCCGCCGCCGGACCCGGCCGCGGTGACGACACCGACGGAGTACGGGGCGTCGGCCCAGGCGTCCTGGGAGAGCCCCGCGTCCTTCAGGGCGGCGTCGGCGGCCGCGAGCGCGAAGTGGGTGAACTTGTCGGTCTGGACGAGGAAGGTCTCCTCGATCAGCGCCGTCGGGTCGAATCCCCGTACCTCGCCGGCGACGCGGAGCGGCAGGTGCTCGCAGCCCTCCCGGGTGACCCGGTCCAGGACGCTCGCGCCCTCCTTGACGTTCTTCCAGTACGTGTCGGCGTGCAGGCCGTTCGGGGCGACCACGCCGATGCCCGTGACGGCTGTCCGCCGGGCGCGTGGACCACTCATCGTCGACTCCTCCCACTCTGCCCCGTCAGGAGCACCGCGGACTGGAACCCGCCGAAGCCGCTGCCCACGGAGAGCACGTTGTCGAGCCGGCGGGAGCGTGCGGTGCGCGGGACGTAGTCCAGGTCGCACTCGGGGTCCGGGGTCTCGTAGTTGGCCGTCGGCGGGACCACCTGCCGGGCCAGCGCGAGGACACAGGCCACGACCTCGATCGCGCCGATCGCGCCGAGCGAGTGGCCCACCATGGACTTGATGGAGCTCATGGGCGTCTCGTAGGCGTGCGAGCCCAGGGACTTCTTCACCGCCGCGGTCTCGTGCCGGTCGTTCTGGCGGGTGCCGGAGCCGTGCGCGTTGACGTAGTCGATCTCCGTCGGGTTCACTCGCGCGTGGTCGAGCGCCTCGTCGATGGCCCTCGCCATCTCCAGGCCCTCACTGGTCAGACCGGTCATGTGGTAGGCGTTGCCGAAGGTGGCGTAGCCGCTGATCTCGCAGTAGACGTGCGCGCCGCGGGCGCGTGCGTGCTCCAGGTCCTCCAGTACGAGGACGGCCGCGCCCTCGCCCATCACGAAGCCGTCGCGGTGGGCGTCGAAGGGGCGGGAGGCGTGCTCCGGGTCGTCGTTGTTGGGCGACGTGGCCTTGATGGCGTCGAAGCAGGCCATGGTGATCGGGGAGATCGGGGAGTCCGAGGCCCCGGCGAGGCAGATGTCGGCGCGGCCCTCCTCGATGGTGTGGAAGGCGTAGCCCACGGCGTCGAGCCCGGAGGTGCAGCCGGTGGACACGGTCTGCACCGGGCCCTGGGCGCCGAACCGTTCGGCGACGTCGGCCGCCAGCGTGCTGGGCGAGAACGCCCGGTGCAACTGGGGCTCGGCGGCGCGATGGTCGACGTCCCAGCGCTGTCCGCCCGCGCTGACCAGGACGTAGTCGTGCTCGAGGCGGGTGGTGCCGCCCACCGCGCTGCCCAGGGACACGGCAACGCGCCAGGGGTCCTCCGCGGCGAAGTCGACACCGCTGTCGGTCACGGCCTCCTGGGCCGCGGCCAGGGCGAACTGTATGTACCGGTCGGCACGTTCGCCGATGTCCGCGTCGAGTCCGTGCGCGAGCGGGTCGAAGTCGCACTCGGCGGCTATCCGCGAGCGCAGGCCCTCGGGGTCGAACAGGGTGATGCCGCGGGTCGCCGTACGGCCGTTGGACAGGAGGTCCCAGAACGCCGGGACCCCGATCCCGCCGGGGGCGACCACACCTATGCCGGTGACCGCCACGCGCCGCCGGGTCATGACAGCACCCCTGGGCGTTCCGGCTGCGCGCCCTCCGCCTGGACGAGCGGGTAGGGCTTGACGTCGTCGCTGATCTCCGGGGCCTCGGTGTCCACGTGGCCGAGCTTCGGGTTGGGCGCCAGCGGGCTCAGATGGAAGATCATCCGGGCTTCCTCGTCACCGACGTTGCGGAAGCGGTGCCGCATGTCGATGGGGATCATGAGGCCCTGGTCGGCACGGAGAGGAAACGTTTCGCCATCCAGGTCGACCTCAAGCCGGCCCTCGACGACGTAGATGAACTCCTCGGAGTACGGGTGGTAGTGCTCGCTGATGCGTTCGCCGGGCCGCATGATGGCCAGGCCCATGAAGCCGCTCGTCGCACCCACCGTGACAGGGGTGAGCAGGGTGCGAAGGTCGCCGCCGCGCTTGCGGTTGGGCTCGATCTCGTTGAGGTCCACGACGCGCGGGCGCATCTTGTCCATGGTCTTGTCTCCAGGTCGTTCGATGAGGTGTCGGTCCCCGCGCCGTCAGGACTGCGCGGCCCAGCGGTCGGTGATCAGCGCCATGCCGGCGTGCGACAGGAGGCGGTTGGCGTCCCGTGCACCGGTGAGCGGTCCGGCGACGCCGAGCGCCTCGCCGTCCAGCAGACGGGCCAGGACGGCGGCCTTCCTGGGGCCTTGGATGCCGAGCGCCATCACCGGATCGGTCTCGGGGTCGCCCTGTACGTCGATGAGGCGGACGACGATGTCCTCGCGCTGGAAGACGGTGCTGCGGTGGACGGGGGACGCGGGGTCGGCCGCGGCCGCCTCGTCCTGCCGGGCGAGCAGCCGGGCCAGCGCCATCCCGCAGCCCTGTTTGGCCGGGTAGTACAGGGCCTCGCGCCTGAGGTCGCCGGGTTCCGGGCCGCCGCGCGCCACGTGGTGGACGGGCGGCATGGCGGCACGGATGAAGAAGTTCCGTGCGGACTCGGGATCGGTCAGGTCCCGGTCCTGCTCCAGATAGGGGTTGATGGCCTCCTCGACGGCCCGCACCTCGGGCTGGCGGGAGACGTGGCGCAGCGCCGCGGTCAGGTCGCCCTCCACCTCGACGGTGCGCACCACCCGGTTGCCGTGCATGAACAAGGTGGTGCGGCGCAGCCGCGTGGCGGCGTCGACGCGGGACTCCGGCGGCGCGTACCCGGCGAGGATCTCGGCGACCTTGGACTCGGAGCCGGGCTTGACGGTGAAGGTCAGTGCATGGCGGATCACGCCGTCGCCCTCGCGCGGCGCCGACTGCAGTGCGCCGGCGCGGGGCCGGTCGACGCCGGTCTCGCGGACGATGCCGTAGCGCATCGAGCGCAGCTCCTTGACGCAGCGCTGCAGCGGCCGGACCGTCTCCAGGTGATCGTCGCTGTTCACCCAGGCGAGGTACGGCGGGGCGGTCTCCCATTCGCTCGTGATGACCCACTGGGAGGGGTTCTCCACGGACTGGCACACCTGGTCACCGAGGTGACCGGGAATGGAGGCGACACGGTCACGCATCTGCTCGTACGCGTCCAGGAACTGTTGCTGGGCACCCTCGTGGAGGTCGACGAGCAGGAGGACGCGCATCCTGGAGCCGTCGAACGCCGACTGGGACGTGTAGGGCGAAGTGGTCATCCGGCAGACCCTTCCTTCGCGGGAGCAAGTGGCGGCCGTCCCTGTCCACCAGCGCGAACGTGGGTTTCGGCCCTGAGCCTTCATCGTGGGTCAGGGCCTTTGGGTCCGCGAGCCACGCGGGCCAATTGAGGGAACTGCCCGCCGGGCAGGCCGGGATGCGGGTCCACGAGCACAGCCGGATGACACGGGACGCCGGCTCCCGACCGGCCCCGGAAACGCCGAAGTCCCCGCACATGGCGGGGACTTGGTGTCAGGCACGGGTCGCGGGGCCGCCGGGCGGCTCCCGCGCCCGCCTACTCGGCGAGGTGGCGCTCGACCGTCTCCACCTTGGAGGTGAGACCGTCCGTCACACCGGGACGGATGTCCGCCTTCAGGACCAGGGACACCCGCGGCGCCCGCGCCTCGACGGCGGCGACGGCACGCCGGACGACGTCCATGACCTCGTCCCAGTCACCCTCGATGGAGGTGAACATCGCGTCGGTGCGGTTGGGCAGACCCGACTCCCGGACCACACGGACGGCGTCGGCGACGTACTCCCCCACGTCCTCGCCGACGCCGAGCGGGGTCACGGAAAACGCGACGATCATGCGCCCACGACCCCTTCCTTGCGGGCGCGGGAGGCGATGACCGCGTCCTCGGCCTCACGCCGGAGCCTGCGGTCGGCGAAGAAGCCGCCGGTCGGCAGGACGGAGAGGACGAAGTAGAGGGCCGCGGTCCTCAGCGGCCACTTGGCGCGGTTCCAGGCGTCCGCCCAGAAGACCACGTACAGGACGAAGAGCACGCCGTGGACCATGCCCATCACGGGCACCGCGTTGAAGTCCGTGGTCCGCTTCAGCACCGAGCAGACGAGCAGGAGCAGGAACGACACCGCCTCGGGGGCCGAGACGAGGCGGAGGCGGCGGAGGGCGGTGGCGGTCTTGATGTCCACGGGTCACCTTCGGTGGGGTCGGTTGGGAGAGACGTCGGTCGGCCCGGCTCAGCTTGTGAACGCAAGCACAAACGCTCGTCCATTGTGGCAAACCCGAAAGGGCGCTCCGGGCCCGGGGTCCGGGAGGGTGACAAGGACTCCCCGCACGGGGGACGCTGGTGCGGACCGACCCGGGGAGTCCACGTGCAGTTCCTCTTCTTCATGACCCTGCCGGGGCTCGTGGTGCTGCTCACCGTGCTGGCCTTCGTCGATCAGCTGCTGATGCGGGCCGGCCGGGCCGGGCGGCTGCCCTGGCGCAACCACGCAAGGCAGGGCCAGATCTCCGCGACCGGCTTCGAGCAGCTGCACGCCTCGTTCTCCCCCGGCAAGCAGAGCGAGCTGGAGGAGCGGCGCAGCGCCCTGGTAATGCGGGACGACGAGGAGGACGGGGCGCCGCCGAGGTCGACGGTGGACCTGCGCGGCGGGACGGCCGTCATCCGACTGCGAACGGACGAAACCCGCCGAGCCGGGACCTAAGGGTCCCGTCAGGGGTGAAAGTCAACCTTTGGGATCTGTCGGTGGCGGGCACCCGCGGTTTACCTTCGCTGCGTGGCGATGTTCCGACTCCAGGGCAGCAAGGTTCTCGCCGTCGACATGACCGGGGACGCCGTGAAGGCGAAGAACGGCTCGATGGTCGCGTACGACGGGCAGATGGCCTTCAAGAAGATGAGCGGCGGCGGTGAGGGTCTGCGCGGCATGGTGACCCGGCGCCTGACCGGTGAGCAGATGACGGTGATGGAGGTGAAGGGGCACGGGACGTGCTGGTTCGCGGACCGCGCCTCCGAGATCAACCTCGTGAACCTCCAGGGCGACAAGCTCTACGTCGAGTCGAGCAACCTGCTCGCGACCGACGCGGGGCTGCGCACCGGCACCTCCTTCACGGGGCTGCGCGGCGCCTCCCAGGGCAACGGCCTGTTCACCACCACCGTCGAGGGGCACGGGCAGGCGGCGCTCATGTCCGACGGACCGGCCGTGGTGCTGCGGGTCAGCGCGCAGTACCCGCTGACCGTCGACCCGGGGGCCTATGTGGCCCACCAGGGGAATCTGCGGCAGTCCTTCCAGTCCGGTGTGACGTTCCGCACGCTCATGGGCGAGGGCGGTGGCGAGGCCTTCCAGATCCGGTTCGAGGGGGACGGCCTTGTGTACGTACAGCCGAGCGAGCGGAACACGATCGCGGGGGACGTGTGACATGGCCTTCCGCGAGATCAACTCCAAGATGGTCGAGGCGACGGTCATGCCCGGCCAGAAGCTGTTCAGCCAGCGCGGCGCGATGCTCGCCTACAAGGGCGAGGTGTCCTTCACCCCCAACATGGCGGGCGGCCAGGGCGGGATCATGTCGATGATCGGGCGTCGGGTGGCGAACGAGGACACCCCGCTGATGGCCGTCGAGGGCAGCGGCACCGTGCTCTTCGGGCACGGCGGCCACCACGTCCAGGTGATCCATCTCACCGGCGACACCCTGTGCGTGGAGGCCGACCGCCTCCTCGCCTTCGAGGGCACCCTCCACCAGGGCACGATGTTCCTCGGCTCACAGGGCGGCGTCATGGGCATGGTGCGCGGCCAGGTCTCCGGGCAGGGACTGTTCACCACCACCCTCAAGGGGCACGGAGCGGTGGCGGTCATGGCGCACGGAGGCGTCTTCGAGATCCCGATCACCCCGCAGCGCCCGGTCCACGTCGACCCCCAGGCCTACGTCGCCCACCACGGCGACGTGCGCAACAAGCTGTCCACCGCGCTCGGCTGGCGCGACATGGTGGGCCGCGGCTCCGGCGAGGCGTTCCAGCTGGAGCTCAGCGGCAACGGTGCCGTCTACGTGCAGGCGTCGGAGGAGAAGCTGTGAGCACCTACGGAACCCCCGGCGGCCCCACCGTCCTCGACCCGGCCTCGCTGCCCGTCGACGACAACGTCAACGCCTACACCTTCTGCGTGGAACTCAAGGGAAGCCAGTGGTTCCTGCAGAAGGGGAAGATGATCGCCTACTACGGCTCGATCGACTTCAACGGCGTCGGGCACGGCCGACTCGACCGACTTGTCCGTACGTCCTTTCATTCGCCACTGCACGCGAGCGACTGGGTCGTGGCGGAGGGCTCCGGGAAGATGCTGCTGGCCGACCGGGCCTTCGACGTGAATTCGTACGACCTCGAAGACGGCAACCTGACCATTCGCTCGGGCAACCTGCTCGCTTTTCAGCCAACTCTTGCACTCAAGCAATCGATCGTGCCGGGTTTTCTGACACTCATCGGAACCGGAAAGTTCGTGGCTGCATCTAACGGGCCGGTGGTGTTCATGGAACCCCCGATCCGGGTGGATCCTCAGGCGCTCGTCGGCTGGGCCGACTGCCCCTCGCCGTGCCACCACTACGACCACGGCTACATGACCGGCCTAATGGGCGGTCTACGTGCACTGACGGGCCTCGGCGGGGCCTCCGGGGAGGAGCATCAGTTCGAGTTCGTGGGGGCCGGCACCGTCCTGCTCCAGTCGTCCGAGACCCTCATGGCCGAGCAGGCCACGGGGGCGGTCCCGCCGGACGCCGGAGTGCCCGGTGGCGGGGGGTCGCACACAGGGCCTTCACAACCGGCCGGGGTACCGCGCCTTCCCGGACAGCTGGGGGACCTCCAGCGTCGCTTCGGGCTGTGAGCGGTAGTCTGCGGAGTGTGACATCGAACGTGTGCACACACGGTCGTGCCACATGAAAACCCTCACTAGTTCGCCTTTCAACTTCTTAGGTAGACTTCATTCATGGAGACCGAGACGGCCACTCGCTGGCTGACCGATGCGGAGCAGTGCGCCTGGCGCACCCACCTGGAGGTCAACAGGCTGTTGACGTACCAGCTCGAGAAGGACCTGCAGCCGTTCGGCCTGACAATGAACGACTACGAGATCCTGGTGAACCTCTCCGAGTCGGACGACGTACGGATGCGGATGAGCGACCTCGCCTCCGCCACCCTGCAGTCCAAGAGCCGGCTCTCCCACCAGATCACCAGGATGGAGAACGCGAACCTGGTCCGGCGTGAGAACTGCGAGTCCGACCGCCGCGGGCTCTACGCGGTCCTCACCGACCACGGCATGGAGACCATGCAGAAGGTCGCGCCGCACCACGTGGCGTCCGTCCGCCGGCACTTCATCGACCTGCTCTCCCCCGACTCCCTGACCGAGCTCGACAAGGCCCTCAAGCCGATCGCGGAGCACCTGCGCGGCCAGCGGGGACGTCCGTAACCCGGGCGGACCCCCACGGACGCCGGCGAACCCGGCGCCTACTGAGCCTGCGGCAGGCGGAGTTCGAACAGGGCTCCGCCCGCCGGCGCCCGGCCCACGGTGAGCGTGCCCCCGTGCCGTACGGCCACGTCACGGGCGATGGCAAGCCCCAGCCCGGCCCCGCCGTCGTCACGGCTGCGGGCCTCGTCGAGCCGGACGAACCGCTCGAAGATCCGCTCCCGGTCGGCCTCGGCCACCCCGTCCCCGTCGTCGGCGACCGCCGCCACGACCCACTCCCCTTCCCGGCGCACGGTCAGGGTGACCGCCGAGCGCGCGTGCCGCGCGGCATTGTCCAGCAGGTTGGTGAGCACCCTCCCCACCTGCCCCCGCGACCCGGCCACCTGCGCGGACCGCGCCTCGACCGTCACCTCCGCCCGCCCCTCGGCCTGCTCACGGGCCAGTGCACCGAGGTCGAACCGCGCGTCACCGGGCCGCTCCCCCGCGTCCAGACGGGCGAGCAGCAGCAGGTCGGCGGCCAGACCCTGGAGCCGTACGGTGTCCTCCACCGCGCCGTCGAGGTCGAGCAGCTCGGGGTGCGCGACGCCGACCTCCAGCTGGGTGCGCAGGGAGGCGATCGGGCTGCGCAGTTCGTGCGAGGCGTCGGCGACGAAGCGGCGCTGGCGCTCCACCGACGTCTGCAGGGCGGCCAGGGTCTCGTTCGTGGTCAGCGCGAGGCGGGCGACCTCGTCGTGGGTGCCCGGCACCGGAACCCGGCGCGCCAGGTCCTCGGACGCGGTGATCGCCGCCATCTCGCCGCGGATGCCCTCGACCGGACGCAGGGCGCGCCGGGTGACCAGCCAGGTGACGCCGGCGACGACGCCGAGCAGCAGCGGGAAGCCGATCAGCATGACGGTGAGCGCGGTGTTCACGGCACTCTGCTCGGCGTCCAGCGAACCACCGGCGTACACCGTCAGCCGCCCTCGGTCGCCGGCCTCCACGGGGACCGCGGCGAAGCGGTAGTCGGCGCTCTCGCCGTCGATGGTCGCCGAGCCGTCGCTGAACTCGGTCCCCTCGCCGATCTCACCGGCCTCGCCGCGGCCGGAGTCGTCGTCGGCGTCGTCATCGTCGTCGCCGGCCCCCGTGCCCGTACCGCCCGACCGCGGCTGCGGCTCGACGGCGTCGGTGGCCGTCCCGCTGATCCGCTCCAGTTCGTCGCTTGCCGCGACCAGCGTGCCATCGGCGTCGACCACCTGGACCGGGCTCTCGTCGTCCAGGTCCAACTGGTCGTAGGGCTTCCCTGCGGCGAGCTCGGCGACGACGTTCTGCGCGGTGCGCTGCGCCTCGTTGCCCGCCTGATCCATCAGGTTGGACCGCAGCGACAGCAGCACCGCCGCCCCCGCCGCGACCAGGGCCACGGCGACGACGAGGGTGGCGCCGAGCGTGGCCCGGGACCGGATCGAGCCGAAGATCCTTCTCATCGTTCCTTCTCCAGCCGGTAGCCGGCGCCGCGCACCGTCCGGATCAGCCCGGGGCGCAGCTTGCGCCGCAGGGTGCTGATGTACACCTCGACGATGTTGGGGTCGCCCTCGTACGCGAAGTCCCAGACGTGCTCCAGGATCCCGGCCTTGGAGACCACCTCGCCGGCCCGCGTCACGAGCTGTTCCAGGACCGCGAACTCCTTCGTGGTGAGGGTCACCTCGGCCTCGCCGAGGAAGACCCGGCGGGCGGCGGTGTCGACCTTCAGGTCGCCGTGGACGTGCACGGGCGAGGCCCCGGCGCCCTGTCCCCCGCGCCGCAGCAGCGCCTTCACCCGCGCCACGAGGACGACGTACGAGAACGGCTTGGTGAGGTAGTCGTCGGCTCCGGTGTCCAGGCCCTCCGCCTCGTCGTACTCGCCGTCCTTGGCGGTGAGCATCAGGATCGGCACCTCGTGGCCGGCGGCGCGCAGGGCGGCGCAGACGCGGTAGCCGTTCATGCCGGGCAGCATGATGTCGAGGATCACGAGGTCGTACGACCCCTCGGAGGCGCGGTACAGCCCCTCGCGGCCGTCGTGGACGACGTCCACGGCGTACCCCTCGGCCGTCAGTCCCTTGGCGAGCGACAGGGCCAGCCGCTTCTCGTCCTCCACGATCAACAGGCGCATGCGTAAAGGTTCGCAAAGCCAAGCTGAAGATCTCTTCAGGGTCCTTCAGGTTCCCCTCAGCGTCGGTTCGGCAGATTGAGCGGTGTCGAAACGACAACGACTCGGGAGGAACCGGAATGAAGCGCAACATCGTCATCGCCACCGTCGCCGCAGCGGCCCTGATCGGGGGCGGCACCGTCGCGGCCTACGCCGCCGCCGGTGACGACGACGGCGCTGCCACGCAGCGGCAGTCGAGCGTCCGGATCAGCGACGACCGGGGCGACAGCGCGGACGACTCCGCCGAGGACCGCGCCGACGACCGGGACGACAAGAGGGACGACGACCGGGACGACGACAGCGTCGAGGTCCGCTCGGACGCCACCGGCGCGAAGGTCACCGCCGCCGACGCCATCGCCGCGGCGCTGAAGCACACGCCGGGCACCGCCGTCGGCGCCGACCTGGACGACGACGGCTCCCGGGCGTGGGAGGTGAGCGTCGTCAAGGGCGACGGCACCGAGCACGACGTCCGGGTCTCCGCGAGCGACGGCAAGGTCCTCGGCGCCCACCGCGACGATGACGACGACGCCCGCGAGGACCTGGCCGCGCTGAAGGGCGCCGACGTCGACGCCCGCGAAGCCGCCGTGGCCGCTGCCGCCAAGGGCACCGTCACCGACGTCGACCTCGACGACGACGGCCCCGCGGCCTGGAGCGTGGAGACCACCAAGGGCGAGTGGAAGGTCGACCTGGGAACGGGCAAGGTCACCCAGGACCTCGACGACTGACGCCGCCTCACCTCACGTCATCGCGTGACCTCAGGGGTACGGGACATCCCGTACCCCTTCTCGCGTCCCGTCGCACCCCGCGCCACGGCCAGTGCCGTCAGCATCATCAGGCCCCCGGTCACCGCGAAGCACACGCCCGCGGGCAGCCACCCGACCAGCACCCCGGCCGCCGCGGCACCGGCCGTACCGCCCGCGTTGACGGCGGTGTTCACCCAGGCGCCGGCCTGCACCCGGGCCTCGGGCGCGGCGGTCTCGTCGGCGATGAGATACGCGGTGGTGATCAGCGGGGACACGAAGACCCCGGCGACCGCGACCGCCACGGCGAGGGTCCCGAGGCCCTGGGCCAGTGCCGCTCCGCACAGCGCAAGACCCAGTCCGGCGGCCTGCGCGGCCAGCCGTGTCCCGGCGGCGGACCGCCATGCCACGGCTCCGTTGAGCAGCCCGCCGACGGCGCTTCCGGCGGACAGGGCGGCGAGCACCCAGGCGGCGCTGCCCGCGCCGTGGCCGCTCGTCTCGGCGAAGGCGACGACCAGCAGATCGAGCACGCCCAGGGCGAGACCGACGCCCGCGGCGGCGATCACCGGCCGCCCGAGGCCGCGCAGCACCCGCCGCCCGGCCGCGCCCGGCCCCGCCTCGCGCTTGCCGGCCGGCACCGCGCGCACCACCGGCGACGACACGAACCCGGCCGTCCCCACCACCATCAGCGCCGCCCCGAGGAGCACGCCGAACGCGGGCGGGGCGAACCCGACGAGCACGCCCACCAGCAGCGGCCCCGAGACGAAGAGCAGTTCCTCGGCGACGGCGTCGAGGCTGTAGGCCCGCTGCATCAGCGCCCGGTCCGGGGCGAGGCGCCCCCACACGGCACGCATGGTGGGCCCGAGCGGCGGAGTGCAGGCACCGGCGAAGGCGGTGACGACGCCGAGGACGAGCGGCGAGGCCGCGCCCGGCCGCCACACGAGCGCCGCGACCAGTACGAGCAGCGCCGAGTAGGCCGCCACCATCGGCACGAGCGCCCGGCGCGGCCCGTGCCGGTCGATCAGGGCCGCCCGCGCGGGCGACAGGAAGACGCTGGTACCGGAGAACAGCGCCATGACGACGCCGGCCACCGCGTACGACCCGGAGGCCCGGGTCACCGAGAGCATCACGGACAGCGGGGCGACACCGTAGGACAGCCGGCCGAGCAGGGCGGCGGCGAAGGTTCGGCGGGCATGGGGGATCCGGAGGACGGCGGCATACGAAGGCCGCGCCACAGGTGTGGAAGACACGGGGATTCCTCGACTCGAGGCGGAAAAGGGGACGCCGAAGCGCCACGCCGGTCACGACCGAGGGGGTCGTGCACCGTACGCGGGCGGGCGTGCCCTATGCCAAGAGGAGGTACATGGAGATCAACCTAGCAGCGCAGCCCCGGAGTTGACCACGCCCTCAGGGGCGCGGGGAACTGCGCGACCAGCCACGACGAACCAGCAGCCGAATGACGACACATCGCGGCGCTTCCAAGCGCTCTCAGGCTTGGGTGAGCCCCGCCACCAGCTCGTCCGCCGCACGGTACGGGTCCAGCTCGCCCGTGACGATCTTCTCCGCCAGCGCCGCGAGGCGGCGGTCGCCGTGCAGGTCGGCGATCCGCTCCCGCAGGGCCGTGACCGCGATCGTCTCGACCTCGCGGGCGGCGCGGGCGCGGCGGCGCTCGGCCAGGACGCCGCGCTCCTCCATCCAGGCCCGGTGCTTCTCCAGGGCCTCCACGACCTCGTCGACGCCCTCGGCACGGGCGGCGACCGTCTTCACGATCGGCGGGCGCCAGTCGCCGGGGCCGCGGGACTCGCCGAGGCCGAGCATGTGGTTGAGCTCGCGGGCGGTGGCGTCGGCCCCGTCGCGGTCGGCCTTGTTGACGACGTACACGTCGCCGATCTCCAGGATTCCGGCCTTCGCCGCCTGGATGCCGTCGCCCATGCCGGGGGCGAGCAGGACGACGGAGGTGTCGGCCTGGGAGGCGATCTCCACCTCCGACTGGCCCACACCCACCGTCTCGACCAGGATCACGTCGCAGCCGGCCGCGTCCAGGACACGGATCGCCTGCGGGGCGGACCAGGCGAGGCCGCCCAGGTGGCCCCGGGTGGCCATCGAGCGGATGTAGACGCCGGGGTCGGAGGCGTGGTCCGACATCCGCACCCGGTCGCCGAGCAGGGCACCGCCCGAGAAGGGCGAGGACGGGTCGACGGCCAGGACGCCGACCCGCTTTCCCTGCTTGCGGTACGCGGTGACCAGGGCGGAGGTGGACGTCGACTTGCCGACGCCCGGGGAGCCGGTCAGGCCCACCACATAGGCGTTGCCCGTCAACGGTGCCAGCGCCGCCATGACCTCCCGCAGCTGCGGGGACGCCCCCTCCACCAGGGAGATCAGCCGGGCCACGGCCCGCGGCCGGCCTTCCCTGGCCTGGGCCACCAGGGTGGAGACGTCCTGCATCACAGCTCCGTTCACAAAGAGGTCCTACTGAAGGAGAACTCAGGCCTTGGGTACCCGCACGATCAGCGCGTCACCCTGGCCGCCGCCACCGCACAGCGCGGCCGCGCCGATGCCGCCGCCCCGCCGCTTCAGCTCCAGCGCCAGGTGCAGGACGAGCCGCGCACCCGACATACCGATCGGGTGACCGAGGGCGATGGCTCCGCCGTTGACGTTCACCCTTTCCGTCGACACGCCGAGGTCCTTCATTGACTGCACGGCCACCGCGGCGAATGCCTCGTTGATCTCGACGAGGTCGAGGTCGGAGACCTCCAGGCCCTCCTTCTTCAGGGCGTGCTGGATGGCGTTGGAGGGCTGGGACTGGAGGGAGTTGTCCGGGCCCGCGACATTGCCGTGCGCGCCGATCTCGGCGATCCAGTCCAGGCCGAGCTCCTGCGCCTTGGCCTTGCTCATGACGACGACCGCGGCGGCGCCGTCGGAGATCTGCGACGCCGAGCCCGCCGTGATCGTGCCGTCCTTCGCGAACGCCGGGCGCAGCTTGCCGAGCGACTCCGCGGTCGTGTCGCCGCGGATGCCCTCGTCCTTGCTGAACAGGACCGGGTCGCCCTTGCGCTGCGGGATCTCGACGGGGGTGATCTCCGCCTCGAACAGACCGTTCTTCTGGGCGGCGGCGGCGCGCTGGTGGGACAGCGCGGCGATCTCGTCCTGCTCGGGGCGCAGGATGCCGAGACGGGTGTTGTGCTTCTCCGTGGACTCGCCCATGGCGATGCCCTCGAAGGAGTCGGTCAGGCCGTCGTGGGCCATCGAGTCGAGCATCTCGATGGCGCCGTACTTGAAGCCCTCACGGGACTTCGGCAGCAGGTGCGGGGCGTTGGTCATGGACTCCTGACCGCCCGCGACGATCACGTCGAACTCACCGGCGCGGATCAGCTGGTCCGCGAGGGCGATGGCGTCGAGGCCGGACAGACACACCTTGTTGACGGTGAGCGCCGGCACGCTCATCGGGATGCCGGCCTTGACCGCGGCCTGGCGTGCCGGGATCTGCCCTGCCCCGGCCTGGAGCACCTGGCCCATGATCACGTACTGCACCTGGTCGCCACCGATACCCGCACGGTCGAGGGCGGCCTTGATCGCGAAGCCGCCGAGGTCGGCTCCGGAGAAGGACTTCAGTGAGCCGAGCAGCCGTCCCATCGGGGTACGGGCACCCGCGACGATCACGGAGGTCGTGCCGTTTCCAGAAGACATGAGGTGCGATCCCCTTCCAGCTTGAGCAGCCGAGGAGTGAACGAGGGTTTACTTCGAATGTACTGAGTGGCACTCCGTGCCGTCACCGGGCTGTAGGTGTGATCGCTGGCACGTTGCGTAACCACCGCGGGAGCGCTGCACTGAATTCCATGCTGACTCGAATCGACCACATCGGGATCGCCTGCTTCGACCTCGACAAGACTGTCGAGTTCTACCGGGCCACGTACGGCTTCGAGGTGTACCACTCGGAGGTCAACGAGGAGCAGGGCGTCCGCGAGGCCATGCTCAAGATCAACGACACCTCCGACGGCGGCGCCTCCTACCTGCAGCTTCTCGAACCCACCCGCCCGGATTCCACCGTCGCCAAGTGGCTCGACAAGAACGGCGAGGGTGTCCACCACATCGCCTTCGGTACGGCGGACGTCGACACGGACGCCGACGACATCCGCTCCAAGGGCGTACGCGTTCTGTACGAAGAGCCCCGACGTGGCTCCATGGGGTCACGAATCACCTTCCTGCACCCCAAGGATTGCCACGGAGTACTGACAGAACTGGTCACTTCGGCGCCTGTTGAGTCACCTGAGCACTGACCCTCGTACATATGGGCCGGTAGGGTTGGGGGCGGTCGCTCCTCGACACGGGGTGGCCGCATGCCGGGGTCCGGGTTTCGGGGGGCGAGCGTCGGGGCAGCAGCCCATGCTCTGCCGTTGATCTGACACCATTCCCCGGGGGCCCCGTTCGGCGGACGGACGGAGCCCGTATGGCCAGACTTGCGACCAGGGGACGGATGGGACCGCGCAGTGCGGGGCTACGAACGCCAGGAGCGAGAGCCGGCGGCTGACGTCGACCACCTCTCTCGGTTCGAGGCCGAGATGGATCGGCTGAAGACCGAGCGAGAGAAGGCGATCCAGCACGCCGAGGACCTCGGCTACCAGGTCGAGGTGCTGCGCGCCAAGCTGCACGAGGCGCGGCGGACCATCATGTCCCGGCCCGCCTTCGACGGCGGGGACATCGGCTATCAGGCCGAGCAGCTGCTGCGCAATGCCCAGGTCCAGGCGGACCAGCTGCGCCAGGACGCCGAGCGCGAGCTCAGCCAGGTCCGGGCACAGACGCAGCGCATCCTCCAGGAGCACGCCGAGCAGGCGGCCCGACTCCAGGCCGAGCTGCACCAGGAGGCGGTCACCCGCCGCCAGCAGCTGGACCAGGAGCTCGCCGAGCGCCGCCAGACCGTCGAGTCGCACGTCAACGAGAACGTGGCGTGGGCCGAGCAGCTGCGCGCCCGCAGCGAGTCGCAGGCCCGCCGTCTCCTCGACGAGTCACGTGCCGAGGCCGACCAGGCCATGTCGGCCGCGCGCGCCGAGGCCGAGCGGCTCACCGGCGAGGCCCGCCAGCGCCTGACGGGCGCGGCCGAGGAGGCCCGCACGGAGGCCGAGCAGATCCTGCTGCGGGCCCGCACGGACGCCGAGCGGCTGCTGAACGCCGCCTCGACGCAGGCCCAGGAGGCCACCGACCACGCCGAGCAGCTGCGTACCTCCACCGCCTCGGAGTCGGACTCCGCCCGCCGGCAGGCCACCGAGCTGAGCCGGGCCGCCGAGCAGCGCATGTCGGAGGCCGAGGAGGCGCTGCGCAAGGCGCAGTCCGAGGCCGAGAAGCTGGTCGCCGAGGCCACGACGGCCGCCGAGAAGGCGCTCACCAGCGCCGAGTCGGCCAACGAACAGCGCATGCGGACGGCCAAGGAGCAGGTCGCCCGGCTGGTCAGCGAGGCCACCAAGGACGCCGAGGCCACCAAGGCGGACGCCGAGCAGGTCGTCGCCGACGCCCGCGCCGAGGCCGAGAAGATCGTCGCCGAGGCCGGCGAGAAGGCCCGCACGATCACCGCCGAGGAGAGCGCGACCCAGCTCTCGAAGGCGGCCAAGACCGCCGAGGACGTCCTCAACAAGGCGCAGGAGGACGCGCAGAACACCACCAAGGCCGCGGCCGAGGAGGCCGAGCGGATCCGCACCGAGGCCGAGGCCGAGGCGGACCGGCTGCGCGCCGAGGCGCACGACATCGCCGAGCAGCTCAAGGGCTCGGCGAAGGACGACACCAAGGAGTACCGCGCCAAGACGGTCGAGCTCCAGGAGGAGGCGCGCCGGCTGCGCGGCGAGGCCGAGCACCTGCGCTCCGAGGCCGTCGCCGAGGGCGAGAAGATCCGCGCGGAGGCCCGCAAGGAGGCCGTCCAGCAGATCGAGGAGGCGGCCAAGACCGCCGAGGAGCTGCTGTCCAAGGCCCGGCAGGACGCTGACGACCTGCGTCAGAAGGCCACGTCGGACAGCGAGAAGGTCCGCACCGAGGCCATCGAGCGCGCCACCACGCTGCGCCGCCAGGCCGAGGAGACCCTCCAGCGCACCCGCCAGGAGGCCGAGCGCCACCGCGACGAGGTCGTCGAGCAGGCCGAGGGCATCAAGGCCGACGCCGAGCAGGCCGCCCGCGAGCTGCGCGAGGAGACCGAGCGCGGCGTCGAGGCCCGCCGGGAGGAGGCCGCCGAGGAGCTGACGCGCCTTCACACCGACGCCGAGCAGCGGCTCGCGGCGGCCGAGCAGGCGCTCGCCGACGCCCGCGAGGAGGCCTCGCGCATCCGCCGTGAGGCCGGCGAGGAGACGGACCGGCTGCGCGGCGAGGCCGCCGAGCGGATCCGCACCCTCCAGCAGCAGGCCGAGGAGGAGGCCGACCGGCTGCGCACCGAGGCCGCGTCGGACGCGTCCGCGTCCCGTGCCGAGGGCGAGGCCATCGCCGTACGCCTCAGGTCGGAGGCCGCGGCCGAGGCCGAGCGGCTGAAGTCCGAGGCTCAGGACACCGCCGACCGGGTGCGTGCCGAGGCGCAGGCCGCCGCCGAGCGGCTCGCGACGGAGGCGTCCGAGACGCTGGCCGCCGCCCAGGAGGAGGCCGTCCGGCGCCGCCGCGAGGCCGAGGAACTCCTCGGCTCCGCCCGCCAGGAGGCCGACCAGGAGCGCGAGCGGGCCCGCGAGCAGAGCGATGAGCTGCTGGCCGCGGCGCGGGGCCGCGTGGAGGAGGCGCAGGCCGAGGCGGTACGGCTGGTCGAGGAGGCCGACCGGCGCGCCACCGAGATGGTGTCGGCGGCCGAGCAGCACGCCCAGCAGGTCCGCGACTCCGTGACCGGGCTGCACGAGCAGGCCCAGGAGGAGATCACCGGGCTGCGCAGCGCGGCCGAGCACGCGGCGGACCGTACGCGCCGGGAGGCCGAGGAGGAGTCGGACCGGGTCCGCGCGGACGCCTACGCCGAGCGGGAGCGGGCGAGCGAGGACGCGGGCCGTGTGCGCCGCGAGGCGAACGAGGAGGCCGCGGCCGCCAAGTCCCTCGCCGAGCGCACCGTCGGGGAGGCCATCGCCGAGGCGGAGCGGCTGCGGTCGGACGCCTCCGAGCACGCCCAGCGCATCCGCACCGAGGCCTCCGACAAGATCGCCGAGGCCGACCAGGCCGCGTCCCGCACCCGGGCGGACGCCCGCGAGGACGCCAACCGGATCCGGTCCGACGCGGCGACGCAGGCCGACACCCTCATCACCGAGGCGCGTTCGGAGGCGGAGCGGCTCCAGTCGGAGACGATCACGGAGGCCGACCGGGTACGCGCCGACGCGCTCGCCAAGGCCGAGAAGCTGGTCGGGGACGCCACGTCGGAGTCGGAGCGGCTGCGCGCCGAGGCCGCCGAGACCGTGGGGTCGGCCCAGCAGCACGCCGAGCGGGTCCGCCGGGACTCCGAGCGCCTCAAGTCCGAGGCCGCCGCGGAGGCGGAGCGGCTGGTGAACGCGGCCCGCGAGGAGGCCGAGCGCACCCTCGACGAGGTCCGCAAGGACGCCAGCAAGCGGCGCCAGGACGTCGCCGAGCAGGTCGACACGCTCATCACGGAGACCACGGCCGAGGCGGACAAGCTCCTCACCGAGGCGCAGCAGCAGGCGCACAAGACGACCGCGGACGCCGAGGGTCAGGCCGACACCATGGTGGGCGCGGCCCGCAAGGAGGCCGACCGGCTGGTCTCCGAGGCGACCGTCGAGGGCAATTCGATGGTGGAGAAGGCCCGCACGGACGCGGACGAGCTGCTCGTCGGCGCCCGCCGGGACGCCACGTCGATAAGGGAGCGCGCCGAGGAGCTGCGCGACCGCATCACCAGCGAGATCGAGAACCTGCACGAGCGGGCCCGCCGTGAGGCGTCGGAGACGATGAAGTCGACCGGCGACCGCTGCGACGCCCTCATCAAGGCCTCCGAGGAGCAGCTCGCCAAGGCCCAGGCGAAGGCCAAGGAGCTGGTGTCGGAGGCCAACTCCGAGGCCGGCAAGGTCCGTATCGCCGCCGTGAAGAAGGCCGAGGGGCTGCTGAAGGAGGCCGAGCAGAAGCGCTCGACCCTCATCAAGGAGGCCGAGGAGCTCAAGGCCGAGGCGATCCGCGAGGCCAAGCGCACGGTCGAGGAGGGCAAGCGCGAGCTGGAGGTCCTCGTGCGGCGCCGTGAGGACATCAACGCCGAGATCTCGCGGGTCCAGGACGTCCTGGAGGCGCTGGAGTCGTTCGAGGCGCCGGGCGGCGCCAAGGACGGCGGGGTCAAGGCGGGTGCGACAGTCGGAGCACCCCGAACGGGTGGCAAGTCGTCAGAGGGCTAGCGGGTCGGGCGGGTTCCGGTGTCTCCTGGGGGCCTTTGACCCGGTTTTTGGCAAGCCGTCCGACGGTTAGCCACTCAAAAGGGGTCTCATTCTCCAGATCAAACACGTATCCGCTCGATGACACACCGCTTCGGCCCCTAGGATTCCACTTATCACCTCACCGGTCTCTTTCGACAGGAACCCCATGAGCGACACTTCCCCCTACGGCTTCGAGCTAGTGCGGCGTGGGTACGACCGCGCTCAGGTGGACGAACGGATCTCCAAGCTCGTCTCCGACCGTGACAGCGCTCTCGCCCGCATCACCGCTCTGGAAAAGCGCATCGAGGAGCTCCACCTCGAGACGCAGAACGCCCAGGCCCAGGTAACCGACGCAGAGCCGTCGTACGCCGGCCTCGGCGCGCGTGTCGAGAAGATCCTCCGCCTCGCCGAGGAAGAGGCCAAGGATCTGCGCGAGGAGGCCCGCCGCGCAGCCGAGCAGCACCGCGAGCTCGCCGAGTCGGCGGCCCAGCAGGTTCGCAACGACGCAGAATCGTTCGCTGCGGAGCGCAAGTCCAAGGCCGAGGACGAAGGCGTCCGGATCGTCGAGAAGGCCAAGAGCGACGCCTCCCAGCTGCGTGCCGAGGCGCAGAAGGACGCTCAGTCCAAGCGCGAGGAGGCCGACGCTCTCTTCGAGGAGACCCGCGCCAAGGCCGCGCAGGCCGCCGCCGACTTCGAGACGAACCTCGCCAAGCGCCGCGAGCAGTCCGAGCGCGACCTGGCCTCACGTCAGGCCAAGGCCGAGAAGCGTCTCGCCGAGATCGAGCACCGCGCCGAGCAGCTGCGCCTGGAGGCCGAGAAGTTGCGCACCGACGCCGAGCGCCGTGCCCGTCAGACGGTGGAGACGGCTCAGCGCCAGGCCGAGGACATCGTGGCCGACGCCAACGCCAAGGCCGACCGGATCCGTTCGGAATCCGAGCGCGAGCTCGCGGCCCTCACCAACCGCCGCGACAGCATCAACGCTCAGCTGACGAACGTCCGCGAGATGCTGGCGACGCTGACCGGTGCCGCGGTGGCCGCGACCGGTGCGCCGGCTGCCGAGGACGAGCCGATCACGCGTGGGGTGCCCGCTCAGCAGTCCCGGTAAAGATCCGGCACACGCCTGCTGAATTTTCGCAAAGCCCTCTGCCACTGGGGTGGCAGAGGGCTTTGTCCCGTTTTAGCGTGGGCGGCATGATCGAGCTCGAGGGGCTGACGAAGCGGTACGGCGACAAGGTGGCGGTCAACAACCTGACGTTCACGGTGAGACCGGGCATCGTGACGGGGTTCCTCGGTCCCAACGGCGCGGGCAAGTCGACCACGATGCGCATGATCCTTGGCCTGGACCGGCCCACCGCCGGTGACGTCCGTATCGACGGCAAGCACTACGACCAGCTGAAGGACCCGCTCACCTATATCGGCGCCCTGCTGGAGGCCAAGGCCTGGCACCCCGGACGCAGCGCCCGCAACCATCTGCTGTGCCTCGCCCAGAGCAACGGCATCCCGGACAGCCGGGTGCGTGAGGTGCTGGACGCGGTCGGGCTGACCGCGGTGGCCAAGAAGAAGACCAAGGGCTTCTCGATGGGCATGGGCCAGCGGCTCGGCATCGCGGGCGCGCTGCTCGGCGATCCCCGGATCCTGATGTTCGACGAGCCGGTCAACGGCCTCGACCCCGAGGGCATCCACTGGATCCGGAACATGATGAAGTCGCTGGCCGCACAGGGCCGGACCGTCTTCGTCTCCTCCCACCTGATGAGCGAGATGGCCCTGACCGCCGACCATCTGGTCGTCATCGGCCAGGGGCGGCTGCTCGCCGACACGTCGATGCCCGAGTTCATCGCACGCAACTCACGGGCGTACGTCCGTATCCGCACCCCGCAGCGCGAGCGGCTGCTCGACGTGTTGCAGCAGGCCGGGATCACCGCCGTGCAGAACGGCAACGGCACGCTGGAGGTGGACGGCGGCAAGTCCGAGCAGATCGGGGAGCTGGCGGCGCGCCACCAGGTCGTGCTGCACGAGCTGAGTCCGCAACAGGCCTCCCTGGAGGAGGCGTTCATGCAGCTGACCGCGGAGTCGGTGGAGTACCACGCGCACGCCGAGGCGCCGCCGCAGGCGCAGGCCCCGGCCCGGGCGCAACAGCAGCAGTGGGGCGCCGACTGGAGGAGGAGCTGAGCATGGTGGTCACCCAGGTCGTCCGCTCCGAATGGACCAAGATCCGGTCCGTCGCCTCCACCGTGTGGACGCTGTCCCTCGCGGTGGTGGTCACCATCGCCCTCGGCATGCTGATCTCGGCGCTGTCGAAGAACGAGTTCGACGACATGAGCCGCAACGACCAGCTGTCCTTCGACCCGACCTTCATCAGCTTCGCCGGGATGGGCCTCGGCCAGCTCGCGCTGATCGTGTTCGGGGTGCTCGTCGTCTCGAACGAGTACAGCACCGGCATGATCCGCACCTCGCTGGCGGCCGTGCCGCAGCGCGGCACCTTCCTGTTCAGCAAGATCGCGGTGGCGACCGGGCTCTCCCTGGTCGTCGGCCTGGCCACCAGCTTCGTCGCCTTCTTCCTCGGGCAGTCGATGCTCGGCGAGTACCGGGCCGAGATCGGCGACCCGGGCGTGCTGCGGGCGGTGATCGGCGGCGGGCTCTACATGGCCCTCATCGCGATGTTCTCGATGGGCGTCGCCGCGATGCTGCGCTCGCCGATGCTGTCGCTGGGCATCCTGATGCCGTTCTTCTTCCTGATCTCCAACATCCTCGGGAACGTCTCGGCCACCGAGAAGATCGGCCGCTATCTGCCCGACCAGGCCGGCAGCAAGATCATGCAGGTGGTCACACCGGTCGACAACGACACTCCCTACGGCCCCTGGGGCGGGCTCGGGATCATGGTGCTGTGGGTGATCGCCGCGCTCGCCGGGGGTTACGCCGCGCTCAAGAGACGGGACGCGTAGCGAGGAGACCACGGTGCGAGGTTTTACTTGCTCTTGAGCGGAACCGTCAGCGCCTCGGTATCCTCCTAACCCTTACGGGGGGCGTGTGCCCCGCTGTCCTGAACCTTTCGATGGGTGCGGAGCATGATCGAGGCAGTCGGCCTGACCAAGCGCTACGGCGACAAGACCGCTGTGTACAACTTGTCCTTCCAGGTGCGGCCCGGCGCCGTCACCGGCTTCCTGGGCCCGAACGGCTCGGGCAAGTCGACGACGATGCGCATGATCCTCGGCCTGGACAATCCGACCTCGGGGCATGTCACGATCGGCGGCTACCCGTACCGCAGGCTGCCGAACGCCCCGCGGCAGGTCGGCGCGCTGCTGGACGCCAAGGCGGTGCACGGCGGACGCGCCGCGCGCGCACACCTGCTGAGCCTGGCCCAGCTGTCCGGCATCCCCGCCCGCCGGGTGGACGAGGTGCTGGGCGTGGTCGGCCTCCAGGACGTGGCGAGACGGCGCTCCAAGGGCTTCTCGCTCGGCATGGGCCAGCGGCTCGGCATCGCCGCCGCGCTGCTCGGCGACCCTCAGGTGCTGCTGTTCGACGAGCCGGTCAACGGCCTCGACCCCGAGGGCATCCTCTGGGTGCGGAACCTGATGAAGTCGCTGGCGGCCGAGGGCCGTACCGTCTTCGTCTCCTCCCACCTGATGAGCGAGATGGCGCTGACCGCCGACCACCTGATCGTCATCGGGCGCGGCCAGCTGCTGTCCGACATGAGCGTCAAGGACTTCATCGCCGCGAACTCCGCGGGCTTCGCCCGGGTCCGTACGCCCGACACCGAGCCGCAGCTGCGCGAGAAGCTGGCCGGCGCGCTCACCGAGGCGGGCGGGCACGTGCTGCCCGAGCAGGACGGCGCGCTCCGGATCACCGGGCTGGCGCTCCCCCGCATCAGCGACATCGCGCACGAGACCGATGTCCGTCTGTGGGAGCTGTCGCCGCACCAGGCCTCGCTGGAGGAGGCGTACATGCGGATGACGCAGGGCGCGGTCGACTACCGCTCGACCATCGACCAGAAGGAAGGGCTCCAGCAGCCGCTGCCGCCGGGCGCGCAGCCGCCGATGCCGGTGCCCGGTCAGGGCCAGCCGGGCTGGTACGCCCCGCCGCCGCCCCAGCAGGGCGGGCAGCCGTACGCCGCCCAGCCGGGTCAGCCCGGGCCGTACGGCGCTCCGGCGGCTCCGGGGGCCGGGACGCCGAACCCGTACGCGCAGGCGGCCCCGCAGGCGCCTCAGACGGCCCCGGGCCCGGCTCCGGCGGCTCCTGTGGCGCAGCCCGCGCCGCCGGTCGCCCAGAACCCCGCCCAGGCGCCCGCGAGCGCTCCTGCCGCCCCGCCCGCCGCCCCGACCCAGCCCGAGGACGCCCGATGAGCACGCCCCAGCCCCCGATGCCGCAGACCGCCGCACCGAACTGGCAGGCGGCGCCCGGCACCCCGTACCCGACGTACACCTCCCCGATCCCCGTGGTGCGCACGCACCTCGGGCACGCGCTCGCCTCGGAGTGGACGAAGATCCGCTCGGTGCGCTCCACGATGTGGACGCTCGGGGTGTTCGTGGTGCTCGTGATCGGCATCGGCCTCTCGGTCGCCGCGCTGATCGCAGGCAACGCCTCGGAGGAGAGCCTCTCCGGCGAGAGCCCGCTGTCGTTCGGCTTCTTCGGACTGCTGCTCGGCAGCATCTGCATCATCACGCTCGGCGTGCTGACCACCGCCTCGGAGTACGGCACCGGCATGATCCGCACCACGATGACCGCGTGCCCGACGCGTGGCCGGGTGCTGGCGGCCAAGTCGATCGTGTTCTTCGTGGTCGCGTTCGTGGTGACGCTGGCGTCGGCCGTCCTGGTCGCCCTCGCGGACGTGGCGTTCCTGGAGGGTTCCCGGGAGCCGACCGGCGAGGAGTGGCTGAAGGGCACCGTCGGCATCTCGTTCTACATCGCGCTGCTCGGGCTGCTCTCGCTCGTCGTCGGCTCGATCATCCGGCACTCGGCGGGCGCGATCACGATCATGATCGGTGTCCTGCTGGCCCCGCTGGTCATCGCGCTCTTCATGTTCGCGGAGTCGCTGAAGGACCTTCAGCAGGCGCTGTTCGAGTACTCCATCCCGAACCAGCTGAGCGTCTTCTACGCCCAGTCCCTCTCCGAGTCCGGCCCGTCCGGCTGGGACCCGCTGTGGATCATGCTCGGCGTCACGGCCGCCGCGTTCGCCGGCGCCTGGGCGCTGCTGGAGAAGCGCGACGTGTGAGACCGGCCGGCTAGAACCTCGGCGCGTTCCTGGACCGCTGCACCCGTGTGGTGCGGCGGTCCTTCGCGTTCCAGCACGCCTTGTGCCAGTGGCGCCGGTCGTCCACGCCCGCGTGGTCGGGCCAGGCGACGACGTGCGGGACGCCGTCCGGGATCATCTGCTCGCAGCCCGGGCAGCGGTACGCCTTGCCCTGCGCACTCGCACCCGCCACATGCCGTACGTTCCACTCCTCGCCGTCCCAGCTCTCCGCGGACTGCCAGCCGCCGTAGCGGCCGGGACGGTCGTCCTCGGCGCTGTGGCCGGACGGGCCGGAGTCCTTGGGTCGATTGCGACGCGGGGACACGGAACACCTCACGGGGCTATACAGGATGCACGGGTCGCATCCAGCCTACGCGGCACGGACAGGGGTAGTCGTACGGCACCAACCCCCACAAGTCCCTCACGCCGGCCATTGATTCTGCAGACAATCCGCAAATCTCTTCGCCAAGCCGTGTCCTCGGCACGTGTCAGACGGTTATGCCCGGTGGGGGAGCTCCGCGTCGGAGCCAAGGAAGCAGGAAACAGCAATGCGCGTAGGAAGTTTCGTACTCGCGGCCCGGTTCCCGGGCCAGGGTGATGGGGAGGCGCTGCACCGCGCGGTCCGCTCCGCCGAGGTCGCCGAGGAGGCGGGGCTCGACTCGGTCTGGCTGGCCGAGCACCACTTCGTGCCGTACGGCACCTGTCCGTCCGCGATCACCCTGGCCGCCATGCTGCTCGGCCGCACCAGCCGGCTGCGTGTCGGCACCGCGGTGAGCGTACTGCCCACCGCCCACCCGGTGGCCCTCGGCGAGCAGGCGGCACTGCTGCACATCGCCTCCGGCGGGCGGTTCTCGCTGGGCGTGGGGCGCGGCGGGCCCTGGGTCGACCTGGAGGTGTTCGGGCAGGGCCTCAAGGCGTACGAGAAAGGGTTCCCGGAGTCGCTCGATCTGTTGATGCGCTGGCTGCGCGAGCCCTCGGTCGCGGCCGCCGGCGAGCGGTTCGGCTTCCGCGAGGTCGCCGTCGTACCGCGTCCCTCGGAGTGCCTCACGGACGTCGAGGGCCCCGAGGTCGTCGTCGCGTGCACCTCGCCGCGCAGTGTGCGGCTCGCGGCCGAGCGCGGGCTGCCGATGCTGCTCGGGATGCACGTGGGCGACGAGGAGAAGGCCGAGATGGTCGCACTGTGGCGGGAGCACGCCCGCGCGGCCGGGCGGCCGGTGGACGAGATCCGTGGCGCGGCCCATGTGTCGGCCGGCGTCTGCCAGATCGCGGACCGGCGCACGGACGCGGTGGAGACCCTCACGAAGGCGATGCCCGGCTGGCTGCGCCAGGGCCTGGACGCCCATGTGACGGTCGACGGCCGCAGGCGCTCGATGCGCGACCCGCTGGCGTACACCGAACTCCTCTGCGGGCTGCACCCGGTGGGCACGCCGCGCCTGTGCGCCGACCGCCTGGCGGCGACCAGTGAGCGGACCGGGATCTCCCGCTTCGCCCTGCTGGTCGAGGGCTCCGGCGACCTGGCGGCGACCGAGGAGAACGTACGACGGCTGGGCACCGAAGTGCTGCCGCACCTCGGCTGAGCCGGCCGGTGCGCACCGAACACCCCGGACCGCCAGAGGGCTTGCCGCCCCAGTACTGAATGCACCTCCCGCGTATGGAGCGGCAAGCAAGCGACTCAATGCGTCAGCAGTCCCTGAACTCCGGGGACTGGTTCAGCACCTGGCTGCGCACCGAGGTGAAGCGGGACAGCGTCTCGTCGACCGAGGAGTCAAGCGGGAACACCGCCACCCGGTGGCAGTTCTGGAATGCCAGTCGCACCCCGAAGTGCCGCTGCAGCGCGCCGCGTATCGCGTCACTCGCAAGCGCACGCAGCAGCTGGCCACGTGCCTGCTCGTCCGGCGGGGGCGTCTGGTTGTCGGCGAACGAGCCACCGTCGACCTTCAGCTGGGCCACCAGGGAGCTGATCATCTCCCATGCATAGGGCAGGGAGGTCCGGACGCAGTCGACGAAGGCGGCTTCGTCGACCTCGCCTCGCTCGGCCTGTTCGAGTAGGGCCGGTGAGACGTCGAGCGACATGGGTTCTCCTCTCGCACCCCCGCAGCAGCAGGGGTTGCCGGACAGATGAGGGAGTTCGCGATACCGGACACTCTGTGTACACGCCTCGCGACCTCCCGTTTAATACGGTAGGCAACAGACGGTGACGGCACCAGGAGAATGCGTACATGGGCGGGCCCCGTTGGGCTCACAATCGGCCAGAAATGAACAGGGGCAGTCCGGGGTCTTACGGACTCCCCCAGGGCGAATCGCGTCGACAGGGACCCGTCGAGTAGCGTTGCCGACCATGCGTCTCGTCATTGCCCGATGCTCCGTCGACTACGCGGGCCGGCTCACCGCCCATCTGCCCTCGGCGCCCCGTCTGATCCTGGTCAAGGCGGACGGCAGCGTCTCGATCCACGCGGACGACCGGGCCTACAAGCCCCTCAACTGGATGTCGCCGCCCTGCACTCTGAAGGAGGGGGACGGCGAGCAGCAGGACGTCTGGACGGTCACCAACAAAGCGGGCGAGAAGCTGATCATCACGATGGAGGAAATCCTCCACGATTCGTCCCACGAACTGGGTGTGGACCCCGGTCTGATCAAGGACGGCGTGGAAGCGCACCTCCAGGAACTCCTCGCCGACCGCATCGAGACGCTGGGCGAGGGCTACACGCTCATCCGCCGCGAGTACATGACGGCCATCGGGCCGGTCGACATCCTGTGCCGGGACGCGGAGGGCGCGACGGTCGCGGTCGAGATCAAGCGGCGCGGTGAGATCGACGGTGTGGAACAGCTCACGCGCTACCTGGAGTTGCTGAACCGCGACCCGCATCTCGCCCCGGTGCGCGGCATCTTCGCGGCCCAGGAGATCAAGCCCCAGGCCCGAGTGCTCGCCACGGACCGCGGCATCGGCTGCCAGGTCCTGGACTACGACGCGATGCGCGGCATCGAGGACGACAAGCTGCGGCTGTTCTAGGTCCGCGACCCGACCCCGAGGCCGGTTGGCACCGCCGAAACGGGCCATAGGGGCTGAGCGCCGTTGCGGCGGAGAAGTTTTGGCCGGGGACGGGTGCCGGGGCACGACGGATCGTCGCACCCCGGACGATGGCCCTGCTCACCAGCGGTGAGCCCGCTCACCAACCACCACTCGGATCACGTGCGGTGGGCTCTGTTCGCCCACCGCCGCCCGGGTCCGACCCGAAGGTCAGATCAGTGCGTCCGGGCCCGTGCTCGGGGGGTCGACTCGCGTGGACGCCGGGGCGCCCGCCGAGGTGGTCTCCGCCGGGCTGGAGGAGGCCGGGCCGCTGGCCGAGGTCGAGGAGGTCGGGGTCTCCGTCGGAGAGGTCGGGGTCTCCGTCGGTTCCTCCGTCGGCTCGTCCGTGGGGTCCTCGGTCGTCGGGTCGTCCGTCGGCGTATGGCTGGGCGGCTTGGTCGGCGAGGACGGCGGCTTCGTCGGGGACGACGGCGGCTTCGTCGGCGAGTGCGTGGAGCCGCCGCCCGAACCCTGCGTCCCGGTCGGGTCGTCCGACGGGTCCGTCGGATCGTCCGTCGGGGTCGGGTCGTCCGCCGTGCCGAGGGTGCCGTCGGGACCCGGATCCGTGGGCCGGCTGGTGGCCGTACCGGTGTCGCCCTTGTCGTCGTCGCTCTCCACCTTGTCCGCGCCCAGACTGTCGTCACCGGGGCCCTGGCTGGCGGACGGGTTGACGCCGACCTGGTTGGCCGGGGCGTTGGGGTCGTTGTCGGACGTGGCGCCGAGCGTCACGACCGTGCCGAGCACCGCCACGAGCAGCGCGCCCGCGCCTGCCGCGACGAGGTTGCGGCGCGCGAAGTTCCGGATGCCGCCACGACCCTTGTGCGAGGCCATCGGGGCGGACGGCGCGGACGCCCGGTGGGTGACCAGCGTCCCGGTGTCGCCGACGGGCGGGAACGGGGTCGGCACTCCGCCGGGAGGCGACTGCGACTCCTCGTAGCGCGCGTCCGGCACCTCCTCGCCCGCGGTCGCGCCGAACGCGGCCAGTCCCGGTGCCGTACCGGAGCGGTCCGAGACCAGCGCGAGGGCACGGCGCCCGGCGACGGTCCCGCGCTTGTCGGCGAGGGCGCCGCGCAGGCCGATGGAGGTCTCCAGCTCGGTGCGGGCCCGGTCCAGCTGGTCGCCGCAGAGCGCGAGGATGCCCAACTCGTGGTGGAAGTAGGCCTGTTCGGACACATCGCCGGCGAGGCGGGCGGCCTCGGCGCCGGCGCGCAGGGCCCGTTCCCAGGCGTTCCAGTGCAGTCCCGCCGCGAACGCGGGCGCCGCCGTGCGGGCCAGCTGCACGGTCGGGCTCTCCTCGCCCTCGGGTGGCGGTGTCGTCGCCGGCACGAGCACGCCCAGCGCGGCGAGCACGGCGTCGGCCTCGGCGGAGACCCGCTCCGGCGTGACCGAGGGGTGCCCGGCCCACCAGGCGTAGTGCTGCACGGCGGTGCGGGCGTCGTCCTGGGCGCCGTCGGCGTACCCGGCGGCCTCCAGCTGGACCTGCACCCCGGCGGCGAGCCGGTAGCGGGAGCCGACGGGCGAGACCAGCCCGCAGTCGGCCAGCTCGCCCAGCGCGGCGTCCGCGTGGGTGTCTCCGACGAGCGCGGGCAGATGCGCCTGGTGCGGCACCTCGCCGCCGAGCGCGACGGCGAACCTGAGGGTGGTCCGGGCGGAGGTGCTGAGCCGCGAGGCGAGCAGCTGTGCCGGTCCCGCGGCCTCTCCGAGCGACGGCAGCGGTGTCTCCTCGCCGCCCTCGGCCTCGACCGGGGTGTCGAAGGGCGCGTCGGACGGCGGGGCGTCCTCGAAGACGCCGTACTCGTCGACGGCGTCCGCGCCGGCCCGCAGCCGGTCGCGCTGCCGCAGCAGCGCCCCGGCCTGGACGAACCTCAGCGGCAGGCCCTCGGACTCGAACCACAGGTCGCCGGCCCAGTTCGCCTCGTCCTCGGTGAGGACCCGGCCGATGCCGCGCTCCAGGAGGTCGACGCTCGCGGCACGGTCGAGCCCTTCGAGGGCGACCTCCTCGATGCCGGAGTCGGCGGACGGCGCGGGCACCTGGGGCGTGGCGGACAGCAGGAAGGCGCACTCGGGGGTCGCGTCGAGCAGCTCCTCGAGCGCGGCGCCGCCGAACTCGATGTCGTCCAGGACGACGACCGCGCCGATCTCACGCACGCACGAGAGCAGTTCGTCCCGCTCGGGGCGGTACAGGGGGGCGCCGTACACGGAGTAGAAGAGGTCGTACAGCAGATCGGCGGGCGCGCGGTGGAAGCCGGTGAGGCGGACGACGCCGTCGGGGGCGAGGTCCACGCAGTCCTCGGCGACGAGGTCGAGCAGGCTGGTGCGGCCCGCGCCACGGGCGCCGACCAGGCGTACGGAGCGGCCGCGGGCCAGCATCCGTACCAGCTGTTCGCGCTCGTCCTGGCGGGCCAGGAGCGGTTCGGCGGGACGGGTCGGACCGGGTGGGACCGGCGGCTTTGCGGCTCGGTCCGCCTCGGCGCGTTCGGCCGGGGTCAGCTTCTCGGGCCGCCCGGGACGCTCCGCCGGCGGGCAGATCTCGATCTCGCTGCCGTCGACGGGGTTGACGGTGAGCAGGTAGTCACCGGAGACCAGTTGCACCGTGCGGGCGAGTGCGGGCGAGTGCTGGCCGAAGTCGGGCGTGAGGGGGTCCCTGGGCGGGCGCGGACGCGACGACTGGCCGTCGGCGTCATGGCCGTACTCCTCGGGTCCCCGGGTGTTCGGGTCCATAGGTTTCAAGCCCCCCAAAAGCGTCGTGTGCAGTTCGCGGCCCCTCCCGGCCTTTGCACACCGCGCTGTCGCTTCTGGTCCGGGCCCGCTCGAAGGGGTTTGTCTAGGCAGCGGGCAGCCGAACCCTAAACCTTCGCACAGTATCTACGACAGGTCGGGGTACCGCGCCGTCCGAGACATCACAGTCTCGTGAGGATTGGGCGCGACGTGCACTTCGCAACCGGAACGCCCTACTGTCCCGCCCCACCCGTGCCGGGTGTCACACCCGGGGCAGGGACTCCACCCCGATGCCGCCCTCGATCGCCAGGATCCGGTGCAGCCGGGTGGCCACCAGCAGGCGCTGCATCTGCGGCGGCACGCCGCGCAGCACCAGGCGCCGGCCGCAGCGGCCGGCCCGCCGATGGGCCCCCATGATCACCCCGAGTCCGGTGGCGTCCCAGAACTCCAGCTCGGACAGGTCGAGCACCAGATCGCCGACTCCGTCGTCGACGGCCGAGTGCAGGACCGTACGGGCGTCCGCCGCGCTGCGGACGTCGAGGCGGCCCCCGACGACCAGTTCGGCGTGGTCGCCCCTGATGTGCATATCGCTCCCCTAAGCGTGCGTTCGTGCTCCGCGTGTGTGGTCTGCGTAGGTGCCTGTGTCTGTGTTTGCTATGAGTCTTCGCTGTGGCCGGTGATGCAACCTCTGACTGCGTTGAGCGGCCAGAGGTTGCCGTCTGTAAGCGAACCGATACCGAATTCACCCCATCGCGTGATGCGTGAGAGGGCTGTGCGGTGGTCTACGAAACCTCAGTAGCTGTAAAAGCCTTGCCCGCTCTTGCGGCCGATGTCACCCGCGTCCACCATCCGGCGCATCAGCTCCGGCGGTGCGAACTTCTCGTCCTGGGACTCGGTGTAGATGTTGCCGGTGGCGTGCAGCAGGATGTCGACGCCGGTGAGGTCGGCCGTGGCGAGCGGGCCCATGGCGTGACCGAAGCCCAGCTTGCAGGCGAGGTCGATGTCCTCGGCGGTGGCGACACCCGACTCGTAGAGCTTGGTGGCCTCGACGACGAGCGCCGAGATCAGCCGGGTGGTGACGAAGCCGGCGACGTCGCGGTTCACCACGATGCAGGTCTTGCCGACGGACTCGGCGAACTCGCGCGCGGTGGCGAGGGTTTCGTCGCTCGTCTTGTAGCCGCGGACCAGTTCGACGAGCTGCATCATCGGCACCGGCGAGAAGAAGTGCACACCGACGACCCGCTCGGGGTGCGCGGTGGCCGCCGCGATCTTGGTGATCGGGATGGCGGAGGTGTTGGAGGCGAGCACGGCGTCCTCGCGCACGATCTTGTCGAGCGCACGGAAGATCTCGTGCTTGACCTCGAGCTTCTCGAAGACGGCCTCGACGACGACGTCCGCGTCGGCGACCGCGTCCAGGTCGGTGGTGGCGGTGATGCGGGCGAGGGCCGCGTCGGCGTCGTGCGCCTCTAGCTTGCCCTTGCCGACGAACTTGTCGTACGACGCCTTGATGCCGTCGGTGCCGCGCGTGAGGGCCTCGTCGGTGACGTCGCGCAGGACCACGTCCCAACCCGCCTGAGCAGAGACCTGGGCGATACCGGAACCCATGAGACCGGCCCCGATGACGGCGAGCTTGCGTGCCACTGACGACTCCCCTTTGAATCACGGCAGCAGTACCGCGAGTGTGCGCTTACACGCTGCTTACGATTGGCTTCTGCGGCGGACCTTAGCGCTCGCCGGGGACTGTGTGAGCGGTTAGTAACGCGAGTCACGTCTCATCTGACGGACATCACACCGGCGCCGGTCATTCCACGGCTCGGACGGCGTAGTTGAGCACGTTCGGGCTCAACAGCTCCTCGATGTCGTCGAGAAGCACGAGCGCCTCTCGTGACACTTTGCCCGGATTGCGCCCGGCCACCATCTCCCGTCCGATGTGGACGAACACGGCCTGGTGGATCCAGGCGATCTGACCGGCGATCAGCCCCGGCAGCGGGTCGGCGGCGTCCGCGCCGGCCTCCTCGCGCAGGGTCGCCTCCAGGTGGTCGTGGATCTCCTGCTGCATGCTCCACAGCCGGGAGCGCAGCGGCGGCGCCTCCTGGATGCAGCGCATGAAGCGGTCGTAGCCCTCGATCAGGCCGACCCTGGGCGAGACCGACTCGACGTCGGCGCGCAGTTCGCGCAGCACCGCCCCGGCTGCCGACTCCCCCTTCGCCCGGCCGCGCACCCAGCGGGAGAGCTGCTCGACGACGCCGGCGGAGCGGTCGAAGAAGAGGTCCTCCTTCGCCGGGAAGTAGTTGTAGACGGTGTTCACGGAGACGTCGGCGGCCTCCGCCACCTCCGCGATGGTCACGGTCACGAAGCCGTGCTCCAGGAACAGCCCGGTGGCGATGTCCGAGATCCGCTGTCTCGTCTCGCGCTTCTTCCGCTCCCTGAGCCCTTCCGCCATGGTCCTCATCCTAACTTCAGTGGGCTCTCTTAAAATTTGGGGTCATTGCAAAATTTAAGAGACTCTGTTTTTCTGTGGCCATGACCATCATCAGTACGGCCGGACTGGCCCGTACCTTCCGGACGAAACTCGGCCCGGTGGAGGCCGTCCGCGGTATCGACCTGACCGTGCGCGAGAGCGAGATCCTCGGCTTCCTGGGCCCGAACGGCGCGGGCAAGACGACGACCCTGCGCATGCTCACGACCCTGCTGGCGCCCACCGGCGGCGCGGCCACCGTCGCCGGCCACGACCTCGCGACCGACCCCGCGGGGGTGCGCCGGGTCTGCGGGTACGTGGCCCAGTCGGGCGGGGTGGACACGCAGATCACCGTGCGGGAGGAGCTGATCACCCAGGGCCGCCTCTACCGCCTGACCAAGGCGCAGGCCGCCGGGCGGGCCGAGGAGTTGGCCCACGACCTGGATCTGACCGAGCTCCTGGACCGCAGGACCGGCACGCTCTCCGGCGGCCGGCGGCGCCGCCTCGACATCGCGCTGGCGCTCACGCACCGCCCGAAGGTGCTGTTCCTCGACGAGCCGACGACGGGTCTGGACCCCGGCGGCCGGGCCGACCTGTGGGACCTGATCCGGCGTCTGCGCGACGAGCACCGCACCACGGTGTTCCTGACCACCCACTACCTCGACGAGGCCGACGCCCTCTCCGACCGGCTCGTCGTCGTCGACAAGGGCGTGGTCGTCGCCGAGGGCACACCGAGCGCGCTGAAGCTGCGCCACGGCGGCTCGATCGACGCCTCGCTCCAGGACACCTTCCTCGCCATCACCGGCCGTAGCGCCACCCCGGCCGACGCCGCCCCCGTAGCCGTATAGGAATCCCCAGAAGATGCTGCTGCACGACACGGCCCTCATCTACGGCCGCTATCTCCGCCAGTCCCTGCGCTCCAGGTTCGCCCTGCTCTTCGGCGTGCTGATGCCGCTGCTGTACCTGCTGTTCTTCGGTCCGCTGCTGACGGATCTGCCGCTGGGCGGCCGGGGCAGCTCCTGGCAGGTGCTGGTCCCCGGGCTGCTGCTCCAACTCGGCCTGTTCGGGGCGTCGTTCGCCGGGTTCTCGATCATCATCGAGAAGGGCCAGGGGGTGGTGGAGCGGATGCGGGTGACGCCGGTCAGCCGCCTCGCCCTGCTGCTGGGACGCGTGCTGCGGGACGCCACGGTGTTCGTCTTCCAGGCGGTGCTGCTGGTCCTGGCCGCGCTGGCGATGGGCCTGAGAGCCCCGCTGCCGGGCGTCCTGATCGGCTTCGCGTTCGTCGCACTGCTGACGGTGTCACTGGCCTCGCTGTCGTACGCGCTCGCCATGAAGGTCCGCACCCCGCAGGAGTTCGGGCCGGCGATCAACGCCATGACGATGCCGATGATGCTGCTGTCGGGCCTGATGCTCCCGATGACACTAGGACCGAGGTGGCTTGACGTCCTGTCCCACTTCATACCGTTCCGCTATCTGGTGGACGCGGTGCGGGACGCGTACGTCGGCTCCTACGCCACGGCGCACATGCTGTACGGCGCCCTGGTCGCCGTCGCCTTCGCCGCGCTCGCCGTGACGGTCGGCACACGCGTCTTCCGAACGGCCGGTGCGTAACTAGGCTGGCCTCATGGTCAATCTGACACGCATCTACACCAGGACCGGCGACCAGGGCACCACCGCCCTCGGCGACATGAGCCGCGTCGCCAAGACCGACCTGCGGATCTCGGCGTACGCCGACGCCAACGAGGCGAACGCGGTGATCGGCACGGCGATCGCGCTGGGCGGCTTGGACGAGGAGATCGTCAAGGTCCTCACCCGCGTCCAGAACGACCTGTTCGACGTGGGTGCGGACCTGTCGACGCCGGTGGTGGAGAACCCGGAGTTCCCGCCGCTGCGCGTCGAGCAGTTCTACATCGACAAGCTGGAGGCGGACTGCGACCGCTTCAACGAGGAGCTGGAGAAGCTGCGCTCCTTCATCCTCCCCGGCGGTACCGCGGGCGCGGCCCTGCTGCACCAGGCCTGCACGGTCGTCCGCCGCGCGGAGCGCTCGACCTGGTCGGCCCTGGAGGCCCACGGCGAAACCATGAACCCCCTGACCGCGACCTACCTCAACCGCCTGTCCGACCTCCTGTTCATCCTGGCGAGGACGGCCAACAAGTCCGAGGGCGACATCCTGTGGGTCCCGGGCGGAGAACGCTGACCCGGTCCTCCGGCCCGATCCAGGTTCCATGTGCGACGGACGGCGACAATGCCGACCTCCGGCCGGGGGTCCGGGGGTCGCCCCCCGGAAAATGCAGCATCCTGGCGAGGACGGCCAACAAGTCCGAGGGCGACATCCTGTGGGTCCCCGGCGGAGAACGCTGAACGTCCTGGCGCGGACGCGCCCCGAAAGGGGCGCGGGGAACTGCGCGACCGGCCACGACGGGCCCGCGGACGACCGACGACCTATCCGGCCCGCTCCTTCGACGTGACGAACCGGTCGGCGGGCTCGGACCCCGCCCCGCCCTTCGGCTGCTTCGGCCAGATCAGGTACGCCAGCGCGACCAGGCCATGGATGCCCGCGGCGCGCAGTGCCACCCACTGGAAGGACCGCAGGGACGAGGTGTCACCGTCCCCGACGTACCAGACGGCGCCCTGGAGGAGTGCACAGGCCACGGCCGCCCCGAGCAGCGTACGAAGCCACAGGCCGCCCTCGTGCCGGGCGCGTGCCATGCCGTACTGCGGAGGCCTGGGCGGGCGCGGGGCACCGGCCAGGCGGTGCGCGGCGTGGCCGTCCAGCCAGCGGATCGTGTAGTGGCCGTACGCCACGGTGTAGCCGATGTAGAGCGCGGCCAGCCCGTGCTCCCAGCCCGGCTCGGCGCCGTTCTTCAGGTCCACCGCGGTCGCCACGAAGAGCACCAGCTCAAGGAGCGGCTCGCACAGCAGCAGCACCACACTCGTACGGCGCCACTTCAGCAGGTAGCGGACGGCCAGGCCCAGCGCCAGCAGCACCCAGAAGCCGACCTCGCAGGCGATGATGAGGGCGACGATCACAACATGCTCCCTTCGGTCACCCTTCCAGGCTCCCGTCGGGACCGGCCGCTTTCGTCGTCGGCACTGACGAACTCGCGGTACATCGAAAGATGCAGTCCAGGACCCTTCCCCGGAATCACGCGCGGGCGGAGCCCACCGTGTTGGATGAAGCCATGGCCCTTCCCCGCCCGCACCGCTTCGACGTGTACGTCGCCGTCGGCGGGCTGCTCGGCGGTCTGCTGCTGGTGGGCATCGGTCTGGCCACGCGGCCCTCCCGCGACCCCATCACGCTCTTCGACGGCCCCTGGCCGATCCTGCTGCCGCTCGTCGTGATGGCCGGCTGCGAGCTGATGCGCCGGACGGCCCCGCGCACGGCCCTGCTGATCGGCACGGTCGCGATCTGCGCGGACGTCTTCACCCAGGGCAACCTGGCCACGGTCCTGATGTTCACCGACATCGTCTACGCGGCCGTGCTGTACGGCCCCCTCCCCTCCGCCCGCCGCATCCAGTGGATCACCGGCCTGCTCACGGTGGCCGCGACCCTGGTGCCGTTCGCGGTGTGGCGCACCCCGGAGGCGCTGCTGATCGGCGTGGTCGTCGGCATCGTGGCGTACGGGCCGGCCGGCACGGGCTGGATCGTGCGCAACCACCGTGACGCCGCCGAGGCCGCCCGGCTGCGGGCCGAACAGACCGCGCTGCTCGCCGAGATGGACCGCTCCCAGGCCGTCGCCGCGGAGCGTGCCCGCATGGCACGCGAGCTGCACGACATGGTCGCCAACCATCTCTCCGCGATCGCCATCCACTCCACGGCCGCGCTCTCCATCGACGACCCGAAGACCTCCCAGGAGGCGCTGTCGGTCATCCGCGAGAACAGCGTCGAGGGGCTCGCCGAGATGCGCCGGCTCATCGGCATCCTGCGGGACGCCGGCGGCGACACCGCGCCGGTGGCCGCCCCCACGCTCGACGGCCTCGACGCCCTGGCCGAGGGCGCCCGCACCAACGGTCTCGACGTCCACCTCGATTCCGCGCCCGGCACCGTCCCGGCCCCCGTCGAGCTCGCCGCCTACCGCATCGTCCAGGAGTCCCTGACCAACGCCCTCAAGCACGCCTCCCCCGGCCGGGTCACGGTCGCTCTCGCCCAGCGGGACGGCTGTCTGACCGTCGCCGTGACCAGCCCGTTCGGCGACCGCGACGGGCCGCGGGCGCCCGGTTCCGGCGCCGGCCTGGTCGGTATGCGGGAGCGGGTCGCGCTGCTGGGCGGCGAGTTCGAGGCCGGGCCCGAGGGCTCGGCCGGCGGCAAGATGTGGGTCGTACGCGCCAGGCTTCCGCTGACCGAAGGAGACCCCGCATGATCCGTGTGCTCGTCGCCGAGGACCAGTCCGCCGTCCGGGCCGGGCTGGTCCTCATTCTGCGCAGCGCGCCCGACATCGAGGTGGTCGGCGAGGCGGCGGACGGTGAGCAGGCGGTGGAGCGGGCCCGGGAACTGCGGCCCGACCTGGTGCTGATGGACATTCAGATGCCGCGTCTGGACGGGGTTTCGGCCACCCGCAAGGTCGTCGAGGAACGGCTCGCGGACGTCCTCGTGCTGACCACCTTCGACCTCGACGAGTACGTCTTCGGAGCGCTGCGGGCGGGCGCCTGTGGGTTCCTGCTCAAGAACACCGAGGCCCGTGACCTGCTGGAGGCGGTGCGCACGGTGGCGCGCGGCGAGGGCATCGTCGCCCCGGCCGTGACCCGGCGCCTGATCGCCGAGTTCGCCGCGAAGCCGGTACGGGAGACGACGGCCGACCCGTCGGTCCTGGACAGTCTCACCCGCCGTGAACGCGAGGTGCTGTCCTGCCTCGGCGAGGGACTGTCGAACGCCGGTATCGCGGCCCGGCTGGACATGGCCGAGGCGACCGTGAAGACACATGTCAGCCGTCTGCTGGGCAAGCTGGAGCTGCGCAGCCGCGTGCAAGCGGCTGTACTGGCACAGGAGTTGGGGATCTAGCCGACCGGCCCAGCGGGCCGATGAGCAACTGGTCCAGACCTATTGACCTGTGGTCCAGACCTTTCTATTCTCACCGCACCATGAGTGGGCGTGAGGCTCAGTCATGCCCCCTGACTTCCCAACAAGGAGGCGCAGCATGCGCTTCAGACACAGAGCCGTGGCGGGGTTCGCGACCCTGCTGCTTCCGCTGGCGGGCCTGGTCGGCCTCGCGAGCCCGGCCGAAGCCGCGACATCCGCCACCGCCACCTACGCCAAGACCCAGGACTGGGGCTCCGGCTTCGAGGGCAAGTGGACGGTGAAGAACACCGGCACCACGTCCCTCAGCTCCTGGACGGTCGAGTGGGACTTCCCCTCCGGCACTTCCGTCACCTCCGCCTGGGACGCCGACGTCACCTCGTCCGGCACCCACTGGACCGCCAAGAACAAGTCCTGGAACGGCACCCTCGCCCCCGGCGCGACCGTCTCCTTCGGCTTCAACGGCGCCGGCTCCGGCTCCCCCGCCAACTGCAAGCTGAACGGCGGCAGTTGTGACGGCGGCACCACGGAGCCCGGCGACAGCGCCCCGAGCGCCCCCGGCACGCCGAGCGCCTCCGACATCACCAACACCTCGGTGAAGCTGTCCTGGAGCGCCGCCACCGACGACAAGGGCGTCAAGAACTACGACGTCCTGCGCGACGGCGCCAAGGTCGCCACCGTGACCACGACGTCGTACTCCGACACCGGACTGACCGCCGGCACCGACTACTCCTACACCGTCCAGGCCCGCGACACCGCCGACCAGACCGGCCCGGTCAGCGGCGCCCGCGCGGTGCGCACCACCGGCGGCACCACCGACCCGCCGCCCACCGGCGACAAGGTCAAGCTCGGCTACTTCACCGAGTGGGGCGTCTACGGCCGCAACTACCACGTCAAGAACCTGGTGAGCTCCGGCTCCGCGTCGAAGATCACGCACATCAACTACGCGTTCGGCAACGTCAAGAACGGTCAGTGCACCGTCGACGACACCTACGCCGCCTACGACAAGGCCTACACCGCCGACCAGTCCGTCAGCGGCACCGCCGACACCTGGGACCAGCCGCTGCGCGGCAACTTCAACCAGCTGCGTCAGCTGAAGGCCAAGTACCCGCACATCAAGATCCTGTACTCCTTCGGCGGCTGGACCTACTCCGGCGGCTTCGGCCAGGCGGCGCAGAACGCGGCCGCGTTCGCCAAGTCCTGCAAGTCCGTGGTCGAGGACCCGCGCTGGGCCGATGTCTTCGACGGCATCGACATCGACTGGGAGTACCCCAACGCCTGCGGCCTGACCTGCGACACCTCCGGCCCCGCGGCCTTCAAGAACCTGATGTCCGCGCTGCGCACGGAGTTCGGCCCGAACTACCTGGTCACCGCGGCCATCACCGCCGACGGCTCCTCCGGCGGCAAGATCGACGCGGCCGACTACGGCGGCGCCTCCCAGTACCTCGACTGGTACAACGTGATGACGTACGACTACTTCGGCGCCTTCAACGCGCAGGGCCCGACGGCGCCGCACTCGCCGCTCACGTCGTACGCCGGCATCCCGCAGGCGGGCTTCAACTCCGCCGACGCCATCGCCAAGCTCAAGTCCAAGGGCGTCGCGTCGAAGAAGCTGCTGCTCGGCATCGGCTTCTACGGCCGCGGCTGGACCGGCGTCACCCAGGCCGCCCCCGGTGGCACGGCGACCGGAGCCGCGCCCGGCACCTACGAGGCCGGCATCGAGGACTACAAGGTCCTGAAGAACTCCTGCCCGGCCAACGGCACCATCGCCGGCACCGCGTACGCCTACTGCGGCAACAACTGGTGGTCCTACGACACCCCGTCGACGATCGCCGGGAAGATGTCGTGGGCCAAGAACCAGGGCCTGGGCGGCGCGTTCTTCTGGGAGTTCAGCGGCGACACCACCAACGGTGAGCTGGTGACCGCCATCAACAACGGGCTCAACTAGCAGGCAAGTCAAGCGACATTGACGCGCTGACCGGGCGGGGCTGCCTCAAGCCACGCGAGGAAACCGGTCAGCGCGTCTTCGCTCATGGCGAGTTCGAGACGCGTGCCCCGGTGCAGACAGGTGAGGATCACTGCGTCGGAGAGCAGCGCCAGTTCCTCCTCGCCGTCGGGCAGACGCCGGCCGGCCACCTCGATCGCGGAGCGCTCCAGGACGCGGCGCGGGCGGTAGGCGTAGGAGAAGACGCGATACCACTCGATACGGTCGCCGTTGTAGCGGGCGACGCCGTAGCTCCAGCCCTTGCCGCTCGTGTCGGTCTTCTCCGGCACGTCCCAGCGCAGCGAACAGTCGAAAGTGCCGCCCGAGCGCTGGATGAGTCTGCGGCGCAGGCCGAAGACGAACAACCCCAGCACCACAAGGGCGACGACGATTCCGCACACAGTCAGAGCGAGGACCATCGGCACCGACCTCCTCGTCTCCTAGGTAACGGAACGGAAAAAACTTCCATATCTGCCACAGCCGCGACCGGCACCGGATTGCTCCGGTCCCAGCCGCGGCTGAGTGACGTCATCGCGTGCGCTCCCCCAGAGCCTAGACGGCCCGGAAGGTGACCTCGGGGGTCAGCGCGCCGTCGCCGCCCGCAGGCGGACCTCCGCGCGGCGCTCGGCGGACGCGTCGTCGTCGCCCTTCGCGCGCTCGAGCGCCCGCTCCGCGCGCTGGACGTCGATCTCGTCCGACAGTTCGGCGATCTCGGCCAGCAGCGACAGCTTGTCGTCCGCGAACGAGATGAAACCGCCGTGCACCGCGGCGATGACGGTCCCGCCATCACTCGTACGGATGGTCACCGGGCCCGACTCCAGCACACCGAGCAGCGGCTGGTGACCGGGCATGACGCCGATGTCGCCGGACGTGGTGCGCGCGACGACCAAGGTGGCCTGGCCGGACCAGACCTCACGGTCGGCCGCGACCATCGCGACGTGCAGCTCAGCAGCCAAGGTGGCTCCTCGGGTCACCACCCGGCGGTTGTGCCGGGTGTTGGTTACAAGTCTAGTAGGCATGGAAGAGGGGGCGGGACGTGCCCCGCCCCCTCATCAAGAGCTCAATGGCTCACGAAGACCGGTGCGTCAGGAGACGCCCAGCTCCTTCGCGTTCTTCTTCAGGTCCTCGATACCACCGCAGAGGAAGAAGGCCTGCTCCGGGAAGTGGTCGAAGTCACCGTCAATGATCGCGTTGAACGCGGTGATCGACTCGTCCAGCGGCACGTCCGAACCGTCCACGCCGGTGAACTGCTTGGCGACGTGGGTGTTCTGGGACAGGAAGCGCTCGACGCGGCGGGCACGCTGGACGACCAGCTTGTCCTCCTCGCTGAGCTCGTCGATACCGAGGATCGCGATGATGTCCTGGAGGTCCTTGTACTTCTGAAGGATCCCCTTGACGCGCATGGCGGTGTTGTAGTGGTCCGCCGCGATGTAGCGCGGGTCCAGGATCCGGGACGTGGAGTCCAGCGGGTCCACGGCCGGGTAGATGCCCTTCTCCGAGATCGGACGGGAGAGAACCGTCGTCGCGTCGAGGTGGGCGAAGGTGGTGGCCGGGGCCGGGTCGGTCAGGTCGTCCGCGGGGACGTAGATCGCCTGCATCGAGGTGATCGAGTGACCACGGGTCGAGGTGATGCGCTCCTGGAGGAGACCCATCTCGTCGGCCAGGTTCGGCTGGTAGCCCACCGCGGAGGGCATACGGCCGAGCAGGGTCGACACCTCGGAACCGGCCTGCGTGAAGCGGAAGATGTTGTCGATGAAGAACAGCACGTCCTGCTTCTGCACATCGCGGAAGTACTCCGCCATGGTCAGACCGGCGAGGGCCACGCGCAGACGGGTGCCCGGGGGCTCGTCCATCTGACCGAAGACCAGCGCGGTCTTGTCGATGACGCCCGACTCGCTCATCTCGTCGATGAGGTCGTTGCCCTCACGGGTGCGCTCACCGACACCGGCGAACACGGAGACACCGTCGTGGTTGTTGGCGACGCGGTAGATCATCTCCTGGATGAGCACCGTCTTGCCGACGCCGGCACCGCCGAACAGACCGATCTTTCCACCCTTGACGTACGGGGTGAGAAGGTCGATGACCTTGACGCCGGTCTCGAACATCTCGGTCTTCGACTCGAGCTCGTCGAAGTTCGGCGCCTTGCGGTGGATGCCCCAGCGCTCGCCGTCGTACGTCTCGTCGACGTTCAGCACCTCACCGAGGGTGTTGAACACCTTGCCCTTGGTGAAGTCGCCGACGGGGACCGTGATGGAGGCACCGGTGTCGGTGACCGGGGCCTGACGGACCAGACCGTCGGTGGGCTGCATCGAGATGGTGCGGACCAGGCCGTCACCCAGGTGCTGGGCGACCTCCAGGGTCAGCGTCTTCTTCTCGCCGTCCTTGGCCGGGTCGGCCACCTCGACGTGAAGGGCGTTGTAGATCTCCGGCATGGCGTCGACGGGGAATTCCACGTCGACGACCGGGCCGATGACCCGGGCGACGCGGCCCGTGGCAACGGCCGTCTCAACTGTCGTCGTCATTACCTGTCACTCCCCGCGGTCGCGTCGGCCAGGGCTGCGGAGCCACCGACGATCTCGCTGATTTCCTGGGTGATTTCGGCCTGGCGGGCCGCGTTGGCAAGCCGCGAGAGCGTCTCGATGAGCTCTCCCGCGTTGTCGGTTGCCGACTTCATCGCCCGCCGCGTGGCGGCGTGCTTGGAGGCGGCCGACTGGAGCAGCGCGTTGTAGATACGGCTCTCCACGTAGCGCGGCAGCAGGGCGTCGAGGACGTCCTCCGCCGAGGGCTCGAAGTCGAACAGCGGAAGGATCTCGCCCTTCGGCGTCTCCTCCGCGATCTCTTCGAGGCTGAGCGGCAGCATGCGGGCGTCGAGGGCCTGCTGCGTCATCATCGACACGAACTCGGTGTAGACGATGTGGAGCTCGTCCACGCCGCCCTCGGCCGTGTCCTTCTCGATGGCCTCGATCAGCGGGCCCGCGACCTTCTTCGCGTCCGCGTACGTGGGCTCGTCGGTGAAGCCCGACCACGACTCCACGACCTTGCGCTCGCGGAAGTTGTAGTGAGCCAGACCGCGGCGGCCGACGATGTACGTGTCGACCGCCTTGCCCTCGGCCTCCAGACGCTCGGTCAGCAGCTCCGCCGCCTTGATGGCGTTGGAGTTGAAGGCGCCGGCGAGACCACGGTCGCTCGTCAGGAGCAGCACCGCGGACCGCGTGACCGTCTCGGCCTGCGTGGTCAGCGGGTGCTTGGTGTTCGAGCCGGTACCGACCGCCGTGACCGCGCGGGTGAGCTCGGTCGCGTACGGCGTGGAGGCCGCCACCTTGCGCTGCGCCTTGACGACGCGCGAGGCGGCGATCATCTCCATCGCCTTGGTGATCTTCTTGGTCGCGGTGACGGATCGGATGCGACGCTTGTAGACCCGGAGCTGGGCTCCCATGAGTCAGGTCCCTTCCTTACGTCACTTGGCGGCGGCCGGAGCGTCCTCGCCGAGAAGCTTGCCGTCCGAGGTCTCGAACTGCTTCTTGAAGTCGGCGATCGCGTCGGCAACAGCGGTGAGGGTGTCGTCCGACATCTTGCCGCCCTCCTTGATGGAGGTCATGAGGCCCTGCTCCTTGCGGTGCAGGTACTCCAGGAGCTCCTTCTCGAAGCGGCGGATGTCAGTGACCGGAACGTCGTCCATCTTGCCGGTGGTGGCACCCCAGACCGAGACGACCTGGTCCTCGGTGGCCATCGGCTGGTACTGAGCCTGCTTGAGCAGCTCGACCAGACGCGAACCACGCTCCAGCTGCGCCTTCGACGCGGCGTCCAGGTCGGAACCGAAGGCGGCGAACGCCTCCAGCTCGCGGTACTGGGCCAGGTCCAGACGCAGACGGCCGGAGACCTGCTTCATCGCCTTGTGCTGCGCGGAACCACCGACTCGGGAGACGGAGATACCGACGTTCAGCGCGGGGCGCTGACCGGCGTTGAACAGGTCCGACTCCAGGAAGCACTGGCCGTCGGTGATGGAGATGACGTTGGTCGGGATGAACGCCGAGACGTCGTTGGCCTTGGTCTCGACGATCGGCAGACCCGTCATCGAACCGGCGCCCATGTCGTCGGAGAGCTTCGCGCAGCGCTCCAGCAGACGGGAGTGCAGGTAGAAGACGTCACCCGGGTAGGCCTCACGGCCCGGCGGGCGGCGCAGCAGCAGGGACACGGCGCGGTAGGCGTCGGCCTGCTTCGAGAGGTCGTCGAAGATGATGAGGACGTGCTTGCCCTCGTACATCCACTGCTGGCCGATGGCCGAACCGGTGTACGGCGCCAGGTACTTGAAGCCGGCCGGGTCGGACGCCGGGGCGGCGACGATGGTCGTGTACTCCAGCGCGCCGTTCTCCTCCAGCGCGCCACGGACCGACGCGATCGTCGAGCCCTTCTGGCCGATGGCGACGTAGACGCAGCGGACCTGCTTGTTCGGGTCGCCGGTGCGCCAGTTGTCGCGCTGGTTGATGATCGTGTCGACGGCCAGGGCGGTCTTGCCGGTCTGACGGTCACCGATGATCAGCTGACGCTGGCCACGGCCGATCGGGGTCATCGCGTCGACGGCCTTGTAGCCGGTCTCCATCGGCTCGTGCACCGACTTACGGGCCATGACGCCCGGAGCCTGAAGCTCGAGGGCGCGGCGGCCGGACGTCTCGATCTCGCCGAGGCCGTCGATCGGGTTGCCGAGCGGGTCGACGACTCGGCCGAGGTAGCCCTCGCCGACGGCCACGGAGAGGACCTCACCGGTACGGGAGACCGGCTGACCCTCCTCGATGCCGCTGAACTCACCGAGGATGACGGCGCCGATCTCGCGCTCTTCCAGGTTGAGCGCGAGGCCGAGGGTGCCGTCCTCGAACTTCAGCAGTTCGTTGGCCATGGCCGAGGGAAGACCCTCGACCTTCGCGATGCCGTCGCCGGCAAGGGTGACCGTACCGACCTCCTCGCGCGAGGCCGCGTCCGGCTTGTACGACTGGACGAAGTTCTCCAGCGCGTCCCGGATCTCCTCCGGCCGGATCGTGAGCTCCGCCATCTGGGTTCCCTGCTCTCCTTGTTGGGCCCGAAGTTTCACTTTGGGGGGATGGGGACTCCCCCCTGAACGAGGTGAATCCTCTGCACGGCCCAACATGGGCCGTCGTAAGTACGTACTGCTATGAAGTTTGGTGCTAGCTCGCCAGTCGGCGGCCGGCGTCCTCGATGCGGTCCGCGAGGGAGCCGTTGATGACCTCGTCACCGACCTGCACCCGGATACCGCCGACGACCTCGGGGTCCACGTCGATGTTCAGGTGCATCGTGTGGCCGTAGAGCTTCCCGAGGGCGGCGCCCAGGCGCCGCCGCTGCGCGTCGCTCAGCGGAACCGCCGTGGTCACGACCGCCACCAGGCGCTGCCGGCGCTCGGCGGCGAGCTTGGACAGGGACTCCAGTCCCGACTCCAGGCTACGTCCACGCGGCGCGGTCACAAGGCGCGTCACCAGACGCTCCGTGGTCGCCTTGGCACGGCCGCCGAGCAGGCTGCGCAGCAGCGCGCTCTTGGCCGAGGTGGTGGCGGCGCGGTCGGTCAGCGCGGCGCGCAGCTCGGTGTTCGAGGAGACGATCCGGCCGAACCGGAACAGCTCGTCCTCGACGTCGTCGAGCGTGCCCGCCTTCTGCGCGGCCGTGAGGTCGGCGGTGTCCGCCAGCTCCTCCAGCGCGTCCACCAGGTCGCGGGACTGCGACCAGCGGGAGCGCACCATGCCGGCCAGGAGGTCGGCGGTCTCGCCGCCGACCTGGCCGCCGAGCAGGCGCTGGGCCAGCTCGGCCTTGGCCTCGCCGGCCTGCGCCGGGTCGGTCAGGACCCGACGCAGCGACACCTCGCGGTCGAGCAGCGCGGTGACGGCGGCCAGCTCGTCGGCGAGCCGTCCGGCGTCGACGGACGTGTTGTCCGTCAGCGCGTCGAGTCGCTCGCGTGCGGCTGCCAGGGCCTCGCGGCTCGCTCCGTTCATCGTCCGGCCTCGGCCTTCTCCTCGAGCTCGTCGAGGAAGCGGTCGATGACGCGGCTCTGCCGGGCGTGGTCCTCGAGGGACTCGCCGACGAGCTTGCCGGCCAGGTCGGTGGCAAGCTTGCCGACGTCCTGACGCAGCGCGGACGCGGCGGCCTTGCGGTCGGCCTCGATCTGGGCGTGACCGGCGGCGACGATCTCCTCGCGCTGCCGCTGGCCTTCCGCGCGCATCTCCGCGATGAGCGTGGCGCCCTGCTCCTGCGCCTCCTGGCGCAGACGCGCGGCCTCGTGCCGGGCCTCGGCGAGCTGGGCCTTGTACTGCTCCAGAACGCTCTGTGCCTCGGTCTGGGCGGCCTCGGCCTTCTCGATACCGCCCTCGATGGCCTCGCGGCGCTCTTCCAGAACCTTGTTGATGTTCGGGAGGAGCTTCTTGGCGAGGAAGCCGAAGACGATGACGAAGGCGAGCAGGCCGATGACAAGCTCAGGGACCGGCGGGATGAGAGGGTTCTCCCCCTCACTCGCCGCGATGAGCAGCTGGCTCATGTGAGTGCCTTTCGTCTAGTCGGCTGGACTGGTGTGGTGGATCAGTAGCCGTAGACGAACGGCATGACCAGACCGATCAGCGCGAGCGCCTCACAGAAGGCGAAGCCGAGGATCTGGTTGGCACGGATCAGGCCGGCGGCCTCGGGCTGACGGGCAAGCGCCTGGGTGCCGTTACCGAAGATGATGCCGACGCCGACGCCGGGGCCGATCGCGGCGAGGCCGTAACCGATGGAGCCGAGGGAGCCTTCGACAGCAGCAAGGGTCTGGGACATGCCAGTTCTTCCTTTTCTTTACGGACCGGTGGGGGTTGGCCACCGGACGAATTGTGGAGGTGAAAAAGGGGCGGTGGCTCAGTGGTGCTCGGCGAGAGCGCCCTGGATGTAGGTGCACGTCAGCAGGACGAACACGTACGCCTGAAGGGCCTGGATGAAGAGCTCGAAGGCCGTCATCACGATGACCATCACGAACGAGACACCCGCGTAGGCGATACCGAAGCCGTTCAGCATGTACCAGCTGGCGATCGTGAAGAGCAGCAGCAGGGTGTGACCGGCGAACATGTTCGCGAAGAGTCGCACGGCGTGGGTGAACGGCCGGATCAGCAGGTTCGAGAAGAGCTCGATCAGCATGGCCAGCGGGAGCACGGCGCCGAGCGACTTGTCGTAGCCGGTGACGTTCTTCCAGAAGCCGACGAAGCCGTGCCGCTTGAAGGTCAGGGAGACCCACAGGACGTAGACGATCAGCGCCAGGACCAGCGGGTACGAGATGATCGCGGTGACCGGGAACTGGGCGATCGGAATGATCGACCAGAGGTTCAGCATCCAGACGAAGAAGAAGAGCGAGACGACGAGCGGTACGTACTTCTCGCCTTCCTTCTTGCCGATGGTCTCGTAGACGACACCGCGCCGGATGAAGTCGTAGCCCGCCTCGGCGACCATCTGGAGCTTGCCGGGGACCACCTGCGGCCTGCGGAACGCGGCCCAGAAGAAGCCCACGATGATGATCGAGCCGAGCAGCGCCAGCAGCATCGTCTTGTTGAAGTACAGGTTGCTGTCGCCGTCACCCCACAGGGGCTGGAACATGAACGAGTGCAGGCCCGGAGAGACCTCGGCGAAGCCACACCCGTCGAAAAGGTGGCAGTCGGTCTCGAAGGCGAGCACCTGCGTCGGGTCAGCACTCACCGCGGGCTCCTTCAGCGTGGCGCATAGGTACGGCAACCTCGTTGTGTCGGCGCGGCGCGCAGCCGCGGTTCGGCACGGGACTGGTGTTACGGATGTGGGGGCGGCTGTGGGGCATCTCGCCTCGCGATTGAGCAGGCGTCAGCTCAGATGCCCGCGCCCGCGATGCCGCAGTTGGCACCGGACGATAGCAGGACTTCTTCCGCCCCTTTATCCCGCCCCTACCTCTCACGACGAGTGCCCCGTCTTTTCGGACTTCCCGCCCTTGGAGGGGCTGTCCGAATCGGGCTCGACGTAGAGGATCTTGGCCTTCATGTGGGCACGCGTCTGCATGGCGATCCACACAAGGGTGGTGCCGAGCAGTGTGAACGCGAAGACCCGGGGGTTGAACAGCGTCGTGTTCTTGAACGCGGCCATGAAGATGAACAGCAGCAGGATCTGCGCCGCGTACAGCATCAGACCCATTGCCTGGAACAGATGCGGAAGCGATTTGGCAGTGCGCTGAAGTACGTAGAGACCGAGCCCCATGAAAAGGATCACGACCAGCGTCGCGACGACGGCCCCGATCGCTCCCTTGCCACCGGCGACCACGCCACTGACGACGACGGCAACAGCGCCGGCGACGGCTGTGGGCACAGCGGCCTGGAGCAGGGTGCGGGCGTCATTGGACGGCATGGCGGCAACTCCGCTTTCACGGTGGGGGCAGGGTGTCGTCATGGACGAGCGTAGTCCCGGGCTGAGAGAGAACCTCACGCCGGGTGGACCGTCGCACTTCGGTCCTTCGGCTCTGTCCCGGGTTCTCGTGAACCGTATCACAAACTATTTGATGAGGTCTTTACCTGGGAGGTGTGCCCGCTGTCACACATGAGAGTGAAGGTGCGCGTCTGTGCAGGAACGCTGCCGACTTGTCTGGTATTGGGATGCTTCGCTCCCCCATGACTTGGCAATGCTCTAGTCAGATTCTTACCTTGGGCCTTCTCTTACCTTGACCGTCAGCGGGACGTTCCGGCTTTACGCCTGTCCAGGGGCCGCGAACGAGCGCCCAGCGCGGTAGCTCCGTTGACGCGGCCGGCCCCGGCGGCGACCGGGGTGCGCGGCTGCTCCTCGGACTCGGCGATCGCGGTCTGCGGTGTGCCGGCCGCGGGCTCGGCGACGGCCCCGCCCCGGCGGTAGCGCGGCGGCACGAAGGCCTCGGCCCAGCGCGGGGCACGCGGCGTGAAGCGCGGCAGGAGCAGCAGGACCAGGCCGATGAAGCTCAGGAACACCACGCCGAGCACGATCCACATCGACGCCGAGTTCACGGAGTAGGCGAGCGCGCCGAAGGCGATCAGCGCCGACCAGAAGTACATGATCAGCACCGCGCGGCTGTGGGAGTGGCCGATCTCCAGCAGCCGGTGGTGCAGATGGCCGCGGTCGGCGGCGAACGGCGACTGACCGCGCCAGGTGCGGCGCACGATCGCCAGCACCAGGTCGGCGGCCGGGATCGCGATGATCGTCAGCGGCAGCAGCAGCGGGATGTAGACCGGCACCGTCTGGTGCACGGCCGCCTTCTCGGAGCCGGCGAACAGCTTCAGCGCGTCCGGGTCGACCTGTCCCGTGATGGAGATCGCGCCCGCGGCGAGGACCAGGCCGATCAGCATCGAGCCGGAGTCGCCCATGAAGATGCGCGCCGGGTGCATGTTGTGCGGCAGGAAGCCCAGGCACATGCCCATCAGGATCGCCGAGAACAGGGTGGCCGGGGCGGCGGCCTCGATGCCGTACGACACCCAGACGCGGTAGGCGTAGAGGAAGAACGCCGCCGACGCGATGCAGACCATGCCGGCGGCGAGGCCGTCGAGGCCGTCGACGAAGTTGACCGCGTTGATGGTGATGACGACGAGGGCGACGGTGAGCAGGGTGCCCTGCCACTGGGTCAGCGCGACGTTGCCGACGCTGGGGATGGGCAGCCACAGGATCGTCAGACCCTGCATGACCATGACGCCGGCCGCGATCATCTGGCCGCCCAGCTTGATCAGGGCGTCGATCTCGAACTTGTCGTCCAGGACGCCGATCAGCCAGATGAGCGCCGCTCCGGAGAGCAGCGCCCGCGGTTCGTTCGACTTCTCGAAGACGGCACTGAGGTTGGTGAGGTGGTCGGCGACCAGCAGGCCCGCGCACAGGCCGAAGAACATGGCGATACCGCCGAGCCGCGGAGTTGGCTCCCGGTGCACGTCACGTGCCCGGATCTCCGGCATCGCTCCGGCCACGATCGCGAACTTACGTACCGGCCCTGTCAGCAGATACGTCACCGCGGCCGTGATGCAGAGCGTCAGCAGGTATTCACGCACGGGCTTCCCCACAAGTCTCGCTGGCCATCTCAGCCCCACACACTAGCGACGTACGCATACGCGACGCATATGTGTGGGGACTTCCGGGTAGCGACGATGGTTGCACGTGTGGCTGTGTGCTCGAGTGCGTCTACCCCGCCTCAGCCGGGATACGGCGGAAATCTACCGGTGAGCTCCCGCACTTCTTCACGGGCCTTGTGACTTTCCCTCTCGCCCCGCAGCACTCCCGCCAGCAGCGCAGCGAGCCACACCATCTCCTCCTCCCCCATGCCCTGGGTGGTCACGGCCGCGGTGCCCAGGCGCAGACCGCGGGCGTCACCGTGAGGCAGCGCACAGCAGTCCAGGACCACTCCGGCCGCCGCGAGCCGGCCGCGCGCATCACGGCCGTCCACGCCGAGGGGCGCGGGATCGGCGGTGATCAGGTGGGTGTCGGTCCCGCCGGTGGTGACGACGAGGCCCTCCTCGGCGAGGTGGGCGGCCAGGATGCGCGCGTTGGCCACCACCTGATGGGCGTACACCGCGAACGCCGGCGTCGCCGCCTCGCCGAACACGACGGCCTTGGCGGCGATGGTGTGCATCTGGGCGCCGCCCTGCGTGAACGGGAACACGGCGCGGTCGACGCGCTCGGCGAGGTCCGAGCCGCACAGGATCATGCCGCCGCGCGGGCCGCGCAGCACCTTGTGGGTGGTGGCGCACACCACATCGGCGTACGGCACCGGACTCGGCGCCGCTCCCCCGGCGACGAGCCCCATGGGGTGGGCGGCGTCGGCGATGAGATAGGCGCCCACCTCGTCGGCGATGTCACGGAAGACGGCGTAGTCGATGTGCCGCGGATAGGCGATGGACCCGCACACCAGGGCCTTGGGTCGGTGGTTGCGGGCGAGGGTGCGCACCTGGTCGTGGTCGATGAGCCCGGTCTCGGCGTCGACCCCGTAGCCGACGAAGTCGAACCAGCGGCCGGAGAAGTTCGCGGGCGAGCCGTGGGTGAGGTGTCCGCCGTAGGGCAGGCCGAGGGCGAGGACGGTGTCGCCGGGGCGCAGCAGGGCGGCGTACGCGGCGAGGACGGCCGAAGACCCGGAGTGGGACTGCACGTTGGCGTGTTCGGCCCCGAACAGCGCCTTGGCGCGTTCCACGGCGAGCCGCTCGGCGGCGTCGACCATCTCGCATCCGCCGTGGTACCTGTCGCCCGGGTAGCCCTCGGCGTACTTGTTGGCCAGCGGCGATCCGAGGGCCGCCAGCACGGCGGGCGACGTGAAGTTCTCCGCCGCGATGAGCTGGAGCGTCGTCGACTGCCGGTCGAGCTCCCCGAGCAGGATGTCGGCGAGCTGGGGGTCCTGACGGCGCAGGACATCGGCCTCGAGGGTAGGGGTGACCGACATGGTGGGCTCCGGGCGTGCGTCGGCGGTGACGTACGTCCAATGTAGGCCCGGTGCGCCCAGGGCGCCCGGCTGTCACGTCCTCGCGGGTACTCCGGTGAGCGCGGTCACCACCGGATCCAGTGCCTCGTGTATCTCCTCGCCCACCGAGCGGAAGAACGTCAGCGGCGCCCCGTACGGGTCGTACACCTCGTCGGCCTCGGCCGTCGGCGCCAGCAGCCACCCGCGTAGAGCCGCCGCGGCGCGCACCAGGGCGCGTGCGCGCTGGACCACGCCGTCCTCCAGGGGAGGCAGCGTCGCGGGGTCTATGGCGCGGACCAGGCGGGTGAACTCCTTCAGGGTGAAGGTGCGCAGGCCCGCCGAATGCCCCATGGAGATGACCTGGGCGCGGTGGTCGCGGGTGGCCGTGAGGACCAGGTCCGCCATGATGACGTGCTCGTCGAGGAGCTCGCGGCCGACGAAGCCGGAGGCGTCCGCGCCGAAGTCGGCGAGGACCGTCTCCGCGTTGGACTCCATGGCCGCGCCCTCGTGGCCCCAGGTGCCCGCGCTCTCCACGATCAGCGAGCCGCCGAGCACACCGAGCCGCTGCGTCACGAAATGACGGGTCAGCCGCTCGGTGATCGGCGAGCGGCACACGTTGCCGGTGCTGACGTGGAGGATGCGGAAGCTGTCGCGCGGCAGTCCCACGAAGGTGGTCGTGATCTCCGCCGCGCTTTCCCCGTTGCCTATGCCACGCATGGGGGTACCCCCTGCCCGGGCGCGGCCGAAAGAGCGGGGGACTCAGGGGCGGTCAATTCGCCACCTCGAGGTCGGGTACGACCTTCCGCAGATCCTCCGCCGAGAGGGCACCCGCGCGCAGCAGCAACGGCACCTCGCGCGTGACGTCGACGATGGACGACGGGACGTTGCCCGGGGTCGGGCCGCCGTCGAGGTACACCGAGACCGAGTCGCCGAGCATCTCCTGCGCGGCGTCACAGTCCTCCGGCGCCGGGTGTCCGGTGAGGTTCGCCGAGGACACGGCCATCGGGCCGACCTCGGTCAGGAGCTCGATGGCGACCGGGTGCAGTGGCATGCGCACGGCAACCGTGCCCCGGGTGTCACCGAGGTCCCACTGGAGGGACGGCTGGTGCTTGGCGACGAGCGTGAGCGCGCCCGGCCAGAACGCGTCGACGAGCTCCCAGGCCAGCTCGGAGAAGTCGGTGACGAGACCGTGGAGCGTGTTCGGGGAGCCGATCAGGACAGGGGTGGGCATGTTGCGGCCCCGGCCCTTGGCCTCCAGCAGATCACCGACGGCCTCCTTGGTGAACGCGTCGGCGCCGATGCCGTACACCGTGTCGGTCGGGAGGACCACGAGCTCGCCACGGCGGACGGCGGACGCGGCCTCACGCAGACCGGTCGTGCGGTCGGTCGCGTCGTTGGTGTCGTATCGCCGTGCCATATCTAGCGGGCCTCCTCGTACACGAAGTACACGTGCTTCCGGGAAAGAGTCTGCGGGGCGGTCACGGCAGCGCCTTGCGGGCCGTCGCGAACCGGGGGCGGTTGTTGAGGTCGGGGTGGTCGGCCGCGTCGGCCCAGCCCCGCTCCTCTGTGAAGATCCACGGCACCTGACCGCCCTGGGTGTCGGCGTGCTCGATGACGACGACGCCGCCGGGCCGCAGGAGACGGTGTGCGGTCCGCTCCAGGCCGCGGATGAGGTCGAGGCCGTCCTCGCCGGAGAACAGGGCGAGATCGGGATCGTAGTCCCGCGCCTCCGGAGCGACGTACTCCCATTCGGTGAGCGGGATGTAGGGCGGGTTGGAGATGACCAGATCGACCTGGCCGTCGAGGTCGGGGAAGGCGTCCAGCGCGTTGCCCTGGCGCAGTTCGACGCGCGAGCCCTCCACGTTCTTGCGCGTCCACACCAGGGCGTCCTCGGACAGCTCCACGGCGTGCACGCGCGAGCGCGGGACCTCCTGGGCGAGGGCGAGCGCGATGGCGCCCGAGCCGGTGCACAGGTCGACGATGCAGGGCTCGACGACGTCCATCGCGCGCACCGCGTCTATGGCCCAGCCGACCACCGACTCGGTCTCGGGCCGCGGCACGAACACGCCCGGCCCGACTTGGAGTTCGAGATAGCGGAAGTACGCACGCCCGGTGATGTGCTGGAGCGGCTCGCGCTGCTCACGGCGGGCGATGACCTCCCAGTACCGGGCGTCGAAGTCCGAGTCCTTCACGGAGTGCAGCTCGCCGCGCTTCACGCCGTGCACGAACGCGGCGAGCTCCTCCGCGTCGGTGCGCGGCGAGGGCACGCCGGCGTCCGCCAGCCGCTGGGTGGCCTGTGCCACCTCCGCGAGCAGCACGCTGCGGGGGCTTGGGGTCCGCCCCCCGATGAATTGCTGCACGCAAGTCCTCCGTGTCGTACTCGTCCGTGCGTACGTCCGTCCCCTACGCCCTTACGCGGCCGCCAGCTTCGCCGCCGAGTCCGCGTCGACGCAGGCCTGGATCACCGCGTCGAGGTCGCCGTCCAGGACCTGGTCCAGGTTGTACGACTTGAAGCCGACGCGGTGGTCCGAGATGCGATTCTCCGGGAAGTTGTAGGTACGGATCTTCTCGGAGCGGTCGACGGTGCGGACCTGGCTGCGGCGGGCGTCGGCGGCCTCCTTCTCGGCCTCCTCCTGCGCCGCTGCGAGCAGCCTGGAGCGCAGGATACGCATCGCCTGCTCCTTGTTCTGGAGCTGGCTCTTCTCGTTCTGGCAGGAGGCGACGACTCCGGTCGGAATGTGCGTGATGCGCACGGCGGAGTCGGTGGTGTTGACGGACTGGCCACCCGGGCCGGACGACCGGTACACGTCGATGCGGAGGTCGTTCGGGTTGATCTCGACGTCGATCTCCTCGGCCTCGGGCGTGACGAGCACACCGGCCGCGGAGGTGTGGATACGGCCCTGCGACTCGGTCGCCGGCACCCGCTGCACGCGGTGCACGCCGCCCTCGTACTTCAGCCGGGCCCAGACACCCTGGCCGGGCTCCGTGGCGCCCTGGCCGCCCTTGGTCTTCACCGCGACCTGGACGTCCTTGTAGCCGCCCAGCTCGGACTCGGTGGCGTCGATGATCTCGGTCTTCCAGCCGACGCGCTCGGCGTACCGCAGGTACATGCGCAGCAGGTCCCCCGCGAACAGCGCGGACTCGTCACCGCCGGCGCCCGCCTTGATCTCCAGAATGACGTCCTTGTCGTCACTCGGGTCACGCGGGACGAGCAGGAGTCGCAGCTTCTCGGTCAGTTCCTCGCGCTGCTTGTCCAGCTCCTTGACCTCGGCCGCGAAGTCCGGGTCGTCGGCGGCGAGTTCCTTCGCCGTGTCGATGTCGTCGCCGGTCTGCTTCCAGGAGCGGTACGTGGCAACGATCGGGGTGAGCTCGGCGTAGCGCTTGTTCAGCTTGCGCGCGTTCGCCTGGTCGGCGTGCACCGAAGGGTCGGCGAGCTTCGTCTCCAGGTCGGCGTGCTCAGCGACCAGTTCCTCGACGGCCTCGAACATCTTGGGCTCCTGTGTGAAATACGTCTGTGAAGGGCGGGCGACCAAAAACGCCGGTCCCGGCGCGCCTGAGACAGGGCGCGGCCGTGGACCGGCGAATTGGAGCTCGCTACTTCTTGGAGCCGGCAGCAGCCTTGCCGAAGCGGGCCTCGAAGCGGGCCACACGGCCACCGGTGTCGAGGATCTTCTGCTTGCCCGTGTAGAACGGGTGGCACTCGGAGCAGACCTCGGCACGGATGGTGCCGCTGGCGATCGTGCTACGGGTGGTGAACGACGCGCCACAGGTGCAGCTGACCTGCGTCTCGACGTACTCGGGGTGGATGTCGCGCTTCAAGGTGTCTCCTAGTTTCGGGAGGGCGCCGGGTCGCCACCGCGGGATGCGGAGACGTGAACCGGAGCCGACGTACCAGTCTGCCAGGACTGGGGCCATCCCCCAAAACCGGGGGCCGCTCCGATCTATTCCGCAGCCGGTTGCGCCTCTACTCCTTCGGCGATGGCGTCGCCGTCACGACACCGTTGGCGTCGCCCTTGGCCGTGCCCTCGGTCGCCGCCTTCGGGATCGGCTTGTCGTTCTTCAGGGCCGTCCAGACCTGCTTGGCCTTCGCCTCGGCCACGATCACGCGGTTCGGGTCCGCCGGGTCGTACCGGACCGGCAGGGTGACCATGGTCGTGTTCTTGGAGCTGATGCCCTTGAGGCCATTGGCGAAGGACATGAGCTTGTTGACCGAGCCCAGGTCGGAGTCGGTGGTGACCGTCTTGGTGGCGGTGTTGGCCAGGTCGTACAGCCGCTTGGGGTTGCCGAAGAGGTTGATGTCCTTCATCTGCTCCAGCAGCGCCTTGACGAAGGCCTGCTGCAGCTGGATGCGGCCGAGGTCGGAGCCGTCGCCCACGCCGTGGCGGGTGCGGACCAGCCCGAGGGCCTGCTCGCCGTCGAGCTGGTGGGTGCCGGCCTTGAGGTCGAGGTGGCTGTCGGGGTCCTTGATGTCCTTGGTGGTGGTGACCTCGACGCCGCCGAGTTCGTCGATCAGCTTCTGGAAGCCGGAGAAGTCGACCTCGAGATAGTGGTCCATGCGGATGCCGGTGACGGACTCGACGGTCTTCACCGTGCAGGCGGCGCCGCCCGTTGAGTACGCCTCGTTGAACATCACGCCGGAGGCGGCGTCGTGCGTGTTGCCGTCGGTGTCGGTGCACTCGGGGCGGTCGATGAGGGTGTCGCGCGGGATCGAGACCACGCTGGCCTTCTTGTGGCCCTCGTAGACGTGCAGGATCATCGCCGTGTCCGAGCGCGCGCTGCCGTCGTCGGCGCCGCCGCCGAGCTTCTTGTTGCTGCCGGAGCGGGTGTCCGAGCCGAGGACGAGGATGTTCTCCGAGCCGTTGTCGACCTTCTGCGGCCGGTCGGTGCCGAGGGCCTGGTCGATGTCGACGCTCTTGAGGTTGCCGTTGAGCTTGAAGTAGAGGTACCCGGCACCGGTTCCGCCCAGGACCACGATCCCGGCGGCCGTCCAGGCCATGATCCGCAGGCCCTTCCGCTTCTCGCGGGGCTTGCGGCGACGGCCCTTGGCGCGATTGCGCGGGCCGTTGGTCCCGTTCTCGCCCGGTATGCCGGGCTCCGGCGTGCTCTCGGCGGTCACTCTGCTCCTCGGTTCTCGTCCGGTCGGCTACCCCCTGCTGTCAGGGTCAGGCATGGCCAAAAGGCCCTTACCGCACCATCGTCACCCCGTCCGGTCAGACGGGGAAACCCGGGAAAGGGTTGCACAACGGACTGTGCCCACCGCCTGGGAGGCGATGGGCACAGTCCGTAGTCGGCGACACCGGGGGTGCCGGTCTCACCTGGGCTTTCAGCCGAAGATGTCGTACTGCTTGAAATCGGTACCGACGGACTTCGGTGTGGCAAAGATCTCGCTCGTGGCCTTTCCGGTGCCCGGGTACAGGTAGAGCGTGCCGGAGGAGTTGCGGGCCATGAAGTCGGCCTTGCCGTCACCGGTGACGTCACCGACGGCGTCGAAGCCGTTGTACGTCGCCCACGTGCGCACCTTGACCCGGGTGGCGAAGGCGCCCGTGCCGGACTTGCCGGTGCCCTTGAACAGGTAGATGTAGCCGCCGGACGAGCTGCGCGCGATCAGGTCGGTCTTGCCGTCGCCGGTGAAGTCGCCGTGTCCGCGCAGGGAGTTGTACTGGTTCCAGCCGGAGCCGACCTTCACACGGGTGCCGAAGGTGCCGTTGCCCTTGCCCGGGTAGATCCACAGGTAGCCGGCGGAGTCGACCGAGAGCAGGTCGGGCAGGTAGTCGCCGGTGACGTCACCCGGGACGACGACGCGGGTGCGGGTCTTCCAGTTGTCGGCGATCTGCTTGGTGGCCCAGGTGCCGCTGGACGGCACGAAGTGCGACCAGAACATGTCGCCGTCCGAGCTGCGCCGGAACAGCAGGTCCTGGTAGCCGTCCCGGTCGAGGTCGGTCTGCAGGACCAGGTTCACGCCGCTCCAGTCGCCCCAGGACTCGCGCGCGGCGAACGTGGTGCCGTTGGAGTCCTTGGAGTAACCCGTCCTGGTGGAGGCGTTGCGCAGCCACAGGTCGGCCCGGTGGTCACCGCTGATGTTGGTGTCGTCGATGCGCGGGTAGGCGGCACCGACGTAGGAGGTGACCTTGGCGAACACGCTGTACGCGCCCTTGGCGACGCAGTCCTGCACGCCCCAGGAGACGACACCCGCGATACGGCCGTTCACCACGAGCGGCCCGCCGGAGTCGCCGTTGCAGGCGGAGACCGTGCCGGTGTCGCTGCCGGTGGCCGGCTTGCCCGCGCAGACCATGTGGCCCTTGACGAAGTCGCCGCCGTAGAAGCCCGCGCACGTGGTGTCGGACTGGATCGGCAGCGTCGCCGACTTCAGCGACTGCGAGATGTCCTGGCTGGTGGAGCTGGTGCGGCCCCAGCCGTAGACCTTGGCGCTCGTGCCGGCGGCGTACGAGGCGGTGTCGCCGGACGTCGTCATGCGGATCGGCGTCGCCTTGACCGGGTTGGCCAGCGTGATCACGGCGATGTCGTTGTCGATCGTCGTCGCGCTGTACGACGGGTGGTTCCACTGCCGGTACGGCAGCGAGACCGTGCCGCCGTGCAGGTCGCTGTTGCCGGCGTCGTCGGTGGTCGGCAGCTGGTTGGTGCCGGTGACGACGGCGCCGTAGTTGTACCAGTCGTAGCCCTTGACGCAGTGCGCGGCGGTGAGGATCTTCGTCGGCGCGACGACGGCGCCGCCGCAGAAGAAGCCCGTGTCGTCGGCCTCGTCGGCGGTGCCCTGGTCGTCGTAGTACCAGAGCTGCGCCATCCAGGGCGCCGAGGTGATGCTGGTGGTGGTGCCGCCGATGACCATGGGGCTCACGGTGGAGTCACCCGCGGCGTCGGTCGTGCTCGCACCGTACGACGACTTCTTCGACGTCTCCCCCGCGGTGTCGTCACCGGCGACGGCGCCCGCGACGCGCCGCTCCAGCTCGGCCGGTGAGGCCGAACCGGTCACGGGCTTCACGGTGGGCCTGGGCAGTGCGGTCGCGGCCCCCGCGGACGAGGTCAGCAGCGCGGTGGCGACCGCCGCGGCGAGGCCGGCCGCGGCCACGGGCAGCCCGAAACGTATCCGGCGTCTGTGACGACCACTGCCGGACGGATTGGTGGTCAAGAAAGTCCCCCCAGAGACACAAGAGTAGGAAGGGGCGCACAGATACGCCCGCTCCTTTCAGCGCCAAAAGGCCGCTCCCCGTCACTGTTTGACGGGGAGCGGCCTTTTGCGGATCGGATCCGGTCAGTCGCCGTTGCCGGGGGTCGGCGTCGTCTTCTGGATCTGCATCAGGAACTCGATGTTCGACTTGGTCTGCTTCATCTTGTCGAGGAGCAGCTCGATGGCCTGCTGCTGGTCGAGCGCGTGCAGCACCCGGCGGAGCTTCCAGGTGACCGCCAGCTCCTCGTTGCCGAGCAGGATCTCTTCCTTGCGGGTACCGGACGCGTCCACGTCCACCGCCGGGAAGATGCGCTTGTCGGCGAGCTTCCGGTCGAGCTTGAGCTCCATGTTGCCGGTGCCCTTGAACTCCTCGAAGATCACCTCGTCCATGCGGGACCCGGTGTCCACCAGCGCGGTGGCGAGGATGGTCAGCGAGCCGCCGTCCTCGATGTTGCGGGCCGCACCGAAGAAGCGCTTCGGCGGGTACAGGGCGGTCGAGTCGACACCACCGGACAGGATGCGGCCGGAGGCCGGGGCGGCGAGGTTGTACGCACGGCCCAGACGGGTGATCGAGTCGAGCAGCACGACGACGTCGTGACCCAGCTCCACCAGACGCTTCGCACGCTCGATGGCGAGTTCGGCGACCGTGGTGTGGTCCTCGGCCGGACGGTCGAAGGTCGAGGAGATGACCTCGCCCTTCACCGACCGCTGCATGTCGGTGACCTCTTCCGGACGCTCGTCGACGAGGACGACCATCAGGTGGCACTCGGGGTTGTTGTGCGTGATCGCGTTGGCGATCGCCTGCATGATCATGGTCTTGCCGGTCTTCGGCGGGGCCACGATCAGACCGCGCTGGCCCTTACCGATCGGCGACACCAGGTCGATGATGCGCGTGGTGAGGACGCCCGGGTCCGTCTCCAGGCGGAGGCGGTCCTGCGGGTAGAGCGGGGTGAGCTTGTTGAACTCCGGGCGGCCGCGGCCGTGTTCGGGCGCCATGCCGTTGACGGAGTCGAGGCGGACCAGCGCGTTGAACTTCTCGCGCCGCTCGCCTTCCTTGGGCTGACGGACCGCGCCGGTGATGTGGTCGCCCTTGCGCAGGCCGTTCTTGCGGACCTGGGCGAGGGAGACGTACACGTCGTTGGGGCCCGGCAGGTAGCCCGACGTACGGATGAAGGCGTAGTTGTCGAGGATGTCCAGGATGCCCGCGACCGGGATCAGGACGTCGTCCTCGGTGATCTGCGGCTCCTGCACGTCGTCACGGCCACGACGGCCACGACGGTCCCGGTAGCGGCCGCGACGGCCACGCCGGCCGCCCTCGAAGTCGTCGTCGTCCTGCGGGCCGTTGTCGCGCTGGCGGTCCTGACGGCCACCGCCCTGCTGCTGGCCCTGCTGACGGTCCTGACGGCCGCCGCCCTGCTGATCGTCGCCCTTGCGACGGTCACCGCGGTCACCGCGGTCGCCGCGGTCACGGTCGCGGCCGCGCTCACGGCGGTCACGACGACGGCCCTCGCCGCCGTCGGCGTCGCTCTTGGCGTCGCCCTGCGACTGCGCGGGCGTCTCGGCCTTCGGCTCGTTCTTGGCCTCGGCGGCGACGGTCTCCGGCGCGGCGGACGGGCTGCCCGCGTCCGCGGTGGCGCGACGACGACGGCGCTCGGCCGGGGCGTCCTCGTTCCCGTCGCGGGAGGGACCACCGGCCGGCTGGCCGGGAATCTCGATCTGCTGCTGGGCCACGGCCTTCTCGGCGGGGGCCTCAGCCGCCTTCTCCGCCTTCTTCTCGGCGTCCTCGCCGGTACGGGCCTTGGAGGTGGCGCGGCGCTTGGGCTTGGTCTCGGTGGCGGCCTCCACCTTCGGAGCCGCGGCACCTCCCCCGGCCTGCGCCTCCTTGATGACCTCGATCAGCTGGCTCTTACGCATGCGCGCCGTGCCCCTGATGCCGAGGCCGGATGCGACCTGCTGAAGCTCGGCCAGCACCATGCCCTCGAGGCCGGTACCGCGGCGCCGCCGGGAGCCGGCACCGCCGGCAGGCGCGGAGGCGTCCGTGGCGGGCGCGGCAGCGGTCTCCTCGACACGTGCGCCCATCAGATCGGTGGTGTCGCTCACGAAGGGTCCTTCCCTGGAGCGGACGTCGGCCTGTCTGGCTCGGCGACCGGTTGTGCTGTCCGGCTTAGGTCCTTGGTGTGTGGACCGCGCCGGGGCGGTGGTCCGCCCAAAACGGCGGAGAAATTTCTGGTGATGGCGGTTCCCAAAGCCGTGGCACTGAGTGTCGGTGTCACGCGGCTCGGTCGCGCCGGTTCCGGAGCGTGCCCGTCGAGTCGCTCAGTGCTCGTGTACGAGGTACTGCCCGCGTACGTCGTACGGAACACAGTGCGGCTTGGGAGGCTCCCGGAAGAATGTCTGTCCCGGACGGGGACACGAAGCACCTCGCCATGGTGGGGTCGGGTGCAGACTTGAGGTTAACACTACCGGATCCAACAAACATTCCCCCTCTCGAAATCCGGCAACCGTGTGTCAGGTCGCAAGCGGCAGCACGCTCGCTCCCTGGGCGTCGAGGTCGAGCCGGTTCGCGGCCCACCCCTCGCCTGCCAGATGGGCGACCTTGTCGGCGCTGTCCTCGTCGGCCAGTGCCAGCACAGTTGGTCCCGCGCCCGAGATGACCGCCGGCACTCCGTCGGCCCGCAGCCGCTCCACCAGCGCGGCGCTCTCCGGCATCGCGGGAGCGCGGTACTCCTGGTGCAGACGGTCCTCTGTGGCGGGCAGCAGCAGCTCGGGGCGCCGGGTGAGGGCCTCGACGAGCAGGGCGGCACGGCCCGCGTTGGTGGCTGCGTCGACGTGCGGGACGGTGCGCGGCAGCAGTCCGCGCGCGGTCTCCGTCAGGACCGGCTTACCGGGTACGAAAACCACCGGAACGATGGAATCGGCGGGTTCCATCCTGATGGCCCGGGCGGCGCCGGCCTCCATCCAGGACAGGGTGAATCCGCCCAGCAGACAGGCGGCGACGTTGTCGGGGTGACCCTCGATCTCGGTGGCGAGTTCGAGCAGGGCCGCGTCGTCGAGCCGGGCCTCGCCGCCTATGGTCACGGCACGCGCGGCGACGATGCCGGCGCAGATGGCGGCGGAGGAGGAGCCGAGGCCGCGGCCGTGCGGGATGCGGTTGGCGCAGACGATCTCCAGGCCGCGCGGCTGGCCGCCCAGCAGATCGAAGGCGGTGCGCAGGGAACGTACGAGCAGGTGGTTCTCGTCGCGCGGCAGCGTCTCGCTGCCCTCACCCGCGATGTCGATGTGCAGCCCGGAGTCGGCCACCCGGACGACCACGTCGTCGTAGAGCCCCAGCGACAGGCCGAGGGCGTCGAAGCCCGGACCGAGGTTGGCGCTGGTGGCGGGGACGCGCACCCGGACGGCGGCGGCGCGGAAGGCTGGACCGGCCATCGCTCGATGACTCTCCTTGAGCTGCGGTGATTGTCGATTGTCGAAGACATTCGATGACGTACGAGAACCTCTGGGACCGCTTCCGGGCCGCGGAGACGGCGCGGCACCGCACCTATGCGGAGGCATATGCGGCGGGCGGGTTCAGTACAGCGTATCGAAGGTAGGTTCTGTGGCGACATAGGGCGCACAGGAGGCGCACGATGCGTGTCGTATGCCCCCCGTGCACCCCTTGTAGGGAAGTTCCCCAGGCAGAGCGCCTCGTGGCCGCCCGCGCGAGCCTGCTGCGACGGAGCGTGGCCCGGCTTACGCCAGCCCGAGCCGCTCGGCCGCCGTCGCCGCGTCGACCGGGACGGTGACGGGCTGCGGGGCGCCCGCGACGGCCCAGTCGGGGTCCTTGAGGCCGTTGCCGGTGACGGTGCACACGATGCGCTGGCCCGGGTCGACCTTGCCCTGCTCGGCGGCCTTCAGCAGACCGGCGACCGACGCGGCGGACGCGGGCTCGACGAAGACGCCCTCCTGAGCTGCCAACAGCCGGTAGGCGCGCAGGATTTCACGGTCCGTCACCTCGTCGATGAAGCCGCCCGACTCGTCCCGCGCGTCGATGGCGTACTGCCAGGAGGCCGGGTTGCCGATACGGATCGCGGTGGCGATGGTCGAGGGGTCCTTGACGACCTCGCCGCGCACGATCGGCGCGGAGCCGGAGGCCTGGAAGCCCCACATGCGCGGGGTCTGCTCGGAGACACCGTCGGCGGCGTACTCCTTGTACCCCTTCCAGTACGCGGTGATGTTGCCCGCGTTGCCCACCGGGAGGACGTGGATGTCGGGGGCGTCGCCCAGCATGTCCACGATCTCGAAGGCGGCCGTCTTCTGCCCCTCGATACGCACCGGGTTGACCGAATTCACCAGCGCCACGGGGTAGTTGTCGCTCAGGTCGCGGGCGAGCGTGAGGCAGTCGTCGAAGTTGCCGTCGACCTGGAGGATCTTCGCGCCGTGCACGAGGGCCTGGCCCATCTTGCCGAGCGCGATCTTGCCCTGCGGGACGAGCACGGCCGAGACCATGCCCGCGCGCACGGCGTAGGCGGCGGCCGAGGCGGAGGTGTTGCCGGTGGAGGCGCAGATGACGGCCTTGGCGCCCTCCTCCTTGGCCCGCGTGATGGCCATGGTCATGCCGCGGTCCTTGAAGGACCCGGTGGGGTTGGCACCCTCCACCTTGAGGTGGACCTCGCAGCCCGTGCGCTCGGAGAGCACCTGCGCGGGCACGAGGGGCGTGCCGCCCTCGCGGAGCGTCACGACCGGCGTGGTGTCGGAGACGGGCAGCCGGTCCCGGTACTCCTCGATGATTCCGCGCCACTGGTGGGTCATTGCTGGTTACTCTCCTTCAACCCGCATGATGCTGGCGACACCCCGCACGGTGTCGAGCTTGCGCAGCGCCTCGACGGTCCCGACGAGGGCCGCGTCGGACGCACGGTGGGTGACGACGACGAGGGATGCCTCGCCGCCTCCGTCCTGCCGTCCTTGCTGGCGCACCGTATCGATCGACACTCCGTGCTCCGCGAACACGGTCGCCACCTGGGCGAGAACACCCGGTTTGTCGGCGACGTCGAGGCTGATGTGGTAGCGCGTGGTGACGTCGCCCATGGGCGACACGGTCAGGGCGGCGTACGCCGACTCGCCGGGCCCCGTTGCCCCGCTGAGTCGGTTGCGGCAGACGGCGACGAGGTCGCCGAGCACGGCGGACGCGGTGGGAGCACCGCCCGCGCCGGGGCCGTAGAACATGAGCTGCCCGGAGGCGTCGGACTCCACGAACACGGCGTTGTAGGCGCCGCGCACGGAGGCGAGCGGGTGGGTCAGCGGGATCATCGCGGGATGCACGCGCGCGGTGACGGAGGCGCCGTCACCGGCCCGCTCGCAGATGGCGAGCAGCTTGATGGTGCAGCCCATCTCCTTGGCGGAGGCGAAGTCGGCCGCGGTCACCTCGGTCATGCCCTCGCGGTAGACGTCGTCGAGACGCACGCGCGTGTGGAAGGCGATGCCGGCGAGGATCGCGGCCTTGGCGGCGGCGTCGAAGCCCTCGACGTCGGCGGTGGGGTCGGCCTCCGCGTACCCGAGCGCGGTGGCCTCGTCGAGGGCCTCCTGATAGCCGGCGCCGGTCGAGTCCATCTTGTCGAGGATGAAGTTCGTGGTGCCATTGACGATCCCGAGCACCCGGTTGACCTTGTCGCCTGCGAGGGACTCGCGCAGCGGGCGGATCAGCGGGATGGCGCCGGCGACGGCGGCCTCGTAGTAGAGGTCCTTGTCGTTCGCCTCCGCGGCGGCGTGCAGGGCGGCGCCGTCCTGGGCGAGGAGGGCCTTGTTGGCGGAGACGACGGAGGCGCCGTGCTCGAAGGCGGTGGTGATGAGGGTGCGGGCCGGCTCGATGCCGCCGATGACCTCGACCACGACGTCGATGTCGCCGCGTTTGACGAGGGCGGTGGCGTCGGTGGTGATCAGCGCGGGGTCGATGCCCTCACGGACCCTGGAGGGCCGCCGTACCGCCACGCCCGCGAGTTCGACGGGGGCGCCGATCCGGGCGGCGAGGTCGTCGGCGTGCGTCGTCATGATGCGCGCCACCTCTGAGCCGACAACCCCACAGCCCAGCAGCGCCACCTTCAGCGGACGCGTACGCATCATCCGACCTCGTTTCCTCATACCGTCTACGGTTGCACCAGTCTCACTCACCGGACGGGAGTTTCTGCCCTTCGTCCGGATCGTGAGACATCTATTTCATTTGTACCGGGGTGGAAGACAGGAGATCTTCCACCCCGCTGTATTCGCTGCTCAGCCGACGTCGAGCCGAAGAAGATCCTCTTCGGTCTCGCGCCGGACGATCACCCGGGACCCGCCCTCGTGCACGGCCACGACCGGGGGCCGCAGCACGTGGTTGTAGTTGCTGGCCATGGACCGGCAGTAGGCACCCGTCGCCGGTACGGCGATCAGGTCACCCGGTGCCAGGTCGGCCGGCAGGAACGCGTCCTTCACCACGATGTCCCCGCTCTCGCAGTGCTTGCCGACGACCCGCGCGAGCATGGGCTCGGCGTCGGAGGTCCGTGACACGAGCGCCACGCTGTACTCGGCGTCGTACAGCGCAGTACGGATGTTGTCGGACATGCCGCCGTCGACGGAGACGTAGGTACGGAGGTTGTCGAGGGGCTTGATGGTGCCGACCTCGTAGAGCGTGAACGCGGTGGGCCCGACGATGGCCCGCCCCGGCTCGACGGAGATCCGCGGGGTGCGCAGTCGGGCGCCCTCGCACTCACGGGTGACGATCTCGGTGAGCGCCTTGGCGATCTCGTGCGGTTCGCGCGGGTCGTCGGCGCTCGTGTACGCGATGCCGAGCCCGCCGCCGAGGTCGATCTCGGGCAGCTCGACACCGTGCTCGTCACGGATGTCCTTGAGCAGCCCGACGACGCGGTGCGCGGCGACCTCGAAGCCGGACATGTCGAAGATCTGCGACCCGATGTGGCTGTGGATGCCGATGAGCTCAAGCCCGTCGAGCTTCAGCGCCCGCCGCACCGCCTCGGCGGCCTGCCCTCCGGCGAGCGGAATGCCGAACTTCTGGTCCTCGTGGGCGGTGGCGATGAACTCGTGCGTGTGCGCCTCGACGCCGACGGTGATACGGATCTGCACCCGCTGCCGCTTGCCGAGCCCTTGCGCGACGTGGGCGACACGCACGATCTCCTGGAAGGAATCGAGGACGATCCGCCCGACGCCGGCCTCGATGGCCCGGGTGATCTCCTCGACGGACTTGTTGTTGCCGTGGAAGGCGATCCGCTCGGCGGGCATGCCGGCCGAGAGGGCGGTGGCGAGCTCACCGCCGGAGCACACGTCCAGGTTGAGCCCCTCCTCGTGCAGCCACCGCACGACGGCGCGGGAGAGGAACGCCTTGCCGGCGTAGAAGACGTCGGCGTCGTTGCCGAAGGCGCTGCGCCAGGAGCGGGCGCGGGCGCGGAAGTCGGCCTCGTCGATGAAGTAGGCGGGCGTGCCGTGCTGTTCGGCGAGGGTCTTCACGTCGACGCCGCCGACGGTGACCACGCCGTCCGCGTCACGGCCGACGGTCTGCGCCCACACCTTCGCGTCGAGGGCGTTGAGGTCGGCGGGCGGCGCGGAGTAGTGGCCCTCGGGCAGGACATCGGCGTGACGGGGCCCGGCGGGGTGTGCGGAACGGCTCATGACTGTCGTGGGCTCTCTCAGAGATGTTCGGGTGCGTCGATACCGAGCAGGGTCAGGCCACCGGCCAGCACCGCCCCGGCGGCTTCGGCAAGAGCGAGCCGGGCACGGTGGGCGGCCGAGGGTTTCTCCGCACCCCGCGGCAGCACGACGGCCGGCAACGGAAGGGCGGCGTCCGCGACGGCGACGAGATGCCGCGCAAGGCGGTCGGGAGCCCGGTGGGCTGCCGCCTGGGCGAGCACTCGGGGGTGGTCGGCGAGGGCGGTTTGGAGGGCGTGGGGGGTGAGGTGTGCCGGGGACTGCGAAGTGAGCCGGTCCGTGAATTGCCCTGTGGATGGCTCTACGGGTCCCGGCTCGGCGCTGAATCCCAGGTCGGCTGCGTTGCGGGAGAGGGCCCGGGTGCGGGCGTATGCGTAGCGGACGCGGAAGAGAGGGTTGCTCTCGCGCTGGACGAGGTGCTCGTCGGTGACACGCGGCCGGTCGTGCTCGGCGGGGTGGAGCAGGGCCCAGCGGGCGGCGTCGCGTCCGAGGAAGAGGGGGTCGAGCGGGGCGGGTACCGGGCGGAGGGCGTAGTGGGGGAGGTCGTCGGGCGGAACGGGCTGGTGCCGAGTGGCACGGGGGCGGGCGTCATCGCCTCGGCGGCCGACCGTGTCGGACTCACCCGGCCTGCCGGACCCGCCGCCGACCGTGTCCACCCGTACGCCCAGGACGTCGACCCACTCCTGAGGGAGCTCGGCCTCGCAGCGGGTGCGTACGGCGGCGCCCTGCGAACGCAGGATCCGGGCGACGGCGTCCATCACGACGACGGCCCGGACCTCACGCGGACACGACAGCGGTACGAAGTCCGCGGATGGACCCTTGGCGTACCCGTACCGGTCGCCGCGCCGAAGGATCTCCTCGACGAGGGCGACGGAGGCGGTGCCGCCGAGGCGGATGTTCAGGAACCCGGGCCCGGTGACGACGACGTCGGCGACACCGTCCGCTCCCGCGAGGTGCGACCGCAGGATCTCGGCGACACGCAGGGCGGGCTGCCCGGCCGGGCGGGCGAGCTGGAGCGCGATGTTGGTGGCGTAGTCCCCACACCCACCGGGCCCCGGCACGGTGACCAAGGCTCGCTCGGGCACGGCGACGGCCAGTTCCCCCTCGTCGACAGCACGACGCACCGCGCACAGCACGGAACGGGAGAGCTCGACGGGGGTCACGGGGACAAGCGTATGGGAGGAGGGGGGTGGGTATGCGAATGGGTTTGGGCTGGGTTTCGCGATGTGGACGGGGTGGGGAGCTGGGGTGGGGTGCAGCGCGAGGGTCGCGGCGTGGCGCTGCACCTGACGGCTCGGCGTGGCGCTGGACCTATGAGAAGGGTGGCGGGGTCGGTTACTCCGCTCCGACGCGACGGAAGACGCGTCCGACCGACCAGGCAGTCACTCAGCCGCCCCTGCCGCCGCTCTGCCGCAGCCCTGCCCGCCTCAGCCTCCGGTCCGCCCGGCGGCCTCGCCGGCGCCCAGGACGCCGCCGAGCACGGCATCATCGGCACCCCTGCCCTCGGGGCACCCGTCGGCCTCCCCGCTCCCGCTCCGCTCGATCAACCGCCGTACGAGACTCACGAGTTCGGCGGGCTCGAAGGGCTTGGCGAGGAAGGCGTCGACGCCGACGTCGAGACCGCTGTCGACCTCGTACTGGGTGCAGGCGCTGATGATGGCGAGGGGAAGATCACGGGTGCGGGGGTCGGAACGCAGCCTCGCGGCGGTGCGCAGCCCGTCCAGTCGGGGCATGACCACGTCGAGGGTGATCACGTCGGGCCGCACCTGATGAACGACATCCAGACACTCGGCACCATCGGCCGCGGTCACCACCTCGAGCCCCTCCAGCTCGAGATTGACCCTGATCAGCTGCCGGATGACCTTGTTGTCGTCCACAACAAGGACCCGGCCGGAAGCGCCTGGCACAACTCGAGAGTAGGTCCGGACCGGCCACCGCGTCCGGGTTTTCCCGAGTTCCACCCCCCTGCGGGCGACCCACCCCAGGTCGCACCGGGTGCCACGACCCCGGAAACCCGTTCATGAACACCCCACCGAAGCTGGTAGGGTTCTACCCGTCGCCGCCAAGCAAGGCGCCCGACACGCCCCCGTAGCTCAGGGGATAGAGCAACGGCCTCCGGAGCCGTGTGCGCAGGTTCGAATCCTGCCGGGGGCACTTCGCAGGAAGTGCCCGAAGACCCCGCCATCAGCGAGTCAGCTGAGTGCGGGGTCTTGGTGTTTGTGGGGCGGGTCGTGCCGGGGGGCAGGGGGGTGCGGGCCGTCCGAGTGGTTGCCTGTAAGTAGGGGCGCGCCGCATCGGAGAGATGCGTGGCACGCCCCTGGTGGCTCCTCGGCCGCTCGCGGGCCCTCGTCCGTCCCCAGGCCCCGGCCGCGTCGCGCGCTACCGCCCCCCGCCCTCATACCCCCGCTCCCGACCCCACTGCCCCGCGTCGCCCTGCGGCAGGAGTGCCGCTGCCTGGTGTTGGGTGTGTGCGGCTGCTATTTGGGCTTCCGTTACGACGTCTCCGCGTTCGCGCACCAGGTCTTCATAAATTGGTAGGTGATCGTTTTCGGCGGGGGTGCGTGTCACTGTGTTGTCCTTCCGGTGGGTATTGCCGTCAGGCCCTGTTCAGGCGGGCGGCAATTCCGTGGCCGAGGGCCAGATAGAGGACCGCGGGAAGGCCGTAATTGAGGATGACTCGTAGGCCCTCTGTGTCCATCGTGAAAATGTCGCGTGCCCATCCGGAGAGCAGGTCCGCCGCGCCATGGACGAACTCCACGAAGGCGTTGCCCTGGTTCGCGTCGAGGAGGTACAGGACGATCCACAGGCCGAGCAGACCGGCCGAGATGTCGGCGATCGTGCAGATCACAAGCGACGCTCTGCGGGCGGTGGCCCTGTTGCGGGCCGTGCGGTCCTGGGGCGGGTGCTGGTCGTACGTCTGGTATCCGGATACCGGGTCGGTGTTCACTAGAAATCCGATCTGACGCGTTGATTGGGCCGACTGGGCACCGCACTGCGCCGGGATTCGGACTTTGTGCGGTGACTTCCTTCCGCCTAGTTCTGCGTCAGACGAACGCGACCGTGTTACACCAGGGACGGGGACATCCCAAATATGTAGGGTCGGCGCCCTGTTCGGGAACTTAGTCAATTGTTCACGTGCGAGTGCACATTTGCGGATGCAGTGCAGGACTCGTGACGGATCAGGAGTCGCCGGCGGTCGGGAGCATCGCCCAGACCGTCTTGCCCAGGGGATGCCGCCGGGTCCAGCCCCAGTGTTCGGACAGGCTGTCGATGATGCGCAGTCCGCGACCGTGCTCGTCGAAGGGGTCGGAGGTGTGCGGGTACACCGGCGGGCGGTCGCTCGGGTCGGTGACCGCGCAGACCAGGTGGGCCGGGCGGCGGACGCCGAGCCGGAGCCAGATGCCGGGGTCGGCCGAGGGGCGGGCCGCGGAGTGCGGTGCGGCGTGCAGTACGGCGTTGGCGAGCAGCTCGGTGACCACCGTCAGGGCGTCGGGGCCGCAGTGGTCGAGCTCCCAGCTGCCCAGTGTGCGACGGACGAAGTCGCGGGCCTCGGCGCAGCCCCGTTCGGCGCCGACCAGGCGCAGGACTGCGGAGCGGGGTGCTGTGTGCTCGGACTCCGGTGTGGCCAGCCGGCGTGGGCCCGGGGGGCCGCTGTGCGCTGGTGGCGCTGTCCTCAACGCCTCATGTGACGCAGCGCCACGGGGCAGTCGGAGCCCTTCGTACGCAGGTAACGACACAACGTCTCCCCTGATACACGGTCAGGACGGGGCGTCCGCGCTGCACTTGACGCCACGGGCTATTATCCACGCCAACGGCGTCTCCGTGCAATTTCACGGGAAATTTCGCGTGAGATGTCAGCGTGGAGCTCGTGGTGCGGTCCGGGTCCGCTGTGGCCTCGGGCACGCGCGTGACGGAACGTGAGCAAGGAGAGTGCAGTGCCAACAGCACCGAACGGCGTACGGGCAGACTCGTTGGGCGTCCGCTGGATCAAGAGCCGGCACAGCAATGCCGAGGGCAACTGCGTCGAGGTTGCCGCCCTGGGCGACGGCAGTGTCGCGATGCGCAACTCCCGCCACCCCGACGGACCTGCCCTCGTCTACACCCCTGCTGAGATCGCGGCCTTCCTGGCCGGCGCGAAGGATGGTGAGTTCGACCACCTGGCGTGAGACGGACGGGTCGGCACGGGGCGGGCCTGTGCGAGGCAGGCCCACGTGAGAGGGCCCCGCGCAGCACGGGCAACTGTCCCCGGAACGCGTGACCGGTGGAGGGCGAAATGCCGCCCGCAAACGGAAGTTGAGCCTTCCACTTCTCGCGGTTCCGGCGCCACCCGGCAGCGGGATGCGATAATGCGGTCTGTCGTCTGCCGGTCTACGGGGAGTCAGGATGTCGCCCGAGTCACCTCGCATCTCCCGTCTCGAACCCTATCTGGACCGGACCGAGCCCGCCCCGACCTTGCTGAAGATGCTGGTCGGCGTCCAGTTGGGCGGCCTCCGCGAGGACCTCGGCCTGTCCCAGGACCAGGTCGCGCGGGCCGTGGGATTCAGTCCGGCCAAGCTGTCGCGCATCGAGGCGGGCAAGGGCCGTCGGCCTCCGACCGAGGCGGACGTGCGGGCCCTGCTGGAGCACTACGGCACCGAGGAGTACGAGGCGTCGGTACTGCTTCAGCTGCTGCGGCGCGCCGGTGAGCCCGGCTGGTGGCAGCGCTATGACAAGCGGCTGATGCCGGAGTGGTTCGACCGGCTGGTCGGGCTCCAGGAGGCCGCGACCTCCATCCGTACCTTTGAACTCCAGTACGTACCCGGTCTGTTGCAGACCGACGACTACACCCGGGCCGTCGTCGAGCGTGGGCTGCCGACCGCGCCGCCCCGTGAGGTGCAGCGGCGGGTCGAGCTGCGGATGCGCCGGCGGCAGCTGCTGCACCGCCCGGACGCGCCCCAGCTGTGGGCGGTCGTCGACGAGTCGGTGCTGCTGCGGGTCCTGGGCAGCCGTGAGGTGATGCACGCGCAGCTGGAGCACCTCGTGGAGATGGCCCAGCGGCCGCATGTGACCGTGCAGATCGTGCCGCTGGACGTCACCAACGCCTCGGCGCCCGCCATGCCGATCACCTATCTGCGGTTCGGCGGCGTCGATCTGCCCGACATCGTCTATCTGGAGCACATCAAGAGCGCGGCCTTCCTGGAGGACCGCGACGAGACCGAGGAGTACCGCCTCGCCCTGGACCGCCTGGGCGACGAGGCCCTCAACCCGCGGGAGTCGCTGGAGCGGCTGCGCGAGACGATGAAGCGGTACGCATGAGCAACAGAGGCGGCGGGAGCGGCGGTGATGACGCCGCTCCCCGGCCTCCGGTCCCTACACCAGCCGGCCCGCTCCGCCGAACTCGATCCACTCCTGCGTGAGTTGCCGCGGTGCCACCTCGGTGTCCGGGCGCCAGGTGGAGACCTCCACCAGGCCGGGCTCCAAAATCTCCAGGCCGTCGAAGTACTCCGCGACGTCCTTCTGCTGACGTACCCGGCCCCAGTGCCCCTGCGTCGCCTGGTCCATGAAGTCGGTGACGAACTTGCGGACCTCGGGGTCCTCGCTGACCAGCTGGCACATCACCATGAAGCTGCCGGGCGCGAGGCGCTCGCGCACCCTGCGGGCCACGGCGAGCGGACCGTCGGTGTCGCTGTCCGGGATGCAGTGGAACACCGAGTTGAACAGCACGGCCACCGGCTGCGAGAAGTCGATCAGGCGCTCGGTGTCCGGGTGGGAGAAGATCTGGTCCGTCTCGCGCATGTCGGCGTGGATGACGGCGGTGTTGTTGTTCTGGTCCAGCAGGGCGCGGCCGTGGACCAGGACCATCGGATCGTTGTCGACGTACACCACGCGCGAGGCGGGGTCGACGGCCTGCGCGACCTGGTGGACGTTGTTCTGGGTGGGCAGGCCGGAGCCGTGGTCGAGGAACTGCCGGATGCCGAAGTCGCCGGCCAGGGTGCCGACCACCCGCTGGAGGAAGCGCCGGTTGTTCAGGGCGAGGGCCCGGGTGCTGGGGACGACCTTGTCCAGCTCCTCGCAGGCGGCCCGGTCCGAGGCGTAGTTGTCCTTGCCTCCGAGGTAGTGGTCGTACATGCGCGCGGCCGTGGGGACCGTCGCATCGATCGACGTGGACAGCTTTCCAGGCTCCATGGCTTCCCCCAGGGGCAGGACGGCCGAGGAGATCACCTCGCCGACAACACATCCTAGGGAGGCCGCAGTTGGTGGGGCCAGTCCATCGGTCAACGACCGGGAGAATGGCCCCCTTGACGGGGAGAGCAGGCACGGAATTCGCTGCTGGAAAGCGGCAGAGGTGTCCGGGAACGGCAGCTCTCGTCCGGGACATCCCAAATGTCGTTGTGTCGTCAAACGTTCGTAGGTGCCTACGAGGTGGCCGTGCCTTGTCCCGGTACGGGCCTTTCAGCCGCGCCCCTCTCGGCCGTGGCGAGCCCTCCGTGAGGGCTTCTCGGTCGCCTTTCATGATCAGGGCTGTGCGGCCCGTGTCTTCGAACTAGGGTTCTTGACCGGAAGCCACATTCGACGGGGGTACGCACGTGGCCGATGCGGCGCGTTCGCAGGACGACACCGCGCACGACGGGGGGAAGGCCGGCCGGTTCACCGGTATGGGGCCCTTCATGCTCGTCTGGAGCGGGCAGGCGGTGTCCCTGGTGGGCAATTCCGTCCTGCGGTTCGCCTTCGTCTTCGAGACCTGGTCGGCCACCGGCCGCGCGACCGCGCTGACCACCCTCTCGCTGTGCGCCCTGCTCCCCCAGGTGCTGCTGAGTCCGCTCGCCGGTGCCTTCGTCGACCGCGTCAACCGGCGTACGGCACTCCAGCTCGCCGACGGCGGCGGGCTGCTGGTCGTGGCGCTGCTCGCCGTCCTGCACTTCACCGGCGGGCTGCACACCTGGGAGGTCTACGGGGCGGTCATGCTGCTCGGCGGTGCCGCCGCGTTCCAGTTCCCGGCGCTCGGCGCGGCCGTGCCGCTGCTGGTGGACAAGCGCCAACTCCAGCGTGCCAACAGCTTGTTGGCGAGCGCCAAGAGCACCGCCGACGTGGGCGGGCCGGCGCTCGGCGGGCTGCTGGTGGCGTTCTCCGGGATCGGTTTCATCCTCGTCGCCGACCTGGTCAGCTTCGCTCTCGCGCTGGCCGCGATCCGGGTCGTACGAATGCGGGGGGACACCGGTCCCAAGGCGAAGCCGGGCGGTGGTCCGCGCAAGAAGCTGATCGCCGAGGCCGTCGAGGGGATGCGTTTCCTCTTCCGCTTCCCGAGCCTGCGCGATCTGATGCTGGCCTTCTGCTTCGTCAACCTGGTCATGGTCTTCGGCTTCGCCGCCGTACAGCCCATGGTGCTGGCGCGCTCCGGCGGGGAGACCTCGGCGCTGGCGAGCGTCAACACCGCGATCGGTGTCGGCGGGGTCGCGGGCGGGCTGCTGATGGCGGCCTGGAGCGGGCCGCGGAACCGGGCCCGGGGCATGCTGCTCGGGATCATCGGCATGTGCCTGTCCGCCCAGGTGGCGATGGCGCTGGCCGGCGAGGTCGTCGGCTGGTGCGCGGCCATCCTGGTGGGCGCGGCGCTGATGCCGATGATCAACGGCACGATGCAGGCGATCGTGCAGACGAAGGTTCCGCAGGAGTGGCACGGCCGGGTCTTCGGCGCGGTGGTGTTCCTGTCGCAGCTCTCCGTCCCGCTGGCCACCGCGGTCTCCGGTCCGCTGGCCGACCATGTCTTCGAGCCGCAGGCCGCGGACGGCGCCGGCATCTTCGTGGTGCTCGGGCCGCTCCTCGGGGACGGGCCCGGCAGCGGCATGGCCGCGATGCTGCTCATCGCCGGGCTGTGCGGCGTCACCGTCGCGGTGCTGAGCATGTCCCGGCGCACGGTTCGCGAGATCGACTCGCTGCTGCCGGATGTCACCGACGACTCCGCGGAATCCGACGACGGCGACGACTCCGCGCGGCCCGGCGATCCCGAGGCCCCGGGGAGCACCGACAAACCCGACAACCCCGAGAACAAAGCACTCGTGGAGGGCTGACCATGACCACCAATCCGTTCGAGGACGAGAACGGGACCTATCTCGTCCTCACCAACGCCGAGGGCCAGTACTCGCTGTGGCCCGAGGGGATCGCCGTGCCGGACGGGTGGGACGTGGCGCTGAGCGCGAGCAGCCGTGCCGAGTGCCTCGCCCATGTCGAGGCCAACTGGACGGACATATGTCCCGCCCCCGCGGGCGCAGACGCCTGAGATGGGGTCGACGGGGGCGTTGCACGGTGTGCATGAACTCTTCGCTCAGCAGGCTCGACGGACACCGGCGGCGACCGCGCTGGTGCACGGCGGGCAGCGGCTGAGCTACGGCGAACTCGACGCGCGTGCCGACCGGTTGGCCGGGCTGCTGCGGCGGCACGGGGTTCGGCCGGGAGCCCTGGTGGGCGTGTACCTGGAGCGGTCCGCCGAGATGGTGGTGGCACTGCTCGGCACGCTCAAGGCCGGTGCCGGCCATGTGATGCTCGACCCGGACTTTCCGGCGGAGCGGCTGCGCGCGATGGCGGCCGACGCGGGCGTCGGCGTCGTGGTGTCCCGCCGCGGGGACCGGCAGCCGGTCACGGCCGCCGTGTCGGTGGCGGTGGAGGACGCCGAGCAGGCCGAGCGGATCGAACCCGTGGCCGTACGGCCGCACGACCCCGCGTGCGTGATGTTCACCTCCGGCTCCACCGGACGTCCGAAGGGCATCGTCGCCCCCCATTCCGCGATCACGGGGACGCTGACCGGGCAGGACTTCGCGTCCTTCGGGACCGGCGCGGTGTGGTTGCAGTGCTCCCCGGTGTCCTGGGACGCGTTCGCCCTCGAGCTGTGGGGGCCGCTGCTGAACGGCGGCCTGTGCGTGCTGCACCCGGGACAGCGGCCCGACCCGGTCGTGATCGCCGAGTTGGTCGACCGGCATGCCGTGACCTCGCTGTACCTGTCGGCCTCGCTGTTCCACGTGGTCGTCGACGAGTATCCGCGGGCCCTGGACGGCGTACGCGAACTGATCGTCGGCGGCGAGCCGTTGTCGCCCGCGCACGCGGCCCGCGCGCTTCGGCGCCACCCCGGGCTGCGGCTGAGCAACGGCTACGGCCCGGTCGAGGGCATGGTCTTCCTGACCGTCCATCCGATCACCGCCGAGGAGGTGCGGGACGGCCGGCCGGTGCCGATCGGGCGCCCGCTCGCGGGCAAGCGGCTCCGGGTGCTGGACGAGCGGCTGCGGCCCGTCGCGGACGGCGGGGCGGGTGAGCTGTACGCCGCCGGGGCGGGTGTCGCCCTCGGCTACTGCGGCCGGCCGGAGCTGACGGCCGAGCGGTTCGTGGCCGACCCGTACGGGCCCTCGGGCGAGCGGATGTACCGCACCGGGGATCTGGTGCGGCGCCGGACGGACGGCGTGCTGGAGTATCTCGGGCGGGCCGACTCCCAGGTGAAGATCCGCGGGTTCCGGGTGGAGCCGGGCGAGGTGGAGACGGTTCTGGCGGGTCATCCGGGCGTGGTCCGGGCCGCCGTGGTCGCCCGGCCCGACGGCACGGGCGAGAAGCGGCTGGTCGCGTACGTCGTCCCGCGCGACGGGGACCTGCGGCGGCCCTCGGAAGGGGAGTTACGCACGCACGCGGCTCGGCTGCTGGCCGACTATCTGGTCCCGGCCGCCTTCGTCCTGCTGGACGCCCTGCCGCTCACCCCCAACGGCAAGCTGGACCGCGCCGCCCTGCCGGAGCCCGGCCCGGTCACCGGCTCCCTCGGCTCGGCGGCCGGACGGCGTCCTTCGGGGCCGGTGGAGGAGGCGCTGTGCGGGCTGTTCTCCGAGGTGCTGGGGGTGGCGTCCGTGGGCCCCGAGGACGACTTCTTCGAGCTCGGCGGCAACTCGCTGATGGTGGCCCGGCTGCTGGGCCGGATCCGGCTGACGCTGGGCGCGCGGGTCGGCGTACGGACGCTGTTCGAGTGCCGGACGCCGGCGACGCTGCTGCCGCACGTCGAGGAGACGGCAGGGAAGGGCGACCCGGCCGACGCGCCCGCCCCGGTCCCGGCCGGTGACACGCTGCCCCTCTCCCATGCCCAGCGGCGCCTGTGGTTCCTGGACCGGGTCGACGCGGGCACCGCGTACACCCTGCCGGTGCTGGTGCGACTGCGCGGGGCGGTCGACGCGGCGGCGCTGCGGGCGGCGCTCGGGGACGTGGCGGCGCGGCAGGCGGTGCTGCGGACCGTGTTCGAGGAGAGCGACGGCGAGCCGAGGCAGCGGGTGCTGGACGGGGCCGGGGCACGGCCGCGGCTGCGGGAGGTCCGGGTCCGGTCCGGGGAGTTGGCGGGGGCCGTCGCCGGGGCCGCCCGGCACCGCTTCGATCTCGCCGCCGAACTGCCCCTGCACGCCGTGCTGTTCGGTGTCACCGACCGGCCGGACGAGCATGCGCTGCTGCTGGTGCTGCACCACATCGCGGGCGACGGCTGGTCCCTGCCGCCGCTGTTCAGGGACCTGTCGCGGGCCTACGCCGCCCGCACCGCCGGAGCAGTGCCGGAGGCGACCGCGCCGCCCGTGCCGTACGCCGACTTCGCCCGCCGGCAGCGGGAACGGCTCGGCACGGCCGACGATCCCGGGTCCCTCACGTCGGAACAGCTCGTCTTCTGGCGCAAGGCCCTGACCGGTCTGGCGCCCGGCGGCCCGCTGCTGCCCCGCCGTCCCGGACGGCCCGCCGTGCCGGGCCGGGACGCCGACACCGTCGTACGGCGGCTGGACGCGCGGACGCACGCGCGGATCGTCGATGCGGCGCGGGAGCAGGGCGCCACGCTGTTCATGGCGTTGCACGCCGCCCTGGCCACCGCGCTGGTGCGGACAGGCGCGGGCGAGGATCTCGCGGTCGGGTCGCCGATCGCCGGACGCGGGCACGACGGCACGGTGGACGACGTCGTCGGGTTCTTCGTCAACATGCTGGTGCTGCGCACCGACGCCTCCGGCGACCCGACCGCACGGCAGCTGCTCGCGCGGATCCGGGAGACGGCGCTGGACGCGTTCGCCCACCAGGACGTGCCGTTCGAGGAGGTGGTGGACGCGCTGGGCCCCGTACGTCCGCCGGGACGGCAGCCGTTCACCGAGGTGGTGCTGGCGTTGCAGAACAACGCCCGCGCCGAGGTCGGCCTGCCCGGCGCCACGACCGGCGTGGAACCGTTGCGCACCGGCACCGCCCGGTTCGAGCTGCTGGTGGACGTGACGGACGACCACTCACCGTCGGGCGCGCCGGACGGCATGACGCTGGTCTTCGAGTACCGGACCTCGTGTCTGGAGCCGGAGTTCGTGAACGGGCTGGCGGACGCGGTCGTCGAGGCGTTGCGCGCGGCGGCCGCCGAGCCGGACCTGCCGCTGTCCAGGCTTCCGCTGCCCGAGCCGTCCCGGCGGGCGGACCCGGCGCGGGACGCGGTGCTCACCCCGGCCCCCGCCGACGACGGCCCGGCGGACTCGGCGCTGCTCCGGGAGATCACCGCCGTGTGGTCCGACGTGCTCGGCGTCGAACGCGTCGGCCCGCACGACGACTTCTTCCGGCTCGGCGGCAACTCCCTGCGCGCGGTGCGGGTCGCGGCCCGCCTCACCGGCGCCGGGCGCACGGTGACCGCCGCCCAGCTGTTCACCTCGCCCACGGTCGCGGCGCTCGCCGCCGAGCTGGAGCGGGCGCCGGCCGAGGCCCCCGCCGCGCCGGCGCCGATCCCGCGCCGGCCGCGCGTTCCCCGGCAGCCCGGCCGCGCCGGCCGTACCGACACCAGCCAGAAGGAGGTGCCATGGACCTGAGCGTGATGTTCTTCGGCGCCGACAGCCCCGCGGACCCGGGGGCCGCGCCCCGGCACGGCGAGGCATACGACGACATCCTCACCGTCGCCCGCACCGCGGACCGGCTCGGCTTCCATGCGATCTGGACGCCCGAGCGGCACTTCCAGCAGGTGGGCCAGGTGTTCCCGAGCCCGCCGGTGCTCAGCGCGGCGCTGGCGGTGGCTACCGAGCGGATCAACATCCGGGCGGGCAGCGTGATCCTGCCGCTGCACCATCCGCTGCGGATCGCGGAGGACTGGGCGGTCGTCGACAACCTCTCGCACGGCCGGATCGGGCTGTCGGCCGCGACGGGCTGGCACTCCGCCGACTTCGTGCTCGCGCCCGGCAACTACGACGACCGCCGGGAGCGGACCCTGCGGGGCATCCCGCTGCTGCGGCGGCTGTGGGCGGGCGGGGAGGCGGAGTTCACCGACGGCACCGGCGCCACCGTCACCGTCCGGCCGCAGCCCCGGCCCGTGCAGGACACCCTGCCGCTGTGGCTGACGAGCTCCGGCAACCCCGCGACCTGGGAGGCGGCCGGAGGTCTGCGGGCCGGGGTGCTCGGGGCGACCGTCGGGCAGAGCCGGGAGGAACTCGCCGAGCGGATCGCCCGTTACCGGGCCGCCTGCGCCGCCGCCCCCGACCAGGGCGGCACCGACGCGCACGGCCGGGTGACGCTGATGGCGCACACGTTCGTCGGCGCGGACGACGAGGAGGCGCGGCGGCTGGCCGCCGAGCCGCTGAAGCGGTACCTGCGCTCCTACGTGCGGCAGACCACCGCGAACCGCACGGCCGACAGGGCGACGGCGGAGCTCACCGAGGAACAGACCGCGCTGCTCGCCGAGTTCGCGTTCCACCGCTATCTGACCTGGGGCAGCCTGCTCGGCTCTGCCGCGACCTGCCGGAAGATGCTCGCCGACCTGCGCGAACTGGGCTGCGACGAGGTCGCCTGCTTCGTGGACTTCGGCCTCGGCCGCGACGAGGTGCTGGCCGGGCTGCACCGGCTGGCGGAGCTGCGGGAGGACGTGGCGTGACGAGGCATTTCACTGTCTTGCAGGAGAACTTGGCGTGACTGGTCCGGGAGGACGTGGCGTGACGGGGACTACGGGGGCGGCGGCCGGTGCGTCGATGGCCGAGCGGTTCGGGGCACTCAGCGGCGAGCAGCGGATCCGGCTGATGCGGCGGCTGGTGGAGTCCGGGCAGCTCGGGCTGATCCCGGCGGTCGTGCCGGCGCGCGACGGGGAAGGGCCGGTGCGGCTCAGCCCGGCGCAGGAGGACCTGTGGGTCTACGAGTCGCTGTATCCCGGCACTCCGGCGCTCAACCTGTGCTGCGCCTACCACTTCGACGACCCGACGGACCCGGACCTGCTGGAGACGGCGCTGACGCTGGTGCGCCGCAACCACGACGTCCTGCGATCCCGCATCGACGGTGAGCCGGGCGCGCTGGGCGTCACCTTCCCGCCCGAGGAGCGGTTCCGGCTGGAGCGGCAGGACCTGCGGGGCACCGGCGTCACCATCGCCGAGGCCTTCGAGACCTTCCGGCGCCGGCCCTTCGACCTGGCGGGCGAGCCGCTGATGCGGGCCCGCCTGGTCACGGTCGACGACCGGCGGGCGACGCTGATGGTGAGCCTGCATCACGTCATCGCCGACTGGTGGTCCTTCGACGTGCTCCAGGCCGAGTTCGCCGAGGCCCACCGCGCGCTGCGCTCCGACGGCGCGCCGATGCCGGCCCGGCCCCGCATCCAATACGCCGACTTCGCCTCCTGGCAGGGCGAGTTGGAGGCGTCCGGCGTCTTCGAGGCGCGGCTGGCGTTCTGGCGCCGCTACCTCGCCGAACCGCCGGGGCCGCTGACCGTGCCCGGTGCCGGTGCGGGGTCGTCCGAGGAGATCGCCCAGATCCCGTTCCAGGTCGACGCCCCGACCGCCCGGGCCGTACGGGCGCTGGCCCGCGAGCGCGGCGCGTCCGTGTACGTCGTCCTGATGGCGGCCTTCGCCGTCCTGGCGCACCGCCTCACCGGCGCCGACGACATGGTGCTCGGCACCCCGACCGCCAACCGGGCCGCGAAGGGCCTGGAGCGGGTCATCGGGTACGTCATGAACGCCATCCCGACCCGCTGGCGGATCCGGCCCGGGGACTCCTTCGCCGATGTGCTGGCGCGGTTCGCGGCCGACTTCCCCGAGCTGATGGCCAACGCGGACGTGCCGGTGGGCCGGATCGTCTCGGCGGTGGCGCCCGACCGCAGCGCCGGGCGCTCGCCGCTGTTCCAGTGGGTGTTCATGCACCTGACGCAGCAGCGGAGCGTGGCCGCGCTCAGGGAGTTCAGCGAGCCCGAACGGATCCACACCGGCGGTGAGCACGACCTCGTGGGCATCGTCCGGGACGCCGAGGACGGCACGATGGACGGCAGCTTCGAGATCCGTACGGCCCTGTTCGACGCGGACGCCGTAGGGCACTGGACGGACGCCTATCTGGAGCTGTTGCGCCGCTTCACCGCCGACCCCGGGGTGCCGCTCACCGAGGTCGGTCTGCTGTCCGAGGCGGGCCGGACGCGGCTGCTGGAGCTCGGCGTCGGCCCTGACGCACCCGAGTCGGTTTCGCTGCCCGACCTGGTGGCGCGGCAGGCCGCCCGTACGCCGGGCGCGCCCGCGCTGGAGGCCGGGGCGCTGGCGCTGACCTACGCCGAACTCGTGGACCGGGTCGACCGGTTGGCCGAGGCGTTCGCCGAGCACGGGGCGGGGGCCGGTGCGGTCGTGGCCCTCGCGCTGGGGCGCACCCCGGCGATGGTGCCTGCGCTGCTGGCGGTGCAGCGGGCCGGGGCCGCGTATCTGCCGGTGGATCCGGACTATCCGGGCGAGCGGATCCGGGGGGCGCTGGAAGACGCGAAGCCGGTGCTGGTGGTTGTGGGTGAGCGGGGGGTGCCGGTCGATACGGATGTGCCGACCTTGGTGTTGAGCGAATCGCTGGAATTGCCACGCGGTGAAGTCGAGCGGGTGCCGCGCCGTCGTGGCTTGTCGCGCAGTTCCCCGCGCCCCTTGAGGGGGTCGACGCCGGCGTATGTCATACACACCTCCGGGTCCACCGGGCGGCCCAAGGGCGTTCTCGTTCCGCACACCGGTATTGCCGCCCTCGCTCAAGGGCTCGTGGACGGTATGGCGCTGACCCCGGGGACCCGGGTCCTGCAACTCGGGTCGCCCGCGTTCGACATCTCCGTGGCCGAGATGTGCATGGCGTTCGGGTCCGGCGGGACGCTGGTCGTGGCGCCGGACGGGCCGCTCGTCGGGCAGGGGCTGGCGGAGGTGCTGACCGGGCTGCGGATCGGCGCCACGATGCTGCCGCCGTCGGTGCTGGCGACCCTCCCCGCCGGGGAGTACCCGGACCTGCGCTCGCTGGCCGTGGGCGCGGAGGCGTGCCCGCCGGAGCTGGTGGCCCGCTGGGCCGTCGGTGGACGGCGGTTCCACAACGCGTACGGTCCCACCGAGTTCACGGTCGCCGCGACGGTCTCCGGCCCACTCATCGGTGACGGCACGCCTCCGCCGATCGGCGCCCCGCTGCCGGGCACGCGCGCGTACGTTCTCGACGAGCGGCTGCGGCCGGTGCCGCCGGGGGTGTGCGGTGAGCTGTATCTGGCGGGGCCGGGTGTGGCGTACGGCTATCTGGGCCGGGCGGCGGCGAGTGCCGAGCGGTTCGTCGCCGACCCGTACGGGGCGCCCGGGACGCGCATGTACCGCACCGGGGACCTGGCCCGCCGCCGGGACGACGGGCAGCTGGAGTACCTGGGCCGCTCCGACGACCAGGTGAAGATCCGGGGGCAGCGGATCGAGCCGGGCGAGATCGCGGCCGTCCTCACCGGGCATCCGTCGGTCGAGCGGGCGGTGGCCGTGGTGCGGGAGGACCGGCCGGGCAGGCCGCGGCTGGTCGCGTACGTCGTCGGCGGTGACGGTCAGGGGCCGGTGCCGGACGCGCTGCTGGCGTACGCCGCCGGGCGGTTGCCCGCCGCGATGGTGCCGGCCGACGTGGTGGTGCTGGACGCGCTGCCGCTGGCCCCCAACGGCAAGCTGGACCGGGCGGCGCTGCCCGCCCCGGGGAGCCGGTCGGACGGCGCCGGGCGGGCGCCGGAGGGCGTGCGCGAGGTGGCCCTGTGCGCCCTGTTCGAGGAGGTGCTCGGCGTCGAACGGGTCGGCGCCGACGACGACTTCTTCCGGCTGGGCGGCGACAGCATCATGGCGATCCAGCTGGCCGGGCGGGCGGCCGGGGCGGGGCTCGGCATCACGCCGCGTGACGTGTTCACGGCCCGGACGCCGGCGTCGCTCGCGCTGACCGCGCGGGAGACCGAGGGCCTCGGCGAGGACGCCGGCACGGGGCGTTTCCCGCTGACGCCGGTCATGCGCTGGTGGCGCGAACAGGGCGGGGACGCCTCGGCGTTCACGCAGTCGATGCTGTTCCCGGTGCCGGCGGGCGCGGGCCCGGAGCAGGTCGAGGCGGCCGTGCGCGCGCTGGTCGAGCGGCACGGGGCGCTGCGGATGCGGCTGGTGGACGGGGAGCTGGAGATCGGCGAGGCCGTCCCCGAGGTGACCGTGGCGCGCGTCGAGGTGCCCGCCGGGGCCGATGTCCGGGAGCTGGCCGACGAACTGGCGGCCGCGGTGCGCCTCGACCCGGAGCGGGGCGAGATGGTGCGGGCGACCTGGCTCGACGGGGACGCGGAGCGGCCGGGTCCGCTGCTGCTGACGGTGCACCATCTCGCGGTCGACGGGGTGTCCTGGCGGCTGCTCGGCCCCGAACTGGCCGCCGCGCTGGCCGGGGAGCGGCTGCCGGAGCCGCCGGGCACGTCCTTCGCGCGCTGGGCCCGGCTGCTCGCCGAGGAGGCGGTGCGGCCCGGGACGGCCGATGTGGAGTCGGTCCGGTGGGAGGGGATGCTGGGCGGCCCGGACGCGCGGATCGCGGGCGGCCGGGGTGCCGGGGCGAGCCGTGCCGTGCTCACCGTCGAACTGACGCCGGAGGTCACCGGAGCGGCGCTGTCCGAGGTGACGGAGGTCTTCCACTGCGGCCCGGACGCGGTCCTGCTGACCGCGCTGGCCGCGGCGGCGGTACGGCACCGGGGCAACGGCACCGGGCTGCTGGTCGCTCTGGAGGGCCACGGCCGCGAGGGGCTCTCCCGGCCGGCCGACGTCTCCCGTACCGTCGGCTGGTTCACCACCCAGTACCCGGTCCGCCTGGACGCGGGCACCGCGCTCGGCGCGGACTTCTGGCAGCCCGCCCGGGACGCGGCCGGTGAGGCGCTCAAGCAGGTCAAGGAGCGGCTGCGGTCCGTGCCGTCGGGCGGCCTGAGCTGGGGGCTGCTGCGCCATCTCAACGCGGACACGGCGCCGAAGCTGGCCCTGCTGCCGGTCCCCGACCTGCGCTTCAACTACCTGGGCCGGTTCTCCGGCGGCGACACGGCCGACGGCGAGCTGCTCGGCATGGCCGCGGAGGCGCTGCCGCTCGGGCACGCCGTGGAGATCGACGCGGTCGTCCTGGAGCGGGCTGCCGGGCGGCCTTGCCTGAGCGCCGCGTTCTCGTACGCGCGCGGGGTGCTCGGCGAGGACGAGGTGCTCGCGCTCGCGCGGCTGTGGTGCGAGGCGATCGAGGTGCTGGTCGAGCACGCCCGCCGGGACGGCTCGGGCGGTCACACCAGCTCCGACTTCCCGCTGGTCGACCTGTCGTCGGACCAGCTCGCCCTGCTGGAGGGCGACCTGGACCTCGGTCCCGGCCTCGACGACGAGGGGGACGACTGATGGGCGGCCGTATCGCGGACGTGCTGCCGCTCTCCCCCGCCCAGGAGGGCCTGCTCTTCCACGCACTGCGCGATCCGGAGCGGCCGGACCCGTATCTGGTGCAGGCCCGGTTCCGGATCGCGCCCGGCATCACCGGCGAGGCCCTGCGGGCCGGGGTCGCGGGACTGCTGGAGCGGCACCCGAACCTGCGGGCCTGCTTCCGGCACGAGCACGTGGAGCGGCCGGTGCAGGTGATTCCACGGGCGGTGAGGTTGCCGTGGACGGAGATCGACCGCACCGGGCACACCCGCGACGAGGCGGCGGCGGAGCTGGCGCGGCTCATGGCCGAGGACCGCCGCGTGCGCTTCGACCTGGCCCGCCCCCCGCTGCTGCGGGCCACACTGGTCCGGCACGACGAGGGCGCCGAGCTGCTGCTGACCCTCCACCACATCCTGCTGGACGGCTGGTCGCTGCCGTTGCTCGCCCGGGATCTGGAAGCGCTGACGGCACAGGGCGGCGAACTTCCGCCCGCCGTGCCCTTCAAGCAGTACCTGGTCTGGCTGAAGGGCCAGGACCACGACCGTGCCGAGGCGGCCTGGCAGGCGGCGCTGGGAGGGCTTACCCGGCCCGTGCCGCCGGCGCAGGTCGGCCCCGACGCCCCGGAGGACACGGTCGACGTCGAGCTCACCCCCGAGCTGACGGCGGCGGTCACCCGACGCGCGGCCGACGCCGGTGTCACCGTCAACACCGTGGCGCAGACGGCGTGGGCGCTGGTGCTGGCCCGCACGACCGGCGCCGATGACCTGGTCTTCGGCGCGGTCGTCTCGGGCCGGCCGCACGATCTGCCGGGCGTCGAGCGGATGGTGGGGCTGTTCATCAACACCCTGCCGGTGCGGATCGCGCTGCGTGCGGGCGAGGGCGTCGACGAACTGCTGGCCCGGGTGCAGAGCGAGCAGCTGCGGCTGGCGCCGTATCACCACGTACGGCTGTCGCAGGTGCAGCGGGCGGCCGGGGCGGGCGAGCTCTTCGACACCGTCCTGGCCTTCGAGAACTTCCCGCGCGCCGAAGGCCCCGCCCCGGCGGTGGAGCTGATCGGGACACGGGACGCGACCCACTACCCGGTGACGATCGCCGTGGTCGCCGGCGAACGGATGCTGCTGCGGGTCAGCTGCCGCGGAGGCGTCCCGGCCGCCGCGGTCGGCGCCCGCCTGGTGCGTGCCTTCGAGGCGCTGACGTCCGCGCACGGCACACCCGCCGACCGGCTCGACGTCCTGCCGCGGGAGGAGCGGCGGCAGCTGCTCGCGCAGGCCGATGGCCCGACTCGTGCGCCGTCCGGTGCCTTGAGCATCCCCGGCCGCTTCGCCGAGCAGGTGGCCCGCACACCCGACGCGCCCGCCGTCGAGTCCGACGGCGAGGTGCTGACGTACGGCCGTCTCGACGCGGCGTCCGACGCCCTGGCCGGGCGGCTGCGGGAGGCGGGAGTGCGGCCCGGCGACACGGTCGCGCTGCCGCTGCCCCGGTCCGTGGCGACGGTCGTCGCGCAGCTGGCGGTGCTGAAGGCGGGCGGGTGCTGTCTGCCGCTGGATCCGGGGGCTCCGGCCGCACGGCTGGCGGCGCTGGTGGGGGCGGCCGGCGCGCAGGTGGCGGTGGCGGACACTGACGTACAACTCCCTTCGGGGATAAGGCTGTTGGAGACCTCTGGTCGGGAGTCGGCCGCTACCCCGCCCCTCTCCGTGCCCCCCGAGTCCGCCGCCTACGTGATGTACACGTCCGGGTCGACGGGTGAGCCCAAGGGGATCGTCACCCCGCATCGAGCCGTCGTGGAGCTGGCGTCCGACGGCCGTTTCTCGGGCGGCGCGCACGAGCGTGTGCTGCTGCACAGCCCGCACACCTTCGACGCCGCGACCTACGAGACCTGGGTGCCGCTGCTCAACGGCGGCACGGTCGTGCTCGCGCCTCCCGGACCCGTCACTCCCGATCTGCTGAAGAGGCTGCTGCCCGAGGGGCGGGTCACCGGGCTGTGGCTGACCGCCGAACTGCTGCGGACCGTCGCGGAGATCGCGCCCGAGGTGCTCGGCGGTGTGCGCGAGGTGTGGGCGGGCGGGGACGTGCTCGATGCCGAGGCGGTCCGGCGGGTGCGCGAGCGGTGCCCCGGCACGCGGGTGGTCAACGGCTACGGGCCCACCGAGACGACCGTGTTCGCCACGGCCCACCCGGTGACGGGGGCGATCGGCGCCTGTGTGCCCATCGGACGGCCGCTCGACAACTCCCGCACCCACGTCCTCGACCGGCTGCTGCGCCCGGTGCCGGCCGGTGCGGTGGGCGAGTTGTACATCGCGGGCAGCGGGCTCGCCCACGGCTATCTGAACCGTCCGGGGCAGACCGCCGAGCGTTTCGTCGCCGACCCGTACGGGCCGCCCGGCACCCGCATGTACCGCACGGGCGACCTGGTGCGCCGCTTCCCCGGCGGTGAGCTGGAGTTCGTGGGCCGGAGCGACGACCAGGTCAAGGTGCGCGGCTTCCGGATCGAGCCGGGCGAGGTGGAGGCCGCGCTGGCCGCCTGCCCCGGTGTGGAGCGGGCCGTGGTCGCCGCACGCCCGGGACCCGGCGGCGGCAAGCGGCTCGTCGCCCATGTCGTGGGCGGTGACCTGGACCTCGTACGCGAGCACGCGGCGCGCACGCTGCCCGCGCATCTGATGCCGTCGGCGTGGGCGCGGCTGGACTCCGTCCCGCTGACCGGGCACGGCAAGGTCGACCGGGCCGCGCTGCCCGAACCCGAGCCGGAGCGTGCGCGGTCGGGGCACGGGCGGATCGCGCGGCCGGGGCATGAGCAGCGGCTGTGCGCGCTGTTCGCGCAGGCTCTCGGGGTCGACGCGATCGGTCCCGACGGCGACTTCTTCGCGCATGGCGGCCACTCGCTGCTCGCCCTGCGGCTGACCGCGAGCATCCACGCGGAGCTGGGGACCCGGGTGTCACCCGCCACGCTGTTCGAGGCGCCGACGCCGGCCGCGCTCGCCGCCCGCCTGACCGCGGATCGCACTGAGGAGGACGCGTACGCCCCGCTGCTGACGCTGCGCCGCGAGGGCGATCTGCCCCCGCTGTTCTGTCTGCACCCGGGGCTCGGCCTCGGCTGGGCCTACGCGGCGCTGCTGCCGCACCTCGCCCCCGGGCGGCCGGTGTACGCGCTCCAGACTCCGGTGCTGCACGGCGGACAACTGCCGGCGACGCTCGGCGAGTTGGCCGAGAGCTGTCTGCCGGTCGTGCGGGCGGTGCGCCCGCACGGGCCGTATCTGCTGCTCGGGCGGTCCTTCGGCGGGCCGTTGGCGCACGAGCTGGCGGTGCGGCTGCGCGCGGCGGGCGAGGAGGTCGCGCTCGTCGCCGTCGTGGACGCGATGCCGAAGCCGCCCGAGGTGGCGCGGGTGCCGCTGGAGGCGGTGGTCGTGGAGCAGGCGGCGCTGGGCAACCTGCTGCGCAACGCGCTGCCCGGCGTCCCGGCCGGACCGGGTCCGCTGGACCGGGCCGAGGTGGTGGCCCGCGTCCAGGCGCACAGCGCGCTCCTCGCCGGCCTCGACCGGCCGCGGATCGGCGCGCTGGTCGGCGCCATGGAGCGGTACATCGAGATGGCGCGCGCCTGGCGGCCGTCGCCGTACGACGGCCGGGTCACCCTCTTCTCCGCCACCCGCGCCGCCGAGGCGACGACCGGGGAGAAGAGCGCGGCGTGGCGGGCGTGCGCGGCCGCGGTGGACGTGCACGAACTCGACTGCGAGCACAGCGATGTGCTCACACCGGGACCGGTCGGCGAGATCGCCGCGGTCGTGGAGAACGTACTGGCAGACCTGGCAGAACCGGCCGGGGACCGCACGGGGGGACGGAGCACAGGCAGATGACCGCTGACGACATCGGCACGGTCGGGGAGTACGACGAGGCCCTCGGGGAGCCCGAGGAGTACGAGTTCCCGACCTCGGACGCGCAGGCCCGGCTGCTCGTCCTGGACCACATGGACCCGGGGGCCGCGACCTATCACGTGCCGGCGGCCTTCGTCGTGCGCGGGCCGTTCGACGCGGCGGCCTTCGGGCGGGCGCTCGACACGCTCGTCGCCCGGCACGAGTCGCTGCGCACGGTCTTCCGCACCGGCCCCGACGGAGTGCCGCTGCAGCTCGTGTCCGCGGCCGGCCGGGTCGAGCCGCGCGCGGAGCACGACGTGCCGGTGGCTGAGGCGGAGGCGCGGATGCGCGCGGAGGCGGCCCGCCCCTTCGACGTGACGGCCGGACCGCTGCTGCGCTGCACGCTGTACGCCATGGCCGACGGCAGCCACCGTGTGCTGCTGGTCGCCCACCACCTGGTCTGCGACGGCTGGTCGCTGGGCGTGCTGCTGCGCGAGCTGTCGGCCGGGTACGAGAACGAGACCAAGGGCCTGCCCCACAGCCCGCCCGAACTCCCCCTGCAGTTCCCGGACTTCGCGGCCTGGCAGCGGGAGCGGCAGGCGGCGGGCGAGTACGGCGGCTCGGTCGCGCACTGGGCCGAGCGGCTGCGGGGTGCCCCGGAGACGGTCGCGCTGCCGCTGGACCGGCCGCGCGGGGCGGTACGCACGGCTGCCGGGGGCACCGAACGGTTCACGGTGCCGGCCCGCGTACGGGAGCGGATCGCCCGGACGGCACGGACGCGCGGTGGCACCCCGTTCATGGCGGTGTTCGCCGCGTACGCCGCGTTCGTGAGCCGGCTCTCCGGCTCCGAGGACCTGGTGATCGGCTTCCCCGTCTCCGGCCGGGACCGTCCCGAGCTCCAGGACATGGTCGGCATGCTGACCAACACCCTGGCGCTGCGCGTCGACCTGTCGGGCGACCCGTCGTACCACGACCTGATCGACCGTCTGCGCACCACGCTGCTGGACTCCCAGCCCTACCAGGACGCCCCGTTCGAGGCGGTCGTCGACGAGGTCGCCCCCGCCCGCGAGATCAGCCACGACCCGGTCGTGCAGGTGGTCTTCGGCTACGACGACGACACCGAGCTGACCCTGCGGCTGGCCGGCGCCGAGGTCGACCGGGTCCATGTCGGCCTGGACACCGCGAAGTTCGACTTCCACCTCCAGGTGGAACGCTGGGGCGAGGACCTCGCCGCGTACCTGATCTTCCGCACCGCCTTGTTCGACACGGAGACGGTACGACGCTGGGTGCGCTGCTTCGAAACTCTGCTGGAGGGGCTCCTGGCCCACCCGGACGCCCCGCTGTCGACGATCGACATACTTCCGGCGCCCGAAAAGGAGCGCTTGCTGACAGCGCCCCAAAGGGGCGCGGGGAACTGCGCGACAAGCCACGACGAACCCGCAGCCGCCAGTCAATCAATCGCGGCACTCCCCAAGGCGCACCGGGTCCCAACCCTCGTCGCACATCAGGCCACCACCCGGCCGGAGGCCACCGCACTCGTCTGCGGCGACCTGCACCTGACCTACGCCGAACTCCTCGCACGGGCCGACCGCCTCGCCGCCAGCCTCCAGACACAAGGCGTACGCCGAGGGGACCGCGTCGGCCTCCTCCTCCCGCGCGGCGCCGACATGGGCATCGCCGCCCTCGCGGTCCTGCGCGCCGGCGGCGCCTACGTACCGCTGGATCCGGCACACCCCCCGGCCCGCCTGGCCTACATGATCACCAACTCGGGCACCTCACTGCTGCTGACGGCGGCGGAGACGACGGGCGTGGCGGGAATCGACGTACCGGAACTGCGGGTGGACCAGGATCCGGAGCCGGCGCCACCCGCGCTCACCCCCGTGGAATGCGCCCCCGACGACCTCGCCTACGTCCTCTACACCTCCGGCTCCACCGGCGTCCCCAAGGGCGTGGCCGTGGAGCACCGCGCGCTGTTCAACCTCGCGGTGAACGTCCGCCCCGTGTTCCCGGTGAACGAGGCGGACCGGGTCCTGCAGTTCGTGTCGTTCGGCTTCGACGTGGCCGTGTCCGACCTGTTCTTCCCCTGGGTCGCGGGCGCCGAGCTGCACATCGCGCACGAGGACGAGCGGCTCGGCGAGGCGCTTCAGGCCCGGCTGCGGGACTCCCGCATCACGTACGTCTTCCTGCCGCCGTCCGCCGCGATGACGCTGCCCCGTGCCCCGGGCGCGCTGCCCGACCTGCGCACGCTCGCGGTCGGCGGCGAGGCGTGCCCGGCCGAGCTGGTCGAGCGGCTCGGCGAGGAGGGCCGCCGGATCGTCAACGCGTACGGCCCCAGCGAGGCGACGGTGTACTCGACCACGGCCGATCTGCGGCCGGGCGAGCCGGTGGTGATCGGCCACGCGGTGCCGGGCTCCCGCGCCTACGTCCTGGACGGCCGGCTGCGCCCGGCCCCGGTCGGCGTGACCGGTGAGCTGTACGTCGCCGGCGCCACCCTGGCCCGTGGCTACTTCGGCCGGCCGGGCATGACGGCCGAGCGCTTCGTCGCCGATCCGTACGGTCCGCCCGGCGCCCGTATGTACCGCACCGGCGATCTGTGCCGGATCGACGCGCGGGGCGTCCTGCACTACCTGGGCCGGAGCGACTCGCAGGTGAAGCTGCGCGGCTACCGGATCGAACTCGGCGAGATCGAGGCCGTCCTGGCGGGCCATCCCGGGGTCACGGTGGCCGCGGCGGCGGTGCGCGGCGAGGGCGCCGAACAGCGGCTGGTCGCGTACGTGGTCGGGCAGGACCCGGCCCCCTCGGACGAGGCCCTGCGGTCCCTGCTCGCCGGCCGGCTGCCCGGCTACATGGTCCCGGAGGTCTTCGTGCGGCTGCCGGAGCTGCCGCTGAACCGCTCCGGCAAGATCGACCGGTCCCGGCTGCCCGAACCTCCCTCCTCGCGCCCCGAGCTGAGCGGGTCGTACACCGCGCCGGACAGCGCGGCCGAGCGGCGCGTGGCCCGGGTGTGGCAACAGGTGCTGACCCTGGACCGGGTCGGCATCCACGACAACTTCTTCGACCTGGGCGGCAATTCGGTACGGCTGCTGGCCGTGCTCGCGGCGCTCCAGGAACACCCGGAGTACCGGGACCTCACCCTGATCGACCTGTTCCGGCACCCGACGGTCGCCGCCGTGGCGGCCCATCTCGACCGGGCGGCCGAGCAGGCGGCGCCCCACGAGGAGGCGGCCCGGCGCGGCAGCGACCGCCGGGCCGCCCTGCACAAGCTCCGTTCCAGGAAGGGCACGACGCGATGACGACCGAGGAAGCCGCACAGCACGACCTTGAGCCGGCGGTGGCCGTCGTGGGGATGAGCGGACGCTTCCCCGGCGCCCCCGACCTCGACGCCTACTGGGCCAACCTCCGCGACGGCGTCTGCTCGCTGTCCGCGTTCACCGAGAAGGAACTGCTCGCCGACGGGGCGGACCCGGCCGAGCTGCGCAACCCCGCGTACGTCCCGGCGCAGGGGCATCTCGCGGACGCGGACCGCTTCGAGGCCGAGCTGTTCGGCTTCAACCGCACCGAGGCGGCGGCCCTGGACCCGCAGCACCGGGTGCTCCTGGAGACCGCCTGGTCGGCGCTGGAGGACGCCGGGTACGCCCCGCTGAACGCCCCGTCCCGGACCGGCGTCTACGTGGGCGGCAGCCCGACGGAGCACGCGCTGGCCGCCGGCACGGACCCGGCGCTCGCCGCGTCGATCGGCGCGCTCCAGGTCCGTATCCTCACCGACCGCGAGTTCCTGGCGCCCTGGATCTCCTATCGGCTTGGGCTGGACGGGCCGAGCATGACGGTCCAGACGGCCTGCTCGACCTCGCTGACGGCGGTCCATCTCGCCGTGCAGGCCCTGCTGCTCGGCGAGTGCGACACCGCGCTCGCGGGCGGCGTCGCCATCGGCACCGTGCGCAGACAGGGCTACGTCCACTACCAGGGCGGCATCTTCTCCCCCGACGGCCGCTGCCGCCCCTTCGACGAGAAGGCGGCCGGCACGGTGCCGGGCAGCGGGGTGGGCGTGCTGGTGCTGCGGCGGCTGGAGGACGCGCTGGCCGACGGCGACCCGGTGCGCGCGGTGATCCGGGGCACGGCCGTCACCAACGACGGGGCCGGCAAGGTCGGCTTCACCGCTCCGGGCGTGGACCAGCAGACGGCCGCGATCACGGAGGCGTGGGCGGCGGCGGGCCTGGAGCCGTCGGCGGCGCAGTACGTGGAGGCGCACGGGACCGGGACCGAGCTGGGCGACCGGATCGAACTGGAGGCGGCGAGCGCGGCGTTCGCGGCCGGTGACCGAAGTGCTCCGGCCGGCGGTGCCGGCATCGGGCTCGGCTCGGTGAAGTCGAACATCGGGCACGCGGACGCGGCGGCCGGTGCGGCGGCGCTGATCAAGACGGTCCTGATGCTGGAGCACGCGACGCTGGCCCCGACGGTGGACGTCACGAGCCCGGTCGCCGCCCTCGCGGACTCGCCGCTGCGGCTGGTGACCGAGACCCGTCAGTGGCAGCGCAGGCCGGACCTGCCCCGGCTGGCCGGTGTGACGTCGGTCGGTATCGGCGGCACGAACGTGCACGTGGTGGTGCAGGAGGCGCCGGCGCGCGGGCCGCGCGCGGAGGCCGGCGCCCGCCCGACGGTCCTGCCGCTTTCGGCCCGCACCGAGCACCAACTCGGCCTCGTCGCGTCCCGGTTGGCGGCGCGGCTGCGCGAGGTGGACGCCCCCGCCCTGGCCGACGTCGCGCACACCCTGCGCACCGGCCGGGTCGGGATGCCCGTGCGCGCCTACGTGGTCGCCGCCGGCACGCGGGAGGCGTCGGACAAGCTCATGGCACTGGCCGAGGGCCACCCGGATTCGGTGCGGGACCCGGCGGGCGAGGCGTGGCTGCGGGGCGAGGAGATGACCTGGCCGGCGCTCGACGGCGAGGTGCGCCGGGTACGGCTCCCGGCGTATCCGTTCGCGGGCGAGAGCCACGGCGCGCTGACGCTGCGCGGCCCGGCCGCGCACCCGCCGGCCGAGGCCGCCGCGCCCGCGCCGGGCAGCGAACTGGAGGCCGAGGTCGCCGAGTTGGTGGTCGAGGCGCTGGACCTCGACGGCCCCGCCGGTCTGGAGAAGACATACTTCGAGGCGGGCGGCGACTCGCTGACGGCCGTGCATCTGGCCGGACGGCTCCGCGACGAGCTGGACATCGACGTACCGATCCAGCTGTTCCTCGAACCGATCACGCTGAAGGAGATGACGATCCGCATCGTGGAGATCAAGGAGGGCGGCGGGGCGGACGGCGCCCTGGACGCCCTGCTCGCCGAGTTCGAGGCGGAGTCATGACCGCCCCCGACATCCACACCCGCTGGCTGCGGGGCGTGAGCGCGCCCGCCGCGAAGGTCCGGCTGGTGTGCTTCCCGCACGCGGGCGGCGCGGCGGGCACCTTCCACGGCTGGGCCGCGCTGACACCGCCTGAGATCGAGGTGCTGTCGGTGCAGTACCCCGGCCGCCAGGACCGGCTGTCCGAGCCGTGTCCGGCGACGATGGACGAGCTGGCGGACGCGATCACGTCGGCCCTGCTGGCGGAGCTGACGGACGATCTGCCGCTGGCCCTGTTCGGCCACAGCATGGGCTCGTCGGTGGCGTACGAGGTGGCCCGCCGGCTGGAGGGGATCCCCGGCCGCAGCCTCACCCGGCTGATCGTGTCGGGCCGGACCAGGCCGCGTCTCGCGCAGGAGCTGGCGCCGCGGCCGGTGCCGACGGACACCGACATCCTGAACCACGTCCGCAGGCTGGACCCCGAGGGTGCCGCGCTCTACGAGAACCCCATGCTGCGGGGCGTGATCATGCCCGCGCTGCGCGGGGACTTCGGGCTGCTCGCGGCGTACCGCCCGGCGCACCTGCACCGCCTGGGCGTTCCCGTCACGGCCTGCGGGGGCGACAGCGATCCCGCGTGCCCGGTGGAGGACCTCTCGGCCTGGTCGGACGTCACGACCGAGGACCTGGACGTCCGCGTCTTCGAGGGGAACCACTTCTATCTCACGCCGAGGCAGGAGGAGTTGGTCGGGTTCCTCACCGAACGGCTGCTGTGAGGCCGGCCGTAGTCGTCACGCGGTGCGCTTGCGTGACGTCGTCTTCTTCGCCGCCGACTTCTTCGTGGTGCTCTTCGCAGCCGTCTTCTTGCCGCCCTGGGCCGACTTCGACGTCGACTTCTTGGCCGAGGCGGTCGTCTTCTTCGCGGCGGTCTTCTTGGAGGCGGACGTCGACTTCTTGCCTGCGGTCTGCTTCGGGGCCGCGCGGGCGGACTTGCGCTGCGGCAGGCGTCTGACCTCGGCCTCCTCGGGTTCCTCGCCGCGCGACTCCTTGGCGGCGCGGACGCTGCTCTCCAGGGCCGCCATCAGGTCGAGGACCTTGCCGCCGGTGGCGGGCTCGGGGGCGGCGGGCAGGGCCTCGCCGGCCGCCTTCGCGGCGATGACCTCCTCGACGGCCTCGCGGTACTCGTCGTGCAGATCGTCGAGGTCGACCTCGCCGAGGGTGTCCATCAGGGCGTCCGCGAGGTCGAGCTCCTTGTCCCGGACCGTGACACCGGCGTCCGGGGCGACCCCCTCGGGCGCGCGGACCTCGTCGGGCCAGAGCAGACCGTGCATGGCGATGGCGTCACCGACGACCCGGAGCATGCCCAGCCGCTCCCGGCCGCGCAGCGCGAACTTGGCGATGGCGACCTTGTTGCTGCGCTTGAGCGCCTCGCGCAGCAGCGTGTACGGCTTGGCGGCCGGGGCGCCGCTCGCGGCGAGGTAGTAGGCGGCGTCCATCTGGAGCGGGTCGATGCGGTCGCCCGGGACGAAGGCCACGATCTCGATCGTCTTCGCGGTCGGGATGGGCAGCTGGGCCAGGTCCTCGTCGGTGATGGGGATGATCGAGCCGTCCGCGTCCTCGTACCCCTTGCCGATCTCGGCCTGGCCGACCTCGCGGTCCTCCAGTTCGCAGAACTTGCGATAGCGGATCCGGCCGCCGTCCTCGGTGTGGATCTGACGGAAGGAGATCGAGTGGCTCTCCGTCGCGTTCACCACCTTGATCGGGATGCTGACCAGGCCGAAGGAGATGGCGCCGTTCCATATGGATCGCACGTTCGGAACCTTTCGAGGCGGTTCAGGCCGGTTTCATGTGATTCTCATCGTATGACGCCGATCACAGAGGTGGAGGGGCGGCGCCTGGCGCTCAGCAACCTGGAGAAGGTGCTGTATCCGGCGACCGGGTTCACCAAGGGCGAGGTGCTGCACTACTACGCGACCACCGCCGACGTACTGCTGCCGCATCTGCGGGACCGGCCGGTGTCCTTCCTGCGCTATCCGGACGGTCCGGACGGCCAGGTGTTCTTCACCAAGAACGTCCCGCCCGGCACCCCCGAGTGGGTCACCACCGCCGAGGTCCCCCGGGTCGAGGGGCCGGCGCGCATGGTGTTCGTGCAGGACCTCGCGAGCCTGATGTGGGCCGCCAATCTCGTCACCGAGTTCCATACGCCCCAGTGGGTGATCGACGCGCCCGGCGAGGCCGACCGCCTGGTGTTCGACCTGGACCCGGGCTCACCGGCCACCGTCGTGGAGTGCTGCGAGGTCGCCCTGTGGCTGCGGGAGCGGCTGGCCGCCGACGGCATCGAGGCGTACGCCAAGACATCGGGTTCCAAGGGCCTCCATCTGGCCGCGACCATCCGGCCGGTCTCCTCCGAACGGGCCACCGAGTACGCCAAGGACCTCGCCGTGGAGGCCGAGAAGGCGCTGCCGCGGCTCGCGATCCACCGGATGACGAAGAGCCTGCGGCCCGGCAAGGTCTTCGTCGACTGGAGCCAGAACGCGGCCCGCAAGACGACGGCGACCCCCTACACCCTGCGCGCCCGCCGCGAGCCGACGGTGTCGACGCCGGTCACCTGGGAGGAGGTGGTGGACTGCCGCTCCCCCGACGCCCTGACCTTCTCCGCACCCGACCTGGCACCGCGCCTCCAGGACTACGGCGACCTGCTGGCGCCGCTGCTGGACGCGGACCGGGCGGGCACGCTGCCTTGAGGGACGGGCACCGGCCCAACTCAGCCCGTCCGGCGTTCGAGGACGAGGCCCGTTCAGGGCCGAAGCGGGGTCCGGGGGCGGCAGCCCCCGCGGACGGTCACCCGGAACCGACCCGCACCGTTCAGCCGGCGGCCAGCCAGACCCGCCGGTCCCGGGCCATGGCGTGCAGCGCCTCCACGTCCGCCGGCTTCAGCACCCCGCCGGAACGCCTCAGCCCGTCCACCTCGGTGTCCCTGAGAACCCGGACCTCCCGCACCGACGCCGTGATCGCCACGGCGGCCGGGGCGACCAGGACCAGCACGGGACGGACCTCCGCGGTCAGGGCGTAGGACGCCCGGTCGGCGTCGGAGCGCACACGGCGCAGCAGCGGATACGTCTCACGGCGGCCGAGGGCGACCACGGGGTCCGCGACGGTGACCTTCGCCTTGCGGGCGTACAGCGTGTGCAGCGCGAACAGCCCGCCGGGCCCGATCAGCAGGTGATGGATGCGGTCGCCGCCGGGCAGCGGCACGGAGTGCAGCGCGTGCCAGCCCGCGCCGTCCAGCCGGTCCAGCGCCTCCCCGACCGTCTGCTCGGCCGTCAGCGCCCGGCGCCGCGGGTCGGGCCGCAGCCGGCGGGAGGGCCCCGGGTCCCGGTCCAGGGCGATCAGCAGGGCCTCGCCGGGACGGTTGGGCGCCAGGTCGTCGTCCGGGTGCAGGGTCAGCCCGGCCAGCTCGGCGGGGGTGGGCACCGGGGGCGGGCCCACCGTCACCGAGCCGGTGATGAAGGGGCCGAGGGCCTCCAGCACATCCTCCCTGCTCGCGTCGCTGAGCAGGTTGATCCGGCCCGCCTCACGGTCGTACCAGGCGAGGTTGCGCCCGTCGGTGAGACAGACGTAGAGCCGTTCCTGCCCGTGCCGCCAGGTCGGTATGACGCGCAGTCCGTTCATGCACCATCACCCCACGACCATGGGAACAGGCGGGGTGCTGCGGGGGCAAGAACCCGGTTACCTTTGAGAGGAGTTGGGCACACCCCTCGCGAGGTGTGGTTGGGGAGGCGCCGTTGCGTACCCGCAGGAAGCAACCCGACGTACCCGCTCCGGACAGCCCCTGGAGCGAGATCGTGCCCGGCCTGTGGATGGGCGGGCACGAGTTCCGGGGCCGCTCGGGGCAACTGGAGTTCGCCGTCGTCAGGGACGAGTTCGATCTCGTGCAGACACTGCTCAGGCTGCCCGGGCACGGTCCCGATCCCGGCGTGGAGCACCATGTGTGGCCGATCCCGGACGGTCCGCTGGACGGCACCCAGCTCGCCGGGGTGATCCGGCTCGCGGAGGCGGCGTGCGAGGCCGTCGACGCCGGCCGCAGGGTCCTGGTCCGCTGCTACCACGGCTACAACCGCTCGGGGCTCGTCGTCGCCCACGCCCTGGTCCGCCGGAACCACTCCGCCGAGCAGGCGATCCGGCTGATACGCTCCCGCCGCTCTCCGTGGGCCCTGCACAACGAGCTGTTCGTCGACTACCTCCGGGCCGGACTGTCGACCGCCCGGCTCCTGGAAGAGCTCGCCGAGTAGCCCGTCGCCCGTACGCCCACCGGGTGCGCAAAAAGGACTTCCGTACGAATAGGGTGTACGGGCCGACGACACCCCGAGCCCCAGGAGAACCGTGCCCCGCAGCCGCCACACGCGCATCGTCGCGCTCAGTGCCCTGGTCGCACTGCTGCTGGCGGCGGCGACGGCCTGCGGTGACGCCGGGGAGCTCCAGGGCGCCGGCCCGACCGAGACCGCCGTCAGCCCGGACAAGCTCTGGCCGAGACTGACGCCGGCGTCCCGCCCCGCCTATGAGATCGGTGAGGTGAACCGGGAGGCCGTGAAGGGCGTCATGCTCCCCGGCGACGACATCCGTGATGTGAACCCGGTGGCGGTCGTGCGCAAGGAGATGGACAAGAGCCCCGGGGACTACGAGGGGCAGAACGCGCAGTACCGCGAGACCGGCCGGCTGATGGCGCAGTGCGGGGGCGGCGCCGGCCACGGGAAGTGCCCGGTGCTGCGGCCCTACTACCGGGACCTCACCGGCGACGGACGCCCCGAGCTCACCCTCGGCTTCCGGCTGCTGCCCGGCAAGACCACCGCGGTGCGCGTCTACACCGTCGAGAAGCACCGGCTCATGCAGGTGATGAGCTGGGACGACGCCATCAGCAGCGTCGAGCTGGCCGGCCGCTCGGTGATCATCCGTTCGCCGTCCGAGGTCGCCGGGTACGAGTACCGGCTCCAGTGGACCTGGGACGCGGACGAGAAGGCGATGCTGCTGACGCACGACGAGATGCTGCGCACCGGGCACCGCAAGAAGTCGCCCCATCCGTCCCCTTCGCCGTCGGGCTCCCCCTCCCTCACCCCCTCGGCGAGCACGCCATGAGGCTCGCGCTGCCCCAGTGGGCGGGCACGCTGGCCGTGAAGGCCGCCGTCTTCATCACGGTGATGTGCTGTGCGCTGGCCGCGCTGCTCGGCATCCTCGTGCACGTCTCGGTGACCAACCAGACCGTCGGCCAGGCCCGCGAACTCGCGCTGTCCCGGCTGGAGGACGCGACGGCGGCGTTCGAGGCCGGGGATCCAACCGGGCCCGGCGTCGAACTCGACCCGCCGGACCTGCCCGAGTCGTTGCGGAAGCTGGCGGTGTCCGGGGAGCGCGGCACGATGGTCGCCGATCACCGCGGCCGGCCCACGATGTGGGCGGCGGGCCCGGCCGACGGCGAGCGGGCGCTGGCGGTCGAGGTGGACTACTCGCAGCAGGCCCGCACCATCGACGGCCTCGACCGGGCGATCGTGTGGTCGTCGGCGCTGGCGATCGGGGTGACGGCGCTGGTGGGCGCGTTCGCGGTGACACGGGTGACCCGGCGGCTGCACGCCACCGCCCGGGTGGCCCGGCGGATCAGCGCGGGCGATCTCGACGCCCGGGTGGACGACCCCCGTACGCGCGACTCGACCCGGCCGCCGGACGAGGTGGCCGCGGTCGCCGCGGCGCTGGACTCCATGGCGTCCTCGTTGCAGAGCAAGCTGCTCGCCGAGCAGCGGTTCACGGCGGACGTGGCGCACGAGCTGCGCACCCCGCTGACCGGGCTGCACGCGGCGGCCGAGCTGCTGCCGGCGGGGCGGCCGACGGAGCTGGTGCAGGACCGGGTGTCGGCGTTGCGCACGCTGACCGAGGACCTGCTGGAGATCTCGCGGCTGGACAGCGGGCGCGAGCGCTCCGAGCCGGACAGCGAGCCGCTCGCGGCGCTGGCCGAGCGGGTGGTGCGGGCGTCCGGCACCGAGACCGAGGTCGTCGTCCTGCGGGACGTCGTCGTGGAGACGGACCGGCGCCGGCTGGAGCGGGTGCTCGGCAATCTGGTCGCCAACGCGCACAAGCACGGACGCGGGCCGGTGTCGCTGACGGTGGAAGGTCCGATGGTCACCGTCAGGGATCACGGGGGCGGCTATCCGGAGTACCTCCTCGCGCACGGGCCGCAGCGGTTCCGTACCGAGGGCGGGGCGAAGGGGCACGGCCTGGGGCTGACCATCGCGTTGGGGCAGGCAGAGGTGCTCGGGGCGCGGCTGTCGTTCGGCAACGCGGCGGACGGCGGCGCGGTCGCGACGCTCGTCCTGCGATAGGCACCGCCCTTCCCGCGGCAGTTCCGCAGCGCTTCTCCTATGGCCCATTAGGACGAGCGAACCCCCGATCGGCCTCCTAATGTGGCGATTAGTCAGGTTCGTTCCCTTGACCTGGAGGTACACATGGCACTGCGATCCCGACTCGCCATATCCATAGCCGCCGGCGTCCTCGCCGCCGCGGCCGCCGCAACTCCCGCCGTCGCCGACGACGAGTGGGGTTCCCAGAGCGGTGGCTCGTCGTCCGGCGAGTCCCAGGGCGGCGACTGGGGCGGGGGCCAAGGAGATGAAGGGGGCGGCCAGCAAGGCCAGGGTGGAGACGGGGGCGGCGGCCAGGGCGGGGACGGGGGCGGCGGCCAGGGAGGCCAGGGCGGGGACGGGGGCGGTGGCGACTGGGGCGGGTCCGGTGGGGACTGGAGCCAAGGCGGCAACCAGAGCCAGCAGTTCACCCGGGGCCGAGTCACCGCGAGCTCGCTGCTGCTGCGCTCCGCGCCGAACCGCGGCAGCCAGGTGATCCGGGTCGTCCACCAGGGGGACATCGTCAGGATCTTCTGCAAGACCGAGGGCGAGAGCGTCCAGGGCAACCGCTTCTGGTACCTGCTCGCGGACGGCACCTGGGCCTGGGGCTCGGCCCGCTTCATCGAGACCCGGCACACGCCGCGCTGGTGCTGATCCATTAGGCACACAAGACGGACTATTTGGGTAAGTTCCGGACATGACCAAGGCCGGAACCACCCTGGTGGCAGCGGACGCTCCCGCTCCCGCCGCACCGCTCCCCCGGCGCCGTGGCATCGAACTGGCCCTCATCGTCGTGGCCGTCCTGCTCTCCGTGTACGGCTACTGCGCGGTCGGCCTCGCCCGTAGCGGCACCGTCCCGCCCGGCGCCGCCGGATACGGCGCCGGGCTCGGTGTGCTCGCGCTGGTCGCACATCTGGCCGTACGCCTGCGCGCACCGTCCGCGGACCCGCTGCTGCTGCCGATCGGGGTGCTGCTCAACGGCCTCGGCCTGGTGCTGATCTACCGGCTCGACCTGGAGACACCGGGCGACCGGGCGGCGCCCACCCAACTCGTGTGGTCCACGCTGGGAGTGGCGCTGTTCATCGTGGTGGTCCTGCTGCTGCGCGACCACCGGGTGCTCCAGCGCTACTCCTACGTCTGTGTGGTCGCCGCGCTCGTCCTGCTCACCCTGCCCATCTTCTTCCCCTCCGTGAACGGCGCCCGCATCTGGATCCGGATCGCCGGATTCTCCATCCAGCCCGGCGAGTTCGCGAAGGTGCTGCTCGCGGTGTTCTTCGCCGCGTACCTGGCCGCCAACCGCAACGCGCTGGCGTACACCGGCCGTCGCGTCCTCGGCATCGAGAAGCTCCAACTGCCCACCGGCCGCGTCCTCGGCCCCATCGTCGCGATCTGGCTGCTGAGCGTGGGCGTGCTGGTCCTGGAACGCGACCTGGGCACCTCGCTGCTGTTCTTCGGCCTGTTCGTGGTCCTGCTGTACGTCGCCACCGGGCGCACCGGGTGGATCGCCCTCGGCCTGCTGCTCGCGGCGCTCGGCGCGATCGCCGTCGGCGAGTTGGAGCCGCATGTGCACGGCCGGGTCGAGGACTGGCGGCACCCGTTCGCGTCGATCGCCGCGGGCGAGGGCCCCAACCAGCTCTCGCAGTCGCTGTTCGCCTTCGCGGCGGGCGGCACGTTCGGCACCGGACTGGGCCTCGGCCACTCGATCCTGATCGGCTTCGCGGCCAAGTCCGACTTCATCCTGGCGACGGCCGGGGAGGAGCTCGGCCTCGCGGGCCTGTCCGCGATCTTCATCCTCTACGGCCTGCTGGTGGAACGCGGCTACCGGGCCGGCCTCGCCCTGCGCGACCCCTTCGGCCGGCTGCTCGCGGTCGGGCTCGCCTCGATCGTGGCGCTCCAGGTGTTCGTGATCGCGGGCGGGGTGACCGGCCTGATCCCGCTGACCGGCATGGCGATGCCGTTCCTGGCGCAGGGCGGCTCGTCGGTGGTCACCAACTGGGCGATCGTGGCGCTGCTGATCCGGGTCAGCGACAAGGCCCGCAGCAGACTCGGCGTGCCCAAGGGCGAGGAGGCCGCCCGATGACCCGGCACATCCGGCACGCCGCGTTCTTCTGCGCCCTGCTGCTGGTCGCGCTGCTCGTCAACGCCGCCCGCATCCAGGTCGTCGAGGCCCCGTCCTACGACGACAACATCGCCAACCGCCGCACCACGATCTCCCGTTACGGCCAGCCCCGCGGCGACATCCTGGTCGACGACGAACCGGTCACCGGCTCCCACGACACCGGCGAGCACCTGCGCTACGAGCGGACGTACACGAACGGCCCGATGTACGCGCCCGTCACCGGCTTCGCCTCGCAGGAGTACGGCACGACGTTCCTGGAGCACGCGCAGGACGGCGTCCTCGCGGGCACGGACCCGCTGCTCTCCCCGTTCCCGTGGAGCGGCACCAACGGCGACCGGAACCCCGGCGGTGACGTCGTCACCACACTGCGCCGGGCCGCGCAGGAGGCGGCGTACGAGGGGCTCGCGGGCCGCAAGGGCGCGGTGGCGGCGGTCGAACCGTCGACGGGACGCATCCTGGCGCTGGTCTCGGCCCCCTCCTACGACCCGTCCGCCCTGTCCGGGAACGGCGCCTCGGTGACGCGTTCCTGGGCGTCGCTGAACCGCGACAAGGACCGGCCGATGCTGAACCGGGCGGTGCGCAAGACGTATCCGCCGGGCTCGACGTTCAAGGTGGTGACGGCGGCCGCGGCGCTGGACGCGGGTGTGGTCGAGGACCTGGACGAGCCGACCGACTCCCCCGACCCGTACACCCTGCCGGGCACCCGGACCTCGCTGACCAACGAGTCCGAGGGCTGCGAGGACGTCCCGCTGCGCAAGGCGTTCGAGTGGTCCTGCAACACGGTGTTCGCGCGCCTCGGGGTCAGGACGGGCGTGACCGGGATGGCGCGGACCGCGGACGCCTTCGGCTTCAACGACGCGAACCTGAAGATCCCCTACTCGGTCGCCGAGAGCACCTTCGACTCCGAGGTGGACCGGGCGCAGCTCGCGCTGTCCTCGATCGGGCAGTACAACACCCGCGCCACCCCGCTCCAGATGGCGATGGTCGCGGCGGCCGTGGCCAACGGCGGCCAGGTGCGCTCGCCGTATCTCGTGGAGCGCACGACCCGGGCGGGCGGTGCCACGGTGGCCACGGCCGGGTCCCGCCCGACCCGGCAGGCGATGCGCCCGTCGACCGCGAGGCTCCTGAAGGAGCTGATGGTGGACGTCGTACGCGAGGGCACCGGCACCAACGCGTGGATCCCGGGCGCGACGGTCGGCGGCAAGACCGGCACGGCCCAGCACGGCCTCGGCAACTCCGGCACGCCGTACGCCTGGTTCGTCTCCTGGGCCAAGGGCGACCGCGATCTGGAGCCCAAGGTGGCGGTCGCGGTGGTGGTGGAGGACGCGGACACGGACCGCGGGGAGATCAGCGGCGGCGGTGACGCGGCACCGATCGCCCGCGCGGTGATGGAGGCGGTGCTGAAGTCACCCTCGGGCGACCGCGGTTGACGTCGGCTCCTGGATCAGGGCGGCCGGCAGGGCGACGTAGGCGGTGACGCCCGTGCCCTGGGTGGGGCGGAGCTCGACGTGGGCACCGAGGCGGGCGGCGAGGGCGCCGACGACGTGGTGACCGAGGAACCGGGTCGGGGCGGTGTGCAGGGAGTCGCCCTTCCCCGCCAGCACGGCGTTGGCCTCGGCCAGGCGCTCCGGTGTCATCCCGATGCCCCGGTCCACCACGGCCAGGCAGTACTCGGCGGCGTCCGGCCAGCCGTGGACCTCGACGGGCTGCTGGGGCGGGCTGAACATCAGCGCGTTCTCCACCAGCTCGGCGATCAGATGGGACAGTTCGGCGACGCTGTGGCCGCGGATGCCGCACTGCCGGACGTCCACGGCGGCCACCCGCCGATACTGCTCGACCTCGGCGACCGCCGACCGCACCACGTCCGTGACGGCGACCGTGCCCTTCCAGGACCGGGCCGGCGACTCCTCGCCGGCCAGCACCAGCAGTGACTCGGCGTTGCGGCGCATCCGGGTGGCCAGGTGGTCGAGTTCGAAGAGCTCGGCGAGGGCGTCCGGGTCGAGCTCCTGGCTCTCCAGGGTGGTGATCAGGCCGAGCTGCCGGTTGAGCAGGCTCTGGTTGCGGCGGCCGAGGCTGGCCAGCGACTCGGTGCTGGTCCGGCGCAGGACGGCCTGCTGGGCGGCGAGGCCGACGGCGGTGTCCTCGACGTTGCGCAGGGCGGCGGCCAGCCGGCTGATCTCCCGTGCGCCGCCGGGGAGTCGGGGCCGCCCGGCCCCGTCGTCGTGCGGGCTGCCGGGGTCGGCCTCCTGGATCCGCCGGACCGCCTCGGGCAGCCGCGCTCCGGCGACCGCGTCCGCCTCGTCGGCGAGGGCACCCAGCGGGCGGGTGATGGAGCGGGCCGAGAAGACGGCGAGCGCGACGGCCACACCCAGGATCAGCACCCCGAGGGCGAGGAACCCGCCGAGCTGCCGGGTGGCGGCGGATCCGGCGTCGGCGGCCCGCGCACGGACGTCGTCCCCGACCTCCCGCTGCACGCCGTGCAGATCGTCCACGAGGGTCGTCATGTCGGCCCACCACCGGGCGGGGGCCACGTCGAGAGCGGACCCGTCGGCTCCTCGCCCGGCCCGCGCCTCGTACCCGGCGACCCGGCGCGCGGCGTCCGTGCCGAAGGCGTCGTCGAGCGCGGACTCCTGCTCTCCCCGGGCGAGTTGCCGGAACTGGCCCAGCGCGGCCACCCGGGTGGCGCGGACCTCCGTGAAGTCGAGGTACTCACCGGAGCGGAAGCGCCCGGCCGCGAACACCCCGTTGAGTGAGCCGCGTTCGAGCGCGACGGCCTCCGTGGCCCGGGCGAGCGCCTGAAGGGCCTGCACGCCCTGCGCGATACGCCGGTCGCCGTCCGGGACACCGGCCGACTCGGCGTCGACGAGCCGTGTGACGGCCTTGGTGTAGGTGCGCAGGGTGGCGGCGCGCCCGGCGATGCCGGCGTCCACGTGCTCGCGCGTGGTGGCGAGGGCGGCGAGCGGAACGTCGGCGCCGCGCACGGCGGAGACGAGCGGACCGCTCTCGGACTCCAGCGAGGCGCTCAGGGCGTCCCGTGCCCGGTCGGTACGGGTCCGCTGCGCGACGACGTCGTCCCGGTACCCCTTCTCACCGCCCAACAGCCCGTTGGTCAGCCCGCGTTCACGCTGCACCTCCCGGACGAGCCCCTGCACCCGCAACAGCACCCCGACATGCGCCTCGGTGTCCCGGGCGGCGGAGAAGTCGGCGGCCCGGTCGGCGACGCCGAGCCCGGTGAGAGCGAGCAGCAGACACGTCGGAACGGCCAGCACTATGGCCATACGGCCCCGGATGGAACTCCAACCGGGCAGCGTAAAAGGGCGGCGGACGATCGGGCGAAGGGCGGTCAGTACGTTCCCCGTCATGCTCCGTGAAGCTACGGGCGGGCCGGTCAGTGCACGGTTTCCCGCCCGTAAGACGGCGGTACACAGTTACTCACCCGCACGCCGTCGCGGTTGTGAAACAGGGACATGTGCCCACGTACTGAGATACCCCCTGGGCCACCGCCGGCAGCCGACCTATCGTTCGGTCCATGCCGACATCCACCACCCCGGACCCCGCCTTCGAACTCGCCCAGGTCAACATCGCCCGCCTCAAGGCGCCGCTGGACTCCCCCCAGCTCAAGGACTTCGTCGACAACCTCGACCCCGTGAACGCCGACGCCGAGGCCGCGGACGGCTTCGTCTGGCGGCTGAAGGACGACTCCGGCGACGCGACGGGCGTGCCGGTCTTCGGCGACGAGTGGCTGATCATCAACCTGACGGTGTGGCGCGACACCAACGCCCTGACGGCGTACATGTATCAGGGACGGCACCGCGAGATGCTGGCCCGCCGCCGTGAGTGGTTCGAGCGCGTCCAGGAGGCGATGACGACCCTGTGGTGGGTCCCCGCCGGCCACCGCCCGACGGTCGCGGAAGCCGAGTCCCGCCTCCTCCACCTGCGCACCAACGGCCCGACCCCGCACGCCTTCACCCTGCGCACGTCGTTCCCGCCGCAAGGGGCACAGCCGATACCGGGCGAGGTCCCGGACGACCTGGGGTGCTCGGTCTAGCCGCGCCGCCGGTGGTCGATCGTGGTGAGGTCGATGTCGATGGGGAACGGGACGGTCAGTCTGAGCTTGTCGTGGAAGATGCCCACCAGGCAGTAGGACTGCGTTGCGGGATCGAGTTCGTAGACGTAGACGACCGGCAAGCCTTCGTTCTCTTCGACACGCCAGTAGTGCGGGATACCCGCTTGGGCATACTTCCGGGGCTTCACGTCCCGGTCCCGCTCCTCCGAGTCCTCGGAGACGACCTCGACGGCGATCACGACATCCTCCGGCCGGTACCAGGTCTGCGCCGGCCCCGTGTCGGCGTCCGCACGGAACACGAGTACATCGGGCTCCGGTCGATTGCGCTTGTTGAGCTTGACCGTCATCCCGCGGATGACGTCCAGTTCATCCGGCACTTGGCCCAGCAGCGTGTTGTCCAGTAAGCGGTTGGCACGTGAGTGGAAGTTGGTCTGCGGACTCTCGAAAACGAGGCTCCCGCCGATCAGCTCCATGTGCGGAGGAAGGTTGGGAAGCTCGTCGAGGTCATCCGCCGTCCAGCCACCCACCGGCGGACGGGGCCACTGGTAGTCGTCGTCCAGCCCGTACTCGCGTGCGGCGCTCATGATTTCGCCCATGCGGCGGAGTCTGCCGGGCACAGTCAGCCTGCCCAGGCGAATATGCCGTTTCGCCCCTCGCCCGAGTGATCAACCATCAAGGCGTTGACCTGCCTCGATCGCCTCCTCGACCTCCGCCACCCGCTCCCGCTCCTCCTCCGCGAACCGCTCGGCGTCGAGCTTCTCGGCGATCTCCTCGTCCTGAGCCATCAGCAGATCCAAATTGGAGTCGCCCATCTCGAACACTCCCATGTCGACATAGGCCTGCTGAAGCCGTTTCCCCCACAGACCGATGTCCTTCACGCACGGGACGATCCGCGAGAACAGCAGCCGCCGGAACAGCTGCAGAAACTCCGAACGCTCGCTGATCTGCTCCGCCTCGGCCTTCGGGATGCCGAAGTTCTCCAGGACCTCGACGCCCCGCAGCCGGTCGCGCATCAGATAGCAGCCCTCGATGACGAACTCCTCGCGCTCACGCAGTTCGGCATCGGTCAGCTGCCTGTAGTGGTCCCGCAGCGCCATCCGCCCGAAGGCCACGTGCCGCGCCTCGTCCTGCATCACATAGGCCAGGATCTGCTTGGGCAGCGGCTTGGTCGTCGTGTCGCGGATCATCCCGAACGCGGCCAGCGCGAGCCCCTCGATCAGCACCTGCATCCCGAGGTACGGCATGTCCCACCGGCTGTCGCGCAGCGTGTCGCCGAGCAGCGACTGGAGGTTGTCGTTGATCGGGTAGAGCATCCCGATCTTCTCGTGCAGGAAACGCCCGTAGATCTCGGCGTGCCGCGCCTCGTCCATCGTCTGCGTCGCCGAGTAGAACTTGGCGTCCATGTCGGGCACCGACTCCACGATCCGCGCCGCACAGATCATCGCGCCCTGCTCACCGTGCAGGAACTGGCTGAACTGCCAGGAGGCGTAGTGCTGCCGCAGCTCGCCCCGCTCGCGCTCGTTCATCTTCGTCCAGTACGGCGTCCCGTAGAGCGCCATGGCCTCTTCCGGTGTGCCGAGCGCGTCGTACGGATCGACCTCCAGCTCCCAGTCGATCCTGCGCTGCCCGTCCCACTGCTTGTCCTTGCCCTTCTGGTACAGGGCCAGGAGCCGCTCGCGCCCGTTGTCGTACTCCCAGCCGAAACGGGCCGCCCCGGCAGCCGGCACCTGCCAGAGAGGTTCTCCCGGATCGTTCGCGTACAGGTCGTATGTCGGCATGTTCGGCAGGCTCACACGTGGTAGACGCGGGGTCAACAAGTCCTGCGCAAGGGATTGACGCCCTTGCTGACAGGCAGTCTCATAAGAGTCGGACGACGTACCCCCGGTAACAGAGGTGAGGGACCGATGACGACCCTGACGGAAGCCGACGCGCTGGACGGCCTGCGCGACGCGCTCGGGCTGCTCAAGGACCGCGAACAGGTGGCAGAACGCCTCCTTGCCTCCTCCGCCAAGCACTCCTTCGACCCCGACAAGGAGCTGGACTGGGAGGCGCCCTTCGAGGAGGGCAAGTGGTTCTGGCCCCCGGAGCTCGTCTCGCTGTACGACACCCCGATGTGGAAGCGGATGAGCGAGGAGCAGCGCATCCTCCTCTCCCAGCACGAGGCAGCCGCACTGGCCTCGCTGGGTATCTGGTTCGAGATCATCCTGATGCAGCTCCTGGTCCGCCACATCTACGACAAGTCGGCGACGAGCGCCCACGTCCGCTACGCACTCACCGAGATCGAGGACGAGTGCCGCCACTCCAAGATGTTCGCCCGCCTGATCTCCCACGGCGGCACCCCGTGGTACCCCGTGAGCCGGGCCCACCAGCACCTGGGCCGCCTCTTCAAGACGATCTCCACCACCCCGGGCTCCTTCACGGCGACCCTGCTCGGTGAGGAGGTCCTAGACTGGATGCAGCGCCTGACCTTCCCGGACGAGCGCGTACAGACCCTCATCCGCGGCGTCACCCGCATCCACGTGGTCGAGGAGGCCCGCCACGTCCGCTACGCCCGCGAGGAACTCCGCCGCCAGATGCTGACGGCCCCGAGGTGGTCCCAGGAGTTCACCCGCGTCACCTCCGGCGAGTTCGCCCGAGTCTTCTCGGTCGCCTTCGTCAACCCCGAGGTCTACACGAACATCGGCCTCGACAAGCGCGAGGCCCTGGCCCAGGTGAAGGCCAGCGGCCACCGCCGAGAGGTCATGCAGACAGGCGCCAAGCGCCTCACCGACTTCCTGGACGACATAGGCGTACTGCGAGGAGTGGGCCGCCGCCTGTGGAAGTCATCGGGCCTACTGGCGTAGAAACACACGCCCATCAGCCGCGTACGGCGGCAAGGGGACGTGCCGGGGGGTGTCCGCCCGCAGCGTCGGGCGTCAAGAAACAGCACCCCTCTGAGGCTGGCCAACCGCCCGACCGAGGACGGACACCCCCCGGCACGGCCCCGACCCACAAAGCACCCGCAGGCGCTACGCGACCCCCCACTCTCCGCCACAGGCCGCCGCAGGCACCCCCGGCCCACCCGCCGGAAGCTACGCTGCTGGTCATGACGCCCTCGGCCCCCACCCCCGCCTACCGTCGCCTCAGCGTCGAGGAGCGCCGCAGCCAACTCCTCGACGCCGCCCTCGGCCTCTTCGCCCACCGCACCCCCGAGGACATCTCCCTGGACGACGTGGCAGAAGCGGCCGGCGTCTCACGCCCCCTCGTCTACCGCTACTTCCCCGGCGGCAAGCAACAGCTCTACGAGGCCGCCCTCCGCTCCGCCGCGGAAGAACTCCAGAACTGCTTCGACGAACCCCGCGACGGCCCCCTCCTCGCCCGCCTGGCCCGCGCCCTCGACCGCTACCTCACCTTCGTCGACCAGCACGACACCGGCTTCAGCGCCCTGCTCCAGGGCGGCAGCGTCGTGGAGACCTCCCGCACCACCGCCATCGTCGACGGCGTACGCCGCGCCGCCGCCGAGCACATCCTCAGCCACCTCGACGTCGCCGACCCCGGCCTCCACCTGCGCATGACCGTGCGGGTGTGGATCACCACGGTCGAGGCGGCCTCCCTGATCTGGCTCGACGAGGGCAAGCAGCCCCCGATGCCGGACCTGCGCGACTGGCTGGTCGACCAGTTCGCGGCGGCGCTCGCCGTGACGGCGGCCCGGGACTCCCAGACGGCCGCCCTGGCGCAGAAGCTCGCCGACGACCTATAGCCCACACTGTTGCAGTGAAGACCGAAGACACCCCATTCGAGGGCGGCCCCATGGACGGCCGCGTGCTCCCCGTCCTGCTGGGCATCACGAGCCACCCGCCCAAGACGTACCGCATCCCGGTCCCCGACCCGCACGGCGGCCCGCCCACGGTCCTCGTCTACCGCCGCGTACCGCGCACGCAGGGCGCCCGCCCCGGCCTCAGCCGCCGCTGGAAGTACGAGTACGACCCCGAGGGCCGGCAGAGCAGCCGCCTGAAGTGGCCGTGGTCCAAGCCAGACACCACGCCGCCCGGCAAGCCACACGACTCGGACGAGTGACCTCGCTGCGCCGAACCGCGCACATCCGACGCGCGAACCCGCAGTGACCGTCCGATGCTCACGATGCGGAGCGGAGAGCCTGCCCGCATCGGAGGTGATGACGTGTCAGGAAGGCTTCTGCGTCTGGTGTGTACGGCGGCGGCCGCGACGGCCGTCACCCTCCTCGCCCCGACACCCACCCTGGCGACTCCAAGAACCCTCCAGGCACCCCCGCCCCTCCAGGCCCCCGAAGCCCCCACGGCTCCCGCACCACTCAGCCCCCTCGAACCCCTCGCCCCCCTCCAGCCCCTCGAACCCCAGGAGCGCTCCACCGCCGACCTCCTGACGGAACTTCAGCAGCTGTACCGGGAGACCGAGCAGGCCACGGAGACCTACAACGCGACCGCGGAGAAGCTCCGGAGGCAGCGCACCGAGGTGGCCCGCCTGGACACCGCCCTGGCCCGCGCCCGCCTGTCCCTGCACGACAGCAGGGGCGCGGCCGGCCGGCTGGCCAGGCAGCAGTACCAGAACACCACCGACATCTCCCCGTACGTCCGGCTGCTGCTGGCCGCCGACCCGCAGCACGCCCTCGACCAGGGCCATGTCATCGGCCGCCTGGCCCGCGAGCGCGCCGAGACGGTCGGCCGGCTGACCGGCAGCGAACGCGAGGCCGCCGATCTGGCCCGCAAGGCCCGCGAGGCCCTCGATGGCCAACTCGTCCTCGCCGAACGGCAGAAGAAGGACCGCGACGCCGTCCTGAAGCAGCTGCGCAGGGTGGAGGAACTCCTGGCGTCCCTCACTCCCGCGCAGCTCGCCGCGCTGGCCCAGCTGGAGAACGAGGACACGGCGGAGGCGCAGCAGGCATTCCTCGCCTCGGGCGCCCTCGCCCAGGACGACCAGAAGCCGTCCTCCGAGGGCGCCCGGGCGATCCGCTACGCGAAACGGCAGCTCGGGAAGCCGTACAAGTGGGGCGCGGAGGGCCCGAAGTCGTACGACTGCTCGGGCCTGACGTCAAAGGCGTGGGCCCATGCCGGGACGCGCATCCCGCGCACCAGCCAGGAGCAGTGGGCGCGGCTGGACCGCGTCCCGCTGACCGAGCTGCGCCCCGGCGACCTGGTCATCTACTTCCCGGACGCCACGCACGTGGCCCTGTACGTGGGCAAGGGCAAGGTGGTCCAGGCACCGCGCACCGGGGAGAAGGTCAAGATCTCCCCGATCGCGTCGAACCCGGTCCTGGGCGCCGTGCGCCCGCAGGTCAGGCCCCAGCCACCTCACCGAGATAAGCCGCGGTCTTCTCCGGATCGTAGAAGTAGTTCTCGAAGTCAGCCGGGTCGTTGAACCCGTTGGCGAACCGGTCGGCGACCGGCTGGAGCTGACCGGCGGCGCCGATCAGGTTGAGGATGTGCTCCGGCGGCGGCGCCAGCATGGCGTTGGTCCACTTGGTGACGTGCTGCGCGGTGTCCCAGTAACGGTCGAACGTGGCGTGCATCCAGGTCTCGTCGAACTCCTTCTCGCCGTGCTCCAGGATCGAGGAGAGGTAGGCGGCGGCGCACTTGGACGCCGAGTTGGACCCCTGGCCGGTGATGGGGTCGTTGGCGACGACGACGTCCGCGACGCCGAGCACCAGCCCGCCGCCGGGGAGCCGGCCGATGGGGTTGCGCACGGTCGGCGCGTACCGCCCGCTCAGCGTGCCGCCGGCGTCCGTGAGTTCGACCTTGGTGGCCCGGGCGTACTCCCAGGGCACGTACCGCTCCATGAGTCCCAGGGTCAGGGAGAGGTGTTCGGCCGGGTCCTTCACGCCGTCGAAGACGTCGAGCGGGCCGCCGGGTATGCCCTCCCAGAACAGGATGTCCGCGCGTCCGGAGGTCGTCAGGCACGGCATGACGAACAGCTCGCCGACGCCGGGGACGAGGTTGCAGCGCACGCCCTCGGTGTCCGGGTGCTCCGGACGCGGGCCGAGGCCGTGGACGTACGACACGGCCAGCGCCCGCTGCGGCCGGCTGTACGGGGAGCGCTGCGCGTCCCGCTCGAACATCTGGACGAGCTCGCCCTTGCCGGCCGACACCAGCACCAGGTCGTACGTACGGGAGAAGTAGTCGAGGTCGCCGACCGCCGCGCCGTGGATGACCAGCTGGCCGCCGCGCTGGGCGAAGGTCTCCATCCAGCCGGCCATCTTCACGCGCTGGTCGACGGACTGCGCGAACCCGTCGAAGCGCCCGAGCCAGTCGATCGCGCGGGCCGCGGGCCCCTCGCTCCAGGAGCCGGGGGCCGCGACCGAGACGCCGAGCCCTTCGATCTTCGGGGCCTGGGACTCCCAGAAGTTCAGCTGGAGGTCGCGCTCGTGCTGGAGCGCCGTGTGGAACATGCACTGCGTGGACATGACCCGGCCGGAGCGGATCTCGTCCGCCGTCCGGTTGGACATCAGGGTGACCTCGTACCCGTTCGACTGGAGTCCGAGGGCGATCTGGAGTCCGGCCTGGCCGGCTCCGACGACGAGTATCTTCCGCATGCGGGTGGTGTCTCCTACGGGGATCGGGGACGGCTCGGGCAGGACGGGGCTATTCGGGGGTCTCGTCCAGGGCATGGCCGACGAGGGCCAGCAGGGTCTCGATCACCGAGATCCGGCGCCGCGCATCCATGATCATTACAGGTATGTGCGCGGGGATCGTCAACGCCTCCCGCACATCCGCCGGTTCGAACAGGTCGCTGCCGTCGAAGTGGTTGACCGCGACGACGTACGGCAGCCCGCAGCTCTCGAAGTAGTCCAGCGCCGGGAAGCAGTCCTTCAGCCGCCGGGTGTCGGCCAGGACGACCGCCCCGATCGCGCCGCGCACCAGGTCGTCCCACATGAACCAGAACCGCTGCTGGCCCGGCGTGCCGAACAGGTAGAGCACCAGGTCGTCGTCGAGCGTGAGGCGGCCGAAGTCCATGGCCACGGTGGTGGTGAGCTTGCCGGGCGTGGCGGTGAGGTCGTCGGTCTCCTCGCTCGCCTCGGTCATCAGCGCCTCGGTCTGCAGGGGCGTGATCTCCGAGACGGCCGTGACCAGGGTTGTCTTGCCGACACCGAAGCCACCGGCCACGACTATCTTCGTGGCGATGGGGGCCCGGTTGCGGTCCGTCTGCCAGGACTTCAGGTCCTCATCGGTGTCTTCAAAGACGACGGAGTCCACTCAGCACCCTTTCCAGCAGTGCGCGGTCCGGCCGGCCCGTGCCGTGGCCGGTTCCCGTGCCGTACACCCGGATCTTTCCCTGGTCCGCGAGGTCGCTGAGCAGCACGCGGACCACGCCGAGCGGCATCTTCAGCAGCGCGGCGATCTCGGCCACCGTGCGCATACGGCGGCACAGTTCGACGATGGCCTGCAGCTCCGGCATCACCCTGGTGCTGAGGGAACCATTCGTCAGTTCCTTGCGCTCCTCGGGGGCTTCGAGCGCGGCCACGAACGTCTCCACGAGGAGAACGTGACCGAACCGGGTACGGCCGCCGGTGAGCGAGTAGGGCCGTACGCGCGCGGGTTTTCGTTCACCGCCGCGGACGGGGAGCTGGGGCCTGTTCTTCGGGGCGTTGCTCATCGGGTGCTCCCTGCCGAGGCGTCCTCGAGCGACTTCCTCAGCTCGCTGCGGAGTTCGGGGGTGAGGACATGGCCGGCCCGGCCGACGAAGAGCGCCATGTGGTACGCCACCACGCTCATGTCGCAGTCCGCGGAGCCGTGCACTCCGAGGAGCGAGCCGTCGCTGATGGACATCACGAACAGGCTGCCCTCGTCCATCGCGACCATCGTGTGCTTCACGCCGCCGAACTGGATCAGCTTGGCCGCGCCGATGGTGAGGCTGCCGATGCCGGAGACGACGGTGGCCAGGTCGGCCGACGATCCCCGGGGGCCCTTGGGCTGCGGGGACTTGGTCCGGGCGGCGTCATTACGATCCGGGTCGGAGGAGAGCAGGAGCAGGCCGTCGGAGGAGACCACCGCCACTGACTGGATGCCCGGCACCTCCTCGACCAGGTTCGTCAGCAGCCAGTGCAGGTTGCGGGCTTCACTGCTCAGTCCGAAGGTACTGGGCGCGGTCAACTGCTTGCCTCCTCGACAGTGCCCCCCGTGGCTTCCTCGGATACGGCCGGTTCGGCGTCCGGCGCCTTGTTCTGGGCCGCCTGTTCGGCGATCTCCGCCGCTACGTCGCGGTAACCGGCCTGGGCGCCCTGGCGGAAGCCGCCGAGCCTCTTGCGGAGGGCTTCGGCGTCGACACCGCCGGTGCGCTGGCGCGGAGCCTGGGTGGGGGTGGTGATCTTCGGGGTGCGCTTGGGGAGGCCCTTGTCGGTGAGCTGCTCCTCGTCCGGGGTGCGGGTGTGTTCGGCCTCGGCCCCGCCTTCGGCGTACGGATTCCCGCCCTCACCACCCGCGCGACTTTCGCCGCCGGGTGCGGGTGGCCCCTGCGGGGCGTCCTCACCGTCGCCGACTGCTGGTCCGTCGGTCGGCTGCACCGGGATCAGGAGTTCCATCGTGGTCTCGGCAGGGTGCTCGCGCTCCTGCTCGACCTCGATGGCCATGTCGGCGCGCCCGGCCTGCGGTGCTGCTTCTTCGGCGCCCGCGAAGTCCTGCACGGCCTCTTCGGCGCTCGGGCTCGACGTCCGGGCCGCTTCCTCCGCGCTCGACTCCGAGTCCCGTACCGCCTCCTCGGCCTCCTCCGTCTCCCGTACCGCGCGTTCCGCCATCGCCACCAGTGGGTCGGCGTTCTTCTGGCGGCCGCGCAGGACGTTGGAGTTGGCCTCCGCGTCGGCGCCCGGGAGGGAGAAGGCGTGGCCGGTGGTGTGGTGCGGGGTGTCCGAGGGGACCGCGGCGGTGGGGGCGGGGGCCAGCAGGCCCTTGGGCAGGACGGCGACCGCCGCGATTCCGCCCTGCTTCTGCTCACGGAGCTGGACGCGGACGCCGTGCCGGTGGGCGAGGCGCGCGACGACGTAGAGGCCGAGGCCCAGTCCCTGCTCGCCCTCCTGGTCGTAGGAGGCCTCGGGGTCGAACTCGGCGAGGCGGGTGTTGAGGCGGCCGAGGCGCTCGGCGGTCATGCCGATGCCCTCGTCCTGGACGGAGAGCATGACCTCGCCGTTCTCCAGCAGCCAGCCGGAGACCTCGACGGGGAGGTCGGGCGGGGAGAACGACGTGGCGTTCTCCATCAGTTCGGCAAGCAGGTGGGAGAGGTCGTCCGCGGCGAACCCGGCGATGTGCGCGTGCGGCGGCAGCGCGGCGATACGGACCCGCTCGTACCGTTCGATCTCGCTGACCGCGGCGCGGACTACGTCGACCAGCGGGACCGGACCGGCGTGCTGCTGGACGTGCTCGGTGCCGGCCAGCACGAGGAGGTTCTCGCTGTGCCGGCGCATGACCGTGGCGAAGTGGTCGAGCTTGAAGAGGGTGGCGAGCCGCTCGGGGTCCTGCTCGCGCTCCTCCAGCCCCTCGATGACGGCGAGCTGGCGCTCGACCAGGCCGAGGGTGCGCAGGGCCAGATTGACGAACGAGCCGCCGATGCTGCCCCGCAGCCGCTCCAGCTGGGCCGCGGACTCGCTGAGCTCGGCGCGCAGCCCCTCGCGGGCGTCGGCCATCTTCTGCCGCTGCCCGACCAGGTGCTTGCGGTCGGACTCCAGGGTTCCGATGCGCTCGTGCAGGGCGACGGCCTGCGCGTGCAGGGCGTTGACGGAGTTGACGACCTGCGCGAACTCGTCCTTGCGCCCGGTGAACTTGACGGGCTCCTCCGCCGCCGGGTCCTCGGCACCCGCCAGCCGGGCGGAGCCGAGCCGCAGCACGGCGAGCGGCCGGGTGAGGCTGCGGGCCATGCCGGTGGCGACGCCGACGGCGAGCAGCATCAGCGCGCCGAGGATCGCGATCCGGATCTCCAGCGCGGTGACGTCGTCGTCGCGGAGCTGCTCCAGGGCCTTGGTGCGCCGGTCGTAGAGCGCGGACTCGGCGCCGCGCATCGAGTCGACGCGGGCGGAGAGGGCGGCCTCGGCCCGCTGGGTGTCGGTGGCCAGGTCCCGGCCGGAGAGCGTGGACTGGTCCGTGAGGGAGGCGAGATACCGCTCGGCCGTGTCGACCTCGGGGCCGGTGACCGTGGAGTCGTACGAGGTGCGCGCGCTCTTGGGGGCGGTGTCGCGGAAGTCGTCGAGGGCGGCGTCGGAGCGCAGCCGGGCCTGCTGGGCGGCGGCGCTGAGCGCGTCGCGCTGCTTGGCGTCGGCACCCGAGGAGGTCTCCTGGGTGGTGGCGATGCCGGTGAGCGGGTCGATGACGGTCTCGGTGGTGGTCGGCACGCTGAGCGCGGCCAGCAGCAGCCCGCGGGCGGCCGCGGCCTGCTGCACGGCGGAGTCCAGCTCGGCCAGCGCGTAGGCGCCCGAACCCGCGCGCGGCGGCATCTGCTCGGCCAGCCGCTCGGCGAGCCGGTGCAGTTCGGTGATGGCGGCCGAGTAGGCCTGGTGGGACTCCAGCGCGGTGCTCTTGCCGGTGAGCGAGGAGCGGCGCAGGGCCGCGATGCCGTCGAGGTCCGCACGCAGCGAGGCGGGGGCGTCGGTGTCGGCGCGCAGTTCCTCGACCTGCCGGTCGACACGGGCGCTGCGCTGCTCGCTGGGCGCCTTGGACTTGGGACGGCCGGCGGCGATGTAAGCGGTGACCTCGTCGCGCTCGTCGGCGAGGGAGTGCGCGAGCGTGAGCGCGTCCTCGGTCTGTTCGGCGAGGGTCACCAGTGCCTGGGAGTCGTGCAGTTGCCCCGAGGCGGCGACGATCGAGGGGACGCCGGCGCCGGCGATGGCGGCGGCGACGACCGCCACGGCGACGATCAGCCGGTTCCGTACGTGGGTCGGGCGCCCCTTGCCCGCGGGCGCGATGTCGGCGTCGGTGCCGGGAGCGGGCTGCGCACCCCCCGCGGAGGCCGTCTGCTTGCCTGAGCGACGTGGCCGCATCTTCTGCACCGGTGCTCGCATTCCTGACTCGTGATACCCATGGGTCCGGATGACGCTCCGTCAATTTCCTTCGACGGTACGTACACCCCTCCCCCAAGCTCTCGACTTGGCTCGAGCAGGGGATGTCCTCACCGGACCCCGACCCTCCCAGTGCCGGTGGGCGACGGCCGCGCATCACCTGCCCCGCCACTCGAAGGAGTGAACCCCGGAGGAGAGTTGGCGGGCAAGTTCCTCTGGCGCAGTCACATGCCCTGTGCGGCAGGCCGGTTGGACGTCTGCGGCGGGCGATGGCAGGATTCGCCGCCACGCCTCCCCGGAGCACTGCATTCCATCTCAAATCAGGCGTCTGACCTGCGTGTGTGCACCCGTCCGGCAACTGATGCGCCCCCTTCGCAAACCTTGTGAAGGGCTCGTGCAGACTGGCCGGATGCGAACTGAGCTTGTTTCGGAGCCCGGCGTTCCGGCCCGCCCCAACGAGGACTTCGCAAGTGTCGGCCTTCCCGCCTCGGGACAGGGCGGCGCACTGGTCGTCCTGGACGGAGTGACCCCGCCGCGGGGTGAGACGGGCTGTCTGCATTCCGTTCCCTGGTTCACCGCGCGGCTCGGCGGAGCCCTGACCGAACTGACCGTTTCACTCCCCGATGTTCCCCTCGCGGACGCGCTCGCCCGCGCCATCACGCGTACCGTTGAGGCACACTCACAAACCTGTGACCTTTCTCACCCACGAACCCCACAAGCAACCGTGGTTCTGGCGCGCTGGTCGGCCGAGACGGTGGAGTACCTGGTCCTGTCGGACTCGGCCCTGCTGACGGAGTCCCCGGACGGCACGATCACGCCATACCTGGACGACCGCCTGGCCCGCCTCCCGCGCGCCTCGCTCGCCACGGACGCCCTGATCGACGCTCATGTCCGCAACAAGGAGGGCGGCTTCTTCACGGCCGCGGCGGATCCGTCGGTCGCGGCGCGGGCGGTGACCGGGGTGCTGCCGCGGGCCGACGTCCGGGCGCTGGCGGCGCTCTCGGACGGCGCGGCGCGGTGGGTGGAGAAGTTCCGGGAGGGGGACTGGGAGGACCTGTTCCGGTTCATCCGGAAGGAGGGGGCGCGGGCCCTGGTGGAACGGGTGCGGGCGCTGGAGGCGGCCGACGCCGAGGAGCGGACGTATCTGCGGCGGAGCAAGACGCACGACGACGCGACGGTCGTGTACGTCGAGCTCTGAGCCGCCGCCCCCCTGCTCCCCCGTCCCCTACTTCTCCATTCCCAGGTTGAGCTGGTTCAGCAGCCGGGCCAGCTCCGCCACCTCGCGGCGGTCCCAGTGCGAGAGCTGCTCCACGTAGCGGGCGCGCCGGGCCTCGCGGACCTTGGCGACCCGTCCGCGCCCCACCTCCGTGAGGTGCACCAGCCAGGCCCGGCCGTCGGCCGGGTCCGGCTCGCGGGCGACCAGGCCCAGGTCCTCCAGGGCACGCAGCTGCCGGGACATGGTGGCCTTGCCGACGCCGATGTAGGCGGCGAGCTCGGTGGCCCGCTGGCGGCCGGCGTCGTCCAGACGGACCAACAGGCCGTACGCGGCGGACTCCAGGTCGGGGTGGACCTCGCGGGCCATCTCGCCCTGCTTGGCCCGGGCGCGCCGGAACAGGACCGTCAACTCGCGTTCCAGGTCGAGGAATTCAGGCTGGTCCAGACCACCACCGGACACGCCGGATCCACCTCGCGGCCCGTCACCGTTTCCGTCTTCGTGCACGTCAGCCCCTGCCTCGATTTCCCGGCCCTGAAAGTTTCCGCCAACCGCCGTCATTGCCGCAGCTCCGTCAGTATTTCGCAGGCGTAGACCAACGGCAGCCTCCGGACCCCCTTCCACCTGCTCTTCTCGCTGCCTAGCTTCTCTATCAGAACGTGACTGACATGCCCACGCCACACACGTCCGGCGACGGTCGGTCACGGACACGCGCGATTTCCCCACCGAGCGTCACCGAGCCTTCGGAGGCACGCTATGCCCGTGCACAGACCCGAACCGCTCCGCCCCCGGCACACCCATCTCGCCGGGGCTCTGCTCGCAGCCGTCCTGACCCTGACCCTCCTCGTACTGACCACCCGGCCCGCCTCCGCGTCGGCCGACGACACCCCGCCCCGCGGCTCCGCGCACATGGGCATGGGCGTCGCCGCCCACGACGGCGTGGACGGTGCCCCCGTCTCTGAGCTGGCCGCTCAGACCGAAGGCGTCGACGTCTCCAGCCATCAGGGCAACGTCGCCTGGTCGACCCTGTGGAACAGCGGGGTGAAGTGGGCCTACGTGAAGGCCACCGAGGGGACCTACTACACCAACCCCTACTTCGCCCAGCAGTACAACGGCTCCTACAACGTCGGAATGATCCGCGGCGCCTACCACTTCGCGACCCCGGACACCACCAATGGCGCAACCCAGGCGAACTATTTCGTCGACCACGGCGGCGGCTGGTCCCGCGACGGCAAGACCCTGCCGGGCGTCCTCGACATCGAGTGGAACCCGTACGGCGACGCCTGTTACGGCAAGTCCACGTCCGCGATGGTCACCTGGATCCGCGACTTCCTGAACCAGTACAAGTCCCGCACCGGCCGCGACGCCGTCATCTACACGGCGACGAGCTGGTGGAAGCAGTGCACCGGCAACCACAGCGGCTTCGCCACCGCCAACCCGCTGTGGGTCGCCCGGTACGCAGCCGAGGTCGGGGAACTCCCGGCCGGCTGGAGCTACTACACGATGTGGCAGTACACGTCCTCCGGCCCGACCGTCGGCGACCACAACAGATTCAACGGAGCCCTCGACAGGGTCGTGGCGCTCGCCAACGGCTAGACCCCCTGTCAAGGCGAAGGCCCGGGCCTCCCTCACGGGACCCGGGCCTTGCCTGTCCGATCACGTCCGTCACGCCGCGACCGGAACCTCGGGGACGGCGCCGTCGGTGGCCGGCGCCAGGGCCAGTTCCAGGACCTGGCGGACGTCGGTCACGGCGTGGACGTCGAGCTTGTCCAGCACCTCGGCCGGGACGTCGTCCAGGTCGGGCTCGTTGCGCTTCGGGATCACGACCGTCGTGACACCCGCGCGGTGCGCCGCGAGCAGCTTCTGCTTCACGCCGCCGATCGGCAGGACCCGGCCGGTCAGCGAGACCTCGCCCGTCATCGCCACGTCCGTGCGGACCAGACGGCCCGAGAGCAGCGACGCCAGTGCCGTCGTCATCGTGACGCCGGCGCTCGGACCGTCCTTCGGTACGGCGCCCGCCGGGAAGTGGATGTGCACGCCCCGGTCCTTGAGGTCCGCGACCGGCAGTTCCAGTTCGGCGCCGTGGGAGCGCAGGAAGGACAGGGCGATCTGTGCGCTCTCCTTCATCACGTCACCCAGCTGGCCCGTCAGGGTCAGCCCCGCCGCGCCCGTCTCCGGGTCGGCCAGCGACGCCTCCACGAACAGCACGTCACCACCCGCGCCGGTGACCGCGAGACCGGTCGCCACGCCGGGCACCGCGGTGCGGCGCTCCGCCGGGTCCTGCGCGGACTCGGGCACGTGGTGCGGCCGGCCGATCAGCGCGCGCAGATCGTCCTGGCCGATCGTGAACGGCAGCTTCCGGTCGCCCAGTTCGTGCTCGGCGGCCACCTTGCGCAGCAGCCGTGCGATGGAGCGCTCCAGGTTGCGGACGCCCGCCTCGCGCGTGTACTCGCCCGCGAGCCTGCGCAGGGCGTCGTCGCCGATGGCGACCTCGTCCTTGTTCAGGCCGGCCCGCTCCAGCTGGCGCGGGAGCAGGTGGTCACGGGCGATGACGATCTTCTCGTCCTCGGTGTAGCCGTCGAGCCGGACCAGTTCCATACGGTCGAGCAGCGCCTCGGGGATGGCCTCCAGGACGTTCGCCGTCGCCAGGAACACCACGTCGCTCAGGTCGAGTTCGACCTCCAGGTAGTGGTCGCGGAACGTGTGGTTCTGGGCCGGGTCCAGGACCTCCAGGAGGGCCGCCGCGGGGTCGCCGCGGAAGTCGGAGCCCACCTTGTCGATCTCGTCGAGGAGGACCACCGGGTTCATCGAACCGGCCTCCTTGATGGCCCGCACGATCCGGCCGGGCAGCGCGCCGACGTACGTACGCCGGTGTCCGCGGATCTCCGCCTCGTCCCGGACGCCGCCGAGGGCGACCCGGACGAACTTGCGCCCCATCGCGTGCGCGACGGACTCGCCGAGCGAGGTCTTGCCCACGCCGGGCGGGCCGACCAGCGCCAGCACGGCACCGCCGCGCCGGCCGCCGACGACACCCAGGCCGCGGTCGCTGCGGCGCTTGCGCACCGCCAGGTACTCGGTGATCCGCTCCTTCACGTCCTCCAGGCCGGCGTGCTCGGCGTCCAGCACGCCCTTGGCGCCCTGGATGTCGTAGGCGTCCTCGGTCCGTTCGTTCCACGGCAGTTCGAGGACGGTGTCCAGCCAGGTGCGGATCCAGGAGCCCTCGGGGGACTGGTCGCTGGACCGCTCCAGCTTGTCGACCTCCTTGAGCGCCGCCTCGCGGACGTTCTCCGGCAGGTCGGCGGCCTCCACACGGGCGCGGTAGTCGTCGGACTCCTCGCCGTCCTGTTCGCCGTTCAGCTCGCGCAGTTCCTTGCGGACCGCTTCCAGCTGGCGCCGCAGCAGGAACTCGCGCTGCTGCTTGTCGACGCCTTCCTGGACGTCCTTGGCGATGGTCTCGGCGACGTCCTGCTCGGCGAGGTGGTCGCGCAGCTGCTGGGTGGCGAGCTTGAGGCGGGCGACCGGGTCGGCGGTCTCCAGCAGCTCGATCTTCTGCTCGGTGGTCAGGAACGGCGAGTAGCCGGAGTTGTCGGCGAGCTGGGAGACGTCGTCGATGGCCTGCACACGGTCCACGACCTGCCAGGCGCCGCGCTTGCGCAGCCAGGCGGTGGCGAGGGCCTTGTACTCCTTCACCAGTTCGCCGACCTGTCCGGGCAGCGGCTCGGGCACGCTCTCGTCGATGCGCGTTCCCTCGACCCACAGGGCGGCACCCGGTCCGTTCGTCCCGGCGCCGATGCGCACCCTGCCGCGACCGCGGATCAGGGCGCCCGGGTCGCCGTCGGCCAGCCGGCCGACCTGTTCGACGGTTCCGAGCACACCGGTGCCCGGGTACGTCCCGTCGATGCGTGGCACCAGCAGCACCCGGGGCTTCCCGGGTGTGGAGCGGGCGGCGGCCTGGGCGGCCTCCACCGCGGCGCGTACATCGGCGTCGTTCAAGTCCAGAGGGACCACCATTCCGGGCAGCACTACCTCGTCGTCGAGCGGCAGCACGGGCAGGGTGAGCGAAGTGGACGTCGAAGCCATGATCTCCCCTTCGGCAGTCAAGTTGAGTTATGCCGACTCAATGCTTGGGGCGGCTCGAATGTTCCCCGGCCTCCGTTCGCTGTGAGCGATCAGCTGCTGCACAGGCCGTGACCTCGGCTTTTACAGGTGAACGCCCGACGGGGCCCAGAGCTTCCTGACACCCGGACGGGCCAGTGCTTGGAGGATGCGGAAGAGCAGGTGCGTGCGGGATGCGGAAGGGTCAGTGCGCGGAGGCCGTGCGCCAGCGCCGCACGAGCGGCCACAGCCCGACCCCGATGACGAGGGCGATCAGATGCCCCCAGTCGGTCAGCGGGTCGGCGAGGCCGAGCAGGTCCTGGACCAGCAGCGCGCCGAACAGCGCCAGCACCGGCCATCGCAGCCACGGCCTGAGCAGCCCGGTCAGCGCGCCGATACTCGTCGCGACGCCGAAGCTGACGCCGTAGTCGAGGCGGTGCAGGGAACTGTCGGGAAGGTGCCCGGCGAGCACCGCGAGCCCGACCGGCACCTCGGTCGCGAGGGTGGCCAGGACGTGCCCGAGCAGGAAGACGACGGCCGTGCGGACACCGCCGATGCGCCGCTCCAGCGCGGTGAGCACCAGCAGGAAGCAGATCGTGTAGGGCGCCACGATCCCGCCGGCCGTCCAGAGCCCACTGGCGAGCAGCACCGTCAGGGGCGTGTGCACGAGGTGCGCCACGTCGGTGCTGGAGCCCTGGTGGAGGGCGTGGACCAGGGCGGGGTCGGCGTACACGGCTATCAGGGAGGTCACCGTCAGGACGACGGCGTAGGCGAACGTGAACGGTGTGCCGGTGGGGGTGGGGAGCAGACGCCAGGGGCGCAGGGCGAGGGCTCGGGCCCACGGAGCCGCGATCTCGCGTGCGCCCGCGCCGGCCTCGGCAAGACCCGGCGCCGGGGAGGAGACGGCGGACGCACCCGCCGGCATCCGCTGCTGCGGCATCCCGTCCAGCAGCCCGGCCGCATCGGGGAGAACCGCGTCACCGGCACGGCCGACCATGTCACCCGTGCGGTCGGCCCCACTCGAAGGAGCCCGCTCCGGGGCCGGCCCCGTCGCACCCGCGGCCACAGTCCGTTCCACGCTGAGGCGCTCCTTCCGTTTCCCCTCAGCGTTGGCCCGCCTCGCCCCCTATGTCTGTGACCCTCGCCACACGACAGCCGATTCTCAGCAACCTCTCAAGAAACTCTCGCGTCCTCACCAGACGCGCCCGCACAGACGCACCCGCACAGACGCACGCCACCGGAGCCGCCCGGTCGCCGAGCAGGTCGAGGCCCCTCCCCCTCATACCCCTGGCCCGCGTCAACCAGGAGCACCCCGCGGCACTCCTCAAGATCGGCCGAAGCCCCTGTGCTCCGCCGCGGTTCGGGCCCGCCCTCTGCGATATTTCTCTGGGGCGGCCCGAGTTGAACTGCGAGGATGGCCGGATGCCCACTTCGTACGACGTCCCCGAAGTCCTGGATCGCCGTGAGGGCCCGCACGGCGAGATCGTGCTGCGGCGGCACGGCGAACTGCTTCAGATCATCGCCAACGGCTGCTTCCTCATGGACACTTCCGACGGCCGTTCGGAGCGGCTGCTGGTCGACGCCGCGCTCGACGCGCTGGACGGACGGCCGGCACCGCACCTGCTGATCGGCGGACTCGGCGTCGGCTTCTCGCTCGCACACGCCGCCGCCGATCCCCGCCCGGGACGGATCGCCGTCGTCGAGCGCGAGAGCGCGATTATCGGCTGGCATCTCGACGGCCCCTTGGCGGACTTCTCCGCCCGCGCCGTCGCCGACCCTCGCACCGAGATTCTGGAAACGGATCTCGTGAGGTACGTACATGAGACTTCCGACACGTATGACGCACTGTGTCTCGACATCGACAACGGCCCCGGATGGACCGTCACCGAGGGCAACGAAAGTCTCTACTCACCGGACGGACTCGCCGCCTGCACACGGGTGTTGAGGCCGGGAGGGGTACTCGCGGTATGGTCCGCACAGCCCTCTCCGGAATTCGAAGAAACCTTGCGTAATGCCGGATTCCAACAGGTGCGTACCGAAGAGATCCCCGTTGCCCGGGGCGTTCCGGACGTCGTACACCTCGCCGTACGACCTGGATAGCCGTGGCGCGGTGACTCCCCGTACTCTGCTTCCCTGACGCGGATCATTCAAGCGTCAATCGCAAGCATGAGCAGGCATAGCCAGTCAGCGGGATCACCCCACGGATTCCGGAAAGCAACTTTGGGGCGGGCGATGGAGCAGACACACACCTCCCACAACGGCACGGCGGCGACCCCGGGCGCGCAGCGCCGGGTCCTCGTGGTCGAGGACGATCCGACCATCGTGGACGCCATCGCGGCCCGCCTGCGTGCCGAGGGATTCCTTGTACAGACGGCCGGAGACGGTCCGGCGGCGGTCGACACGGCCGAGGCGTGGCAGCCCGACCTGCTGATCCTCGACATCATGCTGCCGGGCTTCGACGGTCTGGAGGTCTGCCGTCGCGTGCAGGCCCAGCGCCCGGTCCCGGTGATGATGCTGACCGCGCGTGACGACGAGACCGACATGCTGGTCGGGCTCGGCGTGGGCGCCGACGACTACATGACCAAGCCGTTCTCGATGCGGGAGCTCGCGGCGCGCGTGCACGTGCTGCTGCGCCGCGTCGAGCGGGCCGCGCTGGCCGCCACCACCCCGCGGTCGGGCATCCTGCGGCTCGGCGAGCTGGAGATCGACCACGCGCAGCGGCGCGTGCGGGTGCGCAGTGAGGACGTCCACCTCACGCCGACCGAGTTCGACCTGCTGGTGTGCCTGGCGAACACGCCGCGCGCGGTCCTCTCGCGCGAACAGCTGCTCGCCGAGGTCTGGGACTGGGCGGACGCCTCCGGCACCCGGACGGTCGACAGCCACATCAAGGCACTGCGCCGGAAGATCGGCGCCGAGCGGATCCGCACGGTGCACGGCGTGGGCTACGCCCTGGAGACACCGACGCCATGAGCGACGGGCCGGCCGCGCGGAGAGGCCCCGGGGAGCCCTGGGGCGGCGTCAGTCCGTTCTCGATCAAGACCAAGCTGGGCACTCTGGTCGTCATCGCGGTGCTGATCACGACAGGACTGTCGATGATCGCGGTGCGCACGCAGACGGAGCTCCGCTTCATCACGGTCTTCTCGATGATCGCCACACTGCTCATTACGCAGTTCGTGGCCCATTCGCTCACCGCACCGCTGGACGAGATGAACACGGTGGCCCGGTCCATCTCGCAGGGCGACTACACCCGCCGGGTGAAGGAGAACCGCAGGGACGAGCTGGGCGACCTGGCCGAGACGATCAACCTGATGGCCGACGAGCTGGAGGCCCAGGACCAGCAGCGCAAGGAGCTGGTGGCGAACGTCTCGCACGAGCTGCGCACCCCCATCGCGGGACTGCGGGCCGTCCTGGAGAACGTCGTCGACGGCATCGCCCCGGCCGACCCCGAGACCATGCGCACGGCCCTGAAGCAGACCGAGCGCCTCGGCCGGCTCGTGGAGACCCTGCTGGACCTGTCCCGCCTGGACAACGGCGTCGTACCGCTGCGCATGCGGCGCTTCGAGGTCTGGCCGTACCTGTCCGGCGTGCTGAAGGAGGCCAACATGGTCGCCTCCGCGCGCGGCGGCATGGCCTCCGGCTCCGGCAGCCACACCCGTACGGACGTCCATCTGCACCTCGACGTCTCCCCGCCGGAGCTGACCGCGCACGCCGACCCCGAGCGCATCCACCAGGTCGTCGCCAATCTCATCGACAACGCGATCAAGCACAGCCCGCCGCACGGCCGCGTGACGGTGAAGGCACGGCGCGGGCCGCTCCCGGAGTCGCTGGAGCTGGAGGTCCTGGACGAGGGTCCGGGCATCCCGAAGTCGGAGTGGCACAAGGTCTTCGAGCGCTTCAACCGGGGCGCGGTGCGCCGGCCGCACGGGCCGGGCAGCGACGGCGGCACGGGGCTCGGGCTGGCGATCGCGCGCTGGGCCGTGGATCTGCACGGAGGCGGGATCGGCGTGGCCGAATCCGATCGGGGCTGCCGGATTCTTGTCACACTTCCAGGGCAGCCTTCCGTTCAAAGTTGACGTAAAGTTCGAAGCGGAGTCTCAAGATCCACGTCGTCCTGCCTGACGGACACGTGTGATCAGGTCCAGACCTGCGCTTTCGATGCGCCGGGTCTCGGTGCCCCCATCCCTTCTGAAGCGGAACCACGCTTGTTTCCCGCCATTTCCGGGCCCGAAACACGCTTTCTGATGTGACTTACGCGACGATGACCTTGCTCGACCTGACCTTCCCGGCCATGGGGGCGTAGCCTTTATTCCCGCTGTCCATCACCTTGTGAAGCGGAAGAGGGCGGTTGCCGCCGTGTCGCCACAGTCCCCCAGTAACTCGAGCATCTCGACCGACACCGACCAAGCGGGCAAGAACCCCGCGGCCGCGTTCGGTCCGAACGAGTGGCTCGTCGACGAGATCTATCAGCAGTACCTCCAGGACCCGAATTCGGTAGACCGAGCCTGGTGGGACTTCTTCGCCGACTACAAGCCCGGCGTCGGCGCCGCGGCGCCGGCGGGTACTGCGGCCGCGGGGGCCGCAGACACCACCACGGCCCCCAAGCCCGCGCCCGCCGCCCCGGCTGCTCCGGCCGCCCCGTCGGTGCCCGCGCCGGCCCCCGCGGCCGCGCAGCCCGCGCCCGCCGCGCAGGCCCCGGCCGCTGCCGCTCCGGCGAAGCCCGCCGCGCCCGCTCCGGCCGCGAAGCCCGCTCAGCCGAAGAAGGCCGAGCCCGCCGCCGCCTCCGCCGAGGGCCCCGAGCTCGTCACCCTGCGCGGCCCGGCCGCCGCGGTCGCGAAGAACATGAACGCCTCGCTGGAGGTGCCCACGGCCACGTCCGTGCGCGCGGTCCCGGTGAAGCTGCTGTTCGACAACCGCATCGTCATCAACAACCACCTGAAGCGCGCCCGGGGCGGGAAGATCTCCTTCACGCACCTGATCGGCTACGCGATGGTGCAGGCCATCAAGGCCATGCCGTCGATGAACTACTCCTTCGCGGAGAAGGACGGCAAGCCGACCCTGGTCAAGCCGGAGCACATCAACTTCGGCCTCGCCATCGACCTGGTCAAGCCCAACGGCGACCGCCAGCTCGTGGTCGCGGGCATCAAGAAGGCCGAGACCCTGAACTTCTTCGAGTTCTGGCAGGCCTACGAGGACATCGTCCGCCGCGCCCGCGACGGCAAGCTCGGCATGGCCGACTTCACCGGCGTCACGGTCTCCCTGACCAACCCCGGCGGCCTCGGCACCGTCCACTCCGTCCCGCGTCTGATGCCCGGCCAGTCGGTCATCATGGGCGTCGGCTCCATGGACTACCCGGCGGAGTTCCAGGGCACCTCCCAGGACACCCTGAACAAGCTCGGCATCTCGAAGGTCATGACGCTCACGTCGACCTACGACCACCGGGTCATCCAGGGCGCCGCGTCCGGCGAGTTCCTGCGGGTCGTCGCGAACTTCCTGCTCGGCGAGGGCAACTTCTACGACGAGATCTTCGAGGCGCTGCGCATCCCCTACGAGCCGGTCCGCTGGCTCAAGGACATCGACGCCAGCCACGACGACGACGTCACGAAGGCCGCCCGCGTCTTCGAGCTGATCCACTCCTACCGGGTCCGCGGCCACGTCATGGCCGACACCGACCCGCTGGAGTACCGCCAGCGCAAGCACCCCGACCTCGACATCACCGAGCACGGCCTCACCCTGTGGGACCTGGAGCGCGAGTTCGCGGTCGGCGGCTTCTCCGGCAAGTCCCTGATGAAGCTGCGCGACATCCTCGGTGTCCTGCGCGACTCGTACTGCCGCACCACCGGCATCGAGTTCATGCACATCCAGGACCCGAAGCAGCGCAAGTGGATCCAGGACCGCATCGAGCGCCCGCACACCAAGCCGGAGCGCGAGGAGCAGCTGCGCATCCTGCGCCGGCTGAACGCCGCGGAGGCCTTCGAGACCTTCCTGCAGACGAAGTACGTCGGCCAGAAGCGCTTCTCCCTGGAGGGCGGCGAGTCCGTCATCCCGCTGCTCGACGCGGTGCTGGACTCGGCCGCCGAGTCCCGCCTGGACGAGGTCGTCATCGGCATGGCCCACCGCGGCCGCCTGAACGTCCTCGCCAACATCGTCGGCAAGTCGTACGCGCAGATCTTCCGCGAGTTCGAGGGCAACCTCGACCCGAAGTCGATGCACGGCTCCGGCGACGTGAAGTACCACCTGGGCGCCGAGGGCACCTTCACGGGCCTGGACGGCGAGCAGATCAACGTCTCGCTGGCCGCGAACCCCTCCCACCTGGAGACGGTCGACCCGGTCATCGAGGGCATCGCCCGCGCCAAGCAGGACATCATCAACAAGGGCGGCACGGACTTCACCGTCCTGCCGGTGGCCCTGCACGGCGACGCGGCCTTCGCGGGCCAGGGCGTGGTGGCCGAGACCCTGAACATGTCGCAGCTGCGGGGTTACCGCACCGGCGGCACGGTCCACATCGTCATCAACAACCAGGTCGGCTTCACGGCGGCGCCCGAGTCCTCGCGCTCCTCCATGTACGCCACCGACGTGGCCCGCATGATCGAGGCCCCGATCTTCCACGTGAACGGCGACGACCCGGAGGCCGTGGTCCGCGTCGCGCGGCTCGCCTTCGAGTTCCGTCAGGCGTTCAACAAGGACGTGGTGATCGACCTCATCTGCTACCGCCGCCGCGGTCACAACGAGTCGGACAACCCGGCCTTCACCCAGCCGCTGATGTACGACCTGATCGACAAGAAGCGCTCGGTGCGCAAGCTGTACACCGAGTCCCTCATCGGTCGCGGCGACATCACCCTGGAAGAGGCCGAGCAGGCGCTCCAGGACTACCAGGGCCAGCTGGAGAAGGTCTTCACCGAGGTCCGCGAGGCCGTCACGGCCCAGCCGGCCGCCGGTCCCGTCTCGGACCCGCAGGCGGAGTTCCCGGTCGCCGTGAGCACCGCGATCTCCTCGGAGACCGTGAAGCGGATCGCCGAGTCCCAGGTCAACATCCCCGACACCTTCCACGTCCACCCGCGTCTGCTGCCGCAGCTCCAGCGCCGGGCGACGATGGTCGAGGACGGGACGATCGACTGGGGCATGGGCGAGACGCTGGCCGTCGGCTCCCTCCTCCTGGAGGGCACCCCGGTCCGCCTCTCCGGCCAGGACTCCCAGCGCGGCACCTTCGGCCAGCGGCACGCGGTCCTCATCGACCGTGAGACGGGCGAGGAGCACACCCCGCTCCAGTACCTCGCCGAGGAGCAGGCCCGCTACAACGTCTACAACTCCCTGCTCTCCGAGTACGCGGTCATGGGCTTCGAGTACGGCTACTCGCTGGCCCGCCCCGACGCGCTCGTGATGTGGGAGGCGCAGTTCGGCGACTTCGTCAACGGCGCGCAGACGGTGGTCGACGAGTACATCTCGGCGGCGGAGCAGAAGTGGGGCCAGACGTCCGGCGTCACCCTGCTGCTCCCGCACGGCTACGAGGGCCAGGGCCCGGACCACTCCTCGGCCCGTGTCGAGCGCTTCCTCCAGCTCTGCGCGCAGAACAACATGACGGTCGCGATGCCGACTCTGCCGTCGAACTACTTCCACCTCCTGCGGTGGCAGGTGCACAACCCGCACCACAAGCCGCTGGTGGTCTTCACCCCGAAGTCGATGCTGCGCCTCAAGGCCGCCGCGTCGAAGACGGAGGAGTTCACGTCGGGTCAGTTCCGCCCGGTCATCGGCGACGCTTCGGTGGACCCGGCCGCGGTCCGCAAGGTCGTCTTCGTCGCGGGCAAGCTGTACTACGACCTGGAGGCCGAGCGGGTCAAGCGCGGCATCACGGACACGGCGATCATCCGGATCGAGCGGCTGTACCCGCTCCCCGGTGCGGAGCTCCAGGCCGAGATCGCCAAGTACCCGAACGCCGAGAAGTACCTGTGGGCCCAGGAGGAGCCGGCGAACCAGGGTGCCTGGCCGTTCATCGCGCTCAACCTGATCGACCACCTGGACCTGGCGGTCGGCGCCGACGTCCCGCACGGCGAGCGCCTGCGGCGGATCTCCCGCCCGCACGGCTCGTCCCCGGCGGTCGGCTCGGCCAAGCGCCACCAGGCGGAGCAGGAGCAGCTGGTGCGCGAGGTGTTCGAGGCGTAAGCCTCCGGAGCCTCCGCGGCGATCCGTTCGGAAGGCCCGGTGCCCAGTCCACGCGACTGGGTGCCGGGCCTTCCGGCGTTCCCGGTCGACTCCCCCGCCACACCGGTAAATTGAGAGGTACGGACGCACGGGGCCGACCGGCCGCCGGGCGGGTCGCGACGCAACGGGGGAACGATGGCCGAACTGCTGCGGATCGCCATGGACGACGACGAGGGCGAGGGCCAGTTGGTCGTCGAGGTCGAGGACGACGAGCCCGGCATGGTCCGCGCCTCCCGCGTAGGCAACCGTATGCACGAGGCCACGGTCTCCCTGGAGGAGGCCCTCGCCCCCATCCGACGGGCCGCGGAGACGACCCTGCGCACCTTCCAGGCGGCCCGGCCCAGCACGGTGGAACTGGAGTTCGGTGTGAAGCTCAACGCGAGTGCCGGAGCGGTACTGACGAAGGCGGGCGTCGAGGGACACATCGTGGTCAAGCTGGGCTGGACGACGAAGGACTCCGGGGCGTGAGCGCGTGCCCGTGGGCAGGACTTATCCTCGCTGCATGTACTTCACCGACCGAGGCATCGAAGAACTGGAGAAGCGGCGCGGCGAGGAGGAGGTCTCCTTCGAGTGGCTGGCCGAGCAGTTGCGTACCTTCGTCGACCTGAACCCGGACTTCGAGGTGCCGGTGGAGCGGCTGGCGACGTGGCTGGCGCGGCTGGACGACGAGGACGACGACGTGTAGCAGCGCGGTCCTCCGCCCGGGCGCCCCGGTTCGGGGCGCCCTTTCTGTTTGGGTACGGCCCCTCAGTCCAGGGGCCGCACCACGCTGTACGCCAGCCCCAGCGCGCCGTCGACCAGCAGTACCGCGCCCGCCGCGGCCCAGCCGGCGCTGCGGTGCCGCAGGGCCCAGACCGCGAGGGGCAGGCCCACCACGACCTGGGCCAGGGCCAGGGGGCGGGATCTGGGGCCGCCCGCCCAGGGGAGCCAGGGGCCGAGGCGGCTGCCTTCCACGGCGTCGAGTTCCGCGCGGAAGGCGTCGCGCCAGCCCGACCACTCGATCAGGCGGATGTGCGGCTGGTCGCGGGCGGCGGCCTGGAGGGCGTCGGTGCCCTCGCCGGGGACGAGTCCTTCGGGCAGGGTGACGCCCGCGCGCGTGAGGACGGCGATCAGGCCACGCATGCGTGCCCGTGCGTCGGCCGCGGAGTCGGGGCGGGTCAGTCCGTCGAGGGACTGCACGTCCAGGACCGGGTCGAGGCCGAGGCGGGCGGCGAAGGTGTGCATGGCCTCGTCCTCGCCTGCCGGGGTGCCGTTGGCGAGCCAGATGTAGCCGACGGGGCGGCGGAAGCCCGAAGCGAGGGTGTATCCGGCGCGGTCGGCGTCCCACCACAGGGCGAGGACGGGCCAGGGCGCGCCGACGGCGAGGGCCGTGGCCCAGCCGGTGAGGACGCGGTCCACGGGCTCGTCGCCGTCCAGCCAGGGGCCGCCCTCGGGCACGAGCACGCTCCACTCGTCGCCGGCCGGTGCGAGCAGCATGTCCTCGCGCAGCAGCCGGGCGACGGGGGCGACGGACTCGGGCCCGGCGCGGCAGATCAGCAGGGCGCCCGGGGTGGGGCGGGTCTGGCCGGTGGACCGGGGCTGTTCCGTCGACATGACAACACGCTAGGCCGCTTTGTCCACCTCGCGTGATTTGTGATCACCAGAACGAGTGCCTTGACTTTCGACGTCCGCGATATATCGTGTTTCTTGGAAGACGCGATATGGCGTGTGTCGTGAGTCGTCGTGTGCCGTGGTTCGTCGTGTGCCGCAGTTCGTCGTGTGCGGTGACTCGTCGTGTGTCGTGGTTCGCGTCTCCGTCTTGTCTTCGTGTCAGATCCGGCCCGTGCGGCCGTGTCCGGTCGCCCAGGAGGTCCGCACCATGCCCGAGTGGTCCGTAGCAGAGCGCAGGAAGCTCACCTTCGACGAGCCGGTGAGCGAGCTCCACGTGCGCATCGTCAACGGAACGGTGAACGTCGTGGGGACGGACGAAGGTTCCGCCCGTCTGGAGGTCTCCGAGATCGAGGGGCCACCCCTGGTGGTGACCCAGCAGGACGGCACCCTGACGGTGGCCTACGAGGACCTGCCCTGGAAGGGCTTCCTCAAGTGGCTCGACCGCAAGGGCTGGCGCCGCAGCGCGGTGGTCTCCCTGGCGGTGCCGGCCGACACCCGCGTCGAGGTGGGCGTGGTGGGCGCCGGAGCGGTGGTCTCCGGGATCCGCGGCCCGTCGGTCGTCAAGGGCGTCACCGGTGACACGACCCTCGTCGGTCTGTCCGGCCAGGTCCGCGCGGACACCGTCTCGGGGAACCTGGAGGCGCAGGCGGTCACCGGCGACCTCCGGTTCAACTCCGTCTCCGGCGATCTCACGGTCGTCGAGGGCTCCGGTTCCGCCGTGAAGGCCGACTCGGTGAGCGGCTCCATGATCATCGACCTCGACCCGGGCGGCCCGACCGACGTCCGGCTGACCAGCGTCTCCGGCGAGATCGCCATCCGTCTGCCGGCCCCGGCGGACGCCGACGTCGAGGCCAACACCGCCAGCGGCAGGATCTCCAACGCCTTCGAGGGCCTGCGGGTGCACGGCCAGTGGGGCGCCCACAAGATCACCGGCCGCCTGGGCGACGGCACCGGCAAGCTCCGGGCGACGACGGTCTCCGGCTCGATCGCCCTGCTGCGCCGCCCGCCGCGCGAGGAGGAGCCGTGGGAGGCGGAGGCCTGGGAGGACCCGGAGGCCGCCGCGGACCCGACGGCCGACCCGGTGAACGGCACCCGGCACAGCTCGGGGGACAATTCCGTCTCCGGCGGGGGCGACGAGGAATCCGGCGCCCCGGCCGACGGCACGACCGACAAGAAGGTGCTCTGACATGCCTCCCGTCTTCGCCCACGGCCGCCTCCGTCTCTATCTGCTGAAGCTGCTGGACGAGGCCCCGCGCCACGGCTACGAGGTGATCCGCCTCCTCGAGGAGCGCTTCCAGGGGCTGTACGCGCCCTCGGCCGGCACCGTCTACCCCCGCCTGGCCAAGCTGGAGGCCGAGGGTCTGGTCACCCATACCACCGAGGGCGGCCGCAAGGTGTACGCCATCACGGATGCGGGCCGCGCCGAGCTGGCCGACCGCAGCGGCGAGCTGGCCGACCTGGAGCTGGAGATCAGGGAGTCGGTCGCCGAACTGGCCGCCGAGATCCAGGCCGATGTGCGGGGCGCGGCGGGCGATCTGCGGCGCGAGGTGCGGGCGGCGGCCTCCGAGGCCCGCAAGGGGAACGGCGCCAAGGCGGAGACGCCCTTCGGCGACTTCTCCGACTTCACGGACAAGGAGGCGTGGCGCGCCGCCAAGGAGGAGATGCGCCGGGCCAAGCAGGAGTGGAAGGAGCAGGCCCGCCGCGCCAAGGACGAGAGCCGGCGTGCCCGCGACGAGGCCCAGCGCGCCCGGCGCCAGGCCAAGGAGGCACAGGACCGCGCCCGGGCGCAGGCCCAGGAGGAGGTCCAGCGCATCGCCCGCCGGGTCCAGGAACACGTCCAGGACCACTTCGTGCGGGGCGACTGGCCGACGGGTGTGCGGGAGGGCCTGACGGAACTGGCCAAGGAGTTCGGCGACTTCGGCAAGGACTACGGCAGGGAGTTCGGCTTCGGCCGGCAGGGCGGCGCACAGGGCGCCCCCAAGTCTGCACAGCAGCGGCCCGAGTACTCCGAGACGCCCGAGGACTTCCCCGCCGACTACGAGCCCACCTGGGCCCATGAGCCGTCCAGCGGCGACCCGGTCCGCGATCTGGACCGCCTGCTCGACCGCTTCCGCGACGACATCCGCGACGCGGCACGGGACCACGGTGTGACGGGAGACCAACTCCGCGACGCCCGGCGCCACTTGTCGACTGCGGCGGCCCACATCGGAGCGCTGCTGCGCACGCCGAAGTCTTGACACCGACGCCGGGCGGCGCGAGCGCGACTGAGGGGGCCGTGCGGGTGCGTGGGGGCTGGTCGCGCAGTTCCCCGCGCCCCTGAAAGGGCGTCAGCCGCACGCCCTCAAGGAGGCGCGGGGAACTGCGCGAGCAACCACCCACAACCCGCACCCGCCCGCAGCCCACACCGCCCGTATCAGTCCGAGTCCGAGGCCAAGGCCAACCACGTCAAGCAGCCCCGCAGGGGCAGCCCGCACCGCCCGACACTCACCCGGCCTTGGCCTCTCCCTCGCCGTACAGCACCCGCACGACCGCCTCATACGTCACCCCGTGATCGGCGAGCACCTCCGCCGGCACGCCGGGGCGGGTCGTGAGGGCCAGCAGGATGTGTTCGTCGCCGATGTGCCGGTCGCGGCGGGACGTGGCCACCCGCAGGGCCCGTACCAGAACGTCCTTCGCGTCCCGGCCGAACGGCCGATGCCTCGACCGCGACACCTTGCCCGCACCGGCGTCGCTCCCTGGCCCCACCCGGTCGCCGGACATCGCCCCGACCCCGTGCACTTCCTCCACCCGGGCCACGATCTCCCCGACATCGATGCCCAGCCCGGCGAGCGCGTCGGCCTCGGCCTGCGACAGGCCGCCCCGGCGCCGGGCCTCGCCCAGCGCGTCCCGTACGGATTCCAGCCACTGCCCGCCCCCGAGCGCGGCGAGCGCGAACGAGGCGCGGCCTCCCTCCTTGTCGAGCAGCGCGAGCAGCATGTGCTCGGCGTCGACGGCCGGCGCCCCGCTCCTCTCGGCCTGCTCCACCGCGCCCGTCACCACGGCACGGGCATCCTTCGTGAACCGCTCGAACATCAACGCCTCCCGTACTTCTTGTGCACGGCCTGCCTGCTGATCCCGAGTTCCGCGGCGATCTCCTGCCACGACCACCCCTGGTTGCGCGCACTGCGCACCTGGACCGCCTCCAACTGCTCCAGCAGCCGGCGCAGCGCCGCGACGGCCCGCAGTCCGATCCGCGGATCGCGATCTCCCGCCCGCTCGGCGAGATCTGTTGCTTCGGTCATGATGTCAATTTAGGTTGACACATCGGTCGCCGTCAACCCTAGTTGACAAACGGAACGGCGGGCCCGGGGCAGCACCCCGGACCCGCCGCAAGAACCTCGGCGAGAGCCGTCAGTTGGTGAGTACGACCTTCCCGAACAGCTCGCCCGACTCCATCCGCTCGAAGCCCTCCCGGGCCCGGTCCATGGGCAGTTCCTCGTCGATCACGGGCCGCACGCCCGTGGCCGCGCAGAAGGACAGCAGGTCCTCCAGCTCGTCCTTGGTCCCCATCGTGGAGCCGACGACCTTCAGCTCCAGGAAGAAGATCCGCGTCAGCTCGGCGTGCGAGGGCCGGTCACCACTGGTGGCACCGGAGATCACCAGAGTTCCGCCCGGCTTCAGCGACTTGACTGAGTGCGACCAGGTGGCGGCACCGACGGTCTCGATCACGGCGTCGACCCGCTGCGGCAGCCGGGCCCCCGACTCCACGGCCTCCACGGCACCCAGCTCCAGGGCCCGCTTGCGCTTGGCCTCGTCACGGCTGGTGGCGAAGACCCGCAGCCCCGCGGCCTTGCCGAGCACGATGGCGGCGGTGGCCACCCCGCCGCCGGCGCCCTGCACCAGCACGGAGTCCCCGGGACGTACACCCGCGTTGGTGAACAGCATGCGGTACGCCGTCAGCCAGGCGGTCGGCAGACAGGCGGCCTCCGCGAAGGACAGCTCCTTGGGCTTGGGCAGGACGTTCCAGGTCGGAACGGCGACCTGCTCGGCGAACGTGCCCTGGTAGCGCTCGGTGAGGATGGAACGGGGCTCCCTGGGGCCGACCCCGTGACCGGTCTGACCGATCACGGAGTGCAGGACGACCTCGTTGCCGTCCTCGTCGACGCCGGCGGCGTCGCAGCCGAGGATCATCGGCAGCCGTTCCTCCGGGAGGCCGACGCCCCGGAGCGACCAGAGGTCATGGTGGTTGAGGGAAGCGGCCTTGACGTTGACGGTGCTCCAGCCGGGCCGGGCCTCGGGAGCGGGACGCTCCCCCAACTCGAGGCCGCTCAGCGGCTGGTCGCGGTCGATTCGGGCAGCGTAGACGGCGAACATGGCGTCGACGATAGGTGGCGTTTGCAGTCGGCGGAACGGGAGGGGGCTGTGACACACACCCTCTTGCCAAGCAGTGCTCACCCGAACGGACGCTTCGGCGGGCAAAGAATCGGCCCCGCCCGGATGGGCGGGGCCGATCGGAGCCTGTCGGCCGAAGCACCGGTCAGCGCCGGGCGACGCCCTCGGCGCGCGCCGCAGCCGCGACCGCCGCGGTCACGGCCGGAGCGACCCGCTCGTCGAACGGCGACGGGATCACGTAGTCCGCGGCGAGGTCGTCCCCGACGACACCCGCCAGCGCCTCCGCGGCCGCGATCTTCATGCCCTCGGTGATCCGGGACGCCCGCACCTGCAGCGCGCCGGCGAAGATGCCCGGGAACGCCAGCACGTTGTTGATCTGGTTCGGGAAGTCGGACCGCCCGGTCGCCACGACGGCCGCGTACTTGTGCGCGACGTCGGGGTGGACCTCGGGGTTCGGGTTGGCCATGGCGAAGACGAAGGCGCCCTTGGCCATCGAGGCGACGGCCTCCTCGGCGACCGTGCCGCCGGAGACGCCGATGAAGACGTCCGCACCCTCCAGAGCCGCCTCGAGCGACCCGCTGATGCCGGCCTTGTTGGTGAAGGAGGCGACCTCGCGCTTGACCGGGGTGAGGTCCTCACGGTCGGCCGAGACGACGCCCTTGCGGTCCGCGACGGCCACGTCGCCGATGCCGGCCTCGACCAGCATCTTGGCGATGGCGACACCGGCCGCGCCGGCGCCCGAGATGACGGCGCGCAGGTCACCGATGGCCCGCCCGCTCAGCCGCGCGGCGTTGCGCAGCGCGGCCAGCGTCACGACGGCGGTGCCGTGCTGGTCGTCGTGGAAGACCGGGATGTCGACCCGCTCCTGGAGCTTGCGCTCGATCTCGAAGCACCGGGGTGCCGAGATGTCCTCCAGGTTGACGCCGCCGAAGGACGGGGCGAGGCGCGCCACCGTCTCGACGATCTCGTCGACGTCCGTGCAGTCGAGCGCGATCGGGACCGCGTCCACGCCGCCGAACTGCTTGAACAGGATCGCCTTGCCCTCCATCACGGGGAGGGAGGCTTCCGGACCGATGTCGCCGAGTCCGAGCACCGCGGTGCCGTCGGTGACCACGGCCACGACGGACGACTTCCACGTGTAGTCGTGGACGAGCTCCGGCTGCTCGGCGATGGCGGTGCACACCCGCGCGACGCCGGGCGTGTACGCCAGGGACAGGTCGTCCTTGTCGCGGACCGGCACGGTGGCCTGCACGGCCATCTTGCCGCCACGATGCAGCGCGAACGCCGGATCGAAGGAATCGAGGGGCTCGACCCCGCCGTCCTGATCGGTATTGCTCCCGCTGCGAGGATTGACAATCTCCGCTGCCACTTTGTCTGACCCCTTAAGTGTTCATGGTTTGAGGGTGGGACCACTCCTGGTGAGAAGTGGGCGGGACCGCGTAAGGCCCTGCTCGTTGATACGTACGACGTACGACGTACGGACCAGTACGCGACGGGCGCGCCGCACACGCGCCCTGAGCCCCGGATGAGGGGTGTAAAGAACCTTCTTACCGGACGGACGCCGCTGACGACGAGTCCAATACGTGCAAGATCACATGACGGGAATGGAAACACCCGGACCGACGGACACGAATCAGACACGACCCGGCGATGACACCGGTGTCATTCGTGACCAAATAAGCGGACAATCGATGTCAGAAACCGCGAAGGGTGCCCGTCAGCCGCAAAACCTACGCACGACCGGTCCGCATCCCGAGACGCACCGAAGATCTTCCGGCCGGAAGGACAGATTCCCGCAGAAGGTGTTGTCAGGATGTAACGAACTGCGGTGGTTCGGGGGTAACCCGTTATCCGATTTTGACATGCCGAGCGCCCTGAATGCCTTAGTCCGAATGGCAAGATGCCGTAATCACACGAGGTCGCGGCACTCGAAGGTGTGTGCTCTCGTCGACCTAGGAATACAAGGCCCTGCCGGTCCCAAGGCAGGTGCCGGCCCCATCGGCAACTCCACCCATCCGCCGGAGGAACCCACCATGACCGCAAGCACCACCCGTCGTACCACCGCAGCACGCTCCCGGCTCGCAGCGGTCGGCTCGATCGCGGTCGCAGGCGCCCTGATTCTCACCGGTTGCGGTGACCAGACGAACGACAGCGGCTCCGAGAGCAACGACACCGGGTCGGCGAGCACCGCGCCCCTGGCCGACAAGCTGCCGCAGGCGATCCGCGACAAGGGCGTCATCAAGGTCGGCTCGGACATCGCCTACGCGCCGGTCGAGTTCAAGGACAGCTCCGGCAAGACGGTCGGCATCGACCCCGACCTCGCCGCCGCCATGGGCAAGCAGCTGGGCGTGACCTTCCAGTTCGAGAACGGCACGTTCGACAGCCTCATCACCGGTCTGCGCTCCAAGCGCTACGACGTCGCCATGTCCGCGATGACCGACACCAAGGACCGCCAGGAGGGCATCGACTCGGACACCGGCAAGAAGGTCGGTGAGGGCGTCGACTTCGTCGACTACTTCACCGCGGGTGTCTCGATCTACACCCAGAAGGGCAAGAACACCGACATCAAGACCTGGTCGGACCTGTGCGGCAAGAAGATCGTCGTGCAGCGCGGCACGGTCTCCGAGGACCTGGCGAAGTCCGAGGCCAAGAAGTGCACCGGTGGCAAGACGATCACCATCGAGGCCTTCGACAACGACCAGCAGGCCCAGACCCGCCTGCGCGCGGGCGGTGCGGCCGCCGGTTCCTCCGACTTCCCCGTCGCCGCGTACGCCGTGAAGACCTCCGGCGGCGGCAACGACTTCCAGCTCGTCGGCGAGCAGGTCGAGGCGGCGCCGTACGGCATCGCGGTCGCCAAGAGCAACACCCAGCTGCGCGACGCCCTCAAGGCCGCGCTGGACGCGGTCATCGCGAACGGCGAGTACGAGAAGGTCATCAAGAAGTGGGGCGTCGAGGACGGAGCGGTGCAGGAAGCCGCCATCAACGGCGGCAAGTGACCGCACCGAACAGCGGGCACTGAAAGGCAACACCTGTGACTGACATCCACAAGACGGACGAGCCGGCGGACACCCCGCCGGCCGGCCCGGAGGCGATCAAGGCCATTCCGGTGCGCCACTACGGGCGGTATGTCTCCGCCGTCGTGGCGCTCGCCCTGCTGGGCGCCGTCGTGTACGCGTTCTCCCAGGGCAAGATCAACTGGGGTGCGATCCCGGACTACTTCTTCGACGACCGTGTCCTGGACGGCGTCGGCAGGACGCTCCTGCTGACCGTCCTCTCCATGGCGATCGGCATCATCGGCGGCATCCTGCTCGCCGTGATGCGCCTGTCGAAGAACCCGGTGACCTCGTCGATCGCGTGGTTCTACATCTGGTTCTTCCGTGGCACCCCGGTCCTGGTCCAGCTCATCGTCTGGTTCAACCTGGGCCTGGTCTTCGAGTACATCAACCTCGGCCCGTTCTACAAGAACGAGTGGTCGGACTTCATGACCCCGTTCCTGACCGCGCTGCTGGGCCTCGGCCTCAACGAGGCCGCGTACATGGCGGAGATCTGCCGTGCCGGTCTGCTCGCGGTCGACGAGGGCCAGACCGAGGCCTCCCACGCGCTGGGCATGAGCCATGTGAAGACACTGCGCCGGATCGTGATCCCGCAGGCGATGCGCGTGATCGTGCCGCCCACGGGCAACGAGGTCATCAACATGCTGAAGACGACCTCGCTGGTCTCGGTCGTCCAGTACCCCGAGTTGTTCCGGGCGGCCCAGGACATCGGCCAGACCTCCGGCGCCCCCGCCGAGATGCTGTTCCTGGCGGCGGCCTGGTACCTGCTGCTGACCTCGGTCTTCAGCGTCGGCCAGTACTACCTGGAGCGCTACTACGCCCGCGGGTCGAGCCGCTCGCTGCCGGCGACCCCGTTCCAGAAGATCAGGGCGAACGTGCTGTCCCTGTCCAACCGCGCGAAGCCGACAGGAGGCAAGGCATGACCGCCATGGTCAAGGCCGAGGGCGTCCACAAGTCCTTCGGTCCCCTAGAGGTCCTCAAGGGCATCGACCTGGAGGTGAAGCAGGGCGAGGTGTTCTGCCTCATCGGCCCCTCCGGCTCCGGCAAGTCCACCTTCCTTCGGTGCATCAACCACCTGGAGAAGATCAACGCCGGGCGGCTGTACGTCGACGGCGAGCTGGTCGGCTACCGCCAGAAGGGCGACAAGCTGTACGAGCTCAAGGACAGCGAGGTCGCGGTGAAGCGCCGGGACATCGGCATGGTGTTCCAGCGGTTCAACCTGTTCCCGCACATGACGGCACTGGAGAACGTCGTCGAGGCGCCGGTCCAGGTCAAGGGCGTGAACAAGGGCAAGGCCAGGGAGCGGGCGCGGGAGCTGCTGGACCGCGTCGGCCTCGCCGACAAGGCCGGGAGCTACCCCTCCCAGCTCTCCGGCGGCCAGCAGCAGCGCGTGGCGATCGCCCGGGCGCTGGCGATGGACCCGAAGCTGATGCTCTTCGACGAGCCGACCTCGGCTCTCGACCCGGAGCTGGTCGGCGACGTCCTCGACGTCATGCGTGACCTCGCCGAGTCCGGCATGACGATGGTCGTCGTCACCCACGAGATGGGCTTCGCCCGCGAGGTGGGCGACAGCCTGGTCTTCATGGACGGCGGCGTGGTCGTCGAGTCCGGCGACCCGCGCGAGGTCCTGACCAACCCGCAGCACGAGCGGACGCAGGCGTTCCTGTCCAAGGTGCTCTGACCGTACGACGGTGAAGGGGCGGTACGAGATCCTCGTACCGCCCCTTCGCCATGTGCCGGGCCTACGGCAGCAGCCGTGGCGACATGACCAGCGCACGCAGCTCGTCCGCCGTCAGCGGCGGGGCGTCGAGCCGCGGGCCCAGTGCCCACCTGGAGTCGAACCCGTCGGCGGCCTTGATCATGACCGCGTAGCCCTTCGTGAACAGCCGCACGGAACGCCAGGACCCGTCCCCGCGGCTCCCCCGCGCCGGCTCGCTGGACTCACGCACGTCGCCGTTCGGCAGGGTCTCGGGGACGCAGGTCGCCGACGCTCCCGGGACGTCCGACGAGCACACCGGCCAGTCCTCCCGCCGGCTCGACAGGACCTGGATGTTGAGATACCCGACGCCGCCGTCCCCGTGGACGGCGTAGAGCCCGTCGTACGGGCCTTCGCCCACGACGTTCCCGACCTCGCGGATCTCGCCGGTCCCGGGCGGCAGCAGGCTCGCCAGCCGCTGCGCGCCGGACGTGGCGCCGCTGAGCGCGGTCCCCGGCCGCTCCGGGCCGTTCCAGGGCAGCACCCCGGTGCCGACCAGGCTCACCAGGGCGACGGCCGCCGCGGTCCCGGTCACCGCACCCCGCCTGCGCCGTCGCACGCGTGCGGCCCGCGCGAACACCGCGTCCGCACCGGGCCCCGACGGCATCGGAACGCCCTGGAGGGCCCGCCCCAGCAGCTCCGTCGCACGCGGTACGTCGCTCACGTCGTCGTGCCGGCTCATACGTGCTCCTCCCGCACCGCGGCCCGCAGCGCCGCGAGCCCCCTCGCCGTGTGGCTCTTGACCGTGCTCTCGCGCATGCCGAGCAGCTCGGCGGTGTCGGAGACGCTGAGGTCCTCCCAGTAGCGCAGCACCAGCACCGCCCGCTGCCTGGGCGCGAGCTGTCCGAGGGCGGTGCGGACCATGACGCCGGTGTCGCTGTCCACCGACCGCTCCGGCATGTCCGGCAGCTCGCCGTACGCCTGCTCGCGGCGCCAGAAGCGGCGGCGCCCGGCGATGAAGGTGTTCACCAGCGTCCGGCGCGCGTAGGCGTCGAGGTTGTCCAGGCGCGAGTGCCGGCGTGCGCCGAGGACGACCTTGACCAGCGTGGTCTGGACGAGGTCCTCCGCCTCGTCCGGGTTGCCGCACAGCAGATAGGCGCTGCGGAACAAGGCCGTCCGTCTGCCCTCGACGAAGGCATGCAGTGACGCTTCCGCGCCCCCCGTCATCGCGCCCCCTCTCCCGCCCCTCCGGCAGGGACCGTCTCACTCCTTCCAGTGCGGTGGGAGGGCTTTTTGGACGCAGAAGAGGCGGTACGAATTTCTCGTACCGCCTCCGCGCGGCCGTGCGGCCGCCGTCGGGCCACTACTTCAGCGCGAGCACCAGGGCGTCCGAGGGCGAGCACCACACCGCCCGGGCCTCGCCGAAGCCCTTCTCGCGCAGCACGCGTGCGTGCCACTCGGCGGACGGCGCGTCGCCCTCGGCGTGCTCGCCGTAGATCTCGAAGCGGCGGGCGGTGGGCTCGGCCAGCAGCGGGTCCCGGGCGGCCAGCTGCCACCACTCGGCCCAGTCGAGGACGCCACGCGCCTTGGCCTGATCCATGCGGGCGTGGCGCTGGGCGCGCTCGGCGGCGTTGATCCGGGGCGTCGAGTCGTCGATCATGTGGTCCGCGTTCATGAAGACACCGCCGTCGCGGACCAGCTCCGCGACCCGACCGTAGAGGGCCGCGAGGGGTTCACGGTGCAGCCAGTGCAGGGCCGTGGCGGTCAGGACGGCGTCGTAGGAGTCGTGCGGCAGCTTCGCCGTCCAGTGCGGGTCCTTGAGGTCGGCGGTGACGAACGAGACCCGCTCGTCGCCCGCGAAGGTGCCCTCGGCGATGGCGAGGAGCGCCGGGTCGAGGTCGACGCCGGTGCTGCTGGCCTCGGGGAACCGCGCGAGCAGCCGGGCCGTGATACTTCCCGTGCCGCAGGCGAGATCGAGCACGCGCGGGGCGGGTCCGACGAGGGCCTCGACCATGTCGAGCATGATCCGGAAGCGTTCCTCGCGGTCGGGCATGTACCACTCCTGCTGCCGGTCCCAGCTCTCCTGCCAGGCGGACCAGTCGGCGTTCGTGGTGGTGGTGTCCGTGTCCGTCATCGAGCCCCTCCGTCGCGCACATCACGTAATACCCTGGAAGCACGATCAGCTGTTACCCGACCGCACCCCGACGATAGAACGCCTCCGTAAGGACTACAAGTGGAACTGGCCTATTACTCGGACTATGCCGTACGACTCGTCAACAGCGAGGACCCGGCCCGGGGCAAGGACTCGCTGACCTCGGTCGAGGCCGTCCGCGACCTGTTCGGCGTCAGCCAGGAGGCGGGCCGCAGGGCCACCGACGCCGACGTCACCCGCTTCCGCTCGGTCCGCGCCCGGCTGCGGGCGGTGTTCGAGGCGGCGGACCAGGGCGACGAGGCACTGGCGGTGAACCTGCTGAACTCGCTGCTGCTGGAGTTCCCGGTGAGCCCGCAGATCTCCGGCCACGACTTCCGGGACGACGACGGCCGCCCGCTGTGGCACATGCACCTGGCGGACCACCCGTCGAACGCGACCGCGGGCTACGCGGCCATCGCCGCGATGGGCCTGGCCTTCCACCTGACGGAGTACGGCGTGGACCGCCTGGGCCTGTGCGAGGCCGCGCCCTGCCGCAACGCCTATCTCGACACGTCCACCAACCGCTCCCGCCGGTACTGCTCGGACCGCTGCGCGACCCGCGCCAACGTGGCCGCCTACCGCGCCCGCAAACGCCTGGAGGCCGACCGGTCGGCGAACAGCGGCCGCACGGCCGAGAGCGCCCAGCGGGCCAGCGCGAACGGGGAGCGCTGATCCGGCTTGCGCGGCCGGTAGCGCAGCCGGACCCTGCCCAGGATCAGCTCGTCCGGGACGACCCCGTAGTCGGTGCTGTCACCGCCCGCGTACGCGTTGTCCCCGAGCACCCACCAGCCGCCCTCACGGCGCTCCGCTGCCCGCTTGACGACGAGCAGGTCCTGCTGGAACGGGTGCCGCAGCACGATGACGTCCCCCGGCCGGATCCGTCCCCGGTGCGACACCACGAGCAGGTCGCCGTGATACAGCGTGGGCACCATCGACGGCCCGGTCACCTCGGCCCACCCGAAGGGCCGGTCCGCCCGCCCGCGCTCGGTCTCCTGCGACAACTCCGGCATCCCCGGCACCTCCCCGGTAGGGTCCTCCACCAGTCTCAGTCTCACCCCGGACTTTTGTCCTAAGCCCATGGGGGCACTCGCGAAAACCCGTCTTGCAGGGAGTAATGTCCCACCTGAGAAGACGATCACGAGGAAGGAATGCTCCATGCTTTCCCGCCTGTTTGCCCCCAAGGTCAAGGTCAGCGCGCACTGCGACCTGCCCTGCGGCGTGTACGACCCGGCCCAGGCCCGCATCGAGGCGGAGTCGGTGAAGGCCGTGCAGGAAAAGATGGCCGCCAACGACGACCCGCACTTCCAGGCGCGTGCCACCGTCATCAAGGAGCAGCGCGCCGAGCTCGCCAAGCACCACGTCTCGGTGCTCTGGAGCGACTACTTCAAGCCCCCGCACTTCGAGAAGTACCCCGAGCTGCACCAGCTCGTCAACGACGCCCTGAAGGCGCTCTCCGCCGCCAAGGGGTCCACCGACCCGGCGACCGGCCAGAAGGCGCTGGACTACATCGCCCAGATCGACAAGATCTTCTGGGAGACCAAGAAGGCCTGACCCAGGGCTTCCTGGCTTCCTCAAGGGGCCCGACCGGTTCATCGGTCGGGCCCCTGCCGTGTCTGCGGGGCCGCGGGCGGGCCGGTCAGCGGGCTCCGAGCGACATTTCGGCGATCAGTACGGTCATTCCCCGGGCGTTGCCGGGGAATGACCTGACGTCGGAGCCCACGGCGAGCAGGCCGCCGAGCGCCTCGGGGATGCTCGATGCGAGGGTGCAGTGGTGGACGTGCTCCGCGAGTTCGCCGTCACGGACCATCCGGCCGCTCACCGCGGCGGAGAATCTGCCGCTCAGGGGGTCCGTGCCGGCCTGGAGTCCGCTGATGGCCTGGACGAGGAAACCGTGGGTCACGCCCGACAGGAGCGCGGCGCGATCGAGGTCTCCGGGTACGAGGCTCAACGCCCGCGCGCCGGCCCGCGGCAGGCTCTTGTAGCCGGCGCGGACGGCGGATCCGGTGGAGGGCACGCCCGCGCGGTGTCCGCTGGTCGAGTCGTGCAGGCGCTGCGCCAGGCATCCCCGGTCCAGCAGGACGTTCCGTCGGGTCGCCAGGCCCTCGGCGTCGTGGCGTGCCGCGCCGTAGGCCGAGGGGTCGGTGGGGTCGTCGACCAGGGTCACGTGCTCGGGCGCGACGCGGTGGCCGGGCTCCGCCGCCGCGAGGGCCTGATCCGGGTGCGTGGCCGGGTTGTTGAGCATTCCGCTCACGACCGCGAGGAACGCCGCGGTGACGGACGGGTCGAACAGGACGCGCAGGCGCTGGGACCGCGGCTGCCGGTGCGCCGCCTCGGGAAGGGCGACGAGTGCCTCGCGGGCCGCGGCCGCCACGTCGAGTTCGGCGGGTGAGCGTCCGACGGTGTAGCCCGTGGAGGTCGTGGTCACTCCGGTGCCCGGATCACCCAGGACGTAGGTGGAGACGAAGCAGGACGTCCGCCGCGAGTAGCTCTCCACGCCCTCCGTCGACACGACCGCCGACTCGGCCGCCGCGTCTCCCCAGCGCACGGACTTCACGCCGCGCACCTTGGCCGACGCCGTGACGGCACGCTCCAGTTCGCGCGACAGCGCGGTCTTCTCCTCGGTGGAGAGCGCCACGCAGTCCTCGCTCCACAGGTCGATGTCCGCGGCGGGCACACCGTCCGGGCGGGGCAGTACGGCGTCGCCCCGGACGTCCGTATAAAGGGCGCTGTCGCGCGCGTCGGCAAGGACCTGTCCGAGTGCGGCGGGGTCCAGGCTGCCCGAGTACGCGAAGCCGACCCGGCCGTCGGCGATGACCCTGACGCCGAGCCCGCCGCTGTCGGACCGCGTCACGGATTCGACGGTCTGCTCACGGACGACGATCTGCGAGTCGATGCCCCGCGCCACGAAGGCCTCGACCCGCTCCCCGGGGCGCGCCCGCGAGACGACCTCACGCCCGATCCGTACGACGGCACCGTCGGCCTGCCACGTCATCGCGCGGTACCTCCGACCCTGAGCCCCTGCCGAACTCTCAGCGTGGGTTGGCCGTAGCCGACGGGGAGCGTCTGGCCGTCCTTGCCGCACGTCCCCGGCGGTCCGAGGGCGAAGTCGGTGCCGATCGCGTCGATCCCGCGCAGCACCTCCGGGCCGTTGCCGATCAGGCTGCAGTCCGCGATCGCCTCGCCGAGCCGCCCGCGGTCTATGACGTACGCCTCCTTCGCGGCGAAGACGAAGTCCCCTGTGGCGGTGTTGACCCGGCCGCTGCCCAACCTGGCCACGTAGATGCCGTGAGCGGTGTCGGCGATGACGTCCTGCGGTGCGGTGTCACCCGCCGGGACGAGGAGGTTCGACATCCGGGGCATGGGCAGGCACTGGTAGTTCTGCCGTCTCCCGTTGGCCGGTGCGGCGCCGTCCCGGCCCAGGGAATGCACCTCGTCCCAGAGGAAGTCGACCAAGATCCCGTCCTCGATGAGTACGGTGCGCCGCCCGTCGTGGCCCTCGTCGTCGAAGGCGAAACTGCCCCAGGCGCCGGAGAGCGAGGCGTCGTCCACGAGCCACATCCCAGGAGGCCCCACGCGCTTGCCCAGCATGTCGTGGAACACCGAGCTGCGCCGGGTCAGGTGATCGGCCTCGAGTCCGTGCCCGCACGCCTCGTGGATGAGCACGGCTCCCGTGCCGGGCGCGAGGACGACCGGCATCTCGCCGACCGGTGCCGGGGCGGCCGACTCCCGTGCGTGTGCCCGGCGTACGGCCTCGGCCACCGTGGACCGCACGTGCTCCTCGGTCAGCCGGGCGGCGGGGGTGTTGAGTCCCAGGGACGCCCGCCCGCTGACGGGTGCCGACTGTGCGCCGACCACGACGGTCACCGCGAGCCGTTCGCGTGCCGTGTCACCGGACACGTGCACGCCTCCCGAGTTGGCGACCTGCGAGGTGCGTCGCTCGCTGCGGAGGACCGCGGACACGGAGACGATCTTGCCGGTCTCGGCGGCCGCCAAGTCCGAGACCGAGTGCAGCAGTTCGGCGTGCCGGCTCCGATTCCCCGCGTCGTCCGTCTCCCGGGGGTCCGTTGTGCCGTCCGCGGCGTCGGTGGCGTCCGCGCCGGGAACCCGACCGGGGGCCGGCGACGCCGTGGCCTCACGGACGGTGCGCAGGACGGCCGTCGGGGACAGGGTCGAGGTGTGGCTGAAGCCGGTGGTGGGGCCCAGCCGCGCACGGACCCCGGCGCCTCGTTCCCGGCCGGACGTCGCGTCGAAGATGCGGCCGTCCTTCATCGTCATCGCCGATGCCGCCGACCGCTCGGCGTATATCTCCACGAAGTCGGCCCGTAGGCTCCCCCGCTCCCGGAAGGCAATCGCCAAAAGGTCAGGATCCAGCAAAGTTTCGTATCCCATGCATCCCGTGGACAAGGCAAGGCACCATGCCTACCCAGGCGTATTCAACCCCAACCTCCCACTCGTGCGAAGAAATACTCCAGAAATACTCTGCGCCCGGCCGACGCCTCTCGGAAATGAGCCACGAACAGTCCATGGATCGCACACAAGTTGCAAAATCAACCAAGTCCCCGACCTGCCGGAGTCATATGCGGAGCTCCATAAAAGCGGGCAAATGTGGCTCACCCGAGACCTATGCGATCCGGCCATGCGGGATCAACAGGGCGTTGACGGTGCACTGTTGAGACACTTACGGTCAGCGATCAGGAACGGGGGAATCAATGTACTTTCGACGTTCCCTCGTCCGGCATTGTTTCATCAGCCGAACGGAAGGAATGCCATGGACCAGGACCAGTCCATCGACAACTCGCTCTTCCTCGACGAGGAGACCACCGAGCGTTTCTCGATGCTCGTGAACGACGAGGGCGTCATGCGCGCCGGTTTCGTCGCGCACGAGGCCAACAACCTCAACGAGGCCTGATTCACCGCGTAATGCGGACCTGCGGGGAGGCCTGTTCCAAGGCCTCCCCGCAGTACTGACGGCACCGGATCGGGTAGAAGGTTGGCTGCTGTGCATCGAATGACCTCCAGCCTGCGCGAGTGCTCGCTCGACGACACGCTGGCAAAGGCACGGGCGGTGGCCCCGCGACTGGGAATCACCCGGGTCACCGACACCACCTGGCTCGACCGGGTCGGAATCCCGGTGTACGCGAGCATCCGGCCCTCGGCCCAGCGCGGCTCGCTCTGCGTGAACGCAGGGAAAGGGCTCCGGCCGCGGGAGGCTCAGGTCGGGGCCTACATGGAGGCGATCGAGTTCGCCGCGGCCGAATTCGCCCCCGAGAAATGGGACATAAGGCTTCTGTCTCCGCGGGAGATCGCCGCGCAGGACGGCGCGCTCTTCGACTTCGTCGACCTCTGCCCCATTCTGGGCCGCAAGGCGATGGCGAGCGACAAGCTGCCCTGTGTCGCGGCGCGAGACATGGAAACAGGGATTCCGGTATTCGTGCCGGCGGAGTTGGTCTTCTCGCCGTTCCACTGGCCCGACGGGCAGCGCCTGTTCGGCAGCAGCACGAACGGACTGAGCTCGGGAAACAGCACACTCGAAGCCACGGTCCACGGTCTCGCGGAACTCCTGGAGCGCGATGTCCATGCGTTCCACCTCATCCGGGACACTTCCCTGCCGGTGCGAATCGAGAGCGTTTCGGGGCATGTCGCCGATCTCGTCGGACGGGTGCGCGGTGCGGGTCTCGACGTCGCCCTGCGGACGACACCGAACGCTTTCGGACTTCCGTTCTTCCAGGCGTATCTGCTGGAGCCGGAGGACACCGCACCCGTGGCCATCTCGTTCGGCGCCGGCCTCCATGTGAACCGCGACATCGCCGCCGTACGGGCCATTTCCGAGGCCGCGCAGTCACGGCTCTCCCATATCCACGGCGGGCGCGACGACATCATCGACCGCCACGACTACTTCGACCGGGCCGCGCGGGACGCCGAGCTCCGGGCGACCGCCGAACTGCGCCGGAAGGTGTGCGACCCCGCCGGCGCGCTCACCATGGCGGAGATACCCGACCACAGCCACGACATCGGCTCGCTGCACGCCGCGCTGGAGCTGCTGCGCGCCCGTACCGAATCGGCAGGCGTACGGCAGGTGCTGACGGTGGATCTGACGCCCGTGCCGGACGTCGAGCTGCGGGTCGTACGCGTCATCGCGCCGGGCCTCGAGTCCTTCCAGCCCGCCCTGCAACGCGTCGGACGGCGGCTCGCGGCCCACGCTACGCGTGACAGCCGGACGGAGGCGGCCCTGTCGTGACGCACGTCCATCTCTTCGTCGGCCCTTCCGCGCACGGGCTGCGGACCCCTCTTCCGCAGGACGTCCGCGTCCACCCGCCGGCCCGCCGCACCTCCGTCGACCGGCTCGTCGCCGAGTACGCCGATCATGCCGAGCACGCCGAGCCCGGTGTGATCCTGCTGGCGGACGGCACCTTCCACAGCTATCCCTCCGTCGGCCACCGGGAACTGCGCAACGCCCTGGAACTCGGTTGGCGGGTGTGGGGCCTGTGCTCCATGGGCGCGATCCGGGCCGCCGAGATGCGCACGCTCGGCATGCGCGGCTACGGCGCGGTGTTCCAGCGGTTCGTCGACGACCCGGAGTTCGCCGACGACGAAGTGGCGCTGGTGCACGGACTGGAGCCGCCGTTCCGGGCGGTCTCGGAACCACTGGTCCACATCCGGGCCTACCTCACGCATCTGGCGCGGACCGAGGTCCTCCCCCGCACCCGACTCGACAAGGTTCTGGACGACTTCAGGAACCGCTGGTACGGCGAGCGCACCCTGCCGGCGCTGGCGCGGAGCCTGGAAGAGCTGGGTCACCGGGAGGCCCGTGGCGACATGAGGGAGTTCGACCGCTTCCGGCTCAAGACCCACGACCTCGAAGCCTTCCTGGCCGAACGGCCCTGGACCGCTGCGGAAGGAGAGACACAGAAGTGAATCCCCGGGAATTCCTCGCCGAGATCGGGGGCGTGCCGTTCGTCGACGCCGCCTTCAGGCCGAAGGCGCTGCTGACCGCCGTGGCCCTGGTACGGCGCAGCGCCGACCCCGAGGCCCACTCGTCGCTCGCGGCCTACCTCGACCCGGAGAACGCCAAGCGGATCTTCGACCGGCACGCGGTGTCCAAGGTCGAGGACGTGGCCTGGGACGAACTCCCGACGGCCGAGGCGGCGTCCGTGGACGGCGCCTCGCAGCTGGTCGTGGGGGCGATGCCGGACTGGCGGCCCCTGTTCGCGATGCCGAAGCGGTACCGGCGCATGGCGACCAGCACGAGCAGCACCTCCGTCCTCGTACCGCAGACGATCTACCTGGGCCCCGGTGCGTTCCGGGACGAGGAGACGCTGCGGGAGACCCTGATCCACGAACACGCCCATATCTGGCTGAACTTCATCGCCGAGGTCTACGACCTCCAGGTCCCCGGGGCGCCGAACGACTACGTCCTGCCGTCCGGCACCGACGGCAAGACGTACCGCGGCGTCATGTTCGCGGCGCACTTCGCGGCGGCCGCGGCCTGGGCCCTCTCTCGGCGACGGGCGGCCGGCGAGGGCGGGGTGGATGAGAGGCTCCAGTACCTCACGCGCTATCTCGAAGGCTGCCTGGTCGAGATGGACCGGCGCCCGCACGGCAGCTCGACCGGCGACCTGGTCAAGGACGCGCTGGCGCAAAGGCTCGACGAACTGCTCAAGGAGCCGGCCCACCCGGCGGAAACTCGGTGACGGACTTGCTCGCTGATCCACAGGCCGGCCCGACGGGCCGGTCACGGAGTGGAGTCCGGGACTTCGCGCTCCTCCAGATCGCCGCGCTGTGCGGGACCGTCGCGACCCGCTGCGTGGAGATCGCGCTGGCCTGGTGGGTGCTGGCGGAGACGGGGAACGACGCCCTGCTGGGTGCTCTGCTCGCGCTCGCCATCGGCGCGGACGTCCTGTCGCGCGGGACCCTGGCCTGGCTCGGGGACCGGTTCGCGCCCCGTACGGTCGTGCTGTGCTGCTTCGTCGGATCGGCGCTGGTCAGCGGGCTGCTGACCTGGCTGGCGTTCTCCGGCGTCTACCAGTTGTGGGCCGTCGTGCTGGGCATCGCGATGCTCGGTGTCAGTCTCGGTGTGCGCGAACCGCTCCTCATGTCGATGATCCGCTCCATGGTGCAGACGTCGTCGGTGGCCAGTGCCGTCCGCATCCGCAGCACGGTGATGTCGTTCTCCTCGTTCGCCGGGCCGATCGCGGCGGGTGCGCTGATCGGCCCGCTCGGTCATGCGGCGGTGCTCGGCACGGCATGCGCCGTCGTGGCCGTGTCCGCGCTCATGGTCGTCCTCCTGCCCACCCCGGCCGACGAGCACCGGACGGGGCAGCAGCCGCAACGGGGCCTCGCCGCCTGGGCGTCCGGGACCCGCGACGGCTTCCGTTCCATCCGCCGTGTCCCGCCGGAGTGGCGGCTGGCGATGCTGACCATGGTCGTCAACTTCGCCCTGTATCCCGTCTTCGCGGTGATCGTGCCGGTGCTGGTGGCCCAGCGCTACCCCCAGCAGACCTGGGTGCTGAGCGTCGTCGAATCGGCCTTCGCCGTGGGCCTGTTCGTGGGCAGTGCCGCCCTGGTCGGGCTCAGCGACCGGCTGTTCGGCCGCCGCCGCACGGTACTGGCCGGCTTCGCGGTCCTCGGCGCGGGCTTCGTGGGGACGGGGCTGGTGGCCATGGCGGTGGGGTTCGGCGACGCGCTCGTGTTCACCGCCGCGAGTGCGCTGCTCCTGGCGCTGTCCGGCGCCGGTCTGTGCATGATCACCACCAACACCGGGACCGTACGGCTGCTGGCGACGCCGTCCTCGCACCGCAACCGGATGGTCGCCACGTCGTCCTTCCTGTCCGGGATCGTGATGCCGCTCGGCTCGCTGAGCAGCGGCTTCATCTCCCGTACGGCCAGTGAACTGTGGGCGCTCATCGCCCTCGGCGCACTGATCTGCGTCTGCGCGCTCGTCGCGGCGCGCGACCGGGTGCTCACGACGTTCCTCGACCTGCCGGACGAGCAGCTCGACGACATCTATCTGCGGAAGTTCCCGCACGCCTTCGGTGGCGAGCCGCACGAAACGGAGACAGCCCGGCGATGAAGGAGTCGACTCTCACCCGCGTACGGTGTCCCAAGGACGACTGCGCTCCGGCCACCCTGTCCCTCGACGCCTGGGACACCGCGACCCTCGGTACCGGCGAGAAGGACGTCGTCGAGGGCCTCGTCCCCTGCGAGTCCTGCGGCACCGTCTACCCGGTCGTCGCCGGCGTGCTGATCCTGGTCGACGACCTCGCGCCCTATCTCAAGGACCACCTCGGGGTGATGGTGAACCTCCCCGAGCACCGGCCCACCCCCGACATGGAGCGCTGGCTGACCGCCCGCGCCCCCGGCACCGTCGACGCCCGGCACGTCCACCGCAGCATGAAGCTCGAAGACCGTTACGTGAACGCGTTCCTGGGCTCCCACTACGACCGGCACGCCGTCGACGGGGCCACCGACGAACTCGTCGCGACCCTGCTGGCCGCGAGCGCCCCTCGCGACCTCTGGGCCACCGCGACCACCCTGTTCGACCGGGTGCGGCCCGCGAGCGCGCTCGACGTCGGCAGCAGCGTGGGCGGCCTCTCCGCGCTGCTGTCGCAGCGCGGATGCCGCACGCTCGGCATCGACACGTCGTTCCTGTCGGTACTGGCCGCACGTCGCGCCCTCCTCTCCGCACCGAGCGGGCTGGCGAGCTACCGCGCCTACAGCGAGGGCGATCTGCACGACGAGCGCCCACTGATGATCGGGGCCGACCCCCGGCATGCGGACTTCGTCGTCGGATCCGGCCTGAACCGCACGACCGGCGGCCCGTCGGACCTCACCTGCGCGGTCAACCTCATCGACCTGGTGCCGGACCCGGCCCGGCTCCTCGACATGCTCACCGCCCAGACCTCGGCGGACGGCGGCCATGTGCTGATCACCTCACCCTACGGCTGGTCCGGCGTCGCCAAGGAGCGCCGGCTCGGCGGTGCCGCGGACGAGAGCTCCGCCTCCGCGCTGCGCCGGGCGGCAGGTGAGCGAGGGCTGAAGGTGGTCTGGGAGGACGACCGCGTGCCGTGGCTCTGGCGGGACTACTCCCGCTTCTGGCGGCTGTACTTCGTGGACGTCGTGCTGTTCGCACGAACCTGACCGTACAACCGCCGATTCCATGGCGAACCGGACCTATGCGACAGCCGGTCGCGCTCAAGGTTCCATGCATTGGCGGTGATTGTCTTCACGTGCCGAGCGGTGGCCGGAGATCGTCGCGGTCCCGTAGGTTCTGGCATGTCCACCCCTGGTGCCGAACTGTGCCCGGGTGGCGTACGGGGGAAGCTGAGCAGCACTCGGATCCCGTCCCGGCCTGCGGCCGTGACGGTTTTCGCCGTGCTCCGCGAGAGCGGGCGAGTGGGATCACCTCACCCGGCGGCCGGCCCCCGCCGGACTGCACGTCGATCCCTTGGAGAACGCCCGCTTGAACTCGGCCCCGGTACGCGCGAATTCCCGCCTGCTCGGCAAGGCTTCCCTCCGGCTGGTCCCGTTCGTCTGGACCATCGCCCTCGGTCTGTGGGGTCTGTCCCGGCAGCACAGCGTGTGGCGTGACGAGGCCGCCACCTGGCAGGTCGCACAGCGGTCCACCGGGGACATCTGGCAGATGCTCGCGCAGGTCGACGCGGTGCACGGCCTCTACTACCTGCTGATGCACGCCGTCTTCGAGTGCTTCGGCCCCGGCACCACCGCGCTGCGCCTGCCCTCCGTCCTGGCCATGGCGGTCGCGGCGGTCTGCGTGGCCGAGATCGGCCGCCGGCTGGCGGGGATCCGGGCGGGCCTCGCGGCCGGGCTGGCGCTCGGACTGCTGCCGGCCGTGCAGTTCCATCTCCAGGAAGGACGCCCGTACGCGCTGGTCGCGGCGGGCGCCGGGATCTCGACGCTGCTGCTGGTGACCGTCCTCCAGGGACGCGGCCGTGCCGTGCACTGGCTCGGGTACGCCGGGACGGTCGCGGTGTGCGGGCTGCTGAACTGGCTGTCGCTGCTGATCCTGCCCGCGCACCTGGCGACCCTGGTGTGGACGCGGGCCCGGCGGCGGACGTGGACGGGCTGGGCGGTGGCGTCGGCGCCGGCCGTCGCCGCGGTGCTGCCGCTGATCCTGTTCAGCCGGCGCCAGTCCGAACAGGTCTCCTGGATCCCCCCGTTGACCTGGCACATGCTGATCGGCCCGGCGGTCCTGCTGGCGATCGGCGGTCTCGGGTCCCTGCTGGACCGGCCGCACACCGGGCGGCTGTCGGTCGCGGCCGTCGGGCTGCCGCTGCTGGCGGTGCCGCAACTCGGCCTGCTCGGGCTCTCCCTGGTCCGGCCGCTCTTCCTGGACCGCTACATCCTGTTCAGCATGCTGGGCCTGGCCCTGCTGATCGGCACCGCGCTGGGCTCGGCGACCCGGGCGGCCGGGCCCCGCCATCCGCGCACCTCCGCGTGGCTCGTGCCGGTCGTGGTCGCCGTCGCGTTCGTGGCGCTGCTGCCGCAGTCGCTGGCCAAGCGCTCCCCCGACAGCAGGGTGGACGACGTCCTGGCCGTCGCGACGGACGTACGGCGGCTGAAGGAGACCGGCGACGCGGTGGTCTTCGTACCGGCGGCCCGGCGCGACACCGCCCTGGTCTCCCCCGAGGCCTTCGCAGGGCTGCGGGACGTGGCGCTCGTGCGCGGCCCGGTGGCGTCGGGGACGCTGAAGGGCGAGGAGGCGGATCCCGCGCGCATCCGGGCCGCGATGCTGGCCCAGCGGCGGATCCTGCTGGTCACCGACGTGCCCGCGGTGGCACGGGCGGTGACGGCGGAGCGCGACAAGGCGAAGACCGCCGTACTGAAGAAGCATTTCAAGGTCGTCGCGGACGTACAGGTCCGGGGCCGGCGGGTGACGGTGTACGAGCGGATCGGGCCGCCGGAGAACACCTGAGCGGGTTCTACGATCACTCCATGAGCATCCGCTGGACCTACGCGTTCATCGACCGCCCCGCCGCGGACCTCGGCCGGGCCCAGGAGTTCTGGACCGCCGTGACGGACACCGAGCTGTCCGAACTCCGCGGTGATCAGGGCGAGTTCGCGACCCTGCTGCCCGGTGGCGGGGCGGACCCCTGCCTGAAGGTGCAGGGGGTCGACTCGGGTCCGGGCGGCGCGCATCTCGACTTCGCCGTGGACGACGTACCGGGTTTCGTGAAGTCGGCGCTCGCACAGGGCGCCGCTCTTGTCGCCGACCACGGGGACTGGGCCGTACTGCGGTCCCCCGCCGGGCAGTTGTTCTGCGCGGTGCCCTGGTACGGGGAGTCGGTACGGCCGCCCGTGGTGCGCGGCAGCCGGCTCGACCAGGTCTGTCTGGACGTACCGCCGTCCGCCCACGGAACCGAAGTCGCCTTCTGGAGCGGCCTGTTGTCCGACTGGGCGTCGGCACCCGGTTCCCGCCCCGAGTTCCACGTACTGCGGCCACCGGCCGGACTCCCGATCCGCATCCTGCTCCAACGCCTCGACGAGGACCGAACGGCCTCCGCCCACCTGGACCTGGCCTGCACGGACATCCCGACCACCCGCACCCGCCACGAGGAACTGGGCGCCACCTTCATCACCCAGGGCCCCCACTGGACGGTGATGCACGACCCGACGGGCACCACGTACTGCCTGACGGCCCGCGACCCGAAGACGGGCGGACTGCCCCGCGCCGGCGCGTCCTAGCGGGGCCGAGCGGCTGCCCGCTCCGTCACTTCCACTCCTCCACGTCCACCACCGCCGTCACCGGAATCGGTCCGTACACGTGCGGGAACTCATCGCCGCCGGGCTTCGGTGCCTCGTATCGCAGTGGTGCCTCCAGTCGGGCCGGGTCGACGACCAGCACGACGAGGTCGTCGGGGCCGTCGTAGGAGCCGTACAGGAAGGCGGCGACGGACGGGAGTTGGGCGCGGGTGGAGCAGTGGATGAAGCCCTCTTCCTTCAGGGTGCGGCCGCGGGTCGACATCTCGTACGTGCCGCGCTCGCGGGCCGCCTCCCACAGGGAGCGTTCGGTGATGTGCAGGATGTGGGTGTCTTCGGGCATGGCGTGAGGTTACGGCCTCAGCCGTGCCGCCCGCGCGTGCAGATAGCGCTGTTCGGGCAGGCTCAGCGTCTTCGCGGCCGCGGCCTCGTAGGCGGCGCGCGCCTCGTCATGGGCGCCGGCCCGCTCCAGCAGATGCCCGCGGACCGCGTCCAGGCGGTGCCCGGCACCCAGCTCGTCCTCCAGCGACGCCAGTTCGGCCAGCCCGGCACGCGGTCCGCGGGCCATGGCGACGGCGACCGCGCGGTTGAGGCGCTCGACGGGCCCGGGGACGATGCGCACCAGGACGTCGTAGAGACCGAGGATCTCCTCCCAGTCGGTCTCCTGCGCGGACGGCGCCTCGTCGTGCACGGCGGCGATGGCGGCACGGAGCTGGTACGGGCCGGCGGGCCCCCGGGTCAGGGCCCGCGTGACCAGGTCGACGCCCTCGTCGATCGCGGCCTTGTCCCAGCGCTCGCGGTCCTGTTCGTCGAGCGGGACGAGTTCGCCGTAGGGGCCGGTGCGTGCCTCGCGGCGGGCGTCGGTGAGCAGCATCAGGGCGAGCAGACCGGCCACCTCGCCGTGGTCGGGCAGCAGCCGGTGCACCTCGCGTGCCAGCCGGATCGCCTCACCGGCGAGCTCGCGCCGCGTCAGGCTCGTGCCCGAGGTGGCCGTGTAGCCCTCGTTGAAGATCAGGTACAGCGTCTGGAGGACCGCGGGCAGCCGGTTCTCCCAGTTGTCGGGGCGCCCGAAGCGCACCCCGCGGACCTTCTGCTTGGCCCGGCTGATGCGCTGGGCCATCGTCGCCTCGGGCACCAGATACGCGCGGGCGATCTCCGCCGTGGTCAGACCGCCGACCGCGCGGAGGGTGAGGGCGATCTGCGCGGGCGGGGTCAGGTCGGGATGGCAGCTCAGGAAGAGCAGGGTCAGGGTGTCGTCCTCGCGGGGAGCGCGGTCCGCCCCGGGCGGCGGGGCCGTGAAGGCGTCCCGCGGGGCGAGCGCCGCGACCTTCTCCTCCCGGGCCCGGCGCGCCTCCTCCGCACGCAGGGCATCGGTCAGCCGACGGGAACCGACCCTGATCAGCCAGCCGCGCGGATTGTCCGGCACACCTGTGCGCGGCCACTGCTCGGCCGCCGCGAGCATGGCTTCCTGTACGGCGTCCTCGGCGAAGTCGAAGTGGCCGTACCGGCGCACCAGCGCGCCGAGGACCTGCGGCGCGTGCCGGCGCAGCAGGTCCTCGGTCTCGGGTGTGACGCTCATGTACGGCTCGGTGTGCGACTTGTCGTACGGCTCAGTCGATGTCAGCCGGGGCCTCGCCGATGGGCCGGATCACCACCGGGTACACGGGGGCCCCGGCGGGCTGGGGGCACTGCAGGACGCGCTCGGCGATCTCGGTGACCCGCTCCAGACTCGCGCAGTCCAGCACCCAGTAACCGGCCATCAGCTCCTTGGTCTCGCTGTACGGTCCGTCGGTGATCACCGACTTGCCGTCGTCGCCCAGGGTGACGTGCCGCGTCTTCGCGGGCTCGACCAGTCCCTGTGCGTCGATCATCTCGCCGCTCTCGGCGAGGTCGTCGTTGATGGCGCCCATATGGGCGAACATCGCCTGGATGTCCTCCTGGCTCCAGGCCACGGACCCCTCGGATCCCTTGCCCTGCATCGCTTCGTAGTCCGCCTGCGTGCCCTGCACCATGACCAGGTACTTCATCAGTCCGCTCCTTCGCTTGCGTCGGCTCGGGCCACCCTCGGGGGCGGCTCTCACAGGGGACGTCGGAGCCGGGCCGGGATTCTCGACATGGGGTTCAGGAATTTTTCGCGGCGGCCGTTCCGGGCTGCTCGGGCTCCTCGTCGGGCCCGGGCCGCTCCTCGTGCTCGGCGGCGCCTTCGTCGACGTAGGTGGCGCACTCGGGATTCCGGCACGGGCCGCCCACCCAGGTGGGGACCCAGGCGCCCAGTGTCTTGTGGCGCTTGACGACCGTGTCGACGGGCTGTCCGCAGTCGGGACAGACGTGCTCTTGGCTGCCCATGTCCTCAGAGTAGGGCGGGTCAGGGCTCAGCGCTTCCTGCTGTACGTACGAACCACGGCGCCGTTGCCGAACGCGCGCACCTCCTCGTGGACGAACTCCGTGACGGCGAAGTCCGAGCCGAACATCGGCATGCCGCTGCCGTACACGACGGGGTAGGTCTTGATGACGAGTTCGTCGATCTCGTCGAACAGCACGCCGGCGAGCTGCGAGCCGCCGCACAGGTAGATGCCCAACTCGCCGTCCTCCGCCTTCAGCTCGCGGACCTTGCCGACCACGTCGTCGGCGACGATCTCGACCTGCGGGTCGGGCGACTCGGTCAGGGTGCGCGAGGCGACGTACTGGCGCAGATGGGCGTAGGGGCTGGTGACGCCCTCCTTCAAGGCCAGGTCGTAGCTGCTGCGGCCCTGGATGACCGTGTCGAACCGCCGGTTGGGCAGGTCGTCGAAGCCGAGGGCGCGCCGGCCGGGGGTCGACACGGTCTCCGGGTGGTCGGTCTTGAGGAACTCAAGGAACTCCTCGTCGACGAAGCGGTACATCGATGTGGCATCGCCGCCCGGGTCCCCGATGAAGCCGTCGATCGAGCAGGCGATGAAGTAGGTGAGCTTTCGCAAGCCGGTCTCTTTTCGTAGGGTGTCGCACAACCACTTCGGTTGTAGTGCTTCAGTTGTAGTACTTCGCTTGTAGTGGTTGCAAGTGCTTTTCCTGGAACGGCTGGAAGTGAGAGAGGGGATTCCGAATGGCGGGCAATCCGGAACGCCGGGCCGCCCTCGTCGACGCGGGTGTCGAGGTGCTCGCTCGTCAGGGGGCGCGCGGGCTGACGTTCCGCGCGGTGGACGCCGAGGCGGGGGTGCCGGTCGGCACCGCCTCCAACTACTTCACCGGGCGCGACGACCTGCTCCGGCAGATCGACACCCGGCTGCATGTGAGGCTCGCGCCCGACCCGGACGTGATCGCCGGGCTGCTGGCCCGGCCCAAGGACCGCTCCCTGGTCACCGCCTTCATGCACGACCTGATGGCACGCGCGACCCGCGACCGCACGGGCTATCTGGCCATGCTGGAGATGCGCCTCGAGGCCTCCCGCCACCCCGAGCTGCGCTCCTCCTTCACCAAGTCGGTGCGCGGCGACCTCGACGAGGCCATCGAGTTCCATCGCGGCGCCGGGCTGCCCGGCGGCGACGAGGTCGTCACCGTCCTGTACCTCGCGATGCTCGGACTGCTCCTGGAGCATCTGACCCTGCCGGACGTGCTGGAGGGCGTACTGCCGGGAGTGGGCGTACCGGACGGGCTGGTGGAGCGGATCGCGGAGACGATCGTGCCGGAGAAGTAGCCGCGGGTACGGCAGGTTTCGCGGCGATGGCCGGTCAGCTCCGCGGGCTCACCGGTGGTGGTGGGTCAGCCCTGCGGCTCGCGCCACATCGGCCACATCTGCGGGCCGTCCGGGAGGTCGAGGGGGCTGCCCTTGAGGGCGAAGCCGAGCCGCTCGTACAGGTGCCTGCTGCGGGCGCTGCTCGCCTCCAGGTAGGCGGCCACGCCCTCCTGGTCGCAGCGGTCGAGGACGGACGTGATGAGCGCGGTGCCGAGCCCCTCGCCCTGCCGCTCGGGCGCGGTGCCGATCATCCACAGGTACTCGTGGGCCTCGCCCTCCGGGTGGATGGCGGCCGTCAGCCGGCCTATCTGCTCGACGCGCTCGTTGGCCGGATCGACGGCCTCACGCAGCTGGACCGGGCCTTCGTCGTCCTGCCCGTGCGCCTCGGCGGGCACGGACATCCACAGCGCGCACGCCGTGCCGTCCTCGGTGACGTCTATCCGGCCGTGGGCGAGCACGATGTCGGTGAAGGCCGCCATCAGCCTGGGGTGCGTGGTGCGGCGGTGCTCGTCGCCCGGGAACACCCAGCCGCTGACCGGGTCGTCCTGGAAGGCCGCGTCCAGCAGCCGTACGACCAGCTCCCGGTCCTCCTCGCCCGCCGACCGGATCGCGACGCCCATGATGTGTACCCGCCCCTTCGTCTCAACCGGCCTTGATCGTAGGGCGAACGGTGGGAACAAGGCGTCCGGGGCGGCATTTTGACGAGATCCGGCCGTCACGGCGAGATCCGGCCGCGCTTCGGTACGAAAGAACGGGCCCCGCACACCGTGGGGATGTGCGGGACCCGCCGGTCCGAAGCCGCCGGACGGCCGTACGGGGTCAGGAACCGTACGGCCCCGGTGCTCCGGAGTCGCTACGACCGCCGGCTTCCGCGCCCTTGACGAGCACGGTCGTCGACCGCCGCGGTGTCACGGGGTACGGCCGTCGCCCGCCGTTTCGCACAGTAACGGCAGGCGGCCGCCGCAGCCCTCAGTTGCTGCGTCGTGTCACGAACTCGGCCAGGGCCAGCAGCCCTCCCGCGTCCTCCGGGTCCGGCACCGCGCGGGCCAGCTCCTGCATGGCGCGGGCCATCCGGTCGGCGGCCTGGGCCTGCGCCCAGTCACGGCCACCCGCCCGCTCCACGGCGAGCGCCGTGCGCTGCAGGTCCTCCTTGTCGTACGGCAGCTCGTACAGCTCGGCGAGCTCCGCCGCGGCCGGACCGCCGGAGGTCAGCGCGGCGACCACCGGCAGGGATTTCTTGCGGGCGGCGAGATCCGCACCGGCCGGCTTGCCGGTGTGGCTCGGGTCGCCCCATATACCGATCACGTCGTCGATGAGCTGGAAGGCGAGCCCGGCCTCACGGCCGAACGCGTCCAGCGCCGCCACGTCCTCCGGTGCCGCGCCCGCGTACAGCCCGCCGACGGCACAGGCGCACCCCAGCAGCGCACCGGTCTTGGCCTCGGCCATGGCGAGCACCTCTTCGAGGCCCACCTCGGCCGGGCCGCGCCGCTCCAGCGCCGTGTCGGCGTGCTGTCCGGCGCACAGCTCGACGACACAGTCCGCGAGCCGGGCCGCCGCGGCGGCGGACGCCGGGTGCGGATCCTCGGCGAGCAGCCGCAGGGCCAGCGCCTGGAGGGCGTCCCCGGCGAGGATGGCGTCGGCCTGGCCGAACACGGCCCAGGCGGTGGGCCGGTGCCTGCGGGTGGCGTCCTGGTCCATCACGTCGTCGTGCAGCAGCGTGAAGTTGTGCACCAGCTCCACCGCGACCGCCACCGGCACGGCCGCCGCCCGCGCACCCGGTCCGCCGAGCGCTGCGGCCGCCGTGAGGACGAGGGCGGGACGGATCGCCTTGCCCGCGTTGCCCGCCGCGGGGCTGCCGTCCGGTTGCATCCAGCCGAAGTGGTAGAGCGCGATCCGGCGCATGGACGGCGGCAACGACTCGATGGCGGAGCGCAGTTCGGGATCGACCGCGGCCCGCGCCCGCTCCAGGATCACCGCCGCCTCGGGACCGTCGAGCAGACCCGGTGTGCCGTCCCCGTCGGTCGCGATGGGCCCCCGCCTCTCGAGCGTCTCGGTGGACGGCCGCGCCCCGGCGGGGCGTTGCTGCGTCTCCGTCATGAACTCACCCATGGCATCGCCTCGGAGAGTCGGCGGACAGTGGCACTTCCGCTACGGCTGGGCGCCTACCCCGAGGGTCTACCCACGCCGGGGATACGGGACACGGCGCCGTTCCGACCAGTGTTCGGGCGGGTCGGCGCCGGGCGGGAATGGTCACCGCCAGCGCCCGATCTCGACGTTCTCCAGCACACCGAGGGCGTCCGGTACCAGGACCGCGGCCGAGTAGTACGCCGTGACCAGGTACTTGATGATGGCCTGTTCGTTGATGCCCATGAAGCGGCACGACAGGCTCGGCTCGATCTCGTCCGGGATGCCGGACTGCTGGAGGCCGATGACGCCCTGCTCCGACTCACCCGTGCGCATGGCGATGATCGAGGTCGTACGGGCGTCGGTGACCGGGATCTTGTTGCACGGGAAGATCGGCACACCGCGCCAGGTGGGGATGCGGTTGCCGGCCATCTCGATGGTCTCGGGCACCAGTCCGCGCTTGTTGAGCTCACGCCCGAAGGCGGAGATCGCGCGCGGGTGGGCGAGGAACAGCTTGGTGCCGCGGCGCCGGCACAACAGCTCGTCCATGTCGTCGGGGCTGGGCACACCGTCGTGCGGCTGGAGCCGCTGGTCGTACTCGCAGTTGTTGAGCAGCCCGAACTCACGGTTGTTGATGAGCTCGTGCTCCTGGCGCTCCTTCAGGGCCTCCACGGTCAGCCGGAGCTGCTGCTCGGTCTGGTTCATCGGCTGGTTGTAGAGGTCGGCCACGCGCGAGTGGATGCGCAGCACGGTCTGGGCGACGCTCAGTTCGTACTCACGCGGCCTGGCCTCGTAGTCGACGAAGGTGTGCGGGATGTCGGGCTCGCCGCTGTGGCCGGCCGCGAGGTCGATCTCCCGCTCGCCGTACTTGTTGGTCCGCTGCTCCGGGATCGCCCGGAGCTGTTCGAGGTGCTCTCGCAGCGAGTCGGCGCGCTCCGCGACCCGTTCGACGTCCTGGCGGGGCAGCACCAGCACCGTGCAGGCGGTGACCGCGCGGACGGAGTACTCCCAGATGGCGTCGCCGTCGAGGAGTGCGTGATCGCCGAGGTAGGCGCCGTCGGCGAGGACTCCGAGGGACTCGTCCTCCCCGTAGGGGCCGGTGCCGAGCTTCTCCACCCTGCCGTGCGCGAGCAGGAGCACCTCGTCGGCCTGGCTGCCGAACGAGGCGATCACGGAACCCGCCGTGAACTCCCGCTGCTGGCAGCGCTGGGCGAGCTCGGAGAGCACCTCCTCGTCCTCGTAGGCCCGCAGCGCCGGCAGTTCGCACAGCTCGGCCGGGATGACATCGACGCGATCGCCGGTCTTGACGAAGGTGACGCGGCCGTCGCCGACTGCGTAGGTCAGACGCCGGTTCACCCGGTACGTGCCGCCCTGGACGTTCACCCAGGGCAGCATGCGCAGCAGCCAGCGGGAACTGATCTCCTGCATCTGCGGCGCGGACTTGGTGGTGGTGGCCAGGTTCCGCGCGGCCGCCGTGCCGAGACTCTGCTGCGGCTTGCCCTGCTCAGTGCGGACCTCTTCGCCTACCGACATAAGGAATTGCCCTCCCGGTCATGCGCCGACGCCGATCTGACGCCACGCATCGCCATGTGCGGCACCGAGCCTTTCATCACGCAGCGTGCCGGTGCTATTACACGAAAGAGCGGGAATGGATCACTGACCACTGGGCAAATAGAGGGACCTTGTCCACTGATGGTCCCTGATGGTCCCGTCTGCAACTGTCCAAAACCGCTCGCACAACGTGCGATACGAGGAGTCCCGTCTGCCCGTTTTCGGTACAGCACGGGTACGAGGCGGCCGCGCACGGCGGCCGACGCACGGCACGAAGGGAGCGGCCATGGCCACACCCATGTCCGCGAGCAGGTTCCTGGAGAGACTTCGTACAGAGGGTGCGACCGTCGTCGAGGTCGGCGACTGGGAGCACCACAACCGCAATCACGTGGGCCCGTGGGGCCCCGTCCACGGCGTGATGATCCACCACACGGTGACCAGGGGCAGCGCACAGACGGTCGAGCTCTGCCGCAACGGCTACGAGGGGCTGCCGGGCCCCCTCTGCCACGGCGTCATCACCAAGGACGGCAGGGTCCACCTGGTCGGCTACGGCCGCGCCAACCACGCCGGTCTCGGCGACGACGACGTGCTGCGCGCGGTCATCGCCGAGACGGCCCTGCCGCCCGACAACGAGGCCAACACCGACGGCAACCGCCACTTCTACGGCTTCGAGTGCGAGAACCTGGGCGACGGGGACGACCCGTGGCCCTCGGTCCAGCTGGAGGCGATCGAGCGTGTCTCGGCGGCCATCTGCCGACATCACGGCTGGACGGAACGTTCGGTGATCGGCCATCTGGAATGGCAGCCCGGGAAGGTGGATCCGCGTGGGTTCACGATGGCCTCCATGCGCGCGCGGATCGGCGAGCGGCTGGGGTAGGGCTTCATCGGCGTGCGTCCGGAGCAGGGTGATCACGGCGTGCGCCCGAAGCAGGGCAAGGGCGGCGTGCGCGCGACAATGAACAGGTGCCCAGCCCCGACACCACGCCCGACCTCACCACCCTCCGCCCCCGGCTCCCCTCTCCCTTGCAGGAGTCGGAGGACGAGCGTTTCACCCGCCGCGGCCTGCGTCTGCTGCTCAAGCGGGACGACCTGATCCATCCGGAGCTGATCGGCAACAAGTGGCGCAAGCTCGCGCCGAACCTCGAAGCCGCCGCCGGCCGCACCGTCCTCACCTTCGGCGGCGCCTACTCCAACCATCTGCGCGCCACCGCCGCCGCGGGCCGCCTTCTGGGTCTGCCCACGGTCGGGGTGGTGCGCGGCCAGGAGCTGGCCGATCGCCCCCTCAATCCGTCACTGGCCCGGTGCGTGGCCGACGGCATGCGGCTGCACTTCATCGACAGATCGACCTACCGCCACAAGTCCGATCCGAGCACCCTGGCCGCCGTACTGCACGCGGCCGGCGCCCAGGACGCGTACGTCGTCCCGGAGGGCGGCAGCAACACCCTTGCGGTGCGGGGGTGCCGGGCGCTCGGCGAGGAGCTGCGCGGGCAGGCCGACGTGGTCGCGGTCGCCTGCGGCACCGGCGGGACACTGGCCGGCCTGGCCGCCGGCCTCGACCCCGGTCAGCGTGCCCTCGGCGTGCCCGTCCTCAAGGGCGGCTTCCTGGAGGACGACGTACGGCGCTTGCAGGCCGAGGCTTTCGGCGGGCCCCGGGGCGACTGGCGGCTGGACGACCGGTTCCACTTCGGCGGTTACGCCCGTACGACTCCCGAACTGGACGCCTTCGCGCGGGACTTCGAACAGCGGCATTCGGTACCCGTCGAGGGTCTCTATGTCGCCAAGTTGCTGTATGGACTCGTCGCGCTCGCCGAGGAGGGCGCCTTCCCGCGCGGGACGGCGATCGCGGCGGTCGTGACCGGATCGCCGTTCCCCGCGTGACCGGCCCTCACTCGGCCTCCCGGTAGGCCGCCGCCTCCTCCAGGTCCAGCCTGCGCAGCATCGTGCGCAGCATCTCGTCGTCGATGTATCGACCGTCGCGCAGCCTCACGAAGACCGCGCGCTCGGCGCCGATCACGTCGCGGGACAGCCTGCGGTAGGTGTCGTCGACGGACTCGCCGGTGACGGGGTTGGCCTGGCCGAGGCGTTCCCAGACGGAGTTGCGGCGGCGCTCCAGGACGGCTCGCAGCCGGTCGGCCAGGGGCTCGGGCAGGGCGTTGCGCTCGTCGGAGAGGAGTTCCTCCAGACGCTGTTCGGCGATACGGGACGCCTGCGCCTGGGCGTTCGCCTCGGCGAGGGTCTCGGCCTGCGAGTCGCGGCCCGGCAGCTTCAGCATGCGGATCAGCGGGGGCAGCGTCACGCCCTGGACCACCAGGGTGCCGATGACGGTCGTGAAGGTCAGGAACAGGATGAGGTTGCGCTCGGGGAACTCCTCGCCGCCGTGCACGGTGAGCGGGATCGAGAAGGCGATCGCCAGCGACACGACCCCTCGCATGCCGGCCCAGGCGATGACGAACGCGCCCCGCCACGTCGGATTCGCCTCACGCTCCCGGATCCGCGCCGACATCATGCGCGGCAGGAACGTCGCCGGATACACCCACACGAACCGCGAGACGACGACCACGAGGAAGACGGCGGTCGCGTACCAGGCGGCACGGGTGCCCTCGTACTCGCCGAGGCCCTTGAGGACCACCGGCAGCTGCAACCCGATCAGCGCGAACACGGCCGACTCCAGTACGAAGGCGACCATCTTCCACACCGCCTCCTCCTGGAGCCGCGTGGCGAAGTCGACCTCCCACGCGCGGTGCCCCAGGTAGAGCGCGACGACCACGACTGCCAGCACTCCGGAGGCGTGCACCTGCTCGGCCGCGGCGTACGCGACGAACGGGATCAGCAGCGAGAGCGTGTTCTGCAGCAGCGCCTCCTTCACATGGGTGCGCAGCCAGTGGATCGGCACCATCAGCACGAGCCCCACGCCGATGCCGCCGAACGCCGCGAGCAGGAACTCCCCGATGCCGCCGGCCCAGGTGGCGCCCTCGCCGACGGCGGCCGCGAGGGCCACCCGGTAGGCGGTGATCGCGGTGGCGTCGTTCACCAGGGACTCGCCCTGGAGGATCGTCGTGATCCGGGACGGCAGCCCCACACGGCGGGCGACCGCGGTCGCGGCGACCGCGTCCGGCGGCGCCACCACCGCGCCCAGCACCAGTGCCGCGGTCAGCGGCAGCTCCGGGATGACGAGATAGACGACCCAGCCGACGGCGAAGGTCGCGAAGAGCACGTATCCGACCGACAGCAGCATCACGGGCCGCAACTGCGCCCGCAGATCGAGATACGAGCTGTCCGTCGCGGCGCTGTGCAGCAGCGGCGGCAGCACCAGCGGCAGCACGATGTGCGGGTCGAGGGTGTACTCGGGCACCCCCGGCACGTACGACACGGCCAGCCCGGCCGCGACCAGCAGCAGCGGCGCCGGCACCGGCGAGCGCCGAGCGGCCGCGGCCACGGCGGCACTCCCCGCCACCAGCAACAGCAGCGGCATCACATCCATACGACTCGCCCACCCTCACCCGCACCGTCACCGGCGCCACCGCGCCGCTGCCCACCACTCAACACGGCACGACACCCGCGCCCGCGCGCGGCCCTGCCGACGCGCCCGTCCATGGTCCTCGCCCGTCCTCGCTCGTCGCCGCCGCCCGCCCGCCCTCGATTTTCCGCGCGGGTGTGCGCGTGGCCGTCGTAACCTGGCAATCATGAAACAGTGCACGCACGCCGACGCGCTGCCGCACCCGGAACCAGGTCCGCTCGGCGAGACCTGTCCCGAGTGCCTGGCGGAGGGCTGGCACCCGGTGCAGCTGCGGCTGTGCCTCACCTGCGGTCACGTCGGCTGCTGCGACTCCTCGCCGGGCCGGCACGCCACGGAGCACCACAAGGAGTCCGGGCACCCGATCATGCGGACCTTCGAGCCCGGCGAGGAATGGCGCTGGTGCTTTGTCGACCACGTACTGGTGTGACACCGACGTACGCTGGACGACTGGGGATCCGGACGGTTCGACCCTCTGACGTCTGGGTACGTCAAACCGGCGCGCGCTCTTCCCAATTGGGCCCGCAGACCCCCTAGCCACGGAGCGTATCCGTGTGTTTACTATGAGTGACAGCAAGGGGTTGGGGTCCTGGGGACAGGAAAGTTCAGAGCGCGATAGCGTCACCGCTGAACCACACATCGCGTTACCCCGGGGGGCGACCCTCGGCCCCGAAAAGCTTGTACCACCTTGGAGGTGAGGGTGTCCCAGATCGCAGGCGAGCCCGCGACCCAGGACTTCGTGGAAGTCCGGCTGCCGGCCGCGGGTGCCTACCTGTCGGTGCTGCGTACGGCGACCGCCGGCCTCGCCGCCCGTTTGGACTTCACCCTCGACGAGATCGAGGACCTGCGGATCGCGGTGGACGAGGCCTGCGCGATCCTGCTCCAGCAGGCCGTGCCCGGCTCCGTGCTCAGTTGCGTCTTCCGGCTCGTCGACGACTCGCTCGAAGTCACCGTCTCGGCCCCGACCACGGACGGCCACGCCCCCGCCAGGGACACCTTCGCCTGGACCGTGCTGTCGGCCCTCGCGGGCAAGGTCTCCTCCGCCGTGGACGAGGACAAAACCGTTTCGATCAGCCTCTACAAACAGCGCGGCGCGGGACCCGGGCCGGCGTGAGGAACGGGGACGGGCCGGTGCGGGACGAAGAGCGCGGCACACGAGAGCTGCCGGACACTCCCCCCAGCTCGGGCGGGACCGGGAGTGCGGGAGCGGGCCCTGACGGCCCGAGCGTCTCCCGACGCATGGCGGACGGCATCGACGGCATCCCCGAGCAGGCCCGGCCGCACCCGGAGGACGACTCCGTGGTGACCGGCCTCCAGGGCGGCCCGGGGGACGACGGTGCTGTGCAGGGCGCGCCTCTGGGCGGGCGAATCGGGGTCTCCCCAGTCCCCGGGGGTCCTCCCGCTCGACCGAAGTCGAGAGTGAGGACGGAGGCGAGGGCTCGGGAGAGGGCGACGGGCGGGACGATGAGCGAGCACCAGCGAGACGCCGACCACGAGGCGACGGCCGCGCGCAGCGCGCAGGCCACGCAGCACGACCCACAGGACCGCAGCGGGGCTCGCGCCCTGTTCGTCGAGCTGCGCAAGCTGCAGGACGGCAGCCCGGAGTACGCGGAGCTGCGCAACCGGCTGGTCCGTATGCACCTGCCGCTCGTCGAGCACCTCGCACGCCGCTTCCGCAACCGCGGTGAGCCGCTGGACGACCTGACCCAGGTCGCCACCATCGGTCTGATCAAGTCGGTCGACCGCTTCGACCCGGACCGCGGCGTCGAGTTCTCGACCTACGCGACCCCGACGGTCGTCGGTGAGATCAAGCGCCACTTCCGCGACAAGGGCTGGGCGGTGCGCGTCCCGCGGCGCCTCCAGGAGCTGCGCCTCGCGCTCACCACGGCCACCGCCGAACTGTCCCAGCAGCACGGCCGCTCCCCGACCGTCCACGAACTCGCCGAGAAGCTGGCGATCTCGGAGGAGGAGGTCCTGGAGGGCCTGGAGTCCGCGAACGCGTACTCCACGCTGTCCCTGGACGTCCCCGACACCGACGACGAGTCCCCGGCGGTCGCGGACACCCTGGGCGCGGAGGACGAGGCGCTGGAGGGCGTCGAGTACCGCGAGTCCCTCAAGCCACTCCTTGAGGACCTCCCGCCGCGCGAGAAGCGGATCCTGCTGCTGCGCTTCTTCGGCAACATGACCCAGTCGCAGATCGCGCAGGAGGTCGGCATCTCCCAGATGCACGTCTCCCGCCTGCTGGCCCGCACTCTGGCCCAGCTGCGGGAGAAGCTGCTGGTGGAGGAGTAGCGGCCAGCGAGGAACGGCGGCCGTCGGCTACTTCTGATCCGGCGCGTTGCCGGGCCCGCGGATCCCGAGGGCCTCGGTCGTCGCCGGATTGACCAGGAACACGAGCGTGGCGATCGCCATCGCAGCGATCGCGATGCCCGCCGGGATGGCGATGCTGTCGGCCTGCAACAGGCTGTAGGCCACCGGCAGCGCCAGGATCTGCGTGATGATGGACGGCCCCCGGCTCCAGCTGCGCAGCGCGAACAGCCCTCGCGCGGCGAGCAGCGGCAGCAGCGCGAGCGCGACCAGGGTCACGCCGAGGGTGACGGCCTGCTGGCGGTCGTCCGGATCGCCGGTCAGCCCCAGCACCCAGACTCCCCCGACGGCGAGGCCGACGCCTTCCAGCGCGGTCAGCACGGCCGCGTACGTCAGCCGCCGCGGGCGCGGGCCGGCGGTTTCCGGGGTGGTGGGGTTCTGCTCCTTGGTCACCCCTGAAGGGTAGCTGTCCCCTTTACGGCCACCTCGGCGGAGGCTCCCGCATGAACCGGCCGTCGCGATCACCCGTGTCGAGGCTCACGCTCCTTCTCTTACTTGATCCCTACCTCGGCCTGTGCCCGGTACCCCCCAGTAGGTACGCTGCAACCCATGCGTGCACTTCTCGTGGTCAATCCGGCAGCAACCACCACAAGCGCACGTACGCGCGATGTCCTGATCCATGCGCTCGCCAGCGAGATGAAGCTGGAGGCGGTCACCACCGAGTACCGCGGCCACGCCCGGGACCTCGGCCGGCAGGCGGCGGAGAGCGACGACGTCGACCTGGTGGTCGCCCTCGGCGGCGACGGCACCGTGAACGAGGTCGTGAACGGACTGCTGCACAACGGCCCCGACCCGGAGGGCCTCCCCGGCCTCGCCGTGGTCCCCGGCGGCTCGACCAATGTCTTCGCCCGCGCACTCGGTCTGCCGAACGACGCCGTGGAGGCGACCGGCGCCCTGCTCGACGCGCTGCGCGAGGGCAGCGAACGCACGGTCGGCATGGGTATCGCGGCGGGCACCCCGGGCACCGAGGACGAGGGCGTCCCGGAGAGATGGTTCACCTTCTGCGCGGGGCTCGGCTTCGACGCGGGCGTGGTCGGCCGGGTCGAGCAGCAGCGCGAGCGCGGAAAGAAATCCACGCACGCCCTTTATCTGCGCCAGGTGGTACGTCAGTTCATCCAGGAGCCCAACCGCCGGCACGGCACCATCACACTGGAGCGGCCGGGCGAGGACCCGGTGACCGATTTGGTGCTGTCCATAGTCTGCAACACCGCTCCGTGGACGTATCTGGGTAATCGTCCGGTGTACGCGGCACCTAAGGCTTCGTTCGATACGGGCCTCGACGTACTCGGTCTCAGCCGGATGTCCACGGTCGCGGTTGCCCGGTATGCGACCCAGTTGCTCACTTCGTCCCCCGAGCGGGGGGCGCACGGGAAGCATGCGGTCACGCTTCACGACCTTGACCAGTTCACCTTGCATTCGAAGGTGCCGTTGCCCCTTCAGATGGACGGCGACCACCTCGGGCTGCGTACGAGCGTGACGTTCACAGGCGTACGCCGTGCACTGCGTGTGATTGTGTGAGCGGAACGGGCTAAAGTCCTTTCACTCGAACGTTTAGGCCAGGATCCACCCCATGGAAGTACGGCTGTGACCTAGTCGACACCGAGGAATCAAAAAAAACTTTCCGGAAGGGGTTGTATCCGTCGCTGAGGTTTGCGAGTCTCTACGTGGCGATCGGGACGGCCCGCAAGACCGGCCTCCACTGATCACCGGAACCCCTCTTCAAATCACAGGACCTCGCCAGGGAACCTGGCGGTCGGCCCTTCACTTGTTGAGGGATTCGTGAAAGCGTTCACATTCACAAGCAATCAGCACGTAATACCAAGGAGAGGTAGCAGCCATGGACTGGCGTCACAACGCCGTTTGCCGCGAGGAAGACCCCGAGCTCTTCTTCCCCATCGGCAACACCGGTCCTGCGCTGCTGCAGATCGAGGAAGCCAAGGCCGTCTGCCGCCGCTGCCCCGTTATGGATCAGTGTCTGCAGTGGGCGCTCGAGTCCGGCCAGGACTCCGGCGTCTGGGGTGGTCTCAGCGAGGACGAGCGCCGCGCCATGAAGCGCCGCGCCGCCCGCAACCGGGCCCGTCAGGCCTCCGCCTGACACACCCGCCCCGCTAAAACAGCCTGAGCTTGGCGGCGCGTACAGCGAGTACGCATCTCCCGCCCCCGAGCCGCAGCGCGCAGTACCCCCGATGCGCAGCGAATGCTGGCAACGAGCATGTTGAGCCCCAGCCCCCGAACGGGCTGGGGCTCTTTGCTGTCCGCACACCCCGGACCCGCGGTGTGCGCACACTCCGGCCCCGGACCTACTTCTGCGCCCGCACCGGGATGTCGAGTATCACCCTGGTCCCCCGCTCCGGCGCCGGGACCATGTCGAACGTGCCGCCCAACTCCCCCTCGACCAGGGTCCGTACGATCTGGAGGCCGAGGTTGCCCGCGGTGTGCGGGTCGAATCCCTCGGGCAGGCCCACGCCGTCGTCCTGGACCGTGACCAGGAGGCGCACCTGCTTCGTGGTGCCGCCGCGGACCGCCGCGACCTCGACCGTGCCGGTCTCGCCCTCGCGGAAGCCGTGCTCCAGGGCGTTCTGAAGGATCTCGGTCAGGACCATCGACAGCGGGGTGGCGACCTCGGCGTCCAGGATGCCGAACCGGCCGGTGCGCCGGCCGTTGACCTTGCCGGGCGAGATCTCGGCGACCATCGCCAGCACCCGGTCGGCGATCTCGTCGAACTCCACACGCTCGTCGAGGTTCTGGGAGAGCGTCTCGTGCACGATCGCGATCGAACCGACGCGCCGGACCGCCTCCTCCAGTGCCTCGCGACCGCGTTCGGACTCGATGCGCCGGGCCTGGAGACGGAGCAGGGCCGCGACCGTCTGGAGGTTGTTCTTCACCCGGTGGTGGATCTCCCGGATGGTCGCGTCCTTGGTGATCAACTCCTGCTCGCGGCGGCGCAGTTCGGTGACGTCCCGGAGCAGGACCAGCGAACCGATGCGGGTGCCCTTGGGCTTGAGCGGGATCGCGCGGAACTGGATGACCCCGTCGTTCGCCTCGATCTCGAACTCGCGGGGCGCCCATCCGCTGGCGACCTTGGCGAGCGCCTCGTCCACCGGCCCGTGGGTCGGGGCGAGTTCGGCGGTGGTCATGCCCAGGTGCTGGCCGACGAGGTCGGAGGCGAGGCCGAGGCGGTGGTAGGCCGACAGCGCGTTCGGCGAGGCGTACTGGACGAGGCCGTCGGCGTCCAGGCGGATCAGGCCGTCGCCGACGCGCGGCGAGGCGTCCATGTCGACCTGCTGATTGGCGAACGGGAACGATCCGGCCGCGATCATCTGCGCGAGGTCCGAGGCGCTCTGGAGGTACGTGAGCTCCAGCCGGCTCGGGGTGCGCACGGTCAGCAGGTTGGTGTTGCGCGCGATGACACCCAGGACGCGCCCGTCCCGTCGTACCGGAATCGACTCGACGCGGACCGGCACCTCCTCGCGCCACTCGGGGTCGCCCTCCCGCACGATCCGGCCCTCGTCGAGCGCGGCGTCCAGCATCGGGCGCCGGCCGCGCGGGACGAGGTGGCCGACCATGTCGTCCTGGTACGAGGTCGGGCCGGTGTTGGGCCGCATCTGCGCCACGGAGACATAGCGGGTGCCGTCACTGGTGGGGACCCACAGCACGAGGTCGGCGAAGGAGAGGTCGGAGAGCAACTGCCACTCCGAGACCAGCAGGTGGAGCCACTCGAGGTCGGAGTCGTCGAGGGCCGTGTGCTGGCGTACGAGTTCGTTCATGGAGGGCACGGGGCCGAGCGTACCTGGCGGTACGGACATCGCTGGAAACCAGCCACCGGGGGAGGGATCAGGCCCTGAAAACACCCGCGGGCCGCGGCGCCTGGGAGGGACCCTCAACCCTCCCGGCACCGCAGCCCGGAGCAATATCGGCCGTGGGGTGTGCGGTCCCGGTCGGCCGAGGATGAGGACCCGGGGCAGTCAGGGCAGAGAGCTCCGGTTCCTCGGTCCGCCTTCCTGTGCGGGGAAGACGGAAGTCGGTGCGTTCTCGTAGCCACGCACTCCTTCGCATTGTGGACTAGACCACTCTGGTGTGTCCATGCGTTGGAGCGTGTTTGCTGTTGACGTTTTCTTCGCGGGCTCCGGACCAGTTGGAGAACTGGTAGGACGCCCTGGCATACACCACGCAGCCTAACCCGTGTGGGTTCATGTGCGGGGCCAGATGGCCATGGCAATTTCCACGAGTGCCTCCAGTTCCTCCCGGCTCGCCCCGTCGCGCGCCTGTTGTGACATGCCCTGGATCATCGCGCCGGTGTGCCGGGCCAGTGCGCCGGCGTCGGCGCCGGCAGGGAGGGCACCCGCGGCGATGTCCTCTTCGATACGGCCCTCGAAGGCGGCGATGGTGGCGTTGCGACGGTCACGCAGGGAGGTCGCGACCTCCGGGGTGGTGCAGTTGATGGCCGCGTGGGCGATCAGGCAGCCGTGCGGACGGCCGGGTTCGGTGTACGCGCCGGCGGCTTCCCGCAGGGTGCGCTCGACGGCGTCGCGCGAGGTGGGCGCATCGGCGAGAGCGTGGTCGGCGAACGCTGCGTAGCGCGAGGAGTAGACGCGGACGACCTCTTCGAAGAGGGAGCGCTTGTCGCCGAACGCGGCATAGAGGCTCGGTGCGCCGATGTCCATGGCGCGCGTGAGGTCGGAGACGGAGGTCGCCTCGTAGCCCCGCTCCCAGAAGGCCAGGATCGCCTTCTCCAGGGCGGTCTCGCGATCGAAGGACCGGGGGCGGCCACGGGTCTTGGCCGCGCCGAGGGGGCGGTCGCTCGTCGGCGCCGCGGCGCGAGCCTTGCCGCCCCCCGCCTCCCCCTGCTCCGTCAGCTTCGTTTCCTTGCCGCTCACCATGGAGTGCATTTTATAGCGGGCACTAGAGAAACGTCGGTGGGCTGTTGTACGTTCTTTCTGTAGCGACTGCTAGATAATGACGAGGGGGCGTCGACATGGGCGTGCTTACGGGCAGGACGGCACTGGTCACGGGGGCGAGCAGGGGGATCGGACGGGCGATCGCCGAGCGGCTGGCGCATGACGGGGCACGGGTCGCCGTGCACTACGGCAGCAATGAGGCGGCGGCGAAGGAGACGGTCGCCTCGATCGAGGCCGGGGGCGGCAGCGCGTTCGCGATCCGCGCCGAACTGGGCGTGCCCGGTGACGCCGAGACCTTGTGGCAGGCCTTCGATCGACATGCGCAGGGCGTGGACGTCCTGATCAACAACGCGGGGATGGCTCTCTTCGCCTCCATCGGCGAGACGGACGAGGAGGCCTACGACCGCACGCACGCGGTCAACGCGAAGGCACCGTTCTTCATCATCAAGCACGGCCTACGACGGCTGCGCGACGAGGGCCGGATCATCAACGTCACGGCGGCCACGGACGCCGCCATCGCGCCGATCGCCGCCACTCACATGGCCAAGGGCGCGGTCACGACCCTGACCCGCTCACTCGCGGCCGAGCTGGCGCCTCGCGGCATCACGGCCAACTCCGTCGGGCCCGGCTTCATAGACACGGACCTGACGAGCGGGGCGCTCGCCGATCCCGGCATACGTGCGCACGCCAAGGGCGTCTCGGTCTTCGGCCGGGTCGGCACCACGTCCGACGTCGCGGACGTGGTGGCGTTCCTGGCGTCACCCGACTCCCGCTGGGTCACGGGGCAGCACATCGACGCGACGGGGGGATCGCTGCTGAGCCTGCATTAGGGGTGGCGACAGCTTGGTCCGTCCCGCCTGCCTCTACCGCTGGCCCTGGCCTGCCCTGCCCTGCCTGCCCTGCCCTGGCCTGCTGTGCCGCGCCCGTTCCGTGGGTCGCGCTGCCGGTGGCCGTCGGCGCGACCCGGCGTCCCGCTGCCGGCTTCCGGCCCCCGGCTTCCGGCTCCCGGTTCCCGGCTCCCGGCGTCAGCGAGTCTCCGTCACCTTCGCCAGAGCCCGCGGCGCGTCCGGGTCCTGGCCGCGGGCGATGGTGACCTCGTAGGCCAGGAGCTGGAGCGGGAGGATCTCCAGGATCGGCTGGAGTTCCTCGGCGACGTCCTCGGTGGGCAGGGTGAAGCCGGCCGAGGCCTGCTCGACCTGCTGCCGGGGGCCGATGACGACCAGGTCGGCTCCGCGGCCGCGGAGCCGGTCGAGGACGGGCCGGAGGGCCTCGCCGCCCTTGCCGTCGGGGACGACCGCGATGACCGGGGAGACGTTGTCGACCATGGCGAGCGGGCCGTGCAGGAGGTCGGCGCCGGAGTAGGAGAGCGCGGGGATGTAGCTGGTCTCCATGAGCTTGAGGGCGGCTTCCTTGGCCGTGGGGTAGCCGTAGCCGCGGGAGGTGATCACCATGCGCTCGGCGAAGCGGTAGCGGGCGGCGAGGGCGCGGACCTCGTCCTGCCGCGCGAGCAGTTGCTCGGCGATGTCGGGGAGGGCCTCGGCTGCGCTGCCCTCGCCGTCGCGCAGGCCTTCGACGAAGAGGTACAGGGCAAGGAGGGAGGCCGTATAGGTCTTGGTCGCGGGGAGGGCCCGTTCCGGTCCGGCCATGATGTCGAGGTGGTACTCGGAGACGCCGGCCAGCGGGGAGTCGGGGTTGTTGGTCACCGCGAGGGTGATCGCGCCGGCCTCGCGGGCGGCCTGCGTCGAGGCGACCAGGTCCGGGGAGCCGCCGGACTGGCTGACGGTGATGACGAGTACGTCGGTGAGGTCGGGGCGGGCACCGTAGGCCGTGATCGTCGACATCGAGGCCAGACCGCAGGGCAGGCCGAGGCGGATCTCCAGGAGGTACTTGGCGTAGAGCGCGGCGTTGTCGGAGGTGCCTCGGGCCGTGAGCAGGACGAAGCGCGGGGAGCGGGCGGCGATCTCGCGGGCGACCTGGTGGATGGCGGGGGCGCCCTGGGACAGGATCCGGCGCAGCACGGCGGGCTGTTCGGCCATCTCGCGGGCCATGATGCGGCCGGGGAGCTCGTTGTGCGGGGCCTGGGGGTCGGGCGGGTACGGGGTCGTGGTGGTCATGGGCCCTTCCTGCTCTCGCGCTCGTCGTGCCGGGCCGGCGCCTATCGCCTGTGGCCGGACCCAACGTGGTTGCGGCCTGGTGTCTCGGGATGTGCCCGGCGGCCTGTCGCTCGGGCGTCGGTGGGACGGGGTTCGGACGGACAGGTCGGTGGGACGGGTTCAGACGAAGAGGTCGGTGGGACCGGTTCGGACGGACACTCTCCATTCCACTCCCCCACAGGGCATGACGCCTGCCCTACGGGCTCTCGAAATGTCCGTATCGAAATGTCCGCGGGGCTTGCGTTCACCTGGGCCTCGTAGGGTCCGCTCTGTTAGATTGGTCTAAACCACATGCCCCCTTCAGGGTGCCCATCGAGACCCTCTTCAGATCGGCAGGCCCAGCGTGGAAGTTGTCATCGTTCCGGACGCCAAGGCGGGTGGCGAGCTGATAGCCGAGGCCATGGCTCAGCTCCTCGGGCGCAAGCCCGACGCCGTGCTCGGCGTGGCCACCGGGTCGACGCCGCTGCCCATCTACGCGGCGCTGGCGGCCAAGGTGCACTCCGGTGCCGTGGACGTCTCGCGGGCGCGGATCGCGCAGCTCGACGAATACGTTGGGCTGCCCGCCGAACACCCCGAGTCCTACCGTTCGGTGCTGCGGAGCGAGGTGCTGGAGCCGCTCGGGATCGGGATGGACGCGTTCATGGGGCCGGACGGTACGGCCGAGGACGTGCAGGGTGCGTGCGAGGCGTACGACGCCGCGCTGGCCGCCGCCGGGGGCGTTGACCTCCAGGTGCTGGGGATCGGGACCGACGGGCACATCGGGTTCAACGAGCCCTGTTCGTCGCTGGCTTCGCGGACGCGGATCAAGACGCTGACCGAGCAGACCCGGATCGACAACGCGCGGTTCTTCGACGGGGACATCGAGCAGGTGCCGCATCACGTCATCACGCAGGGCATCGGCACGATCCTGGAGGCGCGGCACCTGGTGCTGCTGGCGACCGGCGAGGGCAAGGCGGACGCCGTGGCGGCGACCGTCGAGGGGCCGGTCGCGGCCGTATGCCCGGCCTCGGCGCTGCAACTGCACCCGCACGCCACGGTCGTGGTCGACGAGGCCGCCGCGTCGAAGCTGAAGCTGGCCGACTACTTCCGGCACACGTACGTCAACAAGCCGGACTGGCAAGGGATCTGAGCCGGCCTCGGCTGGGCGACCGAGGCACGCGAGCCGAGGCGGCCCGGATGCGCCGACGGGCGCTCTCGGCGATGGATGCCACCACCGAGAGCGCCCGTTCTGTCTGCGCCCGCTCTGCCTGAGCCAGTGCCGCATGGCCCTTTCCACGAGCGCACGTCGGTGCATTGGCCCAGCCAAGGGGGTGCTCGGTCGGCTGCCGTCCTAAAGCGCGGCCGTCTCGTCCTCGGTCGGCTCGTCCTGGGCTGTCAGGCCTGCCACCCACAGGGGCATCAGCCAGTGGGCGACCAGGACGGCGGCGAGGGCGGGGGCCGTGTAGGTGCGCAGGGCGTCGCCGTCGAGGGCGCCCGCCGCCAGCAGGCCGGCCACGGACCCGGCCAGCAGGCAGGTCATCAGGCGGTGGGCGCGGGCGAGGACCCGGCTGCGCTCGGCCAGTTGCCGCTCGTCCAGGGCGCGTTCGCGCAGTTCGAGCAGGCCGCGCGTGGCGCCGTTGATCGCGCCCGTCGCCACCATCCAGGGCAGCAGGAGTACCGCACCCGCGACGGCGGCCCAGGTCGGCTCCGCCCGCGAGAGGCAGAAGTGGGCGAGCAGCGCCACGACGGCCACGGTGAGCGCGACATGGGCGGCGACGACCGTGCGCCGGCGCGGTGCCGTGGCGTAGAGGGGGCGGCCTCGGCGGTCGTTCATCACCCGGAGCATGCTGCGGTCGTAGCGCGTCATCCGCGTCGTCGTCATGGCTGTTTCCTCCCGTAGACCTCGTCCGTGAGCGGGCGGAACGGTTCGAGGGAGAACAGCGCCTCGACCGGCAGATCGAAGAACTTCGCGATCTTCAATGCCAGGTCGAGGCTCGGGTTGTACTGCCCCCGCTCGATGTAGCCGATGGTCTGGTAGTGGGCACCCACTGCCTCGGCCAGGCTCTGGCGCGACACCTTGCGCTCGGCACGCACCATCGCCAACCTGTTGTGCACCTGCTCGCTCATGTATAAGAAGTACTACATTCGCGAGCAGGGCTGCAACCATCGGCTGTCGAGCGGTCTCACTCTCCGGCGATGACCTCCGCCGCCGCGCGCCCGCACACCCGGGCCGCCCCGTAGGTGGCGATGTGCAGGGCGCCTCGCGGGGGTGCCTGGGGGACGCCCATCTCGACGATGACCGTGTCGGGGCGGGAGGCGAGGAGGGCGTCCAGGGCGGCCGCCATCCAGGGGTGGCGGTGTTCGTCACGGACCACGGCCACGATCCGGCGGTCGCCGGCCGCTTCGAGGGCGGCCCGGGCCGCGTCCTCGCCCGTGTAGCTGCCCGTCTCCGTGCCGGGGAGGAGGCGGGCCACCTCGGCGGCCACGCCCCACGGGGTCTCGTCGCCGACCGCGATGTTCGCGACCGGGGTGAACGCGGCGACGAAGGGCGCCTCGGTGAACGGGGTGAACGGGGACGGGGCGGTCAGCCGCAGGGCGCGGCGGGCCGCGACGAGGCCGATGTCCTCGCGCCCGGTGCCGTCGGCCGCCGGTGCCACCGTCGCCGTCCAGCGGGCCAGTTCGCGGACGCGTTCCGCCGCCTCCGCCAGCCGGGCCTCGGGGAGTTCGCCGGAGCGGACCGCCGCGACGAGCGCGTCCCGCAGGCGCCGTACCGTCTCGTCGTCCGAGAGCCCGCCGCCCACGCAGATCGCGTCCGCGCCGGCCGCGATGGCGAGGACGCTGCCGCGTTCGATGCCGTAGGTGGCGGCGATGGCCTGCATCTCCATGCCGTCGGTGACGATGAGGCCGGTGTAGCCGAGTTCGCCGCGCAGGAGGTCGGTCAGGACGGTGCGGGACAGGGTCGCCGGGTGGTCCGGGTCCAGGGCGGGGACGAGGATGTGCGCGCTCATCACCGCCCGCGAGCCGGCGGCGATCGCCGCGCGGAACGGGGCGAGTTCGCGCTCGGTGAGCACCGCGGCGTCCGCGTCGATGCGGGGCATGGCGTGGTGGGAGTCGACCGCCGTGTCGCCGTGGCCCGGGAAGTGCTTGGTGCAGGCCGCGACGCCGGCCGACTGGAGGCCGGTGACATAGGCGGCGGTGTGGCGGGCGACGAGGGCGGTGTCGGCGCCGAAGGAGCGCACGCCGATCACCGGGTTCGCCGGGTTGGAGTTCACGTCCGCGGACGGGGCCCAGTTGAGGTTCACCCCGCAGGCGGCGAGGCGGCGCCCGAGTTCGGCGGCCACCTCACGGGTCAGCTCGACGTCGTCCACCGCGCCGAGGGCGTGGTTGCCGGGGAAGCTGGAGCCGGTCCTGACCTCCAGTCGTGTCACATCACCCCCTTCCTCGTCGATCGCGACCAGCACGTCGTCGCGCTCCGCCCGCAACTGGGCCGTCAGCGCGGCCACCTGCTCGGGCGTGGCGATATTGCGGCCGAACAGGCCGACGGAGGCGAGGCCCTCGCCGAGCCGGCGCAGCAGCCAGTCGGGGGCGGTGGTGCCGGTGAAGCCGGGCTGGAGAACCGTCAGCGCGTCGCGCGTGAGGGTGTCGGTACCGCTGGCGAATGTCGTCATCGGGGTGGCGTTATCCCTTCACGGCGCCGGCCGTCAGGCCGCTGACAGCCCTGCGTTGCAGGAAGACGAAGAGGATCAGGATCGGGACGGCGAAGAGGGTCGAGGCGGCCATCGTGGCACCCCAGTCGTTGCCGAAGACGGTCTGGAAGCTGGTCAGCCACAGCGGCAGCGTCTGGGCCTCGGCGTCCTTGTTCAGCACCAGGACCAGGGCGAACTCGTTCCAGGCGGTGATGAAGCCGAACATCGAGGTGGCCATCAGGCCCGGCGCGAGCAGCGGCAGGATGACCCGGCGGAATGCCTGCATACGGGTGCAGCCGTCGACCATGGCCGACTCCTCCAGCTCCGCGGGCACTGCTGCGACGAAGCCGCGCAGCGTGAGGACGGTGAACGGCAGGATCATCATCGTGTAGAACGCCGTCAGCGGCACGAGGCTGTTGAGCATCGAGGCGTCCCGGACGATCATGTACATCGCGATGATCATGACTTCCCAGGGTGCCATCTGGGCGAGCATGAAGCCGATGATGAAGCCGCGGCGCCCCCTGAACCGCATCCGCGCCAGGGCGAAGGACCCGGCCAGCGCGATGACCAGCGAGAACACAACGGCCAGGACGGTGACGGTCAGCGAGTTGGTGACGAACGTCCAGAAGTGGTCGGCGCCGGTCGCCGTCCTGAAATGTTCGAGGGTGACGTCGGTCGGGAACCAGACCGGGTCCTCGGAGACGATGTCGCCGGTCGGCTTGAAGGCCGTGGCGATCATCCAGTACACGGGGAAGACGAAGCCGATGCACAGGACGACGGCCGTGGCGTTGGGCCAGACACGGCCGAAGAGCGAACGCTTCACAGCCCGGCCTCCTCTTGTTCCTTTTCTTGCTTGAGCACGATTCGCAGGTAGTACGCGGTGAGGCCGACCATGATCAGGATGGTCAGGAAGGCGATGGCGGCACCCATGCCGTAGTGCTGGTTGCCGACGCCCTCGATGTAGGCGTAGACGGGCAGGATCTCGGTGAGGCGGTCGGGGCCGCCCTGATTGAAGGTGTAGACCTGCACGAACGCCTTGAAGATCCAGATGATCTCCAGGAACGTGGTCGCGTAGAGGAAGGGCCGCAGGAACGGCAGGGTGACCGTCGTGAAGCTCTTCCAGGCGCCGGCGCCGTCGAGGGCGGCGGCCTCGTAGAGCTCGCCCGGGATGGTCGTCGTCGCGGCGTAGAGATTGATCGCGACGAACGGGATGGACATCCAGACGATGAGCACGGTGACGACGAAGAACGTCGACATCTGGTCGCTGGTCCAGCTGTAGTCGGCCATGGAGTGCCAGCCGAGCTTGTCCAGCACCCAGTTGACCACGCCGAAGCGCTGGGCGAAGAGCCACTGGTAGACGGTGGTGGCGGCGACCACGGGCATGGCCCAGGCCAGCACCAGGCCCATCATCAGCGTGAACCGCATGCGCTTGCCGAGCCGGGCGAGCAGCAGGCCGACGAGCCCGCCCAGGAACATGGTCAGGGCGACGTTGACCGCCGTGAACAGGATCGAGCGCAGGGTGACACGCCAGAACTCCTCGCCGGTGAGGACCTCCGTGTAGTTGTCGATGCCGTTCCACTCGGTGACGTGCTGGATCAGCTGCCCCATGTTGAGGTTCTGGAACGACAGCAGCAGGTCCTTGAGCAGCGGCCAGCCGAGCAGCAGCACGGAGGCCACGCAGGCGGGCAGCAGCAGAAGGTAGGGGGCGAGCGCTCCGATGCGGGACGCTCTCGGGTTCGGCCTTCCGGATCCCCCGCCGCCCGCCGACTTGTGGACATCCGCCGGGCCGGAGGGCGGCCGTTCGGTCTGCACGGTCATGCTCGCGTTCTCTTCCTCCTAGACCTGCCGATACGCGGGGAAGGAGGCCGCCGTGAGCGGCCCCCCTCCCCCGGTGCGTCTACTGCTGCTGGGCCAGACGCTTGTTGAACTCGTCCTCGACCTGCTTGGCCGCCTCGGCGGGCGACTTACCGTTCAGCACGGCGGTCATGTACGTCTTGACCGGGTTGGGCGCGTTCTCCACGGCCGCCCACTCCGGGATCAGCGGCGTGGTGCCACCGCCGGCGGCGGCCGGCGCGGCGGCCTCTGCGACGACGTTGCCCTTCAGGTTGCTCTGCAGGGCCTCCTTGTTCGGGATGACGCCGTTGAGCTTGGCCAGCTCGCCCTCGTACTTGTCGGACAGGGCGATCTTCAGGAACTCCTTGGCGAGCTCCTGCTTCTTGCTGCCCGCGGCGACCGCGAGGTTGGAGCCGCCGAGGAAGACACCCTCGGGCTTGTCGGCCGTGGCACCCGGGATGGTGAAGTAGCCGATCTCCTTCTCGATCTTCGGGTTGGCCTTGATGGCGATGCCGGCTTCCCAGCCCATGCCGATGAAGGCACCGACGTTGCCCTTGCCGAAGACCTCGCCCTGCTGCGGGGTGGCCTCGTCCTTGTCCTTGGGAGCCTTGGACAGCGCCTGGAACTTCTTGTACGTCTCCATGGCGGCGGCGACCTTCGGGTCGTCGAGGTTGGAGACGTACTTGCCGTCCTGCTCCTTCACCAGCTGGACGCCCTCGCCGATGGTGAGGCCGACGAAGTGGTACCAGTTCTGGCCGGGCAGGTAGATGGGCTCGGCGTCGGTCTTCTCACCGATCTGCTTGAGGTCGGCGTAGAACTCGTCGCGGGTCTTGGGGGTGTCCTTGATACCCGCGTCGGCCCAGACCTTCTTGTTGTAGAGGACGACACGGTTGGCGAAGTACCAGGGCGCCGCGTACTGCTTGCCGTCGAAGATGGAGGACTCGTTCAGGGACGCGGTCCAGTCGGCGCCGATCTCGGTCTTGAGGTCGGCGAGGTCGGCGAGGCCGCCGGTCTTGGCGTAGGCCGGGGTCTGGGTGTTACCGATCTCGAAGACGTCCGGCGGGTTCTCCTCGGACAGGGCGGTGGTCAGCTTCTGCTGGATGCCGTTCCACTGCTGGACCTCGAACTTGACCTTCGCCTTGGTCTTCTTCTCGAAGGCCGTCTGGACGTCCTTCTGCCACTGGTCGGGGGAAGAGCCGTCCATCACCCACACCGTGAGCGTCTCGCCCGCGTACCCGTCGGCGCCGGCCTTGTCGCCGCCGTCGCCGTTGTCGCCCCCGCACGCCGCCAGGGAGATCATCATGCCCGCGACACCTATCGCGGAAATCAGCTTGCGCTTCACGCCACCCTCCTCAGGGATGCCACAAACCCCCCTGCCTCCCCGCACGAGCGTTGGGCCGGGACCTGGACCAATGGTGTAGACCAGTACGGGGAGCTTGGACCAGACCAGAAAGCGTGTCAAGGGGCGCGGAATGGGGCCTGACCAGCCGTTATGCGACCTACATATGAAGGAACCTTTAAGTAAGAAGGCAGCGAAAACACCGATGCCGGAGTACTCTCGTCCGCTAGACCACTTGGCACTGTGGACTAGACCAAAAGAGACGGCGACGGTATATAGAAGGGATCACGATGTGACCCGCATCCGGAGCCGGGAAGGCGAAGCATGAGCACCGACGTCAGCAGTGCGGAGAACGAGAACGGCGCCACAGTCCGTACCGCCCGCGTGCCCAAGTACTACCGCCTGAAGAAGCACCTCCTGGACATGACGGAGACCCAGGCGCCGGGTACTCCCGTCCCGCCCGAGCGGACCCTGGCCGCCGAGTTCGACACCTCGCGCACGACCGTCCGTCAGGCCCTCCAGGAGCTCGTCGTCGAGGGGCGCCTGGAGCGCATCCAGGGCAAGGGCACGTTCGTCGCCAAGCCGAAGGTCTCCCAGGCGCTCCAGCTCACCTCCTACACGGAGGACATGCGCGCCCAGGGTCTGGAGCCGACCTCCCAGCTGCTGGACATCGGCTACATCACCGCCGACGACCGGCTCGCCGACCTGCTCGACATCACGGCCGGCGGCCGGGTGCTGCGCATCGAGCGGCTGCGCATGGCCAACGGCGAGCCGATGGCCATCGAGACGACCCACCTCAGCGCCAAGCGCTTCCCCGCGCTGCGCCGCAGCCTGGTGAAGTACACCTCCCTCTACACCGCGCTCGCCGAGGTCTACGACGTCCACCTCGCCGAGGCCGAGGAGACCATCGAGACCTCGCTGGCCACCCCGCGCGAGGCCGGCCTGCTCGGCACGGACGTGGGCCTGCCGATGCTGATGCTGTCCCGGCACTCCCTGGACCGGGACGGGCAGCCGGTGGAGTGGGTGCGCTCGGTGTACCGCGGCGACCGGTACAAGTTCGTCGCGCGACTGAAGCGACCGCAGGACTGAAGCGCGCCGGGAGCCGGGTCGGCTGGGGGTCCGGGGGTTACCCCCCGGGAGATGCAGCGTCGCGCGACTCAAGCGACCGCAGGATTAGGCGAGTTGATCTGACGCACGCGGTGTAGCGCATCCACCTTTCCTGTTCTACGTTCCTCCCGTCGCCGCATGGACGGGAGGACCACCCGGTGCGTACCGCGAACCCCCGAACCGTCGTCATCTGGACCCTGGTCGCACTGATCGGTGCGTCGGGGTGGACCGTGCTCGCGCTGTCCCGGGGCGAGGAGGTCTCGGCCGCCTGGATGGTCGCGGCCGCCCTCGGCTCGTACGCCATCGCCTATCGCTTCTACGCCAAGTTCATCGCGTACAAGGTCCTGAAGGTCGACCGGACCAGGGCCACCCCGGCCGAACGCCTGAACAACGGCATCGACTTCCACCCCACCGACCGCCGGGTCCTGCTCGGCCACCACTTCGCGGCGATAGCGGGCGCCGGACCGCTGGTCGGCCCCGTGCTGGCCGCGCAGATGGGCTATCTGCCGGGCACGATCTGGATCATCGCCGGCGTCATCTTCGCGGGCGCGGTCCAGGACATGGTGGTGCTGTTCTTCTCCACCCGCCGCGACGGGCGTTCGCTCGGGCAGATGGCGCGCGAGGAGATCGGCCCGTTCGGCGGCGCGGCCGCGCTGGTGGCCACGTTCGTCATCATGATCATCCTGCTCGGCGTGCTGGCCCTGGTCATCGTAAACGCCCTCGCGCAGTCCCCCTGGGGCACCTTCTCCATCGCGATGACGATCCCGATCGCCCTGCTGATGGGCTTCTACCTGCGGGTGCTGCGCCCCGGCCGGGTCACCGAGGTGTCCGTCATCGGCGTCGCCCTGCTGCTGCTCGCCCTGGTCGCGGGCCCCTGGGTCGCCGAGTCGTCCTGGGCCGACACCTTCACCCTCGCGCCCGCCACACTGGTCGTCTGGATGGTGGCCTACGGCTTCATCGCCTCGATCCTGCCGGTGTGGATGCTGCTCGCGCCGCGCGACTACCTGTCCACCTTCATGAAGATCGGCACGATCTTCCTGCTCGCTCTCGGTGTGATCGTCGCCCTGCCGACGCTGAAGATGGACCCGATCACGGACTTCGCCTCCCGCGGCGACGGCCCGGTCTTCGCGGGATCGCTGTTCCCGTTCGTCTTCATCACCATCGCCTGCGGCGCCCTGTCCGGCTTCCACGCGCTCATCTCCTCCGGCACGACGCCGAAGATGATCCAGAAGGAGACGCAGGTCCGGATGATCGGCTACGGCTCCATGCTGATGGAGTCGTCGGTCGCCGTGATGGCGCTGGTCGCGGCGAGCATCATCGACCCGGGCCTGTACTTCGCGATGAACGCGCCCGCCGGGGTCATCGGCGACACCGTGCAGAACGCCTCGCAGGTCGTGGGCAGTTGGGGCTACCAGATCTCCCCCGAGGCGCTGGCGAAGGCCGCGGAGAACGTCGAGGAGGCGTCCCTGCTCTCCCGGACCGGCGGCGCGCCCACGCTCGCCATCGGTGTCTCGGAGATCTTCTCGCAGGTCACCGGGGGGCGGCCTGCGCGCCTTCTGGTACCACTTCGCGATCATGTTCGAGGCGCTGTTCATCCTGACCGCGCTGGACGCCGGCACCCGGGTGGGCCGGTTCATGCTCCAGGACATGCTGGGCAACGTCCACCGGCCCTTCAAGAACGTCAGCTGGAAGCCGGGACTGGCCATCACCAGCGCCATCGTGTGCGGCCTGTGGGGCTACTTCCTGTGGGTGGGCGTCCACGAGCCCCTCGGCGGCATCAACCAGCTCTTCCCGATCTTCGGCATCTCGAACCAGCTGCTCGCGGCCGTCGCGCTCGCCGTCTGCACGACCCTGCTGGTGAAGTCCGGGCGCCTCAAGTGGGCCTGGATCACCGGGGTTCCGCTCGTCTGGGACGCGACGGTGACGCTGACCGCCAGCTGGCAGAAGGTGTTCTCCAGCGACCCGAAGGTCGGCTTCTTCAAGCAGCGCCAGGTCTTCCAGGACGCCATCGACCGCGGCGAGGTACTGCCGCCCGCCAAGTCCATGGACGACATGCACACCGTGGTCACCAACTCCACGGTGGACGGCGTCCTCACCGCGTTCCTCGCGCTCCTGATCGTCGTCGTGATCGCCGACGCCACCCGCGTCTGTGTCCGGCACATCCGCCGCCCGGCCCTGTCCACGCTCAGCGAGGCGCCGTACGTCGAGTCGGAGATCATCGCTCCGGCGGGGCTGTTCCCGACCAAGGAGGAGAAGGAGGAGGAGCGCGATGCGCTCGCTTCGGCGCGTACTCCGTAGCGTCCGCTGGTATCTGCGGGAGCTGACCGACGAGTCGGCGTACGACCGCTATGTCGCCCATGTACGGCAGGGGCATCCGGACGCCCGGGTGCCCTCCCGGCGCGACTTCGAGCGGATGCGGACGGACCGTCAGGAGGCAGACCCGCGACGGGGGTTCCGCTGCTGCTGAGCGCACCGGCGCGCGACGGTTGCCATGCACACCAATCCTCCACATCCGATATGCGGACAGGGTCTTCCGCTGTCGTTGCACCGTCACCTACATTGCCCGGGCGTTTCTCAGGTGATCAGTGAGGGGACGGAGCCGTCAGATGTCAGATGCCCCAGAAGTGAACAGAGAGCCGGTGGTGACGCCCGTACGGGTCGTCATCGCGCTCTGTCTGCTCGCGCCGTTCGTGGCGATGCTGTGGGTCGGTTCGTACGCGAAGACCGACCCCGCGTTCGCCGGCATCCCGTTCTTCTACTGGTACCAGATGCTGTGGGTGCTGCTCTCCACGCTGCTGACGATGGTGGCGTACAAGCTGTGGCAGCGTGACCAGCGCGCCCGTGCCTCGCAGAAGGGCGGTGCGGCGGAATGAACGACGGCGTGAACGGCGTCGCACTCGGCGTCTTCATCTTCTTCTTCCTGGCCGTCACGGTCATGGGCTTCCTGGCCGCGCGCTGGCGCAAGGCCGAGAACGAGAACAGCCTCGACGAATGGGGCCTGGGCGGACGGTCGTTCGGCACCTGGGTCACCTGGTTCCTGCTCGGCGGCGACCTGTACACGGCGTACACCTTCGTGGCGGTCCCGGCGGCGATCTACGCGGCCGGCGCGGCGGGCTTCTTCGCGGTGCCGTACACGATCCTCGTCTACCCGCTGATCTTCACGTTCCTGCCCCGGCTGTGGTCGGTGTCCCACAAGCACGGCTATGTGACGACGTCGGACTTCGTGCGCGGACGCTTCGGCTCCAAGGGACTGTCGCTGGCGGTCGCGGTGACCGGCATCCTGGCGACGATGCCGTACATCGCGCTCCAGCTCGTCGGCATCCAGGCCGTACTCGACGTGATGGGCGTCGGCGGCGGCGAGAACACCAACTGGTTCATCAAGGACCTGCCGCTGCTCATCGCCTTCGGTGTGCTGGCCGCGTACACCTACTCGTCCGGTCTGCGCGCCCCCGCGCTGATCGCGTTCGTGAAGGACACGCTGATCTACATCGTCATCGCGGTGGCGATCATCTACATCCCGATCAAGCTGGGCGGCTTCGACGAGATCTTCGCCAGGGCGAGCGAGGCGTACAGCCAGACCAACCCGGCCACGGGCGCGCCGCGCGGTGCGCTGGTGCCGGCCGAGGCGGGGCAGTGGACGTACGCCACCCTGGCGCTGGGCTCCGCGCTCGCGCTGTTCATGTACCCGCACTCGATCACCGCGACGCTGTCCTCGCGCAGCCGTGAGGTGATCCGCCGCAACACCACGATCCTGCCGCTGTACTCCCTGATGCTGGGTCTGCTGGCGCTGCTGGGCTTCATGGCGATCGCAGCCGGCATCAAGGTGCAGAACGGCCAGCTGGCGATCCCGCAGCTGTTCGAGACCATGTTCCCCGACTGGTTCGCGGGCGTGGCCTTCGCGGCGATCGGCATCGGCGCGCTGGTACCGGCGGCGATCATGTCGATCGCGGCGGCGAACCTGTTCACCCGCAACATCTACAAGGACTTCATCAAGCCGGACGCCACGCCCGCGCAGGAGACCAAGGTCTCCAAGATCGTGTCGCTCCTGGTGAAGGTGGGCGCGCTGGTCTTCGTCCTGACGATGGACAAGACGGTCGCGATCAACTTCCAGCTGCTGGGCGGCATCTGGATCCTGCAGACCTTCCCCGCCCTGGTCGGCGGTCTGTTCACCCGCTGGTTCCACCGCTGGGCCCTGCTGGCCGGCTGGGCGGTCGGCATGATCTACGGCACGGTCGCCGCGTACGGTGTCGCCTCCCCGACCCAGAAGCACTTCGGCGGCTCGGCGAAGGAGATCCCGGGCATCGGCGAGATCGGCTACATCGGTCTCACGGCGTTCGTGCTCAACGTGGTGGTCACGGTCGTGCTCACCTTCGTGCTGAGGGCGGCGAAGGCCCCGGACGGCGTCGACGAGACCAGGCCGGAGGACTACACGGCCGACGCCGGCGACCCCGGAGTCCAGGTCGAGCTGCCCCCGGCGACAGCGGGCACCGGTCACTGACCGGGACTCAACCGCACGACGGCCGGGCGTACCCCACTAGTTGCGGGTACGCCCGGCCATCTGCTGCCAGAAGGCGTCGAGTTCGCGGACGCGCATGCCGACCCAGCTCGGTGTCTTCCTGTGCAGCAGCCTGGGCAGATGGCGGCGCATCCGTCCCGGCAGCAGGGCCTGCTGCTGACGGCAGAACGGCTCCCGGATCTCCCCGCGCGGCACACAGCCCCGGGGCGGGTAGGGGCAGAGCTGGAACTTGCAGTCGGGCAGGCAGGTCGCGCCGGGTGTGGGCGGGTCACCCATGCCGGCCCGCAGGCCGGGGCTCAGCGGGCCGCGGTCGCCGCTGATGCAGGGCGGCAGCGACGTCCCCGGCTGTTCCGCGCGGGTCATCCGCTCCTCGACCTCGTCCGGATGCCCGTCCCGCTCGATGAGGTTCAGCATCACCAGCACATCGGCGACCAGGCACTGGGCACGCGCGTCGAGGGTGCTCCAGCCGACCGAGGGCGGGATCCAGAGGTTGTGCCTGCGGTAGCAGTCGCGGCTGCCGGTGCGGGCGCCGATGTTGTCGGCGACGCCCTTCTCGTCGATCCAGAGGTAGCGCTCGGGCTGCCCGGTCTCCAGCGCGAGGGCCACCAGGTCGCCCGCCTCGGCGACGAACGGATGCAGGGACTGCCGGGGCGAGGCGCCGTTCGCCTCGGGATGCCCGGGTGGCCGGTTCACGGTGCCGGCCATCGACAGCCAGCGCTCGACGGTCTGCACGGCGGTCGCCCCGCCCAGCGTCCGGGGCGGCTCGCGTCCGCCGGCGTGCCCGTCCCCGCCCGGCGTCGTGTGCGCCTGCTGCTCATGGACGCCCACGATGTCGGGGAGCTTCCACAGGCACAGCGCCTGGAGCAGCATGACCTGCGCGTACCAGCACCGGGACTGCTGGAGCACGGTCTCCGCCTGCCGGATCAGGTCGTCGCGGCCGCCCTGGTCGGCCTGCGGATGCCGGATCCGGCGGTTGGCCGCGTACTTGAAGCCCTGGGCCAGCGCAGCCTCCAGGGCGAGCGGCAGATCGGGGGTGCCGCCGGTGGCCTTGGGGTCCAGGTGGCGCAGCCACTTGGTGAGGCGTTCGCGGGCCTCGTCACGGTGCGCCGCGTCGACGGAGCCCAGCAGCATGGGGATCATCCACGCACGCATCACGAACTCCCGGAACAGAACGACCCGTTTCCTGCGGTACTCCTGGTTGAGCGTGCGCCGGTCCTGCTGGAGCCGGGCGATGCGCTCGGTCCTGGCCCGGGAGGGCACGCCCGCGGCCCGCGCCCGTGCCATGCGCTCGGCCCAGTGCTCGTACTCCCGCCGCTTCCAGGCCCGCAGCTCGCCGAGCCGGTCGTTGTACTCCTCCACGGGGTCGGTGCTCAGCCCGATCCGGCCGCGGATCACGGCGAACGCCGGGTTGCCGCCGGTGCCGAACTCCTGGGCGGCGGCCAGGCGTATCGAGTAGGAGGGTTCCCTCACGCCGATCCGCACGAGCTGCTGGTACAGCGGTGTGGTGTCGACCCGGTCGGAGACGCTCCGCAAGGCGGCCCCGAGTTGCCTGAGCAGCCTCAGTTTGGCGTCGTCGAGGCTGCGCCGGTCGCCCTTGAAACCGGCCCAGGTCCCGCGCACCTCGTCCAGGATGTGCCCGAGCAGCCGCGGCGCGTCCTCCACGCTCTCGATCTCCACGGCGGCCGCGTAGAGGTCGAGCGCTTTCGGATCGTCCGTACGGCGTTCCGCGGCCCGGCAGAGCCGGTGGGCCAGGGTGTGCCCGCGCACCCGTGAGCGGCGGAGCCGTTCCTCGATCTCCTTGGTCACCTCGGCGCGGACGCCTTCCCGGCGGGCCCTGACCCCGGCGGCCCGGCGGCGCGACAACAGCACCAGAGCCATGAGCAGTTCACGGCTGGGGCCGGGCGGCTGGAGCACGTGCTCGACGAGTTCCCCCGCGCCCCGCTCCCCCAGCTGCCGCAGCACGCGGTAGCCGAAGTAGGCCTGGATGATGCTGTGCGGGAAACGGACCTTGCGCTCGAAGCCCTCCACCAGGCCCAGCCTGTCGGCGTTGCGCGCGATCCGGGCGAGGGCGGCGCGGCACTGGTCCATGTTGCCCCCGCGCAGCCGCTTCCTCTCGTCCGGGCCGATCCGCCGGCACAGCACGTCCCAGATCTGCTGCCGGTGCCACTCGGAGAAGACGTTCCCGCGCCTGCCGTACCGGTCGAAGCCGCGTCCGCCGGCCCACAGGTGCCCGGCGCGGGCCTGCGCGCGCCGCATCGGACCGGGGTGGACGTCCGAGTCGAGCAGTTCCCCGAGGCCGACCTCCAGCTTGTCCTGGAGCAGTCCCACGCAGGCCAGGGCGGAGACCACCTCGACGGCGTCGCGGCGCTCGCGCCGGCTGAGGGCGACGTCCCGGCGCAGCCGGCCCTCGCACAGCGCCTCGTCCCACGTCTCCAGCAGCCACAGCCGCAGCATGCCGCGGTCACGGCTGCGGGTGTTCATGTGCTGCGGGTCGTTGTCCGGCCGGTCGTGCTCCAGGGCGCCGTGGCGGTGCAGTTCGCGGGCGATCTGGAGGTAGACGGGCGACTCGGTCACCTCCGCCGTCTCCACGATCCAGTCGACGCGGCGTTCGTCCGTCTCCGGGACGCGTGCCTGCACGAACCGCAGGGCCTCCTCCTCGCTGAGCGGTTCCAGCTCCACGATCGCGGCCGGGGTGCTCTCCAGCGGGCTGTGCGGCCGGGAGGCGATGACGAGGGGCAGCTTCTCCTCGTAGGCCCGCTCGATGGCCCGCCGGATGATGTTGTCCCGGTTCTGCTGGAAGCCGTCACCGAGGAGGGCCTCCTCCAGTCCGTCGGCGATGACGACCGGCTTGTCGTCGGCGAGGAGTTGCTGCCAGACCCGCTCCGTCTTGCCGCGCGCGAGGATGCCCCGGGGTGCCTCGTCGATGAAGCGCTGTTTGGCCATGCGCTCGAAGTTCAGGTCGCTGCCGCCGTTCGCGTCCCGCAGCCGGATCGGCACGGGTACGGCGTTCTGCTCAGCCAGCAGCTCGGTGAGCCGTACCAGGACGGCGGTCTTGCCCACGCCGACGCCGCCGACGAGCAGATAGGGCCGACGGGTGGAGCGGTCCCGCAGTCGCTCGGCGATGACCTGGGCGATCTCCTCCCGGCCCACGATCTCGGCCGTGTCCGGGCCGGCCGTGAGGACCATCCCGTGAGGGTCGTCCCGTGCCTTGGTGAGATAGCGCCGCTTGGTCCACCGGTACCACCAGAACAGGAAGAGCGTGGCGGCGATCGACGCGGCGAGCACCGGGCCGACGAAGCGCATGACCGTCTCGAACCCGGGGTTGCCCTGCCGCCATCGCTCGAAGCCGGTCGTGTTGCTCGAAATCAGGATGTACAGGCCCTCCACCACCCAGGCGAACAGGGCCAGCGCGGCCACCGTCCAGATGGCCCGGGTGACATTGGTGTAGGTGAACCACCTGCGCCACTTCTTGGGGCGGGCGGTGCCTCCGCGGGACTCCAGGCGGATCGCCATCCTGTGCCGGTGGCCCACGAACCCCTGCCTGACCCGGTCGGCCGCCCGCCTCGGAGCCAGCGTCGCCATCGGCGCGTTGCGCGGCCGCTTCTTGCCGGGCGGACTGCCGACAACCCTCGTCATCGTTCGTCTCCTTCCGAGAACGACTCTCGAAACGGAGCGACCGCGGGGCGCCGACACCTATCTCCATGGAAGCACTCCCGGAACTCCCCGCAACCCGGCGGCCCTCGGCGGAAAACCCCGGGCCCGCCCGCCCGGCCGTCCGGCAGACTCGGGCCCATGGACATCGCGATCAGGCCGGCGGAACCCGACGAGTTCGACGCGCTCGGCGAGATCACCGCCCGGGCCTATCTCCACGACGGACTCCTCGACTTCGGCGAGAGCGACGAGTACCTGGGCGAGCTCAGGGACGTGGCCAAGCGCGCGGCCGCCGCCGAGGTGCTCGTGGCCGTCGCGGACGGCCGGCTGCTGGGCGGGGTGACCTTCGTGCCGAGCGGCGGCCCCATGGCCGACATAGCGCGCTCCGGCGAGGCCGAGATCCGGATGCTGGCCGTCGACCGGGCGGGCCGTGGACGCGGCGCCGGCGAGGCCCTCGTCCGCGCCTGCGTCGAACGCGCCCGGGGCACGGAGGGGTGCGTACGGATCGTCCTGTCGACCCAGCGCACCATGCACGGCGCCCACCGCATCTACGAACGGCTGGGTTTCGTTCGCACACCCGAGCGGGACTGGAATCCGATCCCGCAGCTCGTCGACATCACTCTTCTCACCTATGAGTTGACGCTCTGAAACCAGCGCGACACAACATCTGGGGGTGGCGTGGCGGGTGAGCACAAGATGTATGCTCATGCTCGCTGTCGCCGCAGGGGAATCCGGTGCGAATCCGGAACTGTCCCGCAACGGTGTACTTGTGCATGTCTGTTCCCGCAGTCGTGCCCAGGAGTCAGTCCGAGGACCTGCCGACAGCGCGCCCGGCCGACCGGCCGGTGCGCCCTGACGTCCGGGCCTCGTGGAATGGGCCGGTGGACGCGACGCCGTGTGCGCTCGTGTGCTGCCCCCTGCCCTCCGCAAGGCCCCCGTGCCGAGCGAGGGAGAGCCCCCACGTGACCATCGCGCCAGCAGACCCGGCCTCAGCCGTCTCACCGGTCCCCACCGACGAGGACGGCCCCGGAACCGCGTTGCTGCGGCTCCTGGCCGAGCTGACCGCCGACCTCCCCGACGCCGACCCCGGCCGGGTGGCCGCCGCCGCGTTGCGCGGCCGGTCCGCCCGGGCCGACGAGGCGGAGCTGCGCGAGCTGGCCACCGAGGCGGCGGCCGGTCTCATCTCCGAGGACCCCGCCTACAGCAGGCTCGCCGCCCGGCTGCTGACCATCTCCATCGCCGCCGAGGCCGCCTCGCAGGGTGTGACGTCCTTCACCGAGTCGGTCGCGGTCGGCCATCGCGAGGGCCTCATCGCCGACCGCACCGCCGAGTTCGCGCGTCTGCACGCGGCCCGCCTGGACGCCCTGGTGGACACGGCCGCCGACGACCGCTTCGGGTACTTCGGCCTGCGCACCCTGCACAGCCGGTACCTGCTGCGGCACCCCATCACCCGCAAGGTGATCGAGACGCCCCAGCACTTCATGCTGCGTGTCGCCGCCGGTCTCGCCGAGGACGACACCACCCGCTCCGTCGACGAAGTCGCCGCGCTCTACGGCCTGATGAGCCGCCTCGACTACCTGCCGTCCTCCCCCACGCTCTTCAACTCCGGCACCCGGCACCCCCAGATGTCGTCCTGCTACCTCCTGGACTCCCCCAAGGACGAGCTCGACTCCATCTACGACCGCTACCACCAGGTCGCCCGCCTCTCGAAGCACGCCGGCGGCATCGGACTGTCGTACTCCCGCATCCGCTCCCGGGGTTCGCTGATCCGCGGCACCAACGGGCACTCCAACGGCATCGTCCCGTTCCTGAAGACGCTGGACGCCTCGGTCGCCGCCGTGAACCAGGGCGGCCGGCGCAAGGGCGCGGCCGCGGTCTACCTGGAGACCTGGCACTCCGACATCGAGGAGTTCCTGGAGCTGCGGGACAACACCGGTGAGGACGCCCGCCGTACGCACAACCTGAACCTCGCGCACTGGATCCCGGACGAGTTCATGCGCCGGGTCAACGCCGACGCCCAGTGGTCCCTGTTCTCCCCCGCCGACGTGCCCGAGCTGGTCGACCTGTGGGGCGAGGAGTTCGACGCGGCCTACCGCAAGGCCGAGGAGCGAGGGCTCGCGCGCAAGACCATCCCGGCCCGCGATCTGTACGGCCGCATGATGCGCACCCTCGCGCAGACCGGCAACGGCTGGATGACCTTCAAGGACGCCGCCAACCGCACCGCCAACCAGACGGCCCTGCCGGGCCATGTCGTGCACTCCTCCAACCTCTGCACGGAGATCCTGGAGGTCACCGACGACGGCGAGACGGCGGTCTGCAACCTGGGTTCGGTCAACCTCGGCGCCTTCGTCAGCGGCGGCGACATCGACTGGGAGCGCCTCGACGAGACGGTCCGCACGGCCGTCACCTTCCTCGACCGCGTCGTCGACATCAACTTCTACCCGACCGAGCAGGCGGGCCGCTCCAACGCCAAGTGGCGGCCGGTGGGCCTGGGCGCGATGGGCCTCCAGGACGTCTTCTTCAAGCTGCGGCTGCCGTTCGACTCGGCCGAGGCGAAAGAGCTCTCGACGCGCATCGCCGAGCGGATCATGCTCGCCGCGTACGAGGCGTCCGCCGACCTCGCCGAGCGCAGCGGCCCGCTGCCGGCCTGGGAGAAGACCCGTACCGCCCGGGGCGTGCTGCACCCCGACCACTACGGTGTCGAGCTCACCTGGCCGGAGCGCTGGGCGGCGCTGCGCGAGCGGATCACGACGACGGGCCTGCGCAACAGCCTGCTGCTCGCCATCGCACCGACCGCCACCATCGCTTCCATCGCCGGTGTCTACGAGTGCATCGAGCCGCAGGTGTCCAACCTGTTCAAGCGCGAGACGCTCTCGGGCGAGTTCCTCCAGGTCAACTCCTACCTGGTCGCCGAGTTGAAGGCGCTGGGCGTCTGGGACGCCCGCACCCGCGAGGCGCTGCGCGAGGCCAACGGCTCGGTGCAGGGCTTCGCCTGGATCCCGGCGGACGTACGGGCGCTGTACCGCACGGCGTGGGAGATCCCGCAGCGCGGCCTGATCGACATGGCGGCGGCCCGCACCCCGTTCCTCGACCAGTCGCAGTCCCTGAACCTGTTCCTGGAGACGCCGACCATCGGCAAGCTCTCCTCGATGTACGCGTACGCCTGGAAGTCGGGCCTGAAGACGACGTACTACCTGCGCTCGCGCCCGGCGACCCGTATCGCCCGCGCCGCCCAGGGCCAGGCCGCCCAGTCCGAGAAGACCATCCCCGTCCAGCAGGTCGCCGAGCCCGACGCCGTCGCCTGCTCCCTGGAAAACCCCGAGTCCTGCGAGGCCTGCCAGTAATGAGTACCCGTAACGCCAATCTCCTCGACCCGGGCTTCGAACTGACCCTGCGTCCCATGCGCTACCCGGACTTCTACGAGCGCTACCGGGACGCCATCAAGAACACCTGGACCGTGGAGGAGGTCGACCTCCACTCGGACGTCGCCGACCTCGCGAAGCTGTCCGAGGGCGAGCAGCACATGATCGGCCGGCTGGTCGCGTTCTTCGCGACGGGCGACTCGATCGTGGCGAACAACCTGGTGCTGACGCTGTACAAGCACATCAACTCCCCGGAGGCGCGCCTGTACCTGTCGCGCCAGCTCTTCGAGGAGGCCGTGCACGTCCAGTTCTACTTGACGCTTCTTGACACCTACCTCCCCGACCCGGAGGACCGGGCGGCCGCCTTCGACGCCGTCGAGAACATCCCCTCGATCCGCGAGAAGGCCGAGTTCTGCTTCAGGTGGATCAACGAGGTCGAGAAGCTGGACAGCCTGCAGACCAAGGCCGACCGGCGCCGCTTCCTGCTCAACCTGATCTGCTTCGCCGCGTGCATCGAGGGCCTGTTCTTCTACGGCGCCTTCGCGTACGTCTACTGGTTCCGCAGCCGGGGCCTGCTGCACGGTCTGGCCACCGGCACCAACTGGGTGTTCCGCGACGAGACCATGCACATGTCGTTCGCGTTCGACGTGGTCGACACCGTCCGCAAGGAGGAGCCGGAGCTCTTCGACGACGAGCTCCAGCAGCAGGTCACCGACATGCTGAGGGAGGCCGTCGAGGCCGAGCTGCAGTTCGCGCGCGACCTGTGCGGTGACGGCCTCCCGGGCATGAACACCGACTCGATGCGGCAGTACCTGGAGTGTGTCGCCGATCAGCGTCTGACGCGGCTCGGCTTCGCTCCGGTGTACGGCTCCGAGAACCCCTTCTCCTTCATGGAGCTCCAGGGTGTTCAGGAGCTCACCAACTTCTTCGAGCGGCGTCCGTCGGCGTACCAGGTCGCGGTGGAGGGCACCGTCGACCTGGACGAGGACTTCTGAGCCTCGGCCCTGTCGCGCTCCTGGGCCTCCCTGATCTGACGGTCGATGCGCCGGTCGTGCACGATCCCGATCAGTGACGGGAGGACCAGGACTGCGAACATTCCCAGCACGACGACCATGGCGAGCAGTGTCTGTGTCTGTTCTGTATTCATGACACCACTCTCGCGCCGGACACTCCTTACGAACAGTGGCAGGACTGCCGCGCACCCTCGATTTACTGCCAACGGCGAGGCACACTGGCAGTATGTTGAAGAACGTCGCCGCCGTCCTCCTCGACGGTGTTCACCCCTTTGAACTGGGCGTCGTCTGCGAGGTGTTCGGCATCGACCGCAGCGACGAAGGGCTACCCACGTACGACTTCGCCGTCGTCTCGGCGGAGGGGCCGACGCTGGGCACCCATGTCGGCGGACTCACCGTCTCCACGCCGTACGGTCTGGAGCGGCTGGAGGAGGCCGATCTGATCGCGCTGCCGGCCGGCCGCGACTATGTCGTGCGCGACTATCCGCCCGAGCTGCTGGACTGCCTGGTCAGAGCGGTCGAGCGGGGTGCGCGGGTGCTCAGCGTGTGCTCCGGCGTCTTCGTGCTGGGCGCGGCCGGGCTGCTCGACGGGCGGCGGTGCAGTGCGCACTGGAAGCACGCCGATGAACTGTCCCGACAGCACCCGGGAGCGATCGTCCAGCCCGATGTGCTGTACGTCGACGAGGGGCCGGTGGTCACCAGCGCCGGCACCGCCGCCGGCATCGACGCATGTCTGCACATCGTGCGCCAGGAGCAGGGGCCGGAGGTCGCCAACAAGATCGCCCGGCGCATGGTGGTGCCGCCGCACCGGGACGGCGGGCAGGCCCAGTACATCGAGCGCCCGCTGCCGCGCTCCCAGTGCGACACGGTCGGCGAGGTGCTGACCTGGATGGAGCGCCACCTCGACGAGGACGTCACGGTCGAGCAGCTCGCCGAGCGCGCGCTGATGTCCCCGCGCACCTTCGCCCGCCGCTTCCAGCAGGAGACGGGGACGACTCCCTACCGCTGGATCCTGCGTCAGCGTGTGCTGCTGGCGCAGGAGTTGCTGGAGGCGACGGACGAGACGGTGGACGCGATCGCGGGCCGGGCGGGCTTCGGCACCGCGGCCGCGCTGCGCCATCAGTTCGTCACGGCGCTGGGGACGACACCCCAGGCGTACCGCCGGACGTTCCGGGGGCCGAGCGCCGCATAGGCCGCAGCAGCAGGGTGTGCGGGTGCAGCGTGATCCCGACCCGGGTCGCGTCGTCGGAGCCGGACGCCTGCTCGAAGCGGTACTCCGTGGCGAGGGCCGACGTGATCAGTGTCAGCATCGCCATGGAGAAGTGGTCGCTCGGGCACTTGCGGTTCCCGACGCCGAACGGGCTCATGGCGTATTTCGGCACCTCCTTCGCGCGTTCCGGAAGCCAGCGATCGGGGTCGAAGTCGAGGTTGCGCGCGTACGACTTCGGGTCGCGCTGGACGGCGTAGGGGCTGTAGACGATGTCGGCTCCGGCCGGAATGCGATAGCCACCGAGTGACGTATCGGTCACCGCCCGTCGCGTGAGAATCCAGATCGCCGGGCGCAAACGCATCGTCTCCACCACGACATTGTTCGTGTGCCGCAGGCTGCGGACGTCCTCGAATGCCACGGGCCGCCCGCCGGTGACGGATTCGACCTCCGCGCGCACCTTGTCGGCGTGTTCCGGATGTTCCGCGAGCACATGGAGCAGCCACAAGATCGTGGAGGCCACGGTTTCGGCGCCCGCGGTGAATATCGCGACGACCTGATCGTGGATCTCCTGCTCCCCGATGGGGTCGCCATTCTCGTCCTTCGCCTCCAGCAATGCCGTCAGCAAATCGTCCGGCTTTTGACCGGATGCCCGGCGTTCGGCGACGACCTCGTCGACCAGGAGATGGAAATCGGCCAGGGCTCGGTTGAATGTGCGGTTGGCTGGGAGAGGCAGCTTGTAAAGCGGCCCGAGCGGGATCACCATCCGCTGGTACATACCGCGGAAGAGGGAGTCGAGCGCGGCGCACAGCCGGTCGGCCCGCTCGTCCATGTACGCGCCGCGCAGCAGACACCTGGCGACGATCCGCACGGCGATCCGGAAGGACTCGGCGGTGCAGTCGATGGTCTCGCCGGACTGCCAGCGCCCGGTCAGCGCATGCGCCTCCTCGGCCATGATCGGCCCGTACCCGGGGATCGCGTCGAGCCGGAACGCGGGCTGGATGGTGCGCCGCTGACGCCGGTGGCGGGGCCCGTTGGCGGTGGCCACGCCCTCCTTGCCGAGCAGGCTCTCCAGGGACTCCCACAGCGGCCCGGCTATCTCGAAGTCGGTGCTCAGCGCCAGCGCGCCGGTGAGTTCCGGCGTGGTGACGGCGTACACCGTCTTCGGTCCGAGCTTGATCCGTACGACGTCGCCGTGATCGCGCAGCGTCGCCATGAAGGCCAGCGGGCCGCGCACCATGCGCCACCCGTGGCCGAGAAGCGGAACTCCCCCGCCCGCGAGGGGCGGTTCACGCAGTTGGGCAGCCGCAACCGGCTGGGCCTCGGGACGTACCGACTCGACGGTCATTTCTCACCTGCCGCTTCGTTGTTGACGTACGGGGGCGTGGACCGGTCGTCCCAGCTGTCGACCCGGTAACGGCCGGACTCGTGGTGGAACCAGTAGACGGAGCTGAACCAGTTGCGCATATTGCCGACGCAGGCGCGCACGGCGGCAGCGAGTTGCGTTCCCCACAAGGTGCCGTCGGCGAGCAGGTCCGCGAATTGCAGGGCCTCTCGTTCGGCCACCAGGAAATCGGAGACGCAGTCCTCGACCCGTCGCCTGACTTCCGTCACCGTCTCTTCGAGCGTCAGCCCCTTGTGGGTGATGAGACTGATTCCGAGATTGTGCACCTCGTCGCCCGCTATTTCCTTCGGGAATGAACACAGATCGTTGTACCAGGCGGCGAATTCTTGACTCAGCAGGGCCGCCCGTCTAAATGCGGGGTGCTGTCGCACGGAGTCCGGCAGTTCCATTCCTGCGCTCGGCTCCAGCAGATCGGTCCAGATCGCGTGGGCGAATGTGAGCCGGCGCAGTTCGAGGTATTCCTCGACGGTGGGTATTATCCCTTCGATACGGTTGTGGAATTCCTGGTCGTACGCCTCGATCACGGCGTGGAAGTGCCGGGCGAACCGGCTGTTCCAGGAGTCGGGCAGGAACGAGTACAACCGCGTCACACTGTCCGCGAACCCCGCGACCAGCGGGTCCGCGTGGTGCAGATGGTCCTCCGGGGAGTCGAGCGCCACGTGCAGGAGGCCTCTGAGCCGCCGCCAGGCGGCGGGGCGCCGGTGGACGATGTCGCGGTCGTGCCGGTCGTCCCAGACGAAGAACCACGCGCTGTAGTCCGCAATCGCCTGGAGCACCTCGTCGGGGGCGCCAATGTAGTACCCCGCCATCAGGTCCGTGTAGCAAAGGCCGTCGGCATATTCTTCGACCTTGTCGGCCGGCATCAGACGTTTTTCCAGCAGCCAGGCGCGGGTCTTCTCCTGGAGCTGGGGCCAATACGGATGCAGTTGCCTCGGAAAGGCCGCTTCGATCATCGGGAGAGAGAGCGACGGTGGAACCGGGACCGCCGTCGGTGTCGCTGTGGTGCTGTCCGAGAAAGCATGCACGAACAAACTCCTCTCAGCCGCCAGTTGTGCAGTCGTGCACGCCCCTCCCGCTGTGCCGGGCGTGCGCCGTCGCGTATCCCCGCACTTCCATTCAGCACCATAACTGACCGTTTTGGGAACGCATTTGCTTCTTTCACTACCCCCGAGTGCCGAGATTCTCCCTCTTTGTGACTGGATCTGGATCACTACTTGCGTGTATGGGTTCGAACATGCGACGGACATACGAACGGCGCCTGGTCAGGAGGGGGAACCTGACCAAGCGCCGTGCGTAAGTGACTTGTGGGGCCGAAGGGCCGTCTCAGTCGTTGGCGACCACGGGGTAGCGGGGCTCGTTCTCGGCCATCTGCCGCAGCGCGTCCTTGCGCTCGCGCTTGGAGAGCCGGTCGATGTAGAGGTAGCCGTACAGGTGGTCCGTCTCGTGCTGCAAACACCGAGCGAAGTAGCCCGTGCCGCGCACCTTGATCGGGTTGCCCTTCTCGTCCTGCCCGGTCAGCTCGGCGTAGTCGGGCCGGGCGAGCGGCGCGTACGCGGTCGGCACGGACAGGCAGCCCTCGTTGCTGTCGTCCAGCCGGCGCAGGTCGGCGGGCAGCTCGACGAGCTTGGGGTTGCACACCACGCCGACGTGCCGCTTGCCCTCGTCGTCCATGCAGTCGTAGATGAAGACCTTCAGGTCGACGCCGATCTGGTTGGCGGCCAGGCCCACGCCCTCGGCGGTGCGCTGCGAGGCGAACATGTCCGCCACCAGCTGGTCCAGCTCGGCGCCGAACTCGGTGACGTCCTTGCACTCCTTGTGCAGAACCGGGTTCCCCACCACGGTGATCGGCCGCGAGGTGCCGCGCTCACGCCAGGCGTTCTCGCGCTCCTCCGTCTCCTCGGTGTCGACGACGAACCCCTCGTCGTCCACGGGGAGCACGCCCGCGTGCTGCTGCTCGGTGTCCTGCTGGGCCATGACCGACGTATGCCTTCCTCAGAAAAACAGGGGTGTGGTGCTGATACAGGGTACGGGGAGTCGCGCCCCCGAAGGGGCGCGGGGAACTGCGCGACCAGCCACCACGGTGCCGCGGCCGACCACGGACCTAGCAGACTTCTTCCAGGTCCCGCCAATCCCTGGAATCAGGGCTGTCCGCGACCCACCCGTCCAGCAACCCCCGGACCAGCGCGGCCGGCGCAGCCACCCCGCACTCGCGCTCCGGCACCCACAGCTGCCCGTCGGTCCGATGCCCCAGCGGCCCGGGGTGCCCCGGCTCACTGTGGTCGTGCGGATCCAGATGCTCCCCGTCGCCCTCGTCGGACGGCATCCGCGACTCGGAGCACATCCGGCACAGCAGCCGCACGGACGACGACCAGTCCTCCGCCGCGAACCCGGCGTCCGCGGCAAGCTGCTCCAGCGCGTCCCGGTCGGCCTCGGTGGCGGCCTCCAGGAGAACCACCCAGGTGGGCACGGGTGACGGTGCCCACAGCTCGATCTCGTCGAAGACGGGGAAGGCGTGCCCGGCCGCCGTGGTCCGCTCGCCGTGGGGCACCCCGTCGTGCAGCACGACCTCGCCCCAGCGCCGCCCGGAGGACGGCAGCGGGATCGACAGCACCTCGATCCGGGCGGGGTCGAGGCGCCGCCCCCACACCACCTCGGCCTCCCCCTCCGGGGACAGCCGTACGGCCGCGCTGCCGAGGTCCATGCCGACCGGCTCACCGGACTCGGTCGCCCCACCGGGCACCCGCAGCCCGTACGCCTGCCAGGCCCGCCGGGCCAGCGGCCAGTCCTGGAGTGCGGTGGCCGCGATGCCGACGTTCCACCAGTCGGGCGCCCCGGTCTCCCGGTCCAGCAGCGCCACGGCACGCAGTCCGGCCGCCCGGGCCTGTTCCCAGTCGTGCCGGAACTTGTGCAGCAGCGCGAGGTTGAACCAGGACTCCGAAAGCCAGGGCTCCAGATCGGCGGCACGTGTAAGCAGCGCGCCTGCGTCCTCGTACCGGCCGTCGCCGATGAGCGTGAACGCCCGGTCGGTGGCCTGCCGCCAGGAGGCGGAGGGCCGGTGCCGTCCCTTGCCGAAGATCCTCACGATTCCCGCCTGCCAGTTCCGTGGAGTGGGCTGGCTAGTGCTCGCCCCCGGACACACTCTCATTCGCATCCAACCACGTACGGCTGGAAGGGCGCTCATTACCCATGGGTTACCCAGCACCAGGCCTTGTCAGACAGTCTCTGGACAGGACCATCGCCAGTGATCCCACCACCTCCGGCGAGTAGTCCCCGGCGGTGCCCAGCCGCAGCTCCTCCAGGGCCTTCAGCGGCCCGTCGGGCCCCGCGTCCCGGGACTTCTCCTCGTAGGCGTTGACCGTCCGCACGATCCGCGCGGCGACCGGCTGCTCAGGACCGGGGTCGGCGAGCCGCTCCACGATCGTCGCGACCTGCGGACTCACCCCGGTCTGCCGTACGACGGCCCCGCCGAGCAGCGCGATCCTGCGCTGCTCCTCGACGGGCAGTACGGCGGTGGCACCGGCCGGCACCGGGTCGACCAGGCTGAGCTGCCCGATGTCGTGCATGAGGGCCGCGTACTCCAGCACGGTGAGCTCGGCCTCCGACAGGCCCAGCTCCCGCCCGACCTCCCGGCTGAGCGCGGCCACCCGCCGGGCGTGTCCCACCGGGGTGTACCCGGCGATCTCGGTGGCCCGGGCGAGGGAGGCGATGGTCTGCCGGTAGGTGGCCCGCACGGCGGCGTACCGGCGGACGGACATCTGGGTGACCAGCAGGGGGAGCGAGAAGACGGGCAGCGCCCACAGCCCGACCACGGCGACCGCCAGCGCCATCACCGCGCCCGTCGCGCAGACGGCCGACCCGACCCCGAGGGTCGCCCGCAGCTCGTCCCGCAGCAGCGGCCAGAACGGCCACCGGGTGCGTGCGTGCGCCAGCGCGGCCGCGAGTACGGCGTCGCACAGGGTGGTGAGGGTGAGGATGGCGAGCAGGAGCAGCGCGTAGGAGGTGCCCCAGCCGTGGAACGTGCCCTGGTTGAACAGGGGTTGGAAGCAGGCGGCGGCGAATCCGACGGTGAGCATGCGCCGGGCGAGGTGGTCGAGCACGGGACGGCCGCGCGCGATGTGCGGGACGCTGCCGAGCAGCGAGGCGGCCAGGACGACGCCGACGACCTGGGCGACACCGTGCCGGGTGGGATCACCGCCGCTCTCCCCCAGCAGGGCGTACGACAGCGCGGCGGCGGCTCCGAGTGGGGCGGCCTCCCTGCCTTCGGCGCCGGTCCAGCGGGTCAGCTCACCGAGGGTGACGAGAGCCCCGAAGGCGAGGGCGGTCCCGCGGTCGACGAGGCCGCTCCCGAGCATGCCGAGGAGACAGCCCGTGGCGAGGAGGGCGGCGCTGCCGCGGACGGCGGTGAGCAGGACCGGTGGCCGCGGGCCGCTCATCGGGGCGCTCCGGGCGCGCCCGCGACCTGCGGGTGAAGCGCGGGTACGGCGGTCTCGTCCGCGGTCACGGCGGGGTGCCAGCCGTGCTGGTCGACGGCGCGGACGAGGGCGCCGACCATCCGGGGGTCGAACTGGGAGCCCGCACACTTCTCCAGCTCGCGCAGGGCGACGGACACCGGCCGGGCCCGTGAGTAGGACCGGGTCGACGTCATCGCGTCGAAGGCGTCCGCGACCGCCACCACCCGCGCCGACTCCGGGATCTGACTCCCGCTCAGCCCGTAGGGGTAACCGGTGCCGTCCAGCCGTTCGTGGTGATGCAGTACGGCGGCCCGTGCCTCGCCGAGGAAGGAGATCCCGCGGACCATCTCGTGTCCGTACTCGGGGTGCAGCTCGATGACCCGCCGCTCCTCGGGCGTCAGCGGCCCGTTCTTGCGGAGCAGCCGGGTGGGCACGCCCAGCTTGCCGACGTCGTGCAGGATCCCGGCGAAGCGGAGCACCTCGACGCGCTCGTCGGCGAGGCCCAGCTCACGGGCGATCATCATGGTGGCGCTGCCGACGCGCTCGCTGTGGCCGCGGGTGTAGCCGTCCTTGATGTCGACGGCCTGGACGAGTGCCCTGATGGTGGCCTGGTGGGCCGCGTTTTCCCGGTGGTACTGGGCGAACGCCCACCACGACACGCACATCGGCAGCAGCACGAGCAGCGCGGACACGGGGCCGTAGGGACTGCGCCACAGCACGGCCATCATCAGCCCGGCGAGACCGTGTACGGCGATCGGCGCGAGCGATCTCAGGAACAGCTCGTGCCAGGTCCGGCGCAGCGGACGGCGCTCGGCGAGCGCGAGGATCCCGCCGTCCAGCGCGGTCAGGACCAGGCAGAACGCCAGGACCGCGGCTCCGGCGTGCACGAGCACATGCGGGAACTCGGCCGCCACTACGGCGTCCCGCTCGTCCAGCAGCCGGTAGACCCACGCCGCCGGCCACACCGCGACCGCCAGCTGGGACGCGCGCCACACCCGCCGCAGCGGCTGCGGCCGGCCGCCGGCCGGGGCGATCAGCGCCCCCGGCACCGCGACCAGCGCGGCGGCGGACGGTGGCAGCAGGAAGGCACCGGCGAGGAGCACCGGGTAGAACGAGCCGGACAGTCGCTCGCCCCCGGCGTAGAGCGCGGCCAGCAGGGCCACGGCCCACCAGGGGATGTGCGTCGACGGCAGGGCGTGCATGGAGCACAGGGCGCCGAGGGCGACCAGGCCGATACAGACACGGGCCCGTAAGGGTGTCGACTCCATACGCCCCTCCCCGGCCGCGCGCTTCAGGCAGGGAGCCTAGGGCGGCGAGGGAGGTTCGCGGTCCTACGACCGGGGGATTAGCACGTTCGAGTGACGGGCGTGCGTTCAGGATTCCTGTGGCGCTGCCGTGACGTCGTGCTCGGGCACGGCCTGCCCGGAACGGATCAGGTCGAGCCGTCCGAGAACCTTGGCACGCAGGTCGGTGGGCACGTCGTCATGTCCGCAGCACCGCTTGACCAGCTTCTTCACGGCCTCTTCGAGACCGTACTTCTCCAGGCACGGCGAGCACTCCGTGAAGTGCTGCTTGAACTTGTCGCGGTCGACGTCCGGCATCTCGCTGTCGAGGAACTCGTAGAGATGATCGAGTACCTCAGAGCAGTCCGTCTCGTGCGGCTCTCCGCAGCTCATGAGCCCGAGCCTTTCGCTTCGTTCGACTCTCCGGCGCCGGCCGGGACCAGTCCGCGCTCGCGGGCGTAGTCCTCGAGCATGCCGCGCAGTTGACGGCGGCCCCGGTGCAGCCGGGACATCACCGTACCGATGGGTGTCCCCATGATGTCCGCGATCTCCTTGTACGCAAAGCCCTCGACGTCGGCCAGATACACGGCGATCCGGAATTCCTCGGGGATGGCCTGGAGTGCTTCCTTCACGTCCGAGTCCGGCAGATGGTCGAGTGCCTGCGACTCCGCGGAGCGAAGGCCCGTCGACATGTGCGACTCGGCGCGCGCGAGCTGCCAGTCCTCGATCTCCTCGGCCGCGGAGCGCTGGGGTTCACGCTGCTTCTTGCGGTACGAGTTGATGAAGGTGTTGGTGAGGATCCGGTACAGCCAGGCCTTGAGGTTGGTGCCCTCGCGGAACTGGTGGAAGGACGCGTACGCCTTGGCGTACGTCTCCTGCACCAGGTCCTCCGCGTCGGCAGGGTTGCGCGTCATGCGCAGTGCGGCCGAGTACATCTGGTCGAGGAATTCGAGTGCGTCCCGCTCGAAGCGCGCGGTGCGCTCGGCGGTCGACTCCGCGGGCGTGTCCACGCCCGTGCCCTGGCCCTCGGGCTGCTCCGCCTGGCCGTTGTCGGTCCCTGCGTCGGTACCGGGAACCGGACCCACCTCCTCAAGATTGCGGGCAGGGCCGAAACCGGCCCCACCTGAATCGGAGGATAGACGACCTGCCGTACCCGCCGCCCCTCGAATAGGAGCGGTCTTGGCCGCGTGCAGCACCGTCCAGTCCAGGTCGGCGAGGCTGCTGCGGCTCTGGCAGTGGGTCGAACCCATGCGGCGGACTTCCTCTCCCACGACGTCGGCGCTGGTGCTTCAGCACCCGTGTCCGCCACAACCAAGGCCGGGTCCGCAACATTCCCGAAGCTTTACCCCAGTGACCCTGCCCACTTCAGAGCCGCGTCCGTGACGATCGCCACGGCCTCGTCCTGGCCGAGGGGCGCCCGCTTGGCCACGGCGAACCCGTGATCGCCGTAGGGCACCTCGACCAGCTCGTAGTCACCGGCGGGGAACTCCTCGGGGCTGCCGAAGGGGTCGTTGCCGCCCTGGACGACGAGGGTGGGCACCCCGGCGCCGAGCAGTTCCTCGGCGCGGGACTTCTCGGGCTTGCCGGGCGGGTGCAGGGGGAAGCTGAGTGCGAGCACGGCGTGCGCCCCGAGTTCGACGGCGGTACGGCAGGCGACGCGGGCGCCGGCGCTGCGGCCGCCGGAGATCACGGGTAGCCCCGGTGCGGCGAGCGCGGGCCACACGCCCCGCCAGCCGACGTCCAGCGTCTTCGGCGCGGGCGCCACCTTCTTGCCGGCCACCCGCCAGGGCTGCTCGACGAGGGCGACGGTCACGCCGTGGGCGGGCAGCACCTCGGCGAGTGCCACGAGGTCACGCGCCCCGATGCCGCCTCCGGCGCCGTGGCTCGCGGCCAGGACCAGCCGTGCCTTCTTCGCAGGGTGCCAGGTGATGCGGGCGTCCCCCGCATCCGTACCGATGATCTCGGTCGTCACATCAGACTCGGTCGTCACGTCAGAAAAGTGTGCCCTCTTCGGGGCCGTCCAGCTCCTTCAGCAGCTCCGGGCCGTTGTTGCGGACGTTGCTGACCAGCGTGGAGACGGGGTAGGCGCGCATCCGTCCGACGGGCGGCGGGGTGAGCAGCGTGCGCAGTTCCTCGGGGTCCTTGCGGGAGGGGTCCAGCCAGGCGTCCCAACGGTCCGGCGTCAGCATCAGCGGCATCCGGGGGTGGATCTCGGCGAGGGTGTGCGGGCCCTCCTCGGGCGCGACGGCCAGCGGGGTCGTCTCGGCCTCCGTGGTGATAACCGAGCAGGTGACCCACCAGGCCTGCGGGTGCTCGTCGGGCAGTGTGGAGTCCCGCCAGAACTCGTACAGCCCGGCCATCGCGAACACCGAGCCGTCGGCGGGCAGCACGAAGTACGGCTGCTTGCGGGGCCGTTTCCGCTTCCCCTCGACCTCCAGGTCCCGCTCCTGCCGGCCGGTGACCCACTCGTAGTAGCCGTCGGCGGGGATGATGCAGCGGCGGGAGGTGAACGCCCGCCGGTACGACGGCTTCTCGTGCACCGTCTCCGCGCGGGCGTTGATCATCTTGAAGGCGCTCTCGGGGGTCTTGGACCAGCTGGGCACCAGTCCCCACTTCAGCTTGCGCAGTTGCCGGACCGGCCGCGGGTCGTCCGCGTCCTTCAAGGGGCGGTCGAGGACGACGTGGACCTCCTTGGTCGGAGCCACGTTGTAGTCGGCCTCGAGGGTCTCCTCGGGCTCCCACTTCTCGATCTCGAAGATTCCCGCGAGATCCTCGGGCCCACGACTGGCCGCATACCGTCCGCACATCTGCAATCACCCCTCCGAGCTGACGTTCAAGAGTGGCAGACGGCTTCCGCACGGGCCACGGCGCTCCGCCGTCGATCAGCCTGTCCGGTCCTCCGCTGTGAGGTGTGCGGCGAAGAAGTCGTCGATGCGCCGCCAAGCGTCGACGGCGGACTCCGGGTGCGGCCTGATCCCGGCGACACGCATCAGCGGACGCAGGGCGCGCGGCCCGACCTCGGCGTCGTTGAGGAAGGAGTGCCCGGCCTCCGGGTACTCCTTGACGTCGTGGACGATGCCGAGCCGGTCGAGCGCAGCCTCCAGCCTGGGGGCGGCACCTGGAAGCGTACGGTCGCGGGCTCCGTAGCTCGCGACGACGGGGCAGGCGCCGTCGAGTGTCTTGTCGAGATCCTTGGGCGGACGGCCGTAGTTGACGGAGGCGGCGTCGAACTCGCCGTCGCTCAGGGCGAGGAGGGCGAAGGAACCGCCCATGCAGAAGCCGATGATGCCGATCCGCCCGGTGCAGTCGGGATCCTGGGCGAGGCGCATGCGGGCCGCCCCGATGTCGCGGAAGGCACGGCCCTGTCCGGACAGGGCCGCCCGGAAGGTCGGCACCAGGCAGCGCACGGCCCCGCCGTCGGTGAACAGGTCCGGCATCAGGACGAGGTACCCGGCGCTCGCCAGCCGGTCCGCCTGACGGTGCATCACATCATTGACGCCCAGCGCCTCGTGGACCACGACGACGCCGGGCCAGGGGCCCGGCCCGGCGGGCCGGGTGAGATGGCCGGTGAGCCGACGGGAGCCGCCGCGGGCGGCACTGAACCCGGTGAGGTCGACGGTGCTGGTCGTGACGGGCATGCGGTCCTCCACAGGAGAGGTGTGGACGGGACGGCCGTGGTGCAGCCTACGGCGCGATGAAGGGCCGGACGTTCTTGCGGAAGTCCTTGGGCCGCACCTCGTTGTAGTACTTGTCCGCGTCCTCGCCGTCCGAGGTGAGCATGTACACCGGGCACTCGTCGGACCTGGCCTCCCCCTTGTGCCGGTACAACTCCTTGCCGGTGCGCGCCTCGACGACCTTCAGGAGGTACGAGGTGTTGTACGTGCGCACCTTGAACGGCTTGCCGCCGTCGCCCTCCATGTCGCACACCTTGCCGGTCGCGGTCGCCTTGGTGCGCTCGACGCAGACGACCAGCTCGGCCCGGGCCGGCTTGGCCGAGTAGCCGAGGAACCAGCCCTTGGGGTAGTCGCCGGCGGACGGCTCCGACTGCGACCAGTCGTCACCGGACCTGCTCATGAGCATCGCCGGGTGCACGGTCTTCTTCTTACGGTCGTAGGCGGGCAGCCCCGAGAAACCGAGCCCCTCCGTGCACACCCGCTCCAGGTCCGCGGCGAACGCCGGTACGTCCGGGCCGTCCGCAGCCGAGCCCGTCGACGACGATCCGCCGGAATCCCCTCCCGTACCGGCGGTGAGCGACGAGCACCCGCACAGCGCCACGCCCAGAAGCCCGGCGGTGATCCATCTGACGCCACGCGGCGGTGAAGACATGTCGGCATCCCCCGATCGAAGAAAGAACAGCAGGCAGGGCATGTCCCCCGAGTCATGCCCTGTCCCCCGTGCCCTGCTGGAGGAAAGCGTGCCGCCCGCCGGCCACCGCGGACATCGGGGAAGAGCCCCCATGTAGTTGTGCGGCCCCTGTGACTCGTGGGTACTACGCTGTACGCGCTCGAAGGAGTATTCGACGGGGACCGGCGGGGACATCCCGGAAAAGGGCGCAGGGGGCCTGAGTGTCGTCGTTGTCGTCATCCGCACTGGTCGGCAGAGAACCGGAGCGGGGCCTTCTGACCGCGGCGGTCGCATCGGCGGGCGAGGGGCGGGGCTCGTCGGTCTTCGTGCTGGGCGAGCCGGGCATCGGCAAGTCACGCCTCGTCGAGGAGACCGCTGCCGCCGCCATGAGCTCCGGATTCCGGGTGCTGCGCGGGCGGGCCGCGTCCGCCGGCCGCGCGGTGCCGCTGCGGCCGCTCGCGGAGGCCGTGTTCTCCGGACTGCGCGGCGAAGGCGCACCCGGGGACGGGGACCTGGGCCCCTACGAACCGCTCCTGTCGCGGCTGTGCGGGCTGGCGCCGCAGGACGGTGCGCCGCTGGTGGGCTACGCAGAGGCGGTACTGCGACTCCTGGGGGCCCTCGGACGCTCCGGCGGCTGTGTCCTGGTGCTGGAGGACCTGCACGACGCGGACGCCGACACGCTCACCATCGTCGACTACCTCACGGACAACCTCCCCGGCCGGCGGGCCGTCCTGCTGGCCACCCTGCGCGGTGGGCCCGGTCCCGCGCTCGACCTCGCCGAGGCCGCCGCTTCCCGGCGTGCGGCGCGCACCGTGCGCCTCGCCGGGCTCGGCCCCGCGCACACCGCGGAACTGGCGGCCCGCTGTCTGGCCCACGACGACCCGGGCGAGGTGCCGGAAGCCGTACTGGACCGGCTGCACGCCGTCTCCGAAGGCGTCCCCTTCGTCGTGGAGGAGCTGCTGACCGCCATGGTCGACGGCGGCAGCCTCGTCCGGCGGCCGGGCGACGGCTGGACGGTGACCGGCTCACTGGACGCCGGTGTGCCCGCGACGGTCGCCGCCGCCGTCCTGCAGCGCGTGGACCACCTGGAACCCGCCGGCGTCGCCCTTCTGGAAGCCGCTGCCGTTCTGGGCAGGCGCTTCCCCGTGGACATCGCCGCCCGCGTCGCCGGGATCGACCGGACGACGGCGCTCCGCCAGCTGCGGCAGGCGGCACACGCCCATCTGGTCACCGACGGCACGACCGCGGAGGAGCCCGGCTGGCACTCCTTCCGGCACGCCCTGACCGCCGACGCCATCACCCACCGGCTGCTGCCCGCGGAGCGCGCGGCGCTCTGCCTCGCCGCCGCCGACGCCATCGAGTCCGCCGACGCGGCAGCTCATCGGCCGCGGGGTGCCGGGGAGCCCGAGGGTCTGATCGGCGGCGGCCCGGGCGACGACCTGTACCGCCTGGCCGCGGAGCTGTGCGTCACCGGCGGGCAGCGGGCACGGGCGGCCGTACTGCTCACCCGGGCGGGCCGGCAGGCGGTCCTGCGGGGCGCTCTGCTGACCGCGGTGGAACTCCTCGACCGGGGGCTGGAGCTGACCGCCGACGCGGCGGACGCCCCGCCCGAGGCCGTGGCCGGGCTCCTGGAGGAACTGCTGGGTGCGCTCGTCCTCACGGGCGACGTCCGGCGCGTACCGGAGCTCGGCGACCGGCTGGACCGTGTGCTGGCCGTGTGGGGCGCGCCGCCCGCCCGCCGCGCCGCGGGTTTCCTGATCCGGGCCAGGGCCGCGGCCACCGCGCAGCAGTGGGAGGCGGGCCTGACCTCCGTACGGCGGGCACGGGAGCTGCTCGGAGCCGAGCCGGACCCGGCGTCCCGCGCCGCCCTGGACTCGGTCGCCGCGCACCTGGTGCTCAACTCGCAGCGCCCGGACCGGCTGGAGAGCGCCAGGGCCCTGGCCGAAGGGGCCGTGGCGACCGCGGAGGCGGTGGGGCTGCCGGAGGTGAGCTGCAAGGCGCTGAACATGCTGGGGTACTGCCTGCGGCCCCTGGACCTGGCCGAGACGGAGAGGGTCTTCGAACGCCTGGTGGCCACGGCCGACGCCCATGCGCTGCCGGTCTGGCGGATACGCGGCCTGCTGGAGCTCGGCGTACTGGACCGGATCCGGATCACCGGGACGGATCGGCTGCTGGCCGCGCGGAGGGCGGCCGAGGAGACCGGTGCCGTCCTCATGACGGCCTGGGCCGACATGCATCTGGCGCAGGCCCATGTGCTGCGCGACGAGCAGGACCGGGCCCTGGAGGCCGCCGGGCGGCTGCGGACGACGGCCCGCAGACTGCGGCTGGGGGAGGTGCAGCTGATCGGCGTCGGAGTGGACGCCATCATCGCCGCCTCCCGAGGCGAGCGGGAGAAGCTCCAGGCCGCGCTGCAAGCCATGGAGAGCGCGCTGGCCGGGCGGAGCGCCGGAGCGCTCTGGGGCTACGCCGACACCTCGGTGTGGGGCTGGGCCCAGGGCATCTGCTCCCTGCTGCGGGAGGAGCCCGACCGTGCGCTGGCCGAGTTCACGGAGGCGGACCGGGCCATGCGCGCGCTGCCCAGCACCCGCGGGGTCACCGGATTCCTGGGCCCGTACCTGCTCCTGCGCACCGTGCGGGGCGCGGCCGGCTGGGCGGAGCTGGACGGAGCCGTCGCGGACCGGCTCAGCCAGGTCCACTGGGACCGGCCCTTCGCGGGCTGGTCCCGGGCCGTGCTGCTGGGCCGCGAAGGCCGGGCCGGAGAGGCCGCCAAGGCGGCCGAGGAGGCGCTGGCCGGGACCGAGGCCATCCCCCTGGCCCGTCACCTGTGTCTGCGCCTGGGCGCCTCCGCGGCGCTCGCCGACGGCTGGGGGCACCCCGTCGAGTGGCTGTCCGCCGCCGAGCAGTTCTTCCACGACCGGGGCACGACACGGGTGGCGGCGGCCTGCCGCGCCCTGCTGCGGGAGGCGGGCTCGCCCGTTTCCCGCCGCCGCCGGGGTCACGACACGATTCCGCAGGAGCTGCGGCGGGCGGGGGTGACCGCGCGGGAGTACGAGGTGCTGCGCCTGCTCGGCCGGGGCCTCGGCAACCAGGAGATCGCCGAGCACCTCTTCCTCTCGCCACGGACCGTCGAGAAGCACCTCGCGAGTCTCAGGAACCGCACGGACCGCAGCGGCCGGGCCGCCCTGATCGCCCTGGCCCGCCGGTACTCCGACGGGCAGTGACCCCGCCCTTCTCGGATCGTTCCCGACTCCGACGCCGTGACCTGCGCGTTCGACGCCAGGAACGATCGCTGCCGGGCCGGCGTCTCAGCTAACGCCCACGCACGCGTGCCACACTGCCAGATTCCGTCCGACCCCAAGGGAGCCCAAGCCTTACATGGACAGCACCGCATCCGCCTCGCTCGCCTCCCTCTGGGACGAGGTCTCCGGTACCCAGCCCGACCCGGATCTGTGGGTGGTGATCGCCACACTGGTCGTCGCGCTCGTCGTGGTCGTCCCGCACGGCCTGTGGCGCCTCTCGCGCAACGCCATCACCATCGCCCACGAGGGCGGCCACGGCCTGGTCGCGCTGCTGACCGGCCGGACGCTGACCGGCATACGCCTGCACTCCGACACCAGCGGCCTCACGGTCAGCCGGGGCAAGCCGCACGGCATCGGCATGATCCTCACCGCGGCAGCGGGCTACACGGCTCCCCCGCTGCTGGGCCTGGGCGGTGCCGCGCTGCTGGCCACCGGCCGGATCACCCTGCTGCTGTGGCTGGCGACGGCCCTGCTGGTGGCGATGCTGGTGATGATCCGCAACGCGTACGGCGCCCTGACGGTGTTCCTCACGGGCGGCACGTTCGTGGTGGTCTCGTGGCTCGCGGGACCCCAGGTCCAGGCGGCGTTCGCGTACACCGTGGTCTGGTTCCTCCTCGTGGGCGGAGTGCGGCCGGCCTTCGAACTGCAGGCGAAGAGGTCGCGGGGCGGCGCGGGCGACTCGGACGCGGACCAGCTGTCCCGGCTGACGCATGTGCCGGCGGGCTTGTGGCTGTTCCTGTTCCACGCGGTGTCGCTGTGCTCGCTGATAGGCGGGGGCAGGTGGTTGCTGGAGCTGTGACGCGCCCCGAAGGGGCAGCGTCTCCAGGGGCGCGGGACCTGTATCGATGTGCGGCTCCGCCGCGTGCGCGCGACCAGCCCCAACGGTGCCGCACCCGAACCACACGCTCCTTATAAAGTGAACCCATGGCCCAAAACCCCGCCGCACACACCGCCCTCTGGCCCGCCCCGCACGCGAGCGGACCCGTCGACGCGACGGTCCACGTGCCGGGGTCCAAGTCGGTCACCAACCGCGCCCTCGTCCTCGCCGCCCTGGCGAGCGAGCCCGGCTGGCTGCGCCGCCCGCTGCGTTCCCGCGACACCCTGCTGATGGCCGGTGCCCTGCGCACCATGGGCGTCGGCATCGAGGAGGGCGTCGGCCCCGAGGGCACCGGCGAGGCCTGGCGGGTGCTCCCCGCGGGCCTGCGCGGCCCGGCCACGGTCGACGTCGGCAACGCCGGCACGGTCATGCGCTTCCTGCCGCCGGTCGCCGCGCTGGCCGACGGCCCCGTCCGCTTCGACGGCGACCCCAGGTCGTACGAGCGTCCCCTGCACGGAGTGATCGACGCCCTGCGCGCCCTCGGTGCCCGGATCGACGACGACGGCCGGGGCGCGCTGCCGCTCACCGTCCACGGCGGGGGCGCCCTGGAGGGCGGCACGGTGGAGATCGACGCCTCGTCGTCGTCCCAGTTCGTGTCGGCCCTGCTGCTGTCGGGCCCGCGTTTCAACCAGGGCGTCGAGGTCCGGCACATCGGCTCCTCGCTGCCGTCCATGCCGCACATCCGGATGACCGTCGACATGCTGCGGGCCGTCGGCGCCCAGGTCGACACCCCGGAGTCGGGCGGCGAGCCCAACGTCTGGCGGGTCACGCCGGGCGCCCTGCTCGGCCGCGACCTGACCATCGAGCCGGACCTGTCCAACGCCCAGCCGTTCCTGGCCGCCGCGCTGGTGACCGGCGGCAAGGTCCTCGTACCGGACTGGCCGGCCCGCACCACGCAGCCCGGTGACCGACTGCGCGAGATCTTCACCGAGATGGGCGGTTCCTGCGAACTCACCGAGTACGGGCTCGTGTTCACCGGTTCGGGTGCGATTCACGGCATCGACGTGGACCTGAGCGAGGTCGGCGAACTCACGCCGGGCATCGCGGCCGTGGCGGCCCTCGCGGACTCCCCCTCCACCCTGCGCGGTGTCGCGCACCTGCGGCTGCACGAGACGGACCGCCTGGCCGCGCTCACCAAGGAGATCAACGAACTCGGCGGTGACGTGACCGAGACCGCCGACGGCCTGCACATCAGCCCGCGCCGGCTGCACGGCGGCGTCTTCCACACCTACGAGGACCACCGCATGGCGACCGCCGGCGCGATCATCGGCCTCGCGGTCGAGGGAGTACGGATCGAGAACGTCGCGACGACGGCGAAGACCCTGCCGGACTTCCCCGAGCTGTGGACCGGGATGCTCGGGGCGTAGGGACACCGCCATGCGCCGCTACGGCAAGCACACCGACGAGGACGACATCCGCACCCGCCCCGGCCGCCGGAACACCCGGCCCCGGACGAACATCCGCCCCAAGCACGAGGACGCCGCCGAGGGCATGGTCCTGACCGTCGACCGGGGCAGGCTCACCTGCCTGGTCGACGACCGCGTCGTGATGGCGATGAAGGCCCGCGAACTCGGCCGCAAGGCCGCGGTCGTCGGGGACCGGGTGGCCCTCGTCGGCGACCTGTCCGGCAAGAAGGACACCCTCGCGCGCATCGTGCGGATCGAGGAGCGCGATTCGGTGCTCCGCCGCACCGCCGACGACGACGATCCGTTCGAGCGGGTGGTGGTCGCCAACGCCGACCAACTCGCCATCGTCACCGCCCTCGCCGACCCCGAGCCGCGGCCCCGGCTGATCGACCGCTGTCTGGTCGCGGCGTTCGACGGAGGGCTCGAACCGCTGCTGGTGCTGACCAAGTCGGACCTCGCGCCACCGGACGAAATCCTGGAGCTGTACGGGGCGTTGGACATCCCCTACGTCGTCACGAGCCGCGTGGAACTGGAGACCGGGGACGCCGCGGACCGGGTGCGCGAGCAACTGGACGGCCGTGTCACGGCGTTCGTCGGGCACTCGGGCGTGGGCAAGACGACCCTGGTGAACGCCCTGGTGCCGCAGGACCGCCGGCGTTCGACGGGGCATGTGAACGCGGTGACGGGACGCGGCCGGCACACGACGACGTCGGCGCTGGCGCTGCCGTTGCCGGAGATGGAGGGCTGGGTGATCGACACCCCCGGGGTGCGGTCGTTCGGCCTGGCGCACATCGATCCCTCGCGTGTGATCCACGCGTTCCCCGACCTGGAATCGGGAACCGAGGGCTGTCCGCGTGCGTGCAGTCATGACGAACCGGACTGCGCGCTGGACGACTGGGTCGCACAGGGTCACGCCGACCCCGCGCGGCTCTACTCGCTGCGACGGTTGCTGGCCACGCGTGAACGCAAGGAAGGCGACTGAGGAAGGCGGTTGACCTTCGCGTTGTTTGTCTTGCTGTGAGTCCGGTAAGGGCATAATCGCACCGAGCCGGATCCAAGCCTGACGAAGCGGTCACAGAACGTGGGGATACGGGAGGACAGCACATGGCGTGGCTGCTGGTCATCGTGGCGGGGCTGCTCGAAACCGGCTTCGCCGTCTGTCTGAAACTGTCGCACGGGTTCACCCGGCTCTGGCCGACCGTCGCCTTCTGCATCTTCGCCCTCGGCAGCTTCGGGTTGCTGACGATCTCGCTGCGGAAGCTCGACGTGGGGCCCGCGTACGCGGTGTGGACGGGGATCGGCGCGGCGGGCACGGCGATCTACGGGATGGTCTTCCTCGGGGATCTGGTGTCGACGTTGAAGATCCTGTCGATCACGCTGGTGATCGTGGGCGTCATCGGCCTCCAGCTGTCCGGATCGGCGCGCTGAGACCCGTACCGGCCACGCCGGTTCAGCCCGGCAACTGCCGGTACAGCGCGCTGCGTACGAGGTCGGAGACGCCTCCTTCGCCGGGCGGGGCGGCGACACAGGACAGGGCCAGCCGCACGACGAGTTCGCAGGAGCGGGCGAGCTCGGCGGTGTCGGGCTTGGCGGCGCCGGGCCCGGTCAGGACGACCACGGCGCGGTCGCGCACGATGGCCACGAAGTCGCCGGGTGACGGCAGGGGGCCGTCGGCGCGGCGCTGCGCCGGTACCGCCGAGGAGGACGGGACGGCGGACAGGGTCGGCGAGGGCAGGCGATCGCTCCAGCAGCCGGTGAGCATGGCCCGCACCAGGGCGTTGTCCCGGGCGAGGCCGGCGGTCCACTCCGCGGCGGCGGTGAGGCGGTCGCGGGCGTCGCTCGGGGTGGCGAGGGCGCGGTCGACGCCGGCGAGGTAGCCGTCGGCCTCCCTGCGCACCAGCGCCCGCGCGAGCCCTTCCTTGCTGCCGAACTCGTTGTAGAGCGTCTGCCGGGACACTCCGGCCGCCGCGGCCACGTCCACCATCCGCACGGCGGACCACGGCCGGCGCGCCAGCGCCGTGTATGCGGCGTCCAGCAGGGATTCCCGCGCTGCAGGCATCATCGCCTCCCGGAGACGAGCGGCTCTGCGCCCAGATTTGACGCGCACAGCGTCACTGTCAAGGGTTCGCGAAGGCGTGCGGGGGCGCCATTCGTCCGGGGCGCGCGGGTGTTCGAGGCCCGAGCGGGCGGTCGCGGGGCGCGCGCACCGATCGTATGCACGTCGGCACCCCGCCAACCGTGGGCAACCCGCCCGAGGGCCCCCGGCCTAGTAGCCCCAGCCCGACCACGGCAGATAGCGTTCGTCCCATGCCGGACTACCTCGACGATCTTCGCCTCGCCCACGTCCTCGCCGACGCCGCCGACGCCACCACCATGGACCGATTCAAGGCCCTCGACCTCAAGGTCGAGACGAAGCCGGACATGACGCCCGTGAGTGAGGCGGACAAGGGCGCCGAGGAGCTGATCCGGAGCCAGTTGCAGCGGGCCCGTCCGAGAGACGCGATCCTCGGCGAGGAGTACGGCATCGAGGGCACCGGGCCCCGCCGCTGGGTCATCGATCCGATCGACGGCACCAAGAACTACGTGCGCGGCGTCCCGGTCTGGGCCACCCTCATCTCGCTGATGGAGGCCGTGGAGGGCGGGTTCCAGCCGGTCGTCGGCCTTGTGTCCGCGCCCGCGCTCGGCCGGCGCTGGTGGGCCGCCAAGGGGCACGGCGCCTTCGCCGGCCGCAGCCTGTCCTCGGCGTCCCGGCTGCGGGTCTCCCAGGTCTCGAAGCTGTCGGACGCCTCGTTCGCGTACTCCTCGCTCGGCGGCTGGGAGGAGCAGGGCAAGCTGAACGGTTTCCTCGATCTCACGCGCGAGGTGTGGCGCACGCGCGCGTACGGCGACTTCTGGCCGTACATGATGGTCGCCGAGGGTTCGGTGGACATCTGCGCCGAGCCCGAGCTGTCCCTGTGGGACATGGCCGCCAACGCGATCATCGTGACGGAGGCGGGCGGCGCCTTCACGGGCCTCGACGGCCGCCCCGGCCCGCACAGCGGCAACGCGGCCGCCTCCAACGGCCTGCTGCACGACGAGCTCCTGGGGTACCTCAACGAGCGCTACTGAGCGCCCCCTTGTTGACCCCCTCTTTACCTGTCACTCTGAGAGTCCCCCCACTTGTGAATTTGTGAATCCATGAACAATCGGTGCGGGGGCACTTCAGGAGGTGGCTCCATCCATGCTCGTACGTGACGCCATGAGCACCGTGGTCCTCACCATCGGCCCCACCCACACCCTTCGCCAGGCAGCCGCACTCATGTCCACCCGCCGGGTCGGCGCGGCCGTGGTCCACGACCCGGACGCGGGCGGCATCGGCATCCTCACCGAACGCGACATCCTGATCTCCGTCGGCCTCGGCCAGAGCCCGGACGCCGAACGCGCCCATGACCACACCACCACCGACGTCGTGTTCGCCGCCCCGGCCTGGACCCTGGAGGAGGCGGCCCGCGCCATGGCGCACGGCGGCTTCCGGCATCTGATCGTCCTGGACCGCGGCGAGCCCGTCGGCATCGTCTCGGTCCGCGACATCATCCGCTGCTGGGCACCCGTACGACAGCACGTGCCCGCCTGAGCGCGCACGACGGGCCGGGTCCCCGAAGGAACCCGGCCCGTCCGCCACGGCAGGCGATCCAGTGCTGGTGTCAGCCGCGCAGGGCCTGGACCGCGGCCTCCAGCCGCTTGCCGAAGTCGTCGTCCGCCCGGCGGAAGTTGCCGATCGCCCGCTCGACGATGTCCTGGTGCGAGACCGGCGCCATGGCACCCGCCAGGTTGGTGATCAGCCGCTCCTTCTCGTCCTCCGACATCAGGCGGTACAGGTCGCCCGCCTGCACGAAGTCGTTGTCCTCCGCGTGCGCGGGGGCCTCGTGGTTGCCGGTGCCGGCGGTGAAGCCGGTCAGCGGCTGCCACAGCGGACGGTCCGTCTGGGCCGGGCCCCCGAAGCTGTTCGGCTCGTAGTTCTTCGCACCGCCATGACGGCCGTCGTACAGGACGCCGTCACGGGAGTTGGTGCGCGCCTCGGTGGCGTGCGGGCGGTTCACCGGCAGGTGGTCGGCGTTGATGCCGACGCGGTAGCGGTGGGCGTCGCCGTAGGCGAAGAGGCGTCCCTGGAGCATCTTGTCCGGGGAGGGGCCGATGCCGGGCACGAAGTGCGCCGGGGAGAAGATCGACTGCTCGACCTCGGCGAAGACGTTGTGCGGGTTGCGGTTGAGCTCCAGCCTGCCGATCTCGATCGGCGGGTAGTCCTCGTGCGGCCACACCTTGGTGAGGTCGAACGGGTTGAAGCGGTACGTCGCCGCGTCCGCCGCAGGCATGATCTGCACCTGCACGGTCCAGCTCGGGAACTCCCCGCGCTCGATGGCCTGACGCAGGTCACGCTGGTGGGAGTCGGGGTCCTCACCGGCGAGCCGGTTGGCCTCTTCCTGCGTGAGGTTCCTGATGCCCTGGTCGGTCTTGAAGTGGTACTTGACCCAGAAGACCTCGCCGGCCTCGTTGTTCCACTGGTAGGTGTGCGAGCCGTAGCCGTTCATGTGGCGGTACGACGCCGGGATGCCGCGGTCGCCGAACAGCCAGGTCACCTGGTGCGTCGACTCGGGGCTCAGGCTCCAGAAGTCCCAGACGTTGTCCGGCTCGGTCGAGCCCGTGTAAGGGTCGCGCTTCTGGGTGTGGATGAAGTCCGGGAACTTGATGGCGTCCTTGATGAAGAACACCGGGGTGTTGTTGCCGACGAGGTCGTAATTGCCCTCCTCGGTGTAGAACTTCAGCGCCCAGCCGCGCGGGTCACGGACGGCGTCCGCCGCGCCGAGATTGCCGGCCACCGTCGAGAAGCGCAGGAACGTCTCCGTCTGCTTGCCGACCTCGGAGAGGAAGGCGGCGCGCGTGTACCGGCTGACATCGGCGGTCACCGTGAAGGTGCCGTAGGCGCCGGCGCCGCGCGCGTGCACCACGCGCTCCGGGATGCGCTCCCGGTTGAAGTGGGCGAGCTTCTCCAGCAGGAGCTGGTCCTGGACCAGGACCGGGCCGCCGATCCCCGCGGTCTCGCTGTTCTGGTTGTCGGCGACCGGAGCTCCGGCCTCCGTCGTGAGCGGTCCCTGGGTCACGTGCGCCTCCTGCGTCGTTTCGAGCAACTCCGGCCACTTCTGTCCATTGGCCAAAGACGATCTCGATCCTATCTTGGACATTGTCTAAGTCAAGCTGACCTCCAAAGTCACACCCATTCGGAACCTGGTCCTCCTCTGTTAAGGTGTCTGCATGAGTGACCTTCTGGAACGGCTGCGCGGACGCGGATGGCGGATGACCGCGCAGCGCCGCGTCGTGGCCGAGGTTCTCGCCGGCGATCACGTCCACCTGACGGCGGACGAGGTGCACGCGCGGGCCGTCGCCAAGCTGCCCGAGATCTCCCGGGCGACCGTCTACAACACGCTGGGCGAGCTGGTCACCCTCGGCGAGGTCCTCGAGGTCTCCACCGACAAGCGCGCCAAGCGGTACGACCCGAACGCCCACCGGCCCCACCACCACCTGGTCTGCGCCCAGTGCGGCTCCATCCGGGACGTCCACCCCACGGGCAACCCGATGGCCGACCTTCCCGCCTCCGAGCGCTTCGGCTTCACGGTCTCGGACGTCGAGGTGACGTACCGCGGCATCTGCCCGAACTGCGCGAAGGCCTAGCCGGCCACCTTCTCCGAGCCCCGGCACCGACGAGTGCCGGGGCTTTGTGCTGCCCTGGCTGCAGGAGGGCGGGGTGAGGGGCCGGGTTGCGGGCGGGGTTCCAGAATCTGACGGACCGTCATATGGTCAACGACACCCACACGTCCGTACCGCACTCCGCAAGGAGACAGAAGTGGGAGAGCCGTACCCCAAACTCAGCGCCAACGACCTGACCCGCACCTTCGGCCGAACCCCCCGCACGGTCGACGCCCTCGGCCCCCTCGATCTGACCGTCACCCACGGCGAGTTCGTCTGCGTCGTCGGCCCCTCCGGCTGCGGCAAGTCGACCCTGCTGCGCATCGCCGCGGGCCTGCTCCGCCCCAGCACCGGCACCCTGGAGATCCGCGCCACGAGCCCGCGACCGGCGGCGATGATCTTCCAGGACTACGGCATCTACGACTGGAAGTCCGTCCGCGCCAACGTCCGCTTCGGCCTGGACATCCAGCGCGTCCCGCGCCGCGAGGCGAACGCCCGCGCCGACGACTGGCTGGCCCGCATGGGCCTGTCGGACTTCGCGGACGCCTACCCGGCGGCCCTCTCCGGCGGGATGCGCCAGCGCGTGGCGATCGCCCGAGCTCTCGCCGTGGAGCCCGAGATCCTGCTGATGGACGAGCCCTTCGCCGCGCTCGACGCCCAGCTGCGGACGATCCTCCAGGACGAACTCCTGGACATCACCCAGTCCTTGAGGACGACCACCCTCTTCATCACGCACAGCCTGGAGGAGGCCATCGTCCTCGGCGACCGTGTCCTGGTCATGTCGGCCCGGCCGGGCCGGATCATCGCCGAGCACCGCCCGCCCTTCCCGCGCCCGCGCACCGGCGAGATCCGCGCGACGCCCGAGTTCACCGCCCTGAAGAGCGAACTGTGGGACCTGCTGCGGAAGGAGGCCGTGCCGGCATGACGACGCTCACGAAGCCGCCCGCCGAGTCGGTCCTGATCCGCCGCCCGGGCCCGCGCGAACTCCACCCCACCCGCACCCACCGCCGCAGGCGCGCACTGGAGCTGTCGCTGGCGCTCGCCGTGCCCGTCGCGCTGCTCCTGCTGTGGCAACTGGCCGCCACCCGGGCCTGGATCGACGACCGTGTCTACCCGGCCCCGTCCACGATCCTCGCCGACGGCTGGGACCGGGCCGCGGCCGGCGAGCTGTGGCCGGACGTGTGGGCCACCCTGAAGCGGGTCCTCGCCGGATACGCGGTCGGCACGGCGGCGGGCTACGCCCTGGGCCTGCTCATGGGCTCCCTGTCCCTGGTACGCGCAGCGCTGGAGCCGCTGCTGGACGCCCTGTACGTCGTACCGAAGCTGGCCCTGCTGCCGGTCTTCCTGAACATGTTCGGCCTCGGCGAGGGCCCGCAGGTGGCCCTGGTGGCGGCGACGGTGTTCTTCTTCGTGTGGATCTCGACCATGTCGGCGGTGATGTCCATCCCGCCCGGCCACCGTGACGCCGGCCAGGTCTTCGGCGCCTCGCGATGGCAGATGTTCCGCCATGTCCTGCTGCCCGCCTCGCTCCCCTCCGTCCTGGTGGGCGCGCGCATCGCGGCAGGTGTGGCGGTGCTGGTCATCGTCGCGTCGGAGCAGATCGCCGCGACGAACGGCCTGGGCCATCTGATCTTCGACTCGCGCGCGCTGTTCCAGAACGACGTCATGTTCGTCGGCATCGTCTGCGTCGCGATCCTCGGAGTCCTGTTCTCCGAACTGATCCGCTTCGCCGGCCGCCTGCTCACCCCCTGGGCACCGAGGGACCGAGGAAGGGGCCAGTCATGAGAAGAAGGCCACATGTGTACGGCGTCCTCCTCGCCGCGGGGGCCCTGCTGGCGTCGGGGGCGTGCTCGTCGCCGTACGAGTCGGACTCCTCGTCGAAGGCGGCCGCCGGCGACCGCACGATCCGCCCGGTCGAGGGCTGCGGCACGAAGGCGTGGACGGACCCCGAGGACCTCTCCCCCACCCGCACACCGGCCCGCTGTCTGCCCGGCGCGCCTTCCCCGCAGCCGCTGTCCGAGCCCCGCAAGCTGACGATCGCGACGGGGACGCTGAGCGCGGAGTACGTGGCTCCGCTCCAAGTGGCGCTCGACAAGGGAGAGTTCAAGAAAGAGGGCCTCGACGTCACGCTGAAGGTCCTGCCGACCCCGGACGCGCTGCCCCTCCTGGCGAAGGGCGACATCGACGCGCTGTGGGCGGCCCCGGAGGCGGCCGTCATGAACGGCGTCAAGGGCGGCTTCGACATCAAGTGGGTCGCCGGGAACTTCTCACCGGCGCCGAAGTCGAAGAGCGGTCTGTGGGTGCGCCTGAAGGAGGGCGAGAGCGCAAGCCAGGTGGCGATGGCCGGCCGCAGGATGGGCACGATGATCGGCAAGGGCTCGGTCATCGCGTACCCGATGGAGAAGGCGCTGGAGAAGCACGGCGGCGGCCTCGCCGACATCCAGTACCAGCAACTCGGCTCGGCCGACGTCCTCACGGCCCTCCAGAACGGCGGCGTCGACTCCGCGTGGCTCCTGGACCCGGTCTGGCGCAAGGTCGACGGCGAGCAGGGGTACGCCTTCCTCGGCGGCCAGCCGCGGGGCGAGCCACTGGGAGGCATGCTCTACGGCCCCGCCCTCCTCCAGGACGACGTGGACGCCGGGGTGGCCCTCCTCAGGGCCTACATCCGCACGCTGAACTCGTACTTCGCCTCGGACTACAAACAGGATGCGAGCTTCGTCACATACCTGGCGAAACTCCTCAAGGCGGACGAGTCCGTGCTCGAATCCACCCCGTCCCTGCTCATGGACTGGGAGATTCGCTCCGCCACGACGACCCGCCTCCAGTCGGCGTACAAGGCCCAGGGCGTAGCAGAGGGCTCTCCCCTGCCGGAGTCCCGAACGGTGAACCGAGCCCTGTACGAGGAGGCGGTAGGCCACCTCCCCTGACACACCTGGCCTGCAAAACCACCTAGGGCCGGGATCCATATGGATCCCGGCCCTAGGCCTTCAGTAGCGGGGACAGGATTTGAACCTGCGACCTCTGGGTTATGAGCCCAGCGAGCTACCGAGCTGCTCCACCCCGCGTCGGTGAACGCAACATTACGTCAACACCGCGAGCAGAGGCAAATCGCTTGGCGGCCGACGGTGACGAGGGGCTGACCAGCACCTTTCAGTACCGAGCCAGGTCCCCCTCCCAGCGCCTCCGGCGTTTGAGTCGGCACCGGCCGGCTCCCCTCTCAGCCCGTCCGGCGTTTGAGGACGAGGCCGTTCAGGCCGAAGCGGGGGCCTGGGGGCGGCAGCCCCCAGAGACGCCGGCCAGCCGTCAGCCCCCGCTCACGCAGACAGCTCCTCCCGCAGAGCGTCCCGCAACCGCGCCGCCCGCTCGGCAACCTCCGCCGGCCCCAGGCTCACCGCCCGATCGGCCCACCGCTGCCCCTCCGCGAGCTCACCGCGACGCGCGTAGACCAGGGCGAGCCGCAAAGCCGACCGCCCGTGCCCGGCGTCAGCCGCCCGCGTCCACCACACCGCAGCCTCGGGCTCACTGCCCTCCCTGGCCAGCAGCAGCCCCAGATTGAACGCACCGTTGCGCGACCCGGCCTCCGCGGCCGCCCGGTACCACCGGGCCGCCTCCACCACGTCCCCCCGAGCCGCGGCCAGCATCCCGACCCGCACCTGCGCCCGCCGATGCCCCTGCGATGCGGCCCGCTCGTACCACTCCTCGCACTCGGCCTTCTCACGCACCGGCTCGCCCAGCTCATGCGCCGGCTCCGGCGGCCGCCGGGCATCCAGCACGGTCGCCAGCCGATAGGCACCCTCCGCACTGCCACCCCCGGCCGCGCACCGCAGATGCCGCTCCGCGCCCGGCTCGTCGCCGTCCCGCAGCCGCGCGATCCCGACCTGGAGCGCCGCCTCGGTGTGCCCGGCGGCAGCCGCCCGCTCGTACCACCGCAGCGCGGCCCGCTCCTCACCCCGACCGGCGTACAGGATTCCCAGGTTGAACGCGGCGTCCACGCTCCCCGCCTCCGCGGCCTTGGAGAACCACGGCTCGGCACCCGTCGTGTCGCCGACCTGGAGCAGCAGGATCGCCAGCGCGTTCGCCGCCTCGCGATGCCCTGCGTAAGCCGCCCGCCGGTACCACTGCTCGGCCTGCGCGGTACGCGTCTGCTCGGCGCAGAGCAGCCCGAGGTTGTACGCGCCGTTGACGTCACCGGCGTCCATCGCGGCCCGGTACCACCGCTCGGCGGTCTGCGTCTCGCCGCGCTCGGCGTGCAGCGCGCCCAGTGCGTTCGCGGCGTTGCCGTCGCCGTCCTGCGCGGCCCGCAGCCACCACACGGCGGCGCTCTCGGTGTCCCCGGCGTCCCTCAGCAGGAACCCGAGCGCGCAGGCGGCCCGCGCCTCACCGTCCTTGGCGGACGTCAGGTACCAGCGCCCGGCCTCCTTGAGCTCCCCGCGCTTCTCCAGGATCGCCCCGAGGTGCAGCGCGGCCCTGCGGTGCCCGCGCGCGGCGGCCTGCCGGTACCACTGCTCGACCTCGTCCAGCACGGCCTCGTCCGGCTCGACACCGTTGTCGCCGCCGTCCTCGCCCGTCCGCGTCACCTGCCGGTCGAGCGCGCGCGCCAGCCGGTACGCCGCCTCCCGGTGCCCGCGCTCCGCGGCGACCCGCATCCACTGCTCGGCCCGCGCGTCGCTGCGGTGCTCCAGCAGATCGGCGAGCGCGTACGCGCCCAGCGTGTGTCCCTGCTCGGCGGACTGCCGCAGCCAGTACTCGGCGGCGGGCTCGTCGCCCCGCTCACGGTGGTGGCGCCCCAGCGCGTGCGCGGCCGCGGCCGACCCGGCGACGGCGGCGATCCGCCACCACCCGGCGGCCTCGTCGGCGTAGCCGCGCTGGTGCAGCAGCACTCCCAGATTGTTCGCGGCCGCCCGGTCCCCCGCCGCGGTCGCGGCCCGCAGATGCGGCTCGGCTCCGTCGAGGTCACCGCGACGCAGCAGCATGGCCCCGAGTACGCTCATCGCCTCGACGTCACCGGTCTCCGCGGCGAGCAGCTGCCGAGCCTCCTCGGCGGCCTCCCCCGTCTCGTCCTGGTCCGCCGGCCGGTCGACGGCGAAGTCGGCCTCCGGTCGCACGAGTTCGGCCACCGGCTGCGAGACACCGTCCGTCGGACGCGAGGCATCGTGCTCCGGCTGCACCAATTCGCCCGCCGACTGCACAAAGTCGGCAGGCTGCACAAACCGCCCTGTCTCCAACAGAGTTGCCTTGTCCCCCATAACGTCCATCGTCGCACCACCTGCAACCCGGGTACACCTGGTATACCGCAGCCCGTGAGGTCACTTCAGCGTTTTGTCGACATGCCCACAGAGAGACAAGTCAAACACAGTTCGGCCAACTCCCCACGGCGGCACGAGCGTCCCGGCCCCCGGCACATGCGTTCGCACACCACGAAGGCCCGGATCCTTGGAGGATCCGGGCCTTCGCTGTCGTACGAAATGTTCGCCGACTTCAGTAGCGGGGACAGGATTTGAACCTGCGACCTCTGGGTTATGAGCCCAGCGAGCTACCGAGCTGCTCCACCCCGCGCCGTTGTGAAGCAACCGTATCACGGCGCGGGGTGGGCTATTCGATCAACCTGGCGTCCCTAGGTGCCGGTGGGACTGCCGCTCGGTTTGGGACTCGAACTCGGGCTCGCGCTCTCGCCGCCGCTGCCCGCACCGCCGCCGGTCTTGTCCGGCTGCGACTGCGCGTCCTCGGCCCGCCTGAGCGCGTCCTCCAGGTCCTTCTGCGCCTTGCCGTACGCCTCCCAGTCACCCTTCTTCAGGGCGTCCTGGCCGGACTCGAAGGCCTTCTGGGCGTCGTCGAGCGCTTCCTGGACCGTCGGGTTGCTGGACGTCGGCGGAGGTGTCGTACCGCCGCCGTCCTCGTCACCCTCGTCCGGTGGCTGGGTGGTCGCGCCCTCCGCTCCGAAGACCTTGCTCAGGGCCTCGTCGAGCGTGTCCTCGAAGGCGGTGTTGCCGCCGTAGGACACCAGCACCTTCCGCAGCAGCGGGTACTTGAGCCCGCCACCGCGTACGTAGACCGGCTCCACGTACAGCAGTCCGCCGTCCAGTGGCACCGCGAGCAGGTTGCCGTACTCGACCTCGGAGTCGCCGCCTCTGAGCAGCCTGATGGTCTCGGCGATGTCCTGTTCGGAGTTGAACTGGCTCTGGACCTGACTTGGGCCGTTGACCGTGGTGTTGGTCGGCAGTTTCAGAATTCTGATCTTGCCGTAGTCACTGGTGCCCGCTTCGGCGTCGACCGCCATGAAGCCACTGAGGTTGTCCCGGCCGTTCGGTGTGAACGTCGTCGTCAGCGAGAACGCCTGCGCCGCCTGGTCGGGCATCTTCATGCTCAGGTAGTACGGCGGCGTGGCACTGCCCGACTTGTTGGTCGGGTCGTCGGGCACCTGCCAGACCTCGCTGCCGCTGAGGAACGTCGTGGCGTCCTTCACGTGGTAGCGGGTGAGCAGCTCGCGCTGGACCTTGAACAGGTCCTGCGGGTAGCGCAGATGATCCATCAGCGACTTGGAGATCTCGCTCTTGGGCTCCACCGTGTTCGGGAAGGCCTTCATCCAGGTCTTCAGGACCGGGTCCTTGGTGTCCCACTGGAAGAGCTTGACCTCACCGGTGTAGGCGTCGACGGTCGCCTTCACCGAGTTGCGGATGTAGTTGACCTGGTTCTGCTGGGCCACCACCGCGCGGTTGTCGTTGGTCGCGGTCAGCGAGTCGGCCGTGGTGTCACCGAGGGTCGTACGGGACGAGTACGGGTAGCCGTTCGTCGTCGTGTACGCGTCGACGATCCACTGGATACGGCCGTCCACGACCGCCGGGTAGGCGTCGCCGTCGATGGTCAGCCACGGGGCGACCGCCTCGACGCGCTCCTTGGGGGTGCGGTTGTACAGGATGCGCGAACCGTCGCCGATCGCGCCCGAGTACAGGATCTGCGGCTCGCCGAACGCCACCGCGTACGCGGCCCGGTTGACCGGGTTGGAGAGGCTCACGCCGCTGTCGGCCTTGTAGCTGTAGGTCTTCTCGCCGCTGTCGTCGGAGTAGTCGATCTCCTTCTGGGGACCGCCGACGATCGAGTACATCGTGGTCTTCTCGCCGTAGTAGACCCGCTGCTCGTACGTCCCGAGGTCGCCCTTGGACGGCAGGTCGGACTCGGTGAAGTCCGGTCGGCCCTGGGAGTCGGCGCTGGTGCCCTCGGCGGCGACCACGCCGTAGCCGTGGGTGTAACGGAAGTGGTCGTTGATCCAGTTCCGCTTCGGGATGCCGTTGAGGTTGATCTCACGCAGGCCGATGACGGTGTCCTGGTCCTTGCCGTCCTTGGCGTACCGGTCGACGTCCAGGTTGGTCGGGAACGCGTAGTAGTTCCTGATCTGCTGGAGCTGCTGGAACGTGGGCGAGACGATGTTCGGGTCCAGGATGCGGATGCTCGCCGTGGCGTCGACCTCGTCGCGCAGCTTGGTCTTGTCCTCGGTCTTGCTCGTGCCGGGGTACTCGGTGACCTGGGTGCCGTCGATGCCGTACGCGTCGCGCGTCGCCTTGAGGTTCTTCTCGACGTACGGCGCTTCCTTGGCCTGCTCGTTGGGCTGGACCTGGAACTTCTGCACGATCGCCGGGTACAGGCCGCCGATGAGGATCGCGGAGAGCACCATCAGGCCGAAGCCGATCACGGGCAGCTGCCAGGTGCGCCGCCACAGAGTGGCGAAGAACAGCAGCGCGCAGATCACGGCGATGCAGAACAGGATCGTCTTGGCCGGCAGATAGGCGTTGGCGTCGACGTACCTGAGGCCGGTCCAGTTGTCGGTCGCCTTGAAGTCGCTGGACTTCACGGCGAGTCCGTACCGGTCGAGCCAGTACGCGACGGCCTTCAGGGCGACGAAGATGCCGATGAGGACCGACAGATGACCGGTCGCGGCGGCCGTGGCGCGCGCGCCGGGGCTGGTGATCCGCAGCCCGCCGTACAGGTAGTGGGTGAGCGCGGCGGCGATCACGGAGAGAATCGCGGCGGCGAAGCCGAAGCCGAGCAGGAACCGGTACCAGGGCAGGTCGAAGGCATAGAAGCCGACGTCCAGGTGGAACTGGGGGTCCTTCTCACCGAAGGGGACGCCGTTGACCCACATCAGCCAGGTCCGCCACTGGCTGGAGGCGGAGGCGCCGGCGATCAGGCCGACCAGGGCGGTGATCGCGAGCAGCAGCCACTTCTTGTACGGCGCGATGCCCATGCGGTAGCGGTCGAGGCTCTGCTGCTCCATCGACATGGCGCTCAGCGGCGGGCGCAGCCGGTGCGCGAGCCAGATGTTGAAGCCGACCGCGAGGGCCATCAGCAGACCGAAGACGAAGAAGAGTCCGATCTTCGTCCACAGCGTGGTGGTGAACACCGAGGAGTAGTTCACCGACCGGTACCAGAGCCAGTCAGTCCAGAAGCCCGCGAACATGGTGAAGGCCATGCCGAGGACGGCGAGCACGCCCAGTGTCATGAGCAGGGTCCGGACACGCCGGGACGGTCGGCCCACTCTGATCCGTGGCCCGGTCGGGCCTCCGCCGCGGTCCGGCATCTGGAAAGCCAAGGTTCGCACCCCGAAGTTCGCTGTAGGTCTGGGTCAGGCCCGCGTCTTCGTGGACCCTCCGTGGCCCCCCGTGATCGTGGGCCCACATCTATGCAACTTACTCACCGTTTACTCGGTTCCCGATTCCGGCCAGGAACGAGAGAGGATTGTGACCATGTCCAACACTCCCATGGCTGCGAACCCGCTCACCCGGGCCGTTCTCGAGATCGACGAGTACGCCTCCGGCCTCGGCTGGGACCAGCCCGCCCGCCTTTTCGCCCTCGTCGACACCGCACGGCTGCGAGTCCAGGAACCCGGCCTCGCCGCCCAGCTCGGCCTGGGGGACGAGCAGGAGTCCTCCGGCCTGACCCCGATCGAGCAGGACGAAATGCCAACGGGCAAGCAGCTCGACGAGTTCCTCGGCACGATCGCCTGGCCCGACGCGGTGGCCGGCTGCGCGCTCACCGTTGAGCGGCTGATGCTGCCGCCGTCCGCCGAGGCGCAGGTTCCGCAGGGCCTGAGCGACGCCAAGCTCGCGAAGTGGGTGGCGGACCACCCGGACCGTCAGGAGGTCCGTATGACGGTCGCGGTCCTGCGTGACGGCACCCGCGAGGCGGCCCTGCGTCTGCGCGAGAAGGACACCCCGACCGAGGTGCTCACCGGCCCGGACCTGGTGCCGGGCCTCGCGGACGCGTTGAGGTCGACCTTCGAGGACTGAGGTCCTCCGGTACGACGAAGGGGGCGCCCCTCGGTGTGAGGGGCGCCCCCTTCGTCGTACGGATGCCTGACGCTCAGCTCTTCGTCGTGCACTTCGGCAGGTCGGCGGTGTCTCCGGAGCGGATGTCCTTCATGGCGCCGAGGGCGTCGTCGATGGTGTCGACCTTGACCAGGGTGAGCCCGCCGGGGACGTCCCTGGAGGCGGTCGCACAATTGTCGGCGGGCGTCAGGAAGTACTGGGCGCCCTTCTCGCGCGCGGCGATGGTCTTCATCTCGATGCCGCCGATGGGGCCGACCTTCCCGGCGTCGTCGATGGTGCCGGTGCCGGCGACGAACTTGCCGCCGGTGAGGCTGCCCGGGGTCAGCTTGTCGTAGAGGCCGAGCGAGAACATCAGGCCCGCGCTGGGGCCGCCGACGTCGGCGAGCTTGATGTCGATGCTGAACGGGAAGGTGTGGTCGGTCCCGGCGGAGATCCCGACGATGGCGCGCTTGTCGCCGGTGTCGGTGGACTCGGCGGTCCTGATGGTGATCTTCTCGGTCTTCGTCGGCGTCCGGCGCTCCTTCTCCGCGGCGGCCTGCTCCTTGGCCGGCACGATCGTGAAGACAACGTCCTGTCCGGGCTTGTGCTTGGTCACCAGCTCGGCGACGTCCCCGGGCTCCTTGACGGTCGTACCGTCGACGGCCTTGATCACGTCACCGGCGTGCAGCTTGCCCTCGGCCGGGGTGCCCTTGACGACGGTCGAGACGATCACCCAGCTCTGCACCGGGATGTCCAGCGCCTTCAGGGCGGCGACCTTGGCGCTCTCCTGGGACTGGCTGAACTCCTCGGCGTTCTCCTGGGTGGACTGCTCCTCGGTCTTGCCGTCCGGGTAGAGCGTGTCGTGCGGGACGACCTTGTTGTCGTGCGCAAGCCAGCCGTAGACCGCCTCGACCAGGTTCATCTTGTAGTCGGCGCTGGTGACGCGGACGGTGGTCATGTTGAGGTGACCGCTCGTCGGGTAGGTCTTACGCCCGGAGATCTGAAGCACCGGCTCACCGTCGTGATCGCCGAGGGTGTTGACGGTCGGCCCCGGGGACATCTCCGCGTACGGCACGGGAATGAACACTCCCGCGCACAGGAGCGCGATCAGCATCAGAGTGGAGGCGAGCATCGTCGCGGTGCGGCGTGGCATGCCAAGACAGTACGTGACAGTCCTGTCAGAGCCCCGTCAGGGCCGCGAACCCGACTCCGTGATCATGCGCCGGCGATCATGCGCGGGGCGAGGACTTCTCCATGGCCGCGCGGAAGCGGGCGTAACCGTCCAGCTCGGGGCCGTCGCCCCGCGCCTTGCGGGTCCGATTGGCCCAACTGCCCCACAGGCCGGCGATGACCGCAGCCACGAGCGGAATCAGCAACCAGGCGAGTGCCGCCATGCCGTCCTCCCATCCCCAATGAGTGACCGCAACTGACTGATCAGCAGATTAACCACTGGCACTGACAACGCTCACGCCAGGGGTGCGGTTACGCAAGCCGAGTGGGGTGGACGGGGCCGGCGGGTGCTCGGGAGGGGTCCCTCAGCAGGCGCCGACCCACTCCTCCGTACCGTCCGAGAACTTCTGGTGCTTCCAGATCGGCACCTCGTGCTTGAGGTCGTCGATCAGCTTGCGGCACGCCTCGAAGGCCTCGCCGCGATGGGGGCAGGAGACGGCGACGACGACCGCAAGATCGCCGACCCCGAGGTCGCCGACCCGGTGGACCGCGGCGAGCGCCCGCACCGGGTACTCGGCGACGACCTTCTCGGCGATCCGTCGCATCTCGGCCTCGGCGCTGGGGTGGCACGAGTACCCGAGCTCGTCGACGTCGGCACCGCTGTCGTGGTTGCGCACGGTGCCCACGAAGAGCGCGGTCCCACCGGCGGCGTCGTCCCCGACGGCACGGAAGACCTCGTCCAGGGAGAGGGCCGTCTCGCGAATGGCGATGAGCTTGACGGGATCCTGAGCGCCCTGCTCACCGGGGTGATCGTTGGTAGGTGCCATGGCCCCATCGTGCCCCACGCGCGTGAGGACGGGGAATAGCGTTATCGCCCGGCACCCGCGCGTGCGGCTTTGGAGCCTCCTACAGCCCGGCCCGCTCCATGCCGTGGTGCCGGCCCGCGATCAGATCCGCCGCCTGGCCTTCCGCGCCCGCCGTACGACCGCCGCCGCGCCCAGCAGGGCCACCGTCGCGCCCGCCGCGCCCGCCGCCGTGGCGTCCTTGCGGCCGAGCCGCCGCCCGGCGACCGTGTGCCTGCCGGAGACCTCTTCCAGCAGCTCGGCGAGGACTTCCTCGTTGGTCCACTGCGGCCGCCACCCGGCGTCGTGCAGCCGGCTGCCGCTGACCACCCACGGATACATCGTGTAGGCCAGGTCCCCGGCCGGGGACGGAGTCAGCCCGATGCGGTGCAGGCGGGCCGCCGCTCCGAGCGCGACCGCGGAGGGCAGCTCCATACGGCGGATCCCGCTGAGCTCCTCGACCTCCTCCTGCTCCAGCCAGCCGTCGCATCCGACGGCGAGTTCCCCCTCGACCTTCTCCAGGACGGCGTACTCGAGCGCGCTGCACAGGTCCTCGACGTGGCAGAACTGCCAGGCGGGCCGGGATCCGGCGACGACGAGCAGCCGGGGCGACTCGAAGTACCTGGTCAGCGCGGTGTCGGTGCCGCCGACCAGCACGGCGGGGCGTACGACTGTGACATTGAGTCCCGGGTGGGCCCTGGGGGCCCGGCGCGCGAGCCGCTCGATCTCCAGGAGGTCCCCGACGCCGGTGGCCTCGGCCGTTGCCCGCAGCTCGGCGTCCTCGGACAGCGGCAGCTCGTTGTCGTCGAGCGCTCCGTAGACCATCGCCGAGGTGCACAGCACCACCCGGTGGACGCCGGCCGCCGCGGCGGCCGTCAGGACGGTCTGCGTCCCCCGAACGTTGTATGCCGTCCGCGCGGCCGAATCCGTCTCCAGATCCAGGTCGAGCGCCAGGTGCACGACCACGTCGGCGCCGCGCAGCTTCTCGGCGATGGCGGGGTCCCGTACGTCCAGGATGTGCCACTGCGCCGCGGCGCAGTCGCCGCGCCGCTCGTCGATGGCGATGACCTGCTTGACCTCGTCGGACGCGACCAGCCGCTCGGTGAGCAGCGCGCCGATCCCGGACGCGGCACCGGTCACCGCGACGACGGGTCCGCGCACGCCGCGCGCGGCGTGCGGGGTTGACTCGTTTCGCGCTGCGCGAACCTGCGGATCAGGGGAACTCACCGGGCGTCTCCAGCGGTTGTCTTTAGTACGAACGCGAGTGACGCGTACGTACCAGGTGGCATCCATCCTGCCGCAGGCCGAGAGTCGGCGAAGCACCGAGGCCCGATCGGCTCGCGGTGTCTACGCTGGGTGGTGTTATCAGGCAGTCGTGCCGCCGGCGCCAGCCGGTGGCCTTACAAGCCGAGGAATCCCGTGAGTGACACCCCATTCGGATTCGGCCTTCCGCCGGAGGAGCCGGAAGACGGCGACGAGGGCAAGAAGAAGGACCAGCAGAGCGGTGGTGGTCAGGGACCGGCCAACCCGTTCGGTTTCGGCGGGCTGCCGGGTGCCGGGGGCTTTGGCAGCCCTGGCGCGGACAATCCGTTCGCTGCCATGTTCGGCTCGCTGAACCCCACCGACCTCGGGGCCGCGTTCCAGCAGCTCGGGCAGATGCTCTCGTACGAGGGCGGCCCGGTGAACTGGGACATGGCCAAGCAGATCGCCCGCCAGACGGTCTCCCAGGGCACCGCGGACGGCACCAAGGACGCGAGCGTGGGCGCCTCCGAGCGCACCGCCGTCCAGGAGGCCGTGCGCCTGGCGGACCTGTGGCTGGACGACGCGACGTCCCTGCCGTCCGGCGCGAACACCGCCGTCGCGTGGAGCCGCGCGGAGTGGGTCGAGGCGACCCTGCCCGCGTGGCAGGAGCTCGTCGACCCGGTCGCGGAGCGCGTCGGCACCGCGATGGGCGACGTCCTGCCGGAGGAGATGCAGGCCATGGCGGGCCCGCTGATCGGCATGATGCGTTCGATGGGCGGCGCCATGTTCGGCACGCAGATCGGGCAGGCCGTCGGCGTGCTCGCGGGCGAGGTCGTCGGGTCAACCGACATCGGCCTGCCGCTCGGCCCGGCAGGCAAGGCCGCGCTGCTGCCGGTGAACATCGAGACGTTCGGCAAGGACCTGGGCGTGCCGAAGGAGGAGGTGCGGCTGTATCTCGCCCTGCGCGAGGCCGCCCACCAGCGCCTCTTCGCGCACGTGCCGTGGCTGCGCTCGCACCTGTTCGGCGCTGTCGACGGCTACGCGCGCGGGATCAAGGTCGACACCGCCAAGCTCGAGGACGTGGTCGGCCAGTTCGACCCGCAGAACCCCGAACAGCTTCAGGACGCTCTCCAGCAGGGCATGTTCCAGCCGGAGGACACCCCGGAGCAGAAGGCGGCTCTGGCCCGTCTGGAGACGGCTCTGGCGCTCGTCGAGGGCTGGGTCGACGCGGTGGTCCACGCCGCCGCCAAGCCCCGTCTGTCGTCCGCCGACGCGCTGCGTGAGACGCTGCGCCGCCGGCGTGCCTCGGGCGGCCCGGCCGAGCAGACGTTCGCCACGCTGATCGGTCTGGAGCTGCGTCCGCGGCGCCTGCGTGACGCCTCCCGCCTGTGGGCCTCGCTCACGGACGCGCGCGGTGTCGACGGCCGTGACGCCCTGTGGGCGCACCCGGACATGCTGCCGACGGCCGGTGACCTGGACGACCCGGACGGGTTCGTGCACCGCGAGCACCTCGACTTCTCCGAGCTGGACAAGATGCTCGGCGAGGCCGCGAGCGGCGGCGGCGAGAAGCCGAACCTGAAGAAGGAAGACGACTCCGAGGGCGGCGACGCAAAGGGCGACGGCACCGAGTGAGCCTGTACGACGACGCGGTCCTCGTGCTGAAGGAGTACGAGGACCAGGAAGAGCTGCGCCGGACGTATCTGGAGCATCTGGAGACGCACCCGGACGGCATGTGGAAGGCCTGCGGCGACGGGCACATCACGGCGAGCGCACTGGTGATCGACCCCTCACGCGGGCGGGTGCTGCTCACCCTCCACAAGAAGCTGCGCATGTGGCTGCAGATGGGCGGCCACTGCGAACCGGCCGACGAGACGCTGGCGGCGGCCGCCCTGCGCGAGGCCGCCGAGGAGTCCGGCGTCGCGGGGCTGTCCCTGCTGCCGGGCGGCCCGGTCCGCCTGGACCGGCATCACACGCCGTGCGCCTGGCACCTCGACGTCCAGTACGCGGCGCTCGCCCCGGCCGGCGCCGTGGAGGCGATCAGCGACGAGTCGCTGGACCTGCGCTGGTTCGCCTACGACGAGGTGGCGGACGTCGCGGACGAGTCGGTCCTGCGACTGCTGGAAGCGACCCGCGCGCGCCTGTGAAAGCGCAGGGGCGACCGATCCAGGCGGTCGCCCCTCAACACAGGCCGCCGGTCGCGCCCCGCAAGGGGCGCGGGGAACTGCGCGACCAGCCACACACGACGCGCGCCCAAAAGACGCGCAGCCCCCGAACCTCTCGGCCCGACCCCGCGGAGCGATCAGCTCCAGACGTTGCCCTGGTTCTGACCCCGCGCTCCCTGCTGTCCCATGCCGTACTGGGCGGCGAGGCCCGAGCCGATCTGGGCGTTCTGCGGAGGCAGCAGTTCGCTCGGCTGGACCAGCGCGAAGCCGGCGCCCATGAAGCTGAGCTCCCAGCCCTCGCCGGTGCTGCCGCGGCGCCGCCACACCCCGGAGGAGTGCGTCTGGGCCTGCATCTGCACCCGCAGCGCGGTGGACCAGGCGACGATCGCGTCGGCGTCGCAGTTGACGTACTTGTCGGGCGTCACCTGCATCAGCAGCGGCATGCCGGAGGTCATGAGGGCGACCTTGCCGCGGCCGGTGATGTTGAGCTGGTACTTACCCGAGCCGGAGATGCCGTAGAGGCTGTCCACGGCGATGACCTCGTGGTGCAGCGAGGACTCCATCGCCAGCACATAGCTGCTGTCGACGGTCAGCCCGTCCTGGTCGACATCCATGACATGGATGTGCTGCTTGAGATTGGCGAGGTAGACCGTGCCCTGTCCGTGACAGCGCATGAGGTCGAGGCCCTCACCGGTGTGCGCACGCGAGCGTGACTGCTGGTTGCTCTGGTACTCGGCGTCGAACTCGACGAGTCCCTGGTAGGCGACCATCGTGCCCTTGCGGGCGAGGATGTCGTCGTGACCCTCCAGGTTGACGCGGAGCATCTGCTTGTTCTGGAGGCTCCAGCGGTCCTGGGTCTGCTGGTCGTTGAAGGCGAAAATCGGGCTCTGCATGGCGTTCTCTCGCTCCCCCTCAGCCCCGGACCCGGAGACGGTCGGTGCTGTCCTCACTGGGCTGTACGACGACGATGCCCTGGCCTGAGAAGGCCATCTGGTAGGCCTCGCCGCTGCCCCGGCCGATGAGCGACTGCGCCTTGAAGCTGCGCTTGCCCTTCACCTTGAGGTTCGGGGACCAGGCGACGAGCGCGTCCGGGTCGACGTACGTCTCGTCCTCGCCACCGCCGCAGTCGACGACGATCGGCTTGCCCCGGGAGGTCAGCGCGACCCAGCCCTGCCCGGAGATCTTGGTGTTCCACAGGCCCTGCCCGGCGAACTTCGCCAGGCCCTTGACCCGCTCGACGCCCCACGTCAGATGCGCGTCGAAGGCGAGCAGGTTGGTGGCGTTGACGGAGATGCCGTCGCCGTTGAGGTTGATCACGACGACGTTGGCGCCGTAGTCGGCGAGGTAGAGCAGTCCGTCGCCGGAGCACTTCATCAGGGGCGCGCCCTCGCCGGTCATCCAGTCCTTGGCGATCTGGCGCACGGCCGGCGGGTTGGGCTCGTACTGGACGAACCCTTCGTAGGCGACCATCGAGCCCACGCGCGCGAGGAGGTCGTTCCCGGTCTGCATGGCGACCTTCAGCATGTGGTTGCCGTGGTTCTCCATGCGGGCGGTGACAGGTGCGGGGGCGTAGCCCGCGAGTGGCTGGTTCATGACGGGCTCCCTCAGATCTCGTACGGCTGGACGACGATGAAGTTGCCGGGAGCGGCCCGGAACTGGAGGTTGACGCTCTCTCCGGTGTCGCCGGGGTAGGCGTTGCGGCGCATGCGGACCTGGCTGGAGACGACCACCTGGGCGGCGGACGACCAGGCGACGACGGCGTTGCAGTCGGCGAACGTCGTGGGCGTCACCGGGAGCACCACGGGCGTGCCGTGCGTCTTGACGACGATGGTGCCGGTGCCCGTGAACTGCATCGTGAACAGCGCGCCACCGGGGATGCCGTGCCCTTCGATGCGGCGGACCTCGTACTGGAGGCTCTCGTCGAAGGCGAGGACGTTCTCGGCGGAGACGCAGATGCCGTCGCCCTGGAGCTCGATGGGGTGCACCATCGAGTTGTTCTCGGCGAGGAAGACCTGGCCCTGACCGGTGCAGCGCATCAGCTGCATCTCCTGGCCGGTGGCGTTGCCCACGATCCGGCCGGCGAATCCGGCGCCCTTGTAGCTGAAGTCGACCTTGCCCTGGTAGAGCACCATGCTGCCCTGGCGGGCGAGCACCGGCTGGCCGCCCATGCCGAGGTCGACGCGGACCATCTTCTTGTTCTGCTGCGTCCAGCGCTGACCGGTCGGCGTCTCCTTGAACTGCTGGAGAGCGGCGGCCACACCGGGACCCTGGGGCGCGCCTTGCGGGGCACCCTGGGGGGCTCCGTACGGCGCCGGCTGGCCCGGGACCTGCCCGTAGGGGGGCTGCTGGCCGTAGCCGGGAGGCGGGGCCGGCTGGCCGTAACCGGGCGGCGGGGCCGGGGCCTGCGGCGCCTGAGGTGCCGCGGGTGCCTGGGGGTAGCCGTAGCCGGGAGGCGGCGGCGCCGAGGGCTGGCCGTACGGCTGCTGTCCCGGCTGGCCGTAGGGCGCGGGCGCCGGGGCGGGCGGCGGCGGGGTGCCTCCGGGCGGCGTCATGGGCGCGATGATCGTCGGCTGCGCGTGCACCGAGGGCGCCGGGCTCGGCGGCGGCGGGGTGGATCCCGGCGGGGGTGCGAAACCCTGTGCGGCCGGGGCCGGCGCGGGCGCCGGAGGGGCCGGCTGCGGGGCCGGCGCGGGAACTCCGGCCGGGGCTCCGAACGCGGGCGGTGCCGCGGCCTGGGCGGGCGGCGCGAAGCTGGGAGTCGCACCGGCCTGGGGCTGCTGCGGGGCGGCGGGCGGTTCCTCCTCGGCGACCTCGCCGCCGAAGTTCTTCAGCAGCGCATCGAGACCGCCGTCGAAGCCCTGGCCGACGGCGGCGAACCGCCAGACGTCCTTCAGGTAGAAGTCGCCCAGCATCACGGCGCGTTCGGTGGTGAACTCCGAGCCGTTGAAGGCGTACCGGGCCACCTCCTCGCCACCTGCGACGATGCGGATGTATCCGGGGCTGATCTGCGACATCTGTCCGGCGCCGTCGATCGTCGCCGTGAAGGACAGCTTCTGGATCTGCGGGGGGATCCTGTCGAGCGTGACCCGGAAGGACTCCGTGTCACCGGCCTGGGTGCCAAGGAGCTGGATGGACTCCTCGGGGGACTTCGGCTGGTTGAAGAAGACGAAATAGCGGTCGTCCGAGAGCCGTTCGTCGGCGTCGAGACCGAAGCAGCTGATGTCGAAGCTCAGCCCTGGGGCGGCGATCTGTACCCCTACGTACAGATCCGTGCCCGCGGTGAGGTCACTGATCTTGGCCTTGTGGCCGCGTTGGAATTCCCTGGCCATGCGTAACGACCGTCCCCCATCCCGAATGTAAGTGCGTCGCGCCAGGCTAACGGCAAACTCGGACATCGGACGAAGCCGGTACAGACCCGGTACACAACCCGCGCCCGGCCGAACCGGAAGCACCACGCGCGGGCCGCCTCACGGCCTGCCCCATGGGCCGCCTCACGGGCTCCTTCGGAGAACGGAGCGGCGCCGCAGCGGGACCCGGATCCTATTCGCCGCGCGCGCCGGGCAGATGGGGCAACCGCTCGGCGGCGACGACGCCTTCGAGGTAGCCCTTCGCCCGCTCGGTGCGGGGATACGCCTCCAGCAGCTGCCAGAAGCGGGGACCGTGGCCGGGCACCAGGAGGTGCGCGAGCTCGTGCAGGAGGACGTAGTCGACGACGTATTCGGGCATTCCCTGCAACCGGTGCGAAAGCCGGATGCTGCCCTCGGCCGGGGTGCACGAGCCCCAGCGGGTGTTCTGGTTGGTGACCCAGCGCACCGAGTTGGGCCGCGCACGGCCTTCCAGGTACTGGCCCGACAATCGCTCGGCACGCTCCGCCAGCTCCGCGTCGCCGATGACCCGTTTGCTCTCCTGGGCGGCCAGCTTGTCCAGCATGACGTTCACCCAGCGCTGTTCCTCGGCCTCGGACATCCGGGCAGGGATGAGCACGACGGTGCGATCGCCCTCGCGGTACGCCGAGACCGTCCGGCGACGCCGGGCGCTCCTGCGGACCTCGATCGCGTTCGCCCCCGAGCCGCTCGGCGGCGGGCTCGTCGTACTGCGCTGTGGTGTTCCGGCGCGGTGCAGTGGGTCGGCGGACACGCCCCGACGTTACCCGTTGCGCATAGGGGAAGTCCCGACTCCGGGACGGTTCGATCCCGATCCCCCACCATGCGTTTGATTTGTACGACGAATATCCACTGCCTGTGGACAACTTTCGGCGCCGGTCGCCGTATCGGGGCATGCTGACAGGCGTCGGGGAAGCTGTGACCGAGCTTCTTCGGCGCGCACGGGGATGTTCCACGATGGCTACGGGGGCCAGTTCATGCATGCAACGAATTCCATCAATTCAGGCATTTCGGCTGAGCAGTCGAGGCCGGCGGTGGCTCCGTTGGTGAAGCCGTCCCTCAGGCGGGGCTGGCGCGATCTCAACACCGTGCAATTTGGGATGACTCCGGCACATGCGCTGACCCTGGGTCCGATGGACACCGCGACGGGCAGCTTCCTCGATCTGCTCAACGGCACGCGCGGGCTGGAGCTGTTGCGCGAGGAAGGCCGCCGCATGGACCTGCCGGACGGCCATGTCGACGCTCTGGTGCGACGCCTGGCAGGAGCGGGACTGCTCGACGACGCGAAGGGCGGCGGCCCGGCCGGCGACACCCTTCGCCGCAAGAAAGAGGTACTGGACCGCCTGCGGCCCGATCTGGCCTCAATGTCCCTGACCACATCCGAGCCGGGTGAGGCGATGAGCCGCCTGACCGCGCGCCGCTCACTGCGCGTGCAGGTACGGGGCGCCGGCCGGGTGGGCTCGATGATCGCCTCGCTGCTGTCGGCAGCCGGGGTGGGCGACGTCGACGTACGCGACGTCGGCCGCGTCGAGCCCTGGGACGTGGCGCCGGGCGGACTCCCCGCGGAGACGGTCGGCGACCGCAGGGACGAGGCCGCGCGACGCTCCGCCCGCCGCTGCGCACCGGACCGCCCACCACGCCGCGGTCCCCACTCGCCCCCGGGAGAGGAGACCACCGGCCACTCCCTGGTGATCATCGCGCCCCGGGACGACGTCGCCGTGCACGCCCCCTCCCCTTCCGCCGCCGAACCCCTCGTCGCCTCCGGTACGCCCCATCTGTACGCCGGTGTCGTGGAGGGAACCGGTGTGGTCGGCCCACTCGTGCTGCCCGGCGAGACCGGCTGCGCCGGCTGTCTCAACGAAGGGCGCACGGATCGGGACCCTGCGTGGCCCCGGCTGGTCGCACAGTGGCGCTCGGGTTCGAGAAGGGCGCGTGAGGTGCGACCCTGCGACCTCACTTTGGCCACTACGGTCGCCGGTCTGGCCGCCGCGCACGCCCTAACGTTTCTGGACGGCCGGGTTCCGTCCAGCGCGGGTGCACGCTGGGAAGTGTCACTACCCGGTCTGACCTGGCACGCCCGTCCGGTGTGGGCGCATCCGGCATGCTCGTGCGGCGCCACGGAGAAAGGTGAGGGAGAACACCCCTCCGAGGAGGGGGAGCGGCACGAGACAATGGCGGAGCAGCGGCCGTCGAAGGAGTTACGCCGTAGGGCAGACGCGGAGCGGCTGGCTGGGACCTGGAGGGCGCATGTCTGATCTTCCCCGCAAGGCGGTCACCCGCACCGCCAAGCTCGCCGCGCTCCCGCTCGGCTTCGCCGGACGGGCCACCTGGGGACTCGGCAAGCGGATCGTCGGCGAATCCGCAGAGCTCGTCGGCCGCGAGCTGCAGCAGCGCACCGCGGAGCAGATGTTCAAGGTGCTCGGCGAGCTCAAGGGCGGCGCCATGAAGTTCGGGCAGGCCCTGTCCGTCTTCGAGTCGGCGCTGCCCGAGGAGATCGCCGGCCCATATCGCGCGGCGCTCACCAAGCTCCAGGAGGCAGCGCCTCCGATGCCGACGCGAACCGTGCACTCGGTGCTGGCGGAGCGGCTCGGCGAGGACTGGCAGGACCTGTTCGAGGAATTCGAGGACAAGCCGGCCGCGGCCGCCTCGATCGGCCAGGTGCATCGCGGGGTGTGGCACGACGGCCGCGAGGTGGCGGTCAAGGTGCAGTACCCGGGAGCCGGCGAGGCCCTGCTCTCCGACCTGAACCAGTTGAGCCGCTTCGCCCGGCTCCTGGGCCCGCTGATCCCCGGCATGGACATCAAGCCACTGATCGCCGAGCTGAAGGACCGGGTCTCGGAAGAACTGGACTACGCCTTGGAGGCACAGGCCCAGCAGGCCCACGCGGACGAGTTCGCCGACGATCCGGACGTCGTCGTCCCCGCGGTGGTCCATCAGTGCGAGCAGGTACTGATCACCGAGTGGATCGACGGCATCCCGCTCTCGGAGGTGATCTCCGACGGCACAGAGGAGCAGCGCAACCGCGCCGGCCAGCTCCTGGCCCGCTTCCTCTTCTCCGGCCCGGCCCGCACCGGCCTGCTGCACGCCGACCCGCACCCCGGGAACTTCCGCCTCCTGCCGGGCGCCCCGGACGGCGAGGGCGAGTGGCGGCTGGGTGTCCTGGACTTCGGCACGGTCGACCGTCTCCCGGGCGGCCTGCCGACACCCATCGGTGACTCCCTGCGTATGACGCTGGACGGCGACGCGGACGCGGTCTACGAGCTTCTCTGCGAGGAGGGCTTCGTCAAGGAGTCCATCGACCTGGAACCGGACGCCGTCCTGGACTACCTGCTGCCGATCATCGAACCGGCCCAGGTCGACGAGTTCACGTTCACCCGCGGCTGGATGCGCAGCCAGGCCGGACGCGTGGCCGACCCCCGCTCCCCCGCCTACCAACTGGGCAAACAGCTCAACCTCCCGCCGGCGTACCTCCTCATCCACCGGGTGACCCTGAGCACGATCGGCGTCCTGTGCCAGCTGGGCGCGACGGTACGACTCCGCGAGGAACTGGAGGAATGGCTACCGGGCTTCGTCCTGGAGGAGCCGATCACCGAGGAGGGTTCGGCGGCGGAGGCGTGAGCTGACGCTGCCTGCTTGAAGAGACTGAGGGCCGGGGGGAGGGAGGGGGGCGGGGGGGGAAGCCCCCAGGGGTGAGACAGCCGCTGCCGCCCTACCACCAAGCCGAATCCAGCCGCCCCTCGATCGCCCTCAGGTTCTCCCGTGAGCACTTGTCGCAGAAGTAGCGTCGGGTGCCGTTCTCCACGGAGCAGGTCCAGGTGGGCTGGGGGGACCGGGCCTCGGTGCCGCATCGGGCGCACACGAGGGTCTGGGGCTCGGGGGCGGAGCCGCCGTTGTCACTGCCTCCGGAAAGACTCGTCACTCGGCGACGATAACTCCGCCTGATCCGATCGCCGGAACAACGCACCGCGGGGGCCGGTCCGTTCGTACGGACCGGCCCCCGCGGGGTGTAGTCACCGCCTCCCCCGATCGGGAGGCAACCGCTCGGCGGTGGGGTCGATTACTGCATGACCGCCATGGCGAGCGCGCGACGGGCACGCATCGAGGCGCGCTCGGCACGGCGCTGCATCCGCCGCGCGGACGCCAGGCGCACGGCCTGGCGTTCCCGCGCGGCCTCGTGCTGTCGCTCGTGCATATGCGCACGAGCCAGGGCTTCTTGGATGAGTTGCATCTCTCGGTTCCTGTTCTGACGCGAGTCGTTCGCGCCACTGGTGGTGAAGTCTTCAGGCGCGGAGCCTGCGAGTTCGCTGGTGGACGGCTTCATCGGGGCCTGCTTCTGGGGGTCGTGCGTGAGGGGACGGTCGATCGTGCCTGCGGTGTTCATGCCGTGACCGGGTTCTTGCGCGGGCGACCACGCGGCCGCTTCCGGGCGACGACAACACCCTGGACGAACAGCTCGCCACCCCAGACGCCCCAGGGCTCACGCCGCTCCTTGGCGCCGGCGAGGCAGGCCTCGATCAGCGGGCAGGTGCGGCAGAGGGACTTGGCGTACTCGACGTCCGCCGGCGACTCGGCGAAGAAGACCTCCGGGTCGTAGGAACGGCAGGGGACGGGTACGCCGAGGTTCTCGATGGCGTCGTCGAGCGCGGTGAGCGCAGTGAGCGGGGTCAAGGTCGTGTCCTCCGTGGGGCCGGGCTTGGGGATCGCTTCTGAGGGCGGTACTGACGGGGCGTGCGCTTCGAGTTGCACGGTTGGTCTTCCTCGTCTTTTCGTTCCGGCCCTGTTGGGCCGGGTGGCGGCTGGTACCGGGTTTTCCTTTGTCCCGAGGCCCCTTCGCCCTGTCATCCCCGTTCGAGGACAAACAGAAGGGCCGCGGATCCCGGATGGGGTTCCGCGGCCCTGAAGGCGCCGGCCTGATCGACTGTCAGGCTGGATCACTCCAGGGTTCTGGCCCACGGAAGGCCCACATCTGGTGGTGCTGCGTCGTCTGCTTCCGGAATCCGGCACCGGTCGCTGCAAAGGCATAGGCATGCGCCCTTGCCTCTACTGCCGCTTCCAGTGCCTTGGTCGGTCGCTCATTGCGCTCACGGATGGGAAGACCCGCGAGAGACACGGAGGACGCCAGCCGGACGGCACGGATGCCGGACAGACCGGTGCCCTGGTTCGAGGCGCCGAGCATGCACAGGGAAGCGACGACCGAGCGATCGGTCATTTTGACGTTGCTGATGGAGCTGGCGTTGATGCTGATCACTGGACTCGCCTCCTCTCGGCGTCTAGGGGGACTGGGGTCAACCAGTCCGACGGGTATGCAAGTACAACACGGAATTGGGGCCTCCGAGAAGGCCTCCGTTCCCGTGGCTAAGAACCTATGGGGATTGCTGGGGCATGCGCAAACTATTTTTTCGACGAGTTCGCATCATTCCCCGTCCGGACCCTGCTCAAGCTCCTGGCCTGCGCAGATGGTCAGCACATCGTCTCCGTAGCGGTCGAGCTTGCGCTTGAGGACGCCTGGGATGCGGGACAGCTCATCCGGAGTCGTCGGCTCCGTCTCGGCGATGGCCATCAGGGTCTTGTCCGTGAAGACGCAGAAGTCGGGCTGTCCGCTGAGCCGTGCCTGGACGCCCCGCCATTCGCGGAGGCGTTCGTAGAGGCCCTCGTCCATGTCGGACGGGCAGTCCTCGCAGCGCATCAGCTTCATCTCGCCGGCGTCGGTGAGCGTGCGCCCGCAGACGCGGCAGCGGGCGGGGCTGCGCTGTGTCCTTCTGGGGGCGGCGTCCGGTCTGCTGGTGAATCCGCGCTCGACGCCGCCGGAGCCGCGGGCGGCAGCGCGTCCCACGGTGGCGGTCGAGCCGGGCCGCAGTCCGTCGAGGAAGCGGCTGGGCCGGCGATTGGGGCGGCCGCCGGGTGCGCGGGTGAGTGACCAAGACACGTGGAGGTGACGGCGGGCGCGGGTGACGCCGACGTAGAGGAGGCGGCGTTCCTCCTCGACCTGCTCGTCGGTCTTTGCGTAGGTGATCGGCATCATGCCCTCGGCGACGCCGACCAGGAAGACGACGTCCCACTCCAGACCCTTGGCCGAGTGCAGGGAGGCGAGGGTGACGCCCTGGACGGTCGGGGCGTGCTGGGCGTTGGCGCGTTCGTCGAGTTCCGCGACGAGGTCGGCGAGGGTGGCGCCGGTTTTGGCGGCGGCGAAGTCCTGGGCGAGGTTCACCAGGGCCGCCAGTGACTCCCAGCGCTCCCTGACGGCGCCGGAGCCGGCCGGCGGCTGGGTCGTCCAGCCCTCCCCCGAGAGGACGGCACGCACCTGGGAGGGCAGGTCGACGGCGTCGTCGAGGAGGGTGTCGTTGCCGCCGAAGCGGGCCGCGCCGCGCAGGGCGATGCCGGCCTTGCGCACTTCGGGGCGGTCGAAGAAGCGCTCGGCGCCGCGCAGCTGGTAGGGGACGCCCGCGTCGGCGAGGGCCTGCTCGTAGGACTCGGACTGGGAGTTCGTGCGGAACAGGATGGCGATCTCGCTGGCCGGGACCCCGGAGGCCATGAGTTCCCGGATGCGGCGGGCGGCGCCTTCGGCCTCGGCGGGTTCGTCCGTGTACTCGGTGTAGACGGGTTCGGGGCCGGCGTCGCGCTGGGAGATCAGTTCCAGGCGGTGGTCGGCGGCGCGTCCGCTGGCCTGGGCGAGCAGGCCGTTGGCGAGGTGGACGACCTGGGGGGTGGAGCGGTAGTCGCGGACGAGTTTGACGACGGTGGCGCCGGGGTGGCGGGTGCGGAAGTCGAGCAGGTGGTCAGGGGTTGCGCCTGTGAACGAGTAGATCGTCTGGCTGGCGTCGCCGACCACGCAGAGGTTGTCCCGCTCGCCCAGCCACAGCTCCAGCAGGCGTTGCTGGAGGGGGCTGACGTCCTGGTACTCGTCGACGACGAAGTGCTGGTACTGGGAGCGGACCTGGTCGGCGATGTCGTGCCGGTCCTGGAGGATGGCGACGGTGAGGAGGAGGACGTCCTCGAAGTCCATGACGGAGCGGTCGCGCTTGAGGTCCTCGTAGACGTTGTAGATCTGGGCGATCTCGGCCGGGTCGCGGGGGGCTTCGCGGCCCGCTTTGGCGGCGGCGGGGGCGTAGTCGGCGGGGACGGTCTGGGTGACCTTGGACCACTCGATCTCAGCGGTGACGTCGCGCAGCTCGTTCCGGTCGAGGCGGATGCGGCAGGCGGCGGCCGCGTCGGCGACGAGCTGGATCTTGCGGTCGACGAGTCGGGGCATGGAGCCACCGATCGCTTTCGGCCAGAAGTACTGGAGCTGGCGCAGGGCGGCCGAGTGGAACGTACGGGCCTGGACCCCGGCGGCGCCGAGCTGGCGGAGCCGGCCGCGCATCTCTCCGGCGGCGCGGTTGGTGAAGGTGACGGCGAGCACGCTGGAGGGCTGGAGGATGCCGGCGCGGACCCCGTAGGCGATGCGGTGGGTGATCGCCCTTGTCTTGCCGGTTCCGGCGCCCGCGAGTACGCACACCGGTCCGTGCAGGGCGGTGGCGACCTCGCGCTGCTCGGGGTCGAGCCCGTCGAGCACCGCGTCGGCCGTGTCCGGTGCCTGCGGGAAGAGGGTGGAGTGCGTTGCTGCTGTCACATGGCCATGCTGCCAGGTCGCCGGAGACGGCTGTGCCGGTTGTCCACAGGCAGGCATTGATAGTCGTACTAATGCGGCAGGCGTCACGTGGCGGGCATACCCCGGGTGGGAATGGTGGCCCGGTCGCGTACGTTCCCCCTCTGGACGACCTGTTCCCCCGAGCTATCAGAGGAGCGCGCGAGACATGCAGGGCACTGTGACGATGTACAGCACCACCTGGTGCGGCTACTGCCAGCGGCTGAAGAAGCAGCTGGACCGCGAGGGCATCGCGTACACGGAGATCAACATCGAGCAGGACCCCGAGTCCGCGTCTTTCGTCGAGAAGGCGAATGGCGGAAACCAGACGGTCCCGACCGTGCTTTTCGCGGACGGTTCGACGATGACGAACCCGTCGCTGGCTCAGGTCAAGCAGAAGATCAGCGCCTGACCGCACCCTCGGTGCGGTCCTCGGAAGGCGGTCCCTGAGGCGCTTCAGGGGCCGCCTTCGTGCTGTCCGCGTGGCGCTGACGAGGGTCGTCTCAGACGAAGCTCCTCGTCGGCAGTGGCTTGCCGTACCAGAGCTCGATCAGTCGGGCCGCGATGGAGATGCCGTAGGGCGGCAGGACCTCGCCGGCCTCGAAGGCGACGCGCAGTTCCTCGCGGGAGAACCAGCGGGCCTCGTGGATCTCCTCGCCGTCGACCTCGACGTCGGTGGAGGTGGCGCGGGCCATGAAGCCGAGCATGAGGCTGGACGGGAAGGGCCAGGGCTGGCTGGCGACGTACTCGACCTGGCCGACGGTGATGCCGGCCTCTTCGAAGACCTCGCGCCGCACGGTCTGCTCGATGGACTCGCCCGGTTCGACGAAGCCGGCGAGCGTGGAGAAGCGGCCCTCGGGCCAGTGAACCTGGCGGCCGAGGAGGATGCGGTCGTCCTCGTCGGTGACGGCCATGATCACGGCGGGGTCGGTGCGGGGGTAGTGCTCGGCGCCGCAGGCGGGGCAGCGGCGGATGTGGCCGGCCGCGGCGATCACGGTGCGCTCTCCGCAGCGGGAGCAGAAGCGGTGGGTGCGTTGCCAGTTCTCCAGGCCGACGGCGTGCACCATCAGGCCCGTGTCGCGCGGTGACAGCAGCAGGCCCGCCTCGCGCAGGCCGGCCGCGCGCGCCGACTGGTCGATGCGGCCGGGCAGGGCGTCCTTCTGGAGGGCGAAATAGCTGACGCCGTCCTCGTCGATGCCGAGGAAGTAGCGGTGCGCCTCGGTGAGGGGGGCCTCGAAGGAGGGGGTCATGACGAGTTCGGTGCGCCCGTCCGGCGTCTCGTCGATGAGGACCTGGCCGCCGGAGACCACGAAGCAGCGGGTTGTGGGGTGGCTCCACGCTGCCGCGAGCCAGGCCTCGTCGAGCCGGTGGTGGGCGGCTCGGTCGACGCCGCTCGGGGCGGTGAGCGAGATGGGTCGATCGGCGGTGTGGTCGGTCCAGGTGGTCACGGGTGCTTCCAACTCCCCCAGTGGAACGGTGTGCTTCGGTGGGCGGATCGGCGGGACGTGGGACAGGAGGTGACCGGTCGCGGCAGGGCGGGGCGGTGCGGGGCGGCGTCTCCAGTGTGCCCCGCGCCCGATGCCTCTCCGGACGGGCCCGGTGGCTCAGGGCTCATGGCGCCAGTTGGCCGCGAGGTCGCCCCACAGGTAGGCGGTGGTCTCGACGCCCTTGAGGAGCAGGTCCAGCTCGACCTTCTCGTTCGGGGCGTGCCAGCCGTCGGAGGGGACGGAGATGCCGAGGAAGAGCACGGGTGCCGCGAGGACGTCCTGGAGGTCGGCGGCCGGTCCCGAGCCGCCTTCGCGGGTGAAGCGGACGGGGCCTTCGAAGGCGCGCCCCATGGCGCGTACGACGGACTGCAGGGCCGGGTGGTCCAGCGGCGTCAGGCACGGGCGGGTGGCGCCGGTGAACGTGATCTCGCTGCGGACGCCGGCGGGCACCTGGTCGGTGGCCCAGGCTCGGACGGCCTTCTCGATGTGCTCGGGGTCCTGTCCGGCGACCAGCCGGAAGGAGATCTTCACCATCGCGGAGGACGGGATGATCGTCTTGCTGCCGGGGCCCTGGTAGCCGCCGCCGATGCCGTTGACCTCGGCGGTCGGGCGGGCCCAGATGCGCTCCAGGGTCGTGAGGCCCGCTTCGCCGTGGGTGGCGTGGGACTTGGCCGTGCGCAGCCAGCGCGCCTCGTCGAAGGGCAGCTCGGCGAAGAGTTCGCGCTCGCGGTCGGTCAGCTCGACGACGCCGTCGTAGAAGCCGGGGACCGCCACGCGTGCGTGCTCGTCGTGCAGGGCGGCGACCAGGCGGGCGGCGGCGGTCGCCGGGTTGGGGACGGCGCCGCCGAAGGAGCCCGAGTGGATGTCCTGGTCGGGGCCGTAGAGTCGGATCTCGCACTCGGCGAGGCCGCGCATGCCGGTGCACACCGTGGGGGTGTCCTCGGCCCACATGCCGGTGTCGGACACGATCACGGCGTCGGCCGCGAGCCGCTCGGCGTGCTCTTCGACGAGGGCGCGGAAGTGCGGGGAGCCGGACTCCTCCTCACCCTCGATGAGCAGCTTGAGGTTGACGGCGGGGGTGCTGCGGCCGGTGGTGGCGAGGTGGGTGCGGACGCCGAGTGTGTGGAAGAACACCTGGCCCTTGTCGTCGGCTGCCCCGCGCGCGTAGAGGCGTCCTTCGCGGACGACGGGCTCGAAGGGCTCGCTGTCCCAGCCGTCCTCGCGGGCGGCGGGCTGCACGTCGTGGTGGCCGTAGACCAGGACCGTGGGCGCTTCGGGGTCGTGGGAGGGCCACTCGGCGAAGACGGCGGGGGCTCCCGGTGTGGGCCAGACCTCGGTGGTCGGGAAGCCGGTCTCCTTGAGCTTGGCGGCGAGCCAGTCGGCGCTGCGGCGTACGTCGGGCGCGTGGTCGGGCTGGGCCGACACGGAGGGGATGCGCAGCCATTCGGCGAGGTCGTCGAGGAAGGCGGCACGGTGCTGCTCGATGTACGTGCGGACGGCGCTGTCCGGGGTCTGGCTCATGGTCACGAGCCTATCGGCCCGCACCGACATCCTGGTTGGGCGGTTCCTCACACTTCACCTCGGCGACGGGCTCTTCGCCGAGCAGTCGCTCCAGGGCCTCACGGCCCGGGAGGTCGTCCGGGCGTACGACCTCGCCGGTGCGGACGTACAGGAACGCGGCGTCGACGGACTCCAGGGGTACGCCCTGCTGCTCGGCCCAGGCGAGCCGGTACAGGGCGAGCTGGAGCGGGTCGGCGGTGCGGGTGCGGTTGGTCTTCCAGTCGACGATCTCGTACGTCGCCTCCTCGCCCTCGCCGGTCCGGTAGACGGCGTCGATGCGGCCCCGTACGACGCGGCCGGCGATCGCGAGCTGGAAGGGGGCCTCGACGCGGTAGGGCGTGCGGTGGGCGTACTCGGTGCGTTCGAAGGCGTCCTTGAGGGCTTCCAGGTCACGCTCGTCGGCGATCTCGGCCTCGGTGCCGGGGAGGTCGTCGGGCTCCAGCATGGGCAGCGTCAGTTCCTCGAAGCGGGCTTCGACCCAGGCGTGGAATCGGGTGCCCCGACGTGCGGCGGGTTGTGGGGGGCGCGGCATGGGGCGCGCGAGTTCCTGCGCGAACCCGTCCGGGTCGGCGGCCAGGCGCAGCAGCTGGGACGCGGTCAGTGACGCGGGCACGGGTACGTCCGTGACGCTCGTGCGGGCGCGCAGGAGCTCGCCGGTGAGGGCGTCGAGGTCGCGGTCCCAGGAGGCGAGGGTGCGGGCCTCCTCAGGGGTGAGGGGGGCCGGCTGTGCGGGCTGGGGGCGGCCGGCGGCGGGCTCCGGGGGTTGCGCCTGGTGCGGGATGGCCGGGGTGGGGCGGTCCGTGGTCCAGGAGTCCCAGTCCTCGGGGTCCTCGTCCTGCGGATCGTCGGCGAACTGCGGATCGTCGGCGAACGCCTCGTCGTCGTCCGGCGGCGGGGGCCAGTCCGGGTCGTCGTAGGCGTCGGGGTCGTGGGTCGCGGCGGGGTGGTCGTCCTCGTGGGACGCCAGGTTCTCCAGGTGGGCCAGGACCGTCTCGGCGGCCGCGCGGCGGCGGGTCAGGGCGGCCGTGTCGAGGGGCAGGGGCCACAGCTGGTCGGCGCTCTCCCGGTGCAGGGCCGGGTTCTCCTCGTCCTCGGCAGGTTCGTCCGCCCACGCCTCGATCTCGCCGTGGCCCGCGACGCAGTGGTCGTACAGGGCTTGCAGGAAGTCGGAGGGGCCGCGGGGCTTCTTCTGGGTGGGGCCCCACCAGTGGCCGGAGCCGAGGAGCAGCGAGCGGGGGCGGGTGAAGGTGACGTAGCCGAGGCGGAGTTCCTCGGTGTGCTGGTGGTCCTTCATGGCCTCCTGGAAGGCCTTCAGGCCGCGGGAGTCCCAGGAGGCGACATCGGGGAGGGTGTCGGTGTCGCCGCGCAGTTCGTGCGGGAGCACCTTGGCCTGTGCGGTCCACTTCTCGCGGCCCTGGGTGCTGGGGAAGGTGCCGGTGACCAGGCCCGGGACGGCGACGACGTCCCATTCCAGGCCCTTGGACTTGTGCGCGGTGAGCACCTTGACGGTGTTCTCGCCGCCGGGGAGGGCGTTGTCGAGGCCCTTCTCGTACTGGGCGGCGGTGCGCAGGAAGCCGAGGAAGGCGAGCAGGCTCGCCTCGTTGTCGCCGGCCGCGAAGGAGGCGGCGATGTCGAGGAAGTTGGACAGGGTCTCGCGGCGGCGGGCGGCCAGCGCGTGCGGGGAGGCCGACAGCTCGACCTCCAGGCCGGTGACGGCGAGGACGCGGTGCAGGACGTCCATGAGCGGGTCGGACAGGGAGCGGCGCAGGTCGCGCAGTTCGGTGGCGAGGCGGGCGAACCGCACGCGCGCGTCCGGTGAGAAGGGCAGCCCGTCGTCGTCCCCGTCGCCGTCGAGCGGCGTCTCCAGGAACGTGTCGAGGGCGTCCGCGAGCGAGATGACCTCGGCGGGGTCGACCCCCTCGACGGCCTCGGCGAGCCGGCGGTCGGGGTCGTCGCCGTCCACGCGCGCGTGCGACACCAGCGTGCGCGCCCGGCGCCCCAGCAGCGCGAGGTCGCGGGGGCCGATGCGCCAGCGGGGGCCGCTGAGCAGGCGGACCAGGGAGGCGTTGGCGCCCGGGTCCTGGAGGACCTCGCAGACGGCGACCAGGTCGGCGATCTCGGGCAGGTGGAGCAGCCCGGACAGGCCGACCACCTCGACGGGGACGTCGCGGGCGACGAGCGCGCCCTGGATCTCGGCGAAGTCGGTCGCCGTACGGCACAGGACGGCGATCTCGCCGGGTGCCTTGCCGGTGTTCACGAGGTGGGCGACGGAGTCGGCGATCCAGTCGATCTCCTCGGCGTGGGTGGGCAGGAGGGCGCAGCGGACGATGCCGTCGCGTTCGGCGCCGGGTGCCGGGCGCAGGGCCTCCACGCCCGCGTGCATGGCGCGCAGGGGCTCCGCGAGGCCGTTGGCGAGGTCGAGGAGGCGGCCGCCGCTGCGGCGGTTCTCGCTGAGGGCCTGGCGGGCGGCGAGGTGGCCGTCGGCGTGGGCGAAGTGCTCGGGGAAGTCGTCGAGGTTGGCGACGGAGGCGCCGCGCCAGCCGTAGATCGCCTGGCAGGGGTCGCCGACGGCCGTCACGGGGTGGCCGGTGCCGTCGCCGAACAGGCCCGCCAGGAGGACGCGTTGGGCGACGGAGGTGTCCTGGTACTCGTCCAGGAGGACCACGCGGAACTCGTCGCGCAGGACGCGGCCCACTTCGGGGGTGGCGGAGAGCTGTGCCGACAGGGCGATCTGGTCGCCGAAGTCGAGCAGGTCGCGTTCGCGTTTGGCGGCGCGGTAGCGGACCACGAGGTCGGCGAGTTCGCGGCGTGCCGCGGCGACTTCGGGGACCTTGCGCAGGTCGGCGTTGGTGAGCTTGGCGGACTGGAGGGTGAGCAGCAGTCCGGCGTCGTGCGCGCGCAGCTTCTCGGGGCGTACGAGGTGCTCGGCGAGTTCGGCGTCGAGGTTGAGGAGGTCGCTGACGAGGTCGGCGAAGGAGCGGGTGAGGGCCGGGTAGGGGCCCGGGGCTTCGCGCAGCACGCGCGCGGCGAGCTGGTAGCGGGTGGCGTCGGCGAGCAGCCGGGAGGTCGGTTCGAGGCCGATGCGCAGGCCGTGGTCGGTCAGCAGGCGGCCGGCGAAGGCGTGGTAGGTGGAGATCACCGGCTCGCCGGGCGGATTGTCGGGGTCGATGACGTCCGGGTCGGTGACGCCTGCCTTGACGAGTGCCTTGCGGACGCGCTCGGCGAGTTCACCGGCGGCCTTGTTGGTGAAGGTCAGGCCGAGGACCTGCTCGGGGGCGACCTGGCCGGTGCCGACCAGCCACACCACGCGGGCCGCCATCACCGTCGTCTTGCCCGACCCGGCTCCGGCCACGATCACCTGCGGGGCGGGCGGCGCGGTGATGCAGGCCGTCTGCTCCGGGGTGAACGGGATGCCGAGGAGCTCTTTGAGCTGATCGGGATCGGTGATACGGGCGGACACTCCAGGAAGGCTAGCGGCGAGCACTGACACTCGATGCCGGACCGGCCTCCGGGCCGAAAGAAGCCCAGGTCAGCACAGGTGGTGTCATCGATCACTCCGGGTGCTGACGATGCGTCACTCCACCACGTGCCGCCCTTCGGGCCGCGCGCTGCACGACGCCCGGAACGCGCAGTGTGTGCAGTGTTGCCCCGTGTTGGGTGCGAACCGTTCGTCGAGGACCTTGCCCGCCGCGGTGGCGAGCAGGTCGCCGACCCACTCCCCCTCCGGGCCGTCCAGGGGCTGTTGTCCCTGCACCTTGGGCAGGGTCTCGCCGCCGTCGCGCTTGGCGGCGCCCTGACGCAGCTGGACGAGTTCGGCGCCGCCCGGCTCGGGGCGCTCGCCGTCGAAGGCGTCGTCGACGGCGCCCTCGCGGACGGCGAGCTGGTAGACGGCGAGCTGCGGGTGCCGGGCCACCTCGGCCGCGCTGGGGGCCTGCTTGCCGGTCTTGAAGTCGACCACGTAGGCGCGTCCGTCGCCGTCGGCCTCGACGCGGTCCATCTGGCCGCGGATACGCACCTCGAAATCCCCGGCCTCCAGGGTCACGTCGAAGTCGTGCTCGCTCGCCACCGGGGTGCGGCCCGCGCGGTCCATCACGTGCCACTGCAGGAAGCGTTCGAGCGCCACGCGCGCGTTGCCCTTCTCCTGGGCCGACTTCCACGGCGCGTCGAAGGCCAGCGCGTTCCACACGGAGTCGAGGCGCTCCATGAGGACGTCGAGGTCGGCCGGCGTGTGGCCGGAGGCGACCTCGTCGGCGAGGACGTGCACGACGTTGCCGAAGCCCTGGGCGACGGTGGCGGGCGCGTCGGCCTTCACCTCGCGGCCCAGGAACCACTGGAGGGCGCAGGTGTTGGCGAGCTGGTCGAGGGCGCTGCCCGAGAGCACGACGGGCTGGTCCCGGTTGCGCAGCGGCACCTTGGACTCGGTCGGCTCGAACATGCCCCACCAGCGGTACGGGTGGGCGGCGGGGACCAGTGGGCGGCCGTCCTCGTCGGCGAGCGCCGCCAGCCTGGCCAGTCGGTGCGCGGCGGCCTCCCTGAGGGCGTCGGAGGCGCGCGGGTCGACCGTCGTCGCCCTCAGTTCGGCGACGAGCGCAGCGACGGACAGCGGGCGGCGGGGGCGGCCCGTGACGTCCCTCGGTTCCACGCCGAGTTCGGTCAGGAAGCGGGAGGGCTGGTCGCCGTCGTCGGCCGCGCCCTTCACCGCCGTGACGACCAGGCGCTCACGCGCGCGTGTGGCGGCGACGTAGAACAAGCGGCGTTCCTCCGCGAGCAGCGCTCCCGGGGTGAGCGGCTCGGCGAGTCCGTCGCGGCCGATGCGGTCGGCCTCCAGGAGGGAGCCGCGGCGGCGCAGGTCCGGCCACAGACCCTCCTGGACGCCCGCGACGACGACCAGGCGCCATTCGAGGCCCTTGGAGCGGTGCGCGGTCATCAGGCGTACGGCGTCGGGGCGTACGGCACGCCGCGTGAGGGTGTCGGCGGCGATGTCCTCGGCGTCGATCTCCTCCAGGAAGTTCAGGGCACCGCGGCCGCCGGTGCGCTCCTCCGCGCGGGCGGCTGTCGCGAACAGTGCACACATGGCGTCCAGGTCACGGTCGGCGTTGCGACCGGCGGCGCCGCCGCGGCGGGCGGTGCGCTCCAGTCGCGCGGGCCACGGCGTGCCCTCCCACAGGTCCCACAGCGCCTCCTCGGCCGTACCGCCGCCCGCGAGCCGTTCACGGGCCTTGCGCAGCAGCGCGCCGAGCCGCTGGGCGCCACGCGCGTACGTGGGGTCGTGCACCGCCAGCCGCTCCGGCTCGGCCAGCGCCCGGGCGAGCAGGTCGTCCGAGGGCGGCGGCAGGGCGTTGCCCGCGGCCCGCTCCTCCTCACGCAGGGCACGGCCGAGCCGCCGGAGGTCGGCGGCGTCCATGCCGGCGAGCGGGGAGGCGAGCAGGCTGAGGGCGGTCTCGGTGTCGAGCCAGCAGGTGTCCCGGGCAGGCTCTTCGGGAGCCTGTGCCGAGGAACCATCCCTGTCCGCCACCCCTCCGGGGGAGTGTGTCGCAGAGCTGTCCGTGGCCGCCGTCTCACCGGCCGGCGCTACAGATCCGCCCGCGTCCCCCTCCCCGTCGGAGCCCGCGGCTTCGGCGCCGGTCTCCCCCGTCGCGCCCCCCGACGCCTCCGCCCTTGCCACCGCCCGCAACGCCGTCAACAGCGGCGCCACCGCGGGCTCGTGCCGCAACGGCAGGTCGTCGCCGTCGATGTCCAGGGGCACCCCGGCGGCCGTGAGCGCCCGGCGCACCGTCGGGATGGTGCGCGACCCCGCGCGCACCAGTACGGCCATCTCGCCCCAGGGCACGCCGTCCTCAAGGTGGGCGCGGCGCAGGATGTCGGCGATGTTGTCGAGCTCGGTGCCGGGCGTCGGGTAGGTGAAGACCTCGACGCGGCCGCCCTCGCGGACCGGGGTGAGTTCGCGGTGGGCGCGTACCTTCTCCGCCGGGAGGCGGGTCAGCGGCATGCGCTGGGTCAGCAGCCGGGTCGCGGCCAGCAGGTCGGCGCCGGAGCGGCGGGAGGTGCGTAGGACCTCGACGGGCGCGGGGCGGCCGTCCGCGCGCGGGAAGGCGTGCGGGAAGTCCAGGATGCCGTTCACGTCGGCGCCGCGGAACGTGTAGATCGACTGGTCGGGGTCGCCGAACGCGACCAGGTTGCGGCCGTCGCCAGCGAGCGCGTGCAGCAGCCGTACCTGCGCCGGATCGGTGTCCTGGTACTCGTCGACGTACACGGCGTCGTACTGCGCGGACAGTCGTGCCGCGGTCTCGGGCCGGCGGGCGAGGAGCACCGCGCGGTGGACCAGTTCGGCGTAGTCGAGCACGCCCTGCATGTCGAGCACGTCGAGGTACTCGGCGAGGAAGGCGGCCGCGGCGCGCCAGTCGGGGCGGCCGATGCGGCGGGCGAAGGCGTCCAGGGCGTCGGGTGCGAGGCCCAGCTCGCGGCTGCGGGCGAGGACCGCGCGGACCTCGTCGGCGAAGCCACGGGTGGTCAGGCAGGCGCGCAGGTCGTCCGGCCAGCGCACATGGGCGAGTCCGAGCCGCTCCAGGTCGGGCTGGCCCGCGAGCAGCCCTCGTACGGTCACGTCCTGCTCGGGGCCGGACAGCAGCCGCAGCGGTTCCGTGAACAGGTCGCTGTCCTGGTGGGCGCGGACGAGGGCGTAGCAGAACGAGTGGAAGGTGGTCGCCTGCGGTGCGCGGGCCGCCCCTATGCGCAGTGCCATGCGGTCGCGCAGTTCGACCGCGGCCTTGCGGCTGAACGTCAACACCAGGATGCGCTCGGGGTCCCCGCCGCGGGCGATGCGTGCCGCCACCGACTCGACGAGCGTGGTGGTCTTGCCGGTGCCCGGACCTGCGAGGACGAGCATCGGGCCGGTGCCGTGGTCAACCACGGCGCGCTGTGCGGCGTCAAGACGAGGGGGAGCCACGCGGACCGCAGGGGTACGTACCAGCCGGTAAGCGCCACGGGTCCCCTGTCGCACCTGGGGGTGCGACAGGCGCCTGGTGGAGAAAGAGGAGCTCACGTGGTTCGCCGGTCCTGGTGGGAGTGCAGGTTGTCACCGCCGGCGCGGAGCGCCGTCGTCGGGGGCTGGTGGTCGGGTGCCGGGTGGGCCGCCCCGCGCGTGTGCAGGGCGGTGGCTGCGGGGTGAGGGGGACACGCGCAGCCGACGCTACGCCGCGGGATGGTGCGGAAGCAGGGCTTCCGATTCATCCCTCAGGCCACTCGTGTCACGTGTGTCCCTCGCCTCACGAACGTACGTCATGTCACGGGCGTGCCCTGTTTCCCCCTTACGGATCACGGGTCACACGGCGGGCGCCGCGATGTCGGAAGCTGTCAGGTGTGACCCTGTGCGCGTTCGCCGCCGTCCCACCGCGCCCGCTTCATGTCCAGGCGCGGCAGGTGGCCCTCGGCGGCTCTGCTCGCCTCCTTGAGGGGAGTGCCCTCCGCGCGGTACTGCTCCAGGGCTCTGAGCTCGTGGCCGGGCAGCAGGGCGCCGTCCGAGCGGACCACGCGCCACCACGGCACGGCTCCGCCGTAGAGGGCCATCACCCGGCCGACCTGCCGGGGACCGCCCTCTTCCAGCCATTCGGCGACGTCTCCGTACGTCATGACGCGCCCCGGCGGGATCAGCTCGCTGACCTCGAGGACCCGCTCGGCGTACTCCGGCAGCTCAGCGGCGTGCTCCGGGCCGGCATCGGTGTACTCCGGACGGGCGTCATCTTGGGCCGGGCGGGCGTCGTCCGGAAGGCTCTCCTCGCTCATCCGCCCCATCCTGCCCCACGGCACCGACAATGTGACTCGCTCGCCACTGTGCGTATCCCTCGCCCTGCGGCGGCGCTTCGGGCAGACTGTGCGCCCCCGCATTTGCACCCTGATGCCCCCGTGTGTCGGTGGAGCATGCCACCATCGTGCGGGCGGTGACTGGTGATACGAGATCAAGAAGAGACGATGAAGCAGCAGGGTGTGCACCCGGAGGGCGCGGAGAGCACCTCTGACGCTTCGTCGCGCCCGGACACCGTGAACGCCGACGAGAAGGACGCCGACGGCGGCACGAAGCACGAGGCGGGCAAGGGCACCGACCCGACCGAGGCCGGCCGCAAGGCCGTCGAGGGCAAGGCCGCCTACGACGTGGAACTCGACGAGGTGCACGCAGACGAGGTCGAGGGCGACGAACCGCTGCTCCCCGCGCGCGTGCACCGCCCGTCGGACCTGATGCGGCTCCTGGTGGGCGTGCTCGGCATCGCGTTGCTCCTCGCGATCGCGGCGTTCGCACATGGCACGACCTCGGGACTCGAGCAGGACATCAACAAGGGCACCGGACAGGCGCCCGACGTCTTCAGCAAGATGGCCGGGCTGGTCTCCAGCATCGCGATCCTGCTGGTGCCGGTCGCCTTCGCGATCGAGCGGCTGATCAAGCGGGACGGGCTGCGCATCGCAGACGGCGTCCTCGCCGCGGTCCTCGCCCACGGAGTGACACTCGCCACGGACCTGTGGGTCGCGCGGGCCGCCCCTGACTCCATCCGGGACGCCCTCACCCAGCCCTCGCCCGGCGACGTCGGCTCCCTCACCGACCCGGTGCACGGCTATCTCGCCCCGGTCATCGCGTACATGACGGCCGTGGGCATGTCCCGCAGACCCCGCTGGCGTGCGGTCCTGTGGGCGGTCCTGGTCCTGTACGCCTTCTCCATGCTGGTCACCGGCTACACCACGCCGTTCTCGATCCTCCTGACGCTGCTGATCGGCTGGACCGTCGCCTACGGCACGCTGTACGCCGTCGGCTCGCCCAACGTCCGCCCCACCGGCCGGACGCTGATGGCGGGCCTCAGGCACGTCGGCTTCCGGCCCGTGAGCGCGGCCCGCGAGGAGATCTCCGAGACCCAGGAGACCACCGACCGCGGCCGGCGCTACTTCGTCACGCTCGAGGACGGCCCGCCGCTCGACGTGACGGTCGTCGACCGGGAGCAGCAGGCCCAGGGCTTCTTCTATCGCGCGTGGCGCAATCTGACGCTGCGCGGCTTCGCCACCCGCAGCAGCCTCCAGTCGCTGCGCCAGGCGCTGGAGCAGGAGGCCCTGCTCGCCTACGCGGCCATCGCGGCCGGCGCGAACGCGCCCAAGCTGATCGCCACCTCCGAGCTCGGCCCGGACGCCGTGATGCTGGTCTACGAGCACACCGGCGGACACACACTGGACTCACTGTCGGACGAGGAGATCACCGACGATCTGCTGCAGGGCACCTGGCGCCAGGTCAAGGCGTTGCAGTCGCGGCGGATCGCGCATCGCAGGCTCGTCGGCGACGCGATTCTGGTGGATCGTTCCGGCAAAGTGATCATCACAGATCTGCGGATCGGTGAGATCGCGACGAACACTCTGCTGCTGCGCATGGACATCTCCCAGCTGCTGGTCACGCTCGGCCTGCGCGTCGGCGCCGAGCGCGCGGTGTCCTCGGCGGTGAGCGTGCTCGGCCCCGACGCCGTCGCCGACTGTCTGCCGATGCTCCAGCCCATCGCGCTGAGCCGCTCCACGCGCGCGACGCTGCGCCGGCTCGCCCGTGAGCGGGCACAGCGCGAGCGCGAGGCGGTGCTGGAGGCGTCCCGGCAGGCCAAGCACGCCCGTAGCGAGGAGGCGGCGGGCGGCAGCGAGGTCGTACTCGACAAGGCGGACGCGAAGCTCGACAAGCCGGACAAGAAGGCCGTGCGGGCGGAGGCGCGGGCCGAGAAGCGGGCCATCGACGATGCCGTGGAGGAGGCGCGCGAGGAGGATCTCCTCACGCAGATCCGGCACGAGGTGCTGCGCATCAGGCCGCAGGCGCCGGTAGAGCCGGCCCGCCTGGAGCGGGTGCGCCCGCGCACGCTGATCAGCGTCATCGCCGGTGCCATCGGCGCGTACTTCCTGCTGACGCAGCTCACGCACATCGAGTTCGGCCCGCTCGTCGCCAACGCCCAGTGGGGCTGGGTGGCCGCGGCGGTGCTGTTCTCGGCGGCCAGCTACTTCGCGGCGGCCATGGCGCTGCTGGGGTTCGTGCCCGAGCGGGTGCCGTTCCGGCAGACCGTGGCGGCGCAGGTCGCCGGGTCGTTCGTGAAGATCGTCGCGCCGGCCGCGGTCGGTGGCGTCGCCCTGAACACGCGCTTCCTCCAGCGCTCGGGAGTGCGGCCGGGGCTCGCGGTGGCGAGTGTCGGCGCCTCGCAGCTGTTCGGGCTCGGCTGCCACATCCTGATGCTGCTGTCCTTCGGCTATCTGACCGGTACCGAGAAGACGCCGTCGCTGTCGCCGTCCCGGACCGTCATCGCGGGTCTGCTGACGGTCGCGGTGCTGGTGCTCGTGGTGACCTCGGTGCCGTTCCTGCGGAAGTTCGTCGTCACGCGCGTGAGGTCGCTCTTCGCGGGTGTCGTACCGCGCATGCTCGACGTGCTCCAGCGGCCGCAGAAGCTGGTCACCGGCATCGGCGGCATGCTGCTGCTGACGGCCTGCTTCGTGATGTGCCTGGATGCTTCGATCCGGGCGTTCGGCAGCGAGGGGACCTCGCTCAGCATCGCCAGCGTCGCGGTCGTCTTCCTCGCGGGCAACGCGCTCGGCTCCGCCGCCCCGACCCCGGGCGGTGTGGGCGCGGTGGAGGCGACCCTGACCGTCGGTCTGATCGCCGTGGGCCTGCCCAGCGAGGTCGCCGCGCCCGCGGTGCTGCTGTTCCGTCTGCTGACCCTGTGGCTGCCGGTCCTGCCGGGCTGGCTGGCCTTCAACCACCTGAGCCGTAAGGGCGCGCTGTAGCGCGAGTGGGGCGCGGACGAGTCCGCGCAGGCCGGGCACGGCGACGGGAGACGCCCTGGGGCCTTGCCGTACGAGGACCCGGTCGCCGTACGTTGTAAGGGCCCGGAAGGTGAGGCGCCGCCGTACCTCGTACGGCCCGTGCCCCGAGCGCCCCACCACGTACGACCTCAGGATGGGAGCATGCCGAAGCCTCCCCGGATGCGCGCCGCTGCCCTGACCGCCACCGCTCTGCTGCTCTCCTCCCTGCTGGCCGGTTGCAGCGGCGACGACTCCGGGAACGACGAGGACCTGACGGCTCAGGACCTGGACTGGAAGGCCTGCCCGGCCCCCTCCCAGGCGCAGGGCGGCGGAGGCAGTCCGTCTCCGCTGCCGGCCGACGGCACCTGGGAGTGCGCCACGATGAAGGCACCCCGGGACTGGGACGACCCCGAGGGCGACACGATCGGCATCGATCTGATCCGGGTGAAGTCCAGCGGCGCCGAGAACCGGCGCATCGGCTCGCTGATCTTCAACTTCGGCGGCCCCGGCGGCTCCGGAGTCACCACGCTGCCCGCCTTCGGCGACCTGTACGAGAAGCTGCGCACCCGCTACGACCTGGTGAGCTTCGACCCGCGCGGGGTCGGCCGCAGCGCTCCGGTGCTGTGCGAGGACGACCAGCAACTCGACGCCTACTTCCAGCAGGACACCACACCGGACGACACAGCCGAGAAGACCGAACTCGTGGACAGCACCAAGAGGTTCAACGCGGCCTGCGAGAAGAACTCCGGGGAGATGCTGCCGCACGTGGCCACCACCGAGGCGGCGCGCGACATGGACCTGATGCGCCAGGTGCTCGGCGACGACAAACTGCACTACTTCGGCATCTCCTACGGCACCGAACTCGGCGGTGTCTACGCCCATCTGTTCCCCAAGAAGGTGGGCCGCGCGGTCTTCGACGCGGTGGTCGACCCGACGCAGAACGCCGAGCAGGGGACGCTCGGGCAGGCCGAGGGCTTCCAGCTCGCGCTCGACAACTTCGCCGCGGACTGCACCTCCCAGGTCGAGGACTGCCCGATCGGGGACACCGCCCAGGACGTGAAGGACCGCATCGCGAAGCTGCTGAAGGACCTCGACAGGAAGCCGATCGAGGGGATCTTCCCACGCCAGCTGACCGAGTCCGCCGCGACCAACGGCATCCTCCAGGCGCTGTACTCGAAGGACTTCTGGCCCTATCTCACCCAGGGTCTCGAGGAGGCGTACGACGGCAACGGCATGACCCTGATGCTGCTGTCGGACTCGCTGAACGGGCGCAGCGACAACGGCGAGTACAGCAACATCACCGCCGCCAACATCTCGATCAACTGCGCCGACGACAAACCGCGGTACACGCCCCAGTACGTGGAGGGGAAGCTGCCCGAATTCCGGTCCGCCTCGCCCCTGTTCGGCGAGCCCCTCGCCTGGTCCATGCTCAGCTGCACCGACTGGGCGGTGGAAGGGGCCGCCGAGCATCCCGACGTCAGCGCGCCCGGTTCGGCGCCGATCCTCGTCGTCGGCAACACGGGCGACCCGGCCACGCCGTACGAGGGCGCGCAGAAGATGGCGCAGGCACTCGGGAAGGGCGTCGGTGTCGAGCTGACGTACAAGGGACAGGGGCACGGCGCCTACGACAGCAAGAACAAGTGCGTGCAGGACGCGGTGAACGGCTATCTGCTGGACGGGAGGGTCCCGAAGGCCGGCACGGTGTGCTCCTGAGACTGCCCCAGCGAGCCCGAATGCGTGGGAATCCGAGCCGCAACCCTCACGAATGCGCAGGTCAGAGAGTTATCCACAGGCTGCGACGGCCAGTTCGTGATCCGCCTACTATGGCCTGACCGCCATCCGCGGCACAGCGCGGACGGCCTGCGAGGGGGGAAGCGACATGACGCGTTTCGTACGGTGGGCGGCCGTGGCAGCCGCCTCCGCGCTCTTGGCGACGGGGTGCAGCGGCAGCTCGTCCGACGGCGCGCAGACCGGTGACAGAACGAGCGACGCGGATTCTTCGGCGCCCTCCACCGGCTCGTCCGCAACCGCGTTGCCGTCCTCCCTGACCGCGCAGAAGCTCGACTGGGGCGACTGCAAGGCGACCGGGGACTCCCCCGCGCCCGGCGACGAGTGGCGGTGCGCGACGCTGAAGACACCATTGGACTGGGCGAAGCCGGAAGGCAGGACGATCGACGTCGCCCTGATCCGCACCAAGGCCACGGGCGAGGACCGCATCGGCTCGCTCCTGTTCAACTTCGGCGGCCCCGGCAGCTCGGGGGTTTCCACGATGCCGTGGTACGCCGACAGCGCCTCCGAACTGGGCAAGCGGTACGACCTGGTGAGCTTCGACCCGCGCGGGGTCGGCGCCAGCGAGGGCGTGCGCTGCCGCAGCGACAAGGAGATCCAGGCCTCCGAGTCGGTGGACATCACACCGGACACCCCGGCCGAGGAGACCGCGTACTTCCAGGACGCCATCGCGTTCGGCAAGGGCTGCCAGAAGGCCGAGGGGCAGCTGATGGCACATGTGTCGACCACCGACACCGCTCGCGACATGGACCTGATCCGCCAGGTCCTCGGCGACAGGAAGATGCACTACTTCGGCATCTCCTACGGCACCGAACTGGGCGGCGTGTACGCCCACTTGTTCCCCGGCACCGTCGGACGGATGATCCTGGACGCGGTCGTCGACCCGAGCGCCGACTCGGAGGGGCACACCGAGAACCAGGCCAGGGGCTTCCAGCGCGCGTTGAACAACTACCTGAAGTCCACCGGCCAGGGCGCGGAAGCCGGCACCCAGAAGATCGTGGACCTGCTGAAGCGGATCGACGCGAACCCGATGCCGACGTCCTCCGACCGCAAGCTCACGGAGTCGCTCGCGCTCACCGGCATCATCAGGCCGCTGTACAGCGAGGCGAGCTGGCCGACACTGACGAGCGCCCTGGAGGCGGCCGAGCGGGGCGACGGCTCGGAACTGCTGGCGCTCGGCGACGACTACAACGACCGTGACGCGTCGGGCCGCTACGGCACGGGGACGCACTCGCAACGGGTCATATCGTGCCTGGACGACAAGCAGCGGCCGACGGTCGAGGAGACGAAGAAGCTGCTGCCGCGGTTCGAGAAGGTCTCACCGGTGTTCGGTCCCATGCTCGGCTGGGACACGGGCGGCTGGTGCCACGACTGGCCGGTGGCCGGGCAGTACGACACTCCGGAGGTCAGCGCGCCGGGTGCGGCGCCGATCCTGCTGGTCGGCAACACGGGCGACCCGGCGACGCCCTACGAGGGCACCCGCAGGATGGCCGACGAACTCGGCAAGGGCGTCGGTGTGATGCTCACCTGGCAGGGCGAGGGCCACTCCGCGTACGGCAAGGGCAGCGGCTGCGTCGACTCCACGGTGAACGCGTATCTGCTCAAGGGGACGGTGCCGAAGGACGGCAAGGTCTGCTCATGACGACGGCGGGGGCTCCGGGCACCCATGGTGCGCGAAGCCCCCGCCGCTGGAGCAGTGCTCGCCCTGCGGGCGAGGCAGTCCGCTCAGTAGACCGGCTTGTCCGGCTCGATCTGGTTGACCCAGCCGATCACGCCGCCGCCCACATGGACGGCGTCGGCGAAGCCCGCGGACTTCAGGACCGCGAGAACTTCCGCACTGCGGACACCCGTCTTGCAGTGCAGGACGATCTTCTTGTCCTGCGGGAGGCTCTCCAGGGCGGTGCCCATGAGGAACTCGTTCTTCGGGATCAGTCGGGCGCCGGGGATCGAGACGATCTCGTACTCGTTGATCTCGCGGACGTCGATGATGTCGATGTTCTCGCCGTCGTCGATCCACTCCTTGAGCTGCTTCGGAGTGATCGTCGAGCCGGCGGCGGCCTCCTGGGCCTCCTCGGAGACGACGCCGCAGAAGGCCTCGTAGTCGATGAGCTCGGTGACGGTGGGGTTCTCGCCGCAGACGGCGCAGTTCGGGTCCTTGCGGACCTTGACCTGGCGGTACTGCATCTCCAGGGCGTCGTAGATCATCAGGCGGCCGACCAGCGGCTCGCCGATGCCCGCGAGCAGCTTGATGGCCTCGTTGACCTGGATGGAGCCGATGGACGCGCACAGCACGCCCAGCACGCCGCCCTCGGCGCAGGAGGGGACCATGCCCGGCGGCGGGGGCTCCGGGTAGAGGCAGCGGTAGCAGGGGCCGTGCTCGGACCAGAAGACGGAGGCCTGGCCGTCGAAGCGGTAGATCGAGCCCCACACGTACGGCTTGTTCAGCAGCACGCAGGCGTCGTTGACCAGGTAGCGGGTCGCGAAGTTGTCCGTGCCGTCGACGATCAGGTCGTACTGGCTGAAGATGTCCATCACGTTGTCGGCCTCGAGCCGCTCTTCGTGGAGGATCACGTTCACGTACGGGTTGATGCCCTTGACGCTGTCACGGGCGGACTCGGCCTTGGAGCGGCCGATGTCGGACTGGCTGTGGATGATCTGGCGCTGGAGGTTCGACTCGTCGACCTCGTCGAACTCCACGATGCCGAGCGTGCCGACGCCCGCGGCGGCCAGGTACATCAGCGCCGGCGAGCCCAGGCCGCCGGCGCCCACACAGAGCACCTTGGCGTTCTTCAGCCGCTTCTGCCCGTCCATCCCGACATCGGGGATGATCAGGTGGCGGGAGTACCTGCGAACCTCGTCTACGGTGAGCTCGGGGGCCGGCTCGACCAGGGGTGGCAGCGACACGGGGACTCCGTTGGTCGGTCGATCACTACGATTGTTCTCCTGGTAACAGTGCCATGGCCTTTTTCATTCCGAGACACCTGTTCCGATCCGCGAGACGATTTCGTCCCAGTAGCCGGGCATGGTCTCCCATGGATCGGTGCGCCCGCCCCGGTCCGTGTGGTCGGTGAACCAGATCGTCGCGGCGCCCTGCCAGCGCGCGATGCGCAGTGCCTCGTCGAGGTGGCCGAGGGGCACTCCATGGACGAAATGGCAGAAACGGTCAGGGGGATAGTCCGCCGTCCACTCCGCGACCTGCGACCAGCGGTAGTCGCGCCACGGGCCGGAGAAGGTGACGAGCTGGTCGGCGCACTCGGCGTAGCCGGGGTGGGGGTGGGTCCCGTGACCCAGGACTATGTGGGCCTTGTCACGCAGCCCTCGCAGGGCGGTGATGGTGCGCAGGACCTCGGGCAGTGCGGTGCCGTCGGTCGGGCAGCGGTCCAGGAGGAAGCCGTCGACTCGGTACCAGTCCAGGTAGCGGTGCGCCTTGGAGATCACTTCGCCGAAGACGCGGGCGCCGTGGGTGGTGCCGAGGTGGATCCGGTCGAGGTGGGCGGTGTCGAGATTGCCCAGGACACGGATCCCCGCGTTGCGGAGCCGGCCGGCGGCTTCGAGGCAGTGCGGGTCGGGGCGGGCGCCGGGGCCGTCGGCGACGTTGAGGACGACCCAGTCCAAGGGGGTGCCGGGGCGGGCGAGTTCGGCCCATTCGGTGGGGGCGAGGAGGGGGTGGGCATAGCCCGGCACGCCGAGACCGGTGCGCAGACCGGTGCTCGGCGTGGTCCGTTTCATGCCGGTCAGATACGGCATGCCGCCTCCATCCAGATGTCGCCCAGGGATTCCTCGAGGTTGATCCGGGGGCGCCAGCCGAGCCGGTCGCGTGCGGTGCGTACGTCGGCCTGCTGCCAGCTGCCGCAGCCGTCGGGGTAGGCGACGGGGGCGGCGTGAGCCGCGTGCGTCGAGTGGACCGCGTGTGCGGTGTGCGCGGACGCGTGGGCCGCATGGGTCGCGTGGTCCGGGTCGGACCGTGGGTGGCCGATGGTCGGACGCAGCGGGCCGGGCGGGCCGTCGAGTTCGTGGAGGGCGCCGCCGTAGCCGGCCACGCGGGCGAGGATGGCGGCGGCGTCGCGGAGCCGGACGGCGCGGCCGGAGCCGATGTTGATGACGCCCTGGGCGGCGGAGAGCGAGGCGGCGTGCACGGCGCGGGCCACGTCGCGGACGTCGACGAAGTCGCGTTGGGCGCCGAGGCCGGTCAGTTTGAGCTCGCCGTCGCCGGACTGCATCGCGCGGCGCATGGCCTCGGCGAGTCGGCCGAGAGGAGAGCCGGCGGGGGTGCCGGGGCCCGCGGGTGAGAAGACGCGCAGGACGACGGCGTCCAGGCCGGAGCCCAGGACCAGTTCGGTGGCGGCGAGTTTGCTGACGCCGTACGGGCCGCCGGGGCGGGGGACGGCGTCCTCGGCCGTGGAGGAGCCGGGCTGGCTCGGGCCGTATTCGGCGCCGCAGCCGATCTGGACGAGGCGGGCGCCGCAGCCGCTGCGCCGCAGGGCCTCGCAGACGGTGGCCACGGCGACGGTGTTGTGGCGGGTGAGATCGCGGGCACCGCCCCTCGTGGCGCCGGCGCAGTTGATGACGACGCCGGGGTGTACCGCGTCGAGGAAGCGGGTGAGGGCGCCGGGGCTGCCGGACGCGAGGTCGAAACGGACGTCGGCGTCGTCGCCGCGGCCCAGCGCGGTGAGTTGGACCGCGGGGTCGGCGAGGAGGCGGTCGGCCACGAAGCGGCCCAGATAGCCGTTGGCTCCGATCAGCAGAACTCTCATCGCGCGGCTCCCGGGGCCGAGGGGAGGTCGGATCGGGAGGTGATCATTTGGGGGTCTCCTTCGAGTACTTCGGGCAGGAGGGTTACGGCGGTTCTGTGGGGGGCGTTGCCGGCGGTGACGCGCGCGGCTCGGTGGGGGTGCGCTTGTCGTGGCCTGCGGGGGTGCCGGGCGGATGGGGCCGCGCCGGGGGTGTGCGTGCTCGGTGCGGTGGCGGTTCGGGGCCACCGGACGGGCCGAGCGGGTCGGGCTGCACCGGGGCCTCCGTGCCGGGTCCGGTGCTGTCGGACAGGCCGGGCGGATGGGGCCGCGCCGGGGGTGTGCGTGCTCGGTGCGGTGGCGGTTCGGGGCCACCGGACGTGCCGAGCGGGTCGGGCTGCACCGGGGCCTCCGTGCCGGGTCCGGTGCTGTCGGACGGGCCGGGCGAGTGGGGCCGCGCCGGGAGTGTCCGAGTTCGGGTCGGTGACGGTTCGGGGCCACCGGACGTACCGGGTGGATCGGGCCGCGCCGGGGGTGTCCGTGCCGGGTCCGGTGGTGGCTGGGGACCGTCGGACATGCGGCGGTGTGGGGGCGGGCCGCCGTGGGTGGACACGCCCCGGCGCTTCCGCTTCCCGCCGTACACGGGTGCGGCGGGTCGTCATGGGGTGGTGGTGCGTCAGCATGCGTCGTCCGCCCTCGTGTGCGCGGACGCCCTGGTCAGGGTGCGCATCGCGTGCAGCAGCAGCGTCAGGGCTCCTGCCCCGCAGGCCATCGTGGGGATGGCGGCCGGGCCCCATACGTCGAGGAGCGTCTGTACGGGGGTCCCCAGCCAGTCGCAGCCGGGGAGGCGGGCGGCGAAGACGGTCGCCAGGGCGGTCACCTCGGCCGAGGCCGCCGCGGTGAGTACCAGGGCGGGAGCGTGGGTGAAGCCGTGGGTGGTGAGGAGACGGGACAGGAACAGGAGGGCGCCCAGCGTGAGGGTCTGGGCGTAGGCGGCGGGCTCGTCGAGGGCGGTGGCGGTCACCGCGAGCAGGGCCGTCAGGGCGCCGAGGTAGAGGGCGAGGGTGGCCAGGAGCAGGGGCTTCGCCGAGGTGGCGAAGTCCTTCAGGGCGCGGCTGGCCGAGAGTTTGTGGCGGGCCCGTACGGCGAGGAGGTGGGCGCACCAGGCGGCGGGCGCGCAGGAGAGGGCGAGGGCCAGGACGGGGGCGACCGTGAGGGGCCAGGGGCCGTCGGGCGTACCGGCGGGGAGGTGATCGGGGCCGCCGGCGACGGCTGCCTGGAGGAGGCCGTCGCCCAGGAGGGCGTAGCCGAGGAGCCAGCAGATCCGGGTGGCCGTGGGGCGGGCGGCGTGCTCGCCGGCCAGGGGGCCACGGGCGACGGCCGCGCGCAGGGCGAGGATCACGGCGAGGACTCCCACGGCGGCCGCGATCAGGCGGTTCTGGCCATCGGTGAGGTGCATGCCGGTCACGGCCGCCGCGCAGAGGGCGCCGGGGAGGAGGGTGAGGACCATCCAGTCGGCTCGTGCGCGGGGGGTGGTGAGGGGCTGGGCATCCTGGGGAGTTTCCGCGTCCCGGGACGTCCGGGCGTACATCTCCTCCGCCAGGGAGAAGACGTCCCGGTGCAGGAAGCGGGCGGCCGTGCGGTCGGTGACGCCGTGGGCTTCGAGGCCGGCGGCGATCTCCAGGGGGTCCACCGCGCGTTCGCACAGCTCGCGGTGGCGGTGCATCAGGGCCTTGACCGGATCGGCGCCGCCTCGACGGTTGGGGCGCGGGGCAGAGGCCGATCCCTCGGCGGGGGCTACGGAGGAAGCGCCGGTCGCCTGGTCATCCCGTACGCTCTCGCCCGCCCCGAGCCACTCCTCCGACCGCTCGTCCCACGCCCCGGGACTGCTCGGAGCGGCGGGCCGATCGAGACCACCCGGGCCGCTCAGGAGACGGTCGCCGCCATCCAATCCACTCATCACACCCCCGGCCCCGTCCACCGAGCGCCACCCCTCCCCCCGCCCGCTCATCGCGCCCCCTCCGGCGTAGGCATGGCCGTGGCGCGTACGGGGGTGCCCGGAGGGCGGGGTGGGCCGTTGCGGGGGGTCGGGCGTGCGGGGCGTTCGGTCCAGCGGCCGGGGACGTGGGCCTCGGCCGGGACGGCGAACGGGAGGGGTTCACCGGTGTCGTCGAGGACCACGCGGCGGACCGGGGTGCGCGAGACGATCTCCAGGTAAATGCCGTGAAATGCCGCGACGTTCTGCTCGACGGTGAACAGTTCGAGCGCACGCGCGCGTGCGGCCGCGCCCAGGCGTTCACGGCGCTCGGGGTCCCGCAACAACGCCACGCACGCCTCCGCGAGCGCCCGCGGATTGCGCGGCGGTACGACGAGCCCGGTGCCGCCGATGACCTCCACCACCGCGCCGACGTCCGTGGACACCGTCGCGCGACCGCAGAACATGGCCTCGACCAGGCCGATGGGGAAGCCCTCGACGACGCTGGACAGGACGGTCACCGCGCCGGAGGCGTACGCGGCGGCCAGGTTCGGGATGTCCGGGGCGCCGATCTCCTCGAAGGAGACGGGGTTGTCGCCGACCCGGTGCGGCCCCTCCGCCTCGTCGGGGAAGAGCTGCGCGGCAAGCGCCCGGCAGTGGCCGAGATAGGCGGCCCCCTCGGGGCCGGCCGGCGTGCCGACGATCCGCAGCCGGGTCTTCGGCTCCTCCTTGCGCACCTCGGCGAAGGCGTGCAGCAACGACACCAGGTCCTTGGCGGGTTCGACGCGGCCGACCCACACCAGCGAGTCCGGGTCGGCGCACGCCGCGCTCTCGCCGACCTCCGCGAAGCGGCCGGCGTCCATGCCGGGGTACACCGTGCGGAGCTTGGCGCGGTCGGCGCCGCACCGCTCCTGCCAGCGGCGGGCGTGACCGTTGCCCGGCGTGACGAGGGCGGCCCGCGCGTAGGTCTCGGCGGCGAGCGCGCCGTGGAAGGCGGCGAGCAGGGAGCGCACGGCCGGCGAGGAGTCGGGGGCGGCCAGATAGTGCGTACGGAGCCGGACGCCGTACTCGGTCAGAAGCAGCGGTACGCCGCAGAAGTGGTGCGCGAGCAGGCCGGGCAGGGCCGCGGAGCCGCCGGAGGTGGCGTGGCACAGGTCGACGGCGCCCAGGCCGTCGTCCTCGTACCAGTCGAGGGAGAGCGGGCGCAGGGCGCGCTCCAGGTGCGCGGCGACGGCCAGCAGATCGGGCACACGCGCCTCGCGCGCCGTCCGCAGGGCGCCCCGGGACCGGCAGGCGTGCTCCAGAGCGCGTACGGCGGCCTCGGAGCGGAGCGCTCCCACGAGACCGCCCTCGTCGCGGGCGAGTTCGGCGAGGCCGTACAGCGCACTGCCGAAACGGTCCGCCTCAGTGGCCGACGCCTCCCCGGAGGCATCATCCGCGCCGCCCCCCGCGCAGAGTACGGCCGCCAACTCGGCGTAGTGCTCGGCGAACCGGCGGCGCGCCCGACGGCCGTACACCACTCCGTCCTCGTCGGCGGACCACATCGGCGCGGTGCGGACCCGGCTGACCTGGGCCGGCAGCGGGACCCAGCCCTCGTCCTCCTGGCGCTCGCTGCGGCTGAGCGCGTAGATGTCGAACTCGTGCCGGTCGAGCCCGCGCACGAGCCGGTCGCACCAGAGCCTGGCGTCACCGCTCACATACGGATAGCCGCCCTCCGCAATCAGTCCGATGCGCACGAGTACACCCCCGATCTCCCGTAAGGGGAGCCGCCGTTCCCGTGACGGCTCGCAGCGGGACGAACGTATGCGGACAAGGCGGTGGCGCGACGGACGGTTGTCCATCGCGCCACCAAAAGGGGTGAACGGTCGTAACTTTCCCGTGCGGGTCGCGTTCCGTCGCGCTAGGAGATCAAATGCGCACGGATCGTCACACCCGAACTGCCCGGCCGCACGGGGCCATCGGAGCCGTCGGAGCCGTCGGAGCCGTCGGGACGATCACACCGCGGCCAACTCCCTTCGCGCGGCTCGCCGCTGGGCCGCGATCCGCGGATCGAGTGCCGGTACGGCGGCCAGGAGCTGCTTGGTGTACGGGTCCTGCGGATTGTCGTAGACCTCGTCGGCGGGGCCCTCTTCGACGATTCGCCCGCGCCGCATCACCGCCACCCGGTCGCTGACCTGGCGTACGACGGCGAGGTCGTGGGCGACGAAGACGAGCGCCAGGCCGAGTTCGCGCTGCAACTCGCCCAGCAGCGCGACGACCTGGGCCTGCGTGGTGACGTCCAGAGCGGAGACGGGCTCGTCGCAGACGATGACACGCGGGTCGGCCGCGAGCGCCCGGGCGATGCCGACGCGCTGGCGCTGGCCGCCGCTGAACTCGTGCGGGTAGCGGTCGTAGTGCGCCCCTTCGAGCCCCACGCGCTCCAGCAGTTCGCGCACCCGCCCCCGGACGCGCCCCTCGTCCCGCTCACCCCGTGCGCGAAGCGGGTCGGCGATCGACTCGCCCACCGTTCGGCGGGGGTTGAGGGAGGACACGGGGTCCTGGAACACCATCTGTACGGCCGGATCCACGCCCACGCGCGCGTGCCCTTCATGGCGCACCTCCCCCGCCGTCGGCTCCAGAAGCCCGACCAGCATCCGCCCGAGCGTCGTCTTGCCGCTGCCGCTCTCCCCGACGATGCCGAGGGTCTCGCCGCGGCGGACGGTCAGCGACACGTCGTTGACCGCCGTGAACGCCCGCTTCCCGCGCCCGAATTCACGCCGCAGCCCGGTCGCCGCAAGCACGACCTCGGAGCCCGCGCCGCCGGGGCCCACGCTGCCGGGGCCCGCGCCGCCAGAGCCCGCGCCGCCAGAGCCCGTGCCGCCAGGGGCTGCCTGCCCTTCCGAGGCGACCCCCACGTCCAGACCGGCCTTCGCTCCGCCGACCTCACGCGGCACGTCCACCCGCGGCACGTCCACCCGCGGCACCGCGCCCAGCAGTTCACGCGTGTACGACCGCGCGGGCGCTCCCAGCACCTCCGCGACCGGCCCGTGTTCGACCGCTCGCCCGTGCCGCATGACCAGCACCTCGTCGACACTCTCGGCGGCGACTCCGACGTCATGGGTGACCAGGAGCAGCCCCATGCCGGTCTCCTCGCGGAGCGTGTGCAGGAGGTCGAGGATCTGGGCCTGGACGGTCACGTCGAGGGCCGTCGTCGGCTCGTCGGCGATCAGCAGGTCGGGCTCGCAGGCCAGCGCCATGGCGATGAGCGCGCGCTGGCGCATGCCGCCGCTGAACTCGTGCGGGCGGGACCGGGATCGCCGAGCCGCGTCCGGGATGCCGACCCGGTCCAGCACATCGACGGCACGCGCGCGTGCCGCTCGTCGCGAGGCACGCGTGTGCACGCGGTACACCTCGGCGATCTGGTCGCCGATCGCGTAGTACGGGTCCAGGGAGGACAGCGGGTCCTGGAACACCATCGCGGCCTTGGCGCCCCGCAGCCGTCGGAGTTCGTCGTCGGACGCCCGCTGTACGTCGACCCCGGCGACGTCGATCGAGCCGCCGACCCGCGCGCCCGTGCCGCGGTGCAGCCCGAGCAGGGCCGAGGCGACCGTGGACTTGCCGGAGCCGGACTCACCGACCAGGGCGAGAGCGGCGCCGCGCGCCAGCCGGAAGCCGAGGCCGTCGACGGCACGCAGGTCACCGAAGTCGACCGTCAGGCCGCTCACTTCGACGAGCCCGCCCACCGAAGTCTTGTCGATGTCGCTCATGCCAGCACCACCCGTCGGTCGGCCACCGCGTACAGCACGTCCGCGACGGCGTTGGCGACGACCACGAAGAACCCGATGACCAGGACCATGCCGACGACGACCGGAAGGTCGACCACCTTGACGGCGTGGACCAGTTCCTGTCCGATGCCCGGCAGGCCGAAGAGCGTCTCGGTGAGCACCGCGCCGCCGACCGCGCCGCCGAAGTTGTTGGCGTTCAGGGCGATGACCGGCGCGAGGGCCCCGCGCAGCGCGTGCCGCCCGATGACCGACCGCTCGCCGACGCCGTACGCCCGGAAGGTGCGGATGTGGTCCTCGGCCAGCGTCTCCAGCATCGCCGCCCGGGTCAGCCGGGCGAACGCGGCGGCCTCGATCAGGGCGAGCGAGAGCCAGGGCAGCAGCAGGTTCCACGCCCACTGTTCGGGGTCGTCGGTGAAGGCGACGTACTGCGGGAACGGCAGCAGTTGGAGCTGCCCGCACACGACGATCATCAGGACCAGGCCGATGACGAAGACCGGCGTGGCCACGCCCGCGAGCGTGACGCCGGTCAGCAGCCGCTCGGTGAGACGGCCGCGTCGCCATGCGGACAGGACGCCGGTGCCGACGCCGAGGATCAGCCACAGCACCATGGCGCCGAACACCAGCGACAGGCTGACCGGCAGCTTCGCCAGGATCAGCGCGGTGACCTGCTGGTCGCTCTGGTACGACAGCCCGAGGCAGGGCGCCGAGCAGTGCTGCACGGACGTGCCCGTCGAGTAGTCCTGGCCGGCGACCAGGCCCTGGAGGAAGTCCCAGTAGCGCGCGTACAGCGGGTCGTTCAGGTGCAGTTGCTCGGCGACCTGCTGCACCTGGGCGGGCGAGCAGCGCGGGCCGCAGGTGATCTGGGCGACGTTGCCGGGGGTGACGTAGAAGACGACGTAGACGATCACCGAGATGGCGAACAGGGTGACGACGGCGCCCAGGACCCGGCGCAGGAGGAAGCCGCTCATGCCTTGGCCTCCCTCTTGCGGCCGGTGCCGATGCGCAGCCGGGACGCGGCGCGGGGGTCGAGCGCCGTGCGCACGCCGTCGCCGAGGACGGTCAGGGCGAGGACGGTCACGAAGAGCGCGCCGGCGGGCAGCAGCAGATACTGCGGGGCGGCCTGGTACCAGACGTCGGCCGCGGTGAGCATCTGCCCCCAGGACGGCGTCGGGGGCTTCACGCCGACGCCCAGGAAGGACAGGGCGGCCTCGACGGTGATGTTGGAGGGGACGAGCAGCGCCGCGTAGGTGATGACCGGCGCGGCGATGCCGGGCAGCAGCTCACGCCGGGCGATCCGCCAGGTGCCCCAGCCGCTGAGCCGGGCTGCGGCGACGTAGTCGAGCCCCTTGAGGGTGAGCGTCTGGGCGCGCACGATCTTCGCGATGTTGCCCCATGCGATCAGGCCGATGACCAGGGCGACCAGCACGGGCCGCGGGAAGCTCGACGGCACGATCGCGAGCAGCGCGAGCGCCATGATCATCAGCGGCATCGCGACGATGACGTCGGTGAACCGGCTCAGCACCTGATCGACCCAGCGGCTGCCGAGCGCGGCGGCGACACCCACCACGACACCGATGGCGACCTGGACGACGGTCGCGGCCAGCGCGACACCGAGGGAGACCCGGGCGCCGTACACCAGCCGCGCGAACAGGTCCCGCCCGGTCTGCGGTTCGACGCCGAGCCAGTGCTCGGCGCTCGCTCCCCCGAACGACCCGATGGGCACACCGCCGCGCGCGGAGTCCACCAGGGAGGGGTGATACGTGGTCGGGTCCTGGCCCTCGATGGCGGTGAGCAGGGGTGCGGCGAGCGCGACCAGGACGAGCAGCGCGACGACGACCGCCGCGACGAGGGCGGCGCGCTGCGTCCGCAGCCGCCGCCAGAACTGACGGGCCCCCGAGGCCCCCGGGGCGGACACCCCGGGAGCCTCGACGGCGAGAACTGCCTCGCTCACGGCGCTACTTCACCGCGACCTGGGAGATGTCCAGGACACCGGTCCAGTCGCTGATCACGACGTTCTTGATGTCCTTGCCGTACAGCCGCTTGTAGACGGGGTGGAACAGCGGCACGGTCAGCGCCTGTTCGCCGATCTTCGCGTCCAGCGCGCCCCACCGCTTGGCGGCGGCGTCGAGGTCGGTCAGCTTGTTGATCGCGTCGATCTCGGTGTTGACCGACTTGTCGTCGAGCAGGCCCGTGTTGAAGTTCGCGCCGTCCTTGACGATCTGCCGGCCGTCGAAGATCGGGGCGAGGAAGGGACCACCGGAGGGCCAGTCGGCACCCCAGTGCGCCAGGAAGAACCCGGGCTCGGTCTGCACGCTGTGGATCTTGTCGGAGTAGTCGTTCTCCTCCAGGCCCTGGAGCTTGACCGTGATGCCGGCCTTCTTGAGCGCGTCCTGGATCGCGGTCGCGATCTCGGGGCTGGTCTCGAAGTCCTTGGCGTTGGAGTGCGTCAGGGTGACGGTCAGGCCCTTCGCGTACCCGGCCTCCTTCAGCAGCTCCTTGGCCTTGGCCGCGTCACCGGCGTCGCCCGCCGGGAAGTGGTCGTACTCGGTGTAGCCGAAGGACTTCTGGTCCGGCAGGAAGGTGGTGGCGGGCTCGGCCAGCGCCGAGCCGCCGGCGGCGTTGACGACCGAGGAGCGGTCGATGGCGTGCGAGATCGCCTGGCGCACCTTGGCGTTGTCGAACGGCTTGATCTTCGGGTTGAAGGCGATGTAGTTCGTGTAACCGAAGTGACCGGTACCGACCCGGGCGGCCAGTTCCTTGTCGCCGCTCACCTTGGCGAGCTCGGCCGGGCCGAGGTTGGTGTCCGTGGTCACCGCGGCGGCGTCCGTCCCCTGCGACGCGGACAGCCGCTGGTTGATCACGGAGGAGTCGAGCCCGGACCGTACGTCGATCTTGTCGGGGTAGCCCTTGCGCTCGGCGTCCGTCGAGGCGGACCAGTGCGTGTTGCGCTCCAGGACGAGCCGCTCACCGTCGTTCTCGTTGGTCACGACCTTGTACGGCCCCGACGAGACAGGGTGCTCCTCGTACTTCGTGCCGGTGTCCTTGGCCTTGGGGACCGGCGTGAACTGGGTCTGCGTGGCGAGGTAGGGGAACTCGCCCTCGGGCTTGTTCAGATGGAAGACGATCGTCCGCGCGTCCGGCGTCTCGATCGCCGCGAGGCCCTTCTTGTCCTTGTACGGCCCCTGGTAGTCGGCGGCGTCGACCAGCCAGTCCCGCAGGTAGGGGGCACCGCCGGACAGCTCGGGCGCGAAGGAGCGCTCGATGCCGTACTTGATGTCGGCCGTGGTGATCGGGCTGCCGTCCTCGTACTTCAGGCCCTCCTTGAGGGTGTACGTCCACACGGTGGCGTCCTTGTTGGGGCGCCCGGTGTCGGTGGCGAGGTCGGGGACGACCTTCGCGCCGGCCTCGCCGTTCTCACGGTTGCGGGTGGTGAGGGTGCGGAAGACCAGGGAGGGGACGTTGCCGCCGCCGGAGGTGTACAGGCGGGCGGGGTCGAAGTCCTGCTGGGGGTTCGAGTTCAGGACCGTGAGCGTGCCGCCCTTGTGGGGCGTGGAGTCGCCGCCGGCGCTCTTGGCATCGTTGTCCTCAGGGCCGCAGGCGGCGGCGCCCGCTGCCACGACCAGGCTGACGGATGCCGCGGCCACGCGGCGCGCTATGACGGACGGTTGACGCATCGGAGACGACCTCTCGGATTGACGGATCCCGCGATCCCGCCCTTCGTATCGAATGGCGAGACACGGTGACGCGGAGTGAGACAGAAGTGAGCAGACGTCTGCCCCGGCGTCGGACCATCGGGTCGTCAGGCACCCGCGAGCACATCACGGGACAAAAGAGTCACGTGATCACGGGAGGGAAAGAGATCGCGACGCGAACGCCAAGGGCGAGCGTCAGCGACAGTGGATGTCGGCCACGCACAGAGCGGTCACGCCGATGAGCGCCAGCTCGATGGCTGCGCGAGTGGAGGCGTGACGGGACGACATGTGCAGAAATATGGATGATCTCGCTGCACATGTCAATGTGACGTCCGAGTCACCTGTCAACTCCCGGGGTATGCCCAGGCGTTGGCCCGGCAGTGGATCCCGTCGTGGTCGAGGAACTTGGTCTGCTGCTGCATGACCGGGGCGAGCTCGCCGTCCTTGTCGCAGGTCACATGGCCGAAGCCGAGCCGGTGGCCGACCTCGTGATTGATCAGCATCTGCCGGTATTCGAGGATGCGGTCGTCGCCGTACGTCTTCGAGCCCTGGGCCCACCGGTAGGCGTTGATCATGACGCGCTCGGTGGAGGCCGAGTCGCACGAGACGTTGTCCTCGGTGGTGTCGAGTCCGGACTTGGCGCACCAGTCGGCGGTGGTGCCGGGGCTGGCCAGTGTGATCACGAAGTCCGGCTTGCCGGTGTAGATGCGCTCGAAGGTGCGGGCGCCGCCGTGGGCCCAGCTCCGCTCGTCGTTGAGCGTCTTCTGCACGGCCTCGGCGAACAGCTCGCCGTCCAGCCCGAGCCCCTTCTCGACGTCCACGCGATAGGTGAACTTCTGCCCCTTGCCCGGCGCCTTGGCGACTCCCGGTATCGCGTCGAACTTGCCCGGACCCCTGAGGGTCGCGCCGAGCGGGTAGGTCACGGCCATCTTCTGGCCGTACGTCAGCGGCGCCACGGCCTCGGAGCCGGACTGCGTCGGCCGCCCGTCGCCGCGCGAGGCGGAGTCCCGGGCGTCGCGCGCCTGGTCGGTGGCGGACTGCGACTGCGTCTCGCCGTCGTCCCGCCCCTTGGCGACCTGGCCGGCGACGACGACCGCCAGCACGGTGACGACGGCGGCCGCGGCTATCCCGGTGAAGGTCCGCCCCTTGCCGCCCTCCGCGGAGGCGGGCTCGCCGGTCGGCGGAGCGTCGTCGTCGACGTCGGCACCGCTCCTGGTGTCCCAGTCGGTGACGGAGGCGTACGGGTCGGAGGCGTGCGCGGTCTCGGCCGTCCGGGGCGCGAAGACGTCGACGTCCTCGCCGAAGGCGTCGACGTAGTCCTGCCGGGGCCCTTCGGAGCGCGGCGCCCGCCGGGGGCGCGGGAGGGGGACGCCGGGCGCGGGCGGCGCACCGGCCGCCCCCGGAGCGCCATACGTTACTCCGGTACGGCCCCTCAACTCACCCCAGCCACCACCGGGTTCACGCTGCTCGGGGTGACTGCCGCGGGCCTGGGGGACGCCGTGCGCGGGGGTCCCGTCCGCGAACCGGGGCACGCCCTGGGCGGGGGTCCCGTCGGGGAACCGGGGCACACCACGGGCAGGGGTGCCGTCGGAGAACCGGGGCACACCACCGGCAGGGGTCCCGTCGGGGAACCGGGGCACACCCCGCGCGGGCGTGCCGTCGGGCAGCCTCGGGAAACCGTGGGCCGGGGTGCCGTCCGGCAGCCTCGGGACGCCGTGCGCGGGCGTGCCGTCCGGGAACCCCGGGAAACCGTGGGCGGGTGTGCCGCCGGGGAAGCCCTGCGCGCCGTACGGCGGCGTCGGCGTCCCCTGTCGTCCGGGAGCCGGTCCGGGGCGAGGCCCGGGAACCCGCGCGGGCCCGGCTGCCGGCCCCGCGCCGGGTGCGGACGGGCCCCGCTGGGCCGCGCCCGGGTCCGGCTGTGCCCCCCGGGAGCCCTGTCGTGCGGTTGTGTCCGCGGTGTCGCGTTTCGCGCCCGACCCACGGCGGCTGTGGCGTCCCACGTCGCGCCTCAGCCCCCAGCCTTCTCGGTCGCCCCGTCACCGTCACCGGCGACGGCGGCCCGCTCCCGCGGGTCCACGGCCTGCGCCTGTCCCGTCTCCTCCAGGAGTCCGCGGAACGCCCGGGCGACGACCTCCGGGTACTCCATCATCGCCACGTGGCCGGCGTCCGGCAGGCTCAGCAGCCGGGAGTCACGGAAGCTCCGCGCGGCCTTGCGGCTCATGCGGTGGCCGACGAGCTGGTCCCGGGCGCCGTAGATCAGCAGCGTCGGCGCCAGCACCCGCTCGGCCTGGCGCCACAGCGCGTGCTGGCCGCCCAGTGTGTAGGCGTTGACCAGCCCGCGCGCGGAACGCGTCATCGCGTCCCAGAAGTACGGCAGCTGGAGCCGGCGCTCCATCTCCTCGACCGCGTTGCGGAATCCTTCCGGCGTGGCCCGCCCGGGGTCGCCGTAGCAGAGGTGCATCACGCCGCGGACCCGCTGCTCCGCCGTCCATCCCCGGGTCAGGCGGGTGAAGAGCGCGGTCACCCCGGGCACCGAGAGCAGGGCGGTCGGCACGGCGGTGCGCTGGACCCGGAGCTCCGGCAGCGCGGGCGACACGAGGGTCAGGGTGCGGACCAGATCGGGACGCACCGCGGCCACCCGGGTGGTCACGGCGCCGCCGAGCGAGTTGCCGAAGAGGTGCACGGGGCCGCGGTCGGAGGCGTCCAGATAGCGGATCACCGCGCGTGCGTGCGCGGTGATCGAGTAGTCGCCGTCGTCCGGTGGTGGCGAGTCGCCGAAGCCCGGCAGGTCGACGGCCTCGCAGTCGACCTCGCCCTCGAGCTGCTCCATCAGCGCCGACCAGTTCTGTGAGGAACCGCCGAGTCCATGGACGTAGAGCGCGGGCGCCAGCCCTTCGCGCGCGGGCGGTCTCGACCGCACCGTCAGCGTGATCCCCGGCAGTCCGACCGAACGCAGCCGCTCGCCCTCCGCGACCCGGACGGTCGCGACCTTGGGGAGCACGCTGGCGGCCGGCGCGGACGGGAGCTCGGTCGAAGACATGCGGCAATGTTACGAGACGATCACGCAGTGGTTCATGTGTTCGCCGTCACAAGTCGTCACGTACATGGCATCCGCAGGTGCGAGACGCCGGCGCAGATCCCCGCGCGGATCGCATAGCGTCCGAAACCGGTGTCTCCTAGGCTCGTACGCAGGGCACCCGGATGTGGACCCCTGCTTCGCCCAGGGACGCTGTCCCCCCGGGGACGTTCTAGGAAGGGAGCCCGCCATGGCCGTCGATCCGACCGACCCCGACACGTTCGTGGACGAGGACACCGACGAGTCCGAGGAGTTCGACGTCGAGGCCCCCGCGGCCGACGCGGCCGAGCAGCAGGCCGATGTCCGGCGCGACCGCGACGACACGCTGACCGGCGCGGACCGGGACCGGGCGAACGAGGCCGATCTGATCGAGCAGGCACGCGTCGTCTCGATCGACGAGGACGACTACCGGTGACAGGGAACCGACCACCGGTGACAGAGAACGACCGCGGGTGACACCGGACGACCACCCGTGAGAGTGCCGCTGAGCAGGAGAGAGGCCGTTTGCTGCCCGCTCTGCCCAGGTTTCAAACTTTGTGCGCGACTTTCGCCACCGTCCGGTCCGTGAAATTCTGCGCTCGCACCGCGCACACCAGGGTTACCGAAAAGTACGATGGCGGCGCGGCGCACACCGCATGTGGACGACATTGGGAGGCGGCGTGACAGCCATCGAGCAGACAGAGGCGGCACGCCCGCGAGGCACGCGCCTGCCGCGCCGTGCCCGACGGAACCAGCTGCTGGGCGCCGCCCAGGAGGTCTTCGTCGCGCAGGGCTACCACGCCGCCGCGATGGACGACATCGCCGAGCGCGCCGGCGTCAGCAAGCCGGTGCTCTACCAGCACTTCCCGGGCAAGCTCGACCTCTATCTCGCGCTGCTGGACCAGCACTGCGAGTCCCTGATCCAGGCCGTACGCAACGCGCTCGCGTCGACGACCGACAACAAGCAGCGCGTACGGGCGACCATGGACGCGTACTTCGCGTACGTCGAGGACGACGGCGGTGCCTTCCGCCTGGTCTTCGAGTCGGACCTGACCAACGAGCCCGCCGTGCGCGAGCGCGTCGACAAGGTCACGAACGAGTGCGCCGAGGCGATCTGCGAGGTCATCGCCGAGGACACCGGTCTCTCGCGCGCCGAGTCGATGCTGCTGGCCTCCGGCCTCGGCGGCCTCGCGCAGGTCGTCGCCCGCTCCTGGCTGCACAGCGACCGCAGCGTCCCGCGCGACCAGGCGGTGCAGCTGCTGACGTCCCTCGCGTGGCGCGGCATCGCCGGCTTCCCGCTGCACGGCATCGAGCACCACTGACGCCCGCTCGCCCCCGGGCACGTTTGTTCCCGCCTCCTGTTCGCTGTTGGCGTTCTTGGTCGGAGCGTGTACGTCCCCTCACCGGGCTAATGTGTGCTGGGTACGGCGCGGAAGGTCGCGCACTTCACTGACCGTCGGAGGGACATAGCCGTGGAGGTCAAGATCGGCGTGCAGCACGCGCCCCGCGAGATCGTTCTGGAGAGCGGTCAGAGTGCCGATGAGGTCGAGCGGGCGGTGTCCGAGGCGCTGGCCGGGAAGACGCAGCTGCTCAGCCTCGTGGATGAGCACGGCCGCAAGGTCCTCGTCCCGGCCGACCGCCTCGCCTACGTGGAGCTCGGCGAGCCGGCTCCGCGCAAGGTGGGCTTCGGCGCCCTGTAACAAGGCGCCCACGCGGCAGACATCACGGGAGGGCCCGGCGACACAGGTCGCCGGGCCCTCCTGTTTTCCCGTCCGTCGTGTCTCCACGAATGGCGCACAGCCCTCTCACAGAGGAGGATTGCATTCCGCAGGTCAGGGGTATGACGGGCTACGACCGTTTCGAGCCGGCCGGCCATGTGGGAGGGACCCCAACATGCTCTTGGAAGCGATCAGCTCCGCGATCCTCGGCCTTGCCCTGGCGTGGGCTGCCGCGCGCCGTCTGCCGCACCGGCTGCCCGCCCGCTCGCTGGTCCTCCCGACGGGTGTCGCAGGCGGCCTCTTCGGCGCCTTCATCACGCACACCGCGCTCGACTTCGGCAACCTCTTCGTGATCCTGATCGGCGCGGCGGTCGTCTCCGCCGCCTCGCTCTCCCTGCTGGTCCGCCCCGCGGGAAGACTGCGCCGCCACTCGGCGACCGCGTAGACCCCGAGGACCGGCCGCCCGACCGCTGACGCCACCGACCGGCGACCACCGGGGCCGATCACCGGCCCCGGGGCCCGTGGGAGCTACGCCGCGAGGCCCAGCGCGGCCATCCGCTTCGTGTGGGCCTCGGTGATCCGCGAGAACATCTTCCCGACCTCGGCGAGATCGAAGCCGTCCGCGACCCCGCCCACCAGCATCGTGGAGAGCGCGTCGCGGTCGGCGACCACCCGCTGGGACTGCGACAGGGCCTCGCCCATCAGCCGCCGCGCCCACAGGGCGAGCCGCCCGCCGACGCGCGGATCGGCGTCGATCGCGGCCCGCACCTTCTCGACGGCGAACGACGCGTGCCCGGTGTCGTCGAGCACGGAGAGCACCAGCCCGCGGGTGTCGGAGTCCAGGCGTGCCGCGACCTCCCGGTAGAAGTCACTGGCGATCGAGTCGCCTACGTACGCCTTGACGAGCCCCTCCAGCCAGTCCGAGGGCGCCGTCTGCTTGTGGAACCCGTCCAGCGCGGCGACGAACGGCTCCATCGCCTGCGTCGGCTCGGCACCGATCTCGGTCAGCCGGTCCCGCAGCTTCTCGTAGTGGTGGAACTCGGCCGACGCCATCTTCGCCAGCTCCGCCTTGTCCGCCAGCGTCGGCGCCAGCTTGGCGTCCTCGGCGAGACGCTCGAACGCCGCCAGCTCCCCGTAGGCCAGCGCGCCGAGCAGGTCCACGACAGCGGCCCGGTACTGCGGATCGGCGGAGGCCCGCGCCCAGTCCTGGGCGGCGACCCCGGTGTGTTCGACGGCGGTCTCGGAGGCGTCAGAGGTGTTGTCAGGCGTCGTCATGAAGCGCACAATAGCCCGCTCATCGCGTCACGGAAGTCCCTGGTCAATCACTGTGACGCCGACTACGTGACCAATTCGGCCATCGCATGTGCGCGTTTCCGGGGTATGGTGGTAATGCGCCCGCTGAGTACTTAGACGTATCTCGACGGGCCGCACGTTATGAGGATGCCCGGTCGGTGGCCCGATCGGCTCCGACCCGACAGCCCTCCCCGGCCGTACGGCACTGTGCGTACGGCGACCGGAGGGACACCCTCAGCGGTACGAGCGCTAGAGCGTCGGCAGTGGTCCCGTGCCCTACGGCCAGCCCGTAAGGCAGCCGACGTCCCCGGCACGGTCCGTCAAAGACCCCCCGCGCTCGCCTCGCACCGCGCACACAGAAGAGGCAGCACCCTGACTACGACTTTCCGAGAGCTCGGAATCCTTCCCGAGACCGCTGAGGCCCTTGAGGCCGTCGGCATCATCAACCCCTTCCCCATCCAGGAGATGACCCTCCCCGTCGCCCTCTCCGGCACGGACGTCATCGGCCAGGCCAAGACCGGTACCGGCAAGACGCTGGGCTTTGGTCTCCCGCTCCTGGAGCGCGTCACCGTCCCCGCCGACGTCGAGGCCGGCCGCGCCGAGCCCGAGGCGCTCACCGACGCCCCGCAGGCGCTCGTCGTCGTCCCCACGCGCGAGCTGTGCACGCAGGTCACCAACGACCTGCTGACCGCCGGCAAGGTGCGTAACGTCCGCGTCCTCGCGATCTACGGCGGCCGCGCCTACGAGCCGCAGGTCGAGGCCCTGAAGAAGGGCGTCGACGTCATCGTCGGCACCCCGGGCCGGCTGCTGGACCTCGCGGGCCAGAAGAAGCTCAACCTCAAGCACATCAAGGCGCTCGTCCTCGACGAGGCCGACGAGATGCTCGACCTGGGCTTCCTGCCCGACGTCGAGAAGATCATCAACATGCTGCCGGCCCGCCGCCAGACCATGCTGTTCTCGGCGACCATGCCGGGCGCGGTCATCGGCCTCGCGCGCCGCTACATGTCGCAGCCCACCCACATCCGCGCCACCGCGCCGGACGACGAGGGCGTGACGGTCGCGAACATCGCGCAGCACGTCTACCGCGCGCACAACATGGACAAGCCGGAGATGGTCGCGCGCATACTGCAGGCCGACGGCCGGGGACTGGCCATGGTCTTCTGCCGTACGAAGCGCACGGCGGCCGACCTCGCCGACCAGCTCCAGCAGCGCGGCTTCGCCTCCGGCGCGGTCCACGGTGACCTCGGCCAGGGCGCCCGCGAGCAGGCGCTGCGCGCCTTCCGCAACGGCAAGGTGGACGTCCTCGTCTGCACCGACGTCGCCGCGCGCGGCATCGACGTCGAGGGTGTCACGCACGTCATCAACTACCAGTCGCCGGAAGAGGAGAAGACGTACCTGCACCGCATCGGCCGTACCGGCCGCGCGGGCAACACGGGTACGGCGATCACGCTGGTCGACTGGGACGACATCCCGCGCTGGCAGCTCATCAACAAGGCGCTGGAGCTCAACTTCAACGACCCGCCGGAGACTTACTCCACGTCCCCGCACCTCTTCGAGGAACTGAAGATCCCCGCGGGCACGAAGGGCGTTCTGCCCCGCTCGGAGCGCACCCGCGCCGGGCTGGCGGCGGAGGAGGTCGAGGACCTCGGCGAGACCGGCGGACGCGGTGCGCGCGGTCGCGGTGGCCGGGGCGGCCGGGACGAGTCCCGTTCGTCCTCGCCGGACCGTGAGCGCTCGGCACGTACGCCGCGTCGCCGTCGCCGTACGCGCAGCGGTTCCCCGCTTGACGCGACGTCCGCGCCGGCCAACGGCTCCGCGACCGTCGAGGAGAGCACCGAGGCCGGCCCGGCCGAGTCGCGCACCCCGCGCCGCCGTCGCCGCACCCGTGGCGGAGCGGTGTCGGAGGCTGCCCCGGCGACGACCGCCGCCGAGGCCGCGGTCGAGACGGCCGAGGGCCCGTCGCTGGACACCGCCGACGAGACCCCGGCCAAGCCGCGCCGCCGCCGCACCCGCAAGTCGGCGGAGCCGCAGGCGACTTCGGCCCAGGTCGTGGCTCCCGAGGCGGAGGCCGTGCAGGTTTCCGAGCCCGCCGTGGCGCAGGTCGCGGAGGCCGAGGAGGCGCCCGCCACCAAGCCGCGCCGCCGCACCCGCAAGGCGACGGCTGCGGCCGAGGCCGCCGTCGACACCGTCGAGGCCGTGCAGGAGGCCCCGGAGGCTGCGGAGACCAAGCCGCGCCGCCGGACCCGTAAGGCGACGGCCGAGGCCGCCGTCGACACGGCCGAGGCCGTCGAGGCCAAGCCGAAGGCACGCCGCACCCGCAAGACCGCGGCCGCTGTCGAGGCCCCCGAGTCCGCCGACATCCCGGCCCAGACGGCCCAGGAGCCGGAGGCCGCCGAGGCCAAGCCGCGCCGCACGCGCAAGGCGACGGCCGCCGCGGAGACCGCGGTCGACACCGCCGAGGCCGTCGAGGCCAAGCCCAAGGCACGCCGTACGCGGAAGGCCGCGGCCACCGCCGAGGCCGCCGTGGACACGGCCGAGGGCACGGAGGCCAAGCCGCGCCGCACCCGCAAGGCCGCCGCCACGACCGTGGCCGAGCCGGAGGCCGCCGAGGCCAAGCCGCGCCGGACCCGCAAGGCGACGGCCGCCGCGGAGACCGCCGCCGACACGGCCGAGGCCGCGGAGGCCAAGCCCAAGGCACGCCGCACCCGCAAGACCGCGGCGTCCACCGCGGCCGGCGAGGTCGCCGACATCCCGGCCCAGGCCACGCAGGAGCCGACGGCCACGGACGCGCCGGCCCCGCGCCGCCGCACCCGCAAGGCCGCCGCCACCGCGGAGTCCGCGACCGGCACGGCCGAGGCCACGGAGGCCAAGCCCAAGGCACGCCGCACCCGCAAGGCGACGGCTGCCGCGGAGCCGACGGAGAGCTGATCTCCCGTACGACGGCCCGGTCCCACCTCGTGTGGGGCCGGGCCGTCGGCGTCTCATCGGTCGGTTGGGGCAGGGCGAGCGTCGGTCGGCCGGTGCAGGTCGCCCCTGCCGACAGCCTCGGTCGGCCGAGGCAGGGCGCTCCTGTCGGCACGGCTCGGCAAGTTCGAGCCACCCGCCACCCCGGCCCCCGCACGCGGCGCTCAGGCAGTTCAAGGACACCCGCTACCCTCCCCCTCGTGACCTCCCAACCCGCCTTCACCCCGCCGCCGAACGCCCGCGCCTACTTCCTCGACACCTCCCGCGGCGCCTTCGCCGTCGTCGACCACCCCGTCGCGCCCGGTGTCGAATCCCGCGGTACCGCCCTCCTGCTCCCCGGATTCACCGGCAGCAAGGAGGACTTCACGCTGATGCAGGAGCCGTTGGCGGCACGCGGTTACCGCACGATCGCCGTGGACGGACGCGGGCAGCACGAGTCGGACGGCCCGGAGGACGACGAATCCGCCTACGCGCGGGGTGAGTTGGCGAAGGACGTGCTGGCGCAGGCGGAGGCACTCGGCGCCCGCGACACCCCGCTCCACCTCTTCGGCCACTCCCTGGGCGGCCAGATCGCCCGCGCGGCCGTCCTCATCGACCACACTCCGTTCCGGTCACTCACCCTCATGGCATCGGGCCCCGCGCAGATCTCCGACTCCCAGCAGCAGCGCGTGAAGCTCCTGCGGGACGCGCTCGCGGTGATGACGATGGCCGAGACCTGGGAGGCGATCCGCGCCATGGGCCCGCCCGAGGAGGTCGGAGGCCCGGCCAAGGGCATCGGCGGCCAGGACCTGCTGCGGCGCCGCTGGCTGGGCACGAAGCCCGCCCAACTCCTCGCCACCGGAGGTCAGTTGACCACGGAACCGGATCGCGTCGACGAACTCGCCGCCCTCCCGCTGCCGTTCCACGTCCTGTCGGGCGCCAGCGACGACACCTGGCCGGTCCCGGTGCTCGACGACATGGCCGCCCGCCTGAAGGCCCGCCGCACGATCATCCCCGGCGCCGAGCACTCCCCCAACGCCGACCAGCCCCTGCCCACGGCCGAAGCGGTCGCCGACTTCTGGGACAGCGTGCGGGAGACCGGGAGCGACGAAGGGTCCGACGCCTAGTACTGCGCCTGAAGGTGCTCCCAGAACCCGTCCCGCAGTGCCCTGCGCAGGTCCGCCTGCCCGCGCAGCGAGTACTGGAGCAGGCCCTCCGCCTCCACCAGCAGGTCCTGGTCCACCGATCCGGGCAGGTAGGGGTGCCCGGGGAGCAGTTCCACGAGTGACTCCCGGCCGCGTGCGGCGAGCCACTTCGCCGCGATCTGCGCGCCGACGAACCGCACGTCCTCCCGCGTGGGCCGGGTCCCCACGGCCTCGTAGGCGGCCGTGCGCCGGGAGACGTACGGCTTGAAGAAGTCGAGGTCGAAGGTGCGCTGGCTGTCGACCTCCCAGAGCAGCGGCTCGGCCTGGTTGCGGCCCTCCGGCGCCTCGATCCCCCACAGGTGCACCCGCGCCCCGTACCCCTGCGCCGCCTCGACCGCCGACACCAGGTCCTCGTCACCGCCGAGCAGGGCCGCGTCGCTGATGGCGCGGTGCCTGGCGAGGGACTCCAGGTCGGTCCGGATCAGGGAATCGACGCCTTTCTGCTGGTTGTTGGCGTTGAGGTTGCCCAGCCGCACCTTCACGTCGGGGAGTTCGGCGATCGACTGCTGCTCGGCGGTGTGGATGCGGCGCCGGGCGCCGTCGTACCAGTAGACGCGCAGCAGCCGGCTGTCCGCGAAGATCGTGCGGGCCCGGTCGATGAGCGCCTCGATCAGCCCCTCGGCGTCCAGGTCGAAGGCGCGGCGGTCCTCGGTCCCGGCGACCAGCCGTCCCGCGGCCGCGTAGAGGTAGCCCGCGTCGACGAAGATCGCATGGGTGGAGGGCGTCTTCGCCACCTCGGCGAGCATGCGTTGCAGCAGCTCGTTGGTGCGGTCGATGCGGGCGGAGAGTGCGCCGGGGTCGTCGTTCATCGCCTCCATTGTCCCGGCGGTCACGCTGCGAACACAACCGGTCCCGGTCAGTCTCCTCTTGATCGTCGGGCAACCCCTTACCGGTCAGTAGTTAGTCGTTCGAAAAATTTCTTTAGCGTAGGGAATGTTTGTAACGTGAAGCACGTTGTCTAGGTCTGTAACCGAGTAGTTCTCCGCAGGAGGATGACCAGACGAAGGGAGAAGCCATGCGCTTCGAAATCATGCGACTCGACGAGTTCGACGGGACCCCCGTGGACAGCACCGTCGTGGACGCCGCCTCCGTCAACCGGATCGTTCAGCAGGCCGCCGCGACGGGGCAGCGGCTGTGGATCCGACCCGCCGAGACCACGGCCTCGTAACAGCCGCGGATCACTTCAGAAGCTTCGAAGCCCCCGTACGCCACTGACGGCGTACGGGGGCTTCGCGCATGCGGGCCCGCACACGGACCCGAGCGCCACGCGTCCGCGGCTCAGGCGCCCTGGATCACCTGGGTCACGCCGTTGATGATCTGCTGCACGGCGATCGCCGACAGCATCATGCCCGCGAGCCGGGTCACGAGGACCACGCCGCCGTCCTTGATGACACGGATGATCAGCAGCGAGTACCGCATCACGAGCCACAGCACGACATGGATGGCGACGATCGCCGCCCACACCGACACCTGCGTGGCGGCGCTGTCGGCCTTCTGCACGGCGAGGATGACCGACACGATCGCACCGGGCCCGGCCAGCAGCGGCATGCCCAGCGGGACGAGGGCGACGTTGACGTCCTTGGTCTGCTTCGGCTCGTCCGTCTTGCCGGTGAGCAGGTCGAGCGCGATCAGCAGGAGCAGCAGCCCGCCCGCGATCATCAGCGCGGGGACGGAGACATGCAGGTAGTTGAGGATCTGGTGGCCGAGGAGCCCGAACACCGCGATCACCCCGCCGGCGACACAGACGGCCTGGAAGGCCATCCGCTTCTGCACCTTGGCCGGCCGGCCGGCGGTGAGCGCGAGGAAGATCGGGGTGATCCCGGGGGGATCCATGATGACGAACAGGGTCAGGAACAGGGAGCCGAAGACGGCGACGTCGAACATGCGTGTGGGGCCTTGCGAGGTGAGTGTGAACGCGCGGCGGGCAGCGCGGAGCATGCCGCTACCGCTGTGGGCAGTTGTTCCGCGGATGGGAACGGACGGGCACGACCGGCGGCGCCGGGTGCCCCGAAACGAACGTGAAGGTGATCGACCTGGGCGTCAGGACCTAGATCCCGCCGGCTCCCGGCACGGGGAACGCCCCGGTCGCCCGTCGCGTGATCTCGCCGTACACCTCGGGATCCGTCGTGTACTCACCGAGCACGCAGGTCTTGCGGCTGCCGTGGTAGTCGCTGGATCCGGTCGGCAGCAGGCCGAGCTCCTTGGCGAGCCCGCGCAGCCGGGCGCGGGTGTCGGGTTCGTGGTCCATGTGGTCGACCTCGATGCCGTCGAGGCCGGCCGCGGCCAGCTCGGCGATCGCGGACTCCGGAACCGTACGGCCGCGCTTGCTCGCGGCGGGATGCGCGAACACGGTCACCCCGCCCGCGGCCTTGACCAGCCGGATCGCCTCGAACGGGTCGGTCTCGTGCTTCGCCACGTAGGCCCGCCCGCCGTCGGCGAGCCAGTCCTCGGTGAAGGCGTCGCTCACGCTCGGGACGACCCCGAGCTCGACCAGCGCGGAGGCGACGTGCGGCCGCCCGACCGAGCCGTCACCGGCGATCCGCAGCACCTGCTCCCAGGTGACGGGCACGCCCAGTGCGTTGAGCTTGGCGACCATGCCCTGGGCCCGGGGCACCCGGTCGTCCCGCACGAGCTCCCGCTCGGCGAGCAGCGCGGGCTCCTCGGGGTCGAAGAGGTAGGCCAGCATGTGCATGCTGATGCCGTCGATACGACAGGACAGCTCGGCGCCGGTGACGAGCGTGAGCCCGTCCGGTAGCGCGGCGATCGCCTCGGCGTACCCACGGGTGGTGTCGTGATCGGTGAGCGCCACGACGTCCAGCCCGGCCGCGGCGGCATTGCGTACCAGCTCACCGGGCGTGTCCGTGCCGTCGGAAGCGGTGGAGTGGGTGTGCAGATCGATACGCACGCGAACTCCAGACGGGGACGGCAGGAAGTGGACGCTCAAGGATAACCAGATTTTCAACGACTACTGTCACACCCGTACGGGCGAGCACCCCTTACAACGACCTACCCAGGGGCGCGGGGAACTGCGCGACCAGCCACACACAACCCGCAGCCGCCCGACAAGCGGCACCCCCCACCCCCGTGGGCCCTACGGCTCCAGCAAGCGCGGCGACAACGCCCCGCAGGGCACCAGCTCCAGCTCGGCCCCCGCGTCCCGCAGGTCCGTCAGCACGAGCTCGTCGTACATCAACAGCCCCGACTGCTCCGGCCACATGACCGCCCACAGCCACATCCCCAGCGCCTCACCGGCGAACACGGCACGGTCGTCGGGCGTACCCGACACATGCCACAGCGGCGTGGGGCGCCCGGCGGCGAGGACCTTGGCCTGGGGCGGCTTCTCGACGTTCATGTAGGACCCCGGGTCCGGGCCGTCGATGCCCGCGTAGCGCGCACCGAGACCGACGCCCAGCTCCTCCGCGACCAGGATCATCTCGCCCATGCCACCGAGCGGTCCGGGCCCGGAGCAGGCCACGACGCTTCCTCTGCCCCCGCTGCGGTCGTCACCCGCGCTGGCGACTCCGGTGAACAGCCAGCCGATCGGGAGCGGCCACGGCATCCACACCGGCACCTGCGTGCGATGCACCACCACACCGAGGGCCTCGACGCTGGGCGGGATCACGGGCTGCACCGGATGCACGGTGCCGTGCACATCGCATTGCCAGGTGTCGGCGAAGAGTCCGGGAGCCCTGACCCGGCCACCACACTTCGGGCAACTGGGTTCGCCCCTCATAGGCCCCCACGGTCCTACCCCTTGTGCGCCACGTCAAGGACGATCACCCATCCGGACCGAACGGCACAGGAAACCCGGATCCCGCCAAGATAGATGTAGCTTGCATTAATTAGCATGGCTAACTTATTCTGTGTATCGACCAACCACCTCAGTCCGGATTGGAGAACGGTATGGATCCCTTCGACGCGGGAGCGGGCGGCCTACTGCGACAGCCGCGGGCCGTGTGGGCGACCGCCGGCGCGTCCGTCGTCGCCTTCATGGGCATCGGACTCGTCGACCCGATCCTGCCGTCCATCGCGGGCGGCCTGAACGCCACGCCCGGCCAGGTCTCCCTGCTCTTCACCTCGTACTTCCTCATCACCGCCGTCGCGATGCTGCTCACCGGCTTCGTCTCCAGCCGGATCGGCGGCCGCAGGACACTGCTGCTCGGCCTCGCGTTCGTCGTGGTCTTCGCCGGGCTCGCGGGCACGTCCGGATCGGTCGGCGAACTGGTCGGGTTCCGGGCCGGCTGGGGGCTCGGCAACGCGCTCTTCGTCTCCACCGCCCTCGCGGTCATCGTCGGCGCGGCGGCCGGCGGCAGCTCGGCGGCGATCCTGCTCTACGAGTCCGCCCTCGGCCTCGGCATGGCGTGCGGGCCGCTCCTGGGCGCCCTGCTCGGCGACGCCAGCTGGCGCTACCCGTTCTTCGGCACGGCCTTCCTGATGGCCGTCGGCTTCCTGTGCATCGCGGCGTTCCTCAAGGAGCAGCCGAAGCCGGCCCGCAAGACCTCGCTGCTGGACCCGCTCAAGGCGCTCGGCCACGGCGGTCTGGCGTCCGCGGCGGTCTCGGCGTTCTTCTACAACTACACGTTCTTCACCGTGCTGGCCTTCACGCCGTTCGTGCTGAACATGAGCCCGTACCGGTCGGGCGCGGTGTTCTTCGCCTGGGGTGTGCTGCTGGCGGTGTTCTCGGTCGTCGTGGCGCCGCGCATGCAGAGGCGGTTCGGTTCACTGAAGGTGCTCGGCGGGTCGCTGGTGCTGCTCGCGGCGGACGTGCTGGTCCTCGGCTACGGCGACCACGCCACCGCCGTCGTCTGCACGATCCTGTCCGGCGCGTTCATCGGCGTGAACAACACCGTCTACACGGAGCTGGCGCTCGGCGTCTCGGACGCGCCGCGCCCGGTGGCGAGCGCCGGCTACAACTTCGTGCGGTGGTTCGCCGCGGCGGCGGCGCCCTACTTCGCGCCCCGGATCGAGGAGTGGACCGGCAGCCCGCGCGTCCCGTTCGTCGTGGCCGCGGTCACCGCCGTGGCGGGCGCGCTCGTGGTCGTCGTACGGCGCAGGGCACTCACCGGCGAGGCCGAGGAACTGGAGACGAAGCACGCGACGGAGGACAGCGTCACCGTCTTCGCCAACTGACGCTTTTCAGCCACCGGTTGGTGAGGTTCCTCACTCCAGCGGTACGGACCTGCGGGCGGGATCCCTCAGGTCCGTGCCGTTCGTGAGCCAGCGCTCCTGGAGGGCCTGGGCGCCGTGCACCCGCTTCCAGGCCGCCTCGTTCGGCGTCATGGGGAGCAGCGGCAGAAAGCGCACGGGGTCGAGGGGCTCGTCGAGCTCCAGGTCCTCGACCAGGCCGCCCGGCTCGGCGACCAGGACCGAGGTGAACGGGGCGCCGGGCCACAGCGGTTCACCGACGTCCAGCGAGGCGCCCGGGGCCACGATCAGGCCCTCCACCTGCGGGGAAGCGGCGAGCACGGCGAGCGGGCGGAGCACCTTGTCGGTGTCGGCGATTCCGGCGCGCACCGAGAGGACCAGCTCGGCGCGGGCGCCCTTGACGGGGTCGGCGACCACCGCGGTGGGGTCGTTCATGGGCTGCGCGGACATGCCGAGCGTGGCGTAGCGGACGATGTCGCCCGCCTGGAAACGGAGCACCTCGACGCGGTCCGTACCGAGGAAGGTGACCGCCGCACGGGCGCCCGGTTCGCCCAGCGCGGTGCGCAACCGGGCCTCGACCAGAGGAAGAACATCAGCCATGCCGCGAGCATAGAACTCGTCAGTACCCGGCAAAGCAGCGCCTTGACACTTCAGTCGGCTGATACTCTTGCCCGGTGTTCGGGACAGCACGCAGAAGCGTCGCGATCGAGTCCCGACGCCGCTGAAAACTCCCCTACGGGGAACCCCGAAAGGGGTATGGAACGTCCCTCACGAGGGACCGGCCGGAGGAGGTGGGGCTGTCATGGATCGAAGTCGACCGTGCAGTACCACTCGCTCTTCCCGCCGCTGATGTAGCTGATCCGGCTGTTCCGCTCCGGCTGACCGCCGTCCTTTCACGCTCGCGTCCTCCCACGGAAGAGCACTTCGTTTCGCTTTGCCTGATCGGTCTGATCTGAATCAGCAACGAAGCCCACCACCGCAACGGTGCGGTGCTCCCCGCTTTGTGGACGTGCCAAACATCCTGAGGTCAGGACGTCCCCATTCCGGGCAGTTCCAGCCGTGCTGCGGCCCTCCGAGCTTCGTTGCCCGTTGCGAAGGAGCCTGCTCATGTCGATGATTCGAGACCTGCGCGCCGTGGTCCGTCCGGCCCGTACGTCGCTGCGCAAGGACAGCGGGGCCTACGACACCACCCGCGACCCCGCGACCCCCTCGGCCGTCGTCGACTGCGCCGTCTACCGTGACGGCCGCCGTCTGGAGACCGACAAGCCGCTCACCCCGCACGAGGCGATGCGCCGGGTGCGGCGCGACGGCGGCTTCGTCTGGATCGGGCTGCACGAGCCCACCGAGGCCGAATTCTCCGGTATCGCGGGCGAGTTCGGGCTGCACCCGCTGGCCGTCGAGGACGCGGTGCAGGCGCACCAGCGGCCCAAGCTGGAGCGCTACGACGACTCCCTGTTCACCGTCTTCAAGACCATCCACTACGTCGAGCACGACGAGCTCACCGCCAACAGCGAGGTCGTCGAGACCGGCGAGGTCATGTGCTTCACCGGCCGGGACTTCTTCATCACCGTCCGGCACGGCGGACAGGGCTCGCTGCGGGCGCTCAGGCACCGCCTCCAGGACGACCCCGAGCTGCTCGCCAAGGGCCCGTCGGCCGTGCTGCACGCCATCGCCGACCATGTCGTCGACGGGTACATCGCCGTCGCCGACGCGGTGCAGGACGACATCGACGAGGTGGAGACCGAGGTGTTCTCGCCGGGGCGCAAGGGCAGCCCGCGCGGCACGGACGCCGGCCGGATCTACCAACTCAAGCGTGAGGTGCTGGAGTTCAAGCGGGCCGTGTCGCCGCTGCTGCGGCCCATGCAGCTGCTGAGCGAGCGTCCGATGCGGCTGATCGACCCCGACATCCAGAAGTACTTCCGGGACGTCGCCGACCATGTCGCCCGTGTGCACGAGCAGGTCATCGGCTTCGACGAGCTCCTCAACTCGATCCTCCAGGCCAACCTCGCCCAGGCGTCCGTCGCGCAGAACGAGGACATGCGGAAGATCACGTCGTGGGCCGCGATCATCGCCGTACCGACGATGGTGTGCGGTGTGTACGGCATGAACTTCGACTACATGCCGGAGACGCACTGGAAGTACGGCTACCCGGTGATCCTCAGCGTCACGGTGGCGATCTGTCTCGGCATCCACCGCACGCTGAAGCGCAACGGCTGGCTCTGAGCGGTCCCGGCCGGTCCGGCGGCGCTGGATAGTCTTGGGGGCATGACAAGCGAGCTGCTCGACCAGGCCCTCGTCGAGGAGGCCACCAAGAAGTCCGGCCTCATCTGGGTCAGGGGACCCGGTTCCCCGGCGCGGGCGCTGTGGCACGCGTGGCACGAGGGTGCGGCGTGTGTCGTCGGCGACGGTCCCGGTGAGCAGCCGCTGCCGGGGCTGGCCGACGGGGCCGTGGCCGAGGTGACGGTCCGCAGCAAGGACAAGGGCGGCCGGCTGGTCTCCTGGACGGCGAAGGTCGTCGAGCTCGGGGCGGGCTCCGAGCAGTGGGAGGCGACCGTCGCCGAGCTCAAGGGCAAGCGCCTGAACGCGCCCGACGGCGAGGCGATGCCCGGGCGCTGGGCGCGCGAGTGCCGGGTGCTGCGGCTGGAGCCGACGGGGGCCCTCGGAGCGCTGCCGGACGGCTCCCTGGCCGAGGCACCGCTGCCGTCGGCGGCGACGACGCGCAGGCCGATCCCGGCGGGGCTGCCGCGGCTGCTGCTGAAGAGGAAACGGAGCTCTTCGCGATAGGCCGTCGATCGTCTGCCGCGCCATCGTGGCTGGTCGCGCGCACGCGGCGGAGCCGCATATCGATACAGCCCCGCGCCCCTATGGGGCGCGACTACGACGTCGGCAGTTGCCTGCCGTAGTCCACCGTGTCGCCCTTCTTCGGCTTCTCCAGGGCGAAGTCCTTGCCCCAGTCGGAGAAGGTCAGGGTGCCTCCGTCGCCCGCCCGGGTCAGCAGCAGGGGGTACGGGTCGCCCTCCAGGGAGACGTCGAGGGTGCCGCCCGAGCCCTTGTCGCCGGCGATGCGGATGGTGCGGACGCCCGCCTGCTCGTGCCGGCCGTCGGCGGCCACCTTGCCGTGCAGCGTCAGCAGGCCCTCGAGGAGCACGTCCTTGTCCGTGAAGCCGCTGAACTTCTTGTACGCCGGGTCGCCCTGCGGCACCCGCACGTACTTGCCGTTCAGCTTGTCCACGGCCCCGGCGTCCGCCTTGCCGTCGTTGCCCGCGTCGCTCCAGAAGCCGGAGTCGGCCTTCAGATACAGCTGCTCGCCGATCCGCAGCAGCTGGAAGGTGGACCCCTGCGCGGTGAGCGACCCCGTCGCCCCGTCGGACTTCAGCTGCATGTCGAGCTTGTAGGTGCGCCCGCTGGTGACCAGGTTCCCCGACAGGTGCACCGCTTCGGCGGTGTCCGCCGCCGTACGGGCCTTGCGCTGGATCTCGGCGACCGGCAGCTTGCCGACCCCGTTGGTGCCCTCGTCCGGGTCCTCACTGCATCCCGTCAGTCCCGTTCCCGACACGACCAGGGCGCAGATGGCGGTCACCAGCGCGGCCCGGCGAGTACGACCCTGGGGAATCGCAGTCACAGGTGGGGCTGCCTTTCTGTCGTGGGACCTGAGCGGCGTACGGCAGCGTACCCGCACGTCACCCCCCGGGCGGAGCCGGTCCGTCCGGACCTCTCACCAGGGCGTATCGGATCCGGACGGGCTAGCCTGAAGCCCACCCGAGCGGGCAATTCGACAAAAGGCGGCACGGCAGCGCAGCCTCGACAGCAACACGCACACCCGGCACGAAAAGGAGCCTCAGCCATGGCAGCCGGCGCTCCCCGGATCTTCGTCTCGCATCTCGCCGGTATCGCCGTCTTCGACCCGAACGGTGACCAGGTGGGCCGCGTCCGCGATCTGGTCGTCATGCTCCGGGTCGGCCGGCGTCCCCCGCGGCTGCTCGGCCTCGTCGTCGAACTCTCCACCCGGCGCCGAATCTTCCTGCCCATGACCCGCGTGACCGGCATCGAGTCCGGCCAGGTCATCACCACCGGCGTGCTCAACGTCCGGCGCTTCGAGCAGCGCCCCACCGAGCGCCTCGTCTTCGGCGAGCTCCTCGACCGGCGCGTCACCCTCGTCGAGACCGGCGAGGAGGTCACCGTCCTCGATCTGTCGGTCGGACAGCTCCCGGCCCGCCGGGACTGGGAGATCGACAAGGTCTTCGTGCGCAAGGGCGGCCGGAGCGGTCCGCTGCGGCGCGCGAAGGGCGAGTCGCTGACCGTGGAGTGGTCCGCCGTCACCGGCTTCTCCCTGGAGGAGCAGGGCCAGGGCGCGGAGAGCCTCCTGGCCACCTTCGAGCAGCTGCGGCCCGCCGACCTCGCCAACGTCCTGCACCACCTCTCCCCCAAGCGCCGCGCCGAGGTCGCCGCCGCCCTCGACGACGACCGACTGGCCGACGTCCTGGAGGAGCTCCCCGAGGACGACCAGATCGAGATCCTCGGCAAGCTGAAGCAGGAACGCGCCGCCGACGTCCTGGAGGCCATGGACCCGGACGACGCGGCCGACCTGCTCGGCGAGCTCCCGACGGACGAGCAGGAGCGGCTGCTGAGCCTGATGCAGCCCGCCGACGCGGCCGACATGCGCCGGCTGATGGCGTACGAGGAGCACACGGCCGGCGGTCTGATGACGACCGAGCCGATCATCCTGCGCCCGGACGCCACCGTCGCCGACGCCCTCGCCCGGGTCCGCAACCCCGACCTGTCCCCGGCCCTCGCCGCCCAGGTCTACGTCTGCCGCCCGCCCGACGAGACGCCCACCGGCAAGTACCTCGGCACGGTCCACTTCCAGCGCCTGCTGCGCGACCCGCCGTACACGCTGGTCAGCGCGCTGCTCGACGAGGCGCTCGAAGCGCTGGAGCCGGATGCCGCGCTGCCTGTCGTCGCCGGGTTCTTCGCGACGTACGACATGGTCGCGGCCCCGGTCGTGGACGACTCGGGGTCGCTGCTGGGGGCGGTGACCGTCGACGACGTGCTGGACCATCTGCTGCCCGAGGACTGGCGGGAGACGGAGTTCCATCTGGACGAGGACGCGGGCCAGGGGGTGTCGGGGCATGGCGCATGAGCGCGAGGGCACACGCGAGCGCACGGCCTCGGGCGCCACCGCGGCCTCCCGTGCGCCCCGCACGCGCCTCGACCAACCCCGTCCGCCGCGCCGCCGGCTCCTGCCCGAATGGGACCCGGAGGCCTTCGGACGGCTCTCGGAGCGCATCGCGCGCTTCCTGGGCACCGGGCGGTTCATCGTCTGGATGACGATCGTCATCATCATGTGGGTGCTGTGGAACATCTTCGCGCCCGGCGAGCTGAAGTTCGACGAGTACCCGTTCATCTTCCTGACCCTGATGCTCTCGCTCCAGGCCTCCTACGCCGCCCCGCTGATCCTGCTCGCGCAGAACCGGCAGGACGACCGCGACCGGGTCAACCTCGAACAGGACCGCAAGCAGAACGAGCGGTCCATCGCCGACACCGAGTACCTGACCCGCGAGATCGCCTCCCTGCGCATCGGCCTGGGCGAGGTCGCCACCCGCGACTGGATGCGCTCCGAGCTCCAGGATCTGATGAAGGAGCTGGAGGAGCGGGGCAACGGTCACCGCGAGGGCGGGGTATTCCCGGCGGATCGGTCGCGCGGACGTGACGTAGACGACCGCTGACAGCCTTTCCGGGGCATGGCTACCGGGCCGTACCATCGTCCTATGGCTACGGAAGACGCGGTGCGCGAGGCACTGGCGACGGTGAACGACCCCGAGATCAACCGCCCCATCACGGAACTCGGGATGGTCAAGTCGGTGGAGATCGGTGCGGACGGTACGGTCGCGGTCACCGTGTACCTGACGGTCTCCGGCTGCCCGATGCGCGAGACGATCACGCAGCGCGTGACGGACGCCGTCTCCGCGGTCGAGGGCGTCACCGGCGTCGACGTCACGCTGGACGTGATGAGCGACGAGCAGCGCAAGGAGCTGGCGAACGCCCTGCGCGGCGGCCAGGCCGAGCGCGAGGTCCCCTTCGCCAAGCCCGGCTCGCTGACCCGCGTGTACGCGGTCGCCTCCGGCAAGGGCGGCGTCGGCAAGTCCTCCGTCACGGTCAACCTGGCGGCGGCGATGGCGGCCGACGGCCTCAAGGTGGGCGTCGTCGACGCCGACATCTACGGCCACAGCGTGCCGCGCATGCTGGGTGCCGACGGGCGTCCGACCCAGGTCGAGAACATGATCATGCCGCCGTCCGCGAACGGCGTGAAGGTCATCTCCATCGGCATGTTCACCCCGGGCAACGCACCGGTCGTCTGGCGCGGCCCGATGCTCCACCGCGCCCTCCAGCAGTTCCTGGCGGACGTGTACTGGGGCGACCTGGACGTCCTGCTCCTGGACCTGCCGCCCGGCACCGGTGACATCGCGATCTCCGTCGCCCAGCTGGTCCCGAACGCCGAGATCCTGGTCGTGACGACCCCGCAGCAGGCCGCCGCCGAGGTCGCCGAGCGGGCCGGCTCGATCGCCGTCCAGACCCACCAGAAGATCGTCGGCGTGGTCGAGAACATGTCCGGCCTGCCCTGCCCGCACTGCGGCGAGATGGTCGACGTCTTCGGCACCGGCGGCGGCCAGACGGTCGCCGACGGCCTCACCCGCACGACCGGCGCGAACGTCCCGGTCCTCGGCAGCATCCCGATCGACGTCCGCCTGCGCGAGGGCGGCGACGACGGCAAGCCGGTCGTCCTGACGGACCCGGACAGCCCGGCGGGCTCGGCCCTGCGCTCGATCGCGGGCAAGCTCGGCGGCCGTCAGAGGGGCCTGTCGGGCATGTCCCTGGGCATCACGCCGCGCAACAAGTTCTAGGACCTCCACACGGCGAAGGGGCGCCGAATCCACCGGCGCCCCTCACATCGGCCCAGCCCCGCCGGCTAGGCGTACGCGCTGATGTCCTTGACCACGGCGAACCCGAGCCCGTACGCGCTCATTCCCCGCCCGTACGCACCCACGTGCACCCCGGCCTGAGTGGACCCGGCCAGCACCCAGCCGAACTCGGACTCGCGGTAGTGGAAGGGCGTCGGCACCCCGTCGACCGGCAGGGACAGCGTCGACCACGCCGACCCGGCGAGATCGTCGGCCAGCGCCCACGCCGTCTCCGTCTGCTGCTCCAGCCAGTCGTCCCGCAGCGTGTGGTCCATCTGACCCGGCCACGTGAACGTCAGCAGCCCGACGCCCGCGAGCCACGCCGCCGAGGACACCGAGGTGGCCTCCAGCAGCCCCGTGCCGTCGGCGCTGCGCCGGGACGGATTCGCGGCGACGGTCACCACGACCGCGAACTTCTCCCGGTCCTCGGTCGCCTCGTTGCGCACGGAGGGCTCGTCCCCGTGCCCGATCGATCCGTGTTCCACGGCCCCGTCGGCCGCCGTTCCGACCTGCATCAGCCAGCGCGGCCCCGTGAAGGCCTCATCGAGGCCGTACCACGGGAAGGGCGCCAGCAGATAGCCGTCGACCGTGCGCCGGGCAGAAGGGACGTGCTGTCCGCTCTCCGCGGCCGGTTCCTGCGCGACTGCGCGACTAGTCGTCTGACTCGTCGTCTCCATGTGCCCGGACGCCTCCTCGTTCTGGCCGGACCAGCCCGGCCCGCCCCCCTTCGGGCGTACTCGTCCGGTCCGCACAACAACTCGGCAGCATAGCCACACCGCTTCGAGCAGCATGGAAAGCGCCCGGCGCGTAGGGCGCACGGAGGGCGGGATCAGGCCGTGTGCGACCCGGGCGGAGTATGAGAAGCGTCACGTACGGGTGCCGACCGCTCCCGTGTTCGTACGGCTCAGGTGGCGTCCGCGTCGTAGGGCGGGCGCTCCTCGCGAGGGCTCTCGGGCTTCTTCGTCATGTCGATGCTGCCGCCGGAGGACCCGGACGACGAGGAGGACGACGAATCCGATTCACGGCTGTGCACGGCGTCGGTGACCTCGGCCATCTCCTTCTTGAGGTCGAAGCCGTTGCGGATCTCCTTGAGCCCCAGTTCGTCGTTGTCCAGCTGCTTGCGGATGAACGTCTTGGGGTTGAGGTCCTCGAACTCGAAGTCCTTGAACTCCGGTCCGAGTTCCTGCCGGATGTCCTCTTTCGCGCTCTCCGAGAACTCGCGGATCTTACGGATCGTCCGCGTGACGTCCTGGATCAGTTTCGGGAGCTTGTCCGGACCGAAGACGAGCACGGCGAGGACGATGAGCGTCACCAGCTCGAGCGGTCCTATGTCATTGAACACCTGAAGCTCCTTGCGATGTCCTCGGTCGGCTCCACGGTACCCGGCGATCCGCTACGACCGGTACTGTCCCGAGCCCTCCGAATGCGTGTGGGCGTGCGGTTTTCCGGGTTGTTTGCCTTGTCAGGGCCTCAATACGGCGGTGACACGGCTCACGCTGAGAGGTTTCTGTGACTTCGGTCCCCGCTCAGCCTCCGCTCGACGAGCCCAGCGTCAGGGAGATCGTGACCTCCTTGCCGCCGCGCTTCAGCGTCAGCTTCAGCCGGTCGCCGGGGCGGTGGGCACGGGTCTTGACGATGAGTTCCTCACCGGAGTGCACGCGCTGCCCGTCGACCTCGGTGATGACGTCGCCGGGTTTGATGCCGGCCTTGTCGCCGGGACCGCCGCCGGTGACCGCGGAGCCGCCGTCGCTGCCCTTGGTGCCCACGCGGGCCCCGTCGCCCGCGTAGTCCATGTCGAGGGTGACGCCGATGACCGGGTGCGTCGCGTGGCCGGTGTTGATCAGCTCCTCGGCAACGCGCCTGGCCTGGTTCACCGGGATGGCGAAGCCGAGGCCGATGGAGCCGGCCTGGGCGCCTTCGAGGTCGGATCCGGTGTCGGCGGAACGGATCGCGGAGTTGATGCCGACGACCCGGGCCCGGGCGTCGAGGAGGGGGCCGCCGGAGTTGCCGGGGTTGATGGGCGCGTCGGTCTGCAACGCGTCCACGTACGACACGTCGCTTCCGTCGCCGCCCTCGCCGCCGGCCGTGATGGGCCGCTCCTTGGCGCTGATGATGCCGGAGGTGACGGTGCCCTCCAGGTCGAACGGGGCGCCGATGGCGACGACCGGGTCGCCGACCTGGACGTTGTCGGAGTTGCCGAGCGGCAGGGGCTTCAGGCCGCTGACGCCGCTGACCTTGACGACGGCGAGGTCGTAGCCGCTGTCGCGGCCGACGACGGTGGCCTTGGCGGTGTCGCCGCTGTGGAAGGTCACGGATATCTCGCCGTCGTCGCCCGCGGGTTCGACGACGTGGTTGTTGGTGAGGATGTGCCCCCGGTCGTCGAGCACGAAGCCGGTGCCGGTGCCCTGCGCCTCGCGTCCGCTCACATGGAGGGTCACGACACTGGGCAGTGCGCGGGCCGCGATCCCGGCGACGCTGTCCGGTGCCCGTCCGACGGGCTCGGTCCCGGCCTGCGGCAGCTCGATGCCACCCATGCCGCCGTTGCGCTCCAGATACGCCCCCACGGCCCCGCCGATGCCACCGGACACGAGCGCCAGCACCAACGCCCCGACGAACAACACCTTCTTCGCCCGCTTACGCCGCTGCTCCTTGCTGGCGACGGCGGCCCCGTTCTGCTGGAGGGGCGAGACCGGGAGTGCCGCGAGGGCCCAGGGGTCGTAGTTTTGCCAGGGGTTGGCGGGGGGCGGGGTGTCGGTGGAGGTCGGTGTCCGGGTGGGAGTGGAGGTGGCCGTGGGGCCGGGTTGATCAAGAGTGGCTGGAATTGGGGGGTGGGGCGAGGGCTGGGTGGGGATGGCGGGGGGCGCAGGTGCCGTGTGAGCCGTCTCCCGAGGCGCAGCCTGGGCCGGAATGACAGGGGCCGCGGCGGGGGCCTCCTGGGCGGGGACGACGGGAGCCGGGACGGAAGCGCCGGCCGTCGTCGGCTGCTGCGCTGCCGCGGGCGGCATCGGTCCGGCCGACGTCCCGTGGGCGGGCGTCGACGGCTGTACGGCCGTCCCGTGGGCCGGTGTCGTCACCGGGTGCTGGACCGGCGGTGCGGGCGCCCAGGGGCCGGGCTCGCCGTAGGGCGGGGTGCTGTAGGGGTCGGGATCGTGGAGGGGCTTGGGGTGTTCCGCCACGGCCGGCCTGGCCAGCTCGAAGTCGCCCTCGTTGGGGGCCGTGTCGCCCACGGCGTCCGCAGCGGGCCGAAGCTCGAAGTCACCGTCGGCAGAGGCGCTGCTCTCCCCGGCCCCGCTCGCCGCCGGCCGCGCCAGCTCGAAGTCACCGTCGGCGGAGACGGCGTCACCTGCACGCGCGGCAGCGGGCCGCAGTTCGAAGTCGCCGTCCCGGTCCCGCGTGCCCTCAGGTGCCGTCACCGGCATCGGCTCGTCCGGCGTGGGTGTCGTCCCGTCCGCCCGGCCCGAGGCCTCCTGCGGTCGAGGTCGGTTCCACCACTTCGCCTTCGCGGGCTTCCCCTCGTTCATGTTCTGCTTCCTGCTCGCTGCCGACCGATGCTCGAGTAGGAAGCGGGCCCTGCGAAGAACCCCGCCCTGTCGCGATCCCTGGTTCCCCCGCAGGCCGCCACCGGGAGATGTCCCGGCGCTCTGATTGCCTACTCGACACTGCGCTGTCGCGCTCGGCCTCCCTCGGGAAACCGGCGACTTCGTGCTACCTCCCCCACCCCGCACGCGGCGACAACGGCGACCGCGGTGCCTCTACTCCGCGCCCGGCCCGCAGGGCGCGGCGCGCGGCCCACCCCGGATTCAATCAGGTTCGTGGGCCGCTGCGCAGAGGCCGGTCAGCGGTTGGTGGCCGAGGAGGCGGAGGGGGACGACGACGCGTCGGGGACGGGTGCGGCGAGCAGACCCGGGGTCGCGGTGATCCCGGTGTCCGAGGACCAGGCGGTCAGGGTGAGCGGCGGGGTCTCACCGAGCGGACGTATCAGCGGGGACATGGCGGCCGCGCCGGCCATCACGGGTGCCGTCAGGGTGTGCACGTCCTGGTCGGCGCCCCGGTCCGGCATCCCGGGCAGGAGCGGGGCCGACACCTCGGTCGAGGCGGCCGGGCTGTCGAGGTTGCGCTGGCCCTGTCCCTGCGCGAGCAGGGGGCCCGCCCCGCGGCGGCGCTGGTTCTCGGGCGCGGTCGCGGCACCGGTGCCCTGCGTCCGCGCCGGTGTCACATTGCTGCCGCCGGAGCCGCCGCGGGCCTCCGTGTCGGTGGGCGCGCTGGTCGTGACGCCGCCCAGCGCGATCGCGGCCAGCGACACCGCGCCCGCCGCGACGAACGCGAACCGCATGCGCGAGGACGCGGAGCGATCGGTGTCGGGACGGCCCACGGGGTGGGTGCGGAAGCCGCGGTCGGAGGCGGGGAACGCCGGGGGGTGCGAGCCCGCGGGGACATATCCGAACTCGAAGCCCTCGCCGCGCTTCACACCGAAGGCCCCGGCGGTGCCGGGCCGGCCGGACAGTCCGCCGAATCCACCCCCGCCCAGCGGCGAGCCGCCGCCGTCCAGGTCGCCTCCCCCTGGGAGGCCCTGAAGGCGGGCGAGGAAGCTCTCGGAGGGAGGCGGCGGGGCCGCCTCCGCGAAGACGTTCTTCAGCCGGCGCTGCGCGTCGACCTCGGACTTGCACTTGGCGCAGGTCGCCACATGGGCGAGAACCCGCTCGCGCGTCTCATGACCGAGCTCTCCGTCGACGAGGGCGGAGAGTCGGTCGCCTAGGTGCTGCTCGGCCAGGAGTCGTTCGGCCGGATTGGGTCGGGAGCCACTCACGCGGGCGCGCCCCCTCCCCCCAGTGCGGCCACACGCGGCACGAAGGAGCGGCGCTCGGCGCGCGCCTCCGGCGACCGGTGGGCGAGGGCCTTGCGCAGCTGCGAGCGGCCCCGGTGGATACGGGAGCGGACGGTGCCGAGCTTGACGCCGAGGGTCGCGGCGATCTCCTCGTACGAAAGTCCTTCGATGTCGCACAGGACGACGGCGGCCCGGAACTCGGGCGCGAGGGTGTCGAGGGCCTGCTGGACGTCCGCGTCGAAGTGGGCGTCGTTGAAGACCTGCTGCGGCGTGGGCTCCTTGCTGGGCAGTCGCTCGGCCGCGTCCTCCCCGAGCGCGTCGAAGCGGATGCGCTGCTTACGGCGGACCATGTCCAGGAAGAGGTTGGTGGTGATGCGGTGCAGCCAGCCCTCGAAGGTGCCCGGCGTGTACGTCGACAGGGACCGGAAGACACGGACGAAGACCTCCTGGGTGAGGTCCTCGGCGTCGTGCTGGTTGCCGGTCAGGCGGTACGCCAGTCGGTAGACGCGGCCGCTGTGCGTGCTGACGATCTCCTCCCAGGTGGGCGGAGTCCACGCCTGCCCGTCCGCGTCGGTGGAGAAGGTCGCGGTCTGGGCGAAGTCGCCGGCGTGACTGTGGTCAGCGGTGTCGTTCACGGATTTCGGCCTGCCCGCCGATCCGAGGAAGCGCCGTAGCACTCCTCCCCGATCCACAGGCGCAGCCGCACCTCCCCTGTCGGCTCTGGTGGTGTCCAGTGGAGCCCCTACCATAGCCACCTCGCCCGTTAGCTCCGGATAAGCGGTTTTACGAGAATTTGATCTGGGCCGGGACGGCTGGTGCGCCCGCGTCGGCGCCTGCTCACGGCCCTGCTCGTCGTCGTGATCCAACTGTGTCCCCCCGCTCGTCTTCCCACCCCTCTAAACGCGCGGTCCCATCTGCGGGTTCCCGGCCGCAACGGATACAGTCACGCCCAGGCAACCACGGGGACAGGAGAGGGCCATTACCGGCAACCGGCAGACGAGCTGGGCGTTCGCCGACGCCTACGTCGCCGAGGACGACGTCCTGCGCTGGGCCCGGGACCGGGCCCGTGAGGCGGGGCTGCGCTCGGTGTCGCCCGGCACGGGCGCCGCGCTGCGGATGCTCGCCGCCACCGTGGACGCCAAGGCGGTCGCGGAGATCGGCACCGGTACCGGCGTCTCCGGGATCCACCTCCTGCACGGCATGCGCCCGGACGGTGTCCTGACCACCGTCGACCCCGAGCCGGAGCACCAGCAGTTCGCCCGCCAGGCCTTCCGCGCCTCCGGCTTCGCCAGCAACCGCGCCCGTTTCATCCCGGGCCGCGCGCTGGACGTCCTGCCGCGCCTCGCGGACGCCGGGTACGACCTCGTCTTCTGCGACGGCGACCGGCTGGAGTTCCTCGACTATCTCGCTGAATCGTTGCGCCTGCTGCGTCCGGGTGGCCTGGTCGTCTTCGAGGGCGTCTTCACCAACGGCCGCACCGTCGACTCGGGCCCGCAGCCCACCGAGGTCATACGCATCCGGGAGCTGCTGCGGGCCGTGCGCGAGAGCCAGGACCTGGTGCCCTCTTTGCTGCCGGTGGGTGACGGGCTGCTGTGCGCGGTCAAGCGCTGAGCACCCGGCTCCGCGGACCGGCCGGCTCCGTGGACGCAGCAACCCCGGCACCATGTGCGATGCCGGGGCCGCCGAAAGGGTAGGGTCGCTGCCGCGTCAGCCGACGACCTTCTTGAGGGCGTCGCCGAGCGCGTCGGCCTCGTCAGGGGTCAGCTCGACGACGAGCCGACCGCCGCCTTCGAGCGGAACGCGCATGACGATGCCCCGCCCCTCCTTGGTCACCTCGAGCGGGCCATCGCCCGTCCGCGGCTTCATGGCCGCCATGCTCGTTCCCCTTCCTGAAACCAGCTCATCGTCAAAGCCGACGGCCCCATGGAGGGCACGCGCGTCTGGCAAGACTCGCGACACCGGCATCGAACACATTGCTTCCAAGCCATTATCCCGCATCTCAGGACCCGATGACCAACATCAGTCGGCATCGCTTGGGCAACGCACGCGAGCAAAACCACTCAATTCGGCGATGTGACTGCGATACTGCGCCACCGCACGCACTTCGGCCGCACAGAACCAGACACAATTTCTTTGACGCAGGTCACACGTCCGGTCAGAGCCGTCGTCCGTGATCTCCGCCATGCTGTCCTCAGACATTCGCGTACCGACTGGTACGACCGAACCGCACACCGGAGGGGATACGCCATGGCCGACACCGTGCTCTACGAGGTGAGCGACGGACTCGCGACGATCACGCTGAACCGCCCCGAGGCGATGAACGCGCTGAACGTCGCGGCCAAGGTCGCCCTGCGGGAGGCGGTCCAGGCCGCGGCGGGCGACGACGCCGTACGGGCCGTGCTGCTGACCGCCGCCGGGGAGCGGGCGTTCTGCGTGGGTCAGGACCTGAAGGAGCACATCGGGCTGCTGATCTCCGACCGGGAGACCGGGTCGGGGCACACCATGAGCACCGTCCGGGAGCACTACAACCCGATCGTGCGGGCGCTTGCCGGCATGCCGAAGCCGGTGGTGGCCGGGGTGAACGGGGTCGCGGCGGGGGCGGGCTTCGGGTTCGCGCTGGCCGCGGACTACCGGGTCGTGGCCGACACGGCCGCGTTCAACACGTCGTTCGCCGGGGTGGCGCTGACCGCGGACTCCGGCATCTCGTGGACGCTGCCGCGGGTGGTCGGCCCGGGCCGCGCCGCCGACCTGCTGCTCTTCCCGCGGAACATCAAGGCGCAGGAGGCGTACGAGCTGGGCATCGCGAACCGGCTGGTGCCCGCGGGTGAGCTGCGCGCGGAAGCCGAGAAGGTGGCGCGGGCCCTGGCCGAGGGGCCGACGGTGGCGTACAGCGCGATCAAGGAGGCCGTGGCCTTCGGGCTGTCGCACTCGCTGGAGGAGACCTTGGAGAAGGAGGACGAGCTGCAGACGCGGGCCGGGTCCTCGGAGGACCACGCGATCGCGGTGCAGGCCTTCGTCAACAAGGAGAAGCCGAAGTATCTGGGCCGATGAGTTCGGGGCGGGCGCCGTCGGGGACTGCGGGTTCGTCGTGGTTGATCGCGCAGTTCCCCGCGCCCCTTACGGGGCGCTCCTGGCCACGCAAGCCTGCAAGTGATCGTCGACCAGACCGCACGCCTGCATCAGGGCGTACGCCGTCGTCGGTCCCACGAAGCGCAGGCCCCGCTTCTTCAACGCCTTCGACAGGGCCGTCGACTCGGGCGTGACCGCCGGGACGTCCGCCAGGGTCTTCGGGGCCGGGCGGGCGGCCGGGTCGGGGGCGTGGGACCAGATCAGGTCGTCCAGGTCGCCGGGGGTCCACTCGGCCAGCGCGCGTGCGTTGGCCATGGTCGCCTCGATCTTCGCCCGGTTGCGGATGATGCCGGCATCCGCGAGGAGGCGATCCTTGTCCGCGTCCGTGAAGGTCGCGACCTTGGCGATCTCGAAGCCCGCGAAAGCGGCGCGGAAGCCCTCACGCCGGCGCAGGATCGTGATCCAGGACAGGCCCGACTGGAAGGCCTCCAGGCTGAGGCGTTCGAAAAGGGCGTCGTCCCCGTGGACCGGGCGGCCCCACTCCTCGTCGTGGTACGTCACGTAGTCCGGGGTGGACAGGGCCCAGGGGCAGCGCAGGGCGCCGTCCGGGCCCGCCACCGCCGTACCGTCGCTCACTGCTGGTCCTCCGGGGCGGGCTTGTCCATGGAGATGTGGCCGGGCGAGGTCCGGGCGCCGGCCAGGGCGGACTCCAGGTCGGCGATGCGGGCGTCGCGCTCGGCGAGCTCGGCGCCGAGGCGGCTGAGGGCGTCGTCGACGTCGGCCATGCGGTAGCCGCGGGCGGAGAGCGGGAAGCGGAGGCTGTCGATGTCGCCGCGGCCGATCGGGCGGTCCGGGGGCAGCGGGTCCTGGAGGCGCTCCGGCGCGGCCTCCGGCAGCGGGCCGCCGCCCTCGCCGCCGCCCACCACGGCGAGGGTCACCGCGGCGACCACGACGGCCAGCGCGACGACCAGGAACAGGAACATAAGCATCGCTGTGGCCCCCACGGTCCGGTGAATGCGTGCGGTCGAGTGTGTCAGGGTCCGATCGTGCCATGCGACTCTGACAGTTAGGGTCTCAGGCGGCCGAAAGGCCAGGACGTACCAGGACACTCAGGGAGAGGTCACAGGGGATGCTCAGGCTGGGCAGGCGTGAGTTCGACGCGCACGAGCCGGTGATCATGGCGATCGTGAACCGGACCCCGGACTCCTTCTACGACCAGGGGGCGACGTTCCGCGACGAGCCGGCCCTCGCGCGCGTGGAGCAGGCGGTCGCCGAGGGGGCCGCGATCATCGACATCGGCGGGGTCAAGGCGGGGCCGGGCGAAGAGGTGACCGCCGAGGAGGAGGCGCGGCGCACGGTCGGGTTCGTGGCCGAGGTGCGGCGGCGCTTCCCGGACGTCGTGATCAGCGTGGACACCTGGCGGGCCGAGGTGGGCGCCGCGGTCTGCGAGGCCGGTGCCGATGTGCTGAACGACGCGTGGGGCGGCGTGGACCCCGGGCTCGCGGAGGTCGCCGCGCGCTACGGCGTGGGGCTGGTCTGCACGCATGCCGGGGGCGCGGAGCCCCGGACGCGGCCGCACCGGGTGACGTACGACGACATCATGGCCGACGTGCTGCGGGTGACCGTGGGACTGGCCGAGCGGGCGCTGGAGCTGGGGGTGCCGCGGGAGTCGATCATGATCGATCCCGGGCACGACTTCGGGAAGAACACCCGGCACAGCCTGGAGGCGACCCGGCGGCTCGGGGAGATGGTGGAGACGGGCTGGCCGGTGCTGGTCTCCCTGTCCAACAAGGACTTCGTGGGCGAGACCCTGGACAAGCCCGTCAAGGAGCGGGTGGTCGGGACGCTGGCGACGACCGCGGTGTCGGCGTGGCTGGGCGCGCAGGTGTACCGGGTCCACGAGGTGGCGGAGACCCGGCAGGTGCTGGACATGGTGGCGTCGATCGCGGGCCACCGTCCGCCCGCGGTGGCCCGGCGGGGGCTGGCGTAACGCCTTTTCGCCCCCGCCGCCCCTACCCGTCCCTGGGGGCTGCGCCCCCGGACCCCCGCTTCGGCCCGAACGGCCTCGTCCTCAAACGCCGGACGGGCTGAAAGAACCCGCCCGGCGGGCTGGGTACCGCTAGCGCGCGGCCTCCTTCGACACCAGTGCGACCGCCTCGTCCACGTCGTCCGTGACGTGGAACAGGAGCAGGTCCTTCTCCGACGCCTTGCCCTGGGCGATCAGTGTGTTCGTGAGCCAGTCGACCAGGCCGCCCCAGTAGGCGCTGCCGAACAGGACGATCGGGAAGCGGGTGACCTTCTGGGTCTGGACGAGGGTGAGTGCCTCGAAGAGTTCGTCGAGGGTGCCGAGGCCGCCGGGCAGGACCACGAAGCCCTGGGCGTACTTGACGAACATCATCTTGCGGACGAAGAAGTACCGGAAGTTCAGGCCGATGTCGACGTACGGGTTGAGCCCCTGCTCGAAGGGGAGCTCGATGCCGAGGCCGACCGAGATGCCCTTCGCCTCCAGCGCACCCTTGTTCGCCGCCTCCATGGCGCCGGGTCCGCCGCCCGTGATCACGGCCCAGCCGGCCTCGACCAGGCCGCGGCCGAGGCGGACGCCGGCGTCGTACTCGGGCGAGTCCACGGGTGTGCGCGCCGAGCCGAAGACGCTGATGGCGGGCGGGAGTTCGGCGAGCGTGCCGAAGCCCTCGATGAACTCCGACTGGATGCGCAGGACGCGCCAGGGGTCGGTGTGGACCCAGTCCGACGGGCCTCCCGCGTCCAGCAGCCGCTGGTCCGTGGTGCTCGCGGTCACCTGGTCTCGCCGCCTCAGGACCGGTCCCAGGCGCTGCTCCTCCGGTGGCTGCTTCTTGCCCTCGGGGTTGCCGGTAGCATTATAGCGCTCCCTCCGCTTGCCAGGTCTTTCCACCTCAGCGTAGATCCACGCGGGTTACGGACGGGGGACGCGAGCGTGTCCGCCATGGAGCGCCGTCCCGGCGATCCCGAGGTCCGCGCCCCGCTCCACGCCCCCGTGTACCCCGACGGCTACGCCGTGAGCCACGCCCTCAGCCGCTCCTCGCCCGCCAGGATCTTCGCGGTTTCCACCCGTTCATCCCGCTTGTGGGCCAAGTGCGGATTGCCGGGGCCGTAGTTCACCGCCGGGATGCCGAGGGACGAGAAGCGGGAGACGTCCGTCCAGCCGTACTTGGGCCGCGCGGTGCCTCCGACCGCCTTCATGAACGCAGCCGCCGCCGGGTGGGACAGCCCCGGCAGCGCGCCGCCGCTGTGGTCGTCCACCACGAACTCCTCGACGCCGCAGTCGGCGAAGACCTCGCGGACATGGGCGACTGCCTCCTCCTCGGTGCGGTCCGGGGCGTAGCGGAAGTTGACGGTCACAATGCACTCGTCGGGAATGACGTTGCCCGCCACGCCGCCCGAGATGCCGACCGCGTTCAGGCCCTCGCGGTACTCCAGGCCGTCGATCACCGGGTACCGGGGCTCGTACGAGGCGAGGCGCGCCAGGATCGGGGACGCGGCGTGGATCGCGTTCGAGCCCATCCAGCCACGCGCGGAGTGGGCGCGCTCGCCCTTGGTCCTGAGCAGGACCCTGAGCGTGCCCTGGCAGCCGCCCTCGACCTCGCCGTCCGACGGCTCCAGCAGCACCGCGAAGTCGCCCTCCAGCCACTGCGGGCGGTTCTCGGCGATGTGCTTGAGGCCGTTGAGTTCGGCGGTCACCTCTTCGTTGTCGTAGAAGACGAAGGTCAGGTCGCGGTTCGGGGCCACGACCGTCTCGGCGATGCGGAGCTGGACCGCGACACCGGACTTCATGTCGCAGGTGCCGCAGCCCCACAGGACGCCGTCCTCGTCCAGCCGAGAGGGGACGTTGTCCGCGATCGGCACGGTGTCGATGTGACCGGCGAGGATCACGCGCTCCGGCCGGCCCAGATGCGTGCGCGCCACGACGTTGTTGCCGTACCGCTCGACCGTCAGGTGCGGCAGGGCGCGCAGGGCGGTCTCGATGGCGTCGGCCAGGGGCTTCTCCGTGCCGCTGACGGAGGGGAAGTCTACGAGCTGCGCGGTGAGCTTCGCGGCGTCCAGCGTGAGGTCAAGGGAGGTGTCGGCCATGGTGCCGACCCTAACGCGCCGTGGCGTCGCCCCACTTTTCCCACAGATTTTCGACTGCGCCGGTACCCCTCAGTAACCTCAGCTACCTTGTACGACGTGCCAGAGCTGTCACCCACTCGCAAACGTCGTGGCCGTCTTCTCCGTCGCGGAGCGGCCTTCATGGTTCTGCTCGCCGTGGCGGGCTACCTCGCGGTGCAGTACGTCACCGGGGGCACGGGGACACCGGGCTGCGACGTCGTGTCGGGCAAGGGGGACGGCGCCGGTTACGAGTTCACGCCCGAGCAGGCGGTGAACGCGGCGACGATCGCCGCCGTCGGCACCGGCCGCGGGCTGCCCGAGCGGGCCGTCACGATCGCGCTGGCCACCGCGCTCCAGGAGTCGGGGCTGCGCAACATCGGCCACGGCGACCGCGACTCGCTCGGCCTGTTCCAGCAGCGGCCGTCGATGGGCTGGGGCACGGAGGAGGAGATCCTCGACCCGGTCTACTCGGCGGGCGAGTTCTACGAGCACCTGGTCAAGGTCCCCGACTACACGCGGCTGCCGCTCACCGTCGCCGCCCAGCGCGTCCAGCGCAGCGGCTTCCCGGAGGCGTACGCCAAGCACGAGCCGGACGCGACGCTGCTCGCCGCCGCCCTCACGGGCCGTTCGGCGGCCACGCTGACCTGCGAGGGCCGTCCGGGAACCGCCCGGGCCGCGGGTGCGGACTCCGTACGGGACGCGCTGCTGCGGGACTTCGGGCGCGACGCGCTCCAGCCGGCCGCGGCCGAGGTGAGCGGCGAGAAGGCGGCGCCCTCGCCGACGCCGTCCGTGATCAAGCAGGACGACCGGACCGTGCTGCTGCCGGTGCCGGCCGACGAGGGCTCCGGCGCCGGGCGCCGTGCACGCGAGCGTGGCTGGCAGCTGGCGCACTGGGCCGTGGCCAACGCCTCGGATCTGCATATCAAGCGGGTGTCGTACGGCGGTCGGCAGTGGACCGCCGGGAACACCGACAGCCAGTGGCGCGCGATCACCGGGGCGGGTGCCGCGGAGGCCGGGAGCGGTGCGGGCCCGGTCCGGATCGTCACTGCTCCGTAGTACGCGCGGAGGTTCGACGACTCACTCCGACGGGTTGGTCGAGGTGTCGGGCGGCGACGGTGTGGGCAGGTTTTCGCGCGGCTCCTTCGGAATCCGTCAAAAGCCTTGAGAACAAAGGGCTGTAAGGATTCCCCGGGCTTTCGGACGGGACGCGCTTTGCCCGTTTTTATCCGCAGGCGATAATGCGACGCATTGCCAACTCTTTACATTGGCGCGCCGCAACCTTCGCGGGCTTCGAGCGGTAGTCACTGCGTCCGAGCCCGGAGATCAACAGCCAGTCGGTCCACCGTCAGTCGCCGCCGCCCAGTCGGCTCAACTGCCGGGCAAGGTCGGACACTTCATCGTTCTCATCCGACAGACCCGTCGAAGGAGCATCATGTCCCTCCCCCTGACCCGCCGGATCGCCCGTGCCGCGCTGCTCGTCGCTGCGGGGGCGGCTGCCGGGGTCGGTGCGGCCGGCTCCGCCAGCGCGGCCCCCGGACTGCCCGAGGCCCCCCAGGTCGGTGGCCTGACCGCCCTGGACGGCACGACTGTCGTCGACGGCGCCACCCAGAACGCCGCCGGGCTCGCGGGCGGGGCCGTCGACACGGCGGTCGACAAGGCGCTCCCGACCGCGGCCAAGACCGGCGACAAGGTGACCAAGAGCGGCGGCAAGGCCGCGAAGAAGGCGGTACCGGCCGCGAAGAAGGCCGGTGGCAAGGTGACGAAGACCGGCGGCAAGGTCGCCAAGGAGCGTGCCGCGGCCGCGCAGCAGACCGCTGGTGGCGTGGCCGGGTCGGTCGGTGCCGTCCTCGGTGACGCGGCGGGTTCGGCCACGCAGGGCGGCCTGCCCGCGACCGGCTCGCTGCCGGTGCAGGGCCTTCCCGTCGGCTGACGATCGGCTGCGCCTGGCTTGAGCCGACGGGGTTCAGGGAGTTCCCTGGCCCCGTCGGCTTTTGCGTTCCTGCATCCGCGGGGTGATCACGCCAGGCGGCGTACCGCCGCCTCCACTCGGGCGTCCGTCGCCGTGAACGCCACTCGTACGTGGCGGGCGCCGGCCTCGCCGTAGAAGTCGCCGGGGGCCACCAGGACGCCGAGTTCGGCCAGGTGGGCGACGGTGGCCCAGCAGGACTCGTCGCGGGTGGCCCAGAGGTAGAGGCTGGCCTCGCTGTGCTCGATGCGGAAGCCGTGGGCCTCGAGCGCCCCGCGCAGGGCCGTGCGGCGGGCGGCGTAGCGGTCGCGCTGGACGCGGACGTGCTCGTCGTCGCCGAGGGCCGCGACGACCGCCGCCTGGGTCGGGGCCGACGTCATCATGCCGCCGTGCTTGCGGATCTCCAGGAGCGGGCCGAGGACCGCCGGGTCGCCGGCCAGGAACGCCGCCCGGTAGCCCGCCAGGTTCGACCGCTTCGACAGGGAGTGCACCGCGACGATGCCGTCGTAGGAGCCGCCGTTGACGTCCGGGTGCAGGACCGAGACCGGGTCCGCCTCCCAGCCCAGCTCCAGGTAGCACTCGTCGGAGAAGATCAGGACGCCGTGCTCACGGGCCCAGGCGACGATCCGGGTCAGCTCCTGCCCGGAGAGGACCTTGCCGGTGGGGTTGGACGGCGAGTTCAGCCAGAGCAGCTTCAGACCGCGCGGGTCCAGCTCGGTCGGGTCGTCGTACACCTCGTACTCGGCGCGGGCGAGCCGGGCGCCCACCTCGTACGTCGGGTAGGCCAGCCGCGGGTACGCCACCCGGTCGCCGGGGCCGAGACCCAGCTGGGTGGGGAGCCAGGCGACCAGTTCCTTGGAGCCGACGATCGGCAGGACGTGCCGATGGGTGACCCCACGGGCGCCCAGGCGGCGCTCAACCCAGCCCGTGATCGCGTCGCGCAGCGCCGGGGTGCCCCAGACCGTCGGATAGCCCGGGGAGTCCGCGGCGTCGATCAGCGCCTTCTGGATCAGCTCGGGGACCGGGTCGACCGGCGTGCCGACGGAGAGGTCGACGATCCCGTCCGGATGCGCGGCGGCCGTCTTCTTGTACGGCTCCAGCTTGTCCCAGGGAAAGGTCGGAAGGCGGTCGGAGACTGCGGACACGGATCTGGCTCACTTTCTGGTACTGCCGGTACTGCCGGTGTCACCGGTACGGCCGGATACGGCAACGCCTCGGTCCCGTACGGTGATCAAGGCGATCAGGCCGTACGGGACCGAGGCGGCACGCTGTGCGGGTCGCCGTGAGGATTACTCGGCCTGCGGCGGCAGCGCGGCGATGAAGGGGTGGTCGCGCTCGATCAGGCCCAGCTTGCTGGCGCCGCCGGGGGAGCCGAGCTCGTCGAAGAACTCGACGTTCGCCTTGTAGTAGTCCTTCCACTCCTCCGGAGTGTCGTCCTCGTAGAAGATCGCCTCGACCGGGCACACCGGCTCACAGGCTCCGCAGTCGACGCATTCGTCCGGGTGGATGTACAAGGACCGGGAGCCCTCGTAGATGCAGTCGACCGGGCACTCCTCGATGCACGCCTTGTCCTTGACGTCGACACAAGGCTGCGCGATGACGTAGGTCACGCTGTCGTTCCTCCTCGATAGGGCGCTGGCGGGCCTCTTCAGGCTCCGCCGCCTGGCGCGCGGGAGCGCGGCGTCGTCGATGCCCGCCCCTAGTATCTCCGTTCTTGGGCATGATCCGAACAGGAGGGGTGAAGTGACCTGTGGAAATATCTGCGACGGGGCGCCTTGAGGTCCGAATCACCGCTGCTGACGTGGGCAAACGGGTCTCCGTACGCCGCCGACACGATCCTGCGACCGAGGGTGAGAAGTTCACCGACACGGTGGGTGTTCTCGCATCATGGGACGACGGTGTGCTGCTGATCACACGGAAGAGTGGCGAGACCGTCCACATTCCGGAAGCGTCACTGGTCGCGGGCAAGGTGGTGCCGCCCGCTCCGGCCCGCCGGCGCGGCCCCGCCGCCTCCTACGAGGAACTCGCCCGCGTCTCCGCACGCGCGTGGCGGCCCGTGGAGAGCGAGCGGCTCGGCGAGTGGGAGCTGCGTGCAGCCGCCGGGTTCACCCGCCGCGCCAACTCGGCACTGCCGCTCGGCGACCCCGGCCTGCCGCTGCCGGCCGCGCTGGACGCCGTACGGCGCTGGTACGGCGAGCGCGGGCTCCCCGCGTACGTCCAGACCGCGACCGGGGCCGAGGGCACGCAGGAGCTGTTGTGCGCGGAGCTGGAGCGGCTGGGGTGGACCCGTGAGGTCACCGCGGAGCTGTGGATCGGGGCGCTGGCGCCGGTCGCGGACCGGGACGAGGGCGCCGGAGTGGTGCTGTCCCGGGAGGCGGACGACGCTTGGCTTACGCGGTATCAGCGCAAGGGGGTGAGCGAGGTGGCCCTGAAGGTGCTGGGCAGCGGACCTTCTGTGTGGTTCGCGACGGTCCCGGGCGAGGGCGGTGGTGCGCCCGCCGCCATCGGGCGGTGTGTCGTGGACGGGCGGTGGGCCGGTTTCGCCGCCGTGGAGGTGGACCCGGCGCTGCGGCGGCGGGGACTGGCCACCCGGGTGATGGCCGCGCTGGCCCGGCGGGCCCTGGAGGAGGGTGCGTCGGCGGCGTGGCTGCAGGTCGAGGCGGACAACGCGGGCGCGCGAGGGCTGTACGCCGGCATGGGATTCGCCGCGCATCACGCGTACCACCACTATCGATCAGTGTGAGCAGCGGTACCGATCGCCGTGAAAGGGCACGAGCCAGCTATGCGTCCCCTGTACCCCCCGACCCCCGAACGTTCCGCCGAGCTGCGGCGGCGGTTCGCCGAAGAGGCCCGGTCCGAGCGGCCTGACCTGTCCACGCTGTGTCTGCTGGTGGGAGCGGAGGCCGACGGCGCGCTGGACGAGGCCGGGATGGACTCCGCGCAGGTCGCGCTGGACGAGCTCGCCGGGCAGCTGCCGTACCGGCCCGGCGGGCCGCGGGCGTGGGCCGTCGCGCTGCGGGAGTTGCTCGGGGAGCGGTACGGGTTCCGCGGCTGCGCGGCGGACTACCAGCGGCTGGAGTCGTCGTTGCTGCACGAGGTGCTGCGGCGGCGGCGCGGGCTGCCGATCCTGCTGTCGGTGGTGTGGCTGGAGGTGGCCCGGCGGGCGGGGGCGCCCGTGTACGGGGTCGCTCTGCCCGGCCATTTCGTGGTGGGGTTCGGGCCCGCCGACGATCAGGTGCTCGCCGATCCCTTCGACGGGGGGCGGGTGCTGACGGGCGGCGACGCGGATCTGCTGGTGGCGGGGGCCACGGGGGCGCCGTTGCAGCCGTCGATGCTGACGCCGGCCGATCCGCTGGAGGTGGTGCAGCGGATCCTGAACAACGTACGGGCGTGGGCGGCGGCCCGGCCCGAGCGCACGGATGTCGCCCTGTGGGCGCTGGAGTTGTCCCTGTCGCTGCCGTCGCATCCGGCACGGTTGCGGTTCGAGCGGGCGCAGTTGCTCGTCCAGCGGGGGGACTTCGTCGCGGGGGCCGTGGAGTTGGAGGAGTACGCGGAGTTGATCTGTGAGGTTGATGAGGGGGCGGCGGAGCGGGTACGGGGGGAGGCACGGGCCGCTCGGGCGATGTTGAACTAGGCCCCGCGCCCGTAAAAGCAGGGCGTTACAGCCAGCCCTTCTCCCTCGCGATCCGGACCGCCTCCGCCCTGTTGCGGACCGCCAGTTTCTGGATCGCTGTGGACAGGTAGTTGCGGACCGTGCCCTGGGAGAGGTGCAGGGTCGCTGCGAGTTCGGCGTTGGTGGAGCCGTCCTCCGCTGCTCGCAGGACCTCTCGTTCGCGGTCCGTCAGGGGGTTGGCGCCCTCCGCGAGGGCCGCTGCCGCCAGGGTGGGGTCGATGACCCGCTCCCCCGCCAGCACCTTGCGTACCGCTTCGGCGAGTTGGGCCGCGGGAGCGTCCTTGACCAGGAAGGCGTCGGCACCCGACTCCATCGCGCTGCGCAGGTAGCCGGGGCGGCCGAAGGTCGTGAGGACGACCAGCTTCACGGACGGCAGCTCCTGGTGCAGGAGCGCCGCCGCCTCTATCCCCGTCGCGCCGGGCATCTCGATGTCCAGGAGCGCCACGTCCACGGCGTGCTCACGGGCCGCCGCCAGGACCTCGTCGCCGCGGGCCACCTGGACGACGACCTCGATGTCGTCCTCCAGGCCGAGCAGGGCGGCCAGGGCCTCGCGGACCATCGACTGGTCCTCGGCGAGGAGGACCTTGATCGTGGGGCTCATGTCGCGGATCCTACGTGCGCCGAAGCCGGCACCGGGACGCGGGCCGTGAGACGGAAGCCGTGCCGGGTGCCGCCCGCCTCCAGGGTGCCGCCTGCCTTGGTGAGGCGTTCCGTGAGGCCCGTCAGTCCGTGGCCGGGGCCGCCGCCCCCGTCGCCGGAGCCGTCGTCCTCGACGGAGAGTTCCAGGACGAGGCCGTCGAGGGTCTGGCGGCGCAGCAGCTCGACCGTGCAGCGCCGGGCGCCGCTGTGCCGTACGACGTTGGTGACCGCCTCGCGCAACGCCCAGGCCAGAGCCGTCTCGCTGTCCTCGGGGACGCCGGTGAGGTCGGGCTCCGCGGGGAGCTCGGCCGTCACCTCCGCGGCCGTCAGGGCGACGCTGGCGCCCGCCAGTTCGGCGGCCAGGCGGGGGCGGCGGTAGCCCGAGACGGCCTCGCGGACGTCGACCAGGGCCTGCCGGCTGACCTGTTCGATGTCGGCGACCTGCTGGGCCGCCTTGTCGGGCTGGCCCGGGAGCATGCGGCCCGCCAGCTCGCTCTTGATGGTGATCAGGGACAGGGAGTGGCCGAGCAGGTCGTGCAGGTCGCGGGCCAGGCGCAGGCGTTCCTCGTTGGCGGCCAGCTGGGCGACCGTGGCACGGGCCTCCCGCAACGCGACCGTGGTGCGGATGAGTTCGCGCACGCCGGTCATGGCGAAGCCGCCCAGCAGGGCCGGGATCAGCAGTCCGGCCAGGAACTCCTTGCCTCCCGGTGTCGCGAACGCGATCAGGGTCATCAGCGCGGACGCGCCCGGGATCGTCCAGCGGGCCATGCGCAGCGGCAGGGCCGCGCCGGACGCGATCGAGACGTACACGAACAGCACCAGCCACTCCCGGCCCAGAGTGAGGGCCAGGAGCGTGGACTGGGCGGCGAGGACGCCGAGCGAGGCGAGGACGACGCTGTTGCGTTCGCCGCGGCCGGTGCGGAACAGCAGCAGCATGTACCAGGTGACGAACGCCGCGAGGCCGATCCAGCCGAGGATCCGCACGCCCGTGCTGTGGCCGCCGTGCAGCAGGTCGGTGGCCGGTGCGCTCAGGTAGACCAGCCAGATGCCGGTCCACAGGAGCTTGACGAACCGTTGCTTGCGATTCTCCGGGCGCTGCCCGATGCCGACTCCCGTGCCGCTCACGCCTTCAACGTGTCCTTCCGGTACAGCCAGGCCGCACCGCCCGTGAACAGGGCGAAGGAGACGACGAGGACGACGAGGTCCTTCGCGTGCGGCGCCCGGCTCTGTTCGATCGCCTGCCCGAGGGCAGCGTACGCGTGTGTGGGCACCCACTCGGCGATGTCCTGGAGCCAGCCCGGGAAGGACGTGGTCGGCATCCACAGGCCGCCGAGGATGGAGAGACCGAAGTAGGTGATCATCGTGATCGGGCGGACCGCGTCCCCGCTCGCGAGGTAACCGAGGGCGACGCCCAGCGCGGCGAAGACGAGGCTGCCGGCCCAGATCGCGCCGGTCAGGGCGAGCCACTGCCAGGCATCCAGGCGTACGTCCTTCACGGCCGCCGCGACGACGAAGACGACCACGATCGACGGCAGGCTGACCACGGCGGAGCCGGCCGTCTTCGCGAGGACGTAACCGTGCCCGGGCAGTGTCGTGAGCCGCAGCTGCCGTACCCAGCCGCCCTCCCGCTCCTTGGCGATGCGCTCGCTGTTGCCCATCAGGACGGCGGTGAGGGCGCCGAAGGACGCCATGGACACCATCATGTAGGTCGGCAGCGTCAGGCCCGTGCCGTCGATCTTCGTGGTGCTGTCGGCACTGCCCGCGATGAGCAGGAACAGCAGCGACGGGTAGAGCACGGAGAAGAACAGGAACTTGCGGTTGCGCAGGGCGCGGGTGAGTTCGAGCTTGATCAGGCCCCGCGAAGCAAAAATACTCAGCATGAGGTGCGGGCCTCCTCGGCCTCCGTGATGGCGACGAACGCCTGCTCCAGGCCGAGCCCGGCGACTTCGAGGTTGCGGGGGTACAGGCCGAGGCCGTAGAGCGCGTGGACGGTGGCGTCGGCGTCGGCGGACTGGATGCGGACGGTGTGGCCTGACACGTCGAGGTACGTCAGGAAGGGCAGGGCCCGCAGCGCGCTCTCGTCGATGTCCGTGTCGTGCAGGTCGAAGGAGACGCGCCGCGCCCCCGCCTTCGCCTTGATCTCGGCCGCCGTGCCGTCCGCCAGCAGCCGTCCCCGGTGCAGGACGAGCACACGGTCGGCTATGGCGTCGGCCTCCTCCAGGTAGTGCGTGGCGAACAGGACGGTCCGGCCCTGGTCGGCCTGCTCGCGCATGGTGGCCCAGAAGGCGTGGCGGGTGGTGACGTCCATGCCGGTCGTCGGCTCGTCCAGGACGATCAGGTCGCTGTCGCCGGCGGTCGCCAGGGCGAAGCGCACGCGCTGGGCCTGGCCGCCGGAGAGCTTGTCGACCTTGCGGTCGGCGATCTTCGAGACACCCGCGCGGGCCAGCACGTCGGAGACCTTGTACGGCCTCGGGTGCAGATCGCAGGCGAGCCGCACCAGTTCGGCGACGGTGACCTCGTCCATCAGCCCGCCGCTCTGGAGCATGGCGCCCACCCGCCCGGCGACGATGGCCTCGCGCGGGCCGGTGCCGAAGATCCGCACCGTGCCGCTGTCGGGCTGCCTGAGGCCGAGCAGCAGGTCGAGCGTGGTCGACTTGCCGGCCCCGTTCGGGCCCAGCAGGGCCACGGTCTCCCCCGGGTGCAGCGCGAGCGTCAGCCCGTCGACGGCCCGGACGCTCCCGTAGCTCTTGCTCACCCGGTCGAATCCGACCACCTCAGTCGTCGTGTTCAACGCTGTCGTTGTCATGTGCCCAAGACTGGCCGCAGGGGCGCCCGGCCCGGCAGTGTCGGCGATCCTGACTGCCGGATGACAGATGTCATACGACGAGGGGGCACCCGGCGTGTGCCGGGTGCCCCCTCGTCCGAACGGCTGCGCTAGCTCGGGTCGGTGTCGATGGTGACGGTGCGCTCCGCGGCCGTCTTGCCGCGCAGCGCCTTGCGCAGGGCGGAGGCGACATCCTGCGGAAGGACGTCGCGCTTGCCGCTCGCGCCGTTGATCTGCACGCCGTCGAAGGTGGCGCCGTAGGCCGCCTGGAGCGCCTTGAGGTCGTAGGTGTCCACGAGCTTGCCGTTGACCGCCTTGACGCCGAGGATCTTCGGCAGCGACAGGGAGCCGAACGGGATGCTGTGTGCGGCGTCCGTCTGGACCGTGACCTTTTCGGCCATCGCCGGCTCGGCGAACTCCTTCATGAACCGGTCGACCTCGGCCTTGGTGACCGTCGGCTGCTTGGCGGTGGTCGCCACCTTCACCGGGGCGGACGCGCCGGTCTCCACCTGGGTGCGGTACGCCTCCTCGACCGCCGTGGTCGACCCGGCGACGTCGATGCCCTGGCCGGCCTTGCCGTACACGGCGACCGCCTTGCCGGTCTTGAAGGAGACCGAGCCCTCGGTCACCGAGCCGGAGCCGCCGGAGGCGTCCTCCAGGGCGGCGTGCAGCTTCTCCTCGTCGGTCGGCATGACCGGGTCGACGACCCGCTGGTTGCCGAAGAGGGAGCCGATCACGGAGATCGGGTTGTAGTCGCTGCTCGCGGCCGTGCTGACCGTCTGCTGCATGTCGAACTGGAGCCCCGCCTGGTCCGGCTGCAGGGCCACGGTCCTGCCGCCCACGGACAGCTTCAGCGGCTTGTTGACCCGCTCGTCGAAGGCGTCGTTGAGCTTGCGGACCGCGTCGTCGCGGGTGCCGCCGCCGATGTCGACACCGAGCACGGTGGTGCCCTTGGGCACGTCGGTGTGGTTCATCAGCAAGCCCGCGCCGTACAGGCCGCCCGCGAGGACGACCACGCCGCCGACGATCAGGGCCCGCTTGTTGCGGCCCTTCTTCTTCGGCGCGCGGGAGGACGAGGAGCTCGACGAGGACGGCTCGGGGAGCTTCGGGGGCGTGTGCGGCCCGGACGACGTGTCCGTGCCGCCCGGCCCGAAGGGGCCGCCGCTCTGGGCGCCGCCGGGCACGATCGGGATGCCGCTGGTGACGGTGTGGCCGGAGACGTTGTCGGCGACGCCGTAGTTCGGGCCGCCGGGCTCGGGGGCCGGCTTCTGCGGCGTGAGGATCGCGGTGTCGTCGCTCATACCGGCGCCGGGGCCGTGGCCCGGGGCGTTGAAGGCGGCGCCGGGACCGTTCGGGCCGGGTCCGTTCGGGCCGGGTCCGTTCGGGCCGGGTCCGTTCGGGCCGGGGGCGCCGGGGCCTGCGGGGCCTGCCGGGCCGACGTTGATGCCGGGGATGCCGGCACCGCCCGGAGCGCCGGGACCGCCCGGTCCCACCGGACCGCGACTGCCCGGGCCGCGGCCGCCGGGTCCGCTGCGGCCGCCCGGTCCGCCGCCCGCGACCGGCGGCACCGCCGGTCCGTCGCCAGTGACGGGGCCGGACGTGGGGCCGGCGGGACCCTGCGGGCCGCCTCGGCCGCCACGGCCGTTCGGGCCGTTGAAGTCGCTGGAGCCACCGAAGTCGCCCGGGGCGTTGAAGTCGGCGGCCGGGTCGAAGCCGGCCGGGCCGCCCTGGGCGGCGTAGCCGCCGGGGCCGTTGGGGCCGCTCTGCGCGCCCTGGCCGCCGAAGCCGTTCTGGCCGTTCTGCCCGTTCTGGGCGTCGGTTCCGTTCTCCGCGAAGTACGGCAGGTCGTCGCGGCGCGCCTCGCCGCCGGGGCGGGCGCCGTTGCCGTTGCCCAGCGGGCCCGCCGCCAGTGCCTCGGTGACGTCGAAGGAGCCGGTGCCGCCGCCGTGGCCGGGAGCCACGGGTCCGCCGGTCGCCCCGGGGAGCCCCGCGCCGCCGGGACGGGAGCCGCCGTCCGGCCGTGCGCCGTTCCCGCTGCCGGGTCGGGGGCCGCCGGGCGCGTTCATCGAGCCGACGACACCGCCGGGCCGCCCGGGACCGGTGGCCGGACCGGCACCGGCGGGACCGCCCGCACCGGGGCCCGAACCGCCGGGCAGACCTGCGCCGTTGGTGGCCGGGCCGCCCTGACCGCCCTTGCCGCCGGAGGACTTGCGCGGTGCGAACCAGTCGCTCGTCTTCTCCCCCGCCGGTGGAGCGGGGTCGGCCGGCGGCTCGACGCCACCCGTGGCGGCCGCCGGCGGCGGCGCCTGGGTCTCGGCGGTTTCGCCCGGATTCCCGGCTTCTGGGACGGGCTTTCGGACGACGACCGGCGGAATGGGCCGCGATCCGGGGATGTTGATCCGGATCCGGGTCGTCAGCGTCGTCTCGGTCTTGCGTTCCTCCGGCTTCGCGGCCGAACGGCCCTCGTCCGCAGCGCTGTCGGAAACCATGGGGATCCCGTACGGCGGCGTGCCCGAGGGGTACGCGGCACCCCCGCGCCCGTTGGGCCCGGAGGACGGACTGTCAGTTTCACGACTCAAGGCAGGTTCTCCCGGTTGGCTCCACCGCCCGTTTCGACCTCATTGCTGCGGTCGGCTCGGCGGCGCGCACCACCATACTGGCCACCCCTGGCGCGTATCCCACGACCGCCTGGGAAACCCACACGGGACTCGCACGAGTACGTCGTGGAGAAGTGGTACGTCAATTGCCAAGTCGGACGCCGTCGCCACCCGGTTGCCGTACGGGAGCGAGGGTGGCGCAGATCACAGCAATGGCCATGCCGCCGAGCAGGAAGAGATAGGAGGAGACTCCTGTTCCGAACAGGAAGTCGCCCTCCGGACGGCTGGCGGTCAGCAGGATGACGGAGATCATCCAGCCGCCGGCCGGCGCGACGGCCCCGGCGCGGCTGCCCATCGCCCGGCCGGCGCCCAGCAGCAGTCCGGCCTCGCCGGCGATGGCGAGCAGCAGACCGCCCGGGAACCACGCGGGCTGCACCAGGGCGCCGGCCACGCCGACCACCCCGCCGAGCACGAAGAGGGCGACATAGGCGAGGACCCGCAGGGCGGAGGGCCGCTTCAGCTTGATCGGCTGGGCGAGCATCGAGCTCATGACGCCTCCGGGGCGGTGAGACCGGCGAACAGGTCGGACTCGGGCCGCGACCCCGGCTCGCCGCGCACCAACTCGTAGTACTCGGTGGTGAACAGCGGCTGCGCGAGTTCGTTGGACAGCACGAAGTACGGCTCGGCCACCTCGATCTGGGTGGCGTGCGCGCGCATCGCGGCGGCCTTGGCCGCGGCGTGGGCGGTGCCGTCGATCACGGTGGTGATCCGGTCGTCGGCGACGACTCCCGGTACGTCGGCGACGGTGGCGGCCTTGCCGAAGGGCAGACCGGGCAGATCCGCCTGAAGCCGGGCGAACGCCTCGTCGGCGGCGGTGCGCGGGACCCGGTTCCAGTAGACCTTGGGGATCTCCCACCCGGTGTCCACGGCCAGCTCGGCCGCGCGCATGGCGATGCGGTGGGTCTGGATGTGGTCGGGGTGTCCGTAGCCGCCGTCGGGGTCGTAGGTGACCAGGACCTGGGGGCGTACCTCCAGGATGACCTCGACCAGCTCGCGGGCGGCCGTGTCGACGTCCGCCTGCCACAGGCTCGCGGGGTCGTCGTTGTCGGCGATGCCCATCATCCCGGAGTCCTCGTAACGGCCCCTGCCGCCGAGGAGACGGAAGTCCTCGACGCCGAGTTCGCGCATCGCCGCGGTGAGCTCGCCGAGGCGGTGTTCGCCCAGCTCGGTACCGGTGAGGTGCCGGAGCTCCGGGGGAATGACCTCGCCGTGCTCACCGAGGGTGCAGGTCACCAGGGTGACCCTGACACCCTCGGCCGCGTACCTGGCCATGGTCGCGCCGTTGTTGATCGACTCGTCGTCCGGGTGCGCGTGCACCAGGAGAAGACGCCGGTCGGGGAGTTCCGTCATGGCCCCCACCCTACGAGGCGGCCGGTTCACTCAGAACTTGATGCTTCCGATCATGCCCGCGATGTTCGTCGTCAGCTCACTGATGGTCGGAGCGACGGTCGAGGACGCCAGGTAGAAGCCCAGCAGCATGCACACCACCGCATGTCCGGCCTTCAGTCCTGATTTCTTGATCAGAAGGAAGACGATGATCGCCAGCAGCACCACCGCCGAAATCGAGAGTGCCACGGCGGCTCACCTCCAAGAATCCCAAGCGGGGGTCGGACTATGGGGGCAGATAAATCCATCAAGCAGCCAGCAGGTTCATACCCACTATGCGGTTGTGATCATAACTATCCGTACGTGCGCATCGATCGGCGCACAGCCGCACAAGGGGGCGCACTGGCCAATATGGTCGGGGCATGACGACCGACCCTGTGTCCTTCCCCCGACGGCACGCCCGCACCCAGAGGTTCACGCTCGGCGCGCCGCGCGCGTTCGCGGTGGCGCCCGACGGTTCCCGTGTCGTGTTCCTGCGCTCCACCTCCGGTACGGACCCGGCGAGTTCGCTGTGGGTGCTCGACACGGCGAGCGGCGAGGAGCGCGTGGCCGCCGACCCGCGCGCCCTGCTGGGCGGGGCCTCGGAGGACCTCTCGCCCGAGGAGCGGGCGCGGCGCGAGCGCAGCCGTGAGGGCGGCGCCGGCATCGTCGGCCACGCCACCGACAACGCCGTCGAGTTGGCGTCTTTCGCCTTGTCAGGGCGGCTTTTCACGGCCGAGCTGCAAGCCGGGACGGCCCGTGAACTCCCGGTCCCCGGGCCGGTGATCGACCCGCGCCCCTCCCCCGACGGACGGCACATCGCGTATGTCGCGCAGGGCGCGCTGCGGGTGGTGGGCGCCGAGGGTGAGGGCGACCGTGCGCTGGCCGAGCCGGAGTCGGACGGGGTCACCTACGGGTTGGCCGAGTTCATCGCGGCCGAGGAGATGGCGCGCTACCGGGGCTTTTGGTGGAGCCCCGAGTCGGACCGGCTCCTGGTGGCGCGCGTGGACGACACGCCGGTGCACCGGTGGTGGATCTCCGATCCGGCGCGTCCGGAGCGGGAACCGCAGCGGGTGGCGTATCCGGCGGCGGGCACACCGAACGCGGAGGTCCGGCTGTTCGCGATCGGGCTGGACGGGGCCCGCACGGAGGTCTCCTGGGACCGGGCGCGCTATCCGTATCTGGCGCGAGTGCACTGGTCAGCGGCGGGGGCGCCGCTGCTGCTCGTACAGGCGCGCGACCAGCTCAGCCAGCTGTTCCTGGCCGTGGACCCGGCGACGGGGGCGACCCGGATGGTGCACGCGGACGAAGATCCACAATGGCTGGAACTTTTCCCCGGCGTGCCCTGCTGGAGTCCTGCCGGGCATCTTGTGCGGATCGCCGACGAGGGCGGGGCGCGGGTGCTCACGGTGGGCGAACGCCCGCTGACGGGACCCCAGTTGCACGTCCGCGCGGTGCTGGACGTCACCTCCGACGACGTACTGATCTCGGCGTCGGCGGGCGAGGCGGCGGCCGAGCCGGAGATCGGCGAAGTGCATGTGTACCGGGTGAACGAGCTCGGCGTGGAGCGTGTCTCGCAGGAGCCCGGCGTGCACGCGGCGGTGCGCGCCGGCGGGGTGACGGTCCTGGTGTCCCATACGCCGGACCGGCCCGGGGCCGAGGTACAGGTGCTGCGGGATACAAAGCGGATTGGCTTGGTCCGCTCCTATGCCGAAGATCCAGGTCTGTCCCCGCGCATCACCCTCACCACAGGGGGCGCACGCCGCATCCCGTGCGCCGTGCTTATGCCTCGGGACTACGCCGGTGACACCCCACTCCCGGTTTTGCTGGATCCCTACGGGGGACCGCACGGCCAGCGGGTGGTGGCCGCCCACAACCCGCATCTGACCTCGCAGTGGTTCGCCGACCAGGGCTTCGCGGTGATCGTCGCCGACGGCCGCGGCACGCCGGGACGCTCTCCCGCCTGGGAGAAGGCCGTCAAGGACGACATCGCGGCGATCGTGGTGCAGGACCAGATCGACGCGTTGCAGGGGCTCGCCGAGCGGTTCCCGCTCGACCTGACCCGGGTGGCGATCCGGGGCTGGTCCTTCGGCGGCTATCTGGCGGGGCTCGCGGTGCTGCGCCGCCCGGACGTCTTCCACGCGGCCGTGGTCGGCGCCCCGGTCAGCGATCTGCGCCTGTACGACACCCACTACCAGGAGCGCTACGTCGGGCACCCCGCGGAACAGCCGGAGGTCTACCGGCGCAACTCGCTGATCGACGACACGGGCCTGGTGGAGCCGGCCGAGCCGCACCGCCCGATGATGATCGTGCACGGGCTGGCGGACGACAACGTGGTCGTCGCCCACTCCCTGCGGCTGTCCTCGGCCCTGCTGGCCGCCGGCCGCCCGCACGAGGTGCTGCCGCTGTCCGGGGTGACCCACATGACCCCGCAGGAGGAGGTCGCGGAGAACCTGCTGCTGCTCCAGCTCGACTTCCTGAGGCGGTCGCTCGGCCTCGCGTGACGGGCAACGGACCGGGGTGACATGGCGCACCCCGGTCCGTTCACGGCACCCGCACGGCCGTACGCTGTACAGCCTGACGCGTCCGTATATCGGAATCGGGTCGGCCAAGTTGCCTGCGTGTTAACGCAGTTGATGCGCTTTTGCACGACTATGACAGCACAGGTCACAGCGTCTTCGCCGCGACCACCTGCTTCTCCTCCGCGAAATGGCACGCCGACTCGTGCCCCGCGGGACCGCCCGGCTCCCGCGGCCGCGCCGGCACCGCGAGCAGCGGCACCTCCTCGGCGCACACGTCCTGCGCCTTCCAGCAGCGGGTGCGGAACCGGCAGCCGGAGGGCACGTTCGTCGGGGAGGGGACGTCGCCGGTGAGGATGATCCGCTCGCGGCGCTCCCTGGCCTCCGGGTCGGGCACGGGCACCGCGGAGAGCAGCGCCTGGGTGTAGGGGTGCGTGGGGCGGTCGTAGATCTCGGTGTCCCGGCCGGTCTCCACGATCCGGCCGAGGTACATCACCCCGACCCGGTCGGAGATGTGCCGGACGATCGACAGGTCGTGGGCGATGAAGACGTAGGAGAGCTTGAACTCGCTCTGGAGGCGGGCCATCAGATTGATGACCTGGGCCTGCACGGAGACGTCCAGCGCGGAGACCGGCTCGTCGGCGACGATGATCTCCGGGCGCAGGGCCAGGCCCCGGGCGATGCCGATGCGCTGGCGCTGGCCGCCGGAGAACTGGTGCGGATAGCGGTTGATGTACTCGGGGTTGAGGCCGACCACGTCCAGCAGTTCCTGGACCTTGCGGCGCCGGTCGCCCCTGGGCGCCGCCTCGGGGTGGATCTCGTACGGCTCCCCGATGATGTCGCCCACCGTCATACGGGGGTTGAGGGAGGTGTACGGGTCCTGGAAGACCATCTGGATGTTGCGCCGTACGGCCTTCAGGGCGCGGCCGGAGAGCCGGGTGATGTCCTCGCCCTTGTACTTGATGGAGCCGGCGGTCGGGCGTTCCAGGTTGACCAGCATCCTGGCGACGGTCGACTTGCCGCAGCCGGACTCGCCGACGACGCCGAGGGTCTCGCCGCGGTGCAGGGTGAGGTCGACGCCGTCGACCGCCTTCACCGAGCCGACCTGTTTCCTGAAGAGCACGCCGCGGGTGAGCGGATAGTGCTTGACGAGCCCGCGGACCTCCAGAATCGCCTCAGCCATTCAGGCACTCCCTCCACAGGTGGCAGGCGCTGCGCCGGTCCTCGGAGACCTCGTACGGGGCGGGCACGTCGGTGCGGCACACGTCCTGGGCCATCGGGCAGCGGGGATGGAAGGCGCAGCCGCGCGGGATGTCCATGAGGTTGGGCGGCAGGCCCTTGATGGCGTAGAGCTCGCGGCCCTTGAGGTCCAGGCGCGGGACGGAGTCCAGCAGGCCGCGGGTGTACGGGTGGGCGGGCGCCTTGTAGATGTCGTGGACCGGCGCCGACTCCACGATCCGGCCCGCGTACATCACCGCGATCCGGTCGGCGACGTCCGCGACCACGCCGAGGTCGTGGGTGATGAGGATCAGGGCCATGGCGTACTCGCGCTGCAGCTCCGCCAGCAGATCCATGACCTGGGCCTGGACGGTGACGTCGAGGGCGGTCGTCGGCTCGTCGGCGATGATGAGCGCCGGTTCGAGGGCGAGAGCCATCGCGATCATGATGCGCTGGCGCATGCCGCCGGAGAACTGGTGCGGGTACTGCTTCACGCGCTCCTTGGCGGCCGGGATGCGCACGCGGTCCATCAGCTCGACGGCCCTGGCCCGCGCGTCCTTGCGTGACATGCCCCGGTGCACGACGAACATCTCGCCGAGCTGCTCCCCCACGGAGAGCACGGGGTTCAGGGAGGACAGCGCGTCCTGGAAGATCATCGCCATCTCGGCGCCGCGGACCTTGCGCCGCTCCTCCTCCTTCAGCCCCAGCAGGTCCCGCCCCTGGAACACGATCTCGCCGCCGGTGATCCGGCCGGGCGGTGTGTCGAGGATCCCCATCACGGCCTGCGCGGTCACCGACTTCCCGGATCCGGACTCGCCGAGCACGGCGAGGGTCTCGCCCGCGTCCACGCCGTAGCTGACGCCGTTGACGGCCTGGGCGACCCCGTCCCTGGTGCGGAACTCCACGTGCAGGTCGCGCACTTCGAGCAGCATCGGCGGCTCACCTCAGCTTCGGGTCGAGGGCGTCGCGCACGGCGTCGCCGAGCATGATGAACGCCAGGACGGTGACCGCGAGCGCCCCGGAGGGCCACAGCAGGGCGTGCGGCGCATTGCGGATGTACGGGGACGCCGCCGAGATGTCGATGCCCCAGGAGACGCTGGGCGGCTTCAGGCCCACGCCCAGGTAGGACAGGGTCGCCTCCAGAGCGATGTACGTGCCGAGCGCGATGGTCGCGACCACGATCACCGGGGCGACCGCGTTCGGGGCGATGTGGCGCAGCAGGATCCGGGAGTTCGAGGCGCCCAGGGCGCGGGCGGCCTGGACGTAGTCGTTCTGCTTGGCGGTGATGACCGCGCCGCGGGCGATGCGGGAGAGCTGCGGCCAGCCGAGCAGCACGATGAAGCCGATGACCGGCCAGACGCTGTTGCTGGTCACGACCGACAGCAGGACCAGGCCGCCGAGGACGACCGGGATGGCGAAGAAGACGTCGGTGATCCGGGACAGGACGGAGTCCCACAGGCCGCCGAAGAAGCCGGCGAGCGCGCCGAGGACCGAGCCGAGGAGGGCGACCCCGAGCGTGGCGCAGACGCCGACCGAGACGGACGTACGGGCCCCGTAGACCGTGCGCGTGTAGACGTCGCAGCCCTGCCCGTCGTAGCCGAAGGGATGGCCCGGCCCGGCGCCCTGCTGGGCCCTGGCGAGGTCGCACTTGAGGGGGTTGCCGGAGGCGATCAGCGAGGGCCACAGGGAGATGACGACGAGGAAGACGATGATCAGGGCCGAGACCAGGAAGACCGGGTTGCGGCGCAGGTCCCGCCAGGCGTCGGACCACAGCGACCGGGGTCTGCCCGCCGCCCCTGGCCCGCCGCCCGCCGGCGCGTCGGCGGTGGGCGGCCGCTGCTCCAGGATCTCCGCCTCGGTCGTGGCGAGGCCCGCCACCGCGGCCATGGCCGCCCCGGTCCCCGCGGCGGCTCCCTCGGACTCCAGCGGCGGCTCAGGCATAGCGGATCCTCGGGTCGAGTACGGCGTACAGGAGGTCGACGACCAGGTTGCACAGGAGGAAGACGAGGACGAGGACCGTCACGAAGCCGACGACGGTCTGGGTGTTCTGGCGCAGGATGCCCTGGTAGAGCTGGTAGCCGACGCCGTGGATGTTGAAGATCCGCTCGGTGACGATCGCCCCGCCCATCAGGAAGCCGATGTCGGCGCCGATGAAGGTGACCACGGGGATGAGCGAGTTGCGCAGCAGGTGCCGGGTGACGACCCGGCGCCGGGGCAGGCCCTTGGCGACCGCGGTACGGACGTAGTCGGAGGTCCGGTTCTCCGCGATGGAGGTGCGGGTCAGCCGGGTGACGTACGCCAGGGAGACCGACGCGAGGACGAGGCCCGGCACGATCAGCTCGCCGAAGGGGGCGTCCGGGGAGACGGACGGGCGGATCCAGCCCCACTCCACGCCGAGCAGCAGCTGGAGCAGCAGGCCGGTGACGAAGGTGGGGACGGAGATGACGACGAGGGTGAGCAGGAGGACGCCGGTGTCGACGGGGCGGCCGCGGCGCAGGCCGGTGACGACGCCCAGGCTGATCCCGATGACCACCTGGAAGACGATCGCCACGACGGTCAGCCGGATGGTGACGGGGAAGGCCGTCGACATCAGCTCGGTGACCTCCTGGCCGTTGAAGGCCGTACCGAAGTCGCCCGTGAAGAGGTTCGCCATGTAGGTCAGGTATTGCTGCCACACGGGCTTGTCGAGGCCGAACTCCTTCCTCAGCTGCGCGGCCGTCGCCGGGTCGCACTGCCGGTCGCCGCACAGGCCCGCGACGGGGTCGCCCATCACGTTGACCATGAGGAAGATGAGCAGGGTGGCCCCGATGAACACCGGGACCATCTGCACCAGGCGCCGGACCACGTAGCCGCCCATGGCGGACTCAGCCGACCTTGATCTCGTTGTAGACGGGGACGCTGAACGGGTTGAGGGCCACGTTCGAGAGCCGGTCCGACCAGCCGGCGCTGCCGTTCTGGTACCAGAGCGGGATGGACGCCATGTTGTCCCGGACGACCTCCTCGGCCTGCTGGAAGGTCTGGACGGCCTTGGCCACGTCGGTCTCGGCGTTCGCCCGGTCGATGAGCTTGTCGAACTCCTCGTTGGACCACTTGCCGTCGTTGGAGGAGGCGTTGGTGTAGTAGAGGGGCTGGAGGAAGTTCTGGGGCAGCGGGTAGTCCATCTGCCAGCCCGCCCGGAAGGGGCCGGAGAGCTTCTGGGTCGTGGACTTGCTGCGGAAGTCGGCGAAGGTGCCGATCGGGTTGCCGACGCAGGCCCGGTCGTTGTCCAGGGCGTTGTTGATGGAGTTGCAGACGGCGTCCACCCACAGCTTGTGGGAGCCGGTGTCCGCGTTGTACGTGATCTTGACCTGGCCGCCGGGCAGCCCGCCGCCCTCGGCGATCAGCTTCTTGGCCGCCGCCGCGTCGTACTCGCACCACTGACCGCACAGACCCGCCTTGTAGCCGCCCTCGGCGCCTAGGACGGGTGAGGTCCAGTCGGTGGCGGGGGTGCGGGTCCCCTGGAAGATCGTCCGGGTGATCTGGTCGCGGTCGATGGCCCGGGAGAGCCCCTGGCGGACCTTGACCGAGCCGGCCTTGGTCCACTCCTTGTCGTAGTGGGGGAAGGACAGGGTCTGGATGATGCCGGCCGGGGTGTTGAGGTAGCGGTCGCCGAGGTCGCCGCGGACGTTCTTCAGCTGCTGGGCCGGTACGTCGTCGACGAGGTCGAGGTTGCCGGCCATGAGGTCGGTGTAGGCCGTGTTGTTGTCCGTGTAGACCTTCAGGGTGACGCCGTCGTTGCGTGCCGCGTCCTCGCCCGGGTAGCCGCCCCACCTCGCCAGCTGCATCTCGGAGCCCTTGGTGTACGACTGAACGGTGTAGGGGCCGTTCCCGACGGGCTTGGACAGCCAGGCGGCGTGGTCGTCGAAGAACGCCCGGGGAAGCGGGACGAAGGCGTTGTAGCCGAGGGTGTCGGGGAAGCTGGAGAACTTCTGGCTGAGCGCGACGGTGAAGGTGCGCTCGTCGACCACCTTCAGCCCGGACATGGTGGCGGCCCGCTGCTCGCCCTGTTCCGGGTGGACCTGGTCGTAGCCCGCGATGTACCCGAAGAAGTAGGCGTTCTTCTGGTTGTTCTTCAGGCTCGCCCCGTAGTTCCAGGCGTCCACGAAGGACCGGGCGGTGACCTTCTCACCGTTGCTGAAGGTCCAGCCGTCCTTGACGGTGATCGTGTAGTTCCGTGAGTTGGTGGTCTCGATCCTCTCGGCGAGCACGTCCTCGGCCTCGCCGGTCCGGGGGTCGTACTGCTTCAGACCCCGGAAGATCATGTTGAGCACCTTGCCGCCCTGCACCTCGTTGGTGTTGGCCGGCTCCAGCGGGTTCTGCGGATCGGTCCACGAAGAGCTCAGCACCGCGCCGCCGGCGCCGGTGGTGTCACCCCCGCCCCCGCAGGCAGTCGTCGCGAGCGCAACCGCCATCGCGCATGCGGCCCATCGGGCGTGCGTCGCTCCACGCATGGAGTGCCTCCTCTGGCGCTGATCCGTTACGGGCCAATATCGAGTCAAAAGCCGCATAGCGCACACGGGCTCAAGCCAATGGAGCGACACACCATCCGGATGCACGCATCGGCGCGTGCGACGAAACGGACTTCTCCCACCCACCCCCTTCACCCGGTCCGCCGATCTTTGGCGGAGCACGCAATGGATCTTCGCCATCCGATGCCGAACCGTTGGATTACGACCCTTGGATGTACACATTTCGGTACTGGACCGTCCGCATAACGAACTCGTTGCCCGAATAGTCCAGTTGGTCCGAGTCAAGGCACGACTCCATCACGTTGCGCTACCCGCGTAGCTACGGAATGGTCAAGGCAGGGTAAAGAACGTAAAGAGACAACCAAGTCGGCCGAGAATTTATTGACCTTGAATGAATTGCGTTGAAAAAGTCCGGCGTAGCCCGTAGGGGAGCGTGCCCTGCGGAGTCATCAGACCCTCCCTTGGGCCAGGAGCACCATGACCCCCCCAACTCCATCCGCGGCTGCCCCGCTTGAGGCGACTGACGAGAGCATCGAGAAGTCGCCTTCGCCCTCCACCCATAAGGGCAGCGAGAGCCGCTCGCCGGGACGGCTGGCGTGGAACCGCTTCAAGCGGGACCGCACGGGCGTCATATCGGCGTACGTCGTGATCTTCTTCTTCGCGATCGCGCTCGGTGCTCCGCTCATAGCGAAGCTGTACGGGAAGGATCCGTACACCACCTACGCGAGCAAGCAGCCCGAGCTGCTCAACGCCTTCGCGTACCCGGCGGGCCCGAACGGCGGCATCAGTTCGGACTTCTGGTTCGGCGTCGAGCCGCAGCTCGGCCGTGACGTCTTCACCTTCCTGCTCTACGCGATCCGCACCTCGCTGGGCATCGCCCTCGCCGCCACCGTGCTCACCGTCGTCGTCGGCGTGGTCATCGGTGTCACCGCGGGCTATCTCGGCGGCAAGACGGACTACCTCGTGGGCCGGATCATCGACATCCTGCTGTCGTTCCCGTCCACCCTCTTCTTCATCGCCTTCATGCCTGTCGTGTACGGGCTCTTCGTGGCTCCGGACGAGAACATCCCGACCTCGCTGCGTGCCGCAGGCCTGATCATCGTGCTCTCCGCCTTCGGCTGGGCTTCCATCGCCCGTCTGCTGCGCGGCCAGGTACTCGGCCTGCGCGAGCGGGAGTTCGTCGAGGCCGCCAAGGTCACGGGCGCATCACCGCGGCGTATCGTCTTCAAGGAACTGCTGCCCAACCTGTGGACGCCGATCATCATCCAGTCCACGCTGATGCTCCCGGCCTTTGTGACCGCGGAGGCGGGTCTCGCCTTCCTCGGCGTCGGCATGATCGACCCGACCCCGGACTGGGGCGTCATGATCCAGCGAGGCGCCCAGTTCTACACCGAGGACCTCACCTTCATGCTCTTCCCGGGCCTGTCCATGGTGATCTTCGTGCTCGCGTTCAACCTCCTCGGTGACTCGGTGCGTGACGCACTCGACCCGAAGTCCAAGCGCTGACTCCGGCTCTTTTCAGGACCACGGCAAAGTCGCCGGGTGCCGGATCTCTCTCATCAACCCAACAAGGCAGGATGCGATGTCCTTCTCGCGTAGAAACTTCCTGATCGCCACCGGCGTGGCCGCGGCGTCCACCTCGGTGCTGAGCGCGTGCAGCAGCGGCAGCGAGGGCGGCTCGCAGGACAAGGCCCCGAAGGTGACGGGCTCCAAGACCACGGAGATCCCCGTCGGCACCAAGGCCGACTCCACCGGCCCGGCCCCCGAGGTCAAGGGCGCGGTCAAGGGCGGGACGATCTACTCGCTCCAGCAGTTCGACATGGACCACATGGACCCGGCGCAGATCTACGTCTCGACCGAGGGCGCCATCACCGTTCCGATCATGCGCGGTCTGACCGGCTACAAGCTGGACGACAAGGGCAACGCGGTCCTGGTCGGCGACGCCGCGACCGACGCCGGCACCATGAAGGACGGCGGCAAGACCTGGACGTACACCATCAAGGACGGCATCAAGTGGGAGGACGGCTCCGACCTCTCCATGGACGACGTCCGTCACACCTTCGAGCGCCTCTTCGCGTCCTTCGTGACCGAGGGTCCGCGTTACGTCCAGGACTTCCTCGAGGGCGGCGACAAGTACAAGGGCCCCTACGACGGCAAGAGCCTCGACTCCATCGAGGTCGACGGCAAGAACATCACCTTCCGTCTCAAGGAAGCCCGCGTCGACTTCAACTACACGCTCGCGATGCGTGGTTACTCCCTGGTGCCCAAGAAGCAGGACACCAAGGAGAAGTACGACAAGAAGCCGTTCTCCTGCGGCCCGTACAAGGTCGACAGCCGTAGCATCGGCAAGTCGATGACCTTCGTGCGCAACGAGCACTGGGACCCGAAGACGGACCCGATCCGCAACGCGTACCCGGACAAGTTCCTCTTCCAGTTCGGCTACGAGCTGGTGGCGTCCACCGACCGCTGGATCGCGGACCAGGGCAACGACCAGTACGCGGTGCCGATCTTCAACGAGGTCGCCCCCGAGCGCCTCGCCCAGGTCCTCACCAACGCCGAGCTCAAGAAGCGCGTCCTCACCGCGGTCGACACGGTCACCTACTACTGGCCGATCAACACGACCCGCATCAAGGACGTCAAGGTCCGCCAGGCCATCAACTACGCCTGGCCGCACCAGCAGCTCCAGACCATCGGCGGCGGTGCCGCGTCCCAGGAGATCGCCACCACGATCTTCGCCCCGGTGACGCCCGGTTACACCAAGTTCGACCTGTACGGCGTGGACAAGAAGCCGGGCGGCAACCCCGAGAAGGCCAAGGCCCTGCTGAAGGAGGCCGGCAAGGTCGGCCAGAAGCTGGTCATCGCCTACCAGCAGTCGGACACCGCGGTGAAGACCGCCGTCGCGATCAAGAACGCGCTGGAAGAGGCCGGCTTCACGGTCGTCAACAAGCAGGTCGACAAGTCGACGTTCTACACCCAGATCGGCAAGATCGACAACGACTTCGACCTGTTCGCCGCGGGCTGGAGCCCGGACTGGCCGGGTGGCTACTCGCAGTTCTACCCCTGCTGGAGCGGCAAGAACATCGGCGACGGCCGCAGCAACTACGCCCAGCTGAACGACCCGGGCGTCAACAAGGCCATCGACGCCGCGGGCAAGATCGCGGACGTGGAGGAGGCCAACAAGGCCTGGGGCAACGTCGACAAGATGATCATGGAGCTCGCCGCGGTCGTCCCGGACTACCACAAGATCCGGAACTACATGTACGGCTCCAAGGTCGGCAACGTGCTGTGGGACGCCGGCAACACCTGCGTCGCGCTCACCAAGCTCTACGCCAAGAAGTAAGCGAGCACGACCCCTTGGGGGCGGCCATCCCGTATGGCCGCCCCTGCGGCCCACCCCCCTCTACTTCCCCCCGGCGACGGCGCCCCGTCCGGAAAGTCACGCCTCATGTTCCGCTTCCTTGTCCGCCGAGTCACCGGCGCGCTGGTCATTCTGTTGATCATCAGCGCCATCACCTTCTGGCTCTTCTACGCCGTGCCGCGTGACCCCGCGATGATGTCCTGCGGCAAGAACTGCACGCCCGAGAACCTGGCGCAGATCCGGCAGAACCTGGGCATCGACAAGCCGATCCCGGTGCAGTACTGGCTGTGGCTCGTCGGCGTCTTCGTCGGACGCGACTACACCACCTGGGGCCACTGCGACGCCCCGTGCCTCGGGTACTCCTTCTCGAACAACGAGCCCGTCTTCGGCACGATCATGGACCGTCTGCCGACGACCCTCTCGCTCGCCTTCGGCGCGGCTGTCGTCTTCCTGATCCTCGGCGTCGGCGCCGGCATGATCGCGGCCCTCAAGCAGGGCAAGTTCCTGGACAAGTTCGCCAGCTCGGCCTCGCTGCTCGGCTCCTCGCTCCAGATCTACTTCGTCGGTTACATCGCGATGTTCTTCTTCGTCGCGCAGCTGCAGTGGCTCGACCAGCCGCAGTGGACCCCGCTCACCGACAACCCGGCCGCCTGGTTCTCCGGACTGCTGTTGCCCTGGCTGGTCCTCGCGATCATCTTCACGGCCAACTACACCCGTATGACGCGCTCCCAGCTCGTGGAGCAGCTCAGCGAGGACTACGTCCGTACGGCACGCGCCAAGGGTCTGTCCCGGTCGAACGTCTTCTTCCGGTTCGCCTGGCGCGGCGCGATGGGCCCCATCGTCACGGTGTTCGGCATCGACCTGGGCACGCTGATCGGTGGTGCCATCATCACCGAGTCGACCTTCAGCCTCCCGGGCATCGGCCGGCTCGCGGTGAAGTCGGTCGACCAGAGCGACCTGCCGATGCTGCTCGGGGTGACCCTTCTGGCGGCCGGCGCGATCGTCTTCGCCAACATCATCGTCGACGCCGTCTACGCACTCATCGACCCGCGGATCCGGCTCGCCTGACCTCCGCCGAGCCGTATCCCTCCCACCGCCCCACCGGGCAATCCCCCTCGCATCACCCCTCCAGGAGCGTCCCCGTGACGAGCACCGATCAGCAGCCCTTCCTCTCCGTCAGGGACCTTCAGGTCCACTTCTCCACCGAGGACGGCATCGTCAAGGCCGTCGACGGGCTCTCCTTCGACCTGGCCAAGGGCAAGACGCTCGGCATCGTGGGTGAGTCGGGATCCGGCAAGTCCGTCACCAACCTGACGATCCTGGGTCTGCACGACCCGTTCCGCACCAAGATCGACGGCGAGATCCTGCTGGACGGCAAGGAGCTGCTGACCGCCTCCGAGCGGGAGATGGAGCGGCTGCGCGGCAACAAGATGTCCATGATCTTCCAGGACGCGCTCGCCTCGCTGTCGCCGTACCACACCATCGGCACGCAGATCGGCGAGACGTACCGCAAGCACACCGGTGCCTCCCGCAAGGAGGCCCGGGCGCGGGCGATCGAGATGCTGCGCCGGGTCGGGATCCCGCAGCCGGACATGCGGGTGGACGACTACCCGCACCAGTTCTCCGGCGGTATGCGCCAGCGCGCGATGATCGCGATGGCGCTGGTCTGCGACCCCGAGCTGCTGATCGCCGACGAGCCGACCACGGCCCTCGACGTGACGGTCCAGGCCCAGATCATGGACCTGCTCAAGGACCTCCAGCAGGAGTTCGGCACGGCGATCGTCTTCATCACGCACGACCTCGGCGTCATCGCCGACATCGCGGACGACGTGCTGGTCATGTACGGCGGACGCTGTGTGGAGCGGGGCACCAAGAAGGAGGTGCTGGCGACGCCGCAGCACCCCTACACCCTGGGCCTGCTCAGCTCCATGCCGAGTCTGGACGGCCCGGTCGACGTGCCGCTGTCGCCGATCCCGGGTTCCCCGCCGTCACTGCTGAACCCGCCCTCGGGCTGCCGTTTCCACCCGCGGTGCACCTTCGCCGAGAAGGTCCCGGGCGGACTGTGCTCCACCGAGCGGCCCGCGCTGGACGTGGTGGAGGGCCGGGGTTCCGCCTGCCACCTGCCGCTGGAGCAGCGCACGGACCTCTTCGCCGACTTCGCCGCATCCCGGCACTGACTGACGTACACGAGACGGGACTTCACCATCATGAGCAACGCGCAACCGCTCCTGGACGTCAGCGGTCTGACCAAGCACTTCCCCATCAAGGGCGGCTTCCCGATCAAGCGCACGATCGGTGCCGTCAAGGCCGTGGACGGCCTCGACTTCCAGGTGGCCGAGGGTGAGGCCCTCGGTCTGGTCGGCGAGTCGGGCTGCGGCAAGTCGACGACGGGCCGGCTGATCACCCGGCTCCTGGAGCCGACGGGCGGCAAGGTCTCCTACCGCGGCCAGGACATCACGCACGCGGGCCGCAAGCAGCTGGCGCCGATCCGGTCCGAGATCCAGATGATCTTCCAGGACCCGTACGCGTCGCTGAACCCGCGGCAGACGGTCGGCAAGATCATCTCCGGTCCGATGGAGATCAACGACATCAACCCGGCCGGCGGGCGCGAGAAGCGCGTCCGTGAGCTGCTGGAGATCGTCGGCCTGAACCCCGAGCACTTCAACCGCTTCCCGCACGAGTTCTCCGGCGGCCAGCGCCAGCGCATCGGCGTCGCCCGCGCGCTCGCCCTGGAGCCGAAGCTGATCGTCGCGGACGAACCGGTCTCCGCCCTGGACGTCTCCATCCAGGCGCAGGTCGTCAACCTGCTCCAGAAGGTCCAGCAGGAACTCGGCATCGCCTTCGTCTTCATCGCCCACGACCTCGCCGTCGTACGGCACTTCTCGCAGCGCGTGGCGGTCATGTACCTCGGCAAGATCGTCGAGATCGCCGACCGCGACGACCTGTACGAGAACCCGCGCCACCCCTACACCCGGGCGCTGCTGTCCGCGGTGCCCGAGGCGACGGTGGAGGAGACCCCCCGGGAGCGCATCCGCCTCCAGGGCGACGTCCCCTCCCCCATCAACCCGCCCTCCGGCTGCCGCTTCCGCACCCGCTGCTGGAAGGCGACGGAGAAGTGCGCGAGCGAGGCGCCGCCGCTGGTCCAGGTCGAGGGCAACAAGCCGGGTCACCTGACCGCCTGCCACTACCCGGAGACGGACGAGACCGTCCCCGCGCCGCGTCTCGCCAAGGACCCCCAGCCGGCGGCCTGACACACCCCTTTTCGTCGGTCGCCGTGCACGGAACGGACTTTCTCCGGCCCATTGACCCGAGCCCTTGAACGTCCGGTTCCAGGGGACCGAGGGCCCGCGCCTCCCCGGCGCGGGCCCTCTCCCTTTTCCCTACGGCAACTCCCTTGCCGTTCGGCTAGGTTGAGGCGGGTGGCCCTTCATCTGCGCGGCACCCTCCTGCCCCACGGCACCGTCCGGGACCTGTGGATCCTCGGCGACCGGATCACCTTCGAGCGCCCTTCCGTCGAGGCGGAGACGGTGGCCGACCGTGGGTTTCTGCTGCCGGGGCTGGTCGATGTGCACACGCATCCGGGGTCGCCGTCCGAGGACGAGCCGCGCTGGGATCCGGAGGCGTTCGGCGAGCAGATCGCCGCGCACCGGGACGCGGGGACGACGGCGCTGCGGTTTCCGGGGCTGCTCGGGGAGATCCCGCCGGGCCTGCGCGACGCTCCGGACGCGCCGCGCATGATCACGGCCGGGCGGTGGCTGGCGTGGGCCGGGCTGTCCAGGAACGCCGACTTCCACCTGGTGACCGGCGACCTCGTCGCCGCCGCGGTCGCCGAGGCGAAGGCACACGACGGCTGGTGCAAGCTCATGGGCGACTGGGACTTCGAGGCGGACCCGGTGCCGTACGACCTCCTGCGGGCGGTCACCGACGCGGTGCACGCGGCGGGAGGACGGGTCGCCGCGCACTGTCAGTCGGCCCGTGGAGTACTCAACGCCGCTCGCGCGGGGGTCGATTCGATCGAACACGGGATGGCGATGCCCGAGGAGTGCGTGGAGCTGATGGCCACACACGGGACGAGCTACGTCCCTACCCTCACCGCCTTCGCCCGCCGGGCGCCCCAGATCATCGACAACCCGCGCGGCCGGCTCTGGCACGAGGGCCACGGCGTCATGATCCGCAGGGTGCGCGAGGCGCACGACGCCGGTGTCACCGTCCTCGCGGGCACCGACTCCGCCCCCTTCGGGAACGTCGCCACCGAGGTCGGGCACCTCATCGCGGCCGGGCTGCCGGCCGACGTGGCGGTCGGTGCGGCGAGCTGGACGGCCCGGGAGTTCCTGGGCCTGCCGGGCCTGACCGAGGGCGGTCTCGCCGACGTCACGGTGTACGACGCGGACCCGCGACGCGAGCCGGCGGTGCTGCGGCACCCGCGCCGGATCGTGCTGCGGGGCCGGGTCCTGCGCCGCTGACCGGAGTCATCCGCCCGGCTCAGGTCCTCTCGGTGCGTGCCGTCCACTCCTCCAGGAGCATCCCGAACAGCACGCCGTCGTACCACTGGTCCCCGACCCGGACGGCGGCCCGTCGTCGCCCCTCCTCGACGAACCCGATCCTGCGGAAGGCCCGCATCGCGCGTTCGTTGCCGCTCCAGGTCTCCAGCTCGATCCTGCGCAGCCGGCAGGCGCCGAACAGGTGGCCCGCAAGGAGCTCCAGCGCCTCGGAGCCGTAGCCGCCGCCCCAGCGGTCGCGCTCGCCGATGGTGATCCCGACGGTCGCCTGTCCCGTGAACGGATCGAGGTCCCGGTAGTCGGCCATCCCGATGGCCCGCCCGTCGGCGACCTCCTCCACCGTGAACGTGGTCTCGCCGCGCGGGTTGTCCCGCAACCGTGCCTCATGGAACCCCGCCACGGCCTCCCGCGTGACCGGCCCGAACAACGGATCCCCGCCGGTGGCCCAGTGCACCACCTCAGGATCGTTCCGCCACCGCACATGATCGTCAAGATCCCCGGACCGCAAAGCCCGAAGCCGAACAAGCCTGCCTTCAATCATCGAACGATGATAAGGAACACCCCGTCAGGCGTTGCCCACCACCAACTCCACCTCGAAACCGTCCGTGTTCTCCAGATACGCCGCGCAGTGCTCCGGTCCGCCCGCGTACGGGTGCCGGTCCGGGACCGACGACGTACGCCGCTCCCGCTCGCCAGCTGCGGCCCGTCGGCCAGTCCTGATACGGCTCATGGCCGAGCCGCTCCAGCAGCCACCCCCACGACTCCACCGCACGCCCCAGATCCGGCACCCACAGCTCGACGTGATGCAGCAACTCCCCCGCCTCTCCCTCGTGTTGTGCTTCGGTGTGGCAGACTTCCGCGCGTGGTCGATCGTTCGTTCGCGGATCTCTCGCTTGCCGCGTTGTACGACATCCTCAACCCGTGGGGGTCGGGTGACGACTTCTACCTCGGGTTCGTGAAGGGTGCCGATGCGGTGCTCGATGTCGGTTGCGGGACGGGGCAGTTGCTTCGGCGGGCCCGGGACGACGGGCATCGTGGGCGGCTCGTCGGGCTGGATCCCGCCGCCGCCATGCTCGTACAGGCCCGGCAGTGTGCCGACGACGTCGAGTGGGTGCTCGGGGATCTGCGGACCCGGGACTGGGCAGGGGAGTTCGATCTCGTCGTGATGACCGGGCACGCCTTTCAGGTGCTGCTCTGCGACGAGGAGCTGCGTGCGGCCCTGGAGGCGGTTCGCGGTGCCCTGCGTCCGGACGGCCGGTTCGTGTTCGAGACCCGGAACCCCAAGGCGCGGGCGTGGGAGGGCTGGACGCCCGAGCGGGTGCGTGAGGTGACGGACCCGGAAGGGTGCGCCGTACGGGTCTGGAACGAGGTGGAGCGACCCGTTCTCGGAGACCGGGTGACGTTCACGGAGACCTTCGACAGCGACACCTGGAAGCGGCCCCGCGTCAGCCGCACCACCCTGCGCTTCCTCGGCCCCGACCACCTGAGCCGCTTCCTCGGCGCGGCCGGGTTCACCGTCGTCGAGCAGTACGGCGACTGGGAGCGAGGCCCGCTCACCCCAGCCGCCTCCGAGATCATCACCGTGGCCGAGGCCACGCCCTAGTCGCCGTCCGACCCCTCCTCCAGCGCCGCCAGCGCCGGGTCCAGCACGATGTCCTCGTCCCGGGCCTCGATCGACGGCTCCTCCGGGAAGTGGCAGGCCGTCAGATGCCCGTCGTGGTTGCCGGAGATCCGGACCAGCGGCGGTTCCTCCGTCGCGCACTTGTCCTGCGCCTTCCAGCACCGCGTCCGGAAGCGGCAGCCGGACGGCGGCGAGATCGGGGACGGCACGTCACCCGCCAGCCGGATCCGCTCCCGCTGCGCGGCCTCCTCACCGGCCACGTTCACCTCGGGCACCGCCGACAGCAGGGCGTGCGTGTAGGGGTGCCGGGGCCGGGTGTAGATGGAGTCACGGTCGCCGACCTCGATGACCTTGCCGAGATACATCACCGCCACGCGCTGCGAGAAGTGCCGTACGACAGCGAGGTCGTGGGCGATGAACAGGAACGCGATGCCGAGTTCCTGCTGCACCTTCTGGAGCAGGTTCACCACCTGCGCCTGGATGGAGACGTCCAGGGCCGAGACCGGTTCGTCCGCGACGATCAGCTTCGGCTCCAGGGCCAGGGCACGGGCCACCCCGATCCGCTGGCGCTGGCCGCCCGAGAACTCGTGCGGGAAGCGGTTGAAGTGCTCGGGGTTCAGACCGACGATCTCCAGCAGCTCACGGACCCGTTTGTCCCGGCCGCCCGAGGGCTCGATCCCGTTGATCTCCATCGGCCCCGAGACGATCTTGCCGACCGTCTGCCGCGGGTTCAGCGAGGAGTACGGGTCCTGGAAGATCATCTGGATCTCGGACCTGATCGGCGCAAGCTGCCTGCGCGTGGCGTGCGTGATGTCCTGGCCGCGGTAGGAGATCCGGCCGCTCGTCGGCTCCACCAGCTTGGTGATCAGCCGGCCCGTCGTCGACTTGCCGCAGCCCGACTCCCCCACCAGACCGAAGCTCTCGCCGACGTGCACGGTCAGGTCGATGCCGTCCACCGCCTGCACCTGGCCGACCGTGCGGCGGATCGGGAAGCCGCCCTTGACCGGGAAGTGCTTGACGAGTTTCTCCACCACCAGCAGCGGTTCGCCGGGTGCGTCGGCGGTGGCCTCGCGGGGAGCCGGGAGGACGAGGTCCTCTGTCATAGCCGTAGTCCTCCTCAGACGTGGCTGATCAGGTGCGCTAGCCGAGTCGGGGCTTGATCTCTTCTACGAAGATGGTCCGCTTCTGGTCCGCCGTGAGATGGCAGGCCGAGTCGCGGTCCGGGCCGAGCAACGGGACCTCGGTGACACAGCGCGTGCCGCCGACCCGCTCCTGGAAGGTGCAGCGGGGATGGAAACGGCAGCCGGAGGGCGGCCGCAGCAGCGACGGCGGGGTGCCCGGGATGGGCGCCAGCGGGATGTTCGGGTCGGAGTCCAGCCGGGGCATGGAGTTCAGCAGGCCCCAGGTGTACGGGTGTTGCGGCGCCCTCAGCACCTCGTCGACGGAGCCCCGCTCCACCGCACGGCCCGCGTACATCACCATGATGTCGTCGGCCATGTCGGCGATCACCCCCAGGTCATGGGTGATGAAGACGATCGCCGAGCCGAACTCCTGCTGGAGGTTCTTCAGCAGGTCCAGGATCTGCGCCTGGACGGTGACGTCCAGCGCGGTGGTCGGCTCGTCGGCGATCAGCAGGTCGGGGTCGCAGACCAGCGCCATCGCGATCATCGCGCGCTGGCGCATACCGCCGGAGAACTGGTGCGGGTAGTCCTTCGCCCGCTGCTTCGGGTTGGGGATGCCGACCTTCCCCAGCATGTCCACGGCCCGCTCCCAGGCGGCCTTCTTCGAGGCGCGCATGTGCTTCATGTACGGCTCGGCGATCTGCCGGCCCACCGTGTAGTACGGCGACAGCGCGGTGAGCGGATCCTGGAAGATCATGGCGACCTTGTTGCCGCGCAGCTTCTCCAGCTCGGACTCCCGGGCGGTCGTCAGCTCCTTGCCGTCCAGCAGGATCTCGCCCTCGACGGAGGTGAACATCGGGTTGTGCAGGCCGAGGATCGTCAGGTTCGTCACCGACTTCCCCGAGCCCGACTCGCCCACGATGCCCAGCGTCCTGCCGCGCTCCAGGTCGAAGGAGAGCCCGTCCACGGCCCGTACGACGCCGTCCTCGGTCCGGAAGCTGACGTGCAGGTCCCGCACCGAGAGGAACGCGCCCTCGCCGGCCGGGACCGGGGCGCCGGCCTCCTTGGTCAGAGTGGTCACGTCAGTGCTCCTCAGCCTGTTCCTCAGCGCGGCCTAGGCCAGCCGCACACGCGGGTCGATGAAGGCGTACGTGGCGTCGACGACGATGTTGCACAGCAGAATCATGGTGGCGGAGAACAGCATCACGCCCAAGAGGAGCGGCAGATCGCTGAAGAACACCGACTCCACCGCCAGCCGCCCGATCCCCGGAAGCCCGAAGGTGTACTCGGTGATGATGGCGCCGCCGAGCAGTGAACCGAGGTCGATGCCGAAGATGGTGACGATGGGGATCAGCGAACCGCGCCAGGCGTAGCGGAAGAAGACGTACCGCCGGGACATGCCCTTGGCGCGGGCGGTGCGTACGTGTTCCTCCTGGAGCTGTTCGATCATCGACGAGCGGGACATACGGGTGTACTGCGAGGCGAAGATCGTGGACAGGACGACCCAGGGGATGATCAGGCCCGTGAACCAGGCGCCGGGGTTCTCGGTGAGCGGGTTGTAGGCCGGTTTGTCGAAGAGCTGGGTCTGGTAGACGAGGATCGCGAGGGCCAGCGGGCCGAGGAAGTAGATCTGCATCGAGCTGATCACCATCGCGCCGGCCGTGAAGCTCTTGTCGACGAGCGTGCCGCGCTTCCAGGCGGCGACCAGGCCGGTGCCGAGGCCGACGATCAGGAAGCAGACGGCCCCGCCGAGAGTGAGCGAGATCGTGGTGGGCAGCCGGTCCATCAGGGTGCCCCAGACCTGCTCGTTGGAGTGGTACGAGTAGCCGAAGCAGGGGGCGGGGCAGGGGCCCTGGGCGAAGTCGTCGCTGCCCGAGACGAGGTTGGTCAGGAAGATCCAGTACTGCTCGGGGATCGGCTTGTCGAGGCCGAGCACCCGGTGCAGGTTCTCGAGGTTGGCCGGGGTGCACGTCTTGCCGCACATCAGCAGCGCCGGGTCGCGCGGCATCCCGAAGAAGAGCAGGAACGCGACGATGCTCAGCAGGAAGAGGATGATCACGGCGCCGAGGGACCGGCGGACCAGGAAGCGCAGCATGGCAGGCAGCTCTCAGACGTCGGCGGGCTCTGGAGCCCCTCCGGCGGCACCCGGCGCGGCCGTCACCGAGGACGGGCGCACCGGGTGCCGGGCGGACGGGGTTACTTGACGTACAGGCGGCGCGGGTCGACGCCGGCGATGATGTCGTCGTAGACGAGTCCGCCGACCTTGGTCCCGGCGATCTGGGTCTGCTTGTAGTACGCGGTCGGGACGACGTTGACGACGTCCTTGACCAGGTACTCGTTGAGCTTGCCCCACTCCGCCGACGCCTTGGCCGGGTCGGTGATCTTGTTGATCCGGTCGATCTCGCTGTTGGCCTTGGAGTCGTTGACCTGCGAGTAGTTCTGCGCGCCCTCGGCGATCGCGCGGCCGTCGTACAGCGGCGGGATCACGGTCGAGGCGGACGGCCAGTCGGCGCCCCACGCGGTGTGGAAGATGTCGTAGTTGTTGTCCAGCTTGCTGACCTGGTCGTAGTAGGTCTCGGCCGGGATCTCCTGGCGCTGGACGTCGAAGCCGGCCTTCTCCAGGCCCGCCGCCATGGCGGTGGAGTACTGCTGGCCCTCGGGGGTGTTGATGTAGCCGAAGGTCAGCTTCAGACCGGTCTTGCCGGCCTCCTCCAGGAGCGCCTTGGCCTTGGCCGGGTCACCGGCGGGCTTCTTCTTCTTGCCCCACGGGTCGAAGGCGGGGTCGTAGCCGGTGACGGTCGGGCTGATGATGCCGCCCGCGACCTCCATCGCGTCGGTGCCGCCGTAGGCACGCACGAACGGCGTGACCGGGAGGGCGTAGGCGATGGCCTGGCGGACCTTGATGTCCTTCATCTCCGGGTGGGCCAGGTTGATGTTCATCTGGCCGACGTAGGGCTGGAAGCCGGAGACCGTGCGGGACTTCATCTTCGGGTCGTTCAGGACCTTGGACAGGTTGCCCGCGTCGACCTGGTTGCTGAAGCTGACGCCGGTCCGGTCGGTGCCGCTGTCGGCGAGGAGCGCCTTGGTGGAGTCCTCGTACTGCTGGTTGAAGGTGATGTTGAACTTGTCGACGTACTGGTGCCGCAGCGGGTCGGTGGCCGGGTCCCAGTTCGTGTTCTTCACGAGCACCATGGACTTGCCGGACTTGAACTCCTGGATCTTGTACGGGCCGGTCACCACCGGCTTCTTGTCGTACTTCTCCTTGGTGTCGCCCTTTTCGGAGACGATGGCGTAGCCCGTCATCGCGAGGGCGTACGGCAGGTCGGCGTGCGGCTGCTTGAACTTGAAGACGACCGTCTTGTCGTCCGGGGTCTCGATGATGCTGTCCGGCAGGTGCTTGCCCTTGAACGGGCCGTCCGGCAGCAGCTTGCGGTAGTCGGCGCCCGGGGTGTCGGCGAGCCACTGCTGGATGTACGGCGGGCCCTGGTTGACGAAGGCGGCGAACTGCCGCTCGAAGGTGTGGCGGACGTCGGCCGAGGTGATGGCGGAGCCGTCCTCGAACTTGATGCCGTCCTTCAGCGTGTACTTCCAGGTCTTGCCACCGTCCGTGGTGGTGCCGGAGTCGGTGGCGAGGTCGCCGACGACCTCGTGCTTGCTGCCGTCGTTGCTGGTGGACTTGTAGCCGGTCAGTCCTCTGTGCAGCAGCTGGGACACGGCCATCTCGTCCTGGACGTAGATCTGTCCGGGGTCGAGGTGGGCGTAACTGTCGCGGGCCAGCACCGAGATGGTGCCGCCGGACTTGGCTCCGGGGACCTCCGCGGCGGGTCCCTTGGAGGCCGCCTCGTCCCCGAACTTGATGGCCGCCTGCTGCCGTTCGGCGTTCTCCTGCTGTTCCTTGTCGTTGCCGCCGCTCTTGCTGCCGCCCTCGCTGCACCCGGTCAGCACCAGTGCGCCGGCCGCGAGCACCGAGATTGCCGCGTATGTGTGGCGTCCGCCCCTACTCATCACTCAGTTTCCACCCATCTGTGTGTCACCAGTGCTAAGAAGTGCCAAGTGCCAAGAAGTGCAAGTGCCAACCAGGCCGTCAGCGCGCCGTCTTGGGGTCGAAGGCGTCCCTGACGGAATCCCCGAGCAGGTTGAAAGCGACGATGAAGATGATCATCGAGATGCCGGGGAAGAACATGTACGTGATGTCGTTCTGCATCACGAGTTCGGTGGACGCCTTGGAGAACATCTGCCCCCAGTCCGGCGTCGGTTCGACGATGCCCACGCCGAGGAAGGACAGACCTGCCTCGGCGGTCACGAAGTTGGGGAGCATGTAGGTGCCCTGCACGAGGATCGGCGTGACCACGTTCGGCAGGATCTCCTTGCGGATGATCCGCCAGGGCGGTGCCCCGCTGACCTTGGCCGCCTCGATGAACTCCCGTTCTCGCAGGGCGAGTGTGGTGCCTCTGAGGATCCGTCCGAGGCTCATCCAGCCCAGGAACCACTGCACCAGGATGAGGGCGACCACCCGCACGTAGACGGGGGTCTCGTCGCGTGGGCTGACGAACAGTGAGACCACGACCGGCATGCTGGCGATGAAGAACAGCTGGGCCGGGAAGGCGAGCAGGAAGTCGATGATCCGGCTGAGCCAGTAGTCCGTCCTGCCGCCGAGATAGCCCGCCGTGACGCCGAGGACGATGCCGGTGAGGACGGTCGCGAGCGTGACGGCCACCGAGATGCCGAGCGAGGTGCGGATGCCGTAGAGCAACTTGGTGAAGACGTCGTATCCGTTGCCCGGTTCGAGGCCGAACCAGAACTCGCCGCTGATGCCGCCGTTGGGCTGCACGGGCACGCCCGCGCTGTCGAAGAGCTCGGGGCGTTCGTCGGCGTACACCGTGTAGGGATTCTTGCCGTACAGCCAGGAGATGACCGGGGCGAGCAGGCCGATCAGAAAGAAGAAGAGGACGACATAGGCCGAGATCACGCCGGTGCGGTCGCGTTTGAAGCGGATCCACATCAGCTGGCCGGGAGACCGGCCGACGAGTTCCTCGTCCTCGGCCTTCACCACGGACGGTGGTTCGCCGTCCGCGATGACCGAGGTCCCGCCACCCTCAATACCGATACGACTTGTCACGTTTCGCCCGTTTCGCTGGTATGGGTATGCCAAAGCGAGGCGTACGGAAGTCCGCAGCCGGACGCGCGTAGGAGGTGCTCGCCCCACCCTCCGACACCCCTGACGGAGGATCAGGCAACCGCCTGTGCTCGTGAGTCGGCACTGTCCCCACAGTGCGAGACCCATTGACCCGAGCGCTGCGGCTAACTATCTGCCATGAGCCAACTACCGACCACCGTCTTTAAATCTCAATTCAGTCACAGCTCGCGCCTAGATCTTCCAAAATCCGGACAAACTGTTTGCGGGGAGAAGGCCGCGAAACGGACGTGTTACATGGGTATCGTGCGAGGATCTCCGCATTTCGGACATGGGGGCGAGTCTCAGCCAGTAAAAAACTGCTTGCAAAAAAGCCCGGGCTCCCCCATTGGGGGAGCCCGGGCTCAAGTGCCGGGGAATCAGCCGTGCTTGGCGCGGCTCGCGGCGCGGGCGCGCTCGCGGGCGTCCAGGTTCACCTTGCGGATACGGACGGCCTCCGGGGTCACCTCGACGCACTCGTCGTCGCGGCAGAACTCCAGGGACTGCTCCAGGGAGAGCTTGCGCGGCGGGACGATCGCCTCGAAGGAGTCGGCCGAGGACGACCGCATGTTCGTGAGCTTCTTCTCCTTGGTGATGTTCACGTCCATGTCGTCGGAGCGCGAGTTCTCGCCGACGATCATGCCCTCGTACACCTCGGTGCCCGGGTCCGTGAACAGCACGCCGCGCTCCTGGAGGTTCGTCATCGCGAACGCGGTGACGGCACCGGAGCGGTCGGCGACCAGCGAGCCGTTGTTGCGGGTCTGGAGCGCGCCGAACCAGGGCTCGTGGCCCTCGTGGATGGAGTGCCCGATGCCCGTGCCACGGGTCTGCGTCAGGAACTCGGTCCGGAAGCCGATGAGGCCGCGGGACGGCACGACGAACTCCATGCGCACCCAGCCGGAGCCGTGGTTCGACATGTTGTCCATGCGGCCCTTGCGGACACCCATGAGCTGCGTGACCGCGCCCATGTGCTCCTCGGGCACGTCGATCGTCATGCGCTCGACGGGCTCGTAGACCTTGCCGTCGACGTCCTTGGTGACGACCTGGGGCTTGCCGATGGTCAGCTCGAAGCCCTCGCGGCGCATCTGCTCGACCAGGATGGCGAGCGCCAGCTCACCACGGCCCTGGACCTCCCAGGCGTCCGGGCGCTCGGTGTCGAGCACGCGGAGGGAGACGTTACCGATCAGCTCGCGGTCCAGGCGGTCCTTGACCTGGCGGGCGGTCACCTTGCGGTCCTTGACCGCGGCCTTGTTGTCGGCACCCTTGCCGGTGCCGCCGCGGCCGACCAGCGGCGAGGTGTTCGTACCGATCGTCATCGAGATCGCCGGCTCGTCGACCGTGATCAGCGGCAGCGGGATCGGGTTCTCGGTGTCGGCGAGGGTCTCGCCGATCATGATGTCCGAGATACCGGCGACGGCACAGATGTCACCGGGGCCGGCCACCTCGGCGGGCTTGCGGGTGAGCGCCTCGGTCATCAGCAGCTCGGTGATGCGCACGTTGGACATGGAGCCGTCGCGCTTGATCCACGTGACGGTCTGGCCCTTGCGCAGCTCGCCCTGCTCGACGCGGAGCAGCGCGATACGGCCGAGGAAGTTGTCGGCGTCCAGGTTGGTGACGTGCGCCTGGAGCGGCGCCGCCTCGTCGTACTCCGGAGCCGGGACGTGGGACAGGATCGTGGAGAAGAACGGCTCCAGGCTGTCGCTGTCCTGCGGGACCGTGCCGTCCTCGGGCTTGGTCAGCGAGGCCACGCCGTCGCGCGCGCAGGCGTAGACGATCGGGAACTCGATCTGGTCCTCGTCGGCGTCGAGGTCGAGGAAGAGGTCGTACGCCTCGTTCACGACCTCGTCGATGCGCGAGTCGGGGCGGTCCGTCTTGTTGATGCACAGGATGACGGGCAGGCGGGCCTGGAGCGCCTTGCGCAGCACGAAGCGGGTCTGCGGCAGCGGGCCCTCGGAGGCGTCGACCAGCAGGACGACCGCGTCCACCATCGACAGACCGCGCTCGACCTCGCCACCGAAGTCGGCGTGGCCCGGGGTGTCGATGATGTTGATGGTGATGACGTCGCCGCCATCCTTGGGGTGGTACTTCACGGCCGTGTTCTTGGCCAGGATCGTGATGCCCTTCTCACGCTCCAGGTCGTTCGAGTCCATCATGCGGTCGTCGAGCGACTCGGCGGCGTGCGCCGCGAAGGCACCGGCCTGCTTCAGCATGGCGTCGACGAGGGTCGTCTTGCCGTGGTCGACGTGGGCGACGATGGCGACGTTGCGGATGTCGTGGCGCGTGGCCATATTGCGGCGTACTCCCGGAGAGATGAGAAGACCCTGCTGCGTACGTCCGTGTGACGCGGGCCTGCCGGGCTTGACACGCCACGGCCTCACCCCATGTTACGTGCCCTCGGCGACCTGGGCTCGCCGGGCCGACCCCCAAGGGGTGCGGGACGGTGCCGGTGCCCGGCTCCGTCCCTGTCCCTACCTGCGACGATCCGTCCGCGCCCGGCCGCGGGGTGTCACGTCTCTCATCTCTGGGACGAAGGCGCCGGGGCGCCCGACCCCTTCTTCAGGAAGCCCATGTCCTCGTAGAGCGGCGTCCCGAAGCCGAAGGCGCCCGCGTTGGCGATGTTCGTCCTGACCGCGGTCAGCTGGGGGCGCTGGTAGAGGGGGATCGAGCCGGCCGCCGCCCAGATGCGGGAGTCGGCCTTGCGGATCAGGGAGCGCGACTCCGACTCGTCCAGCGTGGCGATGGCCTGGTCGAAGAGCTGGTCGACCTGGTCGGTGCCGACGCGGGTGTAGTTCTGCTCGACGTTCAGGGAGCCGTCGGCGGCCGGGACCGGCTTGGCGTAGATCGGGCGGGCGTCGGTCGCGGGGTAGGCGGACGTCGGCCAGGAGTAGAGGGCGAGGTCGTACTGGCCGGAGGCGATGTGGTCCTTGAAGTAGCTCTCGTCCGAGACCTTGGTGATCTCGGTACGGATCCCGACCCGCTCCAGCATGATCCCGATCCGGTCGGCCACCGTGCGCAGGGACTGCGAGCCCTCGCCCTGCGGCACCACGAACCGCAGGGTCAGCGCCTTGCCGTCCTTCGCCAGCGGCCGCACCGCCGCGCCCGCGGGGGCCGCGGTGCCCTGCGGGGCGTAGGCGCCGGGTACGCCGCCCTGCTGGAGCTGCTTGCTGCTGTACTGCTTGCCGTCCTGGGCCAGGTGCTCGCCCTCGTCGTCGTCGGCCTTGTTGTCCTCGCCGACGATGTAGGCACCGTCGTCCCCGCCCTCGGAGTCCTTCGCCGAGTCCTTCTTGCCGGACTCCTTCTCCGAGTCCTTGTCGCCCTTGTTCCCGGACTCCTTCTCCGAGTCCTTCTCGGCCTTCTTCCCCGACTCCTTCTTCGAGTCCTTCTCGGACTTCTCCGAGCCGGAGCCCTTCTTGGACTTGTCCGCCTCGCTCCCGGCCGCCTTCTCCCCCTTCTTCCGCTCCTCGACCGGGCCGCCCGGCACCCAGCCCGCGTCCGCGAGCAGTGCCTGGGCCTCTGCCGTGTCCTGGCCGCCGATCGCGCCGCTGTTGTCGGCGTAGGCGGCCTGGCCGGACAGCGCGAGGTGGCTGCCGACGGGCTCGGCGGGCAGCCCGAGCGGGGAGAGGACCAGCTTCGCCAGCTTCTCGCGGTCGAGCGCGCGGGCCACCCCGCGCCGCACCCGCTCGTCGGCGAGCGGGCCCTCGCCGCCGTTGAGGGCGAGCTGGGTGTACGCCGGCTCCAGCGACTTGCGCACCTCGAAGCCCCGGAACCGCGCCTTGTCACGCTTCTGCGCGGGGGTCAGCCTGCGCCGCTCCGGGCCCATCAGCGGCGTTGCGGACCCGCCGGCCGACGGTGACTGCGGGCGGGGCGGGGCGGCGAGGGCGATGCGCTTGGCCGCGGCCGGGTCGACCTCGGCCAGGTCCAGGTCCCCGGCGGCCAGCGCGGCCGCCCGCTCGTCGCGCGGCACGGCCCGCAGCACGATCTCGTTCAGCTTGGCCCGCTCGCCCCACCAGCGCGGATTGCGGGTCAGGAGGGCCTCGCCGGCCTTGCGGTCGATCGACTTCAGGACGAACGGCCCGGCGCTGACCTTGAGCTTGCGCCGCGCCCCGTCGTTGAAGGCGTCCGGCGTGCCCATGACCTCCTTCGGGTACAGCGGCGAGAACAGCGACCGCCAGTCCGCGTAGGGCTGCCCGAAGGTGACCCGCACCTCCAGGTCGTTGTCGCCGCGCTGGATCTTCTCGATGCGGTCGTAACCGGCGTTGCGGGCGGTCCAGTACGCGCTGTCCTTGCCGGACAGGGCCCGCCACTGGGCGGCGAAGTCGGCGGCGCCGATCTCCCGGCCGTCGCTCCAGACCGCCTGCTGGTCGAGCTTGTACAGGACGACCTGCTTGGGCTCGGTCTCGACGACCTTGGCCGACTCCAGGTAGGCCGGATTGCGCTCCGGGCGCCCGGCGGCGTCGAACCGGAACATCGAGGGCAGCGTGGCCTGCGCGATCCGGGTCGTGGAGGTGTCGGCGTCCGACTGGAAGGTGTTCAGCGTCTCCGGCACGGCGTCCACGGCCCAGTGCAGCGTGCCGCCGTCCGCGATCTCGGCCCGGGCGGCCCGGGCGATGTCCTGGCCGGCGAGCGGCTTCCCGGCCGGGTCGGGGTCGCTGCACCCGGCGAGTACGGACACCGCGAGTGCGCTCGCCCCCAGGAAGGCGACCGAGCGCATGACCGAGCGGGTGGCGATGCCTTCGTGGGACATCTCTGGTACCTCCGTGGAGCAGCTCCCGCCGGTGACAATTAGTGCGTTCTGATCACGTTTGGCGGTATTTTGGAGTTGATCAGATCTATGGCCCCCCACTGAAGAGGAAAGGGTTCGCCCGGCGGAGACGACACGGCGAGGGGGGCGGGCAACCCCACCCGTCCGGAGTAAAGGCACCCCCTCTCGCCCCTTCGGCTCCCCGGCGTACACAGGGCGCTCGCGAGCGCGCGTCGGAGGCGTGCAATCCGCCAATCGCTGCACATGCCTTCACAGCGACACGTGTGACGCGCAACACTCGCAGGCGCATGAACGTTGCCACCCAGGGCCGAAGGGCCCACGGAAGTGAGGTCACGTCATGTCCGTGCAAGACGACCTGACAGCTGTCCAGCGCTGCCTCGACGACCTGGCCCGGTCCGTGGGCCGCCTCGAGCAGCAGCTGGGCACCGGCGGGCTGGAGATGCGCCGTGTGCGCACCGACGCCGACCACCTGCGCGAGAGCGTGGCGCTGCTGCGGGAATCCGCCGCGTCCCCCGGCGCGCAGCGCAGGCCGGAGCTGGTCTCCATCCCCGACACGCCGTACGACGACTCTCTGTGGATCGACACGGATGACGAGGGTCTCGGCGCCCGGGACCGCCGCGCCCCCTGATCCCTCCCCCTGACCCGACCGGAGTCATGCATTGGCCACTGGTACGGAACCCCATCTGAACAGCGGCGGCGTACGAACCGGTACGCGCGCCGCGATCACCGCCCCGCACCTGCGGACCGACCGCTGGTGGCTGGCCCCGGCCGCCACCGCGGCCGGTCTGCTGGCGTTCATCGTGTACTCGACCTGGCGGGCCTTCGCGAACGCGGACTACTACGCGGCGCCGTACGTCTCCCCGTTCTACTCGCCGTGTCTGGCGGAGAACTGCGAGACCATGCGCGGCGGGCCGAACTGGGACCTCTTCGGGAGCTGGTGGGGCATCTCCCCCGCGATCATCATCCTGATCTTCCCGCTCGGCTTCCGCCTGACCTGCTACTACTACCGCAAGGCCTACTACCGCGGCTTCTGGATGTCGCCCCCGGCCTGCGCGGTGGCGGAGCCGCACAAGAAGTACTCCGGTGAGACCCGCTTCCCGCTGATCCTGCAGAACATCCACCGGTACTTCTTCTACGCGGCCCTCCTGGTCGCCGGGATCCTGACGTACGACACCGTGCTCGCCTTCCGCGACGAGCACTACGAGTGGGGCCACATGGGCCTCGGCACCCTCGTGTTCCTCGTCAACATCGTGCTGATCTGGGCGTACACGGCGTCCTGCCACTCCTGCCGGCACATCGTCGGCGGCAAGCTCAAGCACTTCTCCAAACACCCCGTGCGCTACCGCATGTGGCAGTGGATCGGGAAGCTCAACGCCCGCCACATGCAGCTGGCGTGGGCGTCCCTGGTGAGCGTGGCGCTCGCCGACTTCTACGTCTATCTCGTCGCGTCCGGGGTCTTCGACGATCCGCGCTTCTTCTAATCGTGAGTGGGGACTGAACAGATGTCCGTGGTCGAACGGCAGGAGTGGGACGTCGTCGTGATCGGCGCGGGGGGCGCGGGCCTCCGGGCGGCGATCGAGGCACGGGAGCGAGGCGCCCGTACGGCCGTGATCTGCAAATCGCTGTTCGGCAAGGCGCACACCGTGATGGCCGAGGGCGGCATCGCGGCGGCCATGGCCAACGCCAACGAGCACGACAACTGGCAGGTCCACTTCCGCGACACCATGCGCGGCGGCAAGTTCCTCAACCAGTGGCGGATGGCCGAGCTGCACGCGCAGGAGGCACCGGACCGGGTCTGGGAGCTGGAGACCTGGGGCGCGCTCTTCGACCGTACGAAGGACGGCCGGATCTCGCAGCGCAACTTCGGCGGGCACGAGTACCCGCGCCTGGCGCACGTCGGTGACCGCACCGGCCTGGAGCTGATCCGCACGCTCCAGCAGAAGATCGTGGCGTTGCAGCAGGAGGACAAGAAGGAGACCGGGGACTACGAGTCCCGGCTGAAGGTCTACCAGGAGTGCACGGTCACCCGGGTCCTCAAGGACGGCAGCCGGGTCTCCGGGGTCTTCGCCTACGAGCGCGAGACCGGCCGCTTCTTCGTCCTCGAAGCCCCGTCCGTGGTCATCGCGACCGGCGGGATCGGCAAGTCCTTCAAGGTGACGTCGAACTCCTGGGAGTACACGGGCGACGGCCACGCGCTGGCGCTGCTCGCCGGGGCACCCCTGCTGAACATGGAGTTCGTGCAGTTCCACCCGACGGGCATGGTCTGGCCGCCGTCGGTGAAGGGGATCCTGGTCACGGAGTCGGTGCGTGGCGACGGAGGGGTGCTGCGCAACTCCGAGGGCAAGCGGTTCATGTTCGACTACATCCCCGACGTCTTCAAGGAGAAGTACGCCGAGTCGGAGGAGGAGGGCGACCGCTGGTACGAGGACCCGGACAACAACCGCCGGCCCCCCGAACTGCTCCCCCGTGACGAGGTGGCCCGCGCCATCAACTCCGAGGTGAAGGCGGGCCGCGGCTCCCCGCACGGCGGCGTCTTCCTTGACGTGTCGACCCGGATGCCGGCGGACGTCATCCGGCGCCGGCTGCCCTCCATGTACCACCAGTTCAAGGAGCTGGCGGACGTCGACATCACGGCCGAGGCGATGGAGGTCGGGCCGACCTGCCACTACGTCATGGGCGGCATCGCGGTCGAGTCGGAGACGGCGGCGGCGCGCGGGGTGCCGGGGCTGTTCGCGGCCGGCGAGGTGGCCGGCGGCATGCACGGCTCGAACCGGCTGGGCGGCAACTCGCTGTCCGACCTGCTGGTGTTCGGCCGCCGGGCCGGCTGGCACGCCGCCGAGCACGCGGCGGCACGGGCCTTCGAACGCCCCGAGGTCAGCGATCTGGAGATCGACACGGCGGCCGCGGAGGCGCTGCGCCCGTTCTCGGCGGAGGGCCCGCCCGGCGCCGAGGACGAGGGCCGCCCGCCGGAGAACCCCTACACGCTGCACCAGGAGCTCCAGCAGGCGATGAACGACCTCGTCGGCATCATCCGCCGCGAGGCCGAGATGGAACGGGCGCTGGAGAAGCTCGCCGATCTGCGCGTACGGGCCCGGCGGGCCGGGGTCGAGGGGCACCGGCAGTTCAACCCGGGCTGGCACCTCGCGCTCGACCTGCGCAACATGCTGCTGGTCAGCGAGTGCGTGGCGCGGGCCGCGCTGGAGCGCACGGAGTCGCGCGGCGGCCACACCCGCGAGGACCATCCGACGATGGACCGCAGGTGGCGCAACATCAACCTGCTGTGCCGGCTCGCCGACCCTACGGGCGGCCTCGCGGCCACCGACCCCGAGCGCGGCCAGATCGATCTCGCACGTGAGACCACCGATCCCGTCCGCCAGGACCTGCTGGCTCTCTTCGACAAGGAGGAGCTGGTCAAGTACCTCGCCGAGGAGGAGCTCTACCAGTGAGCAGCTACGAGGCCCGCTTCAAGGTGTGGCGGGGCGATGTGCAGGGCGGGGACCTGGAGGACTTCAAGGTCGAGGTGAACGACGGCGAGGTGGTCCTCGACATCATCCACCGCCTCCAGGCCACCCAGGCCCCCGATCTCGCCGTCCGCTGGAACTGCAAGGCGGGCAAGTGCGGTTCGTGCTCGGCCGAGATCAACGGGCGGCCACGGCTGCTGTGCATGACGCGGATGTCGGTGTTCACCCGCGAGGAGACGATCACCGTCACCCCGCTGCGCGCCTTCCCCGTCGTGCGGGACCTGGTCACGAACGTCGGCTTCAACTACGAGAAGGCACGCGAGGTCCCCGCCTTCGTGCCGCCGGAGGACCTGGGTCCGGGCGAGTACCGGATGATGCAGGAGGACGTGGACCGCTCGCAGGAGTTCCGCAAGTGCATCGAGTGCTTCCTGTGCCAGGACACCTGCCATGTGGTGCGTGACCACGAGGAGAACAAACCGGCGTTCGCGGGCCCGCGCTTCCTGATGCGGGTCGCCGAACTGGACATGCACCCGCTGGACGCGGCCGGCGAGAGCGGCCTGGACCGCAAGAAGACCGCCCAGGACGAGCACGGCCTCGGCTACTGCAACATCACCAAGTGCTGCACGGAGGTCTGCCCCGAGGGCATCAAGATCACCGACAACGCGCTGATCCCGCTGAAGGAGCGGGCCGTGGACCGCAAGTACGACCCGCTGGTGTGGCTGGGCTCGAAGATCAGGAGGCGCTCCTCGGCGGAGTGAGCGCCCGCGCTCTCAGCGGACCCAGCCCTCTTCGTACGCCGTCCAGTCGCCCTCTGTCGCCGCGAAGTCGACGTAGAGGGCGACGCCGAAGGCGGCCCGGTCGGCGTCCGTGCGGGACAGGCCGAGGCGGACGCCGCGGACGGCCGCGGGGACGGTCTCGGCGGCCGCCCGGTGACCGACCGTGTTGTCGTGGAAGAACGGCAGGCCCATCAGCAGGTCGGTGCCGGGCGGGGTGACCTCCAGGGCGAGTGAGGTCTGCTGGGCCACGTAGCCGCCGTACAGGCTCTCCAGCGGCGTGGCCGTGTCGTACGACATCACCGCGATCTGGTCGACGCGGCGTGCCACCTCGCCGAAGAAGTCCTGCGACCACCACTTGGGGTGGCCGGTGAGGGCGCCGGCGACGGAGTGGATCGCCGGGAGCGGGTCGATCTGGTGGGCGGCGACCGAGAGCGGGGCGCCGTGGGCGCGGGTGAGTCGGTGCAGGGCGTCGAGGAGCGTGAGGTAGTTCCGGTCGCCCGAGTGGAGGGGTTCGAGGTCGAAGTGGGCCCCGTCGAACCCGGTGGCGAGGATCCGGCGGGTGGACTCGACGACCGCCTCGCGGGTCGCCGCCCGGCTCAGGCGCAGGCCGTCGTCGTCCTCGGTCGCCAGCTTGTCGCCGAGCCAGGCCTGGACCCGGACGGCCGGGATCTCCCGGTGCACGGCCGCTATGAGCCAGCGGGCTCTCGGATAGGCCGAGGCGGGAAGGGTCCCGTCGTGTTCGAGAGGGCCGGCGTGGACGTAGAGGTCACGGATGCCGGTGCCTTGCAGACGGCCAACCAGTGCCTCGACGTCGGCGTCCTTCTTGCGGCCGTCGACCCAGGCGTGGCCGAGCCAGATGGCGTCCCGGTTCCTGGTGTGGGTGCCTTCCGCGAGGTCGCCCGTGTAGTTCAGGCGCAGGGCGAGCGCGGCGCCGAGGACGGGGACGACGAGGAGCAGGACGAGGGCGAGGGCGGTGCGGCGCAGGAGGCGACGGCGGCGGGCACGGCGTTCGGTGTCCGTGCGCGGCCCGGCCTCGACCTCTCCCTCGGCCGGGACGGAGCCCTCCTGCTCGGCGGGCTCGGTCTCGGTGGTCGGGTGCTCGCTCCGCTGTCGGCCCATCGCCGGGTCCCCTCATCCGTCGCCCTGTGTCCCTCCACACCACCCTGGACGCATCCCGGTCGCGCCAGGGCATTGCTGCTCATACGCTCCGAAATGTGACGTCATCCTTGATCCGGGGCCGGCCGCGGCGTGGGCGCTCGCACATATCCGTGCGGGTGGCGCACGCCGTGGTCGGCGGTCTGGTCGGGGTGGTGTGGCTGGTGTTGCCCGGCATGACGATCAGCGGTGGGGGCGCGGTTGCGGGCGGGGCGGAACGGCCCGTCGCCGGGGCGATGGAGCAGGGGGAGAGCGTGGGGAACGCGCAGGACGGGGAGACCTCCGCCACCGATCTCGTGCTGCCCGTGGCGGTCCTCGCCGCGGCGGGCCTCATGGCGAGCTACGGGTTCCTGCGGCGCAGACGGCGGGCGCGGGACCGTACGACTCCCTCAGGGGCGCAGGTCCAGGCCGCGGAGCCGCCCGCCGCCGAGCTCGACGAACGGGCGGGGGCCGCGCTGGTGGAGGCCGACGACTCGGTGCGGGTCAGCGCGGAGGAGCTGGCGTTCGTCGTGGGGCGGTTCGGGGTGGGGGACGCCGAGCACGTGGAGCCGTTCACCCGGGTTCTGCGGGACGCACGGGGCGAGTTGGCGGTCGCGTTCCGGATGCGGTGGCAGTACGAGGGCGGGGTGCCTCAGGAGCCGGCGGCCCGTCGGCATGCGCTGGCGGGGATCGTCGGGCGGTGCGAGGAAGTGGGCCGGTTGCTGGACGGACAGGCCGCCGCGTTCGACCAGTCGCGCGGGCTGGAGGAGGGGCTGGGCGGCGGTCTGGGGCATGCCCTGGTCGTCGCCGAGGGCAGGTTCCGGGAGCTGACCTGGCGGACCGGGGCTGCGGGGACGGCACTGAGCGAGCTCGGCGACCGGTTCGCCGCCTCCGCGACCACCGCCGTCGCGGGCCATGTCGAGCAGGCCAAGGACCGGCTGGTGTTCGCCACGACACAGCTCAACCACGCCCGTCAGGCGGCCGACCTGGGCGACAACGAGCGTGCCGGGGGCCGGCTGCGCGCCGCCGAGGGCGCCATCGCCCAGGCGGCCGTCTTCATCGACGGCGTCGAGCGGCTCGCCGGGGAGCTCTCGACAGCCGCGGCGATGGTCCCGGCCGCGCTGACCGGCAGTGAGGTGGAGATCGCGGGGGCGCGGAAGCCGGCGTCGGCGGATGCCCCGTACGCCGACATCCCGGCCGGTGAACTGCGCTCCCGCATCGCCCACGCCGACGCCACCCTGGCCGGTGTGCGCGAGGAGCTGGCCTCGGGGCGGCGGTACGACCCGCTCGACCTGCTGCGGCGGATCGTACGGGGCGTCGCGCCCGTCGTGGCGGGGCGGGCCGGGGTGCTCCCGGCGGCCGCGGCGGTCTGCGCCCGCAGTGCGGTCGGCGGTGCCAACGACGTCGTCGCGACGCACCGGGCCGCGGTGGGCGGCGAGGCGCGCACCCGGCTGGCCGAGGCACGGCGACTGCTCGCTCCCCCGGTGCCCGCACCGGCCGGGCGGGGGCCGCGTGAGGAACTCGCCGACCTCGTCTCGGCCGACACCCTGGGCCGGCAGGCCCACGAACTGGCCGAACAGGACATCCGCCTGCACGGCCACCCCGTCGACGGCCCGAGCCACGACATCAGCGGCCTGACCGGAGCGGTCCTGGGCGGCATCCTGCTGCCCGCCGACGGCCCGGCCCCCAGCTTCGGCGGCCCGCGCACCCGGGCCCGCCGCCCGGCGGCAGCCGGCTGACGTCCGGGACCGCCCGGGGACGGCTCAGAACAGGCTCAGCAACGCCTCCGCCGGGTCCGTGAGGCCGTGCTCGCCGTCCGGCAGGGGCAGTTCGAACCACACCGTCTTGCCGCGGGGGGTGCGGCGGGAGCCCCAGGCCGCGCTGAGCAGGCCGACCAGTTGGAGGCCACGGCCGCCCTCGTCCGTGTCGCGGGCGCGGCGGCGGCGGGGCTGGACCAGGCCGGAGTCCCAGACCTCGCAGACCAGGGTGCGGTCCAGGAGGAGGCGCAGTCTGATCTCGCCCTCGCCGTAGCGAAGGGCGTTGGTGACCAGTTCGCTGACGAGGAGTTCCGTGGTGTCGACCAGGGCTTCGAGATCCCAGGACAGCAGTCGGCCGCGGGCGTACTCGCGGGCCCGGCCCACGCTGCGGGGCTCGCGCGGCAGGGTCCAGTCGCCGACCGAGTCGGCGGGCAGCCCCTGGACACGTGCCATCAGCAACGCGATGTCGTCCTCGCCGTGGTGGGTGTCGAGCGTGTTGAGGACGTGGTCGCAGACGTCCTCCAGCGGGCTGGAGGGGTCGGTCAGCGCGCCGACGAAGGCCTGGAGGCCCTCGTCCAGGGGATGGTCGCGGGACTCCACGAGTCCATCCGTGTAGAGCGCCAGCAGCGCGCCCTCCGCCAGCTCGACCTCGACCTCCTCGAACGGCTCCCCGCCCACACCGAGCGGCATCCCCGGCGGCACGTCGAGCATCAGGGCCGCCTCGCCGGGCTCGACGAGGACCGGGGGCAGATGACCGGCGTTGGCGAAGGTGCAGCGGCGTGTGACGGAGTCGTAGACCGCGTACACACAGGTCGCGAGGTACACCTCGGACAGGTCCGCCTCGCGGGGCCGGCGGGCGGCGCGGGTGGCCTGCTGGACGCCGCCCGGTGCGCCGAGGCCGCGGGCGATCTCGTCCAGGGCGGAGAGGACCTCGGCGGGTTCGAGGTCCAGCAGGGCCAGCGTGCGCACGGCGGAGCGCAGTTCGCCCATCGCCACGGCGGCACGCAGGCCGCGGCCCATCACGTCGCCCACGACCAACGCCGTGCGGTGGCCGGGCAGTTCGATGACGTCGAACCAGTCGCCACCCACCTCGCTGGGCCGGTCCGACGAGGAGTTGCCGGGCAGATAGCGGCAGGCGATGTCCAGGCCGGAGGCGACGGGATCCCCGGGTGGCAGCAGCGACCGCTGCAGTATCAGCGCCCGCTCGTGCTCGCGCCGGTACAGCCGCGCGTTGTCGATACAGACCGCGGCACGCGCGGCGAGTTCGACCGCCAGGTCCCGGTCCCGGTCCCCGAACGGCTCGCTCCCCTTCGTCCGCGCGAACTGCGCCAGTCCTACGACCGTGTCGTGGGCGACCATCGGCACGGCGAGCGTGGACTGGACGAGCCCGCCCTCCTCGCCGGGCACGTGCTGCGGCCTGGCGGTGCGCAGGGCGTCTGCGCAGGGCGAGTTGAAGGGGTAGTGGTGGACGGCGCCGACCGCGACGGGTGCGCCGTCGCCGACGAAGGGCGCGTCGGAGACCGCGCTGGCGAAGGCGACCCGGCGCAGTTCCGCGCTGCCGTCGGCGAGGCCGGGCGGGGCCTCGTCGCCGGCCAGCAGCCCTTGGTAGAGGTCGACCGTGGCGAGGTCGCAGAAGCCGGGGACGACGACGTCGAGGAGTTCCCGGGCCGTGGTCTCCAGGTCGAGGGAGTTGCCTATGCGGGCGCCGGCCTCGTTCAGCAGGGCGAGGTTGCGCCGGGCGGCGGCGGCCTCGCGGGCGGCGGCGCGGCGCGCGGTGATGTCGATTCCGAGCCAGGCGATGCCGATGGGGCGGCCGCTGCCGCTGTGCACCCGGTAGAGGTTGACGGACCAGTGCCGGCGCTCGTCGGAACCCGGCAGAAAGCCGGTGACATGCATGTCCGTGATGGAGTCGCCGCTCTCCAGGACCCGGCGCAGGGTGGCCGAGACCCGCTCGGCCTCGGGGCGCGACAGATAGTCGTGGACGTCCTTGCCGCGGTGGTCGTCGGGCCGTCCGCCGAACAGTGAGGCGAACCGCTGATTGGCGCGCCGCACCCGCAGATCGGGGTCGATCAGCAGGAACCCGAAGGGAGATTGACCGAAAATCGCCTGAGAGGCGGCGAGGTCGGTCTCCATCCGGCGCAGGGTGCGCACATCGACGACGATGCACACGGCGGCCCGCTCGCCGTCCTCGGTCTGCGTCGGCATGACGTACACCTCGGCGAGGCCGTCCTCACCGGGCCGGCCCTCGGCGTCGTCGGGCACCCGGAAGGGGACCACGCCGGTCCACTCCCGCCCGTCCAGGATCTCCGCCATCTTGCGCTGGCCCTGCTCGCGCAGGTCCGGGTCGACGAACGCCTCGATGGGGTCCATGCCGACGGCACGCCCGGCGGGGATGCCGAAGATCTGCTCGGCGCGCAGGCTCCACTGGTCGACCAGGCCGTCGGGGCCGATGGAGAAGGACGCGACCTTTATGTAGTCGTAGATCGAGCCGGGCGGACTGCTCTGCCAGACGGGGTCGCCGGGCCGGGTCTCGTCGAACGCGAACACCGGGCCGGATTCCCGCCCGTCGCTGGAGCCTTGCGCGGCACGGGAGTTCGATACGTCGCCGGAGTTCTGTGGGTCCTGAGAGGCCCGTGTGTCCTGAGAGGCTTGCGAGGATCGTGTGCCGCCGGACCGCTGTCCCGCGGCCCTCGTCCTCGCGCCGTCCGACGGGTCCTCGGACTCCGTGGCCTTCGCTGGTATCTCGCTCACGCGAACCGTCCCCTCCAGCTCACCGCGTCCGGCACCGGTCACCGGCGGCGGCTGCCCGCAGTATCCAGCACTACGGCCCCGCACAACACGGTGTTCACGATCACAGCACGGTCCCGATGATTTTCGGTCCCGGCCGCAGAAACACTTCCAGACTTCTAACCAGCGGACACGCAGTCGAACCACCCTGATCTGCAACTGCCACTGGCCTGAACCATTCGTTCGACAGGGCAAGAGGGGGCGTACACCGTGATGGACGGCTACTGACGGGTTGTACAGGGCCCGGGAACACCGCGCGAAACCCGCGGGATCAGTCCGGCACCGCGAGCTCGAACCACACCGTCTTGCCCGCGTTCCGCCCGGGTCTGGTGCCCCAGCGGCGCGAGGAGTGCGCCACCAGCTGGAGGCCGCGGCCGCTCTCGTCCTCCAGGTGGGCGACGCGTTCGCGGGGCGGGTCCGGGAGGGGGTCGGAGACCTCGACCAGAAGGACGTCACCGAGGCGGGCGGGGCGCACCAGCCGTACGCCGATGGGGCCGGTGGCGTGCCGCAGGGAGTTGGTCACCAGTTCGCTGACCAGCAGCGCCGCGATGTCGGCGAGGCTGTCGAGCCCCCAGTCGCGCAGCCTGTCCCGAACGGCGACACGGGCCGCGCGCACGGCGCCGGCCTCCGCCGGGAAGCTCCACTCGGCGCAGTCGCCTTCGGTGTCGATCACGCCGATCACTTCCCAGGCCAATGGGGTCACCCATGTCCGGTTTCACAGGGTTAATGACCACATACCCGATATTCATGGGGCGGTACCGCGCGAAACGTAGAGGACACGTCAGGAATCCGGGAAGTTCCTCAGGACCGAAGCCGCGCCGCCACCTCGCGGACGGCAGGCACATCCTGGTCCAGCCAGTCCACGTCCCAGAGTTCCCCGGGACCCAGCCAGCGCAGCTCGTCGTGGTCCTCGAGGGGCTTCGGTTCACCCGTTCCGGGGAGCAGACGGGCCGTCCACACATGCAGGACGTAGGGGGATTTCAGGGGCCATGCCCCCGGCACGCGCTCGATCACCTCGGTGTCCACGCCGAGTTCCTCGCGCAGCTCGCGTACGAGCGCTGCCTCGGGCGTCTCGCCGGGCTCGACCTTGCCTCCGGGCAACTCCCAGCGCCCGGCGAGTTCCTCGGGCGCGCTGCGGCGCGCGGCGAGAAGGCGCTCTCCGTCCAGCAGAGCGGCGCCGACCACGATCCGTTCCGTCATGCGCCGGAGCCTACGGGAGCTCAGGGGGGGTCAGTTGTCCGCGCTGTCGCCGTTCTGCGCGATCCGCTCGACCCAGTACAACTGCTTGTGGCCGCGGCTGTCGAGGCTGTCCGCGATCTTCTGGGCCTCGGCCCGGGTCGCGTATCGGCCCACGCGATAGCGATTGCCGTTGTCGTCCTGCCGGACGACGAGCCAGGGAAGAGTGATCGTGCTGTCGTTCATCGCGCCCCACCGCCCCTTCCCGCCTCCCGCCGCCCGAGAACTGCTCGCGGCGTGTGCCGTGCCCCGCCCGCTAAGGAAACCGCAATCCGCATATGCCCGAGCCTACGCCTAACCTTTACGCAGCGAATACGCCTTTTCACAAAGAGGTACGCAACCAGCCAAGTCGCAGGGGGCGCACGGCATCGAACGCGCCGTGCGGGGACCTCGGTGCTTCCGGTCGCAGGCATGCCGCGCACGCCGGTGGCGACCTGCGAGAACGGCCAGATTCCAACGGCTGCGGAAGCGAGGGGAGTTGAGGTTCGGTCGGCGGCAACTGCGGTGCAGGTGTGCGCTACCTCACCAATGGGCGCACTACTTCACCGGTAGGTGGTACGAGACCCGGTAGCGGTCGGCGGGGACGACCACGTCCGCCGTCTCCACCGGACGGCCCGACGCGTAGTAGGTGCGCTGGATGACGAGGACCACATGGCCCGGGACGCCGCCCAGCGTCAGCAGTTCCTCCGCGAGGCCGGGGCGCGCGCCCACTTCCTCGGTCACGTTGTCCACGACGACGTCGATGGCGGCCATCCGCTCGACGACGCCCATGCCGCCGAGCGGGCCCTCCTCGGGCAGCATCACGGGGGTACGGCCGGTGACGGCCAGGGGCTCCCAGGAAGTCGACAGCATCATCGCCTCGCCGGCGTCCCGGAAGAGATAGCGCGTGCACATCACGCGGTCGCCGGGCCGGATGGCGAGCCGCTCGGCGACGGCGACGCTGGCCTCGGCCTGCTCGCTCCTGGACTCCCAGGTGCCCCGCACCTCGCCGTCGGCCTGCTCCTGACGGAACGGCGTGGCGCCGTTCGGCGGGCGGAAGCCGGAGCGGGCGACCCTGCGGGGCACGGGGCGCTCGCGCACGTAGGTCCCGGAGCCGGAGCGGCCCTCGACCAGCCCCTCGGCCATCAGCACCTTGCGGGCCTCCAGCGCGACGGTGTCCGAGACGCCGTACTCCTCGCGGATCCTGGCCTGGGACGGGAGGCGGGTGTGCGGTGGCAGTGAACCGTCGACGATCTTCTTGCGGAGATCACCCGCGACGCGCAGGTACGCCGGCTGCTCACCGAAAGTCACTGGCCGCTCCCATCAGGTTGTACAGACAGCAACAGCCTGGCAACCATGAGTTGTCCCACGCAAGCAAAGGCCAGAGAATCACTCGATGTGATGACTTGTGCCCCCCGAGGGCTTTACGCAGGCACTTTCTCCCCGTTATAGCCGCGCTCACACCTCGGTTCAGACATCGATGCCGCCGGCACCGGCGCCCTCCTCACCGCCGGAGGAGTCTTCCTCGTACATCGGCACGGTGGTGTCCAGGCCCAGAGCCTCGCGCGCGGTGACCGTCGTGGGGCCGTCGATGTATTCGTACCCGTTGTCGTAGTGCGCGTAGTACGTGTCCGCGTCCTTCGCCGCGGCCGCCTTCGCCCACTCCTTGCGGGCGTCCTCCATCTCGTCGATCAGGTCGGTGACCGGCTGCTCGGTGTCGCCCTCCCAGCGGTGCCCGCGCAGCGCCTCGATCTGTTCGCCGAGGACGGCGTGCACGTCCTTCGCCCAGGCCCGGTTGGCCGCGAGGTCCTCCTCGGGGTACTCCTCGGGCTCCTCGTACAGGGTGACGTCGACGGTGTTGACGGCGGTGAGGAAGGCGACCTGATCGGTGTCGAGCATCGACGCGTCGTTGTGCAGGGAACCGGTCAGCTTGCCGTTGTCCTTGGTGCTGCCGAACATGCAGGTGATCGCGCGGTCGCCGAAGCGCCAGCTCTCCCGTGACGGGATGAAGTAGTACACGGCCGCGTCGTCCGGCAGGGCCCAGGGGTCCATGGCGTAACGGTCCTGGAGCCCGAAGCACTTGTCGTCCGCGAGCCGGGACAACTTGTCGTCACCGGGATAGGACGGGTAGGTGTTGTCGGGCAGTGCGACGATCGCGAAGACCTCGGCCTCGTGCGCGCCGGAGCAGGGCACCTCGTCGATGTCGTAGGTCTCGCCCTCCAGGTCGCCGCCCGGCGCGTCGAAGCAGTCGCCCGTCTCGAGCGAGTAGGCGGTGCCCTCGCCGCCCGCCGCCTCCCGGAAGCCGTCCCAGAAGTCGGAGGCGCCGCCCGTGGACAGGGCCAGCGCCCACAGCACGAGCCCGACGGAGGACAGGACGGAACCGGCGATCGCCATGCCCTTGCCGCGCTCGCCCCGCTTCTTGATCTGCGCCAGCGCTATCAGCCCCAGCACCAGACCCACGGCCGGCACGAAGCAGAGGATGCCGAGGACGAGGGCACCGATGGCGACGCCGTTGACGGGCACGGGGCGGCCGTACGGACCGTAGGCGCCGTAGGGGTGGTACGCGTACGGCCCGGCACCGGGCACGCCATGGCCGTACGGCGGCGGTGCGTACGGCCCCTGCGCGGACGGCCCCTGGGCCGGCTCCGGGGACCCTTGTGGCTGGTGAGGTCCGGGAGGCGGAGGTATGGACACGAGTACCGTGCTCCTGGTTCAGGCGGTGGGAACGGGCGTACGACTGGGCGAATGGTAAGCGGGGAACGAGGGGGATTGTCATGCCGGTTACGAATGCCACGATCCGGGCGGTGAACGAGCTGACCGCCCGCTGGGCGCGGGCGTCGGACCCGGCCGCGGGCGACGGCACCGTCTTCTCGGCGGTGGGCGTGTGGCCGCTGCTCGCTTTCCTGGCGGACGGCGCCGACGGACCGGCGCGGACGGAACTGGCCGATGCGGTCGGCCTCCCGGCGGGCGGGGCGGCGGGCGCGGCACGGGAGTTGCTCGGCGCGATGGGCACGATGCGGGGGCTGGACTCGGCGCTCGGGCTCTGGACGAAGCGGACGCTTCAGCTGAGGGAGCGCTGGGAGGCGGGGCTGCCGGCCGAGGCGCACGGCGTGCTCACGGGGGATCCTGCGGCCGACAAGGGGGCGTTGGACGCGTGGGCGGCGAAGCGGACGGGCGGCCTGATCGGGGAGATGCCCGTCGCGCTGGAGACGGACACCGAGATGGTGCTGGCGAGCGCGCTGGCGATGCGGACGAACTGGCTCCGGCGCTTCTGGGACTTCCCGATGACACCGGAGACCGGACCGTGGAACGACCGGGTGCTGATCGGCCTGCACCGGCAGAGTGAGCTGCTGGACCGGGTCGGGGTGGCGGACACGCCCGAGGGTCATGTCACCGAGCTGCGCGTGCTGGGCGACAACGCGATCGACGTCCATCTGCTGCTGGGCGAGGAGGGGATGACGCGGGGGCAGGTGCTGAGGGCCGGGGTGGACGTCCTGGCGCGCAGGCTTCCCGTGGTGTCGGGGCCGCGGCTGCCCTACGGGGAGGTGGGACCGGGCCTGCGGGTGGTGAAGAAGCGCAGCGCACGGCCCCTGCCGCCGACCCTGGACGTGACCACGGCGGCGTTCGACCTGCGCGCGCACCACGACCTGCTCGCACTGCACCGCGTCTTCGGCCTCACCACGGCGAGGGACGTCGGCCGCGGCCACTTCCCCGGCATCAGCGGCTTCCCGCTGGCCGTCGGGTCGGCCCGGCAGTCCACCACGGCGCAGTTCGGTGAAGTGGGCTTCCGCGCGGCCGCGGTGACGGCGTTCGGCTTCCCGGCGGGCGGGGTACCGCAGCTCCGCTGGGTGACCACGAGCATCCGGGCCGCCTTCGACCGCCCCTTCGGCTTCCTCGCCCTGCACCGCCACACACGCCTGGTCCTCGCGGCGGGCTGGGTGACGGACCCGGAGCCCTACCGCGAGGACGAGGAGCACTACTGATCGCCGGTTCGGCCGCCTCCTTCACAACTGGCGGCCGTGCGCGGCACTACCCGCTCAGAACTGCAGCGCCCAGGCGTCGATCCGCCCGGTGTCCAGGTTCGCGTTGTCGCTGACGCGGAGCTTCCACGTGCCGTTGGCGGTCTCCGAGGAGGCGTTCACCGAGTACGTGGTGTTGATGTTGTCCGAACTGCCGCCGGTGCCGTACGACTTCATCGTGTACGCGGTGCCGTCGGGGGCGATCAGCTGGACCTGGAGGTCGCCGATGTAGGTGTGCACGATGTGGACCTCGACGGCCAGCGCCGAGGGCGCGTTGCCGGAGACGCCGGAGACCGTCACCGGGGACTCGACGGTGGCGTTGTCGGCGATGGCGTAGTCACCGGTGTTCTCGAAGCGCGGGCCCGGCGGGGTGGTCGTGCCGCCGCCGACGTAGAGCAGCCGGTTGGGCGAGCCGGTGCCCGGGCTGGTGACGACGCCGGTGGTGGCGGCGGCCGTCAGGGCCGAGGAGACCTGGGCCGGGGTCGAGGTCGGGTTGTCGGCGAGGTAGAGCGCCGCGGCGCCCGCGACGTGCGGGGTCGCCATCGACGTACCGGAGATGGTGTTGGTCGCCGAGTCGCCGGAGTTCCAGGCCGAGGTGATGGACGAACCCGGCGCGAACAGGTCGAGCACCGAGCCGTAGTTGGAGTAGCCGGCCTTGGCGTCGGTCGAGGTCGTCGCGCCGACCGTGATGGCCTCGGTGACGCGTGCGGGGGACCTGGTGGAGGCATTGGTCGTCTCGTTGCCGGCCGCGACGGCGAAGGTGACGCCGGAGGCGATGGCGTTGCGTACGGCCGTGTCGAGGGCGGTGTCGGCGCCGCCGCCGAGGGACATGTTGGCGACGGCCGGCTTGACGGCGTTCTGCGCGACCCAGTCGATGCCGGCGACGACCTGGGCGGTCGTGCCGGAACCGGAGTTGTTCAGCACGCGCACGCCGACGACCTTGGCCTTCTTGGCGACACCGTAGGCGTTGCCCGCGACCGTGCCGGCGACGTGCGTGCCGTGGCCGTTGCCGTCCTGGGCGGTGTTGTCGTTGTCGATGGCGTCGTAGCCGTAGGAGGCGCGGCCGCCGAAGTCGCTGTGGGTGATGCGGACGCCGGTGTCGATGACGTACGCGGTCACGCCCTGCCCGGCGGAGTCCGGGTAGGTGTAGGAGCTGTTCAGCGGCAGGTTCTTCTGGTCGATGCGGTCCAGACCCCAGGAGGGCGGGTTGGTCTGGGTCGCGTCGATGCTGAACGTGCGGTTCTGCACGACGGAGGCGACCGCCGGGTCGGCGGCGAGCCGCTTCGCCTCGGTCGCGGAGGCCTCGATCGAGTAGCCGTTCAGGGCCTTCCTGTACGTCCGCTCGATGCCGGCGCCGTACCGCTCGACGAGGGCGCGGCCGGCCTGGGAGCCGGAGCGGGCGTGGTCCGCCCTGAGCGTCACGATGTAGCTGTCGGCGACGGCGTTCGCCGCCCCGGCGTACTGGACGCGGCCCTCGGGGGCGGCCGCTGCGGGGAGCGCGGAGACGAGGCCCGCGGCGAGCGCCGCGGTGGCCGTGAGGCTGAGGGCGGCGAGTCTTCGCCTGCTGTCTCTGCGGGAGTTACGCATCACTGCCATCTGAGGGATCCTCCTCAATCGGTGGTGCGTCGGTGGGGGGGGGAGCACGGGCCGAGAAGGAATGTGAAGGTGAATTTGGACAGGAACATGTCAAATTCCTGTGTCGCACCTGTGCACCAGCCGAAAGATTGAGGGCTCCACAGGAATTACACAAGGGCCCTGCACGGCGAACCTGACGCGCCTTCATTTCTGCCACCACCAGATCACCACCGTCACGGCACCGGACCCGGCCGCCGCGGCGGCGCCGCGCAACGCGCTGAGTGCGGTGATGCGGGCCAGGCGCCGCCAGGGATACGGGCGGCGGGTACGCGGGGGCGTCGGCGCGGGGTCCATCTGCTGCTCCTGCTTCGGTCCGTGCGGATGTGTCCCATCCAGTTGACGCACGGTGGAGTGACAACTCCCAGCCAACTCGGAACAGTTCGGAATCCGACTGCGTAACCTGAGGTCAACGTGGCCGCCGGATTTCCGAACCGGAAAAGCGGGGTCGGTGCTCAGGAGGTGGCGTGGCGTCGCTGGTGCTGGAGGAACTCGGCCGGTTACGCAGGTGCGCCGAGGAGCGGCTCGCCGATCGTGAACTGCGGCTGGTGCGCAGCAGACTGGCCGAGGAGTCCGGTGTCTCGGTCAAGACGATCAGCGACTGGTTCAACCACAAGCACGAGCCGCGGAACCTCGACCACCTGCTGGCGGTTGCCCGGATCCTGGCCCGCTGGGCCGAACTGCCGCCTCCGGTACCCCGCCAGTGGTCCGCCCTGATGGCCGCCGACCGGACTCCCGAGGCGCAGTCGGAGATGAGGACGCCGCCCGCGCAGCCGGCGGTTCCCGGCATCGCCGACGACCACGGACCTCCGGTGCCGGGCCCCGACGACCGGGCCGCGCCCGGCCGGCCGGTGACCGAACTCGCCGACCCCTTCTCGCTGGAGGTCCACCGGGCGATCGACGTGCCCCCGGCGACCGCCCCGCCCGGTGCCGGCCGGGGCGAGGCCCTGCCCCTGCTCCCGGCCTACGTCGAGCGCGGGCACGACGCACGGCTGCGGGAGACGGTGCAGCAGGGTGCCGACGGCGTCAGCGGCATCGTCGTGCTGGTCGGCGGGTCCTCCTGCGGCAAGACGCGGGCCTGCTGGGAGGCCGTACAGACGTTGCCGGCGGCGTGGCGGCTGTGGCATCCGATCGCGCCCGACCGTCCGCAGGCCCTCCTGGCAGGGCTGGCCGCGGTCTCGCCGCGGACGGTCGTGTGGCTCAACGAGATGCAGCACTACCTGCTGACGCCGACCGACTCCGTCGGCGAGCGCGTCGCCGCCGGGCTGCGCGACCTGCTCACCGAGCCGGACCGCGCCCCCGTGCTGGTCCTGGGCACCATGTGGCCCGAGTACTGGGCCGCCCTCGCCGACACACCCCAGCCCGGTGTGCCGGACGCCCATCCGCAGGCCCGTGTCCTGCTCAGCGGCGCCGTCGTGCCGGTGCCGGACACCTTCAACGCCCCGGCCCTGAAGGCGCTCAAGGACACCGCCGCCGGTGACCCGAGGCTGGCCCGCGCCGTGGCCGAGGCCGAGCAGGGGCAGATCACCCAGTACCTGGCGGGCGCCCCGTCCCTGCTCGACCGCTACCGGGCCGCGCCCACCGCCGCGCGGGCGCTCATCGAGACGGCGATGGACGCCCGCCGGCTGGGGCACGGCCGGGCGCTGCCGCTCGCCCTGCTGGAGACGGCCGCGCCCGGCTATCTGACCGACGGTCAGTGGGACACGCTCGGCGAGGACTGGCTGGAACAGGCCCTCGCCTACACGGCCGCCCCCTGCCACGGCGCCCGCGGCCCCCTCACCCGGATCCGGCCCCGGCCCGGCGACCCGTACCCGGCCCAGCCGCACTACGTCCTCGCCGACTACCTGGAACAGGAGGGCCGCACCAGCCGCCGTACCACCGGCGTGCCCCCGCAGTTGTGGCACGCGCTCGTCGAGCACGCCGCCGTCGGCAGCCATGTCGACATCGCGCGGGCGGCACAACTGCGCGGCTTCAAACGGCTCGCGGTGCACGCGTACGCGCGGGCCGCCGCGCACGGGGACACCTTCGCGCTGCTGCAGGCCGCGAAGGTGTTGCGCGAGGCCGGCCGTACCGCGGAGGCCATCGACTGGTACCAGCGCGCCGCGGAGGCCGGTGACTCCTTCGCGCTGCACCAGACGACCGCCCTGCTGCGCGAGGCGGGCCGCACCGACGAAGCCATCGGCTGGTTCCGGCGTGCCGCCGAGACCGGGGACACCGAGGCGCTCCAGCAGACCCTGGACCTGCTGGGCGGGGCCGGGCGACGCGAGGACGCCCTCGGCTGGCTGCGGCAGCGGGCCGAGGCCGGGGACATCGAGGCGATGCGCCGGCTGGCGTACGAGTTGCAGACGGCGGGCGACCTCGAGGACGCCCTGTCGTGGTACCGCCGGGCCGCCGAGGCCGGCGACATCGACGCCATGCGCAGGGCGGCCGGACTGCTGCAGGTCATGGGCGCCGAGGGCGAGTCCCTGACCTGGTTCCGGCGGGCCGCCGAGACCGGCGACACCTACGCCTTGCAGCAGACGATCGAGCTGCTGCTGGACGGGGGACGGCGTGAGGAGGCGGTCCGCTGGCTGCGCACCCGGGTCAAGACCGACGACGCCTTCGCCTTCGAGAAGATGGTCGATCTGCTGTGGGCCGCCGGACGCACCGACGACGCGCTGGACGCGCTGCGTGCGCGGGCCCGCTCCGGTCACGAGTCCGCGCTGCTGCGGGCGGTGTCGCTGCTGAGCGGGGCCGGGCGCGTCGACGAGGCCGTTCAGTGGCTGACGGAACAGGCCGCATCAGGCGGCGCCGGCATCCGGCGTCCCCTGGTCGACCTGCTGCTGGAGGCGGGCCGCGGCGAGGAGGCCATAACGTGGTTGCGCGGCTGGGCCGAGACCGGCGACACCGGGGCGCGGCGCCGGGCCGTCGACCTGCTCCTGGAGAGCGGCCGCGCCGAGGAGGCCGTCGCCTGGCTGCGTGAACGCGCCGAGGCCGGCGACATGGACGCCCTGTGGCAGGCGGCCTCTCTGTTCCAGCAGGAGGGCCGCACCGACGAGGCCCTGACGTGGTACGCCCGCGCCGCCGACGCCGGGCACACCTCCGCGATGCTCCAGGCCGGCGACGTACTGCGCCGGACCGGCCGTACCGCCCAGGCGCTCGAGTGGTACCAGCGGGGCGTCGACTCCGGTGAGGCCGACGCCGCCCAGCAGATCGTCGACGTGCTGCTGGAGGGCGGTCGGGCCGAGGAGGCCGTCGCCTGGCTGCGCGAACGCGCCGAGGCCGGCGACATGGACGCCCTGTGGCAGGCGGGTTCCCTGCTCCAGCAGGAGGGCCGCACCGACGAAGCCCTGGAGTGGTACGCCCGCGCCGCCGACGCCGGTGACGCGGACGCGCTGTGGCAGGGCGCCTTCCTGTCGCAGGAGGAGGGCCGCACCGACGAGGCCCTGGAGTGGTACGACCGTGCCGCCCGGGCCGGTGAGACCAGCGCTCTCAGCCAGGCGGCCAGCCTGTTGCAGGGTGCGGGCCGGCTCGACGAGGCGCTGCGGTGGTACGACCGCGCGGCGGACGCCGGGGACGCGGAGGCGCTGTGGCAGGCGGCCTCGCTGCTCCAGGAGGCGGGGCGGCGGGACCAGGCGATCGACTGGTACATGCGGGCCGGGGAGGCCGGCGACGCGGACGCCCTGTGGCAGGCCGCGTTCCTGCTGCGCGAGGCCGGCCGCGTCGACGAGGCGATCGACTGGCTGCGGGCCCGGGCCTCGGACGGCTGCGGCTTCGTCCTGTGGTTCGCCGGCGACCTGCTGCGCGAGGCCGGCCGCTCCGGTGAGGCGCTGGCCCTCTACCGGCACGCGGCGGAGACGGGCGACACGTTCGCGCTGCGCTGGGCCGCCGAGCTCTCCCAGGAGGCGGGCCGCACCGACGAGGCCCTGGAGTGGTACGAGCGCGCCGCGGAGGCCGGCGACATCAGCGCGCTGCGCCAGGCCGCCGAACTGCTCCAGCGGATGGGCCAGGTCGACGAGGCCCTGACGTGGTGCCGCCGGGCCGCCGAGTCGGGCATGGTCTTCGCCCTGCACAGCGCGATCGACCTGCTGCGCAGGGCGGGCCGCGAGGAGGCCGCGGACCGGCTGGGGCGGTACGGGTGGGAGCCGGGTGGGGAGATCGCCGGGGGGTGGGAGGCTGTGCCGCCGGAGGTGTGACGCGGGTGACGGAGCGGGCAGTCGGCGAGGCACGAGGCGGTGCCGCCGGGGCCGCGGCAGTTGTTGGTGTCGGGTCGGTTGCCGGGTCCGGGTCAGTTGTCGGGGCCGGGACTGGGGGAGGGCGCCGGAGCGGGGTTGGCCGTCGGGGCCGGGTCAGTTGTCGAAGGCTGTTGCTCGGGTGCGCTTTTCCCAGGCCGCGACGTCCGTGCGGACCTGGTCGAGGTGGCCGAGGACCGCGTCGACGCCGTCGTCGCCCAGCGGCAGCCGCAGCGGGGTGTCCTCGGCCTCCAGCGCGGCCAGGATGAGCGCCGCCGCCTTCGCCGGGTCGCCGGGCTGGGTGCCGTCGCCGCCGGAGACGAACCCGCGGGTCTGGCTCACCTTGGAGTACAGGCCGCTGTCCGTGCTCGTGCCGGCCCGCCCCGTCTCGAACAGCGAGGTGCGGAAGGAGCCCGGCTCCACGATCAGCACCTTGATGCCGAACTCCGCGACCTCGTCGGCGAGCCCCTCGGACAGCCCCTCCAGCGCGAACTTGGTTCCGCTGTACGCCGAGAAGCCCGCGAAGGACATCTGCCCGCCCATGCTGCTCATCTGCACGACCGCCCCCGACCGCCGCTCCCGCATGTGCGGCAGCACGGCCCGGGTGAGAGCGGCCGGCCCGAAGACATGCACCTCGAACAGCTCGCGCAGCTCCTGCTCGGTGGTCTCCTCGAAGGCACCGACGTGCGTGCGGCCCGCGTTGTTGACCAGGACGTCGATCCTGCCGTGCCGCGCGATCACATCCCGTACGGCGGCCTCCGCGGCCCCCGTGTCGCCGACGTCCAGACGCAGCGCCTCCACCTGATCGGGGTGGGCGGCCACGAGATCGTCCAGGCCCTCGGGACGCCGTACCGCACCCACCACGACATCGCCCTCGGCGAGGGCGGCGTCCGCGACGGCCCGGCCGAAACCGCTGCTCGCGCCCGTGATCAGCCACACCTTGTTCATGACAGCTCCTCGTCACATCTCGTTTGCAAGGGCTCGCACGGACCACCCTGCTTCCGAATGCGGTTGCCCGTCCAAGACCCGCACTGGTAACCGATGGTTATGGCGATGGACGTTCATGTACGGGACCTGCGCTACTTCGTGGCGGTGGCCGAGGAACTGCATTTCACCCGGGCGGCCGAGCGGCTGTACGTCTCGCAGCCCGCGCTCAGCAAGCAGGTGCGCGCGCTGGAGCGGCACCTGGGCGTGGAGCTGTTCCGCCGCGATCCGCAGGGCGTGACGCTCACCGAGGCGGGCGCGGCGCTGCTGCCGCACGCCCGGCGCGTGCTGGACGCCTGGTCGGAGGGGTCGGCGGCGCTGGAGGTCGCCCGGGTCGCGGCGCGGAGCACGCTGGTCGTGGGCATGAGCACCAGCCCCGGCCGGGGCGGCCTGCTGCCCGCGATCCGCTCCCGTTTCACGGCCGCCCACCCGGACACCGTGCTGCGGCTGCGGCAGGTGAGCTGGGAGGACCCCACCGCGGGGCTGGCCGACGGGGACGCCGACATCGCCTTCGTCTGGCTGCCGCTGCCGGACGCCGAGCGCTACGGCTGGACGGTGGTCGCGGAGGAGCCCCGGCTGGTCGCCCTCCCGGACACCCACCGTCTCGCTTCTCGCCCGGAGATCGACTTCGCGGACCTGCTGGACGAGCCCTTCCTCGCCCTGCCGGCCGGCGCCGGGCCGTTGCGCGACTACTGGCTGGCCCTGGAGGAACGGGCCGGGCGGCCACCCCGCATCGGGGCGGAGATCGCCGGCACCGAGGAGACGTACGAGGCGCTGGTCGCGGGCCTCGGGGTGTGCCTGGTGGCCACGGGCAACGCTCCGCTGATCACCCTGGGCGGGGTGGTGACACGTCCGGTACGGGGGCTCGCGCCGAGCCGTTTCGCGCTGGCGTGGCGCCGGGAGGACGCCCGGCGGCCTCTTGTACGGGCCTATGCGGAGGCTTGCAGGCGGGTGGCGGGAGGGTCGTGATCGGTACGGTCGCGGTGATCGGTCGCGGTAATCAGTACGGCCGTATGCGGCGCGGCTTTCTCCGTCACGCCGCCTGTTCTGTCACGCCCGTTCCGTCGCGGGCGTGGCCGGTGTCTTGGTCGGTGTCGTGGTCGCTGCCGTGGCCGGTGTCGTGCCCAGCCGTGCCTGTTCCTCCTCGACGATGCGGCGGGCCAGGTTGATGTCCGAGATGTCGACGGCGTCCGGGGTGGCCTCGGCGACCGCGCTGCGGCGGGCGTAGGCGTCGAACAGGCGGGACTTGTTCTCCAGCATCCGCACCAGGCGTTCGTCCACGCCGCCGGTGCAGAGCAGTCGGTGCACCTGGACCGAGCGGACCTGGCCCATGCGGTGGGCGCGGGCGACCGCCTGGTGTTCGACGGTGGGCTTGAGCTGCGGCTCGCAGAGGATGACGACGGAGGCGGCCTGCATGTTGAGGCCCACGCCACCGGCCTCGATCTGCGCGAGCAGGACGGCGTGGCCGGGCGCAGCGGCGAAGTCGTCGACGAGCTGCTGTCGCCGGGCGGGCGGCACGCTGCCGGAGATGGGCCCGAAGAGCCGGGCCGTCGTCCTGTCGGTGTCCGTCTTGTCGGCGTCCACCGTCTTATCGGCGTCCACCGCCTCCGCTGCCTCCGCCGCCTCCGCTGCCGGAACCGTGCCGTCCGCGAGGGCCTTCTGTGCCGCAGCCAGGACGTCGCGGAAGGCCGAGAACACCACGACCTTGAGGCCGTTCTCGGCGGCCTCGGCGGCGATCTCGCGCAGCCGGTCCAGCTTCGCCGACCGCTCCGGACGCGCGTACGCAGCCCTGCGCATGGCCATGAAGTTCCCGGCGCGCACGGCCTCGCGGTACGCCTCCTCGTCCTGCGCGCTGGGCTCCTCCCACTCGTCCGTGTGCTGGAGCGCGGGGAGTTCGGTGAGCACGTCCTGCTGGTTGCGGCGCAGATAGACCGGGGCGACCGCCTTCCGGAACGCCTTGGAGCCCGCCACGCCGTCGTGCTCGTCGATGCTCTCGGCCAGTTCGGGCTGGAGTATCCGCACCAGGCAGCGGAACTCCTCGACGCGGTTCTCCATGGGCGTACCGGTCAGGAACAGCACCCGGTCGCAGTGCCCCGCCCACTCGGAGACGGCCATCGAGCGGCGGGTCTGCGGGTTCTTCACGAAGTGCGCCTCGTCGACGACGAGCATGCCCAGTTCGCCGCGGCCTGGCACCGGGAACCCGCGCAGGGCGTCGAAGGTGGTGACCGCGACGCCGCCCCGCCCTTTCCAGTCGGCGAACGCCTCCTGCCGGTCCGGGCCGTGCAACGGCGTCACCCGCAGTGCGCTGCGCTTCTCGATCTCCCGGGTCCAGTTGATGAGCACACTGGCCGGGCAGACGACCAGGAAGTGGCTCTGTCCCTCACCGGCGAGGTGCGCGAGCGCGGCGATGGCCTGGATCGTCTTGCCGAGTCCCATCTCGTCGCCGAGGATCACGCGGCGCTGGGCGAGCGCGAAGCGGGTGCCGAAGGCCTGGTAGCCGCGCAGGGAGACCCGGCGGTGGGTGTCGTCGAGCGTCTGGGTCCTGACCCGCTCGGCCACCTCGTCCGGCAGGAACCCCTCGGCCGCCGCCGGGTCGGGAGCGCGGCCCGAGAGCTCGGCGAGCAGCCCGTAGTACTCGGCGGAACGGAGCTCGAAGTCGACCAGCGCGGCCACCTCGGACTCCGGGCGGCGCAGCAGGTCGACCGAGGCCTGGGCGAGCAGTTGCGGCACCTCGTCCCGGTCGGCCTGTTCGGTGACGGCGCGGACCTCGGCCAGAGCCGTCAGCGCGCGTTCCCGTCCGGCCCGGCCCGCGAGCAGCATGCGCAGTCGCCCGGACGTCGGTGCCGCGTCGGCCAGCGGCGGTCCGAGCCGCTTGGTGAACGTGCCGGCCGTGTCGACGGCCCGGCGCGCCTCGGGGCCCGCCTCCACCAGGACGTTGAGCGCGACGACCAGTGCGGTGGTGCGGGGCTCCGGCCGGTCCACGTCGATGTGCACGGCGATGGTCTCGCGCACGGCGTCGGCGATCCGGCGGGCGGCGGCCACCGTCTGGTCGGCCGTCTGCTGTCCGACGCCGGGCAGTTGCCGCAGCCGGTAGGAACCGGCGTCCAGGACCTGCCCGACCGTGCGGAACCCGCCCTTCTCCACCTCGCCCAGCCGCAGCCTGCCCTCGGTGAGGTCCTTCAGCCGGGCGACCGGGATGGCGTCCAGTTCGGTGCGGGCCAGGTCGTCGTGGATCGGTTCCAGGGCGGCGCGTACGGCCTCGACGGCCCGCGCGTGATCGTCGACGACGGCCTGCGCCGCCTCGAACAGCCGCCGGCCCCGGGCCACCGCCTCCCGCTCGCTCCGCCCCATGACGCCCCGCCCCTCTCGCCCCTCCCACCGCGTCCCCGCATCCTGCCACCCCTGGGACGACGGTGCCCCGGCCTGCCGGCGTAAGGCGTCCGACCTCCCCCTGTCGCCCCCGCGCCCTCAGATCCCCCTTCGGATCTGCGCGAGTATCGACTCGTCGGTGAGCGCCCAGTCCAACGCCGCCCGTTCGGCGTCCCAGACCAGCGTGCCGTCGATCCAGCCGATCAGCAGGATGTCCACCGACCGGTGGGTGAGCCACGAGCCGACCTCCTACCTCACCCACGGAGACGCTGCCGCCGAACGCCACGCCATCACCACGAGCCACCGGGACCGGATGGTCCACGGCCCCCTGTCGTACGCTCTGGGGCCCGGCGCCGGGCCGTGCTCCTACGGCACGACGACGAATCGGCCACCGCGCGCGGCAGTTCGGAACCCGGGGGTACCCCTGGAAGGGACCGCGTGCGAGAACGGAGGGACGAAGATGCCTGATGCCCCGTCAATACCTGGTGTTCCCTCGGCCGATGTCCCGCCGACCGGTGCCTTGGAGGGCCTCCGGATCGGCATCTCGGTCGGCGCGAGTGCGGACCTGGACCGACTCGGCCTGGAGGAGACCCGTTTCCGCACGCTCCTCGGTGAACTCGCGCGCCTCGTCGTCTCAGCGGGCGGCGGTCTGGCCTACGGCGGAAATCTGGGCCAGGGCGGCTACACCCGGTTCCTGGTCGAGCAGCTGCGGGAGCACGCTCCGTCCTCCCGCCCCCTGCTCAACACCCTCGCCTGGACCGAGCATCGCAAGCTGCCGTTGTCGGAACTCGTCGACCAGCGCGAGCGGTTCGGCCGGTACGCCGAGATCGTGTGCCTGAGCATCGACGGCGACCCCGTGGATCCCGCCGAGGGCCGGGGCGAGGACCCCGTACTCGAATCCGACCCCGAGACGGCTCGTCGCTCGCTGACCGGCATGCGCCGCCACCTCATGCGCCAGGTGGACGCGCACCTGATCCTCGGCGGCAGGCGCGGCGGCTTCCTGGGAACTCTGCCGGGGCTCGTGGAGGAGACACTGCTGGCTCTCAAGGCGGACCTGCCCGTCTACCCGGCGGCCGGCTACGGCGGAGTCACCGCCGACATCTCAGGGGCACTGGGCGTCGACGGCGCGCCGGACATCCAAGGACCGTCGGACGCCACACCCCCGGACCCTCGTCTCCTCGACGGTCTCGACCGGCTACGGCAGTTCACCGCCTCGCCCGACTGGACGGGCCTGCGCAACGGCCTCACCGCCGACGAGAACGAACGGCTCGCCGGCACCCGGTCCCCCGGCGAGATCGCCGAGCTGGCGAGCCTCGGTCTGGGGCGACTGCGCCGCGGCACCTGACCAGGTAGGTTCCCCACCGGCAGGGATGAACTGTCAGTGGCGCGCTACGAGTTGGGGAAGGGGCGCGAAAGGTGACGGTACGAGGGAGGTGGACCGTCGCTGCGGCGGTACGCACGGCCGGGCGGGCGGTGCTGGCCGCGGCCGTGGGCGGCGTCGTCGGTGTCGCCGCGTACTCCATCAGCCAGACCGGGGGCCAGCTGCTCTCCGTCGTGGTCGGCGGCGTGGTCGGCATCGCCCTGGTGCTGGGCGCCGACGTCTATCGCAAGTCGGTCCAGTTGACCGAGGTGCGGCTCGTCCTCCCGGGCAGCGAGATGACGTTCAGGACCAACACGGACATGCGGCAGGCGGCCCTGCGCATGTTCTTCCAGGCCGCGACACGCGTGGCGACCCGTCCGTTGGACGACGGAAGCGGCAATCTGCGCGAGACACTGACCTCGCTCAAGACGCTGTTCGACATGTACCGCGAGCCCTTGGAGTCCGAAGGTTCCCCGCCTCCGCCAACCGAGGGCGACTCCGTCCATGAACTCGTCCTGGACATCCTCAACTTCGAGCTCGCGCCGTTCCTGGCCGTCTGGCACCCCCGGCTGCGTGCCTTCGAGGAGGCCCACCCCGAAATGGACGAGACGGCCTGGCCCGACAACGCGGAGTTCCGCCGGTCCCTGCGCGAACTCCAGCAGAACCTGCGCCCGTACATCATCGGTCTCGGCGAGATCGCGGGCATCCGCGACCCCGAGCGTCACCTGCGCAGGTCCGCCTGGCACACCACCCAGCACGCCGACGGCGTCCCCGAACAGAACACACCGCGGCGCTCCACACCGACCTGACGCCCGCACGCAGGTGCTCCGCCGCTCACAGCGGCCAGGCAGCCAGCAGATCACCAGGCCCGTACGCCGCATCCAACCCCCCGCAGTCCACCCCGCGCCGCGACACCGCAACGACCGGCACGGGTTCGTCGGTGAGGACGGCTCGGTGGCGGTGGAGGGCTGCCAGGTCGTGTCGGTCGAAGGGGGATCGCTCCAGCCACTTGATGGAGCCGACGAAGAGCAACTCCTTGGCGACGGGGGCGCGGTCGGCGCCGACGATGTCGATCTCGACGTCGTTGGTGCGGGTCCAGTAGCCGCCCACCGTGGGGGCCGCCGGGAGCCGGTCGTCGGGCAGGATCCGGGCCAGCGCCTCGCGGACGAGCGGTTCGACCGCCCGGCCGCGCCAGGTGGTCCAGTTCTCCCGGATCCGCGCCAGGGTCAGATCGCCCCGCCCCCGCTCGATCTCCTGCATGGACGGCCCGAGCTGGTGCAGCCAGAACCGCAGGTAGGGATCCGTCACCCGGTAGCGGCGGTCCTTCGACGCCCGCAGCGACACGGGCAGTTCCGCGGCGACGATCCGCTTCTCCGTGAGCAGTTCCAGCGCCCGTTGCAGTGGCGTCGCCCCGATCCCGCCGGCCGCGCGGGCGATGTTGGTGAAGGTCCGCTCGCCGCTGCCGATCGCCGCCAGCACCGTACGTGCCTGCGCCTGCGGGGGGAACTCGGCGGCCAGCGAGCGCTCGGCCGACACGAGCAGGGCCGAGACCGGGTCGCTCAGCGCCTCGCCGAGGAAGTCCCACAGTCCCGCCCCTTGCGGCCACTCCGCGCAGATCAGCGGCAGCCCACCCGTGACGAGCGCGGCGTCGAAGGCGTCCGCCGGCTCGAGTCCCAGCATCCGCCCCACCTCGGCGGGGTTCAGCGGCCCGAGCACCATCTCCCGACCGCGCTGGTGGAAGGGGCGTCCATAGCTGTTCAGCGCCTCCATCATCGACAGATCCGAGCCGATGAGGACGAGCAGTACGGGCTTGGTCTCCAGCACCCGGTCCCAGGCCCGCTGAAGCATCCCCTCGAAGGCCCCGCCGGCGTCCATCAGATATGGCACCTCGTCGATGACCAGCACACTCGCCCGGTCGGAGGGCAGCGCCGCGGCCAGCACATCGAATGCGGCGTCCCAGCTCTCCGGGCGCGCGGCCGCCACCAGCTGCGCCAGCGGCAGCGTCGACGCCTGGGCGTCCCGGGCCAGCCGGGCCAGATCGTCCCCGGGTGACGCACCCGTGGCCGCGTAGAACAAGAACGGCGCTCCGGAGCGCTCCACGAACCGCTCGACCAGCCGCGACTTCCCCACCCGGCGCCGCCCGCGCAGCATCACGCACCGCCCGGGCCGCTCCCCACCGAGCCCCGCCGCGACCTTCTGGAGCTCCCGCTCCAGCGTCGCCAGCTCGTGCCGACGCCCCACGAAGTCCACCACGCCCACCGACCTCCAGCCCGACCAAACTAACAACGACGTTAGTAACATTCATGTTAGCAACATGCACGGACGGAGGCAGGAGGGTAGAGATAGAGGGCCGGAGAACGACCAGGGGCCCGACCGCGAAACGGCCGGACCCCTCTGATCTGCGTATTTGCCGGATCAGTGACTAGACGTTGAAGCGGAACTCCACCACGTCCCCGTCCTGCATCACATACTCCTTGCCCTCCATCCGCGCCTTCCCCTTCGCGCGGGCCTCGGCCACCGAGCCGGTTTCCACCAGGTCGGCGAAGGAGATGACCTCGGCCTTGATGAAGCCCTTCTGGAAGTCGGTGTGGATGACGCCGGCCGCCTCCGGGGCGGTGGCACCCTTCTTGATCGTCCAGGCGCGGGATTCCTTGGGGCCGGCCGTGAGGTACGTCTGGAGGCCGAGGGTGTTGAAGCCGACGCGGGCGAGGGTGGCGAGGCCGGGCTCCTCCGCGCCGACCGACTCCAGCAGCTCCATCGCGTCCGCCTCGTCGAGCTCCGCGAGGTCCGCCTCCAGCTTGGCGTTCAGGAAGATCGCCTCGGCGGGGGCCACCAGCGCGCGCTGCTCGTTCTTGAAGTCGTCGTCGACCAGCTCGTCCTCGTCAACGTTGAAGACGTAGAGGAACGGCTTCGTCGTCAGCAGGTGCAGGTCGTGCAGGAGCTCCTCGTTGCCGGAGCCCTGGACGATGCCCGCCGAGAACAGCGTGTCGCCCTTCTCCAGGATCTCCTTGGCCTCCTCGACGGCCTTCACCTTCGGGGCGATGTCCTTCTTGATCCGCGACTCCTTCTGGAGGCGCGGCAGGACCTTCTCGATGGTCTGGAGGTCGGCGAGGATCAGCTCGGTGTTGATCGTCTCGATGTCATCCTTGGGCGAGACCTTGCCGTCGACGTGCACGACGTTCTCGTCCTTGAAGGCACGGATGACCTGGCAGATCGCGTCGGACTCACGGATGTTCGCGAGGAACTTGTTGCCCAGGCCCTCGCCCTCGGAGGCGCCGCGCACGATGCCGGCGATGTCCACGAAGTCCACGGTCGCCGGGAGGACGCGCTGCGAGGAGAAGATCTCGGCCAGTTTCGCGAGGCGCTCGTCGGGGACGCCGACCACGCCGACGTTGGGCTCGATCGTGGCGAACGGGTAGTTGGCCGCCAGCACGTCGTTCTTGGTCAGGGCGTTGAACAGGGTCGACTTGCCGACATTCGGCAGACCGACGATTCCGATCGTGAGCGACACGTTGCGACTTCCCGTACGTGAGAGGACTTCTGGGGCTGGGCTGGGGCCCGGTCCTTCTTCGATCTTCGATGCAGATGACGCGGATGCACGGGCCGATCCACCAGTCTACGGCGTACCGGGCCCGGCCCCGGCGCCCCGTCGAACAGGTGGCCAAGGTCCGCCCCCGGGCGTGTCTGAGGGCCGATCGGCCACATGATCCGACCTAGGTTGGTGCAGAAGAGCAGCAGGACAGGACGCGACCTGCCGGCCGTGGAACGGGCACGGGGTCGCGTGGGGTGAGGGCCGGGTCGCGCCAGAGCGGTGCCGGTTCGCGCCGGGCGATGGCGGTCTTCCGCCGGACGGGGACAGTGTGGAGCGGGGCGAGAGTCGTACGAGGCGCGGCGAGGGCCGATTCCTGAGGGAGGGCGACAGCGGCGGAAGCGGGCGGGGCGGCTCGGGGCCGTCCGGTGAGTGGCCGGCCCGGGCGTCCCGGGCCGGTGCCGCCGACGACGACGCCAAGGCCGCCGCCCGTGCCGCCAGAGCCGCTCGGCTCGCGAAAGCCCGGGCCTCCCGCGACGCCGCGTCCCCCAGGCCAGCCCGCTCCACCCGCCCCGGCCCGCAGCGCCGGCCACGTTCGGAACAAGCCGCGGCGGTACGGCGGCCGGCCCCGGAGCCTGCGCCCGCACGCCGGTTTCCCGACCCCCGGCTCACCGGACTCGGCAGCGGTCTGTTCTGCGGGGCCGTGATGCTGGTGCTCGGCTATTTCGACTCGCTGCTGTTCGGGTCGCTGACGCTGTACAGCGTGCTGTTCCTGCCGGTGTGCGCGCTGACCGCGCTCTGGGTGCGCGAGGGCGATCTGCTGACCGCGCCGGTGGTCGTACCGATCGCGTTCGCGGTGGGGCTGCTTCCGGTGGCCGACAGCGGCGGCGGATTCAGCGGCCGGCTGATGGGGATCGTCAGCGCCCTCGCCACAGAGGCCGGATGGCTGTACGGCGGGACGCTGATCGCCGGTGTCGTGGTGCTCGTGCGCCGAGTGCGCCTGATCGCCCGGCGGGTGGCAGCACGCCGCCGGACGAGCGTGAGCGGCGGCTAGCCGTCCCGCTCCGCCGCGTGCATCGCGGCGCCGACGATCCCGGCGTTGTTCTGGAGCTGGGCGGGCACGATCTCCGCCTTGATGTCCTCGATGTAGTGCAGGAACTTCTGGGCCTTGCGGCTCACCCCGCCGCCGATGATGAACAGCTCGGGCGAGAACAGCATCTCGACGTGCGCGAGGTACTTCCGCACCCGGTGCGCCCAGTGCTCCCAGGACAGGTCCTCGTCCTCCTTGGCCTTGCTGGACGCACGCTTCTCGGCGTCGTGGCCGTGGAGTTCGAGGTGGCCCAGCTCGGTGTTGGGGACCAGGCGGCCGTCGACGAACAGGGCGCTGCCGATGCCCGTGCCGAAGGTGAGCAGGATCACGGTGCCCTTGCGGCCGCGGCCCGCGCCGAAGTGCATCTCGGCGACGCCGGCCGCGTCCGCGTCGTTGACCACCGTCACCGGGTGACCGCCCAGCCTGTCGCTGAACAGCGCCCGCGCGTCCGTGTCGATCCAGCTCTTGTCGACGTTGGCCGCCGTACGGATCGTGGAGCCGTCGGTGACCACACCGGGGAAGGTGAGCCCGACCGGGCCCGTCCAGCCGTAGTGCTCGACGACCTCCTTCACGCCGTCGGCGACCCCGTCGGGTGTGGCCGGTTGCGGAGTGAGCACCTTGAAGCGCTCCTGGGCCAGGTCGCCCCTGTCCAGATCCACCGGGGCGCCCTTGATCCCGGATCCACCGATGTCCAAGCCGAAGATCTGCATGGCCCTACGTTACGACGGACGACTGACGGTCACTCCCCGGAGTCGCTCGCCCCGGTGCGCTCGGCGATCAGCGCCGCCGCCTCTTCACGCAGGTCACGCCGCAGTTCCTTGGGCAGCGAGAAGGTGATCGACTCCTCGGCGGCCTTCACGAGCTCCACATCTCCGTAGCCGCGCTGGGACAGCCACTCCAGGACCTCCTCGACGAGGACCTCGGGGACGGATGCGCCGGAGGTGACGCCGACCGTGGTCACGCCCTCCAGCCAGGCCTCCTCGATCTCGCTCGCGAAGTCCACGAGGTAGGCCTCGCGGGAGCCGGCGAGCTTGGCGACCTCGACCAGCCGCTTGGAGTTGGAGGAGTTGCGCGAGCCGACCACGATGACCAGCTCGGCCTCGGCGCCCATCTGCTTCACCGCGAGCTGACGGTTCTGCGTGGCGTAGCAGATGTCGTCGCTGGGCGGGGAGATGAGCTGCGGGAACTTCTCCTTCAGCGCGTCGACGGTCTCCATGGTCTCGTCGACGGAGAGGGTGGTCTGGGAGAGCCAGACGACCTTCGACTCGTCGCGGACCTCGACCTTGGCGACGTCGCCCGGGCCGTCGACGAGCTGGATGTGGTCGGGGGCCTCACCGGACGTACCGATGACCTCCTCGTGGCCCTCGTGACCGATCAGGAGGATGTCGTAGTCGTCGTCGGCGAAGCGGACGGCTTCCTTGTGGACCTTGGTGACCAGGGGGCAGGTCGCGTCGATGGTGGCGAGCTGTCCGCGCGCGGCCTCCTCGTGGACGACGGGGGCCACGCCGTGCGCCGAGAACATCACGATGTTGCCCGGCGGCACCTCCTCCGTGCGCTCGACGAAGATGGCGCCCTTCTTCTCCAGGGTCTGCACGACGTACTTGTTGTGGACGATCTCGTGCCGGACGTACACCGGAGCGCCGTACTGCTCCAGGGCTTTCTCGACGGCGATCACGGCGCGGTCCACACCCGCGCAGTAGCCACGGGGGGCGGCGAGCAGGACACGGCGGCCAGACGAAGCAGTCATGCGTCCCATCGTAAGGGTGCGTTCGGGGGCGCGGAGATCGCGAGGGTGACGGCTTGACGAGGAGACCGGCACCGCGATGTGAAGGGTGGGGAGCGGGTCGCCGCGCGGGGCGGGCGGATGCGGGAGGTCACGGAGCGGGACCACGGGAGGTACGCCGGACGGCGGAGGGCGCGCGGCCGGGACCGTCCGCGCCCCGCCCCGTTCGACTGGTCGGCGTTGTCGGTGGCGGCCGTTACGCTCGCCGCATGGCTGTGAACACGACCCCGGAGTCCGCCCTGCCCGTCGGTGAGGTGTCGCGGCTCATCGGGGGGTGGATCGACCGGCTCGGGGCGGTGTGGGTCGAGGGGCAGATCACGCAGTTGTCGCGGCGGCCGGGCGCCGGCGTGGTGTTCCTGACGCTGCGCGACCCGTCGTACGACATCTCCGTGAGCGTGACCTGTTACCGGCAGGTCTTCGACGCCGTCGCCGACGTGGTGACCGAGGGCGCCCGGGTCGTCGTGCTCGCCAAGCCCGAGTGGTACGCCCCGCGCGGCCAGCTCTCCCTGCGTGCCACCGAGATAAAGCCGGTCGGCGTCGGCGAGTTGCTCGCCCGGCTGGAGATGCTGAAGAAGTCCCTGGCCGCCGAGGGGCTCTTCGCGCCGGAGCGGAAGAAGCCGCTCCCCTTCCTTCCCCAGCTCATCGGCCTGGTCTGCGGACGCGCCTCCGCGGCCGAGCGGGACGTCCTGGAGAACGCCCGCCACCGCTGGCCCGCCGTCCGCTTCGAGGTGCGCAACGTCGCCGTGCAGGGCGTGCACGCCGTGCCGCAGGTCGTGCAGGCGGTCAAGGAGCTCGACGACATCGACGACGTGGACGTGATCATCGTCGCCCGCGGCGGTGGCAGCGTGGAGGACCTGCTGCCCTTCTCCGACGAGCAGCTCGTGCGGGCCGTCGCCTCGTGCCGTACGCCGGTGGTGTCCGCCATCGGGCACGAGCCCGACAACCCGCTCCTCGATCATGTCGCCGACCTGCGCGCCTCCACCCCGACCGACGCCGCCAAGAAGGTCGTGCCGGACGTGGGCGAGGAGTACGAGCGGGTGCGGATGCTGCGCGACCGGGCCCGGCGGTGCGTCGAGGCGTTCGTCGACCGCGAGGAGCGCGGGCTCGCGCACGCCCTGGCGCGGCCGTCGATAGAGGATCCGCACCGGATGATCGACGAGCGGGCCGACCATGTGGCGTCCCTGCTCGACCGCGGCCGCCGCTGCCTCGGCCATCACCTCGACCGCGCCGAGTCCGAACTGACGCACACGCACGCGCGCGTGGTGGCCCTCTCCCCCGCCGCGACCCTGAAGCGGGGGTACGCCGTGCTGCAGCGGGCCGACGGGCATGTGGTCCGCGACCCCGGCGAGGTGACCGCGGACGAGGCGCTGCGGGCACGGGTCGCCGAGGGCGAGTTCTCCGTACGGGTCGACGCCTCTGTCGACGCACAGGCCGATGCATAGGGTGGGCGAATGACCAGCAAGGTGGAAGAAGCGCTCGGGTACGAGCAGGCCCGGGACGAGCTGATCGAGGTCGTCCGGCGGCTGGAGGCGGGCGGTACGACGCTGGAGGAGTCCCTCGCGCTCTGGGAGCGCGGCGAGGAGCTGGCCAAGGTCTGCCGGCGCTGGCTGGACGGGGCTCGGGCGCGGCTGGACGCGGCCCTGGCCGAGGAGGCCGAGGCGGAGGCCGCGCAGGAGAGCGGCGGGGACGAGTCCTAGGCCGGCCGGCGAGCCGGGCAGCGGGGCGACTGGGGGCCGTCACACCTGATCAGGCTGTGAAGCGGATCACCACGCCCCGCTTTTTGTTGAACCTTGAACATGTCTGGCGTACTGTCGTCATCGTAAACGGTCCACGGTCCGCTTACGCACAGCCCACGACGCACACGCACAACCGAGAAGGTTCACGCATGTCTCTCGTTCTTGACCCCGCCGCCCAGGACCTGCTGTTCCGCGAGGCCCGCACCGCGAACACGTTCACCGACGAGCCGGTGACCGAGGAGCAGGTCCAGGCGATCTACGACCTGGTCAAGTACGGCCCCACCGCCTTCAACCAGACCCCGCTGCGCATCACCCTGGTCCGCTCGGCCGAGGCCCGTGAGCGTCTGGTGCAGCACATGTCCGAGGGCAACCAGGCCAAGACCGCGAGCGCCCCGCTGGTCGCGATCCTCTCCGCGGACAACGAGTTCCACGAGGAGCTGCCGACCCTGTTCCCGGCCTTCCCGCAGGCCAAGGACGTCTTCTTCAGCGAGCGCCCGGCCCGCGAGAACGCCGCCGGGATGAACGCCGCCCTCCAGGCCGCGTACTTCATCGTCGGCGTCCGCGCCGCGGGGCTCGCCGCCGGCCCGATGACCGGCTTCGACTTCGAGGGCGTCCGCAAGGAGTTCCTGGACGACGACCACACCCCGCTGATGGTCGTCAACATCGGCAGGCCCGGCGCCGACGCCTGGTACCCGCGCTCCCCGCGCCTGGACTTCGATCAGGTCGTCACCACGGTCTGACCCGACCGCGAACGACGAAGGGCCCCCGGCTGCCGGCCGGGGGCCCTTCGTCATGCGTGGTGCGTGAGCGCGCCTTGCGCGGGCGGCGTCACTGCGACTTGAGCGCCTTCGCCATCTGCGACAGCTGCTCGAAGGAACCGGTGCCCGCGACCACGGTCGTCGCGCCCTTCTCCTCGTGCACGAGCGCGTCGTAACGGCCGCCCGTGTACCGCGTCCAGGTCCGGTCGCCGATCTTCTCGGTGACCTCGCTGGCCCGTCCGCCCTGGGTTGCCTTCTCCAGGAACGTCGCCGGCTTCTCGGCCGACTGCTCGACCTGGAGGTACTCCCCGCCGGCGGTGTGGAAGCCGAGGTGCCAGGCGTCGAAGTCGTCGCCCTTGAAGCGCACGGAGGTCGGCTTGAAGCTCTCCGGCAGGCCCACGGGCGCGGCCACCGGGTAGGACGCCGCGCGCCGGGCCGTCAGCAGCTCGACGCGGTAGTCGATCCGCGGGAGGTCGGGAGCGCTGTCGTCACGGGGGACGAAGAGATAGATGACTCCTGCCGCGAGCACGGTCACTCCGAGCGAGAGCACCATGTTGCGGACCGACTTCTGCTTACCGTTCGAACCTGCCACGCCCCCTATCGTCGCAGGTGCCCCGGCCGCTCATCCGTGGGGCCCCCTGCTCATCCTGCGCGCCCGAGGATAGAGTCAGGACCGCAACCCTCATCCGGCCGTCGTCGTATCAGAAAGGTGCGCTCCGATGACCGAGAATCATCATCATCTGCCGTCCGAACTCGAAGTACCCAGCGAAGCTCCCGACCGCAACCTCGCCCTGGAGCTGGTCCGTGTGACCGAGGCGGCGGCGATGGCCGCCGGCCGCTGGGTGGGGCGCGGCGACAAGAACGGCGCCGACGGTGCCGCGGTACGCGCCATGCGGACCCTCGTCCACACCGTGTCGATGAACGGCGTCGTCGTCATCGGTGAGGGCGAGAAGGACGAGGCGCCGATGCTCTTCAACGGGGAGCGGGTCGGCGACGGTACCGGCGCCGAGGTCGACATCGCCGTCGACCCGATCGATGGCACCACGCTGACCGCGAAGGGCATGCCCAACGCGATCTCCGTGCTCGCCGCGGCCGACCGGGGCTCCATGTTCGACCCGTCCGCCGTGTTCTACATGGACAAGCTGGTCACCGGGCCCGAGGCGGCCGACTTCGTCGACATCGACGCGCCCGTGGCCGTGAACATCCGCCGGGTCGCGAAGGCGAAGCGCTCCACGCCCGAGGACGTCACCGTCGTCATCCTGGACCGGCCCCGGCACGAGGGCATCATCAAGGAGATCCGGGACGCCGGCGCGCGCATCAAGCTGATCTCCGACGGCGATGTCGCGGGTTCGATCTACGCGCTGCGCGAGGGCACCGGCGTCGACATGCTGCTCGGCATCGGCGGTACGCCGGAGGGCATCATCTCGGCCTGTGCCGTGAAGTGCCTCGGCGGCACCATCCAGGGCAAGCTCTGGCCGAAGGACGACGAGGAGCGGCAGCGGGCGCTCGACGCCGGGCACGACCTGGACCGGGTCCTGATGACCGACGACCTGGTCTCCGGCGACAACGTGTTCTTCGTCGCGACCGGCATCACCGACGGCGAGCTGCTGCGCGGCGTGCGCTACCGGTCGGAGAACGCGACGACCGACTCGATCGTGATGCGGTCGAAGTCGGGGACGGTGCGGCGGATCGACTCCGAGCACCGGCTGAGCAAGCTGCGGGCCTACAGCGCGATCGACTTCGACAGGGCGAAGTGAGCGCGGGGCGGTCACCCGCCCCCAGCTGATCCGCGCAGCCGACTGGGCGCCCCCGGTGCGGAGGGGGCGCCCTGTTTCTCGTTTGTCAGCCCGCCTGCGCTATCCGGTTCGTCGCCCGCGCGGCCTTCTTCAGCTCCATGTCGCGGCGGCGGCGCCTGGCCAGGACCACGCGGCGCTCGGCCGCGGTGAGGCCGCCCCAGACCCCGTAGGGCTCGGGCTGTAGCAGGGCGTGTTCACGGCACTCCACCATGACCGGACAGCGGGCACAGACCCGCTTGGCCGCTTCCTCACGGGAGAGTCGGGCCGCGGTGGGCTCCTTGGAGGGGGCGAAGAACAGGCCGGCCTCGTCACGGCGGCACACGGCCTCCGTATGCCACGGGGCGTCTTGGTCCCTGTCTCGCGCTGGCACCCGCTGGGCCGGAACGGCAGCTACCTGCATGGACGAATGCGGCGGTTGCAGCACGGTCTACTCCTGACGACGGCTTCGCGAGCGAGAGACGATGCAGCAAGGTCTACCCGCTGTGCGCGCGCCTATGCAGTGAGTTCCGAACCGCTGGATTTCGGGTGGTCCCGCACACCGCGGCACGGCACTTCAGCGGCCCGACAGCCGGAGTCGTGCGGTCCGATTCACAACCGTCAACGATCCAGATGCTTGCGCAAACTCTTGTCGACCTTGCGCTGAACGCGATCGAGTATGTCCGCCACGAGCTTGCCCCGTTTCGGCCTGCCTTCGATGTTGCCCAGCACGGCCCAGCCGTCGACATGGACGACCGGCGCCTCGGGGTCCTCCGCGTCGAGGTGGTCCACCTCGAAGTTGCCGAGCACACCGCCGCCGGCGCCGCGCAGCGAGACGTTCTCCGGGACGCGGACCTCGACGTTGCCGAAGACCGAGATCGCCCGGATCATCACGTGCTGGTACTGGAAGAGCGCCTCGCTGAGGTCTATCTCGACGCTGCCGAAGATCGCGTACGCGTGGATCCGGCGGCCCGCGCGCCAGCGGCCCTTGCGGACGGCGCTGCTGAACACCGCGACCACGTTGTCGTCGGGCTCGACCGGGATGGCGCCCGGGGCCGGGCGGCTGGGGGCGGCGACGTACGGGTCGCGGCGCCGCTGTGCGGCGGGCAGATCCCGGATGAACACCTCCAGTTCACCGACCGTCTTGGCGGCCAGGACACCCTCGACCCGCTCGGCGTGCTCATCGGCGGTCAGACGCCCTTCGCCCAGGGCGTCGCGCAGGATGTCGGCGATCCGGTCGCGGTCGGCGTCGGACGCCCGGAGCTCGGTGGCGGGAGCGGGAGCGGTGCGCTTCTGAAGGTCCACGGCAGCAGCGTACCCAAACACGATAGATCGCGATAGCCCCTCGCGGGATCCTACGACGTCCGTCGAACTGAGCCTTACCTCACAAGCTCGGCGCCGACGGCAGGTCCTACGCTGGTGGACGCTGCCAATGGAGGTCAGCCGCGCTGTCTGTCGAGTGAGGAATGGGCGACATGCCTGAGTTCGCGTACACCGATCTGCTCCCCATGGGAGAGGACACCACCCCCTACCGGCTGGTGACCGCCGAGGGTGTCTCCACCTTCGAGGCCGACGGGCGGACGTTCCTCAAGGTGGAGCCGGAGGCGCTGCGCAAGCTGGCCGAGGAGGCCATCCACGACATCCAGCACTACCTGCGCCCGGCCCACCTCGCCCAGCTTCGCCGGATCATCGACGACCCCGAGGCGTCGAGCAACGACAAGTTCGTGGCGCTGGACCTGCTGAAGAACGCGAACATCGCGGCGGCGGGTGTCCTGCCCATGTGCCAGGACACCGGTACGGCGATCGTGATGGGCAAGCGCGGCCAGAACGTGCTGACCGAGGGCGGCGACGAGGCCGCCCTCAGCCGCGGCATCTACGACGCCTACCTGAACCTCAACCTGCGGTACTCGCAGATGGCTCCGCTCACCATGTGGGAGGAGAAGAACACCGGCTCCAACCTGCCGGCGCAGATCGAGCTGTACGCCACCGACGGCGGCGCCTACAAGTTCCTGTTCATGGCGAAGGGCGGCGGCTCCGCCAACAAGTCCTTCCTGTACCAGGAGACCAAGGCCGTCCTGAACGAGTCCTCCATGATGAAGTTCCTGGAGGAGAAGATCCGCTCGCTCGGTACGGCCGCGTGCCCGCCGTACCACCTGGCGATCGTCGTCGGCGGCACCTCCGCCGAGTACGCGCTGAAGACCGCCAAGTACGCCTCCGCGCACTACCTGGACGAGATCCCGGCCGAGGGCTCGCCGCTCGGGCACGGCTTCCGGGACAAGGAGCTGGAGGAGAAGGTCTTCGAGCTGACGCAGCAGATCGGCATCGGGGCGCAGTTCGGCGGCAAGTACTTCTGCCACGACGTGCGCGTGGTGCGCCTGCCCCGGCACGGCGCCTCCTGCCCGGTCGCCATCGCCGTCTCCTGCTCCGCCGACCGCCAGGCCGTCGCGAAGATCACCGCCGAGGGCGTCTTCCTGGAGCAGCTGGAGACGGACCCGGCGCGCTTCCTGCCGGAGACGACCGACGAGCACCTCGACGAGTCCTCGGACGTCGTCCGCATCGACCTCAACCAGCCGATGGACGACATCCTCGCCGAGCTGACCAAGTACCCGGTCAAGACCCGGCTCTCGCTCACCGGCCCGCTGGTCGTGGCCCGTGACATCGCGCACGCCAAGATCAAGGAGCGGCTGGACGCGGGCGAGGACATGCCGCAGTACCTCAAGGACCACCCGGTGTACTACGCCGGGCCCGCGAAGACCCCCGAGGGCTACGCGTCCGGTTCCTTCGGTCCGACGACGGCCGGCCGCATGGACTCCTACGTCGAGCAGTTCCAGGCCGCCGGCGGCTCCAAGGTGATGCTCGCCAAGGGCAACCGCAGCAAGCAGGTCACCGACGCGTGCGACGCGCACGGCGGCTTCTACCTCGGCTCCATCGGCGGCCCCGCCGCCCGGCTCGCCCAGGACTGCATCAAGAAGGTCGAGGTCGTCGAGTACGAGGAGCTCGGCATGGAGGCCGTCTGGAAGATCGAGGTCGAGGACTTCCCGGCGTTCATCGTGGTCGACGACAAGGGCAACGACTTCTTCCAGGACCCGGCGCCCGCCCCGACGTTCACCAGCATCCCGGTGCGCGGCCCCGGTCTGGCGTAGGCATCGCGGACCTTGCGCCGATCGCGCGATCGGCGCAAGGTCCGGAACATCCGGGCCCCCTCGGTCGCTGTACCGGGCATGAGCGAATACCGCATCGAGCACGACTCCATGGGCGAGGTCCGCGTCCCGGCGGACGCCAAGTGGCGGGCCCAGACCCAGCGTGCCGTCGAGAACTTCCCGATCTCCGGCCAGCACATCGAGCGTGCCCACATCGAGGCGCTCGCGCGCATCAAGGGCGCCGCGGCCAAGGTGAACGCGCGGCTGGGCGTGCTCGATGAGGACATCGCCGAGGCGATCCAGGAGGCGGCCGGGGAGGTCGCCCGCGGCGACTGGGACGCGCATTTCCCGATCGACGTCTTCCAGACCGGTTCCGGCACCTCGTCGAACATGAACACCAACGAGGTCGTCGCCACGCTCGCGACCGAGCGGCTCGGCCGGGACGTCCACCCGAACGACCACGTCAACGCCTCGCAGTCGTCCAACGACGTCTTCCCGTCCTCGATCCACATCGCCGCCACCGCCGCCGTCACCCGCGACCTCGTCCCGGCCCTGGAGCACCTCGCCGCCTCCCTGGAGCGCAAGGCCGAGGAGTTCGCCGACGTGGTGAAGTCGGGGCGCACCCACCTCATGGACGCCACGCCCGTGACGCTGGGCCAGGAGTTCGGCGGGTACGCCGCCCAGATCCGCTACGGCGTCGAGCGGCTCTACGCCTCCCTCCCCCGCCTCGCCGAGCTGCCCCTGGGCGGCACCGCCGTCGGCACCGGCATCAACACCCCGCCCGGCTTCTCCGCCGCGGTCATCGAGGAGGTCGCCCGCGTCACGGGCCTGCCGCTGACCGAGGCCCGCGACCACTTCGAGGCGCAGGGCGCGCGGGACGGCATCGTCGAGACCAGCGGGCAGCTGCGGACCATCGCCGTGGGCCTGACGAAGATCGCCAACGATCTGCGGTGGGCGGCCTCGGGACCACGCACCGGGCTCGCCGAGATCAACCTGCCCGATCTCCAGCCCGGTTCGTCGATCATGCCCGGCAAGGTCAACCCGGTCATCCCCGAGGCCGTGCTCATGGTCGCCGCCCAGGTCACGGGCAACGACGCCACGGTCGCCGCCGCCGGAGCGGCCGGCAACTTCGAGCTCAACGTGATGCTTCCGGTCATCGCCAAGAACGTCCTGGAGTCGATCCGGCTGCTCGCGAACGTCTCCCGGCTGCTCGCCGACAAGACCGTGGACGGCATCACCGCGAACCGGGAACGGGCCCGCGAGTACGCCGAATCGTCACCCTCCGTGGTGACGCCGCTCAACAAGTACATCGGGTACGAGGAGGCCGCCAAGGTCGCCAAGAAGGCCCTCGCGGAGCGCAGGACGATCCGCCAAGTCGTCCTGGACGGCGGATACGTGGAGCGCGGCGACCTCACGACGGAGCAGCTGGACGAGGCCCTCGACGTGCTGAGGATGACACGGCCGTAACCGGTGATCACGGTGGTGTGAACCGTGACGGGCGCCGCAGCGTCGTATGCCTGTGGCACCTAATATCTGTTCATGGCGGACGGTGGAGCGATGACGACGGAAGTGGCAGCGGGCGGATCGCCGGTCCGCTGGGCGCCCGGGACGCGGATCCTGTGGCGGTACCGGGAGAACGCCGGCCGTCGCTTCCACATCGTGCGCCCCGTCACCGTAGTCCGCGACGACGAGGACATCCTCGCCGTGTGGCTCGCGCCGGGCACGGAGTGCGTCAAGCCGGTGCTCGCCGATGGCACATCAGTGCATCAGGAACCCCTTGCGACCCGCTACACCAAGCCGCGTTCCGTACAGCGCGACCGGTGGTTCGGGACCGGCGTGCTCAAGCTCGCACGGCCCGGTGAGCCGTGGTCGGTATGGCTGTTCTGGGAGCCGGGGTGGCAGTTCAAGAACTGGTACGTGAACCTCGAGGAGCCGCTGGCCCGTTGGTCGGGCGGGGTGGACTCCGAGGACCACTTCCTCGACATCTCCGTGCATCCGGACCGCAGTTGGCACTGGCGGGACGAGGACGAGTTCGCGCAGGCCCAGCGGGACGGACTGATGGACGATCAGCTGGCCGCGCGGGTGCGCCGGGCGGGCCGTGACGCGGTGGAGGTGATCCGCGCCTGGGGGCCTCCGTTCGCCGACGGATGGCAGCACTGGCGCCCCGATCCCGCCTGGGCTGTACCTTCTTTGCCTGAGGACTGGGATCGCACGCCCGCGCACATGTCCTCATGAGACCCTTGATGCGCCCCCGGGCTACAAACGTAGGATCGTCCTCCGCAAGGGCGCGCAAGGGCAACTACCGGAGTGCGCGCCGGGCTTGACCGATCGTCACCGAGGGGCGGCAGGACGTGAGCGAGGGTTACCAGGGCAATGCCGGGTCGGACCGGAGGCGGTCCTGCACCGGTGGCACAGGAACTGCCTCTGGCCACGCGGGGATTCCGTTCCTGGGGCACGTATTCCGGGTATCGGAGTTTCGGCGGGACGAACTGCACGCGCGGCGCGCAGCCCCGGACGGATGGATTCGAAAGGCGTGACGGAGCAGCCGACCTCCTTCGAACGCCCCGAGACGGGCGTCGACCCCGCGGAGTCCCGCGGGGCGCTCGTGCGTGCCTCGACACCGTCGACCACGCACTCCACGCCGCCCCACACCCCTGGCGGTGGCACCGCCTTACCCGCGCAGGCGCGCACCGGTGACACCCCCTCCACGCCGGGCACCACCGCCCCGTCCGGCCCGAGCAAGGAGCACCCAGACATCGCCGGCAACGGCCCCGAGCACTCGCAGCCCTCCGTCGCCGCCGAGCCCATGGGGGCACCTCCCAGTTCGAGCGAAGCCGAGAACCTGGGGGAACACCGGCCGCGACCCGTCACGGAGTCCATCCCGCCCCAGCCCGGCACCGAGCAGCCGTCGGCCTCCGCCGAGCGGCGCACCGGAGGGGCCGTGCAGCCCGGCCGGCCGACGCCCATGCGGCGTGACGGCGACCGGCTGCGCTTCGTGGGCGCCGCCACCCGGCGCATCGCCCGCGGCATCGACCTGGACGAGATCGTGATGGGGCTGTGCCGGGCGACCGTGCCGACCTTCTCCGACGCGATCCTCGTCTATCTGCGCGACCCGCTGCCGGTCGGCGACGAGCGGCCCACCGGGCCCGTCGTGCTGCGGCTGCGCCGCACCGACCGCATCCCGGAGGAACGGGACAGCGAGAACGGCTTCCTGCCCGCACAGCAGCAGCCGGAGCCGACCGAGCTCTCCGAACTGTCCTCGCTGACCGCCGAACTGTGCGAGGTACGGCCCGGCGGCGCGCTCGCCGAGGTGCTGCGCGGGGTGCGTCCGGTCTTCGCCGACGCGCCCGCCGCCCGCGCCGCCCTGCCGGAACTGCTCGGCGACGACGGCCAGCTGATCATCCCCGACGGGCAGCGCGCGATCCTCGCCCCGCTGCGCGGCCGCCGCCGGGTCATCGGCGCCGCGGTCTTCCTGCGCCGCCCGGAGCGCCTCGCCTTCGAGCCGGACGACCTCCTGGTCGCCGCCCAGCTCGCCACGCACAGCGCGCTCGGCATCGACAAGGCCGTGCTGTACGGCCGTGAGGCGTACATCGCCGACGAGCTCCAGCGCACCATGCTCCCCGAGACGCTCCCCCGCCCGACCGGCGTACGGCTGGCCTCCCGCTACCTCCCGGCGGCCGAGACGGCCCGGGTCGGCGGCGACTGGTACGACGCGATCCCGCTGCCGGGCAGCCGGGTGGCGCTGGTCGTCGGTGACGTGATGGGCCACTCCATGACGTCGGCCGCGATCATGGGCCAGCTGCGGACCACGGCCCAGACCCTCGCCGGCCTGGACCTGCCGCCCCAGGAGGTCCTGCACCATCTCGACGAGCAGGCCCAGCGCCTGGGCACCGACCGCATGGCGACCTGCCTGTACGCGGTCTACGACCCGGTCTCGCACCGCATCACCATCGCCAACGCCGGTCATCCGCCGCCCGTCCTGCTGCACCTGGGCGGCCGGGCCGAGGTGCTCCGGGTGCCCGCGGGCGCGCCGATCGGCGTCGGCGGCGTCGACTTCGAGGCCGTGGAGCTGGACGCACCGGCCGGGGCGACCCTGCTGCTCTACACCGACGGCCTGGTCGAGTCGCGGCTGCGCGACGTCTGGACCGGCATAGAACAGCTGCGTGAGAAGCTCGCCGCGACCGCCCAGCTGACCGGGCCCGACCATCCGCCGCCGCTCGAGGCCCTGTGCGACGAGGTGCTCGACATGCTGGGGCCGGGCGACCGGGACGACGACATCGCGCCGAGCGATGTGGCGTACTGGTTCCTGGAGCCCGAGGACGCGGCGCCGGGCCGTGCCCGGCGGCTGGCGCGGCGTGCGCTGGCCCGCTGGGGCCTGGAGGAACTGACCGACTCGGTCGAGCTGTTGGTCAGCGAGGTCGTCACGAACGCCGTGCGGTACGCCTCGCGGCCGGTGACGCTGCGGCTGCTGCGGACCGATGTGCTGCGGTGCGAGGTCGGTGACGACGTGCCGCAGTTGCCGCGGCTGCGGCAGGCTCGCGCCACGGATGAGGGTGGGCGGGGGCTGTATCTCGTCAACCGGCTTGCCCGGCGGTGGGGGGCGACTCGGTTGAGCACCGGCAAGGTTGTCTGGTTCGAGTTGAATCGAGGCTAGTCGCCGTTGGGGAACTGCGCGTCGCCTACAGCGGCTGCGTCGTGGTTGATCGCGCAGTTCCCCGCGCCCCTGAAGGGGCGCTGTCCTACTGTTCGTTGCCCGGGCGGACCGGGTCCAGTGTGATGTCGCCCGTCGGTTCGTCCGTCGGCTCGTCCGTGGGTTCCTCCGTCGTCGGCTCCTCCGTGGGCTCCTCCGTCGTCGGCTCCTCGGTCGGCTCCTTCGTCGTCGGCTCCTCCGTGGGCTCCTTCGTCGTCGGCTCGTCCGTCGGTTCCTCGGTCGTCGGCTCCTCGGACGGGGTCGGGGTCCACGTCGGCCGGACGGCCGCGCCCTGGTCGGTGTCGAGGTCGAACCGGGCGTCGGGGTCGGTCACCCCGAACATGTACGACGCCCAGATCTGCGCCGGGAAGCCACCGCCGTTGACGCGGTCGAAGCCGCCGGCTCCGTACATCTTGGTCTGCGCGTGGGTCTTGGCGTCCTCGCCGAACAGGCCCACCGAGGTGACCAGGTCGGGCGTGTAGCCGGTGAACCAGGCCGATTTGTTGTCGTCGGAGGTACCCGTCTTGCCGGCGACCTTCTGGCCGCTGCGCTTGGGGTTGTTCGCCACGGACTGACGGGCCGTGCCGTCGTCGACCACGCCCGTCAGCACCGAGGTCACCGTGTCCGCGGCCTCGGCGCTGATGACCTGCTCACCGATCGGGTCCGGGATGTCGACCTTACGGCTGTTGTGCTCGGCCTTCTTGAGGATGCCGGGCGTGACCTTCTTGCCGTGGTTGTCGAGGGTGGCGTACACCCCGGCCATCTGGAGCGGGCTCGCGCCCATGGTGCCCAGGGTCTGCGCCGGGACGGCCTGCTCGTCCTCGGTGTTCATGCCGAGCTTGCCGGCCACGTCCATGACGCTCTTCATGCCGACGTCGACGCCCATCTGCGCGAAGACGGAGTTGATGGACTTGTTCATCGCCGTCTGGACGGTGACGTCGCCGTAGTTCTGGTCGTCCTCGTTCTCCGGCGCGAACCCGACCTTGTCGCCGCTCGCGTCCACGACCTGACGCTTGCTGGTGCCGTCGTAGACGGTGTTCGCGCCGATCGGCTTGCCGGACTGCGTCTCGGCGCTCTCCTCCAGGGCGGCGGCCAGGATGACCGGCTTGAACGTGGAGGCGGGCTGGTAGTCGGGGCGGGTCGCGTTGCTCGTGTAGTGCTTGAAGTAGTCCACACCGCCGTACAGGGCGAGGATCTTCCCCGTCTCGGGATCGACGGAGACCGCGCCGGCCTGGACGTTCGCGTCGACCTTGCGCTTCTTCTTGTCGAGCTTGCTGGTCAGTTCGGCCTTGACGGCCTTCTCCAGCGCGGCCTGCTTCTTCTTGTCGACGTTCAGGGTGATGGTCCAGCCCTGGTCGACGACGGCGGCCTCGGCCTGGGAGCGGGTGATGCCCTGCTGCTCCATCAGCCGGTCCTCCAGCTGACGGTTGGCGAGCTCGATCAGATAGCCCTTCTGGCCCTCCCGGCCCGCGGTGGGCCTGGGCTCCTCGGGCTCCGGGAGCTTCGTCAGCTTCTGGCGCTCGGACTGCTCCAGCCAGCCCTCCTCGACCATGTTGTCCAGGACGTAGTTCCAGCGGTTGGTGACCAGCCGCTTGCCGGTGTCCGAGGCGGCATGCCAGTCGTACTGGCTCGGCGCCTGGAGCAGGGCCGCGAGGTACGCGCCCTGCGCGACGGAGAGCTTCTCGGCGTCCTTGCGGTAGTAGGCCTGGGAGGCGGCCTGGATGCCGTAGGCGCCGCGGCCGTAGTAGCTGGTGTTGATGTAGCCGGCGAGGATGTCGTCCTTGGACATCTGGCGGTCGACCTTCAGGGAGATGACCATCTCCTTGAGCTTGCGGCTGACCGTCTGTTCCTGGCTGAGGTAATAGTTCTTGACGTACTGCTGGGTGATCGTCGAACCGCCCTGCGCGCCCTTGCCCATCAGGGTGTTGAGCACACCGCGGGCGGTGCCCTTCAGGTCGATGCCGTGGTCGTCGTAGAACGTCTTGTTCTCGGCGGCGACGAAGGTCCTCTGGACCTTCTTGGGGACCTTGGACAGGTCCACGATCTCGCGGTTCACCTCGCCGTCGCGGGCCAGGGTGGAGCCGTCGCTGTACTTGTAGACGTTGCTCTGCCGCTGGGCCGCCTGGGCCGCGGCGTTGTCCTCGGGGACGTCGACCGCGAGGTAGAGCGCGATGAAGGCGCCGATGCCGAGCAGGCAGAAGCCGAGGAACGTGCCGACGATCTTCTTCCAGGTGAACAGCCGACGTATTCGGCCCTTGCCGTCACCGCCCTTTGCGGCGCGCCGGGCAGCGGCCCGGCCGCCGGCGGCCGACGGGTTCCCTATGACGGTGGTCGATTCGCCGGCCCCCGTGTTCGACGGCGTCCCGGACGAACGCCGGGGCGCCGCGCGGCGGCCGCCGCGCTGCCGTGCTCGTCTCTCTTCCGCTCGTCCCATGGGTCCGTTCCGCTCCGCTTCGTTCTTGTGTGCGCTGCTGTCACACAGGTTCGCCGCTCAGGTCAGCTCAGAAAGCTAACACCGGAAGATGTGACAAAGCCCGGCCGATCCGGTCTTTTACGGACGTGACAATCAGCACCTGTCCCACCGGAACCGACGGCTGAGGGGTGCATAGGGTTGCTCGGGCGGGGTAAAGTGATATCACTTAGCTAGACTGAAGCTAGTGGAGACCCACTGCGGCTTCCGAAGGAAACGGGGGATATCACCCATGTCGAACATGCCGAACACACCCGAAGACAGGGCCGACACCACGTCAGCCACCGCGGACGTGCCCGAGATGCCCGCGCCCCGCGTGCGGGAGTTCACGGCGCACAGCATCGGCGGCGGCCTCGCCCTGCTGCTGGGCCTGGTCGGACTGCTCGTCGGTGCGGGGCTGATCGCCGCCGGCGGCACGGTCTCCGACGGCGGCGCCAAGGCGGCCCTGATCATCGTCGGCATCCTGGTCGCCATCGCGGCGATATTGGCCATGTGCGGACTGAACATGGTCGCGCCGGGCGAGGCGCGGGTCGTCCAGCTCTTCGGGCGCTACCGGGGCACCATCCGCGAGGACGGACTGCGCTGGGTGAACCCCTTCACCTCCCGCACGAAGATCTCGACCCGGGTCCGCAACCACGAGACGGCCGTACTGAAGGTCAACGACGCCTACGGCAACCCGATCGAGCTCGCCGCGGTCGTCGTATGGAAGGTGGAGGACACCGCGCAGGCCACGTTCGAGGTGGACGACTTCCTGGAGTTCGTCTCCACCCAGACCGAGGCGGCCGTGCGGCACATCGCCATCGAGTACCCCTACGACGCCCATGACGAGGGCGGCCTCTCACTGCGCGGCAACGCCGAGGAGATCACCGAGAAGCTCGCCGTCGAACTGCACGCGCGCGTGGAGGCGGCCGGGGTGCAGATCATCGAGTCGCGCTTCACGCATCTCGCGTACGCTCCCGAGATCGCCTCCGCGATGCTCCAGCGCCAGCAGGCCGGAGCGGTCGTCGCGGCCCGGCGGCAGATCGTCGACGGTGCGGTGGGCATGGTCGAGGCGGCGCTCGCCCGGATCTCCGAGCGGGACATCGTGGAGCTGGACGAGGAGCGCAAGGCGGCGATGGTGTCCAACCTGATGGTGGTGCTCTGCGGCGACAGGGCCCCGCAGCCGGTCCTCAACACCGGGACGCTCTACCAGTGACGGATTCTTCCGGGGGCCCGGCCCCGCAGGGTCGGCCGCAGCGCAAGCAGGTGCTGCTGCGGCTCGACCCGGCCGTGTACGAGGCGCTCGCGCGATGGGCGGGCGACGAACTGCGGTCCGCCAACGCGCAGATCGAGTTCCTGCTGCGGCGCGCCCTCGCGGAGGCGGGCCGGCTGCCGGGCGACACCAAGCCGATCCCCCGCAGGGGTCGTCCGCCGGTGAAGCCGCCCGAGTCCCAGTAGCAGAACCGTGACAATCGGGCCCCACCTGGGCCTTCACACCCACTGCCATGATCTACACACTCCGCGTATACATAGGGCGTATACACCCCGTGTAGAGTCCTGGACATGTCCATCGGTCACACCCTCCTAGGGCTCCTGGAATCGGGCCCCCGCCACGGCTACGACCTGAAGCGGGCCTTCGACGAGAAGTTCGGTCACGACCGGCCGCTGCACTACGGCCAGGTCTATTCGACGATGTCCCGGCTGCTGAAGAACGGTCTCGTCGAGGTCGACGGCATCGAGCCCGGCGGCGGGCCCGAGCGGAAGCGGTACGCGATCACCGACGCCGGTATCACCGACGTCCAGCGGTGGCTCGCGACGCCCGAGAAGCCGGAGCCGTACCTCCAGTCGACCCTGTACACCAAGGTCGTCCTGGCTCTGCTCACCCGGCGCGACGCCGCCGACATCCTCGACACCCAGCGGGCCGAGCACCTGCGCATGATGCGCATCCTCACCGACCGCAAGCGGAAGGGGGACCTGGCCGACCAGCTGATCTGCGACCACGCCCTGTTCCACCTCGAGGCCGACCTGCGCTGGCTGGAGCTGACCGCCGCGCGTCTCGACAAGCTCGCCGAGGTGGTGACCAAGTGACTCCGCCTCCCGGTTCCCTGCTCGCGGCCGAGGACCTGCGCAAGGCCTACGGCCCGACCCTCGCCCTCGACGGCGCCGAGTTCTCCATCCACCCCGGCGAGGTCGTCGCCGTCATGGGGCCCTCCGGCTCCGGCAAGTCCACGCTGCTGCACTGCCTCGCCGGCATCGTGCCGCCCGACTCCGGGTCCATCACCTACAACGGGCGTGAGCTGGCCACCATGGGCGACGCCCAGCGCAGTGCCCTCAGGCGCTCGGAGTTCGGGTTCGTCTTCCAGTTCGGTCAGCTCGTGCCCGAGCTGACCTGCGTGGAGAACGTCGCCCTGCCGCTGCGGCTCAACGGCACCTCCCGCAAGGAGGCCGAGCGCACCGCCCTCACCTGGATGGAGCGGCTGGAGGTCGACGACCTGCGCAAGAAGCGGCCCGGCGAGGTCTCCGGCGGTCAGGGGCAGCGTGTCGCCGTCGCCCGTGCGCTGGTCACCAACCCGCGCGTGCTGTTCGCCGACGAGCCGACCGGCGCGCTGGACTCCCTCAACGGCGAGCGCGTGATGGAGCTGCTGACGGACGCCGCCCGCTCCACCAACGCCGCCGTCGTCCTCGTCACGCACGAGGCCCGGGTCGCCGCCTACTCCGACCGCGAGATCGTCGTACGCGACGGCAAGTCCCGGGACATGGAGCGGGTCGTATGAACGTAGGTCAGTGGGCCAGGGACCTCGGAATGGGGGTCCGGTTCGCCTTCGTGGGCGGACGTGAGGGGTGGGTCCGTGCCCTGCTGACGGCCGTCGGCGTGGGGCTCGGGGTGGCGCTGCTGCTGCTCACCACCGCGGTCCCCAACATGCAGTCGGTCCGGCACGAACGCGAGAGCGCCCGCGCCGACGTCGACTACAGCCACCTGGACCTCAAGCGCTCCGACCGCAGCCTGCTCATCGCGGACGTCGACACGGACTGGCGCGAGAAGGACATCCGCGGCCGGGCACTGGAGCCCGAGGGCGCGAAGGCGCCGCTGCCGCCGGGGCTGGAGAAGTTCCCCGCGACGGGCGAGATGGTGGTCTCCCCCGCCCTGAAGCGGCTTCTGGAGTCGGACGACGCCAAGCTTCTGCGCGAGCGGCTGCCCGAGCGGATCGTCGGCACCATCGGCGAGAGCGGCCTGATCGGCTCGCACGAACTCGCCTTCTTCCGGGGCGGCGAGGGCCTCGCCGAGCACATCGACGGCGCCCGGGTCGCCCGTATCGACCGGTTCGGGGACACCAGCCCCACCGAGACGGAGACCGACCCCGTACTGCTCCTGCTGGTCATCGTGATCTTCGTGGTGCTGCTGATGCCGGTCGCCGTCTTCATCGCCGCGGCCGTGCGCTTCGGCGGCGAGCGGCGCGACCGGCGGCTCGCGGCACTGCGGCTCGTCGGTTCCGACGGGCGCATGGTGCGCCGCGTCGCGGCCGGCGAGGCACTGGCGGGCGCCGTGCTGGGCCTGGGCTTCGGCACCGCCTTCTTCATGATCGGGCGCCAGATCGCGGGCTCGGTCGAGGTGTTCGAGGTCAGTGTGTTCCCGAGCTACCTCGACCCCTCCCCCGCGCTGGCCCTGCTGGTCGGCCTGGCCGTCCCGGCGGCGGCCGTACTGGTGACGCTGTTCGCGATGCGCGGTGTGGTGATCGAACCGCTCGGCGTGGTGCGTACGGCGAAGCCCGCGCGGCGCCGGCTGTGGTGGCGGCTGCTGCTGCCGATCGGTGGCCTCGCGATGCTGTGGCCGATGATCGGCCAGGGCCGTGAGAACGGCACCTTCAACGAGTACCTCGTCATCGGCGGTGTGCTCCTGCTGCTCATCGGCGTGACCACGCTCCTGCCGTGGATCGTCGAGGCGGTCGTCGCCCGGCTCGGCTCTGGCGGCGTGGCCTGGCAGCTCGCGGTCCGCAGGCTCCAGTTGAGCAGCGGCACGGCGGCCCGCATGGTGAACGGCGTCGCGGTGGCGGTGGCCGGTGCCATCGCACTCCAGATGCTGTTCGCCGGGGTGGAGAGCGACTACACGAAGTCCTCCGGCAAGGACGTCGAGCGTGCGCAGATGCAGGTGTCGCTGTCCCGTAATGCCCAGCTCGACCCGGCGGTGGAGAAGTTCCGGGACACCAAGGGAGTCGAGGGGGTCTACGCGTACGCCGAGGGCTACCTGGGCGAGCGGCGGAAGGACCCCGAGACGGGCGTCGAGATGACCGTCGGCGACTGCGCGTCCCTGCGCGAGGCGGCCGAGCTGCCCTCGTGCCGCGACGGCGACATCTTCTACGTGTCGAACGCCGAGTGGGACGAGGACACCCCGAAGCTGGCGAAGGAGGCGGGCCGGACGGTGTACCTCGACCCGTCGTACGAGGGCAGCCCGAAGCGGCAGGAGATCGCCTGGAAGATCCCGCGGGGCATCAAGGAGGCCCGCTCTCGCGAGGACCTGACGGGCCGGGAGCGCGGCGGCTTCCTCGTCACGCCGAAGGCGCTGCCCGCGTCGGCCGAGCCGGCGCTGCGGGGGCAGCTGTACCTGCAGCTCGACAGCTCCGTGCCGGACGTCCACGACCTCGTGCGGAACACCGCTGCGGCCGCCGACCCGCTGTCGTACCCCATGAACTGGTACTCCACGCAGACCTCCGAACGCTACGGCACCATCCGCACCGGCCTGTTCGTCGGCGCCGTCTGTGTCATGGCGCTGATCGGCGCGAGCCTGCTGGTCTCGCAGCTGGAGCAGTTGCGCGACCGCAAGAAGCTGCTGTCGTCGCTGGTCGCCTTCGGCACCCGGCGCCGCACGCTGAGCCTGTCGGTGCTGTGGCAGACGGCGATCCCGATCGCGCTGGGGCTGCTGCTGGCCTCGGTGGTGGGGATGACGCTGGGCACGGTCCTGCTGAAGATGACCAACACTCCGGTCGTCGTGGACTGGACGAGTGTGCTGTCGATGACGGGCGTCGGCGCCGGCATCGTCCTGGCGGTGACGGTCCTCAGCCTGCCGCCGCTGCTGCGGCTGATGCGGCCGGACGGGCTGCGCACCGAGTAGGACGGACGGCGCACGGCTGACGGCGGTGGGGCTCCCCTCGGGGAACCCCACCGCCGTCGCGTTCAGAGGCTGTACTCCCGTACGACCCGCCGGACCTGGGCGAACAGCATGCCCACGTTGACCGACTTGCGGCAGACGACGACGGCCACCACGTCCTGCTGCTCGGTCAGCCGCACGAACAGGTGCGTGAGGTTCTCACTGTTGACCAGGATCTCCTGGAAGAAGTGGTTGTCGCTGCTGATGCCGCGGCGCTCCTTGAAGACGTCCTCGATCATCACGACCGTGCGCCCCTGGAACAGGTCGAGCGTCGCGCCCGCCAGCAGGTCCAGGACCTCCGGCGGATGGTTCTCGACGGTCTCGTACGACAGCAGCATCCCGGTGGACATGTCGACCACCCCGGAGGCCACGCAGTCCGGGGCGTCGGTGCGAAGGTGCTTGACCAGGCTCATCACCTGGTCGGAGAAACTTGAGGTCATGCGCTTCGTCGCCATCCCTTCAAACTCCCTCTGGTGCCTTGTCGGTGAGGATCAGATCGATGCGTCGCAGGGCGGACTGCGTAGCCCGGTTCAGGTGGTCCACGTCCATGCCCTCGTCGCCGAGCACGACCATCAGGGCGGTGTCGCCGACGGCGAAGAAGGCGGCACAGCCATGGCTGCCGTAGGTGACCGTCCGGCGCAGGGTGCCGCGGGCGGTGGCGTCGGCGGTGCGCCTGGCGAGACCGAGACCGGCCGCGGCGAGGGCGGCGAGGCCCTCCGGGTCGATGGTGTCGGCGGTGTCCGCGGCGATGAGGAGGCCGTCGGCGGCGGCGACCGCGGTGTCGGTGATCCCGGTGACCTGTTCGCGCAGGCCACGCATTTCCAGTGCCAGGGCCTTGTGATCCATGTACGCGACTCTCCTATTTCTTTTCACATCTGATCGGCTGCTTCATTTCGGACTCATCTCGTAATTCCGTTCCGCAGGCGGAAGAAGCTGCCGGGTTTTCGGCGGGGCAGAGCGGTCGGGGTCGAGGGCGGGTGCGGCGGCGGCTCGACGGGCGCCGGTTCCCGCGGGCGCAGCGCGTGGCCGTCCGGAAAGGGGCGGACGGGGATCGGCGCGGGCGCCTCGGCGCAGACCAGCAGTCCGTCGCCGAGCATCCGCGCGACCTCGACCGTCACGGCGTACACGCCCCGCCCGATCCGGAAGGCGAGGTCCCGGGCGGTACGGCGGCCGTCGGCGTGGGCGAGCAGCTCACGCCGCAGGACGGTGAGCGGGGTGTCCGTGTCGGCGGGCGCCGGTGCGGGCACGGGCCGCTCGCGGTCGGGGTGGACGGGGTGCGGCAGCTCGGTGAGCGCGGTGAGTCTGCGGGCCGCCCCCTGGAGCAGGCCGAGCGGCGGTTCCCCCACGGGGACCTGCGCGAACGGCTCGAAGGTGGGGACGCGTTCGCAGTCGTCGACCCGGCCGGCGGCGATGGCGAACACGGCGTCGTGCAGCGCCATCGCGCACACGACCCGCAGCTGCGCCGCCCCCGCGTACCCGCGTGCGATGAGGGCGGTCGCCGGCCAGCGCGAGCCCCCGGACTCCCGCATCAGTTCGGCCCACTGCTCGCCGCTGACCCGGCCGGAGCGCAGCAGCAGCGCCTCGGGGCCCGGTGCGCCGGGGGACTCGGCGGCGACCACCCGGCCGTCGCCGAGGTGGAAGGTGCCGCCCGGCGTTCCGCTGACCCTGAGCTCTCCGGTGAAGCCGTCACGCGCACAGACGGCCAGGGCCCGTGCCAGGTGTTCGTAGCCCGACATCACACCCCTCGTCGTTTCGCACACACGCCTGACGCATAGCGCTGAGGGGGGAATGTGTATCAGTCCGCGCGCATATTCCGGAGAGGGATATCCGACCTGTCGCTAGTTGACGGAAGTTGAGTTTGAGGATGACTCAAAGAACTGTGTTCGGCGCTCATTTGACCGATTGGCACACCGATACCGGCAACGGCCGAAGCGCCTCTCGCAGGGCCGCCGCCAGCTCCTCGTACTCCGCTCCGCGCGCCGCTCCGGCCCGCATCGCGAGGGCGATCCGGCGGGTGGGGGCGGGCTCGGCGAAGTAGCCGGTGAGGAGTTGGCTGCTGCGGGTCGTCTCCACCTTGAGGGCGGTCCGCGGGAGCAGTGTGCAGCCGAGGCCGCCCGCGACGAGCTGCACGAGCGTCGACAGACCGGCGGCCGTAGTGGTCACCGGGGCATCCTCGCGGCCGGCCTCCCGGCAGATGTCGAGCGCCTGGTCGCGCAGGCAGTGCCCCTCGTCCAGGAGCAGCAGGTTGAGCGCCCTGAGCTCCTCGCGCGGGATGCCCTCGCGGCCGCCGAGCCAGTGGCCGAGCGGGGTGACGAGCAAGAAGTCCTCGTCGAAGAGCGGGAGTTCGGCGATCGAGGGCATCCCGAGGGGGACGGCGAGCAGCAGCAGGTCGAGGCGGCCGGTGGTGAGCCCGTCGACCAGGCTCGCGGTCTGCTCCTCGTGCACCTGGAGGTCGAGTTGCGGATAGCGGTCGTGCACGAGCCTCAGCACGGTGGGCAGGAGATACGGCGCGACGGTGGGGATGACACCGAGCCGCAGCACGCCGGTGAACGGGGCCCGTACCGCCTCGGCCTCCTCCATCAGCGCCCCGACCTCCGCCAGCACGGCCTTCGCGCGTACGGCGAGGCGCTCGCCGGCGGCCGACAGCAGCACCTTGCGGGTGGTGCGCTCCAGCAGCGTCACTCCGAGTGACTCCTCCAGGGCGGAGACGGCACCTGACAGGGCGGGCTGGCTCATGCCGATCGCGGCGGCCGCGTCCCGGAAATGGAGGTGCTCGGCGACGGCCGCGAAGGCCCGCAGCTGGGCGAGACTCGGCTGTCTCCTCTTACTCACGGTCACTGATAGCACGCTCCGATCAACCTGACCGAGTGTAGCTATTTCCCGTATCAATGCAGCCTGTGCCAGGATCGGTAAGGTCCAACCCAAGGGAGACGCCTGTACCGAATCGGTGTCTCCTCGCTGCAAGGAGAGTTGTGCTCACTGTCGGTGACAAGTTCCCCGCGTTCGAACTGACCGCCTGCGTCTCGCTGGAGAAGGGCAAGGAGTTCGGGACGATCGACCACAAGACCTACGAGGGCAAGTGGAAGATCGTCTTCGCCTGGCCGAAGGACTTCACCTTCGTCTGCCCGACCGAGATCGCGGCCTTCGGCAAGCTGAACGAGGAGTTCGCCGACCGTGACGCCCAGGTCCTCGGCTTCTCCGGTGACTCGGAGTTCGTCCACCACGCCTGGCGCAAGGACCACGACGACCTGCGCGACCTGCCGTTCCCGATGATGGCCGACTCCAAGCACGAGCTGATGCGCGACCTCGGCATCGAGGGCGAGGACGGCTTCGCCAAGCGCGCCGTCTTCATCGTCGACCAGAACAACGAGATCCAGTTCTCCATGGTGACCGCCGGCTCCGTCGGCCGTAACCCCAAGGAGGTCCTGCGGGTCCTGGACGCCCTCCAGACGGACGAGCTCTGCCCGTGCAACTGGAGCAAGGGCGAGGACACCCTGGACCCGGTCAAGCTGCTCGCGGGAGAGTGACCCACATGTCGCTCGACTCCCTGAAGTCCCGCATACCGGACTACGCCAAGGACCTGAAGCTCAACCTGGGCTCGGTCATCGGCAACTCGGACCTCCCGGCGCAGCAGCTGTGGGGCACGGTGCTCGCCACGGCGATCGCCGCGCGCTCCCCGATCGTGCTGCGCGAGCTGGCGCCGGAGGCCGAGGCGAACCTCTCGCCCGAGGCGTACACCGCGGCGAAGTCCGCGGCCGCCGTGATGGCGATGAACAACGTCTTCTACCGGACCCGGCACCTGCTGTCCGACCACGAGTACGGCAACCTGCGTGCCGGTCTGCGGATGAACGTCATCGGCAACCCCGGCGTCGACAAGGTCGACTTCGAGCTGTGGTCGTTCGCGGTGTCCGCCATCAACGGCTGCGGTCTGTGCCTGGACTCGCACGAGCAGGTGCTGCGCAAGGCCGGCGTGGACCGGGAGACGGTCCAGGAGGCGTTCAAGATCGCGTCGGTGATCCAGGCGATCGCCGTCACCCTGGACGCCGAGGCGGTTCTGGCGGAGTAGCGCTTCCCCGCACGACGAAGGGCCCGTTCACCTCGAAGGTGAACGGGCCCTTTGTCATCACTCCGAAGGCGCCGGCTCCCTGGCGGCGGGCGGTGGTTGCACGGGAGCCACCTCCACCGCGGTCGCGCCCCTTGGTTCGGGCGCCTGGCGCAGCGCCGCCTCCTGCGAGTACGCCCGCAGATACCCGACGATCGTGTTCGACACCGCCACCAGCGGCACCGCCACCACCGCGCCGCCGATCCCGGCCACCATGCCGCCGGCCGCCACCGACAGCACGACCGCCAGCGGATGCACGCGGACCGCGCGCCCGAGGATGAACGGCTGGAGGATGTGGCCCTCGATCTGCTGCACGGCGAGGACGACGACGAGCGTCATGACGGCGGTGAAGACGCCCTGTGTCACCAGGGCCACCACGACCGCCAGCGCGCCGGAGGCCACCGCGCCGACGAGCGGGATGAAGGAGAACAGGAAGATGAAGACGGCCAGCGGGACGGCCATGGGGACGTCGAGGAAGTAGATGCCGATGCCGATGAACACGGCGTCGATCAGGGCGACCACCACCGTGCCGCGCACATACGCCGTCAGCGTCGCCCAGGCCCGCGGCCCGGCGCCGGCGACTCCCGGACGGGCGGCGGCCGGGACCAGTTTGAGGGTCCACTGCCAGATCCGCTTGCCGTCGTAGAGCAGGAACAGCGTCGAGAAGGCCGCCAGCAGGATGCCGGTCAGCGCCTCGACGATGACGGTGACGCCTTCGAGGCCGGCCGAGGTGATCTCGTCGGTGTTGGCGCCGATCGCCTCCCGGAGGTTCTCGGCGATCTCGTTGATCTGCTTGTCGGTGACGTGGAAGGGGCTGTTGAGCAGCCAGTTGCGCAGCTCGTCGATGCCGTCCTGGACCTGGTCGGAGAGATTGTCGATGTTCTCCATGACCTGCCAGGTCACGAACCAGCCCATCAGCCCGATGACGACGAACCCGAGGATCGCGGTCAGCGCGGTCGCCGGCCCGCGCGGCACGCCCCGCCGGGTCAGCCAGGCCACCGAGGGCTGCATCAGCGCGGTGAGTAGCAGGGCGATGACGAAGGCCAGCACGACGAGTTGGACGGCACTGATGACCCGCATCAGCACCCAGACGGTGCCGGCGAGCACCAGCAGCCGCCAGCCGGCCTCCGCGGCGACCCGTACGCCCCACGGCACGACCTGTGCGGGGTCGGGGCGCGGTGCCGGAGCCGCGGGCGCGTAGTCGGGGGGCCTTGGCACGTGGTCCACGGGTGGCGGGTCGGCGGCAGGGGGCGGTTCGGTGGCGACGGCGGTCCGCCCCACCGGCTCTGGTTGGGTGCTCTCCCGCTCCACCGCGGCCCGGCGCTCGTCCAACCGCTCACTCATCTCGGTCAGACCGGCACCGACCCGGCCGAGCCACCCTGGCACTCGCGACATGATCCGTCCTCTTCCCCCGTCTTTCCCCACCACTCCCCCCTGGAGTCGTCGAATCCGACCGTACATGGCACCGCACGGGGAAACGCGAAAGCCCCTCACCCAAAGACGGTGAGGGGCAATGCAGGGTTGAGAGCCGCCGGTTCCCGGCCGAGTCTCTAGTACCAGCTGTTGGCCTGCCAGAAGTCCCAGGCGCCGCAGGGGCTGCCGTAGCGGTCGTTCATGTAGTTCAGGCCCCACTTGATCTGCGTGGCGGGGTTCGTCTGCCAGTCGGCGCCGACCGACGACATCTTGGATCCGGGCAGGGCCTGGAAGAGGCCGTAGGCACCGGAGGAGGGGTTCACGGCCTGGTAGTTCCAGTCGGACTCGTGGTCCACGATGTTGCTGAAGCACTGGAACTGGTCGCTCGGCACCATCGAACGCGCCATCGACTGGATCTGCGAGATGCTGTACGAGCTCTGGACCGGGAAGTCGGCCGAGGAGGACCGGGAGGCCTTGGCCTCGGCCTCTTCGCGCTCCTTGGCTTCCTGCGCCGCCTTCTCAGCCTTCTCGGCGGCTTCCTTCTTCTCGATGGCGCTCTGGGCGGCAGCCTTGCGGGCGGCCTCCTCGGCGTCCTTCTTTGCGCTCACGTCCGCGGCGATGGCCTGGACATCCGCCTGCGCCGACAGGGACTCGGTCTGCACCTGGGCCTGCTGGCCCGCGGGTATGTCCGCGAGGAGCGTCGAATCGGCAGCCGTCGCCTCGGCGTCGTTGTTCTGCGCGGTGCTGCCCGAGGCAACGCCGACGACGCTTCCGACAGCGGTGACCGCGGTGGCAGAGGCCACTGCGAATCCCCTGACCGAAATCGGACTCACACGGTTTCCTTCCAGCATCGCCCGCTTCGGTGACCCTGGCGGACGCAATCGTGCCCCTGGCTCTGGCCTCCCAACTGCGCGGTCACGGGAGGCGCGGACCCGGTGGGCAACTCCCGCGAGGGGAGCGCCGCGTGGTGACTCGGGCGGCATACGACGTCGCTATGCAGTTGATGGTGTTGCTGCTGTGGTTCCGTACCGCTGGGGGTACAGGGGTGTCGTATGCGGGGCCTGACAGGAGTGAGACTCTGCCGCACCCGGACGTCGCAAGGCAATTCTGTGTTGCGTGTGAAAGCTCACACCTTGTTTGTCCCTAGGGTTTTTCGGAAAGCCGCACACGCCGAGGCGCCGCCCGGATAGGCTCTCTGCCTTTCCGGACGACGCCAACTGTCGCGTAACCGCTATGAAGTTGGGCAGTCCTCCGCAGGACCTAACAGACCCGTCAGATCTGGCCGTCCTCCAGCATTTCGGTCACAAGGGCGGCGATCTGGGACCTCTCGGACCTTGTCAGCGTGACATGGGCAAAGAGGGGATGTCCCTTCAGTTTCTCCACGACGGCGACGACACCGTCGTAGCGACCGACCCGCAAATTGTCCCGCTGGGCCACGTCATGGGTCAGAACCACCCGCGAGTTAGCACCAATTCGGGACAGAACGGTCAGCAGGACATTCCTCTCCAGGGACTGCGCCTCGTCCACGATGACGAACGCGTCGTGCAGCGAGCGTCCGCGGATATGGGTGAGGGGCAGTACCTCCAGCATGCCGCGCGCGGTGACCTCTTCGATGACCTCGCGGCTGGTGACCGCGGACAGCGTGTCGAAGACGGCCTGCGCCCAGGGGCTCATCTTCTCGGCCTCGCTGCCGGGGAGATAGCCGAGTTCCTGTCCGCCCACCGCGTACAGCGGCCGGAAGACCATCACCTTCTGGTGCTGACGGCGCTCGAGCACCGCCTCCAGACCCGCGCACAGCGCCAGTGCCGACTTGCCGGTGCCGGCCCGGCCGCCCATCGACACGATCCCGACGTCCGGGTCGAGCAGCAGGTCGAGCGCGATCCGCTGCTCGGCGCTGCGGCCCTTGATGCCGAACGCCTCCCGATCGCCGCGCACCACCCGGACGTTGCCCTCGGGCGTGACCCGGCCCAGCGCCTTGCCGCGCTCGGAGTGGATCGTCAGTCCGGTGTGCACGGGCAGGTCGGCGACCTCGGGGACGTAGACATGCCCTTCCTCGAAGAGAATGTCCACCTGTTCGCCCGACAGGGTCAGTTCGGACATTCCGGTCCAGCCGGAGGAGTCCGTGATGGCGAGCTCGGCGCGGTACTCCTCGGCGAGGAGACCGACCGACGATGCCTTGATCCTGAGCGGCAGGTCCTTCGACACGACGGTGACGTCGTAGCCCTCGGCCTGCAGATTGCGGGCGACCGCGAGGATGCGGGAGTCGTTGTCCCCCAGGCGGTAGCCGCTGGGCAGCACGCTGGGGTCCGAGTGGTTGAGCTCGACACGGACGGTCCCGCCGAGTTCCCCGATCGGAATGGGGGCGTCGAGTCGGCCGTTCTTCACCCGGAACTCATCCAGCAGACGGAGCGCCTGCCGGGCGAAGTAGCCGAGTTCGGGATGGTGCCGCTTGGCCTCCAGTTCCGTCACCACGACGATGGGGAGCACGACCTCGTGCTCGTCGAAGCGGTTCAGGGCGTTCGGGTCGGCCAGCAGGACGCTGGTGTCGAGAACGTAGGTGCGCCGGTCTGGCTTGTGGCGCTTTGTGCTGGTCACCACGGAAGGACGTACCCCCTCGGATGAGGTCGGGGAGCGACGGAGTGGGGCTGGACCGGTCGTCGGCCGCTGTGCACGGGCCGAAAACCGGCCCCCCGCGTCTTCTTCCGTGCCGTGACCGCACGGTGGGGCTGGTGCAAAGGGCCTCCCGGGCGGACGGCTCCGGCGCCGCCCGCTGAGATACGACACCCGTGGTTCGGGTGTCGACCTGCTTGGCTTATGCCCTCGAACAAGCGGTGCCATGCCAGCGCATATGACGGCGCGCTGGTGAACTCCTTGTTACTTCTGTCCCGGAGAAGGTTGGTTTTGTCGCGCCGGTATACGGCCGCGACCGCGCCGGAAGGGGCTCAGCCGCCGTAGCGCCGGTGCCGTGCCGCGTAGTCGCGCAGGGCACGCAGGAAGTCCACCTTGCGGAAGGCCGGCCAGAAGACCTCGCAGAAGTAGTACTCCGAATGGGCCGTCTGCCACAGCATGAATCCGGACAGCCGCTGCTCGCCGCTGGTGCGGATCACGAGGTCGGGGTCGGGCTGGTCGCCGGTGTAGAGATGGCGTCCGATCAGCTCGACGCTGACGGAGTCGGCGAGGTCCTCCATCGACGTGCCCTTCTCATGGGCGTCGACGATCATGGAGCGCACGGCGTCGGCGATCTCCTGGCGGCCGCCGTAGCCGATGGCGACGTTGACCAGTATCCCGTCGATGTGCGCCGTGGACTCCTCGGCCTCCTTCAGCGCCATCTGCATCGGGGAGGGCAGCAGGTCGGGAGTGCCGACGTGGTGCACCCGCCAGCGGCCGTCGGCGGCGAGGGAGCGCACGACGTCCTCGATGATCTGCAGGAGCGGGCCGAGCTCGTCCCGGGGACGGTCGAAGTTGTCGGTCGACAGCAGCCACAGGGTGACGACCTCGACGTCGGTCTCGGTGCACCAGCCGAGGAACTCCTCGATGTTCTCGGCACCCGCCCGGTGACCGTGCATGGTGGTGGAGCCCGCGGCCTTCGCCCAGCGCCGGTTGCCGTCCATGATGACGCCGATGTGCTTGGGCACCTGAGCGTGGTCCAGGTGACCTTCCACCCGGCGTGCGTACAGCCTGACCAGCAGGCCGCGCAGCTTGTCGCGCAGGTTCACGTGTTCGTCAGCCCCTCCGTACGGATCGGACAGGCGCGTGGCGCTGCGCGCGGCGCAGTCGGGTGCGGTTCCTGTCCGTATGGCGGTCCCCGGGGGCGAAGCCTACCCCTGCGGGGCTTGGGCCGTGGTTGCGGGGTGCGGTGGGTGGGGGCGCCGCGGGTGGGTGGGATGTGAGGCGCGTTGGCGAGTGCGGGCCCGGTGCGGGCTGGTCGCGCAGTTCCCCGCGCCCCTTTGGGGGTTGCGGTCCGGGGCAAATAAAACGGGCCGGTCCGTGGGGGGGAGACGGACCGGCCCGAGGGGGGGTTTCCACCATAACCCTTCGTAAGTGATGCTGCGTGCATCGGCGTGCCACAACTACTCTCCGAAGTCGCTCGGCGACGGCCCGGTGGCCGTCAGAGGGCTCTTTCGTGGCGGATTCATGGCGAGATCGGGCCTGATTTCCAGGGGAAACGCGGGGGATGCGGAGGGATCCGGCGGGTTTGCCGCTCCTTGGGGCCGGAACTGGCGACTTGTCCGGCCTTCCCCCGCGCGGGTGACCCCGACCGCGAACGCCCTATTGACGACCCTCGGCAGGTGGTGACGGGGAAGCGGTTTCGGTGCGACGCGCGTCCATCAGGAGGGGCACCTCGGGGCATGGCACCGCGCAGCCCCCTCCTCTGCGCGGTGCCGCCGCGCAGCTTTGCGTACGCGAATTACCTTGGTCTGAACTTACGCGAGGGCTGGAAGCAAATCGAGTCGGCCGCCATAACAATGTGGAAAAGGTGAGCCTTCCTTGGATGCGCAGGGACTCAGGGGCGTTCGCTCACGGATGCACGATTTGCACCTTGCGGGCAGGCGGCCCGGGTCGGCGGACAGTTTCTGACCTATATCCGGCCTACGGTCGGTCCATGACAGCGAAGTCGGGCAGTGGGACGGGCAACGCGGGCAGGGCGGTCACCTGGGACGAGGTGAGTGCGCGACGGCTGGAGCGGCAGTTCCTGACCCGTCCCGCCGCACCGGGCACTCCGGTCGCCGAGGTCGTCGGGGCGATGCTGGGCGCGCACGCCCAGGTGCTGTCGGCGGCCGAGGTGTCGGTGGGAGTGCGGGCCGCCGGGGTGACGCGGGCGGACGTACGGGCCGCGTTGTGGGAGGACCGGTCGCTGGTGAAGACGTTCGGGCCGCGCGGGACCGTGCATCTGCTCCCGGCCGCCGAACTGCCCCGGTGGTGCGGGGCGTTGACGGCGATCCCGACGGGCCCTAGCCCGTTTCCGCCGGGCATCCGGGTCACGGAGGAGCAGGCGGAGCAGATCGTGGCGGCGATCGGGGACGCCCTCGACGGTGTGTGCCTGACCGTGGAGGAGCTGGGCGAGGAGGTCGTGGCGCGCACCGGCGCGTGGGCCGGCGACCTGGTGATGCCCGCCTTCCAGGGCCTGTGGCCGCGCTGGCGGCAGGTCATGCACCGGGCAGGCCAGTCGGGCGCGCTGTGCTTCGGCCCGAACCGGGGCCGGAAGGTGACGTACACCCGCCCGCCGTCCGCCGCGCCGGCTCCGGGCGGGACCGCGCTGCGCGAGCTCGCCGGACGCTATCTGCGCGCGTACGGCCCTGCCACGCCCCAGCACTTCGCCAAGTGGTTGGCGGCACCGCCCGGTTGGGCGAACTCCCTGTTCACGGAACTGGCAGGGGCCGGGGAGATCGAGGAGGTCGCCTTCGAGGGTGCGGCGGCCTGGGTGGCGGCGGGCGACACGGAGTTCCCTGGCGGGCCGGTGCGCGGGGTGCGGTTGCTGCCGTACTTCGACGCGTACGCCATCGCCGCGCAGCCGCGTCGGACGCTGTTCCCCGGGGAGGCGTACGAGCGGGCGCTGGCGGGCGGGCAGGCGGGGAACTTTCCGGTGCTGCTGGTCGACGGCGTGGTGGCCGGGGTCTGGCACCAGCGGCGCCAGGGGCGCCGTACGACCGTCACGGTGGAGACGGTCGGGCGGGGGCTGACGGCCCGGCAGGAGCGGGAGCTGGGCGAGCAGGTGGAGCGGGTGGGGGACGTGCTGGAGGCGAAGGCGGAGCTGGTGATCGGGAAGGTGACCGTCGGCGCGCACGCGTAGCCGGAAGCCCCGCCGGGCTCACGCGTCCGGTTTGCGGGCCTCGAAGAGGTGGCGGGTGCTGTGGGCGACGAAGGGGCCGTCGGACTCGATCTGCTCGTGCAGGTCCTTCAGCCGTGGCCGGTGGGCCTCGACGGTGAAGCCGGGGACCATCCAGACGACCTTGCGCAGGAAGTGCACGACCGCGGCGATGTCGTGGAACTCCATCCGGAGTTCCTCGGCGCGCAGGTCGACGACCTCCAGGCCGGCTGCCTCGGCGTCGGCCCGTTCCCGCTCGGGGTCACGGCCGCTGCGGACCTCCTCGGGCTGGGGGCCGAGGAAGTACTCGACGAGTTCGAAGACGCTGTGCGGCCCGACGTGCTGGGCGAAGTAGGTGCCGCCGGGCCGGAGCACCCGGGCGATCTCCGGCCAGTGGGCCCGGACCGGGTGGCGGCTGGTGACGAGGTCGAACGCCGCGTCGGCGAAGGGCAGCGGCGCCTCCTCGGGCGCAGCGACGACCGCGACTCCGCGCGCGGCGAGCAGGGCGGTGGCCTTGGCGACGTTCGGGGGCCAGCCCTCGGTGGCGACGGTGAGCACGGGGGCCTTCGGGGCCCGGCCGAGGGCGAAGTCCAGGACCTCCCCTCCCCCGGTCTGCAGGTCGAGCGCGGCGCTCGCGCCGGCCAGCCGGTCGGCCAGCGAGACGGCGTATCCCCAGCTGGGCCGCGCCTCGGTGGCCCGTCCCCGGAACCAGGAGAAGTCCCAGCCCTCGGTGGGCACGGCGGCGCCCTCGGCGAGAAGCTCCTCGAACGGCCTGCTGTCCTGTCCCATGCGGCTGATGATCGCAGGGCGTTGTCGGTGGCCGCTGCTAGTTTTCGGCGCCATGACGGACGCGACGTACGCGGCGGGTGAGAAGGAAACGCTCCGGGCGAGCCTGGACCGGCACCGGGACGCGGTGCTGTGGAAGCTGCAGGGCCTGGACGACGAGGGGCTGCGCCGGCCGATGACGCCGACCGGCACGAATCTGCTGGGCCTGGTCAAGCACCTCGGGTCGGTGGAGTACGGCTGGTTCGTGTCGAGCTTCGGCGGCGAGGTGGAGCCGCTGTGGTTCGACCCGTACACCGACCAGGACATGCGGGCCGACCAGGGCGAGACGACCCGACAGATCGTCGAGTTCTACGGCCGTGCGCGGGCCGCCGCCGACCGTGTGATCGCCGAGCGGGCGCTGACGGACCTGGGGCGGCCGGACTGGCGCGACGGTGAGGTGTCGCTGCGCTGGGTGCTGGTCCACATGATCGAGGAGACGGCACGGCACGCGGGCCACATGGACATCCTGCGGGAGCTGATCGACGGGGTGACGGGGGATCAGCCGCGGGACTGAGCGTCCAGCACGAGCAGCACGTGCTCGTCGTCGCCGTGGTGGACGACGCCGGCGCGCCGGAAGCCGTGGTGTTCGAGGAGGCGTACGGAGGCCGTGTTGGCGTGGAAGGGGTCGGCGTACAGGGGGCGGGTCCGCTCGGCGTCGAGGAAGAGGGCCAGCGCCTTGGTGCCGACGCCCCGTCCCCAGTACGACCGCCCCAGCCAGTAGCCGAGGAAGCGGCGGTCGCCGTCCCACCAGGAGACGACGCTGCCGGCCACCTCGTCCCCGGCCAGGACGGTCCGCACGAGGCAGGTCTCGTCCCCGAGCACGCTCGTGCGCCAGTGCTTCATGAAGGCGTCCCGCGGCCGGGGCGTGAACCTCGACCGCCGCAGGGCCTCCGGGTCGTGCTCGTGGGCGAGGAACGCCTCCAGGTCGGAGTCCAGCACGGCTCGGATGCGTACGTCGGCGGTGTCGTCGCTCATCCTGTGGAGTCTGGCAGGCACCACTGACAACGCCCCCGAAGCGGCCCGCGCCCCGGCGGGCCCGCGGCTACGGCACCAGCGGCCGTACTTCCTCCGCGACGAACCGCACGAATCCCTCCGGGTCGGGCTCGTCGCCCGTCGGCTGGAGCACGACGGTGTCCGCGCCGGCGTCCGCGAGCCGCTGCACGGCCTTCGCCACGGCTCCCGCGTCCCCGGCGACACCGAGGTCGGGCACGGACGCGTCGCCCTCCGCGGTGAGTTCGGCCTTCAGCCGGGCGGACGCGTCGGGCCCGGTGGCGGTGAGCAGATACACGACGATCTCGTGCGGCTCGGCGCTGTCGCGTCCGGCCGCCGCACGGCCCTCGTCGACGAGCTGCCGCGCCTTGCGCACGCCGTCCGGCGGTGTCGACGCGGTGAGCAGCGTCCCGTCGGCCGCCTCACCGGCCAGCCGCAGCGAGCGGGGCCCGGTGACGCCGGCGATGATCGGCACCGCCTCGGCGGGCGGCCAGTCGAGGGCGACGTCGTCGAGCCTGACGTACCGGCCCTCGACGGTCACCCGCTCGCCGCGCAACAGGGCCCGCAGCACGTCGAGATGCTCGCGCAGCAGCGTCACCGGCGATTCGACCCGCGCACCGACCTGGCCCATCCAGTCCTGCACGCCGTGCCCCACGGCGAGGATCGGCCGCCCCGGGAACATCCGGTGGAGACCGGCCGCCTCCATGGCGGTGATCGCGACGTTCCGCAGCGGCACCGGCAGCAGTCCGACGCCGACCCTGATCCGCTCGGTCCAGGCGAGGGCGGCGGCCGCGGTGGAGATCCCTCCTTCCCGGAAGCAGTCCTCCCAGAGCCAGAGCTCTTCGAGTCCCGCCTCGTCGGCGAGCCGGGCGACGGATCGGAGTCGTTCGGGGGCCAGCTGGGGACGGAATACTGCGCCGAGTCCGGTCATGGGGCCTTCCTACCCGGGTAGCACTCGGCGGACAACAGAAAATCCTGGAGGTGGCTGAGGATGGGGCGACGCCTGCGAGACGGGCGGGGGGTGCTGGTCGTCCACGGGGAGCACGGTGAGGTGCGGGTCCCGCTGGAGATCGCCGCGTCGTACCGGGCCCGGACGAAGGGGCTGCTCGGGCGGGACGGCGTCGACGGCGCGATGCTGCTCACGCCGGCCGGCTCGGTGCACACGTTCCGGATGCGCATGCCCATCGACGTGGCCTACCTCGACCGCGGGCTGCGAGTCATCGCCGTACGCACCATGGCGCCGGGACGGCTGGGCCTGCCCCGGCTGCGCTCACGACATGTACTGGAGGCGGAGGCCGGGGTTATGGCGGGGTGGGGGGTGGGGGCGGGTGTCCGGGTGAGCGTGACGGAGGAGTGAGGCGCCGGATCGCCGGTCACCCGTCCGAGCGCGGGAAGGACACCTCCACCCTTCGGTTCTTCTTGCGGCCCTCTTCCGTCGAGTTCGGGGAGATCGGGTACTGCTCGCCGTAGCCCCGCACCTCGTACGTCACCGAGGAGTCGTTGAGCTCCGCGTCCAGGACTCCCTGTACGGCGTTGGCGCGCTTCCGGGACAGGACGTCGCCGTGGGCCGAGGAGCCCAGATTGTCTGTGAAGCCGAAGACGCGGATCCTCGTGGCGTTCTGCTTCCCGATCTCCTCCGCGATGGAGGCGATACGGGCCTTCGCCTCGCCGGTCAGCTTCGCGCTGTCCTTGGGGAACAGGACCTCGGCCTGGAGCGCGAACTTCACGTCCGCGTTGGTGTCCTCGCGGCGCTCCTCGCCGCCCTGCTCCTCCACGACCTGCTTGATGTCCAGGACCTTCGGCTCGGCGAGGGTGGCGCCCTCGGGCAGCTTCAGGTCGGGATCGTTGGCGTCCACCTCCACGGGCGCGGTGGCGCTGGCCTCGGTCCCGGGTGGCACACCGGGGTCGTCGTCCGCGTCGGCCGTGGTGGCGACGAGGACGTTGGCGGCGACCATGATCATGGCCGCGGTGAGGGTCAGGGTGAGGCGGGGGGCGGCGGTCATGGGGGGCCTCACCCGGAGATCGTGATGTCGGCCGGGGCGAACATGGGCAGCTGGAACGACACGTCGGGAGTGTCGTTGGGCGGCGCCGGGAACTGCATGAACACGGGGATGGTCTCGCCCGACTTGATGGAAGAGATGCCCGTCGTGGTGAGCGGGCGGCCGTCGGTGTCCCGCAGGACGTAGTAGCGCTTCTTGCCCTTGGAGTCGACCAGCGTGGCTCCGCCCAGCGACCGGCCGTTCCTGATGATCTCGGTCTCGTTGCCGCTCAACTGCGCGGGGATGGTGACCGTCTTGTCGCCGTCGTTCTTCAGTTCGCCGTTGACCGTGATGAATCCACCCGCGTCCCGGGCGGCGGAGTTGATCTGGAGCAGCAGTCCGTTGGGACCCTTCAACTCGGCCAGGGGATCGCCCGACTGCCCCTCCTGGGCACTCGGCCCCGACCCGCCACTCTTGGTGGCGGACGGCGAGGACTCCGGCTTCTTGTCGTCGCCTCCACTGCCGCAGCCGGCCGCACCGAGGGCCAGTCCGGCCGCGACGGTCATCGCGACCATCCCCCTGCGGGCCTTCGTGGTGAACCGAATGCTCATGCCCCTGCTTCCTTCGTCACTCGTCGTTCGCTTGTCAGTCGGCCAGGTGGACGTCGAAGAGGTCCTCGGGGTCCGGAAGAGTCGCCGGATCGTCCGGGTCGAGGTCCCAGTTCGTGTCGTCGCAGGTGAGTTGTGGCAGTGGCAGCGTGTCGTTCCCATCGCCCTCGCCCTCCCCTTCGTCGGCGTCCTCGCCGGGGAGATCGAACGTGCACAAAGGCTCGATCACGGCGATGGCCGACGCCTTCGAGTGCTTGTCCTCGGTTCCGGGGACGATGGAGTCGCCGACGGACTTGTCGGTCGTGACGTCGACCTTGTAACCCAACAGCCCGTCCCGCCCGCAGTAACGGACACCGGCGTCGTTCTGGGCCGCGAGGTCGTCCGCCCGCCAGCAATCGTCGAACAGTGCGGTGTCGCCGTCGAGGATGTCCTGCCACTTCGTCGGGTCGCTCACGACTTCCAGCCAGTCGCCGGCGAGTTGGCTCCTGGTCTCCTGTGCCGCCGCGAGCGCGGCCGCGTCGGCGGCCGTCTGGGCTCCGTTCCTGTTTGCCGCGGCCTGGCCGACCGCAAGGTACGCGAACGCGAGAAAAAGCAGACCCGCCACCACCGTGATGTAGATGGGGAAGGCCTGCCCTGCGTCGTCGTGCCGTCGGGGTCTCGTCAACCGCCGGTGACCTCGGTGATCTTGTCCGTGATCGCGTTGTAGATCGTCTGCCCGATATCGGTGCCCGTGATCGCCAACACGATCGCCACCACCACCGCGATGATGCCCAGATACTCCACCGCCGTCTGCCCCTTGTCGTCGCGCGTGGTGCGCGAGCGCAGGTAGGTGACGGTGGTGTTGATCCAGTTGCTCATGGTGTTCCCCTCTGGGCTCCACAGTGCTGTGAGAAGTCTCTGGAGAAAAGTAAGCGGGAATTCCCCGAACACCAGAGGGTCCCTGGGCCCAATTCCGGGCCTCGGCCGAAAACCGTCGCTCCGTCATCGCCGGTCAGCTCCGTCCCTGGTGTGAACCAGGAGCCGTGCCGAGCCACTTGGCGGCGGCTTCCGCTCGGCTCGTGCTGTGGAGTTTGGCGAAGATCCGGTTGATGTGGTTCTTGACCGTCTTCTCGCTGATGAAGCAGGTGGCGGCGATCTGCTGGTTGTTCATGCCCGCCGCGATGAGGTCCATGATCTCCGCCTCCCTCCTGCTCAGCCGGAACCGTGACCGATACGGGGACGACTGTCCCACATTTGATTGCACTTGCGAAAGCGATTCGAGGGAATTCCCTGTAACAGTTGGGAGTTCATCGTTTGCTTGCGCGAGCGAAGCCGTTGCCGCAGCTGCCGCCGTGGGTGTGAGCCGGCTCCCGCCCGCCCTGATCTCCCGTACGGCCTCGATCAGTTCGTCCGCCGTGAACTCGCCGTGGACCAGATAACCGGAGGCGCCGAGCCGCAGTGCCTCGCGGACCGTCTCCGACTCTCCGCTGTACGTCAGCATCATCACCGGCGCGATCCGCACCAGATGCGGAAGGGCGGAGATGCCGTCGGTGCCCGGCATCCGTACGTCCAGGAGGATCAGGTCGGGGCGGTGGCGGCGGGCCGCCTCGTGGGCCTCGTGGCCGTTCGTCGCCTCGGCCACGACCCTTATGTCGGCGTGCGCGCAGAGCAGGGCTCTCAGGCCCGCCCGGACCACGGGGTTGTCGTCGGCCACCACCAGGCGCAGGGGCGTGGCGGGCGGGGGTGACTGGGCCGTCTTCATGGGTTGGTCGCCTTCGTCGTCGTGAGGGCCGCCAGTGGCAGTTCCAGGCGGACCTCCGTGCCGCGGGCGTGGATGCCCTTGCCGAAGTGGATGCGGGCGCCTATCGAGGAGGCTCGTTCGGCCATGCCGAGGAGGCCGAAGTGGCCGGTCCGGCGGAGGTGTTCGAGGGTGGTGCCGGGCGGCAGGCCCCGGCCGTCGTCCCGGACGGTGAGGCGGAGCACCTCGTCCTGGACGCCGGCCCGCACCTCCACCTTCGTGGCGTCGGCGTGGCGGTGGGCGTTCTCCATGGCCTCCGCCGTGATGGTGAGGAGCTGGCGGGCCACGGCGGGCGGAACGGGAGGCGCGGGGGCGTCGCCCATCGGGCCGTACGTCGCCGGTACGCCCGTGCGGGCCGTGAAGTCGTCGCTCTGTCGAGCCAGTTCGGGGGCGACGTCCGTCATCCGGTCGGGGTCGGACTCGCGGCGCAGGTCCGCGAGGAGTTCCCGGGACTCCGCGGCCGCTCTGCGGGCCGAGCGGGCGACCAGTTCCGCCTGCTCAATGATGCGGGCCGGGTCCATCGGGGCCGTCGCCGCGGAGGCCGCCAGGCCGTCGGCGGCCAGTGCCACGCCGTGCAGGGTCTTCGCCACCGAGTCGTGCATCTCGCGGGCCAGCCGGGCCCGTTCCGCGCCCACCGCCTCGGTGACCGCGAGGCGGGCCTGGACCGTCGTCAGGGCCTGGGTGGCCGTGCCGAAGCGGAGCATCAGGTTGCGCAGGGTCGAACCCAGCGCGCCGGTGATGACGCACAGGCCCGGCAGGAGCAGCTTGTCCGCGAGGCTCGCCGACCTCGCGTCGGTGTTGATCGCGTAGGCCAGGAGCAGGATCAGGGACTGCACGCTCGCGAAGAGGGCGGCGCCCCGGTAGCCGTAGACGATGCCGGCCAGGAGCGGGGTGCAGACGCTGACGTAGGCCAGGGTCGTGTCCGGGCCGGCGGAGATGAGCAGCAGGGAGGTGAAGAGGGTGTCGGCGGCCAGGAGGGTGGGGTGGCGCAGGAGGAGCGGGCCGAAGCGTTCCCAGTCGCGGAACAGGGCGTAGGAGCCCATGAACGTGACCACGACCGCCGCGCCCATCAGCCGGGTGCCGAGCCCCGGCGCCGCGTTGAGCAGGGCCGCCGGCGCCGAGAGGGCGATCATGGCGAGCCGGAAGCCGAAGACCTGACGGCACATCGCCTGAAGGGCGTTGACCTGGAGCGGTATCGTCACGGCCGGCTCGGTCCGCCGCCCGATGAGCTCGCTGCGCGCGGCCCGTCCGGAGCGCCGGGACAGCCGGCCCGCGCGCAGGAACCCGAGGCCGAACCGCGACGTCCGCGCCTCCGGCCCCGCTCCCGTCCCGGTCCTCATCCTCAACGGCATGCCCGCCACGGCCCCTCCCCCTACTCCCCCGTCAGCGACCCGAAGTCCGTTCCCGACCCCAGCAGCAGACCCGCCCCCAGCAGGATCATCGTCGCCGGGACCATGAACGTCGTGATCATCAGCGTGGCCCTGGGGACCGCGCGGGCCGCCTTGCGGCGGGCGTTCTGGGCGTCGGTGCGGCGCATGTCCTTGGCCAGGGCGACCAGGGTGTCCACGATCGGCGCGCCGAGCTCCTCGCCCTGCTGGAGCGCGGTCACGAACATCGCCACCTGTTCGGAGTCGTTCCTGCGGCGCAGTTCCGCGAAGGCCTGGCGGCGGCTCATGCCGAGGTCCATCTGGCGCAGGGTGATGCGCAGTTCGTCGGCCCAGGGGCCCTCGTACCTGGAGGCGACCCGGTCGAGCGCCTGGCGGAAACCGAGGCCCGCGCTGACGACGACCGCGAGGACGTCCAGGAAGTCCGGCAGGGTGCGCTCGATCTCGTCCTTCCTGATCCGGATCGCCGACCAGATGCCGACCTCCGTCCAGAAGGCGCCGAACGCCAGCAGCAGCAGTGCGACCAGGATCTGGCCGCGCAGCAGGAACACCAGGAAGCCGACCGCGCCGAGGAAGCCGTACACCGCGCGCCGGGCCGCGTAGCGGTCGATGGTCAGGCCGCCGGGGTTGCCCGCGAGGTCTATCTTGCGGCGGTACCTGGCGACCAGTTTCGGGCCCATCAGACGCAGTACGGCGGGCGCGTAGCGCATGCCCATGCGGTCGACGAGCGAGTCGACGGCGCCGGTGCGGGTCGCGCCGACCTCCAGGGCCAGCGCGAGGTCGCTGGGCAGCCTGGTCTCCGCCCGGTACAGGCGGATCGCGGCGAAGACGCCCCAGACGCCCAGGGCCATGACCGTCGCGAGGAGGATTCCGATTCCCATCAGTCGTCCCCGCCCCTCAGACGTCGATCCGCGACATGCGGCGGATCAGGATGAAGCCCACCGCGTACAGCCCGAACGCGATCAGCACCGCCGCCTGGCCCAGCGACGAGCCGGTCATCCGGTCGAGGGCGCCGTCCTTCACCCCGTTCATCAGGAACAACGACCCGATGCCGAGGACCGGGACGGCGTACGACGTCATGCTGACCTGGGAGAGCTGGGTGCGGACCTCGCGCCGGGTCTCCTTGCGTTCCTCCAGGGTCTCGGTGAGGTTCCGCAGGGCGCTGACCACCTGCCCGCCGGCCCTGTTGGACAGCACCAGCGTGGTCACCAGGACGACCAGTTCGCGGGAGGGGAGGCGTTCGGCGAGCTCGCCGAGGGCGTCGTCCATCGAGGCGCCCAGCGCCAGCTGGTTGGAGACCTTGGCCAGTTCCTCGCCGGCCGGCGCCTCCAGCTCCTCCGCCGCGAGTCCGATCGCGGTGCGCAGGGCGAGTCCGGCGTGGGCGGCGTTGGCCAGGATGCGGGCGAGTTCGGGGAGTTGGTTGATGAACCGCTCGATGCGCTTCTGCCGCTGCCAGTTGAGGAACTGGACCGCGGCCCACACCCCCAGCAGGCCGGCGATCGGGCCGAAGAAGGGGGCCAGCGCGGCCTGTCCGATCAGCCACAGGCCGGCCACCGTCGCCAGCATGTAGACGAAGAACTCGCCTGGGGTGACGTCCAGGCCCGTCGCCGTCAGCCGCAGCTCCAGCTGCTTGCCCAGCCGCGTCCGGCGCAGCCGCCGGTCCAGATCGGCGAAGCGGCGCCGCCGGCCGCCGGCCCCGGTGAGCTGGCCGGTGGCGGAGAGCCGGTCGACCAGGGCCTGGCGCTGGGACCGGCCGGCGGCGTAGGCGTGTACGCCCACCACGGCGAGCGCGCAGGTCATGAGCGCGACGCCGGTGGTGAGCGTGATGCGGGTCTGGAGGTCCATGGGGGGTCCTACCTGGCTTCTCGGGTGGCGAGCTCGAGCGGTGACTGGGCGACGCCGAAGGCCTGCGGGATCGGCTGGCTCGCCATGTAGAGGCGGTCCGCGGTGCGGCGGGGCAGCGGGAAGTACGCGAAGGCGCCGTGCACGCGGCCGTCCGGCGTCATGGGCTGGGCGTGGAAGCGGGCGACCGTCGCCAGCCGGTACGGCTCCGCCCCGTGGCTGTCCAGGATCGCGATCTCGGTGATCCGGCGGGCGCCGTCCGGGAACCGGGTCAGCTGGATGAGCACGTCGACGGCACTGTTGATCTGGTCGTGCAGCGCCTCGAAGGGGACGGAGACGTCGGACATGGACGCGAGGGTCTTCAGCCGCATCAGGGCGTCCTCGGCGCTGTTGGCGTGGACGGTGGCCAGCGAGCCGTCGTGGCCGGTCGACATCGCCTGGAGCATGTCGAGGGACTCGCCACCGCGGACCTCGCCGACGACGATCCGGTCGGGCCGCATGCGCAGGGAGTTGCGGACCAGGTCGCGGATGGTGATCTGGCCCTTGCCCTCGACGTTGGGCGGGCGGGACTCCAGCCGGATCACATGGGACTGCTGGAGCTGGAGTTCGGCGGAGTCCTCGATGGTGATGATGCGCTCGGACTCGGGGATCAGCCCGGACAGGGCGTTCAGCAGGGTCGTCTTCCCGGTGCCCGTCGCGCCCGAGACGATGACGTTGAACTTCGCCTGCACGAGCCCGGCCAGCAGATACACCATGGGCTCGTCGAGGGAGCCGAGGCCGGTCATCTCGTGCAGGGTGAAGGAGCGCGGGAAGCGGCGGATGGTGAGGGTCGCGCCGGTCAGGGACAGCGGCGGGATGATGACGTTCACGCGCTCGCCGGACGGCAGGCGGGCGTCCACCATGGGGTTGGACTCGTCGACCCGCCGGTTGACCGTGGAGACGATCCGCTCGATGGTCTGCATCAGCTGGTCGTGGGAGGGGAAGCGCAGTGGCAACTGCTCCACGCGGCCCGCGCGTTCGACGAAGATCGCGTCCGGGCCGTTCACCATGATCTCGGTGATCGACGCGTCCTCCAGGAGGGGTTCCAGGATGCCGAGGCCGAGTGCCTCGTCGACGACTCTGCGAATGAGCTGCGAGCGCTCGACGGTCGACAGGACCGGTCCCTCGCGGCTGATGATGTGCCCGAGCACCCGCTCGAGGCGGGCCCGGCGCTCGGCCGCGGCCAGCGAGCTCATCTCCGCGAGGTCGATCTCCTCCAGGAGCTTGGCCCGGTAGGAGGAGACCAGGTGGCCGTCCTCGCCCCGGCCGGTGTTCTCCTCCGGGGTGTTGATGCGGGACCGCAGACTCATGGGGGTACCTCGTTCAGTGGTCGAGCGGCATGGTGGCGGTCTTCTGCGCGGGGTCGAAGTCCCAGCCGGGGACGATCGAGGGGATGTCGACCGTGGCGGTGACCGTGACCTGGTCGCCCCCCTGCGCCTCGGAGCAGGCGACGGTCAGCCAGTCGCTGATCGCGTTGACGCACCCGTCCTGCGCGCTGTCGTCGAGGGAGGCGGCCCGCGCCCCCGCCCTGGCCGCCGTCCCCGCCTGCTGGGCGGTGTAGGCGATCAGCCCGACCTGCACGCCGGCCATCGCGACGAGGATCAGGACCGGGATGAACCCGAGGTACTCCAGGGCGACCTGACCGCGGTCCCGGCCCGCACGGCGGGGGAAGAGTCGGTACGGCATCTCAGTCCTTCTCCTCCTGTACGGCCCCGGCGTGGCCCTCGACCGTGAACGGGAAGCCGATCGCGCCGGGGAAGAGGACGGGCACCCGGAGCGTCACATCGGCCGTGACATAACCGCCGCCCGCCCCGCACTGCACCGAGGCGTCCCCCTGCCACGCCTGGGGAAGGTGCTTCAGCCCCGCCTCCTCGCAGCCCGCCTGCCCCTCCGCCGCCGTCCCCGCCCTGACCGCCTCGTCCGCAGCATTCCCCGCGAGCGTGAACGTGTACCCCACGAGCACGAACTGCCACATCAGCACCAGGGTGACGACGATCGTCGGCAGCATCCCGAGGAACTCGACCGCCACCTGCCCCTTGTCGCCCCGGCTGCGCCGCCTCACCGCCCTATTTCCTTCCGCCTGCGGAAGGTGAGCGCCGCCCGGTCGCCGCCGCTCCCGCGCGCCCGGCCGTTGCGGCGCGGCTGGACCGCCGCCTCGGTGCCCTTGACCAGCCCCAGCTCCCCCGCGAGCGCCCAGAGCGCCTGCTTGACCGTGCTCCTGGGGTCGAGTTCGTGCACCCGGCCGGCGTCGACGGGGCCCTGGAGCTCCTTGAAGTTGGCGGGGACGGCGGTGGCGGCGATGGCCGTGCCGGTGATGCGCTGGATCAGGGCGGGCTGGATCTCGGCGCTGCGCGTGTGGCGGTTGACGACGATCATGGTCTCCTCCGCCTTGCGGATCTGCAGGCGGTCCCACATCCGCACGGTGCGCTTGGCGCCGCGCACCGCGACCACGTCGGGGGTGGTGACGAGGAGGGCGGTGTCGGCCATCTCGACGGCGGCCGCGCTCGCGCCCGAGAGCTGGGAGCCGCAGTCGATGACGACGACCTCGTAGCGCGAGCGCAGGGCGCTGACGATGTGGCGGGCGGCCCGGTCGGTGACCTCCTCGCCGCGTTCGCCGTCGCCGGGGGCGAGCAGCAGCGCCACGCCCGTGTCGTGCCGGAACACTGCGTCAGCCAGGACCCGCGGCGTGATGTCGTTGATGGCGGCGAGGTCGACGACCGAGCGGCGGAACTGGATGTCCAGGTAGGAGGCGATGTCGCCGGTCTGCAGGTCCATGTCGAGCAGCGCGGTGCTGCGGCCCGACGCCTGGGCGGCCAGGGCCAGCTGGATGGCCGCGAGGGTGGCCCCGACGCCGCCCTTCGCGCCGCTCACCGTGACCACGGTGCCGCCGACACCGCTGAACACATCGCCGCCGGCGCCCAGATGACGCCGTACGCCGATGGACCACTGGGCCACCGCGTTGACCCGGCTGGCCAGTTCCTCGTAGCTCAGGGGCAGGGCGACCAGGCCCCGCGCGCCGTAGTCCATGGCGGCCTGGAAGAGGCCGGGGCTCGCGTCGGAGGTGACGAGGATGACGCCGACCGCCGGGAAGCGCAGGGCCACGTCGCGGATGAGCTCCAGGGCCGGGACGGGGCCGATGCGTTCGTGGACGACGACGACCTCGGGGAGTTCGTCGATGGACTCGGCGGCCAGGCGGGCCAGGGTGTCGACGAGCTGGGTGGAGTCGGTGACCGGGGCGACCGGCTCGGCGTCGGGGAGCTGGCTGAGCAGCGTCGTGAGGGACCGGACCGCGTCCGCGTCGCCGACGGCCGGGAGGATCCTCGTGGGCATGGGGGCCTCTCACTTGTCCTTGGCGAGTTCGTACGTGCGGTTCGTCGCGGGGATGTCGGAGTCGGAGCCGGGCGCCACCAGGGCGAGCCGGACCTCGTCGGCGAACGACTCGGCGTACGTCAGGCGCTGGGCGTCGATCGGCTCCAGCGCGAAGGTGATCGGGACGGCCTCGGTGGGCTCCCGGCGCCCGCCGTCCTCGTCGGGCTTGAGCGAGGTCAGCTCGCCCACGTCGATGACGCGGGCGTTCTCCACGATCAGCCGCGACTGGTCGGGGTCCGAGTCGCGGGCGCCCTCGAAGGTGGCGTAGACGTTGACCTTGGAGCCCGGGGTGATCTTGCCCGCCACGCCGGTCGCCGCGTCGATCATGATGGCGAGCTCCTGCTCGCCGGTCTGCAGGGCCGGCTGGTCGACGATCATGTCGCTCTGGAGCAGGGAGCCCGACTTGAGGGTCGTCACGGCGATCTTGCCCTGGATCTCGCGGAGACTGGTGACCGCGTTCTTCGACAGCCACCGCTCGGGCATCTCGATCTTCTCGAACTGGCCCGCGCTGAGCGGCGTGTAGGGAGCCACGTCTCTCTTGAGCCGGTACGCGTCGACCTCCGGGCCGACCTTGGACTTCACGTCGTTGATGACGGACAGGACACCGGCGAAGGCGCCGAGGGCGCAGACGATCGACAGGAGCAGGAGTATCACGCCGCGGCGCTGACGGGAGTTCATGAACCGTGCAACCTCATTGGGGGAATCGGTCGGGGGCGGTCGGATCGGGCTCGGGTCCGGTCAGCCTGCGCGGGCCGGTTGCTCATGGACGGGCGGGGTGGCGGAGCAGAAGACGCAGCGGTCGCCGATGACGTCGATGCCGCACCAGTGACAGGAGTTCTGCCGTACCGAGGTGACGAGCTGGTAAAGCACCGACAGGTCGGGCAGGTAGGCGCAGAACTCGATGAGCTTGCCCGTCCCCCACCAGGTGCCCGACTCGGCGGGCAGGACGACCTCGCGCAGCCCTTGCGCGTTCCAGGACTTGGCCAGGGTCGCGGTGACCCAGTCGGACTGCAGCTGTCCCTGCGCGACCAGCATCGACGTGCCGAACTCCGGGCCGGGGAGGGTGACTCCGGGGGCGATGCGCACGAGTTGCGGGGCGGGGTGGGCGAGGACGCCGAACTGGCTGCCGGGCATCCAGGACTTGGCGTGCGACTTGAGGTCGACGGGGACGCGGTCGAGCCGGGTGACGGAGCCGAGGAGTGCCCCGGCGTGTATGTAGTGGGTGAGCAGCCGGCCCGCCGAGGCGAGGACGCCGGGGCTGAGGTCGCAGGAGGCGAGCTGGCGCAGCTGGCGGGCGAGGACGGCCAGTCCGAGCGGGGGCAGTTCGGGGCGGAAGACGGCGATCCGGTCGCTCTCCAGCAGGGACCGTACGGTGTGCAGCCGCTGCCGCACGCCCCGGGAGACGGCGGTCGAGCAGAGGACGATCACATGGCCGTGCTGCTCGACGAGCGTCTGCATGCCCGCCAACGACCGCTCCAGCGGCTCGCGGTCGAGGTCCTGGAGCACGACGGCGGGCACGGTTCGCTCGTCCTGCGCCGGCAGCGCCATGTCGGCGCTGGTCACGGCGATGGCAGTTGGCACGCGTCGCTCCCCGTTCCCGCCCGGTCCGGTGCACCGGTGTTACTGCGGTGCACCGGAATGACTTCATTGCGTGACTATCTCAGCACTGTATCCACGGGTTGATGACCGGAGAACAGCGTTTGTGCAGCCGGGAAGGAACTCTGCGCGCACAACTCACGCCAAAACGGGGCAGGTTGCGCACACCAATTCTCCACGACCGGAATCTCTTGACACCCGGATTGGTCTGGACCAACTTGGTTGACATGTTCATACTTAGACGACGACAGGGGCGCCGTGGCCGACCGGCACGCCTCTGGGCGGCGGCCGTCACCTCCGCCCTCTCCCTGACCTTCCTCGGCGCGGGCCACGCGTCCGCCGCGGACGTCAACAACGCCAAGAACGCCGGCTTCGAGTCCGGCCTGAGCAACTGGACGTGTTCCGCGAACAGCGGCACGACCGTCTCCTCCCCGGTGCACAGCGGCGCCACCGCGCTGAAGGCGACCCCGGCCGGGCAGGACAACGCCCGCTGCACCCAGGCCGTGGCCGTCAAGCCCAACTCGACGTACACGCTGAGCGCCTGGGTCCAGGGCGGCTACACCTACCTGGGCGTCACGGGCACCGGCACCACCGACGTGTCGACCTGGACGCCGGACTCCTCGTCCTGGAAGCAGCTGTCGACCACCTTCACCACCGGCGCCTCGACGACCTCGGTGTCGGTGTACACGCACGGCTGGTACGGGCAGGCGGCCTACTACGCGGACGACCTGTCGGTGTTCGGCCCGGACGGCGGCGGGGGCACCGACCCCACCCCGACGATCCCCGGCGCGCCGGGCGGGCTCGCGGTGTCGGGCACGTCCTCCTCGTCGGTGTCCCTGGCCTGGAACACCGTCTCCGGCGCGACCGGCTACAACGTCTACCGCGGCGGCACCAAGGTGACAGCGGTCACCGGCACCTCCGCGACCGTGACCGGGCTCGCCGCCTCGACGTCGTACTCGTTCCAGGTCACGGCGACCAACTCGGCCGGTGAGTCGCCGAAGTCGGCGGCCGTGACGGGGACGACCACGGCCGGGCCGGTGGGTCCCGCGCTGCCCAAGCACGCGGTGACCGGCTACTGGCAGAACTTCAACAACGGCGCCACGGTCCAGAAGCTCGCCGACGTGCAGTCGCAGTACGACATCATCGCGGTCGCCTTCGCGGACGCGACCTCGACACCGGGCGCGGTGACCTTCAACCTGGACTCGGCCGGGCTGGGCGGCTACACCGTCGACCAGTTCAAGGCGGACATCAGGGCGAAGCAGGCCGCCGGGAAGAAGGTCATCGTCTCGGTGGGCGGCGAGCGCGGCACGGTGGCCGTGAACGACTCCGCCTCGGCGGCGAACTTCGCGAACTCGGTGTACTCGCTGATGCAGACGTACGGCTTCGACGGCGTCGACATCGACCTGGAGAACGGACTGAACGCGACGTACATGTCGCAGGCCCTGCGCTCGCTCTCCTCCAAGGCGGGCTCGTCGCTGATCATCACGATGGCGCCGCAGACCATCGACATGCAGTCGACGTCGAACTCCTACTTCCAGACGGCCCTGAACATCAAGGACATCCTCACGGTCGTCAACATGCAGTACTACAACAGCGGTTCCATGCTGGGCTGTGACGGCAAGGTCTACAGCCAGGGCTCGGTGGACTTCCTGACCGCGCTGGCCTGCATCCAGCTGGAGGGCGGCCTGGCCCCGTCCCAGGTCGGCCTCGGTCTGCCGGCCTCGACCCGGGGCGCGGGCAGCGGGTACGTGGCGCCGTCGGTCGTGAACAACGCCCTGGACTGCCTGGCGAAGGGCACCAACTGCGGCTCGTTCAAGCCGTCCAGGACCTACCCCGACCTCCGGGGCGCGATGACCTGGTCCACGAACTGGGACGCGACGGCGGGCAACGCCTGGTCCAACGCGGTGGGGCCGCACGTGCACGCGCTGCCGTAGCCACCGCGCTCAACCCCGGTGGGGTGAGGCGCGGCGGCCCCTCACCCCATCGGCCGGTAGTGGCCGAGCACCCAGGCCAGCTGCGGGAACCACTCCTGGAGCCGCGCCCGCGGCCTGGCTTCGACCACGCACTCGTGGAATCGGCCGTCCAGGTGCACCACGGCCACCATCAGGGCCTTGCCGTCCGGGCTCGCCTTGTAGTGGACGCCCTGGATCTCGGGCCAGCGGAACTCCATGGTGAAGCCGGACATCTCGAAGACGACACCGGAGGCGTCGACGACGACCGCGTTGCGCTTGTCGACGGCCAGGAACTCCGGGCCCGCGGGCACCGGCTGGGGCGGGACCGGGGCATACGCGGGCGGCCCGGGGGCGTACGGGGGCTGTGCGGGCGCGTTCTGCGGCGCGTACTGCGGTGGGGGTGGGCCGAAGCCCGGGCCGGGTGGGGGTGGCTGCTGGGTCATCCGTCGGGTCCTGAGTCCTGGTCTCTCGTGCTCGCGGTGAACTTCTCGGTGCTGCGGTGAAACATTCTCCCCGTCCCGCCGCATCAGTGAAGTGGGGACCTCACCAACAGCCGGCGCACAGCAGCAGGGGGACGCATGAGCCAGGCCCGCGCGGACGACTACGCGCAGTTCGCGGTGGCCAGGGCCGGGCACCTGTACCGCTCGGCCTGTCTGCTGACCGCCGGGGACACCCATCTCGCCGAGGACCTGGTGCAGGAGACCCTGGGGCGGCTGTACGTCCGCTGGGCGCGGGTCTCCCGGGCGGACAACCCCGCCGGCTACGCGCAGACCGTCCTCACCCGGACCTTCCTCGCCCATCAGCGGCGGCGCAGCAGCACCGAACGGGCCACCGACGTGCTGCCGGAGCACGCGGCCGAGGGCGGGCCCGGTGACGTACCGCTGCGGCTGACGCTGCTCCAGGCGCTCGCCGGGCTGCCCGCGAAGGACCGGGCCGTGGTCGTCCTGCGCTACTGGGAGGACCGCTCGGTCGAGGAGACGGCGGACGCGCTGAACTCCAGTTCCGCGGCGGTGCGCACGCGATGCACCCGGGCGCTGGGGCGGCTGCGTGCGCTGCTCGGCGAGGACCTCGGCGAGTACGCGACCTCCTGACCCACGCCCTGCCGGCCCCACGGCCCCCTCCCGACGACCCGACCCCGACGAACGGTGGTTTGCCATGCCTGTGGAACACGACGAGGAACACTTCGAAGGGCGGCTCGGTCACGCCCTGCACGACCTCGGCGGCCGCTTCGAGGCCGACCGCGCCGCGCTCGCCGACGCCGGCCGGGCCCGGGGACGCCGGCTGCGGCTCAGGCGCCGGGCCGCGGTGGCCGGCGGCGCCGCCGGTATCGCCCTGGTCGGGGTGGGCGGCGCGCTGCTGGTGCCCTGGAACGGTACGCCGGCCCCGCGGCCGTCGAGCTCCGACGTGGCGCGGCAGTCCTCGGCCACCCCGACCCCGACCCCCGTGCAGGGCAGCCGGCTGGTCGAGGCGCTCGAAGGGCTGCTCCCCGAGGGCGAGTTCAGCGCGCAGGAGGCCCGCGGCACCGACGAGGGCCCGCTGATGCTGCCGTACGTGCGTCTCGTGTTCGACGACGGGAAGGGTCCCGCGGCCGTGGGCGTGAGCCTCGACCGGATCGAGCCCGGCAGCGACCGGGCCCGTGAGACGACGGACTGCCCGGACAAGGCGCTCGTGCCGCACGACAGCTGCGTCACCGACCGGCTGCCCGACGGATCCCTGCTCAAGCTGTTCCAGGGCTACGAGTATCCCGACCGGCGCGCGGACACCAAGCTGTGGTCCGCCGACCTTCTCACCCCGACCGGCCGGCACATCTCCGTCAGCGAGTGGAACGCCGCCGCCGAGAAGGGCGCCCCGGTCAGCCGCAGCGCACCCCCGCTGTCCACGGCCCAGTTGAAGGAGCTGGTGACGGCACAGGTGTGGCGCACGATCGCCGACTCCATCCCCGAGGACCCGAAGAAGCCCTCGGCGTCGGCCACGCCGGGCGACGCTCCCGAGGAGCCGAGCACCGAGGCGGTCCTGGGCACCCTGCAACCGCTCCTGCCCAAGGGCGTCGAGGTCGTCGACAAGGGCAGCGACTACACCTACCTCGTCCTCGACGACGGCAAGGGCCGCAGCTACGTCCAGATCGACGTCCAGCACGGCATGGGCGACGTGGCGGACGAGCTGTTCGGCGGCGACTCCGAGACCCTGCCCGACGGCACGAGGACCGCCTTCCGTGAGAGCGGCGGCGACAAGGGCGTCGCGGGCGCCGTGATGTGGACCGTCGACACCCTGCGCACCGACGGCTTCCGGGTCGTCGTCAGCGCCCTCAACGCCGGGACCCAGCACGACGCCCCGACCCGCAAGACGCCCGCCCTCAGCAAGGAACAGCTCCGGGAGATCGCCCTGAGCCCCGAGTGGGACCGGTACCGCTAGAAGAACTCCGACCACGGCTGGTCCCAGACCTGCTTCACGCACAGCACCAGGAACAGCAGCCCGGCGATCGCCAGCATCACGTTGCTCAGCCGGCCGTTGCGCCATTGCACGGGCGTGCGCGAGGAGTTGAGGAGCCAGATCAGGGTGCCGGCGAGGAACGGCAGGAAGGCCGCGCCCAGCACGCCGTAGATGATGATCAGGCGGAAGGGTTCGCCCTGGAAGAGCAGGACGATGGGCGGGAAGGTCAGCCACAGCAGGTACGCGCGGAACGGCCAGGACCGTTCGCGTGCGCCGGAGGCGACCTCCTCGCCCTTCAGCTCGCCCGCGCCGCGGAAGCGGGCCACGAAGTCCGCGAACATCAGGCTCACGCCGTGCCAGACGCCGATCAGGGAGGTGTAGGAGGTGGCGAAGAAGCCGATCAGGAAGAACTTGGCGGTCGCCGTGCCGTACTCCTCCTCCAGGATGTCGCTGAGCTGGAGCAGCCCCTTGTCGCCGCTCGCGATGGCCACGTTCGCGGAGTGCAGCAGCTCCGCGCCGACGAAGAGCATCGCGACCACGAAGATGCCGGTCGTGATGTACGCGACGCGGTTGTCGAGCCGCATCACCTTCATCCAGCCGGTGTTGGTCCAGCCCTTGGCGTTGACCCAGTAGCCGTACGCGGCAAGGGTGATGGTGCCGCCGACGCCGCCGATCAGGCCGAGGGTGTTGAGGACGGAGTCCTTCTCGTCGGGCAGGACGGGCAGCAGTCCGGCGAAGGCGTCCCCGAGGTTCGGCGTGACGCGGATCGCGAGATACACGGTGACCACGAACATGACGCCCACCAGGACCGTCATGACCTTCTCGAAGACCGCGTACTTGTTGAACCAGACGAAGACCAGGCCGACCAGACCGCAGGCGATGGCCCACCACTCAAGGTCCATCACGTCCGGGAACAGGGCCTGCAGCGGCAGCGCGCTGGAGGACATGGCGGCCGCGCCGTAGACGAAGCCCCAGATCACGGCGTAGACGCCGAAGAACCAGATGGTCCAGCGGCCGAGGCTCGCCCAGCCGTCGAACAGGGTGCGGCCGGTGGACAGATGCCAGCGTCCGGCCGCCTCGGCGAGGGAGATCTTGACCAGGCAGCCGATGACGGCGGCCCACAGCAGGGTGTAGCCGAAGTTACTGCCCGCGATGAGGGTGGCGACCAGGTCGCCGGCGCCGACGCCGGTCGCGGCGACGACGATGCCGGGCCCGATGTAGCGCCAATGGGACTTACGGGGTGGGGGGTTGTAGTCGGAGGATGCCTCAGTGTCCGTGGGGTTTCCTGTGGTGTCCGCCATGCAGATCAAGAAAGCGTAAAGAGGCGGACCCGGCAAGGGGGCGGGAGCGGATCAGTCCGCGCCGCGGAACGACCCGCCGACGACCAGCCCGGGCGCGCACCGGCACGTGCCGAGCTCGAACCACACCGTCTTGCCCACCCCGTCGCGCACCTCGCAGCGCAGGATCCCGTGCGCCGCGGACAGGGTGAGCCGGAAGCGGGTCGCCGCCTGCCGCAGGGCGTTCGCGGCGAGGTCGCTCACCAGGCGCTCCGCCATGTCCACCAAGTCGTCGAGGTCCGCCAGCCCCCATCCCTCAAGCTGCCGGCGGACCGCCGCGCGGGCCTCGCCGACCGCGGCGGGGCGGGGTTCGTACTCGACGCTCAGATGACCTGCGCCCAGGGGCGGCTGGGGATAGGAGCCGTACAGCATGGGTCCAGGGTGACGGGTCCGAGGGCGCGGCCGCAGGGGGAGAAATACCCGATTCCATACCTGCGTGCGGACTCCGCTACCCGTACTGGAGCCGTACGCTCGCACCCTCCCGGTCGTCGCGGACGTCGACATATGCGCACACCTGTCGGGCGAACCACAGTCCCTGCCCGGGTTCCGGTTCCACGCGTTGCGGCGGTACGAACCCGGCCAGCGGGTCGTCGACGCGGCGCTCGGCACGCAGTTCGCAGACGCACGCCGGGGCCTCGCCCCACAGCAGGGCGCCCTCCAGCGGGCCGAGCGTGGCGGCCGCCTCGGTGACGGCCGTGGCGAACAGCTCTCCGTCCGCCGGGGACAGTCCCTGGACGGTGGCCCAGGTGCGCACGGCGTCCGCGGCGGGGACCGGACCGGACAGGTACTCGGCGTCGACGGGCGGCGAGGGCAGCGGCACGGCGTCGAGCTCGGCGGCGAGCCGGACCGGGTCCACGTACACGCCGGTGTCGGGGTGGGCCCGGCGGGCGGCGGCGACGATGGCGTGGCCTGCGACCCGGGTGTCGTAGGCGCACAGGGCGGTCGTGGCGAGCGGGGCGAACAGGAGGTTGGCGAGCGCCTCGTAGCGGATCCACTCGGCGGTCTCGCGGGGCGAGCGGCCGGCCCGCCCGCCCCACACGGGTTCCATGAGCAGATGGATACGGCCGCCGGGGCCGGCGTTGGCGGCGAGGTGGCCGGCGCCACGGGCGATGGCGTTGGCGGCGGAGCCCGTGTACCACTCGGTGTGCGGGACGAGGACGACGTCCTTCACGCCGTCGCCGAGGGCGTCGCGCAGGAGGTCCAGGTTGCCGGGTGCGGCGATGGCCACCGGCGGCGGCTCGTCGGGCGCCGCGAGAGCCTCGGTGAGGAAGGGCAGGGCGGCGGCGAGGAATTCGTCGTCGCTGCGGAAGACCGCCATGCGGTGGTCGAAGCAGTCCTGCGGCGGGGTGGACGGGTCGGGTCGGGTGGTCATCGGTACGGACTCCCCTCGGGTTGCGAGTCGATGCGTCGGGACGGCTCTGTGGGCCGTGGGTGTCAGCGCTGCGCCGCCACCCAGGCGGCGATCTGGCTGCGCTTGTTGAAGCCGAGCTTGCGCAGGACGCGTTCGACGTGGCCCTCCGCTGTGCGCCGGGCGATGACCAGGCGGTCGGCGATCTGCTGGTTGGCGAGGCCCTGGGCGACGAGTTCGGCGACCTCGCTCTCGCGGCGGGTGAGGCGGACGCCGGGCGTCGACGGGGTGGATCTGTGGCGGCCGTTCGTCCGTCGGCCGGCCGTGGGCCGGCGGGGCCGGGTGGTGTCGCCGACGGCGTACTCGACGGTCCGGGCGAGGTCGAGCGCGGCGCCGCGCTCGTAGGCCCGCCGGTACTCGGACGGGCCCAGTCCCGCACGTGACCGGGCCTCGCTGTCACGGCGGGCGGAGGTGAGGGTCGCCGAGCCCCAGCGGTCGCGGTCGATGGCGGTCCAGGTGCGGTCGGCGGCACCGAGCAGGGTGGCCGAGCGTTCGTGGGTGCCCTGCTCGACGGCGGTGCGGGCGAGGAGGTCGAGGGTGAGGGCGATACCGATGACGTCGTGCACGGCGATCTTCAGGCGCAGGGCCTGCCGGGCGTGGTGCTCGGCGCGGGGCCAGTCGCGGCACACGGTGTGGGCGAGGGCGAGCATCCGCAGGACGTAGGAGTGCACCCACTCCTCACCGTGCCGCTCGCACATCCGGCGTGCGGCCTCGCAGACCTCGACGGCACGGTCGGCCTCGCCCAGGAAGCCGAGGGCGCAGGCGAGTTCGACCTGGTTGAGGCCGTGCAGGCTGAGGTGCTGGCCGGGGACGGGGCCGCGCGCGACGCTCGCCTCGAAGTGCCTGAGCGCGGTCGGCAGGTCGTCCATGAACAGGGTGATGACGCCGATGACGTACTCGGCGTGCGCCGTCTCCGCCGCGTCGTCGAGGTCCTGGGCCAGGAGGTGGGCGTCGCGGGCGAGGGCGAGGCCCGCGGTGAGGGCGTGGGTGGCGGCGGCGAGGAGGCCCGCGATCCACAGGCCGCGGGCGCGCTCGGGGGTGGGTTCCGGGTTGGCGGCGAGGGCGCGGTCGAGCCAGTGGCGGCCCTCGCGCGGGGCACCGCAGGCGTGCCAGTAGAACCAGAGGGTGCCGGCCAGACGCAGGCCCGCCAGACGCTCGCCCCGGGTGGTGAGGCTGAAGTCGAGGGCGGTACGGATGTTGTCCTGGTCGGCCCGGAGCCGGGCGACCATGTCGCGCTGGCCCGGTCCGAACCAGGCCCGCTCGCAGGCGGCGGCGCGGTGCAGCATCCAGTCGCGCTGGCGCCGGCGTGCGGCGGACTCCTCGCCGGGCAGGGCGCGCAGGCGGTCCAGGCCGTAGTGGCGGAGGGTGTCGAGGAGGCGGTAGCGGATGCCGTCGGGGCCGGACTCCCGGGACAGTACGGACTTGTCGACGAGGCCGGTGACGGCGTCGAGGACGTCGTGGGGCCGGACGTCCGCCCCCTCCTCCTCACCCCCGTCGGCTCCGCCCGTCGCCGCGCACACCGCCTCCGCCGTCTCCAGGTCGAAGCTCCCCGCCAGCACCGACAGCCGTGCCCACACCGACTGCTCGCGTGCGGTGCACAGTTCGTGGCTCCAGTCGACGGCGGCGCGCAGGGTCTGGTGGCGGGGCAGGGACGCGGGGCTGCCGCCGGTGAGGAGGCGGTAGCGGTCGTCGAGGCGGTCGAGGAGCTGGTCGACGTCGAGGACCCGCATCCGCACGGCGGCGAGTTCGATGGCGAGGGGAAGCCCGTCGAGGCGGTGGCACAGGCGCGCCACGGCGGCCCGGTTGGCGGCGGTGAGGCGGAAGCCGGGGACCACCGCGGCGGCCCGGTCGGCGAACAGGGCGAGTGCCGGGGAGCCTTCGGGCGCGGACAGGTCGCCGTCCGGGTCGGGGACCGGCAGGGGCCGCACCTCCAGGAGGTGTTCCTCGGTGAGGCCGAGGCGGTGGCGGCTGGTGGCGAGGATCCGTACGCCGGTCGTGCCGTGCAGCAGGGCCGCGGCGAGTTCGGCGCAGGCGGTCGGCAGGTGCTCGCAGTTGTCGACGAGCAGGAGCAGCCGGCGGTCCTTCAGCTGCTCCACCAGCGCGTCGAGCGGCGGCCGCGCGGAGCGGTCCGGCAGGTCGAGCGCGTCGGCCGCGGCGAGCGGCACGAGCGCCGGGTCGTCCAGGCCGGAGAGCGGCACGAAGCGTACGCCGTCCGGGAAGGTGCGTCGCAGACCGGCCGCCAGACGTGCGGCGAGGCGGGTCTTGCCGACGCCGCCGGGCCCGGTCAGGGTGACGAGCCGGGCCCTGGCCAACAGCTCGCGTCCGGCGGCGAGTTCACCGCGCCGGTCGACGAAGCTGGTCGTCTCGACCGGCAGCTGCCGATCCGGTCCAGGCGACGATCCGCCCATGATCAGCCGTTCCTCCGGGTGATGTCGAAGGGAGCCGGGAAGTCCGCGGCCCGGGAGGCGGCGGGTGCGCCGGTCCCCGCCAAGCCGCCGCTCCCGCCGTTCCCCCCTTGCACGGATCACCACACTCCCCCCACCCGGCACGGTCCCGCACGCCCGGCTCACACCCCCGGGTGGACTTCCCCGGGGACCGCTCGGCACCGGGGCCGCGCGCGTACACTGCGCGGCCGATTTTCGGATGGTTCACGCCCCCGAACCCCTTCGCGCCCTTGACCTGTCCATGCCACCGCCGCACCATGAGCGCCACACCCGCACCAAGTACGTACGTCGCACTGAACCCCACCCCCCACTCCCACAAGGAGAATTCATGCGACTTCGCATACGCGGCTCAGGCGGCCGGAGCGGCAGACGGACCGCCGCCCTCGCCGGACTGCTCGCCCTGGCCCTCGCGGCGCCGATCTCGGCGAACGTGTCCGCGAACGCCGACAGCGCCCCCAAGACGGCCTCCTCGGCCGACGACGTCCGCCAGTACGAGGTCCGGCTGCACGGCGGTGCCGAGGCCCGCACGGCACTTCAGCGCACCGGCGTGACCGTGGACGCCACCGACGACCACGGCGTCGTCGTCTCCGGCCGGGCCGACCAGATCAAGAAGCTCAGGTCGCTCGGCTACGACGTCACCCCGCTCGGCGCGGTCCCCGACCGGTCCGCCGGCGAGGACGACGTACGACTCTACGACTTCCCGTCCGGCGACTCGCGCTATCACAACTACGCGGAGATGACGAGCGAGATCAACTCGATCGTCTCGGCCAACCCCTCCATCGCGAGCCAGCGCGTCATCGGCACGTCGTACCAGGGCCGCAACATCGTCGCCATCAAGATCAGCGACAACGTCGGCACCGACGAGGCCGAGCCGGAGGTGCTGTTCACCCATCACCAGCACGCCCGCGAGCACCTCACCGTCGAGATGGCGCTGTATCTGCTGCGCGAGCTGACCTCCGACTACGGCAGCGACTCCCGGGTCACCGGGCTGGTCAACAACCGGGAGATCTGGATCGTGCCCGACCTCAACCCGGACGGCGGCGAGTACGACATCGCCACCGGCTCCTACCGGTCGTGGCGCAAGAACCGCCAGCCCAACTCCGGCTCGTCGGCCGTCGGTACCGACCTCAACCGCAACTGGGCCTACCGCTGGGGCTGCTGCGGCGGTTCGTCGGGCTCGACGTCCTCGGAGACGTACCGCGGCGCGTCCGCCGAGTCGGCGCCCGAGGTCAAGGTGGTCGCCAACTTCGTGCGCAGCCGCGTCGTCGGCGGCAAGCAGCAAATCACGGCCGGGATCGACTTCCACACCTACAGCGAGCTGGTGCTGTGGCCGTTCGGGTACACGTACTCGGACACCACGACCGGGATGACGGCCGACGACCGCAACGCGTTCGCCGCGGTCGGGCAGAAGATGGCCGCGAGCAACGGCTATACGCCGGAGCAGGCCAGCGATCTGTACATCACCGACGGGTCGATCGACGACTGGCTGTGGGGCAACCAGAAGATCTTCTCGTACACCTTCGAGATGTACCCGAGGTCCGGGGGCGGCGGGTTCTACCCGCCCGACGAGGTCATCGAGCGGGAGACGTCCCGCAACCGCGATGCCGTTCTGCAGTTGCTGGAGAACGCGGACTGCATGTACCGGTCCATCGGCAAGGAGGGCCAGTACTGCTCGTAGCTAGTCGGCGTCGGGCTCCTCGGCGGCTGCTTCGGCACCCTCTTCGAAGTAGGCGTCGAGGACCGCGTCGAGCTGCTCGTCCCACTCCTTGAAGCTGCTCCTGGCCGTCGCCTCGATCTCGATCGGGTACCAGCGGCGGTCAGGAGTGTGCACCGTGATGGTGTAGCGCTTGCCGAAGCGCGGGGACTCGGTCTCGATCGCGCCGATCTCGTCCCAGCGGAACTCGCACTCCTGGTCGTCGAGGGTGAGCCGAACGCCCTTGTGGTCGACGGCGATCCGGGCCCGGCGGTCGGCGGCCTCGAAGACGGGGCCGTCCACGGGGGCGTCCTCCGCCCCGTCGTCCTCGTCGTCGTCCGCCTCATCGGCCTCGTCGACGGCGTCCTCCGTGTCGTCATCGGCATCGTCGACGGCGTCGGCGACCTCCGTCCCGGGCTCGTCGGCGTCGTCGAGGGCGGTCTCCTCCGCGTCGGCCTCCTCGGCCGCGTCCTCCTTCTTCGCACCCTTGGGCGCGACGGACGCGGGCGAGGTGAGACCGGGGATGAAGGCCGGGTCGAACCCGGCGCCCTCCAGGGGCTGGCTGCCTGAACCTATGCGCTGCTCCACAGCCGAGCAGTATGGTCGACAACCCTGTGTCCCGCGCAACCAGCCCCCGCATCGTTACACGAACAGGCTCAGCACCGCCGCCACGACGAACCCGGCCACCGACAGGACACTTTCCAGCACGGTCCACGTCTTCAACGTGTCACGCTCGCTGATGCCGAAGTACTTGGCGACTATCCAGAAGCCGCCGTCGTTGACGTGCGAGGCGAAGATCGAGCCGGCCGAGATGGCCATGATCACCAGCGCCACGAAGGCCTGCGAGTGGTCGCCCCCGGTGAGCAGGGGGGCCACGATGCCGGCCGTGGTGACGATGGCGACCGTCGCCGAGCCCTGGGCGACCCGCAGGACCACCGAGATCAGGTACGACAGCACCAGGACGGGCAGGCCCACGTCGTTGAAGGTGTCCGACAGGGCCTGGGCGACCCCGCTGGCCTTGAGGACGGCGCCGAAGACGCCGCCCGCGCCGACCACCAGGAGGATGTTGCCGACCGGCTTCAGGGAGGAAGTCGACACCGTCTCCAGGGACTTGCGGGACCAGCCGCGGCGGATGCCCAGCAGGTAGTAGGCGAGCAGCAGGGCGATCGTCAGGGCCACGAACGGGTTGCCGAAGAACTCGATCACCGAGCGGGGGGTGGAGGGGTCCAGGGCGATCGAGGAGAACGTGGCGGCCAGGATCAGCACCAGCGGCGTACCGATGATGCCGAGGACGGTGCCGAGCGGGACCGGCTTCTCCTGGAGCTCGACCCCGGCCTCCCGCTGCTCGTTGATGACCGCGAGCCTCGCCTCGGCGGCGGCCTCGACCATGTCCTGCGGCACGGCGACGAAGATGCGCTTGCCGATCCAGGCCGAGAACGCCCACGCGGCCAGCACCGCCGGGATGCCGCAGACGATGCCCATGAGGATGACCCAGCCCAGCTCGACGTGGAGCAGGCCGGCCGCCGCGACCGGGCCGGGGTGCGGGGGCAGGAAGGCGTGGGTCATCGACAGGCCCGCCAGCAGCGGCAGGCAGTACAGCAGGACGGACTTGCCGGAGCGCTTGGCGGCGGCGTAGACGAGCGGCGCGAGGACGAAGATGCCGACGTCGAAGAAGACCGGGATGCCGAAGATGAGGCCGGTGAGGCCCATCGCGAGCGGCGCGCGCTTCTCGCCGAAGAGGTTGAGCAGGCGGGACGCCAACGCCTCGGCGCCGCCGCTGACTTCGAGGATCGCGCCGAGCATGGTGCCCAGGCCGATGATGATCGCGACATGGCCGAGGATGCCGCCCATGCCCGACTCGATGGTGGACACGGCGTCCGAGCGCTGGACGGTGCCGAAGAGTTCGGTGACGGAGAGACCGGCCATCAGGCCGACGACTATGGAGACCGCGAGGAGCGCCACGAACGGCTGGAGGCGCGTCTTGATGATCAGGAAGAGCAGCAGGGCGATGCCGATGGCGGCGACGGTGAGGAGACCGGCCGTGCCGTCGATCAGGAGGAGCAGGCCGCCGGTGTGGGGTGGGGTCTCGGGGGTGGCGGCCGCGGCGAGCGGATGGGGCATTTGGGGGGTCCTCTGCGTAAGTACATGGAGCTTTCGGGCAGGGGGGATCGCGGCATGGCGCCCAGGGGGTGCGGGCCGCCATGCCGTTCACGGGTGCGGGGGGTTGAGGAGGCGTCAGCCCAGTACGGCCAGCGCGTCGATCTCGATGAGCAGGCCCGCGGGCAGACCGACGTAGACGGTCGTGCGGGCGGCGGGCGGCTGGGTGAGCCCCTGCTCCTCGAAGTAGGTGTTGTAGATGTCGTTCATCTCGGCGAAGTGGGCGACGTCCGTCAGATAGACGCGGATCATCATCACGTCGTCCCAGGAGGAACCGCCCTCCTCAAGGATCGCCTTGACGTTGGCGAGAGTCTGGAGGGTCTGCTCGCGCAGGGTGGGACCGGCCGGCGTCGGGGGCTGCCCCTCGACCGCGGGGAGGAAGCCGACCTGGCCCGCGACCTGGAGGATGTTCCCCTTCCTCACGCCGTGCGAGAACTTCGCCGGGGGCGTGGTGTGGGTCTTCGGGGTGAGTGCGGTCTTCTCGGTCATGCCGTGCCCTTCGCTGAGTTTCTGCCGGAGTACTCGCCGCTGATGTCGTCCGCCGTACGGCGCACCAGCGGGAGCAGGGTGAGGAGTTCGTCGGCGGTGACGACGACGTTCGGGGCGGAGACCGACATCGCGGCGACGACACGGCCGTCGGCGCCGCGGATCGGCGCGGCGACGCAGTTGATGGACTCCTCGTGGCCACCGAGGTCGGTGGCCCAGCCCTGTTCGCGCACCTTGGCCAGTTCCCTGAGGAAGGCCTCCGGGTTCGGTGTCGAACGGGCCGTGTACATGGGGTAGTCGAGCTTCTCGGCCAGCGGGCGGCGCTCGTGCTCGGGCAGGTCGGCGAGCAGCAGCTTCGCCACGGCGGCCACGGTGATGGCGACGGGCTTGCCGATCCGCGAGTACATCCGCACCGGGTAGCGGCTCTCGACCTTGTCGATGTAGAGCACCTCGTCCTCCTCGTACACGGCGAGGTGGACGGTGTGCCCGCAGCTCTCGTTGAGCCGTACGAGATGGGGGTGGGCGATCTCGCGGATGTCGAGGTTCTCCATCGCCTCCTGGGCGAGGGCGATGAGGCGGGCGCCGAGGCGGTAGCGCTGGTCGGACTGGCGGTAGACCATGCCGTGCTCGTGCAGGGTGCGCAGCAGGCGCAGCGCGGTGGACTTGTGGACGCCGAGGCGGTCGGCGACCTGGCCCAGGTCCGCGGGGCCCTCGGCGAGCAGCGGCAGGATGCTGAGCGCCCGGTCGACGGTCTGGCTCATGGCGTACGTACCTCCTCGTCGGCCCGCTCGATGGCTTGCGTCCAGCCGGGGCCGAGTCGAAGTTTCTCCCACCCGGCGTCGTCCAGGGCGGCCAGGCGGTCGGCGGTGTCGCGCGCCGGGGGTGCGGCGAGGTCGCCGGGGACGGTGAGGGTGGCGGCGGCCCACAGGTGGCCGTGCCGGAGACGGTCCCGAACGGGCAGGCCGCGGAGGGTGGCGGAGAGGAACCCGGCGGCGAAGGCGTCGCCCGCACCGGTGCTCGCCAGGACGTCAACAGCGAGGGCGGGTTCGAAAGTGCCGCGGGCGGGGGCCGCTCCCAGGGGCGCGGGGAACTGCGCGACCAGCCACGACGAACCCGCAGCCGACACGAATGCGGTAGCCCCCACTCCCCCTTGCTTGACCACCAGCACATGCGGCTCGGGCAACGCCGCACGCACCGCGTCCGGTCCCCCCGTGATCCCCCAGGCCTCCTCCGCCTCGTCCTCCCCCACGAACACGACGTCGGCGCCGCGCGCCAGTTCCAGCAGCACCCGCGGACCGTCGGCGTCACGCCACAGCCCCGATCGGTGGTTCACGTCGAAGGACACGAGCGGGCGCCCCGCACGCGGTGCCATGAGCTCCCGCATCAGGCCGAGACAGTCCTGGGACAACGCCGCCGTGATTCCCGACAGATGCAGCACCCGCCCCGAACGCACCGCGGCCAGGTCCACGTTCTCGACGGACATCGCCGACGCCGCCGAACCCGCCCGGTAGTACGCCACCTCGTGCGTGTCCGTCGCCCGGTCGCCCGCCGTGCGGAAGTACACGCCGGTCGGCCGCGCGGCATCCCTCCCCACGGCCGAGACATCGACGCCGTGGGCCCCGACCGCCTCGACCAGATGGTCCCCGAACCCGTCGGACCCGACCCGGCTCACCCACCGCACGGAGTGCCCCGCGGCGGCGAGCCCGCAGGCGACGTTGGACTCCGCGCCCCCGATCGCGCGCTCGAACGACGGTACGTCGGCGAGGCGTCCGGGCCGTGAGGGAAGGAACGTGACCATGGACTCGCCGAGCGCGACGACATCCACGCCGTCGGGGGCATTGCAGGGTCCGGTGATGGTCACGATCGTCGTAGCTCCAGGGCTTGTGCGGGTGGATCGGCGGCTCCGTTGACCCGCGGTTGGCCGAGATGTTAGACAGCGGTAAGCGATATACGCAATGGGCGTTGCAGTGAATGCAACACCACAGATCAGGGAGGTTCCATGAGCAACGAGGCGCTCGCCGGTCTGGCCGAGGAACGCGTCGACCACCGCTTCAAGGGCCTCCCCCCGGACGCCGACTGCCTGACCGTCGCAGAACTCACGGCCCAGCGCCGCAACCTCTTCACCGGCGGCTTCGCCACGCCCGTGCTCGCGCTCTCCGCCGAGCGCCTGGAGCACAACCTCGACCTGATGGAGACGTACGCCGCCCGGCACGGCCTCGCCTTCGCCCCGCACGGCAAGACCTCCATGGCGCCGCAGCTCTTCCAGCGGCAGATCGAGCACGGCGCCTGGGGCATCACGCTCGCCGTGCCGCACCAGGTGCGGGTGGCAAGGGCGTACGGCACCGAGCGGATCTTCCTGGCGAACGAACTGGTCGACGCCGCGGCCCTGCGCTGGATCGCGGCCGAGCTCACCGCCGACCCGGCCTTCCGTCTCGTCTGCTACGTCGACTCCGTGCGCGGCGTGGAGCTGATGGACGCGGCGCTGCGCGACGCCGGCGCGACGCGGCCGGTGGACGTCGTGGTGGAGCTGGCGGCCGGCGAGGGCGCCCGGACGGGCGTCCGCACGGAGGCGGAGTGCGCCGCCGTCGCCGACGCGGTGGCGGGTGTGTCCACGCTGCGGCTGGTCGGTGTCGCCGGGTACGAGGGCGAGGTCCCGCAGGCGGACCCCGAGCGGGTGCACGCATGGCTGCGCCGGCTGGTCTCGCTGGCCGTCGAGTTCGACAAGGCGGGCCGGTTCGCGGGCCTGGAGGAGATCGTCGTCAGCGCGGGCGGCAGCGCCTGGTTCGATGCGGTGGCCGACGTGTTCGCCGAGATCCCCGAACTCTCCGTACCCGTGCTGAAGTTGCTGCGCTCGGGCGCGTACGTCTCGCACGACGACGGCCACTACCGCAAGCTGACCCCGTTCAACCGGGTCCCGCAGGAGGGCGCCCTCGAACCCGCCTTCCGGCTGTGGACCCAGGTCGTCTCCCGCCCCTCCCCCGAGCAGGCCTTCGTCAACGCGGGCAAGCGGGACGCGGCCTACGACCTCGACCTGCCGTTCGCGCAGGTGGTCCGGCGCGACGGCGCCGAGCGCCCGGCCACCGGCATCTCGGTGACCGCCCTGTCCGACCAGCACGCGTGGCTGGCGACGACCGCGGAGGCGGACCTGGAGGTCGGGGACTGGCTCGGGTTGGGGCTGTCGCACCCGTGCACGTCGTTCGACAAGTGGCAGCTGATCCCCCTCGCCGAGGCGGACGGGACGGTCGTCGACTACATCCGTACGTTCTTCTAGGAGGGGGCGGTCGTGGAAGAGCTCGTCATCCGGGACGCGGAGGTCGTGGACGGCAGCGGAGGTGCGTCCTACCGCGCCGATGTCGTCGTGGACGGCGGCAGGGTCGTCTCGATCGTGCAGGAGGCCGCCGCGGCCGGCTGCCAGCGGCCGAAGGCGCGCCGGGAGCTGGACGCCGAGGGACTGGTCCTCGCCCCCGGCTTCATCGACATGCACGCCCACAGCGATCTGGCGCTGCTGCGCGACCCCGACCACAGCGCGAAGGCCGCGCAGGGCGTCACCCTGGAGGTCATCGGCCAGGACGGCCTGTCGTACGCCCCGGTCGACGACCGCACCCTCGCCGAGGTCCGTCGCGCGATCACCGGCTGGAACGGCTTCGGCGACGACATCGACTTCGACTGGCGGACGGTCGGCGAGTACCTGGACCGGCTCGACCGCGGCATCGCGGTCAACGCCGCGTATCTGATCCCGCAGGGCACGGTCCGTGCGCTCGCCGTCGGCTGGGAGGACCGGGAGGCCACGCCGGACGAGCTCGACCGGATGCGCCGGCTGGTCGCGGAGGGCATGGAGCAGGGCGCGGTCGGCCTGTCTTCGGGGCTGACGTACACGCCGGGCATGTACGCCAAGGACGCGGAACTGACCGAGCTGTGCCGGGTGGTGGCGTCCTACGGCGGCTACTACTGCCCGCACCACCGCTCCTACGGGGCCGGGGCCCTGGAGGCGTACGAGGAGATGGTGGCCCTGACCCGGGAGGCGGGCTGCTCCCTGCACCTGGCGCACGCCACCATGAACTTCGGCGTGAACGAGGGCCGGGCGCCGGAGCTGCTGTCCCTGCTGGACAAGGCGCTCGCCGAGGGCGCCGACATCAGCCTGGACACCTATCCCTACACGCCCGGCTGCACGACGCTGGTCGCCATGCTGCCGAGCTGGGCGAGCGAGGGCGGCCCGGAGGCGATCCTGGCCCGGCTGGCGGACGACGGGACCGCCGAGCGGATCCGCCACCACATGGAGGTCATCGGAGCCGACGGCTGCCACGGCGTGCCCATCGAGTGGGACACGATCGAGATCTCGGGGGTCAGCGACCCGGACCTCGTGGACCACGTGGGCCGGACCGTGCGGCAGTCGGCGGACGCGCGCGGCGAGGCGCCCTGGGTGACCGCCCGCCGGCTGCTCCTTCAGGACCGCCTCGGCTCGACGATCCTCCAGCACGTCGGCCACGAGGAGAACGTGCGCACGATCATGCGGCACCGCGTCCACACCGGCGGCTCGGACGGCATCCTCCAGGGCACCAAGCCCCATCCGCGGGCGTACGGCACGTTCCCGCACTATCTCGGGCACTACGTGCGCGAGTTGGGGGTGCTGTCGCTGGAGGAGTGCGTGGCCCATCTGACCTCGCGCCCGGCGGCGCGGCTGCGGCTGCCGGACCGGGGCCTGGTCCGCGAGGGCTACCGGGCGGACCTGGTGCTGTTCGACCCGCGGACGGTCGCGGCGGGCTCGACGTTCGAGGAACCGCGGCGACTGCCGACGGGTATCCCGTACGTCCTCGTCGACGGCCGTTTCGTGATGGAGGACGGCCGCAGGACGGATGTGCTGGCGGGGCGGGCGGTCCGCAGGACGACTCGGTGACGTGCGGACCGCCCGCCGCCAGGTGTTACGGCTTGGGCAGCACGCACCCACTGGCGTTCAGGTCGAGCTTGTTGTCGACGCCGAAGCAGGCGGGGATCTGGTAGGTCTCCTGGGCGTAGTTGATGCCCTGTCGAACGGTGACGTTGCCGCTCTCGTCGACCTCGCACGGGTTGTTGACCGTGCAGCGCTGGCCGTCCTCGTTGCCGGTGTTGTTGACGGCGACGACCTTGTTGGTGGCCTGGTCGATGACGGGGGAGCCGGAGGTGCCGCCGATGGTGTTGCAGGCGGAGGTGTAGCGGACCGAGTCCTTGAAGGTCCAGTCGCCTTCCTTGAGGCGGTAGGCGAACCCGTCGATGTTGCAGCTGTACAGCCGCTTCCAGTAGCCGGAGGCGACCGTGATGGCCGTGCCGGCGGTCGGGTGGCTGTCGGCCATGGTCAGCGCGTTGATCCCGTACGAGCTCTTGATCTGCGCGTACGTGGTGGTGAGCTGATAGATCGACACGTCCGTGTCGGTCATCGTGCCGTAGGCGATCTTGCTGGCGCGCAGCGTGCCGACCCGGCTGCCGTTTGCGTTGAGCAGACCGAACGTCCGGCTGGAGGCCCGGTCGACGACGACCTCGCCGGGGCCCGGCATGCCGGTCTCCAGACAGTGGCCGTTGGACATCACCAGCGCGGGGTCGTTGTCCTCCGAGGCGGGGAACCGGACGACCGAGCCGGAGCAGTTGCTGAGCGAGACGGTACCCGCGAAGTTGACGGCCTTGGCCTTGGCGTTGGGGTTCAGGACCTGGCCGAGGCTCTCCGTGGCGGAGTTGACGGTGTCCTGGACCACGGAGGTGACCGAGTTCGTGTCGACACCCTTGCCGAAGGACTGGGCCGTGTCCACGTCAGCCGCGGCCGCGGGTGCGGCGCCGGCCCCGGCTATGGCCAGGGCGAGGAGGGCGGCGCCGAGCGGTTTTCTCATGTGGGGGTCCCCTCATACGAGGAGGGTGACCGAAGAATCTCCGGCCACCCGCACTTTTGTCATGCGCATTGTCACGCAAGAGGGGGGTGCGGACAAGGAGTTGATTACCGGCGAGTTCAGGCCGTAGGGGTTTCCCTATCACGGTGCGTGAGGGTCCGAAGCCCGGCGGCGCAGGACGTTCACGAGAGGGTGCCGAGATCACCACAGCCGCCGTACGGCGCGTCACGCCCCGAGCGCTACTCTCCCCTGCCCGGCCTTCAACCGGGCTTCTTCGTGTTGCCCTGCCCCCGCCCCGGCTTGTTGCCCGAGTTGCCCGGGCCGTTCGCGGTGAGGGTGGCCGTCGGCGCGGACGGGCCGGTGCCCGTGGCGGTCGGATCGGCCGAGGGCTGTGCGGTGCCGCCGTCGGAGCCGGCGCCGTCCGACGCGGACGGGCTCGCCGAGTCGCTCGGAGAAGGGCTTCGGGAAGGATCGGCACTCTCGGATGCTCGGGCGCCTGCCGAGGCGCCCCCGGAGACCCCTCCCGGCACCGGCAGGTCGTCGGGCGTCGTGCTCGTCCGGTCGCCCTTGGTCCGCGTGCCGCCCTCCGAGGAGGACCCGGACAGGGCGAACCCGGCTATCAGCGCCGCCGCCGACACCGCCCCCACCGCACCGGCCGCCACCACGAAGCGGGGCGAACGCCAGACACCGGGCTTGCGCCGGGCCCGGCGGCGGCCGCGTCCCTTGTTCGAGTCGTCGGCGTAGTCGTAGCCGTGCTCGTAGACGTAGTCGTAGCCGTCGCCCTCACGGGCGTCGGCCGCCCCTTCGGCCACCGCGGGCAGCTCGGTCGTCTCGTCGTAGGCGTTCTGCCAGCCGTGGGCGGCCGCGGGGTCGACGTACTCCTCGTACACGGCATCCGGCTCGGCATACGGGTGATACACGTTCGGAGGAGCCTGGAACCCCTCGCCCTCCCGGCCCACCCCCTGAACGGGGGGAGTGGCGGCGGAGTGATTCACGCCGTTCGCTCCGTACATCCCGTTTTCACGCTCAGAAGGGCTGGACATGAGCGCGCATTCTAGGGACGGGAGAGGCCCCTGGGACAGTTACCGCCGATAACAGCTCAAACCCCCGCGTCTCACGTGTCGGAAAACACGACCCAGGGTCCGTTACCGGGCCGTAAGCTCCTTGACATGCAGGTGATCCAGTCGACGAAGCTCGCCAACGTCTGTTACGAGATCCGGGGCCCGGTGCTCGAGGAGGCGATGCGGCTCGAGTCGGCGGGGCATCGGATCCTCAAGCTGAACACCGGCAACCCGGCCGCGTTCGGCTTCGAGTGCCCGCCCGAGATCCTGGAGGACATCCTCCGCAACGTGTCGTCGGCCCATGGCTACGGCGACGCGAAGGGCCTGCTCGCGGCGCGCCGGGCCGTGGTCATGCACAACCAGACCCTGGGCGTCGAGACCGACGTCGAGCACGTCTTCATCGGCAACGGCGTCTCCGAGCTGATCGTCATGGCCATGCAGGGCCTGCTCGACGACGGGGACGAGGTGCTGGTCCCCGCCCCCGACTACCCGCTGTGGACCGCCGCCGTGTCGCTGTCCGGCGGCACCGCCGTCCACTACCGCTGCGACGAGCAGTCCGACTGGACGCCCGACCTCGCGGACATCGAGCGCAAGGTCACCGACCGCACCAAGGCCCTCGTCATCATCAACCCGAACAACCCGACGGGTGCGGTGTACGACGAGGCCGTGCTCCGGGGGCTCACGGACATCGCCCGGCGGCACAACCTCCTCGTCTGCTCCGACGAGATCTACGACAAGATCCTCTACGACGGCGCCACGCACACCCCGACCGCCGCCGTCGCTCCCGACCTGCTCACGCTCACCTTCAACGGCATGTCGAAGGCGTACCGCGTCGCCGGGTACCGGGTGGGCTGGATGTCGATCTCGGGCCCGCGTGCCCACGCCGACTCCTACATCGAGGGCCTCACCATCCTCGCGAACATGCGGCTGTGCGCGAACATGCCCGGCCAGCACGGGGTCGTGGCGGCGCTCAGCGGCCGGCAGACCATCAACGACCTGGTACTTCCGGGCGGGCGGCTGAAGGAGCAGATGGATGTCGCCTACGAGCTGCTGACACAGATCCCCGGCGTGACCTGCGTACGGCCGAGGGGCGCGCTGTATCTCTTCCCGCGCCTCGACCCCAAGGTGTTCAAGATCAAGGACGACCGGCAGATGGTCCTCGACCTGCTGCGGCGCGAGAAGATCATGGTCGTCCAGGGCTCGGGCTTCAACTGGCCGGAGCCGGATCACTTCCGGGTGGTCACGCTGCCGACGGTCACGGACCTGCGGGACGCGGTGGGCCGGATCGGGCGGTTCCTCGACGGCTACGGCCAGCCGTGACCCTGCGTGTACAAGCGGTCCGCTTTTGTGAACCGCTCAACTTTAGACAGAATCTAAGCTAGGATGGTTTCCTGTCAGCGCACAGGAGGCCATCCCCATGTACGAACCGATCCGAACCAAGTCGGTCCACAGCACGATGGCCGGCAGCACCACCGACTTCCCCCACCGCTCGCGCGAGGAGGAGCTGGACATCCAGCTCGCCGCCCATCTCGCCGCGCTGCTCGCCGTCACGGACGAGCTGCGTGCGACGGCGCCCTCGGAGGACCTGGACGCCGCGTCCGACCGGCTCGCGGACCAGGTGGCCCGGCTGCGGGAAGGCCGTAAGCCGGCCCGTTCGGTGGCTTCCGGCGGTCAGGCGAAGCTCACGGCACTGCACCGGCGTGCGCATGCCCTCGCCGGGCGGGCGCTGGTGGTTGCCGCGTCCCGTGCCGACACGGCGGCCGCGATCCTCGCCGCCGAGCGGATGGACGCTCATGCCGCCGCGCAGGCCGAGCCGCAGGAACTCAGCGGCGTCGGCTGAAACGCCCTTCGAACGGCCCCGGTCCGCGTGCACCCGCAGCGACGCGCGGACCGGGTGCCACAGCACTGCGTTGGCCCTGGCCGACTTTCGCCCTCGCCGTAAGGGTTCGTGTCGTTCGCGCGGCTGCCCGTTCGTTGTGGCTGATCGCGCAGTTCCCCGCGCCCCTGAGGGGCGCCACCGCACCCCGTGCTGTAACGGGACCGGTATGACACCTGCCGTTCATCCCCTCTGACGGGGAACGTTGGATTCCGCGAGCACTCTCCACCGCGTGAGACGTATCGCTGGAATCATCCTCGCGGTGCTGCTGATCGGTGGCGTGGTGGTCGCCGTCGTCGCGGGCCGCAGCAATGGGGACAAGGGCACGGCAACGAAGACCGTGCAGGCAGTGATCGGATCGGAGAAGGCAGAGTTCTTCGCCGATCCCGACGTGGTGAAGGCCCTCGCCGCCAAGGGCTACACCGTGAAGGCCGAGACCTCCGGGTCCTGGGCCATGGAAGGGCTGGACCTCAAGGGGTACGACCTCGCGCTCCCGTCGAGCCAGGCACCCGCCCGTGAACTCGCCGCGAAGTACGAGGTGACGGGGACACTCCCCCGCCCCTTCTACTCGCCCCTCGTCGTAGTGGCGCACAAGAACGCCGCCGAGGTGCTCGCGGGCAACGGGCTGGCCACGCTGGACGAGGCCCACCGCGGCACCCTGAAGATGGCCGCCTATCTCGACGCGGCCCGCGCCGACCGTACCTGGCAGCAGCTCAAGGGCGCCAATAAGTACGGGGAGTTGACGGGCACGCTCTACCTGTCCAGCACCGACCCCGAGACCTCCAACTCCGGCGCGCTGTACCTGGCCGCCGCCTCCTACGTGGAGAACGGCGGCAAGGTCGTCGCCGGTGCCGCCGAGGTCGACCGCGCCGCGCCGCTGCTGCACAAGCTGGTGAGCGTGCAGGGCGCCCAGCAGTCCGGCAGCGACGCCGTGTTCCGGGACTTCGTCAGCGGCGCCGGCAATCCGCTGGTCGTGGTCTACGAGTCCCAGGTCGCCTCCCTGCTGGCCCGGGGAGAGCAGCCCGAGGACCTGGTCGTCCTCTACCCGGACACCACGGTCAACAGCGACCACACCGCCGTACCGCTGACCGAGGACGGCAAGGCCGTCGCCGAACTCCTGTCCTCGGACCCGGCGTTGCGGAAGCTGGAGGTCCGGCACGGGTTCCGTCCGCAGGGCGAGGCCGCCGGGTTCGCCTCGGACACCACTTACCTGAAGCAGGAACTGACCGGCGTCCACCAGGCCGCCGTGCCCACCTCCAAGGTGCTGCACGAACTGGCCCGACGGGCGCGCGGATAAGGGGGGCAACAGCACATGAGCACCAACGACGACACCTTCGTCCTGACCCCGCCGGAACCGGTGGCCGCCGTGCCGCGCGAGAAGGCCGGCGGACTCGTACCGGTCGACGACGGCGTCCGCAGCGACATGGCCGGCAAGGCGACCGCCTATGTGGAAGGGCTCGCCGGACTCGACGCCCGCTCCCCCGAGTTCGCCGGCAAGGTCGGTGAGATCACCGGGCTCGGCGCCGGGGAGATGCGGACGGCGGCCGCGCAGTCCAACCGCATGCTGGAGCGGACGATCCGGAGCCTGCCGGACAAGGGCGGCGACGCCCAGTCGCAGGTCGCGGGCTCGCTGGTCGAGCTGCGCCGCGTGGTGGAGGACCTCGACCCGCGGGACCTGCCCGCCTCCAAGGGACGCAAGTTCCTCTCCAGGCTGCCCGGTGGCAACAAGCTGCGCGACCACGTCGCCAAGTACGCCTCCGCGCAAGGCACCTTGAACAAGATCGTGGGGTCGCTGCGCGGCGGGCAGGACGAGCTGCGGCGCGACAACGCCGCGCTCCAGACCGAGCGGGTGCGGCTGTGGGAGACCATGGGCAAGCTCCAGGAGTACGTCGTGCTGACGGAGGCCCTGGACACCGCGGTCGAGCAGCACATCGGCCAGGTCGCCGACCCGCAGCAGGCCGACGGACTGCGCGCCGACATCCTCTTCCCGGTCCGGCAGAAGCACCAGGACCTGCTCACCCAGCTCGCGGTGTCCGCGCAGGGCTACCTCGCCATGGACGTCGTACGCCGCAACAACGAGGAGCTCATCAAGGGCGTCGACCGGGCGGCCACGACCACCGTCTCGGCGCTGCGGATCTCCGTGATGCTGGCCTCCGCGCTCGACAACCAGAAGAAGGTCATCGAGCAGGTCAACGCCCTGCGCGGGACCACCGAGGACCTCATCCGCGGCAACGCCGAGATGCTCGCCACGCAGAGCGGCGAGATCCAGCGCATCGCCGCCGACCCGGCGGTGGGAGCGGAGACGCTCCGTAACGCCTTCCAGCAGATCTACCGCACCCTCGACACCATCGACAGCTACAAGGTCCAGGCGACCGAGGCGATGGCGGCGACGGTGGAGAGCCTGACCGCCGAACTGCAGCAGGCGAGCGGTTACCTGGAGCGCAGCCGCTCGCAGGGCGCGCTGGAAGGCGGCCTCGGATGAGAACACGCATCCTCGCGCCGGCGCTCGCCGCCCTGGCGCTCCTGACCGCCTGCACCTCGCAGAAGGCGGCCGACGAGCCCGACGACGCCCCGAGACCGGGGTCCCTGCGCATCCTCGCCTCCAGCGAGCTCAGCGACATGGCCCCGGTCCTGGACCGGATCGCCGACGACACCGGCATCGAGGTCCGGCCCACCTACATGGGCACCCTCGACGCCGTGGAACTGCTGGCGAAGGGCAAGGCGGACGGTCGGTACGACGCACTGTGGCTGTCCTCGAACGACTATCTGCGGCTGCGGCCCGAGGCGGCGAAGAAGGTCGTCTCGGAGACGCCCGTCATGTCGAGCCCGGTCGCCGTCGGCATCAGGTCGACGCAGCTCGGGAAGCTGGGCTTCGAGCCCGACGACGTCACCTGGTCGCAGATCGAGAGGGCCGTCCAGGACGGCCGGCTCACCTACGGCATGACGGACCCGGCCCGCTCCAACTCCGGTTTCGCGACCCTGGTCTCCGTCGCCTCGGCCCTGTCCGGCGCGCAGTCCGCCCTGACGGACGCGGACGTCGCTAAGGCCACGCCCCGGCTGAAGGAGTTCTTCAAGGGGCAGAAGCTGACGTCCGGTTCATCGGGCTGGCTGGCGACGGCGTACAAGCGGCGCGGGAACGTCGACGCGCTGCTCAACTACGAGTCCGTCCTCAAGGGCATCCCGGGCCTGACCGTGATCCGCCCCAAGGACGGTGTCATCACCGCCGACTACCCGCTCTCCTCCCTCGCGTCGACGAACACCGCGACCCGTGAGGACGTCCGCCGCCTCACCGAGGCGCTGCGCGGCGACGGCATCCAGCGGCTGATCACCGAGCGCACCCATCGCCGCCCGGTCGTCAGCTCCGTCGACCCCGCACCCGGCCTCGACACCGGCCGGCGGCGCGAACTGCCCTTCCCGGGCACCCGTTCCGTCGCCGACGGCCTGCTGGAGTCGTACGAGAACGAGCTGCGCCGCCCGTCCAGGACGGTCTACGTCCTCGACACCTCCGGCTCGATGGAGGGCGACCGCCTGGAGCAGCTGAAGCAGGCGCTCACCGACCTCACCGGTGACTTCCGCGAACGCGAGGAGGTCACGCTGATGCCGTTCGGGTCGGGGGTGAAGAGCGTGGCCACGCATGTCGTGGATCCGGCCGACCCCAAGGCGGGGCTCGCCGGCATCCGCGAGGAGACCGACGCGCTCACCGCCGAGGGCGACACCGCGATCTACACCTCGCTGGAGGCGGCGTACCGGCATCTGGGCTCCGGCAGGGACACGTTCACGTCGATCGTGCTGATGACGGACGGCGAGAACACCGCGGGCGCCGACTCGGCCGGCTTCCACGCCTTCTACATCGGCCTGGACCGCGAGCGGCGCGCGACGCCCGTCTTCCCCATCCTCTTCGGCGACTCCAGCAGGTCGGAGCTGGAGTACATCGCCGAGCTGACCGGCGGCCGGCTCTTCGACGCCCAAAAGGGTTCGCTGGACGGCGCCTTCGAGGAGATCCGTGGCTACCAGTAGGGCAGTGGCGTACCTGGAGTCCCGCAAGAACATCGCCGGGAGCGCGTGCGGGCTGGCCGGCCTGGTGCTGACCTTCACGGGGGTGGCGGGACCGTACTGGCCGGTCGTGGTCGTGGGGCTGTACGGCGCGGGCGCGCTGATCGCCCCGCCGGAGCGGCCCGCGCCGCCCGACTTCCCCGACCCCTCGGCCCAGCTGGACGAGCTGCGGGGCGACTTCGAGCGGGTGCGCGGCTATCTGACGGACGTCGAGCTGTCCGTGACGGCCGCGGCCCGGCTGCGTGAACTCACGGAGCTGCTGACGGCGTTGCTCGACAGGGGCTGGGTCGCCGAGCTGCTCGCGCACGATCCGGAGGGCGTGCACGTGCTCTCCCGGATCGTGCGGCGCGATCTGCCCGAGGCCGTCGACAGCTTCGTACGGACGCGTTGGTGGACGCGGATGTCGCCGGGGAGCGAGTCGCCGGAGCTGCATCTGGAGCGGCAGCTGGGCCTGTTGAAGAAGGACGCCGAGAAGCTGGCGGCGGGCCTGCGCGAGGTGGAGGCCCGCCGCCAGGAGACCCACACCCGGTACCTGGAGGACCGGGGCGGGAGCGGGGGCGGACTTACCGCCTGACGTACACCGTCGCCGTGGCGGACGACGCGTTGTGCAGGTCGTCGCCCGGCCAGCTGACCGTGTAGTCCGCGTCGCCGCGGGTGCGGGGCAGGTCGTTGATCGTGAAGGTGCCGTCGGCCGCGACCGTCACCGACGACAGCGTGCCGGTGCCGAGCCGGTCGGTCCGGGTGACCTTGAGGACCGCCCGCTCGGGCAGCGCCTTGCCCTGTGCGGTGAACGTGCCGGTGATCTCGACGCCCGTCTTCAGCGAGCCCTCCTCGGGCGCGGTGAGCGCGATCGAGGTGGGTGCCTTGCCGACGGACACCGTGGTGGTGATGTCGTCGGCGGGGCGGTGGGTCAGGTCGCCGAGGTAGGAGACCTTGTAGGTGGCCTCACCCACGAGGCCGGGCTCGTCGAGGACGGTGAAGGTGCCGTCGTCCTTGACGGTGAACGTGCCCAGATCGTGGGTGCCGCTCGCGTCGGTGCGGGTCGCCCTGACCTTCAGGGGCTCGGCGGGCGCGGGCCCGTCCTGCTCCAGCTTGCCGCGCACGGCGAGCGGTTCGCCCGCGGCGGCCCGGGCGGGGCTGTGGGTGAGGCCGCCGGTGAAGCGGGTGTCGTACTGGACGGCCGGGGGCTGGATGATGTGCAGCCAGTACTGGTTGCCGGCCGCGTTGGTGGTGACCGCGAACAGCCGGGAGCCGTCCGCCGCCCACTCCAGGCCGCGCGGCGCGACCCGGTCGCCGTCGAGGCTGCCCTCGAAGGCGAACTCCAGCGGGGCGGTGGCGTCGGCCGGGTCGGCGGGCTGCACCAGCAGGTCGGGCGTGGAGCCGGTGGCCGAGGCGCCGCGCGCGATGTACTTGCCGTCGCCGCCGAAGGCGACCGCGCTGGCGACGGCCCCGGCGGGCAGTGCCCGATAGCCCTCGGCCGCGTCGGACAGGTCGCCGGTGTTCAGCAGCCGTGTCCCGGCACTCGCGTCGGCGACGGCGACCCTGCTGCCGTCGGCGGAGAACGCCATGTCCTTCAGGTTCAGGGCGCCCGTGCCGTCGGCGTCGGCGAAGCGCCGGGCCGCGCCACGCACGAGCGAGCCGCCGCCGGCGTCGTACACCGTCAGGAACGGATTGGCGGCGGAGGAGTTGAGCGGCTGGCCCATCAGCATCCGGTCGCCGGGACCGGCCTCCAGCTGGAGCTTGCCGAAGTCCTGCCAGTCGGTGCGCGCGACGGTGTTGGTGGCGGGCGCGTAGGCGTCCAGGTAGGTCAGCGTGGTGTCGCACTGCGAGGTGTAGTACGAGTACGGCGTCGTGTAGTACACCTGGCCGCCCGAGAAGGCGAGGCTGCGGCCGCAGGTGTCGGTGGAGACGTACAGGCCGTTCGAGGTGTAGGTGCTGGTGTCGTAGCGCCAGATGACCTCGCGGCCGCCGACGTAGAGCGTGGAGCCGTCGGCGTTCAGCGCGAGGCCGGAGATGTGCTGGGTGGTGCTGATCGTGGTGATCCGCTCGCCCTGGAAGTTGTAGACGGCGATCTGACCGGGGTTGCTGTAGCTGCCCATGTTGCTGTCGGCGATGTAGACCCGCTGGTGCGCGGAGTCCACCGCGAGCGCGGAGTACGAGGTGATCGGCAGCTTGGCCACCGCCTCGGAGGCCGCCGCGTGGGCCGCGGGCGCGGCGGCGACGGTCAGGCCGGTCCCGGCGAGTGTGGCGGCGAGCAGCGTGGCCGCGAGACGTCTGGAGCGGTGTGCAGTATTCAACTGTGCCCCCCACAGGCTGAATTGAGCGTCCACTGCGATCAGTGACGCTCCTGTGGAGACCATGTAACTGTGGTGCGTATGCCGCGATCAAGGCGGCGCGACCGTACATGCGAGCGAATACAGGCGAGGGCCTGCCGCGGCCTTCCCATCGGGGCGGACGGGACGACCACGACAGGCCCAGAGCCCCGTACGCCGTTGTACGGAACCTCGCCGGTCCTGTGTGCTGTCACCGCGGCCGGCCGTGACGATACTGCTGGTCAGGGCACGATCGGAGCCGGCCGCGGCGTCATCGGGGGCTGTTCTCAGCCCAGGCGCTGCACCAGCGCGTGGTACTCGTCCCACAGCTCCTTCGGCGTGTGGTCGCCGAAGGTGTTGAGGTGGTCGGGGACGAGCGCGGCCTCCTCGCGCCAGATCTCCTTGTCGACGGTGAGCAGGAAGTCCAGGTCGGTCTCGGCCAGTTCGAGGCCCTTGGTGTCCAGCGCACCCTTCGCCGGGAGGACGCCGATGGGGGTCTCGACGCCTTCGGCCTTGCCGTCGAGGCGCTCGACGATCCACTTCAGCACGCGGCTGTTCTCGCCGAAGCCGGGCCAGACGAACTTGCCCTCGTCGTTCTTGCGGAACCAGTTGACGTAGTAGATCTTCGGCAGCTTGGACTGGTCCTTGTCCTTGGCCACGTCGACCCAGTGGGCCATGTAGTCGCCCATGTTGTAGCCGCAGAAGGGCAGCATCGCGAACGGGTCGCGGCGCAGCTCGCCGACCTTGCCCTCGGCGGCGGCGGTCTTCTCGGAGGCCACGTTGGCGCCGAGGAACACGCCGTGGTTCCAGTCGAAGGACTCCGTCACCAGCGGTACGGCGGTGGCGCGGCGCCCGCCGAACAGGATCGCCGAGATCGGCACGCCCTTGGGGTCCTCCCACTCGGGCGCGATGATCGGGCACTGCGCGGCGGGGACGGTGAAGCGGGCGTTGGGGTGGGCGGCCGGGACGCCGGAGGCGGGCGTCCAGTCGTTGCCTTTCCAGTCCGTGAGGTGGGCCGGGGTCTCCTCCGTCATGCCCTCCCACCAGATGTCGTTGTCGTCGGTGAGGGCGACGTTGGTGAAGACGGAGTTGCCCCACAGGGTCTTCATCGCGTTGGCGTTGGTGTGCTCACCGGTGCCGGGCGCGACGCCGAAGAAGCCGGCCTCGGGGTTGATCGCGTAGAGGCGGCCGTCCTCGCCGAAGCGCATCCAGGCGATGTCGTCGCCGATCGTCTCGACGGTCCAGCCGGAGATCGTGGGCTCCAGCATGGCGAGGTTGGTCTTGCCGCAGGCGCTCGGGAAGGCGGCGGCGACGTACTTCGACTCGCCCTGCGGCGGCGTCAGCTTGAGGATCAGCATGTGCTCGGCGAGCCAGCCCTCGTCGCGGGCCATGACGGAGGCGATGCGCAGGGCGTAGCACTTCTTGCCGAGCAGGGCGTTGCCGCCGTAGCCGGAGCCGAAGGACCAGATCTCGCGGCTCTCCGGGAAGTGGGAGATGTACTTGGTCTGGTTGCACGGCCAGGGGACGTCCTCCTGGCCCTCGGCCAGCGGGGCGCCGACGGAGTGCACGGCCTTCACGAAGAAGCCGTCTTCGCCGAGTTCGTCGAGGACCGCCTGGCCCATGCGGGTCATGGTGCGCATGGAGACGGCGACGTAGGCGGAGTCGGTGATCTCCACGCCGATCGCGGAGAGCTTCGAGCCGAGCGGGCCCATGCAGAACGGGACGACGTACATGGTCCGGCCGCGCATCGAGCCGCGGAAGACGCCCTTCTCACCGGCGAAGACCTCACGCATCTCGGCGGGGTCCATCCAGTGGTTCGTCGGGCCGGCGTCCTCCTCCTTCTCGGAGCAGATGAAGGTCCGGTCCTCGACGCGCGCGACGTCGGTCGGGTCGGAGGCCGCGTAGTAGGAGTTGGGGCGCTTGATCGGGTCGAGCTTCTTGAAGGTGCCCTTGGCGACCAGTTCCTCGCTCAGGCGCTCGTACTCGGCCTCGGATCCGTCGCACCAGACCACGCTGTCCGGCTGCGTCAGTTCTGCGATCTCGTTCACCCACGAGACCAGCTCGCGGTGGTTGGTGGGGACGACGGGGGGAGCCGCGATGTCGCGCGCCACGGTTGCTCCTAAAAGAGGGATTTTGTCCTGAATATGCCCTTGTGTGCCCCGTGGGGGCCACGACCCGGATGCTTCGCGGATCGGATCGGCGTTCCGATCTTCCGCGCTCATCCGGTGCCGACCGCACTCATTTGATCATCCGACGCGTCCGCCCATATGTCCAGAGGGCGTCACAGGTGAGCGGCGTGAGCATCGCCACTCATCCAGATGTTTTCGATGGGTCACCACCGCTTCACCCCGGGTGGGTCCATTGCGGGTAGCCCGTGAGACGATGGCCACTTAAGGGCGCCCATCTGGCCGCTCTGACGCGTAACTTACGGTTCCGTAGGTACGATGCCCCGCATGACTGCGCCCGTCCCCGACGCGCCAACGGACACGCCGGCCGCCGGCCGCGGTTCCGCCGCGCCCTCGCTGCCGCACCAGATCGCGCACCACGCCCAGCAGCTCTCGGAGGAGATCAAGCCCAGACTCCGGGGCTGGCTGCATCTGGGCATGTTCCCGGCCGCACTCGTCTCGGGCCTGGTGCTCACCGCCCTCGCGGACTCGGCGCGCGGTCGTGTCGCCTGCGGGATCTTCGCCCTCACCGCCTGCCTGCTGTTCGGCGTGAGCGCGCTGTACCACCGGGGCAACTGGAGCCCGCGCATGGACGGAGTCCTGCGCCGACTGGATCACGCCAACATCTTCCTGATCATCGCGGGCACCTACACGCCGCTGACGATGCTGCTGCTGCCGGGGGCCAAGGGGCAGTGGCTGCTGTGGGGCATCTGGGCGGCCGCCGCGGCCGGCATCGTCTTCCGGGTCTTCTGGGTCGGCGCCCCGCGCTGGCTGTACACCCCCTGCTACATCGCGATGGGCTGGGCGGCGGTCTTCTTCCTGCCGGACTTCATGCGCTCCGGCGGCATCGCGGTGCTGGTCCTGGTGATCGTCGGCGGCCTGCTCTACAGCGCGGGCGGCGTGATCTACGGCATCAAGCGCCCGAACCCGTCACCGCGCTGGTTCGGCTTCCACGAGGTCTTCCACTCCTTCACGCTGGCCGCGTTCGTCGTGCACTACGTGGGGATCTCCCTGGTGGCCTACCAGCACGCGTAGCCCACCGCACAGCGCCTTCGAGGGCCACGGCTTCCGAGCCGTGGCCCTTTTTCGCGCCCTCCACATGTTGACAGCAGCTCCTTTTTGAGAGCTACTCTCATTTCATGGTTACTGCCACTACAGATTCCCGCCGCTGGTGGGCGCTCGGCGCCCTGGTCGCGAGCATGCTCACGCTCGGCTTCGACATGACGATCCTCAATGTGGCGCTGCCGACGATGGCCGCCGACCTCGGCGCCACCACCGGCCAGCAGCAGTGGATGGCGGACGCGTACGTCGTCGTCTTCGCCGCGCTGATGCTCCCCGCGGGCCTGCTGGGCGACCGGTTCGGGCGGCGGCGGATGCTGATCACCGGGCTCGGCGTCTTCCTCGCCGGTTCGCTCGTCGGCGCGCTGGCCGGCGACGTCAACGCGGTCATCGCCGCACGCGCGGTGATGGGCGTCGGCGCGGCCCTGGTCACCCCGCTCTCGCTGTCCGTGCTGCCCACGCTCTTCGGCCCCGAGGAACGCACCAAGGCCGTCGGCATCGCCTCCGCCGCCTCCGCGCTCGGCCTGCCGCTCGGCCCGATCATCGGCGGCTGGCTGCTGAACCACTTCTGGTGGGGCTCGGTCTTCCTGATCAACGTCCCGATGGCCGCGATCGGCATCGCCGCCTGCCTCTTCCTGCTCCCCGAGACCAAGGACCCCGCCTCCCCCAAGGTCGACACCGTCTCCACGGCACTCGCCGCGACCGGGCTCGGCGCCCTCGTCTACGGCATCATCGAGGCGCCCGCCCGGGGCTGGGGCGACCCGCTGGTCCTGGGCACGCTCGGGGCGGCCGTGCTCCTGATCGCCGCACTGGTGGTGCGCGAGCGCCGGGTCGAGCGCCCCATGCTCGACATGACGCTGCTCGCCCACCGCGGCTTCCTGTTCAACACCGTCGCCGCCACCCTGGTGACGTTCATCCTGACCGGCCTGCTGTTCGTTCTGCCGCCCTACCTCCAGGCCGTCCTCGGCCACGACGCCCTGGGCACCGGCGTGCGGCTGCTGCCGATGATGGGCGGACTGCTGGTGGCCTCCCGTCTCGCCCCGCAGGTCGTCGCCCGCTTCGGTGCGCGGGCCGCGGTGAGCGCGGGCCTGGTTGTGCTGGCCTTCGCCGGGTTCCTCGGCAGCCGTACGACGGTGGACTCCGGCTACGGATTCGTCGCGCTGTGGCTCACCATCACCGGCCTCGGCTTCGGCCTCTCGCTCATCCCCGCCATGAACGGCGGTCTGAGCGCCCTGCCCCGGGACCGGGCCGGCAGCGGCTCCGGGCTGCTGATGACCCTGCGTCAGGTGGGCGGCGCGATCGGTATCGCCCTGCTCGGCAGCCTGCTCGCCGGCGCCTTCCGGGACCGGCTCGACGTCACCGGGCTGCCCGCGGGCGCCGCCGACACCGCCGGGGAGTCCGTGGTCGCGGCACACCTGGTCGCCGAGCGGGCGGGCTCGGCGCAGCTCGCGGCCTCCGCGAACAGCGCGTACGTCCACGGCATGGGCATCGTGCTGCTGGTGTGCGGGATCGCGGCCCTGGTCTCCGCCCTGCTGGCGGCCGCGTTCCTGCCGGGAACACCGGATGCGGAGGAGCCCGGGGCCCCGGACATGGCTGCCGAGCGGGCCGATGCCCGACAATGACACCCATGACCCCCGCACAGTCCTCTCCCCCGACCGACCCTCCCCAGCTGGGGCTTCGTGAGCGGAAGAAGATCAAGACCCGGACGGCGATCCGCGACGCGACGTACGCGCTGATCAAGGAACAGGGCTACGACGCCACCACGATCGAGCAGATCGCCGAGCGCGCCGAGGTGTCGCCGTCCACCGTCTTCCGCTACTTCCCGACCAAGGAGGACATCGTCCTCACGGACGAGTACGACCCTCTGATGCTGGAGGAGTTGCGTGCCCGGCCCGCGTCGGAGTCCTGGCTGGACTCGGTGCGGTACGTGCTCCACAGGTCCATGGACGAGCTGCTCGCCGTGGATCCCGAGGCCGTCCGGATCCGGGCGCACCTGGCGGTCCAGATCCCCGCCGTCCGCGCCCGGATGATCGAGAGCATGTCGGCCACCGGACGCATGCTGCGGGGTGCCATCGCCGAGCGCCACGGTCTGGACGCGGACTCCCTGGAAGTGCGGGTCTACGCGATGTCCCTGGTCGGCGGCCTGATGGAGGCCAACATCACCTGGGCGGAGAACGACTGCCGGGACGAACTCCGCGATCTGGTGGACCGGGCCCTGGACGTCATCGAGCACGGCCTCCCCGCGAAAAAGAGCTGAGGCCCGCACCCCCCGCCGTGTCATCCTGACCGGGTGAACGGTCCCGAGATCCATGTCGAGTTCGCCCCCGAGCTGCGGGTGTTCCTGCCCAACGGCCGGCGCCAGGACGGTGCCGCCCGGATCACCACCGACGGCGTCTCGACCCTCGGCCATGTCGTGGAGTCCCTCGGCGTCCCGCTCACCGAGGTCGGTGCCGTCGTCGTGGACGGCCGCGAGATGCCGGTGTCGTACGTCCCCGCGGCGGGCGGATCCGTGTCGGTACGGCCCGTGGCACGCCCCCAGCGGGTGCCCGGCGCTCCCCTGCGCTTCCTGCTCGACGTCCACCTCGGCACCCTCGCCCGGCGGATGCGTCTGCTCGGCGTGGACACCGCGTACGAGTCGACCGACATCGGCGACCCCGCGCTCGCCGCGCTGTCGGCCGCCGAGAAGCGGGTCATGCTGAGCCGTGACCGGGGGCTGCTGCGGCGCCGTGAGCTGTGGGCCGGCGCGTATGTGTACAGCACGCGGCCCGAGGACCAACTGCACGACATCCTCGACCGGTTCCGCCCCGAGCTGCGCCCCTGGACCCGCTGCACCGCATGCAACGGGCTGCTCAAGGAGGCGACCAAGGAGGAGGTCGCGGACCAGTTGCAGGGCGGGACGCAGCGGTCGTACGACGTGTTCGCGCAGTGCACACAGTGCAAGCGGGCGTACTGGAAGGGCGCGCACCACGAGCAGCTGGTGGCCATCGTGGAGCGCGCCCTCGCCGACTACGCGAACTAGCGCCGGGTCACATCACCCTTCCCGCAGGCGATTTGGTCCCTGTTCGGGTCGAGGCGGAGCGGGTCGTCCCTGCCGTTGACCTTCAGACGGCCGTAGTCGTTCTTCTTCAGCCAGTCGCAGCGGGACTTCGTCGTCGCCTTCACGGCCGGCGGGAAGTCCGTCGGGACACAGACGTTGACGGAGCCGTAGTGGCGGTCGCAGCCGGAGACGGTCGGGCCGACCTTCTGCGAGGTGCGCTTCTTGCCGGGGCCCGTGACCTTGCCCTTGAGGTTGCCGGCGAAGTCGTGGACATGCGCCGAGGAGTCCGTGGCGCTCAGTGCCGAAGGACCCTGCAGATGGACCCACTTGGCCACCGACGGCACGCCGCCCGCGTCAACCGCGAAGAGCATGTACCAGCCGGGCGGGGCCAGGTTGGGGTTGCTCGTCACGTTCAGGTCGACGTTGGCGCCGTCGACGGACAGGGGCAGATCCACGAACCGCTGGTTGGGGTCCGAGGAGTGGGTCACGGCCGCCGGGCGGATCAGCTCGGCCTTGGCGATGGGGCGGTCGACGGTGATGCGCTGGGTGTCGCCGTAGGTCCACTCGGTGTCGATCACCGAAGTGATCTTCGGGCGCTCGCCCTTGAGGAGATAGGGCGGGGTGTAGACCGACACGTCGTGGTTCCAGCTGCCGTTGCCCGGGTTGTCGCCCGTCGCCATCACCCGGCCGTCGGGCAGCAGGAACGCCGAGGAGTGGTAGCCGCGCTCCTCCGGGTCCGCGGCCACCGGGTCGAAGGTGCCCGTCGCCGGGTCGTAGATCGACGACTCGTACACCGGATCGGCCCGGTTGTGCAGCGCGCCGCCCGTCTCCAGGACCTTGCCGTCGGGCAGGAGCACGGCGGAGACGTACATCTTGCCCTGGTTGCCGGTCTGCGGGATCTTGCCGTTGCCGAGGTCGACGGTGCCCTGCGGCAGCGGCGGTCCGGCGACGTAGGACGGGTTGGGCTGCTTGAGGTCGATGACGTCGGTGAGACGGTTCGCGTCCGGGTTGGAGTCGATGTTGCCGCCGCCGATGGTGAGAACCTTCTGGTCCTGGGCCGGCGGCAACAGCACGCTCGCGGACTGGTCGCGCTCGTCCTTCTTCTGCAGGCCGGGGATCTGGGTGACGGTGTTGGCGCCGTAGTCGTAGATCGCCGAACCCGTGCCGGGGATGTTGTTGCCGAAGACATGGCTGCCGGAGTAGAAGAGGCGGCCGTCCTGCATGAGGATCATCGACGGGTACAGACCCCAGTACGACCAGGTCTGGTTGACCTTCCAGAGCTCCAGCCACTTCTGCTCGGCGTCCGACCACAGCTCGGCGGTCACCGAACCCGTCGAGTCCTCCTTCAGACCGCCGAAGGAGATCACGTCACCGTTGCCGAGGACGGTCGCCGACGGATACCAGTGGCCGTCGTTCATGTCGTTGGTCTTGCCGTAGGTCTCGGTGACCGGGTCGAAGATGTACGAGTCCTTGTAGCCCTGGTAGCCGATCGTGCCGTCGGCCGACGGATAGCCCTTGTTGCCGCTCATCACGAGCACCCGGCCGTCCTGCAACTGCACATGCCCGGCGCAGAACATGTCCTTCGGCGTCGGGATCTGCTTGTACGTGCCGTTCTCGGGGTCGTAGACCGCGCTGGTGAACGTGCCCGCCTCGAACATCTGCTCGCTGTTGCCGGAGCCCGCGATCAGCAGCACCTTGCCGTTGTTGAGGACGACGGAGTGCATGGAGCGGACCGGGTTCTGCGTGGGCAGCACGTCCCAGCGGCCGTTCGCGCACTCCTCGGCCGTGCCCGTGCACACCGGGTCCGGGACGGGGTCGGCGACCTGGTCCATCGTGTAGTCGTCGGTGGTGACCGAGCCGGTGCCGTAGACCGAGACGCCCCAGGCGATCCGGTCGGTGCCGGCGGGCACCTCGGGGGTGCGTACCGTCGCCTCGGTCCAGCCGGCCGCCATCTCCAGCGTCTTGAGGTCGGTCCAGTACTGCCAGCCCGCCGTCGCGTCGTGCCGGAACAGGGTGACCGAGGTGTCGGGGGTGGTCGACTTGTACCAGAGCCCCAGGTCGTACTGCTTGCCCGGCGTGACGACCGGCGCGCACTCGGCGGACTCGGTGATGAGCGCCTTGCGGTCGCCCTCGACGCGGCGGGTGAGCGTGACCTTCATGGCCTTGGACCCCGAGTGGGCGTCGGCCACGGTCTCGAAGGTGAAGTCGTTGTCGCCCCAGCCGGACTTCTTCCAGCAGTAGGGCATGTCGTCGCTGCCGGCGGTCTCGAAGCCGGGGTTCTTGATGAGGTTGGCGGCGGAGGCGGACTGGGGCGAGGTGAGGAGCAGACCGGCGGTCAGGGCGCCCACCCCGACCAGTGCGGTCCTTCTTCGGTGTGTGGCGACGAGGCGCTTTTTCATGCGGCTCTCCTTGCGGTGCGGCTCCCGGGCCGCCGACCTGAACGACGGCTCGGCAGATAGACCAGCGCTTCGGTACCGACGAAGCGCAGGACGAACGTGATGACCAGGGCCAGCGCGGTCGCGGGCAGCACGGCCAGCCCGAACTGGCCCACCAGCAGCGCGATCAGCGGGATGCGCAGCACCAGGTCGGCGTTGGCGAGCAGCGCGAACCTGGCGGTGCGGTCGGCCCAGTGCCGGTGCTGCCGCCGGTCGCGGAACAGCAGCTTCTCGATGAGCAGGAAGTTCCAGGCCACGCCGAACTGGTTGGCGACGATCTCCGCGGGCAGGTAGTGCAGCCCCATGTGCGTCATCGCCCACAGCGCGGCCAGGTTCGGCACGAACCCGGTGAGCCCGATGAGCCCGAACACCACCATCCGGGACAGCGGGTCGGCCGTGCGCAGCCCGGCGAGGTGGCGCAGGAAGCGCCGGCCCTCCGCCGCCGTGGACTTCGACTCGCCCGCGAACCGCTCCTGGAAGACGAACGGCACCTCGGTGACCGCGCGCGGGCGGCTGCGGACCGCCAGCTCCAGCAGGATCTTGTAGCCGAGCGGCTTGAGCGCCTCCGCGGCGATGTCGCTGCGGCGGATCGCGAAGAAGCCGCTCATCGGGTCGCTGATGCCGTGCAGCCGGCGCGGGAAGAGGGACTTCGTCATCCAGGTCGCCAGCCGCGACACGGCCACGCGGTAGCTGCCCGCGAGTCCGGCCCGGCTGCCGCCCTTGATGTACCGGGAGGCGACGACGAGTCCGGCGTTCGCGCGCTCGCCGGTGGCGACCAGCTCCGGGACGAGGGACGGCGGGTGCTGGCAGTCGCCGTCCATGACGACGATCCAGTCCGAGCCGGCCGCCTTCATCCCCTCGACGACCGCGCCGCCGAGGCCGCCGACGGGTTCGTCGCGGTGGATGACGGTGACCGGGAACGGGCAGTCCTGCGCGGCCTCCTCGATGACCTGCGGGGTGTCGTCGGTGGAGTCGTCGACGAAGACGACCTCGCAGGGCAGCCGGGACGGCACCGACTCGGTGATCTGATGCAGCAACTGCCGTACGTTCGCCGACTCGTTGAAGGTCGGCACGACGATGGTGACGGCACCCGGCTCGGGCACCTCGACGGCATCGACGGACGGCTCGCCGAGCTGTCCGGGGGCGGTGGATTCCTGGGTCATCGGACGCCTCCGGAGGCGGTCTGGATCTGGCGGATCTCGATGCGGTCCTCGCCGCGGCCGAACACGGCGACCGGCTTCGAGTGCTCGATGGCCGCCTTGACGTTGGGCAGGTCGACCGCGTCGCGCCGGACCGTCGGGGAGGCGACGACGTAGTCGAGGTCCTTCCAGCCGCGCGGCATCGTCTTCGTGACGGCCGGGTCGAGGTCGGCCTTGTAGAACCAGATGACGCCCAGCCCGGGCTCGTACCCGGCGTGCACCAGGTCCAGCCAGAGCGCGTCGTCGACGAGGACGCGGGTGTCCCCGGGGTCCGGCACCTCGGTGGACAGCCACTTCGAGGCGGCCCGGTAGGGCGCGTTGGCGTCGGCGGTGACCGCGGTGCGGTCGCCGTCGTACCAGCGCGGGACGACATAGGCGCCGGCGGAGATCGCGAGTACGGCCGCGAGGGCGTACCGTCCGCCGGTCAGGTACCGGTGCTCGGCCTCGGAGCGCCATCGCCGCAGCACGGCGTGGGCGACGGACGCGGTGCCTCCGGCGAGGACCAGGGCGAGGAACGGCAGCGCCTGGATGACGTACATCGCGGGCAGATAGCCGCTGGGGCGCATGGCGACCAGGGCGAGGATGACCACCGTGAACGACGGGCCGGCCAGGGCACGGGCGGTCACCGACCAGCGCCAGGTGACCAGGAGCAGCAGTCCGCCCGCGAGTCCGCCGACGATGAGGACGCGGTCGTAGTAGAGCCATGACTGCAGGACGCCCCAGGAGCCGGAGCCCTGGTCGAGGATGAAGCCCGAACCGGGTCTGGTCATCTGGTACTTGATGCCGTCCCACAGCGAGACGTGCCCGCTGCCCGGCAGCAGCTCGCCCTTCAGCAGGGCGAACAGCGGGTAGGACAGGCCGATCAGCGCGCAGGCGGTGACCGCGCCGGTGACGGCGAACTTGCGGGTGTCGCGGTGGCTGTGCCGCCACATGGTGATGAGGACCGCGGGGAGGACGAAGAGCATCGTCTCCTTGGTCAGCACGGCGGTCGCGGCGGCGATCCCGGCGCCGAAGTGGTGCCACAGATGACGGCTCGGGGAGGCGGCGAGCGCGAAGGCCAGCAGCGTCCACATCACCGCGAGGTTGTCGAGGAAGATCTCCCGCTGGAGGACGACCGACAGCGGCGAGAGCCCGAACAGGACCATGCCGAGCCCGGCGGCCCAGCGCGGCAGCGACAGCCGCCGCCCGATCACATAGACGAGGACCGCGCTTGCGGCGCTGATCACGAGCATCGCGGCGCGCATGGTGCCGACGGTCATCGACTCGGGGCTGAGCGCGGCCGGTATCCAGGTCAGCAGGGCGAGCTGGATCCAGCCGAGCGGCGGGTGGTCGTACCAGTAGGTGTAGTGGGCCAGGCCCCGGCCCTCCTGGACGGCCCAGGCCTGGGCGAGATAGGTGCCCTCGTCGTCGCTGAGGGTCGGGTAGTCGGAGATGTTCCAGCCCTGCACGACGAGGATCGCGACGAGGAGTACGCCGCACAGGATCAGGTCGGGCCGGGACGAACGCAGCCGGAGCGGTGGGGTCGTTCGACCGGTCGGACGCGCCACAGGCGCAGGCTGCCGCTGCGCGGGGACCTTGGCAGGGGTCACCGCGGGAAGGGTGGAGGTCACGCGGGGACGTCCTCTCGGAGGTCTCGGGCCACTTCGGCATCGGCGAGATGCGCACCTACGTGGCTGGTCAGCTCCCAGTCGTTCCGGCCGCGCTGCTCACGCCATACGGCGCGGACGGCGGCCCCGGCGAGGAGGACCTGGTAGAAGGGGCCGCCCACGACGAGCTTCACGTAGTGCGCGAAGCGGACGCGCAGTCCGTACTGCTTGCCGAAGTCGTGCAGTCCGACGATCTCGAAGACGAACGTGACGAGCGCGGTGACGGCCGGCAGGAAGGTGATGAAGGCGACGCTCACGGGCACGTCGACGAAGACCGCGATCGCGATGTTGAGCGGGATGATGAGCCCGGTGAAGGCCTGCATGAACGGCGTCATGAGGGTGTACCGGGCGAGCAACCGCTGCCCGAAGGTGGGCAGTTGCCGCCAGTCCTTCTTCCGGTAGACCTGGAGGAAGCCCTGGTTCCAGCGGGTGCGCTGCTTCAGCAGCGACATCAGGCTGCCGGGCGTCTCCTCCTTGGTCACCATGTCGGAGTCGTAGGCGACGACGACCTTCTTGCCGACGCTGGAGAGACGGACACCCAGGTCGCAGTCCTCGGCGAGGCAGTCGGGGTCCCAGCCGTCGGCCTCCCTGAGCACGGCCGTCCGTACGAAGACGGTGTTGCCGCCGAGCGGGATGAACCCTTTTTGCGCGTGCAGGTGCAGCCGGGAGCGGAACCAGAAGAAGTACTCCAGGCAGTTGCGCAGGCTGTACCAGCTGGAGTGGAAGTTGATCAGCTGGACCCCGCCCTGCACTACGTCGGCGCCGGTGGTGCGGAAGGCGTGGTCGACGTGCGCGAGGAGCTCCGGGTGGACCTGGTCCTCGGCGTCGAAGACCCCGACGACGTCGCCGCGGCAGTGCGGCAGCGCCGTGTTCATGGCCTTCGGCTTGTTCTTCTTCTCGTGCGTGTCGACGACCACGCGGACGCGCGGATCACGCGAGGCGGCCTTCTCGGCCACCTCGGTGGTCTCCGGGTCGTCGTGCCCGACGATGACGATGATCTCGAAGTCGGTGTGTGTGGACTCCAGCAGTCGCTGGATCGTGTGGTCGAGCACGGCTTGTTCGTGCCGTGCCGGTAGCAGCAGCGAGAATGACAGGTGTTCGTCCCCGTCCGGTCTGCTGAACCGGGTGGAGGCGAGCACCTCGGGCGTACGCCACGCGTGCATCTGCCACCACAGGGTGAAAGCCGCCATCCAGAACAAGGCCAGCGAGACGACGGCTATGAAGACAGACGTCAGCAACAGATCCCCCCAGATCCCAATGCCCCCTGCCGCGACAGCGAGTCACATCTGTCGCGGAACTGTGTAGACATTAAGGGGGATCTGTGAAGCCCGCAGGCCGTTTTGATGAAGAGCGCGTTTCATCACAACGAGCCCCGAGAGTGAACAATTCGAACACAGGCTGCGTAACTGCCCTTTGCTCACTTCCGTTTTACCTGGTCAGAGCGGTTCGCAGCTGTTCGGGGTCGGTGGTCGGGGCGTCGCAGGTGAAGTTACGGCAGACGTAAGCCGCAGGTTGACCCTGCTGCAGCGGGCGGTCGGCGAGGAGCGGGAATTCGCCACTCTCCGGAGTCCCCACGGCGACGACCGCGCCCGGCGCGGTACCGAGAAGTGCCGTGCGGTGGAGGGCCTTCGTGGCGGCGTCCTCCGTCGCCGGGCCCACGACCGCGACCTCCCTCGGCCCGTCGAGGTTGGCCTCGGCGACCGCGAGTCCCCAGCCGATGAACCGGGGCACGCGCGGACCTAGCGCCTTCACCACGCCCAACGCCCGTTCGGCGGCGGTGCGGTGCGGCTCGGCACCGGTCTGCGCGGCATAGCTCAGCAGCGCGCCCGCCGCCGCGCACCAGCCGGAGGGGGCGGCGTTGTCGGTGGGGTCCTGCGGGCGGCGGATCAGCCGCTCGGCGTCGGCGGCCGTGTCGTAGAGGCCGCCGGACTCCTCGTCGACGAAGCGGGCCAGCACATGGTCGAGCAGGAACCCGGCGAACTCCAGCCAGACGCCCTCCCCGGTGACGGACGCGAGCGCGAGGAAGCCCTCGGCTACGTCGGCGTAGTCCTCCAGCACGCCCGCGTTCGCGCCGACCTGGCCGTCCTTGCTGGTCCGGGCGATACGGGCCTGCTCGTCGAGGTGCAGCCTGACCAGCAGGTCGGCGGCGCCGAGGGCCGCCTCCACGAGGTCGGGGCGGTCGAAGTAGGCGCCTGTCTCGGCGAGGGCGGCGATCGCGAGGCCGTTCCAGGCGGCGACGATCTTGTCGTCCCGGCCGGGCCCGGGGCGTGACGCGCGCCGCCGCAGCAGACGCTCACGGATCGAGGCGATCCTCCCGGCGTCGAACAGCTCGTCCTGCTGCGGGAGCTGGAGGACGGAGGAACCCTCCTCGAAGGTGCCCTCCTCCGTCACCCCGAAGTACCGCACGGCGAGGTCGGCGTCCTCGTCCCCGAGGACCTCGCGCAGCTGCTCCGGCGTCCACACGTAGTACGCGCCCTCGACGTGCCTGCCGGTCCCGTCGTCGCTGTCGGCGTCGAGCGCGGAGGCGAACCCGCCCTCGTTCGTGCGCAGTTCGCGCACCATGAAGTCCGCGGTCTCCAGGGCGACGCGGCGGGCCAGCTCGGAGCCCGTGGCACGCCAGAGGTGGGCGTAGACACGGCACAGCAGGGCGTTGTCGTACAGCATCTTCTCGAAGTGCGGCACCACCCAGTCCCGGTCGACGGAGTAGCGCGCGAACCCGCCGCCGAGCTGGTCGTAGATGCCGCCCCTGGCCATCCGCTCGCAGGTGTCCTGGGCCATCTGCAACGCGCCCTCGGCGCCGGTGCGCGCGTGGTGGCGCAGCAGGAACTCGATCGCCATGGACGGCGGGAACTTCGGCGCGCCCCCGAATCCGCCGCGCTGCGGGTCGTACTCGCGGGTGAGCCCGAGCAGCGCCGCCGCGAGCTCCTGCTCGCCGGGGGCCTCGGGGCCGCCGTAGGAGATCTCGCGCCCGGCGAGGTCGCGCACGATCTTCCCGGCGACGTCGGAGACCTCGTCGCGCCGGTCGGTCCAGGCGCCGCGCACACCCTCCAGGACCTGACGGAAGGACGGCATGCCCTGGCGGGGTGAGGGCGGGAAGTAGGTGCCGAAGTAGAAGGGCTCGGCGTCCGGGGTGAGGAACACCGTCATGGGCCAGCCGCCCTGCCCGGTGGCCGCCTGCACGGCCTCCATGTAGACGGCGTCCACGTCGGGCCGCTCCTCGCGGTCGACCTTGACGCTGACGAAGTGGGCGTTGAGGTAGTCGGCGGTCTCCTGGTCCTCGAAGGACTCGTGCGCCATGACATGGCACCAGTGGCAGCTGCTGTAACCGACGCTGAGCAGGACCGGTTTGTCGCTCTTGCGAGCCTCCTCGAAGGCCTCGGCCGACCACGGCCACCAGTCGACCGGGTTGTCCGCGTGCTGGAGCAGATAGGGGGACGTTTCGTGAGCCAGTCGGTTCGGCATGGGGTCCATCCTGCCGCAGTACCCCCGCCGGCATGCGTCAGGCGTCCACCGGACGGCGACGTCACGTCCCCCGATCCCCCGGCCACGGCCCCCTGACCGCGGCCGCCGTCGCCCCATCCTTCACCGCGGCATCCGGCACCCGTCACCCGGCCCTCTCCCCACAACGCCCCGTCCGCAGCACACTTGACCAAGAACGCCATCGCTGCCGGAGGGGGACGTGACATGCGGGACAGCCATCGGACTGAGGCCGAGAGGCTGTTGGCTCGGGCCGTCGAGGAGGAGGTGCGGCGCTCGGGCGGCCGCATCGAGGGGCAGGTGCTGCTGTCGCGGGCCCGCGGCGCGCTCGACGCCATGGCCGGGGCGGCCACCGAGGAGTACGAGGCGTACACCCGGGCGCTGGACGAGGCGGACGCCGGCCGGCTCACCTTCGGGCAGCGCTTCGCACGCGAGGGCGGTGCCACCCCCCTGATGGTGGCCGGCGTCGCCGCGGTCGCGGCCGCCGTGTCCGACCTGGCGCTCGGCACCGGCGCGAGCACCGCGGTGGGCGCGGGCGTCACCGTGGGCGTCGTCGGCGCCGCGGCCACCGTCGCGAAGGTCGCCGGCACACATCTGCCCGCCGCACACCAGCGCGCGGGCGCCGTCGGCCAGCCCGGCGGCCCGGAACAGCTGCGCCTGCAATGGCTGACGGCGCTGGAGGTCCGCGGCATCCGCCCCTTCCTCGACCAGCAGCGAGTGCTCAGCGCGTCCACCGGCCCGAAGAAGACGGGCCCGCGGCTGAGGGGCGCCGACAAGAGCGCCGCCGCGCGCGGCCGCAACGTACTGGAGCAGTCGTTCGCCCAACTCCCCGAGCCGACGGGTCCGTTCGCCGGCCGTCGGCAGGAGCTGTCCCGCATCGGGCAGTGGGTGCAGGCGGCACGCGCGAGTACGGAGACCAGGCCGACGGTCGTCGTCCTGCACGGCCCGCCCGGCAGCGGCCGCAGCGCACTGGCGGTCCGCGCGGCCCACGAGCTGAAGGACCAGTTCCGCGGCGCGTGCGTGGTGGACCTGCGCGGCGACACCACGGAGGAGCCGCCGCTGTCGACACGAGACGCGCTGCTGCACCTGCTGAACCGGCTGGGCGCCCCCCGCGAGCAACTCCTCTTCCGTGAGCGCTCGTCGGCGGAGCAGCAGGTCAAGCGGCTCGGCGAGCTCTACCACCAGCACCTCACCGGCCTCCCCGTCACGGTCGTCCTGGACGACGCCCCGGACGCAACTCAGGTCCGCACCCTCGTCCCCGAACGCTCCGACAGCCTGGTCCTTGTCACCTCCCGCGAACCCCTCGACCTGCCCGACCTCGCCGCCTGGGTGCACCACCTCCCGGTCGAGGCACTGGACGCGGCCGGCGCGGAAGAGCTGCTGACCGCCGCCGCACAGGACTCCTCGGGCCCCTACGACGCCGAATCGGCCGACCGGATCCGGCAGTTGTGCGGCGGCCTGCCGCTGGCGCTGCGCGTCGCCGGCTCGTCGCTCGGCCCGCGCTCACCGCGCACACTGGCGACGGACCTCGGCGCGTACGGCCCGGTGGAGCCGATCGAGCGGGTGCTGTGGCTGCGCTACACCGACCAGTCGGAGGCGGCCCGGCGGCTGCTGCGCCGGCTCGCGCTGGCGGGCCGGGCCTCGCTGGGCGCGGCAGCGGCGGCGGCCCTGCTCGCCACGGACGAGGCGGAGGCGACCCGTCATCTGGAGGAGCTGGCCAGGTCGGGCCTCATCGACCACGTCCGCGGCAACCGCTACCGGCTCCACGACCTGGTCCGCGCCTTCGCCCAGGCCCGCCTCCTCGACGAGGAGGAACCCGCGGAGCGCACGGCGGCGCAGGAGCGGCTGATCGTGAACTACGCCGACCTCGCCGACTCGGTGCTGCGACTGGTCGACGGCAACATGTCGACCCGCTCCGACCGCTTCAGCCCGCACGGCTTCACCTCGCTGGACGACGCGCTGCGCTGGCTGGACGACGAGTCGAGCTTCATCACCGCGGCCCTGCGGCACGCGGAGGACGCCAACCAGGCGGCGGTGCTGAACCTGCTGGGCGCCCTGTGCGACTACTGCCTGCTGCGCGGCGACCTCTACCGGCTCGGTGAGATCAGCGAGCTCGCGCAGGCCGTGGACAAGGGCCTGCTGGTCCGCTCGGTGCAGTGGCGCACCGGCATCGCGGCCCGGCAGCTCGGCGAACTCGACAAGGCCCGCGCGACCCTGACCTCGGTGGTCGAGCTCTACATGGAGGCCCAGCACGACGCGGGCGCGGCCCGTGCCCTGTGCTCGCTCGGCATCACCCTGCACCACCAGGGCAACCTCACCGAGGCGGCCGCCAAGCTCCGCGAGGCCCTGGACCTCCAGTCGGCGCCCGAGCTGTCGACGGACCGCGCCTGGACGATGCACGCGCTGGCGGCGGTGGAACGCGACCGGGGCCATGTCGCCGAGTCCCTGGACCTGCTGACCGAGTCCCTTTCCCTGCACCGGGCCGGCGAGTCCCTGCACGGCGAGGCGTGGGCCCACTTCCAGCTGGGCCAGCTGGGCCTGCGGATGGGCGACGTACCGAGGGCGGACGAGGACCTGCGGGCGGCCCTGGACCTGTACGGCCGCACCCGCGACGCCCGCGGCGAGGCCTGGGCGCTGACCCAGCTGTCCCGGGCCCGGCTGGTCGCCGGCGACCCGTCCCCGGCGGTGGACGGCCTGCGCCAGGCGGCCGCCCGCCACCGCGACAACGAGGACGCCCGCGGCGAGGCGTGGTCCCTCTACTACCTGGGCCAGGCCCTGGAGGAGACGGGCAACCTCGACCTCGCGGTACGGGAGCTGGAGCGGTCGCGGACGATGTTCTCGCGGATGCGCGACGTGTACGGGCTCGCGTGCGCCCGGCACCACTCGGCACGGGTGACCCGCGACCAGCGGGCGGCCCAGACGGGCTCCCTGCGCAATTCCGGATTCGCCCGTCAGCTCCTGGTGGACGCCCGCGCCGACTTCCAGCGCATCGGCGTCGCGCACGGCGAGGCGTGGACCTGCCTGGAGCTGGCGGTCGTGGACGCCGGGAACACCCGCACCCAGCAGGCGCTGACTCTGTGCGACGACGCGATCGGCCTGTTCGCGTCGTACGGCGACCGGCGCGGCGAGGACTGGGCCCGCTTCCTGCGCTCCACCCTGCTGCCGTACGCCGCCCCCGGCGGGGTGGAGGTCGGCACGGCGGTGGCCCAGGAGGAACTGGCCCAGCTGTCCCGCACCGGCCACCCCCTGCGCGACGCGAAGCTGGACGGCTATGTCGAGGCGTACCAGCTGCTGCTGGAACGCGGCGTGAACCTGGAGGAGGGCTGGCAGGCCTGGCGGCTCGGCATGGTGCCGAACCGCCACGCACGCGAGGTCATGGGAGTGGCGGCAGCCGCCCGGCACTGAGAGGTACCGGGCCCCCGGGGATCTTCGCCGTCAGGCCTGCTGCGGCCCGGCCGGCCGTCAGCCCTGCGGCTTCGCCGTGCCGGCCGCCTCGGCGGAGTCCTCGGAATCCGCCTTCGGATCCGGGACCTCCGTGAACTCGACCCTGTTCATGTGGCGGTTCATGGACTTCATCAGGCCCCAGACCGCCAGTGCCATCACCGCGAAGACGATGAAACCGAGGACGCCGGGGGTGACCTTGTCCTCGTCCACCTCCTTGGCGAAGGTGACGAGCTGTGTCATTGCCAGGCTTGCGCTTGCGCTCATGTCAGGCATTGTCGCGGATGCCCGCAAACAGGTCGTCCTCGGGGAGGGAGGTATCGACGAGGGACTTCGCGAGCTCGTACTCCTCGGTCGGCCAGACCTCCTTCTGGATCTCCATCGGGACCTTGAACCAGCCGCCGTCGGGGTCGATCTGCGTGGCGTGCGCGATCAGCGCCTTGTCGCGGATCTCATAGAAGTCCGCGCAAGGGACATGCGTGGTGAGCGTGCGCTCGGCGCGCTGGAACTCGTCCCACCGCTTGAGCCAGTCCCCGTACGGCGACTCCAGACCGCGGTCCAGCATCGCGTTGTGCAGCGCCTCGGTGCGGGGCCGGTTGAAGCCCTGGTTGTAGTAGAGCTTCCGCGGCTGGTACGCCGGGCCGAACTCCGCCTCCGGGTACTTCTCGGCGTCCGCGGCGCCCTCGAAGGCCACCATCGAGATCTTGTGGGTCATGATGTGGTCGGGGTGCGGGTAGCCGCCGTTCTCGTCGTAGGTGGTGATCACCTGCGGACGGAACGAGCGGATCTGCTTCACCAGCTCACCGGCCGCCTTGTCGACGTCCTCCAGGGCGAAGCAGCCCTCCGGCAGCGGCGGCAGCGGGTCGCCCTCGGGCAGGCCGGAGTCGACGAAGCCGAGCCATTCCTGCTTCACCCCGAGGATCTCGCGGGCCTCGTCCATCTCCTTCTTGCGTACCTCGTGGATGTGCTCCTCGATGTACTTGTCGCCCTGAAGCTTCGGATTGAGGATGGAGCCGCGCTCCCCGCCCGTGCAGGTCACGACCAGCACGTCCACCCCCTCGGACACGTACTTCGCCATGGTGGCCGCGCCCTTGCTCGACTCGTCGTCGGGGTGGGCGTGCACGGCCATCAGTCGCAGCTGGTCAGTCAAGACTCAATCCTCGTAGTCGGCGCCCCGGTGTGCCCCGGTGCGATCGGCGGCTTCTATAGTGACCGAATCGGGGGGCGGATAATTCCGGGGTACGGTCCGCAGGTCCCTCTTTCTGGAACATCGGTCCCGCCCCGGCGGAGAGGACGATCATGAGTACGGCGAGCACCCGAGTGCCGGAGGGCCGTTACGGCCGCTCCTCGGACGCGCGCGCCGACCGCACACTCAAGGTCGTCGGCGGCGTCCTCGGGGCATTGCTCCTGGCGCTGATCGGCTATTTCGCCTATTACTACGTCGGCCAGAACAAGATCAGCGCCGAGGTGATCGAGTTCGACGCCCAGACGGACGCGGTGAAGGTGCATCTGGAGGTCCGCAAGGACGCCGGCGCCTCGGGCTACTGCACCCTGCGCTCCCAGGCGGAGAACGGTGCCGAGGTGGGCCGGGCCGACTTCCGCTTCGACGGCGACGCCACCCGGATCGACAAGGTCGTCACGCTCCGTACGACGTCCCAGGGAACGACGGCCGAACTGCTCGGCTGCCACTCCGACTGATCCAACCGCCCGAATCCGACCGACCTTGGTCGACATCGACCGGATCGGTCCGGAATACGTAGGCGCTGACCTGCGTTGATGCGAATCTGATGGCTTATGTCCTCCCCCTTCGGCCTTTGAATTGTTAGGCTCGTGGTTTCGCCCTTCCGTGAAGGAACATCCTTCTGGGTAGGGCGATGCTTTGTATTCCCAGTACCGACGAGGAGCACCTGTGACCCAGACCAGCGAGAACGTCACCTGGCTGACCCAGGAGGCGTACAACCAGCTCAAGGCCGAGCTGGAGTACCTGTCTGGTCCTGCGCGCACGGAGATCGCCGCCAAGATCGCGGCCGCGCGCGAGGAGGGCGACCTGCGCGAGAACGGCGGGTACCACGCGGCCAAGGAGGAGCAGGGCAAGCAGGAGCTCCGTGTGCGCCAGCTGACCCAGCTCCTGGAGAACGCCCAGGTCGGCGAGGCGCCGGCGTCGGCGGACGGTGCGGTGGCGCCCGGCATGGTCGTGACGATCGCCTTCGACGGTGACGAGGACGACACGACGACCTTCCTGCTCGCCTCGCGCGAGTACGCGAGCTCCGACATCGAGACGTACTCGCCGCAGTCCCCGCTGGGCTCCGGCGTGATCGGCCACAAGGTCGGCGAGGACGCCCAGTACGAGCTGCCGAACGGCAAGATCGCCTCGGTGAAGATCCTCAAGGCCGAGCCCTACAACGGCTGATCCGCCCTCGGGGCACTCAGCACCGGTCTTCCACGAGCCCCCGCCGCCTCCCGGCGCCGGGGGCTTCGCCATGCGCCCGGGCCGAAAGTCATATCCACCGACAACTCGGCTCATTGCATTGGCTGTTGTGAGCCAACCGGGCGAGGCCTCAGTGACGCCTCCGCGACCCATATCCGATCAAAAGCCATGATGACGACGTAATGCTCAGTGAGATCATGTGGAATGAGTGAAACATGCTGCTCAAGCGCCTCACGCTGACCATGGCCACGTCGCTTCTGGCTCTCGCCGGCACTGTCGGTACGGCCACCGCCGCCCCCGCCCCCGCCGCGAACCCGGGTGACCAGTCCGGCCCGTGCTACATCAACATCCAGGGAAGCAACAACACCAACACGTACGCCTCGTGCGGCCAGATCCTCACCGGCACCGGGCACGTCACGGGAAGCAATCACACCGTTGGCCGCGGGGGCCTCACGGGAGCCGACACCCTCCCCCAGGTCGGTGTCGAGACGTCCAACCTTCTCGCCGCCCCGCAGAACAACGCCGATGTCATCACTCCGCTGATCGGCGGCACCAACGTCTCTGCCGCGTGCACCGTGCAGAGCCCCGTCGGCGACGGCATCTTCTATCTCGTCGTCACGGCGGTCAACGGCTATCCCACGGCCGGCTGGCTGCAGGCCGAGGTGATTTCGTCCACTGCGGACGTCCCGGCCTGTCTGCCGGCCTGAGCCGACCTCCGCCGTAGGCCGGCGAACAAGAAGGCCCCGCCCAGGGATTGTGCGACGGGGCCTTCTTCGTTGTGCCGGACGATGGGCGATCAACCGTCCGCCCGGCGGTATTTGCGCACCGCGAGCGTGCGGAAGATGACGACGATCAGGATCGAGTAGATCACCGACGCCCAGATCGGATGCTGCATCGGCCAGGCATCGGATTGAGAGAGCCCCGGATCACCGAACAACTGACGGCACGCCTGCACGGTCGCGCTGAACGGATTCCACTCGGCGATGTGTCTCAGCCAGGGAGTCATCTGGCTCGAGTCCACGAACGCGTTCGAGATGAAGGTCACCGGGAAGAGCCAGATGAGCCCTCCCGACGTCGCCGCCTCCGGCGTACGGACGGACAGACCGATCAGGGCGCCGATCCAGGTGAAGGCGTATCCCAGCAGAAGCAGCAGGCCGAAGCCGGCCATGACCTTCCCGAAGTTCGTCGGTTCCGCGTATCCGGGGCGCCAGCCGACGAGCAGAGCAACGATCGCGAGGACCAGCAAGGTCAGAGCCGTCTGTACAAGATCCGCGACGGTGCGGCCGGTCAGCACCGCGCCCCGCGCCATCGGCAGCGAGCGGAACCGGTCGATGAGCCCCTTGTGCATGTCATCGGCGATACCGGCACCCGCACCGGCGGTGGCGAACGTGACGGTCTGCGCGAAGATGCCGGCCATCAGGAAGTTCTTGTAGACGTCCGGGTCGGTGCTGCCGCCGATCGACATCGAGCCGCCGAAGACGTACGTGAACAGGATCACGAACATCACCGGCTGGATCAGCCCGAAAAGGATCATCTCGGGAATCCGGGTCATGCGGATCAGATTCCGTCTGGCGATGACCAGGGAGTCGTTCATGGTGCTCACTTGACCAGCCCCTTCCGGGCCCCGAGTCCGCCCACGGCGGCGCTGACGGCACTCACTTCGCGGCCTCCTTCTTGTCCTGCTTGGCCTCGTCCTGCTTGACCTTGTCCTGCTTGCCGTTCTCCTCGTTCTTGACCTCGGCGACGTGGCCCGTGAGGGACAGGAACACGTCGTCGAGGGTGGGACGGCGCAGCCCGATGTCGTCGATCTCGATGCCGCGGGTGTCGAGCTCGCGGATGACCTCGGCGAGGAGCTTGGCGCCACCGGTCACGGGGACGGTGAGCTTGCGCATGTGGTCCTCGACCGTGGTGTCGCCCTTGCCGAAGCCGCGCAGCACCTCCGAGGCGGTCTGTATGTCGTCGCGCTCGTGCACCACGACCTCGACGCGCTCGCCGCCGGTGCGGGCCTTGAGCTGGTCGGAGGTGCCCGTGGCGATGACATGGCCGTGGTCGACGACGGCGATGTCGTGCGCGAGGTGATCGGCCTCTTCGAGGTACTGGGTGGTCAGCAGCAATGTCGTGCCGCCGGAGACCAGTCGCTTGATGACCTCCCACAGCAGCTGGCGGTTGCGGGGGTCGAGGCCGGTGGTGGGCTCGTCCATGAACATCACTGGAGGTGAGACCACCAGGGCCGCCGCGAGGTCGAGCCGGCGGCGCATGCCTCCGGAGTAGGTCTTCGTGGGCCGGTCGGCGGCGTCGGCGAGGTCGAACTGCTCGAGCAGCTCGTCCGCGCGGGCCTTCGCCGCCTTGGCCTTCATCTGATAGAGCTGGCCGACCATCTGGAGGTTCTCGCGGCCGGTGAGGTATTCGTCGACCGCGGCGAACTGGCCGGACAGACCGATGGAGCGGCGGACGGCGTCGGGATTCTTCAGGACGTCGATGCCCGCGACGACCGCGGAGCCGCTGTCGGGCCGCAGCAGTGTCGTCAGACAGCGGACGGCCGTCGTCTTGCCCGCGCCATTCGGCCCGAGCAGACCCAGGACGGTGCCCTCGGGGACATCGAAGTCCACGCCGTCCAGAGCCTTTACGTCGCCGAAGGTCTTCACCAGACCTTCGGCATAGATGGCGCCTGGCATATGAGTCTCCACGTCATCGGGGAAGCTTCGGAAAGGCTAGGTTTGCACTTTTCATTCGTCTCAGCGGTGGATTATCGAGACACACCATAACGCGATGTATCGCGTCTCTCAATGGGCTTACCCGAATGAGTGACAAAGAGCCTCCGACCTGGACTTTCGTCCTCCGCATCGCCCCTCGGCGCGACCGCTCGCGCCTCAGTCGATGACGGTGTAGCCCGCCTCGCGCAGGGCCTGGCCGACCTCGACGCAGTGCACGGGACCCTTCGTCTCCAGGTGCAGCTCGACCTCCGCCTCCGTGAGCCCGAGCCGCGGGTCGGTCCGTACGTGACTCACATCGAGGACGTTAGCGTCCACCACTGACAACACCCCGAGAAGTGTCGCGAGCGCACCCGGCCGGTCCGTCAGCCGCAGACGTACGGCCAGGTAGCGGCCCTGCGCGGCCATGCCGTGCCGCAGGACGCGCTCCAGCAGCACCGGATCGACGTTCCCGCCGGACAGCACCGCGACGACCGGGCCCTCGAAGGCGCCGGGGTCGCTCAGCAGCGCCGCGACCGGACTCGCCCCGGCCGGCTCGACCACCAGCTTGGCCCGCTCAAGGCACAGCAGCAGGGCCGTGGCCAGCTCGTCCTCCGAGACCGTGCGGACCTCGTCCACCAGATCGCCGATGATCCGGAACGGCACATCACCGGGCCGGCCGACCTTGATGCCGTCGGCCATCGTCGCCGGGTTGTCGACGGCGACCGGGTGCCCGGCCGCGAGCGAGGGCGGGTACGCCGCGGCGCCCGCCGCCTGCACACCCACGATCCGCACATCGGGCCGCAGCGACTTCACGGCCATCGCGATGCCCGCCGCGAGCCCTCCCCCGCCGATACCGACGACGATCGTGCGAGCCTCCGGGCACTGTTCGAGGATCTCCAGGCCGACCGTGCCCTGACCTGCGATGACGTCAGGGTGGTCGAAGGGGTGGATGAACACCGCGCCGGTCTCGGCCGCGTACTCCTGCGCCGCCGCCAGCGTCTCGTCGACCACCTGCCCGTGCAGGCGCACCTCGGCGCCGTAGTCCTGTGTCGCGCTGATCTTCGGCAGCGGCGCGCCCTTCGGCATGAACACGGTCGAACGCACGCCGAGCAGCGACGACGCCAGGGCGACACCCTGCGCGTGGTTGCCGGCGCTCGCCGCCACGACCCCCGCCGCGCGCTCCTCCGGCAGCAGCCCGGCAATCCGGACATAAGCGCCGCGCAGCTTGAACGATCCGGTCCGCTGAAGGTTCTCGCACTTCAGATGCACCGGCGCACCCACCAGCTGGGACAGGTGCCTGCTGCCCTCCATCGCCGTCACCCGCGCCACACCCGAGAGCATCTTCTGGGCGCCCCGTACGTCGTCGAGCGTGACGGGAGGCAAGGAGTCAGCCGTGCGGTAGCTCATGACACAAGTCTCGCAGTTCACAGGCGCGGAGCCCGGTTGTGACCAAGCACCGAGATGGGTTTACGCAGCGCCGGTACACCCCGCCTCCGGGCCGCGTACCCTGTCCCCCAACCCAGCACCCCCTTCATGAAGTGAGCCCCCGGCCATGCCCACAACACCTGAAATGTCGATGGACATGACGACCGTCGCTGACAGCGGTCTCCTCGACACGCTGCAGCACGAGGTGGCGGTGTTCGCCCGCCGTGCCGAACAGACCCGGCTCGGTGGTGTCGGGCAGGTGCGCAACTCCATGGACCGCGCCGCATACCTGCTGCTCAACCGTCTGGACAAGGAAGGCCCCATGGGGGTCAAGGCGCTCGCGGCGAGCATGGGGATCGACTCGTCGACGGTCACCCGGCAGGTGGCACCGCTCGTGGACACGGGGCTCGTCAAGCGGACCTCGCACCCCGAGGACGGCCGTGCGGTGGTGCTGCAGCTCTCCCCGCGCGGGCAGTCGCGACTGGAGGAAGTGCGCTCGTCGCGACGCCAGTTGATGGCCGAGCTGACGCAGGACTGGGCACCCGAGGAGCGCGAGGCGTTCTGCACGCTCCTGACCCGCTTCAACGTCGCGCTCTCCACCCGGATGGCGGCCCAGGGAATCGCGGGCACGGAGCCGAACGCGGCGACCTGACCCGACCGGCACCGCGACGGAGCCGAACGACCCGACCGGCACGCACCGGGACCGGCCGAAGTGGGCCCGCACTCCACCTCATCCCCGTCCGGCACGCACGCGTGCACGGATGATCCGCTCCCGGCTCTTGACCCCGGGCCGTCGCTGGCCTCATATGAAACCGGGTCCTCCTCGTGCGCGACCGGCGTGTCACGCGCGGGACCGGGGCCGGTTCCTCAGAGCGCGGTCAGGCGGGAGGGGCGGTGGGACGACGCAAGGCGGTCCAGGACGCCCGCCGGGACCGGGAATTCGAGGCCTTCGTCGCGGGTGCGGCAGGGCGGCTGCTGCATGCCGCCACGCTGCTCACCGCGGAGCCGAGGGACGACAACCCACGCGCGCGGCACCTGCTGACGCTGTCCCTCGCGCACACGTACGCGTGCTGGGACCGGCTGCGTGGCGAGGACCCGTACGACCGCACCCGCCAGTACCTGGCCACCCGCTTCTCGCGCGCCGCCTGGCACCAGTACGGCAGCCTGGGCGCCCTCGGCCGCTCCCGCACGCACGCCGCCGGCCCGCTCGCAAGCCTCACCCCGCAGGAACGCCTGATCCTGGTCCTGCGGCTGTACGAGGGTGTGGCCGAGGAGCAGACGGCAGCGCTGCTGGGCCTGCCCAGGGAGCGCGTCCACACGATCTGCGACCGGGCGACGGCGACGCTGCTGCATCCACCGCGCGGCCCCGCCCCGGCCGTACTGGGCGCGAAGGCGGTGTCACCGTGAACCGCACCCAACGGGAAGCGGCCGCCAGACAGATCATGGAGCGCACGCCGCCACCGGTGCCGCCCGAGCTGTACACGGAGGTCGTCCGACGCGGCGGCCACCTGCTGCGCCGCAGGAGAATCACGCTACGGCTGACGTACCTGCTGCTGTTCGCGGCGACGGTGGCGTTCGTGGTGTGGGCACTGATGGCCCACCCCTGGGTGGAGCCGCCGTCGGAGACGACTCCACCCCTGACGGGCTGGTGAGAGCCTCTTCAGCAGAACCTCTAACCGAGGGCCTGCTGAAGGTCCTCCAGCAGATCATCGACGTTCTCGATGCCCACGGAGATGCGGACCAGGTCGGCGGGCACCTCCAGGGCCGAGCCGGTCACCGAGGCGTGGGTCATACGGCCCGGGTGCTCGATGAGGGACTCGACGCCGCCCAGGGACTCGCCGAGCGTGAACACCTTGGCGCGGTTGCAGACCTCGACAGCGGCTTCCTCCCCACCCGTGACCTGGAAGGACACCATGCCGCCGAACGCCTTCATCTGCTTGGCGGCGACCTCGTGACCGGGGTGCTCGGGCAGGCCCGGGTACAGGACACGCGTCACGCGCGCGTGCCGGGTCAGCATGTCGGCGATCTTCGTGGCGTTCTCGCTGTGCCGGTCCATGCGCACCGACAGCGTCTTGGTGCCGCGCAGCACCAGCCAGGAGTCGAAGGGCCCGGCGACCGCGCCCATGGCGTTCTGGTGGAAGGCCAGTTCGTCGCCCAGATCCGAGTCACCGACGATCAGCGCACCGCCGACGACGTCCGAGTGACCGCCCATGTACTTGGTCAGGGAGTGCACGACCACGTCCGCGCCGAGGGACAGCGGCTGCTGGAGGTACGGCGTGGCGAAGGTGTTGTCGACGACCAGCTTCGCGCCCGCGTCCCGCGCGATCTGCGCGACGGCGGCGATGTCCGTGATGCCGAGCAGCGGGTTGGAGGGGGTCTCCACCCAGACGACCTTGGTCTTCGGAGTGAGGGCGGCCCGCACGGCGGCCGGGTCGCTGGTGTCGGCGACCGACCACTCCACCCCCCACCGGGCGACGACCTTCGCGAACAGCCGGAACGTGCCGCCGTACGCGTCATTGGGGATCACCACGTGATCGCCCGGGCTGAGCAGCGTACGCAACAGGCAGTCCTCGGCCGCCAGTCCGGACGCGAACGCAAGCCCGCGACGACCGCCCTCCAGGGCGGCGAGGTTCTCCTCCAGGGCGGTCCTGGTCGGATTGGCGCTACGGCTGTACTCGTAGCCCCCACGCAGGCCGCCGACGCCGTCCTGCTTATAGGTCGAAACCTGATAGATCGGCGGGACGACCGCGCCGGTGAGGGGATCGGCGGTGTTGCCCGCGTGGATCGCGAGGGTCTCGAAGTGCTGACTGATGTGCCTGTCGCTCATGAGCAACGAGCGTAGTCCGCGAACGCTCCTGATGCCGGACGGCATCAGTACCCGCCGATGGCGCACCCCACAGCCCCCGCACCCGCGTACGGCGGGAAGGGGACGTGCCGGGGGGTGTCCGCCCGCAGCGGCGGGCGTCAACGCAGGGCGCCTTCCTGAGTACACAGCAACCGCCCGACCGAGGACGGACACCCCCCGGCACGGCCCCGACCCACCCACCGGCGGCAGGCGCTGCACGAGCCCCCACCGAGGCCGCACAGGCCGCCGCAGGCATACGCACCCGCACTCCCGCCGAGGCCGCACCGACCGCCGGAGGCCCAGACCCGCACCCCCGCAGAACCCTTTCTCCACAGGCACCCCGACCTCGTTGGCCATTTGTCGGCGGCGTCTGGAACGCTGGAGGCATGGAGATTCTCTGGGTCCTGGTCGCGCTACTCATGATCGGCTTCGTGCTGGTGCCGTTCATGCGCCGCAGGCGAGGCATGATCGAGCAGGTCCCGCCGGGCCACCCCGACGCCGCGGACCCGGCGAACTACGGCTTCGTACGCCAGGAGGAGCTGGACATCCGCATGCCCGGCCCCGACCAGGACCTGCTGGACGTCCTCGACCTGGTGCAGCGCACCCAGGACTACCGCGCCGCCGCACAGCTCCTGGCCGGCACGGAGGCGGAGGGCGAGAAGCGCTGGCAGCGCGTCCAGGCCTTCGCCGGCGCCGCCGCGCTGGAGCTGCAGCAGCGCCCGGGCGGCGTCAGCGAGGCACCCGGCGGCCAGTGGCTGCGGGTGTGGCGTACCGAGCAGCCCAAGGACGCGGGCGGCGCGGCCGTACACGCGGAGTTCCTGGTGCAGCAGGCGTGGCGCACGGCGACCCCGGGCACGGACGAGTTCCGGATCATCATGGAGGAGGCGAGATCGGCGTGCAGCGAGGCGGCCCTGCTGGCCCCCGGTGACCCGATCCCGTACATCGTCGAGCTGTCGGTGGCCCGCGGACTGGCCTACCCCCGCCCGGAGTTCGAGCAGCTCTGGCTGAAGATCCTGGACCGCGCCCCGTCCCACATGGGCGCCCACCTGGCCGCCCTGCACTACTGGTGCGAGAAGTGGCACGGCTCCCGCCAGCTCGCCAACGAGTTCGCGGAAGCGGCGGCGGCCCGCGCCCCCCAGGGCTCCTTGCTCGCCGCGATGCCGCTCTTCGCGGTCTTCGAGCACCTGCCCGAGGTGAACCTGGTCAGCGGCTTCTACCAGAGCGAGGTCGTGACGAAGGCGATGCACGGCGCCCTGTTCGCGGTGCACGCGGCCCGCTCGGACGACCCGATGCTGGCGCACGTACGCCACCTGCTGGTCTTCTTCCTGGTCCGCGGCGAACGCTGGGCGGAGGCCATGGACCAGCTGCTCCATGTGGACGGCCATGTCGGCGCCCTCCCGTGGACCCTGTCGTCCGACCCCGCCGCGGAGTTCGCGGTCTACCGGGCCCTGGCAGTGGCGGGCTACGAGGCGAACGGCGGAAGCCCGGCGACGCTGCCGCACTGAACGAGGCACGGGGCGGAATCCGAACCCTCAGCCGCACGTTGAAGAAATGCCGCTGCAGGGGGACCACGACGCACCGCACCCACCTCGGTCCCCCGCCCACAGAACACGCGAGGTCCGCACCGGAAGGAACCGCCATGCTCTTCGGCCGTACGCCGGTCCTGCCCACCCCCGAGCAGGCGCTCCAGGGCCGCCCGGAACCGATCTTCACGGTCCCCGACCGCCACACGGTCCTCGGCAACCCGCTCCTCGGCCCCTACCCCGAGGGCCTGGAGACGGCCGACTTCGCGCTGGGCTGCTTCTGGGGCGCGGAGCGCAAGTTCTGGCAGCTCCCGGCGGGCGTATGGACAACGCTGGTCGGCTACCAGGGCGGCTACACAGAGAACCCCACCTACGAGGAGGTCTGCTCGGGCCTCACCGGCCACACGGAGGTCGTCCGCGTGGTCCACGACCCGAGCGTCATCTCCTACGACCGCCTCCTGAAGACCTTCTGGGAGTCCCACAACCCCACGCAGGGCTTCCGCCAGGGCAACGACGTAGGCACCCAGTACCGCTCGGCGATCTACCCGAACACCCCCGCCCAGACCAGGACCGCCGAGTCCTCCCGCGACGCCTACCAAAAGGTCCTGACAGCCTCGGGCTACGGCAAGATCACCACAGAAATCCTCCCGTCAGAGGGCCGCCCGTTCTACCCGGCAGAGGCATACCACCAGCAGTACCTCGACAAAAACCCGGGCGGGTACTGCGGCCTCGGCGGAACCGGGGTGTCCTGCCCGATCGGTGTGGCGACGGCTGAGGGATGAGCAGCGAGTTGGACAGAGACCGTCTGTCCGCACTGTGGCAGCGCCAGTTCCCGAAGGGGCCTCCGATCGCCCATGAACTGCGCACTGCCTACAGCGACCGTTGGGTGCGCTTCCACAGCCTGCCGCACTCGAAGCGCTACCCGGAGACCGAGGACGAGTACGCCATCGCCCTTCACCGGTACAACACGATCCTGGACGAACTCTTCGAGGGCACCGACGTCTACGTGATCACCGTGGCCTGGTCCTGGGAACCGGGCGGACCGGAGCTCCCGCCAGTGCTGCGCGAGGTGCACCCCCAAGGCGCCCGATGGACGACGCTGGCTTACGACGACGATCCCGACCCCGAGCTCCACAGCTACACGCACCTCTACGCGGACCGCCGCCCCTGGTGGCGAGGCACGGTGGACGACATCCTCCGCGAAGTGGCAGACGACGTACTCAGTGGAGTGATCATCACCGACAGCGGCCTCACCCGCATCCACCACCCATACGACGGCGGCGCAGACGTCATCCTCACCACACCCCCGGAACGAGACGCACTGCGCGAACGACACACCGACTGGCTCTCCTCCCACCCGTCGGGCCTCTGAAGCGCACTAGGTCCTGTCCGATGGGTCGTGGAATCGGGTGGGTTCAACGAAGCGGTGCGGCGATGATGTGCGGGTGTTCTACGAAGATCTCAGCGAGTACGACTACCAGGACGAGGATGCGTTCACGGACAGGGAGTCGGGCTTCTACGCGCTCTGGTACCGCCCGGCGTACACCCGCCTGAACATCGGGTGGCTGGAAGCCGGCAAGCCGTACTCGACAGGGACGGTCTCCATGGTGTTCGTGGAGAAGCTGAAGGCTGTTCAGGCGGTCCAGTGGATGAACGTCTGCCTCGGGGTGCACGAGTGCGACCTATGTCCTGAGGATGAGGCTCCGGAAGGGAACGGGGAGGTGCGGATTCCGGGTGGGCCCGGCACCGCATTTGCCGCGCCGTTTCTGATCACGCATTACGTCACCGTCCACGGCTACCGACCGCCGCAGGTCTTCATTGATGCCGTTCTCGCTGTCGATCTCGACGCGTGGGCATCGGCACGGTGGCCCGACGTCCCCTTTCCCTGGGTTCCGAATGACGCGGAACGCATGCTGGAGTAGAGGGGGCGAGGCTTACGTTCGCAGCCAGAGCCGGATCGAGGCGACGGTTACCGTCCCGTGAAGGAGGTAGGCCCGCTTGTCGTAACGGGTCGCGACCGCGCGGAAGATCTTTAGCCGGTTGATCGTCCGCTCCACTTCGTTCCGCCGGTAGATCTCTCTGTCGAACCCGGTCGGACGGCCGCCCATACTGCCGCGCCGCTGGCTGTTGGCCCGCTGATCCCTGGGCTCCAGGATCGTGTGCTTGATCTGGCGCCGCCGCAGATGGCGACGGTTGCGGCGCGACGAATAGGCTTTGTCGCCCCCAAGATGGTCGGGACGAGTGCGCGGGTGTCCGCCAGCTGGCCGCGGAACCCGGATCTGATCCAGCACGGGAATCAACTGGGGAGGGCATCGCCCCACTGACAGGGAGTGGTGACGAAGGCGAGTGGGCGACGTCCGCCCTCACCCGCCAAATGAATCTTGCAGGTCAGCCCGCCTCTGGAACGGCCCAGGGAACCGTCGCCGGTGGCAGCTGCGTGGCCTCATGACACGAAGCCACCATCCGCACTCGGAACTGACAGGTAGGGCACATTTCCCTACAGATCCTCTGGGCGGATGCCGCCTTGGGCTCGCCGGCCGATCGCCGTTCGGTGGCGGCTCGCAGTCGTCACGGACTTCCCGCCCCCGGCATGGTCGGGTCCCCGGCGGTCTCGGTGCGAGTGCGCTCGTATTCCGCCGGGTCGAGAATCTCCCATACCGCCTGGCCGACGGCCAGAACGCCGCGGGCCGGCAGGGGCACGTCACCGATGCGCGGGTTCTCCCTCAGCCGGGTCGGGTGCCCGAGGTCGACGCCATCGAATGTGCCGTGCGAGTCGTCGACGTAGTACATGCGCTGCGGCATGAGCGTTCCGGTGTGACCGCTCGGCATCGTGCCGGACAGCTGGAGGTCCCCCAATCCCAGCGCACGGGCCAGACGCTCGCGAGCCCGCACCAGGAGTCGAGGGCGCCAGGAGGCGAGCGGCAGCGCCCCACCGATGCCGTTGAGGAGACCGAGTAGTCGGGTCTCGGAGGCGGTGAGGGTCCAGTCCAGGGATGGGGAATCCATCGTCACCCGCAACGTGGCAGGACCCGCCCACCTGAGCCCGATCCGGGCATGGCCTGTGCGGTCGCAGGCAGCGCCGTAGTACCTGGGGCAAGCGGTGTCCAGGCGTGGCCCGTCGACGTGAATCGACCAGCTGCCGTTCGGGTCGCGATGCCACAGCGTGCGGTAGGGACCGAAGCAGTTCTCCGGAAAGACGCGCAGGGCGAGCACGTGACCGGAATCGAAGGGGAGTCCGAAGACACCCCAGCCCTTGACGTATTCGTGCTGGGGCCATGGCGCCCGGCCCCGTACAGGCGGAACATCGGACAGCGCGGAGGAAAGATCGAGCATCTCCATCACCCCGGCGAGGTTGGCCTGTGCCGCAGGTCAAGGGTACGGGGGTCACGCGGGGTACTGCAGGTGGATGGCACGGACCTGTCCGTGTAAACCGCTCTCTTCGAAGAGGCCCGCCGTGGCTCCGGCTAACGCACCATGGGCCGACGCGCCCTCCTCACAAGGCACGGCGATCGAAAATCAGTGTCCGCCTGCTCCGGCAGGCGCCACGCTGTAGGCCATGGAAGAACCGCAACGCGTGATCCGTGCGGCTTATGCCGAGTCCACGATCACCGTCTACCAGGCGTACTCCCCGGAGATAGGCCTGCCCGCCGTCCGCGAGGGCCGTTTCCCCTCAGTGTGGAAGCGGGACCGGATGACGTGGATCAAACCGTCGTTCCTGTGGATGATGTACCGCTGCGGCTGGGGCACCAAGCCAGGTCAGGAGACCATCCTGGCGGTGGAGATCAGCCGCGAGGGCTTCGAGTGGGCGCTGCGCCACGCCTGCCTGTCACATTACGCGCGCGGGGTACACCCCGACCGCGCCGCCTGGCAGCGCCAGTTGAAGCGCGCGCCCACCCGTGTGCAGTGGGACCCGGAGCGGGACCTGCGCCTACAACCCATGCCGTACCGGTCCCTGCAACTCGGCCTCTCCGGCGAGGCCGCACGACGCTACGCGGACGAGTGGACGGTCTCCATCCGCGACGTGACCCCAATCGCCCGCGAGATCCATGCCCTCGTCAACAGCGGAGACCTCAACTCCGCCGCCCGGCTACTGCCCCAGGAGCACCCCTACCCCGTTGAAGACGATCTCCTTGCCCCGCTGGACGGATGACGGACTGACCCAGCCGACGTCCGGCTCACGGGCCTCATGGCAGCACAGGCTCCTAGGGACAGGCGTGACCTGTCCGATCGGTGTCGTGCAAGCCGAAGGGTGATCTTTGCGAGTGAGTCGTCGGGGTCGGGCGCCATGGGTGGGGGCGATCGTGCGTACCGCCCTGGCGCATGCTGCCCACCGGGCTCCGTCTCGGGTGCGTACGACCTTGAGCGGTGGCTCCGTGCATGTCTTGCCGTGCCATGTGCAGCGGGCCTCTCGGAAGGACACGCTGCGGGGGTCCAGCCCCTCGGGGAGGTCCGTTTTCGGGTGTCTATGTCTGTCCGGGTGCGGCCGGGTCGTCTTGGGCCGGGCTGACGTGTACGGCGATGTAGCGGAACTCGCCGCCTGATCCCGCCAGTTCGGAGTACGGCTTCCAGTCGAGGCCGTATGTGCCTCGTAGTGTGCAGGTGTTGGGCTCGTAGGTGCCTCCGGCCCAGCGCAGCGTGCCGGTGAGTTCTCTTCCTTCGTGGATCCGGAACTCCCGGTCTCGCGTCTGGCCTCGCCCGGGGGCGGGGGCGCTCCACAGGGCCGGGGCGTTGGTCAGCATGATGGCCAGACCGTTCTGGTCCGGCCGGCGGCAGAAGCGCTCCAGCCTGGCTATGTCCCGGACGAAGTGCAGGCGTGCGAGGTCCGTCGCCGCGTGTCCCTTGAGGGCGTAGTCCTCCGACGGCGTGCCTGCGGTGCCCGTCCAGCGCCGGGTGAAGTACTTGAACTCGATCGCGGTGCGGGCCGTATCGCTGAAGCACAGCAGGTCCAGGTACTCGGTCCGGTCCTGGTGCCGCTGCGGTACTTCGAGCCTGGAGTGCACGTCCCGGTCCAGTTCCCACAGCAGCCTGGCGAAACTGTGCTGGAAGTCGGCTTCGGAGTGGAAAACCGGTCTGCGTCGGCCGAGTTCCTTGATGACGTCGTCGAGTGGGACGCGCCCGGCCACGGTGCTGTCGTCGGCCGTCGGTGTGGTGGTCACACTGCCATTGAAGTGGTTCGAGGAAGTGGCTCACAGCGATTGCGCAAATTGGATCGACCTCCAAGCCCGGAAGGCTTTGACCTTGACACGGTGGTAAGGCGTTCACTGCCTGTCGAGGAGGTGGTTGCTGTGGCCACTGGGCAGGATGCGGGTGCGGTGGAGGCGCTGCGGGGGCTGGAGGACGAGCGGTCGTCCGTGCGGTTGCGGGCGGCGTTGGTGGTGGGCTCGGCGCCGGAGACGGGGTTTGTCGGGAAGCTCGTCGAGCGGTGCGCGGTCGAGTCGGATTTCTTCGTTCGCGACATGCTGACCTGGGCGCTCACCCGCCATCCGGTGTCCGTGACGCTCCCCGAGCTGCTCCGCGAGGTCGGTTCGGAGCGGGCGCAGGCTCGTAGTCAGGCGTTGCACACTTTGTCCAAGATCGGGGACCGGCGGGGGTGGCCGGCGATCACTCGGGCGCTTCTGTCCGACGCCGATGACGAGGTGGCGCGGAGCGCATGGCGGGCCGCGGTCGTGCTCGTGCCGGACGGGGAGGAGTCCGAGTTGGCCTCGGTGCTGGCGACGCAGCTCGGGCGCGGTGAGCGGGAGACTCAGTTGAGTCTCAGCCGGGCGCTGGTCGCGCTCGGCGAGGTCGTGGAGCCGGCGCTGCGCGTTGCGGCAGCGGTCCCCGACCCGCAGGTGCGCACGCACGCGCTCGCCACCGAGCGGCTGCTGCGCGACCCTGATGCCGGTTTCGAGTCCGCGATCGAGGAGGCGAAGCGCGTCGTGGCTCTTGGCGGGTCCGGCCGGGCTGAGCAGTAAGGCATGGGAGTAGGTCGTGTTGGTCGTGAGTCCGGCCCGGAGGGACAGTAGGACGTGTTGATCGGTGAGGTGGCTCGACGGTCCGGGGTCAGTGCTCGCATGCTCCGGCACTACGAGTCGCTCGGGCTGTTGCGGCCGTCGGGGCGTACCGGCTCCGGCTATCGGGAGTACTCCGGTGAGGACATTCGGCGGATCTTCCACATCGAGAGCCTCAGGTCGCTGGGTCTGTCGTTGCGCGAGATCGGACGCGCGCTCGACGACCCCGGCTTCACGCCTTCGGCACTCGTCGACGACCTCATCCGTCAGACGCGTGAACGCATCGCGGCCGAGACCGATCTGCTCACGCGACTGCGCCGCATCGACGCCGCGGAACCGGCCGGCTGGGAGGACGTACTCCAGGTCGTCGCGGTCCTTCAGGCCCTCGGGTCGAAGAGCCCTGCCGCTCGTCAGCGCGCGGCCCTGTCCGCCGGTGACGAGGTGCCGGTGGATGCCCTGGTCGAGGCGGTGCTCCGGGAGACGGAGCCGAATGTCGCCGGAGCCCTTCGGTGGGCGCTGGCTCGGTCCGGCGCCGACGGCACGGCGCTGCTGGCGAAGGGTCTCGACTCGCCCGTGGCCGCGGTGCGGGAACGTGCCGTCCGATCTCTCGCCGAGCTGGCCGGTGACGAACCCACCGCCCACCTGCGGGACGCCCTCGCGCACCCCGATGTCGTGGTGCGGGGCCATGCGGCCCTTGCCCTCGGCACTCGCGGCGTGGCCGACGCGATCCCGGTGCTCATCGACATGATCGTGGACGGCCGGAACGACACCGACGCCGCCGATGCCCTCAGCGTGCTGGCGAGCGATACGGCGACGGCCGACCGCATCGCCGGCGGCCTCATCAGCCGCCTCGGCACCGGGACCGCCGAAGCCCCGGCACGCGTACGGCTCACCCAGTCGCTCGCCGACATCCCGGGGGACACGGCCGCACGTGCCCTCATCGAGCTCTCCCAGGACGCGGACCGCGCTGTCGCGGTCACCGCGACCTATCTGCTTCGCCTACGCGACGCACATTGACGTAGCAGTACTCGCGCGCCGCACATGCGGGCGCGGCCCGGCCGCGGAGTCTCCTCCGATCGACCGGGCCGCTCCGCGCTCGCTCAGCCCTCCGCGCGGGCGGGCAGCTTCCAGCCCGGGCGCGGGAAGTGGCAGGTGTAGCCGTCCGGGTATCGCTGGAGGTAGTCCTGGTGCTCGGGCTCGGCCTCCCAGAAGGGGCCGACCGGCTCCACCTCGGTGACGACCTTGCCGGGCCACAGGCCGGAGGCGTCAACGTCCGCGATCGTGTCCTCGGCGACCCGCTTCTGCTCGTCGTCCACGTAGTAGATCGCCGAGCGGTAGCTGAGGCCGATGTCGTTGCCCTGGCGGTTCTTCGTGCTCGGGTCGTGGATCTGGAAGAAGAACTCCAGGAGCGCGCGGTAGTCGGTCTTCGACGGGTCGTAGAGGATCTCGATGGCCTCCGCGTGCGTGCCGTGGTTACGGTACGTCGCGTTCGGCACGTCACCCCCGGTGTAACCCACCCGGGTCGCCGTCACGCCCGGAAGCCGGCGGATCAGCTCCTCCATCCCCCAGAAACATCCGCCCGCCAGCACGGCCCTCTGCGTCTGCGCAGCCATCACGGCCCTCCAATACCTGTCAGCTCGGTCACTCGGGCTACTCCGCACGCACACCACCGGCGTCCGAGCCCACCCTCCTCAACGCTCGAAGGTGCCGGCCGATTCCAACCCCGCACCGCCCTCCGTACGGTCACCGGTCTCCGCGCTCAGTGGCAGTCGAAGCGCCAGTCCCACGGAAGGCCGGGGCACCGGCGGCAGTGGAAGAAGTAGACGCCGCCGCAGTCACCGAGCTGGATGTCGCCGGTGGCGGTCAGCAGGTGCTCCATGCGGTGTCCGCCGGCGCAGTCCGGCCAGTCGGCAGGTTGTATGCAGGCGGGCCAGCCGCCCGCTTTCGTCGCGATGACGTTGGAGTCGGACGGCCACATGACGACTCCCGTGGGCAACCGGAAGCGGGGTTCCCAGGTGTCCCGGACGGCCTCGGGCAGATCGTGCCGGCTCGGGTAGTCGTCCGCGGGGGTCGGCGACAGCGTGGACGGCTGCGGCACGTGGTCCTCGTCGTACTCCCCCTCGCCCGCCACCGGGATCTCGGACAGCAGCCCTCCGGCCGCCACCTCCGCCTCGTTGCGCCAGTACAGCCGCGGCATCACCGGTCCGGGGTCCTGCTCATGGTTCAGCGCGCACCACACCACCTGGAGCAGGTCCTTCCCCTCGGGGAAGTCCAGACCCGGCAGGTCCCGGGCGAACAGCTGGAGGATCGGCACCATCGGCACCGTCCCCGCGACGATCTCGGTGGTGTTGCGCGAGTCGGACCCGAACGTCCAGTGGTCCTCCTGCGCGCAGTACGGCCACGGCTCGTCCGCGGGCCACAGCAACGCGCCCCCGAGCGAGCTCTCCCGGACGCCGGGGTCGCCGGGCTCGGGGTTGAGGAGGGTGGTCGCCAGGGCAAGACCCTCGTACTCCGGTATCAGCGTGCGCAGGTCCTTCACGGACGGCTCCGGAGTGCCGTCGGGCATCGTGACTCCTCAGACGTGCAGACGTACGAATGATCGACAGGGCGTCGCGGGCACGTTAGTACCCGCCACCGACAACGCCCGTTCAGTGGCGCCCTGCCATGTCGTCGCCGTCGTACGGGTTGAGGACGAGGTAGCCGTCGACGCGGGTGAGTCGGTCCGCGGCGGGGTCGGGTGGGAGCGGGTGGCCGAGGGCGTCGGCGCGGACCTCGCTGATCCACTGGTCGTGCTGGTACTCGTGGTTGATCAACGCGAGCAGCAAGTGGGAGCCGACGACGGTCAGTTGGCCGGGGGCGCCGACCCTTCCGGCGGCGATGTCGCCGATACGGGCGTGGACGCGTTCGGCGACGGTGTCGCGGAACGCGGTGAGCCGTTCGACCGTGGGCAGCGCGCCACGGAACTTCTCCGGGTTCGCGGAGTCCATGAGCCCGTCCAGTTCCGGGTCGGGGCTGGGCTCGGCCGCGGTGAGGTTGCGGATCATGAAGTGGGCGACGTGGGCCTGGTGGCCGAGGTGCCAGCCGATGGCGCTGGAGTCCTCGTGCGGACGCCAGGTCACCTCGTCCGGGGTGAGATCTCTCCAGAGGTCGTCCGTGTAGGCGCGGGCGCGGTCGTACTCGCGCAGCAGCGCGTTGAGTTCGTACATGGGTCGTCCTGTCACGTCGGCGGCGAGGGGCGGGCGGGCACGTGGGCCCGTACCTCCGGCGCTGTCCTCGGCAGCGGGGACAGGCCTGTGACCACATCGTCGGTGAAGAGGGGGATCACCACGAACGGGACCAGCAACCGGACAGCCGCTGTGCGTCTGCTCAGGATTTCTTAGTGGCTGACCGCTTCGCGGCCGTACTCCTGGTCCTGCCGGTGCCCGTGCCCGTGCCGCTGCTACGGCGCGCACCGGTGGACGCGCTCTTCCGCGGCGCGGCCTTCGCCGTTGCGGGAGCCTTTGCGGGAGCCTTTGCGGGAGCCTCCGTCCCCGACGACGCCGCCCGCTTCGACGCGGTGGGCCACTTGAACTCGATCTCCAGCTCGATCTCCCCGCCGCCGATCTCGACCTCCACCTCGCTGCGAAGGTCGTCGGGGATCCGCAGGCTCAGCGTTGCGGCGCCGAGTTCCAGTTCGGCCTCCCCGCCTTCCCTCAGCGCGTCCGCGAGGGCCGTGAGCTGGTCAGCGGCCTCCTGGCGGGACAGTGAGCGCTTCTGCTCGAACTTGAGGTCTTTCATGAGTGCCCTCCGATGCGGCACGAAACTGGTTGAGCCTCATTCCGGCGCGCTGTACGGACATGGGCGGACCGCGCCGCGCTCAGCCCTGCTCATCCCGGACAGCGAGCAGCACCTCCACACCCTCGTCCGTCGAGCTCCATGACGCGCCGCCCGCCACGCTCGCGCGCCCTTCCTCCAGCATCCGGGCACGCACCCGGATCGCCGCGTCCATGAGCCGCCGCCAGCGCCATTCGGCCTCGAAAGCGCGCCTTGAACGCTCGACCGAGCCGACCAGCCACCGAGCAGCCTCGTCCACGTTCTCCACGGCCTGCGAGGCGGCGCCGACCCCTTCGAGTTCCCAAGTCATCCACAAGGCCACGGCTCCAATGTCTCGTTCCCCCGCGTGGAGCGCACGCCGAAACGTCGACCACGGCCCGGTGCCCGGTGCCCGGGGTCCTTGACGGGTCAGCCACCCGCCTCCGGGCCCCAGCTCTCCGGCCCTACGCCGCGCCAGTCGATCCAGGGCACACCCGCGACGTCCGCCGGATCGATCTCCAGCCCGGCGCGGCGGAGGAACTCCGCGACATCGCCCACGTTGTGCGCCAGCCCGAGGATCTCGCCGTCCACGCGCACACGTCGGCCGCCCGAGGGCGACGGCGGATGCACGGTCACGCGTATCGGTCCGGCCATGCCTTCAGGATCATCCGGGTCGTACGCCCCCGCATGCCAGCGCGTCATCGAGGGCGCCGACACGGCTCGGCGAGGTCGTCGGGGAACATTTGCATGACCCGAATTCAAGCACGTGTTCGATTTTCAGGGCCAGCGCCCGGCCTCGACCCCGGCCCCCGCCGAAGCCCCCTCGGCGGCCCTAGCATCGGGACCCATGATCGTATGGCTGAACGGCACCCACGGTGCGGGCAAGACGACGACCAGCGCACTCGTGCAGCAACTGATCCCGGATTCACGGGTGTTCGACGCCGAGAAGGTAGGCGAGACACTCATGGACATCACCCCCGGGCTGCCCGAGACGGACAACTTCCAGCACTGGCCGCCGTGGCGGCCCCTCGTCGTCGAGACCGCCCGCCGCGTCCTCGACTACGCCGGCGGCACCCTGGTGATGCCCATGACCGTCCTGGTCGAGACGTACTGGCGCGAGATCAGCGCGGGCCTCGCCCAACACGAGATCCCGGTACGTCACTTCGTCCTCCACGCCGATCAGGACACCCTCCGCGGCCGCATCGAGGGGGACACGGTCATGGGCCCCTCCGCGTTCCGTCTCGCCTACCTCGAGCCCTACGCCGAGGCGGCCCGCACCTGGCTCCACAAGGAGGCCGAGGTCATCGACACCACCCATCTGACCCCGACCCAGGCCGCCCGGCAGGTCGCGGAGTCCTTGCGGAGTTGAGGTCTCCCCCGCTCAGGACCTCGTTGTCAGCGGCGGCTGCTAGCTTCCGGCGTCCAAGGGAACGTGGACGGGGAAGGGGATGAGGGCCGGTGGGGGCTTCGGGGTGGGACTACTACGTGCCGTACCAGGAGGATCTCGACGCCGCGCTTCAGCAGTTGCGGCGTGAGGTGTTCGAGGCCGGGGACTACTACTGGGTCAACGGCGGCGACTGGCGGCCGGAGGAGGAGCGGGAGCCCCGGCCGGGGTCGCTGGAGGAGCTGTGGGCGGACGAGTTGGTGCAGGAGGCGGGCACGCACTCGATCCTGGACATCTTCCGTGTCGTAGGGCCTGACGACATCCCGGACTACAACACCGTCGAGCCCGTCACGGCCGAGGAGGCGCGGGAGCTGCTCGGTACGGACAAGCTGACGCGCGCGCACGTCAAGGACTTCGACGTCTTTCCGCGGTCGCGGTGGATCGGACGGTGCGCGGTGCTGCACGACGATCAGGGCAATCCCCGGGAGATCCACTTCTGGGGGCACTCGGGCGACTGAAGGCCCGGGTACGGCGGCCTTCAGAAACCTTGTCGATGCGCCACGTCAGGGGCGTTCGAGGTGCTGAAGGACGCCGCCCACGGAGAAGCATGCGGCGCCCAGGAAGGTCGTCCAGTTGGCGATGTCCGCGTTGATCAGGCTGCCGGTCGTGGGGCGGGTGAAGGCCGCGATCGCCGAGACCATGAAGAGGACCGAGCCCAGCTGGTTCACGGCGACGATCCACCAGCCGAGGCTGCGGCGGCGGAAGCAGAACCGGCCGTGGCAGATCTCGACGAACGCCAGGTGTCCGGAGATCAGGAAGAGCACGCAGCCGATCACGTCGGGGGTCCAGATCAGGCGGTTGATCTGCTGGACGCTCAGCCCCTGGAGGAAGGAGTCCAGCAGGTTGACGCCGAACACCAGGGTGCCGGCGAAGAGGACGACCGCGCTCAGCCAGTCCACCCGCGTCGGCTCGTAACTCCACCAGCGCCAGGACCGGGTGACGAGCCGGCCTTCGCCGCCGGGCACGTGGCGCGGGGCGTTGATGACCTGGAGCAGTGAGACGTAGCCGCCGGTGTTGAAGAACAGGCCGCCGGCGAAGTAGATCGAGGCGCAGGTCGTGGCGTCGCCGGAGCCGATCTGGGCGACGGCGGCACCTGCCGCGAACAGGGCACCGCCGATGATGAAGGCCGTCGCGGCCGTGGCGTTGAGCCGACGCAGGCGGCCGAGCCCGACCTCGTCGGCCCTGGTGTGCCGACTGGTGGGGGCACCGGCCGGACGTACGGCGATGACTCCCCGCCGGCGGGCGAGCCTCGACTCCCACACGGCGGTGCCGCCGCCCGGAACGTGCCAGGTCAGCCGAGTGGTGAACGGTCCCGCGCCCTCGGCGCGTTGCTCAGGTTGTCCCACGGACCGAGACTAGATCGCCCACCACGCGGTCCCGCGAGCGAAACGCCGCCGGTGGTGGCCAGGGGCGGTGCCTTGTCCGGTGAGGTGGCGACGCCGGTGAGTACGACTGCGGAGTGGGGCCCTAGTTCTGCTCTGCGCGTGATGGGGTGATCTCGACCTGGTCGGTGCGGGTGCCGCATCCGCAGGCGGGGCCGTTGCCGGGCTTTGCGGTGCAGCGGCAGGTGCGGCGGCGCCGGGTCAGCCACCAGGTCGTGCCGGCCAGGGCTGCCAGGGCCGCGGCGAGGGCGGGCAGCAGGCCCGCGGCGAGGGATACGCCCGTGCCGCCCACTGCGCCGGCCGTGAGCAGGACCGGCAGCAGGCAGCATGCGGCGCAGGCCAGGCCTGCCAGGCCGAGCAGGCCGGTCGGACCGGTCACTTTCCCGGTGGCGCGGCGAGGGCGGCGGTCAGCAGCAGGGGCCGGCATGGCGGTTCTCCTCGGCGAGGTCGGTGAAGGGGATGGGGCAGCAGGAGCTCGTGGCGCACTCCGTCAGGTCGTCGCACCCGGCCGCCACGGCCGTGACCAGTGCGGTGCGGATCGTCGTGAGGTCCGCGATCCTGGCGTCGACCTCGGCGAGCTTCGCCGCCGCACGCTCCTGGAGACCCGGGACGGGACGGCCGTGCCGGTGGCGGCCCGCCTCCAGCAGTTCGGCCACCTCGTCCAGCGTGAAGCCCAGGCGCTGAGCGGCCTTGATGATCCGCAGCGTGGTCACGGCCTCACCCCCGTACAGGCGGTGACCACCCGGGCTGCGATCCGGTTCGGGCAGCAGGCCGCGACGCTCGTAGTAGCGCAGGGTCTGGATGTTCACCCCGGCCTCATGGGCCACCTGACCACTGCGCAGGGCCCCGCCACTCGACGCAACCACGTCGTTCATCGGGCCCCTCCCGGCGCCGCCGCTCGGTCCGCCCGTGCGGCGAGGGCACGCAGCACCGCCTCGTGCTCCTCGCCCACCGCGATGTCCAGCACGACCCCCTCCGAGGTCCTGGACACCGTGAAGTCGAAGAAGGAGCAGCAGCCGTTCTCGCGTTCCGCCAGGTCACGGGCCCGCTGCTCACTGCCCGGCCCCGACGGGAGCTCCAGGCGGACCCGCAGCGCGTCCGGTCGGTACGGCGCCGCCGTCTGCGTGGCGAACAGGGCGTCCCACTCGGCCAGCCGCAACGGCTGCTCCTCGGTCGGCAAGGTGCACGCCCGCGGTACCCACTCCGGTCCGGTCATCGCAGCCACTCCCGTCATCCCGCGCCGTCGTCCGTTCCCTTTCCGGGAATGCTTCTTCCCGGGAACACTTCCGACGGTAAACCTGTACCCGGGTACCGGTTGCAAGTGGCCGGAGTCGCCCAACCCCAGTGGTCGCCAGTGGCGCCTAGTCCAAGATCCCCAGCTCGCTGTCCGGGCGGCAGAAGGCGCACGGTTCGATGTTGGGGTCGGTGAGGGCCGCGCGGGCGTCGTGGTCGCCGATCCGGTGCGGCGTGCCCTCGATCATCGTGCAGTCGCCGGTGTGGATCACGGCGGGCTCGGGACCGTTCGGCGTGCGCTTCTGCTGGACGACGAAGCCCGTCGACTGCCGCATCTCCCGGGAGGGCGCGAACGGCGAGAGGGCAGCGGGCGCCTGCCGCGGCCGCTGCTGTGGCCGAGGAGACCGCGAAGGCCGGGTGGACCTCGCCGGCCGGGACGACTCGGGAGGCTCCGGGGGCTCGGAGGACTTCGGCGGCTCAGGGCCCTGACGGCTCTCCACGCGCGTCAGCTCCGCCCGTACGGCTTCACGCTGAAGGCGCAGGTAGATGCCCACGGTCTCGTGACCGGCGATCTGTTCGTCGAGGTACGCGAGGATCGCCCGCAGCCGTCGTGCGTCAGGCGGTAGCTCGGCCATGGCCCGCAGCGTCCTCGTGCGGGTTGCGGCAGGTCACCGCCGGCTCCTTCCTCCCCGCCCCAGGTTCCGCAGTTCCGCCCATCCCGCCGGTGTACGGCCGCCCTGCCGCCAGTAGGGGTGGAAGAGCACCTCGGTCGAGAGCCGGTACAGGCGGCGGCGCAGCTCGGTTGTTCGGCCCGGCCCGTCGGCGAGCCGGTGGTACGTGGCGCTCCACTCCTGCTGTGCCTGGACGAGGTCGTCGGGGAACGATCGCATACCCCGATTCAATCATGTGTTCGATTTTTTGCGCCATCATGGACCCTCAGGACCGCCGGGCGCCACCCCTACCCGCCACTCCCACCCAGGCGCGTGTTGAGCCGAGCCGCCTGCCGCGTCAGATAGTCGCGTTCGGCCAGGTTGGCGGCCTTCCGCGCGGCATCGGCGTAGAGGCGGGCCGCGGTCGGCAGGTCACCGTCGCGTTCGTGGAGGTAGGCCTCGGCCGCGGTGTGCCGGGGCAGCGCCGCGTCCAGTGGCGCCAGTGCGGCGAGCCCGGCGCGCGGGCCGTCCGCCTCGCCCACGGCGACCGCCCGGTTGAGGCGGACCACGGGACTGTCGGTCAGGCGCAGCAGCTCGTCGTACCACTCCACGATCTGCACCCAGTCGGTCTCCGCGGCGGTCTGCGCGTCCGCGTGCAGCGCCGCGACGGCGGCCTGGGCCTGGAACTCGCCCAGCCGGTCGCGGGCGAGAGCGGCCTGGAGGATGTCGATGCCCTCGGCGATCAGGGTGCGGTCCCATCGGCCGCGGTCCTGTTCGGCGAGCGGTACGAGGCTGCCGTCGGGCGCGGTCCGCGAGGCACGGCGGGCGTGGTGGAGCAGCATGAGGGCGAGCAGGCCCGCCACCTCGGGGTGGTCGAATGCTGCCGCGAGCTGCCGGGTGAGGCGGATGGCCTCGGCGGCGAGGTCGACGTCGCCGGAGTAGCCCTCGTTGAAGACCAGGTAGAGCACGCGCAGCACGGTGGCGACGTCGCCGGGCCGGTCGAACCGTACGTCGGAGACGGTGCGCTTGGCCCGGCTGATGCGCTGCGCCATGGTCGCCTCGGGCACCAGGTAGGCCTGGGCGATCTGGCGGGTGGTCAGCCCGCCGACCGCGCGCAGCGTGAGCGCGACCGCGGACGACGGGGTCAGCGACGGGTGGGCGCACAGGAAGTAGATCCGCAGTGTGTCGTCCACCCCGGTCACGGGCCCGGGTGCCGGTTCCTCGTCGACGAGGTCCTCGCGCCGGCGCCGGGCGGTGTCCGCCCGGCTCGCGTCGAGGAACTTGCGCCAGGCCACGGTGACCAGCCAGCCCTTCGCATCCCGCATGGGGTATCCCCTGCTCGAAGAGCTTGGGGAGGGCTCGGCCGGCCACACACGGACCGCCTCGACGAGCGCGTCCTGCACGGCGTCCTCGGCCGCCGCGAAGTCGGCTCCGCGGCGGACGAGGATGCCGAGCACGCTCGGCGTGAGGCTCCTGAGCAGGGCCTCGTCCAGCTGTGTCACTTGAAGGTGCACTCCGTGGTGCCGGCGTGGGCGCCCAGGAACGGGCGTACCTCCAGCCATTCGTGGATCGGCCTGCCGCCCGCGCCGGGGGCCGCCGACAGTTCCCCGGCGAGTTCGACGGCGCGCTCGTGGCTGTCGACGTCGATCACCATCCAGCCGGCGATGAGGTCCTTGGTCTCGGCGAACGGGCCGTCCGTGACCGGCGGACGCCCCTCGCCGTCGTAGCGGACCCACGACCCCTCGGGGGCGAGTGCCTGACTGTCGACGAACTCGCCGGTCTTCTCCAGCCGGGCGGCGAAGTCGTTCATGTACTGCACGTGGGCCGAGATCTCCTCCGGCGTCCACTGGTCCATGGGCGCGTCGTTGACCGATGCCGGAGCTCCGCGGTAGTGCTTCAGCAGCAGGTACTTGGCCATCGTCCTTCTCCTCGGTGCGGGTGCGACCCATTGTGGTCGCGTTCACCTCTGGGACGGAGCCGGGCGCGGGTTCTCGACATCACCGCCGAAAAGAATTCCCAAGGACCCGGTCGCGCAGTACCGGGAGTTCCGTGCGGATGCGGGCGACCTCGGTCATGTCGAGGTCCGCCGTCACCGTCTCCTCCTGTTCCGCGGTGCGCGCCTCGGCCAGGACGGTGCCCCAGGGGTCGACGATCGCGCTGTGCCCGCCCTGCTGCATGCCGCCGTGCTTGCCCGTCGCGCAGCAGGCGAGGAGGAACACCTGCTCCTCCAGAGCCCTCGTGCGGGTGAGGAGCCGCCAGTGTTCGAGGCGGGCCGCGGGCCATGCGGCGGGCACCACGATCAGCTCCGCGCCGGCGTCGAGCAGGGCCCTGAAGAGTTCGGGGAAGCGGAGGTCGTAGCAGATGGCGAGGCCGATCACACCGAAGTCGGTGGGCACGGTGACGACGTCCTCGCCGCCGCCCATCAGGGTCGCCTCGCCGGTGTCGAAGCCGTAGCGGTGGATCTTGCGGTAGTGGCCGCGCGGCTCGCCCTCCGGGTCGAAGAGGAGGGCGGTGTTGTAGAGCGTCCCGTCCCGGTCCCGCTCGACGATCGAGCCGGCGTGCAGCCATGCGCCGGCCTCGCGGGCGGCGGCGGACATGGCCTCGGCGGTGGGGCCGTCGAGCGCCTCGCAGTCCGCTCCCCAGCGGTCGTAGGCCCATGCTCCGGCCGTCCACAGCTCGGGAAGGACGACCAGGTCGTCGCCCTTGCGGCCACGGACCAGCGAGGCCGCCCTGCGGCGCCGCTCGTCGGCGGATTCGGACGCGTCCACGGACAGCTGTATCAGCGAGGCACGCACCGCCGTCACCTCCGAGACCGTTCAGGCACGGTTCGAGGAAACCCTCTCCCACGAGCGTACGGAGCCTCACGCACATCTCGCGCCCCGGACGCCCCCTCCGCCCCGCCCGGTGCCGTCCGTGCCGAGCCCGCGCGGTTGTCGGACCCTGCTGCTTTCATGGGGACATGGCCAGAACCAGCGTCGTCGTGGAGCGTCGTATCGCCGCAGGTCAGGGAAGTGTGTGGGAGTCCCTGACCGATCTGAGGGGCATGGTGCACGTGCTCAGTGGTGTGTCGGGCGTCGAGGTCCTCACGGAGGGCGCGTTCGGCGTGGGCACGCGGTGGCGGGAGACGCGGCGGATGTTCGGCAAGGAGGCCACCGAGGAGATGTGGGTGACCCTCTGCGCTCCGCCGGAGCGGTATGTGGTGGAGGCCGAGTCGCACGGCACCCACTACGTCTCGGAATGGGCCCTGCGGGCGGAGGGGCCGTCGGCGACGACGGTCCGGATGACGTTCACCGGCGTGACCTCCGGCGGCGTCGCGGGAGTACTCGCGAAGCTCCTCGGCGGCCTCGGCTCCCGGGCCGTGGCCAAGGCCATCGCGAAGGACCTGGACGACATCGCCGCGGCGGTCGAGGGCCGCGCCGGCTGACTCGCGCGGTCAGGCCGACGCGCTCGTCCCCGCCTTCGTGGCGTCGGCCCCCCAGCTCGCCAGGAGCCGCAGTGCCTCGGCCGACGGCGAGCCCGGTTCCGGGTGGTAGGTGATCAGGTTCTGTTCCGTGCCGTCGGTCAGGCGGAACGACTCGAAGTTCAGGGTGAGCTCCCCCACCAGCGGATGCCGCAGGCGCTTGACGCCGTAGCTCTTCTCCTTGACGTCGTGGATCGCCCACAGCCGCCGGAACTCCTCGCTCTTGACGGAGAGTTCGCCGACCAGGGCCGACAGGCGCGGGTCGTCCGGGTGGCAGCCCGCGTCCATGCGCAGGAAGGCGACGATGTCGTACGCCTTCTGGTCCCACTCCACGAACAGCTCGCGGTAGTCCGGCCGCAGGAACACCAGCCGCGCCCAGTTCCGCTCCTGCGCCGGCAGCTCCGACCAGTCGCCGAAGACGGCCGCCGCCATCCCGTTCCAGGCGACGATGTCGGAGCGGCGGCCGGTGATGTACGCCGGGACGCCGTCGATCGTGTCCAGCAGCTGCAGCATCGCCGGCCGCACCTGCTCGGTGCGGGACACCGGCTTCTTCTTGTGCCGCTTCGGCTTCGCCAGGTGCGTGAGGTGCGCATGCTCGGCGTCGCTCAGGCGCAGCGCCCGCGCGATGGCGTCGAGGACCTCCGCCGAGACGTTGCGCCCGTTGCCCTGCTCCAGGCGCGTGTAGTACGCCACGGACACCCCGGCCAGCTGCGCCAGCTCCTCGCGCCGCAGGCCCGGCACCCTGCGGTGCCGGCCGTAGTCGGGCAGGCCGACGTCCTCCGGCTTCAGCCGGGCGCGCCGGGTGCGCAGGAACTCGCTCAGCTCCGCGCGCGGGTCAAGGCCGGCCCGGGGGTCGGCGGCGGTGTCCGCTGCGGGTCCCGTCGAGGAACCGGGCCGTTCGTCCATGCTTCGAGTATTGCTCGTCGTACGCACACCAGCCTGTCCCCGTCAGTGGTAGGACCCGCCGACGTACGTACGACTGAGGTCTGGGTGGCCGCGGCGCCCTTCGGCAGGGTGAAAAACGTGCCCGGACAGACAAGCAGGACCAGAAGGCAGCCGGGCGCGAAACCCCCGCTAGGAGAACCCCGGCATGACCACCGTTGCCGCATTCGCAGCTCCCGCCGCCAAGGCGCCGCTGGAGCGCACCACCATCGAACGCCGTGAGGTCGGCGAGTTCGACGTCCTGATCGACATCAAGTTCGCCGGTATCTGCCACTCCGACATCCACCAGGCCCGGGAGGGCTGGGGCGAGGCGATCTTCCCGATGGTCCCCGGCCACGAGATCGCGGGCATCGTCTCCGAGGTCGGCCCGGGTGTGACCAAGTACCGGGTCGGCGACCGCGTGGGCGTCGGCTGCATGGTCGACTCCTGCCGTGAGTGCGAGAACTGCCTGGCCGGCCTGGAGCAGTACTGCCTCAAGGGCAACATCCAGACGTACAACGGCGTCGGCAAGGACGGCGAGCCGACCTACGGCGGCTACTCGCAGAAGATCGTCGTCGCGGAGAGCTTCGTCCTCCGCATCCCCGACGGCCTGTCCCTGGACGTCGCCGCGCCGCTGCTCTGCGCCGGCGTCACCACGTACTCCCCGCTCCGCCACTGGAACACCGGCCCCGGCAAGAAGGTCGCGATCCTCGGCATGGGCGGCCTCGGCCACATGGGCGTGAAGCTCGCGCACGCGCTCGGCGCCGAGGTGACGGTGCTGTCGCAGTCCCTGCGCAAGAAGGACGACGGCCTGAAGCTGGGCGCCGACCACTACTACGCCACCAGCGACGAGCAGACGTTCCGGGAGCTGCGCGGCAGCTTCGACCTGATCCTGTCCACGGTGTCGGCGCCGCTGAACCTGGACCAGTACCTGTCCCTGCTCAAGACGGACGGCGCCTTCGTGAACGTCGGCGCCCCCGAGGAGCCCGTCGCGCTCAACCTGTTCTCGGTGATCATGGGCCGCAAGACCCTCGCCGGGTCCGGCATCGGCGGCATCCGCGAGACCCAGGAGATGCTGGACTTCTGCGCCGAGCACGGCATCGGCGCCGAGATCGAGCTGATCGGCGCGGACGAGATCAACGACGCCTACGAGCGGGTGCTCGGCAGCGATGTGCGGTACCGGTTCGTGATCGACACCGCGACGATCTGAGCGTCCCTGACCGAGGGCCCCGGAGCCGCACTGCTCCGGGGCCCTCTCGGCGGTCGGAGTACGCCACGGACCTGCGGCCGAGTACCTCAGGAGTAGCGCATCTCCCTCCCAGCGACCGATGTGCGGTGCGGCGGCGCTGCCTAGCGTGAAGGGCGTAGGAGCCAGTCCGATCCGTGCACCACGAGGAGGCAGCCCCGATGACCGTCCAGCTCAACCACACCATCGTCGCCGCGCGCGACAAGAAGGAGTCGGCCACGTTCCTGGCCGGCATCCTGGGCCTGGAGGTGAGCCCGCAGTACGGCCCCTTCGTCCCGGTCGAGATCCCGAACGGTGTGACCCTGGACTACCTCGACTCACCCGGCGCGATCACGCCGCAGCACTACGCGTTCCTGGTGTCGGAGGACGAGTTCGACACCATCTTCGGCCGGATACGGGAGGCCGGCCTGACCTACTGGGCGGATCCGTACCACCGCCGGCCCGGCGAGATCAACCACAACGACGGCGGCCGCGGCACCTACTTCGAGGACCCGAACGGCCACAACCTGGAGATCCTGACGAGGCCGTACGGCAGCGGCGGCTGACGCACTCGGCGCCGCCCGCCGCCCGCCGGACCGTCAGCCCTGATACGGCGGAGCCGCCCCCCAGTTCCACCGCGGCACCGGCTGCTCCGCCGGCGGCACCGCGTCCGGGCCCGAGAAGTAGACCGCGAGGCGGGTCCCCCACTCCACGTACGCCAGGAACGCCGAGCGGAACTCCGCGTCCGTCGGGAGGCCCGCCTCGTCGGCGGCGTCCTGGATGAGGTTGACCCAGCGGCGGCGCTGGGGCTCGGTGATGCCGCGGCCCATGTGCTTGGCGACCATGTGGCCGTGGCCGCCCTGGGTCTCGGAGTAGGCCGGCGGGCCGCCGAAGACCTCACCGAGCCACATCGCCACATGTTCCGCGTGGTGCGGGTCCAGGCCCTCGAACAGCGGGGCCAGGAGGTCGTCCTTGAGCACCTTGTCGTAGAAGGCCGACGTCAGCCGGGAGAACGCCTCCGCGCCGCCCGCCCAGGCGTACAGCGTGGGCACCGAGGCGCCCGCGCCACGGATCGCCGTCGGTTTGTAGTGGCGCATCTCCTCTATGTGCGTGATGTACGGGCGGATCTCGGCGAGGAAGTCGGGGAACAGCTCCGACTTGCGGAAGCCTTCGAGGTGGTCCTCCGTCGACGTCCAGGTGATGCGCAGGACGAAGTGCTCGAAGTCCTCCTCGCAGCGGGCGAGTTCGTAGTCCATGCAGTGCGGCGAGGCGGCCAGCTGGGCCGCGGCGCGGGTGTAGGCGGCGAGGAACTCCGCCGACTTCTGCTCGGGGATGCGGTACCTGATGTATTCGACCGTGTGAGCCGTCATGGCCTCACCGAAACACGAAATCCGACCGGACGCTCGTCCTCCGCCCCCTGTGCCGCCACCGGATTCTCAGGACCGGCGCACGCGAAAGCCCCGCCGGGAGCAGTGCCTCCGGCGGGGCCTTCTGCGATCGGGAGTACGAGCTACTTGCCGTAGTAGGCGTTGTAGATCGAGACCGTCGCCTTGTTGCCCTTCTTGTCGGCGACCTTGGCGTGGAAGGAGATCGCCTTGCCCTTGGCCGGGTTCTTCACGGTGATCTTGCCGTTCTTGACCTCGAGCTTCTTCCAGGTCTGCCCGTAGTCGTACGACACGTACACGTGCAGCGACTTCAGGTTGGCGCCCGCGGCCGAGCCCACGACGGTGACCGGGAACGTCACCTTCTTGTCGGCCTCGACCCGGCTGTCCAGGCCGGTCCTTGCGTCGAAGCGGACCGTGGAGGCCGGGAGCCTGACCTGCTCGGCGGCCGACCTCTTGGAGCGGAAGGTCCAGCTCGCGTCGATCCGCGTGGAGGCGGCCGCGACCTTGACGCTGCGCTTGACCGAGGTCGTCAGCTTGTACTCGGCGTCCCCGGCGGGCACGCGGAACATCTGCTCACCGAACAGCGGGTCGTCGTTGGTGGCGAGCCTGGTGCCGTTGCGGTACAGGCTTGTGCTGACCGCGCTGAACTCGGACGAGCCCGCGTGCTTGCTGCCGTCGGCGAACAGCGGCAGGAAGCCGTAGATGTCGTTGCCCTCGCGGAAGAGCCCGAAGTCCTTGTTGATGTGCGGGCCGAACACGGCCGTGTTGAAGGTCTTCGTGTAGCTCTGGCCCGCCTTGAAGGTCTGCGGGTTCCCCAGCGTGTAGTACGCGTCGATGATCGGGAAGCCCTCTGCGTCCACTCCGGCGTGCTGCTCGAAGTCGAACGTCCACTGGATCTTCTCGGACGTCGACAGGTACAGCGTCCGCGCCCCGGTCAGCTTCTGCTCGATCGGCGAGCTGAACACGACGTCGTCGGGGAACACGCCGAGCGGGAGCAGCGCGCCGGTCTTGTTCGACGACGAGGCACCCAGGTTGTTGGTCACCTTGGCGAGTTCGGCCGCCTTGAAGTGGCGGACCTTGTCGCCCTGGATCTTCTTGACCTTGGCGGTGGTGGCGACGTCGTACTCGGCGCCGGCGCCCTTGGTCCACTGGCCGTTCCAGGTCTGGGTCAGACCGGTCGGGACCTCCGGGCCGAGGTGGGCCATGCGCAGGTTGGCGTAGGAGTCGAGGCCGACGCCGATGCCGATGCCCGCGGGGTCGTAGAAGTAGTTGCTACTGGCGATGACCTGCTTCGCCTGCGCGTCCGGGACGGTGATGTCGGCCGACTTCGTGGTGCGGGCGTCGATCGTCACGGAGGTGTTCCTGGTGACGTTCAGCTTCGGCTGGACCAGCCAGTCGAGGCCGCCCTCCAGGTTCACCCAGTCCTTGGCGATCCACGCGTCCAGCAGGTACGAGCCCTTGGGCAGCCGCATCTTGGTGACGCCGGACTCGGCGAGCGGAACCTGGTAGCCCCGGTTCGCGGCCAGGCCCGAGAAGCCGAGCAGGGCGGTGTTGTACTCGGGGGCCGGCTTGCCGTCCCGGCCGATGTGCTTGACCGTGACGTCGTACGACTCCAGCTCACGCTGCACCGCGGCGCCGGTGCGGACGCTCTGGCCGCCGCCCGTCGCCGTGACGTACGCGGAGTAGGCGCCGTCGACGGTGCCGCCCAGCTTGGTGTCGACGGTGAAGCCGACGGAGGCCTTCCCGCCCGCCGGGACCGTCACCTTCGTCGCCGCGAGCTTGAAGAAGCCCGCGGGCGCCGCCTGGCCGCCCGGGTTGGTGGCGGTCGCGGAGAGCTGGAGGGTGACGTCCTTCGTGCCGAGGTTGCGGTACGTCAGCTGCTTGGTGACGGGCTTGTCGTCGGTGTGCGGCCACTGCTGGGTGCCGAAGCTCACCGACCCCGGCTCGGCGACCACGGACTGCTTGATGGCCTTGTCGACCTGGATGCGGCCCGAACCCTGCTGGAACGGCGTGTACTTGCCGCCCTTGGCGGAACCGGTCAGCGCGCCCTTCAGCTCGGCATACGTCCAGTCCGGGTGCTGCTGCTTGAGGATCGCCGCGGCGCCCGCGACATGCGGGGTCGCCATGGACGTGCCCTCGATGGTCAGGTAGCCGGGCGGGTTCTCGCCGACCTCCTGCGCGATGAGGCTGCCCTTGGCGGACGCGGCCGTGATGGCCACGCCCGGCGCGGTCACGTCCGGCTTGATCGCGCCGTCGCCGACCCGCGGACCGGTGCTGGACCAGGGGGCGAGCGCGTCCTTGTCGTCGACGGCGCCGACGGTGAGCGCGGCCTCGGCGCTGCCGGGCGAACCGACCGTCTCCGGGCCGGAGTTGCCGGCCGCGATGGCGAACAGGATCCCCTTGTCGGCGGACAGCTTGTTGACCGCCGCCTCCAGCGGGTCGATCTCCGGCGTGTCCATGCCGCCGAGGCTGAGGTTGACGACCTGGGCGCCCTGCTCGGCGGCCCACTCCATGCCGGCGAGGATGCCGGAGTCGTCACCGGAGCCGGTGTCGTCGAGGACCTTGCCGTTCAGGATGTCGGCGCCGGGCGCGACGCCCTTGTACTTGCCGCCGGACTTGGCTCCGGTGCCGGCCGCGATGGACGCGACGTGCGTGCCGTGCCCGACCTTGTCCTCGGCGGTGGCGGCCGGCGTGAAGTTCTTCGCCGCGATCACCTGGTCCTTGAGGTCCGGGTGGGTCGCGTCGACGCCGGTGTCCAGGACGGCGATCTTGACGCCCTTGCCGTCGTAGCCGGCCGCCCATGCCTTGGGGGCGCCGATCTGCGGCACGGACTTGTCGAGGCTGGCCTTGCGGACGCCGTCCAGCCAGACGTGCGCGATGCCGGACGCCGTCCGGTCGCCGTTGGTGAGCGCGTCCCACAGCTCGGGCGTGTCCTGGTGCGGGGTCTGCACGGCGTCCGCGTTGAGGGACTTCAGGGTCCGGCGCAGCTTGCCCGCGTCACGGACGTCGGCCTTGGCGCCGGCCGCGGCGCCCTGGTAGCCGACGATGACCTTCAGGCCCTTGGCCTGGGAGGTGCGGGTCGCGGACCTGCTCAGCTCGGTGATGTCGAAGAGGCGCTGGTCGAGCTTGCCGCCGGCGAGCAGCCGGGCGGCGTCGGCCGGGATCACGAGGGTGTGTCCGTAGGCCTGGCGTATCTGTACGGGTATGTGCTCGCGCCCCTTCGCCCGCTCCAGGCCGACCACCCGGCCCTTGGAGTCGACGGAGACCCGGTCACCCGTGATCAGGGTGATGCGGTGGGGGGACGTGAGGGAGGCGGCGGCGCCCGTGGGGCGCTGCTCCGGTTCGGCCGACGCCGGGCTGGTCATTCCCGCGGCGAGGGCGACGGCGGCGGCTGTGGCGACCGTGGCCGCGCCGACTCTATTGACTTTTCTGCGCAAGTTTCCCCCTTGCAGAAGGTCCGGGCGAAGTTCCCCGTTCACCCGGCCGGGGGTGGTCCCGTACGCATGCGCGTCACCCCCCGGAATACGCAGTATGCCGAGGGGTGATCAGGCTCCTCAATAGATGAGAGGAGAATGAGAAGCGCGCCTGCCGTCTGTTACGCGACGGCGCGAACTCCGTTACGCAGTCGCCGTGTTACGCCCCCGCGTTCTCCTTGACACTGATGCGGCCCTTGCGGATGGTGGCCAGCCGCGGGGCCTTCTTCGCGATCGCGGAGTCGTGGGTGACCATGATGAAGGTCAACCCCAGTTCCTTCCACATGCGTTCGAGTACGTCCATGATCTCGTCGCGCATCGACTCGTCGAGGTTTCCGGTGGGTTCGTCGGCCAGCAGCACCTTCGGTTCCTTGACGAGGGCGCGGGCGATGGCGACGCGCTGCTGCTGGCCGCCGGACATCTCGGACGGCAGATGTGTGAGGCGTTCGCCGAGGCCGACCGACTTCAGTGCCTCGGCGGCCTTTTCGCGTCGGTCCTTCGCCTTGATGCCGAGGGGGACGAGGGCCGTCTCGACGTTCTCCTGGGCGGTGAGGGTGGGGATGAGGTTGAAGGACTGGAAGACGAAGCCGATGCTTTCGCTGCGGACCCTGGTGAGCCGTGCTTCGGGGAGCTTGGCCAGGTCGGTGCCGTCGAGGACGACTTCGCCGGAGGTGGGCCGGTCGAGGCCGCCGAGCATCTGGAGCAGGGTGGACTTGCCGCCGCCGGTCGGGCCCTGGATGACCAGCCGGTCGCCGTCGGCGATGGTGAGGTCGACACCGTCGAGGGCGTTGATGGTCTCCTTGCCCCGGGTGTATCGCTTGGTGACGTTTCTGAGTTCGTACATGGTGGGTGGCTCCTGAGTGGGGTTCGGGGTGGTGGGAGTTGCTGTCCGGCCGCGGGTGAGTGGGGGCTGGTCGCGCAGTTCCCCGCGCCCCTTGGGGCGTTTCAGCAACGCGTCCGCTACTCGACGCGCCTCAGGGCGTCCGCCGGGCGCAGTCGTGAGGCGCGCCAGCCGCCGAACGCTCCGGCGATCAGGCCGCCGGCCACCGCCAGGCCGACCGCCAGGGCGACCGTCGTAAGGCTCACCGGTGCGGTCAGGGCGACGTCGAGTGTCGAGGACGCCGTCTGGCGCATGGGGCCGCCCCCGAAGCCGCCGCCACCGGGACCGCCGCCCGTGCCACCGCCACCGCCGCCGCCCAGCTGTGCCTCCAGGGTCGGGCTGATCGCCGTGACCGCGTAGGCGCCGGCCAGTCCGACGGCGATGCCGAGCGCGCCGCCCAGCAGCCCGTTCACGATCGCCTCGCCGACCACCTGCCGGGTCACCCGGCCCGACTTCCAGCCCAGCGCCTTGAGCGTGCCGAACTCCCTCACCCGGCGGGAGACCGCCGAGGAGGTGAGCAGGCCGGCGACCAGGAACGCGGCCACGAGCACCGCGATCGACAGCCACTTGCCGACGCTCGTCGCGAGGGAGGAGGCCGTGGACAGGGAGCCGGACACCGTGTCCGCGAGGTCGGCGGAGGTCGTCACCGTCGTACCGGAGATGTTCTTCTGGATCGCCGACTTGACGGAGTCGATCCGCTGGGAGTCGGTCGCCTTGACGTAGATCGTGGTGACCTTGTTCTTGGCGTCGGCGAGCGTCTGCGCCTGCTTCAGCGGGATGTACAGGTTGGCGGCCGCGTCCCCGCTGTCCGGCGTGGCGATGCCGATGACCTTGAACTTGGTGCCCTTGACCGTGACGGTCGAGCCGACCTTGAGCTTCTTCTCCTTGGCGTACGAGGTGTCGGCGACGACGACCTTCGCGTTCGTCTCCGTCGACTTGAACGTACGACCGCTGGTGATCTTCGACGAGGTCAGCGGGCCGAGCGCCGGCTTGGTGACGTCGGCGCCGTAGACGGAGTAGTTGTTGACGTCGAAGTCGGCGCCGCCGCCGCGCACTTCGCCCTGCGGCTGCCCGGTGCCGCCGCCCCCGGGGCCGCCCTGCTGGCCGCCGCCGCTCTGGTCCTGCTGGAACTGGCCGCGGGTGAACTGCCCGCTGACCTTGATGACCTGGAGGCTCAGCCCGCCGACGGCGTCGGAGACCCCGCTCTGCGAGCCGACCTCGGTGACGGTCGAGCTCGACAGCGTCTGGAAGCCCTGGACCATGACGCGGTCCGTGGACTGCTCCTCGTCCTCGCCGTCGGCCTGCGCGTCGAACTGGAAGCGCGGGCGCTCCGAGGAGCTCGCCGCCGGTTCGGCGGCCTTGGTGACGGTCATGTCCGTGCCGAGGCCGTACAGCGACTCGAGGACCTTGTCCTGGGCCTTGCTCATGCCGGAGGACACGGAGTTGACCACGATGACCAGCGCGATGCCCAGCGCGAGTCCGGAGGCGACGACGAGGGCCGCCTTTCTGCGGCGGCGCAGCTCGCGCCTCAGGTAGGTGAAGAACATGGGCCGCAAGCTAAGGACGGCTCGTGATGAAGGGATAAGGCCGAAATAAGAGATGGATGAGAAGGCTGGGACCGGCCCCGGAAACACCGATGCCGCCCCTGGGGGCGGCATCGGTCAGCTGTGCACGAGCTGTGGGGCGGCGGTGCGCCCGGGTCCGGGTCCGGTCAGACGGCCGAACCGGCCTTCCACTGCGCCCAGTCCATGTTCCAGCCGTTGAGGCCGTTGTCCGGCGCGATCGTCTTGTCGCCGGTGTTCTTGACGACCACGACGTCACCGACGATGGAGTTGTTGAAGAACCAGTAGCCCGCGGTGCCCTTGTCGTTGGCGCCCTTGGTGTCGGACAGGCCCACGCAGCCGTGGCTGGTGTTCACGCTGCCGAAGATGGACTTGGCACCCCAGTAGTTGCCGTGGATGAAGGTGCCGGAGCTGGACAGGCGGATGGCGTGCGGCACGTCCTTGATGTCGTACTCGCCCTTGCCGTCGTCGTCCGTGAAGCCCACGGTCGCGCCGTTCATGCGCGTCTCCTTGAACTTCTCGGACATCACCATGACGCCCTGGTAGGTCTTGTTCTCCGGGGACCCGGCGGAGATCGGGATGGTCTTGACGGTCTTGCCGTCCTGCGTGACCTTCATCTGCTTGGTCTTCGCGTCGACGTAGGAGACCTGGTTGCGGCCGATCTTGAAGGTGACCGTCTTCTCCTGGACGCCGTAGACGCCCTTGGCGCCCTCGACGCCGTCCAGGGCCAGCTTCAGGGTGACGGTCGAGCCCTCCTGCCAGTACTCGTCGGGCCGGCAGTCCATGCGGGTGTCGTTGAACCAGTGGCAGGCGACTTCCTGGCCGCTGGTCGAGGTGACGGTGACGCCCTTCTGGACGGCCGCCTTGTTGCTGATCGACTTGTCGAAGTTGATCGAGACGGGCATGCCCACGCCGACCGTGGAGCCGTCCTCCGGCGTGAAGTAGCCGAGGAAGCTGTTGCTCGGGGAGACCGTGGTGAAGGAGGCGTTCTCGTGGGCCTCCAGGCCCTTGGAGTCCTTCGCCGTGACCGCGACCTTGTAGGTCGTGGAGCGGTCCAGCTGAGCGCTGGGCTTCCAGCTGGTCTTGTCGGCGGATATCTGACCCTCGACGGCGGCGCCGTCGGCGGTCGTCATCTTCACCTCGGTGAGCGAGCCCTTGCTCACGGTGACGGCGGAGCTGTTGATGGAGGCGTTGTCGCTGCCGTCCTCTGGCGTGATCTTGATCTGCGCCTCGGAGGTCTTCTTGGCTGCCGCCTCGTCGACCTTGGACTGCGAGGTGTCGTCGTCGCTCGCGGAGGCGTCACCGCCGCTGGAGCAGGCCGAGAGGGCCAGGACACCGCCGAGCAGTGCGGACGCGACCGTCAGGCCCTTGCGCCGCCTACTGTTCGTCATCACACGCTTCTCCATACTTTCCCGAATCCCCAAAAAGCCCGAGAGTCCCCGTAAGAATCTTCAACGCTACGACCGGTTCGTCCCGTTCCCCATGCCTCGCATGTGTGGGGCACACCACGTTCGCTGTGACAGGTGGTGCGGATGTCGGTCTGTGCGCCCCATGAGACGACGAAACCCCGGGCGGCGGTTGCCGTCCGGGGTCACGAATTCCCCAAGACGTCTCAGCCGACCCGCGCGGCCCCTTCGCCGTCGAAGTCCTCTTCGCCATCATCCTCGTCGAGGTCCCAGTCCGGCGAATCCGGGTCGTACTCGATGCGCTCGCTGGACCAGGAGGCCTGGACGAGCTCGACACCGGGCACCTCGCTGACCAGGTCGAACGGATCGACCAGATACGCGACGGCCTCCGCAGTGTCTTCCGTCACAGCGCTCTCGGCATGGACCCGTTCGTCGACCGGCACGGTGCTGTCGTCGGCGATCCGCCGCAGCGCGGCCGTGGTGACGGCATCGGCGTCGTCCACTTCGAGGACGAGTTCCACGCGAAGCCGCACAAAACGTGATGTTTCTGGAGTACTCATGCGGGGAGAGTACGGCTCATTTCTCCCGTGACTTTCCCGTGACCCGCGACTTTCACTAACATCGCCCCACACGGCCAATTCGCCAGCACCACAAGGGGATCGATATTCCGTGCCCGCCGCTCACCGATCGTCGTCCACCGCACGCCGATCGCTGCTGACCGCCACCGCCGCGGGTGCCCTGCTGGGCGCCCTGTGGTTCGTCCCCTCGGCCAACGCGACCGGCGACGAGCCGGCGGGCGCCGATCCCTCGGCGACGCCCACGACGCAGGTCACCCAGCAGGCACGGGCCGCCTCGGAGAGTACCGACGGCAGCACCGCGGACGACACCCGGCTCGCCGACACCGGAAGCTTCGACACCACGCCTTACGTCATCGGCGGCACGCTCTTCCTGTCCCTCGGCGCGGGCTTCATCGCCTACTCGGTCCGCCGCGAACGCCTCGGTTTTTAAATTCGTTTGACGCCCCGTTGACCTGGGCTTCATAGTCCGCCCATGAAGAGATCATCGGGCGTGCGTGTAGCCGCCACGGTTGCCGTGAGCGCGCTGTCGCTCGCCCTTGTCACGGGCTGCGGGGGTGACTCCGGCGGTTCCGACGCGAAGGCGCTCAGCGCCGCGGAGTTGAAGAAGTCGGTCATCGCCCAGGGCGATGTCGAGGGTTACAAGGTGGACGCGTCCGGCAAGCAGCTGCCGAAGTCCAAGGACCAGGTCAAGAGCGGCGAGGAGAAGTGCGCGCCGCTGGCCTACGCCATGGGCGGCCGGGCGCCGGGCGAGGCCGCCTCGGAGACGTCCGTCATGGTCACGCAGGAGAAGAAGAAGCCCACCGACGGCGCCTCCAAGCTCGAGGACCTCACGGAGAGCGAGATCGAGGACTCCATCACCAGTGCGATGGACATGACCCTGACGGTCGTCGGGCTCTCCTCGTACGACGGTGACGGCGCCGAGGAGACCTTCAAGTCCGTGTCGGACGCGGTGGAGAGCTGCTCCGGCGGCTTCCCGGTCACCATGCAGGGCACGGATCAGAAGGTGACGGGGATCGCCGCCGAGAAGGGGTCCGGCAGCGGTGACGAGTCCGTCGGGTTCACCGCGAAGAGCGACGCGGAGGACGGCGACGTGGCCACCACGCACGTCGAGGTGGTGCGGCACGGCAGCACGATCGCCACGTACTACACGATGAACCTCGGCCTGATGATCACGGACAAGCCGTACGACGTACCGGCCGCCGTCATCGACGCGCAGTCCGCCAAGCTGAAGTAACCCGCACCTGCCGGATCGGGGCCCTGTCGGTCGTACGACAGGGCCCCTTCCGTGTCAGCGGAGCGGTCCGGTGACCTTCTCGGCGGAGGTGACGAGCTCCCCGGCCCGCACGAACGCGTCGGCGGCGGCGAGGTCGGGCGCCAGGAACCGGTCCGGGCCCGCGCCCCGGACGCCGGCGGCGCGCGCGGCGTCGATGACGGACTGCGAGGCCGGGGCCGGGGCGAGGCCCTCGCGCAGTTCTATGGCGCGGGTGGCGGCGTACAGCTCGATCGCGAGGACGCGCGTGAGGTTGTCCACGACCGTGCGCAGCTTGCGGGCGGCGGACCAGCCCATGGAGACGTGGTCCTCCTGCATCGCCGACGACGGGATGGAGTCGGCGGAGGCGGGCACGGCCAGCCTCTTCAGCTCGCTGACCAGCGCGGCCTGCGTGTACTGGGCGATCATCAGCCCGGAGTCGACACCCGCGTCGTCGGCCAGGAACGGCGGCAGGCCGTGGCTGCGGTTCTTGTCAAGCAGCCGGTCGGTGCGGCGCTCGGCGATGGAGGCGAGGTCGGCGGCGGCGATCGCGAGGAAGTCGAGGACGTAGGCGACGGGCGCCCCGTGGAAGTTGCCGTTGGACTCCACTCGCCCGTCGGGCAGCACGACCGGGTTGTCGACGGCGGAGGCGAGTTCGCGCTCGGCGACGAGCCGGGCGTGCGCCATGGTGTCCCGCCCGGCACCGGCGACCTGCGGCGCGCAGCGCACGGAGTACGCGTCCTGCACGCGGGGCGCGTCGTCCTGGTGGTGCCCGGTCAGCTCCGAACCCTCCAGCACCGCCAGCATGTTGGCGGCGGAGGCGCCCTGCCCGGGGTGCGGCCGGATGGCGTGCAGCTCGGGCGCGAGCACCTTGTCGGTGCCGAGCAGCGCCTCGAGGCTGAGGGCGGCGGTGATGTCGGCGGACTTGTAGAGGGTGTCGAGGTCGGCGAGGGCCATGACCAGCATGCCGAGCATGCCGTCGGTGCCGTTGAGGAGGGCGAGCCCCTCCTTCTCGCGCAGCTCTACGGGCGCGATGCCGTGCGCGGCGAGCAGCTCGCCGGCGGGCCGCACGACCCCGTCCGGGCCTTCGGCGTCCCCTTCGCCCATCAGTGTGAGCGCGCAGTGCGAGAGGGGGGCGAGGTCGCCGGAGCAGCCGAGGGAGCCGTACTCGTGGACGACGGGCGTGATGCCGGCGTTGAGCACGTCGGCCATGGTCTGCGCGACCTCGGGCCGCACGCCTGTGTGTCCCGAGCAGACGGTCTTGAGCCGGAGGAACATCAGGGCCCGTACGACCTCGCGCTCCACGCGCGGCCCCATGCCGGCGGCGTGCGAGCGGACGATGTTGCGCTGCAGCTGGGCCCGCAGCTCCTGGCTGATGTGCCGGGTCGCCAGGGCGCCGAAGCCGGTGGAGACGCCGTAGACGGGATCGGGCTTGGCCGCCAGCGCGTCCACGATCTCGCGGGCCGCGGTGAGCGCCGCGACCGCCTCGGCCGACAGCTCGACGCGGGCCCCGCCCCGCGCCACGGCAAGAACGTCGGACGCGGTGACCCCGGACGTCCCCACCACCACAGTGTGCATATCCATATTCAGGAGCGTACGCAGTGAAGACGAAGATGTCACTAGTGGGTGAGCGGTACACCCCTTACAGCGCCGGACACACGCGGCCTACGGGAGGCGGCCCCGGAAGCGCCGCCGCTCCACGGCGTCCTCACCCGACGGCTCCGCGTCGGCGAGCCGGACCACCGGGTCGTCCTCGCCCTCCCGCCCCGCCACCACGGGCCGGTCGGCGCGCACCGCCTTGGCCTGGTACTGGGCCGCGTCGGCCAGCCGGAACAGCCGCCGGGCGGAACGCACGGGCCCGATGGGGTCCTCCGTCGACGCGACCCCGCAGGCCACTCCCTCGCCCAACTCCAACTCCGAGGCGCGACGGCACAGTTCGTCCGCGGCCTTCACCACGTCATCGGCCGGCGACCCGACGACCAGCAGACAGAACTCGTCGCCGCCGAGCCGCGCGGCCAGGGCCCCCGGCAGCATCGCCCCGCACAGCGAGAGCACCGACCCGAACCGCTCCAGCAGCCGGTCCCCGACGGCGTGCCCGCGGGTGTCGTTGACGTTCTTGAGCCCGTTGAGGTCGCAGACCACGAGGCTGACGACGACACCCTGGTCGCGATGCCGCTCGATCGCCTCCTCCAGCCGCACGTCGACGGCACGCCGGTTCGCGAGCCCGGTCAGCGCGTCGGTGAACGCCAGCCGCCGGGCCTCCTCCAGCCGCTCGCTCTGCGCCAGCCCGGCGGCCACGACGGAGGCGAGCACGGTCGCGAAGTCGGCGTCCCCGCGGTCGAAGACCGGCACCCCGGCGGACCGGGCGACGTACAGCTCGCCCCAGGCCCGACCGTTCAGCACGATCGGCGCGACGACACAGCACCCCCGGCCGCGGCGCCGCAGGGCGGCGACCCGCTGATGGCAGTACCCGGGCTGGCCGGCGGCGGGCCCCTCGGCCGTCTCGACCCAGGCGTTGGGCTCGCCGCCGGCCACCCAGCGTTCGTGCAGGAACTCGGTGATCTCAGGGAACTGGTGCACGGGATAGGTCTCGTCGCCCGGGAACTCCTCCTCGCCCCGGGCGCGGTCCCCCACGTTCACCAGCACCCGCAGCCGCCCGAGTTCCCGCTCCCACACCGACAGCGCGGCGAAACTCCCGCCCAACGCCCGGCACGCCCCGAGCGCCGCCGCCCGCCAGGACTCGCGCGGGGTGTGTGCCGCCGCCATCCCCTGCGCCAACGCCACCACGGCCGTGAGCCGTCCGTCCTCACCCATCACTCCAGGCTAGGGAGTTTTGCCCGAATTTGGGACGTTGGCGTGGCGAACGGGGAGGTCACGAGGCATTCAGCCCGATCCAGCGGGACTCGTCACTCCCCGGGCCACTCGGCCTTCCGCTTCTCGTTGAAGGCGGCCACACCCTCCGCCCGGTCGCCCGAGAAGGCCGTCGCGCGCCACGCCGCGTCCTCGACCTCCAGGCCGGCCCGCAGATCCAGCCCGTGCCCGAGGCGCAGGGCGCGCTTGGCGGCACGCAGGCCCACCGGCGAGTTCGCCGCCATCCGGGACCCCATGGCCAGGGCCTCCTCCCGGTCGCGCCCGTCCTCCACGAGTACGTCCACCAGCCCCAGCTCACGGGCCTCGGCGGCCTCCACCCGGCGCGCGGTGAAGATCAGCTCCGCGGCGCGGGCGGCGCCGACCCGGCGGGGCAGCAGCTGCGTACCGCCGCCGCCCGGGATGACGCCGACGGACACCTCGGGCAGCCCCACCACGGCCGTGCCGTCGGCGACGATCACATCGCACGACAGCGCCAGTTCGAAGCCGCCGCCCAGCGCGAAGCCGTGCACGGCCGCGATCGTGGGTACCGGCAGCTCCAGCACACCGGTGTAGGCACCGCGCGCCACCGGCCGCTGGCGCACCAGATCGGCGTCACTGAACGAATTCCGCTCCTTCAGATCCGCCCCGACGCAGAACGCCCGCTCGTGCGTCGAGGTCAGCACCACCACGCGTACGTCACGGTCGGCGCCGAGCGCGGTGCAGGCGGCCGCGATCGAGCGGGCCATGTCCGTGGAGACGGCGTTCATGGCCTTGGGCCGGTCGAGGGCGAGCTCCGCGACATGCCCGGCACCTCCGGCACCCCCCGTACCGTGTCGCCGCACCAGCACGAACTCCCCGAACCGCTCCTCAGTCATGACGCCCTCCGGTTAACGCGGGTTAACAACACTCGCCCCGATCATCGCAGCCGGGCCCCTCCGGGGAAAGAGCCACCACGACCGCCACTTCTGTCCAGGCCCGACACCCCGTTCGAGTGACATCCCACCCAACCCTCGCCCGCCCACCCATGCCACCGCATAACGTGCGCGACGCCACGGCGCATTGGGGGCGCGAGCGCAAGGGGAGGGTCGAGATGAGCGGTACAGCGCAAGGTCCGGGAACACGGGAGAAGGCAGGGATCGCGGAGACCACAGCGACTGCGGAGACCCGGCGCGCCGGGACCGGGTCCGCAGCGGAGCCCCGGCGGCAGGCGCAGGGGGCCGCTGCAGAGGCTCGACGGAAGGAAGCCTCGGCTGCCGCGGGGGCTCGCCGGAAGGAAGCCGGGGCTGCCGCGGAAACTCGGCGCCAGGCGCTGGGGGCCGCGGCTGAGACTCGACGGAAAGAGGCCGCGGCTGCTTCGGAAGCTCGGCGGCAGACGCAGGGGGCCGTCAGGGACACGCGACGACAGCCCGCCGGGGCTGCCGCAGAGGTGCGACCGAAAGCGGCCGGGACCACTGCGCAGGCTCGGCGGGAAGTGCGGGAGTCCGCTGCGGAGGCCCAACCGAACGCCCCCGCCGCCACGCGTCTCTTCGCCCCCCGCGGCCGGCACCGGCGTCCGCGCCCCCGCAAGGTTCTCCTCGCGGCGGGTGGGCTCGCGCTGGCCGCCGGTGCTCTGAGCCTCGTACGGATGTCACCCGACTCCGGTGTCGGCGGCCTCGGCGCGGCGGAGTCGGGCCCCGCCCCGGCTCCCGGCACGGACGCCGAAACTGACCGCTCGACGAACGCCGCGGCCACCCTCACGCCGAACGCCCCGAAGGCGACCCCGTCGGCGACCTCGGCGATGGGCGGCCTGGGCACGGCACCGACGACGGACTCGATCGTCGTACCGACCCCGGCTCGGACCGCCACGACCGCACCGCACGGCCCGGGTGGCGCCCCGGCCCCCGCGCCACCGGCAGCCCGGCCGGGCACGCAGACCCCCGAACCGTCGACCACGACACCGCGAGCGACCGCACCCGCACCCGAGACACCGGGCCGGCCACCGACGACCCCGCCCCCCACTCAGCAGCCCCAGCCGGACGACAACTCCGTCTGCATCCCGATCATCGGCCTGTGCGTGGACCCACTGCCCCTTGACGACTGAACCGCCCGGACCGCGCGACCAGCCACGACGAGCCCGCAGGCAAAGAACAACCCCGCCCCCGCGACGCTCACTCCCCGTCCGAGGAAGCCCTCCGAGTCAGCAGCCACGGCTCCACCACACCAAGACCTCGCACCGGCCGCTGCCACATCGGCTGAAGCGCGAAGCGGTACAGCGGAGGCTCCTCGCCCTCCTTCTCGGCAGTCGCCGCGGCCTCGGCCGCCTCCGCCTCGGACGCCGGCGCCTCACCCGTTCGAATGAGCTCCTCCGCGAACGCCGTGTCGACGAGGACCGCGTCACGAGGAGCTATCGACGTCAGCCGGGAGGCGAGATTCACGGTCGTACCGAACACATCGCCCATCCGGGTGGTCACCGTGCCGAACGCGATGCCGACACGCAGCTCCGGCATCGTCTCGTCGTTGGCCATCGTCTCGATCAGGCGCAGCGCGATCTCCGCGGCGACCCCGGCGTCGTCGGCCGCGTACAGCACCTCGTCGCCGAGCGTCTTGATCAGCCGTCCGCCGCGCGCGGCCACGAGGTCGGCCGCCGTGGTCTCGAAGGCCTCGACGAGCTCGCCGAGTTCCTCCTCCTCCATGCGCCGGGTCAGCCGGGTGAAGCCGACCAGGTCGGCGAAGCCCACGGCGAGACGCCGGTCGACCATCTCCTCGTCGTCGGCGGCCTGGATGACCCGGCCCGCGGAGGCGGCGAGCTGGCGCCGCCAGACGTAGACGAGGAACTCCTCCAGCTCGGGCAGGAGCAGCTCGATGATCGGGTACGTCACCTCGGTGCGCGTCATCCCGGGTTCCGGCGGCTCGGTCAGGCCCTCCAGGAACGAGTCGATCTGCCACTCCGCCAGCCGGGCGGTGGTCTGCCCGGTGGACCGCGCCACCTGCACGGCCATGGCCTCGCTGAGCAGCCCCGCCTCGACGAGACCGGCCAGGCGCCGCAGCGCCAGCACGTCGGCCTCGGTCAGCGCCTTGGCCTGCCCGATGTCGGCGAAGCCCATCGCCCGCCAGAAGCGGGACGCCAGCTCCATGGAGACGCCGGCGCTGCGGGCCGCCTGAAACGGGGTGTAGCGCCGCTCCGCGCCGAGGATGAGCTGCTCCAGACGCAGGGCGAGCGGGTCACCGCCCGGGTCGGCGGCGTTGGGGTCCACCCTGCCGTCCGCGCCCGTGCCGGAGCCCGAATCGTCGACGGTCACGCCTAGCTGCCCTTCCGATCTGCCGCGGTCGGTCATCGACCGGCCCTTCACTTTACGGCAGGTGTGCGCCAGCTCACTCCGTAAGAGAAAGCCCACCATGCCGTACTACCGCTGGTGAGGTGCCCGGCGCGGGGTGCGGGGCCGCGTCCCCGGTCACCGGACGGGCCACGGCCGCCGGCCGCACGCCGGCCGCTCCTCACGCCGGCCGCAGGTGCACGATGCCTCCCGCCCCCACCGGCTCCTGCACGCCCTCCTCCGTCGCCAGCACGAGCCGTCCGTCGCCGTCGATGGCGACCGCCTCCCCGGTGATCGCCCGATCGCCCGGCAGCTCGGCCCGCACCGTCTTCCCCAGCGTCGCGCACCCTGCCGCATACGTCTCCTGGAGCCCGCTGACCAACGGGTCCCCCACGGCTGCCCGCCAACGCCCGTACCAGTCCTCCAGGGACCGCAGCATGCCCCGCAGCAGCGGATCCCGGTCCGTGCTGGCCGCGCCGGCCAGCACGAGGGAGGCCGCCTGGGGCACCGGGAGCTCGTCCGCGCGCAGGGTGACGTTGATGCCGACGCCGATCACCACGCCGGCCTCCCCGGCCCGCTCGGCCAGGATCCCGCCGGTCTTGCGTTCCTCGCCGCCGACGGTCACCAGCACGTCGTTCGGCCACTTGAGTGCCGTGTCGACGCCGGCCGCCCGGGACAGCCCGGTCGCGACGGCGACCCCGGTGAGCAGGGGCAGCCATCCCCAGCGGGTCACCGGCACCTCGGAGGGGTTCAGCAGCACGGAGAAGAACAGCCCGGAGCGGGGCGGTGCCGTCCAGTTGCGGTCCAGGCGGCCCCGGCCCGCGGTCTGCTCCTCGGCGACCAGGACGGTGCCCTCCTCCGCCTTGCCCGCGGTCGCCAGGTCCACCAGGTCGGTGTTGGTGGAGCCGGTGCGCTCCACCACCTCCACCCGGCGCCACAGGCCGCCCTCCCGCACGAGCCCCCGCCGCAGGGCGGCGATGTTGAGCGGTGGCCGTTCCAGATCCGACCAACGGCTGTCGTCTGATGCATCTCGCGGCGTCATGCAACCCACCCTAGGTGTGGTAAACGCCGCACTGCCGATTGGTAGGCACCCCACTACTCTACGGATGAGTAACCGTCCCCCCTTTTGAGCAGGCAGGGAGCCACATCCCGATGTCCGAGCCGGAAGAGCGTCACGAGATCCAAGGGACCCCTGGGATCGACATCCACACCACCGCGGGCAAGCTCGCGGATCTCCAGCGCCGTATCGAGGAAGCGACGCACGCCGGCTCCGCACGCGCCGTCGAAAAGCAGCACGCCAAAGGCAAGTTGACGGCCCGTGAGCGAGTCGAGCTCCTCCTCGACGAGGGCTCCTTCGTCGAGCTCGACGAGTTCGCGCGGCACCGCTCCACCAACTTCGGCCTGGAGAAGAACCGTCCCTACGGCGACGGTGTCGTCACCGGGTACGGCACCGTCGACGGCCGTCCGGTGGCCGTCTTCTCCCAGGACTTCACCGTCTTCGGCGGTGCGCTGGGCGAGGTCTACGGCCAGAAGATCGTCAAGGTGATGGACTTCGCGCTGAAGACCGGCTGCCCGGTCATCGGCATCAACGACTCCGGCGGCGCCCGCATCCAGGAAGGCGTGGCCTCCCTCGGCGCCTACGGCGAGATCTTCCGCCGCAACACCCACGCCTCCGGCGTCATCCCGCAGATCAGCCTGGTCGTCGGCCCCTGCGCGGGCGGCGCGGTCTACTCCCCCGCCATCACCGACTTCACGGTCATGGTCGACCAGACCTCGCACATGTTCATCACCGGCCCGGACGTCATCAAGACGGTCACCGGCGAGGACGTCGGCTTCGAGGAGCTGGGCGGCGCCCGCACCCACAACTCGACGTCCGGTGTGGCACATCACATGGCCGGGGACGAGAAGGACGCCATCGAGTACGTCAAGCAGCTGCTGTCGTACCTGCCGTCCAACAACCTCTCCGAGCCCCCGGTGTTCGAGGAGGAGGCGGACCTCGCCCTCACCGACGAGGACCGCGAGCTGGACACGATCGTGCCGGACAGCGCGAACCAGCCGTACGACATGCACGCGGTGATCGAACACATCCTGGACGACGCCGAGTTCTTCGAGACGCAGCCGCTGTTCGCGCCGAACATCATCACCGGCTTCGGCCGGGTCGAGGGGCGCCCCGTCGGCATCGTCGCCAACCAGCCGATGCAGTTCGCCGGCTGCCTGGACATCGACGCCTCCGAGAAGGCCGCGCGCTTCGTGCGCACCTGCGACGCCTTCAACGTCCCGGTCCTCACCTTCGTCGACGTCCCCGGCTTCCTGCCGGGTGTCGACCAGGAGCACACCGGCATCATCCGCCGCGGCGCCAAGCTGATCTACGCCTACGCCGAGGCCACGGTCCCGCTGATCACGATCATCACGCGCAAGGCCTTCGGCGGTGCCTACGACGTCATGGGCTCCAAGCACCTGGGCGCCGACATCAACCTCGCCTGGCCCACCGCCCAGATCGCCGTCATGGGCGCCCAGGGCGCGGTCAACATCCTGCACCGGCGCACCCTTGCGGAGGCCGAGGCGAGCGGTGAGAACCCCGAAAACGCCGAGGCGGTGCGCGCGCGGCTGATCCAGGAGTACGAGGACGCCCTCCTCAACCCCTACGTCGCGGCCGAGCGGGGCTACATCGACGCGGTGATCATGCCGTCCGAGACCCGCCGCCATGTCGTGCGCGGCCTGCGTCAGCTGCGCACCAAGCGGGCATCCCTGCCTCCGAAGAAGCACGGCAACATCCCCCTCTAGGCCTGCTGGGAGCCGCCATGAACATCAAGGTCCTACGGGGCAACCCGACGCCGGAGGAGCTGGCCGCCGCACTGGCGGTGGTCCGCGCCCGCGCCGCGGCGGAAGCAGCGATCCCGCCCGGCGCACCCAAGCCGCGGGACGGGTGGTCGGACCCGTCCCGCATCGCCCGCCGGCGACTGCCGCAGCCGGGCCCGGCGACGTGGGCACGTACGTACTGGCCCGGTTAGAGAGCGATCGCCAGAACTTCGGCCATCACCTCGTACCCCGCGTCGTTGGGGTGCAGATGATCGCCGAAGTCGTAAGCCGGGCGCAGCCGGTCCGGGTCCTCCGGATCGGCCAGCGCCCGGTTCAGGTCCACCACCGCGTCGTACTCCCCCGCGCACCGGATCCACTCGTTGAGCTCGTGGCTCACCTTGGCCGCGTGCTCGCCCCAGTGGTCCGAGCCCCCGAAGGGCAGCAGCGTGCCGCCGATCACCCGCAGCCCGGCCGCCCTGCCCTGCCGCAGCAGCTCCCGGTGCCCGGCGATCAGCTCCGCCGCCTCCACCACCGGCGCCGGTTTGTACGTCGGCTGCTCGTCCGTCTCGCTGAAGCCGATGTCGTTCAGCCCGAGCAGCACGACCAGCGTGTCCACCCCGGGCAGTCCGAGGACGTCCCGGCGCAGCCGCCGGACGCCTCCGTCGCCGTACCAGGCCGAGTCGTTGAGCAGCAGGTTCCCGCCGATGCCGGCGTTGAGGACGGGCCGCCCCGTGCGCTTCGCGAGCGCGTCGGACCAGCGCCGGTCCGCGCCGACCGTGGAGCCGAACCCGTCCGTGATCGAGTCGCCGAGGAGCGCGACGCCGTCCGTGCGGCCGGCGTCGGTCTCCACCGCCGACAGGAAGTACCAGGACTCGCTCACGGCGTCGAAGCCCTCGCCGCCGGACGCCTGCGACAGGTCGCCCTCGCCCCGGTGACCGGACGCGAATGCCTGTGCGTGGAAGGTCGCGGGCCCGGTGGCGGCGTCGAAGTACAGCGTGACGGCCACCGACTCCCCGGCGGCGACGGCGAGTCGTACGGCGTCGCTGACGACCTCGCCCCGCGCCGGTATCGCGACCCCCGCGGCGCCCCCGAAGGTGAGCGGTGTCAGCGACCCCGGCCGCACCGCCGCCCCTTCGCCCGCGCGCCCCACGCTCGCGCCCGCGACGCGGACCGGCGATTCGCCGTACGCGTTGGACAGCCGTACCCGCAGCAGGCCGCCGCCCGCCGACAGCCGGACGACCTGCCGCAGCGACTGGCGCCAGAAGCCCTCGCGCGACCAGTTGGGCGTGAAGCCCTCGCTGGGGCGCTGAGGTGACGCGGTCCAGGAAGCGGTGAACATGACACATCCTCCAAACGGAACTGAAGTCCCTTTAGCTAATGGAACCGTAGCACCGTTTATGGAGAAGTTGAGTATGCGTACTCAGGCGCCGCCCCGGATCCCCGACCGACGATGGAAGGCATGCTGTGGTCCGACCCCGAGAACGAGCCGCCCAAAGAACTGCGCGACATGCAGGAGATGTTGCGGCGGCTGGGCGTTCTCATGGCGCTGGCCATGGTCCTCACGATGATCGTGCTCGGACTGAGGTGAGACCGGCCGGGCCCGCCGATACGCTGACGGCATGACTGATCAGCCCCGCCGCCGGCTCGTCCTCGCCTCCCAGTCCCCCGCCCGCCTCAATCTGCTCCGGCAGGCGGGGCTCGCCCCCGAGGTCATCGTGAGCGGCGTCGACGAGGACGCCGTGAGCGCACCCACCCCCGCCGAGCTGGCGCTGGCCCTGGCCGAGGCGAAGGCCTCCGTCGTCGCCGCGCGGCCCGAGGTCAAGGGCGCCATCGTGATCGGCTGCGACTCGGTCCTCGACCTGGACGGCGAGGCCCTGGGCAAGCCGGCCGACGCCGAGGAGGCCACGGCCCGCTGGAAGTCGATGCGCGGGCGGGCCGGCACGCTCCAGACCGGCCACTGCGTCTACGACACGCTCAGCGGCCGGTACACCTCCGCGACGGCCTCCACGGTCGTCCGCTTCGGCGAGCCGACGGACGAGGAGATCGCCGCGTACGTCGCCTCCGGCGAACCCCTCTACGTCGCCGGGGCGTTCACCCTGGACGGCCGTTCGGCCCCGTTCATCGACGGCATCGACGGCGACCACGGCAATGTGATCGGCATCAGCCTGCCGCTGGTGCGGCGGCTGCTGGCCCAACTGGGCATCGGCATCACGGAGTTGTGGGAGCCGGCGGAGGGGTGACGGGCGAGCCGCCGGCCGGGGAGCTCCCCGCCGGGGAACCGTCGACCGGGGAGCCGTCGCCGCCCTTGCCTCCGTCGGGCGCGGCGTCGGCGGGGCGTCCGGGCGCGCTCTGGCCGTCGTAGGTCATCAGCAGCAGCACGATGAGGCCGAGCACGACGATCATGAACACGAACGCCGTCCAGCCCACCAGCCCCCAGGCGAACGCGCCCAACAGGCCGTGCACCACGGCCGCGCTGATCAGCAGGATCCGCCCGAGGCCGGCCGGCGCGCGGTCGCGCAGGGCGACCAGCAGCGCGACCAGACCGCACAGCGCGAAGTAGCCGCCGAAGACCAGGCCGCCGACCTTCGAGGACACCGACATCACGTCAGGATCCAGACCCGCCAGGGACATGTCCTGCCGGTCCACGACGACGCCGAGGAACCAGTTCAGCGCGGCGATGCCGAACGCCTCCACGAAGAGCACGACTGCCACCAGCCACGCCACCGGCCTGCGCACCACCGGTCCCCACCCACTTCCGAGCCGTTCGGTTACCCCAAGTACGTTCGAGACATCGCGAACGCTACTAACGGGTAAACCCCGGGACAAGGGTTCGGGAGATGGCAAAGATGCATTGGGCCATTCGTAGGGATTCCACAAAGAAACCGAGTGGCCCGCAGCACGTGATGACAGAGACCTTGACCACAGAGGAGAGCTAGGGTTTTCCGGGAGAGACCTGCGTACCGTGGCGCGACAAGGGATTTCGCAGGTCGGGCGAGCCTGGAATCACGCTCCGTGTGGGCAAGCTCACCACTGGGGACGGGTCGAAGTGTCGTGTCGGCAGTCCCTAAACTCGGCTTGTTTCAAGGAGGGAGCCTCAATCGTGCGCAAGGTGCTCATCGCCAACCGTGGCGAAATCGCTGTCCGCGTGGCCCGGGCCTGTCGGGATGCCGGGATCGCGAGCGTGGCCGTCTACGCGGACCCGGACCGTGACGCTCTGCATGTCCGGGCCGCGGATGAGGCGTTCGCCCTGGGCGGTGACACCCCGGCCACCAGCTATCTGGACATCGGCAAGGTCCTGACCGCGGCCCGCGAGTCGGGTGCGGACGCGATCCATCCCGGCTACGGGTTCCTGTCGGAGAACGCCGACTTCGCCCAGGCCGTCCTGGACGCGGATCTGATCTGGATCGGCCCGCCGCCGCAGGCGATCCGTGACCTCGGTGACAAGGTCGCCGCCCGTCACATCGCCCAGCGTGCCGGCGCCCCGCTGGTCGCCGGCACCCCCGACCCGGTTGCGGGCGCCGACGAGGTCGTCGCGTTCGCCGAGACCCATGGTCTGCCGATCGCGATCAAGGCGGCCTTCGGTGGCGGCGGACGCGGTCTGAAGGTCGCCCGCACCCTGGACGAGGTGCCGGAGCTGTATGAGTCGGCGGTGCGGGAGGCGGTCGCCGCGTTCGGGCGCGGGGAATGCTTCGTCGAGCGCTACCTCGACAAGCCCCGGCATGTGGAGACGCAGTGCCTGGCCGACACCCACGGCAATGTCGTCGTGGTCTCCACGCGTGACTGCTCGCTGCAGCGCCGCCATCAGAAGCTCGTCGAGGAGGCGCCCGCGCCGTTCCTGTCCGAGGCGCAGGTCGCGGAGCTGTACTCGTCGTCGAAGGCGATCCTGAAGGAAGCCGGCTACGTCGGTGCCGGCACGGTGGAGTTCCTCGTCGGCGCGGACGGCACGATCTCCTTCCTGGAGGTCAACACCCGTCTCCAGGTCGAGCACCCGGTCACCGAGGAAGTCGCCGGGATCGATCTGGTGCGGGAGATGTTCCGCATCGCCGACGGCGAGGCCCTGGGCTACGACGACCCGCCGCTGCGCGGGCACTCCTTCGAGTTCCGCATCAACGGCGAGGACCCCGGCCGCGGCTTCCTGCCCGCCCCCGGCACCGTCACCGCCTTCGCCCCGCCGTCCGGCCCGGGCGTCCGCCTGGACGCGGGCGTGGAGTCCGGCTCCGTCATCGGCCCCGCCTGGGACTCGCTCCTGGCGAAGCTGATCGTCACCGGCGCCACCCGCGAACAGGCCCTGCAGCGCGCTTCGCGGGCACTGGAGGAGTTCCAGGTCGAGGGCATGGCCACCGCCATCCCCTTCCACCGCGCGGTCGTCAAGGACCCGGCCTTCGCACCGGAACTGACCGGCTCCACCGACCCGTTCACGGTCCACACCCGGTGGATCGAGACCGAGTTCGTCAACGACATCAAGCCCTTCGCCGCCCCCGCCGACACCGACGCGGACGAGGACACCGGCCGCGAGACCGTCGTCGTCGAGGTCGGCGGCAAGCGCCTGGAAGTCTCCCTCCCGGCCTCGCTCGGCATGACCCTGGCCCGCACCGGCCTCGCCGCCGGCGCCAAGCCCAAGCGCCGCGCCGCCAAGAAGTCCGGCCCCGTCGCCTCCGGCGACACCCTCGCCTCCCCCATGCAGGGCACCATCGTCAAGGTCGCCGTCGAGGAAGGCCAGGAGGTCAAGGAAGGCGACCTGGTCGTCGTCCTGGAGGCCATGAAGATGGAACAGCCGCTCAACGCACACAGGTCCGGCACCATCAAGGGCCTGTCCGCCGAGGTCGGCGCGTCCCTCACTTCCGGTGCCGCGATCTGCGAAATCAAGGACTGACGCATACGGCAGTCGAGGCGCCCGGCGGACTGGAACGGACAGTCCGCCGGGCGCCTCGTTTTATGCTCGGTGGCATCGTGGAAGCACACCGGCGGGCGAGAGGGCAGGTGAGAGCGATGGTGGGCGCGACTGCCGGCGAGACCGCGGGAAGCGGCAGCACGGCGGCACCGCCGACTCCGGCAAGCGCCATGCGGACCGACGCGGCACCGTCGGCCCCGGCAAGCTCCACGCGGGCACCGTCCGCCCCGGCAAGCTCCACGCGCACCGACGCGGCACCGCCGACCCCGGCACGCGCCATGCGCGCCGACGCCCGCCGCAACCACGAGCGTCTGCTGACCGAGGCCCGCTCCGCCTTCGCCGAGCACGGCACGGACGCGTCCCTGGAGGACGTGGCCCGGCGAGCGGGCGTGGGGATCGGCACCCTCTACCGTCACTTCCCCAACCGCGACGCCCTGTTGAGCGCGGTCTTCGAGGAGGCGGCCGGCGACCTGCTGGCCCGCTCCCGGGAACTCCTGCGCTCACCGGAGCCGTGCGCGGCTCTGGTGACCTGGCTGCGCGAGATGGTCACCCACGCGGGTGAATACCGCGGCCTGGCCCGCTCCCTGATGTCCGTCTCCGACGACGACACCTCGGCCCTGGCCCGGTGCAGCGGCCCCATCAGACAGGCGGGCGGCGCACTGCTGTCACGGGCCCAGGAGGCCGGCACCGTCCGCCCGGACGTGGCCGTCACCGACCTGCTCCAGCTCACCCATGCGATCGCACTGGCGGCAGAGCAGACACCTGACGACCCGGACCTGGCGGACAGGTTGCTGCACCTGACGCTGCGGGGCCTGAAAGCCCCTTAGGGCAACGCCCCGGGGGCGCGGGGAACGGCGCGACCAGCCACACCCGACCCGCACCCGCACCCGCACCCGCACCCGCACCCGCACGTCAACGCGAAGCCCTACGGCGACCGGGCGAACCGGACCTACCGTCGCCGCAGATCCGCGACGCGAGCCCGCTCCCGCTCGGCTCCCTGCTCCCCGAGCACCGCCGCCCCGGCCGGCCGCAACCCCGGCCCACCCCCGGAGGGCCCCCGTCGCGGTCCCGGCAGCGCACGCTGCTGACGCCGCGCCGGGACCTCGTCACCCCCCGACGCCCCGCTCGCCCCGGCCACGGCGATCTGCACCCCCTGATCGGCAAGGGCCTGCAACTCGGTGTGCGCACGGTCGTCGTGGGCGGGCGGTTCGTCGGTGACGAGCCGGGTGATGACGTCCGTCGGCACGGTCTGGAACATCGTGTCCGTGCCGAGCTTGGTGTGATCGGCGAGGACGACGACCTCCGCGGCCGCCTGGACGAGTGCCCGGTCGACGGACGCCGAGAGCATGTTGGACGTGGACAGCCCGCGCTCGGCGGTCAGGCCACTGCCGGAGAGGAAGGCACGCGACACGCGCAGCCCTTGCAGGGACTGCTCGGCTCCGCTGCCGACGAGGGCGTAGTTGGAGCCGCGGAGCGTGCCGCCGGTCATGACGACCTCGACCCGGTTGGCATGGGCCAACGCCTGCGCGACCAGGAGGGAGTTGGTGACGACGGTCAGTCCGGGCACGCGTGCGAGCCGGCGGGCCAGCTCCTGCGTGGTGGTTCCCGCCCCGACGACGATCGCCTCGCCCTCCTCCACGAAGTTCGCGGCGAGGTCGGCGATGGCCGTCTTCTCGGCGGTCGCGAGATGTGACTTCTGCGGAAAGCCGGACTCCCGCGTGAACCCGCCCGGCAATACCGCACCGCCGTGCCGGCGGTCGAGGAGTCCTTCTGCCTCCAGTGCGCGCACGTCCCGCCGTACGGTCACTTCGGAGGTCTGGACGACGCGGGCGAGCTCACGGAGCGACACGGCTCCGTTCGCTCGCACCATTTCGAGGATCAATTGGCGACGTTCTGCAGCGAACACGAAACTGACAGTAACCCCAACGACCGTCTGGTTTCAGCAGTTTGCGCCGAATAACAGAAGTTGTTCGCACGCTAGGGCGAGAAGTGGTATAGAGCCTAGTCCCGCCGCCTATGCCGCACGCATGCTCGACAACTCCCCGTGACCAGCGGGGAATCGGATCCGGCCGCCTGGGCGGACCCTAGAGTTCACCACCGGACTTGCGAGTGTGCAACTGCCGTGCCACCTCGGCGATCGAGCCCGAAAGAGAGGGGTACACGGTGAAGGCGTTCGCGATCTGTTCGACCGTCAGATTGTTGTCGACCGCGATCGAGATCGGGTGGATGAGTTCCGAGGCGCGCGGGGAGACGACCACGCCGCCGACCACGATGCCCGTGCCGGGGCGGCAGAAGATCTTGACGAAGCCGTCCCGGATGCCCTGCATCTTCGCGCGCGGGTTGCGCAGCAGGGGCAGCTTGACGACCCGGGCGTCGATCTTGCCCGCGTCCACGTCGGCCTGCGAGTAGCCGACGGTGGCGATCTCGGGGTCGGTGAAGACGTTCGAGGACACGGTCTTCAGGTTCAGCGGGGCCACCGCGTCGCCCAGGAAGTGGTACATGGCGATACGTCCCTGCATCGCCGCGACCGAGGCGAGGGCGAAGACTCCGGTGACGTCACCGGCGGCGTACACGCCCGGCGCGGTCGTCCGCGAGACCTTGTCGGTCCAGATGTGCCCGGAGTCGCGCAGCTTGACGCCGGCCTCCTCCAGGCCCATGCCCTCGCTGTTGGGGATGGCGCCGACGGCCATGAGGCAGTGGGTGCCGCTGATGACACGCCCGTCGGCGAGGGTGACCTCGACCCGGTCGCCGACCCGCTTGGCGGCGGCGGCACGCGAGCGCGCCATGACGTTCATGCCACGACGCCGGAAGACGTCCTCCAGGACGGCCGCGGCGTCCGGGTCCTCGCCCGGCAGCACACGGTCCCGCGACGACACGAGGGTGACCCTCGACCCGAGCGCCTGGTAGGCGCCGGCGAACTCGGCGCCGGTGACACCCGAGCCGACCACGATGAGCTCCTCGGGCAGCTCGTTGAGGTCGTAGACCTGGGTCCAGTTCAGGATGCGCTCGCCGTCGGGCTGGGCGTCGGGCAGCTCACGCGGATGACCACCGGTGGCGATCAGGACCGCGTCAGCGACGAGCGTCTCCTCGGTCCCGTCGGCGGCGCGCACGACGACCTTCCGCGACCCGTCGAGGCCCTGCATGCCCTCCAGCCGGCCGCGGCCGCGCATGACCCGGGCGCCGGCCCGGGTGACGGAGGCGGTGATGTCGTGCGACTGGGCGAGCGCGAGCCGCTTCACACGCCGGTTGACCTTGCCCAGATCGACGCCCACCACACGGGCGGGCGTGTCGATGTGCGGCGTGTCGTCGGCGACGATGATCCCCAGCTCCTCGTAGGAGGAGTCGAAGGTGGTCATCACCTCGGCCGTGGCGATCAGGGTCTTGGACGGCACGCAGTCGGTGAGCACCGACGCCCCGCCCAGACCGTCGCAGTCGACGACGGTCACCTCCGCGCCGAGTTGAGCGGCGACCAGCGCCGCTTCGTATCCGCCGGGTCCGCCACCGATGATCACGATCCGAGTCACGTACTCCATTGTCCCGCACGCATCACCGTGGTACCGCCTGGGGGCCCGCCCGAGACACCACCGTTACGGGAGGGGCACACGATGCACCTGCCGTACCCTCTCTCCATGTCGCTCTACGCCGCGTACGCCGGCAATCTCGACGCGCGGCTGATGACCCGCCGCGCCCCGCACTCGCCGCTGCGCGCCACCGGCTGGCTGAACGGGTGGCGGCTGACGTTCGGCGGCGAGCAGCTGGGCTGGGAGGGCGCGCTGGCGACCCTCGTCGAGGACCCCATGGAGCAGGTCTTCGTCGCGCTGTACGACATCGCGCCCATGGACGAGGACTCCCTGGACCGCTGGGAGGGCGTCGGCCTCGGCATCTACCGCCGTCTGCGGGTCCGCGTGCACACGCTGGAGGGCGAGGAGCCGGCCTGGACGTACGTGCTGAACGCCTACGAGGGCGGGCTGCCGTCGGCGCGCTACCTGGGCGAGGTCGCGGACGCCGCGGAGTCGGCCGGGGCGCCCCACGACTACGTGATGGAGCTGCGCAAGCGCCCCTGCTGAGGCTCACCGGTCTCACACATCCCTCCAGTCCCCGCGTTCACAGGTTTCGTTGGAAACGACAAGACAACGATCGCCATCCCGTGAGCTCTGTCATCTACGCGCGTAGGCCCAAACCGGCTACCCTCAGTCGCGTGAACGCATCTCTTCTTCCGGACGACATCCAGGGCGACCCCCACGCCGCCGCCGACGCCGCCGCCGCGCGCCTGCGCGAACTCACCGGCGCCGAGACCCACGACGTCGCCCTCGTGATGGGCTCCGGCTGGGCTCCGGCCGTGGACGCCCTCGGCGCACCCGAGGCCGAGTTCCAGGTCACCGAGCTGCCCGGGTTCCCCCCGCCGGCGGTCGAAGGGCACGGCGGCAAGGTCCGGTCGTACCGGATCGGCAACAAGCGCGCCCTGGTCTTCCTCGGCCGCACCCACTACTACGAGGGCCGCGGCGTGGCCGCCGTGTCCCATGGCGTCCGCACCGCGGTGGCGGCCGGCTGCAAGACGATCGTCCTGACCAACGGCTGCGGCGGCCTGCGCGAGGGCATGCGCCCCGGCCAGCCGGTCCTGATCAGCGACCACATCAACCTGACGGCCACGTCGCCCATCATCGGCGCCAACTTCGTCGACCTCACCGACCTCTACTCCCCCCGCCTGCGCGCCCTGTGCAAGGAGATCGACCCCACCCTCGAGGAGGGCGTCTACGCCCAGTTCCCCGGCCCGCACTACGAGACGCCGGCCGAGATCCGCATGGCCCGCGTCATCGGCGCGGACCTGGTGGGCATGTCGACGGTCCTCGAAGCGATCGCCGCGCGCGAGGCGGGCGCGGAGGTGCTGGGTATCTCCCTGGTGACGAACCTCGCCGCGGGCATGACGGGCGAGCCCCTCAACCACGAGGAGGTCCTCCAGGCGGGCCGCGACAGCGCGACGCAGATGGGCTCCCTGCTGGCCCAGGTCCTCGGCCGCCTGTAGGAAGACGCCGCGCCTCGGTAGCGCCACGGTTCGCAGTCCGGCGGCTGCGGGCCCGCGGGGGCTGGTCGCGCAGTTCCCCGCGCCCCTAAAGGCAGGGGGTTGCAGTGGCCCTGCGCCAAGCCGTGACCGCAACCGTCACAACCGTCGCGCAGTTCCCCGCGCCCCTTGGGGCGTTCCAGCCGCGTACGGCGCGAAGGGGACGTGCCGGGGGGTGTCCGCCCGCAGCGGCGGGCGTCAACGCAGGGCACCCTGCTGAGACACAGCAACCGCCCGACCGAGGACGGACACCCCCCGGCACGGCCCCGACCCGCCCACCGGACCGAAGGCGCTACGCGAACCCCCACCGAGGCCGCACAGGCCGCCGCAGGCACCACGACCGACAACGAGAGGCTGACCCCGACGTGCACGACGACCTCATCACCCGGGCCAAGGCATGGCTCGAGGAGGACCCGGACCCGGAGACCCGCGCCGAACTCGCGAAGCTCATCGACGCCGCGGACGTCACCGAACTCGCCCCCCGCTTCAGCGGCACCCTCCAGTTCGGCACCGCGGGCCTGCGAGGCGAACTCGGCGCCGGCCCCATGCGCATGAACCGCACCGTCGTCATCCGCGCCGCAGCCGGCCTCGCCGCCTACCTCAAGTCCCAGGGTCACACCGACGGCCTCGTGGTCATCGGCTACGACGCCCGCCACAAGTCGGAGGACTTCGCCCGCGACACGGCCGCCGTCATGACCGGCGCGGGCCTGCGCGCAGCCGTACTCCCCCGCCCCCTCCCCACCCCGGTCCTCGCGTACGCGATAAGGCACCTCGGCGCCGCAGCCGGCGTAGAGGTCACGGCCAGCCACAACCCGCCCCGCGACAACGGCTACAAGGTCTACCTCGGCGACGGCTCCCAGATCGTCCCGCCCGCCGACGCGGACATCGCCGCCGAGATCGACGCAGTACGGTCCCTCAACGACGTCCCCCGCCCGGACTCCGGCTGGGAGACCCTCGACGACAGCGTCCTCGACGCCTACCTCGCCCGCACGGACGAGGTCCTCGCGGCCGGCTCCCCCCGCACCGCCCGCACCGTCTACACGGCCATGCACGGCGTGGGCAAGGACGTCCTCCTCGCCGCCTTCGAGCGCGCCGGCTTCCCCGCCCCCGCCCTCGTCGCCGAGCAGGCCGACCCCGACCCGGACTTCCCCACCGTCGCGTTCCCCAACCCGGAGGAGCCCGGCGCGATGGACCTCGCCTTCGCGAAGGCCCGCGAGACGGACCCGGACCTCGTCATCGCCAACGACCCCGACGCCGACCGCTGCGCCGTGGCCGTAAAGGAAGACGCCGAATGGCGCATGCTGCGCGGCGATGAAGTCGGTTCCCTCCTCGCCGCACACCTGGTCGGCCGAGGCGCGCGCGGCACGTTCGCCGAGTCGATCGTCTCCTCCTCCCTCCTCGGCCGGATCGCCGAGAAGGCGGGGCTCCCGTACGAGGAGACCCTCACCGGCTTCAAGTGGATCGCCCGCGTCGACGGCCTGCGCTACGGCTACGAGGAGGCCCTCGGCTACTGCGTGGACCCCGAGGGCGTGCGCGACAAGGACGGCATCACCGCCGCCCTGCTGATCACCGAGCTCGCCTCCGCACTCAAGGAAGAGGGCCGCACGCTCCTCGACCTCCTCGACGACCTCGCCGTGGAGCACGGTCTGCACGCCACGGACCAGCTCTCGGTGCGCGTCGAGGACCTGTCGGTCATCGCGGACGCCATGCGCCGACTGCGCGAGCAGCCGCCGACGGAGCTGGCCGGCCTGGCCATCACCCGCGCCGAGGACCTCACCCGGGGCACCGAGACGCTGCCGCCCACCGACGGTCTGCGTTACACCCTCGAAGGCGCCCGCGTCATCGTCCGCCCCAGCGGCACCGAGCCCAAGCTGAAGTGCTACCTGGAGGTCGTCGTCCCGGTGGCGAAGCACGCCGACCTCCCGGCGGCCCGCGCCGAGGCGGCCGCCCTACTGGCGACGATCAAGCGGGACCTGTCGACGGCGGCGGGCATCTGAGCCGTACACCGCATTACTGATCGTTCCCGAAAGGGTGCCCCCATGCGGAGGCACCCTTTCGGGCGTTCCCTCCACGGCGGTCGACCCGCGCGTACGGCAGGCCGCCCGCGGGCGCGCAGGACCGCGGCCCGCGGTCCGCTCAGCCGATCGCCAGCAGGATCACCAGCAGCACGGCGCCCGCGACGACCGGTCCCGCCACCTCGTAGGCCCAGCGCACGGTCACCTCGCCCTGCGCGGACTCCGAGTTCTCCCCTTGCTCCAGCAGTTCCCGCAGGTCGTCCATGACCTTGTCGGTCTCGGCCCGCATCGGACCGTCCGAGTCGACGTCCCCGCGCGGCGCGCCGAAGCCGAGCCCGCCGAATCCCGCGCCGCCGCCCGTACGGCCGCCGCGGTCGCCGCGCCCCGAAGCCGCGCGGGCCGAACGCCGGGCGGCCTTCTTGCGGGCCCGCAGGGAGACCGGGACCGCCCACAGCTGGAACTTGGTGCCGGACTTGGCGACGACCTCGTTCGAGTAGCTGGAGCGCAGCGCGGCGACCTGGCCCCAGGGCAGCACGATCACGCGGAGCGGGTTGCGGATGCGCAGCCGGTCCTCGTTGGCGTGGACGGCGGGACGCAGGGTGAACGCGATCACCAGCGGCACGAGGAGGATGATCGCCGCGAGGGCCAGCCACTGGGTGCGTCCCTCGCCGCGCAGCAGGGCGTCGAAGCCGAGCCAGAGCACGATGACCAGCAGGGCGACTCCGCCGACGATGCCCATGGGTGAGCGGTACACCCGGTCCTTCGAGGTGGGGTCTGGGGAGGGGGACGGGTGTTCGGGGGTCGTCATGAGGCCGATTGTGCCGTACGGCTGCGCCGCCCTGCCGATCACCCACTCGCCGTGAGGGAACATGTCCGGTGCGCGAGCGCGGGCCGACCATGGCCGCTCGCGCAGTTCCCCGCGCCCCTGAGGGCATGACCGGCCCCGGACTTTCCAGTCATCCGCCCCCTCGGGGTGTACAGCCGCTACGCGCGTAGATATGCTCGTCTGGTGACCATGCCCACCAATGCATCTGCCGCAGCTCACGCACTCACGGACGTCACCGCGTCCGACAGCACGCTGCGCCGCTTCCTCCACGGGCTGCCGGGTGTCGACGCGGTCGGCCTGGAGGGGCGGGCCGCGTCCCTCGGTACCCGTTCCATCAAGACGACCGCCAAGGCGTACGCCATCGACCTCGCCATCTCGATGGTCGACCTGACGACGCTGGAAGGCGCGGACACCCCGGGCAAGGTCCGGGCGCTCGGCGCCAAGGCGGTCCACCCCGACCCGACGGACCGGACGACGCCCTCGACGGCCGCCGTCTGCGTCTATCCCGACATGGTGGCCACCGCCAAGGCGGCCGTCGCCGGGTCGACCGTGAAGGTCGCCTCCGTCGCCACGGCCTTCCCCGCGGGCCGCGCGCCCCTGGGGGTGAAGCTGGCGGACGTCCGTGAGGCCGTCGCCGCCGGTGCCGACGAGATCGACATGGTCATCGACCGGGGCGCTTTCCTCGCCGGGAACTACATGAAGGTGTACGACGAGATCGTCGCCGTGAAGGAGGCCTCCGGGGCGGCCCGCCTCAAGGTCATCTTCGAGACCGGCGAGCTGTCGACGTACGACAACATCCGGCGGGCCAGCTGGCTCGGCATGCTGGGCGGCGCCGACTTCATCAAGACGTCCACCGGCAAGGTCGCCGTGAACGCCACGCCCGCGAACACCCTCCTTATGCTGGAAGCGGTGCGGGACTTCCGCGCCCAGACCGGCATCCAGGTCGGTGTGAAGCCGGCCGGCGGGATCCGTACCTCCAAGGACGCGATCAAGTTTCTCGTTCTGGTCAACGAGACCGCCGGCGAGGACTGGCTGGACAACCACTGGTTCCGCTTCGGCGCCTCCTCGCTTCTGAACGACCTGCTGATGCAGCGGCAGAAGCTGGCCACCGGCCGCTACTCCGGCCCCGACTACGTGACGGTGGACTGATCACCATGGCATCGGTATTCGAATACGCACCGGCCCCCGAGTCCCGCTCGATCGTCGACATCGCGCCGTCGTACGGCCTGTTCATCGACGGCGAGTTCGTGGAGGCGGCCGACGGCAAGGTCTTCAAGACCGTCTCGCCGTCCACCGAGGAGGTCCTCGCCGAGATCGCCCAGGCGGGCGAGGCGGACGTGGACCGTGCCGTGCAGGCCGCCCGCAAGGCGTTCGAGAAGTGGTCGGCGCTGCCGGGCTCCGAGCGCGCGAAGTACCTCTTCCGCATCGCCCGGATCATCCAGGAGCGCAGCCGTGAGCTGGCCGTCCTGGAGACCCTGGACAACGGCAAGCCGATCAAGGAGACCCGCGACGCGGACCTCCCGCTGGTCGCCGCGCACTTCTTCTACTACGCGGGCTGGGCCGACAAGCTCGACCACGCCGGCTTCGGCGCGAACCCGCAGCCGCTGGGCGTGGCCGGCCAGGTCATCCCCTGGAACTTCCCCCTCCTCATGCTGGCGTGGAAGATCGCCCCCGCGCTCGCCACCGGCAACACGGTGGTACTGAAGCCCGCCGAGACGACCCCCCTGTCGGCCCTGTTCTTCGCGGACATCTGCCGCCAGGCGGGCCTGCCCAAGGGCGTCGTCAACATCCTTCCCGGATACGGCGACGCGGGCGCCGCGGTCGTCGCGCACCCGGACGTCAACAAGGTCGCCTTCACCGGCTCCACGGCCGTCGGCAAGGAGATCGCCCGCACGATCGCCGGCACCCGCAAGAAGGTCACCCTGGAGCTCGGCGGCAAGGGCGCCAACATCGTCTTCGACGACGCCCCCATCGACCAGGCCGTCGAGGGCATCGTCAACGGCATCTTCTTCAACCAGGGCCAGGTCTGCTGCGCCGGCAGCCGGCTGCTGGTCCAGGAGTCGGTCGAGGAGGAACTGCTGGAGTCCCTCAAGCGCAGGCTCTCCACGCTCCGCCTGGGCGACCCGCTGGACAAGAACACCGACATCGGCGCGATCAACTCCGAGGAGCAGCTGACCCGCATCACCTCGCTCGTCGAGGCGGGCGAGGCGGAGGGCGCCGAGCGCTGGTCGCCGGCCTGTGACATCCCGGAGAGCGGCTACTGGTTCGCCCCGACGCTCTTCACGAACGTCACCCAGGCGCACCGCATCGCCCGCGACGAGATCTTCGGCCCGGTCCTGTCGGTCCTCACCTTCCGCACCCCGGACGAGGCCGTCGCCAAGGCCAACAACACCCCGTACGGCCTGTCGGCGGGCATCTGGACCGAGAAGGGCTCGCGGATCCTCGCCGTGGCGAACAAGCTCCGGGCCGGTGTCGTCTGGTCCAACACGTTCAACAAGTTCGACCCGACCTCGCCGTTCGGCGGATACAAGGAGTCGGGCTTCGGCCGCGAGGGCGGCCGCCACGGCCTGGAGGCGTACCTCGATGTCTGACAAGTCCGAGCAGCAGCGTCTGAGCGTCTTCAAGACCTACAAGCTGTACGTCGGCGGGAAGTTCCCGCGTTCCGAGAGCGGCCGGGTGTACGAGGTGACGGACTCCAAGGGCAACTGGCTGGCGAACGTCCCCCTGTCGTCCCGCAAGGACGCCCGTGACGCCGTGGTCGCCGCCCGCAAGGCGTTCGGCGGCTGGTCCGGGGCGACGGCGTACAACCGCGGTCAGATCCTCTACCGCATCGCCGAGATGCTGGAGGGCCGGCGCGAGCAGTACGTCCGCGAAGTCGCCGACGCCGAGGGCCTGTCGAAGTCGAAGGCGGCGGCGCAGGTCGACGCGGCGATCGACCGCTGGGTCTGGTACGCGGGCTGGACGGACAAGATCGCCCAGGTCGTGGGCGGCGGCAACCCGGTCGCGGGCCCGTTCTTCAACCTGTCCTCGCCCGAGCCGACCGGTGTGGTCGCGATCGTGGCGCCGCAGGAGTCGTCGTTCCTGGGTCTGGTGTCCGTGCTCGCCCCGGTGATCGCGACCGGCAACACGGCGATCGTGGTGGCGTCGGAGAAGTCCCCGCTGCCCGCCCTGTCCCTGGGCGAGGTCCTGGCCACCTCCGACCTGCCCGGCGGTGTCGTCAACGTCCTGTCCGGCCGTACGGCGGAGATCGCCACGCCGCTCGCCGCCCACCAGGACGTCAACGCGATCGACCTGGCCGGCGCCGGCGAGGACCTGGCGAAGGAGCTGGAGATCGCGGCGGCGGACAACCTCAAGCGCGTCCTGCGTCCACAGTCTGTGGACCACACCGCCACGCCCGGCATCGACCGTATGACGGCGTTCCTGGAGACGAAGACGGTCTGGCACCCGACGGGTTCGCTGGGCGCGTCCGGCTCGTCGTACTGAGGACCGGCCGGCACCGAGACCGGAGAGCCGCGCTTCCCCGCCGTCCCGGGGAGACGCGGCTCTCTGCCGCGCGCGGGCGCGGGGTGGCCGGGTGAACGCCACATGCAGTGCAGGTGTGATCCGCGCATCAAACGTGGTCCGCCGGGTCGTTCACCGGCCCGTCGATGCCTCACACTGGTGTCCCGTGAGTTCCCCTTCGCCCATACCGACGCGAGTCGTGCTGCTCTGCGGCCCCTCCGGCTCCGGCAAGTCCCTTCTCGCCGCCCGCTCCGGCCTTCCGGTCCTGCGGCTCGACGACTTCTACAAAGAGGGCGACGACCCGACCCTGCCCCTGGTCCCGGGGAGCTCCGACATCGACTGGGACCACCCCGACTCCTGGGACGCCGACACGGCCGTCGCGGCGATCACCGAGCTGTGCCGCACGGGCCGCACCGACGTGCCGCTGTACGACATCTCGCTGAGCGCCCGCACCGGCGCGGAGTCCGTCGACATCGGCCGCACCCCGCTGTTCATCGCGGAGGGCATCTTCGCGGCCGAGATCGTCAACCGCTGCCGTGAACTCGGTGTCCTGGCCGACGCGCTGTGCCTGAGCCGGGGCCCGATGCGCACCTTCCGCCGCCGCTTCCTGCGCGACCTGAAGGAGGGCCGCAAGTCGGTGCCCTTCCTGCTGCGCCGCGGCTGGCGCCTGATGCGCCTGGAGCGCTCCATCGTCGCCCACCAGACGTCCCTGGGCGCATACGCCTGCGACCGTGACGAGGCCCTCGGCCGGCTCACGGCGGCCGCCGCGGGCCGCTGCCCGGCCACCGCCCCGGCAGCCTGAACGAAGTCGGCACCCACGCCGTCGTAGGACCGTGAAGAACGCTCCTGTTTCTGCGTGGGGAAGGAAGCCGATGACCGGTGCACCCCTGACCGTCCGCCGGGTGCTCCCGGCTGTTCTGCTGGCCCTGGCGGCCACCGGTTGCGGTGAGGGAGACGCCACGGAGCCGGACGGCACCGCCGCGGCCTCCTGCGCGTACATGGTGACGTACGCCGACCGCACCTATCTCGGCACCGCGGGCACCGACTTCACCGTCGGGAAGAAGCTGGGCACCGCCACGGTCCCGGAGTGCGACGACACCCCGAACGACCCCGAAGGCGCAGTCCCCGAGGGCAAGGTCACCGCGTACGCGGTCGAGGGGGAGGACCCGGCCGTCGCCATCGCCGTGGGCGACACGCCCGCCGAGGCGACCCTGATGAAGGTCCGCTGAGCACACAGCGAAGCGGGACTGGACGGACCCCCCGGCCCTCCAGCCCCGCTGTCGTTGTGCTCCGCCCACGTCCCCCGTGGCGGAGCACCCCCCGTTCCCCCGTGGGTTCCCCGTTGGCCCCCCAGCCCCCGTGGATCCCCCACTTGTCACCGCTCCCCCGCGGTGCCCCCCGAACCTTCAGGCGACAAGCTCCCCGAAGGCGTCCTCCTCGTCACGGCCGAAGCTGAGGACCTCGTCCTCGCGCAGCCGGCGGAGCGACCGCCAGATGCTGGACTTCACCGTGCCGACACTGATGTCGAGGATGTCCGCGATCTCCGGGTCGGTGCGGCCCTCGTAGTAACGAAGGACCAGCATCGTCCGCTGGAGTTCGGGCAGCCGGGCCAGCGCCTGCCACAGGACCGCGCGCAGTTCGGTGCCGCGCATCGCGTCCGTGTCGCCGGGCGTCTCCGGCAGCTCCTCGGTCGGGTACTCGTTCAGCTTGCGGCGGCGCCACGCGCTGATGTGCAGGTTCGTCATCGTCCGCCGCAGGTAACCACCGACGGCGGCCTTGTCACTGATCCGGTCCCAGGCCTTGTACGTCGAGAACAGCGCGCTCTGGAGCAGGTCCTCGGCCTCGAAGCGGTCACCGGTCAGGTGGTAGGCGGTTGCGTACAGGGAGGCGCGGCGCTCCTGGACGTAGGCGGTGAACTCCGCCTCCGACAGCGAGCGACGACGCTCCCCCGAGTCCTCCCTGTACGCGCTTCCCCCGTGCGGTTCCCCCGTGAAACCGTCAACCACCGTCATGTACGCGGTGTGCTGACGCCCGGTGCCGCGAGCGCACCCCCGCCCGCTCACGGCACCGGACTTCTCCGAACCCCGGCCCCCGTTCACGTCGTGCAGACGCGTGATCACTGCGCTGGTGCTGGTGCCGTGCAGCGTGTTCATCTCGCGCCCCCCGTCGTGGACTTCCGGTGTTCTGCTCGTGCGTCCTGCTGTGTTGCGTCCTGCTGTCTTGCCTTGTGCCGAAAAGCTTGCCCGGGCACTTTCATCGCCGTGTCCGCCGACTGTCACAGAGCTGTCACAGGGGCCTGTGTCAGAGCCCGCCCCCAGCGCCACCACAGCGCGGACACAGCCGGCAGCGCTACGCACACGTATCCCTACTGCTCGTACAGGAGTCGAAAGACCACCCCCGCATGGGCCAGAATGACCCCCGTGCCTTCCCTGTTGCTGATCGAGGACGACGACGCCATCCGCACGGCCCTGGAGCTCTCACTGACCCGCCAGGGACACCGTGTGGCCACCGCTGCCACCGGCGAGGACGGTCTGAAACTGCTGCGTGAGCAGCGGCCGGACCTGATCGTGCTGGACGTGATGCTGCCCGGCATCGACGGCTTCGAGGTGTGCCGTCGTATCCGGCGCACCGACCAGCTGCCGATCATCCTGCTGACCGCGCGCAACGACGACATCGACATCGTCGTCGGGCTGGAGTCCGGCGCCGACGACTACATCGTCAAACCCGTGCAGGGGCGCGTCCTCGACGCCCGCATCCGGGCCGTGCTGCGGCGCGGGGAGCGGGAGTCGAACGACGCGGCGGCCTTCGGCAGCCTGGTCATCGACCGCGCGGCCATGACCGTCACCAAGAACGGCGAGGACCTCCAGCTCACCCCGACCGAGCTGCGTCTGCTGCTCGAACTGAGCCGCCGCCCGGGCCAGGCCCTGTCCCGCCAGCAGCTCCTGCGCCTGGTCTGGGAGCACGACTACCTGGGCGACTCCCGCCTCGTGGACGCCTGCGTCCAGCGCCTGCGCGCGAAGGTGGAGGACGTCCCGTCCTCCCCGACCCTGATCCGTACCGTCCGTGGTGTCGGCTACCGCCTGGACGCGCCTCAGTGACAGAAGCGCAGGGGGGATTCCGCGGCTGGTTCGCGGCTCGCAAGGGGGTGTGGTCGAGGCTGCGTTTCACGAGCCTGCGGCTGCGCCTGGTCGTCGTCTTCGGCCTCGTGGCCCTCACGGCCGCCGTGTCCGCGTCCGGCATCGCCTACTGGCTCAACCGCGAGGCGGTGCTGACCCGCACGCAGGACGCGGTACTGCGCGACTTCGAGCAGGAGATGCAGAACCGCGCAGGCCTGTTGCCCGAGGAGCCCACGCAGGACGAACTCCAGCACACCGCCGGTCAGATGGCCAACAGCAGCCAGCGCTTCAGCGTGCTCCTGGTGGCCCAGGACGCCGCCGGCGCTCCCGCCTACGGCAGCTCCGGCGGCCTGGACGGCTTCACCCTCGCGGACGTACCGAAGTCCCTGCGCACGGCCGTGAACGAGAAGCAGGAGGTCGACTCCTCCAACAAGGCCGAGTACCACCTGTACTGGCAGCGGATAGTGGAGGACGACACCCCGTATCTGATCGCCGGCACCAAGGTCAACGGCGGCGGTCCGACGGGCTACATGCTCAAGTCGCTGGAGCAGGAGGCGAAGGACCTCAACTCCCTCGCCTGGTCCCTCGGCATCGCCACCGGCCTCGCCCTGATCGGCTCGGCGCTGCTCGCGCAGGCCGCCGCCACGACCGTATTGAAGCCGGTGCAGCGCCTCGGCGTCGCGGCCCGCCGCCTCGGCGAGGGCAAGCTCGACACCCGCCTGCGCGTCTCGGGCACGGACGAACTCGCCGATCTCTCCCGGACGTTCAACAACGCGGCGGCCGCGCTGGAGAAGCGGGTCGCCGACATGGCCTCCCGCGACGAGTCGTCCCGCCGTTTCGTGGCGGACATGTCCCACGAACTACGCACCCCCCTCACCGCGATCACGGCCGTGACCGAGGTCCTGGAGGAGGAGCTCGAGATGGAATCCGGCTCCATGGATCCCATGATCGAGCCGGCCGTACGCCTGGTGGTCAGCGAGACCCGCCGCCTGAACGACCTGGTCGAGAACCTCATGGAGGTCACCCGCTTCGACGCGGGCACGGCCCGCCTGGTCCTCGACCACGTCGACATCGCCGACCAGATCACGGCCTGTATCGACGCCCGCGCCTGGCTGGACGCGGTCGACCTGGACGCCGAGCGCGGCATCATGGTCCGCCTCGACCCCCGCCGCCTGGACGTCATCCTGGCCAACCTCATCGGCAACGCCCTCAAGCACGGCGGCTCGCCGGTGCGCGTGGCGGTCCGGGTGACGGACGACGAGATCGTCATCGCCGTGCGCGACCACGGCCCCGGCATCCCCGAGGACGTCCTGCCCCACGTCTTCGACCGCTTCTACAAGGCCAGCGCGTCCCGCCCCCGTTCCGAGGGCAGCGGCCTGGGCCTCTCCATCGCCCTGGAGAACGCCCACATCCACGGCGGCGAGATCACGGCCGCCAACTCCCCCGAGGGCGGCGCGATCTTCACCCTGCGCCTCCCCAGGGAAACCTCGGACGCAGTGGCGTCAGGGGACGAGAACCCCCAGCACAACCCGCCAAAGGGAGACGCGTAATGACGAAGCGCCGCCTCCTCACCCTCACGACCCTCTCCGCGGCCCTCCTCACGGGCTGCGGCATACGCTCCACGGAGGTCCCGACCGACTTCGGTCCGGCCCCGTCGCGCGTGCACTGCTCCCTCTCGGAACCGAACATCTCGACACAGGCCGAGCGGGGCCTGCCGGTCCAGGTGTTCCTGCTGTGCGGCTCCCAACTGGTGGCGGTGGACCGGACGGTACGCGTACCCGACGGCACCGCGGACTCCGCCCGCCGCGTCCTGGTGGCCCAGGGCCTCCTGGACGAACTGGAGGCGACCCCGTCGGCCACCGAGAAGGAGGCCGGCTACACCACGGACGTCCGAGGCGCCATGGGAGTAACCGGCCCCCGCCCCGCCGACCCCGACGAGACCCTCCGCCTGAGCACACCCCCCGACGACCTCACGTCGTACGCCCTGGCCCAGATCGTCTGCACCTTCTCCGACTCCTCGGCCGCCGAGGGCGACGGCTCGGTGATCCTGGGCGGCCCGACCCGGGAAACCCCCCGCCGCTACGAATGCACGAACGAGGTCCGAACCCGCCCCGGCAGCAACGAGCCCCCGTCGACCGAGGTCACGGACGGCTGACGCCCGTACGAGGTCTGCGGGCCCGCAGCGGCTGGTCGCGCAGTTCCTCGCGCCCCTAAAAGAAGGGCGTTGCAGTGGGCCTGCGCCGAGACGTGACCGTGGGCCTAACAACCGTCGCGCAGTTCCCCGCGCCCCTAGGGGGTCGCAGTCGCCCACGGCGGTGAGGGGACGTGCCGGGGGGTGTCCGCCCGCAGCGGCGGGCGTCAACGCCGAGCACCCTTCTAAGAGAGCCCAACCGCCCGACCGAGGACGGACACCCCCGGCACGGCCCCGACCCACCTCCCACCCCCAGGCGCTACACGCACCCCCACCGAGGCCGCACAGGCCGCCGCAGGCACCCCGATGTGGCAGACACCTCACCCCACAAACCCACACCCCGGAACCGATCCCGCCGGACAGCGCGTCTACGGGGGCGTGCAGCGTCAAGGCTCCATCGGCGGCAGCGCCGCGATCCGCATCCGTGTGACGGGAGGCATCCTCCTGCTCGCACACCTCGCGTTCGTCGCCTGGCTCACCCTGCGCCCCCTGGACGTCCCCTGGGTCACCCCCGCCAACCTGCAACCCTTCGCAGGCATCAGAGCCGACCTCGCCCTCGGCTGGCAGGAAGCCGCCCGCCGCATCATCGAGGGCCTCGCCCTCCTCGCCCCCCTCGGCGTCCTCATCCCGACCGCACACGGCAGCCTCACCGCCTCCCCCCTCGGCTCCCTCGTCCGCACGGTGGCCGCGGGCGCCCTCATCTCCCTCGGCATAGAGCTCCTGCAAACAGGCGTCCCCGGCCAGGTCGTGGACGTCGACTCGCTGCTCCTCAACACCCTCGGCGTGGCCCTCGCCCACGCGGCGATCGTCCCGGCGGCCCGCATCCACCTCCGCCGCAGGTCCGAGCGAGCCGACCGCCCCGCCACCCCCCAGGATGAGCCGACTCAGGGTCGTACCCCGACGATTCCCAGGGTCGGCATAGCTCCGTAGAGTGACGCTTTGCCCGGTTCGTCTGCGTAGCGTGGATGTCAGATGAGGCACCCACTCGAAGGCCCCACAAGGAAGGCCCTCGACCGACGCTCGCGAAGGAGCCGCACCATGACCGCGCTCGCCCGACCCACCAACGGCCGCATGATCGGCGGAGTGTGCGCCGCGCTGGCACGACGCTTCGGCACCTCCGCGACGACCATGCGCGTCATCTTCCTGCTCTCCTGCCTGCTCCCGGGCCCGCAGTTCCTGCTCTACATAGCGATGTGGATCCTGCTCCCCTCGGAGAACAAGACCCGCACAGCCTGGTAACCACCATCTCCCCCTCTCGGCCCCCCATCTCCCCCCTCTCAGCCCCCTCCGAACGCACAAAGCCGCCGGGGCGCACCCCATGTCCAAAGAGTGCGCCCCAGCGGTGCGTTCCGACCGAGCAAGCACCCGGCCGCCCTGAAATCAGCCGAGCGGAAGCCCGTTCACCGGCAGCCCCTGAGTGGGCAGCCCCTGAACCGGCAGCCCCTGCACCGGCAGCCCCTCGGCCGCGGCCCCCTGCACCGGCAGCCCGCCGAGCAGCCCGGCGACCACGCCGGTCGGCCCACCGGCGACGGCCTGCTCGGCGGCCGGCTGCGCGGCGGACAGACCGGCGGCGAGCGCCTCCTGCCCCTGAGCCAGCCCGGCACCCCCCTGAGCCAGCCCCGCACCGGCGCCGGGCGCCGACTGGGCGAGGTTCTCGGCGGGGAGCGTCCGGGTGACGTTGTCCAGCGCCGAACCGGCGGCGTCGGGCGCGACCGGCGCGGCGTTCGCGGCACCCGCGCCCGCGGCGGCGAAGGCGGCACCGAGAGCGGCGACACCGAGGGTCTTGGCAGCAGACTGCTTCATGAAATGAGTCCTCGAAAATTGGTTACGGGGATGTAAGCGGTCCTCGACCGTAAACACGCCCCGCACCCGGCCGCAAACATCGAAATGCGGACGGATTGTGAATGCCGCCCGCATTACGTGTGACCGGAGGATCCCAGGTCAGCCCTGCTCCTCGGCAGAGTCGCTGGTAGAAGAGGTCTGCCGGAACAGCCACTCGGACTTCAGTTCGGCATATCCGGGCTTGATGACGTCATTGATCATCGCGAGCCGTTCATCGAAAGGAATGAACGATGATTTCATCGCATTGACGGAGAACCACTGCATGTCATCGAGCGTGTAGCCGAATGCCTCGACAAGATGCTCGAATTCCCGGCTCATACTGGTGTGGGACATGAGCCGGTTGTCGGTGTTCACCGTCGCGCGGAAGTGCAGCCGGCGCAGCAGCCCGATGGGGTGCTCGGCGTACGAATCGGCGGCCCCCGTCTGGAGGTTGGAGCTCGGGCACAGCTCCAGCGGGATCCGCTTGTCGCGGACGTAGGAGGCGAGCCGGCCGAGCTTCACGGAGCCGTCGGCGTGCACCTGGATGTCGTCGATGATGCGCACCCCGTGCCCGAGCCGGTCGGCGCCGCACCACTGGAGGGCCTGCCAGATGGACGGCAGCCCGAACGCCTCGCCGGCGTGGATGGTGAAGTGGTTGTTCTCGCGCTTGAGGTACTCGAAGGCGTCGAGGTGCCGGGTCGGCGGATGCCCCGCCTCGGCGCCCGCGATGTCGAAGCCGACGACGCCCAGGTCCCGGTAGCGGTTGGCGAGTTCGGCGATCTCCAGCGCGCGGGCTGCGTGCCGCATGGCGGTGAGCAGGGCGCCCACGCGGATGCGGTGACCGTTCTCCCGCGCGATCAGCTCGCCCTCGCGGAAGCCCTCGTTGACGGCCTCGACGACCTCTTCGAGGCTTAGCCCGCCTTCGAGGTGCTGCTCGGGTGCGTAGCGCACCTCGGCGTAGACGACGCCGTCCTCGGCGAGGTCCTCGGCGCACTCGCGCGCGACCCGCACGAGGGCGTCGCGGGTCTGCATCACGCCGACGGTGTGGGAGAAGGTCTCCAGATACCGCTCCAGGGATCCGGAGTCGGCGGCGTCCCGGAACCAGACGCCGAGTTTGTCGGGGTCGGTCTCGGGGAGGTGGGTGATGGGGGCACCTCCCGCGCCATTAAGGCTGTGGGGGACCGTGTCGCGGGCCAGCTCGACGATCGTGCCGGGGCGGAGCCCGCCGTCGAGGTGATCGTGCAGCAGAACCTTCGGCGCCCGGCGGATCTGGTCCGAGCTCGGGGTGTTCGCCTTCTGGGCAGTCTCGCTCGTCATTTCCGCACCATAACGCCTACGCGCGTAGATCACCCGCTGAACACCCCATTTTCCCGCTTGTACGAATCCGTCGATACGTAACGGTGACCCCGAGGACGGGTGGCGTACACCCGTGCTTCTGACACTGTTCTGTCATGGCACAGCAAGCGACGCCGGTGCGCAGGGTCCGGCTGGGCAAGGCGATCGGGCCGGAACCGACGGCGGTGAGCGGGGTCGTACTCCTGCTTCCCGGGGGTGACGAGACCTCACATCGCAAGCCGGCGCCGTTGTTGGCGACGAACTATGTGCGGACGCTGGGGCGCCGGCTGACACGGGCGGGGCGGGACGACGGCCTGGCCACGCATGTCGTGCGCTACCGCTACCGCGGCTGGAACGGCAGCGCCGCGAACCTCGCGAGCGACGCGCTGTGGGCGGCCGACGAGGCCGTACGGCGCTACGGCGACGTCCCCGTGTGCCTGGTCGGGGTCGACATGGGCGCCCGGGCCGCGCTGCACGCGGGTGGCCACGAGGCCGTCAACTCGGTGCTGGCGATCGCCCCTTGGCTGCCGGAGGAGGACATGGCGGCGGCACCCGAACCGGTGAAACAGCTCGCGGGGCGGCGGGTGCTGTTCGTGCACGGCACGAACGACGAGCGGACCGACCCCGAGCTGTCGTTCCGGCTGGCGGAGCGGGCGAAGAAGGCGAACCGGGACGTGTGCCGGTTCGAAGTGCACTCCGACCGGCACGCGTTGCATCAGCACCGGGACGAAGTCCTGGCGCTGGCACAGGACTTCGTGATGGGCGTGCTGTTCGGCAGGGCGTTCTCACGGCCCGTGGCCGACGCGTTCGCGGCTCCGCCGCCGCTGGGGCTGCGGATGCCGTTGGCTTCCGGGTTCGGGAAGTCGTTGCGGCGGTAGCGGCGCCGAGCCGAGGGCCGTGGACCTCACGTGGGCAGCAAGTTGCCCCTCCTGGACAGCAGGAACTTCTTGAACGCCGCCACCGGCGGGGTGTCGGGCCGGTCGGCCAGCCAGGCGACGCCGATCTCGCGGGCCGCCCTCGGGGCCGTGACCGTCAGTTCCACCACGCCGGGGCGGGGTACGGCCGGCGGGGGCAGGAGCGCGACCCCCAGGCCCGCCGCGACCAGGCCCCGCAGGGTCTCCGCCTCCTCCCCCTCGAAGGCGATGCGCGGCTTGAAGCCCGCCTCCTGACAGAGGTCGTCGGTGATGCGGCGCATGCCGTAGCCGGGTTCCAGCGTCACGAACGTCTCGTCGGCGGCCTCCGCCAGCCGGACGCGCTTGCGCGAGGCGAGGCGGTGGTCGGCGGGCACGACGAGGCGCAGCTTCTGTTCGTCCAGGCGGCGGGCCACCAGGTCGGGGGCGTCCGGCACCGGGGACGTCAGGCACAGGTCCAGCTCGCCGGACCGCAGCCGCTCGATCATCGCCTCGCCGTAGTTCTGCACGAGGCTGAAGCGGATGCGGGGGTGGTCGGCGCGGAAGGCGTGGATCAGCCCGGGTACGGTCTCGGCGCCCATGGTGTGCAGGAACCCGAAGGCGACCTTGCCGGTGGCCGGGTCGGCGTCGGCGCGGACCTCCTCGGCGGCGCGCCCGATCTCGGCGAGGGCGCGTTCCACGGAGGCGAGGAAGGTGCGGCCGGCCGGGGTCAGCGAGACCGTGCGGCCGTGGCGGGCGAACAGGTCGACGCCCAGGTCCTGTTCGAGGCGGACCATGGCGCGCGAGAGCGTGGACTGCGGGACCCGCATCTCCTGCGCGGCGCGGGTGACGTGCTCGGTGCGGGCGACGCCGGCGAAGTGGGCCAGGCGTGGCGCCAGCAACATCGTCATGTCTTCTGTGTCACTGGATGGTGACAGGCGAGCTCGTGACCTCTGCTGATGCTCCATGGGAACGATTATGGCGAATCCATGCATTGGACGGATGAGCGGCGCCGTACGTAACTTCGAGGCATGTCTCCCGCCAGTACCGGGGCGTCCATCACCGTGGACGCCACACCCGCAGTCCCTGTCGTCGACTCCCGAATGGCCCCGGGCGGCCCCGGCTACCGCCGGATGAGCTTCGCCCTCTTCCTCGCCGGTGTCGCGACCTTCGCCCTGCTGTACTCCACCCAGGCCCTGCTCCCGCTGATCTCGGGCGAGTTCGGGGTGGCGGCGAGCGAGGCGAGCTGGACGGTGGCGGCCGCGACCGGCGGTCTGGCGCTCTTCGTCCTTCCCATGAGCGCGCTGTCGGAGCGGTTCGGACGCCGTACGGTCATGACGGGGTCGCTGGCGGTCGCGGTGACCGTCGGGCTCGTGGTGCCCTTCGCGCCGAACCTGACGGCCCTGGTCGTGCTGCGGGCGGTCCAGGGTGCCGCGCTGGCGGGTCTGCCGGCGTCGGCGACGGCGTATCTGGCCGAGGAGGTCCGGCCGCGGGCGCTGATCACGGCGATCGGCCTGTTCGTCGCGGGCAACAGCGTCGGCGGGATGAGCGGCCGGGTGATCACGGGCTGGGTCGCCCAGGAGTGGGGCTGGCGGGTCGCCGTGGGGGTGATCGGCGTGATCGCGGTGGCCTGCGCGGTGGCGTTCCGTCTGCTGCTTCCGGCCCCGCGCCACTTCAAGGCGGGCTCGCTGCGCCCGCGCGTCCTGGCCCGCACGGTCCGCGACCACCTCGCGAACCCGCTGCTGCGGCGCCTGTACGCGATCGGCGCGCTGTTCATGACGGTGTTCGGCGGCGTGTACACGGTGATCGGCTACCGGCTGACGGAGGCGCCGTTCTCGCTGCCCCAGGGCATCATCGGCTCGATCTTCCTGGTGTACCTGGTCGGCACGGTGTCGGCGTCGACGGCGGGCCGGCTGGTGGGCCGCCTCGGCCGCCGGGGCGCGCTGTACGCGGCCGGCGGCACCACGGCGGCGGGTCTGTTCCTCTCCCTGGCCGACTCCCTCCCCCTGGTCCTGCTCGGCCTGGTCCTGATCACCGGCGGCTTCTTCGCGGGCCACGCGGTGGCGTCCTCGGCCGTCAGCAAGACGGCCACGGCGGGCCGCGCCCAGGCCGCCGCGCTGTACCAGTCGGCCTACTACGTCGGCTCCAGCGCGGGCAGCACCATCGGCGCGATCGCCTTCCACGCGGGCGGCTGGACCGGCACGGTCGGGGTCGGCCTGCTGGCGGTGCTCGGCGTCGTGACGATCACCGTCCTCGGAACGCGTGCGGCTCGGGCCCAGCAGCGGCTCGCGACGGCCTGAGTCGCACGTCCTCTTTCCCCCCGACCGGGGTCGGCCGGTCGGGGGGAACGGCTTTTGTACGCCTCTCACCTGGGTGTTCGTCCGCTCCGGGGGCCGTTGTCAGTGGGCTGCGGTAGCTTCCAAGTACTGGGCGCAAAGGCGCGACACAGCACGGCCACAGGGGTGGGTGGACGATGAGCGACGGCACGGCGACAAAGACGACGGACCTCGATGTCAGGCTGGAGAAACACCGCGTCGAACTGACCGGGTACTGCTACCGCATGCTCGGCTCGTCCTTCGAGGCCGAGGACGCGGTGCAGGACACGATGGTCCGGGCCTGGCGGAGCTACGACAAGTTCGAGGGGCGTTCCAGTCTCCGCTCGTGGCTGTACCGCATCGCGACGAACGTCTGCCTGGACATGCTGACGGCCGGCAACAAGCGGGCCCGCCCGATGGACCTGACGGAGTCGACGCCGCTGGCCCAGGCGGCGCTCTCGCCCCGCCCCGACAACACCTGGCTGGAGCCGATGCCGGACAGCCGTGTGCTGCCGTCGACCGAGGACCCCGCGGAGGCGGCGGTCGCCAAGGAGTCGGTGCGGCTCGCCTTCATGGCCGCCCTCCAGCAGCTGCCGCCCAAGCAGCGTGCCGTGCTCATCCTGCGCGAGGTGCTGGCCTGGCGGGCCACCGAGGTCGCCGAGCTGCTCGGCACCACGGTCGCGTCGGTCAACAGCGCACTGCAGCGGGCCCGCGCGACCCTCGCCGAGCAGCAGCAGCCGGGCGCCCAGGCCACCGTCTCCGACCCGCTGGACGACGAGCAGCAAAAGCTCCTGGACCGCTATGTGGCGGCCTTCGAGGGCTATGACATGACGGCGCTGACGGCCCTGCTGCACGAGGACGCCATCATGACGATGCCGCCGTTCGACCTCTGGCTGACGGGCCACGACGACATCGCCGGCTTCATGACGACACTGGGCTCCGCCTGCGAGGGCTCACGACTGGTACCGGTCGAGGTGAACGGTCTGCCGGGCTTCGCCCAGTACAAGCCGGACCCCGAGGCGGGCGGCTACACACCGTGGGCGGTGCAGGTCCTGGAGATCTCAGACGGCCGGCTCACCGGGTTCCACTTCTTCCTCGACACCAAGCGCTGGTTCCCGCTCTTCGGTCTGCCCCTCCACCTCGAAGCGGAGACCAACCAGGTCGAGGAGGGCGTGTAGGGCGGGATCGGGGTCGCGCAGCCTGATCCGCCCCCCGGCCCGTCGCGCGGCGAGCTGGAGCCGCGCCAGCAGATCCACGACGCCCAGGCCCGGCGGCCCCAGCCCGCCCACGTCGCACACCACGACTCTCGCCCCGCCGGCCTCCAGCCGGGCCCGTACGTCGTCGCACAGCCCCGCCACCTCGTCCCGGGTGACGGGGCCGGCCAGCACGAGTACCGCGGGTGTCATGGCGTCCACGTGCGGTAGACCGGGCGGGAGGCGATAACTCATCGGGCCCGAGTGCCCTCGCCGCCCGCGTCCGATGCCCGCTGCCCGGGTTCCGTGCGCCCGCGGGGGTGTCCGCCGACCGAGATCACATTGACCCCGTCCCCTCCTTACCTGGAGGGTTTGCTGTATGCCCCACCTATCGTCGCGCCCCCGAATACCCTGCGGCCCGCATCGCGCCAAGGAGGTTCCGTGCAGGGGGTGTTGACGGGGTTCGCGGTGATCGCGGTCGTCATCGCGGTGGGCTATGCGATCGGCCGGCGCGGTTACCTCGGCGACCAGGGCCGCGACGTCCTCACCAAGCTGGCCTTCCATGTGGCGTCCCCGGCCCTGCTGTTCACGACGCTCGCGCAGACCGACCTCTCGGTGATCTTCTCCAGCCGCCTGCTGGTGACGGCACTGAGCACGGCCGCGGCGGCCGGGGTCTTCGTCGCGGTCGGTGTCGTACGGCACTGGGGAGTGGGCCGTACGACGATCGGCGCGCTGTGCTCCAGCTACGTCAACTCCGGCAACCTCGGCATCCCGATCGCCGTGTACGTCCTCGGCGACGCCTCGCTCGTGGCGCCGGTGCTGCTGTTCCAGCTCGTCGGCGTCACCCCCGTCGCCCTGACGATCCTGGATCTGTCCGGCAAGGGCGAGAAGGGCCCGCTGTGGCGCCGTATGCTGACGCCGCTGCGCAACCCGATCGCGGTCGGCTCACTGGCCGGCGTCGCGGTGTCGGCGACGGGGCTGCGGATCCCGGCGCCCGTCCTGGACCCCCTGACCCTGATCGGCGGCATGTCGGTCCCGGCGGTCCTGCTGGCGTTCGGCATCTCCCTGTGCGGCAGCACGATGCCCGGCCGGGGTCCCGACCGCCATCCGGTGTTCCTCTCGGTCGCCCTCAAGTCGGTCGGCCAGCCCGCGGCGGCCTGGGCACTGGCGGCAGGCGTCTTCGGCCTGCGCGGCGCACCCCTGCTGGACGTGGTGGTCACCTCGGCCCTCCCCGCGGCCCAGAACCTCTACACCTACGCCTCCAGCTACCGCGTCGCCGAACGCCTGGCCCGCGACTCGATCCTGCTGTCGACGGTGATCTCGGTACCGGTGCTGGTGATGGTCGCAGCGATGCTCGGCTGAAACGAAACGGGCCGGGACCCCGAGGTCCCGGCCCGTCGCACGTTCAGGCGTGTCAGGCGATGCGTTCCAGCACCACCGGCGACGCCGTGAAGTCCGTGCCCGGGGCCGCGATGTCGTACGACTGCGTCAGCGACTGGAGGGCGTAGTCGAAGCGTTCCGGGGTGTCGGTGTGGAGGGTCAGGAGGGGCTGGCCCTCGGTGACCGTGTCGCCGGGCTTGGCGTGCATCTCGATGCCGGCGCCCGCCTGCACCGGGTCCTCCTTGCGGGCACGCCCCGCGCCGAGGCGCCAGGCGGCGACGCCGATGTCGTAGGCGTCGAGGCGGGTCAGGACACCGGAGGACGGGGCCTTGACGACGTGCTGCTCGCGCGCGACGGGCAGTTCCGCGTCCGGGTCGCCGCCCTGCGCGGCGATCATGCGCCGCCAGACGTCCATCGCCGAGCCGTCGGCGAGGGCCTTCGCCGGGTCGGCGTCCTTCACTCCGGCCGCGTCCAGCATTTCGCGGGCCAGGGCGATCGTCAGCTCGACCACATCGGCCGGGCCACCGCCCGCCAGGACCTCGACGGACTCGCTGACCTCCAGCGCGTTGCCGGCCGTGAGGCCGAGCGGGGTCGCCATGTCGGTCAGCAGCGCGACCGTCTTCACACCGTGGTCGGTGCCCAGGCCCACCATCGTGGACGCCAGCTCGCGCGCGTCCTCGATGGTCTTCATGAAGGCGCCCGTGCCGACCTTCACGTCCAGGACCAGCGAGCCGGTGCCCTCGGCGATCTTCTTCGACATGATCGAGGAGGCGATCAGCGGGATCGCCTCGACCGTGCCGGTGACGTCACGCAGGGCGTACAGCTTCTTGTCGGCGGGGGCCAGGCCGTCGCCCGCCGCGCAGATCACCGCGCCGGTCGTGTCGAGGACGTGCAGCATCTCCTCGTTCGACAGGAGCGCCCGCCAGCCGGGGATCGACTCCAGCTTGTCCAGGGTGCCGCCGGTGTGGCCGAGGCCCCGGCCCGACAGCTGCGGCACGGCCGCGCCGCAGGCGGCGACGAGCGGGGCCAGCGGCAGGGTGATCTTGTCGCCGACGCCGCCCGTGGAGTGCTTGTCGGCCGTCGGGCGGGACAGGGACGAGAAGTCCATGCGCTCGCCGGAGGCGATCATCGCGGCCGTCCAGCGGGCGATCTCACGGCGGTTCATGCCGTTGAGGAGGATCGCCATGTTGAGGGCGGCCATCTGGTAGTCGGCGACCTCCCCGCGGGTGTACGCGTCGATGACCCAGTCGATCTGCTCGTCGCTGAGCTCACCGCGGTCCCGCTTGCTGCGGATGACGGAGATGGCGTCCATGGCCATGGCTTTGCTTCCTTCCGAGGGTTCCAGAAGCCGTACGGCCCCTCCGAACCGGTCGCATGGGCGACTCGGAGGGGCCGTACGGGAATTACTTGCGCAGGTGGCCCGGGCCGAAGGCCTGGGGCAGCATCTCCGACAGCGGCAGGATGCCCGCCGGGGTCTCCAGCAGGAGCTCCGGGCCGCCGAACTCGAAGAGCAGCTGACGGCAGCGGCCGCACGGCACGAGGACGTCGCCCTTGCCGTCCACGCACGTGAAGTGCGTCAGCCTGCCGCCCCCCGTGTTCTGCAGTTCCGAGACCAGTCCGCACTCGGCGCACAGCGCGAGCCCGTACGAGGCGTTCTCGACGTTGCAGCCGGTGATCGTGCGGCCGTCGTCGACCAGGGCCGCCACGCCGACCGGGAAGCCGGAGTACGGGGCGTACGCACGGGACATGGCGTCCAGCGCCGCCGCGCGCAGCTTGTCCCAGTCGACGTCGTGGGAGGCGGCCGGCGTCACTTGCCCTGGCCCTTCTTGTAGGGCAGGCCGTCCGCCTTCGGCATCCGCAGGCGTTGCGCGGACAAGGTGAGGACGATGAGCGTGACGACGTACGGCGTGGCGGAGACGACCTGGTTGGGCACCTCGTTGGTGGTGACGTACCAGGTGTACACCAGGGCACCGATGACCGCGGTGATCGTCGACGAGGCGTAGTTCTTGCGGATCACCAGCCAGATGGCGCCGATGATCAGCAGGAGGGCGCCGAGCAGCAGCAGGGCGTGGACGTTCTGGGAGCCGCCGCGCAGGTTGAGGCTGTCGGTGTAGCCGAACAGGCCGGCGCCCAGGGCGAGGCCGCCCGGCATCCAGTTGCCGAAGATCATCGCGGCGAGGCCGATGTAGCCGCGGCCGCTGACCTGGCCCTCCAGGTAGAAGGGGTTGGCCACGATGGAGAGGAAGACACCACCGAGACCGGCGAGGCCGCCGGAGATGATCACGGCGATGTACTTGTACTTGTAGACGTTGACACCGAGGGACTCGGCCGCGATCGGGTTCTCGCCGCAGGAGCGCAGGCGCAGGCCGAAGGCGGTGCGCCACAGGATCCACCAGGTGCCGGGGATCAGCGCCACGGCGATCAGGGTCAGCCAGGAGACGTTGGTGACCAGGCCGCCGAGCAGGCCGGCGATGTCCGAGATGAAGAACCAGCCGTTGTTGTTCAGGTCCCGCAGGCCGTCGGACAGGCCCGGCACGGTGAAGTGGCCGAGGGTGTCGACCGCCGGGGACTGCTTGGCGGAGCCGCCCGCGTGGCCCTCGAAGGCGAGGGGCGCGAGATAGCGGGTGATGCCGAGCGCGAGGATGTTGATCGCCACACCGGAGACGATGTGGTTGACGCGGAAGGTGACGGTGGCGATGGCGTGCAGGATGCCGCCGATGCAGCCACCGAGGATGCCGACGACGACACCGGTCCACGGGCCCCACTGGAAGCCGGCCCAGGCGCCGAACCAGGTGCCGAGGATCATCATGCCCTCGAGGCCGATGTTGACGACGCCGGCCCGCTCCGCCCACAGACCGCCGAGACCGGCGAGGCCGATCGGCACGGCGAGCTGGAGCGCGGTGGACATCTGGCTGACGTTGGTGATGCCGTCGGCGCCGGTGATGATGCGGACGATCGAGGTCAGCGCCAGGGCTCCGGCGATGACCAGCAGCAGGACCTGCCACGACAGGCGGCGGCCGGTCGGCGCCGCGGGCTGCAGCGTGGGCTGGTTGACGTCGACCGCTGAGGTCTGCGGGGTGGTCATCGGCCGGCCACCTCCTTCTTGTTGTTGTCGGCGCCGAGGACGTGACCGGCTGCCAGTTCCGCGCCGACGCGGCGCTGCTGGCGGCGCAGGCCCCATTCGCGTACGGCCTCGTAGGAGACGACGACCGAGAGCACGATCAGGCCCTGCATGATGACCGCGATCTCCTTGTCGTAGCCGTGGAAGTCCAGCTCGGGCGATGCCTTGTCGAGCCAGGCCCACAGCAGGGCGGCGAACGCGATGCCAACGGGGCTGTTACGGCCGAGCAGGGCGATGCCGATGCCGAGGAAGCCGATGCCGGTGGGGAAGTTGAGGCTGTAGGTGTGGGTGTCGCCGAGCAGGATCGGCAGACCGGCCATGCCCGCGATGCCGCCGGAGAGCAGCATGGCGGTGAGCACCATCCGCTTGGGGTCGACGCCGCTGGCCGCGGCGGCGGTCTCGGAGGCGCCGGAGGCACGCAGGTCGAAGCCGAAGCGGGTGCGGTTGAGGACGACCCAGTAGGCGATGCCGAGCAGCACGGCGAGGAAGACCAGGCCGTAGATCTCGCCGGCGTCGCCCATGCTGATGCCGGAGACCCAGCCGGACTCGTGCATCTCGCCGGTGGTGTTGTTGTTGCCGACCTTGACGCCGAAGACGTTCGGCAGCCACAGGTAGGCGATGACGGAGGTGGCGATCGCGTTCAGCATGATCGTCGCGACGACCTCGCTGACGCCGCGGGTGACCTTGAGGATGCCGGCGATGCCGGACCAGAAGGCGCCGGTGCAGACGGCGGTGAGGATCAGCAGCGGGACCTGGAGGACGGCCGGCAGGTTCGCGTGGGCGCCGACGACGGCGGCCATCATGGCGGCGAGCTGGTACTGGCCGTCGACGCCGATGTTGAACAGGTTCATCCGGAAGCCGATGGCCACCGCGAGGGCCGCGATGTAGTACAGCGAGGCCTGATTGATGATCAGCACCTGGATGTCGGAGAAGCCGAGCTGCTCGAACATCAGGGCGTACGGCTCGACCGGGCTCTTGCCCGAGGCGAGCAGCACGATCGCGGTGAGCACGAAGGCCACGGCGAGCGCGATGACCGGGCCGGCCACCGCGAGGAGCACGCGCTCCTTGTCGAACTTCTTCATCAGCGGGCCTCGTCTTCGCCGGACTCGGGGGACTTGTTCAGGTCGGGAGTCTCGGGGGTCGTGTCGTCGTGCTCGAGGTGCCCTGTCGCGGCACCGGTCATCGCCGAGCCCAGTTCCTCCGGCGTGACGGTGGCCGGGTCGGCGTCCGCGACCAGCTTGCCGTTGTAGATCACGCGAAGGGTGTCGGACAGGCCGATCAGCTCGTCCAGGTCGGCGGAGATCAGCAGCACGGCCAGGCCCTCGCGGCGGGCCTCGCGGATGTGGTCCCAGATCGCGGCCTGCGCGCCGACGTCCACACCGCGGGTGGGGTGCGCGGCGATCAGGAAGCGCGGGGTGTGGCTCATCTCGCGGCCGACGATCAGCTTCTGCTGGTTGCCGCCGGACAGGGAGGCGGCGGTGACGTCGATGCCGGGCGTGCGGACGTCGTACGCCTCGACGATGCGGCGGGTGTCCTCCTGCGCGGCCTTCGGGTCCAGCCATACGCCCTTGGCGAGCGGCTTCTCGGTGACGTGGCCGAGGATGCGGTTCTCCCAGAGGGGGGCCTCCAGGAGCAGACCGTGCCGGTGGCGGTCCTCGGGGATGTAGCCGATGCCCTGCTGCCGGCGCTTGCGGGTGGTCCAGCCGGTGATCTCCTCTTCGACGAGGGTGATCGTGCCGGAGTCGGCGCCCTTGAGGCCGATGAGGGCGTCGACCAGTTCGGTCTGGCCGTTGCCCTCGACGCCGGCGATGCCCAGGACCTCGCCCGCGTGGATGGTGAAGGTGATGTCGTCCAGCAGGGCCTTGCCGCCGGCTGCCTCCAGGCGCAGCTTGTCGACGGTGATGACCGGGCGGTCGGTGACCGTGGACTCGGCGGTCTCCGGCGTCGGCAGCTCGCTGCCGACCATCATCTCGGCGAGCTGACGGGGCGTCGTCTCGGCGGGGACGGCGGTGCCGACCGTGGTGCCGCGGCGGATGACGGTGATCTCGTCGGCGACGGAGAGCACCTCGCCCAGCTTGTGGGAGATGAAGATGACCGACAGGCCCTCGGCCTTGAGCTCGCGCAGGTTGTCGAAGAGCGCGTCGACCTCCTGCGGCACCAGGACGGCCGTCGGCTCGTCGAGGATGAGCGTGGTGGCGCCGCGGTAGAGGACCTTGAGGATCTCCACGCGCTGGCGGGCGGCGACGCCGAGCTCCTCGACCAGGCGGTCGGGCTCCACGCCGAGGCCGTAGCGCTCGGAGATCTCCTTGATCTTGCGGCGGGCCTTGGCGCCGATGCCGTAGAGCTTCTCGCTGCCGAGGACGACGTTCTCGAGGACGGTGAGGTTGTCCGCGAGCATGAAGTGCTGGTGGACCATGCCGATGCCGCGGACGATGGCGTCGGCCGGCGACGAGAAGGTGACCTGCCGGCCGTCGATCGCGATGGTGCCCTCGTCCGGCTTCTGCATGCCGTAGAGGATCTTCATCAGAGTCGACTTGCCGGCGCCGTTCTCGCCGACGAGGGCATGGACGGTGCCCTTGCGGACGGTGAGGTGGATGTCGTGGTTGGCCACGACGCCGGGGAAACGCTTGGTGATCCCGGCGAGTTCGACGGCGGTCACCGATTCGTTGACCGCCGCGCCGGCCGGAGGGCTGCTGGACGCGTTGATGGCGCACTCTCCTGGAGACGGGGGTCGTCTACGCGCGTAGCGCCCCTATGGCCTGAAAGGGGTCGACGCACCGCGAACAACGGGGTACGGAGAAAACCTCGGAAGGCCTCCCCGTACCCCGTCGAGCGGACGTAACCCCGGGGTTACCGCTGCTCAGGGTGTTACTGCAATCAGCTGGTCTTGACCTTGATCTCGCCGCTGATGATCTTCTCCTTGGCCGTCTTGATGGCTTCCTGGACCTCGGCGTCGTCCGCGAACTTCGGGTTGGAGTTCGACAGGCTCACCTCGCCGGACTTCAGATCGCCACGAACGATACCGGTCTCGGGCTTACCGTCCTCGACCGACTTCGCCAGGTTGTAGACCGCCTTGGCGACGTCCTTCATCGCCGAGGTCAGGATGGAGTCCTTGTACTTGGCAAGGGCTTCCTGCGTGTACTGGTCGGAGTCGACACCGATGGCCCACACCTTGTTGGCGGCGGCGGCCTCGATGACGCCCTGACCGGACAGACCGGCGGCGGCGTAGACGACGTCGGCCTTCTTCTCGATCTGGCCCTCGGCGGCGGACTTGCCCTTGTCGGGGCTGGAGAAGCCGCCCTCCTCCGCGGTCTGCGTGAGGTACTGGGACAGGACCTTGGCCTGCGGGTTGGTGTCCTTGACGCCCTGCTCGAAGCCGGCCTGGAACTTGTGGATCAGCGGGATGTCCACGCCGCCCACGAAGCCGACCGTGTTCGTCTTGGTGCTCTTGGCGGCGGCGACGCCGGCCAGGTACGAGGCCTGCTCCTCGGAGAAGACCAGGTCGGCGACGTTCTTCGACTCGACGGTGGAGTCGTCCACGATGCCGAAGGTGGTGTCCGGGAACTTCTCCGCGGCACCCTTGACGGCGGCGGCGTACGCGTAGCCGATGCCGATGACCGGGTTGTAGCCCTGCTTGGCCAGCGACACCAGTCGCTGCTCCTTGTCGGCGTCCGTCTCGCCCTCGGTGGGCTCGACGTCCTGCGTCGCGTACCCGAACTCCTTCTTCGCCTGCTCCAGGCCCGCGAACGCGGCGTCGTTGAAGGACTGGTCGCCCTTGCCGCCGACGTCGTAGGCGATGGCGAGGCCCTTGTCGCCGCCCTTCGAGTCCGAGGAGGACGCCTCGGTCGAGGTGCCGCCGCAGGCGGAGAGCGCGAGGGCCAGAGAGGCGGTCGCTGCGCCTGCGACCGTGATCCGGGAAATCCGGCGCATGTGTGGTGACTCCTGTCGGTACAAGCGCCGGACGGTACAGCTCGGGACGGCTTCACAGCTACGGCGCTGGCTTTCGCCGCAGAGTAACGCGCGTAGACCTCCCAGGAAACCCCTTCTGTACACCTTGTTATCCCCCCGTGGCCAACTCCACTCACGGCCTTGACCAAGGGCTTGCCGGCAGCAAAGCGCACAGGGCTGCGGGTGATCCACGCCGACCTGGGAAAAGCCGAGCGGGCGGGCATCCGCTCGGATGCCCGCCCGCCCTTCTGCGCTGTGACCGCGACTACTCGGTCTTGACCTTGATGGAGCCGTCGATGATGCCTTCCTTGGCCTTCGCCACGGCGTCGGTCAGGCCCGGGATCTTCGCGAACTCCGGGTTCGACTCGGACAGGCCCACACCGTTGACCTTCAGGTCGAAGGTCTGGACGCCGGTCAGCGGCTTGCCGTCCTCGACGGACTTGGCCAGCGTGAAGACCGCACCGCCGACGTCCTTGAGGGCGGAGGTCAGGATGGAGTTCTTGTAGTTGGCGAGCGCCGCCTGCTTGAACTGGTCGGAGTCGACACCGATCGCCCAGACCTTGGCCTTCGAGGCGGCCTCGATCACGCCCTGGCCGGAGAGACCGGCGGCGGCGTACTCGACGTCGGAGCCCTTCTCGATCTGGCCCTCGGCGGCGGCCTTGCCCTTGTCCGGGCTGGAGAAGCCACCCTCTTCCGCGGTCTGCGTCAGGTACTGCGACAGGACCTTGACCTTGGGGTTGGTGTCCTGGACGCCCTGCTTGTAGCCGGCCTCGAACTTGTGGATCAGCGGCACGTCCACGCCGCCGACGAAGCCGACGATGTTGCTCTTGGTGGCCTTGGCGGCCGCGACACCGGCGAGGTAGGAGGCCTCCTGCTCGGCGAAGACGAGGGAGGCGACGTTCTCGCCCTCGACGACGGAGTCGACGATGCCGAAGGTGGTCTTCGGGTACTTCTTCGCCACGGCCTCCATGGCGGGGCCGTAGGCGAAGCCGACGCCGATCACCGGGTTGTAGCCCTGCTTGGCGAGGGAGGACAGCCGCTGCTCCTTGTCGGCGTCCGTCTCGCCCTCGGTGGGCTCGATGTCGGCCGTCTTGTAGCCGAACTCCTTCTGGGCCTTCTGCAGGCCGGCGTAGGCGGCGTCGTTGAAGGACTGGTCGCCCTTGCCGCCGATGTCGTACGCGATGGCGAGACCCTTGGTGTCGCCGCTGCCGTCGCTGCCGCTGTCACTGTCGCTGCTGGTACCACCGCACGCCGTGGCGGCGAGCGCGATCGACGCGACCCCCACCGCGACACGGGTCAGTTTGGATGTCCGACGCATCGTGAAGTCCCCATTCTCCAAGCCCCGCAGTGGGTGCTGAGTTCGGCGCACATTAACGCGCGTAGACACTCCTGGGAACGGGGTTTCGTCCTGCCGTTATCCATTCGTGCCGATGGCCGGTTACGGCCTTGTGAACCACCGGATCGAAAGGCACGCATGGGGCGAACGCACCGAAGGAACCTCCGCCCGGATGACACACAGGACCGCCGGCCATGCGGCCAGACTCCCCCCGGCGTGCGCCGCCCGCAACCGGAACTGCTCCAGGGGTGCGACGCCGTGCCGGGCGGGTGGCCGGCGGCTGCCGCACCCCTGGGCGGGGCCCTGGGGTGCGCCGGCTAGCCGACGGCGTCGAGGAGCGCCGCCGCGGTGAAGAGCTCCACCCCGGCCGTGATGGCCGACTCGTCGACGTCGAAGTCGCCCTGGTGCAGATCACGGCCGACCCGGTCGCCCGGCACGCGGACGCCGAGGCGGGCCATGGCGCCAGGGACGTGCTCCAGGTACCAGGAGAAGTCCTCGCCGCCCAGGCTCTGCTCGGTGCTCTCGACGGAGTCGGCGCCCCGGCGGGCCGTCATGGCCTCGTGCAGCAGCTCGGTCGCGGCCGGGTCGTTGACCACGGGCGGGACACCGCGGATGTAGTTGATCTCGGACTTGGCACGGTGCAGATTGGCGACCTCGTCGATCGCGGCGACCACGAGGTCCGGCGCCTGCCGCCAGGTGTCGAGGTCCAGGCAGCGCACGGTCCCGGAGAGCTCGGCGTGCTGCGGGATGACGTTGGGCGCGTGGCCGGAGTCGATCCGTCCCCAGGTCACGGCGAGACCGCTGCGGGCGTCGGTGCGCCGGGCGACCAGCGCGGGCACGTCGGTGACGACCCGGGCGGCGGCGGTGACGAGGTCGGTCGTCAGATGGGGTCGGGCGGTGTGCCCGCCGGGACCGTCGAGGGAGATTTCCAGCCGGTCGCAGGCCGAGGTGATCGCGCCCTGCCGCAGGCCGATCTTCCCGGCGTCCACCTTGGGGTCGCAGTGCACGGCGAGGATCCGGCCCACTCCGTCGAGCACCCCGCACTCGACGACGTCGGCGGCGCCGCCGGGGAGCACCTCCTCGGCGGGCTGGAAGATCAGCCGGACGGGGCGGGGCAGCTCGCCGCGGCTCAGCAGGTCGGCCAGGACCAGGCCGGCGCCGAGGACCACGGCCGTGTGGACGTCGTGGCCGCAGGCGTGAGCCCGGTCCGGGACCGTCGAGCGGTACGAGCACTCACTCTTCGTGTCCGGGATGGGCAGGGCGTCGATGTCGGCGCGCAGGGCGAGCATGGGCCGTCCGCCGTCGAACTCGCCGATGTCACAGATGAGCCCGGTTCCGATGGCGAGCACACGCGGCTTCAGACCGGCCTTCTCCAGGCGGGCCTTGATCGCGGCGGTCGTACGGAACTCCTGGTTGCCGAGCTCGGGGTGCATGTGCAAGTCGCGCCGGAACTCGATGAGTTCGGCACGGAGCGCCTCCGGCAGGGCGCCGGGGAGGAACGCTTCCCCTGGTTGATCGGCCTCGGACTCTGGAGACATCAGTTGGTTCACCCTCTGAAGGGTAGGACGCCGAGGTGGCCAACTGACCCTCGATCAACAAAAGTTCAACCCGTTTGGGGAAGAAAATCTGGCCGCCCGACGCATAGGTATCGGTTTGGGTGGGTAAACTCGCCCGGCTTTCCGTCGAGTCGATCATGAAATCGACGGAGAGTGACGATGCCGACCCTCCACACTCCACGGATACCACGCCACGGACAGAACCGTCGGTTGTGTTCACCTGTCGGGATCGCACACCCCCGGTGAACTCCCGGACGCCCGTCCGTCGGCCGCACTAGGGTGCGGCCCGTGACCGCCGAGTACCCCACGCACTCCGAGTACGCCGACTTCCTCGAGGCCACCCGTGTCTCGTACGACGCCATCGCCTCCGCCTACGCGGACCGTTTCTCCGACTGGCGGGCCGACAGCAGCCCGCTGGACAGGTCCCTCGTCAGCGCCTTTGCCGAGCTGGCCCGCGAGCACGCGCCGGCGCCCGTCGCCGATCTGGGCAGCGGGCCCGGCTCGGTGACCGCGCATCTGCATGCGCTGGGCACGCCGGTCTTCGGTGTGGATCTGTCGCCCCGGATGGTGGCGCTGGCCCGGCGCGCCCACCCCGAACTCCGGTTCCACGTGGGTTCGATGACCGCGCTGGACCTTCCGGACGAGACGCTGGGCGGGATCCTCGCGCTGTACTCGCTCATCCATGTCCCCGACGACCACCTGCCGGGGACGTTCGCCGAGTTCCACCGGGTCCTGCGGCCCGGTGCCCCGGTGCTGCTGGCGTTCCAGTCCGGCGCCTCCGAGGACCGGCTGCACCTGAGCGAGCGCTTCGGGCAGGAGATCGCGCTGGACTACCACTGGCGCACCCCGGACCACGTCATCGCACACCTGCTCGACGCGGGGCTGCGGCTGTACGCGCGTACCGTGCGGGAGCCGGACGGCGAGGAGAAGCGCCCGCGCGCCTTCCTCCTCGCCGAGAAGCCTCTTGCCGGAGGGCGCTGAGGCGCCCTCCGGCACGGTCTCAGACCGCGCTGACCGCCGACAGCCGGTGCACGTCCCGGGCCGTTCCCGTCACCCCGGACAGGAAGCCCTGGGCGCGGGGTGAGGCGTTCTCCGTCAGCCAGGCGGGGTCGATGTCGCAGACCGCGACGCGTACGTCCGTGCCGGACAGGGCCAGCGGCAGGGTGTGCACCACGGTCGACGGGAAGCTCAGGATCGTGCGGCCTATGGGGCCGCGCCGGGCGATCAGCTCCAGCGGGAGGTCCGGGCGCACGATCTCCAGGCCGGTCTCCACCGCCAGCCGGTGCAGCTTCTCCGCGCTCTCGCGGCGGTGGGCGAAGTAGCGGGTGGCACCGTGCGCCTTGGCCAGGGAGCGGACCGCCTCCAGGTAGCGGTCGCCGTCGACCACGCCGGTCTCGACGAGGGAGGTGCCGACCATGTCCGCGCCCTTGGTGATGCGGGGCGGCCCGAAGCGGTCGCGGGTCCAGGCGAAGGTGTTGGCGGTGACCGTCACGCCCTCGGGCGTCGCGTCCATCGGCATCGAGGAGAAGATCTCGACATGGCGGCGCTCGCTCGGGGTGAGGCGCTTGCGGGCGGCGGAGGAGACGGGCGCGAAGACCAGGTCGCGGGGGCCGGGCCGGCCGCCCTTGCGGTGCCAGCGCACCAGCCGCTCACCGCGGGCGAGCTGGGTGACGAACTCCATGGTCGCGGTGCCGTCGTCGACGACGACGAGGTCGCGGGCCTTGGTGATCGTCAGCAGGAGCTGTACGTAGCGGGAGAACGGGTCGCCGAGAACCACCCGGTCGGCCCTGCGGAGCAGGCCCGTGAGGCCGCCGATGGTGTGGAACGGCGCTGTCGCACCGCCCCGCGCCTCCTCCCAGCGCACCTCGTGCCCGTCCTCGCGCGCCAGTTCGGCCATCCGGCGCAGCTGGCCGCGGGTCATGGGGTCGATCGGGGAGAGGACGACGAGGGTGAGTCCCGCGCCGAGGGCGTGCTCGCGGGCGTGCGCCCACTCCAGCACGTTGAGGAGCTGTACCGGGCTCTCGACGAAGGCGAGAGTGTGGGGGCCGGTGTTCCCGGCTCGGGGGCTCATCGACGTACGACCTACCCGTCGTAAGGCGCTCATGCGGCGCTCGTATTCACTCGTGTGGACGGAGCACTGAGGGGCGCCGAGTCCGAGCGCCCGCTTCGGGGCACTCGGACTCGGTGCACTATTGGATCTCGGTGCGTTCGGGTCAGACCTGAACCGGCTCGCCTGCGGCCGCGGCGATCTCGGCCTCGGCGACCACACCGGCGACGCGGCGCAGCTTCTTCATCGGGCCGAGCTCGGAGTCGTAGACCTTCTTGACGCCGTCGCCGAGGGACTCCTCGATGGTGCGGATGTCGCGGACGAGGCGGGTCAGGCCCTGCGGCTCGACGGAGGCGGCCTGGTCCGAACCCCACATGGCGCGGTCCAGGGTGATGTGGCGCTCGACGAAGGTCGCCCCGAGCGCGACCGCGGCGAGGGTGGTCTGCAGACCCGTCTCGTGGCCGGAGTAGCCGATCGGGACGTTCGGGAACTCCTTCTCCAGCGTGTTGATGGCGCGGAGGTTCAGCTCCTCGGCCTTCGCCGGGTAGGTGGAGGTGGCGTGGCACATGAGGATGTTGTCCGAGCCGAGGACCTCGACCGCGTGGCGGATCTGCTTCGGCGTCGACATGCCGGTGGAGAGGATGACGGCGCGGCCGGTGGCGCGCAGGGCGCGCAGCAGCTCGTCGTCGGTGAGGGACGCGGAGGCGACCTTGTGGGCGGGGACGTCGAACTTCTCCAGGAAGGCGACGGCCTCGGTGTCCCACGGGGAGGCGAACCAGTCGATGCCCCGCTTCTTGCAGTGCTCGTCGATCTGGCGGTACTCGTCCTCACCGAACTCCACCCGGTGGCGGTAGTCGATGTAGGTCATCCGGCCCCAGGGGGTGTCGCGCTCGATGTCCCACTGGTCGCGCGGGGTGCAGATCTCCGGGGTGCGCTTCTGGAACTTGACGGCGTCACAGCCGGCCTCGGCGGCCACGTCGATGAGCTTGAAGGCGTTCTCCAGCTCACCGTTGTGGTTGATGCCGATCTCGCCGCAGATGTAGACCGGCTTGCCCGGGCCGACCTCACGGGAACCGAAGTTGCGCAGACGGGAGTAGGTGCTCATGGCAGAAGATGTCCTTACTTGGTGAGGGAATCGAGAGAGGGGCCGAGGATCCAGCTGGCGATCTCTCGGATTGCGCCGTCACCGCCGGGTGTGGCCGTGACCGCGCGTGCGGCGCCGCGCACGACGTCGTGGGCGCTCGCGACCGCCACGGGCCAGCCCACGAGGGCGAAGCACGGGAGGTCGTTGACGTCGTTGCCGACGTAGAGCACGCGCTCAGGCGCGATGCCCTGCTCCTCGCACCACTGCTTGAGGGCGAGGTCCTTCCGGTCGATGCCGTGCAGCACGGGAATCTGCAGCTTCCGTGCGCGGGCGGCGACGACCGGGTTCTGCTCCGTGGACAGGATCAGCATCTTCAGGCCGCTCTTGCGCAGGGCGGCGATGCCGAGGCCGTCTCCGCGGTGCACGGAGACGAACTCCTTTCCATCGGCATCGATCAGCACCCTGTCGTCCGTCTGGGTGCCGTCGAAGTCCAGTACGACCGCGTCGATGTCGTCCGTGGTCGGGAGGGCGCCGGGACGGTCCGCGTCGAACAGCGGCGCCAGCGCGCGGGCGCGGGCCAGGTCGTGCGGATCGTCGATCTCCAGCACCCGGGCGGGGTCGGTGCGCACGAGTTCGGTGCGGCCGAAGAAGCGGTGCTTGTGCTCGCGGAAGCCGCCGGCATTCATCGCGTAGGCGGCGCCGGTCTCCAGGAAGTCCTGGGGGCGGTCCTGGCGGCGGGGGCGGAAGGACTTGTCGTGGTTGACGCCGAAGCCGCCGCCGGCGGCCGCGCGTTCGGTCTCCGCGGGCTCGTCGTCGCCGTGGCGCCACACGAAGCCGTGGAAGGGCGCGACGGTCAGGGAGGTGTCGGCGCCGTTGGCGACGATGGCCTTGACCACGGCGTCGATGTCCTCGCGGACGATGAACGGGCTGGTGCACTGCACGAGGAGCACGACGTCCACGGGGGCGCCGTGCAGCGTCTCGTGGGCGTCCATGGCGTGCAGGACGGCGGCCTCGGAGGTGGCGGTGTCGCCGGCGATGGCGGCGGGGCGCAGCACGACCTCGGCGCCGGCCTGCCGGGCGGCGGCGGCGATGCCCTGGTCGTCGGTGGAGACGATGACGTCCGTCACGAGCCGCGAGGCCCGGCACTCGCGCACCGCACGCGCCACCAGCGGCACGCCGCCGACGGGCATCAGGTTCTTCGCGGGCACGCCCTTGGAGCCGCCGCGTGCGGGGATGACGGCGAGCACGCGGGGCACCGAAGTGCCTTGACCTGCTTCCGGGTTGGACATGGGCTCCACTCCTTGGGCTCTTTGCAAAGGCTTCGGGGCGCGTCCCGGCGCCCCGGTCGGATCGCTCACAGCTCCCCCATCCGCCGGATGACGGGCGCCACGCGCTGCACGCCGTGCCGGTAGGCGCCGCGTGCCGCCCGGCGCACTATCTGGCGGACGGGGCCGGGCTCCCGGTCGTGGGCGGGGGCGCCGGGCAGCGGGCTGCCGTCCGGGCCGAGGTGGTGGCGGGCGAGGATGCCGGGCAGATAGCCGGGCGCGGTGGCCGGCGTGTAGTACGGCGTGAGGGCGGGCAGTCCGCCGGGCCGCCCGAGCAGCTTGGCGATGCGCTCGCGGGCCGGGTCGAAGGCGGCGCCATAGGTACCGTCGGCGCAGACGCCCTGCCGGGACACCCATTCCTCGTCGGGCGTCGGCCGGTGTCCCTCGTCCAGCTGGTCCCAGGAGGCGAGGCAGCCGGATCCCACGAAGTGGTGGTTTCCGAGCACCTCGCGCACGCCGAGGTCGGTCAGGACGACGGTGGGGATACGGCGGTGCAGCGACTCCAGCGCGGCCGTGGAGCTGATGGTGACCATCAGGTCGGTGCGGTCGAGGACCTCGCCCATGTTGCCGTACACCAGTTTGAAGTTGGCCGGCGGTTCGAGCCGCTGGACGAGCTTCTGGTACGGCAGTTCCTCGATGTGCGTGGTGTGCTCGCCCGGCTTGGAGCGCAGCTTGAGCAGCACCTCGCGCTCGGGGTGCTTGCGGGCGTGCTGGATCAGGCGGTTCAGCAGGTACGTGCGGTCCTTGCGGTTGTCCGGCACGGAGGGCTGGGCCGCGAAGACGACCGTGTACGGGTCGTGCTCGCCGGTGTAGGGCTCCCCGCCGAGGAACGGCAGGGCGACCTCGGTCACCGAGGAGGCGTCGGCGCCGACTCCCTCGTACACCGCGCGGAAGCGCTCGGCGTCCTGGCGGGAGTTGGCGAGGACGAGGTCCGCGCCGTGCCGCAGCAGCAGGCCGTCGGCGAGCTTCTCGTAGACGACGCCGACGTAGCCGGTGACGACGACGGGTCGGTCGGAGCGGCCCTCCCACACCCGCTTCAGGCCGTGCAGCATGGCCTGTACGCCACCGCCGACGAGGGCGAGCACGAGGACGTCGTACTGCTCCTTCGCCATGGTGCGCAGGAACTCGACGGCGGTGACCTCGTTCAGGGAGTCGGCGTGCACGCCCACTTCCTGGAGTTGGCGGGCGGTGGGGGTGGCCCGGCCACGCAGGAGGTAGCCGTCCAGACGGATGTCCGAATCCTCCGGAGCGATACGGTTCGCGGTGAGCGCGCCCCATTTCCACCGGGTGTCGGAATCCGCGAGTACGGCCACTCGCCGGGTCTTCTTCGCACTTGCTGGCACGTCGTTGACGCTAGGAAGCGATTTCAAGGTTCTCACCAACCAGAATGCAACAAACGGTTAACAGCACATCGACTAACGACGAAGCGAGGCCTGAAGTCGTTGAAAAAAAGCCTGGTTCACTGCATCGCCACGTGTCGTTCACCTGACATCAAGCTGCGAGTAAAGACGGATGCCGGACCGACCCCTAACGTCCCTCACGTGGTCAAGCTCTCCGTCATCGTGCCGTTCTACAACGTGCAGCAATACGCGCCAGACACCCTGAAGAGCCTGCGTGCGAACACACGTGAGGACTTCGAGTTCATCCTCGTCGACGACTGCTCGACGGACGGGACACCCGACATCCTCGCGCGCGCCGAGCGCGAGCTGCCGGGCGCCGTGCTCGTCAGACACGAGCAGAACGGAGGGCTGGCCACCGCGCGGAACACCGGAATCGAAAAGGCGCGCGGCGAGTACCTGACGTTCCTGGACGGCGACGACTGGCTCGCTCCCGGCTACTTCCCGCAGCTGCTGTCCGCCATCCAGGAGTTGGGGTGCGACTTCGTACGCACCGACCATGTGCAGTCCACCGGGCGGGCGCGCAGCATCCACCGGGTGCCGCACGGCCGGCGCTGGACGGTGATGGACCCGCGCGAGGCGATCCTCCCCGCCGACCGCTCGACGTCCGTGGACTACGCGTACGCGTGGGCCGGGATCTACCACCGCCGGCTGGCCGACCGCGGAATCCTGCAGTTCACCCATGGGCTGCGCACCGCCGAGGACCGGCCGTGGATCTGGAAACTGCACCGGGAGGCGGAATCCTTCGCCGCGGTGGGACTGCTCGGTGTCTACTACCGGCGCGGAGTGGCGTCGTCTCTCACCCAGATCGGTGATGTTCGGCAGCTCGATTTCATTCGTGCGTTCGACCAGGTAATCGAGGAAACGGCGCGTGACCCGCAGGCAGATAAACTGCTTCCGAAAGCCGTGCGCACCTATTGCGCGATCATGGCTCATCATCTCGGACAAATCGAGAGGTTCGAACCCGCCGTGGCTCGAAAACTGCGCTCGATGAGCGCCGCCGCCCTGAAAAGAATGCCGCAGGACGTGCTCGCGGAGGTAATGGACTCGATGGACGCGCAGCGTGCGGCCCGGCTGCGGCGGGTGCGCCGCAGGGCGGTCGGGGCCCGGACGGTGGCCGCCTGATGCCTCGCACCACCCAGATCTTCTGCGCCTCGACCCTGTACGGCGCCGCCACGCTCGCCGCCGCCCTGGACGCCGGGCTCTTCGAACCGGCCGACCGCAGGCTGCTGCTGGTCACCAACAACGCGGTCAACCCCGAGATCACCCCGTCCGTCGACACGATGCCGGGCTTCGACCGGCTGCGCGGCCGCTTCGACGAGGTGCTGTCCTGGAACGAGACCATCTCCCCGTTCCACCCGAGCGGTTGGTCCCCCCGCGCGGACGACATCCCCATGTGGGAGCGATACGTACGGCTGCTGTGGAACCTCGGTGACGACGAGATCCAGCTGGCCGTGGAGTCCGTCCAGGTCAATCCGGCGCTCGCGCTGTGCCAGCTGTTCACCGGCGCTCCCGTCGATGTCTACGCGGACGGCCTCATAAGCTATGGCCCCACGCGCGACAAGATCGACCCGCTGGTCGGCACCCGGATCGGCCGGCTGCTGCACCTCGATCTCGTCCCGGGCCTCACCCCGCTGCTGCTCACCGAGTTCGGCGTCCCGTCCGAACTGGTGCCGTCCGAGGTGTTCCTGAAGGTGCTCGGCGAGCTCTCCGAGGCGGAGACCGCGCTGCCCTCGCCGTCCGGGGGCGAACAGCCGGCGCTGCTGCTCGGCCAGTACCTCTCCGCGCTCGGCATCCTCACCGACGCCGAGGAGGAGGACCTGCATCTGAAGATGGTGCGCGGCGCCGTCGCGCTCGGGCACCGCAGGCTGGTGTTCAAGCCGCACCCGGTCGCCCCGGCCCGCTGGTCGAAGCTCCTGGAGGACGAGGCGGAGAAACTGGGCGCCGAACTCACCCTGCTGGACCGTCCCGTGCTCGCCGAGGTCGCCTTCCAGCGGCTGCGGCCCGCGCTCGTCGTCGGCTGCTTCTCCACCGCGCTGTTCACCGCCGCCGGTCTGTACAACCTGCCGGTCGCGCGGGTCGGCACCGATGCCGTGCTGGCCCGGCTCACGCCGTACCAGAACAGCAACCGCGTGCCGCTGACCATCGTCGACGCGGTGCTGCCCGACATCGCGGACGCCTCCGCGGTGAGCGGCTGGACGATGCCCTCGCGGGAGCGGGTGGACGAACTGGCCGCGCTGCTGGGGGCGGTCGGCTTCGCGATGCAGCCGAAGATCTACCCGGGGCTGCGCGGCGCGGCGGAGGCCTATCTCTCCAAGCATCTGAACCCGCACACCTGGCGCTACTTCAAGCGCAAGCGCCTGACCGCGCTGGCCCTGCCCGGGGCCGTGCCGGCCCAGCTCTCCTTCATCCCGCGCAACGCCACCGTGCGCCGACTGGCGCGGCGGGCCCGTGCGCTGAAGCAGGTGGCCGGCCGGAAGTAACCCACCCGGGGTGGTCGTTCATCCGTGTGACACCTTTGCGCTCCCTGAGCGTCAGCCGTCACTCACCTTTCACCCGTCCGAGGGACATAGCGTTCGGTCGTCGTATGAAATGGCACCGTCCATCACGTACGACTGAACGCACCTCGAGACTCCCAGGAGAAGGGCCCCAGGATGAGCGCGGCTGACCAGGCCACGGCACCGCCGGTGCCGGCGGCACCCCGGCTGAACGAGGTCCTGGCCGAGCGGCCTCCCGTCCGGCCCAAGCGCGAGAACCGGCTGCGTGCCCTGGACGGTCTGCGGCTGATGGCCGCGCTGATGGTGTGCATGTATCACTTCACCGGCAAGAACGGCGAGGTCGCCAACTCCTGGCACCAGTCCCCCGGGGAGATGTTCCCGACGCTGTCGCACCTGTCCACGTACGGCAGCCTGGGCGTGCAGTTCTTCTTCGTCATCAGCGGGTTCGTGATCTGCATGAGCAGCTGGGGCCGCACCCTCGGCGACTTCTTCCGCTCCCGGATCTCCCGCCTCTACCCGGCGTACTGGGTAGCCATCGTCATGGTGACCGGCGCCGCGGTGCTGCTGCCGGTCGTCGTCCACCCGGTCAGGCCGGACGAGTTCCTGGTCAACCTCACGATGATGCAGCAGCCGCTGGGCGTGCCGCGGGTCCTGGGCGTGTGCTGGACGCTGTGGGTGGAGCTGAAGTTCTACGTGCTCTTCGCCGTGTTCGTGATCTGGAAGGGCGTCACCTACAAGCGGGTCGTCACCTTCTGCATCCTGTGGACGCTGGCCGGCGCGTTCGCCCGGGTCGCCGACAACCCACTCACCGACGAGCTGGTGATGCGCGACCACGCGCCGTTCTTCATCGGCGGGCTCGCGCTGTACCTGATCCACCGGTTCGGCAGCGACCTGCTGCTGTGGGGGATCGTCGGCATGTCATTCCTGCTGGGCCAGCGCTACTCCGTCATGGCGCTGTGGCACCCGGGCGCGCAGGGCGAGTTCCACCGCGATCCGCTGGTCATCCAGGCGATCGTGTTCTGTGCGTTCGCCGCGGTCGCGGTGGTGGCGATGGGCTGGACGCGCTGGGCCAACTGGAACTGGCTGACGCTGGCGGGGGCGCTGACGTACCCCTTCTATCTGATCCACGAGCACCTGGGCTGGTTCTTCATCCGGGTGCTGCACCGGGGGCTCGGCCTCGGCTCGTACACGACGCTCGCGCTGTCCGTGCTGAGTCTGCTGACGCTGGCCTATCTGATGCACCGGTTCGTGGAGAAGCCGTTCGGGCCCCGGCTGAAGCGGGCGCTGCCCGCGGTTCGGCTGCGTTAGGCCGAGTTCCGCCGCGGGTCGGTGGGGGCTGGTCGCGCAGTTCCCCGCGCCCCTGGTGGTGGGGGCGCTCCGCGCCTCCCACCACCCACACATACGCCCTCTGCTACTTCCGCGTCGTCTGTCGCAGCTGGCGTACCGCTCTGCGGACCGCCGGGTGTCTGCGCAGGGCCTCCGCGCGGACCGGGCTGCCGCCGGGCAGGCGCAGGCTGGTGAGGCGGCGGCGCTTGAAGTAGTGCTGGTAGCGCGCCAGGTTGACGCCGAGCCAGGCGGTGACCTCGTCGCGTACGGCGTGGTGCTTGCGGGACTGCATGCAGTAGCCGACGCTGCGCACCAGCGGGGCCAGGTCCTCGGCCATGCCGGCGAGTTCGAGCGGCGAGCCGATTTCGGCGTTCTCCGCGTCGGGCAGGGCCGCGTCGATGATGGTCAGCGGTATGCGGTTGCTGTTCTCGTACGGCGTGATGCGTTCGAGGAGCATGTCCGTGCCGACCCGGGCGACCGGGATGCCGTAGAAGGCGGCCGCGGTCATCAGCGCGGTCGAGAAGCAGCCGATGACGAGCTTCGGCTTCAGGAAGGCGAAGACGGTCTCGGCGAGGACGGGCTCGTTGAGCACCGTGAGGTTGACGCCGAGTTCCGCGGCGACCGCCTCCAGGGACTCGTTGAAGACGGCCGGCGCGCTCGGGTGCGGCTTGAACAGCACGTCCTGGTGACCGGCCCGGGCGGCGGCGCGCAGCATGCGGATGTGCAGCTGCTCCTCCTCGTCCTGGCTGATCAGCTCGATGGCCGAAAGGTACTGACCGAGCAGGACCGCGGTGGGCGGGTTGTCGGCCGGGAGGCGCTCGGCGAGGATGCCGGCGCCGGACTCGCCGATCTGCGCGAGGACGTCGACGATGGCCTCGTTCGGGACGGCCTCGGGGTCGACGCCGTACTCGGACAGCAGCATGGGCGTCAGACCGGGCACCAGGTCCAGGTGCAGGACGCGCTTGATGCGGCTGCTCATGCCGTGCGGGATGCGGTTGCGGGTGGGGCCGTAGCTCATCAGGCCGTCCGCGTACACATGGATGGGGCTGTCCGCGAAGATGTCCGCGACCGCTCGGGAGGGGTTGGCCTGGATCGACTCACAGGCGATCTCGACGGGTTCGTCGCCCAGGTTCCAGGCGAGGCGTACGGCCTTCTCCCACAGCAGGGTGTCCTGGCCGCGGGGCGACCAGCCGGCCGGGTGGTGCGGGGAGATGAACTCGTTCCAGGAGCGCACCTCGTCGAACTCGGGGCGCAGCTTCTCGAAGCCGGCCATCCGGTCCAGCGGGGTGCCGACCTCGGGGATCGCGGCGGTGTTGCTGACGACGAGGATGCGGCGGACGCCCTCGCGCGGGCCGAACTGACCGGCCCGTATGGCGGCGGTCACGGTCGCGGCCGCGTACTGCGTGGCCGAGAAGAAGATCTGGATCATGCCGCCACTCCCTTCATGCCGCCCCGTATCCGGCGCAACATGTACACGCGCTCCTCGCCCATCCCGACGAGCGCTTCCTCCAGCTCGTCCTCCGACATCCTGCCCAGCGCCTCGGCGGCCATCTGCTTCAGCCTGGCGGCGATGCTGCGTTCGAATCGGCCGCGGCTGAGCAGCTGGTGGGCGATGACGACGCAGTAGTTGCGCAGCGCCTTCTTGCGCAGCCTGCTCACCTCGGGGTCGTCGGCGAGTTCGGCGAGGACCAGGTCGAAGGAGCGGAAGAAGTCCAGCTGGCGGACGTCACCGATCTGGGTGAGCGAACTGGCCACGCCCCGGCGGTAGAAGACGCCGCGCAGGCTGGCGACGGCGTAGGAGTCGGCCCTGCGGTGCAGGTCCCAGATCCAGGGGCGGTCCTCGGCGGTCTTCAGTCCGTCGTGGAAGCGCAGCATGCCCTTGTCGAGGAGGCGGCGGTGGTAGACGCCGGCCCACGCGTAGGGGTAGTCGACCATGGTGGTGTCGTCGACGGGGAGGATCGAGGTGCGCGGGTCGAGCGCGACGTGCCGGCGGCCCTCGGGGGCCCGGTGCACGGTCCGTTCGATTCCGGTGACCTGAACGTGGTCGGTGCGTACGAAATCGACGTCGAGGCGCTCGATGGCGTCCGTCAGATCCGCGAGGTAGCCCGGGGCCAGCCAGTCGTCGCCGTCGAGGAAGGTGATGTAGCGGGCTTCCGAGGCGTCGATGCCGGTGTTGCGCGCGGTGGCCAGTCCGCCGTTCTTCTCGTGCCGTATCACCCTGCTGTTCTTCAGTCTCTTCGTCAGCGTCAGCAGCGCTTCGTACGTCTTGTCCTTGGTGGACCGGTCCTCGACGAAGATGAACTCGAAGTCGTCCCGTTCGTTGTTGACCAGGCTGGTCACCGTCTCGGGTACGTACGACTCGATGTTGTAGCAGGGGACGATCACGGACAGTGTAGGGGGGTTGGTCACGCGTACACCTGGGCTCTCTCCGGGACGGATCCCTGCGACCGTAGGAGACGTTCGACGCCGGACATTGTCCCCTCGGCGGCCATCAGGTGAACGAAAAGTAACGGCCCGCCCTCCTTTTTCGAGAATCAACCACGCGGCGCCGTACACACGTCCCCATACGCACGCTCACCCGACCCCGTACCGCACCTCGATCCCGGCGATCACCAGGGCCAGACCCTCCTCGAAGTGCCGTTCGTAGTCGGCGAAGATCTCCGCCCCCGCCTGGGCCGACAACGGGAAGTCGGCCATCAGGCGGGCGCGTTCGTCTATGTCGTAGCCCTCCCGGCGCTCCCCCGGCAGCGGCTCGACGCCCTGTTCCTCGGTGACGAACCCGAGGGTGTAGACGTACGTCGTCGAGGTCGCCCGGACCGCGTGGGGCAGCGGGAAGCCCGCGGCCGTGAAGACGCGCAGGGTGTCCTCCATCTGCTCGGCGTGCACCATGCCCGTGAAGCGTGAGCCGCTGAAGACCTTGGCCCCGTCGCGGTAGCCGAGCAGCGCCGCGCGCAGCCCGCGGTTGGACTTGAGCAGCCGCTCCTGCCAGGTGTCGCCGGGATCGAGGGGCGTGCCGGCGACCATCCGGCGGTACATCTCGGTGGCCATCTCGTCGAGCAGCGCCTGTTTGTCCTTGAAGTGCCAGTACAGGGCCGGCGCCTTGACGTCCAGCTCCTTGGCGATGGCGCGCAGGGTCAGACCGTCCAGGCCGACCTCGTTCAGCAGCGCGAGGGCGGTGTCCGCGACGCGTCTGCGGTCGAGGGGCGCTCGTCGTTCCGTAGTCACGCTTGACAGCTTAACGCCGTTAAGGGCACTCTCGAGGTCGACGGCACTTAACAATGTTAAGGGGGAATGGCATGAACATCGACGTTATGTCCACGGACGTACTGATCGTGGGCGCGGGCCCGACCGGGCTCGCCCTGGGCATCGACCTCGCCCGGCGCGGCGTGGACGCGCTGGTCGTGGAGCGGGCCGGGGAACTGTTCCCGGGCTCGCGCGGCAAGGGGATCCAGCCCCGCACGATGGAGGTCTTCGACGACCTGGGCGTGCTCGACGCGATCCACGCGGCGGGCGGCGGCTACCCGGTCGGGATGATCTGGCAGGACGGACAGCGGGTGGGCGAGCACCGGATGTTCGACCCCGTCGAGGCCACCGAGGACTCCCCGTACGACGAGCCGTGGATGGTTCCCCAGTGGCGGACGCAGCGGATCCTCTTCGACCGGCTGGAAGAGCTGGGCGGCAGGGTCGCCTTCGGACTGGAGGCGACGGGGATCGAGCAGGACGCGAACGGGGTGACGGTCCGCCTGAGCGCCCATGGCGAATCGAGCGACGGTTCGGCATCGCTCCGAAGGGGCGCGGGGAACTGCGCGACAAGCCACGACGGACCCGCAGCCGGCAACCGGCCTCTCGCGGCACTACCGGCGGTGCTCCGCGCCCGCTATGTCGTCGCCGCCGACGGCGGCCGGTCGGCCGTGCGGCGGGCCCTGGGCATCGGCATGACCGGCGAGACGGTCGATCCGAACCCGACGCTGGTGGCGGACGCCAGGATCTCCGGCCTCGACCGCGACAACTGGCACATCTTCCCGCCCCGCGGCGAGGGCGACGGCTTCCTGGCCATCTGCCCGCTCGCGGGCACCGAGGACTTCCAGGTCACGGCACAGTTCCCGGAGGGCTCGTCGGTCGACCTCTCCCTGGAGGGCGTGCGCAAGGTCGTCGCCGCGCGCTCGCATCTGGCGCCAAAGGACGTGACCGAGGTGCGCTGGGCCTCGGACTTCCGGCCGCGGGCGGCGCTCGCGGACCGGTTCCGCGACGGGCGCGTGTTCCTCGCAGGCGACGCCGCGCACATCCACTCACCGGCCGGCGGGCAGGGGCTCAACACCAGCGTGCAGGACGCCTACAACCTGGGGTGGAAACTGGGCGCGGTCCTGCGGGACGGGGTGGACGAGGCCCTGCTGGAGACGTACGAGGAGGAGCGGCGCCCCGTCGCGGCGGACATGCTCGGGCTGTCGACGAGCGTGCACCGGGGCGAGGTCCGGCGCGGGGTGGCCACGCGCCAGCTGGGCCTCGGGTACCGGGAGTCGAGCCTGACGGCGGAGACCCGGCAGGCCCCGGCGGCACTGCGGGCGGGCGACCGCGCGCCCGACGGCACGCTGGGCGGCGTACGGCTCTTCGACGCCTTCCGGGGTCCGCACTGGACGCTGCTGGCGGTCGGAGTGGAGGCGCCGGAGCTGCCCGGCCCGGTCGGTGTGGTCCGCGGCCCGGCGCAGGAGTCGTACGGGACGGGCCTGTTCCTGGTGCGGCCGGACGGCTATGTGGGCTGGGCCGGCGACACGGCCGACGGACTGCCCCGGTACCTGGCGCGCGCCGGCCTGTAGTCAGGAACTGGCGAGGGACAGCTTCACCGCGAACCCGAGGAACAGGGCGCCCGCCGCCGAGGTCGCCCCCGCCGACAGCCGCTTGCGCCGCCGGAACGCACTGGCCAGCCTGGTGCCGCTGAATATCAGCGCGGTGAGATACAGGAAGCTCGCGGCCTGGGCGAAGGCCCCGAGGACGACGAAGGACAGCGCCGGGTAGGCGTATCCGGGGTCGACGAACTGCACGAAGAAGGCGACGAAGAACAGGATCGCCTTGGGGTTGAGGAGACTGACCACGAAGGCGCGGCGGAAGGGCCGCTCGTGGGTGGCGGTGTCGGTGGTCTCCTCGACGGCCTTCTCCCGCCGGGTCCGCCACATCGCCCAGGCGGCCCGCATCATCCCGATCGCCAGCCAGGTCAGATAGCCGGCCCCGGCGTACTTCACGATCCCGAACAGCACGGCGTTCGCCTGGAGCAGCGAGGCGACTCCGGCGGCGGACAGGGTCATCAGCACGGTGTCCCCGCACCACACTCCGGCGGCGGCGGTGTACCCGGACCGGACGCCGCGGCGGGCGGCGACGGACAGCACGTAGAGCGAGTTGGGGCCGGGCAGCAGGACGATCAGGACAAGACCGGCCAGATAGGTGGGGAGATCGATGACACCGAACATGGGATGGAGTGTCGCACGAGGCTCCGACATTCCGTCCCGGCGTCTCACGTCAGAAGACGTCCGAGGGGACGTACGTCCCCCACACCTCCCGCAGCGCGTTGCACACCTCGCCCACGGTGGCCCTGGCCCGTAGCGCCTCCTTCATCGGGTACAGGACGTTGTCCTCGCCCTCGGCGGCCTTCTTCAGGGCGGTCAGGGCCGCGTCCACCGCCTGCTTCTCGCGCCCGGCGCGGAGGTTCGCCAGGCGCTCGGCCTGCCGGGCCTCGATCGCGGGGTCGACGCGGAGGGGCTCGTAGGGCTCCTCCGCGTCGATCTGGAAGCGGTTGACGCCGACGACGACCCGTTCACCGGAGTCCGTCTCCTGGGCGATCCGGTAGGCGCTGCGCTCGATCTCGTTCTTCTGGAAGCCCTGCTCGATGGCCGCGACCGCGCCGCCCAGGTCCTCGACCCGCCGCATCAGATCGACGGCCGCCCCCTCCACGTCGTCCGTCATCCGCTCGATCACGTAGGAGCCGGCGAACGGGTCGACGGTCGCCGTCACGTCCGTCTCGTGGGCCAGCACCTGCTGGGTGCGCAGGGCGAGGCGGGCCGACTTGTCCGTGGGCAGCGCGATGGCCTCGTCGAACGAGTTCGTGTGCAGGGACTGGGTGCCGCCGAGGACCGCCGCGAGGCCCTGCACCGCGACCCGCACGAGGTTCACCTCCGGCTGCTGTGCCGTCAGCTGCACGCCGGCCGTCTGCGTGTGGAAGCGCAGCATCAGCGACTTCGGGTCCCGCGCGCCGAACTCGTCGCGCATCACCCGCGCCCAGATACGGCGGGCCGCCCGGAACTTGGCGACCTCCTCCAGGATCGTCGTACGGGCCACGAAGAAGAACGACAGCCGCGGCGCGAAGTCGTCGACGTCCATGCCGGCCGCGACCGCCGTGCGGACGTACTCGATGCCGTCGGCGAGCGTGAAGGCGATCTCCTGCGCCGGGCTCGCCCCGGCCTCGGCCATGTGGTAGCCGGAGATCGAGATCGTGTTCCACTTCGGGATCTCGGCCCGGCAGTACTTGAAGATGTCGGCGATCAGCCTGAGGGACGGCTTCGGCGGGAAGATGTACGTGCCGCGGGCGATGTACTCCTTCAGCACGTCGTTCTGGATCGTGCCCGTGAGCCGGTCCGCCGTGACGCCCTGCTCCTCGGCGACCAGTTGGTACAGCAGGAGCAGCAGCGCGGCCGGCGCGTTGATCGTCATCGACGTCGACACCTTGTCCAGCGGGATCCCGCCGAACAGCACCCGCATGTCGTCGACCGAGTCGATGGCCACGCCCACCTTGCCGACCTCGCCGTGCGCGATCGGGGCGTCGGAGTCGTGGCCCATCTGGGTGGGCAGGTCGAAGGCGACCGACAGGCCCATCGTGCCGTGCGCGATCAGGTCGCGGTAGCGGGCGTTGGACTCCGTCGCCGTGCCGAAGCCGGCGTACTGGCGCATCGTCCAGGGGCGGCCGGTGTACATCGTGGGGTACACGCCTCGGGTGTAGGGGTACCCGCCCGGCTCGCCCAGCTTCTCGGCCGGGTCCCAGCCGGTCAGCGCGTCCGGCCCGTAGACCGGCTCGATGGGCAGTCCCGACTCCGACTCGCGCGCCATGGTGTGCCTCCGCGTTGCAGTGCCTGTTGCCGGCCAGTACACCCCGACAGGACCGGTCACCTCGGTGTCCCACTCCGTCTCCCACCATGCCGCGTAGTTCGCGACGGGTCACGCGAGGGGAACATCTCAGGGGACGTCGAGCGGCCGGTCGGGGGGTCGCGTTGAGACACAGGGGGGCGGGATGCGTATCAGGGGCATGGCGAGGATGCGTATCGGGGATACGGGGAAGGTGCGTACCAGAGGTAAGGGCAGATCCACCGCGGTGCTCGCCGCGGGCGCCACGCTCACCGTGCTCTGCGGCTGCACCGTGCAGGCCTCCGACGGTGAACGGCACTCGCCTGTCCACATAGAGGTCCCGAGCGGTGCGCCGTCGGCGAAGTCGGCGCCGCCCGACGACAAGCCGCCGTCGGCGCCGGCCGCTGCTGCGCCCGTCGTGCTGTGGCAGTCGGGCGACACCGGCCGCGACGTACGTGAACTCCAGGCGCGGCTGCGGCAGGTGGCCTGGCTCTTCGACGGGCCGACCGGGATCTACGACGACCTCACCGAGCGGGCGGTCAAGGGCTTCCAGGGCAAGCGCGGGCTGCCCGAGACGGGCAGGACCGACCAGGCCACCTGGGACCGGCTGCTGAAGATGACGCGCGAACCCGGCACGTGGGACCTGTATCTGATGGGCGGTCAGCCGGCCGACGCGCCGGACGCGCGGTGTCTGACCGGCCGGGTGCTGTGCATCAGCAAGACGAGCCGGACCCTGCGCTGGATGGTCGACGGGCGCACGGTCGTGGAGGTGCCGGTGCGGTTCGGCTCGCAGTACACGCCGACGCGGGAGGGCGAGTTCACCGTCTACTGGAAGTCACGCAACCATGTGTCGACGCTCTACGACTCCTCCATGCCGTACGCGATGTTCTTCAGCGGCGGCCAGGCGGTGCACTACTCGTCCGACTTCGCGGCCCGGGGTTACGCCGGGGCGTCGCACGGCTGTGTCAACGTGAGTGACGAGCGGGCCATCGCGCAGATGTTCGCCGAGGTGCGGAACGGCGACAAGGTCGTCGTCCACTGGTGAGGCGCTGGGCGCGGGAGTGGATGTGGGGCGCGGGCGGGACCGGGGGAACGTGTCCCGCCCGCGCCGATGCACGAGCCGCAGGTACGGGGGGAACCCCGGCTCTGTGCTAGGCCGATGACCAGTCGGCTCACTCAGTTCAGCGCCGTGGCGGCCGAAAACGTCACTCCTGCGCCGAAGAATTTTCCGGGAATCACAAAACCGCAGGTCAGAGGCTTGCGGCAGGAAGGGCCGCGGCGTACGCCCTGGTCACGGTCGAGGCGGCACGTGAAGCGCTGTCCGTCAGGCGGTCGTCGCGGTGGCCGAGGGAGCGGTCCTCGTCGTCACCCCGGTCCCTGCCATGACCGTTGCCTTTGCCGTTGCCCCTGCCCTTCCCGTGGCCCTTGCCTCTGTCCTTGTCCTGGTCGTCGTCGCCCTTGCCGTGGCCCTTGTCGTCGCCCTCGTCCTCGTCGCCGTCGCGCTGGGAGCGGGTGCTCTCGCCGGCGCCGGCGAGGACGCTCTTGCAGTACTTCCAGACATGGGCGGAACTGCCCGCCGCGCCCTCCAGGGTGCGGCGGCGGTCCACGGGCAGCGGCCGGCCGTCGCGTACGTCACGGCAGTAGGAAGTGACGGCCTTCCACCAGCCGCCGTGCCTGTTCTTCCCGTCCTGCGAGGCGGAGTCGTGATCCCCGGCGGGCGGGCCGCCGGGTTCGACCGTGTCCTCGGGAGAGCCGGAGGAAGAGGGAGGCGCGGAGCCGCCGTCGGGCGTGGGCTCCTCCTCGTTCCCGGTCGGCGGGGAGGGCGAGATGAGCGGGTTCTCCGTGGGTACGGGCGCGGAGACCGTGGCGGCCGGGCGGGCCGGTTCGTTCCGGTCGAACGGCGTCGGCAGGACTCCGGTTCCGGCCGCGACCCCGATTCCGCCGACCATGCCGACGGCCAGCGCGGCGGCGAGACCGAGCCGCACGGGACGCGCCCAGCGGGGGCGGCGGGCCGCGCGGGCAGGCCTGCCGAGCCGGACGAGCCCGACGTCAGCGGCCTCGGGCGCGGTTCTTCCGGGGCCGTCGCCGACGGTGGCGGAGGTGTTGTCGCGGCCCTCGCGCGCGGCGCGGAACGCGGCCAACGCGGCGGCCTCTCCGGGGAGTTCGGCGCTGGTCAGCGGGGGTTCGGCGGTCAGGGCCTCAAGCGTCTTGGCGAGGCGTTCTGCCTGGTCGCGATCGGCCGCGTCGACAGCTTCGAGTGACTCTCCGCGCAGCAATCGCTCCGCAGTTTCGCGGTCCAGCCACCTGTACTGCTCGTCGGCCATCACACATCCTTCTGCGTCCGCGAGCGCATATGCGTCACACTCGCGGACGTCACCGCACGGCCGCGCGGTTCTCGCTGGGGAGGCAGGGCGTCGAGCACCCCGGCTGATTCCGGATCGTCGCCGAGCAGCTCCGCGAGCCGCTTCAGGCCACGGTGCGCGGCGGTCCGTACGGCACCCGGGCGCTTGCCGAGCGTCTCCGCGGCCGTCTTGGCGTCGAGCCCCACGACCACGCGCAGGACGACCGCCTCGGCCTGGTCCTGCGGCAGCCGCGAGATGAGGGAGAGGGTGCCGTCGGTGGCCAGGGCCTCCATGGCCTCGCCCGCGGTGTCGGACTCGGCGGCCTTCCCGGTCAGTTCCGTCTCGTCGCCGCCTATCGCGGGGCGGCGGCCGCGCATGCGTATGTGGTCGAGCGCGCGGTTGCGGGCTATCCGGGCCGCCCAGCCGCGGAAGCGGTCCGCGTCCCCGCTGAACCGCTCCAGGTCACGCGCTATCTGCAACCACGCCTCCGAGGCGACGTCCTCGGCGTCCGGGTCACCGACCAGCGTTCGGACGTATCCGAGCAGCCGCGGGTGCACCGAGCGGTACACAGTCCGGAACGCGGTCTCGTCCCCGTCCTGTGCCGCAAGCACCGCGGCGGTCAGCTCCGCGTCGTCCCCCAGCACTGGCTGCACCTCTTCGCGCCTAAACCGATGCCGCTCTCGCGGACCGGGTCCCCGCCGTCGTGGTCTCTCGATCGTGGTCGCGGCATCAAGGGCCGCTGGTCGTTGCGGTGGTCTGTTCTCGTCCGCCGTCGGCGCGAAAGGCACGTTACGGCCTGAAACCGCTGCCCGTCCATGTCCGTACAACATGCAACTACCCGGGAATCCGTGTTCCGCCGGTCCGGGTGTGACAGAAAACGCAGTCATGGCGCTGTAGAAGGTACGGGCCGCCGCGCGGCCCGTGCCGCGCGACGGCCGGGGCCTCTCCTGTGGGGGGTGGCGGCCCCGGCCGTTGCCTCGGTACGTATCCGGGGTCGTCTCAGGGGTCGTCGAATCGGCTCATGCGGCCGTCCGCATTCACATCGGACCGGAGCCCGGCCGCGGCCAGGAGCCCGGAATCCAGAATCCAGAGCCCCGGGCCGGCAGTGGCTCGCGGAGTCAGTCCTTCTTCTCGGCGGTCCTGCCGGAGTTGCCGTTCCCGCTCTCGCCACGACTCTGTCCGTTGCCGGTGGCGGGGCCCGTCCCGGTATTGCCGGCCGGATCGGTCGCCTTCCCCGCCGGCTCGGTGGACTTCTCCGCCGGCTCGGTGGACTTCTCCGCCGGCCCGGTGGACTTCCCGTTCGGCCCGTTCTTCGCCGCCGCCAGTTGCTCGGCGCAGTAGGCGGCCACCTTGTCCGCGCCGCCCGCCGCGGTGACGAGCCGCTGCCAGGCCGTGGAGTCCAGGGCCTTGCCGTTGTCCTTGCCCTGGTCGTAGGCGCGGCACTTGGCCTCGGTGTCCTGGGCTGTGACCGGGTGGTCGGGCTTCGCGGAGCCGGCGCCGGACGCCGCGGACGGCTGGGCACCCGGCCGGTCGGAGGCACTGCTGGACCGGGTGGGGGCGCCGTGGTCGTCGGCGGCGTCGTCCGAGAACCCGGCCGTGCCGATCGCGGCGAACGCCGCCCCGCCGAGGGTGAGGCTCGCCACGAACACGGAAAGCGTGGTCTTCACCGAGAACGCCGGCCACCGCTGCTCGCGCGGCCGCCAGTCGTCGCGGCGCCGGGTGCGGGCCCGGTGCACGCCCGCGTCCCGGGCCGCCCGGAAAGCGGCAACGGCCCGCTGCTCACCGTCGGCGTCCAGTCGGTGCCCGCGCAGCACGGCGGCGGACAGGAGTGCTTCGAGGGCCGTGTCGTCGAACGCCAGGTCCGTGGCGGAGGCGGGTCCTGAGCCATGACGGGGGCCGTGGCCGGGGCCATGACCCGAGCCGTGTCCGGGAGCGATGGCACCAGGGTGCGCACGCCGACGGCCGGGAGCCCCACCGCCGTTCTGCTGTTCACCCATGTCCGTTTTCCGTCCCTGTCCGACTCAACTCGATCGGCCCGCGGGAGTGCGCGTCGCACACGTCCCGTCCGGCCCATATGGCTCTTCGGCCCATGCAGTCGCGATGACCCATGTGGCCTACGTAATCAATGTGACAGCTGTGACTTACGAGTCCGTAGAGCCTGTACGTACGTCAGGCCCCGTACGACTCACGCGCCCGTTCGTCGACCGGTCAGCGACGGTTGTCCGGCAGGACAGTGACCCTGCCGCCGTCGTCGCCCTCACTGTTCATTTCGATTCCCCCAGCGTCCGGGGGCCGTCATCCGTCACACCTTGGACGCCCAGCTGCTTGGCCAGACGCTTCAATCCCCGGTACGCCGCCGTGCGGACCGCCCCCGGGCGCTTGCCCAGAACGCGTGCCGCGGACGGTGCGTCGAGGCCGACGACCACCCGCAGCAGCACCGCCTCGGCCTGGTCCCGCGGCAGCCCGCCGACCAGTTCCAGGGCGGCTTCCGTGGACATCGACTCCAGTGCCTGGTCGTGCGTGCTGTGCGGACCGGGCAGCTCCAGTACGTCCTGCTCCAGAGCCGACGACCGGGGTCGTACCTTCTGCCGGCGCAGATGGTCCAGCGCCCGGTGCCGGGCGATGGTCGCGGTCCAGCCACGGAACCCGGCCCCGTCGCCCTTGAACCGCCCGAGGTCCCGGGCGATCTCCAGCCAGGCGTCGGACGCCACGTCCTCCGCGTCGTCCCCGACCAGCCCGCGCAGGTACCCGAGCAGAGCGGGCTGCACGTATCGGTACGCGACCGCGAACGCGGCCTCGTCGCCTTCCTGGGCCCGCGCGACGGCCGCGCCCAATTCCCCGTCGTGCGCGCGCACGCGGCGGGGTTCCCCTCCCTGGCCCAAGAACTGTCCTCGTCCGTACCGGTTCGTGGCGGATCCACACCTCGCGGCGTGGCCACCCTTGCCCACGTCCCTCCACGCACAACAGCGCCTGATCTCACAGAAGTGTCACAGGGGCCGTCCGGGAGCGGCCGGTCTACAACCCTTGCGAGCCGTCGCGAGTCAGAGACGCCGTGATGAGGCAAGGGCCTTCGCACAGCCGTGCCACAGAAATGGCATACGATGCGGCGCGCCCCCCCATAAAGATCACTTAAGAGGATGTACACGTCATGGCAATCGCTGCCCCTTATCGTTCTCTTCGCGGCATATCTGCCGTGGTTGCCTTGCTCGCGATCGGTGCCGTGGGGTGCTCGGACGTCTCCGACGCCGTGGACAGCGCCACGGACGGCGCCAAGAAGGTGGCCCGCCAGCGCTCGGTGTACTCGCTGGACGTCGGGGACTGCTACAACCCGAACAGCAAGGGCGAGGGCACCGCCTACACCGTCGAGATCGTGCCGTGCGCCGAGGCCCACGAGGGCCAGGTCGCCGGTGAGTTCTCGATCACCGAGGAGAAGGCGTACCCCGGCGACGAGGCGATCTCGGCGATCGCCGACAAGCGGTGCCCGGTCGAGGCGGGCAAGTTCGCCCCGGACACCTGGGCGCTCCCCAAGGGCGTCGCGATCTTCTACTACACCCCGACCAAGGAGAGCTGGGCGACGGGCGACCGCGCCGTCAGCTGCACCTACACCAAGGAGTCGGGCAGCTACACGGGCGAGCTGAACCCCGACGTCAAGTCGCTGAAGCCGGAGCAGACGACGTACCTGACGGGTTCGAACGGCGTCTACGACGCGCTGTGGGCGACCCAGCCCGAGAAGGACACCGTCGAGGACGACCTGCCCGGTTACAAGGCGCAGGCCAAGGCCGTCGCCGAGGCCCTGGACACGCACCTCAAGGGCCTGAAGGACATCGACGGCGCCGAGGTCGGCAAGCTGCGCGACCAGCTGACGAAGACGGCCGCCTCCTGGCGGAAGGCCGCGAACGCGGGCGACGCCGACGCGTTCTACATCGCCTACGACTCCGCCTTCACCGGCATCGACCCGGGCAAGACGGTCGCCGCCCGCAAGGAGCTGGGTCTGGCCACCACCGTGCCGGCCGACGACGCCGAGGTCTGGGCGGGCTGACACGCCTGACGCAGCGGGGCCGGGTCCGTCAAGGGCCCGGCCCCGCTTGCCTGTTGGCGACGAATGACGTCCCAGGTACGGAACTCGCCCGCGAGTGACAGATCTTGACCCCTGTGCGCTGGCTGTATGTGCCATCTGTGTGACAGGTGATGCAGCCGTGACCATTTACTAGGGGTGGGACAGTTGAGTCCTCGCAGGACCCATGCGTACAAACCGCTCAGTCTCAAGAGACGTGCGTGGCTGACGGTGGGAGCCGTCGCGCTGAGCGGTGCCGGCATCGTGACGTACGCCATCGCGGACCCGTCAGCGCCGGCCGACGCCAAGCCGAAGCACCGCGCACCGGCCGTCCACACGCTCAAGCTCAAGGACCGCGGCTCGGGCCGCAAGGGTCTGGCCGAGCAGGACACCGACCGCTTCAGCGCGGTCGTGCTGACCTGGACCGACCCCGGGGCCAGGGCCAATGGCACGCCCGAGGTGCGCACCCGGGACATCGAGACCGGCAAGTGGTCCCGCTGGCAGAAGATCGCCGCCGAGCCGGGCCAGGCGGACGGCGAGGAGGGCGCGCGGGCCGCCCTGCGCGGCGGCACCGAGTCGGTGTGGACCGGCGACTCCGACGGCGTCGAGGTACGGCTCGTGAGCGCGGACGGCACCGAGGCGGCGGGCCAGCCCGCCGGGATGGACGTCAAGCTGCTCGACCCGGGCTCCGACCCCGAGGGCGGGATCCGGCCGGCCGCCTTCGCCGCGGAGGAGACCACCGCGCCGGCGACGGACGCCCCCGTCCCGACGGACCCCGCCACCCCCACCGAGACCGCGGCACCGACCGGAACGGCGCCGTCCACGGACTCCCCGACGCCCACGGAGGAGCCGACGGCGACCGGGACGCCCACCGACTCCGCGTCCCCGACGGCCTCCCCCTCCCCCACGGTCCCGGCGCCCCGGCCCTCGACGGTCGTCAAGCCGCCGGTCATCACCCAGGCCGAGTGGGGCGCGTCCACGGACTACGACGGCACCCCGGAGTACGGCACGGAGATCAAGGCCGCCGTCGTCCACCACACCGGCGTCAACAGCGACAACACCCTGTCCTGCGGCGAGTCCAGGGCCCGGATGCGCACGATCCAGCAGGAGCACTTCGCCCGCGGGTACTTCGACATCGGCTACAACTTCGTCGTCGACAAGTGCGGCCAGATCTTCGAAGGCCGCAGCGGCGGCATGGACCTGCCGGTGCGCGGCGCGCATGACGTCGGGTTCAACACCGACACGGTCGGCATCTCCTACATCGGCAACTTCGAGTCGGCCAGGCCCAGCCGCGCCGGGCTGGACGCCATCGCGCGGATCGTGGCCTGGAAGTTCGGCATGTACGGCATCGACCCGACCGGCAAGGTCACCCTGACGTCCGGCATGGACCAGGGCGTCGACGGCAACAAGATCCCGATGGGACAGTCGGTCACCCTGCCCCGCGTCTTCGGCCACCGGGACACCAACGCCACGGCCTGCCCCGGCGCGAACCTCTACCCCAAGCTCACCCGGATCGCCCAGACCGCGAAGACGCCGGGCATCTCGCACGCCCTCGCCACCTCGGACTTCAACCGTGACGGCATCGACGACCTGGTCGCCGGCACGCCCCGCGCGCTGAGCAACGGCGGCACCCTCACCGTCGTCCCGGGCGGCCTCGACGGCCCGGTCGCCGCCGCCAGGCGGACCCTCACCCAGAACAGCACCGGTGTCCCCGGCTCCCACGAGTCCGGCGACAGCTTCGGCGCCGCGACCGCGTGGGGCGACGTCAACGGCGACGGCTACGCCGACCTCGCGATCGGCGCGCCCGGCGAGGACGACACCAGCGGCCACGCGGACCGGGGCCAGGTCGTCGTCATGTACGGCCCGGCGCTGAACACCGGCTTCTCGTACACCACGTCCGGCAGTGTCACCGCGACCGGCGCCAAGCTCGGCTCGACGGTCGCCGTCGGCGACTTCAACGGCGACGGCAAGGCGGACGTGTTCGCGGCCGGCACCGGCAGGGGCGGCAACTGGAACGCTCGGCTGACCGGCGGCGCGACCGCCTCGGGCACGCTCACCACGGCCACCGGCGCGGTCGCCTACCTGGACGCGGCGACCGGCGACTTCAACCGGGACGGCTACGCCGATGTCGCCCTCAACTACCGCGACACGGGCGGCATCGGCCGCGTGGTCCGCTTCGCAGGCTCGGCGACCGGTCTGACCAAGGCCGGCGTGCTCTCCGTCAAGGGCGGCCGCGCCATCGCCGCGGGCGACGTCAACGACAACGGCTACGACGACATCGTCATCGGCCAGCCCGTCGCGTCGGAGTCCGGCGGCCTCTCGGGCGGCCAGATCACCATGGTCCCGGGCTCGTCGACGGGCTTCACCACGACCGGAATGACGACGATCCACCAGGACACCGCGAACGTCGCGGGCGGCAACGAGTCCGGCGACCTGCTCGGCGCCTCCGTCTCGGTCGGCGACTACAACGCCGACGGATTCGCCGACGCCCTGGCCGGCGTCCCCGGCGAGGACTTCCCGCGGGGCGGCGTGAACCAGTCGAACGCCGGTGACGTGCTGCTGGCCAAGGGCACCGCGACCGGCCTGACCGGCACCGGCTCGATCCGCGTCTCGCAGGACACCACCGGCGTCCCCGGATCGGCGGAGACCGGCGACCTGCTCGGCTCGGCCGTCTCACTGGCGGACCTGTCGGGCTACGGCCGCGCGGACCTGACGCTCGGCGCCGAGGGCGAGGACGGCACGGACGGCATCGTGATGTACCTCCCGAGCAACAGCACGGGCCTCGGCTACACCCAGGCGGTCATCCACAGCAAGACCGCCCTGGGCACCCCGACGGACGCCCACCTGGGCCAGACGCTGACGCCGTAGCGGCACCGGAGACAGCCGACCCGGCCGGGACCCCGCCCATCCACGGGGTCCCGGCCGGGTCGAGTCCGGGTGCGGACGCCTACGACAGCGTGGCGTCCCGGCACAGCAGCCGCAGCGACCCGTCGCCGGCGAAACACCGCCGCGCCTCCTCGATCGGGTCCCACATCCGCCCGTCGGCCGTACGGATCCAGTGGTCGCCGCCACTCACCCACCACTCGGCGCCGGCCTGACGGGCGATCACCTCACCGGCGTACGCGCCGAATCCGCGCAGCGTGTTCTCCACGGCGCCGTACGGCGTGCCCTCGCGGCGCAGGCTCTCGATCATCCGGTCGACCCGCCACAGGCTCTGCTCCGAGTAGTCGAGCCGCAGCCGTGCTCCCTCGCGCATCGTCGCCACCGCGTCCGCCGCCCACCGCACCGGCTTGGTCGCGGCTGCGGGCCTGGTCTCCGCTTGAGTCGTCACATCCTGGAGAGCGTGTGCGACCTGCGATTCGTCACCCGGATCCGCGGAGTTCCCCGGACCGGCGCAGGACCGCCCCACCGCGCCCCGAAGACAGTCACAGGACTCCCCCAGGGATTCAGGTTTGGACGGGAGTGACGCTTCGCCGCTCCCGTGCGCTCCAGTCACTGATGAGCATGTACTTCCATCTGCGCGCGGTACCGCCCCCGGCACTGCGCAACAGCGCCCCCTGGTTCCAGCGTCTGTTCGAGGACGACTGGGACACCGTGCGGGAGCGGATCGGCCGCCATCGCGAGGAGGTGCTCGACAAGCTGTACGGCGACGTCGAACTCCTCTACTGCGGCCTCCCCCCGAACCATGCGCCGGACGGCCCCCGCACCAACGTGGTGCTCGGCGGCCGCCCGGTCTTCCACGACGACCCGGCCGTGCCGCCGTTCCTGCTCCTCACCGCGTCACAGGTGGGGAGGGTCGCCGGATACCTCAGGAGCACCGACTTCGACGGCCTGTGGCGCGACGCGAGACCGCAGCTGCTGCGGCCGTACGACATGCCGGAGACGGAGCCCGCGGTACGCGGCATGTTCGCGGCGACGCACCGCGACCTGACGGCCTTCTACGAGCGGACCGCCCAGTACGGGGACGCGGTGGTGAAGTGGCTGGTGGCCTGAGAGAACCGGGCCGGCCATCGGGTCAGCCGCGTGTCCGGGCCCTCCGGGACACCACGGCACGCAGCACCCGCCGCCCCTCGGTCGACACCTCGAGCGCCCGGCGCAGACCGCCGGCGCCGTGTCCGGCCAGGAGTTCCAGGACGCTGACCTGGCGGCGCAGTTCGGCGGCGACGAGCGGCGACATGCCCACGGGACGGCTCGCGCCGGGCGCCCCGCTCTCCCGGACCGAGTCCAGCGCCTCGGTCGGTGCCTCGGCGGAGGCGGTGTCGTCCTCGGCGGGGTCGAGCAGCCGGTGTATCTGGAGGGAGGCGACGGAGCAGGCGTCGGCCCAGATCCGCGCCTCGGCGGCGGACCGTACGGCGGGGGCGGCGGCCAGCATCCGGCGGGCGAGCAGCGCGGCCTCGTCCTCGATGTCCGTGTCGTCGACGACCTCGGCGACGCCCAGCTTCCCGCGCACCTGCTCCAGCAGCTCACCCCACTCGGCGGGGTCCCCGCCGCTCGCGAGGTTCGCCCAGAGCGGGCGCAGCGCCTCGTCGTCGCCGCCCAGCAACGGCACGCATCGATCCAAACAAGCCAACCCGCTGGCGGCCAGTCCGCGTTCGTCGGCCTGAGCGATCAGTTCCACCAGGCTCATCCACGCCTCCCATAGCGGGTCGGTCATCAGGGTCGGGGCCCCCGCACAGGCCCCAGGCAGGCACATCCCTAACGGAGCCCGCACCTCCCCTTACTGCGTGCGACGACCCGGGAGTGTCACAGCGGCACGACACCGAGCCGGTCCAGCAGCCGAAAGAACAGGTTTTCGGCCAAGGAATCCGCTTCGGCGGTGAGTACGTCGACCACCGACTCGGCGTTCACGTCGTGCCCGGCCTCGGCGGCCCAGGCGACGGCCCGTCGGGCGGCGTCACCGGGTTCGAGAAAGTAGTCCTCCAGCGTCAGCCCCTCGTCCGAGGCGCCGATGTACCCGGCCATGGCGGCCCGCGCGAGACAGGTCGTCCACGCCCCGCTCTCCGGCGCCGCCGCCTCCACGACCACCGAGGCGCTGTCCATGACGTATCCGAAGAGCGCGGGAGCCCCGGTCTCGCGGGCGAGGTCGTTCATGTTGCCGACCTCGCCGTCCCCGCTCGGGTACTCCCACACCTGCCAGCCGTCCGGCGCCTCGGCGTGTAACGCCATTCCCTCGGCGCCGGCCAGCGCGTCCAGCTCCGCCAGCGGCCGCGCCCCGCGGCCCACGACGAAGTACCCCCAGTAGCCCATCCCGGTTCCCCCTGCTGATCGGTTCGGCTCGGGCCGAATACACCACAGTCGTACAGGGGTTCGCAGGCATATGGGTCAATCCACAGCTCAGTCCAGCCGGTCCGCGAGCGCCCTGAACTCGGCCCAGGTCAATTGGGGCTTACCCGGGTCCCACAGCTTCTGCACCGTCGCCCGCAGCGGCATCCGGATCCCGGCCGCCACCTGGGCCTGCGTCTGCGAGTTCGCCAGGTCGCACCACACCGCGAAGGACCCGCCGAGGATCTGGGGGTCGTACTTGGCGGGCACCGCCGTCGTCCCCCGCAGGACCCGCGGCGTCCACTGCTGGTAGATCCGCTCGCCGGTCGGGTAGACGAAGGTCTGCGGCTCCCCGAGCACGTAGTACAGGAACTCGTCGTTGTAGTTGATGACCTTCCGCCCGGCGGCCAGGTACACGAGCGGCTCCCGGGCCCCGATCTCCTTGCCGGTCCAGTACGCCACCTGGATCTGCTTGTCCGGCTGGACGGAGGTGTCCCGGAAGAACCCGTCGTTCCACGCCCGCGGTGTGCGGCCATGGACGCGGACGGTGTCGGAGCGGCCGTTGAGCCATCCGGTGGTGAGGTCGGCGACGGTGGCGCCCGAGCCGTAGGCCTTCCGGGCGGCACTGGCGAGCTGCGGATAGGACGCCTGGGGGTCGGAGACGACCAGCGCCTGGTACTCGTCGCCGCCGAGGTGCCACTGGTTGCCGGGGAAGAGACCGGCGTACTCGTTCAGCAGGTCGTCGACGATCTTTGCGGACTCGGGCTTGGAGATGTCGATGGCGCCCCGGGTCGCGACCCCGTTGACATTGCGCAGCTGAAGATCGGGGTGCGCGGCGATGACGGCTCCCAGATGCCCCGGCGAGTCGATCTCGGGCACGATCTGGATGTGCCGGCTCTGCGCCAGCTTGACGATCTTCTGGACCTGCGCCTTGGTCAGATGCTGCTGGGACACGATCTCGGGGTGCGACTTGGACTCGATGCGGAAGCCCTGGTCGTCGGAGAAGTGCAGCCCCAGCTGGTTGTACTTCAGGTCGCCGAGTTCGCGCACCCGGTCCTCGATCCAGCCCGCGGTGAAGTACTTGCGGGCGATGTCGAGCATGAACCCGCGCACCGGCTTGGCGGGCGTGTCGCGCACGACGCCCTCCGGCGCCGTACCGCCGTCGTGCACCTCCTGCTTGAGCGTCCGGGTCCCGTAGAAGACCCCGGCCTCGCCGGGCCCGCTGATCGCGACGCGCCCGCCGCGCACGGTCATCGTGTACGACTCCGGGTTCGCCCCCTCGTCGTCACCGAGCGCGAGCCGTACGTCCCCGGCACGCACGTCGCTCTTCTGCCCGGCGTACGTCAGCCCCAGCTCACCGGCGATGAGCCGCCCCTCGTCGGCGAGTTCCTTGTCGCTCACGACGACCCGCTTGTTCTCGGCGGGGCGCCAGCCGGGCCCGCGGGCCGCGGTGTGGGAGCGCACGGCCGGGATCGTCTGTGGCGCTTTCGAGAGCGGATACGACCGGGTGGGCGACGGTGTCGGCGCGACCGCGGCGCCGGAGTCGGCGGCCTCGCCCGGCGCGGACCGCCCCTGTTCGGATCCGCCCGATCCTCCGTCCCCGCTCGATGCCAGAAGACCGAGGCTCACCCCGGCCGCGACCGTCACGACGACCACCGCGACGATCAGGACCCACGTCTGCTTCAGCGCCTTCTTGGGCCGTGCCCGGCGCCTGTGCTTGTGCTGACTCACGGCGCCAACCTAGGGCCTGTGAAGATCCACAACCGTCCACCACACGTTCCGAAACTCTCCCGTTCGGCTGAAATTCGGGCATCCGTCGGACACCTCATGCCCACACTCGGTAACGTGGCGCCACTCCTCCCCCCAATTCCCCTGCCGAAACCCACGTGACGCCCACACACCTCCCCGGCCGAGTGGCCATACCGTCGCTGCCCGAGCAGACCCGCACTCCACCGTCGCAGAACGCGCTGGAGAGCTTCAACGCCACACCCGTCGACGAGGTCCGGCAGACCCTTCTGGCCTGCCTGCACAGTGCTCGCTGGGCCGACCGCATCGCGGACCACCGCCCGTACCCCGACGCCGAGTCCCTGCTGGCCGCGTCCGACGAGGCGGCGTACGACCTGACGCCGGCGGATCTGGTGCAGGCACTGGCGTGGGAAACGTTGCCCGCCCTGCCGGAGGGCGCCTACTCGGCGGCACACACGGCACTGAGCGCCGCATACGCCGCATACGAGGCCAAATTCGGGCATGCATTCATTATCTGCCTGGACGGCCTGTCGCACACGGAAGCCCTGGACCATGTCCTGGCGGGCATCCGGTCACGTTTGGCAAACGATCCGGAGGAAGAACGGGTGGCCGCGGCAGAGGAACTTCGGCGCCTGGCAAGGGGGCGATTGGTCAACGCCCTAAGGGGCGCGGGGAACGGCGCGACCAGCCACCACGGCGCCGCACCCGGGATCGACCCGCACATCCCACCCCATTAGCCGCCAATACCCCATCCGCGTGCCACTTTGATCACATACACCGGCCCGACGTAAGCGCCGCAGGCAACCGTCGCTACGATGCTGGGGGCCGGTGGACCGTACCCGGCCGGGCCCGACCGACAGCACAAGCCGGCGCGGCCCCAATCCCCGCTCCCGGAGGAACTTCCGTGCCGGCTGGAACGCTGTACCGCGGCCGGGAAGGAATGTGGTCCTGGGTGGCTCACCGAGTCACCGGCGTCCTCATTTTCTTCTTCCTGTTCGTTCACGTGCTGGACACCGCTCTCGTGCGTGTCTCCCCCGAGGACTACGACAAGGTCGTAGCCACGTACAAGACGCCGATCGTCGCGCTGCTGGAGTACGGCCTCGTCGCCGCCATCCTGTTCCACGCGCTCAACGGCCTGCGTGTCATCGCCGTCGACTTCTGGTCGAAGGGCCCGCGCTACCAGAAGCAGATGCTCTGGTCCGTCGTCGGCCTGTGGCTGGTGCTCATGCTCGGGGCGATCTACCCCGTTCTCGGCCACGCCGCTCGTGAACTGTTCGGGAGCTGACGCGCATGTCCACCACTGAGAAGACCACCACCGGTATCGGCCCGGTCGAGGGCGAGTCCCTCTACAACGTCGACAATCCGGCCCCGTTCATCGAGGCCCCGCGCAAGCGCACGAAGAAGACCCCGAAGTCCACCCGGGGCAACTTCGAGATGGCCGCGTGGCTGTTCATGCGCCTGTCCGGCGTCGTCCTCGTCGTCCTGGTCATCGGCCACCTGCTGATCCAGCTCGTGCTGGACGGCGGCGTCTCCAAGATCGGCTTCGCCTTCGTGGCCGGCCGCTGGGCGTCCCCGTTCTGGCAGGTCTGGGACCTGCTGATGCTGTGGCTGGCCATGCTGCACGGCGCCAACGGCCTGCGCACGGTCATCAACGACTACGCGGAGCGCGCGAACACCCGGCTGTGGCTGAAGGGCCTGCTCTACACCGCCACGGTGTTCACCATCCTGCTGGGCACGCTGGTGATCTTCACCTTCGACCCGAACATCCGCTAGGCACGGGGCTGAGGCAACCACCATGAAGATCCACAAGTACGACACCGTCATCGTCGGCGCCGGTGGCGCGGGCATGCGCGCGGCCATCGAGTCCACGAAGCGCAGCCGCACCGCCGTGCTGACCAAGCTGTACCCCACCCGCTCCCACACGGGCGCCGCGCAGGGCGGCATGGCCGCCGCGCTCGCCAACGTGGAGGAGGACAACTGGGAGTGGCACACCTTCGACACGGTCAAGGGCGGTGACTACCTGGTCGACCAGGACGCCGCCGAGATCCTGGCGAAGGAGGCCATCGACTCCGTCCTCGACCTGGAGAAGATGGGCCTGCCGTTCAACCGCACCCCGAACGGCACCATCGACCAGCGCCGCTTCGGCGGTCACAGCCGTAACCACGGCGAGGCCCCGGTGCGCCGGTCCTGCTACGCGGCGGACCGCACCGGCCACATGATCCTCCAGACGCTGTACCAGAACTGCGTGAAGGAGGGCGTGGAGTTCTTCAACGAGTTCTACGTCCTGGACCAGCTGATCACCGAGGTCGACGGCGTCAAGAAGTCGGCCGGTGTCGTGGCGTACGAGCTGGCGACCGGCGAGATCCACGTCTTCCAGGCGAAGGCGGTCATCTACGCCTCCGGCGGCACCGGCAAGTTCTTCAAGGTGACGTCGAACGCGCACACGCTGACCGGTGACGGCCAGGCGGCCGTGTACCGCCGGGGTCTGCCGCTGGAGGACATGGAGTTCTTCCAGTTCCACCCGACCGGCATCTGGCGCATGGGCATCCTGCTGACGGAGGGCGCCCGTGGTGAGGGCGGCATCCTCCGCAACAAGGACGGCGAGCGCTTCATGGAGAAGTACGCGCCGGTCATGAAGGACCTCGCGTCCCGTGACGTCGTCTCGCGCTCCATCTACACGGAGATCCGTGAGGGCCGCGGCTGCGGTCCCGAGGGCGACCACGTCTACCTCGACCTCACCCACCTCCCGCCGGAGCAGCTGGACGCGAAGCTGCCCGACATCACGGAGTTCGCGCGGACGTACCTCGGCATCGAGCCGTACACGGACCCGATCCCGATCCAGCCCACCGCGCACTACGCCATGGGCGGCATCCCGACGAACGTCGAGGGTGAGGTCCTCTCGGACAACACCACGGTGGTCCCGGGCCTGTACGCGGCCGGCGAGGTCGCCTGTGTGTCCGTGCACGGCGCCAACCGGCTCGGCACGAACTCCCTGCTGGACATCAACGTGTTCGGCCGCCGTGCGGGTATCGCCGCCGCCGAGTACAGCCAGAAGGCGGAGTTCGTCGAGCTGCCGGAGAACCCGGCGGAGCTCGTGGTCGACCAGGTGGAGCGGCTGCGCTCGTCCACCGGCACCGAGCGGGTGGCCGCCATCCGCAAGGAGCTCCAGGAGACCATGGACGCCAACGTCATGGTGTTCCGTACGGAGCAGACGATCAAGACGGCGGTCGAGAAGATCGCGGAGCTGCGCGAGCGCTACAAGAACGTCGCGATCCAGGACAAGGGCAAGCGGTTCAACACGGACCTGCTGGAGGCCGTCGAGCTGGGCAACCTGCTCGACCTGGCCGAGGTCATGGCCGTGTCCGCCCTGGCCCGCAAGGAGTCCCGCGGCGGTCACTACCGCGAGGACTACCCGAACCGCGACGACGTCAACTTCATGCGCCACACCATGGCGTACCGCGAGGTGGGCGACGACGGCACGGAGTCGATTCGTCTCGACTACAAGCCGGTCGTCCAGACCCGCTACCAGCCGATGGAGCGTAAGTACTGATGGCAACCCCCGTCATGGACAAGGTCGAGGCGGAGTCCGCGGCCTCCCCGTACATTACGGTCACCTTCCGGGTCCGCCGCTTCAACCCGGAGGTCTCCGCCGAGGCCGTGTGGGAAGACTTCGAGCTGGAGATCGACCCCAAGGAGCGCGTCCTCGACGGCCTCCACAAGATCAAGTGGGACGTCGACGGCACGCTGACCTTCCGCCGCTCCTGCGCGCACGGCATCTGCGGCTCGGACGCGATGCGGATCAACGGCAAGAACCGTCTTGCCTGCAAGACCCTCATCAAGGACATCAACCCCGAGAAGCCGATCACGGTCGAGCCCATCAAGGGCCTGACGGTCCTGAAGGACCTCGTGGTCGACATGGAGCCGTTCTTCCAGGCGTACCGCGACGTGATGCCCTTCCTGATCACGAAGGACACCAACGAGCCGACGCGCGAGCGTTTCCAGACGGCCGAGGACCGTGAGCGCTTCGACGACACGACGAAGTGCATCCTCTGCGCCGCCTGCACCTCCTCGTGCCCGGTCTTCTGGAACGACGGCCAGTACTTCGGTCCGGCCGCCATCGTCAACGCGCACCGCTTCATCTTCGACTCGCGTGACGAGGCCGGGGAGCAGCGCCTGGAGATCCTCAACGACAAGGACGGCGTCTGGCGCTGCCGCACGACCTTCAACTGCACGGACGCCTGCCCGCGCGGCATCGAGGTCACCAAGGCGATCGCCGAGGTCAAGAAGGCCCTGATCACTCGGCGGTTCTGAGGTCGTTTCCGTACGGCTGCGACGGCCCCGTTCCCGTTGGGAGCGGGGCCTTCTCGCATATGGGTTGGCCAGGCCTGCCCGGCCGTGATCAACTGCCCCCGCCATGTAGGGAGCAGCTTCTGGGGAGGAGCTGCCGGGAGGGGGAGGGTGCGCCGATGCGTGCCGTCGAGGAGCTGGTCGTCCAGCCGTGTCCGCAGTGCGGGGTGGAGGTCCGTGGGGACCGTCGGTTCACCGTGTGGTGCACGGCCTGCGACTGGAACGTGGATCCGCAGGGGGCGGACGAGGAGAAGCAGAGCAGGCTGGAGCGGCGGCGACGCCGGATGGCCCAGGAATACGGCGAACGGCTGCTGGGGCAGCTGGCCGGCGAGGCCGGGCGCCCCGAGGGCGAGCGGCCGGGACGGTCGGCGGCCGGGGTACTGGCGTACACCATCGCGCTCCTGGTGCACGGGGTGACCCTGGCCCTGCTCGCCGGTGGGCTGTGGCTCGTGATCGGCGACTGGGGCGGCTTCGGCATGGTCCCCGGGCTGTTCCTGCTGGCGCTGGCGGCGACCCTCCGCCCGCGGCTGAACCGGCTGCCCGCGGGCGCCCATGTCGTGCCCCGGGACGAGGCGCCCGAGCTGTACGCCCTGGTCGACGAGGTCGCGGCGGCTCTGGGCACCCGGAGCGTGGATGTGATCGTCCTCGACGGGCAGGCCAACGCGAGCGTCACGCACCTCGGTGTCCGCCACCGGGTTCTCACACTGGGGCTGCCTCTGTGGGAGGTGCTGTCCCCGCAGGAACGGATCGCTCTGCTGGGCCACGAGTTCGGCCACTTCACCCACGGGGACACCCGGCACGGCATGGTCGTGGGCACCGCCTACGGCTCGCTGACCACCTGGTACTACTACCTGTCCCCGATCGAGAACCCGACCGCGCTCGAATACCTCGTCAGCCTCCTCTACCTCCCGCCCCGTTGGTCGATCACGGGTGTTCTGATGCTGCTCGACCTCCTGACGACGCGCGCCTCGCAGCGCAGCGAGTACCTCGCCGACGCGGCGGCGGCCCGTATCGGATCCACCGACGCCGCGGCCGGGCTGATGGACCACCTGCTGGTCGCGGAATCGATCGACATGACGCTCTACCGAGAGGTCAACGCCCGGCAGATGCGCAGCTCGGGACGGGTGACCGCGAAGGACGCGGAGGGGCTGTGGGAGGCGCTCGCCGCCCATCTGCGCTCGGTCCCGGAGTCCGAGCACGAACGCCGTCGCCGCGTCAGCGCCCGCCGCGGCCACAGCGTCGACGCGACACACCCGCCCACACATCTGCGCCGCGCCCTGCTGCTCCGCCTCCCGTCGGCGCCCGCCTCGGTGACGGCCGACGCCGAACGCACCCGAGGTCTCGCCGCCGAACTCGCCGACCGGCGCGCCGCCGTGGCGCTGGAACTCGTCCGGGACGGGCTCGACCAGTACTGACTACAGCTGGCTCAGGATCGTCGGGTCCGTGATTTTTGTGTCGGCCGCCAGCATCATCGCCTTGCTCAGGATCACCGCCAGGAGCCGGTCGCCCTCGTAGGGGAGGTAGCCGGGTTGCGGGGTGGACGGGGTTGATCTGGGGACTATGCAGAGGTACTGGTCGTTCGGGGTTCTGAGGATGTTGCCCGAGCCGAGGTGGATCTTGTACGTGTGGCGGTCGCCCTTCACATGCAGAAAGCGGCCCTCGATCGTGCAGCGGTCGGCGATGGCCAGTCTCGGGACCAGGCGTTCCAGCAGGGCCCGGCGGGTCTCGGCGCTCGCGCCCAGCTCGCCGAAGCCGTACGACGTCCAGTACTCGCGGAAGCGGCCGTCGGGGCCGCCGTCCTGCCAGGTCGGGTCGTTGCCGACGCTGGCCACGCCGACGAACAGGTCGACGTCGCGCAGGACTTCGGAGAGGACCAGGGGCGGGACGTCGGCAAGGGGCACCGGGTCGATCGGGTCCGTGCCGTCGCGCAGCCACATGCGGTACTCGCCGCCGCAGCAGTGCGCCGAGTTCTGCGGGGCGTCGATCGGGTAGAAGCGGACCTGGTCGGTGCGCAGCCGCAGGAAGCTGCCGGAGTCGGTGATGTACTCGTAGTCCGCGCCGTCGTCCCCCGTGATCCAGTACTCGGCGCGCAGCCCCCACTGGGGCAGCTCCCGGACGGCCGGCGGCGCCTCGTCGTCGACGGCCAGGCGCAGCTTGTCGTGCCAGCCCCGGATCGCCGCGAGCGAGTGGAACTGGTGCTGGCGAAGGAAGTGCGCGGCGAAGCGGTTGGAGTACGTCCCCGTCGCGCGCTCGGCGTCGGTCAGGAGGTACACCTCGCGGTGGGCCTGCTTGAAGGGCTGGGTGATGCCGTGCCGCTCCAGCCAGTCCCGCCAGGCGACGATCTCGGCGGGCTCGTGGCCGACCGGGTGCCAGAGTTCGACGCGGCCGCCCTCGGTCACCGGGGCGTCGGCCAGGGTCCGCAGCTCGCCGTCGGCGTACCCGACGGTCCCGCCGTCGACCGTCCACAGCAGGCGGCGGGCGAGTGTGCCGACCAGCGGGTGGTCGAGGTAGCGCTCGCGCCAGGCGGCGTACGGCCAGGTGCGGCGCGAGAGGAACTGGCGGTCCAGGCGCTCGCTCTGGGCCGAGAGCATCCTGTCGATGTCCTTGACCGCGGCCTTGAGCTCCTTGAGTTCGTCGGCATGGTCGCGGCGAACGGCGGCGGGCACGCTCCTGACGGCCTTGCCGCTCGCGTTGTGCCAGCTCAGCACCGCCTTGGCGCCGCGGACTTCGAGCAGTGCCGTGACCTCGCCGAGCCGGTGCTCCGCGCGGCCCACCTCCGTCAGGCCGTACCCCGGTACGGCCAGTTCCTCGATCTCCTCGCGGCTCAGGCCCATCGCCTCCGCGCGGGCGTCCAGAGCCGTGTCGAGGACCTTGAGCGTGCCCTTGAAGGTGACGCGGGTGGCCAGGCGGGCGAGTTCGGCGAGGGCCGGCTCGTCGTCGATGCGGCCGAGCGCGATGACGGCGGCGTTGGCGACCTTGGGGTTCACCGGTCCGAGGCCCGCGACCTTGCGCAGGGCGGTCCCTACGAGGGCGCCCAGGGTGCGGGCGGTCTCGGGATGTGCGGGCAGAAGGGAGAGCAGCCAGGCCAGGCCGCGCAGGGCGTCGGCGTTGTACGGGTCGAAGGTGGCGTTGGGGCTCGGGCCGTAGCGCGGTTCGAGCAGGAGAGCGGTACGCGGCCCGCCCGCGAGCCGCAGCCAGGACAGCAGCCGCTCGCGCACCTCGTCGGCGTCGAGTGCCGTGAGCAGGGCCCGGCCGGTGCGGTCCCATTTCGCGGACGGGCGGGCGCTGGTCGCCGTGGCCGCGTGGGCGAGCAGCCGCAGCCAGTCGTCGCCGAGTTCGGCGGCCTCGGAGAGAGCCGTGTCGGACCATGCCTCGCCCGGATTCACCGGTGGGCCGTCGAGCCGCGCGACCAGGTCCCCCAGGCGCTTCCTGCCGTTCCACACGGTCAGATACGAGCGCCGGATCACGGCGACGAACCCGTCGGGCAGTGCCCGTCCGTCGGCGAACTCCTGATCGGCGAGCCGGACCAGCCCGCTCGGGTCGTGGTGCACGTCCTGGTCGGCGATCAGGCCGATGAGCGCGGCGCGTGTGGCGGGTGGCTGCCCCTCGGTGGCGGCCCGCAGCATCCGGAAGCTGTTGAGCAGGTCCACGATGTGGCGGCGTCCGACCGCACCGGGCTCCAGCTCGTGGTACCGGGCGGCCAGTCCGTGCAGGAGCCGCGCCTGGAAGGCGGTGTCGGCGGCATCGACCGCTTGTGCGACGTCGTGGCCCTCCCGGCGCCACTTGCCGTCGGTCAGCTCGAAGAGCGCGAGCAGTTCGGGGACGAGCCGCTCGGCGTCCTCGGCGTCGATCAGGGCGAGGGCCGCGCCGACCGTCTGTGTGTGTTCCGGCGTCGAAGCGACCATCAGCCACCCACCAGCGCCACGAGCTTGAGGAACGTGATCTCGGTGCCGAGTCCGAGTTCGATCTCCTCGTCGAGGTCGGTGATCTGACGGTCCCCCACGAGGACGAGGAAGCCGTTGCCCGCGAAGGCCTTCAGCGCCAGCTCGGTCTGCGCCTCGGGGTCTATGCGGCGGGCCGTACGCATCGCGTAGCCGTTCAGCACGCGCTCGGCGTCGCGCGGCTGCACCAGGCCCTGGAAGACCTCCGGCGTACGCGCGTTGTACTCGGCGACCTCCTGGAACACCCGGCGCCGGATCAGCTCACCCGCGGTGAGCCGCTCCTCGGCGATCTCCAGTCCCCAGCCGTCGCCGCGGCTCCCGCTTGTCGTCTCGTCGACGAACGTCACCATTCCCATGCCGCCGACAGTACGAGCCGGCACTGACAATCACGGGTTCCGGCCGATCATCGCCTTACCCTGACGGTATGTCAGATGACGAGTCGTACGAACTGCTCGGGTTCGACAACGTGCTGCTGCCGGTCGGCGACCTCGGCGAGGCCGTCGGGTTCTACGAGCGGGCCGGGTTCACGGTCGGGTTCCGGCTCGACGAGGCCGGCATCGCGCAGCTGAAGGTCGGCGGCGAGACACCGGGTCTGCTGCTGCGTCAGGAGGAGGCGCTGGGGCACCGTCCACCGCCGTGGCCGTCCCCCCGTGTGTGGCTGGAGGTTCCGGACGCACGCGCGGCGGCGCGGACGCTGCGCGAGGCCGGTGTCGAAACGATCGACGCGCCCTTCTCCGTGGCGACCGGCTGGACCGTCGAGATCGCCGACCCCTGGGGGAACGTCGTCGGACTCACGGACTACTGCAAACGGCCGGAGCTCGGGCGCAGACCCTGACGACGCCCCCGGCGGGGACGTGACGGAGGCCTCACCTCCATTGAGTTGAACATGTTCAAAGACAGGGCCTACAGTCATCCCTGTCAGCGTTTTGAACGCGTTCAAGAAGGGGGAGGCCATGGACCGCACGGTCATCGCCTACATCATCTACCTGGTCGTCAGCATCGCCCTGACCATCTGGGTGGCCCGCACTCTCAGCCGCAACGGGCGGATCTTCCTCGCCGACGTGCTGCGCGGGAACGAGAAGCTCGCCGACGCCGTGAACCACCTGCTGGTGGTCGGCTTCTATCTCGTCAACCTCGGTTTCGTCGCGCTGTATCTGAGCGACGACGACACCGTCCTCGACACGCGCGGCATCTTCGAGGCCCTGTCGACCAAGCTCGGCGTGGTGCTTCTGGTGCTCGGCGTGATGCACCTGGGCAACGTCTACGTGCTCAACAAGATCCGGCGGCGCGGGGTGATGGAGCGCGAGCAGGTGCCCCCGGTCGCACCGCAGGACTGGGTCGCCCCGTCGGCCGGGGCCTGAGCGGGGCCCGGCATGACGGCCCACACGACGGGCGGCAGGACGGCGGGGGTCGCGGTCCGCGGCCTCACCGTCCTCTACGACGCCCAGTGCTCACTGTGCACCTTCGTGCGCGACTGGCTGGTGCGGCAGCCGCAGTTGGTGCCGCTGGAGATGGTGCCGGCCGGGTCCGACGAGGCCCGGCGGCGCTTCCCCGGCCTCGACCACGCGGCGACGCTCGACGAGATCACCGTCGTCGGCGACGCCGGGCAGGTCTACCGCGGCGGCGCCGCCTGGATCGTCACGCTGTGGGCGCTGCGCGAGCACAGGGGACTCGCGCATCGCCTCAGCACGCCGTCCGGGGCGCGGCTCGCCAAGGGGGCCGTGCTGGCCGCCGCGAAGTGGCGGGGATCGACGTGGGGCGGCACGAACCAGGGCGGCGGCACGTGGGGCGGCGCCAAGCAGGCCGACGGCACGTGGGGCGGTCGGGCCTACGGACGCGGGGACGGCTGGTCGTACGACCCGAGTTGGGGATGGACGTACAACCCGCCGGGGTGCGCCGACGGCAGCTGCGCCACCTCACCGTAGGGGCGGCGAGCAGGGCGGACCCGGCCTGAAGGGCGCTCCCCAGGACTCCTTTTCTGGCATGCACCCTTCCAAAACCGCGCTCGGGTTGGCACGCTGCCTCCGGTTCTCCACTCCGCACTCGCACCGACTGTCGGTTGCCGGGCGGCCACCTGGTCGCCCGGTCCCCCCATCGCAGAAGGAGTACGCGTGAGAGGCATACCCCGCGTCATCCGCATACCCCGCCCCGCCCTCGGCGCCCTGGTCGGCGTCACCGCGCTGCTCACCGCGGGCGCCCTCGCCACACCGGCGGGCGCCGCGCCGAGGCCCGACACCCCCACCGCCATCAGCCAGGTCTCCGCCGGAGCGCAGCAGCAGGCCCGCGACTTCTGGACACCGGAGCGGATGCGGGCGGCGACCCCGCTCGATCTGGTGGGCGTCGACGGCCACATCGACGGCGGCGCGGCGCCCCGCAAGGGCCCGGCGACCACCGTCGCGCCCACCTCCCCCGCCGCGGCGGTCGGCAGGGCCGTCACCGACATCGGCCTGATGGCCTTCCCGAACGCCGGCGGCCAGTGGTCCGGCGGCGGCGCGGTCGTCAACACGGCGGGCCGCGTGTTCTTCAGCTACCAGGGCCGTACCGCGTCCTGCTCCGGCAACGCCGTCACCAGCAACAACAAGAGCACCGTCATCACGGCCGGCCACTGCGTGAAGCTTGAGGGTGCCTGGCACACCAACTGGGTCTTCGTGCCCGGCTACCACGACGGACAGTCCCCGTACGGTCGCTGGAGCGCCTCGAAGACCCTGTCCACACCCCAGTGGACGGCGAGCGAGGACATTAACTACGACGTCGGCGCCGCCGTCGTCGCCCCGCTGGACGGCAAGCTCCTCACGGACGTCGTCGGCGGGCAGGGGCTGGCCTTCAACACCGGCTACAACCTGCGCATGTACTCGTTCGGCTTCCCGGCCGCGGCCCCGTACGACGGCGAGAAGTTCATCTACTGCAGTGGCAACACCAACCGGGACTTCCTGCTGTCGAACGACCACGGCATGAACTGCAACATGACCGGCGGCGCCAGCGGCGGCCCCTGGTTCACGCAGTTCAACGAGTCCACGGGCACCGGCCTGCTGTCGTCGGTGAACAGCTTCAAGTACAACTTCCTGCCGAACCGGATGTACGGCCCGTACTTCGGCGCCGACGCCCAGAACCTGTACCAGACGGCACAGGCCTCCTGACGATCGGCACAAACGCCACTCGTTAGGCTCTCTTTCCGTGCCCTCGAAGAACGACAGCCCTGAACAGGGCGACACGCCCAGCAAGTCCGAGCAGACCCGTGCCCTGATCCTGGAGACGGCCATGCGGCTGTTCCAGGAACGCGGCTACGACAAGACGACGATGCGGGCCATCGCCCAGGAGGCCGGAGTCTCCGTAGGCAACGCGTACTACTACTTCGAGGGCAAGGAACACCTGATCCAGGGCTTCTACGACCGGATCGCCGCCGAGCACCGGGCGGCGGTCCGGGAGGTCCTGGCCCGCGAGACGGAGCTGGAGGCGCGGCTCGCGGGCGTGCTGAAGGTGTGGCTGGACATCGCCACGCCGTACCACGAGTTCGCGGTGCAGTTCTTCAAGAACGCCGCCGACCCCGACAGCCCGCTCAGCCCCTTCTCCCCCGAGTCGGAGCACGCGCGCCTGGAGGCCATCGCCGTCCATCGGGAGGTGCTGGCCGGCGCCACGAAGACCAAGGTGCCCGACGAGCTCAGGGACATCCTTCCGGAGCTGATGTGGCTCTCCCAGATGGGGCTCGTCCTGTACTGGATCTTCGACCGGACCGAGGGTCGCGAGCGCAGCTACGGGCTCGCCGAGCGCGGTGCCAAGCTGACCGCGCGGGGCGTCTCGCTGGCCCGGTTCCGGGTGCTGCGCCCGCTGGTGCGCGAGGTGCACGAGCTGTTCACCGACTTCCTGCCGGGGATGACGAACGCCATCCCTGACCCGGCCCGGAGGAAGGCCGACAAGGCCGAACGGAAGGACACCGGCAAGGGGGCGCCCGCCGAGGACGAGCGCCCCTGAAACCGCCTCCGGCGAGCCTCAGTTGACGGCGTCCACGCCGCCCTCGGCGAGCTCGACGTCGTACACGAGCGGCCCTTCCGTCACCACGACCTGCCCGGCCCGGGACCCGTACGACTCGGCGGCCGTCGCCAGCAGATATGTGCCCGGCGCCGGCACCGACACGATGTACGAGCCGTCGGCCAGCGACATCACCCGGTCCAGCTGACGTCCGCCCTTGGTCAGCAGCGTCACCGCGGCGCCGTCGACGGGTGCGCCGTCGGTGGTGCGGACGAAGCCGTGCACGACCGACGTCCGGCCCGCGACGACCGGCTCGGGCTCCTCGGCCGGCGGCTCCTCCCTGGGCTCGACCGCCAGATGCGGCAGCCGCTTCTCCAGCCAGTCCGGCAGCCACCAGTTCGCCTTGCCGAGCATGTGCATCGCGGCCGGCACCAGGGCCGTACGCAGGATGAAGGCGTCCAGGGCGACGGCCGCCGCCAGGCCGATGCCGGCCATCGCGCCCTCCATGTCGCCGCTCAGCACGAACGCGCTGAACACACAGATCATGATCAGGGCGGCGGAGTTGATGACCCGGCTGGTCTCCGCGAGGCCGACGCGGACCGCACGCGCGTTGTCCTTGGTGTGCACCCACTCCTCGTGCATCCGGCTCACCAGGAACACCTGGTAGTCCATGGAGAGGCCGAACAGCAGGGACAGCATGATGACCGGCAGGAAGGACGTGATCGGGCCCTCCTTGCCGACGCCGATGAGTTCGGTGCCCCAGCCCCACTGGAAGATCGCCACGAGCACGCCGAAGGACGCGGCCGCCGCGATGAGGTTCATCAGCGCGGCCGTCAGCGGCACCACAAGGGAGCGGAACGCCACCATCAGCAGCAGGAAGCCGAGCGCGATGATCGTCGCGACGAAGTAGGGCAGCCGGTCCGCCGTGACCGACGCGAAGTCCTTGAAGACAGCCGTCACACCGCCGACATGGGCCTCGGCCCCGGACTGCGGGATCACGTCGTCGCGCAGCCGGTCGATCAGCCGGTCCGTCTGCTCGGACTGCGGTGAGGTGGTCGGCACGACCTGGATCACCGTGACACCGCCCGCGGGCGGCACGGCGGCCACCTGGGCGACGCCCTCGGTGGACCTGATGCCGTCGACGAGGCCGGTCGGGGCGTCGCCCTCGACGACCACCTGGAGCGGGCCGTTGAAGCCGGGGCCGAAGCCCTCGGCGAGCAGGTCGTAGGCCTGCCGGGTGGTGGTCGACTCCTGGTGGTTGCCCTGGTCGGTGGCGCCCAGGCGCAGCGAAAGCACGGGGATCGCGAGGACCGCCATCACGACGACGGCCATCACCGCGACCGGCAGCGGACGCCGTTGGACGTACGACGACCAGCGCGCCGCGAGCCCGCTCGCCTCGGCCGGCTCCGGTCCCGTCGCGGCGAGCCGGCGCCGCTGCCGGCGGCTGAGCACCCGCATGCCGAGCAGCCCGAGCAGGGCCGGCAGCAGGGTGATCGCGGCCAGCACGCTGAGGACGACGGTCAGCGAGGTCGCGACGACCACGCCGTCCAGGAACCGCATGTTCATCACCAGCATGCCGGCGAGCGCGATGCACACGGTGCCGCCCGCGAACAGCACCGCCCGCCCGGAGGTGTTGAGGGCGGTCACGGCCGCCTCCTCGGGCTTCATCCCGCGCAGGATGCCGCGCCGGTGCCGGGTGACGATGAACAGGGCGTAGTCGATGCCGACGCCGAGGCCGATCAGCGAGCCGAGCAGCGGGGCCACTTCTGGCACGTCCGTGACGTGGCTCATCAGCATCGTCGCGATCATGCCGGTGCCGACGCCCGCGACCGCCACGACGATCGGCAGCAGCATCGCGAACAGCGAGCCGAACGCGAGGAACAGCACGACGGCCGCGGCGAGGATGCCGACCGCCTCCGCGGTGCCCTGCGGGGGCTCCTGGGTGCGGGCGATGGCCTGGCCGCCCAGCTCGACCTGGAGCCCGTCGGCCTCGGCTGCCTGCGCCTTGTCGACGACGTCCTCGATCAGCTCCTTGGGGACGGCGTTCGCCTGCTCCGTGAAGGTGACCTGGGCGTAGGCGATCCGCCCGTCCTCGCTGATCTGCGCGGCCCCTTGCGCCGCGTAGGGGTCGGTGACCTCACCGACCCCCTTCATCCGCCCGATCTCCTCAAGGGCGGGCTCGATCCGGGAGCGTACGGACTCGTCCCGTACGGATCCCTCGTCCACCTTCCACACCACCGTGTCGGTGTCGCCGGCACGCTCCGGGAAGGCCTTCTCCATCAGGTCGTACGCGGTCGCCGAGTCCGTGTCCGGGAGGGAGAAGACGTTCGCGTAGTTCGTCCCGGCGCCGGCACTCGCCGCGCCCAGTCCGAACAGTGCCCCCAACCACAGCAACAGGACCACCAGCCGATGCCGATAGCACCACCGTGCCAATGCCGCCACGCTCAACGCTCCTTATTCGGTTCGGTCGGTCCCCCAGGTCCTGGGCAACAGCATTGGCGGCGGCACACACGCGTGGGCATGCGTCGGCCATGACTCTCAAGGAACTCCAAAGCAGAACCGGCCCGGTTGTCAGTGGGCCCGCCGATACTGGGGGCATGACGACGGGATCAGGCACGGTGCTGGTGGTGGAGGACGAGGAGTCCATCGCGGACGTCCTCGCCATCGCCCTGCGCTACCACCGGTTCGAGGTCATGACGGCGGGCACCGTCCGTGACGCGCTCAGCCTCGCCGAGCGCACCCGCCCCGACGCGGCACTGCTCGACGTCATGCTCCCCGACGGCGACGGCCGTGCCCTCGGGCGCGAACTGCGCGTGCGCCGGCCCGACCTGGCGCTGGTGTTCCTCACCGCACGCGACGCGCCCGCCGAGATCGTCGGCGCCCTCGGCTTCGGCGACGACTACATCACCAAGCCGTTCGACGTCGACGTGGTCGTCGCCCGGCTGACGGCCGTACTGCGCCGCACCCGCCCCGCCGACGTCCTGCCGCAGCGTCCGCCGCTGAGATACGGCGATCTGGAGCTGGACGAGACGACGTACTCGGTGCGCCGCGCGGGCCGCACCGTCGAGCTCACCCCGACCGAGTACGCCCTGCTGCGCTTCCTGGTCCGCAACGGCGGCCGGATCGTGCCCAAGGACCAGCTCCTGCGCCATGTCTGGCAGTACGAACACACCCCGCCGGAGTCGACCGTCGTGGAGACCTACATCAGCTATCTGCGGCGCAAGCTGGACGCCCTGGGACCACCGGTGATCACCACGCGGCGCGGTGTCGGATACGGGCTGGCATGAGGATCCCCTGGATCTCCCGCGTCGGCCGCCCGCGCGGGATCCACTCCCTGCGCGGCAAGCTGACCCTGGCGAACGTGGCGCTGCTGGCCATCGGCATCGTCGTCGCGACCGCGGTCAGCCTGGTGACCGCGCGGTTCTACCTGCTCGACAAGGTCGACAGCGAGCTGAAGAGCGCGCGCACCACCCTGGGGCACGCCGGGTTCACACTGCGCCAGATCGAGTCGCTGAGCGAACTGGGCGTCGCGCTGGACAAGTTCACCGACGGCGGCGCCCGCGACACCGACCCGCTGCCGAGCCCGAGCATGGTCTACGTCGCCGTCGACACCGCCGGACGGCCGGTCGCCCTCGGCCCGCTGACGCCGACACCCCGCCAGCACGCCCTGGCCGCCGCCGCGAAGGACCCGGTGGCCCTCGCGGCGGACGAGGATCCACGGGACGTACGGGTCGACGGCGACCGCTACCGCATGGTCGGCGCGCAGCTGGCGGACGGCACCATCGTGCTGATCGCCGTCCCGACCGAGGGCCTGCACGAAGGCATGGGCAAGGCCCTCAGGATGGACCTGGCCGTCGGCACGCTGCTGCTGGCGCTGCTCGGCTGTCTGACCATGTTCAGCGTGCGCCGCCGGATGCGGCCGCTGGAGGACATGGTGGAGACCTCGTCGGCGATAGCAGAAGGCGATCTGACCCGGCGCATCCCGTCCAACAGCGATCCGACGCTGGAGGTCGAGCAGCTGCGGGTGGCCCTGAACTCGATGCTCCACCAGGTGGAGTCGGCGTACCGCACGCGCGAGCGCAGCGCGGCCCAGCTGCGCCGGTTCGTCGGCGACGCCTCGCACGAACTGCGCACCCCGCTGGCCGCGATACGCGGCTATCTCCAGCTGTACGACCGGGGGATGCTGCCGGAGCCCGCCGAGCGCAAGCGGGTCTGGGACCGGATGAACGGCGAGGTCGACCGCATGGGCCGGCTCGTCGACGAGCTGCTCACCCTCGCCCGGCTCGACCAGCGGCCCGAACTGCGCTTCCGCAACGTCGACCTGAGCCGGCTGGTGCGCGAGTCCGCCGAGGACCTGCGGGTGCAGCAGCCCGAGCGGCCGATCACGGTCGACGCCGACGGCACCCTGCTGGTGCACGCCGACGAGTCGGGGCTGCGCCAGGTGCTGGGCAATCTGCTGAGCAACGTCCGCACGCACACGCCCGCCGACGTGCCGGTGCGGCTGGGTCTCGAGCGGACGGACGGCGTCGTGCGGCTGTGTGTCGAGGACAAGGGGGCCGGGCTGTGCGAGGAGGACGCGGCACGGATCTTCGACCGGTTCTTCCGGGCCGGCGGAGGTGCGGGCAGCGGGCTCGGGATGGCGATCGTGCAGGGCGTGGTGGAGGCCCACGGCGGCGAGGTCGCGGTGCGGACGGCGCCGGGCGAGGGGCTGGCCGTCACGGTGATCCTCGCGACCGGTGCGGCTTCACGGTCGTAACCGTCACGCGGCCTCTCAGGGGCCCAGGTTGGTGATTATCAGCGCCCACACCGTCTTGCCGTGCCGTCCCCGGCTCCACACTCCCCACGCCGCGGCCAGGTTCTCCACCAGGTGCAGGCCGCGGCCGGCCTCCTCCCACTCCCCCACCGCCCGCAGCCGCGGCTCCTGTTGGCTCTCGTCCGACACCTCGATCAGACAGGAGCCGTCGGCGAGCGCGGTGACCGCGACCTCGAACTCACGCTCCGGCTGCGGGTGCTCCCCGCTCCCGAAGCGCGGGGACGGGCCGTGCCGGACGACGTTGGTGGCCAGCTCGGAGACGAGCAGCACCGCGTCCTGAAGCGCCGGATCGCGCGGTCCGTGCCCCCAGTCGGCCAGGTGATCCCGGACCCGGCGCCGCGCGAGACCGACGGACGCCGGATGCCGGGGCAGCCTGAAGGCGTTGCGTCTCAACACGTTTGCTCCTCACCCCACGCACACCTCCCTCACATGGTGCAGCGCCGGGTGCCCCTTCTGCACCATCGCCTGGAGGGTCGGGGCGACGAGATCGCGTCAGATCCGGGTGAGACGTCAGATCCAGGTGAGACGCCAGAGCCGGAAGACGCCGGTGCCGTCGGAGAGGTACTGGCCGCCGCCGACCTCCTCGCTGGAGACGACGTACTCCTTGGCCTGCCACAGCGGGATCACGGGGACGTCGCGGGCGACGGCCTCCTGGAGCGAGCGGAAGTCCTTCGTCGCCTCGCCGCGGTCGGCGTACTGCTGGCTGGCCGTGATCAGCTGGTCCACGGACTTGTCGCTGTATCCGGTGCTCATGGTGCCGTTCGTGCCGACGAGCGGGCCCCCGTAGGTGTCCGGGTCGGGGAAGTCGGCGACCCAGCCGACGGCGTACGCGTCGAGCTTGCCGCTCGCCCAGCGCTTCTGGAAGTCGGTCCACTCGTAGCCCTTGAGCGTCACCTTGAACAGGCCGGTCGCCTCCAGCTGCCGCTTGATCTCCGAGGCCTCCTCGGCCCCGGAACCGCGGCCGGTGGCGTAGCCGTAGGTGAAGCGCACGGGCAGGGCGGCGCCGGCGTCGGTGAGCAGGGCGCGCGCCTTGGCCTTGTTCAGCCGGGGGTAGGCGTCGAAGTACGACGTGGTGTGGCCGGTGATGCCGGTCGGGATCAGCGAGTACAGCGGGTCGACGGTGCCCTTGTACACGGTCGCGGCGAGCTTCTCGCGGTCGATCAGCCAGGCCATGGCCTGCCGGACCCTGACGTCGTGCAGGGGCGAGGCCTTGCGGGTGTTGAAGTAGAGGTTGCGGATCTCGGAGCTGTCGGCCTCGGAGACACGCTGACCCGGGTCGGAGGCGTTCAGGCCGGCGAGGACCTCGGGCGGCAGCGTGCGTGTGGCGACGTCGACCTGCTTGCCCTTCCACGCCTTCTCCAGGGCGTTCCCGTCGCCGTAGTACCGCAGTTCCACCGGGCGGCCGGTACCGCTGATCGCTCCCCTGTAGTGCGTGTTGGGGGCGAGGGTGGCCTGCTTGTCCTTGGTGTACCCGGTGAGGTTGTACGGGCCGGTGCCGTCGACACCGTTGTCGGTGCGCAGCGCCTTGGCCGGATACTTCTCGCGGTCCACGATCGCGCCGGCGCCGGTGGCCACCTTCAGCGGGAACGTGGCGTCGGGCGACGAGAGATGGAACGTGACGTCACGGCCGCTCGCGCTCACCGACGCGAGGGTGTCCAGCAGCGAGGACGGGCCGACGTCCGACTTGATCCGCTTGACCCGGTCGAAGGAGAACTTCACGTCCTCGCCCGTCATCGCGCGCCCGCTCGGGAAGGTGAGCCCCTCCCGCAACTCGCACCGGTAGGTACGCAGACCGGTGCCGTCGAAGCTGCAACTCCGGGCCGCGTCGGGCACGGGTGTCACGCCGCCCGGCTCGAATGTCAGCAGCGACTGGAAGACGTTGCTGAACAGTGCCCAGGAACCGGCGTCATAGGCGCCGGCCGGGTCCAGCGACGTGACACCGTCCGTCGTGCCGACCGTGATGGTCCTGCTGTCGTCCTGCTGCGACGGCAACAACTGCCAGCCGCCCACTCCCACGGCCGCCAGCACGAGCAGCGTCGCGAGAATCCGCATGCGAATGGAACGCATGGGTGTGCCCTCTCCCCAGGCCCTCGACGGGCCCCCGCATGAGCTATTGGAATGAGCCACTCCCCTAAGTGGCGCGCACACCTAATCACACGGATTTCGTCAGGGGGAAGAGGATTCTGGCGACATGAGAAAGAACTTACCTACGGGCGTTTCCAGTAGGTTTCACAGGCTGTTCACAGATTCGGGGTGGCCGCGGGCGGTCAGGCCTGACGGGACGCCAGCTCGATCACCGTGATGTCCGACTCGGCGCCCACGCGCGTGGGCGGGCCCCAGGCACCGGCGCCGCGGCTGACGTACAGCTGTGTGTCGCCGTACCGCTCCAGACCCGCGAGGGTCGGATTCGCCAGGCCCGCGACGAGGTTGCCTGGCCACAGCTGGCCGCCGTGGGTGTGGCCGGAGAGCTGGAGGTCGACGCCGTGGTCGACGGCGTCGTGGATCTGGACCGGCTGATGGGCGAGCAGCACGCACGCGCGTGCCCTGTCCCGGTCGCCGAGCGCCTTGGCGAAGTCGGGGCCCTGGCCCTCACTCTCGCCCGCGACGTCGTTGACGCCGGCCAGGTCGAAGTGGGGCAGTTCGGTGCGGGCGTTCTCCAGCGGGCGCAGGCCCAGGCGGCGAACCTCCTCGATCCACTGCTCGGCACCCGAGAAGTACTCGTGGTTGCCGGTGACGAAGTACGCGCCGTGCCGTGCCCGGAGCCCGGCGAGCGGGGCGGCCGCCGGGCCGAGGTCCTTCACGCTGCCGTCGACCAGGTCGCCCACGACGGCGATGAGGTCGGGCTGGGTGCCGTTGATGGTGTCGACGACCTTCTGCGCGAAGCCCCGGCCTAGGACGGGGCCCAGATGGACGTCGCTGACGACCGCGATCCGGTAACCGTGCGCCGCGCGCGGCAGCTTGGCCAGCGGGACAGTGACCCGCTTGACCTTCGGGCCCCGCAGAACGCCGTAGGTGCCGTAGCCGACGGTCCCGACGGCGGCTGCGGCGGCGGTTCCGGCGATGACCCGGGAGACGAAGAGACGCCGGGTGGGGGCGGCCAGGGGGCCGCCGGGCGGTGCCGTGGAGTCCGCGGGCGAGTCGGTCGCCGAAGGCGGGGGCGGGTCGGCCGGACCCGCGGCGGCCACCGGGACGGGCTCGGGCTCCGGTGCCGGTACGGCCTCGGCCTCCCCCACGCGCGCCCGTCTCTCGAGCCAGCGGCGCAGCAGGGGCCGTACGAGCTCACCGGCCAGGACGCCCAGCATCAGGTACATCGCCAGGGCCAGCCACAGGAAGCCCGGCCAGGCCAGGACCTGCTGGAGCCAGAAGGGCGCGCCCGTGCGCTCGGCGACCAGGCCGCCGATCGTCAGCGCCCAGCCGCCGACGATCACCACCACGCCCACCCGGCGCACGAGGCCGGGAGCGCGGGTCGTGTCACGGAACAGACGACGCCACATCCACCAGTTGCCCACCACCACGACGGACAGCACGAGCAGCGCGGCGAGCGCGAAGACGATGACCACGCGGACGTTCCCTTTCCCTTGCGTGACGAGTGAACGTCCCGGGCCCTGGCCGAGTTCCTATGACATCCGGCGCAGTGCCCGCACTCCACGCAACCCAATGACTCCGACGACCGTCCCCAATACGAAGGAGACGACGGCGAGCAGCAAGTGCACCCAGAAGTACGCCGTGGGGTGACCGTCGTCGAACGCCAGCCCGCTGCTGTCCTTGATCAAATTTTTGACGAAAGTGACCCAGATGACCCAGCTCCACACCCCGAAGGCGAGCAGGAACCAGGAGACCGGGCGGCTGAGCTTCATGAGTTCAGTATCAACGCCCCGTGTCGGGTCCTCCGAGCGGGGTGGGGACAGAAGCGGGACTTCCATGGCAACGGCATGTACGTTCTCCGTCGTGCCCGCACCCATGAAGACCGCCAGGCGTGCCCTGCTGGTCGCTTCCGCCGTCGTGTCGTCCCTCGCGCTGACCGCGCCCGTCTCCCACGCGGCCCCCAAGCCGTCCCCGAGTACGAGCCCGTCGGCCACTCCCCCGGCGGGCATGTCGACCGTGGGCGGCGAGCGGCTCGGGCAGGCCGGCACCCAGGTCAACCTGGCGAGCGGCGTCCCGGTGCTGCCCAAGGACCTCACCGCGCGGTCCTGGGTCATCGCCGACGCCGAGTCCGGCGATGTGCTCGCCGCGCACAACGCGCACTGGCGGCTTCCTCCCGCGAGCACCATGAAGATGCTGTTCGCCGACACGGTGCTGCCGAAGTTCCCCAAGAGCGTCGAGCACAAGGTCGTGCCGTCCGACCTCGTGGACGTCGGCGCGGGCTCCAGCATGGTCGGGATAAAGGAGGGCGAGACCTACAGCGTCCACGACCTGTGGCTCGGGGTCTTCCTGCGTTCCGGCAACGACGCCGTGCACGTGCTGTCGAAGATGAACGGCGGAATCGACAACACCGTCAAGGAGATGAACGAGCACGCCGAGGAGCTCCAGGCCCTCGACACCAACGCGGTGTCCCCCGACGGCTACGACGCTCCCCACCAGGTCTCCTCCGCGTACGACCTGACCCTGATCGCCCGCTCCGGGCTCCAGAAGAAGGACTTCCGCGAGTACTGCTCGACGGTCACCGCGAAGTTCCCGGGCTCGACGTCGAAGAAGAAGGGCAAGTCGGTCCGCGAGACCTTCGAGATCCAGAACACCAACCGGCTGCTGGCCGGCGACAGCGACATCCCCGTGTACCAGGGCATCGCGGGCGTCAAGAACGGCAACACCACGAACGCCGGAGCCACCTTCACGGGCGTGGCCGAGCGCAACGGCAAGGTGCTGCTCGTCACGGTCATGAACCCGGAGAAGAGCGAGCACAACGAGGTCTACAAGGAGACCGCGCGGCTCTTCGACTGGGGCTTCAAGGCCGCCGGGAAGGTGCAGCCGGTGGGTGAGCTGGTGCCGCCGAAGAGCGCGGCGCAGGCCAGCGCGCAGCCGGGCTCGAACAACTCCGGGGAGGCCGGTGGCACCGGGGACGCGGAGAAGTCGTCGAAGTCGGCGGTCGGCGCCTCGGCCGCGAGCGGTTCGACCGGCATCGGGGTGGCGCTCGGGATCACCGGCGGGGCGCTGGTGCTGCTCGCCGCGGGCGTGTTCCTGATCAACCGCCGCTGGCCGCTGCCCGACCTGGTGCGCCGTCGGGGTCGTTCCTGACGCCGGACTTCGCGGATTCGGCGGCCGGGCCCTCGGTTCCGGCCGCCGAGTCCTCGGTGGCCGCCGTCTCGTCCTCTGTTTCGGCCCTCTCGCCCTCGACCTCGGTCTCCTTGTTCCCCGTCGCCGTCCAGGCGGCGCAGAACACCACCAGCTTCGCGGTGAAGTTGATCCACAGCAGCAGGGCGACCGGTACGCCGAACGCCCCGTACATGCTCTTCGTGGCCACGCCCTGCATATAGCCGCTGAGCAGCAGCTTCAGCAGTTCGAACCCGATCGCGCCGATCAGTGCGGCCACGAACAGCCGGCGGCGTGGCGGCTCGACACCGGGCAGCAGGGTCAGGACGTAGAGCAGCAGCAGGAAGTTCGCGAGCACGGCGACGAGGAACGCTGCGATCTGCAGCAGGACCCCGCCCCAGCCGCCCTCGTCGATGCCCAGCTGCCGGGTGATCCAGCCGACCAGGGCGGAGGCGACGGTGGACGCCGCGATGGTCACGAGCACGGCGCCGCCGAAGCCGACCAGGACGCCCGCGTCCTTGACCTTGTGCAGGACGGGGTTCTCCTCGGGGTCTGGCAGCTCCCACACCGCGCGCAGGCACTCGCGCATGGAGGTGACCCAGCCGATGCCGGTGACCAGCAGCAGGGCGCCCGCGATGAGTCCGACCGTGCCGGCGTTCTCGACGAGGCCGCTGATGTTGAGCTGGTCGGCGATGCCGGGCACCTGGTCGGCGAGCTTGTCCTCGAGTTTGTCCTGCTGGTCCTGGCTGAGCGTCGCGGCGGCGATCGCCGCGGCCAGCGTGAGCAGCGGGAACAGCGCGATGAAGCTGGTGAAGGTCATCGCGGCGGCCAGCCGTGTCCACTTCACCCGATCCATGCGCTCGTACGACCGCCACGCGTGCGTGGCCATCAGCCGGGTCACCGCGGACCCGACGACGGGAAGTCTCTTCAGCCAGTCCATGATCCGACTCTGCCCTCCGCAGGGAAGACCAATGTCCGTGTGCCCCAAAACCGCAGGACTGTAGCCGGCGCCATGCCGATTCCCGCTCCCGAGACCGTGTCCGCGAGCTGGGAGGTGAGGCCGAGGCCTATGGGGGTCCCCCCGCTCGAGCGAAACCGAGAGTGGGGGAGGCTCAGGGTGAGGCACAGCAGCTGTACGACTGCTCCGGCTGCGTTCACCGCGAAGAAGGCGGCGTAGGGGCGCCCAGGCCCCGGCCGCGGGCGTGGCGGTAGGTGCCGCGCGCGTTCCCGGCGTAGGCGACGGTGCAGCCGGCCACGAAGGAGACGGCCTTCGCCGTGAGGGGGTCGAGGGCCAGCGGTTTTCGGGCCAGCGGTTTCCGGGCTGGCGGTTTCCTGGCCGCCCTGTCGTGTCGGGCACGCGCGCGTGCCTACCAATTGGCCACCGCCATGCCGTACATCGCCAGCCACACCACCCCGATGACGGCGAGCGCACGGTCGCGCAGGACGACCTCCTCGGGCTCGCCCGCGGTGCCGCGGTCGGCGAACACGGCGTAGCGCAGGATCGCGAGGACGAAGGCGACCATGGACAGCTGGCGCCAGGGCAGCAGCCCGGTGTGCGGGACGCCGCCCTCCTCCACGGCCCACAGGCAGTAGCCGAGGACGGCGACGCCGGCCGCCAACTGCCAGACGAAGCGCAGGTATCCGGCGGTGTACTCGGTGAGCAGCGCGCGCGTGGCGCCCGCTCTGCCCTCCATCTGCACGGCCTCGGAGTAGCGCTTGGCCGACACCATGAACAGCGCCCCGAACCCGGTCGTGATGAGGAACCACCGCGACAGCGGAATGCCGAGCGCGAGCCCGCCGACGGCGGCCCGCATCAGGAACCCAGTGGTGACGACGGCGAGGTCGATGACCAGGACGTGCTTGAGGCTGACGCAGTACGCCAGTTGCATGCCGAGGTAGGCGGCGAGCAGGGCCGCGACGAGGGGCGAGGTGAGCCAGGCCGCGGCGGCCGGGGCGAGGACGCCGAGGACGCCTCCGACGGCGTAGGCGACCGGTACGGGGACCTGTCCGGCGGCGACGGGGCGGTGCCGCTTGGTCGGGTGGGCGCGGTCCGCGTCGGCGTCACGGGCGTCGTTGATCAGGTAGACGGCGGCGGCGCAGGCGGTGAAGAGCGTGAAGACGAGGGCGAGTTGGATCGCCGCGTGGGCGGAGAAGAGCCGGCCCGCGGCGGCCGGGGCCGCGATGACCAGGATGTTCTTGATCCACTGCTTGGGGCGCGCGGTCTTGAGGAGGCCACGCAGCAGGGGGCCCGGGCCGCGCTTGCGGGGTGGCGGTGCGGCGCGGCGCGGGGGTGTGCGCTGCTGGTGGAGTGCCGCTTCCCGGATGCGCGCGGCACTCGTCAGGTGCGCGGTCTCAGGCATGGCCGTGCCCGCCCGCTCTCCGCATCCAACTCGCCCCCACGCGCGCGGTGAGTGCTCCCAGCGCCGCGCCGGCCGCCACGTCCGAGGGGTAGTGCACGCCGACGACCAGGCGTGACAGACACATCGCGGTGGCCAGCGGCACGATCGCGTACGCGCCGGGCGCGCCGAAGGCGACGGCCGCGGCGGTGGCGGAGGCCGCGTGGGAGCTGGGGAAGGAGTGCCGGCCGAGGGTGCGGACCCGGGGTTCGACAAGCGCCGGGCGCGGGCGGCGCACCACCCTTTTCACCCCCATGCTGACGAGGTGCGCTCCTGCCGTGAGCGCCGTGCCGCGCATCCAGGCGCCGCGTCGGCGCCCGTCCACCACGGCCCCGGCGAGGCCCGCCGCCAGCCACAGCGCACCGTGCTCGCCCGCCCTGGAAAGGGCACGCGCGGCACCCGCGACACGTGGGTCACGGCCGTGGGCGTGGACCGCCGAAAGGATTCGCCGGTCCACTCCCGCGAGGCTTCGGTGGTCCATGTCGTCGAGGTGGCCCATGTGGACTCACTGTTCACGCCGACCGAGCCGGAACTACGACAATATTGGGCGACATCCCATTAATCACCCATTTTGGGGAGACGAGGAATGTTTCAGAACTGATCGCCCGCATACGGACGCTACGGTCGCCGACATGCCTGCCGACACCGTCTCCGTCTCGGGATGGGGCCGCACCGCCCCCACCAACGCCCGCCTGATCCGTCCCAGGACGTACCAGGAGGCCGCGACGGCCGTCCGGGGCTGCGGGGCACGCGGAGGCATCCCGAGGGGCCTGGGACGGGCGTACGGGGACGCGGCGCAGAACGCCGGCGGCATGGTCCTGGACATGACCGGCCTGGACCGGGTGCACGCGATCGACGCCGACAACGGCATCGTGCTGTGCGACGCGGGGGTCTCCCTGCACCGATTGATGGAGGTGCTGCTCCCGCTCGGCTGGTTCGTACCGGTGACGCCCGGCACCCGGTATGTGACGGTCGGCGGCGCGATCGGAGCCGACATCCACGGCAAGAACCACCACGTCTCGGGCTCCTTCTCGCGCCATGTGCTGTCGATGGAACTCCTCACCGCCGACGGCGAGGTCCGCGCCGTCGGCCGCGACACGCCCCTGTTCGACGCGACCACCGGCGGCATGGGCCTGACCGGCGTGATCCTCACCGCGACGATCCAGCTCCAGCCGGTGACGACCTCGCTGATGTCGGTCGACACCGAGCGCGCGCGGGACCTCGACGACCTGCTGGCCCGCCTGACCACCGGCGACGACCACTACCGCTACTCGGTCGCCTGGATCGACCTGCTGGCCCGCGGCCCGGCGATGGGCCGCGCGGTGCTCACCCGCGGCGACCACGCCCCCCTGGAGGCGCTGCGTGAGGGCACACGCGCGCGTAGGGAGCCGCTCGCCTTCCGCACGGCCCGGTTGCCCGCCCCGCCCGCGGTCCTCCCGGAGGGCCTGCTGAGCCGCCGTACCGTGGGCTGGTTCAACGAGCTCTGGTACCGCCGGGCGCCACACGCGCGTACCGGCGAACTCCAGTCGCTCGCCCGGTTCTTCCACCCGCTGGACGGCGTGCCCCACTGGAACCGGATCTACGGCCGGGGCGGCTTCGTGCAGTACCAGTTCGTCGTCGGGCACGGCCGGGAAGAGACCTTGCGCGACATCGTGCGGCGCGTCTGCGAGCACCGCTGCCCGTCCTTCCTGGCGGTCCTCAAGCGCTTCGGGGACGCCGACCCCGGCTGGCTCTCCTTCCCGGTGCCCGGCTGGACGCTGGCCCTGGACATCCCGGCCGGGCTGCCCGGGCTCGGCGCCCTTCTGGACACGCTGGACGAGGACGTGGCCGCGGCCGGCGGGCGCGTCTACCTCGCCAAGGACTCCCGGCTGCGGCCCGACGTGCTGGCCACGATGTACCCGCGCCTGGACGAGTTCCGCGCCCTGCGCGCGGAGATCGACCCGCGCGGGGTGTTCGTCTCGGACCTGGCCCGCCGCCTCGGCCTGTAGGGCCCGGCACCGGATCCCCTGCCCTCCCCCGGACTCCCGATCTCCAGGAGCTCCGGACTCCCGATCTCTAGGAGCTGTCGTGAAGGACGCCTTCGGCATCCCCCAGTCCCTGCTCGTCCTCGGCGGTACGTCCGAGATCGCGCTGGCCACCGCGCGCCGCCTGATCGCACGCAGTACCCGCACGGTGTGGCTGGCGGGCCGCCCGTCGCCCGCCCTCGATCAGTCCGCGGCCGATCTGCGCGCCCTGGGCGCCGAGGTTCGCACCGTCACCTTCGACGCGCTCGACCCCGAGTCCCACGAGACGGTCCTCGGCAAGGTCTTCGCTGAGGGCGACATCGACATGGTGCTGCTCGCCTTCGGGATCCTCGGCGACCAGGCACGCGACGAGAGGGAGCCCCTGAACGCGGTGCGGGTCGCGCAGACCAACTACACCGGCGCCGTGTCCGCGGCCCTGGTCAGCGCCGGCGCGCTCCAGTCCCAGGGCCACGGCTCGCTGGTCGTCCTGTCGTCCGTCGCCGGCGAGCGGGCCCGCCGCGCCAACTTCATCTACGGCTCCAGCAAGGCCGGCCTCGACACCTTCACCCAGGGCCTGGGCGACGCGCTGCACGGCACCGGCGTGCACGTCATGGTCGTGCGCCCCGGATTCGTGCGCTCGAAGATGACCGCCGACCTTGAGGAATCGCCCCTCGCGACCACCCCCGAAGCGGTCGCGACGGCGATCGAACTGGGCCTGCGCCGCCGCTCGGAGACGGTGTGGGTACCGGGCACACTCAGGGTGGTGATGTCGGCGCTCCGGCATGCGCCGCGAGGGCTGTTCCGTCGGCTGCCGATCTGACCGTACCGACACCCCCGGCAGAACTAACTCGCCGAGATCGACCCGCGCTCCACATGCCCCGCCTGCGGCGGCACCACCGCGCCGGCGCCGAAGGCGTAGTCCCGCAGCCTGCGCCAGACGCCGTCGGCGCCCTGCTCGTAGAGGGCGAAGCCGGTGCAGGGCCAGTGGGCCTCGTAGTCGGAGAGTTCCTCGAAGGCGCGGTCCATCGACTCTTCGTCGATGCCGTGGGCGACCGTGACATGCGGGTGGTACGGGAACAGCAGTTCGCGTGAGACCGGTCCGGAGGCGTCGCGGACCTGCTTCTGCAACCAGGTGCAGGCCTCGGCGCCCTCGACGACCTGGACGAAGACGACCGGCGACAACGGCCGGAAGGTCCCGGTGCCGGACAGCTTCATCGGGAACGGCCGCCCGGATGCCGCGACCTCGACGAGGTGGGCCTCGATCGCGGGCAGCAGCGAGGCGTCGACCTCTGTCGGCGGCAGCAGCGTGACGTGCGTGGGGATGCCGTGAGCCGCGGCGTCGCCGAAGCCCGCGCGCCGCTCCTGGAGCAGGCTGCCGTGAGGCTCCGGGACCGCGATCGACACGCCGATCGTTACGGTCCCCACGTCGTCTCCTGTCGTCTCTCTCATGAGCTCGTCCATCGCGAGAAGCTCGTCCCGGATGAGTGAACCCGTGCCCTGTTGGTGAGCGTGAACGGCCGCGTGCGCGACCGCCCGGCTATCGACTGTACGGCCACGACTGTGCTGCGGGCAGGCGCAACCGTAGTGATGTGCAGCGCTGTGCGGTGGTACGGCCGCATTCCGGCCGCCTGCCGTGGTGCGGGCTCAGTGCTTGGCGGGCAGGAAGCCCACCTTGTCGTACGCCTGGGAGAGGGTCTCCGCGGCGACGGCGCGCGCCTTCTCCGCGCCCTTGGCCAGGATCGAGTCCAGCGTCTCCGGGTCGTCCAGATACTGCTGGGTGCGCTCCCGGAAGGGCGTCACGAACTCGACCATGACCTCGGCGAGGTCCGTCTTGAGCGCACCGTAGCCCTTGCCGTCGTACTTCTGCTCAAGTTCCGCGATTCCCGTCCCCGTGAGGGTCGAGTAGATGGTGAGCAGGTTGCTGACACCGGGCTTGTTCCCGGCGTCGTAGCGGATGACGGTGTCGGTGTCGGTGACCGCGCTCTTGACCTTCTTGGCGGTGGCCTTGGGCTCGTCGAGCAGGTTGATGAGGCCCTTCGGCGTGGACGCCGACTTGCTCATCTTGATCGCCGGGTCCTGAAGGTCGTAGATCTTCGCCGTCTCCTTGAGGATGTACGGCTTCGGGACGGTGAAGGTCGCGCCGAAGCGGCCGTTGAAGCGCTCGGCGAGGTCACGGGTGAGCTCGATGTGCTGGCGCTGGTCCTCGCCGACCGGGACCTCGTTGGCCTGGTACAGCAGGATGTCCGCGACCTGGAGGATCGGGTACGTGAACAGGCCGACCGACGCCCGGTCCGCGCCCTGCTTGGCGGACTTGTCCTTGAACTGGGTCATGCGGGAGGCCTCGCCGAAGCCGGTGAGGCAGTTCATGATCCAGGCGAGCTGGGCGTGCTCGGGGACGTGGCTCTGGACGAAGAGCGTGCAGCGCTCCGGGTCGAGACCGGCCGCGAGGAGCTGGGCGGCTGCGAGCCGGGTGTTGGCGCGCAGCTCGGCCGGGTCCTGCGGGATCGTGATCGCGTGCAGGTCGACGACCATGTAGAACGCGTCGTGGGTCTCCTGGAGCGCCACCCACTGGCGGACGGCGCCGAGGTAGTTGCCGAGGTGGAACGAGCCTGCGGTGGGCTGGATTCCGGAGAGCACACGGGGTCGATCAGAGGCCATGCTCATCATTCTCTCAGGTCTCGGGGGCCGGTTCGGAACTGGTCGGAAACAGATGGGAACCGATCCGTCCCCGGCGGTGTAACAAAGGTGTGAGGACGCGGGAGGGGGGCCGCATCGTCGATGAGGCCGCGGTGATCGCACGCGTACGCGCCGGGGAGCCGGAGGCGTACGCGCAGCTGGTGCGGGCCCATACGGGCATCGCGCTCAGGGCGGCCGCCGCGCTCGGGGCGGGTGCGGACGCGGAGGACGTGGTGCAGCAGGCCTTCGTCAAGGCGTACTGCTCGCTGGGCCGGTTCAAGGACGGCTCGGCGTTCAAGCCGTGGCTGCTGGCGATCGTGGCCAATGAGACGAGGAACACAGTGCGTACGGCGGCCCGCCAGCGCACGCTCGCCGGGCGCGAGGCGGCGTTGGTGGAGGCGGAACCCCTGATACCGGAATCGGCGGACCCGGCGGTCGCCGCGCTGGAGATAGAGCGCCGTGCCGCCCTCCAGGCAGCCCTGGAGAAGCTGAGCGAGGAACACCGCCTGGTCGTCACCTACCGCTATCTCCTGGAGATGGACGAGTCCGAGACGGCCCAGGCCCTCGGCTGGCCCAGGGGCACGGTGAAATCCCGGCTGAACCGCGCGTTGCGGAAGCTGGGGCGGTTGCTGCCGGACTTCCAGCCTCGGGAAGGGGGTGATGAGCATGAGGCCGGGTGATCGCGGTCGCGGTTCCGAGGGACGAGGTCCCGGTGATCGTGGTCGGCGTGTCGATCCGACCCGTCTGCCGGAGGAGCTGCGGGCGCTCGGGCGTTCGCTGGACCCGCCGGGTGCGGCGGACGGGGCCGAGACGATGGTCGAGCGGGTGCTGGGGCAGCTCCTCGCCGAGCAGGTGCCCGTGCCGGTGGCCGAGCCGACGGGGGCGGCCGAGCGGCTGCGGGCGGTGCGGCGCTGGACGCGGATGCGGTGGCGTTCGCTGACCGCGACGCTGTGCGGCCTGCTGACGGTCCTGGTGCTCACGCCCCCCGTGCGGGCGGCGGTCCTCGACTGGTTCGACTTCGCGGGCGTCGGGGTGCGGTACGACCCGTCGGCGACCCCCGCCCCCGGCGCCGAGGTCCCCGGCTGCGACGACCCGGTGTCGCTGGCCGAGGCCGAGCGGCGGGCCGGCTTCGCACCGGTGGTGCCGAAGGAGCTCGGCGCTCCGGACGCGGTCGCGGTGACCGGTGAGCCACGGGGACGGTTCCTGGTGAGCCTGTGCTGGCGCGAGGACGGCCGCACGATACGGCTGGACGAGCGCCGGGCGAGCCTGGACATCGGCTTCGCCAAGACGGTCCGCGAACCTCCGGAGTGGATCTCGCTGGGCTCCGACGCCTCGGGCGGCACGAACGGGACGGCGGCCGACCAGGCCCTGTGGTTCGCCCGCCCACATCTGCTGACCTTCTGGCTGGTGGACCCGAGCGGGGAGCGCTTCACCCGCGAGGAGCGGACGGCCGGTCCGACCCTGCTGTGGAGCCATGGCGCGGAGGGCGAGAGCGTGGCGCTGCGGCTGGAAGGGGTGGGGTCCAAGGCGCGGGCCCTGGCGGTGGCGCGGTCGGTGGAGTAGCCGACGGGCAGCGCGGCTGGGGTGTCGGGGCGGGCGATGGCCGTCGCCGGCTGGTGGCGGGCTGCTCGGCCGGGGGGCGGGCGCGCGGCGGGTCCCCCGTAGGGGCTTCGGGACGGGTTTGGGGCGGGCCTGGCGGTCCTGTGGGGGTCCGGATCGGTTGGGCGGCCCGGGCCGGTTGGGCGGCTCAGACGGCCCTGGCGGCTTCGGCGGCTCCAGCGGCTCCGGCGGCTCCGGCGGCTCCGGCGGCTCCGGCGGCTTCTGGGAGGGCCCTTCCGAAGGGCCCTCCAAACAACCGGTCCCAGGATTTCGGTCCGGATCGTGGCCCGAAATGCATGGGCCGGAAATAGTGGGGGCGGGGTGGGAACCCAGGCGGGTCGGGCGGTGTACCAGAAGTGACACGCGGCTCGGGGACGGGTCGCACGGGGATCGCTTGGGTTGGGGGTTCGGATGTGCGGACATGGGGTCGGCCGCTGGGGACACCGGTTGCGGGGGCGTGGGATGGGTTGCTCGGGACGGTGCTCGCGCGGCGGCGCAGGCGGAGGCAAGGGCGGGGGCGGACGTGAGGGCGGGGTCGGCTGGAGGGGTCGGTGTCGTGAACTCACGGCGTTGACCGGTGCGTTGGCGGCCGCGCTCGCTCTGCTGGTGTGGGGCGCCGCCGCCCCGGCATCGGCCGGCGGCCCGACGAGCGTGCTCCTGGTCTCGCCGGAAAGCACCGAGACGGCCTCGCTGTACTACTCCGACAAGGAGTACGGACAGCTGGAGCGGCTGCTCGGCTCAGCCGCCCTGGGCACGCGGAACAAGCCGCCGGAGGCCGCTCTGGAGGCGGCCCGCCAGATCAACGTCACGTGGATGGTCCATGACGTGTCGCCCTGGCGCCTCGACCGGGTCTATCCGGTCGACGACGGGAAGGACGTCTGGATCCACACCGCGTCGGACCTGGGCAGCACGACGAACGGCACCTGGCACCGGGCCCATCAACCGTCCAAGCTGCGCGCTCTGCTCTCGAAGCTGGGCCTGATGGGCAAGGCCTCCTCCGAGGGCGGCGCGGCGATCTTCCCGCCGGACGAGGAGGCGTCCGGCACGGACAACGGCGCGCAGGACTCACCCTCCGCTGCGGACGAGACGACCTCGGCCGCGTCCGGGTCAGGGTCGGGGCCAGGGACGGAGTCCGGCTCAGGGGCGGGGTCGGCGTCGGCGTCGGCCTCCAGCGACGGCACCGACTGGTGGTGGGCCCTGCCGGGCGCGGCGGCCGGAGCGGTGCTCGCGCTCGCTCTGCGCCCCCTCGCCCTGCGGCTCCCCCTGGACCGCCTGCGCGGTGAGCCGGGGCCGAGGCAGGAGTTGCGGGACGTATGAGGGCCGACCTGGGCGGAAAGCTACGGCTCGCGCTGCTCGTGACGGCGTCGGCGGCACTCGCCCTGTGGGGAGCTGCGGCGACCGCCCGGGCCGCCCCGGCACAGCCGCGGGACGTCCCCGATGTGGCGATGGTCGTCGCGGGCGGATCGGGCCGCACGGTGGCCCTGCACTCCGGCCAGCCGGGTTTCGCCCGTCTCTGGCAGCTGTTGCAGCCGACGTACGTCGGGACGGAGCGGGTGCCGGAGAGCTGGGCGGAGGGGCGTCATCCACCGATAAGGATCACGGTGCTCTGGGGACTGACGGGCGTCGGTGGCTGGCCGCAGACGAATCGGGCGCCGGGCGGTGACGTGGCCATGGAGAGGCAGGACCAGCTGTTCGTAGCGGGGGACGGCACACCTTGGGTGCGGTCGGATCTCGCGCCGGACGTGGAGGACGACGACATCCGCTGGCATCGGGCACCTCGCTCCGTCTTCGAGCGGCTGGACCTGGCGGCGCTGCTCGGCGAAACGGAGGACGAGCTCACCGCGGCTGCCGTGGGTGCGGCGGCCTGGGATCGGCCCGGTGCGGATTTGGGTGACACCGGGTGGGCGCTCGCGGGGCTGGCCGTCGGGTTCGCGGCGGGGGTCGGCGGCACGCTGCTGATACGCCGCGCGGCGGCCCGGCCGGAAGCCGGACCGCCGCGTCAGGAGCCACGCCAGGAGTTGATCGACCTGGATCTCTAGGCCGTCGGTCCTGGTGGTGGGCGTCAGCCCAGGTCGATCTCCGGGTACAGCGGGAAGCCGGTGACGAGGTCGGTGGCGCGGCGGGAGATCTCGTCGGCGACCTTGGGGTCGAGGACGTGCTGCGCCTTGGACGGAGCGCCCTTGCTGGTGGTGCCGGCCTCGGTGGTGGCGAGGACACGGTCGATGAGGGCGGCGACCTCGTCCATCTCGGCGGTGCCCAGGCCACGGGTGGTGAGGGCGGGAGTGCCGATGCGGATGCCGGAGGTGTACCAGGCGCCGTTGGGGTCGGCCGGGATGGCGTTGCGGTTGGTGACGATGCCGGATTCAAGGAGCGCGGCCTCGGCCTGGCGGCCGGTGAGGCCGTAGGAGGAGGTGACGTCGATCAGGTTCAGGTGGTTGTCGGTGCCGCCGGTCACCAGGGTCGCGCCGCGGCGCATCAGGCCCTCGGCCAGCGCGCGGGAGTTGTCGACGATGCGCCGGGCGTAGTCCTGGAACGAGGGACGGCGGGCCTCCGCGAGGGCGACGGCCTTGGCGGCCATGACGTGCGGGAGCGGGCCGCCGAGGACCATCGGGCAGCCGCGGTCGACCTGGTCCTTGAGGGAGTCGTCGCACAGGACCATGCCGCCGCGCGGGCCGCGCAGCGACTTGTGGGTGGTGGTGGTGACGATCTGGGCGTGCGGGACCGGGTCGAAGTCGCCGGTGAGGACCTTGCCGGCGACGAGACCCGCGAAGTGGGCCATGTCGACCATGAGCGTGGCGCCGACCTCGTCGGCGATCTCGCGCATGATCCGGAAGTTCACGAGACGGGGGTAGGCGGAGTAGCCGGCGACGATGATCAGCGGCTTGAAGTCGCGGGCCGAGGCACGCAGCGCCTCGTAGTCGATCAGGCCCGTGGCGGGGTCGGTGCCGTAGGAGCGCTGGTCGAACATCTTGCCGGAGATGTTGGGGCGGAAGCCGTGGGTGAGGTGGCCGCCGGCGTCCAGGGACATGCCGAGCATGCGCTGGTTGCCGAAGGCGCTGCGCAGCTCGGCCCAGTCGGCCTCGGAGAGGTCGTTGACCTGGCGGACGCCGGCCTTCTCCAGGGCGGGGGCCTCGACGCGCTGGGCGAGGACGGCCCAGAAGGCGACGAGGTTGGCGTCGATGCCGGAGTGGGGCTGGACGTAGGCGTGGCGGGCACCGAAGAGCTCGCGGGCGTGCTCGGCGGCGAGGGACTCGACGGTGTCGACGTTGCGGCAGCCGGCGTAGAAGCGGCGGCCGACGGTGCCCTCGGCGTACTTGTCGCTGAACCAGTTGCCCATCGCCAGGAGGGTGGCCGGGGAGGCGTAGTTCTCGGAGGCGATCAGCTTGAGCATCTCGCGCTGGTCGGCGACCTCCTGGCCGATGGCATCGGCCACGCGCGGCTCGACGGCGCGGATCACGTCGAGGGCGGAACGGAAGGCGGTGGACTCGGTGGAGAAGGGCTCGGCTGACATGGGGACCTCCGGACGTCGTGTGCAGCGATCACGGTACGGCCCAGGCGCACGGCACTCGGTCTGGACTTCGGTCCAGGGGCCGCTCCCCGATGGTTGGTCCATCCCAGCGCGCCAGTCACGGCCCGACGATCAGCCTACCGGGCGGGCCGGCGCGCCATGGCCGTGCGTCCACCATGCGAGCCACGATAGAAGGGGGCGGCACAGCACGCGGAGGCAGGAAATGGACAGTGGCCGTGAGCCTCGTGACTGCCGGGACACGAGCCCTCGCGGCGGCGGAAACGGAGAGCCCCGTGACTACGTCGAGCAGCACCGAATCGCAGATCGCCGCGATCGACGCGCACAGTGCGCACAACTACCACCCGTTGCCGCTCGTGGTGACGACGGCGGACGGGGCGTGGATGACGGATGTGGAGGGACGGCGGTATCTGGATCTGCTGGCCGGGTATTCGGCGCTCAATTTCGGGCACGGCAACCGGCGGATCCTGGCGGCGGCGAAGGCGCAGCTGGAGCGGGTGACGCTGACGTCGCGGGCGTTTCACCACGACCGGTTCGCCGCGTTCTGCGAGGAGCTCGCGCAGCTGTGCGGGATGGAGATGGTGCTGCCGATGAACACCGGCGCGGAGGCGGTGGAGACGGCCGTGAAGACCGCCCGGAAGTGGGGTTACCGGGTCAAGGGCGTGCCGGCGGAGATGGCGAAGATCGTGGTCGCGGGCAACAACTTCCACGGCCGGACGACGACGATCATCAGTTTCTCCACCGATCCGGAGGCGCGGGCGGACTTCGGGCCGTACACGCCGGGCTTCGAGATCGTGCCGTACGGGGATCTGACGGCGATGCGGGAGGCGTTGACGGAGAACACGGTGGCCGTGCTGCTGGAGCCGATCCAGGGCGAGGCGGGGGTGCTCATGCCTCCGGCGGGTTACCTGTCGGCGGTGCGGGAGCTGGCGCGGGAGCGGGACGTGCTGTTCGTGGCGGACGAGATCCAGTCGGGGCTGGGCCGTACGGGGCGCACGTTCGCGTGCGAGCACGAGGGGGTCGTGCCGGACATGTATGTGCTGGGCAAGGCGCTCGGGGGCGGGGTCGTGCCGGTGTCGGCGGTGGTGTCGTCGGCCGATGTGCTCGGGGTGTTCCGGCCCGGGGAGCACGGGTCGACGTTCGGCGGGAATCCGCTGGCGTGTGCGGTGGCGCTGGAGGTGATCGCGATGCTGCGGACGGGCGAGTTCCAGGCGCGGGCGGCCGAGCTGGGCGCTCATCTGCACCGGGAGCTGGGCCTGTTGACGGGGACGGGCCGGGTGACGGAGGTGCGGGGGCGCGGCCTGTGGGCGGGTGTCGACATCGCGCGGGCGTACGGCACGGGGCGGGAGGTGTCCGAGAAGCTGATGGACCGGGGTGTGCTCGTGAAGGACACCCATGGGGCGACGATCCGGATCGCGCCGCCCCTGGTGATCGGGAAGGAGGATCTGGACTGGGGGCTCGCCCAGTTGCGGGATGTGCTCGGGGTGTGAGTGCGCCGCCGGGTGGGGGCGGGCGCCGACGGAGTTGGTCGCCGGGCAGTAGGCGCCCGTGCTCGTTGCGCCGGTTCGGGTCGGCCTGTTGTCCCTGGTCCGTCCACGGCCGGGACCGGTGCCACCGGGATTCCGGGGCGGTGGGTGGCCGGGGGCGGTACGTTCCGCGCAGGACGCGTCACGGAGAGGCATGGGCGTCATGGGCGGAGCGGTGTCGGGGGCCGGGTCCGGGGGTGCGGGGCGGGGGCTGCTGTTCCGGGGCGGTGATGTCGAGGAGTTGCATGCGCTGGTCAGTGCGCGGTTCGCACCGCATCGGCTGACGGTGCTGGACGAGCATCCGGTCGACGGGCGGTTCCGCTGTGTGCACGAGGGCGGCGTGGCGCTGTACGAGCTGGGGTACGGGGCGGAGGTCGATGTCACGCCGGGTGAGCTGCCGGAGTTCTACAACATCCATGTGCCGCTGTCGGGAGACGGTGTCGTCACGGCGGACGGGGTGGCGCTCGGGTCCTCGCTCAGTGTCGTCAATCCGGGGCAGCGGCTGTCGATGCGGTGGAGCGGGGAGACGCTGAACCGGGTGCTGATCATCCCGCGGGCCACGCTCGACCTGGCGCTCGCGGTGCGGCTCGGGGAGCTGCCGTCCGTGCCGCTGCGGTTCGCGCCGGTGCTGGATCCTCGGGTGGGGCCGGTCGGGGCGTGGTTGCGGGTGGTGCGGGCGTTCGCCGAGTTCGCCGACTCGGAGTTGGCGGCGCGCTCGCCGCTGGGCGTGGGGCACTTCGAGCAGTTGCTGGTGAACGGGCTGCTGGACGCTCAGCCGCATGTGCTCAGCGACTCGGTGGCGGGGCGGGGTCCTGCGGTGCTGCCCAGTGCCGTGCGGCGGGCCGCGGACTTCTGTGCCGAGCATGCCCATGAGCCGATATCCGTGGCCGACATGGCGGTGGCGGCGCGGGTGAGTGTGCGCAGTCTGCGGGAGGGGTTCCGGGTGCATCTGGCCACGACTCCGCTGGCGTATCTGCGGCGGGTCCGGCTGGACCTGGCGCGCCGCGATCTGCTGGCCATCGCGGACGGGCACGGGTTCGGGACGGTGACGGAGGTGGCGTTGCGGTGGGGGTTCGCGCATCTGGGGCGGTTCACGGGGCACTATCGGCGGGTGTACGGGGAGACGCCGTCACAGACGTTGCGGCGGAGTCCGGGCTATCCACAAAAGGGTGCGGTTCCCGTCGTAAGCGGATAGCCGGGTGATGGGTGCCGGCGGGATGCTGGAGGCCTGCCGCCCGGGTCGTGGACGGTGGTTCGGGGGAACCGAGCCGGGCGGCAGCACCGGCGGCATCTGCCGCATCCGCGCGGATCCGCCCGGCTCACGGCAGCGTTGCTCGGCCGTCAGAGGATCACGTGCGGCAGGAAGCGGGCGTACTCGTCGGTGATCAGGCCGAAGGACTCCCGGATGCCGAGGCCTGCCGACTCGTCCTCGACGACCCACGCGCCGAGGACGACGTGGTTGCCGTCGAAGGCGGGCAGCGGGGCCAACTGCTGGTAGCAGCAGGGTTCGTCGCGGACGGCGGCCTCGGTGCCGGGTTCGTGGATGGTGACGCCCGCGCCCTCGCGGCCCAGCAGGGGTTTGGCGACATGGCCGGTGGTGTGCGCCAGCTCCCGCGGGCCGTCGAGGTAGGCGGGGAGCAGGTTCGGGTGGCCCGGGTAGAGCTCCCAGAGGATGGCGAGGAGGGCCTTGTTGCTGAGGAGCATCTTCCAGGCCGGTTCGATCCACAGGGTCGTCCCGGTGCCGCCGCCGTTGTCGAGGGTGTCCAGGACGTGGTCGGCGAAGCGGTCGGTGGTCAGCCACTCCCAGGGGTAGAGCTTGAAGCAGCTGCGGATGAAGCGGAGTTGCCTGTCCACGAAGCGGCCGGAGAGGCGGTCCCAGCCGATCTCCTCCATGGAGATCCAGCCGGTGTCCAGGCCCGCCTGTTCCGCGGTCTCCTTCAGATAGGCGACCGTCATCATGTCCTCGCCGAGCTCGTCGGCCGAGGAGTACGCGAAGTGCAGCGGGGCGCCCGGCGGGAGCAGGGCCGCCTGCTTCTGCCAGGCGGCGACGAGGCGTTCGTGCAGGGAGTTCCACTGGTCGGCGCCGGGGAAGCGGTCCTCCATCCAGAACCACTGGGGCGAGGCGGCCTCGACCAGGGAGGTGGGGGTGTCGGCGTTGTACTCCAGGAGCCTGGCCGGGCCGGTGCCGTCGTAGTGGAGGTCGAAGCGGCCGTAGACGGAGGGCAGTTCGGCGCGGCGGTGCCAGGCCTCGGCAACCGCGTTCGCGATGCGCGGGTCGGTGATGCCGAGGTCGGCGAAGCGGCCGGCGGAGACGATGTGGTCGGCCGCGGCGAGGCACATGCGGTGCAGTTCCTCGACGGTCTCCTCCAGCGCCTCGACCTCCGCGAGGGAGAACACGTAGTAGGCGCTCTCGTCCCAGTAGGGGCGCAGGGAGTCGTCCGGGTGGCGGGTGAGGGGGTAGATGAGCCCCTGCTCCTCGACGGTCTGCTGCCAGTCGGGGCGGGGCTCGATCGTGCGGCGCTCCATGTCGTGGGGGTCCCGCTCAGCCGCCGCCGCTGCCCGAGCAGCCGAAGCCGCCTCGGTCGACGGCCTCGCTGCGGCTGAAGGTGCCGTAGTCGGCGCGGCCGGCGTCGAACTCGGAGTCGTAGTACCAGGCGGCGTCGGAGCCGCGGGTCTTCTTCTTGCCGCCCTTGCCGTAGGAGGAGCCGGAGCCGCTGCCGGACTTGCAGTTCTTGTCCGCGACGATCTTGTAGCCCTCGTAGGTGTAGCTGTCGCGGTCGACGCAGCGGCGGTCGGGGTCGGAGCCGCACGAGGTGAGGGCCGCCGCGATGACTCCCATGCCGCCGAGTACGACCGTGCCGGAGCGCAGCCTGCGTCGTGTTTCCGCCATGCCTGTGTCTCCCCCGATGTTCTCGATGAACCGGTTGATGAGCCGGTCGCCTGACGGATTGTCAGTCTGATTGTCCGTGGTTCGTCAGGCGGACAGCCTAGAGATCGGTGCGAGTGCGGCTGTCGGCGGGGCTGTGGTTCTTCCGCTCGCCTACAGTCGCTCTGTGCTGTTTGGGATGTTGTGTGCGCTGGCTGCGGCTGTCTGTTTCGGTACGGCGACCGTGTTGCAGGCGATGGCCGCGCGGGCGGCGAGTGCGCAGGGAGGTCGCGGCGGCGAGGCGGGGGTGCTGCTGCGGGCGCTGCGCCAGTGGCGATATCTGGCCGGGCTCGGGCTGGACGGGCTGGGGTTCGTGTTCCAGGTCCTCGCGCTGCGGTCGATTCCGATCTACGCCGTCGGGGCGGCGCTGGCGTCCAGTCTCGCGGTGACGGCGGTGGTCGCGGCGCGCTTGCTGCGGGTGCGGCTGGGGCGGGCCGAGTGGGGTGCCGTGGCGGTGGTCTGTGCCGGCTTGGCGATGCTCGGGCTCTCGGCCGGGACGGAGGGGGACACCGGCGGGTCGGACGCGCTGAAGTTCTCGATGCTCGGGGTGGCGCTGGCCGTGCTCGGGGTGGGCCTGGCGGGCGGGCGGTTGCCGGAGCGGGGGCGGGGGCTGGTGCTCGGGCTGGCGGCCGGGTTCGGGTTCGGGGTGGTCGAGGTGGCGGTGCGGCTGATCGATTCGATGGCGGTGCCGGAGTTGTTGGGCAATCCGGCGACGTACGCGTTGCTGGTGGGGGGCGGGGCGGCGTTTCTGGCGCTGACTTCTGCGTTGCAGCGGGGGTCCGTGACGGTGGCCACGGCGGCGCTGGTGATCGGGGAGACGGTGGGGCCGGCGCTGGTGGGGGTGGTGTGGCTGGGGGACCGGACGCGCGAGGGACTGGCCTGGCTGGCCGTGCTGGGGTTCGTGGTGTCGGTGGCGGGGGCGCTCGCGTTGGCTCGGTTCGGTGAGGCGCCGGGCGAGGACGAGTGAGCGTGATTCAGGGCAGCACTCGGCACAGCGCCTCCAGCGCGCCCGCCCACGCATGGTCCGGCGGTGTTCCGTAGCCCACGACCAGGGCGTCCAAGGGGTCCGTGGGCGATTTCTCGTGGCGGTAGGACGTCAGTCCGTGCAGGGCCAGGCCCTGCCAGGTCGCGGCCCGGAGTACGGAGCGTTCCGTGCCGGGCGGGAGGCGCAGGACGGCGTGCAGGCCGGCCGCGATGCCGGTGACACCGAGGTGGGGGGCTTGGGCGGACAGGGCCCGGACCAGGGCGTCGCGGCGGCGCCGGTAGCGCAGGCGGGCGGCGCGGACGTGGCGGTCGTAGGCGCCGGACGTGAGGAACTCGGCCAGGGTCAGCTGGTCCAGGACGCCGCAGGTGTCGGAGCCGCCCTTCGCCGCGGTCACCTCGTCCACCAGCGCGGGGGGCAACACCATCCAGGCCAGGCGCAGGCCGGGGGCGAGGGACTTGCTGGCGGTGCCGAGGTAGACGACGTTGTCGGGGTCCAGGCCCTGGAGCGCGCCGACCGGCTGGCGGTCGTAGCGGAACTCGCCGTCGTAGTCGTCCTCCAGAACCAGTCCGCCGGTGCGGCGCGCCCAGTCCACCACCGTCGCGCGGCGGTCGCGGTGCAGTGGCACACCCATCGGGAACTGGTGGGCGGGGGTGAGGAGTACGGCTCCCTGGGAGGTCAGCTCCGCCGGGTTCGTGCCCAGTTCGTCGAAGGGCAGGGGCTCGGTGGTCAGGCCGGCGGTCGTGAGCTGGTTCCAGTGCGGCGGGAGGCCGTACGACTCCACGGCCACCGTTCGCAGGCCGCGTGCCCGCAGCACCCTGCCGAGCAGCTGGAGGCCGTGCACGAAACCCGAGCACACCACGACGCGGCCGGGGTCCGCGCGCACGCCCCGCGCCCGGGCGAGGTAGCCGGCGAGGGCGGTGCGCAGTTCGGCGTGGCCGCGCGGGTCGCCGTAGCCGAGGGACCCGTTCGGGGCGGCGAGGAAGGCGCGGCGGGCGGCCCTGAGCCACTCCGCGCGGGGGAAGGCCGCCAGATCGGGGGTGCCGGGGACCAGGTCGTAGGCGGGGCGGGCGCGCTCGGGGCGGGGCGCGGCGGCCGGGCCCGTCGGCGGAGTCACGGTGCGGTCGGCGACCCGGGTGCCCGAGCCCTGGCGGGCGGTGAGCCAGCCCTCGGCGACGAGTTCGGCGTACGCCTCGGCGACCGTGTTGCGGGCGATGCCGAGGTCGGCGGCGAGGGAGCGGGAGGACGGCAGGCGGGTGCCGGGGGCGAGGCGTGCGGTGCGCACCGCCTCGCGCAGGGCGTCGGTCAGGCCCCGGCGCAGGCCCGGTCCCGCCGGTTCCAGATGGAGGTCGACACCAAAAGCGGCCCAAGGTTTCGCCATGGAAGTGGACCATACTCCTGGGCTGCTTCGCTCCTAGGGTCGAGATCATGACGACGACCGAAGAGAGCACGGCGACGACCGTGGCGTACGCGACCGAACCGACCCCGCGCCTCGACTGGGCCGCGCTCGCCCCCGACGTGTTCAAGGCCATGGTCCGGCTCGACGCGGCGGCCGGACGGGGACTGGAGCCGGCCCTGCGCGAGCTGGTGAAGATCCGGGCCTCGCAGATCAACCACTGCGCGTTCTGCCTCGACATGCACACCAAGGACGCGCTCGCGGCCGGTGAGAGCGTCGAGCGGATCGTGCAGCTGAGCGCGTGGGAGGAGTCGCGGCACTTCTACACCGAACGCGAGCTCGCGGCCCTTGAGCTGACGGACGCCGTGACCGTGCTGACTGGGGGCACCTCCCAGGCTTTCGGCACTGGGGGAGGCTTCGTGCCGGACGAGGTCTACGAGCGCGCCGCCCGGCAGTTCGAGGAGGCCGAGCTGGCGCAGCTGATCGCGGCGATCAGCGTGATCAACGCGTGGAACCGGTTCGGCGTGACGTGCCGGCGCACTCCGGGGCACTACCAGCCGGGCCAGTTCCGGTGACGGTCCGCACCAAGCGGCTCGACGCGGGCGTGGCGCAGGCGATGTCGGCGGTCAGCGCCGCCGCGAAGAAGGGGCTCGGCGACCCGGCCCTCGCCGAGCTCGTCGTCCTCCGCGCCTCGCAGCTCAACCGGTGCGCGTTCTGTCTCGACATGCATCTCGCCGTCGCCCGGGAACTCGGAGTGGGTGAGCGGCAGTTGGACATGCTGGCGGCCTGGGAGGAGGCCGGGGACGTCTTCGACGGGCGGGAGCGGGCCGCGCTCGCGCTGACCGAGGCGATCACCGTACTCACGGACCGCTTCGTGCCCGATGATGTGTACGACCGGGCCGCGGCGCACTTCGACGGGCCGCGACTCGCCCATCTCGTCGGGCTGATCGTCGCCATCAACAACTGGAACCGGGTGATGGTCGCCCGCCGCATTCCACCAGGGGGATACACACCGTGACCGACAGCGTGGGCCGCACCGAGAGCAAGGTCGAGACCTTCCGCGCCCTGCACCGCCGCAAGGCACCCGGCGACCCGCTGGTCCTGCCCGGGCCCTGGGACGCCGCCTCCGCCCGGGTCTGCGTCGAGGCGGGATTCCCCGCCCTCGCGACGCCGAGCGCGGCCGTCGCCGCCGGCCTCGGGTACGAGGACGGGGACACCCCGGCCGACGAGATGTTCGCGGCGGTCGCACGGGTCGTCCGGGCGGTCGACGTGCCGGTGTCGGCGGACATCGAGGGCGGCTACGGGATCGCGCCCGGGGAACTCGTGGAGCGGCTGCTGGAGACCGGCGCCGTGGGGTGCAACCTGGAGGACTCCGAGGGCGGTGTCCTCAAGGACCCGGGCGCGCACGCCGACTGGCTCGCCGAGGTGCGGCGCGCCGCCGCCGACCGGCTCTTCGTCAACGCCCGGATCGACACCTTCATCCGGGCCCCCGGCGACACCGACCCCAAGCAGGCGGCCGAGCAGGCCATCGAGCGGGCGGCGGCGTACGTCGCCGCGGGCGCCGACTGCGTGTATCCGATCGGCGCACCCGTCGACGTACTGCCGCTGCTGCGGTCCGGCATCCAGGGGCCGATCAATGTGCACGGCACCGTGACCGGGGACCCCTCGTCCACCGCGCTCGGTGAACTCGGGGCCACCCGGATCACGTTCGGACCGGGACTCCAGCGCGAGAGTGCGCGGGCGCTGCGCGGGATCGCGGCCGGCCTGCGCTAGCGGCTCAGGACAGCCACGACTTCCACGTGGACTCGTGGCTGTCCGCCCACTTCTTCGCCGCCGCCTCGGGTGACAGCTTCTGCTCGGCGATCATCAGGGAGACCTCGTTCTGGTCCTCGGTCGTCCACTTGAACTTCTTCAGCAGGGCCGCCGCCTCCCCGCCGCTCCTGGCGAAGTCGGCGTTGAGGTACTTCTGCAGCGGGGTGTGCGGATAGGCGCAGGCGACCTTCTCCGGGTCCGCGTCGCAGCCCTCCTTGTACGCCGGCAGCTTCACCTCGGTCATCGGGACCTTCTTGAACAGCCACTGGGGTTCGTACCAGTACGTCAGGAAGGACTTCTCGGCCTTGGCGAACTGCTTGATCTGCGTGATCTGCGCGGCCTCGGAGCCGGCGAACACCACCTGGTAGTCCAGGTCCAGGTTCTTCACCAGCGCCTTGTCGTTGGTGACGTAGGACGGCGAGCCGTCCATCAGCTGGCCCTTGCCGCCGCTCTCCGCGGTGCGCATCTGATCGGCGTACTTGTCGAGGTTCTTCCAGTCGGTGACGTCCGGGTGCTTCTTCGCGAAGTACGTCGGGACGTACCAGCCGATGTGCCCGGTGACCCCGAGGTCGCCGCCGGGCACGATCGTCCTCTTGTCCTTGATGTACCGCTCTTCCTGGTCCGGGTGGCCCCAGTCCTCCATGATCGCGTCGACCCGGCCCTGGCTGAGCGCGTCCCAGGCGGGGATCTCGTCGACCTGGACGGTGTCGACGCGGTAGCCGAGCTCGTGCTCCAGGAGGTACTGGGCGACGGCCACATTGGCCTGCGCGCCCACCCAGGACTGCACGGACAGCGTCACGGTCTTCGCGCCCTGCGCATTGGCGAAGGGCGAGGCCTGCTTGGTCATGTCGGCGGCGCCGCAGCCGGTCAGCAGGGCCAGCGAGGACACGCCGGCCACTACGGCGGTGGTGGTACGGATGCGCATGTCACGCTCCCTTCTTCGCGCGGCGAACGGTGGGCTGGGTCACCCGGTCGAGCATCAGGCCGAGGCAGACGATCGCGGCACCGGCGACCAGGCCGGTCGCCAGGTCGCCCCGGGCGAGGCCGGCGACGACCTCGTAGCCGAGCGCGCCACCGCCGACCAGGCCGCCGATGATGACCACGGCGAGGACCAGGACCACGCCCTGGTTCACGGCGAGCAGCAATGCCGGGCGGGCCAGCGGGAGCTGGACCTGCCGCAGCTGCTGGGCGGGGGTCGCGCCGAGCGAGCGGGACGACTCCAGGGCGGCCGGGTCGACCTGGCGCAGGCCCTGGGTGGTGATGCGCACGACTGCGGGCAGCGCGTAGACGACGGCCGCCGCGACGGCCGGGGCACGGCCCACGCCGAACAGGGCCACCACCGGGATCAGGTACACGAACTGCGGCATCGTCTGGAAGACGTCCAGGACGGGGCGCAGCAGTCGCTCGACGCGGTCGCTGCGTGCCGCCGCGATGCCGGTCGCGAAGCCCAGCACCAGGGTGACGGCGACGGCCGCCAGGACCTGGGAGAGCGTGTCGAGGGACGGCTTCCACACACCGAGGACGCCGATCGCGGCCATGGCGAGCACGGCGGTCAGCGCGGTGCGCCAGGTGCCGATCAGCCAGGCCAGGGCGGCGACGATCAGCAGGACCGACCACCACGGCAGCCACAGCAGTCCGTCGCGCACGGGGTCCAGGACCCAGGTGGTGAAGTGGGCCGCCCAGTCGGCGGTGCCGCCGACCACGGGGACGCCGGAGTAGAGGTGGTCCGTCATCCAGTCGACGGCACGGTTGACGGGCTCGGCGATGTTCAGGGCCCAGGCGTCGGGCCAGTCGAGGCGGCCGGCGAGACGTCCGGCGACGGCGACGGCCGCGGTGCCGACGAGGGCGTACAGCCACAGCCTCCGGCCGTTCGGGTGCGGTTCCTCGCCGAGCTGCTCCCCCGCGGCGCCCGTCACCCGGTCCAGGACCACGGCGAGCAGCACGATCGGGATGCCGGCCGCGAGCGCGGCGCCGACGTCGACCGAGGCGAGTGCCTGGTAGACGCGGTCACCGAGGCCGCCGGCGCCGATGACGGAGGCGATGACGGCCATCGACAGCGCCATCATGATCGTCTGGTTGAGGCCGAGGAGGAGTTCCTTGCGGGCCAGCGGGATGCGGGCGGTCAGCAGGCGCTGGCGGGCGGTGGTGCCGAGCGACTCGACGGCCTCCAGCACCTCCTTGTCGGCGCCGCGCAGCCCGAGGGCGGTGAGGCGGGCCATCGGCGGGGCGGCGTAGACGACGGTGGCCAGGACGGCGGCGGGGACGCCGATGCCGAAGACCAGGACGACGGGCAGCAGGTAGGCGAAGGCCGGGAGCACCTGCATGGTGTCCAGGACGGGGCGCAGCATCCGGTCGAGGCGGTCGGACAGGCCGGCGGCGAGGCCCAGCAGCACGCCCACGGCGACCGAGGTGAGGACCGCCACGACCATCAGCGCGAGGGTCTGCATGGTGGGCACCCACATGCCGAGGAACCCGCAGGCCAGGAACGCGACACCGGTGCCGGCGGCGAGCCGTGGTCCTGCGACGCGCCAGGCGACGAGGGACGCGGCGGCGGTGACGCCCGCCCAGCCGGCCGCGAGCAGCACCAGGTACACGGCGCGTACGCAGATCACGACCGCGTTGCTGATGTGCCCGAGGAAGTAGATGAACAGCGGGTGGCTGTCACGGTTGTCGATGATCCAGTCGCTGACCCTGGTCAGCGGTTCGGAGACGTCGACGGTCAGCGCGCCCGGCCAGCTGCCGCTCGCCCAGCGGGCATCGGCCAGCGGCACGAGGACCGCGGCGGCGAGCGCGAGCAGCAGCAGCTTGCGGACGACGGACTGCTTGAGGAAGCCGGGCAGGGCCGTGCGGGGGGCGTCGGCGGTGACGGTGGCCATCAAGCCGCCTCCTCACGCTGCTCCGTCCCCGCAACGACAGCGAGAAGCCGTTCGTGGTCGACCACCCCCAGACAGCGTCCCCCCTCCATGACCCGGGCCGGGGCGCCGCTTCGCGCCACGGCCTCGATGGCCTCGGACACGGTCGCGTCCGGCGCGAGGGCGGGGCCGTTGCCGGCCTCGTCGGCCGACGCGGCGCGCATGGCCGTACGGACCGTCAGGACCTGTTCGCGCGGGACGTCGCGGACGAACTCGCGGACGTAGTCGTCGGCCGGGGAGCCCACGATCTCCTCCGGCGTGCCCAGTTGGACGACGCGGCCGTCGCGCATCAGGGCGATGCGGTCGCCGAGCTTGAGGGCCTCGCTGAGGTCATGGGTGATGAAGACCATCGTGCGGCCCTCCTCGCGGTGCAGCCGGACGACCTCCTCCTGCATGTCCCGCCGGATCAGCGGGTCGAGCGCGCTGAACGGCTCGTCGAAGAGCAGGACCTCGGGGTCCACGGCGAGCGCCCGCGCGAGGCCGACGCGCTGACGCTGACCGCCGGAGAGCTGGCCGGGCCTGCGGTGCTCCATGCCCTCCAGGCCGACCTTGGCCACGACCGCGGCGGCCCGCTCGCGGCGCTCCGCCTTGCCGATGCCCTGGATCTCCAGGCCGTAGGCCACGTTGTCCAGGACGGTGCGGTGCGGGAGCAGGCCGAAGTGCTGGAAGACCATCGCGGCACGGTGGCGGCGCAGTTCACGCAGACGGGTCTTGTCCATGGCGCGGACGTCCTCGCCGTCGATGGCTATGGTGCCGGCCGTCGGTTCTATGAGGCGGGTCAGACAGCGGACCAGGGTGGACTTGCCCGAGCCGGACAGGCCCATCACCACGAAGACCTCGCCCTTGCGGACGTCGAAGGACACGTCACGGACGGCCGCCGTGCAGCCGGTGCGTTCGCGCAGTCCGGCGGGGTCGAGCGCGGTCAGGTCCGGGTCGGCGGGGACCCGGTGGGCCTTGGGGCCGAACACCTTCCATAGGCCCTCGACGGAGAAGACCGGCTTCTCGGTCGGGGGCTTGCGGGTCTCGGGCGTCGTGCCGGGGGTCGTGCTGGGGGTCGTCGTACTCATCACGCCTCACCTCCGATCAGGTCGACGGCCTTCTCACCGACCATGAGCACCCCGATCATCGGGTTCACTGCGGTCATCGTCGGAAAGACAGAGGCGTCGGCGATACGAATTCCTTGCAGGCCGCGGATCCGCAACTGCGGGTCGACCACGGCTAGTTCGTCGTCGGCGGCGCCCATGCGACAGGTGCCGGCCGGGTGGTACACGGTGTGCGCGACCTTGCGCGCGTACTCGCTGAGCTCCTCGTCTGCGGTGACCTCCGGGCCGGGGCACACCTCGCGCTTGAGCCAGTTCGCCAACGGTTCGGTCTTAGCGATCTCGCGGGCGATGCGGATGCCGTCGACGAGGGTGCGGCCGTCGTAGTCGTCCTCGTCGGTGAAGTAGCGGAAGTCGAGGGCGGGCTTCACGGACGGATCGGCGCTGGTCAGGTACAGCCGGCCGCGGCTCTTGGGCTTGGGGATGTTCGGGGTCATCGAGACGCCGAACTCCGGGCGCTCGTAGCCCAGGCGCTCCGGGTTGTCCGTGAACGGGATCTGGTAGAAGTGGAACATCAGGTCGGGGCCCTGGTGTTCGGGGTCGCGGCGCACGAACAGGCCCGCGTCCGAGTCCATCGCGGAGTTCTCCGGGATCGGCCCGTCGGTCTCCCACACGATCACCGACTCGGGGTGGTCGAGCAGGTTCTCGCCGACGCCCGGCAGGTCGTGGACGACCGGGATGCCGAGCGCGGCCAGGTCCTTCCCGGGGCCGATGCCGGAGTGCATCAGGAGCCGGGGCGAGTCGACGGCGCCCGCGCACAGGACGACCTCGCGCCGGGCGCGGATCAGCTGCTCCTCGCCGTCCTTGGTGCGCACGTGCACGCCCTCGGCGCGGGTGCCGTTCAGCTCCAGCCGGTACGCCCACGTCTCCAGCAGGATCGTGAGGTTGTCCCGCTCGTCCATCACCGGGTGCAGATACGCCACCGACGCCGAGGAGCGCTTGTTGTCCTCGGGGTGGTAGGCGAGGTCGAAGAAGCCGGCGCCCTCGGTGAAGGGCTGCTTGTTGAAGCCCTCGACGCGCGGCACGTCGAGCGCGCTGCGGGCGGCGTCGACGAAGTCGCGGGCGATGGCGTTCCGGTCCTTCTCGTCGACCGGGACGATGTTGTTCTTCAGCCGGGCGTAGTACGCCTCCATCGGGACCGCGCCCCAGCCCTTGGCGCCGGCCTGTTCCCACTCGTCCCAGTCGGACGGCAGCGGCTTGAAGGCGATCAGCGTGTTGTGCGACGAGCAGCCGCCGAGCACGCGGGCGCGGCTGTGCCGGATGTGCGAGTTGCCGCGGGGCTGCTCGGTGGTCGGGTAGTCGTAGTCCAGCTCGCCGCCGAGCAGACCCATCCAGCGGCGCAGGGTGAGGACGTCGTCCCGGCCGACGTCGCTGGGGCCGCCCTCGATCACGGCGACGGTGGTGTCGGGGTTCTCGGTCAGCCGGGAGGCGATGACGGAACCGGCGGTGCCGCCGCCGATGACGACGTAGTCGTAGACGGGGGTGTTCTGGGACATGGGGGGTACTCCGGGTTCAGACTTGAGGGACGTGACGGGCGCGCCCCTCAAGGGGCGCGGGGAACTGCGCGACCAGCCACGACGGCGCCGCAGACGCTGGACGGCACATCGCGGCACGGTCGGCGGCGCAGTGTCAGCCCCGGAACCACCGCACGGGCGTCGGCGCGAGGTTCTGGTAGACGTGCTTGCTCTCGCGGTACTCGGCGAGTCCGGCGGGGCCGAGTTCGCGGCCCACCCCGCTCTTGCCGAAGCCGCCCCACTCCGCCTGCGGGAGGTAGGGGTGGAAGTCGTTGATCCAGACCGTGCCGTGGCGCAGCCGGCCTGCGACCCGGCGGGCCCGTCCGGCGTCGGCGGTCCACACGGCGCCGGCGAGGCCGTACTCGGTGTCGTTGGCGAGGGCGACGGCCTCGTCCTCGGTGCGGAAGGTCTCCACGGTGAGGACCGGGCCGAAGACCTCCTCGCGTACGACGCGCATGTCGCGGTGGCAGTGGTCGAGGAGGGTCGGCTCGTAGAAGTAGCCGCTCTCCGGGCGTTCCTCGGAGGGCGCGGGGCGCTTGCCGCCGGACCGCAGTACGGCGCCCTCCTTGAGCGCGGACTCGACGTACGCCTCGACCTTGGCGCGCTGCTGCTCGGAGACGAGCGGGCCGCACTCGACGCCGTCGGCGGTGCCGCGGCCGAGGCGGATCCGCTGGGCGCGGCGGGCGAGCTCGGCGACGAAGCGGTCGCGGAGGGACTCCTCGACGATCAGGCGGGCGCCCGCCGAGCAGACCTGGCCGCTGTGGATGAAGGCGGCGTTGAGGGCCTGGTCGACGGCGGTGTCGAAGCCCTCGTCGGTGGCGCAGGCGTCGGCGAAGACGACGTTGGGGTTCTTGCCGCCGAGTTCGAGGGCGACCTTCTTGACGGTGGGCGCGGCGGCCTGGGCCACCTTGGTGCCGCTGATCAGGCCGCCGGTGAAGGAGACGAGGTCGACGTCGGGGTGCTCGGAGAGCCGGGCGCCGACGGAGTGGCCCGGGCCGGTGACGATATTGGCGACGCCGGCCGGCAGGCCCGCCTCGACGAGCAGCTCGATCAGGGCGATCGTCGTCAGCGGGGTGATCTCGCTGGGCTTGACGACGAAGGTGTTGCCGGCGGCGAGCGCGGGCGCGATCTTCCAGCTGGCCTGGAGGAGCGGGTAGTTCCAGGGCGTGATCAGCGCGCACACGCCGACCGGTTCGTGGACGACGACGCTGTGGATGTCGGGCGAGCCCGCGTCGACGACCCGGCCGGGGGCCTCGGCGGCGACGAGGTCGGCGAAGTAGCGGAAGGCGTCGGCGACGCAGTCGATGTCGACCCGGCCCTCTTCGAGGGTCTTGCCGGCGTCACGGCTCTCCAGCAGGCCGAGCTCCTCGCGGTCGCGCACGAGCAGGTCGGCGACCCGGCGCAGCAGGGCGGCACGCTCGGCGACGGGCGTGAGCGGCCATTCCCCCTGACCGCCGTCGAAGGCACGGCGAGCGGCCTCCACGGCCAGGTCGGTGTCCTTCTCGTCACCCTCCGCGACCACGACGAAGGGCGTCGCGTCCGCGGGGTCGAGGATCTCGCGCGTCACGCCGGAGACGGCCGACCGCCATTCCCCTCCGACGTGGATGGTGCCGCGCGCCTGGAGTTCCGTACTGTCCGCCATGATCGGTGTTGCCTTCCGTTCCTGTTCAGAGCCCCTGTGTCACACGTGTGTCACTCAGGGGGACCGAGTGCGCCTGCCCCCGGCATACGGATGCATGCGCGATCCGCGGACGAAAGTGCGCTGTGTCACTGAACATGCGGGCAAACCGGAATGAATCAGACCCGGGCGGGCGACGGGAACGGGTCACTGAACCATTGACGCCGGTCAGGGAACCGGGAAGTCGGCCGGCGGGTCCTCCCCCACCCGGCCGTCGATCGACTCGCGGATCATGTCGGCCTGTCCGACGTGGCGGGCGTACTCCTCGACGAGGTCGATCAGGATGCGCCGCACGCTCGGCGCCCGGCCGTCGGGCCAGGTGAGGCGGGCGGGCTGATCCACGCCTCCCGCGGACAGCGCCTTCCGCAGGTTCGCGCGGGAACGGGCGACGGCCCCCTGCCACAGGGCGTACAGGCGCTCCGGCTCGTCCGCTGCCGCCGAGCGCCACTCCCAGTCCGGGTCGGCATCCCAGTCCACCGTGTCCCAAGGCGGCGGCAGGTCGACGCCGAGCAGGCGCCGGGTGAAGTACTCGTCCTCGACGAGCGCCAAGTGCTTCAGCAGCCCGCCCAGGGTGAGCACGGAGGGCGCGAGCCGTGCGCCGAGCCCGCCCGCATCCAGGCCCTCGCACTTCCAGGCGAACGTCCGCCGCTGCCGCTCCAGGGAGCCGATCAGGGTGTCGACCTCGGTGCCGGAAACCGGCGGCTCCAGGAGAACGGACGGGACCTGCTGTTCGGTGTCGTGGGTCATGAGGCGCAGGCTAGGGTCCATTCCGGTCGTTCTGCTTCCGGAATCCCGAACCTTTGGTCGCCCGATGAGCCACGACGAAAGTCCCACCGCACGCGCCTTGCTGCTGCTCGAAATGCTCCAGGGGAACCCCGGCATCACCGCTGCCCGGCTGGCCGCCCGCCTCGGCGTCTCCGAGCGCGCCGCCCGCCGCTACGTCGGCATCCTGCGCGAGGCCGGCATCCCGGTCGAGTCCACGCGGGGCCCGCACGGCGGCTACCGCATCGGCCGGGGCCTGCGGCTCCCGCCCCTGATGTTCACGCCGACCGAGGCGCTCGGGCTGGTCATGGCGGTACTGGAGGGACGGCCCGACGCGGCCGATCCGGCCGGCCCGGTGGGCGCCGCGCTCGGCAAACTGCTGCGCGCCCTGCCCGAACCGGTCGCACACCCTGCCGAGGCGGTCCGCAGGGCCGGTACCCGGGGTGCCTTCGACGCCGTCGTGCGTCCGGACCCCGACACCACCTCTTCCCTGGTGCAGGCTGCCGCCGCAAACCGCCGTGTGCGCCTCGGCTACCGGCTCGACCCTCGCGACGAGCGCACCATGGAGGTGGACCCCTGGGCGATCGTGGTGCACCACGGGCGCTGGTACGTGCTCTGCTGGTCACACACCCGCGGGGCGCGCCGGGTGCTGCGCGTGGACCGGGTCACGACGGTGACCATGCTCCCCGACGCCTTCGAGCCACCGACCGGCCTGCGTCCCGTCGAGACTCTCGAGGAACACCTCTCCCAAGGCTGGACGCATCGGGTGGAGATCGTGATCGAGGCGCCGGTCGCGCGCGTGGCCGAGTGGCTCCCCCGCAGCCTCGGTCGCCCCGAGCTGGTCGACGAGCACACCACCCGTCTCCTGGCCACCACCGACGAGCCGGACTGGTACGCCGAGCAGCTCACAGCGATCCGTGCGCCGTTCCGGATCGTCGGGCCGCCCGAGCTGCGGGAGGCGGCGCTGGCACTCGGGCGCCGGCTCGCGGAAGCCGCGGGGGGCGTGGACTCCAGCGCAACCTTTGACTAAAGTCAAAGAAATATGGAGCCAGTGTCGACGGACCATGTGACGGCGTTCCGCCGCTTCAACCGGTACTTCACGCGCCGCATCGGCGTGCTGGACGACCACTACCTCGGCCAGGACCGCCCGCTCGGTGAGGCCCGGCTGCTGTTCGAGATCGGGGACGGGATGTCCCTGCGCGAGCTCCGGAGCCGGCTGGGTCTGGACGCCGGTTATCTGAGCCGGATGGCCAAGGCGCTCCGGGCACAGGGCATGGTCACGCTGAGCGCACACCCCGAGGACAGCCGGCTGCGCATGATCGAACCGACGGCGGCCGGGCGGGTGGAGGTCAAGGAGCAGAACCGGCGGGCGAACCTGGTCGCCGCCGGGCTGCTCGACGGCCTCAGCGAACCGCAGCGCGCCGAGCTGGCCGGCGCGCTGGCCACCGCACAGCGCCTGCTGCGCCTCGCGAGCATCACCGTCGCACTCGTCGACGGCGCCGCCCCGGACGCCCGGGCCTGCCTGGAGGGCTACGCCGCCGACATCGACGAGCGGTTCCCCGAGGGGTTCGACAAGGACGACCTCGTGGCGCCGCGGGAGGTGTCAGGCGACGCCGGCGCGTTCTTCGTCGCGTACGAGGAGGACCGGCCGGTGGGCTGCGGTGCGCTGCGGCGCCTCGAACCCGGCGTCGGCGAGATCCGGCACGTCTGGGTGCACCCCGCCGCCCGCCGCCTCGGCCTCGCCCGCCGGCTGCTCGACGCGCTCGAACAGGAGGCCGTGGCGCGCCACTTGAGCGTCGTACGCCTCGACACCCACGCCGCGCTCACCGAGGCGCAGGCGATGTACCGGGCGTGCGGCTACACGGCCATCCCGGCGTACGACGACAACGTCTACGCCAGCCACTGGTTCGAGAAGCGGCTGGCGCCCTGAGCGGATCCGTCAGCTGAGGAACCAGACGATCACGATGATGATGGCGATCGCGCAGAAGGAGAGGCCGCCCGCGAGCAGACAGCCCGCCGTGCCGAACCCTCCGGTGATCCTGGCCATGAACGACTGCTTCCCGAAGGGCGGCGGCTGCGGCGGCGGTGTCGTCGGCGCCGGAGCCGTGTGGGGCGACGGCAGCGACTGGGCCGGCGGCGGCGCGGAGTGCGGCGGTTTGTCCATCCGTGTCAGCGCGTTCGACAGCAGCCGGCTCCACACCACGGGCGGCAGATCGGGAACCCGGCCGCCCGGCGGGTCGATGATGCTCTGCCGCAGCCAGTTGCCCGTGGTGGGATGCGGATCGCGGCTCAACCGGTAGAGCAGTTCCTGCAGTTGGCGCAGATGCCGCTCGTCCCTGGCCAGCGGCGCGACGGCCCAGGTGAACAGGTGAGCCGCCCGGGACGCCCGGTCCGCTCCCGATCTGCCGTCCGCGCCCGCCACGTGCGGCGTGAAGTACAGCCCGTTCTCCAGCGCTTCGGCGCACAGCGCGTGCCGCAGCTCCAGCGAGCGCCGGTCCGCCCGGAGCGGCTCCCCCAGCACGTCCAGCAGCAACTCCACCGACTGCGGCGGGATCTCACGCGTGCGCAGCTCGTGCACCAGCACCTCGTCGGGCTGCCTGCGCAGCTCCGCCAGCAGCACGCTCTGCCCCATGCCGTCGCCGCGCCGGTAACCGCACAGCTCCCGGTGCAGCTCGGGCTGGGGGAGGAAGTGCGGAGGGGTGGTGGGGGGAGGCGGTGGCGGTGGCGGTGGCGGTGACACGGGAGCGGAGTTCGCATGCGGGTGCGCGTACGGAGGCAGGTGCGGCTGCGGAGGCGGAGGTGTGTGCGGCTGCGGAGGCGGAGGTGTGTGCGGGCGGGCGTACGGGTCCGCGCGGGACTCCGAAGGCGGCGGCTCCTGACGCGGCTCGACGTAGGACTCCGTGTACGGCTCGACGTAGGACTCCGTGTACGCGGTCGCGTACGGCTCCGAGGCGACGGCGGCCGGTGCCGGCGCCGGGTCGCGGTCCCGCTCGGCGAGCCCTGGCGTCTCCACCGGCGCCTGGGTTTCCCTCGTCCGGGGCGCGGGCGCCGACGCCGGGATCCGGGTGCCGTTCGGCGGTGTGCGGTCGGTGCCGAGGATCTCCTTGAGGCGGGCCCGGCGGCGTTCCCAGTCCAGCGCCGCGCCGCCGCGCAGTCCGTCGGTCAGCTGCGGCACGCCCGCGTCCGCCTCCGGGTGCGCGAGCACGTGCCGTACGAGTTCGGAGCCCGCCCAGAGCTCGAACCTGGAGTTGGCCGGCCTGCCTCCCCTGACCCGGGCCAGCGGGCCGGAGCCGCCGGTGTCCGGCTCCCAGCGCGGGACGGACGTGAGCCGCAGGGGGTGACTGTCCGCCGTGTCATAGGTGGCGAAGGTCCACTGCTGCTCCAGCCACGGGCCGAAGAGCAGGAACAGCCCGAGGTAGACCAGCGGCACCTCCTCCTGGTCCGGCCAGCCCGGGTGCCCCTTCTCCTCCATCAGCAGCGACAGCCGCTGGGTGGGGTCGCGCAGCCACTCCGCCGCGGTCAGGGTCAGCGCGTGCTTGACCGACGGCAGCCGGTCCAGCATCTGCGGCAACCGCTTGAGCGCCAGCGCGTCGAGCTTCGCGCTCTCCACCGGGTCCTGCTTCCCGGAGGCCGACTCGGCCTTCTCCCGGCTGCCCCAGCCGCCGTACGCGAGCCCGAGGCACTGACGCACCTTCAGGGTGCCGCGATCACCGACCAGGACATGGCTGACGGTGCTCGGCCGCCCGCCCCGGTCGGTGGTGGGCCAGCGCCGGACGAGCAGTACGGCGCCGTCGCCGGACAGCGTGCGCACGACGCTCGGCCGGGCTGCCGCCGCTCCGGACACCCACAGCAACGGGCCCAGTTCCCGGCCGAGTTCCTCGGCGCGCTCGGCGTCGCAGGAGTGGGCGACGGCGTTCATGCCGGTGCCCTGGCGGCCGTGGTTGCCGTCCCAGCGGTAGACGACCTGCTGTACCGGACCCCGGTCCTGGAAGTCGTTCACTGATGTTCCCCTCCCTCGGACCCCTCGGGCTCCTCGGTCCCTTCCGGCGTCTCGAATCCCTCGGCCTGCCCGGCCCGCCCGGCTTCCTCCCACGGCACCGCCTCCAGAGCCGGCGCCTCCCCCACCGCCAGCGCGTCGGCGCCGCCCGGCACCTGGATCAGTCCGTGCAGGGCGAACAGCGACAGCAGCGGCTCCAGCACCCGCCGGGGTCCGGCCCCCGCGGGATAGCGGCCCTGGTCCTCCTGGCCACCGGTGGCCGACGCGGCGTGCAGGGTGCACCGGCGGATCGCGTCGAACGGGCGCAGCCACGCCTGGCCCGCGTGCCGGCGCAGCAGCCCGTACAGGTCCCGGCTCTCCTCGCGGATCAGCGCCGGGTCCAGCGCGGCGGCCGGCGGCCGGGTCAGCCACCGGTCGACGGGCGGCTGGAACCTGAGCAGGTCGGCCTTGCCGAGCACCATCGCGGCCGGCACGTCCAGATACCCGCCGCTCTTCGGCAGCCGGTCCAGGACCGTGCCGAAGGCGAGGTCGCCGTCCCGGTTCACCTCCACCCCCAGGCGCTCCCTGGCGTGGTCGAGCTGCGGCAGCGGCAGGGCCAGCGCCGGGTCGACGACGAAGACCAGGGCGTCGACGCCGAGCAGGAAGCGCAGCGCCGCGTCGGTGCGGACGAGGTCCTCACCGCCGAGGTCGAAGAAGGCGACCGGGCGCACCTGCCCGCGCGCGTCGGTGATCAGCAGCGACTCCACGAAGCGGGCGAAGTCGTCCATGCCGAGGGCCGGGGTGTGGTCCAGGACCTTGCCGCTGCGCAGCGGCTGCACCCGGTCGCGCACGAACCGGGCGTGCTGCTCGGGATTGACGGACTGCCACTTCAGGCCGAACGGCTCCAGACCGCCGTCGGTGATCGCCGCGATCATCTGGGTCAGCAGATGGCTCTTGCCGGTGGAGGACTGGCCGACCATCGCGACGGTCAGCGGCCGGCCGTACGTCAGATAGGGCACCGGGATGTAGTGCGCGGGGAACTCCGGGTCGGCCGTGCACTTCTGGACCGCGCCGCGCATGATGTCGGTCCGCCGCACGGGGTTGTTGATGCCCTTGAGATCCAGCGGCTTGTACTGCATCCGGCTGTCGGTGACGAACAGCTTGCCGAGGTCGAGCCGGATCGACTCCAGGCAGTACGGGCAGAGCACCTCGGCGCCGGTCTGCTCGGAGCCCGATCCCGCGCGCGAACGGGCGGCGGGTGCCTGCCGTTTGAGCCGCAGCGCCTCCTCGAAGGCGTCGTGGTGCGGGCGGGTCTCGTCCGGGGGCACCGCGAGCCGGACCCGGCGGGCGGCACCGGGCGCCACCAGGTCCAGGACCTGTGCGGGCGTCGGCCGGCCGGCCGCCAGCGGCGCGAAGGCGTCCCGCAGCGTCTGGTCGAGCTTGCGGTGATCGCCCAGGTCGGCGGGCGGCCGGTCGGCGGGGCCGGGCCGCCCGGTCGCCAGCCGGTACAGCACCTGGGCCGCGCTCCACACCGCGTCGCGGGGGTCGGCGAGCCCCTCGCCGCCGCGCTGTTCGGGCGGGCAGAAGGGCGACCGGCCCCACGGGCGGCGCGGCCGTCCGATCCGGGTCACCGACTCCAGCCCCCACAGCTGGACCTTCGCGCCGTCCCAGAGGACGGACGCGGGCGAGATGCCGCGCGGCACCAGACCCTGGCCCTCCAGCAGGCACAGGGCCAGCATCAGGTCGCGGGTGAAGACCTCCTGGTCGGCCGCGCCCATCACATGGATCCGCGAGACGGCGGTGCCGCGCGGCGGTTCGTACAGCAGGAACGGCTCGGCCGTGTCCAGCTCGTGGCCGATGAGCCGCGGGAAGAGCGCCGCGTACTCCGTGTCGCCGAGCACCTGGAGGAGCTGTACGGCGGCGGACGCCTCGGTGTCCAGCAGGGCGCGCGCCGCCGGGTTCGCCGCGTCCTTGGCGCTCAGCCGTACCTGCACGCACTGCTGGCCCTCGTCGTCGAGCACGGCCTTGCGCAGCAGTTGGGGCAGCAGCCGGTCGCGGCGGAACTCCCGGCCGACCCGCACCGGGGTGACGCGCCGGCGCCCCGAGGGCACGGTGAAGCCGAGCTTGTCCGGAGGCGGCCCGCCCGGCCCCGACGGACGGGAATGCGTGGTGCTGGTCACCGGCGGTCCTTTCGTTCGTGCAGGTGCTTCGGGCCGCAGGGGTCCGTGCGCGGCGGTACGGGACGCGGGGTGCCGCTCACCAGCGATCGCCGTCCCCTCGGTCGCCGCCCTCACGGCCGCCGTCCGCGCGCTCGCCGGAGCCGGCCCAGTCGTCCGAGGCCAGCCAGTCGTCGGAGTCCGCGCGATCGCCGTCGTAGGAGGACGTGCGGTCGTCGGCGTAGGAGGCCGCGCGGTCGTACGGGTTCGTCGCCTCGGTCCGGTCGTAGGTCTCGGCCCGGTCGTCGGAGCCGGACCTGTCGTACGAGTCGTACGAGTCGGCCCGGGCATAGGCGTCGGCCCGGTCATAGCTCTCGTCGTAGGAGCCGGTCCGCTCGTACGGGTTGCCCGTGCCGTGCTGCTCCGTCCTCGCCGTGTCCGGGTCCGTGCCGTCGGGGCCGGAGCCGTGCCGGGCGCGGACGGTGTGCACGACGCCCACCCGCAGCGGGGTGAGCCGCACCAGTCCGGCGTAGCGGCCCGACGACGTCCACAGGACCTGCTCCGGGTGCACCGAACCGCTCGCCCGCCAGGACTTCTCGACCTCGTCGCGTACGGCGCCCGGGGCGAACCGGAGCCAGGTCGCGGACGCCGGGTCGCGGCTGAGCAGCGTGCCCTGCTCGGGGGTGGACAGCTGCACCACCGCCTGCCGGTCGGCGTCCGCGCCGACCAGTTCGGCCAGTCCGTGCGGGTCGGTGCCGAGCAGGTTCGCCGAGGTGGCACGGACGCGGCGCGGGGCGGCGAACGGCGGCGGCGCCAGCACCCCGTTGTGCTGGAGGTGGTGGCGGGCCGTGGACAGCAGTTCGCGGACCCGCTCCTCGGTGCGCCGCACGGCACGCGCGCCGGCCTGCCCGCGCTCGACGGCGCCCCAGTAGTGCTTCATGGCCTCCAGGGCGGCGTCCGTCAGATCGGCGGACAGGGTGGCGACCAGCTCCGGTCCGCCCTCACCGCTCTCCCGCTCCAGCCAGCGCGGCACCTCCTTGGGGCGGTCCCCCCAGCCGGTCCCGGCGCCCTTCGCCCGCTCCCGGTCCCCGTCGCGGCCCTTGTCGTCGCCGGAGTCGTCCCACTGCTCGCCGTCCTCCCAGGCGTACATGCTCGCCCAGTCGCCGTCCCCGTCGTCGGCCCCGGCGTAGGCGTCGTCCGGTTCGAGGTCGGGGTCGCTGGAGAGCCAGTCGTCGTCGCCGTGCGCGCCGGCACCGGAGGCACCGGACGCCGCGCCGGCCGCGAGCCGCGCCGGCTCGGGCACGGCCTCCGCCTCCGCCGCGGCAGCCGTCGCCCGCAGCATCCCGGCGACGGAGCGGGCGGCGTCGGCGCAGTACAGGCGCTCCTCGACGGCCCAGTGCTCGCGGACCGCCTCGGCCAGCAGACCGTCCAGACCGTCGAGCGCCCGGCGCAGTACGGCGGTCGTGTGCCCCGGGGCCCAGGCCGCGGCCGCCGCCCGCCACAGCCGGCGTGCGGTCTCCACCGCGATCCCGAGTCCGGTCAGCAGCCCGATCGTGCCCATCCAGACCGGCGAGTCGGTCGCGTACCCCACTCCCGCGCCGACCGCGGCGCCGCAGAACGCCGCGACCCTCGGCGCGACGGCCCAGCGGCCGGGACGCCCCGCGCCCCGCAGCCGGACCGCCCCGAGCATCGCCATGCCGACGAACAGCAGCGGCACGAGGACCGCGAGGGCGAGGAACGGCCCCGACCACAGCGCGCCGAGCAGGCCCGCGCCGGCCGCCGCCAGCGGTCCGGCCACCGGCACCCCGGGCACCTCGGGGCCGGCCGCTCCCGCCGTCTGCCGGGCCACCGACTCGGCGGAGTGCGGGGCGAGTTTCGGCAGCAGTGCCGAGCCCGGCACGGGCTCCACGCGGCCGGCGAGTCCGGTGAAACGCTGCGCGACCGAGCGCAGGGCGAGGCCCTGACCCAGCAGCTTCAGGGCGAACTCCCGCAGCCCCTCCCCGATCCGTTCGCCCATGCCCTCGGCGGAGGGCACCCGCAGCCCGAGGGCCGCCAGCCGGGTCGCCGACTCGGCCGCGGACGGGGCCGTGCCGCCGCCGCTGCGCAGGGCCGTGGCGACGAGGTCCCGGTAGTTGTCGAGCGCCTTGCGCGCCTGGTCGACCTCCGTCTCGAACGTCTCCCGGCGGGAGGCCCGCAGCAGGCCGGGCAGGGTGCGCAGCCCGGCCATCGCGTCGTCGGCGTAGTCGAGGGCGTCCGCGCAGGCCCGGTAGGCGTCGTCGGCGATGCCGCCGGGCTCCCGGTGACCCAGGTCCCGGTCCCGGCGGCCGGCCACCAACCCCCGCAGCGGCTCCGGGAGATCGGCTCCGGAGGAGGCGGTCAGCACCACGTCGGGCGCCAGGTCGTCGTCCGCCCCGGCGAACCGGGTGAGCGCGTCGCGCCAGGCCCGGTCGCGCACCTCCGGCGGCAGGTCCTGCTCCAGCAGCCGTACGCCGGGCGCGGCGACGGCCCCGGGCAGCGCCTGGATGCCGTCGAGCACTCCGAGGTAGACGTCCGGGACGGACAGGGCGTCCACCAGGACCGACAGTGCGTCCGGGTCGTCGGGTGCGGGCTGCTCCAGCGCGGTGCGGGCGGAGCGCAGGTCGCCGGCCCACAGCAGCCCGCTGCCCGAGGCCCGCAGCACCGAGGGACGCAGCAGCCGGCGGTCTGGCTGGAAGCCGCCTTCCTCACCGGCGAACGAGCCCGGCGCGCTGCCCACCAGCAGGACGAGCAGCCGGACCTCGCCCACCGCCCGGTAGCCGGTGAGCAGTTCGTACTGCGTCTGGTGGTCGTTGAGCCCGGCCGGGGTGTCGACCACCAGGAACAGCGGGTCGTCCGGTTCGGGCAGCCCGGCCCGGCCCAGCTCCTGGGCGACCCTGGCCCGCAGCGCCGAAGGGCTGTGCAGTGCGGCGGCCCCGGCACGCAGGTCCAGGTGGATGACGGTGCGGAAGGCCTGAGGCGTGCTCACTGCGCGTCACCGTCCCAGGGGTTGCTGCGGCCGGAGTCGCCGGAGCCGTCCTCGGCGCCCCAGGTGCCGCCCCGGCGCGGGTCGGTGGGCTCCGCCTCGTCCCAGGGCGCCCGCCGCCGGCCGCCCTGCCCGTCCGCGCCCCGGCGGTCGTCGAGGTCGGGATCGACGTGGTCGTCACGCCGACGGCCGCCGCCGAACCTGCCGTGGCCGTCACTGTCGTCGGCCGCGCGGCCGTAATCCTCCCGGTCACCGCCGGAACGGCCGTAGTCGTCCCGGTCACCGCCCGAACGGCCGTAGTCGTCCCGGTCACCGCTCGGCCTGCCGCGGTCGTCACCGGCCTCGTGACGGCTGCCGCCCGGGCGGGGGCCCGTCGGGCCGTCGCGGCGCTCGCTCCAGCTGTCGCGGCTCTCCCGTTCCGGCTCGCCGCGTTCGTCGCCGTACGAGCGCCCGGAGTCGTACGACCTGCCCGAACCGGACGGCTGGTCGTGGTCGTCGTCCCGACCGCGGCCGCCCGGCGGGACCGGTGCCGTGCCCCAGTCGTCCTCGTCGGTCGACGGGCGGCGGGGCGGCGCGTAGTCCTCGCGGGAGCGGGGGTCGGCAGGGGTGCCGCCGCGGACGTGTTCCAGCAGGGTGCGCAGGGTCGGCTGGACCGCGCGCTGGTCGCCGAACTCGGTGTCCAGCGCGGCGGGCAGGGTCTCCGCCCAGAACTCCCACAGCGGGCGCACCCAGCCCTCGATCCGCTCGCCGCCCTGCTCCCGGCGCTCCGCCAGCAGCTCCAGCTGGCGCGGGGCGACCTTCTCGACCAGGTCGACGAAGAGCGGATGCGGCTCGCTGCCGGCCCGGGCCAGGCCGACCGGCTGGGCCCCCATCAACTCACGGCAGTAGTCCTCGACGATCCGTTCGTCGTCCAGGACCGTCCAGCGCTCGTACGCCCGCATCAGCTCGGCCCAGCTGGACACCCCGCCGGGGAAGTCCCCGAGCCGCAGCCGTACGCCGGGGACGTGCGCGCCCTTCTCGGGGTGCAGCCGCAGCCGGATCCGGTCCGGCGAGGACGGGTCGCCGTCGACGACGTCCACCTGGCCGTTCCACATGCAGCACAGCAGGCGGTGCAGGATGACGCGGCGGTCCTCCTCGCTGCTGACCATCCAGCTGTCCCGGTAGCCGAGCCGCTGCCGCCACCGCAGGACGTCCTGGGCCTGCTCGGAGTCCTTGGCCCTGGCCCACTGGCGCAGCACCTTGCGGGCCTCGGGCACCTGGGTGAGGCTCATCTCGCTGCGGAACAGGACGACGGTGATGGAGTCGCTGTCCACGCCCCGGTACTCCACGGAGTTCTTCGCGTCCGAGGGCAGCCGCAGCGTCTTGCCGAGGAACTCCTGCACCTCCTCCACGGCCTGAACCCGTGGATAGGTGACCAGGACGCGGAGAAGTCCGGTGCCCTCGGGGGTGAATCCGACCGGCAGCAGCCCGGTCAGCTTCCGGCCGAACAGGTCGAGGGCCTCCTTGCTGACCTGGTCCTTGGCGTCCGCGTCCCCGGCCGCCGCGGCCAGCAGCGTGCCCATGGACGGCAGCAGCGGCCGCTCCTCCAGATGTGCCCCGCTCTCGGCGAACAGCCGGGTGATCCGGGCCTCCAGCTGGCCCTTGACCCGGGCCACCGAGCCCTCCGGGTCGCGCCGGCTGAGCCCGTGGACCTGCCGCCAGGTGTCGCCGTCGACCAGCTTGAGCAGCAGCGCCGACTCGTCGTCGTTCTCACGCAGGCCCTCCCGGCGGATCAGCCGGGTGACGACGTCCTCGTAGAAGTGGTTGAGGGTGCGCTGCGGCGGCAGCAGATACGAGATGCCGGTGCGGTCCTCGTACAGTTCGAGGCCCTTCTGCTGGGCGCTCTTGCGTTCCTGGTCGCTGTGCCGACGGAAGGCGCCGACCAGCCGGCCGAGGTCGGTGCCGGCCGCGTCGGCCTGCGGCTGCCAGTGCATCTGCTGCTCGCGCCAGGCCTCGTGCCAGACCAGCCGGCAGCGCCACTGGTACCAGGCGTTCTGCTCCTCGATGGCGGCCTGGACGTCGTCGTCGCCCCAGCGGGCGGGCGCCAGGCCTCCCAACTGGCCCTTGATCCGCGGGATCTTGGGCGGCTGCTCGGTCACCCCGGGCGGCCGCTGCGGGGTGCGGGCGCGGTGGTCCAGCATGCCGAGGAAGCCGAGCCGGGCGATGGGTTCCTCACTGTCGGGGACGCCCCTGACGATGCGTTCGGCGAGGAAGGGGTCCACGGTCTGGAGCAGCTTGTCGATGGCCGGGCGGGGGGCGAACCGGTCGGCCATCGCGATGGCCGCGCGCTCCGCCTCGGACCGCAGGTCGGACAGCAGCCGCTGCATGTCCGCGATGCGTTCGCCGAGCGCCTGCTCGATGCTGCGGCCCCCGCGCGGCAGCGGATCGGGCTCGGGCACCGGCAACTGCCTGCGTTCCCACAGCTCTTCGAGGTGGGAGTCGGCGAACAGCTGCCGGATCATCGGCACCGCCTCGTCCCGCAGCGCCGCGCGCGGCGCCTCCACGAGGTCGGTGACCGCGAGCCGCAGCAGCCGTCCGGCCACCAGGTCGGCGAGCTGGTCCATGGGCGCGGTCATGGAGGCGACCAGGCTGGTCGACACGCCTTGGCGGCCGATGCCGGTCGGGGAGACGGCGCTGCGCTGCACGCCGCGGTTGATGAAGCTGGCCGCGAAGGTCTGGAAGTCGTCGTCGGCGGCCATCTTCCGGCCCCGGGCGCGGCCGTCGCCCAGTTCGGTGCCGATCAGCGACATCACCAGGGACACGATGGAGCGGCGCAGGTCGTCGGCTCGGATGCCGGCGGTGGGGCTGAACAGGAACGCGGTGGGCAGGATGCCGGTGCGCAGCCGGATCGGGGTGGCTCCGGGATAGCGGACGCCGAGCCCGAGTTCCTGGTCGAGGTCGCCGATCTCGTGGCCCTCGGAGGGCGCGTTCTGCGTGTCCACCAGCCGGAACAGGTCGACCAGGGAGCGGGCCGCGTTCAGCTCGGCCTCGCGTCCGCCGCCGGTCGCCGCGGAGAACGACGACGGCATGACGACCAGCGGGTAGATCTTCACGCCGTCGAAGCGGCGCAGCTGGAAGGCGTGGTTGATGAGGTGCAGATAGTCGAGGAAGATCCCGGCGCCGGTGCCGCCGGCCACCGAGAAGGCGACGAACACGTCGCAGCCGTTGACCTTGCCGCCGCCGAGTTCGCTCAGTTCGCCCGCCGACTTGGCGATCGCGTCGATGGCCTGGAGCAGCGGTTCGAGGACCGGGCCGAGGCCGTGCCGCAGCGTGGCGAACAGGGCCGCCCGACCGACGGTGGGCAGTTGGCCGGCGCCGGCGTGCAGCGGGGTGACCTTGGGCTCGTCCATGCGCGGCGGCAGCCAGTCGGCGACCTCGTCGCGCAGCACCGCCCGGAGCATCTTGGTCACTTCCGGGGAGGCGTCGAAGTTCGGCAGCAGGTTGTGGGTGGCCCGGGAGGTCCGGGCGTACGCGGCCCGCAGCGACGGGTCCACGTTGAACTGCGGCAGCCGCTGGAGGTCGCTCTCGCTGTAGTCGGCGTACACGAACTGGAGGCAGTCGGGCAGCTGGAACGGGGCGTGGCCGCTCTGCCGGTGCAGTGCCATGCCGTCGGGTCCGCACAGCTCGGCGCGCAGTCTGCGTTCCAGTTCGGCACCGACCAGTCCCCCGGTGCCGCCCAGGCCGACGAACATCATCGGCTGGAAGATCTTCATGGTTTCCTCCCCGCTGTACGGCCGACGGGGGCCGCAGGTCTGTGCTGGGTACGTCCGTGACGCCGCGCGGCGGGCCGGCCGCGCGGCGGTGATGCGGTGAGGGCGGGCCGGGGGTGCCGGTTCCGGTCCGCCCCTTCGGTCACAGGAAGTCGTCGTAGGCGCCGCCGCCCGGGGCCGACGGCCTCGGGTCCGGGCCGCCGGCGAAGGCGCCCTGCGTCGGGCGGGGCCCCTGGCCGGGGGTCCCGCCGAGCGTGAGGCTCAGCGTGTCGGTCAGCTGGACCTGGCCGTTGGTGGGCAGCGGGATGCGGCTGCTGCCCTTGCGGACCACGGCGCCGCCCTCCCGCCTGCGCCGGACGGCGTACGGGCCGTGCGCGCGCCGTTCGATGCGCGGGCTGCGGTGGGCCTCGGCGACGGCGAACTCGTACCACTGCTTGTTGTTGCCGTGGCCGGCCCGGTGCTCGTTGACGACGGTGCCGTCCGCGGAGACCAGTTGCAGGATCAGCCCGGACGGGTCCCGCCGGCGCCTGCGCAGTCCCAGCCAGGCGACGGCGCCGACGACGGCCAGCGCGCCGGCTACGGCGCCGGCCACGAACGCCCACCAGTACTTGTCCCAGATCCCGGGCTCGGGCGTGACCCGTACCGAGACGGGGGCGCGTTCGAGGGTGCGGTCGTCGTCGGTGGTGTCGACGACGGTGAAGGTGCCGGAGAGGTCCAGGCCGTCGCCGAGGCGGTCGCCGAAGGCGCTCTTCGGGGAGACCCGGACCGTGACCTCGCGGGTGCCCTGCTCGCCGGGCTTGAGGGTGATCTGCTTCGGCTCGACGGAGAGCAGCCCGTCCTTCACGTCGGCGACGGACAGCCGCAGGGTGTGCGGGGCGTCGGTGGTGTTGCTGACGTCGAGCGTGCCGGTGACGGTGCCGCCGGGGTGGGTGCTGCCCGCGGGCAGTTCGAGCGGTGCCTTGACGGGCAGTTCGCCGGGCGCGACCTCGCCGGTCTCGCTGCGCGTGTCGGCGCTCAGCCCGGAGGCGGTCAGCGTGGCGCTCACCGTGAGCGCCCCGTCGGCGTCCTCGGGGATGGTCACCGTGCCGGTGAAGGAGCCGTCGCTGGCGTCGGGGTCGGGTCCCTTGCCGTTGTCGGCGAGGTCGAGCGCCTGCGCGGAGAACCCGTCGCCGGTCAGCTCGCTGCGCACACGCAGTCCCTCGTAGTCGCGCGGGTCCTTGATCTCGTAGCCCTCACGCGTCTGCAGCCGCATGGTCACCGTGACCTTCTCGCCGGCCTGCGGCGAGGGCGGGTCCATGGTGATGGCGCCGCGCAGCTCGCCCTGCCACAGCACGCTGACGGCGACCGGCAGCGAGCGGTGGCCCTCCGGGGCCTCGGCCTTCACCTTCCAGGTGCCGGGCAGCGGGTCGACGATCTTCAGTGCCTCGACGGTGCCGGTGCCGCCCGCCAGCTCGAAGCGGGATCCCTTGTAACGCCCGGAGGTGGTGGAGACCTTGTCGCCGGCCGGGTCGATGTAGGTGATCTTCACCTCGGGGTCGCCCTTGTCGACGACGATGCTGCCGACGGTCGCCAGCGGGGAGATGCCGATCTCCAGCGTGGCCGGCGGCCGCTTGCTGGGGCCCTCCTCGTGGCGCAGGCAGTGCGCGGCGGCGAAGATCCGCTCCAGCGTGCCGCCGACGTCCTTCGCCCCGTCGACCTTGTGGGCCCTGGGCGAGGCGGAGGGCAGTTCGACGCAGCCCTTCTGGTAGCCGCCGGCGGCGATCTGGTCGAGCTGCTTCTTGTCCGGGTCGGAACCGAAGCCCAGCGGCCAGATCTGGACGTTCTGCGCGGCGGCCTCCTTCAGCGCCGCCTTCAACTGGCGTTCGCCCTCGGCCGCGCGGTGCGCGGGGTCGCCGTACTTGAAGCTGTCCTCGACGTCCATCTTCCCGTCGGTCAGCAGGAACAGCACCCGGGGCACCGAGGCGTCGGAGCCGTCGGTGAGGTCGTCCACGCCCTGCCGGATGGCGGTCGGCAGGTCGGTTCCGGTGCCCTCGCTCTTCTTGCGGCCGCGCAGTTCGTCGACGCAGCGGCCGACCTCCTCGCGGCCGGCCGCGTCGAGCGTGGTGCGCGGGCACACCGGGTCCACCACGCGCTGGCCGGCCTTCTCCGCGGCGGCGAAGCCGAACACGGTGACCTGCGAGGACGAGGAGACGTCGCCGAGCGCGATCCGCTTGGCGGCGGCCTTCTCGGCCCTCATGTCCTCGGGTGCGAGGCTGGCCGACTCGTCCACGGCCACCGCGTAGTTGACGGCCGGGAACGCGGGGGTGGAGTCCGCCGCCGGCACCGGATCCTGACCGGCCGGTGCCAACAGGGACACGAACACCGCGGTGCCGCCGAGCACCGAGGCCGCGGCCCGGCGCACCCGTGGCCTTCCTGTCTGCCGTCTTCCCGTGACTCTTCCCACGGCCGTCCCCTTGGTCTTCGACATACGTGCGTGAGGTTCGTTCTTGCGCTGCGTTCTTGCAGTTCGTGCTTGCGGTTGGTGCCTCAAGTTCGATCCGGAGGTTCTTGATTCACTTGTGGCGTGCAGGTGATGACGCGTGTGCGTCGCCTTCGGTGCGCGTTCGTGCCGTGTACGGCGATGCGTTGGCGCGGGCGCGGTGGTACATCCGTTGTGCGCGCGCCCCCGTGATCAGCCCGAGGTCAGCCCCCAGAGCACGGCCAGCGCCGCCGACGGGGCGAGCGCGCCCACCCCCCAGCGGATGGCCCGGTACTTGGCCGACAGGATCGAGCTGACGTCGACGGCCTGGACGAGGAGCCACTTGGCCGGGTCGCGCCCGGCCTCGCCGACCCGGACGGACAGCCCCGCGAGGTCGCGGGTGTCCACCAGGTCGCCGAAGTACGTCACCCCGGCGCCGCCCCGGACCGTGCCGGTGCGCGGCATCAGCGCCGCGACCAGCGCGGCCACCGCGACGGCCCAGAGCACGCCCGACGCGACCAGCGTCAGGTCGGCGAGCCCGTCCCAGCCGGGGGCACCGCGCCACCCGGCCAGGAAGGCGGGCAGCGCCAGCGTGCCCGAGAGGAGCACGGCCGCCTTGGAGTCGGCGCGGCCGAGATCCTCCCGCACCGTCGCCAGCAGCCGCTCGGCGACGATGCGCTCCCCCGCCCGGTCGTTGCAGTGCCGACCCCCGTCCGGCACAGGCACGACCGGGTCGGGGGAGGTCCGTGCGCCGTCACCGGCGCTCATCGGTCCTCCTCCGCCCAGGACCAGCCGTCGTCCTCGGCGCGTCTGCGCCGACGCGACCGCTCCCACTCCCGCTCGTCGTCCGGGTAGTACGGCTCCGGCCGGTAGGTGCGGGGCCGTTCGCCGGAGCGCGGCCCGTCCTCCGGCCCGTCACCGGGTACCGGTCCCCCGGAACCGAGCTCCGGCCGCCGCGGCAGCCGCCGCACCTCGACCTCGTCGTCGGGGTGGTAGGGCTCGGGCCGGTGGTCCGGACGACGGTCCCGGGAACGGGGCTCGTCGTCGTGGTCCGCGTACGCCCCCGGCCGGTGGTTCCGGGGCCGGTCGCGGATGCGCGGGTCGTCGTCGTGGTCCGCGGGCGGAGCGGGCCGGCGGCCCTGGCGTCCGTCCCGGGAGCGCGGCTCGTCGTCGTGGTTGCCGTAGGGGGCGTACGGCTCCGCGCGGTACGGCCGCCCGCGGGCCCCGGCGCGGGGCTCGTCGAACTCGGCGTCGTCACGCGGGTCGTACGGCTCGCCCCGGTCGGGACCGCCCCGTCCGGACCCGCGCCGGTCGGATCCGTACCGGTCGCCGCCGCGCCGGTCGGATCCGTACCGGTCGCCGCCGTACCGGTCGGAGCCGTACCCGTCGCCTCCGTACCCGTCGGAGCCGTATCCGTCGGGCCCGCCCCGGCGCGGTGCCGGCCGGTTGGGCCGTCGCCTGGGCGGCTCGTCCGAGGCCCAGTCCGGGTTGAACGGCCGGTCTCCGGCGGACGCCTCCAGCTCCCGGGGCCGGCGTGCGGGCACGGTACCGATGGGCCCCACCACGGGCCGCCCGTCGCCCTGGTTGAGCAGGTTGAGGACCTGCGTCTCCACGTCCACGGTGGCGAGTTCGCCCCGCTGGGCCATGGCGAAGAGCCGGGCGACCCGGTCCTTCTCGTCCTGCCTGCCCTCCTGGCGGATCTTCTCCAGGAAGTCCTTCGCACCCTCGGGATCGGCCGCCAGCATGAAGCTGAGCTGCTCCAGCTCGCCGCCCTGCAACATGCGCCGGTACGACTCCTGCCGCAGCCGGATCACCTTGGCCTGGGCGTGCGCGTCGCGCTCCTCGTCGGCGTGCTCGATGGTCCGGTCGTCCACCCGCAGCCGGACGTACAGCCGCACCCGCAGGCCGAGTTCGGAGCCGAGGTCGGCCCAGCGCCCGCCCGCGCACTCACGGGTGATCGCACGGTTGGCCTGCTCGGCCTCGGTCACCCGGTAGGTCGTGGTGACCTCCCGCAGCCGTTCCAGGACCGGCGAGGTGAGCCGGTTGGCGACGTCGGTGACGACCGCCAGGGCCGCCAGATGCGGATCGGTCACCGCCCACTCGATGTCCACCTCGGCCTTGAAGAAGGTGGTGCCGCCGGCGGCCGGCAACTCCATCTGCAGCGGTGTCACATAGGTGCCGAGCGCGATCTCGCAGATGCTGTGCGGCCGGGCCAGCACCGGCTTGTCCACGTGCTGGACCCCGGCGGCCCGCTTCACCGTGTAGCCGCCGTTCCGGTAGAACTGCACCACCGCCGAGCGCGGACTCACCCGTGGGTAGCCGTCCGTCAGCGGGTTGAAGTCCCGCAGGAACGGACCCGCGGGCGCCGTCGACTCGGGACCCTCCGTCTCCTCGGACCCGGGTGCCTCGTCCTCGTTCTCAGCCATACCTCTCCTCCTCCCGCGTCCTGTCCCGACGCGGCCTTGCCTGGCGCGGCCTGTCCTCCGGCTCCACGGCGAGCCACCACAGGTCGCGCGCCTTCGGCTCGGGGAGCGGCTTCTCCGGGTCGTTCATCATTCGGCGCAGCAGCCAGTCAAGGCGTCGCCGGTCGTGCTCCTCGGTCGACAGCGCGGGCAGCAGCGCCGCCAGCCCCTGCCGGGTCCACTCGGCGCCGCTCTTGCGCTCGGCCGAGCGCAGCAGCTCCTCCAGCGAGTCCATCGCCACGTCCTTCGACCGCGCCGTGTTGAGAGCGGTCCACATCAAGTCGGCCATCGCCGGCACCAGTTCGGGCCGGATGGCGGCGAGCGCGAGCAGCACCGGCCAGTCCCCGCGGTCCCCCCACGGGGAGTCGCTGCCCTCGGCCGGCGAGTCGGGGTCCATCAGCAGTTCGTCGACCGTGGTCAGGGCTAGCCGCACGGTCGCCGCGAGCCCCAGGTCCTGGTACGGCTCGCGCTTGTGGTGGGTCCACTCGGCCATCCGCTCCAGCACCTCGGCCGCGTCCGGCAGCACCAGCAGCCGTACGACGTTGTGGGAGGCGACGCTGACCAGTTCCCCGTCGTCGCGGACCCCGATCTTCGCGAGGGCGTCGAGGGTGTCGTCGGTCGTGGCGGCGGCGTTGCCGTAGCCCAGTGCCCAGGCCGCGGTCCAGCGCTGGGAGGCGGTGCCCTTCCTGCTCCAGTCGCCGACCAGCCTGTGCACGGCCTTGCGGTGCGAGTCGTGCCCGGCGGCCTGGTCCAGGGTGGTGGCCGCGAAGATCAGCCGGCGGTTCGTGGTGGCGTCGGCGAGCGGGCGGACCAGCTCGGTGTAACCGTGGTCGAAGTCCCGTACGCACAGCTCTCCGGCGGCGACCGCGGCGCGCATCCACACCTGGGAGCGCGGGTCGTCCGCGAGCAGCCGCAGCCAGCGCACCACCGGCGCCCGGACCGGGAAGTGCCGGTCCCACAGCTCGGTCAGCACGGCGGACGGCAGGGCGGAACCCCGGTAGAAGATCAGCCGCGCGGGCACGTCATGGCCGTCCACCTCGACCTTGCCGTCGGTCAGTTCGGCCCGCGAGAGCGCCACGTCGGCTTCCGGGTCGTCGCAGAACAGCGGGCGGGCCGGGGTGTTGTCCGGGTCGGACTGCACCGACAGTTCCCAGGTCAGCAGGTGGGCGGCGGCGGCCACGGCGCTGTGCGAGGCGCCGCCCAGCACGGCCAGCGCGATCCGGAAGGCCACCGGGTGGAACAGGGTCGCCGTGCCCGAGCGCGCCCGGGACCGGTCCGGCCGCTCCGGCTCGGCCGCCGGCACGGTCAGCGCGCGGTCCACGCCGGCGAACCACTCCTGGGCCTGCTCGGCGGCGATGCTGCGGCAGCCGGACAGCAGATCGTCGTAGGAGACGTCCCCCAGCACATGACCGGCCAGCAGCGACGCCAGCAACTCGGCCTCGGCGGGCCGCAGATCGGTCAGCCCGACCGCGTCGGTGACCTCGTCGCGGCCCGCGAGGTCCGCCGCGCGCGTCAGCAGGGCGTCCAGGGACGCGGCGTCCTCGCGTGCCTCGGAGGTACGTTCCTCCAGGCGTTCGCGCAGCCGCGTGGTGAGCAGTTCGCCGGTGGGCGCGGGCGGGCACAGCATGCCGTACCGCCCGGCGAGCAGTGGGTTCGCGGCCGAGCCGACGGTGACGACGATCACCGCGAAGGCTTCCCGGCGGGCCAGGGCCGCGGCGAGCTCGTCGAGGTCCATCTCGTCCGGGGGCAGCGCGTCGGGCCGGTTCAGGGACAGCTCCAGCAGATGGCCGGTGCCGTGCCACGCCTCACCGCCCTCGCCGTCGAGCGTCTCGGCCAACTGCCGGATGCCGCCGCCGGAATCGACCCGGCGCAGGCGGGCGGCGGACTCCTCGTCGGTGCCGTTCGCCGTGGAGGCGGTGACCTCGTCGAGCAGGGAGAGCGCCGTGCTCGTACGTCCCGTGCCGGGCGCGGCGCCCAGTACCAGCAGACGCCGGGCGCGCAGGGTGTTGCGCAGCCGTACGTACCCCTCCGGCGGCACGTGCGCCCTGCGCAGCCTGCGCAGTTCGTCCTCGGGGACGGGGCCGCTGCGCATGCCGGCGCCGGGGCGGCGGGCGCCCAGCATGAGGTTGATGTTGTCGCCGATGTGGGCGCTCTGGAGCCGTGAGTGGGCGAAGCTGATCAGGTCGCGGCGGACGTCGAACAGCTGCCGGGTGGCCCGGCGGGTGCGGGCGGCGGCGGCGAGGTCGGTGGGCCCCTCCTCGCCCTGGTCGTCGGCGAGGGGGTCGCGGGTGCGCTCCTTGAACCGGCCCGCGGCGCGCTCGCGTTCCGCCTCCCGCTCCTTCTCCTTCTCCGCCTCCTCGTCCTCGGCGGACTTCTCCTCGTCGGAGTCGTCCGCGTCGTCCCGGTCCCGGTCGTCGCGGTCCTTGCGGTCGTCGCCGCCCTTCCTGCCGTCCCGGTCCTTCTTGCCGTCCCGGTCCTTCCTGCGGTCGTCCCGATCGCGCTTGCGGTCGTCGCCCTTCTTGTCGTCGCCGCCCTTGCGGCCGTCGTCGGACGAACGGCCCCCGCCGGGCTGCTCCGGGGCGTCGTCCGCCGCGCCGCCCTGCTCGTCGTCGCTCACTCGGCTCAGCCCCTTCCCTTCTCGGTGGCCTGGTTGCCGGACCCGCCCATCTGCACGGTGCCGTGGTAGACGTTGTGCTCGTTATGGAAGGCGTCGCGCCTGACGTTTTGATGAATGCCGACGTGACCGGGCCGATGGCCCTCCATGTCCACGGCCTCGAACTCGTCCTCGCCGCCTTCGTCGACGTCGTCGTCGAGGCGCTCCTCGGCCGCTGCGGCCGAGTCGGGCCCGGAGGCCGCGGGCGCCGCCTCGGGGATCGCCGGGGCGGGCCGTCCGGGCAGCTGGAACCAGGCGGTGACCTCGCCCTCCTTGAGCGCCAGCCGGGCCGGTGCGTAGTGCGCGGGCTCGATGAACTTGCCGCCGGCGCTGACCACGTCCTCGTACAGGGACTGGGACGTCACCAGCACGAGGTCCGCCTTCTCGGCGTCCAGCAGCTCCCGGGCGACGGAGGAGTCGGCCAGCCGGCAGGCGAGGTCGACGGCACGGCCGCTGATGCCCCGCGCGTCGTGCCGGACCGGGCCGACGTGCATGCCGATGCGCAGCCCGAGCGGTACGGCCAGGTCGCGGTTCTCGTCCCGCAGCTTCTCGTGCACCTCGACCAGCCACAGTCCGAGCAGCCGGCTCGCCGCGATCCGCCCGGCGACCGACACCAGCACGCCGTCACCGCGGTCCTCCAGGTGCACGGCGTCGCGGGCGACCTTGGCGTGGGTGAACGCCGTCTCCAGCACCCGGTAGATCCGGGCGCGCATCCGCGGCTTGTCGACGTCGTCGTACTCGCCGGAACGTCTGGCGTCGACGCTGATCACCAACTCGTAGTGCGCCTCGGTGAGTTCCGGTGCGTCGTGGTTCACCCGTGCCCCCTGCATGATCTGTTCGCTTGCCGAAGAGGTGGTTCGTGCTGATGAGTGCCGGCCGATGAGCCTCGGCGACGACCGTCCGGACGGCCCGTGACGGGTCGTCGGCCGAAGGGTCCGTCCCCTCAGGGTCGGTGCCGGAAGGAGATGCGTCTGTAGCCGTTTACACACGGCGGGGCGTGGGTCTACTCCTGATGACCGTCCGCGAGAAGGGCGAGCAGCGCGGGGTCGAGGATCTCCACCATCCGGTTGCCGGTGCGCACGATGTTCTGGGTGCGCAGCAGCCGCAGCGCCTTGGCGACGGCTTCGCGGGTGGCCCCGATGGTGGCGGCCAGTTCGTCCTGGGCCAGCTGGACGACGGGGCCGGAGACGGCGGTGCCGCTCGACGGGGCCGCCGCGGACGGGGCGTAGGGGCCGGAGGTGTCGGCTCCGGACAGTTCGATGAGCCGGCCGGCCAGGCGTTGGAGCACGGTGAGCGAGGCGAGCGCGGACCGTTCCTGGTCGGCGCTGCGGAGCCGGAAGGTGAGCTGGCGTATCACCAGACCGCTCACCCGGGGGTGCAGGGCGAGGAAGCGGCGGAACGCGTCCCCGGATATGACCTGGGCCTCTATGGGACCCAGCGCGCGCACGGTGGCGCTGCGGGGATGCTGGTCCAGCGCGGCCATCTCGCCCAGCAGTTCACCCGGGCCGCGCAGGCCGAGTATCAGCCGGGTGGCCCCACGGTCCGTCGCCACGGACACGGTCACCCACCCCCGAATGATGATCACGACGTGACTGGACCGGTCGCCCTCGGTGAGGAGATGGGCATCGGCCGGATAGCGCTTGTGATGACCGAGGGCCATGACGCCCTCGTGCTCCTGGGGAGTCAGCGTCTGTGCGAACGCCAGCTCATTTCCGAGCAGCCCCATGGCCAGTCCCCCGCCGCAGTCCTGACGCCTGGATTTTCGATGGGTGTCGATGGTGGCAGGGCGAAGGTTCACGCCGAGCGGATTGCGCCATACCGGGGGTACTGGCCGGTAGTTACGGAATGCCAGGTTGGTCGCCCCGTCACCACACCCCTCCGTTACGTCCCGCCCCTCGCCGACCACGACGCATCGCACCCGGCACGCCCGCACCCGGGGGAACGACCGTGAGGTCAGACCCGACGCTCGGGCACGGAGCCGCCTCGACGCCGTGATTCGGTCAGCGGACGGAGAGTTGGCGAAAACTCGGGTTTGGGCTGTTACTGCGGTGATGACGTGGTGGTCGCCAGGTGAGGGGACGGTGAGTCGATCAGGGGTCGTGGGACGGGAAGGGTTCACGGCTGGCTCCGGTTCACGGCTGGGCTCGGGTGTGCTCCGGCGACGGCGTGCCTGATGCGTGGCCGCAGCGCCCTGTGTGCCGCCGTCAGCTTTCCGGGGTGGAGAGGAGGGAATGTTGAGGAAACCTGTACGGGCAGGTCGCGCGCGCTGGACCATGGCCGGTCGGACTGCAGGGCGGTGACGGAGGGACGGGCCGGTGGAGATCCGGTTGCTGGGGCCGGTGCGGGCATGGGCGGACGGCGCGGAGGTCGACCTCGGCCGGCCCCGTCAGCGGTGTGTGCTGGCGGTGCTCCTGATGGAGGCCAACCGCGTCGTACCGATCGAGACGCTCATCGACCGGGTGTGGGGCGAGGAGCCGCCGGCCTCGGTGCGCAACGTGCTCTACGGCTATGTCGGCCGCCTCAAGTCGGCGCTGCGCGAGGCGACGGACCCGGCCGCGAGCGGCGTACGGCTGGAGCGCACCTCGGGTGGCTACACGCTGCGGACGCCGCCCGGGCGGGTGGACCTGTACCGGTTCCGCGATCTGGTCGGCCGGGCCCGCGCCGAGGAGGCCGAGCGGGCGGCCGACGGCGACGAACGGGTCGCCGAACTCCTGGAGCGCGCGCTGGAGATGTGGCACGGCGAACCACTGACCGGGCTGACCGGGGCCTGGGCGCGGGCGACCCGGGACACGCTGGCGAGCGAACACGCCGGCGCCCTGCTGCACAGCCACGAGGTGCAGCTGCGCCGGGGACGCCATGCGGAGATCCTGCCCCGGCTGCGCGAACTGGCCGCCGACCGTCCGCTGAACGAACGGATGGCCGGGCAGCTGCTGACCGCGCTGTACCGGTCCGGGCTCCAGGCCGAGGCGCTCCTCCACTACGACGGCATCCGCAAACGTCTCGCCGAGGACCTGGGCGTCGACCCGGGGCCGGAGCTGCGGGCGCTCCACCGGCTCATCGTCACCAACGACCCGACGGTCGCCGCACCTTCACCGAAACGGCCCGCGGCACCGGCCGAACTGCCGCACGACGCCGCCGGTTTCGCGGGCCGCGCCGATGAACTCGCGAGGTTGCACGCCCTGCTGCCGCCCGGGCCGGACCCGGTGCAGGGGGCGGAGCAAAGCCCGGAGCCTGCCAGCACCGTGGTCATCTCCGCGATCGGCGGCGCCGCCGGCATCGGCAAGACCGCGCTGGCGGTGCACTGGGCCCACCAGGTGCGGGCCCGCTTCCCGGACGGCCAGCTGTACGTCAACCTGCACGGCTTCGACCACGACCGTCCGCCCCTCGCGCCGGGCGAGGCCCTGGAACTGCTGTTGCGGAGCCTGGGCCTTGAGGTGTCGGAGATCCCCCTGACCGAGGAGGCACAGTCCCGCGCCTACCGGAGCCTGCTGGCCGGCCGGCGCCTGCTCGTCCTGCTCGACAACGCGGCCTCCGCGGAGCAGGTACGTCCGCTGCTGCCCGGCAGCTCGTCCTGCTGTGTCGTCGTGACCAGCCGCAACCGGCTCGGCGACCTCGTCGCCCGCGACGGAGCACACGCCCTGGCGCTGGACCTGCTGCTGCCGGCCGAGGCCCGCGCGCTGCTGAGCGAGGCGCTCGGCCCGGACCGGCTCGCCGCGGAACCGCCCGCGGTGGTCACCGAGTTGATCCGGCTGTGCGGCAGCCTGCCGCTGGCCCTGCGGGTGGCCGCCGCACGGCTGGCCGGCGATCCGGGGCTGCGCGTGGCCGACCTGGTCGCCGAACTGTCGGAGGGCAGCCGGCTCCAGGCTCTGGCCCCGGACGACGAGGGCAGCTCACCCTTGCGCACGGCATTCGCGGCGTCGTACCGGAGGCTGTCGGACCGGGCACGGCTACTGTTCCGGCTGCTCGGGCACTTTCCCCGGGGGGAGTTCACCGCCGAGGCCGGCGCGGCCCTCCTGGACGACTCGCCGACGCAGGCCCGGCGGCTGCTCGGCAGTCTGGCGGCGGCGCATCTGATCGAACCCGCGACGGCGGGCCGGTACCGGTTCCACGACCTGCTGCGTGAGTACGCGCAGGAGATCGCGCAGGCGGAGGACTCGGCGGCGGACCGGGCGGCGGCGTGGGAACGCCTGCTGCTCTGGTACCTGCACGCCGCTCGATCCGCGGCGGGGACCGGCCTCTTCCCGGAGCTGCCCGGCGAGCTCGACCGCGGTGACCGCCGGGGCATGCCCTCCGCCGCCGAGGCCGCGCAGTGGCTCCAGGCCGAGCAGGCGAACCTGCTGGCGGTCATCCACCGTGCGGCCCGCCACGGTCCGCGGCCCGTCGCCTGGTACCTGACGGCGGCACTGTTCGGCTACTTCTGGCTCCATCTGCCGCGAACGCCCTGGCAGTCCACGGCCCGGACGGTACTGGAGGCGGCCGTCGCCGAGGACGACCTGCCCGGGCAGGCGGCCATGCACCACCACCTGGGAGTGATCTGGTGGGACAGGGGCCACGTCAAACAGGCCATGGCGCATCACACGCGTGTCCTGGAGATCAGCCGGTCCATCGGCTGGGCGGCGGGCGAGGTGGCGGGGCTCGGCGGCACCGGCGCCGTGGAATGGAGCATGGCCCAGCTCGACAGCGCCTACGAGCACGCCACGGCCGGCCTGCGCATCAACCGTGAGGCCGGGTACGACTACGCCGAGACGTTCGGGTTGATCATCCTGGGCGCGACCTGCCGGGATCTGGGCCGGCTGCACGAGGCCGCCGGCCACCTCGAACTGGCGATCCGCCGGAACGTGGGGGCTTCCTGGTGGGACGAGAGCCTGGCGCTCCAGATCCTGGGCTCGGTGTACTGGGAGCTCGGCCGCCTGACCGACGGCCTCGACGTCCTCGGTCCCCAGGTGGCCGCCGAGGAGAGGCGCGGCTACAGCAATGAGCGGGCCATGATGCTGGACGCCCTGGCGAGGATCAACATCGAGTTCGGCAACCACGACGAGGCACTGCTCCAGGCCGAGCGCGCCTTCGTCCTGGTCAAGCCCTCGGGACGGCACTGGGTCCGGGCGAACATCCTCAACACGGTCGCCGCCGCCCACGGAAGACTCGCGGACGTCGACCGATCGCTCCGGACGCACGGGCAGGCACTCGCCCTGGCCCGGGAGGCGAAACACCGCCGCACCGAGGCCCACGCCCTGCTGGGCCTGTCCCACACCCACCAGCAGCTGGGCCGCTACGAGGAGTCCCGCGCCCTCGCCCACCAGGCACTGGCCGTGGCCCGCGACCACTCCTTCGGCGTGCTGGAGGGCCTTGCCCTGACCGCCCTGTCGGCGACCGCCCGGTCGGAAGGGGCGGATGCCATGGCCGTCGAGGTCGGCACCGAGGCGCTCGCCGTCCACCGCCGCACCGGCCACCGGCTCGGCGAGGCCCGCACGCTGCTGGTCCTCGGCATGCGGCAGCAGGCCCTGGAGATCTTCGCGGACGTCGGCGTGCCCGCACAGGAGTAGAAAGCCCGCGGGCCCCGCACCGGTTGCTTCCGGTGCGGGGCCCGCGGCCGATGTACCGCTGGGGGTCGGCTCAGATGAGGCCGAGCGAGCGGACCGCCTCGCGCTCCTCCGCCAGCTCGGCGACGGAGGCGTCGATGCGGGTGCGGGAGAACTCGTTGATCTCCAGGCCCTGGACGATCTCGTACCGGCCGTCCTTGGTGGTGACGGGGAAGGAGGAGATGAGGCCCTCCGGCACGCCGTAGGAACCGTCGGACGGGATACCCATCGACACCCAGTCGCCGTCGGCGGTGCCGTTGACCCAGGTGTGGACGTGGTCGATGGCGGCGTTGGCGGCGGAGGCCGCGGAGGAGGCGCCGCGGGCCTCGATGATCGCCGCACCGCGCTTGGCGACGGTCGGGATGAAGTCCTCGGCGAGCCACTTCTCGTCGTTCACGACCTCGGCGGCGTTCTTGCCGGCGATGGAAGCGTGGAAGATGTCCGGGTACTGCGTGGCGGAGTGGTTGCCCCAGATCGTCAGGCGCTTGATGTCGGCGACCGTCGAGCCCGTCTTCTTCGCGAGCTGGGTCAGCGCGCGGTTGTGGTCGAGGCGGGTCATCGCGGTGAAGCGCTCGGCCGGTACGTCCGGCGCGGCGGCCTGCGCGATGAGCGCGTTGGTGTTGGCCGGGTTGCCGACGACGAGGACCTTGATGTCGTCCGCGGCGTGGTCGTTGATGGCCTTGCCCTGGGGCTTGAAGATGCCGCCGTTGGCCTCCAGCAGGTCACCGCGCTCCATGCCCTTGGTGCGGGGGCGGGCGCCGACGAGGAGGGCGACGTTGGCGCCGTCGAAGGCGACGTTCGGGTCGTCGCTGATGTCGATGCCCTCAAGAAGCGGGAACGCGCAGTCGTCGAGCTCCATGGCCGTGCCCTCGGCCGCCTTGAGCGCCGGCGTGATCTCGAGAAGTCGCAGCCTGACCGGCACGTCCGCGCCGAGCAGCTGGCCGGAGGCGATGCGGAAGAGCAGGGCGTAACCGATCTGGCCGGCCGCGCCGGTGACGGTGACGTTCACGGGAGTGCGGGTCATGGCGTTCTCCGTATGACAGCTGGCGGTGGGGCGTCTCTGCCCCCGGGGTGCGGGACCTAGGCCCTGTCGACCTAGAGATGATCGATCTCTTGGCGTCGAGAGATCCACCGGTCAGGCTATCGCGCATCCGGGATCCCGCACGGCCGGGTCCGTGTGGCCCACCCCACAGGACGACCGCGGGCGCACAAAAGGGGGCGGCCGCCCGGTTCGGGAGAGGTAAACCCGGGCGGCCGCCTGTGGGGGTACCGATGCCGGACTCCCGTGGGGGTACGGTGCGCGTGCCCACTTTGCGCGGTGGCATTCCTGCCCCACCGGAATTCTTTTCGCCCGCGCGGGCGAGCCGCGGCGACTGGACGGCGAGGGCTCGCACACGGCGTGGACGACCCCTGGAACGCGAACGGTGACCGAAGGGGCCGCGCCCCCTCGGTCACCTCACCATCGGCCTCGGCGGCGCCCCGCTACTGCGTGCAGCCCTCCGGACCCGCAGCCAGCGTCGCGCAGGCGATCGCCTCGCCCGCGTCCTTCACGGCCACCATCGGCGTGTACGCGATCGTGTCGCCGGCGACCGTGATCGAACCGGTCTCCTTCGCCTTGCCCGCCGTCACGGCCACCTCGTCGCCCTGCGCGGCCTGCGTGACACGTCCCCACGCCGCACCGCACGTCTTGCTGTAGCGCACCTCGACCACGGCCGTGCCGACGGTCGCGGTCGCGGCGGTCGTCACGAGGTCACCGCTGCACCCCATGGCCTCCGCGTCCTTGCCGGTGCAGGAGGCGCCGCTGCACTTCACGCCGGGCGGCAGGTCGGTGTCGGCCGAGGCGGTCGGCGAGGGCGACTTGGCCGCCTCGTCGTCCTTCTTGCCGCTGCCGCCGTCGGTGAAGTAGAACACCGCGGCGATCACGACGAGGACCCCGACGACTCCCGCGAGGAACATCGTCAGCCGGCGCTTCCCGCCGCCCCCGCCGGAGGACCCGGCCCCCGGACGCGGCCCCTGCGGCGGCTCGCCGTACGGACTCGGCGTCCCCGGTGTCCACGCGGGCCCCGACTCCGCGGCGGACGGCCCGGACACACCGGAGGCGCCGGACGCACCGGTCGCTCCAGCGGCACGGCCGCCGCTGCCCGTCGGCGACGGCCCCCGATACCCCGCGAGGCCCCACGAGTTGGCCCCGGAGGCCTCGGCGTCCCGGGCGTCACCCCCGCCGGCACCCCGTACGGGGGCGTCCCGGACCGAGGAGTCGCGGGTCTCGGGCGCCGTGGGCTGCACCGGCACGGACGGCGGCACGGTCGGTGCCACACCGGCCGGACCGGCCACCCCGGGCTTGGGCGCGGTCGTGGCGCTGCCGGCGCGGTGCGCGCCCTTGCCCGCCTTCGCGCCGCCCTTGGCGTTCGCCGGGGGCGCCCCGAACTCGCTCAGGGCCGCGCGGGCCTGGGAGATCCGGATGGCCTCCATGGTCATGTCGTGACGCATCTCCGAACGGCTCCACGCACGCTCGGCGAGCTCCCACATGGTCGTCAGATGAACCGGATTCGTACCCGTGACCTCGGCGAGCGCCACGATCGCGCCCTTGGGCGCGAGCAGCCGCCCGTTCAGGTACCGCTCCCAGGACGTCTTGCTGTATCCCGTGCGGTCGGCCAGCGCCGCGATGCTCAGACCACTGCGGTCCACGAGCCGACGCAACTGGCTCGCGAACTCCCTGACCTGCGGATCCAGTTCATCCGGCAAGGCCCTCCAACGAGGCATTGCTTCCCCCCTCTTCCCCCCGGTTCGTGCTGGTGTTTCACGCGATCCCCCGCGCGTGGTGCCCTCTGCCGAGTCCCCGATGTGGCTACCCAAAGGGATGCGCCCAGTAAGGATCTCAGTTCCCGGGGTGGGGGCGCACGGGAGCATCGGGACTGTGGGCATGCACCGTCGCACGCCCGTAGGACAGCGTCCAGTGTTCCACCGGCTTCCCTTGCCGACGGACACAACCCTGGCAGTAAGCCCTTACAGACAAGCGGGACGCCCCGGACGTCCCGATCGACCACGCTAGCCCGCTCGCTGACCGAATTCCTTGCAAATCCGCGAACTTGTCAACACATCGACACACAGAAGGCACATAGGCGATCACTCGCGCAACATGTCTGACATTCGGGCAAGTCGGACCCGGCCGCCCCGGCGGGCTCACCCCAGCGCAACGGCCCCGATCACGACCGCCAGCACCAGGAACACGGCGAGCCCTACGGCCACCATCAGCAGCCGGCGCGACGGCGGCCCCGACGTCTTGGGCGGCGCGTCCCACCAGGGCAGGGTGGGGTCGTCCTCGTACTCCTCGCCCTCGGTATCCGCACGACCGACGGCCGGCGCCGAGCCCTCGGACCTCTCCGGCACCGTGACCGGCTTGGGCCACGCCTGCACGGCCAGTTCCCAGCGGACCCCGAAGCGCTCCGCCTCGTCCTTGTCGATCCCCGCCACCCGGCACAGCGCGACGACCGCCTGCCGGGGCGGTGGCTGGGTGGCGTTGAGGTACCGCTGCCAGGAGGACTTGCTGTACGCGGTGCGCGCGCCCAGCGCGACCAGGCTCAGGCCCGTACGGTCCTTGAGCTGCCGCAACTGCTCCACGAAGTGCCGCACCTCCGACGGCAGATCGTCGGGCAGCGGCTGCCACGCACCCATCGCTCACCTCCGAACCGGCCCCGATCGGGTGACGACACGACACGGCGCATTGGTTCCCCGGACGTGACCGACGTAGCGGAACGGTCACTTCCGTGCCACAGCGCACTGACAGGCGTTGAACAGCCCCTTCGCCGTGCCCGAGGGTTGACGCGGACGGCGGTCCGTCCTTCCTCGGGGGAGAGGACGGACCGCCGTCATGGCGAACGCTCCTAGTTCTCCACCGTGAAGTGCAGCGCGTCCTTCAGGAACGGCACCGTCAGCAGCGGATTCGGCTGCGCCATCAGCGCCAGCAGCACGATCGCGAGGCCCAGCACGCCGTACGTCACCATGTCGGTGAAGCGGGACCGTACGGCGAGCATGCCGACGCTCGGCAGCAGCCACCGCATCACCGCACCGGCCAGCAGCGCCGAGCCGATCAGCACCGTGCCGACGCGGAACTCGTCGAGTGCGGTGACCAGCAGGCCGACGCCGACGAGTCCGAGGACGACGAGGATCGGCCACTGCCGGGCGGGGGCCGGCAGATCGCCGGACGCCGCGCGGCCGCCGCCCTCGGGGCGTGCCGTGTCACGGGTGAACAGCGGGAAGCGACGGGTGGTCCGGCGGGGCCGGCCCTCCGCGTCGGGCGCGCTCACCGGGTCCCGGACCTCGATCTCCTCGACGTCCTCGGTGGGCCCGGTCTCCTCGGCGTCCTGGATCTCCTGCGCCTTTCCGGCGCCCGGCTCAGCCGACACTGCGCTCCGCCGCCTCGACCACGTTGACCAGCAGCTGCGCCCGGGTCATCGGGCCCACACCGCCGGGGTTCGGAGAGATGAAGCCGGCCACCTCGGCGACGCCGGGGTGGACGTCGCCCACGATCTTGCCGTCGGCGCCCCGCGAGACACCGACGTCGAGGACGGCCGCGCCGGGCTTGACGTCCTCCGGGCGGACCAGGTGGGCGGAGCCCGCGGCGGCGACGATGATGTCGGCGCGGCGCAGGTGCGAGGCCAGGTCACGGGTGCCGGTGTGGCACTGCGTGACGGTCGCGTTCTCGCTGCGGCGGGTCAGCAGCAGCGGCATCGGGCGGCCGATGGTGACACCGCGGCCGACGACCACGACCTCGGCGCCCTTGATCTCCACGCCGTACTGACGGAGCAGGGTGAGGACGCCGTTGGGGGTGCAGGGCAGCGGGGCCGGCTCGTTCAGGACGAGACGGCCGAGGTTCATCGGGTGCAGGCCGTCGGCGTCCTTGTCCGGGTCCATCAGCTCCAGGATGCGGTTCTCGTCGATGCCCTTGGGCAGCGGCAGCTGGACGATGTAGCCGGTGCAGGCCGGGTCCTCGTTGAGCTCGCGGACTACGGCCTCGATCTCCTCCTGGGTCGCCGTGGCGGGCAGTTCGCGCTGGATGGAGGCGATGCCCACCTGGGCGCAGTCGCGGTGCTTGCCCGCGACGTACTTCTGGCTGCCGGGGTCGTCCCCGACGAGGATCGTGCCGAGTCCGGGCGTGACGCCCTTCTCCTTCAGCGCCGCCACGCGGGCGGTCAGGTCCGACTTGATCGCGGCTGCGGTGGCCTTGCCATCGAGAATCTGGGCGGTCATGACTCCCATCTTCCTGGATGACGCCCTCCCGGTTCCAATCCGGGTCCCACGTGGCCTCCGTCACCCCATCCACACCCGTATCCGCCCATGATCAGCGATGTTGCACTTGCACAACACATAGGGAATGCGGCTGGACAAGTAAGAGCAGACTAAAGAACGATGTGACTGCAGTGCCGCGGGGCAGTACCGGGGGGACAAACCGCAACCACAGCTCTCTCCTCCGATCCGTGCCGCGCGTCGTCCCCGCACAGGAGCAGACGGAGGAAAGAGCGCCATGAGTTACGGCGACCCGAACAACCCCTATGGACCCCCGCCCCAGCAACCGCCGGCCGCTCCCGGCTACGGCTACCCGCAGCAGGCTCCCGGAGTCCCGCCGCAGCAGGGCTACGGCTACCCGCAGCAGCCGGGATACCCCGGTTACCCCGGTGGCAACCAGATGGTGCCGCAGTCGATGCCGGGCTTGCTCGTCACCGCCCGCGTGTTTCTGTTCATCATCTCGGCGGTCCAGATCTTGGCGGGCCTCGCCTGGCTCTACGTTGCGGCCATCGCCAACGATGTCTCCGATGCCGCGGACGACCTGAGCTCCTCCTCCGACGACCCGTTCAGCGCGATCGGCGAGGGTGGCGACATCGCAGCAGGCGTTCTCGTACTCATCGCGCTCATCGCGCTCGGCCTCGCGGCGCTGTCCATCACCCTCGGTGTCAAGTTCAGCAAGGGCGGCCAGGGCATCCGGATCACCACGGTGGTCTACGGCGCGCTCGGCACAATCGTCGGGATCATCGGCCTGTTCGTCGGCCTCGACTCGGGTCTGGCCACAGCGGTCATCTTCCCGCTGCTGTGGGTCGTCTTCGGCGGCATCATCACCGCCGCTCCGGTGGTGGCGAGCGGCACGGCGTGGTTCAACCGCCCCCGCTACTGAGCGCACTCAGGCACCCGGCTGGGCTGTGTCACCTCTCCACTCGAGAGGTGACACAGCCCAGTCGGCATTTCAGGACATCTCGCCGAGGCCGGTAACTCGTTTCATATTAAAGGTAACTTGACGTATAACTTTGGCCAGTGATTGGCTCCTGTTGCCGCCGCCTTGACCAGTGCGCGGCCGACGGCCGTACGACCAACGGCTGTCGACACAGTTCAAGGGGACAGGGGCACCATCCGTAGGCCCCTCCCTGTGAAACGGGAGACCACACACTTGAATATGTTCGCGCAGCGCAAGGTCCGCGCCGGCGTCCTGGCCGGGACGTCACTCCTCACCGCGGTCGCCATGCTCTCCACGGCTTCCCCCGCCCTCGCCGAGACGGCGAACTCGGCGGCAGCCAAGTCCGCGTCCGTGGTGGAACGAGCCACCGGCACAGGGGACCTGGCCCTGTCGACCGGCACACCGGACAGCGCGGGCCGCGCCATCACCAGCACCGAGTCGGGCTCCGTGACGGTCACCGCGCCCACCGACTCGCTCGGCTACGTGGAGTCCACCGCGGGCGACGGCACCAAGTTCCGTCTCGACCTGCCCGAGACGAAGAAGGTCAACGGCGTCAAGGCCGGAGCGGGCACCATCGTCTACGAGGACGCTGCCGAATCGACCGACCTCGCGGTTCAACCGACCGCGGACGGCGGCGCCCGCACTCTGGTCACGCTCAAGGACAAGGCCGCACCGAACGAGTACCGCTTCGGTCTCGATCTTCCCTCCGGCACCGAGCTCCTGGAGGACGGTCAGGGCGGGTACCTGATCACCAGGACGGGCAGCAACGGCGCGGTCGTGGTGGGCTCGATCGACGCACCGTGGGCCAAGGACGCCACTGGAAAGGCCGTGCCGACCGCCTACCGCATCGAGGGCGGTTCGCTGGTCCAGAAGGTGACGACCACTGACGCGACGGCCTTCCCCGTGGTCGCGGACCCGAAGGTCAGTGTTGGCTGGAACGTCTACATCAAGTTCAGCAAGGCCGAGGTCAAGGCACTGAAGAGCAAGGTCGCTCACGCCGACACCTCTGTCGCGATGTGCGGTCTGCTCGTCAACCCCGTGGCGTCAGTGGGGTGCGCCGTGCTTGGCGGCACGGTCATCAAGAAGATCCAGGGCGTGTGGGCGTACGCCGCCGCGCACGGGCGTTGCGTGGAGCTCAAGCTGACGTACACCGGCATGTTCGGCGACGTCAAGCACTACAAGTGCTGATGTAATCCCCGCAGTCGGGGATAGGTTCACGCCAATAACTGCAAAGGGCCGTGTCTCACCTGTTCGAGGGGGGCACGGCCCGGCTGCGTCGTCCTACTCTGACGTGGGTAGCCGTCAGGCACGGGGAGACGCACCTTGTACAGCATCATCGTGGTACCTCCGCCGACCACGGAGGACGAGAACCGACGCAGCCAGCACCGGCTGGCGCCCGGCGAACGGCTGGGCTTCGGGCGGGCCGTTTCCGACAACGACCTCACCATCCCGCACGACGGGGTGTCCCGCAGGGCCGGTGAGATCACCGCGCAGGGCGCCTTCTGGATACTGAGCAACCTCAGCCGGGAGCAGACGTACGTCGTCGAGAACCCGGAAGGCGCGGGCGAGCACATCAAGGTGGGGCCGGGGCGGCTGGACGCGCCGATCCCGTTCGAGTTCTCGCGGATCGTGCTGCCCGCGGCCGGCGACCTGCTGGCGATCGAGGTGTGGGCGCCGCGCCACGACTACCTCAGTTCCGAGGGCAGCCCGGACGGGGCGACCACCGCCCCGGCCTTCTCGGTGGACCGTACGAAGCGGTACTTCGCCGTCCTCGCCGCCCTGTGCGAACCGCGCCTGCGCGGTGAACCGCACGCCGCGCTGCCCACCGTCGACCAGGTCGTGGACCGGCTGCGCCCCAACTGGCCCGCGGCTTCGCGCACCTCGGTGCAGTGGAACATCGACTACCTCGCCGTGAAGCTGCGGCTCAAGCCCGGCCCGGAGACGGCGGACACCGGCCCGCGCCTGAACGGCAAGAAGGAGTCACTGGTGTCGCTGGCGCTCCGGTTCGATCTCGTACGGGAGGACGACCTGGTCGTGCTCCGGGAGACCGCGGCCGGCCGGGTCGCCCGGTGACCGAGCCCTACGCCGTGCCGGTGCCCAGGGGGTACCGGGTGGGCGAGTGGGAGGTGCGGGAGCCGATCGCCACGGGCGCGTTCGGGAGTGTGTACGAGGCCAGACGCACCGGGGACGCCGAGGACCTGCCGAGGACCGCGGCCCTGAAGTTCCTGCCCACCGGCACCGGAACGCCCCGCCAGCTCACCCACCTGCGCGAACTCGTCGAGCGCGAGGTCGAGTTGCACCGCCGGCTGAAGCAGCCGCGGCTGATCCGGATGTACGACACCCTCGTCGTCGACGACCCGGCCCGCCCTCCGCTCGACGGCGCCACCGTCCTCGTACTGGAGAAGGCGGAGGGCTCCCTGGCCACGCTGCTGGCGGCGGACCCGCGCCCCGCCGCCGGTCCCGTCCTGCTCGCGCAGATCTGCGAGGGGCTGGCGCAGCTGCATCACGCGGGCTGGGTGCACGGGGACCTCAAACCGGCCAATGTGCTGCTGATGGCGGACGGTTCGGCCCGGCTCGCGGACTTCAACATGGCAGCCGAGCTGGAGGGCACGCACGCGTACACGCCCGCGTTCTCCACGCCCGACTACACCCCGCCGGAGCTGTTGTGGTCGGAGATCGGGGAGCGGGGCCGCCGTATCCGCCCGTCGGCGGACGTCTGGGCCTTCGGGGTCCTCGCGCATCTGCTGCTGACCGGCTCCTTCCCGCTGCCCGGCGGCACCCCGACGGCCCGTCGCGACGCGGCCGCCGCCTATGCGCGCGGCACCGACGACCTGCGGCTGTCCCCCGAACTGCCGGACGTGTGGCGGGAGATCGTCCGTGACTGTCTGACCCGTACGCACGAGGACCGCGTCGGCACCCAGGACCTGCTGCGCCGCGTCGAGGCCGCCGCCGGCACGGGCCGTTCGCCACGCCTGCCCCGGGCCCTCCTGTCGCGCCGCCGCTCCCGCCGAACGTCGGCGCTGGCCGCCGCGAGCGCCGTGATCGCGGTGTCCGCCCTCGGGTACGGCATCAGCAGCTGGGCGGACGGCGGCGGCAGCGGCGGGACGCCGGGCGGCGAGAACACGAAGGTCACGGCCGCCACGTACGGCGCCGCCGAACTCCGTACCGACAAGGGCGTCCCGGTGTCCTACCGGCGTCTCATCGTCGACTCGGCCCACGACTGTGTCCGGCCGCAGGTCACGCCCGCGCTGATCGCCGCCCTGCTGAAGGCGGAGAGCAACTTCGACCCGGACCTGTCCGATCCGTCGGCGGGCAAGGAGGGCGAGTACGGCATCGCCCGCTGGACGCCGAGCCTGCTGCGCTGGTGGATCCGCTCGGACGGCGTGCCCGCGGAGGCGACACCCCGGCCGCCCCTCACGCCGGCCGAGTCCATCCCGGCCGTGGGCCGCTACCTCTGCTACATGGAACCGCTGCTGCACAAGACCGGCCTGTCCGGCGACCGCCAGGTGCTGCTGGCGGCCGCCTACCGCACGTCGACCAAGGTCGTGAACAACGCGGGTGGGGTTCCCCCGAAGTACAGCGACTACGCCACCCGCGTCGCCCACTACCTCAAGGAGTACACGCCGCCCGGGAAGAAGTGACCCTGAGAGGTCCGAGGTACCGCTCGCACGGAAACCGGCGTCACGGTGGTCGTGTCCCCCCACGGGACGATCCCGGGCTCGCGCTCCTCCTGCCGACCGCGACCGGGCGGCCTCCGGCTTCCTCGGGGGAGAGCCGGAGGCCGTTGTCCCTCGACAACACGCCGATTTTTGCCTGCCCTTGGGCTTTCCTCGCCCGCGCTTTCTACCCTGGCCCCAGATTCCGCAGGGGGCGAGTCGGGGGAGGAAGCCGCCATGCACAGCATCATCGTCGTGCCCATGGAAAGCGCGTGCCCGGACGATCACTTTCACCTCGACCCCGGTGACGCGCTGCGCTTCGGCCGTACGGCACGCCCGCGTGGCCCGCACCTGACCATCGCTCACGAGGGCGTCTCCCGCGAGGCGGGCGAGATCACCGCCGCGGGCGCCTACTGGCGGCTCAGCAATCTGAGCGGGGCGCAGACGTACGTCGTCGAGAACCCGGAAGGCGCCGGCGAGCACATCAAGGTGCCGCCGGGCCGGCTCGACGCCCCCGTTCCCTTCGAGTTCTCGCGCGTGGTCCTGCCGGCCGGAAGCGATCTGCTGAGCTTCGACGTCTGGGCCCCGCGCCACGACTATCTGGACCGGCCCGGCCCCAGGGCCGGAGCACCCACCGCGTCCGCGTTCCCGCTCGACCGCGGCAAACGGTACTTCCAGGTCCTGGTCGCCCTGTGCGCGTCCCGACTGCGGGGTGAGCCGCACGCCGCGCTGCCCACGGCCGAGGAACTCGTGGAGCGGCTCCGGCCGTTCTGGCCGTCGGTCTCCCCCGCTTCCGTGGCGTGGAACATCGACTACCTGGCGGTCAAGCTGCGCCTCAAACCGGCTCCGGACTCGGTGCCGGGCGGCGGTCCCCGCCTCAACGGCAAGAAGGAACGGCTGGTCTCCCTGGCCCTGCGCTTCGACCTGGTACGGGAGGACGATCTGACGCTGCTGACCGGGAAGTCCGGGGCCGCCCGATGAGCGCCGAGTCGTCGTACTCCGTGCGGGTACCGCGGGGCTATCGCGTCGGTGCGTGGGAGATCGTGGAGCCCATCGCGTCCGGTGCCTTCGGGAGCGTCTACGCCGCCCGGTGCGCCGAGCCCGCCGAGGGCCTCCCGGCCGAGGCCGCGCTGAAGTTCCTGCCGACCGGCACGCAGACCCCACGCCAACTACGGCATCTGCGCGAACTCGCCGAGCGCGAGACGGAGTTGTTGCGCCGGCTGCGGCGTCCGCGCCTGATCAGGATGTACGAGGCGCTCACGGTCGACGATGCCGGACGTCCGGGCCTCGACGGCGCCACGGTCCTCGTACTGGAACGCGCCGAGGGCTCCCTCGACCAGCTGCTGGACCGGCTGTCGGCCCGGCGCGGCGCACCGGCCGACCACGCGGTGGCCGTCCCGGGCGGGCCGTCCCTGGTCGCCCAGATCTGCGAGGGGGTCGCCCATCTGCACCACGCGGGCTGGGTGCACGGGGATCTCAAGCCGGCCAACGTGCTGCTGATGGCGGACGGTTCGGTCCGGCTCGCGGACTTCAACCTGGCGGCCGAGCTGGACGGCACCCACGCCTACTCCCCCGCGTTCACGACCTCCGACTACAGCCCGCCCGAACTCCTGTGGGCCGAGGTCGGCGAGCGCGGCCACCAGACCCGCCCCACCGCCGACATCTGGGCCTTCGGCATCCTCGCCCACCTGGTGCTGACCGGCAGCCCGCCGTTCCCCGGGGCGAACCCCACGGCCCGCCGGGAAGCTGTACAGCGTTACGCGAAGGGCCGGGACGAGCTGCGTCTGTCGCCCGAACTCCCGGACGTCTGGCGGCAGATCGTCACCGACTGCCTCGCGCCCACGCACGCCGACCGGGCACCGCACTCCGCGCAGAGCCTGCTGCGCCGGGTCGAGGCCGCGGCCGGGGCGGCACGCTCCCCGCGGCTGCCCCGGCTCAAGCCGAGACGCGGCCCCCATCCGGCCGTCCTCTGGTCGCTTCTGGCGGTAGCCGCGGTGTCGCTGGCCACGGCCGGTCTCCTCGCCCTGCGCGAGCCCGCGCCTCAGGGGTACGCACGCTGCGACCAGGGCGACGTCTGCTTCTTCACACGGCCGGACGGACAGGGCGAGATGTGCGCCTGGTACGAGTACGACGACGACTGGGTCGGCGGCATCGTGACCTGCGACTGGGCGAAGACCACCCGGCCCAGGTCGGCCTTCAACAACGGCTACGTCGGGGATCCGCACCACGACGTCAGGCTCTTCCGCGAGGCCGGCCGGAAGACGCCGTTCGGCTGCGTCCAGGAACTCCAGAAGGTCAACTTCCCCGATCCCGGCGGCCTGGTGATCCGCTCTCATGAATGGGTGCGCTCCTGCTGAACCGGCGGTCGTGGTGCCGGTCGCCCCTACAACTTTCGAGGTTCCCCCATCCCGACCGGCACCGGATGGTTGGTGAGTCCGCAACGAGGTGCGGCCGAAGAACACGAACGACAACGGGGAGACGCAGATGAAGACCACGGACCCGGCCCGACGTCGCGGGGCGGCCGTCGCCCTCGCGGCCGGCGCGCTCGCCCTCTCCTTCGGCGTGGAGTCCACCGCCGTGGCCGACGAGGTCTCGGCGACCGCCAAGCCCAAGTTCCAGATGCCGTTCGCCTGCGGCACGCACTGGCGGCTCGACACCTACGACAGCGGCCACAACCCGGCGCTGGACATCGTGGTGAAGGGGAACACGGGATCGTCCGGCAAGAACGTGCTGGCCGGTTACAAGGGCAAGGTGGCCCGCACCTTCTGGGACCGCGGTGCCGGCAACGTCATCGTCATCAACCACGGCAGCGGCTGGTACACCGCGTACTACCACCTCAGGGACAGCCACGACAGGTACGTCCAGGAGGGCGACAACGTCGTCGCGGGGACCAGGATCGGCCACATCGGCGCGACGGGCGCCAACAGCGGTGGCTGGGCGCACCTGCACTACGAGCAGCGTTACAAGGCGAACGGCATCCCGACCGAGGCCGACCGTGAGGCCGTGCACTTCAACGGCACGAAGTACTCGGGCACGGGCGAGACATGGAAGGACGTCGTCAGCAACAACTGCTAGGGCCCGGCAACTGCGGGTGGTTGAAGCGTGCTTGTTTATTGCAGTGATCTCGGCCGCGGTCGGAGGGAAGATACACGCACCCGCACATGCAGCGGATCGCCGCGCATGCCGCAGACAAGGAAGGCTCCCACGTGAGACCCACCCGTGCCGCCCTGACCCTCGTGGCCACCGCCCTGGCCCCGGCCCTCCTGCTGGCCGCCCCGGCCTTCGCCGCCGGCTCGGCGCCGTCGCCCGCCACCGCCGTGGCGACGGCCGCCGCGGCCGGCTCCGGCGTCGACGACATGTCCGACGACGACGTCCGAGTCGCGATCATGCGCATCATCGGCGACCCGAACACGGGCAGGGCCGTGTACGCCGCAGCGCAGAAGGCCATGGACGGCACCATCGAGGACCAGCGGTACTTCCTGGAGACGGGCCGCTGGATCGCCCAGGCCGAGGACGACCGGGTCGCGATCGCCCGCATCCTCGGCACGGCCGACCCGAAGACCGACAAGGCGGTCATCAGGGAGGCCAACAAGGCCCTCGACACCAACACCCCGCAGGCGTTGCGCGCGTTCCTGGAGACCGGGTACCGCCTGGCCCGGGCCGAGGACGACCGCGTCCGCGTCGCCCGCATCCTGGCCGACCCGACGATCAGCGACGCGCTCCGGGCGGCGGCGGAAGACGCCATCGACGGAACGCCGGAGGAACTGCGGTACTTCCTGGAGGTCGGGCAGTACGAGACCGCATAGAGAAGCTCCACGAAGAGGGCCCGGGCACGGGTGGGAACACCGGTGCCCGGGCCCTTCGGGGTCCGGGAGCCCGACCCTGAAATGTTTGAGGTACCGCTGGTCACGGCCTTGATCCAGGGTGATGTCGAGGACATCGACCAGGAGGTAGATCCATGAAGCGAGTACGAGCACCGCGTACCAAGGCCGGCCTCGTCACGGGAGTGACGCTCCTCGCGGGGCTGGGCCTCGGCGTCACCACCGCACCGGTGCAGGCGGCCGAACCCAGCGCCTACAGCTGCCCCTCGGGGGACATCTGCTTCTACTCGAACGACGACGGCACCGGCGACCGGTGCAACTGGGACGGGAACGACAGCGACTGGCGCAACGGAGCCATCAGGTGCTCGTGGTCCGCGGACAAGAACGTGCGGTCCGTCTTCAACAACGGCACCAGCGGGATGGCCGTCGTCTACTACAGCGGCGCCAATTACGAGACCCGCAAGGGCTGCACCACGAAGGGCAAGAAGGGCAACTTGGCGGGCACGTACAAGCTGCGGTCCCACAAGTGGGTGTCGGGCTGCTGACATGGCAGGCATCCGAGCCATGCTGATCGGCGTCGCGGTCGCGGCACTGACAGCCGTCACGGTGCCGGCGACGGCCGCCTCCCGGGCGGCGAACTGCCCGGCGGGGTCCGTCTGCGTCTACAGCGGGCCCGACGGCGGTGGCAACCTCGCAGGCCCGCGGGTGTGCGTCGAACCCGTCACGACCGTGAATGTCGTCGGACGGTTCGCCTCGCACCGTTGGGTGGACCGCTGCTGAACCGCACGTGTGGCGGGCCGCACCCGGAACAGGGGGTGGCCCGCTACTCGCACGTGACGTACGAGCCCGCGATAGCCTCTCGTCAACTGGGGTGAACAACCCCGCGTGTTGTGACATCGGGGGTTCCATGTCGGAGCAGCGGCCCACGCCGCCACACTCTCCAGCATCCGCCGACGCCTCCCTGGCGCAGGCGGGTGCCACGCCCTTGCGGTCGTCGGATCCCAGCCGTATCGGGCCGTACATACCGCTCGGGCTCCTCGGCAGCGGCGGTATGGGTCACGTCTACCTCGCCCGCCCCTCCGACGGCTCCGCCGGGCTCGCCGCCGTGAAGGTGATCCGTCCCGAGTACGCCGAGGACGCCCGGTTCCGGCGGCGCTTCGAGCGGGAGGCCGCCGTGCACTCCCGGGTGCACACCCCGCGTACGCCCCAGCTCCTCGGCACCGGGTTCGACGACTCGCTGCTGTGGATGGGGACGCAGTACCTGCCCGGCCTGAACCTCGCCGAGGCGGTCCGCGAGTGCGGCCGGCTGGAGCGTGCCGGGGTCTGGCGGCTGATCGCCGAGCTCGGGCAGGCCCTGGCGGCACTGGCCGCCGCCGACGTCGTGCACCGCGACCTCAAGCCGTCCAACGTCGTCCTGTCCCTCCAGGGCGTCTACGTCATCGACTTCGGCATCGCCCAGGCCGCCGACGGCAGCGCCATCACCTCGACCGGGAGCCGCGTCGGCACGCCCGCCTTCATGGCACCGGAGTATCTGCGCGAGGGCCACTGCGACACCGCCTCGGACGTCTTCTCGCTCGCCGGGAGCCTGATCTACGCCGCCACCGGGCACGCCCCGTTCGGCGACGGCACCGGCGTCGACGTGATGCACCGGGTGGCGTTCGAGGAGCCCAAGCAGGACATCATGGCCGAACTCTCGGCCGTGGACCCCGCGTTGGCCGCCCTGATGGCCGCCTGCCTCGCCAAGGACCCCGCCGCCCGGCCCCTTCCGCGGCAGCTCATCGAGGCCGCCACGGCCGCCGGGCACAAGCACGGCACCCCGCCCGCCTGGCACGAACCCCTGCGCGACCGGCTGCTCGCCCGCCGGCAGGCCTGCGAGGTGCTGGAACGGGTCGCCGTCGAGGAGACCGTGCAGTTGCGCACGCCGGTGGCGCCGCCGATGTTCCCAGGCTCCGCCTCCGGGACAGGGCCGGTCTTCGGGCAGCCCACACCGCCCACAGCACCCACGGCACCCACGGCACCCACGCCACACACGGTGCCCGCGGCACACGCAGCGCCCACGCCGGCCTGGCAGCACCCCACGCCCGACCGGACCCGGGCCCCCGAAGGCAGCCGCCCGCGCCGCAAGCGCAAGGTTCTTCTCGCCGTCGCCGCGAGTCTCGCCGTGTGCGCCGTCGCCGCCGGCGCCTTCCTGCTCACCCGGCCGCCCATGGACGAGACGGCCTCGGCCGCGCCCACGGCGACCGACAGCGCGGCCCCCGGCGGCGCGCGGGCGTTGGCGCCGCCCGGCGAGTCCGCCTCTCCCTCCGGCAAGAAGAAGGAGTCGGAGAAGGCCGAGCCGCGGGAGTCGGACGCCGGCGCCTCCGAGAGCGCGAGCGCGACAGCCGCCGCGGGCGAGGGCGGAACCCGGCCGACCCCCGGCGACAAGCCCTCGGCCACGTCCGGCAACGGCGAAGGCGGCGGCAGCACCCCGGCCGACACCCCCACGCCGACGGCGCCCACCACGCCCGCCACCCCGCCCTGGATCTCCCAGTGCACGTACTACTCCGGCACCGAGCTGACCGTCCGCGGCAACCGGGGCCAGCGCGTGGTCCAGGTTCAGTGCATGCTCACCAAGCGCGGCTACAGCGTCGGTTCGTCGGGCGTCGACGGCGAGTTCGGCAGCGCCACGCTGGCCGCCGTGAAGCAGTTCCAGGGCGCCAAGGGCCTGGAGGTCGACGGCGAGGTCGGCCCCAACACCTGGGCAGCGCTGCGCAGTTCGACATGAGGCGGGCCCGCCGTTCACCGAACGACGGGCCCCCGGAAGCAAATACCGCTCAGTGGAAGAAGTGGCGCGTCCCCGTGAAGTACATCGTGACGCCCGCCTTCTTCGCGGCCTCGACCACCAGCTCGTCGCGGACCGAACCGCCGGGCTGGACCACGGCCTTCACGCCGGCCGCGGTGAGGATCTCCAGACCGTCGGGGAAGGGGAAGAAGGCGTCGGAGGCGGCGTAGGAACCCTGCGCGCGCTCGGCGCCGGCCCGCTCGACCGCCAGCTTCGCGGAGTCGACACGGTTGACCTGGCCCATGCCGACGCCGACCGAGGCGCCGTCCTTGGCGAGGAGGATCGCGTTGGACTTGACGGCCCGGCACGCCTTCCAGGCGAAGGCCAGCTCGGCCAGCTCCTCGGCGGACAGGGCCTCGCCGGTCGCCAGGGTCCAGTTCGCCGGGTCGTCGCCGTCGGCATGGAGGCGGTCGGTGACCTGGAGGAGGGCGCCGCCGTCGACGGGCTTGATCTCGACGGGGTTGCCCGGGCCCTCGGGGCAGCGCAGCACGCGGATGTTCTTCTTCTTGGCGAGGGCTTCCAGGGCGCCGTCCTCGTAGTCCGGCGCGACGATGACCTCGGTGAAGATCTCGGCGACCTGCTCCGCCAGCTCCTTGCTGACCGGGCGGTTGACCGCGATCACGCCGCCGAACGCCGACAGCGGGTCACAGGCGTGCGCCTTGCGGTGCGCCTCGGCGACGTCCGCGCCGGTCGCGATGCCGCAGGGGTTCGCGTGCTTGATGATCGCGACGGCCGGCTCGGCGTGGTCGTACGCGGCACGGCGGGCGGCGTCCGTGTCCGTGTAGTTGTTGTACGACATCTCCTTGCCGTGCAGCTGCTCGGCCTGCGCGAGACCGCTGCCGCTGCCGTCCACGTACAGCGCGGCGGGCTGGTGCGGGTTCTCGCCGTAGCGCAGGGTGTTCTCGCGCTCCCAGGTGGCGCCGAGGAAATCGGGGAACTGCGACTCGTCGACGGGGGCGTAGGAGGAGGCGAACCAGCTGGCCACCGCGACGTCGTACGCCGCCGTGTGCTGGAAGGCCTCGGCCGCGAGCCGCTTGCGGGTGGCGAGGTCGAAGCCGCCGTCGCGGACCGCGCCGAGGACGTCGGCGTAGCGGGCGGGGCTGGTGACGACCGCCACCGACGGGTGGTTCTTGGCGGCGGCGCGCACCATCGACGGGCCGCCGATGTCGATCTGCTCGACGCACTCGTCGGGGGTGGCGCCGGAGGCGACGGTCTCGCGGAACGGGTAGAGGTTCACGACGACCAGGTCGAACGGCTCGACGCCCAGCTCGGCCAGCTGCCGCTGGTGGTCCTCCAGGCGCAGGTCGGCGAGGATGCCGGCGTGCACGCGCGGGTGCAGCGTCTTGACGCGGCCGTCCAGGCACTCGGGGAAGCCGGTGAGCTCCTCGACCTTGGTGACGGGGACACCGGCCGCGGCGATCTTCGCGGCCGTGGAGCCGGTGGAGACGAGCTCGACGCCCGCCTCGTGCAGGCCGCGCGCGAGGTCTTCGAGACCGGTCTTGTCGTAGACGCTGACGAGCGCCCGTCGAATGGCCCGCTTGTTGCTCTCGGCGGTCACTGGATAACTACCTTTCGTCCCTCAATGCGATAGCCGTTGCGGGCGAGCCGCCCCACGACCTCGACGAGCAGCCTTCGCTCGACTTCCTTGATGCGCTCGTGCAGAGCGCTCTCGTCGTCCTCGTTGCGGACCTCGACCACGCCCTGAGCGATGATCGGCCCGGTGTCGACGCCGTCGTCGACGAAGTGGACGGTGCAGCCGGTGACCTTGGCGCCGTACGCGAGGGCGTCACGGACGCCGTGGGCGCCGGGAAAACTGGGGAGCAGGGCCGGGTGGGTGTTGACGAACCGGCCGCCGAAGCGGGCGAGGAACTCCTTGCCCACGATCTTCATGAACCCGGCGGAGATCACGAGGTCGGGCTCGTGGGCGGAGACGGCGTCGGCGAGGGCGGCGTCCCACTCCTCACGCCCGGCGTGGTCCTTGACCTTGCACACGAAGGTCGGCAGCCCCGCGCGCTCGGCCCGCGCCAGCCCCTCGATGTTCTCGCGGTCGGCCCCCACGGCCACGATCTCGGCGCCGTACGCCTCGGGACCGACGGCGGCGATCTCGTCGAGGAGCGCCTGAAGGTTGGTGCCGGATCCGGAGACCAGCACGACGAGGCGCTTGGCCACGGGCTTGGCGGCCACGATGGGGCCCTTTCTCGGGGGTGCGTTCTTCATGCGGCCGACGCTTTGTATATTCGTACGATTGCATCACGCCCCGGGATACGGGGAAGTCTACGAAGCGGGCGACCGTCAGCAACGATACCGGCACTCCCGAGAGCCCCCACGGGACGGGGGCGTGGCCGGAAGGTAGCGTCTGGGGGGAGCTGGGCCGGGAACGCGGTCGTGGTGCTGTGCGTTCAGGAAATGACAGCTCATGTCGGATCAGTCGTTCACCAAGGGGAAGACGCTCACTTGATGCCGGACCGCAGCTTGCGACTCCTCACGCTCCCCCCGCATTCCGTGCAGGGAGGGGAGCACAGCGGCGTGCTGCTGCGGGAGCGCCCCGCCTCGCCGCCCGACGCCCCTTCGGGCGGGCAGAGCGGCGGCGGGCAGGGCAGCGGCGGCCAGGGGCAGGACGACAACCCCTTCGCCCCGCCGCCGGAGGGCACACCCGACCGCCCGTGGCAGCCGCGCCGCCCGTCGGGCGACGACGACGGCTCGCAGGGCTCCGACCAGGGCGACGGCAACTCCCCGTGGGGCAACCAGTGGAGCGACCGCCAGCCGGGCCGCTCCTCCGGCGGGTTCGGCGAGAACCCCCGGGGCGGCCAGGACGGCTCCGGCGGGAACGGCGGGCCGGGCGGCGGCATGCGCTGGGACCCGACCGACCCGACCCAGCGCCGGGCGCGTTACGCCCTGCTGTCCGGCATGTGGGCCTTCTTCTTCTCCCTGTTCAGCTGGCCGTACATGGCGCTGCTCCTGGGCGCGCTCGCCCTGTACTGGGGCATCAGCAGCCTCCGCGCCAAGCCCCGCACCCCGGACCCGGACAACCCGGCGCCACAGAACAACGGCCGGCCCCAGACGACGGCGGCGGTGAGCGGGCTGGTCACGGCGTCCCTCGCCATCGCGGTGGTCGCGGCCGGGTTCGCCGCGCAGGTCGTCTACAGCGACTACTACACCTGCCGCGACGACGCGCTGACGAATCAGGCGAAGCAGTCGTGCAATGACCATCTGCCGAAGGAACTGCGGGGCATCCTGGGCGCGGAGAGCTGACGCCGCCGGTCGGGCGGGGTGGCTCTACGGGGCGTTCGGAGGTGACTCCGGGGGCTCTTGGGGGGCTGGTTCCGAGGACTTCTCGACGGGCGGCTCCTCGGTGAGGGGCTTCTCGACGGGCGGCTTCTCGGTGAGGGGTTTCTCGGCGGACGGCTCCTTGGTGAGCGGCTTCTCGGCGGACGGCTTCTTCTTTTCGGCCGATGCCTTCTCCTGGGCCGGGGCCGTCGGTGGCTTCTGCGCGGTCGGGGCGTCGGGTTCGTCCCGCGGTTCCGGGGGCGGGGGCACCGACAGCGGTCCGCTCGGCGGGAAGTCGTCCGGCTCGAAGGTCGTGTCGTGGTCGTACGTCGCGTACGGGATGTCCTGGGTGAGGGCCTCGTACCTGGCGTCCTCGCCGTACGCCGCCACCTGAGCGCCCTTCTCGCCCGTCCGGTCGGCACCGGGCCGGTCCTTCGTCGGCGCTGGCGCCTTGAACGGCGTCTTGCGGCCACTGGCCGGAGGCCTCGTCTCCGAGTCCGCCGACCCGTCGTCACCCGATCCGACCCTCGCCGATCCGCTCGCCCCAGCCCCAACAGATCCGCTCGCCCGGTCCCCGGCCGATCCACCCAGCCCTCCCCGGGGCGGTCCACCCACCCCGCCCGACTCCCCCGCTCCCGACAACCACCCGCCGACCAACGGCAGCCGATCCCGCAGCGAGCGCTCCTCCTCGGCCGGGCCGCCCTCCCCCGGCACTCCCACCCGAGGCCTGCCGATCCGTGCGCCCTGCGGCTCACTCACCGGCCCTGCGCCCTGCCGTCCCATCCAGCACCGCCAGCCGCGCACCAGCACCGCCACCGGAACCGCCACCAGCGCGACCCACCCCAGCGTCGCCGCCCCGGCCTGCCACCACACCGGCCCGAACCGCGCCAGCGCCCCCACGCCCAGCGGCCCGCCCGACAGCGTGGCCAGCACTGCGACCGCCAGCGCGCAGAACCCGGCCGCCAGCACGGCCGTGACGGCGGTGAGTCCGGGTGACCAGGTCGCCACCGGCGTCGGCCCGCCCCCGAAGCGGCCGGCCGAGGACTCCTCATCGGCCTGGAACCGGCCTGCCGAGGACCCCTGTCCGGTCCGCAACCGGCCTGTCGAAGACCCCTGCCCGGCCCGCGACCGGCCCTCGACCGCCCCCTGCCCGGCCCGTGCCCGGCCCGTCGCCGACCCGTGCCCCGCCCGGATCCGAAGCGTCGCGGACGTGTCCGGGTCTGCGGACCGCTCACGGAACCCGTCCCCCCACCCCGCCGCGAACCACCCCACCACCAGGCCCGCCGCGATGGGCACCACGGCCACGCCCCACCGCAGCGGCCCGGCGACGGCGGTCTCCGGTACCGCCTCCAGCAGCGGGAACGGCGGCAGCAACGGCGCCGGCGTCGAGGACAGCGGCCCCACGACATGCCCCGACCCGAGCACGAACCCCGGCCCCAGCGCGTACGCCGCCGCCCACACGGCCGCGTTCGGCACGAGCGCCGCGCACAGCAGCAGCACCGCGAACCGCCCCGACAAGCCCTGCGTCAGCTCCAGGAAGGACCCGCGCACCGCACCGCCGTGCCACACCAGTGCCCCGCCCACCAGCAGCGCCCCGCCGGCGGCCAGCGCCGCGACCCCCGCCCCGGCCGCCCGGGCCGCCGTACCGACGCGGGCCCGTCCCTCCGCTCCCGGCACCAGCCTCCGTACGCGTTCCGGGAGCACGAGCAGCAGGCCGTCCACGACCTCGGGCCGCCGTTCGCACGCCGTCCACACGCCGACACCCGCCGCCGCCATCGTGACCAGGGGCACCCGCAGCACCGTCCACAGCCAGGACGGTTGCAGCTCGCCCCCGGCCGAGTACACGGCGGCCGCCAGGCCGACCCCGAGGTACCCGAGGACGACGCCCGCCCACGCCGTACGGATCGACACCAGCGGCACCCCCTCGCCCCCGTCGGCAGCCGCGTCCCGTGCCGCCCGGTGCACCAGCCACACCGGCAGCGCGAGCAGCAGCAGCGGGGTGACACCGACCGGCGCGGGGACGCCGGAGAGCGTGTCGGTGCGGACCAGTTCGGCGCCGTGCGCCAGCAGCCACAGCACGGAGGCGATCCGCAGCGCGCCGCCCGGTCCGCTGTCCGGGTACGGCGAGCTGATCCACAGCGCGATCACCATCACGGCGAACACACCGAGCCCCAGCCCAGCCGCCACCGCACCGCTGAAGAGGCTGGCGCCCAGGCCGGGCGAATGGCGGCGCATGCGCGTCAGCAGGGGCGTTCGACGAGCGGTCATCTCGATCACGCTCGCCATGCTCCCAACGACACGCGCTTTCCCGTCGTAACAGGCGAACCTCCGATGTGTCGCTCAATATATGTTTATGTACTTTTTCGTACGAAAGGGCGCCCGGTGACGCAGACCTCCGCAGTCCCGCTCCCTCCGCCCGAGGAACGCCGACGCCTGCGTGAGGCCGGTGCATTGACGCAGGCTCAGGTCGCGGAACGGGTGGGCGTGAGCCGCGAGACGGTACGCGCGTGGGAGAGCGGCCGCACGGCACCGCGGGGCCGAAGGAGGGACGCGTACGCACAACTGCTGTGGTCCATCGCCGACAAGACGGGGGGTCAGGAGCCCGAGGAAGTACATGACATGACGGCACTTCAGTACCTGGCCGAGAGCACGGCGACGGCCCCCGGACCCCCGCCCGAGCGGCCCGCCGAGAGCCGGCTCACTCCCGCCCAGGCCTTCGACGCCCTCTACGCCTTCTGCGCCCCCGCCCTCGTACGGCAGACCTTCCTGCTGACCGGGCGCCGCGAGCTCGCCCGTGAGTCGGTCGAGCGGGCCTTCCAGAACGCCTGGCAGCGCTGGCCCGAGGTGGCCCGGGACCGCGACCCGGCGGGCTGGGTGCGGGCGGCGGCGTACGAGTTCGCGCTCTCCCCCTGGCACCGGTTCCGCCCCCGCTACCGGCACCCCGAACCGCCGCCCTCCGACGCGTTCGACCGCGCCCTGCTGGACGTGCTCCTCCAACTGCCGCCGCCCCAGCGCCGCACGCTCGTCCTCTACGACGGTGTCGGCCTGGACCTGCCCGAGACGGCGGCCGAGACGGAGGCGAGCACACGGGCGGCCGCGAAGCGCCTCATGAACGCGCGCACCGCGGTCGCCGCCCGGCTGCCGGACCTGTCCGACCCCTCCGCGCTCCACCGGCGCCTTGCCGAACTGGCCTCCACGGAGCGGCTGCGCGCCGCCAAGCCGATGGTGGTGCGCGACGGCGGCGAACGCCGGGCCCGCTTCTGGACCCGGGCCGCGATCGCCTTCACCGTGGCGCTCATCGGCACCACGGCACTGACACTGCGGACGGCTCCCACGCACTACGAGCCACCGGTGCCGCCGGGCTCCACGGTGCGGGGTGTGCCGCCGAGGATGGCGCCGGGGCCGTTGTCGGAGAAGGAGCGGGAGCTGCGGGAGAAGCTGCGCAAGCAGCTGCAGTCCGGCCCGGAACGGCTCCTGCCGCAGGTCACATGACCCGCGCGACCCCGCCGTGGCCCGCGGCGGGCGGAAACGCCGGTGGGCCCGCCCCCACACGGGAAGCGGACCCACCGGCTCACGGCTCAGTGCCGTGACTGCGTTCAGCCGCCCAGGATCTCGCGGGCCAGCTTCGCCGTCTCGGTCGGGGTCTTGCCGACCTTGACGCCCGCGGCCTCCAGGGCCTCCTTCTTCGCCTGCGCCGTGCCGGAGGAACCGGACACGATGGCGCCGGCGTGACCCATGGTCTTGCCCTCGGGCGCGGTGAAGCCCGCGACGTAGCCGACGACCGGCTTCGTCACGTTGTCCTTGATGAACGCGGCCGCGCGCTCCTCGGCGTCGCCGCCGATCTCACCGATCATGACGATCAGGTCGGTGTCGGGGTCGGCCTGGAACGCGGCGAGCGCGTCGATGTGCGTGGTGCCGATGATCGGGTCGCCACCGATGCCGACGGCGGTCGAGAAGCCGATGTCACGCAGCTCGTACATCATCTGGTACGTCAGCGTGCCGGACTTCGAGACCAGGCCGATACGGCCCGGCTTCGTGATGTCGCCCGGGATGATGCCGACGTTCGACTGGCCCGGAGTGATGATGCCGGGGCAGTTCGGGCCGATGATGCGGGTCTTGTTGCCCTTCTTGCCGGCGTACGCCCAGAAGGCGGCCGTGTCGTGCACGGCGATGCCCTCGGTGATCACGACGGCCAGCGGGGTCTCGGCGTCGATGGCCTCGACGACCGCGTCCTTGGTGAACTTCTCCGGCACGAAGATGACGGAGACGTTGGCGCCGGTCTTCTCGATGGCCTCCTTGACGGTGCCGAAGACCGGTACCTCGGTGCCGTCGAAGTCCACGGTCTGACCCGCCTTGCGCGGGTTGACGCCGCCCACGACCTCGGTGCCGTCACCGAGCATGAGCTTGGTGTGCTTCATGCCCGTGGCGCCGGTCATGCCCTGGACGATGACCTTGCTGTCCTTGTTGAGCCAGATAGCCATGGTGTGTTGTGTCCTCGTCCTGAGTGCTTACTTGGCGGCGTGAGCCAGTTCGGCGGCCTTGTCGGCCGCGCCGTCCATGGTGTCGACGCGCTGGACCAGCGGGTGGTTGGCGTCGGTGAGGATCTGCCGGCCGAGCTCGGCGTTGTTGCCGTCGAGGCGGACGACGAGCGGCTTGCTGACGTTCTCGCCGCGGTCCTCGAGGAGCTTGAGGGCCTGGACGATGCCGTTGGCGACCTCGTCGCACGCGGTGATGCCGCCGAAGACGTTGACGAAGACGGACTTGACGTCCGGGTCGCCGAGGATGATCTCGAGGCCGTTCGCCATGACCTGGGCGGAGGCGCCACCGCCGATGTCCAGGAAGTTGGCGGGCTTGACGCCGCCGTGGTTCTCACCGGCGTAGGCGACGACGTCCAGGGTGCTCATGACGAGACCCGCGCCGTTTCCGATGATGCCGACCTCACCGTCGAGCTTGACGTAGTTGAGGTTCTTCTCCTTGGCCGCCGCCTCGAGCGGGTTGGCGGCGTCCTTGTCGTGGAGCTCCTCGTACTCGGGGTGGCGGAACTCGGCGTTCTCGTCGAGCGACACCTTGCCGTCGAGGGCGATGACGTCACCGGAGGCGACCTTCGCGAGCGGGTTGACCTCGACGAGGAGGGCGTCCGACTTGATGAAGGTGTCCCACAGCGTGATCAGGACGTTGACGACCTTGCCCGCGACCGCGGCCGGGAACTTCGCGGCCTCGACGATCTCGCGGGCCTTGGCCTCGTCCACGCCGTCGATGGCGTCGATCGCGATCTTGGCGACGGCCTCCGGGCGGGTGGCGGCCACCTCCTCGATCTCCATGCCGCCCTCGACCGAGGCGATGGAGAGGAAGGTGCGGTTGGCACGGTCCAGGAGGAAGGAGACGTAGTACTCCTCCAGGATCTCCGGGGCCGTCTCGGCGATCATCACCTTGTGGACCGTGTGGCCCTTGATGTCCATGCCGAGGATGTCGGTCGCCCGGGCGACGGCCTCGTCCGCGTTCGCGGCGAGCTTCACGCCGCCGGCCTTGCCGCGGCCGCCGACCTTCACCTGGGCCTTGACGACAGACTTGCCGCCGAGGCGCTCGGTGGCTGCGCGGGCCGCCTCAGGCGTGTCGATGACTTCACCGGCCAGCACCGGTACATCGTGCTTGGCGAAGAGGTCCCTCGCCTGGTACTCGAACAGGTCCACGCGCTTCCGTCCCTATCAGTGATCTCGCGGTTCGTTGGATGCGTGGGCGTGCCGCGAAGGGCAACGTGACGTCCGCTGTCACTAGGGAGGCGCACACGGTGTCCGAGCGCGCGGCATGTCCGTCTCGCAGGTTATCGCTGCTTGCGGAGGGCCCCTAAATCGAGGGTCACACCTGAGCGGTGATACCTGTCACATGATGCCGCGAACAGGGGTGATCACTGGCACGGCGTGCCGACGGTGAGGTGCCGGTGATGCGGAGGAGACATGACGGCACGGCTGTTCCGGCACCGGTATACGGGCAAGGACCTCACCGGGCTGGGGTTGACCCGGTGAGGTCCCTTGTACTGCCCGGAGGGGCACGAATGGGCCGCCCCTGAGGGCTCTGGACGGGTGATCCCCACCCCAATGGGGACCACCCGTCCGGTCCGCGAGGTCCCGGCCGGATGGGGCCGATGGCTTTCGGCCGTCCGAGGCCGGGCGCCTCGCGGAGTCGTCGGTCGCCGGGGTGGATCAAAGGGGGTGATCACGGGTGGCGATCACTGGTGGTGCGATCGCTGGTTGTGATCGCGCCCGCCCCGGCGAAATGGGGGATCGGTCAGACGCGGTAGGCGTCCGCGTCCTGGCCGAGGTCCTGCGCGTAGCCGGGCGTGACCGAGTGGGCGACGCCCTGCACGCCGGTGGCGGCGTTGCCCGCGAGCGGGCCGGCCGAGTCGCGAACCGTCCCGGTCAGGTCCCCGGCGAAGGGCGCGGCCTGCCCGGCCACCCCGTGCGCGAACGGGCCGACCTCGCCGACGACACCGCCGGCGAAGGGACGGACGTCGTCCGCGACGCCGTACGCGAAGGTCGTGGCGCTGCCGCCGACGCCGTCCACGACCGGCCTGACGGTGTCCACGACCGTGTCGACGACCGGCTGCACGGCACCGGTGACGCCGTACGCGAAGGGCGGCACCTGCTCGGCGACACCGCCGGCGAACGGCACGGCCTGCCCGGCCACGCCGTGCGCCAGGGGGCCGACCTCGCCGACGACACCGCCGGCGAAGGGACGGACGTCTTCCGCGACGCCGTACGCCAGCGTGCCCGCGTCGGCGACGGCCCGACCGGCGACCGGCACCACGCCGTGCACGGCCGCGTCGGCGACCGGCGGCAGGACCGAACCGGTGACGTCGCCGGCGACATGGCCGGCCAGGCCGGTGGCGTACGGGGGCACGTCGGTGGCGACGCCCTGCACGACCGGCTGCACGTCGGCGACGGCACCCGAGGCGACGGGACGGACGTCGGCGACGGTGCCGTGGGCGAGGTGCCGGACATCGCCGACCGCGCCGTGGGCCACGGGCGCCGTGCCCTGGACGACGCCGCCGGCGACCGGCCGCACCTCCTGGACGGCCCCGCCGACCACCGGCCGCACGCCCGCGACGGCTCCGGTGGCCACCGGCTGGACGTCGGCGACCACGCCGTACGCGAGTGCGGTCGCGGCGTCGACCGTGTGCCCGGCCGTGTGGCCGACCCCGGCGACGGCACCGTGGGCGACCGGGACCACGTCGTCGGCGGTCCGGCCGACGACCGGCGTCACACCGTTCACGGCACCGCCGACCACCGGCCGGACGCCGTCCACCGCGTGCCCGGCGACCGGGGTCACCCCGGCCACCGTGCCGGTTGCGGCGGGCACGGCACCGGCGACGGCGTGCCCGGCGGTCGGGACGACGCCCTCGACGGCGCGGCCCGCGACGGGGCCGACCCCGTGCACGGCCTCGGTGACGAGGGGCGGGACGGCCGCGTCGGCGGTCTGCGCCACGACCGGCGTGACCGCGCCGGGGACGGCCTCGACCGTGCCGACGACCCGCTGCTCCGCGCCGCCGACCGTGCCGGTGACATGGCTCGGGACCGCGGAGACGGAGGCCCGCGCGGCCGCGGTGACAGCGCCGGCCCGGCCGGTGGCGCCCGTCGCCGTGTCCGTGACCCTGCCGTCGGCGTGGGTCACGGCGGCGTGCGCGACAGCGTCGACGCCCGCTGCGGTGCGACCCGCGCCGGCGACGGCGTACTGCGCCTTCGTCCGTACGACGCCCTCGGCGCCCTGCGCCTGCGAACGCGCCGCCGCCTGCACGCCCTGCACCTTCGTCTGCGCGGCGGCGAGCGCCTGCTCCAGCTCGGGGGCGAAGGCGGCGAGGGGGCCGAAGAGGTAGTCGATGGTGCCGGGGTGCTGCGGGGTGTTGTGGGGGAGGTGGTCGCGGACGTCGGTCACGGCCGCGGCGACGTGGGCCTCGGCACGCGCGGTGACGTGCGCGGTCGCGTGCGCCGTGGCCTTGTCCGCGCGGGCCGCCTTGGCGCCCTGGATGGCCTGCGCCGCGCCCTTCGCCTTGGCCTTGGTGGCCTGGGTCGTCCTGTCGGCCGCGGACGGGACCGTGAGGTCGGCGTCCACGTAACGGCGGGCCTGGTCGGCGGTGTCCGCGGGCGTCGTCCGTGCGGTGTCGGCGACCTCGCCGGTCGCGCCCTCGGTGACGCCGGTGACGGTGTCCGTGACGCCGGAGACGACACCGTTGACCGTGTCGGTCACGCCGCCGAGGAGGCCGGGGGCGTCGGCGCTGTCGGTCGCGTCCGTCACGTCGGTGGCCTTGTCCGGTACGGACAGGGTGGAGGCCGGCAGCTCGTCTGCGCTGGCCACGGTCGAACCGAGCGCCCAGGCGCCGGTGACGCCGGCGGCTATGACGATCGAACGGCGGATGTTCTTGTTCATGCTTGCGTCGGATCCCTAGATCTCGGGGCTCCGAAGACCCCCGGAGCAACGGAGAAGTGAAGCTCCGGGACTTCGGACGGTTTGGGGACATTCCGGCGCCGATCACGGTCGCGGTCCGGGGAGTTGAGGACCGGCGGGACCGGGTACGGCTCCGGTGGCTTCCGTCCGGGGGATGTCGCCGGGGATGTCGCTGGCATCCGGGAACTGGGGCGTCCGGACGGACGGGCAGACCTGTTTCCGCCCCGCGCGGCAGGTCCACGGCGGGGAGGGTCGGCCTACGGGCCTGGAGGCTCAAGGGCCCAGGCCTGGAGGCTGAGGGGCCTAGGCGGGGGAAACCGGTATGTCCCGGTGCCTGTCCTGGATCGAGTCCGCTTCCGCGCGGGCGGCGGAGCCGGGCACCAGCCGCAACGCCACACGCCGGTCCAACGAGACCGCGTGCGCGTCCCCGTGCCTCGGCGTACCGCTGTCGCCCACCGCGTGATAGCCCGCCGCACCACCCGGGTGGTCGGCCGGCGCCTGACGCGCGGGGGCGTGGCCGGACGGCGCGACGCGGTGCGCGTGACCGGCCGCCGGAGCGGGCAACGCGGTGCTGTCCACTCCGAGGTCGGGACCGTGGACGCCGTCCGCTTCCTTGCCGGTACGTCCCTTGGGGGCGCGTCCGTCATGTGAGCCGGGGGCGTCCGACCCCGGCTCAGGCGTGCCGGTGACCGGCGCCGGCAACGTCTGTCCCGGCAGCGCGGGCACATCGGCGCCCGGCAGGTCCGGAATCCCCGGAACAGTGGGGAGTTCCCACCCCGGCCAGCTCGGCCACGTGGTCTCGGGCGCGGTCGGCAGCGAGGGCATCGACGCCAACGGCGGCAGCACGGCCTGCACCTCGGCCAAGCCCGCGGCCAGATCCTGGGTCACCGTCCGCACGATGCCGCCGACGGGCTCCACGACCTGGGTGCCGACGGTCCGTCCGACCTGCTCGGTCACCGGGGTGAGGATCGTGTCGTGGGTGACGGGCCGGGAGGTGTGGGTCTGAGCGGGCTGGTCCTGGGGCTGAGTCCGCGGAGCCTGCGGCCGAGGGCGGTGGTCCTCGGGGGCCGGGTCGGCGGGTGGTGCCGTCGACTCGTCGTGGGCGCCGGGCTTGGACTGTGCGTCAGGCGCGGTGGGCTTGGTAGCCGGCGCGGTGGGCTTGGCGGGCGGGCTCAGGAGCCGCTCGACCGTGTCCTGTAGCGACGACCGGAGTTCGTCCGAGGCCGAGGATGAGGACGGGGATGAGGACGACGCGGACGACGCTGCTGATGTCGCCGGGACCGCTGATGTCGCCGAGACCGACGAAGTGCCCACCGGCACCCCGCCCGGCCCGTCTGCCGCGTACGCCCGCTCCCCGCCGAGGAGCCCGATCGCCAGCAGGCCGCCCGCCACCAGGACCAGTTGCAGCGCACGCCGCCCGGCCGCGATGCGCAGAACGCGCACGGCGGCACCGGACAGGCTGGCTGGCCAGGTCAAGACGGGGTGGTCCCTCCATGCGGCGGAACGAAGTACACGTGACGAGCGTCGAGTCGACTGGACGCGGTACGGACGGGCGGCGCGACAGCGCACCGCCTAGCAGGCGTCGATCCTTGCACGCCCCTCCTGCCGTCGCGCAAGCCCCCCGCCAACGATGCGCACTCATGTCCGTTTTGCTGGCCGAAGTCGGTCATCACTTGGTCGACAAATCACCGGTAATTCCGCGCCATTGCGTCCTGAGTCACGGGTCCTGACCCACGGGGCCCTGGGCTTTTGTCTCCGGAGCCCTTCGTGTCCTCAGACCCCTCAGACCCCTAAGGCCCCTCAGACCGCGTCGGGCACCGGAATCGGCCGCTTCTCGATGGCCGCCGCCATCACCTCCGGGAACAGGTCGGGCGTACAGGCGAAGGCCGGTGCGCCCAACGCGGCGAGCGCGGCCGCGTGTTCCCGGTCGTACGCCGGCGCCCCTTCGTCCGACAGCGCCAGCAGCGCCACGAACTGCACTCCCGACGCCTTCATCGCGGCGACCCGCTTGAGCATCTCGTTGCGGATGCCGCCCTCGTACAGGTCGCTGATCAGCACGACCACCGTCTCCGCGGGCCGGGTGATCTGCGACTGGCAGTACGCCAGCGCCCGGTTGATGTCCGTGCCGCCGCCGAGCTGGGTGCCGAAGAGGACGTCCACGGGGTCGTCGAGCTGGTCGGTGAGATCGACGACGGAGGTGTCGAACACGACCAGCCGTGTATTGATGGACCGCATCGACGCCAGCACGGCCCCGAACACCGACGCGTACACCACGGACGCCGCCATCGACCCGGACTGGTCGATGCAGAGCACGACCTCCTTCTTCACGGACTGCGACGCCCGCCCGTACCCGATGAGCCGCTCCGGCACGATCGTCCGGTACTCCGGCAGATAGTGCTTGAGGTTGGCCGCGATGGTGCGGTTCCAGTCGATGTCGTGGTGGCGCGGCCGGCTGATCCGGGCACTGCGGTCGAGGGCGCCGGTGAGCGTGGCCCGTGTGCGGCTGGCGAGCCGCTTCTCCAGGTCCTCGACGACCTTGCGCACGACGGCACGCGCCGTCTCCTTCGTCGTCTCCGGCATGGCCCGGTTGAGCGAGAGCAGCGTGCCGACCAGGTGCACGTCCGCCTCCACCGCCTCCAGCATCTCCGGCTCCAGCAACAGCGTCGACAGCCCGAGCCGGTCGATGGCGTCCCGCTGCATGACCTGCACGACGGAGGACGGGAAGTACTTCCGGATGTCCCCGAGCCACCGCGCCACGGACGGCGCCGACGCCCCGAGCCCCGCCGAACGGTCCCTCCCCGACTGCGTCCCCTTGTCCCCCTTCCCGTAGAGCGCGGTCAACGCCCCGTCCATCGCGGCGTCCTTGCCGGAGAGCGCGCAGCCGGTGCCGTCCGCGTCGTCGCCGCCGAGCACCATCCGCCATCGCCGCAGCCGCTCCCGGGCCGGGTCCATCGCCTCGGTCGTCATCGGCACGCTCCCTTTCGAGGCCGCTCCCACAGCGGCAGCACCGGCACGGTCGTCGTCAACGGCCGGCCGCCCTGTGCCGCCGACCCGTGCGGCTGCATCCCGGCGCCCACCGTCACCGCCCGCTCCCTCGGTTCCGTCACCACGTCGCTCGTCATCCCGTCGCCCCCACAAGGTCGTTGCCCACGAAGCCGCCGTCGGCGCCCTCGCCCATCCCCATCCGGTCCAGCCCCAGCAGCAGCCGCACGACCGGCACCACGGCGTCCGCCCGACCGACGTCGAACTCGTCCGCGAACCCGGGTATCCCGGCCCCGCCGACCCCCGCGCCGCCCCGTTCCCCCGGCCCACGCCGGACCAGTTCCCCGAGGGTCCGCCGCACCCCCGGCTCGTACGCCGAGAAGGTCCGCCGCAGCAGCGGCAGCACATCGGTGAACGCCTCCGCCGACACTCCCGTCAGCCATGCGTCGACCAGCCCGAGCAGCCGCTCGTCGTGCACGAGCAGCATCCCGCCGCCCGAGCCACCCCCGACGAACCCTTCGATCCACGCGGCCGCGTCCCCCGGCGGCGTCCCCGGCGACAACGCGAGCCCCATCGCCCGAGCCGCCTCGTCCTGCCCCAACTCCCCGTCATCCAGCAGCAACCGCACCGCGCGCCCCCTGATGACCCCGGGCACGGTGTCCCGCACGACCAACACCCGCAGCACGGCATGCCAGCGCTTGCGCAGATCACCGTGCGGCGGGGAGGCCGAGCCGTCCGAACCACGGCGCTCCGCCGGCGTCCCCTCGCCCTGACCGGCGCCGGACCCGCCTCCACCCACCCCCGCGTCCCGCCCCGAGCCCACCACGTCGCCCAGCAACCCGACCGCCCCGTGCACCGCGTCGACATGGCGCCGCATCTCCTCGGCCGCGTCCGCGTCCAGCGCGGCGCAGGCCGGGGGCAGGCCGACGAAGACGCGCTCGGCGAGTCCCGCGGCGACCTCCGCGAGCGCCCCCGTGTCCGTGCCGCGCACATCGCCGTACCGCAGGGAGCGGACCAGCGCGGGCAAGGCCTGGGCGAGGTGGCCGACGTCGGTGTCGAGGGCGGCCCGGTCTGCGAGGATCCGCATCACCGTGGGCAGCGCGTCCGGCAGTTCGGCCAGGAGGCAGCGCTCGGCGAGGGCGGTGACATCGGCGAGGCCCGGCGCGGAGACGGCATCCGCCTCGGCCTTGGCAGTCGCCGCCGCGAGCACGGTCGTCCCCCACACCCCCGCCTCCGCGACCCGCACCGACAGCTCCGGCTCCCACCGCAACCGCCACGTCTCCCGGAACGTCCCCGTGCTGCCCCGCGAGGCGACCGGCTCGCCCCACTCCACCCGCAGCAGCCGCAGCCGGTGCAGCAGCCTGCTGCGCTCGGCGTCGTTCTCCTTGCGCAGGTCGAGCTCCAACTCCCGCTCCAGCGCCTCCGGCTTGAGCCGCAGCCGGCGCTGGATCCGGTCGAGGTCCCGCTGCAACGGCACCGCCGGCGCCGACCGCGGCACCTCCCCCAGCACGTCCCCCACGACCAGCCGGTCCTGCACCAGCGCCAACGGCACGTCCGAGCCCTCGCACATGACCGCCCGCACCGCGTCGGTCGTCTCGCTCAGCCCCGGCAACGGCCGCCCGCGCATCGCCGCCAGCGTCTCCGCCAGCCGCACCGCCTCGATGACGTGCGCCGAGGACACGATCCGGTCCTCTTCCCGCAGCAGCCCGGCCACCTTGGTCATCCACCGCTCGACGGGCCGGTCCGGCGCGCTGAACAGGTGCCCGTACCACCCCGGCGAGTCGATCCCCGCCCCGTAGCCGCTGACCCGGGCCAGCCGCCGGTTCGTCCACGGCACCCAGGTCATGTCGGCCTTGACCTTGGGCAGCCCCTTCAGCAGCGCCTTGTCGGCGCCGACGGAGCTCTTCTGCCGCAATGCCGGCACATGCCACGCCCCGCACACGACGGCGACGTCGTCGCCGAACTCCCGCTGCGCCGCCCGCATCTGGAGCCGCATGCAGGCCTCGCGCACGAGGTCCCGGTCATGTCCCCCGCTCCCGTAAGCCTCCCGCAACGCCCCCATGGCCTCTTCGAGCCCGAGGAACGGTGCGAACACATCCCCGTCCCCCGCTCCCCGGTGCTCGACGACGTCCTCCCACCACCGCTCGGGATCGTCGTAACCGGCGACATCGGCGAGCACGGCGAGGGGGTCCACACGGACGGCGGCACGAGGATCGGTGTCTTCAGCCTGAGAGTCGGCGGGTTCGTCGGCGTCGGTGGCCGGCTCACCCCCCTCACCCGCATCCAGCGCGGTCTCGTCCTCCTTCCCCCACGCCAGCGTGTGCGTGGCGGGCAGGTCGATGAACCGGGCCGGCACCTGGTGCTCCACGGCCCAGCGGATCGCGACCCACTCCGGGGAGAACTCGGCCAGCGGCCAGAAGGCCGAACGCCCGGGCTCGTCCACGGCATGGGCGAGGAGCGCGACCGGGGGCCGCATCGCCTCGTCGGCGGCGAGCGGGATCAGCTCGTCGGCCTCCGGCGGGCCTTCGATCAGCACCGTCAGCGGCCGCGCAGCGTCCAGCGCCGCCCGCACCGCACGCGCCGACCCGGGCCCGTGATGCCGTACCCCGAGCAGCAACGGCCCCGACGGCTTCGCCACAGAACGCGATGCCGCCAAGCCGTCCAGGCCGACCGAGCTGCCCGACTCGGTGCGCTCATCGCCCGCCCCGCCGGTGACCGCGTCCATTCCCTGACTTCCCGTGTTCTCAACGCCGTTCACATCGACCCCCGCTCCCACAGCCGTCCGCCGCCATCGCCCGCCGCCTCGCCATCGCTCACGCCTCCCCCACCGCCACCCGGCGTCCTTCCGGAACCGAGGCCGGAGCCGCTGCCAGTGCCGGAACCGGATCCAGATCCGGCACCGGCTCCCCCGGTCCGGCGGCCCCACCGACAAGGCCGCCGGACCGAACCGCCCGCCCCGTCAGCCCTTCGGCCCCCGCAAGTCGCCGTCGGCCACCGTCCCGGCCACCCGTTGCCGCACCACCGCCACGGACCCGGACCCGGACCCGCTCCCACCCGAGCCCCCGCGCGGTCGACCCCAGCCGAGGTCGTCTTCGTCGCTCACACGCTCACCTCTCGACAAGCCCGGTAGAAGTCCGTCCAGCCGTCCCGTTCGCGCACGACCGCCTCCAGGTACTCCTGCCAGATGACGCGGTCGGCGGCAGGGTCGCGGACGACGGCGCCGAGAATGCCCGCGGCGACATCGCCGGGACGCAGCACTCCGTCACCGAAGTGGGCGGCCAGCGCAAGGCCGTTGGTGACGACGGAGATCGCCTCGGCCGTCGACAACGTGCCGCTGGGCGACTTCAGCTTCGTGCGGCCGTCGGAGGTGACCCCGTCGCGCAGCTCACGGAAGACGGTGACGACACGGTGGATCTCGTCGATGCCGTCGGGCACGGTCGGCAGGTCGAGCGAGCGGCCGATCTGGTCGACGCGGCGGGAGACGATGTCCACCTCCGCCTCGGCGCTCGCCGGCAGCGGCAGCACGACCGTGTTGAAGCGGCGGCGCAGCGCGCTGGAGAGGTCGTTGACCCCGCGGTCGCGGTCGTTGGCCGTGGCGATGAGGTTGAAGCCTCGGACCGCCTGCACCTCCTGTCCCAGCTCCGGTATCGGCAGCGTCTTCTCCGACAGGATCGTGATCAGCGTGTCCTGCACGTCGGCAGGAATACGGGTCAGTTCCTCGACCCGAGCCGTCATCCCCTCCGACATGGCCCGCATGACGGGACTCGGCACGAGGGCATCACGGCTCGGCCCGTGCGCCAGCAGCTGCGCATAGTTCCAGCCGTACCGGATCGCCTCCTCCGGGGTGCCGGCCGTGCCCTGCACCAGCAGCGTCGAGTCGCCGCTGACCGCCGCGGCCAGGTGCTCGGAGACCCAGGTCTTCGCGGTGCCGGGCACACCGAGCAGAAGCAGGGCGCGGTCGGTGGCCAGCGTGGTGACAGCGACCTCGACGAGGCGCCGCGGGCCCACGTACTTCGGTGTGATCACCGTGCCGTCGGCCAGCGTGCCGCCGAGCAGGTATGTGGCCACGGCCCACGGCGACAGCTTCCAGCGGGCCGGACGCGGACGGTCGTCCTGCGCGGCCAGCGCGGCGAGTTCATGGGCGAAGGCGTCCTCGGCATGCGGTCGCAACGCCTCGGTCGGTTCCGTCTCCGCCACCTCGGCGGATGTCGGTTCTACGGACACAGGCATGGCAAAGTCCCCCTCCAGCTCGGCCGGTTCAGCCGTTTCGGATCTGGCAACCACGTTGCACCACGCCACTGACAATGCGTTCCGACCTGCGCAAACGCCGTCACGGGCCCGGCGGCGGATCCGCTGCCGGGGCCGATTGTCAGTGGTGGGATCTACCTTCGAAGACATGACTCAGCAGGGGGTGCGCTGGACTGCGGATCAGGTGCTGGCACTGGCGCCTGACGCCACGTCACGCAAAGCGGGAAGCAAACTCGGAGCGGCGGGGCCGTGGTCCGAGGCGGGGAGTGCCGAGGAAGGGACGGTGTGGGGGCTGTGCAAGGGCAGTGGGAGCAAGCCGTATCAGACGGTCATCGACATCGCGGACACGTCCGGGCCCGCGTACAAGTGCAGTTGCCCGAGCCGGAAGTTCCCGTGCAAGCACGCGCTCGGGCTGTTGCTGCTCTGGGCGGGCGGGGACGGCGCGGTGCCGTCCGCGGCGGAGCCGCCGGACTGGGCGGAGCAGTGGATAAAGGGGAGAAGGCAGCGTGCCGAGGAGAAGCGGACGGCGGGCGCGTCCGGTTCCTCGCCGGCGTCCGCTGATCCGGAGGCGGCACGGCGAAGGGCGGAGCGCCGGGCCGTACGCGTCACCGCGGGGGCGACGGAGTTGGAGCAGCGGCTGTCGGACCTGCTGCGCGGCGGCCTGGCCGGCGCCGAGCAGGCGGGGTACGGGCTTTGGGAGGAGACGGCCGCCCGCATGGTCGACGCCCAGGCTCCAGGACTCGCGGCGCGGGTTAGGGAGTTGGGGGCGATACCGGCGTCCGGGCCTGGCTGGCCGGTGCGGCTGCTGGAGGAGTGCGCCCTGCTCCACCTCCTCGACCAGGGCTGGCTGCGCCGCGAGGGGCTGCCCGACGGCCTGGCGGACACGGTCCGCTCCCGGATCGGCCTGCCCGCGTCGGCGGACGGCCCGCCCGTCCGGGACCGCTGGCTGGTCCTCGCCCAGTACGACACGGCCGATGTGAAGCTCACGACACGCCGGATCTGGCTGCACGGCGCCGACTCGGGCCGCACCGCGCTGCTCCTCTCTTATGGCGCGGCCGGCCGAGCCCCCGAGCTGACGCTGCCGGTGGGTCTGGCCCTGGAGGCGGAGCTGACGGCTTATCCCGGGGCGGGCCAGTTGCGGGCGACCCTGGGCGAGCAGTTCGCACCACCCGCGCCCGCGTCGATACGACCATCCGGCATGACGACGGCCGAGGCGACCGCCCGATACGGCGACGCGCTCCGCGACGATCCATGGCTGGACTCCGTCCCGGTGACCCTGGACCGGGTCATACCGGCGCCGGACGGCGACTCGTGGCAGTTGGCGGACGCCGACGCGGACACGGCGCTCCCGCTCACCCCGGCCGCGCGCTCCCGTCCGGGCCTGTGGCGCCTGGTCGCGCTGTCGGGCGGCGCGCCGGTGAAGGTGTTCGGCGAGTGCGGCCACCGCGGCTTCACCCCGCTCACGGCCTGGCCGCAGGGGTCGGGCGAGGCCGTACGACTCTGCTGAGCACCACGCCGCTCTCCACCCACCATCACCCCCACTTACAAGACGGCACCCAGCCCCACTCACTCCACGGCACCCAGCACACGAAGGCAGAGAGGAACGAACCTCATGAACAGTCCCTCCGTTCCCGTGGACTCGCCCGCGCCGAGCGCCTGGGAGGAACTCGTCACGGCGGCGCTGCTCGGGACGGAACGGCGTACGCCGCCGGGCTGTCCGCCGGGCCGCGAGGCGCCGGTGGCACTGCTGGACGCGGCGGCCGTGGAGACCGTACGGCGCCGGGCCGGACTGCGACCGGCACGGGCCGCCGACCGTCCGCAGCCCGCCCCCGAGGACGCGCGACCGGCGCTGCCACCTGCCGCCGCGCGCAGGCTGGCGATGCTGCTGGCCGACCGTCCGGGCGCGGGCGGTGGCGGCCGCCGCGGCACGGCACCGGACCTGGTTGAGCTGCTGCCCGAGTGGCTCGCGCGCGCGAACGACCGGGGTCTCGCGCCGCCCCCCGAAGTGCTGCCCGCGCTGCTGGACGCTGCGCGGGGGCGTACGGATCTGCGCCCGGCGGCGCTGACGTTCGCGGGTCCGCGCGCGGTGTGGCTGGCCCGGATCAACCCGGACTGGCGGTTCGCCCTGCGCGCGACCCCGGGCGGGGGCGCCGCACTGCCGCACCTTGACGACCCGGCCAAGGTGCAACAGCTCTGGCAGGAGGGCCTGTTCGCGGAGCGGGTCGCCCTGCTCTCCGCGATACGCGCCCGGGAGCCCGAAGCCGCGCGTGAGCTGCTCGTCACGACGTGGGCGACGGAGCGGGCCGAGGACCGGCTGATGTTCCTCGACTCGCTGCGCATGGGGCTCGGCCCGCAGGACGAGCCGTTCCTGGAGCAGGCGCTCGCCGACCGGAGCCGCAATGTCCGGGCGACGGCGGCGGAGTTGCTGTCGGCACTGCCGGGTTCGGCGCTCGCCGGGCGGATGGCGGTGCGTGCCGGGGCCTGCGTGGCGCTGGATCACACAGGTGACGGGCCGACGATCAGTGTCGAGGCACCGCACGAGTGCGACGCGGGCATGGAGCGTGACGGGGTGGTGCCCAAGGCGCCGGCGGGCCGGGGTGAACGGTCGTGGTGGTTCGGCCAGTTGGTCGAGGCGACGCCGCTCGGCACGTGGGCTCGGCGGCTCGGCGGCCGTACGCCCGAGGAGATCGTGGCGCTCCCGGTGACGGACGACTGGCAGGCGGAGCTGCACGCGGCGTGGTGCCGGGCGGCCGTACGGCAGCGGGACGCCGAGTGGGCCAGGGCGCTGCTCGGGTCACCCTCCGCTCCGGAGGCGGGCGGTCCGGGGGCGGTGTCGCTGGCCGAGCGGGCGAAGCTGCTGGGCACGCTGAGCCCGGACGAGCGGGCGGAGTGGGTCGCCGGGTTCATCGCGACGCACGGCCTGTCGGAGGCGTTTCAGCTGCTCGGGGTGTGCACGGTGCCGTGGGCCGCGCCGCTCGGGCGGGCGGTCGTGGACGCGCTCAACATCGCGCGGGACGCGGGGAGTTATCCATGGAGCTTCAGCGGAGTGATGGGCCTGGCCGAGCGCTGCCTCGACCCGGCCGAGGCGAGCCGTCTGGACGGCCTGCTGGCGGTACCGGACGAACCGGAGGACGCGTCGCCGGGGGCCGGCGGGTACTGGGCAGAGGCGTTCCAGCGGCTGGTGACGACACTGCGGTTGCGGGCGGCCATGATCGAGGAGCTGGGCACACCGGGCGCCTGACGACGAGGCAGCCGTTCAAGCCGAACGAGGATCCGGGAGCGCCCCCAGCCACCGGCCGCCCCCACACCGGCACCCGGCACCGGCACCGGCACCGGCACCGGCGGACGCACGAGCAACAGGCACCGACACCCACGGTGCCGCCCCCGCACCGAAGAGCGACCTACGCCCCCGCCGGCTGACGCACGTTCGCCCGCACCCAGTCCACGATCGCCTGAGTGGTCGCGCCCGGCGTGAAGATCTCCGCGACGCCCTTCTCCTTCAGCGGGGCGATGTCCGCCTCGGGGATGATCCCGCCGCCGAAGACGAGGATGTCCTCCGCCTCGCGCTCCTTGAGGAGCTCGATCACGGCGGCGAAGAGGGTGTTGTGGGCACCGGAGAGAATGGACAGGCCGATCGCGTCGGCGTCCTCCTGGATCGCGGTGTCGACGATCTGCTCCGGGGTCTGGTGGAGCCCGGTGTAGATGACCTCCATACCGGCGTCGCGCAGGGCCCGCGCGATCACCTTGGCCCCACGATCGTGGCCGTCGAGTCCCGGCTTGGCCACCACCACGCGGATCGGACCGGCTGCCACACCCATCACTGCCTCCATGAAGCGACTACATCCATCCGTACCGACAAGCACTACTCATGTATGAGTTATGCCGCACTCGCCGCACATGTCATACATGGTGCGCCTATCGCACATTTCCGCCGCTCAGCGCACCGGACGCGCCCTCTCGGCACGGATGCCCCGGGCCACGCCGCCCGGAGAAGTGAACGAACGTTATCGCCAGCATCCCGCAACCGGCAGTTTCGCGGTGCAGACCGAGGGGGAAATCACACGGTGGGACACGTTCGCCGCGCACCGTTCCACATCTCTGCGGCACACGGGCCGCAGCAGTCTGCGGTACACGCGTCGCAGCGGGACCATGCGCAACGGGAGCCGCAACGAGGTCGCCGCACCACCGCGCCGCAGGCCGCGCGACGTGGCGGTGGGGCGGGTCGACGGTGGTACGAAGGGCACGTAGGGCAGGTAAGGCACGACAGCGGGGAAGCCTCGTCGCCACACCGGCAGGGAGCCCCGTCGGGTCATCGGCGCACCACGGCCTCCGAGGGCCGGCTCACGCACCGCGCGCCACGCTCGCCCCACGGGCCCTTGCCCTACCCCGCCGGCCGCCTCGGCCGCGACTTCCCACGAGGGCACACGGGGGCCGGAGCCGTCCTCCTGCGTGCCACTAGGAGGTCGGCCATGAAGGTCACCGGGACAGCACTCCCCTTTCTCCCGCTCTACCGGCGTCTGCTCCCGAGCAGGCTCGCCGGCCTCTCCCTGGCCCTGCTGAAGGCGACCGCGCTGGAGCTCGCGATCCTCGCCGGACATCTGCTCCTCTATCCCTCCGGCATCACGCAGGAGCGCCGCACCACCCCCGCGCTCCCCTCCCCGGACACGACCCAGCTGCCGACGGAGACCAGTCCGCCCGTCGTCCTGCTGCACGGGTTCATCGACAACCGCTCGGTCTTCGTCCTGCTGCGCCGCAATCTCGCCCAGCACGGCAGGCACCAGGTCGAGTCGCTCAACTACTCCCCGCTGACCTGCGACATCCGCACCGCCGCCGAGCTGCTCGGCCGGCACATAGAGGGGATCTGCGAGCGCACCGGCAGCAGGCAGGTCGATGTCGTCGGGCACAGCCTGGGCGGGCTGATAGCGCGTTATTACGTGCAGCGCCTCGGCGGCGACCACAGGGTCCGCACCCTCGTCACGCTCGGCACGCCGCACTCCGGCACGGGTGTCGTCCCGCTGGCGAACGCGCACCCCATCGTGCGCCAGATGCGCCCCGGCTCACCCATCCTCGAGGAGCTGGCCCTTCCCGCTCCGGGCTGCCGTACGCACTTCGTGAGTTTCTGGAGCGACCTCGACCATCTGATGGACCCGCTGGAGACGGCCTGCATCGACCACCCGGACCTGCTGGCGCAGAACGTCCGAGTGAGCGGCGTCGGCCACCTCGCCCTGCCGGTGCACCCGGCAGTCGCGACCGGGATCCGGCAGGCACTCGACTCCACTCGCACCGGAGCCGCGACCGTCGCCCAGGCCGACGGCATGACGGTGGCGTAACCACCCCGCCGCCACCCGTCGCCACCCCTGCGAACCGCCTCCGCACAGCCCGAGCAAAGCCGTCCGACATCGAACAATCTTCGAACACAAGGCCAACATCGCGCCCGCAGTCCGCCAAAACACGGCCGAATGCCCGTTTCCTTCGCGCGCGAAACCTGCCGAAGATTGTCGTGCCCGCGTACTGCCGGGTACAGTCGCCGCACTGCTCTGGCAGCCCCTGTAGTCGAGGCGAGAGAGAAGTTGGTGAACGATCGTCACCCGTCGGGGACCATGACGTCTCCGACTCCGGCTCCCGACGCCGCCTCGGCGCATTACGCGCCGTACGGCACGCAGGAAGCCCATTACGGTGACTCCACCACCTACGGCACCTACGACGCCACAGGTTTTGCGACCGCCGGTCACGCAGCACCGACCTTCGACGCGGACCCCCTGTTCGGCAGCCTCCCGGGCGAGGGCGCAGGCACCGGCACCGGCACGTACGACGCCACCCAGTGGTCCACCGGCAGCCACCACACCGCGCACTACGACGCCTACGCGGCCCAGCATCAGGCCGCCTACGACACCGGCGCGTACGAGACCGCGGCCTGGGGCACCGACCACGAGCGGCTCGCCTTCGTCCCGCAGCAGGCCAACGGCCATGACGTCTCGGGCCAGTGGGACGCGAACGCCTGGCTCCAGCCCGACCAGACGGCCGCCCCCCAGCCCGACCAGACCCAGAACTGGGCATGGGGCACGGCAGCTTTCGACACCGGGGCGTACGACGCCACCCAGTGGAACTCCGACGGCAGCACGACGCAGACGACCGGCGACTTCGAGCCGTCAGCAGAATCCTTCGACCAGCAGGCGACCGCGCACTTCGACCAGATCGAGCACGGCGCTGCCGCGGGTTACGACGAGCACACGCCGTACGACGAACACGCGGCCTATGAAGAGCACGCGGGCTACGACGAGCACACGGGCTACGACGAGCACGCCCCGTACGAGGACCACACGGCCTCCTACGACGAGCACGCGCCGTACGACCACGCCTCGTACGACGACCAGGCCCAGCACGAAGGCGAGTTGACCGCCACCGGCGAACTCCCCGCCGTGGCCCCTCTCCTCGACGACCAGGAGGAGACCACTCCGGCCCCCTCCCCCCGCGCCGGCTCCCGCAGCGGAGCGCGCTCCCGCCGCCGTACGCCCCCGAAGCGTTCCGCGCTGCTGACGATCGCCGTGCCCTCGGCCTGTGTCATGGGCGTCGCGGGGATCGCCGCCGCCTCCGTCGGCAACCTGACCGACGACAAGGACGCCTCCACGCTCGCCTCCGAGGGCGCCGCCGTGAAGCCGTCCACCGCGAACAACAAGCTGGACACCCAGCTCGAGAGCCTCTCCGCCGGCGCCGACGACTTCGCCGACCGGGCCAGCCGTACGCAGGAGCGCATCGACCTCAAGGCGCAGCAGGCGGCCGAGAAGCGCAAGGCCGCCGAGGAGGCCGCCCGCAAGGAGCGGCTGCGTCCGAAGTTCGCGGTTCCGGTCGCGCAGCACGGCCTCAGCGCCTACTTCGGCCAGTCCGGCATCAACTGGATGTCCGTGCACACCGGCATCGACTTCCCGGTGTCGTACGGCACGACGGTGATGGCCGCGACCGACGGCACCGTCCGCACACAGTGGAACAGCGCCTACGGCAACATGATGATCGTGACCGCGAAGGACGGCACGGAGACGTGGTACTGCCACCTCTCCAGCTACCGCGTCGCCTCCGGTACGACCGTCAAGGCCGGCGACCCGATCGCGTACTCCGGCAACTCCGGCAACTCGACGGGCCCGCACCTGCACTTCGAGGTCCGGCCCGGCGGCGGCTCGGCGATAGACCCGCTGTCGTGGCTGCGCAGCCACGGGGTCGACCCGTCGTAAGCAAGTCCACGGCCTGAACACGCGCCCCCGCCCTGCAAACGGCAGCGGGGGCGCACTTGTCGGCGCTAGAGCTTCTCCACCGGCGCGTACCGCAGCAGCAGCCGCTTCGGCTTGGTGTCCCCGAAGTCGATCGTCGCCTCGGCGTTCACGCCCGTGCCCTTCACACCCGTCACCGTGCCGAGCCCGAACTGGTCGTGCGTGACACGGTCGCCGACGGCGAGCTGGACGACCGGCTTCTCGGAGGTGCGGCGCGTGGCGAAGCCGGACGCGCCCGACGCCGAGGAACGCGAGCGGGACGACGACAGCGAGGCGGCGACCCCGGACACGGGCCCGGAGGAGACCGGCGCGGTCGCCCCGGTGCGCTTCCAGTCCACGTGCGCCGCCGGGATCTCCTCCAGGAAGCGGGACGGCGGGTTGTACGACGGCTGCCCCCACGCGCTGCGCATCGCCGAGCGCGTCAGATACAGCCGCTCACGCGCGCGCGTGATGCCGACGTACGCGAGCCGCCGCTCCTCCTCCAGCTCCTTGTTCTGGCCGAGGGCGCGCATGTGCGGGAAGACGCCGTCCTCCATGCCGGTGAGGAAGACTACCGGGAACTCCAGGCCCTTGGCGGTGTGGAGGGTCATCAGGGTGATGACGCCGGAGCCGTCCTCCTCCTCGTCCGGGATCTGGTCGGAGTCGGCGACCAGCGCGACCCGCTCCAGGAAGTCGGAGAGCCCGCCGACGGCCTCGCCCTCGCCCGTCTCCTGCTCGAACTCCAGGGCGACGGCCGCGAGTTCCTGGAGGTTCTCGATACGGGTCTCGTCCTGCGGGTCGGTGGAGGCCTGCAACTCGGCGAGGTAGCCGGTCCGTTCGAGGACCGCCTCCAGGACCGTCGCCGGTCCCGCGCCGGACTCGACGATCGTACGGAGCTCCTCCATCAGCGTGTTGAACCGCTTGACGGCGTTGGTGGACCGCGCGGCCATGCCGTACGCCTCGTCGACGCGCTTCAGCGCCTGCGGGAAGCTGATCTTCTCCCGCTGCGACAGCGCGTCGATCATCGCCTCGGCACGCTCGCCGATGCCCCGCTTGGGCACGTTCAGGATGCGCCGCAGCGGCACGGAGTCCTCGGGGTTGGCCAGCACCCGCAGGTAGGCGAGGACGTCCCGGACCTCCTTGCGCTCGTAGAAGCGGACCCCGCCGACGACCTTGTAGGGCAGCCCGACGCGGATGAAGATTTCCTCGAAGACACGGGACTGGGCGTTCGTCCGGTAGAAGACGGCGACGTCGCCGGCCTTCGCGTCGCCCGCGTCCGTCAGTCGGTCTATCTCCTCGGCGACGAACTGCGCCTCGTCGTGCTCGGTGTCGGCGACGTAGCCGGTGATGCGCGCGCCCGCGCCCGCGTTGGTCCACAGGTTCTTGGGGCGGCGGGACTCGTTGCGTTCGATGACGGCGTTGGCGGCGGTCAGGATCGTCTGCGTCGACCGATAGTTCTGCTCCAGCAGGATGGTCGTCGCCTCCGGGTAGTCCTCCTCGAACTGGAGGATGTTGCGGATGGTGGCGCCCCGGAAGGCGTAGATCGACTGGTCGGCGTCACCCACCACGCACAGCTCGGCGGGCGGGACGTCGTGGGAGCTCGGCGGCACGTCGACGGGATGCTCGCCGGTCCCGACGAGCTCGCGCACCAGCGCGTACTGGGCGTGGTTGGTGTCCTGGTACTCGTCCACCAGCACATGGCGGAAGCGCCGGCGGTAGTGCTCGGCGACGTCCGGGAAGGCGCGCAGCAGGTTGACCGTCGTCATGATCAGGTCGTCGAAGTCGAGGGCGTTGGCCTCCCGCAACCGCGACTGGTACAGGGCGTACGCCTGAGCGAGGGTCTTCTCGAAGCCGTCGGTCGCCTGGGCGGCGAAGTCCTCCTCGTCGATCAGCTCGTTCTTCAGGTTGCTGATCTTGGCGCTGAAGGACTTGGGCGGGAACCGTTTGGGGTCGAGATCCAGATCACGGCACACGAGCGCCATCAGCCGCTTGCTGTCGGCGGCGTCGTAGATCGAGAAAGAAGACGTGAACCCGAGCTTCTTGCTCTCCCGCCGCAGAATGCGCACGCACGCGCTGTGGAAGGTCATCACCCACATCGCGTTGGCGCGCGGGCCGACGAGCTGCTCGACCCGCTCCTTCATCTCGCCCGCGGCCTTGTTGGTGAACGTGATCGCGAGGATCTGCCCCGGATGCACGTTCCGCTCGGCGAGCAGGTGGGCGATGCGATGGGTGAGCACACGCGTCTTGCCGGACCCGGCGCCGGCCACGATGAGCAGCGGGGTGCCGGAGTGGACGACGGCGGCACGCTGGTTGTCGTTCAGCCCCTCCAGCAGCGCCGCGGCGTCGATGACCGGCCGCGGGGCGCCGTCGCGGTAGTGGCCGTCCCGGTCCGGTGGCACGTCGAACTTCCCACCGAACAGATCGTCCGGAACCGGTTCCGGAGCGTGGTCGTCCTCGGGCGGCGGCGGGTGCTCTTCCCCGTGGGCCCGAGGGGCCTGGAGGTCCGCCAGGAAGCTGTCGTCAAAGAGGCTGCTCATCGCTCTCCGAGTCTAGGCCGCCCCACTGACAGCCCGCCCCCACCCTCGAGACATCCCCGCCCTCGAACCCCCGACAATCAGCCCCCACTTCCTCCCTCACCCCCAGCAACGACCCCACCACAACCCGCAACCGACCACCCCAGACAACCACCAACACGCCCAAATCAACCCACACACACCCCCCACCCCCAAAACCCCGCACGCACCCCCGAACCAATCACCGCCCGCTACGTTTGGGACCAAGGTCACGAAAATGTATCGGGCATATCGAACATCAACCTTCACAGGGGCCACACGAGTTGGCTACCGTGCCGGGCAGGCCGTACGACCCCCACCGGCGAACGACGCCGGGCCGCACGGCCTCCGCCGAGTCCGGCACGCCTCACGGCGACCGGAGCCGGGGACCCACCGAACTTGGGGTGAATCGGCCCGACTTCCCTCGCGGGGACCGGCCGTAGGGCAACCCTTCCGAACCACCCGCCCGAACCCGACAGCTAACTCGGTAGGCGGAATATGGAAGGAGTCGCCTCCCTTGGCGTCGCACCGCAAGTCGCGTCCCGCCGGTACGCGCGTAGCAGGCATACGCACCCCTGCCCTCGCCACGGCAGCCCTCACGTCCGTGGCCCTGCTGTCCCAGACGGCCAACGCCAGCCCGTCGACGGACGACAAGCCCAGCCTCGAAGAGGTCGAGAAGAAGGTCGACGACCTCTACCGCCAAGCGGAGTCGGCAACCGAGAAGTACAACTCGGCCAAGGACAAGACCACGAAGCAGCGCAAGCGCGTCGACACCCTCCTCGACGACGTCGCCAAGCGCACCCAGAAGCTCAACGAAGCCCGCGAGGAACTCGGCCGCAACGCAGCCGCCCAGTACCGCACCGGCGCCGCGGCCCCCGACACGGCGACCTTCCTCCTGGCGGACAACCCGCAGGACTACTTCGACCAGACCCAGCTGATGGACCGTATGACCGGCCGTCAGAAGGAGTCGGTCGACGACTACTTCACCCAGCAGTCCGAGACGATGGAGAAGCGCCGGGAGGCCACCCAGAGCCTCGAGACGCTCACCGACTCGCAGAACGACCTCAAGTCGGCCAAGGCCACCGTCCAGCAGAAGCTCTCCGACGCGCGCGAGCTCCTCTCGAAGCTGACGGCCGAGGAGAAGGCCCGCCTCGCCGCGATCGAGAAGCGCAAGCAGGAGGAGGCCGCCCGCAAGGCCGCGGAGCTGGCCCGCCAGCAGGCGGCGGCCGAGCGCCAACGCCAGGAGGCGGCAGCCGCCGCCCAGCAGCAGGAGAGCACCCAGCCGCCCGCCGACTCGGGCACCTCGGACTCCTCGAACTCGTCGGACTCCTCGTACGCCACCAAGGCCGAGAAGACCCTGGCCTTTGCCCGCTCCCAGATCGGCAAGCCGTACGTCTGGGGCGCCACCGGCCCCGACTCCTACGACTGCTCCGGCCTCACCCAGGCCGCCTGGAAGGCCGCCGGCGTCGACATCCCCCGCGTCACCTACGACCAGGTCAACGCCGGCACCACGGTCCCCCTCTCCAGCGCCCAGCCCGGCGACCTGGTCTTCTTCTACGACGACGTCACCCACGTGGGCATCTACATCGGCAACGGCATGATGATCCACGCCCCCAAGCCCGGCGCGTACGTCCGCGAGGAGTCGATCTACTACGACGGAGAGTCGTCGATCCACAGCGTGGTCCGCCCGGCCTGACAGGAACGGACGCTTCCCCGGCACGCACGCGGTACCCGCAGTCGCCCACGGCGGTGAGGGGACGTGCCGGGGGGTGTCCGCCCGCAGCGGCGGGCGTCAAGAAACAGCACCCTCCTAAGTCAGGCCAACCGCCCGACCGAGGACGGACACCCCCCGGCACGTCCCCGCCCCACCACACAACCGCAGGCGCTACGCAAGCCCCCACCCGGCGCGACGGGCCGCCGCAGGCACCCCACCCGAACACCCGACACAGCACGATTTCCCGACACCCCCGAGCGCGCCCCACGGCCATCCCCCACCCGGCTCCATAGCATCGCCCCATGCCCGGCCCCACGACCCCCACCTCCCCGCTCCACACCTGGTGGTCGCAGCGACCCCCCACAGCCGGCGCCGCGGTCATGGCCACCGGCATCCTCTCGGTAGCCCTGCACCAGACGGACTACGAGACCCTCTCCCGCATCGCCCTGGCCCTCGCCTGCACGGCCTGGCTGGCCCTGGCCGCCGACTTCACCGCCCGCTTCCTCCAGGATCGCGAAAGATGGCTGAAAGAGGCGGCCACCCCCGCCGCCCTCACCGCCATCGCCGCGACGACAGTCCTGGGCACCCGCTTCACCGCCCTCGGCTGGGTGACCCTCGCCGAGGCCCTCCTGGCCCTGGCCACCGCGCTCTGGCCGGTGCTCCTGCTCACCGTCCTGCGCCACTGGCGCCGCCAGATGCCCGGCGCGATCTTCCTGGGCTGCGTGGCCACAGAGGGCCTGGCCGTACTGGGCGCCACGCTCGCCGCCGCCGAGACCACGGCATGGCTCGCCCACATGGCGCTCGTCTTCTTCTGGCTCGGCCTGGTCCTCTACGTCGTGGCCCTGCCCCGCTTCGACCGGCGCCAGCTCGCCCGAGGCGCCGGCGACCAGTGGGTGGCGGGCGGCGCCCTCGCCATCTCCGCACTGGCCGGCTCGAAGCTGCTCGCCGCCGACAGCCCCGCCCTCTACCTCTGGAACGACGACGACTACGGCGTCCTGCGCACGGTGACCGTCGCCCTGCTCGTACTCGACATCGCCTGGTACTCCCTCCTGCTCCTCACCGAGTTCGCCTGGCCGCGCCTGCGCTACGACGTTCGCCGCTGGGCCACGGTGTTCCCGATGGGCATGACGGCAGCGGCGACACTCTCCGTCGGCACGGCCCTGGACGCCTCATGGCTGGAGCACCCGGGCGAGGCACTGATGTGGATCGCGATCGCGGCCTGGCTGGCGGTCACGGCGGGCGCGGTCCGGAGCTACACGCGCCCCGGCACTCGCCGCGGCACCGACGTCACGTCCACAGCACAGCGATGAAGACGTTCGCCATGGCCAGCAGCCCCACCAGCCCGAACAGCCGCTTGTCCACGGTCTCCTCGTCCCGCTTCACATAGACGAGCCCGAGGATCACGACCAGCAGCGCCAGCTTCACGCCGATCTTGATGTTGTTGACGGACTGATCGTCCGCCTGATTCAGGCCGACGAGGATCACGCCGGTGACCAGCATGGTCAACGCACCGTGCAGCATCGCGGGCACGTACCGGGCGGTGCCCTGCCCCATCGCCTTCAGCTGCGTGAAGAACCCACCGAGCAGCGCGGCGATACCGATGATGTGCAGCCCGACGAACAAATGGATGAGTACGTCCATGGGCCCGGAGCCTAACCACCACGAAAATCCCGCCCGACACCGCCCCGCACCCCTCCTTCACCCCGCATATATGCGCGCCATAGCATCCCGCCACCCTCAGCCACCCCTGAATCGCCACTTCGGTCAGCACAGAGCGTGAACCAGGCGCCTCCATCCCGGGATCACGCTCACTTACGGTCACCATCGGTCCGCTCCCAGCACTTCCGCACAACCCGTCACCGGCCCGACACGGAGAGGTTTAGCGTCCTTCACCAGGTGACCGGCTCCCCACCGCCGCCCGGGCCAGGGGCGGCAGTCGGACACCACCGCCGAAAAAAGTCCGGCGGCGGCCCGCTCCCCCTGTGCGGGCCGCCGCCGGACGCGTGACCCGCCCCGTGCGGTCGTACGGGACGTGGCGGGCGGACGAAAGGACGTGCAGTCCACGTGGCAGCGCACCGAAAACCCCGCCGGCGCTCGGCCGGCGGCAATACGGCCCGCACGGCATGGACGATCGCACTGGCGGGCGCGGCGACGGCGACCGGCTTCGACGGGACCGGGCACGCCGAGCCGCAGCTGACACCGGCACAGGTGAAGGCCAAGGTGGACAAGCTGTATCAGGAGGCGGAGGCCGCCACCGAGAAGTACAACGGCGCCAAGGAGCAGGCGGACGCGGGCCGGCAGCGGATCAGGAACCTCCAGGACCAGGCCGCACGCAAGACGGAGAAGCTCAACTCGGCGCGGGAAGCGCTCGGTTCGATGGCGGCGGCGCAGTACCGCGACGGCGGCCTCGACCCGGCCCTCCAGCTCGCCCTCTCCGAGGACCCCGACCGCTACCTGGACGGCGCGGAGTTCGCCGAACGCGCCGGCAACCGGCAGGCCTCATCCGTCGCGAGCGTCCGCAGGCAGCTCCGCGAGATCGAGCAGCTGCGCGGCGCGGCACAAGTCGAACTGACCTCGCTGAAGTCCCGCCAGGCCGAGCTGAAGCGGCACAAGAAGACGATCACCGGCAAGCTGGACTCGGCCCGCACCCTGCTGACCCGACTGACCGCCGAGGAACAGGCCCGCCTCGACGATCGCGCCACCCGCTCCTCGACCGGCGCCCGCGGCTCCCTGGCCTCCCCCGGTTCCGCCGCCGCCCAGGCCCCCAACGCCCGCGCGGCGGCCGCTGTCTCCTACGCCTACGCCAAACTCGGCAGCCCCTACGTCTGGGGCGCGACCGGCCCCAACGCCTTCGACTGCTCCGGCCTCACGCAGGCCGCGTACCGCGAGGCCGGCGTCTCGCTGCCCCGCACGACCTACGCCCAGATCGACGCGGGCCGTCGCGTCTCGCGCTCCGAACTGCGCCCGGGCGACCTGGTGTTCTTCTACTCCGGCATCAGCCACGTGGGCCTGTACATCGGCAACGGCCAGATGATCCACGCCCCGAACCCGTCGGCACCGGTCCGGGTGGCACCCCTGGACGAGATGCCCTTCGCGGGCGCCACCCGGGTGGCCTGACCTTCCCCGCTCTCAGACGAGTCGCCGTGCCGTCGCCCACCGCGTCAGCTCGTGCCGGTTGGACAGCTGGAGCTTGCGCAGGACCGCCGACACATGGGACTCGACCGTCTTGACGGAGATGAACAGCTGCTTGGCGATCTCCTTGTACGCGTACCCGCGCGCGATCAGCCGCAGTACCTCCCGCTCGCGCTGGGTGAGGCGGTCGAGGTCCTCGTCGACCGGCGGGGCGTCCGTCGACGCGAACGCGTCCAGGACGAACCCGGCGAGGCGCGGCGAGAACACCGCGTCGCCGTCCTGGACCCGGAAGACCGAGTCGACCAGGTCGGTGCCGGTGATCGTCTTGGTCACGTACCCGCGCGCACCGCCCCGGATCACGCCGATGACGTCCTCCGCGGCGTCCGAGACGGACAGCGCGAGGAAGCGGACGGACTGCTCGGCGTCCGCCATCAACGGGGCGCAGCGGCGCAGGACTTCGACCCCGCCGCCGCCCGGCAGGTGCACATCGAGGAGGACGACCTCGGGCCGGGTCGCGGTGATGACCGTGACCGCCTGGTCGACGTCCGCGGCCTCGCCGACGACCTCGACACCGGTCTGCTCGGTCCGGCCGATCTCGGCCTGGACTCCCGTACGGAACATGCGGTGGTCGTCGACGAGGACCACGCGCACGTGCCGCTCGGCCGCGCTCCCGCCGGTCGGCTCCACGGACTCGTTCGCCTCGGTCGGCTCGCTCATGACGTCTTCTCCGCCCTCTCCATCTCCAGCTCGACCTCCGTGCCGCCGTCGGGTACCGCCCGCAGCCGGGCCGTACCGCCGTTGCGCTCCATGCGGCCGATGATCGATTCTCTGACGCCCATGCGGTCGGCGGGTATCGAGTCGAGGTCGAAGCCCGGACCGCGGTCCCGGACGGACACGAAGACGGTCTTTCCCTCGACCTCGGCGTAGACCTGCACGGCGCCGCCCTCGCCACCGTACTTGGCGGCGTTCACCATCGCCTCGCGCGCGGCCTGCATCTGTGCGGCGATCCTCTCGTCGAGCGGGCAGTCGCCGACGACCACGACCTCTATGGGCACGCCGTGCTTGTCCTCCACCTCGGCGGCGTTGCGCCGCACCGCGTCGGCGAGATTGGCGGGTTCGTCGGCCTCGTCCTTGCCGGTGCCCTCGGGCTTGTACAGCCAGGTGCGCAGGTCGCGCTCCTGGGCGCGGGCGAGCCGGCGGACCTCGCCGGCGTTCTCCGCGTTGCGCTGGATCAGGGTCAGGGTGTGCAGCACCGAGTCGTGGACGTGGGCGGCGACCTCGGCGCGCTCCTGGGCGCGGATGCGCATCAGGCGTTCCTCGGAGAGGTCCTGGGTCATCCGGACCAGGTACGGCCCCGCAAGCAGCGTTATACCGACGAGGACCGCGAGCGCCGCCTGGAGGACGGAGCCGAGGTGGGCGGCGGAGCCCTGGAGGACGAAGATGCCGGAGACGCCGGCCGTGACGAGGACGACGCCGCCCGCGGCACGCAGCAGGCTGAGGGTCCGCCGACGCCGCCCGGCCTCCATCCAGCGGGCCCGGCGGGCGTTGTCCGCCTGCCGCCAGACCAGGGCGACACCCGCGCCGACGAGGACGGCGGGCAGCAGGTACGCCTTGGCGCCGTTGCCCAGGTCCACGCTGCCGACGAAGACCATCGCCACGACCACCATGAGCAGCAGCGCGACGATCTGGCCCTTGTCGGGCTTGCGGGCGACGAGTCTGCGGCGGCCGTCGGACGCGGTCTCGGTGGTGAAGGGGGGCGGCCGCTGTGCGTCGACCCCGCCGAGGCCGAGCGGCACGAAGAACCAGAACGCGGCGTACAGCAGCGCACCGAGGCCGTCCGCCATGAACAGGCCGACGAAGACGAGCCGCACCCAGATGACGGGCAGGCCCAGGTGCCCGGCGAGCCCCCGCGCCACGCCCCCGAGCCAGCGTCCGTCACTGCTGCGGTAGAGCTTGCGCGGCGGCCGCGGTTCGGCGAGTGGCGCTGCTGCGGCTTCCGGCATGCCATCGATGTTCACACGCCCGGCCCAGCGAGGCATCAGGGTCGACCCCCTAGACTCCCCTGATCTTCGAGGCCCGCCGCCTCGAACACCTCCCCCGCACCCGACTCAGGGCCGATATCAGGGTCCGACCAGGGTCATTCCGACTCCCATCGGGCCGACCCGCCCGTCACCATGGACACATGACTGATCACCAGCACGCCGCGGACTCCGTGCCCGAGCCGGACGACGCGCCCACCGCGGGCACGCCGACCGGCCCGGCACCCGCGAGCGCCGCGGGTGAGGAACCGCGCGCACAGGCGGGCGCGGAGACAGCGGCGCCCGGGGAAGCGGGCGCGCTCCCCCCGCCGCACAGGTTCCGGCGCGACCGCCGGCACAAGATGCTGGCCGGTGTCTGCGCCGGTCTGGGCCGGCAGTGCGACATGGACCCGGTGTTCTTCCGGATCACACTCGCCGTGCTCTCCGCGACCGGCGGCATAGGCCTCATCTTCTACGGCTTCGCCTGGCTCTTCGTCCCGTACGACGACGAGGACGAGAACGAGGTCCGCAAGCTGCTGACCGGCCGCGTCGACGGCCAGGCGCTGACGGCCGTGCTGTTCGCGCTGGTCGGCTGCGGTGTGTTCCTGACCCTGCTGAACAACGGCGGTGTGCTGGCCTTCGCCGTCGTCCTCTCCCTCCTCGTGGCCGGCGCCGGCTACTGGTCACGGCACCGCGGCACCCCCGACCCGGACCCGCTGGCCGCCCAGGCCGTCGCCGACGCCCCGCCGGAGGCACAGGCCCCGCCGGTGCCCGCGGCCTACCCCTCCTGGTGGCGCGACCCGATCGTCAAGGACGGCACCCACGAGGGCGGCACGGGCTATCTCTGGGGCCCGCGCGACTCCCGCGACCGCGACATCGCGGCGGCCGTCAACGTCGGCCTGGGCGGCGTCTGGAGCAGCCGCCAGGACATACGGACCCGACGCTCCCAGCAGCCCAAGCCCCGCGGCCCCCGCTGGATCGGCGGCTGGGTGTTCCTGCTGGCCCTCCTCGCGGGCGCCCTCGGCACCGGCGCCACCTGGGAGGACCACGCACTCGGCACCAGCCTCCAGACGGGTCTGGCCTGCGCGCTGCTGGTCATAGGCCTCGGCATAGCCATCAGCGCGTTCCTGGGCCGCACGGGAGCGGGCTCCGTCTTCCTGGCGATCATCACCGCAGGGCTCCTTGCCGCCTCGGCAGCCCTGCCCAAGGACATCAGCACCCACTGGATCGAAGAGAACTGGCAGCCGGCGGCAGCAGCGGACGTAAAGCACCAGTACGACCTGGGAACGGGCGTGGGCACCTTGGACCTGACCCGGCTGAACCTCTCGAAGACGCAACCGATCACGACAAGGGCCGACGTGGGCGTAGGCAGACTGAAGCTGATCGTCCCGAAGGACGCGACCGTGAAGGTGAGCATCGACGTGGGCGTGGGAGACATCCAGCTCCCCGGCGAGGACAAGCAGGACGTGGACGTGGCACCGGGCAAGCACAAGGAACTGACCCTGAACCCGCCCACGGGCACGAAGAGCGCGGGCACGCTGGACATCGATCTGAGCGTCGGCGTCGGACAGGCGGAGGTCAGCCGTGCTACGTCATGAGTTCCAGCCCGGCAGGCTGGTGGCCGGCGCCTTCCTCACCATCGCGGGCATCGTCTACGCCGGAGACGCAGGCGACGCCTGGGAAACCCCGTGGTTCGTGGTGATCCCCCTGGTCATCGGCGGCCTCTCCCTGGCAGGAGCGACAGCCCTCCTCACCCGGGCGATACGCAAACGCCACCGCACACCCCACTGAGCGGCCCACCCGAGGAGGCTGCGCGGCGACCTACCGATACCCCAACCGCTGCCGTCGCCGCCCCCGCAGAGCGGCATCCAGCGAGAACACGGAAGCACCCGCGAGCACGAGCGGCAGCCAGGCCATCAAATAGGCGAGGTCATTGCCGTAGTAGTAGGGATCGGAGGCCCAGCTCACCGTCAGCCACAGACTCAGCGAGATCAACGCCCCGCCCAGCGCCGCCAGACGGGCGAACAGCCCGATGAGCGTGCCGATCCCGACGGCCAGCTCACCGAACGCGATGGCGTAACCGAAGCCCACCGGATTGTCCAAGGCCATGTCCACCATGGCCGGGATGGCGGAGGAGTCCCGAACGGCACGCATCATGTCGCCGATCGACCCCGCCCCGGAGTCCTTCATGAAGGCGCTGTCCGTGAGCTTGTCCAGCCCGGCGTAGATAAAGGTGACGCCGAGGAAGACGCGGAGCGGAAGCAGGGCGTAACGGGTGGCGGTGTCCCGCCAGCCCCGGTCGCCGTCGAGATAAGGGGGGTGCGCGTCCGTGTGCATACCGTGAGTCATCGCCCGTAGCCGCCTCTCGCCCGCCGTGCCGTGACCCCTCGAACGACGATACGTACGCAATCGCTACGCCGCTCAACCATGCAGCCCGTATTCTCCGCCGCCCCGGCCCCCCTGAAAACCCCGCGCCCCCACCAACCTCAACAAAATCCGACGCCACAGGCGGCACCCCTCAGCCCCCTGCTCCTGGGGCTGCCGCCCCAGACCCCGCTTCGGCCTAATCGGCCTCGTCCTCAAACGCCGGACGGGCTGAAAACAAAGAACGCGGACCGGCGTCGAGAGGCTCGGGTCCGAAGACCGGGTGGGTGGCGTACCCCGACGAACCCGCAGCCGCGTACGGCGGCAAGGGGCCGTGCCGGGGGGTGTCCGCCCGCAGCGGCCGGCGTCAAGAAACGTGGACCTTCTCAGCTACAGCAACCGCCGGACCGAGGACGGACACCCCCCGGCACGGCCCCGACCCACCCCCCACCCGCAGGCGCTACCCGCACACACCCCCACCCAACAGCCACAGGCCGCCGCAGGCACCGACCCGTCACTCGGTCACGTCGATCAGGTACCGATTCGTCTCGACCCCCACCGCAGTAACCACCTGCACCTCAACCCGCCCCGGCTCCACATCCGCCGGCACCGGCACAGTCAGCACCGCATCCGTCGGATTACTGAACCCCCCAGCCACAGGCACCAACGGGACATGCACATGCACCGCCCCGATCCGCACCACCATCCGCGACAACCGATCCGCCCCCTGTGCCCCAGGCGGCACAAACCCGGCCCCACGAATCTCGATGTCGTCCCCGGTCCGGATCGGCGCGTCCAGATCGCCCGCCTCCCGCGCCCGCACCACGGAGAGAATCACCGGCCGACCCCCCTCCGCATACTTCCCGGCCAAATACGTCGCCGCGGACACCAGCACCACCACCGCCAGCCCCCACGGCAGATCCGGCAGCTGATCCGGCCGCCGCCCCAACCGCACCGCCGCGAACAGCAGCGCAACCCCACCGATCACCACATACTGAATGTCCGCGAACGACCCCCGCCCCGCGTCATCCGTCAGCAGATCAGCGGCCCGAGGCCGATACGCCCGCACCTTCTGCAGCCGCTGCCCCAGCACCCGCACCCCGACGACCCGCCGCACCAGCACCGCGATCGCACACACCACGGCGAGCACGGTCACCACCCCGGCCCCCCGCGCCAGTTCGAGCCCCGAGATCAGCGCATCGCGCTCCGCGTGCCCGGACGCCGCCGCCAACCGCCCCACCAGCACGAGCACGGCGTACGCGACGAACAGCACCCACGCCCCGGCCACCGCCCGCGACGTGGAAAGCCGGTTGTCCTCACCGATGACCGGCGCCAGAGCACCACCCCGCGCCCGGTGGAACCACGACGCCGCCGTCAACGCCCCAGCGGTCACCACGGCCGCGAGCAGCCCGGCGGTACGCGCCGCCGTCCACCCGGCCCCGATCGCCGTGAGCGCCTGCACCAGCAGCAGCGCGACCACGAGCCCCCAGACGACGCACGCCGTACGCAACCACAGCCGCGCGAGCCATGCGTCACCCTCGGCCCGCCCCCGCTCGGCGACGTGTTCCGCCGACTGCGTCAGCTCCTCGGACACCCACTGCCGGGAGGCCGACACCGAGTGCGCGACCGCCGCCGGCAGCCCCTGCCCGGTGGCGAACTCGTCCCGCTTCAGCAGGAACTCGGCGACCGCTCGCCGATGCCCCGCCCGCGCCCCGTGCGGGCAGTCCCCACAGGTGCAGCCGCCTCCATGCGCGCCCAACACCGCGCCGCCCTGCCCAGCCTCCTGCACCGCCACGCCCGACGCCTGCCTTCCTGGAACTTCCCGACCCAACCGAAAACGCACAACCCGCCACCAACCACCAGCCACCCAAAACCCACCGAGCGGCCACATCACCCCATGGCCTTATAACCCACAACCCCACCACCGGCAGCCGCATCTCACATACCGGCCACGACCGCTTCCGGCAGCCGCCCGCACCACAGCCGAAGTCCCCCACAACTCCCCCGTGACGACAGCGAATTGTGCCGTACGCCACCCACCCCCCGCCCGGCAGGTCCGGTCGACGCGGGTGACGAAATCACCCCCCGTGTTGACCCGGCTGCGAGAATTCCCGTATGGCCGAGATCATCCAGCGCGACGGGACCTGGGCCTTCGACGGCACAACGGTCCGTATCACGCCGGGCCTCCACCGCTCCGTGCCGCTGTTCCGGCAGACGTACGGAGAGATCGCCGTGCCCCTCGAAGCCGTCGCCGGCATCGTCTTCGAGCCCGAACGCAAGCGCGGCCGGCTGCGCATGCGGCTGCGTGAGGGCGCCGACCCGCTGCTCCACGCGACCGGCGGCAGGCTGCCGGACACGGCGGATCCGTACCGGCTGGCGGTGGACGTCGACCGTGCGGGGGTCGCCGAGTACGTCGCGGAGGAGATCCGCCGCGCGCTGCTCCTGGACCAGATCCCCAAGGACCCGACCAAGACGTACCTCCTGCCCGGCCCGCCCGTCCCGGTCTCCGTCCGCTCCTCCGACGGCACGGTCTCCTTCGACGGCACCCAGGTGCGGATCGACTGGTCCGACACCTCGGACCGGGTCAAGCGGGCGACCGGCCCGCGGATCATCGGCGTGGGCGAACTGGTCCAGGTCGAGTGGCTGCCCAACTCCGGCTACGAGGACGGCTTCCTGCGCTTCGTGACCCGCGAGACGGTGTTCTCCAAACTGCCGCCGGAGAAGGACCCGTACGCCCTGGACCTGTGGGGCAGCGCCCGTCGCGACCTGCTCACGGCCCTGGTCGCGACCGCGATCACCGCCCGGCTGCCGCACCCGTCCACCCGCACGGGCGGCGACGCCGAGGACCGCCCGCAGCTCACGGCGACCGTCCCGCCCCCGGCCGACCACCACGACGTACTCCTGCGCAGACTGCGCGAGTTGGGCGAGCTGCACCGCGACGGCGTCCTCACGGACGAGGAGTTCGCGATGACGAAGGCCGCGGTCCTCCGAGGCTTCTGAGCAGCCCGCCCCCCGGCGCCCACGCGTCAGCTCAACAGATCCGGCTCGCTCCGGCTGATGTCCTGCCACAGCGGCTGATAGTTGATCCACGCCACCAGATCCCCGCCCAGCTGCTCTCGCGTGGCCACGGCCTGCCGGTGTTCGATCAGCACCGGCCGCCCCGCCGCCCTGGCGGTCAGCTGGACCTGGCAGGACCGTTCCATGGACAGGAACCACCAGGCCGCCGCGTCCACGGAGTCGCCGACGGTGAGCAGGCCGTGGTTGCGCAGGACGAGCGCCTTGTGGCAGTCGAGCGCGGTCGCGATGCGCCGGCCCTCCGTGGCGTCTACGGCGACGCCGGAGTAGGCGTCGTAGAGCGCGTGGTCCTCGTAGAAGGCGCAGCTCTCCTGGGTGATCGGGTCGAGCAGGTCGCCGAGCGCCGCGAGGGCCCGCCCGTGCACCGAGTGGCAGTGGGCGACCGCGACGACGTCGGGGCGGGCGGCGTGGACCTGGGAGTGCACGGTGAACGCCGCCTGGTTGACGTGGTAGCGGCCCTCGATCACCTGGCCCTCGGAATTGGCGAGGACGAGGTCGCTGACGGTGACGTGCCGGAACGGCATCCCGAACGGGTTGACCCAGAAGCAGTCGCTGAACTCGGGGTCGCGTGCGGTGATGTGTCCGGAGACCCCGTCCTCGAATCCGAGCCGCCCGAATATCCGCAGCGCGCCCGCGAGCCGCTCCTTGCGATGGCGGCGCTCGTCCTCGATCGACTCGTGCATCGGCGGCATCGCGAACCGCAGCTGATCGGTCGGCAGCGGCGAGGGCGGAATGGGCCCGAGGGGCGTCCCGTGCATGTGTCCTCCCGCACTGGGTTGCTTACGGGGCGGAAGTTACCGTCGGTCAGCGCAGGAGAACAGAGATGTTCTGTAAAGATCCCGCTACCCGGACAGCGGAAACCCGACAGAGGATGTCGGGTATGGGGGCCAGACTGGCCGTATGACAGCGAACTGGGCAGCTTTCACCGAGGCGGAGCCGGACCTCGCCCGCACCGCCGAGGAACGCTTCGGCGCCTTCACCCACCACGTCCTCGCCACCCTCCGCAAGGACGGCTCGCCCCGCACGACCGGCCTGGAGGTCCGTTTCCTGAACGGCGAGCTGTGGCTCGGCATGATGCCGGACTCGCTCAAGGCCCTCGATCTGCGGCGTGACCCCCGTTTCGCGCTCCAGGCGAACCCCGGCGAGGGTCAGTCGATGGGCGGCGGCGACGTGCGGATCGCCGGGCGGGCGATCGAGGTCGAGGACCCGCAGCAGAAGGCCGCATACGGCGAAGAGGTGGAACCGCCGGAGCCGTTCCACCTCTTCCGCACCGAGCTGACCGAGGTCGTGAGGACCTTCGTCGAGGACGACAAGTACCTGGTCGTCCAGATCTGGCAGCCCGGCATGCCCTTGCGCACGATCAAGCGCACCTAGGGCACATATGAGCCCGTGGGCTCACTCCCACTCGATGGTGCCCGGCGGCTTCGAGGTCACGTCGAGGACGACTCGGTTGACGTCCCGCACCTCGTTGGTGATCCGCGTCGAGATCCGCGCGAGAACGTCGTACGGCAGTCGCGACCAGTCGGCGGTCATCGCGTCCTCGGACGAGACGGGCCGCAGGACGATCGGGTGGCCGTAGGTCCGGCCGTCACCCTGTACGCCCACGCTGCGGACGTCCGCGAGCAGGACCACCGGGCACTGCCAGATGTCGCGGTCCAGGCCGGCCGCCGTGAGCTCCTCACGGGCGATGGCGTCGGCGTCGCGCAGCAGGTCGAGACGCTCCTTGTTCACCTCGCCGACGATGCGGATGCCGAGGCCGGGGCCGGGGAACGGCTGGCGCTGGACGATCTCCTCCGGGAGGCCGAGCTCCTGGCCGACCATCCGGACCTCGTCCTTGAACAGCTGGCGCAGCGGCTCGACGAGCTCGAACTCGATGTCGTCGGGGAGGCCGCCCACGTTGTGGTGGGACTTGATGTTGGCGGTGCCGGTGCCGCCGCCGGACTCGACGATGTCCGGGTAGAGCGTGCCCTGTACGAGGAAGGCGACCTCGGGACCCTCCTCCTGGAGGATCTCCAGCTGCGCCTGCTCGAAGACACGGATGAACTCGCGGCCGATGATCTTCCGCTTCTCCTCGGGGTCGGAGACCCCGGCCAGCGCCTTGAGGAACCGCTCCTCGGCGTCCACGACCTTCAGCTGCACGCCGGTCGCGGCCACGAAGTCCTTCTCGACCTGCTCGGTCTCGCCCTTGCGCATGAGGCCGTGGTCGACGTACACGCAGGTCAGCTGGGAGCCGATGGCCTTCTGGACCAGCGCCGCCGCCACGGCGGAGTCCACGCCGCCGGACAGACCGCAGATGGCGCGCTTGTCGCCGACCTGCTCACGGATGGCCGCGACCTGCTCGTCGATGACGTTGCCGGTGGTCCAGTCCGGCTTGAGGCCCGCGCCGCGGTACAGGAAGTGCTCCAGCACCTGCTGCCCGTGCGTGGAGTGCATGACCTCGGGGTGGTACTGGACGCCATAGAGCTTCTTGTCGTCGTTCTCGAAGGCGGCGACCGGGACGACGTCCGTGGACGCGGTGACGGAGAAGCCCTCGGGGGCGGCGGAGCAGGCGTCGCCGTGCGACATCCACACGTGCTGCTCGGCCGGGGTGCCCTCGAAGAGGGTGGAGGACGACTTCGACACGTGCAGGTCGGTGCGGCCGTACTCGCGGGCGCCGGTGTTGTCGACCGTGCCGCCGAGGGAGCGTGCCATCAGCTGGAAGCCGTAGCACATGCCGAACACGGGGACGCCGGCCTCGAAGATCTCGCGGTCGAGACCGGGGGCGCCCTCCTCGTACACGGACGAGGGGCCGCCGGAGAGGATGATCGCCGCCGGGTTCTTGGCGAGCATCTCCGCCACCGGCATGGTGCTCGGCACGATCTCGCTGTAGACCCGGGCCTCGCGGACGCGACGGGCGATGAGCTGGGCGTACTGCGCGCCGAAGTCGACGACCAGGACGGTGTCGGGGGCGGCGGGGTTCGCTGATGACACGGGTTGCCTTCCGGCGTTGAGCGAGGTGTGTGTGGGGCCGAGTCTACCGGGATCCGGGGGGCCGCCCCCGGGGTCAGCCCTGTCTCAGGATGCGAACCGGCTTGGACACCCGCGTGCCGCGCGGCATACTGGCCCCATGCTCACGCAGACGACCTTCCTCTTTACCTATGGCACCCGGCCCGCCGGCTGCCATGGTCGTGCCGCTTGAGCAACTGACAAGCGACTTCCCAGGCGCCCCGGGCCGACAAGGTCCGGGGCGTCTGGCGTTTTCCGGGTCCTGTCGCCCCCGGGGCACCCACCGCCGAAACCCAAGATCGACGAGGAGCCCCCATGACCGCGACCGACGTGACCGGTGCCCGTACCCCCGAGGCCGCCGATGTGATCACCGGCGCCCGCGAGCGCATCGACTCACTGGACGACCGGATCATCGGTCTGATCCAGGAACGCATGGCCGTCTCGGCGGTGATCCAGGAGGCGCGGATCGCCTCCGGCGGCCGGCGCGTGAACCTCTCCCGGGAGATGGACGTCCTCGGCCACTACAGGGACGCCCTGGGCAAGCCGGGCACGGCCCTCGCGATGACGCTGCTCGAACTGTGCCGCGGTCGCATCTGAGTTCGGCCGCCCTCTCACCCGTACGGCGCGTGACGGCTCCCGCACGGCTTCGTTGGTACCGGTGTCCGTGCCAGCCAGGGGCGGGCCCGAAAGAACCACGCGTGGCTCGCTGGAGCGATGAGGCGGACGGATCACCGTGCGCCGTGGGACCTCGCTCCAGGTAAGTGACCGGACGGCAGGGGACAGCAGCCCGGTCACCCTAGAGAACGGTCGGCTCCGGGGACGCCCGGGGCCGGCCGGTCGGCTGCACCTCCAGCTCTCGCCGCGGACAACCGGATCGCGGCGACCATGACCCGCGGCGCACCCCCCGGCGCCGCTCCCAGGCACCGACGCTGCCCTGACGTCGGTGCTGACCAAGGAAGGGCCCCGCGGCTCCGTCCCGCGGGGCCCTTCTCATGCCGGTCGACGTATGCCGATCGGCGCCGCCCGCCGGGTGTTCTCAGGTGCGCGAGACGGTGCCGCACTCGTCGGTGTCCCGGTCCGGGTCCACTCCCCTGCTGCGGTCGTACGGATCGATCGCCTCGCCGGAGGACTCCGAGCCGGACATCAGCTCGGACTGGAACAGCGGGTGGATACGGCCGTCACCGATCTCGCAGTCGTCGTTGGAGATCTCGCCGTCGATGCCGTACACCCAGATCCGCCCCTCGGTGCCCTGGTACTTGGCGGGGTCCGAGACGTCCACGTCGACGATCCGGCGGACGATGGCGCGGGCGACCTCGTCGCCGCCACCGGTCCTGGCCAGCGGATACACGAAGGTGTAGTCGGCCCGGATCATCGCCTTGCCGGCGCCGTCGGGTTCGACGGTCATCCGGCCGCGGACCTTCACCTCGGTGCCCACGAGCTCGACCTCGTCGTGGTCGAAGCGGGTGAAGGTCCAGGTGGGGTCGTTCTTGGCCGTGGGGTGGCGCAGCCCGGTGCGCAGGTCGGCCAGGTAGTCCTTCTGCAGCGGGTCGACGAGGGCCAGCGCGGCCTTGGGTTCGGCGCCGTACAGCACCTCGCGGTCGAGGTTGGCGGCGACGACGAAGTCCCTCGTCAGCCGCAGGGCCGTCTGGATCCGGGCGGCGGAGACACCGCTGACCGACTTGGCCTTCGGAACCTCGATGGCGGCCGCGCCGGCTGCCCAGCGGGCGGCCGGGGAACCGGTGAACGGCCGCTGCCGCGTGGGGAGTCCGGCGGCGTCGGCGGGCGCGCCGCTGGGCCGGCTCGTCTCGGGGGCAAGCGGTGAGGTCGGGGCCGCGGCCGGCCCGGAGTCCGAACCGGGCAGGACGACCGACGGCTTGAGGGCGACGACGGCGACCCCGACGGCCAGCAGCACGCCGATCGCGCTCCAGACCTTGCGGCGGCGCGAGCCGCGGCCGTTCATGTCCTGCCAGGCGGGGCCGGTGCGCCAGCCTGCGGGCTGCTCGCCCCGCGCGTCCTGCCGGCGCAGTCGTTCCGTCACCATCCGGGCACGCGCGGACGGTTCCTTCGGTGCGGCACCCTGGTCGCGCTCGGCGTCCTGGACGAACTTCTCCCAGGCCTCGTCGGATATGGACGAGCCCTCGGACGGCTTGTCGGTCACGGCGGTATGGGCTTCCTCTCAGCGGGCTGTCGGCCGGCTGAGCGTACGTCAGTTCGGAGGCCGCAAGATCAGTCAATCGCGTGTGACGCGGGCCACATAAAAAATCTGTTAGTTAAAGCACAACCATTCACCCGTGTCGCTGATCAAACCCTGCGAATCAAGGGCCACAGCCGCGCCCCACACGCGGAGGCCTCCCTATAGCGCGTGCTGCGAGATCGCAGCACACCGGACTTTCGAGGTCTTCATGAAGCTTCGCCGTGCACTGGCCGCCGCGGCCACGACGGCCGTCATAGCGCCGATCGCGCTTCTGTCGGCGCCGGCCGCGTTCGCCACGGACGAGACCACCTCGACACCGACGGTGTCGGAGAGCACGCCGGCGGCGGAGGAGTCCACCCCCGCCGCCGAGGAGAGCACGCCGGCCGCCGAGGAGTCGACCCCGGCCGCCGAGGAGAGCACGCCCGCCGCGGAGGAGTCCACCCCTGCCGCGGAGGAGAGCACGCCGGCCGCCGAGGAGTCGACCCCGGCCGCCGAGGAGTCCACCCCCGCACCCGAGGAGAGCACCCCCTCCGAGGGCGACGACGAGTGGAACCCGTACGAGGACTGCGAGACCTTCGACCTCGACGACAACCTCAAGGCCGAGATCTCCGGTCTGCCGAGCAAGATCGTCGCGGGTTCGGGCTGGCACAACTTCGAGTTCGTCGCCACGAACAACTCGGACAAGGACCTGGAGAACGTCTGGATCGAGGCGTTCACCGAGTACGCGGACGAGAACGTCGACGAGTCGCTGTACCTGAACATGGCCGAGATCCAGGTCAAGCAGGACGGCAAGTGGACCAGCAGCTACCAGGACTCCTACAAGGACGAGGACGGCAAGGTCGTCTTCACCGGCAGCTTCGTCGCCTCCCTGGACAAGCTGGAGGCGAACTCCACCTCCTCGCTGGACCTGCGCGTCCGTGTGAAGTCGTCGGCCCCGGCCGGTTCGTCCTTCGCGCTGAGCCAGGCGATCTACGCGGGCGAGGACGCGGCCTGCTACGGCAACGGTGAGTTCTACGAGTTCACCGTGCTCGCCGCGGGCACCAAGCCGGGTGACGTCGACCCGGCCGAGCCGAACGGCGAGAAGCCCACGGGCATCGACGGCAAGAAGCCGCAGGGTGAGGTCGAGGAGGTCACCGGCAACCTCGCCGAGACCGGCTCCAGCTCCAACCTTCCGGTCATCGGCACCATCGGCGGCATCGCCATCGTCGCCGGCGCCGGCGTCGTGTTCGCGATGAAGCGCCGCAAGGTGGGCGCGGAGGCGTAAGCCCCGGCACAGCTTCACGCAAGACAGAGAAGGACCTGCGCTCGGAGGGGGGCGCAGGTCCTTCTCTGTGTACGGCCGCTTTCGCGGGCCGCTACTTCTTCGGGGGCACCGCCGGTATCCCCAGGAAGGGCAGCTTCAGCGCGCCGAACGCCTCCGCCGGGACCGCCGGGGACTTCGGCTCGACCGGGTTGAGGCGTTCGTACGCCGCTCCCTGGGCCGGACGCTGGTCGGCCTCGCCGTTGTTGGGCCAGTACGACATCGCCCGCTCGGCCTGCGCCGTGATCGTCAGGGACGGGTTGACGCCGAGGTTGGCCGACACCGCCGCCCCGTCGACGACCGAGATGCCCGGGTGGCCGTACAGCCGGTGGTACGGGTCGATCACGCCGGTCTCCGGCGAGTCGCCGATCGGGCAGCCGCCGAGGAAGTGGGCGGTGAGCGGGGTGCCCATCAGCTCGCCGACGTTGGAGCCGGCGAAGCCGTTGATGTCGGCGGCGATCGCGGTCGCGGCCTCCGAAGCGGCCTTGATCTGCTTGGGGTTGGGCGCCCCGTGGCCCTGACGCGCGGTCAGCAGGCCCTTGCCCACGCCGTCCGGCTTCAGATACGTCGTCAGCGAGTTGTCCAGCGACTGCATCACCAGGCCGATGATGGTCCGCTCCGACCAGCGGCGGTTGGACAGGGAACGCAGCATCATCATCGGGTGCCGGACGGCGTTCGCCAGCCAGCCCGCGACCCGCGAGGAGCCCTCGGCGTAGGGGACCTGGAGGATCGACAGGCCGCCCATCGAGTTGGAGCCCTTGCCGTAGCGGACCGGCTCGATGTGGGTGTTCTCGTCGGGGTGGATCGAGGACGTGATGGCGACACCGCGGGTGAAGTCGACCTTCGCCTCGCCCGTGGCCCTGCGGTAGCGCCGGTTGTCGGTCTGCGCGCCGACGAGGGCCTCGGAGTTGGTGCGGGTCAGCTCACCCAGCTTCGCGGAGAGGTACGGCAGTTGCCCGCCGGCCTTCATCCGGTGCAGCAGGGTCTGGGTGCCGTACGTCCCGGCCGCGAGGACCACCCGGCGGGCCTTGAACAGCCTGCCCTGGCCCTTCTTCTTCCCGTCCGTCGGCAGCGTAGCCACCGCGTACCCGCCCTGCGAGTCGTCGGTGACGGAGACGACCGTCGTCATGGGGTGGACGACCGCGCCCGCCTTCTCGGCGAGGTAGAGGTAGTTCTCGTTCAGGGTGTTCTTCGCGCCGTGCCGGCAGCCGGTCATGCACTCACCGCACTCGGTGCACGCCTTGCGCGAGGGGCCCGCCCCGCCGAAGTACGGGTCGGCGACCTCCTGGCCCGGGGTGACCCTGGCCTCGCCCTCGGCGTCCTCGCCGTCGCCGAAGAACACGCCGACCGGTGCCATGTGGAAGCTGTCGCCGACGCCCATCCGCTCGGCCGCGGCCTTCAGATGCACGTCGGACGGGGTCATCGTCGGGTTGAGCCGTACGCCGAGCATGCGCCGGGCCTGGTCGTAGTACGGCTTCAGCTCGTCCTGCCAGTCGGTGATGTCACGCCACTGCGGGTCGTCGAAGAAGGGCTTCGGCGGTACGTAGAGGGTGTTGGCGTAGTTGAGGGAGCCGCCGCCGACGCCGGCGCCCGCAAGCACCATGACGTTGCCCAGCAGGTGGATGCGCTGGATGCCGAACATGTTGAGCCTGGGGGCCCAGAGGTAGTTCTTCAGGTCCCAGGAGTTCTTCGGCAGGCTCTCGCGGGTCCAGCGGCGGCCGGCTTCCAGTACGCCTACGCGGTAGCCCTTCTCGGTGAGGCGAAGGGCGGTTACCGAGCCGCCGAAGCCGGAGCCGACGACCAGTACGTCGTAATCGTAGGTGTCCTGAGGCACGTGTGCTCCTCGTTGAGTGTCCGTGCGGGTTCTCTGTGGCTGGTCGCGCGGTTCCTGAAAGCCTCTACTTGAACCGGAACGCCTTCATCAGGCGCAGGCTCCGGCTCATGAACTGCGCGTACTTCTCGTCGTCCATGCCCAGCGACGGCGCCATCGGCAGCAGCCGCTGCTGGGCGACCGTCTGGGCCTCCGTGTACTTGAGGATGCCCTCGGAGCCGTGGCGGCGGCCGAGGCCGGAGTCCTTCATGCCGCCCATGGGCGACTGGACGCTGCCGTACGCGGGGGCGTAGCCCTCGTTGACGTTCACCGTGCCGGTGCGCAGGCGGGCGGCGACCGCGCGGCCACGGCCGCCGTCCTTCGTCCAGACCGAGGAGTTGAGGCCGTACGGCGTGGAGTTGGCGTGCTCGACCGCCTCGTCCTCGGTCTTGAAGCGGTAGATGGAGACGACCGGGCCGAAGGTCTCCTCGGAGCAGACGGTCATGTCCGGTACGACGCCGTCGAGGATCGTCGGCTCGAAGAAGTACGGGCCGATGTCCGGGCGGGCCGCGCCGCCCGCGACGAGGGTGGCGCCCTTGGCGACGGCCTCCTCCACGTGCCGGGTGACCGTCTCCAGCTGGCGCTCGCCGACCAGGGAGCCCATGTCGGCGCCGTAGGCGAGGGACGTACCGAGCCGCATGGCCTTGGTGCGGGCGGCGAAGCGCTCCACGAAGGCGTCGGCGATCGACTCGTGGACGTACAACCGCTCGATGGAGATGCACAGTTGGCCGGCGGAGGAGAAGCAGGCGCGGACGGCGCCCGCGGCGGCCTTCTCGATGTCGGCGTCCTCCAGCACCAGCATGGCGTTCTTGCCGCCGAGTTCGAGGGAGACGCCGACCAGCCGGGCTGCGGCGCCCTGGGCGACCTGGCGGCCGGTGCGGGTGGAGCCGGTGAAGGAGACGTAGTCGGCGTGCCTGACGACCTCGGGGCCGACGACCGGGCCCTCGCCGAGGACGACCTGGAAGACGTCGGCGGGCAGCCCGGCCTCTATGAGCAGGTCGCGGGCCCACAGGGCGGTCAGGCAGGTCTCCGTGTCGGGCTTCATGACGACCGCGTTGCCCGCGACGAACGCCGGGAGCGCGTCACCGACGGACAGCTCCAGGGGGTAGTTCCAGGGGGCGATCTGGCCGACGACGCCGCGCGGGTGGCGCAGCTCGGTGACACGGGTGAGCGTGGGCACCGCGCCCGCGTGCCGCTTCGGCTTCAGATAGGCGGGCGCCTTGCGGCCGTAGTGGCGGGCCGCGACGGCGACGGCCTGCACCTCCTCGTGCGCGTGCAGCCTGGCCTTGCCCGTCTCCAGCTGGATCAGGTCGAGGACCTCCGCCTGGCGCTCCAGCACCAGGTCGTGGAAACGGAGCAGGACCGCGGCGCGCTGCCGCACCGGGACCTGGGCCCAGACGGCCTGCGCCTTACGGGCCGCCTCGAAGGCCCGCTCCACGTCCTCGGGCGTGGATTCCGGCAGGTCGGCCAGCTTCTCGCCGGTGAACGGCGTGTGGTTCGCGGTACGGCCGGAGCCGACCACGCCCTTGGTGAGCTGGGCCACCAGTTCCGGCGTGACCACGTCGGCGGCGGTACGGGCGCCCTGCGGGGCGGGGGCGAGGGGGTTGGTGCCGGTCTTGGCCGGGGCCTGCGCGTCCGTCATGAGGCGCAGAGTATGCCGGAGCGGAGGCTTTGTGTACCCGTCGGTAACGGGGATTCACCGAGTGCTCACATGATGCCAGTGTCCACTGGCAACAAACGAGCTGATCAGGGCGTTGCCGGGTCGGCGACGGATCACTCGATCTCGAGTCGGTCACGGGCGCCCTTGAAGACCGCGGTGCCCTTCTTCTCCGTGGGGGTGCCCTTGGGCATGTCGACACGCAGCTCGTACATGCGGTCGTCGCCCGTGACCACGATGAGCTGCATGACGCGGGTCGGGGACACGTCCTTGTCGTAGGTGGTGTCGGAGAGGACGGCGTCGTAGCCCTTGAAGGTGGTGCGGGTGGACTGGGTGCTCGCGTCGTGGTTGTAGCTGTCCCAGGTGTCGTGCGCCTCCTGCGCCTGCTCCAGCAGCGGGCGGGGCGACTTGTCCCACTGGGTGAGGCGGACCTGGACGAGGCCGATGTCGTAGACGACGAGCCGGGGCTGATCGGTGGCGCCGCCCTCGCGCGCGGCCTCCTTGTACTCGGTGGGGAGGAAGAGCACGGCGTCCATGTCCCGCTCGGGGTGCCCGGTCCAGCCGCCGGGGGCGGGCGTGGTCGCCGGGGCGAGGGGGGCCGAGCTGTAGGTGGGGTTCATCTCCTTGGCCTCACCGCTGTCGCCGCCGAGGAAGGAGGCGGTGGCGAGCCAGGTGCCGACGACGAGGAGGACACCGAGGACGAGAAGGGGGACCGGGCGCAGGAACCAGGAGCGGCGAGGGGGGTTCGAGGCGGCGGTGGAGGTGGTGGCGCTGGTGGCGGTCGCCGGTTCAGGGGTGGGCTCGGCTTCAGGTGGTGCGACGGGCAAGGGCTCGGGGGTCGGCTCGGCCTTCAGCCGTACGGTCCCGGAGTCCTCGGCGAACTCCCTGAGCCCGCAGGCGTCCTGAGGTCCCGACGCGGCCGCGCCCCCGGAGGGCTCCGGCACCGGCCACCCCTCGGCGACCGCCTCCAGCACCGCACCGACCTCGTCCGCGTCGGGGCGCTGCTCGGGGTCCTTCACCAGCAGCCGCACGATCAGCGATCCGAGCGGCCCGGCCTGTTTCGGCTCGGGCGCGTCGGCGGCGAGGATCGCGGCGAGCGTGGACTCCAGGGTCGTACGGCGGAAGGGCGACCAGCCCTCGACGGCGGCGTACAGGAGCACGCCGAGCGACCACAGGTCGGAGGCGGGGCCGGCGCCGCGGCCGGACATCCGCTCGGGGGCGATGAACTCCAGGGAGCCGACGAACTCGCCGCTGACGGTGAGGGATTCCTCGCCCTGGATGTGGGCGATGCCGAAGTCGGTGAGGACGACGCGGCGGTGCGGGCCGAGCAGTACGTTGGCGGGCTTGACGTCGCGGTGGACGATGCCGACGGCGTGCGCGGCGCGCAGGGCGCCGAGGACGGCGATGCCGATGCGGGCCGCCTCGGGCGCCTCGACGGGGCCGCGTTTGAGGGCCTCGTGCAGGGACTCGCCGCGGACCAGTTCCATGACGATCCAGGGCAGGCCGTCCTCCTCCACGACGACGTCGTGGAGGGAGACGGCGGCCGGATGGTCGACGCGGGCGGCGGCGCGGGCCTCTCGGTAGAGCCGGTTGGCGGCCCGCTGGTGAGCCGCGTCCTCCGGGTCGCCGGGCAACCTCGGCTGTTTCACGGCGACTTCGCGGTCCACCAGTTCGTCGAGCGCCCGCCAGACGGTGCCCATGCCGCCGGAGCCGATGCGCTCGACCAGACGGTAACGCCCGCCGATCACACGCCCGTTGGGTCCGGTGCGGCCACCGTCTTCGCTCATGTCCCATGCCTACCTTGCGGGGTGGGCACTTCGCCAGTTCAGAGCTTGCCGATCTCCAGGTTCTGGATCACCGTCCGCGCCACCTCACGGCCGCGGTCGGTGAAGTCGCCCTTGCTTGGGTAGTTGATGCTGAGTTTGTACATGTCTCCGGCGGAGGTCTTGTAGTAGAAGATCCGCATCTCGCGGGGACGGGGGTTCTGCGTGTCGGTGGTGATGAAGTCGATCGTGTTCTCGGCCGACTTCTTGCCCTGGTACATGGTCTCCTTGGGGGCCGTCCTCGGGTTCGCCGGCATGCTGACGTCGTAGTCGCCGTTCTGCTTGAAGTCGCCGTCGTCGTCGTACATCTCGGCGGCCGCAGATCCGGCGATCTGGCTGCTCGAGTCCTCGGCCTTCTTGTCGAGCCTCAGGCCGATCCAGATGGCCCCGCTCGCGTCGGTGTACGTGACCCAGTGGCCGTCGTCGGTGTCCTCGGGCACGCCCCGCTTGTAGCCGTCCGGCACCGCCAGCGAGGCAGCGAGGGCCTTCTCCTCGTGGACCTTCCAGTGGTCCGGCAGCGGCCCCGCGAACGGGTCGGCGATCACCAGGTACGCCGCCACCGCACCGGCGACCACCGCCGCCCCGATGCCGAGCAGCGCCTTGGGCCCGAGCCGTATGCCGGCCTTGACGCCCTCCGGTATGCGGACGACCTGGGTGGCGGCCTGCACCGGCGGGTTCGCGGCCTGTTCCAGCAGCGCACGCGTCTGCGCGGCGTTCGGGCGGCGGGACGGGTCCTTCTGGAGGAGGCCGTTGATGGCGTCGGCGAGCGGGCCCTGCGCGGCGGCCGGCGCCGCGGGCACGGCGTTCAGGACGGACTGGAGGGTCGCCGGGGTGTTGCTGCGGCGGAACGGCGAGACGCCCTCCGTCGCCGCGTACAGGACGACACCCAGGGACCAGAGGTCGCTGGCCGGGCCGGGGCGCTGGCCCAGCACCCGCTCCGGCGCGATGTACTCGGGCGAGCCGACGAAGCCGCCGGTGTCGGTCAGATTGGTCTCGCCCTCGATCTGGGCGATGCCGAAGTCGGTGAGGACGACGCGGTCGTGGCGGCCGAGCATGACGTTGTCCGGCTTCACGTCGCGGTGCAGGATGCCCGCCGCGTGCGCGGCCTCCAGCGCGCCGAGCACTTCGAGGCCGATTCTCGCCGCGTCGCGGGCGCCGAGCGTGCCCTCCTGCAGCGCGTCGCCCAGCGAACGGCCCTGCACGAGCTCCATCACGATCCACGGCCGGCCGTCCACGACGGCGACGTCGTGGACGTTCACGACGGCCGGGTGGTCGAGCCGGGCCGCGGCGCGTGCCTCGCGGCGCATCCGCTCGTAGGCGTTGGCGCGTTCCCGTTCGGGAAGGTGGTCCGGGACGCGGGGCTCCTTGACCGCGACCTCGCGGTCCACCGTCTCGTCCTTGGCCCGCCAGACCGTGCCCATGCCGCCGTGCCCGAGCTTGGCGAGCAGGCGGTAGCGGCCTGCGACGAGCCGACCGGTGCCGGGGTCGGGGGCGGAGGTCTGAGCGGGGGCAGCCGGGTGCGCGGGTGTGGCCGGGTGGTGGGCGGGTGCGCCCTGGTGGGCCGGCGCGGCCTGCTGCGGAGCGGCCTGCGGGGGCGTCGCGTACGGATTGTCCGGGTGCGGCGCGGGCGCGGACGGGTTCGGCTGCGGTGGTTGCAGTTCAAAACTCGTCGGCTCGTCGGACCGATAAGGGGCTCCCCCGTTGCTGCTCATGGCTCCATTCGTATCGCGGGGGGTGTCCGGGGAGCCAGCGGGAATGCTTTCCGGTCACAGAGCCGTGACTCAGGTCGCGACTTATCTCCCCTTTATTGGGAGTTGGTGGGAACAGGTCTCGAAGTGACCGGTGAGCCGGATGCGCTCGGCGAGACGGACGTGGTGCCCGGTGAAGGCGTCCCGGTGCTCGGTGACGGCGACGCGGTGGGCGACGGGGACCGGGTGGTCGCGCCGGGCGAACTCGCCGTACCGGACGGCTTCTCCGAGGTCCCCGGTGCCGAGCTGGTCGGCACGACACCGGCACCGCCACCCCCGTTCACCAGCAGCGCCGCCGCCGACACCCCCGCCACCGCCATCGCGGCGACCAGCACCACGGTGGCCAGCACGCTGCGGGGCGAGTACGTGCGATCCGCCCTGCTGAACCGTTTCGCCACGAGGGTGTGCCCCGTCTCCAGGAACTCCCGCAGCATCCGCTCCGCGCCCACCGCGTCCAGCCGCAGCGCCGGATCCCGTTCCAGCAGCCCCTGCACGACGGGCAGGATCGGCGCCGCCTGCTCGGGCGGACGGATCTCGTCGGACACCACGGCGAGGACCACGCCGCTCAACGAGTCGCGCCGGAACGGCGACTCGCCGCTCAGGGCCGCGCACAGCAGCGCCCCCACCGACCACAGGTCGGACGCGGGGCCGGTCCCGGCGCCGGACATCCGCTCGGGCGCGGTGTACTCGGGCGAGCCGACGAACGACCCGGCCTCGGTGAGCGTGGAGGCGCCCGGCACTTGTGCGATGCCGAAGTCGGTGAGGACGACACGGTCGGTGCCGTCCTCGATGACCACGTTGGCCGGTTTGATGTCCCGGTGCAGCACGCCCGCCGCGTGGGCCGTGCGCAGCGCGTTCAGCAGGTCGGCGCCGATCCGGGCCGCCTCCCGCGCGTCGACGGGCCCGTCGGCGGCGATCCGGTCGGCGAGGGAGTCGCCGTCGATCAGCTCCATGACGATGTAAGGGCGTTCGTCGTCCTCGACGACGTCGTGGACGACCATGACGTGCGGATGGCTGAGCTGCGCCACGGCCTGGGCCTCACGCAGTGTGCGTTCACGCTGGTGCCGGGCCTCGGCGGCGGAGAGCGTCTCGTCGAGGGGGAGCTCCTTGACGGCCACCCTGCGCCCGAGCAACTGGTCGGTCGCCCGCCATACGACGCCCATGCCGCCACGACCGAGCCTCGCCTCGAGGCGGTAACGCCCCGCGATCACACGGAAGTTGGCCCCCTCGGTCCCCATGAGCCCCATCATGCCGCACCGGACGGACCGACTCCGGGATGCCGATCGGCCAACTATGCAAAGGAGCAAACGACTTCAAAAGCCGCCCGACGCCCCTCAGGACCCGCCGGTCCGCCACCCTTTGAGCACCGACGTGTACTGCTCGCGCGTGGTCGTCCAGTCCTTCTCGGGCGTGGACATGTAGATCGCGTACTCCGTGCCGTCCCGGTCCACGTACGCCTGGTCGATCGCGTGGCGCGGCCCGGGGAAGGGCGTGTCCTTGGCGAGCGCGGTCCAGGTGTACTCCCACAGGGCGGCGTCGCGGTCGCGGTAGAGGTTCTGCTTCAGGGACACGGTCTCGAAGTCGACCAGCTTCTCGCCCACCTGCTGTTCCAGGTCGCGCAGATGGTCGTAGGAGTTCGCGAAGTCGGGCGTGGGGTCGAGGGAGATACGTACGAAATGCTCGCCGCCGTCCGGCGAGTAGTCGACCTGCTGGAGGCCCTCGACCTCCTCGCCGACCACCTCCCGCGACCAGCCCTCGGGCAGATACAGGCTGAACCCCAGGGGGTCGTCATAACGCTTCCAGGACGCCGGTACGCCGGCCTGCCGGGCCGGGTCCTGCGTCGTCGAAGCGCTCGGGTCCGTGGGCTCGGTCGACGTCGAGGCGGACGTGCCGCCACCCTGCGGCCCCCACTTCTGGAGCACGACCGCGGTCCCGCCGCCGATGATCGCCGCGAGCGCGACGACGAGCGCGAGCGTGCGCAGCCGACGTCGCTTGCGGGACGGTACGGCACCGGTGGCCCGGCTGCCCGTGCCGTCGTACGGCCCGCCGAGCGCCGTCGGCCCGGTCGCGGGCGGGTACGGGGTGCCGGTCACCGGCGGATACGGGGTACTGCTCCCCGACGCGTACGGGTTGTTGCTCACCGGCCTGCTGTTCGCCGCCGTCTCCGCACCTGGGGGCGCAGAGCCGGAGTACGAGGGGCCGGTGTGCGCCTCCGGCTCGTAGCGGTTGTGCTGCGTGGGCACGTACACCTGCGCCGCGCTGGGCCGTCGTCCCTCCGCCGCCTCGGCCAGCATCTGCTCGGCCTCGGCCGCGCCGGGACGGGTGGCCGGATCCTTGCGCAGCAGGGCGGTGATGACGGGCGCGAGCGGGCCGGCGTTCCGTGCCTCGGTGGGCTCCTCGTCGACGACCGCCTGCATGGTGCCCAACGGCGAGGTCCGGCGGAAGGGCGAACGGCCCTCCACGGCCGTGTACAGCGTCGCGCCGAGCGCCCACAAGTCGGAGGAGGGGCCCGGGTCGTGGCCGCGGACCCGCTCGGGGGCGAGGTAGTCGACCGAGCCGACGACCTCACCGGTGCGGGTGATGGTGGTGTCGCCCTCGATCTGGGCGATGCCGAAGTCGGTGAGCAGGACCCGGCCGTCCTCGCCCAGCAGGACGTTGCCGGGCTTGACGTCGCGGTGCAGGACCCCGGCGGTGTGCGCGGCGCGCAGCGCCCGCAGCACCCACAGGCCGATCCGGGCGGCCTCGGCGGGCTCGACGCGTCCGCGCTCCTTGACCGCGTCCGCCAGCGAGTTGCCCTCGACCAGCTCCATCACGATCCACGGCCGGCCGTCGTGCTCCAGCACGTCGTGCACGGTGACGACCGCCGAGTGGTTGATGCGCGCGGCGGCCCGCGCCTCGGCCCGGGTGCGGGCGAGCAGCCGTTCCTGGTCGCTCTCGGAGACGTAGAGCGCGGCGGTCAACTCCTTGATCGCCACGGCCCGATGCAGCACCTCGTCGCGCGCACGCCAGACGCGGCCCATGCCGCCGCTGCCGATCGCGTCGACGAGCCGGTAGCGGCCCGAAACGAGCTGGCCCTGCATCTGATTCACGTTGCCCCGCAATGTTCTTGACAGGGTCAGGTTAAGGACCGGCCGACGCGACCGGAACCACGGGGGTGCCATGGAGACCGCACTGTGATGGTTGTCGCTTTCGGCGTCCGGAAGCAACCATCACACAACGTCCGCGGGTGCAATCATCCGGTGACCTGGTACGTCGCCGACGCCTGCTCGAACAGCCGCGTCACCTCGTCCCGCTCCGCCTCCGGCCCGCGCACCTGCACCACGTGGTACCGCCCGTCGATGAGGATCGCGAGATTCCGCACGAACAGCTCGCGCCCCTCGCCGTCGGTCCAGGTGAACTGCCCCTCGGCCATGCTCCGCTCGCCGACCTGAATGCTCTTCAGCCCGCTGGAGGAGGCCCAGCTGGAGTCGCGGTACGGCTGCAACTCCCGCTCGTGCTCCCGCTGGTAGACCATCGGGTCGACGCCGTACTGGTCGGTACTGTCACGGCCCGGCACGACGAAGAGGTCGAAGTCGCCGTGCGAGTACACGACCTGCCCGCGTCCGTTCTTCGGCGTACGGTCCCATCCGTTGGCGACGGCGACCTGGAAGCCGGCGTCGTCCTTGCGCAGGGTGAAGCCGTCCGGGACCTCGGGGTCGTCGCTCTGCGTCTCGTCGTCGGAACCGGCCGACTCCGAGGGGCCGTTGCCGGACTCCGGGGAGGTCTGGTCGGGCCGCGGTTCACTGCTCGCCTCGGCGGACTCGCCGGTGTCCCCGTCACCGGCCTGGCCGGCGGAACCGGTGCGATCCCCGCCCGCGGTGCCGGAGTTGTCCTGGTCGGCCTTCGGCATGAACATCATGGCGTACGTGATCGCCGCGGCCATGCCGAGCAGGACCAGCAGCAGCAACGTACGTCCCAGCCTGCGCGGCGACGCCTCCCGCTTGGTGCGCTTGGCCCGCTTGTGCCGCCCGTGATGCGCGGGCAGCCCGGCCCGCCGCCGGCGCACCAGCTCGCCCCGGCGCCGCACGATCGGCAGCCGGTTCGGGTCGACGGGCGGGGCGGCGACGACATGCGCACCGGCCTCCGGCTCGGGCGCGGAGCGCACCAGCGAGCGCAGCCAGCCGCGCAGCTCCTCGAAGTCGAGGCGCTCGGTGGGGTCCTGACGCAGCAGCGACTCCACGACCGGCCTGAGCGGCCCGCACTCCTCGGCGAAGGCGGGCGGCTCCGCGCACACCATCTGCACCAGCTCGGCCGTCGACTCCTCCGGGTACGGCGCGTGCCCCTGCACGGCCCGGAACAGCAACGCCCCCAGCGCCCACAGGTCGGTCGCGGGCCCGATCGGCGCGGCGAGCCGCCAGTTCTCGTGCACGGGCCCGGCCTGCTCCGGCGCCCAGCGCTCGGTCACGGGCCCCACCACAGCCATCCGAGCCTGCCGAGCCCGCTCCGCGGCAAGCGCGGTGGCGGGCCCGCGATGAACGGGCCCGCCCTTCACGAGATCGTTCCAGCGGGCCGGGGGGTGGGGGGAGTTGGGGGTGCCGGGGGTGGAGGAGGCGCCTGTCGCTGCGGGGGTGCCGAGGGCGGGCGTGGTGTGCGGGGGGAAGTTGCCGGCGCCTGGAAGGGGTGCGGGGGCAGTGGTTCCGGGTGCGGGTATGGGGGTGCCGGGGGCCGGGGTGCCTTGCGCCGGGAAGCCGCCGGGCCCGGGTAGGGGGCCGCCGGCGCCGGGTCCCGACCCGCCCTGCGAGGAGAATCCATCGGCGCCGGGAACGAACGCGCCGCCCCCGGGTGCGGGCGTGCCCTGCGTCGGGAATCCGCCGATGCCGTGCGCGGGCACGGTCGTGCCGGGGGGTGTGCCGAAGCCCTGCTGGAGGTCCTGGCCCGCCGGGGGCAGTGCCGCGCGGTCGCGGTCCGCCTCGGCCGGTGTGCCGATGGCCCCGCCACGGGGCGCGGCGCCGTGCCAGGGCGTGGCCTGCACGCCGTACGGGTCGGCGATCTGCCCAGGGGGCGTCGCCACACCGCTGCCGTCACCGGAGGAGCCGGAGGCATACGGCGGTTGCGCCGCGCCGTTGGCCTGGGACACGGGGCCGCCCTCGGACGCCGGACGGGCACCCGGCAGTGCGACACGCCCGTTCTGCCGGCCCTCCTGCACTCGGGCCGCGGCACGAGCGCCGGCCCGATACGCGGCGATCGCCCCGGCCCGCGCGGCCCTGATGTCCCCGCCGGTCTCCAGAGCGCCGCCCGGAGCCCCTCCCGAGGCCCCGTCGCCATTGCCCGCCTCGGCCGCGGGCACCGGCAGCCCACCGGCCGCCCGCGCCTCTATCGCGGCCCGTCGAGCAGCCTCGGGGTCATCACCGCCGGCGCCGGATCCACCAGCACCGGGCCCAACGGCCGCAGAGCCCGAGCCAGAGCCACCGGCGAGCTGTCCGGGCCCGCCGACGCCGCCCGGGCCACCCGGCCCACCGACACCGCCCCCGGTCCCGGCCTCGCCCCCGTCAGCATCCTCGGCCGGCGGCACCGGGTCGTACCCGCACAGCGCCTCTTCCGCCGCCCCCACCGCCAGTCCGGTCAGCATCACGCGGCCGTCGTCGCAGACGAGCACCGTGCGGGCGGTGATGTTCCGGTGGACCCAGCCATGGGCGTGCAGCACGCGCAGTGCCATGAGGACGTCGGAGGCGACCTCGGCCGCCCGGTACGGCGACATCGGCTTCTCGGCGAGCAGTGCGGCCAGCGGTCGCGCGGCCACGAACTCGCTCACTATCCACAACGAGCCGCCCTCGGCGAACACGTCGAAGACCTGGTCGAGCCTCGGATGATCAGGGATCCGCGCCGCGGCCTGCGCCGCCTCGACGGCCCGCCGCACGGCGGGATCACTGGGCCGGCGGGTGCTGGACCGCGCCGACGTCCGCCGCCCCGCCCCACGCTCACGCGCATCCCGCGCGGTGAAGCCCTCGGGCAGCCCCTCGGCGTCGAGCACCTCCGCCTCTACGACCTCCGGCAACGGCACCTGCCGGACGAGGACTTCCTGCCCGCTGTAGGTGTCGAAGGCGCGGGCCTCGGTGAGTTCGTACTCGTCGGAGGGCGGCAGTGGCAGGCGGTAGCGGTCGGCGAGCACCCGACCCGCATAGTCGTCCACGTTGCCTCCCCCGGCCGCCCGGTTGGTCAATTCCGTTCGCCTTGCGTCGCTTTCCGGGCACGCGACTGGATGCGCACGGTCCGCAAGCATTCACGATACGTGCCGGAGGCAACCCACAAAGAGGGGTTGCCGTATCTCACGGTTCAAACCCGGCCGTCGCGAACACTTGCGGAGATCGACTCACCTCATGACTTCGGCTGGAACGAACCGGTCAGTGTCTTCCAGGTGTCCTTGCGGAGATCACTGTCCCAATCGGCGGCCTTCGCGGTGTACATCAGCGCATAGCCCCGACGGCTGTCCACGACGAACCCACGGTCGATCGTCCGGTACTTCGTCCCGCCGTCGACATAGGTGAACTCCCAGTCGGCCGTGTTCCAGCCGCGATAGTCCACCTTCTCTATGCGGATCCGGTCGTACTGGGAGCGCTGCATGTACTGCTCCTGGTCCTCCCAGTCCGCGACCGGGTCGTCCTGCGGCGTGGACGTCCAGGCGACGAGCAGCTTCTGCCCGTCGGGCCCGGTGAACCGGTCTCCCGAGGAGCCCGTGGTCTCGTACTTCCAGCCCTTGGGAAGCCCGATCGAGTACCCCTGGTTCCCCTTGTGGGTCGAGACGGCTCCGTTGCCACCGCCGGACCCGGCCTCGGCGCCGCTCCCCCCGGTGGCGCTCGCCTCGGCGCTCGGCGTCTTCCCGTCCTCGGATCCGGAACCGGAACCGGAACCCTTGTCCTCCGACGAGGACTTGTCGCCGTCCGTACGGGTCCCCTCGTCGTCCCGCTTGGTGTCGGAGCTCGCGCTCGCCTTGGTGGAGGCCTTTGCCCCGCCGTCGCCCGCGGCCCCGGTCGAGTCACCGCCGCCGTTCAGGACCACGGCCAGCACCACACCGAGGACGGCGAGCGCCACGACCACCGCGATGATCACCAGCGTGCGCCTGGGCACCACATCGGTGAGCGGCGCCCTCGGCACGGTCCGCTCCGGCAGATCCGGCGGCGGCATGACGGGCCACCCCGAACTCCGGCCCGCGCCCTGCCCGTTCCCACTCGCGGCATCGCGCTCACCGGCACCCGCACCGCCCTTGGCCCCGGCACCCGCCGCGGACCCGCCGGCCACACCGCCCTCGGAACCGGAACCCTGACCGGAACTCCCGGCGTCCGCCGAAGCCCCAGCCGCACTCCCCGCCGTGGCCGACCCTCCGGCCGACCCGCCGGACGTCCGAGCGGCCGACCCGCCGGCCGCTTCACCGCCCGCGACCGAACCGGACTCGCCCTTTTCACTCGCGGACTTGCCACGCGTGGCAGCCCCGGCGGCCGCCCCCGCGCCCACCGCGGCCTTGCGCACGGAACGCAGTGCCCCGCGCAACCGCTCCCCGGCCTCCTCGCCCCGCTTGCCCACGGACCCGGCACCCGAACGCCCCTTGCCCTCCGGCGCGCCGGGCTGCGGCGGCAGCGGCACGACCTTCGTCGCGTCCGCCGGCTCCGGCTCGGCCTTGCGCTCGGGCGCGTGGATGACGGCGTTGAGCATCTTCCGCGCACCGGCGTCGTCGAGCCGCTTCTCGGGGTCCTTGTTGAGCAGGCCGTAGATGACGTCCCGCAGCGGACCCGCGTTCTTCGGCTCCTCCATCGGCTCGGTCATCACCGCGGTGAGCGTGGCGATCGCGGAGCCCTTGTCGTACGGCGGCACACCCTCGACCGACGCGTACAACAGGCCGCCCAGCGACCACAGGTCGGCCGCGGGGCCCGGCTTGTGGCCGCGGGCCCGCTCCGGGGAGATGTAGGAGGGCGCGCCGACGAGCATGCCGGTCGAGGTGATGGACGGGTCGCCCTCGACCTGGGCGATGCCGAAGTCGGTGAGCACGACCCGGTCGGTGTCGGACTCCAGCAGGACGTTCGACGGCTTCACGTCACGGTGCAGGATGCCCTCGCGGTGCGCGGACCGCAGCACGTCGAGCACGGCCAGGCCCACCTCGGCCGCCCGCTTGGGCTCCAGCAGGCCGTCCTCCCGGATGACCTCGGCGAGCGACTTGCCCTCGACGAGCTCCATCACGATCCAGGGCCGGTCGTCCTCGTCGACCACGTCGAACACCGTGACCGCGCTGTTGTTGCGGATCCGGGCGATCGCCTTGGCCTCACGCAGGGTGCGTGTGATCAGGCGTCGCTTCTCCTCCTCGTCGATGTTCGAGGGGAACCGCAGCTCCTTGACGGCGACCGTGCGCCCCAGTGTCTCGTCGACGGCACGCCACACCGTGCCCATGCCGCCCCTGCCGAGCACACCGCCCAGCCTGTACCGCCCCGCGAGGAGACGCTCACGGTCGTCCTGACGAGTCTCCTGACGAGATGTCCCCGCCCGCTCCGCCTCCGACATGCGTCCCCTCATACAACCCGCCCTGACAGAGCCTCCATTGTCTCTCACCCGACAAGTGCCCAACGCCCAGGGTGCCTCTCATGCGGCCACCCGCCCGCAGGCGCCGGCACCCGGACCCGCTCTCACCCGGGGCCCCGTGTACCGCGCGTAACACTCCCCGGCATGATGAGCCGCGTGGAGGGGAGGGAACCCGCATGGCGCGACCGGTGATGCCACTGCTTCGGACACTACTTGCCTTCCCTGTGCTCCTGACGCTTCTCGGCCTCGTGTCCCCGTCGCTCCTCGGCCTGTCTCCGGCCGGCCGGCCGGCTCTCACCGCCTCGTCGACGTCCGGGGCCCCGGCGACGGACGCCCTCCTCGCACGGCTCGTGACCCGGGGCAGGGCCCCCGCGGCGGCCCTGCTGGCCCGCGAGGAGACCGGCACCCGCTACACCCGAGCCGGCCAGGGCATCGCCCGCACCGACCACTTCCGCGCCGGCAGCATGACGAAGACCTTCATCGCGACGGTCGTCCTGCAACTGGCCGCCGAGGGGCAGCTGTCCCTGTCCGACACGGTGGAGCGGTACCTGCCGGGCCTGGTGCGCGGGGCGGGCAACGACGGGCGCGCGCTCACCCTTCGTGCCCTGCTGACCCACACCAGCGGCCTGTACGACTTCACCGCGGCGACCAGAGGCGCTCTCCCCTTGACGTCGCTTCAGGCTGTCCGAATAGCACTCACCCACCCCCCTGCCGCCCGCGGCGGCTTCTCCTACTCGAACACCAACTACGTGTTGCTCGGCCTGGTCGTCGAGCAGGTCACCGGCCGCTCCTACGCCGCCGAGACCGAACGGCGCGTCATCGCCCCGCTGGGTCTGACCGGCACCTCCTTCCCTGGTTCCCGCACCTCGCTGCCCTCCCCGCACGGCCGCGCCTACGCCACCGACGGGACCGATGTCACCGAACTCGATCCCCGGGTGGCGGGCGCCGCCGGTGAGCTGGTGACCACGCTCGCCGACCTCGACCGCTTCTACGCCGCGCTGCTCGGCGGCCGGCTGCTGCCCCCGCGCTGGCTGCGCGAGATGCTCGACACCCGTGCCGCACACGGCTCGTACGGCATGGGTCTCTTTCCCGTGAAACTGCGCTGCGGCACCGTCGTATGGGGGCACAGCGGGCGCATATCCGGCAGCTACGTGCGCTCCGCGGCCACCGTCGACGGGCGTCGTGTCATGACTTTCCGGGTGAACACGACGGCGATCGCAGATCCCGGCCTCGAACCCCGGCTGCTCGCCGCCGAGTTCTGCCCTCGCACCAAGTAGAACGGCCGAGGTTCGAGCGAAGATCCCATCCCCGGCCACCCGTTCGGGTGACGTTCTCGACGACTACGCCGGCACGGTCACAGCGGCACGATGTCCGGCGCCCCCAGCCGCGCCGCGTCCGCCGTCAGGTCGTCCGGCTGGCGCTGCGACTCCCGCTCGGCCTCCACGCGCTTCTGGTAGTGCTCGACCTCGCGCTCGATGTGTCCCTTGTCCCAGCCCAGCACCGGCGCCATCAGCTCGGCGGCCTCGCGCGCGCAACGGGTGCCGCGGTCGAAGGTCTCGATGGAGATGCGGGTGCGCCGCGTCAGGGCGTCGTCCAGATGGCGCGCCCCCTCGTGCGAGGCGGCGTACACGATCTCGGCGCGCAGATAGTCGTCGCCGGACGCGAGGGGTTCGCCCAGCGCCGGGTTCGCGGTGATGAGTTCGAGCACCTCCTCGGCGAGCGACCCGTACCGGTTCAACAGGTGCTCCACGCGCACCACATGAAGGCCCGTCCGCGCCGCGATCCGCGCCCGCGCGTTCCACATCGCGCGGTATCCCTCCGCGCCCACCAGCGGGATCTCCTCCGTCACGCACTCGGCGACCCGCATGTCGAGCCCGTGCACGGCCGCGTCCACCGCGTCCTTGGCCATGACGCGGTACGTCGTGTACTTGCCGCCAGCCACGACGACGAGTCCGGGCACGGGATGCGCCACGGTGTGTTCGCGGGACAGCTTGCTCGTGGCGTCCGACTCCCCGGCGAGCAGCGGCCGCAGTCCGGCGTACACGCCTTCCACGTCGTCGCGGGTCAGGGGCACCGAGAGCACCGAGTTCACGTGTTCCAGCAGGTAGTCGATGTCCGCGCTGGACGCGGCCGGGTGGGCCTTGTCGAGGTCCCAGTCGGTGTCGGTGGTGCCGACGATCCAGTGCCGGCCCCAGGGGATGACGAACAGCACGGACTTCTCGGTGCGCAGGATGAGCCCGCTGGAGGAGTGGATGCGGTCCTTGGGCACGACCAGGTGGATGCCCTTGGACGCGCGGACGTGGAACTGCCCGCGCTCGCCCACCATCGACTGGGTGTCGTCGGTCCACACCCCGGTGGCGTTGACGATCTGCTTGGCGCGGATCTCGTACTCGCCGCCGCCCTCGACGTCCTGCACCCGGGCGCCGACGACCCGCTCGCCCTCACGCAGGAACGCCGTCACCCGCGCCCGGTTGGCGACCTTCGCGCCGTAGGCCGCGGCCGTGCGCACGAGGTTGGCCACATAGCGGGCGTCGTCCATCTGCGCGTCGTAGTACTGCAACCCGCCGACCAGCGCTTCCTTCTTCAGGGCGGGGGCGATGCGCAGGGCGTTGCGGCGGCTCAGATGGCGGTGCATGGGCAGGCCGCGGCCATGGGTGCGGGCCATCGACATGACGTCGTAGAGCATGACGCCGCACCCGGCGTACAGACGCTCCCAGCCCTTGTACTGCAGCGGGTACAGGAACGGCACCGGTTTCACCAGGTGCGGCGCCAGCCGCTCCAGCAGCAGCCCGCGTTCCTTGAGAGCTTCCCGTACGAGGCCGAAGTCGAGCATCTCCAGATAGCGCAGGCCGCCGTGAATGAGCTTGCTCGACCTGCTGGAGGTGCCCGAGGCCCAGTCCCGGGCCTCGACCAGTCCGGTGGACAGTCCGCGGGTCACCGCGTCGAGCGCTGTGCCCGCGCCCACGACGCCACCGCCCACGACCAGTAGGTCCAGCTCGCGCTCGGCCATTGCCGCCAGTGACTCGGCGCGCTCGGCCGGCCCCAGTGTCGCTGTCCTCACTGCTGCCTCCCGCTCATCGGTCGCGTGGGCCGCACCCGTCGGGCGAAGCCCGGTTCCTACCCCCTATGCCCAAAATTCTGACCGCGTTGCCCGACTTCAGCCACCACTCGCCCCCAGCCTGTGGACAACACTCACGGAAACGCGATCATTCAATGCCGCAAATCGGTCATATTTACTCCTAGTCTGACATTGCGCTCCCTCGTCCTGTCCACAGGGGTTGCGCAACCGCCCCGCTTCGGTTACTGGGAAGGACGGCCCACGCCATGCCCGCAGATCTCGCCGTCATCGGACTAGGCCCGTACGGCCTGCCGCTGGCCAAGGCTGCCGTCGCCGTCGGCATCCCCACGCTCGGTTACCGGACCGGGCCCGATTCCGGCTCCCTCAGTCCCGCCGAACTGCGCCGGATGCTCTCGGGGGGCTTCCGGCACGCCACGAACCCCGCCGAGCTCGGCCGGGTCCGCACCGCCGTCATCTGCCCACCGACCCCGCGCGGCGCCGACGGCTCCCTCGACCTGAGCCAGGTGGAGGCGGCCGCCCGCACCCTGGCCGGACAGCTGCGCCCGCACACCACCGTCATCCTGGAGTCACCGGTACCGCCGGGCACCACCGAGAACGTGCTGCGCCCCCTCCTCGAAGAGGGCTCCGGGATGCGCGCCGGCCGTGATTTCCACCTGGCGTACTCCCCCAGCCGCGTCGACCCCGGAAACCGCCACTTCACGCCCGCCAACACTCCCCAGGTGATCGGCGGGCTCACCCCCGCCTGCACCGAGTCGGCGGCCGCCTTCTACGGCCGTCTCACCGACAAGGTGGTACGCGCGCGTGGCCCGCGCGAGGCGGAGACCGTGCAGGTCCTGGAGACCAACTTCCGGCACGTCAACATCGCCCTCGTCAACGAGATGGCCGTCCTCTGCCACGACTTGGGCGTCGACCTGTGGGACGTCATCCGCTGCGCGGAGACCAAACCGTTCGGCTTCCAGGCCTTCCGCCCCGGCCCCGGCGTCGGCGGCCACGCCGTCCCGCAGGACCTCTCCGGCCCCGCCGGCCGCACCCTGCGCATGGTCGAACTGGCCCAGCAGGTCAACAGCCAGATGCCCCGCTACGTCGTGCAGCGCGCCGCCGCCCTGCTCAACGAGCACGGCAAGTCCGCCCGCGGTGCCCGCATCCTCCTGCTCGGCGTCACCTACAAGCCCGACCTCGCCGACCAGCAGTCCACACCGGCCCAGGAGGTCGCCACCCGCCTGCTGGAGCTGGGCGCGTCCATCAGCTACCACGACCCCTACATCGCCTCCTGGAGCGTCCTGGACCGCCCGGTGCCGCGCGCGGACGCCCTGTACGAGGCCGTCGCGGACGCCGACCTGACGATCCTGCTCCAGCAGCACCGGACGTACGACCTGCAAGGTCTGTCGGTGAAGGCCCAGCTCCTGCTGGACACGCGCGGGGCGGCGCCCACCGGGGCGGCACACCGGTTGTGACGCGGACGCTCCCGGCCGCCACACGCGCGTGAGCCGCTCCGGACGCAAAAGGGCCGCTCCGGACGCAAAAGGGCCGGTCACCCCACCCAGGGGTGACCGGCCCTTCCCTGACGAAGACGTCGTACGGACTAGCGCATGTGCTGCGAGTCCGCGACCGTCACCTCGACCCGCTGGAACTCCTTGAGCTCGCTGTAGCCGGTCGTGGCCATGGCCCGGCGCAAGGCGCCGAAGAAGTTCATGGAGCCGTCGGGAGTGTGCGACGGGCCCGTCAGCACCTCCTCGATGGTGCCGACCGTGCCCAGGTCGACCTTCTTGCCGCGCGGCAGCTCGTCGTTCACGGCCTCCATGCCCCAGTGGTGGCCCTTGCCCGGCGCGTCCGTGGCGCGGGCCAGCGGGGAGCCCATCATCACGGCGTCGGCGCCGCAGGCGATGGCCTTGGGGAGGTCGCCGGACCAGCCCACACCGCCGTCGGCGATCACGTGGACGTACCGGCCGCCGGACTCGTCCATGTAGTCGCGGCGGGCCGCGGCCACGTCGGCGACCGCCGTCGCCATCGGGACACGGATGCCGAGGACGTTGCGGGTGGTGTGCGCGGCGCCGCCGCCGAAGCCGACCAGGACGCCCGCGGCGCCCGTGCGCATCAGGTGCAGGGCGGCGGTGTAGGTGGCGCAGCCGCCGACGATCACCGGGACGTCGAGTTCGTAGATGAACTGCTTCAGGTTCAGCGGCTCGTGCGAGGAGGAGACGTGCTCCGCGGAGACCGTGGTGCCGCGGATGACGAAGATGTCGACGCCGGCGTCGACGACCGCCTTGGAGAACTGGGCCGTGCGCTGCGGGGAGAGCGCGGCGGCGGTGACGACGCCCGAGTCGCGCACCTCCTTGATGCGCTGCCCGATCAGCTCCTCCTTGATGGGAGCGGCGTAGACCTCCTGGAGGCGGCGCGTGGCGGCCTCGGTGGGCATCCCGGCGATCTCGTCGAGGAGCGGCTGCGGGTCCTCGTACCGCGTCCACAGGCCCTCGAGGTTCAGCACGCCGAGACCGCCGAGCTCGCCGATGCGGATCGCGGTGGCCGGGGAGACGACCGAGTCCATGGGCGCGGCCAGGAAGGGCAGCTCGAAGCGGTAGGCGTCGATCTGCCAGGCGATCGAGACCTCCTTCGGGTCCCGCGTACGGCGGCTGGGGACGACGGCGATGTCGTCGAAGGCGTACGCCCGGCGGCCGCGCTTGCCGCGCCCGATCTCGATCTCAGTCACGTCTGTGGCCTTTCCCTGATGCGTTCAGCGTCTTCCAGTATCGCCGACGGGCACGACGAGGGCGGCCCCGGATGCTTCCGGGGCCGCCCCATCAGGCGTGCTGCCTACTTACGGCTGTAGTTCGGTGCCTCGACCGTCATCTGGATGTCGTGCGGGTGGCTCTCCTTCAGACCCGCCGACGTGATCCGCACGAACCGGCCCTTGTCCTGGAGCTCGGGGACCGTGCTGCCGCCGACGTAGAACATCGACTGGCGCAGACCGCCGACCAGCTGGTGGACGACGGAGGACAGCGGGCCGCGGTAGGGCACCTGGCCCTCGATGCCCTCGGGGATCAGCTGCTCGTCGGAGGCGACGCCCTCCTGGAAGTAGCGGTCCTTGGAGAACGACTTGCGGTCGCCGCGGGTCTGCATGGCGCCGAGCGAGCCCATGCCGCGGTACGACTTGAACTGCTTGCCGTTGATGAACAGCAGCTCGCCCGGGGACTCCTCGCAGCCCGCGAGCAGCGAGCCGAGCATCACGGTGTCGGCGCCCGCGACCAGGGCCTTGGCGATGTCGCCGGAGTACTGCAGGCCGCCGTCGCCGATGACCGGGACGCCGGCCGCCTTGGCGGCCAGCGAGGCCTCGTAGATGGCGGTGACCTGCGGGACGCCGATGCCTGCGACCACTCGGGTCGTACAGATGGAGCCGGGGCCGACGCCGACCTTGATGCCGTCCACGCCGGAGTCGATGAGCGCCTGGGCTCCGTCCTTGGTGGCGATGTTGCCGCCGATGACGTCGACGCCGGCGGAGTTCGACTTGATCTTGGCGACCATGTCGCCGACCAGGCGGGAGTGGCCGTGCGCGGTGTCGACGACGATGAAGTCGACGCCGGCCTCGATCAGCGCCTGGGCGCGCTCGAAGGAGTCACCGGCGACGCCGACCGCGGCGCCGACGATGAGGCGGCCCTTCGAGTCCTTCGAGGCGTTCGGGTACTTCTCCGCCTTGACGAAGTCCTTGACGGTGATCAGGCCCTTGAGGATGCCGTGGTCGTCGACCAGCGGCAGCTTCTCGATCTTGTGCTTGCGCAGCAGCTCGATGGCCTCGACGCCGGAGATGCCGACCTTGCCGGTGACCAGCGGCATCGGCGTCATGACCTCGCGCACCCGGCGCGCACGGTCGCTCTCGAAGGCCATGTCACGGTTGGTGACGATGCCCAGCAGCTTGCCGGCCGGGTCGGTGACCGGGATGCCGCTGATGCGGAACTTGGCGCACATCGCGTCGGCCTCGCCGAGCGTGGCGTCCGGGTGGATGGTGATCGGGTTGGCCACCATGCCGGACTCGGAGCGCTTCACCAGGTCGACCTGGTTGGCCTGGTCCTCGATGGAGAGGTTGCGGTGCAGAACGCCGACGCCGCCCTGACGGGCCATCGCGATCGCCATGCGCGACTCGGTGACCTTGTCCATGGCGGCGGACAGGAGCGGGATGTTCACCCGCACGTTCTTCGAGACGTACGAGGCGGTGTCGATCTCGTCGGGTGCCATGTCCGACGAGCCCGGCAGCAGCAGCACGTCGTCGTAGGTCAGCCCGAGAGTCGCGAATTTACCGGGCACTCCGTCGACGTTGGCAGTCATGACACCTTCCCCAAATGGCCTTGATCGGTGCGGATGTCCATGCTAACGGGAAGCGCGGCTAGCAAATTCCACGGTTCTGTAAGGCTCCAGGCTTCGTATGTTCGTACGGAATCGAAGCCGGGCCCGTTCATTTCCGGGCGCCCCCAAGGGAGCGCAAGGGAGCGCTACTGCTCGGCGAGTGCGCGCAGCCGGCTCAGCGCCCTGTGCTGCGCCACCCGGACCGCTCCGGGTGACATTCCCAACATCTGTCCGGTCTCCTCCGCGGTCAACCCCACGGCGATCCTCAGCAGCAGCAGTTCGCGCTGGTTCTCGGGCAGGTTGGCCAGCAGTTTCTTGGCCCACTCGGCGTCGCTGCTGAGCAGCGCGCGCTCCTCCGGGCCGAGGGAGTCGTCGGGGCGCTCGGGCATCTCGTCCGAGGGGACAGCGGTGGAACCGGGGTGCCGCATCGCCGCCCGCTGGAGGTCGGCCACCTTGTGCGCGGCGATGGCGAAGACGAACGCCTCGAAGGGCCGGCCGGTGTCCTTGTAGCGCGGCAGGGCGAGGAGGACGGCGACGCAGACCTCCTGGGCGAGGTCCTCGACGAAGTGCCGGGCGTCGCCCGGAAGGCGGGACAGCCTGGTGCGGCAGTAGCGCAGGGCCAGGGGGTGGACATGCGCGAGCAGATCGTGCGTGGCCTGCTCGTCCCCGTCCACGGCGCGATGGACGAGTGCACCGATCGCCCCTGCGGCTTTGGCCGCCTCGTCGTCGCGCATCGGTCCATGGTGCCCTGCGGCCGTGTGCGCCGTGGCATCGCGCCCGATGTTGTGCACCGAAGCGTTATGAGCAGGTGCGCCGGAACTCATCCCTTGCGCCCTCCCCTTCCGCTCGACCGACTCGTCCCCGAGAGACTCCACACCTCAAGGATGCGGCATCCGCGGCGAAACGAGCAGCGGCCACCGACAGAGCTGCTTGGCCGACCTAGCGCCCGCGCCCCCAGAGGGGCGCGGGAAACTGCGCGACCAGCCACGACGGGCCCGCGGTCGCCGGACGGCGCGACACGGCGACCCGCAGTGACGCGATTAACGAACCAGGCCCCAGCGGAACCCGAGTGCCACCGCGTGCGCCCGGTCCGACGCACCGAGCTTCTTGAACAGCCGGCGGGCATGCGTCTTCACGGTGTCCTCGGAGAGGAACAGCTCGCGGCCGATCTCCGCGTTGGACCGACCGTGACTCATGCCTTCGAGCACCTGGATCTCACGCGCCGTGAGCGTCGGCGCGGCACCCATCTCGGCGGAGCGCAGCCGCCGCGGGGCGAGCCGCCAGGTCGGGTCGGCCAGCGCCTGGGTCACCGTGGCCCGCAACTCGGCGCGCGAGGCGTCCTTGTGCAGATAGCCGCGCGCCCCGGCGGCGACCGCGAGGGCCACGCCGTCCAGGTCCTCGGCGACGGTGAGCATGATGATGCGCGCGCCGGGGTCGGCGGACAGCAGCCGCCGAACGGTCTCTACGCCGCCCAGACCGGGCATGCGTACGTCCATCAGGATCAGATCCGAACGGTCCGCACCCCAGCGGCGGAGGACTTCCTCGCCGTTGGCCGCGGTCGTGACGCGCTCGACGCCGGGCACGGTCGCGACCGCGCGGCGGAGCGCCTCTCGGGCAAGCGGGGAGTCGTCGCAGACGAGGACGGATGTCATGGCCGCCCTCCGCAGCTGATGCACGTCACCTTGAGCCTCCAGGCTGGTACGAAATGTCACCTGTGCGGTCGACCGTCTCGGACGTCTGCCCGAGCACTTGTTGCTTCAACCGCCTCCGCCCTCTCAACGACGGTCACTCGAAAGAGTTACGGGGGCATGCGCCGTCTTCGGCACTCTACGTGAGGGGACGGACACGGGGCAGACATGCAGGGCGGACCCTCCCTGTTTCATCACATCCCGTGCCCCATTCAGCCCTTTTTCTTCCCGTTTCTTGGCGTTTGGAGCTAGATTCGCAATGAGTCATATTTTCATCTCCTTAGATCGTAGATGTACGGTCGTAGACACCGGATCCGCCCAGAACGGCTACAAGGGGTCACGTAATGGCAGATTTCTCCCGCCTTCCCGGACCGAACGCGGACCTGTGGGACTGGCAGCTGCTGGCTGCATGTCGCGGGGTGGACAGCTCGCTCTTCTTTCATCCTGAAGGCGAGCGCGGTGCGGCCCGGAGCGCTCGAGAGAACTCGGCCAAAGAGGTCTGCATGAGGTGCCCGGTGCGCGCACAGTGCGCGGCGCATGCGCTGGCGGTTCGCGAACCGTACGGCGTATGGGGCGGCTTGACCGAGGACGAGCGCGAGGAACTCATGGGGCGGGCCCGCAACCGGCTGGTGTCGGCATCGACGACCAGCGGTGACGCCGGTCCGCACACCTGAAGGAACGTTTCTGCAAACCAGGGCGCGCGTGTGCGTGCCCTTCCTTCTGGGTGCTGACCGCCGCCTCTCGGCTGCCGCCTGCGGCTAGCGGGCCGCGGCGCGCGCCAGTTGCTCCAGCGTCGCCGCGACGGCCGGTACCTGTGCCAGGTCACTCAGCGTGAGCGCGACGATCTCCCGCCGCACGGCCGGTTCCAGCGTCAGCATGCGCGCACCGCGCGGCCGTACGGACTCCACGGCCAGCTGCGGCAGGACGGCCACGCCGAGGCCGGCGCCCACCAGGCCGACGACCGCCGGATAGTCGTCGGTGGCGAAGTCGATGCGGGGCGTGAAGCCGGCGCTCTCGCACACCTCGACCAGCTGACCCCGGCAGCGCGGGCACCCGGCGATCCACGGCTCGGCCGCGAGCTCGCCGATGGAGACGGACTGCGCGCGTGCCAGCCGGTGCCGCTCCGGTACGAGGCCGACGAGGCGGTCCGTCAGCAGGGGACGTACGACGAGGTCGTCCCACTCCCCTTCCTGGGGCGCACCCTCGTAGCGGAACGCGAGCGCCACGTCGCAGTCGCCCTCGCGCAGCAGCTCGACGGACTTCGGGGGCTCGGCCTCCTCCAGGGAGACACGGGTGCCGGGGTGCGCGGCGCGCAGCGCGGCGAGGGCGGTCGGGACGAGGGTGGAGCTGCCGCTGGGGAAGGAGACGAGCCGTACGCGTCCGGCGCGCAGGCCGGCGATCGCGGCGACCTCCTCCTCGGCGGCTGTGAGCCCCGAGAGGATCCCGGCGGCGTGCCGCACCAGTGCCTCACCGGCCTGGGTCAGCCGCATCTCGCGCCCGCTGCGGACCAGCAGAGGGGTGCCGACGGACGACTCCAGGGCCTTCATCTGCTGGCTGACGGCGGGCTGGGTGCAGCCGAGCTCGCGCCCCGCCGCGGAGAAGGAGCCGGTGGCGGCGACGGCGCGCAGCACTCGGAGATGACGGGCCTCGATCACCCCTTGAGCATAAGCGAACCTTGGGTACGCCGCCGAATAATGCGTGGACGCTTTGACCGCCGTCGCCTACCGTGCCGTTATGAAGCTTCTGTCTGTGAACCTGGGCCGCCGGAAGTCCGTGCCCTACACCGATCACCCCGAAGGTGTGACCGGGATCGACAAGCAGCCGGTGGAGGGGCCGGTGCGGGTGGCGGCGCCCGGGCCCAAGGGGACCGGCGGCAGCGGTGTGGCCGGGGACCAGATCTGCAGCCTGCGTCATCACGGCGGCGACGACCAGGCCGTGTACGCGGTCGCGCGCGAGGACCTCGACGACTGGGAGCGCGAGCTGGGGCGCCCGCTGGTGAACGGCGTCTTCGGCGAGAACCTCACGACCTCGGGCCTGGACGTGTCCGGGGCGCTGATCGGCGAGCGCTGGCGGATCGGTTCCGAGCTGGTGCTGGAGGTCACGAGCGGCCGGATTCCCTGTCGCACCTTCCAGGGCCATCTGGGTGAGAAGCAGTGGGTGAAGCGGTTCATGACGAAGGGTGCGCCGGGCGCGTATCTGCGCGTGATCGAGCCGGGTGAGATCCGGGCGGGCGACTCCGTGGAGATCATTCACCGTCCGGACCATGATGTGACAGTGGCATTGCAGTTCCGCGCGGTGACGACGGACCGGAAGCTGCTGCCGCGGCTGCTGGCCGCCGGGGAGGCGCTGCACCCGGAGTCGCTGGAGGCGGCGCACAAGTACGTGGCGCAGCAAGGAGCTTGACGTACCGTCATCGGCGAGGCCGGTGAACTCACGCCCTTACGCCCGCTGACCAGCGCTCCCGACGGCCGTCTTCGCCCGGGCTTCACCGATCGGGAGGGCCTGTGCAGTAAACGGATGCACGTGGTCCGGGTCACTAATCTTGCGCCATGACAACGGCATTGATTACGGGATCGACCGCGGGTATCGGCGCCGCGTTCGCGCGGCGGCTGGCCTCCGACGGGCACGACCTCGTCCTGGTGGCCCGGGACACCAAGCGGCTGCGCGAGCAGGCCACCGAACTGCACGACCGGCACGGCATCGAAGCCGAGGTGCTGACCGCCGACCTCGCCGAGGACACCGGCATCGAGGCGGTCGCCGCCCGCCTCGGCGACCGCAGGAACCCCGTCGACCTGCTGATCAACAACGCCGGCTTCGGCAACAAGGGCCGCTACCTCGACGTCTCCATGGCCGACGAGCTGAAGATGCTCAAGGTCCACTGCGAGGCGGTACTGCGGCTGACCTCGGCGGCGACGGAGGCGATGCGGGAGCGCGGGCGCGGCGGTGTCGTCAACGTCGCGTCGGTCGCCGCCTTCGTACCGCGCGGGACGTACGGCGCGTCCAAGGCGTGGGTCGTGCAGTTCACGCAGGGAGCGGCGCGGGATCTGGCCGGGAGCGGGGTACGGCTGATGGCGCTGTGCCCCGGATTCGTACGCACGGAATTCCATGAGCGGGCCGGAATGGGAACGGACAACATTCCGGGGTGGATGTGGCTGGACGCGGACAAATTGGTGGCGGCGGGGCTCGCGGATCTGGCGCGGGGGAAGTCGGTCTCCATTCCGGACCCTCGCTACAAGGCGTTGATGGGCGCGGCGAAATTGGTGCCTCGGGGGATGCTGGGCGGGATCAGCTCCCGGACCGGGCGGAAGTACGGGCCGCAGTAGGTTTCGGAGCGGCCGGCGAGTCATGATCAGGTCGCTCGGCCGGCCGCGCCTGGGCCCGACAGGCACGGCCTCCCGGTGCCGAGGACAATGGAGACGTCCAGCCCCACCCAGCCCCATCGGGAGGCGACGACGTCATGACCTTCGTGCAGTTGATCGATTGCAGGACCAGTCGGTTCGACGAGATGAACCGGCTGATGGACAGGTGGGTCGAGCAGACCAAGGGGAAGCGGACGGCGACGCACGACGTCATCGGGAAGGACCGCTCCGACTCGGGGCACTTCGTCGAGATCGTGGAGTTCGCGTCGTACGAGGACGCGATGCGGAACTCGAATCTCCCCGAGACCGACCGGATCTTCCAGCAGATGGTCGCGCTCTGCGACGAGACGCCGACGTTCACCGATCTCGACGTCGTGCGGGACGAGCAGCTGAATTGCCTGGCCGCGCGGGGTTTCTTCGAGGACATGGGGAGGATGGCGCCGGAGGACATCGGGGACCATCTCACCGACGACTACGTGGACGACGACCCGTCGTATCCGGAGCCGGTGCGCGGTGTGGAGGGGATCCGGGAGCAGTACGCGGGGTGGCGTGCCGCCTTCGACTTCGCCTTCCGGATCGACGACCAGATGGCCCAGGACGACCAGGTCTGCACACGCTGGACGTGGAGCGCCCGGCACAACGGTGAGTTCCTGGGGATCGCGGCGACCGGTCAGGACGTGACCATGCGGGGCATGACCTGGCAGCGCTTCAGGGACGGCAGGATCTGCGAGAGCCACTGGATGTACGACCGGGCCGGGCTGCTGGAGCAGCTGGGGGTACTCGGCCGGTAGGACCCGCGAGCCCGCGAACAGGACCCAAGAGCCCGCGAAGGGGAAAGCCCCGGTTCCGCGCCTGCGCGCGGGACCGGGGCTCTCTACGAGCGGCTGGGCTCAGTGGGCGTGCCCGTGGCCGTGGCCACCGGCCGCCGCCGGCTCCTCCTCTTCCTTCTTCTCGACGACCAGGGTCTCGGTCGTGAGAAGCAGGGAGGCGATGGAGGCGGCGTTCTCCAGGGCGGAGCGGGTCACCTTGACCGGGTCGATGACGCCGGCCTTGACCAGGTCGCCGTACTCGCCGGTCGCGGCGTTGTAGCCGTTGCCCTTCTCGAGCTCGGCCACCTTGGAGACGATGACGTAGCCCTCGAGGCCCGCGTTCTCGGCGATCCAGCGCAGCGGCTCGACGGCGGCCTTGCGGACCACGGAGACACCGGTGGCCTCGTCGCCGGTCTTGTCGAGGTTGCCCTCGAGGACCTTGACGGCGTGGACCAGCGCGGAGCCACCACCGGAGACGATGCCCTCCTCGACCGCGGCGCGGGTCGCGGAGATGGCGTCCTCCAGACGGTGCTTCTTCTCCTTCAGCTCCACCTCGGTGGCGGCGCCGACCTTGATCACGCACACGCCGCCGGCCAGCTTCGCGAGGCGCTCCTGGAGCTTCTCGCGGTCCCAGTCGGAGTCGGTGTTCTCGATCTCGGCCTTGATCTGGGCGACGCGGCCCGTGACGTCCGCGGAGTCGCCGGCGCCGTCGACGACCGTGGTGTCGTCCTTGGTGACGGTGACACGGCGGGCGCTGCCGAGCACGTCCAGGTCGGCCTGGTCGAGCTTGAGACCGACCTCCTCGGAGATGACCGTGGCGCCGGTGAGGACCGCCAGGTCCTGGAGCATCGCCTTGCGGCGGTCACCGAAGCCGGGGGCCTTGACCGCGACCGCGTTGAAGGTGCCGCGGATCTTGTTGACGACCAGGGTCGACAGGGCCTCGCCGTCGACGTCCTCGGCGATGATCAGCAGCGGCTTGGAGCCACCCGACTGGATGACCTTCTCCAGCAGCGGCAGCAGGTCCTGGATGGAGGAGATCTTGCCCTGGTTGATGAGGATGTAGGGGTCCTCCAGGACAGCCTCCATGCGCTCCTGGTCCGTCACGAAGTACGGCGACAGGTAGCCCTTGTCGAAGGCCATGCCCTCGGTGAAGTCCAGCTCCAGACCGAAGGTGTTGGACTCCTCGACGGTGATGACACCGTCCTTGCCGACCTTGTCCATCGCCTCGGCGATGAGCTCGCCGACCTGCTGGTCCTGGGCGGACAGCGCGGCGACCGCGGCGATGTCGGACTTCTCGTCGATCGGGCGGGCCGAGGCGAGGAGGTCCTCGGAGACGGCGGCCACGGCCGCGTCGATGCCCTTCTTGAGCGCGGCCGGGGAGGCACCCGCGGCAACGTTCTTCAGGCCCTCGCGGACCAGCGCCTGGGCCAGCACGGTGGCGGTGGTGGTGCCGTCACCAGCGATGTCGTTGGTCTTGGTCGCCACCTCCTTCACCAGCTGGGCGCCGAGGTTCTCGTACGGGTCCTCGATCTCGACCTCACGGGCGATCGTGACACCGTCGTTGGTGATGGTGGGCGCGCCGAACTTCTTGTCGATGACGACGTTGCGGCCCTTGGGGCCGATCGTCACCTTGACCGTGTCGGCCAGCTTGTTGACGCCGCGCTCGAGGGCGCGACGGGCGTCCTCGTCGAACTTCAGGATCTTCGCCATGACAGCGGGAGCCCTCTCGAAATCTGTGGGTTCAAAAAGACACTGCGCCCCGGGCGCCCGGCTTCTTTAAGTGGTCGCGGGGGCCAGGGGCGCAGCTGGAAAAACTATGAGGTGGTGCTTACTTCTCGATGATCGCGAGCACGTCGCGAGCCGAGAGGACGAGGTACTCCTCGCCGTTGTACTTCACCTCGGTGCCGCCGTACTTGCTGTACAGCACGATGTCGCCGGTCTTGACGTCGAGCGGCAGGCGCTCGCCGTTCTCGAAGCGGCCCGGGCCCACGGCCAGGACGACGCCCTCCTGGGGCTTCTCCTTGGCGGTGTCCGGGATGACCAGGCCAGAGGCGGTGGTCTGCTCGGCGTCGAGCGGCTGGACCACGATGCGGTCCTCGAGCGGCTTGATGGCAACCTTGGAGCTGGTGGTCGTCACGATCCGACCTCCCCCTTCGGAGATCTCACGGGGTTAACTGTCTGAGGTGGCGACCAGGTGGATCCGTCGTCGCGGGTGCCGGACCTGCCCGTCGCGTAGTTGGCACTCTCCAGTGGGGAGTGCCAGACCCGAGACTATGACCGTGATTAGCACTCGGTCAAGCGGACTGCTAATTCACGACGGCGCGGCGCATCCCGGCGGCCTCGCCCTCGGCCTCGCTACAGGTAGTCCTCCAGGCGCCCCACCGTGAGTCCCCGCTGCTGGATCTCCCGCAGCAGCCGGGTCGTCCGCTCCCGCAGACTCAGTCCGGCGGGCTCACCCGAAGGGACGGACACGATGTCCCCGGCGCGCAGCCGGGCGGGCCCCCCGGCGTACGTCAGTCCGCCGTCGCCCTCCATCGCCGCCCGCCAGAGCACGACCGCCGTGACACCGCAGTGCGCGGCGGCGCGCAGCGTGGTGGCGTCGTAGGTGCCGTAGGGCGGGCGGAAGAGGCGGGGGCGGATGCCGAAGCGGGCGCGGAGCTTGTTCTGCTGGCCGCAGATCTCGGCGCGCTGCCCCGCGTACGGCAGACCGCGCAGGGCGGCGTGGTGGAGGGTGTGGTTCTGGATCGACGCGCCCACCGAGCGCAGCCGGGCGAAGTGGCCGTAGCCCGGGCCGACCACGCTGTCCGTGAGGAACATGCTGACGGGCAGCCGCAGCTCGCGGACCATGTCGACGAAGCGCGGGTCCTTCTCGGCGCCGTCGTCGTAGCTGAGGAAGACGACCCGGTCGCGGGTGGGGACGCGGTGCACGACGGGCAGCCGGTCGCCGGCCGGGTGCGGTGTCCTGCGCGCGGGCGGGGACGGCGGCGCGGGCAGCGGGGCGGTCAGGCCCCAGCGGCGGTACGGCTGTTGCGTGTGCGTGGGGTTCTTCGCCGAGCGCGCCGACCGCTCGGCCGGCCCGCCGCGGGGGTCGGCCGGACCCGTCGGCTGCGCACAGCCCGCGAGCAGGGCGGACGCCAGGACCACTGCCGCGAGGGCCCGCGACCCCGGCGTCCGCGCCGATCTCACAGGTAGTCCTCCAGCCGTGCCACCGCGTACCCCTCGGCCGTCACCTTGTTCAGGAACCGGCGGATCATGTCGGGCATTGTGCCCTTCCAGTCCTCCCGGCCCCGGAAATGACTGAGCACGATGTCACCCGGTCGGATCTTCCGGTCCCACTCGCGGTAGTCCCAGTGGTCGACGAAGACCTCCTCGTTCCACAGCGGGACGTACTCGATGCCGCAGGACTTCGCGGCCCGCAGGCTGTTGCGGTTGTAGTTGCCGAAGGGCGGGCGGAAGAGCAGCGGGCGCTTGCCGTAGCGCTCCTCGATGACCTCCTGCATGCCGCAGATCTCGTGCTGCTGGCGGCGGTAGGACAGGGCCGGGAGGTAGGGGTGGTGCAGGGTGTGGTTGTTCAGGCCCACGCCGCTGCGCTGCATCCGCCTGAAGTAGCCGTAGTCATCCTTGATCAGGTAGTTGCTGAGGAAGGCGGTGTACGGCACCTGGAGGTCGTCCATCATCCGCAGGAAGGTCGGGTCCTTCTCGGCGCCGTCGTCGATGGTGAGGAAGACGACCCGGTCGCGGGTGGGGACGGTCGTGAAGACCGGCGGCAGCCCGAGCTCCTCGTGTCCGTCGACCTCGAAGCCGTCGCGGGTGGTGATCTCCGGCTTCTTCGCCGGGGGCGGCGGGGGCGTGAGCGGGACGCTGTCCAGGCGCCAGCGCCGGGCGGCGGCGATCCGGGCGGTGCGGGCCTCGTGGACCGACTGGAACTTCTCGGCCTGCGAGTTCGCGGTGGCGGCCGGCGACGACGCCTCGAGCGGCTGCCGGCTCGGCGGGGCGCCCGCGGCCTCGGATCCGCCTCCCGGGCCGGACACGCCCGTCGGCCCGGACGCGCCTCCCGCCCAGGGCGGAGCTCCGGTCCCGGGTCCGCCGGGCCGGGCACAGCCGGAGGCGATGGCGGCCACGACCAGCACGGCCATGACGCCGTGGACGCGCGCACGCCGGGCCGTCCGCCGACGGTGTCCTACGGGTACCGCCCCATTCCCGAGGCATTTGTCATTTTGTACTACTAGTCGCATGGAGCCGGATCCTGGCAGGCTCCCGCCCCGAACCCGGCCCGACACCGCGGCAGTCGGCGGACCATCCACCGACTGGCCCACAGCGCGGGCGGCGCGGCGCGTGGCCGACGGGTGGCGGGCGGTACGGGCCGCGGGCGGTACGGGCCGCGGGCGGGACACGGTCCCGACGGTGGGCGGCAGACGGTCCGGGCGGCGGGCGGGACACGGTCCGGCGGCGGGCGCCGGGCAGCACCCCGCGACCGGGCCGTACGCCGTCCGCGCCGCGCCTGGCCGACAATGTCCCGGTGAACGACCACCTCGCCTCCCTCTCCCTGCTCCTCACCCCCGAGGGCCGCGCCCTCCTCGACGTCGTCCGTGACACCGACCCCGCCGACGAACTCGCCGTCGCCACCCGGCTGCGCCGCGAGCACCCCGCCGAGCTGGTGTCGGCGGCCCTCGGTCAGGCGCGCCTGCGGCAGCGGGCGGTGGCGAAGTTCGGGGCGGCGGACGCGGGGCGGATGTTCTTCACGCCGAACGGGGTCGAGCAGTCGACGCGGGCGAGCGTGGCGACGTACCGGGCTGAGCGGATGCGGGAGCTGGGCATCGGCTCGGTCGCCGACCTGTGCTGCGGGATCGGCGGCGACGCCGTCGCGCTGGCGCGGGCCGGGATCCGGGTGCTGGCGGTGGACCGGGATCCGGCGACGGCGGCAGCGGCGCGGGCGAACGCCGAGGCCCTCGGACTCGCCGGCCTGGTCGAGGTGCGGGAGGCGGACGTCACCGAGGTGGACACCAGCGGCTACGACGCCGTGTTCGTCGACCCGGCGCGGCGCGGCGGACGCGGGCGGATCTTCGACCCGGAGGCGTATTCGCCGCCGCTGTCCTGGGCCGTCGAGGCGGCACGCAAGGCACCGCACGCCGCCCTGAAGATCGCGCCCGGCGTCCCCCACGAGGCGGTCCCCGACGACGCCGAGGCCGAGTGGATCTCGGACGGCGGGGACGTGAAGGAGGCGGTGCTGTGGTTCGGCACCGCCCCCGGGGCGATCCGCGCCACCCTGCTCCCGGGCCCGCGCACGCTGCTCTCCCGCGGCCTGCCCGACCCCGAAGTCCGGTCCGTCGGCCGGTACTTGTACGAGCCCGACGGCGCCGTCATCCGCGCCCATCTGGTCGCCGAGGTCGCCGACGACCTGGACGGCGGGCTTCTCGACGCGACCATCGCGTACGTCACGGCCGACGAACTGCGGCCGACGCCGTACGCGACGGCGTACGAGATCACCGACCGGCTCCCCTTCAACGTCAAGAAGTTGAAGGCGCTGCTGCGGGAGCGCGAGGTGGGTGTCCTGACCGTCAAGAAGCGCGGCTCCGCCGTCGAGCCGGAGGAGCTGCGCAAGAAGGTCAAGCCGCAGGGGCCGAACGCGGCGACGGTGTTCCTGACCCGGGTGGCGGGGGCGCCGACGATGCTGGTGGGGCGGCCCGCGTAGTCACGCGCCGGTGTCCGCCGCCCGCCTGAGCAGCATCTCCCGCTCGGGCGCGTTCCGGGTCAGCGTCGCCGCCCGCTCGAACTCCGCCCGCGCCTCCGCCGTACGACCGAGGCGCTGGAGCAGGTCGCCGCGGACGCTGGGCAGCAAGTGGTAGTCCCGCAGCGCCGGTTCGGCGGCGATGGCGTCGACGATCTCCAGGGCGGGCTCCGGGCCGTCGGCCATCGACACGGCGACCGCGCGGTTCAACTCGATGACCGGGGAGGGCACTCGGGCGGCGAGGAGGCCGTAGAGGGTGGCGATGGTCTTCCAGTCGGTCTCGTCGTAGGTGTACGCGTGCGCGTGGCATGCGGCGATGGCCGCCTGGAGGGCGTACGGGCCGGGGGCGCCGGTGGCGGTGGCGTCGGCGCGGGACAGGGCCTGGATGCCGCGGGCGATGAGCATACGGTTCCAGCGGCCGCGGCTCTGGTCCTTGAGCAGGATCGGCTCGCCGGACGGGCCGGTGCGGGCCGCCGCGCGGGACGCCTGGAACTCCAGGAGGGACGTCAGGGCGTGCACCTCCGGCTCCTTCGGCATCAGCCCCGACAGCACGCGGGCCAGCCGCAGCGCGTCCTCGCACAGCCCCGGGCGCAGCCAGTCGTCGCCGGCCGTGGCGGCGTACCCCTCGTTGAAGATCAGGTAGATGACGTCGAGGACGGAGCCGAGCCGGGCCTCGCGGTCGGGGCCGTACGGGACCTCGAAGGCGACGTTCTTCGTGGCGAGCGTGCGCTTGGCGCGGACGATGCGCTGGGCGACCGTCGGCTCCGGGACCAGGAAGGCCCGGGCGATCTCCGGCGTGGTCAGACCGCCGAGGAGGCGGAGGGTGAGGGCGATGCGGGACTCCGGCGACAGCACCGGGTGGCAGGTGGTGAAGACCAGGCGCAGCAGGTCGTCGTCGATGTCGTCGGGGTCGGAGGGCTCCTCGGGGGGTGCCGTCGTCTCCAGGTCGCGGCCGATCTCGGCGAGTTTGCGGGCGTAGTTCTCGCGGCGGCGGATCAGGTCGACGGCACGGTTCTTGGCGGCGGCCATGAGCCAGGCGCCGGGGTTGTCCGGCACGCCGTCGCGCGGCCACTGCTCCAGCGCGGCGACCAGCGCGTCCTGCGCGAGCTCCTCGGCGATGCCGACGTCGCGGACCAGCCGGGTGACGGCCGCGATGACCCGCGGGGACTCGATACGGAAGACGGTCTCGACGGTCGCGGCCGTGCCGGCGGCGACACTGCCGGGCTCGGCGGTGCCGCGGTCGCTGTCCGCGGCGGCACGGCCGGTGTCGGTGTCCGCGGTGGGCTGGGGCTGTGGTTCCACAGCCCACCATCAGACACCCGTACGGCCACGGAGCCAAGGAACCGGATCAGCCCTCGGCGATCTCCCGCACCTCGCAGGTCACCGTCCACTCCTCGCCGTGCACCTTGACGAACCGCTTGGTCCACTCCAGGGCCTCGGCCATGTCCTTGCACTGCATGAGCGCGTAGCCGCCGATGACCTCCTTGGACTCGGTGAAGGGCCCGTCGGTGACGGAGATGCTGCCGCCCTCCCAGTGCACGCGGCTGCCCTGCGCGGACGGCGTCAGTCCGGCCGTGTCGAGCATGACGCCGGCCTTGGTGATCTCTTCCATCAGCTCGCCCATCCGCTGCATCAGCTCGGGGCTCGGGCCCTCGGCGGGGGCGGTGGACTCGTCGATCTTCACGAGCGACAGGTAGCGGGGCATGGTGGCTCCTCGTGTGCGGGGACCGGGTTCTTCCCGGCCTCTCACACCTTCGTCGAACGGCGGACCGCCCGATCGACACGCCCCCCGGATTTCCCCGAAGATTTTTTTCTCACCTCAGGGACTCCCACAGCTCGCCCGCCTCCGGCTCCTCGGCCACCACCCGGTTGCGGTCCGACGGCGCCGGTACGACCGGCATCATGACCGTCCGCACCGCGTCCGACGTCAGGCCGCTCAGGCTGCGGCCGAGGCTCACCAGCTCGGTCAGGGAGTCCAGGCCGGTGTCGGTGGTCAGGCCGGCCGTCACCGCGTCGGCGACCCGGTAGAGCCGGGTGGGGTCGGTGAGCAGGGACGTGGCGGACATCTGGTCCAGGAGGGCCTTCACCAGCGTCTGCTGCAGGCCGATGCGGCCGAGGTCGCTGCCGTCGCCTATGCCGTGCCGGGTGCGGGCGAGGGCCAGCGCCTGCTCGCCGTCCAGATGGTGCGTGCCCGCCTCCAGGGTCAGATGACTGTCCTCGTCGTCGATGTCCTCGTCCGTCGTGACGGTGACGCCGCCCAGCGCGTCCACCAGCTTCGCGAAGCCGGAGAAGTCGATCTCGATGTAGTGGTCCATGCGGATGTCCGTGAGCGACTCGACGGTCTTGACCGCGCAGACGGGGCCGCCGATCGAATACGCGCTGTTGAACATGGAGTTGTACGACACCTCGGTCGACCCGCCCGACGGCAGCGGGCAGGACGGGCGGGTGACCAGGGTGTCGCGCGGGATGGAGACGACCGTCGCCTCCGTGCGGCCGGCGTCGATGTGCACGACCATCGCGGTGTCGGAGCGGGCGCCGGTGCTGCTGCCGCCGCCGAGTTCCCGGTTCTCCTCGCCGCTGCGCGAGTCCGAGCCGAGGACCAGGATGTTCAGGGAACCCGTGGGCAGCGGGGACTCGGAGGCGGAGGGGGCCGGCGTAGTCATCGCCCTGGGCGGGCGGTTGTCGCCGAGCGCGCTGTCGATGTCGACGCTCTTGATGTTGTCGTTGAGGTGCCAGTAGACCCAGCCCGCTGCGGCGACGCCCAGGGTCAGGATGCCGGCGAGGAGAAGGCCGACGGTCTTGAGTGCTGTCGACCGCCGGCCCGGGTCTCTGCCGTCGTCCTCGTCCGCTTCCCGTCCGTTCGCGCCAAGTCCCGTCATAGGCAGGAACGTACGTCCGAATTATTACGGGCAGGGATGCCAGACCGCCTTTTCTTCGGAAATTCTCAGACTTCCCGACCGAACCGGCCCCGATTCAGGACCCGTTGGCACGGGACGCCCCTGAACCACCGCCGGAAGCCAGCCTGTTGTCGAAAGTTTCGTCCGCACGACCGACTGACTTCGGTGCGCGGTGAAGGCGGCGCGAAACACCCGTCCCTGCGGCAACGGACCCCTACCGCTGCGTCGCAGGCGGCTCCCCCGTGCTGCTGCGCACCACCAGGCTGGTCGCCAGCTCCACCCGTGTCGCCGGCGCCCCTTCCTCGCGCGCGAGGTCGAGCACCAGCTTCGCCGCCGCCTCGGCCATCTCCGTCAGCGGCTGCCGTACGGTCGTCAGCGGCGGCCCGACCCAGCGGGCGACCGGCAGGTCGTCGAAGCCGACGACGCTGAGGTCCTCGGGGATGCGCAGCCCCAGCTCGCGCGCGGCCTCGTACAGTCCGAGCGCCTGGAGGTCGTTGCCGGCGAAGACGGCGGTCGGCCGGTCCGGGCGGCGCAGCAGCTCAAGGCCCTGCCGGTAGCCGGTCTCGTGGTGGAAGTCGCCGGGCCGGATCAGGTCCTGCTCGACCGGCAGCCCGGCCGTCTCCAGGGCGGCCCGATAGCCGTCGAGGCGGGCGCGGCTGCACATCATCCGGGACGGCCCGGTGATCGCGCCGATCCTGCGGTGGCCGAGGTCGACGAGGTGCCGGGTGGCGGCGAGCCCGCCCTGCCAGTTGGTGGCGCCGATGGACGGCACGTCGGCGCCGGGGTCGCCCGCCGGGTCCATCACCACGAACGGGATCGAGCGGCTGGTGAGCAGGGCGCGCTGGGACTCGTCGAGGCCGGACAGCACGAGGATCACGCCGTGCGGGCGGCGGGCGGCGACCTGGTCGGCCCAGGTCCGGCCCGGGGTCAGCCGCCCGGCGCTCTCGCTCAGCACCACGCTCAGGCCCGCGTCGCGGGCGACGTTCTCCACGCCCCGGATGACCTCCATCGCCCACGCGCTCTCCAGCTCGTGGAAGACCAGGTCGATCAGCGGCGAGCGGCTGGCCTCGGCCCGCCGGCGCCGGTAGCCGTGGGCGCGCAGCAGCTCCTCGACGCGGGTGCGGGTGGCCGGGGCGACGTCGGCGCGTCCGTTGAGGACCTTCGAAACAGTCGGCGCGGACACGCCTGCCTCACGCGCGATCTCGGCGAGCGTGGCGGTCTGCGCGGACCGGCCGGCCGCAGGTGCCGTCGTCGTGGTCGTCCGGGTTTCCGACGTTGTCGACCGGCTTTCCGACTCTGTCGTCCGGGTTTCAGCGGGCTCACGGGCTGTCATGGCGGCGATCGTATCCCTGCGCGACCTCTTGACGAACCCTTCTCGCCGCACCTAGGTTCCGGAACATTCGAGGTGAATAACGAAACATTCGCGAGTGGGCCATCGCCCCGACAGGAGTTTCATGACCACCGCCCCCTGGCGCGACCCCGCCCTGTCCGCCGCCGCCCGCGTCGACGACCTCCTCTCCCGGATGACCCTTCAGGAGAAGACCGCCCAGCTCTACGGCGTCTGGGTGGGCGCCGCCACGGACGGCGACGGTGTCGCCCCGCACCAGCACGACATGGCCACCGACCGCACCGCCGACGAATGGGACGAGCTGATCACGCACGGCCTCGGCCAGCTCACCCGCTCCTTCGGCACAGCGCCCGTGGACCCCGCGCTCGGCGCGCAGGCACTGGCTCGCGCCCAGCGCCGTATCGCCGGGGCGGGCCGTTTCGGCATCCCCGCGGTGGCGCACGAGGAGTGCCTGGCCGGCTTCACGGCCTGGCGGGCCACGGCGTACCCGGTCCCGCTCGCCTGGGGAGCCACCTTCGACCCCCCGCTCGTCGAGGAGATGGCCCGGCGCATCGGCCGTGACCTGCGCTCCGCCGGCGTCCACCAGGGCCTCGCGCCGGTCCTGGACGTCGTACGCGATCCGCGCTGGGGCCGGGTCGAGGAGACCATCGGCGAGGACCCGTACCTGACCGGCACGATCGGCACGGCCTATGTCCGGGGTCTGGAGTCGGCCGGCGTCATCGCGACGCTCAAGCACTTCGCCGGGTACGCGGCGTCGGCGGGCGCACGCAATCTCGCGCCGGTGCGGGCGGGCGTGCGCGAACTCGCCGACGTCACCCTCCCTCCGTTCGAGATGGCGCTGCGCGAGGGCGGGGCGCGGTCGGTGATGGCGGCGTACAACGAGACGGACGGGGTGCCTGCGTCGGCGGACCCGGGGCTGCTGACCGAACTCCTGCGCTCGGAATGGGGCTTCACGGGCACGGTGGTCGCCGACTACTTCGGCATCGGCTTCCTGCAGACGCTGCACCGGGTGGCGGGCAGCCCGGCACAGGCGGCGCACGCGGCGCTGGCGGCGGGCATCGACGTGGAACTCCCGACGGTGAAGTGCTACGGAACGCCGCTCGTCGAAGCCGTCCTGGCGGGCGAGGTCCCGGAGGAACTCGTGGACAGGGCGGCACGGCGGGTGCTGCTCCAGAAGTGCGAGCTGGGACTGCTGGACGAGGACTGGACGCCGGAGCCGGCGACGTCGCACATCGACCTGGACTCCCCCGGGAACCGGGCGTTGGCCCGCCGGGTGGCCGAGGAGTCGGTGGTGCTCCTGGACAACCCGGACGGCGTGCTGCCGCTGCCGCCGGACGCCCGCGTGGCGGTGGTGGGCCCGCGCGCGGCGGACGCCCTGGCCATGCTCGGCTGCTACTCCTTCCCGTCCCACGTCCTCACGCACCACCCCGAGGTGCCGATGGGCATCGAGATCCCGACGCTCCTGGAGGCCCTGCGCACCGAACTCCCCGACGCCAAGGTGACGTTCGCGGAGGGCTGCGGGGTCACCGACCCCGACACGGCCGGTTTCGAGGAGGCGGTGGCACGGGCGTCGGAGGCGGACGTGTGCCTGGCGGTGCTGGGCGACCGGGCGGGCCTGTTCGGGCGCGGCACCTCGGGCGAGGGCTGCGACGTGACGGACCTGCGGCTGCCCGGCGTACAGGCCGAACTCCTGGACGCGCTGGTGGCGACGGGCGTCCCGGTGGTCCTGGTCCTGCTGACCGGCCGGCCCTACGCCCTGGGCCGCTGGGCGGGCCGCCTGGGAGCGGTCGTCCAGGCCTTCTTCCCGGGGGAGGAGGGCGGCCCGGCAGTGGCAGGAGCCCTGTCGGGCCGCGTGAACCCTTCGGGCCGACTGCCGGTGAGCGTGCCCCGGGACCCCGGGGGCCAGCCGTGGACATACCTCCAGCCACCACTGGGCCTGGCGGGAGAGGTCAGCAACCTGGACCCGACACCGCAGTACGCCTTCGGCCACGGCCGCTCGTACACGACGTTCACCTGGGACGACTTCCAGGGCACGGCCTCGGAGATCCCCACCGACGGCACGTACGACCTCTCACTCACGGTCCGCAACACGGGATCCCGAGCGGGCGCGGAGGTCATCCAGCTCTACCTGCACGACCCGGTGGCCTCGGTCACCCGCCCGGACGTCCGACTGATCGGATACCAACGAGTGAACCTGGAACCGGGCGAGTCCCGCCGAGTGACCTTCCACTTCCACCCCGACCTGTCCTCCTTCACCGACCGCTCAGGACGAAGGGTGGTCGAACCGGGGGAACTGGAGCTGCGGGCGGGGGCGTCGAGCACGGACGTACGGCATGTGGCACGGATCCAATTGACCGGCCCTGTGCGGGAGTTGGGGATGGACCGGCGGTTGCGGTGCGAGGCGGAGGTGTCGGCTTGACGGGACGCCGGAGCGGGGCCGCGCCTCCGCTCCGGTCAGCGGCCCTCGATCCCCACCGACTCGAACCGCCACCGATGGACCGCCCGGGTCACCAACTCCCCCTCCGGCTCCGGAAGTTCGGGCAGGTCCGTGTCGAGAGGCGCATCCCACCAGGTGATGACGAGGACGCGGTCCTCGGGGGCCTGGAAGGTCTCCCGGCGTAGGGGGCGTACCGCCAGCTCCTGGCCCCGGGCCCACGCGAGGAGTTCCGCGCCCCGGCCGGGGGCCGCTCGTGCCTCCCACATCAGTGCGACCGTCACGAGTACAGGTTCTCCTTGCTGACCTCGTGCACGTGGTCGTGGTCATGGGTGTGGCCGTGGGCCTCGTCCGTGAAGTTTCCCGGTACGTGCGGGTCCGTCACCGGCAGGGACGAGTCCGCCGACAGGTCCCAGCTGGACGCCGACCGGTTGCGGGCCACCATCTCCGCGCCCAGTGCCGCCACCATCGCGCCGTTGTCGGTGCACAGCTTCGGCCGCGGCACCCGGAGCCGGATGCCGGCCGCCTCGCACCGCTCCTGCGCCAACGCCCGCAGCCGGGAGTTGGCGGCCACTCCACCGCCGATCATCAGGTGGTCGACGCCCTCGTCCTTGCAGGCCCGTACGGCCTTTCGGGTCAGCACGTCGACGACCGCCTCCTGGAAGGACGCCGACACGTCACGCACCGGCACCTCCTCCCCCGCCGCCCGCTTGGCCTCGATCCAGCGGGCGACCGCCGTCTTCAGACCCGAGAACGAGAAGTCGTACGCCGGGTCGCGCGGGCCCGTCAGTCCGCGCGGGAAGGCGATCGCGTTCGGGTCGCCCTCGCGGGCGTAGCGGTCGATGACCGGCCCGCCGGGGAAACCGAGGTTCAGCACGCGCGCGATCTTGTCGAAGGCCTCGCCGGCCGCGTCGTCGATGGTCGCGCCCAGCGGCCGTACGTCCGAGGTGATGTCGGTCGACAGCAGCAGCGACGAGTGGCCGCCGGACACCAGCAGCGCCATCGTCGGCTCCGGCAGCGCGCCGTGCTCCAACTGGTCCACGCAGATGTGGGAGGCCAGGTGGTTGACGCCGTAGAGCGGCTTGCCCAGCGCGTAGGCGTACGCCTTCGCCGCCGAGACGCCCACCAGCAGCGCGCCCGCCAGGCCCGGACCGGCGGTCACCGCGATGCCGTCGAGGTCGCGGGCGCTCACCCCGGCCTCCTTCAGCGCGCGGTCGATGGTCGGGACCATCGCCTCCAGGTGCGCCCGCGAGGCGACCTCCGGCACGACGCCGCCGAAGCGGGCGTGCTCGTCGACGCTGGAGGCGACGGCGTCGGCGAGCAGGGTGGTGCCGCGGACGATGCCGACGCCTGTCTCGTCACAGGAGGTCTCGATGCCGAGGACGAGGGGAACGTCGCGCGAGTCAGCCATTGATCTCGGTTCCTTGTACGGAGTTTTCGGGGGCGGTCAGTCGCATCACCAGGGCGTCGACGTTCCCCGGCTGGTAGTAGCCGCGTCGGAAGCCGATGGCCTCGAAGCCGAAGCGCTCGTAGAGCTTCTGCGCGCGGACGTTGTCCACACGGCACTCCAGCATCACTTCGGCGCACTCGAAGTCGCCCGCGGCGCGCAGCAGTTCGGTGAGGAGCCGGCCGCCGAGGCCGGTGCCCCAGTGGTCACGGGCGACGGCAATGGTCTGGATGTCGGCGAGGTCCCCGGCGGAGGCGAGGCCGGCGTAGCCCACGACCCGGTCGGGTCCCTCGGCGACCACATAGCGCCGGGTCGCCTCGGGCCCGCGCGAGTGCGCCAGCTCGGACCAGAACATGCCCCGGGACCAGGCGTCCTCGGGAAACAGGTCCTTCTCCAGCTCCAGCACGCGATCGATGTCCCACCAGCGCATCTCGCGCAGCGGAGGACCGGAGGCAGCGGCGGCGGGAGTCACGGGTTCGGTCACTTGGGGGTGACCACCTTGTAGTTCTTGGGGACCTGGGCGTCGGGCCTGCGCAGATACAGCGGCCGCGGCGCGGGGAGTTCCTCGCCCGCCGCCAGCTTCTCGGCGGCCAGTGCGGCGAGCGCCGCCGCCGACACGTGCTCGGGCTCGTGGGCGCGGGGGAAGGTGTCGGGGTACAGCAGCGCGCCCGCGCCGACGGCCGGCAGCCCGGCGACCTCGTCGGCGATGTCGGCGGGCCGGTCGACGGCCGGGTCGGTCAGCCGAGTGCGGGAGTCGGCGTACCGCGCCCAGTAGACCTCCTTGCGCCGGGCGTCCGTCGCGACGACGAACGGGCCCTTCTCGATGTCGGCCGCGTAGGCGAGGCCGTCCAGCGTGCACAGGCCGTGCACGGGGACGCCGAGGGCGAGCCCGAAGGTGTCGGCGGTCATCAGGCCGACGCGCAGCCCGGTGTAGGGGCCGGGTCCGATGCCTACGACGATGGCGGTCACGGCGTCGAGCCGTTTGCCGGCCTCGGCGAGAACTCGGTCGACGGCCGGCAGCAGCAGCTCGCCGTGCCGGCGCGCGTCCACCTGGCTAGAGGAGGCGATGACGTCCGTGCCGTCGTGCAGCGCGACGGTGACGGCGGGGGTGGCGGTATCCAGAGCGAGCAAGAGCACGCAAACAGCCTACGGCGCCCGCGCCCCGTCGGGCGCCGCCGCGTTGCACGGCCCGTTCGCCCACGGGGTGCCCTCGGCCGGTCCGGCGGACGCGAGCCTGCTCAGCGCGTGTTCGACACCGGCGCGCCCCTTCGGCTCACTCGCGGGGCGGGCGCTTGACGGCTGCTACGGTCGGGCTGAATCGGGCTGGATCACGACATATGACGCGAACGCTGAGGTGAGCGCGGTGGCAGGCAGCAGCTCCTCAATCGTGGCGGGGCTGACCGCGGCTGCCCTGGCGACGGTCGGCTTCCTCGCCTTCCGGGCCTCGGCCACCGTCCCGGCCGACCTGGCGGGGCCGCGCGGCGGCGACGTGCAGGGGGTGAGCGCCTCCAAGGTGCCGCGTGACCGCGAGGACCCCGACGCGCTGCCCGACGGATCCGGTACGGGGCAGCGGGTCGTGTACTCGGTGGACGACGACCGGGTGTGGCTGGTCGCCGGGGGCGGCAAGGTCAAGCGCACGTTCCGCGTGTACCCCGGATCGGTCGACCCCCCGACGGGCGTGTACGCGGTCACCTCGCGCTCCAACGCGGCCACCGGCACCGACGGCGCCTCCATCGAGCACGTCATCCGCTTCGCCAGCGTGGACACCGTGACCATCGGCTTCAGTACGACCGTCAGGAGCCCGTCGACGCATCCCGACCCGGCCCTGGAGACGGGCGGTATCCGTGAGTCGCGGGCGGACGGCGACGCGATGTGGGACTTCGCGACGATCGGCCGCGCGGTCGTGGTGATCCGCTAGGCCCCTGGGCCCCTAGGCCGCTTCGCGGTGCGTGGTGCGCGGCGGGTGCTCCGGCCGCCCGTGCTGCCGCGGCCGCCCGGCCTCGGGCTCTCGCGGCGGAGTGGAGATCAGTCTCGCCGCGGCGCCGGCCGCGAGCAGATCACGCATGGACACCCCGGCGGTCACCTCGGGCCGCTGCTGGGCCGTGTTCTCCGATGCCGGCATGGACGCCTCCTGGGGGCCGGGGGCGGACGTAGTTAGGCACACCTAACTACGGACTGGGTACCATGTGACCACGCACAAGACCGCGAACGCAATATTTTGCCGACGTCTTGTCGGAATGTTCATCGCCGACGGCAGGCGCAGACCGCCGACGGCACGTTCAGGCCGGCGCAGCACGCTCAGACCGCCGAGTGCACGCTCAGGCCGACAGCACGCTCAGGTCCGCCGTCGCCCAGCGCTCCCCGAGCCCGGTCACGGTCACGTGCCGCACCTCGTCGGTCTCCGGGGGTCCGGGGGTCGCCCCCCGGGAAGACGCAGTGCCGACGGCCCGGTGGATCACGACCTGGAGCCGCTCCTCGGTCAGCTCCTCGACCTTGCCCTCGCCCCACTCCACGACGATCACCGAGTCGGGCAGCGAGACGTCGAGGTCGAGGTCCTCCATCTCGTCGAGTCCGCCGGACAGCCGGTAGGCGTCGACGTGGACGAGCGGCGGACCGTCGCCGAGGGACGGGTGCACACGGGCGATCACGAAGGTCGGGGACGTGACCGCTCCCCGGACCCCCATCCCTTCGCCGAGCCCGCGCGTCAGCGTCGTCTTGCCCGCGCCGAGCTCCCCGCTCAGCATCACCAGGTCGCCGGCGCGCAGCAGCTTGGCGAGGCGGCGGCCCAGCTCCCGCATCTGGTCGGGAGCGGTGACGGTCAGCTGAAGGTCACCCGCGTTGTGCGGTGCTGCTGGTGCTTCCATAGCCACTAACGGTAGCCCCTGCCGGCACGGCACCCGCCCGGGTGAGCAGGTCGGCCAGACGGTCGGTGACCACTTCCGGGTGCTCCAGCATGACCAGGTGCCCGGCGTCCGGCACGAGCACCAGTTCGGCCTCCGGCAGATGGTCGGCGATGGCCTCGCTGTGCTCGCTGGGCGTGACGAGGTCGCCCACGCCGGCCAGGACGAGCACCGGCATGTCCGTGAACAGGGCGAGCGCCTCGGTCTTGTCGTGGTCGGCGAAGGCCGGGTAGAACTCCGCGACCACGTCGATCGGCGTCCCCTCGATCATCCGCTCGGCGAACCGGGCGACGGCCGGGTCGACGTCCCGGGACGAGAACGAGTACCGCTTGATGATCCCGGCGAACAGGTCGGCGGTGGCCCGCCGCCCGCGCTCCACCAGCTCGGCCCGCTGCCCCAGCGCCTTGAGCACGCCCGGCAGCACTCGCCGCACCGCGTTCACCCCTGCGACGGGCAGTCCGAAGTTGACCTCGCCGAGCTTCCCGGACGACGTACCGACGAGTGCGGTGGCGACGACCCGGTCGCGGATCAGGTCCGGGAACTGGTCCGCGAGCGCCATGACGGTCATCCCGCCCATGGAGTGCCCGACCAGCACGAGCGGCCCTTCCGGCGCGGCCGCGTCGATGACGGCCTTCAGGTCGCGCCCGAGCTGCTCGATGTCGACGTGCCTGCCCTCCTGCGTCTGGGCGACGCCGCGCCCCGAGCGGCCGTGGCTGCGCTGGTCCCAGTGCACGGTGCGCACGACGCCCCGCAGGGCGGCCCGCTGGAAGTGCCAGGAGTCCTGGCTCAGGCAGTAGCCGTGGCTGAAGACGACGGTGACGGGGGCCGGTGCCTTGCGCCCGAAGAGCCGTCGCCGGCGCGGGCTGAGGGCGGGAGCGGCCTCGGGGTCGATGTCGTCGACCTCGTAGTACAGCTCGGTGCCGTCGTCGGAGTACGCCTTGCCGGGTGTGCCGCGCAGCGAGCCGTACGGTCCCGCCGAGTCGAGCGCGAGTCTGGCCTTCTGCCGCATGCCGCGGCCCACTGTCATGCGCTCTATGGCGACGCCGGCCGCGGCGCCCGCCGCGATCACGCCTATCGCCGCACCGGCGATGCCGGTGGCCCTGCGCCAGTTCGCGGCCGCCCCCGTGGCGGAGGCGACGGCCGCGACGGCCTCCGCACTGCTCTCGCTCACGTACCGCTCCTCTTCGCCTGGTCTGGTGGTGCCGTTGTGACGTGTGTGGTCGATGGTGCCGGTGTTTCGATCATGCGTCCCGCTACGGGTTACCCGTCTCGTTCCTCATTCACTTAGCCGCACACAGATGGACGCATCACATAGCCCGGATCACAGCGCCGCATCACATGGACGCATTCCTATAGACGCGCGGAACGCGCGTTCCGATCCGGGTGACGATTTCGTACGCGATGGTCCCCGCCGCCTGCGCCCAGTCCTCGGCGGTGGGCTCACCGCCGTCGCCGGGCCCGAACAGCACGGCCTGCGCACCCGGCTCGGGCTCGTCCCCGCCCAGGTCGACGACGAACTGGTCCATGGCGATCCGCCCCGCGACCGTCCGCCACTTGCCGCCGACCAGCACAGGGCCGGCGCCGGAGGCGTGCCGCGGGATGCCGTCGGCGTAGCCCAGCGGGACGAGGCCGAGGGTGGTCTCGCCGGGGGTGACGTAGCGATGGCCGTAGGAGACGCCGTGGCCGCCCGGCACGTGCTTGACCAGGGCCAGGGACGCCGACAGCGTCATCACGGGCCGCAGCCCGAAGTCGGCGGGGCTGCCCAGCTCGGGGCTGGGCGAGATGCCGTAGGTCGCGATGCCGGTGCGCACCAGGTCGAAGTGGCTGTCCGGGAGGGTGAGCGTGGCGGGCGAGTTCGCGATGTGCCGCACCTCCGGCCGTGCGCCCTGCCCCTCGGCGTACGCCACCATCTCCCGGAAGCGGGTGAGCTGGGCGGCGATGGAGGGGTGCCCGGGCTCGTCGGCGCAGGCGAAGTGCGACCACAGCCCGGTGACGCTCAGGAGCCCTTCGGCCTCGGCCCGCAGGGCCTCGCGGACCAGCTCGGCCCAGTCGTCGCCGGGCTGGCAGCCGCCGCGCCCGAGCCCGGTGTCGGCCTTGAGGTGCACGCGGGCGGGGGCGCCGGCCTGCCGGGCGGCCTCGGTGACCTCCCGAAGGGCCCACATCCCGCTGACGGAGACGTCGACGTCGGCCTCGACGGCCTCCCGCCAGGGGCCGCCCGGCGTCCACAGCCAGCACATCATCCGCATACCGCGCAGCCCGGCGGCCCGCAGTACGAGGGCCTCCTCGGGGGTCGCCGTACCCAGCCAGGTTGCGCCCGCGTCGACGGCGGCGCGGGCGCACCGGACGGCCCCGTGGCCGTACGCGTCCGATTTCACGACGGCCATCAGGGCCGCGCCCGGTGCGTGGGCGCGCAGGCTCAGCACGTTGGACCGCAGGGCGGCCAGGTCGATCTCGGCGCGGGCTCGCAGGGGCGCGGTCCGCAGGGCTGTTGTCTCTGTCATCGCGCCCCCAGTGTCTCAGAGGGGTCCGACATCGCCGCCGCGCCGGGAGCCATGGCCTACTGCTCCTGCCTGTGCCCCCACACGTAGACCCGGTCGCCCTTCTTCAGCAACCCCCACAGCTTCCGGGAGTCCTTCAGGGTCATGTTGACGCAGCCCCGCGAGCCGACGGGGGTGTAGAGGCTGCCGTAGACGCCGTGGAACGCCTGGCCGCCGCTGAAGAACTGGGAGTAGGGCATGGGGCTCTTGTAGAGCGTCGACACATGGTTCTTGTGCCGCCAGTAGACCGCGTGCCAGCCGTTGCGCGTCCCATATCCGGTACGTCCGCTGCGGATGGGCACGGGTCCGAACACCACGCCGCCCTTGCCGTGCTGCACCCAGGCGATCTGCCGGTCGAGGTCGACACAGGCCACCCGGTACGCCCGCACCGGGCACTTCTTGGCCGCGTTGGGGTTCTTGCGGGCGCCGACGAGCTGCATGGTGGCCCAGGTCACGGGCCCGGCGTACCCGATGGCGGGCTTGATGCGGTACTTCTTCTGGAAGACGCGGATGGCCTTGCAGTCACCCTTCGACTGCTCGCCGTCGACCGGCCGCTTCAACCACCGCTCGACCTCCCGCTGCCGCAGGCCCGTCTCCTCGCTGCACGTCACGTCCCCGAAGGAGTCCATGGGGTCGACGTACTCCACGCGGTCGTACGCCTCCTCCGGGGCGTCCTTGGGCTCGACGGCCTCCTCCGCGCGGGTGGGCTTGTACACCTTCGGCGGCAGTGCCTGGTCGGGTGTGTCCATCTCCGAGAGCGGCAGCAGGGTCAGGGGGATGCCGGGCACGAGATCGGCGGTCTGCGGTCCGGACGTCGGGGGCACCGGGTCCGAGGAGTCCGCCGGGTCCGCCGAGGCGCCGCCGACGGGCATGATGACCGCCCCGGCGAGAAGCACGGCGACACTCCGGCGTGCGATACGTCTGCTCATCATGCGCACAGGGAAGCGTGATGGCCCCGCCCGCGCGGAGGCGCCGCGCGGCTGGGTCACTCTTTCGAGGACCATCTCGCGAGGACCCATAGGGTGCTCGGCATGAGCATCATCGGGGTCGGCATCGACGTGGCCGAGATCGACAGATTCGAGGCGGCACTGGAGCGCACCCCCGGGCTGGCCGAACGGCTCTTCCTGGAGCGGGAGTTGCTGCTGCCGAGCGGCGGCCGCCGGGGCATCGCCTCGCTCGCCGCCCGCTTCGCCGCGAAGGAGGCCCTGGCGAAGGCGCTGGGCGCGCCGGCCGGTCTGCTCTGGACCGACGCCGAGGTCTGCGTCGAGGACAGCGGGCAGCCCCGGCTGCGGGTGACGGGCACGGTGGCGGCCCGGGCGGCCGAACTCGGCGTCCGCTCCTGGCACGTGTCGCTGAGCCATGACGCCGGGGTGGCATCGGCCGTGGTGATCGCGGAGGGCTGAGCGGGACCCTCGGGTCGCATACGAACTGCCTACGGCGTGGCGATGGCGGTGGTGGCGGAGCGTCGAGCGGAGGCTGCCACGCTCGCGACGCCACGGCGAAGCGGCGATAGACACGACTCGCCTCGGCCCGTAAGGAACCTCGGGTCTCGTACGAACTGCCCACGGCGGAGCGTCGAGCGGAGGCTGCCACGCTCGCGACGCCACGGCGAAGCGGCGATGGATGCGACGCGCCTCGGCCCGTACGGGAGACTCGGTCGTATGCGGACTGCGTACGGCGTGGAGACGGTAAGGGCGGCCGAACGGGAGCTGATGGCACGGCTCCCGGACGGGGCGCTGATGCAGCGGGCGGCGGCCGGACTGGCCGCGGCCTGCGCGGATCTGCTGGGCCGGGTGTACGGCAGCCGGGTCGTGCTGCTGGTCGGCAGCGGCGACAACGGCGGCGACGCCCTGTACGCCGGTGCCCGGCTGGCCCGGCGCGGAGCGGGCGTGACGGCGGTGCTGCTGGCGCCGGAGCGCGCGCACGCCGGGGGCCTCGCGGCGCTGCGGCGGGCGGGCGGGCGTCCCGTCGGCCTCGATGCCGCCGAGGAGTTGATCGAGCGCGCGGACCTGGTCGTGGACGGCATCGTCGGCATCGGCGGCAAGGGCGGACTGCGGCCGGACGCGACACCGCTGGCCGACGCCGCGGCCCGGTCCGGGGCCGCGGTGGTCGCCGTCGACCTGCCGAGCGGCGTGGACGCCGACACGGGCGAGGTGCGGGGCGCGGCGATCCGCGCCGACCTCACCGTCACCTTCGGCACGCACAAGCCGGGCCTGCTGATCGACCCGGCGCGGGAGTACGCCGGTGTCGTACGGCTCGTGGACATCGGACTGGCGCTGCCGGCCGACGCGGCCGAGCTGGAGGCGCTCCAACACGCCGACGTGGCACGGCTGTTGCCGCTGCCGGGGGCGGAGACCGACAAGTACCGGCGCGGGGTCGTGGGCATCGCGGCGGGATCGTCGAGGTACCCGGGCGCGGCCGTGCTGGCGGTGGCGGGCGCGCTGCGGGGCGGGGCCGGGGCGGTGCGGTACGTCGGTCCGGCCGCGGACGCGGTGATCGCGCGGTTCCCCGAGACGCTGGTGTCGGACCGGGGACCGAAGAAGGCCGGGCGTGTGCAGGCCTGGGTCGTCGGGCCGGGCGCCGGGGACGACGCGTCGACGGTGGCGGAGGTGCTCGCGACGGACGTACCGGTGCTGCTGGACGCGGACGGGCTGCGGCTGGCGGACGCCGGGACGGTACGGGAGCGCGGGGCGCCGACCCTGATGACCCCGCACGCCGGGGAGGCGGCGGCGCTGCTCGGGGTCTCCCGCGAGGAGGTCGAGGGGGCCCGGCTGGCCTCGGTACGGGAGTTGGCGCGGCGGTACGCGGCGACCGTGCTGCTGAAGGGCTCGACGACGCTGGTGGCCCGGGCGGGCGGCGCCGGTGCGGTGCGGGTGAATCCGACGGGCACGGGATGGCTGGCCACGGCCGGCAGCGGGGACGTGCTGTCGGGCCTGGGCGGATCGCTGCTCGCAGCGGGCCTCCCGGCGGTGGACGCCGCGAGCGCGGCGGCGTACCTCCACGGCCTCTCGGCGAGATTCGCGGCGGACGGGGCGCCGTTGGGGGCACATGACGTGGCGGCGGGCATTCCGGAAGCCTGGCGGGATGTGCGGGTGGGGTGAGGAGAGGTTCGGAGGGCTGGTCGACTGGGTGGCTGCAACCCCCCAGGGGCGCGGGGAACTGCGCGACCAACCCCCACCCACCCGCGGACGGGTACGCGCCGCCACCGCCCTCCCCTTGACCCGCACGCTCCCCTCCACGAGGTTGGCCGTCAGCACCAGGGCATGGGCGGGCGGGCAGGTCCGGCGGAGTGAGGTCGTGGGATGCGGGCGATCGTCGTGGGCGCGGGCATCGGAGGACTGGCGGCGGCGCTGAGCCTGCGCCGCGCGGGCGTCGACGTGACGCTGGTCGAACAGGCGCGGCGCTTCTCGGAGATCGGCGCCGGGATCCAGCTCGCCCCCAACGCCACACGGGAGTTACGCCGGCTCGGTGTGCTGGACCCGGTCGCCGCCCTGGCCGCCCACCCGCCGCAGGTCAGCTTCCTCACCTGGTCGGACGGTTCGGAGATCTGCCGTTACGCGCTGGGCCGGGAGGCCGAGGAGGAGTTCGGGGCGCCGTACCTGGTGGTGCACCGGGCGGATCTGCACGGCGCGCTGGCCGCCGCGGTGCCACCGGAGGCCGTACTACTGGACACGGCGGTCGTCGCGATCGACCAGGACGACAGGGCCGCCCGGGTGACGACGGCGACGGGTGAGCGGCTGGAGGCCGACCTCGTGGTGGCGGCGGACGGCATCCGCTCCGCGGCCCGCCAGTGGCTCTTCGGCGAGGACTCGGCGGTGTTCTCGGGAACTGCCGCCTACCGGGCCCTGCTCCCCGCCGGCGAGGTCACCGACCTGGGCCTCCCGCCGCTGGCCGTCTGGCTCGGCCCGGACCGCCACTTCGTCCACTACTGGGTGCGGCGCGGCGAACTGCTCAACGTGGTGGCCGTGTTCACCACCCGGGCCGCGACCCAGGAGTCCTGGACGGCGAAGGCGGAACCCGGCGAACCGCTGCGCGCCTTCACCGACTGGGACCCCCGCGTCCGCACGGTCCTCGAACGCGCGGGCCAGGTGTTCCGCTACGGCATCCACACCCGCACGCCCCTCACCGTCTGGAACACCGGACGCGTGACCCTGCTCGGCGACAGCGCGCACGCGATGGTCCCGTTCCAGGCCCAGGGCGCGGCCCAGGCGATCCTGGACGCGGCGGTACTGGGCGACGAACTGACGGACGCGACCCCGGGCGACGTACCCGCCGCCCTCGACCGCTACGTCCGTCGCCGCGTCCCGGCAGCCAACGGCATGCAGTCCCGCTCCGCCCGGGCGGGCAGGGACTTCCACCTGCCGGACGGGCCGGAGGCCGAGGCACGCAACGCCCGTATGGCGGCGCACGCGGCGGAGCACAGGTTCATGCCGCAGGCGCCGGCGTGGAGGGCGGACGTACGGCACGACCACCCACCGGGACCCACGAGCGGCGCATAATCGAACACCGTGGCCAAGCACCCTGCTCCCGAAGTCCTGTACCCCGACGTCGTCGCCCGAGGCAGCCTCCGGGCGGCGCTCCAGGCCCTGGCCGACGAGGGCGGCCTGTCCGTCCCCTTCACGGCCGAGGATCCCGGTGCACTGACATACGCCGTCGCCGAGAGCGGGTTGCCGCATCGCAAGAGGCTGCTCGTCAATTCGTGGGTGCACGAGCGGCGGTGGTCGATCCGTGGGGAGGAGACCGCCCAGGGTCTGGCACTCGTCCAGGGTGACACCGACGATCTGGCGCAGGTCGCCCGCGCCGCGCATGCCTGGCACGACGGGGCGGCCCTGAGCGACATCCGCGCCGCCGCGCCGTTCGTGCGTCTCACCGGCCGCTTCGAGGTGCCCGACCACGACCCCGTACGCCTTGCCGAATCCGAGTGGCAGCACATGCGCGCGGAGGCGGGCGAGCAGAACTGGCCCGCGTATCAGGCGCTCGTCGAGGCGGCGTACGCCGAGCCGGCGCTGCGGGCCCTCTACCCGTTCACCAGTCACTGGACGCTGCGCTTCTCGGCCACCACGCGCCCCGGCCTGACCATCACGGGACCGTGCCTGCTCGCGCTGGGCGTCGAGGAGTACCTGGTCAGCAAGGGCTTCACGGGTGCGGACCCGCTCGCCCGGACCACCACGGCACAGGAGGCGGTGGCTGCCGCGGTACGCCATCTCCCCGCCGGCCTGGGCCCGGTCGCCTCGGGAGCGTTCGACGAGAGCGGGCGGAGCGGGCCGCAGTGAGCTCACACCGCTCGTACGCGCCCCGGACTGCCGCTCACTCCACGGTCACCGACTTGGCCAGGTTCCGGGGCTGATCCACCTCGTTCCCCCGCGCGGTCGCCAGCTCGCACGCGAAGACCTGCAACGGCACCGCGGCCACCATGGGCTGGAGCAGGGTCGGCGTGACCGGGATCCGGATCAGGTGGTCCGCGTACGGCACCACCGCCTCGTCGCCCTCCTCCGCGATCACGATGGTCCGCGCACCCCGCGCCCGGATCTCCTGCATGTTGGACACGATCTTGTCGTGCAGCACCGAGCGGCCCCGCGGCGAGGGCACCACGACCACGACCGGCAGATCGTCCTCGATGAGGGCGATGGGCCCGTGCTTCAACTCCCCCGCCGCGAAGCCCTCGGCATGCATGTAGGCCAGCTCCTTCAGCTTCAACGCGCCTTCGAGGGCGACGGGGTAGCCCACGTGCCGGCCGAGGAAGAGCACCGTGTTCTTGTGGGCGAGCGACCGCGCCAGCTCCCGTACCGGCTCCATGGTCTCCAGGACCCGTTCGACCTGACGGCCGATCTGCGCCAGGTCCCGGATCACGGCGTGGATCTCGTCGCCCCACTTGGTGCCCCGGACCTGCCCGAGATAGAGGGCGACCAGATAGCAGGCCACCAGCTGCGTCAGGAACGCCTTCGTCGAGGCGACCGCGACCTCCGGCCCGGCGTGCGTGTACAGCACCGCGTCCGACTCACGAGGAATGGTCGACCCGTTGGTGTTGCAGATCGCCAGCACCTTCGCGCCCTGCTCACGGGCGTGCCGCAGCGCCATGAGCGTGTCCATGGTCTCCCCGGACTGGGAGATGGCGATGACGAGGGTCTGCTGGTCGAGGATCGGATCCCGGTACCGGAACTCGCTGGCCAGCTCCACCTCGCACGGGATCCGGGTCCAGTGCTCGATGGCGTACTTGGCGATCAGCCCGGCGTGGAAGGCCGTACCGCACGCGACGATGACGACCTTGTCGACCTCGCGCAGCTCGGAGGCGCTGATCCGCACCTCGTCCAGCGTCAGCGAGCCCGCCGCGTCGATGCGCCCCAGCAGAGTGTCGGCGACCGCCTTGGGCTGCTCGGCGATCTCCTTGAGCATGAAGTAGTCATAGCCGCCCTTCTCCGCGGCCGAGGCGTCCCAGTCGACGTGGTACGACCGCACGTCCGCCGGCCGTCCGTCGAACCCGGTGACGGTCACCCCGTCCCGGCGCAGCTCCACGACCTGGTCCTGCCCGAGCTCGACCGCCGAGCGGGTGTGGTCGATGAACGCGGCGACGTCCGAGGCGAGAAAGGCCTCACCCTCCCCGACGCCCACCACGAGCGGCGAGTTCCGGCGCGCCCCGACCACCACGTCGGGCTCGTCGGCGTGCACCGCGACCAGCGTGAACGCCCCCTCCAGCCGCCGGCACACCAGCCGCATGGCCTCGGCGAGATCGGCACCGGCGGAGAACTCCTCGGCCAGCAGATGCGCGACGACCTCGGTGTCCGTCTCGGACGCCAGCTCGTGCCCGCGCTCGGCCAACTCGGCCCGCAGCGCGGCGAAGTTCTCGATGATCCCGTTGTGCACCACGGCGACGCGCCCGGCGTTGTCGAGATGCGGATGGGCGTTGCCGTCGGTCGGCCCGCCGTGCGTGGCCCAGCGCGTGTGCCCGATCCCCGTGGTCCCGCTCGGCAACGGCCGCTCGGCCAGTTCCTTCTCCAGATTCGCGAGCTTCCCGGCCTTCTTGGCCCCGGCCAGCCCGCCGTCCGCGAGCACGGCGACGCCCGCCGAGTCGTAGCCCCGGTACTCCAGTCGCCTGAGCCCGGCCATCACGATGTCCAGCGCCGACTGCGACCCCACGTAACCCACAATTCCGCACATGCGCGGCAGCCTACGGCCGAACTCCGGTCAGAAAAGGCCACAGCGTGCCCGATTTCGGAAATTCCTACGGTGGTACGAACGCCCGGAACGACACCATCCGGAACGGCACCGCCCGCACGCCCGGCCGACACACCGTCAGGTCTTCGCCCGATACGCCCGCATGGCAAGTGGATAGAACACCACGGCGATCCCCGCGGCCCACACCAGCGACCACAGCACCGGCCCGGCCACCGGCCCGCCCAGCAGCAACCCCCGGAAAGCGTCGGACAGATGCGTCACCGGATTCACGTCGCTCCACGCCTGGAGCCACCCCGGCATGGTGTCCACCATGACGAACGCGCTGCTGGTGAAGGTGATCGGGAAGATGATCGTGAAGGCGAACGCCTGCACCTTCTCCGCGTCGCCGGCGAGCATCCCGATCAGCACCGCGCTCCAGGACACCGCCGCCGCGAACACGATCACCAGCAGCGTCCCGAGCAGGAACCCGCCCACTCCCCCGGTGACCCGGAAACCGAGCAGCAGACCGAGGCCGATCATCAGCAGCAGCGCCCACAGGTGCTTGGCGAGGTCGGCGGTGATACGGCCGATGAGCGGGGCGGAACGGGCGATCGGCAGGCTGCGCAACCGGTCGAAGACGCCCTTGGTGAGGTCGGTGTTCAGGGCCATCGCCGTGTACATCGTCATGAACAGCGTGTTCTGAACGATGATCCCCGGCAGCGCGTACTTCAGGTACGCCTCCGGCGACCCGGCCATCTGCCCGCCCAGCACATACGTGAAGAGGAACACGAACATGATCGGCGTGATGCTGTAGTCGACCAGCTCCAGCGGGTTGTGCTTGACCGCGACCAGACTGCGCCAGGCCATCGTGAAGGTCTGCCGCAGCCCGTCCAGCGGGCGCACCCGGCCCGACTTGGTGATCGGCGCCGTGACGGTCGTGGCGGCGGCGGTCATGACCGGCTCACCGCCTTCTCCCACTCGCCCTCACCGTCCCGGACGGCCGCTCCGCGACCCCCGTCCCCGTCGGCCTCCCCACCGCCGTCCCCGTCCCCGCCGTCCGTGTCCCCGTCGCCCTCCGGCCCGCCGGGCTCGGCGCGGTGCCCGGTCAGCGCCAGGAACACCTCGTCCAGCGAGGAGCGCCGCAGCGCCAGCTCGCCCACCGCTATCCCCTCGCGGTCCAGCGTGCGCACGACGGCCGGCATCAGCTGGGGGTCCTTCACCGGCGCGGTGATCGTCTCGCCCTCGATCTGGGTCTGCGGTCCCGCCGCCTCGGCCACCAGCGCGTGCACCCGCGCGAGGTCGTCCGCCAGCACCGGCCGCAGCTCCAGCACCTGCCCGCCGACCTGCGACTTCAGCTGGTCCGGCGTGCCCTCGGCGATCACCCGGCCCTTGTCGATCACCACGATGTCGTCGGCGAGCACATCGGCCTCGTTCAGATACTGCGTGGTCAGCAGGGCCGTCGCACCGTCCGCGACCAGCCCCCGCAGCAGGTCCCACAGCTCACCGCGGCTGTGCGGGTCGAGGCCGGTGGTCGGCTCGTCGAGGAAGAGGATGCTGGGCCGGCCCACCAGACTGGCCGCCAGGTCCAGTCGTCTGCGCATGCCCCCGGAGTACGTCTTCGTGGCCCGTCCGGCCGCGTCCGCGAGCTGGAACCGCTCCAGCAGCTCGGCCGCCCGCGCCCGCGCCTCCGGGCGCGGCAGCCCCAGCAGACGTCCGATGAGCAGCAGATTCTCCGTGCCGGTCAGATTCTCGTCGACCGCCGCGTACTGCCCGGTCAGCCCCACCATGGCGCGTACGACCCCGGCCTCGCGGACCACGTCGTGGCCGGCCACCCGGGCCCTGCCCCCGTCGGGCCGCAGCAGCGTCGCGAAGATCCGCACCGCGGTGGTCTTCCCCGCGCCGTTGGGGCCCAGCAGCCCGAGCACCGAGCCACGGCGGGCCCCCAGGTCGACCCCGGCCAGCGCCTCGGTCTCCTTGAACCGCTTGACCAGGCCTTCCGCCTCTATCGCATACGTCGTCATGGGTCACCCCTCGGGGTCGGTGGACCCCGGCCCGGGCCCACCTCTTCCACAACTGTGACGCACGCCACTGACATTCCGCGCCTTGTCCGGATTTCCCCCAGATGCCACCGCGTGACGGATCCCACCCCGCCGTCCGTTCGTACTCCCGTAACAATGGACTGTGATCTCTCCGGTCTCCTCGATGCCCCGGAGCGCCCACCGGCAACGGCCGGAGGCGACTCCCTACGTCGACCTCACCCGCTCGGAGTGGAGCGCGCTGCGCGACAAGACCCCGCTGCCGCTCACGGCGGAGGAGGTCGAGAAGCTGCGCGGTCTCGGCGATGTCATCGACCTCGACGAGGTGCGTGACATCTACCTGCCGCTCTCCCGCCTGCTCAATCTCTACGTCGGCGCCACCGACGGCCTGCGCGGTGCCCTGAACACCTTCCTCGGCGAACAGGGCTCGCAGTCCGGCACCCCGTTCGTCATAGGGGTCGCCGGCTCGGTCGCCGTCGGCAAGTCCACGGTCGCCCGGCTCCTCCAGGCCCTGCTCTCCCGCTGGCCCGAGCACCCGCGCGTCGAGCTGGTCACCACCGACGGCTTCCTGCTGCCCACCAAGGAGCTCCAGGCCCGCGGCCTGATGTCGCGGAAGGGGTTCCCCGAGTCCTTCGACCGCCGCGCCCTCACCCGCTTCGTCGCCGACATCAAGGCGGGCAAGGACGAGGTCACGGCACCCGTCTACTCCCACCTGATCTACGACATCGTCCCGGACCAGCGGCTCACCGTCCGCCGCCCGGACATCCTGATCGTCGAGGGCCTGAACGTCCTGCAGCCCGCCCTGCCCGGCAAGGACGGCCGCACCCGGGTCGGCCTCGCCGACTACTTCGACTTCAGCGTGTACGTCGACGCCCGCACCGAGGACATCGAGACCTGGTACCTCAACCGCTTCAAGCGGCTGCGCGAGACCGCCTTCCAGAACCCGTCCTCGTACTTCCGCAAGTACACCCAGGTCTCCGAGGAGGAGGCCCTCGACTACGCCCGCACGATGTGGCGGACCATCAACAAGCCCAACCTGGTGGAGAACATCGCCCCCACCCGCGGCCGGGCCACCCTCGTCGTGCGCAAGGGACCGGACCACAAGGTGCAGCGGCTGAGCCTGCGAAAGCTGTGACGGCTAGTCTGCCGCCATGCTGCACCTGCGCCTGATCACACCGTCCGACAAGACGGACGACGTGGTCCGCCTGATCGAGAGCACCGTGGGGACGACCCATCTCGCCGTCCTGCCCGGCGTCGCCCGCAACCCCGCCGGGGACATGGTGCTGTGCGACGTGGCGCGCGAGGCCGGTGACGAACTCCTCACCGATCTCCAGCGGTTGGGCATCGAGGAGCGCGGTTCGATCGCCGTCGAGAACATCGACCTGTCGCTGTCCAAGCGGGCCGACAAGGCCGAGGACGAGGCGCCGGGCGAGGGCGCGGACGCGGTGCTGTGGGAGCACCTCGCGGACGCCACGGACGAGGAGTCGACCCTCTCCGTCACCTACGTCGCCTTCATCACGCTGGCGACGATGATCGCGGCCTGCGGTGTGGTGCTCGACAACGCGGTGCTGATCGTGGGCGCGATGGCGGTCGGCCCGGAGTTCGGCCCCCTGGCCGGCATCAGCACGGCCGTCGTCCAGCGCCGGCCGCGCCTGGCCCTGCGCTCACTGATCGCGCTCGTCGCCGGCTTCGCCCTCGCCATGGCGGTGACGGTCGGCTTCAGCTGGTTCATGGACGCCCTGGACCTGTTCTCCAGGGAGCAACTGGAGGGCGACCGCCCCAACACCGGGTTCGTCTACGCCCCGGACGCCTTCTCGTTCATCGTGGCGGTACTGGCCGGCATCGCGGGCACCCTGTCCCTGACCTCCGCCAAGTCCGGCGCCCTGGTGGGCGTGGCCATCTCGGTCACCACGGTCCCGGCGGCGGCCAACGCGGCGGTGGCCCTGAGCTACGGCGACACCGAGCAGACCTGGGGCTCCACGGAACAACTCCTGCTGAACCTGCTGGGCATCGTCGTGGCAGGCACACTCACCCTGCTGACCCAGAAGTGGCTCTGGTCAAGACAGCGCCGCACACTGCAACGCCCCTGAAGGGGCGCGGGGAACTGCGCGAGCAACCACGTACAACGGTCAGCCCGCAACGACCAGAAACCCCCCGCCCCCACCCGGCACGACCAACTAACCCAGCGCGGACTTCACCGCATCGGCCAGCCGCCCGGCGACAGACCGAGCCTGATCAATATCGGCGGCCTCCACCATCACCCGCACCAACGGCTCGGTCCCCGAAGGCCGCAGCAACACCCGTCCGGTCGCCCCCAGTTCCCGCTCCGCCTCGGTGACCGCCGACGCCAGCTCCCCCGAGGTCCTCACCCGCGACTTGTCCACGTCCGGCACATTGATCAGCACCTGCGGCAGCCGCTCCATGACGGACGCGAGGTCCTTGAGCGTACGACCGGTCTGCGCGACCCGAGCAGCCAGCAGCAGCCCGGTCAGCGTGCCGTCACCGGTCGTGGCGTGGTCGAGGATGATGACGTGCCCGGACTGCTCGCCGCCGAGGGCGAACCCGCGCTCCTTCATCTCCTCCAGCACATACCGGTCGCCCACCGCGGTCTGCACCAGCGCGATGCCCTCGCGCTCCATGGCGAGCTTGAACCCGAGGTTGGACATCACGGTCGCGACGACGGTCTCGGACCGCAGCTCGGACCGCTCCCGCATCGCGAGCGCGAGCACGGCGAGGATCTGGTCGCCGTCCACTTCCTCACCGGTGTGGTCCACGGCGAGGCAGCGGTCGGCGTCACCGTCGTGCGCGATGCCGAGGTCGGCCCCGTGCTCGATCACGGCGGCCTTCAGCTTCTCCATGTGGGTGGATCCGCAGCCGTCGTTGATGTTGAGCCCGTCCGGCTCGGCCCCGATCGTGACGATCTCGGCCCCGGCCCGCGTGAAGGCCTCCGGCGAGACACCCGCGGCGGCGCCGTGCGCCTCGTCGAGGACGACCTTCAGGCCCTCCAGCCGGTTGGGCAGCACGTTCAGGAGGTGGGTGACGTACTCGCCGAACCCGGCGTCGTAGGACCGCACGCGTCCGACCCCGGAACCCGTCGGCCGCTCCCACGGCTCGCCGTGCCGGTGCGACTCGTACACCGCCTCGATCCGGTCCTCCAGGTCGTCGGCGAGCTTGTGGCCGCCGCGGGCGAAGAACTTGATGCCGTTGTCCGGCATGGCGTTGTGGCTGGCGGAGAGCATGACGCCGAGGTCGGCGCCGAGCGAGCCCGTGAGGTGCGCCACCGCCGGCGTCGGCAGCACGCCGACCCGCAGGACGTCCACACCGGCGCTCGCGAGGCCCGCGACCACGGCGGCCTCCAGGAACTCCCCGGACGCGCGCGGGTCCCTTCCGACCACCGCAGTCGGCCGGTGGCCCTCGAAGGTGCCCGCCTCGGCCAGTACGTGCGCCGCCGCCACGGACAGACCGAGAGCCATCTCGGCCGTCAGATCCGCGTTGGCGACACCACGCACGCCGTCCGTGCCGAAGAGTCGTCCCACTTGTCCTCCTGAGGAAACATCAGTTCCGGTTGCGGAGCCGGCGCTCGCTGTGCCACGTGCCACCGGGGGCTCCCGCTTCCAGGCATTCCATGCCTGGGCATCGGATCACACAAGCCTTTGAACGTCTTGTGCCGTTATACGCCCGAGCCCGGGGATAAGACGAACGCCCCGGCGGCACTGTGGCGTGCCGCCGGGGCGTTCGGAGTACCGGAGTACGAGCAGAGGCAGCTTGCGCTTAGCGCTTGCTGTACTGCGGGGCCTTGCGGGCCTTCTTGAGACCGGCCTTCTTGCGCTCGACCGCACGGTCGTCGCGCTTGAGGAAGCCGGCCTTCTTCAGCGGGCCGCGGTTGTTGTCGACGTCGGCCTCGTTCAGGGCGCGGGCGACACCGAGACGGAGCGCACCGGCCTGGCCGGAGACACCGCCACCGGCGATGCGGGCGATGACGTCGTAACGGCCCTCGAGCTCGAGAACCTTGAACGGCTCGTTGACTTCCTGCTGGTGCACCTTGTTCGGGAAGTAGTCCTCGAGGGTGCGACCGTTGATCTTCCACTTGCCGGTGCCCGGAACGATCCGGACGCGGGCGATGGCGTTCTTGCGACGGCCCAGGCCGGCGGCCGGCTGGGGCTCGCCGAAGCGGGACGCGAGCGACTCGGAGGTGTACTCGCCCTCGACGGGCACCTCGGACTCGGTGGTGTAGCTGTCGATGTCGACAAGCTCAGTCTCTTCGACCGGCTGCTCAACGGTGGTCTCGGCCACGATTCTCCTCAGATTCTCTTCAGTCTTAGGGGGTGGCCGGACTTACTGCGCGACCTGGGTGATCTCGTACGGCTGCGGCTGCTGCGCGCCGTGCGGGTGCTGGTCACCCTTGTAGACCTTCAGCTTCGAGAGCATCTGACGGCCCAGCGTGTTCTTGGGGAGCATGCCCTTGACGGCCTTCTCGATGGCCTTCTCGGGGTTCTTGTCGAGGAGCTCGTCGTAACGGACGGAGCGCAGACCACCCGGGTAGCCGGAGTGGCGGTACGCCATCTTCTGGGTCCGCTTGTTGCCGGAGAGGTGCACCTTGTCGGCGTTGATGATGATGACGAAGTCACCGGTGTCGACGTGGGGCGCGTAGATCGGCTTGTGCTTGCCGCGGAGAAGGGACGCGGCGGTGGTGGCCAGACGGCCCAGGACGACGTCCTGAGCGTCAATGACGTGCCACTGGCGAGTCACATCGCCGGGCTTGGGGCTGTACGTACGCACTTCGCAGCCTTCTTCTTCAGTGGATGGGTGCTGACACATGGCATCACTGAAGCGATCGTGCAGCTGGGGACGACAATGCCGGGGACGCTTCCCGTATGCCGCCCACTGGTAACTGCTCCAGGGAACCTAGGTAGAGGCCACTCCCGTGAGAATGAGCAGGCCAATACACAATGAACACGCAGGATACCTGCGCCGCCACGGCCGGGTCAAAACGGGTTGCCCTGGGACGCCCCCTGCTGTCTCCCCCCAGCGTAACCGCGCGTCCCGGACATCACGGCCACGAGCCCCCGCCCCGGCCCCGCCGAGTGACCGACGTCATTCCCGCGCGCCGCGGTCCGGCGGCAGTGTGCGGCCAGCGTCACCGCCAGCACGCACAGCGTCACGGCGTCCCGGAAGGCCCGCCGCTCCCCCGCCTCCAGATAAGGCCAGGTCACCCCCGGCAGCTGCGGCACCAGCGCCAGCCAGAACCAGGGCCCCCGGACCACCGAGCCCGCCTTCAGTGCCCCGGCCAGCAGCAGCGGCACGACGACCAGCAGATAGTGGTCGTACGACGGCCTGGACACCAGGAACGCCGAGAGCATCAGCAGCGCCGCCGTCTCGGCCGGCCGCAGCGGCCCCTCGTCCCCGGCCCGCCACCGGCGGTACGCGCAGCCCACCCCCACCGCGGCCATCCCGAACGCGAGCAGCGCGGCCAACGCCGCCGGCACCCCGGCCCGCGGCAGCACCGCGAGGGGCGACGCCTCATAGAGCCGTACGAAGCCGTCGTCGCCCCGCAGGAGAAAGGGGAGGGTGCGGGTGAGGAAACCCGCCGGGTCGGGCAGCAGCAGCGCCGCACCGGCCGAGGCGGCCGCCGGCACCCCGGCCAGCCACGCCAGGGCCCGCCACCGGCGCGCGAACACGAACAGCAGCCCCATCGGCGCCAGCAGCGGCTTCAGCGCGACCGCCGCGCCGAGCACCAGCCCCGCGGCCACCCAGCGCCCGCGCCCCACCAGCAGCACCGCGAGCGGCAGTGCGAGCGCCGCCGTCGCCGTCCAGTTCCCCAGCAGCACGAGATGGGCGAACGGCGCGAACCCGGCCGCCAGGCCGATCAGGCCGAGGGCCGCGAAACGGCTGCGCGGCGCGACGCCGTGCAGCCGCAGCGCGCAGACCCAGCCGCCCACCAGACATCCGGCCACCAGCACCGGCACCAGCACGCTCAGCACACCCCGCGGAATGGTCGCCCACGGAGCCGCCGCGACGACCGCGCTCGGCAGATAGAGGAAGTGGGGGTCGTCATACGGCGATCCGCCGGCCAGCCACACCCGTGCCGCCCGCACCACGATCGCGTTGTCCATCCCTCCGTCCGAGGTCAGCCGGGCCGTACGCGCCACGGCGGCCCCCAGCACCGCCCCGAGCACCGCCCACAGATGCCACGAGGCCGGTCGTACCAACCACCCGGAGATGTCGCTTTTGCGCTCGCTCATCGACTGAACGCTAGGGGCCCGTGCGCCTCTTGGGGCGGACCGGCACACCTCGGGGCCGTCTAAGATGCGGCCCATGAGCTATGGGCAGCAGGGGGGACCCCAGTCCCAGTGGGATCCCTGGAAACCGCATTCCCAGCAGCCGTGGAACGACGGCGCAGATCAGACTCCGGACTGGGCCGCGCTCGCCGAGGCCTCGGAGACCCGCAACAAGCGGCGTCGGCTGCTGTTCATCGGCGGCGGCGCACTCGCCACCGTCGCGATCGGTGCTGCCGTGGCGGTGGCGGTGGTCTCCGCAAACGGCAGCAACTCCGCTTCGAACAAGCCGTCTTCCTCGCTGCCGGGGACCGCGGACCTGCCGAGCGAGTCGGGCGCCGCGCCGTCGTTCGCGCCGACGAGCGCTCCGCCGCCGCTGGATCCGAAGGACTTCATCTCCAGCAAGAGCAAGGACACCGCTCCGCTCGGCGCCCAGATCCTCTTCCCCGGCACTCAGCTGACGGTCGGCGGCAAGGTGTACAAGAAGGGCGCAACGGACGACACCAAGAGCTGCTCCGCGGTCACCAAGGGCGGGCTCCCGAAGATCCTCACCACCAGCGACTGCACCCGTTTCATGCGCGTCTCGTACGTGAAGGACGGCATCGCGGTGACGGTAGGCGTGGCGGTCTTCGACACCGCGGCCCAGGCCACCAAGGTCAAGGGCCAGGTGGACACCAAGAAGGACATCATCCGATCGCTGTCCGGCAAGGGCGTCAAGGACTTCTGCACCTCGTCGGTCTGCCTGTCGACGTCCAACTCCTACGGCCGCTACGCCTACTTCACCATCACGGGCTTCACCAGCGGCAAGGACATGACGGACAAGGACACCGCCGCCTTCCAGGTCAGTGACGAGCTGGAGGAGTTCACCTTCCACCAGATCCTCAGGCGCGGCCAGGCACAGGCCTCGGCGGCGGCCAACGAGTAGCGGCGGCCGCGGGCCCGGTGTCCCCGGGCCCGCCCGCGACTACAGCCGCTTGGCGCTGCGCAGCGTCTTCGCGTAGTAGCCGTTGCCGTCGAGCCGGGACACTCCGCCGACGTCGCCGATGGTGGGCCCGTTGACCTCCTCGCGGCTCGACACGAAGATCAGGTGCCCTTCGGTGTCGTGGCCGAGGACCATCCCGACGTGGTCGAGCCGATCGCCGGTGCGGGTGTCGAGCTTGAAGAAGACGAGGTCGCCCGGCTGGAGCTGGTCGATCGCGGAGGGCCGGTCCTGCGCCGAGATGCCGGCCAGCGGCAGGATGTCGACGCCCGCCTTGGAGCGGGCCATGCCGTTGGCGGTACGGGGCAGTCCGTCGCCCGAGGCGTCCGAGGACATCAGGGGGTAGCGGGCCCGGTAGCCCAGCACCATGCGCATGAAGCCCGAGCAGTCGATCGACCGGGCCCGCATGCTCTCCGGCTGCCCGACGGTGCCGTCCCGGAACGGGTACTGCACACCGAGGTAGTCGTAGAAGTCGGACTGCTCAAGGCGCAGGTCGCCGCCCTCGGCGCCGGTCGTGTTCAGCGGACCGAAGTTCGCGTCACCGGCGTAGACGGTGCCCTGCGCGTCCTTCTTCACCGGTGCGCCCGCCACGTACTGGAAGGCGAACGCGAAGATGTCGTCCTCCTTGCTGTCCTCGTACTCGGCGTACCAGTCCTTGAACCACTTCTTCGACTCCGCGCCCTTCTTCCAGCGCTCCGGCATCAGCCGCACCCAGTCCGTCGTGCTGACCTTGGACGCGGTCGAGGTCGGCTCCTGGAAGGTGCGGGCAGAACCGGTCAGCGTCGCGGTGCGCGCGCCGTCCGTGAAGACGGCCTTGATCTGGCCGTCGGAGCCGCGCAGCACGGACCGCGCCGGGTTCTCCAGCCGGGACCAGGTCTCCTTGCCGCTCTCCGTGGCCGTGCCGGTGCTCCGGCCGCCCTCCAGGACGCCGACGTTGCGCACCTCGGTGACGCCCTGCTCGTCCTGCTTGCGCAGCTCCAGCGTCAGGTAGCCGGAGGTACCGACGAGCGCCAGCAGCACCAGGCCGGTGACGACGGGCCTCGACTTCTTCTTCCCTGCCATCGTTTGCTCCTCGGTTCTCAGACGGTCGGCATGACGCCGAGCAGCAGGCCGGCGGCGACGACGATGTAGGCCATGAGGGAGACGGTGCCGGTGGCCAGCAGCGTGGCCCCCTTGGGCTGGCGCACCATCTGGTAGGCGATCAGGCCCGGCACGATGAAGCCGAGCGTCTGGTTGCCGTAGAGCAGCGGGAACTCGAGCGAGAGCACGATCATCACCGTGGCCTGGAGCAGCACGCCCAGCAGCACCACCGCGGCGAACAGCCGCTTGCCGTAGAGGATCACCAGCCGCTGCATGATCTTGGTGCCGCCGTAGGTGAGGGCCGTGACGCCCACGACCATCGCCGCGCGCTGGAGGTCCTCGATGAGGGTGAGCGCGAGCCAGCCGGGCGTGATCATGCCGCCGGGCGACAGGTTGGTCGTCAGATAGCACAGCAGCGAGAAGAACAGGCCTATGGCGATGCCCAGGGCGGCCATCTCGGGTGTCAGGGCGGCGGTGGTCAACGGGGTTCTCCGGACGAGGGGATGCGGGTTCGTGGGGCGGGGCGGGCGTCAGGCACGCGGGGCGTGTCCGCCGCCGTCGCCGGCCGGCGGGCGGCGTCGCCGGTCGTGGTGCTCTTCGGGGTAGGGCTGCGGTGCCTGCCCCGTGCCGTACGACTGCTCGGGGCCGTACCCCGAGTGGCCGGGCCCCTGCGGCAGCTCGGGCCGGCCGGGCAGGTGCCGGTCCGGTGCCTGGAACCAGCCCTGAGCCTGCGGTTGAGGTGCCTGGGTCCGCGCCCCGCCGTACTGGTCCGTCCCCGGCACGGGAGCGCCGGTGTACGCCCCGGCCGGGTGGCCGTACGGCTGCTGCGGCTGCGGGATGCGGACCACCGGGATCTCCTGGGTCTGCGACGCCTGGTACCGCTCCTCGTAGGCCGTCGGGTACGAGGCGTACGGGTCCAGGCGCTGCTGCTGGGCCGGCGCGGCGGTAGCGGGCCGGTCCTGGCCCTCGTCCGCGGCGCTCTCGTCCGTCGGGAGCTCGGCCAGGTACTCCAGGAGTTCCTCGCCCTGCCCGTGGATGTTGCCGATGGCGACCAGGGAGGAGCCGTCGGACATCCGGCCGAGCAGCGTCGGCATGAACTCGTCCGCCGAGCGGCGCTCGCCACCGAGGTCGACCGCGCGGTCGCGCCAGTCGGCGGGGATGGCGTCGATGGCGCTCTTGGCGGGGTGCCCGATGACGAAGACGTTGTCGGGCTTCAGGTCGGGGATGATCTCGCCCATCTGCCCGTTGCGCTCCACCCGGTCCGGGCGGCAGTTGATCACGACGTTCAGGGGACGGCGGATCGCGCCGAGGTCGAGCAGCTGGTTGATGTTCATCAGCGTCGACTCGGGGTCGTTGGCCGCGAAGACGTTGGCGAAGGCGAGCCGCTTGTCCTCGGGGGTGACGTACCGCTCGACGGAGAGGACGCCCGGGTCCGGCGGGGCGTCGTACATGCCCTGGAGGGCGACCCCCCGCTCGACGCCGAGCAGGTCCGCCACGACCAGCGCGATCGCCACGTTCTCCTTGAAGGTGAACCAGCTGAAGCCGCGCAGCTCCTCGTCGCTGACGGTCTCCGGGTCGGCGTAGATCAACTGGCAGTTACGGGCGTCCGCCTCCTCCTGGAGGATGTGGAAGCGCTCCTTCTCGGCGGTGACGCAGATGCCGTCCTCCGGCATCGAGCGGCACAGCGAGCGCGCCACGTCGTCCAGGGTCGGTCCCATCTCGGCGAGGTGGTCCTCACGGACGTTGCACAGCACGCCGATCGTGGAGCGGATCAGCTTGCTCTGATTGACCTCCTGGAGGGCCGGCATGACCGCCATGCACTCGATGACGAGGGCGTCGGGGCGGTAGGTGGCGGCCCGGCGGACGATGCCGATCTGCTCCACCACGTTGGCGATGCCGAACTTGCGGTAGACCGGCTCCTCGGTGGCGTCCGGGTGGATGAAGCGCGCGGCGGTGCCCGTCGTCTTGGCCACGGTGACCAGGTCACCACCGCGCAGGGCACCCGCGCACAGCCGGGTGATGGAGGACTTGCCGCGGATGCCGTTGACCAGCACCCGGGAGGGGATGGTGTGCAGGGCGGCGTAGTGCCTGCGCTGTTCGACGATGCCCGCGATCAGCAGGAACACCGAGCCGATCAGGAGGACGAAGTAGAGGTAGAGCACGGTCCGGTCACCTTCCTCCGGCGCCGAGCCGTGGCTCGGCACTCCGGCGTGCCTGGTTCTGCCTGCGGGCCTGCAACTGCTGGCGGACCAGTTCGAGGCTGCGGACGACGGCCCCCACCTCGTCGTGGTAGCGGGGGTACAGCACGGTCTTGAGGTCGCCGTCGGCGAGCTTCTCGGCGCCGCCGGCGAGGGCGCGCAGCGGCCGGACGACGACCAGGTGGATCCAGCCGAGGCAGACCACGATCAGCGCGAGCCCGAGCATCCCGGCGAGCACGCTGCGGTCCTCACGCTCGTACGGGGCGATCTCGAAGTGCTTGGCGTTCTGCCAGCTGACCACGGTCCAGCCGACGTCGGCCGCCACACCGCCGCCGGAGAAGGGCGCCGCCGCGGCGACCGTGACCGAGCGCCCCTCGCGGATGAGCAGGCCGTTCTCCACGGGGCCCGCGCCGACCCTGACGCCGCCGGCCCGCACGAGGTCGGTGAGCGACTCGCGCGGCAGGCTCTCGAAGGCCAGGAAGCCGTTGCTGCCGGCGAGGGTCCGCGCCTTCGCGTCGACCACGCGGACCTCGCCGAGTCCGGGCCGGGCCAGCAGCGAGTTCAGGAACTCCACCCGGATCTCGCCGACCAGGGTCAGGCCCTTGGCGTCCGGTACGGCCGCCCCGGCCTGGATGACGGGCTTCTTGCCGCCCTCGCCCGCGACCCGGACGAGTGACGCGTCCTTCTCGTCCTCGCTCCAGTCGGCGCTGGGCTCGTCGCCGGCGCGGGCGACGACGTCGCCGCCCTTGTCGACGACGTACAGGGAGCCGTAGCGCGTGTGCTTGCGCAGGGCGTCGTCCAGCACGCCGGTGGTGGCGTCGGGGTCGTCCGCGTCGATCAGGCGGGTGGTGGAGACGAGGTCGGCCTGGGCCTCGTTGAGGGCGCGGCGGACCCGGTCGGCGACGAGGTCGGTGCGGTCGCGCTGGTCGTTGACCATGGTGCTCGGCACGCTCACCGAGGCGTCCGTGCGGTTGAGGAGCAGTCCGACCGGCACGCACCACAGCAACAGCAGGACGGCGGTGAGCGCCAGCGGCACCCGCAGACCGAACCGGCCCCGGCGGCCCTTGCGGTCACCGGTCTCCCGGTCCGCCCCGGCGTCGCCGGACAGCTGGGCCCGCAGCCGCTCCAGGGCGGCACCGACGCGGGCGGTCTCGCCCCAGCGGGGTATCTCGACGGGGCGGGTCAGGTCGCCGCGGGCCAGTCGGCGCGACTCCAGGAAGAGGTGCAGCAGGGGCCGCTGCACGGCCATCCACAGCAGGGCCGCCGCCAGCAGTCCGAACACCACCAGGGCACCGGCCACGACCAGCCCGTACAGCTCACGCTCCTGCCCGACGGCGTGTTCCTGCACCACGGGCAGCATGGCCACGACGGTCAGCCCGAGGCCCGCGCCGACGCTCTTGCGCTGCTCGGGGTCGGCGGAGGCGAGGGAGGCGTATCCGGCGGTGGCCACGCGGCCGTTGTAGGAGTCGCCGAGCAGGGTTCCGCTGACGCCGGGGTAGCCGCGGGAGCCGGGCTCCCGTGCGCTGACGGGGTCCTCCTCGGCCTCCTTGGCGCCGCGCTCGGACAGCCGGGTCATCTGCTTCCGGAGGAAGGCGAGCTCATCGCGCTCGGCGTCCGAGTTGAGCGCCTCGGCCTGCTCGAAGCCGGCCGTGGCGAGGACCTCGCCGCCGCGGGCCACGACCGCCATCGAGCGGAACGGGCCCAGGTTGATGGCGGGCACGGAGAGGCTGTTGGAGGCGATCAGCAGCTCCTGCGGACGGTCCTTCCAGTCGAGGAGGGCCATCGTCATCAGCCGTACGTCGCCGGTCTTCAGGCGCACCATGCGGGGGGTCAGGGCGTGGTCGCCGGTGAGGACGTCCTTGTCCAGCCAGGCGAGGGGAATCGTTTCACCCCTCGCGGCGAGGATCTTTCCGCTCTCCAGGTCCAGCACCGTGGTGCCGGTCCACTTCTGGTACGTGTTGCTCAGGTCCGACAGCACCCGCTCCGGGTCGGCGGGCTCACCCGCGTTCAGCGCTGCCGCGGTGCGGTTCAGGTCGGTGACCCGCTCGTCGATCGACGCGCGTAGTGCGATCGCGCCGTCCTCCGCGAAGTGCTGCTGGGAGCCCAGCACCGCCTTCGGGACGACCGGGTCGCCGGCCGGGCCCAGCACCTTGGCGGTCAGCCCGGCCAGGGCGAGGATCAGCAGGCACAGCAGCGCGATCGGCGGACGGATGCCGCCCAGCAGCGGCATGTCCGCGCGTCTGCGCAGGCGTCTGCGCCCGCCCCGTGCGGGACGCTGTGCGCCTTTGGTTGGAGTCACCGGTGGTCTTCCTTCGCCTCTTCACTACTCAGGCGCTCGCAGGAGCCACCGCTGACGCGGGCGTGAGACGCCGTCCCTTTAAAAGACTTCCGACACGCGCCGGGGTTGGGTTCCGGGGCGCAAGAGCTTGCTGTGTCGCTCGTCACGTCCCGAGATCGAGCTGCTCGAGGCCGTCGCCGCCGGGGGCGCCACGGTTGGTCAGGAAGCCGCGGGTGCGGTCGGCGGCCAGCTGATAGCGGGCCAGCCGGTCCTCGGAGAGCTCGCCGGGGTGGTCGAGCACGTTCTGCACGTCCACCACACGGTGGTCCTCGACCGCGTCATCGGGGAGCTTCTCCCCCTCCTCCACCTCCGGCGGGATGTCGACCAGCGTGGTCCGGTAGCGGGCGCTGACGTCCCAGCCGTCGGTCGTCTCCTTGAACTCGAACCAGCCGATCGCCCCCTCCTCGGTGAGGCCGGTCGGCGAGGAGTGCCGGGCGACCTGGTTGCCGAGGCTGTAGGCGACCCAGGTGCCGTTGAGCTTCTGGATGGGCTGCACGACGTGCGAGTGGTGGCCGATGATCAGGTTGATCCCGGTCTCCTCGGTGATCCGTTCGGCCAGCTTGAGCTGCGGGACGCTCGGCTCGTTGTAGTGCTCCAGACCCCAGTGGACCGAGAGGATCACCACCTCGGCGCCCTTCTTGCGGGCCCGGGCCTCGGCCTTCTTCACCGCGTCGAAGCCGATCCGGTTGAAGGCCCAACGCTCCTTCTCGGGCGTCGGATTGAGGAAGGACTCCCAGGAGAACGCCAGGTGGGCGACCTTGACGCCGTTGACGTCCCGAATGTTGATCTGCTCTGCTTCGTCAGGCGTGCGCGAGGACCCGGTGTGCCCGAGGCCCACCTCGTCCATCGCGTCCAGGGTGCGCTTCACGGCCTTGAGGCCGTGGTCGTAGGTGTGATTGGAGGCCGTCGAGCAGGTGTCGTAACCCACGTCCTTGAGGGTCGTGAGGATCTGCGGTGGCACGAGGAACTCCGGGTACCCCTCGAAGGGGCCCTTGGGTTTTCCGACCGGCGTCTCCATGTGGCAGATGGCCAGGTCGGCCTTGCTGATGATGGGCTTCACGCCCGCCATCAGCGGTCCGAAGTCCAGCCCGGCCTGTCCCTCACCGGTCTTCTCGGCGTCCTTGGCCGCCTGTTCGACGAGCTCGGGGTGGATGAGCACATCACCCGCGGCGGCGACGGTGAACGAGCGCCCGCCGGGCTTCACCTGAGCCCCGGACGGCTCGGAGGTACAGCCGGCGACGAGGCCTGCCAAAGCCCCCAGAACCGCCATCGAGCGACCTATACGGAGAGACTTACGGAATGTCACCGCGACATACTCACACGCCACTCACACCTCAACCGGTCTCTACCATCACAAGAACGTCACGTTTCGCTCGCATTCTTGCCCCTACGGTTTTGATCCTCGCGCTGGCGGGTTGTGACTCCGCATCGCCCGAAAGCGCGGAACATTCCGTTCCGAAAGCCCGCGAACTCGTCGACCTGCGCGACCGGATCCTCACCTACACGGCCGACTTCGGGCCCGACGGCCCCTACACCCCGCCCGGCGACAGCCGGCGCGAGGAACTGGCGCGCGGCGTGGGCCACCTCCTGGACGGCGACGCGGCCGGGGCCGAGCGCGTCCTCGCCCCCCTCGGCCTCGGCGTCACCCGCCTCACCGACACCGACTCCGGCCGCCGCTACGACGAGATCGCCGCCCTGCGGCCGAACAGCGAGGCCGCCCGCTGGGGCCGCCTCTACCTGACCGCCGACTCCGACGTGCGCTGGAACGTCCAGGTCCCCCACCCGGTGTCCGACCGCGACACCGAGGAACTCGGCGTCCGGCTGCTGGAGAACACACCCTCCGGCTCACTGGTCGTCGCCGGCGCCCACCGCCGCGCCGGCCGCTCCGACGCCGCCGACGTCGCCCACCGCGAGGACAGCGCCTTCCACTCGATCGTCGTGGAACTCCAGAAGCGCGGGGTGCCCGGCCTCCAACTGCACGGCTTCGCCGAGTCGTCCGACCGCCCCTACGAGGCCGTCGTCTCCGGCGGCTCGGCCCAGAGCACGTCACGCGAGGCGTCGGCGCTGGCCGACCGCCTGGAATCGGAGGGGCTGCGGGTCTGCCGGGGCTGGTCCGCGCGCTGCCCGCTGGAGGGCACCACCAACGTCCAGGGCAGGTCGGCGGAGCGCCGGCACGCCGGCTTCCTGCACGTGGAACTGGCCCCCGACGCCCGCGACGACGGCCGTGACGCCGACGAGACCGAGGAGGCCCTCGGCGACCTGCTGAGGACGTGGTCCGAGGACTGAGGGCTCAGCAGCAGCCGAAGGCGCCCGGCAACGTCCGCTTGTTGCGCGCCTCCCTGCTCCGCGCGGCCAGCAACTCGTCGGCCGGGTACCCGACCTCTTCGAGCGTCAGCCCATGGGGCCGTACGACATGCACCGCGGAGTCCCTGACACCGGCGGCCAGCACCTTGCCCGGCCAGTCGGCGGGCCGGTGCCCGTCCCCCACGAACAGCAGCGCCCCGATGAGCGAGCGCACCATGTTGTGGCAGAACGCGTCGGCCCGCACGGTCGCGGTGACGATCCCGTCGTCCCCCCGCACCAGGCTCAGCTCCTGAAGCGTGCGGATGGTGGTCGCGCCCTCCCGCTTCTTGCAGTACGCGGCGAAGTCGTGCTCCCCGAGCAGCCGTTGCGCGGCCTCGTTCATGGCGTCGACGTCCAGCGGCCAGTCGTGCCACAGGACGTGGCCCCGCAGCAGCGGGTCGACTCCGCCGGGGTTGTCGGTGACGCGATAGGCGTACCGCCGCCAGATCGCCGAGAACCGCGCGTTGAAGCCGGCGGGCGCCTCGCGCAGCGCCCACACCCGCACGTCCCGGGACAGCCGCCCGGCGAGCCGCTTCAGCAGCTTCTCGTGGTGCTCGCGCCAGACCTGCTCGGGCAGGTCCACATGCGCGACCTGCCCCCGCGCGTGCACCCCGGCATCCGTCCGCCCGGCGACGGTCAGCTCGTACGTCGTGCCCCCCGACCGCGTGACGGTCCGCAGCGCGTCCTCGATCTCGCCCTGCACGGTCCGCCGCCCACCGGCCTGCTTGGCCCACCCGGAGAACTCGGTCCCGTCATAGGACAGGTCGAGGCGGACACGCACATACCCGGGCTCTGCTTCGTCACTCACCCGTAGATCCTCTCAGCAACACAAAAGCGGGCCCGCCCCTCGAAAGGAACGGACCCGCCAACGCCCTGAAGGGGCGCGGGGAACTGCGCGACCAGCCACCACGAACCCGCAGCCGCAGACCGCACAGCCCCCGGCAGAACGCTTACGCGTCCTTCGACTCCTCGGCAGCCTCGTCGGCCTGAGCCTCGGCAGCCTCGTCGGCCTTGGTCGTGTCGACCTTGGCCTCGTCGGCCTCCTTGACCGCACGCTTGGTGGCGGCCTCGGCCTCACCAGTGGCCTGCTGCGCGACCGTCAGCGCCTCGACCAGCTCGATGACAGCCATGGGCGCGTTGTCGCCACGGCGGTTACCGATCTTGGTGATGCGGGTGTAGCCACCCGGACGGTTCTCGTAGCGCGGGCCGATCTCGGTGAAGAGCGTGTGGACGACGCTCTTGTCCGTGATGACCTGGAGCACCTGACGGCGGTTGTGAAGGTCGCCCTTCTTCGCCTTGGTCACCAGACGCTCGGCGTAGGGCCGCAGACGGCGGGCCTTCGCCTCGGTGGTGGTGATACGGCCGTGCTCGAAGAGCGCCTTCGCGAGGTTCGCGAGAAGCAGCTTCTCGTGCGCGGCACTGCCGCCCAGACGGGCACCCTTGGTGGGCTTCGGCATGTCAATCTCCTGTGTGTCTGCCCCGGCCGTATGAGGTACCGAGGTCAGTATCCGAGCAGGCGGTTACCTGTCGGAGATCCGGGCGCCTTTTCAGACGCCCGGAGGGTCCGCGCCCCAAAGGGGCGCGGGGAACTGCGCGACCGGCCACAACGGACCGGAAGCCGAATCAGTACTGCTCGGTCTCCACGAAGCCCGCGTCCGCGTCGTCGTCGGCGCCGAAGGCGTCGGCGGCGGCGGTCGGGTCGAACCCGGGAGGCGAGTCCTTCAGGGCCAGGCCCATGCCGGCGAGCTTGGCCTTGACCTCGTCGATGGACTTCGCACCGAAGTTGCGGATGTCCAGCAGGTCGGCCTCGGAACGAGCCACGAGCTCACCCACGGAGTGGATGCCCTCGCGCTTGAGGCAGTTGTACGACCGAACGGTGAGCTCCAGCTCCTCGATCGGCAGCGCCAGATCAGCGGCCAGGGCGGCGTCCGTGGGGGACGGGCCCATGTCGATGCCCTCGGCGTCGATGTTCAGCTCGCGCGCCAGACCGAACAGCTCGACCAGGGTCTTACCGGCCGACGCCATGGCGTCACGCGGACGCATGGCCTGCTTGGTCTCGACGTCGACGATCAGCTTGTCGAAGTCGGTGCGCTGCTCGACACGCGTGGCCTCGACCTTGTACGTGACCTTCAGAACCGGCGAGTAGATCGAGTCGACCGGGATACGCCCGATCTCCTGACCGACCTGCTTGTTCTGCACGGCGGACACGTAACCGCGGCCGCGCTCGACCGTGAGCTCCATCTCCAGCTTGCCCTTGCCGTTGAGCGTGGCGAGGACGAGGTCGGGGTTGTGCACCTCGACACCGGCCGGGGGCGCGATGTCGGCGGCGGTGACCAGACCCGGGCCCTGCTTGCGCAGGTACATCACGACCGGCTCGTCGTGCTCCGAGGAGACGACCAGCTGCTTGATGTTGAGGATCAGGTCGGTGACGTCCTCCTTGACGCCCGGCACGGTGGTGAACTCGTGCAGCACGCCGTCGATACGGATGGACGTGACCGCCGCACCCGGGATCGAGGAGAGGAGGGTCCGACGCAGGGAGTTGCCGAGGGTGTAGCCGAAGCCCGGCTCCAGCGGCTCGATCACGAACCGGGAGCGGAATTCGTCGACGACCTCTTCGGTCAACGAGGGACGCTGAGCGATCAGCATGTGTGGATCAGATCCTTCTTTCGTGGACGCCCGCTATTTGACGCCCGACGGAACCGTCCCCGGCAAAAGGGACGGGTACTGCAAGGGTACGGGCGATACAGCCCCGAAGAGCCGTACCGCCCGAAACCAAGCCTGCGTGAAGCAGTCGTGCGTCAGACGCGACGACGCTTCGGCGGACGGCAGCCGTTGTGCGGGGTCGGGGTGACGTCCTGGATGGAGCCGACCTCGAGACCGGTCGCCTGAAGCGAACGGATCGCGGTCTCACGACCCGAACCCGGACCCTTCACGAACACGTCGACCTTGCGCATGCCGTGCTCCTGGGCGCGGCGGGCAGCCGACTCGGCGGCCATCTGCGCGGCGAACGGCGTGGACTTCCGGGAGCCCTTGAAGCCGACGTGGCCGGCGGAGGCCCAGGAGATCACGTTGCCGGACGGGTCCGTGATGGAGACGATCGTGTTGTTGAACGTGCTCTTGATGTGGGCGTGCCCGTGAGCGACGTTCTTCTTTTCCTTGCGGCGCACCTTCTTGGCAGCGCCCTGACGACCCTTGGGGGGCATCTGTACTCCTACGGGAGGTGGTCGGTCCTACAGCGAAGACCGCTGGACGGCGAAGTCCGCTGTGGACTACTTCTTGCCCGGCTTCTTCTTACCGGCGATGGCGCGACGCGGGCCCTTGCGGGTACGGGCGTTCGTGCTGGTGCGCTGACCGCGGACGGGCAGACCGCGACGGTGACGGAGACCCTGGTAGCAACCGATCTCGACCTTGCGGCGGATGTCGGCCTGGATCTCGCGACGGAGGTCACCCTCGGTCTTGATGTTGTTGTCGACGTACTCACGAATCGCGACGAGCTGCTCCTCGGAGAGGTCGCGAACGCGAGTGTTCGGGTCGATGCCGGTCTCGGCCAGCGTCAGCTGGGAGAGCGTGCGGCCGATACCGAACACGTAGGTCAGGGCGACCTCCACGCGCTTTTCGCGCGGGATGTCAACACCGGAAACGCGTGCCATTCAATGGCTCCTGGTGATCTTCGGAGGTCTTCCGCAGAACCGAGTCCCAGCCGCCGTATGAGGTACGAACTGAGTCCCCGGCCTCCGAACCGGGGGTGTCAGGCAAAGGTTCGCCTGGATTCTGCGTATGAACATATTCAGCTTGCGTCGCGCGAATCTCTGCGATGGATGCAGAGGGATCGGTCGTGCGTCAGCCCTGGCGCTGCTTGTGGCGCGGGTTCTCGCAGATGACCATGACCCGACCGTGACGGCGGATCACCCTGCACTTGTCGCAGATCTTCTTGACGCTCGGCTTGACCTTCATGGGATTGAGGTTCTCCGGGTCAGTGCCACCACCCCGCCGAAGCGGGATGCGGGCAAGATCTACTTGTAGCGGTAGACGATCCGGCCACGCGTCAGGTCGTACGGAGACAGCTCCACCACGACCCGGTCGTCAGGGAGGATGCGGATGTAGTGCATACGCATCTTGCCGCTGATGTGTGCCAGGACCTGGTGGCCGTTCTGGAGCTCGACCTTGAACATGGCGTTCGGCAGAGACTCGACGACAGTGCCCTCGATCTCGATGGCACCTTGCTTCTTGGCCACGCTTCGCCCTTCGGAATCGACTACCTTGATCGACTCCAGTGCTTTCCCTTACGGGCGCATGCGGACATGCGGGTGCACGAGAGCCGACGAGTCAGTCTACGTCAGCGCACCCGGAAAGACGAATCGGGGAATCCTGCCCTGACCGGCAGATCATTAAGCACGTGGTCCGCGGAAGGGCGCTCAGGCCAGCGGATCCGGCGCGGCGACGATGCCGAACTCGGCCAGCTTGGCCTTGCCCGCGTCGGGAGCGGTCAGCACCAGCGGACCCTCCTCGGTCAGCGCGACGGAGTGCTCCCAGTGCGAGGACCAGGTGCCGTCGGTGGTGATGACCGTCCAGTCGTCCGAGAGGACCTCGGTCTTCGGGGTGCCCAGGGACACCATCGGCTCGATCGCCAGGCAGAACCCGGGGACCAGCTTGGGGCCCTTGCCCCGCCGGCGCTCCACGTAGTTCAGCAGGTGCGGGTCCATGTGCATCTCGGTGCCGATGCCGTGGCCGCCGTAGTCCTCGATGATGCCGTAGCGGCCGCCGCCGGGCTTCGGCTGGCGGCGGATGTAGGTCTCGATGGCACGGGAGACGTCGACCAGGCGGTTGCCCTGCTTCATGGCCGCGATGCCGGCCCACATCGACCCCTCGGTCACCCGGGAGAGCTCGATGAGCTCCGGGGCGTGACCGGAGCCCACGAAGGCGGTGTAGGCGGCGTCGCCGTGCCAGCCGTCGATGATGGCACCGCAGTCGATGGAGATGATGTCGCCGTCCTTCAGGACGACGTCCTCGGACGGGATGCCGTGGACGACGACGTCGTTCACGGAGGTGCAGATCGTCGCGGGGAAGCCGCCGTAGCCGAGGAAGTTCGACTTGGCGCCGTGCTCGGCGAGCACCTTGCGGGCGACCTCGTCCAGATCCTTGGTGCTGGCCCCGGGCACCGCGGCCTCGCGCGTGGCCGCGTGAATGGCGGCGACGACCAGCCCCGCCTCACGCATCTTGGCGATCTGCTCGGGGCTCTTGATCTGCACCATGGGGACGGGGGCCTTTCCTGCCGGGTGGAGGGACTGCTTCAACCATAAGGGCGGAGCCGGGACACCCCCGCCCACACAGCAGCCGCGGTCCCCTCGAAGGGAACCGCGGCCAGTGCTGCGTACCAGCTGAGAACGCTACTGCTTGCCGTCCTCGTCACGCTTGAGGGCCTCCATCGCACGCCCCGTGACCTCTTCGACCTTGCCCAGCGCGGAGATGGTGACGACCAGCCCCTGCGCCTTGTAGTAGTCGATGATCGGCTCGGTCTGCGTGTGGTAGACCTCGAGACGCTTGCGGACCGTCTCCTCCGAGTCGTCGTCACGCTGGTACAGCTCGCCGCCGCAGGCGTCGCAGACGCCTTCCGTCTTCGGCTTGCTGTACGTCACGTGGAAGACGTGGCTGGAGTCCTTGCGGCAGATCCGACGCCCGGCGATCCGCTTGACGACCTCTTCCTCGGGGACTTCGAGGTCAAGGACCGCGTCCAGCTTCATGGACTCGGACTGGAGCATCTCGTCCAGTGCCTCGGCCTGGGACACGTTGCGCGGAAAACCGTCCAGCAGGAAGCCGTTCTCGGCGTCCGGCTTCTCCATGCGGTCCTTGGCCATCCCGATGGTGACCTCGTCCGGCACCAGGTTGCCCGCGTCCATGTAGGACTTCGCGAGCTTCCCGAGCTCCGTCTGCTGGCTGATGTTGGCGCGGAACAGGTCGCCCGTGGAGATGTGCGGGATCGACAGGTTCTTGGCGAGGAACGCGGCCTGCGTTCCCTTGCCGGCACCCGGCGGCCCGACGAGGACGATACGCATCAGCGGAGGAACCCTTCGTAATTGCGCTGCTGGAGCTGGCTCTCGATCTGCTTCACCGTTTCAAGACCGACACCCACGATGATCAGGATGCTGGTACCACCGAACGGGAAGTTCTGGTTTGCCCCGAAACCAGCCAACGCCATCGTCGGCACGAGAGCGATCAGACCCAAGTACAGCGAGCCCGGCCAGGTGATCCGGTTGAGCACGTAGGAGAGGTACTCAGCGGTCGGTCGGCCAGCCCGGATGCCCGGGATGAAGCCACCATACTTCTTCATGTTGTCCGCGACTTCCTCGGGGTTGAACGAGATAGCCACGTAGAAGAACGCGAAGAAGACAATCAGGAAGAAATAGAGGGCGACGTGCACGGGTGCCCCCGTGTCCGCCAGGTTCTTTGTGACCCAGGTCGCCCAGCCGGACTCCTGGTTGTTGGAGAACTGCACGATCAGCGCCGGAATATAGAGCAGCGACGACGCGAAGATGACGGGAATCACGCCCGCCTGGTTCACCTTGAGCGGGATGTACGTCGAAGTACCGCCGTAGGAACGGCGGCCGATCATGCGCTTCGCGTACTGCACCGGAATACGGCGCTGGGCCTGCTCCACGAAGACGACCAGTCCGACCATGACCAGGCCCACCGCGATGACGGTGCCGAACTCGATCCAGCCGCCGGCCAGGTCACCCTGCTGCTTGATGGCCCACAGGGCGGACGGGAAGGTCGCGGCGATCGAGATGAACATCAGGATCGACATGCCGTTGCCGATGCCGCGGTCGGTGATGAGCTCACCGAGCCACATGACGACGGCCGTACCGGCGGTCATGGTGATGACCATGGTGATGGTCGTGAAGATCGACTGGTCAGGAACGATCTGGCTGGACACCTGGCAACCCTGGAAGAGCGCGCCGCTGCGGGCGGTGGCCACCAGGCCGGTGCCCTGCAGAATGGCGAGCGCCACGGTCAGGTAGCGGGTGTACTGCGTGATCTTGGCCGTCCCCGCCTGGCCCTCCTTCTTGAGGGCTTCCAGGCGCGGGATCACGACGGTCAGCAGCTGAAGGATGATGCTCGCCGTGATGTACGGCATGATGCCGAGCGCGAAGATCGTGATCTGAAGCAGCGCGCCGCCGCTGAACATGTTGACCAGACCGAACAGGCCCGTGTTGGTGCTGGCCTGGTCGATGCAGACCTGGACGGCCGAGTAGTCGACGCCTGGAATCGGAATGTGGGTACCGATCCGATACACCACGATGATGGCGAGCGTGAAGAGCAGCTTCTTGCGCAGGTCGGGCGTCTTGAACGCCCGGGCGAACGCGGTGAGCACGGTGCCTCCTGCGACCCCCGCGCATCTGCGTCAAGGGTGACGGTCTTGAGGTTCGACTAATAGGAACGACTTAGCTAACGGTCAACTGCCGCTCAGAGTGCCTCACGAACAGCACTCAGTAAAAGTGGACAGTGCAGGCCACCTTACCGGCGAGACCGCCCCCCTTGGAACGACCAACCGGGGATACCCCATTTGTGGGGTATCCCCGGTCGGGATCGCTCAAGTCATCGAGACGCCTGATGTGTTCAGACGAGCTCGGTGACGGTACCGCCGGCGGCGGTGATCTTCTCCTTGGCGGAGCCGGAGACGGCGTCGACCGTCACCTGCAGCGCCACGGAGATCTCGCCCTGGCCGAGGACCTTGACGAGGCTGTTCTTGCGAACGGCACCCTTGGCGACCAGGCCCTCGACGGTGACCTCGCCACCCTCGGGGTACAGCGACGCCAGCTTGTCGAGGTTCACGACCTGGAACTCGGTCTTGAACGGGTTCTTGAAGCCCTTCAGCTTCGGAAGACGCATGTGGAGGGGCATCTGGCCACCCTCGAAGCGCTCCGGAACCTGGTAACGAGCCTTCGTACCCTTGGTACCACGACCGGCCGTCTTACCCTTCGACGCCTCACCACGACCGACACGGGTCTTGGCGGTCTTGGCGCCCGGGGCGGGACGGAGGTTGTGGATCTTGAGCGGGTTGTTCTCCGCCATGATCAGACCTCCTCAACCGTCACGAGGTGGCGGACGGTGTGCACCATGCCGCGGAACTCGGGGCGGTCCTCCTTGACGACCTGCGTGTTGATGCCCTTGAGACCAAGGGAGCGCAGGGTGTCACGGTGGTTCTGCTTGGTGCCGATGTACGACTTGACCTGCGTGATCTTGAGCTGCGCCATTACGCACCAGCCCCGGCACGCGCACGCAGCAGAGCCGCGGGAGCAACGTCCTCGAGCGGCAGGCCACGGCGGGCCGCGACCTCCTCGGGGCGCTGCAGACCCTTCAGGGCCTCCACGGTCGCGTGCACGATGTTGATCGCGTTGTCGGAGCCGAGCGACTTCGACAGGATGTCGTGGATACCGGCGCACTCGAGCACGGCACGCACCGGACCACCGGCGATAACACCGGTACCGGGCGACGCGGGCTTGAGCAGCACGACGCCGGCAGCCTTCTCACCCTGGATCGGGTGCGGGATGGTGCCCTGGATACGGGGGACCTTGAAGAAGTGCTTCTTGGCCTCCTCAACACCCTTGGCGATGGCGGCCGGCACCTCCTTGGCCTTGCCGTAACCGACACCCACGGTGCCGTCACCGTCGCCCACCACGACCAGCGCGGTGAAGCTGAAGCGACGACCACCCTTCACAACCTTGGCGACACGGTTGATCGCGACAACGCGCTCAACGTAAGCGGTCTTCTCGGCGGCAGCTGCGCCGCCGTCACGGCCCTTCCGGTCCCGCCGCTCGCCGCCACCGGCACCGCCACCGCGGCGCTGGGGTCCAGCCATTGGAATTACCTCTCTCTTTTTCCGCTAGCTACGGAAGCGGCTCAGAACTTGAGTCCGGCTTCGCGGGCGGCGTCCGCCAGGGCGGCGATGCGCCCGGCGTACTGGTTGCCACCACGGTCGAATACGACGGCCTCGACGCCGGCGGCCTTGGCGCGCTCGGCGACCAGGGCTCCGACCTGCTTGGCCTGCGCGGACTTGTCGCCCTCGCCACCGCGGATCGAGGTGTCCAGGGTGGACGCCGACGCAAGGGTGTGACCCTTGAGGTCGTCGATCACCTGGGCCACGATGTGGCGGTTCGAGCGGGTAACGACCAGACGCGGACGCTCCGCCGTTCCGTTGATGTGCTTACGGATCCGGATGTGGCGGCGCTTGATCGCGGCGCGCTTGTAGGCGTCGCCCTTGAGGATCTTCTGTCCGTATGCCATGGCTTACTTACCCGCCTTTCCGACCTTGCGGCGGATGACTTCGCCCTCGTACTTGACGCCCTTGGCCTTGTACGGGTCGGGCTTGCGCAGCTTGCGGATGTTCGCCGCAACCTCGCCGACCTTCTGCTTGTCGATGCCCTCGACCGAGAAGCGGGTCGGGTTCTCCACCTTGAAGGTGATGCCCTCGGGAGCCTCGACGGTGATCGAGTGGCTGTAGCCGAGCGCGAACTCGAGGTTCGATCCCTTGGCCGCAACGCGGTAACCGACACCGCTGATCTCGAGCTTCTTCACGTAACCCTGGGTCACGCCGGTGATCATGTTCGCCACCAGCGTGCGGGACAGGCCGTGCAGGGCCTTGTTCTGACGCTCGTCGTTGGGGCGGGTGACGTTGAGTACGCCGTCCTCACCCTTGGCGATCTCGATCGGCGACACGACGGTGTGGGTCAGCGTGCCCTTGGGGCCCTTGACCGAGACCGTCTGGCCGTCGATGGTGACGTCCACGCCGGCGGGAACCGCGATGGGGAGCTTGCCGATGCGCGACATAGCTGTTTCCTCCGTTCCCTTCCGTTACCAGACGTAGGCGAGGACTTCTCCGCCTACGCCCTTCTTGCCGGCCTGCTTGTCGGTGAGGAGCCCGTGGGACGTGGAGATGATCGCCACGCCGAGGCCGCCGAGCACCTTCGGCAGGTTGGTGGACTTCGCGTAAACCCGGAGACCGGGCTTGGAGATCCGCTTGATGCCCGCGATGGAGCGCTCACGGTTGGGGCCGAACTTCAGCTCCAGGACGAGGTTCTTGCCGACCTCGGCGTCCTCGACCTTCCAGCCCGTGATGAAGCCCTCCTGCTGGAGGATCTCCGCGATGTGCGACTTGATCTTCGATGCCGGCATCGTCACGGAGTCGTGGTATGCCGAGTTCGCGTTCCGCAGACGCGTAAGCATGTCTGCGATCGGATCAGTCATGGTCATGAATTGGCCTTCGGCCTCTCTCGCCGGGGTTTCCTGGTGCGCCATCCCTCTCCCCGATCCGAGACGGGACGGGTGCGGCGCGGTGGACCTACGGCGTAGTAAGTCGTACGGGCGCGACAGGCGCCCAACCCCACAAGCCTAAGCCATGCGGAGGTGGGCCCCTGTCCACCCAGATGCTTACCGAGAGACTCCGGAATCCCTTATTAGGGGGATTACCAGGAGCTCTTGGTCACGCCCGGCAGCTCGCCACGGTGAGCCATCTCACGAAGGCACACGCGGCACAGGCCGAACTTGCGGTACACGGAGTGCGGACGGCCGCAGCGCTGGCAGCGCGTGTAGCCACGCACACCGAACTTGGGCTTGCGAGCAGCCTTGGCAATCAGAGCCTTCTTCGCCATCTCGCTCACGCCTCCTTGAACGGGAAGCCGAGGTGACGAAGGAGCGCGCGGCCCTCAGCGTCGTTGGTCGCCGTGGTCACCACGGTGATGTCCATACCCCGGGTACGGTCGATCTTGTCCTGGTCGATCTCGTGGAACATGACCTGCTCGGTGAGACCGAAGGTGTAGTTGCCACGGCCGTCGAACTGCTTGGGGGACAGACCACGGAAGTCGCGGATGCGCGGGAGCGCGAGCGACAGGGTGCGGTCCAGGAACTCCCACATGCGGTCGCCACGGAGCGTGACGTGGGCACCGATCGGCTGGCCCTCACGCAGCTTGAACTGCGCGATGGACTTGCGGGCCTTGGTGACGGCCGGCTTCTGACCGGTGATCGTGGTGAGGTCGCGGATCGCGCCCTCGATCAGCTTGGAGTCGCGGGCGGCGTCGCCCACACCCATGTTGACCACGATCTTGACGAGGCCGGGAACCTGCATGACGTTCTCGTACTTGAACTCGTCACGCAGCTTGCCCGCGATCTCCTCGCGGTACTTCAGCTTCAGACGCGGGCTGGTGGTGGTCGTCATCAGATGTCCTCACCCGTCCGCTTGGCAACGCGGATCTTGTTGCCTTCGTCGTCGAAGCGGTAGCCGACACGCGTGACGACCTTGTTGCCGTCCTTCTCAACGACCAGCTGGACGTTGGAGACGTGGACGGGCGCCTCGGTCGTGACGATGCCGCCGGCCTGCGAACCCTTGGCGGTCGGGCCGGCCTTGGTGTGCTTCTTGACCCGGTTGACACCCTCGACCAGGACACGGTCCTCGCGGGGGTAGGCCGCGATGACCTTGCCCTGCTTGCCCTTGTCCTTACCGGTGATGACCTGGACCAGGTCGCCCTTCTTAATCTTCATGCTTACAGCACCTCCGGAGCCAGCGAGATGATCTTCATGAACTTCTTCTCGCGCAGCTCACGCCCGACCGGGCCGAAGATGCGGGTGCCGCGAGGGTCGCCGTCGTTCTTCAGAATGACGGCGGCGTTCTCGTCGAAGCGGATGTACGAGCCGTCCGGACGGCGGCGCTCCTTGACGGTGCGAACGATGACCGCCTTGACGACGTCACCCTTCTTCACGTTGCCACCGGGGATCGCGTCCTTGACGGTGGCGACGATGACGTCACCGATGCCCGCGTAGCGGCGACCGGAGCCACCGAGCACACGGATGCAAAGGATTTCCTTCGCACCAGTGTTGTCGGCGACGCGCAGTCGCGACTCCTGCTGGATCACGTCTATCTCCTGTTTGTCTGCCGGTTCCCGGCAGGGGGCTCAGTACGAGCACCCCTGCCGAGCCTGGCGGAACTGTCCTGCGGGAAACCCCGCAGGAATTACTTGGCCTTCTCGAGGATCTCGACGACGCGCCAGCGCTTCGTCGCGGACAGCGGCCGGGTCTCCATGAGGAGGACACGGTCGCCGACACCCGCGGCGTTCTGCTCGTCGTGCGCCTTGAGCTTGTTCGTACGGCGGATGACCTTGCCGTACAGCGCGTGCTTCACACGGTCCTCGACGGCGACGACGACGGTCTTGTCCATCTTGTCGCTGACGACGAGACCCTCACGGGTCTTGCGGAAACCGCGCGCCTCTGCGTTCTCAGTCACGTTCTTCTCGCTCATCAGGCGTTCTCCACCGTTTCGATGCCCAGCTCACGCTCGCGCATCAGGGTGTAGATCCGCGCGATGTCCTTGCGGACCGCCTTCAGACGGCCATGGTTCTCGAGCTGACCGGTCGCCGCCTGGAAGCGGAGGTTGAACAGCTCTTCCTTGGCCTCGCGGAGCTTCGCAAGAAGCTCCTCGTTGCCCAGCTCGCGCAGCTCGGACGCCTTGGTACCGGCCGACATCACGCTTCACCTGCCTCGCGCTTGACGATCCGGCACTTCATCGGCAGCTTGTGGGCGGCGCGAGTCAGAGCCTCACGGGCGATCTTCTCGTTGGGGTACGACAGCTCGAACATCACGCGTCCGGGCTTGACGTTGGCGATCCACCACTCCGGAGAACCCTTACCGGAACCCATGCGGGTCTCGGCAGGCTTCTTGGTGAGGGGACGGTCCGGGTAGATGTTGATCCAGACCTTGCCACCACGCTTGATGTGACGCGTCATGGCAATACGAGCGGCCTCGATCTGACGGTTCGTCACGTAGGCCGGGGTGAGCGCCTGGATGCCGTACTCGCCGAACGCAACCGTCGTGCCACCCTTGGCAGCGCCGGAGCGCTTGGGGTGGTGCTGCTTGCGGTGCTTGACCCTACGGGGGATCAGCATTTCGGTCAGGCCTCCGTTCCGGTGCTCTCAGCCGGAGCGGCGGGGGCCTCGGCCTTGGGGGCCTCGGCGCCGGCAGCCTGCTGCGGCTTGCGACCGCGCCGCTCGCCACCACGGCCACCACGGGCCGGGCGGTCTGCACCACCACGGGCCGGGCGGTTACCCGCACGGGCCGCAGCGTTCTCGGCGCGGACCTCGGCGATGTTCTTGACGTCGCCCTTGTAGATCCAGACCTTCACGCCGATGCGGCCGAAGGTCGTCTTGGCCTCGAAGAAGCCGTAGTCCACGTTCGCACGGAGCGTGTGCAGGGGCACGCGGCCCTCGCGGTAGAACTCCGAGCGGGACATCTCGGCGCCACCGAGGCGGCCGCCGCACTGGATCTTGATGCCCTTGGCGCCGGCCTTCATGGCGGACTGCATGCTCTTACGCATGGCCCGACGGAAGGAGACGCGGGAGGAGAGCTGCTCGGCAACGGCCTGGGCAACCAGCTGAGCGTCGGTCTCGGGGTTCTTGACCTCGAGGATGTTCAGCTGGACCTGCTTGCCCGTGAGCTTCTCGAGGTCACCGCGGATGCGGTCGGCCTCGGCGCCACGGCGGCCGATGACGATGCCCGGACGCGCGGTGTGGATGTCCACGCGGACACGGTCACGGGTGCGCTCGATCTCAACCTTCGAGATGCCGGCGCGCTCCATGCCGGACGTCATCATCCGACGGATGGCGACGTCTTCCTTGACGTAGTCCTTGTACAGCTTGTCGGCGTACCACCGGGACTTGAAGTCCGTGGTGACACCGAGCCGGAACCCATGCGGGTTAACCTTCTGGCCCATTACCGGGTTCCTTCCTTGCTGCTGACGACCACAGTGATGTGGCTGGTCCGCTTGCGGATCCGGTAGGCACGGCCCTGGGCACGCGGACGGAACCGCTTCAGGGTCGGGCCCTCGTCAACGTACGCCTCGCTGATGACCAGCGAGGAGGCGTCCGGGTGGTCGTAGTTGTGCGCGGCGTTGGCAATGGCGCTGTCGAGCACCTTGCCGACCGGCACGGAGGCTGCCTGCGGAGCGAATCGCAGAACAGCCTGAGCCTCCGTGGCATCCATGCCACGGATAAGGTCCACCACGCGGCGGGCCTTCATGGGCGTAACGCGGATGTACCGCGCCTGGGCCCTGGCTTCCATGGTTGTCCCTCTCAGTTACTTACGTGTCTGAATGCGATCCGCTACTAGCGGCGCTTCGACTTCCGGTCGTCCTTGACGTGGCCCCGGAAGGTGCGCGTCGGCGAGAACTCGCCGAGCTTGTGGCCGACCATCGACTCGGTGACGAACACCGGGATGTGGGTCTTGCCGTTGTGCACCGCGAGCGTGTGGCCGAGCATGGCCGGCACGATCATGGAGCGACGGGACCAGGTCTTGATGACGTTCTTGGTGCCGGCTTCGTTCTGGGCGTCCACCTTCTTGATGAGGTGTCCGTCGACGAAGGGCCCCTTCTTGAGACTGCGCGGCATCTAAACCCGCTCCTAGCGCTTCTTGTTCGTCTTGCGGCGGCGGACGATGTACTTGTTCGACGCCTTCTTGGGCGAACGAGTACGACCTTCCTTCTGACCCCAGGGGCTGACCGGGTGGCGACCACCGGAGGTCTTGCCCTCACCACCACCGTGGGGGTGGTCAACCGGGTTCATCGCCACACCACGAACGGTCGGGCGGACGCCCAGCCAGCGCTTGCGGCCGGCCTTGCCCCAGTTGATGTTGCTCTGCTCGGCGTTGCCGACCTCGCCGACCGTGGCGCGGCAGCGCTGGTCGACCAGGCGGATCTCACCGGAGGGCATGCGGAGGTGGGCCATCGAGCCCTCCTTCGCGAGCAGCTGCACGGAGGCACCGGCGGAGCGGGCGAACTTGGCGCCGCCACCGGGACGGAGCTCGATCGCGTGGATCGTGGTACCGACCGGGATGTTGCGGAGCGCCAGGTTGTTGCCCGGCTTGATGTCGGCCCCAGGACCGTTCTCGACGCGGTCACCCTGCTGCAGGTTGCGCGGGGCGAGGATGTAGCGCTTCTCGCCGTCGGCGTAGTGCAGCAGCGCGATGCGCGCGGTGCGGTTGGGGTCGTACTCGATGTGCGCGACCTTCGCCGGCACGCCGTCCTTGTCGTGACGACGGAAGTCGATCACTCGGTAGGCGCGCTTGTGTCCGCCACCCTGGTGGCGAACGGTCACACGACCGGCGTTGTTACGGCCGCCCTTGCTGTGCAGGGGGCGGACCAGCGACTTCTCCGGCGTGGACCGCGTGACCTCGACGAAGTCGGCGACGCTGGAGCCGCGACGGCCCGGCGTAGTCGGCTTGTACTTGCGGATTCCCATTTCTCAGTCCTCGTCCGATATCGGACGATCCGGACCGCCCTTAGGCGGTCGGACCGCCGAAGATGTCGATACGGTCGCCCTCGGCGAGGGTCACGATCGCGCGCTTGGTGCCCGCGCGCTGGCCGAAGCCGGTGCGGGTCCGCTTGCGCTTGCCCTGGCGGTTGATCGTGTTGACCCCAGTGACCTTGACGTCGAAGACCGCCTGGACGGCCTGCTTGATCTGGGTCTTGTTGGCGCTCGGGGCGACGATGAACGTGTACTTGCCCTCGTCGAGAAGCGCGTAGCTCTTCTCGGAGACGACCGGCTTCAGCAGCACGTCACGGGGGTCCGTGAAGGACTTGCTGACCGGGGTCTCGACGGTGTTCTTGCCCTCGGCGGCGTGACGACGCGCCTTGGCGACGCGCGCGGCCTTGGCGGCCTTGGCCGCCTTGGAGGCAATGCTCGGGTGACGCGTAGCCATCAGGCCTCGCTCCCTTCGGTGTCATTGGCCTTCGGGCCCGACACGAAGGACTCGAACGCGGCCTGGGTGAAGACCACGTCGTCCGAGACGAGAACGTCGTACGTGTTCAGCTGGCCCGGCTCCAGGATGTGGACCTGGGGCAGGTTGCGGGCGGACAGCCACGCGGCCTCGTCGGCGCGCTCGACGATCAGGAGCAGGTTCTTGCGCTCGCTGATCTTGCCGAACAGGCTCTTCGCGGCCTTGGTGCTGGGGTTCTCGCCCTCGATCACGCCGGAGACGACGTGGATGCGGTTGTTGCGGGCCCGGTCGGTGAGGGCGTGGCGCAGGGCCGCGGCCTTCATCTTCTTCGGGGTCCGCTGCGAGTAGTCACGCGGCACGGGACCGTGCACGACGCCACCACCGGCGAACTGCGGCGCGCGGGTCGAGCCCTGACGGGCGCGACCGGTGCCCTTCTGGCGGTAAGGCTTCTTGCCACCACCACGGACCTCGCCACGCGTCTTGGTCTTGTGCGTGCCCTGGCGGGCAGCGGCCAGCTGCGCGACGACGACCTGGTGAAGCAGCGGAACGCTGATCTTCTCTACGTCGAAGATCTCCGCGGGGAGCTCGACGGTACCGGCCTTGTCGCCCGCCGGCGAAAGGATGTCAACAGTGCTCATCGGTTACCTCAGGCCCCCTTGGCCGCGGTGCGGACCAGGACGAGGCCGCCGTTCGGACCGGGAACCGCGCCCTTGATGAGCAGCAGACCCTTCTCCGCGTCAACGGCGTGGACGGTCAGGTTCTGGGTGGTGACCCGCTCGTTGCCCATACGACCCGCCATGCGGAGGCCCTTGAACACGCGGCCCGGGGTGGCGCAGCCACCGATGGAACCGGGAGAGCGGTGCTTGCGCTGGGTGCCGTGTCCGGCGCCGAGGCCCTTGAAGTTGTGACGCTTCATGACACCGGCGAAGCCCTTGCCCTTGCTCTTGCCGGTCACGTCGACCTTCACGCCGGCCTCGAACACCTCAGCGGTGATCTCCTGGCCGAGGGTGTACTCGGCGGCGTCCGCGGTGCGGATCTCGACGAGGTGGCGACGGGGGGTGACGTCGGCCTTCGCGAAGTGGCCCTTGAGGGGCTTGTTCACCTTGCGCGGGTCGATGTCGCCGAACGCGATCTGGACGGACTCGTAGCCGTCGGCGTCGTTCGTGCGGACCTGGGTGACGACGTTCGGGCCGGCCTTGACGACGGTGACCGGAACAACACGGTTGTTCGCGTCCCACACCTGCGTCATGCCGAGCTTCTCGCCCAGGATGCCCTTGATCTGCTTAGCCATTCTCAGATCACCGGCCCCTAGAGCTTGATCTCGATGTCGACACCGGCCGGGAGGTCGAGTCGCATCAGAGAGTCAACGGTCTTGGGCGTCGGGTCGAGGATGTCGATCAGGCGCTTGTGCGTGCGCATCTCGAAGTGCTCGCGCGAGTCCTTGTACTTGTGCGGCGACTTGATGACGCAGTACACGTTCTTCTCAGTGGGCAGCGGCACCGGGCCCGCGACCGACGCACCAGTGCGGGTCACCGTCTCGACGATCTTCTTCGCCGAGGAGTCGATGACCTCGTGGTCGTAGGCCTTGAGCCGGATGCGGATCTTCTGTCCCGCCATGGCTACTCAGTAGTCCTTTGTCTCGTAACGCTCTGGAACCCGGTGTTCCTGTGCCCTGCTCTCCGACCCACGCGGTCGGGCGTGTCGCGCTCTCGCTGACACAGATGCCCCTTGTTCGAACATCCCTTGCCTGGGAGCACGGCCCTTCCGGAACCGCAAGCCGGGGACTAGGAGGTCCACCGGGTGCCTGGTCGGTGCCGCACTGACACTTCCCGGAAGATTCCCGTACGTCCGCCCCAGCGCTGCCTTACGGCAGTTAGGGCGACGAGTACTGTGGGACTCGCTTCCGGTCCTCCCGGCGGGAGGCGCGCAGCATCAACACTCGACCGAGCAACTCGGACAGTCTGCCATATGGGGCAGGGGGTCCGCCAATCGAGCCGGAGAGAATACCCCGAGGGTGACGCAGGTCAAACCCGGGCGGCTGCGCCCTTGACCCGGCCGGGCACCCGGCGTCTGATCTGCACTGTTTCGTCCGGTTCGGCCTCGGCCAGCCCTCGGATGAGCCCGTGGTCCGGCGAGAGCCCGCATGCCGGATCCGTACGGGTGGCGTCCCCGGTGAGTGCGTAGGCCTGGCAGCGGCAGCCGCCGAAGTCCTCCTCGCGGCGGGAACAGCCGCGGCAGGGATCGGGCATCCAGTCGGTGCCGCGGTAGCGGGTGAACGCCCCGGAGTGGTCCCAGATCCAGTCCAGCCGGTGATCGCGGACGTTCGGTGGATCCAGGTCCGGCAGCGCGGCCGCCGCGGGGCACGGCAGCACCGTGCCGTCGGGGGCGACCGTGAGCGAGACCGCTCCCCAGCCGCCCATGCACGGCTTGGCGACGCCATCGAAGTAGTCGGGGACGACCCAGACCAGCTCGGGCCCGTCCGGGAGCCGCCCGCGCCACCGCTGGACCGCCTCCCGTGCGCCGGCGAGCTGCTCGCGGGTGGGCAGCAGCGCGGCGCGGTTGAGCAGGCCCCAGCCGTAGAACTGGACGTTGGCGAGCTCGATGCGGTCCACGCCCCAGGACACGCCCAGCTCGACGAGCGCGTCGAGGGCGTCCAGGTTCTCGCGGTGCAGGACGACGTTCATGCCGAGCGGCAGTCCGGCGGCCCGCACCAGCTCGGCGGCGCGTTCCTTCTCGGCGAAGGAGCGCCGCCCGGCGATGCGGTCGGAGGCGCGTGGGTCGGCGTGCTGCACGGACAGCTGGACGCTCTTCAGTCCGGCGGCGGCGAGGGCTGCGAGGCGCGGCTCGCTCAGGCCCACGCCGCTGGTGACCAGCTGGGTGTAGATGCCGGCCGCCTCGGCCGCGGCGACGATCTCCGCCAGGTCCCGGCGCAGCAGCGGCTCGCCGCCCGACAGATGGGTCTGGACGACGCCGAGCTCTCCCGCCTGGCGCAGCACGTCCGCCCACTGTTCGGTGCTCAACTCGCTCGAACGGCGTTTCAGTTCAAGGGGGTTGGAGCAGTAGCCGCAGTGCAGCGGACAGGCGTGGGTGAGCTCGGCGAGCAGGGCCCAGGGGCGGGCGGGGGGCGTGGCGGGGCCGGCCGGCGGGTCCGTCGGGGTCATCGCAGCCAGCCCTCCTTGCGCAGCCGCTCCAGGAACACGGGGACGTCGGTGGCCACGGGGGCGTCGGGGAAGCGCTCGGTGAGTTCCGCGACGATGTCGGCGACGCTGCGGGTGCCGTCGCACAGGCCGAGCACCGTGCCGGCCGAGCCGGTCAGGACGCCGACCCGCTCGGGCAGGAGCAGCAGGTCCGCGTCCCGTACGGGGTCGTGGCGGCGCACGGTGGCGGGGGCCGGGGCGGGCCGCCAGTCGGTGCCGGGCGGCCCGCTCACGCCGGCTCCCCGCGGCCCGCGCCGTCCACGGTGTCCAGCAGCGACCACAGGACGTCGCACTTGAAGCGCAGCGCTGCCACGGCGCGCTCCTGTTCGTCATGGGTGCGGGCCCAGCCGAGGACCAGGTCGAGCGCCTCGCGGCTGTCGCGCCGCCCCTGGGAGACCCGGGTGCGGAAGTAGGCGAGGCCCTCGGCGTCGATCCACGGGTAGTGGCGCTCGAAGGCGTCGATGCGGGTGCGCATCAGGTCCGGGGCGGACAGTTCGGTGAGCGAGGCGGCGACGGCCTCCAGGGGCGGGCGCAGCCGGCAGAAGTTGACGTATCCGTCGACCGCAAGCCGTACGCCCGGCAGCACCGAGTCGGCGCGCAGCAGGGTCTCGCGGTCCAGGCCGGCCGCCTCCCCGAGCCGCAGCCAGCGCTCGATGCCGCCCTCGCCGCTCTGTGCCCCGTCGTGGTCCTGGATGCGGCGCAGCCACATCCGGCGCAGCTCCGAGGTGGGGAGCTTGGCGGTGATCAGGGCGTCCTTGACGGGGATGTGGCGCTGGTAGTGGAAGCGGTTGGCGATCCAGCGGCGCAGTTCGCCGGGGCTGAGGTCGCCGTCGTGCATGCGGATGTTGAAGGGGTGCAGGTGGTGGTAGCGCTGCTCCCCCACCGCACGCAGTCGCGCCTCGAACTCGGCGGGACTCCAGGGCTCCTCGGGCGGGGCCGGGCTCGTGCTCACAGCGGCTGTGCTCATGGCTCGATCACCATTCCGTCGTGCGCCACCTCGATGCCCAGCCGGGCGAGCCGCTTGTGCTGGGGCGCGGCCGGGTCGACGAGGGGGTTGGTGTTGTTGAGGTGCGTGTACAGGCACCGTGCGGAGAGGGGGGCGAGCCGCTCGGCGGTGCCGCCCGGGCCGTCGATGGGCAGATGGCCCATGCCGGTGGCGGTGCGCGAGGAGATGCCGGTGCGGCGGGGCTCCTCGTCGTCCCAGAAGGTGCCGTCGACGATGACGCAGTCGGCCTCGGCGGCGGCCTGCTGGAGGCGGTCCGGCCAGGCGGCCAGGGCCGGGGCGTAGAGGACCGAGGCGCCGGACGACGGGTCGTACAGCCGCAGCGCGACGACCCAGGCGTCGTCGTCCGGGGCGTCGGCGGCGTACCGCGGGCGCTTGCCGGAGACCGGGATGCCGCTGACCTGAAGGCCGGAGGGCGTGCCGTCCAGCGGTTCGGCGCCGTGCCCGGGCAGCTCCCGCCAGGTCACGTCGGTGTACGGGGCCAGGACGTCGCCAAACCGCTGGCGGTCCAGCAGCGCCTGCCGTACCGGGGCCGTCGCCAGCACCTGGAAGCCGTCCGCCTCGCGCAGCCGGGCGATGCCCAGGGTGTGGTCGAGTTCGGCGTCGGTGAGGATCACTCCGGCGAGCGGGGTCTGCCGGGGGCCGGGCCCGGGGTGGAGCTCGGGCCGTTCCTCGATCTGGTCGCCGATGTCGGGGGTCGCGTTGACGACGTACCAGCGGCCCTCGCCGGTGCGTACGGCCAGCGAGGCGTGCCGGCGGCGCCGGTGCGGGTGGGCGCGTGCCCCGGAGCAACCGGGGCACGCGCAGTTCCACTGGGGGATGCCGCCGCCGGCGGCAGTGCCGAGTACCAGCAGCAGCATGGCGGCCGCTAGCGGGTGCTGAGCGAGTAGGCGGTGACCTCCAGCGCGGTGTCGACGACCTCGAAGGCGGGGGCCTGCCAGGTGGTGTCGTCCGGCTGCGCCGAGGGGGCCTGCTCGACCGGCTTCAGCGGTTCCTTGGTCTCGTGCATCGGTCGTACGTCCCTTCTTTCGGGGTTACTTGGGGAGGGAAGGGGCCGGGCTCACCTGATCGGGACACGGAGGATCTTGTCGTTGCCGTACCCCAGGTCGCTGGTGCCGACCCACAGTTCGTTCGCGCCGGGCACCTTGGCGATGGCGCGGAGCCGGCCGTAGGCGCCGGGGTAGAAGGCGGTCTTCGTGCCGAGGCGTTCGCTGCCGCCGTCGATCGGCACGCGCCACAGCCGCTGCCCGCGCAGCGACGACACGTACAGGACGTTGCGTACGACGGCGAGCTGGGCCGGGACGCCCTTCTCGGGGCTGAAGGTGGCCTTCGGGCCGGTCATGCCCTTGACGGAGCAGACGCCCTCGCAGCTGGGCCAGCCGTAGTTGGCGCCCCGCTTGATCAGGTTCAGTTCGTCATGGGTCTGCTGGCCGATCTCCACCGACCACAGCCGGCCCTTGGCGTCCCATGCCAGGCCCTGCGGATTGCGGTGGCCGTAGCTGTAGACCCGGTTGCCGAACGGGTTGCCGGGCGCCGCCTTGCCGCTCCTGGTGATCCGCAGGATCTTGCCGTTGAGCGAGGACTTGTCCTGCGCCAGCTTGGGCTGAAGGGCTTCGCCGGTGGTGACGTACAGGTACTTGTCGGGGCCGAAGGCGATCCTGCCGCCGTTGTGGTCGCCGCCCCGCCGGATGCCGGTCAGGATCGGCTTGTAGTTGCGCAGCGAGGTGCCGTCGTAGTCCATCCTGACGACTCGGGTCTCGCTCTTGGTGGTGTGCACGAAGAACACCTGCTTGTCCTTCTTGCCGTCCCACGTCGGCGACGGGGCGACCCCCAGCAGTCCGCCGGCGCCCTCGTCGTACGGCTCCGGGACGGTGTACGGCACCTCGCCGACCCACTTCTTGGTGCCGTTCCGGTCCAGGCGGTAGACCTGGTAGGAGAGGCGCTCGGTCACCAGGGCACTCCGGCCGTTCGGCAGGAACGAGATGCCCCAGGGGGTGTGCCATCCCTTCGACAGCGTCTTGGCGCCGGCCGGCGCACCGCCGTCGACGGCCGCGCTCCGCTGGATGCCCGGCGCCCCTTGGGCGCGTTGCCCAACGGCTTCGCCGACGGTCACCCGCAGGATCCGGTCGCCGTTCGCCCCTCGCGCGGTGCCCAGCCACAGTTCGTTCCTGCCGGGGACCTTCGCGAGGGCGCGCAGGGCGTAGCCCGAGAAGACCTTGGTCCTGGCGCTGTCGCCCTTGCCCTGGAGGGCCGCGGTGATGGGGACGCGCCAGAGCTGATAGCCCCGCAGCGTCGACACGTAGAGGTCGTCACCCACGACGGCGACCTGGGCGGGGGCCGTGGTGTGGTCCCAGGTGACCTTCGGGTCGGTCATGCCCTTGGTGGCGCAGACGCCCTCGCAGCTGGGCCAGCCGTAGTTGGCGCCCGGCTTGATCAGGTTGAGCTCGTCCTTGGCTTCCTGGCCGATCTCCACCGACCACAGCCGGCCCTTGCGGTCCCATGCCAGGCCCTGCGGATTGCGGTGGCCGTAGCTGTAGACGCGGTTGCCGAACGGGTTGCCGGGGGCCGCCTTGCCGGACTTCGTGATCCGCAGGATCTTGCCGTTGAGCGAGGACTTGTCCTGCGCGAGCCTGGCGTGCGTGGCCTCGCCCGTCGCGACGTAGAGGTACTTGTCGGGACCGAAGGCGATCTTGCCGCCGTGGTGGTTGGACCCCCGCCTGAGGCCGTCGAGGACGACCCGGTAGTCGCTGAGCGACTTGCCGTCGTAGTTCATCCGCACCACCCGGCTCCCGGTCGCCGTGGTGTGCATGAAGAACACCTGCTTGTCCTTCCTGCCGTCCCACGTCGGGGACGGAGCGACACCCAGGAGCCCGCCCTTGGCGGCGTCACCGGGCTGGAGGACGGCGACCTTCGGCACCTTGCCGATCAAGGTCCGGCGGCCGTTGTCGCGCAAGCGGTAGACACGGGCGCTCTCGTTCTCCGTCACCAGTGCCGAGCGCCCGTCAGGCAGGAAGGAGATGGCCCACGGATTCGACCAGCCCGTGGAGAACCCGGTCACGTCGACGGCGGGCCGCGGAGCGAGGTCCGCGGCGACGGCGTTCGTCGACGGCACCGCGCCGACCAGCAGGGCGGCCGCGGCGGCGAGCGAGGTTATGCAGAACCGGGACGAATAACGCACCCAGTGGCCTGAATGTGCCATGCCGACACCTTTCTTGATTCCTCACAGCAATCTTTGCGAGGCGTGATCGGCCTGCCACTCGGGGTGAGCCGCGAGGGTGAGACCGTCACCGGCCCAGCCCTCGTGACACCCCCTCAGAAACAGCGAAAGGGCCCGTACGACCGAAGTCGTACGGGCCCCTTCAGGAGCTCGCGCTTGGAGCTACCAGGTCAGATCGACAATTACTTGTTGATCTTGGTGACCTGGCCGGCGCCGACCGTCCGGCCACCCTCACGGATGGCGAACTTCAGGCCCTCTTCCATGGCGACGGGCTGGATGAGCTCCACCTTCATCTCGGTGTTGTCACCCGGCATGACCATCTCGGTACCCTCGGGGAGGGTCACGACGCCGGTCACGTCCGTCGTACGGAAGTAGAACTGCGGACGGTAGTTGTTGAAGAACGGCGTGTGGCGGCCACCCTCGTCCTTGGACAGGATGTAGGCCTGGGCCTCGAACTCGGTGTGCGGCGTGACCGAACCGGGCTTGATGATGACCTGGCCGCGCTCGACGTCCTCGCGCTTGATGCCACGGAGGAGCAGACCGACGTTCTCACCGGCCTGGCCCTCGTCGAGCAGCTTGCGGAACATCTCGATGCCGGTGACCGTGGTGGTGGTCTTCTCCTGCTTGATGCCCACGATGTCAACGGTCTCGTTGACCTTGAGGACACCACGCTCGATACGGCCGGTGACGACCGTACCGCGACCGGTGATCGTGAAGACGTCCTCGATCGGCATCAGGAACGGCTTGTCGACGTCACGCTCGGGCTGCGGGATGTTCTCGTCCACGGCCTTCATGAGCTCGAGGACGGTGTTGCCCCACTCCTTGTCGCCCTCAAGGGCCTTGAGCGCCGAGACCTTGACGACCGGCAGGTCGTCGCCCGGGAACTCGTACTCGGAGAGCAGCTCACGGACCTCGAGCTCGACGAGCTCCAGGATCTCCTCGTCGTCCACCATGTCGGCCTTGTTCAGGGCGACGACGATGTACGGAACGCCGACCTGGCGGGCCAGGAGCACGTGCTCCTTGGTCTGCGGCATCGGGCCGTCGGTGGCGGCGACAACGAGGATGGCGCCGTCCATCTGCGCCGCACCCGTGATCATGTTCTTGATGTAGTCCGCGTGACCGGGGCAGTCGACGTGGGCGTAGTGACGCGTCTCGGTCTGGTACTCGACGTGCGCGATGGAGATGGTGATACCGCGCTGGCGCTCCTCGGGAGCCTTGTCGATCTGGTCGAAGGCCGAGGCCTCGTTCAGGTCCGGGTACGCGTCGTGCAGCACCTTGGTAATGGCGGCCGTAAGGGTCGTCTTACCGTGGTCGATGTGACCGATGGTGCCGATGTTGACGTGGGGCTTAGTCCGCTCGAACTTCGCCTTCGCCACGGGGTCCTCCTGTGGAGTGGTTCTGAACGCCTTGCTTCATCGGCGCCAGGTGATCTTTGCTGGAAAGCCCGGGCCCGAGGGCATTCCCCCACGAATGCGGGTGAATGCCCCTCCAGGCTCCGGAGTCAAGCCTAAAGCGTGTGAACGCGGTGCGTTACTCGCCCTTGGCCTTCGCGATGATCTCCTCGGCGACGTTCCGCGGAACCTCGGCGTAGGAGTCGAACTGCATGGAGTAGCTGGCCCGGCCGGACGTCTTGCTGCGCAGGTCGCCGACGTAACCGAACATCTCCGAGAGGGGCACGAGGCCCTTCACGACGCGAGCACCCGCCCGCTCCTCCATGGCCTGGATCTGACCACGGCGGGAGTTGATGTCGCCGATGACCTCACCCATGTAGTCCTCGGGCGTGGTGACCTCGACGGCCATCATCGGCTCGAGCAGCACGGGGCTGGCCTTGCGCGCGGCCTCCTTGAAGGCCTGCGAGCCGGCGATCTTGAACGCGAGCTCGGAGGAGTCGACCTCGTGGTAGCCACCGTCGAGCAGCGTGACGCGCACGCCGGTCATCTCGTAGCCCGCGAGGATGCCGAACTGCATGGCCTCCTGCGCACCGGCGTCGACCGAAGGGATGTACTCCTTCGGGATACGACCACCGGTGACCTTGTTCACGAACTCGTACGAGGCGTCGCCGCCCTCGATCGGCTCGATCGCGATCTGCACCTTGGCGAACTGGCCGGTACCACCAGTCTGCTTCTTGTGCGTGTAGTCGACGCGCTCGACGGCCTTGCGGATCGTCTCGCGGTAGGCGACCTGCGGCTTGCCGACGTTGGCCTCGACCTTGAACTCACGGCGCATGCGGTCGACCAGCACCTCGAGGTGCAGCTCGCCCATACCACCGATGATGGTCTGGCCCGTCTCCTCGTCCGAGTGGACCTGGAAGGAGGGGTCCTCCTCCGCGAGACGCTGGATGGCGACACCCAGCTTCTCCTGGTCACCCTTGGACTTGGGCTCGATCGCGACCTGGATGACCGGCGCCGGGAAGTCCATGGACTCCAGGATCACCGGCTGCTTGTCGTCGCTCAGCGTCTCACCGGTGGTGGTCTGCTTCAGGCCCATGACGGCGACGATGTCGCCGGCGCCCACCGCCTCGATCTCCTCACGCTTGTTCGCGTGCATGCGGTAGATCTTGCCGATGCGCTCCTTCTTGCCCTTGACGGAGTTCAGCACGGCGGTGCCGGACTCCAGGCGACCGGAGTAGATCCGGACGAAGGTGAGCTTGCCGAGGTGCGGGTCGCTCATGATCTTGAAGGCAAGAGCCGACAGGGGCTCCTCCTCGGACGGCTTGCGCTTGACGACGACCTCGGGGTCCTTGACGTCGTGGCCCTCGATGGCCTCGACGTCCAGGGGGGTCGGCAGGTAGCGCACGACCGCGTCGAGCAGGGGCTGGACGCCCTTGTTCTTGAACGCGGTGCCGCAGAACACCGGGGTGACCGTGGTGTCGCTCGACTTGCCGGACGCGATGGTGATGCGACGGATCGCGGCGTACAGCTGCTCCTCGGTGGGCTCCTGGCCCTCCAGGTACAGCTCCATGATCTCTTCGTCGTTCTCGGCGACGCCCTCGATCAGCTTGCCGCGGTACTCCTCGGCAGCCTCGGTGTGCGTGGCCGGGATGTCGACGACGTCGTACATCTCGCCCTTGGCGGCCTCGGCGGACCACACGAGCGCCTTCATGCGGACCAGGTCCACGACGCCCTTGAAGTCGGCCTCGGCACCGATCGGAAGCTGCATGACCAGCGGCTGCGCACCAAGGCGGTCCGAGATCATGTCGACGCAGCGGTGGAACTCGGCACCGGTGCGGTCGAGCTTGTTCACGAAGCAGATGCGCGGCACGCCGTAACGGTCGGCCTGACGCCACACCGTCTCGGACTGCGGCTCGACACCGGCGACACCGTCGAACACCGTGACGGCACCGTCGAGGACGCGCAGCGAGCGCTCCACCTCGACCGTGAAGTCGACGTGGCCCGGGGTGTCGATGATGTTGATCGTGTAGTCGTTGTCCTCGAGCGGCCAGTGACAGGTGGTGGCAGCAGAGGTGATCGTGATGCCACGCTCCTGCTCCTGCTCCATCCAGTCCATGGTGGCGGCGCCGTCGTGGACCTCACCGATCTTGTAGCTGACGCCGGTGTAGAAGAGGATCCGCTCGGTGGTGGTCGTCTTGCCCGCGTCGATGTGGGCCATGATCCCGATGTTGCGGACCTTGGCCAGGTCAAGTGAAGTGGTAGCCATAAGGCTTCAGTCTTCTCTCGGTCTCGATGGGGTCTGCGACTACCAGCGGTAGTGCGCGAAGGCCTTGTTGGACTCGGCCATCTTGTGGGTGTCCTCGCGCTTCTTCACGGCCGCACCGAGGCCGTTCGAGGCGTCGAGAAGCTCGTTGAGGAGACGCTCGGTCATGGTCTTCTCGCGACGGGCGCGGGAGTAACCGACCAGCCAGCGCAGCGCGAGCGTGTTGGCACGACCGGGCTTGACCTCGATCGGAACCTGGTACGTCGCACCACCGACACGGCGGGACTTGACCTCGAGGGTCGGCTTGATGTTCTCAAGCGCGCGCTTCAGCGTGATGATCGGGTCGTTGCCCGTCTTCTCACGCAGACCCTCCATGGCGCCGTAGACGATGCGCTCGGCGGTGGAGCGCTTGCCGTTCAGCAGCACCTTGTTGATGAGCGACGTGACAAGAGGAGAACCGTAGACCGGGTCGATGATGACCGGGCGCTTCGGGGCGGGGCCCTTACGAGGCATTCTTACTTCTCCTTCTTGGCGCCGTAGCGGCTGCGGGCCTGCTTGCGGTTCTTGACACCCTGGGTGTCGAGGGAGCCGCGGATGATCTTGTAGCGAACACCCGGCAGGTCCTTCACACGGCCACCACGCACGAGCACGATGGAGTGCTCCTGCAAGTTGTGTCCCTCACCCGGAATGTAAGCGGTGACCTCGATCCCGCTGGTCAGACGCACACGCGCGACCTTACGCAGGGCCGAGTTCGGCTTCTTCGGGGTGGTCGTGAACACACGCGTGCAGACGCCACGACGCTGAGGGGAACCCTCGAGTGCGGGCGTCTTGTTCTTCTCGACCTTGTCCTGCCGGCCCTTACGGACCAGCTGCTGGATCGTAGGCACTACTTCTCCGGTTTCTGTGTGCCGAATGGTGAAGCTAACCTGGAACGTCGCCGACCCACGCGGTCGGGTGTGTCGAATCCGGCGGACTTCCGCCGTGAGGCGAAAAGAGCACAGATTGCGGTGGCCGCTCACAGCTCGTTATGCGGTTGAAGGCACGCACGAGAGCCAGGGCACACCCCAGGCACAAGGTCTGAGCGTACCTACCTCATTCGCTGCGGTCAAAACAAATGGACCTCGCCCGCATCGCCATACGACGGATGTCAAGACCACGCGACGGTTTTGATCTTCGAATCCACCGCCTGGCGAAGTCACCGGCGGCTCTACAGCCCCCTCAAGGGGCGCGGGGAACTGCGCGACCAGGCACGACGGCGCGGCAGTCGAACGACGGCTGAACATCGCGGCACCTCCCAGCGGAGCGCCTACGCGGACACCGCGGCGGCCACGAGCATCAGCGTCAGCAGGACCGCCCAGGCCGCGTTCGACACCCAGCCGAACACCAGCCCGGTCAGGGCGAGCGCGTCACCGCCCTCCCCGGTCCGCCGTATCTCGGCACGGGCCGCGTGTCCGAGCACCACGGCCGGGATGCCGGTCAGCCCGAAGCTCACCAGGCACAGCACACCGCAGACCGCGGAGCCGACCGCCTTGCCGTTGGTCTGCGGCCGGACGACCGGCAGGAAGGTCCCCGGCACGGGCGTCACGGGTGCCGGCAACGGCATCGGGCCCTGGGGCAGATCGGCGACGAGCAGCGCCAGCTCCCCCACCGTACGGGCCGTATAGGCGCGCGCGACGCGCTTCTCGAACTCGGGCTGCTCCAGGCGTCCCTCGCCGTAGCCGGCCCTGAGCACGTCCACGGCCCGCTCGCGGTCGGCGTGCGAGGCGAGCATCGACGGTGTCGCCGGGGTGCCGGGCCCGGTCCACGGCTGCGGAACACCACCGCCCTGCCACGGCTGCCAGGGCTGCCACGACGGTTGCGCCATGGAGAGCACCTCCCCCGTACTGGTCGGAGTCTCTCCATGATGCGCCGAACCGGCCCTCCGGGCATCGGGGTCCACCCCGAGAAAACCCCGACACGTCCCCGGACACGCCGAAGGGCGGCCACCCCGGGAGGTGACCGCCCTTCAGTGCGTCAGACGCACGCCTTACTGGTTGTACGGACCGTAGTCGTAGTCCTCCAGCGGAACGGCCTGGCCGGAGCCGGTGCCGAACGGCGAGTAGTCGATGTCGTCGTAGCCGACGGCCGAGTACATCGCGGCCTTGGCCTCCTCGGTCGGCTCGACCCGGATGTTGCGGTAGCGGGACAGACCCGTACCGGCCGGGATGAGCTTACCGATGATGACGTTCTCCTTGAGGCCGATGAGCGAGTCGGACTTGGCGTTGATCGCCGCATCCGTGAGGACTCGCGTCGTCTCCTGGAAGGACGCCGCCGACAGCCAGGACTCCGTGGCCAGCGAGGCCTTGGTGATACCCATGAGCTGCGGACGACCGGAGGCCGGGTGACCGCCCTCCTGCACCACACGACGGTTCTCGGTCTCGAACTTCGAGCGCTCGACCAGCTCACCGGGCAGCAGCTCGGCGTCGCCGGACTCGATGATCGTCACACGGCGCAGCATCTGCCGGATGATGATCTCGATGTGCTTGTCGTGGATCGACACACCCTGCGAGTTGTAGACCTTCTGGACCTCGCCGACCAGGTGGACCTGGACGGCACGCTGACCCAGGATGCGCAGCACGTCGTGCGGGTTGGTGGCACCCACGGTGAGCTTCTGGCCCACCTCGACGTGCTCGCCCTCGCTGACCAGGAGTCGGGCACGCTTCGAGATCGGGTACGCCGTCTCGTCGCTGCCGTCGTCCGGGGTGACGACCAGCTTCTTGGTCTTCTCGGTCTCCTCGATCCGCACGCGGCCGGTGGCCTCGGAGATCGGGGCGACACCCTTCGGGGTACGGGCCTCGAAGAGCTCGACGACACGCGGCAGACCCTGGGTGATGTCGTCACCGGCCACACCACCGGTGTGGAAGGTACGCATCGTCAGCTGGGTACCGGGCTCACCGATGGACTGGGCGGCGATGATGCCGACCGCCTCACCGATGTCGACCAGCTTGCCGGTGGCCAGCGAACGGCCGTAGCACATCGCGCAGGTGCCGACCTGGGACTCGCAGGTCAGGATCGAACGGGTCTTGACCTCCTCGACACCGTGGTGCACCAGCTGGTCGATGAGCACGTCGCCCAGGTCCACGTTGGCCGGCGCGATCACCTTGCCGTCGATGACGACGTCCTCGGCGAGCATGCGGGCGTAGACGCTGGTCTCGACGTCCTCGGCCTTGCGCAGCACGCCGTCGGCGCCGCGCGAGGCGATCCGCAGCTTCAGACCGCGCTCGGTGCCGCAGTCCTCCTCGCGGATGATGACGTCCTGCGAGACGTCCACCAGACGACGGGTCAGGTAACCCGAGTCGGCGGTACGCAGGGCGGTGTCCGCCAGACCCTTACGGGCACCGTGCGTGGAGATGAAGTACTCCAGCACGGACAGGCCCTCACGGAACGACGCCTTGATCGGACGCGGGATCGTCTCGTTCTTGGCGTTCGACACGAGACCACGCATACCGGCGATCTGACGCATCTGCATCATGTTGCCTCGTGCACCCGAGTTCACCATCATGAAGATCGGGTTGGTCTTCGGGAAGTTGTCGTTCATCGCCTCGGCGACCTCGTTGGTCGCCTTGGTCCAGATCGCGATGAGCTCCTGCGTGCGCTCGTCCTTGGTGATCAGACCGCGCTCGTACTGCTTCTGGACCTTCTCGTCCTGCGCCTCGTAGCCGCGGACGATCTCCTTCTTCGCCTCGGGAACGACGACGTCGGAGATGGCCACGGTGACACCGGAACGGGTCGCCCAGTAGAAGCCGGACGCCTTCAGGTTGTCGAGCGTCGCCGCCACGATCACCTTGGGGTAGCGCTCGGCGAGGTCGTTGACGATCTCGGAGAGCTGCTTCTTGCCGACCTCGTAGTCGACGAACGGGTAGTCCTCGGGCAGCAGCTCGTTGAAGAGCGCGCGGCCCAGGGTCGTCCGCAGACGGAACGAGTCACCCTGCTGCCACTCCGGCTCGCCCTCCTCCTGCGCCGGCGGCATCCAGCCGCGGGGCGGGATGGTGCCGACCGGGAAGCGGATGTCGATCTTCGACTGGAGCGAGAGCTCGCCCGCGTCGAAGGCCATGATCGCCTCGGCCACGGACGCGAAGGAGCGGTCCTCGCCCTTGACGTTCCGCATCTCGGAGTCGGTGGTGAGGAAGAACAGACCGAGGACCATGTCCTGGGTCGGCATCGTCACCGGACGACCGTCGGCGGGCTTGAGGATGTTGTTCGAGGACAGCATCAGGATGCGGGCCTCGGCCTGCGCCTCCGCGGACAGCGGCAGGTGCACGGCCATCTGGTCACCGTCGAAGTCCGCGTTGAACGCGGTGCAGACGAGCGGGTGGATCTGGATGGCCTTGCCCTCGACCAGCTGCGGCTCGAAGGCCTGGATGCCGAGGCGGTGCAGGGTGGGAGCACGGTTCAGCAGAACCGGGTGCTCGGCGATGACCTCTTCGAGGACGTCGTACACGACCGTGCGGCCGCGCTCCACCATGCGCTTGGCGCTCTTGATGTTCTGCGCGTGGTTCAGGTCGACCAGGCGCTTCATCACGAACGGCTTGAAGAGCTCCAGCGCCATCGCCTTGGGCAGACCGCACTGGTGCAGCTTCAGCTGCGGACCGACGACGATCACGGAACGCGCGGAGTAGTCCACACGCTTGCCGAGCAGGTTCTGACGGAATCGACCCTGCTTACCCTTCAGCATGTCGCTGAGGGACTTCAGCGGACGGTTGCCGGGGCCCGTCACCGGGCGACCACGACGACCGTTGTCGAAGAGGGCGTCAACAGCCTCCTGAAGCATGCGCTTCTCGTTGTTGACGATGATCTCGGGCGCGCCGAGGTCGAGAAGCCTCTTCAGACGGTTGTTGCGGTTGATCACACGGCGGTACAGGTCGTTCAGGTCGGAGGTCGCGAAGCGGCCACCGTCCAGCTGCACCATCGGGCGAAGGTCCGGCGGGATGACCGGCACGCAGTCGAGCACCATGCCCTTGGGGCTGTTGCTGGTCTGCAGGAACGCGGAGACGACCTTGAGGCGCTTGAGCGCACGGGTCTTCTTCTGGCCCTTGCCGGTACGGATGATCTCGCGGAGCTTCTCGGCCTCCTCGTCGAGGTCGAAGGACTCCAGGCGCTTCTGCAGCGCCGCGGCACCCATCGAGCCGTCGAAGTACGTGCCGAAGCGGTCGCGCAGCTCGCGGTAGAGGAGCTCGTCCCCCTCGAGGTCCTGGACCTTGAGGTTCTTGAACCGGGTCCACACCTCGTCGAGGCGGTCGATCTCGCGCTGCGAACGGTCGCGCAGCTGCTTCATCTCACGCTCGGCACCCTCGCGCACCTTGCGGCGCACGTCGGCCTTGGCGCCCTCGGCCTCCAGCTCGGCCAGGTCGGTCTCGAGCTTCTTGGCGCGGGCCTCGAGGTCGGCGTCGCGACGGTTCTCGACCTGCTGACGCTCCACGGAGACGTGCGCCTCCAGGGAGGGCAGGTCGCGGGTACGGCGCTCCTCGTCGACGTACGTGATCATGTACGCCGCGAAGTAGATGACCTTCTCGAGGTCCTTGGGAGCCAGGTCGAGCAGGTAGCCCAGCCGGCTCGGGACACCCTTGAAGTACCAGATGTGCGTCACGGGCGCGGCCAGCTCGATGTGGCCCATCCGCTCACGACGCACCTTGGCGCGAGTCACCTCGACGCCACAGCGCTCACAGATGATGCCCTTGAACCGGACACGCTTGTACTTGCCGCAGTAGCACTCCCAGTCCCGGGTCGGACCGAAGATCTTCTCGCAGAAGAGTCCGTCCTTTTCGGGCTTGAGGGTGCGGTAGTTGATGGTCTCGGGCTTCTTGACCTCGCCGTGGCTCCACTGACGGATGTCGTCAGCGGTGGCCAGACCGATCCGGAGCTCATCGAAGAAGTTGACGTCGAGCACTATGCGTCAATCCCTCTCAGGGTTGTAAGTCTTGGGTCTGAAACGGGGGCCTGGGGGTCGGCGGGGCTCTGTGGTTCAGAGCCCCGCCGGACTCCCGTCAGACCTCTTCGACGCTGCTCGGCTCGCGCCGGGACAGGTCGATGCCGAGCTCCTCCGCAGCGCGGAAGACGTCCTCGTCGGTGTCACGCATCTCGATGGACATACCGTCGCTGGACAGCACCTCCACGTTCAGGCAGAGCGACTGCATCTCCTTGATGAGCACCTTGAAGGACTCGGGGATGCCGGGCTCGGGGATGTTCTCGCCCTTGACGATGGCCTCGTAGACCTTCACGCGGCCGGTCACGTCGTCGGACTTGATGGTCAGCAGCTCCTGGAGGGCGTACGCGGCGCCGTAAGCCTCGAGCGCCCACACCTCCATCTCACCGAAGCGCTGGCCACCGAACTGGGCCTTACCACCCAGCGGCTGCTGGGTGATCATGCTGTACGGACCGGTCGAGCGGGCGTGCAGCTTGTCGTCGACCAAGTGGTGCAGCTTCAGGATGTACATGTAGCCGACCGAGATCGGCTCCGGGAACGGCTCACCCGAGCGGCCGTCGAACAGCGGCGCCTTACCGGTCGGGAGCACCATGCGCTCGCCGTCCCGGTTCGGGATCGTGTGCTCCAGCAGACCGGCGAGCTCGTCCTCACGCGCACCGTCGAAGACCGGGGTGGCGACGTTGGTGCCGGGCTGGACGCTGTCGGCGCCGATCGCCTGGAGGCGCTGCGCCCACTCCTCGCCGAGGCCGGAGACGTCCCAGCCGCGGCTGGCGAGCCAGCCGAGGTGGATCTCCAGGACCTGTCCCGGGTTCATTCGGGACGGCACACCCAGCGGGTTGAGGATGATGTCGACCGGGGTGCCGTCCTCCAGGAACGGCATGTCCTCGATCGGCAGGATCTTGGAGATGACACCCTTGTTGCCGTGACGGCCGGCGAGCTTGTCACCGTCGGTGATCTTGCGCTTCTGCGCCACGTACACGCGCACCAGCTGGTTCACACCGGGGGGAAGCTCGTCGCCCTCCTCGCGGTCGAAGACGCGGACACCGATGACCTTGCCGATCTCGCCGTGCGGCACCTTCAGCGAGGTGTCACGGACCTCACGGGCCTTCTCACCGAAGATCGCGCGCAGCAGGCGCTCCTCCGGCGTCAGCTCGGTCTCGCCCTTGGGCGTGACCTTGCCGACAAGGATGTCTCCGGCGACGACCTCGGCACCGATCCGGATGATGCCGCGCTCGTCGAGGTCGGCGAGGACCTCCTCGGAGACGTTCGGGATGTCCCGGGTGATCTCCTCGGGGCCGAGCTTGGTGTCACGGGCGTCGACCTCGTGCTCCTCGATGTGGATCGAGGAGAGGACGTCGTCCTGCACGAGGCGCTGCGACAGGATGATCGCGTCCTCGTAGTTGTGACCCTCCCACGGCATGAACGCCACGAGCAGGTTCTTGCCCAGCGCCATCTCGCCGTTCTCGGTGGCCGGACCGTCGGCCAGGACCTGGCCCTCGATGATCCGGTCGCCCTCGTTGACGATGACCTTCTGGTTGACCGAGGTGCCCTGGTTGGAGCGGGCGAACTTGGCCAGGCGGTACGTGATGTACGTGCCGTCGTCGTTGGCGGTGGTGATGTAGTCCGCGGAGACCTCCTGGACCACACCCGCCTTCTCGGCCTTGACCACGTCGCCGGCGTCGACGGCGGAGCGGTACTCCATGCCGGTGCCGACGAGCGGGGACTCGGACTTGATGAGGGGCACGGCCTGACGCATCATGTTCGCGCCCATGAGGGCACGGTTGGCGTCGTCGTGCTCCAGGAACGGGATCATGGCGGTCGCGACCGACACCATCTGGCGCGGCGAGACGTCCATGTAGTCCACGTCGTCACCGGCGACGTAGTCGACCTCGCCGCCACGGCGGCGGACCAGCACGCGGTTCTCGGTGAAGCGCATGTCGTCGTTGAGCGTGGCGTTGGCCTGCGCGATGACGAAGCGGTCTTCCTCGTCGGCCGTCAGGTAGTCGACCTCGTCGGTGACCTGACCCTCGACGACCTTGCGGTACGGCGTCTCCACGAAGCCGAACGCGTTGACGCGGCCGTAGGAGGCGAGCGAACCGATCAGACCGATGTTGGGGCCTTCGGGCGTCTCGATCGGGCACATACGGCCGTAGTGAGACGGGTGCACGTCACGGACCTCGAAGCCGGCCCGCTCACGGGAGAGACCACCCGGGCCAAGAGCCGACAGACGGCGCTTGTGGGTGAGACCCGACAGCGGGTTGTTCTGGTCCATGAACTGCGACAGCTGGCTGGTGCCGAAGAACTCCTTGATGGAGGCGACGACCGGCCGGATGTTGATCAGGGTCTGCGGCGTGATCGCCTCGACGTCCTGAGTCGTCATGCGCTCACGGACGACGCGCTCCATACGAGCCAGACCCGTGCGGACCTGGTTCTGGATGAGCTCGCCGACGCTGCGCAGACGACGGTTGCCGAAGTGGTCGATGTCGTCGGTCTCGACGACGATCGTCTGGCCGTTGTCGGCGGCCGTCTCGGTCTCACCGGCGTGCAGCTTGACCAGGTACTTGATCGTCGAGATGACGTCCTCGACGGTCAGGACGCCTGCGTCGAGCGGAGCCTCCGCACCCAGCTTCTTGTTGACCTTGTAGCGGCCGACCTTCGCGAGGTCGTAGCGCTTGGGGTTGAAGTACAGGTTCTCGAGGAGCGTCTGCGCCGCCTCGCGCGTCGGGGGCTCGCCCGGACGCAGCTTGCGGTAGATGTCGAGCAGCGCGTCGTCCTGGCCCTGGGTGTGGTCCTTCTCCAGGGTGGCGCGCATGGACTCGTACTCGCCGAACTCCTCCAGGATCTGCTCGGTCGTCCAACCGAGAGCCTTGAGCAGAACGGTCACGGACTGCTTGCGCTTGCGGTCGATGCGCACACCGACCATGTCGCGCTTGTCGATCTCCAGCTCCAGCCAGGCGCCCCGGGACGGGATGACCTTGGCGGAGAAGATGTCCTTGTCGGACGTCTTGTCGATGGAGGAGTCGAAGTAGACACCGGGCGAACGGACCAGCTGCGACACCACGACACGCTCGGTGCCGTTGATGACGAACGTGCCCTTGTGCGTCATGAGCGGGAAGTCGCCCATGAAGACGGTCTGAGACTTGATCTCGCCGGTCTCGTTGTTGGTGAACTCTGCCGTCACGAAGAGCGGGGCCGCGTACGTGAAGTCGCGGTCCTTGCACTCGTCGATGCTGTTCTTCGGCGGCTCGAAACGGTGGTCGCGGAACGTCAGCGACATCGACCCGGAGAAGTCCTCGATCGGGGAGATCTCCTCGAAGATCTCCTCGAGACCGGACTTGGTGGGGACGTCCTGACCGGACTCCAGAGCCGCCTCGACCCGACTCTGCCAGGCGGTGTTCCCGAGCAGCCAGTCAAAGCTCTCGGTCTGCAGCGCGAGCAGGTTGGGAACCTCGAGGGGCTCCTTGATCTTTGCAAAGGAGATGCGCAGCGGGGCGGTGCTGGCGCCGTTGTTCGTATTCGCGGTCGAGGCGTTGCGCGAGGCGGCCAAGAGGGGGTCCTTCCGAGGGCTCGGACTCACTACGCGCGTACCGGCCCCTCACCGGCGCACAGAGACAGGTGTTTCCATCTCCAGCCAAAGAAGGCCAGGTCAGGGAGGTCCGGTCATCGGTGCTCAAGCGAGGGCATGCCCCTGGTGACGGGCAGGGGACAGCTAACAGGCAGCGCAAAGGGTCAGTGTAGCCACTTGGCACACTGATGTCCAGTGCGGGTTTTTCGCGACCCTCGTTGCTCTCAACGCCCTCGGCCTGCTTGCCCTCAATGCACGTTGATACTGCCCTCTTCGTCGCCGATCCATGCCTCGGATTCGGATCCTTGTGGCGACGCGTCCTGAGAATTGCGCGCTGCGTGCGGTTCGTCAAGGCCCCCATGCCCGAACCCTGGGGGCCCGGAGACACGACGAAGATCACCATACCCGCCGTCGAAGCGGGCGCAAGGCAACCGTGGCCGCGCCCTCAGGAACGCCGAAGAGCGACCACCCGAATGGATGATCGCTCTTCGGTGCGACTGCGTTACAGCCTCAGGAGGCCGGATTCTGCAGCGCTACGGCCGTACTCGGCCGAAAGGTGTTACTTGACCTCGACGGAGGCGCCGGCGCCCTTGAGGGACTCGGCGGCCTTCTCCGCGGCCTCCTTGGCGACCTTCTCGAGAACGGGCTTCGGGGCGCCGTCCACGAGGTCCTTGGCCTCCTTCAGACCCAGGGAGGTCAGCTCACGCACGACCTTGATGACCTGGATCTTCTTGTCGCCGGCACCCGTGAGGATGACGTCGAACTCGTCCTGCTCCTCAGCGGCCTCGGCGGGGGCGCCCGGCACGGCCGGACCGGCGACGGCGACCGCGGCGGCGGCGGTGACGTCGAACTTCTCCTCGAACGCCTTCACGAACTCGGAGAGCTGGATGAGGGTCATGCCCTCGAACTCGGCGAGCAGTTCGTCCTGGGTGAGAGCCACGATGGCTTTCCTTCCACTAATTCGGCTGGTGCCGGATGTACATGTCTGGCGGGCGTACGCTCGGCCCGCTACGACCACTGCCTCAGGCGGACTGCCTCAGGCGGCGATCATGATGCGAGCCGAATTACTCGGCACCGCCCTGCTCGGCCTGCTTGGCACGAAGCGCCTCCGCGGTGCGGACGAACTTCGACGGGAGCGCCTGGAAGACCTGGGCAGCCTGCGTCTGCTTGGCCTTGAAGGCGCCCGCCAGCTTGGCGAGCAGAACCTCGCGGGACTCGAGGTCCGCAAGCTTCTTGATCTCGTCGGCGGACAGTGCCTTGCCGTCAAGGACACCGCCCTTGATGACGAGGTTCGGGTTGTCCTTGGCGAAGTCACGAAGACCCTTCGCCGACTCCACCGGGTCACCGGTGACGAAGGCGACCGCCGTCGGACCGTTGAACAGGTCGTCGAGCGTCGAGATCCCGGCCTCGTTGGCCGCAATCTTGGTCAGCGTGTTCTTCACCACGGCGTACTGGGCGTTCTCACCGAGCGAACGACGCAGCGTCTTGAGCTGCGCCACGGTGAGACCCCGGTACTCGGTCAGCACGGCGGCGTTCGAGCTGCGGAACTGCTCCGTCAGCTCGGCTACCGCGGCAGCCTTGTCGGGCCTTGCCATGAGCGTCGGCCTCCTTCCGGGTGATGACGACCGCTCAGAAGGGGCTGGGGAAAACGAAACGCCCCGGCACAGGCGCACGGGGCGTAGCTCGACCGGGTATTCGCAGCGCGAGCAGCGAACTCCGGGAGCACTTCCACAGTCACCTGCGCGGGTCGTCCGCGGTTCAGCGGATCCTTCGGCCACCGCGCCCTCTTGCAAGCACACGGCAACGACCAGCGGTCTTTGGCTTCTGTAGGAGAGTACGGGACACGGTCACCGTCAGGCAAATCGGTCCCCGCGACCGTCGGCTCCCCCTACTTCTCCAGCGGTTTCCGCAGGTCCGCGGTGTCGTCGGGGCGGGGTGCGCGGACCGTCACCGGCTTGCCGTAGTCGAGGAAGGTGACGGTGAGATCGAGCTCACCGTGCCGTCCGAATCCCTGGGTGCGCAGCCGCCTGACGCGGTCGTCGCCGTCGATCCATACGTCCAGGGTGAGCTCGTCGACGCCGGCCTTCTCGTACTGGTCGAGGCTGCGCCTGCGGCCCTCGCGGGCGGCCTTGTCCTCGACCTCGTCGAGCGAGGCACGCAGCTCGTCGACGGCGGCCGTGCCCGTGTAGTGCGTGGTCCCGGTCCCCTCGACCTTCTCGTCGCCGACCCGCCTCGCATCCGGCGCGCCGGCCAGGAAGGCCGCCTCCCGGGCCGGGTTGCGGGCGACCGAGTCGCGCAGGGCGCCGACGTCCATGCGCAGGCCGCCGTGGGTGGTGAAGTGGGCGGCCGGGCCGTAGCTGATCCAGTGCCGGCCGCCCATCTCCTCGACCATGTCGCCGGTCGCGCTGCCGTACAGCACCCCGTCGACCAGGCGCAGCTCGGTCTCGCCCCGCTCGGCGCCGCTCAGGTTGGCCGTCCTCAGGCTGGCCGTCACCGGCTTCGTGCGGACGGTTCCCTCGTCGGCTATGCGTCCCCGCTCCGGGAAGCTGCCGGTCACCTTGTAGTGCAGCGACGTGACGCCCTCGGTCTTCGCCACGGCCCTGGCCACGGCGTCGGCGGCCGAGGCACCCGAGGCGTCCTGGTCGGCGCCGGCTCCGCCCGCGCAGCCGGCGAGGAGCAGCGCGGCGGCGGGCACGGCGGCACGTACGGAAAGCCTCATCGTTTTCCCCCAAGGAACGCTCGGCCGGCGCCGACGGGCGCACAGCAAGATCGGGAGCGTAACCCCGGGAACCCCGAACGGGTCCTGCGAATACCTGGCCGTGCCCGGCTCACGAGGTGCCGTCGAGGGCCCCTTCCTCCAGCAGCTCTTCCAGGTCCGCGGTGTCGCCGGCCGGAGGCTTCTCGACCGTGGCCTTCACGCCGTAGTCGCTGTAGTACGCGGTCTGGGTCAGCTGCCCGGTGGCCGTGCGGCCCTTCTCGACCTTCTTGACCAGCAGGTCCCGGTCGTCGACCCATATGTCGACGGTCTGCGAGGTGGCGCCCGCGACCCGGACCGTGCCGGAGTAGCGCGTGGTGCGCTCACCGCTCACGGTCTCGTCCCCCACCTTGCGCACGTCCGTGGAGGACAGCAGCAGCTTCACCGAGGTGTGCGGGACGGTGCCGCGCATCTGGTCGGCGAGATCGGCGCCGGAGCTGCCGGCGAGGCGCTCCAGGTCCTCGTAGGCGTACTTGATCCAGTGCTTGCCGTCGGTCTTCTCGGCGAACGCCTCGCCCATGCGGGCGTAGTAGGCGTCGGGGAGATAGCGGGCCTGCATCGAGGTGGTGCCGAGGCGGCGCATCGTCTCGGCCGTGGTGCCGCCGGTGTACGTGATCGTCAGGGCGCCGGTGAGGCCGTCGTGCCAGGCGAGGGTGCCGTGCGCCTTCATCGACAGGGCCGAGCCCACCGTGGTGGTGGAGCGGACGCGCGCCGATTCGGCTCTGTCGGTGGAGCGCTCGACGGTGCGCAGGGCGGCCGTGACCGCGCGGGATGGCTTCGGGCTGTCCCGTTCCCCGGAGCGGTCGGAGGAGGTGCAGGCGGCCGGGGCCGTCAGCGCGGTCAGCAGCGCGACCCAGAACGCCGACCGGCGCGCCCTCGTGCTCGTCATCCGTCCCCCCTGAGCGAATCCCGTGAATGCACGTTAACCCAGGGCACTGACAAACGGGGGCGGCAAAGGGGACGGGCCCCGCACCCTGGAAGGGTGCGGGGCCCGTCGTCGAGCCTGGTGAGCCGTTGGCTCAGACCGCGGCCGGGTCCTCCTCGACGAGGAGGTTGCGGGTGCGGTTCGGGTCGAGCGGAATGCCGGGGCCCATCGTGGTGGTGATGGCGGCCTTCTTGATGTAGCGACCCTTGGCGGCGGACGGCTTCAGACGGAGGATCTCCTCCAGCGCGGCGCCGTAGTTCTCCACCAGCTTGGTGTCGTCGAAGGACGCCTTGCCGATGATGAAGTGCAGGTTCGAGTGCTTGTCGACGCGGAACTCGATCTTGCCGCCCTTGATCTCGGTCACGGCCTTGGCCACGTCCGGGGTCACGGTTCCGGTCTTCGGGTTCGGCATCAGACCACGCGGGCCGAGGACACGGCCGAGGCGGCCGACCTTGCCCATGAGGTCCGGGGTGGCGACGACGGCGTCGAAGTCCAGGCGGCCCTTCGAAACCTCGTCGATCAGTTCGTCGGAGCCGACGATGTCGGCGCCCGCGGCCTCCGCGGCCGCAGCACGGTCACCGGTCGCGAAGACCAGGACCCGGGCGGTCTTACCGGTGCCGTGCGGAAGGTTCACGGTGCCACGGACCATCTGGTCGGCCTTGCGCGGGTCGACACCCAGGCGGAAGGCGACCTCGACGGTGCCGTCGAACTTGCTCGTGGACGTCTCCTTGGCGAGACGGACGGCCTCGAGCGGGGCGTAGAGCTTGTCCCGGTCGACCTTGGCGTCCGCAGCGCGGAGAGACTTGCTGCGCTTGCTCACTACTGCTCCTGTGTGGTCTTAGGAGTTGTGGTCCGGGCCGAGCAGGCCCCGCCACTCACTTCTGCTGGGGAGGTTGAGGTCAGCCCTCGACCGTGATGCCCATGGAACGGGCGGTGCCGGCGATGATCTTGGACGCGGCGTCCAGGTCATTGGCGTTGAGGTCGGGCATCTTCGTGGTGGCGATCTCGCGGACCTGCGCCTCGGTGATCTTGGCGACCTTGGTCTTGTGCGGCTCGCCGGAGCCCTTCTCGACACCAGCGGCCTTGAGGATCATCTTCGCGGCCGGCGGGGTCTTGGTGATGAAGGTGAAGGAACGGTCCTCGTAGACCGTGATCTCCACCGGGATGACCCAACCGCGCTGCGACTCGGTCGCGGCGTTGTAGGCCTTGCAGAACTCCATGATGTTGACGCCGTGCTGGCCCAGCGCGGGGCCGACCGGCGGAGCCGGGTTGGCCGCACCGGCCTGGATCTGGAGCTTGATAAGCCCCGTGACCTTCTTCTTCTTGGGAGGCATGCTCTCTCCGGGTCCTTAGTGAGAGGTGATCCGCCGCCATCCGTACCGTGAGCCACCTAGAACGGTGAACGTCCGGATCATCCGGATGGAGGCATACCGCACAACGATAACGGGTAACGCGTCAGGGCCAAAACCGGCAGCTCAGGCCGCTGGTCGCCCGCCCCCTGACAGCGGTCGGCCCCAGCGGCCCGTGCCCCGGACAGGAAAGGGCCCCGGCCGTCGCGCGTCGGCCGGGGCCTGCATGGGGCTTGAGCGGGGTCAGCAGCGCTTGGCCGTGGTGGCCTGGCCCGCCACCGGGTCGCCGGGGGCGCGCAGCGTCCCGATGGCGGCGGTGCACTCGCTGATCGTGTCGGCGGGGAAGGACCAGAACTCCTGGCTGTTGGTGGCGTTCCACCAGTCCTGGCCGACGACCTCGTCACGGGCGTAGCTGTAGACGCCGGTGCTGACGTCGTAGTCCTTGATCTTGTCGCGGAAGCTCTGCCAGACCCAGACGTAGCCGTAGTTCGCCTTGCACCTGGGCGAGTAGAACTGCTTGACCGAGGCGGCGTGCGCGCCACCGCGGTTGATGTAGGCGGTGGCGCCGATCTGGTAGGCGTCGGAACAGACGCCGGCCGCCTGCGCCTTGGCGGTCAGCGGGTTGCCCGCCTCGGACGGGGCGGCCGAACGGGCGGTCTGGTTCTGCTTGTTGGGAGACGGGGCGGGTCCGGTGCCGGCGACCGCGGAGGTCGTCGGCAGCAGGACGCAGGCGGACGCGGCCGCCACGACCAGGAGGGTGCGAGTGCGCATGAGGAAGTTCCCCCTACTTCTGGGTCGTCACTTCTGAGTCGGCGCGGGCAGCGATCAGCGCAGCACAAACCGCCACAAAGAGTTGGGGATCACCATGAAGAACGCTGTCCACGCGTTTCGGTCATCAAGTCAGACCGGCCGGGGCGCCCGATGGTTGTGGTGCAACACACATTTATTGAGAAGCCACCCAGAACGCGGCCGTCACCCGCCCCGCCGCATACGACGAAAGGGCCTCCCACCGGCGGAATCCGCCGACGGGAGGCCCTTCGTCGAGAGCTGCTGTACCGCTAGTTCTTCTGGATCTGGTCGAAGGAGAGCTCGACCGGCGTCTCGCGGCCGAAGATCTCCACCAGGCCCTTGACCTTCTTGGAGTCGGCGTTGATCTCGTTGATCGTGGCCTGCAGCGTGGCGAACGGGCCGTCGGTGACGGTGACCGAGTCGCCGACCTCGAAGTCCAGGACCTGGACCTCGACCTTGCGCTGCGGAGCGGGCTTGCCCTCGGCCTCGGCGGCCTCGCGGGCGGCCTTCTCCTCGGCCTCCGGGGCGAGCATCTTCACGATCTCGTCCAGCGTCAGCGGGTACGGGTCGTAGGCGTTGCCCACGAAGCCGGTGACGCCGGGGGTGTTGCGGACGACACCCCAGGACTCGTTGGTGAGGTCCATACGGACCAGGACGTAACCCGGCAGCTTGTTCTGCTTGATCGTCTTGCGGTCGCCGTTCTTGATCTGGACGACCTCTTCCTGCGGCACCTCGGCCTGGAAGATGTAGTCCTCGACGTTCAGCGAGACGGCGCGCTGCTCCAGGTTGGTCTTCACACGGTTCTCGTAACCGGCGTAGGTGTGGATGACGTACCACTCGCCGGGCAGCGTGCGAAGTTCCTCGCGCAGGGCGGCGATGGGGTCGACCGGCTCGGTCTCCTCCTCGACGGCCTCTTCCGCGTCTTCGTCGTCCTCGACGTGCAGCGCGGCCTCCTCGGCCGGCTCGCCCGCCTCGGCGTCGGCAACCTCGACCTCGTCCAGGTCCTCGTCCGCGCCCTCGACGATGTCGAGCTCGTCTTCCACGGACTCGTCCGGCTCGACGGCGTCGTTCAGGTTCTGGTCAGACACGGTGGCTGCTTCTTCCTGGATACATAGGGGTGGAACATGCGAAAGGGGCGCCGGTAACCAACGGCGCCCTTCGCTCTCGGCTCAGCCAAAAACGTACTTGGCAGCGTGGTCGAGCCCATAGTCAATCACGGTCACCAGGGCGATCATGACGACGACGAAGAAGATCACCACGGTGGTGTACGACGTCAGCTGATTACGCGTCGGCCAGACGACCTTGCGAAGCTCCGCGACGATCTGGCGGTAGAAGAGGGCAAGCCGCTTCAGCGGGCCCTTCTTCGCGCGCTTGCCGCCCTTGCGGGCCTTCTTCTTCTCCTGCGCCTCATCCTGGGCGTCAGGCGTATCGATGGAGCCCACGGCGTCCGCCATCCGTCCTCACCTGATCCCGGGTCGTGGCCGTGCCGCGCCCGGTCTGAGCCGCACGGCGTTGCAATGCTGTACGTACATGCGCACACATCCTGGCGAAGGTGTGTGTAGCAGGGCCGGAGGGACTTGAACCCCCAACCGCTGGTTTTGGAGACCAGTGCTCTACCAATTGAGCTACGACCCTTTGTGTGTCCCCCAACGTACCGCATCCGGTCGAGTGCTCGCTGTGCACTGTGCGACTGCGGGCTGCTGAAGGCCAACGAGGTGAGAGTGTACGTGGTCCGGGGCGCGCCGTCGAACAGAAAGTGCCCGATGGGGGCTTGATAGGCGAAAGATCGCCAGGGGCCGGACGGTGACCCGCCGCAAGATCGCCCAGGCCGAGGGCCGGATCCGGACGGATGTTCAGTCGATGTTCAGTCCGTGAAACCCGCGTGCCGCGCGCGTTTCCTGTCTGAAACGATGGGGCCCATGAGCGCTGCAACCCCTTCGACCGAGCGCCGGGTCTCCGCCCGAGTCGGCGCGATCTCCGAGTCCGCCACTCTCGCCGTGGACGCCAAGGCCAAGGCCCTCAAGGCCGCCGGGCGTCCGGTGATCGGCTTCGGCGCCGGTGAGCCCGACTTCCCGACGCCGGACTACATCGTCGAGGCCGCCATCGAGGCGTGCAAGAACCCGAAGTTCCACCGCTACACGCCGGCCGGCGGTCTGCCCGAGCTGAAGGCCGCGATCGCCGCGAAGACCCTGCGCGACTCCGGCTACGAGCCCGACGTCTCGCAGATCCTCGTCACCAACGGCGGCAAGCAGGCCATCTACGAGGCCTTCGCCGCCATCCTCGACCCGGGCGACGAGGTCATCGTCCCGGCGCCGTACTGGACGACGTACCCGGAGTCGATCCGCCTCGCGGGCGGTGTCCCGGTCGAGGTCGTGGCCGACGAGACCACCGGCTACCGCGTCTCCGTGGAGCAGCTAGAGGCGGCCCGCACCGAGCGGACGAAGGTCGTCCTCTTCGTGTCGCCGTCCAACCCGACCGGCGCCGTCTACACCGAGGCCGAGACCGAGGCGATCGGCCGCTGGGCCGTCGACAACGGCCTGTGGGTGCTGACGGACGAGATCTACGAGCACCTCGTCTACGGCGAGGCCGCCGCGGTCTCCCTGCCGGGGCTGTTCCCCGAGCTGCGCGACAAGTGCATCGTGGTCAACGGTGTCGCCAAGACGTACGCCATGACGGGCTGGCGGGTCGGCTGGGTCATCGGCCCGAAGGACGTGGTGAAGGCCGCGACCAACCTCCAGTCCCACGCGACGTCGAACGTCTCGAACGTGGCGCAGGTGGCCGCTCTCGCCGCCGTCTCCGGCGACCTGGACGCGGTCGCGAAGATGCGTGAGGCCTTCGACCGCCGCCGCAAGACGATCGTGCGGATGCTCAACGAGATCGACGGCGTGGTCTGCCCGGAGCCCGAGGGCGCCTTCTACGCGTACCCGTCGGTGAAGGCCGTGCTCGGCAAGGAGATCCGCGGCAAGCGCCCGCAGAGCAGCGTCGAGCTGGCCGAGCTGATCCTGGAGGAGGCCGAGGTCGCGGTCGTCCCGGGTGAGGCGTTCGGCACGCCGGGCTATCTGCGGCTGTCGTACGCGCTCGGTGACGAGGACCTCGTCGAGGGCGTGAGCCGCATCCAGAAGCTGCTCGCGGAGGCCACGGACTGACGTCCGCCTTCCGCCCTTGGGGCCACCTCCGGTTTCGGAGGTGGCCCCATTTGTTTGTGCGAGCAAGACCACTAAAGGGGAAACCGCTACCGGGAGGGCGCGGGCGTGCGGCAGGATCCTGGAATGGAGCGTGTACGTGATGTCTCTGAACTGCCGAAAGCCCATCTGCACCTGCACTTCACCGGCTCGATGCGGCCGACGACCGTGCTGGAACTGGCCGACAAGTACGGTGTGCGCCTGCCCGAGGCCCTGACCGACGCGCTGACCAGTGGGGAGCCCCCGAAACTGCGGGCGACGGACGAGCGCGGCTGGTTCCGCTTCCAGCGCCTGTACGACGCGGCGCGCTCGTGCCTGCGGCAGCCGGAGGACATCCAGCGCCTGGTCAGGGAGGCCGCGGAGGAGGACATCAAGGACGGCTCGGGCTGGCTGGAGATCCAGGTCGACCCGACGTCGTACGCGCCCCGGCTGGGCGGTCTGATCCCGGCGCTCGAGATCATCCTGGACGCGGTGGAGACGGCGTCGCGGGACACGGGCCTCGGGATGCGCGTCCTGGTCGCCGCGAACCGTATGAAGCACCCGCTGGACGCCCGCACGCTGGCGCGGCTCGCGGTGCGGTACGCCGACCGCGGCATCGTCGGCTTCGGGCTGTCGAACGACGAACGCCGTGGCATGGCGCGGGACTTCGACCGCGCCTTCCACATCGCCCGCGAGGGCGGCCTGCTGTCGGCCCCGCACGGCGGCGAGCTGACCGGCCCGTCCTCGGTCCGTGACTGCCTCGACGACCTGGACGCGCACCGGATCGGGCACGGCGTGCGGGCGGCGGAGGACCCGCGGCTGCTGAAGCGCCTCGCGGACCGGGGGGTGACGTGCGAGGTGTGCCCCGCCTCGAACGTCGCTCTCGGCGTCTACGAGAAGCCCGAGGACGTCCCGCTGCGGACCCTGTACGACGCGGGGGTGCCGATGGCCCTCGGCGCGGACGACCCCTTGCTGTTCGGCTCGCGGCTCGCCGCCCAGTACGACCTCGTGCGCCGCCATCACGCCTTCACGGACGAGGAGTTGGCGGAACTGGCCCGGCAGTCGGTGCGTGCGTCGGCCGCGCCCGAGGAGATGAAGGGCAAGCTGCTGGCGGGCGTGGACGACTGGCTCGCCCAGCCCGTGTAGTACGGGCTCGCGGGGCCCGCGTCAGGACCGGCTGCCCGGTCCGCCTCGCTCGCGGGGCCGGCTGTCAGTCGGCGATGCCGGCGAGGAGCGTGCGGGCCAGCCGGGCGGCGAACTCGTCCACCGGCGGCCGTACCGCCTCCCTGGTCGCGTCGTAGGCGAACGCCCGCTGCGCGCAGGCGCCCATCAGCAGCGAGGCCGCCGCGAACGTGTCCGCGTCCGTGCGGACCCGGCCCAGCTCCTGCTCCGCCCGCAGGTAGGTGTCGAGCTCCTGGATCGGCACGTGCGGGCCGGCCCCCATCTGCCGTACGGCGTCGTCGTGCCGCCGCTTGAGCTCGGTCTGCGCGTACAGCGACGCGGCGATCGGGAAGCTCTGCTCGTAGAACAGCGCGGCCTGGCGGGCGATCTCGGTGAGGTTCTCCTGGACGGAGTGCCGGCCGGGCTCGGCCGCGAGGCCGCTGAGCAGGGGCCGCAGCGGAGGCAGCCGCTCGGTGAGCACCTGGATGAAGAGTTCCTCCTTGCTGGCGAAGTGCTTGTACAGCGCCGCCTCGGAGCACCCGGCCGCCCGCGCGATCTCCTTCGTCGTAGCCCGCGCCAGCCCGACGGTGAGCATCAGGTCGTGGGCGGCGTCGAGCAGTCGAACGCGGGTGGGTCGGTTCTCCATGAAACGTCCAATCGCCCTTGACGGGTGGGTGAGTACTTACTCACTCTAGAGGAGATGGGGGTGAGTGAATACTCACCCACCCGAATCCCACCCACCCGGGAGAGCTCATGAAACTCACCGTCTTCGGTGCCACGGGAGGCACCGGCAAGGAGATCGTCCGCCAGGCGCTGGACGCCGGTCACGAGGTCACGGCCATTGTCCGGGACCCCGCCCGCTTCCCCGTCACCGGCGACCGGCTGGAGGTGTTCCGCGCGGATCTGACCGACCCGCAGGCGCTGCGCCCCGCCGTGGCCGGACGGGACGCGGTGCTGTCCGGGCTCGGTGCCCGCAGCCGCAAGGACGCCGGGATCGCGGCGCGTCTGACGCGTACGGTGCTCGGCGCTCTGGAGGCCGAGGGGGTGCGGCGGCTGGTCGTGGTGAGCGCGGCACCGGTCGGCCCCGAGGCGGAGGGCGACGGCTTCGTAGACCGGGCGGCGCGCGGCATCGTCTCGGCGGTCCTCAAGGACATCTACGCCGATCTGCGGGAGATGGAGGCCGAGTTGGCCCGCAGCTCCACGGAGTGGACGTCGGTGCGGCCGCCCCGGCTCCAGGACAAGCCGCTCACCGGCTCGTACCGGAAGGTCGTGGGCGGGTTCCCGGTCCGGGGCCGCTTCCTGGGGCGCGCCGATGTGGCGCACGCCATGCTGGCGGCGGTCGGCGACCCGGCCACGGTGAAGCAGGGCGTGGGCGTCGCCTACTGAGGCCGCACGCGGCCGCCGAAGCCCCGCGCTGGCGCTACAGGCTGACGCCGACCGTCACCGGCTCGTTGACCAGCGTGATGCCGAAGGTCTCGCGGACGCCGGCGACGACCTCGCGGGCGAGCGCGAGGAGGTCCTCGGTGGTCGCCTCACCGCGGTTGGTGAGGGCGAGGGTGTGCTTGGTGGAGATGCGGGCGGGGCCCGTGCCGTACCCCTTGGTGAAGCCGGCCTTGTCGATGAGCCAGGCCGCGGAGGTCTTGGTGTGCCCCTCCCCCGCCGGGTAGGCGGGCGGCTCGGTGCCGTCGCCGAGGTGCTCGCGCACGCGTGCGTGGAACGCCGCGAACTGCTCGGCTGTGAGGATCGGGTTGGTGAAGAACGATCCGGCCGACCAGGTGTCGTGGTCCTCGGGGTCCAGGACCATGCCCTTGCCGGTACGGAGCTTCAGCACCGTCTCGCGGGCGGCGGCCAGCGGCACGCGGTCGCCGACCTCGACGCCGAGGGCGCGCGCGGTCTCGGCGTACTTCACGGGGGCCGAGAGCCCGTCGGCGTCCTCCAGCCGGAAGCGGACGCGCAGGACGACGTAGCGCTCGGGGTCGGCCTTGAAGCGGCTGTGGCGGTAGGAGAAGGCACAGTCGGCGTTCGGGATGACGACCGTCTCGCCGGACCGGCGGTCGTACGCGATCACCTCGATGATCGTCGAGGAGACCTCCTGGCCGTAGGCGCCGACGTTCTGGATCGGTGTGGCGCCCGCGGAGCCGGGGATTCCGGCGAGGCACTCGACCCCGGCGAGCCCGGCCTCGACGGTGCGGGCGACGGCGTCGGTCCACACCTCGCCGGCGGCCAGTTCGAGCGTGGTGCCGTCCAGCTCGAAGCCCTTGGTGGCGATGACGAGTGCGGTGCCCGCGAAGCCCTTGTCGCCGATGACCAGGTTCGATCCGCCGCCGATGAGCAGCAGCGGGGTCCCGGCGGCGTCGGCCTCGCGCACGACGTCGATCACCTCGGCGTCGGAGGTGGCGGTGACCAGACGGGTGGCGGGGCCACCCAGCCGGAAGGTGGTGAAGGGGGCGAGGGGGGCGTCGTGGAGTTCCTGCACGCGCTCAAGACTACGAGACGCCACCGACAGCCCCGGCACCCCTGTGGAGTGCCGGGGCCGATGCGCGCTCCACGCGCGCGTGCCGTTCACGTCAGCCGCCGGAACGCCTCCGTCCAGTCGAGCGGGAGATCCTCGCCGGGCACCTGCCAGGTGGCGAACTTCGCGTCCCGCATCTGCGCCGCCAGCCCGCGTGAGGTGGGGGCGTGCGTGCCGGAGCGGGCGAAGTCCTTCAGCGCCGCGGGCGACTCCCACGCCGACAGCGTCCAGAAGGTGCGCTTGAAGGGCTCCGCCTTCAGGGAGGCGCCGTATGCGCCGGGCGCCCGGCTCACCTGCCACCACACGCCCGGCGTGCGGGCGAGGAAGCGGAACGCTCCCCAGAGGGTGCGGGTCTCGAAGCGGGAGGCGAAGACGTGCGCCTCGCTGCCGGGCGGTGCGGGGTTCGGGACGGTCCAGGGAAGGGTGGGCATGACTGCTCCTCGTGTCCTCGTGGTCCGGATTCGGTGCCGTCGATGGGGTGGAGCCAGGGCTGGCGGGATCAGCCGGCGGCCGTCTCCAGCACCCGCTCCGGGGCCTGCTCGGCCGGGTCCTCGGCCGCCTCGGCCCGCCGTCGCGACGGGATGATCAGGGCCGCGACGCCGGCGACGGCGACCACGGTGGCGCCGGTGACCAGGGCGGGCCGCAGACCGTCGACGAAGCTCTGGCCGCTCTCGTAGCCGCCCTGCGCGGAGAAGATCGACGCCATGACGGCGATGCCGAGCGCGCCGCCGACCTCGCGCAGTGCGTTGTTGGCGCCGGACGCGATGCCCTGTTCGGAGGCGCGGACGCTGGACATGACCAGGTGGGAGGCCGGGGCGAAGAACAGTGCCATGCCGACGCCGCTGATGATCAGGCCGGGCAGCTGGGCGGCGTAGGAGACGTCGACGGTGACCACGGACGCCATGTACGCGAGCCCCGCGGCCTGGAGGAACAGGCCGGTGGCGACGACGGGCCGGCCGCCGATGCGGTCGGCGAGGATGCCGGCGATCGGCGCGACCAGCATCGGCATGCCGGTCCACGGCAGCATCCGCAGGCCCGCCTCGGTCGGCGAGTAGCCGAGCACTCCCTGCATGTACTGGCTGAGCAGGAAGATCGACCCGAACATCCCGAGGAACATCAGCATGCTCGCGGCGTTGATCCCGGAGAACGCCCGGGAGCGGAACAGCCGCATCGGCAGCATCGGGTTCTTGGCGCGGGTGCTGTAGATGACGAACCCGACGAGCAGGGCGCCTCCGGCGAACAGGCCGGTCAGGACCAGACGTCCGGTCCAGCCGTCGGCGGGGCCGCGCACCAGGCCGTACACGATCCCGAAGAGGCCGCCGCTGGCGAGCAGGGTGCCGGGGATGTCGAGCCGGGCGCCGGTGCCGTGCGACTCGGCGAGGCGCAGGCGGGCGAGCGGCAGCAGGGCGATGCCCAGCGGAACGTTCAGCCAGAAGATCCACTGCCAGGAGATGTGCTCCGTGAGGCTGCCGCCGATGAGCGGCCCGGACGCGATCGCGAGCCCGTTGACGGCACCCCAGATGCCGTACGCCATCCCGCGCTTGGCCGCGGGCACGGCTGCCGTCAGCAGGGTCAGCGTCAGCGGCATCATGATCGCCGCACCGGCGCCCTGGACCGCGCGGGCGGCGATCAGGGAGTCGATGCCGGGCGCGAGGGCCGCGGCGGCGGACGCGACGGTGAAGATCGAGATACCGACGAGGAAGAGCCTGCGGCGGCCGAAGCGGTCACCGAGGGCCGCGCCGAACATCAGCAGGACGGCGAAGGTGAGTGTGTACGCACTCACCGTCCACTCCAGGTCGTGCAGCGCTCCGCCCAGATCCTCACGGATGGAGGGCAGTGCGGTGGTGACGACGAGGTTGTCGAGCGCGGCCATGAACCCGGCGACGCTCGTGATGACGAGGGCCCATACGGCCCCGCCCGGGCGGGCTGCCCGCGCGTTCTGATCGGTGTGGTGTGACATCGCTCCCCCTGGGGTGATGCGTTCCGCTTACATGGATAGTTATCGATCACTAACTTTGGCAGTCATAAAAAGACAGGGTGACCCTTGCCACCCCGCTTCTACTCCCGCTCCTCGTCCCGCCCCGCCGGGTCCATCCCCGCCCAGACCCGGTGATCCGGCGGAAACCCCATGGCCACCAGGCAGTTGATGAGCATCCCGTACGCCATGAAGGTCGTCGTCTCGCCGACGTCGGCCCCCAGCGGCAGATGGACGGTGTCCCACAGCCGGGTCCAGCCGGCCCGCACCGCCTCGCCGAACTCGTGGTCGCCTTCCTGCTCGGCGGCCGCCACGGCGAGGTACATCTGCATCTGCATCATCAGCCGCTCGGGCTCTTCCGAGACGACCTTCCGGTACGCGTCACCCATGGCATGCAGGGCCTCTTCGCCCTCCACCCCTTCGGCGGCGTCCTCGAACATCCGGATGGTGTCCTCCACGCAGCGTTCGGCCGCGGCGAGGAAGATCGCCTTCTTGCCCGGGAAGAGCCGGAAGAGATACGGCTGCGAGACGCCGACCCGCTTGGCGATCGCCTCCGTGGACGTGCCGTAGTAGCCGCCGCGGGCGAACTCGGTCATCGCCGCACGGACGACACTCTCGCGCCTCTCCTCTGCACTCATCCTGACCATGAGAAGAAAGTTAGTACTCAATCACTAACTTGGTCAAGGGGGCGGCCCACCAGAAATGCGTAAGGGGCGCCCCACCATGGAGAACGCCCCTTACCTCACGGCACGCGCATGCCGTTCACGCGAGCTGCACGACCGCCCGGGACATGCCGAGCACCTTGCGGCCCTCGCTGACCACGGTCAGGTCCACGCGGACCTTGTTGTCTTCGAGCTTGGCCGCGACCTTGCCGCTGACCTCGATCGTGGCGCCCTGGTCGTCGTTCGGCACGACGACCGGCTTGGTGAAGCGGACGCCGTACTCGACGACCGCCGCCGGGTCGCCGGTCCAGTCGGTGACCACACGGATCGCCTCGGCCATGGTGAACATGCCGTGCGCGATGACGTCCGGCAGCCCGACCTCCTTGGCGAACTTCTCGTTCCAGTGGATCGGGTTGAAGTCCCCTGAGGCGCCCGCGTACTGGACGAGCGTGGCACGGGTCACGGGGAAGTTCTGGGCGGGCAGCTCGGTGCCGACCTCGACGTCACCGTACGCAATCTTCGCCGTCATGACGCTCAGCCCTGCCCTTCTTCGGCGTCCGCCCCGCGAGCCACGAGCTTCGTCCAGGCGGTCACGACATGCTCGCCCGCCTCGTCGTGGACCTCACCGCGGATGTCCACGATCTCGTTGCCCGCCATGGACTTCACGGCCTCGATGGTCGAGGTGACGGACAGCCGGTCGCCGGCGCGCACCGGCCGGGTGTACGCGAACTTCTGGTCACCGTGCACGACCCGGCTGTAGTCCAGGCCCAGCTGGGGGTCCTCGACGACCTGTCCGGCCGCCTTGAAGGTGATCGAGAAGACAAAGGTCGGCGGGGCGATCACATCCGGGTGGCCGAGCGCCTTGGCGGCCTCCGGGTCGGTGTACGCCGGGTTGGTGTCCCCCACGGCCTCCGCGAACTCGCGGATCTTCTCCCGGCCCACCTCATAGGGCTCGGTGGGCGGGTAGCTCCGCCCCACGAAGGACTGGTCGAGCGCCATGGCCCGGTACCTCCTGCTGTCTGCTGCGGTTGACCTGCTGGTTCGCCTGACTGATGCGCCGGGCTGATGCGCCTGGACCGGCCGGAACCGACCGGTAACCGGGCCAGAAACGACGCGAGGCCGCCCCCACTGTCGGGGGGCGGCCTCGCGTACGAGCCTGATTTATCGCGTCTCGCGGTGCGCGGTGTGCGCGTTGCAACGCGGGCAGTGCTTCTTCATCTCAAGACGGTCCGGGTTGTTACGCCGGTTCTTCTTGGTGATGTAGTTCCGCTCCTTGCACTCCACGCAGGCCAGCGTGATCTTCGGGCGGACGTCGGTGGCAGCCACGTGAGTGCTCCTTGACGAACGGGTGGGATTGATTTAACGCAAGAAAGAGTAGCCGATCGAAGGACCGACCCCGCAATCGGCTACTGTCAGTAGCGGTGACCGGACTTGAACCGGTGACACAGCGATTATGAGCCGCTTGCTCTACCGACTGAGCTACACCGCTTTGATGTGATCCGTTCCCGCCTCGCGGCGGGAACCTCTCACACCAGAGCCCCAATACGGAATCGAACCGTAGACCTTCTCCTTACCATGGAGACGCTCTACCGACTGAGCTATTGGGGCGAGCGATGAAGACATTACACGCTCAGCCGCCGTTCACCCAAATCCGTTTCGCGGCCCGGTTCTGCGGCCGATCGGCGGACCCGCGCGGACACCTCGCAGGCCACCGCGGTACCGCGGACATGCTCCCGTTCGGCGGACCACACCGGTACGACTATTGCGCTCCTGCGCTCCGCCGCCTCCTCGTGACCCTAGGCTCGACTCACTCTGCGTGATCTTGCCTCTGGAGTGCGATGCCCGACAGCCACCCCCAGCCGCCCCATTCGTCCTCCTCGTCGGGCTCGTCCGGACCGGCCGACCCGGGTGCCCTGCTGCTGTGCGGGGCACGGCTGACCGACGGCCGGACCGTGGACGTACGGCTGGACGGCGGGCGCATCGAGGCGGTCGGCACGGCCGGCAGCCTGGCGGGCGGCACACGCGCGTGCGGGACGCGCGTGGACCTCGGCGGCTATCTGCTTCTGCCTGCCCCGGCCGAACCGCACGCCCACGGCGACACCGCGCTCTCCGCCGACGAGGGCGGACCGGTCTCCTACGACCCTCATGACGTGCAGCGACGGGCCACCGAGGCCGCCCTGCTCCAGCTCGGGCACGGCGCGACCGTGCTGCGGGCACATGTGCGCGTGGACGAGATCCAGGAGCTGAACGCGCTCGCCGCCGTACTCCAGGCACGTCGTTCGCTGCGCGGGCTCACCGAGCTGACGACCGTGGCGATGCCCCGGCTGCTGACCGGCGTCGCCGGGGCCGACGGGCTCGCGATGCTGCGGGACGCCGTGAAGATGGGCGCGTCGGTGGTCGGCGGCTGTCCCGACCTCGACCCGGATCCGACGGGCTACGTGGAGGCCGTCCTGGAGGTCGCCTCCGAGCACGGCTGCCCCGTCGACCTGCACACCGACGCCACCGATCCGGCGCGGCTGTCCCGCGTCGCCGCGATGGCCGGTGGTCTGCGCCCCGGCGTGACGCTCGGCCCGTGCGGCGGCCTGGGGCGACTGCCCGCCCAGGTGGCCTCCCGCGCCGCGGACCAGCTCGCCGCGGCAGGTGTGACGGTCGTGTGCCTGCCGCAGGGCGGCTGCGGGGGCGTGGAGCGACGGGCGACGGCGCCCGTACGACTGCTGCGCTCCGCCGGCGTGCGCGTCGCCGCCGGGAGCGGTGCCCTGCGGGACGTGTCGAACCCGGTCGGCCGCGGGGACCCGCTGGAGGCCGCGTACCTGCTGGCCTCCCGCCACGGGCTGCGCCCCGAGGACGCGTACGACTGTGTCAGCGCCTCGGCGCGGGCGGCACTGGGTCTGCCCGAGGTGCGGGTGGAGGCGGGCTTCCCGGCCGAACTGCTGGCGGTCCGCGGGGACCGGCTGTCGGGCGCGCTGTCGCTGGCGTACAGCCGCATCGTGGTGCACCGCGGGCGGGTGGTGGCGCGGACGAGCGCGGTGCGGGAGTACTGCAACTCGGCGGTGGCCGCGGAGTTGGGGCTGCCCCGGCAGGGGCGGGGGGAGTTGTCGTGAGGCGGCGCGGGCGGGACCTGGCGTTGGGCAGTGCGGGCGGACTTGGCGTGAGGCGATGCGGGCGGGACTGGCGTGAGGCGGCGCGGGCGGGACTTGAGGGGCGCACGGCCGGGTGCGCGATCGCGCGCATGCGCCGATGACCTGCGCCCCTGACGCCCTTATGTGAGGCGCACGCTTCCAGGGCACTGGGGCGTGGCTGAAGTCGTGCGGCGGATGCGGCTGTCCGGGCGTACGGTCGGAATCATGCGCATTGTCATCGCTGGTGGTCATGGTCAGATCGCGTTGCGGCTGGAGAAGCTGCTCGCCGCGCGCGGGGACGAGGTCGCGGGGATCATCCGCAAGGCCGAACAGAGCGCCGATCTGCGGGAGGCCGGTGCCGAACCCGTCGTGCTGGACCTGGAGTCGGCGTCCGTCGAGGAGGTGACCTCCCATCTCCAGGGCGCGGACGCGGCGGTCTTCGCGGCCGGCGCGGGCCCGGGCAGCGGAACGGACCGCAAGGACACGGTGGACAAGGGGGCGGCCGTCCTGTTCGCGGACGCGGCGGTCCGGGCGGGCGTACGGCGCTTCCTGGTCGTGTCGTCGATGGGCGCGGACCCGCAGCACAAGGGCGACGAGATCTTCGACGTCTATCTGCGCGCCAAGGGCGCAGCCGACGAGTACGTCCGCGGCTTGGACGCCCTGGACTGGACGATCCTGCGCCCCGGAATGCTGACGAACGACGCCGGGAACGGCCAGGTGCGCCTGGAGGCCCACACCGGCCGCGGCCCGATCCCACGCGACGACGTGGCCGCCGTACTCGCGGAGTTGCTCGACACCCCGGCCACGCACGGCCTGACACTCGAACTCATCAGCGGCTCGGCCCCGGTGTCGGTGGCGGTGAAGTCGGTGGCGGGGAACTGAGGATGGATGGCGCCGGGGCCCAAGGCGGCTCCGGCGGCTCCGGCGGCATCTGAACGGGGTCCGGCGGCAGGCTGTGGGGCTGGGCCGTACGGCTAAGCGGAACGGCCTGATGGGCTGTTGGGCTACCGGCCTGTTGGGCTACCGGCCTGTTGGGCTACCGGCCTGTTGGGCTACTGGGCTGGTCGGCGCGGGAGTTCACGGCCGAGCGCCCTCAGGGTTCAGAAGAGCGGAAGCTGGCCGGGGAAGTCGGGCACGGCGTACCCGTCCAACGCGGGCTGTGCCGCACCGAGTTCCGCGTGTCGCCGTGATCCGGGGCACGACACGAGTTCGCCGTGCTCCCGCGCGCCCGGCGGGTCGTGCCGTGCGAACCGGCCGGCGACGACGGCGATGTCCCGTCGGCACTCGGGGCAACTTCTGCGACGCGTGCTCATGGGATCAGTGTGCCCCGGGCGCACCCCGGGAACGCGAAAACCCCTCCGCTCTACGCTTCCGTAGATCGGAGGGGTTTTCCCCAGTGTGGCGGCGCCAGGATTCGAACCTGGGAAGGCTGAGCCGGCAGATTTACAGTCCGCCGTTGATGACCCCGGCGCGTTGCCTCTGAGCTGGAGAGACTTATCAGGCGGCGAGCGTCACTCTGGTCCCCGTCCATGCCTCGTCCAGGAATCGTCCGAGCCAGAATCTGAAACGAACCACGACTGACGTGGCGAGACGTGAACTCAGGACCAGATCACTAGGCGGTGTCAGTCATGGCTGTGTCGTGAAGCACCGTCGAGCCAATGTGCCGTGACCAGGGTGCTGCGGTGGTCTTGACCCAACACCCGCCGCTGGCGGACCAGGGTGTCTTCACCCAACTCCAAGGCCTCCTCCACCCGCCCCGCGGCAACCAACCGGACCGCCAGGTTGGACGCGGTCATCAACGTCTGAGGGTGGTCCTCACCCAACACCCGCCGCTGCCGGACCAGGGTCTCTTCACCCAACTCCAAGCCCTCCTCCACCCGCCCCGCGGCAACCAACCAGAGCACCATCCCGGTCGCGCTCATCAACGTCTGAGGGTGGTCCTCACCCAACACCCGCCGCTGCCGGACCAGGGTCTCTTCACCCAACTCCAAGGCCTCCTCCACCCGCCCCGCGCTCGCCAACCGGAGCGCCTGAGAGGCCGCGGACAACAGTGTGTTGGGGTGGTCCTCACCCAACACCTGCCGCTGCCGGGCCAGGGTCTCTTCACCCAACTCCAAGGCCTCCTCCACTCGCCCCACGGCAACCAACCGAACCGCCAGAGAGGCCGCGGACAACATGGTGTGGGGGTGATCCTCACCCAGCGCTCGCCGCTGCCGATCGAACAGGTCCTGGTGAATGGCATAGGCGCGTTCCCGATCGCCAGAGAGAGCAGTAGCCGACGCCACATAGTTGGCTGCCCACCAAGTGTGTACGTGATCAGGGCCCAGCAGGGTGTTCCAGGCTTTGTGCAGGGCATCAAGGCGGGGCAGGACGGCCGGTGCGCTGCCACGTTCAACGAGGTACAGACATGCTTCGCAGGCGGCGAAGCGTGCATCGCCGGTGACCAAGTCGGTCGGGTCGATCGCCAGCAGGTGAGGCAGAAGGTCGGGCCAGCGAGGCCAGGAAGCAGGTTCCTGCGCCCCCCCGGGGTACGCCGCGGCGAGCAGAAAGCTGGCGTTCTTGGCCGCGGCGACGCGCTCCTCGGTGGTGAGCTGGTCTTTGAGGACGGCTTGGGTGAGGCGGTGCAGGTGGAGGCTGCCGCCCGCTACCCGGGCCAGCCCGTGCTGGTGGAGGGTCGACAGGACACGGGTTCTGGTGGGTCGGTCTGTCACCACCAGACTCACAGACGCGTCTTCGTGGGTTCCTTGCCCACTGCCGGTGGGCAGGGAAAACGGCTCGGGGGCCAGCAGCGCACAGGCGTTCATCACGTCTGCCGCCTCGGGGTCCAGCGCCCGCAGCCGTCGCATACTCAGCCGGATCTGTGCGGCCAGCGACCATCGATAGTCACGCGGCCTGCCTTCGTCAGTGACCTCGCTGGCGTTGTTTGCCAGCAATGCCAGGTAGTCGTCCACGGTCGTCGTCGTCAGGACCGCTGCCGCCTGTACCAAGGCCAGCGGCAGGTCATCCAGCGCCTCGGCCAGACGCCCCGCATCGATTTCCGACAGCCATGGCGTCCGGCGGCGCAGCAGGTCGACCGCATCCCGGCGAGCCAGCACGTCGACGTCCAATGGCGAGGCCACGCTGTGCCAGTCCGGGTTGCGAGAGGTGATCAGCACATGACCTGCCCCGGACGGGACGAAGTCCGCCAAGGCTTCGGGATCCTCCGCGTTGTCGAAGACGACGAGCCAGCGCGCTCGCGACCGCAGCTCGTGCCCCAGCGCCTGCACCGCCTTCTCGGGCGGTGTGTCCGGTTGAGCAGCCCCGGTCTCAACCGCCAGCAGAGCCAACTGGCCGGGAATCAGGGCCGGGTCTTCCGCCCGCACCCACCACACCAGCTCATACTCCCCGCAAAACCGGTGGGCGTACTCGGCAGCCAATTGTGTCTTGCCCACACCACCACGGCCGTCCAGCGCCACCACCGCCACCGCACGGCCGCCCGCCAGCCGGGATCGAACCTCTACCAGCAGGTCATCCCGGCCCACGAATCCGGGATTGCGGGCCGGAACGTTCCACACCCTCGGCAACGTGCCCGGCAGCCGCGGGCCGGTCGCCCCCATACTCCGCAACCGCCCCGCCCCACCCTGGCCCGGAAACCGTGGACACACTCGTGGAGACCCAGTCGGTCCTGCTATCGCAGCCAGGAGCACTTCCCGCGCCCTGTCCTCGCCTACTCCGAAGAGCTCTGGTGCGAGTAATGCTCGCAGCATCGGCGGTACAGCACAGTCCTCGACCCGAACCGGGATCAGCCTCTCCCGGCCCGCCAGTTTGGCCGTCCACTCCTCAGTGGTCCATCGCTCAGAGTCGAAGTACGCGGCCGAGAACAGTGCCACCATCGGCCCGCCAGCCAAGGCCCTATCCATGTTCGTCACGAAGTTGTCCCCGGCCCCCCAGTGCCAGGCAGCCAACTCCACCTCATACCCGGCATCCTGCAACTGCCAGGCTACCCACTCCGCCCAAGCAAGATCCGCCCCCGCATGCGAGACGAACACACGGTCTTCGCCCGCGCCATCCTCGACACCTGCCACCTGGACCCCCGTACCAGCCCCGCATCAACCCTGCATCGAGACTAGAACCCACCCTGACCACCACACACGAACTTGCACCGATTCGGTTGGTTTCATCGCTCCGGTACGACGATCTCATCCACACGAACGGCGCATGTGAGAAACCACTGATCGCGCCCCATCGTGTGCCGCTATCAACGAACCATGCTCAAAGCGGTGTTCCGCGGCCTCACGGCCGCAGCCCGCACCTTTGCTCCCCTGCCGCCCCGTCACCCGTCCACGCCGCTGTGCCGAACCGGCGGCGAGTCTGGGCGGGTTGAGGATCACAGCTCACCTCCAGGAGCGGTTCGGGTCATGAGGCGCGGCGGAAGACGGTGGCGGGGCCGATGCGGCGGGGGCCGAACTTGCCGCGGACCCGGTCGACAGCCGCTTCGGCGATGAGCCGGGACTCGCGCGTGCCGTCCAGGCTGATCTGCTGGGCGACACGGTCGGCGTCGATGAGGTCCTCGCCCTTGAGGGCGAGTGCGGTCAGGCGGCCGCGTTGCAGGCCGGCGGCGTCCATCAGCTGGCAGGCGATCAGGCGCAGGTCGTCGTCGTGTCCGGACGGTTCGGCGAGGCGACGGGTCTTCCCCCAGCGGCCGTCGCCAGTGAACGTGAGGGTGAGGGTGAGCGCGCGGGCCGCCTGGTCGCGGCCGCGGAGCAGTTGTCCGAGGCGGATGACCAGGTTGAGGAGGGCGGCGCGGGCGTCGGCGCCGTCCAGCGTGTGCCGGTCGAACCTCCAGCGGACGGTCACGGCCGCAGGCAGGTCGCGTGGGACGACGGGTCGAGGGTCGATGCCGCGGGCTCGGTCGGCGGCGGTGCGGCCGGCACGCCCTCCGAGCAGGCGCTGCACCGTGGTTGGCCGAACGGCGGCGAGCAGGCCGACGCTGTGGATCCCGTAGTCGATCAGCGTTTCGGCCTGACGGGGCCCGATGCCGTGCAGGGCGTCGACCGGCAGCGGCGCCAGCCACGGGCCGGCCTCTCCGGGTTCGACGGCCAGGACTCCGCCGGGCTTCGGGATCTGGGTGGAGGCGGTGGCCGCGACCGTGATCGAGGGGCCGATGCCGACGCGGACGTCGACGCCCAGCCGTGAGAGGGAACGCACGCGCAGGACCTCGCCCAGGCGGCGCGTGTCGGTGCCGTGGTAGCGCAGCGCGCCCTTCAGTTCCACCAGGGCAGCCGTGGGCGGCAGGGCCTGCACGACCGGGGAGAGCTCCGCGAGCAGCTCCAGGACCTGCCGGTAGGTCTCCTCCCCCAGCCGGTCCGGGCAGCGCACATGCATCACCGTCGAGACCTGGTGTGCCGTTCCGTCTGGGGTCATCACCCTCACCTCCCACACCTCACGTTATCGAACAGAAAATCGAACACGCGAGGGTAGCGAGCCGGATCGTGAGCATAGAATCAAAAATGTGTTCGATGACCTGCCGCCCGATCTGGAGCGACTCCACACGCTGCGCGTCTGGCATGCCCTGTGGGTGGAGCGCATCGACCGCAAGATCGCAGCCGTTCAGCGGCGGCAGGCCGAAGAGGAACGCGGCCGGCAGAGCCAGCCCGAGCGGCCGGACTGGATCGTCGAACTCGGCATCGGCGCCGACCGCGCCCCCGTGCAGGTTCATGCCGGCGACTGCTACATCGCGGGCAAGCGGCGCCGCGCGGTCAGCCGCGACGAAGCCCGCCGCCTCCTCGTCGCAGGCCTCGAAGCCTGTACCCACTGCGAGCCCGGCACCCGGCTGCACATCCTCGACTTAGCCCGGCGGCGCAGCACAGGCCCCTCACGCCCGGCACGCAAGATCGAACAACCGTGCCATCCGAGGCGTACTCTTCGACCGCGGTGACGCAGGACCGTCACCCGGAACAGGACCCACACGATGACTACACCCCCGCCCCGGATCAGCGAGCCGGACCCGTCCGCGCTCACCTGCTCCGGCGACCAGGTCGGCCCCTGCTGCGCCTGCCATCGCAAGACCCACCGCTACGGCCGCGGCGGCAGCCCGCTGTGCCAGTGGTGCATGGCAGCGGCGAAGGAGAAGTGGGGCCCGAACGTGCGCATGGCCAGCAACCGCCCCTGACCCCCGCATTACCCGTCGGGCACGCGATCGGGTGAAGCCCTTCCGATCGCAGAACCACCCCAGCCCTGACCGCGTGGTGCCGTTCATGAGGCCGATCAACGAAGCACATGTGGCAGAGCCGGGACTGGCTGTGGTCGAGGTCGCGGCGGCCGACGACGCGACCGCCTTCGCCGTCCAGCAACTACTCGCCGGACAATGCGCTCTCGCGCCGGCGGAACGCACGACACGGGTGCCTGGCGAGCCGGGCGTGCGGCTGCGCTGCTTCCTCGACCTGCGCCAGGCACCCGGCTTGTAGCAGCACGCCTGGCGAGATGCGCGTGGCGTCGTAGGCTGATGTTGCTCGGGGCAATTGCGGAGGTACGTCATGCCTCGATCGATCTGGTCAGGTGCCATCAGCTTCGGCCTGGTCACGGTGCCGATCAATGTGGTCAGCGCGACCGAGGACCACAGCATCCGCTTCCACCAGTACCACCTGGAGGACATGGGCCGGGTGCGTGTGCGCAAGTACTGCGAGGTCGAGGACCGCGAGGTCGCGCAGGCTGAGATCGGCAAGGGCTACCAGCTGACCAAGGAACAGGTCATCCCGATCAGCGACGAGGAGCTGCGCGAGATCCCCCTGCCGACGGCCAAGGCGATCGAGATCGAGGCCTTTGTGCCGCTGGAGTCGATCGACCCGATCCGGATCGGCGAGGGCTACTACCTCCAGCCGTCCGGCCAGGTGGCGGCGAAACCGTACCGGCTTCTTGTTCAGGCCCTTGGCCGTTCTTCGAAGGTCGCCGTCGCCAAGTACGCCTGGTCCGGGCGGGAGCGCTTGGGCGTCCTGCGCGTGAAGGACGACGTCATCGTGCTGCACGCCATGCGCTGGCCCGACGAGATCCGCGACCCTGCCGAGCTGCTGCCTGAGCCCGTGGAACTGACCGAGGACGAGCTCGACGGCGCCCTGGCCCTCATGGACAGCATGACCCGCGACGACCTCGACGATCCCGAATTCCGCGACACCTACACCGACGCCCTGGCCAAGGTCATCGAAGCCAAACGCGACGACAAACCCTTGCCCAAGGCACCCGAGCCCGAAGAGACGGGCGGCAAGGTCCTCGACCTGATGACCGCCCTTAACGAATCCGTGGCCAAGGCGCAAGCCGCCCGCGGCGCAGGCGCCGGCGACGCACACGAGATGCCGAAGAAGAAGACCGCGGCCAAGAAGACGACCGCGAAGAGGACATCGGTACGACGGCCGCGTAGCGCCTAGGGGTAGCGGCCCATAGCCCTGCGCGGCCGACGCCTCGCGCACTGAGCCTTCAGACCTGCGCATTGCGAATTGTCCGATCTTGGGCCGCGGGCGTCCACAGGCGTACGTCATGAGCACTGCACGCCTGTTCAGCCCGCTAGCCGGACTATGACGGACCCAAGCGGATTGCCTCGGACTTGACCTCAAGCGAGACCGCGACTGAGACCGTAAGTTCATCGATGGCAAAACGCCGCCATCGATGCCTCATCTTGCCTAGCCTAGGAGCAGTGAAGCGAGAGCTGGGGGCCACGTGACCAAGTATCACAAGGGGACTTTCACCGCCGGGTACGAAGGTTATTGGCGGAAGGATAAGGCAGACATCGAATATGCAATAAAGAGCAGCGTAATCGTGCTGGACACAAACGCTCTTCTCAGTCTGTACAGGATGGAGCGATCTGCCAGAGAAGAGTATTTCGGAGTCTTGCACGCTTTGGCTCCTCGCATTTGGATACCGAGGCAGGTGGCAGACGAGTTCCACCGGAACCGCATTTCATCTCTGGACGCCCACCTCAATGCACTGAGAAAAAAATCTGAAGCGGTTGCCGAGTCCATCAGTGAGCTGAGAAAGAATCTTCGAGATCTCGCGAAACTGCGTTCACTCGCTGGCCCGAAATCCGACGATTATATGCATCCATTCAATGAGGCCCTGAGTGGCATCGAGTCACGCATAAAGCAAGACCTGTCAGACTTCGATTTAAGTGCGGGAAAGCTTGCTTCCCACGACCCGATTCTAGAGGAGCTGTCCGTCCTTCTCGACGGCAAGGTAGGGGAAAACCTAGACAAGACAACAAAGTCAGAACTTGAGGCCGAGGCCCAACGCAGAGGCGAAAATGAAATCCCTCCTGGCTACAAAGATTTCAAGAGCAAGGGGGAAAACGGACTCGGCGACTGCCTGCTTTGGCTACAAATGGTCGACCACGCGACAAAAAATAAGCAGCCCATTCTCTTCGTTTCGACAGACGTCAAAGACGACTGGATCAGATATCAGTGCGGTTTGGCTATCGGACCGCGCCCCGAGCTGATTGCAGAAATGCAGAGCAGTGCGGGTGCGGATTATCATCACCTCACGCTATCCGAACTGCTCTCGCGAGCTGGACAGGCACTCGAAGTCGCCGTTAGTCAGGACACTATCGACCAGGCTGCCGAGAGGCAGAAGGATCAGGCTCGTCAGCGAGAACTGAACCAGCAGTATGCCGCAGTCGCTGCCGAGTTGGCGAGAGTTTCAAGCGAGATCGAGGCAACTAGGAGTGTTAGGGATATAGAGAGGTCCGACGCGGCAGAGCTGGCCGCACAAATCAAGCTTCTACAGGAAAAAATGGAGCAGGACCCAACTAGCAAGGAAGACCCTTACAATAAGTCACTTCTCGAAGAGGGGAATAGACGTCTATTGATCCACTCATCCAACATGAAAGAAGCTTCTACGGAACTCCGAAAACTCGCCGAGCAGGAGATCCGACTGTTCCAGAGATTGCAGAATATCGAAAATATCCTAGCTGATCAGGAGTAGATCCTATCGAAGACACGCAAGCCCTTCCAAATCGCAACGCTTCCCAGATAGGCGAGGCCTCAGCCTCGCCCTGCATTGAGACCTTTGTGTCACCTCCGGAAAAAGCGGCTTACGAAAACTCTCGCACCGTTGCATAAGCCCTGCACTCCCCGTACGGCTTGGTGACGAGGAGAGCTGACGGCACTTTTGAGACCGCGTTCTTCAAGAAGAGACTATCCCTTCCGGCTATGCTCCTACAAGCGGAACTTCGCCCGTAGTTCGGATTCCAGGGATCTACGCAGCTCGGCCTTCGCGTTCTCAGAGTTCACTTCCTGCACAATCAGCCCTTCAATTTCCTCTGAAATGCTCTGTAGCACTGAGCACAATTCTTCAACACTGATCTGAGGAGAGACGCGAAACGCCCCCTCACTGCTATCAAGAATGCATGACTCTACATCTGAGCGAGCAGGAAGATCGGACGAGATGTTCCGCCAAAAATGCCGCGCTTCAGGCGTAACCGAGAACATGAGTCGACTCTGTGGCTGACCGCCACGAATCTCTCGAAACTCCGTCAACCAAACGCGCTCGACCCATGCTGGGAACCCTTCCTTGGCGGCCTCGTATGACTCCTCGTATGAATCCGCCTCAGCTCGCAGCGCATTGCGAGATGCTTCACTCTCGGATCGCTTCTGTGCGATCTCGTCCTCGACCCGCAAAAGTGCCGTGGAAATCTGATCGGCCAGGCCTGACGGAAGCTCAGCTTCTTTAGTGAGCCAAATCGTGAGCTGCCCGCTGTCAGTTACTTTGCACCACCCTTTGGGCTCAAGACCGTCACTAACTAGACGAGTCAGAATATCTCGCCACACGTTGAATTCGTCGTTCGGCGGGACGTCCATCAGGTCCACTTCGATTAGGAATTTCCCTTGCTCCCCACGCACCCTGACATCACTGACACTCGCACACACGGAGGAGGAGCGGATACGACGCTGCTCCGCCTGACGCTGATACCAACGGTCAGGAATAAAGGATTCCTGAAACGACTCCCATCTGGTGATCCATCCGAATACGAATCCTAGCGCTCGCTGCGCCTCGTCCAAAGTAGCAACATCCATCGCTTCCGGATTCGCGGTGACATCTCGGAACCATACGTACTCTCCGGGATCCCCCGAGAGCGCCATTGCAACTGATGCATCGTTTACTTCCGACACTTCCCTCTTTAGGTACTGATACCCCTTGGTATCAAGTACTTCATGGCTCATTGGCTCGTGGTGAAAGGGGGTCCGACGGCGGTACTGTTTCCGCCAGTGATCGTATGCGACTCGGAATGCATCTTGCGATTTTCGGATACTGTCAGCAGGATCATTCCGCAAAAGGCGCTTCTCGGCCTCATCCAGCAACACTCGAAGGTCGGTATCTTTCACAGCCTCTGCCAACGTGACTTCATTTACGTTTACACCCCAAACGGCAGCAACCAAGGAACGGGTGTAAGAAGATGTCGCTGAGGCCCATACGTTGACGTTCTTCTGATCGACCTCTAGCCCTTCGTGTTGAACAAGGTTACGCGTTCTATGCAATCTGCGAATATCTGGCCATGTGGGCGTTGACCAGCGACCCCCAAGATCATTCTTCACAACCTCCATGATCTGTTCAAAACCAGCCCTGTTCGGGATAGTGAGGTTGAGAAAAATAGCCGCGAAATGCGTGACTCTTTCGTTCACAGCGTCAAGCAAGACTACTGCCATGGGTCTTGTAATGGATGAGTTTGAGCGGCTGGCTCGATCCGCAGAAGCAAGGAGGGAGCGAAGTTGCACGAGACTGGTGACAGTCTCTGGGGACAGGGGAACTGTGGCCATGTCCAACACATTACGGTCCGGATCGGACGAGCGGGGAGCAAACCAATCAGGTCGGCCAAGCCCTCTGGGGAAACCCGCACACAGCAGGCCGCCAGGGAGATGGCTAGCTGCTTCACGTCTGCGCCGCCCAGGGCTCCTGGCAGGATGGCCAATGCCTGGGAGACAATAAGAGGACGAAGAGGGGGAGCGAGTGTCGCAGCAGCCCAGCCCGCGTGGAACCTTCCTAAAGATCGCTGACGCCCTGAGGTCAAGGATCGAGGCGGACCCTGGCATGACCGAACTGCCGTCTGCTGCGGACCTCATGCACGACTATGAAATCTCGCGTGGGGTCGTCCTCCGTGCCTTCGGTGCCCTCCAGCGAGACGGCGTCGCAGAACCGGTGCCGGGCGGACGGTGGCGTGTCACACGCGCAGGCGATCGAGCCGACCGGCGCTCGTTGGAAGACCGGATCGCTGACATCGTTACGGATGAAGGGCTCGAAGTAGGGGCAGCTTTCCCCAGCGCATCCGTTCTAGCTAGACAGTTCGGAGTCTCACGCCCCACCGTGACCAAGGCTCTGGACAAGCTGGTGGCGGCCGGCGTACTGGCCAGTGGAGGGCAAGGCAAGGTGCGGACCGTCAGTGCCGTGCCGATTCGAGAGGAGCGTTCCTAGCTTGTCGGACCTGACGGAGTGGGCCTATCCCCTCGCCGAGTCATTGCTCGCCGAGCCGCTGCCGCGGCGGTGGCAACACTCGCTGGGGGTAGCCGAGCGAGCGCGCACCATCGCGCTCATCCTCGGGCAGGACGCCGAACTGCTGGAAGCATCAGCCGTCCTTCATGACGTTGGCTACTCGCCAGACCTGGCCAAGACAGGCTTTCACCCGCTTGATGGCGCTCGCTACCTCCGTGACGTGGCGCATGCCGAGGCACGGGTCGTGAATCTGGTGGCCCACCACTCGTGCTCATGGATGGAGGCCGAAGCGCGCGGCCTGCGCGAGGAACTGGAGGGCGAGTTCCCCCGCGAGCCTGCGCACCTCAATGACGCTCTCTGCTTCTGCGATATGAACACCACTCCGGACGGCACGCCCACGAATCCGGTCGACCGCGTCAACGAGATTGCCAGCCGGTACGGGACCGATAGCCTGATCGGCACGTTCATTCGCCGTGCCGAGCCGGAGATCCTCGCGAGCACGTCGCGTGTGCTCGAACGCGTCGCCGCCGCTAAGCATCAGCCGATGTAGGGAGCCTTCCGCGTCCGATCCATGGCGTGCTCAATCCGGAGCAGCATAGTGGGGTGGATGTCGAGCTTGGATAGGTCCGCTGGGTCAACCCAGCGGACCTGTGTCGTCTCGTTGCTCGTGCGCACCTCACCTCCAACCGGCCGCGCGCGGAAGCAGATGCTGAACTGCTGGCGGATCTCGCCATCGTCGTACTGCATCCGGTGACCAGGGTCCGTGTAGATCCCGGACATGTCGACGACTTCCGCCTTGATCCCCGTCTCTTCCCAGACTTCGCGTACGACGGTGTCACTGATGGACTCGCCGACGTCGTGCCCACCGCCGGGCAGCGCCCAACGGCCGTTATCGGATCGCTGGATCATCAGCACCTGGCCCGCGTCGTTCTGCACAAACGCCACGACGGATGGCACGACAGAGTTGGCCGGCGGAGCGTCCGGGTCGTGTAGGTAGTCGATGCGGCCCATGCCTCATGCTCCTGTGATGTCGTGTTCGGTCGCTGGCCTGGCGCCTTCCCAGGTCTGCTGAACGCTATTGGCGAAGGTGTCGAAAAGCCCGCCCCCGGGGAGTCGTCGCAGGTGAAGAACCGGAGCCAGGTAGGCGCCAACGCCATACACGTGCGTGTTGACGAGCATCTCGTCATCCACACGGTAGATCGAGTTGTAGAGCACCGTGTCATGCAGACGGAAGGCAATCTCAGGGTGGCTGGTGAACAGAGGGCGATAGTTGACCAGCGCGTTACGGATCTTGCCGTCCATGATGCGGTGCCCTTCGTCGATGCCGCGCCGGATGACGGCCTCGCACGCCGGATCGCCCATCAGGACGCGAATGGCGACGCTCTGCGATTTCGCCTTGAGGACTGACAGGAAGCGTGGGTCTTCCGCCAAGCCGATGCCTGCGTACACAAGGATGTCGATGCGCTCGTTGGCGCGTTCGCACATCTCCCGCCATAGGTCGGTCGGTACGACGTGGCGGTGCGGGTACACCGTGACGATCTCCGCCTTGCACAGGTCAGTTGCACTGTCGAGCGAGCGTGTGTCATCCCACAGCGTCGTCACGTCGACGTTCAGCAGGGACGCGGTGGCGTATTGATGGCGCCGGTAAGGCACCTTGCCCTGCGTGATCCAGCGCTCGACTGTCTTCGGGTTGACTTCGATGGCTTCCGCGAGTTGCTGCACGGTCATGTTCTGTGCCAAGAGAGCCGACCGCAGCCGCTCGTTGGACATCTCCACCCCCGATGGGACGTCTAGGGACCTCTTGAAGGTAGCCAGATCAACCAGAGCTGTCCATGAGTGGGGTAACCAACTCCCCTAACCTGCACCGATTCTGATCGTGCACCAAGAAGTTCCGGTGCAAAGCCAAGAGGTTCCGTCGCTGTACTTGACGGACCCCTATGCAGTCCCTGTAAAACAGGTACTGCATTGCCCGGAGGGCCCCGTGGAACGGGCTCGAAGGAAGCGACAGCAGCTTGAGAACTCAACAGCGTGCCGAGGGAAGCCCGTCCCCCCTTCGCAAGCAAGAGGGCGGGCGCGCATGGGTTCTGTCCTGTGCGCGGTACAGCGCCATTCGACCTTTTCGCAGCTCAAGGGCTGCGGCCGGTTGCCTCCGCTGCTCGTCTCGTACGAGCAGCGCTGAGGGGAGCCGGAACACCTCTTCGCCTCTTAGGAGTCCTGCATGTCTGCTTCCGTCGAGATCGTTTCGTTCGGCTACTTGCACGACGCGCCGCCGGCCGCTCACCTGACCATCGACCTGCGGCACCACTTCCGCGACCCGCACGTCGCCCCGGAGCTGCGGTACATGACCGCCGACGACGCACCGGTCCGCACGGCCGTGCTGAACACCCCCGGCATCACGGACTTGGTGGCGGCGACCGCCAGGGCGGTTGCTGCGTTCGCGTCCGGCCCGAGTGCCGGAACGGTCGTCGTGGCCGACGGATGTGCCGGTGGCCGCCACCGCGCCCCGACGTTCGCCCGTGCTCTCGCCGCCTGCCTGCGGGCCGCCGGGCACAGCGTGTCCGTCTCGCACCGCGACATGGGCAAGGACGTCGTCCAGCGCTGACGACTGCCCGCGCCGCAGGACCCCGCACCACCTGCGGCAAGGGGAGCCGTACAGACCCGACGGCCCACCCGGTCACCCACTCAGGGAGTGCCTCTCATGGCTCAGCACGACAACTGCAACATCAGCGGCGACGTCACCGGCACCGTCATTCAGGGCGAGGTCAACGGCATCGTCACCGGCGACCATAACCCGTTCCAGAACAGCCCCGTCGTGATCACCGGCAACGACGTCACCGTGCACGAGGGCGGCAACACCGGTGGCATCCGCCAGAACTTCTGACCTGCTCTTCCAGCCCTTGCCGGGCCGATCCCGGGCCTACGCCGCAAACGCGGGCGAGGGCACGCACCACCCACTCATCAACAACCAGATCAAGGAGCACGCACATGGACTGGATGTGGCAGCGGAAGGCCGAGGAATCCGGCGAGGCCGAGGAGGCCCGCGTGTACCAGCAGAGGCGGGCCAACGAGGAAGCAGAGGCCGAGAGGAACCGGCAGTTCTGGGAGTACGCCGCCAAGTTGCACGGCGAACACGGCAACTGAACGCAGCGAGGGCCCCGGGCGGACGATCCCGCCTGAACGCCGCGCCAGCGCGCACTGACCCACCCAGCCCCGGCAGTCAGCCGTGAAGGGCGCGGGATCGAATCTCGCCCGGGGCACTCCGGCCACCGCTCTGTGGCCGCGCCGCACCGCGTTCTGCGTGCGGCATCCCCTCTCAACGGCGTGCACCCCCGGAGCTGGCACTCCGGGGGTGCTGTACGGGCCGTTGCACCTGCTAGGGAGACCACGACCCATGAACTCCATTGTCACAGTTCAGGACGCTGCTATCGCGTTCGCCGACTGGATCGAACCGACGGACGCGGAGCTGGACGCGATCGAGCAGGAGATGCCCGTCATCCTGGCGGACGTCGAACTCCTCGACGCGCAGATCATCACCCTCGACCGCACCCCGACCGAGCTGGACGCGCGCCGCATCCGCCGCGCCCGCCGCCGCGCGCTCGCCGCCCGGGTCGCACTGATCAACCGCAAGAACGCGAGCATGCCGGGCGGTGCGGCATGAGGGCGAACACGTCCCCGACCGGCCTGGCCCTGCTGCTGATCGTGGCGGGCCTGCTGGTCTCGTTCACCAGCGTCACGGCCGCGTTCGTCACGCATGAGCCCATCTGGCGCTACGTGATCGCGGGCGGCTGCTTCGTGCAGTTCCTCGGTTGGATGGTCCACGGCCGCCGGAACGGCGGTGCGGCGTGAAGGCCAAGACCGTTCTGCCCGCCGCCGTGATGACGGCGGTGTCCATGGTGCTCACCCTGGCCGTGGTCGTGATGTGGCTCGGCACCGCCGTACCCGTACCGGTCGCCCTGGTCGTCGGCCTCGGCATCGACGGAGGATGGCTGGCCACCCTCGCCTACGAACGCCGCCTGGCCGCACAGGGCGACCACAACCGCGTCGTGACCGGGGTGGGCTGGTTCTTCGGCCTGGCCGCCTCCGGTGTCCTGGTCGCCCACGCCCTCACCGCCGAATCCTCCGCCGGCGCGTGGCTGGCGGTGGCGTGGCTACCGATCGCGGCCAAGGCCCTGTGACTGGTCCACGGCCTGTGGGAGCGCACCGCGCTCACCCCCGCCGCCCTGGACGCAATCCGGGGCATCCAGCAGGAGGCCCGCGACGAGGCGGCCGTGGCTCGCGCTCGTCTGCGGGCCGAAGCGGGCGCCGAAGAGACCCGCTTGACGGCCGTGACGGGGGCGGGTGCGCGTGTCGCACGCGTCCAGGCCAGGACCGCCAAAACCCTCGCCGGGGCGTGGTCGACGCTGGAAGAGACGCGGCAGGGCGAGAACACCGGCCGCGCGCTGACCAGCGTGACGAGGCCCGTCACGCCCGGCGTCACAGCCAATTGGGAGCTCCCCGTGTGGGGCCCCAGTGAACCGACCGGACTGCCCGCACTGGAGGCAGGACCCGCGCTCACCGACGCCGCACTGGACGCTCTGGTGGACGAGATCCGGCACAGCGAGACGCCTGCACTGTCCTACCGGGAGATGGCCAGTCGCTTCCGGGCTGCCGGCCACTCCGCATCCGAAGTCCGCCTGCGCGCCGCGTGGAAGCGGGTGGCCTGATGTCGGCCGCGTGGGGCAATTGCTTTGACCCGTCGGGTGCCCGCTACGGGGTGCCCACCTACCCGTGGCGCCTGGCGCCGGACGGGTTGGCCACACGGCGGCAGTTACGGGCTGAGGGTCTGCGTCCGGGCGGTCAGCCGATAGCGGCACAGGTCATGCGCATGAACCGCCGCACCGGCACCGAGAGGGTGGCCTACCTCTACCGCATCGACCGCGCCCTGCCCGTGCGGTCGATGACCTCCCGCAAGTGGGGTGCCCTGGCGCTGGCGATGCTCGCCCGCCGTACCTGCCCGGCCTGCCGTCTGGACGTCGGCTATTGCATCCCCCGCTCGCACGGCATCTGCGGCATGTGCCTCGCCGCACAAGACGCCGCCGCGTGACCTCTCACCTACCACCGAGGAGTACGTGATGGGCAACTCCGACCTGCGCCGTCTGGACCGGGAGATCCGGGCCACGACGAAGAAGCTTGAGGCCGTGCGGAACGGCGAGTGGTGGCCGCTGACCGCCCGAGAACGACTGGCCATGTCCCGCGCCCTGGCCAGTGGCGCCCGCAGCGTCACCAAGGGCCGCAGCACCGGCCGCGCCGAACAGCAGATGGACACCACCGGCTCCGCTGCGGAGACGCGGCTGAGCGCGGAGCTGTCCGGCCTGTACGTCGAGCGCCGGCGCCTCATCGCTGAGTCCAGGAAGAAGAAGTCTTCGCGCTGGTTCTGACCAGCGATGACGCCCGGGTGGCCGCCTCTTTCCACGGACACGGCCACCCTGGCGCCTCACTCCAATTCCCGCCCTGATCAGGGCAGTCAGGAGAGCTCTCAGCATGACCGAGAACGTCGTTCACCTCCGCAAGACACCCGAACCCCCCGACCCGGATGCCACGGTGACCACGCTGACCGTGGTGCCCGATGCCCCGCCCGCGCGGCCCGTTCCGCTGTGGGTGCGCTCCGGCCGCGCCATCAGGACCGCTGCCACCGCCGACGGCACGAAGACCACGGTCCGCGCGGTCGCCCGGCACGGCCTCTACACGTTCAACGGGGGTCGGATCGTGGCCCGTCGGACCTGGGACGGCCGTACCGGCGCCCGATACGAACGCATGCTCCGCGCGGCTGAGGCCGCCGGGAACTACGAGGTGGCGGAGGAGTGGGAAGAGCGCTTGCAGCGGTTCCGCGACGCCCGCCACCGCCGGCGCATGGACCTGCTGCACTCCCCGGTCGAGGTCGCCAAGGGTGCCGCTGTCGGCACCGGCATGGGCATCGGGGCGCTGGTCGCCCTGGGTGTCGTGATGGCCATCAGCAACGGCGAGGTCAAGGACATCATCACCCCGCTCGCGGCCACCATCAACTTCATCGCGACCCTGATCCGGATCGTGCAGATCGTCTGGCCTTACGCCGTTGTCCTGGGGCCGCTGTTCGCCCTTCTCGGCATGTGGGCGGTCGGCAGCAAGCAGCAGGCCGCGCCGCAGTGGGCGCTGCCCGCCAACGTTCGCTCTGGTGATGGTGAGCCCATCACGCCCTCGATCGTGGTCAAGGCCCTGCGTGACCTGGGAGTTCCCGCGCTGCGCAACGCCATCAAGGACATGGGCGACGCCGGCGCCTCGATGCTCGGGCCGATCACGATCGCCGGATGCGGTGTCGAGGTCGACGTCACCCTGCCCTCCGGCGTCTCGACGATCGAGGTGCAGAACAAGCGGCGCAAGCTCGCGGAGAACCTGACCCGGCACGAGCACGAGGTCTTCATCACCATCCCGCAGGCCGCCCGCACGGTGCGGTTGTGGGTTGCCGACTCCGGCGCCCTCGATGAGCCGATCGGCCCGTCGCCGCTGGTTACCGACGAGACCATGACCGCCAACTACAAGACCGGCCGCGCCCCTTGGGGTCAGGACCTGCGCGGGGATGCCGCCACGCTGAGCCTGTATCAGCGCCACCTGCTCATCACCGGCCTGTCCAACCAGGGCAAGACCGTCGCCCTGCGCTCTCTCGCCCTGTGGCTGTCGCTGGACAAGTCGGTGCAGTTCCTCATGGGTGACCTCAAGGGTGTGGGCGACTGGGCCATGTTCGACGGACTCGCCACCACCCTGATCCAGGGACCGACGGATGAGCACGTGATCCAAGTGACCGAGATGGTCGAGGGCGCCGTGGACGAGATGAACCGCCGCATCCAGGCCCCACCCGGGACCGTGTTCCCGCCATTGATCGTGCTGGTCGACGAGGCGCAGGTGGCGTTCATGTGCCCGGCCAAGGACGAGGACAAGCGCCCCTACGGCGGCGCCAAGGCCAACTCCCGCTACTTCATGGCCGTCCGCAAGATCCACAACCAGGGTCGTGCGGTCAACGTCCTGATGTGGCAGGGCACCCAGGACCCCACCAACGAGAACCTCCCCAAGCTGGTCCGCGAGGGTGCCCACACGCGTGCCTCGCTCGCGCTGGGCACCGAGTCGCAGGCACGCATGGCGCTCGGGGACAAGGCCGTCGACGGCGGCGCCGCCCCCAACCTGCTGCGCCCCGGCCTGGACAGGGGAACCCTGGTCGTCGCCTCCGACGGCATCACCATCCCGGCCGGCCAGTCGTCCATCACCGTGCGCACCCACTACATCGACGACGACGGGGCCGAAGCCATCACCAACCGCGCCAAGGCACTGCGCGACGGCGTCACTACCCTGCACGCCATCGAACGCGGTGAGGACCGTGACCCGCTCGCCGACATCGCATCAGCGGTCGGGGACGCGGCGCGGGTGCGGACCAAAGACGTCCTGGCGCGGCTGGCGATGCTGAACGAAGACGCCTACGGCGGCTGGTCGTTCACCGACCTCAAGCGCGTCCTCGACGACGCCGGGCCGGACATCGCCTACAAGTCCGACGGCGTCATGGTCGTCAGCCGCGACCGCCTCACCCGCGCCCTCGCCAACCGCGACGCGGGGGGTTCCGCTTCCACCGAATGAGAGCAGGGAGCCGACCTCGCCCAGGTCAGAGAGACAGGGAGAACTCCCTGAACCCCTCCCTGACCCGCCTCCCTGGCCCTGACCTGCACGAATGATCGTTCAGGGAGGCAGGGAGGCACTCCAGGTCAGCCCCCTGAAACCCCCTTCACCGTGTACCCCGAAGGGGGTGCGTCTGCCTCCCTGGCCTACTGCCGGAAGGGATTCCGCATGTACCCCGAGCCTGCCCGCCACGCGCCCTACGAGCGGGCCGTGGAAGTCCACCAGCCCACCCCGATACAGCCCGCTGCCGTGACGTCGGCGCCGCTCGTTCCCGTGCCGCCCGGCCATGTCCCGGCGGTGGCGAGCGTGGTCCTGCCGGACGGGCGCGTCGTCACCGGCTACACCATCAGCCCCATGCAGCCCGAACCGCTCGCTGCCAAGCCGGCCGTCTCCCGCGCGGCGGTGAACGTCGCCCTCGGGGGCGTCGGGTTCCTCGCCGTGTGCGGCGGACTGCTCCTGCTGACCACGTTCATCACCGCACTCACCGCACTGATCACTCAGCTCATCACGCTCGCCGCCGTGCTCTTCGGCGGATACGCGGCCGTGCAGATCTTCAAACCGTCCGGCGCCAAGAGCGGCAACGCCTTCCACATCCGTAAAGCGATCTTCAAGCGCAACCACTTCAACGGCTGAGGGTCAAAGTCCACGACGCCTCTTGAGATGGCCGGGTTCAGTCGCAGGCTGGTCGATCGCTCCAGGACGGCAGATCTCCAGTGAACACACCGAGAGTGGGGCAGATCACGCACACGCTCAGGGGAAATCTTGAGACGTGTGTAAGTACTTCTGTGACCGAGTCCGTCTCTCGTACGACGGGCGCTCCCAAGGCTCCGTCATTCGCCTGGTTGTCGGGCTCCGGGCAAAGAGTCCCCGACAACCAGGCTTCAAGAACGGTATACGGTCTGTGACCGCCTGTGCGTAAGGAGCATTGGCGGGGTTTGCTATGTCCGGATGCGTGCGAGATCCTATGCCCCGTCATGTAATGACCCCCTCGGTGGTGACCACGCCCGGAGCCCCGAGGATGAACCTTGGGAGCGCCATGAGCTCTGCCGCACTGCCCCCCTCTGCCGCGTCCGGCCTGGTGTCGGACGCGAAGAAGTGGGTGGCTTCCGCGACCGTTGTGGTCACCGAAGCCGTTCAGCAGTTCACCGACCCCGACTCGCTGTGGGGTTCCGGTGCCGAGCACCTTCAGACGGTGGCGATCGCCGGCGTCGGTGTTCAGCTCCTCGTCATGGGGTGTCGTCGCCTGCGGAGGGATGTCAAGCCGCACGTCGACCCCAGCGGTGCCATCCGACTCTTCCGGAGCCGGGACGACGAGGGGTCTGGGCGCTCTTGACGGAGCGGGCTAGTCGCCCTACGGCGGCGGAGCAGTCTCGGGATAGCTCCGCCGTCGCGTTTGACGCTTTCTATGTAGAAAACCATATGATTATGCTCCGTTACGCTCAGTCAGTGCTGCGAGCGGATGGAGGCTTGGCCGAGGAGCTGGTCCACGATGCGTTCATCACCATGCTCCGTCAGTGGGACAAGGTCATGTCGACTGTCAATCCTCGCGCCTACGCCTTCGCGATTCTTCGGAATCAGATCCGCGATCACCATCGGCGCTCGCATCCGACAAGCACTCTTGACGCGGTACCCAGCGGTGAACCGTCAGGAGACGGCGGCATCGGCGAGGCCGAAGCATCCGTCGTACTGCGCGACCTTCTCAACCGCCTGCCGGAGAGGCAGCGGGAGGTCCTTCTCCTGCGATACGTGGTTGATCTAACGAATCGCGAAATCGCAGAGCTACTTGGGCTTTCCGAACGCACTGTGTCGGTCCACATTCATCGAGCCCGCACAGCCCTTCGGGCAGCTGGCACGGTGTGACACCATCGCGGGCACAGACGGGCATGGTCGTCGACGCGGGGCGAGGCGGCGATGCAGCGTGAGCATCGCCGCCCGCGGCTAGGGCTGGCGGTGCATCTGCCAGTGTGCCGTCAGCCACTTACGCTGCTTGGGCATGACCTTAGGGACCAGCAACGGCTGTCCGTGCATGGCCTTGTACAGCGGGTACGTGGCGATCTCGTCAGCGACGTCCAGCAGCAGCGTCTCCGGGTGGACCGCGATCAAGCCCACATCGAACAGGCGATGCAGGTCACGGCGGAGCAGGAAACCACCACCGTTGTGGTCGCCGGTGTTCGCGTAGCTGTACAGGTGGGCGGCTTCGAGTACGACGGCCGGCAAGGGACCGCTGAAAGCGCAGTGCTCGCCGTACGTGTCCAAGAGTTGCTGGCGGAAGCTGGCCTGGCCCTTCCGGACCCGCACGGTGGCCGTTCCGTGCCCACCGGCGATGACCTTCTCGGTGTTCTCCACGACCCCCAAGGGCGTGGCCTTGCCCTTGTCGGCGAGCGCGGTCCGCACCTCGTCCCACTTCAGCCGACGGAAGCTGTTCTGTGCCTTGGGGTGCACACACAGCTGCCGCAACTCCGCCCCGGATAGGGCACCTTCCATACTGACCCAGCCGGCTTCGTAGGTACCGCGATACTGCTTGACCTTCTTCGACTCCTTGACCGGCTCGTCGAACTCGAAGTTGCACTCCTTGTTCGCGCACCTGAAGACCGGTGTCTTGGTCTTCCGCGGGTTGATCTCCGTGTCGTTGCAGTTGGGGCAACGGTGCAGGTCCTTGACGCCCATCTTCGAGTCGATGGCTTCCAGGACCGAGATCCCCAACAGTGTCTCGCCGGTCCACATCACGATGACGTCGCCCACGGCCACCGTGCCGTGGTTGGGGACCGTGTCGTCCCAGCTGTAGTGCACGCCGAGAACGTCGTCATACAGCTCGCCTGAACGCGACCGGTCCGCCCCTGTGACCAGTGCCAACCACGCCGTCATAGCTCGCCCTTCTCCCCGTGCTACCGCCCCACCACCAGGGGCGTGATGCCTGCCTATCCCAGCACCGTAATCGGCAGCACTGACAATCCCGCATCCCAACTCCCTGGACCGGCCGGCCACTCCGAGATTCAGAAGCCGCCTGGCCGCACACGAAAGGACGTCATGTTCGAGATCCGCATTGTCTGCGAGCACGCGGATGTGCCCCGCATCGCCCAAGCCGTCCTCGGCTCGGTCGACGCCACCTCGGTGCGCCGCATCCCGGTCGCGGGCGGCACCCGCAGCAACCTGCTCATCACCGCCGAACACCGCAGCGACCACTCCGACTGCCCCATCTGCGACGACGGCATGACCCTGTGGCTCCTGCCCGACGGCACCGAGCAGCGCCGCCCTTGCACCGGCATCGACTACGAAGACCTGCTCGCCGCCGGACTCCTGCCTCACGCCCCGCGCCGCGAACCCTGGCGCCGCCGCACGCACCGCTAGCTACGGCAAGGGCGGCCCCTCACGTCTCGCCAAAGTCGCGGGGCCGCCCTTGCTCGCCAGTCACCCATCAAGGAACTGGAGACATCCAGCATGACCCATGACCCCCGTTCCACGCTGCTGTCCGCAGCGCTGGACGCTGCCGAGCGCGGCTGGCACGTCTTCCCTCTCCGGCCCGGAGGAAAGCCGCCCGCCCTGCACGGTGAGAAGTCCTGCACCCGCACCGGCGAGTGCGCAGGCGGGCACCGCAAGTGGGAGCAGCGCGCCACCACCGACCCCGACCGCATCCGCGTGGCCTGGTCGCGGGCGCCGTTCAACGTCGGCATCGCCACCGGCCCGTCCGGGCTGATCGTGGTCGACCTGGACACGCCAGAACACAAGGGCAGTTCGGACGCGCCTGACGGCGCGGCAACCTTTGGAGCGCTCTGCGAGCGCGCCGGGCACGCCGTCCCCGACACCTACCGGGTGCGGACCACCAGCGGTGGAACCCACCTGTACTTCACCGCCCCGTCCGGCGTGCGAATCGGCAGCACCGCGGGCACCGTCGCCGCGTCGGTCGACACTCGCGGGTGGGGCGGATACGTCGTCGCTGCCGGCAGCATCCTGCCCGCCGGAGACTACGAAGCGCTGAGCGGCTCCGTGGCGGCCCCCCTGTCGTCGTGGCTCCAAACCATCCTGCAACCCTCCCCCAAGCCCTCTCAGGCGCCCTCTGTGGCCGTAACGGGGCAATCACGTCGATATGCGGATGTAGCGCTCGCCAACGAGACGCGGAATGTCGCCACGGCTCAACACGGGGAACGCGAGCGGAAGTTGTTCACCGCAGCGCGCGCCCTCGGACGGTTTGTCGCGTGGGGCGACCTCCCCCGGCACATGGTTGAGCAGGCTCTTCAGGAGGCAGGGGAGGCGACCGGACTCGCCGCGTCCGAGTGCCGCTCCACTCTCCGCAGCGCCCTCAACTGGTCCATCGCCCACAACAGCCGCACGGGGGCGACCACATGAGCGCCCCTCCCCGCCCCCACCTGAAGAGCATCCCCGACATCCCGGCCGGTCCTCGCGCCGCCGAATCAGCCGCACGACGGACCGCTGTGGGCGAGCCGAAAGGCGCCGCCCGCAAGGGCGTCGTAACTGCCCTTCGCTCTAAAGGCTTCCGGACCAGCGACATCCGCCCCGCCGCCGACCCGACGATGGAGCAGCCCGGGATCCGCATCTACGCGCCACCGGTCTACCGGGACCACTACGACGGCGCCCGCTGGTCCAAGCGCCAGGGAGACACCCCCAACGCCGCCTACGCCTGCCCCTGCGGGCAGACCGGCCGCGCCCGGGGCCGGGACTCCGTGGCCGCGCTGGTCTACGAGTACGCCGCCCACACATCCAGCTGCACCGGCACGCCCGCTGCCTCCATGGAAGGGAGGGCCGCCGCATGACCGACCTGGAAGAACTGCCCGCACCGTCCAACCCCCTGGCCGTCGCCCGACGCCTCCTGCCCGACTGGCAGAGCGAAGACGGACGCCTGGTATGCCGACGCTGGCGCGCCTCCTGGATGCACTGGACCGGCACCTGCTGGCGCGAGATGGACGACGCCCAGATGCGCGCGACCATGTACACGCGCCTGGAACACGCGATCTACATGACCTTGGGCAAGGACAACAAACCCGAGAGGCACGACTGGGCGCCGACGAAACAGAAGATCGGCAACCTGCTCGACGCCCTCGGCGCCATCACCCTCCTGCCCACCGACACCGACGCCCCGGCCTGGATCAATGACCAGGGCGACACCGGGCAGGACCACGGCCCCATCGTCGCCTGCGAAAACGGCCTGCTGCGCATCCGAGACCGCGCCCTGCTCCCACATGGGCCCGGATTCTTCAACCTCGTCTCCGTCCCCTTCGCCTACGACCCTGCCGCGAGCGCGCCGACGTGGGAGGCGTTCCTGGCGCAGATCTGGCCAGACGCCCCCGACGCCATCGCAGCACTTCAGGAATGGTTCGGCTACGTCCTCTCCGGTCGTACCGACCAACAGAAGATTCTGCTCATGGTCGGCCCGTCCCGGTCCGGCAAGGGCACCATCGCCCGCGTGCTGAAGATGCTCGTCGGAAAGGAGAACCTCGCCGGCCCGACCCTGGCAGGGCTGGGCACGAACTTCGGGCTGTCCACCCTGGTCGGCAAGCCTCTTGCTGTGATCTCCGACGCCCGCCTGTCCGGCAACGACAACAGTCAGGTCGTGGAACGGCTACTCACCATCTCTGGTGAGGACACCATCGACATCGACCGCAAGTACCGCCAGCCCTGGACAGGGAAGCTGCCCACCCGGCTGATGATCCTGTCCAACGAACTGCCGCACTTCGGCGACTCATCCGGCGTCATCGCCCGCCGCTTCATCCTGCTCAACATGACCGTGTCCTGGCTGGGCAAGGAAGACCCCACACTGACGGACAAGCTCATCGCGGAGATGCCCGGCATCATCAACTGGGCCCTCGACGGCCTGGCCCGCCTCCAACGCACCGGCCGGATCACCGAACCGGCCTCCAGCCGCGACGCCATCACCACCATGCAGGACACCGCCTCCCCCACATCCGCATTCGTTCGGGAGCGCTGCACCACTGGGCCGACCTGCACCGTTCCCGTCGATGACCTCTGGGCCGTCTGGCGAGAGTGGGCGGAAGACAACGGAGTGCGGGCCGGCACGAAACAGATCTTTGGCCGCAACCTCTTGTCCGTGGTCCCCCAGCTCAATCGTGCTCGCCCACGTACCCCGTCAGGCGAGCGGATTGCCACGTACAACGGCATCGGCCTCAGCGCTTGAGCCCACATTCGTCCGGGTCGCGGCCCAGCGCGACCCAACGCCCCTGACCTGCGGCTTTCCCTCCGCGCCATCGCGGCCCACCGCGTCCCAGAACCGAGCAGGTTTGGGCCGCGATAAGCCGCACGAGAGCACCGCAAAACCCCAGGTCACAGGCTTGGGCCGCGATGGGCCGCGACCCACAGCATTGTGCCGCCAACCACACACCGAGCCACCCTCTCCTCACCCCAAGGAGATCTCTGCATGAGCACCTCGACCCGGCGACGCCGCGCGCCAAAGGACGAACTGGTCCCGCTGCCCGAGGCCTTGGTGGAGATCGGCATCAGCCGTGCCACCTGGTATCGGTGGCGCGATCGCGGCTATGCGCCGGAAGCTCGCCGGACCCCGTCCGGTCGCATCTGCGTGCGCCGAAGTGTCCTGGACGCCTTCAAAGACGAATTGGAAGCCGCGTGACCGAGTGGAGCTACACCGTCAAGATCTGGGCCATCAGGAAGCGTGACTACCGGAAGCCCTACCAACTCCGATGGAAGGTGGGAGCACGCCCTCACTCGGAATCGTTCCTCACCCTGGGCCTGGCGGACAGCCGCCGGGCCCAACTCATCACGGCGGCACGCGAGGGCGAGCCGTTCGATGTGGACAGCGGATTGCCGAAGTCCATGGTCGACAAGAAGCGGGACATCTCGTGGTACGAGCACGCCCGCAACTACATCGCCATGAAGTGGGACGACTCTCCCGGTAACACCCGCCGGACCCTGGCGGAAGCCATGGCGACTGTGACGCCGGCCTTCGTGAAAGACACCAAGGGAATGCCGGACGCGAGAGTCGTCCGACGCGCCCTCTATAGCTGGGCGTTCAACAAGAACCGGTGGGATGAGGAAGTACCCGCCGACGTGGTCAAGGTGCTGGACTGGTTCGGCCGCAAGTCGCTGCCCATGTCCGCGCTTTCTGACCGCCTGACCGTAAAGGCAGCTCTGAGCGCCCTGTCGAGGAAGCTGGACGGCACGACCGCAGCAGCGGGGACGATCAGCCGCAAGCGCGCCATCTTCTACAACTCCCTTGAGTTCGCAGTCGACGCCGAGTTGCTCAGCGACAACCCGTTGGACCGAATCAAGTGGACGGCTCCCGAGCAGGTCGTAGAGGAGGTGGATCCGGAGTGTGTGCCGAATCCGGTGCAAGCGGCCAAGCTCTTGGCCGCTGTGCGGGATCAGAGCAAGCGGGGCCGCCGGCTCGCCGCGTTCTTCGGCTGCATGTACTACGCGGCTGCACGGCCGGCTGAAGTCATCGGCCTGCGACTTGGTGACTGCGACCTGCCGCGTCGCGGGTGGGGTCTGCTCCGACTCCGCGAGACGCGTCCGCGCTCAGGAACCGCGTGGACGGACAGCGGCGAGGCACACGAGAAGAGGGGACTGAAGCACCGCCCGCGCAAGGCAGTTCGGCGCGTACCGATCCCGCCGGAACTGGTCGCTCTGCTGCGGTGGCACCTCACCGCATACGGCACCGCCACCGATGGACGGGTGTTCCAGACGATGCGCGGCGGGCTCATCCAGGACACCGGGTACGGCGAGGTCTGGGCGGAGGCTCGCGTACGGGCCCTGACAGCGAGCGAATTCGAGTCGGTGTTGGCCAAGCGTCCATATGATCTTCGCCACGCTGCGGTGTCCACGTGGCTCAGTTCCGGAGTTGAGCCGCAGCTTGTGGCCGAGCGCGCCGGCCACAGTGTGGCTGTGCTCTTCCGCGTGTACGCCAAGTTCCTCAAGGACGGGGACGAGGCCGCGAACGCCAAGATCTCCGCTCGGTTGGAGCAGAGCGCGTGACGGGCCGGAAATCCCGTCCACGCGCCGTCCACGCAGTTCGAGATGGGGCGTTCGAACGCGAGACAGTGTGAGACAGCGCGCCGATTGGCCACGGGCATGGCTAAGGGCCCTTGACCTGCTAAAACAGCAGGTCAAGGGCCCTTAGTTCCCGTGTGGCGGCGCCAGGATTCGAACCTGGGAAGGCTGAGCCGGCAGATTTACAGTCTGCTCCCTTTGGCCGCTCGGGCACACCGCCGGGGTTTGCTGCCGCTCGAACCGCTCTGTCGGCGGTTCTCCCTGGCAACGACGTAAACAATACCCGATGCGGAGGGGTGCTTCGCCACCCGATTGATCGCCTCCCGGGGGACCTGGGGTGGCTAGGCTTGTCCGGATGCGGTCCGGGGCCTGCCCCGGGCTCGGCGGCCACCCCCACGCCCGCCGAATCGCACCCCACACGCACCCCGATACAAGGAGCCACAGGACATGGCCGACTCCAGTTTCGACATCGTCTCGAAGGTCGAGCGGCAGGAGGTCGACAACGCCCTCAACCAGGCCGCCAAGGAGATCTCGCAGCGCTACGACTTCAAGGGCGTGGGTGCCTCGATCTCGTGGTCCGGGGAGAAGATCCTGATGGAGGCGAACTCCGAGGACCGGGTGAACGCCGTCCTCGACGTCTTCCAGTCCAAGCTGATCAAGCGGGGCATCTCCCTGAAGGCCCTGGACGCGGGCGAGCCCCAGCTCTCGGGCAAGGAGTACAAGATCTTCGCGTCGATCGAGGAGGGCATCTCCCAGGAGAACGCGAAGAAGGTGGCGAAGATCATCCGCGACGAGGGCCCCAAGGGCGTGAAGGCCCAGGTCCAGGGCGATGAACTGCGCGTCAGCTCCAAGAGCCGGGACGACCTCCAGGCCATCATCGCCCTGCTGAAGGGCAAGGACTTCGAGTTCGCGCTCCAGTTCGTGAACTACCGGTAAGCGACCCTCAGGGTTACGAGAAAGGGTGGGCACTCCGCTGTGGGTGCCCACCCTTTCCCGCCTGCTGGCTGCGGTCCGGAGGTGTCGCTCTGCGGCTGATCCCGGTCAGCTGCGGGAATGGCCGAACAAGATGCGGTAGGCGATCAGGAGCACGAGGGAGCCGCCGATCGCCGAGGCCCATGTCGCGCCGTCATAGAAGTCCTTGGTGATCGGGTGGTCCAGCCAGCGGGACGAGATCCAGCCGCCGATGAACGCGCCCGCGACGCCGATGAGCGTCGTGCCGATGAAGCCGCCCGGGTCACGGCCCGGCAGCAGGAACTTGGCGATGGCCCCGGCCAACAGCCCCAGAATGATCCAGCTGATGATCGTCATGCCTTGAACCTGCCCCTCCGCGCTGTGCCTGCACTTTTCCGGCACTGTGATCTCGGGCGCGCTTGTTCGTGCTCTGTTGATGAGCAGGACGTCACGGGAGCACCCCTCGGTTGCAGCGATCAGTAGGGTTCCGGCCATGACACAGTCCGGCTCCGCCTCCCCCGAGCTGCGACGCACCCTGGGCGTCGGGGACGCCGTGATGATCGGGCTCGGCTCGATGATCGGGGCAGGGATCTTCGCGGCGCTGGCGCCCGCGGCGCGCGCGGCGGGTACCGGACTGCTGCTCGGACTGGCGGTCGCGGCCGTGGTCGCCTACTGCAACGCCACGTCGTCGGCGCGGCTGGCCGCCCTGTATCCCGCCTCGGGCGGCACGTACGTGTACGGGCGCGAGCGGCTCGGGCCGTTCTGGGGGTATCTCGCGGGCTGGTCGTTCGTGATCGGCAAGACGGCCTCCTGCGCGGCGATGGCACTCACCGTGGGCGCCTACGTCTGGCCGGAGCAGGCGCACGCGGTGGCGGTCGCGGCCGTGGTGGCGCTGACCGCGGTGAACTACGGCGGCGTTCAGAAGTCCGCCTGGCTGACCAGGGCGATCGTGGCGGTGGTCCTCGCTGTCCTCGCCTGTGTGGTGGTCGTGTGTCTGGGTTCCGGGCAGTCCGATGCCGGGCGTCTGGACATCGGGACCTCGGACGGCATCGGCGGGGTGCTTCAGGCGGCGGGACTGCTGTTCTTCGCCTTCGCCGGGTACGCGCGGATCGCGACCCTGGGCGAGGAGGTGCGGGACCCCGCGCGGACCATTCCCCGGGCGATTCCGGTGGCCCTGGGCATCGCGCTGGCGGTGTACGTGTGTGTGGCGGTGGCTGTCCTCTCTGTGCTGGGGCCGGAGGGCCTCGGGCAGACGAGCGCGCCACTGGCCGACGCGGTACGGGCGGCCGGGGTGCCAGGGCTTGCGCCGGTGGTACGGGTGGGTGCCGCCGTCGCCGCGCTCGGCTCGCTGCTCGCCCTGATCCTGGGCGTCTCACGGACGACGCTGGCCATGGCCCGTGACCGGCATCTGCCCGGCGCCCTGGCGGCCGTGCATCCGCGGTTCCAGGTACCTCACCGGGCCGAACTCGCCGTGGGCGCGGTGGTCGCGGTCCTGGCCGCCACGGTGGACGTGCGGGGCGCGATCGGGTTCTCCTCCTTCGGGGTGCTGGCGTACTACGCGGTGGCCAACGCGTCGGCCTGGACTCTCGGCTCGGCGCCGGCCGCGCGCGTCGTCCCCGCGGTGGGGCTCCTCGGCTGTGTGGTGCTGGCCTTCTCCCTTCCGGGCGTCTCCGTGGCCGTCGGTGCGGGGGTGCTGGCCGTGGGCGTGGCCGCGTACGGCGTTCGGCGGTGGGTGGCGGGTCGGACGGGGGCGCGGGGGCGTTAGCCGGCGGGCTTGGCGATGCGGTCGCGGTAAGAGCACGTCGGAGGGCGCGGCGGTCAGGGCGTGGGTGTTGCCGCCGTGCGTATGCGGGCGTGCGGGCGCTGGCCGACGGCCGGCGGGGCGCCGCGGCGAAAGGATGGCCGGGACCGGAGGAGGGCCGGGAACGCGCCGAGTTGCAGGTGGGAGCAAATCGCGGAGCGGGGCCGGTCAGGGCGCCGGTGTCGCCGCCGTGCGTATGCGGAAGTCGGTCCAAGGGGCCATCTCCAGCTCCTCGTTCATCTCCTCGTACCAGCCCGTGCCGTCGATCCAGGCGCACAGCCAGTGGGCGAGGCTCGGGGCGTCCACATACCAGGCGTGGTCCGCGTCGTCGGCGTTCGGTTCGAAGAGCAGGACGGTGGGCTCGGGGCCGCGGCAGTCGACGCAGGCGTACATCGCGCAGCCCCAGTGGGATATCGCCAGGACGCCCTCGGGCCAGGGCCAGTCCGGGTCCTTGCGGGCGTGCTCGCGGTTGGCGAGGTACTGCGTGACGGCGGCGGGCTCGCCGGCCGGAGGGCTGTCGAGCAGGGGCAACAGGCCGTACTCCGGGCCGAATCCGCCGTCTCCTATCCGGAGGTAGAGGTCGGCGAGCAGCGGCGGCAGGCGGAAGCCGAGGGCGGCCTCGGCACGGGCCACGGTGGCCGCGTCCACGGGCTCGGGCAGCGAAGTCCAGCCCCACGGTCGGGTGTTGCGGGCCTTGTCCGCCACCCTCGTCAGCAACTGCTCGTTCTCGGTCATGCGTTCATGATGCAAGCCGCCACTGACATTGGAGCCGGCCTGTGGACAACCGACGGGTTGTGGAAAACCCTCCTACCAACCCGACGCGAACGGCCTGTCGGTCGGGACGATTTCGCGGCCCAGCGGGAACAGCGACACCGGGATCAGCTTGAAGTTGGCGATGCCGAACGGGATGCCGATGATCGTGACGCACAGCAGCAGGCCGGTGACGATGTGGCCCAGGGCGAGCCACCAGCCCGCAAGGACCAGCCACAGGACGTTGCCGACGCAGGACGGGGCTCCGGCGTCGTGGCGCTCGATCGTCGTGTACCCGAAGGGCCACAGGGCGTAGACGCCGATGCGGAAGGCGGCGATGCCGAAGGGGATGCCGATGATGGTGATGCAGAGCAGCAGGCCGGCGGCCAGGTAGCCGAGGAACAGCCAGAAGCCGCTCAGGACGAGCCAGATGACGTTCAGGATGGTTTTCACCGAGGACCAGCCATCCTCTCGAGCCGGGCGATACGGTCCGCCATGGGCGGGTGGGTGGAGAACATCTTGGAGAACCCCTGACCTGGGCGGAACGGGTTGGCGATCATCATGTGACTGGCGGTCTCGATACGCGGCTCGGGCGGCAGCGGGAGCTGCTTCGTGCCGGCGTCGAGCTTGCGCAGCGCGCTGGCGAGGGCGAGGGGGTCGCCGGTGAGCTGGGCGCCGGACGCGTCGGCCTCGTACTCCCGTGAGCGGCTGATCGCCAGCTGGATGAGCGAGGCGGCGAGCGGCCCGAGGATCATGATCAGCAGCAGGCCGAGGATGCCGGGGCCGTCGTCGTCATCGGAGCGGCCGATCGGGATCAGCCACGCGAAATTGACCAGGAACATGATCACCGACGCGAGCGCCCCGGCGACCGATGAGATCAGGATGTCGCGGTTGTAGACATGGCTCAACTCGTGGCCGATGACACCGCGCAGTTCCCGCTCGTCGAGGATGCGCAGGATTCCTTCGGTGCAGCACACGGCGGCGTTGCGCGGGTTGCGGCCCGTCGCGAACGCGTTCGGGGCCTCCGTCGGGGAGATGTACAGGCGCGGCATCGGCTGACGGGCCTGGGTGGAGAGGTCGCGGACCATGCGGTACAGCCCGGGAGCCTCGAACTCGCTGACCGGGCGGGCGCGCATCGCGCGTAGCGCCAGTTTGTCGCTGTTCCAGTACGCGTAGGCGTTCGTGCCCAGCGCGATGACCACCGCGATGACGAGCCCCATTCGGCCGAAGAAACTGCCGATGACGATGATGATTGCGGACAGTCCCCCGAGGAGGACTGCGGTCCTGAGCCCGTTGTGCCGGCGGTGCACGGTACGCCCTCCAAGTGGTGCGGCAGGGGAACCCTTTGCTGGTCGATCTCCGATGCCACTGGTGCCGTGATGTCACGTCCAGTGGACCCTTCTGTACTGGTCAACGCCAGGCGAGGGCCCCGGGTTCCCTTGCCCGTGCGGCGGCGGGCGTGGGCCGGACGGGTGAACGCGCCCGCGCGCGTGGAGGGCGGGTCGTTCCACGCGCGCGTACGGAACGCTCCCCGGGGCTCGGCCCCAGGGTTCAGAAGAGCCCGGTGTCGGTGAACCGCAGGATCAGCTGGGGCGCTCCGGACAGGGCGATGCCGATGACCCCGGTGAGCGCCATCGCGGCCGTGACCGGCGCGGGGGCGAGGTACCGGACGGGCTCGCCCTCGGGGGCGCGGAACAGCAGGGCCGTCCACTGGAGGTAGTAGAACAGCGCGATCACGACGTTGACGGCCATGACCACGGCGAGCCAGCCGAGTCCGGCGTCGACGGCCGCGGAGAAGACAGTGACCTTGGCGAAGAGGCCGATGATGCCTGGCGGGAGTCCGGCGAGGCACAGCAGGAAGAAGGCCAGGATCAGGGCGGAGATCGGGTTGCGCGCGTACAGGCCGCGGTAGTCGCTGATGCGGTTGAGGGTCTTCGTACGGCCCACGAGCGCGGCCACCGCGAAGGCGCCGAGGTTCACGGCGGCGTACATAAGCGCGTAGGCGACGGTGGAGCCGATGGAGCGCTCTGCGTCGTCGGAGTACGCGGCGGCGGCGATCGGCACCAGGAGGTAGCCGGCCTGTCCGACGGAGGACCAGGCGAGCAGGCGTACCGCGCTGTACGCGCGCGTGGCCTGCTGTCGCAGGGCGCCGACGTTGCCGACGGTCATGGTGAGCGCGGCGAGCGCCGCGAGGGCGGGGCCCCATACGTCGGCGTACGACGGCAGCGCGATGACGGTGATGAGGATCAGGCCGGTGAAGCCGACCGCCTTGCCGACGACCGACAGGTAGGCGGCGATCGGCAGCGGCGCCCCTACGTAGGTGTCCGGCACCCAGAAGTGGAAGGGCACGGCGGCCGTCTTGAAGGCGAAGCCGACCAGGGTGAGGACGACTCCGGTCTGGGTGAGGGTCTCCAGTTGGCCGTCGACGTTCTGGACGCGGTCGGCGATCTGCGTCAGGTAGAGGGTGCCCGTGGAGGCGTACACGAAGCTGATGCCCATGAGGCTGACCGCGGTCGCGGTGACCGAGGACAGGAAGAACTTCAGTGCCGCTTCGGAGGACTTGCGGTCGCCGTGGCGCAGGCCGACGAGGGCGAAGGCGGGCAGTGAGGCGACTTCCAGGGCGACGATGAGGGTCGCGAGGTCCCGGGAGGCGGGCAGCAGGGCGGCTCCGGCAGCGGAGGAGAGCAGCAGGAACCAGAACTCCCCTTCGGGGAGGCCCTTGTTGGCGTCCTTCAGTGCCGTGACCGACAGCAGGGCCGCGAGGAGGGCGCCGCCGAGGACGAGGAACTGGATGACGAGGGTGAAGCGGTCGGCCGTGTAGCTGCACAGCTCGGCGTCGCCGGCCAGGCAGAAGGTGGAGCGGTCGCCGTCCAGGAGGGGCAGCAGCAGAAGCGCGGAGGCGGCGAGTCCCGCCACGGAGGTCCAGCCGAGCACCGCCTTCTTGTTCTCCGCGATGAACAGGTCGGCGACGAGCACCACGAGTGCGACGACCGCCGCGAGGGTGGGCGGCGCGATGGCGAGCCAGTCGACGGACTGGACGAGGTTCGCGGCCAGTGGCTGGGCCAGGGAGCTCATCGGGTGCCTCCTGAGAGGAGCTGCTGCACGGCCGGGTCGGTCAGGCCGAGGAGGGTCTTCGGCCACAGTCCGGCGACGACGGTGAGGGCGACGAGCGGGGTCCAGGCCGCGAACTCGTAGCTCTGGACGTCGGCGAGCTTCGGGGCGTCCTGCGGTGCGGCGCCCATGCAGACGCGGCGGACCACGAGGAGCAGGTACGCGGCGGTGAGCAGGGTGCCGAAGGCGCCGATCGCCATGAAGGTGAGGAAGGCCGGGCGGCTGAGTTCGGGGGCGGGTTCGAACGCGCCGAACAGCGCGAGCATCTCGCCCCAGAACCCGGCGAGTCCGGGCAGCCCGAGCGAGGCGACCGCGGCGAAGGCGAGCAGACCGCCGAGGCGCGGGGCCTTGCCGTACAGGGCGGCGCCGGTCTGCTCGGCAAGGGCGTCGAGGTCGGTGGTGCCTGTACGGTCCTTGAGGGCTCCGACCAGGAAGAACAGCAGGCCGGTGATGAGGCCGTGGGCGATGTTGGCGAACAGGGCGCCGTTCACGCCGGTCGGGGTCATCGTGGCGATGCCGAGCAGGACGAAGCCCATGTGGCCGACGGAGGAGTAGGCGATGAGGCGCTTCAGGTCGCCCTTCGCGCCCTGCTTGGCGAGGGCGAGGCAGGCCAGCGATCCGTAGATGATCCCGACGACGGCGAAGGCGGCGAGATAGGGCGCGAAGTCGGCGAAGCCGTCCGGGGTGATCGGCAGCAGAATGCGGATGAACCCGTACGTACCCATCTTCAGCAGTACGCCGGCCAGCAGGACCGAGCCGACGGTCGGGGCTGCGGTGTGGGCGTCGGGCAGCCAGCTGTGCAGCGGCCACATCGGGGTCTTGACGGCGAGCCCGATCCCGATCGACAGAACGGCGATGACCTGCACGGATGTGGTCAGCGACCGGCCGTTGTCAGTGGCGAGTGCCACCATGTCGAATGTGCCCGCCTTGATTCCGATCAGGAGCAGGCCGAGCAGCATGACCACGGAGCCGAGCAGCGTGTAGAGGATGAACTTCCAGGCGGCCGCGGTCCTGCCCTCGCCGCCCCAGCGGGCGATGAGGAAGTACATCGGGACGAGGACCATCTCGAAGGCGAGGAAGAACAGGAGCAGGTCGAGGACGGCGAAGGTGGCGAGGGTGCCGGACTCCAGGACGAGCACGAGTGCGACGAATGCCTTCGGGGTCGGGCCCGCGGGCATCTTGAAGTAGGAGTAGAGCGCGCAGAGGAAGGTCAGCAGCGCGGTCAGGACCACGAGGGGGAGGGAAATGCCGTCGACGCCGAGGTGGATGCGCACGTCGAGTGCGGGGATCCAGCTGATGTCCGTGCCGGCCTGCATCTTCGACGGCTGGTCGTGGTCGAAGCCGAGCGCCAGGACGATCGCCGCGATGAGGACCGCGCCGGTGACGGTGACGCCGTGCCGGAGCACTGCCTGCTCGGGTGACTTCCCCTTCAGTCCGGGCGGGGCGGGCAGGAGAGCGGCGGCCGCGCCGAGAAGCGGGCCGACGACGACGAACGCCAGAAGGAACTGCATCACGGACTCGTTGATATCGATCACGCCTGCTCACGCTCCCGTGGCGACGAGGACGGCGGCGACCGCGAGGACGACGGTGCCGGCGAGCAGCGCGCTCACATAGGTCTGCACATTGCCGGTCTGGGCGCGCCGTACGGCGATGCCGAGCCAGCGGGGTAGGGCGCCCGCGCCGCGTACGTAGGTGTCGACGACCTCGCGGTCGAGGAACCGGACGAGACTCGCGCCGGCCTGGACCGGGCGGACGAACAGCGCCTGGTAGACGGCGTCGAGGTGGAAGCCGACGGCCGCATGCCGGTGCAGGGGGCCGAGCAGCAGCCGCCCGGGGTCCGCCGGGTCCGGTGCGTAGGCCACTCCCCCGTACACGGGCGCGTGGCTGGCGATGGCCTCGGCCTCGACGAGTCCGGCGTCGCCCTCCGGGTGGGCGGCGACCGCGCCCAGCGCGAAGCGGGCAGCGACCGAGGTGGTGTGCCGCCAGGCCGCGTACGTGACGATGCCGCCGACGAGAGCCACGCCCGTGCCGAGGACGGAGGTGGTGAGGGTCGGGGTGAGGTCGCGGCCGTCGAACCAGTCGGGCAGCACGCGGTAGGCGAACGCGCCTACGGCGAGGGACGGCACGGCGAGCACCCACAGCACGACGGTCATCGTCAGCGGCTGCCTGCCGTGGCCGGGGGCCTCGGCACCGTGGCCGCGGAAGGCCAGCAGCCACAGGCGCATCGCGTACGCGGCGGTGAGCAGGGCCGTGACCAGGCCGGAGACGAGGACGAGCCAGCCCGTGGCGGCGGGAGCGTGCTCGGTGTGGCCGGTGACGACGTGCTCGGCGGCGCCGAGGACGGACTCCTTGGAGAAGAAGCCGCTGAACGGCGGGATCGCGGCGAGCGCGAGAAGCGCCACGGTCATCGTCCAGAAGGCGTCCGGGACGCGGTCGCGCAGGTGGCTCATGCGGGACATGGCGGCCAGCGAGTTGGTGCCGGAGGCGTGGATGATCACGCCGGCGGCGAGGAACAGCAGCGCCTTGAAGGCGCCGTGCGACAGGAGGTGGAAGACGGCGGCACCGCGGTCGGCGACGGCGAGGGCGCCGGTCATGTACCCGAGCTGACCGATCGTCGAGTAGGCGAGGACGCGCTTGATGTCGTCCTGGGCGAGCGCGGCGAGACCGGAGCCGATCATCGTGACCGCGGCCATCGCGGCGAGGACGATCATCGCGGCCTGGGAGGCCTCGAACACCGGGAGGAGACGGGCGACGAAGTAGACACCGGCGGCGACCATCGTCGCGGCGTGGATCAGCGCGGAGACGGGCGTCGGGCCCGCCATCGCGTCGGGTAGCCAGGTGTGCAGCGGGAACTGCGCCGACTTGCCGGCCACGCCCGCGAGCAGCAGCAGGGCGACCAGGGTCGGGTTGTCGAGGCCGCCGTCCGCGACGGTGTCGAGGATCGTCGTGATGCGGAAGGACCCGGCGTCGGTGGCCAGCGCGAACAGGCCGATGAGGAAGGGGACGTCACCGAGCTTGGTCACCAGGAAGGCCTTGATGGAGGCGGCGCGGGCCTCCGGGGTCTCCCAGTAGTGGCCGACCAGGAAGTACGAGCAGATGCCCATGATCTCCCAGCCGACCAGCAGCACCATCAGGTCGCCGGAGTAGACGACGAGCAGCATCGCGGAGGTGAACAGGGAGACGAGGGCGGCGTAGGAGGGGTAGCGCGGGTCGTCGCGCAGGTAGCCGGTCGAGTAGATCTGCACGCAGGTGGCGACGACGCCGACGAGCACGGCGACCAGGGCGGCGAAGCCGTCGATGTGCAGGGCGAGTTCGATCGGCACCGAGCCGGTGGGCGTGAGTTCGGTGGCGGAGTTGATCGCCTGGCCGCCGCCCTGGCGCACGGCGACGACCGTGGCGAGCACGAGCGACGCGAGCGGCGGCAGGACGGCGAGGGGGCGGACGAAGCCGGGGGCCGTGCGGCCGAGGAGCAGGCCGGCCGCGGCGCCGAGGAAGGGAAGGAGGGGGACGAGTACGGCGAGGGTGGTCGTGGTCACGCGGTGGCCTCAGCCTTCTCGGCCTGCCCGGCGGTGAGGGCGTCGTGGTCGGGGCCGTCGGGCTCGTGGCCTTCGGCGGTGTCGCGGAGCTTGTCGATGTCCGAGGTGCCGCGGTTGCGGTGGACGGCGAGCACGATCGCCAGGCCGATGCCGATCTCGGCGGCGGCGATGGTGATGGTGAACAGGGTCAGGGCCTGTCCGGAGTGCAGGGTCTCCTCGGCGGCTCGGCTGAGCCAGACGTCGAAGGCGACCAGGTTGAGGTTGACGGCGTTGAGCATCAGCTCGACCGACATCAGGACCAGGATCGCGTTGCGGCGGGCGAGGACGCCGTACAGGCCGGTGCAGAAGAGGAGGGCGGAGAGTACGGCGGGATAGGCGAGATGCATCAGCGCGGCTCCTTCTCGCTCGGGGCACCGGGCTCGGGGGCGGTCTCCTTCGCCTTGCGGGACAGGACGATCGCGCCGACCAGGGCGGCGAGGAGGAGGACGGAGAGGGCCTCGAAGGGGAGGACCCAGTTCTGGAAGAGGCTCTCGCCGGTGGTCCGGGTGGAGCCGGCGGCAGGGCCGTCGAGGTCGATCCAGGTCGTGCGGAAGGCGTCGACGACCACCCAGATCAGGGTGGCCGCGGCGACGACGGCCACGGTGAGGGCGGCCCAGCGGTTGCCGGAGTCGGCGTCCGGGGAGCGGCCGATGGGGGCCCTGGTGAGCATCAGACCGAACAGAAGGAGGACGACGACCGAACCGACGTAGATGAGGACCTGCACCCAGGCGATGAACTCGGCGGTGAGCAGGAGGTACTCCACGGCGAGGCCGCCGAGGGCGACGACCAGCCACAGGGCGGCGTGCACCAGTTGCCGGGTGGTGACGGTGACCAGGGCGGCGCCGAAGGTGACCAGGCCGACGAGGAGGAAGGTGATCTCGACGCCGGTCGGCGAGAGGAAGCCGTGTGCCTCGGCGGCGGTGGTGGTCGAGGCGTGGGCCGTCGCGGCGGCTGCGGCAAGGCTCACGACTCTCCCTCCTGCGGTTCCGCCTGGGCGGCCGCCAGCTTCTCGGCGGTCTTGCGGGCGGCGGCGATCTCCTTGGGCTCCTCGGCGGCGGGGTCCAGGGCGGGCGGGGCCGGGACGGTCCACATCCACTCGCGGAGCTTGTCGCGCTCGTGGGTGAGTTCGCGGATGTCGGTCTCGGCGTACTCGAACTCCGGGGACCAGAACAGGGCGTCGAAAGGACAGACCTCGATGCAGATACCGCAGTACATGCACAGGGAGAAGTCGATGGCGAAGCGGTCCAGGACGTTGCGGCTGCGCTCGCGGCCACCCGGAGCGGCGGCCGGGACGGTCTCCTTGTGGGAGTCGATGTAGATGCACCAGTCCGGGCACTCGCGGGCGCACAGCATGCAGACCGTGCAGTTCTCCTCGAACAGGCCGATCACGCCGCGCGTGCGGGGCGGGAGGTCGGGCTGAGTGTCCGGGTACTGAGCGGTGACGGACTTCTTCGTCATCGTGCGCAGGGTGACGGCCAGGCCTTTGGCGAGCCCAGAGCCGGGAATGGGGGCCATGGTTACCGGATCACCACCTTGACGACGCCGGTGAGGGCGATCTGGGCGAGGGAGAGGGGGACCAGGAGGGTCCAGGAGAGCTTCTGGAGCTGGTCCTCGCGCAGTCGGGGGTAGGTGACGCGGAGCCAGATCACGATGAAGGCGAGGACGGCCGTCTTCAGCAGGGTCCACACCCAGCCGAGCCCGTCGGCGCCCCAGGGGCCGTGCCAGCCGCCCAGGAAGAGGACGGTGGTCAGGCCGCACAGGACGACGATTCCGGCGTACTCGGCGAGGAGGAAGAGGGCGAAGCGCAGGCCCGTGTACTCGGTGTAGGCGCCGAAGATGATCTCCGAGTCGGCGACCGGCATGTCGAAGGGCGGGCGCTGGAGCTCGGCGAGGCCGGCGACGAAGAAGACGATCGCGCCGACGATCTGCCAGGGCAGCCACCACCACTCGAAGGCGTCGAGGATGCCGGGGAGGGAGACGGTGCCGGCGGCCATCGCCACGGAGGCGGCGGTGAGCAGCATCGGGAGTTCGTAGGCGAGGAGCTGGGCTGCGGTGCGCAGGCCGCCCAGGAGGGAGAACTTGTTGGCGGAGGCCCATCCGGCCATCAGCGAGCCGAGGACTCCGATGCCCATCACTGCGAGGACGAAGAAGATGCCCGCGTCGATGACCTCGCCGACCGCGCCCTCGCTCGGGCCGATGGGGATGGCGAGGAGGACGAGTAGATAGGGGAGCAGCGCCACGGCGGGCGCGAGCTGGAAGATACGGCGGTCCGCGCCGGCCGGGACCACGTCCTCCTTCTGCGCGAACTTCACGCCGTCGGCGACGAGCTGGGCCCAGCCGTGGAAGCCACCGGCGTACATCGGGCCCAGGCGGCCCTGCATGTGGGCCATCACCTTGTGCTCGGTCTGACCGATGATCAGCGGGAACGTGAGGAAGACGACGAACACGATCAGGAGTCGCAGGGTGACGTCGAGCGCGTCGTTCACTGCGGGCCTCCTGCGGAGTCGTTGCGGTCTGCGGAGTCGTTGCTGTCCGCCGGGTCCGATTCCGGATCAGGCTCGGACTCCGGCTGCGATCGCGGCTCAGGCTCGGATTCGGAGTCGGATTCGGACTCGGACGGGCGCTCGCGCTCAGGCTCGTCGAAGGCCGGCCGCGCGTGGTGCCACGGGGCGTCCGAGCTGCGGGACGTCTTGGGGGTCGCCGTCTCGGAGGCGGCCGTATCGGGCGCCGAGTCGGCTGCGGCAGGGGCGCCGGATTCGGCCGGTTCGGGCGCCGACCTGTCGGGAGCGGTCGTTTCAGGTGCCGCCTCCGGCGCGCTCCTCTGGCTCGCCGACCCCTGCGAGGCGCTGCGCGAGCGACGAGGGCCGGACGGGGCAGCGGTGCCCTCGGGCGCTCCGGCGGCCGGTGCCGTCTGGCTCGCCGGCCCCTCGGCCGCCGTACGGGCAGGACGCGCGGGCGCAGATGCCGGCGCCGAACCCTCCGCCGCCCCGGCCTCCGGCGCCGCCTGACTCGCCGAACCCTCCGCCGACGTACGGGCACGACGCACCGGTCGTTCGCCCGCTGCCCGCGCCGGGCGCTCCCCAGCCGCGCGGGCCGGCCGCTCCCCCGCGGCTCCCGCAGCGCGGCCCGCGCCTCGGGCCGGGCGGGCCGGGGCAGGGGGGAGTTGGCCCTTCAGGGGGCCCCATTCGTTCGGGTCGGGGACGCCCGGTGGGAGCATCTGGCGGCGCTTGGGGCCGCCGTGTTCGGACTCGCCGGGTTCCTTGGCGCCGGGCCAGGCCTTGGCGACGCGGGCGGCGAGGACGAAGTCCTTGCGGAGGGGGTGGCCCTCGAAGTTCTCGGGGAGGAGCAGGTGGTCCAGGGCCGGGTGGTCGGTGAAGTCCACGCCGAACATCTCGTGCGTCTCGCGCTCGTGCCAGCCCGCGCCCGCGTACACGCCCACCGCCGAGGGCAGTGTCGGCGCCTCGTGCGGAACGGTCGTGCGGACCAGCAGGCGCCGTACCGGTGACAGGGCCGCGACATGGGCGGCGACGCGGAAACCGGTGCCGGGTTCGTCGACGGCGCTCAGCCAGTCGAAATACGTGCAGCCCAGCCCGTCGCGGGCCGCCTCCAGTGCGGCGAGCCAGGAGGCCGGGGGTACGTCGACCGTCAGGACCTCGTACGACTCCTCGGCCGTGGCCTCGGGGCCGAAGAGGTCCTCGACGGGGGCGGGCAGCCAGCCGGTCGTCGTCATCGGGCGGCCTCCCCCGCGCCGGAGGCGTCAGTACCGGAAGCACCACTACCGGAAGCACCAGTACCGGAGGTACCGGCACCGTCGGCACCCGGTACCTGCGGACCGCGCACCAACCCGCTCTGCAGCGCCGCCGCCGACGGTCGCGCCGAGCCGTGGCCGTACCGCTCCCCCAGCGACTCGCGCGCGATCTTCTCCTGGAGCTTCAGGATCCCCTGGAGCAGCGCCTCGGGGCGCGGCGGGCAGCCGGGGACGTAGACGTCGACGGGGATGATCTGGTCGACGCCCTTGGTGACGGAGTAGGAGTCCCAGTACGGGCCTCCGCAGTTCGAGCAGGCCCCGAAGGAGATGACGTACTTCGGCTCGGGCATCTGCTCGTACAGGCGCTTGACGGCCGGCGCCATCTTGTCCGTCACCGTGCCGGAGACGACCATCAGGTCGGCTTGGCGCGGGCCCGGCGCGAAGGGGATCACGCCGAGGCGGATGAAGTCGTGGCGGGCCATCGAGGCGGCGATGAACTCGATCGCGCAGCAGGCGAGGCCGAAGTTGAAGACCCAGAGGGAGTAGCGGCGTCCCCAGTTGAGGATCACCTTCATCGGCTCGGGCGCGAGGCGGGCCAGCGCGCCCAGTCGCTTCGGCTCCGGGAGCAGTACGGGCTCGGACGAGTTCGTTGCCGCGCGCTCCGGCGAATTCACTTCTGGCGTCACGTCCATGCCAGGACGCCCTTCTTGTATGCGTACAGCAGGCCCACGGCGAGGAAGCCGAGGAAGACGAACATCTCGACGAGGGTGGTCGCGCCGTAGCCCGGGTCGGCGAAGACCGTCGCCCAGGGGAACAGGAAGATCGAGTCGATGGCGAAGATCACGTACAGGAAGGCGTAGACGTAGTAGCGGACCTGGGTGTGTGCCCAGCCCTCGCCGACGGGGTCGACGCCGCACTCGTACGTCATGAGCTTCTCGGGTGTGGGGACCACGGGGCGCAGCAGGCGGCCCGCCCCGAACGCGACGGCGACGAACAGCACGCCGATGACGGCGAGCAGCCCGACCACCGAGTAGGACTGGAAGTAGTCCGCCGAGACGACGACGTTGTGCGCATCCGCCGCGACGACGACGGTCTGATCCGACACGTCCGCCCCTCGCTCCCTGACCTCGTGACCGATGCCCCAGGAACGGGCCCTGGGACCAGTGTCCTGCGATATGTGATCTCGTGAACACCACTGTTCGACGATCTGTACGCACGGGAGTCTAGGCCCTGCTAAAGAGACCGTAAGCAGCCCGTCACGCCTTGAGATCTCGTCGAGACGCGCGACGCGACACCGCGCGGTTGGCGACCGCTGCACGCGATCGGGCCCGGGGTGGGGTTTTCCCCCGGGGATCGCGGCGGTCCGCTCCATGGCGCGGCGGCCCGGCGCGCGGCACGCTAGCCCATATGACCGAACGCCCCAGCCCTGTCAGGGACGCCTCCCGGCGGCCCGAACGCGAGCAGCAGCCGCTGCCGCCGGCCCGTTTCGCCTACGACCGGCAGACCTGGAAGGAGATCGCGCACCTCCTGGCGAACCTTCCGCTGGCCCTGCTCGGCTTCACCTATGTCGCGGTGGTGCTGTTCACCGGCGCCATGCTGACGCTGACGGTGATCGGCTTCCCGCTGCTCGCGGCGGGCCTGGTGGGTGCCCGGCAGCTGGGCAAGATGGAACGCGCACGCGCGCGTGCGCTGCTGAACGTCGACGTGGCCGAGCCGAGTCCGCTGCCGTTGCGCGGCGGCCGGGACGGCTTCTTCCCGCAGCTGTGGCAGGCACTGAAGGACCCGGTCGGCTGGCGCACGATCCTGTACGACTTCATCCGCCTGCCCTGGGGCATCCTCACCTTCGTCATCGCGCTGACCTCGCTGTTCGTGCTGTGGCCGGTGCTGCCGTTCATCGCGCGGGGCCTGACGAACGCGGACCGCGCGATGGTGCGCGGCCTGCTGTCGCCCTCCGACGAGCTGGAGCGCCGGATCGCCGAGCTGGAGTCGGACCGGGGGGTCGTCGTGGACACGGCGGCCGCCGATCTGCGGCGCATCGAGCGCGATCTGCACGACGGCGCGCAGGCCCGGCTGGTGAACCTCGCCATGGGGCTGGGCCTGGCCAAGGAGAAACTTCTGGAGGACCCCGACACCGCGGCCTCGATGGTCGAGGAGGCGCACGGCGAGGTGAAGCTCGCGCTCCAGGAGCTGCGCGACCTGGCCCGCGGCATCCATCCGGCCGTCCTGACCGACCGCGGTCTGGACGCCGCCCTGTCGGCTGTGTCCTCGCGCTGCACGGTGCCGGTGAAGGTGACCGTCGACCTGCTCGCCAGACCGGTCGCCGCCATTGAGGGCATCGCCTATTTCACGGTCTCCGAGCTGCTTCAGAACGTCAGCAAGCACAGTGCGGCGAAGTCGGCGTCGGTCGACGTGTGGCGGTCGGACGACCGGCTGCTCATCCAGGTGCGGGACGACGGCCGCGGCGGGGCGAGCATGGACGGCGGTACCGGTATGCGCGGGCTGGCCGACCGGCTCAACGCGGTGGACGGACTGTTCGTGATCGACTCGCCGCACGGCGGTCCCACGACCGTGACGGCCGAGCTGCCCTGGCGGGACCGCACCCCCGGGCAGGGGTAGGGAAAACCCCCCGTTCAAGACGCCGACGGCCTCCATGTCGCGAGGACCTGCGGCCTAGGAAGGTGGAGGTACGACGGCACAGCCCCGCGGGGGCTACGGGACGAGGAGAACGGACGAGCCGATGGCCACGGAGTACGGACAGGGTTACGGGCACGGGCTCGCTCTCCACGAGCACGGCCTCCCCGAGCACGGCGGCGGGCGACGGCACCGGCTGCCGGCCGGACTGCGGGCGCCGTTCGAGGCACGCAGCTGGCGTGAGTTCGGGTACGTGCTGTTGAGCCTGCCGATCAGCATCCTGCTGTTCGTGTACGCCATCACGATGGTGTCGCTGGGCGCGGGCCTGCTGGTGACGTTCCTCGGCATCCCGGTGCTGGCGGCGGGCCTGGCGGGCTGCCGCGGCTTCGGGGCGCTGGAGCGGGTACGCGCGCGTGCCCTGCTCGGCCTGGAGGTGGCCGACCCGGAGCCGCTGCGGATGCGCCGGCGCGGCTTCATGGCGTGGATGGGCGCCGTACTGAAGAGCGGGACGTCGTGGCGGGCCCTGCTGTACGCGGTGCTGCACTTCCCGTGGGCGGTGTTCTCGTTCGTCGTCGCCCTGAACGTGTGGGTGTACGGCTGGGCGCTGCTGACGTACCCGCTGTGGTTCTGGGTCTTCCCGATGTGGGCCGGCCAGGACGGGCTTCAGATCTACGGCGACGAGACGCACAGCTTCTACCTCGACAACCCCTTCGAGATCACCGTCACCGCGCTGGTGGGCCTGCTGTTCACGCTGGCCACACCCTGGATCGTGCGGGCCCTGACGACGGTGGACCGGCTGCTGGTGCACGGTCTGCTCGGGCCGTCGACGCTGGCCACGCGCGTGGTGGAGCTGGAGTCCGACCGCGGGGTCGTCGTCGATACGGCCGCTGCCGACCTGCGGCGCATCGAGCGCGACCTGCACGACGGAGCGCAGGCCCGGCTGGTGGCCCTGGCCATGGATCTTGGCCTGGCGAAGGAGAAGCTGGCGGAGGACCCGCAGGCCGCCGCGCGGATGGTCGACGAGGCGCACGGCGAGGTGAAGACGGCGCTCCAGGAGCTGCGCGATCTGGCCCGCGGCATCCATCCGGCGGTCCTGACCGACCGTGGTCTGGACGCGGCCCTGTCGGCGGTGGCCTCGCGGTGCACGGTGCCGGTGGAGGTCCAGGTCGACCTGACGGAGCGGCCGGTTCCGGCGATCGAGGGGATCGCGTACTTCACGGTCTCCGAGCTGCTGCAGAACATCAGCAAGCACTCGCGGGCCACATGGGCGGCCGTTGATGTGTGGCGGGTGGAGAACCGGCTGATGCTGCAGGTCGTGGACAACGGGATAGGCGGCGCGGCGACGTCCGGCGGCTCGGGCCTGTCGGGGCTGGCCGAACGGCTGGACGCGGTGGACGGGATCCTCGTCGTGGACTCGCCGGTCGGGGGGCCGACCCGGGTCACGGCGGAGCTGCCGTGGCGGACGGTGTAAGCCAGGGCGTGCCGCTGCCGTTCGCGGCGTGCCTGTGTCGTTCGAGGCGTGGCGTTCGACCGCGCGCCCGGTGAGGTGAGATCCGGCTCCGGTGGGTTCGGGGCCGGATTTCCGTGTGCCGGATTTCCGTTTCCCAGGGTTCGGTCGGCGGAGTTCCGGTCGGCGGAGTTCCGGGGTCCGGCTTTCCGGTCGGCGGGCCTCCGTTTACCGGCTTTCCTTTTGCCGGCTTTTCGTTTGTTTGCAAGCACTCCCTGAGCACGCGCCCCGAAGTCGCCCCCTTTGTGCCCACGCGATCCGAACTGCGTCGGGAAGGTTATCCACAGGCCCGGTACGGAAGAGCCGATCGCGGGATACTGAGGTCGCGAAGGACGACAGGGCCGGGGCACGCTCGGCCGAACGCCAAGGCTCGGGGGGCCGAGGATCGTGGAGGACAGGGTGCGGGTGGTCATCGCCGAGGATTCGGTGCTGCTCAGGGAGGGGCTGACCCGGCTGTTGACCGACCGTGGGCACGAGGTCGTGGCGGGGGTCGGGGACGGCGAAGCCCTGGTCAAGACCATCACCGAGCTGGACGGCCAGGGCGAGCTGCCGGACGTGGTGGTCGCGGACGTACGGATGCCGCCGACGCACACCGACGAAGGAGTACGGGCGGCCGTGCTGCTGCGCAAGGCACACCCCGGTCTCGGGGTACTCGTCCTGTCGCAGTACGTGGAGGAGCGGTACGCCACGGAGCTGCTGGCCGGTTCCAGCCGCGGGGTCGGCTATCTGCTGAAGGACCGCGTGGCCGAGGTCAGAGAATTCGTGGACGCGGTGGTGCGGGTCGCCCAGGGCGGTACGGCCCTCGACCCGGAGGTCGTCGCCCAGCTGCTGGGCCGCAGCCGCAAGCAGGACGTGCTCGCGGGGCTCACCCCACGGGAGCGGGAGGTCCTCGGTCTGATGGCCGAGGGACGGACGAACTCGGCCATCGCCCGGCAACTGGTGGTGAGCGACGGCGCCGTCGAGAAGCACGTCAGCAACATCTTCCTCAAGCTCGGGCTGTCCCAGAGCGACGGGGACCACCGGCGCGTGCTCGCGGTCCTCACCTACCTGAACTCCTGATGGACCGACCCCGTGTCAGTCAAGTGGGTGACCGCTCCGCGGCGTCCACCGGACGGACGCGAGCGCGGCAACCGAACAAACAACAGGGAGCGTCTTCAAAAGCAGCGCCGGGGGCGCGGAAATCATGACAAGTCAGGGTGGCAAACCGGCTCAATTCCTTGTCCGTCATGCGAATGGCCCAGGGAGGGCGACCTTTGCGGACGTAGGGTTGATCCTGGGAAGGCTTGCGGGAAGGCCAGCCCAGACAGCCGCCTCGAAGGAGGTCCAGTTCAGTGACCAGCCAGGTCAGTAGCCCATCGGAGCAGGCCGACGAAGCCGTCGTGGGAGAGCAGCGCAAACCGGCAGGGACGAAGGACGTCCGCCGGCTGGACCGAGTCATCATTCGATTCGCGGGGGACTCGGGCGACGGTATGCAGCTCACCGGCGACCGCTTCACCTCGGAAACGGCGTCCTTCGGGAACGACCTGTCGACGCTGCCGAACTTCCCCGCCGAGATCCGTGCCCCCGCCGGAACCCTGCCGGGCGTGTCCTCCTTCCAGCTGCATTTCGCCGACCACGACATCCTGACTCCGGGCGACGCGCCGAACGTGCTGGTGGCGATGAACCCGGCGGCCCTGAAGGCCAACCTCGGCGATGTGCCGCGCGGCGCGGAGATCATCGTCAACACGGACGAGTTCACCAAACGGGCGATGCAGAAGGTGGGCTACGCCACCTCGCCGCTGGAGGACGGCTCCCTCGACGGGTACAGCCTCCACCCGGTGCCGCTGACGACCCTGACGGTCGAGGCGCTGAAGGAGTTCGACCTCACGCGCAAGGAGGCCGAGCGCAGCAAGAACATGTTCGCGCTGGGCCTGCTGAGCTGGATGTACCACCGCCCTACCGAGGGCACCGAGAAGTTCCTGAAGTCGAAGTTCGCCAAGAAGCCCGACATCGCGGCGGCCAACATCACCGCTTTCCGCGCGGGCTGGAACTTCGGCGAGACGACCGAGGACTTCGCCGTCTCCTACGAGATCGCCCCGGCGACGACGGCCTTCCCGGTCGGCACCTACCGGAACATCTCCGGGAACCTCGCGCTGTCCTACGGGCTGATCGCCGCGTCCCGGCAGGCGGACCTGCCGCTGTACCTGGGCTCGTACCCGATCACGCCGGCCTCGGACATCCTGCACGAGCTGAGCCGGCACAAGAACTTCGGCGTACGGACCTTCCAGGCCGAGGACGAGATCGCGGGCATCGGCGCGGCGCTGGGCGCGGCCTTCGGCGGCTCGCTGGCGGTGACGACGACGTCCGGCCCGGGTGTGGCGCTGAAGTCGGAGACCATCGGCCTCGCGGTCTCCCTGGAGCTGCCGCTGCTGGTGATCGACATCCAGCGGGGCGGGCCGTCGACCGGCCTGCCGACCAAGACCGAGCAGGCGGACCTGCTCCAGGCGATGTTCGGGCGCAACGGCGAGGCGCCGGTCCCGGTGATCGCCCCGTGCACCCCGGCCGACTGCTTCGACGCGGCGCTGGAGGCGGCGCGGATCGCGCTGACGTACCGCACGCCGGTGATGCTCCTTTCGGACGGCTATCTGGCCAACGGCTCCGAGCCGTGGCGGATCCCGGAGACGGACGAACTGCCGGATCTGACCGTGCAGTTCGCGCAGGGTCCCAACCACACCCTGGACGACGGCAGCGAGGTCTTCTGGCCGTACAAGCGCGACCCGCAGACCCTCGCCCGGCCGTGGGCGATCCCGGGCACGCCGGGCCTGGAGCACCGCATCGGCGGCATCGAGAAGGAAGACGGCACGGGCAACATCTCCTACGCGCCCGCCAACCACGACTTCATGGTCCGCACCCGCCAGGCCAAGATCGACGGCATCGAAGTGCCGGACCTGGAGGTCGACGACCCGCACGAGGCGAAGACGCTGGTGCTGGGCTGGGGCTCGACGTACGGCCCGATCACCGCCGCCGTACGCCGTCTGCGCACCGCGGGTGAGTCGATCGCGCAGGCGCATCTACGCCATCTGAACCCGTTCCCGCGCAACCTGGGCGCGGTACTCGGACGTTACGAGAAGGTGGTGATCCCCGAGATGAACCTCGGTCAGCTCGCCACCCTGGTCCGGGCGAAGTACCTGGTGGACGCCCACTCGTACAACCAGGTCAACGGCATGCCGTTCAAGGCGGAACAGCTTGCCAAGGCTCTCAAGGAGGCCATCGATGCCTGAGACGTCCACGGAAGGCACGGGCACGATCGAGGCACTCTCGCTCATTCCCAAGGCCGAGGCACGCCAGTCCATGAAGGACTTCAAGTCCGACCAGGAAGTGCGCTGGTGCCCCGGCTGCGGTGACTACGCGATCCTCGCGGCGGTCCAGGGCTTCATGCCGGAGCTGGGTCTGGCCAAGGAAAACATCGTCTTCGTCTCGGGTATCGGCTGTTCGTCGCGCTTCCCCTACTACATGAACACGTACGGGATGCACTCCATCCACGGCCGCGCTCCCGCCATCGCGACGGGCCTGGCCACCTCGCGCCGGGATCTGTCGGTGTGGGTGGTCACGGGTGACGGCGACGCGCTGTCGATCGGCGGCAACCACCTGATCCATGCCCTGCGCCGCAACGTCAACCTCAAGATCCTGCTGTTCAACAACCGGATCTACGGTCTGACGAAGGGCCAGTACTCCCCGACCTCCGAGGTCGGCAAGATCACCAAGTCGACGCCGATGGGTTCGCTGGACGCGCCCTTCAACCCGGTGTCCCTGGCGATCGGCGCCGAGGCGTCCTTCGTGGCCCGCACGGTCGACTCCGACCGCAAGCACCTCACGCAGGTGCTGCGGGAGGCGGCTGCCCACAAGGGCACCGCGCTGATCGAGATCTACCAGAACTGCAACATCTTCAACGACGGTGCGTTCGAGGTCCTGAAGGACAAGCAGCAGGCCGAGGAAGCGGTGATCCGCCTTGAACACGGGCAGCCGATCCGCTTCGGCACGGACCTCGCTCGTGGTGTGGTCCGCGACGCGCAGACCGGCGACCTGAGGGTCGTCAACGTCACCCCGGAGAACGAGTCGCAGATCGTGATCCACGACGCCCACGCCGCATCCCCGACCACGGCCTTCGCCCTCTCCCGCCTGGCCGACCCGGACACCCTCCACCACACCCCGATCGGCGTGTTCCGCTCGGTGGAACGGCCGGTCTACGACACCCAGATGGCCGACCAACTGGACTCGGCGATCGAGCAGAACGGCAAGGGCGATCTGGGGCAGTTGCTGGCGGGTGGCGACACCTGGACGGTCGTCGGCTGACGGCCGACGGCCATGTGAAGGCCTGGGCGCATTACGACGCCCAGGCCTTTCGCGTCAGGCGTCGGGGATGTCCCGCTTGGCGCGGATGAGGGTGTCGCGATCGATGACGACGATGCGCTCGTAGTCGGCTCGCGCTGCGTCCGGGGGGAGATGAGGGTCGAGATCGGCGGTGGCCTCGGTGCCGATGATCGCGAAATCGCCGTTGCTGAGCTCGAACAGGTCCGGACATGTCTCGCCGGTGGCACTCCCCCGCAAGCTAGGAGGATCCCCGAGCCGACGGGTAATACGGAACGCCGAGACGTCGTCGCGCACCTGAGCGGTCCCCTCTCGGGGCGCGCAGCCCCGCGTCTCAAGGGGCGCCACTCGATGAGTGACGCCCCTTGGGTTCACAGTGTTCTGGATCTTACACGCGTGTGATACCTCTCACATTTATTACCCCTCTAAATCCGGCCCGATTACCCACCATTCGTCCGGGTCATCCCGTAAGTCGTCCAGCATTGCATCAACGACCAGCCCGACCCGACTTTCGAGGGATTCACTGGGAACGCTGCGTCGATGCTCGACCGTGGAGGCCCAATACGCCGCGAAAACCTCATTGCGACATAGAACGCGCAGGTGTCCGACGAGCTCATCCCAGTCATAGACACCCACGCGATGAGCCATCAGCAGCACCCCGTACTGACGATTGGCGAAGAGCATCTGTCGGCGCTGGCGCTCCGAGAGCCCGGTCAACGTGCTCATGGCCGTAGCCAGCGACGGATCGTCGATCGCTCGATCCAGTTGCTCCACGGTGAGGCGGTACTGCTGGATGAGATTCGCCCGACGCATCTCCTCGGTCATCAGCGCCAACTGCCGCAGCAGTTCCAGCAAGAGTTCCTCCTGACGCCGACGACGGCCACGACCGAGAGGCGCACGCAGGAAACCGAGTCCCGCCATTACCGCAGAACCGATCCTGCTGGGCCGGGCGGCCGGAGTTTGTGTGGCCATGTCAAGGCAACCCCCTGGATCCGGTGAGCGTGCGCCATGCGGTGGCAGCGCGGGGCGGCGCACAGGTGGGCGTAGCACTCCGCCTCCACATTGCCCGTCAGTCAACGGCGGCGTGGGAGGCGGAGAGGGGGCGCATGGAAGGACGTGTCTCGCATGTCGACCAACGCCCTGACATATGTGTGCCCCCAGGCGCCGTACGCATTCCTGCCGGCGGGACCAGGCGATTCACATCACCCCTGATCAGAGCCGCCTTTTCGCGCGTCGTACACCTCCCGCGCCTTCTGCACCTCCCCCATCCGCTCCTCGGTCCACAGCGCGAGCCCCCGCACCTGTTCCGCCGCCTCGCGGCCCAGATCGGTGAGGGAGTAGTCGACCCGCGGAGGGATCACCGGCTTGGCGTCGCGGTGGACGAGGCCGTCGCGTTCCAGGGTCTGGAGGGTCTGGGTCAGCATCTTCTCGCTGACCCGGCCGATCGCCCGGCGCAGCTCGCTGAAGCGGTAGGGCCGGTCGAGAAGCTCGATCAGGACCAGGACACCCCAGCGGCTGGTCACATGCTCCAGCACCAGCCGGTGCGGGCACATCTGCTCGCCGGTGTCGTACTTGCTCGCCGTCACGCCCACCACGCCACTTACCGTCATGCCAGTACCTTACTTCAAAGTGGGTACTTTCGCAGAGTTAGCGCACCTCTTAGGGTTAGTGCCACCGCACCCCACAAGGAGTTCTGATCATGAGCATCGTCGTCACCGGAGCCACCGGACACCTGGGCCGCCACGTCGTGGAGCAGCTACTGGAGAAGGTCCCGGCCGACCAGGTGACCGCCGTAGTGCGCACCCCCGAGAAGGCCGCCGACCTCGCCGAACGCGGCGTGAAGCTCGCCGTCGCCGACTACAGCGCCCCCGAGACCTTCGACGGACTGTTCGCCGCGGGCGACAAGGTGCTGCTCATATCGGGCAGCGAGGTCGGCAACGACCGCGTCGGCCAGCACAAGGCCGTCATCGACGCCGCCAAGGCCGCCGGCGTCGCCCTGCTCGCCTACACCAGCGCCCCCGGCAGCCTCACGGCCGCCCTCGCCGACGACCACCGCGGCACCGAGACGGCGCTCCTGGAGTCCGGCCTGCCGTACACCCTGCTGCGCAACGGCTGGTACCACGAGAACTACACCGAGAACCTCGCCCCGGTCCTGGAGCACAGCGCCGTCACCCACGCCGCCAGCACGGGCCGCGTCTCCTCCGCCTCGCGCGCCGACTACGCGGCCGCCGCCGTCGCCGTACTGACCGGCGAGGGGCACGAGAACCAGACGTACGAGCTGGGTGGCGACGTCGCCTGGAGCTTCGCCGAGTACGCCGCCGAGCTGAGCCGGCAGACCGGCAAGGAGATCGCCGAGAACCCCGTCTCCGTCGAGGTCTTCACCGGCATCCTGGCCGGCGCCGGGCTGCCGGAGCCCGTGGCCGCGATCATCGCGGGCGTGGACGCCTCCGTGGAGAAGGGCGAACTCGTCGTCGACAGCGGGGACCTGTCCCGCCTGGCCGGCCGCCCGACCACGCCGATCTCCGAGGCGATCGCCGCCGGACTGAAGGGCTGACCCGACCTCTTCCGGGGTGCCCCGCGGGCGGAAGCAACGCCCCGCAGCGCACCCGGGTGCCCTGACCCCCGCCTGTCATGACCGTATGGCGATACGGGCATGACAGGCGGGGGCTTTCGGCGTTACCTTCGTGCGGGCCGACGTAGGGACGCGGCCACGTGAGGGCACGAAGGAGGGGCCGTGACCGGGAAGTCCAAGGGCGAGCGGCACATAGGTCTGCTGAACGGCTTCGCGGCCTACGGGATCTGGGGGCTGTTCCCGCTGTTCTGGCCGCTGCTGGAACCCGCCGGGTCGGTCGAGATCCTCGCCCACCGGATGGCCTGGTCCCTCGTCTTCGTGGCGGCCGTACTCCTCGTCGTGCGGCGCTGGGCCTGGGCCGGTGAGCTGATCCGGCAGCCGCGGCGGCTCGCGCTGGTCGCCGTGGCCGCGGCCGTGATCACCGTCAACTGGGGCGTCTACATCTGGTCCGTGAACTCGGGCCATGTCGTCGAGGCCTCACTCGGGTACTTCATCAATCCGCTCGTCACCATCGCCATGGGCGTGCTGCTGCTGAAGGAACGGCTGCGGCCCGTGCAGTGGGCGGCGGTCGGCGTCGGCCTCAGCGCGGTGATCGTGCTGACCGTCGGGTACGGACGGCCGCCGTGGATCTCCCTCGTCCTCGCCTTCTCCTTCGCCACCTACGGGCTTGTGAAGAAGAAGGTCAATCTCGGTGGTGTGGAGTCGCTGGCCGCCGAGACCGCGATCCAGTTCCTGCCCGCGCTCGGGTACCTGGCCTGGCTGACGGCGCAGGGGAAGTCGACGTTCACCACGGAGGGCTTCGGGCACGCGTCGCTGCTCGCGGCCGCCGGCGCGGTGACCGCGCTGCCGCTGGTCTTCTTCGGCGCGGCTGCGATCCGGGTGCCGCTGTCGACGCTGGGGCTGCTTCAGTACCTGGCGCCGGTCTTCCAGTTCCTGATCGGCGTCGTCTACTTCCACGAGGCCATGCCGGCCGAGCGGTGGGCCGGGTTCGCGCTGGTGTGGCTGGCGTTGACGCTGCTCACGGCGGACGCGTGGCGCGCGGCGCGTCGCTTGAGGAGCGCCGGGTTCAGGGTGCCGCGGGTCGAGAAGCCGAAGTCGGCCGTGGTGGACGCCTGATCTGAGGGCCGCCGCCCCCAGCCCCCCGCTTCGGCCCTGAACGGGCCTCGTCCTCAAACGCCGGACGGGCTGAAACAGAGCCCGGCCACGCGAGCATGCTGTGCACCGACCGGCGATTCCTGTTGCGTCCCGCTCCCCCACCGCCATTGAGTGGTCGCATGACAAAGGAACCCGCTACCGCACCGGCGCCACTGCACTGGAAGCTCGTCATCGACTGCGCCAACCCCCAGTCCCAGGCCGACTTCTGGGCCGCCGTGCTGCACTACGAGGTCGAGGACAACAACGCCCTGATCGACCGACTGCTGGAGCTCGGCGCGCTGCCGCGCGAGGCCGTCGTCGAGTTCCACGCCCGGCTCGCCTTCCGGGACCTGGTGGCCGTACGGCATCCCGACGACCCGTACGACAAGGACAGCGGTACCGGGCTGGGGCGGCGGCTGCTGTTCCAGCGCGTTCCCGAGAAGAAGACCGTCAAGAACCGGCTGCATCTCGATGTGCACACGGCGGCCGGGGAACGCGAGGACGAGGTCGGGCGGCTGGAAGGGCTGGGAGCGAGCGTGCTGCGGCAGGTGCAGGAACCGTCCGGGGCGTGGGTGGTGATGGCGGACCCGGAGGGCAACGAGTTCTGCGTGCACTGAGCCCGCGACGGACTCAGGGTTTTCCCTATACGAACATCCCGTCCGAATAGCGCTCTTGACGGAGAGTCAGGCTCACCCTCACCATCCAGGCACCCCATTCACTGAGGAATCCCTGCGATTCCCCAAGGAATTCGGAGCCCCCCACCATGAAACTCTCCGTCTCCTGGCGTACGTCGGCGGCTGTCGCCGTCGCTGCCGCCACCCTCCTGACCAGCGGATCCATAGCCGGCGCGGCGCCCAGAGCCGAGGCCCTGGCCGCCGCACCCGACATCCCCGTGGCCGGCGTCAAGGCCCATCTCACCCAGTTCCAGTCCATCGCCACCGCCAACGGCGGCAACCGCGCCCACGGCCGCCCCGGCTACAAGGCATCCCTCGACTACGTGAAGGCCAAGCTGGACGCCGCCGGGTACACCACGGCCATCCAGCAGTTCACGTCCTCCGGCCGCACCGGCTACAACCTGATCGCCGACTGGCCCGGCGGCGACGCCAACCAGGTCGTCATGGCCGGCTCCCACCTCGACAGCGTCACCTCCGGCCCCGGCATCAACGACAACGGCTCCGGCTCGGCGGCGGTCCTGGAGACCGCGCTCGCCGTGTCACGGGCCGGCTACCACCCCACCAAGCATCTGCGGTTCGCCTGGTGGGGCGCGGAGGAGCTGGGGCTCGTCGGCTCCCGCTACTACGTCAACAACCTCTCCTCCGCGAACCGGGCGAAGATCAGCGGCTATCTGAACTTCGACATGATCGGCTCGCCCAACCCGGGTTACTTCGTCTACGACGACGACCCCGCGATCGAGAAGACCTTCAAGGACTACTACGCCGGCCTCGGCGTCGCGACCGAGATCGAGACCGAGGGCGACGGCCGCTCCGACCACGCGCCGTTCAAGAGCGCCGGCGTGCCGGTGGGCGGCCTGTTCACGGGCGCGAGCCGCACGAAGACCGCGGCACAGGTGACCAAGTGGGGCGGTACGGCCGGGCAGTCCTTCGACCGCTGCTACCACTCGTCCTGCGACACGACGTCCAACATCAACGACACCGCCCTCGACCGCAACAGCGACGCCGTCGCGTACGCGGTGTGGGAGCTGTCGGAGTAGTAGGCCGGGTCGCCGGCACGGGACGGCGAACGGTCGAGTAGTACGCCGGGTCGCCGCCACCGGACGGCGAACGGTCAGCCGGTGGGCGGTTCGGTCGACTTGGCGGCCCGGGCGGCGAGGCGGTCCATGCGGGCACGGGCCGCCTCCAGCTCCTCGATGTCGTCGGCGGCCGGACCGCCCTCGGCCGCAAGCTCGTCCCACAGCCCGAGCAGGTCCCGGCCCATGTGCAGTCCCTGGGCCGGGTCCCGCACGGCGCGCCAGGCCGTGGCCGCGCCGTGCAGACTGCCGTACGCCGCCTCCGCGTCACGCGCGCTGTGATGCCTGCGCGCCACGTCCAGGGCGAGCGCGAAGGCGCGCTCCGGTTCGCCCGCCAAGTAGGCGATGTAGGCACCGAGTTCGCGGATCCGCAGCACCTCGGCGTGCTGCGGCCCGAGCACCGCCGACGCCTCCGCCACGGTCCGCTCCGCGAGCTCCGCCGCCTCCGCCGTGCGTCCCGCCGCCACGGCGTCATTGATCCGCGCCATCGATACGCCGAACGGGGAGGCGTCGGCGGTGGCGCCGCCCTGCGGATCCCCGAGAACGGCCTCGGCGACCGCGTCGAAGCCGCGGGGCGGTGCCGGCTTGGGGTCGGGGTCCGAGGCGGGGTCGGGATGGACGTGGGAGTGCGGGTGGGGGCGAGGGTGCGGGTCGGGGCCGGGGGCCGTCTTGGCGGCCGGGGTCGGGACCGGCAAGGGCGTCGGGTCCGAGACGGGGATGCGGGTGGAGGGCTGCGGCGGCGGCGCGTCGGCCGGTTCCGGCCTTGCCTCCGGCCCCGGCGTCGGCGTCGGCTTCGGGTTCAGGGGTGCGTCCATGACCGGCGGTGGCCCGAACTCCCCGAGCGGCGGGGCGACCGTGCCGGGTGCGGCGTCCCGCACCGGCTCGGGCAGGGCGCGCAGCCGGTAGGTGGGCGAGGCGTCCTGCGCCGGGCCCGGCAGCGGTCGTAGGACATGGGTGGGCTTGTCGTGGTGCGGTTCGGCGCTCGGCGCCTGAGACCCGGCCCCGCCCGGCGTCGGCGCTGGATCGGTGCTCGGCGGAGGGGCGGGCAGCGCGGGCCGCTCGGCCGCAGGGGCCACGGCAATGGCCTGTGCCGCGGGCGGACCGGTGCGTACGGGCTCGGCGGTGAAGCGGCTGGAGCCGTCCTCCTCGACCAGCAGCGGGACGACGTAGCCGATGCGCTCGTCGTGGACGGTGGCGTGCACGGGGTGGCCGCCGGCGCGGGCGATGCGCTGGAGGTGGGCCAGGACGACGTGCTGGATCTCCTCGCCCGGGGCCGCCATGACGGGGACGCCGCCGATGGACGCGCCGCCCGCGCCCGGACCGGCGACGGGGACGTGTACGTCGATCGGCGCGGCCACCTGGGCCGCGGCGGCGTGTTTCTGTTCCCGCTTCTTCGCGCGGCTCAGTCGAGGCATCGCTTCCCTCACTCGCATGCGTCGGGGAGTGCGCGGACGGCGCGTTCGGGTTCCATGGTGCTCCCTCTCGCCGTCGGGTTCCGCTTCCCCGGCGTCCAGGTCCGGTTGTACAGGTCGGACACGTCGTACACGTAATCTCGAGTCTCTCCGGCCGCGCACGGTACGGACGTCACCGTGACGTCACAGACTCGTTCCAGGAGCTTGTGCCACGTCACAGCGTTCTCATGCCTGGCTCGAAGATCGTTGGCGTGACGAGGGAGGAGTGCGGGCATGCGGACTGACATGCGCGTGCAGCATGGCCGGCCGCAGCTGGGGCCGGAGATCTGGATCCGCGGGCCGGTGGCCCTCCCGGAGGAACCTCCGCCCTCTCCCGGCGCCTTCCGACCCCGGCGTTTCTCCTGGGTCGGTGTGTGCGGCGGGGCCGGTGTGTCGACGCTCGCCTCGGTCTACGGCGGCCACGACTGCGGACGCGGCTGGCCCGGCCCCGCCGATCCGCCGTCGATACTGCTCGTGGCCCGCACCCACGCGGCCGGGCTGACCGCCGTGCTGAACGCCCTGGAGGTCTTCCGGCGCGGGGAGGCACCGCACGGGCTCGACCTCGACGCGGTCGTCCTGGTCGCGGACGCTCCGGGCCGCCTTCCGCGACCGCTCGCCGAGCGCGTCAAGGTCATCGAGTCGGTGATCGACGTGTACCGGGTGCCGTGGGTGCCGGCCTGGCGGCTCGGCGACCTGAGCGGGCAGCCGCCGAGGGAGGCGGAGGCGCTGGCGCGGCTGACCGGGCGGGCTCGGTGAGGTCGGGTCGGGTCGGGTCGGGTCGGGTCGGGTCGGGGGAGCGTCGGCCGTCGCTGCGTACTGGTGAGCACCGGTCATAGCGCGGAGGCCGGCCCCGGCGCCCGGACAATCACTGCATGACGCGTACACCTGACCACCCCGACGCGGACCCCTCTCCCGCCGCACCCACCTCCCTCTCGGCCGAGGAGATCGCCTCCGCCGTGCGTTCGCGGACCCTGCGCGCGGTCGACGTCGTCGCGGAGGCCCTCGACCGCATCGAGCGGGCCGACCCGGTCCTGTCCGCCTTCATCGAGGTGTGGGCCGACGACGCCCTTCGGCGGGCCGGCGAGGTGGACGCGCGGGTCGCGGCGGGTGAGCAGTTGCCTCTGGCCGGCGTACCGATCGGGGTCAAGGGGCGGCGCGGGCTCGGGACGGCGGGCCCGTTGCTCGAAGCGGGGTGTGTCGCGGTGGGAGCGACGTCGGTTCCGGGGCCGGGAACCGTCTGGCAGACCTGGGGGCTCGGCCGGCACGGCCCCACGATCAACCCCTGGCGCCACGACCGCACACCGGGCGGCTCCTCGGCCGGTTCCGCGGTGGCGGTGGCGGCGGGCCTTGTGCCGCTCGCGACCGGGAACGACGGGGCCGGCTCGGTACGGATCCCGGCGGCATGGTGCGGCGTCGTCGGACTCAAGGTCGGCAACGGGCGACTGCCGTCGAGCGACCGCACCGGGCTCATGGTGCCGGGGGTGCTGACGCGGCAGGTGGGGGATGCGGCGGCGTACTGGCGGGTGATGTCAGGCAAGGCCACGGCAGCCGGCCCTGGGGCTGGGTCTGCGTCCCGGGGTGGGTCCGGGTCCGCATCCGTAACAGCATCCGCATCCACCTCCATCTCCATCTCCGCCTCCGGCGATCAGCCGACCGCCGTCTGGTCCCCCGACCTCGGCTTCGACTCCCCCGACCCGGACGTCGTCGCCGTCGCCCATGCCGCCGCCCTCCGGCTCGCCGAGGCCGGGGCGCTACGGCTGACGTCCCCGCGCACCCCGCTCCGCCTCCACGACCCGGCCCCGGCATGGCTGGCCCTGCGGACGCCCGGCGCGGGGCCCACCCCCGAGGTCCATCGCATCCGGGCCGCGAACGACAGCCGGCTGGCCGCACTCTTCGCCGGCACCCGGCTGCTGCTGACGCCGACGGCACCCACCCCGCCGCACGGTCACGAGGGTCCCGGCGAGCGCTACTCCACCGCGCTCACCTGGGCGTTCAACCTGAGCGGGCATCCGGCGATCAGCATCCCTGCGGGGTTCGGGCCGGACGGCTGCCCCGTCGGACTCCAACTGGTGGCGGCGCACGGCGAGGAGGAACTGCTGCTCGACGTCGGCGGCCTGGCCGAGGGCCACCTCGGGCCCTGGTGAGCACAGCGCCCTCCTGGATCCCCCTCGCCTGGATCCTTCGGGGTCCCCCTGGACAGCTACATGCGTACGCATATAATGCACATGCGATTAGTTGTCGTACGCCGACCATCCGGCCCCCTGTGGAGGCCGACTGTTTGGGGGAAACCATGACCCGCCGCTTCCTGTTCGTCCTCGGCAGCAGCCGTTCCGACGGCAACACCGAGCTCCTGGCCCGCAGGGCCGCCGAGCAGTTGCCCGAGAGTGTCGAGCAGCAGTGGATCGACCTGGCCGCGCACCCGCTGCCCGACTTCGAGGACCTGCGCCACGACAGCGACCATGTGCGCCCGACCCGGGGCAACGTGGCACTGCTGCTCGACGCCACGCTCGCGGCGACGGACGTCGTGATCGTCTCGCCGCTGTACTGGTACTCGGTGTCCGCCCACGTCAAGCGCTACCTCGACTACTGGTCGGGCTGGCTGCGCACCCCCGGCGTGGACTTCAAGGCGACCATGGCCGGACGCACCCTGTGGGGCGTCACCGCGCTCGCGCACGAGGAGCAGGAGGTCGCCGACCCGCTGGTCGGGACGCTCAGCAACTCCGCCGCGTACCTGAGGATGCGCTTCGGCGGCGTACTGCTCGGCAACGGCAGCAAGCCCGGTGACGTGCTCGGCGACGCCGACGCCCTGGCCCGGGCGAAGACGTTCTTCGCGCAGGACGCGCCGCTCGCGCGCTTCCCGTACGAGACCGACTGAGCGCCACGCCGTGAGGTCCTGGGCCGTGAGGTCCTATGCCTCGATGTCCTACGCCTCGATGTCCTACGCCGTGATGTCCTTCGCCGTGAATCTCGCCCACGCCGCCGAGCCGAACACCGCCGCGTAGAGGCCCTGGAGACCGAGGTTCTTCACCAGATCGTCCCAGTAGACGGGCTCGCGCATGAGGTCGGCAAAGGACAGCCAGTAGTGCGAGAAGAAGTACGGCTGAAGCGCGTGCAGCTGGGGGATCTGGTCGAGGATCTGCACGGTGATCAGCAGGCCCACCGTCGTCGCCATCGCCGCGATCCCGCTGTTGGTCAGCGTCGAGACGAACAGGCCGAGCGCCGCCACGCCGATCAGTGACGCGGCGACGACCAGGGCGATCAGCAGGGCTCTGGCCAGGCCCTCGCCGAAGCTGATCCGGGTGCCGGAGATGGTCGTCAGATCGCCGAGCGGGAACAGCAACGCGCCGACGGTGAGCGCCGAGACCGCGACCACCAGGGTGGCCACCAGGCAGAACGTCATCGTGGTCGCGTACTTGGTGAGCAGCAGGCGGGTGCGGCCGGCGGGGGCGACGAGGAGGTAGCGGAGGGTGCCGGCGTTCGCCTCGCCCGCGATCGCGTCGCCCGCGATGACGCCGATCGCCATCGGCAGGAAGAAGGGGAGCGTCGCGGCGAGTGCGGTGAAGACCAGGAACAGGCCGTTGTTGGTGATCTGTGAGATGAACGCCGGACCGCCGCCGCCCTCGGGTCCACCGCCCGCGGACGAGCCGTCGCCGGTCTCGATCTTCACGGCGATGCCGACCAGGATCGGCACGGCGGCCAGGACGGCGAGCAGTGCGAGGGTGCGCCAGCGCCGGAAGGTCGTGACGAGTTCGCTGCGGAAGAGACCGAAGGTCCACAGAGGGCTGGGCTTGCGGCCCGTTCCGATCGCGCCGCCCTGCTCGACGACGTCAGCCCGCGACATCGAACCCCTCCCCCGTCAGTGCCACGAACGCGTCCTCCAGAGAGGCCCGTTCGACGCCGAAGCCGCGGACGCGGACCCCGGCCCTCACCAGCGCCGCGTTGACGTCCGCGAGATCACGGTCCGGGGGCTCGGCGGTCACCCGGTCGTCGGTGATGACGACATCGCCGGCGCCCTGCTCCTTGAGCACCCGGGCCGCGTCCCCGGTGTCGGGGGTGGTCACGACGAGCCGGCCGCGTGTCCCGGCCGCCAGCTCCGCCACCGCGCCCTGGGTGATCAGCCTTCCCTGGGCCATCACGGCGGCGTGGGTGCAGACCTGCTCGATCTCGTCGAGGAGGTGGGAGGAGAGGAAGACGGTCGTGCCGTCGGAGGCCAGCTCCCTGACCAGCGAACGGATTTCGCGCATGCCCTGCGGGTCGAGGCCGTTGGTCGGCTCGTCGAGGACGAGGAGCCTGCGCGGCTGGAGCAGCGCGGCCGCGAGCCCGAGCCGCTGCTTCATGCCGAGCGAGTACGCCTTGGCCTTCTTGCCGGCGGCGGCCGTCAGGCCCACCCGGTCCAGCGCGGCCGTGACGCGGGCGCGCCGGGTGCGGGGATCGGCGGTGGGGTCGGCGGCGTCGTAGCGCAGGAGGTTGTCGCGGCCGGAGAGGAAGCCGTACAGGGCGGGTCCCTCGATGAGCGCGCCGACGTGCGGCAGTACGGCGCGCGCGGCCCGGGGCATGGGCTGCCCGAGCACGCGTGCGGTACCGGAGGTGGGCTCGATCAGGCCCATCAGCATGCGGATGGTGGTGGTCTTGCCCGAGCCGTTCGGGCCGAGGAAGCCGAAGACGCTGCCCGCCGGGACGGCCAGATCGAGACCGTCCACGGCGAGCTGTCCACCGCGGTAGCGCTTGGTGAGGCCGTGGGTGGCGATCACGGCATCGCCGTCATCGGGCGCCGTGGAACGACCGCCCTCACCGAGCACCGCGGACCGACCACCGTCACCGGCCGCCGCGGACCGACCACCGTCACCGGGCGCCGCGGACCGACCGGCGTGCGCGGCCTCGTCGGCCTGCCGGCTCCGGTCGGCCTCGTCAGCATTCCCGGCGGGCGGTTCCTCCATCGGCGCCTCGGGCTCCTCGCTTCGTGGTGCGGGTGGGGCGGTCGGCGGTGGGCTACTTGCCCGAGTCCGCCGCCTTCACGAGCGCGTCCTTGGTGACGGCGCCGACGTAGACCTTGCCGTCGTCCGTGACGAGGGCGTTGATCAGACGCGTCTTGAAGACCGTGCCCGAGCCGAACTTACCGGTGGCCTTGTCGCCCAGGGAGTCCAGGAAGCCACCCATGTCGCCGCCGACCTCGCTGCCGGACGGGATGCCCTCGCCGCCGGTGTCGAAGACGGCCACGGAGTTCCAGCCCTCGCCGATGACCTCGGGGCCGCCCTCGGCGCCGTTGCCCAGCGCGCCTCCGGTCAGCGGGCCGCCGAACTCCTTCTCGAAGTCCTTGCCCAGCCCGTCCTCGGACTTGGCGCCGCCGTGCTCGCGGGCCGCCTTGTCCAGCTCGCCCTCCTCGGTGACCGTCGCGCCCTTGGGCGGGGTGAAGTCGAAGGTGGAGCCGGCGGGCTTGGCGAAGCTGACCTGGGTGAAGCCGGCGTCGATCACGGCCGCGCCGCCGCTCGACGGAGTCAGCGTGAACTTCAGCGGCATGCCGGTCTCGGCGTCCACGGCCACGCTGATCGCGCCGACCGTGCTCCCGGACTGCTTCGGCTTGATGACCAGCCGGTAGGCGTCCCGGCCCGCGACCTGCGCGGTGCCGTCGACGGTGACGGACGTGGTGTCGTCGACCGCCTTCAGGGCCTCCTCGGTGAACTCCTTCGGCGTGGCGGGGACCTCTTCGGACTTGCCCTTGTCCGCCTGCGCCTCGTCGGCGGTGCCGTGGAAGACCTCGTTGGACTTGCTGTCGTAGCCCCAGATGTCCTTGCCGTTGTGGATGAGGCTGTACTCGGAGGCGTTCTCCAGCAGGGAGAGCTTCTGCTTGTCGTCGCCGTCCACGGCGAGGCGCAGGGTGTGCGTGCCGGACGCCAGCTCGGTCAGCTTGGCCGAGGGGTCGGCGGACGATCCGTCACCCGAGCCGGAGGCCATGGCGCCGGAGGCGAAGCCGGCACCCAGCCCGCCGAGGTCGGGCAGACCCAGGTCGGTGGTGATCTTGAAGGTGCCGGACAGCTGCTCCACGTCCGACTTCGCGATCTTCTCGATGAGTTGCTGCGCGGTGATGTCCGGCAGGTCGGGGTCGCCGGAGTCGGCGATCGCCGGGACGAGCCCGATGGTCGCCGCCGCGATTCCCACGACCGCGACCGGAACGACGTACCGCGCGGCCTTGCGACGCCCCGCGCGCAGGTCGTCGGCCTCCCCTGCGGTCGTGCTGTCCTCGGATTCGTACGGTGCCATGTGTGCCTTACCTCCGTCGTCGGCGGCGGCTGTCCGTCTCGTTCCCTCGCTCGCGAGTCCTGTGACCCCGCACTCGCCCACCCCGTAGCCGCCATTCTCACCCGAATCGGTGAGGAGTGGTGTTTCCGTGGTCTCCATCTGACCAAATCGGCCAGGGAGATTCGTCAGCCTCCGGAGCCAACTCCGTGTACACCTGCGGTATGACACACGGAGGCGGCGCCTCCCCCGACCCGTAGGGGTCGACGGGGAGAACGCCGCCGGGTGGGCGCCGCGCGGACGGCCGTTCAGGCCGCCGCGGCCGCCGATCAGCCGTTGATGAACACGTAGTCCGCCTGGTACGGCACACCGACGATCGCGCCGGGCGTGCAGGATCCGGTCGGGGCCACTCCGCCGACGGTGTTCAGCCGCAGGATCTCGGCGGTGTCGGCGAGCAGCCCGTGGTGCTTGCCGGACTGAGTGGCCTTCAGGTCGAGCTCGGGGATGTTCTTCTCGCCGTTCGGGGTCCTGGAGATGACGGACCCCGTCACCGCGCTGCCGTCCCGTGCGATCCACTGCGGCGTACCGGAGTTGGGCGCCACGAAGGAGTGCGCGATACGGCCGCCGAGCACGGCGCTGACGTCCCGCTGGGCGAACGCGTACCCGCCGCCGTCGGCCGGCTTGCACTCGTAGATCTGCTTGCCCTTGACGACGGAGGCCTGGAAGTTGTCGAGCGCGTCGCGGAAGTCGAACCCGGCGACGGTGACCTTGTGGAGCTGCCCCCGCACCGCGCCGCCCGGGAACTCGGCCGTGTGGAGGTTGGCGTAGAAGGAACTCGGGTCGTTCTTGAGGGTGTTGAGCAGGGCGGGGTCCTTCACCTCGACGGTGCCGGTGACGCTGTGCCCCTTGCTCCTGCCGAGCAGGCCGCCGAAGTCGATCTTGATGCCGCCGTTGGTGCCCTTGGCGCCCTGGTGGATGTGGAGGGCGGTCGGCCGGCCGGTGCCGCGCCAGGTGACGGCGACGGACACCTTGTCGCCCTTGACCTTCACGAACTCCAGAGCGGCGCCGTCCTTGTCCCCGACGGCGGGCCCGCCCTCGACGGGCACCTCGTTGGCCCCGCGGAGGGAGGCCGCGAGGATCGTGCCCCCGCTGCCGCCGGTGCCGCGGGCGGTCCCGCTCTGGCTCACGATCCCCTGCGTGTCGCTTCCGGCGTGGCCCGCGTGGTCGGCGCGGTCACCTCCGGCGGCGAAGGCGGGAATCACCGCGGCGGCGACACCACCGGCGGCGGCCACCGCGACGGCGGTGACGATCAGGCTGTTGCGGCGCTTCGAGAACGTCGTCTTCATGCCCATGATTCTGTTTTCTCCCCGTAATGCAGCTGACGCCCCCTGCGTCAGCTTCTGGGCATTCATACGGAGCGGATCTTAGTTTGGACTCAGTCCAGGCTTGTGACGTGCGTCACGTACCGAGTGGGGGTGGCCGATCCGAGAGGGGATGGCCGATCCGACTGGGGGCGGCCGATCCTCAGCCCGCCCGGTGCACCACCGCGTCGCACAGCTCCATCAGCGCGGCCTTCGCGTCCATGTCCGGCAGCGGCGCCAGCGCGGCCCGCGCCTCCTCCGCGTACCTGACGGTGTCCCGTCGCGCCTGCTCCAGCGCCGGGTGCTCGCGGAGCCCGGCAAGCGCCTCCGCCAGCCGCGCGTCGTCGCTCAGGTCGGACTCCAGCAGCTCGCGCAGCGCGATGTCCTCGGCCAGCCCCAGCCGCGCGGCACGCTCCTGGAGCCGCAGCACCGGCATGGTCGCGATGCCCTCGCGCAGATCCGTGCCCGGCGTCTTGCCGGACTCGTGCGAGTCGCTCGCGATGTCCAGCACGTCGTCCGCCAGCTGGAAGGCGACGCCCAGCCGCTCCCCGTACTGGGTCAGCACGTCGACGACCGTCTCGTCGGCGCCCGACATCATCGCCCCGAACCGGCACGAGACCGCCACCAGCGAGCCGGTCTTCCCGCTGAGCACGTCCAGATAGTGATCCACGGGGTCGCGCCCGTCCTGCGGCCCCGCCGTCTCCAGGATCTGCCCGGTGACCAGCCGCTCGAACGCCTCGGCCTGCACCCGGACCGCCTCGGGCCCGAGGTCGGCGAGGATGTGCGAGGCCCGCGCGAAGAGGAAGTCGCCGGTCAGCACGGCGACGGAGTTCCCCCAGCGGGCGTTCGCGCTGTCGACCCCGCGCCGTACGGCCGCCTCGTCCATCACGTCGTCGTGGTACAGCGTGGCCAGATGGGTGAGCTCGACGACGACGGCCGAGGGGACGACCCCCGGCGCGTACGGGTCCCCGAACTGGGCCGCGAGCATCACCAGCAGCGGCCGGAACCGCTTCCCACCCGCCCGCACCAGATGCTGGGCGGCCTCGGTGATGAAGGGGACCTCACTCTTGGTGGCTTCGAGCAATCCCTCCTCGACAGCCGCCAATCCGGCCTGGACATCGGCTTCCAGAGCCTGGTCCCGCACGCTCAGCCCGAACGGCCCGACGACGGTCACGAGGGGTCTCCTGTCTGCTGGTGTCCACTGGCTGTTACACGGTTTGTCGATAGGTCGCTGCCATCACTCAAGTCAGCGTATCCGGTCAGGTTTCGATCACCGATGCCGCCCACCCGTCCACCACGGGCGGTATCGGATCACGGCCGGTATGTTTTTGATCACCTGATAAGGCCGGATATCGATCGACTTATACGGAAGTAGCGAGCCGTGTCCCGAACCGGCCCCGCCGCCGTCCCGGCCGTCCCGGCCGCCCTCACCCATCTGACCTCCCCCGTCGACGGCCGGCTCACCGATCACACCCTCCGCCGGCCGGACGGAGGACTGCCATGACAACGACTCGCACCGCGCACGAGGTTCCACCCTCAGGGTCGACATATGCGCCCGGAAGCGCTGGCCATGGCGCGACGGAACTCCCCTTGCGCGCACGCACGTTGGACGGAACGGAGATCATCGCGAGGCGGTCCGCACGCAGGGCGAAGGCGCGCTTTTCCGTCCAGCACGGGAAAAACGGACTCCACGGACAGCCGGATAAAGGCGAGTTGGAGCCATTGCCCGATTTGCCGCTCTTGCGCCTGCCAGTGAGTTGGGTCACTCACGCCCGTCGACACACCCCTCCGACAGCATCCCTTCCCGCCTTGCCCCGAAAGCAAGTTGAGGATTAACAACCGCAAAGGATCAAGCGCCTCATTCGCCTCAGACCAAGGTCAAACTGCCCTACAGGTGACGACGGCACTTGTTCCGGGCATGTGCTCTCGCATACGTTCCCGCTCGTCGGGCGGACGCCTAATCCTGCCGCCGCCCGAGTCATCCACCCACGTAACTCACAAACGCACGGCAGGAGCGGGGGACCCAGGTAAGCCGCCGGACCGGACGCCTTCATGGCGCGCCGGCCCGGCTAGGGGTGAAGTCGCGCTGCCGCACGGTGGCCCGGCCGGGCATCTCCCGCCCGAACCCGACAGCTCACCTCGCAGGCGTCGGAGAGGAACAGCGCCATGCCCCGAGGCAAGCACCGCCGCCCCCGCACCACCCCGCTCACCCGCCGTGCCGTCATCGCCGGAACCAGCACCGCCGCTCTCGCCCTCCCCCTCCTGGGCGCGACCGCCGCAACCGCCGCCGAGCCCGCGACGGCGAAGGTCGGCTCCGTCGCGTACACCACCAAGAAGGGCGACACGCTCTACGGCATCGCCGACCGCTACGACTCCCAGGGCGGCTGGAAGCAGCTCTACAAGGACAACCGCAAGGCCATCGGCGACGACCCCCGGCTGATCCACCCGGGCACCGACCTGAAGGTCCGGGCGACCAAGAAGGTCAGCACGCCGGGCAAGACGGCCTCCAAGGCCGCCGCGCCCGCCAAGAAGTCCTCCGTCGCGCAGGCCACCCAGTCCTCCGTGAAGACGTTCCCGGACAACCTCGACGGCTGGATCCGCAACGCCCTGGACATCATGGGACAGAACGGAATCCCGGGTTCGTACGAGGGCATTCACCGCAACATCATGCGTGAGTCGTCCGGCAACCCGCTGGCCATCAACAACTGGGACTCCAACGCCGTGGCCGGCACCCCGTCCAAGGGCCTCCTCCAGGTCATCGACCCCACCTTCGCGGCCTACCACGTGCCGGGGACCGTGTACGACCCCTACAACCCCGTCGCGAACATCGTGGCCGCGTGCAACTACGCGGCCGACCGCTACGGCTCGATCGACAACGTGAACGGGCCCTACTAGAAGCAGCGGCCCTACGGGGAGCAGCGAGCCACCCATCGACGCGTATCACCCCTTACCGGGTGATACGCGTCAGGGTGTCCGCGAACAGTCCCTCCAGGACGACGGCGATGCCGTCGTCCTCGTTCGAGGCCGTGATCTCGTCGGCGACCGCCTTGAGTTCGGGGTGCGCGTTGGCCATCGCGACCCCACGGGCGGCCCAGTCGAACATGGGGATGTCGTTGGGCATGTCCCCGAAGGCGATCGTCTCGCGCGGGCCGAGGCCGAGATGCTCGGCGGCGAGCGCGAGTCCGGTCGCCTTGGTGATGCCGCATGGCTGGAGTTCGACGGTGCCGGGCCCCGACATGGTGACCGTCGCCAGCGAACCGACCACCGCACGCGCCGTCGCCGCCAACTCGTCGTCCGACAGAGTCGGGTGGCGCAGCAGCACCTTGCTGATCGGCTCGCACCACAGGTCGTCGCGGCGCCTGACGCGTACGGCGGGCAGCGTGGGGTGCGGCATCAGATACCCCGGCTCGATGAGCGTGAGCCCGTCGACGCCGTCCTGGTCGACGGCCGCGTACACCTGCCCCACCTCGGCCTCGATCTTGCCGAGCGCGGTCTCCGCCAGCTCCCGGTCCAGCGTCACGGACCACAGCAGACGGTCCGCGCCGGCGTCGTACAGCTGCGCGCCCTGCCCGCACACCGCGAGCCCCGTACTGCCCAGGATGTCGAGCAGCGGCCGCACTCTGGGCGCCGGCCGCCCCGTGACGACGAGGTGTTGAGCACCGGCCGCCACCACCCGCCCGAGCGCGTCGAGGGTACGGTCGGACAGCGTGTCGTCACCGCGGAGCAGCGTCCCGTCCAGGTCAGTGGCGATGAGTGAATATGCGATGGGTGGGGCCATGATCAGAGAATACGGACAGGAAGCCCCATCGACTCGACCTGAACCGGACGGCTGCTGGGTTCACATGTGTTGACACCTGTTCCGGTTCCATTTGTGCTATTGCGCGCACAACTGCCTTCCTGCCCCTGTGATTTCACTCCGACGTGGCCGTGCGCTACGCCCGGGGCCCCGCCGGGGGTGACGAGCCGCCGTTCCACCGGTCCCCGCGACGCGGTTTTTTGCACTGCCCAAGGCAGGCGGCTCACACGTAACGTGTGGCCCGACCGACCACATGGCATACGGAGCGTATGAGAGTGAGGCAGCACCCCATGCCCCCCTTCGATCTCCCCGAGGGCGACCCCTTCGGCACGCACAACCTTCCGTACGGTGTCTTCTCCCTCCCCGGCTCGGACTCCGCACGACGGGTCGGCGTCCGGCTCGGCGATCACGTCCTCGACGCGGGCAGGGCCGCCCAGGCCCTCGGCTCGCCCTACGCCCCGCTGCTCGCCCAGGACTCCCTGAACCCGCTGCTCGCCGCCGGCCGCACCACCTGGTCGGACGTACGGCGCGCGCTGACGGCATGGGTGACCGTGCCCGCGCACCAGGAGGTCGTCCGCGACCTCTTCCACCCCCTGTCCTCGGTGACCCTGCACCTCCCCTTCCAGGTCGCCGACTACGTCGACTTCTACGCCTCCGAGAACCACGCCCGGAACGTCGGCCAGATCTTCCGCCCCGACGCCGAGGACTCCCTCACCCCCAACTGGAAGCACCTGCCGATCGGTTACCACGGCCGCTCCGGCACCGTGGTCGTGTCCGGCACGGATGTCGTACGTCCGTCGGGCCAGCGCAAGGCCCCCACCGACCCGGCGCCGGTCTTCGGCCCGTCGATCCGGCTCGACATCGAGGCCGAGGTCGGCTTCGTGGTCGGCACGCCGTCGCGGATGGGCGAGCCGGTGGCGCTGGGCGACTACCGGGAGCACGTCTTCGGCCTGTGCCTGCTCAACGACTGGTCGGCACGCGACATCCAGGCCTGGGAGTACGTCCCCCTCGGCCCCTTCCTCGGCAAGTCGTTCACCACGTCGGTGTCGGCGTGGATCACCCCGCTGGACGCCCTGGACGACGCGCGGGTGGCACCGCCGCAGCGCACCCACCCCCTGCTGCCGTACCTGGACGACTCCGGCTCCGAGACCGAACCCGGCGGCTACGACCTGCGTATCTCGGTGGCCGTCAACGGCCACGTGATCTCCGAGCCGCCCTTCTCCACCATGTACTGGACCGCCGCCCAGCAGCTCGCCCATATGACGGTGAACGGCGCCTCGCTGCGCACCGGCGACCTGTACGGCTCCGGCACGGTCAGCGGCCCGACGGAAGGCGAACGCGGCTCACTGCTGGAGCTGACCTGGAACGGCCGCGACCCGCTCGAACTCCCCGACGGCAAGCGGACGTTCCTGGAGGACGGCGACGTGGTGACCCTGTCCGCCTGGGCACCGGGGCCCGGCGGGGTCCGGGTGGGACTGGGCGAGGTCACGGGGCGCATCGCGGCGGGGTGACGGCGAGGCGGGGAGGGCGGCCCGGACCGGGAGCGGGGCCGACACCGGGACGGCGGCCGGGGCCGGGACGGCGGCCGGGGCCGAAGTCGAGGCCGGTGCTCACTCGCTTGTCGAGGTCGGGGCCAACTCGCTGATTCCGCAGGACGTTTCGCGTCAGCGGCGACGGCACCGGCGCCCCGGCCGTACGGTCGTCCGGGGCGCGCATTCGGCGCGTCCTTCCCCCTGACTCCGCCGGCGGTCACCGTCATACTGACTGGCGGTGGGATGCGAGCCGTGTCCGGCGTTCGCGGCCCGCCGCCCTGCACGGCCGCCCGCGCATCTTCCTGCCCAGGATCCGGAGACCAAGGCATGACCGTCTGCATGCTCCTGTTGAGCATCGTCGCCCTGACGGCCGCCGTACCCGTCCCCCGAGCACTGACCCGGGCCACCTGGCCCGAACGGGAACCTGTGGTCGCGCTCTGGGTGTGGCAGTGCATGGTCGCCACCGTCCTGCTGTGCTGCCTGACGGCCCTGTCCCTGGGCACGGCCGCGGTCTTCGGCACGGTGCGCGCCCAGCTCTTCGCTCCGGCTCCGCCGTCGGTGACGGAGGCGTACGACCTCTCGGCCGCGCCCGCCTGGGCCGCCGCCCTCACGCTGCTGCTGGCCTGCGGTGCGGCCTGGACGACCGCGATGCTGGCCCGCGAGACCGTCGAGGCCCGCCGGCGACGTGGCGTGGCCAGGGCCCACCTGCGCGAACGCGCCCCCGACCTGCCCGCGGGCCTGGGCTCGGCGCGCGGCCCGCTGCTGGTGCTGGAGGACGAGTACCCGGACGCCTGGTGGATGCCCGGCAGCCCGGCCCAGCTCATCGTCACCACCGGTGCCCTGCACCGCCTGACCGACCACCAGTTGGATGCCGTCCTCACCCACGAGCGGGGCCATGCCCGCGCCCGCCACGACTGGCTGCTGCACCTCTCCACCGCGCTCGCCACCGGATTCCCCCGCATCCCGTTGTTCGCCCACTTCTGCGACCAGACCCACCGCCTGGTCGAACTGGCCGCCGACGACACGGCGTCCCGCCGCTGCGGTCACCTGACGACGGCCCTGGCCCTGATCGAGCTCAACCAGCACCGGGGCGTCCTGTCCTGCGCGTCCACCCACCGCCTCCTGGGCGAACGCGTCGACCGCCTCCTCCAGCCCCCACCCCGCCTGGGCCGCCGCGACCGCGCGCTCACGACGACGCTGGCGGCACTGATTCCGCTGCTCCCACTGTTGATCACGTTCGCACCGGGGCTGACGGCACTGGCGTGACCGGGGTGCCGGACCGTCGGGTCCCCGACCCTCCCTAGGCCCAGTCCTCCGGCTCCGGCTCCATCTCCATCTCGGGCCAGTCGTCCATCCCGTGCCCCGCCGCAGGAGCCGCGTCGGACGCCGCCTCTGAACCGGCCCCGGACTCACCCCGCGCCGAGACCAGCACCTCGAGCACGCCCTCCCCGTACGTGGCCAGCTTCTTCTCGCCGACCCCGCTGATGCTCCCGAGCTCCCGCACGGAGGCGGGCCACACGGTCACGATCTCCCGCAGCGTCGCGTCGTGGAAGATCACGTACGCCGGGACCCCCTGCTCCCGAGCCTGCTCGGCACGCCAGGCACGCAACGCCTCGAAGGCCGGCACCAGCTCCTGAGGCAGCTCGGCCGCCGCGGCCTTCGCCTTCTTCTCCCCGCGCGCGCCGGAACCCGACCCCGACCGCGAGGTCGCCGGCTTCTTCGGTTCCTTCCGCAGCGGCACCTCCCGCTCGCGCCGCAGCACCGACCCGCTGGCCTCGGTCAGCACGAGCGTCCCGTACTCCCCCTCGACCGCGAGCAGCCCCTGCGCCAGCAACTGCCGTACGACGCCCCGCCATTCGCCCTCGCCGAGGTCCTCGCCGATGCCGAACACGGACAGCTGGTCGTGATCGAACTGGATCACCTTGGCGGTGCGCCGCCCCAGCAGGATGTCGACGATCTGCACCGCCCCGAACTTCTGGCCGCGCTCACGCTGCAGCCGCACCACCGTCGACAGCACCTTCTGCGCCGCGACCGTGCCGTCCCAGGTCTCCGGCGGGGTGACACAGGTGTCGCAGTTCCCGCAGCCCACCGGCTCGGCGTCCTGGCCGAAGTAGGCGAGCAGCTGGCCGCGCCGGCACTGGGCCGTCTCGCACAGCGCCAGCATCGCGTCGAGGTGGGAGGCGGCCCGGCGCCGGAACGCCTCGTCGCCCTCGCCCGAGTTGATCAGCTTGCGCTGCTGGATGACGTCGTTGAGGCCGTAGGCCATCCAGGCCGTGGAGGGGAGGCCGTCACGGCCGGCGCGGCCGGTCTCCTGGTAGTAGCCCTCGACCGACTTGGGCAGGTCGAGGTGGGCGACGAAGCGGACGTCCGGCTTGTCGATGCCCATTCCGAAGGCGATGGTCGCGACCACGACCAGGCCGTCCTCCCGCAGGAACCGGGACTGGTGCGCCGCGCGCGTGCCCCCGTCGAGCCCTGCGTGGTACGGCACCGCCTCGATGCCGTTGCGGGCCAGGAACTCGGCCGTGGCGTCCACCGACTTGCGGGACAGGCAGTACACGATGCCCGCGTCGCCCGCGTGCTCGTCCTTGAGGAAGCTCAGCAGCTGCTTCTTCGGGTCGGCCTTCGGCACGATCCGGTACTGGATGTTCGGCCGGTCGAAGCTCGCCACGAAGTGCCGGGCGGCCGGCATGTTCAGGCGTTGGGTGATCTCCTGGTGGGTGGCCCGGGTGGCCGTCGCCGTGAGCGCGACCCTCGGGACGTCCGGCCAGCGCTCGCCGAGCAGCGACAGGGACAGATAGTCGGGCCGGAAGTCGTGGCCCCACTGGGAGACGCAGTGCGCCTCGTCGATGGCGAACACCGAGATCTTGCCGCGGGAGAGCAGCTCCAGCGTCGCGTCGAGGCGCAGCCGCTCCGGTGCGAGGTAGAGCAGGTCGAGCTCGCCCGCCAGGAACTCCGCCTCGACCACCCGGCGCTCGTCGAAGTCCAGCGTGGAGTTGATGAACCCGGCGCGCACGCCCAGCGCCCGCAGCGCGTCCACCTGATCCTGCATGAGTGCGATGAGCGGGGAGACGACCACGCCCGTACCGGGTCTGACCAGGGACGGGATCTGGTAGCAGAGGGATTTTCCGCCACCGGTCGGCATGAGCACGACCGCGTCGCCGCCCGCCACCACATGCTCGATGACGGCTTCCTGCTCGCCGCGGAAGGCCTCGTATCCGAAGACCCGGTGCAGCATGGCCAGCGCCTCACTGCCGCCGGTCTGCGCCGTCTCGGTCACCCCTGGCATCTCCCTGATCCCACCCGTCGCGCCCATCGTCATGTCCCCCGTACGTCGTCCCTCGACCACTGCCTCCACGATAGGGGCCAGGACCGACAGTGCCGGAGTTATCCACAGGCTCGCACCCACCTCGACACGGCTGCGGCCCGGCACCCCTCGGAAGGGGTGCCGGGCCGCAGCCGTGATGCACGAGGCCGTCGCGTCAGCGCACGAACACGCTCGCCTGGTTCGCCAGGTCCAGGAAGTACTGCGGCGCCACACCCAGCACCAGCGTGACCGCGACACCGACGCCGATCGCCGTCATCGTCAGCGGCGACGGAACGGCGACCGTCGGGCCCTCGGGCCGCGGCTCGCTGAAGAACATCAGGACGATCACGCGGATGTAGAAGAACGCCGCGATCGCGGACGAGATCACACCGACCACGACCAGCGGGGCCGCCCCGCCTTCCGCCGCCGCCTTGAACACGGCGAACTTCCCGGCGAACCCGGAGGTCAGCGGGATACCGGCGAAGGCCAGCAGGAACACCGCGAACACGGCCGCGACCAGCGGTGAACGGCGGCCCAGACCGGCCCAGTTGGACAGGTGCGTGGCCTCACCGCCGGCGTCGCGCACCAGCGTGACCACCGCGAACGCGCCGATCGTCACGAACGAGTACGCCGCCAGGTAGAAGAGGACGGACGACACCCCGTCCGGCGTGGTCGCGATGACACCCGCGAGGATGAACCCCGCGTGCGCGATCGACGAGTACGCCAGCAGTCGCTTGATGTCGGTCTGCGTGATCGCGATGATCGCGCCGCCGAGCATGGTGACGATCGCCACGCCCCACATGACCGGCCGCCAGTCCCAGCGCAGGCCGGGCAGGACGACGTACAGGAGCCTCAGCAGCGCGCCGAACGCCGCCACCTTGGTGGCCGCCGCCATGAACCCGGTCACCGGCGTGGGCGCACCCTGGTAGACGTCGGGCGTCCACATGTGGAACGGGACCGCGCCCACCTTGAACAGCAGGCCCATCACGATCATCGCGGAGCCGATGAGCAGCAGCGCGTCGTTGCCCATGGTGTCCGCGAGCGCCGGGTTGACGTCCGGCACCGTGCCGTCGACGACCTGCGCGATCGTCGCGTACGACACGGAGCCCGCGTACCCGTACAGCATGGCGATGCCGAACAGCGTGAACGCGGAGGCGAAGGCTCCCAGCAGGAAGTACTTGACCGCGGCCTCCTGCGACATCAGCCGCTTGCGCCGGGCCAGCGCGCACATCAGGTACAGCGGGAGCGAGAGCACTTCCAGGGCGATGAACAGCGTCAGCAGGTCGTTGGCCGCCGGGAAGACCAGCATGCCCGCGATGGCGAACATCAGCAGCGGGAACACCTCGGTGGTGGTGAACCCGGCCTTGACCGCGGCCTTCTCGCTGTCGCTGCCCGGCACGGACGCGGCCTGCGCGGCGAAGGAGTCGACCCGGTTGCCGTGCGCCTCCGGATCGAGCCGCCGTTCGGCGAAGGTGAACAGGCCGACCAGGCCCGCCAGCAGGATCGTGCCCTGGAGGAACAGGGCGGGTCCGTCGACGGCGATCGCGCCCATCGCGGCGATGCCCGACTTGGTCGTGGCGTATCCGCCGGCCGCCAGCGCCACGACCGCGGCGAAGGCGGCGACGAGCGCCACGACGGCGACGAACACCTGGGCGTAGTAACGCGTCTTGCGCGGTACGGCCGCCTCGATCAGCACGCCGACGACCGCCGCGCCGACAATGATCAGGACGGGCGACAGCTGCCCGTACTCGATCTTCGGCGTGTCGATCTTCGAGATCGGTTCGGCCGCGGTTGTCCACAGGCTGTGGACGGCAGATGTGCTCACTTGGCCGCCTCCACCTCGGGCTGAGGATCCTTCTTGTGTACGTCGGACATGGTCTGCTGGACCGCCGGGTTGACGATGTCCGTCAGGGGCTTCGGGTAGACGCCCAGGAAGAGCAGCAGGGCGACCAGCGGGGCGACGACCACGAGTTCCCGGACCCTGAGGTCGGGCATCGCGGAGACCTCCGGCTTCACCGGGCCCGTCATCGTCCGCTGGTAGAGGACGAGGACGTAGAGCGCGGCGAGCACGATGCCGAAGGTGGCGATGATGCCGATCACCGGGTAGCGCGTGAACGTGCCGACCAGGACCAGGAACTCACTCACGAACGGCGCCAGGCCCGGCAGCGACAGCGTCGCCAGGCCGCCGATCAGGAACGTGCCGGCGAGCACCGGGGCGACCTTCTGCACACCGCCGTAGTCGGCGATGAGCCGCGAGCCGCGCCGGGAGATCAGGAAGCCGGCCACCAGCATCAGCGCGGCCGTCGAGATCCCGTGGTTGACCATGTAGAGCGTCGCGCCTGACTGGCCCTGGCTGGTCATCGCGAAGATGCCCATGATGATGAAGCCGAAGTGCGAGATCGACGCGTACGCGATCAGGCGCTTCATGTCGCGCTGGCCGACCGCGAGCAGCGCCCCGTAGACGATGCTGATCAGCGCCAGGACGAGGATCGCGGGTGTCGCCCACTTGCTGGCCTCGGGGAACAGCTGGAGGCAGAAGCGGAGCATCGCGAAGGTGCCCACCTTGTCGACGACCGCGGTGATGAGGACGGCGACCGGTGCGGTGGCCTCCCCCATCGCGTTCGGCAGCCAGGTGTGCAGCGGCCACAGCGGCGCCTTCACCGCGAAGGCGAAGAAGAAGCCGAGGAACAGCCAGCGTTCGGTGTTGGTCGCCATGTCGAGCGTGCCGTTGGCACGGGCCTCGGCGATCTCCTGGAGGCTGAAGTTCCCGGCGACCACATACAGGCCGATCACCGCGGCCAGCATGATCAGACCGCCGACCAGGTTGTAGAGCAGGAACTTAACGGCCGCGTACGACCGCTGCGTGGAGGCCACCTTCTCGCCGTGCTCGTGGGCACGGTCCCCGAAGCCGCCGATGAGGAAGTACATCGGGATGAGCATGGCTTCGAAGAAGATGTAGAAGAGGAAGACGTCGGTGGCCTCGAAGGAGATGATCACCATCGCCTCGACGGCCAGGATCAGGGCGAAGAAGCCCTGGGTCGGCCGCCACCGCTTGCTGCCGGTCTCCAGCGGGTCGGCGTCGTGCCAGCCCGCGAGGACGATGAACGGGATCAGCAGCGCCGTCAGCGCGATCAGCGCGACCGCGATGCCGTCCACGCCGAGTTCGTAGCGGACCCCGAAGTCCGCGATCCAGGAGTGGGATTCGGTGAGCTGATAGCGATCGCCGCCCGGGTCGAAGCGGACCAGGACGGTGATCGCGAGGGCGAGTGTGCCGAGTGAGACGAGCAGCGCCAGCCATTTGGCGGCGGTGCGCTGCGCGGCCGGTACGGCGGCCGTGGCGATCGCCCCGATCGCCGGGAGCACCGCCGTGGCTGTCAGCAGAGGAAAGGACATCGGTATCAGACCGCCCTCATCAGCAGGGTCGCGGCGATGAGGATCGCCACACCTCCGAACATCGAGACCGCGTAGGACCGCACGAAGCCGTTCTGGAGCCTGCGCATCCGTCCGGACAGGCCGCCGACCGAGGCCGCCGTGCCGTTGACGACGCCGTCGACCAGGGTGTGGTCGACGTACACCAGGGACCGCGTGAGGTGCTCGCCGCCGCGGACGAGGACGACGTGGTTGAAGTCGTCCTGGTACAGATCGCGCCGGGCGGCCCGGGTGAGCACCGACCCGCGCGGGGCGACGGCCGGGACCGGGCGGCGGCCGTACTGGCCGTAGGCGATGGCGACGCCGATGACCATGCACGCGACGGTCGCGCCGGTGATGACTCCCGCGCCGATCGGCGCGTGGCCGTGGTCGTGCCCGGTGATGGGCTCCAGCCAGTGGATGAAGCGGTCACCGATGCTGAAGAACCCACCGGCGGCGACCGATCCGACGGCCAGCACGATCATCGGGATCGTCATGATCTTCGGCGACTCGTGCGGGTGCGGTTCGTTGCCGTTCTCGTCCGGCTGCCAGCGCTTCTCGCCGAAGAACGTCATCAGCATCACGCGCGTCATGTAGAACGCCGTGATCGCGGCACCCAGCAGTGCGCAGCCGCCGAGGATCCAGCCCTCGGTGCCGCCCTTGGCGAACGCGGCCTCGATGATCTTGTCCTTGGAGAAGAAGCCGGACAGACCGGGGAAGCCGATGATCGCGAGGTAGCCGAGGCCGAACGTCACGAAGGTGACCGGCATGTACTTGCGCAGACCGCCGTACTTGCGCATGTCGACCTCGTCGTTCATGCCGTGCATGACGGAACCGGCGCCGAGGAACAGCCCGGCCTTGAAGAAGCCGTGCGTCACCAGGTGCATGATCGCGAAGACGTAGCCGATGGGGCCGAGGCCCGCGGCGAGGACCATGTAGCCGATCTGCGACATGGTCGAGCCGGCGAGTGCCTTCTTGATGTCGTCCTTCGCGCAACCGACGATCGCTCCGAACAGGAGCGTGACGGCGCCGACGATCGTGACGACCAGCTGCGCGTCGGGCGCGGCGTTGAAGATGGCGCCGGAGCGGACGATCAGGTAGACGCCCGCGGTGACCATCGTCGCGGCGTGGATGAGGGCGGAGACCGGGGTCGGGCCCTCCATCGCGTCCCCGAGCCAGGACTGGAGCGGTACCTGGGCGGACTTGCCGCATGCGGCGAGCAGCAGCATCAGGCCGATCGCGGTGAGCTTGCCCTCGCTCGCGTCGGCGGCCAGGCCGGGCTCCCCCTCGCCGCCGAGCAGCGGCCCGAAGGCGAAGGTTCCGAACCAGAAGAACATCAGCATGATCGCGATCGACAGGCCCATGTCGCCGACGCGGTTGACGAGGAAGGCCTTCTTCGCGGCCGTGGCGGCGCTGGGCTTGTGCTGCCAGAAGCCGATCAGCAGGTACGACGCGAGACCGACGCCCTCCCAGCCGACGTACAGCAGCAGGTAGTTGTCGGCGAGGACGAGCAGCAGCATCGCCGCGAGGAACAGGTTCAGATAGCCGAAGAAGCGGCGGCGCCGCTCGTCGTGCTCCATGTACCCGATCGAGTACAGGTGGATCAGCGAGCCGACGCCGGTGATCAGCAGCACGAACGTCATCGACAGCTGGTCCAGGCGGAAGGCGACGTCCGCCTGGAAGCCCTCGACCTGGATCCAGCTGAACAGGTGCTGGGTGAGGGTCCGCTGTTCGGGGTCCTTGCCCAGCAGGTCGGCGAAGAGGACCACGCCGAAGGCGAAGGAGGTGAACGACAGGAGCGTGCCGATCCACTGGCCGACGGCGTCCAGCCGCCGGCCGCCGCACAACAGGACGGCCGCTCCGAGCAGGGGCGCCGCGATCAGCAGCGCAATCAGGTTCTCCACGTTTTCTTCCGACCCCTCAGAGCTTCATCAGGCTGGCGTCGTCGACCGAGGCCGAGTGGCGGGAACGGAACAGCGACACGATGATCGCGAGCCCGACGACGACCTCCGCGGCGGCCACGACCATCGTGAAGAACGCGATGATCTGGCCGTCGAGATTGCCGTGCATCCGTGAGAAGGCGACGAGCGTCAGGTTGCAGGCGTTGAGCATGAGCTCGATGCACATGAACACGACGATCGCGTTGCGCCTGATCAGCACGCCGGTGGCGCCGATCGTGAACAACAGGGCCGCGAGATAGATGTAGTTGACCGGGTTCACTTCGACGCCTCCTCAGCCCGCTTGAAGGTCGACGGCTCGATGGCGGTGCGCTCCAGCCGCTCCTCCGCCCGCTGCTCCAGCGCCCGCAGGTCGTTGAGCGCCTCGGTGGACACGTCGCGGATCTGGCCGCGCTCGCGCAGCGTCTTGCTGACCGTGAGGTCGGAGGGGGTGCCGTCGGGCAGCAGGCCCGCGATGTCCACGGCGTTGTGCCGGGCGTACACGCCGGGGGCCGGCAGCGGCGGGATGTGCTTGCCTTCGCGGATGCGCTCCTCGGACAGCTCGCGCTGGGTCTTGGCGCGCTCGGTGCGCTCGCGGTGCGTGAGCACCATGGCGCCGATGGCGGCCGTGATCAGCAGGGCGCCGGTGATCTCGAAGGCGAAGACGTACTTGGTGAAGATGAGGGTGGCGAGGCCCTCCACGTTGCCGTTCGCGTTCGCCTGGGCGAGGCCGTTGAACTCCGTGATGGAGGCGTTGCCGATGCCCGCGATCAGCAGGATGCCGAAGCCGAGGCCGCAGAGAAGGGCCAGCCAGCGCTGGCCCTTGATGGTCTCCTTCAGGGAGTCCGCCGCGGTCACGCCGACGAGCATCACCACGAACAGGAACAGCATCATGATCGCGCCGGTGTAGACGACGATCTGCACGATGCCCAGGAAGTAGGCGCCGTTGGCCAGGTAGAAGATCGCCAGGACGATCATGGTCCCGGCCAGGCACAGCGCGCTGTGCACCGCCTTCTTCATGAATACGGTGCACAGGGCGCCGATGACGGCGACGGTGCCGAGCATCCAGAACTGGACGGCCTCTCCGGTGGAGGTGGAGTAGGCGGCGAGCTGTGCGCTCATGCGTCCACCTCCTCGTCTTCGGGCTTCTCGCCCTTGGAGGCGGCGACCTGGCGCTCGGTGCCGGGGGCGGCCTCGGTCACCAGGCCGCGGTAGTAGTCCTGCTCGTCGGTCCCCGGGAAGATGGCGTGGGGCGTGTCGACCATGCCGTCCTCGAGACCGGCGAGCAGCTGCTCCTTGGTGTAGATGAGGTTGGCGCGGCTGGAGTCCGCGAGCTCGAACTCGTTGGTCATCGTGAGCGCGCGCGTGGGGCACGCCTCGATGCACAGACCGCACAGGATGCAGCGGGCGTAGTTGATCTGGTAGACGCGCCCGTACCGCTCGCCGGGCGAGTAGCGCTCCTCTTCGGTGTTGTCTGCGCCCTCGACATAGATGGCGTCGGCGGGGCAGGCCCAGGCACACAGCTCGCAGCCGACGCACTTCTCCAGGCCGTCCGGATGGCGGTTGAGCTGGTGCCGTCCGTGGAAGCGCGGAGCTGTGGTCTTCTGCTGCTCCGGGTACTGCTCGGTCAGCCGCTTCTTGAACATGGCCTTGAAGGTCACGCCGAAGCCTGCGACGGGGTTCATGAAACCGGGCTTGGTCTCCTTGGGCTCCTCAGCCATCGGACGCCTCCTTTCCATCCAGAGATCCGTCACTCTGAGTATCGGGCCCACCACTGACAATCAGCTCCCGCTCGCGGCGTGAGCTGCGGCGCGGCACCGGCGGCAACTCCTGCCCCGGCAGCGGCGGTACGGGGAACCCGCCCGCCATCGCGTCGAACGAGGCCGGTTCCTCGGCGGCTCCCTCGGCGCCCTTCGCCTTCTCGCGGAACATGTCGGCGATGAAGGAGAGCAGGAGCAGCGCGAGGACGCCACCGCCGACGTAGAGGGCGATGTCGGCGAAGTCGTAGTTCTCGTTGCGCAGGGTCCGCACGGTCGCGACGAGCATCAGCCAGACGACGGAGACCGGGATGAGGACCTTCCAGCCGAGCTTCATCAGCTGGTCGTAGCGCACGCGCGGGAGCGTGCCGCGCAGCCAGATGAAGAAGAACAGCAGCAGCTGGACCTTGATCACGAACCAGAGGAGCGGCCACCAGCCGTGGTTGGCGCCCTCCCAGAAGGTGCTGACCGGGTACGGGGCCCGCCAGCCGCCCAGGAAGAGCGTCACCGAGACCGCCGAGACCGTCACCATGTTCACGTACTCGGCGAGCATGAACATCGCGAACTTGATCGACGAGTACTCGGTGTTGAAGCCGCCCACCAGGTCGCCCTCGGACTCCGGCATGTCGAACGGGGCGCGGTTGGTCTCGCCGATCATCGTGACGATGTAGATCAGGAAGGACACCGGCAGCAGGACGACGTACCAGCGGTCCTGCTGGGCCTCGACGATCGCCGAGGTCGACATCGAACCGGAGTAGAGGAACACCGACGCGAAGGCGGCGCCCATCGCGATCTCGTAGGAGATCATCTGCGCGCAGGAGCGCAAGCCGCCGAGCAGCGGGTAGGTGGATCCGGAGCTCCAGCCCGCGAGCACGATGCCGTAGATGCCGACCGAGGCGACGGCGAGGATGTAGAGCATCGCGATCGGCAGGTCGGTGAGCTGCATCGTGGTGCGCTGGCCGAAGATCGAGATCTCGTTGCCGGCCGGGCCGAAGGGGATCACCGCGATCGCCATGAAGGCCGGGATGGCCGCGACGATCGGTGCGAGGACGTAGACGACCTTGTCCGCGCGTTTGACGATGACGTCTTCCTTCAGCATCAGCTTGATGCCGTCGGCGAGCGACTGGAGCATGCCCCAGGGGCCGTGCCGGTTGGGCCCGATGCGCAGCTGCATCCAGGCGACGACCTTGCGCTCCCAGACGATGGAGAACAGCACGGTCACCATCAGGAAGGCGAAGCAGAACACCGCCTTGACGACGACCAGCCACCAGGGGTCGCGGCCGAACATCGAGAGGTCTTCAGCGGCGAGGAAAGGGCTCATGCCTCCACCTCCTCGGGGGCCTCGGACGCGAGGGTCGCCGGGCCGATGCGGACGAGTGAGCCGGGCAGCGCCCCGGAGTCGGAGGCGACGCCGGCGCCCACGGAGTTCAGCGGGAGCCACACCACCCGGTCGGGCATCTCGGTGATCTGCAACGGCAGTTCCACGGTTCCGGCGGGGCCGGTGACGGCGAGGGCGTCGCCGTCCTTCACGCCGGCCTCGGCGGCGGTGGCGGCCGACACACGCGCGTGGGCGGCGTGCCGGGTGCCTGCGAGTGCCTCGTCGCCCTCCTGGAGACGGCCCTGGTCGAGCAGCAGCCGGTGCCCGGCGAGTACGGCCTCACCGGCGGCCGGCCGAGGCAGCTGGACCCCGGTCTGGAGGGGTTCCGTGGCCCGCGGGCCGTCCCAGGCGCCGAGCCGGTCGATCTCCGCGCGCGTGGTGCGCAGATCCGGCAGGCCCAGGTGTACGTCCATGGCGTCGGCCAGCATCTGCAGGACGCGCGCGTCGCTCGGCGCCATGCGGCGCGTCATCTGGTCGGGCTTGAGCGCGGCCTCGAAGAAGCGCACCCGGCCTTCCCAGTTGAGGAAGGTGCCGGCCTTCTCGGCGACCGCGGCGACCGGCAGCACGACGTCGGCGAGCTCGGTCACCTCGCCGGGCCGCAGTTCCAGCGACACCACGAAGCCGACCTCGCCGAGCGCCTCACGCGCGCGTGCCGGGTCGGGCAGGTCGGCGACCTCGACGCCCGCGACCAGCAGGGCCTGGAGTTCGCCGGTCGCGGCGGCCTCGACGATCTGGCCGGTGTCGCGGCCGTAGCGCAGCGGCAGTTCGGCCACTCCCCAGACGGCGGCGACCTGCTCACGCGCGCGTGGGTCGGTCGCGGGACGTCCGCCCGGCAGCAGGGAGGGCAGCGCGCCCGCTTCGACGGCACCGCGCTCCCCCGCCCGGCGCGGGATCCACACCAGCTCGGCGCCGGTCGCGGTCGCGGCCCGTACGGCGGCGGTCAGCCCGCCCGCCACGGCCGCCAGCCGCTCACCGACGACGATCACCGAACCCTCGGTGCGCAGCGCCTCGGACGCCTGCGCACCGGCCCCGTCCAGGCCGACGCCGCTCGCGAGCGCGTCCAGCCACTCGGTCTCGGTGCCGGGAGCGGCCGGCAGCAGCGTGCCGCCCGCCTTCTCCAGGCCGCGTGTCGCGTGCGTGGCGAGCGAGAAGACCTTCTGGCCGTGCCCACGCCATGCCTTGCGCAGCCGCAGGAAGACCCCGGGCGCCTCCTCCTCGGCCTCGAACCCGGCCAGCAGCACGGCCGGTGCCTTCTCCAGGGAGGTGTACGTGGTGCCCTTGCCGTCGAGGTCGCGGCCGTGACCGGCGACCCGCGCGGCGAGGAAGTCGGCCTCCTCGCCGCTGTGCACGCGCGCGCGGAAGTCGATGTCGTTGGTGTCGAGCGCCACGCGCGCGAACTTGCTGTACGCGTAGGCGTCCTCGACGGTCAGCCGGCCGCCGGCCAGCACGCCGGTGCGGCCGCGGGAGGCGAGCAGGCCCTGCGCGGCGATCTGGAGCGCCTCCGGCCAGGAGGCCGGCTCCAGCTCACCCTCCGCGTTGCGCACGAGCGGCGTCTGGAGCCGGTCGCGCTGCTGGGCGTAGCGGAAGCCGAACCGGCCCTTGTCGCACATCCACTCCTCGTTGACCTCGGGGTCGTTGGCCGCGAGGCGTCGCATGACCTTGCCGCGCCGGTGGTCGGTGCGCGTGGCGCAGCCGCCGGAGCAGTGCTCGCACACCGACGGCGAGGAGACGAGGTCGAAGGGGCGGGAGCGGAACCGGTACGCCGCCGAGGTGAGCGCGCCGACCGGGCAGATCTGGATGGTGTTGCCGGAGAAGTACGACTCGAACGGGTCGCCCTCACCGGTGCCGACCTGCTGGAGCGCGCCCCGCTCCAGGAGCTCGATCATCGGGTCGCCCGCGACCTGGTTGGAGAACCGGGTGCAGCGGGCGCACAGCACGCACCGCTCGCGGTCGAGCAGCACCTGCGTGGAGATCGGGACGGGCTTCTCGTAGGTCCGCTTGCGTCCCTCGAAGCGGGACTCGGCCTGGCCGTGCGACATGGCCTGGTTCTGCAGCGGGCACTCGCCGCCCTTGTCGCAGACCGGGCAGTCCAGCGGGTGGTTGATGAGGAGGAGCTCCATCACACCGTGCTGGGCCTTCTCGGCGACCGGCGAGGTGAGGTGCGTCTTGACGACCATGCCGTCGGTGCACGTGATCGTGCAGGACGCCATCGGCTTGCGCTGGCCCTCGACCTCGACGATGCACTGGCGGCAGGCGCCGGCCGGGTCGAGGAGGGGGTGGTCGCAGAAGCGCGGGATCTCGATGCCGAGTTGCTCGGCGGCGCGGATGACCAGGGTGCCCTTGGGCACGCTGATCTCGGCGCCGTCGATGGTCAGCGAGACGAGATCCTCCGGCGGGACCGCCGCCTCTCCCCCTCCGGAGGGAGCGCTGGTGGTCACAGTCATGCGTTCACCTCCGTGCGGTGGTCGGCCCAGGCCGTCGACTTGGCCGGGTCGAAGGGGCAGCCACGGCCCGTGATGTGCTGCTCGTACTCCTCGCGGAAGTACTTCAGCGAGGAGAAGATCGGCGAGGCGGCGCCGTCGCCGAGGGCGCAGAAGGACTTGCCGTTGATGTTGTCGGCGATGTCGTTCAGCTTGTCGAGGTCGCTCATGACGCCCTTGCCGGCCTCGATGTCGCGCAGCAACTGCACGAGCCAGTACGTGCCTTCGCGGCAGGGGGTGCACTTGCCGCAGGACTCGTGGGCGTAGAACTCGGTCCAGCGGGTGACGGCGCGGACGACGCAGGTCGTCTCGTCGAAGCACTGGAGCGCCTTGGTGCCGAGCATGGAGCCGGCGGCGCCGACGCCCTCGTAGTCGAGGGGGACGTCGAGGTGCTCGTCGGTGAACATCGGCGTCGAGGAGCCGCCCGGCGTCCAGAACTTCAGACGGTGGCCGGCGCGCATACCGCCGCTCATCTCGAGCAGCTGGCGCAGGGTGACGCCGAGCGGGGCCTCGTACTGGCCGGGGCTCGTGACGTGGCCGCTGAGCGAGTAGAGCGTGAAGCCCGGGGACTTCTCGCTGCCCATCGAGCGGAACCATTCTTTGCCGCGGTGCAGGATCGCGGGAACCGACGCGATCGACTCGACGTTGTTCACAACAGTCGGGCAGGCGTAGAGACCTGCCACCGCGGGGAAGGGGGGACGCAGCCGCGGTTGTCCACGGCGGCCTTCGAGCGAGTCGAGCAGCGCGGTCTCCTCACCGCAGATGTACGCGCCGGCGCCGGCGTGCACGGTGAGTTCGAGATTCAGTCCGCTGCCGAGGATGTTCTCGCCGAGGAAGCCGGCCGCGTAGGCCTCGCGCACGGCCTCGTGCAACCGCCGCAGAACGGGGACGACTTCACCACGCAGATAGATGAAGGCATGCGAAGACCTGATGGCGTAACACGCGATGACGATGCCCTCGATGAGGCTGTGCGGGTTCGCGAAGAGGAGCGGAATGTCCTTGCAGGTTCCGGGCTCCGATTCGTCGGCGTTGACAACTAGATAGTGCGGCTTGCCATCACCTTGGGGAATGAACTGCCACTTCATCCCCGTCGGGAATCCCGCGCCGCCGCGCCCGCGCAGACCGGAGTCCTTGACGTACGCGATCAGGTCGTCCGGCGACATGGCGAGCGCCTTGCGGAGCCCCTCGTACCCTTCGTGCCTGCGGTAGACGTCCAGCGTCCAGGACCTGTCCTCGTCCCAGAAGGCCGACAGCACGGGTGCGAGCAGCTTCTCGGGGCTGTTTTCCTTCAGCTCTGGTGCCAACGTCATCACTCCCCCTCCTCGGCGACAGGCCCTGCCGGGTGGGCGGGGTCGGATGCCGACGTCTCATGCGGCGCGTCGTGCGAACTGAGGTGCTCGGTCGGCGAGGGCTCGTGCGATGCCCTGTCCTGCGGCTCGTCGTGCGGGCCGCCGTCGCGCGGATGGACCACGCGCGCGGGTGCGCTCTCCCCCTTGGCCAGGCGGAGGCCCACCAGCGAGGCCGGTCCCGCACTGCCGCTCTCCTCGACGGCCCCGGGCCGCTCGTCGGGGAAGCCGGCCAGGATCCGCGCGGTCTCCTTGAAGGTGCACAGCCGTGCCCCGCGCGTCGGCTCCACGGGCCGCCCCTCGCGCAGGTCGTCGACGAGGCGCTTGGCGCTCGCGGGGGTCTGGTTGTCGAAGAACTCCCAGTTGACCATCACGACGGGCGCGAAGTCGCAGGCGGCGTTGCACTCGATGTGCTCCAGGGTGACCTTGCCGTCGCCCGTGGTCTCGCCGTTGCCGACGCCCAGGTGCTCCTGGAGCTCCTCGAAGATCGCGTCGCCGCCCATGACCGCGCACAGCGTGTTGGTGCAGACGCCGACCTGGTAGTCACCGCTCGGCTTGCGCCGGTACATGGTGTAGAAGGTCGCGACCGCGGTGACCTCGGCCGTGGTCAGCTCCAGCACGTCCGCGCAGAACTGCATGCCGGTGCGCGTGACGTGTCCCTCCTCCGACTGCACGAGGTGCAGCAACGGCAGGAGGGCGGAACGGGAGTCCGGGTAGCGGGCGATGATCTCGCGCGCGTCGGTCTCCAGCCGGGCCCGGACGTCGTCCGGGTAGCCGGGCGCGGGCAGTGCGGGCATGCCCAGGCTGACGCCCCGCTCGGAAGAAGAGGTGGTCACCGGTCGACGCCTCCCATCACGGGGTCGATGGACGCCACGGCGACGATGACGTCGGCGACCTGGCCGCCCTCGCACATCGCCGCCATGGCCTGAAGGTTGGTGAAGGACGGGTCGCGGAAGTGGACCCGGAAGGGGCGGGTGCCGCCGTCGGACACGGCGTGCACACCGAGCTCGCCCTTGGGCGACTCGACGGCCGCGTACGCCTGTCCCGCCGGAACGCGGAAGCCCTCGGTGACCAGCTTGAAGTGGTGGATCAGGGCCTCCATGGAGGTGCCCATGATCTTCTTGATGTGGTCGAGGGAGTTGCCGAGTCCGTCGGGGCCCAGGGCGAGCTGGGCGGGCCAGGCGATCTTCTTGTCGGCGACCATGACCGGGCCGGGCTGCAGCCGGTCCAGGCACTGCTCGACGATCCCGAGCGACTGGCGCATCTCCTCGAGGCGGATCAGGAAGCGGCCGTAGGAGTCGCAGGTGTCGGCGGTCGGGATCTCGAAGTCGTAGGTCTCGTAGTCGCAGTACGGCTGCGACTTGCGCAGGTCGTGCGGGAGGCCGGTGGAGCGCAGGATCGGGCCCGTCGCGCCGAGGGCCATGCAGCCGGCCAGGTCGAGGTAGCCGATGTCCTGCATACGGGCCTTGAAGATGGGGTTCCCGGTGGCGAGCTTGTCGTACTCCGGGAGGTTCTTCTTCATCTTCTTCACGAACTCGCGGATCTGGTCCACCGCGCCGGGCGGCAGGTCCTGGGCGAGTCCGCCGGGGCGGATGTACGCGTGGTTCATCCGGAGCCCCGTGATGAGCTCGTAGATGTCGAGAATCATTTCACGATCGCGGAATCCGTAGATCATGATCGTGGTGGCGCCGAGCTCCATGCCGCCGGTGGCGATGCACACCAGGTGGGAGGAGAGCCGGTTCAGCTCCATCAGGAGCACCCGGATGATCTTGGCGCGCTCGGTGATCTGGTCCTCGATGCCGAGGAGCTTCTCGACGGCGAGACAGTAGGCGGTCTCGTTGAAGAAGGACGTCAGGTAGTCCATGCGCGTCACGAACGTGGTGCCCTGCGTCCAGGTCCGGTACTCGAGGTTCTTCTCGATGCCGGTGTGGAGGTAGCCGATGCCGCAGCGGGCCTCGGTGACGGTCTCGCCGTCGATCTCCAGGATCAGGCGGAGCACTCCGTGCGTGGAGGGGTGCTGGGGGCCCATGTTGAGGACGATGCGCTCGTCGTCGGCACGGGCCGCGGCCTCGACGACCTCGTCCCAGTCGCCACCGGTGACCGTATATACGGTGCCCTCGGTGGTCTCACGGGCAGATGCTGACTGAGTGCTCACGAGTACGACCTCCGCTGGTCCGGAGCCGGGATCTGGGCGCCCTTGTACTCGACGGGGATGCCGCCGAGGGGGTAGTCCTTGCGCTGCGGGTGGCTCTGCCAGTCGTCCGGCATCATGATCCGCGTCAGGGCGGGGTGACCGTCGAAGACGATGCCGAAGAAGTCGTAGGTCTCGCGCTCGTGCCAGTCGTTGGTCGGATAGACGGAGACCAGCGACGGGATGTGCGGGTCGCTGTCGGGGGCGCTGACCTCGAGGCGGATCAGCCGGTTGTGGGTGATCGAGCGCAGGTGGTAGACGGCGTGCAGTTCCCGGCCCTTGTCGCTCGGGTAGTGGACGCCGCTGACCCCGGTGCACAGTTCGAAGCGCAGGGCCGGGTCGTCGCGCAGGGTGCGGGCGACGCGGACCAGGTGCTCGCGTTCGATGTGGAAGGTGATCTCGTCCCGGTCGACGACCGTCTTCTCGACGGCGTTGTCGGGCAGGAGACCCTGCTCCTCCAGCGCGCCCTCGAGCTCGTCGGCGACTTCGTCGAACCAGCCTCCGTAGGGGCGGCTCGCCGGGCCGGGGAGCCGGACCGAGCGGACGAGGCCGCCGTAGCCGGAGGTGTCGCCGCCGTTTTCGGCGCCGAACATGCCGCGCTGGACGCGGATCTCCTCGCCGCCCTGGCCGCGCTGGCCCGGGAGGTTGGAGGCGGAGAGGTCCTTCTCGGGGTTGACCCCGTTCGACTCGTTCGCCCCGTTGGTGCCGTTCGCGTCGCTCATCGCAGCAGCCCCTTCATCTCGATCGTGGGCAGAGCCTTGAGCGCCGCTTCCTCCGCCTCGCGGGCCGCCTCCTCGGCGTTCACGCCGAGCTTGGAGGTCTGGATCTTCTGGTGGAGCTTGAGAATGGCGTCCATCAGCATCTCGGGCCGCGGCGGGCAGCCCGGCAGATAGATGTCGACCGGGACGATGTGGTCGACGCCCTGCACGATCGCGTAGTTGTTGAACATGCCGCCCGAGGAGGCGCAGACCCCCATGGAGATCACCCACTTGGGGTTCGGCATCTGGTCGTAGACCTGCCTGAGCACCGGCGCCATCTTCTGGCTGACCCGGCCGGCGACGATCATCAGGTCCGCCTGGCGGGGCGAACCGCGGAAGACCTCCATGCCGAAGCGCGCCAGGTCGTAGCGGCCGGCGCCGGTGGTCATCATCTCGATGGCACAGCAGGCGAGTCCGAACGTGGCCGGGAAGACGGACGACTTGCGCACCCAGCCCGCGGCCTGCTCGACGGTGGTCAGCAGGAATCCGCTCGGCAGCTTTTCTTCGAGTCCCATGTCTTTAAAGGCCCCTCAGTCCCATTCCAGGCCGCCGCGCCGCCATACGTACGCGTACGCGACGAAGACGGTGAGCACGAAGAGCAACATCTCCACGAGCCCGAAGATCCCCAGGGAGTCGAAGGTGACGGCCCAGGGGTAGAGGAAGACGATCTCGATATCGAAGATGATGAAGAGCATCGCCGTCAGGTAGTACTTGATCGGGAAGCGCCCGCCGCCGGCCGGCGTGGGGGTCGGCTCGATACCGCACTCGTAGGCCTCGAGCTTGGCCCGGTTGTACCGCTTCGGACCGATCAGCGTGGCCATGACCACGGAGAAGATCGCAAAGCCTGCCCCGAGGGCTCCCAGTACGAGGATGGGCGCATAGGCGTTCACCGCTCCTCGCTCCTCTCAGTCGGCACTGACTGCTGGCGGTTGCACTGGGCTCCCAGCCGCCCCACCCGTCCCACGAGCCCCGCTCGTCCCGGCGAAGATCGAGAACATGTGAAGCAGGTCACAAGCCCAACTGCCTCGCATCTTATGCCCGCCGCTCTGTGATCTGCGACACGGGGTATTACACAAGCTTTGTGATCTCCACCACCTGACGAAGGATCATGAACACGGATGAGCGGTGATCTTCACACGAGAAGCGTCCGAGTGATCACCAGAGGTGACATTTTCGCTCGTCGGCGCAGCTCGGAGGGGGCGTCTCAATATCAAGAGGGTTCTCTTGCATGCAAATTGGCGCTGGACCGGATGTGTTGCTAGAGGACCTCGTTCACACATCAGAGGGAGAGCGGGGAGTGGATGTGGACGCGTGCACGCATTCACGAGCGGCGGCGGTCGCGGTTCGCGCACCGGACGCACACGACCCCGTGACCGTTGCGTGACCTCCGCCACATCGATGAGAGACCCATGAGAACCGGGCTTGGCCACCCGTCCCAACAGGTGGTAGGCGGAGAGCAATTCGGACTTAATGATGAAAGTCCGTGATCGCGGGCAGACGGGGGCCGCCCGCAATGTCCGTTACGGCGTCAATAAAGGGTGACGCGGGCGAATTTCGGGCCGTCGATTGAACAACTGTGGCGCAGCCCACGTTTCTTGAAGGTATGGAGGAGTCCCTGGTACCCGTTGTTCTCATGTCCCACACCGCTCACATACGCAGCCACCGGAAACCCCGCCGCACCGCGTCCTCGACGATCGCGATGCGCGCCGGAGTTGCCGGTGGCGTCCTCAGCATGGCAGCGGCAGGCGCAGCGGCCACGGCGCACGCCGCCGAGCCCGTGACGCAGACCATCGAACTGCCCACCCTCACGGGTGACCTGGCGGACCAGCTCGCCCAGTCCGCCGACGCCACGCAGCTGGCGGCGGCGAACTACGAGCTCGACGCCGAGCGTGACGCGGCAGCCGCCGCGGCCGCCAAGGAGGCCAAGAAGGACCTCGCCGAGGCCAAGAAGAAGGCCGAGGCGAAGAAGAAGGCCGAGGAGGCCCGCCGGGCCGCCGCCGAGGAGGCCGCCTCCCGCAGCTCCGAGCGGACCACCCTGTCCGCCTCCGCGAGCACCAGCACGGACGTGTCCGCTCCCGCGAGCGGCAGCGTCGGCACGGTCATCGCCTTCCTCAAGGCGCAGCTGGGCGACGCGTATGTCATGGGTGCCACCGGCCCCAACGCGTGGGACTGCTCCAGCCTGGTCCAGGCCGCGTACAAGCAGGTCGGTGTCGACCTGCCGCGGGTCTCGCAGGACCAGTCGATGTCCGGCACCGACATCCCGCTCTCGCAGGTGCAGGTCGGCGACATCCTCTACTGGGGTGGCAAGGGTTCCGCCTACCATGTGGGCGTCTACATCGGTAACGGCCAGTACCTGGACGCGGCCAACCCCTCCAAGGGCGTCGTCATCCAGGACCTGTCCGGCTACCCGGCGTCGGGTGCGGTGCGCGTGCTCTGACACGAGCCGTACAGCACAGGCGTACGGAAGGGGCCGCAGCCGCTCGGGGGCAGCGGCCCCTCCGTCCTGTTCGTGGGGCCCTCGCGGTATCTAGCCGAGGTCGAAGGTGTTGGGCAGGCCCAGCCTGTGGCGCACCGCGTCGATCCGCTTGAGGGGCTCCATCTCCGGGGGCCGGTACAGCTCCTGGATCTCACAGCGCTCGGCGTCCGAATTGTCCGCGTCCAGGAGCGCGTTGACCGCGAGGCGGGCCGACTCGTTGGCGCCCTCCATCGTCGCGAGGTCGACGTCGGTACGGACGTAGTCGCCCGCGAGGAAGAAGTTCGGGACCCTCGTGCGGGCCGTGGGGCGGTTGTAGAGCGTGCCCGTGGGGTGGATGAGGAGCTGTTCGCGGTTCTGCGGGTCGGGGCCGCCCAGGCCCGTCACCGCCGGGTCCATGAACCAGCCGAGGCGGTCCTCGTCCCGCAGCACCGTCTTGCCGGCGTCGTTGAGGCCGTCCTTCAACTGGGCCCAGAGTTCGGCGACGACCTCCTCCTTGGTGCACTCCTTGGCCGTCTTGCCGTACAGGATGCCCGGCTTGTCCCACTCCGAGATGATGGCGGAGAGGCAGTCCCGGGCGCGTCCGTCGCCGTAGTCGCGGGAGAAGTCCCGTCCGGGCCAGAACTGTGCCTGGCCGACGCCGGTCACCGACCAGGGTGAGTCGAGGCAGTTGATGTGGCCGTGCACGACCGGGGTGGGTGTGCGGAGGTAGAACATCACGCCGGTCATCCAGTCGGCCTGGAGGGCGTCGCAGCGTGCCAGCTGCGGGTCGGCCGCGCGCAGGGCGGGGCCCCAGGTGCCGCGGGCGTGCTCGACGGGGAGGGCGGATACGTAGTGGTCGGCGGTGACGGTCCGTTCGTCGCCGCCGTCGCGGTCCGAGACGCGCACGCCCGTCACGCGGCCCCCGGCGTACTGGACCTCGCGGACCTGGGTGCCGAGGGCGAACTCGACGCCGAGAGAGCGCAGGTGGGTCTCCCAGGGGTCGATCCAGGCCTCGCTGGTGGGGGCGTTGAGGACGCGGTCGATGTCGGCGTCGCCGTCCATGCCGCGGCCGAGCAGGCCCCACAGGAGCAGGGCCTCGATGATGACGCGGCCGACGGTCCGGGTGGAGGCGACCTCCGCGCGTGTGGCGACGAGGTTGCGGGTCTGGCCGATGCCGAGGACGGTCCGGTACTCCTCGCTCATCTCCTCGGCGCGGATGAAGTCCCACCACGAGACCTTCTCCCACTGCTGCTCGCGGCGGGCGTCGCAGCTGGTGAGGTGGACCAGGACACGGTCGGCGAAGTAGGCGGCCTCGTGGGCGGGCAGGCGGGTGCCGAGCTCCAGCACCGACAGGAGCTGGTCGCGGATCCAGCCGGGGGTGAGGTCGCCGGGGCGCGGCGGGGTGGTGGCGCGGCGCAGCGGGAAGTGCAGGTCGGCGCGGCCGCCGGAGCGGGCGAACAGGGCCTCGGTGCCGCTGACGAGGTTGTCGTGGACGCCGTGCGCGTTGCCGGGGACGGGGATGCGGCGCATGGTGTCCGGCAGGTTCCGGTAGAAGCCCGGGAAGAAGCGGAAGCCGTGCTCGGCGGGGAGGTCGGCGCGGCCGCCGGCCGCCGTCCCCGGTACGGGCATCGAGCGGGCCTTGCCGCCGAGGGCGTCGTAGTACTCCAGGACGGTGACGGCGTAGCCGCGTTCGGCGAGTTCGTGGGCGGCGCTCAGGCCGGAGACTCCCCCGCCGAGGACGGCGACGCGGTTGCCCGTGGCGGCCCGGGCGGTACCTGCGGGCCATAAGGCGACGGCGCCGGCCATCGTGCCGGCTCCTGCCAGGAAGCGTCTGCGGGTGTGGCCGGACGGTGTGTGACCTGTCTGCTCCTGGGGCTCGTGCGCGTGTTCTGTTGTCATGAGACCCGGAGGGTAGGGAGGGTCCGTGCAGGCCGGAAGCCCGTTTCGCGCCCGGCCACAGCATCCTCACAACCCGCGACGGCAGAAGGACGGAAAGGGAGAACGACGATGCCCAGCGTTTTCGTGCAAGGCAGGCCCGTGGAGTCGTATCCGCCGCTGGCGCCGGAGGCCCGGCGTGGCTCGGTGCGGCGGATCACCGAGGTGGGCGAGGAGGTGCTGCACAAGCCGTGCCGGGACGTCACCGAGTTCGGGCCCGATCTCGCCGCGCTGATCGACGACATGTTCCTGACGATGTACATCGCCGACGGGGCGGGACTCGCGGCGAACCAGGTCGGGGTCGACGCGCGGCTGTTCGTGTACGACTGCCCGGACGACGACGGGGTCCGGCATGTCGGGCACATCGTCAATCCGGTGCTGGAGCCGCTCGACGCCGCGGACCGGCGGCTCCTGACCGACTCGGAGGGCTGTCTGTCCGTGCCGGGTGCCGTGATGGACGTACCGCGTCCGGACCGGGCCGTGGTGCGCGGAGTCGACAAGGACGGCGAGCCGCTCGTGATCGAGGGCACCGGGTACTTCGCCCGCTGTCTCGCGCACGAGGCCGATCACTGCGACGGGCAGGTCTATCTGGACCGGCTGTCGAAGCGGGAGCGCAGGGACGCGCTGGGGCAGGTGGCGGACCGGCGCGACGAGGTGTTCGCGCGCCGGGCCGCCAACGTCGAGGCCCTCGGCGAGGCCCGGAACACAGGCTGACCCCTGCCCCCGGCCCCGACCGGGGCCGCAGCCACAGCCACAGCCACAGCCACAGCCATGATCAGGCCTTCGGGGCCACCTTGCTGAGGCCGTTGATGATGCGGTCCATCGCGTCGCCGCCGGTCGGGTCCGTGAGGTTCGCGAGCAGCTTCAGCGTGAACTTCATCAGCATCGGGTGGGTCAGGCCGCGCTGGGCCGCGATCTTCATGACCTTCGGGTTGCCGATGAGCTTCACGAAGGCGCGGCCCAGCGTGTAGTAGCCGCCGTAGGTGTCCTTCAGGACGCGCGGGTAGCGCTGGAGGGCGAGTTCGCGGCTCGCGGGCGTCGGGCGGGCGTGGGCCTGGACGATGACGTCGGCGGCGATCTGGCCGGACTCCATGGCGTAGGCGATGCCTTCGCCGTTGAAGGGGTTCACCAGGCCGCCGGCGTCGCCGACCAGCAGCAGGCCCTTGGTGTAGTGCGGCTGCCGGTTGAAGGCCATGGGCAGGGCGGCGCCGCGGATCGGGCCGGTCATGTTCTCCGGCGTGTAGCCCCAGTCCTCCGGCATGGAGGCGCACCAGGCCTTGAGGACCTCGCGCCAGTCCAGCTCCTTGAAGGAGTCGGAGGTGTTGAGCACGCCGAGGCCCACGTTCGAGGTGCCGTCGCCCATGCCGAAGATCCAGCCGTAGCCCGGCAGGAGACGGTCCTCGGCACCGCGGCGGTCCCACAGCTCCAGCCAGGACTCCAGGTAGTCGTCCTCGTGGCGCGGCGACTCGAAGTACGTCCGCACCGCGACGCCCATCGGGCGGTCCTCGCGGCGGTGCAGGCCCATCGCCAGCGAGAGCCGGGTGGAGTTGCCGTCGGCGGCGACCACCAGGGGCGCGTGGAAGGTGACCTCGCGCTTCTCCTCGCCGAGCTTGGCGTGGACGCCGGTGATGCGGCCGGTGCGGTCGTCGATGATCGGGGCGCCGACGTTGCAGCGCTCGTAGAGCCGGGCGCCGGCCTTCTGGGCCTGGCGGGCGAGCTGCTCGTCGAAGTCGTCGCGCTTGCGGACGAGTCCGTAGTCGGGGAAGGAGGCGAGATCCGGCCAGTCCAGCTGGAGGCGGACGCCGCCGCCGATGATGCGCAGCCCCTTGTTGCGCAGCCAGCCGGCCTCTTCGGAGATGTCGATGCCCATGGCCACGAGCTGTTTCGTGGCGCGCGGGGTGAGGCCGTCGCCGCAGACCTTCTCCCGCGGGAACTCGGTCTTCTCCAGCAGGAGTACGTCGAGGCCGGACTTGGCGAGGTGGTACGCCGTCGTGGAGCCGGCCGGCCCCGCGCCCACGACGATCACATCGGCGGTGTTCTCGGTGAATGGGGAGGAGTGGGGCTCGGTCACGACGGTCACGGCTGGATCTCCCCAGGGTTCGAAATCTGCGTGCCGACCGGCACTGGACATGGGCAGTCTATTCAGCAGAATTGATCACCCGGCTGAAGGGCTGCCCTGTGAACCGAGCTCTCCCCGTAGTACGGCTGCGTGTGCCCACCGACGAGGACGCGATCGCGTGGCACCGGGTGTTCGCCCACCCGGACGTCATGGAGTTCCACGGCGGCCGCGCCGCCGAACTGTCCGTCTACGAGGAGCTCACCGCCCGCCAGCGCCGGCACGACGCCGAGCGGGGATTCTGTCTGTGGACCCTGCTCGACGAGCAGGAGCGGGTCCTCGGCTTCACGGGCGCCCAGCCCTGGGAGCGGCCATGGGGTCCGACGGGCGAGATAGAGATCGGCTGGCGGCTCGGGCGTGAGCACTGGGGACAGGGGTACGTCACCGCCGCCGCGCGGTTGACGCTGGAGCGGGTGCGGGCGGCCGGGGTGCCGGACGTGGTCGCCATGGTCGACGCCGGCAACGCGCGGTCGATCGCGGTGACGCGGCGGCTGGGGATGCGGTTCGCCGAGGAGTTCACCGGCCCGGACGCCGGGCGGACGGCGCACTGCTACCGGCTCGGCCTGTGAGCGGGTAACTGAGAGGCCAAATTCCGGATTCATCACAGCCAGTAACCGACTGTTACAGAAAGGTACTTGAAGCTTCCGGACGACACCCCCGGGCGGTTACCCTTCCAATACCGCTGGGGGTGACATCTGTGCGTATAACACCCAAAACGCCCGAGGTGCGAGTTCCTAGACTCGTCGGACTGATGGCCATGGACGCGCGCGAGGCGGCGAAGTCGCACGGCCTCGTCCTGAACGCACCGGACCGGCCGGACTTCCATCTCACCGTCGTCGACTACGTCGTACGCCAGTATCCCCAGCCCGGAGCCGAGGTGCCGCGGGACTCGATGGTCTACATCTGGTTCGACTTCGGCGAGGGCGAGGGCGGCGGAGGCATACGCGAGCCACGCATACCGCGACCGCCCTCGGGCGGACTGCGACGCGAGCTCGACGAGCCCGGAGAGGATTCGTACCCGGTGGTCAGCTCGGCCTGAACCCGGCGTTCAGTCCTGCTTGAAGCCCCGGTGCAGGGCCACGACCCCGCCCGTCAGGTTCCGCCACGCCACCTTCGACCAGCCCGCCTTGCGCAGCCGCTCGGCCAGGGCCGGCTGGTCGGGCCAGGCGCGGATGGACTCGGCGAGATAGACGTACGCGTCGGGGTTCGAGGACACCGAGCGCGCGACCGGCGGCAGGGCGCGCATCAGGTACTCGGTGTAGACGGTGCGGAAGGGCGCCCAGGTCGGGTGCGAGAACTCGCAGATCACGACCCTGCCGCCGGGCCGCGTCACCCGGTACATCTCGCGCAGCGCGGCGTCGAAGTCCTGGACGTTGCGCAGCCCGAAGGAGATCGTCACGGCGTCGAAGGCGTCGTCCTTGAACGGCAGCTTCGTCGCGTCCCCCGCGGTGAACGGCAGCCAGGTGTGCTTGCGCTTGCCGACCTGGAGCATGCCGAGGGAGAAGTCGCAGGGGACGACGTAGGCGCCGGTCTGTGCGAAGGGCAGCGAGGAGGTGGCCGTGCCGGCGGCCAGGTCGAGGATCTTCTGCGCCGGGCGGGCGTCGACGGCCTTCGCGACCTCCTTGCGCCATCTGCGGTCCTGGCCGAGCGACAGCACGTCGTTGGTCAGGTCGTACCGTTCCGCCACGTTGTCGAACATCGAGGCGACTTCGTGCGGCTGCTTGTCCAGGGATGCGCGGGTCACGGGCCCATTGTGGCAGTACGGCCTCACGGGCTCGCAGGACGGCCTCCCGGGAGGAGCGTCGGCTTCTTCCTCCCGGCCACGTCCTCCACCCAGCCGCACAGCAGCACGAAGACGGCGATCAGGATCCAGCCGACGCCGAACATGAACCACTGGCTCTCCAGCGGCAGGTAGGTCTCGAACGCGGGCACGTTCCAGAACCGGTCGATCAGCGGGACGGCGAGGATCAGGGCGATCTCGTGCCAGAGGTAGATCGTCACCGCGCGGGAGTTGAAGATCGTGACGATCCGGTCGGTCCGCCGGAAGCGGGTCAGCCATGCGAAGTCGATCCCGAAGTACGACTTCGCCCACATCAGGAGCGTCACGTACCCGGCCGACCACAGGGCCTGCGCGAGCGGGATGTCGTCCAGGTCGTACGAGCCGGTCCCGGCCTGGTGCGTGAGGGCGTACCAGCCGGCGAAGCCGATGGCGGCGAGCGACAGGACGGCCACGGCGAACGGCCTCAGCCGGGCGAGCACCCCGTCGCGGTGGGCGAAGCCGAGGATCCAGCAGAACAGGAAGGTGGCCAGGTCGGTCAGCGCGCTGCCGAGGCGGTCGTCCGGCGGCTCCCACAGGAAGTGGAGGACGAGGATCGGGGTCAGGGAGAGCAGCAGCACCGGCACCGGGGCCAGGCGGAAGATCTTCAGCAGCAGCGGGGAGAGCAGCACGAACCACAGGTACGTCCGCAGGTACCAGAGGATCTCCCAGGCCTGCTCGGCCCACGCGCTGCCCGGCGGGTCGCCCAGCGGCACGATCCAGTAGACGATCTGCCAGCCCGGCATCCAGCCGTGGATCAGCATCGCCAGGACCACGAAGCAGCCCCAGAACCAGAAGGGCGGCAGCAGCCGGCGCAGCCGTCCGCGCACCACCTTCGGCGCGGGGCGCTCCAGGGACTTCGCCATGAGGGTGCCGGCCAGGGCGAACATGATCCCCATCGAGGGGAACACCATGCCCGCCCAGGCCCACCCGAAGGTGTGGTAGCCGACGACGCGGATCAGGGCGACGGCACGCAGGGTGTCGAAGTAGCGGTCGCGGCCCGGGGGCCGAGGCGGAGGCTTCTCCTCCTCCGCCTCGGCGGCTGCGGGAGGCGCCGGAGCCAGGGGCTGCGGCACCGGTTCCTGCTGCGCGTGGGCCGGGTACCCGTACTCCTGACCGTACCCCTGGTGGTAGGTCGGCTGCTCGTACGGCTGCGGATCCGGGGGCACCGGCTCGTACGGCTGCGGATACGCAGGCTGCGTGTACGGCTGCTGGTACTGCGGATACTGCGGCTGCTGACGGCCCTGCTCCTGCCAGTGTCCCGGCTGCTGTTCCCAGCTCATCGGCCCGCCCCCGCCGGCGTCCCGACCTCGCCGGTGCGCTTCAACTTCTGCCAGCGCAGCCGGCCGCCCGTCATCGCCGTGATGCAGGAGTGGATCAGGACGAGGTACATCATCTGGCGGTAGGCGAGCTGCTGGAGCGGCATCATCAGCAGGTAGCGGTACTTCTCGCGGTCCAGGCGGAAGGCGTACGCCGCGCACAGCAGCTGCACCGCCAGCACCGCGAACCAGGCCAGCAGCGCCGCGCGGAAGTCGACGAAGATCATCGAGTAGACGGTGAAGACGTCGATGAGCGGCGCGAAGACCGGCGTGACGATCTGGAAGATCACCACGAGCGGCATGCCGACCCGGCCGAAGCGCCCCGAAGGCCCCTTGTCCGTCAGCGACTTGCGGTGCTTCCACAGCGCCTGCATGGTGCCGTAGGACCAGCGGTAGCGCTGCGACCACAGCTGCTTGAGCGAACCCGGCGCCTCCGTCCAGGCCCTGGCGTGCTCCTGGTAGACGACCCGCCACCCTGCGCGGTGCATCGCGATGGTGATGTCGGTGTCCTCGGCGAGGGTGTCCTCGCTCATGCCGCCGACCTCCAGGACCGCCTCACGGCGGAACGCGCCGATCGCGCCGGGGATGGTCGGCATGCAGCGCAGCAGGTCGTACATGCGCCGGTCGAGGTTGAAGCCCATCACGTACTCGATGTGCTGCCAGGCGCCGATCACGGTGTCGCGGTTGCCGACCTTGGCGTTGCCGGCGACCGCGCCGACCCCGGGGTCGGCGAAGGGCTGCACCAGCTGCCGTACGGCGTCCGGCTCGAAGACCGTGTCGCCGTCCATCATCACGACGATGTCGTGACTGGCGCTGCGCACACCGTTGTTCAGCGCGGCCGGCTTGCCCGCGTTCTCCTGGCGGATCACGCGCACGTTGGTCATGCCGAGTTCCCGGGCCGCGGTGCGGGCGATCTCGGACGTGCCGTCCGTGGAGCCGTCGTCGACCACGATGATCTCGATCGGATGGGTGCTCCGCGCCAGCGACTCGAGGGTGTTGGCGATGCACTCCTTCTCGTTGTACGCCGGGACGATCACGCTCACCGGTTGCGAGACCGGCGGTCCCCAGCTGAACCGGCGTCTGTTGCGCTGCCGGTAGTGGCGCCGGGCGAGGATCAGCATCATGCCGAAGCGGCCCATGACGGCGACGCCGACGACGAGGAGGCCGACCGACAGCACCGGCACCGTCCATTCGGCGACGGCCACCGCTCCGATCAGGGCCTTGCCCTCGTAGAGGGTCGCGCCGGTGGCCGTACGGTGGGCGGCCTGGAGGTTCGAGGTCCCCGCCCCGGCGCCCGCCCCGCCGGGTTGCCCGTTCGGACCGCCCTGCGCCTGGCCACCGGCCTGACCACCGGCCGCCGCCTCCTGCTTCTGGACGGCGCCGCTGATCGTGGTGAAGGTGTACCCCTTCGCCCGCATCCTCTCGATGTACTTCGGCAGCGCCTTGATCGTCTGCGAGCGCTCGCCGCCCGCGTCGTGGAAGAGGACGGACGCGCCCTCGCCGTCGTCCGGTGTGGCCCACTTGACGATCTTCGAGACGCCGGGCCGCTTCCAGTCGTCGCTGTCGGTGTCGACGAAGACGCTGGTGTAGCCGTCCTCGCCGAGCTTCTTGTAGACGGGCCAGCTGTAGTTGTCGACGGCGTCCGTCTCCGACGAGTACGGCGCCCGGAACAGCGTCGTCGTGATGCCGGCCGCGCCCGCCAGCGCGAGCTGCGTCTGCTGCATCTCGCGGTTGACGCGGGCGTCGCTCTGGTAGGAGAGGTCGACGTGGGTGAAGGTGTGGATGCCCACCTCGTTGCCCGCGTCCACCATGTCCGCGACGATCGACGGATAGCGCGAGACCATCGAGCCGACCACGAAGAACGTGGCGGGGATGTCGTACTTCTTCAGGATCGCCAGGACCTGCGGCGTCCAGGTCGGGTTGGGGCCGTCGTCGAAGGTGAGGGCGATCGTCTTGTCCGGCACCGAGACGGTGGTGGCCCGGCCGCCCCGGAACGTGAGGATCGGACCGCCGTCGAGGACCTTGTCCGGGACCTTGCCGGAGCTGGCCCCGGTGCGCACCCGCTGGTCGCCGCCGACCTCGGCGCGCAGATAGCCGTCGAGCAGCATGACGCTGGTCAGCGCGAGCAGCAGAAGCCCGGCGAGGATCACCCGGGGTTTTTGCAGGGCCGCGGCCTTGCCCGCCACCCGCTCGATGCGGGTGGGGGCGCGGCGGCGGCGACGTGAGGGCGTCGTCGTGGTCATGAGTGGGGCTGCGCTCCGGTCAGTTCGCGGACGCGTCGTCGGACGCGGAGGGGGCGGCGGACGCGGGCGCGTCGGCGGACGGGGCGGGGGCGCCCGAGGGCGGCGCCGTCGGGGTGCCGCTGGGCGGGGCGACCGGGTTGCCGCGGCCGCCCTGGGGGACGGTGCCCGGGCCCGTGCCGCCGGGGCCGCCCTGACCGTTCGCGAAGGGCAGCAGCTGGGACGGGCTCAGCGAGGTGCCGACGCCCATGAAGGCCATGCCCAGCACCACCGCGTAGCCGAGACAGGCGACGCCGAGCAGGAGGCCGAGGCGCCGCAGCAGCTTGGAGCGGCGTCCGGAGTTGTCAACGAACACGGGCCCCTCTGCGGACCCGTTACCGCGTTTGCGGCGGCGACCGCGTGCACGCCGTTCGGCGGCGCGGTTTTCGATGGCAGGCTCGGAATGCATTCCCCGGATGTTAGGGAGCCTTTATGTGCCCACGGCTCCCTTTCTATGTGAGACGCCCATGAGAAAAGACTGAGCCTGTCCTTTTCCTGAGAATTTGGACGACGGCCTCAAAATGATGAGAGATTTGCCGGCATGCATACGTACCGAGGGAAGTCGGCGGCCTGTCTCATCTGCGTGTTCGCACTGGCCGTCACGGGGTGCTCCGCGGGCTCCGGCGGCACGGCGGACGCGGCGGCTCCGACGCCGTCGCGGGCCGGGGCGTCAACCTCCGGGAGCGCCGCGTCGGGTACGTCGTACGCGCCCTACGTCAGCGCCACCGAGGCCTCCGCCAACGACTCCGCCGGCTCCCCGGCGACGTACAACCTGGCCTTCGTCATCGCGGACGGCAGCGACTGCACGCCGAAGTGGAACGGCACCACCGCCCTCTCCGACGCGGCCGTGAAGTCCCGTGTCTCCAAGCTGACTCAGGGCGGCGCCTCGGTCCGCGTCTCCTTCGGCGGGGCCTCCGGCCAGGAACTGGCGGCGAGTTGCGACAGCGCCTCCGAGCTGGCGCGGGCGTACGGGACGGCGCTGGACGCGGCGGGTTCCGCGCAGGCCGACTTCGACGTCGAGGGCGAGCAGTTGGCCGACTCCGACTCGGTGGACCTGCGGTCGGAGGCGATCGCGCTGCTCCAGAAGGAGCGCGCCGACCTGGAGGTCTCCTTCACGCTGCCGGTGATGCCGTCCGGGCTGGACGACGACAGCGTGGCGCTGCTGGAGTCCGCGAACGAGCACGACGTCCAGGTGTCCACCGTGAACATCATGACGATGAATTACGGCGAGTCGTACGACGGTGGCATGGGGGACTACGCTCTCGTGTCCGCGAAGGCCACGCATTCCCAGCTGAAGAAGATTTTCGGTACGTCGGACGCGACCGCGTGGAAGGCGATGGCGTTGACGTCGATGCTCGGTACGAATGACGTCGACAACGAGACGTTCACGCTCGACGACGCGGCGCAGGTACGGGAGTTCGCCGACGAAAAGGGGATCGGCTGGGTGTCCATGTGGGCGACGTTCCGGGATCAGCAGTGTGCCGACGGATCGTCCTCGGATGACGCTCTGACGAATTGCAGTGGGGTGGATCAGGAGGAAGGGGCGTTCGCGGAGGCGTTTTCGGGATGAGCGGGACCTGAAAGCCCTTCAGTGCCGCCGGTACACCAACCGGCCGTCCACCACCGTCGCCACACAAGTGCCCGCCCCCCGCTCCGCGAGCTCCGCCTCGTCCCGTACGTCGAAGAAGGCGAACCGCGCCGCCGAGTCGGGCTCCCTCGGCTCGGCGAACTCCACCGGGAGCCCGGAGGCGTACGGGTCGAGGGCCGGCGTTCCGCCCGGGCTGCCGATCCTTCCCATGACCGCAAGCCCCGAGCGGTGCACGGCGTCGCGGACCGCGCGGTTGGTCAGTGTCTCGCAGGCCGCGCGGACCGTGCCGTGGGCCAGCATCCGCTGCACCCCGCGCCGGGCGCTCGCGCCCCAGCGGGCGTCGTCCATGGCGAGGGCCGCCAGCGCGTCGCCGGTCAGCGGCTCGGTGCCCAGCTCGTCGGCCTCGCGCGGATCGGGGTGGTACGCCTGCTCCAGCAGCTCGTTGCCGTGGAGGTTGATCAGGCCGGGCGTGAGGATGCCCGGCCACTGCCGCACCCGGGCCCCCGGATGCGCGGCGACCAGGTCCTCCAACAGCCCGGCGCCGGCGATCCACGCGCCCTTGACGGCGAGCGCCCGCCCCCTGGAGTCCGCGTGGATCGTCAGCACGAGTACGTCAGTTGGAGGCGAGGATCTTCAGCTCGGGGTGAGCCGTGCCGCCGGCGATCGCGGTGGACGAGATGTGCGACATGACCCGCTCGTCGACCGGGTCGTTCGCCGGGTCGTCGTGCACGACGAGGTGCTCGTACGTCGTGGCGCGCTGCGCCGGCACGCGGCCCGCCTTGCGGATGAGGTCGATGATCTCCATCCGGTTGGAGCGGTGCTTGGCGCCGGCGGAGGAGACGACGTTCTCCTCCAGCATGATCGAGCCGAGGTCGTCCGCGCCGTAGTGCAGCGACAGCTGGCCGACCTCCTTGCCGGTGGTCAGCCAGGAGCCCTGGATGTGGGCGATGTTGTCCATGAAGAGGCGCGCGATGGCGATCATCCGCAGGTACTCGAAGAGCGTGGCCTGCGTGCGGCCCTTCAGGTGGTTGTTCTCGGGCTGGTAGGTGTACGGGATGAAGGCCCTGAAGCCGCCCGTGCGGTCCTGGACCTCGCGGATCATCCGCAGGTGCTCGATGCGCTCGGCGTTGGTCTCGCCCGTGCCCATCAGCATCGTCGACGTCGACTCCACGCCCAGCCCGTGCGCGATCTCCATGATCTCCAGCCAGCGCTCGCCGCTCTCCTTCAGCGGCGCGATGGCCTTGCGCGGCCGCGCGGGCAGCAGTTCGGCGCCGGCGCCCGCGAAGGAGTCGAGTCCGGCCTCGTGGATCCGGGTGATGGCCTCCTCGACCGACACACCGGAGATCCGGGCCATGTGCTCGACCTCGCTCGCCCCCAGGCTGTGGATGACGAGCTGCGGGAAGTCCTTCTTGATGGCCGCGAAGTGCTTCTCGTAGTACTCCACGCCGAAGTCCGGGTGGTGGCCGCCCTGGAACATGATCTGGGTGCCGCCGAGTTCGACGGTCTCGGCGCAGCGCCGCAGGATGTCGTCCAGGTCGCGGGTCCAGCCCTTGGCGGTGTCCTTGGGGGCGGCGTAGAACGCGCAGAACTTGCACGCCGTGACGCACACGTTCGTGTAGTTGATGTTGCGCTCGATGATGTACGTCGCGATGTGCTCGGTGCCCGCGTACCGGCGGCGGCGTACGGCGTCGGCGGCGGCGCCCAGCGCGTGCAGCGGGGCGTCGCGGTACAGGTCCAGCGCCTCGTCGGGTGTGATGCGCCCACCCGCGGCGGCACGGTCGAGGACGGACTGAAGGTCGGCCTTCTCGGTCACCGGGGCGTCCCTTTCGTCAAGGGTTGTGGACTGATCCACCTTGTTGGCAGCGGACCGAACCAGCCTACGCCAGGCCGTTCACGGGACGGACGTCAGGCCGCGTAGGCCCCCATCAGCAGTCCCGCGAGGGCCCCGCCGAGCAGGAACGGCCCGAACGCGATCGCCGATCTGCGCCCGGCCCGCCGCAGCGCGACGAGCCCCCAGCCGTACAGCGCCCCGAACAGGAACCCGGCGAACGTACCGAGCATCACGGTCGGCCACCCGTACCAGCCGAGCGCCGCCCCCACTCCGAGCGCGAGCTTCACATCGCCGAACCCCATGCCGGCGGGGTTGATCAGGTGCAGCGCGTAGTACCCGGCGCCCAGCGCGAGCGCGCCCCACACCGCGGTCGGCCAGTCGCCGGCGTGCTCGGGGACGAGGGCGACCAGGCCGAGCAGCCCGAGCGTGGCGCCGGCGAGGGAGAGCGTGAGCGGGTTCGGCAGCCGCCGTACCCGGAGGTCGACCACCGTGAGCAGCACGCCGACCGGTGCCAGCAGCAGCCAGACGCCCAGTTCGGGGCGGGTGCCGGTGGCGGCGGCGAGGGCGGCGCAGACCAGGGCGGTGGCGGTGCCGAGCGCGGCGGCGCCCGGGCCGTACGAGGTGCCCGCCTCGCATCGCGTGCACCGGGCCCGGCCGAGCCACCCCGGTATCGGATGCCCGCCGGGGCAGTGCTCCCGCCACCCCTCCTCGTCCGGCGCGGAGAAGCGGTAGGCCGCCCGGGGCAGGAGGAGGCCCGCCGCCAGGCCCCAGAGCGCGGCGACGACGACCACGGCGAACACGCTCACTCCCAGGGGCCCGTCACCGCTGGACCTTCGACAGGCGTGCCTCGGGATTGCCCTCGTCGTCGCTCTCCGACCGGTACACGAGGTCGTCGCCGGAGGGTGTGATCCGGACGGTGTGCGGGGTCGGGTTGCAGCCGCCGTGGTTCGACCTGCGGCCCACGGACGTCACGACGAGCTCCTTCGCCGAGGCCTTCTTCAGGGTCAGTACGTCGTTGCAGGCACCGCCGAGCAGGTCGGCCTGCCGGAGGGTGCCCACCTCGTCGCCGACGTCGGCCTTGTGCACGGTGAGCCGGAAGGTGCCGGCGGGCAGGGCGCCGTCCAGGACGGTGGCCTTGCCCTCCCAGGTACCGAGGTAGCGGTCCGGCACCGCGCTCCCGGCCGGGGCGTCGGACTCCTGGGGCGCCTGGGACGACGCGGCTCCGGTGTCCCCGCTCGCGGAGTCCTTCTCCCCGCCGGGCAGCAGCTCGAACACGAACACCGACCCCACGGTCACGGCCGCCAGCGCACCCGCGACGGCCAGCGCCACCGTGCAGCTCATCCGCCGCCCACGGCCGCCCTCCCCGGGCGTCGAGGACGCGGCGACGGACACGGCGAGCTTGCCGGGCCGGTGCTCGGAGCCGGGTACGGCGTCCTGCGGCGGCGGCGCGTCACGCGGTTCCGGTACGGCAGCGGGTGACGAGGGCGGGGCAACGGGCGGTGCGGACACCGGCGTGAAAGGCGTGGAAGGCATGGGCATGGGCATGGGCGTCGGCGTGGCGGGACCTCCCATAACCGGTGGCGGGCCGAACTCCCCCACCGTCGCCCGCCCGGCCGCCTCACCGCCGGCCGTCGTCTCCACGGCCCCGACCGAGGGCAGGTCGAATCGGACGGGCCCCGACGAGACGTCCTCCCCCGCCTCCAGATTGAGCAGCCGCACCGCACCGCGGCTGACCTGCTCCACCAGCGGCCCCGGCAGCCAGCCGCCCGCGACCAGGCGGGCCGCGCCCTGCGGAGCCAGCCGCCGGGCCACCTCACCGGGTGCGGGCCGGGCGCCCGGGTCCTTCACCAGGCAGGCCGCCACCAGCTCCCGCAGCTCACCGTCCAGCGCGTCGAGTTCGGGCTCCTCGTGGACGACCTTGTAGAGGAGTGCCGCCGACGAGTCCCCGGAGAACGGCGGCTCCCCGGTCGCCGCGTACGCCAGCACGGCACCCAGCGAGAAGACGTCCGCCGCTCCCGTGGCCCCCTTGCCGAGGATCTGCTCGGGCGACATGTAGCCCGGGGAGCCGATCGAGACGCCGGTCGACGTCAGGGACGCGGTGCCGTCCATGGCGCGGGCGATGCCGAAGTCGATGAGCAGGGGTCCGTCGAGGGTGAGCAGGACGTTCGACGGCTTCACGTCCCGGTGCACCAGGCCCAGTTCGTGCACCGCCGCCAGCGCCTCCGCGAGACCCGCGCCGAGCGCTCGTACCGAATGGGGCGGCAGCGCGCCCGAGTCCGCGACGGCGGACGTCAGCGAGGGACCCGCCGCGTACGCCGTGGCCACCCACGGCACCGGCGCCTCCGGATCGGCGTCCAGGACGGGTGCCGTCCACGCGCCGCCCACCCGGCGGGCCGCCTCCACCTCCCGGCGGAAGCGCGCGCGGAACTCCTCGTCGAGGGCGAAGTGGGGGTGCACGATCTTGACGGCGACCGTGCGGCCGCCCGCGCTGCGCCCCAGGTACACCCGCCCCATGCCGCCGGAACCGAGCCGGCCGAGCAGCCGGTACGGTCCGACGACCGTGGGCTCGTCAACTCCGAGCGGCTGCATCCGCGTCCATCCCTCCCCCGTAGGAACCGTCAGCAGATTAGTGCGGAATCACCGTGTGCTTTACGGCTGGAGCAGATCGACCTTCACATCCGCCGGGAATCCGGTGGTCGGCCCCACCCTTCGCGCGAACTCCGCGACCGCGGCCAGCTGCGGGCCGCCGAACCGGAAATCGAGGGTGGTGAAGTACCGCTCCAGGACCTGCTCGTCGAAGGCCTCCCAGCGGGCCGCCTGCTCGGCGACCTTGCTCACCTCTTCCAGGGAGAGGTTGCGGGAGTCGAGGAACGCCTCGTGGACCCGGCGGGTGATGACCGGTTCGCGCTCCAGATAGTCCCGGCGCGCCGCCCAGACGGCGAAGACGAAGGGCAGGCCGGTCCACTCCTTCCACAGCGCGCCGAGGTCGTGCACCTCGAGGCCGTAGCGCGGCCCGTCCAGCAGGTTCGCCCGCAGCGCGGCGTCCCCGATGAGTACGGCGGCCTCGGCCTCCTGCATCATCAGGCTGAGGTCGGGCGGGCAGGTGTAGTAGTCGGGCTGGACGCCGTAGCGCTCGGCGAGCAGCAGCTGGGCCAGCCGGACCGAGGTGCGCGAGGTCGAGCCGAGGGCGACGCGGGCGCCGTCCAGTTCGTCCAGCGGGACCTGCGAGACGATCACGCAGGACATCACCGGGCCGTCGCAGCCCACAGCGATGTCGGGGAAGGCGACCAGGTCGTCGGCGTTGCGCAGGAACTCGACCAGGGTGATCGGGCCGATGTCGAGGTCTCCCCGCACGAGCCGCTCGCTCAGCTTCTCGGGGGTGTCCTTGGTGAGCTCGAAGTCGAGCAGGGTGCCCGTTCTCGCGAGCCCCCAGTAAAGGGGCAGGCAGTTCAGGAACTGGATGTGGCCTACGCGCGGCCGGGTGCGAGAATTGTCCACATCGCGAGACTAGACCCCATGAGGTAGCGTGCAGCCTTCAGGGTCGTGACACCCTCGTCACAACCTCCCTTCACCCGAGTGTCGGATTCGAACCGTCACCGTGTAGGCCTTCGGCCCGTCAACATGAAACGCGCCTTCAAACGTCCGAGTGACGTGATCTTGGCCTCTATTGCTTTCGGCTGCCTGCGTGCTAGGCTCGCCGCAAGTTGCAGTTTGGTTTCCCTTGCAGTACAGAGCCTGCGGAGCATGTAACCGCGGGCTCTCGTCGTTTTCAGACGTATGCAGTTGTGCGGGACTTTGTTTTCACACTTGCAGGGTTCTGGAGCAGGGCAACCCTTTGGGCCCAAGGAGGGCTTATGGCTACCGGAACCGTGAAGTGGTTCAACGCCGAAAAGGGCTTTGGCTTCATCGCCCAGGAAGGCGGCGGCCCCGACGTCTTCGTTCACTACTCCGCGATCAACGCGAGCGGCTTCCGTTCGCTGGAGGAGAACCAGCAGGTCTCCTTCGACGTGACCCAGGGCCCGAAGGGCCCGCAGGCGGAGAACGTCACCCCCGTCTGATCATTCGGTCTCGGAGCCTGGTGCTTTGATCCGGAACAGATAGCAGTACCCAAGGAGCCCCGTGCCGCAAGGCGACGGGGCTCCTGCCTTTTGCTCAGATGTGCTGCATGACCAGCACGAACGTGGTTCCGGGCGCGAGCGCCCCGTAGGAGTGCGGCACATCCCCCCGGTACGACATGTAGTCGCCGGGACCGAGCTCGGCCTCGTCGCCCCGGGGACCCGCCTTCACCCGGCCGGTGCTGACGATCAGATGCTCCACGGTCCCCGGAATGTGCGGGTCCGACTCCCGGGGCGGGCCCGGCTCCGCGCTCAGGTGGTAGATGTCCCGGCGCGCGCCGGGCGGGCTCGCGGAGAGCAGCGTGGCCACGAAGTCCGCCCGCTCCGAGGCCACCGTGGGCCCTTCACCCGCACGGATCACCTGCACGGCCGGCGCCGGCGGCTCGACCAGCACGCTGAACGGCACACCGAGCGCGACCCCCAGTGCCCACAGCGTCTCCACGCTGGGGTTTCCGCCGCCCGCCTCCAGCTGGGACAGCGTGGACTTCGCGATCCCGGCCCGCTTGGCCAGCTCCGACAGCGACAGCCCGGCCCGGGTGCGCTCGCGGCGCAGGGCGACGGCGATCCACGCGAGGGGCTCGCTCATCCGGTTCACTTCCCGTCGTTCGCTCTACAGGTACGTTCGTTCGGCTTGACGAACAGCCGATCGCTTGTTCATTCTGGGAAACATGCGTTCGCTACTCCGAACACCGATGATGGCACCTCTGGTGCGCGACAGTGCGCTCGTCTGGCTGGCGAGCGGTGTCGTCGGCGTCTCCTTCGGCGCGATCTCGGTCGCCGGCGGGCTGCCGGTCTGGGTGCCGGTGGCGATGTCGCTGATCGTGTACGCGGGGTCGGCGCAGTTCAGCGCGGTCGGCGTGCTGCTCGCCGGGGGCGGGCCGCTCGCCGCGGCGGCCACCGGACTGCTGCTGAACACGCGCACGGCGGCCTTCAGCCTCGCCGTCGCCGACGTCCTCGGCGGCCGGAGCCGGCTCGCCCGTTTCCTCGGCGCCCACCTCGTCACCGACGAGACGGTGGCCTTCACGCTCGCCCAGCCCGATCCGGTGCGGCGCCGGGCGGCGTTCTGGGTGAACGGGCTCGGTCTGTTCGCCGCCTGGAACATCGGTGTCCTGGCCGGTGCGCTGGCCGGGACCGCGCTCGGCGACACGGCGAGGTACGGCCTCGACGCCGCCTTCCCGGCCGTCCTGGTGGCACTGGTCCTGCCCACCCTGCGCACGGACGCCCGCATCCGCCGGTGCGCGCTGCTCGGCGCCGCACTGGCCCTGGCCGTGACACCGGCCGTCCCCGCGGGGGTGCCGGTGCTGCTGGCGCTGGCGGGGCTGGTCCGGTACGGCCGCAAGGAGGGGGCGGCGTGAACGCCACGGTCGCCGTGATCCTGGTGCTGGCGGTGGGGACGTATGCCTTCCGGCTGGTCGGGCCGGCGCTGCACGGGCGGGTCGAACTCCCGGACCGGGTACAGGAGTTGCTGTCGGCCGCCGCGGTGGTGCTGCTGGTGGCGCTGCTGGCGACGGGGGCGCTGACGGAGGGCGGCGGCTTCGCGGGGTGGGCGCGGCCGGCCGGAGTGCTGGTCGGGGGCGTCCTCGCGTGGCGGCGGGCGCCGTTCCCGGTCGTGGTGCTGGGGGCGGCCGGGGCGGCGGCGCTGCTGCGGGCGGCGGGCCTGGCGTGAGCCGCCCGCGTGCGAAAATCGCCGGATGACCGGCCAGGACGAGAACAACCACAGGGAAGAGGGCGGGTCCCCCGCCGACAACAGACTGGCGACGGGCCTGTCCATCGGGCTGGCCCTCGGCACCAGCATCGGCCTGGTCCTCGGGCTGATCGTCTTCGACAACCTGGCGCTCGGGCTGGGGCTGGGGCTGTGCCTGGGTGTCGCCGTCGGCACCGCGATCGGGGCGGGCGGGACGCGGGGCGACGGCGAACAGCCGGGACAGGGCACCGAGTAGCCGAGGGCAACTACCGGGCTGCCCGGCACTGTCAGTGCCGTTGGCTAGGGTCCCGCGCCATGACCGACTCCGACTTTCTGGCCACCACACGCACCTTCTACGACGCCATCGCCGAGGACTACGCGGTCCTCTTCCAGGACGAGCTCGCGAACAGGCCCCTGGAGCGGGCGATCCTCACCCTGTTCGCCGAACTCGTCGACGGGGACGGGCCGGTGGCCGACCTGGGCTGCGGACCGGGCCGTACGACAGCGCGCCTCGCCGCGCTGGGGCTGCCCGTGTACGGGGTCGACCTGTCGGAGTCGATGCTCGCGATCGCCCGCCGCGAGAACCCGGAGCTGCGGTTCGAGCAGGGCTCGATGCTGGAGCTCGACCTGCCCGACGGCACGCTGGCCGGCGCGCTGTCCTTCTACTCCTCCATCCACACACCCGTGGAGCGACTGCCCGCTCTGTTCGCCGAGTTCCACCGGGTGCTGGCGCCGGGCGCGCCGCTGCTCGTCGCCTTCCAGGCCGGCGACGAACACCGGCACCACGACCGGCCCTTCGGCCACCCGGTCGCGCTCACCTTCCAGCGGCGGCGGCCCGAGCACATCGCCGGGCTGCTGACGGCGGCAGGCTTCGCCCTCGTCTCCCGGACCGTCCGCGAGCCGGACCCGGCGCTCGACGAGACCTCGCAGCAGGCGTTCCTGATCGCCAGAAAGCCCGAGTAACCCGGGTAGCCCGAGTAACCCGGGTGGCCCGGGTGGCCCGGGTGGCCCGGGTGGCCTCCGCTACAGGGTCCCGGCTATGTCCTTCGCGGCGATGTACCCGAAGGTCATCGCCGGGCCGATCGTCGAGCCCGCGCCCGCGTAGCTGTGCCCCATGACGGCCGCGCTCGCGTTGCCCGCCGCGTACAGGCCCCGGATGACCGAGCCGTCCTCCCGCAGCACCCGGGCGCGGGCGTCGGTGAGGAGGCCGCCCTTGGTGCCGAGGTCGCCGGGGACGATGCGGAAGGCGTGGTACGGGGGCAGCCAGAGGGGTGCCAGGCAGGAGTTGGGCAGCACGGACGGGTCCGTGTAGTAGTGGTCGTAGGCGCTGTCGCCCCGGTGGAAGTCGGGGTCCTTCCCTCTCAGGGCCTGCGAGTTGAAGCGGTCCACCGTGGTGCGCAGGGCCGTCGCCGGGACGCCGATCGAGGCGGCGAGCGCGTCCAGCGTCCAGGCCTTGTGCGCGGCACCCGAGTCGTACCAGGCGGCCGGGAAGGGCAGGGTCGGCAGGACGTCCTTGAAGAGGTAGCGGTTGCGGTAGTGCTGGTCGACGATCAGCCAGGACGGGATGGCCGGGCTGGTGTCGTGGACGTCGTACATGGTGTGGACGACGTCGCTGTAGGGGGCGGCCTCGTTGACGAAGCGGGCGCCCGCCGCGTTGACCAGCAGCCCGCCGGGGAGGGTGCGTTCGGCCAGGCAGAAGTACGGCTGGCCGGGGACCGGGATCGCCGGGCCCCACCAGGCGTCGTCCATGAGGCCGAGCGCGGCGCCCAGCCGGTGTCCGGCCCGGATGCCGTCGCCGGTGTTCTCCTTCGCGCCGACCGTCCAGTCCGTGCCGATGGGCTGCCGCTGGTACTGCGCGCGCATCGCCGCGTTGTGCTCGAAGCCGCCCGAGCCGACGATCACCCCTCGCCGGGCGCGGACCAGGCCCGGACCGCCGTCCCGGGTGACGACCGCCCCGGTCACGGCGCCGTCCTCGACGTGGAGATCGCTCAGCGGTGTGCCGAGCCATACGGGCACCCCCGCCGAGCGGAGCCCGAGCCGCAGCCCGGCCGCCAGCGACTGGCCCATGGTCAGCGGCTTCTCGCCACGCAGGGCGGCCGCCGTACCGCGTGCCAGGCACTGGGTGGCCACGGCTGCGCCCTTGGCGTTCACCGCGGCCAGGGCCAGCCACTTGTAGTCGGCGCTGAAGACGACCATGCCGGCGGGCACGTCCATGTACGGCGGGTTCAGGCGTGCCAGTTCGGCGCCCAGGAGGTTGCCGTCGAGTTGGTCGGGTTCGATGGAGCGGCCGTTCGGCAGTCCTCCGGGCAGCTCGGGGTAGTAGTCGCTGTACCCCTCCATCCAGCGGAAACGCAGAGGGCTGCGGGCCATGACCAGGGAGAGCATCGCCGGGCCGTGGGCGAGGAAGGCCCGCTGCCGGTCCTCGGGCACGTCCGGGCCGACGACGGCGGAGAGATAGGCGGCGGCCTTCGCGGGCGTGTCCGGCACGCCCGCCGCCAGCAGCACGGAGTTGTTGGGGATCCAGATCCCGGCACCGGACCGGGCGGCGGACCCGCCGAAGGTGGGCGCCTTCTCCAGCACCACACAGCTCAGGCCCTGCGCCGCGGCGGTGAGGGCGGCGGTCATGCCGGCCGCGCCCGAGCCGACGACCACGACGTCGTACGTACCGAGGAGCGGCAGGTCGGCCGCCCGCGCGGTCTGCTGCGAGACCGCGGTGAGCCCGAGGGCGGTGGTGGCCGTGCCCGCGGCACCGGCGGCCAGGACATGTCTTCGGGAAGGGTGCGCGCTGGTGGTCATGGGGGCAGCTCCCGCCTGGACGACTCCGCATTTCTGAGGGTGTGTCAGAAATGCGAATGTGACGCGGATGCCTTGTGAAGTCAAGCGCAAGGCACGGGAGCTGAAGCCCTCCGTCGCTCGTGTTGGGTCGGCACCCGCCCCCTCCCCCCGCCATGGTCCGGACTCCGACGGGGGGCGAGGAGCGGGTTGCCGCCCGGGCCCGTCAAGGATCGTCGTCCATCGGGCAAAGCCCAGTCAATCCTTGGGATTTATGGCCTCACCCAAGCATTAGCTTGGGTGTCATGACCCTCGATGACCTGCGGGTGTTCGTGGCCGTGTGCCGGGCCGGAAGTCTCAGCTCGGTGGCGCGGGAGCTGGGCTGCACCCAGTCGGCCGTGAGCCAGCACGTGAAGCGGCTGGAACGGGAGACCGGTGTCGCGCTGCTGGAGCGCCAGCCCCGGGGAGTGGTGCCGACACAGGCCGGCCGGGTACTGGAGGCCGCGGCCGCGGAGGGCATATCCGGGCTCGATCTGGCGGTACGGCAGCTGCGGGACCTGCTCGACGGCGAGAGCGGGTACGTGCGGGTGGCGACTGGGGCGACGACCGTACGGCACTTCATGTCGGAGGCGGTGGTCGCGTACCGGCGCCGGCATCCCCGGGTCAATCTGGAGTTCCGCACGGTCAGTTCGGGGCGGGGCAGCTTCGACGCGCTGGCCGACGGCACGCTCGACCTGGCCTGGATCACCCTCGGGCCGCCGGTGCGCGGCATCGAGCAGCGGCCGGTGGTGGAGCTGCCGTGGGTGCTGGCGGTACGGGCCGACGACCCGCTGGCCGGACGGCCGTACGTCGACGCCGGGGCCGACATGGCCGGCGTACGGCTGATCCGGCTGCCGCCGAACTCCGCGTCGGCGGCTCATCTGGACGCCGCCTGCGCCGAGTTGGGCGTCCGGTTCGCGCAGGACACCAGCGTCGCCGACTGGGACACGGCGCTGCTGCTGGCCGAGCTGGGGGTCGGACGGGCGGTCGTGCCCGCGCTGCCGGGGCTGGCGGTCCCCGGCGACGGCGAGCTGCGGCTGATCCCGGTGCCCGCGCTGCGTCCGCTGCCCGTGGGCTGGGCCGTGCGCCGGTGGGACGCGCTCGGCCCGCCGGCCAGGGCGTTCGCGGACCTGGTGGAGAGCTACCGCCGGGGCTGACTACTTCAGGCCGATCCGGTCGCAGTCCGCCTTGTACTCGGGGGTGCAGATCTGGTCGACGGTGTAGACGCCGTCCTTGACCACCGTCTCCTCGATGTTGCCCTGCGTCAGGGCGATCACCGTCACCAGCTGGGCCGGGATGTCGTCCTGGGTGGGGCTGTCGACCGAGTCCTGGGTCAGCGAGTCGAACTCCAGGTCGCGGCCCTGCACCCGGTACACGGCCATCTTCGCGGCGTTGGTCGCCTCCAGCAGGAAGGGCTTGTACACCGTCATGAACTGCTCGCCCGAGACGATCCGCTGGACCGCGTCCAGGTTCGCGTCCTGCCCGGTCACCGGGGGGATCGTGCTCGCGCCGGCCTCCTTGAGCGCGTCGATCACGGCCCCGGCCATGCCGTCGTTCGCGGAGTAGACGGCACCGATGCCGGAGACCCCGACGGAGGCGATCGCCTTCTGCATGTTGGCCTTGGCGGCCTCGGGCGACCACTTCTCGGTGTCGTACTTCTTGACGATGTTCACCGCGCCGTCGAGCTCCGTGAGGGCGCCCTTCTTGAAGCGGTCGGTGTTCGGGTCGGCAGGGTCGCCGTTCATCATGACGACCTTGCTGCTCGCTGCCTTGTCGCCGAGTTCCTCGACGAGGGAGCGGCCCTGCACCTCGCCGACGAGTTCGTTGTCGTGGGAGACGTAGGCGTCGATGGGGCCCTCGGCGAGGCGGTCGTAGGCGATGACGGGGATGCCCGCGTCCTTCGACTTCTGCACCTGCGGGGCGATGGCCTTGGCGTCCACCGCGTCCACCAGCACGACGTCGACCTTCTCGTCGATCATCTGCTGGAACTGCTCGCTCTGCTTCTCCGGGCTCGACCCGGCGTTGGCGTAGACGACCTTGCCCTTGTCGTCGGTGAGGTTGCCGACTTCCTTCTTGATGAGCGGGTAGTCGAACTTCTCGAAGCGTGCGGTCTCCTTGTCGGGCAGCAGCAGCCCCACCGTGATGTCGTCGCCCTTCTCCGGCGAGGCCGAGCTGTCACCGCCCCCGATGCCGTCGATGACGCCGCACGCGGTGAGCGACATCGCCGAGGCGGAGGCGACGAGGGCTATGCCGATCCGGCGTACGGCGGAGGTGTGGGGGGTGCGAGCGTTCACTACTGGGCCTTCCGAGCGGAGGAGCGGCGTTGCTACCCGGGTGGCGGTAGCCAACGCGGACAGGGCATGTCACGTCAAGCGGTTGTCGTAACGAGACAGCAACCGTTCTTCATGCTCCGTACACGGAGTTGACCCTGCAGTGACGACAGGCTCGCCCTCGATCGGGTGAATGCCCGAACAGTCGTACCAAAACGACCTACGGTCTCCCGCTGACACCCGAGATCCACGAAGGGAGCCACCATGGCAACCGCCTCCCGTGCCGCGCTGACCGTCGAGGTCATGGAGATGCTGGCCGGTCTCGACCCACGGCTCTGGGAGATCGTCGAGCCGCCGGTTCCGCCGAACCCCATCCATGCCCCCGGCATCCCCATCGGCTTCCGGTCGGCGGTGGACGGCGAGCGCCTGAACCCGCAGCCGCTGCCGCCCGGCGACGGCCTGCTCGCGTCCGTGCGCGGCATGGCCGTCTCGGTGGCGGACGCGACGATCGCGGCGAGTCTGGCGGGCCGTAAACCGGCCGAGGTCCTCAGGGAGGTCGGGGACGACATCTGTCCCGAGCCGCCGAAGCTGCCCTGGCCGAAGAAGTGGCCGGTGCCGGTCCAGCTGCGGGAGCAGCTGATCACCGACCCGAACCGCGTGTCGCCCGCCGTCCAGGCCTCGGCCGCCCTGGTCTTCCAGTCCTACGCCCATCGCATCTCGGACAAGAACCTGAGCACGGCCTTCGGCGACCTCGCCGAACGGCTGCTGGAGCGTGCTCTGAAGACCGCCGGCAGTGCGGGCTGAGGGGTCGCTTCGGTCGGTCACTTCGCGTACAACCCCTCCACCTCTCCCGCGAAGTCCCGCATGACCACGTCCCGTCGCAGCTTCATCGACGGGGTCAGGTGGCCGTCCATCTCCGTGAAGTCCGTCGGCAGGATCGTGAAGCGGCGGATGGACTCCGGGCGGGAGACGAGCTTGTTGGCCTCGTCGATGGCGCGTTGCAGGATCGCCCTCAGCTCCGGGTCGTCGACGAGGAGTTCGGCGGGGACGGAGTGCTTGCCGTTCATCCGGCGCCAGTGGGTGACGCCGTCCATGTCCAGGGTGATCAGCGCGGAGACGTAGGGGCGGCGGTCGCCCAGGACCATGCACTGGGAGATCAGCGGGTGCGAGCGCAGCCAGTTCTCCAGGGGTGCCGGGGCCACGCTCTTGCCGCCCGCGGTGATGAGGAGTTCCTTCTTGCGGCCGGTGATCGTCAGATAGCCGTCGTCGTCCAGGGCCCCGATGTCCCCGGTCGGCAGCCAGCCGTCCGCCGCCGCCGGGACGACGCCACCGGCGGCCGGGTCCCAGTAGCCGCGCAGCACCTGGTCACCGGAGACGAGGATCTCGCCGTCGGCGGCGATCCGGACGCGGGTGCCGGGCAGCGGCCAGCCGACGGTGCCCAGGCGGGGCTTGAGCGGCGGTGTCACGGTCGCGGCGGCGGTCGTCTCCGTGAGGCCGTAGCCCTCGTAGATCTCGATGCCCGCCCCGGCGTAGAAGGCGGCCAGGCGTCGGCCGAGCGGGGAGCCGCCGCAGATCGCGTACTTCACACGGCCGCCCATCGCGTTGCGGATACGGCGGTAGACCAGCGGGTCGTAGAAGGCGCGGGCGGCCTTGAGGGCCGTGTTCGGGCCGCCGCCGGTCCCGGACGCGCGGGCCTCCAGCGCCTCGCCGTAGCGCTCGGCGACCGACGCCGCGCGGTCGAAGGAGGAGGCCCGGCCGCCCGTCTCGGCCTTGGCGCGGGCGGAGTTGAAGACCTTCTCCAGCATGTAGGGGATGGTCAGCAGACAGGTCGGGCGGAACGCGGCGAGGTCCGGCAGCAGGTCCTCCGCCTTCAGGCTCGGCGCGTGCCCGAGGCGCACCCGGGCCCGTACGCAGGCCACCGCCACCATCCGGCCGAAGACGTGCGACATCGGCAGGAAGAGCAGCACCGACGCCTCTTCGCTGGTCCGCGTCTTGAAGATCGGGTAGAGCAGCTCGATGGCGTTGTCGACCTCGGCGAAGAAGTTGCTGTGGCTCAGCGCGCAGCCCTTGGGGCGGCCCGTCGTGCCGGACGTGTAGATGAGGGTCGCCAGCGTGTCCGGCACCAGCATGCCCCGCCGTACGGCCACTTCCCCGTCGGGCTGCTGCGCGCCGGCCTCCGCGAGCCGGTCCACATGGCCCTTCTCCATCACCCACATGTGGCGCAGGTCGGGCACCCGGTCCAGCTCGGGGCCGAGCGCGGCCGCCTGGCCCGCGGTCTCGGTGACCAGGGCCACCGCGCCGGAGTCCTGGAGGATCCAGCGGGTCTGGAAGACGGAGGAGGTGGGATAGACGGGGACCGTCACCAGGCCGGCCGCCCATGCGGCGAAGTCGAGCAGCGTCCACTCGTAGCAGGTGCGGGCCATGACGGCGATCCGGTCCCCGGGCACCAGGCCCTCGCCGATCAGCCCCTTCGCCACCTGCTGCACCTGCTCGGCGAACTCGGCCGCCGTCACGTCCGTCCACTGCCCGTCCGCGCCCTTGCGGCTGAGGACGACGGCGTCGGGAGCCGCCTCCGCGTTGTCGAACGGCAGGTCCGCGAGCGAGCCGTGGGTGACCGGCGGCGCGAACGGCGGCACGTACGCCTCCCGTACGACGCCGTCCAATCGCCTCGTCTCCGGCTGCACCAGGGTCGGTCCCGGGGCGTCATGGAAGGCGGCCGAGGGGGCGAAGGACGGAAGCGAGGTGGACACGGGCGGCTCCTGCGACGGGCTTGCAGCGAGGAAATCTGCTTGCTGCATGACGTACGTGCCTCGCGCACCTTGGTGTTCACCTGCGGAGGCCTGCGGAAAGGGGTTACCGCTGGTTAGGCAGGAGATCGTACGGCTCGCGAGTGTGGGGGTTGTGCGGGTTCGGCGGTGGTCCGGAGCCGGGTATGTGCAACCTCGGGGTTTATGTGAGGGGCACTCAGCTTCGCCTCACCCGATCCTTACCTTCGCTCCAGAATCGCCGTCACGCCCTGCCCGCCGGCCGCGCAGACCGAGATCAGCCCGCGCCCCGAACCACCGCTCTCCGCGAGCGACTTGGCGAGCGTCGCCACGATGCGGGCCCCGGTCGCCGCGAACGGGTGACCGGTCGCCAGCGACGAGCCGTTGACGTTCAGCCGGGCGCGGTCCACGGGGGCGAGCCCGCGCTTCTCCCACGCCGCCAGCGTGGCCAGCACCTGGGAGGCGAAGGCCTCGTGGACCTCCACGAACTCGAAGTCGTCCAGGCCGAGTCCGGCCCGCTCCAGCATGCGCGGGACGGCGTACGCCGGTGCCATCAGCAGTCCGTCCTCGCCGCCCGCCACGTCGCCGTGCACGAAGTCCACGGCCGCCGTCTCGTGGGCGGTGAGGTAGGCCAGCGGCTCCAGCCCCCGGCGCTCGGCCCACTCCTCGCTCGCCAGCAGCACCAGAGCCGCCCCGTCCGTCAGCGGCGTCGAGTTGCCCGCCGTCATCGTCGGGTGCTCCCCGTCCAGGCCGAACACCGGCTTCAGCGCGGCGAGTTTCTCCGGCGTCGAGCCGGGGCGCAGGTTCTGGTCCCGGTCCAGCCCCCGGAAGGGCACGACCAGGTCCTCGAAGAAGCCGCGTTCGTACGCCGCCGCCAGCCGCCGGTGACTCGCCGCCGCGAGTTCGTCCTGGGCCTCGCGGGTGACACCCCACGCCCGTGCCGTGACGGCGGCGTGCTCACCCATGGAGAGCTTCGTGCGCGGCTCGGCGTTACGGGGGATGTCCGGGACGAGGTGGGAGGGCCGCACCCGGGAGAGCGCCTTGACCCGGCCGCCGAGCGACTTGGCCCGCCGGGCCTCCAACAGGATGCGCCGCAGACGGTCGTTGACGCCGAGGGGCGCGTCGCTCGCCGTGTCCGCGCCGCCCGCGATCGCCGCCTCGGTCTGGCCGAGCGCGATCTTGTTGGCGGCGGCGATGACGGCCTGGAGGCCGGTGCCGCAGGCCTGCTGGATGTCGTACGCGGGCGTGCGGGCGTCCAGTTCCGAGCCGAGGACGGTCTCGCGGGCGAGGTTGAAGTCACGGCTGTGCTTGAGGACGGCCCCGGCGACGAACTCGCCGACGGCGCCCGGGTCGCCGAGTCCGTACCGTTCGACCAGGCCGTCGAGGGCGGCCGTGAGCATGTCCTGGTTGGACGCGGTGGCGTACGGGCCGTCGGAGCGGGCGAAGGGGGTGCGGGTGCCGCCGATGACCGCGACGCGCCGGACCGCGGGGGCCGGAGCGGAACTCGTGCCCGAGCGGTTGGCGGGGATCGCGCCGGAGCTCTTGGAGGGGGTCGTGCCCGAGCGCTTGGCGGAGCTCCCGCCCGAGCGCTTGGCGGGGGTCGCGCCGGGGCTCTTTCGGGAGCCCGTGCCCGAGCTCTCGCCGGTGCTGGTCCCAGAGCTGTCGCCGGTGCTCGTCCCGGAGCTCTCGCTGGGGCTCATCTCCACCCACTCCTCACGTCCACCAAGGCTTACCTCCGGTAACCTTACTCCAGAGTCAGTTCCGGAGCGCACTGGGAGTCGCACATGGCCGACCGCTATCTGAGCTTCACCGGCACCGCACCCGGCCGCTTTCTCACACGCCGCCTGGGGCTGCCCCAGCCCGCGTCGCTGAAACGCTTCTCGCCCGAGCGGCCCGCGCTCCAGGGCGACCGGCTGCTCCTGACGGCCGGCAAGTCGGACCTCGACCTCGCCGCGACGGGCCTCGGCCTGACGGACTCCTCCGAGCACCCGGTTGCCGTCCTGCTGGACGCCACTGGAGTGCGGGACGTCGAGACGCTCGCCGAGGTGCACGCGGCCCTGCATCCGGTCGTGCGGTCGGTGGCGCAGAGCGGCCGGATCGTCGTCCTCGGCGCGCCCCTCGACCCCGCCGACCATCACCAGGCCGCCACCCAGCAGGCCCTGGAGGGCTTCACGCGCTCGCTCGGCAAGGAGATCGGGCGCGGCAGGACCGTGAACCTGGTCCGGCTGACGGACGCGCCCGCCGCCGCGTCGACCCTCGGCTTCCTCCTCTCCCCCAAGTCGGCCTACGTCAGCGGCCAGGTCGTCGAGGTCGGCCCGCAGGACGTCACCGTCCCCGCGGACCCCGAGCGTCCCCTCACCGGCCGCACCGCCCTGGTCACCGGCGCCGCGCGCGGCATCGGCGAGGCGGTCGCCGAGACGCTGGCCAGGGACGGCGCCCGGGTCGTCGTACTGGACGTGCCGCAGGCCGAGCAGGACGCGCGACGAGTGGCCGACCGGCTCGGCGGCACCGCGCTCGCGCTGGACATCACCGCCGACGACGCCGGGGCGCGGATCGCGGCCGCGCTGCCCGACGGGCTGGACGTCCTCGTCCACAACGCCGGCATCACCCGCGACCGGCGGCTGGTCAACATGCCCGCCGAGCGCTGGAGTTCGGTGCTCGACGTGAACCTCGTGAGCGTGCTGCGCACGACGGACGCGCTGCTGGCGGGCGGGACGCTGCGCGAGGGCGGCCGGATCGTGGCGACGGCCTCCATCGCGGGGCTGGCGGGGAACGCCGGGCAGACCAACTACGGCGCGAGCAAGGCGGGCGTGGTCGGTCTGGTCCGCTCCCTGGCACCGCGGGCGCTCGCCGAGCACGGGGTGACCGTGAACGCGGTCGCGCCCGGCTTCATCGAGACGAAGATGACCGCCGCGATCCCCCTGTTCATCCGGGAGGCGGGCCGGCGCATGAACTCCCTCGCGCAGGGCGGGCTGCCTGCCGACGTCGCCGAGACGACCGCCTGGCTCGCGCATCCCGCGTCGGGTGCGGTCAACGGCCAGGTCGTCCGGGTGTGCGGCCAGAGCCTGCTGGGGGCCTGATGACGACCGTGCTGACGGGCGCCCCCTCGCTTCCGGCCCTGCTCGCCCGGGGCGCGGTGCTCTCCGCGTTCAAACGGCCGCGTCCCGACGCGGAGTTCCCCCGCACCCGGCTCGTGCTGCCCGGCGCGCGCGTCGACCTGGCGCGGCTGGCGGCGTACGAGCGGGTGTGCGGCTTCGCGACCGGCGCCGACGCGCTGCCCCTCACCTATCCGCACGTCCTGGGCTTCCCGCTGGCCATGCGGCTGATGAGCGAGCGGGCCTTCCCGCTGCCGCTGCTGGGGCTCGTCCACACCTCCATCGAGGTCACCCGGCACACGGCGATGCCCGCGACCGGCGCGTACGAGATCGGCGTGCACGTCGACCGGCTGGCGGAGCACCGCCGGGGCACGGAGGCCGTGGTGGTCACCGAGGTGCGGTCGGGCGAGGACGTCGTGTGGGAGTCGACGAGCAGATATCTCGCCCGGCACCGCACGAACGGCCCGGACGCCGGTGCTCAGACCCGGCCGGCCGAGGAGCCGAAGCCGCTCCCGGCGGTCGCCGAGTGGCGCATCGCCGGGGACGTCGGACGCCGCTACGGCGCCGCCTCCGGTGACCGCAACCCCATCCACCTGCACGCCCTCACCGCCCGGCTGTTCGGCTTCCCGCGCGCCATCGCGCACGGCATGTGGACGGTGGCCCGCTGCCTCGCCGCCCACGGCACACCGGACGCGGTGCGGGTACGGGCCGACTTCCGGGCGCCGGTGCTGCTGCCCGGGACGGTGACGTACGCCGCGGAGGACGGGCGGTTCGAGCTGCGCGGCGGGGACGACCGCGTCCACCTGACCGGGGAGGTCTATCCGCTCACCTCGTGAGCTGCCTCCGGCGGTGTCCAGGGCCGGCCGTCCATGAGGTTGGCCAGGCCGGCCCACGCGAAGTTCATGAGCGTGGCCGCCGCCTGCCGCGCGCTGACGCCAGGCGTGGTGTTGGCCCAGTCGGCGAGCGACTCCGCGGCCCCCACCAGGGCTTCGGCGATCCCGGCGACCTCGCTCGCCGGGAGGTCCGGATCACGGTGGGCCTCGCGGGCCGCCACCAGGATCAGCTGCGTCACGAAGTCGACGATCTCCGCGCGCATCGCGGCGACCTCGGTCGCGAACGGCTCGCCGTGGGTGCGGGCCTGGAGGTGCAGCACGGACCAGGCGTCCGGGTAGTGCGAGGTGTGGGTGAAGAACGCCCGCAGTCCGTCCCAGAGCTGGCGGTCGGCGGGCAGCTCGGTCCGCACACCGCCACGCACGGCCGCGACCAGCGCGGCGGCCTCGCGCCGGATGCAGGCGGTGAAGAGGTCTTCCTTGGAGTTCAGGTACAGATAGACCAACGGCTTGGAGACGCCCGCCAGTTCGGCTATCTCGTCCATCGACGCGGCCATGTACCCGCGCCTGCCGAAGGTCCGCACTGCGGCATCCAGCATCTGCTGCTCACGGACGGCCCGCGGCATCCGTTTGGTCTTCACGGCACCCATGGCCGTTAGCGTACGGGCCGGGAGGGAGATCCCACCCGGCCCGCCGTGAACGCCTGCCCTACTCCTCGCCGCCCAGCCCGTCCGCGAACCGTGTCATCCGGTCCGTCAGCGCCTGCCCGTCGACGGCCGGCAGAGCCGTCAGCCGGGGCAGCAACTGCGCGGTGAGCAGGGTGGACAGGGCCGAGGTGTCGGCGCCGGTGCCGTCGGTGCGCACCACCACCGGCTGCGGTGCCCGGCCGGCGAGCTTCGCGCCCACCTCCAGGCGGCGCCGGGCCAGTTCGTACTGGAGGACGGCTCGGTTGTCGCGGTAGGCCTTGGCGAGGGCGCGCTGGGCGCGGGCCTCGTTCTCGGCGGCGATCAGACCGCTGCGGCCCCGCGTCTCGATCTCGAACCGCACCCGCTGGGCGTTGGTCTCCTGCTCCTCCAGCAGCTGGGCGACCTCCTCGCGGGCCCGGTTCAGCGCCGCCTTGACCTCGACGATCCGGGCGTCGCGCACCTTCTTGGCCCGCTCGATGTCCATGCCCAGCTGGTCGATCCGGCGCTTGCGGATCAGGCCCCACTCCTGGTCGTAGGCCGTGCGCTCCTTGGCGACCCGCTCCCGGGTGGCCAGGTGCTGCTGGTACTGCGTCGGCAGCTGCACGTCCGGGATGTTGGAGCCGGTGATGCGCACGCCGTAGCCGGACAGCTGGCGGTTGAGCAGTTCCTGCATGTCGGCGACGTCCGAGCCGCGCAGGTCGTAGGCCCGCTCGGTGCGCATCTTGCGGGCGCGCTGACGGATGGCGTCCTGCACGGCGCTGGAGAGCACCAGGTCGAAGTTGCCGGCGCCGATGGTGCGTACGAACAGCACGGCGTCCGTGATGCGGAACTTCAGGAAGAACTCGATCGAGCGCAGCGGCACGTTCTCCTGCGTCGGGCAGGCCATCACCGGTGCGGAGTACGGGATCTCGGTGGCCGTGTCGACGACGAAGTCGACCCGGGACCACGGGTGCCACAGGTAGTGCCGGCCGGCGTCCAGGGTGCGCACGACGGCGCCGTAGCGGGTCAGCACGCCGTTGGTGCCCTGCTCGATCTCCACGATCGAGGAGCGCCACCACCACAGCGCGCCGATCAGCAGCAGCACGGCGCCGCCGGTGTAGGACAGGGCGGCGAGGGTGCCGTAGGCGAGGTCCCCGGCGGCGGACTCGGCGTCCGCCTCCTTCAGGGACAGCATCACGCCCATGAACAGGGCGTACACGCCGAGCCACAGGGGCAGCATCCACCACAGGCGGCGCCGGTGGCGGGGGATGATCACCGGGATCAGGGTGTCGGCCTCGCCGCCGCGCAGCAGCCGCGCGATGTCGGCCCACGGGGCGACCTTCTCGGAGATGACCGACCTGCGCTGGGAACGGGCGGTGCTCATCGGGTGGCCTCCTCGGCGGCGTCGGAGCTGTCGTCGCCGGCGTCTGCGTCGGCCGGTGCGGGCTGGTCGGGAACCTGCGGCACCGTCGGCCGCTCGGCCGCCAGCAGCGCGCCGATCTCCGCCTCGCGCGCGGCGATCCGCTCGGACACCTCCCCGAGACGTGCCCGTACGGCGGCCATGTCCTCGTCGGTGAACAGCTCCGTGCCGCGTTCGCCGACCAACTCGCGGGCCAGTTCCAGGAAGTCGATGCCGGCGACGCCGCCGTCGGTCGTGCCGCCGATGCGCACCAGTCGCGGCAGGTGGTCGGCGACCTGCTCCAGGGTGTCCAGCACCTGCTGCTGGTAGCGGTACTCCAGGATCTCCGGCGCCTCGGCCGCGGTCACCGCGCGGATGTCGAGGGCCTGCGCCTCGAGGAGGGCCGCGTTGGCCTTCGCCTCCGACTCGGCCTGGACGTAGCGCTGCCGGGCGAGTGCCTCGGCGCGGTTCGTCTCGCGCTCCACGGCCGTGTCCATCTGCGCCTGGTACTGGGCGATGTCGGCCTGGATCGCGGAGAGCGTCTCCTGGCTGGAGGCGAGTTCGCGGGTGAGGTCGCCCTCGTCCTGCTCCTTGCGGAGCTGGAGGGCGTACTCGTGGGTGTACGCCTCCTTGGCCACGCGCACCATCTCGGGCGCCGCCAGGTCCATGCGGTAGCGCTGGTCGGAGGGTTCGGCGTGGGTGATGTTGGCGTTGGTCAGCTCGACGGCCGGGCGGAACTGCTGGTTGAGCTGCTCGAGGAGGCGGCCGGTGTCCTCGCCGACCATGTCGTAGATGCCGGCGGCCTCCTGTTCGTAGATCAGGCTGCGGATCGTCTCGCTGACCGCGTTGCTGAGCTTCTCCTCGAAGCCGCGCACCGCGCCCAGGGTGTAGACGAACTCGGTGGGGTCGCTGATCCGGAACTGGATGAACAGGTCGATGGAGCCCTTCACACCGCCCCGGGTGGGCGCCTCGCGCACCGGCGCGTTGAACGGGTACTCGATCGTGGTGTTGACGATGTACGACACCCGCTTCCACGGGCTCAGCAGCACGATCCGGCCCGGTCCGACGACCTTCTCCAGCTTGCCGAAGCGGGTGATCATCGCCTGGCAGCCGTCGGGCACCATGACCATGCCCTGGCGCCACCACACGAAGGCGACGGCGAGCAGTGAGATGACCCAGTAGTGCACGCCGAACAGGGGGTTGGTCAGCACGTCGGCGCCGGACGCCCCCACGATGCCCGCGCCGGCCACACCCAGCAGGAACAGCATCAGCACCGGCAGCATGGAGATGATCGAGCGGCCCTTGGGAATCACCATCGGGCAGATGGCGTGCACCGTCTCGGTGCCCTCGCGGACCTGCTCGCTGCGGCCGAGCGCCTCCCCGGCCTCGTCCAGCGGCACCGTCTTCTGCCGCATCACCGTGGCGGTGGAGCCGCCCTGTTCCCGTGCCGCCGGGAAGTCGGCCGGGTCGATGCCCTGGCCCTGGGCGTCATAGCCGCCGGCGCCCTGTGTTCCTCGTCCGCCGGTCTGCCGCCGCAGTTCCTCCTGCGCGGCCGTCCGCGGATCGGTGCCGGAGGCCACGGCCTCGGCAACACGTCGTGCGCCCTGTTTCGCGCGCGCTCGCGCCACGGTTCCCCCTTGTGTTCCGATGCCCGTCGAATGCGGGTCCTACTGCTGATACACCGGTCGGCCCGATGTGGTTCCAGCCATCCCACATCATGATCCGGACAAGGGTAAAGGGGTCGCTCCCGCAGCTACCGGCGGGTATTCACTGCCGGGATCCGGAAGCGGCCGTACGACGGTTCTACGAGGCCTGGGAAGTCTGCCCCTGCGCGCGGGCGGCCTCGTCGACCGCGTCGTCCTCCTGGCTGCGGTTCGCCTCCAGGTTGGCCTTCATGCGGTCGACGCGCTGGACGATCCCGACGGAGGCGCGGTCACGCTCCTTGCGCAGGACCACGAAGCTGATCGGGGCCGAGAGCACCAGGGCGAGCAGGACGACCCACATGCCGTTGGAGTCGCCGAGGCCGCGCGGGGCGAGGCCGGAGTAGACGAGCCCCGAGACGACCACGAGGCAGCCCACGAAGATCCCGAGGCGCATCAGTGTGTAGCGGAGCATCTCAATCCACTCTTCCGAATCCAAAAAGGGCCACTGCCCAGTGAAGCACGGCGTGGTGCCGATCTTGCAGGGGGGTCAGACGGCTGCCCGGCCGAGCGGCAGCAGCATGATCACGTCGTCCCGGTCGTCGCCCGGCGCGACCCGGATGGCGTCCGGGATCCGGCCGACCTCCTTGTAGCCGCAGGAGCCGTAGAAGCGCTCCAGGCCGAGGCCGCCCCGGCAGGTGAGGCGGATCGCGTCGATGCCGTCGAAGGTGCGGGCCGACCCCTCGGCGGCGCTCAGCAGCTCGCGGCCGTAGCCCTTGCCCTGGTGCCGGGGGTGCACCATCACCGTGTACAGCCACACCCAGTGGGCCATCAGCCGGTGCGTGTTGAAGGTGAAGAACGCGGTCGCGGCGACCTCGCCCGCCTCGTCGTGCCCGACCAGCAGCCGGCAGCGTCCCTCCGCCATCGCCACGAAGTGCCGCACCAGCTCGGGCCGGATGTCCTCGCGCGTCACGGGCGGCACGAACCCGACGGCCCCGCCCCTGTTGGAGACGTCGGTCCACATGTCGAGGATGCCGTCACGCAGGTCGGGGGTGACGGCGGGGTCGAGCGTGAAAGTAAGGGACACGACGGAATCGTATCCCTTACACGCCTCGCCCCTTCCGGGCCGGCGGCTCAGACCCGCATCGGCTGCGGGGACTCGCGGCGCTCCGGGTCCGGGCCGTCGTACTCGCGGATGATCTCGTAGCGCGTGTTGCGCTCCACCGGGCGGAAGCCGGCGTCCCGGATCAGGTCCAGGAGGTCCTCGCGGGTCAGCTTGTTCGGGGTGCCGAAGTTGTCCGCGTCGTGGGTGATCTTGTACTCGACGACCGAGCCGTCCATGTCGTCGGCGCCGTGCTGGAGGGCCAGTTGGGCGGTCTGCACGCCGTGCATGACCCAGAAGACCTTCACGTGCGGGACGTTGTCGAAGAGCAGCCGGGAGACCGCGAAGGTCTTCAGGGCCTCGGCGCCGGTGGCCATCTGGGTGCGGGCCTGGAGCCGGTTGCGTACCTTGCCGTCCTTCATGTCGACGAAGTCGTGCTGGTAGCGCAGCGGGATGAAGACCTGGAAGCCGTTCGTCTCGTCCTGGAGCTCACGCAGGCGCAGGACGTGGTCGACGCGGTGGCGCGGCTCCTCGATGTGGCCGTAGAGCATGGTGGAGGGCGTCCTGAGGCCCTTCTCGTGCGCCAGGCGGTGGATGCGGGACCAGTCCTCCCAGTGGGTGCGGTGGTCCACGATGTGCTGACGGACCTCCCAGTCGAAGATCTCCGCGCCGCCGCCGGTCAGGGACTCCAGGCCGGCGTCGATGAGCTCGTCGAGGATCTCGGAGGCGGACAGCCCGCTGATCGTCTCGAAGTGGTGGATCTCCGTGGCGGTGAACGCCTTCAGGGAGACGTTCGGCAGGGCCGCCTTCAGCTCCCGCAGCGAGCGCGGGTAGTAGCGCCACGGCAGGTTGGGGTGCAGGCCGTTGACGATGTGGAGTTCCGTGAGGTTCTCCGCCTCCATCGACTTGGCCAGCTTCACGGCCTCCTCGATGCGCATCGTGTACGCGTCCTTCTCGCCCGGCTTGCGCTGGAAGGAGCAGTAGGCGCAGGAGGCCGTGCAGACGTTGGTCATGTTGAGGTGGCGGTTGACGTTGAAGTGGACCACGTCGCCGTTCTTGCGCGTGCGCACCTCGTGGGCGAGGCCGCCGAGCCACGCCAGGTCGTCCGACTCGTACAGCGCGATGCCGTCCTCGCGGGACAGCCGCTCACCGGAACGGACCTTCTCCTCCAGCTCGCGCTTGAGCCCGACATCCATGCGTGCACCTCTCTCGATCAGACTCCGTCAACCGTACGCCCAGCCCCCTAGACCTCTTCCGGCAGCTCACCCACCCGGTTCTCCCACTTCGTGGACAGCACGATGGTGGTACGGGTCCGGGAGACGCCCGTGGTGCCGCTGAGCCGCCGGATGATCTTCTCGAGACCGTCCACGTCGGCCGCGCGCACCTTGAGCATGTAGGAGTCGTCGCCGGCGATGAACCAGCAGTCCTCGATCTCGCCCAGGTCCCGCAGGCGGTTCGCCACGTCCTCGTGGTCGGTGGCGTCGGACAGCGAGATGCCGATCAGTGCGGTGACGCCGAGACCGAGCGAGGCGGCGTCCACGGTGGCGCGGTAGCCGGTGATGACCCCGGCCGCCTCCAGCCGGTTGATGCGGTCGGTGACGCTGGGCCCCGACAGTCCGACGAGGCGCCCCAGCTCCGCGTAGGAGGCCCGGCCGTTCTCCCTCAGGGCCTGGATGAGCTGCCTGTCCACCGCGTCCATGCGATTGAAAGCCTTCCGCTGAAGAGGTCTGACGTACTTGCTGAACTGAGCCTTGAAGTGATGAGTTCCGGTGCTGCCGCGTGATGCGGTCGCGTGCCGGTCAGGTGGAACGGGCGCCGCCGCCCAGTTCGCCCTTCCAGCGGCGGTAGAGGCGGTGCTCGACACCCGCCGCGTCCAGGACGCGTCCGGCGACGAAGTCCACCAGGTCCTGGATGTGCGTGGCCCCGGCGTAGAAGGCGGGCGAGGCGGGCACGACGGTCGCGCCCGCGTCGTCCAGTGTCACCAGGTGGCGCAGCGTCTGCCCGTTCAGGGGCGTCTCCCGTACGGCGACGACGAGCTCGCGCCCCTCCTTCAGGGTCACGCTGGCCGCCCGCTGCAACAGGTCCTTGGACAGCCCGAGCGCGACTCCGGCGACGCAGGCGGTGGAGGCGGGCACGATCAGCATGCCCTTGGTGGCGTACGACCCCGAGGACGGCCCGGCGGCGAGGTCCCCGGCGTTCCAGTACCGGACGTCCGCGATGTCCGCCTCGAAGGTCCCGGGCTTGCCGTCGGCGCCCCGCGCGAGCCATTCCCGCAGGTCGTCCTGCCAGTGGCCGTCCCGGAACGAGATCCCCGTCTCGTCGAGGAGGGTGAGCCGCGACGCCCGGCTGACGACCAGGTCGACGCTTTCCCCGGCGGCGAGGAGCGCGCGGAGCACGGCGGCGGCGTATGGGGTGCCGGAAGCGCCGGACACCCCTACGATCCAAGGCGTACGCGCCGTCTCTCCTGGCTTGACTGGGTTCACGACACCGAGCCTATCCGGCGTGGCGGGGTGGGAACCGACCAAGGGGTGCCAGGCGTTCCCGTTTGGGGACGAGTTGGGCAGTGGGGGTTGCCATGCCGGACATGTGGGACGCGCGGCGCGAGGTGTCGCGGAGTGACCGGGCGCTGACCGCGGCCAAGCTGATGGCGGGCTGGGTGGCGCTGCTGTGGCTGCTGGAAGTGGCCGACGTGATCAGCGGACACGCGCTGGACGGCTTCGGCATCGTCCCGCGCACCCCGTCGGAGCTGGTGGACGTCGTCCCGGCCGCCTTCATCCACTTCGGCTTCGCCCATGTCGCCGCGAACAGCGTGCCGCTGCTGGTCCTCGGGTTCCTCGCGGCGCTCGGCGGCATCCGCCGGTTCGCCGCGGTCTGTGCGCTGATCGTCGTCGCGGACGGGCTGGGCGTGTGGCTGATATCCCCGTCCGGCACCAACACCGCGGGCGCCTCGGGCCTGATCTTCGGCCTCTTCGGCTTCCTGTTGGTCACCGGGTTCGTCGAGCGGCGTCCGCTCGGCGTTCTGGCCGGACTGCTGGTGGCCGCGGTCTGGGGCGGCTCGATCCTGGCGGGCTTCGCCCCGACCCAGTCCGGCGTGAGCTGGCAGGGGCATCTGGTGGGGCTGGTGGCGGGCGTCGCGGCGGCGTTCGTGTTCCGCCGCCGCGACCCCGTCCCCCGTGGGGAACTCGCGGTCTAGGCCCCGTCAGACGGTGAGCCCGCGCACCAGCAGATCCAGCAGCGCGCACACGAACAGGGCGATCCCGATGAACCCGTTGACGCTGAAGAACGCCCTGTTCAGGCGGGACAGGTCATGGGGGCGGACGATCGAGTGCTCGTACACGAAGGCGCCGGCCACGATCAGCAGGCCCAGCCAGAAGAAGGCGCCCGCGTCGGTGGCGAGCGCGTACCAGGCGAACAGGGCCGTGGTGACGGCGTGGCAGACCCGCGCGCCCCAGATCGCCGCGGGGATGCCGAAGCGGGCCGGGACCGACATGACGCCGATCTCGCGGTCGGTCTCGACGTCCTGGCAGGCGTAGATCAGGTCGAAGCCGCCGATCCAGATGCCGACGGCGAGGCCGAGGATCACCGCGTCCCAGGACCAGGTGCCGGTGACGGCCAGCCAGCCGCCGACCGGGCCCATCGCCTGGGCGAGGCCGAGGATGGCCTGGGGGAAGTTCGTGAACCGCTTGCCGTAGGGGTAGACCACCATCGGGATCACCGCGATGGGGGCGAGGGCCAGGCACAGCGGGTTCAGCAGGGCGGCCGAGCCCAGGAAGATCACCAGGGCGATCAGGGCGCCGGTCCAGGCGTGCCGTACCGACATCGCGCCCGTGACCAGCTCGCGCTGCGCGGTGCGCGGATTGCGGGCGTCGATCTCGCGGTCGATGATCCGGTTCACGGCCATCGCGAAGGTCCGCAGGCCCACCATGCAGATCGTCACCAGCAGCAGCCGGCCCCAGTGGATGTTCCTGTCCCACTGGAACATCGCGCTGAGCGCGGCGATGTACGCGAACGGCAGCGCGAACACCGAGTGCTCGATCATGACGAGGCGGAGGAACGCCTTCGTGCGTCCTGGCTGCGGAATCGCGGCGGAGGCGCTGCTCACAGGCCGTACTCCTTCCAGCGGCGGTCGACCTTCGCCGCCGTCTCCGGGTCGGACTCGACCATGTCGGGCCAGCCGCCGTCGCGGGTGTAGCCCTCCTCGGGCCACTTCCTCGTCGCGTCGATGCCCGCCTTGCCGCCCCAGAACTGCTGGTAGGAGGCGTGGTCGAGATGGTCGACGGGACCTTCGACGACGGTGAGGTCGCGGGCGTAGTCGGTGTTGCCGAGGGCCCGCCAGGAGACCTCGTGCAGATCGTGCACGTCGCAGTCGGAGTCGACGACGACGATCAGCTTGGTCAGGGACATCATGTGCGCGCCCCAGATCGCGTGCATCGTCTTCTGGGCGTGCTTGGGGTACTTCTTGTCGATCGAGACGATCGCGCAGTTGTGGAAACCGCCGGACTCCGGCAGGTGGTAGTCCACGATGTCCGGGACGATGATCTTCAGCAGCGGCAGGAAGAAGCGTTCCGTCGCACGCCCCAGGGGCCCGTCCTCCGTCGGAGGCCGGCCCACGACGATCGACTGGAGCAGGGGCCGGCGGCGCATCGTCACGCAGTCGATCTTCAGGGCCGGGAAGGGCTCCTGCGGGGTGTAGAAGCCGGTGTGGTCGCCGAAGGGGCCCTCCGGCAGCATCTCCCCCGGCTCAAGCCACCCCTCCAGCACGACCTCGGCCTGCGCGGGGACCTGGAGCGGGACGGTCTTGCAGTCGACCATCTCGATCCGCTTGCCCGCGACGAAGCCGGCGAACAGGTACTCGTCGATGTCACCGGGCAGCGGGGCGGTCGAGGCGTACGTCACCGCCGGCGGGCAGCCGAAGGCGATCGCGACCGGCAGCCGTTCTCCCCTGCGCGCCGCGACCTGGTAGTGGTTGCGGCTGTCCTTGTGGATCTGCCAGTGCATGCCGATCGTGCGCTTGTCGTGGCGCTGGAGGCGGTACAGACCGAGGTTGCGGACGCCGGACTCCGGGTCCTTGGTGTGGGTGAGCCCCAGGTTGAAGAAGGAGCCGCCGTCCTTGGGCCAGGTGAACAGCGCCGGCAGCCGGTCGAGGTCGACCTCGTCGCCGTGCAGCACGACCTCCTGCACCGGCGCGCTGTCGGACTTCACCTTCTTCGGCGGCACGTGCGTCATCGCGCCGAGTTTCCCGAAGGCCTCGCGGACACCGACGAAGCCGTGCGGCAGCTCGGGCTTCAGCAGCCCGCCGATCTTGTCGGAGATGTCGCCGTAGGACTTCAGTCCCAGGGCTTTCAGCAGCCGCCGGTCGGTGCCGAAGACGTTCATCGCGAGGGGCATCGAGGAGCCCTTCACGTTCTCGAAGAGCAAGGCGGGACCGCCGGACTTCTGGACCCGGTCGACGATCTCCCCGACCTCCAGATACGGATCGACCTCAGCCTTCACACGCTTGAGGTCGCCCTCGCGCTCCAGCGCCCTGAGCAGGGAACGAAGATCGTCGTAAGCCATGGGGTCAAGTATCCCCGAGCGGCTACCCTGGCCCTTACCCCGGGGGCCGTGCCCCCGGTCCGCCGACCGTTTCGCTGAGAGGGCCCATGCTCCGGGTGCTGATGTTCCTCGTGCCACTGGCGCTGAGCGTGTACGCGTTCATCGACTGCATCAGCACGAAGGAGGACGACATCCGCCACATGCCCAAGCCGCTGTGGGCGATCCTCGTGCTGGTGTTCCCGCTGGTCGGCTCGATCTCCTGGCTGATCGCGGGCAAGAAGCGCAGCCCGGCCGCGGAGGGCTGGTCCGGCGTACGGGACCGCGGGCGTCAGCAGTGGGTCGCGCCCGACGACAACCCCGAGTTCCTGAAGTCCCTGGGCGACGAGGACAAGTCGGCGGACGAGGACGACGACAAGAAGAAGCGCGACGAGCCCTGACCGGGCCCGGCCGAAGAGGCCGGCGTCACTGCTTGACGCAGGTCTCCCTGAGCCGCCGCAGCCGCGCCGCCTCGCGTTCGGCGGCCCGGCGATGGCCGAGGTCGAGGGCCATCGTGCCGCGCCCGTAGACGTAGAAGGCGTCCTCGCGTGTCCGGCGGTCCAGGCCGCGCGCCCGGCACAGGGCCTGGTAGTGGACGTCCAGGGAGAGCCGGGTGGCCGACATCCAGTCGCGGGCCGGGACCGTCAGGGCCTCGCGCAGCACGTCCTTGAAGTGGTCGCGCGTCAGCCGGTCCGCCGCGTCCGGGCGGGACCCGCCGGGACGGTACGGATGGTCCCCGAGGTCGTCCGCCCACTCCTCCAGCGTCCGTACGGCGTCCTCGGCCGCATCGAGGTCGCCCCCGGCGTACGCGAGCCCGCACACCCCGGACGCCAACTCCCGCGCCCGCCGCGCCCGTTCCCCTTCGCCGCAGGCGGCCACGAACGCCGCCAGCACATCCCCCCGCTGCCGCAGCTCGGCGATCCGCCAAGCCCGCTCCCACCACACCATCGACCCTCCCCACCCCGGCGTTCCTGGTGATCACCGGGCCCGGCCACACAACACCGGCCGGCCGTCGCACGCCACCGAATTACCGGGGCGGGGCAACGCGGAGGCCCGGAAGCGCGCGGCGAGGCGCCCGCCGCGCGGGTGGGGCGGCTGTCCGCCGAGGACGACACCCCGCGCACCCTGGAACGGGTGACCCGCCTCGCCCCCCGCAACAGCGAGAGCCGGGGCACGCTCCGCAGTCGATCCCGCTCGCCCCTTCCCGCCGTTGCCTGCGCGGGTCCGCCGCTGGAGAGTGAGGGCATGGATCAGTCGGAGGCACGCGAGTGGCTGGCCACCGCGCTCGCGGAGGCACGCGCCGGGCTCGGCGAGGGCGGCATCCCCATCGGAGCCGCGCTGTACGGGCCCGACGGAACGCTGCTGGGGCGCGGCCACAACCGCAGGGTGCAGGACGGCGACCCGTCCATGCACGCGGAGACGGCGGCGTTCCGGGCGGCGGGGCGGCAGCGGTCGTACCGCGGCACGACCATGGTGACCACCCTCTCCCCCTGCTGGTACTGCTCGGGCCTGGTCCGGCAGTTCGGCATCTCCCGGGTGGTGATCGGCGAGGCGGTCACGTTCCGGGGCGGACAGGACTGGCTGGCCGGGCATGGTGTGGAGATCGTGCTGCTCGACGACCCCGAGTGCCTCGACCTGATGCGTGCCTTCATCGAGCACCATCCCGACCTGTGGAACGAGGACATCGGTGATTGACCGACGCCGTAACCCCGGCACCCCCCGCATTCCGACCGTCGACCTGCGGCCCTGGCTGAACGGTGACGCCGAGGCCCGCGGGGCCATCGCCCGCACCGTCGACGAGGCCCTGCGGACCGCAGGGTTCCTGCTGGTCACCGGGCACGGCGTGGACCCGTCCCTGCGCGCCCGGATCCGCACCGCCGCGCGCGCCTTCTTCACGCTCGACGCCGAGGCCAAGCAGGCGTACGAGGTGAAGGTCGGCGGACGCGGCTGGCTCGGGCCGGGCGCGGAGGCCAACGGCTACTCGGAGGGCACCGAGACCCCGCCGGACCTGAAGGAGTCGCTGAGCTTCGCCACGCACGAGCCCTTCGAGGACCCGGTGGTCAACGCCGAGTGGTACGCGCCGAACGTCTGGCCCGGCGAGGTGCCCGAACTGCGGCCGCTGGTCGAGGAGTACCTCGCGCGCATGGGCGAGCTGGAGAACCGGCTCCTCGCCCTGCTCGGCGAGGCCCTCGGCCTCGAACCCGACTTCTTCACCCGGCACATGGACCACCCGACGTACGGCTTCAACATCAACTGGTACCCGGGCAGGGAGGTCCTCGGGGAGCCGGAGCCGGGCCAGTTCCGCATCGGGCCGCACACCGACTTCGGGACGGTGACGATCCTCGACCGGCAGGCGGGCAAGGGCGGCCTTCAGGTCTACACGGACGACGGCGGCTGGGAGGACGCGCCCTACGACCCGGCCGCGTTCACCATCAACATCGGCGATCTGATGGCCCGTTGGACCGGGGACCGGTGGCGGTCGGGGCGGCACCGGGTGCTGCCGCCGCCCGCGGACGCGCCCGCCGAGGAGCTGATGTCGCTCGTGTACTTCGGGGAGTGCACTCCGGGCACGATCGTCGAGTCCGTGCCCGCCCCGGTGGGCCGGGTGGCGCACCCGCCGGTCGACTCGCACGTGTATCTGCGCCGGCAGCTGGACTCGATCACCGTCGACCGAACCGGCTGATCAGAACGACGATCCGGCCGGTCGGCCCGTCTGTTCGCCGGACCGTTTCCGAGAAAGGGTTGCCTCGTTGGGCGGGATACCACCCTTTCGGGTGTGTCCCCCGCCGCGAATGGAGCCGCCCGTGCGAATGACTGACATCCAGCGCTGCGAGGTCCGGCCCGGACGACTCGTCGAATGGACGTTCAGTCCGGCGAGTGTCGCGGCGGCGGCGGACCTGCCGGAGGACTCACGGCCCCCGGCGTACATCCAGGAGTCGCACATCAGGACCGCCCAGTCCGTGCGGGACGGCGGACTGTTCGTACCGACCTGGCTCGGCACGGCCTTCGACATGCCGGGCCGGGCCGACCTCGACGCGCTTCAGGAGGCGCTGCGCGACTGGACGCTCCGGCACGAGACGCTGCGCAGCGGCTTCCGCTGGTCCGGCGCGGCCGGCGACGAGATGCGCCGGTTCACGCTCGACGCCGACGACGTCTCCCTGCACCGCACGGTGGTCGGCGACTTCACCGACCCCGACGACCTGGTCCGCCGGCTCCAGGACCGCTTCGACGTCACGGCGGACGCGCTGCGCTGGCCCAACTTCATCTACACGGCCGTCGTCCGGGACGACTCCACCAGCGTGTACATGGCCTTCGACCACAGCAATGTCGACGCCCAGTCCATCCACCGCATCCCCGCCGAGCTCCACGAGCTGTACACGGCACGGCTCGCGGGCACGTCCCCGCAGTCGGCGCCGGCCAGCAGCTACGTCGACTTCTGCGAGATCGAGCGCACGGACGCCGACCGGATCGACGACCGCCACGAGATCGTCGCCCGCTGGCGGGAGTTCATCCGCCGCTGCGACGGCCGGCTGCCGAACTTCCCCGTCGACCTCGGTCTCGACCCCGAGGCCGGCCTGCCCACCCAGAAGCTGCTGCGCGAGGAGCTCACCGACCCGGACACGGCCGCCGCGTTCGAGGCGTACTGCCGCCCGTACGGCGGGAGTTCGGTCGGTGTCCTGGCCGCCACCGCTCTCATCGTCCACGACCTCGGCGGACAGCCGGTCTACCGCACCGTCGTGCCGTTCCACACCCGGGTGAAGTCCCGCTGGACCGACTCGGTGGGCTGGTACGTCGGCGGCGCGCCCATCGAGATCCCGGTCGAGCAGGCGTACGACCTGCCCAGCGCCCTGCGCACGGTCCGCGACGCGCTGCACGCCGCCCGGCATCTGGCCCGCATGCCGCTCGCCCGGGTGCTGCACCTGCTCGGCACGGACTTCCGCCCCACCTCGCCCGACCTGTACTCGATCGTCTCCTACGTCGACACCCGCGGCATCGCCGGCTCCGGGCAGTGGACCGAGCAGAAGGCGTACGGGCTGATCAGGGTGTCGTACGGCGACCAGGTGTGTGCCTGGGTCACCCGGCTGCACGAGGGCCTGTGGTTCGCCGGCCGCTACCCGGACACCGACGTGGCGCAGAAGAACATGCGGCTGTACGTGGAGCGGCTGCGGGACGTCATCGCCTCGACCGTCCGCCAGGCCTAGGGCGGCCCTTCAGGAGCCGTCCTCCAGCCCCGCGATCAGCAGCTCGAAGCGGGCCCGCCAGCGCTGCTCCGTCTCCGCCTCGCCCTGGAACTCGTGGGTGAAGCGGAGGGCGGCGCCCGACTCGCCGTCCCGTTCCAGGTGGAACCGGATCCGGCCGCCCTCCACCGTGTACTCGGCGACGCGGTCCACGTCCCAGGCGGTGATCTGCCCGCTGCCGAAGTCGCGCAGGTCGACCTCGCCGCCGAGGCGCGGTTCGAGGGCGTCGACCGGAGTGCACCAGGACGTGAGCCCCTCCGGGGTGGCGAGGCTCGGCCAGACCGCGTCCATGGGCCGGGGAAGCCGCACCAGGAAGTGCAGGATGTGGGTGTTCCCGTGGGTCTGGCTGATGCCCTGCTCTATCGAACCGGTCATGACACCAGCCTGACCCCGGCGGGCCCGAAGTGCACCCGTTACGGCCGCTGACCTGCGCGATCGACCACGTCCAGGTCGTTCTTGTCCGGGGCCTACACGCCCGCGTAGGAGTGCTTGCCGGAGACGAAGATGTTGACGCCGTAGTAGTTGAACAGCCAGCAGCCGAAGGCGATGAGGGCCAGGTAGGCGGCCTTGCGGCCCTTCCAGCCGGCCGTGGCGCGGGCGTGCAGGTAGCAGGCGTAGGCGACCCAGGTGATGAAGGACCAGGTCTCCTTGGGGTCCCAGCCCCAGTAGCGGCCCCAGGCGTCGCCCGCCCAGATGGCGCCCGCGATGATCGTGAACGTCCACAGCGGGAAGACGGCGGCGTTGACGCGGTAGGAGAACTTGTCCAGGGACGCCGAGGCGGGCAGCCGGTCCAGGACGGAGTTCGCGAAGCGGCCCGGCTTGCCGCCGCTCGCCAGCTTGTTCTCGTAGCTGTCCTTGAAGAGGTAGAGCAGCGTGGACATCGCACCGACGTAGAACACCGCACCGCAGAAGATCGCCGTGGAGACGTGGATGTACAGCCAGTACGAGTGAAGGGCGGGAACCAACTGGTCACTGGCGGTGTACAAGACAGTGACGGCGAGGCCGAGATCGAGGAGGACCGTGGTGATCAGGAAGAGCCCGAGCCAGCGCACGTTCTTCTTCAGCGCGAGCAGCCCCAGGTACACACCGACGGCGACGGTGGAGAAGGTGATGTTGAACTCGTACATGTTGCCCCACGGCGCCCGCTGCACCGACAGGGCCCGCGTGAGCACACCGCCGAACTCGACCAGGAAGGCCAGCACGGTGAGGGAGATGGCGATACGCCCGTAGAGGTCGCCCTGCTCGTCCCCGCCGTGTGCGCCGGGCCCGTCCGGGACGTCCCGCTGTCCGGCCGTGGCCCGCACGACGACCTTCGGCCGCTCCAGTACGGCGGTCGAGCCGCCCTTCTTCACGGTGACGGCGGGCGCCGCGGCCTTGGCGGCCTTGGCCGGGGTGAGCGCGGCGGCCGTGCGGCCGACCTTGCTGCGGCTGCCGAGGAGCCATTCGGCGATGTACGCGAAGAAGGCCAGGGTGTAGACGGCCATCGACGAGTAGATCAGCGTGTTGCTGATGCTGGCGAGGTTCTCGTTGGTGGCGGCGGCCAGATCGGTTGCGGCGGCGAGAGTCACTTCTCAGCCCCTTCGGCAGGTACGACTTGGGGGTCGGGGGAAGCTTCGGATTCTGCGGGGTCGTCTTCGGCATCGGGTGCGCCCGGCGCCTGCTCGTAGAGGATCCCGGCGAGGTCGCCGAGCTCCTCGGGCACCTTGGCGGACTCGCTGCGGCCGAGGCCGGCCATCTCGACGACCGTGACGCCGTCACTGCCGGTGGCGGCCCGCACCCACACGCGGCGGCGCTGGATGAACAGGGAGGCGGCGAGGCCGAAGATCGCGGCGAGGGAACCGGCGAGCGCCCAGCCGCTGCCGGGCTGGCGGGCGACCTGGAAGCCGGCCCACTCCTTGATCTCCTTCTCGAAGGTGACCGTGCCCGCGCCGTTCGGGAGCTTCATGGACTCGCCGGGCTTGAGGTTCTCCCGGACCTGGGCGCCCTTGGCGTCCTTGAAGCCCTTCAGGTTCTTCTTGTTGAGCTGGTACACGCTCTGCGGGATGCCCGCGTCGACCCCGAGGTCGCCGTGGTACGCCTCCAGGTTGATCACCGGGTTCAGCAGCGCGGGGAACTGCGAGGCCAGCTCGTTGCCCTTGACGTAGGTGGGCAGGAAGAAGGCCTGGAAGCCGAGCTGCTCCCGCTCGCCCTTGGCGTTGCGGTAGCCGTCCATGACCTTGATCGCACCGGTGGAGGTGACGTTGCCGTCGAGGGGCAGCAGCGGCACGGCGTCGCGGTAGACGATGTTGCCCTTGCCGTCGCGGATCGTGATGACGGGGGCGTAGCCGTGGCTGACGAGGTAGACCTTCGAGTCGCCGATCTCCAGCGGCTCGTTGACCTTGATGGTGGTCTTCTCGTCCTTGCCGTCGGCGCCGACGCTGTAGCTGATGTCGGCCTTGTAGATCCGCGGGGTGCCCTTGTTGGGGCCGGACGCCTCGTAGGTGCCGGTGAAGTTCTTCAGGTTGAAGCTGAACGGGTCCAGGTCGTCCTGGGTGAAGAGGCTGCCGGACTTGAAGTCGTCGTACTGGGTGAGGGTGTTGGAGAACCCGTCGCCCTCGACGACCAGCTTGTTGCCCTCGGACTTGAACAGCTGGCCCCAGGCGAAGGCGGTCAGCATCACGATCAGCGCGATGTGGAAGGCGAGGTTGCCGACCTCGCGCAGATAGCCCTTCTCGGCGGCGACGGCGTCACCGGTGAGGTGGGCGCGGAAGCGCCGCTTCTTCAGCAGGGCGAGCGCGGCCTCGCGGACCTGCTCGGGCTCGGCGTCGGTGCGCCAGGTGGTGTAGGCGGGCAGCCGGGTCAGCCGCTTGGGGGCGCCCGGCGGCCGGCCGCGCAGCTGGCCGACGAACTGCCAGGTGCGCGGGACGATGCAGCCGATGAGGGAGACGAACAGCAGGATGTAGATCGCGGAGAACCACACCGAGCTGTAGACGTTGAAGAGGCCGAGCTTGTCGTAGATCGGGGCGAGCGTCTCGTGCGCCTTGCGGAACTCGGCGACCTTCGTCTCGTCGATGCCGGTCTGCGGGATGAGGGAGCCGGGGATCGCGCCGAGCGACAGCAGCAGGAGCAGCAGCAGTGCGACCCGCATCGAGGTGAGCTGCCGCCAGAACCAGCGGGCCCAGCCGATGACACCGAGCGAGGGCAGGTTGGGGGCGTCCTCGGCGGGGGCGGTGGAGAGCTGGGAGCCGGCGGCGCCCAGGTCCTCGTCGCCCGCGGCCGGCGTGCTGTCGGGTGCGCTGGTCTTCGTCTCGCTCATCGATCAGATCCCCACAGTGAAGCCGTTGGACCAGACCTGCATCTCCTGCACGATGCGGTCCCACGCGCCGGTCAGCAGCAGCACTCCGGTCACGATCATCATGGTGCCGCCGACGCGCATGACCCAGGCGTAGTGACGCTTGATCCAGGCGAAGGCGCCGAGCGCCTTGCGGAAGGCTACGGCAGTGACGACGAACGGAATGCCCAGACCGAGGCAGTAGGCGACGGTCAGCAGGGCGCCGCGTCCGGCGCTGGCCTCGTTGATGGCGAGCGTCTGCACGGAGGACAGGGTCGGGCCGATGCAGGGCGTCCAGCCGATGCCGAAGAAGGCGCCGAGCAGGGGGGCGCCGGCGAGTCCGGTGGCGGGCCTGGTGTGGAAGCGGAACTCCCGCTGGGTCAGCCAGGGCATCAGGCCCATGAAGAAGACGCCCATCAGGATCATCAGGACGCCGAGGATCTTCGTCAGGAGGTCCTTGTTCTCCTGGAGGGTCGAGCCCCAGTAGCCGAACAGGGCCCCGCCGGAGACGAACACGACGGTGAAGCCGAGCACGAACAGGGAGGCCCCGGCGACCATCCGCCAGCGCCGGGCCTCGGCCAGGTCGGTGCCGCTGACTCCGGTGACGTACGAGAGGTAGCCGGGGACGAGCGGCAGGACGCACGGGGAGAAGAAGGAGACGAGGCCGCCGAGCACGGCGATCGGCAGCGCGAGGAGCAGGGCGCCGTGCATGACGGTGCCGTTGTAGGTCGCGCCCTCGGCGAGCGTGGACAGTGCGCTCACGTCACTTCTCCGCGAGGACGGGCTTGATCATGCTGCGCAGGGTGTCCTCGCCCAGTGGCATCAGCGCCCGCGCGGCGATCTTTCCCTCCCGGTCGATGACCAGCGTGGAGGGGATCGCCTGCGGGTTGAGCGTGCCCTTCTTGAAGCGGAGCATCTGCTTGCCCGTGGGGTCGTACAGGCTCGGGTAGGTGACCCCGAACTCCTTCTCGAAGGCCTTCGCCGGGGTGGTGCTGGTGTCCCGGGTGTTGATGCCGACGAACTCGACGCCCTGGTCCTTGACGTCCTCGTAGACGGTCTGGAAGTTCTTCGCCTCGGCCCGGCAGGGCGGGCACCACGATCCCCAGACGTTGATGACGAGGACCTTGCCCTTGTAGGAGCCGGTGTCGAGCTGCTTGCCGTCGATGGTCTCGCCGGAGAGGGCGGGCGCGGCGGCGCGCTTGCCCTGGGCGACGGTGTCGATGCCGTTGTTGCCGGTGACGAAGTTGGTGTCGCCGCCGCCACCGGACGTACCGCCCGAAGTGCACGCGGACAGGACCAGCGCGGCTGTGGCGGCGCCGGTGGTGGCGAGCAGGGCGGTACGGCTACGGGCGCGACGGGCGGCACTCATGTGAAAAGTTTCGCATGTCCGTTCCGGGGATCTTGCGCACCCCCCTCCCGGACACAAAACCGCATTTCAGGCAGCGTTTTGGGTGTCCGCGGAGGAGTCCGCGGAAGAGCCGGTGGAGTCGGCCTCCAGGAAGGACTTCCAGCCCCCGGCGGGCTGCTGCCCGACTTCCAGAGTGCGCAACTTGTCGAGAATGTCCGGCTTCTGTACGTCCATCCAGTCCACGAACTGCCGGAAGGAGACGAGTCGGACGTCCGCACCCTTCTCCTTCTCCCGCGCGATGTGCTTCAGGGCCTCCTCGACGGCGTCCATGTAGATGCCGCCGTTCCACTGCTCGAAGTGGTTACCTATGAAGAAGGGCGCCCGGTTCGACTCGAATGCCCGCTTGAAGCCCTGGATGTACGCCTGCGCCGACTGCTCGCGCCAGGCCGGGTAGTTGTGGCTCGGCGCGTTCGTCGAGTTGACCGACTGGTTGGCCAGCATGTTGTAGTCCATCGACAGGACCTCGAAGCTGCGGCCGGGGAAAGGTATCTGCTGCAACGGCAGGTCCCACAGTCCCTGCTTCTTGTCCGGCCACACCTGACGGCCGCCGGGCGAGGAGGCGTCGTAGCGCCAGCCCAGCTCCTTGGCGGTGGGCAGCAGGTTGTCCTGGCCGAGGAGGCAGGGGGTGCGGCCGCCGACGAGCTCCTTGTCGTAGTCGAAGGGCAGCGAGGGCAGATCGGTCCACCCGGAGTTCGTCCGCCACTCCTTGACGAAGGACTTGGCCTGGTCTATCTCGCTGCGCCACTGCTTCGGGGTCCAGTTGCCGACGGTGCCGGTGCCGCCGCAGAAGTGGCCGTTGAAGTGCGTGCCTATCTCATGGCCTTCGAGCCAGGCGCGCCGCACGCCCTTCAGCGTCTGCTTGATGTGGTCGTCGGTGAGGTAGCCGATGTCGGAGGCGCCGCGCGGGTTGTTCGGCGGGTCGTAGAGCCGCTTCTTGCTCTCGGGCAGCAGATACAGCCCCGAGAGGAAGAAGGTCATGTGCGCCTCGTGCTCCTTGGCGAGGTCGAGGAAGCGCGGGAAGAGACCGTTGCCGACCTCGCCGGCGCCGTCCCAGGAGAAGATGACGAACTGCGGCGGCTCCTGGCCCGGCTCCAGCGGCTCCGGCTTGGCGGGCTGGTTCGGCTGCTTGCCGGTGAAGGAGGTGGAGCCGTCGCCTATGGGGCGGGCGCGGTCGGTCTGGGCGCCCGGCTTGTTTGCCGAGCCGTCCCCGGAACCCGATGACCCGTTCGAACCGTCTGACGAGGTGAGGGTGCCGCACCCCGCGAGTCCGAGGCCGGCGGCCGCTCCGGCACCGAGTCCGATGGCTCCCCTTCGGCTGAAGTTGCGCATTGCTGCCCCGTCCGTCGTGCTTGCCCTGGTGGTCACCCAGTCAGAGGGCACGACGAACGAGGAGGTTCCTCCAGATCACGGAGGATTCGAAACAAATGTCACAAAGGCGTCTTAAGCGCCGAAAGCCTTGTCCTTCCCCTTCACCGGCTGGGCGCCGGCGCGGAGATGGGCGGGCACGAGATCGATGGCGGGCTCGGTGTAGCCGACGGACACGATCTTGTCGCCCTGGTACGTGAAGGTCGTCAGGGACGCGAGGGTGCACTGCCGCTTGCGCGGGTCGTGCCACAGCCGGCGCCGCTCGACATAGCTGCGCACGATCCAGATCGGCAGCTGATGGCTGACCAGCACGGCCTCGTGCCCGCGGGCGGCGTCCTTGGCGGCGTCCAGCGCGCCCATCATGCGCACGACCTGGTCGACGTACGGCTCGCCCCAGGACGGCCGGAACGGGTTGACCAGGTGCTTCCAGTTCGCGGGCTTCTTCAGCGCGCCGTCGCCGACGCCGAAGGTCTTGCCCTGGAAGACGTTGCCGGCCTCGATGAGCCGCTCGTCGGTCGCGAGGTCGAGCCCGTGCGCCTTGGCGATCGGCGTCGCCGTCTCCTGCGCCCGCTCCAGCGGGGAGGCGCACACATGGGTGACGTCACGGGGGGCGAGGTGCTCGGCGACCCGGTCGGCCATCTGCCGGCCGAGCTCGGAGAGGTGGTAGCCCGGAAGCCGGCCGTAGAGGATCCCGTCCGGGTTGGCCACCTCGCCGTGCCGCATCAGGTGGACGACGGTGACGTCACTGTCGTTCTTGATGATGTCGTCCTTGTTGATGTCGTCGCTCATTCCGCCGTGGCCTCCGCCGCCGCTCGGGCCGCCGCCGGAAGGGCGTCGGCGATGCGCTGGACCGCCTGCTCGTCGTGTGCCGTGGACACGAACCAGGACTCGAAGGACGAGGGCGGCAGATAGACGCCCCGCGCCAGCATCGAGTGGAAGAAGGCGGTGAAGCGGAAGGATTCCTGCCGCTTGGCGTCCTCGTAGTTGCGGACCTCACGGTCGGTGAAGAACACCGAGAACATGTTGGAGGCGTTCTGGAGCCGGTGGGCGACGCCTTCCTTGGTGAGGGCCTCGGTGACGAGGGTCTGGACGGTCCGCGACACCGCGTCGACCTTGGCGTAGGCGGCCTCGTCGAGGAGCCGCAGCTGAGCGAGGCCCGCGGCGGTGGCGACCGGGTTCCCGGACAGGGTGCCCGCCTGGTACACGGGGCCGGCCGGGGCGAGGTGCGCCATCACGTCGGCGCGCCCGCCGAAGGCCGCGGCCGGGAAGCCGCCGCCCATCACCTTGCCGAACGTCATGAGGTCGGGCCTGACCCCGTCGACGCCGTACCAGCCGGCGCGGCTGGTGCGGAAGCCGGTCATGACCTCGTCGGAGATGTACAGGGCGCCGTTCTTGTGGCAGGCGTCCCGCAGCCCCTCGTTGAAGCCGGGCTGCGGCGGGACGACGCCCATGTTGCCGGGCGAGGCCTCGGTGATGACGCAGGCGATCTCGCCGGGGTGCCGGTGGAAGGCCTCGTGCACGGACTCCAGGTCGTTGTACGGCAGCACGATGGTGTCGCCGGCCTGGGCGCCGGTGACGCCGGGCGTGTCGGGCAGGGCGAAGGTGGCCACACCCGAGCCGGCGGCGGCGAGCAGCGAGTCGACGTGCCCGTGATAGCAGCCGGCGAACTTGATCACCTTGGTCCGCCGGGTGAACCCGCGGGCGAGCCGGATGGCCGACATGGTGGCCTCGGTGCCGCTGGAGACCAGCCGCACCTGCTCCAGCGGCTCGATCCGGTCGACCATCTCCTCGGCGAGCGCGACCTCGCCCTCACCGGGCGTGCCGAAGGAGGTGCCGCGGGAGACGGCGTCCTGGACGGCGGCGATCACGTCCGGGTGGGAGTGCCCGAGGATCATGGGTCCCCAGGAGCAGACGAGGTCGACGTACTCACGCCCGTCCGCGTCGGTCAGGTACGGACCGCTGCCGGACACCATGAACCGGGGCGTACCGCCCACGGCGCGGAAGGCGCGCACCGGGGAGTTCACGCCGCCCGGCGTGACGGCGGCCGCACGGTCGAACAGAGCCTGCGAGGCAGGCGCATCGTATGGATAGGGCGTTCCTGAAGAGGGCGCTTCGCTCATGGCCTGCGACTACTCCGACCTTCTCTGACCTACTCCGATGATCTCGGACTCCGGTTGCCAGTGACCTCCTCAGAGTAGGCCAGCGGTCGGCGACGCCCGCGGGGCGCTACCGGCGCGGGGAGCGGTCGTCCCGTCCGCTCGCACCCCTGGCGCCCCTCACTTCACCCGCCGTCACCTCTCCGGGAATCTGCGAGACTGGACGTGATACACACAGCTCATGCGGGGCGTGGTGATCGGGGACTGAAAAGATCCCGCGGACAGGTGTTTCAGCGCACGTTTCGGCGGGCGGCCGTGGGGGAGGTCACTGACACGATGATCGGGTTGCGCGGCGGGGCCTGCGCGTCCTAGAAAAGCAGTCGGGTGGAGATATGCATCGCGGTGGCGGACTGGGCGAGGGGACTGATGACCTGGGTCCTCGACGTGCCCGGCGGGGAAAGCACCGGCGCGACGCGGAGGATTCGAACGAAGCACGCCAGGGACACGTTGTACCAGGTATGCCAGACGCAACGGGTGTACCGGGTGTACCGAGTGAGCACGAGCCGTTCGACCGGCGGATCGACGGCCAGGTCGACCGTCTCCGGGCGGAGAGCAGGAATGGTGGTCGGGTGGGGGTGACGTACAAGTACTTCGGCGCGCCGGACGGCGCCACCGCTGCCCGCGTCCCCATCTCCATGCGGCCCGAGGAGCTGGGCGGCGACGAGCTCGGCATGAACGGCATGTTCACCAAGATCAAGCCGGAGACCATGGCGGCGATGGTGCTGACCGGCATCGAGGGCGTGCCCCTGCACAAGGTGCCGCCGCTGGAGCTTGTCGTCCTGCACCCCGACTACGCGGTCGTCAAGCTGCCGATGACGGTCGTCGACCCGCTGCGGGGCATAGGGGAGGAAGCGGTCGGCGCGGCCGCCTTCATCTGGTCGACGGTGCCGGACCGGGGTGGCCCGCGGGACGCGTTCAACGTGTACCAACTGCTGCACGAGTGGCAGGACTTCTCGCACCGGTTGCATGAGGCGGGGCATCAGCCGTATTGCCTTGTGTGGCCGTGAGCTGGGATTTCATTGGTTTCGGGCGGGGTTTTCGGACCCCGCCTTTGTCATGTGCCGCCTTTGTCGTGCGGCGTCGCGAAAACCTGTTGGTGGGGTGTGGCCGCCGTTGGTAGTTTTTCGGTGGCCGTGCCGGAGGGTGAGGAGGTGGTACCCGTGAACGCAGTATCGACGTGGGTGCTCCCCTCCGGGGTCGCGGTCGGGCGATAGGTCGTCCGGGAGCGCCGTTCAAGCGCACTCCCGAAAGGGCACGACCATGCAATTCACTTCTGAGCAGCGCCTCGACGACGGCGTCCTCGAACGCGAATTCACCCTCGGCGAGATCCCCGGCACCCTGTGGACGCCCGGGTCCGCCACACCGGTCCCGCTGATCCTGATGGCCCACAACAACGGGCTGCCCAAGAAGGACAGCCGGCTGGTCGCCCGGGCCCGGCACACCGCGGCCTGCGGCTACGCGGTGGCCACCATCGACGCCGCCGGGTGCGGTGACCGGCCCCGTTCCGCCGCCGACGAGCAGATCCGCGCCGACCTCCGCCGGGCGATGCAGGCCGGCGAGCCGGTCGACGGGATCTTCGAGGCCCTCGTCGGCCCGCTGGTCGAGAAGGCGGCCCCGGAATGGCTGACCACCCTGGACGCCCTCCTCGCGCTGCCCGAGATCGGCGGCCCGGTCGGGTACTCCGGGTGGACCGCCCTCGGTATCCGCCTCGCGGCGTCCGAGCCGCGCATCGAGGCCGCCGGGTTCTTCGCCGGGGGCTACGTGCCCCTGGCCCAGCGTGAGGAGGCCCGGCAGGTCACCGTCCCGCTGCTGGTCCTGCTCCAGTGGGACGACGAGGGGAACCCCAGGCAGCGGGCCCTGGACCTGTTCGACTCGTTCGGCAGCAAGGAGAAGACACTGCACGCCAACCTGGGCGGCCACACCGGCACCCCGTGGTTCGAACTCGAGGACGGGTGCCGGTTCTTGGACCGACACCTGAAGTAGGGAGGGGCCGTAGGGGCGGGGTTCCTCGATCCCGCCCCTACGTGCCCGAGCAGGCCGCGCAGCTCGCGACGCTCGTCGTCGCGGGCGCGGTGCCCGACGGACGTCAGCGCGATGGCGCAGGCCGTCTCCAGCCTGTGGTGACCGGCATGTCGGCACTCACGTCGACGGCCGGTGGACGACCGTGATGTGGCGTTCCGTGCCGGGGTTCTCGACCTCGTCGACCACCGCCACGGCCAGGTCCTCCGCGCTGATCCACGACCGGCCGTCGTCCGAGGCCGTGAGCAGGGTGTCGGTGCCGCGGCGGTAGCGGCCGGTCCGTTCGCCGGGTTCGAGCTCGGCCGGTGGGCTGAGGTAGACCCAGTCGGCGTCGGCGTGGGCCTCGCAGGTCACCAACTGCGCAGTCCCGGCGAGCGCCACGGCCCGGTACTCGTCCGGCACGTACGCCCGGTTGTCGGCCACCGGCAGGTCGGGGTCGCCGGGGCTGCGCAGGGCACCGGCCCCGCCGACCACGAGCACACGCGTACCGAGCCGCGCGGCGGCGTCCAGCACCGTGCGGGTGGCGCCGACCAGGAACTCCCGGTCGGCCGGGAAGGTCCGCACGGAGAGGATTACGGCGTCTGGGGGGTGGGGCGGGGTGGTGCCGGTCGCGGTGACGCCGGGTGCGGTGGTGCCGGGTGCGGTGACTCCCGTCGCAACGGTGCCGGGTGCGGTGGCTCCCCTCGCAACGGTGCCGGTCGCGATGGTCCCCGCGAGGGCCTCGCGTACGGCCTCCGGGTCGCCCACGTCGACCGCGACCGGCGTGACGTTCGGGTCGCCGTCCCCGGGCTTCCGGGACAGGGCCAGCACCCGGTGCCCGCGTGCCACCGCCTCGGCGATCACCCGGCTGCCGACCATGCCGGTGGCGCCGAGCACGGCGATCGTCATGCGGGGAGACCGGGAAGACCGGCCGACCGATGGCGCGGCCGTAACCGCCCTCTCCGGAACCGGCGTTGCCGAGACCCCGACTGAACTCCCCGTCACCGAACCCGCCCCTCTCCAACCCGCTCATCCCGAACCGGCAGATCCGGAACCGACTCACCCCTGACCGACTCACCCCGGACCAACTCGCCCTCGACCGGCATCCCCGGAATCGGCGCACCCCGGACCTGCACCCCCAGAGCCGGCCCCCCTCCACGCAACCCTTCCGGCCCCGGCCCTGGCCGCTGTCGCCGCCTCCCACGCACCAGCACCCTCCACACCCCCGCCGCGGACTCGAACTGCGCTGCCAGCAGCGCGGCCAGAGCCAGGACGAAGCCGAGGGACTGGGGCAGGCTCAGGGATTCGCCCAGGGCTGTGCCGATGACCGTCGCGACCAGTGGGGACAGCAGCACCAGCGGTGCCGACGCGCCCACCGACAGCTTTCCGATGCCGCGGAACCACAGCGTGTACGCGATCAGCCCGCCGACGCTGCCGAGCCAGAGGTAGCCGGTCGCCGCCCCCGCGTCGATCCGCTGCGGCACGCCCTCGATCGCGAGGGTGAGGGGGAGCAACAGCAGCCCGCCCATGGTCAGTTGCCAGCCGGCCAGGGCCAGGGGGCCGACGCCGGCGGGTCGCCCCCAGCGCTTGGTGAGGACCGTGCCGCAGGCCATCGCGGTCGTACCGCCGAGACCGGCGAGCACTCCGACCGCGTCCAGCCGGGCCTCCGGACCGAGCACGACGAGCCCGACCCCGGCCACGCCGAGCACGCCCCAGGTCCATCGCCAGACCGTCGGCCGGACGTGGAGCGCCGCGATGGCGAGCCCGGCGACCAGCAGCGGCTGGGCGGCGCCGAGGGTGGCGGCGACACCGCCGGGGAGCCGTTCGGCGGCCAGGAACAGCAGCGGGAACAGGGTGCCGATGTTGAGCGCGCCGAGGACGCCGGCCTTCCACCACCAGTCGCCGCGCGGCAGCACGCGGGTGATCGCCAGGGCGAGCAGCCCGGCGGGCAGGGCGCGGACGAGCCCGGCGAACATCGGGTGGCCGGGCGGGAGGAGTTCCGTGGTCACGGCGTAGGTGGTGCCCCAGGCCGCGGGGGCGAGGGCGGTCAGTGCGACGGTCGCGATCGGCAGCGCGCGGGAGACCCGCGGCAGCCCCGATGGCCGCTCGGTCGTGGGATGCATGAGAAGCAGTCTCCGCAGCCCGGCGCCATGACTCCAACACATGGTTGTCATCGCAGCCATGAATCAGAATCATGGGTCTGTGGATCTCCAGCAGATGCGCTACGTCGTCGCCGTGGCCGAAACCCGTAACTTCACGCGCGCTGCGGAGCGCTGCTTCGTGGTGCAGTCGTCCCTCAGCCATCGGATCGCCGGGCTGGAACGGGAGCTCGGGGTCAAGCTGTTCGCGCGCTCCAGCCGCCGCGTCGAACTCACCAGCGCCGGCGTGGCGTTCGTGGCCGCGGCGCGCGAGTGCCTGGCCGCCGCCGACCGCGCGGTCGCCGACGCCGCCGCCGCGACCGGGGTCGTACGGGGCCGGCTCGCCGTCGGAGTGATCGTGACGACGGCCGCGGTGGACGTGCCGGATCTGCTTCAGCGGTATCGCGCCCGGTACCCGGACGTGCACGTCGTGCTGCGTTCGGGGCGCAGCGACGAGCTGGCCGCGGCGGTGCGGGACGGCGAGCTGGACATCGCCTTTCTCGGGCTGCCGGAGGGCGAGCGGCCGTCCGGCGTGGAGACCCTGGTCCTCGATCACGACGAGCACGCCCTGGTCGTGCCGGCCGGGCACCGGCTGGCGGGCGCGCAGCGGGTCACGCTGGAGGAGATCGCCGAGGAGACCTTCGTGGACTTCGCGGCCGGCACCCCCGCCCGCGCCCAGTCCGACCGCGCCTTCGCCGCCGCGGGCCTGGTCCGTGACGTCGCCTACGAGGCCGGGGTCGTCGAGCTGATCTCCCGGCTGGTCGCGCGCGGGCTCGGCATCGCGCTGCTGCCCTCCGCGTACGTCCGTCCGCTGGCCGCCGGTGATCCCGAACTGGCGCTCGTCCGCGTGCTCGACGGGCCGCATCGCCTGGAGTACCTGGTGTGGAGCCGCTTCAACCCCAGCCCGGCGACCCGGGCGATGCTCGACGTCCTCGGCGTCCGGCCGCACTCCGCGGGTTCCTGACCCGGGGTCGGGGGCTCAGCCGCGCGGTACGGGCCCCTTCGCCAGCAGCCCGTTGACCACCAGTGCCGCGAGCGTCTCGGCCGTGGCCGTGAGCTGCTCGGGCGAGGCGGGCACGGGCCTGCCCAGACGACGGGCCAGCGGCACCTCCACCATGCCGGAGACGGGCGGGATGACGGCGAAGAACAGGACGTCCATCGGTACGGGTGCCATGCGCCCCTCGGCCACGAGCCGCTCGATGCTGGGCGTCAGGGTCTGGAGGGTGGGGGCGATGTAGCGCTCGTAGAGGTAGTCCAACCGCTCGGTCTCCCGGTTGAGTTCCTCGACGAATAGCCGTCCGACCAGCGGAGTGTCGACCGCGCTGCGGTAGAAGCCGGTGATGATCAGCCGCAGCCGCTCGGCGTCGTCGACCGAGTCGTCCACCTCGGGCATCCGGGCCAGCTGCCCGCCCAGGGCGTGGTCGACGACCGCGCGCCAGAAGGCCGCCTTGGACCCGTAGCGGTCGTTGATGAAGTTGTGGCTGACGCCGAGGCGGCGGGCCAGCTCCCGCGCGGAGGCGTGGTCGTATCCCAGCTCCGCGAAGGCCTCCAGGCCGCGTTGCAGGATGCTCTGCTCCTCCGGCACCGCGGGCGTGTCCGCGCCGGGGCGTCCCGGCCTGCGGGCGGACTCGGCTCGTGCACCCACTCCTGCCTCCTCACTGCGTGACCCCGACCCGAGGGGCCGTCCACACCTTACTTGACACCTGTCAGACGACAGCTAATCTGACACTCGTCAGGCAAATCTGACAACCGTCAGAACCCTCGAAGCGGAGCCCTCGCCATGTCCCGGACCTCCACCGACGCCACCGACTCCCCCAGCTCCCCCGCCTCCCCTGTCTCCCCCGTCGACCCGCCACCCCCGCCGTCCGCCGAGGCGTCGCCGCGCCATCGCTGGTGGATCCTCGCCGTCATCGGCGTGGCCCAGCTGATGGTCGTGCTGGACGGCACGATCGTGAACATCGCCCTGCCGTCCGCACAGCAGGACCTGGGCTTCTCCGACGGCGACCGGCAGTGGGTCGTCACCGCCTATGCCCTGGCCTTCGGCAGTCTGCTGCTCCTCGGCGGCCGGATCGCCGACCTCTTCGGCCGCAAGATGACCTTCCTGGTCGGCCTGGTCGGCTTCGCCGGGGCATCCGCGCTCGGCGGCGCCGCGACCAATTTCGAGATGCTGGTCGCCGCCCGCGCCGTACAGGGCCTGTTCGGCGCGCTGCTGGCACCCGCCGCGCTGTCCTTGCTGACGACGACCTTCACCGACGCCAAGGAACGCGCCAAGGCGTTCGGCGTGTACGGCGCCATCGCGGGCGCCGGCGGTGCCATAGGGCTGCTGCTCGGCGGTCTGCTCACCGAGCACCTCGACTGGCGCTGGACCCTCTACGTCAACCTGCTCTTCGCCGCCGTCGCCTTCGTCGGTGGAGCGGTGCTGCTGCGCCGCACCAGCCGGGACCGGTCCGCCACGCTCGACGTGCCCGGCGCGATCCTCGTCGGCGGTGGTCTGTTCGGCCTGGTCTACGGCTTCTCCAACGCCGAGACGCACGACTGGGACTCGCCGGCCACCTGGGGCTTCCTGATCGCCGGAGCCGTACTGCTGGCAGCGTTCACCTGGTGGCAGACGCGTGCCAGCCACCCGTTGCTGCCCCTGCGCGTGCTGCTCGACCGCAACCGCGGCGCTTCCTTCGTCTCGGTCCTGATCAGCGGCGCGGGCATGTTCGGGGTGTTCCTCTTCCTGACCTACTACCTCCAGCAGAGCCTCGGTTACACGCCGGTCAGGACCGGGCTGGCCTTCCTGCCCATGACTGCCGCGCTCATGATCAGCGCCACCCTCGCCTCCAGCGTGCTGGTGCCCCGGATCGGCCCCAGGCCGATCGTCCCGCTGGGCATGGGGCTGGCCGCGGCCGGCATGGTGTGGATGACGGCCCTGGATCTGCACAGCGGTTACGCCACCGATGTGCTGCCCCCGCTGCTCGCAGCCGGCTTCGGGCTCGGGCTGGTCATCGCGCCCGCCATGGGGCTGGCGACCGCCGGTGTGGACGCCAGGGACTCCGGGGTCGCCTCGGCCACCGTGAACGCCATGCAGCAGGTCGGCGGCTCGATCGGTACGGCCCTGCTGAACACGCTGGCCACCGGCGCCGCGACCGACTACCTCGCCGGCCGGAACCCCAGGGATCCCGCGGTGCAGGCGCAGGCCGGGCTGGAGGCCTACTCCACCGCCTACTGGTGGTCGGCGGTCTTCTTCGCAGTCGGCCTGGTCGTGAGCGTCGCGCTGTACCGGCGGGGCGCACCGGCCACGGATCCGGACGCGGCGCCGGTCGTCCACATGTGAGCGGCCGCCGGGGGGTGTCTGCACGCGGCACTTGTGAGACTGCCCCGCCCTCCCGCGCCGCGGCCCGGCGGCTCCTCCCCCGAGCCGCGCCGGGCTGCGGGCATCTCACGGATTGCCGGACTCCGTACCATGAGAGCCATGAACGAGAACGTCGAGCCGCCCGTGCCGCCCGCGCCGGGCGCGGAGCAGTACCCGTCGCTCGCCCTCGTCAACAGCGTGATCGCGCTGCCGGGCGGACACTTCGTGGATCAGCTCGGCACGCCCGCCGCGGCGAACGAGTGGCTCGTGGAGCGCGGGCTGGCTCCCGTCGACGCCGGGATGCGGGAGATGTGCGCGGCACAGCTGCGGTCGCTGCGCGAGCAGGTCCGGTCGCTGTTCGACTCGCGGGTCGCGGCGCTGCCCGCGCTGCCGGCCGCGCTGACCGCCGTCAACGACGCGCTGACCAGGGTGCCGACGGCTCCGCTGCTCCAGTGGGACGAGAAGGACGGCCCCTACCGGGCCGCGACGCACCCCACGACCGAGATCGTCGACCACGCGCTGGCGACCCTCGCCGCCGACGCCGCCGACCTCCTCACCTCCGCCGACGCCGAACGCCTCACGGCCTGCGGCTCGGCCCCCTGCAACCGGTACCTGCTCCGCCACGGCCGCCGCCACTGGTGCTCCACCCGCTGCGGCGACCGCGCCCGCGCGGCCCGCGCCTACGCCCGCCGCACCCGGACGACGGCCGACTGAGGGGGTCCCGGAGCCGGGACACAGAATCGAGTGCTCATGCACCGTCGGCCCCCGAATCACGCCAGTGCCGGTGGGATGCGGGAGATTGCCAAGGTCAGGGCCAGTTCGCTCGCGACGGTCGGGACCGGGGGCCGGCAGGTCCGCCAGTTCGTGCGGGGCAGGGCCAGCGGGGTGGAGAGGTTCGCGGCGGAGAGGAGGGCCGCCGCCGTGGCCGTCCGCTCCGTCGGGGTGCCGGTCCCGGCGCGGCGGATCGCCTCGCGGGCCCGTGCGGCTCGGACCGGGTCCGACGGGACTCGGTCGGTCGTCGGGAGTACGCCCCATCTCCGTACGCGCCGCTCGGACAGGGCGCCCGTGTGCAGGAGGCGGCTCAGGGTGAGGTCCAGGACGGTGTCGCCCTGGCGGTCCAGCCACCAGTGGGCGCGGTGCGCGCGGCGGGTCAGCAGGAGCCGTTCCAGGAGGGCGTCCGAGACCGGGTCCGGGGCTTTCGTCGCGTCCCGGGCGTACACGACCCCGGCGGGGTCCACCACCACCCGGCCCGCCCGCGCCAGTTCCGTCAGGACCGCCGCCGCGAGGACGAGGCCCAGTTCCCGGGACCAGCCCCGGACGCCCGCGCCGCCCCAGCCGTCGTACGCCGCGAGCAGGATCTCCTCGTGCAGGGCGGAATCGGCGGCGAGCACCCGGCTCAGCCTCCCGCGCCCGTGCCCACGGCCATCGGGACGACCGGCCAGGCGTGGTACACGCCCTTGCCGTACAGCAGCGGCTCGCGCGGGAAGACCGCGCTGCCCTCGACCTCGCCGACGATGATCCGGTGGTCGCCCGCGGTCACGGTCTGCACCACCCGGCACTCCGCGTACGCCAGCACGACGTCCGTGAGGATCGGGGCGCCGCCCGCCCTGCGCGACGGCTCCCATGCCACCCGGTCGAACTTGTCCGCCGTCTTGCCCGCGAAGATCCTCGACGCCTCCTCGCCGGGCGCCGCGAGGACGTTCGCCACGAAGCTCCGGCCGGCCAGGATCGCGGGCAGCGTCTGGGAGTTCTCGTCCACGCAGATCAGCAGCAGGGGCGGGGCCGCCGACACCGCGCACGTGGTCGTGCAGGTGAATCCGCGCGGCCGGCCGTCCGCGCCGACCGCGGTGATGACCGCCACCTGCGCCGGGAAGGAGCCGAACAACTCCCTGAAACTCTCCGGACTCACGGGCATACGGCCCGCCTCCTCACAAACGCTCCCGGCCGGTCGGCCTGCCCCACCCGCCCCGCCCTCACAGCAACTCCCGTTCCACGGCCCGCAGCATCTTGTAGCTGCTCTCGATCTCCTCCGGGTCCCGGTGCACCAGGAACACCACGCCCGGCGAGGAGTTGAGGTCGACGGTCGGGCGGGTCGGGGTGCCGTCGGCCTTGCGGAAGCGGACGCTCTCGAAGGCGGGGAGCCGTTCCAGGGCCGCTCGCAGCGCGTGCGTCGGCAGGGGCACCTCGCGGTGGGCGAGGAGGTTGACGCAGCGGGCCGACTCGTGGCGGACGTAGCGCCGGGGGCGGGAGCTCAGTGCCGCCGCCCGCGAGGTGTGGCTGTCGAGGGTCAGGGTGACCTGGTCCGCGCCGGTGCACCGCTGGAGCGCGGGCGGGTTGGCGAGGCCGGACAGCCGGGCGCCGGTCTCCAGCAGGCGCGGCCCGTGCGGGGTGAGGATGAGCTCGGTGTGGGCCGGGCCGTGGGCGATGCCGAGGCCGTCGAGCACCCGGCCGACATAGCCGAGGATCTCGTCGAGCACGGGCGCGTCCGGCGGCAGCAGGTCCTCGTGGTCGTAGACGAGCCGCTTGCCGGAGGTGACCTGCTTGCGGCTGATCCACGCGTCGGTGAACCAGTGGTCGCCGTCCCTGCTCACGCTGTTGACGACGTACTCGTCCCCGGCGAGGTGCTCCTGGATCAGCACCGCCTCGTTGGCGCACAGCATCAGATTGGTCTTGCCGAGGGCCGCCCGCAGTGCCGCGGCCACCTCCTGCTCGGTGTCGCAGGTGTACACGTCCTCGGAGCCGGCGCTGTCCAGCGGTTTGACGACCACCCGTGCCAGGCCCTGGGCGCGGCGCCAGTCCAGCAGTTCCGTGAGATCGCTGCCGCGCAGCTGACGCGGGGTCGGCACGCCGGCCGCCGCGAGGACCTCCATCATGCGGGACTTGTCGCGCCGGGCCGTCGACAGCACGGGGTCGTTCCCGCGCAGTCCCAGGCGGCCGGCGAGTTCGTCGGCGACCTCCACGCCGAACTCGCTGGCGGCGATCACGGCGACGGGTGCCTGCGTCCGCAGCCGGGCGAGCACCTCCTGCGCGCGGCCCGGATACGTGAGGTCCTCCGCGAAGACCTCGGTGGGCAGGCTCGCGGCGAAGGTCTCCGGCAGCTCCGCGCGCGAACGCACATGGACCACGCGGTGGTCGGCGGCGGCCGCGCGGGCCAGCATGGCGCCCGTGGTGAGGGCATCCACCAGGACCAGGGTGGGGCGGGCGCTCACCGCGGGTCCCCCTGAGCGAGCCGGGGCCGGGTCCGCAGCCCGGTCCAGCGCTCCTCGATCAGGTCCAGGCACTCCTGCCGGCTGCCGGGGTCCGACGCGACGCGCCAGCCCGCGGGCACCGGCCAGCCGGGCCACCACAGGGAGTGCCGACCCTCGTCGCTGACGACCACGACGAACGCCTCGACCGCGTCCCCCGCGCCCGCCCCGGACCCGTTCACGTCGTTCCCGTCGACGTCCACGTCTGCTGTGGTCACGCTGCTGCTCTCCATGTGCCGTCCGTCGGTTGTCGATGGCCCGCTCAGACCAGCACCGGACCGTTGCCCGCCCGGTGCGCCCGGGTGAGGCGGTTGTCCAGGTGGACGAAGATGCGGTGCAGCCAGCGGTCCCGGCCGTCGTAGCGGGGGACGAAGTTCGTACGGCCGTGCAGGACCAGGCGGTTGTCGACGAAGACCAGCTCGCCGGGGCGCAGGACCACCGACTCGGAGGCGTCCGTCATGGTCTCGCGCAGCCGGACCAGGGCGCCGGCGGCCTCCTCGTCGAGGGCGACCGTGGCGTTGAAGTCCACGCGGATGTCGGGGTCCTCGGGGCTGCCGACGAGGACCGGGTGGGCCTCGGTGCGCTCGGCGGAGCGGAAGGACGGCGGCGCCTCGGTCACGAAGCGGGGCGCCTCCAGGATCTTGCGGTCGGCCTCGTCGATCAGGCCGAGGACCCGGCGGACCGAGCAGATCTGGGTGCCGGCCGTGCCCTCGTGGTCGGAGCGCAGGCACAGCAGGCCGACGTAGTGCGGCCGGTGCGGGTGGAAGGCGTTCTCGATGTGGAACTCCAGCGGTACGGAGCCGCCGTTGCTCTGGGAGGCGGCGAGCGAGGGCACCGGCACGACGTTCTGCACCAGCGCCCCGTACTTCTCGTCGCGGTAGGCGATGACCTCGCCGAGCTGCTGTCCGATCAGCATCGCGACGGCGGACGGCACGGTGGCGTCCCGCTCGACCGAGTCCGGCACGGCGGGTGTCTCGGGCAGCAGCCCGTCCTCGACCGGCAGACCGGCCAGGCACAGCATGCCGTCGGGGCCGGGGTCGCTGCGGTACTGGCGGATCCGCTCCAGCAGGCGCAGGGGCAGCCGGCAGCTCAGCCGGCGTGCCTCGGCCACCCACGCGTGCGCGTCGACCAGGCCGGGCGCGACCCGGTTGAGCTGCTCGGCCAGCTCACCCACGGCGGCACGCTCGGCACCGGTGAGCTCGAGCCGGACCGGGACCTCGCTCTCGGCACCGGGGCGCGACCGGGCCGCGTCATGGACCTGGACCCCGTACCCGGGCTCGGCCGCATCATGGACCTGAACCCCGTACCCGGGCTCGGCCGTGTCGTCGACCTCCGCCCCGGACCGGGACTCGGCCCCCTCCTTCGGTCCGGCCGTGTCGTGGGACGTCCCCGACCCGGCCGATATGTCAGCGATGGACACGTTGTTCGCCTCTCGTGAGGTACGGACGGGACACTCCGCGGTCAGAGCAGGCTCTGCAGCACGCGGGTGTCGACCTTTCCGTTGGTCGTCAGCGGCACCTGGTCGATGGCGACGAAGTGCGCGGGGAGCATGTAGGCGGGCAGTACGGCCGCCAGGTGGTCCCGGAGTCCGGTGGCGTCCATCGGCGTTCCCTCGGCGGGGATCACATAGGCCGCCAGGGAGCGGGAGCGGACCGGGCCGACCGCGATGACGACGGCCTCGGCGACGTCCGCGTGTTCGCGCAACCGTGCCTGGATCTCGCCGAGTTCGACCCGGAACCCGCGGATCTTGACCTGGTGGTCGACCCGGCCGAGGAACTCCAGCGAGCCGTCGGCCCGCCACCGTGCCCGGTCGCCGGTGCGGTAGAGACAGGATCCGGGTGCGCCGTACGGGTCGGGCAGGAACCTCTCGGCGGTCAGGCCGGGACGGTCCAGGTAGCCGCGGGCCACGCCCGTGCCGCCGATGTACACCTCGCCGGGGACGCCGACGGGTACGGGTTCGAGGCGGTCGGTGAGGACGTACATGGTGGTGTTGGGAATGGGGGCGCCCAGCGGGATCAGCTCGGTGGCGGGCGGCTCGGTGAGCGTCTCCCCGGAGTTGCCGACGGTGATCTCGGTGGGCCCGTACTCGGTGGCCACCGGGGTGCCGCCGGGCCCGGCGAACTCCAGCCAGCGCCGCGCCAGTTCGCTGGTGAACGCGTCGCCGGCGGCGATGACGAGCCCGGCGAGCGAGTGGATCTCGTCGGGGGTCAGGTCGTAGCTCAGCAGGTCGAGATGGCCGGGAGTCATCTTGATGAAGCTGTACGGCGCCCCGGCCGCGAGTTCGTCGCCGAGGTCGGCGGTGTCCAGCGGGTCGGGCAGCAGGTGGACGGGCTGCCCGGTCAGCAGCGGGGCGAACAGGCTGGGCATGCCCAGGTCGAAGGAGATCGACGAGAACACCGGGGAGCCGCCGGTGCCGCGGGCCGCGTACGTCTCGGCCGTCCACAGCAGGTAGTTGGCGAGCCCGGCGTGCTCCACCATCACGCCCTTGGGGTTGCCGGTGGAGCCCGAGGTGTAGATGACGTAGGCGAGGGAGCGCGGATCCGTCGTGCGGTCGAGGGGTGTCGCGGGCAGCGCCTCGATCGACTCCCGTTCCCGGTCGAGGAGGACGACGTCGCAGCCGGCCGGCGGTTCCAGGGCCGGCAGATGGGCGGACTCGGTGAGCACCAGCTCGCATCCGGCGGCGTCGATCATGTGCCGCAGCCGCTCGGCGGGCAGGGCCGGGTCGAGCGGGAGATAGCCGGCGCCGGACTTCCACACGCCGAGCAGCGCGGGCAGCAGATCGGCGGTGCGGCGCAGGCAGACGCCGACCAGGGCGTCGGGACGGGCGCCGAGCCCGGCCAGCCGGCGGGCGATGCGGTTGGCCCGCTCGTCGAGTTCCCGGTACGTCGTCGCGGTGCCGGCGACCTTGACGGCCGTCCCGTCGGGCGTCATGGCGGCCTGGGCCTCGATCCGCTCGACGACGGTGCCGGCGCCCCGGTCGAGCCGCGGCCCCGTGCTCCAGTCGCCGAGCACCGCCCGCCGCTCGTCAGGGTCGAGACGGGCGGCGAGCGCGTCCCCGCCGGGGTCGGCCGCCATGGCCCGCAGGACCTCGCGGTGCATCGAGGCGAGTCGGGCGAGGTACGGCGGGGCGAGGGCGGCGGTGAACGTCAGCCGACGCCCGTCCGCGTGGACCCGCAGGCCGTACCCGGACCGCTGGTCGTCCCCGCCGCTCCCGGGCGGTCCGCCGCTGCCGTCACTCGCGGGTCGTGCACCACTGCCACCGCTCCCGGATCCTTCGACACTCCCGTCGCACCCGGGCCGCTCGACGCTCCCGTCACTCCCGGGCCGCTCGATGCTGCCACCGCTCCCGGATCCTTCGACACTCCCGTCACTCCCGGCCCGCTCGCCGCTGCCGCCACGCGCGAACCGTGCACCACTGCCACCGCCCCCCGACCATCCGTCGCTCCCGTCGCGTTCACCGCCGGCCTCCGCCCCGGCGGTGAACAGTGCGCGTTCGCCGTGTGTCACCTCGTCGGCGGACCCGGCCGGCGGCCGCTCCGCCTTGGCGACGCGTAACACCAGCTCCTGCCAGGTGGCCGCCGCCCGGACCACGGTGACGTGCCGCACCCCGGCGCCGTCCGCGACCTCGGCGCACCGCTCGTCCGCCTCGCCCAGCATGCCCAGCACCTTGATGTGGGCGGCCAGCAGCACGGTCGGCAGGTCGGTGCCGCAGATCCCGGCGAGCGCGCCCAGCCCGTCGGCGAGGTCGGCGTGCTCGACGACGGCCGTTTCGGGTGCCGGGTCGGATCCGGGCGCCGGGCGCCATGCCATGGGCAGCGCGAACACCGTGGCGCCGCTCGCGCCGGCCGGGGTCATGGCGCGACTCCCGCGGGGCGGGCGGCGAAGACGGTGTAGACGCTGGTGCCGCGGTACTCCGCCGGCTGCTCGACCACGGTCTCCATGCCGTGCTCGGCGAACAGCTTGGTGACCACGGCCAGTTCGCCGTTGTCGTCCTCGACCTCGACGGCGGCCCGGCCGATGCGGGACCACAGCGCGTCGCCGATGCCTTCGAGGACCTTCACCTCGAAGCCCTCGACGTCGATCTTCAGGAAGTCGATGCGGTCGATGCCGAGGTCGGCGGCGACCGTCTCCAGCCGGTCGATCCGGACGGGCACCCGCTCCACCGTGTCGAAGCGCTCGCCGATCAGTTCGTCCGCCTCTTCCAGGAGCAAATCCCGGCGGTCCTCGTCGAGTGTTTCCGCGATGTTCCCGATGTACGACTTGACCAACGCCCGGTCGACTTCCGGATCGGCGTCGAAGCCCGACATCATCGAGTACTGCGGGTAAAAAGTCAGCTCACGGGTTTGCGCGGCGTCCCCGAGGGCCATGTTGAAGACGGACACGTTCGGCACGCCACCGGCGTTCTTCTGCAATGCGTCGAACGTGCGCGGCACCGGCTCGAAGGAGAAGATCCGGGCTTCCGGGAACTTCGCCGCCATGAACAGAGCGAACATTCCTATGTTGGCGCCCACATCAAAGACAACGGGCCGTTCCGGAAAACCGAAACCGTCGCCCGGTGTATAAACCTCGTCCTCGAAGATTTCCTTGTAGAGATACTCGGTCTCATTGCGGTTCAGCCCGTGCACGGTCATACCGTTGGGCAGCTCCTGCTGGGTCACCTGGCATCATCCCTGGTCAGGCTGGACGCCAGCAGAGACGGCGTCGGGTTTCTGAACACCGCCGAACTGCGGAAAGTGATCCCCCGCTTTCGAGCGGCCGCGACGACGTCCACCACCTTCAGCGAGTCGCCGCCAAGGTCGAAGAAGTTGTCATCAGGACCTACGTCGACACCGAACAACCCCCTCCAGATGTCTCGAATCTCCTGCTCGATCTCTGCGCCTGAGAGGCCATTCTCGATCACGCCACGGACGGTAGCACGCACTTAACGGATCGGAAAAGGTTCGATCTCGGATCATGAGACAACCGAAGAGGAGAGTCCGTTTTTGCCGCGTCTCAATCCTTTTCTTGTGGTGGACATTCCGAGTGACCCCTGCGCTATCCTCCGGCGAGTTGCATTGGGGGATGCCCGGGACGCGCGGATCGCGTACTGAATTTGGAAATTCCCCCTTCCGTTTGTGAGGGGATCCGACATTGTCCACCCAGACCACCGAAACGACCGGGCCCGGCCGGCCGGCCCCGCAGGACGTCGCCGAACTGCGCAGGACGACCCTGGAGGAGCTGCGGCACTGGATGTCCTCGGGCCACTGGGACGAGGTGGAACGCTGCGTCCCCAAACTCCGTGCCCAGCTGGAGGAACTGGGCCCGCTCCCGGAGCGGGTCGTCATGGTCGCCTACGGCGGCGGCAAGGACAGCGCCTACACCACCGCCTTCGTGCGGGCCATGCAGCTGCGGCTGCTGGAGGAGGCCGGTGAGACGTTCCGGCTGCGCGTGGTCACCATGCGGCACGCCGGAATGCCCGTCGCCGTGATGCACAACATCGACCGCACCTACGCCGCGCTCCGGCTGGAGGCCGACCCCGACTGCGAGCAACTGCTCGTCGACGGGGACGAAATCTCGCCATTCCACGTCGACCTGCCGCAGCGCGACCACGTCGTCGCCCGCAACCGCCTCGACATCCTGGTCACCGGCCACCGCACCCTCGGCGACGGCCGCCCGACCTTCTGCAACGCCTGCAACCTGAGCGCGGCCCACGCCTTCGGCCTCGGCGCCTCCCACGACGGCGGCGTGGACGTCATCATCACCGGCGACTCCCCCTACGAGCAGCGCACCTACCTGGTGTGGATCCACCGTCTCGCCGAGCGCATGGGCGTCGCCCCCGAGGGACAGGACCGGGCCGGCTTCCGCGGCGTCCTGAAGGCCACGGACAACATCGGGCGCGCCTACTTCAGCGACATCTACGGCGCCGGGGCGAAGAATCTGATCCACGAGCGCCGGGTCCACCACGACACCCCCGACCAGCTGCGCTTCTTCTCGATCTACGACGACACCGCCTACGCCTCCGGCGACCACTGGGACCTGCTGACGGACTTCCTCGGCTTCCGCTTCGACGAACTCGCCTTCAGCTTCTCCGAGTCCGACTGCGGCAACCCGGCGCTGATGGCCCACATACGCGGCCTGAAGTGCGAGCGCGTCTACGGCCGCTCCTACGAGGAGGGCCTGGACGAGTACGTCAAGTTCGGCAAGCAGCTGATGCGCAAGAAGGAGTTCCCCGACCAGCTGATCGAGCTGATCGGTGCCCGGTACGAGGGCGAGGGCGCCGTAGAGCGCATGCGCGCCGGCATGGACACCTACGCGCAGGACTGCTTCCAGATCACCGAGGAGCAGCTGGTCTGCATGGTCCACTCGCCCTTCACCGACGGCGGCGCGGGTCTGGCCGGCTACGTCAAGGCCGAACAGCCCGAGCTGCTGGAGCGGGTGGACGCCATGGTCGCGCTGCTCACCTCCGACGCGGACCCGGCCGGCGACGAGGCGGACCTGGTGGCCGAGCTGGAGCGCTTCAGCGGGCTGCCGCTGGCCCAGTTGCGCGTCCTGGCGGCCCGGACCACGCGCTCCATGACCGGCATGGGACAGTCGGGGGTCGTGGACCTGATTCTCGACGGCGATCCCCACAAGCAGCGCATCGCGACCCGGCACACGCCCGACGGTCCCGTCGTCGACGAGCTGATCTCTGGAAGGTAACTCGTTGAACTTCGTGGAAGCCGTCGCCATCGGGGCCGCGAGCGTGGCCGCGGGCGCCATCAACGCAGTGGTGGGGTCCGGCACGCTCATCACCTTTCCGACTCTGGTGGCCTGCGGATTTCCGCCGGTTCTGGCCAACGTGACCAACAACATCGGGCTCGTCCCGGGGGTGCTCAGCGCCGCCTACGGCTACCGCCGTGAGCTGCGCGGGCAGCGGCGCCGGCTGCTGCGGTTCGGCGCCGCGTCCCTGATCGGCGGCCTCACCGGAGCCCTGCTGCTGCTCCAGCTGGACTCCGCCGCCTTCGACACCGTGGTGCCGGTGCTGATCCTCGCCGCGTGCGCCCTGGTGCTGCTCCAGCCCCGGCTGAACGCCTGGCTGAGGAAGCGCCCGGAGCGCGGCGGCGCGGACGGCGGGGTGCCGCTGTGGTGCGGGGTGCTGGGCACCGGCGTGTACGGCGGCTACTTCGGCGCGGCCCAAGGGGTGCTGCTCATGGGCCTGTTCGGGAGCTTTCTGCGGGACGACCTCCAGCGGCTGAACGCGGCGAAGAACGTGCTGGCGGCCATCGTCAACGGTGCCGCCGCGGTGGTGTTCGTGGCGGTCGCCGACGTCGACTGGGCGGCCGCCACGGTGATCGCGGCCGGTTCGACGGTCGGCGGTCTGCTCGGGGCCAAGGTGGGCCGCAAGCTGCCGGCGATGGCGTTGCGCGTCGTGATCGTCGTCGTCGGGGTCACCGCGGCGACGGTCATGATCGTCACGTGAGCCGCCGGCTCATGGCTGCTCCACCTCGAACTCGAAGGTCTCGATGATGCGGTGGATGTCGTCCGTGACCCGCTGCTGGTCCTCGTGGAGCAGGATGAACCGGCCGCTGTGCAGGGCGTCGTAGCTGCCGCCCGGCTCCAGGACCTGCCCCGGCCGGGGCACGAGCTCGCGCCAGATCGTCTCGAAGCGTTCCTTCATCGGGGACGCCCTGCGCACCCGCAGCGGCAGCCCGTCCGGCTTGGGCAGCACGAGCCAGCCGCCGCTCGGGTCGCCGGACTTGGGCGGCAGGTCGACGCTCTCGCCGGACAGGGCGCGCAGCCATGCCTCGTACAGGTTGACCCCGAAGAGCTTGTTCACCAGGTGCGGCACCTCGCTGCCGCCGACCCGGCCGCCCACCTCCAGGAAGACGAGCTCGCCGCTCTCGGTGACGAACAGCTCCAGGTGGAAGGGGGTGTCGTACATCCCGAGGACGGCGATGCACTCGCGGGTGAAGTCCTCGATGCGGGTGCGCAGTTCGCTCTCGTGCAGCACCACCGAGCCCAGCGGCGAGCCGGAGCCGAAGGCGAGGCAGTCGTTGACGTACACGGACGCGACCTGGAAGGGGACCTGGCAGCGCGCGTCGGCGAAGCCGTCCACGTGGTGGATGACGCCGGTGACGAACTCCTCGATCTCGTACCGGGTCAGGTCGAGGGTGGGCACGAGCTCCCGCAGCGCGGCCTCGTCGTCGACGCGGTGGACGCCGATGCTCGCGGCACCGTCGACGGGCTTGAGGATCACCGGGTAGCCGGTGGCGCCGGCGAAGGCGACGCAGCTCTCCAGGTCGGCGCAGGGCGCGAAGCGCGGTACCCGTACCCCCGCCTCGGCCAGCACCTCCTTCATGCGGACCTTGTCCCGGTACACGGCCACCTGCTCGGGGCCGGGCCCGGGGATGCCGAGCGCGACCCGCACCCGGGCGGCGATCTCCAGGGTGAACTCGGACAGCGCGATCAGCTGGTCCACGGGCCCGGCCTTCTCGGTGACCTCCTGGACCGCCGAGCGCAGCGCGTCGTAGTCGTTGACGTCCTCGACCTGCACGAAGTGCGCGATGCGGGCGGGGTCGACGAGCACGCCCTCGGCGCCGAGCGCGTCGACGACGTAGCTCACCCGGTGCTTGTCGTGGTCGATGAACTCCTCGTACCGCGTCAGTTCGTTGTCCCAGCGGATCCCGTCCGAGAAGCGGGGCCAGCGATTGACCAGGACGATATGCATCAGTGCACCTCTGTTGTCTGGGGAACGTCCGGGGAGCCGGTGTCCCGCGGGGCGAGGACCTGGCGGAAGCTGCGCATGACCAGCGGCAGCAGGACGGCCCCGAACACGCTGAGCACCACGGCGAGCACGGTCACCAGGTCCTGGGGCTCGATCGCCTCGCCGGCGGTGCCGACCAGGAGCCCGGCCATCGGGTAGGAGAGCAGGTTGAGCAGGTAGAAGGGGCCCATGACCTTGCCCAGGTGCTCCTGCGGGATGACCTTGATCCGCTGGGTGCGGTTGAAGACGTTGTAGTACGCCACTCCGGTCATCCCCGCGACGAAGGCGGTGCCGTAGACGGCGAACGAGGAAGCGGTGCCGGCGACGAACAGGGCCGCGCACAGCGAGGTGAACCCGATGACGCCGAGGACGTGCACGTCGAGCTTGCGCAGCAGCAGCGGGATGACCAGCAGGTTTCCCAGGCCCACGATGCCGACGAAGGTGTTGAGCATGCCGTAGGACGACTCGGAGGCCCCGAACACCCCGGTGACCAGGGCGGCGTTGGCGCTGAGCACGGTCGCGAAGACCAGGTTGATGGCGAAGTTGAGCACGGCAAGCAGCCGGACCGGGCGGTTGCGGATCAGCAGGGTCCAGCCGAGGCCGAGTTCGCCGAGGATCTCCCGGGCACCGCCGCCGTTCCCGGGCTGCCACTTCTGCCGGGGCAGCGGGAGCCAGCAGGCGGCGGCGACCAGGAAGACGCCCGCTGCGAGGGCGAGCAGCCACACCTTGCCGAGGACCAGTACGGCGACGGCGGCGAGGGCGGGCCCGAGGGCCATCGCCAGCAGTTCCATGTTCTGCACGAGGGACTGCGTGGTCGCGAGCTTCTCGCCCCGGGCCACCTGCGGGACCATCTTCTCGACCGACATCCGCACGGGTGCCGCGAGGATCGACAGCAGCGCGCCGTTGGTCATCAGGGCGGCCGTCGTCCAGCCGGGCTGGGCCACGACGACCACGACGACAAGGCCGAGGACGGCGGCGCGGCCCACGGAGACGCGGGAGAACAGCCGGGCGCCGCCGTCCCGGTCGGCGATCAGTCCCGCGAAGGGGTAGGCCAGCAGTCCGGGAAGCCATTCCAGGGCGAACGCGAAGCCGAGCGTCGACACGTCGCCGGTGTCCTGGAAGATGAGCAACGGCACGGCGAACAGCACCACTTGCTCCGCGATCAGCCCGAGCAGCACGCCGGTGGCGAACAGCCCCCGGTGCAGGCTCTCCACCCGCGCCGTCATGCCGGTCCGGCGGTGCGCTCGTGCTCGCGGATCAGCGGCAGTACGTGGGTGTAGAAGATCCGCATCTCGTCGCGGGTGGGCCAGCCGGAGAAGATGAACTCGCTGACGCCGGCGGCCTTGTACTCGTACAGGTAGGCCGCGACCTCCTCGTAGCTGCCGACGACGCAGAGCGCGGGGCCGCCGCGGTAGGCGACGGCGCCGGAGTAGAGGTAGGGGGACAGCCAGTCGTCCTGGGCCTTCTCGGCCAGGCGGAAGGAGTTCTTCACCGCCTCGGAGTCGGAGGCGGCGACGAAACTCGTGACCCAGGCGCGGTGGTCCTCGTCGGGGTCGCGCATCATCTCGGCGAGGTCGGTCAGCGCCTCCTCGCGGGTCGGGCGGGCCAGGACGTGCATACGGATGCCGGCCCGGCATCCGTTGGCGAGCACGGGGGCGGTGGCCTGTGCGATGCCCTCCGGGGTGTCGCCGTAGCGCAGCCAGCAGTCGCCGAAGTCGACGGCGGTCTTCTGCGCGGGGGCGGAGGCGCCGCTGATGTAGATCGTGGGGCGGCCGCCGCCTTTGTATCCCAGTCCCAGCTGGGCTTCTTCGATGCGATAGTGCGCGCCCCGGTGAGAAAGCGGATTCTCGCCTTCCCAGAAGCGGTGCAGGACACTCAGGAACTCATTCGAGCGGGCATAGCGGTCGTCGTGAGCCAGGAAGTCGCCGTAGTACGCCTGCTCGGCAGGAGAAATTCCGGCCACCAGATTCAGCGATATCCGGCCGTCCGACATCCAGGAAATGGTGTTCACGACCTGAGTGAAGAGCGTGGGGCCCAAAAGACCCGGCCGATAGGCGAGAATGAACTTGACGCGTTCCGTTTCGCGCACCAGGGCGCCGATCATCGGAAGCGGGTCGGGCATGTGGTAGCTGATGCCCATGAGCAGGGAGTCGACGCCGAGTTGCTCGGCCTCCTGCGCGAAGTCGACGATCCCGTCGAAGTCAAGCTCCCCGGACCGGTATTTTTCGGTCGCTTTCTGCTGCCCACTGTCCAGCGGTGAACACCAATGGAACTTCAGCTCCGCCATGCTGGTTCCCCGTTCGTGAATACGAGGTCACCCCTACCCGATCATGGCCAAACCGGGCATTCGCTCCCCCGTGCGACTCATATTCCTTGGGGACACTGACACGTGCCCGCCTGGGCAGTCAAGATCGATCCATATTCTGGAATGTCTGCCGGAGATGCCGATCGACGGTTACCGTGGCTTGTTCAAGGGCGAGGAAAGGATGTCTGAAAAGTGCTCCACTCCACCCGCTGGCTAAAGCGTTACCGCCCCTCGGACGCACCCCGGCTGCGGCTGTTCTGTCTGCCGCACGGCGGTGGCACCGCCGCCTTCTTCCGCAGCTGGGCGGAGGCGCTGCCCGCGGAGGTGGAGCCGGTGGCCGTCCAGTACCCGGGCCGCCAGGACCGTCTGGCCGAGAGTTGCGTCGCGGACATGGACACCCTCGCGGACGCCGTCGCCGAAGCCCTCGCCCCGCTGCTGGAGGCGCCGTTCGCCCTGTTCGGCCACAGCATGGGAGCCACCGTCGGCTACGAGGTGACGCGCCGGCTGGAGGACCGGGGCACGCCCCCGCTGCGGCTGTTCGCCTCCGGCCAGGCCACCCCCTTCGCGGAGCGGACCGGCCGCCCGCTGCACCACGAGGACGACGCCACCATGCTCGCGGGCGTGCGCGGCCTCGGCGGCGCGTACGAGACGCTGGCCGACGACCCCGACCTGCTGGAGGTCGTCCTGCCCTCCCTGCGCGCCGACCTGCGCCTGATGGAGACCTACCGCCCCACGCCCGGCGCCCGCATCGGCACCCCGGTGACCGTCTACGCGGGCGGGGCGGACCCAGGCGTCCCGGTGACGCAGGCGGCGGCCTGGCGCGAGGCGACCACCGGCGGCTTCGCCCTGCGCACCTTCCCGGGCGGCCACTTCTTCCTCACGGAGCATCAGCGGGAACTGCTGGCCGACATCCTCGACAGCGTTTCGGCCGGCCGCTCCTGACCGCGCTCACCCGACGCCGACCGTCCGCAGCACCGTCACCGCCAACGTCCGTGCCACCTCGGCCACTTCGGCCAGGGACACCTGTTCCCGCGCGCTGTGCGCCACCCGGATGTCGCCCGGCCCGTACTGCAGCGTCGGGATCCCCGCCCCGGAGTACAGCCGCAGATCGCTGCCGTACGGCGCCCCGCACTCGCGCGGGTCCGCGGCTCCCCCGGCATCGGCGTGGGCGCCGCGTATCAGCGCCGGCAGCGGGTGGCCCCCGGGCAGCCGGCCGCTGGCGAACTGCCCGCCCGGCCAGGTCACCGTCGCCGGATGCCCGCGCAGCCACGGGTCGGCGGCGCACGCCTCGGCGACGCACCGCTCGAAGGCGGCCCGCGCCTCGGCCGGGTCCTCGCCGAGCCGTACGCCCAACCGCCCCTCGGCGACCAGCAGATCGGGCACGCTGCTCGCCCAGTCCCCGGCGCGGACGGTGCCCACCGACAGGGCGTAGGGGATCGGGTGCTCGGCCATCAGCGCGTCGGCGTCCCGGTTGCGCTCGGTCTCCAGCCGGGCCAGCGCCGCGTGCAGCGGCACATACGCGTCGATCGCGCTGACGCCCTGGTCGCGGGCGCTGCCGTGGGCCGCCTTGCCGGGCACGGCGATCCGGAAGGTCAGCGCGCCGGCGTTGGCGGTGACGAGGGCGCCGCCGGTCGGCTCGGTGATGACGCAGACGTCGCCGCGGTGGCCGCGCCGCAGCGTGCCGAAGGCGCCGAGGCCGCCGTCCTCCTCCCCGACCACGAAGTGCACCCCGACCCGCCCGCGCAGCCGCACCCCGGCGGCCCGGATCGCGGCGAGCGCGGCGAGGTGGGCGGTCAGCCCGGCCTTCATGTCGCAGGCGCCGCGCCCGTGCACGACGTCCCCGACGACCCTGGGCACGAACGGGTCGCCGTCCCAGGCGTCCGGGTCCCCGGGCGGTACGACGTCGACATGGCCCTGCATCACGAAGGTGGGCCCGTCCCCGCCGTCCCCGGTGACCCCGACCAGGCCCCAGGCCTCCTCGCGCTCGGCCTCCGTGCCCGGGAACTCCGGGTCCGCACGCAGCGCGTCCAGGTCCATGGACCACAGGTCGACGTCCAGACCGAGCCGCTCCAGCCGCCCGGCCAGCAGATGCTGGAGCTCCGACTCGGCGGCGCTCCCGGTCACGCTCGGCACGGAGATCAGCTCCAGCAGCGTCCGCCCGATCCCGGCCTCGTCGATCTCCGCCAGTACGGCGTTCTCCACGTCACTCAGCACGACGACGTCCCTCCCCTCGCCACCGGGCGCACGGCCCGCCCGCTCAGATGGTGGCCCATGACGGGGAGATCCGAGAGGGGGCGGGCCCTCGCCGGGTCAGCCGGAGCCGCCGACGGTGAAGCCGATCGCCGTCCCGCCGCCCTCCCGGTGGAACGCGAACGGCGCCCCGCCGTGCGCCAGCGCCACCTCCCGCACGATGGACAGACCCAGCCCGGACCCGGGCAGGGAGCGGGCGTCGGCGGCGCGGTAGAAGCGGTCGAAGACCCGGATCAGGTCGTCCTCGGCGATGCCGGGTCCCCGGTCCAGGACCTCGACGCGCACGGTTCCCGGGCGGGCGGGTCCGGCGACGCCGATCTCGATGGGCGCGGTGCCGTCGCGGTCGAACTTCGCCGCGTTCTCCACGAGGTTGGTCACCGCCCGCTGGAGCATCGCGGGCCGGCCCTCCGTGGTCGTCTCGCCGCTCGTCCGCACCAGGATCCGCCGTCCGGTGCGCCGCCGGGCGAGCACCGCGACGTCCTCGGCGATGTCGGCGAGGTCCACCCGCTGGGCCGGCTCGGTGTCGGACTGCCCGGCCGCCAGATCGACCAGCTCGTTGACCAGGTCGGTCAGTTCGCGTGCCTCCTGGCCCAGGTCCGCCACCAGCTCGTCGCGGGTGTCGGGCGGCAGCTCGTCGATGCGGCGCAGCAGGGAGATGTTGGTCCGCAGGGAGGTGAGCGGGGTGCGCAGCTCGTGGCCCGCGTCCTGCACCAGCCGCCGCTGGTCCTCCTCGGACTGGGCCAGCCGCCCCAGCATGCGGTCGAAGGCCCGGCCGAGGCGGCCGACCTCGTCGTAGCCGGTGACGGGCACCTGGATGCCCAGCTGCCGGGTGCGCGCGACGTCCTCGGCCGCGTCGGTGAGGACGACGAGGCGGCGGGTGATGCGCCGGGCCAGCCACCAGCCGAAGAGTCCCGCGAGGACCACCACGGCCGCCATCAGCAGCAGCGTCCGCTGCTGGAGCGCCCGCAGCAGGTCCTCGGTGTCGCTGAACTCCTGGGCGATCTGCACCGCGCCCCGGCCGCCGCCGAGCGCGACGGTCGCCACGCGGTAGACGTCGCTGCCGACGTCTACGTCCTTGTGCTGGACCATCCGCCCGGCCGTCCCGTCGGCCGCGATCCGCCGGTCGGACGCCGTCACCGGCAGCCCCGGCCGGCCCGGGTCGACGACGGCGCCGTCCGGGCCCAGCACCTGCACATCGGTACGGGCGGGCCGTACGAGATCGTGGCCGGGCGCGGAGGAGGAGAAGTCGTCCGGCAGCATCGGCCGCTGCCGCACCTCGCCGCGCAGGTCCTGCACGACCTCGTCGAACACGGACTCCTGGTCCACCCGCACCAGCCGGGCGGCGGCGGTGTACGACAGCAGGCCGACCAGGACGGTGACGACGGCGGTGACGGCCGCGAAGGACACGGCGAAGGTGGAGCGCAGCGAGACGAGCCCGGTCCGCCGGCGTCCGGTCAGCAGCCGTGCGGCGAGGCTCCTGGCGAGCCGTCGGCGGGCGGGGCCGCCCACTCAGTCCTCCCGCAGCACGTAACCCACCCCGCGGACCGTTTGGATCAGCTGCGGGGCGCCCGGCTCGTCGAGCTTGCGGCGCAGGTAGCCGACGTAGACGGCGAGGTTCTTGGAGCCGGGGCCGAAGTCGTAGCCCCAGATGCGGTCGTAGATGGTGGCGTGGTCGAGGACGATGCCGGCGTTGCGCACGAGCAGCTCCAGCAGCTCGAACTCGGTCCGCGTCAGCTCCAGCTCCCGCTCGCCCCGCCAGGCCCGGCGCGCCTGCGGGTCCATCCGCAGCCCGGCGGCCTCGATCAGCCGGCCTATGGGTCCGGGGGGCTGCCGGGGTACGTCGACGGGGGCGGGGGTGCCGTTGTTCTCGCTGGTGCGGCGCAGCAGGGCGCGCAGGCGGGCGAAGACCTCCTCCACGTCGAAGGGCTTCACCACGTAGTCGTCGGCGCCCGCGTCCAGGCCCGCGATGCGGTCCTGGGTCTCCACGAGCGCCGTCAGCATCAGGATCGGGGTGCGGTCGCCCTCGGCGCGCAGCACCCGGCAGACCTGGAGCCCGTCTATGCCGGGCATCATCACGTCCAGCACGAGCACGTCCGGCGGGGTGCGGTGGGCCTGCGCCAGCGCCTCGACGCCGTCGGCGACCGCGGTGACCTGATAGCCCTCCAGGGTCAGCGCGCGCTCCAGGGCGTGGCGGATGGCGCGGTCGTCTTCGGCGAGGAGAACAGTCTGGGACACCCGTTCAGTCTGCCAAGGCCTCCGGCGGTTCGGCTGTTTCGGGTGCGCCGCAGTTGCCCTTCTTACTGGGATCTCACCGTCACACGGCCGTCTCCGGGGGCTCCGCCCCCGGACCCCCGTTTCGGCCTGGACGGCCTCGTCCTCAAACGCCGGACGGGCTGGTACATGTCTCCCCGCCTCAGCCGCCGGCCGGGCTCGACAGTGCCGCCAGCTGTTCGGCGAACGGCACCACCGCGAGGTCGTCCCCGGCGGGCCGCCTCGCCCCCGACAGGCCCTGCATCAGCGCAGCCAGTTCCCCGGCCGCCCGGTCGATGCGACCGTTCAGGCCCTCCGCGCCCCAGTCCTCCGAGGCGGCGTACACGCCGGTCGGGACGACCACGGCGCGCAGATGGGCGAAGAGCGGGCGCAGCGCGTGCTCCAGGACCAGGGAGTGCCGTGCCGTGCCGCCGGTCGCGGCGATCAGCACCGGCAGCCCCGCCAGCGCGTCCTTCTCGATCACGTCGAAGAACGACTTGAACAGTCCGCTGTACGACGCCGAGAACACCGGCGTGACGACGATCAGTCCGTCGGCCGAGGTCACCGCGTCGATCGCGGCGGCCAGCTGCCGGCCGGGGAAGCCGTTGGTGAAGTTGTGCGCGATCTCCACGGCGAGGTCGCGCAGCTCGACGACCTCGACCTCCACGGGCTCGGCGACGGTCCGTACGGCCGCCGCCGCCAGCCGGTCGCCCAGCAGCCGGGTGGAGGACGGGACGCTCAGCCCCGCGGACACGACCACGAGCTTCATGCGACGGTCACCTCCTGCGACTCCTTCTTCACCAGCAGGGAAGCGTGGGTCGGCGCGTCCGGCACGTCGGCCGGGCGCCCGGCGGCGAACTCCTTGCGCAGCACCGGCACGACCTCCTCGCCGAGCAGGTCGAGCTGCTCCAGGACGGTCTTGAGCGGCAGCCCGGCGTGGTCCATCAGGAACAGCTGGCGCTGGTAGTCACCGGCGTACTCGCGGAAGGCGAGCGTCTTCTCGATCACCTGCTGGGGGGAGCCGACCGTCAGCGGGGTCTGGTCCATGAAGTCCTCCAGCGACGGGCCGTGCCCGTAGACCGGGGCGACGTCGAAGTAGGGACGGAACTCGCGGATCGCGTCCTGGGAGTTCTTCCGCATGAACACCTGGCCGCCGAGGCCGACGATCGCCTGCTCGGGCGTGCCGTGGCCGTAGTGGGCGTACCGGGACCGGTACAGCTCGACCATCCGCTTGGTGTGGTCGGCCGGCCAGAAGATGTTGTTGTGGAAGAAGCCGTCGCCGTAGTACGCGGCCTGCTCGGCGATCTCCGGGGAGCGGATGGAGCCGTGCCAGACGAACGGCGCGACGCCGTCCAGCGGGCGGGGCGTGGACGTGAAGCCCTGGAGAGGCGTACGGAACTTGCCCTCCCAGTTCACGACGTCCTCGCGCCACAGCCGGTGCAGCAGGGCGTAGTTCTCGATGGCGAGGTTGATGCCCTCGCGGATGTCCTGCCCGAACCAGGGGTAGACCGGGCCGGTGTTGCCGCGGCCCATCATCAGGTCCATCCGGCCGTCGGCCAGGTGCTGGAGCATCGCGAAGTCCTCGGCGATCTTCACCGGGTCGTTCGTGGTGATGAGCGTGGTGGAGGTGGACAGCACCAGCCGCTCCGTCCGCGCCGCGATGTAGCCGAGCATCGTCGTCGGCGACGACGGAACGAACGGCGGGTTGTGGTGCTCACCGGTCGCGAAGACGTCGAGTCCGACCTCCTCGGCCTTCAGCGCGATGGCGACCATGGCCTTGATGCGGTCGCGCTCGGTCGGCGTACGGCCCGTGGTGGGGTCCGGCGTGACATCGCCGACGCTGAAGATCCCGAACTGCATGGTCGCTCACCCTCCAGGTTGTTGACGCTTCAACTATACCCGGAGAACGGAGACCTGCGGCGGACTATTCCCGGCCCGTCGCGCTCACCCCCAGTGCGGGTCCCGGCCGGTCCGGGCGAGCAGGCGCTCGAAGGGGGACGCGCCCGCCGGCTCCGGGACGGGCTCTCCGAAGACCCCCATCTTCCGGGCCGTCGGCGCCAGCGTGTCCACGGCGCCGGTGAGCTCCGCCACGACCGGCTCGTCGGCGCCGGCGTAGTCCTGCCCGGTCGCCCGCGCCAGGTCCCACACGTGCACCGTCAGATCGAGCAGCGCCATCGAGCCGACGAGCCGCGCGGGCATGTCCATCCCGCCGGTCCGCCCCTCCTCCGCGCCGGGCGCGGACCAGGCAGCCACCAGCAGGTCCGCCTCCCGCACGAGCCCCTCGCGCCACTCGGCGTCCTCGGCGACCCGGTCCGGGATGCTGTCGCCGAAGTCCGACGCCTCCTTCGCGGCCAGCCGCTGGAACTGCACGATCACCTGGTAGAGGTGATTGACCAGCGCCTTCACGTCGTACTCCGCGCAGGGCGTGGGCGCGGTGAGCGCCTCGTCGGGGATGCCCCGCACCACCACGCCCGCCCGCTCGCGTGCCATCGCCAGCAGCTCGCCGATGCCGTACGTCTTCACACCGTTCGTGTCCATGCCTCGACGGTAGGGACCGCGGCGGCTGCCCTTCTTGAAGAAACGCGACGTACGATCCGGCCATGGAGGCACCCCGCCACGACACCCGCGGGATCGTCGACCCGTCCGGGTTGCTGCGGCGCGTGCGGTTCCGCCGCCACGAGCCCGCCGAGCCGCTGCGCCGGTACGTCGAGTGGTACTGGCTCATCGACTGGGACCTGCCCGAGCCCTACGCCTCCCACGTCGTCCCGCACCCGGCGGTCAACCTGACCTTCCAGTGGGACGAGGACGAGGGACCGCCGTACGCGGAGGTCACCGGCGTCGCGCTCGGCATGTACACCCGGAAGCTGACCGGGCGGGGCCGGGTCTGCGGGGTGAAATTCCGGCCCGGCGGATTCCGTCCGTACGCCCCCGACGCCCCCGTCTCCCACTGGACGGGCCGCGCGCTGCCTGCAGGCGAGGTGTTCCAGGGGGCCACCGCCGACACCGCCCGCACGATCGTCACCGGGGCCGACGACCCCGCCCGGGTGGCCGCCCTGGACGCCTTCCTCCTCGCGCTCCCCCGCACCCCCGACCCCCAGGCCGACCTCGCGATCGGCCTCGTCCGCCGCATCCGTGCCGACCGCACGGTCCTGCGCGTCGGCGACTTCGCGCAGGCGCAGGGCCTGTCGGTCCGGGCGCTGCAACGGCTCTTCTCCACCCACGTCGGCGTCAGCCCCAAGTGGTGCATCCTGCGCTACCGCATCCACGAGGCCCTGGAGCTCGCCGGCACCCGCACGGACGTCGACTGGGCCGCCCTCGCAGCCGACCTCGGCTACGCCGACCAGGCCCACCTGATCCGGGACTTCACCGCAACGGTGGGAGTACCACCGACGGCGTACACACAGGGCACAGAGCCCCGATAGCCCCCGAATCCCCTGGACCTGTGCCGACGACGCCGCCAACCACCAACGCCCCAAAGGGGCGCGGGGAACTGCGCGACCAACCACGACGCCGCCGCACCCGAACGACCACCCATCGCGCCACCCCCAAGGGGCGCGGGGAACTGCGCAACCACCCACGACGCCGCCGCACCCGAACGACCACCCATCGCGCCACCCCCCAAGGGGCGCGGGGAACTGCGCAACCACCCACGACGCCGCCGCACCCGAACGACACACCCCGGCACCCCGGTCACGGCACAAGCACCAGCCTCCCCCGCACCCCACCCTCCCCCAGCCGCGCATGCGCCTTCGCCGCGTCGTCCAGGGCGTACGTCTCCGCCACCCGCAGGACCAGCGCCCCCTCGTCCACCAGCCGCACCAGTTCGGCGAGCTGCGCACCGTCCGCGCTCACCTCGACCGCACCCGTCCGCACCCCGCGCACCGGCCCCGGCTCGGCGTGCGGGATGACGCCGATGTAGGCGCCCCCGTCCCGCACCCACTCCAGCGCGGGCTCGCCCAGGACCGCCGCGTCCAGCACCGCGTCGAAGCTCCCCGCCCCGGCACCGCCCGCCGTGAAACCGGCGGCACCGAGCGACCGTACGAACTCCTCGTCGGCCTCCCGCGCCAGCGCGGTGACCGTGATCCCGCGCCGCGCGGCGAGCTGCACGGCGTAGGCGCCGACCGCGCCCGCCGCACCCGTGACCAGCAACGACCGCCCGGACGTCAGCTCGAGGCGGTCCAGGGCCTGGAGGGCGGTCAGCGCGTTCAGCGGCAGCGAAGCCGCGTGCACCGCGTCCGCGGTCGCCGGCGCCGGGGCCACGGCGTCCGAGTCCACCACGACGTACTCGGCGTGCGTGCCGAGCGGCTTGACCATGCCGTAGTGCAGGGCCACCACCGCGTCGCCCACGCTCCACGGTCCGGCACCGCCGACCGCGTCCACCGTCCCGGCGACGTCCCAGCCGAGGCCGGTCCGCCCCTGAAGAGCTCCGAAGACCCCGGCCCGCACACCCGCGTCCACGGGGTTCAGCGCGGCCGCCGCGACCTTGATCCGTATCTGCCGCTCGCCGGGCTCCGGTACGCCGGTCTCCACGACCTCCACGACCTCGGGCCCACCGACCGAATCCACCACTACAGCACGCACAGCGACTCTCCTCGGTTCGTCAGCGTGTGGACGGGACGCTCTCCCGACCACCTGCGAGCAACCCTAGGAAGAGTTACTATCTCTGGGTAAGTAGTTACCTGAGAGTGCGTACCTACCCCAGAGGTGAGCCATGGCGACCACGACGGCGGCCCAGCGGCGCGAACAGGCCCGGATCGAGTACGACGCGTTCCTCAAGAGCTGCCCGACCAACCAGCTCCTGGACCGCATCAGCGACAAGTGGGTCAGCCTCGTCGTCTCCGCCCTCGCCCCCGGCCCCCTGCGCTACAGCGACCTCGGCCGCAAGATCGCCGGCGTCAGCCCCAAGATGCTGACCCAGACCCTGCGCACCCTCGAACGCGACGGCCTGCTCACCCGCACCGTCACCCCGTCCGTCCCGGTCCGCGTCGACTACGAACTCACCGCGCTCGGCCAGAACCTCGCCCTGCTGCTGACCGCCGTGAAGACCTGGGCGGAGACCCACTTCGACGAGGTGCACCGGTCCCGCGAGCGCTACGACGCCGAGACCCCGGCGGGCTGAGGTTCAGAAGTAGTACGTGTCGCCCGTGTCCAGCACGAGCACGCGCTGCCGCTCCGCCGCCGCCCGGCTCTCGTCGACCGTCCCGTCGCTGCCCACCGGATCGAACTCCAGCAGCACCTCCGTCGGCGCCTCGCGCAGCCGTACCCGCAGGCCGATGCGCTCACCCGTGTCGTGCGCGCCCAGCCGCCCGACCCGGCACCGCACCGCCCGGTCCCCCTCCGGCGCACACCGCGCGGGCAGCGTCTGCCCCTCCTCCAGCGGCTGTGACCAGCGAATCCGCACCACGGAGTCCGGCACGGCAGCCGCCCCGTGATTGTGCGGCGTGAACCGTACGTCGACCCGCTCCCCGACGATGCCGGCGGAGCCGTGATAGGCGAGCCCGACCTCGGCCCCGCGCACCGCCTCGGCCCCGCGCACCGCCCCCGGGGTCCCGGCGGCCGGAGCCACCCCGCCGACCGCCGTCACCACGACCGCGCCGCACACCGCAGCAACCCGCATCCGCCGCATACCGCCACTCCTCACTCCACGTGGTCGTAGCGATGTATCCCCCGCCCGGCGCCCGGCAGGCGCCGTCCAACAGGTGACACGCGGCGAAAAGCCCCCCGCGACGGCATGCGAAGCTCGTCGCCATGCTGATCCTCCGCTCCGTCGCCCTGTTCGTCGTCGCCGCGCTGTTCGAGATCGGCGGCGCGTGGCTGGTCTGGCAGGGCGTGCGCGAACACCGCGGCTGGCTGTGGATCGGCGCCGGCGTGATGGCCCTCGGCGCGTACGGCTTCATCGCCACGCTCCAGCCCGACGCGAACTTCGGCCGGATCCTCGCCGCGTACGGAGGTGTCTTCGTCGCCGGTTCGCTGGCCTGGGGGATGGTCGCCGACGGCTACCGCCCGGACCGCTGGGACGTCACGGGCGCGCTGATCTGCCTCGCGGGCATGGCCGTGATCATGTACGCCCCGCGAGGGAACTGACCGGCGTCTCCCGCCGGGCCCGGCTCAGGACGCCTCGTCGGGCAGCAGCCCCAACTGCCCCAGGAACTCCATCTCGTCGAAGTAGAGCCGGTAGTCGACGATCCGCCCGGCGTCGTCGACCGTGGCGAAGTCCACCCCGCGGATCCTGATCTCCTTCTGCGTCGGCGGCAGCGTCTCCCCCGTCGGCAACTGGATCGGCCCGGTGTTCCTGCCGGTGAAGACGCCCTCGTCGATCGCCGTGTTGCCGACCTCGTAGGCGTGCACCGACTGGTACGAGCCGTCCGGCACCGCCTCGGTCATCTGTCGCCAGTACGCCGCGATGTCGTCGCGCCCGTGCAGCTCCCCGCCGTCCGGGGTGACCGCGACCGCGTCCTGCGCGTAGAGACCGGCGATGGCGTCGGAGTTGCCGGCGGTGATCGCCGTGGTGAGCCGGTCCATGACCTCACGTGCCTGTCCCATGATCCACCTCCTGCCCGAGGGATCACCCGTCTCATTGTCCCACCGCACCGCGCGCCTATCCTGGCCGGACAGGCTCTCGGCCCAGGCCCCAGCCGCATCGACCCGCACGAGGAGCAGCCATGCCCACCGCCGCACCGTCCGCCGCCTCCCGCATCGCCGTCGTCACCGGTGCGAGCAGCGGAATCGGAGCCGCCACGGCACGGCAGCTCGCCGCGGCCGGCTACCGCGTGGTCCTCACCGCCCGCCGCAAGGACCGCATCGAGGCGCTGGCCGAGGAGATCAACGCGGCCGGGCACGCCGCGACCGCGTACCAGCTCGACGTGACCGACCGCGCGGCCGTGGACGAGTTCGCGACGGCCTTCAAGAGCATCGGCGTCCTCGTCAACAACGCCGGCGGCGCGCTCGGCGCCGACCCGGTCGCGACCGGCGACCCGGCCGACTGGCGCACGATGTACGAGACGAACGTCATCGGCACCCTGAACCTCACCCAGGCCCTGCTGCCCAAGCTGGAGGCGAGCGGCGACGGCACGGTGGTCGTCCTGTCCTCCACGGCCGGCCACGGCACCTACGAGGGCGGCGGTGGCTACGTCGCCGCCAAGCACGGCGCCCACGTCCTCGCCGAGACGCTCCGCCTGGAGATCGTCGGCCGCCCGGTCCGCGTCATCGAGGTCGCGCCCGGCATGGTCAGGACCGACGAGTTCGCCCTGACCCGCTTCGGCGGCGACGAGACCAGGGCGGCGAAGGTCTACGAGGGCGTGGCCGAGCCCCTCACCGCCGACGACGTCGCCGACACCATCACCTGGGCGGTCACCCGCCCCAGCCACGTGAACATCGACCTCCTCGTCGTCCGCCCCCGCGCCCAGGCATCCAACACGAAGGTGCACAGGGACCTGTAGTGGCACAGGACGACCGCAAGGACCCCCACGACGAACGCCAGATGTGGTGGTGGCTCGGCTACTTCCTCTTCGGCATCCACATCGTGGCCTTCGTAATGATCTACGCGGTGACCCACGCCCCGAAGTAACCCACAGGGGTGAACCCCATCGATCACCCGACGGGAGTCCGAACAGTCGACCTAGGCTCGCGCCACAACATCAAAACGACGGCCCCCGGCCGGGCGGCATCCCGACCGAGGACCTGACCAGCAAGGAAGTGGAGCTTCCCTGTGGCCAACTGCGAGCCTAGCGTCCACCGGTTCATGGACCTGAGGGTCCCCGAGTACGCGTACATGTTCGGCTTCTTACAGGCGGACGGGCATCTCTCCCAACAGTCCCGGCAGCGGGGGCGGTTGACGGTCGAGATCAGCGCGCGAGACATCGATCTCCTGCGTACGTTCCAGAAGCTGACGCCGTACAACAGCAGCATCACCGAGCGCACTCGATCCACGAACTTCGCCGAGACTGCCCACTCAGCGATCTGGAGCCTCTGCTCCCTCGAAGCCAGGACCAAGCTCAACGAACTCGGCCTGCCGTACGGCCACAAGTCGAAGACAATCACTCCGCCAGGTATCGAGTTCTCACACCGCGACTACCTACGAGGGGTCGTCGACGCCGACGGTTCGGTGGGCTACACCAGCCAGGGGTTCCCCTTCTTGTCCCTGGCAACGAAGAGCACTGCCATCGCGGTCTTCGCGTGCTCCTACGCAAGGGAGATCACAGGAGCCGAACGCACTCTCAAACGCAACGCGCGGGACGGCATTTACAACGTCATGTACACGAAGGAAAACGCCCAGCAGTTGACTGCCCACGTCTACTACCCGGGTTGCCTGTCACTGGAGCGGAAGCAGATCGCTGCTGACTCACTCGCCCATGGGTCCGTCCCGCAGGGATGGGGCGCAGGCCACCGCGCATCCAATGGACCGCCGAAATGGACCGAGTCCTCCTTGCTGCACCAACCATCGCCCACGCGGCAGCGGAGCTCGGCTACTCCACCAGCCCGTGTCAAAACCGTCGGTGGAAGCTGTTGCACGGAGTAGTGCCGCTGCCGGACTGAACAGTGGGTGACGGGCGCGGCCCACCAGCACCCCGCCCGTCACTCTCTACCCCTTCACGCAGATGACCTGCTTCAGCTTGGCCACGACCTGGACAAGGTCCCTCTGCTGATCGATGACCTGCTCGATCGGCTTGTATGCAGCCGGAATCTCGTCCACGACGCCGGAGTCCTTCCGACACTCCACGCCCCTGGTCTGCTCCTCCAGGTCCTTCGTCGTGAAGCGACGCTTCGCTGCGTTACGGCTCATGCGCCGACCCGCGCCGTGGGACGCCGAGTTGAAGGCCTTCTCGTTGCCGAGACCCTTCACGATGTACGAGCCCGTCCCCATCGAACCCGGAATGATCCCGTATTCACCGGAGCCGGCCCGGATCGCGCCTTTACGAGTCACGAGCAGATCCATGCCTTCGTACCGTTCCTCGGCCACATAATTGTGGTGACACGAAATCTCCGGCTCGAAGGTCGGCTTCGCCTTCTTGAACTCCTTGCGGATGACGTCCTTGAGGAGAGCCATCATGATCGTGCGGTTGTACTTGGCGTACTCCTGCGCCCAGAACAAGTCGTTTCGGTACGCCGCCATCTGCGGAGTGTCCGCCACGAAGACGGCGAGATCGCGATCCACCAGACCCTGGTTGTGCGGGAGCTTCTGGGCCACGCCGATGTGGTGCTCGGCCAGTTCCTTGCCGATGTTGCGCGAACCGGAGTGCAGCATCAGCCACACCTGCCCAGAATCGCAAACGGTTACTTCCGCAAAGTGATTCCCGGCTCCGAGCGTTCCCATCTGCTTGGTCGCCCGCTCCTGACGGAACTTCACCGCCTCGGCGACCCCCTCGAACCGCCCCCAGAAGCCGTCCCACCCCGACGTGCCGAAGCCGTGCAGCCGGCCGGGGTCGACAGGGCTGTCATGCATGCCCCGCCCCACCGGAATCGCCTGCTCGATCTTCGACCGCAGCCGGGACAGGTCCCCCGGCAGGTCGTTCGCCGTCAGGGACGTCCGCACCGCCGACATACCGCAGCCGATGTCCACGCCGACCGCCGCGGGGCACACGGCCCCGTGCATCGCGATGACGGACCCGACCGTCGCGCCCTTTCCGTAATGCACGTCCGGCATCACGGCGAGGCCCTTGATCCACGGCAGGGTCGCGACGTTCTGGAGCTGCTGGAGTGCGGAGCCCTCGATCGTCGCCGGGTCGGCCCACATACGGATGGGAACCTTCGCGCCCGGCATCTCCACGTACGACATATCGTCCTCAATCCCCCGGAAACAAAACACAAGTCTGAAAACGCAAAACCGGCGCCAGGGTCGATGAAAAGGGACAACGGACCGGCGTCCACGGTGGTGCGTGCGATACACATTGTCTCCAGTGGGCGCCCCCGCGCGGCAAGCGAATAACCAGCGGGGACACTGAGAGACCGGCAGCGGACCGACCACACAGCCACCGTCGAGAGGAGCCTGACCGTGCAGCGGAAGGCCTATGTATCCGGCGTCGCCGCACTCCTCGCGGCGCTGCTGGCAGGCTGCACCGGCAGCTCCGACAGCGGCGGCGCGACCGACGACTCCAACCCGGGCGACACCGGCACGGCGACCGCGACGGCCGAACCCGGCCGTTACCGCACGCTCCCCGAACCCTGCGGCGTGGTCGGCGAGGACACCCTCGACTCGCTCCTACCCGGCATCCAGGAACTCACGGACGCCGACCAGCAGGAGAAGGCGTACGAGGGCACTCCGACGCTCACCTACGACACCGACCGCAAGATCGGCTGCCGTTGGAAGGTGGACTCCGCCGAAGCCACCGACCACCTCTTCGTCGGCTTCGAGCGTGTCGTGTCGTACGACACCTCGGTCAGCGACGACAGCGAGGCCGAGCAGCTCTTCGCGACCGAGCAGGAGGCGGCGGACCTGCCCGAGCCCGTGAGTTCGGACAGTGACACCGCGGGCGGCGAGGGCACCGCGAGCACCGACCCGAGCGGCAGCCCGAGCGGCTCGCCCTCCGCCCCGGCCGCCAACTCCGCGTCCCCGTCCGTTTCGTCCTCCACGTCCCCCTCCGCGTCCGCGTCGACCGACGCCGCCGGCGCCGCCGAACTCCAGCCCCGGGTACTGGAGGACCTCGGCGACGAGGCGTTCCTCGACGACCGGCTCGCCGGCTCCGGTTCAACGGCTCAGCAGCGCACCGTGACTGTGGCGTTCCGCACGTCCAACGTGATCGTGACCATCGAGTACGAGGAGCAGCCGGCGACCGTCGGCGTCGTCCCGGACAGCGAGGAAATGCAGGACAGGGCGCAGAAACTGGCGGCACAGCTGGCGGACGCGCTGTCGGAATAGCGCCCGTTCTTCACACCTCCACCCCCCTGTGCGACGTAACCGAAACGAGACCGCACAGCTTCTTCACCGCGTACCGTGGCCCCTCGGACCCGATCCGACCGCAGGAACCACAGTGGCAGTCATGAGTGAAGGAACCATGCAGCGAGCAGTGAAGCGAGACGAGCATGACCAGCGCGAGCAGCGGGCGAGGGGCCTGCGCCGAGCCGTCGTCTGCGCGGCCGCAGTCCCCGTGATGCTGATCGCCGCGGGCTGCTCCTCGGACTCCGGTTCGGGCGACAAGGCCGCCGACGACAGCAGCACGAAGTCCTCGGCGTCGTCGTCCGCGAGCCCGTCGCCGACGGTGCAGGCGGCCGCGTACAAGTCGATCCCGGACGCGTGCAAGGTGCTGGGCAAGAAGACGCTCGAGGACCTGGCTCCCAAGGCCAAGTCGGGCAAGAAGGGCTCTTCGGACGACGCGTCGACGCGCGGCTCCTGCTCCTGGAGCAGCCTGGACAACAACGGCGTGAAGGGCTCGCAGTTCCGCTGGCTCAACGTCTCCCTGCTGCGCTTCGAGTCCGATGTGACGCGCGGCTCGGGCGAGGAGCTGGCCCAGGCGTACTACGAGACGCAGGTGCAGGACGCCAAGTCGGTGTCCGGTGCGAAGAGCCTGAAGTCGGAGCCGGTCGCCGGGGTCGGCGACCAGGCGACGGCGGTGCGCTACGACCTGAAGAAGAAGGAGGGTTCCTTCAAGCAGGAGACGGTCGTGGCCCGGGTCGAGAACGTCGTCGTGACGCTCGACTACAACGGTGCCGGTCTCGCCGGTGAGAAGACCCCGAGCGCGGACACCCTGAACAAGCTCGCCCAGAAGGCCGTCAAGGAGGTCGTGGCCGCGGTGGCCGAGGCCAACGACGGCGGCTCTGCGGGCACGCCGAGCAGCGCCCCCTCGAAGTCGGCTTCGAAGTCTCCGTCCGGCAGCGCGTCGAAGGCGGCGTCCAGCTCCCCTTCCAAGTCAGCGGCGAAGAAGAGCTGACCGTCACACCCGGCACTGCGCTGCGTCACAACGCGCAGCTCAGCCAAGCCCTTTGCCCGAGCCCGGCCCGATAACGGTCCGGGCTCGGGCCCGTACCGGGAGAACGTAGGCCGTACGGATGTGCCACTCTGTTGCGCGCAACAACACGCAATGGGAGGGGAGTACGAGTGGCCGGGCCACCCCAGCTGACTCGGATGCACCGCGTTCTCATCGGCGTGGTCGTGTTCGGCGCCGTGATCATCGCCGGCATCGGCTTCGCCGGTTCGTACGCGGCCGTCCGTGAGCTGGCCATCCAGAAGGGCTTCGGGAACTTCAGCTATGTGTTCCCGATCGGCATCGACGCGGGTATCTGCGTCCTGCTCGCCCTCGACCTCCTGCTGACCTGGATCCGAATACCGTTCCCGCTGCTGCGGCAGACCGCCTGGCTGCTGACGGCCGCGACGATCGCGTTCAACGGCGCGGCGGCGTGGCCGGACCCGCTGGGCGTCGGCATGCACGCGGTCATCCCGATCCTGTTCGTGGTGGCCGTCGAGGCCGCCCGGCACGCGATCGGCCGCATAGCGGACATCACCGCCGACAAGCACATGGAGGGCGTCCGCCTCACGCGCTGGCTGCTCTCCCCGTTGCCCACGTTCCTGCTGTGGCGCCGTATGAAGCTGTGGGAGCTGCGCTCCTACGAGCAGGTCATCAAGCTGGAGCAGGAGCGCCTGGTGTACCAGGCCCGGCTGCGCTCCCGCTTCGGCCGCGCGTGGCGCCGCAAGGCGCCGGTGGAGTCGCTGATGCCGCTGCGTCTGGCGCGCTACGGCGTTCCGCTCGCGGACACGGCCCCGGCCGGGCTGGCCGCGGCGGGCATCGAGCCGGCGGTGCTGCCGCCGACCCGGCAGCCGGCCCTGGATGCGGTGCCCGTGGCCGAGGTGGCCGCGCCGGCGCCGGCCGCCACCGCTGCGGTGCCGCTTCCGCAGCAGCGGACGGCGCCTCCCGGCGAGCAGCGCCCGGAGCCGGCGAGCCCGCTCGGACCGGGGCAACAGGACTATGTGCAGGACTGGTTCAACACGCCCCGCCAGGTCGACTATCAGGGCGGTTACAACGCCTCGTACGACCCGCAGGGGCACTACGAGGAGTGGTACCAGGAGCAGGTCCAGGCGGAGCAGTACCAGGACCAGTACGTGGAGGAGCCTCCGACCCAGGAGCCCTCTCCGGAGGACACCGGTACTTTTCCGATCCCGGTGACGCCCAATCGCACCCGCCAGCTGGGCGAGGGCGGCGGCACCCCGGCGCCGGCACCGGGCGAGGAGGACTACTACCTGGTCTTCCGTGAGTCGATCAAGGGCGGGAACGGCGCGCCGACCCCGCGTGGCTTCATCGCCGACGTCGAGGCCACGTACGGCGTCACGCTGGAGGAGGCCGAGTCCAAGCGGATGGTGAACCGCTTCTCCAACCGCCTCAACGCGGAACTGACGGACGAGCACATCGCCTGACGCGGACGGCGTCCGCAGCTCACGAGAAGGGGCCCCCGACAGGTCGGGGGCCCCTTCTTCGTCTCGCGGGCTACTCGCCGAGCAGGCGCCGCACCCGCTCCTGCCCGACCGCGAGCAGCAGCGTGGGCAGTCGCGGTCCGGTGTCCCGGCTCACCAGCAGGTGGTAGAGCAGGGCGAAGAACGTCCGCTGGGCGGTCTTGATCTCGGCCGGCAGTTCCTTGGGCGTGGCGTCGGCGGCGAACCCGGCCTGCACCTTGGGCACGCCGTAGACGAGGTGGGTGAGCCCGTCGAGCGACCAGTGCTCGGCGAGGCCGTCGAGCAGCAGCCGCAGCGACTGCTGGGACGCCTCGTCGAGGGACTTCAGCAGCTCGCCGTCGGCCTCCTCGCGCACGATGGTCCGCTGGTCGGCGGGCACCTGCGTGTTGATCCACGCCTCGGCCTTGTCGTACCGGGGGCGGGCCTCGTCCAGGGTGGCCAGCGGGTTCTCCGGGTCGAGCTCGGAGAGGATCCGCAGCGCCTGGTCCTGGTGTCCGGCGGTGATGTCGGCGACGGAGGCGAGCGTCCGGTACGGCATCGGGCGTGCCGTGCGCGGCAGCTCACCCGCGGCGGTGCGCACGGCACGGGAGTGCGCGGCGATGTCGGCGGGCAGCGCGGAGCCGTCCTCGACCTTCGCGTCCAGCTTGTCCCACTCGTCGTAGAGCCGCTGGATCTCCTGGTCGAAGGCGATCTTGAAGGACTGGTTGGGCCGGCGGCGGGCGTACAGCCAGCGCAGGATCTGCGGCTCCATGATCTTCAGCGCGTCGGCGGGGGTGGGCACCCCGCCGCGCGAGGAGGACATCTTCGCCATGCCGCTGATGCCGACGAAGGCGTACATCGGCCCGATGGGCTGCTTGCCGCCGAAGATCCCGACGATCTGCCCGCCGACCTGGAAGCTGGAGCCCGGCGACGAGTGGTCGACACCGCTGGGCTCGAAGACGACGCCCTCGTAGGCCCAGCGCATGGGCCAGTCGACCTTCCAGACCAGCTTGCCGCGGTTGAACTCGTTGAGCCGGACGGTCTCGGAGAAGCCGCACTCGTCGCAGGTGTACGACAGCTCGGTGCTGTCGTCGATGTACGAGGTGACGGTGGTGAGGTCCTTCTCGCAGTTGCCGCAGTAGGGCTTGTACGGGAAGTACCCGGCGGAGCCGTGGCTGCCGTCGTCCTCGCCGGCCGCGCCTGAGCCCTCGGCGGCCTCCAGCTCGGCCTCGTCGACCGGCTTCTGCGACTTCTTGGCGCCGCCCTTGGGCTTGGTGCGGTACTGGGCGAGCACGGCGTCGATGTCGCCGCGGTGCTTCATGGCGTGCAGGATCTGCTCCCGGTACACGCCCGAGGTGTACTGCGCGGTCTGGCTGATCCCGTCGAAGTCCACGCCGAGCTCGGCGAGCGACTCGACCATCGCGGCCTTGAAGTGCTCGGCCCAGTTCGGGAACGCCGAGCCCTGCGGCGCCGGTACGGAGGTCAGCGGCTTGCCGATGTGCTGGGCCCACGACTCGTCCACCCCGGCGATGCCGGCCGGCACCTTGCGGTAGCGGTCGTAGTCGTCCCAGGAGATCAGGTGCCGGACCTCGCGGCCGCGCCGCCGGATCTCGTCGGCGACCAGGTGCGGGGTCATGACCTCGCGCAGGTTGCCCAGATGGATGGGGCCCGAGGGGGAGAGTCCGGACGCGACGACGACCGGTTTGCCCGGGGCCCGACGCTCCGACTCCTCGATGACCTCATCCGCGAAACGGGAGACCCAGTCGGTGGTCTCGGTGCTCTGAGCCACGATCGGCACGTCCTTCTTTCTCCAGGGCAGCCGTACGGTCAACGGCCGGCACTGCATTCTCCCAGAAGGCATCCCGGTCGAGAAAACGGCTTTACCACCCATGGGATACTGACTGCGTCCATCCGACCCACGAGGAGAACGGCTCCCAATCCCATGGCCTCGGTCACGCCCCTCAGCGCCTCCGTCGAACAGCAGCTCACGTCCGCCCTCTCGGCCACCCTGCCGGAGGCGACCGACGTCGACCCGCTGCTGCGACGTAGCGACCGGGCGGACTACCAGGCGAACGGCATCCTCGCCCTCGCCAAGAAGGCCAAGTCGAACCCCCGGGAGCTGGCCGCCCAGGTCGTCGCCGGCATCACCACCGGTGACGTGATCAAGGACGTCGAGGTCTCCGGCCCCGGCTTCCTCAACATCACCCTCACGGACCGGGCGATCACCGAGAACCTGGCCGCGCGGTACGCCGACGGCGACCGGCTCGGCGTGGCGCCCAAGGCCGAGCCCGGCATCACGGTCGTCGACTACGCCCAGCCGAACGTGGCCAAGGAGATGCACGTCGGCCACCTGCGCTCCGCCGTGATCGGCGACGCCCTGCGCGGCATGCTCGACTTCACCGGCGAGAAGACGATCGGCCGGCACCACATCGGCGACTGGGGCACCCAGTTCGGCATGCTCATCCAGCACCTGTTCGAGAACCCCGGCGAGCTGGCCCCCGCGGCCGAGGTCGACGGCGAGCAGGCGATGAGCAACCTGAACCGGGTGTACAAGGCGTCGCGCGCGGTCTTCGACTCGGACGAGGAGTTCAAGGAGCGGGCCCGCAAGCGGGTCGTCGCCCTCCAGTCCGGCGACAAGGAGACGCTGGAGCTCTGGCAGCAGTTCGTCGACGAGTCGAAGGTCTACTTCTACTCCGTCTTCGAGAAGCTCGACATGGAGATCCGCGACGACGAGATCGTCGGCGAGTCCGCGTACAACGACGGCATGCCCGAGACGGCCCGCCTCCTGGAGGAGATGGGTGTCGCGGAGCGTTCCGAGGGCGCGCTCGTCGTCTTCTTCGACGACATCCGCGGCAAGGACGACAAGCCGGTCCCGCTGATCGTGCAGAAGGCCGACGGCGGCTTCGGCTACGCGGCCTCCGACCTGACGGCGATCCGCAACCGGGTCACGGACCTGCACGCCACGTCCCTGATCTATGTCGTGGACGTGCGGCAGTCGCTGCACTTCAAGATGGTCTTCGAGGCGGCGCGGCGCGCGGGCTGGCTGACCGACGGGGTCACCGCGCACAACATGGGCTACGGCACGGTGCTGGGCGCGGACGGCAAGCCGTTCAAGACGCGTGAGGGCGAGACCGTACGGCTGGAGGACCTCCTCGACGAGGCGGTGCAGCGGGCCGCCGAGGTGGTCCGGGAGAAGGCGCAGGACCTCACCGAGGACGAGATCCAGGAGCGGGCGCAGCAGGTCGGCATCGGCGCCGTGAAGTACGCCGACCTGTCGACGTCGCCGAACCGGGACTACAAGTTCGACCTGGACCAGATGGTCTCGCTGAACGGCGACACGTCCGTCTATCTCCAGTACGCGTACGCCCGTATCCAGTCGATCCTGCGCAAGGCGGGCGAGACGAAGCCGGCCGCCCACCCGGAGCTTGAACTGCACGCGGCGGAGCGGGCGCTCGGCCTGCACCTGGACGCCTTCGGGGACACGGTCTTCGAGGCGGCGGCGGAGTACGCCCCGCACAAGCTGGCCGCGTACCTGTACCAACTGGCGTCGCTGTTCACGTCGTTCTACGACAAGTGCCCGGTGATCAAGCCGGCACCGCCGAAGGAGATCGCGGAAAACCGGCTGCTGCTGTGCGACATGACGGCCCGCACGCTCCACCAGGGCATGGCCCTGCTGGGCATCCGGACGCCCGAGCGCCTCTGAGCCCGTGACGTGACGCCGCGGCCCGTCCTCTCCCCCGCGGGGAGGACGGGCCGCGGTCGTTCCGGGCCGGCGGCTCAGCAGTACTGCTTGGAGTCGGCAGCGAAGTCCTTGAAGGCGGCCTTGGTGCCCGATCCGGCGATGCCGTCGATCGCGCCGGTGTAGCCGTGGTGCGCCTTCAGGTCACGTTGCAGGGCCTTGATGGTGTTCGGGCCGACGATCCCGTCGATGCTGTCGTTGTAGCCCCAGTGCGTCTTGAGCCAGCGCTGGAGCGCCTTCCAGCTGTTGGTGCCGAGCTGCCCGTCGAGGGCGCCGGTGTAGCCCCAGTAGTCCTGGATCCAGCACTGGACGTAGCGGGCCTCGGTGGTGCTCAGGCCGAGGTTGTTCACCGCGAGGACGCCGACCTCGGCGCGCACGGCCGGCTTCGCGTCCGAGGCGGCGAAGGATGTGCCGGCGGTCGCGAGGCTTCCGGCGGCGAGGCCGATGACAGCGCCGGCGCTCACGAGGGTCCTCGTCCAGATGTTCGCTCGCATGCGTTTCCCTCTCGCTCTGGTTGGGGTGCCGGCCCCTGCCGCCGGCTGGTGGGACGAGAGTGCGGGGCGGGCGGCGAGCGTTGCCAGGGCCGCCGCGCAAGTGACGTCACGGCGGGACGCCCCACCCCCTGACCTGCGCGGACGCCTCCGACCTGGGCGGCACGGCGGGACGCCTGTGGCGGGGTGGGTGGCCGATTCCGTACCGGTGCCGGAACCGACTTCCGGTGCGGGCCGTGGATGCTGTTGCAGAATGCGGCGGGGGCGCGGGGGCCGCTGACCACGGACCGCGGGCCCGGACCGTGAACGCGAATGGGGGGAACATGTCGCGTTGGGCAGCGCTGCCCGCGGAACTGGATCCGCGCGTGAGGCAGTTGGTGGTGCGGTTACGTCGGCTGAAGGATCACAGCGGGCTGAGCCTGCGGCAGCTGGCGGCTCGGACGGGGTACAGCCAGAAGTCGTGGGAGCGGTATCTGGGCGGCCGGTCGCTGCCGCCGCGGGAGGCCGTCGAAGCGCTGGCCCGGGCCGTGGACGAGGAGCCGACCCGGCTGCTGGCGCTGCACGAGGTGGCGGCGGAGGCGTGGCGGACCGGACGCCGCGAGGCGACGGCCGGTGCGCCGGAGCAGGAGCCGCTCGTGGCGCCCGGGAGCCTCTCCGCCGAGGCCACCGGCCCCCGGTCGCCCGGCCGTTCGCTGCGGGTCGCCCTGGTGGCGGGCGCGGTGGCGCTGGTGCTGGCGCTCTCCACGGCCGTACTCCTCGTCGTCCGGCTGAGCGGCGGCGACCCGGCACAGCCGGCTTCGCCCCTGGTCGCGACCGGCGGGCAGTCGTCCCCGGCCGTGTCCGCGTCGAGGCCGCCCTCCGTGTCGGCCTCGCCCCCGGCACCGGCGTACACCTGCCGTCCCGAACGGGTCGACGGCCGCTGGTACGCGGGCCTCAGCCGGACCCGGGACGCCATCCTGGCCAACGGCCACGCCGGGCCGGAGGTCGCCGAGGCGCAGTGTCTGCTGCGCCGGGCGGGCATCTCGCCGGGCGCCGTCGACGGGATCTTCGGGCCGGTGACCGAACGCGCGGTCAGGCAGGTGCAGCGGCGGGCGGGCCTGGTGGTGGACGGCATCATCGGGCCGCACACCTGGAAGGCCCTACGGCAATGACGGCGCCGTCCCCGGAACGGGCCCGACTGGCCGCCGCGCTGAGGGAGTTGAAGTGCCGCACCGGCCTGAGCCTGGCCGGGCTCGCGGCCAAGACGGCGTTCAGCAAGTCGTCGTGGGACCGCTACCTCAACGGCAGGACGCTCCCGCCGCGCGACGCGGTGCAGGAGTTGTGCCGCCTCGCCGGGGAGCCGGAGGGGCGCTGTCTGGCGCTGTGGGAGATCGCCGAGTCGGAGGGCAGCGGACGGGCGGCGGCGCAGCCCCCTGAAGAGGCCGCGCCCGTCGAGGACGACGGCCTGCGGGGCTCGGTGGACCAGAGTTCGGTGCACCGCCGAGCGACGCTGGTCGCGGTGCTCGCGTCGGTGTCCGCCGTGGTCGTCGGGGGCGTCGCCGCGGCGGCCCTGCTGCTGCCGGACCGGGGCGGCGAGCCCGGGGCGGCGCTGTCACCGCCGCCGTCCGTGGCCGGGCCGCGCTGCCGGGGGGAGGTCTGTGAAGGCAAGAGCCCGATGCGGATGAAGTGCGCGGGGGCGCCGCTGACCCTCGCCTCGTACCGGACCGCCACCGGTGCCTCGCTGGAGCTGCGCTACAGCCAGGAGTGCGGGACGAGTTGGGCCAGGATGTGGGGGACGCGGATCGGCGACCGGCTGGAGATGTCGGTGACCGGAGGCGCGGGGGACGGCACCAGGAGCGGCACCGGGAACGGCCGTGTCCGCAGCGTGGAGATCCACAACGGCGTCGACGCGGACTCCTACGTCTACACGCCCATGACCGCGGCCGACCCGGGCAGCGTCGTGCGGGCCTGCTTCGACCCGGTGGCCGGCGGCGAGGAGTGCTTCGACAGCCGGGTGGCGAGGTGAGTTGTCAGTGCCGCCCCCTACAGTCACCGGCATGGCGACTCTTCCGAATCCGCTGCCGAAGCTCACGAGCGATCCCACGGGTGCCGCTCTCGGTCTCCAACTCCCGCCCGGGCGGCTCGTCGACGCGACAGACGAGGGCCCTTGGCACGAGCCCTTGCTGTGGCTCGCGGACGGAGAGGCCGCGCCCGGCGACTGGGCCGCGCTGGCCCCGGCCCGGCGGTCCGCAGGACTGCTGCCGGTCGTCGTGGACGGGGGCGGCCGGCACGGCGGCCCGCAGGACTGGGAGCTGGCGCCCGACGCGGTGTCGTACCCGGGAGACCACGACGCCGACGAGGTGCTGGCGGATCTCTGGGAGGAGTACGCCGCCGGGGAGACGCAGGAGGAGTGGCCGGGCCTGGCCGACGCCGGCGCCGACCCGGACTCCGGCGACGGTTCCGGCTCCGCCGAGGACCCGGACGCCGTGGCCATGGACATCGCGGACGACCTCGTGGCGAGCGGCGGCCTGCTGGAGGAGCCCCGCCTCGCACTCGTCCCGGCCCGCCGCAGCGCGGACATCCCGGCGGCGATCGGCTGGTCGGGCCCGGTGAACCACGAGGGCGACACCGCCCGCCTGTGCGCGGTGCTGCGCTCCTGGGAGGACCGCTTCGGCATACGCGTGGTGGCGCTCGGCTTCGACCACCTGCTCGTCTCCGTCGCGTTCCCGCCGGCCACCCTGGCCGAGGCGGAGGCCGTCGCCGCCGAGCACTTCGCGTTCTGCCCGGACAACATCCTCCAGAGCGGCGACACCAGCATCCGCGCCTACGCCGAGAACCGTCTGCTGGGCCGGCCGGCCTGGCACTTCTGGTGGGACTGACGGCCCGTCCTCACGCGGGCGGCAGCAGCGTCATCCCGTCGGGGACGTCGATCCCGAACTCCTCGTCCAGCAGCCGCCGCGCCTCCGCCTCCCCCGTCACCTCCCGCTCGACGACCGTTCCGTCCGCCCGCGTCTCGGCGAGGAGCCGGCCGTTGAGCAGCAGGTGGCGCTCGGCGGACAGGCTCTGGACGTAGACGCGCTGGGTGAAGGGCGAGCGCGGGTTGGTGCCGATGTGCCAGTTGATGACCTCGAAGTCGGGCTGCTCGAACGGCTCCAGGGTGAACGCGTACTGGTCGGCCCACTCGTCCTTCGTCCGGTCGTGGGCCTGGAGCAGCCACAGCGGGAGCGGCCCGTGGTGCGGGGTGTGGGCGAGCCGGTGCCGGCGCCCGGCGTCCTCGAACTCGACGCCGGCCGTCAGGGGCACCGGCTCGAGCAGCGCGCCGATCGCGCCGAAGCCGACGTCCGCGAGATACGGCTGCGGGTCGCCGGGTGCCTCGACGAGCAGCGTCATGTGGGTGCGGGGCCGGCTGTCGATGCGGTCCGCTCCGACGACGACCCGTGCGGCAAGCCGGGTCACCCGGAACCCGAGCGCCTCCAGGATGCCCGCGAACAGGGTGTTGTGCTCGTAGCAGTAGCCGCCGCGCCGGCTGTGCAGCAGCTTGGCGGTCAGATCGGCGGGGTCGAGGGAGGGGGCGATGCGCCGCAGGGCGTCCAGGTTCTCGAAGGGGATGGCCCGCATGTGCGCCAGGTGCACTCCCCGCAGCGTCGCCAGGTCGGCCCGCCGCTCCCCCTCCCAACCGATCCGCCGGAGATACGCGTCGGGATCGAACCGCTGGGTTTCGGTCATGCCTTCACCTTAGGAACACCGGCCGCTCCCCGTCCGCCGTCCACGGCCCGACCCGCACTGCGCCCTTGGCCCTAGGACCCCAGCCCCCGGCCCAGCCGCCGCAGTCCCTCCCCGATCTCCTCGGGCGTCTGCGTCACGAAGCACAGCCGCAGGGTCGAGCGGTCGGGTTCACCGGCGTAGAAGGGTGCCCCGGGGACGTAGGCGACGTCGTGCCGCACGACCTCCGGCAGCAGGGCCGTCGTGTCGTAGGAGTCCGGCAGGCGGGCCCACAGGAACATGCCGCCCTCGGGCCGGTTCCAGGTCGAGCCCTCCGGCAGGGCCCCGGGCAGGCCCGCCAGCATGGCGTCGCGGCGTTCGCGGTAGACGTCCCTGACGCGGGCCACGTGGGCGTCGAGGCCGCCGAGGCAGCGGGCCGCGGCGAGCTGGTTGACGGTCGGGGTGTGCAGGTCGGCGGCCTGCTTGGCGACCGCGCAGGCCCGCCGCAGGGCGGCCGGGGCGCGCAGCCAGCCCAGCCGCAGGCCGGGCGCCATCACCTTGGAGAAGGAGCCGAGCAGCACCGTCCGGTCCTCGGCGCCCGGGTACGCGGCGATCCAGGGCACGCGCTCGCCGTCGTAGCGCAGTTCGCCGTACGGGTCGTCCTCGACGATCCACACCCCGAGCCGGGCGGCGACCTCGGCGACGGCGGCCCGGCGTTCGGCGGGCAGGGTCCGGCCGGTCGGGTTCTGGAAGGTGGGGACGGTGTAGAAGAGCTTGGGCCGCTCCCGCGCGACCAGTTCCGCCAGCGCCCTCGGGTCCACGCCGTCCGCGTCGCAGGGCACGGCCACGACACGGGCTCCCGCGAGGCCGAACGCCTGAAGTGCCGCCAGATAGCAGGGGTCTTCGACCAGGACCGTGTCGCCGGGCTCCAGCAGCGCGGTGGCCAGGAGCGAGAGGCCCTGCTGTGAGCCGGTGGTGATGAGCAGGTCGTCGGCGTCGGTCGCCGGTCCGCGTGCCGACATGCGTGCGGCGAGCCCGGTGCGCAGAGCGGGCTCGCCCTCGGTGGTGGAGTACTGAAGGGCCTGCGCCGGAGTGTCGGCGAGCACGTCCCGGAAGGCCGCCGCGATGGCCTCCCGGTCGAACAGCTCGGGCGCCGGGAGCCCGCCCGCGAAGTTGATGACCTCGGGCCGGGCGGTGACGGCGAGGATGTCCCGCACGGGCGAACCGCCGACGGCACCGGTCCGCGCCGCGAGCGGCGGCACGGCGGCCGGGGCGGTCGGGGGCGCGGGTTCGATGACGGTCATGACACGGCTCCTTGGGCTGCGGCGACACGGGCGACGGCTCGTGCCGGGCAGCCTAGAGAACTGCATGTCCTCTACAAGCGACTTTCCGGGATACGGACCCCGCCGCCCCGCACCCGGGGCCCCGGCCGCCGGTCCCGACGCCTTCCGGCGTCCCACGACCGGTCCCCGCTGTCCGGCATCCCCGCAGGTCAGCGGCCGTCCCACCGCTCGGGTGTCCCGAATCCGCGGTCCATGGTGGCGGTCGGGACGGATGATCACGCAGGCTGGGGGGCGACCCCGACCCCCACCCATGGAGAGGGCCGCACCATGTCCGCGTCCGCACACCCCCCTCGCTCCCGGGCCCGGCTGCTCGCCGCCACGCTGGTGGCGGTCGCCGTGCTCGCGCTCACCGCGTGCGAGGACGGCCAGGGCCTGCGCGACGAGGGTCCCTCGACCCCGACCAGCCCGACGGCCACCGCGCCCACGACTCCACCGCCGTCGGGCGGACGGTGACGGTGCCCGGGTGCGCCGCGGCTACCGGCGGCCCAGCTTCTGCGCGGCCTCCGTGGCCCAGTAGGTGAGGATGTTGCGCGCGCCGGCCCGCTTGATGCCGGTCAGCGTCTCGAAGATCGCCCGGTCCCGGTCGATCCAGCCCTTCTCGGCGGCGGCCTCGATCATCGAGTACTCGCCGGAGATCTGGTAGGCGGCGACCGGCACATCGACCGCGTCGGCGACCCGGGCCAGGATGTCGAGGTAGGGCCCGGCCGGCTTGACCATCACCATGTCGGCGCCCTCCTCCAGGTCGAGGGCCAGCTCGCGCATCGACTCCCGGACGTTCGCGGGGTCCTGCTGATAGGTCTTGCGGTCGCCCTTGAGGGAGGAGGCGACGGCTTCGCGGAAGGGCCCGTAGAACGCGGAGGCGTACTTGGCGGTGTAGGCGAGGATCGCGACGTCCTCCCGCCCGATCTGGTCGAGCGCGTCACGGACGACGCCGATCTGCCCGTCCATCATGCCGCTGGGCCCCACGACATGGGCCCCGGCGTCGGCCTGCACCTGCGCCATCTCGGCGTAGCGCTCCAGGGTCGCGTCGTTGTCGACCCGCCCCTCGTCGTCCAGCACACCGCAGTGCCCGTGGTCGGTCGTCTCGTCCAGGCACAGGTCGGACATGACGAGCAGGTCGTCGCCCACCTCGGCGCGCACGTCGCGGATGGCGACCTGGAGGATGCCGTCGGGGTCCGTCCCCGGCGTCCCGAGCGCGTCCTTCTTCTCCTCCTCGGGCACCCCGAAGAGCATGATCCCGGAGACCCCGGCCTGCACGGCCTCCAGCGCCGCCTTCTTCAGGCTGTCCCGCGTGTGCTGGACGACACCCGGCATGGTGGCGATGGGCACCGGCTCGCCGACGCCCTCGCGCACGAAGGCCGGGAGGATGAAGTCGGCGGGGTGCAGCCGCGTCTCGGCGACCATGCGCCGCATGACGGGGGTGGTCCGCAGACGCCGCGGCCGAGTACCGGGAAAGGATCCGTACGTCGTCATGCCACCTACGCTACGCCCGCCCCGGCAGCACCTTTGCCGACGTCCCGTCGGGGCCCGGCGTGCGAGGGCCACGATCACGGGTCCATCCTGAAGAAAGGCACTGGAACACACCCGCAGACACCCTCGAACCATCCCTCCGTACACGCACCACGGAGGACGCGATGACAGCGATCCATCACAACACTCCCGACCTGTTCGCCCTCTCCGAGATCCGCGGCCCGGTCCTGCGCCCCGCCGACGACGGCTACGTCGACGAGGTCACCGGCTTCAACCTGGCCGCGTTGCACACCCCCGACGTGGTGGTGGGCGCGACGGGCGTGGACGACGTCGTCACGGCCCTGCGCTGGGCGACGGCCACCGGCACCCCGGTGGCGGTCCAGGCGACCGGCCACGGCGCGAACTTCCCGATCGAACGCGGCCTGCTGATCAGCACGGCACGCATGACGGACGTGAGCGTCGACGCGGACCGGCGCCTGGCGACCGTCGCGGCGGGCGCGAAGTGGCAGCACGTCCTGGAGGCTGCCGCCCCGCACGGCCTGGCCGCGCTCTGCGGCACCTCCACGGACGCGGGCGTCGTCGGCTACACCCTCGGCGGCGGCCTGCCGGTCCTGGGCCGGACCTACGGCTACGCCGCCGACACCGTCCGCTCCTTCGAGGTCGCCACCGCCGACGGCACCCTCCATGTGAGCGACCCCGAGCACGAGCCCGACCTGTTCTGGGCGCTGCGCGGCGGCAAGGGCAACGTGGGCGTGGTGACGTCCCTGACCTTCGACCTGCTCCCCCTGCGGACGCTGCTCGGCGGGGGCCTGTACTGCGCGGGCGAGGACGCCGAGCCGCTGCTCAACGCCTGGGCGGAGTGGACCCGCACGGTCCCGGCGGAGATGTGCAGCACGTTCGGCCTGCTGCGGCTGCCGCCCTTCCCGGAGATCCCCGAACCGTTCCGGGGCCGCTTCTGGGCGCGGGTGTGCGTGGCCTGGACGGGAGATGCGGCCCGGGGCGAAGAGCTCCTGGCACCGCTGCGCGCGGCCGCGCCGGTGGTGATCGACACGGTGGAGGAGATGGACTACACGGCCCTGGACCGCATCTATTTGGACCCCCGGGACCCGCTCCCCGCCCGCGAGTCCTGCGCCCTGCTGCGCGACCTGCCGCCGGATGCGATCAGCGCCTTCCTCGCCCAGGTGGGCCCCGAGGCCGCCGACTGCCCGCTCCTCCTGGTCGAGCTGCGGCACATGGGCGGCGCGCTGGCCCGCCCCGCCGCCGTCGAGGACGCGGTGTGCGCCCGCGACGCCGAGTACCTCCTGGAAGCGGTGGGCGTCCTGGCCGCACCGCCCATGGCCGAGGCGGTCGAGGCGGCCACCGGTGCCCTCCACGCCGCGATGGCCCCGTACGGCACGGGCCGCACCATGGTCAATCTGCACGGCACCCCGGGCGACGAACCGGACCGTGCCCGGGCCTGGACCCCCGAGGTCTACGAACGCCTGCGACGGACGAAGTCGACCTACGACCCGGCCAACCTGCTCAGCCTCGGCCACACGGTGACGGCTTCCGGCCCGCCCGGCGTCTGAGAAGCAAAGGGCGGTGGGGGCGAGAACCCTCAGGTCCGCGCCCTCGCCACCGCCCTCGAATCCCTTACGTCGTCGACCGACGCCGACGGGCGCCCGGACGCCGCTCGCTCGGCCGAGTGACCGGGTCCCCGGCCTCGACCGCGGCGGCACGGCGCCGCAGCCCGAAGTCCGCCAGCGCCTCGGCCAGCCTGTGCACGGACGGCTCCGGCGCCATCACGTCCACCCGCAGCCCGTGCTCCTCGGCGGTCTTCGCGGTGGCGGGACCGATACAGGCGATCACGGTCACGTTGTGCGGCTTGCCGGCGATCCCCACGAGGTTGCGCACCGTGGACGACGACGTGAAGAGAACGGCGTCGAAGCCACCCCCCTTGATCGCCTCCCGGGTCTCCGCCGGCGGCGGCGAGGCCCGCACGGTCCGGTAGGCCGTGACGTCGTCGACCTCCCAGCCGAGCTCGATGAGCCCGGCCACCAGGGTCTCCGTGGCGATGTCGGCCCGCGGCAGGAACACGCGGTCGATCGGGTCGAAGACCGGGTCGTACGGCGGCCAGTCCTCCAGCAGCCCCGCGGCCGACTGCTCACCGCTCGGCACCAGGTCCGGCTTCACGCCGAAGGCGATGAGCGCCTTCGCGGTCTGCTCCCCCACCGCCGCGACCTTGATCCCGGCGAACGCACGGGCGTCGAGCCCGTACTCCTCGAACTTCTCCCGCACGGCCTTGACCGCGTTCACCGAGGTGAAGGCGATCCACTCGTACCGTCCGGTCACGAGCCCCTTGACGGCCCGCTCCATCTGCTGGGGCGTGCGCGGCGGTTCGACGGCGATCGTCGGCACCTCGTGCGGCACGGCCCCGTACGACCGCAGCTGGTCGGAGAGCGAAGCCGCCTGCTCCTTCGTACGCGGCACGAGCACCCGCCACCCGAAGAGCGGCTTGGACTCGAACCACGACAACTGGTCGCGCTGTGCTGCGGCGGAACGCTCACCGACCACGGCTATCACCGGCCGGCCGCCCTCCGGCGAGGGCAGCACCTTGGCCTGCTTCAGCGTCTGGGCGATGGTGCCCAGCGTCGCGGTCCAGGTCCGCTGCCGGGTCGTCGTACCGGCGACGGTGACGGTCAGCGGCGTATCGGGCTTGCGTCCCGCCGACACCAGTTCACCGGCGGCCGCGCCCACGGAGTCCAGCGTCGTCGACACGACCACGGTCCCGTCCGACGCGCCGACCTCGGTCCAGCAACGGTCGGACGCGGTGCGCGCGTCGACGAACCGGACGTCCGCGCCCTGCGCGTCACGGAGCGGGACGCCGGCGTACGCGGGGACGCCCACGGCCGCGGCGACACCCGGTACGACCTCGAACGGCACACCGGCCGCGGCGCACGCGAGCATCTCGTTGGTGGCGTACGTGTCGAGGCCGGGATCCCCGGACACCGCACGCACGACCCGCCTGCCGCCACGCGCGGCCTCCATGACAAGATGTGCGGCATCCCGCACCGCGGGTAGCCCAGCGGTCGTTGACGCGCCGTCAACAACCGCTAGTTGAGGCGTGCCTGTGCCCGGCACGGCGTCCGCATCGGGACCCGTGTCCGTGTGCACTTCGGCGATGCCGGCTCTGGCGTGCACGCGTACGACGTCGAGCACCTCGTGCTCGGCGACCAGTACGTCCGCGTTCGCCAGTGCCTCGACGGCGCGCAGAGTCAGCAGCCCCGGATCCCCGGGTCCGGCACCGAGGAAGGTGACGTGCCCGTGTTCAAGGCCGGCGGGAAGGGTGGTGGGGCTCACTGTGCTCGCTCCCCCATCAGACCGGCCGCGCCCTGGGCAAGCATCTCGGTAGCGAGTTCGCGACCCAGCGCCAGCGCTTGGTCGTGCGTCTCGGGCACGGGACCGGTGGTGGACAGCTGCACCATGCGCGAACCGTCGGTCGTGCCGACGACGCCACGCAGGCGCATTTCCTTGACAATCTGCCCGTCGGCCAAAAGGTCGGCCAGCGCGCCCACAGGGGCGGAGCAGCCGGCCTCCAGGGCGGCGAGCAGTGATCGCTCGGCGCTCACGGCGACCCGCGTGAACGGGTCGTCGAGCTCGCCGAGCGCGGCGACGAGGTCCGCGTTGTCCGCGGTGCACTCGATCGCCAGTGCCCCCTGGCCGGGGGCGGGCAAAACCGTGTCGACCGACAGGAAGTCGGTCACTTCTTCGCTGCGGCCGATGCGATTCATGCCGGCCGCGGCCAGCACGACCGCGTCCAGCTCGCCGTCGCGCACGTACCGGATCCGGGTGTCGACGTTCCCGCGGATCGCGACCGTCTCGAAGTCCAGCCCGTGGCTGCGCGCGTACGCGTTCAGCTGGGCCATCCGGCGCGGCGAGCCCGTACCGATGCGCGCGCCGCGCGGCAGGTCGGTGAGCTTGAGGGCGTCCCGGGCGACTATCACGTCACGCGGGTCCTCGCGCTCGGGGACGGCCGCCAGGGCCAGTTCCTCGGGCTGCGTGGTCGGCAGGTCCTTCAGGGAGTGCACCGCGAAGTCGACCTCGCCCCTGACGAGCGCGTCCCGCAGGGCGGTGACGAACACGCCGGTGCCGCCGATCTGCGCGAGGGCCTCGCGCGAGACATCGCCGTACGTGGTGATCTCGACGAGTTCGACGGGCCGTCCGGTCACCCGGCGTACGGCGTCCGCGACCTGCCCGGACTGGGCCATGGCGAGCTTGCTGCGCCTGGTGCCGAGCCGTAGTGCCTGCTGAGTCATCGTGGGCCTCGGTTCTTCTCGGTGCTGTCCTCGGCGCGGGAGACGGAGGCCACCGTCTCCTGATCGAGGTCGAACAGGGTCCGCAGGGCGTCCGCGTACCCGGCGCCGCCGGGCTCGGCCGCGAGCTGCTTGACCCGCACGGTCGGGGCGTGCAGCAGCTTGTCGACCACGCGCCGCACGGTCTGCGTGATCTCACCGCGGTGCTTGTCGTCGAGGCCGGGCAGACGGCCCTCCAGCCGGGCGATCTCGTTCGCCACGACATCGGCGGCCATCGCGCGCAGCGCGACGACGGTGGGTGTGATGTGCGCGGCCCGCAGCGCGGCGCCGAAGGCGGCGACCTCGTCGGAGACGATCCGGCGGACCTGGTCGACGTCGGCCGCCATCGGGGCGTCGGCGGAGGCTTCCGCCAGCGACTCGATGTCCACCAGACGCACCCCGGTCAGCCGGTGCGCGGCCGCGTCGATGTCGCGGGGCATGGCGAGGTCGAGCAGGGACAGCGCCGGCGCGGGCCGGGGCACCTCGATCACGGGCTCGGGCTTGCGGCGCTCGGGGATGCGGCCGACGGTGGCCGCGGTCGCGGCGAGCGCGGTGATCAGCTCGGCGTCGGCCTCGGGGCTGCGCCGGGCGGCCTCCCGCCGGTCGACGGCACTGCCGGCGGCCCACGCCGCGTGCTGCTCCAGGGTGGCCGCGTCCATCCCGGCGACGGCGGCCTCGCCGAGCACAGAGAAACCTCCCTGCACGGCGGCGACGTCGAGCGGGCAGTTCTCGTCGGTGCCGACGCTGGTGGGCGGCAGCGGGGTCTGCCGTACGTCGGTGGAGTCGGCGGCCGTCCGGGGAGCGGGCGTGCCCGCCTCCGTGAAGGCGACCGGCTGACCGGTACGGCCCTCCACCGCGGCGGCGACCTCCTCGGCCGCGAGGACGAGGCCGGTCGCGCCGGTGCAGGAGACGGCGACGTCGGCACGTGTCAGCTCGACCGGCACCGACTCCATCGGTACCGCGCGGGCGGGCACGTCCGTGCCGTCGGTCAGGATCTCCACGAGCCGCTCGGCGCGGTCCTGCGTCCGGTTGGCGATGACGATCTCCGCGACCCCGGCCCGCGCGAGCGTCGCCGCGGCCAGCGAGGACATCGAACCGGCGCCGATGACCAGAGCCTTCTTGCCGCGGGCCCAGGCCGTGACGTCCGTGCCCTCGGCCAGCTGCTCCAGGCCGAAGGTGACCAGGGACTGGCCGGCGCGGTCGATGCCGGTCTCGGAGTGGGCGCGCTTGCCGACCCGCAGGGCCTGTTGGAACAGGTCGTTCAGCAGCCGTCCGGCGCTGTGCAGCTCCTGCGCCTTGGCGAGGGAGTCCTTGATCTGCCCGAGGACCTGGCCCTCGCCGACGACCATGGAGTCGAGCCCGCAGGCCACCGAGAAGAGGTGGTGGACGGCCCGGTCCTCGTAGTGGACGTAGAGGTACGGCGTGAGTTCGTCGAGGCCCACCCCGCTGTGCTGGGCGAGCAGCGTGGACAGCTCGGCGACACCGGCGTGGAACTTGTCCACGTCGGCGTACAGCTCGATGCGGTTGCAGGTGGCGAGCACCGCGGCCTCGGTGGCGGGCTCGGCGGCGACCGTGTCCTGAAGCAGCTTGATCTGGGCGTCCGCGCCCAGCGCGGCCCGCTCCAGCACGCTGACCGGGGCGCTGCGGTGGCTCAGCCCCACGACGAGGAGACTCATGCCGGCATCACGGCGGGTACGTCCCCGTCGGGCCCCTGATCGGCGGAGTCGTCGGACCCCTCACGGGTGGCGGCGGCCGGTCCCGCACCGTCGGTGTGGGCCTCCTCGCCCGCCTTGCGCTGCTCGTGGAAGGCGAGGATCTGCAGCTCGATGGAGAGGTCGACCTTGCGCACGTCGACACCGTCCGGGACGGTCAGCACGGTCGGCGCGAAGTTCAGGATGGAGGTCACACCGGCGGCCACGAGGCGGTCGCAGACCGGCTGGGCGGCACCGGCGGGAGTGGCGATGACACCGATCGACACGCCATTCTCCTGGATGATCTTCTCCAGGCTGTCGGAGTGCTGCACCGGGATCCCGGCGACGGGCTTGCCGGCCATGGCCGGGTCGGCGTCGATGAGCGCGGCGACCCGGAAGCCGCGGGAGGCGAACCCGCCGTAGTTGGCGAGGGCGGCGCCGAGGTTACCGATGCCGACGATCACAACCGGCCAGTCCTGGGTCAGCCCGAGTTCGCGGGAGATCTGGTAGACGAGATACTCGACGTCGTAGCCGACACCGCGCGTTCCGTACGACCCGAGGTACGAGAAGTCCTTGCGCAGCTTGGCGGAGTTGACCCCCGCCGCGGCCGCGAGCTCCTCGGAGGAGACCGTGGGTACCGAGCGCTCCGACAGTGCGGTCAGGGCTCGGAGGTACAGCGGAAGCCGGGCGACGGTGGCCTCGGGAATCCCTCGGCTACGGGTCGCCGGTCGGTGAGTTCGGCCAGTTGCCACGGTGCTCCTGCGGGTAGAGCGTGGGGGCAGGCGGTCACATGTACCTAGACCGCCCCGTCGAATGCAGGCTATGTCTTTGTGAACGCGTGCACAAAGATGGTGTCCGATTTGCCCGCCCAACGTGACCGGGCTCACGCACGCCCGGCGCACTGGTGTGGAACCGGCGCACACGCACCACCGTTCCTCAACTCTTGAGGGCAAAACCGCACACTCTCCTCAACGATCCCCGCCCCCGAGACCAAGTCGCCGTCGATCCTAAGCCGTTTCCCGAGGACTTTGGACTACCCGGTCAGTGCTTTGCGGAGGCGATCCTCGTTCACGCGCCAGAAGGTGTGCTGGGCTCCGTCGACGAGGACGACGGGGATCTGTTCCCAGTACTGGTCGTGGAGTTGGGCGTCCTCGGTGATGTCCTTCCACTCCCAGGGAACCCCCAGCTCGCCGCAGATCCTCTCGACGACGCTCTGTGCGTCATCACACAGATGGCAGTCGGGCTTGCCGATGAGGGTGACCAGCCGGTCCCCGGGGGACTTGGCCGTGGCACGACGGAAGAGGGGGCTCATGTCAGCCATTCTCGCGCGCCGGAGCCCGGATGACCGGCCGTCGCCCGACCACGCCGTTTAACTGCGCGGTCGCGGAGAGTTCACAGCCTTCAAACCTCTCGACTCCGGAAGCACCGAACAAACTGGCTATGCTCACGGTCATGGCCGCTCTTGGATGGCTCACTCCCCGTAGGCGCTCCGCCACGGCGCGGAGCGTGTTGGCTGGCGAGGCTTCGGCGGAGGCCGCGCGCAAGTCCTCGCAGGAGGCGACAGAGGTCCCGGAGTCCTCGGAGGCCGAGCCGGAGTTCCCGGTGCTCGGCGACGAGGAGGCCGCGGCCTTCTTCGACCTGGACAACACCGTGATGCAAGGCGCCGCCCTCTTCCACTTCGGCCGGGGCCTGTACAAGCGGAAGTTCTTCGAGACCCGCGACCTCGCGAAGTTCGCCTGGCAGCAGGCCTGGTTCAGGCTCGCAGGCGTCGAGGATCCGGAACACATGCAGGAGGCCCGCGACTCGGCGCTGTCGATCGTCAAGGGCCACCGCGTCGCCGAGCTCCAGTCGATCGGCGAGGAGATCTACGACGAGTACATGGCCGAGCGCATCTGGCCGGGCACTCGGGCTCTCGCGCAGGCCCACCTGGACGCGGGCCAGAAGGTCTGGCTCGTCACGGCGGCCCCGGTGGAGATCGCCACGGTGATCGCCCGCCGCCTGGGCCTGACCGGCGCCCTGGGCACGGTGGCCGAATCGGTCGACGGCGTCTACACCGGCAAGCTGGTGGGCGAGCCGCTGCACGGCCCGGCGAAGGCGGAGGCGGTACGCGCGCTGGCCTCGGCGGAGGGCCTGGACCTCGCCCGCTGCGCGGCGTACAGCGACTCGCACAACGACATCCCGATGCTCTCCCTGGTCGGCCACCCCTACGCCATCAACCCGGACACCAAGCTCCGCAAACACGCCCGCCGCCTGGACTGGCGCCTGCGTGACTACCGCACCGGCCGGAAGGCGGCCAAGGTCGGCATCCCGGCCGCCGCCGGCGTCGGCGCGGTGGCCGGCGGCACGGCAGCGGCGATCGCCCTGCACCGCCGCCGCCGCTGAATGCGCCCGCACCACCACTGAATCCGCCTGTACCGAGGTCGCCGCCGGATCTTCCCGCGGCGGCCTCGGCGCGCTTTCGCATGACGGGGCGCGCCCGGGCCGACCGGCCGATCGGCACCCCATACCCGCGTGACTCCCTGTCCAGTCACCTTGGCTGCACACGGCCACAACACGCCCTGGAGTCAGCCCGAACACGGACGTAATCGATCAACAAACGGTCACTCTGCGGCACTTGATCGGGCGTCAATCGGTTACAGAAGAGACGCAATCGGTGATTTGAGCAACTGGGCGTAGCAGTGCCTGCACGAAGCGTTATTCTCCTCAGACGCAAACCGGCACCTCTCCGTCGCTACGACGGGTGAATGGTTCCGTACTGCACGTGATGGAAGCTCTGCCTCTGGGAGTCCCGTGTACCCACACGTCGGGGTTGACGCCTCGGGCCTGGCTACGCTGCGCGCAACGGTCCTCGACCTGTTGCGCGGCTTCGTCCCCACCGCGTACGCCGTCCCCGCCCTCGCCGTAACCGCCGCACCCGTAGGCCCGTGCTACGCGCTCGCCGACGGCGGCGCCGCAGTCGGCAGACGGGGGCGCTCGACCGGCGCGACGACCGCGCGCCGGCCCGCCGCGGACAGCGACAGCGCTCGAATGATGGATCTCGTCGAACGCGCGCAGGCCGGCGAGGCCGACGCGTTCGGCCGGCTCTACGACCAGTACAGCGACACCGTCTACCGCTACATCTACTACCGCGTCGGCGGGAAGGCCACGGCCGAGGACCTCACCAGTGAGACCTTTCTGCGGGCCCTGCGGCGCATCGGCACCTTCACCTGGCAGGGCCGGGACTTCGGCGCCTGGCTCGTCACCATCGCCCGCAACCTGGTCGCCGACCACTTCAAGTCCAGCCGCTTCCGGCTGGAGGTGACCACCGGCGAGATGCTCGACGCCAACGAGGTCGAGCGCTCCCCCGAGGACTCCGTCCTGGAGTCCCTCTCCAACGCCGCCCTCCTGGAAGCCGTACGGCGGCTCAACCCCCAGCAGCAGGAGTGCGTCACCCTCCGCTTCCTCCAGGGCCTGTCCGTCGCCGAGACGGCCCGGGTCATGGGCAAGAACGAGGGCGCCATCAAGACCCTTCAGTACCGGGCCGTCCGCACCCTGGCCCGACTGCTGCCGGACGACGCGCGCTGAGCGCTTCACCGGTACCGATCCAGTACTCTCCGCAACCTCCAACTCACCCTCGGTGAAAGTCTGTTGACTTCGCGGTCCGTTCATCCGCAGTCCGTAACCCAAGTGCCAAGCCGCTCGTTGTGCGGGATGCAGGCTCCCTGTGGTCACTCCCTGGCCGACTTCGATCACTCGATCGTGTGCAAGTGGTCAGGGCGTGCAACCCTCAGGACCCCCTGGGGAGTCGACCGTCATCACGAGAGGAGGTGCCGCCAGTGATCGCGAACGTATCGGCACACCGGCGGGCGAACGCCTTCGCCCAGGCCCTGGACGAGCTGACCGACCGGGGTTCGGCGGCCGAACAGCCCGAGCAGCCCGATGGAACGGCACCGGCGGACGCTGCTTCGGAACACACCGAGCAGGGTCGCCTTCTGACCCTCACCGAGAGTCTCGGCGAACTTCCGAAGCCCGAGCTCGACCCTGAGGTCAAGGTCGTCCAGCGGGCACAGCTGGTGGCCGCCATGGAGGCAATGCTCCGGGAGGGCACCACGGGCGCCGAGGCAGGCCCGGCCCTGCCCGGGCAGCGTTCGGAACGGGGACGAGGGGCGCACCGGGCTTCCCCACTGGGCAAACTGCGGCCGCGCTCACGACTCGCCAAGGGCCTCACCGCCGGCGGGCTCAGTGTCGGCGTCGCCGCCGGAGCCTTCGGCGGGGTGGCCGCGGCGAGCTCCGACGCCCTGCCGGGCGACTCGCTGTACGGCCTCAAGCGCGGCATCGAGGACTTCAAGCTCAATGTCCTGGCCGACGGCGAGGACGAGCGCGGGCGCAGCTACCTCGACCAGGCGTCCACCCGGCTGAGCGAGGCCCGGCGGCTGATGGAGCGCGACCGTGGCGGACAGCTCGACCACGAGTCGATGGCGGAGATCCGCCGCGCTCTGTACGGCATGCGGCACGACGCCTCGGAGGGCCACCGGCTGCTGCGCGAGGCCTATGAGCGCGACCCCGACTCCCTGGGCCCCATCCAGGCCCTGTCCGCCTTCTCCCGCTCACACCGCGCGGTGTGGGGCAGCCTCCGTGAGCGGCTGCCCCTCCAGCTCGGGGACGTCGGCGACGAGGTGTCGTCGGTGTTCGACGCCATAGACGAAGAGGTCGCCCCGCTGCAGTCCCTGCTGCCTGAGCAGCCGGCCCAGAGCGGCGAGGGCAAGCGGCACGGCGGTTCCGGATCGGCCTCCACCGGTACGTCCGGCTCGGACCGGTCGGCGCGGCCCAGCGCCGGCGGCAGCGGCTCCTCCGACGGCCATCGCTCCAGCCGTCCGAGCAACTCGGCGGACAGCTCCGGCAGCGAGGGCGAGGGCCTGCTCGGCGGAAACACCGGCGGCCTCCTCGACCCGCCGAAGGACACCGGCAGCTCGGGTTCGTCGTCCTCCACGCCGACGCCCACCACCGAGCCCGCCGTCACCCTCCCACCCCTGCTCCCGGGCCTCCTGCCCGGCCTGGGCATCGAGGGCGAGGACGCGAACTAGGCCACCGCGAAATCGCCGACACGCCGATGGGGCGCCCCTCAGGGGGTGCCCCATCGGCGTACAAACGTCTCTCCGGTCAGAAAAGCCGTCAGAAGAACACCGACCGCCGCTGCACCAGCAGCTTGTACAGCGTGTGCTGGATCTGTTCTCTGACCTGGTCGGTCAGGTTGAACATCAGCATCGGGTCCTCGGCGGCCTCCGGCGGGTAGCCGTCCGTGGGGATCGGCTCGCCGAACTGGATCGTCCACTTCGTCGGCAGCGGGACCGCGCCGAGCGGGCCGAGCCACGGGAAGGTCGGCGTCAGCGGGAAGTACGGGAAGCCCAGGAGCCGGGCCAGCGTCTTCGCGTTGCCGATCATCGGGTAGATCTCCTCGGCCCCGACGATCGAGCACGGGATGATCGGCGTGCGCTTGCGCAGCGCCGTGGAGACGAAGCCGCCGCGGCCGAAGCGCTGCAGCTTGTAGCGCTCGCCGAAGGGCTTGCCGATGCCCTTGAAGCCCTCCGGCATCACCCCGACCAGCTCGCCCTTCCCGAGCAGCCGCTCGGCGTCCTCCGCGCAGGCCAGGGTGTGGCCCAGCTTGCGGGCGAGTTCGTTGACCACCGGCAGGACGAAGACCAGGTCCGCCGCGAGCAGCCGCAGGTGCCGGCCCGCGGGGTGGTGGTCGTGCACGGCGACCTGCATCATCAGGCCGTCCAGCGGCACCGTGCCCGAGTGGTTGGCGACGATCAGCGCGCCGCCCTCGGCCGGGATGTTCTCGACGCCCTTCACCTCGACCCGGAAGTACTTCTCGTACACCGGGCGCAGCAGGGACATCAGGACCTGGTCGGTGAGCTCCTCGTCGTACCCGAAGTCGTCGACCTCGTAGTCCCCGGTGAGGCGGCGGCGCAGAAAGGCCAGGCCGCTCGCGATACGCCGCTCCAGGCCGCCGTCGTCCTGGGGCCTCGTCGGCGCAGGCTCTTCCTCACGTGTCACAGGAACATCATCCTGCGCGATGGACCGTCCCGGGAGAGGCTGGACCTCGCGTACCAGCGCGGATTCACCGCTCTTGCGCCGGCTCCCCGCGCTCCGGCGCCGCGACGGCCGCTGAACGGCGCTCCCGCGGGACCGGTCGTCGTCGAACGGAATGACCTTGGCGTCCGCCATCGTTGATGCGCTCCTCAGTTGGCGCTCTGCGTCGGGAGGTGGCCGCCGCCCGGCAGGGGCAGCGCGGCGATCCGGTCGACGGCCCCCGCGAGGGCCTCCGGCGGCAGCAGACCCGGTCCGCGGCTGCGCGCGAACTCCGCGAAGGTCTCCGCCGTCGTGTACTTCGGCTTGAATCCGAGCGTCTCTCGCATCTGGTCCGTGGACACCACCCGGCCGTGGGTGAGCAACCGGATCTGCTCCGGCGAGAAGTCCGACATGCCCAGCGTACGCACCAGGGAGCCCGCCCAGGTGACCGCGGGGAGCAGGAGCGGCACGGTGGGCCGGCCCAGCCGCCGGGAGCACTGCGAGAGCAGCAGGACGCCGTCGCCGGCGATGTTGAAGGTGCCGCTGTTGAGCGTGCCCCGCTCCGGCTCGTGCGAGGCGATGCGCAGCACCTCGATCACGTCGTCCTCGTGGACGAACTGGAGCCGAGGGTCGTAGCCGAACACCGTCGGCAGCACCGGCAGCGAGAAGTACGAGGCGAGCGGCGTGTCCGCGGAGGGGCCGAGGATGTTGGCGAACCGCAGCACGCACACGGCGACGTCCGGCCGCCGCCGCGCGAACCCGCGCACATAGCCCTCGACCTCGACGGCGTCCTTGGCGAAGCCGCCGCTGGGCAGGGACTTGGGCGGGGTCGTCTCGGTGAAGACGGCCGGGTCGCGGGGTGCGGACCCGTAGACGTTCGTACTGGACTTCACCACGAGGCGCTTGACGGTGGGGGACTTCTGGCAGGCGCCGAGCAGCTGCATGGTCCCGATGACGTTGGTCTCCTTGACCGTGGTCCGGCTGCCGCTGCCCAGCGCGGTCCCGGTCACGTCCATGTGGACGACGGTGTCGGCGCCGCTCTCCGCCAGCACCCGCGCGATGGTGGGCTGCCGGATGTCGGCCTGGATGAAGTCGGCTCCGCCCAGATGGTGCTCGGGCGGGACCGCGTCCACGGCCACCACCCGGTCCACCTGGGGGTCACGCTGGATCCGTCGTACGAAACGGCCCCCCAGTTGACGGGCCACTCCGGTCACGAGCACGACCTTGCCCAAGATCAGCGCCTTCCTTCCAGCACTCGTACCCCTGCCGAGTTCCCCGTGTGCGGCCAACCTAGCGGGTCGATGTTGCGCTGTGATGACCGCCCAATGCACGAAGTGACGATAATTCTCCGCGTACCACCGGACGGGTCAGTCCTTTGTCCAGGCATACGCACAGAGTTCGGCCCTTCGCACATCGCCCCCGATACGCGTGTGGCCCCCCACCGGTGCGGTGGGGGGCCACAATCACGCTGCTTTCGCAGCGTCGCTCACTTCTTGTTGCGACGCTGAACGCGCGTGCGCTTGAGCAGCTTGCGGTGCTTCTTCTTGGCCATCCGCTTGCGCCGCTTCTTGATAACAGAGCCCACGACTACCCTCGCTCACTTCTCATCACTCGGTGTTTGGGCGCCATGGGCCCACACGACCTACGAGGGGCTAGCCTACCCGTCCGAGCGCTGAGGTCGTAATCGAGGAGGCGAGGGGGAATCCCGAAGTGCCCTGAGGATCCCCTCCCGCCCTCTGCCGTCAGGCGGTTTCCACCCCCACGTAGCTCTCGCGGAGGTATTCGTGAACCGCTTGCTCCGGGACGCGGAACGACCGTCCCACCCGGATCGCGGGCAGATGACCGCTGTGCACCAGCCGGTACACGGTCATCTTCGACACTCGCATCACCGAGGCGACTTCCGCCACGGTAAGGAACTGAACCTCGTTCAGAGGCCTCTCGCCAGCTGCAGCCATGACACACCTGAACCTTCCGCACTCGACGGCCACCGGCTTCCCCTTCCGGTGACTCTTCGTCGTTGCGTGCTCACTCCCCAATGTAGGGGCGGGTGATGCGAGTGGGGAAGAGGGGATGGCATCGGCGCCTTACTGTGACAGACACGCTCGATTGAGTACGTAGCGGGTAAGCGGTCGGTAGTAATCAGACCGCACAGCGTCATCAAGTGGAACGACGACGGACACGGACCCCTCCGCCTGCCCCACAAAGAGCGCGGGGTCATTCGTATCGGCTGGACCAATGGCCTCAAACCCCAGCTGACCTGCCCCGCAGACCCAGCCGTGGTCCCCGATCACCAGCTCCGGCATGGGGCCGCCGGCCTCCGCGGCGGCCGCCAGGGCCGTGCGAACCGGGAGGGGTGAATGCGTGTGTGCGCCGGGCTCACAACCGGGGCGAGAAGCGCCGGGTTCCCGCACCAGCGCGACTCCTCGTACGTAGGCAAGGTTGTACGTGCGTAGTCCGAACCGGGTCGTTATGTCGACACTGTGGCCATGCGCGGGGGTGAGAACGGCACATCCCGCCGCCGACAACGCGTCCGCCAAGGCGGCGTAGAACCCGAGCAGTCGATGGGGGTGCCCGGTGCCGAGCAGGACGGGTGCCCTGCGCTGGGCAACTGCCGCGAGGCGTTCCGCAAAGGCATCCAGAGCGGTCAGAGTCAGCTCCGGATCGATCACATCCTGGCCAGAAATATGATGCGGATCGGCCGAAACCCCACACTTCTCCGCCATCAGCGCAATCAGCTCGCGCTGCCCCCAGGCCCCCTCGGGATCGAGCCCGAGCAGCACCCGAGGATCGCGGGCCGCGAAGAGCCGGTAACTCCGCAGGCTCTCCTCGCGGGAAGTGGCCACGGGCCCGGCGAGCCGCGCGGCAAGAAGATGGGCGCGCAGGGCACCGGTACTCAGCACGTCAGCGATCGTGACCGAAGGAACGGACGAATGCCGACGGAACGGGGAAACACCGCACAGTTGGCGTAACGACCGCCGTGACAGCGGTGACTGAACAGCGACAAAACCGCCCACAACCGTCGGACGGGGTCCCTGGTCTCACAACACGTGTGCGGCAAGCGCCAGTTGACCGGCGTCACCCATGACCCGGGCGTCGCACACGTCGACCACATCACAGGGGGAACACCATGAAGCCGACCCGTCGTACAGCCGCCACCGCCGCCGCCCTCGCAACCTTGGCCCTGGGCGGCACCCTGGCCACGACCGCCCCGGCCTCGGCGGCCACCACCGCGGGCGCGTACAACGGCAAGTGCGGAACCGGCTACGACGTCCAGGACCGGACGGAGATCCACGACTCGGCACGCAAGGTCATCGGCACCGTGTACGTCACCTACAGCCGCGAGACCGGACAGCACTGCGCCGTCCTCGTCCGCAGCAACCCCGGCACCCGCACGTTCATGGAGGTCACCCTCGACACCGACCCCACCTCGGGCAAGCCCGAGCGGGACTACGGCTCCTACTCGACGTACGCGGGCCCGGTGTACCTGGACGCCTCGAAGTCCGGCGCCCAGTGCCTCGAGTGGAGCGGCACGATCGACATCTACTACAACAGCGTGCGCGGGCTCTGCTCCTGACCTCGCCGGTGTTCCGGCCGCGCGGGCGCCGCTACGGCAGCAGGCCCCGCAGCGGGAACACCGCCCGCCTGGCCGCCAGTACGGCCTGGTCCAGGCGGTCCCCGGGGTCGTACCCCGACTCCCAGTCCGCCCAGGACACCGGCCACCGGCCGTCGGTCATCCGCATCGGCGCCAGCTGCCGCGTGCGCGCGAAGACCTCCTGCCGCCAGCTCTCCGGGATCATCGCCTCGGGCTCGATCGGCCGGCCCGCGGCGATGGCCACCAGGTGCGTCCAGGACCGCGGCACGACCTCCACCACGGCGTATCCGCCGCCGCCCAGGGCGACCCACCTGCCGTCGGCGTACTCGTGCGCCAGGTCGTGACACGCCACCTGCACGGCCCGCTGCGCGTCCAGCGACACCGCCAGATGCGCCAGCGGGTCCTCGAAGTGGGTGTCGGCACCGTGCTGCGTCACCAGCACCTGCGGCCGGAACTCCGCCAGCAGCTCCGGCACCACGGCATGGAACGCCCGCACCCACCCGGCGTCCCCGGTGCCGGCCGGCAGAGCCACGTTCACCGCCGCGCCCTCCGCGCCCGGCGCCCCGGTCTCCTCGGGCCAGCCGGTCTGCGGGAACAGGGTGCGGGGGTGCTCGTGCAGCGAGATCGTCAGCACCCGGGGGTCGTCCCAGAACGCGGCCTGGACCCCGTCACCGTGGTGCACGTCGACGTCGACGTACGCGACCCGCTCGGCCCCCAGCTCCAGGAGCCGCGCGATGGCCAGCGAGGCGTCGTTGTAGATGCAGAAGCCCGAGGCGCCACCCGGCATCGCGTGGTGCAGCCCGCCCGCGAAGTTCACCGCGTGCAGCGCCTCCCCGCGCCACACCGCCTCCGCCGCCCCCACCGACTGCCCGGCGATCAGCGCCGACACGTCGTGCATCCCGGCGAACGCGGGATCGTCCAGCGTCCCGAGCCCGTACGCCATGTCGGCCGCCCCCGGCTCGGCCGACGCCGCCTTCACGGCCTCGATGTAGTCCTCGCGGTGGACGAGCCGCAGCGTCGACTCCCCGGCGGGCTTGGCCGCGACGACCTCCACCTCCCGGTCGAGCCCGAAGGCATCGACGAGCCTCCGGGTCAGGGCAAGCCGGACCGGATCCATCGGATGCTGCTGACCGAAGTCATAGCCCGTTACTGCCTCGTCCCACATCAGCTGTGCGCGGCCGCTCATGCCCGTCACCGTATCGGTCCGGTTGAGCGGCGAACGAACGGGCGTACCCGAGCGTCACCAGCACCAACACCATCGGCACGAGCATCGCCCCGCGATAACTCCACGCGTCGCCCAGCGCCCCCACCAACGGCGACCCGATCAAAAAGCCCACGTAGTTGAAGACATTCAGTCGCGCGACGGCCGCATCCGAAGCGCCCGGGAACAGCCGTCCGGCCGCCGCGAAGGTCTGCGGCACCAGCACGCACAACCCCACCCCGACCAGCGTGAACCCCAGCATCCCGGCCCAGGCCCCCGGCGCCGAGGCCACCACCGCGAACCCGGCCGCCGCCACCAGCGCCCCGCCCCGCACGACCACCACGGCCCCGAACCGCCGCACCCCGAAGTCCCCGATGGCCCGCCCCACCAGCGTGGTCACCATGTAGACGTTGTACGGCACGGTCGCCAGTTGCTCCGAACTGCCCAGCACGTCCTGGAGGTACTTCGCGCTCCAGTTGGAGACCGTCGAGTCCCCGATGTACGTGAACGTCATCACCAGACACAGCGGCAACAGCATCTTGAAGACGACGGGCCCACGCTCACCCGCGGCCTCCGGCACGACCTCGTCGCCACCGCCCCCGTCGACGTACCACCGGCTCCCCACCAGCGCGACCGGCAACAGCACCACGACGACCGGCAGATACGACACGAACAGCGCCAGATCCCAGTGCGCCCCCACCCACGCCAGCGAGGCCCCGACGATCCCGCCCAGGCTGTACGCCGCGTGGAAGCTCAACATGATGCTGCGCCCGTACGCCCGCTGCAGGCTCACCCCGAGCATGTTCATCGAGGCGTCCAACGCCCCCACGGCCAGCCCGAACGCGGCCAGCGCCACGCCCAGCTCGACCATCCGCTCCCCCGCGCCGACCCCGAGCAGCGCCAGCAGCACGACGGGCTGGGACCAGCGCAGCACCCGACTGGGCGGTATTCGCTTCACCAGCCGCTCGGTGGCGACACTGCCGACACCGGCGAGGATCGGTACGGCCGCGAGGAAGGCGGGCAGCAACGCGTCGGAGACGCCGTACCGGTCCTGGATGGCCGGAATCCGCGTCACCAGCAGGGCAAAGGCAACACCCTGAGCGAAGAAGCTCAACGCCAACGAGGCCCTACCGCGCCGCAGCACATCAGTCATGGCGGCGAGCGTAGAGCCCCGTTGTACCGGTGGGTAGATCCAGCCAAAGATGAATTTCCCTCAGCTTTACTTGGCGGGCGCGAGATCGGCGGGCGCCAGCTCGGTGCGGACGAGCTCACGGGCCTCAGCGACCTCACCGGCCCGACGCCCCTCCTCTGCCTCCGACTTGGCCTTGGCGACGACCATGGCAGCCATCGGACCGGCGCCCAGCGCACCGCCGACCACGAATCCCAGGGCCATGGCGACGACCATGATCACGTTGCCGGCCCACACCATGGTGTCCACCGGCAGGGTGTACGCCCCCACGACCCGCACCACACACTCCGCGAGCAGTACGACACCCCACACCAGCGAGAACATCCGCTCGGCCCGCCGGAACCGCGCCGACCCGGCGTGCAGCCGCGCCCAGGCGGCCTCCCGACCGGCGTCCCCCTTCACCACCCACGGCTTCATGCCTGCGGTCATCATCGGCTTGCCCAGCACCACGGAGACGATGATCCCGATCGCGATGGTGCTGCTGACCGCACTGTCCTTGGCGATCATCAGCCGCGGGTCCCCGGCAACGAAGCTCAGCAGCAGCGACACGACGTTCACGAACAGGATGAGCGCCGCCATCCCGTTAACCTCACGCGACTTCAGCACGCCCCACCCGGTCCGCACGGCCGGCACGACGCTGCTCAGCGCGAGCGCCATCAGGGTGCTCATCCCGAAGCCGTTCTTCAGGAGGTAGTACGCCCCGATGGGCACCGCGACATCGATGAGCAGCGGCGCGAAGTTCCGCAGCACGCTGCGACGGTTGGTGCTGTTTCCCTTGGTGGTCCCCGTGTTCGTCATGCCCTCAGCTTCGCGTCCGGCACCGGGTCCCCGGTAGAAACGATCGTCCAGCCCTCTGCATGACAAATGTCAGCCCCGCGCCACCGCCTCGCATCACACGAGCAGGTCAGCCAACTCGCCCATGTCGGAGAAGAGTTGCGTGGCCCCGGCCAGTTTCGCGGCCGGCGTCATGGCGGTGAATCCGTAGACGTCCATCCCAGCCGCGACGGCCGCCTGCACCCCCAGCGGACTGTCCTCGACGACAAGACACCTCGCCGGCGCAACCCCCATCCGCTCGGCGGCGTGCAGGAACAGGTCCGGCGCCGGCTTCCCCCGCCCCACATCCTGCGAGCTGAAGACCCGCCCCGCGTCGAAGTACCGGTCGAGCCCCGTCGTCCGATGCCCCACCCGAATCCGCTCATGACTCCCGGAGGACGCGACACAGTACGGCACCCCCTCCGCGCCGAGCTTCTCCAGCACGTCCACGGCACCGGGCACGGCCTTCAACTCCCGCTCGAACGCGGCGAACACCCGCGCATGGAACACGTCGTCAAAGTCGTCGGGCAGCCGCTCCCCGGTCCGCTCCAACACCAGGTCGTGAATCCGGTGCATGGCCGAGCCCATGTAGTCCCGAATGGAGTCCTCGTACGACGTCTGGTGCCCCAGCTCCGTGAGGTACGCGGCCAGAAGCCGATTGGAAATGGGCTCGCTGTCGACGAGCACGCCGTCATTGTCGAAGATCACCAGGTCGTAGCGCATACGTTTGAGCTTAAACGCAGAAAGGCCCACGCCATACGGCGTGGGCCTTTCCTAAAATTTGTTCGGCGGCGTCCTACTCTCCCACAGGGTCCCCCCTGCAGTACCATCGGCGCTGTAAGGCTTAGCTTCCGGGTTCGGAATGTAACCGGGCGTTTCCCTCACGCTATAACCACCGAAACACTATGAAACTGTCGAACTTGCCGCACCGTATGTGGCCATACGGGGCTGTTCGTGGTTTCAGAACCAACACAGTGGACGCGAGCAACTGAGGACAAGCCCTCGGCCTATTAGTACCGGTCACCTCCACACGTTACCGTGCTTCCAGATCCGGCCTATCAACCCAGTCGTCTACTGGGAGCCTTACCCCATCAAGTGGGTGGGAATACTCATCTCGAAGCAGGCTTCCCGCTTAGATGCTTTCAGCGGTTATCCCTCCCGAACGTAGCCAACCAGCCATGCCCTTGGCAGAACAACTGGCACACCAGAGGTTCGTCCGTCCCGGTCCTCTCGTACTAGGGACAGCCCTTCTCAATATTCCTGCGCGCGCAGCGGATAGGGACCGAACTGTCTCACGACGTTCTAAACCCAGCTCGCGTACCGCTTTAATGGGCGAACAGCCCAACCCTTGGGACCGACTCCAGCCCCAGGATGCGACGAGCCGACATCGAGGTGCCAAACCATCCCGTCGATATGGACTCTTGGGGAAGATCAGCCTGTTATCCCCGGGGTACCTTTTATCCGTTGAGCGACGGCGCTTCCACAAGCCACCGCCGGATCACTAGTCCCGACTTTCGTCCCTGCTCGACCCGTCGGTCTCACAGTCAAGCTCCCTTGTGCACTTACACTCAACACCTGATTGCCAACCAGGCTGAGGGAACCTTTGGGCGCCTCCGTTACTCTTTAGGAGGCAACCGCCCCAGTTAAACTACCCATCAGACACTGTCCCTGATCCGGATCACGGACCCAGGTTAGACATCCAGCACGACCAGACTGGTATTTCAACGACGACTCCCCCTGAACTGGCGTCCAGAGTTCACAGTCTCCCAGCTATCCTACACAAGCCGAACCGAACACCAATATCAAACTGTAGTAAAGGTCCCGGGGTCTTTCCGTCCTGCTGCGCGAAACGAGCATCTTTACTCGTAGTGCAATTTCACCGGGCCTATGGTTGAGACAGTCGAGAAGTCGTTACGCCATTCGTGCAGGTCGGAACTTACCCGACAAGGAATTTCGCTACCTTAGGATGGTTATAGTTACCACCGCCGTTTACTGGCGCTTAAGTTCTCAGCTTCGCCCCACCGAAATGGAGCTAACCGGTCCCCTTAACGTTCCAGCACCGGGCAGGCGTCAGTCCGTATACATCGCCTTACGGCTTCGCACGGACCTGTGTTTTTAGTAAACAGTCGCTTCTCGCTGGTCTCTGCGGCCACCCCCAGCTCATGGAGTAAATCCAATCACCGGACGTGGCCCCCCTTCTCCCGAAGTTACGGGGGCATTTTGCCGAGTTCCTTAACCATAGTTCACCCGAACGCCTCGGTATTCTCTACCTGACCACCTGAGTCGGTTTAGGGTACGGGCCGCCATGAAACTCGCTAGAGGCTTTTCTCGACAGCATAGGATCATCCACTTCACCACAATCGGCTCGGCATCAGGTCTCAGACACATGTCAGGCGGATTTGCCTACCTGACGTCCTACACCCTTACCCCGGGACAACCACCGCCCGGGATGGACTACCTTCCTGCGTCACCCCATCACTCACCTACTACCACCTTGGTTCGGCGGCTCCACCACTCCCCTTTGCCCGAAGGCTCCAGGGCGGCTTCACGGCCTTAGCATTAATGGGTTCGATGTTTGACGCTTCACAGCGGGTACCGGAATATCAACCGGTTATCCATCGACTACGCCTGTCGGCCTCGCCTTAGGTCCCGACTTACCCTGGGCAGATCAGCTTGACCCAGGAACCCTTAGTCAATCGGCGCACACGTTTCTCACGTGTGAATCGCTACTCATGCCTGCATTCTCACTCGTGAACCGTCCACCACTGCCTTCCGGCGCGGCTTCACCCGGCACACGACGCTCCCCTACCCATCCCAGAAGGCGTTGGCCCTATATTCTGGAATGACACGACTTCGGCGGTACGCTTGAGCCCCGCTACATTGTCGGCGCGGAATCACTAGACCAGTGAGCTATTACGCACTCTTTCAAGGGTGGCTGCTTCTAAGCCAACCTCCTGGTTGTCTCTGCGACTCCACATCCTTTCCCACTTAGCGTACGCTTAGGGGCCTTAGTCGATGCTCTGGGCTGTTTCCCTCTCGACCATGGAGCTTATCCCCCACAGTCTCACTGCCGCGCTCTCACTTACCGGCATTCGGAGTTTGGCTAAGGTCAGTAACCCGGTAGGGCCCATCGCCTATCCAGTGCTCTACCTCCGGCAAGAAACACACGACGCTGCACCTAAATGCATTTCGGGGAGAACCAGCTATCACGGAGTTTGATTGGCCTTTCACCCCTAACCACAGGTCATCCCCCAGGTTTTCAACCCTGGTGGGTTCGGTCCTCCACGAAGTCTTACCTCCGCTTCAACCTGCCCATGGCTAGATCACTCCGCTTCGGGTCTTGAGCGCGCTACTATATCGCCCTATTCGGACTCGCTTTCGCTACGGCTTCCCCACACGGGTTAACCTCGCAACACACCGCAAACTCGCAGGCTCATTCTTCAAAAGGCACGCAGTCACGAGAAGCAAGCAAGCTTGCTTCCGACGCTCCCACGGCTTGTAGGCACACGGTTTCAGGTACTATTTCACTCCCCTCCCGGGGTACTTTTCACCATTCCCTCACGGTACTATCCGCTATCGGTCACCAGGGAATATTTAGGCTTAGCGGGTGGTCCCGCCAGATTCACACGGGATTTCTCGGGCCCCGTGCTACTTGGGTGTCTCTCAAACGAGCCGCTGATGTTTCGACTACGGGGGTCTTACCCTCTACGCCGGACCTTTCGCATGTCCTTCGCCTACATCAACGGTTTCTGACTCGTCTCACAGCCGGCAGACTGTGAAAGAGAGATCCCACAACCCCGCATACGCAACCCCTGCCGGGTCTCACACGTATACGGTTTGGCCTCATCCAGTTTCGCTCGCCACTACTCCCGGAATCACGGTTGTTTTCTCTTCCTGCGGGTACTGAGATGTTTCACTTCCCCGCGTTCCCTCCACTTGCCCTATGTGTTCAGGCAAGGGTGACAGCCCATGACGACTGCCGGGTTTCCCCATTCGGAAACCCCCGGATCAAAGCCTGGTTGACGACTCCCCGGGGACTATCGTGGCCTCCCACGTCCTTCATCGGTTCCTGGTGCCAAGGCATCCACCGTGCGCCCTTAAAAACTTGGCCACAGATGCTCGCGTCCACTGTGCAGTTCTCAAACAACGACCAGCCACCCATCACCCCGCACCGAAGCACGAGTTCACTGGGGCCGGCATCGAGGGAGTTCATTCCCTCAGATACCCAACAGCGTGCCCGGCCGGACCCTGTCCGGAGATCATGCGTTCCACGCTCCGAAGAGCAGTACTGGCAAGCCTCCGACCCAGAAGATCGGCCGAATAATCAACGTTCCACCCATGAGCAACCAGCATCAGACATTCGCCGATGTACTGGCCTCTGACCAACCGGAGTTGGTGAGAAGTGCTCCTTAGAAAGGAGGTGATCCAGCCGCACCTTCCGGTACGGCTACCTTGTTACGACTTCGTCCCAATCGCCAGTCCCACCTTCGACAGCTCCCTCCCACAAGGGGTTGGGCCACCGGCTTCGGGTGTTACCGACTTTCGTGACGTGACGGGCGGTGTGTACAAGGCCCGGGAACGTATTCACCGCAGCAATGCTGATCTGCGATTACTAGCAACTCCGACTTCATGGGGTCGAGTTGCAGACCCCAATCCGAACTGAGACAGGCTTTTTGAGATTCGCTCCACCTCACGGTATCGCAGCTCATTGTACCTGCCATTGTAGCACGTGTGCAGCCCAAGACATAAGGGGCATGATGACTTGACGTCGTCCCCACCTTCCTCCGAGTTGACCCCGGCGGTCTCCTGTGAGTCCCCATCACCCCGAAGGGCATGCTGGCAACACAGAACAAGGGTTGCGCTCGTTGCGGGACTTAACCCAACATCTCACGACACGAGCTGACGACAGCCATGCACCACCTGTACACCGACCACAAGGGGGGCACTATCTCTAATGCTTTCCGGTGTATGTCAAGCCTTGGTAAGGTTCTTCGCGTTGCGTCGAATTAAGCCACATGCTCCGCTGCTTGTGCGGGCCCCCGTCAATTCCTTTGAGTTTTAGCCTTGCGGCCGTACTCCCCAGGCGGGGAACTTAATGCGTTAGCTGCGGCACCGACGACGTGGAATGTCGCCAACACCTAGTTCCCACCGTTTACGGCGTGGACTACCAGGGTATCTAATCCTGTTCGCTCCCCACGCTTTCGCTCCTCAGCGTCAGTAATGGCCCAGAGATCCGCCTTCGCCACCGGTGTTCCTCCTGATATCTGCGCATTTCACCGCTACACCAGGAATTCCGATCTCCCCTACCACACTCTAGCTAGCCCGTATCGAATGCAGACCCGGGGTTAAGCCCCGGGCTTTCACACCCGACGTGACAAGCCGCCTACGAGCTCTTTACGCCCAATAATTCCGGACAACGCTTGCGCCCTACGTATTACCGCGGCTGCTGGCACGTAGTTAGCCGGCGCTTCTTCTGCAGGTACCGTCACTTTCGCTTCTTCCCTGCTGAAAGAGGTTTACAACCCGAAGGCCGTCATCCCTCACGCGGCGTCGCTGCATCAGGCTTTCGCCCATTGTGCAATATTCCCCACTGCTGCCTCCCGTAGGAGTCTGGGCCGTGTCTCAGTCCCAGTGTGGCCGGTCGCCCTCTCAGGCCGGCTACCCGTCGTCGCCTTGGTGAGCCATTACCTCACCAACAAGCTGATAGGCCGCGGGCTCATCCTTCACCGCCGGAGCTTTTAACCCCCGTCCAGGAGGACAGGAGTGTTATCCGGTATTAGACCCCGTTTCCAGGGCTTGTCCCAGAGTGAAGGGCAGATTGCCCACGTGTTACTCACCCGTTCGCCACTAATCCCCACCGAAGTGGTTCATCGTTCGACTTGCATGTGTTAAGCACGCCGCCAGCGTTCGTCCTGAGCCAGGATCAAACTCTCCGTGAATGTTTACCGGTCATCCGGTGCACACACACGAGAGCGGAACCAGGAGAGGAATAGTCTCCCGGTTCACAGCGTCCTCGCTGTGTTATTTCAAAGGAACCTCGCCCCAACCGACTGGCTGGAGACGGGGTATCAACATATCTGGCGTTGATTTTTGGCACGCTGTTGAGTTCTCAAGGAACGGACGCTTCCTTTGTACTCACCCTCTCGGGCTTTCCTCCGGGCTTTTCCCTTCGGTCTTGCGTTTCCGACTCTATCAGATCTTTCCGATCCGATTTCCTCGGTGCTTTCCAGGTTCTCGCTTTCGCGTTTCCCTTTCCGGCGGTTCCGACTTTATCAGATCCTTTCGGGCCTGACCCCCAGTCAGCGGGGCTTGTCTTCCGGGCCGTTGGGCCCTTCCGACGAGTGAGACTTTAGCGGATTCCTCGCTCCCGAGCTAATCGGGGGCTGCACCCTGTCGAGCGCGGATTCCCATTCCGTAAATACACACGCCAATGAAACGACGGCAGACAGATCGACTGTCGTCGAGTAGTGGTTGGTACTTGCGGAGTGGCTGTCCGGGGACCGACCGGAGTCGGCGCTCACGTCGGACAACTCGGAGAACACTACGTACCGGGTCTGGGCGTGTCAACTTCACTCCGCGTGGCACCCCGGGGGCGTAGTGTGGGGCGCATGACTACGCGTACGTGTACCCAGCTGTGGTGGGCCGCCTGACGGCGGCCGCGCTCACGTACGCACTCAATGGCCGCCGCCTCGGCGGCCGTTTTTGTATCTCCCTCCAGAGGGTCGGCCGGCCGGGGACGGCGGTCTCGACCAGGAGGTGGAGAAGAGATGACGCGAGTCTTCAGCGGGGTCAAGCCGACCGGGCATCTGACGCTGGGGAACTACCTGGGGGCCATGCGGCGGTGGGCGACCGTCGATCAGCACCAGGCCGACGCGCTGTTCTGCATCGTCGACCTGCACGCGCTGACCGTGGATCACGATCCGGCGCGGGTGCGCCGGCTCAGTCGGCAGGCGGCGACGTTGTTGCTGGCGTCGGGGCTGGATCCGGAGCTGTGCACCGTCTTCGTACAGAGTCATGTGGATGAGCACGCGCGGCTGTCTTACGTGCTGGAGTGCGTGGCCACGGACGGCGAGACGCGGCGGATGATCCAGTACAAGGAGAAGGCGGCGCGGGAGCGGGTGCGGGGCGGGAGTGTGCGGCTGTCGCTGCTGACGTATCCCGTGCTGATGGCGGCGGACATCCTGGCGTACGGGACCGACGAGGTGCCGGTCGGGGACGATCAGACGCAGCATGTGGAGCTCGCGCGGGATCTCGCGGCGCGGTTCAACGACCGGTACGGACATACGTTCGTGGTGCCTCGGGCCACTTCGCCGCAGGTGGCGGCTCGGGTCATGAACTTGCAGGATCCGCTGTCGAAGATGGGCAAGAGCGATGACTCCGGGCCGGGGATCGTCTACCTGCTGGACGAGCCGGACGTGGTGCGGCGGAAGGTCATGCGGGCCGTGACCGACAGCGGGCGGGAGGTCGTGTACGACCGGGAGGCTCAGCCGGGTCTGGCGAATCTGCTGGAGATCCTCGCGGCGTGCACGGGTGGGAACCCATCGGAGCTGAGCGGTGTATATGAATCGTACGGATCCTTGAAGAACGACACCGCCGAGGCCGTGATCGGGGTCCTCAAGCCCGTACAGGACAGGCACAGGGAGCTGTGCACGGATCCTGGTTATGTGGAGGGGGTGCTGCGGGATGGTGCGGAGCGTGCGCGGGCGATGGCCCGGCCGACCGTGGATGCCGCGTATCGGGCGATCGGACTCCTGCCGGCGGCTGTGCCTGCGACCGCCGATACCGGGGTGACGGTATAGAGGGGTGCGCTGTGCCGCCCCCTGGGCTGGGGGCGGCTGGGCGTCACTTGTTGCTGCTGCCGGAGGCGAGCTCGCGGCTGCGGTCGCGGGCGGCTTCGAGGGCGGCGATGAGGGCGGCTCGTACGCCGTGGTTCTCGAGTTCGCGGATGGCGTTGATGGTGGTGCCGGCGGGGGACGTGACGTTCTCGCGGAGCTTGACGGGGTGTTCACCGCTGTCGCGGAGCATCGTCGCGGCGCCGATCGCGGACTGGACGATCAGGTCGTGTGCCTTGTCCCTGGGCAGTCCGAGGAGGATGCCGGCGTCCGTCATGGCTTCGACCAGGTAGAAGAAGTACGCCGGGCCGGAGCCGGAGAGGGCGGTGCAGGCGTCCTGCTGTGACTCGGGGACGCGGAGCGTCTTGCCGACGGAGCCGAAGATCTCCTCCGTGTGCGCGAGGTCGGCCTCGCTGGCGTGGCTGCCGGCGGAGATGACGGACATGGCCTCGTCGACGAGGGCGGGGGTGTTCGTCATGACGCGGACGACCGGGGTGCCCGCGGCGAGGCGGGACTCGAAGAAGGAGGTGGGGATGCCCGCTGCTCCGCTGATGATCAGGCGGTCGGCGGGGATGTGCGGGGCGAGTTCGTCGAGGAGGGTGCCCATGTCCTGCGGTTTGACGGTGAGGATCAGGGTGTCGGCGGTCTTGGCGGCTTCCGCGTTGGTGACCGGGGTGACTCCGTGGCGGGTGCGGAGTTCTTCGGCTCGTTCCGCGCGGCGGGCCGTCACCAGGAGGTCGGCCGGCGCCCAGCCGCCGCGGATCATTCCGCTGAGCAGGGCTTCGCCGATCTTGCCGGTGCCGAGGACTGCGACTTTCTGAGTCATGGCTGGGATGTCCTCCGGGGGTTGCGTCGTCCGGATTCATCCTCGCACCGGGCGCCGCCTTTGGCGGTGACGTGTCCGGTGGGCGGACGGTCCGGGCGACGCCGGGCCCGGCCCCTCGGGGGTCATGCCGTCCTGCGTCGCAGGGTCGCCGCTCCCAGGCCCAGGACCAGCAGGGCGCAGCCGGCCACGATCAGGGCGTCGCGGACGAAGGCGGCGGTCATGTCGGTGTGCTTGAGCACTTCGTTCATGCCGTCGACCGCATAGGACATGGGGAGGACGTTGGAGATGGCCTCCAGGGCGGGGTGCATGTTGTCGCGGGGTGTGAACAGGCCGCAGAGGAGGAGCTGGGGGAAGATCACGGCCGGCATGAACTGGACGGCCTGGAATTCGGAGGCGGCGAAGGCCGAGACGAAGAGACCGAGCGCGGTGCCGAGCAGGGCGTCGAGCAATGCCACGAGCAGGAGCAGCCAGGGGCTGCCGGTGACGTCCAGGCCGAGGAACCAGAGGGCGAGTCCGGTCGCCAGGGCGGACTGGATGATCGCGATCGCGCCGAAGGCGAGGGCGTAGCCGGCGATCAGGTCGCCCTTGCCGAGGGGCATGGCGAGGAGGCGTTCGAGGGTGCCCGAGGTGCGTTCGCGCAGGGTGGCGATGGAGGTGACCAGGAACATCGTGATCAGCGGGAAGATCCCGAGGAGGGAGGCGCCGATGTTGTCGAAGGTGCGCGGGCTGCCGTCGAAGACGTAGCGCAGCAGGAACAGCATCACGCAGGGCACGAGGAGCATCAGCGCGATGGTGCGCGGGTCGTGGCGGAGCTGGCGCAGGACCCGGGCGGCGGTGGCGGTGGTGCGGGCGAAGTTCAGGGCGCCGGTGGGGACGGGCCGGAGCGTGCCGGTGGTGCTCGTCGTCGTGGTCATCGCGTGGTCTCCTTCGCGCGGGCGGCGGCGACCGCCTCGTCGACCAGGTGCAGGAAGGCCGCCTCGACGGTCTCGGATCCCGTACGGGTGCGGAGGGCTTCGGGGGTGTCGTCGGCGAGGATCTGGCCCTCGCGCATGAGGAGGAGGCGGTGGCAGCGCTCGGCCTCGTCCATGACGTGGGAGGAGATGAGGAGGGTGGCGCCGCGCGAGGCGGCGATGTCGTGGAAGAGGTTCCACAGGTCGCGGCGCAGGACCGGGTCCAGGCCGACGGTGGGTTCGTCGAGGACGAGGAGTTCGGGGGTGCCGAGGAGGGCGACGGCGAGGGAGACGCGGCTGCGCTGGCCGCCGGAGAGGTTGCCGGCCAGGGAGTCGGCGTGGCTGGTGAGGTCGACGTCGGCGATGGCGCGGGTGACGTTCTCGTGGCGCCGGTCGGCGGCGGCGTGGCCGGGGTCGAGGATCGCCGCGAAGTAGTCGAGGTTCTGGCGGATCGTCAGGTCGTCGTAGACAGAGGGGGCTTGGGTGACGTAGCCGATGCGGGTGCGCAGGGTCGGGTGACCGGCGGGACGGCCGAGGACGTCGAGGGTGCCGGTGACCTTGCCCTGGGTGCCGACGATCGACCTCATGAGGGTGGTCTTGCCGCATCCGGAGGGGCCGAGCAGGCCGGTGATCTGGCCGCGCGGGACGGTGAAGGCGAGGTCGCGGAGCACCTGGCGCGGGCCGCGTATGACGTTCAGGGCCTCGGCTCGGATGGCTGGGGTGTCGGGAGGGTCGGAGCGGACGGCGTCGGCCGGGGAATAATTCATCATGCGATGAATAATGCTCCGGCGGGGGTGTGCCGTCAAGCGTCGGGGGCTCTGGGGTGCCGGGGTGCCGGGATGCCGCGGTGCTCTGGGGTACCGGGGTGCTCTGGGGTGCTGGGCATGAGTTCGTCCGCCCTCGCCGGATCGGGGCGTAGGACGGACTGGGCGTGGAACGGGAGGGACGCGGGTGGCGGGATGCGTCAGGGGGTGGTGGCTACGAGGAGGTCGACGTCGTAGGTCTCTTCGATGATTCCGTCGGGGAAGGCGTTGAGGAGGAGCTGCTTTTCCTCGGTGAGGAAGGCGGTGCTCGCCTCGGTGCCGTGGACGAGGAAGATCGAGTGGCTGCCGATGTTGGCCAGGTGGGTGTCGACGGGGACGCGGCGGCTCCAGCGGACCTTGCGGCGGATGAAGTCGAGCTTGCCGGTCGGGTCGCCCAGGGCGGCTCGGGCGCCGCTGCCGTTCTGTTCGACGGCGGGGTGGTTGCCGAAGCTGCGCTCGATGCGTCGCGCCTGGTCGGCGTGCCAGGCGATGTCGAGCGGGGTGGTGTTCCACCACAGGGCCAGTGCGCCGCCGGGACGCAGCACGCGCAGGGCCTCCGGCACCGAGTGGGCGGGGTCGGTCCAGTGCCAGGCCTGGGCGTAGGTGAGGAAGTCGGCGGAGGCGGTGGTCAGGGGGAGGTGGTTGCCGTTGCCACGCACGATCGGTATGTCCGGGTGGGCGCTGCGGAACTGGGCGGCCATGCCTTCGCCGGGTTCCACGGCCAGGACGTCGGCGCCGCGTCGGTGGAGGAGGTCGGTCGCGATGCCGGTGCCCGCGCCGACGTCGATGACGCGCGCGCCGGTGAGGGGGCGGCCGGCGAGTTGTTCGATCGCGTCGAAGAGGGCGGGCGGGTAGGAGGGGCGGTTCGCGGCGTACTGGGCTGCGGCGGCGTTGAAGGAACTGGCGCGGTCGGAGTGGGAAGGGGCGGTCATACGGCCATGGTGCGCGCTGGTTGGTGCGATGTGCACCGAGTTGGTGGGGTGGGTCGGTGGGGCGGCGTGACTCGGCAGGCCGGCGCGGCTAGGCAAGCGGGCGGCATAGCTCCGGGAGCGGGCGCGGTCCAGGGGGGCAGGCACGACCCGGCCGTCCGTCTACTCGGGACGCCCCAGCCGCTCATCGCCGCGACACGCACCGGCGTCCAGCGGCGGCGCAGGCCCTCACCTCCAACTACGGCACACGCCCCGCGTCTGCCCGCGCAGCACTCCCTCACGTCGGACTCCGGCCCGACGCCGCGCCCCAGAACCAGCCCCTATTCGCGGCGGCGTTTCTTTGACGGGTTGCCGGTGCGGCGGGTGGTTCGGGATTCGTGTTGTTTGCGGGCCTTCTCGTATTCCTCGCGGTGGAGCTTCTCGCCCGGGGCCTCGAAGAGGGAGCGGAAGAAATAGGCGAGGAGGGAGCCGACGAAGCCGATGGTGAGCAGGCCCCGCAGGGAGGCGTGCCGGTCGGGGTCGGGGCGTTTGGTGAAGGCCTCCCAGGTGTGGCGGAAGGCGAGCGCGCTGCAGATCGCGAACATCGCCACGACCAGGACGGTCACGAAGCTGCCGGGGCCGGCGATCGCGATCCCCTCGTAGGCGAAGCGCAGCACCAGGCAGGAGGCGGCCGCGGCGAGGAGGGACCCGGCGCTGGCCCCGATGCGGCGGCCGGTGTAGCCGTGGTCGTGGTCGACCCAGGTCGTGCCGAAGAAGCGCAGGGGCTCGGGGCGGGGGCCCGAGGAGCCCGCGGGGGTGGCCGGCGTGCCGTTCTTCTCGCTCTTCTCGCTCTTCTCGCTCACGAGTCGATTATGGCTCCGGCGGAGCCGCGGGCTCCGTACGGGTCCCGGCGCACCGGGACCGGTCGGCTCAGGAGCAGCGCGGACGGACGTAGCCGTCGCTGCCCGTCTGGACGTAGGCGTCCGCGACGAACTCGCCGTCGTCGATGTTGTCCCAGATGTTCGACGTGCCGAACGGACCGGACACGTTCGTGCCCGGCGTCTGGCAGTAGATCGGGATCCTGGCGCCCTCGGGCAGGACGCGGACGATGCTGTAGGCGGTGCCGGGGCCCCGGCGGACGTTCAGGCGGACGCCCGGTGCGACCGAGTAGTAGCGCACGGCGTTGGCCGTGGCGGCCATCGTCGCGACGCCCTCAGCCGCGACACCCCCGGTTTCTTCGGCTCTTTCGGCCTCTTCGACGCGATCTGCGGACATGATCGTTCCTCCCCCGTTGATCCCCATGGCTGCCATGGGGTCCCGTTGATTCCCCTAAATCACGCCACGCACACATGTGCGTGTTGGGAACAGGGAGGCTAGCAAGCCGCCTCTGTCTCGTATGAGTAATCGACTAGGCTCCGTGCGTCGCGCGCGCGGACGAACAGCACGGGGGTGGTCCCATGGCGCCACAGCAGAACGCCGGAGCGGGCGCGGAAGCGGAACTTCCCGAATACGCCGGTCACTACCGCCTGGAGGAGCGTCTGGGCTCCGGTGGCATGGGCGTCGTCCATCTGGCGCGGAGCACCTCGGGCATGCAGCTCGCGGTGAAGGTCGTGCATGCCGAGTTCGCCAGGGATCCCGAGTTCAGAGGGCGTTTCCGGCAGGAGGTAGGGGCCGCTCGCAAGGTCAGCGGCGCCTTCACCGCGCCTGTCGTGGACGCCGATCCGGAGGCCGAACGGCCCTGGATGGCAACGCTGTTCATCCCCGGTCCGACCCTTTCCGATCATGTGAAGCGGAACGGTCCGATGGAGCCGGCGCAGCTGCGGCGGCTGATGGCCGGGCTGGCCGAGGCACTGCGCGACATACACCGCGTCGGCGTGGTGCACCGGGATCTGAAGCCGAGCAACGTGCTGCTGGCCGAGGACGGGCCGAAGGTCATCGACTTCGGCATCTCTCGGCCAAAGGACAGCGAACTGAGGACCGAGACGGGGAAGTTGATCGGCACGCCGCCGTTCATGGCGCCGGAGCAGTTCCGGCGGCCCCGGGAGGTCGGGCCGGCCGCCGACATCTTCGCGCTCGGCTCGGTGCTGGTGCACGCGGCGACGGGACGGGGGCCGTTCGACTCGGACAGCCCGTATGTCGTGGCGTACCAGGTCGTTCATGACGAGCCGGACCTGACCGGGCTGCCGCCGAATCTCGCGCCGCTGGTGCTGCGCTGCCTCGCCAAGGAGCCCGAGGACCGGCCGACGCCCGACGAGATGATGCGCGAGCTGCGGTCGGTGGCGGCGTCGTACGACACGCAGGCGTTCATACCGGCGCAGCGGGCCACGGACGGGGCACGCAAGCCGGAGTCCCCCGCGGAGGCGGAACCGGAGGCAGGGGCGGGGGCCGGTTCGGGCTCGGGCTCGGGCTCGGATGCCAAGTCGCCGTCCGATGCCGGGAGGAAGCCCGAACGGGCGTCCGGTGGACCCCGGCGCCGTCGGCTGCTCGCCCTCGGAGCCGGAGTCGTCGCGCTCGCCGCGGTCGCCACGCTGGCGTCGGTGCAGTTGCTCGGCGGTGGTGACCCGGCGCCGAAGGGCGGGGACGCGCGGACCACGTCGGCCGGTTTCGCCGGGTGGACGGCGACACCGGCTCCCAACAAGGGCACGCCGCAGTGCACTTACGGCTCCGGAAAGCTGCTGTGCGCGCAGAGCGGGCTCCTCGTCGCACTCGACCCGGGCAACGGCCGGCTGCTGTGGCGCGAACCCGTGGCCCCGTCGGCCGTGAGCGCGGCGCCCGTCGTCGCGGGCGGTCTCGTGCGCCCGGCTTCGGCGCCGACGGACGGCCGCCTGGAGGCGTTCGACCCCGCCACCGGCAAGTCGGCCTGGCGGCAGGACGGGCCCCGGTACGACGAACTGTCGGCCGTCGGCGGCATGCTGCTGCTCACCGGCGCCGACGGCACGGTCACCGGTGTGGACGGGGCCTCGGGCGAGAAGAAGTGGAGCGGTTCGCTGCCGGGGCACAGGAGGCCGTACTTCGTCTCCTTCGCGAAGGATCCGCTGGCGTACGCGACGACGACGTCCGACGACGGATCGAGCACCCGAATCACCGCGGTGGACCCGGCCACGGGTGACGTGCGCTGGGACGCCCGGCTTGAGGGGACGCTGAGGCTCGCCGGTGCCGCGGACGGGTCGGTCTTCCTGCTCCCCGTCGACGGGATCTACAGCGACACCAGGGCCGTGATCCGCTACTCCCCCGCCGACGGGACGTCGCAGCGCGTGTCGCTGTCCCGTGCGATGCAGCAGGCGCACGCCACGGTGCGGGGGAACGTCGTCTACGTCGTGGGGGACGGCGGCTCGCTGGTCGCCGTCGACATGAAGGCGCGCAAGCAGCTGTGGAGCCTGGAGACGTCCGTGATCCGTACGTCGTCGCCCGTCGTCGACGGCCGGCATGTGTACGTCAGCGCTCCGGACGGCCGGCTGCTCGCCGTGGACGCCCGCACCGGCAGGCTGCTGGGCCAGTCGCCGCCCCGGCTCGGGTCGGACTCGGACCGGTTGACGCCCGATCTGCCGGTGCCCGTGCTGGTCGACGGCCGCGTCTACTGCGCCGCCCCCGACGGCACCGTCTTCGGCGTCGACGCCCGCGATCCGTCGCAGTGGTGAGGGAGTGAGCGAAGGGGCCGTCTCCGAAGAGACGGCCCCCGCGATCCGGGCTACGGGCGTCAGCCCAGCTTGGTCACGTCTCGCACCGCGCCCTTGTCCGCGCTCGTCGCCATCGCGGCGTATGCGCGCAGTGCCGCCGACACCTTGCGCTCGCGGTTCTTCGGGGCGTACACGCCGTTCAACGCCTGCTCGCGGCGGGTGAGTTCCGTCTCGTCGACGAGCAGCTCGATCGAGCGGTTCGGGATGTCGATGCGGATGCGGTCGCCGTTCTCGACGAGGGCGATCGTGCCGCCGGACGCGGCCTCCGGGGAGGCGTGGCCGATGGACAGGCCCGAGGTGCCGCCGGAGAAGCGGCCGTCGGTGATCAGGGCGCAGGTCTTGCCGAGGCCGCGGCCCTTGAGGAACGACGTCGGGTAGAGCATCTCCTGCATGCCGGGGCCGCCCTTGGGACCCTCGTAGCGGATGACGACGACGTCGCCGTCGGTCACCTGCTTGTTGAGGATCTTCTCGACGGCCTCCTCCTGCGACTCGCAGACGACCGCTGGGCCCTCGAAGGTCCAGATGGACTCGTCGACGCCCGCGGTCTTCACGACGCAGCCGTCGACGGCGAGGTTGCCCTTGAGGACCGCGAGGCCGCCGTCCTTGGAGTAGGCGTGCTCGGCGCTGCGGATGCAGCCGCCCTCGGCGTCGTCGTCCAGCGCCTCCCAGCGCTCGGACTGGGAGAAGGCCTCGGCGGAGCGGACACAGCCGGGGGCGGCGTGCCACAGCTCGACGGCCTTCGGCGAGGGGGACCCGCCGCGCACGTCCCAGGTCTTCAGCCAGTCCGAGAGGGACGGGCTGTGGACGGCGTGGACGTCCTCGTTGAGCAGGCCGGCCCGGTGCAGCTCGCCCAGCAGGGCCGGGATGCCGCCGGCGCGGTGCACGTCCTCCATGTAGTACGTGCGGTCCTTGGCGACGTTGGGCGCGACCTTCGCCAGGCACGGCACCCGGCGGCTGACCTCGTTGATCTGCTCCAGTCCGAACGGGACGCCGGCCTCCTGGGCGGCGGCCAGCAGGTGCAGGATCGTGTTGGTGGAGCCGCCCATGGCGATGTCGAGGGCCATGGCGTTCTCGAACGCCGCGAAGGTGGCGACGTTGCGCGGCAGGACCGTGTCGTCGTCCTGCTCGTAGTAGCGGCGGGTGATGTCCATGACCGTGCGGGCCGCGTCCTCGTACAGGGCCTTGCGGGCCGTGTGCGTGGCGAGGACCGAGCCGTTGCCGGGCAGGGACAGGCCGATGGCCTCGGTCAGGCAGTTCATCGAGTTGGCGGTGAACATGCCGGAACAGGAGCCGCAGGTCGGACAGGCGTTCTCCTCGATACGGAGGATGTCCTCGTCCGAGATCTTGTCGTTCACGGCGTCGGAGATCGCGTCGACCAGGTCGAGGGTGCGGACCGTGCCGTCGACCAGCGTGGCGCGGCCGGACTCCATCGGGCCGCCGGAGACGAAGACCGTGGGGATGTTGAGCCGCAGGGCGGCGTTCAGCATGCCCGGGGTGATCTTGTCGCAGTTGGAGATGCAGATCAGGGCGTCGGCGCAGTGCGCCTCGACCATGTACTCCACGCTGTCCGCGATCAGGTCGCGGGACGGCAGGGAGTACAGCATGCCGCCGTGGCCCATGGCGATGCCGTCGTCCACCGCGATGGTGTTGAACTCGCGCGGGATGCCGCCGGCCTCCCTGATCGCCTCGCTGACGATCCGGCCGACGGGCTGGAGGTGGGTGTGGCCGGGCACGAACTCGGTGAAGGAGTTCGCCACCGCGATGATCGGCTTCCGGCCGATGTCCGCACCGGGTACACCGGAGGCGCGCATAAGGGCGCGGGCGCCCGCCATGTTGCGGCCGTGGGTGACTGTGCGGGACCTCAGCTCGGGCATCGTCGCTCGCTCCTTCAAGGACTGCAGGGACTGCGGGGACTGCGATCAGAGACTTCTGACTGCTAACGAGCGTACGCCCGTCATCCAGAGGTCGGGACGGGGTGTCCGGAATGCGGGACGCATGTCTCGCGGAATCGGCGCCGCATGGCTGGATGCAGCTGGCCGGCCGGGCCGTCACGGGCCGGTCAGGTGCCCCTGCACGACGGGCGCCACGCGCGCGATGATCTGCTCCGGGTCCGCGGAGGCGATCGGCTCGATCTTGATGACGTAGCGCATCATCGCGACCCCGACCAGCTGCGCGGCGGCCAGCTCGGCGCGCAGTTCCGCGTCCGGGGAGTCGATCTCGCCGGCGATGCGGCGCAGCAGCTGGGCCGAGACCAGGCGGCGGAAGACGGTGGCCGCGGCCTCGTTGTTGACCGCGGAGCGCACGATCGCGAGCAGCGGCCTGCGGGTCACGGGGTTCTCCCAGAGCCCGAAGAGGAAGCGGGTCAGGCGCTCGCCGACGTCGTCGAGGGGCACTTCGAGCACCGCGTCCCGCACCGCCAGGGCGGGCACCAGGGCGACCTCCACGGCCGCCTCGAAGACCTGCTCCTTGGTGCCGAAGTAGTGGTGCACGAGCGCGGAGTCCACGCCGGCGGCCTTGGCGATGCCCCGTACCGAGGTCTTGTCGTAGCCGCGCTCGGCGAACTCCTCGCGGGCGGCGTCCAGGATCCGGTCGCGGGTGTCCGCGGACTCGGCGCGCGGGGGCCGGCCCCGGCGCCGGGAGCCGACGCCGCCCCGTCCGCCCGCCGTGTCGGTCACGGCCGGGGCACCTTCACCGCGGAGGCCAGGTGCAGCCGCGTGAAGGCGAGGGCCTCGGCGAGGTCGGCCTCGCGTTCGGCGCCGGACATCGCGCGGCGGGTGTTGACCTCGATGACGACGTGACCGTCGAAGCCGGTCAGGGCGAGACGTTCCAGCACCTCGGCGCAGGGCTGGTTGCCGCGGCCGGGCACCAGGTGCTCGTCCTTCGCGGACCCCCGCCCGTCCGCGAGGTGCACATGCCCGAGCCGGTCCCCCATCCGGTCGACCATCTGCACGGCGTCCGCGCGGGCGGTCGCCGTATGGCTGAGATCGATCGTGAAGTGGCGGTAGTCGTCCTTGGTGACGTCCCAGTCGGGCGCGTAGGCGAGCATCTCGCGGTCGCGGTAGCGCCAGGGGTACATGTTCTCGACGGCGAACCGTACGTCCGTCTCGTTCGCCATGCGCCAGATGCCGGCGACGAAGTCCCGCGCGTACTGGCGCTGCCAGCGGAACGGCGGATGCACCACCACCGTGCCCGCCCCGAGCTTCTCGGCGGCGGCCCGGGCGCGCTGGAGCTTGGTCCAGGGATCCGTCGACCAGACGCGCTGTGTGATCAGCAGACAAGGAGCGTGGACGGCGAGGATCGGGATCCGGTGGTAGTCGCTGAGCCGGCGCAGCGCCTCGATGTCCTGGCTGACCGGGTCGGTCCACACCATGACCTCGACACCGTCGTAACCGAGGCGCGCGGCGATCTCGAAGGCCGTCGCCGTCGACTCCGGATAGACGGAGGCCGTCGACAGAGCGACCTTCGCATCCGGGATGCGCACCACTGGTTCTGCCACGAGGGACAGAGTACGGGGCGGCACGGAACGCGGGGGAACCGATGACCGCCCGCCCGCGGGGAGGGCCGACAACCGGCCAGCTGCGCGAACTGGGCCGATGCGGGGCAGGTGGAGCACGGGCGCGAGGCGGGGGGTGTGGCGGGGTTCACGCGCGGGCGCGCAGCGCCACCGACCGCGGCGCGCGGGTCCGGCCGCGAGCTCTACGGCCGCCGCGAGCGCCGCACGGCTCCACAGCTCTACGGCCGCACGGGCCCGCCCGCCCGGGTCGGCGGCCGCGTCCGTCAGCCCACCGTCATCTGGTCCAGCTTCCGCAGGATCACGCCCTCGCGCAGCGCCCAGGGGCAGACCTCCAGCGTCTCCACGCCGAACAGGTCCATCGCGCCCTCGGCCACCAGCGCCCCGGCGAGCAGCTGTCCGGCGCGGCCCTCGGAGACGCCCGGCAGTTCCGCGCGCTGGGCCGTGGTCATCCCGGCCAGCCGCGGCACCCAGGCCTCCAGGGACTCCCGCTTCAGCTCGCGCTGGGTGTACAGGCCCTCGGCGGAGCGTGCGGCGCCGGCGATGCGGGCCAGCTGCTTGAAGGTCTTGGACGTCGCGACCACGTGGTCCGGCGCGCCGAAGCGGCTGATTTCGCCGACCGTGCGAGCGATCTGTGCGCGCGCGTGCCGGCGCAGTGCCCGTATGTCCTCGGGGTCCGGCGGATCCCCCGGCAGCCACCCGGCGGTCAGCCGTCCGGCGCCGAGCGGCAGCGACACCGCCGCGTCCGGCTCCTCGTCCATGCCGTACGCGATCTCCAGGGAGCCGCCGCCGATGTCCAGCACGAGGAGCTTTCCGGCCGACCAGCCGAACCAGCGCCGGGCGGCGAGGAAGGTCAGCCGGGCCTCCTCCGCGCCGGTGAGGACCTGGAGGCGTACCCCGGTCTCGTCCATCACCCGTGCGAGTACGTCATCGGCGTTGCTCGCCTCGCGCACCGCGGACGTGGCGAACGGCAGGACTTCCTCGACACCCTTGTCCTCGGCGGCCTGGAGCGCCTCGTGGACGACGCCGATCAGCCGGTCGACCCCGTCGGGTCCGATGGCTCCGCTGCCGTCGAGGAGTTGGGCCAGGCGCAGGTCCGCCTTGTGCGAGTGCGCGGGCAGCGGGCGTGCGCCGGGGTGCGCATCCACCACCAGCAGATGCACCGTGTTCGATCCCACGTCGAGGACACCGAGTCTCATGTACGGAACGCTACTGCCAGCTGGGCGATCCTCCGTCCTCGAAGTCGCAGGTACGGACGCCGTACCCTGGTCCCGTGCCAAAGACGAAAAAGGCGAAGGACGACAAGACGTCCAAAACCGGCAAGGGTTCTTCGCAGGCGAAGGCGGCCACGAAGTCGAAGCAGCCGAAGAAGGGCTCCCCGGAGTCGGACGAGCAGGGTCTCGACTTCGCACGCGCATGGGTGGAGTTCCCTGATCCGGCGGACGACGAGCAGGTCTTCCGCTGCGATCTGACATGGCTGACCTCCCGTTGGAACTGCATCTTCGGCAGCGGCTGCCAGGGCATCCAGGCGGGCCGCGCGGACGACGGCTGCTGCACCCTGGGGGCCCATTTCTCGGACGAGGAGGACGAGAAGCGCGTCGCGGAGCATGTGGCGAGGCTCACGCCGGAGATCTGGCAGCACCACGACGAGGGCATGGAGCACGGCTGGATCTCGGAGGACGAGGACGGCGACCGCCAGACCCGTCCCTTCAACGGCTCGTGCATCTTCCAGAACCGCCCAGGCTTCGCGGGCGGCGCGGGCTGCTCGCTGCACATCCTCGCCCTCAAGGAGGGCCGCGAGCCGCTGGAGACCAAGCCGGACGTCTGCTGGCAGCTGCCGGTCCGGCGGACCTACGACTGGATCGACCGGCCCGACGACACCCGGGTGCTCCAGGTGTCGATCGGTGAGTACGACCGCCGCGGCTGGGGTCCGGGCGGCCACGACCTGCACTGGTGGTGCACGTCGGCGACCTCGGCGCACGGCGCCGGCGACCCGGTGTACGTGTCCTACCGGCCGGAGCTGACGGAGCTGATGGGCAAGGCCGGCTACGACCGCCTGGTCGAGCTGTGCGAGGAGCGGCTGGCATCCCAGCTGCCCCTGCTGGCCCCGCACCCGGCGGACCCGGCCGGCTGACCGAAGGCCGCCCGCCGCACGGCGCCGCACGAGAGGACCTACGGCCCCGACGGGCCGGGCTCCGCGCTCCCGCCGGGCGGCGGGGTCGAGCTCGTCGGGTCGGAGGAACCGGACGGATCCGACGGCGCCGGGTCGGACGACGAGGGCGGTGGATCGCTGGGCGTCCCGGGATCGGTCGGGTCGCTCGGCGTCGGGTCGCCCGGGGTCGGGTCCGGCGGATCCGGGGTCGTCGGCGTCGGGTCGGGCCCGGAGGACGAGGGCGGCGGGTCGCTGGGCGTCCCGGGATCGGTCGGGTCGCTCGGCAAGGGGTCGGGGCCGGGCCCCTGACCGGGGTCGGAGGGGCTCGGGGCGGTGCCGTAGCCCTCGATGGCGACGACGGCACCGGCCGGTGAGATCGCCACCCGCGCGCTCCAGAACCCGGACGGCTCGCGCAGCTGGTCGACGTACACCTTGATCGTCAACGACTCGCCCGGCGCGAGCGTTCCCGACGACCGGCTCAGATACAGCCAGTGCGCGCCGGTGCTCGCCGACCAGCGCACCGGCTTGCTGCCCGTCGCCGTGAGGGTGACGAGAGTGGTGTCGCCGCTGTGGTCGGCGCTCACGTCCAGGTTCCCCGCGCTCGCGCCGCTGACGCCGACGACCTCGACGAGGACGTCCGAGCCGGGGTCGCCGAAGCGGCCGCCGGGGGCGGTGCTGGCGTTGCCCGCGTTCTCGTAGCCGCCGCCCGCGCTGTCTCCCTCGAGTGCGCCCGGGTCGTGCGCCTCGCTGGCGCTGGCCGCGCCGCCTTCGACGCCCTCGCCGGTCGGGGTGCCCCGGTAGGCGGCCCACAGGGCGATGACCGGGGCGGCGACCACGGTGGCGACGACGGTCGTGGTGACGGCACGCGCGCGTAGCCGGTCCCTGCGGGCGGCACGGTCCTTCGGATCCATGGGGAATCCGCGCCGGTCGAAGCGCGGCACGGCGGCACCCCGCGCGCCTGGGTGGTGCGCGAGGGCCATGTGCAGGGCCGCGCGGGGCGCCGGAAGGACGGGCAGCTCGGCGGGGGTGACGGCCGCGCCGGGCCACCTGCCGGGGATCGCGCGCTCGGCGGTGCGGCGGCAGCGGGGGCAGTCGTCGACGTGCCGGACGAGTTCGCGGCGCAGGGCCGTGCCGAGCACGACCTGGTTGTCGCCGGTCAGCCGGGCCACGCTCGGGCAGGCGCCGGTCTCGACGACGGCGAGGGCCGCGCGGGTGCGCTCCACCTCGCAGGCGGCGGAGGCGAGCAGCTCGCGCGCGGCGGCCAGGTCCAGGCCCAGGACGGCGGCGACCTCGGCCGCGGCGAGGTGGTGGCGCACGGCCAGTTCGAGGGCCTCGCGCTGCTCCGGGGTGGTGCCGGCGGCCTCCGGCCAGGCGAGCAGGGCGAGTTCGCGGCGCCGCTGCTCCTGGGTCTCCTCGGTGACGGGCTTTCCGGTGGGTTGCGCGCCGGTCGGCCGATGCGCGCCGTGCCGGCCCGCCGCATGACTGCCCGTACGTTTCTGCTTGGCCTCGGCCAGCTTGCGCAGACACGCCCAGCGGGCCAGCGCGTACAGCCAGGGGCGCCGGTCGGCGGCGGTCTCGGGCACGCGCTGACCGCGGCGCTCGGCGAGCGCGAGGACGTCGCCGAGGGCGGCGGTCGCGGTGTCGTGGTCGCACAGGACGGACAGGCAGTAGGTGAACAGCCCGTCCAGATAAGGCTCGTAGCGCGCGGGCGGACGCTGCGCCAATGTGCGCGCCGCCGCACGATCACGCGCCTCCCGGTGCGCCCGATGCGCGCCGGTGGTGCGGGTCGTGGTGTCCGGAGTGCTGCTCATCATTGGTGGACCGTAGGCGGCCCGGAGTTGCGCCTTCTGCCTGCTTGAGCAGTTTTAATCCATACGGGTGAAACGATCCCTCAAAGGGGTACAGGAACCCCGGATTCCATGGCTTGTGCATGACGAGTAGGCCTCCGCGGAGCCCCGAACAGCGGCCGAAGAGGCGCCTTGTGCACAGCCGTACGGCGTTGTCAGTGGGCTCGGCTACGGTTCATCGCATGGCTGCCCGTACCAAGACCACGAAGGACCGACCGTCCTACCGCTGCACCGAGTGCGGCTGGCAGACGGCCAAGTGGCTCGGCCGCTGCCCCGAGTGCCAGGCATGGGGGACGGTCGAGGAGTACGGCGCGCCCGCGGTCCGTACGACGGCGCCGGGCCGGGTGACGTCGTCCGCGCTGCCGATCGGGCAGATCGACGGACGGCAGGCGACCGCGCGCTCCACCGGCGTGCCGGAGCTGGACCGCGTCCTCGGCGGCGGACTGGTGCCCGGGGCCGTCGTCCTCCTCGCGGGCGAGCCCGGCGTCGGCAAGTCCACCCTGCTGCTGGACGTGGCGGCCAAGTCGGCGAGCGACGAGCACCGCACGCTGTACGTCACCGGTGAGGAGTCGGCGAGCCAGGTGCGGCTGCGGGCCGACCGCATCGGCGCCCTCGACGACCATCTGTACCTCGCGGCCGAGACCGATCTGTCCGCCGTGCTGGGCCACTTGGACGCGGTGAAGCCGTCCCTGCTCATCCTCGACTCGGTGCAGACGGTCGCCTCCCCCGAGATCGACGGCGCGCCCGGCGGCATGGCCCAGGTCCGGGAGGTGGCCGGCGCCCTGATCCGCGCCTCCAAGGAGCGCGGGATGTCCACCCTCCTCGTGGGCCACGTCACCAAGGACGGCGCCATCGCAGGACCCCGCCTCCTGGAGCACCTCGTGGACGTGGTCCTCCACTTCGAGGGCGACCGGCACGCGCGCCTGCGTCTCGTGCGAGGCGTCAAGAACCGCTACGGCGCGACCGACGAGGTCGGCTGCTTCGAACTGCACGACGAGGGCATCACGGGCCTCGCCGACCCGAGCGGACTCTTCCTGACCCGTCGCGCCGAACCGGTCCCCGGCACCTGCCTGACCGTCACCCTGGAGGGCCGCCGCCCCCTGGTGGCCGAGGTGCAGGCGCTCACCGTCGACTCCCAGATCCCCTCGCCCCGCCGCACGACGTCCGGTCTGGAGACCTCGCGGGTGTCGATGATGCTGGCCGTGCTGGAGCAGCGGGGCCGCATCAGCGCGCTCGGCAAGCGGGACATCTACTCCGCGACGGTCGGCGGCGTGAAGCTCTCGGAGCCCGCGGCCGACCTCGCCGTCGCCCTCGCACTGGCCTCCGCAGCCAGTGACACACCTCTCCCCAAGAACCTCGTCGCGATCGGCGAGGTCGGGCTCGCGGGCGAGGTCAGACGGGTCACGGGCGTGCAGCGCAGGCTCGCCGAGGCGCACCGTCTGGGCTTCACGCACGCCCTCGTCCCGGGCGACCCCGGCAAGATCCCGACGGGCATGAAGGTGCTGGAAGTGGCCGATATAGGAGACGCGCTCCGGGTCCTTCCGCGCTCGCGTAGGCGAGAGGCCCCACGGGAGGCGGAGGACCGCCGGTAGACTTTGCCCTGGTCTCGCCCGTCCGTACGAACCGAATGTGCGAAACGGGAGCGCCAGTAACCTGCGACCGGAGGAGTGCAGTGGCAGCCAACGACCGGGCAGCAGCTCCCGGAAAGTCCGGCGGGAGTTCCGGTGCCGATGGCCTGATGCGCGCCTCACTGAGCGCGGTGGCTCCCGGCACCGCCTTGCGCGACGGGCTCGAACGCGTCCTGCGCGGCAACACCGGCGGACTCATCGTGCTCGGCTTCGACAAGACCGTCGAGTCGATGAGCACGGGCGGATTCGTCCTGGATGTCGAGTTCACGGCGACGCGACTGCGTGAGCTGTGCAAGCTCGACGGCGGCATCGTCCTGTCGTCCGACCTGTCGAAGATCCTTCGCGCGGGTGTGCAGTTCGTGCCGGACGCGACGATCCCCACGGAGGAGACCGGCACCCGGCACCGCACGGCGGACCGGGTCAGCAAGCAGGTCGGCTTCCCGGTCGTCTCGGTCTCCCAGTCGATGCGGCTGATCGCGCTCTACGTCGACGGTCAGCGCCGCGTCCTGGAGGACTCGGCGGCGATCCTGTCCCGCGCCAACCAGGCCCTCGCGACCCTGGAGCGCTACAAGCTCCGCCTGGACGAGGTCGCGGGAACGTTGTCAGCGCTGGAGATCGAGGACCTGGTGACGGTCCGCGACGTCTCGGCGGTGGCGCAGCGCCTGGAGATGGTCCGGCGCATCGCGACCGAGATCGCCGAGTACGTGGTGGAGCTGGGCACCGACGGCCGTCTTCTCGCCCTCCAGCTGGACGAGTTGATCGCGGGTGTGGAGCCCGAGCGTGAGCTCGTGGTGCGCGACTACGTCCCCGAGCCGACGGCCAAGCGCTCCCGCACGGTCGACGAGGCGCTGTACGAACTGGACGCGCTCACCCACGCCGAGCTCCTCGAACTGCCCACGGTGGCAAGGGCGTTGGGCTACACCGGCTCCCCGGAGGCGCTGGACTCGGCGGTCTCGCCGCGCGGCTTCCGCCTGCTGGCCAAGGTGCCCAGGCTGCCCGGCGCGATCATCGACCGCCTGGTGGAGCACTTCGGCGGCCTCCAGAAGCTGCTCGCCGCCAGCGTGGACGACCTCCAGACGGTCGACGGCGTCGGCGAGGCCCGGGCACGCAGCGTCCGCGAGGGCCTGTCGCGGCTGGCGGAGAGCTCGATCCTGGAACGGTACGTCTAGCCGGCCGACCCGAGAGCCGCGCCCACACCGGCGCGGCCACACCGGCACCTGCACCGCCCGGCGCCCTGCGCCCTGCGCCGCCGACAGCACTCCGCTGCCGTACGGTCCGCTAGTCGTTCTCCAGCACGAACGACGTCTGTGCCGTGCCGAAGCCGGGCGTCGTCGCCTCCACCAGGTAGGTGCCCGCCTCGGCCGACCCGGCGGCGGGCGTCGCGCACTGCGGGGCGCTCGCCCTGCGGTCCCACTTCACGGTGTACGTGATGCTCGCGCCGGCGGGGACCCGGAAGCGCAGGCTGCCGGTGACCTTGGGGCAGTCGGCGGAGGACCAGAAGTCGTCCTCGGAGCCCGCCTGAGTGACCGTCACCACCGCGTTCTTCGGGCCGAGATCGACCTTGCAGTCGTAGGTGGAGGAGTTCGTCGCGGTCAGCAGCAACGCGGGGGTCTGGCCGGGCTCGTAGGCGTTGTGGCGGCTGCTCACCTTCAGCTTCATCTGGCCCGACACGCAGTTGGGCAGCGAGGAGCCGTCGGCCACCGTGTCGCCCGTGCCGACGTTCCCGCCCGAGCCGCCACCGGCGGAACCGCCGCCGGAGCCGCCCGATCCGTCGGAGCCCCCGTCGGTCGCACCGTCGCCGGAGCCGCTCCCGTCATCGGAACCGTCCCCTGAGCCCGATCCGCCGGAGTCCCCGCCGGCCGTCGACTCGTCGCGTCCGCCCGGCGCCTGACTGATCGCGGGGCCGGAGCCCGAGGGGCCCGGCGTGATGGTCGAGGGGGCGGGATTCTTGCCGTCGGATCCGCCCGCGTCGTTCTTTCCGCCTCCGCCGCCCGAGGTGAGCACCCAGGTGATCAGTAGCGCCAACAGGGCGCACACCGACAGCAGTACGGCCCTCCGTCGCCAGTAGATGGTGGAGGGAAGCGGACCGACCGGATTGCGCAGAGATCCCACGGCGCAAACTGTACGAGAGATCGGCGCGTTAACTGCGCCACCCGCCGCCCCGGACGGCAACTTTTCCGGATCATCATCCCGGAAACCGCTCACCGACGGCCGCGCCACCCCTGCCTTCCGTCATGGGTGACACCTGTCGATCGCGGGGTGTGACGGGATCGGCCCGCTGCCTACGGTCCGTGACCATGGATTTCTGGACGCCGACCTCGCCCGCACCACTCGCACGTGGGTACGGCACGCGGCCGCGACATGGACGGAGGCCGGTCACGTCCTTGGCCACGAGCCGACCCGAGTTGTAGAAGCAGAGCCTGAAGTCGTCGACGGAGAGCAGGAGTTCGCCGCTCGCGCGGTTGCAGCGGTCGCCACTGTCCTGCGGAGGCGGGCGCGCGCTCCACGGGGGCGTCGCGCACAGCGCACGCCGGCGAGGTCGTCGGCCGCATCGCCGCGCCACGGCGAGCGCGGCGCCGATCACGGCCGGTCCCGCCGGCTGCTGCCACAGAACCCGTGAGCGCGGGCAGCACCAGGACGGTCCACAGCAGACCGGCGCCCGCCATCTGCGCGAACGTTCCATTCGGGCGACGCTGCAAGCGGGCGCCGGGGCTCAGCGCTGCCGATCATCGGGTACGGGCCTGTTTCCCGTCGGTCCGCGACCCCCAACGCACCGGCACCCGCCGCCTACCCACCCGGCCGCCCTCCGCATGGCAGGATCGGAAAGCCATGACTGCGCCCACGAAACCCTCACCCGACAGCACCGGCGACGCCCTCTCAGGCTCCCCCGTCGGAGACGACTCGCTGCACAGCCCCGTCATCGACTGGTTCGACGAGAACGCCCGCGATCTCCCCTGGCGGCGCCCCGAGGCCGGCCCCTGGGGCGTGATGGTCAGTGAGTTCATGCTCCAGCAGACGCCGGTGAACCGCGTCCTCCCCGTCTACGAGCAGTGGCTGTCCCGCTGGCCCCGCCCCGCCGACCTGGCCAAGGAGGCACCCGGCGAAGCCGTCCGCGCCTGGGGCCGGCTCGGCTACCCGCGCCGCGCGCTGCGCCTGCACGGCGCCGCCGTCGCCATAGCGGAACGGCACGGCGGGGACGTACCCACCGACCACTCCCAGCTCCTCGCGCTGCCCGGCATCGGCGAGTACACGGCCGCCGCCGTGGCGTCGTTCGCGTACGGCCAGCGGCACCCCGTCCTGGACACCAACGTCCGCCGGGTCCTCGCCCGCGCCGTCACCGGCGTGCAGTACCCGCCGAACGCCACCACCGCCGCCGAACGCAAGCTCGCCCGTGCCCTGCTCCCCGACGACGAGCGCACCGCGTCCCGCTGGGCCGCCGCCTCCATGGAGCTCGGCGCGCTGGTGTGCACCGCGAAGAACGAGTCGTGCCACCGCTGCCCGATCGCCGCGCAGTGCGCCTGGCGGCTCGCGGGCAAGCCGGAGCACGACGGCCCGCCGCGGCGTGGTCAGACGTACGCCGGGACCGACCGTCAGGTGCGCGGCAAGCTGCTCGCCGTGCTGCGCGACGCCCACACCCCCGTTCCACAGGCGGCGCTCGACCGTGTGTGGCACGAGCCGGTGCAGCGCGCCCGCGCGCTGGACGGCCTCGTCTCGGACGGACTGGTGGAGCCGCTGCCGGGCGGGATGTACCGGCTGCCGCTGAGCTGACGCTCAGTCACATCACAGACGTACGGGCTCTGCAACACACGAATCACAGCGTCCGCACGGCCGACGCAGGGCCCGCACATCAATAAATCACCCCATAACGCCCCCAACCGCCCAGCCCTTTTGTCCCTTTCCTGATTCCGTTACACAACCGACGGACAGCCGAGCGCTGGCCGCAGGCTGCTTCGGACAGCGCCGTGACAACGCCTCCGTAGCTTCATTTCCGTACCCGGCAGACCGGGACGACCACGAAGCAGAAGCAGTGAGACCGACGGCCGACAGGCCGGCCGGGAACGGGGAATCGGGAGGCGGTCAACATGGCGCAGGGCGAGGTGCTCGAGTTCGAGGAGTACGTCCGCACCCGGCAGGACGCGCTGCTGCGCAGTGCCCGCCGACTGGTCCCGGACCCGGTCGACGCGCAGGACCTGCTCCAGACCGCGCTGGTGCGGACGTACCACCGCTGGGACGGCATCGCCGACAAGCGGCTCGCCGACGCCTACCTGCGCCGCGTCATGATCAACACGCGGACCGAGTGGTGGCGTGCGCGCAAGCTGGAGGAGGTGCCGACCGAGCAGCTCCCGGACGCCTCCGTCGAGGACTCCACCGAGCAGCACGCGGACCGCGCCCTGCTGATGGACATCATGAAGGTTCTTGCACCCAAGCAACGCAGCGTCGTCGTGCTGCGACACTGGGAGCAGATGTCCACGGAGGAGACCGCCGCGGCCCTCGGAATGTCGGCCGGAACGGTCAAGAGCACGCTGCACCGGGCGCTCGCCCGGCTCCGCGAGGAGCTGGAGAGCCGCGATCTGGACGCACGCGCGCTGGAGCGTGAGGAGCGGGAGCGTTGCGCGGCCTAGGCACGACCACGGGCGGCACCGGGCACACGGAAACGGGTGACGAAGACACGGACAGGGGTGACAGGGCCACGGACGGGGAATCCGAGGGCACCGGCACCGCACGGTCCGGGCCCGGATCCGGGCCCGTGCGGGGGACCTTGCAGGCGGCGTTCACGGCGATGGCCGTGGTCGTCGCCCTCGCCCTTTTCGCCTCCGCCTGCGCCACCGGCGGCACCGGCGCCCGTGACGAGGGGCCCGCGCACGCCGACCTGGCGGGCGGTTCGGCGGTGTCGCCGTCGGCCGTGGCCTCGGCGTCGGCCGTCCCGGACCGTACGCAGGCCGTCCGGCTGGTCAAGGCGGACCCCGTGGTCGCGACGGAGGTCAAGCGCGAGTTGAAGCCGTGCGTGTCCGACGACTACCCCATCGACGTGTCGTACGGCGACCTGACCGGCGGTCCCGAGGCCGACATCGTGGTCAACGTGCTGTCCTGCGGCGACGGCGTGGGCGTCGCCTCGTACGTGTACCGCGAGCAGAGCGGCGCGTACCGCAACGTGTTCAAGTCGGAGGAGCCTCCGGTCTACGCCGAGATCGACCGCGGCTACCTTGTGGTGACCAAGCAGGTTTACGCCAAGGACGACGGACTGTCGAACCCGTCCAGCGAGGACGTGATCTCGTACCAGTGGAAGTCCGACCGCTTCGACCGCAAGTTCAGCACCCGCACCGACTACGGCTCGCTCGGCGGCGACGACTCACCGGCGCCTGACGGCTGAACCGCATCCGACGCACCACCGGAAACACACGAGGACTGAGAGCACCGGGATGGCAGACCAGACCCACGTCCTGTTCGTCGAGGACGACGACGTCATCCGCGAGGCCACCCAGCTCGCCCTGGAGCGGGACGGCTTCGCGGTGACCGCCATGCCCGACGGGCTGTCGGGTCTGGAGGCGTTCCGCACGGACCGGCCCGACATCGCGCTGCTGGACGTGATGGTGCCGGGTCTTGACGGGGTCAGCCTGTGCCGCCGTATCCGCGACGAGTCGACCGTGCCGGTGATCATGCTGTCGGCGCGTGCCGACTCGATCGACGTGGTGCTGGGCCTGGAGGCCGGCGCCGACGACTACGTCACCAAGCCGTTCGACGGTGCCGTGCTGGTCGCGCGGATCCGGGCGGTGCTGCGCCGCTTCGGGCACGCGGGCCGCACGGACCGGGTGGACGAGAGCGACCCCGCGGCCACCGGCGGCCTGCTGACCTTCGGTGACCTGGAGGTCGACACCGAGGGCATGGAGGTGCGCCGGGACGGGCAGCCCGTCGCGCTCACACCGACCGAGATGCGGCTGCTGCTGGAGTTCTCCTCGGCGCCGGGCACGGTGCTGTCGCGGGACAAGCTGCTGGAGCGGGTGTGGGACTACGGCTGGGGCGGGGACACGCGGGTGGTCGACGTCCATGTGCAGCGGCTGCGGCAGAAGATCGGCCAGGACCGTATCGAGACGGTCCGTGGCTTCGGCTACAAACTGAAGGCCTGAGCGGGGCGGCATGCGGGGGATGTTCAGACGGCCGGCCGCGTCCGGCGCGGCGAGTATCGGCCTCACGGATCCGGCGGAGATCGCGGGACACGGTGCCGACGTCCGCGCGAGCGGTGTCCCGGGGTCACCTGCGGGTGGTCGCGGAGGCATGCGGGTGAGAGGCATGGGCGGCGGCCGGATCGCCATACGTACGGGGCTGCGGTGGAAGCTGAGCGCGGCGATCGCGCTGGTCGGCGCCCTGGTGGCGGTCGTACTGAGCCTCGTCGTGCACAACCAGGCCCGGGTCTCGATGCTGGACAGCGCGCGTGACCTCGCGGACGAGCGCATCCAGATCGCCCAGCGCAGCTACGAGCAGTCCAAGCGGCTGAACTTCCCCAACCTCACGATCGACGACCCGGAGCTGCCGGCGGCGCTGCGGGAGAAGGTCGAGGAGGGCCGGCGGGCGACCTACGTCACCGACACCCCGAGCGGCGCGCCCGACATCTGGGCGGCCGTACCCCTCAACAACGGACACGTCCTGTCGCTGCGCACCGGCTTCACCGACCGCAGCGACCACATCCTCAACCGCCTCGACCAGGCGATGATCATCGGCTCGATCGCGGTGGTGCTCGGCGGCAGCGCGCTCGGGGTGCTCATCGGCGGACAGCTGTCGCGGCGGCTGCGCAAGGCTGCGGCCGCGGCGAACCAGGTCGCGAGCGGCGAGCCGGACGTCAGGGTGCGGGACGCCATCGGCGGTGTCGTACGGGACGAGACCGACGATCTCGCGAGCGCGGTGGACGCCATGGCGGACGCGCTCCAGCAGCGGCTGGAGGCGGAGCGCCGGGTCACCGCGGACATCGCGCACGAGCTGCGGACGCCGGTCACCGGGCTGCTGACGGCGGCCGAGCTGCTGCCGCCCGGACGGCCCACGGAACTGGTCCTGGACCGGGCGAAGGCCATGCGCACGCTGGTCGAGGACGTCCTGGAGGTGGCCCGCCTGGACAGTGCGTCGGAGCGGGCCGAGCTGCAGGACATCCTGCTGGGCGAGTTCGTCAGCCGGCGGGTCGCCGCCAAGGACCCCGCCATCGAGGTGCGGGTCGTGCACGAGTCGGAGGTCACCACCGACCCGCGGCGCCTGGAGCGCGTGCTGTTCAATCTGCTGGCCAACGCGGCACGGCACGGCAGGCCGCCGATCCAGGTCACGGTCGAGGGCCGGGTCATCCGGGTCCGCGACCACGGCCCCGGGTTCCCGGAGCATCTGATCGCCGACGGCCCCAGCCGCTTCCGCACCGGCAGCAGCGACCGCGCGGGCCACGGCCATGGCCTCGGTCTGACGATCGCCGCAGGTCAGGCCCGGGTTCTCGGGGCCCGGCTGACCTTCCGCAACATTCGCCCGCCGGGCACCCCGGACCCGGTGCCGGCCGAGGGCGCGGTGGCCGTCCTCTGGCTCCCGGAGCACGCGCCGACGGCCACGGGGAGCTACCCGATGCTGCCGTAGCGGCAGCATCGACGGCTCACCACGACCGAGAGCTCACTCGAAGGACTTCGAGAAGTCGAGCTCCTCGCTCCGCTCGGTCAGCGAGTACCAGTTGCCGTTGTCGTCACGGAAGATCGCCTCGATGCCGTACGGCCGCTCCTGGGGCTCCTGGATGAACTCGACCCCGCGTGCCTTGAACGTCTCGTAGTCCTCGCGGCAGTCGTCGGTGTGGAACGCCCCGGCGCCGATGACCCCCTTCGCGACGAGCTTCTTCAGCGCCTCGGAGGACTCGGGGTCGAGGCCGGGTCCGTCCAGGCTCATCAGCGCGAGCTCGACGTCCGGCTGCCCCTTCGCCCCCACGGTGACCCACCTCATCTCGCCCATGGACAGGTCGTTGCGCACCTCGAAGCCGATCTTCTCCGTGAAGAACGCCTTGGTGCGCGCCTGGTCGAACGTCCAGACGGTGGTGATGCCCAGCCCCTTGATCATGACCCTGCTCTCCCCTGCTCTGCCTCGTGGTTCCTTCCGTCACGTTAGGCAGGGGCGCGGTCAGCGCGCTTCTTCAGAGTTGCTGTCCTGCTGCGCTTCGGAGCTGCTGTCCCGCTGCTCTTCGGAGCTGCTGTCCCGCTGCCGGAAGCCGCCTGTCCAGAGCATCGCGTAGCAGCCGGGTATCAGTGCCGCCCCGCGTCCGACGTGCTTGTCCCGGTACTCGCTCGGTGACAGCCCGGTCCGTGCCTTGAACTTCGCGGAGAAGGTGCCCAGGCTGCTGAACCCGACCAGATGGCAGATCTCCGTCACGGTCAGGTTGGCGACCCGCAGATACTCCTCGGCCCGCTCGATCCGCCGGTGGGTCAGATACTGGCCGGGTGTCTCGCCGTAGACCTCCTTGAAGGCCCGCACGAAGTGATACCGCGAGTACCCGGCGTGTGCGGCCACGGCGTCCAGATCGAGGGCGGGGTCGGCCCACTCCCGGTCCATGGCGTCCTTGGCCAGCCGCAGCTGCCGCACCTTGTCCATACGGTCGATCGTGACACGCCCCACTGACAACGGCGGCGGGCGCGGGGGCAGTGCAGAGCCACTGCCGGTTCCAGCAAAGGGAAAGGCCCCCGGGCTGTGTACCCGAGGGCCTCTCTCGTGCCGGGCGGGACGGTCCGCGCCGTCTCCGGGGCCGGCCTAGATGCCGCCCTCGACAGCCTCCGGCTTCGGGCCCTCGCCGCCCTTGAGCGGGACTTCCTTGACGAACAGGGCCGCGGCCAGCGACAGCACGGCGATCACCGCTCCCAGCAGGAACGCCGAGTGCGTGCCGGCCGACACCGCGTGCTGGTACGCCTCGCGCACCGCGTCCGGCAGCTTCGCCAGGCTCGCCGCGTCCAGCTGCGCCGACTGCTCGGTCACCTTGGAGCCCAGCGACCCGGCCCGCTCGGACATGACGTCCTGCACCCGGTTGTTGAACAGCGCGCCCATGATCGCGACGCCGAACGAGGAGCCGAGCGTACGGAAGAGGGTGGTGGAGGAGGACGCGACGCCCATGTCCTTCATCTCGACGCTGTTCTGCGCGACCAGCATGGTGATCTGCATCAGACAGCCCATGCCGAGTCCGACCACGGCCATGAACACCCCGGACATGAAGCGCGAGGTCCCCGTGTCCATGGTCGACAGCAGGTACAGCCCGCCGACCATCGCGACGCTGCCGACGATCGGGAAGACCTTGTAGCGCCCGGTGTTCGTGGTCACCCGGCCGGCGACCATCGACGTGACCAGCATCGCCCCGAGCATCGGCAGCAGCAGAAGGCCGGAGTTGGTGGCGGAGGCGCCCTGCACCGACTGCTGGTACAGCGGCAGGAACAGCGTCGCGCCGAACATCACGAACCCGGTGATGAAGCCGATCAGGGACATCAGCGTGAAGTTCCGGCTGCGGAAGATGTGCAGCGGCACCACCGGCTCGGCCGCCCTGGTCTGCCAGAACACGAACCCGACGAGCGCGGCGACACCGATGCCGATCAGCTCCATGATCCGCGCGGACGTCCAGGCGTACTCCGTGCCGCCCCAGGTGGTGACCAGCACGATCGCGGTGATTCCGACGGTCAGCAGGCCCGCGCCCAGGTAGTCGATGCGCGCCTGCGACCGCTTCTTCGGCAGGTGGAGTACGGCGCTGATCGCGGCGAGCGCGATGACGCCGAGCGGCAGGTTGATGTAGAAGGACCAGCGCCAGCCCCAGTTGTCGGTGATGGTGCCGCCGACCAGCGGTCCGCCGATCATCGCCAGCGCCATGACGCCGGCCATCATGCCCTGGTACTTGCCGCGCTCCCGCGGCGGGATCAGGTCACCGATGATCGCCATGACGCCCACCATCAGACCGCCGGCGCCGAGTCCCTGCACGGCCCGGAACCCGATGAGCTGGCCCATGTCCTGGGCCATGCCGCTGAGCGCGGATCCGATGAGGAAGAGGACGATCGACGACATGAAGACGCCCTTGCGCCCGTACATGTCGCCGAGCTTGCCCCACAGCGGGGTGGAGGCCGCGGTCGCCAGGGTGTACGCCGTCACGACCCACGACAGATGCTCCAGGCCGCCCAGCTCGCCCACGATCGTCGGCATCGCGGTGCCGACGATCATGTTGTCGAGCATCGCCAGCATCATCGTGATCATCAGCGCCAGCAGTACGACCCGTACGCTCTTCGGCTGCTTGTCGGCCGGATCGGCTTGCTTCGCCTGATCCGCCGGTCCTGTGTCCACTGCCAGTGTGTCCGACATGATTCCCACTCCCCCAGCTACTTACTTGCCGCCCGGCTAGTTGCCTACACTGAAGGAAGGTAGATGCGTAACTAGCCGGGCGTCAAGTAAGTTTTCTGGAAAGCCGAGAAGCACGAGGATGGGTGGCACCATGGACGGCACCAAGCAGCGGCGCCGCGGGAACACCCGCCAGCGCATCCAGGACGTAGCCCTCGAACTCTTCGCCGAGCAGGGCTACGAGAAGACCTCACTGCGCGAGATCGCCGAGCGCCTGGAGGTCACGAAGGCGGCCCTGTACTACCACTTCAAGACCAAGGAAGAGATCATCGTCAGCCTCTTCGAGGATCTGACGAAGCCGATCGAGGAACTGATCGACTGGGGCAGGCAGCAGCCGCACACCCTGGAGACCAAGCAGGAGATCGTACGCCGCTACAGCGAGGCCCTGGCCGGCGCGTCGCCCCTGTTCCGCTTCATGCAGGAGAACCAGGCGACCGTCCGTGAGCTGAGCATCGGCGAGACGTTCAAGGACCGCATGCTCGGCATGCGGGACATCATCATCGATCCGGACGCCGACCTGGTGGACCAGGTGCGCTGCATCAGCGCCCTGTTCACCATGCACGCCGGGATGTTCGTGATGAAGGACCTCGAAGGCGACCCCGAGGAGAAGCGCAAGGCCATCCTCGAGGTCGCCACGGATCTGATCACTCAGGCGCACAAGGGCGCCTGACCGGCTCGGTGCCTCAGATCGAGAGGCCGTTGGCCCGAAGGAAGGCCACGGGGTCGACGGCGGAGCCGTAGTTGGCGGTCTTGCGGATCTCGAAGTGCAGGTGCGGACCGCTGGAGTTACCGGTGTTGCCGGACTTGGCTATCTTCTGGCCGGTCTTGACGACCTGGCCGATCTTCACGTCGATGCGCGACAGGTGGGCGTACTGGGAGAAGGTCCCGTTGCCGTGCTTGATGACGATGGCGTTGCCGTACGCGGGACCGTCACCGGCGCCGTTGCCGCCCGCCTTGACGACGGTGCCGCCGTGCGCGGCGACCACCTGGGTGCCGGTCGGGACGGCGAAGTCCTGACCGCTGTGGGTGGACTGCCACATGCCGCCGGCCTGCGCGAAGCTGGCGGACTTCGTGTACTTCTTGACCGGCTTGACCCAGGAGACGGCCTTCTTGGCCGGGGCCTTCTTCGCGGCGGCCTTCTTCGCGGCCGTCTTCTTCACGGCGACGGTCTGGGCCTGCACGGCGGCGGGAGCGGCGGGGGCGGAGGTCATCTCAGCAGCGACCGCGCCTCCGGCGCCCAGCACGACCGATGCTCCCAGTCCGGCGGCCAGCACAGCAGCACGGGTGCGGAGCGCGGACGTACGGGGCGAACGGAACGAGAAGCGCGGGGACATTCGAAACCTCACGGGTACGACGACAGGGAAAACCACCCGACACATCAGGTCGCCGGATGGCCATCCCTTGGTAACCCCGCCGGACCCCAACCCCAAAACCCTTCAACTACGACGAGGGCTAGTACTCCGCACCAAAAATCCCCGCATCTTGACAGAGCACCCAATACGGACGAACCAGGGTCAACGCCAAAACCGTCCGCCAGTTTTCATAGATAAAGTCCGTTTTGCCCTCCAGGCCCCTTTCCACTATTCCCGCTAGTAACGGACAAATCGCCTGTGCGGCATGTCACCGCCCTACGCAATCGGAAGACCCCGGAATGTGACGGGCACTACGCTGCTGTTCCGCCTACGAGGGCACTCAGGGGGAGGCCGCGTGGATCCGACGGTCATCGGCACGAAAATCGCGTCCGGTCTGGTCGGCCCGCTGGTGAAAAGACTGTTCGTGCAGGCAGGACCGGGTGCCGGCCTGGTCGACAAGCCCGTACGGCTGTCGGCGCTGGTGTCGTTCCGGGGCGAGAAGCGCAGGCTCGGCGACAAGGAGTTACGCAGACTCGTCCGCGAGCTGGTTACAGCGATGTCACCGTGTCCGGAGACTTCAGCCCGGCCCAGATCCGGGGCTGTCTCGACGGGCAGAAGCTCCGGAGTCTGGAACTACGCCGCGGATCCGTCACCAACCTGGGTTTCCTCGGGACGTATCAGAACCTTCGCCGACTCCATCTCCAGGACTGTCCGGAGATCTCGTCGCTCGCGTCGCTCCACGGGACACCTCTGCGCATCCTCATCCTGAACGACCTCCCCGCCCTGACGGACATCAGCTCCATGCGCGCGCTCGCCGGGACACCGCTTGAGTGCCTCTTCCTGCCTCCGAACGCGCGCGACCTCTCCGTTCTGGCCGAGTTCCCCTCGCTGACCGAACTCCGGCTCATGCTGAACAACCCCATCAGCCAGGAGGACTGGCGGTACGTCACATCCCTACCGCAGCTGGACAGCCTGTTCCTGAATCCCGGCGAACTCACGAGTCTCGCCTCGAAAGGCATCCGGCTGGAGAAACCGACGTCGGTGAGTCTGGCCGTCGAGGACAGGTCATCGGCCGATCTACGGGACGCCGTCACCGTGTTCCCCGGGATGACCAGCCTGAATGTGCACTTCGCCGAGGAGCTCGACCTGGCCCCGCTGTCCGCCCATCCCCGGCTGAAAAGGGTGAACACATTCACCGCACGTGTTCTCAACGCCGCCGAACTTCCCGCCACCATCCACCTTGTGGCACCGGCCCCGCCACACGGCGATGAGTGATCGCGCAACATCATGTGACGCACACCTCTAGCGACTTACCCTCCAGTAACCTTACCGTTCCCCTCACGCCACCCCCACCCACGAACATGCACGCGACAACAACAGAGCGCACGTGACGTGAGAGGAACCCCCCACATGACGCTTCGCCAGCCCTGGGCGCGCCGTATAGCGGTCGGCACTGTTTCCGCGGCCGCCCTCGTGGCCCTCGCGGTCCCCGCCGAAGCGGCCACGGCCGCGAGCACCTCGACCACCGCCACCGCCACCGCGGCGGCCGAGGATGTGGACTACGACACCTGGCAGCAGGACTGCAAGGCGGTCATGAACCAGGCGCTGCCCTATCTGAAGCAGCGGATCGCCGGCACCAAGCCGGGTGAGAAGCAGGCGATCGTCTTCGACATCGACAACACCACCCTGGAGACGGACTTCGGCTTCAGCTACCCGCAGCCGGCCAACAAGCCGGCCCTGGAGGTCGCCAAGTACGCCCAGGAGCACGGCGTCTCGGTGTTCTTCGTGACGGCACGCCCGGGCATCATCGCCGGGGTGACCGACTACAACCTCAAGCACGTCGGCTACAAGGTCTCCGGCCTGTACGTGCGCGGCTTCTTCGACCTGTTCAAGAACGTCGCCGACTACAAGACGGCCCAGCGCGTCGACATCGAGAACAAGGGCTACACGATCATCGCGAACATCGGCAACAGCGCCACCGACCTGTCGGGCGGCCACGCCGAGAAGACGTACAAGCTGCCGGACTACGACGGGCAGCTTTCCTGACCCGTCCCTCCAACTCCGGGTAGTCTCACCCCCGTTCGCACGGTCACGGGGGTGAGGCGAATGGAGCCCGCAGTACTGGGCAGTCGGCTAGCGTCCGGACTGGTCGGTCCGCTGGTGCGCAAACTGTTCGTCCAGGACGCCCCCGGCGCGGGGATGGTCGACAAGCCCGTACGCTTGACGGACCTCGTGTCCTTCCGGGGCGAGAAGCGCACCCTCGGTGAGAAGGAAGTCCGCAAACTCGCCGCCAAGCTGGTGGCGGAGGCCGTGGCCTCGCCCGGCGAGCGGCCGTTCCCGCCTGACGAGGAAGCGGCCGTCTCCGACACGCTCGCCCTTCGGCTGCTCGCCCTGGGTGACCTGGAGATGGACGACGTCCAGGCAGTACGACTGGGCAGTCACGAACTCGCCCAGAAGCTTCATCGTCGGGCCACTCCCCCGGACGGCCTGTCCGGGGACGCCTGCGTCTTTCTCGACTCGGCGACACAGTGGGCGTGCCTGCACATCCTGGAGTTCTTCACCCGCCGCTCCACGTTCGTAGCCCGGACCCTCGTGGAGCACAGCCGCGTTCACTCCGAACTGATCGCCCGCGTCAACGAGTTGCTCGCCCGCACCCCACGCCCCGACGCCCGGGACACCGCCTTCGAACGCCGCTATCTGCCTTACATGGTGGAGCAACACAACCACATCACCATCTACGGCATCGACCTGCGCGACTCCCCCGACCGCTGGCCCCTCGAAGTCGCGTATCTGAGTCTGGAGGCGACTCGGGACGAAGAGCGGGCGGCTTCGGGGAGCCGCCCCGACAGCACCTTCAGCGTTCACCTCCCCGCCGAGGAAGCCCTCCTGGACCACGACTGCGTGCTGCTGCGCGGGGACGCCGGTTCGGGCAAGACGACCCTGGTGCAATGGCTCGCCGTGACCGCCGTCCGCAACGGGGACCGGGTCCCGTACGTTCTTCCGCTGCGCACCCTGATCCGCGCGGGCGCGCTGCCGACACCCGAGCGTTTCCTCGGTGCGGTGAGCTGCCCCCTGGCGCCGCCGGATGGCTGGGTCGAGCGGGTGCTGACCGCCAAACGCGCGCTGGTCCTGGTTGACGGACTGGATGAGATCCCCGACGCAGACCGGCACCGGACCCGTGCCTGGCTCCTGGGGCTGATCCATGCCTTCCCCGGCAACCAGTGGCTCCTGACCTCGCGCCCCACAGCCGTACGCCCCGACTGGCTCACCGCCGAAGGGTTCCGCGAGCTGGTCCTCGCTCCGATGCGCCGGAGCGAGGTGACCACATTCGTACGCCGGTGGCACGCGGCGGCGCAAGCTCCCGAGTACCAGGGGCCGCTGTTGGACGCGCTGCGCACCAAGCGGGACCTGGCGAGGCTCGCCACCAACCCGCTCATGTGCGGTCTGATCTGCGCCCTCCACCGAGAGAGGCGCGGATATCTGCCCATTAGCCGCCAGGAGTTGTACGACGCCGCCCTGTCTATGCTGCTGGCCCGCAGGGACCGGGAACGGGGCATGGGAGTTCCCGACGGCATCGACCTCGGCCAGGCGGCCCGCTCGGAACTGCTGCGGCGCATCGCCTACGCACTGATCCTGAGCAGCCGTACCGAGATGGAGCAAGAGGCGGCAGAAGCGGTCGTGGAGCGCGCCCTCCCCAGCATCGCGACGCCTTCAAGTCGGCACGATGCCACGACGATCTTTCGCCATCTCCTATTACGCAGCGGCCTGTTGCGCGAACCGGCACCGAACATCGTGGACTTCGTGCACCGCACCTTCCAGGACTACCTGGGCGCGCTGGCAGCCGTGGAGGAAGGCCACATCGATGTACTGGTGAGCCGTGCCCACGATCCGCAGTGGGAGGACGTAATCCGCATGGCTGTGGCACACGCCCGGCCGCATGAACGGGCCGGCCTCATCAGAAAGCTGCTGTCCCTCGCCCACACGCGCACCGACCTGCTGGCTCTGGCCTGCCTGGAGCATGCGACATCCCTGGACCCACAGGTGCGCACGGAGGTCGAGGAACGGACGGCGCTGTTGATTCCGCCCCAGACCAAGGCTGAGTCCCGGGTACTCGCGGAGGCCGGTGGCCCACTCATCCTGGAACTGCTGCCAGGGCCTGAGGGCCTCTCCGCCGCGGAGGCAGCTGAGGTGACCCGCACGGCGGCGCTGGTGGGAACCGACGGGGCGCTGCCCGTCCTGAAAAGCTTCCGGAGTCACCCCGACCTCGCGGTGCGCGCGCAACTCGTGGCGGCCTGGGGTCAGTTCGACGCCGCGGAGTACGCCGACGAGGTCTTGGCGCACGTCGACGCGAGCGATCTGTTCCTCACTGTGCGGGAGGACGCGCAGCTCCGCGCCCTGGCCCGACTGGGCCCCCGTCCCTGGGTCCGCTTCAACGGGCCGCGCGACCCGGCGGCGCTCCTCTCGGCGCTGGACAGGGAAGTCCTGAGCCATCTGGTGGTCTACGACAACGCCCGGCTGACCGACCTGGCCTTCCTGGCGTCCCTGCCCGAACTGAGCTATCTGCATCTGCACCGTTGCCCCGGCATCACCGACCTCTCACCGCTCGCTGCCACCGGGCTGAGCGAACTGCATCTGTGCTGGGACCGTCGCGGCGCCCCGATGATCGGCCTGGACCGATGCACGGGGCTCAGCCGCCTGGGAATCGACGGAGAACTCTCGTGGGGCGTCCCCCTCTCCGAGTTCCTGCCCACCGCAGCACCCCTCGAGTTTCTCTTCCTCTCCCAGGGTGCGGTGGAGAGCAGGGGGTTGCAGGACATCGGCCGGTGGCCGACGCTGCGAACGCTGAGTCTGGGGCCGGAGCCGGGGCGGCTGTGGCGAAGGGACTGGGAAGCGATCGCAGAGCTGCCTCGGCTCAGTCGGCTGTTTCTGCACGCATCGCTGCTGGACCGTATCGATGACGCCCCGCAAATGCCCGGGATCGAAGTCCTGCGGGTCACCCAGCTGATGGGCAGAGAGCAGTTGCACAGGCTCGCCCGGTGCTTCCCTGGCGTCCGTCAGGTCACCCTGGCAGCCGCATCGGATCGGTTCCTCAACGACGAGTGGTACGCAGATGTCTTCCCAGATGCGGAGATCGTCGTGGAGCCCCGCTCCTGAGCCTTTCGGAGCGAGGGTCCCGGAACTGAGCAGGCATACCAAAGGGGCCGGTGCTCGGAAGCACCGGCCCCTTTCAGCTGGTGAGGCTGGGGAGGCTTACGCCTCCTTGCTCAGGTTCGGTCCGGTGCCACCGGCCGCCTGCTCGATCGGCGGGACGTCCGGCAGGGCCGACTTCTCCTCGCCGCGGAAGGTGAAGGTCTTGGTCTCGCCCTCGCCCTCCGTGTCGACGACCACGATGTGACCGGGGCGCAGCTCGCCGAAGAGGATCTTCTCCGACAGGCTGTCCTCGATCTCGCGCTGGATCGTGCGGCGCAGCGGCCGGGCGCCCAGCACGGGGTCGTAGCCCTTCTTGGACAGCAGCTCCTTGGCGGACTGGGAGAGCTCGATGCCCATGTCCCGGTCCTTCAGGCGCTCGTCCACCTTGCCGATCATCAGGTCGACGATCGCGAGGATGTCGTCCTGGGTCAGCTGCGGGAAGACGACCACGTCGTCGACGCGGTTGAGGAACTCGGGCCGGAAGTGCTGCTTGAGCTCGTCCTGGACCTTGTTCTTCATGCGCTCGTAGTTGGACTTGGTGTCACCCGAGGCCGCGAAGCCCAGGTTGAAGCCCTTGGAGATGTCCCGGGTGCCGAGGTTGGTCGTCATGATGATGACCGTGTTCTTGAAGTCCACGACCCGGCCCTGGGAGTCGGTCAGACGACCGTCCTCCAGGATCTGCAGCAGCGAGTTGAAGATGTCCGGGTGGGCCTTCTCGACCTCGTCGAAGAGGACGACGGAGAACGGCTTGCGGCGGACCTTCTCGGTCAGCTGGCCGCCCTCTTCGTAGCCCACGTAGCCGGGGGGCGAACCGAAGAGACGCGAGACCGTGTGCTTCTCGCTGAACTCCGACATGTCGAGGGAGATCAGCGCGTCCTCGTCACCGAAGAGGAACTCGGCGAGGGCCTTGGACAGCTCGGTCTTACCGACACCGGACGGGCCGGCGAAGATGAACGAGCCACCGGGGCGCTTCGGGTCCTTCAGACCGGCACGCGTACGGCGGATCGCCTTCGACAGCGCCTTGACGGCGTCCTTCTGGCCGATGACCCGCTTGTGGAGCTCGTCCTCCATGCGCAGCAGACGCGAGGACTCCTCCTCGGTCAGCTTGAAGACCGGGATGCCGGTGGCGGTCGCGAGGACCTCGGCGATCAGCTCGCCGTCGACCTCGGCGACGACGTCCATGTCGCCGGCCTTCCACTCCTTCTCGCGCTTGGCCTTCGCCGCCAGCAGCTGCTTCTCCTTGTCGCGGAGCGAAGCTGCCTTCTCGAAGTCCTGGGAGTCGATGGCCGACTCCTTGTCGCGACGCACGCCCGCGATCTTCTCGTCGAACTCGCGGAGGTCCGGCGGCGCGGTCATCCGGCGGATGCGCATCCGGGAGCCGGCCTCGTCGATCAGGTCGATCGCCTTGTCGGGGAGGAAGCGGTCCGAGATGTAGCGGTCGGCCAGGGTCGCGGCCTGGACGAGGGCCTCGTCCGTGATCGAGACACGGTGGTGGGCCTCGTACCGGTCACGCAGACCCTTGAGGATCTCGATCGTGTGCGGCAGGGACGGCTCGGCGACCTGGATGGGCTGGAAGCGGCGCTCGAGGGCCGCGTCCTTCTCCAGGTGCTTGCGGTACTCGTCCAGCGTCGTCGCACCGATGGTCTGCAGCTCACCGCGCGCCAGCATCGGCTTCAGGATCGAAGCGGCGTCGATGGCGCCCTCGGCGGCACCCGCACCGACCAGCGTGTGCAGCTCGTCGATGAACAGGATGATGTCGCCGCGGGTGCGGATCTCCTTGAGGACCTTCTTCAGGCGCTCCTCGAAGTCACCGCGGTAGCGGGAGCCGGCGACCAGCGCGCCGAGGTCCAGGGTGTAGAGGTGCTTGTCCTTGAGGGTCTCGGGCACCTCGCCCTTGACGATGGCCTGGGCGAGGCCCTCGACGACGGCGGTCTTGCCGACGCCGGGCTCACCGATCAGGACCGGGTTGTTCTTGGTACGGCGGGACAGCACCTGCATGACCCGCTCGATCTCCTTCTCGCGCCCGATGACCGGGTCGAGCTTGGACTCACGAGCGGCCTGGGTGAGGTTCCGGCCGAACTGGTCGAGGACCAGGGACGTCGAGGGGGTGCCCTCGGCAGGCCCGCCGGCGGTGGCGGTCTCCTTGCCCTGGTAGCCGGAGAGCAGCTGGATGACCTGCTGCCGCACCCGGTTGAGATCAGCGCCCAGCTTGACCAGGACCTGGGCGGCGACGCCCTCGCCCTCACGGATCAGGCCGAGCAGGATGTGCTCCGTGCCGATGTAGTTGTGACCCAGCTGAAGGGCCTCGCGGAGCGACAGCTCCAGGACCTTCTTGGCACGGGGGGTGAAGGGGATGTGCCCGGACGGGGCCTGCTGGCCCTGGCCGATGATCTCCTCCACCTGCTGGCGGACCGCCTCGAGCGAAATCCCGAGGCTCTCAAGGGCCTTGGCGGCGACACCCTCACCCTCATGGATCAGGCCCAGGAGGATGTGCTCGGTGCCGATGTAGTTGTGGTTGAGCATCCGGGCTTCTTCCTGAGCCAGGACGACAACCCGCCGCGCGCGGTCGGTGAACCTCTCGAACATCGTTAATCGCTCCTCAGAGCGGTCAGGCAGTGGGGGGAACTTCCCCTCCCTGTCCTTCCGCAGCTTAGTCCCGCAAGCGGGGACCGCTCATTCCAACTGCCGACACCGTCGATGGCCTCCTGACCCCGAACGCCGACATCTGCTCCAACCCGATGGTGCGAGACGATGTTCCCGCAGGCCAGGCAGTTACCCTCACCATCAGTACGCCGATGGCGAACGTGAGACTCACTGTCCTGCGTGTCGCCCCCTCCCACTAGGGATGTCTTACCCGCTGGGACTGACACTCCATGCCGCGCCCCCCGGTTCCCTCCGCTACGGGCGAACAACCTTGCGCCACCCCACACCCCCGCACGCCCCCTGTTTCGACACGCTGCGCATCCGTCAGCGCACCCAGCGTAACCCGCACGCCCATTCGGCGGTTGCTCTTGGCATGGTCGGCACCCGTCCCTCGATCACCACGGACATCGCTGCGATCCCCTTCCCCCGTCGGCCGCTCGATCCGAGCGGTCAGGTCCGGCGGTGGTACGAGAACGAACTGGACTGGCCGGTGGTGCCCACGGCCCCCGGATCCCCGCCGGCCCTAAGGGTGGGTCTGCGCTTCGACGTCCTGGACGTCCCGGCCGAGGCGGGCCGTGCGGCCCTGCGCCATCTCGGGCCGTACTCCCCGGTGGCCGTCCAGGGCGACCGGATGCGGCTGCTCGTCGCGGCGGGCTGCGCGGAGGAGGTGCCGGGGGTGCTGGCCTGGCTGGAGTGGGGGGCGCTGCCGCTGGACCTGACGGCGCTCGGCGAGGGCGACCTCATGGAGGCGCCGCTGCCCGCGCGGGCGATCGGGACGTCTGCGGCCGTATGGCATTCGGCCTGGCATCGCACCGGTGAGGTGCGGCCGTCGGCTTTCGTACGGCACCGCGCCGACGAACCGGGTCCGGTCGGGGCGGCCGTACGGCGACCCGTCGATGCCGGACCGAGGGGGGCCGTACGGCGTGCGGGGCTGTCGGGGCCCGGTGATGTGCGGCCGCTTCCCCTGGGCCGCTCCGGTGCCGTGCAGGGGGCCGCCGTGTGGCTGCGGCCCCCCGAGCCTGGGGGCGAGGTCGAGGCCTCGCTGCCGACGTTGTCGGCCCTCGGGGGCGGTGGGGGCGCCCCCGATCTCGTGCGGGTTGTGGACACGGTGGCGTCGCACTGCCACCGCCTGCGGCTGAAGCGCGTGTACGCCCGGCCGCCGGCCCGTCCATAGGCCTGTTCCGTGGATCAGGCTTTGCCCTGGATCAGGCGTTGGCCTTCTCGTATGCCTCACGAATGGACGCGGGAACACGGCCGCGGTCGTTGACCTCGTAGCCGTTCTCCTTGGCCCACGCGCGGATCTGTGCGGTGTCCTGGCTGCCACCGGAAGCGGCGCGCGCCTTTCCACGACCACCCGAAGCGCGGCCTCCGGTACGACGACCGCCCTTCACGTAAGGGTCGAGAAGGCCACGGAGCTTGTCCGCATTGGCAGTCGTGAGATCGATCTCGTACGTCTTGCCGTCCAGCGCGAACGTCACGGTCTCGTCCGCCTCGCCGCCGTCGAGGTCGTCGACAAGAAGGACCTGAACCTTCTGTGCCACCGGATTTCCTTTCATCGATAACTTGAGGGCCTGGGGTCTGCGGCGTCCGCCGTTTCGCCGTCCCCTGTTATATGCAGTACTGCAGTACGTCGGAAAGCAAACCGCTTTTGCTGGAAAAACACAAACCCCCGGGAGAGACCCACAGCCCGGGCACCGTCCGGAAACATGCGCGTTTCGGACATAGGGCACCTGGGCACGGCCTGTCGGGCGGAATACACCTTGCGGATCCTTGGAGGATCCTTCGCGATCACAGATGCAGAAGCATCCGGCTGTTGCCCAAGGTGTTCGGTTTCACTCGTTCGAGACCGAGGAACTCCGCCACGCCCTCGTCATAGGAACGCAGCAGCTCCGCGTAGACATCGGTGTCCACCGGCGTCTCACCGATCTCGACGAAGCCGTGCTTGCTGAAGAAGTCCTCTTCGAAGGTCAGACAGAAAACGCGTCGAACGCCGAGCCAGCGAGCGGTGTGCAGCAACTTCTCCAGCAACTGGTGACCGACGCCGGCGCCCTTCAGACCTGGCTTCACCGCGAGAGTGCGCACTTCCGCCAGGTCTTCCCACATCACGTGCAGCGCACCGCAGCCGACGACCTCGCCGTTGTCGTCACGTTCGGCGACCCAGAACTCCTGGATGTCCTCGTAAAGCGTCACCGTGGCTTTGTCGAGCAGGATGCGCCGGCGGACGTACTCGTCAAGGAGACGACGTACCGACGGGACATCGCTGGTACGGGCCCGTCGGACGGTGATGGCTTTTGAGCTGACTTCTGGGCTCTCGGCCGAGGGAGTCCCGGTCGAGTGGCTCTCTGCTGACATGAGCGGACGCTATCGCCCGTCGGGCTCCTGTGCTGAGCCGGGGTTCTCGCCTGCGGTATCCGGCCGGGTATCGGTGCCGGTATGCGGGGCGGGGGTTTGGGAGCGCCGGGTTTGGGAGCGGCGGGTTTGGCCGCGGGCGGTATCGGAACGGGCAGTATCGGAACCGCGGGTATCGGCGTTGTCGCTATCGGTGCTGGTATCGGTGCTGCCGGTATCGACGCGGCCGGTATCGGTGTCCGTTACGGCGCGGGTATCGGACGACGCCGTCGGCGGGGGTTCGAGGGTTTCCGGGACCTGGACGATGCGTACGGCGTCCCGCAGGGCCTGGCGCTGTTCCTCGCTCATCATGCCGAAGAAGGCGACGAGTGCGGCGGCGGGGTTGTCACTCTGCGACCAGGCGTCGTTCATGAGGGCCGCGGAGTACGCGGCTCGGGTGGAGACCGCCTCATATCGATAGGCCCGGCCTTCCGCTTCGCGGCGTACCCAGCCCTTCTGATGGAGATTGTCCAAAACGGTCATGACCGTTGTGTACGCGATGGACCGTTCCTGCTGGAGATCTTCCAGGACTTCTCGAACGGTCACCGGGCGGTTCCACTTCCACACCCGCGTCATGACCGCGTCTTCGAGTTCTCCCAATGGGCGAGGCACAGTTCAGCACAATAGTGGGAGTTACGGTTGTTCGCGTGCCGGACGTGCAGTTTCTCTGGCAAACGAGAACAAAAAGGGCGTACGACTCGGAAAGCGCGAGGCTTGGAGTCGTACGCCGTTGTGCATGCCGCCGCCGACCGGGAGGCGGCGGCCGATGTCAGGCGTCCTTGGCTGCGGAGGCCTGCCGGGCGCCCTCCGCCCGCGCGAGGGCGGCGTCCACGACGGCGTCCTCCTTGGCCTTGTTGGCTCCGCCCTGGGTCTTCACGATCACTCGGATCACACCGATGAAGAAGACGGCCATGACGGCCGGGGGGAGGAGTGCGGAGACGTAGTCCATGCGTCCAGGGTAGCCAGGGGGGTGGGGGGTTCCGGCGGTGGGTGCCGGGGTGGGCGGCCGCCTGGTGTGCGTGGGCGGCCGCCCGGGTGCGGGTGTGGTCCGAGTGGTGCGGCCACGTGATGGGGGCTTCTTTAGCCTGCCGCGAGGTGTTGGGAAGGGTTGGTGGGGGGTGGGGTCGGCTTGCGGCGGGGGAAGACCTCGCCGGGGGTCGGGATGGGGCGGGTCGGCTTCGGGGCGGGGGTGCGCTCGGGGCCGGGGTCGGGCTTGGGGGTGGCCGGCTTTTCTGCGGGCTTCTTGCGGGGTTGTTTGGCGGGTTCCTGGGCGGCGGCGGCCTGGGCCGGGACGTCGAGCGGGGTGCCGGGGGTGGGCGCGGGGGTGCCGGGGGTGCCGGGGGTGCCTGTGGAACGGCCTCCAGGAACGGCCTGGAGGTGGGTACGGGACGCCGGGATGATTGGCGTGGTGCGCGGGGCCGTCGGGTGGGCGGTGTCGCGCTCCAGGGGCAGGCAGCGGGCCAGGAGGGTGGCTGCGGTGGGGTTGCCGCGCAGGGCCCTGAGGGCGGCGAGATCCTCGGGGATCGGGGGGTAGCCGGCGCCGAGGGCCTCTTCGAGGAGGGTCAGGTAGCCGGCTGCGGTGCCGGGGAGGGCGGCGCGGTAGCGGGCGAGGTCGGCAACCAGGAAGGCACGCAGTCGGGCGCCCTCGCGCATCGCCTCGTCTAGATTCTCGGCGAGACGGAGACAGGCCTCGACGTCCTGGGCCGGGGCGGGGCTGGGGGTCAGGGCAAGGTCGAGGGCGCGGCGGAGCACACGCAGCTCCTCCACGCCGAACGCCATGCCGCCGCGGGATCCGTATGGCGTGGGCATGCGCCGACGATACGCGCTAATCAGACAAACGCGGCATATGGGGGCGGTGTGGCGTGGGGTGACACTCGGGTGGGTGGGGTGCCTGCGGCGGCCTGTGCGGGTTCGGTGGGGGTTCGTGTAGCGCCTGCGGGTGGGGGGTGGGTCGGGGCCGTGCCGGGGGGTGTCCGTCCTCGGTCGGGCGGTTGCCCGGCGTCAGGAGGGTGCCCTTTTTTTGACGCCCGCCGCTGCGGGCGGACACCCCCCGGCACGTCCCCTTGCCGCCGTACGCGGCTGCACCTCTCGACTCCGCCTGCTTCTTGCAGCCCGTCCTACGTCGGTCCGCAACCATTCGGCCGGCCAGCCCCGCCCCTTCAGCCCGTCCGGCGTTTGAGGACGAGGCCGTTCAGGCCGAAGCGGGGGCTGGGGCGGCGCGGTCACATGCGGGAGACGTTGCGTTCGTAGACCAGGCGGAGGCCGATCAGGGTCAGCCAGGGTTCGTGTTCGTCGATGACCGAGGATTCGCCCAGGACCATGGGGGCGAGGCCGCCCGTGGCGATGACCGTGACGTCGTCGGGGTCGTCCGCGAGTTCGCGGGCCATGCGGTTGACCACGCCGTCGACCTGGCCCGCGAAGCCGTAGATGATGCCGGACTGCATGGCCTCGACCGTGTTCTTGCCGATGACGCTGCGGGGGCGGGCCACCTCGATCTTGCGGAGTTGGGCGCCGCGTACGCCCAGGGCCTCCACGGAGATCTCGATGCCGGGGGCGATGACGCCGCCGATGTACTCGCCGCGGGCGCTCACCGCGTCGAACGTCGTCGCCGTACCGAAGTCGACGACGATCGCCGGGCCGCCGTAGAGGTCGACCGCCGCGACCGCGTTGATGATGCGGTCGGCGCCGACCTCCTTGGGGTTGTCGGTGAGGATCGGGACGCCCGTCTTCACGCCCGGTTCGACCAGGACGGCGGGGACGTCGCCGTAGTAGCGGCGGGTTACCTCGCGCAGTTCGTGGAGGACGGAGGGGACCGTCGCGCAGATGGCGATGCCGTCGATGCCGTCGCCCAGTTCGTCGCCGAGGAGCGGGTGCATGCCCATGAGGCCCTGGAGGAGGACCGCGAGCTCGTCCGCCGTGCGGCGGGCGTCCGTGGAGATGCGCCAGTGTTCGACGATTTCCTCGCCGTCGAAGAGGCCGAGGACGGTGTGCGTGTTGCCTACGTCGATGGTGAGCAGCATGCCGGTTCCTACTCCGCCGCTCGCAGGTCCAGGCCGATGTCCAGGATCGGCGAGGAGTGGGTGAGGGCTCCGACGGCGAGGTAGTCGACGCCGGTGGTCGCGTACGCGCGGGCGTTGTCGAGGGTCAGGCGGCCCGAGGCTTCGAGGGCTGCTCGGCCGGCCACGATCGCCACCGCCTCCTCGCACTCGCCCGGCGTGAAGTTGTCCAGCAGGATCAGGTCCGCGCCGGCGTCCACGACCTCGCGGAGCTGGTGCAGGGTGTCCACCTCGACCTCGATGGCGAGGTCGGGGAAGGCCTCACGGACCGCCTTGAAGGCCTGGGCGACCCCTCCCGCGGCCACTACGTGGTTGTCCTTCACCAGGGCCGCGTCCGACAGGGACATGCGGTGGTTGACCCCGCCTCCACAGCGCACCGCGTACTTCTCCAGGGCTCGCAGGCCCGGAGTCGTCTTGCGGGTGTCGCGGACCTTCGCCCCGGTGCCGTCCAGTACGTCCGCCCACGCGCGCGTGGCCGTCGCGATGCCGGACAGGCGGCACAGGATGTTCAGCGCGCTGCGCTCGGCCGTCAGGAGGTCACGGGTGCGGGTGGTGATGGACAGGAGCTTGTCGCCCGCCTCCACCCGCTCGCCGTCCTCGACGTGGCGCTCGACCTCGAACTCGTCCTCGCAGACGATCGAGACGACCGCCTCGGCGACCCGGAGGCCCGCCACCACGCCCGCTTCACGGGCTACGAAGTCGGCCGTGGCCACTGCTTCCTCGGGGATCGTGGCGACGGTCGTCACGTCCACGCCGTGCGCCAGGTCCTCCTGGATGGCGACGTTCGCGATGTCCTCGACCTCGACGGGGTCCAGGCCCGCCTCGGCGAGGAGTTCGGCGAGTGCGGGGTCGAGGCCGCACTCCAGGTACTCCTCGCCACCGCCGCAGGCGCAGTCGTCGCCGCAGCCGCCGTTCGGGGCGAGGGGAAGGTCGGGGGTGGTCACTGCTGTCACTGCTCCTGGGGACGGGTCGGGGGGAAGTCTGCGGTGTCTGTGGTGTGCACGGCCAGTGTGCGGTCGGGGTTCAGGCGTACGACGATGTGGCGGCGCCATGAAGTGTCGTCGCGGTCGGGCTCGTCCTCGCGCCAGTGGCAGCCCCGGGTCTCCTCGCGCAGTTGTGCCGCGGCCACCAGGACCCGGGCCACGCAGAGGAGGTTCGTGGCCTCCCAGGTGTCGACGCCGGGCTCGGCCGTCTTGCCGTTCTGGGTGAGGGTGTCGCGGGCCTCGGTGCGCAGGTGCTGGAGCTGGTCGGCGGCCTTGGCGAGGGACTCGGCCGAGCGCAGGACTCCGGCGCCGTCGGCCATCGTCCGCTGGATCGCGAAGCGGGCCTCGGGGGCCAGCAGCGGGTGTTCGGGGGTCTCGGGGTACGGCACCGGGTGCGGCACGCGCGCGTGCAGGCCGTTCGCCGCCCGGGACGCCGCGATGTCCTCCACGATGCGCTCGGCGTAGACCAGGCCTTCGAGGAGTGAGTTGGAGGCCAGGCGGTTGGCGCCGTGCACTCCGGTGCAGGCGACCTCGCCGCACGCGTAAAGGCCGGGGACGGTCGTACGGCCCTGGGAGTCGGTGCGTACGCCGCCGGAGGCGTGGTGGGCGGCCGGGGCGATCGGGATGGGGGTGGTGACCGGGTCGATGCCGTTCGCCCGGCAGGCGGCGAGGATCGTCGGGAAGCGGTGCTCCCACATGTCGGCGCCGAAGTGGCGGGCATCGAGGAACATGTGTTCCGCGTCCTGCTCCAGCATGCGTCGCATGATGCCCTTGGCGACGATGTCCCGGGGGGCCAGTTCGGCGAGTTCGTGCTGTCCCAGCATGAAACGGACGCCGTTCGCATCGACCAGGTGGGCGCCCTCGCCTCGTACCGCCTCGGAGACCAGGGGCTGCTGGCCCTCCGCATCCGCGCCCAGGAAGAGGACCGTGGGGTGGAACTGGACGAACTCCAGGTCGCTCACCTCGGCGCCGGCGCGCAGCGCCAGGGCCACGCCGTCGCCCGTCGACACCGACGGGTTCGTCGTCGCCGAGAAGACCTGGCCCATACCGCCGGTCGCCAGGACCACGGCCGGGGCGTGGACCGCTCCCACGCCGTCGTGCTGGCCCTCGCCCATGACGTGCAGGGTTACGCCCGCCGTACGGCCCTCGGCGTCCGTGAGGAGGTCGAGGACGAGGGCGTTCTCGATCGTGCGCAGTCCACGCGCGCGTACCGCCTCCACGAGCGCGCGGGAGATCTCCGCTCCCGTCGCGTCGCCGCCCGCGTGGACGATACGGCGACGGTGGTGGCCACCCTCGCGGGTGAGCTCCAGGCCGCCTTCCTCCGACTCGTCGAAGTGGGCGCCGGTCTCGATCAGCCGGCGTACGGCGTCGGGGCCCTCGGTGACGAGGATGCGGACGGCGTTCTCGTCGCACAGGCCCGCGCCCGCGACCAGGGTGTCGTCCAGGTGCTGCTCCGGGGTGTCGCCCTCGCCGAGGGCCGCGGCGACGCCGCCCTGGGCCCAGCGGGTGGAGCCGTCGTCGAGGCTGGCCTTGGTGACGACGACCGTCTTCAGGCCGACGGCCTCGCAGCGCAGGGCGGCGGTGAGGCCGGCGATGCCGGAGCCGACGACCACGACATCCGCGGCGATGGACCACCCGGGCGCGGGTGCGTGCAGTCGTATGCCTGTGCTGGTCACGAGGCGGCTCCGAAGGTCAGGGGGATGTTGTCGATCAGCCGGGTCGTGCCGACCCGGGCGGCGACGGCGAGGACGGCCTCGCCGATGTACTCGTCCTCGTGATCGGTGATCTCCGTGAAGTCGGACGGGTCGACGAGGGCGAGGTAGTCCAGTTCGAGCGGCGGGTCGAGGCGGGCGGCCTCGTCCAGGACCAGGCGGGCGGCGGCGCGGACGGCGGCCGCGGCGCCGGGGACGGCCTTGGCGACGGCGTGCGCGTCGGCCGCGGCGCGGGACTCCCCTATGGCGCTGAGCGCCTCGGCACGCGCACGCGTGGCGGGCACTTCACGGGCGCGTGCGCGCAGCGCCTCCTGGGCGGCGTGCCGGTCGCTGCCGGCGAACAGGGCCTGGGACAGCGCGAGGGCCGTGCGGCGTTCCTTGGGCGAGAGGTAGCGGTTGCGGCTGGAGAGGGCGAGGCCGTCCTCCTCGCGCACGGTGGGTACGCCGACGATCTCGACTCCGAAGTTCAGGTCGCGGACCATGCGGCGGATCAGCGCGAGCTGCTGGGCGTCCTTCTGGCCGAACAGGGCGACGTCGGGCCGGGTGAGGTGCAGCAGCTTGGCGACGACCGTGAGCATGCCGTCGAAGTGGCCGGGGCGCGAGCCGCCCTCCAGGCGCTCGCCCATCGGGCCGGCGCTGATGCGGACCTGGGGCTCGCCGCCGGGGTAGACCTCGTCGACGGAGGGCGCGAACACGACGTCCGCTCCGGCCTGTTCGGCGATCTTGACGTCGGCGTCCAGGGTGCGCGGGTAGCGGTCGAGGTCCTCGCCCTGGCCGAACTGCAAGGGGTTCACGAAGACGGTGACGACGACCTCGCCGTCCGGTCCGGCGATCGCGCGTGCGGTGCGGACCAGGGTGGCGTGGCCCTCGTGCAGGGCGCCCATGGTCATCACGACGGCGCGCCGGCCGGCACGCGTGCGTGCGTGCAGTTCGGCGGCGGTGCGCAGGGTGGTGGTCATCGGGCGTCTCCCTCGGCGCCGTCGGTCCCGTTGCTGCCGTCGGTTCCGTCGGTTCCGTCGGCGAGTACCCCGAGGAGGTCCTCGGCGAGCTCCGGCTTGAGCAGGCCGTGGGCGAGGGCGCGGTCGGCGGTCGCGCGGGCCATGGCGAGATAGCCGGCGACGGTCTGCGGGGCGTGCCTGCGCAGTTCGCTGACGTGCGCGGCGACGGTGCCCGCGTCCCCGCGCGCGACGGGGCCGGTCAGGGCGGCGTCGCCGGAGCGCAGGGCGTTGTCGAGGGCGGCGCCGAGCAGCGGGCCGAGCATCCGGTCGGGGGCGGCGACGCCCGCCTCGCGGAGCAGGTCCATGGACTGGGCGACGAGCGTGATCAGGTGGTTGGCGCCCAGCGCGAGAGCCGCGTGGTAGAGCGGGCGCCGTTCCTCGGCGATCCACTCCGGCTCGCCGCCCATCTCGATGACGAGGGCCTCGGCGGCCAGCCTCAGTTCCTCGGGCGCGGTGACGCCGAAGGAGCAGCCGGCGAGGCGCTGGACGTCCACGGGTGTGCCGGTGAAGGTCATCGCCGGGTGCAGGGCCAGCGGCAGCGCGCCCGCGCGCAGTGCGGGGTCCAGGACCCTGGCGCCGTACCGCCCGGAGGTGTGCACCAGCAGCTGGCCGGGCTTGACGGCACCGGTCTCGGCGAGGCCCTCGACCAGGCCGGGCAGGACGTCGTCGGGGACGGTCAGCAGCACCAGTTCGGCGCGCGCGAGCACTTCGGCGGGCGGCACCATCGGCACGTCGGGGAGCATCCGCTCGGCCCGTCGCCGGGAGGCGTCGGAGACTCCGGAGACGGCCACCGGGCGGTGTCCGGCGAGCTGGAGGGACGCGGCGAGCGCGGGGCCCACCCGGCCGGCGCCGACGACACCGACGGAGAGCCGCGCGGGGCGGTCCCTGGGATCTGGCTGTTGGCTTGTACTCACGCGACGGCGGCCTTCCCGTTCCAGTCCGCTCGGGGTACCGGACGATTTCTCGTCATGTTAACGCGATTGGTTCGAGAGGCGTTCGGTTGTCCACAGGCTGTGGGTTTCGCCACGCCTTCCGGGGCGGACGCTTCGGGCGGGCCGCGGCGGGAAATGCGGATGCCCGCGCAGGTGGGGGCGCGGGATGATCCCGGGCATGAGCGATACGGCGGAGCGGAGCGACCGGCAGCGGGCGGAACGGGGCGGACAGGGGACAGGGGCGAGGGCAGGGGCGGATCCCGGCGAGCAATTGTCGGACGAGCAGGTGTCGGACGACGAGCGGCGCAAGCAGCGCCGTGAGCGGCGCATCGCCGCCTACCGGAGCGCGCGGCGCGTACTCGCGCGCCCCGGCTTCCTGGGGACCCTCCGCGAGCGCCTGGCGCTGCTGGACGAGGCGCGTGCGCTGGACCTGCACGACCTGGACACGCCGTCGGACCTCTACGGCGACGGCATCGTCGAGGCCCTGGAGGAGAAGACCGCCCAACTGCTCGGCAAGGAGGCGGCCGCGTTCTTCCCGACCGGCACGATGGCCCAGCAGGTGGCCCTGCGCTGCTGGGCGGGCCGTACCGGGAACCCGACCGTCGCACTGCATGCGCTTGCGCACCCCGAGATGCATGAGCGGAACGCGTTCAGCCAGGTCAGCGGCTTGCGCCCAGTCCGTGTGACGAGCGAGCCGCGGCTGCCGACCGCCGCCGAGGTACGGGACTTCGACGAGCCCTTCGGGGCGCTGATGCTCGAACTGCCTCTCAGGGACGCCGGTTTCGTACTGCCCACGTGGCAGGAGCTCACGGAGGTGGTCGAGGCGGCGCGCGAGCGGGAGGCGGTGGTTCACTTCGACGGTGCCCGCCTGTGGGAGTCCACGGTCCACTTCGACCGCTCCCTGGAGGAGATCGCGGACCTCGCGGACAGCGTGTACGTGTCGTTCTACAAGTCCCTCGACGGCTTCGGCGGCGCGGCCCTCGCCGGCCCGAAGACGCTGGTGGACGAGGCGAAGGCCTGGCGGCACCGGTACGGCGGGATGGTCTTCCAGCAGTTCCCGACCGCGCTGTCGGCGCTGGCCGGCCTGGAGCGGGAGCTGCCCCGGCTGCCCGAGTACGTCGCCCACGCGCGCGTGGTGGCCGCCGCGCTGCGCGAGGGGTTCGCGGCGGCCGGGGTGCCGTGGATGCGGATCCACCCCGAGCCGCCGCACACGAACGAGTTCCAGGTCTGGCTGCCGTACGACGCCGACGTGGTCGCCGAGGCCGCGATCCGGCACGCCGAGGTGACGAAGACCGTCCTGTTCGCGAACGGCTGGGAGGCCAAGGGCCCCGGGCTGGCCTTCACGGAGGTCTACGTACGGGCCGCGGGGCTGGAGTGGACGGCCGCCGACGTACGGGAGGCCGTCGCCCGGTTCGTGGCCCTGCTGACCGAGGAGGTCACCAGGTAGAGCGCGGCCGCCCGTGCAGCCACCGCCCCAGGGCGTGCCGTATCCGCCCGTGGGCCGGGCGACCGGCGACGACGGCCCTGAACCGGCGGTGGTCGCGGATCTCCCGCATGACCTGCCAGTCGTGGGTGCCGGGCGCCGGAGGGGGCGCCTCGCCCTGCTGCCGGGCACGGTAGGTGTCGAGGAGGTAGTGCTGGGTGATGCTCATGGCCGATCGCCTTCTCGGGACGTAGGAGACATGACGTGGGTGGGTGATCGGGCTCCGCGGCTGCCCCGGTCGTCCCAGGCTGCGCCGGGTGCCGCCGCCGCGTCGCGTCGATTGACGGCGGCCGTCAATCGACGACGGCGTTGTCAGTGGCGGGGTGCACCATGAAGTACATGAGCGTGACCATCGACATCGCGGGGCTGCGGCCGGAGAGGCTCGCCGTCGTGCCCTCGCCCCTGGCCGAGCTCGGCATGGCGCTGCACGCGCTGTCGGAGCCGGGGCACCACCCGGGCCTCCAGGGCTGGGTGACGGGCGTGACGGCCCGGCTGGACTCCCATCTGGCCGACCGGATGTGCGAGGCCGACTTCCTGTGGCGGACGACCTTCTCCGACCTGTTCATGCCCTTCGCCGGCATCCCGGGCCGCAGCACCCTGCCGGGCGCCACGCTCGCGGAGGAGCTCGACCAGCTGGACAAGCTCACGGACGAGCAGTTCGTGGACGCGGCCCTGGAGTTCACCTGCGCCCTGCCGTACAGCACCGGCGGGCCGGACGCGCTGTCCGACCCCGAAGTGCGGCACCGGGCGCTGGACCTCGCCGCCGCGCGGGGGCCGCGGCAGCTGCGGTTCAGCGAGCGGCTGCTCGTCGACCCGCCGCGGATCAGGGCCTGGCTGCGGCAGTTCCTCCAGGACTGCGACGAGGCGTTCTTCGCGGAAGCCTGGTCCCGGCTGCGGCACCAGCTGGCGAACGACGCCCGCCACAAGACGGACCTGCTGCGGCACAAGGGCCTCGCGGAGGCGCTGGCCGCGGTGTCCCCGGCGGTGACCCTGGACGAGCCGGCCGCGCGGATCACCGTCGACAAGCTGGGCGAGGGCCACACGGCCGTCGCGGACGGCGGCCTCCTCCTCGTCCCGACGAGCCTCGGCTGGCCGCACCTGATGGTCCTGCACCGCCACGAATGGCAGCCGGTGCTGCACTACCCGGTCGGCTCCCCCGAGCTCGCCGCGCCGCCCTCGGTCGAGCAGCTGGCCCTGCGGATGACCGCGCTCTCCCACCCCGTGCGGATGCGCATCTGCCGCCACCTCGCCCGCAGCGCCTACACCACCGGCGAGCTGGCGCAGGTGCACGGCATGACGGCACCGGAGATATCCCGGCACCTGGGCGTTCTGAAGAAGGCGGGCCTGGTCACCACCCGCCGCCGCGGCCGTTACGTCCTGCACCAGCTGGACGTGACGGTGGTGGCCCGGCTGGGCAGCGACTTCCTGGAGGGCATCCTCCGGTAGCGGCCCGCATCGGAGCTCAAGGGCGTCGTTCGACGGCAGCCCGCCCCGGGGCTCAGTCGAGCCGGATGTGCCTGATCCCCACTCCGGCCTGCCGCAGCCGCGTCCGCAGCGCGCCCTCGTTGTTGGGCCGAAGCCGCAGTCCGGCCAGGACGGCGATACGGTCGGCCGTCTTCGGCACGGTCGAGTGGTCCGTCCACAGATGTTCGGCGAACTCCGGCTCGCGCAGCCGCTCCAGGCAGTGGTCGAGCTGCCGGACGGCCCAGCTCTCCCGGCGCAGCCCGGCGTTCTTCCCGGCGACGCGCTGAAGGAGGTGCCCGAAGCCGCGCTCCCGCAGCCGCTTCAGGACGGTCTCGCGCTGGGCGAGGAGGCTGAAGTGCCGTACGTCGTGGCCGAGTTCGCCGAGCCGGCCGACCGTCTCGGCGAAATAGTCGGAGTTCGTGACCGTCATGGGGGCGATGACCACGCCGTCGTGCTTGGTGAGGGCGAGGTCGAGCACCTCGACGACGCCCTGCCGCCAGGACGTCAGATCCTGGAAGTCGCCGCGCAGTTCGGGCGGGAGCGTGCGGCGCAGTCCGAACCCGGCGTGCTCCGGGTCGCAGATGACGCTGCCGGGCAGACGGCGCCGGATCTCGTGTGCGGTCTGTGTCTTGCCGCCCCCGAAGGGGCCGTTGATCCACAGGAGCATGCGCAGACCCTAGTGGGCACCGGTCACGCCGGGGTCACGCCCCAGTGCCGCGTCAGCCGTGCCCGCCGGCGCGGACCAGGCCGGTCTCGTAGGCCAGGACCACCACCTGCACCCGGTCGCGCAGCCCCAGCTTGGTCAGGATGCGGCCGACGTGGGTCTTCACGGTCGCCTCGGACAGCACCAGCCGGGCGGCGATCTCCCCGTTGGACAGCCCCTGCGCGACCAGCACCATGACCTCGCGTTCCCGGTCGGTGAGCCGCTCCAGCTCCTTGTGCTGGGGCTCCTTCCCGGCGGACGGCAGCATCGGCGCGAACCGGTCCAGCAGGCGCCGGGTGGTGGACGGGGCGACGACCGCGTCGCCGCTGTGCACCGAGCGGATGGCGGCGAGGAGCTCGCCGGGCGGCACGTCCTTGAGCATGAAGCCGGAGGCGCCCGCCTTCAGCCCGGAGAAGGCGTACTCGTCGAGGTCGAAGGTGGTCAGGATCAGCACCTTGGGCGGCTCGGCCTCCTCGCAGATGCGGCGGGTGGTCTCCACGCCGTCCAGCTTCGGCATGCGCACGTCCATCAGCACGACGTCGACGGCGGTCGAGCGCAGCACCTGGAGGGCCTCGACGCCGTCGCCCGCCTCCGCGACGACCTCCATGTCCGGCTGGGCGGCGAGCACCATCCGGAACCCGGTGCGCAGCAGCACCTGGTCGTCGACGAGCATCACGCGGATCGCCATCGGGGTCCTCTTCCGTCTCTTCCGTATGCGTCTACAGGGCCGTTACAGGTGTCAACAAGGGGCATGGCTCAGAGGTCAGTGTGCTGGTTTGAGCGGCAGCAGCGCACTGATGCGGAATCCTCCGCCCGGACGCGGCCCCGCGTCCAGCGTGCCGCCGACCATGCCGACCCGCTCCCGCATCCCGATCAGGCCGTGCCCGCTGCCGTCGGCGCCGCCGTCCTCGTACAGCTCGTGCGGGGCGCCCTTGCCGTCGTCCTCGACGAGCAGGCCGAGACCGTCGTCGAAGTAGACCAGGCGCACGCTGGCGCCGGCGTTCGGCCCGCCGTGCTTGCGGGTGTTGGTGAGCGCCTCCTGCACGATGCGGTACGCCGTGAGCTCGACGCCGCTGGGCAGCGGGCGCGGGGTGCCCTCGACCTTGAAGTCGACCGGCAGGCCGGAGGTGCGGCACTGCTGGATGAGCTCGTCGATCTGCTCGACGTCGGGCTGCGGGACGTACTCGCCGCCCTCCTGGTGCTCGCCGGTGCGCAGCACGCCGAGCAGACGGCGCATCTCGGCGAGGGCCTGGCGGCCGGTGGAGGAGATGGTCTCCAGGGCCTTCTTGGCCTGGTCGGGGGCGGCGTCGAGGACGTAGGCGGCGCCGTCGGCCTGCACCACCATCACGGAGACGTTGTGCGCGACGACGTCGTGCAGCTCGCGTGCGATCCGGGCGCGTTCGGCGGCGACCGCGACCTTGGCCTGCGCCTCGCGCTCCTTCTCGAGCCGGGTCGCGCGCTCCTCCAGCTGCTCGTAGTAGGCGCGGCGGGTGCGGATCGAGTCGCCGAGGACCCAGGCGAGCGCGAACGGCACCGTCAGGAAGATCATCAGCGCGATGTTGCCCAGGACGCTGGAGTCTCTCTCCGGCCAGCGCAGCTGTGCCAGGGGTGCCGCGCACAGGCCGACGCCCAGCGCGGTCCGGGAGGCCCAGCGGGCGCCGGTGGCGGCCACGGTGTAGGTGATCACCAGGAAGGCGAAGTTGGCCGGTGTCGTCGCCACGTCGAGGGCCAGCTGTGCAAGCCCCACTCCGATGGCCAGCAGCAGCATCTTCTCCGGCATCCGCCGGCGCAGCGCGATCACCAGGCACAGCAGGAGGACCATCACGACGATGGCCGCTTCCGAGTCCGTGCCCGGAGGGTTCTGTCCGCCCTCGTCGCGGACGGCCACGGTGACCACAGAGATCCCGAAGAGGAAGACGGCCCAGAAGCTGTCGACCCATGTCGGGTGTCTGCGGATGAAGTCGTAGAGGCGCTGCACGTAACCCAGCGTAGGGAAGCGAGATGTGTGCAGGGGTCAACCGGAGGGCCGATCCGCACCCCGCGCGCGTACTCCCCAAGGTGGAGGCTGTGTTCTTCCGTGCGCTTAGCCTGGGCCGGTGACAGCAGAGGCGACGGGTGAGTGGCACGGGTGGCGCACGGCGGCGGAAGCCGCTCTCTACGGGCCGGACGGCTTCTACCGCCGCCCCGAGGGACCGGCCGGGCACTTCCGTACGTCCGTCCACGCCTCGCCGCTCTTCGCCGACGCCGTGGCCCGGCTGCTGTGCCGCGTCGACGAGGCCCTCGGGCGTCCCGCGCGGCTCGACCTCGTCGACATGGCCGCCGGACGCGGCGAGCTGGTCACGGGCGTCCTGGCCGCCCTGCCCGCCGAGGTGGCGGCACGCACGCGTGCGTACGCCGTCGAGATCGCCGACCGCCCGCAGGCGCTGGATCACCGAATCGAGTGGCTGCCGGAGCCGCCGCCGCGGATCACGGGCCTGCTGTTCGCCAACGAGTGGCTGGACAACGTGCCCGTGGAGGTCGCCGAGGTCGACTCCGCGAGCGTATCGCGCCGGGTCCTCGTGCGGCGCGACGGCACCGAGCGCCTCGGGGAGCCGGTCTCCGGGGCGGAGGCGCGGTGGCTGGAGCGGTGGTGGCCGTCGGGGGGCGCCCAGGGGACGCGGGCCGAGGTCGGCCTGCCGCGGGACGAGGCCTGGGCCGCCGCGGCCGGGACGCTGGACCGGGGCCTCGCGGTCGCCGTGGACTACGCGCACTCGGCGCAGGCCCGACCGCCCTTCGGCACCCTCACCGGCTTCCGCGAGGGCCGCGAGACGGCGCCCGTCCCGGACGGTTCGTGCGACATCACGGCCCATGTGGCACTGGATGCCTGCGCCCTGCCCGGAGCGGTCCTGCTGACCCAGCGCGCCGCCCTGCACGCCCTGGGCATCTCGGGCGCACGCCCCCCGCTGGAGCTGGCCTCCACACGCCCCGCGGAGTACGTGCGGGCCCTCGCGGGCGCGGGCGAGGCCGCCGAGCTGACGGCGCCGGGCGGGCTGGGTGACTTCGGCTGGCTCCTGCAGTCGGTTGGAATTCCGAACGTACTGGCCGCCCATGGGCAGGGCGGCGGCCCCACGGACTGACGGGCCGGCCGCTTGGCGCCTACTCGCCGCCTACTTGTCGATGTCTCCGACCACGAAGAACATCGACCCCAGGATCGCCACCATGTCCGCGACCAGCGTCCCCGGCAGCAGCTCGACCAGCGCCTGGATGTTGTTGTACGACGCGGAGCGCAGCTTCAGCCGGTACGGGGTCTTCTCGCCCTTGCTGACGAGGTAGTAGCCGTTGATGCCGAGCGGGTTCTCGGTCCACGCGTACGTGTGGCCCTCGGGCGCCTTCAGCACCTTGGGCAGCCGCTGGTTGATCGGCCCCGGCGGCAGCTCGGCGAGCCGGTCGAGGCAGGCGTCGGCGAGGTCGAGGGCGACGTGGGTCTGCTCCAGCAGGCACTCGAAGCGGGCGAGGCAGTCGCCCTCCTGCCGGGTCACCACGCGCAGGACGTCCCCCAGCTCGCCGTAGGCGAGGTAGGGCTCGTCGCGGCGCAGGTCGAAGTCGACGCCCGAGGCGCGCGCGATCGGCCCGCTCACGCCGTACGCGTGCACGGCCTCCGGAGTGAGAGCGCCCACGCCCCGGGTGCGCCCCCGGAAGATCTCGTTGCCGAGGACCAGGTCGTCGAAGCGGTCCATGCGGGAACGCACGTCGGCGACGGCGGTACGCGCGCGTGTGGTCCACCCGGCCGGCAGGTCCTCCTTGAGGCCGCCGACCCGGTTGAACATGTAGTGCATCCGCCCGCCGGAGACCTCCTCCATCACGTGCTGGAGTTCCTCGCGCTCCGTGAAGGCGTAGAAGATCGGCGTGATCCCGCCCAGCTCCAGCGGGTACGACCCGAGGAACATCAGGTGGTTGAGCACCCGGTTGAGCTCGGCGAGCAGCGTCCGCGTCCACACGGCCCGCTCGGGCACCTCCATCCCCAGCATGCGCTCCACCGCCAGGACGACGCCCAGCTCGTTGGAGAACGCCGACAGCCAGTCGTGGCGGTTGGCGAGCATGATGATCTGGCGGTAGTCGCGGGCCTCGAAGAGCTTCTCGGCGCCGCGGTGCATGTAGCCGATCACCGGCTCCGCGCTGATGATGCGCTCGCCGTCCAGCACGAGCTTCAGACGCAGCACGCCGTGCGTGGAGGGGTGCTGGGGGCCGATGTTGAGCACCATGTCGGTGCTCTCCGCGGCGCCGCCGATACCGACCATGGTCTCCGTCGTAGGAGTCATGGACACAGTCTCTCCTACGTACGCTGGCCCCATGGAGACGGGGAGCCCACAGAACACGGGAACGGCGGGGGACGAGCGGGCGGGGGACGAGCCGGGGTGGACCGGCCTGCCGCCGGGCCTGCTCCGCATGCGCCGGCTGTTGCTGGTGGTGTGGCTGGGACTGCTGGCGATCGGCCTGGGACTGCTGCTCGGGCTGCTCGCCGGGCCGGGCTGGGCGGCGTTCTCGGCGCTGCCGCTCGCGCTGATGGCGTGGGGCTGGGTGATGCTGGGCCGCAACTGGCGTTCGTGGCGCTACGCCGAGCGCGCCGACGACCTGCTGATCAGCCGGGGCGTGCTGTGGCGCGAGGAGACAGTCGTGCCGTACGGCCGTATGCAACTGGTCGAGGTCACCTCGGGTCCGGTGGAGCGGCACTTCGGGCTGGCCAGCGTGCAGCTGCACACGGCGGCCGCCGCGACCGACGCCACCATCCCCGGCCTCGATCCGGCGGAGGCGGAACGGCTGCGCGACCGGCTCACCGAGCTCGGCGAGGCACGATCGGCGGGCCTGTGACGACGCCAGGCGTCGGCGACGCCGTACGCGAGCGGCCGCCGGTGTCCGAGCGGCGCCTGCACCCCGTGACGCCGCTCAGGCGCGCATGGGCGCCGGTTGCCGTGCTGATCGGCTGGGCGGTGCACGACCCGGACCAGGCGCAGCGCCAGCTCACCAGGCTGACCACGACCACGCTGCTGATCGCGCTCGCCGTGCTGCTTCCGGCGGCCGCCCTGTACGGCTTCCTCACCTGGTGGTACACGCACTTCGCCGTGACCGACGCGGAGTTGCGCATCCGCACCGGGCTGGTGTTCCGGCGCACCGCGCACATCCGGCTGGAACGCATCCAGGCGATCGACGTCACCCAGCCGCTCCTCGCGCGCGTGGCGGGCGTCGCGAAGCTGAAGCTGGACGTCATAGGCGCCGACAAGAAGGACGAACTCGCCTTCCTGGGCGCGGAGGAGGCGCGCGCCCTGCGTGCGGAACTCCTCGCGCGCGCCGCCGGTTTCGCCCCCGAGACGGCGCACGAGGTCGGTGAGGCACCGTCCCAGCAGCTCCTGCGGGTCCCGCCGGGCGTCCTCGCCACCTCCCTCGTCCTCACCGGCGCGACCTGGGCGACGCTGGGCGCCGCGCTGGTCGTACCGACGGTCCTGTGGCTGGTCACCGAGAGCGCGTGGACGGTCCTGGCCACCGCGATCCCGCTGGTCGGCGCGGCGGGGGCCAGCAGCGTGGGGCGGTTCGTCACCGAGTACGACTGGACGGTGGGCGAGTCGCAGGACGGTCTGCGCATCGACCACGGCCTCCTCGACCGCGCCCACGAGACGGTGCCGCCGGGCCGCGTGCAGACGGTAAGGATCGTCGAGCCGCTGCTGTGGCGACGACGCGGCTGGGTGCGGGTGGAACTGGACGTGGCCGGCTCCGCCAACTCGCTCCTGCTCCCGGTGGCACCGCGCGAGGTCGCCGAGTCGGTCGTCGCGCGCGTGCTGCCCGGGGTGACGGTCCCGAGCCGCGCGTCCCTGTCCCGTCCGCCGCGCCGCGCGGGCAGGTGCGTGCCCCTGTGGTGGCGCGGCTACGGCCTCGCCGTCACGGACGCGGTGTTCGCCGCCCGCACGGGCCTGCTCCGCCGCAGCCTCGCCCTGGTGCCGCACGCCAAGGTCCAGAGCGTCCGCCTGGCCCAGGGCCCCTGGGAGCGCCTGTGGGGCGTCGCCGACGTCCACGTGGACACGGGGGCCAACAAGACGGTCACCGCCCGTCTGAGGGACGCCGAGGAGGCGTCGGAGCTGCTCCGGGGCCAGACGGAGCGATCCCGAACGGGGCGGCGCGATGCCCTGCCGGATCGGTGGATGGCTTGAGCGGTGCCGGGGGGTGGCGTGAGGCGTCGCCCTGGAGGCGGGGGGTCTGAGCCGGTCCCGGGAGGGGGCTTGAGCCCGGCCCCGGAGGGGGCTTGAGCCCGGCCCGTCCCGGTGGGGCGTGAGCCCGGCACGGGAGGTGGCGTGAGCCCGGCACGGGAGGTGGCGTGAGCCCGGCACGGGAGGTGGCCTACGCCCGTCCCCGGGACGTGGCCTGCGCTGTGGCTGAGAGGTGGTCTGTGCCATCCCCTGGAGGTGCCGAGCATGAGCCGTCCCGGAAAGTGGCGGCGGCGGGCCTGAGCGAGCCGCCGCCCGTCCGGCGTCAGGAAACCGCGCTCCGCAGCCCCTGGATGTCGATCTGCTCGGTCTCGTCGTGCGCCGTCAGGTCGATGACCTGGCCGATGCCCCGGGACTCCTCGTCGGCCGGCTTGAACTCGGCCTCGGACTCGGCCTTGTGCAGGGCGAGGGCCTCCTGGCCGACGACGTCGGCGAGGTCCTCGTTCTGCACGGACTCCAGCGCGGACGGCTCCGTGCCCTGCTTCGTGCCGAAGAAGTCGAACCCGCCCTCGACCGCCGGGCGCCGTACGGGCGCGGCCGGTGCGACGGCCACCGCGGTCGGCTCGATGAAGTGCCCCGCGGGGCGCCGAGCGGCGGGCAGCGCCGGCCGGGTCGTGGCCAGGGCGCCTGCCGGGGTGACGGCGGCCGCGTGCTCATGCCCGTCGACCGCCCCTGGCTTCCCCTGCGGGTCGTCCTCCAGCACGGGCTCCGTCTCGGAGGCGCCGGCCCCCTCCACCTCGGCGTCGCCCGAGGCGTCCTTCAACGGCCTGCCGCCGGACGGGCCGTCGCCCTTCGGGGGGTCGTTCTTCGGAGACCCGTCCTTGGAGGGCTCCTCCTTGGAGTCCACGGAGTCCTTGGCGGACTTGGCCTTCACGGACTCGTCCTCGGCCGACCGGTCGGCGGCCGACCCGTCCTCCGACGCCTCGCCCAGGGGCGCCTCGTCCACGGACGACTCAGCGACGGGCGACTGGGACTCGTCCTCGGCGGACGTCTCCTCGGCCGACGTCTCCTCCGGCGAGTCCCCGTCGGACGCCTCGCCCTTCACCTCACCGTCCGCTTCCGGCTCACCGTCCTTGTCGAACCGCGCCAACGCGGCCTTGGCGCGCAGGAACAGCCGCGAACCCTCCGGCGAGAAGACCTTCGCGTCGACGGGCGCCTCTTCGGCGGCCTCCGCGACCTCGTCGTCCTCGTCGTCCTGGATCGCCTCGGCGTCGTCGTCCGCCACACTCTCCACGTCGTCCACGCCCTCCGCCTCGGCCGGGGCAGCCACAGCCCCCGCCTCCTCGGCCTCGGCGAACTCGGCAGCGGCGTCGTCGGCGGCCTCCGCCTCTCCGTCACCCGGCTCCGGTACCGGCGGCAGCGCCCGCGCGGGCGCGGCGGCCTCTATCTCCAGAACCCGGCGCTCCTCCAGGACGGTCGCGCGCTCGGTCTCCGCCGTGGCGTACCGCCGCAGCAGCGAGGCGTGCTCGTTGCGCAGCCCGGCGAGCTCGGCCCGCTTGCCGCGCAGCCGCTGTTCGAGCTTGACGCGCAGCTCGCGCGACTCGTCGAGGTCGGCCTCCAGCTCGGCGACCCGCTCCTCGTGCCGCCACTCGTCGCTGGCACGCGCGCGCGTGAGGTCGGCGACCTGCTTGCCCGCGTGCGTGTCCCAGCGGCGCATGACGACCGCACCCACGACCGCCGTCGCCGCGGCGGCCGCGGCGAAGCCGCGCAACGCCATGGTTTGGGAGAACACCCAGGGGGCGAGCGCACAGACGACGGACACGCCCGCGATGGCCGACGGGGGCAGCATCCTGTGCAAGGGCGGGGAATGGCGGTGACGTCCACGTGGCATGGCCAGAAACTTACCGCGCGTAGGCGAATCTTGGCGCCCCGCCCCGTAAAAAGACAGCCATCCCGAGTCGTTCACTTGGCATCAGGATTCAGTTCCGTCACCGAATTGGCCACGAAACAAGATCAAAGAGCCGGATCGGCCACCTCACCTGCCGTCCAGCCGTCCGCTCAGCCACTGGAGCGTCCCCGGAATCTCCCGCCGCCAGGTGTTGAAGTTGTGCCCTCCGCTTTCGAGGACGATCGATGAGATCCGGGTCAGCCCGGTCGCCTTCACGCGCTCAATGAACTTCAACGTGTCCTTGTAGTTGGATTCTCCAACTTTGCTGCTGCTGACAAGCAGTGAAGTGTCCGGAGCGGGCATGTGCGCGAGGTACCACCACAGGTTCGCGCGATTGCGCAGTTCCTCGTCGCCGTGGAAGAGATCGCCGGTCGTGGCGTCGATGGGCGCCTTGTAGTAGGCGGAGAGTCCCGCCCCGGCGGCGTACACGCGCGGATGGTGCATGGCGAGCTTCAGCGCGCAGTAGCCGCCGGTGGAGTCGCCGATGATGCCCCAACTGCCCGGATCACCGCCGACCCTGTAGTGGCCGCTCACGGCCTCGGGGAGATCCGACGCGAAGAACGTCTCGGTCTGCGGTCCCCCGGGGATGTCGACGCATTCGGTGTCGCGCGGCGGGGCCACGGTGGGACGCATCATCACCAGGATCATCGGCTCCATACGGCCTTCCCCGACCAGCCGCGCGGCCGTGCGCGGGTAGTCGAGCTTGTCCACCAGCGCCTGGGCCGTACCGGGATAGCCGGTGAGGACGACGGCTGCGGGGAACGTACGCGTCCGGTATTCCGGCTGAAAGTATTCGGGCGGCAGATAGACATACGCGGGCGTGGCGATGCGTGTCGTACGGCCGACGATGTCGACCTTGTCGATCCGGCCGCTCCGCTGCGGACCGGCGCTCGTCGCCCCCGGCACCCGCCGCGTCTCGGCGACCCGCAGCGGCCCGCCCGCCGGCACGTGGTCCACGACGACGCCCTGGTCCTTCTCCTGCCCGAACAGGTCGGCCCAGCTCGCGTAGAACCCGAAGACCTGGTTGGCGAGGAGGCCGACCGACGCGAACAGCGCCAACTGCGTGGCGAGCAGCAGCCCGACGCGCCCGGCGACGGCACGCGGGCCCCGCCGCGCCAGCCGTGGCCACAGCCACACCGTGCCGACGAACAGCCCTAGGGCCGCGAGCACCGCCAGCGCCAGCACCTTGTCGCTCGTGAGACCCATCGATGGTTACCTGCCCGCACTTTCCGCCCGGAGCACGAGTGCGGACACCTGCCCCACGCGTCGCCTCCCCCGCACCTTCGCAAGGGCTTGCCCCGGACTTTCCTTGGCCTTTGAAACGGTTTTGGGAAGCCGAGTGAACCTCTCCCCTCAAGACACCGTCCTAGAGGGCGCAATGTCGCCGGATGCCCGAATCGGCACCGGATCCAAGGTCTCTCGCAGAACTAATGGGATGCGATGTCTGTCAGGACAGATGTGGAAATGTCGGGCAAGGTTCCTCAACGATCTCCCCAGGTGGGGCATCTGTCGAGCCGCGTGCGGAACGTGCTGCGCGGCCCGCGCCCCGAGGCCGTTCCCGTCCTCCTCGGCAGGGCCTGCGCGCTGGTCGGCCTGCTGGACATCGGCGCCGGCGTCTTCCCGCGCTTCCGGCACAGCCGTATGCACGCCATCGCCGAGGTGCTGCCGGGCGCGACGGGCCCGTTCGCGGCCGCCCTCTCGCTCAGCGCCGGCGTGCTGTTGCTGCTGCTCGCGCACGGCCTCAAGCGCGGCAAGCGCAGGGCCTGGCGCGCCGCCGTCGTCCTGCTGCCGGCCGGAGCGGTGGCGCAGTTCACCTACCGCCACTCCGTCATCGGCGTCCTGATCTCCCTCGCGCTGCTCGCGCCCCTGCTGCGCCACCGCGACCAGTTCGCGGCCCTGCCCGACCCGCGCAGCCGCTGGCGCGCGCTCGCCAACTTCGTCCTCATGGGCGCCGGTTCGCTCGCCCTCGGCCTGGTCATCGTCAGCGCCCACCCCAAGACCCTCGTCGGCGACCCGAGCCTGGCGGACCGCATCACCCACGTCCTGTACGGCCTGTTCGGCTTCGAGGGCCCGGTCGACTACCAGGGCACCACCTCCTGGACGGTCGCCTTCTCCCTCGGCGCCCTCGGCCTGCTCACCGCGATCACCACCATCTACCTGGCCTTCCGCCCCGAGCACCCGGCCGCCGCCCTCACCGAGGACGACGAGGCCCGGCTGCGCGCCCTGCTCGCCAAGCACGGCGGCCGCGACTCCCTCGGCCACTTCGCGCTGCGCCGCGACAAGGCCGTCGTCTTCTCCCCCAGCGGCAAGGCCGCGGTCACCTACCGCGTCGTCTCCGGCGTGATGCTCGCCAGCGGCGACCCCATCGGCGACGTCGAGGCCTGGCCCGGCGCCATCGAACGCTTCATGGACGAGGCCAAGGCCCACTCCTGGACCCCCGCGGTCATGGGCTGCTCCGAGACCGGCGCCGAGGTCTGGACCCGCGAGACCGGGCTCGACGCCCTCGAACTGGGCGACGAGGCGGTGGTGGACGTCCCGGATTTCTCGCTCACCGGCCGCGCGATGCGCAATGTGCGCCAGATGGTCAAGCGCATCGAGCGCGCCGGTTACGAGACCCGGGTACGCCGTGTCCGTGACCTCGGCGAGACCGAGCTGGAGCGGATCCGCCAGGCCGCCGAGGACTGGCGCGGCACCGACACCGAGCGCGGCTTCTCCATGGCACTCGGCCGCGTCGGCGACCCGTCCGACGGCGACTGCCTGATCGCCACCGCCCACAAGGCGGACGACGAGCCGGGACCCTACGGCGACCTCAAGGCGATCCTGCACTTCGTGCCCTGGGGCACCGACGGCGTCTCGCTGGACCTGATGCGGCGCGACCGCGCGGCCGACCCCGGCATGAACGAACTGCTGATCGTGGCCGCCCTCCAGGCCGCCCCGAAGTTCGACATCGCGCGCGTCTCCCTCAACTTCGCCATGTTCCGCTCGGCCCTGGCACGCGGCGAGAAGATCGGCGCGGGCCCCGTGCTGCGTGCCTGGCGGGGACTGCTGGTCTTCCTCTCCCGCTGGTTCCAGATCGAGTCGCTGTACAAGTTCAACGCGAAGTTCCAGCCCCGCTGGGAGCCCCGCTTCGTGGTCTACCGCGCCTCGGCCGACCTGCCCCGCCTCGGCCTCGCCGCGATGCAGGCGGAAGGCTTCGTGAACATGGCCCTGCCGCTGCCCCGCTTCCTGCGCCGCCGCACGGCCACGCGACGCCCCTGCGCACACCGCGCGGCAGAACGGGACATCCAAGCGGCCTAGCGGCAGCGCCGCAAAGGGGCGCGGGGAACCGCGCGACCGGCCACGACGGACCCGCAGGCCGCCCACCCACCTGTCCCGGCCCTCCCGGCGGAGCGCATACGCTGAACGTATGAGCAAGCACAGCGGACGCGGGCGCGTCGCGGGCCTCCCCCAGTGGGACCGGTGCGCGGTCATGGGAGTCGTCAACGTGACCCCCGACTCCTTCTCCGACGGCGGCCGCTGGTTCGACACGACGTCCGCCGTCAAGCACGGCCTCGCCCTGGTCGAGGAGGGCGCCGACCTGGTCGACGTCGGCGGCGAGTCCACCCGCCCCGGCGCCACCCGCGTCGACGAGGCCGAGGAACTGCGCCGCGTCATCCCCGTCGTGCGCGGCCTCGCCGCCGAGGGCGTCACGATCTCCGTCGACACCGTGCGCGCGTCCGTCGCCGAGCAGGCCCTCGCCGCAGGCGCCGCCCTCGTCAACGACGTCAGCGGCGGCCTCGCCGACCCCGCGATGATCCCGGTCGTCGCCGACGCCGCCGCCCCCTTCGTCGTCATGCACTGGCGCGGCTTCCTCGACGGCGGGAACGTCAAGGGCGTGTACGCCGACGTCGTCGCCGAGGTCGTCGAGGAGCTCCACGCACGCGTGGAGGCCGTCCTGGAGGGCGGCATCGCCCCCGACCGCATCGTCGTCGACCCCGGCCTCGGCTTCTCCAAGGACGCCGAGCACGACCTCGTCCTTCTCGCCCACCTCGACCGGCTGCTCACCCTCGGCCACCCCCTCCTCGTCGCCGCCTCCCGCAAGCGGTTCCTCGGCCGCGTACTCGCCGGCCCGCAGGGCGAGCCGCCGCCCGCCCGGGAGCGCGACGCCGCCACGGCCGCCGTGTCGGCACTCGCGGCCCAGGCCGGCGCATGGGCCGTACGCGTCCACGAAGTACGCGCCACGGCGGACGCGGTGCGCGTCACCCGCGCCATCGAGGAGGCCCGCGACGCCGGAACCGCACCCGGCGCGCAGGCCGGGAGTGACGGCGCGCACGGCTCTGAAGGAGCCCGGTGAGCGCCCCCCACACCGACGTCGAACAGGTGGAGGCGGCCAACACCGCCTTCTACGAGGCAGTGGAGCGCGGCGACTTCGAGCAGCTCTCCAAGCTCTGGCTCACCCCCACCGACCTCGGCGTCGACGAGACCTACCACGACCCGGCCGACGCCGGCGTGATCTCCTGCGTGCACCCGGGCTGGCCGGTCCTCACCGGACGCGGCGAGGTCCTCAGGTCGTACGCGCTGATCATGGCGAACACCGACTACATCCAGTTCTTCCTCACCGACGTGCACGTCTCCGTCACCGGCGACACCGCCCTGGTGACCTGCACCGAGAACATCCTCAGCGGCGGCCCCGCGCCCGACGCCGGCGAGGAGCTCGGCCCGCTCGTCGGCCAGCTCGTGGTCGCCACGAACGTGTTCCGGCGCACGACCGAGGGCTGGAAGATGTGGTCCCACCACGCCTCGCCGGTTCTGGCCGAAAACGACGAGGACGAAAGCGACGACACCCCCGCCTGAGTGGGTAGGCGCCGTACAGGACCGGCAGGACCCACCAGGCTCCCGCAGGGGTCCCGGGGACGACCACGGTGCCGCGCCCGTGCCCGCACGACCACCCGCAAGGGGACCCGCGGGTGCCCGCCGGGACCAAGAAGTGGTTGGAATCACTTGTGTGCGGGTAGGCGCGGCTACCAACCCGTGAGCCGCCGGATTCCCCAGGGGAAACACCTGGTGAATCCTGCCGGCCCCGGACCGGGCCCACGCCCCCGTGGCCCGGCCCTGTCAGTGCCCGCAGGTAGATTCGTTCGAGGCCGGTGTGCCGCCCGCACACGGCACCGACCGGCCGTCACCGACGATTGCAGGAGTGATTCGCGTGGATCGTGTCGCGCTGCGCGGCCTGAAGGCCCGCGGGTACCACGGCGTGTTCCCCGAGGAACGCGCACAGGGCCAGATCTTCGTCGTGGACCTCGTCCTCGGCCTCGACACCCGGCCCGCCGCCGCGGACGACGACCTGGCGAAGACCGTCCACTACGGCATCGTGGCGGAGGAGGTCGTGGCCGTCGTCGAGGGCGACCCGGTCAATCTCATCGAGACGCTCGCCGAACGCATCGCCCAGGCCTGTCTGAAGCACGAAGGGGTCCACGAGGTCGAGGTCACCGTCCACAAACCGGACGCGCCGATCACGGTCCCCTTCGACGACGTGACCGTCACCATCACCCGGAGCCGAGTATGACTGCACCGTTCATCAAGGGCCCCAGCGACCCGACCGTACAGCCGGTACCCGCCTCCGTCGTCGAGCAGGTCGACGCCGCCGACACCACCCTCAGCAACCCGAAACGGGCCGTGATCTCCCTCGGCTCCAACCTCGGCAACCGCCTGGAGACCCTCCAGGGCGCCATCGACGCGCTGGAGGACACCCCCGGCGTCCGCATCAAGGGCGTCTCCCCCGTCTACGAGACGGAGCCCTGGGGCGTCGAGCCGGGCAGCCAGCCCTCCTACTTCAACGCCGTCGTGGTCCTCAAGACCACGCTCCCCCCGTCCTCCCTGCTGGAGCGCGCGCACGCGGTCGAGGAGGCCTTCCACCGGGTCCGGGACGAACGCTGGGGCGCACGCACCCTCGACGTCGACATCGTCTCCTACGCCGACGTCGTCTCCGACGACCCGCACCTCACGCTCCCCCACCCCCGCGCCCACGAACGGGCGTTCGTCCTCGCCCCCTGGCACGACCTGGAACCCGAGGCCCAGTTGCCCGGCCGCGGCGCGGTCGCCGAACTGCTCGGCACGGTCACCCTGGACGGCGTGGCGCCGCGCGTGGACCTGGAACTCCAGCTCCCCGAATAGTCGTTAAGGTCAAGACGACCACAATCCGCGGGCACCCGGGGGAGCTGAAGGAACACCGTGAGAGAGCTGCGCATCAGGCTGCTGGCCGGCGTGTTCATCATCGCCGGAGTCCTGTCCTGGGCGGGTGCCCGCCTGTGGAACGCCGTGGGGACCCTGCCCAGCGTCCCCCTGGCCGCCCCCATCGTCCTCGCCCTGATCGCCGTGGTCCTCCTGTCCACGGCGATCTCGATCCGCGCCCGCCTCAAGGCGCAGCGCGAACGCGACCCCGACGCCAAGGGCGTCGACCCGCTGATGGCCGCCCGCGCGGTCGTCTTCGGCCAGGCCAGCGCCCTGGTGGCCGCCCTCGTCGCCGGCATGTACGGCGGCACGGGCGTCTTCCTCCTGGAATACCTCGATATCCCCGCCCGCCGCGACCAGGCCATCTACGCCGGCTTCTCGGTCCTCGCCAGCCTCGGCGTAATAGCGGCAGCAGTCTTCCTGGAACGAGTCTGCAAGCTCCCGGACGACGACGAACACAACAACACGGGCGCCACGCCTACGACGTAGCGCGGGGGATCGGCGCGCGGTGGGTCAGCGGGCCATGATGAGGCTCATCGCCTCGTTGCGCGTCGCCGCGTCCCGCAGCTGACCGCGCACCGCCGACGTTATGGTCTTCGCGCCCGGCTTGCGGATGCCACGCATCGACATGCACATGTGCTCGCACTCCACGACGACAATCACCCCGCGCGGCTCCAGGATCTCCATCAGAGAGTCAGCGATCTGCGTAGTGAGACGTTCCTGCACCTGCGGCCGGCGGGCATAGACATCCACCAGCCGGGCCAGCTTGGACAGCCCCGTGATCTTGCCGGACGTGGCCGGGATGTAGCCGACGTGCGCGACGCCCCGGAACGGCACCAGATGATGCTCACAGGTCGAGTACACCTCGATGTCCTTCACGAGCACCATCTCGTCGTGCCCGATGTCGAACGTCGTGGTCAGGACGTCCTCGGGCTTCTGCCACAGGCCCCCGAAGATCTCCTTGTACGCCCGCGCCACCCGCGCCGGTGTCTCCCTGAGGCCCTCGCGGTCCGGGTCCTCGCCGACCGCGATCAGCAGTTCGCGTACGGCGTTCTCGGCGCGCTTCTCGTCGAACTCGCCGATGCGGCCCTCGCCGTCCAGCGTCACGGGGTCGGTCATGTGGTGCCTCGTTCCTTCGCGGGTGGCGCGTGTGGGTCACGCGTCTGGACTGCGGGCATACGAAAATGCCGCGCCCCCCAGGCTAGAACCAGGGGGGCGCGGCATCCATTCCGGGCCCGGTGCGCTCACCGGGTGGGGCGTCAGCTCTCGGGACGCTCCTCGGGAGCCGGCTCCGTCGCCGGGGCGGGCTCCGTCACCGTCGACTTGGCGGTGCTGATCGCCGGGGTCGCGCCGTTGGCGCCGTTCGTCAGTGCGAGCTCCTTGGGGGAGAGCACCGGCGGACGGGTGGACGGCGTGCGGCGGGAGGACCCGGTCCAGGCGGGCCGCGGGGGACGCTTGACGATGGTGGCGAAGACCTCGGCGATCTCCTCCTTGCCCAGCGTCTCCTTCTCCAGCAGCTGGAGCACCAGGTTGTCGAGGACGTCGCGGTTCTCGACCAGGATCTCCCAGGCCTCGTTGTGCGCGTTCTCGATGAGCTTCTTGACTTCCTCGTCCACGAGCGCGGCGACCTCTTCCGAGTAGTCGCGCTGGTGAGCCATTTCACGTCCGAGGAAGGGCTCGGTGTTGTCGCCGCCGAACTTGATCGCGCCGAGACGCTCGGTCATGCCGTACTGCGTGACCATCGCACGTGCGGTGGTCGTGGCCTTCTCGATGTCGTTGGCTGCACCGGTGGTCGGGTCGTGGAAGACGAGCTCCTCGGCCGCGCGGCCGCCCAGCATGTAAGCCAGCTGGTCCAGCATCTCGTTGCGGGTCGTGGAGTACTTGTCCTCGTCCGGCAGGACCATGGTGTAGCCGAGCGCGCGGCCTCTGGACAGGATCGTGATCTTGTGGACCGGGTCGGAGTTCGGGGAGGCCGCCGCGACCAGGGCGTGTCCGCCCTCGTGGTACGCGGTGATCTTCTTTTCCTTGTCCGACATGATCCGGGTCCGCTTCTGCGGGCCCGCCACGACGCGGTCGATGGCCTCGTCCAGCATCTGGTTGTCGATGAGCTTCTTGTCCGAGCGGGCGGTGAGCAGCGCGGCCTCGTTGAGGACGTTGCTCAGGTCCGCGCCGGTGAAGCCCGGCGTGCGGCGGGCGACCGCCGACAGGTCGACGTCCGGGGCGACCGGCTTGCCCTTCTGGTGGACCTTGAGGATCTCCAGACGGCCCTGCATGTCCGGGCGGTCGACCGCGATCTGGCGGTCGAAGCGGCCGGGCCGCAGGAGGGCCGGGTCGAGGATGTCGGGCCGGTTCGTCGCGGCGATGAGGATCACGCCGCCCTTGACGTCGAAGCCGTCCATCTCGACGAGCAGCTGGTTGAGGGTCTGCTCACGCTCGTCGTGACCGCCGCCGAGGCCGGCGCCGCGGTGGCGGCCGACTGCGTCGATCTCGTCGACGAAGACGATCGCCGGGGCGTTCGCCTTGGCCTGCTCGAACAGGTCTCGGACTCGGGAGGCACCGACACCGACGAACATCTCGACGAAGTCGGAACCGGAGATCGAGTAGAAGGGCACGCCCGCCTCGCCGGCGACGGCGCGCGCGAGGAGCGTCTTGCCGGTTCCGGGAGGCCCGTAGAGCAGTACGCCCTTGGGGATCTTGGCGCCCACGGCCTGGAACTTGGCGGGCTCCTGGAGGAATTCCTTGATCTCCTGGAGTTCCTCGACGGCCTCGTCCGAGCCGGCGACGTCCGAGAACGTCGTCTTGGGGGTGTCCTTGGTGATGAGCTTCGCCTTGGACTTCCCGAAGTTCATTACTCGGGAGCCGCCGCCCTGCATCTGATTCATCAGGAACAGGAAGACGACGACGATGAGGACGAAGGGGAGCAGGGAGAGCAGGATCCCGACGAACGGGTTCTGCTTGGACGGCGAGACCGTGTAGCCGTCCGGGATCTGCTTGTCCTGGTACTTGTTCTGCAGCGTGCTGGCGATGGTCACGCCTTGGTCGCCGATGTAGCTCGCCTGGATCTTGGTGGCGCCCTCGACCTTTTCGCCGTCCTTGAGCTGGACCTTGATGGTGTTCTCGTCACCAGTGGTCAGCTTGGCCGACTCGACCTTGTTGTCATTGATCGCCTGGACGACCTGGCCGGTGTCCACCGTCTTGTAGCCGCCGGACGAGCCGACGACCTGCATCAACACGACCACGGCAAGGACGGCCAGCACGATCCACATGACCGGCCCACGGAAGTATCGCTTCACGTCCATCCATACGGAGCGGTGCCGCCCCGTCCCTCCTGCCATAGTGAGTTTGATAAGACAGTTCTTCTGACGGTACCCCAGCTTCGTCGCGCGAAGCCGCACGGGACGGCTGGCAAGCCCGTCTGCATGCTCCAACGGCGCGAGGCCCGCCGGGGTTCCCGATCTTCGTACGGTGCTTGGGCCCTTCGGGTCCGCGGTCGCGGACCGTGGGGCTCAACCGCCGTAGACGTGGGGCGCGAGCGTACCGACGAACGGGAGGTTGCGGTACTTCTCGGCGTAGTCGAGGCCGTAGCCGACGACGAACTCGTTGGGGATGTCGAAGCCGACCCATTCGACGTCGATGGAGACCTTCGCGGCGTCCGGCTTGCGCAGCAGGGTGCAGATCTTCAGGGTCTCGGGCTCGCGCGAGCCGAGGTTGTTGATCAGCCAGGACAGGGTCAGGCCGGAGTCGATGATGTCCTCGACGATCAGGACGTGCCGGCCCTTGATGTCGGTGTCGAGGTCCTTGAGGATCCGCACGACACCGGAGGACTGGGTGCCGGCGCCGTAGGAGGACACCGCCATCCAGTCCATGGTGACGGGGGTGGACAGCGCCCTGGCGAGGTCGGCCATGACCATCACCGCGCCCTTGAGGACACCGACGATGAGCAGGTCCTTGCCTTCGTACTCCGCGTCGATCTTCGCTGCCAGCTCTGCCAGCTTGGCGTCGATCTCTTCCTTGGTGATGAGCACCTGCTGGAGGTCGGCACCCATGTCTTTCGCGTCCACCCGCATCACTTTCGGTCGGTCGTCCCGCATTCTCGGCTCACCGGCCCCTCCTTGGTCTGCTGTGGAGGGGTCGGGAATCAGCCTTGCCGAATCACCAGTCTGCCACCCTGCCGCTGCGCGACGACTTTGCCGGGGAGGTTGATGGCTCCCTGGCCGCGCCAGCCGGTGATCAGACGGTCGACTTCTTCGATGTGGCGGGCGAACAGCGAACCGGCGGGCGCTCCGGCCTCGATGGCGGCGCGGCGCAGGATCCGGCGGCGTACGGCGGGCGGCAGCACGTACAGCTTGGCGCACTCCAGGAGACCGGTCGCGTCGCGTACGCCGGCCTCGGCCTGGCTGGCCCAGGCGTCGAGGGCGTCGGCGTCGTCGCGGGAGAGCTGGGCGGTGCGGGCGAGAGCCTCCACGACGCCTTTGCCGAGTGCCTTCTCCAGGGCGGGCAGGCCTTCTTGGCGCAGGCGGGACCTGGTGTACGCGGGGTCGGAGTTGTGGGGGTCGTCCCAGACCGGCAGGGCCTGGACCATGCAGGCCTTGCGGGCGGTCTGCCGGTCGAGTCCGAGGAAGGGGCGGCGGTAACGGCCGCCGGCCCCCGAGACCGCGGCCATTCCGGACAGGGAGCGGATGCCGGAGCCGCGGGCGAGGCCGAGGAGGACGGTCTCGGCCTGGTCGTCGCGGGTGTGGCCGAGGAGGACGGCGATGGCGCCGTGGCGTACGGCCGCGTCGTCGAGGGCGGCGTAGCGGGCGTCGCGGGCTGCGGCCTCGGGTCCGCCGGTGCGGCCGACGGTCACGGCGAGGGACTCGGCCGGGTCGAGACCGAGTTGGCGCAGGCGCAGGACGACTTCTTCGGCGCGCAGGTCGGAGCCGGGCTGGAGGCCGTGGTCGACGGTGATGCCGCCGGCGCGGATGCCGAGTTTGGGGGCTTCGAACGCGAGGGCGGAGGCGAGGGCCATGGAGTCGGCGCCGCCGGAGCATGCCACGAGCACGAGCGGGGAGGGGGGCCGCTCGTGCGGGGCAGCGCGCGGGGGCTCCTGAGGGCTCTGGCCGGGGAGCTCGTACGACGTTTCGAGTGCGGTGCCCAGGGCGGCGTGCTGTGTGCCGGGGGACGGCGCGGGCGTCTTGGGGGAGGCCGCGCGCGGGCTGCTGGGCGCGGGCACGTCGTAGATGCGGCTGTGTTCGGTGAGGATGTCGTGGAGGACGCGGCGGACCGCCAGGCGTATCGCCGCGACCGCAGGATGGGGACCCATGTCCGGTTCCCTTCATGAAGTTGTCGGGGGGTGAGCCCGAAGCTCGGTCACTCAGAGTGTGTAGATGGTGACAGAGCCGGGCCGTTCCCCGAGCATTGCACGCCTACCCATGGCTCACGGTCCCTCGGACGGGTGATTGCAGGGGCGTTCGCCTGCCGTCGGCCGGATTCGGTTCACGACCTTCGTATGAGATGCACGACTCGGCGCGTGTTTCACGACTCCGCCTTGCGGTGCACCCGCGCGATCCAGTCCGCCGGTTTGGCGATCTCCGTCTTGGTGGGGAGGGTGTTCGGGGAGGTCCACACGCGGTTGAAGCCGTCCATGCCGACCTGTTCCACGACGGCGCGTACGAAGCGTTCGCCGTCGCGGTACTGGCGCAGTTTGGCGTCCAGGCCGAGCAGTTTGCGCAGGGCCGTGTCCAGTCGGGAGGCGCCCTTGGCGCGGCGCTGCTGGAATTTCTCGCGGATCTCGGCGACGGACGGCACGACGGCGGGGCCGACTCCGTCCATCACGAAGTCGGCGTGGCCTTCGAGGAGGGACATCACGGCGGTGAGGCGGCCGAGGATCTCTCGCTGGGCCGGGGTCTGCACCAGTTCGACGAACGAACGTCCGCCGTCGTCCTCCTCCGAATCGGGCCGGCTGCCGGAGAGGGACTGGGCGGCTTCGCGGATGCGCTCCAGGACGGTCATGGGGTCGACGTCGGTCTCCCCCAAGAACGACTGGATTTCGCCCTCCAGGTGGTCCCGCAGCCAGGGCACCGCGCTGAACTGGGTGCGGTGGGTCTCCTCGTGCAGGCACACCCACAGGCGGAAGTCGTGGGGCTGTACGTCGAGTTCGCGCTCCACGTGGACGATGTTCGGGGCGACGAGGAGGAGGCGGCCGCCGCCGCTCGGTGAACCAGGGGGGCCGCCCGCCGGGAGGTCGCGGGTGGCGGGGGCGAAGGTCTCGTACTGGCCGAGGACACGGGAGGCGAGGAAGGACAGCAGCATGCCGAGTTCGACGCCGGTGACCTTGCCGCCGACCGCGCCGAGGACGGCGCCGCCGGGGCTGGTGGTGCGTCGTTCCTGCATCTTGTCGAGGAGGGGCTTGAGGATCTCCCGGAAGCCGGCGACGTTCGCCCGGATCCAGCCGGGGCGGTCGACGACGAGGACCGGGGTGTCGTGGATGTCGTCCGTGCCCATACGGGTGAAGCCGCGGACGTGTTCCTCCGAGGCCTTGGCATGCCGGCGCAGCTCGGCGACGACGGCGCGGGCCTCGTCGCGGCTCACCTCCGGGCCCGGCCGTACGAACCGGGTCGCGGTCGCCACCGCGAGATTCCAGTCGACCATCTCGGCACCACCGATGCTCGTCATGTGTCAACCGTACGTGAGCGGTCCCACTTGGGGCAGGCCGTGGTGCGTGGCGGAAGCGGTGGCCGGTGAGGTCAGCGGCAGCCGCAGGACGCCAGTGCGGTGGCGGCCCTGTCCAGTGCCGACCGGGCGGCGCCCACGTTGTCGCCGGTGGACAGGAACGCGAAGGCGAGGAGCCGGCCGTCCTGGTCGACGACGGTGCCGGCCAGGGAGTTCACGCCGTGCAGGGTGCCTGTCTTCGCGCGGACGATGCCGGCCGCGCCGTCGGTGTAGCGGGTGCTGAGGGTGCCGGTGAAGCCGGCCACGGGGAGGCCGGTGAGGACGGGGCGGAGTTCGGGGTGGGCCGGGTCGGCGGCCTTGGCGAGCAGGGCGGTGAGCAGGTCCGCCGTCAGCTTGTCGGCGCGGTCGAGGCCGCTGCCGTCCTTGATGTCGGTGCCCGCGACGGGGAGGCCGAGCTTCTTCAGGCGGTCCCTGATCGCCTTGCCCGCGCCGTCGAAGTCGGCGCGTGCGCCGCTCGCGACGGCGGTCTGGCGGGCGAGGGCCTCGGCGATGTCGTTGTCGCTGTTGGTGAGCATGCGCTCGACCACGGAGGACAGGGGCGGTGAGGAGACCTCGGCGAGCGGTTCGGCGCGGTCGGTCGCCTTCGAGGGGCCGGGCGCGCTGGTCTTGATGCCGTGGTCGGCGAGGAGGTCCGCGAATCGGGCGGTCGCGTCCCTCGCGGGGTCCTCCACCCGCTTCACGGGGCCGCTGGTGGAGTCGTCGGTGCGGGCCTCGTCGACCATGAGGGCGCTGACCAGGGCGAGGTTGGGGTTGTTCCCGATGGGGTGCAGTTCGGAGCCGGCGTAGAGCGTCTTGTCGTACGAAAGGGTGATCTGGCGTACGTCCTGCTTCTTCAGGGCGCGGGCGGTGCGGTCGGCGAGTTCGCGCAGGCTCGCCCAGCCGTCGGCGTCCTTGCGGGCGGTGAGTGTGGGGTCGCCGCCGCCGACGAGGACCAGTTCGCCGGTGTCGGGTTCCAGGGCGGTGCGGGTGGTGAGGCGGTGGTCGGGGCCGAGGGCCGCGAGGGCGGCGACGGCGGTGGCGATCTTCGTGGTGGAGGCGGGGGTGAGGGCCTTGCCGGAGTCGTCGCCGTAGAGGCGTTCGCCGCTGGCGACGTCGACGATCGCCACGGACCTGCTGCCGAGCGCCGGGTCGGCCAGGAGCGGGCCGACGAGTCCGGCGACGGCCTTGCCGTTCGGGGCCGATCCGGCGGTGCCGACGCCGCCGCCGAGGCCGGTCAGGACGGAGGCCGCGCTGGGGGCGGGGCGGGGTCCTTGGGCCGCCGTGCCGGAGGAGTCGGACGTATCGGTATTACGGCCGTGATCTGTGCCACCCGTACGTTCCTGGGCGGCCGCCCAGTCCCGCTCGGCCGTACGCTGACCGGTGGAGTCCCAGGGGCCGGCGGCGGTCACCACTCCGGCGGCCAGCGCCAGTCCGGCGGTGGCGGCGCCCGCGGTGTACTGCCAGGTCTTCGGCCTGGTGATCCGTGCGGCCTGCGGGGAAACGGCTCGGGTGAGCCGTACGACCCGCGGTTTCGCGGCCGTCGCGGCGCGCGCGAGTCGTGGCCGGACGGCCTCCGCGGCTCGTGCCAGACGGGGTCGTACGGCGCCCGCGACCCGCGTCACATGCGGTTTCGCGGCTCGCCAAGGCCTCATCTCCGGCACGACCACCAGCCCCTTTCGCGATCACACACCTGCGTGAGGGACACTTAACCACCAGAACTATGTGTTGATCATGGAGGAGCCACCGGTGGAGTTCGACGTCACGATCGAGATTCCGAAGGGTTCGCGGAACAAGTACGAGGTGGACCACGAGACCGGTCGGATCCGCCTGGACCGTCGCCTCTTCACCTCGACCGCCTACCCGACCGACTACGGCTTCGTCGAGAACACCCTCGGCGAGGACGGTGACCCGCTGGACGCGCTGGTCATCCTGGACGAGCCGACGTTCCCGGGCTGCCTCATCAAGTGCCGCGCGATCGGCATGTTCCGTATGACGGACGAGGCCGGCGGCGACGACAAGCTGCTGTGCGTGCCGGCGACGGACCCGCGCCAGGAGCACCTGCGTGACATCCACCACGTCTCGGAGTTCGACCGCCTGGAGATCCAGCACTTCTTCGAGGTGTACAAGGACCTGGAGCCCGGCAAGTCCGTCGAGGGCGCCGACTGGGTGGGCCGTACCGAGGCCGAGGCCGAGATCGAGCGGTCCTACAAGCGCTTCAAGGACCAGGGCGGCCACTGAGGCAAATCCTTGGCTTTTGGCCATGTGAACGGGCTGTACGCGTGCGCGTGCAGCCCGTTCGTGCGTCTGTGCGCATACTGAGGGCGGCAGGAGGTGTCGTAAGAGGAGTGCTGCGCACGTGACGGAAGCGGAGGACCGCAAACCGCAGTCGGACGAGGCGAGGATGGCTTTCAGGCCACCGGCCGGCATCGAGGTGGGGGACAGCGAGTCGGAGACCACCTCCGAGTTCGCCCTTCCCACGGGGCTGGACGTACCTCAGTCGACGTCCCCGGAACCGGAGGGCTCGGCGTTCGCCACGCCGGGCGGGTACAGCGTCGAGGACGCCTCGCCGGCGTTCACGCCGGCCACCGGCATCCCGCGGATAAGCCTGACGAAGGACCTGCCCTGGCAGGACCGGATGCGCACGATGCTGCGCATGCCGGTGGCCGAGCGGCCCGCGCCGGAGCGGATGCCGAAGGTGGAGGAGGAGGGTCCGGCCGTCCCGCGCGTGCTCGACCTGACCCTGCGTATCGGTGAGCTGCTGCTGGCGGGCGGTGAGGGCGCGGAGGACGTGGAGGCCGCGATGTTCGCGGTGTGCCGGTCCTACGGCCTTGACCGCTGCGAGCCGAACGTCACCTTCACGCTGCTGTCGATCTCGTACCAGCCGTCGCTGGTGGACGATCCTGTGTCGGCGTCGCGTACGGTGCGGCGGCGCGGCACGGACTACACGCGTCTGGCGGCCGTGTACCAGCTCGTCGACGACCTCAGTGATCCGGAGAGCCACATCTCCCTGGAGGAGGCCTACGGGCGGCTCGCGGAGATGCGGCGCAACCGGCACCCGTACCCGACGTGGGTGCTCACCTCGGCGAGCGGGCTGCTCGCGGGTGCGGCCTCCGTGCTGGTCGGCGGTGATCTGATCGTGTTCGTCGCGGCGATGCTCGGCGCGATGCTCGGCGACCGGCTGGCGTGGCTGTGCGCGGGGCGCGGGCTGCCGGAGTTCTACCAGTTCACGGTGGCGGCGATGCCGCCGGCCGCGATAGGGGTCGCGCTGACGCTGACGCACGTCGACGTGAAGGCGTCCGCGGTGATCACCGGTGGGCTGTTCGCGCTGCTGCCCGGGCGGGCCCTTGTCGCGGGAGTGCAGGACGGCCTGACCGGCTTCTACATCACCGCGTCCGCCCGCCTGCTGGAGGTCATGTACTTCTTCGTCGGCATCGTGGTCGGCGTCCTGGTGATCCTGTACTTCGGGGTCAACCTCGGCGCCAAGCTCGATCCGGACGCGGCGCTGAACATCTCGCCGCGGCCGTACTGGCAGATCGCCGCGTCCATGCTGCTGTCGCTGACCTTCGCGGTGCTGCTCCAGCAGGAACGGTCCACCGTGCTCGCGGTGACCCTCAACGGCGGTGTCGCCTGGGTCGTGTACGGCGCCATGCACTACACCGGCGAGTTCTCGCCGGTTGCCGCCACGGCGGTCGCGGCGGGGCTGGTGGGCCTGTTCGGGCAGCTGATGGCCCGCTACCGGTTCGCGTCGGCGCTGCCGTACACCACGGCGGCGATCGGGCCCCTGCTGCCGGGTTCCGCGACGTACTTCGGGCTGCTGTCGATCGCGCAGAACAACGTCGACAAGGGGCTGGTGTCGCTGGCCACCGCCGCCTCACTCGCCATGGCCATCGCGATCGGCGTCAATCTGGGGTCGGAGATCTCGCGGCTGTTCCTGCGGATCGGGTCCCCGGAAAAGCGACGAGCTGCCAAGCGCACCCGAGGGTTCTAGCGCCTGGCAGCTCGCTCGCGGGTGTCTCAGTAGCCCTGGTTGGGCGGGTACTGCTGGTTCTGCTGGTTCTGCTGTCCGCCGTAGGGCTGCTGCTGGCCGTAGCCCTGGGGGTACTGCTGGGCGTACGGCTGCTGGGGCTGGTTGCCGTAGTACTGCTCGTCGTAGCCGTACTGCCGGCCGTCCTGGTTGCCGTAGTGCTGCTGGTCCTGGTTGCCGTACGACGGGTCCTGGTTGCCGTAGGGCTGCTGGGGCCGGTCGTCGGAGGGGATGCGGCGCAGCTGGGTCGTCGCGTCGTCCATCTGCTGGTGCTGGGGCTGTGCGGCGGCGGGAGCCTCGGCCGCGGCGCGCTTCTTCTTGGCGCGCTCGCGCAGGACCTCGATGATGATCGGGACCACGGAGACGAGGACGATCAGGATCAGGATCGCCTCGACGTTCGTCTTGATGAACGTGATCTGGCCGAGCCAGTAGCCCGCGAGCGTGACGCCGGTGCCCCAGGCGATGCCGCCGATGACGTTGTACGTGAGGAACGTGGCGTACCTCATGCGGCCGGCGCCCGCCACGATGGGGGCGAAGGTGCGCACGATCGGCACGAAGCGGGCCAGCACGATCGCCTTGGGCCCGTACTTCTCCATGAACTCGTGGGCCTTCTCCAGGTTCTCCTGTTTGAAGAGCTTGGAGTTGGGCCGGCTGAACAGCTTCGGGCCGAAGAACTTGCCGATCATGTAGCCGACCTGGTCGCCGATGACGGCCGCCAGGACGATGAGCGTGCAGACCAGCCACAGCGGCTGGCTGATGTAGTTCCCCTCGGCCACGAACAGACCCGCCGTGAACAGCAGGGAGTCCCCGGGCAGGAACGCGAAGAGACCGGACTCGGCGAAGACGATCAGCAGGATGCCTGGGAGGCTGAAGGTCTCGATCAGATAGTCCGGGCTGAGCCACTCGGGGCCGAGCGCAAGCGTGGTCACGGGATTGTGGCTCCTGCGGGGAAGGGGCGGGCGGGCTGTGACTGGCGGGTCAAAAATATCAACGCTGCGCCGGTCGCCCAGGTTCCATTGACCCGTTCAGGATGCACTGTGCGCCCGCTGGGACAAAGCTGTGAGCCATGGGCATCGAAGAGTACGGCGGCGGGCAGGGGCCCCGCCCTGACGTTCTGGTAGTGACCACGAACGACATTCCCGGCCATCGGGTCACGGAGGTCATCGGTGAGGTCTTCGGACTGACCGTGCGCTCCCGGCACGTCGGCAGTCAGATCGGCGCCGGGCTGAAGTCGCTGGTCGGCGGTGAGCTCAAAGGGCTCACCAAGACGCTCGTGGAGACCCGTAACCAGGCCATGGAGCGGCTCGTCGAGCAGGCACGCGCGCGTGGCGCGAACGCTGTGCTGGCGTTCCGCTTCGACGTGACCGAGGCGGCCGACGTGGGCACCGAGGTGTGCGCCTACGGGACCGCGGTGGTCCTGGCCCGGGAGTAGGGCCCGGGCCAGGACGTCAGGAGGAGTGCCGGGCCGCGTTCGCGAGGATCGCGGCCCGCAGGTGCTCGGCGAGGCCGGGACGCATGGTGTCGTAGAACGCCTTGAAGCGTTCGTCGGCGACGTACATCTCGGCGAGGCACTGGTGCATCTCGTAGCCGCACTCGTAGTACCAGCCGCTGATGTGCTGCCGGTGTTCCTCGGCCAGGTCCATGGCGCCCTCACCGGTGGGCGGTTCACCGGCGGCCATCAGGGCGACGTAGCGCTCGCTCCACTCGTTCGCCTCCGCCTGCAGCCTCTTCCAGTCCTCCTTGGTGTAGGTCGCGGCGCGGCGCTGTGACTCGGCGTACGACTCCGTGCCGCCCCAGCGCCGTTCCGCCTCCTCGGCGTACTGCTCCGGGTCCTTGTCGCCGAAGACCTCGAAGCGCTCCTCCGGCGTCAGATTGATTCCCATCGTGCGTGCCTCCATGGCGTGCTCCACGGCCTCCGCCATCTTGCGCAGCTGCTCGATCCGGGCGGTCAGCAGCTCGTGCTGCCGGCGCAGGTGTTCGCGCGGGTCCGCGGCCGGGTCGTCGAGCAGGGCGGCGACCTCTTCGAGCGGGAAGCCGAGCTCCCGGTAGAACAGGATCTGCTGCAGCCGGTCGAGGTCGGCGTCGTTGTAACGCCGGTGGCCCGCGTGGCTGCGTTCGCCGGGTACGAGCAGGCCGATGTCGTCGTAGTGGTGCAGGGTGCGCACCGTGACGCCGGCGAAGCCCGCGACCTGTCCCACGGAGTAGCTCACTTCCGCTCCCTTCTCGGTTCGCGTTCCACACTGAGGCCTCACGCGGCGTGAGGTGCAAGCCGGGCAACGCGGAACTACCGTCGATTACATGCCACTGCATCGTGGGAACACCGAGGCCTCGGACGGGGACGGCCCGCGCAGGCTGTCCGTCAACCCGTTCTTCGGCGAGGCGAACCCGGTCGGCGGGATGACCGAGGCTCCCCCCAGGCATCGACTGCCCGACGCCCCCATGGCGCCTTCGTCCGCCTATCAGGTGGTGCACGACGAGCTGATGCTCGACGGCAACTCACGGCTCAACCTCGCCACGTTCGTCACGACGTGGATGGAGCCCCAGGCGAACGCGCTGATGGCCGAGTGCCGCGACAAGAACATGATCGACAAGGACGAGTATCCACGCACCGCCGAGCTGGAGCGGCGCTGTGTGGCGATGCTCGCCGACCTGTGGAACGCGCCCGACCCGTCGTCGGCCGTGGGCTGCTCCACCACCGGCTCCAGCGAGGCGTGCATGCTCGCCGGGATGGCGCTGAAGCGGCGCTGGATGCGGCGCAACGCCGACCGCTACCCGGGGGCGCGCCCCAACCTGGTCATGGGCATCAACGTCCAGGTCTGCTGGGACAAGTTCTGCAACTTCTGGGAGGTGGAGCCGCGGCTGGTCCCGATGGAGGGCGAGCGGTTCCATCTCGATCCGCAGGCGGCGGCCGAGCTGTGCGACGAGAACACCATCGGCGTCGTGGGGATCCTGGGCTCGACCTTCGACGGTTCCTACGAGCCGATCGCGGACCTGTGCGCCGCGCTCGACACCGTTCAGGAGCGCACCGGCCTCGATGTCCCGGTGCATGTCGACGGGGCGTCCGGGGGGATGGTGGCGCCGTTCCTGGACGAGGATCTGGAGTGGGACTTCCGGCTGCCGAGGGTCGCCTCGATCAACAGCTCGGGGCACAAGTACGGCCTGGTCTACCCGGGTGTCGGCTGGGCCCTGTGGCGGGACAAGGAGGCGCTGCCCGAGGAACTGGTGTTCCGGGTCAACTATCTGGGCGGCGACATGCCGACGTTCGCGCTGAACTTCTCCCGGCCGGGCGCGCAGGTCGTGGCTCAGTACTACTCGTTCCTGCGGTTGGGGCGGGAGGGGTACCGGGCCGTGCAGCAGGCCGCGCGGGACGTGGCCGGGCAGGTCGCCGAGGCCGTGGAGAAGCTCGGCGACTTCCGGCTGCTGACCAGGGGCGACCAGTTGCCCGTGTTCGCGTTCACCACGGCCCCGGACGTGACGGCGTACGACGTCTTCGACGTGTCGCGGCGGATGCGTGAGGCGGGCTGGCTGGTTCCGGCGTACACCTTCCCGCCGCACCGCGAGGACCTGTCGGTGCTGCGGGTGGTCTGCCGCAACGGCTTCTCCACCGATCTCGCCGAGCTGTTCGTGGAGGACCTGAGCCGGTCCCTGCCGGAGCTGCGCCGGCAGCCGCGCCCCGCCACCCATGACAAGGGCGCGGCCACCGGGTTCCACCACTAGCGGGTCACGGGCGGACCGTCAGCGGCTCAGACGCGCGAACCGCCGCACCGCCAGCGGGAAGAACACCGCGAGGAGCAGCAGCGGCCAGACGACGGCCGGCAAGAGGTGCTCGGTGCCGGTGCCGCGGAACAGGTCGCGTGCGGCGGTCGCCGTGTGGGACATCGGGTTCCACTCGACGACGGTGCCCAGCCAGCCGGGCATGGACCCGGGCAGGGCGAGGGCGTTGGACAGGAAGCCGACCGGCCAGACCAGGATCTGCACGGCCTGCACCAGTTCCGGCTTGCCGGCCACCAGGGCCAGGTGGATGCCGATCCACAGCATGGCGAAGCGGAACAGCAGGAGCAGTCCCACGGCGCCCAGGAAGGCCACCGGCCCGCCGTCCGCGCGCCAGCCGAGCGCGAACCCGACCCCCATGAGGGCCAGCAGGGCCAGCGCCGACTGGAGCATGTCGGCGATCGAACGGCCCACCAGGACGGCCCCGTTGGTCATCGGCATGGACCGGAAGCGGTCGATCACGCCCTTGTTGAGGTCCTGGGTGACCGCGATCATCGTGCCCTCAAGGCCGAAGGCCATCGTGAGCGCGAGCATCCCGGGCAGGAGGTAGTCGATGTAGGAGCCCTCGACACCGCGTCCGCCGCCGATGAGGTAGCCGAACATCAGCAGCAGCATCACGGGGAAGAACAGGGCGACGACGACCTGGACGGGCTGGCGCGCCCAATGGGCGAGCTCGCGGCGGGTCATGGTCCAGGAGTCGGCCAGGGCGTAGGCGTTCGTGCTCATGCGGGCTCCTTCACTCGGTTGTCGTCCCCGGTGAGGTGCAGGAACACCTCGTCCAGCGTCGGGCGCCGCAGGGCCACGTCCTCGGCCTCGATCCCGGCCGCCTCCAGGGCCCGTACGACGCCGGAGAGCGCCGCCATCCGGTCGGTGACCCGGGCGCTGAGCAGCCGGCGGTCGGCATCGACGGAGACGGCGTCCTTCGGTACGGGCAACAGGGCCACGGCGGCGCCCAGTTGCCCGGCATCGCGCAGGACGACGTCGATGCGGTCGCCGCCGGTGAGCGCCTTGAGCTCGTCGGCCGTGCCGTCGGCGGTGACCCGGCCGGCGTCGACGACCGAGATGCGGTCGGCGAGCTGGTCGGCCTCCTCCAGGTACTGGGTGGTGAGCAGGACCGTGGTGCCGCCGCCGACCAGGGAGCGGACGGCGGACCAGACCTCGGCGCGGCCGCGCGGGTCGAGTCCGGTGGTGGGTTCGTCCAGGAACAGCACCTGCGGGTCGGTGCCGTGCCGGTTGCCGATGAGCGAGGCGGCCAGATCCAGCCGGCGCCGCATGCCTCCGCTGTACTGCTTGACCGGCTTGCGGCCGGTGTCGGCCAGGCCGAAGCGCTCCAGGAGCTCGCCGGCGCGCACGCCTGCGCGCCGGCCGCCGAGGTGGTGCAGGCGGCCGAACATCTCCAGGTTCTGCCGGCCGTCCAGTTCCTCGTCCAGGGCCGCGTGCTGGCCGAGGAGGCCGATGCGCAGGCGCACCTCGTACGCCTGGCGGACCGCGTCGTGCCCGGCCACCTCGACGCGGCCGCTGTCCGGCCGCAGCAGAGTGGACAGGATGCGGACCAGGGTGGTCTTGCCCGCGCCGTTCGGGCCGAGCACTCCGTGCACGGTGCCGGCCGCGACCGTAAGGTCGAGCCCGTCCAGTGCGTTCTTGCCGGCTTTGCCGCCGTACCTCTTGCGTGCCCCTTCGACGATGATCGCCGTGTCGGCCACTGAGAACCCCTTCGCTAGTCAAACTTGACTACCAGCCCGAAGCTAATACCCCGCAATCGGTTAGTCAAACTTGATTAGTGATCGTCCCCGGGGTGCCGCTCCCCCGTCGCGTACGGGTTGCCCTCGTCATCGGCGAGAACACCGACGAAGGGATCGCCCTCCCCGGCGAAGATGTATGCGCCGCCCTCGATCCGCCCGATGAGCCCCTGGGTCCACTCGGCCTCGGCGTCGGCGGTGTGGATCCAGAGGTTCATGATCTCGCCGATGTGACCGAGCTGGCCGGGACCGGCCTCGGGCACGTAGTGCTCGGTGACGGCGGAGCGCCACTCCTCGATGCGCCGGATGCGCTCCTTGAGCAGGGCGACGGTCTCGCCGCGCGGCAGGTCGACCATGAAGCCGATGGCCGCCGACTTGACGTCCATCTTCTGGTCGTAGGAGGTCAGCGCCTCGCGGACCAGGCCGAGGTACTCCTCGACGCCACGGTCGGTGATCTCGTACTCCGTGCGCGGCGGCCCGCCTGCCGTGGACGGCGCGACCTCGTGGGCGTGCAGCAGTCCCTGCTTCGCCATCTGCTTCAGGGCGTGGTAGATCGAGCCGGGCTTGGCGTTGGACCACTCGTGCGCGCCCCAGTACTCCAGGTCGTTGCGCACCTGGTAGCCGTGGGCACGCCCGTGCTGGCGCACCGCGCCGAGCACGAGAAGACGGATCGCTGACATGCGCTCCAGGTTAGGTCCGTTACGGGCGGGCGCCGAGGTCAGGCCCCGATGGCGCACCGTCCGGAAACGGAGCGTGTGCGCCTCGGGGCCGGGCTCGGGACGTCTAGAACGGGAAGCCGCTGCGGCCGTGCTGGACGGAGATCCACTTGGTCGTGGTGAAGGCGTCCAGCATCGTCTCGCCGTTGAGGCGGCCGAGGCCGGAGTGCTTCTCGCCGCCGAAGGGGACGATCGGCTCGTCGTGGACGGTGCCGTCGTTCACGTGGAACATGCCCGTGTCGATCTGCTTGGCGAAGGCCACACCGCGCTCGATGTCGCCGGTGTGGACGGCACCGCTCAGACCGTAGGGGGTGTCGTTGACGAGACGTACGGCCTCCTCCTCGCCGTCGAAGGTGAGGAGGAAGGCGACCGGGCCGAAGACCTCCTGCTTCAGCAGGGGCGAGTCGGCCGGGAGGCCGCTCAGGACCGACGGCCGGACGAGGTTCTCCGTGGTCGTGCCGTGCACCAGCGCCGTGGCACCCTCGGCGATCGCCTGCTCGACGGCGCCCGAGATGGCGTCCGCCTGGGAGGAGTTGATGACCGGGCCGATGACGGTCTCGGGGTCGCGCGGGTCGCCGGCCTTGAGGGACCTCACCTTGGCGACGAACTTCTCGGTGAACTCGTCCGCGACCGAGCGGTCCACGAGGACGCGGTTCGCGGCCATGCAGACCTGGCCCTGGTGGACGTACCGGCTGAAGACGGCCGCGTCGACGGCGTAGTCGATGTCGGCGTCGTCGAGGACCACGATCGCGCTGTTGCCGCCGAGTTCGAGGACCGAGCGCTTGAAGTGCGAGGCGCAGACGGTGGCGACGTGGCGGCCGACCTTGTCGGAGCCGGTGAAGGAGATGACCTTCGGGATCGGGTGCTCGATGAAGGCGTCGCCGATCTCGGCGATGTCGGTGATGACGACGTTCAGCAGACCGGCCGGGAGCCCCGCGTCCTCGAAGATCTTCGCGACCAGGGAGCCGCCGCAGATCGGGGTGTTCTGGTGGGGCTTCAGCACCACGCCGTTGCCGAGCGCGAGCGCCGGGGCGACCGACTTCAGGGAGAGCAGGAAGGGGAAGTTGAAGGGGCTGATCACGCCCACGACACCGACCGGGACGCGGTAGACGCGGTTCTCCTTGCCGTCCACCGGGGAGGGCAGGATCCTGCCCTCGGGGCGCAGCGCCAGATGGACCGCCTCACGCAGGAACTCCTTGGCGAGGTGGAGTTCGAACGCCGCCTTCAACCGGGTGCCGCCGAGCTCGGCGATGATCGCCTCGGCGATGTCCTGCTCACGGTCCTCTATCAGGCGCAGCGCCTTCTCGAAGACGGCACGGCGGGCGTAGGGATTGGTCGTGGCCCACTGCTTCTGGGCGCGGGCGGCGGCCTTGTAGGCGTCGTCGACCTCGTCGACCGTGGCTATGGTGATCGACGCGAGCTTCTCGCCGTCGTAGGGATTGAAGTCGATGATGTCCCAGGAGCCTGTACCCGGGCGCCATTCACCGTCGATGTACTGCTGAGCCAGGTCGGTGAAGTAGGACGACATGTGATCCCTCAATCCCTAGCAGACCCGCGATCGGCACGGCCGCCATCGCGCTCGTCTTCACGGTCTGATCACACGTCATCGTACTTGTGATTCAAGAGAGTTGAAGGAGACCCCGGAGAAGATCCCGGCTCTCGTCCGGACCCGGACTGTCCTGCTGGAGCTCCTTGAGCGCGGTCTCGTACTGGGCGACGTCCTCGTGCTTGTCGAGGTAGAGCGCGGAGGTGAGCTGCTCCAGGTAGACGACGTCCGACAGGTCGGACTCGGGGAAGCTGAGGATCGTGAAGGCGCCGGACTCGCCGGAGTGGCCGCCGAGGCTGAACGGCATGATCTGCAGCCGTACGTTGGGTCGCTGGGAGATCTCGATCAGGTGCTGGAGCTGGCCGCGCATCACCTCGCGGTCGCCGTAGGGACGGCGCAGGGCGGCCTCGTCCAGGACGATGTGGAACTCGGGGGCGTTCTCGGAGAGGAGGTACTTCTGCCGCTCCAGGCGCAGCGCCACGCGCTTCTCTACGTCGGCCGCGCTCGCGCCCTTCATGCCGCGCCTGACGACCGCGCGGGCGTACGCCTCGGTCTGGAGCAGGCCGTGCACGAACTGCACCTCATAGGCGCGAATGAGACTTGCGGCGCCCTCCAGGCCGACGTATGTGGGGAACCAGCTGGGCAGGACGTCCGAGTAACTGTGCCACCAGCCGGCCACGTTGGCCTCGCGGGCGAGGGAGAGGAGCGAGGCGCGCTCCTGTTCGTCCGTGATGCCGTACAGCGTCAGCAGGTCCTCGACGTCCCGTGTCTTGAAGCTCACCCGGCCCAACTCCATGCGGCTGATCTTCGACTCGGACGCACGGATCGAGTACCCCGCAGCTTCGCGGGTGATCCCGCGCGCCTCCCGCAGTCGCCTCAGTTGCGAGCCGAGCAGCATGCGCCGCACCACCGATCCGGGCTCTCCCGCGCTCACGTTCGCCAGCCTCCCCAACCGTCTTCAGGGCCCGCAGTCTGCCACTAAATCACTTCGAGCAGTACTCGTCCGATTACAGAGACGGAAAGAAGACAAGGATTTCACCCAGGAAGGAGTCAGCGGAACGCAAGGAGAGGAAGCGAAGTTGGCGGAAAAAATGGCCAACAAGCGGTACGGGAGCGTCCAATTCGGTCACGTGCACGTGCATCTGCCCTTGCATCTGCTCTGCGCATCAGAAACCATGGTCCCGCGCAACCGCTGCATCGCAACGACCGCGAACTCCCGGGAGTGCCTCGCATGGGGACGAATGGATCGACCATGCTCGAGCCGTTACGGCAGGGCCTTCCGCCACTGGACCCCGCAGCCGTCTCCAACGCCGCCTCCTGCGCACTGCCCGCCCGCTACGAAGCGGTCCGTGAGGCACGCAAGTTCACCCGACGCACGCTGGACCAGTGGGAACTGGACTACCGCTTCGACGACGTCTGCCTCGTGGTCTCGGAACTGGTGACCAACGCGCTACGGCACGCGCTGCCGGCCGGTGCGCAGCGGCTGCCCGAACAGACGCCGCCCGTGCGGCTGCATCTGATGCGCTGGACCGAGCGGCTGGTGTGCGCGGTGCGCGATCCCAGCCACGACAGCCCGGTGGCACGCGACTCCGACGACTTCTCGGCGGAGTCCGGGCGCGGTCTCTTCCTCGTCGATTCCTTCAGTGACAGCTGGGGGTGGCAGCCGCTGGCGGGGACGCTCAGCGGCAAGGTGGTCTGGGCGCTGTTCCGGCTGCAACCGGGCCAGACGGCCACGGCCGGCTCGGCGGACTCATGAACCGCGGCGCTCGACGGCTCCGCGGTTCTACGCGCGTTACAGAGCGGAACACGTCGATTGCCCTGGGTTGTGCACCCAGTTGGGTCAGCCCACGACCAAGTGGTCGAACTCGCCGTCCTTGACGCCGAGGAGCATCGCCTCGATCTCGGCGCGCGTGTAGACGAGCGCCGGGCCGTCGGGGAAGCGCGAGTTGCGCACCGCCACATCACCGCCGGGCAACCGCGCGAACTCCACGCAGGAACCCTGCGAGTTGCTGTGCCGGCTCTTCTGCCAGGCGACCCCGTTCAGCTCCGTGGCCGCCATGCCGTTGTACACGTCGTGGTCCACAGGTCGCTCCCCGGTGGTGCGGTGGCTCGAGGCCATTGAGGCAAGAGGTGGTGCAGTGGTGCGGAAGTCAACTGCTTCCGGATCATAGCTCTGTTCACGTGCAACTGCATGAGCAGATGCACGTGCACGCGGGGTGTTCCTGTGGTTACTCCTGTGACGTACGCGGGCTCACATGCGTTCCAGCGCATGCCCCAGGGATCGCATCACATGCGTCCGCCAGCCGCCGCCCATGATCTTCCTAGCCATGAGTTGGGCCGGGTCGTCCGGATCGAATCCCTCGTGCACTAGGAAGAGACGCGTTCCGCGCCCTTCTTGTTCCAAACTCCAAGTAACCGTCCAATTGGCGGAGTTGACCGGAGAAGGGTCGATCCAGCGGAGGCTCAGCATCCGCTCGACCCGGTACGCCAGGACCTCCACCTCGATGGTTCCGGAGAAGTTCGTGTTGGGTCGCGGGACGGAGGTCATCGTGTACCGGTGCCCGACCTCCAGCCGGAAGTCCTCGACGCCCTGCATCTGCCACTGCACGAGCAGCTCGGGTTCGGTCAGGGCGCGCCAGACCTTGGCGGGCGGATGCGGAAAGTACTGGTCCACGCGGACGACGGTCAGATCGTCGTCGGGCTCGGGGCCGAGGCGGGGGTCCGGTTCGTCGCTCATGCCGGCTCATCGTCGGGCATGCGGTCGAGCAGGTCGCCGAGGCCCTTCATACGGTCGCGCCAGAACCGCTCGTACGGATGGAGCCAGTCCTGCACCTCGGCGAGCGGGGCCGCCTCAAGGCGGTAGATGCGCTGCCGGCCGGAGCGCTGCTCGGAGACCAGGCCGGCGTCCCGGAGCACCTTCAGATGCTCCGAGAGGCTGGGGCGGCGCATGTCGAAGTGGTCGGCCAGGACCTGGACCGGCTGGGGCCCGCCGTCGCGCAGCAGTCGCAGCACCTCGCGGCGCGTGCCGTTGGCGAGCGCGGCGAAGACGCGGTCCTCTGCGGCCTCCCGGGCCCCGGTCGCGGTCATGCCCTGCCCTTCCCGTTACTGAGCGGCCTCCGTCAGCAGCATCAGGCCGTTGCCGTCGGGGTCCTGGAATCCGGCCATCCGCCCCCAGGGCAGATCGTCCGGCCCCTGCACGGAGACCCCCGCCTGCGCGAGCCGCGTGCAGTCCGCGTCGACGTCGGTCGTGACCAACATGATCCCCCGGGTCGTGCCGGGCTCGAAACCGCCCATCCCAGGGCCGGAGAGCGTGAAGACCGTCTGCGCGCCCTTGGGGGCGACCTGGAGCCACCTGCCCTGCGGCATGTCCAGATCGGCGGTGACCTCGAAGCCGAGGACCTCCGTGTAGAAGCGCAGGGCGCGGTCCTGGTCGGCGACGGGGAGCGTGACGAAGGAGGCGTGAGTGATGTTCATGGGAACGACAATAGGTAGGAGATTCCCTACGCGTCAAACGTAGGGAATCTCCTACCTGTGAGTCCCGAGGGATCGCGGGAGGCGGCTAGCGGGACGAGTACGGCAGCAGTGCCATCTCCCGCGCGTTCTTGATGGCCTTCGCCAGTCGGCGCTGCTGCTGGACCGTGACGCGGGTGACCCGGCGGCTGCGGATCTTGCCGCGGTCGGAGATGAAGCGGCGCAGCAGGTCGGTGTCCTTGTAGTCGATGTGGGTGATGCCCGCCTGGTCCAGCGGGTTGGGCTTCTTGCCGGGCTTGCGCTCGGGCTTGCGGGGCATGGGGGTCAGACCTCCAGGAGGGTGTCGAAGGCGGGCGGGAGCCGCTTCCAGGCATCGCGGCCCGCGGCGTACTCGGCGTCGGTGAGCAGGCAGGACTCCAGCAGCCGTTCGAGGCCGTCGCGGTCCAGGCCGGGCGAGGTGAAGACCAGGTGCTGGCAGCAGTCGCCGTGCTCGGGGTGCCAGTCCAGCGAGGCGGCGGCCCGGCGCACCGGCGGGACCATGTCCCAGGCCGCGTCCGGGAGCGAGGCGAGCCAGGGGCCCGCGCTCTCCACGCACAGGGCGCCGCCCGCCGCGTCCCAGTGCAGCAGCACGTCGGGCTTGTCGGCGAGCCAGAAGCGGCCCCTGCTGCGGGCAGCCGCGCAGGTGATGTCCTCCAGCGCCTCGTAGAGCCGCTCCGGGTGGAAGGGGCGGCGGCGGTGCCAGACGAGGGTGGCGACGCCGTGCGCGTCGGCCTCGGCGGGGAGCAGCGCGCACGCCGGGTGCTGGGCGGCCGCGGCCGACTCGACGTCGAAGCCGGCCAGCGCGGCCTGCGCGAGGGGGGTGAGCGGGCGGCGGCGCGGGGCCGGCACCGTCAGGTCGTCGGCGGGTGCGCCCGCCGGGTCGCCGTGGCCGATCGGGACCCGGCGGGCCGTCGGGTGGAGCTGGGCGAGCAGTTCCCGGTCCTCGTCGTCGGCCTCCCCGGAGTCGGCGACGGCGAGGACGGGGGCGTACTCCAGCTGACGCGCGAAGGTGTCGGCTACGGTGCGCTGATCGGTCGCGGCGGCGGCCAGGCCGCGCTCGGCCAGGTCGTCGCCGTTGCCCAGATACGGCAGCACAAGCGCCGGGTCGACCGCGGTGATCACCCCGGTGACCGTGAGCCCGCCCGCCGTGACCACCTCGGCCATGGCCTTCGGCTCGACCGAGTCCCACAGCTCGACGACGGCCATACGCGTGCCGCCGGTGTCCCGGATCCTCAGCAGCTCCGGCACCAGGTCCTCGCGCAGGGCGCAGCAGGCGCAGTCGTTGACGAGGGGCGCCTCGCCGGCGCTCAGGAGTCCGGTGGCGTCGCGGATCGTCCGTACGACGGTGCCGGCGGCTGCCGTGGCCAGGTCGTGGTGGAGCACGACACTGCCGGGGACGTCGGCGAGCAGCCGCTCGACGGCCGCCTTGCGGGCGTCGGCGTGCAGCCCGCCGACGATCACGACGGAGAGCTCGGGCACCGCGTCAGCCCTGCTTCCCGTACCGGCGCTCGAAGCGCTCGACGCGGCCGGCGGTGTCCAGGACGCGGGCGGTGCCCGTGTAGAAGGGATGGCTGACGTTCGAGATCTCGACATCGACCACGGGGTAGGTGTTGCCGTCCTCCCACTCGATCGTCTTCTCGCCGGTCATCGTCGAGCGGGTCAGGAAGGCGTGGTTCGCGGCACGGTCGCGGAAGACGACGGGACCGTAGGCCGGGTGGATCGCGTTGCGCATGGCGTGCCTCAGCGCTCCTCTCGGAAGTCGACGTGCCGGCCGGCGACCGGGTCGTACTTGCGCAGGGTCATGCGGTCGGGGTCGTTGCGGCGGTTCTTGCGGGTCACATAGGTGAAGCCGGTGCCGGCCGTGGACCGGAGCCTGACGACCGGACGGAGTTCGTTGCGTGCCATGCTGCTATCTTACTGAAAACGAATCCCATTACCAGTAATCGACGAGAGAGGTTCGTCACCCATGTCAGCCCACTGCATGCTGACCGGCGCACAACCCGGCTTCGGCAACACGATTTCCCACTCGCACCGGCGGACCTCCCGCCGCTTCGACCCCAACATCCAGACCAAGCGCTACTGGCTGCCGAGCGAGGGCCGGCACGTGCGGCTGCGGCTGACCACCAAGGGCATCAGGACGGTCGACGTCATCGGCGTCGAGGCGGCCGTCGCACGGATCCGCGCCCGGGGAGTGAAGGTCTGATGGCCAAGAAGAGCAAGATCGCGAAGAACCGCCGGCGTCAGGAGGTCGTCGCGCGGTACGCCGAGCGGCGCGCCGAACTGAAGGGGATCATCCGCAGGCCGTCGTCCACGGACGCCGAACGGTTCGCAGCGCAGCGCGAGTTGGGGCGCCAGCCGAGGGACGCCAGCGCCACGCGCGTACGCAACCGCGACCAGGTGGACGGGCGCCCGCGCGGCTACCTCCGCACCTTCGGACTGTCCCGGGTGAACCTGCGGGAGCAGGCGCACGCCGGGTATCTGCCGGGGGTGCGCAAGGCGTCCTGGTAGGGCCGTTCGGATGCTGGGGTCCGGACCCGACTCCCTGGTAACTTGCTGCGGACGTTTCGGCCACGTCGGCCGGATCGGCGTATGCCGACCGCTACAGCTTGGAGTTCCCAGTGACCTCGGCGACTTTCTCGCGTACGCGCACGATGTCGGGCCGGCGGATGCGGGTCGTGGCCGCGGCCGCGACGCTGGCGGGCGCGCTCGCGCTGACCGCGTGCAGCAGTGACGGCGGTTCCGAGGGCGACGCGGCCCCCAGCGGTTCCGCGAGCGCGAGCGCCGACACGGGCGGCGGTAGCGGCGGCGGGTCCGCCTCCGCGGCCGGTGCGCTGGAGGGCAGCTGGCTCGCAACGACCGACGGCAAGGCCGTCGCGCTGGTCGTCACCGGCAAGGAGGCCGGCCTCTTCACGACCGGCGGGACCGTGTGCAGCGGGACCGCCGGCGAGGAGGGCGGGATGCGGATGATCCGGCTCAAGTGCACCGACGGCAGCAAGGACCGGGCCACCGGGATGGTCGAGTCCCTCGGCAAGACCTCGCTCAAGGTGACCTGGGAGGACGGCATCGGGGCGGAGACGTACACCAGGACCGAGGGCGGCAAGCTGCCGACGGGCCTGCCCACGGCGAATCTGGGATCGTGAGGGCTGATCCGGTGACTGCCCGCGATCACCGACGTGACTCCGTGACTCCCTGAAGGACTCCATGCGCGCCACCTCCCTCACCGTCGCCGCCCTCGCCGCGGCCCTCGTCCTGACCGCCTGCGACAGCGGCGGGAGCGGGGACGACACCCCGGACAGCAAGGCCGACGCCGTCTGCGTCGACAAGCTCGCCGTGGAGTTCGGGCCCGGCAACGCCGCCCCCGCCGCCGGGGACACCGGCAACGTGCCGGTCACCGTCACCAACCGGGGCGGCGGCGACTGCACCCTGGACGGGCTGCCGGCCTTCGCGTTCGAAGCGGGCGGCACCTCTACGGCCGTCGCGCCCGACCAGGCCGCCGCGGCCGGAAAGACGACGCTCACGAAGGGCGCCTCCACCTCCTTCACGCTCACCTACGTGCTGGGCGAGAAGGGCGGCAAGGGCCTCGCCCCGCAGAAGGCGAAGGTGACGCTGCCCGGGGCCGGCAAGGCGCACAGCTTCAAGTGGTCGTACGGCGTCGTCGCGCTGAAGACCGACGGCAAGACGCCGGACGCCTCGGTGAGCGGGTTCCAGCGGGCCGGCGACTGACGGCCCGGCACACTCCCTCGGCGGATCAGCGCAGCGGTCGGCGCGGGGCCATCTGCGCCCGGTCGGCCGCCTCCGCGCCCTCCACCCAGCCCGCCTCGTCGGTGACGCCGCGCAGGCGGGTCGTGGTGGTCTCGGGGAACATGCGGTCCAGGCGGGCGGTGACCGCGACCTCGCGCGAGGCGAGGACCGGGAGCAGGTCCTCGGTCACCGGCGTGCGCGCCGCCGCGGTCAGCCGGGTGCCGATGCGGTGGGCGTAGGCCGCCAGGAACGACTGCCGGAAGGTCTTGGTCCGCTTTCGGCCGCCCGCGCGCTGGGCGGCCTCCGCCCTCGTCATCGCGGTCTGCGCCTGCACGAGAAGCGAGGTGTGGAGCAGCTCGACCACCTCCAGATCGGCCTCGAAACCGACGACCGTGGAGAAGGCGAAGGGCTCGTTCCACACCGCACGGCAGTGGTTGACGGTCGCCACCGCGTCCAGCAGGACGGCCTTGGCCTGCTCGTACGGCGGCTCCACCCCGATCCGGCAGGCGCCGGGCGCGTTCCTGGCGTCGGGCGTACGGGACGCGAGCAGGGCCTCGTCGATGCTGTGCCGGGCCATCAGCTCCTGCGCCTTGGCGCTCAGCGCCTCCGCCTCCTCCGGGAACCCGGTCGCCTCCGCCTTCGCCAGCAGCGCCCTGATGCGGGTGAGCATGCGGGACTCCGGCCGGGCGGGCCCGCCGACCGGGTCGGCCGCCTCGTCCAGGGGCTCCAGCGCGGGCAGCTTCAGCAGGAGGCGGTACAGCTCCAGCACGGTGGTCGCGTGCGAGAACCGGTCGGTGCCGGGCGGGGTCCCGGTGGGCAGGTCGTCGAGCTGCGCCTGCCAGCGCGGGCCGCGGGGGCGGTCGTTGGGGACCTGTGCGCGGATCAGCGCGGCGAGCAGCCGTATGTGTGCGTCCTCCAGCTCGCGCCGGACCAGCCGTACGACATCGGCCGGCTGCCAGCCGCGCCGCCAGGCCGCCGCCACGAACTCCTGGCCGCGCCGGTCGAGTTCGGCGTCGGCGCCCGGGTCGGACGCGAGGAGGGAGGCGCCGGTGTCGAGCGTGGTGTGCTCGGTGTCGTAGAGGGCCGCCTCGAAGGCGCGGTCGACGGTGCTGGGCTTGCTCACCCAGGGATCGTAAATCCGCGCGGGCGGCCGCGGCATGGCACCCGAAGATCACTGTCAACCTCGGGTTGACACCCCCTGGCGTGTCAACCTACGGTTGACACATGTCGACGAACCCATCGATCACGTCATCCGTACGTCTCGACGAACTCATCGCGGCCATCAAGAAGGTGCACCCCGAGCCGCTCGACCAGCTCCAGGACGCGGTGATCGCCGCGGACCACCTCGGCGAGGTGGCCGACCACCTGATCGGTCACTTCGTGGACCAGGCCCGGCGATCGGGCGCTTCCTGGACCGACATCGGCAAGAGCATGGGCGTCACCCGGCAGGCGGCGCAGAAGCGGTTCGTGCCGAAGGAGGGGACCGACCTCGATCCTCAGCAGGGCTTCGGCCGCTACACGCCGCGTGCCCGCAACGTGGTGATGGCCGCGCACAACGAGGCCGTCGCCGCCCGCAACCCCGAGGGCCGCCCCGAGCACCTGGTCCTCGGCCTGCTGGCCGAGCCGGACGGCATCGCCGCGAAGGCGATCACGGCCCGGGGCGTCCTCCTGGACTCCGTGCGCCAGGCCGCCGCCGCGGCGCTGCCGCCCGCCGCCGACGAGGTCCCCGAGCTCATCCCCTACGGCTCCGACGCCAAGAAGGTCCTTGAGCTCACCTTCCGCGAGGCCCTGCGCCTCGGCCACAACTACATCGGCACCGAGCACATCCTGCTGGCCCTGCTGGAGTTCGAGAACGGCACCGGGGTTCTGTACGGCCTCGGCATCACCAAGCAGGAGGTCGAGCAGTACATCGTCGAGCTGCTGGCCCAGTTCCTGAAGAGCGGCGAGGAAGCCACCAAGCAGGCGCGGGAGGAGGGCGGAGAGCGGGGCTGAGGTCGTTGTCAGACCCGGGTGTCACACTCGCAGCATGACCGAGCGGTGGGCTCTCGCTCCGGCCGAGGACGGTGGCGCGGAGGTCGCCCCCCTCGGTCCGGACGGGCTGCTCGCCGGGCCCGTGCGGCGGGAGCCGGACCTCGCCGGGGCCGTGCGCGGGCGGCCGGAGGTCGCGCGGTGGGTGTGGCGGTCCACCGCCGAGGTCTATCCGATGCTGCTCGCCGCGGGGGTGCGAGTGGAGCGGTGCTACGACATCGAGGACGCCGAGACCCTCCTCCTCGGCCACGAGGGGCGGTACGGCGAACCGAGATCGGCCGCCGCCGCACTCGCCCGGCTGCGCGGCGGCCCCGTGCCGTCCGACCCGCCCCAGCGCGCCGCCGAACCCGGCTCGCAGTCCCCGCTGTTCGAGCCCCAGGCGGTCCATGTGCCGCTCACCGACCTCGTGGAGGTCTACGCCGAGCAGCAGCGGCGGCACGACAGGACCGCGCACCCCGACCGGATGCGGCTGCTCACGGCGGCCGAGTCGGCGGGGATGCTCGTGGCCGCGGAGATGAACCGGTCCGGGCTGCCGTGGAGCGCGGACGTACACCGCGCGCTGCTGCACGAGATGCTGGGCGAACGCTATGCGGGCGGCGGGGAGCCGCGCCGGCTGGCCGAGCTGGCGGACGAGGTGTCGGCGGCGTTCGGGCGCCGGGTGCGGCCCGATCTGCCGGCCGATGTGATCAAGGCGTTCGCGCAGGCCGGGATCAAGGTCAGATCGACCCGGCGCTGGGAGATCGAGTCCGTCGACCACCCGGCCGTGAAGCCGCTGATCGAATACAAGAAGCTGTACCGGATCTGGGTGGCCCACGGCTGGTCCTGGCTCCAGGACTGGGTGCGGGACGGGCGGTTCAGGCCGGAGTTCCTCGCGGGCGGGACGGTGACCGGGCGCTGGGTGACCAACGGCGGGGGCGGGCTGCAGATCCCCAAGGTCATCCGGCGTGCGGTGGTCGCGGACCCGGGCTGGCGGCTGGTGGTGGCCGACGCCGACCAGATGGAGCCGCGCGTGCTCGCCGCGATCTCCCGTGATCCCGGGCTGATGGAGGTGGCCGGCCGCGAGAGCGACCTGTACCAGTCGGTGTCCGACCGCGCCTTCTCCGGAGACCGCGCCCAGGCCAAACTCGCCGTGCTGGGCGCGGTGTACGGACAGACCTCCGGCGACGGCCTCAAGAACCTCGCCGCCCTCAGACGCCGCTTCCCCAAGGCCGTGGCCTACGTCGACGACGCGGCGCGGGCCGGCGAGGAGGGGCGGCTCGTACGGACCTGGCTGGGACGGACCTGCCCACCGGCGGCCGGCGCGACGGCCGACGCCGACGAGGAGGCGGGGATCCCGATCCCGGACGCGGACGAACCGGCCGAGGGCTCCGGGTCCCAGGACTGGGGCCGGGGCTACGGCTACGCCTCCACCAACGCCCGCGCCCGGGGCCGCTTCGCCCGCAACTTCGTCGTGCAGGGGAGCGCGGCCGACTGGACACTCCTGCTGCTCGCCGCGCTACGGCAGTCCTGTGCGGGTCTGGCGGCGGAGCTGGTCTTCTTCCAGCACGACGAGGTGATCGTGCACTGTCCGCAGGAGGAGGCCGATGCGGTGGTGACGGCGATCCGGGAGGCGGCGGAGCTGGCGGGGCGGCTGACGTTCGGGCAGACGCCGGTGCGGTTTCCGTTCACCACGGCGGTGGTGGAGTGCTATGCGGACGCGAAGTAGGCAGGGGGCAGCGGGGGTGGCCGAGGTGGCCGGTTCAGATGGGGTCGGAGGCCCCGTGCTCCAGCCCGCCGTGCCTACCACCGGTGTACGTCCCTGACCTGCCTTGCGTGCGCCTGACGTACGCCTGACGTGGTTGCCTGAGGTGACAGTCGCGTGTCGCGGAACACAACTTGCGACAGGTCTGCGATCTGTCGGCATGGCTTAATCTGATCACTACAACGGATCCGGCCCGACGGTGCGCGCGTATGACGCGCAGCTCGGGGGAGCGTCGCCGCCGTGGCCGGATCCGGGGACGCGTTCGGGTCCCGGTCGTCCGAGGTGAACGACCGGGGCCCGCGTCCCGTTTTCCTTGCTGTCTGCGGCCGTTGCCGCTCCTCCGCAGTCGGCGCTCCCGCGGCACGGCGCCCTGCGTGGCGCAGCCCTCCCCGCCCGCTTCAGATGACGGGCGGTCGTCCCAGTCGGCTCAGCTGCCACACCGTGCGCCACCGCATGGGCCGCCGCTCGCCGGCCGATTCCCGCAGACCTTCCAGGAAACCGCCGAACCATGCGCGCAGCCCGCCGAGCGAACGGGTGCGTGCGAGGGTGAGCAGCATCCAGATGCCCAGGTGGACCGGGATGAGCGGCAACGGCAGCCGACGCCGGGTCAGCCAGACGCGGTTGCGGGCGTTCACGCGGTAGTAGATGGCGTGCCGGGCGGGCGAGGTCTTCGGGTGCTGGAGCAGGAGCTCGGGCGCGTAGAGGATGCGCCAGCCGGCGTCGGCGGCACGCCAGGCCAGGTCGGTCTCCTCATGGGCGAAGAAGAACTCCGCGGGCCAGTTGCCGGTCCGGGCCAGCATCGCCGTACGCAGTGCGTGCCCGCCGCCGAGGAAGCCGGTGACGTAACCGCCCCTGAGCGGATCCGACTTGCCGATCCTCGGCACATGGCGCTGCTGGGTCTCGCCGTGCTCGTCGGCGATGCGGAAGCCGACGATGCCGAGCCGGTCGTCGGCGGCGTACAGATCCCGTACGCGACGCAGCACATCGGCGTCGACGAGGAGCCCGTCGTCGTCCAGCTCGACCACGACATCGACGTCCCCGAACGCGCACAGCCGCTCCAGCGCGGCGTTGCGGCCGCCGGGGCAGCCGAGGTTCTCGTCCAGCTCTATCGGGGTGAACTCGCCGGGCAGGGCGAGCCGTTCGGCGAACTCGGGCAACGGGCAGCCGTTGCCGACGACGACGATCCGATCGGGGGCGACGTCCTGCTTGGCCACGGACTCCAGCAGCGCGTCGACCTCGGCGGGCCGGTTGCCCATGGTCACCACGGCGACGGCGATCCTCAGCTCCGACATACCCCACCCCCTCGCTTCGTTCCGGCATCGATTACCGGCGCGATGCTAGTGGTTAACGGTAAGGACTTTTCAAGTTCGCCGTATTGAGGGGGAGTCGGTGGGGACCGAGAGGTGTGACGGAGGACTCACCTGACGGCTGGGCGAGGGAATCAGGGCAGTCGTCGCGGCAGCCGACGCGGTCTACCTGCCGCGATTCTCCCGACGCCGTACGAACTTCAGGCCCGACCAGTCCTCCCCCAGCGCCGCCACCTTGACGTCGACCACGCCGAGGGGGAGGAAGAGGTCGCGCAGGGAGTTCTCGGTGATGTCACTGACGTGGCCGGCCGCGCGCCGGGGCCAGGCGATCCACAGCATGGCGTGGTCGGCGAGGTCACGGACCAGCGCGGGGCCTTCGGCGACGAGTTCGGCGTACGACCGATGGAAGGCGAGGGCGACGTCCGCGCCGCGCGGACCCCCGTCGGCGACCTCGCATCCGTCCGGCAGGCCGGGGATGTCCCAGCGGGCGGGGGCGTGCAGGAGCCGGACCTGGTGGCCCGGCTTGATGCCGATCTTTCGGGCGAGGGGTGTGCCGGATGCACCGGGCGTGCCGGATGAGCCGGGCGTGCCGGATGGACCGAATGGACCGGGTGTGCCGGATCGACCTGACCTCCGGTCGGCTTCGCTCATGCCGAACCTCCGCCTCGCTCCGCACCGTCCGTAGGGTCCGCACGGTCTGGATGCCATCCTCACCCACGGACATCCGACTCGCCTGCCCCCCGGCGACACGCAGGCCAGAGGCGGGAGGCCGGGGGAACCGATGCGGGCGCGAAGTGAGCCGAGGCGGCCTGGGACGTCGGCACCCCCTGGCCGCCCAACCCGCCACGAGGCCTCCCCCACCCGGCTCACCCAGCTCACCCAGCTCACGCGCCTCAGTCGCCTCAGTCGCCCGGCCCGACCCGCAACGGATTGAAGCGCGTGGCCGCCATGAGGTACCAGGCGGTCGCCCCGACATGCCGGTACGGGTAGTACCCGAACCCGAACCCGGTGTCGATCGGACTGCTGGCCGACACGACGCCCGCCCGCTCGGGAACCGCACGTCCGCCGACGGTCTGGGCGCCGCCGAGCAGATCCTGAGCCCGCTCGATGGAGTCGATCAGCCGCTGGGCTCGCGCCTCGTCGCCCCGCCCGTGCCGCTCGCGAAGGGCGAGCGCGAGGTGAGCGGTCCCCTCGAACCAGACACCGTTCCGGTCCGGCTTGGGCTGGGAGTCGGCGATCGGCGCGTCCTCGTTGGCGAGCAGACTGGCGGAACTGAAGGTGACACCGTCGTACGACTGCCCCGCCGGCACCGTGCTGTTGCGCCGCTCGGCATGATCGAGGACGGCGAGCTCCCGCGCGGCCCAGTCCAACGACCGTGCGTGGGCACGCGAGTCGAGGGCGAGGTGGGTCCAGGTCTGGGTGTCCTCGGGAATCGGCGAGGTGTTGATGTGCACCCCGTCATTGGTCCCGGTGTAGAAGAACCCGCCGTCGGCCTCCCACATCTTCAGGGCGAACGCCCGCGCACGGGAGCGCCTTTCCCACCACACCCGGTCCCCGGTGAGCCGGGCGAGCCGCCCGAAGAGACAGACAAGGTCGGTGTTGTGCTCGGTGGAGGTGAAGGGCAGTTTCTGATTACCGCCGTCGACCCCGAACTTGTACCCGCCGAGCGGTTCGTCGGTACGGCCGTTGCGCTCGACCCATTCCCCGATCCGCACGGCACCGCGCAGGAACCGCCGCTCCCCGGTCCGCCGCGCGAGCGCACTGAGCGCGATCCCGGCCCAGGCCATGTCCCCCACGGCCGTCCCGGTGAACCCGAACTGCGACCCCACGTTGACGGTCCCGTCCGCCCGCACGAACCCGTCCGGCTGCCGCGAGCCGTCGTAGAAGGTGTACGGCCCGACGTTGTACCCCTGCCGAAGCCGCCCGTCACCATGGACCGGATCATGCGCCTGCGCATACAACAGGGCGTCCCCGAGCGACGCGGCCCTGCGCTGCGCGTCGACGGTACGGACGCCGAGCAGGGCAAGAATCGCGAGGGCGTTGTCGTAGGTGAAGGCGGTACTGAACAGCCCGGCCTGATCGGCGTAACTCTGAGCGAGCCGGACGGGGCCGTGATCGGGGTAGCCATCGGTGGCGGCAGCGAGGAAAGCGACGGCACGACGCCGGGCGGAGGCACGCGGGGAGGCATGCGCCGAACCGGCTGTGGGAGCGGAGCCGTTGCCGGCGCCGGATGCATTCGCCGCCCCCACCCCGGCCGCACTGAAGAAGGCGGCACCGATCCCGACCCCAATCAGCGAGCGACGACTGAACCCCGGGTCAGGCCTACCGGACATACCGTTCATGGGTCTCCCTTGCCACGGCTTGAGAGCGCTCTCAAGAAGCGCGGGGCCATTCTGCTGGCACGGGTGGGACGGGTCAACGGTCCTGGGCCCATGCACAGTTGCCTCCGCCTCGGGCACGTCATGCCACCTCGGACATCCCGCCTCGTCATCCCGTCCATTCCATGATCACTCTCAGCAGTGAATCGGTCGAAAAACTGCAACTGTCCTATGTAAGGCCCAGTTGTCCCAGGTGTTCATCGGGAGATCACCAGAAAGGGAGAGCCTTGCTCGGGCAGCACCTCACGCGCCTCGCCACGACTCTGACCATCACGGGAGCCCTCGCGTTCGCCACTTCCACAGGCGCACACGCCGGCGCCATCGGCGCGACTCCAGTGCGCACGTTCGAGTACAGCGTGGGCGGCGTAACCATGAAAGTGCCGACCGGCTGCATGTTCACGCACGTCGTCCGAGGAAGCGGCAGAAAGATCACGTACCAGAACGCAGGGGTCGACTGCGCGTTCGTCGGGGCGCTGAGCAGCGGTTTCTGCAACTGGCGCATCGACTTCAGCTACGCCGACACGAACAACCGCACCTATCGCACATCGCGTGGGCGAACGCACAGCGAGTGCAAGATCGACCCGATGCGGAGCAACGCTCCCCGGACACTGCCTCGTTATGGCAAGACGTGCGCCCACCTTCATGTCAACGGGGTGCGGCGCGTGAGTCAGTGCCACCACGTCACGAAATGAGTCGCTCATGGTCGCGCAGCAACAGGGGCAGGAGTCGGATCAGGGGCGGGATTCGCAGCGGCGTCGGGCCGCTATCGCCGCGTTCCTCGGGGGCTTCTTCGCCGCCCTGGCCTTCTTCGCCTTCTTCCCCGGCCTGCCCCACGTCATCGACTGGGGCGCCATCCTCGCCTCCCTAGCCGTGGGAGCGCTGACCCAGTGGGGTTGCCGGTCCTGGATGAAGAGGACAACCACGAAGAAGCCCGAACACATGTAGGCGCTCAGGTGGACGCCTATTCCGGGTGACTACTGAGACCCGGGGGGCCAAGACCGCGGCCGCCCGAGTCGGCAGATCTATAGACCTCGCGAGGCTTCCGCGCGAGCAGGAGGCTCCCCGTCACTCCGCGGTCAATCTGGTGCGTGGATGGTCCGCCACATGGTCGTGGATCATGTATACGGGTACGATTTTAAGAGCTCTCGTAACTGAAGGGCTCTTTTCTGGTCTTCCTGAAAACACGACGGGCCGGTGTTCGGCCAGGGTTTCGCGGATCCCGACGGCACGAGTGGCGGCGGCGAGGGCCTCCTCCCGCCGCCCCAAGGCCGCGACGACCTTGACGATCCCGAATTCCGCGACACCTACACCGACGCCCCGGCACAGATCATCGAAGCCAAACGCGAAGACAGGCCCCTGCCCAAGACACCCGAACCCGAAGCAACGGGTGGCAAGGTGCTCGACCTGATGACCGCCCGCAACGAATCCGTCGCCAAGGCAAATGCCGCCCGCGGCGCAGGCGCCGACGACGTACACGAGATCTTGAAGAAGAAGACCGCGGCCAATAAAACCACTGCGGAGAAGACCACGGCGAAGAAGCCATCGACGCGACGGCCGCGCGCAGCGCCTAAGGGAGTCGCAGCATGGACATCGAGCTGACGTACGGCAATGGACTTCTGCGCAGCATCGGCAGTGCGGAGATCAGCTACGGCCGACGGGAGTGGATGGACAGCACGCCCCGCGCCGTTGGTTCGTGGCCCCTTGAGTACCAACGGTTCAGTTCCACCCTGCGTGCTGTGGGCAGCGTCGAGATCACATACCGTCGACGGTCGAGCCTGCCGCGCACCGTGGGCCGGTGGAGCTGCGAAACCAGCAGATTCGGTGGCCGCCTTGAGCGCATCGGGCCGTATGAACTGATGCACGACGGAGCCGGCCGAGTCTGCGCCGTGGGTCCGCTTGAAATCTTTTACAACGGAGGGGGGAGCCACCCCATACACGTGCGCCTGCCGGGCGAGGACGTGACCTTGACCGAGGAGTTGCTTCTCGTACTCTTCCTCGTCCTGTTCTGGCAGCAGCAAGCCTGGGATGCGTACTACCAGGCCAACCGCTGATAGCCCCACCTGTCGTCCCCAGTCGGACCACACCACATAAGGGCTCGGATCTTCTCCTGTGCTGATGGTCCGCAGATGTCCAGGCTCGTCGGCCGGTGTGCGTCGGCGTCGTTACGCAGTTAGACACTCATGGCTGCCGAGCAGCTCGTTTCGCACCAGGAAAGGCCCGTTGCCTCCCAGCCGAGGGCGCCGGTGTCTCACTCAGCACGCCCGATGGTGACACGGCGTCTCCACACGCCCGGGACGCCTTGCTCGCTTCAACCGCGGTGTTGGTGTGGCCTGCGTTGCTGGAGTGGAAGAACGTCTGCCGGTGGGCTGGGCCGAGTTGGGCGCCGAGTCCGAACGGCCAGTTGCTGTCGGGGCCACGGTGCCGCGGAGCCCTTCGACCCACTTCGCACCGTCCCGGGATGGCGGTCTGTGAATCTGCGCGTCAAAGCACGAAGTTGAGGCCGTGATCTCAGAACCGTTGAATGAACGCTCTGGCGTTCCCCGTTGACTGCTGCTCGATCGGGCAGGCAATAGGCGCGCTGGCTCTTACCCGGTTCTTGGGTGGCGGCTGCCTGATTCCTGGCCCGATCGAGCCTAGTTCGTCCTCAGGCGGCCGTCTGCGGCTGCCGTGCCGCCACGGCCCTCACTGCCGAGCCCGAGACGAGCACTCCTGACAGAGCGATGAGGCTGGTCAGGATGTCCTGGATCTGTGTCGCCGGGACATAGACGATCACGATGACGATGAGCAGGGCCGCCCAGTCCTTCGGGCGAGCGATTGACAGCACGGAGCGGGTTGGAGCCACAGTCATAGCGGTACCTCCTTGTACTCAGTGCCCGCCCCACCGGTCATGCCGCCAAGCCCGTCCGGTGGCGCGGGCCTCCTGCTTGGACCCATAGTGGCGTCTCTTCCGTCAGGACCTGTCTTGAGCACGTCGGACAAGGCCAACGGTCCCTCGGACGGGCCAATTTGGGGCACTCACTTCCCTCTGGGCCCGCATGCACGTAAAGCGGCGCCGCGCCCGCGGGGCTTGAACTAGGTACTTCACCGCCAGATGGCGGGACTTGAACCCACGACAGCTCCGTCCCCAAGCGACTTGGACGAGGCTCACGGAGCTCGTGAAGGCGTACCGGGATCAGGGTCGGAATCTGCGAGACCTGGACGGTCACCATCTACTGTGCGAGGCCTGCGCAGCAGCCAGCGCTACCGGCAGACTGTCGGCGAAGCGCAAGATGCGCCGGCCGAGACGATGGAGCGGCTGTCCGGGCGGGACGAGATCGCTACGTCCGCCCGCGCTGCCCCCCCCCAGTCTCCGTCGCGCTCTCAAGGGAACGACAAAACCCCAGGTCAAATTCACTCTGACCTGGGGTTTGATGGAGCCGCCTTCGGGATTCGAACCCGAGACCTACGCATTACGAGTGCGTTGCTCTGGCCATCTGAGCTAAGGCGGCGCGCCGTCCGCACTATGGTGCGATCGGCAACGTCGGTAAGTCTACACAGTTTCCGAGGCGCTCCGTACCAGCCCCCCAGTAACCCCTTCGGCGGCCGTGATCAAGGCTATGAGCAGCGCTTTCCTCCGGTTGGCGGCGTTCCCCGGAGGAGGTACGCGTTGATCGTGTCGTCGATGCAGTCGCTGCCCCGACCGTACGCCGTGTGGCCGTCGCCGTCGTAGGTGAGGAGGCGGGACGAGGAGAGCTGGCGGGAGAGGGCCTGGGCCCAGCGGTACGGGGTCGCCGGGTCGCGCGTCGTGCCGACCACGACGATCGGGGCCGCGCCCTTCGCCTCGATCCGGTGCGGCTCCCCGGTCGCGGCCACCGGCCAGTACGCACAGTTCAGGGTCGCCCAGGCCAGCCCCTCACCGAAGACGGGGGACGCCTTCTCGAACGCGGGGAGGGACCTGCGGACTTCGTCGGGGGTCGAGAAGGCCGGCGGGAGGTCCACGCAGTTCACGGCCGCGTTGGCGAACATCAGGTTCGTGTAGCGGCCGTCGCCGTCGCGCTCGTAGTAGCTGTCGGACAGGGCGAGCAGGCCCGCTCCGTCGTTCTCCCGCATCGCCGAGGTCAGCCCGTCGCGCAGCGCCTCCCAGGCTCCCTCGTCGTACATCGCCGCGATCACACCGGTCGTGGCGAGGGATTCGCCCAGCTCACGGCCGTCCGGGTCGCCGGTCGGGATCGGCTGGGCGTCGAGCTTGTCGAAGAAGGCCTTGAGGTTGCGGCCGACCTCGCTCGCCCTGGTGCCCAGCGGGCAGCCGCGTTGCCGCACGCAGTCTTTCGCGAACGCCCGGAACGCCGTCTCGAACCCCGCCGTCTGGTCGAGGTTCATCCGGCGGGCGGGCAGGGAGGGGTCCATCGCGCCGTCCAGGACCAGCCGGCCCACCCGGTCCGGGAAGAGCCCGGCGTACGTCGCCCCGAGGAACGTGCCGTACGACGCCCCCACATACGACAGCTTCTCGTCCCCCAGCACCGAGCGCAGGATGTCCATGTCCCTCGCCGCCTCGGCGGTGGACACATGACGCAGCAGACCCGGCGCGTCCTTCCCGCAGCCCTCCGCGAACTTCTTCTGCGCCTCGACCAGCTCCGCGGTCTCCTTCGCGTCGTCGGGAGTGAAGTCCGTCTGCGTGTACGCGTCCATCGCCCGCCCGCTCAGGCACTCGACGGGCTCGCTGCGGGCGACTCCGCGCGGGTCGACCGCGACCATGTCGTAGCGGGCGCGTACGTCGGTCGGGTAGCCGATCCCCGCGTACTGCTGGAGGTAGCCAATCGCCGAGCCGCCCGGACCGCCCGGGTTCACCAGCAGCGACCCCAGGGGCTTGCCGGGTCCCGTCGCCTTCTTGCGGGCCACCGCGAGCTGCGTGTTTCCGGCCTCCGGCTTCGTGTAGTCGAGCGGCGCCCGCATCGTCGCGCACTGGAAGCCGGGCACCCCGCAGCTGCGCCAGGTCAGCTTCTGCGTGTAGTACGGCGTGAGCGCGGCCGGTGTCGCCCGCGGCAGCGCTACCAGCCCGGCCTCGGCCGGCCCTGCCTCGGCCGGCCCGCTCCCCGCGTGCGTGGAACCGCCGGAGGTGCAGGCGGACGCGAGCAGAGCGGCGACGCCGACGAGGGCGCCGACCATGCCCGCACGACGACGGTTACGGGAGCGGCCGCGCGCGCCCGGACCGCCCCGGGCGCTCGGGTTCGGGTCCTGGGCTGAGCCGGCTGGGGAGCTGCGCCTGGTGTACATCTGGCGAGCGTAACTCTGCGCAGCGGTTTAGATGCTCTCCGTGCATGTGGCGGCTCGTACGGATTACATGGTCAACCGCCTGTTGATCACATGGGTGGGGCAGGTGGCGTGGCGTGTCATGAGCGGCGCAGGTCGGGCGGCGCCGCGCTCCCTCAGCCCGCTCTCAGCGCCATCGTCATCGCCTCCACCGCCAGCAGCGGCGCCACATTGCTCTCCAGCGCGTCCCGGCACGCGGCGATCGCCTCGATGCGGCGGAGCGTGGACTCCGGGGAGCTGTCGCGGGCGAGGCGCTCCAGGGCCTCCTCGGCGTCCATGTTGGCCAGCGCGATGCGCGAGCCGAGCTGGAGGGCGAGGACGTCGCGGTAGAAGGCGGTGAGGTCCGTCAGGGCGAGGTCGAGGCTGTCGCGCTGCGTGCGGGTACGGCGCCGCTTCTGCTTGTCCTCCAGGTCCTTCATCACGCCCGCCGTGCCGCGGGGCATCCTGCCGCCCTGGGCCGCGCCGAGCGCCGCCTTCAGCTCCTCGGTCTCCTTGACGTCGATCTCCTCGGCGAGCTGCTTGGCGTCCTCGGCGGCAGCGTCGACGAGTTCCTGGGCGGCCTTGAGGCAAGCGCCGACCTCGCCGAGGCGCAGGGGCAGCTTGAGTACGGAGGCCCGGCGTTCACGGGCCGCCGGGTCGGTGGCCAGGCGGCGGGCCCGGTCGACGTGACCCTGCGTGGCGCGGGCCGCAGCCGCGGCGACGGCTGGCTCGATGCCCTCCCGCCGTACGAGCATGTCGGCGACGGCGTCGACCGAGGGCGTGCTCAGGTTCAGGTGGCGGCAGCGGGAGCGGATGGTGGGCAGGACGTCCTCGAGGGAAGGCGCGCAGAGCAGCCAGACGGTGCGCGGGGCGGGTTCCTCCACTGCCTTCAGGACGGCGTTGGCCGACTTCTCGTTCAGCCGCTCGGCGTCCTCGACCAGGATGATCTGCCAGCGGCCGTTCGCCGGCGAGGTGAACGACTTGCGGACGGTGTCCCGCATGTCGTCGGCGAGGATCTGGGTGCCAACGGCGGCGACGGTGGTGACGTCGGCGTGCGTGCCGACCAGCGCCGTGTGGCAGCCGTCGCAGAAACCGCAGCCCGGGGCGCCGCCGAGGGCCCGGTCGGGGCTGACGCACTGGAGTGCGGCGGCGAAGGCCCGCGCGGTCTGGTTACGGCCCGCTCCGGGCGGCCCCGTGAACAACCAGGCGTGCGTCATCCGGGACGCCTCGGGCGGTGGGGCGTCGGTGGCGATGGCGGTGACCAGGGCGTCGGCGTCCCGAGCGGCGGCGTCCAGCTGCTCGCTCACTCGTTCCTGGCCGACCAGGTCGTCCCACACGGTCATGGGTTACGCCCGCCTTTCGTCACACTTCACGTCGCGCGATCCATTGTGCGGGGCGGCACTGACAGTGGGTGCCGGCCGGGGGCGCCGACCGGGGCGCCGACCGAGGTGGGTGGGCACGGTTGTCGGGCGGCTGCGGGCCGGTGGGGGCCGGTCGCGCAGTTCCCCGCGCCCCTTGGGTGGGTCCGGTCACGCCAACACAGACGTGACCGCACCCCGCCGACCGACCTCAGCCAAAAACCTGACCGCAGCCCCGCCGACCTCAGCGCCGACGACCCCGCCCCCGGCCGCCCCCGTCCTCGTCGTACTCGTCCTCGTGCGGGCCCAGCAGTTCGTCCGCCAGCGTCGGCAGGTCGTCCAGCGGGGTCTCCTCGGCCCAGTCGGAGCGTGCCCTGCGTCGCGGGGCGCCCGCCTCGTCGACCTGGGGCATCTCGCGCGTACGGGCGTCCTCGTCCCGGAAGTAGCCGGGCGGAACCCGGTCCCCGGGCTCGTCCGCCGGCACGGGAGGCAGTACGGCCGTCTCGTCCGCCGCGCTCGGCGGCACCGGCGGCAGCACAGCCGTCTCATCGGCGGCACCCGGCGTCACCGGCGGCAGCACCGCGGTCTCCTCCGCCGCGCTAGGCGGCACGGGAGGCAGTACGGCCGTCTCCTCCGCCGCGCTCGGCGGCACCGGCGGCTGCGGCAGCTTCGTCGTCACCTCGGAGGCCGATTCCCTGGCGGGAGCGGCATCCGTCGCCGACGGCTCCTCGTCGCGTACCGGGCGCAGCACGGTCGTCTCGTCGGAGGCGCCGCCCCGTGCCTGTTCCGGTGTCACGACGGGCGTGGGCACCGTCGCCGCGTCCTTGAAGCCGGTCCCGGCCGCGGGCCCCGCCTGCTTCGGTCCCGCCTCCGCGGCGGCCGTCGCCTGCTCGGCCAGCCGTCGGGCCTCCTCGGCCCGCAGCAGGGCCTCCTCCGCCTTGCGCTGCTTCTCCAGGCGCCGTTCCTCGGCCTCGGCGCGGATCCGCGCCTCCTCCTCGGCCTGCTTGCGGCGACGGTCCTCCTCGGCCTTGCGGCGCGCTTCCTCCTCCGCGCGCACCTTCTCCTCCGCGAGGAGCCGCTGCCGCTCCTCCTCGGCGCGCCGGGCGGCTTCCTCGGCCCGCTGCCGGGCCTCCTCCGCCTGCCGTTCGGCCTCGCGCCGCTGCGCCTCCTCCAGCTCGCGCCGCTTGCGCTCCTCCTCCTCGGCGCGCAGCCGGGCGAGCTGCTCCTGGCGCTCACGCTCCAGGCGCTCCTCCTCAGCCTTGCGGGCGGCCTCTTCCTCGGCCTTGCGGCGGGCCTCCTCCTCGGCCTTGCGGCGCGCTTCCTCCTGCGCCTGGATCTCGGCCTCGGACAGCGGCAGCATCTGGTCGAGCCGGTGCCGGACGACCGTGGTGACCGCCTCGGGCTCCTGGCCCGCGTCCACCACCAGGTAGCGGCCGGGGTCGGCCGCGGCCAGCGTCAGGAAGCCGGAGCGCACGCGCGCGTGGAACTCCGCCGGCTCCGACTCCAGCCGGTCCGGCGCCTCGGTGAACCGCTCGCGGGCGATCTCCGGCGAGACGTCGAGCAGCACGGTCAGGTGGGGTACCAGTCCGTTCGTGGCCCAGCGGTTGATGCGGGCGATCTCGGTCGGCGACAGGTCACGGCCCGCGCCCTGGTAGGCGACCGAGGAGTCGATGTAGCGGTCCGAGATGACGACCGCGCCGCGCTCCAGGGCCGGGCGGACCACCGTGTCGACGTGCTCCGCGCGGTCGGCGGCGTACAGCAGCGCCTCCGCGCGGTGCGACAGACCGGCGCTGGACACGTCCAGCAGGATCGACCGCAGCCGCTTGCCGACGGGCGTGGCGCCCGGCTCGCGCGTGACGACGACCTCGTGGCCCTTGCCGCGGATCCACTCGGCGAGCGCCTCGGCCTGGGTGGACTTCCCGGCGCCGTCGCCGCCCTCCAGGGCGATGAAGAAGCCGGACGTCGCGGGCACCTGCTCGGGGTCGTCCCCGCCGAGCACCGCGTCCCGCAGGTCCTGCCGCAGCGGCACGCCGGAGCGGTCGTCGACCTTGGCAAGGACCAGGACGGCCACCGGCAGCAGCAGTGCGCCGACCAGCATCAGCGTGAACGCCGCGCCGCCGTGCGCGAAGACGAACTTGCCGCTCTCCAGCCGGTGCGGCCCGATGAGCGCGGCCACCAGCGGCGCGATCACCGCGCCGAGCGCCACGCACACCCGTACGACCGCGTGCAGGTGCTCCGTGGTGCGGGGCTTGCGGAACTCCTCGGCCTCCTGGTCGAGCAGGGTGTGCCCGGTGTTGGCGGACACGCCGGCGCCGACCCCGGCGAGGGCGAGGATCAGCAGGACGGTGGTGACGTCCGGGACGAGGCCCGCGGCCAGCAGGGCGATGCCGGTGAAGGCGATCGCCAGCGCCAGCAGGCGGCGTCGGGACAGGGCGGGCAGCAGGGCGGGGGCCGTACGGATGCCGACGACCACTCCGCCGGTCAGCGCGAGCACCATCAGGCCGTAGAGCACGGGCCCGCCACCGAGGTCCTTGGCGTGCAGCACGGACACGGCGACCGCGGCGGCCACCGCGGCGGCGACGGCGGCACAGGCCGTCACGAGCAGCGCGATCGCGCCGGTACGGCCCTTGTCGACGCCCGAGCCGGTCTTCGGCCGGCGCAGGCCCTCCAGGGGCGACCGCGCGCGCGGGGTGCGCGTGTCGGGCAGCTCCAGGAACGTCACCACGGACAGGGACGCGGCGAACAGGCCGGCCGCGACGTACGAGGCGAGGGCCGCCTGGTGCTGCTCGAACCAGTCGAGCCCGGCGCCGAGCAGGTTGTTCAGCAGGGCGGCGGCGACGAGTGCGGCGGCGGCCAGCGGGACCGCCACGAAACTCGTGCGCAGCGAGAGCCGGCGCAGGGCGTCCATGTGGTCCGGCAGCGGTCGTACCGTCGCGCCCTCCGGCGGCGGGGGCGGCACCAGCGCGGGCGCCGCGCTCTCGCGGCACACCGTCCAGAAACGCTCGGCGACGCCGGTCACGAAGACGGTCACCAGGAGGAACGCCAGTGCGTTGTCCGGCGTCCAGTCGATCCACAGGGGCGCGACGATCAGCAGGGCGGCCCGCAGTCCGTCGTTGACGACCATGGTCCAGCGCCGGTCGAGGGGGCCGTCCTGGGAGGTCAGCGACGTCAGCGGGCCGAGGAGTACGGCGCCGAAGAGGAGTGTGGCCAGGATGCGCACGCCGAAGACGGTCGCCACTGCGAATGCCACGCCCCGGTAGCCGCCGCCGAACGACCCCTCGGCGATCGCCGCCTGAAGGGCCAGCAGCACCAGGACCAGCAGGGCGAGGATGTCGCCGACACCCCCCACCAACTGCGCACTCCACAGCCGCTTGAGCTGCGGTCGGCGTAGCAGGGCACGGACAGCGCGCTCGCGGGAGTCCGCGGCAAGGGCGTCGTCGGGGGCCGGATTGGCGGCCGTTGGCTGCTCGGCACGGGTCATGCTTTCAGCCTATCGGGACGCACCGACAGCCCGGCGCTCCCGCCCGAACGTACGCCCGCCCCGACACCAAACTGATGCCGAGGCGTTCGTTTTGCGAACCCGAGGTGAAGGACCCGGCCCTCAACCGGCCCCGGAAGGGGCTCGGTTGCGACCGGGATCCGTAGGGCTCAGTCCTCGCCGGTCGAGTTCGAGGCCGTGGCCTTCTTCGTGGCCGTGGCCGTCTTCTTCGCCGTCGTCTTCTTCGCGGCCGCGGTCGTCTTCTTCGCCGCGGTCTTCTTGGCGGCCGTCTTCTTGGCCGGGGCGGCCTTCTTCGCGGCCGTCTTCTTCGCCGGGGCCTTCTTCGCCGTCTTCTTGGCGGGTCCCTTGGCGCGCTTCTCGGCCAGCAGCTCGAAGCCGCGCTCAGGCGTGATCGTCTCGACGCTGTCGCCGGAGCGCAGGGTCGCGTTGGTCTCGCCGTCGGTCACGTACGGCCCGAAGCGACCGTCCTTGACGACGACCGGCTTCTCGCTCACCGGGTCGGTGCCCAGCTCCTTCAGCGGCGGCTTGGCGGCCGCGCGGCCACGCTGCTTGGGCTGGGCGTAGATCGCCTGCGCCTCCTCCAGCGTGATCGTGAACAGCTGCTCCTCGGCCTGGAGCGAGCGCGAGTCCGTGCCCTTCTTCAGGTACGGGCCGTAGCGGCCGTTCTGCGCGGTGATCTCCACGCCGTCCGCGTCGGTGCCGACGACACGCGGCAGGGACATCAGCTTGAGCGCGTCCTCCAGCGTGACCGTGTCGAGCGCCATGGACTTGAAGAGGGAGGCCGTGCGCGGCTTGACGGCGTTCTTGCCGGTCTTCGGGGTGCCCTCGGGGAGCACCTCGGTGACGTACGGGCCGTAGCGGCCGTCCCGGGCGATGATCTGGTGGCCCGTCTTCGGGTCGGCACCGAGCTCGAAGTCGCCGCTCGGCTTGGCGAGCAGTTCCTCGGCGAGCTCGACGCTCAGCTCGTCCGGAGCCAGGTCCTCGGGCACGTCCGCCCGCTGGTGGTTCTCGGAGTCCTTCTCGCCGCGCTCGATGTAGGGGCCGTAGCGGCCGACGCGCAGCACGATGTCGTTGCCCACCGGGAACGACGACACCTCGCGGGCGTCGATCGCGCCCAGGTCGGTCACCAGCTCCTTGAGGCCGCCGAGGTGGTCCCCGTCGCCGTTGCCCGCTTCCGCGGCGTTGCCGTTGTCGGTGCCCTCGCCGAAGTAGAAACGCTTCAGCCACGGCACGGACTGGGCCTCGCCGCGGGCGATGCGGTCGAGGTCGTCCTCCATCTTGGCGGTGAAGTCGTAGTCGACGAGCCGCCCGAAGTGCTTCTCCAGGAGGTTGACCACGGCGAAGGACAGGAAGGACGGGACGAGTGCCGTGCCCTTCTTGAAGACGTAGCCGCGGTCGAGGATCGTGCCGATGATCGACGCGTACGTCGACGGGCGGCCGATCTCGCGCTCTTCGAGCTCCTTGACGAGGCTGGCCTCGGTGTAGCGGGCCGGGGGCTTGGTGGCGTGCCCGTCGACCGTGATCTCCTCGGCGCCGAGCCGGTCGCCCTCGCTGACCTGCGGCAGCCGGCGCTCGCGGTCGTCGAGCTCGGCGTTCGGGTCGTCGGCGCCCTCGACGTAGGCCTTGAGGAAGCCGTGGAAGGTGATCGTCTTGCCGGAGGCGCTGAACTCGACGTCCCGTCCGTCGGCAGCGGTGCCGCCGATCTTGACGGTGACGGAGTTACCGGTCGCGTCCTTCATCTGGGAGGCGACGGTCCGCTTCCAGATCAGCTCGTAGAGCTTGAACTGGTCGCCGGTCAGACCGGTCTCGGCGGGCGTGCGGAAGCGGTCGCCGGAGGGGCGGATCGCCTCGTGCGCCTCCTGCGCGTTCTTGACCTTCCCGGCGTAGGTACGCGGCTGCGGGGGCAGGTAGTCGGCGCCGTACAGCTGCGTGACCTGGGCACGGGCCGCGGCGACGGCGGTGTCGCTCAGCGTCGTGGAGTCCGTACGCATGTAGGTGATGTAGCCGTTCTCGTACAGCTTCTGCGCGACCTGCATGGTGGCCTTGGCGCCGAAGCCGAGCTTGCGGCTCGCCTCCTGCTGCATCGTCGTCGTACGGAACGGGGCGTACGGCGAGCGGCGGTACGGCTTGGACTCGACGGACCGGACGGCGAACTGCGTCTGCTCCAGCGCGGCGGCGAGCGCGCGGGCGTTCGCCTCGTCGAGGTGGAGGGTGTTCGCGCTCTTGAGCTGCCCGAGGGAGTCGAAGTCGCGGCCCTGCGCGACGCGCCTGCCGTCGACGGTCTGGAGGCGGGCGACCAGCGACGACGGGTCCGAAGAGTCCCCCGCGCGGCCGGTCGAGAAGGTGCCCGTCAGGTCCCAGTACTCGGCGGAACGGAACGCGATGCGCTCGCGCTCCCGCTCCACCACGAGGCGGGTGGCGACGGACTGGACGCGGCCGGCCGAAAGGCGCGGCATGACCTTCTTCCACAGGACCGGCGAGACCTCGTAGCCGTAGAGGCGGTCGAGGATGCGGCGGGTCTCCTGGGCGTCGACCAGCTTCTGGTTGAGCTGGCGCGGGTTGGCCACGGCGGCCTGGATCGCGGACTTGGTGATCTCGTGGAAGACCATCCGCTTGACCGGGACCTTCGGCTTGAGCACCTCCTGGAGGTGCCAGGCGATGGCCTCGCCCTCGCGGTCCTCATCGGTGGCGAGGTAGAGCTCGTCGGATTCCTTCAGCAGGTCCTTGAGCTTCTTGACCTGGGCCCGCTTGTCGGCGTTGACCACATAGATCGGCTCAAAGTCGTGTTCGACGTCCACACCGAGGCGGCGGACCTCACCGGTGTACTTCTCCGGCACCTCCGCGGCGCCGTTGGGAAGGTCGCGGATGTGCCCGACGCTCGCTTCGACTACGTAGCCGGGGCCCAGGTAGCCCTTGATCGTCTTCGCCTTGGCAGGCGACTCGACGATGACGAGTCGGCGGCCGCCCTGTGCGGTCTCGCTGGTCGGGGACAACTTCGCTCTTCTCTCCGGTCGACGCTGGGCCTCCCCAGGCCGTAGTCCCGGGGTCGGGTGGTGGTGACGCTGCGGAGTGTGACGGTACATCCCGCCCCGTTGTCAAACGGGAAAAGCCCGCAACGGCCACTCGAACGGTAACCCGACTTCCGCCATTCCTGCCGCCCGGAGTGCGCACAGGTCTTTTCGAGCCTTTCCGGAAGAGGCCCTGTCAATTAACGGCTGCCCAGCTCGCGGGCCGTTCTCAGAGGCGGGTGAAGCACCAGGTTCCGAGGATCAGCGCGATCATCGAGACAACGCCGGCGAGCGTCGCGGATGCGACGGGGTTCACACCGTGAGCGACGGGCTGACGCTGCCGTACCCGGACCGCGGTCCACACCAGCAGCCCGCCTCCGAACAGGGCGAACACGATCCCGGCGAAGAGTGCCGGTCCCCTTTCCATGGTTCCGCTTGCCCCTTTTCTCCCGTCAGCGGATGCCCAGCCCGGCGAGACTGGCACGCGCGGACGGCGCACAGACGAACCTCAGGTGAACGCGGGGCCGACATGGCTGTGGACTCCGGAGTCACTCCGGCCCCGGCAGCCACGGCGGCCTCTCGGCATCCTCCGCCCTCACCGGCCCCGTCCGGCTCAGACCGCGCCGGGCGCCGGTATCTTTCCGGTCGTCTCGGCGTTGTCGACCCGGCCGACCGTGCACACGGCCTTGTCGAAGCCCGCTTCCCAGTCCTCCTCGTCCGCGATCCAGCCGTAGACGGCCCGCTCCTCGCCCGGCGCCCAGATCGCCTCGAATTTGTTCCGGCACAGCTTGGTGGCGTTGTCCGAACCGTTCTCGTGACTCATTCCGCCGGGTGCCTGAACCGTGCCTATGACCTGGTCGGTGTGGGGTTTGGCGCAGTCGATCAAGGGGGCGTTGTAACCGTCGCCCTCTTCCTCGTAGATCCAGCAGTCGCCGACACTCATCTGCCCCACCCAGAGGTTCTCCCCGTCGTCACGGAAACCGCCCACTTCGCCGCCTATCGCGGCATGCCGGCCGAGTACGAGACATGCGGTGCCGCTGCCGGCCGCGGCGAACCCCTGCCGCGTCGGTACGACGGCGTAGGGCGCCGCGTCCGGCAGCGCGGCGGCGATCGTCCCGCTCTGCCGCTCGCAGCGCCGGGTGCCCTGCGCTCGGGCGTCGGCGAAGTCGGTGGCGGTGTCGACGGCCACGACCTGGCCGTCGGGCCAGTCGTCGGCGCAGTCCACGACGCCGAGGTTCGGCACCGACTCGAACGGCGTCCCGGACCACACCGCCCGCACGCAGTCGCCCGTCTCCAGCGGCTCGGTGAGGCCCACGCCCTCGCCGTACGGATACACCGGGCCGGTCGGTGCCGGAGATGTTCGCGACGCGCTCGCCGCGGGCGACGCCTTCGTCGCCGAGTTCTTCTGGGCCCCTGCGTCTTCGCCGGTCAGCGACACGACGGCCCAGGTCCCACCGGCGACGACGAGCACGAGCCCAAAGACGAGCGCGACGATCGCGGTGCGCTTTCCGCCGGCGCCGGCCGCGCTTCCGGGACCGCCGGAGATGCCGGTCAGGTACGACGGTGTGGTGGCGGCTGCCGCGCCCTGGGCGTACGGGCCCTGCGCGTAGGTGCCTTGCGCATACGGCCCCTGGGCGTAGGTGCCTTGCGCGTAGGGGTTTCCGGGGTCGAAGGGCGACTGCGGGGTGTTCGGGGTCGGCGGTGCGGCCGGTGTCTGCGGGGTGCCCGGCGTTTGCGGAGTACTCGGTGTCTGCGGAGTGCCCGGTGGCGGCCCGAAACCGATGGGCGGCGGGCCGAACCCCACCGGCCCCGCGCCCACGTGAGGCCCCGTGCCCACGGTCGGCTCCGCCGCCCGCGCCACCCGCTCCAGCCCCCGGGCCACCGCCTCCGGTGCCGATCTGCGCACCGGGTCCTTCACCAGCAACCCCTGGAGCACCGGCGCCAGTTCGCCCGCGAGGAGCGGTGGGGTCGGGTCCTCGCCGAGCAGGGCCGTGAGGGTGGCGTAGTCGCCGTGCCGGTCGAAGGGGCCGCGGCCTTCGACGGCGGCGTAGAGCGTGGCGCCGAGGGAGAACAGGTCGGCGGCCGGGGTGGGCGGCTCGCCACGCGCGCGTTCCGGGGCGAGGTAGCCGGGTGTGCCGAGGATGCCCGCGGTCGCCGTGAGCCGGGGCTCGCGGGACTCGGGCTGGAGGGCGATGCCGTAGTCGGTGAGCAGCACGCGTGCGTGGTGGTCGCCCGAAGCGTCCGGCGCCAGAAGGATGTTGGCCGGTTTCACATCCCTGTGGAGGATGCCGATCCGGTGCCCGGCGGTCAGCGCGTCGAGCACGGCGAGCCCGACGCGGGCCGCCTGAGCGGGCGTCAGCGGCCCCGAACTCCGTACGACCGCCTGGAGATCCACCGCGTCCGGCACGTGCTCCATGACGATCCACGGCAGCCCCTCGTGCACCACCACGTCGTGCACCGTGGCCACATGCGGGTGCCCGCGCAGCCGTGCCGCGTGCCGGGCCTCGCTGCGGGCGCGGGCGATGCGCCGGCTCGTCTCGCTCGCGTCCATCGGCGCGTCCGGAAGCGCGATCTCCTTCATCGCGACCTCGCAGGCCAACTCCTCGTCGTACGCGAGCCACACGCGTCCCATGCCGCCCGCGCCGAGCGTCCGCACCAGCCGGTACCGGCCGTTGATGAGCCTGCCTTCGCCGTGATCCGGCGTCTCCCCCGCCATCACGCCTCCCCCCGGGACCGAGACGGCGCGCCTCCCCCGAGGGCGCGTCGAGTCCGTCTCTTGAAGGTAGCTTCGCACCCACCACTGACAGGAGACCTTTTCAGGATCAATCCCGTCAGATCGGGCACTTGTGAAGCAGTGGTGGCAAGCCACCCCAGGCGTGACAGGCGTCGCGAGGTCGGGTCACCGTGCCGGTTCGAGGAACCCCTGCTCCACCAGCAGCCGGATCTGGGCGGGCGTACGGTCGCGCAGCATCACCGGGTCCTCGCCCATCAGCTGGGCGATCGCGTCCAGGATGCGGCCGGCGCTCAGCGAGCCGTCGCACACGCCCGCGAAGCCCGCGCCGACCGTGTCGACCTGGGTGGCCCGGCGCATGCCCCGGTGCTGGCGCAGCACCACGTGCTCCGGATCCTCGGCGCCGGGCAGCCCGACCTGTTCCTGCACGACCTCGGCGACGAGCCTGAAGTGGTCCTCCAGCAGGGCCGCGTCGTCCCGGGCACGCAGGTAGTCGAGCCGGGCGAAGTGCTCGCGGACGGTGTCACCGAGCGGCTGCTCGACCGGGTGCGGCCACTCCTCCACGGTGATCGAGGGCACGGCGGCCGACGTCCTGCGCAGCGTGATCCACCCGAAGCCGACGGCCCTGACCTTGCGCGCCTCGAACTCGTCCAGCCACGCGTCGTACCGCGCCTGGTACTCGGCCGCGTCACCCCGGTGGTCACCGGCGTCCCTGAGCCACAGCTCGGCGTACTGCGTGACGTCCTGGACCTCGCGCTGCACGATCCACGCGTCGCACCCGCGCGGCACCCAGGAACGCAGCCTGTCCTGCCAGTCCTCCCCCGCGACGTGCTGCCAGTTGGCGAGGAACTGCGCAAACCCGCCCTCGCTCAGCCGCGTCCCCGCTCCCTGAACGATCGACCGGCACAGATCATCCCCGCCCATCCCGCCGTCGCGGTACGTCAGCCGCGCGCCCGGCGAGATCACGAAGGGCGGGTTGGACACGATCAGGTCGTAGGTCTCGTCGTCCTTCAGCGGCTCGAACAGCGAGCCCTCCCGCAGATCCGCGGCGGGCGCGCCGGACAGCGCCAGCGTGAGCGCGGTGATGTGCAGTGCGCGCGGGTTGAGGTCGGTCGCCGTCACGCGCGTGGCGTGCTGCGCGGCGTGCAGGGCCTGGATGCCGGACCCGGTGCCGACGTCGAGGGCGGAGGAGACGGGCGTACGGACGGTGATGCCGGCGAGGGTCGTGGAGGCCCCGCCGACGCCGAGGACGACGCCCTCGTCCTTGCTGCCGATGCCTCCGGCACCGCCGACCGCGCAGCCGAGGTCGGACACGATGAACCAGTCCTCGCCGCCGGGCCCGCCGTAGGGCCGTACGTCGACGGTCGCGGCGATGTCGTCGTCGGACGCGCCGCCGACCCGGACCAGCCACCCGCTCTCCAGGCACGCGTCCACGGGCAGCACGTCCGCCACGCGCGCGTGCGCGACGGGCTGCTGCAGCAGGAAGAGCCGTACGAGCGCCTCCAGCGGCGTGTCTCCGCGGGTCGCCCGGAGCGCGGGCACGGTCTCGCTGCGGGCGAGCGCCGCGTACGCGGGCGCACCGAGCAGTTCGAGGAGCCCGTCGGCGGTGAAGGAGGCCCCGAGCAGGGCCTCTCTGAGCCGGGCGGCGACATCGGGGCGGTCGGAAGCGGGCAGGGAGGGCAGCGTGGAGTCACTCACGCCCTCATTGTGACCCGCGTCCGCCCCTGGAGTGGGCCGGGGCGCCGGTGACCGGGGCCGGCCCGGCCGCCGGTGACGCCGGCGGCCGTGGTCGGGCTCAGCTGCCGGTGGCCCCGGCGGCGCCGGACGCCTCGGCGGCCTGCTTGCAGCCCTCCTGCGAGGTCAGCGCCTTCTTGGTGTCGCCGGACTCCAGCTTCTTCAGCGCCGTGACGGCGCTCTGGCGCTGCGTCTCCACCTGCTTCATCTCGGCGGACACGTCCTTCAGGCCGGAGGCGAACTTGCCCTGGTCCTTCGTGTCCAGCTTGTCGACCCGCTCCTTGAGGTCGGCGTAGGCCGCGGAGAGGGAGGTGAGCTTCTTGACGACGTCCTGCTGGACCTTCGCGCCGTCCTCCACGCCGGGAGGCGCCCCGGCGCCGCTGATGAGGCCGGCGCGCGCCTTGTAGCCCTCGGCGAGGTCCTGGAAGGCCTTGGAGTCGGCCTCCTGGAGCTCCTTGGGCGTGCTGGTGGTGTCCTTGGCCGCCTTGGTTATCGCGACGTAGGCCGCCGAGATCTTCGCGTTCTGGGCCGGTACCGCGTCGCAGACCTTCTTGGCCCAGGCGTCGAGTTCCTTGTTGCCCTCGTCGCTTGTGCATCCCGTCAGCGCCAGTACGAGTACCGCACCGCCGGACAGTGCGGCCGCGAGCTTCTTGTTCACCGGTTTGGTCCCTTCCACGGCTATCGGCCACGGGACCCTACACGTCGGATCGGGGAGGACACCTTGCCGCATGTGCCATCCATTGGCTTTTCATACTGTTTGCACCATGTGAGAGAAGGGTCACGGCAAGGGCGTGAACAGCAAGAGGCGGGCGGGCGGCACGTCAATGCGCGCCGCCCGCCCGCCTCTTGAGCTGGGCCGTCGTATAACCGCCTACGAGACCACAGCGGGATCGGCCGGCTTGGCCACCCTCTCGGCGTTGTCTTCGTCACCCACGGCGATGCCTCGCCGCTTGGAGACGTAGACCGCGCCGACGATCACGAGGGCCGAGACGACGGCGATCAGGACCCGCACGCCGACGCTCTTGTCCTCGCCGTAGCTGAACTGGATGACCGCGGGCGCGATGAGCAGCGCGACCAGGTTCATCACCTTCAGCAGCGGGTTGATCGCGGGACCGGCGGTGTCCTTGAAGGGGTCGCCGACCGTGTCGCCGATCACCGTCGCGGCGTGGGCCTCGCTGCCCTTGCCACCGTGGTGACCGTCCTCGACGAGCTTCTTGGCGTTGTCCCAGGCGCCTCCGGAGTTGGCCAGGAACACCGCCATGAGGGTGCCCGAACCGATCGCGCCCGCGAGGAAGGCGCCCAGGGCACCGACGCCGAGCGTGAACCCGATGAAGATGGGCGCCATCACCGCGAGCAGTCCCGGCGTGGTGAGCTCGCGCAGGGCGTCCCGGGTGCAGATGTCGACGACCTTGCCGTACTCGGGCTTCTCCGAGTAGTCCATGATCCCGGGCCGCTCACGGAACTGCCGCCGCACCTCGTAGACCACGGCACCCGCCGACCGCGACACGGCGTTGATGGCGAGCCCCGAGAAGAGGAACACCACCGCCGCGCCCGCGATGAGGCCGACGAGGTTGTTGGGCTGCGAGATGTCCATGATCAGGTTCATGGGCGCGCCCTCGCCGCTGAGCTTCTCGCCCACGTCCCGTGCGCCGGTGGTGATGGCGTCGCGGTACGACCCGAAGAGCGCCGCTGCCGCCAGGACGGCGGTGGCGATGGCGATGCCCTTGGTGATGGCCTTGGTCGTGTTGCCGACCGCGTCCAGGTTGGTGAGCACCTGGGCGCCGGCGCCCTCGACGTCGCCGGACATCTCGGCGATGCCCTGCGCGTTGTCGGAGACCGGACCGAAGGTGTCCATGGCGACGATCACGCCGACCGTGGTGAGCAGACCGGTGCCGGCCAGCGCCACCGCGAACAGCGCGAGCATGATCGACGTGCCGCCGAGCAGGAACGCCCCGTAGACGCCGAGGCCGATCAGCAGGGCGGTGTAGACGGCCGACTCGAGACCGATCGAGATACCGGCGAGGACGACGGTGGCGGGCCCCGTGAGCGAGGTCTTGCCGATGTCCTGCACCGGGCGGCGGTTGGTCTCGGTGAAGTAGCCGGTCAGCTGCTGAATGACAGCGGCCAGCAGGATGCCGATCGCCACGGCGACGAGCGCGAGGATCCGCGGGTCGCCGTCCTTGGCCGCGATGGCGGCGTCGCCGATGCCGTCCAGGTCGGCGTACGACGACGGCAGGTAGGCGAACACGGCGATCGCGACCAGCACGATCGAGATCACCGCGGAGATGAAGAATCCGCGGTTGATCGCGGTCATGCCGCTGCGGTCGCTGCGCCGCGGTGCCACCGCGAAGATGCCGATCATCGCGGTGATCACGCCGATCGCGGGCACGATCAGCGGGAAGGCAAGCCCGGAGTCACCGAACGCCGCCGATCCGAGGATCAGTGCGGCGACCAGGGTCACGGCGTACGACTCGAAGAGGTCGGCCGCCATGCCCGCGCAGTCGCCGACGTTGTCGCCCACGTTGTCGGCGATGGTCGCGGCATTGCGCGGGTCGTCCTCCGGAATGCCCTGTTCGACCTTTCCGACCAGGTCGGCGCCGACGTCGGCGGCCTTGGTGAAGATGCCGCCGCCGACACGCATGAACATCGCGATCAGCGCGGCACCGAGACCGAATCCTTCGAGCACCTTCGGCGCGTCGGCCGCGTACACCAGCACCACACAGGAGGCGCCGAGCAGACCGAGCCCCACTGTGAACATGCCGACGACGCCGCCCGTGCGGAAAGCGATCTTCATGGCTTTGTGCGAGACGGTGGTGAGATCCTTTTCCGGTTCACCTTCCGCCGGGGTCGCTTCCCGGGCCGCCGCGGCGACACGCACATTGCTGCGCACGGCGAGCCACATGCCGATATAGCCGGTGGCTGCCGAGAACGCGGCGCCGATCAAGAAGAACACCGATCGGCCGATGCGTTGATTCCAGTCGTCCGCGGGCAGCAGCATGAGCAGGAAGAACACGACGACGGCGAATACGCCGAGCGTGCGCAGCTGCCGGGCCAGATAGGCGTTGGCGCCTTCCTGGACCGCTGCCGCGATCTTCTTCATGCTGTCGGTGCCCTCGCCCGCCGCGAGCACCTGGCGCACCAGGACTCCGGCGACCACGAGCGCTGCCAGCGCGACGACACCGATGATCGTGATGATGATCCGGTTGTCGTCCGTCAGCACTGCGGCTGCGAAGGTTGTGGGGTGGTCCAACTGATGAGGGGTAGAAAGCCCCGCCATTCGTCCTCCTTGACGCTTGGGCTGAGCTCAAGATGTGGACGGATTCTAGGTACCGGAACCTGATCAAAACAGATGGCGGTAAACGGAATTGGCCTTCACATGCCGTTCAGCAAATGATCGACATCAAGCCACTGAACCCGAAAGTGCTAATGCCCTAAAACCATTGACGCCGAGATTGACGCTTGATCAAATTATCGGGAGCTTGATCAATTATCGGAAGATCGATCGTGAATTCATTCACGAATTCCCCGGCGCCGGAGACAAAAACACGAAGGGCCCTGCTCAGCAGGGCCCTTCGTGATGAGACGGATGGGTGAGGCTGTTCCCTCAGGGGAGCACCGCGGCCGGCGGTGTGGTCGGCCAGGTCATACGGATCAGGCCACCATGCTCCCCTGCGGAGACTTCGACGTCGTCGACGAGACCACTGATGACCGCGAGGCCCATCTCGTCCTCCTCGGCCTCCACCTCACCGTCGCCGCTCCCGGCGCCGGATGCCCGCTCGCCGGGAACGGAACGCGGCGCCTCGTCGCCGACCTCGATGGAGAACTGCTTCTCCTCCTCGATCAGCGACACCTTCACCGGCGCCGTGATGCCGACCATCTGGTGCAGTCCGACGGCCCGGGTGCAGGCCTCGCCCACGGCGAGTCTGACCTCGTCCAGGACGGCCTCGTCCACTCCGGCCCTGCGCGCCACCGCTGCCGCCACCAGTCGGGCGGTCCTGACGTGCTCGGGCAGCGCGCTGAAGCGGAGTTCAACGGTGGCCATGCATCCCCCTCGCGACTTCGGGCGTGCTGTCGGGGGGACCGGGCCGCCGAAAGCCCAGTCCCCCGTCTGTTTCAACTTCTGCCGCCCCGGGGCACGCTCAGGTGCGCCCCCGGGTCCGGTTGTCAGTCGGTTGCCGCTACCGCTTCCTCGACCGAGGTGTGGATCGGGAACACCTTGGTGAGGCCGGTGATGCGGAAGATCTTCAGAATGCGCTCCTGGTTGCACACCAGGCGCAGAGAGCCCTCATGGGCACGAACCCGCTTCAAGCCGCCGACCAGAACGCCGAGCCCGGTGGAGTCGAGGAAGTCCACGCCCTCCATGTCAACGACGAGGTGGAAACTCCCGTCGTTCACCAGCTCGACCAACTGTTCGCGCAACTTGGGCGCGGTATATACGTCGATTTCGCCACCGACCTCGACGACCGTACGATCGCCGACGGTACGGGTCGACAGGGACAGGTCCACGGATCCTCCAGCACCTTGCTATCGAGCGGTCGTCCCTCGGGACACCTCGGCTTGCAGTCCCAGGACGGTTCGCCAGCCGCGATGGCATTCAATCACTTACCGGCAGGCGTGCACGACGCCTTGGTCCCATTGTCCGTCACGCCAGTGACACACTCGGTCCCGATGGCCAAGAATCACCGATCCGATCGATCCCCGACGGGCCCCGTTTCCCGGGTGGACCCGGGCGCGGTGCTGGGCCGACTCGCCTCGGGGCCGAGTCGGGCTTCGCGCATCACTCATACGGAGCATGTGCCCCCGAGGGAGGGCCGCCATGCCGTCTGGCCCGACCGGATCCGCGCGGAGGTCATCGCCGCGGTGCAGACGGCTGGAATCCAGCATCCATGGGCCCACCAGGCACGCGCCGCCGAGCACGCCCTGGACGGCGAGTCGGTGGTCGTCGCCACGGGCACGGCCTCCGGCAAGTCCCTGGCCTACCTCGTGCCCGTCCTGTCGACACTCCTGGACGGTTCAGAAGCCCCGAACGGCCGCGGCGCGACCGCCCTCTACCTGGCCCCGACCAAGGCTCTTGCGGCGGACCAGTGCCGTTCGGTGAAGGAACTTTCACATCCGCTGGGCAATTCCGTCCGACCCGCCGTGTACGACGGCGATACTCCGTTCGAGGAACGCGAGTGGGTCCGCCAGTACGGCAACTACGTCCTGACCAACCCCGACATGCTGCACCGCGGCATACTCCCGTCTCACCCCCGCTGGTCCTCCTTCCTGAAGGCGCTCAAGTACGTCGTCATCGACGAGTGCCACACCTACCGCGGCGTCTTCGGCTCCCACGTCGCCCAGGTGCTGCGCCGACTGCGCCGCCTGTGCGCCCGCTACGGCGCCTCCCCGGTCTTCCTGCTGGCCTCCGCGACGGCCGCCGAGCCCGCGGTCGCCGCCCGGCGCCTCACCGGCCTCCCGGTCGTGGAGGTCGCCGACGACGCCTCCCCGCGCGGCGAGCTGGTCTTCGCCCTCTGGGAGCCCCCGCTCACCGAGATGCAGGGCGAGAAGGGCGCACCCGTCCGGCGTACGGCCACCGCCGAGACGGCGGACCTCCTGACCGACCTGGCGGTGCAGGGCATCCGCTCGGTCGCCTTCGTACGCTCCCGGCGCGGCGCCGAGCTGATCTCGGTCATCGCCCAGGAACGCCTCGCCGAGGTAGACCGCTCCCTCGCCCGGCGTGTCGCGGCGTACCGCGGCGGCTACCTCCCCGAGGAACGCCGCGCCCTGGAACAGGCCCTCCACTCCGGCGAGCTCCTCGGCCTGTCGGCCACCACCGCCCTGGAACTCGGCATCGACGTCTCCGGCCTCGACGCCGTACTGATCGCCGGCTACCCGGGCACACGCGCCTCCCTGTGGCAGCAGGCGGGCCGCGCCGGCCGCTCAGGACAGGGCGCCCTCGCGGTCCTCGTCGCCCGCGACGATCCGCTGGACACCTACCTCGTCCACCATCCCGAGGCCCTGTTCGACCGTCCGGTGGAATCGACGGTCCTCGACCCCGACAACCCGTACGTCCTCGCACCGCATCTGTGCGCGGCGGCCGCGGAGATCCCGCTGACCGACGAGGACCTAGAGCTGTTCGGCCCCGAGACCGAGAGCCTGCTGCCGCAGCTGGAGGCCGCGAAGCTGCTGCGCCGTCGCACCAAGGCCTGGCACTGGACGCGCCGGGAACGGGCCGCCGACCTCACCGACATCCGCGGCGAGGGCGGCCGTCCGGTCCAGGTGGTCGAGGCCGGGACGGGGCGGCTGCTCGGCACGGTCGACGCGGGCGCCGCGCACGGCTCCGTCCACGAGGGCGCGGTCCACCTGCACCAGGGCCGTACGTACCTGGTGCGCTCCCTCGACCTGGAGGACTCCGTGGCCCTGGTCGAGGAGGCCGCCCCGCCCTACTCGACGGTCGCCCGCGACACGACGGCGATCTCCGTCCTGGAGACGGACGTCGAGATCCCCTGGGGCGACGGCCGCCTCTGCTACGGCTCCGTCGAGGTCACCAACCAGGTGGTCTCCTTCCTGCGCCGTCGGCTGATCACCGGCGAAGTACTGGGCGAGACGAAGCTCGACCTCCCTCCTCGTACGCTGCGCACCCGCGCGGTCTGGTGGACGGTCACCGAGGACCAGCTGGACGAGGCCCGGATCAACCCGGAGATCCTCGGCGGCGCCCTGCACGCCGCCGAGCACGCCTCGATCGGCCTGCTGCCCCTCTTCGCGACCTGCGACCGCTGGGACATCGGCGGGGTCTCCATCCCGCTCCACCCCGACACGCTGCTCCCCACGGTCTTCGTCTACGACGGCCACCCCGGCGGCGCGGGCTTCGCCGAGCGCGCCTTCCATACGGCCCGCTCCTGGCTCACCGCCACCCGCCAGGCCATCGCCTCCTGCGAGTGCGACGCCGGCTGCCCGTCCTGCATCCAGTCCCCCAAGTGCGGCAACGGCAACGATCCGCTGCACAAGCGGGGGGCCGTGCGGTTGCTGACGGTTTTGTTGCGGGGGGCGCCGGAGGAATCGCACGGGAGCCCGGGTGATGGGTCCGGTGCGGTTCAGCCCGAGGGGTCCGCGTCGGCGTCGGACGGGGCGGCCGTGGCCCCGCAATCGGTCACGGAACCGGTCTCGGCCGGTGCCTCACCGCAGGGTCCGGTGCCAGATGCGCCGTCGGCGGTGGAAGCTCCGACTGCTCAGCAGGCCCCGCCCGCGCCCTGACCTCCGCCGCGAAGGGGCCTCGGCCCGAAGCCGCGGTCACGTCCGAGACCTCGCCGACCAGTACGCACCGCACGAGCCGCACGCCTTGCGCGCCGGCGACCCGTTCAGCCCGTGCACAGGCCGCCGGGCCACCCTCCGCCCAGTGGTCGGCCGCTGCCAGCGCCGCGAGATCGGCGCCGCCTGCCGCCCGGTGCCGGGTCACGACGGCGTGGCCCAGGGCGAGTACGACGCCGAAGACGACGCAGAGCACGGTGATGGCGCCGAGGCTCCAGACCGTGGCGGAGCCTCGGTCGGAGCGCGGGTCGGGGGCAGCTTTCCGGGCAGCGCTCCGAAGGCCGGCTGCGGCGCGCGCGGTGCGGCGGCCGGCCACAGACCTGCGACGGCCTGTCTCGGAACTCCCTCTCATGTCCCCGCCCCCACCGTTTCCTCGGCCGCGGCCACGGCTTCCTCCCGTACCTCGAAGGGGAGCCCCGTCAGCACGGGTGGCTTGGCCACGACGACCACCCGGACCTCGTCGCCCTCCCGGCCGACCGTGACCGTCGCGCCGCGGGGTGCCGCCTCACGGGTGACCTCGATGACCGCGTCGGTGGGGTCCTGCCGGGCCGCCGCGCGGGCACCGGTCCGGGCCGCGTCCACGCATTGGATCTGCGCCGCCATCACGAGCAGACCCCACACCAGCGCCATCGCGAACATGACCAGAACCGGTAGGACGACAGCCGACTCCGCGGTGACGAAGCCCCGGTCCGCGCCCCCGAACGGCTTCCTGGCCCGCCGCTCCCTCTCCTCCTCACATCCGCGCATCGAGCGCCCGCTTCACGATGGCCTGCAACTCCTCGCTGACCTCCCCGCTCGTCACGACCTTGTAGAGCACCACCGCGAACGCCACCGCCGCCACGATTCCCATCGCGTACTCAGACGTGACCATGCCGGCATCGCCCCGCGCCGCCCGCACCCTGCACACCAGCGCACGCATCCGTGCCCGTACCGCCTTGTACATCTCAACCCCCGTAAGGTTCAGTCCCGTTGAAACAAACTGTTGAACTTCCGCTGCACGACGACCGCAGCCGCCCGCAACCGGTCCCGCCTGTCGCAGAACCCCCGGCCGTCGGCCTGTGGCCGTAGCCGCACTCACCCCGTCAGCCGGCACCTCCTCCCAACACCCCGCCCGCAAGCCCGATCACGACCGGCGCCACGCCCACCGCGATGAACGCGGGCAGGAAGCACAGGCCCACCGGCGCGCTGACCATGACGGCCGCCCGCCTGGCCCGTTCCGTCGCGTTGCGCGTCCACTCGGCGCGGGCCTCCGCAGCAAGCCGCGCGACCGGTCCGGCCGCCGGAAGCCCCGTCACATCGGCCCGCTCCAGCAGGCGCGCCAGCGCCTCCGCTCCAGGCAGGGCGGCCAACTTCTGCCACGCCTCGCCCGGTTCGCCGCCGAGCCGTACCTCCGCCGCGCCTCGTGACAGCCCGTCCCCGACGGGACCGCCAAGCGCCTCGCCCACTGCCTGAGCCGCGATCACGGGGCCAGCGCCCGCCGAGATGCAGGCCGCGAGGAGATCGGCGGCGAGTGGGAGCCGACGTGCCACCTCACCGGCGTCGACCTCCTGCACTGCACCGGCTACGGCTCTCTGCCGACGCCGCCACAGCCACATCCCGCCCGCGGCGCCCAGCCCCACCGCCAGACCGGCAACCCCGCCGACCAGCGCCCAACCGGCACCCCCGACCGCTGCCAGGGGCAGCCATTGCCGCACGCCCTGCCGGACGTCGTACCGTCTGCGAGGCGGCATCACCTCGGCCGGCGTCATTAGCGACCCCAACCGTCGCCGAGCCTTCCGCTCGCGCCGGACCTCGGCCGACCACCGCAGCAGCCAACCGGCCACCAGCACCGCCCCCATCGCCATCCCCAGCCTGTGGACAACCTCCGCGTTCACCTCGCCACCTCCCGTTCGCGGCGATCATCAACTCGGCCTCTCACGCGATTCCGCACGCTGCCTCCCCATCGACTCCGTACGCGCCGCGCAAGCGATCCCTGACCGACTCGCCCTCCCACTCGGCACCTCACCCCGCCTCTGCTCCTCGGACGATCCACGTCGCCCACCACATCCCGAGCCCTTCCAGTACTCCGCCCACAACCAGACATCCGAACCCCGCCCCGGTGTGCAGCAGCACATGCAATGGGTCGACTCCCATGGCGGCACCGAGCAGCAGCCCCAGGACCGGCAAAGCGGCCAGCATCAGCACCGTCGATCTGGCGCCGGCCAACTGGGCCCGCAGGTCGGCTCGTTGGTCGCGCTCCGCCCGCAGGGCCGCCTCCAGCCGGTCGAGCCCGGCCGCGAGCCCCGCACCCTGGTCCACTGCGACCCGCCAGCACGCCGCCAGACCCGACAGGCCCTCGGCGCCCGGCTGCCGTGCCGCAGAGGCGAGCGCGCCCGGCACGTCCCCGCCGAACTTCGCAGCCGCCAACACCGCGGACTGCGCCTCACCGAGCCCACCGGACTCCCACGCCGCCCGCAGCAGCGCCTCACCCGGCTGCCGGCCAGCCCGTACCTCGCCGGCGAGCATCGCGCACAGCGTGATCACCGCCGCCACGCGACGCTCCCTCGCTCCGCGCGCCTCCCGGGCCAGCCGCACCCGCCTCAGCAATGGCACCCCGGCCGCCCCCGCGACGACCGGCAGCACCGACGACCCAAGCAGCGCCAGCACCAGCCCGACGGCAGCCGCCCACCACTCGGCGCGAATCCGCCCTCGCAGCTCCCCTGCCAGCCGCCGCCAGTCAGGCGGTCCGGCACCCACGGCCCCACCACCGGCCAGCAACAACTGGGCACGTCGCGCGCCGGAGTTCGGCCCGCCCAACAACCAGACCGCCACACCGAGGCACAGCACAGCCGCGCCTTCCGACATCTCACCCACCCCAATCACTCCATCCGTCACACCCATTGGGCCTGGCCCCAACAGCGCCCTCACGCTCCCCGGGCCCTGGCCCGACAAGGCCCTCACGCTCACCGGCCCTGGCCCTACTTCGCCCGCACACTCGACGAACCGACCGCCTCACATCACCCGCACACTCGACGGACCCGGCGGCCCAACGGCCGCACACTCGACGGACCCGGCACCTCTACATCGCCCGCACGCTCGACATCCCGGCCCGACATCGCCCGCACGCTCACCGATCCCGGCGGCGCTACACCGCCCGCACGCCCGACGACCCCGGCCCCACGCCGCCCTCACCCCGAAGCAGCCCCTGCAGCCGCTCCCACCCCCGCTCAGACGCGAACGCCTCCGTTCCCCACCGCAGCGCCGGCACCGTCCGCACCAACCCCGACCGGTCCCGCTCCAGCACATGCACCTCGGCGATCCGCCGACGCCCGGTCCGGTCGCGTACCAGATGGAGTACGACCGACAAGGCGGCCGCCAACTGGCTGTGCAGCGCCGCCCGGTCAAGCCCGGCCGCCGTGCCGAGCGCCTCCAGCCGGGCCGGTACATCGGCCGCCGCGTTGGCGTGGACCGTGCCGCAGCCGCCTTCATGGCCCGTGTTCAGCGCGGCCAGCAGATGAACGACTTCGGGGCCGCGCACCTCGCCCACGACCAGCCGGTCCGGCCGCATCCGCAGTGCCTGCCGCACCAGGTCGTCGAGGGCGACGAGCCCGGCGCCCTCCTGGTTGGCGGGCCGGCTCTCCAGTCGGACGACATGCGGGTGGTCCGGCCTCAGCTCGGCGGAGTCCTCGGCGAGCACGATCCGCTCGCCGTCCCCCACCAGTCCGAGCAACGCGCTCAGCAGCGTGGTCTTGCCTGTGCCCGTGCCGCCGCTGATGAGGAACGACAGCCGTGCGTCGACCAGTGCGCGCAGCACCCGGTCCCCGCCGGGCGGCACCGTGCCTGCGGCGACCAGTTCGGCGAGCGTGAATGCCCGGGGCCGTACAACTCGCAGCGACAAGCACGCGCAGCCGACGGCGACGGGTGGCAGCACCGCGTGCAGCCGGGTCCCGTCGGGAAGCCGGGCGTCCACCCAGGGCCGCGCGTCGTCCAGTCGCCGCCCGGCCACCGCGGCCAGGCGCTGCGCGAGACGTCGTACGGCAGCCGCGTCCGGGAAGGACACGGACGTCAGCTCCAGGCCGCCGCCACGGTCCACCCACACACGGTCAGGCGCCGACACCAGTACGTCCGTCACCGAGGGATCGGCGAGCAGTGGTTCCAGCGGGCCACTGCCGACCAGCTCGGACCGTAACTGCGCGGCTGCCCCGAGGACTTCGGCGTCCCCCAGCACCCTGCCCTGCTCGCGCAGAGCCTGCGCCACTCGCGCGGGCGTCGGCTCGGCCCCGCTCTCGGCCAGCCACTGCCGCACCCCGTCCAGCAACTCCGACGGCACGCCGACAGCCCTGGCCGCCGATCGCTCCGGCACCAAGCTCCCGGCCGACGAACCAGCCCGCTCGGCCGAGTCCCGCCGCCCAAGGCCGGCACCACCCTCACGCCCGCTCACCCGATCGAGCCCCACCGCCTCACCCAAGCCGCCCTCGCGCCCGCTCAGCCCATCAAGCCCCGACGCCGTACGCATGCCACCCCCGCGCCCACCTCCCCGGTCAAACCCCACCGCCGTGCCGACGCCGCCCCCGCGCCCACTCCCCCGGCCAAGCCCCACCGCCGTGCTCATGCCGCCCTCGCCTCAAGCAAAGAGCGCTCCCAGAACTCCCGGCAGAATCGCGCCAGTGGCCCTCGCCCGGCCGCCCCCGGCGGTTCGTCGCTCTCGTGCGGCCGCAGCAGCCCCGGCTCGACCGGCACCTCGCCCACCAATGGCAGATCCAGCAGTCGGGCCACCTCGCGGTCGTCGAGACCGGGTGCGTAGGGACCGCGTACCGCCACCCGCAGGTCCCGTAGGACGAGCCGGGCCGCGGAGGCCACCTGGCGGGCGGCGGCGACGGCGCGGAGTTCGGCGGGGACCACGACGATCCCGACGTCGAGTTGGGCCAGCGCCTCGGCGACCCCGTCGTCGATGCGGCGGGGCAGGTCGACGACGACCGTGCCGCCCCGGCGTCGGGCCGCCGCGAGCACCGCTCGCATCGCCTGCGGCGGAACCGCGACGCATTCGCCGCGGTCCCAGCTCAGGACCCGAAGGGAGTGCAGCTTCGGCAGCGACTCCTCCAGCGCACCACTGCCGAGCCGTCCGCGCGAGCCGGCGAACGAGGGCCAGCGCAGCCCTTCGGCCGACTCACCGCCGAGGAGTACATCGAGTCCGCCGCCCAGCGGATCGGCGTCCACGAGGAGTGTGCGCAGCCCCTCACGCGCGGCGGTGACGGCGAGGGCACACGCGAGCGTGGAGGCTCCTGCGCCGCCTCGGCCGCCGATGACACCGACGGTGAGGGCGGGGCGGCCGACGCCCTCGGTGACGTCGGCGATGCGGTCCACCAGCCACTGTTCGCCGTCCGGCAGCATCAGGACGTGGTCCGCCCCGATCTCGACGGCCCGGCGCCACACCCCGGCGTCGTCCTGGTCCCGGCCCACCAGCACCACCCCGCCCCTGCGTCCCGCGCCGCGCACGCGCCGTGCGGCGTCGTCGCCGACCAGGACGAGCGGCGCGGCCTCCCAACTGCCTCTGGGCTCCGGCACTCCGTGGTGGACCTCGGGCGTGGCGCCGGCCGCCGCGCACAGGCGCAGCAGGTCGTCCAGCAGTTCGACGTCTTCCGTGACGATCAACGGCCTGCCCGGCCGCCCGGAGGCGGCGGACGGCGGATCGTGTGTGACGACTGCGGTCACGGTTTCCGTCCCCCTTCGCTGCATCGCTCGCGCAGCCCTGCGGCCCCGCGATTCCCAAACGTGTGAAGAACCGGCAACCGGCCTCCATATGAACGGCCGATACGAACCGGCCAAACGCACCCGACAAACCGGAACCGGCCAACAAGTCGGCCCGAGCCGGACGCGCTGGAATCACGGTGCAGCGAACCCGGAAATCGTGTGGATCTTGGTCGATAACTGTGGACAACTCAGCAGTTGTGAATATCGCCGTCACCCAAACCGGTGACCCCTGCACCGACCCCTGTACGACTTCCGCAGAGCAGCACGACGACTACACACAGTCATGAATCATGAGCATGCCGAACAGGCGGCCGCAGCCGCCTCGCCGCAGCCCTGCGGCAGTGCTCGAAAGAGGAAAACCCACCCGGACATGCGACGACCCCCGCCGGGGGGGAGAGCGGGGGTCGTCTCCACGGCCGACTCGGGGGGGGAGGAGTCGGACCGGGTTAGCACGGTCGCGAACGATCCGTGACTTCCATGGTGTACCCGAGAGCCCTCTCAGGCAAACCCACGCGCCCACCTTACGCCGAATGGGCTGCGCCTATGCTCAGGGTCGTGGAAAACCACTCCTTGCCCCGCACAGCGGCCTTCTTTGACCTGGACAAGACGGTCATTGCGAAGTCGAGCACGCTCACCTTCAGCAAGTCGTTCTACCAAGGCGGTCTGATCAACCGCAGGGCCGCCTTGCGGACCGCATATGCCCAGTTCGTCTTCCGAGTGGGCGGTATGGACCATGACCAGATGGAGCGCACGCGGAAGTACCTCTCCGCGCTCGTCCGCGGCTGGAACGTCCAGCAGGTCAAGGAGATCGTCGCCGAGACGCTGCACGACCTGATCGACCCGATCATCTACGACGAGGCCGCCTCCCTCATCGAGGAGCACCACATCGCCGGCCGCGACGTGGTGATCGTGTCCACTTCGGGCGCCGAGGTCGTCGAGCCGATCGGCGAGTTGCTCGGCGCCGACCGCGTGGTGGCCACGCGCATGGTCGTGGGCGCCGACGGCTGCTTCACCGGAGAGGTGGAGTACTACGCGTACGGCCCGACGAAGGCCGAGGCCATCAGGGAACTCGCCGAGTCCGAGGGCTACGACCTCGGCCGCTGCTACGCCTACAGCGACTCGGCGACGGACCTGCCGATGCTGGAGGCTGTCGGGCATCCGCACGCCGTGAACCCGGACCGCGCGCTGCGCCGCGAGGCACTCGCGCGTGGGTGGCCGATTCTCGATTTCCATCGCCCGGTCCGGCTCAAGCAGCGGCTCCCCTCCTTCTCCGTACCGCCACGTCCGGCCCTGGTCGCGGCAGCCGCCATAGGAGCCGCGGCGGCCACCGCGGGCCTGGTCTGGTACGCGAACCGACGCCGTACGGCGCCCGTCTGACCTGCGCTTTCCTCTTTGCGCACACCCCGCTCGACAAACAAGCGCCCGTTTGAAGTGATTTGAGAGCAAAAGTAAAGAACTGCGACCAGGCCTTCCGCTTGGTTGTGACCTGGAGTACAAAGGAGTCAACGGCCCGCGAGACCAAGGACATCCGAGAGGATCACCTTAAATTACGCATTTGGCCCCACGGACCGAGCATGAACATTGGGCACCCACGCGACGTCGACCCGTCGATTACGGGCCAGCCGCACCAGGCCACGGGCAAAGTTCCCGACCTGATGGGCAACATATCGAGGACGCTTGGTAACCCGGTGAACATGCCAGCGGCGGTACGAATCCTCGTACCGCCGCAACTCTTGTGGGCCCCGCGCGGGATTCCCGGAACTCGACGAATCCTCACGCGCGCGTGCGCCAAGCCATTCCGCGCCGCCGCGTTCCACGACGGCGAAACCCTGCCTTACGGCACCCCGCCTTACGGCACCCCGCCCGACGGCACCCTGCCCGACGGCACCCCGCCCGACGGCAGCACCCGGCCCTACGCCGCCCCGCGCTGAAGCGCCTCGCACACCGCCGTCGACTCGCGCGCCCCGAGCTCGATCGCCTTGCCGCAATGGGCGATCCACGCGGCCATGCCCTCGGGAGTGCCGGACACATAGCCTTCGAGCGCCGCCAGATAGGCCGCGCGCCCGAGTTCCGCGTGACCGACCTCGGCCGGGCAGACGGACTTGGGGTCGAGGCCGCTGCCGACCAGGACGATGCGTTCGGCCGTACGGGCGACCAGGCCGTTGTTGGAGGTGAACGGGCGCAGCGCGAGGAGCTCGCCGTGCACGACGGCCGCCGTCACCAGGGCGGGCGCCGAACCGCCCGCGATGATCAGCTCCGCCAGCCCTTCCAGCCGGCCGTGCACCTCGTCGGCGCTCGGCAGCGGAAGCTCGATCAGGGGCTCGTCGACGGACTCGCCGGCCTGGCGCGGCCGCCCGACCTCGTCCTCGTTGCTCGCCGCCGCCACCAGGTGCAGACGGGCCAGCACGCGCAGCGGCGACTGCCGCCAGATGGACAGCAGTTGGCCCGCCTCGGCAGTCAGCCGCAGGGACGCCCCCACGACGCGCGCCTCGTCGTCGCCACTGAAGTCGGTACGCCGGCGCACCTCTTCGAGCGCCCAGTCGGCACCCGACAGCGCCGCCGAGCCACGGGCGCCGCGGAGCGCCGCCTCGGAGGTGATCTCGTTGCTGCGCCGGCGCATGATCCGGTGCCCGTAGACCCGGTCCACAGCCTTGCGCACGGACTCCACGGACTCCGGGACCCCGGGCAGCGAACCGAGGGCCGCCAGAGGATCGGCGGACGCACCTGTCGTACTCATGAGTACGACACTACGCGCCCGCCTCTGGGCCGCAGGCGACCCCCCAACGAGCATCGCGCCCCTTCGATCGCCCACACCCCACGATCGAGTGGCCTTCCCCATACGTCTGCCACTTACAGCTATCACCCGACTACCGTTCGTGAACATGAAAATTGCTTTCGTCGGGAAGGGCGGCAGCGGCAAGACGACCCTGTCCTCTCTGTTCATCCGCCACCTCGCGGCCGCGGGCGCACCCGTCGTGGCCGTCGACGCCGACATCAACCAGCACCTGGGGGCCGCGCTCGGCCTGGACGAGGCGCAGGCAGCCGCGGTGCCTGCGATGGGCGAGCGGCTGCCGCTGATCAAGGACCATCTGCGCGGCACGAACCCGCGGATCGCCTCCGCCCGGACGATGATCAAGACGACACCGCCCGGCGAGGGTTCCCGGCTGCTGCGGGTGAGCGAGCCGAACCCGGTCTACGACGCCTGCGCCCGGCCGGTGGAACTCGCCGGCGGCGCCGTCCGTTTGATGGTCACCGGCCCCTTCACCGAGTCCGACCTCGGAGTCGCCTGCTACCACTCCAAGACAGGAGCGGTGGAGCTGTTCCTGAACCACTTGGTGGACGGCCCCGGTGAATACGTCGTGGTCGACATGACGGCCGGCTCGGACTCCTTCGCCTCCGGCATGTTCACCCGCTTCGACATCACGTTCCTCGTCGCCGAGCCGACCCGGAAGGGGGTCTCCGTCTATCGCCAGTACCGGGAGTACGCCCGCGACTTCGGAGTCGTCCTGAAGGTCGTCGGCAACAAGGTGCAGGGTCAGGACGACCTCGACTTCCTCCGCGCCGAGGTCGGGGACGACCTGCTGGTGACCGTCGGGCACTCGGACTGGGTGCGCTCCATGGAGAAGGGCCGTCCGCCCCGGTTCGACCTCCTGGAGGACGAGAACCACCTCTCCCTGCGCCGGCTGCGCACGGCCGTGGACGCGACGTACGAGCTGCGGGACTGGGAGCGCTACACCCGCCAGATGGTGCAGTTCCACCTGAAGAACGCCCGGTCGTGGGGGAACGAGCGCACCGGGGTCGACCTGGCTGCGCAGATCGACCCCGGGTTCGTGCTCGGGGAGAGTCTGTGCGCCCCGCGCGAGGCCAACACCCCGCTGACGCCTACTGCTTGAGCGGCGGAGCCCCGGGGACCCCCTTCGGGGCGGGCGCGGGGTGTCCGGACAGGAAGGACGCCCAGCCCTGCTTCGGGGCTTCGCCGACCTCCAGGGTGCGCAGCTTCCGCAGGACCGCCGGGTCCTGTGCGTCGAGCCAGTCGGCGAGCTGCCGGAAGGACACGCAGCGCACGTCGGGCTTGTTGCAGACGGCTTCGACGACCTCTTCGACGGCGCGCATGTAGGTGCCGCCGTTCCAGGACTCGAAGTGGTTGCCGATGATCAGGGGCGCGCGGTTGCCCTCGTAGGCGCGGCGGAAGCCCATGAGCAGGCCGTCCCGCATCTGGTCACCCCAGAACTCGTGCTTGTCGGGGTCACCCTGGCTCTTGGTGCCCGACTGGTTGACCATGAAGTTGTAGTCCATGGTGAGCTGCTCGTAGGAGTGCCCGGGGAAGGGCACGAGCTGCATCGACAGATCCCACAGGCCCTCCCTCTTCACGGGCCAGAGCTGGTTGTTGACGCCGCTGGAGTCGTAGCGGAAGCCCATCTCGCGGGCCGCGGTGACGAAGTTCTTGCGGCCCTCCAGGCAGGGTGTGCGGGCGCCGATGAGCTCCTTGTCGTAGTCGAAGGGGAGGGGGGACGCCTTGCTCATGCCGGTGTTGGTCTTCCAGGACTTGACGAAACGTTTCGCCTGAGTGATCTCGTCCTTCCACTCCTCCACCGACCACTCGCCCACACCGCCGCCGCTGCCGCAGAAGTGGCCGTTGAAGTGGGTGCCGATCTCGTTGCCCTCCAGCCACGCGAGGCGCAGCTGCTTCACGGTGTCGCTGATTCCCTCCGCGTCGTTGAAGCCGATGTCGGAGCGGCCCGGGGAGTGCTGCGGGGGCCGGTACAGGTCGCGCTTGTGGTCCGGCAGCATGTACACGCCGCTGAGGAAGTAGGTCATGGTCGCGTTGTTCGCCCTGGCCACCTTGCGGAAGTGGGAGAACAGCCTCTGCCCGTCCTCGCCGGCGCCGTCCCAGGAGAACACCACGAACTGCGGGGGTTTCTGACCGGGCTTGAGCCGTTCGGGCCGGGGCAGATGCGGCTGTGCGCCGGTGTACGCGGTGGACCCGTCACCGATCAGACGGATCGCACTGCGGGGCGGCACGGGCGCCGCGGGCTTCGCCTTCTGCGGCCCGGGCGCCGACTGCCCGCTCGTGTCACGGCTCGCGCATCCGGCGAGTGATGCGGCGCAGACCGCGGCGGCAGCGGTGCCCGCGGCAATTCGGTGTGTCGCGGCGGTTTTTCGGGGGGCGGCGAACCTGCGAGTGGCGGCCATGTTCGGTCCACCTACTTCCTTCTCTCGGAGGGCGACAGCGCCGCCAAGGTCGCACGGGACCGAGAAAGGAATTAATACGACAAGCCGACTAATTAGCCACTTCACTCTTGAGGGGGATTTATTAGTCCATTTGCTCGGAAAATCTATTCCGTCACTTTACTCTGCATTACGATCCGTTTACCGACAGTTGATGCATCCCGCCGCTGTATGCCGTGACCACTCGGCCGCGACCCGACCCCCGCCCCGAGGGGACCGCCAGATTCGCGGCCGCGCTGCCCGGAGGAGACGGGAAACATGTCAGCCTGCGTTCCGACCCGCGCCGACGAGCCACGTCGAGAAGAGCACAGCCACGAACCACACAGCCCACCGCCGGCCCGCCGCCCGCGCCTCGCGGGTGCCGATGTCTCGGCCTCCATCGCGGTCTTCCTGATCGCACTCCCCCTTTCCCTCGGCATCGCCCTCGCCACCGGCGCGCCCCTTCAGGCCGGCCTCGTCGCCGCCGCCGTCGGAGGCCTCGTCGCCGGACGGCTCGGCGGTGCCCCGCTCCAGGTCAGTGGCCCCGCCGCCGGACTCACGGTCGTCACCGCCGAGCTCATCCACCAGTACGGATGGCGTACGACCTGTGCCATCACCGTCCTCGCCGGCATCGCCCAACTCGGTCTCGGCCTCCTGCGCGTGGCCCGCACCGCGCTCGCCGTCAGCCCCGCGATCGTGCACGGCATGCTCGCCGGTATCGGCGTCACCATCGCCGTGGCCCAGCTGCACATCGTCCTCGGCGGCGTCCCGCACAGCTCGGTCCTGGACAACCTGCGTGAACTGCCCGCCCAGTTGGCCCGAGTGCATCCCGCCGCCCTGGCGGTGAGCGTGCTCACCCTCGCCCTGCTGGTGCTGTGGCCCAGACTTCCCGGCCGGGCCGGCAAGCTGCTGCGCAAGGTGCCGACCCCGCTCGTCGCCGTCGCCGTCGCGACCACCACCGCCTCACTCATGGGCCTGAGCCTGCCCAAGGTCGACCTGCCGTCCTGGAGCAGCCACGCACTGGCCGCGCTCCCTGACGGGCCGGTGCTCGGCCTCGTCGCCGCCGTGCTCACCATCACGCTGGTGTGCAGCGTGCAGTCGCTGCTCGGCGCGGTCGCCGTGGACAAGCTGGTCGCCGGCCGACCGGAGCAGTCCGCCCAGGTCGGGCGTTCCGACCTGGACCGCGAGCTGCTCGGCCAGGGCGCCGCCAACGTCGTCTCCGGCGCGCTCGGCGGACTGCCCATCGCGGGTGTGGCCGTGCGCAGTTCGGCGAATGTGCACGCCGGTGCCGTGAGCCGGAACTCCACGATGCTGCACGGCGTTCTCGTAGTGATCGCCGCGCTGCTGATGGTCCCGATCCTGGAGCTCATCCCGCTCGCCTCGCTCGCCGCCCTGGTGATGGCCGTCGGCATCCAGATGGTGTCCCTGCACCACATCCGCACGGTGACCCGCCACCGAGAGGTGCTGGTGTACGCCGTCACCACCCTCGCCGTGGTGTTCTTCGGCGTCCTGGAAGGCGTGACCCTGGGCATCGCCATGGCCGTCGGCGTCGCCCTGCATCGCCTCACCCGCACCCGCATCACGCACGACGAGACGGAAGGAGTCCATCACGTACATGTACGAGGGCAGTTGACGTTCCTCGCGGTGCCACGCCTGAGCCGGACCCTGCATCTCGTGCCCCAGGGCGCCGACGCCGTCGTGGAGTTGGACGGGTCGTTCATGGACCACGCGGCCTACGAGTCGCTTCAGGACTGGCAGAACACGCACACCGTGCACGGCGGCACCGTCGAGCTCGTCGGCCGCAGGTCCGGGGTCCGCATCGGTGAACCCACGGGACCGGCCGGTCTCCAGGCCCTCACCGGGGTCGTCCCGGAGGAGAGTGACGACTGCCGCTGCCACCCTTGGACGCCCTGGCGCAACCACCAGTGCGAGATCCCGGAAGCCGCGCTGCTCCGCGACGGGCAGCCCGGGGACAGTCAGGGGACGGAGGCCGACGGCACCGGTGGAGGCGCGGCGCCCTCGGACGCCGACGGCGCCCTTCGCGCGGACGGCACCGACGGCACCGGAGGCCACGGCGGCACCGGCGAGCCCGGCAAGGTAAGCGAGCCGAGCCCCAGCAGCGGCGGCGCAGACGCCCTCGCTCACCCCGACGCGCCCCAAGACAACACCGCCTACGCGAGCGAAGACACCGGCACAGGCGCAGCCACCGACACTGGTGCAGGCCCGCGCGCCGGTACAGCCGCAGCCACCAGCACAGGTGCACGCACCGGAGCAGCCGCAGACACCGGCACTGGCACCGGCACTGGCACTGGCACCGGCGCAGCCACCGACACCAGCCGTCCCAGCGCCCGCCAACTGGCGCGCGGCATCAGCGCGTTCCAGCGCAACACCGCCCCCCTGGTGCGGGGCGAGCTGGCGCGGCTGGCGCGTGAGGGGCAGCAGCCGTCCCAGCTGTTCCTCACCTGCGCGGACTCCCGGCTGGTCACGTCGATGATCACCTCCAGTGGTCCCGGCGACCTGTTCGTGGTGCGCAACGTGGGCAACCTCGTTCCGCTGCCCGGCCGCGAGAGCGGCGACGACTCGGTGGCCGCCGCGATCGAGTACGCGGTGGACGTGCTCGAGGTGCGGTCGATCACGGTGTGCGGGCACTCCGGCTGCGGGGCCATGCAGGCGCTGCTCGCCTCCGAGCCGGGTGCCGCGCAGACCCCGCTCAGGCGGTGGCTGCGGCACGGGGAGCCGAGCCTGGAGCGGATGTCCGCCGAGGACCGGCCCTGGGCCAGGCTCGCCGGGCGGGCACCGGCCGACGCGGTCGAGCAGCTCTGCCTGACCAACGTGGTGCAGCAGTTGGAGCACCTGCGGTCCCACGAGTCGGTGGCGCGGGCGTTGCGCGCGGGCGAGCTGGAGTTGCACGGGATGTACTTCCACGTGGGTGAGGCACAGGCGTACCTGCTGACCGAGGGCCATGAGGACCGGGTGTTCGACCACGTGGGTGTGGCGGACCTGTCGGCCTGACGCAGGCACCGTGCGCGGCCCCGCTGCTCGGCGGGGCCGCGCTCCCATGGAGTCCGCCTGCCCACGCTCGCATGGAGCCCACCTGCGGCTCCCCCTGTGGTCCACCTGCCGCTCTCCCATGCAGTACGACCGCCGCCCTCCCGCGTGATCCACGTCGCGCCTCACCCCCGCTCGGATGTGAGAGGGGTTACAGACCTGAACCGCCCTCGGCCGGCGTCCGTGGAAACGGATAACCCCGGCACAAACCGCAGCTAGGGGCCCATCCCGATGACAGGTCTAAACCAATTTTCCGACGACCCTTGTCATCGGACCCCCGGGTCTGATGAGCTGTGGCCTGGGACACAACGGACACCCTGGGAAAGGGAGATGTCGTGAGCAACGAAAGCCTGGCCAACCTGCTGAAGGAAGAGCGCAGGTTCGCACCCCCCGCCGACCTGGCCGCGAACGCCAACGTCACGGCGGAGGCGTATGAACAGGCCAAGGCTGACAGGCTCGGCTTCTGGGCCGAGCAGGCCCGTCGGCTGACCTGGGCCAAGGAGCCGACGGAGACGCTGGACTGGTCGAACCCGCCGTTCGCCAAGTGGTTCAAGGACGGCGAGCTCAACGTCGCGTACAACTGCGTGGACCGGCATGTGGAGGCCGGGCTCGGCGACCGTGTCGCCATCCACTTCGAGGGCGAGCCCGGCGACAGCCGCGCCGTCACCTATGCCGAGCTCAAGGACGAGGTCTCCAAGGCCGCCAACGCCCTGCTGGAGCTGGGCGTACGGAAGGGCGACCGGGTCGCCGTCTACATGCCGATGATCCCCGAGACGGCGGTCGCGATGCTGGCCTGCGCGCGCATCGGCGCCGCGCACTCGGTCGTCTTCGGCGGCTTCTCGGCGGACGCGCTGGCCACCCGTATCAAGGACGCGGACGCCAAGGTCGTCATCACCTCCGACGGCGGCTACCGGCGCGGCAAGCCGTCCGCGCTGAAGCCGGCCGTGGACGAGGCGATCGGCAAGGTCGACAACGTCGAGCACGTGCTCGTCGTGCGCCGCACCGGCCAGGATGTCGCCTGGGACGACAGCCGTGACGTGTGGTGGCACGAGATCGTCGAGCGGCAGTCCGCCGAGCACACCCCGGAGGCCTTCGACGCCGAGCACCCGCTGTTCATCCTGTACACGTCCGGTACGACGGGTAAGCCCAAGGGCATCCTGCACACCTCCGGCGGCTACCTCACCCAGACGTCGTACACCCACCACGCGGTCTTCGACCTCAAGCCGGAGACCGACGTGTACTGGTGCACGGCCGACGTCGGCTGGGTCACCGGCCACTCGTACATCGTGTACGGGCCGCTGGCGAACGGCGCGACGCAGGTGATGTACGAGGGCACGCCGGACACCCCGCACCAGGGCCGCTTCTGGGAGATCGTGCAGAAGTACGGGGTCACCATCCTGTACACGGCGCCGACGGCGATCCGTACGTTCATGAAGTGGGGCGACGACATCCCCGCGAAGTTCGACCTGAGCAGCCTGCGGGTGCTGGGTTCCGTGGGCGAGCCGATCAACCCCGAGGCGTGGGTCTGGTACCGCAAGCACATCGGCGCCGACCGGACCCCGGTCGTCGACACCTGGTGGCAGACCGAGACCGGCGCGATGATGATCTCGCCGCTGCCGGGCGTCACCGAGACCAAGCCCGGCTCCGCGCAGAACCCGCTGCCCGGCATCTCCGCGACCGTCGTCGACGACGAGGCGAACGAGGTCCCGAACGGCGGTGGCGGCTACCTGGTCCTGACCGAGCCGTGGCCGTCGATGCTCCGCACCATCTGGGGCGACGACCAGCGCTTCCTCGACACGTACTGGTCGCGCTTCGAGGGCAAGTACTTCGCGGGCGACGGCGCGAAGAAGGACGACGACGGCGACATCTGGCTGCTCGGCCGGGTCGACGACGTCATGCTCGTCTCCGGCCACAACATCTCGACCACCGAGGTCGAGTCCGCACTGGTCTCCCACCCGTCCGTCGCCGAGGCGGCCGTGGTCGGTGCCGCCGACGAGACGACCGGGCAGGCGATCGTCGCCTTCGTGATCCTGCGCGGCACGGCGAACGCCGATGACGAGAACCTCATCGCCGACCTGCGCAACCACGTCGGCGCCACCCTCGGCCCGATCGCCAAGCCGAAGCGAGTCCTGCCGGTGGCCGAGCTGCCGAAGACCCGCTCCGGCAAGATCATGCGCCGGCTGCTGCGGGACGTCGCCGAGAACCGTCAGCTCGGTGACGTGACGACGCTGACCGACTCGACCGTCATGGACCTCATCCAGTCGAAGCTGCCGGCGGCGCCGAGCGAGGACTGAGTAAGGACCAGCGTGAGGGGCACCCGGCGACCGCGCCGGGTGCCCCTCACGTACGTACGGTGGAATCCGACGGATGCGATCCGGCGCACCCTTAGGTAAACTAAACAAAGCGAACATCACGCATAGGTGCGCCGGGAAGTCTGGTCGGCAAGTGCTCCGTCCTGCCCACCGACCGGAGGTCTCCCCGTGACCGCGCCCCGCACCCCCGCTCCCGTCCGCAAGGTCCTCGGACGGCTCTCGCTCCCCGAGCGGACCTACGTCGCGGACGCGCTGCGCACCGAGACCCTCGGCGGTGTCCTGCTGCTGCTCGCCGCGATCACCGCGCTGATCTGGGCGAACGTACCCACACTGCACGACAGCTACGAGAGCGTCGGCCACTTCCATCTCGGCCCCGAGGCGCTCGGGCTGAACCTGTCCGTCGAACACTGGGCGGCCGACGGACTGCTCGCGATCTTCTTCTTCGTCGCCGGGATCGAGCTCAAGCGCGAGCTGGTCGCCGGTGATCTCAAGGACCCCAAGGCAGCCGCGCTGCCGGTCGTCGCCGCGCTGTGCGGCATGGCGGTGCCCGCGCTGGTCTACACCCTGACCAATGTCACCGGGCACGGCTCCTCGGCCGGCTGGGCGGTTCCGACCGCGACGGACATCGCCTTCGCGCTGGCGGTGCTCGCCGTCATCGGCACCTCCCTGCCCAGCGCCCTGCGCGCGTTCCTGCTCACGCTCGCCGTCGTCGACGACCTGTTCGCGATCCTGATCATCGCGATCTTCTTCACATCGCAGATCAATTTCGCCGCGCTCGGCGGCGCGGTGGCCGGCCTGGCCGTCTTCTGGCTGCTCGTGAGAAAGGGCGTGCGCGGGTGGTACGTGTACGTCCCGCTCGCCCTCGTGATCTGGGGGCTGATGTACAACAGCGGCGTCCACGCCACCATCGCGGGCGTCGCGATGGGCCTGATGCTGCGCTGCACCCGGCGCGAGGGCGAGGAGCAGTCCCCCGGCGAACACATCGAGCACCTCGTGCGCCCGCTCTCGGCAGGGCTCGCCGTCCCGCTGTTCGCGCTGTTCAGCGCCGGTGTCGCAGTCTCCGGCGGCGCGCTCGGCGATGTCTTCGCCCAGCCGGAGACGCTCGGCGTGGTCCTCGGCCTCGTGGTCGGCAAGACGGTCGGGATCTTCGGCGGCACCTGGCTGACGGCACGTTTCACCAGGGCCTCGCTCAGCGACGACCTGGAGTGGGCCGACGTGTTCGCCGTCGCGACCCTCGCCGGCATCGGCTTCACCGTCTCGCTGCTCATCGGCGAGCTCGCCTTCGCCGGCGACGCCACATTGACCGACGAGGTCAAGGCGGCCGTACTGATCGGGTCCCTGATCGCGGCCATCCTGGCGACGGTGCTGCTGAAGATACGGAACGCCAAGTACCGCGGGATGGTCGAGGACGAGGAGCGCGACGAGGACGCCGACGGCATTCCGGACATCTACGAGCAGGACGAGCCGGAGTACCACCTGCGCATGGCCGCCATCCACGAGCGCAAGGCCGCCGAGCACCGCCGCCTCGCCGAGGAGAAACTCGCCGCACGCCACGCGCTTGCCGAAGTGACGGGCAGGGCAGGCGAGGAGGACCACCGTCGGGCATGATCTGACGGGACGGTACAAAAGACGGAACCGTACTCAGTCAGGCAGAAGACGGATCCGTACACGACGAGGGAGACCGCGATGAGCGCACCCGACGGCAGCCCGGTCGGCGCCGAACGCAGCATCGGCCAGCTGTTCGCCTCGGCGACGACCGAGATGTCGGCGCTGGTGCATGACGAGATCGCACTGGCGAAAGCGCAACTCAAGCAGGACGTCAAGCGCGGCGCGACGAGCGGCGGCGCGTTCACGGTGGCGGGCGCCGTGCTGGTGTTCTCGCTGCCGATGCTGAACTTCGCCCTCGCGTACGGCATTCGGACCTGGAGCGACTGGAACCTCGCGCTCTGCTTCCTGCTGTCCTTCGCCGCGAACGTCCTCATCGCCCTCGTCCTCGCGCTGATCGGCGTCGTCTTCGCGAAGAAGGCCAAGAAGAGCAAGGGCCCGCAGAAGGTAGCCGCCTCGATGAAGGAGACGGCGGGCGTCCTGCAGAACGCCAAGCCGCACCCGCGCCCCGCCCCGCAGCCGGAGCTGGAGGACCGGGCGCCCGCGGCCATCGAGGCTGTGGCACGCTCGTCGTCATGACGGATCCCGCCACCCCCTCCTCGGTCGTGCGCCCGGACGGCCCCTGGACCCACAGGGACGTCGCGGCGAACGGCGCGCGCTTCCACATCGCCGAGCTGGGCGACGGTCCGCTGGTGCTGCTGCTGCACGGCTTCCCGCAGTTCTGGTGGACCTGGCGGCACCAGCTCGTCGCGCTCGCCGACGCGGGCTTCCGGGCGGTGGCGATGGACCTCAGGGGCGTCGGCGGCAGCGACCGTACGCCGCGCGGCTACGACCCGGCCAACCTCGCCCTCGACATCACCGGCGTGGTCCGCTCGCTCGGCGAGCCGGACGCCGCGCTCGTCGGCCACGACCTGGGCGGATACCTGGCATGGACGGCGGCCGTGATGCGCCCCAAGCTGGTCCGCCGGCTCGCGGTCGCGTCGATGCCGCACCCACGGCGCTGGCGCTCGGCGATGCTCTCGGACGTCAAGCAGACCGGTGCCGGCTCCTACATCTGGGGGTTCCAGCGGCCCTGGATCCCCGAGCGGCAGCTGACGGCCGACGACGGCGCGCTCGTCGGCCGGCTCGTCCGGGACTGGTCCGGCCCGCGACTGCCGGACGACGACGCGGTGGAGATGTACCGCCGCGCGATCTGCATCCCGTCGACCGCGCACTGCTCGATCGAGCCGTACCGCTGGATGGTGCGCTCGCTGGCCCGCCCCGACGGCATCCAGTTCAACCGCCGCATGAAGCGACCGGTGCGCGTACCGACGCTGCACCTGCACGGCTCCCTCGACCCCGTCATGCGCACGCGCAGCGCGGCCGGTTCGGGCGAGTACGTCGAAGCGCCGTACCGCTGGCGCCTGTTCGACGGCCTCGGACACTTCCCGCACGAGGAAGACCCGGTCGCATTTTCCACCGAACTGATCAACTGGCTCAAAGACCCCGAACCCGATCGGTGACCGCGCCGATGCGCCCGGTATCCGGAACTGAACACCTGTCCTACGAACAGCCAATTGCCTGGCGCATAGGCCAATTGGGGGCCCTGGGGGCGGTTATCGACCATGGGGCAGGGGCAGACGTCGGGGTATGGGCTGGACGCACGACTACAGTGACGTAGCACGCAATCGCCGCTCGGCCAGCGGGCTGAGCTCCCATCAGCGGGGCAGCGCCCCGCAAATGCCGGGCGCGGACCTCCGGGTAGGCATTCCGCGTATTCTGCGCCGCCGGGCCCGCTGGGTCTCGGTGCGCCTGCGCCACCCGCGCGGCTGACAGGCCGCCGCTCTTCAACCGTCTCCACCGTCCGGGGCAGGCTCTTGTGCCTGCCCCGGCCTCACGGCCTCACAGTGCGCAGCTGTCGCTGTCCACCTGCTGGTTGGCGGTACGACCCTTGACGATGTCCTCCTGGATCTCGTCCGCGGTCAGCGCGTAGCCGGTCTCGGCGTCGTCGAGGGACTTGGCGAACACCACGCCGTACACCTTGCCCTCGGGCGTCAGCAGCGGTCCGCCGGAGTTGCCCTGACGGACGGTCGCGTACAGGGAGTACACGTCACGGCGCACGGTGCCGCGGTGGTAGATGTCCGGCCCGTTGGCCGGCAGGCGCCCGCGCACGCGCGCCGCGCGCACGTCGTACGCGCCGTTCTCCGGGAAGCCCGCGATGATCGCGCTGTCGCCGCTCTCGGCGTCGGTGGCCGTGAACTTCAGCGCGGGCGCGTCGAGATCGGGTACGTCGAGTACGGCGATGTCGCGCTCCCAGTCGTAGAGGACGACCGTCGCGTCGTACCGCTTGCCCTCGCCGCCGATCTGGACGGTGGGTTCGTCGACGCCCCCGACGACATGCGCGTTGGTCATGACTCGGCGGTCGGAGAAGACGAAGCCGGTGCCCTCCAGGACCTTGCCGCAACTCGTCGCCGTGCCCATGACCTTGACGATGGATCGCTGCGCGCGGGTGGCGACCGGGCTGTTGGCGAGCGCCGGGTCGGGCGGCTGGACCTCGTTGATGGGCTCGTTGGAGAACGGGCTGAAGACCTGTGGAAAGCCGTTCTGCGCAAGGACGGTGGAGAAGTCCGCGAACCAGGTGTCGGCCTGGTCGGGCAGCGCCCGCGAGACACCGAGGAGCACCTTGGAGCCGCGGACCTCCTTGCCGAGCGTCGGCAGCGTGGTCCCGGCGAGGGCGGAGCCGATCAGCCAGGCCACGAGGAGCATCGCGAGGACGTTGACGAGGGCGCCGCCGGTGGCGTCCAGGGCGCGGGCCGGGGACCAGGTGATGTACCGGCGCAGCTTGTTGCCGAGGTGGGTGGTCAGGGCCTGGCCGACGGAGGCGCAGACGATCACGACGACGACCGCGACGACGGCGGCGGTGGTGCTCACCTCGGCGTTGTCGGTCAGCGCGTCCCAGATGACCGGGAGGAGGTAGACGGCCACGAGACCGCCGCCGAGGAAGCCGATCACCGACAGGATGCCGACGACGAAGCCCTGGCGATAGCCCACGATCGCGAACCACACGGCGGCGACCAGCAACAGGATGTCCAGCACGTTCACCGGTTCGAGCCTCGCCTCGTCACTCTTCGCTCACCACAGGTCGGCCACGGGCCCGGCCCGCCACTCAGCGGCTTTCGGACACGACGGCCCCCGGGAAGACACAGCACGGCAGACACCCTGTCATGACCGCCAGTCGAGCGGGACCTGCTTCCCCCGGTCCCAGGGCCGCTCCCAGCCCGCGAAATGGAGCAGACGGTCGATGATCCCGGCCGTGAAGCCCCACACCAGTGCCGATTCGACCAGAAATGCCGGTCCTCGGTGGCCGCTGGGGTGCACGGTGGTGGCGCGGTTGTCCGGATTCGTGAGATCCGCCACGGGGACGGTGAAGACGCGTGCCGTCTCGTTCGGATCGACGACGTCGACCGGGCTGGGCTCGCGCCACCAGCCCAGCACGGGAGATACGACGAAGCCGCTGACCGGGATGTACAGCTTCGGCAGGACGCCGAAGAGCTGGACGCCGCTCGGATCGAGCCCGGTCTCCTCCTCGGCCTCGCGGAGAGCTGCCCGCAACGGCCCGTCGGTCTGCGGGTCGCCGTCCTCGGGGTCCAGGGCGCCACCGGGGAAGGAGGGCTGTCCGGCATGGGACCGCAGCGAGCTCGCCCGCTCCATGAGCAGCAGCTCGGGCCCCTCCTCGCCCTCACCGAACAGGATCAGCACGGCGGACTGGCGTCCCGCACCGCTCTTCGGCGGCAGGAAACGGCTCAGCTGCAACGGCTCGATCGTCTCGACGACCCGCACCACCGGGTCCAGCCACTGCGGCAACCCGTCCTTGCTGACCACCACCGGCCCGTCCTGCGTCTCGCTCGCCCGCTTCATCGCCACCCCCGTCGTCCTGCCCACTCCAACGCCCGAGGGCACATAGATCGTTCCGCGACGAGACCACGACGACGGGCCCGCACCCGCGAAAGCGGAACCTCGACGACCGTACGACGACGGACCTGCACCCGCCGGAACGGAGCCCCGACTCCCACACGACCACCGGCCCGCACCCGCAGGAGCGGAACCCCGACGGCCGTACGACGACGGGCCGGTGTCTCCGTGCCCTGCACCCGCCCCGTCATCCGGCCCCCAGCGGCGGGGCCGGCTTGCCGCCCGCGTCCAGGTAGGACTGGGGCGGGTTGAGCCGCTGCCCGGGGAAGCCGCCCTTCTCGTACTTGAGGAGCTTCTTGGCCTTCTCCGGATCGGTCTCGCCCTCGCCGTACGCCGGGCAGAGCGGGGCGATGGGGCAGGCGCCGCAGGCGGGCTTGCGGGCGTGGCAGATACGGCGGCCGTGCCAGATCACATGGTGCGAGAGGTCGGTCCAGTCGCTCTTGGGGAACAGCGCGCCGATCTCGGCCTCGATCTTGTCCGGGTCCGTCTGCTCGGTCCACTGCCAGCGCCGCACCAGCCGCTGGAAGTGGGTGTCGACGGTGATCCCGGGCCGCCCGAAGGCATTGCCGAGCACGACGAAGGCGGTCTTGCGGCCGACGCCGGGCAGCTTGACGAGCTCTTCGAGCCGCCCCGGGACCTCACCGCCGTAGTTCTCCACCAGCGCCTTCGACAGCCCCATGACGGACTTGGTCTTGGCCCGGAAGAACCCGGTGGGCCGGAGGATCTCCTCGACCTCCTCCGGGTTGGCGGCGGCCAGGTCCTCGGGGGTCGGGTACTTGGCGAACAGGGCCGGTGTCGTCTGGTTGACGCGCAGGTCGGTGGTCTGGGCGGACAGCACGGTGGCGACGACGAGCTGGAAGGGGTTGTCGAAGTCCAGCTCAGGGTGGGCGTAGGGGAAGACCTCGGCGAGTTCGCGGTTAATACGGCGGGCACGGCGCACGAGAGCGGTACGCGACTCGGCGGCGGGAGCCTTGGCGGAGACGGTCTTCACGCCCGAGGCGCCCTTCACGTCGGCGGTGGCCTTCTCGGGCACGGCAACGGGCTTCTTCTTGATCGCCTTCTTGGTGGTCACGTTCGTGGCACCGGCTTTCTTGGTGGCCGCTTTGGTGGTCGCCGCCTTCTTGGCAGCCACCTTTGCGCCGACCGCCTTCTTGGTGGCCGGCGATTTCGCAGAGGTGGCCTTCTTCGCAGGGGCGGCCTTCTTAGCGCCACCAGCCTCCGCGCCCGCCGCCACTTTCCGGCCACCGGCTGCCGCGCCACCCGGCGCCCTTTTCGCCGCTTCTGCCGCTTTCCTTCCGCCACCGGAGTTCTGTTCGCCCACAGCGGAATCCCGACGTACAACCACCCGCCCAGCCCCCTTGGCCTGTGCTCTCACCGGCGATTTGGACACCCGGCCAGCCTAAAGCCAGGCACTGACATCCGCCCCGGACCCTGAAGATCAGCCCCCAATTGGACCCCTGCCGCTTACCTCGGGACACCTGTGCGGCATCCTTGTGACAGATCACACTGTTTGGACCGTCCGGCAAAATGGGGAACACGGTCCCCTGGTACACAGGGGAGTGATCCCCTGAGCAGGTCGACAAGGAGAGAACTCGTGGACGACGTTCTGCGGCGCAACCCGCTCTTCGCGGCGCTCGATGACGAGCAGTCCGCGGAACTGCGCGCCTCCATGAGTGAGGTGACGCTCGCCCGTGGCGACTCCCTGTTCCACGAGGGCGACCCGGGCGACCGGCTCTACGTCGTCACCGAGGGCAAGGTCAAGCTTCACCGCACCTCCCCCGACGGCCGCGAGAACATGCTCGCCGTCGTCGGCCCCGGAGAGCTCATCGGCGAGCTGTCCCTCTTCGACCCGGGCCCGCGCACGGCGACCGCCACCGCGCTGACCGAGGTCAAGCTGCTGGGCCTGGGCCACGGCGACCTCCAGCCCTGGCTGAACGTCCGCCCCGAGGTGGCCACCGCGCTCCTGCGCGCCGTCGCCCGCCGGCTGCGGCGCACCAACGACGCGATGTCCGACCTGGTCTTCTCGGACGTCCCCGGCCGTGTGGCCCGCGCACTGCTCGACCTCTCCCGCCGCTTCGGCGTGCAGTCCGAGGAGGGCATCCACGTCGTCCACGACCTCACGCAGGAGGAGCTGGCCCAGCTGGTCGGCGCGTCGCGCGAGACGGTCAACAAGGCGCTGGCGGACTTCGCGCAGCGGGGGTGGCTGCGCCTGGAGGCCCGTGCGGTGATCCTGCTGGACGTCGAACGCCTGGCAAAGCGCTCCCGCTAGCCGTACGACATCAGGGCCCTGCTTCCTTCCGAGGCGGGGCCCTGTTTCACGCCCACCCCCGTTTCCTCGCCCCCGCCGCCCCTACCCATCCCGTCCCTGGAGGCTGCGCCCCCAGACCCCCGCTTCGGCCTGAACGGCCTCGTCCTCAAACGCCGGACGGGCTGAAGGGGTGGTGCGCTCGCCCACGGCGGCAAGGGGCCGTGCCGGGGGGTGTCCGCCCGCAGCGGCCGGCGTCAAGAAACGTGGACCTTCTCAGCTACAGCAACCGCCGGACCGAGGACGGACACCCCCCGGCACGGCCCCGACCCACCCCCCACCCGCAGGCGCTACCCGCACCCCCACCCACCAGCCACAGGCCGCCGCAGGCACCCCTCGAACATCCGCGCGTCACGAGATAGCCTCCGCCCATGGCTAACGGGCAGTGGTACCCACCGGAGTGGCCGGACCGCATCCGCGCGCTCGCGGACGGCAGTCTCACCCCCGTCACCCCAAAACGGGCGGCCACGGTCATGCTGCTCAAGGACACCGCCACCGGCCCGTCCGTACACATGCTCCGCCGCCGCACCTCCATGGCCTTCGCAGGCGGCGCCTACGCCTACCCCGGCGGCGGCGTGGACCCACGGGACGAGCAGCAGATCCGCTGGGCAGGCCCCACGCGCGCGTGGTGGGCAAGGCGCCTCGGCCTCGAGGAAGCCGCCGCCCAGGCCATCGTCTGCGCCGCCGTACGCGAGACCTACGAGGAAGCCGGCGTCCTCCTCGCCGGCCCCACCGAAGACTCCGTCGTGGGCGACACCACCGGCGAGGACTGGGAGACCGACCGAGCCGCCCTCGTCGCCCGCGACCTCTCCTTCGCCGAGTTCCTCGACCGCCGCGGCCTGGCCCTCCGCTCCGACCTCCTCGGCGCCTGGACCCGCTGGATCACCCCGGAGTTCGAACCCCGCCGCTACGACACCTGGTTCTTCGTAGCCGCCCTCCCGGAGGGCCAACGCACCCGCAACGCCTCGACCGAAGCCGACCGCACGGTGTGGATCCGCCCCACCGACGCCGCCGCCTCGTACGACAAGGGCGAACTCCTGATGATGCCGCCCACCATCGCGACACTGCGTCAGCTGACCCCGTACGACAGCGCCGCCCAGACCCTGACCGCAGCCCCCGACCGCGACCTCACCCCCGTCCTCGCCCGGGCCCGTCTCGGCGAGGACGGCGAGATCGTGCTCGCCTGGCCGGGCCACGACGAGTTCACCAAGCACATCCCGACCGGCGGAACCTCCGCATGACCCCGCACCCGGCGCCCACAACGCCTACCGCGCCCACCGCGCCCACCGCGCACCCCGCCCCGGAAGGCCCCCTCGCATGACGGACGCAGCAGCCCTCCCCGGCCAGCCGCGAGGCGAAGTCCTCTCCGGCCCCGCGACCCCGCGCGCCGTCAACGTCCTCGCCCCCAACGCCTCGGCGATGACCCTGGACGGCACCAACACCTGGCTCGTCTCCGAACCGGACTCCGACCTGGCCGTCGTCATCGACCCCGGCCCGCTCGACGACGGACACCTGCGCAACGTCGTCGCCACGGCCGAGAAGGCCGGCAAGCGCGTGGCCCTGACCCTCCTCACGCACGGCCACCCGGACCACGCCGAGGGCGCGGCCCGCTTCGCCGAACTGACCGGCACGCACGTGCGTGCCCTCGACCCGGCGCTCCGCCTCGGCGACGAGGGCCTCGGCGCCGGGGACGTGGTCACCGTCGGTGGCCTGGAGCTGCGCGTCGTACCGACTCCCGGGCACACCGCCGACTCCCTCTGCTTCCACCTCCCGGCCGACCGCGCCGTCCTGACCGGCGACACGATCCTGGGCCGCGGCACGACGGTGGTGGCGCACCCCGACGGCCGTCTCGGCGACTACCTGGACTCGCTGCGCCGGCTGAGGTCCCTCACGGTCGACGACGGCGTGCACACCGTCCTGCCGGGCCACGGGCCGGTCCTGGAGGACGCGCAGGGCGCGGTCGAGTTCTACCTCGCCCACCGCGCCCACCGGCTCGCCCAGGTCGAGACGGCGGTCGAGGACGGCCACGGCACTCCGGGCGAGGTCGTCGCCCATGTGTACGCGGACGTCGACCGCTCCCTGTGGCCGGCGGCCGAGCTGTCGGTGCGGGCGCAGCTGGACTACCTGGAGGAGCACGGCATCATCTAGCCGATGCCGATGCCGAATTCGATGCCCAGGCCGAGGGCTGCCTGCCGAGCATCCTGCCCCCTGGCCCCTCAGTCGGGCCGCGGAGCCTTGACCCCGTGCACGCGCGCGTACTCCTCGGCGAGCCAAGGCCCGAGGTCCTCGACGTACGACCGCAGGACGCCCGCGTCCCCCGTCGGCGCGTCCCCGAGCACGGCCGCCGTCCGCAGCTGCTCGGCCCGCGCGGGGTAGTACGTCCCGAAGGCCGCCGCCATCTCGCCGAGATCGCTGGTCCACCCGCCCCAGCGGGGCATGACGAGCGTGAACCCGGTCCGCACCAGACGCCGCGACATGAACCGGACGAGCGGCCGACGGGCGTCGTCGCTGTCGTCGGCGCCGTCGATCCGCGCCCGCCAGCGGGGCAGCAGGAGACCGAGGTCGCCGTTCGTCTCGCGCGCGAGCAGCGTGTCGGGCCGGTAGCGCGGCAGATACTCGGCGAGGTCGTCCCCCAGCAGGGGCGTGCACAGACAGGCGACGAACCAGCCGCCGTCGTAGGTCTCCAGGTCGCTCAGCAGGCGACCGCGGCTGCTGAGCAGCGTCCCCGCCCCGTCGATCTGCGCGAACTCCTTGTCCAGCGCCTCGTCGAGCGCACGGGCGTCGGCCCGGTCCGCCTCGGTCGGTTCCGCGCGCAGGGCGACCAGCAGATCCAGGTCGCTGCGCCCCACGCGCGCGGTGCCGCGCGGAATCGACCCGTAGAGGTAGGCGCTGTCCAACCGCGCCCCGAACACGTCGAGCAGCCGGTCCCGCGCGGCGGCGACGACGGGCCTGAAGTCCCGTGCGACACGCCCGAGAGCCCCTTCACGCGCGATGTACCCCTGGTCATCGAGCCCTCTGCGCGGAACCGTCTCGGTCATGGGCCCACTGTGCCCTGCCCGGAGCCCCGGAAGCGGCTCATTTTCCCGGCGCCACGGCACCACGACGCTCAGCCTGCCCGGACCCCGGACCCCGGACAGGCTGTCACGACACAACGACCGGCAAACGACCGCCATAGGCAGCCCAGCCGTATACGACGGCCGCCGCACAACGGCTCGACCGCCGGAGGCCTACGCCCCCGTCAGCTCCACCTGGACCTCGACCTCGACCGGCGCGTCCAGCGGCAGCACCGCCACGCCCACCGCGCTGCGCGCGTGGACGCCCTTGTCGCCGAGGACCTCCGCGAGGAGCTCGCTCGCGCCGTTGATGACGCCGGGCTGGCCCGTGAAGTCGGACGCCGACGCCACGAAGCCCACGACCTTCACGACGCGCGCGATGCGGTCCAGGTCACCCGCCACGGACTTCACGGCCGCGAGGGCGTTCAGCGCGCAGATGCGGGCGAGGTCCTTGGCCTCCTCGGCCGTGACCTCCGCGCCCACCTTGCCGGTGACCGGCAGCTTGCCCTCCACCATGGGGAGCTGGCCGGCGGTGTAGACGTACACGCCGGACTGGACCGCCGGCTGGTACGCGGCCAGCGGCGGCACGACCTCCGGGAGCCTCAGGCCCAGCTCGGCGAGCTTCGCCTCGGCCGCGCTCACGCCTTCTCCCGCTTCAGGTAGGCCACGAGCTGCTCGGGGTTGTTCGGTCCGGGCACGACCTGGACGAGCTCCCAGCCGTCCTCGCCCCAGGTGTCCAGAATCTGCTTCGTGGCGTGGACGAGCAGAGGCACGGTTGCGTATTCCCACTTGGTCATGTGGCCGACTTTATCCGTTGGCCACAAGCCGCCACGCGGCCGACCGCACTCAAGTTATCCACAGGCTGCTGCGTGGTCGGCGCACCGACTGGTTAGGCTCGAAGATGTGAGCAGGCTCCAGGTCGTCAGCGGCAAGGGCGGGACCGGAAAGACCACGGTCGCCGCCGCGCTCGCGCTCGCCCTCGCCACGGAGGGGAAGCGGACGCTTCTCGTCGAGGTCGAGGGCAGGCAGGGCATCGCGCAGCTCTTCGAGACAGAGGCGCTGCCCTATGAGGAGCGGAAGATCGCCGTCGCTCCTGGGGGCGGGGAGGTGTACGCCCTCGCCATAGACCCCGAACTGGCCCTTCTGGACTACCTCCAGATGTTCTACAAGATGGGCGGTGCCGGCCGGGCCCTGAAGAAGCTCGGCGCGATCGACTTCGCCACCACCGTCGCCCCGGGGCTCAGGGACGTACTCCTCACCGGCAAGGCGTGCGAGGCCGTGCGGCGCAAGGACAAGGCAGGACGGTTCGTCTACGACTGTGTCGTCATGGACGCGCCCCCCACCGGCCGCATCACCCGCTTCCTGAACGTCAACGACGAGGTCGCGGGGCTCGCCAGGATCGGGCCGATACACAATCAGGCGCAGGCCGTGATGCGGGTGCTGAAGTCGGCGGAGACGGAAGTGCACCTGGTGACGCTGCTGGAGGAGATGCCCGTCCAGGAGACCGCGGACGGGATCGCCGAGCTGCGCGCGGCGCGGCTGCCGGTGGGCCGGGTCATCGTGAACATGGTGCGCCCGGAGGTGTTGGACGCGGCCGATCTGGAACTCGTACGCAGTGTCCCGCGCACGGCCGTGGCCAAGGCGCTGTCCTCGGCCGGGCTCGGCGGGGCCCGGCGCGGCGGGAACGCCGAGAAGCTGGTGACCCCGCTGCTGGCGCAGGCCGACGAGTACGCCGAGCGGTACGCGCTGGAGCAGGAGCAGCGAGCGGTCCTGGACGAGTCGGGGCTGCCGGTGCACGAACTGCCGCTGCTCGCCGAGGGCATGGACCTGGCGGGCCTGTACGAACTCGCGGGCGAGCTGCGGGAACAGGGCCTGTCATGAGTCCGTTCACAAGTCGGAGGCCGTACGCGGAAAGCCAGCAGCCGTACACGGTACGTCGGAAGCAGGGGATGTCATGAGTCGTCCGGAACCGGCCCAGACACAGGACGCGGCCCGCCGGCCCCACCATCTCTCCGCCCGGCGCGTGCTCGACCTCGATCCGCTGCTCGACGACCCGAAGACCCGCATCGTGGTGTGCTGCGGCTCGGGCGGCGTCGGCAAGACCACGACGGCGGCGGCGCTGGGCCTGCGGGCGGCCGAGCGCGGGCGCAAGGTCGTCGTGCTCACCATCGACCCGGCCCGCCGGCTCGCGCAGTCGATGGGCATCGACTCGCTGGACAACACCCCGCGCCGGGTCAAGGGCGTCGAGGGCGAGGGCGAGCTGCACGCGATGATGCTCGACATGAAGCGCACCTTCGACGAGATCGTCGAGGGGCACGCGGACCCCGATCGGGCCGCCGCGATCCTGGGCAACCCCTTCTACCAGTCGCTCTCCGCGGGCTTCGCCGGCACGCAGGAGTACATGGCGATGGAGAAGCTGGGCCAGCTGCGGGCCAGGGACGAGTGGGACCTCATCGTCGTGGACACCCCGCCGTCCCGCTCCGCGCTGGATTTCCTGGACGCCCCCAAGCGGCTGGGCTCGTTCCTCGACGGCAAGCTGATCCGTGTGCTGCTGGCCCCGGCGAAGGTCGGCGGACGCGCGGGGATGAAGTTCCTGAACGTCGGCATGTCGATGATGACGGGCGCGCTCGGCAAGCTGCTCGGCGGTCAGCTGCTGAAGGACGTACAGACCTTCGTGGCGGCCATGGACTCGATGTTCGGCGGGTTCCGTACGCGCGCGGACGCCACGTACAAGCTGCTCCAGGCCCCCGGGACCGCGTTCCTGGTCGTGGCGGCGCCGGAGCGGGACGCGCTGCGGGAGGCGGCGTACTTCGTGGAGCGGCTGGCCGCCGAGGACATGCCGCTCGCGGGTCTGGTGCTCAACCGGGTCCACGGCAGCGGCGCCGACCGGCTGTCCGCCGAGCGGGCGCTCGCCGCCGCGGAAAATCTTGAAGAGCCCCGCATTGTGGATCAGGAGGGCGGGAAAGCTGGACTTCGTAACTCCCCCGACACGTACGACAGTTCAGAATCAGCCGCTTCCGAGGCACCGGCTCCAGACGCAGGCTCCCCCGCCGTCACGGACCTGGAGCACACCGCAGCCACGGACGAGCCACAGACGCATGTGGAGCGGTCCGTCGACCAGCTCACGGCAAGCCTGCTGAGGCTGCACGCCGAGCGCATGCAGCTGCTCTCCCGCGAGCAGCGCACGCGTGACCGCTTCACCGCGCTCCACCCCGAGGTGGCGGTGGCCGAAGTGGCCGCGCTGCCCGGCGACGTGCATGACCTCACAGGGCTGCGCGACATTGGGAACCGGCTCGCGGCCCATCGGCCGGAGCTGCCCGATCCCGAGGTCTGACACGGCAGACCTGCCGGATCCGCCCGAGGAGAGCCCTCGTGGCCCCCTCAGCCCACCGCCGCGAAGTTCTCGTACACCTCGTCGTCGTCGAGCGGCAGCAGACCCGCACCGCGCTCGTACTCCGTGCGTGCCGTCTCCAGCAGCCGGCGCCACGACGTGACCGTCGGCCGCCTGCGCAGCAGTGCGCGGCGCTCGCGCTCCGTCATTCCTCCCCACACGCCGAACTCGACGCGGTTGTCCAGCGCGTCCGCCAGGCACTCCGTGCGCACCGGGCATCCGGTGCACACCGCCTTGGCCCTGTTCTGCGCTGCTCCCTGAACGAACAGTTCATCCGGATCGGTAGTGCGGCAGGCCGCCTGCGCACTCCAGTCGGTAACCCAGCCCATACCGGCGCCGTCCTCTCCCGAATCGAGGCTCCCCCACGGCGGCAGCGGCATATTCACCGCCGCCAGTTGAGGACGTTACGGAAGGTGGGCACAGCGCAACACCCCCTTCGGGCCCAATCTTGAATGGCCCGAACGGACTATGCGTAAGCGGCAGATCACCCGGGGGAGTGAGCTGGCGACATGCGTGACTTTCCCGTCAAACCGGGACAGTTCAGTTGAGTCACAACGGACGCCGAATGACACACAAGGCGGATTCGGACACGCCCCCACCAAAAAAGTGGGCTACCGCCAGAACGATTCGGGGTCGCCGGACGTATTGATACGTGGCCGCACTGCTGTGACAGTTGAGAGCAGCTTAGGCCAAGGCCTGTACGCCTGTCCGGCGAATGGGCCGCATCCGCGCGCATGGCCTGGCTCACGTCGCCGTGCCGGGCTCGCGCGCGACCGGCTCTCGGTTCGCTCATGTCTACGGTTTAGGCTGCCCCCATGCCAAAGAACCGCTCGGGCGGTGGTCTGTCGCCGACGCAGCAGGCCGCCAAGTTCCTCGGTGTCAGTGTGCTCGCGGGAGCCGTGCTGGCCGGTATCGCGCTGCCCGCCGTCGGCGCACTGGGGCTCGCGGCCAAGGGATCCGTCGAGAGCTTCGACGAACTCCCCGCCAACCTCAAGACGCCACCGCTGAGCCAGCGCACCACGATCCTGGACGCCAAGGGCGGCACGATCGCCACGGTCTACTCACGTGACCGCACGGTCGTCGACCTCAAGGACATCTCGCCGTACATGCAGCAGGCGATCGTCGCGATCGAGGACGCCCGCTTCTACCAGCACGGCGCGGTCGACCTGAAGGGCGTCCTGCGCGCCCTCAACCGCAACGCCCAGAGCGGCGGCGTCAGCGAGGGCGCCTCGACGCTCACGCAGCAGTACGTGAAGAACGTCTTCGTGGAGGAGGCCGGCGACGACCCGACGAAGGTCGCCCAGGCCACCCAGCAGACCCTCGGCCGCAAGATCAAGGAGCTGAAGTACGCGATCCAGGTGGAGGAGGAGCTCGGCAAGAAGAAGATCCTCGAGAACTACCTGAACATCACGTTCTTCGGCCAGCAGGCGTACGGCGTCGAGGCCGCGGCCCAGCGCTACTTCTCCAAGTCCGCCAAGGACCTCAAGGTCCAGGAGGCGGCGCTGCTCGCCGGCATCGTCCAGTCGCCGAGCCGCTACGACCCGGTCAACGACGAGGCCGAGGCCACCAAGCGGCGCAACACCGTCCTGCAGCGCATGGCCGACATGGGCGACATCTCCCAGGCGGAGGCGGACAAGGCCAAGGAGGCGCCGCTGGGGCTGAAGGTCAGCAAGCCCAAGAACGGCTGCATCACCGCGGTCAAGGGCGCCGGCTTCTTCTGCAAGTACGTCGAGAAGGTCTTCCTCAGCGAGCCGGTCTTCGGCAAGAACCGTGAGACCCGCGCCAAGATCTGGAACCAGGGCGGCCTGACCATCACGACGACGCTGGACCCGCAGTCCCAGAAGTCGGTCCAGGCCTCGCTCAAGGATCACGTCTACCAGGACGACAAGGTCGCCGCCGCGACCACCCTCGTCGAGCCCGGCACCGGCAAGATCCTCGGCATGGGCCAGTCGAAGCCCTTCGGCTTCGGCAAGAACGAGACCGAGATCAACTACTCGGTCGACTCCAAGTACGGCGGCTCCAACTTCGGCTTCCCGACCGGTTCGACGTTCAAGCCGTTCGTCGCCGCGGCCGCGCTGGAGGAGGGCCGGCCGCCGACGCAGCAGTACTCGTCGCCGTACGAGATGGAGTACCCGAGCCCGGTCCAGACGTGCGAGAGCGCGCCGTGGACCAACCGGAACAACGAGAAGCTGGAGAACGAGAGCGAGTCGGAGCACGGCCCGTACCGCCTGAAGAAGGCGATGGAGCTGTCGGTCAACACGTACTTCGTGCAGATGATCGCCGACATCGGTCTGTGCCCGGTGGTCAACATCACCGACAAGCTCCAGGTCCGCCAGGGCAACGGCGACAAGCTCCCCGAGCGCCCGGCCATCGCCCTCGGCTCGGTCGGCCTCTCCCCCCTGACGATGGCGAGCGCGTACGCCGCCTTCGCCTCCCGCGGCATGTACTGCACGCCGATCGCCATCGAGTCGATCTCGCAGAAGGTCGGCGGCCAGCAGAAGTCGCTGGAGGTGCCGAAGTCGACGTGCTCGCGTGCGATGTCCGAGCAGACCGCGGACACCGTCAACAGCCTGCTCCAGGGCGTGGTCGACTCCGGTACCGGCAAGGAGGCCGGCCTCACCGACCGTGACAGCGCCGGCAAGACCGGTACGACGGACGAGCGCCGCAACGCCTGGTTCGTCGGCTACACGCCGAACCTCTCGGGCGCCGTCTGGGTCGGCAGCGCCACCCAGAAGGTGAAGATGCGCAACATCTACATCGGCGGTGTGTACAACGACCTGGTCTACGGCGGCCGGGTGCCGGGGCCGATCTGGCGGGACGCCATGCTCGGCGCGCTGGAGGGCAAGCCGGTCGACGAGTTCAACACGATCCACATCCCGGACGAGGACGAAGACCGGGACCGCGACCGTGACAAGGGCCGGGGCAACGACGACGATGACGACAACGGCAACGGCGACAACCTCATCGGCGGCCTGCTCGGCGGCGGGGACAACGGCGGCGGCAACGGTGCCAATGGTGGGAACGGCGGCGCCGACGGAGGCACGGAACCGTCGCCGAGCTTCTCCATCCCCGAGGGCTGGTGGCAGGGCCAGACGAACGGGAACGGCACCGGGGGGCGCGGCTGAGCGGCCGTACAGGTCGTAGAACGGCGACGGCCCCTGTCCCCTCGTACGGAGGGGGCGGGGGCCGTCGGCGTTGGTGGGGCCGCGGAGTAGGGGCGTCAGCCGTGGCCGCCGGGCGGGGGCGTCAACCCTGATCGCCGGGCGGGGCCGCAACCCTCGTCGCCGGGCGGGGAGCGTCAGCCTGCGTCGCCTGGCCGGAGGACGGCAACCCTCGTCACCATGCGGGGGCGTCCGCCCGCGTCGCCTGGCACGGGGCGGCAGTCCTCGTCGCCGGGCGGGGAGCGTCAGCCCGCGAGGAGCTTCTTGACCGCCGCGGCCACGCGGCCGCCCTCGGCCTGACCGGCGACCTTCGGGTTCACGATCTTCATGACGGCACCCATGGCCCGCGGGCCCTCGGCGCCGGCGGCCTTGGCCTCCTGGACGGCCTGGGCGACGATCTCGTTCAGCTCGTCGTCGCTGAGCTGCTTCGGCAGGTACGTGGCGAGGACCTCGCCCTCCGCCTTCTCCCGCTCGGCCTGCTCGGCGCGACCACCCTGCGCGAACGCCTCGGCCGCCTCACGGCGCTTCTTCGCCTCGCGGGTGATCACCTTCTGCACCTCGTCGTCGGAGAGCACGCGCTTCTCCTTGCCCGCGACCTCCTCCTTGGTGATCGCGGCGAGCGTCAGCCGGAGCGTCGAGGAGCGGAGCTCGTCGCGCTCCTTGATCGCGGCGTTGAGGTCTTCCTGAAGCTTCGACTTGAGCGTGGTCATGACGTCGATTGTCGCAGGTGTGGCACGCGGAACGCCCGTTGATTTCAAGGGGCGTGCGGGAGGACGCCGTACGCGAGGCGGCCGGCCCGCCGGGAGGGGGCGGCCGCCTGGCACGGAGCCCTTCGCCGGTCTGACACGATGGTCGTATGCGCGCGCGATACGGAGTGCCCCTGGGAATCACGGCGGTTGGGGCCGCCGGACTGCTGTACTCGGCGGGTTTCGAGGCCCGTTCCTTCCGCCTGCGACGGGTGACGATCCCCGCCCTGCCGGCGGGGATGCGGCCGCTGCGGGTGCTCCAGGTCTCCGACATCCACATGGTCGGCGGCCAGCGCAAGAAGCAGCGCTGGCTGCGTTCGCTGGCGGGCCTGCGCCCCGACTTCGTGATCAACACGGGCGACAACCTGTCGGACCCCGAGGGCGTGCCGGAGGTGCTGGACTCGCTGGGCCCGCTGATGGAGTTCCCGGGCGCGTACGTCTTCGGCTCGAACGACTACTACGGCCCGACGCTGCGCAACCCGGCCCGGTACCTGCTGGAAAAGGCCCAGGGCCGCCATGGCCTGAACGGCAACGCGCCCGTCGTCGGCGCGGTCCACAACCCGTGGGAGGACCTGCGCGACGGCTTCGACGCGGCCGGGTGGCTGAACCTGACGAACACCCGCGGCATGCTGAAGGTCGAGGGCATGTCGGTGGAGCTGACCGGCGTGGACGACCCGCACATCAAGCGGGACCGGTACCAGCGGGTGGCCGGCGGTCCGTCGGGCGCCGCGGACTTCGCGATGGGCGTGGTGCACGCGCCGTACCTGCGGGTCCTGGACGCGTTCACGGCCGACGACTACCCGCTGATCCTGGCCGGCCACACCCACGGCGGCCAGCTCCGCATTCCCTTCTACGGCGCCCTAGTCACCAACTGCGACCTGGACACGGACCGGGCGAGGGGCCTGTCCACGCACGCGGCGGAGGGCCACAGGTCCTACCTCCACGTCAGCGCAGGCTGCGGCACCAGCCGCTACACCCCGTTCCGCTTCGCTTGTCCCCCGGAGGCGACGTTGCTGACGTTGGTGGGGCGGGAGTAGTTGCTGGGCCTGGAGTGATCGGTGGGTCGGGGCTGTCAGTTGGCTGGGTGGGCCGGGAGTGGAGCGGCGTCAGAGGTAGCCGATAGGCCGCGCGGCAACGCAGAGGCCGAGGCTGCCGCAAGTCCCGTACGCGCCGTACCCACCGCGGCTGCCGCGGCTGCCGTGGCTGCCGTCCCTGCGTACTCGGCCTCGTCCTCACCCCCACTGCCGTAACCCACCCAGACCATCCATATCGCCCATTTCGCCCACGCTGCTTAGCGTGAGGGCATGACCGCCCCGATACCCAGGGACATCCCGGAGATACCCGCGATACCGGGCGTACCCGTCCTGTTCCCTTCCCACGTCCCCGCCACGGCGGTGGTGGCTCCCACCCCCCGCCGCCCGGCCGCAGTGTTCCGCCTGCTGGTGGCCCTCGTGGCGGCCGCGGCGGTGACCGTGGAACTGGTCCTCGGCAGCCCCCTGCGCACCCTGAGCCACTTCGCGATCCAGAGCAACATCCTGCTGGCCCTGGTCTTCGCCCTCTCGGCCCGCCTTGCGTGGTTCGCGCGCCGCCCGCTCCCCTCGACCCTGACGGGCGCCACGCTGCTGTACGCCGTGACGAACGGCCTCGTCTACCACCTGCTCCTGGCGAACGAGGGAAGCTCGTACGCCCTGCCAGGCGTCCTCACCGGTACCGCGACCGCTCCCACGGGCTGGCACGCGATCACCACCCAGGTCCTGCACACGGTCACTCCCATTGCCGCGCTGCTGGACTGGCTGCTCCTCACGCCGTCGGGCCACCTGCACCTGCGCCAGGCGACGACGTGGCTCCTGTACCCCCTGACCTACCTGGCCTTCACCCTCGCCCGGGGCGAGTACCTGGTCCCCGGTGCGCCGGCCCGCTACCTCTACCCGTTCCTCGACGTGGCCCGGCACGGCTACAAGAGCGTCCTCGGCAACGCCCTCCTCATCGGCCTGGCCATCTACGCCCTGGCCATCCTCCTCGTGGTCCTCGACCACGCCCGCCCAAACCCACTCCGCCACCGCGCCCACCACGCCCCGAAAACCGGATTTCGTCTCCAGCCACCAGTGGGCTAAAGTAAACGTCGTCGCCGCGACAAGCAGCGACATCGGGGTGTAGCGCAGCTTGGCAGCGCGCTTCGTTCGGGACGAAGAGGTCGTGGGTTCAAATCCCGCCACCCCGACAGTGAAACACCAGGTCAGGCCCGGTGCTGAGAAATCAGCACCGGGCCTGATGTGCTTCTCCATGGCTCTCTGGAGAAATTCTGGAGAAGATCTTGAAATTCGCCTCCAGCCCAATGCCCTAGGGACGAGCCTTCAACAGCGCATCCAGGACAGCCACGGGCGAGCCGAGACTCATCGCCCGACGCGCCTCCAGCGCTTCCTCCCACATCCCGGTGAGCGCGATCATCAGCGCCTGCCGCATCCCCGCCGTGATGTGGTCGTAGCGCGACTGCACGGAGCCGTCCTCATGACCCAGGCGTTCATCCATGAGCTTCGGCGGTGTCCCCGCTTCCCTCATCAGGGTCTTGTGAGTGTGGCGCAACCCGTGCGGTGTGAGCCCCGGAGCGATCGGCACCCAGCACGCTTCAGCCCGATTGGAGGCGCCTCGCCCACGTGCCGGGATGCCAGGCCACGGCTCGGCGATCACGGGCACCGGGTGCTCTTCTTGATTGCCGCGCCCGGGATACCGCCCTGTGGCGGCCGGCCGAAAGAGCCAGGTGGCGAAACCAGAGCGCCGCCAGTGGGCGGCCAACTCGCCCGATCCCGCGTTCCGGACGTATCCGAGATCAGTGATGGCCTCCAGCACCTTCAGCCGAGTCGGCTCCGTCACGGCGTCCGGGCGGTTGAGGACGTTGGAAACGGTGCCGGCCGAGACACCAGAGCGGCGAGCCACGTCGACCAGCTTCGCCCCCAGGCGGCTCGCGGACCCGTTGGCGGCTCCGTGGCCGCGGAAGATGTAGGCGCGTCCGTGGCACTCGCAAGGCTTCGGTCTCGTCCGTCCAATGTGGCCGGCGAGCAGGGAAGCGAGGAAATCCGGACTGTCGATGTCACGGTAGGAGTCGTCCTTGGGCGGGCACCGGTGCAGTTCGCCTGTATCCAGTTCGTAGAGCTGCCACTCAACGCGGAGGCTGTTCGGCCGGACGAACTCGGTCTCAAGGCCAACAAGCTCGCCCCAGCGCATTCCTGTGTAGCCCTTGACGATGCCGCCAACGAATTCGTCGTCGCGGCCGGACAACAGCGCCATCCGCTCGGCAAGCAGCAAGATGCCGAGTGCCGTCGTGACCACCTTTTCCGGTCCACGGTTGCGTGAGCGTCCTGCGCGCTTGCCTCGCCCGCGGCGCCTGGTTGCGGGGTTGGAATCGCGCAGCCCCTCGTCAACGGCGTCAGCAAGGATCAGGTGGAGCGTCGCCCGCCAGGTCTTGACGCTGGTGGGCGCGTAAGGGACGGCGCGTTCGTGCTTCTCCCAAGCGGCGATGTCGGTGCTCAAGATGTCAGCGATGGCGAAGTCCTCGAATGCGGGGAGCAAGTGCTCTTCGATGTGCCGCCGGTAGTTCTGCATGGTGGACGCCGCCAAGTCCTGCGCGGCGTACCAGCGGTTCACGTAGGCACCGAATGTGATCCGCTCAGGAGGCGCCTTCTTCGTCCCGGCCAACAGCTTCGCTTCTTCGGCGTCCGCTGCCTTCTTTGCGGCTGTCTTGGTCCGGAAGCGGATGGCGTCACCATCAGCATCGCGGACCGTGGCGTACTTGCCGGGCGCGAGCTTGTACCGGCCTCGCCAGTAGCTGCCGAGGTTCTCGGCATATCCCAACTTGCTCTCCTTTGTAGATGGGTTGCCGCCCGGCCGGACGCCGGGCGGCAACCGGAATCAGGCTGCGGTGGACTTCGATTGGCCCTGTCGCGCCCTGCGCGGGGTCCTTGCCTTCAGCGAGGTGACGGTCACCGCCGTTGTGACGGCCCGGCGACGCGGCGCCTCTGAACCCGCTCGCGAGACAGGCATGACAGCAGCACTGCTTTCGGCAGGACGGCTCTCAAAGATGCGCGTGATCTCTGCGAAGTGCTCGGCCGTGAACCGGTAACTGCCTCCGGGCTTGGTGAAAGGGATGCGTCCCCTTCGAGCCTGTTCCTTCACCCACCACTCGGAGCAGCCCAGGGCTTGGGCCACATCTGCGGCGGTGTGGAGCTGAGGCAGGGCAGTGGTCTTCTGACTCACTCTCGTGGCTCCTTTGGAGTTCGCTTCGGGGTCTTCTCAGAAGCCCGGACCTGTCCGAGGTGGAGATTTCTGCGTCATGGCGTCACGCACGTCATTTGTGGTTCTGACCTGCGGGTATGTGGTGACGCGGGGAGCTCGGGACGTGTCATGGGGCTGTCATCCGTGACGCGGGTGACGCGGGTGACGCGGGATGACGCAGGTTTGGCCGTCTGCGTCACCGTTGTAACCGCAGGTCACGGACCGCTTTCGGGTGGCTAATGACGTGGGTGACGCAAGGTCTCTTCTCTTAGGAAAAGAAAGGTGGTGTCTGTGGTGGTGCGGTGCGGCTCAGGACGTGAAGAAGGAGCCGCTTCGCGGCGCGACCCTGGGGCGGCGGCATGCCGCCGCAACAGCAAGAGGAGCACCTCGGGGGAGAGCGGTGCTCCTCTTGCTTGTTCAGTGCGGCTCCGCGGTGGCGCGGGTCAGAAGGCCGCTTCCTGCTCGGCCAGTTGTGGGAACGGGGGCCGGGTCATCTCGATGTAGCGGGCCGCACTGGTGCGGCCCCAGTCGATGAGGACGCCGCGTGCCGCGAGGGTCGGCTGCAGGCGCTTGAGCCGGTCGGAGAGGACCTTGCCGGTGGCGGGCCAGCCCTTGGGCAGGGGACGGCACTCCTCGCCGCTATAGAGGCCGGTGAGGCAGTGCAGCCACTCCGATGACGTCATACGGACTTCCTCGCCCGGGTCGAATCCGCCGGCGTGCTTAAGAACCGTCTGCGCGAGCAGGTCTCCTTCGATGACGTCGTCGTTGAGGTCATCGAGGCTGGCTCGATACGCGGCCAGCGAGCCGAAGCCGGTCGCCGCGTCGAGTTGCGCGCACAGGTGGGCGAAGTCCGCCATGCGCAGGTCGGTGGGGGTGTCCGCCTCGGCGGCGCGCACCTTCACGGTCAGGTCCAGCAGGGAGCCGAGAACGAGCGGCAGGATCTCCGCGTACTCCCTCCACAGTTCTGCCTCGGTCCGCCGCACCCGGGGCCTTACGAGTCGGAGAGTGAGGAGGCGTTCGGCGAGGTCGGGGCGGATGACGCCGACGTCGATGCCGGTCAGCAACATGGGGCGCCGGTAGCGGGAGCGCACGACGTCGCCGTCGGTGAACAGCGCGCGCTTGATGCTTTCGGCTCCGGTGACGATGCAGCACATGAGGTCGGACAGGTCGGGGGGCAGATGGGAGAGGTTGTCCAGGGCGGTGACCCACCCTGCGGCGACGGCCGTGATCATGTTCTCCTCGTCCTTCGGCGCCCGGCGCAGGTCGCCGTTCATGCCCTCGATGATCCGCACGAGCATCCGGCCGCCGGTGGACTTTCCCGCCCCTTGCGGCCCGGTGAGGAACGGCGCAGGAACGGGCACGGACGGCTCCAAGCAGCCGATCAGCCAGGCGATGGCCAGGCACTCGGTTTCGGCGCTGGCGAAGTTGCACAGGCCGAGCAGGAGGTCGATGCCCTTGCCGTCGGTGTCCTTGGCGGGCAGGGGCAGTTCGCCGGTGAGCTGGGTGCGCCGCCAGCACACCTCACGCGGGTCGGGCGTGAGGATGGTCCAGCCGGTGGGGTGGATCCGGACGGACTGGCCGTCATCGCGGCCCAGGTCGAGCCAGGTAGCACCATCGAACCCGGGCGCCACGCGGATGTGGGTGGGCTGTACGTCCTCGGTCAGGGCGAGTGCTTCGATCAAGTCGAGCGCCTCCTTAAGTGCCGTGCCGTTGAACACGCCGACCCCGTCCTTGAAGAGGCCGACCATGAGTTCCTGCCGGTGGCTGCCCGTCGTGCCTTGGGAGCGGATGGGCCGAGCGACGGGATGGCCGTTGCGCTGCGCGTAGACGGTGCCGTCGATGGTGCGGAAGTACCGGAAGTGCTCTTGCGCGTAGTCGGTGATGATCTGGCGGGCCGGAGTCTTTTCGTCCTCGGACATGGCTACATCCCCAGGGCGTTGAGGGCGTTGGTCCACGCATCGGTGCAGTGCCTCGGGGTTTCGCCCTTGGCCTGCGCGGCGGCGAACAGTCGCGCGACATGTGCGTCGGTGAGGCAGCCGCACCGGCCGTGGGTGGACAGCACGGCGAGGAACGTGCGGTACACCGTCGCGTGGACCGCGCTGCGAACCTCGGTGATGCGCTGCTCTGCCATGGCGATGCCACGCTCCAGGTAGACGGGCGTGCGGTGTCGGCACTCCCCGGCGCCGGTCGGTGCGGACGCCGTGATGCCGTGATGCGCCGGCCAAACCGAAGAAGGCTCCGTCACAGCCAGTGCGCGGACGGCGTCCGGGAGCTCCGTCATGGTGCCGGTGCCGGGACCGCGCCAACGGGCGTAGGCCATCGTGGATTTGATGTCGACGCCGTCACGGATGGCGTTCACCGAACGCATGGCGCCTTGGTAGATCCAGTGTTCGCCGCGCGTGGTGGCCATGGTCCGGGTGGCGGGCAGGGTCTCGCGGGCCCATGCGACGGCTGCCGGGTTGTCGAGGTCAACCACGGTCAGTGTGGCGCCGCCGGGATGGTAGGCGACGGCTGCGCTCTGCCTCCATGCCTGAGCCCATGCGGGTGAGGTGAGGACGCTCGGATCGGTGGTGGCGGCGGCCCACGCATGGCAGGGGCTGAGGCAGCGGCAAGGGCCGGCGGTCTTCATGTTCGGCCGCCCACCGCAGGCACCGTCCATGCATGCGTCGCAGTTCCCGAAGGGGGCCTTGCCGCGCCGGAGGGGTAGCGGTGGCACTCCGGCCGCCGCGAGTTCGAGGGCGATGCGTAGGTGCGTGCGGGCCGTTGGGCTCTCGCCGACGCCGTGCAGGTGGGGCATGCTGGAGGTCTCCTGCTCTCTTGGAGGGACTGGAGAACCGGGGCGGGCGCAGGCTTGTGGTGAGACGGCGCCCGCCCCGGGCGTAGCTACAGGTCGTCGTCGGTGTCGGGCAGGTAGCGCAGGATCTGTGCGCGTTCGCGTTCACCGCGTTCGCGGGCCGCGTCCAGCACCGACCGGTCGATGACGGATACGAGGGCGGCGCGGACTTCGGCGGTCAGTTCGGTGGGGCTCATGGCTTCGGCTTGCACCGTGTGCCCCATGTGCTCGCCCCGTCGGTCGGTATCCTTCTGCGGGGCGGACGGCAGCCGGTAGCGGGTGATCTGCTCAGCTGGCACGGCAAGACGTGTGAAGGTCGGCGCGGGCGCGCCCATGTCGTTCACCAACGCGGAGATGTCCGCTGCGGCGGAGTCAAGGATGGACAGGCCACTTGGGTCGTGATCGCCGACGTCTCTCCGCAGCACTGCGAGTGTGCGACTGGCGTTTTCGCATCTCATGAGCGGTCGCATGCGCTGTAGCGGATGCAACAGGTGTTGTGCACGGCAGGCGATGGACCGGAACCATCGGCAGGTGCATGCGAAAGCCCCCACGCTGCGCGCGGGGGCCCGGTGATGGTGGTTCAGTCCTTGTCGAGCCGGCCGGGATGGATCAGGAATTGCTCGGTCAGTCCGTCGTTGTACTCGTTGACAATGTGCTTTGCGAGGGGGGTAGATCGGGAAGAGGAGCCGCCGCCGCCAACGGTGTTCGCGATGGACGACTCCTTCCACTGTGCGACCGTGAGCGGCTTGCGCTTGCCGTGGCCGGCAAGCTTCCTGCTCAGGCGGTCGAGTCGGGCGTCGGGGTTGCGATCGAGGACCATCGCGATGGCGCGCAACATGATGCCCTCCCACGTCGCAGGGTTACGTCCCCATGCGTCCTCGACGACCTGCAGAACCTGCGGGATCAGCGGAGAGCGCCCCTCAGGGAGGACGAGGGGATAGACCAGGCTTCCGCTCTCGTCCCGGGTGGCGTGCTTCTCGTCCATCACCGCGATGGCGGTGAGCGCCTGAACCGCGCCGATCTTGTTCGCCGAGGTACTGCCCGAGATGCCGAGATCGCGGCTCTCGACCTCGGCGAGAATCCGGGTGTTACGCGGGTCGCCGGCGGTGATCGAGACGCGGAAGATGTCGAACGGCTTCACGGCCTTGCGGTCGCGGTTCGCCGCGAGGAACAACTTCGCCTCCTGCTCGTCGGAGAGCCCCTCATAGACCATGCAGTCGCGGAGGAAGTCCGGGCCCTCCTTCTCGACCGCCACCTCCGTGGAGTGCTGCCCGTCGAGAAGGTAGTACCGGCCGTCCCCCCGGAGGGAGACGATCGCCGGGAGCAAAGCGAAGGGATCCCACATCTTCATGAGCCGCGCCGTCCACGCGGCGTCCTTCTTCCGCTGCGTGGCCGGGCCGGCGTCCTCGGCGGTGTTGGTGCCGAACAGGCGGGCGGAGTCGAGGGTCTGATCGACGTGCAGGTCCCCGACGCGGACCTCCGCGTAGAACTTCCGAACGGTCTTTGTCGCTCCGGCCTGCGCCGGGACGGTAGCGGTCTGTGCCACAAATCCCCCTTGGTGGTGGTCAGGTGACACACAGTCAACCATGGAAATTTCTCGCGCGTCTAGTTTTTCAGCGTCTTGGAATTTCTCGCGTCTCGTCACGGCATGCTGTACCGATTGCGCGACAGCACCACCGGAGGACCAGTCCAACGGCCCGCTCAGCCACCTCGGTTGGCGTGGCTCGCGGACTTCTTGATCAGTCGGTGTGGCGGTTGAGCTGGGCCATCAACTCGCGGTTCGTGGCACGGGCGGCAGCGAGGTCGTCGTACCGCTCCTGGGGCTTCAGCTCCAGGTCGATCACCCGTTGTTCTAGAGTCGTGATCCGGGCCTTGACCTGCTCGCAGTTCTCATCCGGCACGGCACGCACCTGGTCGACCAGCGCGAGCACGAGCGGGCGGGGGCCCAGGCGGCGAAGCCGCGGACGCGGGTGCGCTTATAGGTGCGGCCCGAGACGGTGCCGCAGGGCGCGGTCATGCGGACTTCCCTTCGCGCGTGGGGAGTTCGGGCAGGCCCGCGCGTTCCAGTGCGGTGGGGTCGAAGCCGGGCAGCGTGGCGCGGGTGACGACTGCTTGGGCGAGCTGTTCGGCGTAGGCGACGCCGGTGCGAGCCACCTCGATCTGCGTCGTGGCGCGCAGCGTTTCGACGCGCTCGATGTGGGCGTACTCCTCGCGCCGCTCGCCTGTCTCCCGCTCGTAGGCGACCGTCTCGCGGCGGTCGTGGCGCCAGTAGCGGGCGGCGAGGGTGTACGCGCCGGCGGTGGCGAGCGACCACAGCAGCAGCGGCAGCGAGAGCCCGTCGGAGTATCCGGCAATCCCGGCGAAGGCGAGCGCGCCGGACGCGGCGAACGCAGTCCCCGTAAGGACGCTGTCTCCGGTGTGGCTGCTCGCGCAGACGCCCGCGGCGGCGGCCCCGGCGGACAGGACAGTCATCAACACGGCGTTGCCGACGGAGTGTTCGGCGCCGTTGGCGTTCCAGATCCGAGCGAGCGCGAGCACGGTCGTGGTGGCGATGGCCGGCGCCGCCTTGGGTGCGGCTGCGGCGAGCCAGTGGCGTGCGGTGGTGGGGTCGTTCACGGCTGTTCCTCCTGTCCTGTCAGTTGCCGAGTGCGGACAGGGCGTCGGCGGACGCCTGCACGAGGTTGTGGATGGGCTCGTAGGCGCCGGTGCCGGCGGCGAAGAACCCGAACAGGAACAGCACGACGGCGGCGCCGCCCCCGGCGGAGCGGGTCTTGACCGCGAGCGCGGACGCTGCGCCGAACAGCAGCACGGCGGAGATGTTCAGGATCATCGGGAGCCTTCCGTTCGGTGCATGCAGGAGGGGTAGGCGGAGCCGCGGAAGCAGCTCCGGTAGTCATCGCGGCTGACGCGGAATTCCTGGCCCTGTCCGTCGTTCATGGTGACGGTGAGCCGGTAGCGCCAGCCGCCGGACTTGAAGTAGGCGGCGCTGCGGTCGCTCACGGTCCCGGCCGGACCGGCGCCGTAGCTCGGGTTGCACGCGGTCAGGACCGAGACGGTGGCGATGGTCGCGAGCGCGGTGGTGAGGATCTTGCGCATGGCGAGGTTCCTCCAGCGGGTCAGTTGGTGGTGCCGGCGCGGTAGATGCGGGCGAAGCGGTTGTAGAGCCAGCGGCCGGTGCGGATGCGCTTGCCGGTGGCCTTGCAGCGGCGGCAGTCCTTGCCGCGCTTGAGGCGGCCCTTGCGGTCGGCCTTGAGCGCGTGGCCCATGCCCTGGCACTTGCGGCAGTCGCCGAACGGCGAGGCCGCACACAGACCGCCGTAACCAAGAGTGATGACTATCAGGCAAGCGATAGCAAGGAGGATGGGGGTCATCGGGGGCCCTCCGGGCGGGTTTCGGGGGTTTCCGCAGATGGGGTGCTATCCGCTAGATCACAGGTGGAGGCTGTTTTGGGGTGCTAGCGGGGGTGCTACCGGTAGCAGGTGTGGGTGCTACCGGTAGCACCGTGCCGGACCTATGCAGCGCCCGGCTTTTCGTTACGCTCCGCAATCGCCTTGAGGAGGTCGGCGCGGGCGATGCCGCGCCGGGTGGTGCGGGTGCCGTCGTCCGTCGTGCCGGCGACGTCGCGGGTGCGGATGCCGTGCGGCTTGAGCGCGGACGTGACGTTCTCGCCCTTCCAGCCGCCGTAGACCTCCGGCCGCAGTTCAGCGAGGCGGGCGGCGATCCGCTCGTTCCACACCCGCTCTTCCTTCTCCGGCACCACGGCCGCGACGTCCGCAAGCAGGTCGTAGGACGGGCCAGTGACCTCCTCGGGGGCCTCCCCGAGGGCGTAGCCGGACAACAGTCCTGCCTGCTCACGCATGGTGCGGGCACGGGCGGCGACGGCCACGGCGCCGGGCGCGTCGATGAACGCGCCGGAGACGATCCGGGCGTCCGAGCCTTCACCGACGAAGTAGTGCAGGCCCTTGTCACCCCAGGCGAACATCGTCGCCCGCACCCCGCGCTTGTAGCTGCTCGTGCCGAGGACCATGTCGTTCTCGGTCTGACCCATGACCTTCAGGCACCAACGGGCGCCAGAGTTCGCAGAGATGCCGGTCGGCAACGACTTCGCGTCCGGCCGCTGCGTGGCCAGCAGCAGCACAATCCCGGTCGCCGGACCGCGCTTGACCAGGTCGGTCGCGATTTCCTCGAACTCCTTGCCGTGCTCCGAGTGCTCGAACAGCACCTGGCACTCATCCACCCCGATCACGATCGGATGCAGACCCAGCGAGCGCTTGTCGGCGAGCTGGCTGGTCACCTTCGACTCGGGGCAGATGTCCCGAGGCAGCGACCGGATCACCTTCGTACGACGCCGCAGCTCTTCCCGCAGAGCACGGAAGTCGTTCAGCGCGTACTGGATCGTCTCGTCCTCCTCGCCCACGCCGTGCCGGTGGGAGACGGCCTCACCGACCGGATCGAGGTCGCCAGTGCCCTTCATGTCGTAGGTGTGCAGCTCAGCCCGCGGATCCAACGCGGCAATGAGCAGCAGCAGCCTGAGCAGGAACGTCTTGCCCATGCGCGGGATCGCCCCGATCACCCCGGCGATGAACATCAGAGTGACCGCGACCCAGCGTCCGCGCTGGTCAGTGCCGTACGGGATGGCCTTGAACAGGTCGACCGTGCCGGACTTCAGCAGCGGCCACGCGGGCTTCGGCGCGGACTTCAGGTCCTGGTCCCCCACCCACAACACGAGCCGGCCGGTGTGTTCGTCGGAGACGGCCTCCGGCCACACACACCCCAGCGGCCGGCGCAGACCCGACGCGAGCCGGTCCCGGCGCTCGATCACATCGGTCACGGTCACGCCGTAGGGCAGGTTGCCCTCCGCCCGCCAGCCCGGGCCGTCGCGGGTGATCGGGGCGGTGAACTCGAACCCGTCCCGCCCCTTGGCCTGCGCCTGATTGATCGCCGGAATGCCCAGCGCACCGAGCGCGCGCAGCACGATGTCCGACGTGAGCTTGGTTGCCTTGGGAACATCCACAGCCCTGTGGATAACCGGATCATCCGCCTTACGCCCCGCGGCCCCGAAGGCGAGCACCAGGGCGCCGACCGACACGACTTGCAGCCAGTCGGGGGCGAGCACGTAGATGGCGAGCGCTGCACCCAACCCGACGAACATCGCCAGCACGGCGACCAGGGTGCGGAGTCGGACGCGGCCGTCGCGCTGGCGGGAGAGCTTGAGGTATTCGGCGGCGTCCTCGCGGCGGACGGCAGCGAGTCGGACCGGCTCGCCCTCGCGGTCGGCCATCCACCGCATGGTGCCGCCGACGAACCGGGCCAGGCCCGTCGGCGCCTGCATGGCCAGGCGCAGGGCGTAGACCGGGGAGCGCAGGGCATGATACCCGGCCACGTGCGTGTAGTGCCGGGCCACCCATCCGGTGGCGGTCTTGAGTTCCGCGACCGAGCGCAGCCACAGCGGGACCACGTCCCGCCGCTTGGCAGCGGCGAGCCGACCGAGGTAGCCCGGACCGGTCGCCTTCGCCGCCGACTGGTCGACCATCACGGGCGCGGTCGGGTCGGCCGACTCCTCCCCCGACTCGATCGAGCGGGAGTCGGCCGACGGGTCGGCGCCGGGTCGGGTGGCCGGGTCGGCCGACTCGGCACGGGCCGATCGGGCCTTGTCGAGGTCGACCACGCGGGAGTCGAGGTCGCGGAACGCGTCGAGGTCGCGAGTGCTGGGCGAGTCGGTGATATGGGGCGCACCGTCCCCCATCTCGGCTTCGAGGCGGTTGAAGAGTTCGTTGTCGTCGTCGGGGTGCTTCACTGAGATTCCTTCCACTTCCGGGTGTGAGGGAAAGCGGGCCCGGCCGACGCTGTAGGAGGTGGGCGGCCGGGCCCGTGAGAAGAGAGTCAGCCCAGATGGGCTAGGAGAGGGCACACAGACTGTGTGCGTTGTGAGGTTCAGGCTGCGGCGCGGGCGGGTGCAGTGGTCGCCGCGCTCACCACCAGCTGAACGACGGCTTGGCGGCCTTCGCGCTGGCGGCCTCGTTCACGATCTGCTGTCGCTGGGCCTGCAACGCGGTCAGCTCCGTGGTGAGCCGGTTCAGAACCTTGTGCCACAGCGTCTCCAGCGCCCGTTCCGCGCGGCCGGGGCTCTTGCCCCGAGCGACCTTCACCGAGCCGGCCGCCAGGGCGGCTACGACCTGGCGGCGTTCGCGGACGGTGAGCGGCCACATTTCCTGATTGCGGACGGCCTCGATCTTGCGTTCGGTCTGCTGGATTTCGCGGTCCAGTCGGCGGGTGTTGGGCTTGGGCATTGATCAACCCCTCCTCAGGGGAGTGCATTTGGCAGGCTGGGGGCTGTCGGGGTGGGCGCAGAGGATGCACATGCCGAGGGAGGTCGGCAGGCAGTAGCCGTAGATCACGCGGCACTTGGGGCAGGTGCGGCGGGCGAGCATCGCCAGCGCGAGCGCACCCCACTTGCGCGACGTCATCGGACGGACCGGCTTGGCCAGGTCCTCGCGGTAGAGGTACGCGACCTGCACCCCCGCCTTGCGGCCCCGGTGCCGGCGCATCACCTGCGCGGCGACCGGCTGACCACCGGGCCGTAACCCGCGCTCGCGCAGCTGGCGGCGGGTGGCGTAGCCGTCCGGGGCGAACTGCCAGGGGAAGGTGGGTATGCCGAAGCGGGCGCCGGACGGGTCGAAACACTTGCCATACGCGGCCATCACGCAGCCACCCCCACCACGGGCAAGTCCTGGCGGGCGCCGGAGCGGCCGGCGCGGCGACCGGTGACGGTGGCGAACAGCCAGCCAAGCCCGGCGCGACGCATTCCGGCACGGGCTTGCTTGGCCGCGTACATCGCCTCATCCGCCCGCCGCAGCAGACCCGAGAGGTCATCGGCGGGGAAGTCCTCGGCACGCACCCAGCCCAGCGAGACCGTGGTGTGCAGGGCCGGGTCTTGGCCGTCGACCGGCCGGCCGAGTACGCCGTGCAGGACGGCGAGCATGTCGGCAGCGGTGCCGTGGTCATCGATCAGGACCGCGGCGAACTCATCGCCCCCAAGCCGCCCGGCCACCCCGGACCGGCCGACGTGGTGGGCGAGCCGGTCCGCGGTCGCCTTCAGCAGCGCGTCCCCGGCGGCGTGCCCGTGGGCATCGTTGATGTCCTTGAACTTGTCGACGTCCGCCAGCACCACGACCGCGCGCGGGTCCTTGAGCAGGGTCGTGGCGCGGCGGGTGAAGCCGTCGCGGGTGCGTAACCCGGTGAGCGGGTCACGGCGTGCCGTGTTCAGGCAGCCGCGCAGCCACCACACGTGCGCCGCCCACCCAGCGGCCAGTGGCAGCGCGGGCAGCAGGACCGTGGCCAGGGTGTTCATGCCGCGACCTCCTCAGTGTCGAGGGCGGACGTGGTGGTGTAGGGGGCGTCCACGGCGTGCAGTGCACGGCCGTCGGCTCGCTCTGCGCGCAGGGCGTCACGGACCTGCCGGGCAGGCTGTGCACCGCAGTGCAGGGCCTTGCGCAGCGCCTCCGCGTTGATCGCGGCGTCCGTCCAGTCGGCCGTGGCGGTGCGCGCCTCAGCGAGCAGTTCAGCCGCGGTGCGATGTGCCGGCTTGACCTTGCCCGTTGTCGCCCGCTTGCGCGGCGGTTTGGGCGTCCGCTTGGGCTCTTCGGGCGCCTGCTCGGGCTGCGGCTCCGGGGTGAGCGGTGCGTGGTCGCTGGCGGGGGCGAGTTCGCCCATGCGCAGCATCACGCGCTCACGCCGTGGTGTCTGCGAGCGCCACCGGCGCCCGTACCGCTCCCGCAGGTCCGCGCGGGCCAACTGCCGCTCGCGCTCCTTCTCCAGCGCGACGGCGTAGGAGGTGACCTCCCACAGCGTCATGCGCCGCCACAGCGCGAACGTCGACAGCGGGGCGAGCAGCCAGCGGGAAAAGCGGATCTTTTCCATGCGGCGGCCGGTGGCGGCGCCGATGCGGACGGCGTAGATGTGGGCGCCGATCTCGGAGAACACTACCCACAGCAGCGGCATGGTGCCGTGCGCGACCTTTGCCCACATGCCCTGTCCGGCGGCGACGTTCAGCCCGCAGGTGACCAGGGTGAGCACCCAGGGCACGAACCGCACCCACGCGAGCGCCATGTCCATTCGGATCAGCAGCAGGTTGGCCACGGTGAACACGGGGATGGCCACGTCGATCCCGACGGGAAGCATCCACGGCTCACCGAACCCCCACCGGGCCGCGGCAGCGGAGACAGCGTCGAAGGAAGCGATGAGACCGAGCGCGCCGACGCCGGCGGCGGCCAGTGCCCCGAGTCCGGCGAGGCCCATTTCCGGGCGGGTCAGCGGCGGCACCCCGGACGCGGGTGCCTCCGGGGTGGGCGTCGAGGTCGTCACGCCGCCACCCCCTTTCGTGCCGCGCGGCGGCGCCAGGCGAGGCGGGTGAGCGGGAGGATGTCGAACAGGTCCGGGTTCTCCTCGATCACCTGCGCGGCCATGCGGACCAGGTCGTCGGGCATGTTCGGGTTGTCGGCGAGGATGTCGCGCGCCGCGTCCTCGCGAGCCGCGCGCTCTTCGTCCGTCTCGCCCTCCACCCCGAGCCACAGCTCAACCGGGGTGCCGAGCGCCAGTTCCGCGAAATCCTCGACAGAGACGGCCTGTTGGCGGCCGATGTACGCACGCATGAAAGCTCCTGACATGGGAGGGACAGGAAACCGGAGCAGGCGCAGGCGTGTTGGTGAGACGGCGACTGCTCCGGAACGTTGTGGACACCGGGGCTCCGGCTCCCCTCCACCCCGTCCGTACGGGACCGCTCCGCAGAGCTCCCGGACGGACAGGGCGAGCAACCGGCGCGGCGCTAGCCGCCGCGATTCGGTGGAAGGTGACCGGTCGCCCGCGGCACTGTGAGGTGCCTACGGGCCAGGAATGGAACGGCGCCGCCGTGCCGGTCAATCACGGCCGCGCCCATCGCTTTCGTCGACTCACTGCCACTCCTTGAAACCGCTGAACAGGGGATACGCACTGCAAGGGGGACTTGTCCCCACTCGCCGGCCGTTGCTCGCGGTCACCGGGCCACCTCGCCAGTACGGGCCGAAACCCTGTTCCACCTGGCCTTTAGCGGGATTGCAGCGTCCCCGCCCTCTGCGATTCATGCAGGTCAAGCACTTGCGAACACAGCCGGCGAGGCCCTTCCGGGCCGCCGCGCTGCCGGGAACTCAGATTGACCTAGGTCAATCTGAGTGTCAAGGGGTTGCGGAGAGAGATCAGAGATTGACCTAGGTCCGGTTACTCTCGATGCCATGGACCAGAGCCCTGAAGCGCCAAAGCAGACGCCTACGGCCAAGGAGATTGCGACGGAGTTCCGCGAGCGGATCGCGGGCCCCGATCGCGAGTACGAGCCGGGGGACCAGCTCCCAGCCGCTCGCAAGCTCGCCAAGGAACTTGGTGTGCAGCTCATGACTGTTCAGAGCGCGTTCGGCCAGCTTCGTGACGAGGGACTGGTACTCACTCAGCAGGGCCGCGGAACTTTCGTCCGTGATCCTTCTGTGCCCCTCGGCACCGAGCCGGGCAGTAGCCCCGCGTTCAGCGCTTTGGCGGCAGAGCTCAGCACGATTCATGACGCCCTCCACTCGCTCGGGGAGCGTCTAGATCGGCTTGAGCGGCTCGTGGGCAGCGAGACTCCACCATCGCCGTGAGTTCGTCCGCGCGCCTCAGTAGTCGTTCGACCTTGGCGCGCGCCTCGCTCAAACTCGCTTTGATCAAAGCGAGTTCAGCAGGAGTCATGCCGCCCAGCTCGCCGCTTCGCTCATTGATCCCTGACATGCCAATGAGCATGCGGCCGGGAACGGCAGAGGACCCGGACACTCTGTCCGGGTCCTCATTCCTTACAGGTCAAGGGAGTTGACGACTCGTCATCGAGTGGCCTCATCGACCGTGTCGAGCACGGTTGACCACGGGAGTGTGCGCCCCGCCGGCGCTTCCCGCGGCTCGTACAGTGGCCACACATCCGGGCCCTGGACGACGTGCACACCTCCGGCGAGCAGGGTGTCGATGTGGCGCTGCCACGCCGGGTGGCGAGCATGCGCCGCGTTCACTCGGGGGAAGACGACGACGGGCAAACCGAGGGTGCCGATTGCCTCTCCCACCTGTGTCAGTGCCTGGTTGTCCATCAGGCCAGTCGCAAGCTTGGCAACCATGTTGGCTGACGCGGGGGCGACCACGTAGCAGTCGACCGGCGGGTGTGGTCGGGCCTCGCCGGGCAACCGCGGCTCATCGCGCACGGGTAGACCGGTCAGCTTCTCCAGCCGCTCGACCTCGCCGCTCATCCGTAGCCATTGGCCTGCGGTCGGCGTCAGAGTGACGGCCACCTGCCATCCACGGTCCATCGCGGGCTCAACCAAACCGGTACGCAGCGCTTCCACACCTCCGGCCGCTGACCCGACGACTCCCAGCACACCACGCTTGCCTGAACTCACTGCACCGCCCTGCACCGTTGAGCCATTACGAACACCTCGGACGAAGGCGATCCGCCCGTCACCGGAGACTGTTTGATCAGGTCCCGCAGCGTCTCGCGCACCCTGGGATTGTTGCGCACGAGCTGCGGCGATGTGCGCTCAGCGGTTCGCAGCTCCGTGAACGCCTCATCGCTTTGTCCAGCGAACGACAGAGCACGTGCGAAGTCGATTCGGTGCGACACGCTGCGCTCCTGCGGCATGTGGTCGACGTTGATCCGGCCGTGTTCCACCACGTAAGAGACGTTGTCGAGGTCCAGCTCAACGGACAGGCGGTGAAGTAGGACGTTCGTGGGCCCAAAGCCGGTGTGCCAGTGGTTCTCATCCGACCCGAGGTCATCCGCGAGTTCATTGGCTCGATCCAAGAGGCCCGTTGCGGTGATTCGGTCCTGGTGGCGTGCTGCGGCCACAGCGGCGCGAAGGTGAATCATCCCCAGCAGGCTCAGCGCAGCCGGGTCGTTCTCAGCGACCCGAGACGACAGCCAAGCGGCGGCCGTGTTGCCGAGCTCCAACGCGTCGTCGTACCGGCCGTTGGCCAGCAGGGCGTGTGTGCCGGACCGTGCGGCCGACGCCAACACGAGAGGGTCGTCCGACTCATCCGCGGCTCGCATCGCGCGCTCGGCAGCAAGCCATGAGATGTCCGACTCACCGATCTTCGCGAGTGTCGTTGCTGCGAGGTGGTGCGTACGAGCTGACACCGCCCAGCAGTCTCTACGGTCCTCGCCACGGCGTACGGCTCGCTCTTCAAGTTCCTGTGCTGTCTGGAGAAGCGCAGGAAGTGCGGCGATGACGCTGCCGAGTCGCCCACCCTGGTAGTCGTCCCATGCCTGCTCCACACGCACAGCCACGGGGGTGGGCGTCGGGAGCTGCACCTCGGCCTCGCGGCCGAAGAGCAAACGCGACAGCCGCCGCGGGCTCATGAGCGCGTCGCGCACCGCCGGAACGTCGTCCTGCTGCCTCTCGTCCTCTACGAGCACGGTCTGACCGAGCAAGTCTCCGAGAGGCACGCGCAAGATGCGCGACAGCTCTGTGAGCATGTCGATACGCGGCGGTTTCCTGCGGCCAGTCTCGATCTTCGCCAGCCAGTCAGTACTACGGCCGACCAGTCCGGCCAACACCTCTTGCGTGTAGCCGCGACGCTTCCGATAGAAAGCGATCCGCTCACCGACGCTGAGGTGATCTCCAAGACCACGCATGGGGTGCTGCCTCCCGCTGTGGAGTAGGGGCTGATCTCACCGTACCGACGGGTGAAGGCCATCGCGTAGGCCCGAAGCCTGCCCTCCCCCTCTTCAGGTTGCACCCATGAACAAGAGACGACCCGGACAGAGTGTCCGGGTCTGGAGTAGTTGGATGGAAACTGATTGCAGCAGTTGGCACCGGGATGCCTACCTAATCTGCTTCGCCAACCAAGATGCGCCAGGCCTGCCTGTAGTCATCGCCAGACATAGTCGCGCCTGCGGGCCGATGCCGTTCCCACGCTTCCGGTGGCAATCCCTTGAGGTAGGAGCGAGCCTCACCTGCGCTTGGGACTTGCCCCTGTGCACTGAGCACTTGGGCTCCCAAGGAGTCAGCAACAGAGCGGGGGACAGACGCCATCCGCATCACTACGCCGCTCTCTGTTGCCACGCCATGGTAGATCATGGCGCCAAGCATATTGATGCGTCTCACATCGTCCTCTGGCAAGGAGTCAAAATCTAGTCCCGAGCTCGGCATCTTACTCAGCGCTGAAATTCCCCAGGTTCCAGCCATGGCTAGATTCCTGTAGATCGCCTTACAAGTATCAGTCAGGGCCTTGGTCAGACTCTCGTCGCCATCTTGCTGGAAGTATCGTTGAGCGATTTCCTGAATCGACGTGCCATTAACCCATTCCGTCGCAATCTCGGCGACTTTACTTCCATCGTTAGATCGCCCAGGGGCGATCTCTTCGATACTCTCACGCACTTGCGGCATCTTCATCAGGACGCCCATCAAGTCAGGCAGCGCACTACCTTGAGTCCCAAATAGACTTGTCGGCATCCAGTCTTCGCGTGTCAGGTTTCTATCCAGTTGACGCAATTCTCTGGTGGCTGTACCTACGGACTCGGGTGCAAAGCCAGTACTATCCGCCAATTTGGCATTCTGGGGATTCCGCGAGAGAGACTCGGCATACTTCCGTGTCGCCGACAATAGCGCGCGCCCCTTTTGCCTCTCGGTCTCATCCCCATCCGCCAGCTCGTTATAGCCGAAAGTATTCCGAAGAATCAGCTCAGTCTTAGAGAGAACTTCAGCAAGCGAGTTGCTCTGGTTGTAAAGATGAGCAACGTATCCACGGAAATCAGCCCACTGATCCGAGTATAGGAAGCCTTCCAAGTCCATGAGGCGACCTCTGGCCGCGATCTCATTCACCATCGAGACCAGCCGTGACGCCAAGGAACCCATCGCGTCCTTTACGAAGCGAGTCAGCTCCAACTCGTCTTTATCGTCACGACAGGCTAGACCTACGATTCCGATGCTATCTTGGTCAACTCTGCCTGCTCGACCGACCAGGTTCCAGAAGTCCCGCGAAGGCATCTCCTCGCTATGCGTCTTGAATGAAACTTGTCTACTAGCAACGAAAACAGAAGAGACAGGGAAATTGATTCCCTGAGCAATGCTGGTGGTCGCGACCAAGACTCGCAGGTGACCACTCTCTGCCAACCACTCCATCATACTTCTAGCCTCGTCAGAAAGGCCTGCGTGATGAACGCCAATCCTGCTGTCAAGTAGGCCGATTAGTTCAAAATCTGGGCTAACTTCCGTCGCAAGGAATCGCTGCACCAAGGAGATTTCTTCCGGAATATCCTCCGCAGGAATACTCTCCTTGAGGTTACGCGCAATTGACCAAACGTCGCGGATAGTACGTGCCATAACGATGCTCGTGCCACGATCACTGAGAGCTCTGGCGCCGGCCGCCGCAATCAACCCAAGATTGCTCTTCATCCTGGCATAAGTGAAAGGAAGGTTGGCGCCCTCCCCAATCCTTAGATCCTCATCAACGACAAGGGTATGTGCGCTCGTCGATAGGGTCTTGTATGCAATCGACCAATTTCTTCTATCTTTTTCCTGAGCTGGTGGATTAATCTTCACAAGCCCAACAAGCCGGTCATTGGGTTGCCATGCAGATGTGCCCAGACTGATACTGCGACCGCTTTGAGGAGAAAGCCAATTCGCCAAGTCATCAGCGTTTGGCACAAATGGCATCAGTAGGAGGAAGTTCGCTTCCAGACAATCCTGCTTGACTGTTGCGAGCAGGAGTTCAATCCGGACCCCACGTTGCTTATCCGCGATATTGTGCGCCTCATCAAGAACCATGAGAGACAATGGTCGCTCAACTACGCCATTTCTAATTAGAAGATGCAATTTTTCCGGTGTCGCCACCAGCACGTCAAATGGATCATCCGCTTGAGTTACCATTTGCTGCTCAATATCATCCAGCTCTACAGCAGCCGTGAGCTGTTCTACACGGATACCAAGCGGGGATAGGTCCTTGCGGAGTCTGCGGGTGATCTGAGCGACAAGGGCCCGGGTTGGGGCCACGTAGGCAACCCAGCCACGTTCCTCTTTGAACTGGTTCAATGCTTGAACAGCTTTGAACTCCGCCAGCACAGTCTTCCCTGCGCTTGTTGGTAGATCTACCACTACCGCTGTCGATGCCTGATCGAGCAGACCTTGTTCAAGAAGCGCGGAACGCTGTGGAGGCAAAAATTCGAATAGCGCGTTTCGCGTCTTCACGCTAATAAGGTTTCGGGTCTCTCTGCCGGCAGACGTGAGAGACCAAAGAGAGCCCGCAACCATTCGAGATGCGAGAAGGTGCAGCCATTTTAGTGTTACTTCAGTTGGGGCATCAAGAGCAGATTGCGATGCGTCAATAGCCCGGTCAAAATGGAAGTCAAGCTCAGCTTGGATTCCGGCAGGCGTACCCTGCAACATGTACTCGGCGATCAGTTCACTCGCACGAGCCCAGTGATACAGGGCAATCAGTCTCCAAGCCTTGGGCTTAACTGTACCGTCCTGATCTGCATCAAGAAGGTAAGCCTCTTCTCGCTCAGATTGGGATTCTCTCAGGGTAACAACGAGTTCACCAACAGCCGTTAGGTCACTCCACCCATCTTTGCGTAGCAACCGAATCCAGATATTCGACAAGACGTGCAAGATGTGGCCATCCCAATCCTCGTTCTGCTGAGGAATTACTTCGGGGGTGACATTTCGGTCTCGCAACCATGCCCTAAATTCGGCCCACCGGTCTGAAACATAAGCGAATGAACCAAGTTGCAGAACTTGATAAATGAGAGATCGAGGATTCTCTAAATCGAGCGGTAGGGCACGCCTGAGCTCGAAAGCACGATGTGTGGCCGCTTGAGCTACGGCAGCCTGACCGCTTAGATTTCCGCGATGAGCCCTGAACAGATCATCCATACCCTCTGCGGCAACGATTTCATAGGCGGTTGCTGTGCGGCGAATGAGCTCGTCTGAGTCGCCATCAACGGCAGAGCCGTGGATGTACCGCCCAACGTTTCGCTCTACGTAGAGTCGCGACGCAGCAGTCATAGCCCGCTGCACACGGTCTTCACCAAGCGCGCTGATCGCCCAGTGCTCTGCCAAACGTTCGAAACTACCGCGATCTACTGTCATTGCGGCGTCTCCCACTGCACTTGATCGCCGGCCATGATTTGCAGACCCTGATCAGATACGTATATTGCGGTCAATCGGATCTTCGTGGCAGGAGGGCATCCATCCGACAGATTCTTTGCCCGCGTCTTGAGATCAAGTTCATTTGAATCTGCTATGTGGACAAGAGTCCCGAATAGCTGCACATCTTGAGGATCGTCAAGGAATCTTACCATGGCTTCGGTAAAAATTCCGTGCCAGTCCTTTCCAACGGCATGCATGGCTATATATCTGACAGCCCAGGTCTTCCTGTCATCGTTGTTTCGCAGACCTTCAAGTTGCTTTTCCAAGCCGTGGCGACCGGTGAGTGCTGAGGGCGGCCAAAGCTGTTGCCTACTGGTTTTGACCTCACCGAGGGCTAGTGCTGCCTTTTCGCCGGACGTATCGAAGCCGATCAGATCGACTCCGCCTCCACTCGTGCCGGGATTTTTCAGATCTCGCCCGGATGGCCACGGAAACATACAAGAATGCTGAGATGCCATATGGTACTCGGCTAGCGACTCACCTACTCGCCACTCACTTACGGTACCTGTGGCCGAAAGAACCGTTTCTAAACGATCGACGCGAAAGGCAGTCCGCGTTACTTCTTCGAGTGAGCGTCGTACATCTTCAGCGCCTTTAAGATCTTGAAGCAGTTCTTGAATCGGTTCCGCGAGTGCATGGGCGTCTTCGTCTTGTAGGCCGTACCCCACGGCTGGCACATGTTCTGTCCCGACCGAGTACGTTTCCGTCCATGCCACTCAGGCCCCCCATCCCCTGGTGTTTGCTCCCTGCTACCACATACTGCCTGTAGCCATACCACTACGTCCAGATCGCGAGCGGCTCATTCAGCCGACGGAGCTACCGGCTCATCAGGCCAGTGAACTAACTGACGACGGAGCTCCGTTCGCACCTTGCAGTGCCCAAGCTCCGCTAGCTGAGCACCCTCCGTGGGGGGCCAAACATGAGGTCATAGGTCTGATCGTGTTCGGGACGATGGGGTCGTGTCGCACAACGCGCCGTTGGGTAGAGCGCGTCTGCAGACACAAGGGGAGGAGAGGGTATGACCTTCAGCAACATCCCACTGAAGTGGTCGAGGAAGCACCGCACGCGTCTTGTGAAGGCTGCCGGCGTAGCCAAGGTCGATCTGGTGTGCACAGCCTTAACGTGGCGGCTACTGCGTACTCAGGCTCGAAGCCAGTGGAGCACCGTCGCGTTTCCTGGGGACGCCAAAGAAGGCACCGACGATAGGGAGATGTTGCGCATATCGCTCACGGGTCCGCAGCTGACACAGCTCATGGAGCGAACGCTGTGGGGCACGCTGCCCATGGTTGCCGCTACCCCTGGCGAGCGGGCGGTGTACCAGCGAGCGTATGACGCGGTGGCTACCGTGATCGATGGTGTTGACCTGGCGATTGCTGACGGCGCGGAGGTGCCGGACATTGTGATCGATGCGCGGATAGCAGCGGACTGAGCTTCTGTGGTCTCAGATAGCCCTGTTCCGTGAGCGTCCGCCACCTGACCGAAAGGTCCGACTGGCGTCTCTGACCCGCGACGTAGCGGTTTCCTGCCACGACAGTGCCCACAAAGCCCGCGGTCGGCGAGCCTTCATCAGGTGCCGCCGTCGTGTTCGTGGGCCATGTGTGGGCCAACATGCCGAAGACGAGAACTGCTTGAGGTGTCGGTGCAGGTCATGGCGTTGTCAGCCGCGGCACCGCACTGCTCTTGAACGCAGTGAGCGGCGTGCTTCGGTGCCTGCTCCTTGACTGCAGGGGCAGGCACCGAAGCGGGTGTGTCAATTGAGCTTGGCCTCGTGGAGGCTGCGCGCCTGGGCTGCGAGGAGGCGTCGAAGCTTCTCCCTGTTCTCGCCGTAGGTCTTGAGCGCGTGGCAGTTTGGGCACAGAGCGATCATGTTCGAGGGGACGTCAGGTCCGCCTTTGGCCAGGTCCTTGACGTGGTCAACCTGAAGGATGGGCAAACCAGCGGTGGTCCGCTCGGTGGGGTGCCCAGCGCACTCAGGGCTTTCGCACCTGTTTTGGCAGCGTTTGATGACCGCCGCTCTCGCGCTGGGGTCACGCAGGTACTTGTCGACCAGCGTGGGCTTCTTCATCTGGCCCCGACGCTCGGCCTTCTCCTCTGCCTTCAGCGCCAAGCGTCTGTAGGCGTCCTCGTCGCTCTCTCCGGCGCCGGGCGCTTCCAGGTCGACGTCGCTGGGGCGGTAGTCACCCGTTTCGTCGTGCAGCTCACCCGTATCAATCTCCAGTGCCTCAAGAACCTCAAGAGGCCAGGTCTCACGTTCCGGGGAGGGGACGGGCGCCAGAATCCAGAGAAACTCGCGGCGAGGCTGCTTGTCAGCTCCGGTGCCCCAGCGAAGCCGGCGTTGCACGATCACAGCCCAGGTTTCGAAGCTGAACTGTCCCTGGAACGGTTTGTGCCAGTAGCGCAGCGGGCGACCGGTGCTCTGATGCTCGGCCATGAGCTCGTTGCCGTCAGTGAGCTTCTGGTCGCCCGAGAGACCATCGCCGACGTAGGCGATCCAGTTGGTATCCGGGATACGTCCGTCGGCGTAGGGGCCCTTGTCGTCCGAGAAGACGCTCAAGATGCCGTCGGCGAGGCAGCCGATCCCTGCCATCTTCTGTCCGCCATAGGTGGACCAGATGGCCTCGCGGTCTTTGAAGGTTTCCCCGAGCAGAGGTCGCAGAGCATCCGGCCACCGGCCGGCGAGCAGCTCGTGGAGGCTGAAGTCTTCCAACAAGCCTGCCGGCAGAGGGTGGAAGTAGCGGAGGATCAGTCCTGCCGCCGCCGAGGCTGCGGCATCAGGGTGCGAGCGGAGCAGGTCGTAGTCGTCCTCGCGCAGGCCGCCAGTGGGGTTGATCTCGTTCAGGGATTCCAAAGTGGGGCGCCGTCCCCGGCTGGTCAGGGTGAGTCCCTGTCCCTGCTCGATGGTCCAGAGCTCATCGCGGGTGAGGGCCCAGAACGGGTAACGGGCCCCATCCGAACCGTCGTCGACCTGGCCGTACTTCACCATGAGCGGAGCGACGGCATCACGGATGCCCGACCATGACTGCATGCGGGCGGCTCCGGCCACGGCCTGCCCGATTGCCCACAGGAGGAGAACCGGGCGGTGAAGGGCAGGGCCCGTCGCACGACGGGCCGGCCGGACATCTCCCACTCGTCGGTGGAAAGACTTGGGAGGCTCTACGACGGTGAAGCCTTCTCGCCGCAACCAAGCCACTGCGTGCTTGAGGCCGCCACTGAACCCTGGGGAAGAGGGCTTGAGCGCCACGCCAAAGTCGTACTTGTGGGCGACGCCGGCTATCGCTTTCGAGTCGTACAGCTTCCCCTCGTACTCAAGCAGATACGCAGCCGCGGCGCGGTAGCCGTAGGTGTCCCGGAACGCCTCCCTGCCAAGTCGGTCATGCTCTGCAATCGCCCACAGGATGCCTGCGCGAGTGATCTCAGACGGTGCCATGGCCGACACCGTAGAGCAGGCCACTGACAACGAACCCTGGGTATCTTGTCCAGGGCACCAACTACGGCTCATCGGGCCCGTCGCGCAGATCTAAGTTCTGGTGTCACTCGCCTCCCGAGGGCGGCTGTACGCCCGCCCAGGCCAGACCTTGCAAACTGCTAAGCCCTCGCCGCCCGCTCAAGTCGGGCGGCGCGGCGCGCAGCGTTGAAAATTAACCGATCCTGACCTCGCCGCGCTCAGTCTTCTTTCCTCGCCGACAGCGCCTACATGGGCGCCAGCTCTTGGATAGCGACACCCCTCCGACGCCCGCCCGGCCGATGCCGACCTGGCAGACCGTCTACCGCGCGCTGTCCGCAGCACGGGCACCAGTCGCGCGCGGCGTGGCACCGACTGAAGGCGTGGCGGATTTTCCGCAGGGCTCGGTGCAGCTCGATCGAACGTCATCAATCGCCGCAACTGTCCTCACGTTGGAGCGTCGGTGCTGAAATATCTCAGGGAACCCTTTCAGGGTCGCCAAAGTAGGACTTTAGCCAAGCGCTACCCTCTGGGGTCGCTTTCAATTGTTGAAGGTCCGGGTCGACCAGTGCCCACTCGGGGTTGAATTCAGCTCTCGGATCACGAAGTACTCGACTAAGGCTATCGAGAGCCGCGACGATATAGGAATCGAGCACTTCACCATTTTGTCCACCCATTTTAGTCGCATAAATACAGGCGGCATTGTAGCGCGCCATCCATCCAGGCCGACCCTTGAGCAAGGAACTCATATCCTTACTCAAGTCGACATCACCAACCCGGGACTTTACCCCCAATTCCATGACCTTCACCGCTGTCAGGAAAATCCTGCGCTTATTCTGTCGCAGAGCTATCACGTCCCCATTGCGTCGATTCCAGGTCCTTTCCCAAGACAGCCAATAGTGAGCTTCGCCAAGGTGCTTTTTCCCGGGGTAATGAGATTTCATCCATTTTCCCAGAATGCTACGTCGACTGAGAAGTTTCTTCACTTCCTTTATTTCTTCCAAAACCTCCGTAGAGTCAGCCTCCGCGTTTATGCGCGCCGCTATCCCGCGATACCGTGCTTCAATATTTTGACTCCAGATCTGGCTGCAAAGACGATAAATTGATGCGGCTTCTTCCCGCCTACCCAAGCTCTCCACCAGCTGCGCCCTGAGGAGACGCAAATGGACATTGCTGGCTTCTCTCGATTCCGCTTCCAGGAGTATTTTTATGGCGGCTTCATTATCATTTTCTCCCGCCTTCTCCAAGGCGTCTCGGTAGCAGCGATAGCCTCGCAGATCCGCAGACCAGCGTTCCCAGCGAGGTGTGTGCCTGGCATTAAGGGGAGAGCGGCGGATTTCTTGCAGGCAAAAACTACCTACGTCGGCAATGACGTCCCTCCAGCAACTACCTTCAAAGAAACCGACCGCTTCGATTCGATTGCGCGGCATCTCCATTACCTGTGCCGAAAGTGCACAGGTCTGATCAGAGGGTAGAATTTCAAGTTGCACAGAATGAGCCGGCTTCTGGGCTGCGCGATGAAACATCCATCGACTGAAGACACCCTGCACCGTCTCCGGCGGCGCATGCGTATCTGCCGCAAGCCCTGAAACCCCTGCTTCACCAGGTGGTTGCGCAAGATGCGGCTTTGGTGAATCCTCAACGAGATACTTCGAGAATTCAACCGTTAACTTGTGGGCCAAATCAGCCTCCTCTTCTTCTGTGTGACGGACCTCGCGCACCTCGATTGGAATCGTCCCTCTTCTCTTCATATTCCAATCTCGAAATTTCCTCCAAACCCAGAGGATAGCGATAGCCGCGACAAAGAGTACGGGGACAGCAATAATATTGACAGTGTCAAATACATCTGCCGCAGATTTGCTTCCCATTGCATACCCCCTGGGTTACCAATCAACGCCACGCCGATCACCCGGTGGGTGCCCACCAGTAGCGAAGAAGACGACTGTCCACACTCATACCGGCTAATTTCTTTCCTACACCCATACCGCCAGTCGCGCCACTTGAGTGAGGTCCACATTGCCGTTTAGTCTCGGTTCAAACGCAGGTATAATATGACTCTTATGCCAGCCCGCCGTAGGCCGGCCCTCAATACAAGGCTGCCCACGTCCATAACATCCTCGCCAGCCTCCGTAGGAACGGGCAGTATCTGACGGCGTCGAACGGCTGTAGAGCGCGTCGCGCGGCCAACCGCAGCCACTACCGGTGGGTGGCTAGCAGCGCCGTAAGCATGCTCCTGGAGCTGGAGAAATTCTGGAGACGATCTTGAGCTAGTGGCCCCGAAGCGCCAGCCGATACCGACACAGCCCGACACGCTGACCTGCATCTTTGACAACGGCCCCAGGTCGGCGATCCTCCAGGGCCTAATTCGGGACGAAGAGGTCGTGGGTTCAAATCCCGCCACCCCGACAGCCAAAACACCAGGTCGAGCACCTACGAATTTCGTAGGTGCTCGACCTGTTTCTGCGTGCGTGTCTAACTGCGTGACTCTCGCTCCGGGCCCTGCTGGAAGATGCCGTCCATGACCACGGCCCCGGTCTGGATCACAGGCCGGATTTGCTTCCGGTAGAGCTCCTCCGTGACCGCCGTCCCAGAGTGCCCGACGAGCCGTGAGATCTCCCCCAGCGTGACGCCTCGGTCTGAGAGCAGAGACACGAAGCTGCGCCGGAGCTCCCGGGGTGTCCACTCGTCGGCACTGATCCCGTCGATGTCCTTGAGCGCCTGCCGAAAGGCAGGGCGAACATTCGCGGCATCGAGCGGCTTGCCCACGGCCGAGGAAAAGACGAGCAAGGCGATGTGCGGGGGCTGCGGTGGATCGAACTCGGGACGTCCCTTCGGGAAGGCGTGATCCCAGGTGAGAGCTCGCCGCTCTTCGGTATGTGCTCCGGTCAGCAGTGCGACGACGATGTACGCGTACATCGAGGTCCCTTTGGCCCCTTTCAGGACGGCCTCGGCCTGGACGAAGGCGAGCGCCTTGGATGGACGCCCATGGCCCGCTTGACCGAGCGATTCAAGAGGGCTCCGTTGGCGGGTGCCGGCTCGTCGTGGTGTCTGTAGGGAGCTCCCATCGCGGTGGGACCGAGGTGGTCGAGGACGAGCGGCGGCGCAGGGCCCGGCTCACCCGCTGCAGACCGGGGCGATACTTGAACCATGGCGTCCGCAGCACATTCCGCCGTGCACCAATCGGTGGTGGTGGCCAGTTTCGAGAGCCGCCACACCGCCGAGTTGATGCTCGCGTCACTCGGGCGGGAGTTCCGGAACAAGGACGATTCGCTGAAACTCACCCAGTCGCGGGTGGTGACGGCGGGGGGCGTCGTAAGCGCCCTCCTCACCGTCCTCCTTGCGCTGGTCGTCGGGTTCCTGGGCATGATGTCGATGTTGAAGGCTGTCGTACGTGGAGGTCACGCCGCCCGCACGCGCAAAGGCCGGGTCGCATCGGATGACGAAGCCGCTCATGCGATCCTCGCCGGAGCAGGCCCGAACGCGGCCATCCTCCTTGTTCGCTGCACGAACGACGAGACTCGAACAGACGTCGCTACCCAGCTGCGGCCCGTGCCACCCGCAGCTGGGAAGACACACGCCCCGAATTCCTGGCTGATCTCGACCCGGGCAATAAGCACGACTGGATCCGCGACCTGCTCAGCGACCCGGCTCACCCGCATAAGCCCTCCTGAAGACTTCACCGGGCTCCGGAGCCGGGGCCGGCGGGAGTCCCCTGAGTTCTGGCGGACTCCCGAACTTCACCAGATCGCCTCGCGCGCTGATTCCAGGCGGCCCGCCAGCAGGCACCCCCGTTCGGGCCGTCTCTGGGCCGTGCGGGGATGCCCAGCGACGACCAACGCTGACAGCCACTGACAGCTGAGTCACAGGTCGCAGCGTTGATCGATTACACGGCAGCAGGTCAGAGACCCGGCCCTTCACTTCCGGAAGAACTTGTTTCTTGCTGCGATCACGGCCGTGCCATGCCCGCTGAACCGTTCGAGGGACGGCGTGCGGCAAACGGATTCACGTCTGTCCGAAGCGTTGTGAGGTGAGGCAGACCTCCTCCTGTCACCCCTTCAAGCCCGGAGGTCCTGCATGGTTCGGCTACTCACGGCCGGCATCGTCTCGGCGGCTCTGATCACGCTGGGAATTCCGGCGACCACCGCTGTCGCCGCTCCCTCCACCTGTTTCGGCATTCGGGCGACGCTCACCGGTGCAGGCACCCTCACCGGCACGCCGGGGCGCGACGTCATCGTCGGCTCCGCAGGGGCCGACGTGATCGACGGACGCGGCGGCAACGACCTCATCTGCGGCCTAGGCGGCGACGACCGCCTGATCGGCGGCCACGGCAACGACCGGATCGACGGCGGTGAAGGCAACGACGCGATCCGCGGTGACGTCTCCGTCTTGAGCGGGAATGCCAAGGGCGGCGGCAAGGACGTCCTGTACGGCCGCGGCGGCGACGACGACATGGTGGGTGACTCGAAGAGCGACAGCGGCACCGCCGAGGGAGGCGGCGACGACGTCATGTACGGCGGTGACGGAGCCGACTTCATGGTGGGCGACTCGGAGAGCGACGCCGACGGCAACGCCAAGGGCGGGGGCAACGACCGGATCTACGGCCAAGACGGCGACGAAGAGCACATCACCGGCGACAGCGTGGCCCTCGGCGGCAATGCCAAGGGCGGCGGCCGGGACTATCTGGACGGCGGCAACGGCAACGACGGCCTGCTCGGCGACTCGGCCGCGCCCTTCCAGGGTTCCGGAACCGGAGCGGGCGACGACGTACTCCGTTCCGGACCGGGTACCGCCGAAAACATCATCGGGGACAGCGAAGGCATCGACGGCGTCCATGGAAACGGCGGCGACGACATCATCGATCTCGGCGCCGACGGCGGCATCTTCGCCATCGGCGACCACAACATCGGCGACCCTGCGGGCGGGCGGGCGACCGGGGCGGGCAACGACCGGATCACCGGCGGCACGGCGGACGAGCTCCTCTTCGGGGACAGCTCGGTCGGCGATGCCTCCCGGACGGTCGCGGGTAAGGACGTGATCCACGGACGCGGCGGCGACGACATCCTCTTCGGCGACAACGTGAACTTCGACGGAGACACGAGCGTCGGCACGGCCGGCGGCCGGGACGTGTTGCGCGGCGACACCGGCAACGACGCCATCTTCGCAGGCCCCGCCAACGATCTCCTGGACGGCGGCGCGAACACCGACTCCTGCGACGGCGAAGCCGGCAACCACGACGTCGCCCGGCGCTGCGAGTCCGTCACCAACGTTCCCTGACCTCATGACCCGTGCGCGGCACGTCTGTTTGGCCGGTGCCACGGAACCGTCGCGGTACAGCAGCGAAGTACAGCAACTTCACCGACCGGCCATGGACGACAGTCCCTCTCAGGGACCTCACGACGGCCTCCATGCCCCAGGTGACCGTTCTCTGTAGAGCTACGGATCAGAAGGTCCCGCCACCATGAGACGGCTCGGGCTCTCGTCCCGGGCCGTTCGTGGGCAACGGCGGATTCGGCGCCGCAGAGTTCAGCGCAGAGCCCGACGCTCATCTACACGGCGTGACGGCACACCCAGAAACACGTCGTGCGCCGCAGAGCCATAAACGATGTTGAACGTTTCCAGTCGATAGAACCAGGCACCGTCACAACGGCCGACGAACCGGTGGTTGATCTGCCATTGCAGCCACTGGCCGGGAGCCAGGCGAACGCCAGGCGGGCGCCGATCGCGTCGTGGCATGGCGAACATGCTCACCTCTGGCGGGTCCACGCGCAGCAGCCCGTCAACCTCGCGAAGGATCGTCCCGGGTGCCGACAGATCCCGTACTTGCACGTGAGGTTCGAAGGAGTCGGACTCCTGCATGGCGACCTCGTGAAGGGCGGCATTCAAGCGCGGGGGCAGCGAGAAGGCCGTTGGTGCGGCGTTTCTGCGAGCAGCTCCAGGGCCGCCGCGCGACTTCTTCGTCCACGACGTGCGTATCCGCTGAACAACAACATCCATGGGACCAATCATCAGGCGGGACGCCGCACCGCGGCCACAGAGTTACGTGCCGTGCCACCGTGCCAGATCGAGCGGGGGAACCACGGGGAACAGCGGCGAGCGGCAGGCAACTCGAAGCGATCGCCCGTGGCCCGGAAGCTGCAGCTCACGGCGCACCCTCCCCACCTGGCTCCTGAAGCGGTGCTCTCCCAGACGACGTTGGGCTCAGCCTTACTGTTCCTCGACAAGGCCACAGGCGGAGGGGAATGATTCCAAGAACTCCCGTCGCGCGGGATCCGGCTCTACTTCGGCCAGGTCGGTGAGGACCTGCAAGAGACGGTCACGCTGGTCCAGAGACAGTCGCAGTAGTTCGCCGCCCACGCCTTCCATCATCTTCACGGCCGAGTCGGGGTCGACTTCGTCGTCACCACAACTCTCGAGAAACCAGACGGCGTCGACGACCAGCCCGGCGAGGGCCGGCACAAGCGGATCCGTAGCAGTCATCCCCGCAACCTAGCCGAGCCCTCCGACAACAAGGTCGCGGTCTCCCAGGGAATGAGGGTGCACGGGTAGAACATCGATCGCCCCAGCCGGTGAACCGAGCGCGGCTGAAGCCGATCGTCGCTCTTCGCATTAAAGCCTCGAAAAGGCGGGGCCGCCCGGTAGGGGCTCAGGGGCGGGCAACCCAGCTTGTTGGGTGTTTCAGTGCCCTGCTGAGGGTCTGTGCCACCGGTGGTGCGCATAGTGGGGTTATGACTGCCGCTGCCAGCAGCGTGATCGTTGCCACGCCCGTCGGGTGGTGGAGCCAGGGGGAGGTGTACCAGCCCCAGTGTTCGGCTGCCTGGGCGATGAAGCCGTGGAGCAGGTAGGCGTACAGGGTGCCTGCGCCCAGTGTGGTGAACCACCTTCTGTTCCTCGGGACCAGGGCCAGGAAAGCTGCCGTCAGCAGTACCGAGCAGCCGAAGGTGGCCAGCGTCATGATCGGGCCCGACCAGGCCGGTGCGCCCAGGGCCGTCGCGCTGTCGTTGTGGAAGAACCAGGCGTAGTTCATCCTCGGCACCGCCCAGTACGCCAGCAGCAACGCGCAGACGAAGAGCGGGGCCGCCAGGAGGCGGGCCTCGCGGCGGTGGAGCAGGCGGAAGTGCTCGGGCCTCAGGCACAGGCCCAGTACGAAGTACGGCAGGAACTGGAGGACTCGTTGCAGGTCCAGGTCGTTGCCGTCGGTCGGGGACAGTGTCGCCAGGGCCGCGATCGTGAGGGCCAGTGGGAGTGGGTGGCGCAGCGTTCGCCAGAGCGGTGACGTCAGGCGCCAGATGAACAGCGCCGCCAGGAACCAGGTCAGGTAGAGCGGGTCCAGGAGGGTGATCGGGCGGTCTGGGTCCTCGCTGCTCCAGCGGGTGAAGCAGGTGTACGCCGTCTCGAAGACGACGTAGGGCAGCACCGTGCGCTTCAGCAGGCCGGCGAGTTTCCTCGGGGTCGCCTCGAAGTCTCGCGATAAATAGCCCGCGATCAGGGCGAACACCGGCATGTGGAAGGCGTACACGAGCGTGTACAGGGCGGTGATCGTCCTGCTTCCCTCACGCAGGGGCTCCCACGCGTGGCCCACCGCGACCAGGACGATCGCCAGGTATTTGGCGTTGTCCAGGAACGGGTCCCGCCCCGTCCGTCCCGGTGCCGGGGCCGATGCCGGTGCCGGTGTCCGGGTCGAGGCCGGGACCGGGACCGGGAGCGGCACCGGTCGCTGCGTCTGTGCCCGTCTCTCCCCCGCCTCCGCGGACGGCAGGAAGTCCTGTCGTCCCTCCGGTGCGGCAGTGGCTTCTGTTACCGGTGTGGCGCGTGTGGGGAGCAGCATTGCCAGCACCCTAAACACATCGGCTAGCCCTCGCTCAACCCCCGACGGGAATCACGGCAGGCCCCTGCCCTCCCTCCGACGGGAATCACCGCAGGACCCTGCCCTCCCCCGGATGGGAATCACGGCAGGGCCCCGCCGTCCCCCGACGGGAATCACGGCAGGGCTCCGCCGTCCCCCGACGGGAATCACGGCAGGGCTCCGCCGTCCCCCGACGGGAATCACGGCAGGACCCCGCCCTCCCCCGACGGCAACACAACAAGGGCCCGTCCGCCCCCAACGGGAACCACAACGAGGGCCCGCCCCCCGACAGGAATCACGACGGGCCCCGCCCTCCCCTCACACCTCCGCCGGCGCCGGTCCCACCAGTTCTGACAGGACGTCCTCCATCGTCACGAAACCGATCACCTTGCCGCCCTCGCCGAGGACGGCGGCGAGGTGGCTGCCCTCGGCTCGCAGGGCCGTCAGTGTGTCGTCCAGGGGTGTGTCGATGCGGACCCGGGTGACGGGGTGGAGAGTGGACGGCGGGAACGGGCGGTCGCGGTCGGTCGTGCCGAGCGTGTCCTTGATGTGCAGGTAGCCGAGGACAGTGCCGTCCGGTGCGGTGACCGGGAAGCGGGAGTAACCCGCCTCCGCCGCGACCCGCTCCAGCCGGGCCGGGGTGATCGACGCGTCCACGGTCCGCATCCGCTGGGAGGGGACGAGGATCTCGCCGACGGGGCGGGTGCCCAGCTCCAGGGCGTCACGCAGGCGTTCGCCGTCCGCCGGGGTGAGCAGTCCGGCCTCGCCCGCCTCGACGACCATGCGCGCGAGCTGGTCGTCGGTGAAGACGGCCTCGACCTCGTCCTTCGGTTCGACGCGCAGCAGCTTCAGCAGGGCGTTGGCGAAGGCGTTGATGCCGAAGACGAACGGCCGCAGCGTCCGGGTGAGGGCGACCAGGGGCGGGCCGAGCAGCAGTGCGGTGGGGACGGGGGCGGCCAGCGCGATGTTCTTCGGGACCATCTCGCCGATCAGCATGTGGAGGTAGGTGGCCACCGTCAGCGCGATCACGAACGCGATCGGGTGGACCAGGGCGTGCGGGACGTGGGCCGTCTCGAACGCCGGCTCCAGCAGATGCGCGATGGCCGGTTCCGCCACCGCGCCCAGCACCAGCGAGGAGACGGTGATGCCGAGCTGGGCCGTGGCCATCATCGCGGAGAGGTGTTCCAGGGCCCACAGGGTCATCCGCGCCCGCTTGTCGCCGTCCTTCGCGCGTGGCTCGACCTGGCTGCGGCGTACGGAGATCAGGGCGAACTCGGCGCCCACGAAGAAGGCGTTGGTCAGCAGCGTCAGGGCGCCGATGGCCAGTTGCAGGGCGGTCATCGGGCGTCCTCCGTGAGCCGGGCCGCGGGGGCGGCGACAGGCGCCGGCTGCGTGATGCGGACGCGGTCGGCGCGGTGGTGGTCCACGTCCACGACGTCCAGCCGCCAGCCGTCCAGGTCGAGCACGTCCCCCTTGGCGGGGATCCGGGCCAGCCGGGTGGCGATCAGGCCGGCGATCGTCTCGTACGGCCCCTCGGGCGCGGTCAGTCCTATGCCGGCGAGTTCGTCGAGGCGTACGCCGCCGTCCGCCTCCCACACCGCACGCCCGTCGCGGGTCGCACGGGCGGGCTGGAGGTCGGGGACCTCGACGGGGTCGTGCTCGTCGCGGACCTCGCCGACGACCTCCTCGACGATGTCCTCCATGGAGGCTACGCCGGCCGTGCCGCCGTACTCGTCGATGACGACGGCCATGGTGCGGTGGGCCCGCAGGCGCTCCAGCAGCCGGTCGGCGGTGAGGCTGTCGGGCACCAGCAGGGGTTCGGTGGACAGTTCGGTGACCGGGGTGGTCAGGCGCCGCTCGGGCTCCAGGGCCAGCACGTCGCGGATGTGGACGGTGCCGATGACCTCGTCGAGGCTGTCGCGGTAGACCGGGAAGCGGGACAGGCCGGTGGCGTACGACAGGTTCGCCGCGTCGGCGGCCGTCGCGTGCGCCTCCAGGGCCTGTACGTCGACCCGTGGCGTCATGACGTTCTCCGCGGTCAGCTCGCCCAGGTGCAGGGTGCGTACGAACAGCTCGGCGGAGTCCGGCTCCAGGGCGCCCTTGGCCGCCGAGTGCCGTGCCAGCGCGACGAGTTCCTCGGGGCTGCGCGCGGAGTCGAGCTCCTCGGCGGGCTCCAGTCCGAAGCGGCGCACGAAGTGGTTAGCGGTGTCGTTCAGATGGCGGATGAACGGGCCGAAGGCGGCGGTGAAGCCGCGCTGCGGGCCCGCGACCACCTTGGCGACGGCCAGCGGGCGGGAGATCGCCCAGTTCTTCGGCACCAGTTCACCGACGACCATCAGCACGACGGTGGAGAGCGCCACGCCCAGCACGGTGGCCACGGTCGGGGCGGCGCCGCCCAGGCCGGCCGCTTCCAACGGCCCGCGCAGCAGCGCGGCGAGGGACGGCTCGGCGAGCATGCCGATCACCAGCGAGGTGACGGTGATGCCCAGCTGGGCGCCGGAGAGCTGGAGGGTCAGCCGGCGTACGGCCCGCAGCGCGCCCTCGGCGCCCCGCTCGCCCGCCGCCGCGGCGCGCTCCAGTTCACCGCGTTCGACGGTGGTCAGCGAGAACTCGGCCGCGACGAACAGCGCGCAGGCCAGGGTGAGGAGGAGGGCCGTGAGGAGCAGGAGGACCTCGGTCACCGTGCCGCCCCCCTTCCCTCGTACGGGCGGGAATCGGCACGGCTGGTACTGGGAGGCTCACCCATCGGCGGCTCGTGTCTCCTTCTGTCTTCGGTGGGCCGGAGGGCCGACGTCCGTCCCCGTGGGCCGGAAGGCATCGACCGTTTTCGGACTTTCCCGCGGCGTGCGCCGGGACACCGGTTCCGGCGGGTCCGGCCATCCTATTCTTCTACTCGCTTGTAGAGAACGGCTCGGAATCCCCGGTTGTTCCCACGGACACGCACGTACGCACGTGAAGGAGTGAACGCCACGATGGTGTTCAAACGACTGCTCGGCTCGCTCGGCGTGGGCGGCCCCACGGTGGACACGGTCCTCGACCCCGGTCCCGCGCTGCCCGGCGGCGCGCTCACCGGCCAGGTCCGCCTCAGGGGCGGCGGCGCCGACTTCGAGATCGAGTCGATCACCCTGGAACTGGTGGCCCGGGTCGAGGCCGAGCACGAGGAGGGCGAGAGCGAGGGTGCCGTCACCTTCGAACGGTTCACCGTCGGGGGCGGGTTCCGGCTCGCCGAGGGCGAGGAGCACTCCGTGCCGTTCAGCGTGACGCTGCCCTGGGAGACGCCGGTCACGGAGCTGTACGGCCAGGCGCTGGGCGTCGTCCTCGGTGTGCGCACCGAGCTGTCGGTGGCGGGCGCGAAGGACAAGGGCGACCTCGACCGGCTGGCCGTCGGCCCGCTGCCCGTGCAGGAGGCGGTCCTGGAGGCCCTCGGGCAGCTCGGGTTCGGCTTCCGCTCCGCCGACCTGGAGTACGGCCGTATCGGCGGCACCGGGCAGCAACTGCCCTTCTACCAGGAGATCGAGATCACCCCGTCGCCCCGGTACGCGCACCGGGTGAACGAGATCGAGGTGACCTTCCTCGCCGGCCCGGCCGGGATGGAGGTGGTCCTGGAGGCCGACAAGCGCGGCGGGCTGTTCTCCGGGGGCCACGACGCGCTGACCAGTTTCACCGTCGGCCACCACGACTCCCGCGACTGGAACGCCGAGGTCGAGGGCTGGATCGAGCGGCTGGTGGAGCACCGGGCACCGCACGGATCGCACGCCGCGTACGGCCATGGGCACGACGACCACCACGGCCACCGTCACGACGGGCACCGCTCCGGGCCCGGTGTCGGCACCGCCGTCGCCGCGGGGGCCGCCGGGCTCGCGGTCGGTGTGGTCGGCGGCATGGTCGCGGCCGAGGCCGTGGACGAGGTGGGGGACTTCTTCGAGGGCGAGGAGGAGGACGAGGAGGGCTGATCCCGCCGAGCTCACACCTGGTAGCTTCTACAGTGCTGTAGAAGCTATCGATCGTATGGAGTTCTCATGGCCCTGTGGGACCGCATCAAGGAGTCCGCATCGACGATGCAGACCCAGCTGGTGGCGAGGAAGAACGACCTGAAGAGCGGTGCCTTCCGCGACGCGAGCATGGCCATGTGCGCGCTCGTCGCCGCCGCGGACGGCACCGTCGACCCCTCCGAGCGGCAGCGCGTGGCCCAGCTGATCGCCGGCAACGAGGTGTTGCAGAACTTCCCCGCCGACGATCTGCGCCGCCGCTTCGAGGAGAACCTCAACCGGCTCACCACCGACTTCGACTTCGGCAAGGTGAGCGTGATGCAGGAGGTCGCCAAGGCGAAGAAGAAGCCCGCCGAGGCGCGTGCCGTCATCCAGATCGGCATCGTCATCGGCGGCGCCGACGGCGACTTCGACAAGGACGAGCAGGCCGTGGTCCGCGAGGCGTGCTACGCCCTCGGCCTGCCGCCGCACGAGTTCGACCTCTGACCGACCGGCGCCTGAGCGGCCCCTCTCGACGAGGGGGGCCGGTCAGCGGATGCGTTCGGGGTCGAGGTCCTTGCCGACGACCAGGGTGACCACGCCGGCCGTGGCGTCGGCCGCCTGCACGGCCTTGACCCCGGGCAGCCGTGCGGCGAGCGCCTTCGCCTGCTTCTCCAGGCCGGGCGGGTAGGTGACCTCGGTGGCGCCCGCGTGGGCGGGCGCGTTGCCGGTGCCGGTGACCGTGACGCCGGCCGTGCGCAGTTGCTCCGCGACGGTGCCGGCGAGGCCCTGGACCGGGGTGCCGTTGAGGACCTGGACGCGCACGGCGGAGGCGTACAGCGGGTTCTTCGAGCCCGCCTCCAGCCGCTTCTTGTCGACCTCCCTGTCCTTGGCCAGATCGGTGAACAGGTCGGTGGCCTGCGGGTACTGCCAGACGACGTTGGCCTTGTCGGTCGCTATGTCCGCCTCGCGCGGGTAGTTGGGGACCGTGAGGAAGGTCAGGCGGTCGCTCGGGATGCCCTTGAGCTCCGAGGCGAGTCCGTACAGCGGCTTGATGCCGGCCAGATCGGGGTCCGTGGTCAGGGACTTGGTGCCGGACTGGAGGAAGCCGTAGAGGGCCTTCGGGCTGGTGAGCTTGTCCTTCGCCTTGGCGGCCAGGGCGTCCATGAACTCCTGCTGGCGTCCGATGCGCCCGATGTCGGAGCCGTCCCCGACGCCGTAGCGGACCCGGACATAGCCGAGCGCCTGCTCGCCGCGGACGGTCTGGCAGCCGGGCTCCAGGTCCAGCCGGGCCTTCTCTGAGTGGATGGCCTCCTTCGGGCAGACCTCTATGCCCTCCAGGGCGTCGACCATGCCCTTGAAGCCCTGGAAGTCGACGGACATGAAGTGGTCTATCCGCAGGCCCGTGTTGGCCTCGACCGTCTTGATGGAGCAGGCGGCCGCCCCGGCGACCTCGCCACCGCTGCCACCGATCGCGAACGCCTCGTTGATCTTGAAGTGGTGCGGGTCGGAGGTGCTGCCGTCGCCCTTGTCGCAGGCCGGTATGCCCACCCAGGAGTCGCGCGGGAACGACACGACCGTGGCCCACTCACGGTTCGCGGGCACGTGCAGCACCATCAGCGTGTCCGACTGCATGGTGGTCAGGTCCTTGCCGTACTTGGCGTTGGCGCCGTCACGGCTGTCTGACCCCACGACGAGGATGTTCTTCGAACCGGGGCTGAGATTGACCGGCCGGTCACCGCCGATCCTGTCGTCGACGTCGGCCGACCTGATGTTGTCGTTCAGGTCCTGGTAGACCCACGCGCCGACACCGGCCACGCCGAGGACGACGACCGAGGTCACCCCCGCGCTCCAGGCCAGTATCCGGCCCCGCCGGGTCAGCCGTGCCGGGCCCGTCCCGGTACCGGCCGACGTGCGCCGCCGTTTCCCATGTCCGCTCACCAGCGTCCCTCCCCCTCGCCCCGGCCGTCTCCCCCATGAACAGACGGCGAATTCCCTCACTTGCGTTGCCCGGACCGGCCGATCGGGTCCTGGGTCACAGGGGCGTGGCCGCGTGCAGGATGAGGACCATCGTCACCGCCGAGTTCGCCGACGACATCGCCGATACGGCCGTCCCCGCGGCCGCACACCACGCCGCCAGCCCCACCGAGGTGAACAGCGACGGCCACCGGCGCACCACCGGGGCCGGCCCGAGCAGCGCGGCCACGCGGCGCGGCACGGGCCCCGGCGCCGCGAAGCCGGCCAGCGTCGCGACCGGTGCGCCGCGGGACACCAGCGCCGCCTTGCCGATCGCGTGCGCCACCGTCCGGCGGCTGCCGACCGCCTGGGCCGCCGCCTCGTCCGCCCAGCGCTCCGCCGTGTACGACACCGCGGTGCGCAGCGGGCGCAGGAACGGGTTGGCGCGGGCGGCCAGTTGGACGGCGAGCAGGAAACGGTGGTGGCGCTCGGTCAGATGGGCCCGCTCATGGGCGAACAGCGCCCGGCGTTCGGCGGGTCCGAGTTGGTCCAGCAGACCGGTGGTCACCACCACGCGGTCGCGCCGCCCGCCGGGCAGGGCGTACGCGTACGGCAGCACGTCGGGCAGTACGGCAACCCCGGTGTCCGGCAGGCCGGTCAGCGCCCGGTGGGCGTGGCGGCGTACCCGGGCGTGCCGCCACAGGGTCCTGGCGCAGGCCACGAGCACCGCGCACAGGGCCGGGATCGCCGCCTTGCCGACGATCTCGTCGTAGGGCACGGCCGCCCGCACCTCGGGGTCCGACCAGCCGTCGGGCAGCGGGTTGCCGGGCAGCTGGGCGGTGCCGACCACCATGGCCAGGCCCAGGCACACGGTGCTGCACGTCGCCATCACCGCGGCGACCGCGGTGAGCAGCCGGGTGGCGGTGCGGGGATGCAGATGCTGCTCGGCCAGGCGGGCGATCGGCCATGCCGTGAGCGGCAGGACGAGCGGCAGAAAGACGAAGACCCCCATGAGGCGTCAGTCTTCCCCTTCGTCCCGGCGCCGACCCGCGCCGCCGGGCTCGGCCACGCCGGTCTGCCCCAGCAGTTCGCGCAGCAGCCGCTCGTCGTCCGGCCCGAGCCCCGTGACGAAGCTGGCCAGCACCGCCTCCCGGTCGCTCTCGGCGTCCAGCACCCTGCGCATCCGGTGCGCGGCGAGACCCGCCTGGTCCGAGGCCGACGTCCACGCGAAGGACCGGCCGGCCCGCTCCCGGGTCACCGCGCCCTTGGCCAGCAGCCGGGTCAGGATCGTGATCACCGTCGTATAGGCGAGGTCCCCGCCGAGGCGCTCCTGGACCCAGCCGGCCGTCGCCGGGCCGTCCGCCTCCGCCAGCGCCGACAGGACCAGGGCCTCCAGCTCGCCCTGCCCCCGGCGCCGGGATCCCTGCCGGTGATCCGCCATGCCCTGTCTCCCTTCCGCTGACATGCACGTCATGTGCGATACATCGAGCCGTACATCGTAAGGAAAGCAGAGGCCGTCCGGCACGGACGCCCTTCCCTGATTTCTACAGTGATGTAGATTTCAGGGGTACGGCAACGCCATCACCCGACGCATGAGGAGTGCACCAGTGGGAGTTTCCCTGTCCAAGGGCGGCAACGTCTCGCTCAGCAAGGAGGCGCCGGGCCTCACGGCCGTCCTGGTCGGACTGGGCTGGGACGTGCGCACCACCACCGGCACCGACTACGACCTCGACGCCTCCGCCCTGCTGCTCGACGCCGCCGGCAAGGTCCCCTCCGACCGGCATTTCGTCTTCTACAACAACCTCACCAGCCCGGACGGTTCGGTCGAGCACACCGGCGACAACCTCACCGGTGAGGGCGAGGGCGACGACGAGGCCGTCAAGGTCGATCTGGCGGCCGTGCCGGCCGACGTGGAGCGGATCGTGTTCCCGGTCTCCATCCATGACGCCGAGAACCGGGGCCAGAGCTTCGGGCAGGTCCGCAACGCGTTCATCCGGGTCGTCAACCAGGCCGGCGGCGCCGAGCTCGCCCGCTACGACCTGTCCGAGGACGCCTCGACCGAGACGGCCATGGTCTTCGGCGAGCTGTACCGCAGCGGCGCCGAGTGGAAGTTCCGCGCGGTCGGCCAGGGCTACGCTTCGGGCCTGGCCGGGATCGCCGCGGACTTCGGCGTCAGCGTCTGACCCCGTCCGGCCCTCGCGGCACCCCAGCGTCCCTGCTCACCTGGAGGACAGGACCCCATGTTCGGACTGAGCGAACTCGCCGTCATCCTCATCGTCGTCATAGCCGTCCTGTGCGCGAAGAAGCTGCCCGAACTGGCCCGTTCGGCGGGCAAGTCGGCGCGCATCCTCAAGGCCGAGGCCAACGCGATGAAGGACGAGGACGACCCGGCGACGCCCCGGGTGATCCCCGGCGAGACGGTCCCGCCGGGCACGGACGAGCCGAAGGACCAGGGCGGCCGGCAGCCCGGGCAGTGAGCCCGCTCAGGGGGCCGTCGGCACGGCGGCGGCCCCGCCCGGGGTGCCGCCGGGGGCCGGGGTGCGCGGCAGGCGGGCCGCGGCGGCGAGGCCGATGAGGCCGAGGGCCGCCAGGGTGATCATCGCCGCCGCGTAGGCGCCCTCGGTGAGGCCGGAGACGAGGATCGTGCCGGCGATGGCCGTGCCGAAGGACGAGCCGAGGTTGGACACGCTGCGGGACAGTCCCGAGATCTCGCCCTGTTGGGACTCGGGGAAGCTGGACTGCACGACGTTGACCGAGGGGGTCAGCATCAGGCCGAGGCCCAGGCCGATCAGCAGCAGGCCCGGCACGAACGGCCAGCCGCCGCCGTAGGCCCCCGCCAGCACGATCAGGACGACGACACCGGCGATGGTGACGGCGAACCCGGTGACGACGAGGGTGCGTTGCGGACGCCTCTTGGCCAGGCGCTCGGCGGACAGCGAGGACAGCAGCAGGCCCAGCGTCGCCGCCGTGAAGATGACACCGGTCTCGATGGCGTTGTAGTCCCGCACGGTCTGGAGGTACGCCGCCACCGTGAACGAGGAGCCCATCAGCAGCAGCCACTGGATGTTCTGGGTGATCAGCCCCAGGTTGGACGTGCGGTTGCGGAACAGGTCGAGCGACAACAGCGGTTCCTCGCCGGCCCGTTCCATCGCGCGCGCCCGGCGGAGGAACCACAGCAGCACCAGGATGCCGGCGGCGATCAGGGCGATCATCAGCCCGACGTCGTTGTCCGCGGCCAGGATGCCCATCACGACGAGGACCAGGCCCACGGCGGACAGCACCGCCCCGCCGGTGTCGAAGGCACTGTTCGGATCCGGCGGCAGAGGGTCCTCCAGATGGCGGCTGAGCAGCACGATCACCGCGATGACCAGGGCCTGGAAGACGAAGGCGGCCCGCCAGCCGATCCCCTCGGTGATCAGTCCGCCGATCAGCGGTCCGGCGGCGGCGCCGATGCCGCCCAGCGCCATGATCAGCCCGAAGGCCCGGGCCCTGGACGTGACGTCCGGGTAGAGCAGTGTCGTGAGGATGTACACCGGCGGGATCAGCAGGGCGGTGCCGATGCCCTCCAGGATCGAGTTGCCGAGGATCAGCACGCCCAGGCCGGGCGCCGCGGCGCACAGCAGGGCCCCCACCGCGTAGACGACCAGGCCCGCCAGGAAGCAGCGCTTGCGGCCGTAGCGGTCGGTCAGCTTGCCGCCGGGGATCATCAGCGCCGCCATCACCAGCAGGAAGAGGGTGATGGCGACCTGCACGCCCTGCACGGTGGTGTCCAGGTCCTCGCTGATGTCGTTGATCATCACGTTCATGTTGGAGCCGGCGAAGCTGCAGATGAACTGTGCGAGGGCGAGGGCGGCGAGGACGCGCCCCTGCCCCGGCCGCCGGTCGCCCCCGGGCGGCCCGGACACCTCAGCTCCTGGATCCGGGGCGGGTGACCAGGCCCTCGGCGGTGACGTGCACGTGGTCGAGGTGGTCGGCCGCTCGCGGGTCGGTGCCCGCCCTGCCGAGTTCCTCGTCCAGCGCCATCGCCGCGGTGACCAGCGCGAGATGGGTGAACGCCTGCGGGAAGTTGCCGAGTTGCTCCCCGGAGGGGCCGATCTCCTCGGCGAACAGGCCGACATGGTTGGCGTACGTCAGCATCTTGTCGAAGGCGTACCGGGCCTGGGCCAGCCGGCCGCTGCGGGCGAGGGCCTCGACGTAGAAGAAGCTGCACAGGTTGAAGGTGCCCTCGGAGCCGCGCAGGCCGTCCGGGGAGGCCGCCGGGTCGTAGCGGTAGACCAGGCTGTCGCTGACGAGTTCGTCGTCCATGGCGTCGAGGGTGCTGAGCCAGTCCGGGTCGTGCGCCGAGACGAAGCCGACCCGGGGCATCAGCAGCAGCGAGGCGTCCAGGACGTCGGTGTCGAAGTGCTGGACGAACGCCTGCCGTTTGTCGTGCCAACCCCGCTCGACGATCTGCCGGAACACGGCGTCACGGGCCCGCGTCCAGCGCTCGGTGTCGGCGGGGCGGGAGCTGTAGATGGCGGCGCGGATGCCGCGGTCGAACGCGACCCACGTCATCAGCCGGCTGTAGGTGAAGTTCTGCCGTCCGCCGCGGGTCTCCCAGATGCCCTCGTCGGGCCGGTCCCAGTTGTCGGACAGCCAGTCCAGCACGCCGCTCAGCGCCTTCCAGCCGCGGAGCGCGCCGATGTCCCGGCCGACGATCAGGGCGTCGGCGGCCTCGCCGTAGATGTCGAGCTGGAGCTGGTCGGCGGCGGCGTTGCCGGCCCGGACGGGCCGTGAACCCTGGTAGCCCTCCAGGTGGTCGAGGATCTCCTCGGTCAGCAGCGGGTCGCCGTCGACCCGGTACATGATCTGCAAGGGGTCACCCGAGGCGGCGTCGCCGGCCTCGATGCGGTCGCGCAGCCAGCGCCGGAAGGCGTACGCCTCGTCCTTGAAGCCCAGGTCGATCAGCGCCCGCACCGACAGCGAGGCGTCGCGGACCCAGGTGTAGCGGTAGTCCCAGTTGCGCTCGCCGCCGACCTGCTCGGGCAGGCCCATGGTGGCCGCCGCGACGGGGGCCCCGGTGGGCGCGTAGGTGAGGAGCTTGAGGGTGATGGCGGACCGGTTCACCATGTCCTGCCAGCGTCCCCGGTAGGTGCAGGCCCGCAGCCAAGACAGCCAGAAGGCCCGGCAGTGCTCCAGCTGCCCGATCATGCCGTCCAGGGACGGCGGGGGCGGCGCGGCGGCGCCGTCGGCCGTGCTGGTCAGCACCACGGCCGCGATCTGCCCGGCCGAGAGTGTGAAGCGGGCGGTGACGTCGTCCCCGTCGGCGTTCAGGGCGATGTCACCGCTGGTCTGCACATGCAGGTCGGTGCCGGGTCCGCGCAGCACGGCCCGGTGGTCGTCGGGCAGGTTCAGGGTGTGCGGGGCCCGGCCGTAGTCGAAGCGCGGACGGCAGTCGAGCGCGAACGGCAGGCTGCCGCGTACGACCCGGATGAGCCGGATCAGGGTGTGCCGGTCCGTGGCGGCGGGCGACTCGACGGGCGGCATGAAGTCGGCCACCTCGCCGACGCCGCCCGGCGCCATGAACCGGGTGACCAGGATGGCGGTGTCGGACAGATACAGCTGACGCACGCTCATCCCGTCGTCGGGCAGCTCCACCGCCAGCCGGCAGTGTCCGCCGCGCTCGCTGTCCAGGAGCGAGGCGAACAGGCTGGGCGAGTCGAAGCGGGGGGTGCACCACCAGTCGACGGTGCCCCCGGAGGAAACGAGTGCGGCTGTCTGCAGGTCGCCGACCATGCCGTGCTCGGCGATGGGTGGGTACTGGTTCACGAGCCCTCCTACGGCAGGTGGACGAAGACCCGGACGTTCGGCATCAGCGGTTCTCCGCCGTGCTCCCCGCGCTCGCGTGCGCGGTGGCTCACCTGCCGCAGGGCTCGCGCCCGGCGGGGCGGGCTAGCGGAAGTCTTCCTTCCGTGCGACGCACAGTGCCCAGATGATGAAGCCGGACATCGCGATCATCACGACCGACCACACCGGGTAGTACGGCAGCGAGAGGAAGTTGGCGATGATGATCAGACCTGCGATGGCCACTCCTCCGACCCGGGCCCACACCGCGGGCTGGAACAGGCCGATGCCGATGATCACGGCGACCGCGCCCAGGATGAGATGGACCCAGCCCCAGCCGGTGAGGTCGAACTCGAAGACGTAGTTGCGAGTGGTGACGAAGACGTCGTCCTCGGCGATCCCCATGATGCCGCGGAAGACGGCGATGAGTCCGGCGATGGTGAGCATGACGGCGGCGAAGACCGTCAGGCCCCCGGCCCAGGCGTACTTGGTCTCGTGCGCCTGATTGGTCTGCATGGCGGCCATGGTTGTACCTCGCTTCCTTCTGCGTGCTCGTGCTGGTGTTGCGTCAGGACGGAGTGGCGGAGTCGCTGCGGGCCGAGGTGCCGGCACCGCTCAGGACGAGTTCCTTGGCACGGCGGAACTCGTCGTCGGTGATGTCTCCGTGGGAGCGCATCTCGGAAAGCTTGGCGAGCTCTTCGGCGCTGCTCGGCTTCTTGGCCTCACCGGCCCGGTCGCGGACGTAGTCGTCGAACACCCGCTGCTGCTTCTGGGCATGGTCGATCTCGCGCTGGCCCATCGACTTGCCGCGGGCGATGAGGTACACGAACACGCCGAGGAACGGCAGCACTATGCAGAAGACCAGCCAGCCGGTCTTGCCCCAGCCACCCAGGCTGTCGTCGCGGAAGATGTCGCCGATGATCCGGAAGAGCAGGACGAACCACATGATCCACAGGAAGAACCACAGGAGCGTCCAGAACATGCTCAACAGCGGATAGTCGTAGGCGAGGTACGTGTGTGCGCTCATCGTCTGCCTCCGTCCGAGCGGGGTACTCGGCTGCCGTCCCCGCCGCTTTCAGCGTGCCCATGCTCAACGTGAACGACCTCACCCTGAGCGGGTGAAGCCTGTCCGGTGCAGTGCGGACCGCCAGGCGAGCGCGAGACCCAGCTCGGTCAGCCCGAGCAGCACGAGCCACAGGCCGACCAGCCTGGTCAGGACGACGGCGGACTGGTTGGGGGTGGCCAGCACCACGATGCCCGCGACGACGCCGAGCAGTCCGGCGACGAGGACGAACCCGCGGTGCGGCAGGCCCTTGGCCGCCAGGGCCGTCCAGGCGGTCAGCATGCCCGTCACGACCCAGACGGCACCCACGATCAGGGAGAGCGCGGCGATCGTCTGGAGCGGGTTGCGCAGGCACAGCACCCCGGCCAGGACGTACAGCGCCGCGGCGAGCAGCCCAAGATGGCGGTCGCCCTGTTCCCGGGCGAACGACGAGACGAACCGGAAGGCGCCCGTCACCAGCAGATACAGCCCGATGATCACGGCCAGGACGTGCAGGGTGGCGTCCGGCCAGGCCAGGGCAAGGATGCCCGGCACCAGCGCGGCCACCGCCGACCCCAGCAGCCACAACCACGAGCTGCCGAGGTCGGCAAGCAGCCGCTCGGCGTCCTGGTCGGCGGCGGGGTCCGTCCAGTCGGTCACAGGATCGGGTCCGGTGTCCGGCCCCGGACCACGCGGCACGGTCATTTCTCCTCCTCGCGTGATACGGCCGACGACCACCGGACCACCGACGGAACGGTGTGCGGCCCTCTCACGGGGCCAGCGTCACGCTCGCCCCCGCGGGCCGGGTCACCCCTCACGGGTGATCCGCGGACGGGACGGCAGCGATGAGGTGGGGTGGAAGGGTCCGACGGTTCTGTGCGGAAGGGCGCGACGGTCGCCCGGAGGTGGAGGGTGCGTCATGTCGATTCCGAGTGCGTTCGCGGCCTCGCTGTCGCCCGACCAGCGGGCGACCTACGGCAGAAGCGCCCGTAGCCGCGTCTCGCGTTCCGGCCACGGCCGGTACGACGGAGGGGACCGGACCGACCCGATCGAGGTCATCGAGCGCCAGTCGGCCCAGCGGGTACCGGAGCTGGTCCCGATCCGCTACGGCCGGATGCTGGAGTCGCCGTTCCGCTTCTACCGGGGCGCCGCGGCCATCATGGCGATGGACCTGGGCCGGATGCCGCACACGGACCTCACCGTGCAGCTGTGCGGAGACGCCCACCTGCTGAACTTCCGGCTGCTGGCCTCCCCCGAGCGCCATCTGGTCTTCGACATCAACGACTTCGACGAGACGTTCCCCGGCCCGTTCGAGTGGGACGTCAAGCGGCTGGCGGCCAGCTTCGTGATCGCGGGCCGCGCGAACGAGTTCTCCACCGCCGAGCAGAACGCGGCCGTACGGGAGTGCGTGGGGGCCTACCGGACCCGGATGCGGGAGTTCGCCGGGATGCGGACCCTGGACATCTGGTACGCGCAGGACGACGTCGACAGCATGCGCGAGCTGATGGCGTCCTCGATGAGCAAGGAGGCCAGGCGCCGCACGGCCCGGGCCACCGCCAAGGCACGGACGCGCACCTATCTCCAGGCCTTCGAGAAGCTCACCCATGTCACCGGCGAGGGCCTGCGGATCGCTGCGGATCCCCCGCTGATCATCCCGCTCAGGGACCTGGTGGCGGGCTCCGGCGCGGGCGACGAGGCGAAGGAGCTCCAGACCGTCTTCGAGGAGTACGCGAAGACCCTGTCCTCCGAGCGCCGACACCTGCTGAGCCACTACCACCTGGTGGACATCGCCCGGAAGGTGGTGGGGGTCGGCAGCGTCGGCACCCGCTGCTGGATCGTCCTGCTGCTGGGCCGGGACGACGACGATCCCCTGCTGCTCCAGGCCAAGGAGGCCACGGAGTCGGTGCTGGCCGCGCACACCGACGGCAGCGTGCGCTTCGACAACCAGGGCCGCCGCGTGGTGACGGGACAGCGGCTGATCCAGACGACCAGCGACATCTTCCTGGGCTGGACCCACATCGTCAGCGGTCTCGACGGCGGCGACCGGGACTTCTACGTACGTCAGCTGCGGGACTGGAAGGGCATCGCCCGGCCGGAGAACTGGGACCCCGACCTGCTGCGCCTGTTCGGCAAGGTCTGCGGAGGCAGCCTCGCGCGCGCCCACGCCCGCTCCGGCGACCCCGTCGCCATCGCCGCGTACCTGGGCGGCAGCGACCGCTTCGACCGTGCGCTGACCGACTTCGCGCAGGCCTACGCCGATCAGAACGAGCGGGACTTCGAGGCGCTGCGCGTGGCCGCCCGGTCGGGACGGGTGCAGGCGAAGGACCTCTGAGGAGGCACGAAGTAACCGCCGGTCCGGCGCTTCGGCGTCGGGTCGGCGGTTCGGTGTCGGCCGGCGGTCCGGTGCGGGCCGCTCACTCGGGCAACTGGCGCATCTCCAGCACCCGCAGCCCCAGCGACTGGCAGCGGGCCAGCAGGCCGTAGAGGTGGGCGTCGTCGATGACGGGTCCGAACAGTACGGTCTGTCCGGACATGACCACGTGATCCAGTTCCGGAAAGACCTTGGCCAGGGTCTTCGAAACATGTCCTTCGACGCGGATCTCGTAGCGCATGTGCTGCCTCCCGCCGACAGCCGCTGGCAGACCTGGCCCCGCCATGGTCCCGCCGCGGCGGGGGTGCCACCTCACCCGGTGCAGGTGACCCCCTCCGACGAGGGCGTCCGCGGGTCAGTGCGTCACGACGAGCTTGAACACGATGATGAGCAGACCGAGCAGCAGATTGACCGAGGCGGTGACGGCCATCAGCGGCCAGGAGGCACCGGCCCGGCGGGCCGCGGCCAGCGACCAGCCGACCTGCCCGGCGACCGCCACCGACAGGGCGAGCCAGGCCGCCCCCGACACGTCCAGCCCCAGCAGCGGGCTGACGGCCACCGCCACGGCCGGCGGGACGGCCGCCTTCACGATCGGCCATTCGTCGCGGCACACGTGCAGCACCGTCCGCCGGTTCAGGGGGTGCTGTGCCAGCCGGGCGCCGAACAGCTGGGCGTGCACATGCGCCACCCAGAAGACCAGTCCGGTCACCAGCAGCAGCGCGACCAGCTCCGCTCGGGGGTAGTCCCCCAGGGCGCCGGCGCCGATCACCACGGAGGCGGCGAGCATGGAGCCGTAGACGCCGCCGGTGTAGTCGGCGCGGGCTCGGTGCTCGGCCCGGCGCTCGCGCGCCGTGGGCAGGTCGGGTCGGGACATGGCCGCCTCTCGGGGTCGGCGCACGTGCGTCACAGCAGGTGCAGCTCGCGGGCTCGGCGTACGGCGTCGCCCCGGCGGTTGACAGCCAGCTTCCGGTAGACGCTCTTGAGGTGGGTCTTCACCGTGTTCACGGAGACGTACAGATCGGCGGCGATGTCCTCGGTCGACATCATCTGCGCGAGCCGCTGGAGCACGTCGCGCTCCCGCCCGCTCAGGTGCTCCACGAGCAGCGGTGCCGGTTCGTCGACGGCGGTGCCCGGCATGAGCCAGCCCGCCGCGAGCCCGCGCAGCGGCGCGGTGGCCAGGTACGGCCCGACCCACGCCCCCGCCTCCAGGAAGGGCAGCCGCAGCCGCTCGCGCCGGGCCTCCGTCAGCGCCCGGGCCAGCAGCCTGCGCACGGTCGCGGCGTCGCCGGCCGTGTTCGCGGCCTGTGCCCGCAGCAGCGTGGCCCGTACGAGCAGCGCGGGGCCGGTGCGCTCCTCGGTGCCGACGACGTCGAGCAGTTCGAGGGCCGTTGCCGGGTCGCCCGCCGCGAGGTGGGCCCGCGCCGCGCCCACCGCGCAGGTGGGCTGCCGGTCGGCGACCGGCTCGAGGACCTCGGCGGCCTCGCGCGGGCGGCCCTCGGCCAGATGGGCGGCCGAGGCGACCAGCGCGGCGTGGCTGCGCTCCCAGGGGGAGGCGACGTCCGCGGTCACGGCGGCCTCGGCGGCCGTGAGGGCGGCGCGCGCCTTGCCCCGGGCCAGCAGCAGGTGGGCGGTGGCGATGGAGCGGCCCGCGGCCGTGACCGGGTCGCGGGCCTCGGATCCGCCGGCCTGGTCGAGGAGTTCCTCGGCCTCGGTCAGCTCGCCCCGGTCCACGGCGACGGCGGCCAGGACCAGGCGTCCGAGGGCGGAGGCCGACGCCTGCGGCAGACTGAACCGTTCGGTCTCGGTCAGCGCGGCGACGGCCTTGCGTTCCGCCCGGGTCGGCCAGCCGTCGAGGTAGTCGATGAGCGCGAGGTGCTCCAGGGCCTCCTCCCGCGGCAGGGCCGTCGCGGCGCCCGCGGTGGTGTCGGCGACGGTGCCGAGGGCGTCCCGTGCCGCGTCGAAGCGCCCGGCCCACAGCCGTGTCGAGCCCAGGTGGGTCAGCAGCAGCGCGGGCAGCTCGGGGTGCTTGTCCAGCAGCTGGGCGGGGACCTCCCCCTCCAGCTCACGGGCGGTCCGTACGGCCTGTTCCGCGCGGCGGGGGGAGCCGGCGAGGCGGGCCGCCAGGGCCTGCAGCAGGGCGCAGCTCAGCTGGGCGGCGGCGGGGCGTGAGTCGTCGGCGGCCAGTTGCTCCTCGGCGTGCTGGAGATGGGCCAGCGCCTGGTCCAGATCGCACTGGGACAGGTCGCGTGCCGCGCGGACGAGGTCGGCTGCGGGGCTGGTCGTCCCGGGGCCCATGCCGGAGAACAGCTCCGTCAGTTCGTCGGAGCGCAGTCCGGTGAAGAGCTGTCCGATCGCCAGGTCGTCGACGAGGGCGCCGGCGGTGAAGTCCCACTCGCCCGCCGCCGCGCCGTGGGCCAGCACTTCCGGCAGCAGTCCGGAGCGGCCCAGCCAGCGCGCGGCCCGCAGGTGCAGCTCCGGTTCCAGGTCCGCCAGGCGCTCGCGCAGATGGGCCCGGAGGATCTCCCGGAACAGCGGGTGCAGCCGGTACCAGGTGTGCCCGAGGTCCTCGACGAAGGCGTTCTCGCGGTGCAGCCCGGCGAGGATGGGCTCGGCGTCGGTGCGCCCGGTCAGCTCGTTGGCCAGTCCGACGCAGAAGCGCTCCAGGACGCTGACCCGCAGCAGGAGGTCCTGGGTGGGGGGCGGCTGCCTTTTGAGGACCTCCGCCAGCAGGAAGTCGGCGACCGTGCTGTGCCCGGCCTCGAACTCCTTCAGATAGCCCTCCGGGTCCGGCTGCTGCCCGGCGGCCAGGGCGCACAGCCGCAGGCCCGCGGCCCAGCCCCGGGTGCGGCCCACGAGGGCGTCCGCCGCGTGGACGGGCAGGCGCAGCCCGTGCAGTTCCAGCAGGGCGACGGTCTCCTCGGGCGTGAACGCCAGCTCGGCGTTGCGGATCTCGGTCATCGTGCCGGCGGCGCGGTAGCGGTGCAGCGGCAGCAGCGGCTCGGTGCGGGTGACGATGACCAGGCGCAGCCCTGGCCCGGCGTGGTGCAGCACGAACTCCAGCTGCTCCGAGAGCTCCGGTGAGCTGACGCGGTCGTACTCGTCGAGCACCACGGTCACATCGCGGCCGCTGTCGCCGAGTTGGGCGGCGAGCCGGGTCAGCAGGGTGCGGCTCACGCCGTTCGCGGGGCAGCGGATGTCTTCGTCGACCGGCACCCCACGGGTGCGCAGGGCCTGGAGGAGATGGGCCCAGAACATGCCGGGGCTCTTCAGGGCCGGGTCGAGCGTGAGCCAGGCGACCGGTTGTCCGATGCCGGCCGCCCAGTCGGCGACCAGCAGGGTCTTGCCTGCTCCGGCGGCGCCGTTGACCATCGTCAGCGGGGTCCGCAGAGCCTGGTCGAGGTGCTCGATCAGGCGCTCGCGCCGGAGGAACGTGCCGGGCCTGGCCGGCAGTGCGAACCTGGTCCGCAGATACGGGTCGCCCAACGGATCGACGTGGTCGGCGGTCGATTCGTCGGGGATCTCATCGCTCACCACCACCACGCTCACCGCCTTGCGCGATCGGGGATCCGCTCCCCCCACCACCATCACAGCTTTGCCGCATTCCTGCTCGTCAAGGTCCGAAAGCCGCCCCACCTCGGCCTTCCGGCGAGCAGACGGCAAGGAGACGCAGGTCACATCCCCCCATGTCACAGGGGCTCGGTCCATCTCGTCCCGTGGGTGTAGCCACTACGACAGCCAAGGGAGCACCCATGGACGCGCGTCTGAACTTCTTCGCCGAGCCGGTCACCGGCAAGGCCCTCAAGCACGTCATGGCGGCGGGCAGGGTCGTCAAGGAATCGGCGCTGCCTGCCGCGACCCAGGAGCTGGTGTCGCTGCGGGTGAGCCAGATCAACGGGTGCGCGGTCTGCGTCGACATGCACACCAAGGAGGCCGCCGCGGCCGGGGAGAGCGCGGTACGGCTGCACCTGGTCGCGGCCTGGCGGGAGGCCACGGTCTACACCGAGGCGGAGCGGGCCGCGCTGGAGCTGGCGGAGGCCGGGACCCGGGTCGCGGACGGGGCGGGCGGGGTCTCCGACGCGGTGTGGGAGCGGGCCGCCCTGCACTATGACGAGGAACAGCTGGGCGCGCTGCTGTTGCTGATCTCGTTCATGAACCTGGCGAACCGGCTGAACGTCATGACCCGGCAGCCGGCCGGCGCCTATGAGGTCGGCCAGTTCCACTGACCGGCCGGGACACCATCAGGGGGATGCCATGAGCAAGGTCGAGGAGTTCGAGGCGCTGCGGCCGCTGCTGTTCTCGATCGCCTACCGGATCCTGGGCAGCGTGGCGGAGGCCGAGGACGCGGTGCAGGAGGCCTGGCTGCGCTACGACGGCTCCTCGACCCGGCCCGCCTCGGCCAAGGCGTATCTGTCGGCCACGGTCACGCGGATCTCGATCGACGTGCTGCGTTCCGCGCGGGTGCGGCGGGAGGAGTACACCGGGCCGTGGTTCCCGGAGCCGCTGCTGAGCGACCCGTACGAGGATCCGGCGCGGGCGGTGGAGCTGGCGGACTCGGTGTCGATGGCCGCGCTGCTGCTGCTGGAGCGGCTCAGTCCGCTGGAGCGGGCGGTGTTCGTGCTGCGGGAGGTGTTCGGCTTCGGGTACGACGACATCGCCGCGGCCGTGGACCGCTCGGAGGCGGCGTGCCGTCAGCTGGTGGTCCGGGCGCGGCGGCACATGGCGGCCGGCAGGCCCCGGTTCGCGGCCGACCGGCAGGAGCGCCAGGAGCTCGCGAGCCGCTTCTTCGAGGCGCTGAAGGACGGTGACGTGGGCGCGCTGCGGAATCTGCTGGCCGCCGACGCGCAGCTCGTCGGGGACGGCGGCGGCAAGGCCCCGCAGCTGGCCAGGGCGGTCGTCGGCGCGGAGAACGTGGCCCGGCTGCTGGCCTCCGTCGTCCCACGGCTGGCGCGGGTCGAGGTGTCGTTCGAGCGGCACGAGATCAACGGCCAGCCGGGCGCCGTCTACCGCGACCGGGACGGCAGGGTGCTCCAGACGCTGGTGCTCGATGTGCTCGACGGGCGGATCCAGACGATCCGCACCGTGCTCAACCCCGACAAGCTGGCGCACATGGGTCCGGTGGCCGACGCGTGGGAGATCACCCGCGAGCTGAAGCGGGCTCCCCGGCAGGGCTCCTGACCGCATCGTCCGGCACCGGTCCCTCCCCTCGTGGGGACCGGTGCCGAACGGCGGGGCGGCGTCGATCCGTCACCCCGCCGGCCGGGTGGGCCGGCGGGTCAGAGCGGATCGAGCAGGACTTGGACGGCGCGACGCGCTTTCGGCGCTCGAGGAAGTTGATCCGGTGAAAGGTGTCCGAGAACGTTCGGCGCCATGACTGGTGTCTCCGAGCTCCTGGCTGGTGGCCTGCCTGAGCGACGCGCGAGAGCTGCGCATGTGCGTCGTGATCCTGCCAGCCGACGGTGCCGACGAGGAGGTTCCGGCCTCCGGAGACCCCATTAACCGCAGGTCAGCCGTATAAGGTGAGTTTTCCGGTCCGGATGCCCAGGTGCGGCTGAGTAAAGGAGTGCAGGCTTTGAGTTCCGACTCGTCGGCACGCACAGCCTTCGCTGAACGGCTCGCGCTGCTCTACAAGGAGGCCGGGAATCCGCCCCTGAAGAGCGTGGCCGAGGCGGTCGTCCGGCTCCAGCGGGTCGACGAACGGGGACGGCCCGTACGGGTCTCCGCACAGCGCATCAGCGACTGGCGCCGGGCCCGGAACGTACCCGCCCAGTTCGCCGCCCTGTCGGCCGTACTGCACGTACTGATCCCCCAGGCCCGGCGCGAGCGGCCCACCCCCGTGTCCGCCGGGCTCTACGACCTCGGGCAGTGGCAGCGGCTGTGGGAGCGGGCGACGGCCGGGGAAGAGGAGGAGCAGACTCCGGTCGAGGACACCGCGCTGTCCGGCGGTGTGTGCCCGTACCGGGGACTCGCCTCCTACCGGCAGGAGCACGCCCGGTGGTTCTTCGGCCGGGAGCGCAGCACCGGGTCCCTGGTCGCCCAGCTGCGCGCGGTGGGCAGGAGCGGCGGCCTGGTCATGCTGGTGGGCGCCTCGGGCGCCGGGAAGTCCTCCCTGCTGAACGCCGGTCTGGTGCCCGCGCTGCGGGACGGCGCGCTGGGCGGTGAGAGCGCCGGGTCCGGCTCGGTCGTGCAGCTGGTGCCGGGCGGGGATCCGCTGGCCGAGCTGGTCCGGCGGATACCGGAACTCTCCGACGTCGTCGCCTCGGCGGGCCCCGACCGGCCCGAGGACGCGGACGAGCGGGACGGCACCGCGCAGGAGCCCGCCGACGCCGACACCCGGGAGCCCTGCGCCGGCTTCGTGCACGCGGCCCGCGAGGCCGTCACCGCATGGGCCCGCCGCGAGGCCCCGGACACCGCCCCCGCAGTCCTGATCGTCGACCAGTTCGAGGAGATCTTCACCCTCTGCCCGGACGAGTCCGACCGCCGCACCTTCGTCCAGCTCCTCCAGGCCGCCTGCACCCCGGCCGGCCCCGGCGACCCACCGCCCGTCCTGGTCGTCCTCGGCATCCGCGCCGACTTCTACGAGCAGTGCCTCGCCCACCCCGAGCTGGCCGACGCCCTTCAGCACCGGCACATGGTGCTGGGGCCGCTGACCACCATGGAGCTTCGGGAGGCGGTCACCGGACCGGCCAAGGCGGTCGGGCTGGAGCTGGAGCCGGGCCTGGCCGAGCTGATCGTGCGGGAGGTCAGCGCCGACGGGCCGCGCGGTGGGGGTACCTCCCACGCCTTTCGGGCTGTGGGGGAGCACGACGCGGGCGCCCTGCCCCTGCTGTCGCACGCGCTGCTCGCCACCTGGCAGCGGCGCAGGGGCGGCCGGCTGACGGTGGCCGGATACCGTGCCGCCGGCGGCATCCAGGGCGCGGTCGCCGCCACCGCGGAACGCGCCTGGTCCGGCCTCGACCCGGCGGCCCGCACCGCCGCCCGGCTGCTGCTGCTCCGGCTGGTCCGGCTCGGCGAGGACACCCAGACGACCCGGCGCCGCGGGACCCGACGCCAGCTCGCGGCCGAGTCCACGAACCCGGGCAAGACCGAGGAGTCCCTCGAAGCGTTGGTGCGCGCCCGGCTGGTCACGCTGGACGCGGAGACCGTGGAGATCACCCACGAGGCGCTGCTGCACGCCTGGCCCCGGCTGCGGGACTGGATCGACGAGGACCGGCAGGGCAACCTGCTGCGCCAGCGCCTGGAGGAGGACGGCCAGGCCTGGGAGGCCTCGAACCGCGACTCTTCGCTGCTGTACCGGGGCAGCCGGCTGGAGCAGGCGCGCGGCTGGGCCCGGTCGGCCGGGGACACCTTCCTCACCCGGGGAGCGGTGGAGTTCCTCGCCGCCTCGGTCCGGCTGCGCCGGCGCACCGTGTGGATACTGCGCGGCGCGGTCGCGGCGCTGGTCGCGCTGGCGATGCTGGCCGTCGGCGCGGCGGTGGTCGCCTGGGACCAGCGCAACGACGCGATGTTCGCGCAGGTCCTCGCCGAGGCGGACCGCTTCCAGTACACCGACCCCTCGTTGTCCGCCCAGCTCGACCTGGTGGCGCACCGGCTGCGCCCGGACGACGAGGACACGACCAGCCGGCTGATCTCCATCGTGAACGCCCCGCTGGCCACGCCCCTGCGCGGCCACACCGGCGCCGTCTATCTCACCTCCTTCAGCCCTGACGGACGGCTCCTTGCGACCGCCAGCTACGACCGGACCGTACGGCTGTGGGACGTCAGCGACCGGGACCGGCCCAGGCCCCTCGGCAAACCGCTGACCGGGCACCGGAGCTGGGTGAGCAGCGCGGTCTTCAGCCCCGACGGCCGCACCCTCGTCAGCGCCTCCGACGACGGCACGGTCCGGCTGTGGGACGTCACCCGGCCGAGCCGGCCGCGGCCGATCGGCGCACCGCTGACCGGGCACGAGGGCACGATCTACCTGGTCGCCTTCAGCCCGGACGGCCGCACCCTCGCCTCCGTCAGCGAGGACCGCACCGTACGCCTGTGGAACGTCGCCGACCCGAAGCGGCCGAAAGCGCTCGCCACGCTCTCCGGGGCCGACGCCGCCGTACGGTCCGTGGCGTTCAGCCCGGACGGCGACACCCTCGCGGCCGGGGGCGACGACGACACCATCCGGCTGTGGGACGTGGCCGCGCCGGGCCGCCCGAAGCGGCTCTCCACGCTCACCGGCCACACCGACCTGGTGCACTCGGTCGCCTTCAGCCCGGACGGCCGCACGCTCGCCAGCGGCAGCGCGGACGACACGATCCGGCTGTGGGACGTCGCCGACCCGCGCCGCGGCCGGCAGCTCGGCGCTCCGCTGACCGGCCACACCGGCCCGATCTGGTCGGTGGCCTTCGACCCCGACGGCAACACGCTCGCCGCCGCCAGCGCGGACAGCACCGCGAGCCTGTGGAACGTCAGCGACCCGGCGTATCCCTCACAGGTCGGCGAGCCCCTCGCGGGCGCCAGCGGCGAGATGTACGCGCTGGGCTTCAGCCCCGACGGCCGCACCCTGGCCACCGGCAGCGGCGACAGCAAGGTGCGGCTGTGGTCGATCCCGACGTCGGACATGATCGGCCGGGGCGGGGCGTTCCGGCCGGACGGCAAGGTGCTCGCCACCGCGGCCCGCGACGGCAGCGTCCGGCTGTGGAACGTGGCGAAGCCCGCCCGGCCCGTCCTGCTGAACAGGCCCTTCATGCCCGGCGACGGCGGCCAGCGCTCCCTGGTGTTCTCCCCCGACGGCCGCACCCTCGCGGTGCTGACCGGCAGCCGCGAGGTCCATCTGTGGAACATCGCCGACCCGGCCCGGCCGCTCCCGCTCGGCCCGCCGCTCACCCTGCGCACCCGGTTCATGGGCCCCGACGCGCTGGCGTTCAGCCCGGACGGCCGCACCCTGGCCACCGCCTACGACGACCGCACGATCCGGCTGTGGAACGTCGCCGACCCCTCCCGGGTCGTCCCGCTCGGGGAACCGGTCACCGGCCACACCGGCTACATCAACTCCCTGGACTTCAGCCCGGACGGCCGCACGCTCGCCAGCGGCAGCGCGGACTCCACGGTCCGGCTGTGGGACGTGGCCGCGCCCGACCATCCGAAGGCGCTGGCCCGGCTCACCGGGCACACCGGGCCGGTCAACGCGCTCGACTTCACCCCGGACGGCCACACGCTCGCCAGCGGCAGCGACGACGACACCGTACGGCTGTGGGACATCACGGACCGGCGCGCGGCGAGCCTGCTGGGCTCCCCGCTCACCGGGCACACCGAGGCGGTCGTGTCGCTGACGTTCAGCAAGGGCGGGCGCTATCTCGCCAGCGGTGGCAACGACAACACGGTCCGGCTGTGGAACGTCTCCGCCCCGTCCGACGCCTCCGCGATCGGTCAGGCGATGAGCCCCAACGCCAAGACGGGCAACTTCCTCTCCTTCAGCCCCACCAGCCACATGCTCGGCGTCTCCAGCGGCACCGACACCGTCCGGCTGTGGAACCTCGACGTGGACCAGGCGATCAGCCGCGTCTGCTCGACGACCCAGGGCGTGCTGACCCGGGACAGATGGCACGAGTACCTGCCCCGGCTGTCGTACGAACCGCCCTGTTCACGGTAGTCCGGAGCGCTGCGTGACCGGGCTGCGACGCAAGTGATGCGGAACGGCCTCTGCGGACAGCGGTTTCCGTGATCCCGATCACAACGCCTCCTCACAGCCGATGAGGCGGCTCCCGTGAGGCAGGCAGCCTTGTTACTGTTGGCCCAGCCCGATCGCTGGTGCATCCCCCGTCGCCAGCGATCGGGTCTTCTCATGTCCGCTGCCGTCAGACGTGATGAGTTCACGAGGGAAGGGTGGTGAACGCCGCCGTGTCCCGGCGCGTCATCGTCGTCACCGCTGTCCACGCCCCTTCGGCGAGGTTTCTGCCCGAGGCGCACGAGTCGCTGTGCGCGCAGGAGTTGCCGCCCGGCTGGGAGTGGCACTGGGTGATACAGGAGGACGGCCGCACGGACGAGGTCCGACCCCACGTCCCCGACGATCCCCGGGTGACCTTCCGTCAGGGACGCCCCGGCGGCCCGGGGGTGGCCCGCACCCTCGCGCTGGCGCACACCGAGGGCGAGTACGTGAAGATCCTCGACGCCGACGACCGGCTCACCCCGGGGACGCTGGCCCGGGACCTCGCCGTGCTGGAGGCCGACCGCACCGTCGGCTGGACGACCTCCCGGGCCCTGGACCTCCTGCCCGACGGCAGCACCGCCGGTTTCCCCGGCGACCCCGACGACGGGCCGATCGAGCCGGGCGCGGTGGTCGACTTCTGGCAGGCCAACGACTTCCGCGCCCAGGTGCATCCGGCGACCCTGTGCGTGCGCCGGGACCTGCTGCTCGCGCTCGGCGGCTGGATGGCCCTGCCCGCATCGGAGGACACCGGCCTGCTGCTGGCGCTGAACTCCGTGAGCCGGGGCTGGTTCTCGGCGCGCACGGGCCTGCTCTACCGCAAGTGGGACGGCCAGGTCACGGGGCAAGCCGCGCACGTCGACCCCGCCGAACGGGCCGCGCGGATGGCGGTGGTGGCCGCCAGGGCACGCGCGCTGGTCTCGTTCGGCTGGCGGCACCCGCCCGCTAGCCGGTGACGGAGATGGCCTGGGACGGGCAGTGCTCGGCGGCCTCCCGCACCCGCGGGTCGTCGCCGCTGCCCTCCCGTCCCGGTCGCACGACGCCGTAGTCGTCCACGAAGTCGAAGACCGCCGGCGCCCTGTGCACGCACTCGGCAGAGCCGTAACAGAGGTTCGGGTCGATGGAGACCTTCATCCGCGCTCCCGTCGTACGCACCGCGCCCTGGGGCATTCACCACTGCACTGCCCGGCGGGCGGGCCGCCCCAACCCCCTCACCCCTCCTACTTCTGCTGATCAAAGGGGAGTTCGAGCATCCGGATCGCGTTGCCGCGCAGCAGCTTGTAGGCGACCTCGTCGGAGAGCCCGCCGACGTGTTCCTGGGCCACCCGCTTCGTCTCCGGCCAGGTCGAGTCGACGTGCGGGTAGTCGGTCTCGAAGGTCGCGTTGTCGACGCCGACGGTCTCGATCGCCTCGATGCCGTGCCTGTCCCGGAAGAAGCAGCAGAAGATCTGGCGGTAGTAGTACGTCGACGGCGGCTCGGGGATCAGGTCCTTCACGCCGCCCCACGCCCGGTGCTCCTCCCAGACGTCGTCCGCGCGCTCCAGGGCGTACGGGATCCAGCCCATCTGGCCCTCGCTGTACGCCAGTTTCAGCCGGGGGTACTTCACCAGGACCCCGGAGAAGAGGAAGTCCATCATCGACGCCATCGCGTTGTTGAAGCTCAGCGAGGCCTGCACGGCGGGCGGGGCGTCGGGGGACGCGGCCGGCATCTGCGAGGAGGACCCGATGTGCATGTTGACGACCGTGCCGGTCTCCTCGCAGGCCGCGAAGAACGGGTCCCAGTAGCCGGAGTGGATGGACGGCAGCCCGAGATAGGTGGGGATCTCGCTGAACGTCACCGCGCGCACCCCGCGCGCCGCGTTGCGGTGGATCTCCGCGACCGCGAGGTCGATGTCCCACAGCGGGATCAGGCACAGCGGGATCAGCCGGCCGCCGCTGTCGCCGCACCACTCCTCGACCATCCAGTCGTTGTAGGCGCGCACGCAGGCGAGGCCGACCTCCTTGTCCTTGGCCTCGGCGAAGGTCTGGCCGCAGAAGCGCGGGAAGGTCGGGAAGCAGAGCGAGGCCTCGACATGGTTGATGTCCATGTCCGCGAGCCGGGCCTTCGGGTCCCAGCAGCCGCGCCTCATCTGCTCGCGCGTGATCCCGTCGAGCGTCATCTCGTCCCGGGAGAAGCCGACGGCCGCGATGATGCGCTTGTACGGGAAGAGGTCGCCCTCGTACTCCCACCAGTCGGTGAGCTGGCCGTCCGGGTCCGTGGTGAACCGGTACTTCCCGCCGATGTACTCGAGTTCACCGATCCCGGCGGTGAGGGGCTTCGGTCCCCGGTCCCGGTACTTGGCCGGGAGCCAGGTCTCGAAGAGATGCGCGGGCTCGATCACATGATCGTCCACGCTGATGACCCTGGGCAGGTCCTTCGTGCCGCTCTCGGTACTGGCCACGCCATGCCTCCCGAATCTGACGACCCATCAGATTCAGGGTAGGGGGCGGGTCGGGGGGCGGCAAGAGAGAGCGCCCCCGGGAGCCGTCAGGAGTGGGTACTCGTCAGCCGTTCCAGCTCTCGTCGTACGGGTCCGTCGGCTCTGCCACCGGCTTTGCCTCCGTGACCTCGATGAACGGGATCGGGCCGCCGTTGACCGGGTCCTTCGTGCGGCGCGGGGTGTAGGTGCCGGTGACGCGGAGCCAGGTGTCCGGCTGGAGGACCGGCGGGACCTGGCCGGTCAGGGCGACCTTCACCGGCTGGGCGTCGGCGGCACAGCAGTTGAGGGCCATGCGGACGAGGTAGGGGGTGCCGTCGCGGTCCAGGGCGAGGAAGCCGGTGAGCTGGATCCGGCGGTCCCGGAGGGTGCGGCCGTGGTCGTAGACGGCGCGGCCCGCGTAGTCGACGACGTTGAGGGGCAGGGGGTCGGCCGCCGACAGGTCGGGATAGGCCAGCGGTTCCTGGAGGGCCGTACCGGTGCGGGTCGCGCTGTAGGAGCCGAGGGCGGGCGGGGCGACCAGGATCAGGGCGAGGAGGGGGAGGACCAGGAGCCAGGAGATACGGGGTTCGCGGTGGGCGTGTTCGGCGTGGGAGTGCTCGGCGTCCGGGTGTTGGGCCTGGGTCTGGGCCTGCTTGCGGCTTCGTGCCCGTTTGCGCTCGTACCAGGCCGTCGCCAGCGCCGCCGCGATCAGCACCGCGCCGGACACCAGCACCAGCGGGCGCAGGCCCTGTTTGACGTACCGCAGGTAGAGGTCGGTCGTGGCGGCGTGCAGCAGGGACGCGCCCAGCAGGAACAGAACTGCGGCCTGGGCCTGGCGGTTCACAGCATCACCCATCCGGTCAGCACCGACACCACGACGGCCAGCGCGAACGTGGCCGGGGCGAAACGCAGGGCGAAGGAGCGGCCGAAGGTGCCCGCCTGCATCGCGAAGAGCTTGAGGTCGATCATCGGGCCCACCACGAGGAAGGCGAGGCGGGCCGTGAGCGAGAACTGCGACAGCGACGCCGCCACGAACGCGTCCGCCTCCGAGCAGATCGACAGCACCACCGCGAGGACCGCGAGGGCCAGGACCGACAGCACCGGGTTGTCGGCCGCCGTGCTCAGCCACGCCTCCGGGACCACCGCCTTGAGGGTCGCCGCCGCCATCGCGCCGACCACCAGGAACCCGCCCGCGTGCATCACGTCGTGCCGGACCGAGCCCCAGAACGCCTCGCCCCTGCTCTGACCGTCGTGGGACGGGCGCGAGGGCGGCTTCAGCCAGTCGGTGCGGCCCAGACGCAGCCACAGCCAGCCCATCGCGCAGGCCACCAGCAGGCTCGCGACCAGGCGGGCGAGGACCATCTCCGGGTTGCCGGGGAAGGCCACGGCCGTCGCCGTCAGCACGATCGGGTTGATCGCCGGGGCGGACAGCAGGAACGTCAGCGCCGCCGCCGGGGTGACACCGCGCCGGACCAGCGCCCCGGCCACCGGCACCGACGCGCACTCGCAGCCCGGCAGCACCGCGCCCGCCGCTCCTGCGACCGGGACGGCGAGGGCGGGGCGGGAGGGCAGGGCGCGGGCGAAGAAGGACGGCGGCACGAACACCGCGATGGCCGCCGACAGCAGCACGCCGAGCACCAGGAAGGGCAGCGCCTGCACCATCACCGCGACGAACACCGTGGTCCAGCTCTGCATGACCGGCGCGGCGAGAGCACCGCGGATCGGGCCCTGGAACAGGACGAGGACGAGCATGAGGATGGTCAGCAGGAGCGGCGAGTTGAGATGCCGGCCCTCTTCCCGCGGCTCCAGCGGTGCGCCCGGCTTCCTCGGTCGCCCGTCGTCGTCGGTCCGCTCTGGGGCGGGCTTGGTGATCGCCACGGGCGAGGTACCTCCGGTGGTGCGGAACGGCGCCGGTCCAGGCGTCGGTCTCCCTCCCCTCCCATACGGTCTCGGGGGCACGGGCGTTCAACATCGGCGGGGCCGCTTCTGGAACCACCCGTCACCATGAGGCACTCTTTTCCCTTGTGGGGAGCGTTCCGAATCAGGGCTTAGGGAGTGACACGGTCGCGCACATGGTCGTGTGCGGCGACGACGGGCTCGCGCACCGGCTGGCCGCCGAGTTGCGCGGGGTGTACGGCGAGCAGGTCACGCTCGTCGTGCCACCCTCCGAACGCACGGTACGGCCACCGGTCGTCGGCCGGGCCCGAGCGGCGTCGGCGGCGCTGCTGGACCGGGTGGTGAACGCGGCCGTGGGCCGTGCGGGCGGCGCGGCCGGCGCCACCGAACCGGCGGGCAGCGTACGGGTGGTGGAGACCGCCGAGGCGACGGAGGCCGCGCTCGCCGACGCGGGCGTGGAACGGGCCGGCGCACTCGCCCTCGTCTATGACGACGACGAGACCAACATCCGTGCCGCCCTCACCGCCAGACGCCTCAACCCCCGGCTCCGGCTCGTCCTGCGGCTGTACAACCGCCGGCTGGGCCAGCACATCGAGGAACTCCTCGATCAGGCGGCCACGTTGGCGACGGGCGCGGACGACGCCGGTCTCGACGCCTCCACCACCGTCCTGTCCGACGCCGACACCGCCGCCCCCGCGCTGGCCGCCGCCGCGGTCGCCGGCACCACCAAGGTCGTACAGACCGATGGCCTGCTGCTGCGCGCGGTCGAGCGCCCGCCCCTGCGCGCGGGGCAGACACTCCCGTCCGGGCTGGTCACGCTGGCCCTGCTGTCCGTGAACGGCCATGAACCGGGCGCGGGCGACGGTTCGGAGAACGCCGAGCAGGCACCGCTGCTGCTGCCGGACGACACGACCGTGCGGGACGCCGGGAACCGGGGCAGGGTCGTCCTGGAGCAGGTGTCGTACGCGGGTACGTCGATGCCGGCGAACCGTGGCGGGCGAGGCATCCTGCCGGCGTTCGGCTCGCTGTTCTCGCGGCGGCTGCGGTGGTCGCTGGCCGGTGTGGTGGGCTGTGTGGCGGCGCTGGCCGTGGCACTGACGGTGGTGACCGGCGAACACCCTCTGTACGCCACGTACATGACCCTCCTCGACCTCTTCGCCATCAACGAACCCGCCCTTCACCAGCCCCTGGCCCGCCAGATCCTCCAGCTGATGACGGGGCTGATGGGCCTGCTGCTGCTCCCCGTGCTGCTGGCGGCGGTGCTGGAGGCACTCGGCACCTTCCGCTCCGCCTCCGGCCTGCGCAAGCCGCCCCGCGGGCTGGGCGGACATGTCGTCCTTCTCGGCCTCGGCAAGATCGGCACCCGGGTGCTGACCCGGCTGCGCGAACTGAACATCCCCGTGGTGTGCGTCGAGGCCGACCCCGACGCGCGCGGCCTCGCCACGGCGCGCCGGCTGCGGGTGCCGGTGGTGCTCGGGGACGTCACCCAGGAAGGCGTCCTGGAGGCCGCGAAGATCCACCGCTCGCACGCCCTCCTCGCGGTGACCAGCGCGGACACCACGAACCTGGAAGCCGCGCTGTACGCCCGCTCCGTGCGCCCCGACCTGCGCGTGGTGCTGCGCCTCTACGACGACGACTTCGCCACCGCCGTCTACCGCACCCTGCGTGCCGCCCACCCCTACGCCTCCACCCGCAGCCGCAGCGTGACCCATCTCGCCGCGCCCGCGTTCGCCGGGGCGATGATGGGGCGGCAGATCCTGGGCGCCATCCCCGTCGAGCGGCGGGTGCTGCTGTTCGCCGCGGTGGACGTGGGCGGGCATCCCCAGCTGGAGGACCGCACCGTCGGACAGGCCTTCCGCCCCGGCGCCTGGCGCGTACTGGCGCTGGACCGCACCCCCGCCGAGGAACGCCGGGACGGCGCGGCACGCGAGGAGCCCGCGACGGAGGAGGCCTACGACGACTCCCGGGCGGGCGGCCCGACGGGCTGGGTGTGGGACCTGCCCGACAACTACGTCCTCCAGAAGGAGGACCGCGTCGTACTGGCCGCCACCCGGCAGGGACTCGCGGACCTGCTGGGCAGACGGTCCCGGGAACGGGCGGGGGCTTAGGCGGGGGTCGTCTCGCCCCCGCCGCCCCGTCCCGTCCGGCCGGTGGGCGTCAGGGGCGCTGTGTCCCCTTCAAGTGGCGCTCCGCGAAGTCCAGTTCCAGGCCGACCTGCTTGATCCGTTCGTCCACGACGAGTGAGCCGTGGCCCGCGTCGTAGCGGTACACCTCGTGCGTCGCGCCGCGGGCCTCCAGGCGCTTGACGTAGTTGTCGATCTGGCGGATCGGGCAGCGCGGGTCGTTCACACCGGCCGAGATGTAGACCGGGGCCGTGACGTCGTCGACGTAGGTGAGCGGGGACGACGCGTCGTAGCGCTCGGGAACCTCCTCCGGGGTGCCGCCCAGGAGGGTGCGGTCCATCGCCTTCAGGGCCTCCATCTCGTCGTGGTACGCGGTGACGTAGTCGGCGACCGGGACCGCCGCGATGCCCACCGTCCACGCGTCCGGCTGGGTGCCGAGGCCGAGGAGGGTGAGATAGCCGCCCCAGGAGCCGCCGGTCAGGATCAGGCGGGAGGGGTCGGCCAGGCCGGAGGTGACCGCCCATTCACGGACCGCCGCGATGTCCTCCAGCTCGATCAGGCCGACCCGGTGCTTGAGCGCGTCGGTCCAGGCGCGGCCGTAGCCCGTCGAGCCGCGGTAGTTCACGCGGACCACCGCGTAGCCGTGGTCCACCCAGGCCGCCGGGCCCGCCGCGAACGCGTCGCTGTCGTGCCAGGTCGGGCCGCCGTGGATGTCGAACACGGTGGGCAGCGGGCCCTCGACGCCCGCCGGGCGCTGGACGAGGGCGTGGATACGGCCGCCCGGGCCCTCCACCCACACGTCCTCGACCGGGACCGAGCCGGGGGACTTCATGCCGGGCGGGTCCAGCACGACCCGCCCCGTCGTCGAGCGCACCGCCGAGGGCTCCGCAGCCGACGACCACAGGTACTCCACGCTGCCGTCCGGCCGGGCCGTCGCACCGGACACCGAGCCCGCCGGGGTCAGGATCCGCTCCGCCGCGCGGCGGGCCAGGTCGTACCGGAACAGCTCGCTGCGCGCCTCGAAGCTGTGCACGATCAGCAGACCGGTGCCGTCGGGATACCACTCGGCGCTCACGTCGCCCGGCAGGTCGAGCGCGAGGTCGGTCTCCTCCCTCGTCGCCACGTCCCACACCAGCGGCTCCCAGCGGCCCCGCCGCTGATGCCCGATGAGCAGCCGCGTGTCGCCGTCCACCGGGGCGAAGCCGAGGACCTCCAGACCGAGCTCCTCGGTGCCGCCCTTGGTGTCGTCGAGCTCGGCGACCGCCGTGCCGTCGGGGCGCAGGACGCGCAGGGCCGAGTGCATCGCGTCGCCGTGCTCGGTGTGCTCGACGGCGATCAGCGTGCCGTCGTGCGAGAGGTCGCCGACGCCCGCGGACTCGCGGTGGCGGTAGATCTCCACCGGGGACTCCCCGGCGCGGGCCAGATGGATCGTGGTGCCGTCCTCGTCGGTGGAGCGGCCCACGATCGCCGTCCGCCCGTCCCGGCCGAGGGCGAGGCCCGCCGGGTACGACGGGTCCAGGCCTGGCGCCGCGAGTTCGTCCTCACCGCCGTCGAAACGCTGCCGGCGCCAGACGCCGAACTCGTCGCCGTCCTTGTCGTCGAACCACCAGATCCAGGTGCCGTCCGGGCAGAGCACGCCGTCCGTCGTGCCGTTCGGCCGGTCGGTGACCTGGCGCTGCTCGCCCGTCGCCCGGTCCCAGGCGTACAGCTCGTACGTCCCCGTGGCGTTCGACACGAACAAGGAGCGGTCCGGTGCGTCCTCCGCCCAGTCGGGCAGCGACACCCGAGGCGCCCGGAAGCGCTTCTCCCAGTCCGGCATGTCCGTGTCCTGCATCTGGTGATCGGGCGAATCCGACCCGTGGCTCTCAGTCATGGCCCCATAGTGCCTGGCCCGGCGGACAATCCGCTGGCGAGGTCCCCAGCCTGTGGATAACTTCCCGCCCTCGCACCCCACCGCCCCCACGGGCACGAACACGTCGCCGGGGCCGGCGCCGAGCGGTCCTGACCCCGCGAGCGGGACCTTCCGGGCAGCCCCGTACCTTTAATCGCGTGTACCGGTTTCTGCTGACGCCCCGTTGGTGGGGGATCAACGTCTTCGTGCTGCTCGCCATCCCCTTCTGCGTGTTCATGGGGTCGTGGCAGCTGAGCCGGTTCGAGGCACGCGTCGACGACCACCGCAACGCCGGTGAGCAGGCCGCGGAGAACAAGCGGGAGGCCGCCCGGCCGCTCGCCGACCTGCTCCCGGTGGACAAGGCGACGGCGGGCCGGCAGGCCACCGCCGAGGGCCGGTACGCCGAGCAGCTGCTCGTGCCGGGCCGCGAGCTGGACGGCAAGCGCGGCTACTACGTCCTGACGCTGCTGCGCACCGACACCGGCAAGGCCCTGCCGGTCGTGCGGGGCTGGCTGCCGGGCGACCCCGACCGCGCCGACGCCCCCGCCGCGCCCAAGGGCGAGGTCGAGGTCACCGGCGCGCTCCAGGCCTCCGAGCAGCCCGGGGAGAACGGCGTGCCCGCGCAGGGCGGCCTGCCGTCCGGCCAGGCCGGCGCGATCAGCGCGGCGTCGCTGGTGAACCTGGTGTCGTACGACGTCTACGACGCCTGGATCACCCTCGCCAAGGCCGATGCGGGCATGAAGGCGGTCCCGGCTGCCGCCACCGCCGACACGGGCCTGGACCTGAAGGCGTTCCAGAACCTCGGCTACACCGGCGAGTGGTTCGTCTTCGCCGGCTTCGTGGTCTTCATGTGGTTCCGGCTGCTGCGCCGCGAGGTGGAGTCCGTACGGGACGCGGAGCTCGGGCTGACGCCGGACGAGGAACGCGTCTCCAGCCCGTCCGGCGTGTGATCGAAGAGGTCGCGGGGCGGCGGCGACGGAGCGGTCACGCCCCCGCCAGCACGCCCGTCCAGTAGACCGTCCCCGCGCAGGCGTTGGACACGACCACCGTGCCCGTCGCGCCTCCCGCCTCCGTCGTGTTGGAGATCGTGACGCTGCCGTCGACGGTGGTGTCCTCGGTCAGCAGCTGGGTGGATGTCCCCGTGTCGCCGCCGGTGGAGGTGCCGTCGGTGGTGCCGCTGGTGGTGTCGGTCGGCGTCGGGTCGGGCGAGGGCTCCCCGCCGCCCGTGCTGCCGCCGGTGTTGTCACCCGTGGTGGGACAGGTCTCCGAGGGTATCCAGGCGAACTTCACCGCGTAGGACTCGCCCGGCTTGAGGATGAGCGAGGTCAGCTCCTGGGCCGGGTCGGGCAGTCCGGCCGCCGCGTCCCCGGCGGTGTGCCGGATCGAGGTGATCTTCGCCTGGTCGGCCGCGCCGCCCGCGAGCGCGCTCACGTTGCCGGGGCTGCTCACCATGCAGTCGCCCGCGGAGATGTTGCTGAAGCGGAAGGTGCCGTAGACCGCGCCGGCGGTGTCGGGGGCGTCGGAGGCCCCGCCGGACGTGCCGAGCTGGTCGACCGTGCACGCCGCGACGCCCGCCGCGGTGGTGGCCTGGGGGTCGTCGGGGCTGCCGGAACCGCTGCCCGGTCCCGTGCCGGAGCCCTTGTCCTCGTCCTTGTCGCCGTCCTTGCCCCGGTCCTGGGTCTTGCCGGAGGAGCCGCCCGAGGTGCTCTGGCCGCCCTCCGTCTCCTTGCCCTGGCCGACGCCGCCCTGCGCCTGCTCACCGTGACCGGCGTTCGACGAGTTGACGTTGGCGTCGGTGGCGTTGGACACATGCACCAGCGCCGGGACGGCGGTGCCGACGAAGAGGGCCGCGGCGGCCATGCCGACGAGCGCCTGCCGCTTGCGCGCCCGGCGTGCGGGCACCGCCCGGCGCAGATGGTCCAGAGTGCCGTCGCGCGGCTCCATCTCCTCGACCGCGTCGTGCAGCAAGCGGCGCAAGACCAGCTCGTCCGAGTCGAGCCCCTCGGGGCCCTGGTCGTCGGGGCCGTGGTTCACAGTTCCGTTCCCAGCGTGCGATTGCTTCGGCTGTTGCTTGTCCGGCAGTTCCGCCGGCTCCCGCCGCTCGTCCTGGTCCCCGCTCATGCCGGCGCCTCCATGGCGACCCGCAGAGCCGCGATGCCGCGCGAGCCGTACGCCTTCACCGAGCCCAGCGAGATACCGAGCGTCTCGGCGACCTGCGCCTCGGTCATGTCCGCGAAGTAGCGCAGGACGAGCACCTCGCGCTGACGGCGCTGAAGGCCCTTCATCGCCTTGATGAGGGAGTCCCGTTCGAGCTGGTCGTAGGCCCCCTCCTCCGCGCTCGCCATGTCGGGCATCGGCTTGGACAGCAGCTTCAGCCCGAGTATGCGGCGGCGCAGGGCGGAGCGGGACAGATTCACGACGGTCTGGCGCAGATACGCCAGTGTCTTTTCCGGATCCCGCACCCGCTTGCGCGCGGAGTGGACCCGGATGAACGCCTCCTGGACGACGTCCTCGCAGGAGGCGGTGTCGTCGAGGAGGAGGGCCGCGAGACCCAGCAGGGAGCGGTAGTGCGCCCGGTAGGTCTCGGTGAGGTGATCGACGGTGGTGCCGGCCGCCGCGGTGTTCTCGGCGTGATCGGCACCGTCACGCTGACTCGGGATGCGGGTTGGCCGCGCTGCGGGCATGGGCGCGATCACCGGCATGCCGCCGGGCGCACCGGGCATGCGTGATCGGACGGGCCGGCGGGGCGGCCGTAGGGCCGTACCGCGGGTCGCCGCACTGAAGTCGAGTACCTCTGCCACGCCTGTTGGACACGCGTACCCCCGAGAGGGTTGTACGTGCCGGACGTCACTTTTGCGCCGACGTCCGCAGCTGCTCTCACCCGAGGCAGCACAACTGGCTGTGCGTCAAACGCCCACATGCCTACCCGCTCTTCCCTTATGTCCCACATGAACGGGCGTCCCCACGCCCAGCTCATGGCGTCCCCACGCCAGAAAAAACGCGTCTCCACGCCCATAAGGGCGACCGCAAAGACGCTCCCCGCCCTGCAAGCGGTTGCAGAAGGCGGGGAGAAAAATCTTCGGATGCCGACCCGGCCCGGTTCAAGTGGTCCGGACCATCGTTCAGCTCACATTCTTCACACAGATCCTACAAACGAATCCGTCGCAGCCCAGGGGATTTCCTGCGGCACCGGCAGTCTCACGAAAACTCCGCCGCCACCAGCTCCGCGATCTGAGCGGTGTTGAGGGCCGCGCCCTTGCGCAGATTGTCCCCGCAGACGAAGAGTTCGAGCGCCGTGGGATCGTCCAGCGAACGCCGCACCCGGCCGACCCAGGTCGGGTCCGTGCCCACGACATCGGCGGGCGTCGGGAACTCACCGGCGCCCGGGTCGTCGTACAGCACGACCCCCGGGGTGGTGGCCAGGATCTCGCGGGCCTTGGCGACGGTGACCTCGCCCTCGAAGCGGGCGTGCACGGTCAGCGAGTGCCCGGTCAGCACCGGCACCCGCACACAGGTCACCGCGACCGGCAGCTTCGGCAGGCCGAGGATCTTGCGGGACTCGTCCCGCACCTTCATCTCCTCCGAGGACCAGCCGTCCTCGCGCAGCGACCCGGCCCACGGCACGACGTTCAGCGCGACCGGCTCCGGGAACGGGCCGGTGTTCTCGCCGATGGCCCGCCGTACGTCGCCGGGGCTGGTCCCCAGGTCCGTGCCGGCGACCAGGGACAGCTGCTGGCGCAGGGTGTCGACGCCGGCGCGGCCGGCCCCGCTCACCGCCTGGTAGGAGGACACCACGAGGGAGCGCAGGCCGAACTCGGCGTGCAGCGCGCCCAGCGCCACGATCATCGAGAGGGTCGTGCAGTTGGGGTTGGCCACGATCCCGCGCGGGCGCCTGCGCACCACGTGCGAGTTGACCTCGGGCACGACCAGGGGCACCTCCGGGTCCATCCGGAAGGCGCCCGAGTTGTCGACCACCACCGCGCCCGCGGCGGCGGCGATCGGCGCCCAGCGGGCGGCCACCTCGTCGGGGACGTCGAACATCGCGACGTCGACCCCGGCGAAGGCCTCCTCGGTGAGCGCCACCACCTCGACCTCCTCGCCGCGCACGGCCAGCTTTCGGCCGGCCGAGCGCGGCGAGGCGATCAGACGGATCTCACCCCAGACGTCCGCGCGCTGGGACAGGATCTGGAGCATGACCGAGCCGACGGCCCCGGTCGCGCCAACGACCGCCAGCGTCGGTCGACGGGTCATCGCCCGGTGCCTCCGTAGACCACGGCCTCGTCGCTGTCGGAGTCGAGTCCGAAGGCGGAGTGCACGGCGCGTACCGCCTCGTTGACGTCGTCGGCGCGGGTGACGACCGAGATGCGGATCTCGGAGGTGGAGATCAGCTCGATGTTCACGCCCGCGTCGGACAGCGCCTTGAAGAAGTCCGCCGTGACACCCGGGTTGGTCTTCATGCCGGCGCCGACCAGGGAGATCTTGCCGATCTGGTCGTCGTAGCGCAGGGAGTCGAAGCCGATGCCGGCCTTGTTCTTCTCCAGGGCGTCGATGGCCTTGCGGCCCTCGGACTTCGGCAGCGTGAAGGAGATGTCCGTGAGCCCGGTGGAGGCGGCGGACACGTTCTGCACGATCATGTCGATGTTGATCTCGGCGTCGGAGATCGCGCGGAAGATCGCGGCGGCCTCGCCCGGCTTGTCCGGCACACCGACGACCGTGACCTTGGCCTCGGAGGTGTCGTGCGCGACACCGGAGATGATGGCCTGCTCCACCTGCTTGTCCCCTTGCTCGATCGGCTCGCTGCTGACCCACGTGCCCTGAAGCCCGCTGAAGCTGGACCGCACGTGGATCGGGATGTTGTAACGGCGGGCGTACTCCACACACCGGTGGAGCAGCACCTTCGAGCCGGACGCGGCCAGCTCCAGCATGTCCTCGAAGGCGATCCAGTCGATCTTCTTCGCCTTCTTGACCACGCGCGGGTCGGCGGTGAACACCCCGTCGACGTCGGTGTAGATCTCGCAGACCTCGGCGTCGAGGGCGGCGGCCAGCGCCACGGCGGTGGTGTCGGACCCGCCGCGCCCCAGCGTGGTGATGTCCTTGGAGTCCTGGCTCACGCCCTGGAACCCGGCGACGATGGCGATGTTGCCCTCGTTCAGCGAGTCACGGATCCGGCCCGGTGTCACGTCGATGATCCGGGCTTTGTTGTGGACCGAGTCGGTGATGACACCTGCCTGGCTGCCGGTGAACGACTGGGCGGAGTGGCCCAGGTTTTTGATCGCCATGGCCAGCAGGGCCATGGAGATCCGCTCTCCCGCGGTCAGCAGCATGTCGAGCTCGCGCCCGGCAGGGATCGGGGATACCTGCTCGGCGAGATCGATCAGCTCGTCCGTCGTGTCGCCCATCGCGGAAACCACTGCGACCACCTGGTGGCCGTTCTTCTTGGCTTCCACGATCCGCTTGGCGACGCGCTTGATGCCCTCGGCATCGGCTACGGAGGAGCCTCCGTACTTCTGCACGACAAGGCCCACGTGCGCTCCTCGCTCAGTCCGTGTGTGTCGGCTCAGTTTACCGAGCGTCCGAATTCGACCTTGGGGTTCCCAGATGGTGAGATTCGGCCGCTCGGGGTCGTGTCTGCCCGGTGGGGAGCCCCGCACTCCGGAAAGTGGGGCAGGTCACTCGCGGGTGGCGTGGGCCGCCAAATGGGCATTGACGCTCTCCGTAGTCGCCCGCTAACTTCGCGTCGTCGTCGCCACACCAGGGGCACAAGGCTCCATCGGGACTTGCGACGCGAAGGATCCTCCTCCTTTGACGACTGCGACCGCTTCCGAGATCCAGCACGTCACATCAGCCGAGGCCGATACGGATTCCGCGGCCGGCTCCCTCTTCGAGATCAGGCCCTTCACCCCGCACTGCGAGGTCATCCGCGACGCCGGCGACCACGCCGTCATCGGCGTCTCCCCCGGCAACAGCTACTTCTCCGCCGACCGGGTCCACGACCTGGCCCGCTGGGGCCTCACCCGGTTCGAGCGGGTGGACTTCGTCTACACGGACCTGTACGTGGCCGAGATGTACGCGGCGTCCGGCTATCCGCCCGACGACGCCCGCCGCAAGGCGGTGAAGAACCTGCGCGGGGTGCGCGCCAAGGTGCTGGGCGCCGTCCGGGCGGCGGACCCGGGCGGCAGCCGCCTGCACGCCCACGCCATGTCCGACTTCCACGGCAACGCGGCCTACCGCGAGATCCACGACCGGCTCCGGGCCCGCCTCGCCACCGACGACGAGTTCCGCACGACCTGCGAGAAACTCGTCGACTCGTTCCTGACCGGCCGGGCCGAGGGGGCGACCGCCGCCCAGCGCGAGGTCTGCCTCTCCTACGTCTGCGCCGAGGCGCCGCTCTTCCTGGACACCCCCGCCATCCTCGGCGTCCCGTCCTCCCTCAACTGCTACCACCAGCTGCTGCCGATGGCCGAGCTGCTCTACTCCCGCGGCGCCGGACTGCGCGCCTCCCGCAACCAGGGGCACGCCATCGTCACGCCCGCCGAGGGGACCACCGATGCTCACTGAAACTCCCCTCGACTTCCCGTTCTCCTGGCGCGGCGACCAGCTCCCGCCCGAGGTCGAGGAGTTGCGCGCCGACCGGCCGGTGCGGCGCGTGCGCACCATCGCCGGCGACGAGGCGTGGCTGGTGTCGTCGTACGCCCTGTGCAAGCAGGTCCTCGAAGACCCCCGCTTCAGCCTGAAGGACACCTCAGCGCCCGGCGTGCCGCGGCAGTACGCGCTGACGATCCCGCCCGAGGTCGTCAACAACATGGGGAACATCACCGGCGCCGGGCTGCGCAAGGCCGTGCTGAAGGCACTGAACCCCAAAAGCCCCGGCCTGGTGGAGTGGATGCGGTCCGGTGCCGGTGAACTCGTCGACGGGCTGATGCGCGAGGGCGCTCCGGCCGACCTGCGGGCCGGCTTCGCCGATCCGTACTCGGCGGGTATGCACTGCCGCATCCTCGGCATCCCGGCCTCGGACGCGCCCCGGCTGATGCGGAGCCTGGACATCGCGTTCATGAACTCGGCCTGCCCGGTCGCCGGCGCCCGGCTCAACTGGGACCGGGACATCGCCTTCATGACGGAGCGCCTCGACGACCCGGCGACGACGGGCCTGATGGGCGAGCTCGCCGCCCTGCGCGCCGACCCCGAGTACGGCCATCTCACCGACGAGATGCTCGCGACGGTGGGGGTGACGATGTTCGGCGCCGGGGTCATCTCCACCTCGGGCTTCCTGACCATGGCGCTGGTGTCGCTGATCCAACACCCCGCCCTGAAGGCCGAGCTGGTCGCGGACCCCGGGAAGATCCCCGCGGCCGTGGACGAGCTGCTGCGGATCAACCTGTCCATCGGCGACGGCCTGCCGCGGCTGGCGACCGAGGACGTGCGGCTGGGCGACGTGGACTTGAAGGCGGGCGAGCTGGTGCTGGTCCTCGTCGAGGGCGCGAACTTCGACCCGGCGGCCTTCCCCGACCCCCACCGGGTCGACCTCGGCCGGGAGAACGCCACCGCGCACCTCTCCTTCGGCGGCGGCCGCCACTACTGCCCCGCGACCGCCCTCGGCCGGGCGCACGCCGAGATCGCGCTGCGGACGCTGCTGGAGCGGATGCCGGGGCTGCGGCTCGCGGTGCCGATCGAGCAACTGGTGTGGCGCACCGGCTTCATGAAGCGGATCCCGGAGCGGCTGCCCGTCATGTGGTAGCCGCTCACCGGCTCGACGGCCGGTCGTCTTTAAGTTTCAACCACTAGGGTTCGGCGTGTGCGCGTACTTCTGGTGGAAGACGACGAACCGGTCGCCGAGTCGCTCCGGCGAGGACTGCTGCGCTACGGCTTCGAGGTGGCCTGGGTGACCACGGGCGGCGCGGCGCTGAGCCACAGCGATCCCTACGACGTCGTGCTCCTCGACCTCGGACTGCCCGACACCGACGGGCTCGACGTCTGCAGGGCGCTGCGCGAGCGCGGTGACGTGCCGATCATCGTGATCAGCGCGCGCAGCGACGAGACGGACCGGGTGGTCGGGCTGGAACTCGGCGCGGACGACTACGTCTCCAAGCCGTTCGGCGTCCGCGAGGTCATAGCCCGGATACGGGCCGTCATGCGCCGCAGCCGGCCCCGTACGCCCGCCGGGACCGGCCCCGACCGCTACGGCGACCGTCTCACCGTCGACCGCAAGGCGGCCCGCGTCCGGCTGGACGGCGAGGAGGTCGCGCTCGCGCCCAAGGAGTACGACCTGCTGGCCTTCCTCACCGAGGAGCCGGGGGCGCTGATGTCGCGGGAGCAGATCATGGAGGCGGTCTGGGACGCGAACTGGTTCGGCCCGACCAAGACGCTCGACGTGCATGTGGCGGCGCTGCGGCGCAAGCTCGCCGGGGCCGTCACGATCGAGGCGGTGCGCGGGGTCGGCTTCCGGCTGGAGGTCGTCGGCTCCGACCGGGGCGACGGCAGCGGCCCGTCATGATCCGCCAACTCATCCGCAGCTACGTCCTGCTCGTGGCCGTGGCGATCGCCCTCTTCACGGTGCCGGTGGCGTTCACGCTCACGGACCAGCTGCGGGGCGACACCGCGGACTCCGCGCGGCGTGAGGCCGACACCATGGCCCTGCTCCTCGGCAACGGCAACACCCCCTCGTGCGCGGCCCTGGACGAGATGGCCCGGGCGTACGCCGGCCAGACCCCCGGCCAGGTCGAGACGACCGGGCGCTGCGACACCGGCCTGCCGGGCCCGCAGCGGGACGCGGCCCTGACCGGAGCCCTTGAGGACGGCAGGTCCACGACCGACTGGGGCTCCTCCTTCATCTGGGGGCCGGAGCTGAAGGTCACGGTGCCCGCCCGCTCCAGCGCCGTCGACCTCGACGGCCGCAACCGGGGCCCGGTCGTCGGCGCGGTCCGCATCGTGTACTCGACGGACGACCTGACCGAACGGCTCTGGACGATCTGGGGTTTCCGAGCGGTCCTCGCGGTGGCCGTCCTCGCCGTGGCCGCCGTGATCGGCGCCGCCGCGGCACGGCGTATCACCCGGCCGCTGCGCCAGCTCAACGACATGGCGAGCAGGTTCAGCGACGGCGATCTGACCGCCCGCTCCCCCGTGACGGGCCCGCCGGAGACCCAGACACTGGCGCGCACCCTGAACCAGGGCGCGGAGCGCCTGGACACGCTGGTCGCCTCGCAGCGCATCTTCGTGGCCGACGCCTCGCATCAACTCCGTACCCCTCTCACGGCGCTCAGGCTGTCGCTGGACAACATCGCGGACGGGGTCGACGACGACTTCGTCAAGGAGGACGTGGAGCAGGCCACGGCCGAGGTCGTCCGGATGAGCCGGCTGGTGAGCGGGCTGCTGGTGCTGGCGCGGGCGGAGGCCAAGGTGACGGCGGCGGAACCGCTGGCGCTTATCGACATCGTGCGCGAGCGGCTGGACGTGTGGCGGCCGGCCGCCGACGAGCGCGGAGTCACCATCGCGCTCGCGGCGAGTGCCGACGGCCGGCCACTGGTGCTGGCCTCTCCCGGCCATCTGGAGCAGGTGCTGGACAACGTGCTCTCCAACGCCCTGGAGGTGTCACCGGACGGTGGCACGATCACCGTCGGGGTGGAGACCAAGGGCGAGTCGGTGGTGCTCTCGGTCCTCGACGAGGGTCCCGGCATGCCGGACGCCGACAAGTCCCGTGCCTTCGACCGGTTCTGGCGCGGCCGGGGGCTGACCGGGAGGTCCGGTTCGGGCCTCGGCCTCGCCGTCGTCAAGCAGCTGGTGACCGACGACGGCGGGACCGTGGCGCTCGGGGACGCTCCCGGGGGCGGGCTGAAGGTGGCGATCAGCCTTCGGGCATCTTCGAGGAGTGGTGGTTGACGATGAGCCACTCACCGCCGCGCTTCTCGTAGGCGTAGGTGTAGCGGGCCTCGACGGTGCTCTTCGCTCCGGTCGCGGGGTCGGTGAGCGCGAACTCGTAGACGCCGGTGTCGATGGCGGAGTTGTGGTCGAGGACGTTGACGTGGGTCTCGATCTTCGTGCCGACCGGCTTGTTGGCGAGGAAGTGCTCGAAGTAGTCGACGATTCCGGCGCGGTCGGCGCGGACCTTGTTGGAGACCGTGGGCAGCAGCACCGCGTCCTTCGCGTACAGGTCGGCGACCTGCTCCGGGTCACCGGTGGCGAGGGCGCTGTTCCACTGGTCGAACAGGCCGGCTATCTCCTTCTTGCCGGGCTTCTTCTCGCTCCAGCCGGGCTTCTTCTCACCCCAGCCGGGCCCGGCGGCCGCGGCACCGGCGGCGACCGTGCCGACGGCGACCACGGCGGTGGCGGTGACAACGGCCACGCGCTTGCTGATGGAACGACGAGTCATCGCATCTCCCGTAACAGGTCTGGTTCAAGTGGCTCCAGACTCGCCGCGGGCCGGTTAGGGCCCGTGCAGCGGACGTACAGGCCGGGGACAACACCGCTCCAATTCGCGCCGCGTGAGCGCCCGGTCACACGGCGGCGGCCTTCCGGCGACCGCGTCCGCGACCCCGTCCGCGCACCAACTCGACGCCTGCGCCCAGCGATACGACGCCCATGCCGGCGGCCGTCAGGACGCCCTGGGTGCCGTCGACGACGAAGGGGGCGGCCGCGGCGACCACGGCGTTGAAGAGGAACAGGAACCACAGAACGGCACGGGAGGAGAGCAGAGCCTTCATGGGCGGAGTCCTTCGGGGCGGGGCCGTCGCTCGACGGCCGTTGACCTGGTGCGATCAACGATTCCGTTTCCCGAGGTCAGCCACGAGGTAGTGAGCTCCCGAAGAGGGGGTGTAGCCCGCTACACCCCGGCCGCGGGTGAGGATGCCGAGCCGTGACGAGCGGATGGACGGGCGACGCGCTGCTGGCGGCCATCGTGCTGCTCGGATCCTCCGTCCAGTGGCTCACGGGCATGGGCTTCGCGCTGGTCGCGGTCCCCGCGCTGGTGCTGCTGCTCGGCCCCGCCGAGGGTGTCGTCCTCGCCAACTGCGCGTGCGGCGCGATCAGTGCGGTGGGCCTGGCCGGCGGCTGGCGGCGAGTACGGCCGGGCGCGATGGTCCCGCTGTGCGTGGCCGCGGCCTGCACGGTCCCGGCGGGCACCTGGATCACGCGCCGACTGCCGGAGCCGGTACTCCTGTTGACCATGGGCGGGCTCGTCACCCTCGCCGTGCTGCTGGTCCTGCGCGGCGCCCGGGTCCCCGCCCTGCGCGGCACGAAGGGCGCGGTCGCGGCCGGCGCGGTCGGCGGCTTCATGAACTCGGCCGCCGGGGTGGGCGGCCCGCCGGTGTCCCTGTACGCGGTGAACGCGGGCTGGACGGTACGGGAGTTCGTACCGAACGCGCAGTTCTACGGCGCGGTAGTCAACGCGTTCTCGCTGGCCGCGAACGGCGTACCGGAACTGAGCGCCCCGCGGTGGGGGACGGTGATCGCGGCGATGACGATCGGCGGGGTGATCGGCGCCTGGCTCGCCGGCCGGACGCCCGAACAGCGGGCGCGGCTCCTGGTGTTGACGCTGGCACTGACGGGCGGGGTCGTGACGGTGGCGAAGGGCCTGGCGGGCCTGTGAAGGGCTTGGTGCTCACCGCCGGCCCCCGGACCAGGGCATCACACCCGCCCGCCGAACAGGGTCGCAAGGCCCCGGTCCAGTTCCGCGCCCACGGTCTCCTCGCCCGGCTCCAGCACGGTGTAGGTGCGGGTCAGGAAGCGGTTCAGGTCCGCGGTGACGAACCGGAGTCTGGCCACGCCCTCCGGCATGTGGAACTCCACGTAGGTGTGGGACGTCCCGCACGGCCGCACCCGCACGGTGCCGAGCCCGGCCGGGGCCCGCAGCCCCTCGTCCAGCAGTGCGCGGGCGAACGTCCAGGTCGCGGCCTCGCCGTCGAGGGTGGCGTGGGCCGGGAAGTCCAGGTGCACGGCGAGCGGATCGCCGGAGGTGTAGCGCAGGGTCGCCGGGAGGGCGATCTCCTGGCCGGCGGTGATCAGGCGGGCGCCGGTCGGCTGCTCCAGGGTCACGTGCATGGGCGGGCTCCGATTCGAGGCGGGGGCAGCGGCCCGGTGTGGCCGTTGTGCCGGTGAGACGGCACGAGTCCCCCGTGCATTACGCGACTACGGGGGTCCTTCTGTGTAACCTGCGTCACTTTCCGGGCCCGGCTCCCCGTGCCCGGGTAATCCCCTCGCCCCGTTCCCGGCACGCGGTTACGGTCCACCAATGGAGATTTCGCGCTACGTGGCCTTCAGCAGCGACCCCGCAGGAGGCAACCCGGCAGGTGTGGTGCTCGACGCCACCGGCGTCGACGACAAGGAGATGCTCGCGGCGGCGGCCGAACTCGGCTACTCGGAGTCGGCGTTCGTGGTCCCGGCCGCCGACGGCACGCTGGACATCCGGTACTTCAGCCCCCTCGCGGAGGTGCCGTTCTGCGGCCACGCGACGATCGCCACGGCCGTCGCCCACGCGGAACGCCACGGCACCGGACGGCTGTCGCTGCGGACCAAGGCGGGCCCGGTCACCGTGACCACCGACCGGACGGCCGACGGCACGCTGACAGCGACCCTGGTGAGCGTGGCCCCGCACACGGAGCCCCTCGCGGACGCCGACCTGGCCGAGCTGCTGGCCGTCCTGGGCTGGAGCACCGCCGAGCTGGACCCGGCGCTGCCGCCCCGCGTGGCCTTCGGCGGCGCCCGGCACCCGATCCTCGCCGCCGCCACCCGGGAGCGGCTGGCCGACCTGGACTACGCGATGGAGCCGCTGGCCGCACTCATGGCCCGCGAGGACTGGACGACCGTCGACCTGCTCTGGCGGGAGTCCCCGACCGTGTTCCACGCCCGCAACCCGTTCCCGCCGGGCGGTGTGGTGGAGGACCCGGCCACGGGAGCGGCGGCGGCCGCGTTCGGCGGCTACCTGAGGGAGCTCGAACTCGTCGCGACGCCCGCCACGGTGACCATCCATCAGGGCGTGGACATGGGCCGGCCGAGCACGATCACGGTGACCGTTCCGGCCGAGCCGGGCACCGGAATCGGCGTGACCGGGACGGCCGTACGGATCTGAGACCTAGCTGCGGCGGGAGGTCGGCGTTACTTCGCCGAACCCAGCCCCAGCTGGTCGCCGATCTCCTGCTGCATGACCTTGCCGGCCTCGAACTCCAGCGTCTCGTCGCCCATCACGCCCTGGTCCGTGTCCAGGCCGTCCAGTTCCTCCAGGGGCTGGTTCAGGCGGATGTGGGCCAGGACGGAGTGCAGTGCGCGCAGCGTCGCGGACGCCGTCGAGCCCCAGTTGGAGAAGTAGGAGAACTGCCACCACCACAGGGCCTCTGCGGTGCGGCCCGCGCGGTAGTGGGCCATGCCGTGGCGCAGGTCGGTGATGACGTCGGTCAGGTCGTCGGAGATCCGGGCCGGGACCGGGGCCTTGCGGGGCTCGTAGGGGTCGAAGACCTCGGAGTAGACGTCGACCGGGTCCAGCAGACGGGCGAGGTTCTCGCGGAGCTCGTCCACGTCCGCCTCGGGGCCCAGGTCGGGCTCGTAGCGCTCGTCGGGGACGATGTCCTCGTGGGCGCCGAGACGGCCGCCGGCCAGCAGCAGCTGGGAGACCTCCAGGAGGAGGAAGGGCACGGTCGAGCCGGGCTCGTCGCCCTTGGCGACCTCCGTCACCGCGACCAGGAAACTCTCGATCTGGTCCGCGATCTGGACCGCGAAGTCGTCCGGGTTCTGGCCGGTCGCGTGCAGCGTGGCGTCAGACATCTAGGAGTCGTCTCCCCTCGAAGGCGCGGCCGAGGGTGACCTCGTCCGCGTATTCCAGGTCGCCACCCACCGGGAGGCCGCTGGCCAGGCGGGTGACCTTCAGGCCCATGGGCTTGATCATGCGCGCGAGGTACGTGGCGGTGGCCTCGCCCTCGAGATTCGGATCGGTGGCCAGGATCAGCTCCGTGACCGTCCCGTCGGCCAACCGCGCGAGAAGTTCTCGTATACGCAGGTCGTCCGGTCCGACACCCTCGATCGGGCTGATCGCGCCGCCGAGGACGTGGTAGCGGCCGCGGAACTCGCGGGTCCGCTCGATCGCCACGACGTCCTTGGGCTCCTCGACCACGCAGATCACCGCCGGGTCACGGCGCGTGTCCCGGCAGATGTTGCACAGCTCCTCCTGCGCGACGTTCCCGCACGTCGCGCAGAAGCGGACCTTCGCCTTGACCTCCATGAGGGCCTGGGCGAGGCGCCGTACGTCCGTCGGTTCCGCCTGGAGGATGTGGAAGGCGATCCGCTGCGCGCTCTTGGGACCGACGCCGGGCAGCCGACCCAGCTCGTCGATGAGGTCCTGAACCACGCCTTCGTACAACGGACTGCCGTCCTTCCTGGGGTTCCTTACGGTACGTACGGTAGTTGGCGGTGCCCCCTCTTAGAAAGACGAGGCGGGCAACGCCCGGAGGGTCAGAAGGGCAGCCCGGGGATGCCGCTGCCGCCGCCCAGGCCCTGGGCCAGCGGGCCCAGCTTCTGCTGCTGGAGGTTCTGCGCGTTCTCGTTGGCCGCCTGGACGGCCGCGATGATCAGGTCGGCGAGGGTCTCGGTGTCCTCGGGGTCGACCGCCTTCGGGTCGATCTTCAGCGCGCGGAGCTCGCCGGCGCCGGTGACAGTGGCCTGCACCAGGCCGCCGCCCGCCTGTCCGTCGACCTCGGTCTGCGCCAGTTCTTCCTGCGCCCGCTGCAGGTCCTGCTGCATCTTCTGGGCCTGCTGGAGCAGCTGCTGCATGTTGGGCTGGCCACCACCGGGGATCACGATCAGCTCCTTGCGTGTGTACGCGTTTCCCGTTCAGCACGAGCCTACGTGGTCTGCGTGGCCGTCGCCCCAGCACTCTTTCGAGTGAGAGAGAACCCGGAGGAATGGGCGTCCTATACCTGATCAAGGCCCACTTCCGGGCGGAAAAGAGGCGAAAGGCATCTCTTCGCCACCCATTGGGCGGTAGGAAGGGTCCGGCGCGTCAGCCTCAGGTGTTGCGTGACGTTCCGTGCGCTGCGGGGGTCGCATCCACGTCGTATGTCGTACGTGATGTCACGCACCGTGACAGTAGGGAGTGCCGGGTGGGTCAGCCGGAGATGCAGCCCGACAGGTCGCCGAAGGACGGGCGGGGCGGCGAAGGGGCGGCCGGGCTGCGGCCGGGCGATCTGACGGGGCGGGCGTTCCCCCACGGGGACTGGGGGGAACCGGCGGTGCGGCTGGACGAGCTGTACCGGTGGGTGGAGCGAGGGGCGCTGAACACGGCGGCGTGGTACCTCGCGGACCGGGTGTGGAAGCGGCGCGGGGCCCGGGCGCTGCGCGGCGGCGCCGCCGCGGGGGCGGTGGTAGGAGCCGCGCTGCCGCTGCTCGACCTGACGGGCGTCGTGAGCGGGGTGGCCCCCTGGGGGTATCTGGCGCTGCTGAGCGCCGTGGCCTGTGTGGCGGTCGACCGGTTCTTCGGGATCACGTCCGGGTGGATAAGGGACGTCGCCACGGCCCAGGCCGTACAGCGGCGGCTTCAGATGCTGCAGTTCGACTGGGCGACGGAGAACGTACGCGAGGTCCTCGGCCCGGCCGAGGGCACGGCCGGCGAGGCCGCCGAGCGCTGCCTGGCCGTGCTGCGCCGGTTCTCCGAGGACGTCACCGAGCTGATGCGGGCCGAGACCGCGGACTGGATGGTGGAGTTCCGCACCGGGTCCGCGCCCCTGGGCATCCAGTCGGCGGTGCCCGGCGCGAGCCGCCCGGACGTGACCGCGGCGCTGGGCCGGTTCGCGGTGCCGCCGACGAACGGCACCCGCCCGAACATGCCGCGTCAGCGTCCGCCCGAGCCGCGCTGAGGAGCGCCCGCCGCGCTCACGACTGCGGGGAGGGGAAGGCCACCGGGCTGCGCAGGCCCGACCGGTTCACCGCTCGTACGCCGAAGAACACGTTGTCCTTGGACAGGTCCACCTCGTGGGTCGTCGCGTCGCCGACCGGGAGGACATGGGTCCACTCCGGGGACGTCGTCTCACGCCAGACGACCTCGTAGCCGGCGAGGTCCGGCTCCGGGCCTCTGGCCCAGGTCAGGCTGGTGGAGTTGGTGAGGTTGCTCGTGATGATGCGCGGGTTCCCCGGGGTGCCGGGGGCCTGGGCCAGGGTCCACAGGGCGGCCGCGTTGACCTTGGCCACGCGTGCCGTGAAGGGGAAGTCGCAGAACTCCGGCAGGTCGCCGTACTGCTTGCCGGTGTCGTCTACGCGGACGTTCTGGTGCTGGTGGGCGAAGTCCTCGGCCGGCTCGGTGAAGCGGGCGGCCGGGTAGCCGCGCTCCAGGAAGGGGATGTGGTCGCCGCCGCGCAGATAGCGGTCGCGGCGGTAGATCACACGCACCCGCATGCCGGTCGCGTCGTTGTCCGCCACGTCCCTGACGAAGCGGGCCAGCTGACGGGTCGCCGAGTCGTTCTCGCCGCCCACGGAGCGGCGCAGCGCCGCCTGTTCGGGTGTCTCGGAGGACGGGACGCCCTCGGTGAACAGGCGGATCGTGTACGGGTCGCGGGTGCCGTCGTCGGCGGTGGCGCTGCCGACGATGTCGTTCGTGAACATGCCCTGGACGTCCGTGCCAGCCGCCTTCAACTGCTGTGCCAGGTAAGCCGATCCGAACAGGCCCTGCTCCTCCCCCGCCACCGCCGCGAACACGATCGTCGACGCCGGGCGGCGCTTCGCCATCACCCGGGCCAGCTCCAGGACCACGGCCACCCCGGAGGCGTCGTCGTCCGCGCCCGGCGCGTCGGACGTGGCGTCCATGACGTCGGTGACCCTGGAGTCGTAGTGCCCGGAGACGACGTAGACGCGCTCCGGGGTCACCGAGCCGCGCAGGGTCGCGACGACGTTCGTGATCTTCGTGGGGGTGGGGATGCGCGGCGCCGGTTCCTGGACGTACGACTGGAGTTCCGCCGTCATCCGGCCGCCGGAGGCCGCCGCGCAGGAGTTCAGCTCGGCCAGCAGCCAGTCGCGGGCCGCGCCGATGCCCCGGTCCGGGTCGTCCTGGACGGAGAGGGTGTGGCGGGTGCCGAAGGAGACGAGTCTGCGGACCGTGGCCTCGATGCGGGCGGCGTCGATCTCTCGCAGCAGGGCGCGCAGTTCGCGGGTGGGGCGCTGGGCCGTCGCCGCAGGGCGGTCCGCCGACGCGGGGGCCGCCTCGGCCGTGCCGGTCGCCGTCAGCGCCGCCGCGCCCGCCGCCGTGGCCGTCAGGACCGTTCTTCTGGTGGGGCTGGGGCGCATGGGTCCTCCCGGTGCTGCCGATGCCGGCCGACCCCGCAATGGTTGTGTACATGGCAACCAACGGCAAGGGTGCCTCGTCCGACATCCGCCCCCGGCGTCAGCCGCACAGCTTGAGCCCCACCGGTGTCCCGCACGGCAGATGCCCCTGCGTGCGGATCACCTGCCGGCTGCTCTCCTTGTCGAGATAGGCGAGGAACCCCGCGGTCAGGGAGTCGCCGGGCGCGGTGCCGGCGGTGTAGGCGTACTCGATGTCCCGGTACGGATAGTCGCTGTCGCCGCGCTCGATCTCGTCGACGTTCGCGCGGTCGCCGTCCAATGGCACCGGCCGTACGCCCTTGTGCCTGGCGGCGACACCCAGCTCGCTGTACCCGATCGCCCCGGGCTGCTCGGCGATCCGGTCCAGGACGTCGCCGGTGCCGGCGAGTTCGCACCGCGTCACGACGGTGACGGCGCCGGCGGGCGGCCGGCAGTCCAGCGAGGTGCTCTGCGCCCGCTCCCACTCCCCCAGCACCCGGTCCTGGAACACCTGCCGCGTCCCCGAACTGTCGCTGCGGCTGACCAGGACGATCGGCAGCTGGGCGGTCGCCCGGTCGGCGCCGGGGAGCACCTCGCCCCACCGCTTGTACCGGCCCTTGTAGATGTCCCGCACCTGTGCCACGGTCAGGCCCTCGGGCCCGAGGTCGACCCCGTCGTTGACGGCGAGCGTGAAGACGGACAGCGCGACCTTCTTCCCCTTCAGGCCGAGGCGGTCGCCGAGCGGGCCGTCGGAGAACGCGACGACCGACCGGGCCCTCGACCTCGACCGGTCGGCCAGGGCGGCGAGTTCGGCGACCCCGGCCTCACTGCCTCGTGTCTGCACGTCGATGTCGGCGCCCGCGCACTTGCCCTCGTACTGCTTCGCCAGCGTCGTGATCACCGGCTCGAAGGCGGTCGAGCCGATCACCGTCAGCTCGCCCTGCTCGCACTCGATCGGGTTGCCGTCCCGGAAGACGACGATGCCCGCGAGCGCCAGCACGGAGAGGGTGAGCAGGCCGGTGAAGATCCTGGCCTGGAGGCTGAAGACCGGTGACTTGTCGTCCGGGGTGGCGCTGCGGTTGGGGTGCACCTCGCCGTCGCGGATGCCGCCGCGCAGCCGGATCTCCGCGCCGACGTCGCCGCCGGACAGCAGCACCAGCAGCTTGTAGTGGTCGCCGGGGTTGAGCGGGACCCGCGGCACGCGCAGCCGGTTGCCCTCGTAGCCGAAGCCGCGCTGGGCGGTGAAGTGGTCCATCAGGTGGTCGATGTCGGTCGGCTGGGTGACCGAGACGCCCCGGATGGTGCGGTCCGTGAACACCGCGGTCAGACCGTGGGGTTCGGGGCCGGTGTAGTCGTCGCGGTCGATGCTCTGCGAGCCGTCGTTCTCGACGCGCAGCAGCACGAGCGTCGCGTCGTCCATGTCCGCGTCGAAGAGGCCGAGCCTGACGTTGGCTCTGCCGGAACGGACGTCGTCGCCTATCGGGTTGTCCATCTGGACGCGGTAGCCGATCCGTTTGCGGCGCGGTACCCGCCGCTCGTACCAGACCATGACGCCCGACGCGACGACACCGAGCACCGCCGTGCCGACGGCCACGATGTTCTCTGCGCTCAGCCACTCCACGTGGTGCCCCCGCAAGCCGTAGTGGGGTCACCGTACGTCCGTTCGGGACCGGCGAAGCCGCTCGCACGGTGAAGTTCGCCGTACGTTCAACTGCCTCACAGGAAACGGGACTTCGCCCCCGGTCACTGCTTGTCGTACGTCAGGCTCTCGCCGCTGCCGACGGTCACCCGCTCCAGCCTGCCGTCCGGCAGCAGCGTGATCTCGGTGGCCTTGCCCGGCGAACAGGTGGGCGCCTCGCCGACGGTCACGGTGGACGGGCCGATCCGCAACGGGCCGTCGCCGCCCGGCGCCGCGGAGAGGTCCGCCTCGAACTCGCAGTGGTAGGTGCCGTTGCCTGCGGGTCCGTCGGCGACGAGGGAGAGGACCGCGTCGCCCACCTCGCCCTGCCGGATGGTCAGCCGGCGGGTGTTCTCGCCGGTGCCGCTGTCGATGGTGGCCGTCCAGGTGCCCAGGTAGCCCGCCGGGATCGTGCCGTCAGCGGACTCCGAGGGGGTCGGGGACGGGGTGGGAGTCGTCGGGTCGGAGGTCGGGGAGTCGGTCGGGTTGGACGTGGCGGTGGGCCGTTCGGTCGGGCCGCCGCCGGCCGAGTCGTCGTTGTCGCCGCTCATCAGGGCGTACACCGAGCCGCCCGCGCCGAGCGCGACGACCAGCGCGACGACGACCAGCGCCGCCGTGGACCGCCCGCTGCGCCGGGGCGGTTCGGGCTGCGGCGCCGGAAGGTACGGGCCGGGCGGGCCGTAGGGCGGGGTGGCGGCGTACGCCGGATTCGGGTTCGGGTAGTTCGGGTTCGGGCCGTAAGCCCCGTACCCGGGAGCGGCACCGTAGGGCCCGCCGGGCCCGGCCTGCGGATAGCCGTACGCCGGCTGCTGCGGGTGCTGCTGCGGCGACCCGTACGCCGGGTGCGCCGGGGCACTGCCGGGAGCGGCGGCGTCCCCGAAGGCACCGCCGGGGGGCGTGCCGGGGCCCGGCGGCGGGGTCGGGCCGTTGCGGGCCGCGGCGACGGTGGGCAGCTGGTCCGGCGGCGTGGGCAAGGCGGCCGGGGCGTGCTCGGGCGAGGCGGCGGGGGTGGGTTCACCGGAAGCCGGGGCTCCCTGGGCAGGCACATCGGGGCCCGCCCGGTCGCCCGCCGGGGCCGGAGGTCGGGAGCCCGCGGGGGCCGGAGCCCCGGAGCCCGCCGGGGCCGGAGGTCGGGGTCCCCCGGCGCCCACCGGGTTCTCCGCGTCCAGCAGTCGTACCGCGTGCCGTCCCAGCTGGGCCACCAGGGCGCTCGGCAGCCAGGGGTCGCGGGAGCGGCCGTCGGAGACGGTGTCCTCGGCTCCCGTGCGCTCCAGGACCCGGTCGAGCGTCGGGCGGGCACCGGGGTCCTTGCGCAGACAGTCCCGCACCAGCTCGGCGATGCCCTCGGGCATGCCCTCCAGGTCGGGTTCCTCCTGGGCGATCCGGAACATCACGGCGTGCGGGCCGCTGTCGACGGACCCGAAGGGCAGCCGGCCGGTGGCGGCGTACGCGAGCACCGAGCCCAGGCAGAACACGTCGCACGCGGGCGTGATCCGGTCGCCGCGCACCTGCTCGGGCGCCATGAACCCCGGCGACCCGACGAGCGCGCCGGTGCGCGTGAGCCCGCTCTCGTCGACGGTCTCCAGGGCGCGCGCGATGCCGAAGTCGATGACGCGGGGCCCGTCGATGGTGACCAGGACGTTCGACGGCTTCAGATCCCGGTGCACGATCCCCGCCGCGTGGATGTCCTTGAGCGCGTGCGCCAGCCCCGCCGCCAGGATGCCCACCGAACGCTCGGGCAGCGCCCCGTGGTCGTGCCCGACGACCTGCTGGAGGCTCGGCCCGGCGACGTACCCGGTGGCCACCCACGGCACGTCGGCCTCGGTGTCCGCGTCGAGCACCGGCGCGGTCCAGAACCCGCCGACCTGCCGCGCGGCCTGCACCTCCTGCCGGAACCGGGCCCGGAACTCCTCCTGCGCGGCCAGCTCCCGCCGCACCAGCTTCACGGCGACCGTGCGGCCCCGGTCCGACCGGGCGAGATAGACGTCCCCCATGCCGCCCGCGCCCAGCCGCGCCAGCAGCCGATACGCCCCGATCTGCTGCGGATCCCCCGGCCCCAGCTTCTCCATCGCACGCCCCCAACCAGCCCCCGCCTATGCGTCGGCCCCACGATAGTGCGGCATACATGGAGGTGAGCGGGGCGGTGCCTACGGTTCCGTAACAGGACCGGTGATCTGGTCGAGCACTTTCGACAACCGTTCCAGAACCCTTACGGCGTCGGCGAGTTCGGCCTCCCCCATGGCCTCCGCCAGCCGGTCCGCGAAGGCCGCGTGGCCGGGGTCGATCCGGGAGATCGCCGCCCGCCCCTCGTCCGTCGGCGCGAGGAGCTTGGCGCGGCGGTGTGCCGGGTTGGGCCGGTACTCCGCGAGCCCCTTGTCCACCAGCAGATCGGCGATGCGCTGCACGCTCTGCCGGGTGATGCCCATCGCGCGGGCGATCCCGGAGACCGGCAGGGGTTCGCCGAGCACCGCGCCCAGCACCTGCCACCAGGCCGCCGTCAGACCGGAGGGCCGGGCCAGTTCCTCGGCGACGCCGAGGAACTGGCCGTTGAGCCGGAAGACGCCGAGCGCGCTGCGGCTGAGCAGGTCCTGTCGCTCCCGGCTCACGCCGCTCCCGCCTTCTCCAGTACGGCGTACGCGGCCGCGTCGGAGTCGTGGAACAGCCGGTACCAGGCGTCCAGCACCTCGCCCTCGTACACCCCGAGCAGCCGGAGGATCTCCCTGGCGAAGGCGACCGGCTCGGTCGGCCCTGCGGTGATCAGCGCGCCGTCGGTGACGGCGTCGGCGTCGACGTACCGCTCGCCGCCGCCGTAGCCGGTGGCCGCGAGGTAGAAGGAGATGGCGCTGGTGTGGGCGCGGTCGTCGAGCAGTCCCTCGCGGGCGAGACCGGCGGTGGCACCGCAGATCGCGGCGACGGGCACACCTGCGTCGAGGAACTCGCGGGCCTTGCGGGCGAAGGGCGCCAGGTCGTCGCCGGCATCCCACAGATCGGCGCCCGGGAGGATCAGCAGGGAACTGTCCTCGGGCCGTACGTCGTCCAGCGCGAGGTCGGGCCGGACGCTCAGTCCGCCGATGCTCCGCACGGGCCGCGTGGCCGGGCCGACGGTGCGGATGCCGTGGCCTGCGCGGGCGAGGTGGGCGGTGGCGTGCCCCGTCTCCCAGTCGGCGAAGGTGTCGTAGACGGCGAGGTGCACGGGCTTGCTGTTCATGGCTTCCCCCTAGAAGCTTCGGCGTCGCTCTTCGATATGACAGTATCCTGACATGTAGACAGCTTGCTGTCAATGCTGGAGTGGGTTCGCGTCGACAACCTGTCGCGGAAACCCGCCGACCGCAGACAGGACGCCGATACCGCCTCCCGGTCGCCGCTCCCTACCCTCGGGCGCATGACCCCTCAGCCAGATCCCGAGGTCGGCGCCGCCGTGAAGGCCGCGGACCGTGCGCATGTGTTCCACTCCTGGTCCGCCCAGGAACTCATCGACCCGCTCGCCGTCGCCGGTGCGGAGGGGTCGTACTTCTGGGACTACGACGGCAAGCGGTACCTCGACTTCACCAGCGGGCTCGTCTACACCAACATCGGCTACCAGCACCCCAAGGTCGTCGCCGCGATCCAGGAGCAGGCCGCGCGCATGACCACCTTCGCGCCGGCGTTCGCGGTCGAGGCACGCTCGGAGGCGGCACGGCTGATCGCCGAGCGCACGCCGGGCGACCTCGACAAGATCTTCTTCACCAACGGCGGCGCCGACGCGATCGAGCACGCCGTACGGATGGCCCGGCTGCACACCGGGCGCCCGAAGGTGCTGTCGGCGTACCGGTCGTACCACGGCGGCACGCAGCAGGCCGTGAACCTCACCGGTGACCCGCGCCGCTGGGCCTCCGACGGCGCCGCGGCCGGTGTCGTGCACTTCTGGGCCCCCTTCCTCTACCGCTCCCGCTTCTACGCCGAGACCGAGGAGCAGGAGTGCGCGCGGGCGCTGGAGCACCTGGAGACGACGATCGCCTTCGAGGGGCCGGCGACGATCGCCGCGATCGTCCTGGAGACGATCCCGGGGACGGCCGGGATCATGGTGCCGCCGCCCGGCTACCTCGCCGGGGTCCGGGAGATCTGCGACAAGTACGGGATCGTCTTCGTCCTCGACGAGGTCATGGCCGGGTTCGGCCGCACCGGTGAATGGTTCGCCGCGGACCTCTTCGACGTGACGCCGGACCTGATGACCTTCGCCAAGGGCGTGAACTCCGGCTACGTGCCGCTGGGCGGCGTCGCCATCTCCGGGGCCATCGCGGAGACGTTCGCGAAGCGGCCCTACCCCGGCGGTCTGACGTACTCGGGCCACCCGCTGGCCTGTGCCGCCGCCGTCGCGACGATCCAGGTCATGGCCGAGGAGGGCGTCGTCGAGAACGCCGCGCGGCTGGGCACAGACGTGGTCGGCCCCGCACTGCGGGAGCTCGCCGAGCGGCACCCGTCCGTCGGCGAGGTGCGCGGCGTCGGGATGTTCTGGGCGCTCGAACTGGTGCGGAACCGGGAGACCCGCGAGCCGCTGGTGCCGTACAACGCGGCCGGCACGGCGAACGCCCCGATGGCGGCGTTCGGCGCGGCCGCGAAGGCCGCCGGGCTGTGGCCGTTCATCAACATGAACCGCACGCATGTCGTGCCGCCGTGCAACGTCGGTGAGGCGGAGCTCAAGGAGGGACTGGCGGCCCTGGACACCGCCCTGGCCGTCGCGGACGAGTACACGGAGTAGGTCCGCGACGGAGAAAATCGAGGTCGTCGCAGAAACGTCGCCCCGAATCCGAACGACTAAGGTGGCGTGCTCGTAGACATATACGTGCACGCCACCTCATCGCGACGACGGGAGACGCCCCGACCATGCCCGGCACCGGCGGCAACGGCTCGGTCACGCGAAGCACCCTGCGCCAGCAGATCGCGGACGCGCTGCGGGACGAGGTACTGGCCGGGCGGCTCCAGGCGGGCCGCGAATTCACCGTCAAGGAGATCGCCGAGCAGTACGGCGTCTCCGCGACCCCGGTCCGCGAGGCGCTCGTCGACCTCGCCGCACAGGGCCTGCTGGAGGCCGACCAGCACCGCGGCTTCCGGGTCCACGAGTACTCCGTGGCGGACTACCGCAACATCGTCGAGGCCCGCGGCCTGGTCACCGACGGCATCTTCCAGGTCCTGGCCACCGACCGCCCCGGCCACCGCGACCCCGACGACCCGCGCGTCCTCACCGCCGTGGTCGGCGTACGCCGCCGCGCCGAGGAGGCCGAGCGCGCCGCCACGGCCGGCGACCTCACCGTCCTCATCGGCTACGACCTGCGCTTCTGGCGCGAGCTCGGCGCCCTCTTCGGCAACCCCTACCTCGCCGACTTCCTGCACCGGCTGCGGGTGCAGTCCTGGGTCTGCGCGGTCCAGTACCTGCGCCGACTGGACGATCTGCGCGGCCATCTCTGGGCCCGGCACACCGATCTGGTCGACGCGCTGATGCAGCGCGACCTGCCCACGGCCCGCCAGATCATCGCCACCCACGACGCGGACTCGGTCGCCCTGATCGAGCGACTGGCGGCCGGGTGAGCCACGAGCGGGAGCCGACGAACACCCCCGCCCTGCTTGACGCTCCCGACCTCTCCGTCGTCATCCCCGCCTACAACGAGCGGCACCGCCTCACCCCCACCCTCGACGCCCTCACCGACTACCTGTCGGCGGACGAACCCCGCTGGGGCTCCTGGGAGATCGTCGTCGCCGACGACGGTTCCACCGACGGCACCGGCGACCTCGTCACCGCCCGCCGGGACCCCCGTCTCCGCCTGGTCACCGGCGAGGGCAACCGCGGCAAGGGCCACGCCCTGCGCCTGGGTGTCGCCGCCTCCCGCGGACGCCGTGTGCTGGTCACCGACGCCGATCTCGCGACGCCGATCGAGGAGCTGGAGCGGCTGGACAAGGCGCTCGGCGAGGGCGACTGCGCGGCGATCGGCTCCCGTTCGGCCCCCGGTGCCACGATCGGCGCCCGCCAGCACCGGGTGCGCGAACTGCTGGGCCGCGCGGGCAACGCGCTCATACGCCGAACCGCCCTGCCCGGCATCCACGACACCCAGTGCGGCTTCAAGCTCTACGACGGCGACCGGGCCCGCGAGGCGTACGCCGCCTCCCGCGTCAACGGCTGGGGCATAGACGTGGAGGTGCTGCGGCATCTGCGCGAGGCCGGGCTGTCCGTCGCCGAGGTCCCGGTCCGCTGGTCCCACCGGCCCGGCTCGAAGGTCGGCCCCCTCGACTACGTCCGCGCGCTGACCGAGATCACCCGCATCGCCGCCCGCTCCGTACGCCCCGCCGACGTCTTCGCGCCCTTCCTGTTCCTGCTGATGTCGGTGGCCCTGTACTCCGGCCGCTTCTTCGCCCCGGCCGGCCGCTATCTCCCCGACTCGCTGCGCGACCAGAACCAGTGGGAGTGGTTCTTCGCGGTCACGGCCGACAACGTCGCCCACTTCCGCAACCCCCTCTTCACCGACCTCCAGGGCTTCCCGGACGGCGTGAACCTCATGGCCAACACGGTCATGCTCGGCATGTCCGTCCCGCTGGCGCCCCTCACCCTGGCCGCCGGTCCCGCGCTCACCCTCAGCCTGGTCATGACGCTGGGCCTCGCCGCCACCGCGGCCGCCTGGTACTGGCTGATCGTCAAGTACCTGGTCCGCAGCCGGGTCGCGGCCTTCCTCGGCGCCGCCCTGGCCGCGTTCGCGCCGCCGATGGTGAGCCACGCCCACGCGCACCCCAACTTCGTGGTGCTGTTCATGGTCCCGCTGATCATCGACCGCGCCCTGCGCCTGTGCGCGGGCACCCGGGTGGTCCGGGACGGCGTGGTCCTCGGTCTGATGGCGGCCTACCAGGTCTTCCTCGGCGAGGAGCCGCTGCTGCTGACGGCGCTGGGCATGCTGCTGTTCACGGCCGCCTACGCCGTCCTGCGCCGGGACGCGGCACGGGCGGCCTGGCGGCCGCTGCTGCGGGGCGTCCTCATCGGCGCCGCCGTCTGCCTCCCCCTCATCGTGTATCCGCTGGTGTGGCAGTTCGCCGGGCCGCAGAGCTACACCGACATCGAGCACAACCCCCGCTCCTTCAACAGCCCCCTCGCCCTGCTCTCCTTCGCCGAGCGCTCATGGCTGGCGGGCGACGCCGGCACCGCGAAGGCCCTCGCCTTCAACACCACCGAGCAGAACGCCTTCTACGGCTGGCCGCTGGTCCTGCTCGCCCTCGCGATCGTCGTACTGCTCCGGAAGCGGGCCCCGGTCACAGCGCTGGCGTTCACGGCGGTGGCCGCGGCCTTCCTGTCCCTCGGGCGGGAGTTCCGCATCCCGCTGACCGGCGTCGTCCTCCCGGGTCCCTGGGAACTCCTCGCCGACAAGCCGTTGTTCGAGGCGGTCATCGAGAGCCGCGTCGCGATGATCTGCGCGCCCGCGCTGGGCATGCTGCTCGCCGTCGCCGTGGACCGGCTGCTCGCGGTACGGCCCCCGGCCACCCGGTACGCCGGCCTCCTCGCCGTCGCCCTCGCCCTGCTCCCCCTGGTCCCGGCCCCGCTCAGGGCCGTCGACCGTGCCGAGGTGCCGCCCTTCATCGCGGAGGGGACCTGGGCGTCGTACGTCCGCGAGGGCGAGTCGCTCGTGCCGGTGCCGTTGCCCGACCCCTCCGACGCGGACGCGCTGCACTGGCAGACCGAGGCCGGCTTCGGCTTCGCACTGCCGGGCGGCTACTTCAACGGCCCCTACGGCGACGAACGCGTCGGCATCTACGGCGCCGAGCCCCGCTTCACCTCCAACCTGCTGCGTGAGGTGCGCAACACGGGCGAGATCCCGCCCGTCAATGACTCCTGGCGCGAGCAGGCACGGGTGGACCTGGCGTACTGGAAGGCAGGCGTACTGGTCCTGGCCCCGCAGCCGAACGACTCCGCACTGCGGGCGACCGTGGAAAAGCTGTTGGGCGAGTCCGGTAAGTGGGTCGGCGGAGTATGGGTATGGGACCTGCACGAGGGGACCCGTCCTCGCGCCGCACCGATTACCCTGCCCTGACCGACGTGCTACGCCGAGCTGTGCGAGGAGCCCTCTTTTGGCCTGTGACCTGTGGCTGGTACCGCTTGTCGATGTGTTGTGCCACACCCCCGACAACCCGTTCGCCGAGGAACTCGCGCAATACAACAAGGTGCTCGCCGAGGCCGGGTTGCCACCGGTGCCGGTGTACCAGTACATGCCGGGCCTGTCCGGCGACGTCGCCCCGGTCGCCGGGTTCGACTACGACGCGCTGCACTTCCTGCGCCGGGCCTATCTGCTCCAGGTCTGCGGGCTCGCCGTCACCCCGGTCGACGAACTGGGCGGCGACTACGAACAGCTCCTGGAGATGTTCGAGTCGACGGCCAAGCAGTCGCATCTGGTCTGGCACTACGACCACGCGGGCGCCTACGTCCCGGTCGACTTCCCGGGTCCGCTCTCCAACGACGAACTCCTCGCGGGCGGCGGCCCCCTGGGCTCCGCCCAGGCGCTCCTGCGCGAGCTGGAGTTCGTGGCCCCGGTGATCGGCATCGACCCGGCCAACCCGCCGACCGCACCGCAGGCCCCGCTCGCGCCCACGGCCCTGGAGGAACCGGCCGTCGCCGCGCCCTACGACCCCAGCCCCTTCGCCCGTGAACGGCACGTCTGGCTGGGCCTGCACGCGGCGGCGACCCGGAGTCTGGCCCAGGGCTCGATGATCGTCTTCAGCTGACCTACTTGAGCTGGGACAGCCCCTTCTGGAGGTCGTCGGCGTTCATCACCGGCGTGTAGTCCACCTCGGCGCCGAACTTCTCGAAGAGCGGCTCGGTGAGCGGGGGCATCTGGGCGGAGTCCTGCATGTCGAAGACCACGAACATCGTGCGGACCCCGCCGGTGGCCGTGAAGTAGGAGGCTTCCGGCTTGAAGGCCCCGACGATCTCCTGCATCACCTGGGGCATCTTGCCGCTGCGGATGAGCTCGTTCGTCTTCTCGGTGTCGAGATGGGCCTGAAGCAGTACACGCACGACGTTCACCTTCTTCCGGTCGCCCCCTGCGACCTCACGCTAGGGCCGCCACGCGGAGGTCGCCCGCTCAGTACTCCATCGGGGCGGGGCGGAACGGGGAGGACACCCGGGCGGGGTGCCCTCCCCCTCAGGTCACCGCCGGCGCGGCAACCTGATGGTCCGTACCAGGGGCATCTCCGCGTACAGGTCGGGGTCGGCGGTCAGCACACGACGGCCGTCCGGCCAGTCCGGCGTCGGCCGGGAGAGATGGATCGCATGGCCGAGTCGCCACTCCACCCCGTCACGCAACAGCGCCCCCACGGTGGACGCCCCGGAGAAGTCCAACTCGACGATCTCCACGGCGGGCAGCGCTCCGACATGCTCGGCGAGCCCCTTGCGCATTCCGTCGGCAGCGGCCAGGCACAGGGCCGGTACGTACACGTGCCGAGTGGGCCCGTGCTCGGTGTTCGCGACGAACTGTGAGGCCAGCGAGTTCCCCGAGCCGAGCGCCAGCAGGGCCGACTCGTCGAACACGACGCCGGTCGACCCGGCCCTCGTAGCGCTCACAGACTGTCCACGGGCCGACCGGCCTCAAGGTCCTGCCAGACCTTCTCCACCCTGTCGTGGTCCTCGTCCGTGAGCGTCACACCGAAGTGCGTCTCGCAGTACGCCTTGGTCGCCTCGTACCGCTTCCGCAGCTCTTCCTTGGTCGGCGTGGCCCCCGCCAGTTCGGCGATCAGGTCACGCATGGTCATCCCGCGCTCGCGGGCAAGGACCATGAGGCGGTCACGGACAGCGGGATCGACCTTGACGGTGGTGTCAGCCATAATCGAAGTATACCCACGGTATACCACGTCGGGCCGCTCAAGTACGACGGTCATCGAACACGCTCCATTTCTCTTGAAGGAACCGCCAGGCACGTCCGCCCGGCGTACGAAAATCAACTTCAACTGCCGTCACAAAAGCGGCAGTTGCACTAGCCGAAGGACGAACCCCACCCCTCAACCGAGCCTCAATGTGGTCGAAGGCCGACCGGACCGACCGCGGCGCACCCCACATCACCGCCGCCCGCACCTCGGCGTTGCTCGCCCCCCGCCGCCACCACGCCTCCACCAGCGGCGCGAGCCTCAGCGCCTCGGCGGCGTCGAGCGTGAGGCGCCGGTCGAAATCCCCGAACGAGAGCAGCAGTCGCGCCGCCGCGGCGGTGCCCACCCCCGACGAGGCACGCCGACCCGGCACTTTTTCGGTTTCACCCGTTCGTGGCGCCGTTTCGTATGGCGCGTCGAACACCTGGTAGCAGACGGGGAGTTGTCCCGCACCCTCCCCCTCGCGCGCCACACGCCGCAGATACCGGAGTTCCTCCAGCTCACGCAGAGCGGCAGCGATCCGCGACCGCCCTTCGACACATGCCCTGGCGAGCGCGCGAAGGGTGACGCGGGCATGGTTCGGAAGGGCCAGCAAGTACGTCAGTACGCTCACCGCACACCAGGAGATGCTCCGGTCGCGGAGAAGGGCGGCCGACAGGCCTGAAAAGACGCGCGCAGGCGTCGTACGATGAGAACGCATCCGGAGGTGTTGCTCCTGGTGTCGAGCCCCCGGGTGTTGGCGCACCGCGGGGGCATTTCTGTTGGCGTGACTCTAAGGCCACGCAGAGCGACGATTGCAAGTCGGAACCACCTTTTCCCAGGCGGTAGTTCGCGTTCTTCACCCCTGCGAGTGAAGAACGGTGCACAGCAGATGGGTGTGGACGAGGCGGTCGGGAGTCGTCGGGCGGTAGCGCCAACTCAAGGGCCAGGTCAGGCCATTGAGTGCGGGCACCGGGATGAACGAAACGTGCCCCGGGCCGGCGACGAAACGGGTGACTCCGTCGGGCCAGGCTCGGTGGGACGTACTGCCGGCGGGCACCAGGAAGTACACCCCGCGCCGCCCCGTCGCCGTCTCGACGATCGGCCCCGGATCACCGCCGGTCATGCGGGCGAGCCGGTCCGCGACGTCCCGCCCCTCCTCGCCGTCGACTCTGATCGCGTCGAACCGGACGCCCGCCTTGCGGAGTTGAACACCGGTTGCCGGGAGCCAGGTCAGGTCACTTTGCGCATTCACGGAGTCAGCTTGAGGGTGCGGAGCTAGCTTGATCCATGACTCTGCGTCGTCGGTTGAACACGGTTGATTACCGGCGTCCGTCAGTTGTGACCGGTTGATTTCGGTTGAGTTCGGAGGTGACCGCAATGGCGCGGGCGGAGAACAAGACAGAGGCAGGCGGTACGGCCCATTTGGTCGCCGCCCTGGCGAAGGCATTGCGGGAGCAACACGGGCTGACCCAGCCGCAGCTGGGCGACAAACTCGGGTACACGGCAGCGGCGGTGAGCGCGATGGAGACGTGCGCACAGCCCGCGAGCGATCAGATGCTGGTGAAGTTGGAGGCGGAGATCGGGGGCGGGCTGGGCATCTTCGAGCGGGCTCGGGAGTTGATGCGGCTGGACAAGTACCCGGCTCAATTCAAAAACTACGTGCTACTGGAGCAAAAGGCCCTGACGCTTTCCACGTACGTCACGTTCGTGGTGCACGGCCTCTTCCAGACGGAGGGGTACGCCCGTGCACTGATCGGCGGCGGCTATCCACCGCTCAAGGACGAGCGTGTGGAGGAGCTGGTCGAGGCCCGGTTGGCGCGACGGGCGCTCCTCGACCGGGACCCAGCGGCGCTGATCGAGCTGATCGTCGAGGAGTCCGCGCTGCGGCGCACGATCGGCAGCCAGGAGGTCATGCGTGGCCAGCTACTGCACCTGGTGGAGTGCACCAAGCGCCGCAACGTAACAGTTCAGGTGCTGCCGATGAGTTGCGGGCTAGACGGTGAACACGCTGGCTGCCGCGGTGACATGACGTTCGTGGAAACTCCCGATCACGAGCACCTTGTCTACCTGGAGCCCCAGGACGAAAGCATCCTTGTCAGCGCTCCTGCCAAGGTAACGACATACATGCACCGCTATGCGAAGATCCGTTCGCAGACCCTGGGCTCACGGGAATCGTTGGGCCTCATCGAGCAGTTGGCGGGAGAGCTCCAGTGACTGGCACCCTGCGGTGGTTCAAGTCCAGCTTCAGCAGTGACAGTGGCGGCGAATGCCTCGAAGTCGCCCCCTCCCCCCACCCCACCCCCGCCATCCACATACGCGACTCCAAGAACCCCCACGGCCCGAACCTCACCGTTTCCGGTCGGGCCTGGGCCGCCTTCACCTCGGGTCTCCCCCAGGGGTGACCAGTCCCGTCTCGTAGGCCACCACCACCGCCTGCGCGCGGTCCCGCAGGCGGAGCTTGGACAGGATGCGGGCGACGTGTGTCTTCACGGTGGCCTCGCTCAGGGTGAACCGGGAGGCGAGTTCGGCGTTGCTGAGGCCCGTGCCCAGGCACTGGAGGACCTGCCGTTCGCGGGGTGTCAGGACCGCCAGGTCCCGGTGCAGCGCGGCGGTCGCCGTGTCCTGGGTGACGAAGCGTTCGACCAGGCGGCGGGTGATCGCGGGGGCGAGCAGCGCGTCGCCGGAGCGGGCCAGACGGACGGCGGCGACGAGGTGTTCCGGTGTGACGTCCTTCAGCAGGAAGCCGCTGGCGCCCGCGGTGAGGGCGGCGTAGACGTAGCGGTCGAGGTCGTAGGTGGTGAGGATCAGGACGCGAGGCGGGTCGGGGATGGTGCCGGAGAGGATCCGGCGGGTGGCCTCCAGGCCGTCGAGACCCGGCATCCGGATGTCCATGAGGACGAGGTGGGGGCGGGTGCGCTCGACGGCCGCCACCGCCTGTTCGCCGTCCGCCGCCTCGGCCACCACGTCGATGCCGTCGGCGGTCAGGATCATGCTGAAGCCGGTGCGGACGAGGGCCTGGTCGTCGGCGATCACCACGCGGGGCGCGTCGGTCACGACACCCCCTCCACCGGCTTCTGAACCGGTACGACCGCGCGCACCCGGAAGCCTCCCGTAGGCCGTACGCCCGCCTCCAGCGTGCCGCCGTAGACGGCGAGTCGTTCGCGCAGGCCGAGCAGGCCCCGGCCGCCCCCGGGACCGGCCGGGGTGGCGGCCGTGCCGCCGGTGTCGGACACCTCCACGTGCACGGCGTCGGGCGTGTGACCGACGCTCACCCGCACCCTCGACCCGGCGGCATGCTTGACGACGTTCGTCAGCGCCTCCTGCACCACCCGGTACGCGGCCAGGTCGGCGCCGGCGACGAGCGGTGCCGGCGCGCCCGCGACGGTCAGCTCGACGGGGACACCGGTCGCGCGGACCCGGTCCACGAGCGTGGTCACCTGGGCGAGGCCAGGCTGCGGTGCCAGGCCGGCATCGGCGGCGGGGTCCGCGCCGGAGTCCCCGTCCATGGTCAACAGGCCCATCACATGGCGCAGTTCGGCCATCGCGGTGCGCCCGCCCGCCTCGACGGCCAGCAGCGCCTCGCGGGCCCGGTCGGGCGCGGCGTCCATCACCTTGCGGGCCGCCCCCGCCTGGATCACCATCACGCTCACATTGTGAGTGACGACGTCGTGCAACTCCCGGGCGATGCGGGCGCGTTCGCACTCGACCGCGAGACGGGTGGCGGTCTCCTGCTGTTCCTGGAGGTCACGGACACGCTGCTGCCAGGTGTGGATCGCGTTCGCTCCGAGTCCGACGCCGAGCAGCACCAGGAACGGCACGAAACCCGGCGTGAAGTACGGGAAGTACTCCTCGTGGAACACCGCCATCAGCACTGCCCCGACCAGCACGCTGATCAGCGCCGGAACGCGACGCGGGCTGTGCACGGCGGCGCTGTAGGCGGCGACCACGCACGACAGGAACGTATACACGGTCGCGCCCGTCGCGCCCGAGCGCTGGCCGAACACCAGGGTCACACCGAGCACGGCCCAGAACGCGGCCAGCGGATACCGCCGGCGCACGATCAGGGGCAGCGCGGTCAGCGCGGCGAGTGCCAGCTCCCGGGGGTCGGCCGTGGGGCCCGCGAGCACGGCCGGCGGCCCGGGCGGCGGCGGAGCGGGCTCCCCCACGCCGAACTGCGGAACCTTCATCGCGGCGTCCTGATCCAGCGAGGCACTCACCGTGCACACGGCCAGGACCAGGGCGAGGGCCACGTCGGCCGTCCACATCCACCGCGACGGCCGCGGCAGCGCCGTGCCGACGGCCCTCCACCGCCGCACCCCTGTCCGCCCGCCCACCCCGGCTGTACCGGCCGCCCCGCTCATAAGCCCAGTCTGGCAAGGGCCCGGCGCGGCCACATCCCTCCCGCCGCCGACCGCCGCTGACGGGCCGTACATCTTCCTCGTACATCTCAGGGATGACGTTCCCGCCACGTCGCCCCGGCACGGCAGTCGCTCTCGCCACCGCGGGCGACGCCCCGGACCCGGCCCCGCCCCTAGCGTCGCGCCGAACCGTCAACCGCCGGCCGGGGAGGGCCCATGACCACGACCGCACCACCTGTGATCGACATCCGCGACGTGAGCAGGACGTACGGGGAAGGGCCGCCGGCGCTGGCCGGCGTGAACCTGAGCGTGCGGGCCGGGGATGCGCTGGCCGTCCTCGGACCGTCCGGCAGCGGCAAGTCGACGCTGCTCAACCTGATCGCGGGCCTGGACCGGCCGAGCGGCGGGAGCGTCACCGTCGACGGGCAGCGGGTGGACCGGCTCGGCGAGGCCGCGTCGGCGAAGTACCGCAGGGCGCGGATCGGCATGGTCTTCCAGTTCTTCAACCTGCTGGAGGACCTCACGGTCGCCGACAACGTCCTGCTGCCCGCCCAGCTCGCCGGCACCCCCCGCGCCGAGGCCCGCCGCCGCGCCGCCGACCTGCTCGCCCACCTCGGCATCGACCGGCACGCGGACGCCCACCCCGGCAGGCTGTCCGGCGGGGAACGGCAACGGGTGGCGGTCGCCCGCGCCCTGATGAACCGTCCGGCGCTGCTGCTGGCCGACGAGCCCACCGGCGCCCTGGACACCGCCTCCGGCGAGGACGTACGGCAGCTGCTGGCCGCGCTCAACGCGGACGGGCAGACGATCGTGCTGGTCACCCACGACCTGGGGCTCGCCGAGTCCTGTGCGACCCGCACCATCGAGCTGGTCGACGGGCGGATCGTCCGGGACTCCCAGGACGTCCGGGGCACACCGGCGGTGGCCCGGTGAGCGCCCTGGGCAAGGTGGTGCGCGCGGGCGTCGGGCGGCGCCGGATGCAGACCGCGGTGATGATCCTGACCACGCTCGTCGCAGTCACCGCGTCCGTCGTGGCCGCCGGGGTGCTCACGGCGTCCCGGGCGCCGTTCGAGCACGCGATGGCCGAGCAGCGCGGCGCCCATCTGGCCGCGCAGTTCGACGGCGGCGAGGTCACCGAGTCGGATCTCGCCGCCACCGCGGGCGCGTCCGGCGTGACGGCCGCGGCCGGCCCCTTCCGGACCCTCGAACTGCGCCCGCGCACGGTGTCGGCATCCGCCGCGATCCCGGCCGGTGTCACGCTGCCCGCGCTGACCGTGGCCGGACGCGCGGACCGTCTCGGGCCGGTCGACCGGCTCCGACTCGTCGCGGGCGAGTGGGCGACCCGGCCGGGCCAGATCGTGCTGGCCGAGGTCGACTCACCATTGCGGCCGGGCGCCCGGCTGACCTTCCCCGACCTGCCGGGCAGCCCGACGCTGACCGTGGTCGGCCTGGCCCGGTCGGTCACCGGCACCGCCGACGCGTGGGTGACCCCCGCCCAGGCCGAGGCGCTGACCACGAAGTCCGCCGCTCCCACGTACGAGATGCTCTACCGCTTCCGGCACGCCGGCACCGACGCGCAGCTGTCCACCGCGCGCGCCGCGATCGCCGCCGCCGTGCCCTCCGGCGCGCTGACCGCGACCCGGTCCCACCTCGTCGTCCGGCAGGACCAGCTCGCCAACGCGCTGGCGTTCGTGCCCTTCGTGGCCGCCTTCGGTGTGCTCGGTCTGGCCATGTCGGTGCTGATCATCGGCATCGTCGTCAGCGGCGCGGTGGGCGCCGCCACCCGGCGCATCGGCATCCTCAAGTCCCTCGGCTTCACCCCGGCCCAGGTGGTGCGGGCGTACGTCGCCCAGGCGCTGGTCCCGGCCGCCGTCGGCTGCGCCCTGGGCGTCGCCCTCGGCAACGTGCTGGCGGGCCCGGTCCTCGGCGACGTCGAGGACGTCTACAGCGGCGCGCCCGCCTCGGTGCCCTGGTGGGTCGACGTGGCGGCACCCGCCGCCGCCCTCGCGCTGGTCGCCGTCGCCGCTCTCGTGCCCGCGCTGCGCGCCGGCCGGCTGCGCACCGTGGAGGCGATCTCCGTGGGGCGCACGGCGGCCACCGCACGGGGGCGCCTGGCCCGTCGGCTCACGGGGCGGCTGCCGCTGCCGCGCCCGCTCTCTCTCGGTCTGGCGCACCCCTTCGCCCGCCCCGCGCGTTCGCTCACGACGGCGGCCGCGGTGGCCTTCGCCGCCGTCACGGTCACCTTCGCGGTCGGACTGGCCCTGACGCTCGGCGCGGTGCAGTCGAACCGGATGCTCGACTCCGCCGCTCCGGTCGTCGTGGACACCGGCGGCGGGCAGGGTCCGCCCGGCGCCCAGGTCGTCCGCGCCCCCGGCCAGTCCGCGGAGCCGTCGGCCGACCCGGCCGAGGTCGCCGCCGCCCTGCGCGCGCAGGAGGGGACCCGGCGCTTCTACGGCACCGCCCAGGCCGAGGTCCGCGCGTCCGGCATCAGCGGCGCGACCAACGTGACCGCGTACGACGGCGACGCGTCGTGGGCCGCCCCGGAGCTGGTCTCGGGCAGCTGGCTGACCGGCCCCGGCCAGGCGGTGGTCACGGAGCGCTTCCTGCATGCCGCCGGAATCGCGGTCGGCGACAGCCTGACCCTGACGGAGGACGGCCGCCGCACCACCGTCCGCATCGTCGGCGAGGCGTTCTTCACCGAGGACGACGGCATGACCGTGCTGACCCCGGCCACCACCCTCACCGCCCTGGGCCTGGAGGCCGAACCGACCCGGTTCCACGTCGACACGGACCCGGGAACCTCCGAGTCGGCCTACCTGACCTCGCTGAACGAGACCCTGGACGCCATCGGCGCGTACGCCCACCCAGGCGGCGACGACTCCTCCAGCGTGATCGCGGCCATGGACGCGCTGATCGGCATGCTGACCCTGCTGCTCGTCACGGTCGCGGGCCTGGGGGTGCTCAACACGGTCGTCCTCGACACCCGCGACCGCGTCCACGACCTCGGCGTGTACAAGTCCCTGGGCATGACACCCCGCCAGACCGTGGGCATGGTCCTCACGTCGGTCGCCGGCATCGGCCTGCTCGCCTCGGTCGCCGGCATTCCGCTCGGAGTGGCCCTGCACCACTATGTGACGCCGCTGATGGGCGACGCGGTGGGGATGAACCTGCCCGGCTCGTACATCGCCCTCTACGCCACGCCGGTCCTCGCCCTGCTCCTGCTGGGCGGCCTGACGATCGCGGTGGCCGGTGCCCTGCTCCCGGCGGGCTGGGCGGCCAGGACGGACCCGGCCAGGGCGCTGCGCACGGAGTGAGCCGGCCCGCGGCCGCCCTCGTCCGACGGGTGAACGCGCGAGCGCCCGGCCGGAGAACCGGCCGGGCGCCCGCACTTGTTCGGTCCTACAGGAACGAGTTGATCTCGATCGTCTCGTCCCGGCCCGGGCCCACGCCGATCGCGGAGATCGGAGCGCCGGACATCTCCTCCAGCGCCTTCACGTAGTTCTGGGCGTTCTTCGGCAGGTCCGAGAAGGACTTGGCCGACGTGATGTCCTCGGACCAGCCCGGCAGGGTCTCGTAGACCGGCTTCGCGTGGTGGAAGTCGGTCTGCGAGTACGGGAGTTCCTCGACGCGCTTGCCGTCGATCTCGTAGGCGACGCAGACGGGGATCTGCTCCCAGCCGGTCAGGACGTCCAGCTTGGTGAGGAAGAAGTCCGTCAGGCCGTTGACACGGGTCGCGTAGCGGGCGATCACGGCGTCGAACCAGCCGCAGCGCCGGTCACGGCCGGTGGTCACGCCCCGCTCGCCGCCGATGCGGCGCAGCGCCTCGCCGTCCTCGTCGAACAGCTCGGTCGGGAACGGGCCCGAGCCGACCCGGGTCGTGTAGGCCTTGAGGATGCCGATGACCCGGCTGATCTTCGTGGGACCCACACCGGCGCCGGTGCAGGCACCGCCCGCGGTCGGGTTCGACGACGTCACGAAGGGGTACGTGCCGTGGTCGATGTCGAGGAGCGTGCCCTGGCCGCCCTCGAACAGGACCACCTTGTCGTCCTCCAGCGCCCGGTTGAGGACGAGGACGGTGTCGGCGACGTAGGGCTTGAGCCGGTCCGCGTAGGACAGCAGTTCCTCGACGACCTTGCCGGCCTCGATGGCGCGGCGGTTGAAGACCTTGGTCAGGAGCTGGTTCTTGCCGTCGAGAGCCGCCTCGACCTTCTGGGTCAGGATCGACTCGTCGTACAGGTCCTGGATGCGGATGCCCACGCGGTTGATCTTGTCGGCGTAGGTCGGACCGATGCCGCGCCCGGTGGTGCCGATCTTGCGCTTTCCGAGGAAGCGTTCCGTCACCTTGTCCACGGTGACGTTGTACGGCGTGATGATGTGTGCGTTGCCGCTGATCAGGAGCTTGGACGTGTCTACGCCTCGCTCGTTCAGCCCGTTCAGCTCGGAGAACAGGACCGACGGGTCGACGACGACGCCGTTGCCGATGACCGGAGTGCACTCCGGGGAGAGGATGCCGGAGGGCAGAAGGTGGAGGGCGTACTTCTGGTCGCCGACGACCACGGTGTGGCCGGCGTTGTTGCCTCCCTGGTAGCGGACCACGTAGTCGACGGATCCGCCGAGCAGGTCAGTGGCCTTACCTTTACCCTCGTCACCCCACTGAGCACCGAGCAGCACAAGTGCGGGCACGCGCGTACACCCCTTCCGGGCGGGGCATGTCCAAGGTCAGGGGCGCACGCGTAAGGTATGCCGCCGCGTGCACCACTACCGGCTGCGACCGTCATTGGCCGCGAACCGTCGGACCGGATGGCCCCGGAATAGACGAAGCCCCTGGCGCAATAGCGCAAGGGGCTCTTGCACAAAGATGCTACCCGAGGAAGCGAGGCATGGCCGAGGTGGCGACTTTCGCGATGTCCGATCAGCTGCTGGTGGTGATCGATCCGATCGCCCGGAGGACGGACGGCGAGTCCGTCAGGATCGCGAAAGACGTGCTCAGCGCGGGTGCGGTGACCAAAGTGTGCCTGCCGGAGGGTCCCGACGAATTCGCTCGCGCACTGGCGAAGCGCGGGTCGCGCCGGCCGGTGGTCGTCGGCGACGACGGGGCGCTGACCCGCGCGGTGGCGCTGCTGCACCGGCAGCGGCAGCTGGCCGAATGCGCGCTGTCGGTGGTGCCGGTCGGCGGTGCGCTGTCGCTGGCCGGATCCCTCGGGGTGCCGACGGGGGCGGTCGCGGCGGCGCGGGCGGTGCTGGACGGCGTGGAGCGGCGCCTGGACCTGCTCGTGGACGACAGCGACGGCGTGGTGCTGGGCGGGCTGCGCATCCCTCCGATACGGGACCCGGCCGCGCCGGACGGGGCCACCGCGGTGGGCCCGGGTGGACGGCCGTGGCTGCGGACCTGCCAGTCGCTGGTACGGACGCTGGTGCCGCCGCGGGGCCCGTCCCCGGTCGCCTCCCCCGGACCGTCGCGGCTGCGCGTCGAGGTCGACGGGACGACGCTGGTGGATCTCGACCAGCCGGTGGAGGCGGTGTCGGTGACGCCGGGCATCGCGGGCCTGGCGGAGGTGGAGGTACGGCCGGTGTCGGTGGGCGCGGAGGCGTCCCCGCTGCGCGCCGAGGGCCGCACGGTGACGGTGTCGGGGGCGCACTTCCGCTACCGCGCCGACACGGCGGTCTCCGGGCCGGTGCGCAGACGGACGTGGACGGTGGGCGAAGGCGCGCTGCGGCTGGTGCTGCCGGGCCGGTGAGCCCGTATCGGACGCACTGGCCGGTGCCGCCGGGCCGCTGACGGCTACACCCGGTGCCCTGGCCGGCGCCACCGGGCCGGCGAGGGCTCTACCGGTCGCCCGGGCCGGTTGCCGCCGGGTCGGTGAGGTTCTACGGGGCGCTCGGGCCGAAGGTCCTGTCGCGGTGTTCGCGCCAGCGTTCCATCAGCTTGCCGAGTTCGCCCTCCAGGTATTCGAAGAAGGCCAGCGTCTCGGCGATGCGCTGTCCGCCCGGGGTCGCCGCGCCGAGGCTGTCGACGCCCTCGCGCAGGGTCAGGCCCCAGCGCCGGAGGATCGCGTCGCGGTTGGTCAGCGCCTCGTACCACTGGTCGCTGTGCACCCGGTAGCGCTCGCGCCGTGAGCCCGGTTCGCGCTCGCGGGAGACCATGTGGACCTGGGCGAGGTAGCGCACCGCGCCGGAGATCGCGGCGGGGCTGACCTGGAGCTGTTCGCCGAGTTCGGCGGAGCTCATGGTGCCGGAGTCGGACGCGAGGAGCGCGGCGAACACCCGCGCCGCCATGCGCTGCATCCCGGCCTCGACGAGCTGCGCCGCGAAGGCCTCCACGAACTTCGACACCGCCTCGGGGTCCCGCCCCGCCTCACTCGGTTCCATCATTCGTAGATCATCTCCCCTGCGTCCGCCCAGCTCGCGCGCTTGCCCCCGAGTCTATGCGCGATTTATACGCTTCCTTAACTTCACAAATTTCTGAAAGAAGCGTACGTTCTGAACCATGACGAAGGCAATTACCGTCTCCGGACTGCACAAGTCGTTCGGCAAGACGCACGCCCTGGACGGCCTCGACCTGGACGTCGAGACGGGCGAGGTCCACGGCTTCCTCGGCCCGAACGGCGCCGGCAAGTCCACCACCATCCGCGTCCTGCTCGGCCTGCTGCGGGCCGACTCCGGCGGCGCCCAGGTGCTCGGCCGCGACCCCTGGACGGACGCGGTGGAGGTGCACCGCCGGATCGCCTACGTGCCGGGGGACGTGACGCTGTGGCGGAACCTGTCGGGCGGTGAGGTCATCGACCTCTACGGCCGGCTGCGCGGCGGGCTGGACTCCCGGCGCCGCGCCGAGCTGATCGAGCGCTTCGAACTCGACCCCACCAAGAAGGGCCGCACCTACTCCAAGGGCAACCGGCAGAAGGTCGCCCTCGTCGCCGCCTTCGCCTCGGACGTCGACCTGCTGATCCTCGACGAGCCGACCTCGGGCCTGGACCCGCTGATGGAGGAGGTCTTCCAGCGCTGCGTGGAGGAGGAGCGCGACCGCGGCCGGACGATCCTGCTGTCCTCGCACATCCTCAGCGAGGTCGAGGAGCTCTGCGACCGGGTCAGCATCATCCGCAAGGGCCGTACCGTCGAGAGCGGTTCACTGGCCGACCTGCGGCATCTGACGCGCACGAGCGTCACCGCCGAGCTGGCCGGTCCGCCCAACGGGCTGTCGCGCCTGCCCGGCGTCCACGACCTCGACGTCCAGGGCCACCGCGTGCGGCTCCAGGTCGACACCGACAAGCTCGACGCCGTCCTGCGCTCGCTGAGCGAGTCCGGCGTACGGTCGCTGACCTCGACGCCGCCGACCCTGGAGGAGCTGTTCCTGCGGCACTACCAGGCCGACACGGACGAGGTGGCCGCCCGATGACCGCCACCGCCTTCGGGGTACGGCCCGGCGGCTCGCGCCAGCTCGCCGGCACCGGAACCCTGCTGCGCTTCGCCCTGCGCCGCGACCGGGTGATGATCCCGGTCTGGGTGGCCGTGAACGCGCTGATGATCCTCTCCATGCCGAACACGCTTGAGAACCTGTACGCCACCGAGGCCGACCGCGCCAACCTCGTGCAGGACACCGCGACCAACGCCTCCTTCCGCGCGCTGATCGGCCCCGTCTTCGACGACTCGATCGGCGCCCTGACCGCCTGGCGCGTCGGCGTCTACGCCGGTGCGCTCGCGGCCGTGGTCAGCATGCTCCTCGTCGTACGGCACACCCGGGACGAGGAGGAGAGCGGCCGTCAGGAGCTGGTCGCGTCCGGGATGGTGGGCCGCCGGGCCTCCCTGACGGCCGCCCTGCTGACGGCCGTGGTCGCGAACGCCGTACTGGCCCTGCTGGTCACGGCCGGGCTCGCGGGCCAGGGCGCCACGGGGGCGCTGGCGCTCGGGCTCGGGCTCGCCGGGGTCGGCATGGTCTTCGCCACGCTGGCGGCGATCGTCGCCCAGTTCACCGAGAGCGCCCGGCTGGCACGGGGGCTGACGGCCGGGCTGCTGGGCGCCGCGTTCGTGCTGCGCGCGGCCGGCGACTCAGCGTCGGACGACGGCTCGTCCGCGCTGACGTGGGCGTCGCCGCTGGGCTGGCTGGAGAACCTGCGGCCGTTCGCGAGCGAACGCTGGTGGGTGCTGCTGCTGTTCGCGGGGGCGGCGCTGGTGCAGGGCGTGGTGGCGTACGGACTCGCCGGGCGCCGGGACGTGGGGATGAGCTTCCTGCCCGCCCGTCCGGGCCCCGCGCTCGGGCGCCTCGGCACGGCGGGCGCGCTGGCCTGGCGGCTCCAGCGCGGCGGCGTGCTCGGCTGGAGCATCGGCTTCTTCCTCGCCGGGGTCATCTACGGCGGGCTGACCGACGGGGTGGCCGACCTGGTCGGCGACAACGCCAACGCGCGCCGGATCTTCGAGCGCATGGGCGGCCAGGACGGGCTGACGGACGCGTTCCTGGCGTCGATGGTCGGCATGCTGGGCCTGATCGCGGCCCTGTACGTGGTGGCGTCGGTCCTGCGGCTGCACGGCGAGGAGACCTCGATGCGGGCGGAGCCGATCCTCGCGAACGCGGTGGGCCGGCTGCGCTGGGCGGCCGGTCACCTGGTGATCGCCTTCGCCGGCTCGGCCCTGATCATGCTCCTCGCCGGCCTGGGCTTCGCCGTCGGCTACGGCAAGGAGACCGGCCCGATCCTGGGCGCCTGCCTGGTCCAGCTGCCCGCGGTCTGGGGCGTCGGGGGCCTCGCGGTCCTGCTGTACGGCCTGTTCCCGCGGGCGGCGACGGCGGCGTGGGCGGTGGCCGGCGCGGTCCTGCTGATCGGCTGGGTGGGCCCCGCACTGGACGTGCCACAGGCCGTGCTGGACCTGTCCCCCTTCGGACACCTGCCGAAGCTGCCGGGCGGCGGGATGGAGTGGGCACCGGTACTGACCCTGCTGGCACTGGCGACGGCACTGGTCACGGCCGGGCTGGCGGGGTTGCGGCGCCGGGACATGATCACCTGATCCGGCCGGGACTCGCCGGGCCTCTCCTCGTCGAGAACCGGGGAGGGGCCCGGCGCGTCACTGTGGTCATGGGCCGAGGAGATCAACGCACGCTGCACACCGCGCTGACCTGCGGCGGATGCCTGCTCACGGTGCTGGGCTCGACGGCGGCCACGCTTCTCTGGGCCTCCTCGGACCGCACCCGCCGGCACCTGGGCGCGGGCTTCGAGGGCGAGGGCACCGACTACGTCGCCGCCCTGACCGAACTGCCCCTGGTCGCCGCCGCCGGAGCACTCGTACCGGCCCTGGCCTGCGCACTCGCCCTCCGTCTGACGGGCCGCCGGAAGGACTGAACGCACCCGCAGCTCAGGCCACCTCCACCCGAAGCCCTTCCAGCCCCCGGATCACGAAGTTCGGCTTGCGGTCGGGGGCCGTCGCTGCCCGCAGGGTCGGTGCCTGGTCCAGGAGGGCCGACATGGATGCCGCCAGTTCGATGCGGGCCAGTGGGGCGCCGATGCAGTAGTGGATACCCGCGCTGAAGGAGATGTGGGGGTTGTCCTTGCGGGTCAGGTCCAGGGCGGCCGGGGCCTCGAAGACCTCGGGGTCGTGGTTGGCGGAGCCGAAGAGCATGGCGATCTCCGCACCGCGCGGGATCGTCGTGCCGTCGATCTCGATCTCGTCCAGGACCCAGCGCTCGAACAGCTGGAGCGGGGTGTCGTAGCGCATCAGCTCCTCGATCGCGGACGGGATCAGGGAGTGGTCGGCACGCAGCGCGGACAGCTGGCCGGGGTTGCGGAACAGCGCCCACCAGCCGTTGACGGTCGCGTTCACCGTGGCCTCGTGGCCCGCGTTGAGCAGCAGGACCGCCGTGGAGATCATCTCCTGCTCGGTGAGCCGGTCGCCCTCGTCGTGGGCCGCGATCAGACCGGAGATCAGGTCCTCGCCGGGCTCCTTGCGGCGGGCCGCGATCAGCTCCAGGAGATAGTCCGAGAACTCCACCGACGCCCGCACCGCCTTCTCCGCGGTCTCCGGCGACGGGCTCAGCTCGTACATCCCGCAGATGTCCGCCGACCACGGCCGCAACTGCCCGCGGTCCGACTCGGGGATGCCCAGCATCTCCGCGATCACCGCGACCGGCAGCGGCTCCGCGACGTCCGTCAGCAGATCACCGCCGCCCGCCTCGACCAGCCCCGCCACCAGCTCGCCGGCCAGCCGCCGCACATACGGCTTCAGCTGCTCCACCGTGCGCGGCGTGAACGCCTTCGACACCAGCCGGCGGATCCGGGTGTGGTCCGGCGGCTCCAGATCGAGCATCCCGTGATCGTTGAGCACATGGAACGGCTCGTGCTCCGGCGGCGGCGCCGTCCGCCCGAAGTCCTCGTGCGTGAACCGGTGCTGGTACGTCCGCCCCAGCCTGCGCTCGCGCAGCAGCGCCGAGACGTCCGCGTGGTGCGGGACCAGCCACTGGTCGGTGGGCTCGAAGTAGTGCACCCGGCCCCGGGCCCGCAGTTCGGCGTAGGCCGGGTAGGGGTCGGCGAGGAACGCCGGGTCCCACGGGTCGAAGGCGAGGGCGGAGGGAGCTGCCATGTCCGGACGTTAGCCCGGCCTCCCCCGGTCTGACCAGGGGCCTAGGCGGTACCGAAGTCCGGAAGGGTGACCGAGCCGTCCTCGGCGAGCGGGAAGCCGGGGTTGTGGGCGACCTCCCAGGCGTGGCCGTCGGGGTCGACGAAGGCGCTGGAGTAGAAGCCGATCACGTTGACCGCGGCGGGCTTGGTGACCGTCCCGCCTGCCTGCTCCACCACCGCGAGGATGGCGTCCACCTCCGCCTCGGAGCGGACGTTGTGCGCGAGGGCGATCCCGCCGAACCCGCTCGCCGCCCCCGGCTCCAGACCGCAGTCCCGCGCCAGCTTCTCCCGGCCCCACAGCACCAGACCGAGACCGCCCGCCTGGAAGAAGACGGTCTCCTCGACCTCCTGCCCCCGCCAGCCCAGGGCCTCGTAGAAGGCCTTCGACCGGGCGAGGTCGGAGACTCCCAGTGTGATCAGTGTGATGCGCTGTTCCATGCCCCTCACCGTAGGGCCTGCCGGCTCAGCCCGGCGTGACCAGCCGCGCCTCGTAGGCGAACACCGCCGCCTGCGTACGGTCCCGCAGCCCCAGCTTCACCAGGATCCGGCTGACGTGGGTCTTGATCGTCGACTCCGCCACCACCAGCCGCTCGGCGATCTCCGAGTTCGACAGGCCCTGCGCGATCAGCACCAGCACCTCCGTCTCCCGCTCGGTCAGATCCCCGTACGCCGCGTGCGCCGAGGGCATCAGGCGCGGCGAGTCGGACATCTTCGAGAACTCCGTGATCAGCCGCCTGGTGATCGAGGGGGCGAGCAGCGCCTCGCCGGCCGCCACCACCCGCACACCGTCGGCGAGCTGGCGCGCCGAGGCGTCCTTCAGCAGGAAGCCGGAGGCTCCCGCCCGCAGCGCCTGGTACACGTACTCGTCGAGGTCGAAGGTGGTCAGCACCAGGACCTTGGCGGCGCCGTCCGCCGCGACGATCTCGCGGGTCGCCTCGATGCCGTTCAGCTCCGGCATGCGGATGTCCATCAGCACGACGTCCGGGGCCAGTTCACGGACCCGGTCCACCGCTTGGCGTCCGTTGACCGCCTCGCCGACGACCTCGATGTCCGGCATCGCGTTGAGCAGGACCGAGAAGCCCTCGCGCACCATCATCTGGTCGTCCGCGATCAGCACGCGGATGGTCATGATCCGTCCTCTGAGGTCGTGGTGACCGGCAGGAACACCGTCACCTCATAGCCGCCGTCCTGCGCCGGGCCCGCCGTCATCTCGCCGTTCAGCATCGAGACCCGCTCCCGCATACCGGTGATGCCGTGCCCGGCGCCCGGTGAGGGTTTCACCAGGTCGGGCGCGGGCGGCGGGCCGTTGACTATGCGCAGGCCGAGACCGCCGAGGACGTAGGCGACCTCCACCCTGGCGGACGCGCCGGGCGCGTGCCGCAGGCTGTTGCTGAGCGCCTCCTGAACGATCCGGTACGCCGACAGCTCCACCCCGGGCGGCAGCTCACGGGCCGCACCCGTGACCGCCTTCTCCACGTCCAGCCCCGCGTCCCGCACGTTCGCCAGCAGCGCCTCCAGGTCGGCGAGGGTGGGCTGCGGGGCCTCCGGGGCCTCGTAGTCCTCGGCGCGGACCACACCCAGGACCCGGCGCAGCTCGGTCAGCGCCGCCACCGCGTTCTCCCGGATCGTGGCGAAGGCCCGCTCCAGCTCCGGCGGCGGGTTCTCCACCCGGTAGGGCGCGGCCTCCGCCTGGATCGCGACGACCGACATGTGGTGGGCGACCACGTCGTGCAGCTCCCGGGCGATGTTCGTGCGCTCCTCCAGCAGGGTGCGCCGGGAGCGCTCGTGCGCGGTCACCGTCTGCTGCGCGGTCACCTCCTGACGGGCCTCCCGGCGGGTGTGCCAGACGGCGACGACGAGCAGGAACAGCGCGGAGACGACCATCATCGGGCCGGTGTTGGTGCCGTAGTAGTGACCCGGACCGAACACCACCTCCCCCAGGAAGCCGTACGCCCCCGTGACGGCCCACATGTACGCCGCCGTACGCGGCCGGGTGCGTATCGCCACGACCGTCAGCACCGTCAGATGGCAGACGAAGGCCGAGGGCGGCCACGGCCAGTCGCCCATCGAGCCGCCGAAGAGCACGGTGAGCGGGGTGGCCGCCATCGACGCCCAGAACGCTCCGACCGGCCGGATCATGGTCAGCAGGATCGGGATGACGGCGATCGGACCGAGCACCAGGGCCGCGCCGCCGGTGTCGACGGTCGCGATGAGCAGCGTGAGCAGGGCGACCCCGACGAGCAGGGCGTGCGGCATCCAGGCCGCGTACTCGCGGAGCCGGCCCGGCAGCCGACGGGTCACGGGGCCGTCGACACCCCTGCGCGGCAGCGGGCGGTAGGCGAAGGCGTCGTGGAACAGGTCCTGCCGCAGCCCGCGCAGGGCGTCCGCGGCGAGCCGGAACTCCGGGCTGCGCGGCTTGGCCGCGTCCCCCGGGGGCGGGGTCGGCATCTGAGTCGTCTCGGTCACGTACAGAACGGTAGGCGTCGAGGGGTCTCGCGGTCGTCCCCATGGAGAGGGGTTCCTGTGGGTCCATCTCAGGTACTACGGGTATCACCGCTGGTCGTGCCGGTGCCGGGTCAGTGGCCCGTGGGCCGCACCACACCCGACTCGAAGGCGAACACCGCCGCCTGTGTACGGTCCCGCAGCCCCAGTTTCACCAGGATCCGGCTCACGTGGGTCTTCACGGTCTGCTCGGCCACGACGAGGCGCTCGGCGATCTCCGCGTTCGACAGGCCCTGCGCGATCAGGGCGAGGACCTCCGTCTCGCGTTCGGTCAGGTCGGCGACACGTTCCTTGAGCGGGGCACGCGGCCGGCCGTCCAGGCGGGCGAACTCGGCGATCAGACGGCGGGTGACGACGGGTGCGAGGAGGGCGTCGCCGGCCGCCACGACCCGTACCGCCTCGGCCAGCTGATCGGCGGAGGCGTCCTTCAGCAGGAAGCCGGAGGCGCCCGCGCGCAGTGCCTCGTACACGTACTCGTCGAGGTGGAACGTCGTCAGCACCAGCACCTTGATGTGCGGTGTCGCGGTGGTGATCCGGCGGGTGGCCTCGATACCGCCGAGCTCCGGCATGCGGATGTCCATCAGGACGACGTCGGGCACGAGCTCGGCGACCTTCGCGACCGCGTCCAGGCCGTCCACCGCCTGACCGATCACGTCGATGTCGGGCTTGGTGTTGAGCAGCACGGAGAATCCCTGCCGGACCATCTGCTGGTCGTCGGCGATCACTACGCGGATGGGGCTGCTCGTCATGCGGTGCCGTCCTTGTCGGGGTGAGGGGGGTTGGGGGCGTGGGGGATCGGGACGTAGGCGATGCCTTCGATGCGGGAGTGCACCGGGAGGTAGGCGCTCACCACGTAGCCGCCCTCCCGTGCCGGGTACGCCGAGAGGGAGCCGCCGAGCATCGAGGCCCGCTCCCGCATGCCGAGCAGACCGTGGCCCGCGCCGTGCGACGGGGGTGCCGGGCGCTGCGGCGCCGAGTTGACGACCCGCAGGCTCACGGCACGCGGCTCGTAGGCGACGGAGACGCGGGCGGTCGCGCCGGGGGCGTGCCGCAGGACGTTGCTCAGCGCCTCCTGCACGATCCGGTACGCCGACAGCTCCACGCCGGGTGTCAGCGGGCGGCGTCGCCCGGTGATGTCGAGGGTCACCTCCAGTCCGACGCCGCGGATGTTGTCCACCAGCGTCTCCAGCCGGTCGAGCGTGGGCTGAGGCGCGTGCGGGGCCGCGGTGGCGCCGGCGTCGGTGCCCGTCGGGTCGAATACGTCCGGGGCGTCGGGGTGTTCCGAGCGCAGCACCCCGAGGACGCGGCGGAGTTCGGTCAGGGCGTCCAGGGCGTTCTGCCGGATGCCCTCCAGGTTCTCCTTCAGCTCCTCTGACGGGTTCTCCACGAGGTGCGGCGCCACCTGGGCCTGGATGGAGATGACCGACATGTGGTGGGCGACCACGTCGTGCAGCTCGCGGGCGATACGGCTGCGCTCCTCCAGGAGGGTGCGCTGGGCTCGTTCGGACGCGGTGAGGGTTTCCTGCTCGACGAGTTGGGTGCGGGCCTCTTTGCGGCCGCGGAGTGCGGTGCCGACGAGGACGGCCACCGCGAAGACGGCCACCGCCGTGGTGCCGGTGCCGGAGTAGCGCTGGCCTCCTATGACGCCCTGGAGGAGGAACGTGACCAGGGCCGTCGCCGCGAGCGCCGACACCGCGTTGCGGGTACGGACGCGGAGGGCGAGGAGGAGCAGGGCCGTGGCGTGGGCGAGTACCGCGGGGGTGCTCCAGGGCCAGTTGGGGCCGGGGGGTGGGGTCTCCATGAGGTGGGGGCGGGCGATGAGGGCGATCACCACGGCGGCCGAGAGGTTGAGGGCCCAGGCCTCGGTGGGGCGCCACAGGGCGAGGACGAGGGTCAGGCCGAGGGAGAAGCCGGCGACCAGGCCGTGGGCCGTGCTCAGGTCGTAGTCGGCGCTGAGTTCGTTGCCGCCGGCGAGGGAGACGCCCAGGGCGATCCAGACGGTGAGGAGGATCGTCAGACAGCGGAGCCAGGTTGTGCCGAAGGGTTTGCGGAGGTGGGTGCGGAGGGGTTGTTTCGTGCGGGCATCGTCGTCGGGTGCGGGTGGCCCCTGTGGGGGCTTGGCGCCATCGGCGAGTGCCGGTCGGGGGGTTGAGGCCTCCTCTTCGTTCACGTGGGTCACCCTAAGCATGGTTCTGGGTCTTCGTTTTGTGGCTTTCGTGGGAACGGTGGGTGCGGACCACCCGGGACGCGTGGCCCTTCGGGCGGCGGGGGCCCTGTTCGTAGGTGCGGAACGCCGTCCAGCACAGGGCCAGTGCCGCCGCGAAGACGGGGAGCCAGGCCAGGCGGGCCGCCACCCAGGCGAGGTCGTCGGGTGGGGTGTGCAGGCCCGGGAGGTGACCGGCCGTCAGGGATGTGGCCGTGGTGGCCATCAGGGCCGTCTGGTGCCAGAGGAAGATCGTCATAGCGGAGAGGTTGAGCAGGGCCACCGCCGCCCAGGCCAGGGGGCGGCGCATCGCGCGGCGCAGAGGCTCCCGCAGGAGCAGGGCCAGGCCGCACTGGGCCAGGCCGAAGGTCACCGCGGCCAGCGTCGGCGGGTTGAGGTTGGAGACGCCGGCGCCGGGGACACCGACCATGGACGCCGGATAGCCCGCCCAGGCGACCAGTGCCGCCGTCGCCGCGGTACCGCCCACCAGCAGGATCCAGCCCGCGCGCCGGCGCTCCAACTCGCCCCGGGTCCACGCCGCGCCCACGGTGAACGGCACCATCCAGCCCGCCGCCAGGTTCACCCAGCCGAGCCAGTCGGGGGCACCCAGGCCGAAGCGCAGGAGGTCGACGTGGAGGACGACGGCCAGCGGCCACAGCGGATGGAGGCGTCGCAGTAGCGGTGTCGCCGCCGTCAGCGCCGCGAAGACCAGGAGGAACCACAAGGGGGACAGGGCGAGTTTGAGGAGGGTGCGGACCGTGTCCGTCTCCGTGCCCGAGAGCAGGAGGAGAACCGATGCCACCGTCCACAGGCTGAGGACGGCCGCCACCGGTTTGAACAGACGGGACAGCCGGGACGCCAGCCACTGCGTGTACGTGGTGCCGCGTTCGCGGGCCGAGGTGTAGCCGCGGGTCGCCACATGGCCGCCGACCAGGAAGAACACGGCGAGGGTCTGGAAGGCCCAGGAGATCGGGGCCAGCCAGGGCATGTGGTGCAGCGGGCTCGCGGTGTGCAGGCCACCGCCTCCGCCGCCGTCCGCGACCAGGGCCGTGACCAGCCAGTGCCCGAGGACCACACCGAGGATCGCGAAGGCCCGCAACGCGTCGACGGCCCGATCCCGGCCGACCGGCGTCGCCGCATCGACCTGGGCGGCGCCCCCGCGGATGCCCCTCAATATGCCCTTCGGGCGGGCGGACTGTGTCGGTTCAGGCATGGGTCACCTCCGAGGTCTCGCCCAGGACGATGCGGGTCAGGTTCGCCAGGGACGGCGAGCCCGGGCGGAAGTAGTCGCTGTGGCCGCCTTCGCCCGCCGCGAAGACTCGGGCGCCGAAGGACGGGGACATCGGGTCGGTGCCGAAGCCGACGGTCGTGCCGAGGACGTCGATCCGGATGTGCGGTACCTCCGCCACCCAGTCGTCACCGCCCCTTGCCGCCCAGATACGGGCCCGGGTGTGCAGGGCCCCGGCCGTGTCCACGCCGGTGCCGGGGCTGCCGATCAGGGCGATGTCGTCCACGTCCAGACCGGGGGCGGCACGGCCGCAGACCACGGAGCCGTAGGAGTGACAGAGGAGGGAGATACGTGGCCTCGGCTCCGGCGTACGGGAACCCTCGTCGGCCGGCCCAGCCCCCTTGCCGGCGGTCCCGGTTCCCCCACCAGTCGCCCCGGGCCCCTCGTCGGCCCTGAGGGCGCGCAACTGCCGTATGAAATCCCGTAGTTCCGGAGCCGCCTTCTCGGCTCGGGCCGTCGTCGTGACCGTCGTGCTGACCGTGCCCGGGGTTTGGTAGCCGAGCCAGGCCACCACCGCGGTGCGGGTGCCCTGTGGGGCTTCCCGGGTGAGCCGCTGGTGCAGGGCGCGGGCCGTGTCGCGGAAGCGGTCGTAGGTGTCGATGGACGTGTCGGAGCCCGGGACCAGGACCGCGATGCGGTCGGCGTGGGCCAGGTCGCCGAAGACCTCCGTCGCCAGGCCGAAGCCACGGCCGTCGAAGGAGAGGAACCGGCGCGACGGGTCTGCCATCTCACGGTCCGCCGCGGCGCGTTCCCGGTCGCCGTACTCCGCGGCCATGCGGGACGCCTCGGCGGCGTTGGCCCGGTTGGCCTCGTAGGTCTGCTCCAGCGTCGCCGCCGTCACCGGGGGGAGGGCGGCGGGCGGCGGGGCGGGGATCTCGGCGCGCGCGGCACCGGACAGCGGGAGGACCACGGCACCGGTGATCACCCCGGCGAGCAGCGCTCGGCGCCATCGCTGTGTACGGCGGCTCTTGCTCCGCCCGCCCTCACGTCCGTCCGCGCTTGCCCCGCCCGGACTCGCCTGCCGGAGACTCGGCTCCCCCCGATTCGGCTCCCCCGGCCCCGTCTGCCCCGGACTCGGCTCCCCCGGACGCCGCTGCGCCGGACCCGCCTTCCCCGGCCCGAGCCCGCCGGCCCCCGTCGAACGCCCCATGGTCGTCTTCCCTCCCAGTCCGCCCGGCCATCGGGCTTGCCTGGTTGGGAAGTTACGGATCCGGCCTCGTCGTCCGCGTCATGCCAGGGAGCTCACCTGCAACGTAGCTCTCAAGTACTACGGGTATGAGGGGGTCACCGAGAGGACGAAGGCGTCACCACGCCAGCTGTGCGATCTCCTCCACCACGACCGCACACGCATCCGCCGCCGGATCGATCAGCGGGAAATGGCCGACGTCCTCCAGCAGCGTCAGACCGACCACCTCCCCCGCCTTCGCCGCCGCGTCCGCGTACGACTCGGCGACCGCCGGCGGGACCACGATGTCGGTGCGGCCCTGGACGATCGTCGTCGCGATGCCCGTCGGGAGCAGGAAGGCCGGGTCGGCGTACGGCAGGCGTTCCGCGAACTCCTCGCCTTCGCCCAGCAGTTGCCGCGCGGCGCCCCCGCACACGTCCAGCTTGTCCGCGACCGTGAAGTCGGCGATCGGGGCCAGGGCGACCACGCCCCTCAGGGGCACCGGCCTGTCGGTGCGCCAGGGGGCGTCCGCCGGGAGGACATGGCGGGCCGCCGCCCAGAGGGCGAGGTGGCCGCCGGCCGAGTGCCCGGTGAGCACCATCCGGCGCGCATCGGCCTGCGGAAGGGCCTCCCGCACCAGCGCGGGCAGCGCGTCCAGAGCGGCGGCGACGTCGTCGAAGGTCCCGGGCCAGCGACCGGCCACCGAAGCGCCCTCGCCCGAACCGGAACCGGAACCGGAGCCCGCACCCGCACCCGCACCCGCACCCGCACCGGAACCCGAACCAGCACCGGCGCCAGAACCGGCACCACCCGCCCCGGCCGCCCCCTCCCCCGCCCCCCGCCGATACTCCACATTCGCCACGGCGAACCCCCGCCGCGCGAGGAAGTCCGCGAGCGGTGTGACATGCCGGCGGTCGTACGGCGCACGCCAGGCCCCGCCGTGCAGGAGGACGACCAACGGGACCAGGACGCCCGGCACGGTCTCGCCGCGGGGCGCGTAGAAGTCGATCACCTGGTCGGGATGGTCACCGTAGGAGGCAATGGCGTCGGGATCGACGGGCGGGTGGGAGAAGGCCGACTGCTCCTCGGCGGCGTCCCGGGCAGCTGCGGCGTCGTCCGGCATGCTCCAACCTCTCAGCAACAAAACGGAATTGGACGAATGCGGGGTGGGGGGGAAAGGCAAGACAGAGTGGCGGGCGAAAGAAGAGACAGGGTGCGGACCATGTGCGACTTCGGCCGTTGGCGGGGACGGTACCAGGCCCGTCACGTGCGCGGACACGCGGATGTCACGCTCGGTGAGGGTTAAACGGTCCTGCCGTTTCGTTACGCTGGAACCGTGGATCACGCCACGGCGCGTACCTGCACCAAGGAGGCCGATATGTCCGCCGAACCCGGCACCGTCCGTCCCGGAGGGCGTACCGCGCGTGTCCGTGCGGCCGTCCTGGAGGCGGCCGGAGACGTGCTGGCGGAGCAGGGATTCGACGGCCTCGACCTCGCGGACGTCGCCCGCCGCGCGGACGTCGGCAAGACGACCGTGTACCGGCGTTGGGGCTCGGTGACGGGCCTGGTGGCCGACCTGCTCGCCGACATGGCCGAGCAGTCGCTGCCGCGCGAGGAGACCGGCTCGGCGCTGGGGGACCTGCGGGCCAACGCGGCACTGGTGCGGCGCACGCTGGCCGATCCCCGGCAGGGCGCCCTGTTCCGTGCCGTCATCGCCGCCGCGACCTGCGACGCGCGTACGGCGCAGGCGCTGCGGCGGTTCTACGAGGTACGGATCGCGGAATGGGCGCCGTGCGTGGAACAGGGCGTGGCACGGGGGGAGTTCCCCGCCGGTACGGACGCCGAGGCGGTCGTACGGGCGGTGTCGGCGCCCCTCTACTACCAGTTGCTGACGACCGGGGAGATCCCCGACGCCCCCGCCGCGGAGCGCGCCGCGCGGGCGGCGCACGCGGCTGCCGTGGCGGGGGTGTACGTCGCCTAGGCGCTCCGCAGGGAGTGCCGTGGCCTGCCGCCCCAGGGCTGCTGCACCGTCGTCAGCGCAGCACCTCGCCCAACACCCGGGCCGCCCGCTCCACATCCGCGAACCCCACATACAGCGGCGTGAAACCGAACCGCAGCACATCGGGATGCCGGAAGTCGCCGACGACCCCCCGCTCGATGAGCCGCTTCATCACGTCCCCGGCGTCGTCGCAGCGCAGGGCCACCTGGCTGCCGCGCTCGCTGTGCGCCACCGGCGTCACCGACTCCACGCGCCCCTCGGGCACATACGCCGCGACGCACTCCAGGAAGAAGTCCGTCAGCGCCAGCGACTTGGCCCGCACCGCCTCGATCCGCACCCCGTCCCAGACCTCCAGGGCCGCCTCCAGAGCGAGCATGGAGAGGATGTCGGGTGTGCCGACGCGGCCGCGCAGCGCTCCCGACGCCGGTTCGAAGGCGGGCCGCATGCCGAACGGCTCGGCGTGCGAGTTCCAGCCGGGCAGCGGGGAGTCGAAGCGGTCCTGGAGTTCCCGGCGGACGTACAGGTACGCCGGTGAACCGGGGCCGCCGTTCAGGTACTTGTAGGTGCAGCCGACCGCCAGGTCCACCCCGTGCTCGTCGAGCCCGACCGGCAGGGCGCCCGCGCTGTGGCACAGGTCCCAGACCGCCACCGCGCCCGCCGCGTGCACGGCGGCGGTCAGGGACGGCAGGTCGTGCAGCCGGCCCGTGCGGTAGTCGACGTGGTTCAGCAGGACGGCGGCCGTACGGTCGTTCAGCGCGCCCGGCACCTCGGCCGGGGTCACGGGCCGCAGCGTACGGCCGGTCATCCGGGCCGCCGACTCGGCGATGTAGCCGTCGGTGGGGAAGGTCGTCGCGTCGACGAGGATCTCGTCGCGGTCCGCGTCGGCCATGCGAACCGCAGCCACAAGTGCCTTGAAGACATTGACACTTGTGGAGTCCCCGACGACGATCTGGCCGTGCGCCGCCCCCACCAGCGGAGCGATCTTGTCGCCGATCCGCTCGGGCGCGGTCCACCAGCCGCTCTCGTCCCAGGAGCGGATGCGCATCCGGCCCCACTGCCGCAGTACGACGTCCTCGACCCGCCCCGGCACGTTCGCGGGCAGGGCACCCAGGGAGTTCCCGTCGAGGTAGACGACCTCGTCGAGCACGAACTGCTTGCGGACGCCGGCCAGTTCGTCGGCGGCGTCCAGCGCCCCCGCCCGTGTCGTGAGCTCAGACATGGGACCTCGCCGTCCACAGCTCGGGGAAGACGTTCTTCTGCGCGCGCTTCTCCAGCCAGGCCACGCCGGCCGAGCCGCCGGTGCCGGCCTTGGCGCCCATCGCGCGGCGGGTGGCGACCAGGTGGTCGTTGCGCCAGCGCCACACCAGTTCGGCGACGTCGGTGAGGGCCTCGCCCAGTCGGGCGAGCTCGGAGTTCTGGTCGCCCGAGTAGATCGCCGTCCAGGCGGCCTCGACCTCCGGCGAGGGGTCGTACCGGCGCGAGACGTCGCGCTTGAGGACCGCCTCGGGGATCGCGCAGCCGTGCCGGGCGAGGAAGCGCAGCACCTCGTCGTAGAGGCTGGGCTCGTGCAGCGCCTTCTCCAGCTCCGCGTGGACGCGCGGGGCGCCGCGGTGCGGGACGAGCATGGACGCGGACTTCTCGGCGAGCAGGAACTCCATCCGGCGGTACATCGCCGACTGGAAGCCGGAGCCCTCGCCGAGGGCGCTGCGGTAGGCGTTGAACTGGGCCGGCGTGAGCTGGCCGAGCGGCTTCCAGGAGTGGTTCAGGGCGTCCAGTTCCCGGACGGAACGCTTCAGGGCGTCGATCGCCACGCCCGGCCGGTCCTCGCGCAGCGCCCGCGCCGCGGTCTCCCACTCATGGACGATGACGGTGAACCACAGCTCCATGACCTGGGTCGTGACCAGGAAGACCATCTCTCCGGGGTCGTCGGAGAGGGTGTGCTGGAGGTGGGTGAGCACATCCGCCTTGACGTAGTCCTCGTACGGCGTGGTGCCCGCGAAGTCGAGATTGGGGGTCTCGGGCTCTTGAGTCTCCGGGGAGGTTTCCGGGGGTGTCTCCGCGGACCGGTGAGCCTGCTGGGACATTGCTGTCTCCTGTGTAACTTCGGGTAGCGGTCCGCCCTGCCGTTATCGGCAAAGGGGCCCCGGTCCCCACCGGCATCCTCAGGGATCGCCCCGGGTGGCGCAAGGCCCGCCTGGTCACATCGGCGGGCGGGCCTCACGCGCGGAGCCGCGCCGCTAGCCCAGGGTCTGGGCGGCGGTCGCCGAGGAGTCCTTCAGGAACTGCGAGCAGCGCTCGTACTCCTCCTGCTCGCCGATGGAGCCGGCGGCACGGGCGAGGGCGTGCAGGGCGCGCAGGAAGCCGCGGTTGGGCTCGTGCTCCCACGGGACCGGGCCGTGGCCCTTCCAGCCGTTGCGGCGCAGGGCGTCCAGGCCGCGGTGGTAGCCCGTACGGGCGTAGGCGTACGACTCCACGACGCTGCCCCGCTCGAACGCCTCGTCGGCCAGCTGGGCCCAGGCCAGCGAGGAGGTCGGGTACTTCGCGGCGACATCCGCGGGGGCGGTGCCGCCGGCGAGCAGCTCGCGCGGCTCGGGGTCGTCGGGGAGGTGGGTCGGGGGCGGTCCCCCGAGAAGGTCTTCGTGAATGGCCATGAGGTCCAGTCTGGCCCATGGGAGGAGTACGGCAGCTCGAGGGCGCCCTAGTGGGACTGCCCCCGTCCGCGAACTCCCCCGGCGCCGGACGCGGGGCTCTCAGCCCTCGGCGTTCCCCCCGGCGCCCCCCTTGCCGTCCACCTCCAGCCGCCCCCGGCTCCGCACGCCCTCCAGCGGAGGTGTTGTCACGCTGCCGTGGTGCAGGCACTCCGGCTTGCGGCAGTCCGGCGGCAGTGGCCGTACCGTCGCAAAGGCGATCAGCGCGCCCAGGACGAGCACCCCGGCGCAGATCGGCATCGCCCGGTCGAACGCGGCGTCGAAGGCGTCGGCCGAGCGGTAGGCCTCCTCGCCCATTCCGGCCAGCAGCGGCAGCGCGGCCACCGCGACCAGGCCCGCCGCCCGGGCCGCCGCGTTGTTGACGCCGCTGGCCAGGCCGGCGCGGGCGGTGTCGACGGAGGCCAGGACGGTCGCGGTCAGGGGCGCCACCAGGGTGACCATGCCGAGGCCCAGGACCAGCAGGGCCGGCAGGACGTCGGTGACGTAGGAGGCGTTCTCGCCCACCCGCAGCATCAGCAGTATCCCGGCCGCGCACAGCAGCGGGCCGACGGTCAGCGGGATGCGCGGCCCGATCCGGTCGGCGAGGGCGCCCGAGCGGGCCGAGAACAGCAGCATCAGGGCGGTCGTGGGCAGCAGGGCCGTACCGGCGCCGAGCGCCGAGTAGCCGGAGACGACCTGGAGCTGGAGCGCGGCGAGGAAGAAGAAGCCGCTGAAGGCCGCGTAGACACAGAGCGTGACGAGGTTGACGGCCGTGAACTGGCGGGAGCGGAAGATGTCGAGCGGCATCATCGGGTCGGGCCTGTGACGCTCGACGTAGACGAAGGCGACCCCGGCCGCCACGCCGGCGATCGCGGTGATCCACACGGTCACCGAGACCTGCTGGGCCTCGATCAGCGCGTACGTCACCAGGGCCAGGGCCGCTGCCCCGAGGAAGGCACCGAGCACGTCGAAGCGGCCGTGCTTGGTCCCGTCGCCGGACTCCGGAACGTGCCGTACGGCGATCGGCGCGCACAGCAGCGCCAGCGGGACGTTCAGCAGGAAGACCCAGCGCCAGCCGGGGCCGTCGACCAGCCAGCCGCCGAGGAAGGGACCCACGGCCGCGCCGATGCCCCCGAAGCCGGACCAGAGGCCGACCGCCTTCGCCCGGTCGTCGGGATGGAAGGACGCCTGGATCAGGGCCAGCGACCCGGGGGTGAGCAGGGCGCCGCCGATGCCCTGGAGCGCCCGGGCCGCGATGAGCACGCCGACGTTCGGGGCGACCCCGCACAGCAGCGAGGCCAGGGCGAACCACACGACGCCGATGACGAAGACCCGGCGCCGCCCGTACCGGTCGCCCAGCGAGCCGCCGAGCAGGATCAGCCCGGCCAGCGTCAGCATGTACGCGTTGACGGTCCACTGGAGCGCGGCGAGGTCGGCGTCGAGGTCCTCGCCGATGCGTGGGAGGGCTACGTTGACGACGGTCGAGTCCAGCATCGCCATGCTGGAGCCGAGGACGGTGGTGAGCAGGATCCACTTGCCTTGCGGCGAGGCCAACCTGACATCGGGCATGCCCCAGATATACAACGAGCCCGGTGCCGTAGCACCGGGCTCGTCGTGGATCCCGCTTTACTTGATCTTCGTGCCCGTGGAGCGCAGGTTGCCGCAGGCCTCGGTCACGCGCGCGGCCATGGAGCCCTCGGCGAGCTTGCCCCAGGTGCGCGGGTCGTAGGTCTTCTTGTTGCCGACCTCGCCGTCGACCTTCAGGACGCCGTCGTAGTTCTGGAACATGTGGGCCGCCACCGGACGCGTGAAGGCGTACTGGGTGTCGGTGTCGATGTTCATCTTGACGACGCCGTTCTCCAGCGCGGTCGCGATCTCCTCCTCGGTGGAGCCGGACCCGCCGTGGAAGACGAAGTCGAACGGGGACGGCTTGCCGTACTTGGCGGCGACGCCCTCGTTCAGCTCCTTCAGCAGCTCGGGACGCAGCACGACGTTGCCCGGCTTGTAGACGCCGTGGACGTTGCCGAAGGACGCGGCGAGCAGGTAGCGGCCCTTCTCACCGAGGCCGAGGGCCTCGACGGTACGGATCGCGTCGTCGACCGTGGTGTAGAGGGAGTCGTTGATCTCGTGCGAGACGCCGTCCTCCTCGCCACCGGTCGGGGTGATCTCGACCTCAAGGATGATCTTCGCGGCACGGGCGCGCTCCAGCAGCTCCTGCGCGATGGAGAGGTTGTCGGCGAGGGTCTCCGCCGAGCCGTCCCACATGTGCGACTGGAACAGCGGGTTCTCACCGCGCGCGACGCGCTCCTCGGAGACCGCGAGCAGCGGACGCACGTACCCGTCGAGCTTGTCCTTCGGGCAGTGGTCCGTGTGCAGGGCGACGGTGATGTCGTACTTCTTGGCGACGATGTGCGCGAACTCGGCCAGGGCGACGGCGCCGGTGACCATGTCCTTGCTGTGCTGGCCGCCGAGGAACTCCGCACCACCCGTGGAGATCTGGATGATGCCGTCGCTCTCCGCCTCCGCGAAGCCGCGCAGGGCCGCGTGCAGGGTCTGGGAGGAGGTCACGTTGATGGCCGGGTAGGCGAACTTGCCTGCCTTCGCCCGGTCGAGCATCTCGTTGTAGACCTCGGGGGTTGCGATGGGCATCTGTCCGCTCCTTGGAGTGTGCGGGTCGACGTACTGCGTACGGCGTTCTGGCTTACGGCCCTGACCTAGACCTAGGGATGCGACGTCATCGTCGGCCCCATCTTTCCAGACGAACCGGGATGCTCCGAGCGCCTGTCACCTGCCGAGACGGGCGCCCGTGCGGACCGGCGTCAGTCCAGGCCGAGTTCGTCCTTGGAGTAGGCGAAGAGATACGGCACTCCGGCGCCCTGCTCGATCTTCTCGGCGGCGCCGGTGGCCCGGTCGACGATCGTCGCGACGCCGACGACCTCGGCGCCGGCCTCGCGCACGGCCTCGACGGCGGTGAGCGGGGAGCCGCCGGTGGTGGAGGTGTCCTCGACGACGAGGACACGGCGCCCGGCGATGTCCGGCCCCTCGACCCGGCGCTGCATCCCGTGCGCCTTGGCGGCCTTGCGGACGACGAACGCGTCGAGCCGCCTGCCGCGCGCGGAGGCGGCGTGCAGCATCGCGGCGGCAACGGGGTCGGCGCCCATGGTGAGCCCGCCGACCGCGTCGAACTCCAGCTCCGCCGTCAGATCGAGCAGCACCTGCCCGACGAGCGGAGCGGCCTCGCCGTCGAGGGTGACGCGCCGGAGGTCGACGTAGTAGTCGGCTTCGAGCCCCGACGACAGGGTCACCTTGCCGTGCACCACGGCCTTGTCCTTGATCTGGTTCAGCAGCTCGCCACGTACGTCAGTCATGCCGCCCAGCTTAGAGGCGCCGCCAGCTCCAGACGGTCGTGGCCTCCAGCGGCTCCAGGGGCGTGACCAGGCGGGGCAGGGTGTTCAGCCCGTTGGGCGGCCCGGTCTGCGGCTCGACGCAGACGGCGGCCTCCTGCTCGTCGTAGACGACGACCCACTTCTCGCGGCTGCTCACCTTCAGCTCCAGCTGCCCCGGCCAGGTGAGCGTGACGTCGACGCCGTCGGGCATCCCGAAGCAGTCGTCCCACGGGCCGGGCAGCGGCTCGATGCGGTTCCCGGTGGGCAGGTGGTCGTCCCCGCGCTCCTCCTGCCAGGCCGGGCTGAAGTCGAGCCGGACGTCCTCGGCGCCGAGGTTGCGGTTGAACCAGGGGTGCCAGCCGATCTGCGCCGGGAAGGAGTCCTCGTACGTCTCGACGGACATGGTGAGACTGAGGCTGTCCGGCGTGAGCGCGACGACATGCGTGACACGACCGGCGTACGGCCACGGCTCGACCAGGTCGTACGTGATCACGGCCTCGCCGTCGGCGACCCGAGCGACCTTCCAGGCGCCGTCGCGGGTGGTGCCGTGGATGGCGTGCGGCGGGGCGTTGAGCGGCATCTGCCGCACCCGGGCGCCGTCGAGGAACCGGCCGTCCCTGATCCGCCCGCACCAGGGAACCATCGGGAAGCACCCGAACCGCTCCCCCTGCCGCAGCAACTCGGTGCCCCCGACGCGCAGCCCCCCGACCCGCCCGCCGTTCCCCGGCAGCACGTCCACCTCCGCGTCACCCGCGGTCAGCGTGATGTGTTCGTTACTCACGGGAAGACCCTACTGGGACGATCGCTCAGCGCCGACGCCGCAGCATCCGCCCCACCACGATCGCCGAGGCCAGCACCAGCGCCGCCGCCGGCGCGGCCCACCGAAGCGTCGAGTTCGGCGCAATGGTCTGCGGCGCCGGGACAGGCGCGTACCGCCCCCGCGGCGGCGCATGATCCACTTCCTCCGCACTACGCCCGATCATCGTCCGTCGAGCATGCGCGGCCTCCGCCACAGGCGAATCCTCCCCGTCTTCGTCCTCGTCGTCCTCGTCCTCGGAGTCGTCCTCCTGGGCCCGCGGATCCAACGACGGCGGCGGCACCTCACTGTCGAAGACGGAACCGGACCCGGCCCCGTCGTCCGCGGCATCACGCCCCGGCTCCGGCACGGCCGCGTCATCCGCATCCGGCGTCGTCTCGAAGTCACTGGTCACCCGGTCCTCGAACTCCCCGGGCGCCAAAGTCTCCTCAACGGCCTCGGTCTCGACGTCCGCCTCGGACCCCGCTTCCCCGGCCACGACCCCCAACTGCCCACCAAACCGATTCAGCAGCCGGGACACGGCCGACCCCACGGCCTCCGCCGAGAACTCCGTGACCCGCCCGTCGGCCGACGCGGTCCCCTCGAACCGCAGCGTGGCCCCGCCCTCGGCCTCGGCGACCCGCAGGGTGAGCGCCAGCTTCACGGACCCGTTCCCGCGCGCCTCGGTCGCGTCGCCCTCGACGGCGTAGGAACCGTCCTCCCGGGCCGAGATCCGAACGGCACCGCGATAGGTGATGGTGTGACCGCCGACGCGCACCTTCAGCCGCCCGGTCACCGGCTCGGCCCCGGCGTCCTGCTGGAGCCCGGGGACCGCCCGGGCGACCCGCGCGGGATCGGCCAGCACCTCCCTGAGCCGCTCCGCCGTAACCGGAACGAACACCTCATGCTCCATGCCGATCGAGCCTACCCAGCATGGCGTGAACCGCACCCACACATCCCGGGATTCTCACCGGACACCCGCCCGCCGGGCGTATCCTCCCCGCGCCCCGCCACTCCCCCGCCCCCGTCGGTCCTGCTCAGTACCGCGGATGCAGCACCGTGGAAGCCCCCAACCCCCCGACCCTCGTCTCCTCCGCCGCCCTGGCATCCGCCGTCAGGCCCGTCTGGGTCAGGGTCTCCGGACGCGGTGCGCCCTCCCCCGTGCCGAGCCGCAGCACCGGCCGTTCCTCCCGGGCCGCCAGGATGAAGCCCCAGTCCTGCGGTGCGCGGGTCGGGCGGGTGGAGCGGTCGGGGCCGGCCGTGAAGCCGGAGTCGCGGCCGCTGACCCGGTACGGCTCGGTGCGCAGGCCGGCCGAGCGCAGCGTCGCGTCGGCCGTCCAGAAGACGCGGGGCCGCGACGACACCGGCCCGGCGTGCACCGCGAGGCGCCCGTGCGGGGTCAGGGCGCGGTGGACGAGGCCGTAGAACTCCTGGGAGTAGAGCTTCGTGCTGGCGGTGATGCCGGGGTCGGGCAGATCGGAGATGACGACGTCGTACGTCTCCGGCGGAGCCAGCCGCAGCCACCGGAACGCGTCGTCGGTCATGACATGGACGCGGGTGTCGTCGTACGCGTCCCCGTTGAGCCGGGACAGCGCGGGGTCCTCGCGTGCCAGCCGCACCACCTCGGGGTCGACCTCGACGACGTCGACCCGGTGCACCCCGGGATGGCGCAGCACTTCGCGCGCCGCCAGCCCGTCCCCGCCGCCGAGGATGAGCACGCGCGTGTGCTCGCCGCTCATCGCGGGGTGGACCAGCGCCTCGTGGTAGCGGCGGGCGTCGCGCCCGCCGACCCGCAGCCGGCCGTCGAGGAAGAGGTCGAGGGGCCGGCCGTCGGTGCCGCCGGTGATGACGACCTCCTGGACGTCCGTCTGGATCGCCACGCGTACGTCCCGCCCGTACACCGCGTGCCGGGCGGCCCGTTCGAAGTCGTCGACGAGTACGGCGGCGGAGGCGAGGATGCCGAGCACGGTGATGTTGGCGATCACCAGCAGCCAGCGGGCGCGGCGGCTGAGGTCCCCGCGGAACAGGCCGAGGACGAGCGCGCCGCCGACGACGGCGTTGACGGCGCCGGTGATCAGGGCCGAGCTCAACTGGCCCAGCAGGGGCAGCAGGAGGAAGGGGAAGGCGAGGCCGCCGACCAGCGCGCCGACGTAGTCCGCGGCGAACAGGTCGGCCACCGCGCCGCCCGCGTCCTGGCGCCGGATGCGCTGGATGAGCTCCATCAGCAGCGGCACCTCGGCGCCGATGAGCAGGCCGATGGTGAGGGAGAAGGCGACGAGCAGGGCGCGCGGGCCGTGGGCCCACATCCCGCCCCAGTCGCCGGTCCAGGCGAAGACGGCGTACAGGGCGAGCGCGCTGGACCCGCCGACGAGGGCGAGCAGGGCCTCGATGGCGCCGAAGCCGGCCGCGGCGTGCGGGCGCAGACGCTTCGCGGCGAGGGAGCCGAGGCCCATCGCGAACACCATGACGGACAGCACGACGGAGGCCTGGGTGACCGAGTCGCCGATCAAGTAGGAGGCGAGGGCGACGAGTTCGAGTTCGTACACGAGTCCGCAGGCGGCACACACGAAGACGCCCGCGAGGACCAGGAATCGCCCGGTACCCGGCCGGACCGGGAGCCGCGGGGGACCCGCCCAGGGCGGCCTGGTGCCGGGTGGGGCGGGGGCGTGCGGCTCGATCACGTTGCCGACGGTACGTTACGGCACGGGCACGCTTCGTCACCCACACGGGTGTTGTTGAGGCGGCTGACGTTTGCGTCGCCGTCAGACTCCCGACTGGCTGAACGGTGCCGTCCGGCGCCGGGCCGCGCCCTTGGCCACCCGTACGCCCACCCTGGTGCGGGTCGCCACCAACTGGCCGTCCTGCGGGTACGCGTGCCACGTACGCCAGTGCACCTGTCCCTCGTGGTGCTGGGCCAGCAGTGCGGTGAAGGCGTGCGGGCTGCCGGGGAAGACACCGGCGAGGCCGTGCGGATGGTCGGCGACCAGTGCCAGCAACTCCTGGGCCCGGCCCGCGAACTGACCGGGCGAGAGGATCTCCACGTGGGCGGCGAACTCGTACTCCCAGTCGTCCGTGCGCTTGGCCACGCCGAGGGGCAGGGGGGTGCTGCTGCCGGGCATGCAGGCCACCGTCTCCGAGCACATGCCCCGCTCCTCCTCCAACAGCACCTGGTGGGACGCGCCGAGCAGTCGTAACTGAAGCTTCGCGCCGGTCAGTTCGAGGTCGAGGGCGGCCAGCGCGGGCAGCGGCTCGCGCCCCAGGGCCCAGGCGAGGTCCGCCGCGCGCGTGTCGGTGTAGGCGGTGTTCAGGGTCGTGAGCATGGGTCGGCTCCGCTACGCGAACAAAAGGGAGGTAGGTGTGGGTCTCCGGCGCGCCCCGGCCGGCGCCGGGAGGCCGGCCCGGTCAGCCCTGTCGGCCGGTCAGAAGGGGTGTCCCCAGGACGTCCGAGGGGCTGCGTTGGTGAAATTCACTGAATCATGAACTGTGGCGCCGACACAGCGATTTTACCCAAGTTCGTAGGGTTTCCATCCCTCAGAGGGCTTATCAGCTCAACTGTTCAACTCCGGCGTACGCCGATGGGTACGGGGCGTACGCCGGTGCGCTGGAGCTCGCACACCGATGCGGGCGCCGGACGCACAGAAGCGGGACCGGTCCCAGGCACCGGCCCCGCTCCACGCGGATGCGATTCCCCCTGCTCGGGGAGCTCAGCTGCCCCGTGTCAGCTGCCTCCGCCACCGCATCCGCCTCCGCCCCCTCCACAGGACGAGGACCCGCCTCCGCATGACGAGCCCCCGCCGCAGGAGGAGGAGCCACCTCCGCACGACGATCCGCTGTCGCCCCCGCCGGCCCACCAGCTGCCGCCGCTGCTGTGCGAGCTCCCCCTGCGGCTGTGGGTACGACGGGACGACCGTGCGCCGCTGCGCGCGGCCGACACGAGGATCACCACAAAGACCACTGCGACCAGCGCCACCACAAACCCTGTAACCATGGCGTCAGCCTCCTTCCGTTCCCCCGAAGCGGACCCGGGCGTCCCCCCGTGGGCGCCTCCCGCTCGGTGCGTGGCGATGAGATGCCCGCCCGTCTCACGGCCCAAAGCAGAGTTGAGCAACTCCAGAGCTTGGGCGGAGGATGGCGCGCATGACCTCCTCCTCCCGCCCGCTGCTCAATCGCCGGCTCGCCGAGTTCGGGACGACGATCTTCGCCGAGATGTCCGCGCTGGCCCTGAGTACGGGGTCCATCAACCTGGGTCAGGGCTTCCCCGACACCGACGGGCCCGAGGAGATCCGTGAGGCGGCCGTGCGGGCGCTGCGCGACGGGCGCGGCAACCAGTACCCGCCGGGCCCCGGTGTCCCCGAGCTGCGCAACGCGATCGCCGCCCATCAGGAGCGGCGCTACGGGCTGTCGTACGACCCCGACACCGAGGTCCTGGTCACCGCGGGCGCCACGGAGGCCATCGCGGCCACCCTGCTGGCGCTGCTGGAGCCCGGCGACGAGGTCATCGCCCTGGAGCCGTACTACGACTCCTACGCGGCCTGTATCGCCATGGCGGGCGGCACGCGCGTGCCGGTCACCCTGCGCCCGCACGAGGGCAGCTTCCGGCTCGACCTGGACGAGCTGCGCGCCGCCGTCACCGACCGCACCCGGCTGCTGCTGATCAACACCCCGCACAACCCCACCGGCACCGTCCTCACCCGTGCGGAGCTGGCGGCGATCGCCGAGCTGGCTCTCGAACGGGATCTGCTGGTGGTGACCGACGAGGTGTACGAGCACCTGGTCTTCGACGACGCCGAACACCTGCCGCTCGCGACCTTCCCGGGAATGCGCGAGCGCACGGTGACGATCGGGTCGGCCGGCAAGAGCTTCTCGTTCACCGGCTGGAAGGTCGGCTGGGTGACCTCGGCGCCGGGCCTGGTCACGGCGGTGCGGTCGGCGAAGCAGTTCCTGACGTACGTCTCGTCGGGGCCGTTCCAGTACGCGGTCGCGGAGGCGCTCGCGCTGCCCGACAGCTATTTCACGGCCGTCCGCGAGGACATGCTGGCCAAGCGGGACCTGCTGGCGACGGGGCTGGCGGAGGCCGGGTTCGAGGTGTTCAGGCCCGCCGGCACCTACTTCATCACCACCGACATCCGCCCCCTGGGCGAGAGCGACGGCTTCGCGTTCTGCCGCGCGCTGCCGGAGCGGGCCGGGGTCGTCGCCATCCCGAACGCGGTCTTCTACGACCACCGGGAGGCGGGGGCGCCGTTCGTGCGGTTCGCGTTCTGCAAGCGCACGGAGGTCCTGGAGGAGGCGGCCAAGCGGCTGCGGGCCATGTAGCGCGGCGAGGGCGCCGAAAACGGCGTGAGCCCGGCCCGGCACCCGGCCGTTTCGGCCGGTGCCCTGGCCGGGCTCCTGCTTGTCGAGGACTACTCCTCGTCGTCCTCGGGCTTCTCCGCGTCGTTGACCTCCTGCTCAAGGCCGAGCTGCTCGACGAGCCACTTGTCGAACTCGATGGCGGCCCGCACCCAGCTGACCGTCGACGAGACGAAGTGCTCCAGGCTCACGCCCGTGCCGATCAGCATCTGTGCCTCGCCGATCAGGCGGACGGTGCCGTCGTCGTGCGTGTGGCTGTAGACCTTGGGCCACAGGGTCCGGCGGTTCCAGTCGTCGATCGACTCGAGCAGCAGAGGCTTCTCGTCGATCTTGTGGGGCCGGTCGTAGAACGTCCGCACCGAGAAGACCTGCTGGTCATCCTCGCCACGGAACATGAAGTACGTACGGAACTGCTCCCACGGCGCCGCGAGGTCTCCCTCGTCGTCGACGACGTACTTCAGCTCCATCTGGTCGAGGAGCTGCTTCACGAGGTCCTGATCCGGGACAACGGGGCCGGGCGGGGGCCCGGGCTGCGGCTGCTGGCCCCCGAAGTTCGGAATCGAGGACGGGTCGATGCTCACCGTGATTTTCCCTTCGTACGGATTCCGCCATCCTCCCCCATGCGGGGAGGGGGGTGGCAACCCCGGACAGGCCCTGTCAGCCCTCGGCTGACAGGATCTGGCCTGTCGCGACGGACCGCGCACGGAGGGTGGGGACATGTCCGGAACACAGGGCGGGGCGGGGGCGGCCCGCGGCCGTACGAAGTGGTGGATCGTCGCCGCGATCACGGCCGTGCCGGCGCTGCTGCTCGCCGGTTTCGTGGCCATGGTGGCCGTGTGGGTGGTGTCGGACGACGAGCTGTCCCGCTCCGGCCCCGAGAAGGTCCCCTGCGCGGACGCCCTGCGCTTCGGCGGGGCGGCGCTGCCGGACGGGGCGCAGGCCGTCGGGGCGTGCGAGGTACAGGGTTTCCAGGACATCCACTACAGCGGCGCCTTCCGGATGCCGCGCGCCGATGTCCGGGACTGGCTCACGTCCACATATCCGGACGCGGGGGCGCCCGAGACGCAGTTCTGCGCCGGCTCCGACGTGGATCTCTGTCTGGATGTGGACCTCGCCGGGCACGAGCCGCCCGTGGACGCCCACGCCGTGCGGGTCGACGTCGTGTACGAGGACGGCGGCACCGCGCTCGTGCGCTTCGCGGCGTTCACCCTCTGAGCGGCGTTCACCCTCTGAGCCGCGACAGCCCGCTGCGCGCCCGACGGCCCGCCCCGGTGATTCCGGAGCGGGCCGTCGGGCGTGGCGTCAGAGCGTCTTGCCGGTGGCGGGTCCCACGATCAGGCCGTCGCCGAAGGCGTCCACCCGGACCGTGTCGCCGTCCTTGACCTCGCCCGCGAGGATCTCCTTGGCGAGGCGGTCGCCGATGGCGGTCTGGACGAGGCGGCGCAGCGGTCGGGCGCCGTAGGCCGGGTCGTTGCCCTCGTCGGCGAGCCAGGCCAGGGCCGCGTCGGTGATCTCCAGGGACAGCCGGCGCTCGGCGAGCCGCTTCGCGAGCCGGTCGATCTGGAGCCGGGCGATCCGGCTCAGCTCGTCCTTGTTCAGCGCGGAGAAGACGACCAGGTCGTCGAGCCGGTTGAGGAACTCCGGCTTGAAGGCGGTGCGGACCACCTCCAGGACCTGCTCCTTCTTCTCCTGCTCGCTGGTGATCGGGTCGACCAGGAACTGGCTGCCCAGGTTCGACGTCAGCACCAGGATCGTGTTGCGGAAGTCGACCGTACGGCCCTGCCCGTCGGTGAGCCGGCCGTCGTCCAGCACCTGGAGCAGGATGTCGAAGACCTCGGGGTGCGCCTTCTCCACCTCGTCGAGCAGCACGACGCTGTACGGCCGCCTGCGCACGGCCTCGGTCAGCTGGCCGCCCTCCTCGTAGCCGACGTACCCGGGGGGCGCGCCGACCAGCCGGGCCACGCTGTGCTTCTCGCCGTACTCCGACATGTCGATGCGGACCATCGCCCGCTCGTCGTCGAAGAGGAAGTCGGCGAGGGCCTTGGCGAGTTCGGTCTTGCCGACGCCGGTCGGGCCGAGGAAGAGGAAGGAGCCGGTGGGGCGGTCCGGGTCGGCGATGCCGGCGCGGGTGCGGCGTACGGCGTCGGAGACCGCCTGGACGGCCTCCTGCTGGCCGATCAGCCGCCTGCCCAGCTCGTCCTCCATGCGCAGCAGCTTCTGCGTCTCGCCCTCCAGGAGCCGGCCGGCCGGGATGCCGGTCCACGCGCCCACGACGTCGGCGATGTCGTCGGCGCCGACCTCCTCCTTGACCATCGTGTCCTTGGCGGCCTCCTCCTCGGCCTCGGAGGCGGCCTCCAGCTCCTTCTCCAGGGCGGGGATCTCGCCGTACAGCAGCTTGGAGGCGGAGTCGAAGTCGCCGTCGCGCTGGGCGCGTTCGGCCTGGCCGCGCACCTCGTCGAGCCGTTCCTTCAGCTCGCCGACGCGGTTGAGGGACTGCTTCTCCTTCTCCCAGCGGGCGGTCAGGCCCCGCAGCTCCTCCTCCTTGTCGGCGAGGTCGCGGCGCAGCTTGTCCAGGCGCTCGCGGGAGGCGGGGTCGGTCTCCTTGTCGAGGGCCAGCTCCTCCATGCGCAGCCGGTCCACGGAGCGCTGGAGCTCGTCGATCTCGACCGGCGAGGAGTCGATCTCCATGCGCAGTCGGGAGGCCGCCTCGTCGACGAGGTCGATGGCCTTGTCGGGCAGGAAGCGGGAGGTGATGTACCGGTCGGAGAGGGTGGCCGCGGCGACCAGCGCGCTGTCGGCGATCTGGACCTTGTGGTGGGCCTCGTAGCGCCCCTTGAGCCCGCGCAGGATCGCGATGGTGTCCTCGACGGTCGGCTCGGCGACCAGCACCTGCTGGAAGCGCCGCTCCAGGGCGGGGTCCTTCTCGATCCGCTCGCGGTACTCGTCGAGGGTGGTGGCGCCGACCATGCGCAGCTCACCGCGGGCGAGCATGGGCTTGAGCATGTTGCCGGCGTCCATGGCGGAGTCGCCGCCGGCACCGGCGCCGACGACGGTGTGCAGCTCGTCGATGAACGTGATGATCTGCCCGTCGGAGTCCTTGATCTCCGCGAGCACGGTCTTCAGCCGCTCCTCGAACTCGCCGCGGTACTTCGCCCCGGCGACCATGGCGCCCAGGTCGAGCGCGACGAGCCGCTTGTCCTTCAGCGACTCGGGCACGTCCCCCTTGACGATCCGCTGCGCGAGCCCCTCGACGACGGCCGTCTTGCCGACGCCGGGCTCACCGATGAGGACCGGGTTGTTCTTGGTACGGCGGCTGAGCACCTGGACGACCCGCCGGATCTCCTGGTCGCGGCCGATGACGGGGTCGAGCTTGCCCTCGCGGGCCGCCGCGGTGAAGTCGGTGCCGAACTTCTCCAGCGCCTTGTACTGCCCCTCAGGGTCGGCGGAGGTCACGCGCCGCCCGCCCCGCGCCTTCCGGAACGCCTCCAGCAGCTTCTTGGCGCTCGCGCCCTGCTGGGTGAGCACCTCGCCGGCGGCGCCGCCCTTCGCGGCGGTGCCGATGAGGAGGTGCTCGGTGGAGAGGTACTCGTCCCCGAGCTCCTGGGCCCGCGCCTGGGCGTCCGCGATCACGGCGAGCAGCTCACGGCTGGGCTGCGGGGGCGCCACGGTGGACCCGGTGACGCTGGGCAGCGCGGCGAGCGCCTTCTCGGCGCCGGCCCGCACGGACGCCTGGTCGGCGTCGACGGCCGCCAGCAGATCGATGATGTTCTCGTTGTCCTGGCCCTGGAGCAGAGCCAGCAGCAGGTGGGCGGGGGTGAGATCCGGGTGGCCCTCGGTCACGGCCCGGTTGCTGGCCGCGTTGATCGCGTCCCGGCTCCTGTTGGTCAGCTCTGCGTCCACGTGTCCGTTCTCCTCCTGATGTCAGCGTCGCTCAGTACTGACTGAGTCAGCGTACACAAAGTTGAGTCTATTCCACTCAAGGTAGTGCGGGGAGGCTTGCGGCGACTAGGTTCCAGGGCATGGCCGCATACCCCCGGAATCCCTCCGCGCCCGACACGTCGTACCTCACCTTCTGGCAGGAGAGGCACCTGTGCACCCTCACGACCCTGCGTCCGGACGGCACCCCGCACGTAGTACCCGTCGGAGTGACATACGACCCCGAGGCGGGGTTGGCTCGGGTGATCACGAACAAGTCCAGCGCGAAGGTGGGCCATGTGCTGGCCGCCGGCCCCGACGGGGCGACGGTCGCGGTCTGCCAGGTGGACGGCGGGCGGTGGGCCACGCTGGAGGGACGGGCGCGGGTCAGCGCGGAGCCGGACCGGGTCGCGGAGGCGGTGCGACGGTACGCGGTGCGCTACGGCCGCACTCCGGCACCCAACCCTCACCGGGTCGTGATCGAGATCGAACTGACCCGGGCCATGGGGCGCGGGTGAGCGGGCGAGGGGCGACGGCCCCGGAGCCGGAAGGCGGGACGGGTGCGGGCGCGAGTGACGGCTCGGACGGCGGCTCGGACGGCGGCTCGGATGGCCGGATACCGGTCGCCCGGTTTCAGCCACCGCGGAACGGGCGGATACGGGGAAATGTCCCCGTAAAACTGCAGCGGCGTCACCGTGTTCAGGTCACGGTGACGCCGCTGCGGGGGGAAGCACCTGAGCGATCTGTTACGACGGGGGAATCGCGTCAGGCACTGCGGGGGGTGGCTGAGATGGTCCTTGGGGCCGGGGCCTCCGGCTCCACCAGCCGGTGGTCTCGTTGATCGAGGTTGACGAAGATCATTCCATACCGGACGGCACACCGGACGGGCTGCGGCGCCCCCCGAGGCCGCCGCAGACACCGGTACGCCCTGACGTCCTCGTCCTCGTCGCGCGTCACGACGACCGGCTCTCCGAACACTGTCACCATCAACGAGTCACCGGGGTGGGGGATCGCGGTGACAAGGTCGATGAAGTGCCAGCCCGAGCGGTAGGCGGTGGCCATTTCGCGGCGGAAGGAGCGGTCGTCGGGTGGGGTGGTCATGCCTACTCCTGCCCGCCGCTGCTCTTCTGCGCGACCGTCGGCCAGGAACTGTCCCCGGCGATCGTGACCGTCTTGACCCCGGTCGGCCAGCTGCTGTCCGCTCTGTCGCTCTTCGATTCCGAGAGGCCACTCAGGACTCCGACGGCCACAACGGTGGAGAAGGCGGCGACAAGAATCGAGCGAAGCATTCTGTTCCGCATAGTCGGCTTCGTCCTCACTTGAAGGTCCCCTCTTCCCCCGTCGAGTAAGACGATGGCTCATTCGGGCACTTCATGGCCACACGATCGGTGCATCATGTTCCTGCATGTTCAGGACCCTGGGGGGTGGAGATTTGGCAGCGAATCCGACTAAAGCGACACATCCCCATGCGATGACCGAGATGTGCGCGCAAGGTGGCCGTCTCTATGCGAACGCGCTGCGCACGGGGCGTATCGCACGCACGGAGGCCGAGGCGGCCCCCTGTTTGATGGAGTTCGCCCTGCTGTACCCCGACCCCGACGACGCGAACTGGCTGATCCCGGTTCCCGCCTCGGTCGCGCTGGCTCAGCGGCTCAATCCCATCGAGCGGGAGATCACCGAGCGCAGGCGGTTGTCGGTGGAGCTGGCCGAGGCACTCCAGCCCTTCATGGACCTCAGTACCCAGGTGACGGGGAGCACGCACTCCATCACCGTGCTGGAGGGCGGCGAGCGGATCAACGCCGCCCTCAATCTGGCCACCGCCCAGTGCCAGACGGAGATGCTCACGGTCCAGCCGAGCAACCGCATCTCCGAGCAGAGCCTGCTCCAGGGCCTGGAGCGGGACCGGCCGCTGATCGAACGCGGTGTGCGGATAAGGACGCTGTACCAGCACACCGTGCGCTACAACCCGGGCAAGCTCGCCTACGTCGCCCAGCTCTCCAACGGCAAGGTGGAGTACCGCACCATCGACGAACTGGTGGAGCGGCTCATCATCTGCGACGAGTCGGTCGCCTTCATCCCCACCCGGGACGACCAGCAGGTCGCCCTGGAACTGCGCCACCCCGGGCTGATCCGCTACCTGATCAAGGTCTTCGAGTTCATGTGGAGCCGCGCGGTACCGCTGAGCGAGCACGCGCCGTACGAGACGGCACCGGACGGCATCACGGAGATCCAGCACTCCATCGCCAAGCTCCTCGTGGAGGGGCACGTCGACGAGGCGATCGCCCGGCGTCTGGGCATGAACGTGCGCACCTGCCGGGCCCACATCGCCAAGCTGGCCTCCGCCCTGGGCAGCGGCAGCCGGGCCCAGCTCGGCTACCTCATCGCGCAGTCGGGGATCCTGGAGGCGGACCAGTCGTCGGGAGGTGACGGCCACCTGTGACCCAGGGGCACACGCACGCGGTGGAGGAGCTGTGCGAGGCCGGCATGGACCTGTACGCCCGCGCTCTGCGTGAGGGACGCGTGCCCAGGCGGGACGCCGACGGCGCGCCGTGCCTGGCCGAGTTCGGACTGCTCCAGCCCGCGGTCGAGGACCCGGACCGGCTGGAGCCGGTGGCACCCGCCGTGGCCCTGCACCGGCTGCTGCGCGCGTCCGGGGAGCGGATCGCGAGCGAGCGCCGGCGCGAGGAGCTGCTCGCGGATTCGTTCGCCGAGCTGATGCAGATCGACGGCAGGCGTACGGCGGCCACGGACAACCCGGCCGTCCACGTGCTCCCCAGGGAGCGGATCAACCAGGCCATCACCGAGGCCATGGCGCAGGCGTCCCGCGAACTGCTCTGCATCCAGCCCAACGTCCGCTACAACACCCCGCACGCCCAGGCGGCCCGTGCCGTCGCTCTGGAGCGCGACCAGGCCCTGCTCGACCGCGGCGGCCGTATCCGCGCCCTCTACCAGCACACGCAGCGGCACTCCCCGGCCGTGGTCGCCCGCTACGAGGAGCTGCGGGGCGACGTCATGGCCCGCACCCTCGACGAGGTCACCGACCGGCTGCTCCTCATCGACGGCACGGTGGCCTTCATCCCCGCCGACAAGGCCGGCACGCTCGCCCTTGAGGTGCGCCACCCCTCGCTGCTGCACTACCTGGCCACCACGTTCGACCGGCTGTGGCGGCTGGCGACGCCGATGTACCCCGAGGCCGTCCAGCCGCCCACCCTGAACGGTGTCAGCCCGCGCCAGCGGGCCATCGCGAGCCTGCTGGTCGAGGGGTACACCGACGCCTCCATAGCCGACCGCCTGGGGATGAACGTGCGGACCGCCCGTGTCCACATAGCCAAGCTCGCGGCGACGCTCGGCAGCGAGAGCCGGGCCCAACTCGGCTATCTCATCGGCCGGTCGGGGATTCTTGACCAGGAACCCCGTGCCCTCCAGGAATCCCGGGCACCCCGGCAACCCTGATCACGGCTGCCTCGGACGAGGACACGCGGGAGCGGTCCAGCCCCACCTGCGCTATCCGCACCCCGAGTTGGGTACGGCTGGCCGCCCCCAGCGTCTCCGAGAGGCGGGCGATGTGGGCGCGGCACGTGCGGACGCTTATCCCGAGGCGTTCGGCGATGACCGCGTCCTGGTGACCCTCCGCGAGCAGCGCGGCGATGGACTGCTCGCGGTGCGAGATGCCCTCGATGCCGGTGTCGGGGAGCGGGGCGGTCAGCGGGATCGCGAGGCGCCACAGCCGCTCGAAGACCGTCACCAGGTAGTGCACGAGCCCGGGATGCCGCAGCTCCAGGGCGAGCGTGCGGTCGGCGTTCGCCGGGATGAAGGCCACCGTGCGGTCGAAGAGGATCAGCCGGTCGATCACCTCGTCCAGCGTGCGGGCCTCCACCGAATCGCCCATCAGCTCCAGGTAGTTGAGCAGGCCCTGGCCGTGCCGGGCGACATGCGTGTAAAGGTCGCGCATCCGCACGCCCCGCCCGCGCAGCGCCATCGCCCGGTGCAGGCCCTCCGTCAGCTCGTGCTCGGGCCGGATGCCGCCGGGCTGCACGGTCAGCACCTCGGTGGTGCACGCCTGCGTCGCCTCGTCCAGCGCGCCCTGGATGCGCGAGTCGCCCTCCAGGACCCGGATCGCCGATGCCGGTACGGCGGTGTCGGTGCCGGACGCGGGTGACGGCTGGGGACCGAGCGCGGCGTACCACTCGAAGGCCGCGACCGCCGAGCCCATCCGCCGCTGGCTCGCGCTGACCTCGTCGTAGACCCCGCGCAGCAGCCGCGTCATGACCTCCTGCGGGGAGGTCGGCACCAGCCAGTCCATGTCGTCGGGGTCCGGGTGCAGCAGCGCCAGCTCCAGCAGGCAGGGCACCGGATCCGCGTCGTGGCGCGGCACACGGCCGCGTCGTACGGCCCGGGAGTACACCCGGTCCCCGGCCTCGCACAGCCGGTCGGCACCGTGTGGATGCTCCTGCGCCCCGTGCCCGGCCATCGCCCATCCACCCCCGGTTCCTGCCTCTGTCGCCGGCTCGCTCGCCTCCGGAGCGCGGTGTCGACACTCCTGCCGGGACACACCGGCCGGGCGGGGTCTGGTCGACGGACCCACCGTGCTCGGCCGTGTCGGCCCCGCGGTTCGCTCGCGCTTCCGCAGCGCAACTATGCGCGGACCGGCCTTGCTCCGCAACACGGCTCCTACCGGGACGGCCGCCGTTAGATACTGGTTCACCCCGTTATCAACGGGCCTCCGCACGTCGACTTGCAACAAGCTGATGGTGCATTTCCGGCCCTTGGCGGGCACGCGGAAGGGCGGGGCGCCCCCGGGGGAGTTCGCGAACAAGAAATCGCATACGACGTCAACGCGCGGGCGACCGGTACGGCCCGGCCGGCGGACGGTGCGCGAACGGCCAAGTGCCGCCGGGGCCCGGCCCCGGCGGCACTTGACGCGGTGAAGGTGCTACTGGCGTTACTTCAGCCCGAGCGAGTTGCAGTCCGCCTTGTACTTGGCGATGCAGATGTCGCCCACCGTGTAGATCCCGTCGGCGACGACGGTCTCCTTGATGTTCTTCTCGGTCAGGGCGACCACGGGGACCAGCAGCGCCGGGATGTCCTTGTCGGTCGGGCTGTCGACCTGGTCCTGGGTGAGCGAGTCGAACTGGATGTCGTGGCCCTGGACCTTCGCCACGGCCATCTCGGCGGCGCTCTCGGCCTCCTGCGGGTACGACTTGTACACGCTCATGAACTGCTCGCCGCTCACGATGCGCTGCACGGCGTCCAGTTCGGCGTCCTGCCCGGTGATCGGCGGCAGCTCGGCGGCGCCGGCCGCCTGGAGTGCCTTGATGATGCCGCCGGCCATGCCGTCGTTGGCGGAGTAGACGCCCTTGATGTTGTTGACGCCGACGGCCTTGATCGCCTCGGTCATGTTGGCCTGGGCGTTCTCCGGCTTCCAGTCCTTGGTGTCGAAGGACTTGGCTATGTCCACCGCGCCCTTGAGCTCGGACATGGCGCCCGCCTTGAACTGCTTGGCGTTCGGGTCGGTGGGCGAGCCGTTCATCATGACGATCTTGTCCGAGGAGTCGACCGGGTTCATCGCCTCCAGGAGCGTGCGGCCCTGGACCTCGCCGACGAGTTCGTTGTCGAAGGAGACGTACGCGTCGATCGGCCCCTCGGCCAGGCGGTCGTAGGCGATGACCGGGATACCGGCGTCCTTGGCCTTCTTCACCCCGCCGGCGATGGCGTGCGAGTCGACGGCGTCCAGCAGGATCACGTCGACCTGGTCGTCGATCATCTGCTGGAGCTGCTCCGCCTGCTTGGAGGCCTCCGCGTCGGCGTTGCGGTAGACGACCTTGCCCTGCTTGTCGGTCAGCTCCTCGACCTTGTTCTTGATGATGGGGTAGTCGAACTTGTCGTAGCGCGTGTTCGCCGTCTCCGGCAGCAGCAGCCCGACGGTCACGTCGTTGCCCTTGGTCGGACTCGCCTCACTGCTGTCCCCGGTGACGCCCAGTGCCCCGCACGCGGCCAGCGAGAGGGTCATCGTGGACGCGGCGGCCACGGCGGTGGCGGTGCGGCGCAGGGGGCGCAAGGGACGCATAGAGAAGCTCACTTCTGGTGCCATCGGGACACGGGCGCGCCAACGCGCCCAGATGACTGAAAAGCCAACGCGCCGACGGCCCCCAGCGTCAAGCGGAATCACTTAACGAGTGCGCAACACCACGCTCCGCTGATCATGTGAAGACGGAGCGGAACGCCTCCAAACACCCCTTACAACCCCGTCACCAAACCTTGATCCGGCCCGCGACCAAGATCCGTACAACCAACCCCATTCCTCGCGGGTCCAGATGAGGACGGCGCCCACCGCTGTCCCGCAATCGACCAGAGGATCGAATGAACCCAGCCAGACGCACGACCGCCGCGGCCGCGGCGACGGTCGTGCTCGCCACCGCGGGCACCCTGCTCTCGACGGCCCCCGCGTCCGCCGCCGTATCCTGCGCATCGCCGGTCTTCAAGCGGCAGTTCTTCGCGAACACGGCCTTTTCGGGCACTCCGAAGCGCACGGACTGCGACACCGCGATCGACCAGAACTGGGGCACGAACGCCCCCGCCTCCGGCCTCCCGAAGGACAACTTCGGAGTCCGCTGGACCCTGACCCGCGACTTCGGCTCCGGCGGCCCCTTCACCTTCACCGCCTCTGCCCAGGACGGCATCCGCGTCTACCTCGACGGCAGCCGCAAGGTCGACCTGTGGAAGAACGTGTCGACGACCGCGAAGAAGACGGTCGACCTCACCGTCCCGGCGGGCAGGCACACGCTCCGGATCGACCACGTGAACTGGACCGGAGCCGCGAACGTCAAATTCACCTACACACCCAGGACTTCGGCAACGGCCGACAAGGTCAAGCCGCTCACCCCCACGGGCGCGAAGGCCACATACGACACGACCACGGGCAAGGCGAAGCTGACCTGGTCGAAGAGCCCGGAGATGGACCTCGCGAGCTACCGCGTGTACCGCCGCCTGAAGGGCGCGTCCTTCGGCAGCACCCCGCTCGCCACGACCACCTCCACCACCTACACCGACAGCACCCTGCCGGTGACGGGCGCGGGCTACTACTACGAGATCCGGGCCGTGGACAAGGCCGGCAACGAGTCCGCCGGTACGGCCGACCAGGCCGTCACCACCGTCGACCGGGTGGCTCCGGGCGTGCCCACCATCACCACCGCGACGGGAGAGGTGACCCCGACCGGGGGCACGGGCGGGCTGCGGGTCGGCTGGAAGACGGTCACGGACGCGGCGACGTACCGCGTCTACCGGGCGGCGAGCGAGAACGGCACGTACACCAAGATTGCCACCACGAGCCAGCTCTCCCACCTGGACGCCTCGGCCGCCGAGAGCACCACTTACTACTACCGGGTGTCGGCGCTGGACGCGGCGGGCAACGAGTCCGCGCGGTCCGCACCCCAGCGGGGCCGGATCTGGGACAACGATCCGCCGCCGGTCGTCACCGGGCTGAGCGTCACCCCGACCGAGTACGGCTTCCGGCTGGCGTGGGACAAGAGCCCGGCCCAGGATCTGCGGTACTACACGATCCACAAGGGCGAACTCGTCGGGGACGAGGACGAGCAGGTCTGCTACGGCAGCCTGGTGGAGTACGTCTCGCCCGACGAGACATCCTTCTCGTACACGACGCACCCGGACGGCGACGAGGTCTGCTTCTTCGTCGACGCCGTGGACGACGACGGCAACTCCGCCATGAAGTGGAGCGACGACCTGGTCCCGGCCGTGGCCGTGACCGAGCTCGACACGACCCCGAGCGTGCCGACACCCGAGGGCTCACCGCTGAACCTGACGGCGTCGCCCGCGGAGGGCGACGAGGGCAACCAGCTCTCGTGGACCGGGCTCGGCGCGGGCGAGGAGAGCCCCGACCCGGCGAAGGGCTTCCGGATCTACCGCTGGAACCCGGCGACCTCCGCGTACGAGAAGATCGCCGACCTCGGGGCCGGCGCCTTCGAGTACTTCGACACGGGCGCGAAGCGCGGGACCACGTCCTACTACTGGGTGACCGGTGTGCTGGCCGACGGCACCGAGTCGGTACCCGCGGGCGACTGGACGGTCACGGCGCCCGTCGACTGACCTCCGGACATCAACAGCCGTACAACCAATCGGCGTTCCGGTCGGTCCTGTTCGGCGACGGTTGATCACCGCCGTCGCCGAACAGGACTGAAGGACCGCATGAACCCAGCCAGACGCACGACCGCGGCCACCGCGACCGCCCTCGTGCTCGCCACCGCGGGCGGCCTGCTCACCACCCTGGCCACGCCCGCCTCCGCCGCCGTGACCTGCAACTCGCCGGTCTTCAAGCGGCAGTTCTTCGCAAACACGGCCTTCTCCGGTACGCCGAAGAAGACCGACTGCGACACCGCGATCGACCAGAACTGGGGCACGAACGCCCCCGCCTCCGGCCTCCCGAAGGACAACTTCGGAGTCCGCTGGACCCTGACCCGCGACTTCGGCTCCGGCGGCCCCTTCGCCCTCACCGCCTCCGCTCTGGACGGCATCCGCGTCTACCTCGACGGTTCCCGCAAGGTCGACCTGTGGAAGAACACCTCCACGACCGTCTCGAAGACCGTCAACGTGACCGTCCCCGCGGGCAAGCACACCCTGCGCGTGGACTACGTGAACTGGACCGGCAGCGCCCGCGTCAAGTTCGGCTACACCCCGAGGACCACGGCGACCGTCGACAAGGTCAAGCCGCTCGCCCCCACAGGCGCGAAGGTCACGTACGACACGACCACTCGCAAAACCAAGGTGGCCTGGTCCAGGAACCAGGAAATGGACCTCGCCGGGTACCGCGTCATGCGGCGGCTCAAGGGAAGCGGCACGTGGACGCGGCTGACCGGGACGACGGCGACGACGTACACCGACGCCCCGCCCGCGACCGGGAAGACCTACTACTACGAGGTCCGCGCGTACGACAAGGCGGGCAACGAGTCGGCCGGTACAGCGGACCAGGGCGTCACGACTGTCGACAAGACCCCGCCGGCCGCGCCGTACATCGAGCAGGACGGCTGCTCGAGCGACCCGAAGCTGGCGGGGCCACAGCTCATCACGACGGTCGAGAACTCGGCCGACATCGTCCTCTACCAGGCACAGCGCAAGAACGCGGCCACCGGTGCGTGGAGCACCGTGTACGAGGGAACGAAGGGCGCGTTCTGCGACCCCGGGCAGCCTGCGAACGGCAGCAAGGCCACCTACCGCGGCCGAGCCCGGGACGCGGCCGGCAACTGGTCGGCGTACTCCGCCGCAACTGAGCTCGCCCTCTTCGACGCGGTCCCGCCCGCGGCCCCGGCCGACCTGCACATCACCTACGAAGCGGGCGTGCCGCACCTGGTCTGGACGCCCGACACGGACGCGGCGAAGTACGAGGTGCTGCAGCACGATCCGGCCACCGGCGCCTACCTGAACGCTCTCGGCACCGCGACGACGACGGTCACCGACGTGGTGCCCCTGCAGAAGGTGGCCCTCGCCGACGAGTACAGGTACTCCGTCCGCGCTCTCGACGCGAAGGGCAATGCCTCCGGGCCGGCCGAGGTGACGCTGAAGATGGCGGACCGGCCGGAGGCGATCGCGCCGTACCAGCCCTACACCGACTCGGTCTGGCAGAAGGGCGTGAACCTGGCCTGGCGCAGCTCCGACCCCTGGGCCGCCGACGAGCAGCATCTCCCGACCTTCGAGATCATCCGTACGGACCCCGCGACCGGGGAGAGCGTCACCGTGCGCCAGTGTTCCCCGCAGGGCACCAGGGAGGGCCCGCTGGAGGCCCCGCACAGCTACACGCACAGCACGACGGACGCCAAGGACCCGGTCTACGCGACGGCCGCGCAGGTCATCCACTCGTACTGTCTGGAGGGCACCGGCGCCTCCGAGACCACGTACGAGTACCGCGTAGTCGTGGTCGACCGCTTCGGGCACCGCTCGCAGCCCGGCCCGCCGCTCACCGCCACCACCGACGACACTCGGCGCCCGGCTCCGGTCACCGGCCTGAAGGCGGAGATCATCCCGCTCGGCGTCCGGCTCACCTGGAACCCGCCGGCCGATGACGACGTCATCGGCTACTACGTCTGGCAGGGCACCAACGACCCGGAGACCGGGGAGACGGTCTGGAAGCGCAACTGCTGGACGGGCAACTCCCTGGCCGAGACCGAGAGACTCTGCCCGACGCTGCCCGACGGTCGTGAACACGTCTACCTCGTGGCCGCGACGGACCGCGTGTACCTGGAGGAGGGACCGGAGTTCTTCCACCCGGCCGAGATCGCCGTCATGCTCCCGAATACCGTGCCGCCGGGCTGGACCGGCACCAAGATCAGCCAGAGCCAGTATCCCGACCTGTACGTCCGCTGCGGCGTGACGATCTATGACAGGCCGTGCGGCGAATACACCGACTACCGCTGGGAACGCTGGGACGCGGCCACCGCCACCTGGGCCACGTTCGCCACGGGCAAGGTCGACGCCCCGAAGTCCCACATCGACAAGACGGTCAACCAGGACCTTCTGAGCCTGTACTACTACCGCGCGATCTACATCGACCCCACGGGCCACGAAGAGGTGGTGGAACAGACGGCGTACGGCATCTGGGCCTACTGGCTCTGAGCCCTGGCGGCCGAGCACGACGCGAAGGGGCCCGGAGGTTCGACTTGAACCTCCGGGCCCCTTTTCGCTGCGCGTCCGCCTAGTCCTTCGGCTTCTTCGGGCGCCAGACCACCAGTGCGCTGGTCTGCTGCACCTCCTGGTACGGGACCAGGTCGCGGCGGTACGACGCGTGTACCGCCGCCTCGCGCTGCTGCATCGCCGCCGCCGCGCCCTCCAGGGCGGACTGGAGTTCCGCCACCCGGGACTGGAGCGCGGCGACCTGGTTCTCCAGTTCGATGATGCGCTTGATGCCGGCCAGGTTGATGCCCTCGTCCTGCGACAACGCCTGCACCTGGCGGAGCAGTTCGATGTCGCGGGCCGAGTAGCGGCGGCCGCGGCCGGCCGTGCGGTCCGGGGACACCAGGCCCAGACGGTCGTACTGGCGCAGTGTCTGCGGGTGCAGGCCGGAGAGCTGGGCCGCCACCGAGATGACGTAGACCGGGGTCTCCTCGGTCAGTTCATAAGGGCCGCGAAAATTGTCACCGCGTCGACGACCGTCCATCTCCGTCATGCTCCCTTCGCGGCCTGGAACAGCTCCGCCCGCGGGTCCTCGCCCGCAGTGGCCTCGCGATACGCCTCGAGCGCGTCACGAGCCTTCCCCGAAAGGTCCTTCGGGACACTCACCTCGACGGTGACCAGCAGGTCTCCGCGGGTGCCGTCCTTGCGGACCGCGCCCTTGCCCCGCGCCCGCATGGTGCGGCCGTTGGGCGTGCCTGGCGGCAGCTTCAGGGTGACCGGCGGGCCGCCCAGGGTGGGAACCCTGACCTCGCCGCCGAGGGCCGCCTCCGTGAAGGTCACGGGGACGGTCACCGTGAGGTTGTCCTCCTTGCGGCCGAACACCGGGTGGGCGTCGACGTGCACGGTGACGTACAGATCGCCGGCCGGGCCGCCGCGCTCGCCCGGCGCACCCTTGCCGCGCAGCCTGATGCGCTGGCCGTCCGACACCCCGGCGGGGATGCGGACCTGCATGGTCCTCGACGACTTCGCCCGGCCGCTGCCCTTGCACTCCATGCACGGGTGCTCGGCGATCAGGCCGCGCCCCTTGCAGTCGGGGCAGGGGTCGGTCAGCGAGAAGCCGCCACCCGAACCCCGGGCCACCTGGCCGGTGCCGACGCAGGTCGGGCACACCCTGGGCGTGCCGTTCTTGTCGCCGGTGCCCGCGCACGCCTTGCACGGCGACTGCGAGGACATCCGCAGCGGGACCGTCGCACCCTCGATCGCCTCGGTGAAGCTGAGGCTGACCTCGGTGTCGATGTCCTGGCCGCGCCGGGGCTGAGTACGGGTGGTGCCCGCACCGCCGCGGTTGAACAGGCCCCCGAAGACGTCACCGAGTCCGCCGCCGAAGCCGCCGGCTCCTTGCTGACTCCCGCCCTGGGCGTTGCCTCCGAAGAGGTCGCCCAGGTCGAAGTTGAAGGATCCGCCGCCCGCGCCGCCCGGCCCCGGACGGAAGCCGCCGTTGCCGAACAGGGCGCGTGCCTCGTCGTACTCCTTGCGCTTCTTGGCGTCGCCGAGGACGTCGTTCGCCTCGGAGATCTCCTTGAAACGCTCCTCCGCCTTGGCGTTGCCCTTGTTGGCGTCCGGGTGGAACTCGCGGGCGAGCTTCCGGTACGCCTTCTTGATCTCGGCCTCGGTGGCGTCCTTGGGGACGCCGAGGACCTTGTAGTAGTCCTTCTCGATGAAGTCCTTGGTGCTCATCCCCGACGTCCCTCCTTCCCCATCGTGTCTGAAACGTCAGCCCTCGTCCGGGCCACCGCTCTCCTTGTCGTCGGCCGCCTCGGCGGCAGACTCCTCCTTGACGGTCTGCGCGCCCGGCTGGGGCTCGGCGACGGCCACCCGCGCGGGGCGGATGGTGCGCTCGCCGATGCGATACCCCGGCTGGAGGATCGCGACGCAGGTCGTCTCGGTGACGTCCGGCGCGTAGGAGTGCATCAGCGCCTCGTGGATCGTCGGGTCGAAGGGCTCGCCCTCCTTGCCGAACTGCTGGAGGCCCATCTTGGCCGCGACGGTCTCCAGCGACTCCGCGACGGACTTGAACCCGCCGACGAGCTCGCCGTGTTCCCGTGCGCGGCCGATGTCGTCGAGCACGGGCAGGAGCTCGGTCAGGAGGCTCGCGACGGCGATCTCCTTGACCGTGATCCGGTCGCGCTCCACGCGGCGGCGGTAGTTCTGGTACTCGGCCTGGAGCCGCTGGAGGTCCATCGTGCGCTCGCCGAGCGCGGTGCGGACCTGGTCCAGCTGGGCCACCAGACCGGCGTCTGCTGCTCCGTCCCCGGCCGGGGCCGCCCCTTCCTGAGGGGCGGCCTTCGGCTCGGCGTCGTCAGGGGTCGCGCCGGAGGGGACGTCGGGCTTCTCCTCGAAGCCCGGGGTCTCCTCCGTCATTACGCGACACCGTCCTTGCGCTCGTCGTCGACGATCTCGGCGTCCACGACGTCGTCGTCGGCCTTGGCGCCGGCGGCACCCTCGGGACCGCCCGCGGCCTGACCGGCCTGGGCGTCGGCGTACATGGCCTGGCCCACCTTCTGGGAGACCGCGGCGACCTTCTCGGTGGCGGTGCGGATCTCGGCGGAGTCCTCGCCCTTGAGCGCGGTCTTCAGCTCCTCGACGGCGGCCTCGACCTCGGTCTTGACCTCGCCCGGGACCTTGTCCTCGTTGTCCTTGAGGAACTTCTCGGTCTGGTAGACGAGCTGCTCGCCCTGGTTGCGGGACTCGGCGGCCTCGCGGCGGGCGTGGTCCTCCTCCGCGTACTTCTCGGCCTCTTCACGCATCCGGTTGACCTCGTCCTTCGGCAGCGAGGAGCCACCGGTGACGGTCATCTTCTGCTCCTTGCCCGTGCCGAGGTCCTTCGCGGTCACGTGCATGATGCCGTTGGCGTCGATGTCGAAGGCGACCTCGATCTGCGGGACACCGCGCGGGGCCGGCGGCAGACCGGTCAGCTCGAACATCCCGAGCTTCTTGTTGTACGCCGCGATCTCGCGCTCGCCCTGGTAGACCTGGATCTGCACGGAGGGCTGGTTGTCCTCGGCGGTGGTGAAGATCTCGGACCGCTTGGTCGGGATCGTCGTGTTCCGCTCGATGAGTTTGGTCATGATGCCGCCCTTGGTCTCGATGCCGAGGGACAGCGGGGTCACGTCGAGGAGCAGGACGTCCTTGACCTCACCCTTGAGGACACCGGCCTGGAGGGCGGCGCCGATGGCGACGACCTCGTCCGGGTTGACGCCCTTGTTGGCGTCCTTGCCGCCGGTCAGCTCGCGCACGAGCTCGGCGACGGCGGGCATACGGGTGGAGCCACCGACGAGGACGACGTGGTCGATCTCGTTGATGGAGACGCCGGCGTCCTTCATGACGTTGAAGAACGGGGTCTTGCAGCGCTCCAGGAGGTCCGCGGTCAGCTGCTGGAACTGCGCGCGGGTGAGCTTCTCGTCGAGGTGCAGGGGGCCCTCGGCGGAGGCGGTGATGTAGGGCAGGTTGATCGAGGTCTCGGTGGACGAGGACAGCTCGATCTTGGCCTTCTCGGCGGCCTCGCGGAGGCGCTGGAGGGCCATCTTGTCCTTGCTGAGGTCCACGCCGTGACCGGCCTGGAACTGCTTCACCAGGTAGTCGACGACGCGCTGGTCCCAGTCGTCACCACCGAGGTGGTTGTCACCGTTGGTGGCCTTCACCTCGACGACGCCGTCGCCGATCTCCAGGAGGGACACGTCGAAGGTGCCGCCACCGAGGTCGAAGACGAGGATCGTCTGGTCGTCCTTGTCGAGGCCGTACGCGAGCGCGGCCGCGGTGGGCTCGTTGACGATGCGCAGGACGTTCAGGCCCGCGATCTCGCCGGCCTCCTTCGTCGCCTGGCGCTCGGAGTCGTTGAAGTACGCCGGGACGGTGATGACCGCGTCGGTCACCTTCTCGCCCAGGTACGACTCGGCGTCCCGCTTCAGCTTCTGCAGGATGAAGGCGGACATCTGCTGCGGGTTGAAGGGCTTCCCGTCCAGCTCCGTCTTCCAGTCGGTGCCCATGTGGCGCTTCACCGACCGGATGGTGCGGTCCACGTTGGTGACCGCCTGACGCTTGGCGACCTCGCCGACCAGCACTTCGCCGTTCTTCGCGAAGGCGACGACGGACGGCGTGGTCCTGGCACCCTCGGCGTTGGTGATGACGGTGGGCTCGCCGCCCTCCAGAACGCTGACGACGGAGTTAGTCGTGCCCAGGTCGATGCCGACCGCACGTGCCATGGTTGATTCCTCCAGCTGACTTGAGTGGAACGGACTCAAGTGTGCACGACGGCTCGATATGGGTCAACAGAGCTGAGTCGACCCCACTCAACTCTTATCCGTTCCTTACACGCAACGGGGCTCCGACCTGCGAGGACGCCACACGGTCGGAGGCTCTCGCGGAGTCCTGCACCGGAACCCTCGGTTGACGCCGCGGCCCGTAGGTCTTGATGTGCAGCAGCGCGAACACGGCGACCAGCGTGACCACCCCCACCCAGAACGCCCCGGAGCGCGCCATCCATCCCATGTGCACGAGGACGCCGACGAGTACCCCGCAGAAGGCCCCGACACCCAGCAGTACGGTCACGCCCTGCGGAGTGAGGCCGACGCGGCGCAGCCGGTGGGCCAGATGGTCGGGTCCGCGCCGCAGCAGCGGGCGTCCGGCCAGCCGGCGCGACAGCGCCACCAGCACGACGTCGGCGGTGGCCAGGGCGGTGAGCGAGTAGAGCACGCCCGCGCTCGACACCGGATCGTGGCCGGCGCGCGTCATCACGGCCGACGACGCGATCACGAACCCGACGAACAGGGAGCCGGTGGCCCCGAGCCCGATCCGCGCGGGGTGCCAGTTGTGCATGAGGAACCCGGTCAGGGCGGCGGCCAGCACGCTGAGCAGCACGGCGAGTTCGTCCATCACCTCGGCCGCCGCACAGATGCCGACGCCGAAGGCGGTGAGCACCCCGACGGTGCCGACCAGGGCGTCCGCGTGGTCCAGCGCCTTGAAGCCGACGGCGACGAGGACGATCCAGCCGACGGCCACCAGCCCGAGCAGGATGCCGGTGTCGCCGTACGGCACCACGCAGGCGGCCGCGACGGCCGTGCCGCCGACGAGGAAGCGCGCCTTGACCCGCCGCACGTCGGCGACCAGCCCGAGGCAGGCGACGGCGCCCGCGGCGATCAGCAGGCGTCCGATCTCCGAGCCCAGCGGAGCGAACCGGGTCCACTCCCCGGCCGCGGCGACCAGGCAGGTCACGAGCGCGACGGCGACCCCGCCCAGCAGGGGCAGCGGCCGCTGCCGCCGGCGGTCGACGATGCCGAGGCGCAGGGCGGGCAGGCGGAGCAGCATCGCGAGGAGGGCGGTCACGACGAGGGCGGTGGTGGCGGCGGCGATCCCGTAAAGCACGGGCATAGATTAGTGGCGTATATACCATTTCTGGATGAATAACACGATTCGTTCAGGAGTGAACCCTGATGCGCACTTAAGGCAAGCCTCAGCGATTCAGATCACCCCGTCCCTGGCTACAGTGCGACCGAGGATGCGGGTAGTCTCAGAGGACTGCATAAGTTACCGCTTAGTAATGTCGCCTCGCAGGCCCGAGGAGCCCCGAAATGCAACTCGCCGCGATCATCGTGTCGCTGGTCCTGATCGTGGTCGGCGTGGCACTGTTCGGCCGCGCCCTCCTCCAGATCTTCAACTTCCTGCGGCTCGGCCAGCCCGTGCCCGCAGGGTCCCGGACCAACGACCCCTACCAGCGCACCGTCACCCTGGTGAAGGAGTTCCTGGGGCACACCAGGATGAACCGCTGGGGCATCGTCGGCATCGCGCACTGGTTCGTCGCGATCGGCTTCTACACACTGCTGCTGACGATCGTCAACGCCTTCGGCCAGCTCTTCAAGGCCGACTGGATCCTGCCGGTCATCGGCGACTGGGCGCCGTACAACATCTACGTCGAGTTCATCGGCACCATGACGGTGGTCGGCATCGCGACGCTGGTCGTCATCCGGCAGCTGTCCCGCCCGGGCCGGGCGGGCCGCAAGTCCCGCTTCGCGGGCTCGAACACCGGCCAGGCCTACTTCGTCGAGACGATCATCCTCATCGTCGGTGTCTGCATCTTCATGCTGCACGCGCTGGAAGGCGCGCAGCACCACGTGGACGGCTACGAAGCCTCGTTCTTCATCTCGTACCCGGTGGTGCACTGGCTGGAGGGCATGGACGTCTCCACGCTCCAGCACCTCACGTACTTCTTCGCCGCCCTGAAGATCGCGGCCTCGTTCATCTGGATGATCGTGGTCTCGCTGAAGACCGACATGGGTGTGGCCTGGCACCGCTTCCTGGGCTTCCCGAACATCTGGTTCAAGCGCAACGCCACCGGCGAGACGGCGCTCGGCGCGCTGCTGCCGATGACGTCCGGCGGCAAGCCGATCGACTTCACCGACCCCGGTGACGACGACGTCTTCGGCGTCTCCCAGGTCGAGCAGTTCTCCTGGAAGGGCCTGCTGGACTTCTCCACCTGCACCGAGTGCGGCCGCTGCCAGTCGCAGTGCCCCGCCTGGAACACGGGCAAGCCCCTCTCCCCCAAGCTGCTGATCATGTCGCTGCGCGACCACGCGCACGCCAAGGCGCCGTACCTGCTGGCCGGCGGCGGCAAGACGATGGAGGGCGACGAGAAGGCGTCCGAGGAGCAGCTCAAGGACGTACCGGCGGCCGCCCTCGCGGAGGCCGAGCGTCCGCTGATCGGCACCGCCGAGGAGAACGGCGTCATCGACCCGGACGTCCTGTGGTCCTGCACCACCTGCGGCGCCTGCGTCGAGCAGTGCCCGGTGGACATCGAGCACATCGACCACATCGTCGACATGCGCCGCTACCAGGTAATGATCGAGAGCGCGTTCCCGTCCGAGGCGGGCACGATGCTCAAGAACCTGGAGAAGAAGGGCAACCCCTGGGGTCTGGCCAAGAAGCAGCGCCTGGAGTGGCTCAAGGAGGTCGAGTTCGAGGTCCCGGTCGTCGGCCAGGACATCGAGGACCTCACCGAGGTCGAGTACCTGTACTGGGTCGGCTGCGCCGGCGCCCTGGAGGACCGGGCCAAGAAGACCACCAAGGCCTTCGCCGAGCTGCTGCACATCGCGGGCGTGAAGTTCGCGATCATGGGCGGCGACGAGAAGTGCACCGGTGACTCCGCCCGCCGCCTCGGCAACGAGCCCCTCTTCCAGGAGCTCGGCATGGAGAACGTCATGGCACTGAACATGGCGTTCGGCGAGGAGATGGACGACGAGGGCAACGTCACGCCCGAGTCGAAGAAGCCGCGCACGGCGAAGAAGATCGTCGCCACCTGCCCGCACTGCCTCAACACGATCGGCAACGAGTACCCGCAGATCGGCGGCGACTACGAGGTCATCCACCACACCCAGCTGCTCCAGCACCTGGTGGACGAGGGCAAGCTGGTCCCGGTGACCCCGGTCGAGGGCATCATCACCTACCACGACCCGTGCTACCTGGGCCGGCACAACAAGATCTACACGCCGCCGCGCGAGATCATCGCCAGCGTCCCGGGCCTCAGGAACGAGGAGATGCACCGCCACAAGGAGCGCGGCTTCTGCTGCGGCGCCGGTGGTGCGCGGATGTGGATGGAGGAGCGGATCGGCAAGCGCATCAACAACGAGCGCGTCGACGAGGCCCTCTCCACGAACCCGGACATCGTCTCCACCGCCTGCCCGTTCTGCCTCGTCATGCTGACCGACTCGGTCAACGGCAAGAAGAACGATGGCAAGGCCAAGGAGTCGATCCAGGTCGTCGACGTCGCCCAGCTGCTCCTTGAGTCGGTCAGGACGCCCGTGGACCCCGAGGACACCGCCCAGACGGAGAACGAGCCGGAGCCCGAGCCGGTGAAGTAGCCGTCACGGCCGTACGTCCGACGCCCCCTGCCCCCGACACGGGACAGGGGGCGTCGTCATGAGGCAGGCTTGACGCAGGAACTGATCGGAAAGGATCGCCGCGTGATCATCTTCGGCACCAAGGGTTACCTCTACCAGCTCGCGATACTCACGCTGGTGTGCGGTCAGTGCGGCAACCCCGCGGCGCACACGCTGCGCAAGCGCGTCACCAAGTTCACGCTGTTCTTCGTGCCGCTGTTCCCGGTCTCGACCAAGTACGCGACGCAGTGCACCTTCTGCGGTGCGGAGCACAAGGTGCCCCAGGAGCAGGCCGAGCAGCTCCAGGCACAGGCCGCCGCCGGGGGCCCCGGGGGTCAGCAGCCGTACGGACAGCCCCAGCAGCCGTACCGGTCCTGACCGGACCCGGGTCCCGGAACCCCGGGCGGCGGTCTACGACTTGGGCTGCTTGGGGTTGTTCATCGTGTCGGCGGCGTGCCTCGGGCCGGGGCGCGTCGAAAACTGGCCGACAAGCTCGCGAAAGCAGACCAGGGCGGTGATCGGGGGAATCCCGACGATCACCATCGCGAGCAGGGAATCCGCCGACTGACCGATGCACAGGGCGACGGCGGTGCCGGAGGAGATCAGCATGACGGCCCAGGACCGCCGGGCGGTCCGGCGCTGGACGGAGGCCCGCAGGATGGACAGGCCGGCCAGCAGCCACGGTCCGTACACCGTCAGCGGCCACCATTGCGCCAGCTTCTCCGAAACGACGAGAAGCGCGATGTCGCGAAGCTGATCGTACGAATACGAGATGGACCATGTGAGCATCGTCACCGCACACAAGGTGATTAACGTGACCAGAACGGAGACGCTCACGATCTTCGGATTTCCGCCGAAGACCCGGGCGCCCGTCTGAGGTCGTTTCCGATGGACCGGGCGGGGCGGGGGCCTGTCGTCGCTCCGCGGGGGCGGCGGCGGAGGGGGCACGAGATCGGCGAGATCCAGGCCCTGCGTCGTGCTCAGCATGTGAGCCAGCTCCGCGTCCAGATCCCAGCCGCCCGACGAGGAGATCCCCTGCTCAGGGGCCTGCCAGAGGTTGTGCATGTCGAGCCGCTGAGCGTAATGAGGCTGCTGCTCTACCGCGTCATAGTCGGACCTCATTTCTAGATCTTCTCCCCCTCCAGAGCCGCACGGAGATATTCACTCTCCATCCGGCTGATCGCTCTGAGGAAGTCCTCGAGCAGATCAGAGCACCCGGTGATGCTTTCCGCAGTGGTCCGATCAGCTGCCCGGAACGGGCTCATAGAACTGTCCTCAGCCGCATGTTTTTCCCGCCACGTCACATTCACCTAACGAGCACAACACTGGGCCGGACATCTGGCATTCGGGGGAATACGCGTCAACGGTGATTATCTGGAAGATCCAATGACCGGGACTGCCGAAGAAATTCAGAAGATCTTTTACGCGTTGTTCCCGGCAGCGTTCTCGGCGGTGTTCCGGGCGCTCTTGAGGAGGGCGAGGACGGGGCCGACGGCGATGAGCAGGGCGAGGGCGGCGTAGCCGTACGTGAGGGTGGCGAGCGAGGCGACGGCGGCGACCAGCAGCGGTCCGCCCGCGTCGCCGAGCTCCCGGCCGAGCTCGGCGGAGCCCATGGTCCGGCCCAGCCGTTCGGTGGGCGTGGAGGCGGCCAGGGCGGCGAAGCCGAGCGGGGTGATAAGGCCGGTGCCGACGCCGATCAGGGCGGCCGCGAGGAGGATTCCGGCAAGGCCGGGGAGCATCGCGCAGGCCAGTCCCGCCGCGGTGGTCAGCAGCCCGGCGGTGAGGCCGGCGCGGGTGCTGAGGCGGCCGTCGTCCAGGGCCCGCCCGGCCTTCGGCTGTACGACGGCCGCGCAGGCCGCCAGCACCGAGACCGCGGCGCCGGTGGCGACCGTGCCGAGGCCGGCGGCGGCGCCGGAGACCGGCAGGAAGCCGACGCCCACGGAGAGGGCGGCGGTCGCGGCGGCCAGGGCGGCGGTGGGCCGCAGGAAGGCCGGGTCGGCCAGCCGCCGGGCCAGGTCGACGACCGTCTGCCGCTGCTTGGGCAGCGGCGGTACGTGCGGGACGGACACGGCGGCCCACAGCGCGACGGCGGCGCCGAGCACCGCCAGCACGACGAACAGCAGCCTGAGGCCGCCGGCCCACACCAGGACGCCGCCGAGCAGCGGGCCGAGGGTGTAGCCGATGGACTTGTAGAAGCCGTAACTGCCGAACGCCCGGCCGTGTCTGGCGGCCGGGTTCAGGCGGGCGACCAGCGCGGAGGCGGACGGCGAGAACGCGGAGGCGGCGGCGCCCTGGCCGAGCCGGGCGGCCCAGAGCCACGCGGGGCTGTCGGCGACGACGTACGCGGCGGAGGCGAGCGCGAAGCCGATCAGTCCGCCGAGCAGGACCGGGCGGGCGCCGATCCGGTCGGCGAGGCTGCCGAAGACCGGCTTGAGCAGCACCTCGGCGCCGTCGTAGAGGGCGAGCAGGCCGCCGAGGACGAGCAGGGAGGTCACCGCGTCGTCGGAGTGCCCGCCGAGGTTGGCGGCGATGCCGTGCGCACCGAAGGCGGTGGTGAAGCCGGCGGCGTACAGGGGCCACATCCGGGCGGCCGGGGCCGCCTCGCGGGGCTGGGTCGCGGTCATCGGCCGGACTCCTCCCCGGGCTCCCGCCTGCCCTCTTCGGGCATCCGCTGCTCCGGCACCTGGTGCAGTGCGGTGAAGACCCGCTCGGCGTAGTCCTCGCAGGCGGCCGCGCAGACCTTGAGCCGCTCACCGGCCTCGGCGGCCTCGGGGGCGCCGAAGACGTCCCGCGCGGTCAGGTCCCGGTGCCAGCGGCGCAGCCGCTCCAGCGACTGCTCCTCTTCCTCCAGTTCGGCGAGCGTGAACTTGGCGATGCGGATCTCCTTGGCCAGTTCCGCCTCGAACTTGCCGCAGTCGGCTATGAATTCGGCCCAGTCGGCGGAGCGGGCGGTCGTGAACATGGCGCGCAGCCGCCGCCCGTCCTGACTGCCCCGCCCGGTGGCCGCGAGTGAGACGGCCTCGCCGCCGGCGCGCTCGGTCAGCTCCAGCACCCGGCCGATCCCGTCGGCGAACAGCGGCACGTCCGGTACGGCCCACACCCCCTGCCCGAGGGAGAGCGCGCCGGTCTTCCGCAGCTCACGCCAGACGGCCACCCGGTGCCGGGAGGGCTCGGCCGGGACCCTGACGACGAGGACGATCCAGCGCGTTCCGTCAGGCGCGTCGTCGCCCCCGCCGCCGTACTCCATCGCAGTCACACTCTGGAATGTAGCAGCTGTTACATCAGCACGTCAGCGGGCGGTGACGAACGTGACCGTCTCCTCGATCGGCGCCCGGCCGGTGCGGGCGTGGTGGACCGTGTCGTCCTCGAAGCCGATCGACATGCCGCAGAACAGGACGAGGTCGTCCGGTGGCACCAGGACCTCCGCGACGCTCCGGTGGTACTTCGCCCATGCCATCTGCGTGCAGCTGTGCAGCCCCTCCGCGCGGAGCAGCAGCATCACGGTCTGGAGGTACATGCCGAGGTCGGACCACTGGGCCGGCCCCAGGTCGCGGTCGATGTAGCAGAACAGGGCGGCGCTCGCGCCGAAGCAGTCCCAGTTCGCGGAGGCGGCCCGCTGCCGCGCCTCGATGTCCTCGCGCGGGATGCCGAGCGCGCCGTAGCGCTGCTCGCCGAAGGCGGCCCGGCGTTCGCGGTAGGGGGACTTCAGGTCGGCGGGGTACTGCTCGTACTGCGGCTCGTCCCAGGGCTCGCCCGCGGCCAGGCGGGCGCAGGCCCGCTTCTTGAGCCCGGCCAGCGGCTCACCGGTCAGCACGTAGGCGTGCCACGGCTGGAGGTTGGAGGCGGACGGGGCCCAGGCCGCGGTGGCCAGGACGCGCTCCAGCACCTCCCTGGGGACCTGCCGGTCGGTGAACCCTCGTACGGCCCGCCGGGTCCGGACCGCTTCGTAGACGTCCAAGGTCTTCCGCCTCCGTTTGCTCTGCATGGCTATCACCGTTGCATCCGCGATGGTATCAATCGATACCATCGCGAGTTAAACTATGGCCGATTACAAGTCACGCCCTCGGCCCCGCCGTTGGGCGCCGGTCCCCTGGAGAAAACCGATGGTCACGCTGTTGCACATCGATTCGTCCGTGCTCCCCGGCGAAGCGTCCTCGTCCCGCGCGGTCGCCGCCGCCTTCCTGGAGGCCTGGCGGGAGCAGCACCCGCAGGGCAGGGTGATCCACCGGGACCTGGCCGCGGCCCCGGTCCCGCACATCACCGCCGCAGGCTGGTCGGCCGGTCAGACCCCTGCGGCCGAGCGCACCCCGGAGCAGGCGGCCGCGTTCGGCGAGCGGGTGCGGCTCATCGAGGAGCTGGAGCGGGCGGACGCGGTCCTGATCGGCGCCCCCATGCACAACTTCTCGGTGCCCTCGACCCTGAAGGCATGGCTGGACAACGTCCTCCTGCCCGGCCGCACCACCGGCGAGAGCCCCTCCGCGCAAAACACCCCGGTCACCGTCATCGCCAGCCGCGGCGGGTCCTACGCGCCGGGCACCCCGCGCGAGGGCTTCGAGTTCGTCCGGAACTATCTGGAGGCCGTCCTCGAACGCACCCTCGGCATGGACCTCGACTTCATCGTGCCGGAGCTGACGATGGCGCCCCGCAACCCGGCCATGGCCGAGCTGATCCCGCTCTACGAGGCCTCCCGCCGGCGCGCGTTCGAGGAGGCGGCCCGCAAGGCGAAGGAACTGGCGGAGCGGCTCGCCGCGTAACCCGACGCACGCGTACGCCGTGCGGGCCCTCGCCTTCGGGTCTCACACGGCGTACGTCTTCCGGCAGTTGAACGTCAGCCCTCGGGGTGGGCGAACCGGGTCAGCAGCGCGCTCAGTTGCTCGGTCTCGCCGGGGCCCAGCACGGCGGCCAGGCCCTCGGCCGGCAGCTCGGCCGCCGCGTGTGCCGCGTCGAACAGCTCGACGCCCCGGGGCGTGATCTCCACCTGCCGCACCCGCCGGTCGCCCGGCACGGCCTTGCGCACGGCCAGCCCCTTGCGCTCCAGGTCGTCCACGACCCGCATGATCCCCGCCTTGTCGGTCCCCGTCGCCGCGGCGAGATCACGCTGCACCGTGGGTCCGCGGTCGACGAGCACGATCAGTACGGAGAAGTGACGCAGCTCGATGCCGAGCGGCCGGAGCGCCTCCGTCATCGCCGTGTGCGCCCGCCAGTGCGCCCGGCGCAGCAGCAGGCCGAGCGCGAAGGGTGAGGTGTCACCGGGGCGGTCGGTCGCCCGCGAGGCGGTGGTTGCGTGCGGAACGTCGGCGGTCATGTGGCCAGATTACCGCTGTCCATTCAATCGATACGGTATCGATTGAAACCAATTGGGCGGTTACGCCTCGGCCGATGGCCCGCGCACCCCGGCACAGGGCTGTCGCCGCCCCTCGAACGCGTGCATCATTACCCAGTTGTTTCCCCTGATGTCGACGAGGTGAGCGGTGCGCGCGCGAAGAAGCGGGAAGTGTACGGCGGCCCTGACCGGCACCCTCGGCGTACTCGCCCTCGCGGTCGCCGCCTGCGGCCCCACCCCGCACGACGACGCGGAGCCGGCCCGGCACACACCCGTCCAGGTGGCCGACGCGCCCGCGCTGCTCCCGGTCCCGCAGGGCAAGGGCAGCAAGACCCCCGACGACTTCAACGGCGACGGCCGTCGCGACCTGGTCCTCAACGACCTGGTCAAGGCGCAGGCCCACGCGGACGACGCGGGCATCGGCATCGTCTACGGCGGTGAGCGCGGACTCGCCCCGGGCGCCAGGCAGTTGCTCAGTCCCGAGCGGCAGGCGGCCCCGACCAAGGGGCAGCGCCCGGCCGTCTTCGACGCGGAGACGACCTGCGACCTGGACGGCGACGGCTTCACCGACCTGGTCGTGTCCACCGACCCGCCCTTCGACGGGCAGGGCCCGCCGCCGGTGCCGCTCCAGCTCCTGTTCGGCTCCCCGAAGGGCCTCGCCGGCCAGGCGGTCAAGCTCGCGATCCCGGACGGTGCCCGCTTCGGCAACGACTGGCCGGACCAGCCGGTGTGCGGCGACTTCGACGGGGACGGTGCGCAGGACCTGGTCGTGCACGCGTCCGGCGGCCGACTGAGCTTCCTGCGCGGCCCGTTCAGCCGCAAGGGCGGCCCGCGCAAGGCCGGCGCCCCCATCCAGGCTCCCGGCAACGTCCCCACGGGCCCGGCGGCCGACGTCGACGACGACGGATACGACGACCTGGTGGTCCGTACGGCGGAGGGCCGGGGCACCTCGGCGATCGTCCTCGGCGGCCCGGCAGGACCCACCCGCACCGGAGCCACGCTCCCCGCCGGCATCGACGTGGCCCTCGGCACCTTCGGCAAGGGCAGGGCGACGCTCGACGCGGCGGTCGGCACGATGGGCGAAACGTCCCTGCGCTACGACGTCACGGCAACGGCCGCACGCGGGACCCTTCAGTCCCCCGGCTCCAAGCTCGACGCGGCCGACTTCGACGGCGACGGCCTGAGCGAACTCCTCTCCAGCGGCTCCCGGTTGCGCGTCTTCCACGGCCGCACGGCCGGACTCACGACGACGGGCATGGTGACCGTCGAGCCACCCGCACGTGGCACCACCCGCGTCGTGACAACGGCCGACTTCAACGACGACGGCCGCGCCGACCTGGTGGTACGCACGTACGTGGGCGAGACCAAGGACACGGTGGCGGTGTACCCGGGAACGAAGCAGGGCCTGGTGGCAACAAAGCCGTCGGTCACGTTCTCGAGCTCGGAGTTCTTGGTGAAGTAGCGCGACACCTCAGGCCTCCGCATGGCCGGGTCAGCCGAAGTCGGAGGCGATGGCGCCGCCGTCGAGGCCGGTGGCGTTCTCGTCGCGTGTGGTGCGTTCGATCTCCGGGAGGGGGTCGTGGAAGGACACCGTGTGGGCGATGACTTCCATCAGGGCGCGGTAGTGCGCGCGGGAAGGGACGGCCGTGGTGCTCAGGGTGAGGACGCCCAGTCGGGTGTTCGAGGGGGCCGGGATGTGCAGGGTGCACTGGTAGACCTCCTGGCCCGGTGCCCCGTCCAGGTCGGGCATGGTGATCAGGGTGTCCGAGATCGCCGCCGGGCGGCTGCCCGGGAGCGTCAACAGCGCCACGTTCTCGGCGGATTCGCGCAGCGACACCGCGCGCACCGCCGTGACCTTGGCCGGGGCCCACTCGATGTCCCTGAGCGCCACGGTGAGCACGGAGGGGGCGGAGGATCCGTCGTCCGCGTAGTGCATGCCGAGCGAGCAGGCGATGATGCCCTCGCTCCGCATCTGCCCGGCCATGAACCGCACGTCCCGCAGCGCGCCCGCGTACCGGTCGCGCCGGTCCCCGGGCGCGAGGTCGAGGACCAGTGCCAGCGCCTGATCGAGGTGGGCCTCCTGCTCGGAGCCCGGCTCGGGGTCGAGCGCGTCGACGGGGACGTCGAAGAACCCGCCCGGCAGCGCGTACCAGATCTTCGAGCTCGGGTCCCTGGCCGAATCGTCGATGAACAGGCGCTTCGGGACCTCGGCGGACTTCTCTGTCATCTCCGTCATCGCAGCACCCGCGCGACGTCGCCGACGATCGCCCGGGCGCCGGGGCCGTCGAACAGGCCCGTGCGGGCCGCGGCTCCGCCGGAGGCCGTGCCCCTGTCGCCGTCGCTCTTCGACGCGTCGACGTTCTCGCCGGCCGGTCCGTGGCCGGCGGTGACCACGCCCGGGGCCGGTGACACAGGGTCCCTGCCCGTCCGGCTGCCGCCCGCCGCCCTGACCACCAGGTATCCGGCCGGGTCGAGGGAACCGGACCGCGCGGTCCGGGTCGAGGCCGTCACCGTGTCGTCGGTGAACCTGCCGAGGAACTGTCCGGCGCTCACGGACCGGGACGGGGACTTCCGCGACCGGAGCGCGTTGCGGAGACCGCGGCTCACGGCACGCACCTCCGGCACCGCGGCCACCGCGTCACCGACGAGGAACGCCGAGTTCGCCCAGAAGTCCGCGTCGAGCTCGCCCTCGGTGAACCCGTCGGCGAGCGAGGCCCGCACCTCGGGATCGGTGAGCCGGGAGCCCGCCGTCGCCACGCTCAGCGCACCTGACGTCAGCAGCATCGCGATCCCGACCGGTCCCGTGCACAGCCTCGCCAGCAACCCCGACACCGCCGCCACCGTGTTCAGGGTGCCGGTGAGGTCGTCCCCGATCCAGCCGAGAGCCTTGCCCAGCGGGCCCGGCTCCTCGGGCGCCAGGTCCTGCGTGGCGTCCTTCAGCTTCTTCGCGAGGTCCCGTGCCTGGTCCTCGTGCGCCCCCTCCAGCTCACGCGCCTTGCGCATCACCTCGTCCAGCGCGGCCTGCGCGTTGTTCACGGCGGTGACCGCGTCGCCGAGCCGGGCGTCGGCCGCGGTCAGCCGGGGCTGCGCGGCCCGGGGCTCGGGGCCCTCGTCGGGTGTCTGCTCCGCGAGCCCGAGGTCCGGGTCCTGCCTGGCCTTCTCGTGCCGGGAGTCGGCGGCCCTCAGGGCGCTCCGGTGCTCGCCCGCCTCGACGTCGTACCTGTGCGCCAGTTCCCGCCGGCCGGTCAGCCCGCCGTGCCAGGTGCCGAGATGTTCGGCGGCCTGGGTCAGCGACCTGTGGGCGTCCTTCATGTACTTCGGCAGATCGCCGTCGAGGGCCTCGCGGAAGCCCGCGGCCGCGTCGCCCTCCCAGAAACTCGACTCGCCGAGCAGCTTGTCGATCTTCCGGTACGCCGTCCGGAGCGCGCTCGCCGAATGCACCAGCTGGGCACGGAGCTTCTCGACCTCGCCGGGCTCGCCGGGCACGGGGTTCCAGCCGAGGTGCACATACGGGTTCTGGGCCATCGTGCTCACTTCCCCGCGGCCGCGGCCCGCTTGAAGCTCTCCTCCAGGGAGGTCTCCACTTCGCGGTAGTTGTCCGTGTTCTTGCGCAGGCCCTCGGTGAGCTTGCCGATGCGTTCCGCGATCTGCTCGCTGCCGTACTTCCAGCGCTCCTGGAACTCGTCGCACGCCTCGTCCAGCTCCACGGTCCCGAGCTGGTCGGCCCGCACGTGCCCGAGGGCCGTTCGCACCTGCTCAAGGGACTCGCCTGCCTCGTCGAGGTCTTTGGTGAAGGCGGCAAGCTGATCGATATCGACCCTGAAGTGATCCCCCACGCACGTCCTCCCCGTTCACGCTTCGCGGTCGCACCGGCAAATTGCAGCCAGTGGCCGAATGGGCCCGATCATGCCACGGGAGGGCAAAGGGGCCGGTCCGGGGTCACGGAATCCACACGAAACACATAGCGGCCGCTCAGCGGGCCGGCACATCCCGAACGGGAACCTTCGGCACGGACACCGCGTTGGCCCCACGCGACCTCCACTCACCGGCCCCGACCAAGGAGTGCCTTGCCCGACACCTCGTCGAACGCCGCCCTGCCCGCTCTCCCGCCGCTCACCGACCAGGCGGAGCGCCTGATCGCCCTCGGCGTGCCCGAGCTCGCCGGGATACCCGCGGACGAGATCCGGGCCTACGCCCGAAGCACGACCGCCGGCACCGGCAGTGGTACCGGCGACGACAGCGGCACCGGCGCCGGCGACACCCTTCTCGCCGTCCACCCCGACCGCGCCCCCGCCTCCGCCCTCACCCCGCTGCTCCGCCGCGGCGACAAGCCCGGCTTCGTCGTCGTAGACATGCCGGACGTCGACGACTTCGCCCCGGCCGGCGTCGAGTTGCCCGACTCTGCCCTGTACCTCGTCACCGGCCTCGACCGCGGCGACCGTATGGCCAACTGGAGCCCGGAGGAGGCGCTGCCCGAGCTCGGCGCGGAGGGCCGTACGCCGCTGGTGCTCGGCGAAGGCATCCACTGGGTGCTCCAGCAGCCGGCGGCCCTGGAGCGCAACCACTGCTTCATGACGATCGGCTCCCGGCTGCGGAAGGCCGACGGCACGCTGGACGCCCGCACCCCGGCGATCTGGATCAGCAACGGCACGGGGCGCGACGGCCGTGAGCGGCGGGACGCGCCCAAGGTCGGCTGGTGCTGGTGGGGCAACCGGCACACCTGGCTGGGCTTCGCCTCCGGCACGGGCCGCGGCGAGTAGGCCGGCCGCCCCGAGCCCGCCGCAGGTGACTTAAGTGCCGTATCGGCATCAATACCGGATACCCACAGCCGTCTCAAAAGTTTCTCGAACTCACGTACAACCCTTCCGCCCCATCGCGGGTCTCCTGATCGCCGACCGCTCGGTGAACCCGAGGACAACTCCCGGAGAACGCCGCCGGTCGCACCCCACTGACTGTGGATGCCGGCCAGGCATCCCCGCATGCAGCAGGAGAACCCGCATGCACAAGCACCAGCTGCGACTCGCCCTCGCGACGGCCACCGCTGCCGCGCTGACGGGCGGTCTGCTCAGCTTCGCCGCCTCGCCGGCGACCGCCGCCGACTCGGCCACCGTCCCGCACGCCGACTTCAACGGCGACGGCATCGGCGACGTGGCCTTCTCCGCCGACAGCGCCTACGTGAGCGGTAAGAAGGACGCCGGCCAGCTCATCGTCCTGTACGGGACCGCCACCGGCGTCTCGTCCGCCAAGCGCCACACCATCAGCCAGAACACCACCGGCGCCCCCGGCACCGCCGAGGCCGGCGACCGCTTCGGCTGGGACACCGCCTACGCCGACTTCAACGGCGACGGCTACGACGACATCGCCGTGGGCGCCGGGGGCGAGGACGTCGGCAGCGACGTCGACGGCGGCGGCCTGGCCATCCTGTGGGGCTCGGCCTCCGGCATCACCGGCAAGGGCGTCACCGTCGCCGACCCGGCCCCCACCCAGCACGACGCCTGGGGCAAGAACCTCGCCGCCGGTGACTTCGACGGCGACGGCAAGACCGACCTGGCCGTCGGCAGCACCTCCAGCACCATCTACGTCTTCAAGGGCGGCTTCAACACCTCCGGCACCGCGCTCGGCGGCCGCTACACCGTCAAGCCCCAGATCATGTCCGGCGGTTCGGCGCGTGGCCCGCTCAACCTCCATGCGGGCGACGTGAACGGCGACGGCCGCACCGACATGGTGGTCGACGGCTACGAGACCGACACCCAGTACGGCTGGAACACCAACTACCTCGTGCCCGGCACCGACGGCGGCCTGTCCGCCGGCGACGCCCGGCCCCTCAAGGGCGGCGTCATCACCGGAATCGGTGATGTCAACGGCGACGGATTCGGCGACATCGTCACCGGCATGTACTGGAACAAGGCCGACGACGGCGTGACCTTCCCCGGTGCCGAGGACGGCGGCAAGGTGTGGATCACCTACGGCGCCGCGAGCGGCATCGGCTCCACCACCGGAATCACCCAGAACACCGGCAATGTGCCCGGCACGTCCGAGAAGAACGACTACTTCGGCTACGAGCTGGACCTCGGCGACATCAACGGCGACGGCTACCAGGACCTCGCCGTGGGCTCCGCCGGCGAGAACATCGGCAGCGCCACGGACACCGGCATGGTCACCGTCCTGTACGGCTCGGCCTCCGGCCTGAACACCACCTCCGGCACCCAGTCATTCGCTCAGTCCACCGCGGGCGTCCCCGGCAACGACGAGAAGGGCGACATGTTCGGCATGGACGTCAAGCTCGACGACGTCACCGGCGACGGCAAGGCCGACCTGATCGCCGGCTCCGCCGAGAACGACGGCAACGGCGGGGTGACCTACCTGCCCTCCAACGGCTCGAAGATCACCGCAACCGGCTCCCGCTCCATCGCCCCGAGCAACTCGGGCGTCTCGACGACGGGCAAGCCGTACTTCGGCGCCAACTTCGCCGACTGAGCCACGCACGAACCACCGCACGACCCACCGGCCGGGCCCGTCATCGCACGGGCCCGGCCCCCTGACCCCCGAAGCACCCCGGACCCGCCCCCACCGGCAACGGGCGCGCCCCTCCTCCCAGGAGCACCCACCTTGCGCAAGCGCCCCCTCCTCCTCGCCGCCGCTCTCACCACCGGCCTGCTCACCGCTCTCCCGGCCAACAGCGCCGCCGCCGCGCCCTCGGGCCTGGCCGGTGACTTCAACGGCGACGGGTACCGCGATGTCGCTGTCGGTGCCATGTGCACCACCGTCGGCTCCGCGTCCTGCGCAGGCGCCGTCGTCGTGCTGTACGGCTCCTCGACCGGAGTGTCCGCCACCCGCAAGGCCGTGATCACGCAGAACTCCACCAACGTGCCCGGCACCGCCGAGGAGGGCGACCTGTTCGGTTCCTCCCTGGCCGCCGCCGACCTCGACCGCGACGGCTACTCCGACCTCGTCGTCGGCTCCTCCGGCGAGACCGTCGGCGACCGGGACGGCGTCGGCGCCGGCACCGTCCTGTGGGGCTCCAAGTCCGGTCTGTCCGGCGGCAAGGGCCTGCCGCAGCCGTCGGGCCTCTCCGAGTGGGGCGGCTTCTCGCGCGGCGCGGCGACCGGGGACTTCGACGGCGACGGCGACATGGACGTCACCCTCACCGGGCAGAACCACACCCGCCTCTACCTGGGCCCGTTCACCCGGGCGAACGGCCCCCTCAGCAACTACCGCGTCGGCGAGCTCGGCACCACCCACGACGTGATCGCGGGCGACCTGAGCGGCGACGGCGCGGCCGAGCGTGTCTACCCGTTCAGCGTCGACGGCGACGCCGGCGGCGAGATCGACTACTACCGCTGGACCACCAGCGGCTACAAGTTCACGAAGCTGCCGAACGCGGACGGCCTGTCGGGCTCCATCGCCGACATCAACGGCGACGGCTACGGCGACCTCGTCCTCGGCGACTCCTCCGACCCCAACAGCGACAAGCCCGGCGGCCACAAGGGCGGCCAGATCACCGTCTGGTACGGCGGCCCGAACGGCCCCGACCCCGCGCAGACGCCGACCGTCATCCACCAGGACAGCGCGAACGTGCCCGGCTCCGGCGAGACCGACGACGGCTTCGGCATGTTCCTGAGCACCGGCGACATCAACGGCGACAAGTTCGCCGACGTCGCGGTCGCCGCTCCCGGCGAGGACATCGGCACGGCGAAGGAGGCCGGCTCGGTGACCGTGCTGTTCGGCTCGGCGTCCGGTCTGAGGACGTCCGGCTCGAAGTCATACACGCAGAACACCGCCGGTGTCCCCGGCACCGCCGAGTCCTGGGACCGCTTCGGCTCCGCGGTCGACCTCACCGACATCACCAAGGACGGCAAGGCCGACCTGACCGTCGGCGTCGACGGCGAGAACGGCTCCGGCGGCGTCTGGACCCTGCGCGGCTCCGCCACCGGCCTGACCACGTCCGGCGCCCAGGGCCTGACCGCCGCCGCAGTCTCCCTGAAGTCCACGTACTACTTCGGCTCGGTGATCGCCCAGTGACGCACCGCCGACTGACCTGCGCGCTCCTCGCGGCCGCCCTCACCCCGCTCGCGCTCGCCCTCACCGCCCCGGCCGCGCACGCCGCGACGGCCGCCAAGCCGTACGACTTCAACGGCGACGGCCGTGTCGACCTCGCGATCGGCGCGCCCGGCGCCACCGTCGGCGGCAAGTCGAAGGCGGGTGCCGTGTCGGTGGTGTACGGCGGCACCGGCGGCCTGAAGACGGCCACGCGCACCCTCATCACCCAGAACACGGCCGGCGTCCCCGGCACCGCCGAGGCCGACGACGCCTTCGGGAGCGCCGTGGCCTCCGCCGACCTCGACACGGACGGCTACGCCGACCTGCTGATCGGCGCGCCCGGCGAGGACGTGGACGGGGACACCAACGACGGCTATGCCGTCGTCGTCTGGGGCACCAAGTCGGGTCTGTCCGGGGCCCGTTCGGTGCCGAACTTCCTTGAGCGGGACGCGGACCGCTTCGGGCAGTCCCTGGCGGCCGGCGACGTCGAGGCCGACGGCGACCCGGACATCGTGGTCGGCTCCAACGGGCCCTTCAAGCTCAGCTTCATCAACGGCCCGTTCACCAGGACCAGTTCCTCCCAGGGCGGTTCCGGCGCCGGCTTCCCCGCGCCGTACTCCTCGACGTACGGCATCACGTCCCTGTCCGTCGGTTCGGTCACGGCCGCCTGGCACACCAACCTGGTCGTGCACGGACGCAAGAGCGACGGCGCCGCGATCACCCACCTGGTGACCGAGCCGAACATCGGCAACTACACCGACTGGATGCAGCAGTTGCCGGCCGGATACGTCTCCGCGATCGGCGACATCGACAAGGACGGGTACGCGGACATCGCCGTCGGCAACGACCGCGAGACCTCCGCCGACCCGGCCGGCGCCAAGGGCGGCAAGGTCACGGTCGTGTACGGCGGCCCGGCCGGCCTCGACTCCTCCCGTGCCCCGCTCGTCCTCACCCAGGACACCGCCGGCGTGCCCGGCGCCTCCGAGACGGGCGACCGCTTCGGCAGCGGCGTCTCCTTCGGGGACGTCAACGGCGACGGCTACGCGGACCTGGCCGTCGGCGCGTCCGGCGAGAACTCCGGCGCGGGCTCGGTGACGGTGCTGTACGGCTCGGCGTCCGGCCTGCGCACGAGCGGCGTCCAGTCCTTCACCCAGAACACGGCCGGCGTGCCCGGCACCTCCGAGGCGAACGACCGCTTCGGCGCCCGTGTCCTGCTCGCCGACCACTCCGGCGACCGCCGCGCCGAACTCACCGTCTCCGCGACCGGCGAGAACGGCGACGGCGCCGTCTGGTCGCTGCGCGGCGCGACGAGCGGGGCGACGACGGGCGGGGCGATCAGCTTCGGCCCGGCGACGACGGGCGTCTCCACGGCAGGCAGCCCCGGCTACGGCACGGCCCTCAACTCCTGATCTCCTTCATTCCGAAAGGGACTTCACCTTGCGCAAGCGCACGCTGCTGCTCGCGGCGACCCTCACCACGGGCCTGCTGACCGCCCTCCCGGCCACCGGCGCCGCGGCGGCGCCTTCCGGCTTGAACGGCGACTTCAACGGCGACGGTTTCCGCGACGTCGCCATCGCCGCGCCCATCGGCAAGGTCGCCGGGAAGTCCGGCGCGGGCTATGTCGCCGTGGTCTACGGCACCGCGAGCGGGCTGGACACCGGCAAACGGCAGATCATCAGCCAGGACACGGCCGGAATTCCCGGCGTCCCGGAGAGCGGCGACTACTTCGGCGACCGCCTGACCACCGGCGACCTGGACGGCGACGGCTACACGGACCTGATCGTGGGCGTGCACGGCGAACAGATCGGCTCGACGGGTGACTCCGGCGTGCTGACGGTCATCTGGGGCGGCTCGACCGGCCTGAAGACGGCCACGGACATCAGCTCCCCGCTGCCGGAGAACCGCAACGAGCTGGGCTGGTCCGTCGCCACCGGCGACTTCGACGGCGACGGCGACACCGACCTGGCGGCGGCGAACATCGCCTTCCCCGAACTGAACGTCTTCGAGGGCCCGTTCACCCGTACCGGCAAGGCCACGGAACTCGTCGGCACCGACACCCTTGAGCAGACCGGCATCAACGCCGACAAGCTCGTCGCCGGCGACGTCACGGGCGACGGCAGAACGGACCTCCTGGTCATGGGACAGGAGGAGTTCACCGACGGCTACCGCACCCGCAGCGTCCTCTACAAGGGCACGGCCTCCGGCCTGAAGGCAGGCAGCAAGGTCGCGGGCGGCTACGACGCGGTCATCGCCGACGTCGACAAGGACGGCTACGGCGACATCGTCACCGGCAACTTCATGGAGAAGTCGGCCACCGAGCCGAACGGCGGCCCCGGCGGCGCTGTCACCGTCACCTACGGTGCCGCGACCGGCCTGAGCAGCCGCACGCCGGTCCGCATCACGCAGGACACCACGGGCGTGCCCGGCTCCGCCGAGAAGGGCGACGGCTTCGGCTGGAGCCTCTCGGCGGGCGACACCAACGGCGACGGATACCCGGACATCGCCGTCGGCGTCGAGAACGAGGCGATCGGCTCGATCTACAAGGCGGGGTCGTTCGCGGTCCTGCGCGGTTCGGCGTCCGGTCTGACGGGCAGCGGCGCCAAGGTCTTCAGCCAGGACTCCACGAGCGTCCCCGGCGCGGCCGAGCGGCTGGACAACTTCGGCAGCGCGGTCCACCTCACGGACTTCGACGGCAACGGTCGCGCGGAACTTCTCGCGAGCGCCGTGAGCGAGAACACCGGCGACGGCGCCGTCTGGCTCTTCAAGTCCACCACCTCCGGCATCACCGCCACCGGCTCCAAGTCCTTCGGCGCCGCCACAGTGGGCGGCCCGACGGGCGACGCGTACTTCGGCGACGTACTGGCGGGCTGACCCGCCCGCCCCCCACCCCACCCACACCATCGCGGGAGGAACCCCACATGCTGCGGCACCACCGCAACAGCAACCGCAACCGACTCCAATCACTGGCCCTGGCCACGGCCACGGTCGCCGCCACCCTGACGGCCGCGCCGCTGCTCACCGCCGCGCCGGCCGCCGCGGCCCCCGCCAAGTACGCCGACGACTTCAACGGCGACGGCTACCGCGACCTGGCCACCGCCGCCCCGTACACCCCGGTCGGCGGCAAGACCGACGCGGGCGCGGTCGTCGTCAACTACGGCTCCGCGAACGGCATCAGCGCCACCCGCCGCACCGTCATCACCCAGAACACGGCCGGTATCCCCGGCACCGCCGAGCAGGACGACGAGTTCGGCCAGGCCCTGGCCTCCGGCGACCTGAACCGGGACGGCTACGCGGACCTCGTCGTCGCCTCCACCGGCGAGAACGCCGAGGCCGGCGCCGTCGTGATCGTCTGGGGCAGCAGCAGCGGCCTGTCCGGCGGCCAGGTCGTCCCGGACCCGGCCACCTCGGCCCACGACGAGTACGGCATGTCCCTCGCGGTCGGCGACTTCAGCGGGGACGGCAAGGCCGACCTCGCCGTCGGCAGCACCGGCAGCGACATCTGGATCCACAAGGGCGGCTTCCTCAAGGCCTCCGGCGCCGCGTCCCGCTACCAGCTCTCCACCGACCTGTACACGGGCGCCATCTACGGCTCCCAGAGCCTGGCCGCCGGTGACGTGAACGGCGACGGCACCGCCGACCTGGTCGTCAGCGGCACCCAGGCGGAGACCTACGACGACGGCACCTTCGTCTACCTGGGCTCCGCCTCCGGCCTCACCCGCCAGGCGTTCCTCAAGAACGGCGCCTACGAGCTGGCCGCGGTCGGCGACCTCAACGGCGACGGCTACGCCGACGTCGTCGCCTCCACGTTCGGCGACGACGGCGCGACCAGCCTCGGCGGCGTCGTCAGGGCCTACCTCGGCAGCGCGAGCGGCGTGCGCACCTCGCCGCAGGCCACGATCACCCAGGACACCCCCGGCGTCCCGGGCTCGGACGAGGAAGGCGACTGGTTCGGCAACGCCCTGTCCATCGCCGACATCAACCGCGACGGCTACGCGGACCTGGCCGTGGGCACGATCCACGAGACCATCGGCGCCGCGAAGATCGCCGGCAGCGTCACGGTGCTGCGCGGCTCGGCCGCCGGCCTGACCGCGACCGGCGCGCAGTCGTTCACCCAGAACACGGCGGGCGTCCCCGGCACCGCCGAGACCGCCGACCGCTTCGGCGCGTCGGTGCGCCTGTCCGACGTCACCGGCGACGGCAGGGCCGACCTGTCCGTCGGCGCGGACGGCGAGAACCACCCGGCGGGCTCGATCTACAATCTGCGCGGCGCCGCCTCCGGCATCACCACCAGCAAGGCGATCAGCTTCGGCCCCGGCTCACTGGGCCTGCCGTCGGGCTATCTGCGACTGGGCCAGGTCATGCTGCGCTGATCCCGACCCGGATCGGGATCCTGATCCACCCGGCCGGCCCTCCCGTACGGCGGAACCCCGACGGGACACCCGCAGGAGGGCCGCCGCACCCCCTAGGGGATGTCACAGGTCGGCCGCAAAGCCGGGCCCTGACCGCAGGGCCCGGCACACCGATCTCCGGGACCAGGTACGTTCGAAGACGTGGCTGGATTCAGGATCGGACGGGGCAGCCGGAACAACGGCACCCCGCAGACGCGCCCCCAACAACCTCCGTACGGGCAGCAGGCGCCCCAGGGACAGTCGTACGGCTATCCCCCGCCGCCGCAGCAGCCGTACGGCGGCCCGGGCGGCGGCGGTGGCGGCTGGCCGCAGGCCAACAGGGGCGGTGGCCAAGGCGGTTACGGCCCCGGCGGCCATGGCGGTCGCGGCGGCCATGGCGGCCACGGGGGTCACGGAGGCCACGGGGGTCACGGCGAGCCGGAGTACTTCGGCGACGGTGACCACCCGCACGGCCCCGGCGGCGCCCACGACCCGTACGCGGCGAACAACCCGGGCCACACCCAGGCCTTCTCCGTCGGCGAGGACCCCTACACCCAGGGCGGGACCTACCAGGCGGGTTCGGCCCCGGCCGGCCCCATCGGGCCCCGTCTGCACTGGAAGGCCCTGCTGCGCGGCATCATCTTCGCCCCCTCGCAGACCTTCCTGCAGATGCGGGACTACACGATGTGGGGCCCGGCCCTGATCGTGACGCTGCTGTACGGCCTGCTCGCCGTCTTCGGCTTCGACACGGCCCGTGAGGACGCGATCAACGCGACCCTCTCCAACGCGGTCCCGATCGTCCTGACCACGGCGGCCGCGATGGCGGTGTCCGCTTTCGTCCTGGGCGTGGTCACCCACACCATGGCCCGCCAGCTCGGCGGCGACGGCGCCTGGCAGCCCACCGTCGGCCTCTCCATGCTGATCATGTCCCTCACGGACGCCCCCCGCCTGGTCTTCGCCATGTTCGCGGGCGGCGACGCGACCCTCGTCCAGGCCCTCGGCTGGGCGACCTGGGTGGCCGGCGGCGTCCTGCTCACCCTGATGGTCTCCAAGTCCCACGACCTCCCGTGGCCGAAGGCCCTGGGCGCGAGCGCGATCCAGCTGATCGCACTGCTGTCGATCGTGAAGCTGGGCACGTTCTAGCGGACGGCGGTCCACGGAAGAGGAGGCCCCTGCCGGTGCGGCAGGGGCCTCTTCTCATCGTGTGCGCCGGACGGTGCGGTGAAGGCCCGGGTCGAGGCCCCGCAGGGCGGCCTCGACGTCCTCCCGCAGACGCCGCATGACACTCACGCCGTCCGTGACCCCGTCCGAGAGGGTCCAGGTACGGATGCCCCACACCGCGTCCACCCGCCCGGCATCGCTCGTGGCCCCGGCCGGGCTCAGCCGCAGCGACGCGGTGAAGTTCCGGCGCGAGAGGGCACTGCCGTACGCGACGACCACCTCGGAGTCCGACGCCTCCAGGACGTACGCGTCGGCCAGGACCGCCGGACACTGCGGAGCGAGCCGCACGGACGACAGGACCACGTCCCGGATCCGGCCCGGGTCGGCCGCCAGGGTGAAGTGCAGCTCCTCGGCCACCAGCTGCTGCCCGTCGCGGTGGTCGCGCCGGGCGAACACATGCTGCTTGGCCTTCGCGCGCCCGTAGTCCTTGAGCTTCCCCCACAGCACGGCCAAGATCACCAGGACCACCAGCGCCAGTACGCCCATCAGCGTTCCGGAGATCCCGTCCGAGGTGCCGGGCGACGTCCCGTTCACCGGCCGCGGCTCTGGTCGCGCAGCTTCTTGCCCGCGAGTGCGGCGCCTGCGCCGATCATCGCGAGCACTCCGTAGGTGACGAACAGACCCATGCTCGTCGTGCCCACCTTCAGCAGCACGGCCATGACCACGAACAGGGCCGTGCCCGCCCCCATCAACACCTTTTCCACGCTCACCCGGCTGCCCGTCCTCACTGTTCGATCCGCGCCGGGAGCACGGCGGTCACCGGCTCCCGGCCATTGCCAAGTAACTGATCCGTGTGTCGTGGCTCACCCGAAGGGCCGGGTCGAGCCCATCCCGAGCGGATGGCCGCAGAGCGCGGCGACGCTCTCCGTGGCCTCGCTCAGCTCCAGGAGGGAGGTCTCGTCGGCGTCCGAGACGGAGTCCAGCCGTTCCGCGTCGGACGAGAGGTCCTCCGGCCCCTCGTAGCGGTCGGCCACGTCCGCGAGCTCGCCGGCCGCCCAGAACACCGGGTCCCCGAACACCGTGCCGATGCCGATGCGGTCGCTCAGGGAGTCGTACCGCTCACAGACCTCCTTCCTGGACGTCGGCCCCGTGGCGCACCCGGCGGTGGTCAGTGCGATCAGCCCGACGGCGACCACGGCTACGGCGATCCGTCGTGGACCCCCGGCTCGGCGCGTCATCCGCCTCCCCCTCTCTGCTGCTGCCTGCTTCTTCTCGCGTCCCGTCACCGGCCGGCCCCCCGGCCCGGTGACCGTCACCGCCCGCCGGGCCACCGGCGGGAACGCGGGGTGGGCGGCGAACTCACCCGGGCGTCACCGCCCGCCACGACCGCGCCGTTCATGTGCACGCTGTGCCCGGCGCTGATGGACACCCCGCCGCGCCCGTCCCGGTCCCGCCCTTCGTCCGTCCCGGCAACCGACTCGCGGGCGATCCGCATCGCGCAGGCGTTGTCGCCGGGCACATGCAGCCACGCCCTGGCACGGGTCTCCTTGACCTGGAACGTGATCGGGTGGAACGTCGTGGGTTCCACTCCCGGCAGACCGGCCCGCACCACCGAGTCGTGGATCACCTCGGACACCACGAGTGCCGTGTCGCTCGCGGCCTCGTCGAGCGCCTGCCGCAGCGGCTCGCCGTCGCAGAGCCGGAAGACGTGGTTGACCGCGTTCCCCGCGAAGCCGTGCCCGTCGCGATGGACGGCCCCGGCGTGCACGGCGATCCTGAGCCGCAGCAGCGGGTCGCTGCGCCGTCTCGCGCCCAGCCCGTCTTCCAGCCGGGGCAGCACAGCGGTGAACAGGGCCTGCACCGGCAGATCCGGCGGTATGACCAGCAGCACGCCGTCCCCCCGGTCCTCCTGGGGGCACAGCCGCCACAACTCGTCGGAGAACGCGGCCCGTAACTCGGCGTAGAGGTCCTCGCGACTGCGCAGTTGGTCACGGTCGCTGCGCGAGCTGAATCCCTTGATGTCGGCGAAGAGCAGAGGGACATGCTGGGCATGGGGGAACACGGCGGATGTCACTTTCTGGGTTGGGACGGGTGGGGCGGGGCGGCGGCCGATGGGGCGGCGGCTGGAGCGCCGGGGACGGGGCCGGGAGGCCGACGGGGCGGCGACGGGGACGCGGGACGGGGCCGGGCGGCCGACCGAATGGCGGCGGGGACGCCGGACGGGGCCGGGGGCCGACGGGGGTGCGGCGGCGGGGACGCCGGGCGAGGCCGGTGGCAGAGGGCCGGGGGCCGAGAGCCGAGAGCCGCGGGGCCTGGTCGCCGGCTACGACGTCGGGAGCTGGAACATGCCGCACTTCAGTTCCTGGCTCTTCGCGTCGACCAGCGAGAGGAACAGCCCGGCGCCGCAGAGCTTCAGCAGTCCGTAGTCGGAGGTGTTCAACTGCCAGCGCCCGCCCGCCTGGACGAGCCGTGCGGTGCCCTGGCTGCTCCCCTGCCAACTGAGCGCGACCTGGGCGCCGGAGTCGATCTCCTCCGGTTCGCCGAGCCCCACTTCCTCGACCCGGTCCCGGTACGACTGCGACTTCGCGGCGAACGCCGAGTTCATGGTGGTCTCACAGCTGCTGTCGCCGGGCTGCACGAGGTGGCACCAGGAGGCGGCGTCCCCGAGCCGCTCGGCCAGCCGGGTCTGCTCGACCGTGTGCAGGGCACCGGGGAGCCCGGGCTCCTCCACCACGGACACGTCGACCGCGGGGTCTGAGCCCAGGGAGACGCCGGTCCAGATCGAACCGGACAGGACGACGACCGCCAGGCTTGCGGCCAACAAGGGGTTCGCGAAGGCCCATTGCCGGGCCTTCTGAATGATGGTGACGTCGCCTCCGGCCACGACCGCGCCGCCGCTGATGGTCGTACTGCCCCCGGACCGGATGTCCACCCGGTTCTGCGCGCCGCGTGCGTCCTGCCCCTGGCGTGGATCCGGACCACGCGGCGGCTCCCGCTCTTCGAGCATTTGTCATACCTGTCTACTCATGTGTCTGCAAGGCACATAAGAGCAGCATCAAGATGGCCAAAAGGATGCAACTGCCTCGTAAGGAGGCCCGAGTTTGGGACGCTCCCGGTGTGAGGCACAAGACGTTCTGGGACATCCTCGACGGCGACGAACGCAAGGCGATGGCGCAGGTCGGGCGGGCCCCGCGGGAACCGGTCGAACCCGGCGGGACGATCCTCCGGCAGAGCGACCTCGCCGACCGGGTCGCCCTGATCATCAGCGGCGCATGCCGTGTGCTCTGGCACGGCGAGAACGAGCGCACGACCTATCTGGCCTCCCGGCGGCGCGGCGAACTCATCGGGGAGATGGGCCTGCTGGACCACGGCCCCCGCAACGCGACGGTGACGGCGCTGAATCGGACGTACCTCCGCTGGTACGGGCGGGAGACGTTCGAGGGACTGCTCGCCGAGCATCCGGGGATCCTGCGGAAGGTGCTCATGACCGTGTGCGCGCGGTTGAAGGAGTCGGACCACCACCGCGTCGTCGTCGCGTGCGCTCCCATCAGGCTCAGACTCGCCCGGCTGCTGCTACGGCTGGCGGAGGCGGAGGGCGAGACCACCGCCCTCGGCATCGAGATCAGGCAGGTGACGCAGGAGGACCTGGGCGACTGGCTGGGCATGGGCCGGGAGGCGGCAGGCCGGCGGGTACGGGAACTACAGGCGCTGGGGCTCCTCGGCGACGCCCCGACGAGGTCCCGGATCGTGGTGACCGACATCGAGGGCCTGCGCCGCCACGCGTTCGGACCGGAGCCCGACCCCTCGCGCACGGCCTCCGAGGGCCCTCTTTGACGTCCCGGGACGACCCACGCCGCACATCGCGGAGGTCACACGAGGCAGCGGCCGAGCAGCCACCGTGCCCGGTGCGCGGACAGGGTCAGCTCGTCCTCGTCCCCGGCGTCGATGACCAGCACCACCTCGTCGCTCGGCCAGCGAGAGGCCAGGTCCCGCAGGGTGACGGCCCTGTAGCAGGGCACCTGGGGAAAGGCCCTGAGCAGCCGCTCCTCCGAGGTGAAGACCATGACCGCGGGGGCGTCACAGGCGCTCTCGATCACCGGCAGCACAAGCCGCACGAGTTCACTGCGGTCACCCGTGTACCGGATCCCGCCGATCGCGGGAATCAGCACGTCACAGCCGGCCAGCGCTTCCAGCGCCCGCAGGTCCACCGCTGTGGACAGGTCCTCCAGAGCCTTCCGCGCCACGGATTCGAAGACCTCTGCCGGGATGACCTCTGCCGGGATCTCAGTCATAGCGCCGCACCCTCTTGCACAGAGCCGTCCGCGGGACGACGGATCGTCGTCCAGGACCGCGTACCCGCGACCGGCGCGACCATGCGCTGAAAGCGGAGTGCGTCGTCGGTACGTCAGGTCGCCCGCCGCGTGAACCGCTGCGCCCCGCGCAGGCAGGTCAGACGGCTTCCTTGTTCGCCTTGGCCGCTTCCCCGGACTTGTGCACCGGCGGCAGAACGCTCCACGGGAAGTTGATCCACTCATCGGTGCGCTTCCACACGTACTCGCACTTCACGAGCGAGTGGGACTTCTCGTAGATCACGGCGGACCGCACCTCGGCGACATGCTCGACGCAGAAGTCGTGGACGAGCTTGAGGGTCTTGCCGGTGTCGGCGACGTCGTCGGCGATCAGCACCTTCTTGTCGGTGAAGTCGATCGCGTTGGGCACGGGCGCGAGCATGACGGGCATCTCGAGCGTGGTCCCCACGCCCGTGTAGAACTCGACGTTCACCAGATGCAGGTTCTTGCAGTCGAGGGCGTAGGCGAGCCCGCCGGCGACGAAGACGCCGCCCCGGGCGATGCTGAGCACGATGTCCGGCTCGTACCCGTCGTCGGCGACGGCCTGCGCGAGCTCACGGATGGCGACGCCGAACCGCTCGTACGTCAGATTCTCGCGTGCCTGGCCGTCGCTCATACCTGGGTCCGGTGGAAGTTCTGGAAGGACCGGGACGGGGTGGGCCCGCGCTGTCCCTGGTACCGGGATCCGTAGCGCTCGCTGCCGTACGGGAACTCGGCCGGCGAGGTCAGCCGGAACATGCACAGCTGGCCGATCTTCATGCCGGGCCAGAGCTTGATCGGGAGCGTCGCGAGGTTGGACAGCTCCAGGGTGACGTGCCCGCTGAACCCCGGGTCGATGAACCCGGCGGTGGAGTGCGTGACGAGCCCGAGCCGCCCGAGCGACGACTTCCCCTCCAGCCGCGAGGCGAGATCGTCGGGAAGCGTGATGACCTCGTACGTCGAGGCGAGCACGAACTCCCCCGGGTGCAGGATGAACGGCTCGTCGCCGTCGGGCTCGACGAGCCGCGTCAGGTCCGCCTGCTCGATCGAGGGGTCGATGTGCGGGTACCGGTGGTTCTCGAACACCCGGAAGTACCGGTCGAGCCGTACGTCGATGCTGGACGGCTGCACCATGGTCTGGTCGTAGGGATCGATCCGTACCCGCCCGGCGTCGATCTCGGCCCGGATGTCCTTGTCTGAGAGAAGCACGCCCCGAGGATACGCAAGGCGCGCGGGACGACGACAATCGCGCCGCCCGCGCGCCGGGCTGTCACTGCTGGTACTGCGTGTGCGTCCGCTGAGCTACTGCTTCTCCAGCTGCACCGGCACCACACTGCGGAGCCGGGCACAGCGGGGACATCGAACGAGCCGGCCGGGGCCGAGGCGCTCGGCCTGCTGCATCGGGAACGAAGCGGTGCTGAACACGTGCCCATCGGCACAACGGACGACGGTGCGCTCCATCAAGTCCTAGAGTCCCTTCCCCAAGAGCCGCGTCTGGCTGCTGCCTGCCTGACGACGAGAGGCCACATTACGGGATCAAAGGGACGGCCCTCCAGGCGGCACTCCGAGCCGGCGCGGACCCTCTCCGACGTCTCCACCGTACGCCCCAACTCCGGTGCCCCGCACCAGGATCCCACCCCTGAAACGCACTCAGGCCCCGCGGCTTCAGCGCCGGGGGCCGGTGATGAGGTACAGTGACCAGGCAATCGGACACCGGCTCCGGATCATGCCGAATCGGGCGTCTTACGCGGGTGTAGTTTAATGGTAGAACATCAGCTTCCCAAGCTGAGAGCGCGAGTTCGATTCTCGTCACCCGCTCCATTCGAACCCCCAGGTCAGTGACCCGGGGGTTGTTTGTTTTCGGTCGTCGCGGGCGTTGATCTCGCCGACATCGAGAACAACGGTCTCAATCATCCCGGGAAGCCCAGGGCTTACCCGAACAAGACGACGCGATCCGCAGGCCGCAGGACGAGTTACAACATTCTCTACTGATTCAAGGCGGCTCGCTCCGCTCCCCGCGCGCGGCCCGGCCCCCGGCCGGGCCGCGCTCCTGTCTCCGCCCCGCTCCAGCCCGCCGGCGCCCGTGCCGCGCGCACAGCAATCAACCGCCTAAAGCCAGAGAAGGTGTACGTCGTGGCTGGGGCGGTCGGCTCCACGGCTTTACGGAGCCACTTTGGCGCGAGCCTCGAAGATCATGGCCCCCACGTCGTGCTTTACCGGGCAGGTCCACAGACTGCCCGACGCGCCGGAAGCTTACGGGGCCATGATCACTCGCGCCAAAGCAGCACCACCCCAAAGCCGCTCCACCGACCTGGCAGGGCTGACGTCTACTGTTCACGAGGCAGGCGATTCCTCTGCGACTTATGCTCATACCACAGGCGCCCCTTCCAACACATATCTGAGCGACCACCAGGGAATCAATAATTAGCTAACATCTAAGACTGAACGGAAAGGATTTCGTGACGCATGAATAACGCCTTGAAGGAATGCGAATTCTGCAAGATCGCCGCAAAAATTAGCACTGCCGAGATAATTTACGAGACCGACTCTTGCCTGGCATTTTTCCCGCTTAATCCAGCGACCAAAGGGCACACTTTGGTAATCCCGAAGCAACATGTAACAGACTTCACAAGCGCGGACCTCGACACCTTCGCTGAGCTAAGCTCGACAGCCCTCAAAGTTGGCAGGAAGTTGCGAGGCGTCTACTCGCCTGACGGAATGAACCTGATCACATCCGCTGGCCGAGCAGCTAGTCAATCCGTCATGCATCTCCACCTACATCTTGTGCCCAGATGGACGAACGACAAGATGGGGAAAATTTGGCCACCTAAACACAGTACTGATCCACAGGTCCTTTCGGGCTGGGCCGAAGAGTTTAGAAACTACAGGAAAATGGGGGGTTGAGACAGAGAGGTCGACACGAGACCTATCTAAGACTTCTCCAATTAACACCCTCCCCCGCAAGGAGAGAGCACGTTCTTCAGGACTCCCGCAGGACCAAATAGGTCACCACTGCTTACGGATTTGGATCGCTTCTTCCACCCAAGTCTCAATGTTTTCAGAAATACTGGCGTACACTGACGTGCTGTTATAGCCAGCAGGGTCGTACGCACGCACTACTCGGTCGAACGCAACCTTGCCGTCGTTCAGAGTAAACCCGGCGAAGGGGTTCCTACCCTTACTGGTAGGGCGACGGTTCTGGTCTAGTAGCTGATGAATGTAGATTCCGACCACACCCTTGCCATCGCCCCACGCCTTTTTGAACTCGTATTCAACCCACCGTCGGCCTGCCGTCTGGTTTCCAATTAGCACAATATCGCAGCTCTTTCCCGCCATCTGCTCATCGATCCAGCGCTGGATTGCTGTGTCCCCATTGCGAGCAACGTCTTCCCATTGATTGGACGTCAAGAGTGGCTGCCCCTCTACCCTGCCCATGTTTTTAACTGTCTGCACTCGCCAATTGTCGAGCTTGTATCGAAAACTGAAGAATACCTTGCGTGTCATATTTCGCTCCATTTCACTAACAGAGTAACTGTGGGTTATTCGAAGGGCAGGGTTGAGATTATTATCCATCGCCCGACGGCTACAACACCATCTGATGCATCGTGGGCTACCCGCGGGCCATTGGGTTGGATATGAGTAACCCCCCTTTCTCATCGTTTCGTTTACGCGTCACGCCGTGTTCTTTCTGATCTCTTCAAGGGTCATACGCATCACCTCCTCCGCACTCACGCCCATCTGGTTAACCACGGTGGCGAGGAGGACCGTAGCTACTCGCGCATGCGCGTGAGCGATATGAGCGGTGATGTCGGTAAGTTGATTCCAGCCTTTGACGGCCTGCCCCTCGTCCCCTCCTTCCATGCCGCTTCGGAACGTGGACTCTGCTGCGTCGAGCGCCTCCTTATAGGCGCTAGTTACCGCGCTGCCGGAGTGCCCGCCGCCGTCCTTGGCTAGGTTGTACAAACCGAGCACAGCCCAGGCGGCTCGCTCATCGTACTCTTGAGATTTCGGGATACTCGACATGCGTTTCTCCTTTTAAGGGATGACGGTGTAAGTTTCGCTGTAAGGGCTTTTCCAAATTCAAGACGCCCTAGTGTCCCTAGGACCGGGGTTGCACGAACGATTCCCCTGCATAACGCCTAACGCTTATCAGCTTCATCATTGTCTAGTTCGAGGGCGGCTCTCTGGATAGGGTCGATGAGTGACTCCTCCAACTGTGTAGCGTTGGTATACAGGATGAACTTTTTCGTCCCCACATCAAACGGTATTTCAGTGTCTTTGCGTGCGGTCCTGATTGTATAAACCTTAGAGCCTCGTGCGATACCGGCTTCGTAGTATACGTTTGGGCTATTCAAGGTGAAATCGGCGATCACTATATCAGCGGAGGTGATCATTTCTTCGATCTTTGCTGTTACCTCATAGTCCCCATGAACCTCATCAACTCGATCAATTCGACACTTAATCCCACTCCTCCTTATCGCCCTTTTCATCGCGTGATAGTAGTCAACCAATGCCGGCTCTCTATCGACCTGAAACGACATGGCGACGAAGATTCTCCACTCCTTTCTCGTAGTTGCGTTTGATGGATGCGGCGCAGGATTGCTGGACACCCTCACAACGTGGTCATCGCGTCTCATATAAACGACGCCATCCACCGTCCGGACAGGCTTGAAAGACTCTGGAACGTCTGGAACGCTAATGACCAGAACTATTCCGCCACCAATTAGGTACTCTCCGACGGAGAGCCGAGCCTGGCCGTGCAATTCAGGGAAGATTGACTCCGCCACCTGATCCACGCGAGCTCGCGCACGGCTGCGAATCTTATCGGTGAGACCGAGAGGTCTCCCGGTCGGATCCACGCCGACGAAGATCAGCCCTCCGCCACTGTTGGCCATCGCAGCAACATCTCGGGCCAGCTGTGACGTACTGGTGATATCTGTCTTGAATTCAATCGACTGAGACTCTCCTTCCTCAAGCATCCGCTGCAAGGATTGATAAGTAAAGTGCTGTGCACTTCTGTCCATGATTTCCAGCCTCTGAATCTGTACTGAAGTCAACATTGTCTGCTACGGTTCGTACCGAATCACCGCCTGAGGAGATAAGCGTGACGGACGAAACGTCGCCGATCAGCGACCGGCAAGTAAAGCACCTTGAAATGATCCAAGCAATTGTCACACGTCTGGGAAACGGCTCTTTCCTAATCAAGGGTTGGACAATGACTCTAGCGGGTGCTTTCCTGGGCTTCGCGGTGAACCGTTCGAGTTGGAAAGTAGCGGCGGTAGCAGTTGTTCCCCTAGTGGGTTTCTGGATACTGGACAGTTACTATTTGCGGCAAGAGCGCTTGTTCCGTGCCCTATATGAAGCGGCACGGAAACCTGGCACGACCGTGGAACTCTTTTCAATGAACACCTCCCCTTACAGGAACACCATTAGGTGGCGGAAGGTTGTTATATCGCACACCATGGTCAACTTCTATGGGTTGCTCGTCGTTGTAATGGCGGCAGTAGCGATCTGGTGGTACGTAAGACGTTGAGCTTCCCCCCTCCCCAACCGCCGTAGAAATCAAGTGAACCTGCGTCAGCATGGATGCATCCCTTCCTGCCTTTCGGTCGAGATGTTCCGTTGACTCATGATGCCGGTCCGTCCTCGGCTTATCCTGAAAACGGCGCAATGTCTGCTCTCTGTTCGTGGAGTGCTTCGCGCCGTGACGCTGTAGGCGTGCCGGTGCAAAATATTCCGACTTACGCCATTTTGCTCGGGAAGCAGCGGAAGACCATCCATCTGCCCGCCAAGGGTCCGAAGGATTAGCCGCAGGTCGGCTCAGGAGTAGTCACTGACTGCCCACAGGTCCCATGAGTTGATGCCCCACCGCCGGCTGATCCGCAGAGGTCCGCCCTGAGGGAACCCCGCCCGAGTAGCCTCGGGACGAAGTGGTCATCACCCCAGGTCTCACCGCCACGCTTCCGCCAGCGCGGCTCGATCTGGTCTACGACATGGCAGCACGGCTGAGGCCGGTGGCGGGTGCGTCAAGGCACACGCGTGCATGATCGGTCGGCGCACCCCCCATCGTGGCTGACTGCCGTCGGCTGAGGCTCAGACACTCAAGGGCCCAGCTCTGCCAAGACCCGTTCGCAGCGAAGGGAGCGTGCCATTCACGTGCCAGATCCTGCGGGGAACCACGGAACAGAGGGAAGTTGCTCAGGGTGCGACCAGGATGCCGACGCCACTCCGCCGCAGGTCAGCACACCAGTCGCCCTCAAGTAACCCGAGCTTCCCAAGCTCATGGCCGTGCGGCCACGTCTCGGAGTGTGATTGGCCTGTCAGCTTTGCAGGCGGGACACTGACGGCCTCGCTCATGGTGATAGGCGACCGGGCCGTACCGACCAGCGTCACCTGTTGACGTCCAGTCACCATGGCGTCGGTTCGTGGACTGAAGTTTCGAAGTTCCTCTCGCACACATGGGAGTGGCGTGGATCAGGGGTGGGCAGCAGTCGTGGCGGCCGCCATGGGGCTCATAGGCGCTGTGGGCGGCGCTCTGGCAGGTGGTTACGCAGCGATTCGTGGAGCGCGCGAGGCTGCGGAGCGAGCAGCACAGGGGGCCCTTGCACAAGCCGAGCAACAAGCAAAGGATCAACACAGTCACTGGCTTCGGCAGGAGCGCCGAACCGTCTACCGGGAGTGTGTGCGGCAGTCTCATGCTTACGTTCGGGCCGTTGTGGACCTTCGGAGTGCGCTTCGCACATCAGATGCCCAAGGCACGGGGGCACTTCGCCAACAGTGCCTGGACACCTACAGACAGCTCTTCAACACCCAACTTGAAACATTGATGCTGTGTGGCCCACTTACGATGCGCGCGTCTGCGGCACTAGGTGACGGGTTCAGACTCGTGCATGAGTACTTGCGCCAAGACGTGGATCTTGACCCTGATCACATCAAGGAGCTCCTGGACGCTGCCGTGCCGCACCTTGGCACTTTGAATGGCGCGATCGCAACTGAGCTACAGATCACCGATGGTGGACCTCGTTGGCCGGCGCAGGCCAGAGGTGAGGGTGTCACTGACACACACGGTGCTTCGATCCGTCCATAGCCGCTTCCGCACCACAAGCGCACCAGATCGAGCGGGGAACAGCGGGGAACGACGGTGAAAGCTGCAAAGGCCGACGGGACAGCGTCCAGAACGTTTGCCCAGGTCAGTGCCCAATCCGGCTTCAAATGATCGCAGCTTCCCAAGCTGAGAGCGCGAGTTCGATTCTCGTCACCCGCTCCATTCGAACCCCCAGGTCAGTGACCCGGGGGTTGTTTGTTTTCGGTCGTCGCGGGCGTTGATCTCGCCGACATCGAGAACAACGGTCTCAATCATCCCGGGAAGCCCAGGGCTTACCCGAACAAGACGACGCGATTCGCAGGCCGCAGGACGAGTTACAACATTCTCTACTGCTTCAAGGCGGCTCGCTCCGCTCCCCGCACGCGGCCCGGCCCCCGGCCAGGCCGCGCTCCTGTCTCCGCCCCACTCCAGCCCGGCCGGCGCCCATGCCGCGCGCTACAGCAGTCAGCCGCATGATGCCAGAGAAGAGGTGCGTCGTGGCTGGGCGGTTGGCTCACAGCTTTACGGAGCCACCTCAAAGCCGCTGCACCGACCTTGAGTGCGACCGTCCAGCAGCCCGTCGCGTCCGGTTCGCGCAAGTGTTTTGCGGGGCTGTGGATCGTATCGCGGGCCGCCGATGGGTAGGGGGCAACGAGGCCATTCCAGGCATAGGGGTCCCTGAAGTGCTCTAGCGTGTCGTCGGCGTGAAGACCAATTGCCGCGGCGCTCACCTGGTGCAGGGGTGCCCGGTTCGGGGGGTGCAGTGTGGCTGAGGTCGGTCGGTTCGACGCGTTCGTGTCGTATGCGCATGAGGATGAGCCGTGGGCGAAGACCCTGGCGGAGAATCTGCATCGGCTGGGTCTTACTGTGTGGCTGGATCAGTGGGAACTGGTCGGGGGCCAGCGGTTGGCGTCGCGATTGCAGGACGGGCTGGCAAGAGCTGGTGCCGTGGTGACTGTCGTCAGCCGACCCTGGGTGGAGTCCGGGTGGTGCGGTGAGGAGTTCGATGCCGCCGTGGCCGCCGCAGTGAGGCGAGGACAGCGCCTGATCCCGATTCTGGTGGGCGAGGCGGAGCTGCCACCTTTCATCGCATCGCGGCTGTACATCGACTTCCGTTACGTGGCTTCCCCGGAACAGTACTTGGAGCGGGTGAGGCAGCTGGAGCGGGCGGTGCGGGGGCTGTCGTCGGCGCAGCGCCCGGAGCGAGGTGGGGCGCTGGTGGTGCCCGATGCGGTTGGCTACCGGCCGGACGGGCCCACGCATGCAGAGTTACGTGTGGGCACGGGGGCGGTGGCGTTCTCCACCGTGGGTGGTGAGGTGTCCTGTGTGCCGCGCGGGGTGGATCGTGGTCTCGAGCAGCGTCTGTGGATGCTCCAGAGGGCCCGTACCAGGGCCACAAGTGGCCTGGCCATGCGGCGATTGCCGCCCCTGGAGGAGGCTGCCGCTTCCGGAGGGGTGACGGGCGCGCTGGTTGCCGTGGGTGGGGCAATGAGCGAGCGGTTCGTGTGCGGTGCGGTGGCGGCGGCTCTGGCCCGGGAGGAGCAGCTGGCCCAGGCGCGTCATGCGTCGTTGCGGATTGGGTTGAGGGTGGATGACCCAAGGTGGGTGGATCTGCCGTGGGAGACCCTGACCATTCCTGGGGCGGGACGGCCGTTGGTGCTCTCGGAGCAGGTCGAGCTGTACCGCACGGTGCAGCGGGAGAGTGCGCCTGTCGCGGTGCAGGTGCCCGGTCCGTTGCGTATTCTTGCGGTGGTGGCCAGCCCCGAGTCGGGTGGGGGTGAACTCCTCGACTATGAAGGGGAGTTAGGCCGGATCCTGGATGCAGTCGACCCGGCGCGGTCAGGGCAGGGCACGTATGTGCGGGTGCTGAACTGGGGCTCTCTTGCCGAGATCCGCGCGGCTCTGGAGCAGGAGCGCTTCCACGTCCTGCACCTTTCGTGCCATGCCGAGCCGGGTGTCCTGTTACTCGAAGGCGAGCAGGGTCAGGTCGACGAGGCCGATGCGCAGCGGTTCATCGCAGAGGGCCTGCCCGCCGATCGGGCGGTTCCGTTGGTGGTGCTGGCCGGCTGTTCCACCGCCCGCACCCCCGTGGCACAGGATGCGGAGGAACCGGAAGAGCTTCCTTCAGGTGATGCGGAGGGCTCGGACTCCGACGCTGAAAGGCCTGGTGCTGATGCTGTGAGTGCGGCGGGGCGGGTCCGGGCGGGTCTGGCGCGCGCGTTGCTAGAGCGCGGGGTGCCGGCGGTGCTGGCGATGACCGAAGCTGTCACGGACCACTACGCCACCGAACTGGCTGCAGAGATGTACGAGGCGCTGGCGCGGGCCGAGCATCCCAACCCCCTGACCGCTCTCTCCCAGGCCCGCCGCACCCTGGAGACCCGGCGTCGGCAGCTGCCGGACAATGATCCGCGTGCCGCGTGGCCGGAGTGGGCGACCCCGGCGCTGTTTCTGGCGGGCCCCCCGCTGCCCTTGTTCGACCGCGCCCCCGGCGCCGACCGGGTGCCAGTCGTGCCGGAGATAATGCTGGACGAGGGCATGGTGGTGCGTAAGGTCGGCGAGTTCGTCGGCCGACGCGCCGAGTTGCGCCGGTTGCTATCCGCTCTGCGGGATCCCCAACGGGCGGGGGTGCTGGTCCATGGCATCGGCGGGGTCGGGAAATCCACACTGACGGCCGAACTCCTGCACCACTACAGCGCCCAGGGCCGGCTGATCGTGCCGGTTGCGGCGAGCACGACCCGCACCGTTGACGACCTCCTGGAAACCCTGCGGCAGCGCTTGAACACCCACTGCGTGACCGAGGACCTGCCGGAGACAGATCCGTTACGACGCGTGGTGGTTGTCCTGGCGGACGCCAGTTCACCGTGGCGGGAGCGATGGCAGCTGGTCCGCCAGGCTGTGCTGCCACGGCTTCCGGTGCTGATGGTCTTGGACAATGCCGAAGATCTACTCGTTCGGTCAGGCGATGGTTGGGGGCTGTCCGACCCGGCGTTGGCAGCTTTCCTGACAGCATGGGCGGCGGCGAGTCCGCGGACCCGGCTGCTGGTCACCAGCCGGTACCCCTTCAGCCTCTCCCAGCGCGCCCACAAACGGCTCACCACCCATCACCTGGGACCGCTGTCGCCGGCCGAGACCCGCAAACTCATTTGGCGCCTGCCCGGCCTCGACGCCCTCACCCCCGCCGAGCGGCAGCGTGCGTACACCGACGTAGGGGGCCACCCCAGGGCCCTGGAATACCTCGACGCCCTGCTGCGCGGCGGCCAAGCGCGATTCCCCGACATCGCCGACCGCATGGAAACCGCCCTGGAGAACCGCGGCATTCCCGATCCCGAGGGCTGGCTGGCACACGTTGCGGGCGACCTGGACACGGCACTGGCCGAGACCGTCACCCTCGCGGTCGACGACATCCTCCTCGACATCCTCCTCGACCAGCTCGAAGACGTGCCCGGAGCACGGCGGCTGCTGGACGGGATGGCCATCTACCGCACCCCGGTCGACTCCACCGGGGCCGCGTGGCAGCTGTCACAGCTGACCACACCTCCCGAACCCGACCCCGCCCTCCACGGGCGCCTCCAAACGATGAATGCGCGCATCGCCGAGGCCCGCGCGGCCGGAGCAGGACTGGACAACCACTATGGCCTGACACCCGAAGCGATCACCGAATACGAAACCCTCTGGGGGGAGCTTCTGCGCCCCCCGGTCGACCTGGACGGCCAGGGCAGGAACGCGTTGAAGCGGCTGCTCGAACTCGGGCTGGTCTCCCCGGCCCCCGCGCCCCAGGACGAACCGGGCAGCCCGCCCAGCGGCTTGACAGTGCACCACTGGACCGCTGACGCCCTCCGCGGGCGCGCCCACCCCGACACCCTCAAAGCCGCCCACCAACGGGCCGCCGCCTACTGGCAATGGCACGTCAACGTATGGCCGCAGCCCCCCACCGACGACATCAAACAGCTCATCGAGGCACGCCATCATCACCACCAGGCCGGCGACGTCGACCAAGCCAACGCTGTCACAGGGTGGGTGTGCGCCCAGCTGCACACCTGGGGAGCCTGGGACTGGGAACAACAATTGGTAGAGGAATCCCTCACCTGGGTCCCCAACCGCTCCGGCATCGCCAGCAGCTACATTCACCAGCTCGGCATCATCGCGCAGGAGCGGGGGGACTACCGGCAGGCCGAGGAACACTACCGCGCCTCCCTCACCATCAGCGAGGAGCTCGGCGACCGCTCCGGCATCGCCATTAGCTACCACCAGCTCGGCATCATCGCGCAGGAGCGGGGGGACTACCGGCAGGCCGAGGAACGCTACCGTGCCTCCCTCACCATCCTGGAAGAGCTCAGCGACCGCTCCGGCATCGCCAGCAGCTACAGTCAGCTGGGCATCATCGCGCAGGAGCGGGGGGACTACCGGCAGGCCGAGGAACACTACCGCGCCTCCCTCACCATCAGCGAGGAGCTCGGCAACCGGTCCGGCATCGCTACTGGCTACCACCAGCTCGGCATCATCGCGCAGCTGCGGGGGGACTACCGGCAGGCCGAGGAACACTGCCGCGCCGCCCTCACCATCAAGGAAAAACTCGGCAACCGCTCTGGCATCGCGAACAGCTACGGTCAGCTGGGCATCATCGCGCAGGAGCGGGGGGACAACCAGCAGGCCGAGGAACACTACCGCGCCGCCCTCACCATCAGCGAGGAGATCGGCAACCGCTCCGGCATCGCCAACTGCTACCACCAGCTCGGCATCATCGCGCAGGAGCGGGGGGACAACCAGCAGGCCGAGGAACACTACCGCGCCGCCCTCACCATCAAGGAGGAGATCGGCGACCGCTCCGGCATCGCGAACAGCTACGGTCAGCTGGGCATCATCGCGCAGGAGCGGGGGGACTACCGGGAGGCCGAGGAACACTGCCGCGCCTCCCTCACCATCAGCGAGGAGATCGGCAACCGCTCCGGCATCGCCAACTGCTACCACCAGCTCGGCATCATCGCGCAGGAGCGGGGGGACAACCAGCAGGCCGAGGAACACTACCGCGCCGCCCTCACCATCAGCGAGGAGATCGGCAACCGCTCCGGCATCGCCAGCAGCTACGGTCAGCTGGGCATTCTCCGCACTGAGCAGCAGCGCCCCGCCGAAGGCGTGGCACACATGCTCGAGGCGCTGGTCCTTCAACTGGAGATCGGACGTCCGCCGGACACGACCCTTTACTGGCTCGGCCGGCAGAGGGCTCTCCTCGGCGACGACGACTTCCGATCCATCCTCAACGACCTTGTGACGGACGATGTAGCGGCAGCGATCATGAACGCCGCACCACCCCAAAACGAGCCTCCCCCACATGAAGAGTCAACCGGATAGGGCCCCACAAAGCACAGATCAGTCGTCGACCGTGGTGCAGTACTTGCCGGACGATCCGCAGACTCGACCAGCCCCTCAGACATCAATGACCAACCAGCCGATAGTTCGGGACGAAGAGGTCATCGAGGAAGGAGCCGCCCAAGCACTTCCGCCGTCGAGACTTGCTCTGGTCGACGGCCAACAGCGTGGCTCGGGCTGGCGAGGGTACAGCGAGGCATACGCGCGCCCTCACGGTGGGCGGACCCGCCACCGTGGCGGACTGTCGTCGGTTGAGGCTCAGACACCAACGGAGAGTCGAGGCACAGGGACCGTGCCATTCGCGTGCCAGATCCTGCGGGGAGCAACGGGGAACAGCGGGAACTCACCCCGAACGCGACCAAGAGTCCGACACGACTCCGCCGCAGGTCAGCCCAGCAACCACTGAGAAGAACCCCGAGCTTCCCAAGCTGAGAGCGCGAGTTCGATTCTCGTCACCCGCTCCATTCGAACCCCCAGGTCAGTGACCCGGGGGTTGTTTGTTTTCGGTCGTCGCGGGCGTTGATCTCGCCGACATCGAGAACAACGGTCTCAATCATCCCGGGAAGCCCAGGGCTTACCCGAACAAGACGACGCGATTCGCAGGCCGCAGGACGAGTTACAACATTCTCTACTGCTTCAAGCCCCGGCTACGCTCTGCTCCGCCGGGCGCGCTCGGGGAGAGTGGTGGGTTGAGGTCTGTTACGCCGACCTCGTTGGTGGCGATCGGGCTGCGGAGATCGACTTTTGCGAGGACCATCACGGCCAGTAAGGGGGGCACGCGCCTACACGCATGCAGGTACGGACCGTCACAGAAATGCACTGCCGGTATGAAGTCCCTTCAGGCAGCACGTCGAACGTTTGGCATCCGGTACCGGGCACTACCGAATTGGTACCAGTCCGAGAAGCGGACGGATGGGCAAAGACTCGCCCGCACGTGCGCTTCGCCGGCTACCTCGTAACGGCCGAGCGGACCCCGGACGGGCAAGGGAGTTCGGCTTCTCGTAATCAGTGAGAAGTGCCGAGACAGGCGAATCACTGGGAATCACGGGCGCAGGCGGGCAGCTTGGATGACGAAGGCCTCGACCGATGTTGCTGGTCAGGGGCCGTTCATATGCGTGGGTGTGGGATTTGAACCCGCGGTGGCATCGCTGCCACGACGGTTTTCAAGACTGCGTACGGATCGACGTTCCCGAAGCGTCGAGTGCACCCACGGCCGCGTGGAAATGAGCTGGCCCGCGACGCAACCGTTCTCCTGCGCACCGCCAGAACAGTCGCTCCTGTGCGTCCTCCATTGAATGCATGCCCAGGCCGTGCTCGGGGCACAGGGGCCAGGCCTGCCACGAAAGCTCCATGACAGTCTCCTGTGCGGCATCGGCGACGCTCGCCAGCGCAGAGGCAAGGCTGTCCTGCGAGTTCGGGTCCAGGCAATTGCCGTGCCACTCGCCGTTGGCCATGGCGACGTAGACGTTCTCCGGCTCATCCGCATCGTAGGACGGAAGGGCCAGCAGTTGCAGGGGTTCCAGCTGGGGAAGCGTCACCGCCAGGTCCCGGTTCAGGAGGGCGAGAGCCTGGTCCCACACCGGGTACTCGCCCGGCGACACGTGGCGAGGCTCAGGGGGGTCGAAAAGAGCGCACATGAGCACCATCCTCCGCCACGCCGGGGACAGTCCCAATCGCTCAACAGCGTCGCCCCCCTGCAAAGGCCGCGTGCGGCGGCTGACATCAGCGGCTGACAGGGGCGAGCACAAAGAGCAGCGCTCGGCGGCGGGCCTCAGTGGAAGATCGGCTGAGGCGCAGGCCGGGTTGGCCGACGGTGACTCGCGCCACGACGGCTCTGTTGGACTTCCCGCCGGCGTGGGCCACCACTTCAATCGCGTACTCCTCTTCGAACCGTGGCGGACGCGTGCCGGATCGTGTGGGGAGCAGCCATCCGGTCCGTGGTCACCCCCGCCAGGGTCCTGCGGTACGGGCGTCAGGCGCTGGGTCGCGGGTGGATAGGCCCGGCAGTACGCTTTTTCACAAAGTCGGGGATCGCAGAACGGGGCCGGAGCCCCCCGCCCATTGAGGTCGCATTCCTCTGGCCGGCTCTGATCGCGATCAGTAGGCAGGGTGACTTTTCATGAATGCCATCGAAAAGGCAATCGGAGTAGAGGCCCACTGGTTGATGGGGCGCGTCATGCCCCGCAGGTTTCTCGGCGAAGTCCGCAAACACCTCCACCATGTGGCGCCCGATCGCGAGGACGAGCTGATCGACGCGATCCGCGCGCGTGCGGAGGAGATCGCCGACGCGGACGAGGACATGGCCACCGACGGACCGTCGAAGGGGGCGCTGGCGATCGGTGCGGTCGTACTGGCCGCCTTCGAGAAGCTGGTCCCCCTGTTCGACGGGGACGAGAAGCGGACGATCCGCTATCTCCAGCACGCGATGAGCCCGGTGCTGAAGCGCCCGTACGACATGACCTTCTCGACCCTCAACAAGCAGGACCACGCGCTCGACAAGATCGAGAAGACGTGTCGCGTGATGGTGAAGCTCTACCCCGCCCACTTCGAGTTCGACTTTCAGCGACCGGAGCCGGGGCTATTCGAGATGAACGTCAAACGCTGCTTCTGGCGCGACTTCTTCGGCCGCCACGACGCCACGGCCGTCACAACGGTGATGTGCGCGTTCGACGTGAACTTCATGAAGGCGATCGACCCCGCGGTCAGCGGGCTGCGCGCCGAACGTACCTCCTTGCTTTCACTCGGTGACAGCGAGTGCCGCTTCGCCGTCCTTGAAACCGACGACCCTCTCGACGGCTACAGCGACGCTCTCGAGACGCGGTTCGTCGACGACAAGGAGGGCAAGGGCTGACGGCTTCGTGCGTGGTGAAACCGCCCGCCCGGTGCCTCACGTCACCCGCGGTGTCAGGCCGAGGTCGGCGAGCAGGCCCCTCACGCGGTTCTCGATCTCGTCGCGGATCGGGCGTACGGCGTCGACGCCCTGGCCTGCCGGGTCGTCCAGCTTCCAGTCCAGGTAGGTCTTGCCGGGGAAGACCGGGCAGGTGTCGCCGCAGCCCATCGTGATGACCACGTCCGATGAGTGGACGGCCTCGATGGTGAGGATCTTTGGGGTCTCCGCGGAGATGTCGATGCCTGATTCGCTCATGGCCTCGACGACGGCCGGGTTGACCGTGTCGGCCGGGGCCGAGCCGGCCGAGCGGACCTCTACGGCGTCGCCCGCCAGGTGGGTCAGGAAGGCGGCGGCCATCTGGGAGCGGCCGGCGTTGTGGACGCAGACGAAGAGGACGGAGGGGCGGGCGGGGGCCGGGCGGTCCGCGGCGGGGCTGCTGCTCATGGTGGTGTCTTCCTGGAGTGGGGCAGGGGCAGGGAAGGGTTGGCGCGGGGAGATCGGGGTCGTCGTGAACGGCCTGGGCATGTGCCTGTGCTGAGGTCCGGGCCCCACGGGAAAGGCGCGGCCGAAGAGTGCCGTCACCAGCGCCAGGCCGGCTGCGGCGCCCACCGTCTGCGCCGCCATGAATGGGACCGCCGAGCTGGGCGCTATGCCTGCGAACGTGTTCGTGACGGTCCGGCCGATCGTCACCGCCGGGTTCGCGAAAGACGTGGAGGACGTGAACCAGTACGCCGCGCCGATGTACGACGCCACCGCGATCGGAGTGAAGTTGGCGCGGCCCACGCGGGGCAGGCCGAAGATCAGGAGGACCAGGCCGGCGGTGGCCACCGTCTCGCCCAGCAGCAGGTGGTCGGCCGAGCGGTCGTGTGTCGACCAGTGCACCAGGGACTTGCCGAACATGGCGTCGGCCAGCATCGCGCCCGCCACCGCGCCCCCGATCTGGGCGGGGACGTACGCGGCGGCATCGCGGGCGGTCAGGCCGTCGCCCGCACGACGGCTGGTGAACCACGCCGCGAGGGTGACCACCGGGTTGAAGTGCGCGCCAGACACCGGGCCGAGGAGCAGGATGAGCACGCCCAGGCCGAAGACGGTGGCGAGTGAGTTGGCCAGCAGCTGCACGCCGACGTCTCGCGACAACTCGGTGGCCTGGATGCCGGAACCGACCACCACCGCAACCAGCGCCGCCGAGCCGACGGCCTCCGCCAGGGCACGGCGGCCCAGGGAGGCGTGCGCGCGAGGGACTCGACGACTCAGAGATGCGCTCTCGTCAGCGCTTCCGGCGCCCAGAGATGCACTCACACCAGCGCCTCGGCCGCCGTCGGTGTCGTAAGGAATGCCGCGAGGCGGTCGAGAGCCGGCGGCAGCACCCAGTAATAGACCCACGTCCCCCGTCGCTCGCAGTCGATCAGGCCCGCCTGGCGCAGGAGCTTGAGGTGGTGGGAGATCGTCGGCTGGGAGAGGTCGAAGGCCGGTGTGAGCTCGCAGACGCACACCTCGCCGCCCTCTCCTCGTGAGGCGATCATCGACAGCAGGCGCAGTCGGACCGGGTCGCCCAGGGCCTTGAAGACCTTGGCGAGTTCGGCCGCCCGCTCCTCGTCGAGGGGCGCCTCGGACACTCCGGCGCAGCAGTCGCCGTCCTGGCCGAGCACCTCGAGCTGTTGTTTCGACATTTCTCTATGTTGACATCCTTCGATACAAGGCGCAAGGTTGCATCAACAAACTTCAATACAGGCCGTTCGGGGCGCCACCGTGCCCCGTCTCTCCAAGGAGCGACGCCATGCGCGAGCAGTCCACCGACCTGCGTGAAACCGTGCGGCAGCGCTATGCCGCCGCAGCCGTGAAGGTCACCGAGGGCGGCACCGCCTGTTGCGGACCGCAGCCCGCCGCCGTCGAGGTCGACGAGAACTTCGGCTCCATCCTGTACGCCGCCCACGAGCGCGACGCGCTGCCCGCCGAGGCCCTCGCCGCCTCCCTCGGCTGCGGCAACCCGACCGCCGTCGCCGAACTCCGCGAGGGTGAGCGCGTCCTCGACCTCGGCTCCGGCGGCGGCATCGACGTACTGCTCTCCGCGCGCCGCGTCGGCCCGACCGGCAAGGCGTACGGGCTCGACATGACCGACGAGATGCTCACCCTCGCCCTGGCCAACGCCGAGCGGGCCGGTGCCAGCAACGTGGAGTTCCTCAAGGGCACCATCGAGGCCGTCCCGCTGCCCGCGAGCACCGTCGACGTCGTCATCTCCAACTGCGTCATCAACCTGTCCGTGGACAAGGCCGCCGTCTTCGCCGAGACGTTCCGCGTCCTCAGGCCCGGCGGCCGTATCGGCGTCTCCGACGTGGTCGCCGACGACGCCCTCACCTCCGAACAGCGCGCCGAACGCGGCGACTACGTCGGCTGCATCGCCGGCGCGCTGTCCTTCGCCGAGTACCGGGCCGGCCTCGAGGCCGCCGGGTTCACCGGCGTCGAGATCACCCCGACCCACCCCGTGGCCGACGGCATGCACTCGGCCCTGGTCCGCGCGGTCAAGCCCTCCGCCGTCCCCGATGAGCCCGGCGACTCGGCCGCGGCCACGGACGCCTGCTGCGGCGTCACCTCCTGCTGCACTTCGGACGAGCGGACCACCGACCCCTCCACCACGGTGGCGGAGGCCAAGGCCGCCTCGGGGTGCGGCTGCCAGAACTGACCCGGGCTGCCGATGGACGCCCCGGCCGGTGACCGGCGCATCCCTCACGGATACTGGGCCGCGCTGAGGGGGAGGCATACGTGACCTGGTCGACGGGGTGCTCCGGGTTCGTCGCCGGTCTGCTGATCGCCGTCGTCACCGCGCCGGTCGGGGTGTCCGGGGCCGTGTTCCTGCTGCCCGTGCAGCTGAGCGTGCTGGGCGTGCCGAGTCCGGCGGTCACGCCCACCAATCTCCTCTACAACGTGGTGGCCAACCCCGGCGCGCTGATCCGGTACGCCAGGAACGGCGGCCTGACCGGGCCGCTCACCACGCGGTTGGTGCTGGGCACGCTGCCCGGGGTGGTCGTGGGCGCGGTCGTCCGGGTGTTCGTCGTGCCCGGCCCCGGCATCTTCCGGGCGCTCGTCGCCGTACTCCTGCTCCCCTTGGGCATGTGGCTGTGCCTGCGCACGGTACGACCACCCCGGCGGGACGCGGACGCCGCACGGCAGCACCCTTCCGGGCCGTCCGTCACCGTGCTCGCCGTGGCGGTGGGTGTGGTCGGCGGGATCTACGGCATCGGCGGCGGCTCGATACTGGGCCCGATCCTGGTCGGCCTGGGCCTGCCCGTCGCCATGGTGGCCCCGGCCGCCCTGGCCGCCACCTTCCTCACCTCCGTCGTGGGCGCCACGACGTACGCGCTGCTGTCCCTGACCACCACCGGCCCGATCGCCCCTGACTGGTTCCTCGGCCTGGCCTGCGGACTGGGCGGCCTGCTCGGCGGCTACCTGGGCGCCCATCTGCAACCGCGCCTGCCCGAGACCGCGCTACGACTCCTGCTGGGAGGGCTCGCCACGGGGGTCGGCCTCCTCTACGCGGTGCAGGCCGTGTCCTGACGCGAACTCGGGGCAGACACCCGTCCGTTCACGAGTCGCGGTGCTTCCCGCAGCGCGCTCCCCCGCCCTCACGCCCCACCGCACTGCTACGACCCTGCCCGATCAGGTGATTTCGGTACGGTAGGGCACTTGACGCGACCTATTATCCCGTTTCGTGACAGACAGGCAGACCCGGAGTGCATCCGATGTGGTCATCCTCGGGGCGGGACCGGCCGGGCTCGTGCTGGGGAATCTCCTTCAGGACAGTGGGATCGACTGCGTGATCCTGGAGCGGGCCGAGCGCGCGCACATCCAGACGCGGGCGCGCGCCGGGTTCCTGGCCGCCGGCACCGTGCGGATCCTGGAGCGGCACGGGCTCGCCGAGGGGCTGCACCGGCACGGACAGGCGCACAGCACCTGCGAGTTCCGTACCGAGGACGGGCGGTTCCGGCTGGACTACAGCACGCTCGGGCGCGGTGAGCGGCACACCGTCTATCCCCAACAGCTGCTGGTCACCGACCTGTTGACGCGGTTCCTGGCCGCCGGCGGGCGGGTCGACTTCGGTGCCGAGGCCGTGGCCGTCCGCGACGCCGACACCGGTCGGCCCCGCGTGACCGTGCGCGAGGCGGACGGGCGGCCCGGCGAGTGGCGGGCGCGGTACGTGGCCGGTTGCGACGGGCGGCACGGCGTCGCCCGGCGTTCGCTGCCGGCCGGCTCCGTGCGCCGGCAGCACTGCGACCACGGCGTGACCTGGCTCGGGCTTCTCGCCGAGGCGCCGCCCAGTCTGGACGCCGTCGGGTACGCCGTGCACGAGCGGGGCTTCGCCGGGCACATGGCGCGGACCAGCGAGGTCACCCGCTACTACCTCCAGTGCGAGCGCGGCACCCGCCCCGACGCCTGGTCCGAGGAGCGGATCTGGGACGAGCTGGCGCTGCGGATGCGGGCGGCGCAGTACGGCCCGCTGCACCGCGGCCGCGTCGTGCAGCGAGCCGTCGTCGACCTGGAGTCCGACGTGCTCGAACCGCTGCGGCACGGTTCGCTGTTCCTGGTGGGCGACGCCGCCGGCCTCATCAGCCCGTCCGCGGCGAAGGGCGCCAACCTCGCGGTCCTGGAGGCGTCGATCCTCGCCGGCGCCCTGGTCGACGCCCTCGTCCGCGACGACTCCGAGGGCCTCGACGCCTACTCGGCGCGGTGTCTGTCGTACATCTGGCGTGCGCAGGAGTTCTCGCACTGGATGATCGGGCTGCTGCACGGCCCGTCCGGCTCCGACGGCACGGCGTCGTTCCACAACTCGCTGCGGCGCTCCCGCATCACTTCGCTGCGTACCTCGCGCAGCCGGCAGGACTGGTTCGCCGAGCACTACGTCGGCGTCTGAGGTCCGGCCCGGTCTCCGGCCCGGTCCTTCACCCTTCTCACTTCTCTCTCCACCCCTGCGTCATCCGCACACCCGAATGAGGATCCCCGCAATGATCACGACGTTGTCGGGCGACACGTCCCGCCTGCTCGCGACGGTCGACTTCGTCAAGGAGCAGGACACCGCCACGCTGCTCCCGCTGCTGCTGCCCGGACTCGACGGTCCGGAGCTGCACACGCTCGTGGAGCACTGCCGCTTCTCCCATGCCGCGCTGCTCGTCCTCCCGTCGGACGAGGCGGAGTTGGACGCCATGCTCGCCGACTGCGGGCTTGTCGCGACCCTGCCGGCGCAGCCGAGCGTCGTCGTACGCGGACGGCTGGCCGTGCGTCATCGGCGGCGGGCCGACGAGCTGGACGTCCGTATCCTGCGCCCCGCCGTGGCCGGCGCGGACGGGGCGCAGCGCATGGTCGAGGTGTTCGCGCTGACCGTGCCACCGGGGTCGGGACTGGACTCGATCGCCGCGCACGAGCGGGAGCATCAGCACGAGGCGCACGTCGCCTTCGAGGTGCCGGTGCCCGACCCGCTGGTGCTGCGTGGTCTGTGCGCGACCTTCGCCCGGTACGGGGCCCGCCCGGACGGCGGCGGCTACAACCCGCACGAGAACGGCACGGTCTTCTACTTCGCGGCACCCGACGAGGCCAAGGCCGGTTACCGGCGCGTGGAGTTGTACGTCCCCGGCGACCACCGCGACGTACTCGCCGGCCACCTCGACGAGCATCGGGCACGGCAACCCGCCGAAACGCTCCTTCGCCTGCTGACCGGGGCGTGGACGACGCAGGCGCTGGCCGCGTTCGCGCAGCTGCGGGTGCCCGACGCCATGGACCGCGAGCGCGGGATCGGCGTCGAGGACCTGGCGCGGGAGGTCGGCGCGAAGCCGCGGAATCTGGCGACCCTGCTGCGTTATCTCGTGATGCTGGGCGCGGTGGCGGAGGGCCGCGACGGGTTCCGGCTCACCGCGTCGGGCGCACTGCTGCGCACGGACGCCCCGGGGTCGATGCGGGCGCTGGCGCTGATGTACGGCGGCCCGTTCTACCAGTCCTTCGCGGGGCTCGGGCACACCGTGCGCACGGGGCAGGTCGCCTTCGAGCACCTCTTCGGCGAGAACCACTTCGACCACTTCGCCCGCGACCCCCGACTCGCTGAACTCTTCGACCGGTCCATGGCCGCCGGGTCCGCCATGTTCGACCCGGTCCCCACGCACCCGGTGCTCACCGCGGCGGCCGAGGCACCCGGCGGGGCCACCGTGGTCGACGTCGCCGGCGGCAACGGGGAACTCCTCGGCCGTATCCTCGCCGCGCACCCGCACCTGAACGGGATCCTGCTGGAGCGCCCGCACGCGGTCGAGGCCGCCCGCCACCGGCTGGAGGAGGCCGGCCACGGCACGCGATGCGCCTTCCTGGCCGGTGACTTCGCGGACGTACCCGCGGGCGGTGACGTCTACGTCCTCTCGCGCATCCTGCACGACTGGGACGACGAACGCTGCCGCGAGATCCTGCGCCACTGCGCCCGCGCGATGCCCGGCCACGCCGATCTGCTCGTCGTCGAGCGAGTGCTGCCCTCGGACGGCTCGGTCTCGCTGGCCACCGCCTGGGACCTGCACATGATGTGCAACGTCGGCGGGCGCGAACGGCGGGCCGACCACTACGGCCAGCTGTTCGCCGACGCCGGTCTCGCCCTGGTGGACCGGGCGCCGCTGCCGCTCGACGGCCATGTGCTGCACGTCAGAAAGGCGGCGCCGGCGCCGGCCTGACCCGAGCGGCGAAGGCGGAGGGACACGGACACCGGTGCGCGGCAGGTGCCCCTCCGTCTCCGGGGCGGCAGGCCCTACGCTGATCCCCGTGAGGCAGGCAGGCGCTGGGAAGGATGATCGGCGATGACGCCCCTGAGCACCGGGGACCCGGAGTCCATAGGCGGGTACACCCTGCTCGGCCGACTCGGGGCGGGCGGCATGGGTGTCGTCTATCTGGGAGTCTCCGCATCGGGGCGGCAGGTCGCGGTCAAGCTGGTACGCGAGTCGTATGCCCAGGAGGAGGAGTTCCGGACGCGCTTCCGGCAGGAGATCGCCGCGGCGCGCAGAGTGAGCGGCGCGTTCACCGCGCCCGTCGTGGACGCCGATCCGGACGCCGACCGGCCGTGGATGGCGACGCTGTACGTGCCGGGACCCACCCTCGCCGAAGTCGTCGAGAAGGACGGCCCGCTGAACCTGCGGGAACTGCGCACGCTGGGGCTGGGCCTCGCCGAGGCGCTGCGCGACATCCACCGGGCGGGCCTGGTGCACCGGGACCTCAAGCCGGGCAATGTCCTGATGACCGAGGACGGGCCCCGCGTCATCGACTTCGGCATATCCCGGGCCTCCGACAACCAGAGCCTCACCGTGACCGGGCGCATCATCGGCACCCCGCCTTTCATGTCGCCGGAACAGCTGGCCTCCCCGCGCGAGGTCACCCCGACCTCGGACGTGTTCTCGCTGGGGTCGCTGCTGGTGTTCGCGGCCGTCGGCACGGGGCCGTTCGACGCCGACAGCCCCTATATGACCGGTTATCAGGTCCTGCACGAGCCCCCGGACCTCGACGGGGTGCCAGAACCGCTCCTCGCCGTCGTCGGGCGCTGCCTCGACAAGGACCCGTCCGCCCGGCCCGAACTCGTGGACCTGCACCGCAGTCTCCAGACGCTGCCGCAGTCCGACGCCACCGCGCCCCCGAGGACCAGGGAGCCCGCGAAACCCCGTCCCGGCCCCGCCCCTTGGGGCACTGCCACCGCCGCAGGTGACACCCCGACCCGCACCGGCAGGCCGCGCCGCCCCCGGATGCTGCTCGCCGCCCTAGGCACGGCGCTGGCCGTCACGGGCCTGGTCGCGGGGATGGCTGCCTACATGTCGGGCGGGGACACGACCACCAACGTCTCCGACTCCGCGACCCCCGCCCGCACCGCGTCACTGCCCGACGGCTGGCGACCGTGGCACAAGGCCCTGCGGTACGACGTGCGGGGCATCCCCCTCGACTACCAGAGCCCCGGATGCGTGGCGGCGGGGACCGCCCTGTTCTGCGGCGGAACCGGCGTCACGGTCGCCCGGGTCGACGCCGCCTCGGGCCGCACCGTGTGGCGGGCCGGCGACCGCCCGCAGGGGGTGCGGCCGATCGGCGTCCGCGACGGGCTGGTCTACGTGTACGAGGACCCGGACGACGCGACCAGGCGTGTGGTGGCCCTCGACGCCGGTACCGGGCAACGGCGTTGGCAGCGCGACATCAGCAAGTCCGAGGACGCGCTCCTGTACGACGGCGGACTGCTGACCCTGTCCCCCGACGCCTCGCGGTTCGTCGCGTACGGGCGGGGCGGCAAGGAGCTGTGGCAGGCGCCCTCGCTGGACGAGTACTGCACCCCGAAGGTGCTGGGCGGCGCCCCGTACGCCCTGTGCTCGGCCGGCCGCGAGCCCGGCCAGGCCCCCGCCGACCTGATGAAGCTCGAACCGGGCAGCCTGTCGGAGACCGCCACCCTGCCCCGGAAGGCGGAGGCGCTCGGCGCGCTCGGCGGGCACCCCTTGTTCCTCGCGCCCCAGACCGCGAAGGACGTCTACGAGGCCGGATACGAGCGGCCGTACAACGCGCTGCTGCGCGTGGACCCGAAGACCGGGCAGGTCAGGCGGACATCGCTGGCACGTCCGCTGACCGGCGCGGCCACGCTGGTCGACGGCGTCGTCTACTTCGTACGCTCCAACGGGTCGGTCACCGCGGTGTCGGCGGACAGCGGGAAACAGCTCTGGCAGAAGGCCACGGAAACGGAGAGCCTGTCCGCGCCCGCGGTGTCGGCGCGATACGAACGCGTCTATTTCTCCAACCGCTTCGGCCGTCTGCTGGCCCTCGACAGCCGCACCGGAGCGGAGGTGTGGCGCACCGCCGCCCTGGACGACCCCGGCGACAAGGCCCAGAACACCCCGCCGCGCGTACTGCTCGTGAAGGACGCGATCGTGGCTACGGCCGGCGACACGGTGTTCTCCCGGGGGCCGGACGGGGACGACTGACCAGGGTCGGACGGTCCGCGTCCACCCGGCAGGGCAGCTCGACCCAGACGGTCTTGCCCCCGTCCTCGGTCCGTTCGGTGAGCACGACCCCGTTCAGCTCCTCCAGCAGGGCGTGCACGATCCTCAGGCCGCGGCCGTGGGTGGCCTCGGTGTCGCTGTCGCCGGGGGCGGGGCACTCGGGATGCCCGTCGTGCACTCCCATGCGGATCCAGGCGCCGTCGCACAGTTCCAGTACGACACCGATGTGCACGGTGGCCGCCGACGCGTGGAGCACGACGTTGGTCAGCAGCTCCGAGGCGATCAGCCGTAGCGCGTGGACGGCCTCGCTGCCGGTCGGGACCCCCCAGCCGTTGAGGATGTCCAGGACGGCTCGGCGCGCGAGAGGGACCTGCTCGGGCTGCGCGGGGATGTGCAGGGACCGGGTGTTCCGGCGCTGAGCGTTCATGGTGTCCGGTCTCCTCGTGCGGTTCCGGTTCAGGCGCCTCGCGGCGTTTACAGAACGCTAGGAGTGCCGTGCCCGCCGCCGACGACAGTTGTCGCGGGGGCGGTAAGTCTCGGGGCGCTCAGTGGAACAGTGCGGTGAGCAGGTCCTCGCCGATGCTGCGTACGCGTTCCAGATGCAGCTGGTAGTAGGCCCGCCTGCCGTCGCGCTCGACCGTGACGAGGCCGGCCTCGCGCAGCCTGGCCAGATGGCGGGAGACCTGCGGCAGGGTCATGCCGCTGCGGTCCGCCAGTGCCGAGGGGGTGAGGGGTTCCCGGGCGATGGCCCGTGCGATCCGCTGGCGTCCCGGGTCCCGCATGGCCTCGAGACGTCGGTGCACCACCGCGTAGCCGGGCTGGTCGTCGCCGTCCGGCACCAGGGGGTAGTGGACGACCGCAGCCAGCCCCGGTTCGTGCTTGACCAGCAGGTGGGGGCGGCCGAAGGCGGACGGTACGACCAGCACCGGGGTGGTGGCGACGTTCACGATTCCGTGGTGGAACTTGTCGAAGACCACGCGCGGCGGTTCGTCCCGGTACGACGCCGTGGAATCCAGGTCCGCCAGCGTTCTGCCGGGACCGCAGTGCTCCAGGGAGTCCCGCAGCCGCGGCAGCTGCCCGGCGATCATGCGGGCCGCCCTGGCGAGGTCCGGTTCCAGGGCCCGGGCCGCCTGGGCCAGCAGGTCGAGGAGGTCGGCGCGCAGGGGTTCCGGGGCGGCGAGGAGCCTGCGGGCCAGTTCGGCGCGGGCGGTGGAGCGCTGCTCGGCCGCCGTCAGCAGGCCCTCGCGCTGCTCGCGGTCGTCCAGCACCCGGTCCAGCGGGGCGCCCGAGTTGCCGCCTCGGATCGCGTATCCGGTGAGTTCGACGAAGAGCGGCAGCGGCAGCTCCGCCAGGTCGGTGAGCTCGGCGTCGAGCGGCCTATCCCCCGAGGCGCTCAGCGGGAACAGGTACCGCGCCCGGTAGGAGGCCCACAGCGGCGCCCAGTCCCTGATGCGCCGCCTCAGACGGGGGGTGAGAGTGGAGGTGGACGCCCCGTCGCGCGTGGATCCGTCACCGTCGGGGCCATCCGCGTCGAGCCCGCGGACCCAGCGGAGCGCACGCGGATGATGCTCGGCCTCCGTATAGGCGTGGAGCGCCGCGCCCAGCTCGGCGAGCGGCGAAGCACCCGCGGACACGCAGGAGGGGGAGGCCCCGGCGAGCGAAAGGACGACGCTCATGGCCACCTCCGGCACGCCGGGAATGTCGCTTACCGCGACCGCGACAACCATTGTAGGTACGGCCTCCGGTCAGCTCTACGGTTCCGACAACCCGACCGAGCCCGACCCCGGAGTCGCCATGAATCAGCCCGTCCCCGCCGATCTCCGCGCCGCCGTACATGATCGCCGCTCGCTGCTGGAGCAGCTCAGCCTCGATCTGCACGGGACGCCGGAGACCCGGTTCGAGGAGCACTACGCCGTCGAGCAGCTGGTCGGGCGGCTCGCCGCCGCGGGCTTCGAGGTGAACAAGGGCGTGGCCGGCCTGCCGACCGCCTTCACGGCCACCCACCAGGGCCCGGTCGACGGTCCGACGGTCGCGGTGCTGCTGGAGTACGACGCGCTGCCCGGCATCGGCCATGCGTGCGGGCACAACCTCATCGCGGCCGGCGGACTGACCGCCGCCGTCGCCGCGGCCGCCGTACGGCCCGGTCACCCCGGCAGGCTGATGGTGATCGGCACGCCCGGCGAGGAGGGCGGCGGCGGCAAGATCCTCATGCTGGACCGCGGCGTGTTCGAAGACGTGGACGCGGCGGTGATGTTCCATCCCGGCGACCGCAGTCTGATGGCCCGGCACGCACTGGCCGTCAGCCATCTGCGGCTCACCTTCCACGGTGTGGCCGCGCATGCCGCCAAGATGCCCTGGGACGGCCGCTCCGCCGCCGCGGGCGCCCAGCTGTTCCTCACGGCGGTCGACTCGCTGCGCCAGTTCATGCCGCCGAGCGCCCGAGTGCACGGGATCATCGCGCACGGCGGTCACGCCCCCAACGTCGTGCCCGACCGCACCGAGGTGGACCTCTTCGTACGCGAGGCGACCACCGCCGCCCTGGACGCGCTGGTGCCCCGGGTCCTCGCCGCCGCCGACGGAGCGGCGCTGGCCACCGGCACCACCGTCGAGACCGAGGAGACCGCACCGCGCTACGCCGAGCGCAACGACAACAGGGTGATGGGCGACCGGATCGCCGCCTACACCGCCGACCTGGGCCTTGAGCTCGAACCGCCGTCCCGGGAGAACCCGGCCGGCTCCTCGGACATCGGCAACGTCTCCATCCGGCTCCCGTCGATCCATCCGTACGTACAGATCTGCCCCCGCGACACCCCGAGCCACTCCGTCCGGATGCGCGAGGCCGCTCGCAGCCCGCGGGCGCACGAGGCGGCCACGACGATGGCGACCGCCATGGCCGCGCTCGTTCTCGACCTGCTCGGCGACCCGGAGTTCCTCAGCGCGGTCCGTGCCGAGTTCCTCGCGTCCGCTCCCTGCTCCACCGCTGGTCAGGAGCCGTCATGACCTCCTCGTCCCCACCCGATCTCGCCTCGAACGCCCTCTTCAACACGTTCTTCAACTGGGATCTGATCGCCGAGACCTTCCCCCGTCTGATCACCGAGGGGCTGGCGAACACCCTGATCATCGCCGCGGGCGCGATCGTCCTCGGCGTCGCCATCGCCCTGGTGGCCGCGATGCTGCTGCTGTCCAAACGCCGCCTGGTGCGGCTGCCGGCCCGCATATACGTCGACGTCTTCCGCGGCCTGCCGGTGATCATCACGGTGATGCTGGTCGGGGTGGGCCTGCCCGCGGCGGGGATCCGTCCCTTCGGCACCGATCCGTTCGGCTACGCGATCCTGGCAATCGGCATCATCTCCGGCGCCTACACCGCGGAGATCTTCCGCTCCGGCATCCAGAGCGTGGACGCAGGGCAGTTGCAGGCCGCCCGGAGTCTGGGACTGAGCTATCTCAAGGCGATGCGGCTGGTGGTGGTGCCGCAGGGCATCCGCCGGGTGCTGCCCGCCATGGCCGGCCAGTTCGTCAAGGACATCAAGGAGAGCTCGCTGGTCTATCTCCTCGGCCTCGCCGCGGGGCAGCGCGAGCTGTACTTCATCGCCCACGAGGAGGTCGCCCGGACCTACAACTCCTCGCCCCTGATCGCCGCGGGCCTCTGCTACCTCGCGCTCACCATCCCCCTGACCTACCTCGTCAACTACCTCGACCGGCGGCTGCGCGAAGGGCCGCGTCCCGGGAGTCTGCCGGCTCCGACCGAGCCCGACCTGCCCAAGACCCCGCTCCAGGCCGCCGGAACCGAACGAGGAGATGGCCGATGACCCCCGCGACCGCCGGACGGGATCCGATGCCGCCCTCGATGTCCGAAGGGGCCCCGGCGACGATGACTCCCGTCACTCCCACCACTCCCGCCGCCCTACAGGTCATCGGCCTCAGCAAGAGCTACGGCGCCGTCCCCGTGCTGCACGACATCAACCTCGACGTCCAGCGCGCGGAGACCCTCTGTCTGATCGGCCCCTCGGGTTCCGGCAAGTCCACGCTCCTGAAGTGCCTCAATCTGCTGGAGGCTCCGAACGCCGGTGAGATCTGGCTCGGCGAGACCTGCCTGACCGCGCCGCACGCCGACGTCGACGCCGCTCGTGCCCGGATCGGCATGGTCTTCCAGCACTTCAACCTCTTCCCGCACATGAGCGTCGAGCGCAACGTCACGCTCGCGCTGACCTCCGTCAAAGGCATGGGCCGCGAGCGGGCCCGCGCGCTCGCCCGCCACCACCTCGACGAGGTCGGCCTGGCCGCCTTCGCCGACCAGCGGCCCGGCCGGTTGTCCGGCGGGCAGCAGCAGCGCGTCGCCATTGCCCGCGCGCTCGCCATGGAGCCGGAGCTGATGCTGTTCGACGAGGCCACCTCCGCACTCGACCCCGAACTGGTCAAGGACGTGCTCGCCGTGATGCGGGATCTCGCATCGGGCGGCATGACCATGGCCGTCGTCACCCACGAAATGGGCTTCGCCCGGGAGGCCGCCGACCGCGTCGCCTTCATGTGCGACGGCCGTATCGCCGAGATCGACACCCCCGACCGGATCTTCGAGCGCGCCGAGCACCCCCGGCTGCGCCAGTTCCTCTCCCAGGTCCTGTGAACGTCACCCGGGCCGTCATCTCCACCGTCGTGAACCCTCCCATCAGAAAGCCCAGATCATGCACCTCACTTCACGCAGATCACTGCTCGCCGGCACCGTGGCCGCCGCTCTCCTGCTGCCCCTGACCGCCTGTGGCGGTGACGACGGGGCCGCGGACTCCGCGGCCGCCAAGTACAAGCTCGTCCAGAACGGTGTGATCACCGCGGCCACCCAGTCCGAGCAGCCGCCGTTCGCGATCACCGACGAAGCGGGCAGGCCGACCGGATTCTCGGTCGAACTGATGAACGAAGCAGCGAAGCGCCTCGGCGTGAAGGTCCAGTACAAGACGACCAGCCTCCAGGGCATCCTCGCCGGTCTGTCGGCCGGGCAGTACGACATCGGCGTGGCCGGCGTCGGCGCGACCGCGGAGCGCAAGAAGTCGGTCGCGTTCACCACCCCGTACTACTGGGGCTTCACCGACGTCCTGACGCTCAAGGACGGCCGGGAGACCGCTCTGCCGGACTTCGACGGCAAGCGGGTCGGCGCCGTCAGCGGCTCCGTGCAGGAGACCTTCGTCAACCGCGAGATGATGCGGGCGAAGCTGGTGAAGTTCAAGGACCAGACCGCCCTGATCACACAGCTCCTCTCGGGAGGCATCGACGCGGCCGTTCTCGGCGGCGCCAGCGCGGACGCGTATGTCGCGAAGGAACCGGTGCGCATCGCCGTGAAGCTGGAGAGCCTCCAGGGCAGCGCGTTCCCGATGCGCAAGGACGGCGACCCCAAGCTGCTCAAAGACCTCGACGCCCAGATCGACGCGATGATCGAGGACGGCACCTACATCAAGCTGTACCGGAAGTACTTCCACGACCCGATAGCCGCCGACCTCATCGTCGAACGCCCGAAGCTCGCGAAGCAGGTCATGAACACCGACCTGGCCCCCGACCGCCGCTGACACCGGGGCCACGGCCCCTGATCTGCGCATACACGCAGGTCAGGGGTCGTTCGTTCGTTTCACTGAGTCTGTGTCGACTGCGGCTCCCTGTCGGGGTCCAGGCCGCAGGTGCCGGACCTCGATGTTCCGTCCTGGCCCGTCAGTTCCACCGCGAGACGGCCGTCGGCTTCCTCGCTGTAGGCGATCGTGCAGGTCAGTTGGTGGATGGCCGTGGTGTCCAGGGGGCCCAGGGCGATGGGGAGGTCGGCCTTGATCCTGTCGTTCCGGGAGCGGTCGAGCTTGATGGTGGTGCCGCGGCGTGGGGTGGGGAGGGTGGAGGTCAGGCCGGCGGCTCTGTCCTCGGTCCGGGGGCCGCTGAGGAGGGCCAGGACCACCTTCTCCGTCGGGATCGGGTCCTCCGCGGCGTCTCCGGAGCCCGACTCGGAGTAGCCGTCGCCGAACTCCGTCGAGGACTCGACCGTTCGGATCACCGGCGCCAGGCTGCCGTCGGGGGCGCGGAAGAAGAGCAGCATGTCGGTGTCGCGGTTGAGGAACGCCTGGAAGCTGGCCGGGCCGCCCGCCTCGATGACGTCGGTCCCCCGGATGCCGCAGGCCCCGAGCATCGGTACGGCCGCCGCGACGGCAACGGCCACCGCAAACCGGCGCGTCCGGCCACGCCTCATCCCCCGGCCCCCTCCGCGTGCAGCGGTATCTCCACGGTGAAGACGGCACCGCCCCCGGGCAGGTTCCCGGCGCGGATCGTTCCACCGTGCAGCTTCACGTTCTCCAGCGTGATCGCCAGGCCCAGGCCGCTGCCCGCCGAGCGGGTGCGGGCCGCGTCGGCCTTGTAGAAGCGGTCGAAGATGTGCGGGAGGGATTCGGGGCGGATGCCGGGGCCGGTGTCCATGACCTCGGTGACCAGCACCGGCGCGCCCTCGGCGCGGGTCTCCGTGCGCAGCCGTATCACCACGGGTGCGCCGCCGTGCCGCAGCGCGTTGCCCACGAGGTTGGCGACGACGACGTCGAAGCGGCGGGGGTCGAGGCGGGCGCGGATGCCGTCGGGGAGTTCGGTGCGCAGGCGCGCGTCGGTCCAGTGGCGGTTGTCGAGGGTCTTGCGGATGGTCTCGGCCACGTCGACCTCGTCGGCGTTCAGTTCGGCCGCGCGGGCGTCGAAGCGGGAGATCTCCATCAGGTCCTCGACGAGTACGGCGAGCTTCCCGGTCTCGGCGCTGACCAGGCGGACCGCCCGCGCGGTGTCCGTGTCCAGGTCGTCCGCGTCCTCGTCGAGGACCTCGGTCACGGCGAGCATTCCGGCGAGCGGCGTGCGCAGTTCGTGGGAGACGTCGGATGCGAAGCGGCGGGCCCTGGCCTCGGCCTCGCGCAATTCACGTACGGATTGCTCCAGTTGGGCCGCCGATTCGTTGAAGGTGCGGGCGAGGTCGGCGAGTTCGTCGCTGCCGCGCACCCGGATGCGGGTGTCGAGCTTGCCGCTGCCCATGCTGCGGGCCGCCTGGCGCAGTTCCCGCACCGGGCGCAGGACGCTGCGCGCGGCGATCAGGCCAGGGATCAGCGCGACGGCGAGGCCGGGGAGGGCACCGTCCCGGGCGGCCATGAGGAGGGCGTCGACGTTGACCTGCTCGTCGGTCATCCGCATGACGGCGTAGAGGACGAGTCCGCTGGGCAGCACGCTGTCCGGGCCCGTCTTGAAGACCATGGGCATGGCGATGGTCAGGTAGGGGACACCGTCCTTGACGACCCGCTCGAAGGCGCCGTGCGGGTTGGCCCGCGCGGCCCGGCGCAGCTCGGGGGTGATGACCGTGGAGACCCGGTTCTCGCCCGAGGAGGCGCGGACCGAGCCGTACTCGGCGAACACCACCCAGGGGTGCGGCTTGGCCTTGCGGGCGACGTCGCGCAGGACTTCCTGGAGGCCGCCGCCCGTCTCCCGCACGGGCAGCCCGAAGCCCGTCTGCTGGACCTGCTCGCGGAACGACGCGACCGCCGTGTCCTGGGCGGTCTTCAGCACCGCGTTGCGGGCCTCGCGGTAGGTCAGCGCGGCCGTCGTGCCGGCGCTGACGGCGGCGACCAGCAGGAAGGCCAGCAGGAGACGGGTGCGCAGGCCGAACGCCCGGAACGCGGACCGCTCGCCGGGGGTCGCAGCGCCCCTTCGCTTGCCGGCGGTCGGACCGCCCCGTCCTCGGCCGGACCGGGGACCGCGGATCACAGCGGTCCGAAGCGGTAGCCGAAGCCCCGCAGCGTCTGGACGTAGCGGGGGCTGCCGGCCTCGTCCTCGATCTTGCCGCGCAGGCGGGCGACGCAGGCGTCCACCAGCCGGGCGTCGGCGTGGTAGCTGTGGTCCCACACGTGCTCCAGCAGTTGCTGCCTGCTGAACACCTGCTCGGGGGCGGCGGACAGGTGCAGCAGGAGCTTGAGCTCCGAGGGGGCGAGCGCGAGCGGGCGGCCGGCCTTGGCGACGGCCAGTCCGACCCTGTCGACGGTGAGTTCGCCGTGGACCTCGATGGCGGCGCGGCCCTGGCCGCCGTCGTCCAGGCGGCGCAGCACGGCACGGATCCGGGCCTCGATCACCTCCGTGCGGGCGGGCTTGACGATGTAGTCGTCGGCACCGGCCTCCAGGCCGATGACCACGTCGAAGTCGTCGCCGCGCGCGGTGAGCATGATGATCGGCAGCTGGCTGTGCTCGCGGACCTGACGGCAGACCTGTACGCCGTTCATCCCGGGCAGCATCAGGTCCAGCAGCAGCAGATCGGGGCGGAACTCGGCCATCGCGGCGAGGCCGGCCTCGCCGGTCGCGGCCGCCCGTACCTCGTGGCCGCGGCGGCGCAGACCGAGTTCGACCCCCTCGCGTACGGAAGGGTCGTCCTCGATGAGGAGCACGCGGGACATCGGCGGTTCTCCCTCGGTGAAGGTCAGGGGCGGGTGCGGGTGCTGGTGCTGGTCAGGCGGAGGTGCGGGTGCGGGTCAGCTTGCGGCGGGCGCCGGCGAGCAGCGCGTCGAGTTCGGCGAGCCGCAGCGGACGGGCCAGCAGAGCGAAGGTGAGGATGACGGCGGTCGCGCCGGCAACGGTGGAGACCACCGGTCCGGCCGCCGCGGTTCCCAGCGCCGCGAAGCAGCCCAGCGCGGTGGCGGGCACCGCGGCCACCAGCAGCCTCGTGTGGGCGCCCGCGGCGGACGACCGCAGGGGCCGTGCGACGCCGAGCCGGCGGCTCAGCACCCGGCCGGTCAGTGCCCAGCCCGCGCACAGCGCCAGTGAGTACGCCGCCGCCATGCCCGTCACCGCCCAGCGGGCCGGCAGCAGATGGGCGGCGGCCAGCGACAGTCCCGCGTTGAGGGTGACGATCACGAGGTTGAGCAGGAACGGCGTACGGGTGTCGGACAGCGCGTAGAAGGCGCGGGAGAGGACGTACTGCCCGGACAGGGCCACGAGTCCCGGCGCGAAGGCCATCAGGATGCCGGCCATGGCGGCCGTGTCGGCGGCGCTGGTCCTGCCGTAGCCGAAGGCGAGGGCCATCATCGGCTGGGCGAGGGCGAACAGCGCGCAGGCGGCGGGTACGACGGCGGAGGCGCTGACGCGCAGGGCGTGCGAGACGTCGCGCCGCACGGCAGCGGTGTCCCCGTCGGCGGCGGCCGCGCTCATCCGGGGCATCAGCGCGGTCACCACGGAGACGGTGATGATGCCGTGCGGTACGACCCACAGGGCATAGGCGTTGTTGTACGCGCCGTAGCCGGGGCCGCCGTCGAGGCCCGCCGTCGTGGCCAGCCGGGTGGTGACCCAGTAGGCGGCCTGGTTGGCCAGGACCAGCAGCACCAGCCAGCCGGCCGAGCGCAGCGGGCGGGTCAGTCCGCTGCCGCGCCAGTCGAAGCGGGGCCGCCAGCGGAAGCGGGCGGCGCGCAGCGCGGGGACCAGGGCGAGGGCCTGGGCGGCGATGCCGGCGGTGGTGCCCCAGCCGAGGACGGCGGTCTCGGTCGCGGTGAGGGTGTCGCCGCCGCCCATGGCCAGCGCCAGGTACAAGCCGAACACGGCCATGACGACGAGGTTGTTGAGGACCGGCGCCCACATCATCGCGCCGAACCTGCCGCGGGCGTTGAGCACCTGCCCGAGCAGCGTGAACAGTCCGAGGAAGAAGATCTGGGGCAGGCAGTAGCGGGCGAACGCGGTGGTCATGGCCGCCTGTTCGCCGGTGTAGTCGGTGTACCCGTCGATGATCGCCGGCGCCGCCCACACGGCGGTCGCGGTGATCGCCAGCAGCGCGACGACGCAGACGGTGACGAGCCGGTCGGTGTACGCGACGCCCCCGTCGTCGTGCTCCTTGGCGGCCTTGACCAGCTCGGGCACGAAGACGGCGTTCATCGCGCCGCCGAGGAGCAGCATGTAGACGATGGTGGGCAGGGCGTTGCCGACCGCGTAGCCGTCGGGGACCGGCCCGATGGTGCCGATCGCCGCCGCGACGACGGCGGAGCGGGCGAATCCGGTCGCGCGGGAGACGAGGGAGCCGGCGGCCATGACGGCGCTGCCACGGGCGGTGGACGTCTGCGTCTCAGCCTTGGTCTTCGTCTTCGTGCCCGCCGGCGTCGTGGTCTGCCTCATCGGCGGTTCAGGTACGCCTGGAAGGCGCGGTAAAGCGTGTGGTTGGCGCTGCCGCCCAACGGTTTCTCCCATTCCCCCAGCGTCTCGACGACCTGTCCCCCGGTGCCGAGCTTCCAGCGCAGCAGTCCGTACGCACGTTCGTCAGGATCGAGAGTGGAGGGTACCCCTCGCATGTCGTAGACGTCGGCACCGAGCGCGTGGGCGTCCAGCAGCATCCGCCACTGAAGGGCGTTGGAGGGCCGGACCTCGCGGCGGTGGTCGGCCGAGGCACCGGTCTGGTACCAGGCACGGCGGCCCACCGTGATCAGCGTGTGGGCGGCCAGGATCTCGCCCCGGTGACGGGCGAGGTACAGCTTCATCCGGCCCGGCTCCTCTGCGTTGAGCGCCGCGTACTGACGCTCGTAGTAGGCGAGCGAGCGGCCGAGCCGGAATCCGTCGCGCCGTTCGGTGATGCCGAGCAGCCGGTAGAACTCGGGGAGTTCGGCCGCGCCGCCCACCACGATCTCCACGCCCTCCTTCTGCGCGCGGCGGACATTGCGGCGCCATTCCTGGTTGAGCCCGGACCACAGGTCCTCGGTGCTGCGTCCGGCGAGCGGCACGTGGAAGACGTGCCGGGGCTGGGCGTCGCCGTCCTCGCCGGTGCCGTCTCCGCCGCAGCGGCGCCAGTCCCGGGCGCGCAGCCGTTCGGCCACGGCGGTGCCGAGCGGGTCGACCTCGCTGGCGAGGACGTCGCCGAGGCGCCGGCCGGGGCCGGTGAGGGACTTCAGCCGGGCGGCGTCCCAGCGCCGGTAGGCCGGGGACGGGCCGATGCGCACGGCGAAGGCGCCCGCGCCGCGCAGGTGCTCCAGGAGCGGGTCGAGCCAGCCGTCGAGGTCGGGGTCGCTCCAGTCGGCGACGGGGCCTTCGGGGAGGTAGGCGAAGTACTTGCGGGTGCCGGGGAACTGGCGCAGCAGCACCAGTGCGACGCCGTTGAGTTGCCCGGCCTCCGGGGCGGGTCCCCAGCCGATCAGCCGGGCGCGCCAGCCCTCCTTCACGTCGGCCCAGGAGGGGCACTGGAGGAATCCGGCGCCGAGTGCCGCGCCGGCGGGGGTCGCGAGGAAGGCACGGTAGGTCTCCGCGGTGATGGTGCGCAGAGCGAAGCCCGGATGCGGGGCGGGGCGTGAGTGGCTGGGCGGAACGAGCAGCGCTGACACGGTCTGAGCCTCTCCTTCTCCCCGGGCCTGTCGCGGGGACACTCAGGAGATTCACAGCGGCCCATGACCGCTCCGTCCGGCGAATGTGACCGGACCATGACCGTTCCTCACCAGTCGCCGTCACATAGCCCTGTGGCGGCTGACCTCGGGTTTTACGGCTCTACAGTCACGACATCGCCGACTCGTCCGGCCCGTTCCCGTTCCTTTTCTTGTTCCCGCTTCTGTTCTCCCGGAGGTTCTGTTGTCGCGCTCTCGTGCAGTCATCCATGCCCGCGTCCGGGCCGCCGTCGTGGCCGGCGCCGCGGCTGCCCTGCTGACGCCGCTCGCCGCCTGCTCGTCCGGCTCGCAGGGTTCGTCGGACGACGGCCGGAATCCCGGCGCCGACGACCGTCCTGTCACGGTCACCGTCACGCCCCGGGGGGAGAAGGTCCCGGCGGGCGAGCCCGTGAAGGTCACGGCCTCTGGAGGCAGGCTCACCTCGGTGACGGTCACCGACGGCGAGGGGCACCGGCTGGCCGGCAAGGTCGCCGCCGACGGTCGTTCGTGGGTCTCCGACCGCAAGTCCGTGCCCGGCGCCGCGTATTCGGTGACGGCGGCGACCCGCAGCGAGGGCGGAACCGCGAAGAGCACCAGGGCCGCCTTCACCACGGCCGAGGCCGGCAAGGTCAACAAGGTCGACTGGCGGCCGGGCACCGGCACCACCGTCGGCGTCGCCCAGCCGATCTCCCTGGTCTTCGACAACCCGGTGAAGAACCGGGCCGAGGTCGAGAAGCAGCTGAGGATCACCACCTCGAACGACACCGAGGGTTCCTGGGGCTGGATGCGCGACTGGTCGGGCCGCGACCGGGTCGACTGGCGGCCGAAGGAGTACTGGAAGCCCGGGACCAAGGTCACGCTGAACGCCCGCCTGAACGGCACCGATTCGGGCACGGCCGGGGGCTGGTTCGTCCGGGACTACACGACCACCTTCACGATCGGCGCCCGGCAGATCGTCAAGGTCGACCTCGACGACCATCGGCTCACCCTCGTCCGGGACGGCGAGACGGTACGGCGGATACCGGTCTCCGGCGGCACGCCCGGCGGCGACAAGCGGTCCTGGCACGGGACGGCGGTGCTCATGGCCAAGGAGGGCACGATCAACATGAACTCCGAGACGGTGGGCCTCGCCGACGCCTACGACAAGATGGTCGACTACTCGATGCGGCTGACCTGGTCGGGCATGTACGCCCACGCGGCCCCCTGGAACGCCCGCTACTTCGGCAACTCCAACCACAGCTCCGGCTGCATAGGCATGAGCGACGCGAACGCGTCCTGGTTCTACGCCCAGGTCCACCCCGGCGACCCCTTCGAGATCAAGGGCAAGGACACAAAGGGCGTGGTCGCACCGGGGAACGGCTTCGGCGCGTGGAACGTGTCGTGGACGGAGTGGCAGGGGATGAGCGCGCTGCGGTGAGTGGTCAGGAGCAACTGCACGACGAGGCGTAGACGACGAACACGACGGTCACGGTGAGCGTGGTGGCGGCCGCGCCGGCCAGGCGCCCGCGCCGCCCCGGCCTGGCGGGACGCAGCAACTCCCAGCCGCCGTAGCCGAGAAAGACCAGCAAGGCACCGCCCACACCCCCGGCGACGAGCGGGCTGCGGCCCCATCCCCACACGAACGCAACAGCCAGACCCGCCAGAACAAGGCAGGCGACCAACGTCAGCACGACCTCTCCTGCGATCTCCATCAGGAGTTCGTTCAAGAACGAGCCAATACCGCGGATCACGCGCACGACACGCTTCCAAGCCGCCCGAACTGCCAACGCCCCCTCCAAAGCCGGTCCCGAATGATCGGACTCTACGAAACCGCGATGCGGCGAGCAGGAGAAGGCCCAAGTCCCGGAGACTTGGGCCGTCTTGGTGTTCGGGAGGGGCGTTTCGGTCAGGTGGTGGGGGACTCGGCGGCGACCTTGAGGTCGTGCAGCCAGGCTTCGAGGCCCGCGCCGAGGGCCGCTGTGGCGGTGGGGACGTCCGCCTCGACCTGGTCGCCGGTCCAGGTTTCCTCGGTGTGGACGTGGACGCCGCCCTTGACCTTGCGGAAGGTCCACAGGTGGACGCCCTCGTCGATGCGCAGGCCCTCGCCGATCGCGGGGCCGCTCCACAGGACGCAGTCGTTGCGGCGGAGCTCCTGGACGGTGGAGGTGATGGAGAGGGTGGTCGCGGGGGTCGTCGGGGTGGCCGGTGCGGGGGTCGTCCAGTGGAACCGGGACCCCGGCTTCAGACGGCCGTGGTCGAGGCGTTCGGCGGTGGTGACCGGGGGCTGCCAGGACGGCCAGCGTTCGACGTCGGTCTGGAGCTTCCAGATCCTGCTCAGCGGCGCCTTGATCACGACGTCGGACTCGTAGCGGATGACGGCGTCCTCGTCGACGCCCCGGCCGCCGCACCGGGACGTCGTGCTGTTCGGCGTGGCCTGGGCGGCCGGGACGGTGCCGGCGAGGACGCCGGTGACGGCGAGCGCGACCGTGACCGCGGCTGCGCGGGCCCGAGGCCGGCGCGGCTGCCGGGAGCGGGAGGCGGAAGGGCTGTTGGCGAACATGGTGTTCCTCTCGGTGGTGGGTACGAACAGGGCCGGCGGGCCGGTTACGGGTTCAGGACGACCTTTCCGGCGACGGTGCCGGACTCGGCCAGCCGCATGGCGTCGGCGGCGCGGGTGAGCGGCAGCTGCGCGGCGATCTGGGCGCTGACCTCGCCGCGCTGGAGGGCGGCGAAGACCTGGGTGAGGTCGGTGCGCAGGCGGGCGCGGAAGCGGTTCTTGGCCAGGGCCCGGCCGGCCCAGACGTTGAAGAAGTAGGCGCGGCGGCGGTTGGGCAGCGCGTTCCACATCCACACCCGGCCCAGCAGCTTGAGGACGGGCCACTGCTTGGAGCCCTCGTCGTCCCGGGTGGAGGCGCTGCCGTACGAGACGAGCGTGCCGCCGGGTGCCAGGAGCCGCCAGGAGTCGACGATGCCGCGGCCGCCGACGTGGTCGAAGACGGCGGCCACCCCGCGGGGCGCGAGTTCGCGGATGCGGGCGGCGACGTCGCCGGCGCGGTAGTCGACGGGGGCGACTCCCCGTTCCCGCAGGGCGTCGTGGTGGCGTTCGGACGCCGTACCGATCACCCGCGCACCCGCGGCCTGGGCGAGCTGGACCAGGACCGATCCGACACCGCCGTTCGCGCCGTGCACCACCACGGTGTCCCCGGCACGGACCCGCGCCTTGCGGTGCAGCATCTGCCAGGCGGTGATGCCGTTGACGACGAGGGTCTCCGCCTCCGCCGCACCGATCCCGGCGGGCACCGGCACCACGTCCGCCGCGTCGACGAGCACATGGCTGGCCCAGCCGCCGACCTTCAGCAGCGCGGCGACCCGGGTGCCGGCCAGGCCCGGGTCCACGCCCTCGCCGGTCGCCAGCACCGTGCCGACGAGGTCGTAGCCGGGCACGAACGGGAAGGGCGGCTGGTCGTAGTAGCGGCCGCGCCGCATCTGCTGCTCGGCGAAGGAGACGCCGGTCGCCTCCATCCGGATCACGACCTGGCCGGGGCCCGCGGTGGGCACCGCCCCGAGCCGGATCTGCAGCCCCTCGGGCTCGACCTTGCCCGGCAGCACGACCTCGACGAGTCCTTCGGTGTTCATGGCGACGACCTCCACAGGGCCATTGAGTTACTTGGCTTCGCGTTCGTTAGAAGTTATAACTCGACGAGTCCGAGAGTGTCAATAACTTCAGTGATAACCTCTAACTATGGTGAACTCGGAAGCGAAGACCCCGCGCGAGCGCTACCGCGCCCAGGTGCGTACGGAGATCAAGGAACGGGCGTGGGAGCAGATCGCCACCGCCGGCGCCTCCGCGCTCTCCCTGAACGCGATCGCCAAGCAGATGGGCATGAGCGGACCCGCGCTGTACCGGTACTTCAGCGGGCGAGACGAGCTGATCACCGAGCTCGTCAGAGACGCGTACCGAAGCCTCGCCGACACCTTCCGCGCCGCCGCGGAGGCCGGCGCCGACCTGTCCGGGCTGGCGCACGCCCTGCGGGGATGGGCCCTGAAGGACCCCCAGCGCTACTTCCTCATCTACGGCACGCCCATCCCGGGCTACCACGCGCCCGACGACACCACCGCGATCTCCTCGGAGATCATGGCGACCCTCCTGGACGCCTGTGCCGCGCTGCCGACGGACGGCCCGGCGACCCCGTTCGACGCGCACCTCGAAGGTCACCGGGACTGGGCGCGCAACCATCCCGCTCCGCCCGCGGCCCTCCACCGCGCCCTGACCTTCTGGACCCGGCTGCACGGGGTGCTGTCCCTGGAACTCGCCGGCCAGTTCACCGGCATGGGGCTCGACCCCGCGCTCCTCTTCGCGGCCGAACTGGACGACCTGACCGCTACACCGACGGACTGAGTCCGGCGAACCGCGCCTTCGTGATCATGTCACCGCTCTGTGACAGCGATGTCCTGGAACGAAGGCACCGGGATCCTCCCGGCTCGCGGCACCCTCCTAGTGATCGAGCAGCACCGAGCCGCCGAAACCGCTTCGGCCTCAACCGACCGATCACCAAGGGGATTTCATGTTCGGCAACCGTCGCAAGGCCCTCCTCGTCTCCGCGGCCCTCGTGGGCGGCGCCATGCTGATGACGGCGTGCCAGGACTCGGACGCGACGAAGGACACCGGTGCCGCCAAGGGGTCTTCCTCCTCCCCCGGCAAGGCCGGTGACTCGGGCTCCTCGTCCGGCTCGTCGAGCACGGGCGGCGGCAAGGACACCGCGAAGGGCGACGGCGGCTCGGGCAAGGGGACCGATGACGGGGCCGGGTCCGGCGCCGACACCGGCAACGGCGGGCGCGAGCAGGTCGAGCAGAGCTGCGGTGCCAACGACATCTCCTGGAGCACCAGGTCCGAGACCCAGGCCGGCGGATACATCCTCGTCATCGCCAAGGCCAAGCCCGGCATCACCTGCTACCTGCCCGCCGAACTCCCGACCGTGGCCTTCGGCTCCGACGGCACCCAGGCCGGTCCCGCGGAGCAGTCCGTGGGCGAGCAGATCAAGCTCAGCGGCAGCACCACCGCCTACGCCGGCGTCAACCCCAAGTCCACCAACACGGACGGCGGCAAGGAGCTCGACAGCATCATCGTCGCCGTCGGCGACAACGACCCCGACCCCGTCTCCCTGCCCGTCGGCACCATCACCGTCGACAAGCCGATCGTCACCAACTGGCACACCGCCCCCACCGACGCCGTCCCCTTCAGCTGAACGCACACAGCTGATTTCCGGGGTCAGGCCGTCGGGTTGTCCGCGAACCTCCCCGGAATTGTCCTTGATCGGTAACGGACGGATCCCGGGGCCGATTTCGCTCGTCCTGCCAGGTGGTCGCATCGCGGCCGGGGGTCGGCGAGGAACTACGCGAAGGTGGGGCGGACATGGCGCGGCACGGTGGTGGGCGGGGCTGGTACGGCAAGCTGATCGGCGCGGCGCTCGGAGTCACGGTGCTCGCCACCGGCGCCTCGGTGTGGACCGCGCAGGCCGGTGCCGCGGGCGGCTCCTCGCCGAAGACGTCCGCGTCGGCCGCGCCCGCGGTCAAGCCGGTCGACGTGAGCATCGTGCACGCCTCGGACAAGGGGGCGCGCGGCGTCAACATCACCATCGACGACGGCCCCGACCCGAACTGGACCCCCCAAGTGCTGGACGTGCTGCGGGAGTACGGGGTGAAGGCGACGTTCTGCATGGTGGGGACGCAGGCGCAGGCCCACCCCGACCTGGTGAAGAGGGTGGTCGCGGAGGGGCACCGGCTGTGCGACCACTCGGTGTCGCACGACACCGCCATGGACAAGAACACCCAGGCCTACCAGTCGCAGCAGATCCTCGACGCCGAGCGCATGATCACCAAGGCGTCCGGGGGCGTACGCCCGATGTACTACCGGGCGCCGGGCGGTGCCTTCACCCCCTACAGCCGTAAGCTCGCCGCCGACCGGGGCATGCGTCCGCTGGGCTGGAACGTGGACACCAAGGACTTCGAGCAGCCCGGCGCGGACGCCATCGTCGCCACCGTCCAGCGGGAGCTGCCGAACGGGCCGACGCTCCTCTTCCACGACGCGGGCGGCGACCGCTCCCAGACCGTCGAGGCCCTGCGCCGGGTCCTGCCCTGGCTCAAGCAGCAGGGCTACTCGTTCGGCTTCCCGGTGCGCTGAGCAGGCGTCTTCCCGGCACGCTTCGCCAGCAGGCCGGCCAGCACCATGACGACCAGGCCGATCCCCACCCCGCACAGCGTCCACAGCACGCGATCGCCCTCGGCCGAGTAGTCCGAGGGCTGCGGGAGATCGATGAGCACGAGCGCCGCCGCGGCGATGGCCGCGCTGTAGAAGGCGTAGTTCCAAAAGCGGATCGCCGCGCCGTGCATCAGCAGGACGAGCGCCACCACTTCCAGTCCGCGCTCGACGGCGAACAGTCTGAGGCCGTCCTCGTTCGCGGGCACCAGCAGCAGGAGCAGGGCGAAACCGGCGCCGAGCAGCGCGCCGACCAGGCGCTGGACGCTGGCGATGGTGGCCTGCTCCAGGCTCGGCTTCATCGCGATCATGGCCGCGATGGAGAGCCAACTGCCGTACGAGAGGTCCAGGCCGTACGCGAGCGCGATCGTGCCGGCGATGACCAGGGCGCGGATCAGCGCGAAGAGGATCAGTGGCGGGGTGAGCTTCCGGCGCGAGGTGTCGCCCGGGAGCTCCGAGAAGGGCTGCGGCAGGTCGGCGCGCCCGCGGATCAGCCACCAGAGGAACGCCACCAGGATCCACAGCGCCGCCCCTCCGGTCCAGGAGACCACCTGCGCCCAGGTGTAGCTGGTGACATGGCTCGCCCCGTGAAGGCCGGCCTCGACTCCGACGGCGATGATGAACCAGATGTTGAGCAGCAGGGCGTTGACGAATCTGTGCACCCCGAACGCGAGCGCAAGACCGGCCGTCAGCGTGACCAGGAAGGCCGCGAGCACCAGCCAGCCCCAGGCGTCCGCCCCGATGCCGAAGGCCAGCGCGGTCATCCCGGCGCCGACCAGCGTGAAGAGGGCGAGGTCGAGCGCGCGGTGCCCGAAGCTGCCTCCGGGGTCGGCCAGGGCCACGAACAGCGCACCGAACAGCGCGCTGAGCAGGTACTGCTCGTAGCCGATCGCCCAGAAGACGAACAGCGGCACCATCCCGACGTCCAGGAACCCCACCGCTCGCGGCCAGTTCAGCCCCCGGGGATCGCACGCGAAGACCTTCGACAGCCAGCCCATGGCTTCCTCTCCTGCGATTCGCTCGACATGCCGCTTTGATAGTGAATTCTTACGATTCGCTCAGGTCGTGGCGCGGCGACCCGCCGTGCGGGCGGTGCGATGAGTTCCGGGCGTGCCGGCGGTCTGTTCTGGTGGGCGTCCCAGGACGTCATGTCGTGTGACGCCGCCCGGCACGAGAGACCACGGAGGAAGTCATGACGAACACGCCGAGCGATCCGAGCACCACGCAGCCCGGGCGACCGCCCGTCGTCGACCCGGCCACCTGGCAGGCCGCCCGTGACGAGCTCCTGGTCCGCGAGAAGGCGCACACCCGCGAGGGCGACGCCCTGGCCGCGGCCCGGCGCCGGCTGCCGATGATGGAGTTCGACGGGACCGTCGAGGTGGTCGGGCCCGACGGTCCGGTTCCGTTCCTCGATCTGTTCCAGGGCCGCGACGAGCTCGTGGTCTACAAGCACATGTGGTACGACGGCGCACCGCACCAGGGCCAGTGCGAGGGCTGCACCACGACGGCCTGGCATCTGAAGGACGCCGTCTATCTCAACGCCCGCGGCGTCTCGTACGCCGTACTGACGGTGGGCCGTTGGGACGAGGTGGCTTCCTACGTGGAGTTCATGGGCTACACCCAGCCCTGGTACTCGGTGCGCGACGTGGACCCGCCGGTCGGCGGCCACATGGGGCACCTCACCAGCTACCTGCGCGACGGCGACCGCACGTTCCTCACCTACTCCACGACGGGCCGCGGCAACGAACGGGTCAACGGATCCCTCGGCCTGCTCGACATGACGCCTTACGGCCGCGGCGAGGCGTGGGAGGACAAGCCCGAGGGCTGGCCCGAAGGGGGCGACGCGTGCTGGAGCTGGCGCTCGGACGCGGACGGGAAACCCACCTGGGGGCCGACCAGCCGCCCCGTACCGCAGTGGACGCGCCCCGGCGCGGGCCCCGTGGAGACGCTCGGCCGCCAGGGCCACCACCACTGAAACGCGTTCCAGTAGGGGTTTGTAAGATCGACTTCGACCATTGCAAGCCCTATCTGGGGGAACAACTCATGACCAAGCGCATTTCCGCGCTGGCCGTCTCCGCGGCCGTCATCGGCGGCTTCTTCGTGACGTCGATGCCCGCCCAGGCCGCCACCACGGCCGGCCAGAGCGTCGCGTCGGCGAAGGCCGCCGTCACCTGCAACCAGGGCCAGCTGCGCCAGCAGATCGCGGGCCTCAAGTCCAAGGCCGCGAAGCTGAAGCAGCTCGGGGAGACCGCGGCGGCCAGGAAGGCCCTGGGCGACGCGGCCGCGCTCCAGCGGAAGCTCGACGCCTGCATCAAGGCCGACAACGACGCGAGCAAGCCCTTCCCGGGCTGAACCTGAAGGTTCTCGCCGGTTCCACCGCGTGGCGCCGCCCGTCCCCTCCATGGACGGGCGGCGCCACGCGCTCGTTCAGGCGCGACCCGCCAGCCGTTCAAGGCGGTCGTGCAGATGTTCCACGTGGTCCTCGGACTCCGGCTTCATCAGGACGCTGCGCAGGATCCGGGCGCCGTCCGCGTCCGCGACAATCCCGGGGTGACGGGCCGCGAAGGAGTCACGGTCGGCCCTGAGGGTGCTGACGAAGACCGGGTCGGGGCCGGTCATGCCGTCGGCGAGGACGCGGGCCGAGGCCGCGTCGATGCCGGTGAGGGTCGCGGGGGCGACCGCGGGGAAGTAGGTGACGATGTCCAACTCGGGCCACTGGTACAGCTCCAGGGCGTCGGACGCCTCGATCAGGTCGGCCCAGCGCAGCGCCGCCCGCCGGCCCGCCGCGAGGACCCGGCCCAGGCCGTCGGGAGTGGGCGGCAAAAGCTGGAAGGTGAGCCAGAGGGCGGCCGCGGCGGCGCCGGCGCGGGAGCATTCCAGGCTGATCTCGCCGAGGTGGAGCTCGGTGGAGGTGAAGTAGGTGTAGGGCGAGTCGTGGAGGTAGAAGCGGCCCACCTCCGGGTCGCGGAACAGCACCGCGCCGCAGCCGTAGGGCTGGAGGCCGTGCTTGTGGGGGTCCACGACGATCGAGTCCGCCCGGGCGATCGCCCGCCACGGCTCCGGGGGCAGCCCCTCGGGGCCTTCGGCGCCGGCGAGGAGGGTGAAGAAGCCGCCGTACGCGGCGTCCACATGGACGCGGACGCCGTGGCGCTCGGCCAGGGGCAGTACCTCGTGGACGGGGTCGACCGCGCCCAGTCCGGTGGTGCCGGTGGTGAGGACGACGGTGCCGACCTCGCCCGTGCGCAGTACGTCCTCCAGCGCGCCGAGATCCATCCGGCCCCGGTCGTCGGCGCGGACCGGGTGGCTCGTCAGGCCGAGGACGTGGCACATGCGGCCGTGGGTGTAGTGGGCGTCGGCGCTGTGCGCGACGCCCCGGCCGGGGTGCAGTTCGCGGGCGACGAAGAGGGCTTCGAGGTTGGCGATCGTGCCGCTGGTGGTGAGGTGGCCAAGGTGTGTGTCGTAGCCGAACATCGTGGCCAGGCGAGCGACCGCCTCGCGTTCCATGGCCGCGGTGGCCGGACCGCCGTCCAGGGCGTGGTTGTTGGGGTTGATCAGCATCGCCGTGAGGTGGCCGACCACGGCCGCCGGGTGCGGGGGCTTGAGCATCTGACCGGCGTAGCGCGGGTGGAAGAAGGGGTAGTTGTCCGCCAGCCGGGCCGTGAACTCCTCGAAGGCCGCGCCGAAGCGGTCGTCGTCCACCTGGAGGGACGGGTGCGGCCGGTAGGGGCCGAAGGTGTCGGCCCAGTCCTGTATCGCGTGGGTGGCTCGGCCGAGCCAGTGCTGCAGATCCACTGAACTCCCTCTCGCTCGCGGTGGGCCCCACCGTACAATTTCAGTGACTGCTCAGCAATTGATTGCTCAGCAATTGAGAAGGGAGTGGTTGAGGGCGCAGTAAGTGACCCGGCAGTAAGCTCGCCTTTCATGGACGCCACGCCCCAGCCCGGCGACGAAGCCGACGTCAGTGCCGCCGCCCGCGCCGCCGGCAGCGAGCTCGTGCGGGACTTCGGTCTGCTGATCAAGTCCGCCACCCGTCTGGAACAGCGGATCGACAGCGCGCTGCGGCGCGAGTGCGGCATCAGCCACACCATGCTGGAGGTGCTGATGCGGCTCTGCCGCCGGCCCGGCGAGGAGGTCTCCCAGCGGCAGCTCGCCGACGACCTCACGCTCACCAGCAGCGGTACGACCCGCCTGATCGACCGCATGGAGGACGCCGGCCTGGTCCGCCGCGTGCCGTCCCCCGGGGACCGGAGGGTGACCCTGGTGGAGGCGACCGCCGAGGGGCGTGCGGTGTTCCTGCGTGCGGCCGCCGTGCACGCGCACGTGGTGGAGGAGCACTTCGTCAGGCCGCTGCCGGCGGACGACTACACGCGGCTGATCAGCGCACTGGGCGAGATCGACAAGGGCCTGCGCGACGGGACCGGGTGAGGGACCGGGCGGTTCCCGGCCCTCGCCGCAGGGCTCAGAATCCGGGCAGTTCGACGGAGATGTGCGGGGCCAGGGCGCGCAGGAAGTCCGGTGCGTCGAAGATGTCGCCGGCGGAGGCCACGCCGGTCGTGCGGGTGCGGCCGGTGAGGATGCGGTGGGTCGCCTCCACCGCGAGGGGTGCCGTGACGGCGTAGATGTCCCGGCCGCTCGCCGTGGCACGCCGCTCGGCGGTGCCTGAGCGGACGACGGCGTCGACCAGGAAGGTCTGGTCGGAGCGGCCCTCGTCGTCGGCGGCGGCCGGCGCCGGGGTGTCCGGGGCCGCGAGGTCCCTGGCGGCCTCGGTCGCCATGTGGGTGCGCACCTCGGGAATCGCGAGGTGGCTGGGGATCGTGACCACGTCGGCCATCGTGAACTCCCCGACGACCTCCCTGGTGCCCATCGGGTCCGGGAAGTGCCACTTCAGCAGCGTCGACCCGCCGTCGTGGTACTCCAACCGGCCTTCCGTGTAACGGACTCGGCGGCCGGCCCGGCGGTCCCGGGAGACCGTGCCCGCGGCGCGGGTGCCCTCGGTGGGGTGCCAGCCGCTCAGGCCGTACGCGATCGTGGCCTCGTCGGCCGTCGTCCAGTCGCCCATCGCGGCGGTGGCCAGGAGGTCGCCGAGACCGCCGTAGAAGGCCATCGCGGGGACGATCACCGCTCCGGCCTCGCGGGCCCGGTCCGCGAAGTGCGCGAAGGTGTCGGCGTTGGCCTCGATCTCGGCCGCCACGTCGACGTACGGGATGCCGGCGCGCAGGGCCGCCTCGATCACGGGGGCCGCCGTCAGGGCGAAGGGGCCGGCGCAGTTGATCACGGCGTCCGCTCCCGCGAGGGCGCGGTCGAGCGCGGCCGGGTCGTCGACCGGGGCCGGGCGGATCTCCGCGCCCGGAACGGTGGCCGCCAGCGCGCGCAGCTTGTCGGCGTCGCGGCCGGCAAGGAGCGGGACGTACGCGCGCTCCAGCAGCTCCGCCACGACGAAGCGTCCGGTGTGGCCGTACGCGCCGAACACCGCGACCGTCCGCCCAGTTCCCGCTGCCGACGCCGATGCCGATGTCATGGGTTCTCCCCCGTGCTCGAAACGATCCGCTGAGTTCGTCCTGTGCGGACATCCTGGCGGGGGCCGGCGGCTCCTCGTGAGTGTCCGGAACGACGAGCCCCGTACACTTTCAGACATGGGTGACTCGATTGCGCTGGCCGTCACCGAGGGCATGCTGCACTTCGAACTGTCCCTGGCCTACGAGGTGTTCGGCTCCGCTCCGGACGGGGTGGACGTCCCCTGGTACGACGTCGAGGTCTGCGGGACGGGCGCCGTGCGGGTCGGACGCTTCCGGCTGGAGGCGGACCAGGGGCTGGACCGGCTCCGGCATGCCGGCACCGTGATCGTCCCCGGCTGGGTGGACGTCGACGTGGAGCCGCCCGGCGATCTCGTGGACGCGGTGCGCGCGGCGCACGAGGCGGGCGCGCGGGTGGCCTCGCTGTGCACCGGGGCGTTCGTACTGGCCGCCGCGGGGCTGCTGGACGGCAGACGGGCGACCACGCACTGGGCGCACACCGATGTGCTCGCCGAGCGCTTCCCGCGGGTGGCGGTCGATCCGGACGTGCTCTACGTGGACAACGGCAGCGTGCTCACCTCCGCGGGCAAGGCCGCCGCGATGGACCTGTGCCTGCATCTGGTCCGGCTCGACCACGGCTCGTCCGTCGCCAACGCGGTGGCGCGGCGACTGGTCGTGCCGCCGCACCGGGCGGGCGGCCAGGCCCAGTTCGTGGCCGCCCCGGTGCCCAGCCGGGACGACCATCCGCTGGCCGCGCTGCTGCCCTGGGCGATCGAGCGGCTGGACCGGCCGCTCACCGTGGAGGACCTGGCGCGCCGGGCCGGGATGAGCTCACGCCATCTGGGCCGCCACTTCAGGGCGGTGACCGGCACGACCCCGCTGCAATGGCTGCTGACCCAACGCATCCGGCGTGCCCAGGAGTTGCTGGAGAACACCGACGACGGGGTCGACGCCGTCGCGACGGCCACCGGCATGGGCACCGCCACGACGCTGCGCCGGCACTTCAACCGGACCGTGGGCGTACCGCCGGACGCCTACCGCCGGACGTTCCGCTCACGGTCCAGGGCGACGGAGCCGGACGACGCGTCCGGATCCGCCGGGGTCAGGAGCGGATGAACGCGAGGATGTCCGGGTTGAGGACCTCCGGGTGCGTGGACAGCATCCCGTGCGGATAGCCTTCGTACGTCTTCAGGGTGCCGTTCTTCAGGAGCTTGACCGTCAGGGGCGCCGAGTCCTCGTACGGGACGACCTGGTCGTCGGTGCCGTGTGCGACGAGCACGGGCACCTCGATCTGCCTGAGGTCCTCGGTGAAGTCGGTCTCGGAGAACGCCTTGATGCATTCGTAGTGGGCGTTGGCCGCGCCCGTCATGCCCTGCCGCCACCAGTTGTCGATCAGGCCCTGCGACACCTGCGCGCCGGGGCGGTTGAAGCCGTAGAAGGGGCCGGTGGGGATGTCGATGAAGGACTGGGACCGGTTGGCGGCGAGCGCGTCGCGGAAGCCGTCGAAGACCTCGATCGGCAGGCCGCCCGGGTTGGCCTCCGTCTTCAGCATCAGCGGCGGTACGGCACCCACCAGGACCGCCTTGGAGACGCGGCCGGCCTTGGCGCGGGCGACGTAGCGGGTGACCTCGCCGCCGCCGGTGGAGTGGCCGATGTGGACGGCGCCGCGCAGATCGAGGGCGTCGGTGAGTGCGGTCACGTCCGCGGCGTAGGTGTCCATGTCGTGGCCGCCGGCGGTCTGGGTGGAGCGGCCGTGGCCTCGGCGGTCGTGGGCGATGACCCGGTAGCCCTGCGCCAGGAAGAACAACATCTGGTTGTCCCAGTCGTCGGCGCTCAGTGGCCATCCGTGGTGGAAGACGATCGGCTCGCCGTCGCGGGGACCCCAGTCCTTGTAGAAGATCGTGGTGCCGTCGTCGGTGGTGACTGTACCCATCGCTTATCCTCCGCTCGTCCGGGCGCACTCCGGCCACGGAAAAGTGTGTGGGGGAGCCACCCGGGACCTACGAATTCACGCCCTGCGGGCGCGGTCCGGATGTACCCGGCCCACATTACGCTCGGGCCGTGGAGGGCACATCCGCAGCACACGCGAGCGACAGGAGGCCGACGTGGCCGGGACGACGGTGACCGAGGCGACCGTGGCCGAGGTGATGGCGGAGCTCGCGGGGCTGGAGGATCCCAAGGTGCGGGCCGTGAACGAGAAGCACGGTGATGATCACGGGGTGAATCTCAGCAAGCTGCGGGCGGTCGCCAAGCGGCTGAAGACGCAGCAGGAACTCGCCCGGCGGCTGTGGGCGACGGGGGACACCGCGGCGCGGCTGCTGGCGCTGCTGATCTGCCGGCCCCGGGCGTTCGAGCGGGACGAGCTGGACGTCATGCTGCGCGAGGCGCGGACGCCCAAGGTGCACGACTGGCTCGTGAACTACGTCGTGAAGAAGAACCCGCACGCCGAGGAGCTGCGCCTGGCCTGGTTGGCCGACCCGGACCCGGTGGTCGCCAGTGCCGGCTGGGCGCTGACGACCGAGCGCGTGGCGAAGAAGCCCGCGGGCCTCGATCTCGTGGGACTGCTCGACGTGATCGAGGCGGAGATGAAGGACGCCCCGGACCGGCTCCAGTGGGCGATGAACCACTGCCTGGCGCAGATCGGGATCGAGCACCCCGAGCACCGGGCCCGGGCCCTCGCCATCGGTGAGCGCCTGGAGGTGCTCAAGGACTACCCGACCTCCCCGGGCTGCACGTCCCCGTTCGCTCCCGACTGGATCAACGAGATGGTGCGCCGGCAGGACGCCGCCCGTCAGGGCTGAGCGGGCAGCGACTCCAGGTAGGCGTCGCCCACCGACCGGGGCACCGCCATCAGCCACGCGTCCAGGACCAGCGGGACCAGTTCCCGCGGGGTGAGCACCGGCATCCGCAGGTGGACCCAGTTGTAACGCATGTCCGAGGTGCGCGGCAGCTGGAACTTCTCCGGCTCGGCGGCGATCAGCGACTCGCGTTCCTCCTTGGGGAACGCGAAGCCCATGGTCGTCTCGTCCGGGGAGACCGAGGCGTACACGATGCGGCCGACCTTGAACTTCACGTACTCCCGGATCAGGTGCTCCTCGGTGCGGGGCAGGTGCAGCGCCGCCGCCCGGACGTCGTCGAGGGTGATCACATGTCCCTCCCGAGGTCCGGTGCGTAGTGGACCAGTTCGAGCAGCAGGTTGGCCGGCGCCGGGGCGTACAGGAAGGCCACGGTCATGCCCTCGCGGGCGCCCTTGCAGGGCTCCGCGTCGATCGCCGTGAAGCCCTGGCTCCGCAGCCGGGACGTCTCGCTCTCCAGGTCGTCGACCTCGAAGGCGAGGTGGTACAGCCCCGGGCCCTGGCGCTCCAGACGGCCGCCGATGGCGGAGCGCTGCTGGGTCGGGGAGACGATCTCCACGGCCGGGTTCCCGAGGCCGCCGCCGAACTGCCAGAACTCGCAGGCCACTCCGTAGTCGTCGGCATGCCCCTCGTCGTACTTGCGCATGCCCAGCGTGGTCATGAAGGCGGCCACGCCCTCGGGGTCCTCGGTGGCCAGCCCGATGTGGTCTATGCGAAGGATCACCGTGTGTCCGATCGGGTCAATGTGATGTACGCGTAGTCGTCCAGCATCTTGGAAAGCGGTCTGCCGGGACACCCGTACAAGTTGGCCAGCGCCTCCTCGTCCAGGCCGCTGTCGGCGAGAACGCGCCGGGCCCAGTCACGGTTGAGGCGCTGGTGGGCGAGGTAGGCCGCCGCGTCCCTGGCGCCGTGCAGCTTGCGGGCGATGGCCTCGTCCCAGGGGACCAGGGAGTACGGGCGCAGCCCGTGGAGCAGCTTCGAGGCGGCGGTCGCGCCCAGGGTCCGGGGCCGGCCCGGGGTCCCGGCGGCCAGTGCGCACAGGTCGGCGTAGCACTCGCCGAGCGGCGCGATGTCGTCGTCGGTGAGCTCGCCGAGCCGGGCGCCTGGCTCCGGGAGGAGCTTGTGCCAGCGCGCGGTCCACTCGTGCAGGGCGGGGCCGAAGAGGTCCGGCTCCCCGGGACGGGGGTAACGGATCCTGCACCCCCAGGAGTTCAGCCACTTCAGCGCGGCGGCGGGGTCGTCGTGCGGGAGGGGTTCGTACGAGGCCGGCGCGGGCGGGGCCGATCTGCCGGCGTCCAGTCCGAGGAACGTGACCACGGCGGCCCGCAGGCTCCGCACGGTCGGCGCGGACCGCACGGCCGGCTCGACGTCCGCCGTCACGAGCCGGATTCCCGGGCGTCGGAGGCCGTCTCCAGCGGCGGTGTCACGGGCACGGCGGCCTGCGCCTGCCGGCCGGCCCGGCGGCGCCGGTTGATCCGCAGGTAGAGCAGGGCTGCGCCGGCGACGGTCAGCGGCCAGAGCAGATAGAGACCGGCCATGATCAGCAGTGCGGCGACGGCGACGCACGCGCCCAGTGCGGAGGCGCGGCCCTTGGTGCCCTTCGGGAGCAGCTTCACGGCGGCGGCGACGCCGATCGCGTAGACGGCGACGAACGAGCCGGTGGTGAGCAGGACGAGCGGTTCGGTGCCGAGGCCGGAGGCCACCACGGCGAACAGGGCCAGGAAGGACAGGCCGGACACCACCGCGAGGCTGCGGCGCGGCACCTCGCCGGCGACGCTGCCCCGGGACATCCACGCGGGCAGCGCGCCGTCCCGGGCGAGGGCGGCGCCGAGGTTGGCCGCACCGGCGTAGTAGGCGTTCATGGCGCCCGTGGTGAGCAGCAGCGCCGCGCCGGCGGCGAGGTAGCGGGCGTCGCCGCCCAGGCCCGCGGCCATCAGGTCGCCGAGCGGCGCGTCGGACTCCGAGGCCTTGGCGCCGAGGACGACGATGACCGCGAAGGCCACCAGCAGGTACAGGCCGCCCACGATCACGACGGCCGAGTAGGTGGCCCGGGGCAGGTCCCGCGCCGGGCGCTTGAACTCGCCCGCCAGGTGCGTGATCGCCTCCCAGCCCGCGAAGCTCCACACCAGCAGCGCGGCGGCCGGCAGCACCGCGGACCAGCCGTGCGGGGCGAACGGTTCGAGGTTGGCCGTGTCCGCCTTCGGCAGCGAGAGCGCGACCGCGATCAGCAGCAGCGTGACGAGCAGGCCGGCCAGCATGAACTGGAACCGACCGGTCACCCGCAGGCCCAGCGAGTTGGCGGCGGTGACGACCACCATCAGGCCGACGGCGGTCACGGTCGTGGTGGTGGTGCCGCCGCCCACCGCGGAGGAGACGTAGGCGCCGCCGAAGAGCGCCGCCGCGGCTGCGCCGGGCGGCACGGCGAGGTAGAAGCACCAGCCGACCACGGCGGAGGCCCGCTCGCCGAACGCCTTCATGGCGTAGGTGGAGACGCCGCCGGCGTCCGGGTAGCGGGCTCCCAGAGCGGCGAAGGCAGCGGCCAGGGGGGCCGACAGGACGACCAGGGCCAGCCAGGCGAGCAGTGACGCGGGGCCGGCCGCCTCGGCGGCGAGTGCGGGCAGGGCGATGACACCGGTGCCGAGCACGGCGCCCACATACATCGCGGTGCCCTGGACCGCGCTGAGGGTTCCCCCGGAGGGTTCTGTCTTGGCTTCGCTCATGCCGGCCAGCATCGCCCGCGGGCTCTCACCGGCACCATCGGCAGTTTTGACATCGTGCGCTAAATTACCGACATGCGTCCCCACGTGATCGCGCTCGCCATTACGGATGCCACACCGACGTTCGAACTGGCCGTTCCCTGCGAGGTGTTCGGGACCGACCGCTCCGATCTCATCGACCCCTGGTACGAGTTGCGCATGTGCGGGGACTCCTCCGGTCCGCTGCGCACCGCGACCGGCCTGGCCGTGCACACCCCCTACGGCTTCGACGACCTGCTCGACGCCGACACCATCCTCGTCACGGCGTGCGCCCGGCCGGTCCAGCTCGACCCGCCCGCGCGGCTCGTCGAGGTGCTGCGCGAGGCGCACGCCAAGGGCAGGCGGATCGTCTCGATCTGCACCGGCGCCTACGTCCTGGCCGCGGCCGGGCTGCTGACGGGCCGTACGGCGACCACGCACTGGATGAACGCCGGGGACTTCGCCCACCGCTTCCCCGAGGTCGACTTCGTCCCCTCCGCGCTCTACACCGACGAGGGCGACATCCTCACCTCGGCCGGCACCGGCTCGGCCATCGACCTGTGCCTGCACCTGGTGCGTCAGGACCACGGCGCGGCCGTCGCCAACGAGGTGGCCCGCCGGATGGTCGTACCGCCGCACCGCGAGGGCGGCCAGTCGCAGTACACCAAGCCGGTGGTGCGGGCGGAGACGAGCGACGATCTCGCGCCGGTCCTGCAATGGGCGCAGGAGCGGCTGCACGAGCCGCTGACCGTGCCGCAGCTCGCGCGCGCCGCGCACCTGGGCGAGCGCACCTTCGCCCGGCGGTTCCGGGACCGGCTCGGGATCACTCCGCTCCAGTGGCTGCTCCAGCAGCGGGTCCGTCTCGCGCAGGAGCTGCTGGAGACCACGGACGAGCCGGTGGAACAGATCGCGCGCAGCACCGGGTTCGGTACGGCCGCCAATCTCCGCTATCACTTCGGCCGGGTCACCACCGTGTCCCCGCAGACATATCGCCATGTGTTCCGGCACCGGGCCGCACAACAGGCCGGCAATTCCCAGGCCGCGCAGTCCGTTCTGACGCCCTGAATTCGACGCGGCCGCAGGCGACAACTTGGCCCGCCCGAACACCTGTTGTCGTCGGAACACCACTTTGATTTGCTCCCTGCATGTTGCAGCGAATCGAAGCGGAACAATTAATTCCCGGCCGTGGCCAGCCGATTCAGAACGGCTGCGTCATATTCGACGAGGAGGCCATCAGTTACGCCGGCCCCCTCGCCGAGGCCCCCGACACACCGGAGGCGGAGACCGTCCGCGCCCGCACCGTGATGCCCGGACTGTGGGACTGTCACGGGCACTTCATGGGGCTGCGGTCGGCCGACCTCTCCCTGCTCCCCCAGGAACCGATCGCCCTGCGGGCGGCCCGCATCACCACCGACCTGCGCAACGCGCTGAACGCCGGAGTCACCTCAGTGCGCGAGACCGGCGGACTCGGCATCCATCTCGTCCGCGCCATCGAAGAGGGCACCGTGCAGGGCCCCTCGATCTACCCGGCCGGCACCACGCTGTCCACCACCGGCGGCCACGCCGACCTGCACAGCTATCCGACGTCGTGGGTGGAGGACTTCGGGCACCTCGGCGGTGAGCTGCGGCTGGCCGACGGGCCCGCGGAGTGCGCCCGCGCCGCCCGCGAACAGCTGCGCCGCAACGCCAAACTCATCAAGGTCTGCGCCTCCGGCGGTGTGCTGTCCGAGGTCGACCACCCCATCCACCAGCAGTTCACGAACGCGGAGCTGCGCGCGATCGTCGAGGTCGCCGGGATGGCGGACCGGATCGTCGCCGCGCACTGCCACGGCAAGCCCGGCATCATGGCCTCGCTGGAGGCCGGGGTGAAAACGATCGAGCACGGCACCTACATCGACGAAGAGGCCGCCGTGGCCATGCGCGAGTGCGGCGCCATCCTCGTCACCACCCGCACGATCTTCCAGGAACTCCTCGACAACGGTCACATGCTGCCGGCGTACGCCCTGAAGAAGCTCCAGGCCACGGCCGGCCGGCACGCGGAGGCCGTCGCCATCGCCCGCGAGCAGGGCGTGACGATCGCCGCCGGCACCGACGTGGCGCTCACCGGCACCGAGATGCCCGACTCCTGGGGCCGCAACGGCCGGGAACTGCCCCTGCTGGTGAAGTGCGGCCTGACCCCGCTGGACGCCATCGAGTCCGGCACCGCGATCGGCCCCTCCACCCTCGGACCGCAGGCACCGCTCTCCGGCCAGCTGCGCGAGGGATACGACTCCGACGTCCTGGTCCTCGACGAGGACCCGCTCGTGGACATCGAGGTCATCGCACAGCCCGAGCACATCACCGGGGTCTGGAAGGCCGGAGTCCGGGTCAAGTGAGAAGCGAAGGAGACGACATGAGCAGCGCCGACGCGCCATGGCTGCTGGAGATCCGGTTGTTCACCGTGAAGCCGGGCCTTCGGGCGGAGTTCCACCGGATCAGCGAGGAGGGCACGGTGCCGCTCATGCGCGAGTGCGGGATCACCGTGCTCGCAGGCGGCCCCTCCCTGAACGACGAGGACGGCTACTACCTGCTGCGCGCCTTCCGCTCGGAGGAGGAGCGCGTGGAGCTCTCGCAGTCCGTCTACGCCACCGACGTCTGGCTGCAGAAGTACGAGGACGTGGTGCCGCCGATGATGGCCGGCTACCAGACCTCCGTGGTCCCCGTACCGGGCCCGGCGCTCCAGGAGTTCGCCCGGAGCCTCGCTCTCGGCTGACCGACGCCGACGGCAGCACGACGGCCGCCGCCCCTCGCGGGGACGGCGGCCGTTTCGTGTGGGGGGAATCCGTTATGCGTCGGCCGGCTGCGCGGCCGGTTCGCCGGTCGGCTCACTCTGCTCCGGAGCCGGGGTACGGATCGCGGCGACACCGAGCCCCGCCGCGGCCAGCCCGATCACACCGAGCAGCGGCCACACGTCGTGGCCGAGCCGTACGAACAACAGGCCGCCCAGGACCGGCCCGATGGCCGTGCCGAGCGCGTGCATGAACTGGAAGGCGCCGATGTACCGGCTGCGCAGGTGCGCCGGGCCCGCCGTCGCCGGGTGGGCGAACACCGCTGGACCGCCGATGATCTCGCCGAGGGTCCACACCAGCGTCGCGCCGATGATCACGGCCGCGCCCATCGGCATGCCGTACAGGGCCACGCCCAGGCCGACCAGCCCGAAGGACAGGCCCACGACGAGCCTGGTGCGCCACTGCCCGGTCACCTTGGTGAGCGGCAGTTCAAAGGCGATCACCATGAAGCCGTTCAGGGAGACCGCGGCCGTGTACCAGAACAGATCGAGGTCATGGGCCTCGACGTCCAGCGGCAGCGTCGACAGGTACTGCACGTAGATGATCGCGTTGAACAGGGTGGCCGCCAGATAGAGCACGTACCGGCGGTCGCGGAGCATCGCCCGGTAGCCGCCCGCCGTACCGCTCTCCTCCTCGGCCGGGGCCGCCTCCGCGGTGCCCTGCGCGGCCCGGCGGGGCAGGACGGCGGCCGCGACGACGGCGTAGGCCAGCGCGATCACCGCCTCGCCCCAGAACAGCAGGGTGTAGCTCTCCCCGTCGAGGTGGTAGAGCCCGAGGCCGACCATGGGCGCCGCCATCGCGCCCACGTTCAGGCACCAGCGGTACATGCCGAAGACGACGACCTGGCTGCTGCCCGAGGTGAGTTCGGAGAGCAGCGCGGCCGCGGCCGGCCGGTAGAGCTGGGCCATGAGGCTGGCCAGGACGACCGCCACGACGAGCGTCGGATAGTTGGGCAGGTAGAGCAGCGCCGCGGTGAGCACGGCCGTGCCGGCCATGCCCAGGATCGTCGCGTTGCGGGCCCCGAGCCGGTCCGCGAGGGTGCCGCCGAGCAGCACACCCGCCACGCCGCCCGCTCCGTAGGCGCCCAGCGCGTAGGACGCCTCGCTCTCGGAGTAACCGCGGTAGGTCAGGTAGAGCACGATGAAGACGTTGAGGAATCCGCCGAGCTTGCTCAGCAGCACGCCCGCGAGGATGGTCTTCACCGCCGCCGACGAATCCCGGAACGTGGCCCAGATCGCCACGTTGTCGTCCTTCTTCTCCTCAGTTGCCATGCACGTTCACTCTTCTCTCGCATGGGTGGCGTCCTGACCGCTGCGCACGTGCAGTGCCGCCTCGGCGGCGTCCAGTGCCGCGCCGCACTCCTCGACGGCGCCGCCGGTGGCGATGGCGAAGGCGATCCGCCCCCAGACCGTGCCCTTGGGCGGCGGGGACACGACGGCACCGGCCCTGGCGACCGGCACCAGTTGTTCGAGCGCGGCGGGCAGACCCGCCTCGTGGAACGAGACGGACTCGATGCGGGTGTCGTCGTGCTCGACGTAGAAGAAGCGGATGCCCGCGACCCGTCGGTGGGCCGGGGTGGTGCCGGGCGTGATGCCGCAGGCGACGCGCGCCGCGGCGAGCCCCGGGTCGATGCCCGTGGCCAGCATGCCCAAGTAGGGGATCATGTCGCCGCCGAGCCTGCCGTTGACCTCGATCAGCCGCGGCCCTGCGGCGGTCAGCATGAACTCGCTGTGCGTCCAGCCGTCCCGGAAGCCCAGCGCGGTGTGGGTGTCCTGGAGGGCGTCCAGCAGCTGCGGGTCGGTGAGCAGCGGGTCGTCCGCGTCGACGAAGTGGCCGATCTCCTCGGCGTACGGCGGATAGCCCACGACCTTGCGGCCGATGAACAGCGGTACCACCTTGCCGTCCTGGACGACCGCGTCGACGCTGATCTCCTCACCGGTCACCAACTCCTCGACGAGGACCGGCTGATCGGTGCTGTAGAGCAGCGGCTCGGGGTCGGGGCCCTTCATCCCGGCGGTGAAGGGGAACCTCTGCGCGAGCTCGCCGGCGTTCTCGACGCGTACGACGCCGAGGCTGGCGCCGAGGCCGCGCGGCTTGAGGATCGCGGGGTAGCCGACGCGCTCGGCGGCGGCCAGGGCCTCGTCGAGCGTCTTGACCGCGACGGAGCGGGGCTGGGCGACACCGGCCTCGTCCAGGGCGGCCCTGGTCTGGCCCTTGTCGCGCAGCCGCCAGATGACGTCCGGTTCGCCGTTGCGCAGGCCGAGGGCCTCGGCGACGTAGGCGGCAGCGTGGATGCGTCCCTCGTCCCAGCACAGGACACCGGCGACGGGCGTCGCGGCGTGCAGTTCCCGGGCGGCGCGGGCCATCGCCGGGCCGTCCAGGGTGCTGGGCAGGACCGTCCAGCCGGAGATGTACTCCTTCTCCCAGGTGGGTTCGTCCACATGGAAGAGATGGATGTCGAACTCGCCGCGAATGGAGCGCAGCAGATACTCGCGGTACGTCCGCATGCCCGTGGCCACCACGAGCAGCAGCGGCCGCTCTCCCGTCGCCTTCTGCACTTCTCTCATGTCACCTTGCCTTTCGAGGAGTTGGGGGTGGCCGAGCGCGCACAGGTGGACGGGTCGGCCTCACGTTAGTGCCGGTTCACCGGGGGAAATCCGGAGCGGCGGAAATTCAGTGCGTCTGCGTCAGGAATTCGACTCCAGCGCGGGGCCGCCGGCCATGACGCGCTCACGGACCCGTTCCTCGCGGGTGACGGGCATGCGCGCAACGGACATGCGCAGCAGGGGCGCGGCCATCACGGACGTCACGATCGCGACCAGGACGATGATCGTGTACATCTCGGTGGTCAGGATCCCGAGCCGCAGGCCGACCATCGCGATGATCACCTCGATCACCCCGCGGGAGTTCATCCCGGCGCCGAGCGCGAGCGCCTCCCAGTGGCCGAGCCGGCCGGCCCTGGCCCCCGCGTACGCCCCGGCGAACTTGCCGACGACGGCGACGGTCAGCACCAGCACGGCGGAGAGGGCGACCTCCGGGCGGGCCATGGCGGTCAGGTCGATCCGCAGCCCGGCGGTCGCGAAGAACAGCGGGGCGAGGACGGTGACGGCCATGATCCGCAGCGGGGCGAGCCGCTCGCGGTCCAGTTCCCCGGACGAGCCGATCAGGACACCGACGATGAAGGCACCGATGATCGCCTCCATGTGGAGCGCGTGACTGGCCACGGCTCCCAGGACGATCAGCACGGTGCACACGGCCGGGACCGACTCCCCCTTGCCGGCCCGGGCGGACCATTGCAGCAGACGGCGCACCAGCGGCCGGCCGACGAGGAACGCGCAGGCCAGCATGGCGATCAGATACACCACGGACAGGGCGACGTCCGGGCCGTGCACGCCGGTGGTGGCCATCGCCGAGACGACGGACAGCAGCAGCCAGCCCGCGATGTCGTCGACCACGGACGCGCCGACGATGAGCTGCCCGATGTTGCGGTGCAGCAGTCCCATGTCGAGCAGGGTCTTGGCGATGACCGGCAGCGCGCTGACGCACAGCGCGACACCGGCGAACAGGGCGAAGACGGTGCGGTCCACGCCGTCGACGAGCAGGGCGGCCGGTATCGCCAGGGCGACGGCGACCCCGCCTGCGAACGGCACGACGAGGCCGCCGGCGCTGACCAGAACGGCTGCCCTGCCCTTGCGGCGGACCAGCCCGAGGTCGATGTTCATGCCGGTGATGCCCACCAGCAGCAGCACCCCGAGCTGGCCCGCCGCGTCGAGCAGGTGGATGGACTCCGGCTGCTGGGGCAGCAGCCAGGCCGAGAAGGCGGGGGCCAGCGGGGCGAGCAGTGACGGCCCCAGCACCACGCCCGCGCAGAGTTCGCCGACGATGGAGGGCAGCCCGAGCCGCTGTGCGAGCCTGCCCAGGAGTACGGCGGTGCCGAGCAGCACCCCCACCTGGAGCAGGAACATCAGCAGCGTGTGGGAGCCCAGGGGCGCCACGGGAGTCGCGGACAGATTCACGTCACGCGTCCTCGCGGTAGTACCAGTTCTCGGGGTTGATCATCCCGAACGGGTTCACGGGCCCGAACCCCCCGAGGTTGTTGGCCACTTCGAAGAGCCGGATGGGGAAGTTCGGCGTGAAGATGACCGGCACCTGCTCGGCGACGAAGTCCTGGTAGGTGTAGAGCGCCTCCAGGTCGTCGGAGGTGACGGACGCCTCGATGAGCCGGTCGGCCCGCGGGTCGCTGTAGTGCCCGAAGTTGCCGCCGGCGCCGGTCTGGAACAGGATCTCGCCGCTCGGGTAGTGGTAGGCCCAGCCGCCGTTCCAGCAGGTCATCTCCCACAGGCAGTCCGGCCCCGCGGCGCAGGGCGCGTCCTCGGCGACGAGCACCGAGCCGTACACCTCCTCCATCCGCAGCTCGATCCCGGCGGCCGCGGCGTCCTTGCGGTACTTCTCCATCAGCCGGGTCAGCGCCGGGCGCCCCTCCACGTAGCGCAGCGAGAAGCTGAGCTTGGTGCCGGCGGGTATGCCCTCGCCGGCCTGGCCGGGCCCGGTGCCGGGGTTCACGCAGACGGCCGGAGTGGTGGTGGTGTCCCAGCCGTTGGCCGCGAGCAGCTCACGGGCCCGGTCGACGTCGAAGGGCAGCGGCCAGGCCCCGTCGCGCTGGCGCGGGGAGACCAGGTCGGTCGCCGGGACCATCGGCACGGGACCGTTCTGCCGGTAGGCGTAGCCCTGGTAGATGTCGCGTACGGCGGAGTCCTGGTCGAGGGTGCTCTGGAGCGCCTGCCGGAAGTACGTCTGCCGGAAGATCTTCGCGGCCACCGTGGGGTTGTTGTAGTTGAGGCAGAAGTAGCGGATGCAGAAGGCGACCTGCGGCACCAGCGTGTAGGTGTCCGCCAGCGGGTTGGGGCCGCCCACGGTGGGGTCGGTGGCCGGTTCGGAGGCGAAGCTCAGCGGCAGGTAGCCGACCTGGATGCCGCCCTCGCCGTGCGGGCCGGCCTTGAGCATCTCGTACTCTTCGTCGTCCGAGAACGTCGGCACCTGGCGGAACTCGTCCAGGTAGGGCTTGTTGGGCCCGGAGTAGTGCTCGTTGGGCACGAAGGTGACCAGGCCCTGAAGCGTGTAGCTCTTCAGCCGCCACGGTCCGCTGACCACGCTCCACACGGGGCTGTCGGCCCATCGGGTGCGGTGCGCGTTGCCCTCGTCGATGATGTCGCCCTGCTCCGCCATCAGGTAGTCGTAGACGGCGGGTACGTCGGCGACACCGCCCGACGCGTTCGCGGGCCCCTCGGTGGTGCGGTCCCAGGCCCTCGGCAGCGGGGTGATGGTGCTGAGCTGGTTCATCAGCACCCACTTCTTCGAGTAGGCCTTGTCGAAGGTGAAGTAGACGGTGTCCTCGGCGAGTTTGCCGTAGGAGGTCAGGTTGTCCGGGAAGTAGCCGGGGACGTACTCGCCGTACCGGTCGCCCTTGACCTTCATCAGGTTGACCCAGAACAGGACGTTGTCCGCGCACAGCGTCTCGCCGTTGGACCAATTCCACGGCTTGACCTTCACGGTGACGGTCAGGCCGTCCTCGCTCCACCGCGGGGGCTCGCCGATGCTCTGGTCGTAGTCCACGTCCGGGGTGCCCTGGCTGCCGAAGTAGTACAGCGGCCGGTACATCAGCATCTGGAACTCGTAGATGTTCCGGGTCCCCATCCGCTCGGCCGGCGTGAAGGGGAAGATCACCGCGGGCGGGAACCCGGGCGCGCACGCCCAGGTCACCGTGCCGCCCTTCCTGGGGGTGGACGACGGCGACATCACTTGACCTCCTTCAGATACGAGACGCCCTTCGCGGCGTGGGTGCCGAAGCGCTCCCACTCCTCGCGCAGATCGATGCCGCCGTCCTCGCGGAGCTCGGGGGTGCTGCGGCAGTGGCCGGACACGACCTCGCCGTCGTCCAGGACCATGGAGTAGGCGAAGTCCAGCGAGCCGTCGGGGGCGCACACCCCGGTCAGCGAGCCGCGCCGGGCCCTGCCGCCGGAGAAGGTGCCCCACAGCAGGTCGCCCTCCTGCCGGTAGAGGGCCGTGCGGCCCTGGGCGTCCGCCTCGGCGGGGCGGAACCTGCGTCCGTCGTAGTTGATCACGCGCCGGCCTCCGGCTCCGCGTCGCGGATCTCGAGGGTGCAGCACTTGGAGCTGCCGCCGGACTTGAGCAGCTCGGACAGGTCCACGCCGATCGGCACGAAACCGCGCGCCCACAGCGCGTCGATGAGGTGGGTGGCCTGCTCGGGCAGCAGCACGTGCCGGCCGTCCGAGACCGCGTTCAGGCCGAACACCGCCGCGTCGTCCTCGGTCGCCTCGATCGCGTCCGGGTACAGCTCGCGCAGGGTCGCCCGGCCCTCGGCGGTGAAGGCCGCCGGGTAGTACATGATCTCCTCGTGGTCGAGGACGGCCAACGCGGTGTCGAGGTGGTAGAAGCGCGGGTCGACGAGGTCCAGGGTCACCACCGGCAGGCCGAGGAAGTGCTCCGCCTCGGCGTGCGAGCGCCGGTCGGTGCGGAAGCCGGTGCCGGCGAGGATCCGGTCGCCGGTGACGAGGTAGTCGCCCTCGCCCTCGTTGACGTGGAACGCGTCGTGGACGTCGTAGCCGCGCGCACGGAACCAGTCGGCGTAGGCCGGGCCCTCGGCGGCGCGCTGTTCGTGGCGGAACCGGGCGGCCAGCACACGGCCGTCGACGACGGTGGCGCCGTTGGCGGCGAAGACCATGTCGGGCAGTCCCGCGACCGGTTCGATCAGCTCGACCTCGTGGCCGAGGCCCAGGTAGAGGCTGCGCAGCCGCTCCCACTGGGCGACGGCCAGCGCGGCGTCGGTGGGCTTCTCCGGCTCCATCCAGGGGTTGATGGAGTAGACGACGTCGAAGTGGACCGGCGAGCACATCAGATAGCGCCGGGGCCGCACCGTCCGGACCGGGCGGCCGCCCGGGGCCGCGGTGTTCCGGCGTGCGGACGAGTTGTCTTGCTGCACTGTCGATTCTCCTTGCGCGGAAGTGGGCGGGAGGCGTCGGGCGGTGCGGGCTCAGGAGGCCGTGGCGGCGTCGGTGAGCGCCGGCGTCTGCTGCCGGAACGTCACCTCGATCCGGGAGGCGAAGTCGTTCATCGTGCGGAATGCCTCCTCCTGGGAGGTGCCGGTCGTCCCCAGGAAGCCGAGGATCGTGTTGCCGTCCGGGGGCCGGCGGATGACGTCGCCCGGCCGGGCGGTGATCTTGAGCAGGAAGACCTTGTCGGACTCGGCCACCTCCGCCGGCACGTCGACCCTGTCGACCACGCCCGCCTCACTGATCAGGCACATCGCGGTGATGTGGACACCGGTCGGCGTGAAGTGCCGTACGTCGGGGCGCACTCCGAGCCCGATGTCCACGACCGCCTTGATCGGGTCGTGGTCGGCGGTCTTGCGGGCGATGAGGTCGAGGCCGCCGCCGCCGACCCGGGCGGCGATCTCCAGCAGGTGCGGCTCGCCGTCGTGGAACCTGACCTCGGCGTGCATGACGCTGCGCCGCAGTCCCTGGGCGTGCGCCCCGGCGCGCACCGCGCGGTGCACCTTCTCGATGTCCTCGGGGCCGAGCGAGGTCGGCGCGTGGTGGACGTCGTCGTCGAAGGTGCCGCCCTCGGCGGTGATGCGGTCCACGATCGAGCCGAGGTAGACCTCGTCGTCCCAGACGACGGCCTCCATCAGGAACTCGCGGCCGTCCAGGAAGGACTCCACGAGCAGTCCGTTCGGGCCGAGGTCCACGCCCTCGGCCTCGGAGTTGACCCAGAACAGGTCGCGGATGCCCTCGGCGGCCTGGGCGTGCCGCAGCGCCATCTCCTCGGGGTTGTCGACCCGGAAGACGAAGTGGCTGCCGGCGCCGAGGGTCGGCTTGAGGATGACCGGGTAGCCGAAGTCGGCTGCCGCGCCGAGCGCGTCGTCCAGGCTCTCCACCAGCCGGTACGAGGGGATCGGGGCGCCCGCCCGCTCGTAGGCCTGGCGCATCAGGTACTTGTTCCTGCTGCACACGGCGGCCGGCACGCCGATGCCCGGGAGGCCCAGCGCGTCGGCGACCGCGGCGACGGTGATGACGGAGGACTCGGAGAAGGTGATCACCCCGTCGAAACGTTCCTCCGCATGCCATGCGCGGGCCTGGTCGACGATGTCGTCGATCTTCCGGGAGCCCGCCGTGCGATAGCGGTCCGCCCGCCAGAAGTCGTCCGTGCCCTCCCCGTTGAGCACGTAGAGGTCGACGCCCAGGTCCTCCACCTGCCCGTAGCGGCCGTGGTAGTAGTTCAGGTACTGCACCGTCTCCAGCGTGAGCAGCTTCATGCCGCCACCTCCGTGCGTGCGGCGCCGGCCCGGGCCGCCCGTGGCAGCCGGGGCAGGGCGAACGGGGTGATCTTCTCGGGCTGTTCGGCGTCCAGCGCCAGGTCCACGCCCGCGGCCGTCGCCTCGGCGGCGGCGTCGATGAGCAGCGGGGCGGCGCAGGCCAGCAGCGCCCGCACCTGGAGCAGCAGGTCCCCGGTGCCGAGCGCGTCGTCCCGCTCGCGAGGCTCCTGGGCCGCGGCCGCCAGCCGGTCGAGGGCCGCGACGACGTTCTCGGCGCTGCGGCCCAGGTTGAAGCCGTCCAGCTCATAGGTGAGCCGGAACCGCTCGATGATCCCGGCCGCCCGGTCCCGGCCCGTCGCGGTGGTCGGCAGCGGGCTCCCGGCACCGGCCGGAGCGAGCGCGTTCAGCGCCTCGGCCAGCCGGTTCCACGGCCCGATCAGCCGTCGCTCGGTCACCTCGGTGAGGGCGGCGGTGCTGAAGTCGGTGCGCTGGAACTCCGGTGCGGTCAAGGCCAGATAGAAGCGCACGAGGTCCCTCGGCACCTCCGCCAGCAGGTCCGCCGACCAGATCAGGTGGTTGCGGCTGGTGGAGAACTTCTCGCCCTCCAGGTCGTAGAACTCGTTGCTGATGTTGGCCTCGGGCAGCACATAGCGGTCGCCGTGCGCCATCAGCAGCACGAGGTCCAGCAGACCCCAGTGGTAGACGTTGTCGAAGCCGTGGAAGTACACGAGCTCCGTCCCGCTGCCGGCCCGCCAGAGCTCGTCGACGGCCTCGGTGCGCTCGCCGCGCCGGTCCGCGGACCACCAGGTGCTGTACATGACGGCCGGCATGGCCTCCACCCACGGGTAGAGGATCTGCCCCGGCGTCTCGGGGAAGGGCGCCGCGATGCCCCAGTCGCCGGGCACCGTCACCGGTATCTCCGGCAGCGGACGGGCCAGCAGCTCGCGCACCAGCTGAGCGGCGTGCGGCCGCCAGCGTCCGAGGCGCTCGGCGAAGTAGGAGGCCAGCCGCTCGCGGTACTCCTCCATGGGCAGCACCAGGATGGTGACCTCGCGGGTGGTCACCGGCGAGTCCGGCTCCAGCACCGAGCGCGCGCCGAGCAGTTCGTCGGCGTTGTTGGGGTGCCCGCAGCCCTCGCAGACGCCTCCCGCGCTGCCGGTCAGGCAGACCGGGCAGCTGCCGGTCATCAGGCCGTCGTACAGATACCGGCCGGACTCCTGCGCGTACGGCAGCCGTACGGTCCGCTCGCGCAGCCGGCCCGTCTCGTGCAGGCGGGTGAAGAACTGAAGGACCGTGGCGCGGTAGCGGTCGTCGATGGGCGGCAGCCCTTCCATCGACAGGCCCATCGCGGAGATGCTCCGCTCGATCTTCGCGGTGGACTCGGCGCACAACTGCTCGGCGGACACACCGAGTCGGCGGGCCGTGGTGGTGACATAGGTCTGGCTGTCGTCGGTGCAGGTCGTGTAGATCACGTCCCGGCCGTCGGCCGCCAGGTAGCGGCTGTAGACGTCGCCCGCGAGATACGGGCCGGCCATGTGGCCGATGTGCAGGTCCCCGTTGGGTGTGGGGGTCGCCGCGACGACGACGGCGCGGCGCCGGCTGCGCCCGCTCATGCGGTCTCCTCCCGGTGCCGGACGGAGAACTTCTCCGCCAGCTCGGCGTCCCACCAGACCGCGTACATCTGGAAGTCGGCGTCGGAGTCGTTGACGACCTGGTGGCGGGTGCCGGGGCGGAAGTGGACGACGTCACCGGCGGCGAACGGCACCTTCTTCCCCTCGCTGAGGATCGCCGCCTCCCCGGTCATCGCGATCCAGACCTCGTACTCGTGGTGGCTGTGCGGGCCGGAGGCCGCGCCCGGGGGCACGACGCACCAGGAGCCCTCGAAGGGCGCGTTCAGGGCCGGCCAGGGGAACAGGCGCTGGGCGCGCAGTCCGTTGTCCGGTGCGAGGTTGTCCCGGTCGAGCTCTCGGATTTCCATGTATGTCTCCTCTGCCGCTGGGTGCGCTGACGGGTTCGGCGGGGCCCCGGTCACAGGGCCTTGGCGAGCAGGGCCTCGTCGGAGGCGGCGCCGCGGCGGGACAGCAGGTCGGTGACGATGTCCTGGGAGCGACTGGCGAGCACGCTGAGCAGGGAGTCGGCGATGCCGTGGGTGGCTTCGTTGACGCCCTGGAGGTAGCAGTTCGCGGTGTACGAACCGGGCAGCCGCATGCGGTAGTTGCGGTCGACGGTGGCCTCGCCGGCGCCGGTCGTGACGGCCAGCTCGCGCACCATGGCGGGCATGTCGCGTACGAAGCCGGTGCCGAGCAGTACGAGGTCGCAGCGCAGTTCGGTGCGCTCGCCGGACTTGCGGTCGACGGTGTCGAGGACGACCTCGTCGCCGTCCATGCGGGCGCCCGCCAGGTCGGTCAGGGTGAGCATCCGCAGCCGCTCGGTGCCCTGGAGGCGCTCCTGGTACATCTCGCGGTAGAGCGTCTCCAGCATGTTCGGGGCGAGCCCGGCGTAGTTGGTGACGTGCATCTCGCGGAGCACCTGGCGGCGGGTCTCGGCGCGGGTGGCGTAGAAGTCGTCGATGAACGACGGGTAGAACAGCTCGTTGGTGAACTTGCTGGTCTGGTAGGCGTTCAGGCCGATCGAGCGCATCAGCATCGTGCACTGCGCCGCGGGGAACCGCTGGTAGGCGGCCCACAGCAGCTCGGCGGCGCTCTGCGCGCCCCCGATCACCACGATCCGGCGCACCTCGGCCGGGTCGAGCGCATCGATCCGGTGCGAGTACCGGGTGCTGTGGATGACGCGGCGCTCGGGGAGCGCGGTGAGCTCGGCGGGTACGAACGCGTCCCGGCCCGCGCCGATCACCAGGTTGCGGCTGGAGATCACCGCGCCGTCGGCGGTGCGCGCCAGCCAGTGGTCGACCTCGCCGCCCCGGGACGGACCGGGCTCGATCGACACACAGCGCCGCCCGTACTCGACCTGCACCTCGCGCAGCGAGGAGGCCACCCACTGGAGGTACCCGGAGATCTCCGAGCGGTACGGCGTGAACGTGCCGAGGTTGATGAACTCGTCGAGCCTGCCGATCGAGTGGAGGTAGTTGACGAAGGAGTACTCACTGCGCGGATTGCGCAGCGTCACCAGGTCCTTGAGGAACGAGACCTGGCTCTGGGTCCACGGCAGCAGCATGCCGCGCTGCCACACGGTGTCGTCGTGCTGCTCGATGATCAGTGTGCCCGCCGCGAGCTCCTTGGGGGCGAGCTCCTCCAGCGCTATGCCGAGGGCGAGGTTGGCCGGCCCTGCGCCGATGGCGAGGACTTCGACTTCCTGGTGCCGCAATTGGTCCCTCCCTGAATTCTTAGAATTTCTCGACCAGCGCGACCATGTCGGTCACGGTGTAGGCGGCGTGAAAGGACCGCAGGTCCAGATCGACGGAGAACTGCTTCTCCAGGCGCACCAGGGCTTCCATCGAATTCATGCTGTCCCAGCCGAGCGCGGCCAGTGCCTGGTCAGCGGGGATGTCCGCGGGGTCGGCGCCCAGTACGTCGGCGATGATCTCCCTCACCGACTCCTCGATCGAGCCCGTTTCACTCATGCGGGGATCCATTCCTTTCGTTCAGTGCGATCCATTCCGGTGCGATTTCCTTCGCGGTGGCCGCGTCGAGGGTGAAGACCTGTGTCTCCGTCTCCTGCGGGGAGGCGGCCGGGGTGAATCCGGCGCCGGTCCAGAAGTCCGCGGCGACGCCGTTGCGGTCCGAGGGCCGGTAGTGCCCCTCGACGCTCCGGGCACCGGCCAGCGCGGCCAGTTCGGCGAGCCGGCCGACGGCCGCCCGCTCCACGCCGCGGCTGAGCACCCGGCAGCTCAGGACGAGGTTGAGGACCCGCCACACCTCGTCGGTGCGCTCGACCCACAGGGCGCCGACGATGCCCTCGTCGCCGAAGCGGTCGGCGACCGACACCGACAGCACCAGATGGCCGGCGTCCTCGCCCATCCGCCGGGTGGCCGCCTCGTCGTAGCGGATCCCGGTGAGGTTGAACTGGTTGGTGCGGGCGGCGAGCTGGGCGATCCGGCCGATCGTGTACTCGGTCGCCGGTGTCACCTCGACCTTGAGGTCCAGCGCCCGCAGGAAGTCCTCCGAGGAGTCGAACCCGGAGGAGAAGTCGCCGCGCAGCGCACGGTTGCGGTACAGCTCGGGGCGCTTGCGGTCGGTGTCGGTGAGCGCCATGACGTCGAACCAGCCGTGCCGCAGCAGCGAGTCCACCAGGTGGGCGGGGTCACCGGCCGCGGAGACCACGGCGACCTCGGGCAGTTCGTCGCCGACCTGGGCACGCTCGAAGTCGGAGTCGTCCATGAAGACGAACGACTCGGTCGACAGGGACAGCGCCTCGGCGGCCCGGCGCAGATTGCCCGCCTTCGCCGACCAGTCGACCATCCGCGCGGAGAACGCCTCGGGCCGCAGCAGCACGTCCGGGTGCTCGGTGAGGACCTTCTCCACCTGGTCCCGGTCGTTCTTGCTGGCCAGGACCAGCACGACGCCCTGCTCGCGCAGCCCCGCCACCGTGCGCTGGAGTTCGGTGTAGCAGTTGCCCGGGTACAGGCCGCCCACCTGGACGCCCTGGGGCCCGGCCTCGCCGAGGACGCCGCCCCACAGGGTGTTGTCCAGGTCGAGGGCGAGGACCTTGCGGGACAGCCCCGCGCGGGCCTGGGCGACCCGGCGCACGAGCCGGGCCAGCAGCAGCAACGCGTCGTCGCTGTAGGGCAGATCGCCGTAGCGGTGCAGCCGTACGTCGCACGCCTGGACCGGTGCCTCGGCCAGCTCGCCGACGAGGTCCACCGCGACCACCTGGTCGTGTTCCTCGGCGAGGGCGAGGAGGCCCGCGTTCAACCGGTACCAGGAGCGGGCCACCTGGGCACGGGCCCGCACGCTGATGATCCCGTTGCGGACCTGGGCGGGCAGCGGGACGGTGTGCACGACGACGGTGGCGGCCGTGTGCTTCAGGGCGCCGGCCAGCAGTCCGCGCAGTTCCTCCAGCCGGGCATCGACGTACTTCGCCAGCACGTCGGGCTCGGCGGCGCCGGAGTCGCCCGGCAGAAAGTACCCGGCGTCCAGCAGCACGGCGACCAGTCCGGGGTCGCCGTCGCGGGTGAACGACCCGGTCGCCAGCGACATGCCGAAGGTGCCGTAGTCCGCGCTGCGCAGGGCGGGCAGCAGTCCGGCGCCGACCAGCTGGGCGCGCAGCAGGGCCTCGAACGGGCCGACGGTGCAGGTGGCCAGGACGGCCACGTCCACCTCGCGGGGCCGTTCCCCGTCCACGGCCAGGTCCTTCAGGATCCGGCCGGCCTGCCGGGCCAGGGCCGGGTCGCCGCTCTCCAGCAGTGCCCTGCGGGTGGGGTGACCGGGCATGCGTCGTTCCCGTACGGCCGCACGCAGCGCCGCCGCCGGGTTGTCGCTCTCGCTCACGGTGCGATGCCTTCCTGTGGGACGCGGGTCAGGCCCGGACGAGGGAGCAGTACCAGCGCATCCCGATGGAGATCCCGGTCAGCGCGACCAGGTCGCCGGGGGCGACGACGCCCTGCTCGATCAGCTCGCCGAGCGCGGTGAGCTGGTCGGCGGAGCCCATGTGGCCGTGGGCCCTGGCGATCTCGGTGTTGGTGCGCTCCAGGGGCAGACCGAGCGGCTCGGCGATGTCGGCGATGCCGTCCGGGTCGTTGATGTAGATGACGTGCCGCACCTCGTCGCGGCCGACGCCGGCCCGCTTGCACGCCCCGTCGATGACGTCGAGGGTGCGGGTGATCGCCGCCTGCCCGAACTCGCGCAGCCGCGCGGGGTCCTTGCGGAAGTGCTCCTGCACGCGCACATGACCGGCCGGCGCCGTCCTGCTCGACCAGCCCTCCGGGGGCACGGGTGCCACCGCGCCGCCGTAGTCGGTGCGGAACCAGTCGCACAGGTCCGGGATCGTGAACTGCTCGGTGGCGAGCCAGGCGTTGCGCTCGTGACCGCGGCGCAGGACCGCGGCGACGGCGCCGTCGCTGTGCACCGCGTTGTTGACCGTCATGCGGTTGCGGTGGAACTCGCTGACCCTGTTCACCGCGACGAACAGCACGGTGCTGATCTCCGGCTGCACGGCGAGGACCCCGGCGACGATGCCCAGTCCGGTGACGCCCGAGGCACAGCCCTCGTTCAGCAGCAGGGTCTGCCGGCTCTCCATCTTCAGGGCCCGGCCCAGCGCCGCCGACCCGTCCCAGTGCGGGTACTCGGGGTGCTCGGAGGTGGCCAGCACCAGCAGGTCGATGTCGTCGACGGTCATCGAGGTGCGGGACAGGGCGTCACGCGCGGCCTGTGCCGCGAGGTCGGTCGTGGTGATGTCGTCGGGTGCCCGGTGAAAGGTGTGGTAACCCCACCGCACAATGCGTTCCGGGTCGGGGACATACGTTCCCGCTACTTCTTCGACATTCTGGTCCGCTCCGAAGGAGTAACCGAAACCAGTAATTCCGAAGTCATGCGGAAGCTGCGCCATTGATATCTCTCTCTCGCTGCGATTCCTGAGGCCGCGTGAAATCTTCGCGGGTCCGGATGGCCGAATCAACAGCGGTCGGGACAGGCGGAGTTGAACGGAAAACCTAAGTTGAACGCGCGTAGATCAGGGAAGTTGAACACACCCGAAAAAAAGAGTGCGGGCCGGGAGATCTCCCGGCCCGCACTCATTGCGGACTGCCTCGATATCGCGTACGGAAGTCAGGCCAACAGCGCCGCCGCGGCCTTCCTGCTGGCGGCGACGACGGTCTTTGCCGCGCCTCCGCTGCCCCCGGTGAAAGTGTGCAGACCCGGCCCGAGAGAACGCAGTTCCAGCCCCGCGGGGTCGTGATAGCAGTCGCAGGAGGCGACGGTGCGTCCCACGGCGACCGGCACACCGAACACCCGCCGCGCGCTCTCGGCGACCCGCCGCGCCAGCGCCTGGTCCGGTGCCGTCGCGTCCGGGTCGACTCCCCACCGGTCGGAGGGCAGCCCGAGCAGGAAGCCACCGTCCTCGTGGGGCCTGCCGTACAGGCCGGAGTTCTCGTCGACGAACGGCCCGAGCCCCTCCAGCGGCGTCTCGCACAGGCTGTACTGGATGTGCTTGGTGCGCAGCCCCGCGACCGGCAGCCGGCTGCGGGCCAGCAGCTTCGGCGTCCAGGCGCCCGCGGCGACGACCACCCGGTCGTAGCGCAGGGTACGGCCGTCCGCGGTGCGCACCGCCGGGTCCCGGGTCACCTCGCCGACCGGCGCCTCGTGGACGGTGACGCCCGCCCCGGCCGCCGCCCGCAGCGCCGCCGTGCGCAGCCGGTGCGGGGAGATGTGCCCGGCGTGCCGCTCCACCACGGCGACCGAGCCGGCGGGCAGGGTGCGGAAGGGGAACGCGCCGATCACCCCGTCCCGGCCGACGACTTCGGCCGAGCCCGGCAGATAGGCGTCCACGACCTCGGCCGGCTCCCGCGCGTCGGCGCCGGCCGGCAGGACGTACAGCGCTCCGGTCTCCCGGTACCCGGACCACTCGCGCAGGACGTCGCTGCCCCTGATCTCGGCGAGGCTCTCGGCGGCCGGGCCGGTCGCCGCCACGGTGGGCTCGAACCCCCTGACCAGCCCGCCGGAGACCCTGGAGGCGTCCGCCCGCCCCCCGGTGCCGTCGGTGAACAGGTCCACCGCCGCGCCGCCCGGCGCCCGCACCGTCCGCCAGGCGAGCAGGGCGCCCGCGATCCCGCCGCCGACGATCGCGACCCTCACGGCGTCACCCTTCATCCGCCCGAGCCGCCCGTGCCGCGATCACCCGCCGCAGATCGTGGGTGTGGTCCGCGGCCCGGCGGCGCAGCGTCACCGGGAGCCCGTCGAGCGCGAGCATCCGCTGCGCCGATTCGAGCGTGCGGGGGGTGGCGGCGTAGCGCGGGTAGAGGAAGCGCAGCAGCAGGTCCAGCACCAGATCGCCGCGGCCCCGGGCGGCGGCGGGCATGTCCCGGAAGAACCGTTCGACGTACGGCTCGGTCAGCGCGCTCTGCTCGGGCTGCCAGAACCCCTCGGCCAGGGACCACAGTTCGTAGTTGGACAGGTCCGTGCCGCGCATGATCGCGTGCCACGCCGCCTCCTTGGCGGACGCCTCGGGCAGCGCGGCCCGGCACTTCGCCGCGAACTGCTCGGCGACGGCGCCCGGTCCGGCGTCCAGGGCCGCGGCGATGTCGGCCGTGTCCATCCCGCCCAGCACGGCGAGCCGGTAGCGGATGCGCCAGCTCATGTCGGTGTCGAGCTCCAGCCCCGGCGGCAGTCCGTCGCCGGCCAGCCAGCCGGACAGCTCCATGGTGTCCGCGGTGAAGTCGACCAGTCCCCTGAAGAGGGTGATCAGCCGCTCGTCGTCGGCGTCGGTGCGGGCGAGCCGTTCGCGCAGGGCGGCGGCGACCCGGGCCGTCGCCGCGGGCCGCTCGTGCGGGGCGAGGAAGCGGTCGGCGACGTCGTGCCGGGCCTGTTCCAGGACCTCGGCCAGGATCGACAGCTCGGTCTCCTGACGGACCATGCCGCTCACCAGGGCCAGATGGGCGGCGGCCGGGTACGTCCCGTCCTGGACGCCCAGCAGCAGCGCGCACCACACCATCGCCCGGTTCAGCGGGGACAGCCCGGCCAGCGTGTCCGGCAGCGCGGCCCGCGAGACGGGGTCGAAGCCGATCTTGGCGTAGGTCAGGTCGCCGTCGTTGAGGAGGAGGAACACCGGCGCCGGGCGGCCCACGAGCTCGGGCAGTTCGGTGCGCGCGCCGTCGATCCGGACCCGGACGGTGGTGCTGTCGTCGGCGTAGTAGAGGCCCACGTCCATGGTGTGCGGGCGCAGCACCGGGTGGCTGTCGGGGGCGCCCTGGAGGACGGCGGCGGCGGTGATGTGGCCGTCGGCGACGGTGAGTTCGGGGGTGAGGGTGTTCACGTTGGGGGTGTGCAGCCACTTCTCGGCCCAGTCGGTCAGGTCGGTGCCGGCCGCCTCGCCCATCGCGGCGAGGAAGTCCGCGAAGGTCGCGGTGGAGTAGGCGTGCCGGTCGAAGTAGGTCCGCAGCCCGGCGGTCAGGGCGTCGTCGCCGATGTGCGCGGCGAGCTGGCGCAGCGCCGAGTGGCCCTTGAAGTACGAGATCCGGTCCAGCTCCAGCTGCACCGTGCGCACGTCGGGGCCCTCGATGCTGACCGGGTGGGTGGAGGGCCGCTGGTCGGGCAGGTAGGCCTGGCCCTTGCGGCGTGCGGCGAACGTCGTGGGCGGTCCGGAAAAGCGGGTGACCTCGCTGGTGACGCGGTGCGCCATGTAGTCGGCGAGGGACTGGCCCAGCCACAGGTCGTTCCACCAGGCGTTGGTCACCAGTCCGGCGAGCCACAGCAGGGAGATGCCGTGGGCGAGGACGACGGCCCTGGTCTCGCGCTCGCTGTCGGCGGCGGCCGAGCTGAACAGGTACTGCTCGCGCAGCAGCACGCAGCCGGGGTGGTCCAGCGACAGGACGCTGAACTCGGGCACGAAGACCTGGTCGAGCTTGGCGAAGGGGTGCCCCACGCCGAACAGTGCGGTGTACGCGTCCAGGCACTGGGCGGTGATCTCGAAGACCTCGTCGACGTCGGTCTTCAGCGAGTCGGCGAGCGAGGCCCGGCAGTGCAGCCCGAGCGGTATGCCGTTGTGCTCGGTCCGGAAGGAGGCGTACGGCCCGGCGACGAGGGCGGTGAGATAGGTGGCGAGCGCCGGTGACTCGGTGAGCCGCCAGCGGCCCGGGCCGGTCCGGACGGCCTCGCTGTTGCCGAGCACCTGCCAGGTCTCGGGGACCGTCAGCTCGAACTCGTACGGGGCCTTCAGGTCGGGCTGGTCGAAACAGGCGAAGACGCGGGGCGCGTTGTCGACGTAGACGAAGGAATACACATAGGTCTCGCCGTCGGCCGGATCGACATAGCGGTGGAGCCCTTCGCACTCATTCGAGTAGCTCATGTCGGCCACCACGACGAGTTCGTTCTCGGCGTCGAGTCCGGTCAGTAGAAACCTGCCGTCCGACAATTCTGCGGCAGCCAGTTCCCTGCCATTGAGCGTGATGGACCGAAGCGTCTTCGGCTCGATGTCCAAGAAGGTTTCCGACCCGGGCTCCCGGGCGTCGAAGCGGATTTTCGTCGTCGAGCGGAAAGTGTCCGATCCGGAAGTCAGATCGAGGTCGACACAATAGGCGCGGACCAGAAGCAGAGAACCACGTTCCCGTGCTTCCTCGCGGGTCAGACTTGGCATACGACCTTCCTTTCGCGAGAGGCGAAAGAATCGTCGTACGACCCGGTTCGAGCGTCAAGGAGAGCATAAGAATGCCGATGGCCGGGAACCTATTCGGGTCCCGGCCACCGGCATTCCCCGGGGGCGCGCATCACGCCTCTTTCCGTTGGCCTTCCAGCTCTCTCGCTATATTCAGCCAGATCTCCCCGCAGGATCGAGCCACGGCCGCGATCTCATTGACCCAGTGCGGGGGCACTCCCTCGACGCCGGCCACCACGTCCCGCGTGCCGATCGTGTGCGTGTCGTACCAGCGGAAGAGGGTCCGGCCCGATTCCGAGTACCGCAGCAGGGGGTCCTGGAGCAGCTTGGCGCGCAGCACCGGCCAGTCGGCGGGCACGAGGACGGGCGGCCGCTGGCGGACGGCGGACTGCTGCTCACCGACCGTTCGGTCGGCGGGTGGCTCGAGTGTGCCCTCGTCCTCGGACACGGCATCCTGCCCGGCCAGACGCAGCTTCGGCGGGAGCGGATCGGCACCGCGCTGGATCCGCTGGCGGACATCGCGTGCGGTGGCCACCGAAACCCCGGCCTGACGTGCCACTTCACGCAGCGGCATCTCCGGATAGGCCGCGACCACCTCGCTGGCGCGCAGCCGGCCCTGGCTGTAGTTGACGGGCCGGTACCTGCCGTCCCGACCCAAACGCACGTTCAACTGCGTCTGGTTCGCAGTTGAACGCTCCATGATCGTCCTGCGCAGCGCGGCCACGGTTCTCGCGGCGAGCCCGGTCACCGCGGCGACGGCCCGGTCGGACCAGTGGGGCTGCGCGGCCAGCACCCGGCGCGCGGCCGCCTCGCGGTCGGCCCGGGAAAGCGGCAGGCCGTGCGTGACGTTCTCCTGCACCGCGATGAGGAACATCAGCTCCTCGGGACCCTCGAAGAACCGGACATCAATGGTCTCCTGTCCCTTCATCAACGCTGCCATGAGGCGATGCGATCCATCGATCACACGCATCGAGGGACGGTGCACAATTATCGGCGGCAGCGAGTGTTCGACATCCGCAAGAGTCTGGGCATGCGAATGATCCTCCCCTTCCAGGCGGGGAGAGTCACCGGGTCGGATCGATTTCGTCGGGACGGATTCGACCGGACTCAATTCAACCGATAAACCGTGCCGAGATTCGGGCTGCCGACCGGGAATCTCATCACCATCCGCTTGACCCTCTTCATCAACAAGAGCCTCCCCCGTGTAATCCACTGCAGAATCCTCTCCCGAGAAATCGCCAACGCTCCCACCTGCGCTGTTCCTTGGAATACGGATCTCACTCGCCGTGCCACTTCTCTTTTGCCGTGAAGCAGAGCAACAAGAATGCCGCCGGACTGCCGTGAAGGCTACTCCAGGGTCTGCGTGCTGTCACCTGCGATGCTGCATGACAGAACGATCGGGAATGTTTTCTTCGAGGGGCGACGCGAGCAACGTCATGTGATAGGCGTCACTTGAGTCGACGCAAGCGTTCGCGGGTGCAGCAGTACCGTCCGGATCCCACGAGCCCCGGCCGGGCGTGGTTTTTCTCGGCGGGCCTGACAATCGATCCCGAAATGTGGAGCGAGCCCCACCGGATGAACTTTGCACTAGCGAGTGGCGACGCCGTCAGTGCCGCGACCGCAGGTCCCGCACGGCCGCCCGCAGCAGTTCGACCAGTTCGTCGACGAGCGGCGGACGCCCGCCCGGTCTGCCGACGGCGAGGATCTCCCGGTACAGCGGAGCGACGCCGGACGGCAGGACCACCCTCTCGACCCCGGCGTCCTCACCCCGGCCGAGCAGCGTGGCGGGGATCAGGCCCACCGCGAGACCGGCCCTGATCATCGCGAGCATGCTGTGCAGGTCGTCGGTCTCCAGCGTCACCCGGGGCGCGATCCCGAGCTCTCCCGCCCAGCGCAGCAGCAACCGCCGGTCGGGGTTGTGGACATGGCCCGAGACCCACTCCCCCTCCAGGCACTCGGCGAGCTGGACCGGACGCCGCCGGCCGGGCTCGGCACCGGCGACCAGGAGCAGCGGTTCGCGGCCCAGGGCGGTGACGGTCAGCGCGGTGGACGGGGCCGGCGGGTCCTCCGGCAGATAGCGGTAGGCGACGAGCAGATCGATGTCCCCCGACCTGACCCGCGGCACGCCCTCGTCGGTCTCCACGACGACGAGCCGGATCCGGGGCCCCGGCCGGCGGTCCCTGAGCGTGGCCAGGATCGGCGGCAGCAGATACGTCATCGCGCTCGGGTAGATCCCGACGCGCAGTTCGGCGATCTCACGGCTCGCGATGCCGTGGGCGGCGTCCTGGAAGCGGGCGGTCGCGTCGAAGAGCGTCTCGGCCGCCCGCGCCAGGGAGCGGCCGGCCGCGGTCAGGATCAGCCGGCTTCCGGGGCGGCGGACGATCAGCTCGACGCCCATGTCGCGTTCGAGCGCGGCAATGTGCTGGGACACCGCCGAGGGCACATAGCCCAGTTCCGCCGCGGCGTCCGCCATCGAACCCCGGCGCACCACGGCCAGGAAGGTCGCGAGGAGCTTCAGATCCGGCTGGGACTTCACGGGACATGAACTTTCTCTTCGAAATCCATCGCTTTACGTGCAGCGCTGCCGCCGTCAGAGTAAAGGCACCCGACGCCCGGAACACCGCCCGACAGAAAGCCGAGACCATGGCCATCGACGTCACCGCCCTGCGGGCCCACTTCCCCTCCCTGGACAGCGGCCTCGCCTTCTTCGACGGTCCCGGCGGCACGCAGACCCCCCGGCCCGTCGCCGACGCCATCGCCACGACGCTCACCGGGCCCCTGTCCAACCGGGGCACCGTCAGCCCGTCCGAGCTCAACGCCGAGCACGCCGTCGCCGGGTTCCGCGCCGCCTGCGCCGACCTGCTGAACGTGCCGCCGGACGGCGTCGTCCACGGGCGCAGCGCCACCCAGCTGACGTACGACTTCGCCCGCCACCTGGCCAAGGACTGGACGGCGGGCGACGAGATCGTGCTGAGCCGGCTGGACCACGACGCCAACGTCCGCCCCTGGGTGCAGGCCGCCGAACGCGCCGGGGTGAGCGTCCGCTGGATCGAGATCGACCCGGGGACGACCGAGCTGGACCTCGACTCCTACGAGCGGGCGCTGACGCCGAGGACCCGGCTGGTCGCGGTCACGGCGGCCTCCAACGTGCTGGGCACCAAGCCGCCCGTGCGCCTGATCGCCGACCGCGCCCACGAGGCCGGCGCGCTCGTATATGTGGACGGCGTCCACTACGCCGCGCACCACCTGGTGGACGTGCCCGCGCTCGGCGCCGACTTCTTCGTCTGCTCGCCGTACAAGTTCCTCGGACCGCACTGCGGGGTGCTGGCCGCGGCGCCCGAACTCCTCGCCGGCGTGCGACCGGACAAGCTGCTGCCCTCGCCGGACACCGTGCCGGAGCGGTTCGAGTTCGGCACCCTGCCGTACGAGATCCTCGCGGGCACGACCGCCGCAATCGACTTCCTCGCCGCGCTGGACCCGGGTGCGGGGACCGGGCGCAGGGAGCGGCTGACGCACTCGCTGGACGCCCTGCACGAGCACGAGCGGACGCTGCGGGCGCGGCTCCAGGAGGGCCTGGCGGCCCTGGGCGACGCGGTCACCCTGCACTCGAAGGCGCCCGACCGCACCCCGACCCTGCTGATGACCCTGGAGGGCCGCGACGCGCGCGAGGCCCAGGTGCATCTCGCCGGCCGCGGTGTGGTGGCACCGGCGGGGTCGTTCTACGCGTACGAGCCGTTCACCGCGCTGAAGCTGGAGAATCCCGCGCTGCGCGTGGGCCTCGCCCCCTACAACAGCGAGGACGACGTGGACCGCTTCCTCGACGGTCTGGGCGCCTTCCTCTAACCGCCCGGGACCTGGCTCTCCGCCGCCCCGGCGAACTCCGGGGCACTGGCCGAGGGCGTGCCGGCCGGCGAGTCGAAGGTCGTCACCGCGAGGGCGTCGCCGACCCGGGTCCGGGCGTAGAACCACTCGGCGTCCTCGGTCCCCAGACCGATCCAGTCGCTGCGGGGCACGAAGTCGCCCTGGGCCAGCGGCTTGGTGAAGGCGCCGATGTAGAACGGCCGGTCCTCGGAGTCACGAAGCTCGACCACGTAGGGCACGTTCACCTTGACCGGGGCCTTGGTGCGCGACTCGAAGGGCAGGTCGCGCGAGGCGTGCCTGGCGACGACCGTCAGCGGGCCGGAGAACCCGGCCCGGTCGGCGTACTTCGACACCACCGGCAGGTCCTGGCCGTCGACGGTGAGGGTGAACCGGAGCAGGTCGAGCGTGCCGGCGGCGGGCGTCGGTGTCGGGGTCGGGGTCGCCGTGGACGGCGGGACGGAGCCGGAGTGCGACGCCGCGGGCGGCATGCGGTTCGCGGGCGTGTCGTCCGGCCCGCCGCCGAGGTTCAGATCGACGGCGAAGCCCACGACGGCCAGGGCCACGGTCCCCGCGCCGAGGCCGACGGCCGTACGGCGACGGCGTCTGCGGCGCATCGCGCGGGCCCGGATCCCGGCGCCGTCGACGACCGGCGCGGTCGCCTGTGTGGCCGCCAACTCGCGCAGTGCGGCGGAGAGTTCATCGGACACGGCCGCTCTCCTTCCGGACCGGCCCGTCGGCCTCGTCCCCCGCAAGACGCTTCGCCAGTTCCGCTCGCCCCCGCGACAGTCTCGCCTTGACCGTCCCCACGGGGGCACCGGTCTCGGAGGCTACCTGTTCGACACTCAGGTCGCACAAATGGTGCAGGACGATCGCCATCCGCTGGGCCTCGGGCAGTTCACGCAGCGCGGCGACGAGCGCGGTGTACTCGGGCCCCGGACCCGGCGCGGGATCCGGCGGCGGGGTGCGCCGCATCAGCTCCAGCCAGCGCCTCGCCCGCCGCCAGCGGCTCACCGCCAGCCGCATGGCCACCGTGCGGATCCATGCCTCGGGAGCGCTGTCCGCCAGGAACTGCCGGCGCCGGTCCCAGGCCCGGACGAACGCCTCCTGCACGACGTCCTGCGCCTCGCCGTGGTCCCCGGTGAAGGCGTACAGCTGGCCGGTCAGCCGGGGGAACGCGGCGGCGTAGAACGCGTCGAACTCGTCGTCGGTCATGCCCCCACCGGATTCGCCGGTCTTTTCGTGCAACCCGGCCACCTCCGCCGTGCGTACAGGTCCCGTAGGTCGCTCCATCCACTCAGGTCGCACCACGCGAGACAACAGCCCCACCAGGAAGACGGCGCACACGGGTTTCCGGATCCCTCTTCCGCAGGCGGTGTTGGCCACATCCGCGGCGTTGCCGGCCCGACGGCTGTTCAACCTACCGGGACGGACGGGCGGTTGCCCGTGCCGACCGGGCCGGACGCCCGTGCGTGCGGCCATGACCGTGTTCCCGGACCGAAGGACCCCCCACGTGCCCCCGACCCACGACGTACTCCCCGCCGGCCATGACTTCGCCGCCTACGCCCGCGCCCACTGGCCCCGGCTGGTGGTGACCGCGCGGCTGCTCACCGACGACCCCGGTGCGGCTCGGGAACTGGTGCGGAGAACGCTGGCGCGGATGAGCGCTTCCTGGCGCCGGGTGCCCCGCGACGACGTGGACTTCCACGTCCGGCGCGCTCTGGTGCGGGGCCATCTGCGCCGGCTGCGCGGACGGCGGGCCGCGCGGCGGCGGACCGTGCTGGTGCTGCGGTTCTGGGAGGGGCTGACGGACGCGGAGATCGCGCAGCTGCTGGGCTGCTCGGTGGGCGCGGTGCGGGCCCAGGTCCGGTACGGACTGCGGGCGGCGGGCACCGACGCGGGACGGCTGCGCGAGGTGTACGCCCGTGCCGCCGAGGACGTCGTCCCGTCCGAGGTGCCACTCACGGAGGTCCGGGCGCGGGGCGGCGTGCTGCGGCGCCGCCGCCTCGCCGTGGCCGCGGCCGCCTGCGCGGCGGTACTGGTGCCCGGCGCGCTGTTCGCCGCCGACCGGATCGGCGCCGGCATGGAGCAGGACGGGGCGTACGGGGTGCGGGACGAGGGCGGGGCGGCGAGTCCGGTGCGGGTCGTGGCGCCGGGCGAGCGGGTGTCCGCCGGTGACGGCGTGCTGGTGTGGCTGACGGCCGACGGCGCGCACTGGGCGGTGCCCGTCGCGACCGCCCGCCCCGGCGAACAGGACGACACCGGCGTACCGCGCGACGAACCCGGCGTCTCGCTGCGGATGGACGGCGTCAGCGGCGGGTTCCTGCTGTCGGGCGTCTTCTACGGACTGGACGGCGAACCGGACCGTGTCGAGGTGAGAACCGGCGACCGCCGGAGCACCGCGAAAGTCCTCGTGCTGGCGGGCAGCCCGGGCTGGGGCCTTTGGTACACGAGCGCGCCCGTGTCCGACGACGACATGAAAGCGGTCCTCTCCCTCGGCGAGGGCGGCGGCGACGAGCGGATCGTCACGGTGTACGACGCCGCCGGCAAGGTCGCCGCCCGCTCGGACCGTGACTGGTGGCGGACATGAACGGGACGACGGCACCGCAGTCCCCGTCCGGCGGGCGGCACCGTGAACGCACCCCGCTGCGCATCAGGTTCCGGCGCACCCGGGGCCGGCGGCTGCGCCGGCTGCTGTACGCCCTTCTCGCCCTGGTCGCGCTGCTGTGCGCGTCGGCCGTCGTGGCGTACCAGCTGACGACCATTCCGAAGCCGCACCCCGAGACCGTCACCCAGAGCACGGTGTTCCTCGACTCCGGCGGCGACTATCTGGGCCGGCGCGGGCCGGTCGACCGGCAGGACGTGCCGCTGTCCGCGGTGCCCCGGCATGTGCAGGAGGCGGTGATCGCCGCGGAGAACCGGTCCTTCCGGACCGACCGGGGGATCTCGCCGCGGGCCATCGCCCGGGCCGCGCTGGCCACGCTGACCGGTGGCGACCAGCAGGGCGGCTCCACCATCACCCAGCAGTACGTGAAGAACGCCCTGCTCAGCCCGGAGCGTTCGCTGACCCGCAAGGCCCGCGAGGCGCTCATCGCGATCAAGCTGGACCGCACCCGCGGCAAGGACGAGATCCTTCAGGGCTATCTCAACACCGTGTACTTCGGGCGGGGCGCGGCCGGCATCCAGTCCGCGGCGCGCAACTACTTCGGCGTGGACGCCGAGGACCTGACGGTCGCGCAGGGCGCGGCGCTGGCGTCCATCGTCAACATCCCGTCGTACTACGAGAAGGCGGGCTCCGACACGAAGGTCACGACCAAGCTGGCGGACCGCTGGGAGTGGGTGCTCGACGCGATGGTAGCGAGCGGCGCCATCACCGAGAAGCAGCGGGGCGAGGCTCGGTTCCCGGCGTTCCGGTTCTATCCGCCGGGCGAGACGGAGGGGCAGCGGCAGTATCTGATCGACGTCGCCGCGAAGGAGGCCGCCGACCGGCTCGGCATCACGGAGGACCAGCTCGCGAGCGGCGGCTACAACGTGACGACCACCTTCGACCTGGCCCTTCAGGACCGCGCCACACAGCTGGCGCAGGACCGTCCCGGCGGGAAGCGCGGGGTGCGGGTGCACACCGCCGTGGTGGGGATGGTGCCCGGCGACGGCGCGGTACGGCTGCTGTACGGAGGCTCGGACTACGCGCGCCAGCCCTTCAACGACGCGGTGAGCGGGGCGGTGGAGGGCGGCACCGCCCTGGAGCCGTTCGGCAGGGTGAAGGTGGGCGACCCGCTGGGCCGGCTGCTGCGGACGGCGGCGCCGACGCCGCTGAACCTGGCCTCGGCGTACGCGACGGTCGCGGCGGACGGCCGGTACGCCGCCCCGTACACCGTCTCGCGCATCACGCGGGAGGGCCGCACCGTCTACCGGGCCCGGCCCGAGGTGTCGCGGGTGCTGGACGAGAAGGAGGTGTTCCTGGCCGGGCTGCGGACGGGGGACGGGGCCGCCCCTCCGGTCGCCGTCGGCGCGAAGCCGGGCGCCGGCTCCGTTCCGGTGGAGCCGGCGGTCTTCACCACCGGCGGGGCGGGCGGCGGTTCCACCCGGCGGACCGTGTGGACCACCGGCTACGACCCCCGGCTCGCCCTGACCGTCAGCCTGTTCGCCGACCGGGCGGGCGCCCGCAAGGGCACGACGGTCCCGGCCCAGTTGCCGAACGACCCGCCGCCGACGGAGTTCGCGGAGCAGGTGGCCACGGGGATCTGGGAGGCGGCGACCGAGGACGGGGCGAAGGGGGAGTGACCCGGGAAGGGGCGGTGGCGGAGGGAGAGTGCCCCGGGGAAGAGGGCTCCCCCTCCGCCCGCCCCTGTCACGAACTGGCGTCGGCCGTCACGGGTGCGGGAGCCGTCGTGCCGCCGCGGCCGAACCTGCGGGCCGCCGGGACCAGGCAGATCGCGAGCGCGCCGCCGAGTCCGGCCAGGGCGAAGGTGGTGAAGCCCCAGCTGTCGTTGCCGCTCGCGGCGAGCTCGCCGATCAGCCAGGGGCCGACGACGGCTCCGGTACGGCCGACGCCGGTGACCCAGCCGAGGCCCGCGGCCCGCTCGCTGTCGCGGTAGACGGAGTTGGTGGCGGCGTAGACCATCACCTGCGCGCTGAACAGCCAGACACCGGTGACGGCGACGACGAGGTAGGTCACGCCGAGCGGCAGGTGGGCCTTGAGCAGCAGGGCGCCGGCGGCGGTCAGGAGGAACCAGATCGCCGACACGCGTACCGCGCCGAACCGGTCGGCGACCCGGCCCGCGATCAGCAGGCCGACGATGCCGCCCGCGTTGATGACCATCAGGAAGCTGACGGAGGAGTTCAGGCCGTAGCCGGAGGCCCGCATCATCTGCGGCAGCCAGGTGCTGATGCCGTAGACCAGCAGCAGTCCGCAGAAGGACGCCAGCCACAGCAGCGGGGTCGCCCAGCGCGACTCGGGCCGGAAGAGTTCCCGTACGGCGGCGAGCCTGCCCGCCGCGCCGGCGGCCGGGGCGGCGACCTCGGTGGGCCGGGGCAGCCCGAAGCGGTCGGCGACGGCGTCGGCCTTGTCCCGCTCGCCGCGCGCCAGCAGCACACCAGGCGACTCCGGCAGCAGCCGCAGCAGCAGCGGTACGGCGACGAGGGCCGGGAGCACGCCGGCCCAGAACACCCAGCGCCAGCCGGCGGCCGGGGCCAGCGTCAGGCCGAGGCCGGTCGCCGCCATGCCGCCGAAGTGGTACGACGTCATGAGCAGGCCGGTGGTCAGGGCGGCGCGGCGCGGCGGCGCGAACTCCAGGACCATGGCCAGGCACAGCGGCATGAGCCCGCCGAGGCCGAGGCCGGAGACGAAGCGTCCGGCGCCGAAGAGGCCGATGTCGCCGGCCACCGCGCACAGCGCGGACCCGGCGGAGAACAGGCTCACGCTGGCGACCAGCATCAGCCGGCGGCCGAGCCAGTCGGTGAGGTTTCCGGCGGTGAGCGCGCCGATGAGCATGCCGAACGTGGTCCAGCTGCCGATGGTGCCCGCGCTGTCCGGGGTCAGTCCGAGGCCGGTGTCGTCGAGCATGTGCGGCATGACGGCGCCGTAGATGTTGACGTCCATGCCGTCGAAGAACACGGCCAGCCAGCACAGGGCCAGGACCGGGAACACGGTGCGGAAGGTGTGCGGGGGACGGGGCGCGGGAGGTGTGAGGGAGCGGGACATCAGCGTCCTTGTTCGCTAGGTGAAGTTTCTTTCGTAGACGACGGACCATGAGTCTCGGGTCGGGGCAGCCGGGTGTCAACGGTGCTGCGCGGGTTGACAGCAGTCGGACAGCGGAGGGCGGTGACCGGATGTTTTGCGAGCGTGGCCGAGGGGAACCCGGCTCCGCGTCATCGGGGCCGGATCCGGCCCCCTTCGCAATGAGAGAGAAGTTGAAGCGCCGTGACCGCGCTCACCGTGAAGAGAGACGTCCTGCACGTGCCCGAGACGGGCTGGGAGAAGGCCCGTCATCAGCGGGGCAAGGCGATACGCACGTGCATGGCCCCGGTGGAGGACCGCAGCTCCCCGCGCGCGGGCCGTTCGAGTACCGAGTGGAACATCGTCCGGGGTGAGGACTGACGGTATCGACGGACACCGCTCCGGGACCGACCCTCCGTTGACGGCGCATCAGATCCGCCGTCCGGGGTACGCCGGAGCCATGAGAATAAGTGTGCTGGACGCCGGTTCCAACACGGTCAGACTGGCCGTGTGCGACGTCGGGGACGGGGTGCCGCTTCCGGTGCACACCGCCAAGTGGAAGCTCCGCCTGTCCGAACAGGTCGGCGCCGACGGCTGCCTCGGCGAAGAGGCCACGGACCGTCTGGTGAAGGCGCTCCGCGCGGCCTGCGAGATGTCCCGGCAGTGGGACGCCCCCGAGCCGCTGGCGTTCGCGACCGCCGTGGTGCGCGACGCGCCCGACCGGGCGGACGTCCTGGCAGCCGTGCACAGCCGCACCGGACTGCCCCTGCGCGTACTGCCGGGTGAGGCGGAGGCCCGCCTGACGTTCCTGGGCGCCCGGCGCTGGATGGGCTGGCGCTCCGGCCCGCTCGCGCTGTTCGACATCGGCGGCGGCTCCCTCGAAGTGGCCTTCGGCCGGGGCCGGACGCCGGACTTCGCGGCCTCGCTGCCGCTGGGCGCAGGCCGGCTCACCAACGAGTTCTTCGGCTCCGCGGACCCGCCCTCGCAGGCCGACATGGTCGCCATGCGCCGCAAGGTGCGCCACCAGCTGCGGGACGTATCGGCCCGGATCCGCTGGGAGCATCCGCACACCGCCGTCGCGACCTCACGGACGTTCCAGCAACTGGCGCGGCTGTGCGGCGCCGCTCCCGGCCGGCACGGTCCGTTCGTCGAACGCGCCCTGCGCCGGCAGGACCTGCGCCGGGCGATCGAGCAGCTGTCCGGGCTGAACGCCGACGAGCGGGCCGCGCTGCCCGGCATCTCCGGCCCGCGGTCCCGGCAGAGCCTGGCCGGCGCGATCATCGGCCACGCGGCGATGAAGCTGAGCGCCGTGAAGTACCTGATGATCTGCCCGTGGGCCCTGCGCGAGGGCATCCTCCTGCGCTACCTGGAGGACGGCGCCGACTGGTGGGCCGACCTGGAACGCCACGACGGCACACGCCCCCACCTGGACGGCATGCCGACGGGCACCCGCCCGCTGCGGGTGGCGGTGCCGTCGGCGATGACCTGAGGCACTCGGGGACTCGTGGAGAGCGCGCTGGACCGCCCGCACGCCGACCTGATCGAGCCGATACGCCCCGACGACCGCTCGCTGTTCGTCGTCAAGGCCCGTCACTCCGCCTTCTACGAGACGCCGCTGTCCTATCTCCTGTGGCGGCTGGAGGTCGGACATGTGGTGCTGGCCGGTCAGGTCACCGAGCAGTGCGTGCTGTACTCCGCCCTGGACGCGCACATCCGCGAGGCGAAGGAGATCGACTTCACCCGCGCAGGAACCGGTACTTGAGGTGCGTGGCGAGGGGAGTCGCCTCCACCCTGACCGGCTCCAGGTCGCGGCGACCGGGCCCGAGCCCCTCGAAAAGCCGCAGGCCCTCGCCGAGGAGTGCGGGTACGACGTGCAACTGGAGTTCGTCGATGAGGCCCGCCGCGAGGTACTGCCGTACGGTGCCCGCGCCGCCCGCGATGTCGACGTTGCGGTCCCCCGCCGCGGCCCTCGCCCGGTCGAGGGCGTCGTGGATGCCGCCGGTGACGAAGGTGAAGGTGGTGCCGCCCTCCTTCACGAGGGTGGGGCGGGGGCGATGGGTGAGGACGAACACCGGGGTGCGGAAGGGCGGGTTGTCACCCCAGAACTCCGCACCGGTGTCGTACATGGTCCGCCCCATCACCACCGCCCCGGTGGCGTCGAACCACTCCCGCATCAGCTCGGAGTCCCGGTTCTCCTCCCCGCCGCCCATCCCCTGCCGCTCCCGCCAGCTCGCCAGGTTGTGAATCCACTCGAAGAGCACCTCGGCACCGTCACCGCCGGGTTTTTCGACGGTGACATCGGTGCCGGCGACGAACCCGTCGAGTGTGATGGCGAGATCGGCGGTGACGGTCATGGTGGGGCTCCTGTCCGGTCCTGTGGCGCGTGCGGGTTCTGGCGGTGCTGCCTGTCACCTTCACGTCGATCGGGGACCGGCACTTTCGACACTGCGAACCGAGTGGTGCGTCCGCGCGCTACGCGGCGATGACGGCGACCCCGGTCCTGCCGCCGTCCACATCCACCACGGTCCCGTGCCGCCCTCCGGCACCGGGGGCAGGATCACGCCGGGCGAGATGGCTGAGCGGGCCCGGCGCCGCCGGGGGCCGGTGGGGATCAGTCGACCGGCGTCGTCTTCTTGCGGGCGCGGTAGGCCGCCGCCTTGATCTTGTTGCCGCAGGACTCCATCCCGCACCACTGCCGGCGCATGCCGCGCGAGCGGTCGATGTAGGTGCGGGTGCACTCCGGGTTGCCGCACTCCTTGAGCAGGGGCACGTCCGGGCCGCTCAGCAGCTCGACGGCGTGCCGGGCCACCATCGACAGGGCCTCCTCCGGCGTCGCCTGCGTCCACCGCCCCGACGGGGTGAGCTGCGGCACCGCGGGCGGCTTGCGGGCCGCGTTGTTGACGACGGTCAGCGCGGCACCGTCGTACTCCTCACCGAGCCGGCGGGCGGTGATCAGCCCGTAGACGGCCTCCCGTACGGCCCTCGCCTGCTCGACGTCGGCCTCCTGGCCCGGGGAGACCGCGTCGACGAGGCCCGACTCCACGTACCATGCGTTCAGCCTGTCCGGCGTCACGAACATCTCGAAACGCACCGTACGGCGCGCTCTGAGCGTCGCTGCGAAGTCGAGGGCCGGGTTGCCGCAGACGAAGACATGGTCGAGATTCACATCACCATTCTGACCGGTGACCGCCATCCCGGGCAACCACTGCCGCTCACAGGCCCAGATCGACGGCGAGGCAGGAGTAGAACCTCCAGGACCCCTCCGGGTCGTGGGTATGGCGTGCCGGGTCGTCCGGTGTGGCCTGCTTCTCCTCGACCATGTCCGCGTAGCGGATCCGCTCGGGCAGCGCGCCGAACCGCGCCCGGCGTGCCGCCGAGGCGTTGTCCGTGCCGTTCGTGTTCTCCATGACCGGATTCCTTTCCCGTTCCTGAATCACTTGCCCAGCAGGTGATCCGCGTCGATGACGGCCTGAGCGAAGGCGGCGGGCGCCTCCTGGGGCACGTTGTGGCCGATGCCCGCGAGGGTGCGGTGCTCGTAAGCGCCGGTGAACCGGTCCCGGTACGAGGCGCCGCCGCCCGGCGCGGTGAAGGGGTCGCGCTCGGCGTCGAGGGTGACGGTGGGCACCCCGATGACCGGTCGGGCGGCGAGCCGCTTCTCCAGCGCGTCGTAGCGGCGCTCGCCGTCGGCGAGGCTCAGCCGCCAGCGGTAGTTGTGGATGACGATCGCCGCGTAGTCGGGGTTGTCGAAGGCCGCGGCGGTGCGCTCGAAGGTGGCGTCGTCGAAGTCCCAGGTCGGGGAGACGGTGTCCCAGACGAGCCGGGTCAGGTCGCGGCGCAGGTCCTTGTCCTGCATGGCGAGCCGGCCGCGCTCGGTGGCGAAGTAGTACTGGTACCACCAGGCGTACTCGGCCTTCGCCGCCAGCGGGTTCAGGTTCGCCTCCCGGTTGGTGACGAGGTACCCGCTCACCGACACCAGCGCCTTGCAGCGCTCGGGCCACAGCGCGGCCACGATGTCGGCGGTGCGCGAGCCCCAGTCGAAGCCGGCCAGTACCGCCTTCTCGATCTTCAGGGCGTCCATCAGGGCGATGACGTCGAGGGCGATGGCCGACTGCTGGGCGTTGCGGAACGTCCCCGCGGAGCGGAACCGCGTCGTGCCGTGCCCGCGCAGATACGGGACGAGCACCCGGTACCCCTGCTCGGCCAGCAGCGGGGCCACGTCCACATAGCTGTGGATGTCGTACGGCCACCCGTGCAGACAGATGACGGCCGGACCGTGGGCGGGGCCCACCTCGGCATAGCCGACGTCCAGCAGACCGGCCCTGACCTGCTTCAGCCGGGGGAAGCCGGTGTGCGCGGCGGGGGTGCCGAGGGGCGCGCCGAGGGGCGCGCCGGATGCGGCGTACGCGCTCTGCGCACTTCCCGGTCCGGCCAGCGACACGGCGGCCGCCCCCGTACCGAACCCGAGTGCCTTGCCGAAGCTACGCCTGCTGATCATGCGGGTCCCTCCAAGGGATGCGTGTACCGGCTGATGCGATGACTGACTTTCACACGCGATTTCGTCACCAGTCAAGCCGGTGACGAATTTTGAGGATCGATAGCTACTCCTGCGGATGATGCGCTAGCGTGAGATCACGTCACCGCTTGAACCAGTGACGAAAGTGACGCACTTACCGACTCACGAGATGGAGATCAGTCATGGCCGTCAGCTACACAGCCGTGGTGAACGTCGACGGAGAGGGCCGCAACGGGGGCCGTGTCCGTTCGGAGGACGGGATCCTTCAGACGACGCTGGCCATACCGAAGGAGTTCGGCGGCGCCGGCAACGCCACCAACCCGGAGCAGTTGTTCGCGGCGGGCTGGGCGGCCTGCTTCCTGGGCGCCGTGCGCCGCGCCGCCACCGAGCGCAAGGTGCGGCTGACGAGCACCGCCATCACCGCCGAGGTCACCCTGCACCACGGCGACGACGGCGAGTTCGGCCTGGCCGCCGTACTGAACCTCGAACTCGGCGGCGTGGACCGGGAGACCGCCGCGGAGCTGGGCGCGGCGGCGCATCAGATCTGCCCGTACTCCAAGGCGACCCGCGGGAACATCCCGGTCACGATCAACGCGACGGCCGCCTGACCGGGTCCGTCGGCTCCCGTCGGCTCCCGTCCGCTGCCGTCGGCTACACGGACGGCGCGACGGGCAGCAGTCGATGGCCGCCGCCGTCCACGGTCACGCGGCCGGCCGTGGGCGGCGGGAAGTGGGTGCCGAGGACGAGGGTGTCCGTGCCGGCGGCGGAGGCGAGCAGTTCACGGCGGGAGCGTTCGGCGCGCTCCGGGTCGATGTCGACGCAGGAGCCGATGGCGGGGTGGGCGAGCTGCACCGGGTGATGGACGCAGTCACCGGTGATCAGGGCCTTCCCCCCGTCGGCGCCGGTGAGCCGGACCGCGAGGTGGCCGGGGGTGTGGCCCGGCGTGGGCAACAGGCGTAGCCCGGGCGCGAGTTCGGCGCCCTCGGGCGGGACGTCGACGAGGTCGAGCAGCCCGGCCGCCTCGACGGGGAGCACGGAGTCGTCGAACATCCGGCGGCGCGGCTCGTCCATGGCGTACCCGGCCCAGAACTCCCGCTCGACGCGGGAGGTGACGTAGCGGGCGCCCGGGAAGGTGGGCACCCAGGCGCCGTTCACCTCGCGGGTGTTCCAGCCGACGTGATCGGTATGCAGATGGGTGAGCACGACCAGGTCGACCGAGTCAGGCGGGAACCCGGCGGCGGTGAGGCGGTCGAGGTAGCCGGTGCGCAGGTCGTGCCAGACGGGGTTCGCCCGGGTCTTGCCGTTGCCGATGCCGGTGTCGACCAGGACACGCAGGCCGCCCGTCTCGAACGCGAAGCTGTGGCTGTCCAGACGCAGGGTGCCCTCGGGGTCCGCGAAGTCGGGACGCAGCCAGTCGTGCCGTCCGACCACGTCGGCGGTGGCGTCGGGCAGCAGCCAGGCGCCGGTCGCGGGTGGCAGCGGGACCTCGTCGACGCGGTGCACGGCGATGCCGCCGATCGTCCAGAAAGGGACCGGCGCCGGGGCCTGTGCCGGGGTGCTGGACATGGGACTCCTCCAGTAAACGCAACAGGTTTGCCTTAAGGCACCGTAGGCTCTACAGTCGCGCTAAGGCAAACAGTTAGCTTTTACGAGCTTTACGCCGTCGGAGAGCACCCGGGAGAGAAGCCCATGTCCGCCGATGAACTCACCCCGCCGGACGCGGCCCGCTGGGCCGCCCGAGCCGGACTGCCCCTGGAGGACGCCCGCCACACCGCGGTGGCGGCCACCGCCCAGCACATCCACTCCGTCGTCTCGGTCCTGCGGGAGCTGGACTTCGGCGACACCCCGCCCGCCTTCGCCTACCGAGCGGGAGGGGCGGGCCCCGATGCAGCCCTCTGAACTGTCCCTCGTCGCCGCCGCGGACGCGATACGACAGCGGCGGCTGTCCCCCGTAGAGCTGGTGGACTCCGTCCTGGACCGGGTCGAGCGCGTGGAGCCGCGGCTCGGGGCCTACGTCTCGGTCGCGGCCGGGCAGGCACGCCGCTCGGCGCTCGAGGCCGAGCGGGAGGCGGCGGCCGGCCGCTTCCGCGGCCCGCTGCACGGGATCCCCATGGCCCTCAAGGACCTGATCGACGTCGCGGGAGCACCGACGACGGCGAGCTCGCGCGTGCGGGCCGGCGACCGCGCCGCCGACCACGACAGCACCGTCGCCGCGCGGCTGGCGGCGGCCGGCGCGGTCCTGGTCGGCAAGACCCACACGCACGAGTTCGCCTACGGGCTGACCACCCCGCAGACACGCAACGCCTGGAACCGGGAGCGGGTCGCCGGTGGCTCCAGCGGCGGATCGGCCGTCGCCGTGGCCGCCGGGACGGCGACCTTCGCCCTCGGCACCGACACCGGCGGCTCGATCCGGGTGCCCGCCGCCCTCAACGGCGTCGTCGGCCTGAAACCGACGTACGGCCTCGTCCCCCGCCACGGAGTGACCTCGCTGTCCTGGTCGCTGGACCACGTCGGCCCGATCACCCGCACCGTGGCGGACGCGGCCGCGGTCCTCGCCGTCCTGGCCGGGCACGACCCCCGCGACCCGGCGTCCCTCCCGCACACCCCCGGCGACCCGCGACCGGCCGCGTACCCGGACGCCACCGGGGACACCGACCTGACGGGGCTTCGCGTCGGAGTCCCCCGCAACCACTACTTCGACCACGTCGACCCGCAGGTGGAGGCCGCCGTCCGGCACGCGGTCGGCCGCCTCGGGACGCTCGGCGCCCGGCTCGTCGAGGTCGAGATCCCGATGACCCGCTACCTCCGGGCGACCCAGTGGGGCCTGATGGTCCCCGAGGCCACCGCCTACCACGAGCGGACCCTGCGCACGGTGCCCGAGCTGTACGGCGCCGACGTCCGTGTCCTGCTGGAGGCGGGCGAGCTGATGACGGCCGGCGACTACTTGCGCGCCCAGCGGGCCCGGACGCTGATGCGCCGGGAGTGGGCCCGCATGCTGGAGCGGGTCGACGTGATCGCCGCCCCGACGGTCCCGACGACCGCCGTACCCGCCGACCGGCAGACCGTGACCTGGTCCGACGGCACGGTCGAGAGCGTCTCCGACGCCTACGTACGGCTCTCCGCCCCCGCCAACATCACCGGGGTGCCCGCGCTGTCCGTGCCGGTCGGCCACGACCGCGCCGGGATGCCGATAGGGATGCAGCTCCTCGGGCACCCGCTCGGGGAGGCGGTGCTGCTGCGGGTGGGGCACGCGTACGAGCGGACGGCGCCCGCCCGTGAGCTCGCGCCGGTGGCCTGAACAGGGGCCAGAATGTAGGCCGGAAAAACGTCGTTCGAGGTGGAGACGATGGCTCGCAGACAGATGGTGCGCCCAGGCGGGCGCAGCGCCCGGGTCCAGGCATCGGTCCACACCGCCGTACGCGAACTGGAGTCCGAGGTGGGGCGCGACGCCCTGACCGTGCCGCTGGTCGCCCAGCGCGCCGGAGTGACCCCGTCGACGATCTACCGCCGCTGGGGCGACCTGAACGAACTCCTCTCGGACGTCGCCGTCGAGCGGCTGCGCCCGGAGACGACGCCGCGGGAGCACGGCGACCTGCCGTCCGACATGGCGGCCTGGGCCGAGCAGTTCCTGGACGAGATGGCCTCCCCCACCGGCCGCGCCTACATCCGCGACGCCCTGCTCGGCGACCCGGACGGCGGCAACGCCGGCCGGTGCTCCGCCTACGCGGCCGAGCAGATCGACGTCATCGTCGGCCGCGCGAAGGACCGCGGGGAGGACACCCCCGACGTCGAGACGCTGATCGACGGCGTCGTGGCGCCCTTGATGTACCGCGTCCTGTTCCGCCCCGACGGGCTGGACGCCGCCTACGCCCGTGACCTGGTGACGGGCATCCTGGAAAGAGGTGCGGCTGCCAACGGGTGAACCTGCCGGGCGGGCGGTGGCGGCCGGTCCGGGAGCGGGAAGGCCCTTGCTCGTACCGGACCAGCGACGGGCAGGGAGCGTCCCGATGCCGAAGTTCCTCATCCAGGCGACCTACACGTCCGAGGGCACCAAGGGGCTGCTCAAGGAAGGCGCGAGCGGCCGCCGCGCCGCCGTGGACCAGGTCGTCAGCGGCCTCGGCGGCAAGGTCGAGGCCATGTACTTCGCGTTCGGGCAGGACGACCTCGTCATGATCATCGACTTCCCCGACCCGGTGTCCATGGCCGCCGTCAGCCTCACCGTCAAGGCCAGCGGAGCCCTCCACACCCGGGCCACGCCCCTGCTCACCGTCGACGAGATCGACGAGGCGTCCCGCCGCCAGGTCGCGTTCCGCGCGCCGGGGTCGTAGCGCCGCCGCCTCCCGCGGCCGAACGGCGTCGGGCCGGCGTGGAACTCCTGGGGCGGGGCGGACGTTGGCCGGGTGACACGCGAAGCGCACGAGGACTACCGGAACGACCGGGCTGAAGCCGAGGTGGCACTGATGGCGATGTGGGATCGGATCAAGGACCAGGCCAAGGGGCTGCAGCAGCAGGCCCAGGGCGCACGGGGAGCCGGTGGACACGGGCGGCCCGGGACGGGCTCCGGCGGACACGGACGGTCGGGCGGGGGATCCAAGGCGCAGCTGGTCAGCACGCTGAAGTCCCAGCTCACCTCGCTCAAGACGGAGCTGAAGAGCGGCGCCTACCGTGACGCCAGCATGGCGATGTGCGCCCTGGTCGCCGCCGCCGACGGGAACGTGGACCCGGCCGAGCGCCAGCACGTGGAGTCGCTGATCCTCAACAACGACGTCCTGCAGAACTTCCCGTCCGAGCAGCTGCGCCAGCGGTTCAACAAGCACGTCGACCAGATGTCGTTCAACTTCCAGCAGGGCAAGGCAGAGGCCCTCCAGGAGATCGCCAAGGCCGCGAAGAAGCCCACGGAGGCCCGCGCGGTCGTACAGACCGGCTTCGTCGTGGCGGGCGCGGACGGCTACATCGCCCCCGCCGAGGAACAGGTCCTGCGCGAGGCATGCTCGGTACTCGGCCTCCCCACCCAGGAGTTCGGCCTCTGACACAGGGGCCCTCCGGCCACCGGCACACCGACCCCTCCGTCCTGTGACGCAGATCACGGGAAGTCGGTCCATGGTGCCGGACAGCTCATTGAAGTGAGCACTCATATGCGAACCCGGGTACGGGCCGGGGAATCGAGCGCGTTCGCGGAGCTCTTCGACAGCTACGCCCGTGCGGTGTACAACCATGCCTTCCGGCTGACCGCCGACTGGTCCGTGGCCGAGGAGGTGATGGCCGCGACCTTCCTGGAGGCATGGCGGCTGCGGGACCGGGTGGACGCCGAGGGCGGGTCGCTGCGGCCCTGGCTGCTGGGCATCGCCACCAACACGGCCCGCAACCAGTACCGCAGCAACCGGCGTTACCGGGCCGCCGCCAATGCCGCCGCCGCGGCGGAGCTTTCGGTGCCCGACCACGCCGACGAGGTCGCCGACCGGGTCGACGACCGGCACCGGCTGACGCTCGCCCTGTCCGCCCTCGCCAAGCTGCGCAGACCCGAACGCGAGGTCGTCACGCTCTGTCTGGGCGAGGGCCTGGACTACGAGGCCGCCGCGCTGGCGCTGGGGATCCCCGTCGGCACGGTGGCCTCCCGGCTGTCCCGGGCCCGCAAGAAGCTGCGCGCGCACGCCGAGGACGCGGCGGCCCGCCCCGCGGCCGGGACGCCGTACGGAAAAGTTCGTGGAAATCGGGAAGGCGGCCGGCCCGCCCGACAGACAAGAGGTGATCACACGAGCGTGATCCGGCCCGCACAGGAGGGACACCGATGAACGCGAACACGCCCCGGCCGCACCCGGCCGACACCGACCGGAGCACCTCCGAACTGCTCTCGGGAACGGCGCGTGACCTGCCGTCGGGCCGCCACGAGTTCCACAAGGAGCGTCTGATGGCCCAGATCCACGACATGCAGCGCGCCGAGCGCACCGCGACGCCGGCACCCGCGCGGAAGCGCCGCCTGCGCCTCCCGCGCCCGGCGGTCACGCTGCCCCTGACGGCGGTCGCCGTGGCCGCGGCGGTCGTCGCCGGGGTGTGGCAGACCGGCAGTGGCGGCGTCAGGGAGAGCGGCGTCGCCACCGGACCCGCGCTGACGACGAAGATCGGCACGGCGACCACCAAGGGCGTGCCCCAGTTGATCGACCGGATCTCGCTGGCGGCGGCCGACACCTCCCACCCGGACGTCAAGCCGGGCCAGTTCATCTACATCGAGTCCAAGTCCGCCGACACCTTCGTGAAGCACGTCGGCGACGAGTCCAGCCTGGCCAGTCACGCCCTGCACACCCGTCAGGTGTGGGAGTCCGCCGACGGCACCGAGGGCTGGCTGATCGACCCCGCGGTCAACGACAGCTCCGAGGGCGAGACCCTGAGCCTGCCCGACGAGCAGGGCAACACCCCCGAGGCGACGCTGAACGCCCCCTCCTTCGACTACCTCGCCAAGCTCACCACCGACCCCGACGAGCTCCTCGTGAAGATCTACAAGGAGACCGAGGGGATGGGCAACACCCCCGACCAGCAGGCGTTCACCACCATCGGTGACCTGCTCATCGAGAGCTACCCGCCGGCGGACCTGTACCCGGCGCTGTTCAAGGCCGCCTCGAAGATCCCCGGTGTGGTCGTGGTCGACGACGCGGTGGACGCCGCCGGACGGCACGGCATCGCGGTGGCCCGGCTCGACGAGACCAGCGGGCAGCGCGAGGAATGGATCTTCGACCGGAAGACCCATGTCTTCCTCGGCGAGCGCTCCGTCCAGGTCCGCAAGGGCACCGGCGACGACGCCCTGATCACGCCCGGCACGGTGCTGTTCACCAACGCGATCATGAAGCGGGCCGTGGTCGACGAGATGAAGCAGACCCCGTCGCAGGCGGGCTGACCCGCAACGCCCCTACCCCTGCCGCCCCTTCCCTCACCGGTGGTGCGGCGGCGGGGGCGGCATGGTCGTCAGATCGGGGGCGGGCTCTGGCCACACCAGCAGCAGCGGGCAGGGGGCGTGGTCGACGACGAACCGGCTCGCCGGGCCCAGGCTGTGCGGGCCGAGGCGGGCACGGTCGCCGTCACGGGCCAGGACCAGCAGATCGGCGCCCTCCGTGGCGGCGACGACCTCACGCTCGACACGACCGGTGCGCTCCACGCGGGTGCAGGGCCGGCCCAGGCGCTCGGCGGCCGCTTGCAGCAGGCTCTCGGCGGAGGCCGCGGCGAGGTGTTCGACGCGGTTGCCGGGATCACGCTCCGGGTGACCGCGGCCGAGCAGCCCCGCGAACGCGCCGTGCGCGGCGTCCGCGACATCGTGCCCGGTGACGTGCAGCAGGACGACCTCGGCGTCCTCGGGGGCGTGCGCACGCGCGGCGTCCACACAGGCGGGCCAGGTGCCCTCGACGACCCAGACGACCACCGCCATGGGATCAGCCTCCTCCGATCACGGCCAGTGAGGCCCACAGTGCCAGCACCGCGGCGCACAGGCTCGCCGGTACCGCGAACAGGCCGAGCCGCGTGAACTCCCGCAGCTCCACCTCCGCGTCATGGGCGTGGACGATACGCCGCCACAGCAGGGTCGCCAGCGATCCGGCGTAGGTCAGGTTGGGGCCGATGTTCACGCCGAGCAGCACGGCGAGGACGGCGCCGGGCCCGGAGCCGGAGGCCAGCGGCAGCAGCACCAGCACCGCCGGCAGGTTGTTGATGACGTTCGCCAGTACGGCGGCCAGCGCGGCGATCCCGAACAGGGCCGCGAGCCCGGTGCCGTCGGGGATCAGCTTCCCGAGGGCCGTGTCGAGCCCGTTGTCCACGACCGCGCGGACCACGATCCCGAGCGCCAGCACGAAGGCCAGGAACGGCACCGACGCGGAACTCACCAGCGCCTTCGGCGTCGTACGGCGGCGCAGCAGCGCCCGCACCGCGAGCACCGTCGCGCCGGCCAGCGCCGCCCAGGCCGGGTCGACGCCGAGGGCCGAGGTCAGCACGAACCCGGCGAGTGTGCCGGCCACCGTCAGCAGGGCGAACAGCGGCAGTTCGGGGGCGTCGCCGGTGGCCGGGGCCTGCGCGCCGGCGTCCAGGTCGGTGGCGAAGAAGCGACGGAAGACGACGTACTCGACGGCGATCGCCGCCAGCCACGGCAGTGTCATCAGCGCGGCGAACCGGGTGAAGCTCAGCCCGCTGGCCGCGAACGCCAGCAGGTTCGTCAGATTGGACACCGGCAGCAGCAGGGAGGCCGTGTTCGACAGGTGGGTGCAGGCGTAGACGTGCGGCTTGGGGCGGGCGCCGAGCCGGGCCGCGGTGGCGAACACGACCGGGGTGAGCAGCACGACCGTGGCGTCCAGGCTCAGTACGGCGGTGATCGCCGACGCGGCGACGAACACCTGCGCCAGCAGCCGGCGCGGCCGGCCCGCCGACGTACGCGCCATCCACGCCCCGCACCACTGGAACAGCCCCTCGTCGTCGCAGAGTTGGGCGAGTACGAGTACGGCGGCGAGGAAGCCGATCACCGGCCCGAGCCGTTCGGCCTCGTCCAACGCGTCGCCCACCGAGATCGCCCCGGTGGCCATCACCAGCGCCGCGGCCGGTACGGCGACCACGGCCTCCGGCCAGCCGAAGGGACGGACGACGGCGCAGACCAGCACGAGCACGAGCATGGCCACGGACAGGGTCTCCGCGAGCGGGGTGTTCAGCGTCGGGTCCTTCCGGGCATGTGCGGGTCCTTGCGAGCGACGACGGACGCCCCGCCGCTGACTCTCGCCGCACGGTACTCCGTCGAGGTGAGCACGCCCCTTGCCCGAGCGCCGCCAACCCCCGGTCGGCGGCGCCCCCGATGCTTTCGGCGTTACCCCAGCGCCCGCACCCCGGCAAGGTTGTCGTCGAGCGTGCGGCGGCAGTACGCGAGATGGTCGGGGCCGTAGCCGCGCGGGCCGCACTCCACGACCAGCAGCAGGCCCAGGTACAGGTGGTACAGGGCCAGCCGGTGCCGCAGCGCGGGGGTGAAGTGGAGGGCGCCGCCGGCCTCGGTGTAGCCCGCGACCAGGTCGCTGTCCGGGCCGGTGGGGCCGCCGTAGGCCAGGGAGACCAGCTCGGCCGCCGGGTCCCCCCAGAACGCCCGCTCGTGGTCAATGAGTCCGGTGATGCGGGGCCGCCGGTCGCTGTCGCCGGCGTCGATGAAGATGTTGCCGGGCCACAGGTCGGAGTGGACCAGCCGGGGTTCGGTCACCTCGTCGAGCGCGTCGGTGCCCTCGGCGAGCAGGGTGCGGATGTCGGCGGGCGGCACGCCCAGCGGGGAACGCCAGCGCTCGGCGTCATCCAGGAGCGCTTCGACCATGGCCGTGAAGGCGGTCCGCCAGTCCGGGGCGGACAGCGCGGACTCGGCGGCCGGGTAGCCGAACCGGCCGTCCTCGGGGGCCAGGGTGTGCAGCCGGGCGGCGACGGCGCCGAGTTCGCGGCGCAGCGCCCGCTGGGTGGACGCGGGCAGCCCGTCGCCGGCCTTGTCCCACGGGGTGCCGTCCAGGACGGACACGGCGATGAACTCCTCGCCCGCGTGCAGCAGTTCGGGCGTCGGCACGCCACCGCCGGGCAGCCGCGCGATCCGGCGGTAGACCATGGCCTCCGTGGCGAGGATGCCGCGCTCGTAGCGCAGGACCGAGGTGTCGGGCAGCGGGGCGACCTTCACGACGGCGCGGCGGCCGTCGTCGAGCCGGACGCGGTACGCCGTGTTGAACCAGCCGTCGGTCAGCTCGGCCTCCAGCCGGCACCCGCTCCCGAGGGAGCCGAGGAGCAGGGCGTCGAGGTCCTCGGGCGACAGGTGGCGCTTGGTCAGGCTCTGCATGGCGGCACGCTTTCGGACGGGAGAGCGACGAGGAGTCGCTTACGGGAGCGCTCCCACAGTGCACACAGTGCCGACCGCGCCGCCACCCGGTCAAGGGTGGCGGCGCGGGCCGCTCACGCCTCCTCGGGCCGGAACGTGACCGATCGGCCGGTGAATTCGGCGTCCAGACCGTCGGCCGTGGTCGTGACCGAGCGCAGTCGCAGGCCGTCGGGGATGTTCCGCAGCCGGATCGGCCGCTCGAAGATCCTGTCGAGGATCGCGCTCCCGGCATCGGGCAGCGAACCGCCGGTGACCTCGAAGTCCTCGAAGGCGATGCGGTTTCCGGAGACGGCCGAGACGGTCGTGGTCACCGTGACCTCCTGGCTCAGCGGCAGCAGGACGACCGCGCTCACCCGGCCCGGGCGGTCACCCCGCGAGATCTCCAGGCCGAGCGCTCCGGAGACGTCCGCGTACGACAGGAACGCGCTCGCCCGCGCGCTGCGGGCCCGGGCCTCGCTGTCGTCGTCGGCCTTGGTCAACCCGTCGAGCCGGAGTGAGAGTTCGGACACCGGCAGCGGGCGGGCGCCGCCGCGCGCCGGTATGTCGTGGGCGGTGATGTCGACATGGCGGAGGGTGCCGGAGGCCGCCTGCGTCACGACCGGGAAGCCCCGCACCTCGACCTCCGGCGCCTCGGGCGTGCCCATGCCCTGCTGGAACGCCTTCGCCGTACGGGACTCGATGCGCGCGGCGACGACCCGGTCGACGGCGACGGGGAGGAGGGCCAGGGCGACGAGGCCGGCGGCGGCGAGGGCGAGCCTTCGTCGGCGGGGTCGGGGTCGGGGCCGGATCCCGGGGAGGTACGGCTCGTCCCGTGAGGGCTCGTAGCCATAGGCGTGGTCGTCATAGCCCTGGCCGTCGTAGGCGTGGCCGTCGTAGCCCTGGCCGTCGTAGGCGTGGTCGTCGTGTCCGTGCTGTGTCCGGTGCATGGGAGTTGCCCTCCTCGGGGCGTGGTCAGTGGTGTCGTCGGGCCGCCGGGTGGGGGCCCGGGGCGTGCAGGCGGCGCACAGTGGCGGTGGCCGTTGCGCTGTCGACGCCGGCGGCGATCAGCGCGGAGGTCGCGGCGCCCGAACCGTCGTCGGCCCAGATCCCGGCGTTGACGGTGCCGAGCAGGGCGAGCAGATGGGCCTCGACGGCGGCGCTGAGCGGGCCGGCCGGGACGACGGCGTGGAAGACGCCCCGGCGCTGCCCCTCGGCGAGGATGCCGGCGACCGTCTCGCGGGCCGGGGCGAGGAGTTCGCTCAGGTGGTCGGGGCCCAGGTCCTGGGGGGCGAGCCCGATGAGCGTGCGATAGGCGTCACCGACCGGCCAGAGGGTGAGGACGAACCGGGCCAGGGCGCTCGCGGGGTCGTCTTCCACGCCGTCGCCCCGCCCGGCGTCGAGCGCGCTCACGTCCGCCATCGCATGTCCGATCGCCTGCACCGCGTCCTCGGCGAGACCCCTCACCAGTGCCGCGCGCCCCGCGAAGTGGGTGTACAGGGTGCGCCGCGCCACCCCGGCGGCCTCGGCGATGTCGCCGAGGCTGCTGTCGGGGTTGCGGCCCAGTTCCCGCAGGGCCGCGTCCAGGATGCGGGCGCGCGTGGCACGGGTCCTGCGGCGCTGTCGTGCGGGTGGCCGGTCGGTGGGGCTGCTCACGGCGGCACCTCGGTGCGAGGGGAGGGGTTCAGGGGGGCTGACCGAGATATTTGCACATCGGCGAGCAAGAAACTAGTCTGCTCATCGATGTGCAATTAACTCGCAGCCCCCTGGGAGTCCCCGTGCCCTTCCTTGCCAACACACCCGTCGAGAAGATGACCGGGCCGTACACCCGGCGCTGGTGGGCCCTGCTCGTGCTCTGCCTGAGCCTGCTGATCGTCGTCATGGCGAACACGTCACTGATCGTGGCCGCGCCGGACATGACCCGGGATCTGAACCTGAGCAGCAGCGACCTCCAGTGGGTCATCGACGGCTACACCGTCCCGTACGCCGCGCTGATGCTCGTGCTGGGCGCGATCGGCGACAAGTACAGCCGTCGCGGCGCGCTGGTCACCGGTCTGCTGATCTTCGCGGGCGGTTCGGTGATGGGCAGCCTCGTCGACGAGACGGCCCTGGTCATCACCGCCCGCGCGGTCATGGGCGTCGGCGCCGCCGTCGTCATGCCGGCCACCCTGTCGCTGCTGGTCGCGATCTTCCCGCGGGAGGAACGCGCCAAGGCCATCACGGGCTGGACCGCCACCTCGGGCCTCGCCATCGCCGTCGGCCCGCTGGTCGCCGGCTGGCTCCTCGGCGACCACGCCTGGGGCTCGACGTTCCTGATCAACGTGCCCATCGCGATCGTCGCCGCCGTCGGCGCGCTGGCGCTGGTGCCGCCGTCGAAGGCACAGGGCATGGGACGGATCGACTACGTGGGCGGTCTGCTGTCCATCGTCTCCGTCGGCTCGCTGGTCTACGCGGCCATCGAGGGCCCGCACTTCGGCTGGGGCCCCGGCCCGGTCGCCGCGGCCGTGGCCGCCGGTGTCGGTCTGCTGGCCTTCGTCGCCTGGGAGCTGCGCCACCCGCACCCCATGCTGGACGTGCGCAAGTTCGCCCAGCGGCCGTTCGGCGGCTCGATGCTCGCGGTGCTGTTCTTCTTCTTCGGCACCTTCGGCGCCCTCTACTACGCCACCCAGTACCTCCAGTTCGTGCTCGACTACGACGCGCTGGAGACCGGCGTACGGCTGCTGCCGCTGGCCGGTGCCGTGTTCGTCGGCGCCGCGGTGACCGGGCGGCTGACGCCGAAGCTCGGGGTGAAGGCCATGGTCGCCACCGGCATGCTGATCGGCACGGCCGGCGTCCTGCTGCTCACCCGGATCGAGTCGGGCTCGACGTACACCGACTTCCTGGCGTCACTGCTCATGCTGGGCTTCGCGATCGGGCTGAGCGTGTCCCCGGCCACCGACACGATCATGGGCTCCTTCCCGGAGTCCGAGCTGGGCGTCGGCGGCGGCGCCAACGACACCTCGCTGGAGCTGGGCGGCGCCCTGGGCATCGCGATCCTCGGCTCGCTGCTGGGCACCGCCTACCGCGACAAGCTCACCGACCTGGTCGGCGGGCAGCTCCCGCACACCGCGCTGGAGGCGGCCAGGGATTCGGTGGGCGGCGGGCTCGCGGTGGCCCAGGAGGTCGCGAAGAACCCGGCGGGCGGGGCTCAGCAGGCCCAGACCCTGGTCGACGCCGTCCACGAGGCCTTCGCCCACAGCGTCGCCCAGACCAGCCTGATCGGCGGGATCATCATGGCCGCCGGCACGCTGATCGTCCTCGCGGTCCTGCCGGGCCGCCGGGCGGCGCGGCCGGAGCGGGCCGCGGCCGGCACGACCGATGAGTCCGGGCGGTCGCGGGAGTCGGAAGAAGCAGAGAAGTCGACGGAGTCGACCGAGCCGCAGGAGGCGCGCTCGGGCACCGCCTGAGCGACAGCCACCCCGGAACGGGCCGTGCCTTGAGCGGCGCACGGCCCCGGACGGTGCCGGGAGGGGACGCCCGGCACCGTCCTTCTTTCCGTCCGGCTCCGGCGTCCGGCTCCGGTCGTCCTACGGCCCCGCTCATCAGGCCACACCGGAAGGGACGCGCCCAGCGCCGAGCCGCCGACCGTCCCGGCCCGGCCCGCTCGTCCTCCCGACCCGCTCAGTCGTCGGAAGCGTCCGGCTCCGCCTCGAAGGCCGGCGCGACCGCCTCGACCACGGACTTCGCCCGCTCCTCCGGCACACCGGCCGCGATCAGCAGGGCGACGGCGACCCGCGTCCCGTCGTCCTCCAGCAGCCCGTCGTTGACCGACTCCAGCAGCGCGACCGTCATGGCCTCCAGGCCGCCGCTCATCGCCTCGGCCGGCAGATGCGTGTGGAAGACACCGTCGCGCTGCCCGCGCTCCAGGATCGCCGTGGCCGTCGCACGGGCCGGGGCCAGCACCTCGGCCACCCGCTGTACGCCCAGGTCGCGCCTGGCCAGCGCCAGCAGCAGCCGGTAGCGGTCGCCGACCGGCCACAGCGAGAACACGAACCCGGCGAACGCCCGCTCGGCCGGCACGGTCTCCGCGAACGCGGTCCCCTCCGTCAGCGCACTGCGCAACGCCTCGGACGCCTCCTCCGCGAGTGCTTCGAGCAGCGCCTCGCGCCCCGGGAAGTGACCGAACAGGGTGCGCCGTACGACACCCGCGGCCCGCGCCAGCTCCTCCAGCGTGACGTCCGGGTTGCGGCCGAGCTCCTGGCGGGCCGTGGCGAGGATGCGCTCCCGGTTGGCCCGCGAATTGCGCCGCAACGGCTCGCGGGCGACGGGCTTGGTCACGGGAACCTCGATGGATCGGATGCGGACGGGTGTACGCGGATTCTCGCACGCGGTGTCCGCACCGCTCAGGCCGTCGCCTCCTGCTGTCCGGCGCCGTGCGGCTGCAGCGGCAGGGCGGTGGTGACCTCGAAGCCGCCCTCGGGGCGGGGGCCCGCGCTGAGTTCGCCGCCGATGGACTGGGCGCGCTCCCGCATGCCCATGACGCCGAAGCCATGGCTCTCCGCGCTCCCGTTCAGAAGGGCGCGGGTGGTGGCGGGGCCGTCGTTGGTGACGGTGATCTGGAGGCGGGAGCCGGAGTAGACGAGCCGTACGCAGGCGGCTTCCGTGGTGGCGTGCTTGGTGACGTTGGTGAGGGCCTCCTGCACGATGCGGAACGCGGTCAGGTCCACGCCGGGGGACAGCGGCTGCGGGTCTCCTTCCGTGGCGACGGTGACGGTGACGCCCGCGGACGCGCAGGCCGTGACCAGCTCGGGCAGCCGGGTCAGTCCGGGCGACGGCTCCAGAGGCGCGGAGTCCGGGTCGTCGTTCTGCCGCAGCAGCCCCAGCGTCGCCTTCAGCTCGCGCAGCGCGGAGGAGGTGGTGCCGGTGAGGTCGGTGAGGATCTTCTGCGTCTGCTCCGGGTTGGTGAGCGCGAGGTGCGCGGCCGTGCCGGCCTGGGCGTTGGCCAGGGCCATGTGGTGGGCGACGACGTCGTGCAGTTCACGGGCGATGCGCATGCGCTCCTCGGTGACCCGCAGCCGGGCCTCCTCCTCGCGGGTGCGTTCGGCGTGCTCGGCGCGGGCCTGGACCGCCTTGAGGTAGGCGCGGCGCAGCCCGGTCATGTTGCCGACGGCCAGCGGCAGCAGCAGCCAGAAGAACGGGCCGATGGTCCTGAGCAGCAGCGACAGATGCTCCATGGAGTCGGAGATCGCCGCCGCGATGATCACGCCCACCATGGTGGTGATGCCGAAGGCGCGGGTGGTCCTGCGGTCGGTGAGGGTGGCCAGCCAGTACAGGGCCGCCATGACGGGGGCCAGCAGCAGCGGGGTCAGGAGATAGCCCAGCGCGATCACGACCATGGTGCAGGCCGCGTTCACGACGACGGCCGTCCGCGGGTGGCTGCGGTGCTTCAGCAGGGCGAGGCAGGCGACGCCCATCAGGCAGGAGGCGGTCCCGTCCTGGTCCGGCGGGTCGGCGCCGGGCAGGGTGAGCATGGCGCCGAAGGTGGCGCAGCCCATGAGCGCCGCGACCAGGACCAGGTCGACGACGAAGGGGTGACGGCCCGCGAACTCGTCGAGGCGGTCCGCGTAGCGCCGCTCCGGGGTGGTGGTCATCGTGCTCTCCGGTCGGTGGGCTTGGTCCATGGTGTCCGCCCCGGCCGGGAACGGCCGACGGGACCGCCCGTGTCCTTCGTCACGGACGGTCCCCGGGAGCGGACGGGCGGATCAGGTGCGCGCCACTTCCAGGTCGGCCGGTGCGGGGTCCGGCGCCTCGGACCCGCGGCCGAGGGCCTCGCCCTCCACGTCGACGCGGGGCAGGATCCGGTCCAGCCACTTCGGCAGCCACCACGCCTTGTCGCCGAGCAGGGCGAGCACGGCGGGCACGATCGCCATCCGGACGACGAACGCGTCGAGCAGGACGGCGGAGGCGAGCCCGAAGCCGATCATCTTGATCATCGAGTCGCTCTCCCCGATGAACCCGGCGAACACCGCGATCATGATCAGGGCGGCGGCCACGACCACGCGGGCACTGTGCCGGAAGCCGGACGTGACCGCCTGTGCGGCGGACTCGCCGTGGACGTACGCCTCCCGCATCCGGGAGACGAGGAAGACCTCGTAGTCCATGGCGAGTCCGAAGACGATGCCCACCAGGAAGATCGGCATCAGGCTCATGATCGGCCCGGTCTGCTCCACGCCCAGCAGTTCGGCGCCGTGCCCCTGCTGGAAGACCACGACGACCGCGCCCAGGGAGGCCAGCACCGACAGCAGGAAGCCGGCGGCCGCCTTCAGCGGGACGAGCAGCGAACGGAAGACGACCAGCAGCAGCACGACCGCGAGGCCGACGACGACGATCAGGTACGGCACCAGCGCGGCCTGCACCTTGTCGGCGATGTCGATGTTCATCGCGGTGGTGCCGGTGACCTCGAAGGTCGCCCCGGTCTCGGCCTCCGTCGCCGGGCGCTCGCCCCGGATGGTGGTCACCAGGTCCTTGGTCTTCTCGTCGGTGGGCGCGGTGGACGGCACCACGGAGAAGACGGCGGTGTCGCCGGCCTCGTTGAAGCGGGCCGGGGAGACGGACACGACCCCCTCGGTGCCGGCGATCTCCTCGGAGACGGTGGTGACGGCGCCCTTGGCGTCGCTGTCCCCCTTGGCGTCCACGACGACGGTCAGCGGCCCGTTGAAGCCCGGCCCGAACGCCTCGGCGAGCGCGTCGTAGGCCCGCCGCTCGGTGGTGGACGTCGCCTTCGCCTCGTCGCCGGGCATGCCCAGCTGGAGCTGTGTCATCGGTACGGCGAGCGCGCCGAGGCCCACGACGCCGAGCAGCAGCACCGGTATGGGCCGGCGCAGCACGAACCGCGCCCAGCGGGTGCCGCCGTTGCTGTCGGCGCTCACCTCCATACGGCCCTTCCTACGGGCCCGCCTCGGGAGCACGGCGTTGGGCCAGAAGCCGAGGAACGCGGGGACCAGCGTGAGCGCGATGAACACGGCGACGACGACGGCGCCCGCCGCGGCCAGGCCCATCTTGGTGAGCATCGGGATGCCGACGACGGACAGCCCGGCGAGCGCGATGACGACGGTGAGCCCGGCGAAGACGACCGCGGAGCCGGCCGTGCCGGCGGCGAGTCCGGCGGCCTCCTGGGGAGTGCGCCCCTTGGCGCGTTCCTCGCGGTAGCGGGAGACGACGAACAGGGCGTAGTCGATGCCGACCGCGAGGCCCAGCATCATCGCGAGGGTGCCGGTCGTGGTGGACAGGCCGAGCGCCTCGGCCAGGACGAGGATCGTGGCCATGCTGACGCCGACTCCGACGACGGCTGTCAGCAGCGGCAGCCCGGCGGCGGCCAGCGAACCGAACGTGACGAGCAGGACCACGGCGGCGATCGCCATGCCGATCACCTCGGCCGCCCCGCCCGCGCCGCCGCCGTCGTCCATGGCGCTGCCGCCGGCCTCGACGGTCAGTCCGCTGTCGCGGGCGTCGTCGAGCGCCTTCCCCAGATGGCTGCGGCTCGCGTCGGTGAGGTCGTTGGAGGCGACCTTGTAGGTGACGGTCGCGTACGCGGTCGTGCCGTCCCTGCTGACGGCCTTCGCCCGGAACGGATCGACGACGGACGCCACTTGCGAGCCGTCGCCCAGTTCGGCCACGGCCTCCTCGACGGCCTTCTTGTTGTCGGCGGCGGTGACCTTCTCGCCGTCCGGCGCGACGAAGACGACCCGCGCGCTCGCGCTGTCGGCCGTCGCCCCCGGGAAGCGCTCCTCCATCAGGTCGAACGCCTTCTGCGACTCGATCCCCGGCATGGAGAAACCCTCGTCGGCGGCGCCCGGGGCCTTCAGCGCGCCCAGGCCGACGGCGGCCAGGACGGCCGCCCAGACCAGGGCGACGTACCAGCGCCGCCGGAAGGCCAGACGGCCCAGTCGATACAGGAAAGTAGCCACGGCAAGGGGTCTCCACATCTGGGACTCGAACGTGTGCCCAGGCTCTCGGGGAGGGGGGTGCCGTGTCGTCGTGCGGCTGCCGACAATCGCCGGTACTGAGAATGCAGTACGGGCGGGTGGTGGGTCCGCCGGGAGTACGAGCGCCCGATGGGACCCAGGTCTCACCTGCCCCTGGCACCCGCCCCGATCTCGACCACCCGTGCCCAGGCCGGCGGGGTGTCCGGCGTGTACTCGGGGGCGTCCTCGCCGCGTGAGCGGCCGCGCGAGCGGGGGAAGCGGGGGAAGAGCCCCACGACCGTCCGGCACGGCGGCCGGGTGCTCGGCCATGGGGTCTGACCGTCCGTCAGGGCGACGACGACATCGGGCCGGGGCCGGGCCCGCAGCGCCGTCGCGAAACCCTCGCGCAGATCCGTGCCGCCGCCCCCGACCAGCGGAATCCCCTCGGCGCGGCACACCCGGTGCACGCCCCCGGCCGCCGCGTCGCACGACACCACGCTGACCAGGTCGGGACGCCCGCCCACGGCCCGGGAGATCGCGGCGACTTCCAGCAGCGCGCTGCCCAGTTCGGCGTCGCTGACCGAGGCGGAGGTGTCGATGACGACGCAGACGTGCGGCGGCCGGCGCCGCAGGCTCGGCAGTACGGCGCCGGGCACGGAGGCCGAACGGCGCGAGAGCCGGCCGTAGGTGTAGTCCTCGCCCGCGCCGGGTCCGGAGGCGGCCGACCGTACGGCCGCGCCGAGCAACTCCCGCCAGGGCTGCGGCGGATGGAACGCCTCCTCCGCCCACCGCTGCCAGCTGTCGGGGGCGCTGCCCGGACGGCCGGTGATGCCCTGCGCCACCCGGAACCGGACGGCGTCCCGTTCCTGGGAGCTCAGGCCGTGCGCGCCGTCCGGCCCGAGGTCCCACGCCCGCTCCAGGCCGTCGGCGCCGCTGCCGCAGTCCAGCCAGGCCAGGTCCTGCGTCCGCGGGCCCAGCCGGAACTGGCGCAGATAGTCCTCCATCAGCTCGCCGTCGCGCAGCATCAGGCTCGCCGGGTCGACGGCGCCCTCGGGGCGGGCCAGTCCGTCGCCGTACACGTCGTCGTTGATCTCGCAGTCCGCGGCGATGTTCATCCGCAGCCGCTCCCCCGGCCCGGTCAGCCCGCGCTCGCGTGCCACCCGGTCGCCGCGCGTGTGATGGTCGCGCAGCAGATGCGACACCTCGTGCACCCACACCCCGGCCAGCTCCTCGACCGGCGTCCGCGCCACGAACGCCGGCGACACGTAGCACCGCCAGTGCCGGTCGACGGCCATCGTCGGCACCGACCTCGACTCGACGACGTGCAGCGCGAAGAGGGCGGTCGCCAGATAGGGCCGCACCCGCACGGCATGCAACCGAGCGGAAAAGAGCTTGTCCCGGTCGAGCGACCCAACGCCGGGAGCGGGCGGCGAGGACCGCTCGCGCTCCGGGCGCCCGGCCCGGTCGCGGGCAGGGTCGGGGAGCCGGTCACCGGCACGGGCCGGGGGCCTGTCACGGTCGGGGCCGGGCGACATGCTGGGGTCGGGCGGTGAGGGCCGCTCGCGGTGCGGGAGCCCGGTCCGGTCGCGGGCCGCGTCGGGGAGCCTGGCGGCGTCGAGGGGCCGGGCTCCGTCCTGATCTCCGGGCGCGGCTTCCGCGCGGGCGTGGTCGGGAGTCATCGGCGGGCCTTCTGCTTCTCTGCGATCGCTGTTGTCCGGGCCGCCGCTCGGTCCGCGCGGTGGGACAGGGTCACCACGCCGGAGAGGCGTTCGATCGTCGCCGGGACGTCCCAGTCCTCCTGGCGCAGGGAGGCGAGGGTGCTCGCGGGGACGACGACCAGGTCCGGGGCGCCGGTCTCCAGGGCGCGGACCAGCAGGGCCCAGGCCGCGTCCCAGCGGGACCTGTCGGGCCGGGTCCGTACCGCCTCCACCACCGCGTCCAGCGCGGCCTGCCGCAGATCCCCGCGCTCGGGCAGCTCGGCGCGCGCGGGGTCGGCGAGCAGCAGTTCCGGGTCGGGCAGGTCCATCCGGTCCACGCACGCCAGCAGTTCCAGTCCCGGCCCGTCGCCCACGGTGCCCCGCACGAGCATCGACAGCACCTCCCGCGAGGACCCGGCGGCGGTGGCGAAGGCGACCAGGGACTGGGTCATCTCCCAGCTGCGCGGCGACGGCCAGGCACCGCCCCGGCGCGCCTCCCCGCTCGGCAGCCGGTGCACGAGCGCCGGCCGTCCGGACAGCAGCCCGTGCACCGCGCGCCGCGCGAAGTCCACGGCCCCGGCCAGCTTTTCGGGGTCGAGCCGGGGCAGGGTCGCCCGCGGCCAGGTCCCGCCGAGTCCGCGTACGACGACCTCGTGGTCGTGGGCCCATTGCAGATGCACGAACCGGTTGGCCAGCGGCGCGCTCAGCTCCCAGCCGTCGGCGGCCGAGGAGCGCGGGTTGGCGGCGGCCACGATCCGCACCCCGGGCGGCAGCCGCAGCGCGCCGACCCTGCGCTCCAGCACCAGCCGCAGCAGCGCGGCCTGCACGGCGGGCGGCGCGGTCGACAGCTCGTCCAGGAACAGCAGTCCCCGCCCGGCCCGCACCAGCCGAACGGCCCAGTCCGGCGGGGCCATCGGCACGCCCTGCTCGGCGGGGTCGTCCCCGACGACGGGCAGCCCGGAGAAGTCGGAGGGTTCGTGGACGCTGGCGATCACCGTGGTCAGCGGCAGGTCGAGTTCGGCGGCGAGCTGGGTGAGCGCGGCCGTCTTGCCGATACCCGGCTCGCCCCAGAGCAGGACGGGCAGATCGGCGGCCACGGCCAGCGTGAGGGCTTCGAGCTGGGGGTCGGGGCGGGGTTCGGTCGTGGTGTCCCGAAGGAGCGCCAACAGGTCGGCGGCCACGTCGAGTTGGGAGGCCGAGGGCGAGGAGGGCAGGGTGGAAGCAGGCATGTGTCATCACCGTGGGTCTGTGCGGAGCGGGCAGAGGATCGGTCGCGCGGGTCAGGAGAAGGTCGCGTGCCGCGGGCGGGCCCGGTGGGCGCCGGAGCGACGGGGGACGCGTTCGTCGTAGCGGACGGGTCCCGGCCGGGGGCCGGCCAGCCCGGCCCGGAAGAGCCCGTAGGCGACGCGGCGCCGCGCGATCGCCTCCAGCTCGTCCCGCAGCGCCCCGGCCCGCAGCACCGCGTCCGGCCCCAACAGCCCCTCGACGACGGCCAACGCCCCGGCGATGTCGCCGTGCCCGAGGCGTTCGCGGACGTCGGGCAGGCACTCGGGACGGCGGTGCGCGTCGTCGATGGCCCGGAGACAGGGCAGCGGGGTGCCGGTGAGCGCGGCGAGGAGTTCCTCGCGCCGGATCTCGTCGGGCGCGTGGTCGAGGGGCGCGAGCACGCCGTCGACCAGCCCGATCCGATGCCGGTCGCCGCGGCACGTCACCCACCGCGCCGATCCGTGTCCCTCGGCGGGCCGTGCGCTCCGGGTCCCGGAACGCTCCGGTACGAGCGCGGAGGCGACCAGCGGATGCAGCCGGCCGGCGTCGATCGCACCGGCCCGCAGCAGCTCCAGATCGGGCAGGACCCAGGTCGCGGCATCGGGCAGCACGGGCAGGGAGGGCGACGCGCAGGCACGGCGCCCGGCGGACTCCACGATCCGCGGCCCGCCCGCTCCGTCCCCGTCCCCGGGCACCTCCAGCAGGACCCGGTGCCGGTCCCCCAGCCGCACGACCACGGCACCTCGGGTGCGTCCCTCGGCGCGCAGCAGCAGCGACGCCTCGTCGGCCCACCGGTCGACGGCACAGAGGGACCCGTACGGCACGCCGCCGCCCGGCAGATCGGGACCCGCCCCGGCCCCGGCACGGATCCGCAGCTCACCGGCGCGGCGGGCGTCCCAGAGATGCCGGTGCAGATCGAGCCGGAACCGCCGGCTGGGCCGGGGATGCGGGTGGGGAGGGGCAGGTCCGTCCGGCGGCGCTGCACCGCCGCGCCCGTGTCCCCCGTCCCACAGCGCCAGGCTGATCCGCTGGCCGGCGTCCGCCCACGCGGGCGGAGTCCGCACCACGAGTTGCAGCGGCTGCCGGCGCCCGCGTCCCGTGCCCCCGTAACGGGCGAGCGCGAGGGTCACCCCGGGGCGCAGCAGTCCGTCGGGGGCGATCCGGGGCATGTGCCAGCGCAGCAGGTCGGGGGCCAGGGCGCGCAGGTCGTCGCGGACCCGGGCGGCGGCCTCCCGCCCGTGGTCACGGGCCAGGGAGCGCAGATTGAGATCGACGTCGATTCCCGCGGCGGCACAGGCCCCCGCCCAGTCCCCGGCGAGCCGGCGGGCGGTCGCGGTCTCGATCATGGAGGCCGGCACGGCGAACTCGCGCACGCGCGGCCAGAAGGAAACCCAGGGTTCCCCGTTCGCGTTCGGAGTGCCCATCAGCACTCACCTTGCGCGGACGGGACCCCCGATCTGTCAACAGAATGAGTCGTCATCGCGGCGAGAGTAACTCCCCGCGCGCGGACGGCGCGAGGGATTTAACCGGGTCGGACGCACCCCTATGACGCACCCCGACAACGCACCCCCCCCCAAAAAAACGCGCGGCAACCTTTCCGCCCTCGGCGACCACTGACACATGGCCAGCTCTCACCGAACCGCGTAAGGACCCACCCGTGGCATCCAGTCCCCGTTCCCGTCCCCATCGCCGGTCCCCGGACAAGCGGCGCACGGCCGCCGTCTGCGCCGCCGTCGTGGCGGCCGTCGCCGTGGCCGTGTCCCTGGTCGTGGCCCTGCGCCCCGACGGTGGGACCGAGGCGGTCGCGTCGACGGCCGCGCCGGCCGCCGCCACCGCCCGCTCGGCCACCCCACACTCGACACCCGCCCGGAAGCCGAAGCCGACGCCCGAGCCGACGTCCACACCGAAGAAGCCGGCGCCGAAGCCCACCGAGGCGTCCCCCACCGCCACCCCTCGACCCGCCCCGGCCTCCGCCCCGTTGGCGGGACGGATACGCCCCGGCGTCGACCACAAGGGAACCGCAACCTTCTACGACACCGGAGACGGCGACGGCGCCTGCCTGTTCGGCCCGACCGACGACGTCATGACCGCGGCGATGAACACCACGGACTACGAGACCTCCAAGGCCTGCGGGGCGTACGTCCAGGTCCGTGCGGCGAGCGGCGCCACCGTCACGGTCCGGATCACCAACGAGTGCCCCCTGCCCTGCGCCCCCGGCCAACTCGACCTCAGCGCCCAGGCGTTCGCCACGCTGGCCGCGCCCGTCACGGGACAGATCCCGATCACCTGGCGGCTGCTGAGCCCGGCCGTCTCCGAGAAGATCTCGGTCCGCTACAAGACCGGCTCCAGCCGCTACTGGTGCGAGATCCAGGCGGTGGGCCACCGGAACCCCCTGGCCCGCCTGGAGGTGCGGACGGCCGGCGGCTGGCAGCGGCTGACGCGCACCGAGTACAACTACTTCCTGTCCGAGCAGGGCGCGGGCTGCGGGGCGGCGATCCGGCTCACGGACATCTACGGCGAGACGCTGACGGTCGACGGGCTCGCGATACGTCCCGACGTGGCGCAGCCGACCGGGCTCCAGTTCGCGGCGCACTGACCCGCCGCCACCTGACTACCCGGCGGACGGTGTCGCCTCGTCGCCGGTCCTGCGCGTCGGCTCCGTCGACGGCCGTGCCGTGGGGGTCGGCATCGCGTCCGGAGTCCGGGAACCCACAGCCTGTGGATCGCGGGTGGGCTCCGAGGTCGGTGTCCCGGGCCGCGCGGTCGGCGTCGGGGCCGCCGTCCTGCCCTGGGACGGGGTGCGGGCCGCGGACGCCGAGGGACTCGGGCTGGTGGGCGAGGGGGAGGGCACTGTCGTGCGGTCGCTCGTGGGCGGGGGTGCGAGCGGCGGCGCGGGGTTGACCGGCCCGTCCGGGCGGCCCGAGGTGAACGGCAGCGCGACCAGCAGCGCCACGGCGCAGGTCACGCCCACCCCGGTGGCCGTACGCAGCAGGCGTCGGCGGGACGCCTTGCGGCGGACGGTCTCGTAGTGGCCGGGGGGCGGGGCGAGGTGGTCCGCAGGCGGGCGGAGGATGACCGCGAGGGGGTCGTCGGGGGCGAACTCCGGGCCGTCCACGTCGTCCTCGTCAAAGCGTGTGGTCAAGGCTTCTCCTCAGGTGGACGCGGAGCAGTTCACGGGCCGCGTGCAGGTCGGCCTTGACGGTCCCTTCCTTGCGTCCGGTCAGCACGGACACCTCCCGGATCGGCATGTCAGCGTAGTAGTGGAGGAGGATCGGGGTGCGGAGCCGTTCGGGGAGGGACTGGACCAGCAGGCGCACCGAAGGGTCCGCCTGTTCCGCGTGCGCGTTGTTGACGGCCGCCTCCGTCGTGGCTCGCCGCATCGCCCGGCGCTCGCGCTCCAGTTTGCGCCAGTGGTCCCGGACCAGGTTCGCGGCGGTGACGTAGAGGAAGCCGCGCGGTTCCTCCACCCGGTTCCAGCGGGCCCACAGCCTGGTGAAGGCCTCGGAGGCGATCTCGTGCGCCGTCTCGTCGTCGTCGACGAGACGGCGGCACCAGCCCGCCAGGCGCGGGTACAGGGCAGCGAACAGCTCGGACGCTGCCCTGTCTCGGGACCGTTTCAACGCACTCCATGATCGGGACGGCGGATCGGCATTCGTGGGCCCGGCTCCGGCGGGCTCATGAGGGAGGATGCCGGGCCGTCGGCTCGCGTTCCCACGGCCGCCCGGCCCGGCTCCGGATCCCTCTTCCTCGGTCAAGGGGTTGCCGGGCTCAGCGACGCGAACACGATCACGTTGTCGCGGTACTCCTGGCCCTCGCGCGGGCCCCCACAGGTGATCAGACGCAGCTCCGGGCGGTCGACGTCGCCGTAGACCTGGTCCGCCGGGAAGTCGGCCTTGGCCACCGTCCGTACGGCGCCGACCGTGAACTCCGCCGAGGAGCCGTCCTGCCTGCGCGCCACGATCCGGTCGCCCCGCCGCAGTTCCCCCAGGCGGCGGAAGACACCGTCGCCGTAGGCACCGACCGTGACATGGCCGAGGATCACCGACGGGCCGACCTCGCCCGGCGTCGGCGAGTGCCGGTACCAGCCGGCCCGGTCGTCGGCGGTGATCGGCGGCACCTCGACGGTGCCGTCCCGTGCCAGGCCGAGCCCCATGACGGGGGTGTCGACGCCGATCGCCGGGATCCGCAGCCGGACCGGCACCGAACGGCCCAGCGCTCTGGCCGAGTTCGCCGACGCCGAGGAGCCGGAGGACGAGCCGTCGCCCGTCTCCTGGTGCCCCCTCGGCCTTCTGGCGCTCGCGTCCTGCTCGGTGGCCTGTCCGGCGCAGCCCACCAGCAGCGACGCCATCGCCGCCGTGGTGAACGCCCGCCTGGAGAGCCCCGTCATGCGCCGGTCGCCCTCCGACGCCGTACGACGAACGTGGTCGCGCCGCCGGCCAGCAGCAGGGCGGCCGCGCCACCGCCGATCAGCCCGCCCTTGTCGCTCCCGGTGCCCGAGGTCGGCGTCACGCCGGTGTCGGGCGCCCCGGACGGCCGGACGGAGACCTGGCCGCTGCCCGGCGCCGGGGTCGGAGCGGCGGACGGCGCGCGGGTCGGCTCGGCCGACGGCGCCGAGGGGACGGGGGAGGGGTGCCGGGTCGGCTCGGTGGTGGGGGCCGGCGAGGCGGCCGAGGGCCGGGTCGGGACGGGGCTCGGGGTGGCCGAGTCGGCGAACGCGGGGGTGGCGGCGGCCAGGAGGGCCGTGCAGGTCAGTGCCAGGGCGCTGAACGTGGTGCGGCGCATGGACTCGCTCTCTTTCGTCGGTCCGCCGGTACTGCCGTGTCCGGCGGGCTGGGTGACGGGTCGAGCGGAGAGACGAGGCAGCGGCGGGACGGGTTGTAAAGAGATGGCAAAGTCGTCGTACGGCCGTCTGCCGGAGGTCCGTTGAGTCGCTCGCGCGCGGTCTACGTACGATGAGGGCGTGACAGCCCGTGCACAGCATCACCGTGCGCTGCGGCTCCCGATCCCGGGACCGTGGCGCATGCTTCTGCTGCTCGGGCTGCTCGCCGGGCTGTTCGGCATGCACGGACTCGGGCCCGGCGGCATGGTCGCGTCGCACTCCGCGGCGGGGCACGGGCACGCCCGCGCCATGAGCGGCCATCCGACGGCCATGACCGACGAGGCCGTCTGCCACGGCGGCGGCACGAGCGGCGGCCACGCCCAGCACGCCGACGCGACCTGCGCCTCCGGCGCCGTCGGCACCGGTCCCGCGCTCCCGGCCCTGGTGCCCGACCCGGCCGGCACCGGCGTCACGGGCGACCCCGCCCGCCGCTCCCCGGCCGCCGTGCCGGACGGCGATCGCGCGCCTCCCTCACTGGCCGAACTGCAGATCCTGCGGACCTAGGACAAGGCCGAGCCGTCCCCCGTCACGACCGGGCGTACGGCGCTCAGCCATGTCCGTGCCACGCCCCGCGAGGGCGCGGCAGCTCACGTACCCGCAGGAGTTCCCAGCATGAACAGCACGCGTACCTTCGTCCGCCGGACCGCCCTGGCCGCCACGGCCGTCACCGCCGCCCTCGTCCTCGCCGCGTGCGGCGGAGACGGCGGCGACTCGGACGCGGCCGCCGAGGCGTCCTCCTCGTCCTCCGCGAGCGCCGGCGCGCACAACGCGCAGGACGTCACCTTCGCGCAGGGCATGATCCCGCACCACCAGCAGGCGTTGCAGATGGCCGAGATGGCCGCCGACCGCGCCTCGTCCACCCAGGTCAAGGACCTCGCCGAGCGGATCCGCAAGGCCCAGGACCCGGAGATCGAGACCATGTCCGGCTGGCTGAAGACCTGGGGTGAGGACGTGCCGTCGGCCGCGCCCGGCATGGGCCACTCCGGTCACTCCGGCGGCTCGGGGATGGCCGGGATGATGGACGCGAAGGACATGGACGAGCTCATGAAGGCGTCGGGCAAGGCCTTCGACACCCTGTTCCTCACCCTCATGGTCGAACACCACGAGGGCGCCGTGGAGATGGCCGAGAGCGAGAGGGCCGAGGGCCGCTACGCCCCGGCGACCGAGCTCGCGGACGCCGTGGTCACCGCCCAGACCGCCGAGATCAAGGAGATGAACAAGCTGCTCGGCAAGACCGCCGGCTGACACCCCGGCGAGCGGCGGCCCTCTCCCGTCCCCGGGCCGCCGCCCGCCGCCCCCTTCATTGCAGCCCCGACAACCTCCGGTACGACTGCCCCGGCCCCGCCCTGCCCACGATCACCGCGCACGCCGGACGCGCCGCGCAGTCCGCGGCGGGGCGGGGCGGGGTGCCGCGGGGTGTCCATGGTCGGGCGGGGGCGGCGGCGCGTGCGGCGGCCGATCGTCGTTCGCGGTGCCTCTTTGACAGCCGCGGAGGTTTCGGTGCCCGGCGGTGCGGAGGATCGTTGCGGGTATGACAGAGCAGCGCTTCGACGTGTGGTCGTCGGGAGCCGCCTACGAGCGGTACATGGGCCGGTGGTCCCGGGCCGTCGCACGCCGGTTCCTGGCCTGGCTCGACCGCCCGGCCGGTCTGCGCTGGCTGGACGTGGGCTGCGGCACGGGTGCGCTGTCGGCACTGGTGACGGAGCTGCACGACCCGGACCGGGTGCTGGGCTGCGACCGCTCCGAGGCCTTCGTGGCCACGGCCGCCGCCGCGCCGGTCCGCGCGGCCGGCTTCGTCGTGGGGGACGCCATGGCGCTGCCCGTCCGCGACGGCGTGTTCGACGTGGCGGTCAGCGGCCTGACCCTGAACTTCCTGCCCGAACCGGCCGCCGCCGTAGGGGAGTTGACGCGAGCCGTGCGCCCCGGCGGGCAGGTCGCGGCGTACGTCTGGGACTACGGCGAGGGCATGGGCTTCCTGCACGCCTTCTGGACGGCGGCCACCGCGACCGACCCGGCCGCCGCCGCGCTGGACGAGGCCCGCCGCTTCCCCGGCTGCGGCCCGGAGGCTCTCCACAGGCTGTGGACCGACGCGGGACTCGCCGACGTCTCGACGACCCCGGTCGAGGTGCCGACGCTCTTCGCGGACTTCGCCGACCTGTGGGACCCCTTCCGCACCGGCCAGGGCCCCGCCCCGGGCTACGTCGCCACCCTCGCGCCGGCCGCCCGCGACCGCCTGCGCGACGCCCTGCACGCGCGGGTGCCGATCGCGCCGGACGGTTCCGTCCCGCTCACGGCACGGGCCTGGGCGGTGCGGGGCGTACGGCCCCCGCGGAATCAACCGCCGTCGCGACCGGGTTGACCGAGGACGACCGTCGAAGAGGAGCCGCTCATGTCCGAGTCCGCAAGCCCGGCCGAACGCCCCGCCCGCGTCCACGAGCTCCGTCTGGTGGTCACGGCCGCCGACTACGACGAGGCGCTGCGTTTCTACCGGGACGAGCTCGGGCTCCCGGAGCGTGCCGCGTTCTCCTCGCCCGACGGCAGGGTGACCATCCTGGACGCGGGCCGGGCGACCCTGGAGCTGACCGACCCGAACCACGCCGGCTTCATCGACGAGGTGGAGGTCGGCCGCCGCGTCGCCGGGCACATCAGGGTCGCCTTCCAGGTGGACGACTCCGCGGCCGCCACCGCGAGACTGGCGGCGGCCGGGGCCGAGGTCCTGGCGGAGCCGACCCGTACGCCGTGGAACTCCCTCAATTCGCGCCTCGAAGCGCCGGGGGCCCTTCAGCTGACGCTGTTCACGGATCTGGGGGACGAGGAGGAGTGGGAGGAACGCGCGTAGACCCGCCGGGGCGCGGAACCGTCCGTTCCTCCGGGAGCTTATTCGACCGTTTCGGTGATAATTGGGGCATGAGTACGGCGACGTTTGAACTCGCGGCCACGTCGAGCGAAGTACTCAACGTGATCGCCGCCTTCGTTGGTGGAATGGTCATCGCCGGCGCACTGGTCTGGGCGGTGCAGTTCGGCATGCGGGTCCGTGACAGGGAGCTGCCACGGCCCACTCCGGATGAACAGACGCACCTGCCCGACACCGGACCGGTCCATGAGCTCCGGGAGGTGCGCGAACCCGACGAGGTCCCGCACGCGGAAGGCCGGGAACGCCTGCTTCCGCACGACCTGCACCATGCGGGCAGCAGACGGAGCGAGGACCAGAACCGCAAACGCTGGCTTCCCGGCAAGAGCGGTTCCTTCGGCGGCGGCGGAATAGGCCACGCCTGAGCCGCACCACCTGAGAGCCCGAGCTTTCCGGCAGGGCCGGAATTCGGGCGACGGAAGCCATGGCCCGATGCCACCCTGTCCGCATACGGACGGGGTGGCTGGGGGTTGAGTGAGCAGGCGACGTTTCGTGGCCAGGGGGGTGCCCGGCGGCTATCGCATCTGGGACAACCACGGCCGCCGTTTCTGGGGCGACCTCTACGAGCTGTGCCCCGACGACCTGCTGACCGAGCTGAACGGCCGCAAGGACCCGGCCCGGGTCAGCGAGCTGCTGCGGCGTTACCGCGCTTTGAAGCGCTAGCCGCGTCCGAGTGGCGGGAGACGTCCGGGGCCAGGGCCAGGGCGAGGATCACGAAGAAGTCGATGCCCACCATGATCACGGACCAGACCGGGGTGTACGGCAGGAACAGGAAGTGGGCGACCATGCTCAGGGACGCCAGGAAGATGCCGGTGATCCGCGCCCACCAGGCTCCCTGGAGGATGCCGGCGCCGGCACCCAGGGCGAGAACGCCGAGGCCGAGCAGGATCCAGCCCCATGCCGTGAGGTTGGCCTTGAAGATGTAGTCGCCGATACGGGCGTACACGTCGTCCGCGGCGATGGCGGAGATGCCCTGGAGGATGGCCAGCAGCCCGTTCACCAGCATCAGCACACCGGCGAAGACGAGTCCGCCGGTGATCCAGTCGGAGGTGGGGGCGCCGCCGGACGCGGTGCCCGGTTCGGTGCCGGCCCCGGCGGACGGCCAGGTCGCCCGGGACGTACCCGATCCACCGGGCTCGCCGGCCGCCCGGGACCCCGGAGGGCCATGGGCGGCATCGCTGGCATGCGACTGCGGCTGCGACTGCTGCTGGCTCATGGCTGCCGTACCCCACTTCTCGCGTGTTCCCGCGGTCGGGTTCCTGGGTCGGTACGACGATCGGCCGGACAGGGGGCGCCCACCACGGGGGAGACGCCGATCGGGTGACGCCCGGCGTGCGGTGGGGCCGGTGCGGATCTTCACTGGAGGGACCGGAACGCACCCTTGGAGCCCGCATGCCCGCTCACCGCCCCCACCGGCGAACGACCACGACCCTCCTGGTGACCCTCGCCCTGGCCGTCACCGCCCTGACCTCCTGCTCGGACGACGAAACGCCCACCTCGGTGGCCAGCAAGGCAGCGTCCGCCTTCGCCTCGGCGACGGCGGAGGCGGGCCGCCAGTTCGACGAGATCAAGGGCGGCATCGACGCGAAGGGCTCGGTGCAGGCGGGCGACATCACGACCGACTCCGACGGCCGCGCCTCGGTGGACGTCACGGTGGAGAACACGACCGACTCGACGAAGTCCTTCGCCGTCCAGATCGACTTCAAGGACGAGGACGGCAACCTCCTCGACGCGTCCGTGGTGACGGTGTCGGACGTCGCGGCGAACCAGTCCGGCAAGGGCACCGCCCGCAGCACCCGCGACCTGAGCGGGGACGTACGGGCGGAGGTGGAGCGGGCGGTGCGTTACTAGCCGGCGGCCCCGCCGTGCGGCTCGTCGCGCTCGTCGTCAGGCCCGGCAGCGGAGCATCACCAGGGGCGGATTGGCGAGGACGTCCGCCCAGAAGTCCGCGCCGAACTCCTCCAGGCCGGCCTCGGACACCTGGAGCGGCACCCACGCCAGGTCGCCGAATCCGGCCGCGCGCAGGCACTTCTCGTAGACCTCGCGGCGCGGGCAGGTGCTGACGAACGAGATCGGCTGCGGGTCGAGCAAGGCCGTGATGCGTACGCGCGGACCGGTCTCGGCCTCCTCGCCGGTCAGCTCGCTGCGGAAGCCGTACCGGTCCAGGGGCGGGCCGTCGAAGCGGTAGTCGGGCCTCTGGTTGAGCAGGAAGAACTCACCGCCGGGCACCAGGCTGCGGTGCACGGCGCGGCACATCCGCTCCATGGCGGCGGTGTCCTCGGCGTAGTTGAGCAGCTGGACCGCGGTCGCGACGTCGTAGCGCCGTTCCAGCGGGCGCAGTTCGGCGACGTCGCCGACCTCGTAGCGCACGCCCAGCGGCGCGCTCCGCTCCAACTCCTCGGCCACGGCGACCATTTCGCCGGAGATGTCGATCCCTAGCACCTCCGAGGCGCCCCGCCGCGCGAACTCCCTGCTGTAGAAGCCGGTGCCGGAGGCCAGGTCGAGGACCGCCTTGCCGCGCACGTCCCCGACCAGGGCCAGGAAGCTGGGCACCTCCCCGTACCGGGCCAGCGGCAGGGACTTGAACCCCTCGAACGCCTCACCGATGTCGTCGTACTGCTGCCGCACGCTCACTGCGATGTCCTCCCCGTTGTCGCCGGTCACTGGCGGGCAGTCTTCCGGCGCCCCGGCGCGGGGCCGTACTGGCGGAAGCCACGAAGATCCGGGCAGAGGTCCGGCTCCGGGTACGAACCCGGAGCCGGACCTGTGTGTACGTACGTTCAGCGCTTGGTGGTGCTGCTGAACAGCGAGCGCGACCAGACGTAGCCGACGAGGGCGATGCCGGCGCACCAGGCGAGCGAGATCCAGCCGCTGTTGCCGATCTCCGAGCCGGAGAGCAGACCGCGCAGCGTCTCGGTCATCGGCGTGAAGGGCTGGTTCTCGGCGAACCAGCGCAGGCCCGGGGCCATCGAGCCGGCCGGCACGAACGCGGAGCCGAGGAACGGCAGGAACTGGATGAGCAGCGGCTTGTTGCTCGCGGACTCGACCGTCTTGGAGATCAGGCCAAGTGCCGCCGACAGCCAGGCCACCGCGAACGCGATGGCGGTGACCAGGCCGGCCGCCGCGAGCCACTCGACAGGGTTCGCGTCGGGGCGGAAGCCGAGCGCGAGCGCCACGCCCACCACCAGGACCAGGCTCACCACCGTCGTCAGGACGCTGCCGACGACATGGCCGGTCATGAACGAGGAGCGCGTGATGTTCATGGTGCGGAAGCGGTTGATGATGCCCTCGGTCATGTCCTGGCAGACCGCGATCGAGGTCGACATGGCGCCGGCCGCGACGCCCATGATGATGATGCCGGGCGTCAGATACTCCAGATACGCGTCCCGGCCGCCGCCCATGCCGGCGCCGATCGAGTCCCCGAAGGCGTACACGAACAGCAGCAGCATCAGCAGGGGCATCATGACCGGGCCCAGGGACACGGCGGGATAGCGCAGCGCGTGCTTGAGGTTGCGCCGCAGCATCGTCCTGGAGTCGTGCACGGCGTGGGCGAGGGTGCTCATCGCAGGGTCTCCTTCATGTGGAGCGGGGTGCCGGAGGTGCCGTCGCCGGTCAGGGCGAGGAACACGTCGTCCAGGTCGGGGGTGTGCACGGAGAAGTCGGCGGCCCGGATGCCGGCGGCGTCCAGCCGGTCCAGCAGGGCGCGCAGCGCGTCGAGGCCGCCGTCGCCGGCCACGCGCAGGGCGAGGTTCTCGTCGTCGCGGGCCGCGCCGGGGAAGGCGGCGCCCGCACGCTCGTACTCGTCGGGGTCGGTGAACCGCAGCCGTACGTGGCTGCCGGGGATCTGCGCCTTGAGTTCGTCGGCGGTGCCCTCGGCGACGATCCGGCCGCCGTCGAGGACGGCGATCCGGTCGGCCAACTGGTCGGCCTCCTCCAGGTACTGCGTGGTGAGGAAGACGGTGACACCGCCCGCGACCAGCGAGCGGACCGTGTCCCACATGGTCCGGCGACTGCGTGGGTCCAGCCCGGTCGTCGGTTCGTCCAGGAAGATCACCTCCGGGTCGCCGACCAGCGTCATGGCGAGGTCGAGGCGGCGGCGCATACCGCCGGAGAAGGTCGCGGCGCGGCTCTTCGCGACGTCCGCGATCCCGAACCGCTCCAGCAACTCCCTTGTGCGGGCCGCGCCTTCACGCCTGCCGAGGCGCAGCAGGTCGGCCATGAGGAGGAGGTTCTCCTCGGCGGTGAGCAGGTCGTCGAGCGCGGCGAACTGGCCGGTGACGCCGATCGCGGCACGTACGCCGTCCGGTGACGTGGTGACGTCGTGCCCGGCCACCTGGGCCTGGCCGCCGTCGGCGGCGACGAGCGTGGACAGGATCTGCACGGTGGTGGTCTTGCCGGCGCCGTTGGGTCCGAGCAGCGCGAACACGGAACCGGCCGGGATGCGCAGGTCGATGCCGTCGAGGACGGTCTTGTCGCCGTACGACTTGCGCAGGCCGATGGTGGAGACGGCGGCGGGCGGCGGACCGTCACCTCGGCGCGGACTGGGCATGGGCATGACAGAAGAAGGCATGACGCCCTCCGTTCGAAGGCTTGGGTGGGTGGGGGCCGATCAGGGACGGGGCGCGCGGGCTCCGGTGGGGCCGGTGACGGATCGGGCGCTCAGGCCTTGGCGCGGAGGATGTCGATGTTGCCCCAGTTGCTCCGGGCGCGGACCTTGACGGTGTCCTCGGTCCGCTCCGGGGCATCGGAAGCGGCGAGCGCGTTGCGCACCTGCCCGCGGCTGGAGCGGACGTCGAGCCAGGCGGCGGTGCCCGTGCGGATGCCGACCTCGATCGAGCCGGTGGCGGTCTCCAACTGGACCTCGCCACGGGCGACTTCGCCGACGCGGAGGGCGCCGTTGGTCGTGGTGCCGGTGACCGAGGCGCCGGCGCGCGAGACGTCGACACCGCCGTTGGCGCCGCTGACCCGCAGGTCGCCGGTCACGGTGCCGACGGTGATGGTGCCGTGCGAGTTCTTCAGCACCGCGGGGCCCTCCACCGTGCCGACGCGCACATTGCCGGTGCTGCTGGTGATCTCGGCCGCGCCCTCGACCCGGTCCACGGTGGCCGTGCCGTGGGCGGCGGTCAGGGTCAGCGGGCCGGTGGTGTCGAGGCGGATGTCGCCGAGCGAGGCCTTGACCCGGACCTCGCCGAGCCGGCCCTCGCCGAGCACGGACCAGGAGTCGCTCACGTCGACGCGTGAGCCCGTGGGCAGTTCGACCGTCACGTCGACGACGCCGCTGGGGCCGATCAGGCGGCGCTCCTTGGTCCTGACGGTCAGGACGCCGCTCGCCCAGGTGACCTCGGTCTGCTCGGCGGCCCGCACGTCCTTGTCCCGCTTCGGGTCCCGGGGCCGTACTTCCACGACGGTGTCGACGCGGTCGCCCGCGGTGAGACGGATGGAGCCGGCGGCCACGTGCGCGGTGACGGAGATCGGTTCGGGAGAGTCGAAAGTAGGCATGGCTGTACCGTCCTCATGGGTCCTTGGGGCGTCCCCGCAGGTGGGACGTGGTGTGGGTGAAGTGGCTGTGCCTGGTGCGACGGGCGGGCGCGGCTAGCGCACCCAGCCCGTGAAGCTCTGGCCGACGCTGTGGGTCGTCTGGTGCGTACGCGGCCGTGTGCCGCCGTCGACCGCCGCCGACACTGCCCGCACCAGCCACGCGTTGACCGACAGGCCCTCGCGTCCTGCGGCCTCCTCGGCGCGCGCCTTGAGGTTGGCGGGCAGACGCAGATTGACACGGGCGGTGCCGCCCTCGTCGGCGTCGGCCGGGGCCGGGTGGGCGAGGGCATCGGCGGGCGCGGTCGGCTCCACGGGGGCGCCGCTGTCGGTGGGCGGCAGCGTCACCACGAAGTCGGGGTCGAGCCCGCGCAGCCGTACGTCGACCGAACCGGGGGCGAGCTCACGGGTGATCTCGTCCATCGCGGCGGAGAGCACGTTGAGCATGGTCAGCCGGGTCGCCGACTCCAGCGGGGCGGTGAGTCGCTCGGCCAGCTCTCGCGCGTCCTCCCCGCCGGCCTCGGCGGCCACCGCGAGTTCACGGCGGAGGTTGTCGACATACGGGGTGAGGTCCATGACGCCATCATGGCACCACAGTGGCGCCACCCGCAAGCCTTCTTGACGCCACAGGCGGTCCGAGCGCACCCATCAGCCCTCTCACCTGCGAAAATGTAGGGAAAATGGCCGATGCCATTACGGCACCACGTGCACCTTGACGTCACGGAATGCCGCGCGTGACACCGCGGTGGCACCAGATGGCACCACCTAACACCACTGTGACGCCAGCCGGTGCCAGCCGGTGCCAGCCGAACCATGGGGCCCTACAGCCGCCCGCCCCCACCGTCCGAGACCGTGTCGTGCTCGTCCCGCGCAGACCCGGTCACCACGATGTCGATCTGTTCGCTCATCGCGCTGACCCCGTTCAGGGCGGCCGTCGCCTGGAGGCGGCCCGCCCCGGCGGGGAGGGCGCGGCCCGGGACGCAGGACCAGGTGCCGTTCGGTGCCGCCGTCGTCGCGCAGACCTCGTCCTCCTGGGCGTCGCGGACGGTGATCTGGGCGCCCGGATAGGCCGTGCCCGATGTCTCCGGCAACGCGCTCAGCGGTACGCCGGACGCCGGGTGGGACAGGGTCGGGGCGGGCAGTCCGACCGTGACGGAGCAGGTGCCGCGCCGGTGCACCGTGCCCTCGGCGTCCCGCAGGGCGAGGGCGCAGTCGGGGAGGCGGGTGCCGGGTTCGGCGTCCGGGTCGACGGACAGGGAGAAGGGGAACCTGTGCCCCTTCCACGTCGACACCGCCCCGCCCACGAAGGTGTACGTCCCGCTGTTCCCGCCCGGCGCCACCGCGCCGCGGTAGCCGAGCCCGGCGAACGGCACACCCGTCACCCGTGCCTTGGCCGGCGCCGTCAACGTCAGTACCGATCCCTCGCCGAGCGGCTCGCCCTCGTAGCCGCCGACCTCGACGACGCCCTTCCGGCCGGGCTCGATGGTCGCGGAGGCCCACAGCTCCTGACCAACCGGATCGCCCTGACCTGCCGGTCCGCCCGGCCCGCCGGGTCCCACACCGCCGTATGCCGTCCCCGGCACGAGCACCGCGCCCGCCATCGCGAGCGACCCGAGCACCGTCGTCTTCCAGGACCTGCGGGACCAGCTCATCGCGGTGGAGCTCCTCACACACCTCGGCGGCACCCCACCCTCACCGGGGAGTTTCCCCGGCCGGGCCCGTCGCTGACACGCGCCGACCGGCCGTAGGAGCCGTCGGAGCGACGCGCACCACCCGTCCGGGCGCGGACGGAGTCAGCCGCCCGCCCCCGGATGCCGCGCCGCCTTCTTCACGTCCGATTCCACCTGGCTGCGTGCCGTGCCCTGTTCCGCGGCGTGGGTGGTGACGGCCGACTGGACCTCCTGGGCGAGGGTGCGCCACGTGCGCCAGGCGAATTCATAGGTCTCCGTCTGCGCCCTGGTCCAGGGGGTGCGGGTGGGCGGGCCGTACTCGTCCCGGAGTTCCTCCACCCGGCTGCGGGCCCGGTCCGCCGCCCGGTGTGCCACGCCCGCGGTGCGCGCCGCGCGGCCGGATCTCACTCAGACGGCGTCGGACCGCGCCGCCAGCCGGGCCGCCAGGCCGTCGAGGATCGTCTCCACGCCGAACGCGAAGACCTCGTCGACCTGCTCCGTGAAGCCCTGCCCGCGCTGCGCCTGCGCCTTGATGCTGGCGCTCAGCCGCGGGTACTTCGCAGCGACGGCGTTGATCCGCGCGATGGCCTCGGCCTCCTTCTCCGGCTGCTCGGCCGACTCCTGGTCCGCCCGCTCCTTGATCCCGGCGACCTCGCTCCCGCTCATGAACGCCATCCCCGTGACGAACATGAACGGCGTGCTCACGGCCCAGTCGAGGTCCGCGTCCCGGAACCCGGCGGCGTCGAAGGTCTCGTACGCGCACTCCTGGAAGCGGGCCATGCCCTCGCCCGCGGCGTAGTACGTGGTGATCACGCGCACCAGCCAGCTGTGCCGGTCGCACAGCCCGCGCACGGCGTACATCAGCTCGCGCGCCGCCGGCCGCCAGCCCACCGCCGGGACGTCCGGCAGCGTGATCTCGCTCCACACCTCGTCGGCCGCGAGGATCAGCAGGTTCTCCTTGTTGCCGACGTGCCAGTACATCGCCGTCGCGGCCGAGCCCAGCTTCTGGCCGAGCTTGCGCATGCTCAGGCCGTCGATGCCCTCCGCGTCCAGCAGCTCGATCGCCGCTCGCACGATCTGTTCTCGGTTCAAGGTCTCTCGCGCCATGGGTCCAGCCTAACCGCCACTTGCACACCGTAAAAGTTTTTGGACGAAGGGACTTGCACACCGTGCAAGTCTGGTTTTACGGTGTTCAAGTCTTCGAGTTGCACGCCGTTCAAGTCACTGATCGGCACCACCACTCACGTCACCGATCAGCACCACCACTCACGTCACCGGGGAGAGCCATGACCGCCATCCACGCAGAGGGCCTGCGCAAGTCGTACGGGGAGAAGCAGGTGCTCGACGGCATCGATCTGCGGATCCCCGAGGCGTCGGTCTTCGCCCTGCTCGGGCCCAACGGGGCCGGCAAGACCACCACCGTCCAGATCCTGTCCACGCTGATCTCCGCCGACGGCGGCGAGGCCCGCGTCGCCGGGCACGACCTCACCCGGCAGGCCGACGACGTGCGCCGCTCGATCGGCGTCACCGGCCAGTTCGCGGCGGTCGACGGGCTGCTGACCGCCGAGGAGAACCTCCTGCTGATGGCCGACCTGCACCACCTCGGCCGCGCCGAGGGCCGCCGCCGGGCCGCGGATCTGCTCGCGCGGTTCGACCTGGCGGCGGAGGCGAAGAAGACCGCCGCCACCTTCTCCGGCGGTATGCGCCGCAAGCTCGACCTCGCGATGACCCTGGTCGGCGATCCGCGGATCATCTTCCTCGACGAGCCCACGACCGGCCTCGACCCGCGCAGCCGCCGGATGCTGTGGGAGCTGATCCGGGGTCTGGTCGAGGACCGCGGCATCACGATCTTCCTCACCACGCAGTACCTGGAGGAGGCGGACCAGCTCGCCGACCGCATCGCCGTGCTGAACGGCGGCCGGATCGTCGCCGAGGGCACCGCCGAGGAGCTCAAGCGGCGCATCCCCGGCAGCCACATCCGCCTCCGGTTCGCCACCGAGGGTCAACTGGTCGCCGCCGCCGCGGTGTTCGACGTCGCCCAGAGCGACCCGGAGAACCTCGCCCTGAGCGTCCCGGGTGACGGCAGCCCCGCCACCGTGCGGGCCGTCCTGGACCTGCTGGAGTCGGCCGGCGTCGAGGCCGAGTCCCTCACCGTCCACACGCCCGACCTGGACGACGTCTTCCTCGCCCTGACCGAGACCCACGAGCCCGCCGCGGCCTGACGCACGACACCGGCACCTGCCTCACCGCACCCCACCCGACCCGCAACGACCTGCCCCGAGAGGACCCCTCGATGGCCACCACCGCCGCCCCCGCCTCCACCCCTTCCGCCAACCGCTCCTACGCCCTCCGCGACTCCATGACGATGCTGCGGCGCAGCCTCAAGCACATGCAGCGCTACCCGTCCCTGACCGTCCAGATCGTCACGCTGCCCGTCCTGATGCTGCTGCTCTTCGTGTACGTCTTCGGCGGCGCGATCGGCGAGGGGATCGGCGTCGGCGACCGGGACGCCTACATCAACTACCTGGTCCCCGGCATCATCGTGATGGCGGTGACCTCCGGCACGATCACCACCGCCATCTCCGTCTGCACCGACATGACCGAAGGCATCATCAACCGCTTCCGCACCATGGCGATCTCACGAAGTTCGGTCCTCACCGGGCATGTGCTGGGCAACATGGTGCAGGTCGTCGCCATCCTCGCCCTGGTGACCGGGGTGGCGTACGCGATCGGCTTCCGCCCGGACGCCGGCGCCGTCGAATGGGCCGCCGCCCTCGGTCTGCTGATGTTCCTGGCGTTCGGCCTGAGCTGGCTGTCGGCCGCGATGGGCCTGAACTCCAAGACCATCGAGGCCGCGAGCAACGCCCCGATGCCGCTGATCTACCTGCCCTTCCTCAGCAGCGCCTTCGTCACCCCCGACTCGATGCCCACCGGACTGCGCTGGTTCGCCGAGTACCAGCCCTTCTCCCCCATCAACGAGACCCTGCGCGGCCTGCTCCTCGGCACCGGCATCGGCAACAACGCCTGGATCGCCCTCGCCTGGTGCGCGGGCCTGACCCTGACCGGCTTCCTGTGGTCCCGGGCGACGTTCCGCAAGGGCGCCGAGCGCTGAGCCGCCCGGGCAGGGCTTTACGGAGCCGATGCCAAGCCAAAAGGTTTCCGGTGCCGCGCGATCCGTACCCCCGTACGAACAACCCGGCCCGCCCCCACCGTGGGGGCGGGCCCTCGGGCTATCGGGCTATCGGCCTTTCGGGCTATCGGGCAGGAGGCGGCACCGTGCGTATCTCGCGGCGCGTGATCGGATCTCTCTTCGTGGGCGGCGCGCTGAGTCTCACGCTCGTCGCGCTCGCCTATCCGTCGATGCTCGGCTTCAGCACCGTCTCCAGTTCGGCGGACCATGTCATCGCCCAGACCCCGACGGGGCCGCTCACGGAGGCCGACCGGGACTTCGTGGTGAAGGTGCGGGCGGCCGGGCTGTGGGAGTACCCGGTGGGGAAGCTGGCCCTGCAGAAGGGGACGACCCAGGCGGTGCGCACGGCCGGGCAGCACCTGGTCGACGGGCACGCCGCGCTGGACGACACCGACCGCCGGGTCGCCGCGCGGCTGAACATCACCGTGCCCAACCAGGCCAGCCCTCAGCAGCAGGGGTTCGTCGCGACGCTGGAGGGGGACACCGGCAGGCAGTTCGACAGCGACATGGCGAACATCCTGCGCACCACGCACGGCCAGATCTTCACCACGGTCGCGAAGATCCGGGCCACGACGCGGAACAGCCTGGTCCGGCAGCTGGCCGACCAGGCCAACGACACCGTGCTCGACCACATCACGGTCATGGAGAAGACGGGGCTGGTCGACTTCGACCAGGTCCTGTTCCAGGAGACGACCGCGCCCAAGCTCCCGGCCGACCAGGTGACCCCGCCCCCTCCGGCGCCGGGCGAACCACAGGTGACGCTGAAGCCCTAGAACACGGCTCTACGCCAGCCAGACCGTCGTGTCCGGGCCCAGCAGCCCGCCTTCGAGCGGTCCGCTGGCGAGCAGCACCTCACCCGGCGGCAACTGAACCGGCGTACCGGAGAGGTTGGCCACACAGCGCCAGCCCGCCGAGCGGGCGAAATGCAGGACGCCGGGCGGGGTGTCCGGCTCCCACGTCAGGTCCTCGCCCTCCAGCAGCTTGCGGCGCAGGCGCAGGGCCCGGCGGTAGAGCTCCAGGGTGGAGCCCTCCACACCGTCCTGGGCCTCGACGGCGTACGCCGCGAAACCCGACGGCTGCGGCAGCCAGGAACCGCCCGCGCCGAAGCCGTACGACGGTCCGGTCGTCGTCCACGGCAGTGGCACCCGGCAGCCGTCGCGGCCCTTGCGCACCCGTCCCGTCTGTTCCCAGATCGGGTCCTGGAGGACCTCGAAGGGCAGGTCGGCGACCTCGGGCAGGCCGAGTTCCTCACCCTGGTAGACGTACGACGAACCGGGCAGCGCCAGCATGAGGAGGGTCGCGGCGCGGGCCCGGCGCAGGCCGGCCGCCTCGTCGACGGCCGGGGCGTGGCCGCCGGACAGCAGCCAGGCGTTGTCGTCGGTGCCGGGGGGGAGCATCAGGCGTGAGGTGTGGCGTACGACGTCGTGGTTGGACAGCACCCAGGTGGCGGAGGCGCCCGCCGCGCGGGCCGTGTCGAGGGAGTCGGTGATGATCTGCCTGAGCTCCTCGGCGTCCCAGCCTCCTTGCAGGTACTCGAAGTTGAAGGCCTGGCCGAGTTCGTCGGGGCGGGCGTACAGGGCGCGGCGCGAGCTGGGGTTCACCCATGCCTCGGCGACGGCCATGCGGGGCGGGCGGTAGGAGTCGAGGATCTTGCGCCAGTCGCGGTAGATCTCGTGGACCTCGTCGCGGTCGTAGAAGGGGTGGGTGCCGGGCGGGAGGTCCGGGAGGGCGTCCTCGCGGCTCAGCTCGGGTGTGCCGAGGTCGCGCAGCGGCTCGCTCAGGTCCTTGGCGAGGGCGTGGGCCACGTCGACGCGGAAGCCGTCGACGCCGCGGTCGGACCAGAACCGCAGGGTGGTGCGGAAGTCGGCGCGCACCTCCTCGTGCGCCCAGTTGAGGTCGGGCTGCTGCGGGGTGAACAGGTGGAGGTACCACTGGCCGTCGGGGACGCGGCGCCAGGCGCTGCCGCCGAAGACGGACTGCCAGTCGGAGGGCGGGAGTTCGCCGTGCGGGCCGCGGCCGTCGCGGAAGACGTAGCGCTCGCGGGCGGCGGAGCCGGCGCCGGCGCGCAGCGCCTCCTGGAACCAGACGTGCTGGTGGGAGGTGTGGTTGGGGACCAGGTCGACGATCACCTTCAGGCCGAGGCGGTGGGCCTCGGTGACCATGGCGTCGAAGTCGTCGAGGGTGCCCAGGCGCGGGTCGACGTCGCGGTAGTCGGCGACGTCGTAGCCGCCGTCGGCCAGTTCGGAGGGGTAGAAGGGGCTGAGCCACAGGGCGTCGACGCCGAGGGCGGCGAGGTGGGTGAGGCGCTGGGCGACGCCCTTCAGGTCGCCGAGACCGTCGCCGTCGCCGTCGGCGAAACTGCGGGGGTAGCCCTGGTAGATGACGGCCTGGCGCCACCAGTCGGGGTTGCTGGACGAGAGGTCGGGCGTGGTGGTGCGGACGGTCACGCGTTCTCCTCGGGGTGTGTACGGGCGACAGTGAGAACTCTGTCCAGTTGGCCGGAAAAGCGAACACCGCGAAGAGCGGATCGGATCATTCCGAGCGTGACGGAATTGTGATTGCTCTTTGAACTTCCCTTGCGTCACCGCAGGTTGACAGCGTTCTTCCGTCCCCCGACGATGTGCACACGCTGTGGCGCATGTGACCAATGAGCCCAGTGTTTCTTCTTCGACCACTCACCCCATGAGGGGATACGCATGTCCATAGCGAGACGTGTCATCGCGCGACGCCTGCTGGGGACGGGTGCCGCGTCGCTCGCCCTGTGCGCGGCCACCGTCGCCTCCGCTTCCGGCGCCTGGGCCCACGGGTCGCACGGCGGTGACGGCTGGAAGTCCGGCGGCTCCTACCAGCCCGGCACCGGTGCCGGCACGGAGACGGCCACCGATCGCTGCCAGTTCTCGCTCGACGGCACGAACTTCTACGACTCGGTCAAGGTCGACGACCAGAACCTGAAGGTCACCGACGACGGCAAGGTGCACATCAAGGTGCGTGCCGCCGCCGACGCGACGACCTGCACGGCCTCGCTGGCCTCCTACCTCGCCCACGGGGCGACCTTCGCGACCTCCGGCGAGCAGGTCTTCGTCGACTTCGACACGGTCACGGTCAAGCCGGGCGGCACCGACAGCCTCGACATCGCGGTGCCGGACGCGGGCTGCTTCGCGCAGGTCGACCTGTACCGCGGTGCGGTGAAGTTCGACGGCAAGCTCGACGCGAACGACGGCTTCGAGCACGGTGACCTGCCCAAGGGCCCGGACCGCCCGGTCATCAAGGACAAGCTGATCGCGGCCTGGAACGGCGGCTCGAAGGACTGCACGACCGAGCCCCCGGCGACCGAGGAGCCCCCGACCACGCCGCCGGCCGAGCCGTCGGAGCCGGCCACCGACGAGCCGTCGACCCCGGCCGAGGAGACTTCCCCGCCCGCCTCGGACACTCCCTCCACCGAACCCCCGTCCCCGCAGCCCTCCGACTCCCCGTCGGCCCCCGCCCCGTCCCCCAACGGCGACGACGACCTCGCCCAGACGGGCGGCAGCAGCGCGACCGGCCCGATCGCCATCGGCGCGGTCGTCCTCCTCGCAGGCGGCGCAGCCTTCGTCGTGGCCTCGAAGCGCCGCCGCACATCCAACTCCTGACCGCCGACACACAAAGGGGCCCGGGGTGAACCCCGGGCCCCTTTCGTACGCAGCGGGCAGCACCACGTCAGCCGACCGGCGCCTCGCGGCGCGGTGTCAGGCGCGTTCCACCGTCGACAGGTACAGCTTTGTGAAGCGTTCGACGTCGACGTCCAAGGCCACGTCCACCAGGGTCTGTTCGCGGGTTCCCGTGTGGAGTTCTGACTCTCCGGGGCGGGGGCGGCGGTCGACGAGGGTTTGGCCTCGGGTGGGGCCCGGGGCGAGGGAGACCTCCACCGGGAGGAGGCGGGTGGTGATGCCTCCCGGGTCGACGACCGCGCAGACCGCGCCCGCGTCGCCGATGCCGCCCGCCTCGGGGTCGGTCGTGATGTCCGGTGCGGACGGGCGGTGGGCCAGGAGTTCGCCGGCGAGGCGGGTGCCCGGCTCGGGGTTCTCGCGCAGGCGCCGTACGTCCGCGCCAGGGACCACGACCCGCTGGAAGACGTCCAGGCCGTACATCGTGATCGGCACCCCCGCGGTGAGTAGGATCGCCGCCGCCTCCGGGTCGTGCCACACGTTGAACTCCGCGACCGGCGTGGCGTTTCCGCAGGCCACCGCGCCGCCCATGAACACGATCCGCTCGATGTTGCGGGTGACCTCGGGGTGCGTGCGCAGCAGCAGGGCGATGTTGGTGAGCGGTGCCGTGGGGATCAGGGTCACCGGTCGCGGCGACGCCAGGATCTCGCGGCGCAGCAGCGCCACCGCGTCCACGTCGGCCGGCGCGCGCCGCGGGGCCGGCAGGCCGAGGTCGCCCATGCCGTCCTCGCCGTGCACGTGCCGCGCCGAGCGCGAGAACTCGATCAGCGGACGGTCGGCGCCCCTGGCCACGGGGATCTCGGGGGCACCGGCCTGCTCCAGCACGGTCAGGGTGTTGAGCACGACGCCGTCCACGTCCGTGTTGCCCGCCACGCAGGTGACCGCGCGCAGGTCCAGCCCCGGATGGCGTACGGCGAACAAAAGGGCCAGGGCGTCGTCCACGCCCGTGTCGCAGTCGATGATCACCGGAATCGGCCGGTCGCCGTTCTGCACGAGTGGCTCCCCTCGTCACGGGTGCGGTGGCGACCGCACGAGAGCGACCTTACGGTGTCGTACAGGTGGAGTGCGTCGTCGTACGGCGCCGCCGTGCAGGCATGCGCGCGCGGCGCCGTACGACGTCTTTTCTCGTTCTACGACTCCTCCCACAGCTCGGCGCCGCGTGCCGCCACCCGGCCGGCGATCCGGGCCAGCAGCTCCTCCACCGGTACGGCACCCGGCCTGCGCCCGTCCCGCAGCCGTACGGCCACGAGGTCGCCGTCCGCCGCCTCCCGCTCGCCGATGACCGCCACGTACGGCACGAGCCGTGCCTCGCGCACGCGGGCGCCCAGGGTGCCCTGCTCGGGACCGGCCAGTTCCGCGCGCAGACCCATTCGGCGGGCCCGGTCCAGAATTTTTCCCGCCTGCCCGTACTGCGCCTCCGCCACCGGCAGGATCAGCAGCTGCACGGGCGCCAGCCAGGCCGGGAACGCGCCGCCGTGCTGCTCCAGCAGATGGGCCACCGCCCGCTCCACGCTGCCGATGATGCTGCGGTGGACCATGACCGGGCGGTGCTTCGCGCCGTCGGGGCCGATGTAGTGCAGGTCGAAGCGTTCGGGCTGGTGGAAGTCGATCTGAACGGTCGACAGGGTCGCCTCACGGCCCGCCGGATCGGCGATCTGGACGTCGATCTTCGGACCGTAGAAGGCCGCCTCACCCTCCACGGCCTCGTACGCGATCCCGGAGGCGTCGAGAACCTCCCGCAGCAGGGCGGTGGCCCGCGCCCACAGCTCCGGGTCGGCGACATACTTCCCGCCCTCACCGGGCAGGGAGAGACGGTGCCGTACGGCCCTGATCCCCAGATCGGCGTAAGCACGCGCGATGAGTTCCAGCGCCGCCCCGGCCTCCTCCACCGCCTGGTCCAGGGTGCAGAAGACATGGGCGTCGTTGAGGTGGATCGCGCGCACGCGGGTGAGGCCGCCGAGGACGCCGGACAGCTCCGAGCGGTACATGCCGCCCAACTCGGCCATGCGCAGAGGTAGTTCGCGGTAGCTGTGGGCGCGTGAGCGGTAGATCAGCGCGTGGTGCGGGCACAGGCTCGGCCGCAGGACGACCTGCTCGGCGCCCAGCTCCATCGGCGGGAACATGTCGTCGCTGTAGTGGTCCCAATGGCCGGAGATCTCGTACAGCTCGCGTTTGCCGAGCACCGGCGAGTACACGTGCCGGTACCCGGCCTCGCGCTCCACGTCCCGGATGTACTCCTCCAGCACATGCCGGACGGTCGCCCCGTCCGGCAGCCAGTACGGCAGGCCGGCGCCCATCAGGGGATCGGTGTCGAAGATGCCCAGCTCGCGGCCGAGGCGGCGGTGGTCGTGCATGGCTGCTCCTTCGGATGAAGGGACGAGCGCCCACGACGAAGCCCCGGGGCACTCGCCCCGGGGCTTCGGATTCGCTCAGCTTTCAGCGCGGCGCCGGGACGGGGTCCGGCGTCGTCGTCAGAGACGGATTGGCGCGCTGCATGGGGCGACGGTAACAGGGGCGGGCGCTCGGGCACGGGTGATTTTTGCAGTTCCCGTCACCACTGCGAAGTCATGCGGTTACGCTCGGCTACATACCGACTTGGGGGTGGTGCGCCTTGGTTCACGTTCGTCAACTCGACCCCACGGCTTCTCCGTTGGACTACTTCGGCTACGAGCTCCGCCGGAAGCGGGAGGAGGCGGGGCTGACACTGAAGCAACTGGGTTCGGTGCTGTTCTGCTCCGGTTCCCTGATCGGCCAGATCGAGACGACGCTCAAGGTTCCGACCAGGGAATTCGCCGAACGGGTGGACGCGGCGCTGGTGACGGACGGGATGTTCTCGCGGCTGGTGGGGCTGGTGCTGCGCAGCCAGTTGCCGACGTGGTTCCAGCCCTTCGCCGACATGGAGGCGAAAGCGACCTACGTCTCCACCTATCAGTGTCAGCTGGTGTACGGGCTGCTTCAGACGAAGGAGTACGCGCGTGCCGTGCTGGCCACAGGTCAGCCGGAGAAGCTCGACGAGTTACTCGCAGCCCGCATGGAACGACAGCGCATCCTCAAGCGGACGCGGCCTCCCCTGACCTTGGTGGTGCTCGACGAGGCGGTGCTGCACCGGCCCGTCGGCGGCGTGGAGGTCATGCGGGACCAACTTCTCCATCTGTTGAGCCTCAAGGACGAGCGCTGGATCCGGCTCCAAGTGCTGCCGTTCCGAGCCGGTGAACACACCAGCTTGGACGGCCTGTTCACGCTGCTTCGCTTCGACGCCGATCCCGACCTCATCTACACCGAGGACCTGATCTCGGGCCATATGACGGCCAATTCGGAAACCGTCCGCGAAGCAGCCCTTCGTTACGCTGGCTTGCAGGGAGCCGCCTTGTCCGTGGAGGATTCGGCGGAGCTGATCAAGGGCGTACTGGAGGAGCGTTATGGACAGCAAGCCGGCACAGGTCAACGTCCTTTGGCGTAAGTCCAGTTACAGCGGCAGCACGGGTGGCGAGTGCGTCGAGGTCGCCGACCTAGCCCCCCGCATCGCCGTCCGCGATTCCAAGAACCCCGGCGTCGGCACAGTGACCCTCACCCCGGAGGCATACACCGCCTTCGTGGCGTTCGTCGCCGAAGGCTGACGCTCGGGCCGGGCCCGCGTTGGCCGCCAGGATCAGCGTTGCCACGGCGACCAGCGCGGCAGCCACGCCTCGGGTGTACCGCTCGGTGGTGCTGGTGCGTTCCTGCACGGCGACCTCGCAACAGCTACGGGTTAAACACGTTTAATACGCGGTTTAACCTATGGTCGTCGGACTCGAACGGCAAGAGGCTCAGGGGGAGTTGACCCATGTCGGACCGTGACGACCCGGGAACCATCGGGCGCAGAGTGCAGCAGCTGCGGGCCGACCGTGGGCTGACGCAGCGGCAGCTTGCCGAGCCGGCGTACACCCCCGCGTACATCTCCACCCTGGAGGCCGGCCGGGTGCGCGCGTCCGACGACGCGCTGCGGCACATCGCCGAGCGTCTCGGCGTCGCCTTCGAGGAGCTGGCCACCGGCCGTGCCGCGCACCTCGTCACCGACCTGCGCCTGCGACTGACCGAGGCGCAGCGGATACTCGCCACCGGTGACACCGAGGCCGCCGCCGAGCAGTACACCGCGCTGCTCGCGGAGGCCGAGGGCAACGGCTTCGCCGAGGAGCTGGCGGCGGCACTGCTCGGGCTCGGCGAGTGCGGCATCGACGCCGGTGAACTCACCTCCGCACGGCACCACTTCGAGCGTGCCGAGCAGGTCCTCGCGGAGGCCGGCGCTCCCCTGCCGGCCCGCGTCCCGGCGCTGCGCGGACGAGCCGTGTCGCACTACCTCACCGGCGAACTCCGCTACGCCGTCTACCTGCTGGAGTCCACCCTCGACGAGCTGAACCGGGGCGGACTGCACGACCCCGACGCCCTGTTGCTGCTCTACGCCAGCGTCATCGGCCCGTACATGGACATGGGCGCCCACGCGCGGGCCGCCCAGGCCGCCGAGTACGCCCTCGCGCTCGCCCCGCAGGCCGGCGATCCGGCGCTGGTCGCCCGGATGCACCGGTCCGTCGCCCGCACCCTGCTCGCCGAGGGGAGGATCGCCGAGGCCGACGCCTCCCTGGCCAAGGCCGCCGAGCTGTACCGGCAGCTCCAGATACGTACCGAACTCGCCAACTGCCACTGGATGCGCGGCTACGTCTACGCCCAGAACGGCGACCTGGAGCGCGCCGAGGCCGAGATGCGCGAGGCGCAGACGATGCTCACCGCCAAGCGGGCCGCGCTGTACACCAGCCAGGTCGCCGTCGAGCTCGCCGACGTACTGCACCGGCGCGGCAAGTCCGACGAGGCCGCGGCCCTGCTGCACGAGGTGCTCAGCGACCTCAGCCCCGAGCGCGGCGCCCTGCACGCGGCCGCCGCGCACCGCCTGCTCGGCATCATCGCCGAGGACTCCCGGGACACCGAGACCGCCGAGGAGCACTACGTCCGTGCCCTGAGCCTGCTGGAGCGGGCGGGCGCTGCCGGTGACCTGGCCGACCTGTGCCGGCTCCTCGGCGACCTCTTGCGCCGTACCGGCCGGGTGGAGGCGGCGCTCGACGCGTACCGCACGGGACTCGGCCACCGTACGGCCCCCGGCACCACCACCCTGGGGCCGGCGCCCGCACAGCCTCCTCTGTGAGGAACCCCAGCCTGCCCACAGCCCCCACCGGTTAGCCTTCGCGGAGCAATTCGAACAGGTGGGGACGGGCACGGTGGAGAACCAGCGGACCGTGGTCGACGGGCTGCGGCTCGTCGTACGCACGCTCGTGTACGCCGTGGTCGGCGGCGTCGCCCTCGTCGTCATCGCCACGGTCGCCTCGGTCCTCGGGCCGCTGCTCGCCCTCGACCTGTACACCCCGCCCGTCGCCGCCTGGTGGACCGTCTTCACGGCCATCGCGGTGCAGGGCGTGCCCTTCCTGCTGCTCGGCACGGTCGTCTCGGCGGCGATCGGGGCCTTCGTACCGGAGAGGGTGTTCAGCCGGCTGCTGCCGCGCAACCAGGCCCTCGCGGTGCCCGTCGCCGGAGCCGCCGGGGTCGTCCTGCCGGGGTGCGAGTGCGCGTCCGTGCCGGTGGCCGGGAGCCTGATGCGGCGCGGGGTGGCCCCGGCCGCCGCCCTCGCGTTCCTGCTCTCCGCGCCCGCCATCAACCCGGTCGTGCTCGTCGCCACCTCCGTCGCCTTTCCCGGGCAGCCGGAGATGGTGCTCGGGCGGCTGGTCGCCTCGCTGGCCACGGCGGTCGTGATGGGCTGGCTGTGGGCGCGGTTCGGGCGCGAGGAGTGGCTGCGCCCGCCCGAGCGGCACGCAGGGCACGGCGCCCGGGGGCTGCGCGCGTTCGCCGCCGGGCTCCAGCACGACTTCCTGCACGCCGGTGGCTTCCTGGTCCTCGGTGCGGCGGCCGCGGCGACGTTCAACATCGTGGTGCCGAGGTCCGTTCTGGACCTCTTCACCGGGTCGGTGTGGGCGTCGGTGCTGCTTCTCGCGCTGCTCGCGGTCGTGCTGTGCGTGTGCAGCGAGGCCGACGCGTTCGTCGCCGCCTCGCTGAGCGGCTTCTCGCCGACCGCGCGGCTGGCGTTCATGGTGGTCGGCCCGATGGTGGACCTGAAGCTGATCGCCCTCCAGGCGGGGACCTTCGGACGGTCCTTCGCCGTGCGGTTCTCGTCCGTGACGTGGGTGGTCGCCGTGGTGAGCAGCGTGCTGGTGGGGTGGTGGCTGCTGTGAGGCGGTACGGGCCGGCGGTGCTGCTGCTCCTGACGGGGGCGGCGATCCTGAGGATCTCGCTGTTCAGCGAGCTGTATCTGCGGTACGTGCAGGCGGGACTACGGCCGTATCTGGTCGTGTCCGGGTTCCTGCTGGTGCTGCTGGCGGTGGCCGCGGCGGTCGCCGGGCGAGCGGAACAGGAACCGCACGCCGAGCAGGGCCAGCACGCAGAGCACGACGAACACGCCGGCCGCGATCAGCAATGCGAGCACGGCGAGCACGACGAGTGCGATGACGATTCCCACGCCCACGATCAGCACGGCGGCCACCATAGCCCCCGTATCGCCTGGCTCCTCACCCTGCCCGCCCTTGCCCTCCTCCTCTTCCCGCCGCCCGCGCTCGGCTCCTACAGCGCCGAGCGGGAGGCGGCGCAGCGGGCGGCCCAGGGGGTCGGGCACTTTCCGGCGCTGCCGAGCGGGGATCCGGTGGAGCTGACGCTCGCGGAATTCAGCTCGCGGGCGATCTATGACAGCGGGCAGTCGCTGGCGGGGCGCACGGTGGCGCTGACCGGGTTCGTCACCCGGGACGACGACGGCACCTGGTACGTCACGCGGCTTCTGGTGGCGTGCTGTGCCGCCGACGCGACCACCGGCAAGGTCGAGGTGCGGGGCGGGGAGGCTCCGCCGGTCGACTCGTGGGTCACGGTGACCGGGACGTGGCGTCCTCGGGGCGCGCTCGGGACGGATGCGGCTTGGCCTCCGGTGGTGGATGCCGGGGCGGTGCGGCGGGTTGAGCAGCCGGCTGATCCGTACGAGAAGCGGTGAGTGCCGGGGTATGCCGGTGGTCGTCCGCGGGCCGGTGGGGGTTGATCGCGCAGTTCCCCGCGCCCCTTCAGGGCGCGTAGGCACCGCGTTTCGTGGTGGCCGCCAGGGGTAGTCGGGCGGGGTCGAAAGGCGGGACCAGTAGGCCGCGCTCGGGAGCGAGGAGGCAGCCGTGCGGCCCAGAGACGAGCATCGTGGTGAGCGGGAAGGGGTCGGCGCCGCGGACGCCGTTGCCGAAGGTGTGCGCGGTGTGGGGCCGGGCGAGATACCGGGGCGGCTGTGCGACGTGGCGGTGGAACTGCTGCCCGTGAGCGGCGCGAGCGTGTCGCTGCACAGCCACGGCCTGCCCGTACAGCTGGGCGCGAGCAGCGCGCAGGCGGCGTATGTGACCGAGATCCAGGCGACGTTGGGCGACGGGCCCTGCCAGTCGGCCGCCGAGAGCGGCACCCCCGTGCTGGCCCGCGACCTGACGGCGGGGCAGGACGTGGCGCGCTGGCCCGTCTTCGCCCAGCAGGCCACCGCCGCCGGCGTACGGGCGGTGTACTCGATGCCGCTCGGCAGCGCGACGGTGTGCGTGGGCACCCTCGACCTCTACCGCGAGTTCCCCGGCGACCTCAGCGACCGGGAGCTGCACACGGCCCGCACGGTCGCCGGGATGATGACCGTGGCCCTGATGGCGCTGCCGCACATGGAGGAGGCCGGGCAACCCGGCGACGAGCGGTGGCTGAGCGGCCTCGCCACCGACCATGACCAGGTCTACCAGGCCACCGGCATGATCATGGCCCAGCTGCACGTCGGCACGGACGAGGCGCTGGCCCGGCTGCGGGCACACGCGTTCGCGCACGGACGTACGGCACTGGACACGGCGGGGGACGTGGTGACGCACCGGCTGCGGTTCGACGAGGAACAGGACGAGGGGGGCGAGGGAACCGCCCCCTAGGATCGTCGACCATGGAAATAGCGGGTCTCTTCTTCATCCTCATCGGCGTCCTGGCCGTCATCGGCGTCCAGAGCCGGATCGACCGGGCCGACAAGCGCGTCGCCCGCGTCGAGCGCAAACTCGACCTGGTCATCGACCACTTGGGACTGCGCGAGCCCGTCGACCCGCGCATGGACGAGGTCGTCGCGCTGCTGCGGAGCGACAGGAAGATCCAGGCGATCAAGGTCTACCGGGAGATCACCGGCGCGGGCCTGAAGGAGGCCAAGGACGCCGTCGAGCGCATGGCCTAGGGCGCTCGTAGCCTTGGTTCATGGCGGATGCCACGTCCGACAGCGACGACGAAGCCATCCAGCTCCCCACCTGGACCAAGGCCCTCGGCTGGTGCGGTGTCGCCGGACTGATCTACCTGCTGATCTGCGCCGTGAGCATCATCAGCCGCGGCTTCGCGGGGCTGGGCAGCGACGCGGCGCACACGATGTTCGCCTTCGCCTCGCACCCGTGGGTCGGGCTGAGCGTCGGCGTTCTCGGTACGGTCCTGATCCAGTCGTCGACCACGACGACCGCCATCGCCGTCACCGCCGTGGGGTCGGGCGCGCTGCCCATCGAGGGCGCGATCCCCATCATCCTGGGCGCGAACGTCGGCACCACCGTGACGACGAGCCTGGTCGCGCTGACCTTCATCGGCAATCGCACGGAGTTCCGCAGGGCGCTGGGCGCCTCGACCGTCCATGACTTCTACAACTGGCTCGCGCTGCTGATCTTCTTCCCGATCGAGCTGATCTGGCATCCGCTGGAGCACATCAGCGGGGCGCTCACCGATGCCCTGTACGGCACGGACTGGCTGCCGAACCCGGCCCACTTCAACTTCGTGCGGGCGGCCACCAGGCCGGTGGAGAGCGGAGTGATCCACGCGACCTCGCACGTCAGCAGCACACTCGGTCCGCTGTTCACCATCGTGATCGGCGCCCTGCTGATCCTGGTCGCCGTCCGCTACCTGGGAAAACTGCTCAAACTGCTCATGGTCGGCAGGGCCCGCGACATCCTGATCAAGGCCGTCGGCCGCAACCCCTACCTCGCCATGGCGTCCGGCATGGGGGTGACCGTCGTGACCCAGTCCTCGACCATCACCACGTCCGTGCTGGTCCCCTTCGCCGGAACGGGCATCCTGACCCCGGCGCAGGTGTATCCCGTCGTCGTCGGCTCCAACCTCGGCACGACGTTCACGGTGGTCTTCGCGGCGTTCGCGGGCGTCGGACCGGACGCGAAGATCGGCCTCCAGGCGGCCTTCGTGCACCTGATCTACAACCTCTTCGCGATCGTCGTGATCTATGTGATCCCGCTGCTGCGCCCCGTGCCGCTGTTCTGCGCCGAGAAACTCGCCGGCGTCGCCTCCGAGCACCGGTGGGTCCTCGCCGTCTACATCGGCACCGTCTTCATCACCTTGCCCGCCCTGGTCATCGTGCTGGTGGGCGTGGTCTGAGCCGCCCGGCGCGACGCGCTAGACGTCCTGCCGGCCCCGCTCCCTGACCTCCTGAAGGCGGTGGGCGCCGAGCTCCACGGCCGTCCAGGTCGCATCGGCCGGTACGTCGGCGAGGCCGCCGTTGGTGACGGTGATCGCGTCGTCGCCGACCCGGACGGCGGCGAGGTGCAGGGTGAGCGTGGGTGCCTCGTCGGAGTCGGAGACGCCGCGCAGGACGATCCGCAGACCCTGGCGGGCGTCCCCGACCTGTGGCATCTCGGCCTCGCTGACCTCCACGTCCAGCTGCCCGCCGCGCGCGGTCGCGCCGAACTGCCCGCACTCGTCGGGCAGGCTGCCGAGCCACGCCAGGGTCGCGTCGACGTCCTCGGGGCGATGAGCGACGATCCGGTAGCGCAGCTGGGCCCCGTCCCATGTGTCGTCCAGGCCGGTCGAGGCGCGGGTGCGGGCGTCCGGTCCGAAGAGGTCCTCCGCGTACAGGGCGTCGAGCAGCCGCCGGCACTCCGCCGAGTCGGTGGACGCCTTCAGCATGGTGTCCCGCCAGGTGGCGAACCCGTCGGTGGCCACCCAGGGTTCGCCGAGGTCGGCCTCGGTGATCAGCGCCGACCGCGCCTGGGCCTCGGTGAGCGTCGGGGCGGCCGCGGGCGCCCGTGTCCGGCCGCTCGGTGCCGCGGGGGAGGCGGGACCGGCCGAGGCCGCCCGGTCCGGCCACGAGACGGAGCACGCGGGCGCGGCCAGCAGCGCGCCTGCGGAGAGCGCCGAGACGATGACGGCACGGGCCTGGGGACGGGGCATCGCGGGCCTCCTGGGCTGGTGTCGAGGGCGCGCCCAAGATCGGCACGTCTTCATAAGGCACCACCCCGGGAGGGCCACCACCAGCGCGCCGAGCCGTCCGGGTGACGCTGCGGCGCCGCCGGGAGGAACCCCCGGATCCCGGCACCGTCCGGCCCCGATCTCGGCACCATCCGGCCCCACGGTGGGTTTCCGGCCGTTCTCACCGGTCTCTTACGGCCGCCTTTACCCGGCTGTCAGTGTCGTGACCTAGCCTTCGATCATTCAGGCGGTACGCGTGACCCTGCCGCGGTCGCCTTCCCTTTCTTTTTCGTTCCGGGGGGTTCGAAAACCGTGCGCAGACGCACTCTCCCTGCCGCGACGGCACTCGCGGTCCTGTTCAGCTCGGTCGCACTGGTCGCGACCGGCGCCGGGTCGGCGGCCGCCGACTCAGGCGTCTCCCTGCCCCTGAAGTCGACCGGTGACATCGTCGTCGACGGCTCCCACCAGCGGGTCTTCATCAGCGACCCGACCGCGGGACAGGTCGTCGTCACGAACTACGCCGGCGCCGTCGTCGGCACCGTCGGCTCGCTGCCGGGCGTGCGCGGCCTGGAGCTGTCGCCCGACTCGGGCACCGTGTACGCGGCCGTCGGCGACGCCGACGCGATCGTGGCCATCGACACCGCGACCGCGACGGAGGCCCACCGCTGGTCCACCGGCACGGCCGCGCCCGAGTACGTGGCCCTCACCGGCGGCAAGGTCTGGTTCAGCTACGGCTCCGGCGGCGACGGCAACATCGGCTCGCTCGACCTGAGCGGCACCGAGCCGGTCCTCGCCCTCGGCCAGGACACCGCCCGCACCTTCTACGACGCCCCGATCCTGGACGCCTCCCCGGGCGCCCCGGGCACGCTGGTCGCGGGCGCGCCCGGCCAGAGCCCGGTCGTGCTCGCCGTGTACGACGTCTCCTCGGGCACCGCGAGCCGCGGCGCGTACGCCTTCGACCCGGGGAACACCGGCGGCGGCAACCTCGCCGACCTCGCGGTCACGCCCGACGGCAAGGACGTGATCACCGCCAGCGGCGCCCCGTACTACCAGGCGGCCTACAAGCTGTCCGACCTGTCGGCGGACGGCAAGTACGTCACCAACACCTACCCGAACGCGGTGGACATCGCCCCGAACGGCGACGTCGCGGCCGGCACCTTCTCCTGGTACGACCCGGACGTGCACGTCTTCAAGCAGGGCGTGTCGACCCCGCTGAGGCAGTACGACTTCCCCAACACCGGCAACAGCAGCGGCTCCGACACCCTCGCCCCGCGCGGCCTGGCATGGGCGCCGGACGAGAGCAGGCTGTTCGCGGTGTCGCTGAACGACAGCGACGTGTACACGCTGCGGATCCTCGACGCCCCGACCAAGACGCCCACCACCCTCACGGCGAACGCCCCCGCGACGGCGCCGCGCGCCCAGCAGCTCACCGTCACCGGCACGCTGACGTCGTCCTCGGCGTTCCCGGCCGGCACCAAGGTCTCCGTCACCCGTACCGACGAGGAGTCCCCGGCCGGCAAGGCGCTCGGCACGGCGACCGTCGCCACCGACGGCTCGTACTCCTATCCGGACAGCCCGCCGGCCGGCGGCAAGGTGACGTACACCGTCTCCTACGCGGGCGACGCGGACCACGCGGGCGCCACCGCCACGCACTCGGTGACGGTCGCGAAGTCGGCGGCCACGGTGACGCTGGACAACAACCTCAAGGTGTACGGCTACAACAGCAGCGTCACCTTCACGGCCCACCTCGGCACCACCTACAAGAACCGCACCCTGGAGATCTGGGCCGACCCCTACGGCTCCGACAAGCCCAACGCCCTGGTGAAGAAGGGCACGGTGGACTCGCACGGCAACCTCACGGCGACCGTCCGCCTGACCCGGGACGCCAAGATCAGCGCCAAGTTCACGGGGGACACGCGGTACGCGGCGCGGGCGACGACCAACACCGTCTACACGAAGGTGAGCGTCTCGTCGTCGCTGAGCGGCGCCTACAAGACGGCCACGGCCTGGAACGAGAAGTACTCCTACTTCCACCAGTCCAAGGACCCCGTCCACAACACGTCGATGACGATGTACCCGGGCCGCAAGTACCAGTTCCAGATCCAGCAGTTCTACAGCGGCGCCTGGCACACGACGGCCACGGAGTACTTCGGCCTCGACCGCTACGGCAAGGACTCGGTCCTGCTGGACGACAACCCGCCCACGGGCGTGCGCTTCCGGATCCGCTCGTCCTACATCGACACGAAGTCGGGCGACAACGTCAACGCGACGACGTACGGCGGCTGGAAGTACTTCACCTTCACCCGCTGAGCTTCACCCTCACCCGCTGACCTGAAGCTCCTTCAGGCGCTGGTGGACGTTGGCCAGGGCGCCCCTGCGGCGCCCCGGCACCCGGCTCCGCAACTCGGCCAGGGAGGACCCCAGTTCACGCGCGAGCATCGCGTCGCGGATCTGGCCCCACTGGTGGTGGGCCCGGTCCACCGCGGCCTCCACCGCGGGTGTGTCCGGGGTCTGCCCCGCGCCGAGCCGGGCCGAGGCGACGGTCAGCCAGGTACGGCAGCTGCGCACCGGGTCCCCCGCCAGCATCGCCAGGTCCGCCCGCACCTCGCTCCAGTGCAGGGCCTCCGGCGACGCGGGCCCGTGCGCCCGCATCGCCCCGTGCTCCTCCAGCGCGGCCAACGCGTCGGCGTCACCGTGCTGCCCCAACTGCACGGCGGCGGTGATCGCGGCGTGCGGGTCGACGGGGGCGGGGCTCCGTGTGGGACGGGGCGGCAGATCCGGCAGGGGGGCCAGTACGAGGGTCGGCTGGGCGGTGGGCACGGGAGCCGGTGCGGGAGTCGGCAGCGAGGCCGGCGGGGCGCTGGGCACGAGAGCCTGCGCGGCGGGTGCCGGGGACGGTGGGGGGCTCGGGACGTAGACCGGCATGGGGGCCTGCGCCGGCGCCTGGGCCGTCAGCACGATGTCCGTGCCCACGCCGGCCTCCGGCGCGATCCGGGCGAGTGCCTGCTGGTGCAGCTGGTCAAGGGGCGGCCGGTGCCCGCTGCGCAGGAGCGTCGCGACCGCCTTCATGTACGCGGGGCCCGCCACCGTACGGCGGTTCGGCGGCGGGGCGACACGGCCGTACACGGCACTGGTGCGCCCCGAGTCGAGGGGGTTGGCCAGCAGCCACTCCCAGGTCTCCGAGTCGGCGTGCAGGTCGACGACGAGCGAGGTCGAACCCGGTGGGCGCAGCCGCAGTTCCTCACGGAACCAGTGCCAGGGGAACCCGGTGTAGCGGACGGTCGCCGGGGTCGAGCGGGCCAGCGCGAGGTGCGGCAGGTGCTGGCGCCTGTCGAGCTGGAGCTGCCCGGCGACGAACACGGTGAGCGGCCCGGGCGCGGCCGCCGCGGCCCGCAGCCGGGTGAGGACGGCCTGCGGCTCCAGCGGGTCGGCGAGCTCGACGACGTTCGCGGTGTCGGTGCCCGAGAGCACCGGGGGCGGCACCGCGGCGAGGACGGGAAGCACGGAGGCGGCGTCCACCAGACAGCCCTTGCCTGCCGGTGAGGCGGCCAGCAACAGCACGGTTCCGGGCATCGGTCCCTCCCCATCCCCCGTCGATCACTTACGGCAGCACCGTAACCGCTGCGGGTGCAAAGAAGGGTTCTCAGCCCCGCAAACGTCCATTTCCGTCCCCATTCCCCCCACCCTTCCCGGCACCTGCACTCCGCCGCACCGCGAACACCGTGGTGTCGTCGGCGAGATGCCCGCCGCAGTGCCGCAGCGTGCGCTCCCGCACGAAGGCCACCAGCCGCAGGGGCCGGGCGATGCCCGGGTCGGCGGCGACGGCCGCGGTGACGTCGGCGGCGAGCGGGTAGAAGGCGCCGTGGTCGTCCCGGGCCTCGGTCACGCCGTCCGTGGTCATCAGCAGGGTCTCGCCGGGACGCAGACGGGCGTGCAGCACGGGGAGCGGCTCGCCCAGGGGGTCGAGTTCGGCCATGCCGAGGGGGAGGCCGTGGCCGGGCGGCAGGTGCCGTACGCCGTCGGGGCCGACGACGAGCGGGCAGTCGTGGCCGAGAACGATCGCTTCGACGGCCTCCGCCTCGTGGTCGGGGAAGCCGATCAGCACGGCGGTGGCGAAGCGGTCGCGCTCCTCCCGGCCGAGGGCCTCGCGCATGAGGATGTGCCGCTGGAGCCGCTCCTCCAGGCGCAGGGCGACCGCCGCCAGGTCCGGCTCGTGGTACCCGGCCTCCCGGAACGTGCCGAGCAGCGCGGCCGCCACCTCCACCGCGCCGAGCCCCTTGCCCTGGACGTCGCCGAGGATGACGCGGGTGCCGTGCAGGCCGATCTGGATGTCGTAGAAGTCGCCGCCGACCCTGGCCTCGCTGTCGGCGGCGAGATAGACGGCGGCGTGCTCCAGGCCGCCCCAGCCCGGCGGCAGGGGGCGCAGCACGGTGCGGCGGATGGTGGCGGCGACGTCCTGGATGTGCACCATGCGGCGCTCGCCGCGCACCCGGACCACACAGGCCGCCGTGGCGAGGACGCCACCGATGCCGGCGAGGACCAGGTCGGGCAGCCCGGCCTGGTACTGGTGCGGCAGGACGGCGTCCGCGGCGACGTACGTGGCGGGCGCGAGGACCGCGAAGACGGCCGTGCCCCGCACCCCGCAGATCGCGGCGGCGATACCGGGCACCAGCACGATCCAGGACAGCACCCGGAAGTCGCTGCTGGTGTGGAAGTCGACCACCACGATGCCGATGAGCAGCACCAGCGGCGGCAGCCAGGCGACGCTGCGGCCCCGCACGCGCAGCAGGTCCTGCCGGCGCGCGTCGCCCTTCAGGCCGGATGCACCGTCGCTGACGGCCCTCATGCGCCTCAGACAAGCACGACGTCAGGCCCGCCGCATCCGGGTACCCGGACCCGGGTCACCCAGGCCGGCACGCACGCCGACTTGCCGTCCGACCGCTCCCGGGTGTGCCCTTGATGGCGGGGGCGAGGAGAGAGGAGTGCTCTCATGGCTCACGCGGCACCCGCGCCCGGCGCACGGACCCCGGCGGCGCTCACCCCGCTGCCCGACGTCTTCAGCGCACGGACCCACCGCATCGCGGGCATCGTGACACCGGTGGTCCTGGGGCTCATCTACGGCTACTGGGCCGCGGCGAACCGGCGCTCCGGCGGCGAGATCACCGGCTGGAACCTGCTCTTCGGCTTCGTCACCGCGGCCGTGTTCATGATCGCCTACGTCGGCGTCCGCGCCCTGGCCCCGCACATGCGGCGCGAGCTGCACGCCATCGTGTGGGCGGCCTTCGTGGGCGCCGCGTTCGGATTCCTGTACAGCGAGGCCGGCGCGGCCATCATCAGGTCCTGTGTGATGGGGGCGGTGATCGGCGCGGTCACGTTCGTCGTGATGTTCTACCGCTACTACACGCACGAGGACGCGGCCGGTCATCGCATCCGCTGAGCAACGCACGGGTCGGCCCGGCCGCCGACAGCGCTGTCGGCGGCCGGGCCGACCCGTTTCCCCTTATCCACCCACGAACCCGGTCCTCTCCCCTGATCCATGAGACACCCGTTCGGGTGAACCCTCCACCGGAGAGCGGTGCCGTGCGGCCGTATGCGGGCGTCCCGCTGGCGCATCCGCCCCGGTGACCCTTGCCTGAAGGGGTGTCCACCCGTCTCCGCAACGCCCTGTCGGCAGCGCTGATCGCCCTGTCGTGCCTGCTCGTGCCGTTCGGCGCGCTCGCGGCCTGCGTGACGTACGGGCTGGCCGACACCGGCCGGTACGTCACGGCGATGGCGCCGCTCGCCGCGGACCCGGCCGTGCAGGGCGCGGTCGCGGACTCCGTCGAGGGCGGGATCCTGGACGAGGTCGACGACCGGCTGGAGGCGTCGTCCGCGGCGCCGGAGCCCGGCAGTGTGCGGCCCTTCGTGGACGACGCGGTGCGCTCGTTCACCCGCACCGACGCCTTCCGCACGGCGTGGGACGCGGGCAACAGGGCCGTCCACGACGCCGTGCTGCGGGCCCTGCGGGACGACCGCGAGCGCGCGGTCACCGTCGACCTGGCCCCGATCACCGCGCAGGTCAAACGCCGGCTCACCGAGGACCACGTCCTTCTCGCCCGGCGCATCCCGGTCGAGCACACCGAGGTCCCCGTGCTCCCGGCGGACGAGGTCGCCCGGCTCAGGAAGGGGTACGACGTGCTGGAGGTCGCCGGGTTCTGGCTGCCGGTCTCGGCGGCCGTCCTCGCCACGGCCGGTATCGCCGTCGCCGCGTGCCGCCGCCGCGCGGTCACCGCGACCGCCCTGGGCACGGCGCTGGGCGGCGCGCTCCTCGCCCTCGCGGTGGCGATCGGCCGCCGCCTCACCCTGGCCGACATCGGGGAGGCGGCGCACCGCCCGGCGGCGGGCGCGATCTACGACGCCCTGACGCAGACCCTGCGCACGGTGTCCTGGCTGCTGGTCGTCCTCGGTCTGGCCGTGGCCCTGGCGTGCCGGTTCACGGAGTTCCTCGCGCGACGCCGGCGAGCGTCCGCAGCGCCCGCCGCAGATCCGGCTCAGGAGCCGACGCGAGCCCGAGTCTGACGGCGTCCGGGGTGCGGTGGGGGTCGACGGCGAAGGCCGGGCCCGGCGTCACCGCGATGCCGTGCACGGCCGCGGCGGCCGTGAAGGTGTCGGCCCGCCACGGTGCGGGCAGCTCCCACCAGGCGAAATAGGCGCGCGGATCGGACCGTACGGCGAAGTCCCGCAGCTCCTCGGCGACCACCCGCTGTCTGCGTGCCGCGTCCGCCCGCTTCGCCGCGACCAGCCGCCGCACGGTGCCCTCCTCGATCCACCGCACGGCCGCCTCCAGCGCGAAGCGGCCCGCGCTCCAGCCGCCGGACCGCACGGCCGCCGCCACCGCCTCGACGCGGGCCTCGGGGACTGCGACGAAGCCGACGGTGAGGCCGGGGGCGACGCGCTTGGAGAGGCCGTCGACGACATGGGTGAGGCCCGGCGCGTGCGCGGCGAGGGGGTCGTCGTCCGTGAGGAAGGACCAGATCCGGTCCTCGACGACGGGGATGCCCAGGTCGAGCGCGGTGCGGGCGAGCAGGCGCCGGCGCTCGGGGCCGGTCGTCAGCGAGGTCGGGTTGTGCAGGGTGGGCTGGAGGTAGAGCGCGGCCAGGGGAGCGCTGCGGTGGGCGGCGGCGACGGAGTCGGGGCGCGGGCCCTCCTCGTCGGTGGCCAGCGGCACCAGGGTGATGCCGAGCCGGGCGGCGATCTCCTTGACCACGGGGTACGTCAGCGCCTCGACGCCGACCCGGCCGCCCGGCCGGACCAGGGAGGCGAGGGTGGCGGCGACGGCCTGGCGGGCGTTGCCGGCGAACAGCAGCTGCTCGGGGGCGGGGCGCCAGCCGGGGGTGGCGAGCAGCGCGGCCGCCGCCCTGCGGGCCGCGGAGGTGCCGGTGGCGGGGGACGGGCGCAGTGCCTCGGTGAGGACGTCGGGGCGCTGGAGCTGCGCGAGGGCCGGGGCGAGCAGCTCGGACTGGCCGGGAACGGAGGGGTAGTTGAGCTCCAGGTTGACCGGCGCCGCGGTCGCGGCCTCGACGAGGGCCCGGCCGGTGCCCTCGGGAGCGGCCCGTACGAAGGTGCCGCGGCCGACCTCGCCGACGACCAGCCCGCGCCGTACGAGTTCGGCGTAGACCCGACCGGCCGTCGACCCGGCGATCCCGCGCCGGCGCGCGAACACCCGCTGCGGGGGCAGCCGCTGGCCGGGCCTGAGCCGTCCGGCGGTGATGTCGTCGGCCATGCGGTCGGCGATGCGCCGGTAGTCGTTCACGTGTCCTCCCTGACATTGCACCGAGGGCAAAGATCTTATTGCACCGAGGAGTTGAGGCGATCTAGGGTCGTTCACATGACCCCTTTCCTCGCATACGAGGACAAAGGCGCCGATAGTTCGTCGGTCCCCCTCGTCCTCGTCCACGGCCATCCCTTCGACCGCACGATGTGGGCCCCGCAGATCGGGACGTTCTCCGCCACCCGCCGGGTCGTCGCCCCCGACCTGCGCGGCTACGGCGCCTCCCCCGTCGTCCCCGGCATCACCCCGCTGTCCGTCTTCGCCGCGGACATCGAGACCCTGCTGGACGACCTGGAGGTGGACACCTTCGTCCTCGGCGGTCTGTCGATGGGCGGCCAGATCGTCATGGAGTGCTACGCCCGCTTCCCCGACCGCATCCGGGGACTGGTCCTCGCCGACACCTTCCCCGCGGCCGAGACCGAGGACGGCAGGCGGACCCGCGCCGCCATGGCGGACCGGCTGCTGCGCGAGGGCATGCGCGGATACGCCGACGAGGTGCTGGAGCTGATGGTCGCGCCGTACGCGTCCGCCGAGGTCAAGGCCCACGTCCACGGCATGATGACGGCGACCCCGCCCGAGGGGGCCGCGGCGGCCCTGCGCGGCCGTGCCGAACGCCCCGACTACCGCGAGCTGCTCACCCGGGTCACCGTCCCCGCGCTGGTCGTCGTGGGCGCCGACGACACCTACACCCCGGTGCCGGACGCCGAGGCCATGCACTCGGCACTCCCGCACTCGACGCTCCGGGTGATCGAGGGAGCGGCCCACATGCCGAACCTGGAGCGGCCGCGGGAGTTCGACGAGGCGCTGGCCGCGTTCCTGGAGCACGTCGACGGCTCCTCGCAACCTTCGCCCCACGGGCCCCGTCTTTGAGGGAGGATTCGGGCATCGCACCCGCGAGCGGAAGGCCGGGACTTGGACACTGCGGCTGCCGAGTGGACGGCACGACCGGACGGCATGCCCCAACGGCGCGGCGGCCGGCGGTTCGGCGCCTGGGTGGCCGGCCTGATGTTCCTGCTCGTCAGCGTGGTCGTCGGCTGCCGGATCGCCGACACCGACGGCATCACCCCCGTCCCGCAGCTCCTGGCGTTCCTGCCGTGGCTGCTCGTGCCCGCCGGCTTCGGGCTGCTGCTCGCCGTGCTGGGCCGCTGGTGGTTCGGCGTCGTGTGGGCACTCGCGCTGCTCGGCGCTCTTGCCTGGTTCATCGAGCCGTACGGCAGGACGACCCAGCCGGTCGGGCCCCCGGTCGTCTCCTTCCGGGTGCTGACCTCGAACGTCGAGTTCGGGCAGGCCGCCGACGCCCTCGCCGCCGCGGTCCGCCGCGCGAAGCCGGACATCGTGTTCGTCCAGGAGTGCGACGCCGGCTGCGACGACACCCTCAGGAAGGAACTGGGCGGCGACTATCCGCACCGGGCCGCGACCGTGCTCGCCGGCTCGAAGGGCTCCCTCGTCCTCAGCCGCTTCCCCCTCGACGCCGCCGACGACGTCCCCGGCACCATGGCCATGCCCGGCGCCGTCGCCGACGTGCGCGGGAACGCCGTACGGCTCCAGCTCGCCCACCCCATGCCGCCGCTGCCCGGCCGGACCGACGTGTGGCGGCGCGAGCTCGGCGAGCTGCGGGACTTCGCCGCCGAGGACCACCGCACGCCCCTCGTCCTCGCCGGGGACTTCAACGCCTCCCAGGACCACGCCGCCTTCCGCCGCATCCTGGACACCGGCATGCAGGACGCCGCCCGGCTCGACGGTCACGACCGCACGCCCAGCTGGCCGGCCCGCACGACACCGACGTTCGGTGTGCAGATCGACCATGTGCTGCTCTCCGAGGACTTCTCCGCGAGCGCCGTCCGCTTCCTGGACCTGGCCGGCACCGACCATCGCGCCCTTGTCGCCGACCTCACGCTCCACCAGCGACGATGAGCTGAACACGGGTGCCCATAATGGGCCGCATGCCCCGCGAGCTCCCCATCGGCCTCACACCCCCCGACTGGCTCGTGCGGAACCTGCGGGCCCAGCCCGCCCCCGTGAACTGGCCCGCCGTCGTCCGGGCGGCCGTCGCGATCGCCCTGCCGCTGGCCGTCGGCCTCGCCGTCGACCGCCCCTTCTACGGCGCCCTCGCCTCCATGGGCGCCCTCAACGGCGTCATCAGCGACACCGCGGCCGCCTACCGCGTCCGGATCCCCACGATCGCCATCCCGCAGCTCTTCGGCGCCGTCGGCGTCACCGTCGGCGCTCTGGTGTACGGGCGCGGCTGGGTCGCCGTCGCCGCCGTCACCGGGGTGGCGCTGGTCTCCGGGATGATCTCGACCATCGGCGCGGTCGCCTCCGCGTCGGGCCTGGTGCTGCTGCTGACCTGCGTGGTCGGCGCGGGGCTGCCGATGCCGGGCGAGTGGTGGCTGGCGCCGCTGCTGATGTCCGGCGGCGGACTGCTCGTCCTGCTCCTCGCGCTGCTCGCCTGGCCGCTGAGATCGGGGGTGCCGGAACGGTCCGCGGTCGCCGACACCTACCGCAGGGTCGCCGCGCTGCTGACGGCCGTCGACGGCGACACCCAGGACTACGACGACGCCCGGCACGCCGTCACCCAGTCCCTGAACCAGTCGTACGACATCGTCCTCGCCCACCGTGCCCGCCACCACGGCCGCAGCCCCGAACTCGCCCGGCTGCTCGCCCAGTTGAACGCCATCACGCCGGTCGTGGAGGCCGCCCCCGCGGCCCGCCTCAGCGGCATCCGGCTGCCGCCCGAGATCCCGGAGGCGGTACGGCATCTCGCGTCCGCCGTCGAGACCGGGTACACCGGCCCGATAGGGCTGAAGACGCCCGTCCCGGCCACCGAGACCGCCCGCGCCGTCGAACACGCCCTGCGCCACGCCGCCGAGGTCGTCGCCAACCCCGACGTCGACCCGCGCGGCATCGACGACCGCCTCGGCCGGCCCGCCGCGCTGAGCATCCGGGCCGCGCGCGCAGCCCGCAACGTCGCGCTGTCCGCCGCGTCCTGGCGCTACGGCCTGCGCCTGGCCCTGTGCATCGGCATCGCCCAGGTGCTGGTGTCGATCACCGCCGTGCCCCGCTCCTACTGGGTCGCCCTGACCATCACCTTCGTCCTCAAGCCCGACTTCGGCTCCGTCTTCTCCCGGGCGCTGCTGCGGGCCCTCGGCACGGTCGCCGGGCTGGTGATCGCGGCGGCGGTGCTGGCGGAGGTGCCACGGGGCTGGTGGGACGTACCGGTGCTGCTGATCCTCGCGCCGCTGGTCCCGGCGCTCACACCGCGCGGGTACGGCTATCAGACGGCCGCCATCACGCCGGTGATCCTGCTCCTCTCCGACGTCCTGAACCGCCAGGGCACGGGGCTGCTGCTGCCGCGCCTGGTCGACTCCCTGATCGGGTGCGCGATCGCCCTGGTCGCCGGGTATCTGCTGTGGCTGGAGAGCTGGCACACCCGCGTCGGCGACCGGCTCGCGGGCGCGGTGGAGGACACGGCGCGCTATGTGGAGGCCGCGTTCGGGCCGGGCGCCGTCGATCCTGCGGCCCGCGCCCGGATGCGGCGCGGCCTCTACCGCGACCTCTCCGCCATCCGCACGGAGTTCCAGCGCGCCCTGACCGAACCACCGCCCACCGGCCGCCGGGCGGCCGCCTGGTGGCCCCTGGTCGTGGCGGTGGAACGGATCGTGGACGCGACCACGGCGGCACGGGTCCGGGTCCGGCACGGAGCGGCCCCGCCGTCCACCGCCGAGATCACCCAGGTGGCCCGCCAACTGCGGGAGCTGGCGGAGGGCGTACGCGAGGCCGAGACCCTCTACGAGGTCCGCACGGACCTCACGGGCCCGGCGGGAAGCGTCCTGGAGCCGCTGAGGCAGGAGGTGGCGGCGGCCCGCGCCATCACGTCCCCTCGCTGAATCCGACCTCTTCTCGGGCGTACCCAAAGGCCGGCGCGGCCGCCCCGTGCAGGAGGGCGACCGCGCCATGTGGGGGGTGGGTCTGGCCTTGCTTACTACCGGGCGGCCTTGTGCAGGGCCTTGTCCATCGCGGCTGCGAACCCGTTGGCCCACAGCTGCTCGACCTTGGCCCGCTCGTTGGCGTCCGGCTGGGAGTTGGTGCAGGACGGGCCGGGGCCGCCGCCCGACATCAGCTCGGTGCACGGACCCTCGTAGTGGTCCGGCAGGCCGAGCACGTGCCCCGTCTCGTGCGCCGTGACGCGGGTGGAGTCGTACTCCTGGTTCTGCTGGTAGTCCAGGAAGATGTAGCCGTTGCCGTGACCGTCGGTCGAGGCGTACGAGCCGCGCGGGTCATTGCCCTCGCGGTACGTGAAGTCGGCGTTCGAGCCCTCCTGGAGCTTGACGTTGGACACCGAGCCGTTCCAGATCTGGGTGCTGCGGGCTATCTGCGCGCTGAACTGGGGCGCCCCGGACGCGTCGTAGGTGACGGTGACGGCCGCGGCGCTCGGGTTCTCGGCACGCTTCTCGGCGACCGACTTCAGGACGGCCTGGAAGAAGGCCTTACTGGCGTCGGAGTCCGAGGACTTGGCGACGTAGCCGGCGTGATCGGGAGCGGCCGAGGCCGGAGCGACCGTGCCGAGGCCGAGAGCCGCTACGCCGAGACCGACCGCGACCGCCGAACGGGCGGACAGGGAAAAGGACATACGCATCGATGACTCCTAGGTGGGGGGTGAGTCGTCAAGGCGAGTGTCTGCTCCTGTGTGGCCGCTGTGATGATGGCAATCGCTGATAGCACTGCCCTATCGAGGCCCCAATTAGCAAGGATCGGAGGGGATTTGTGCGGCTGGTGAAAGCTTTGATTCCGTTTTAGTGTCCCAGGGCATGGAGCTCGAGGTGAGACACCTCCGCGCGCTGTGCGCCATAGCCGACACCGGCAGTCTGCACCGGGCGGCCCGCCAGCTGGGCGTCGCCCAGCCGTCGCTCAGCACACAACTGCGCCGGATCGAGCAGGAGCTGGGCGGAGCGCTGTTCCTGCGCGCGAGGACCGGCTGCCGCCCCACGCCGCTCGGCCGGCTGGTGCTCAGCCGCGCACGCCCCCTGGTGGCCGATATGCGCGCCCTCGTCTCCGAGGCGCGGGCGGCCGCGGCCGGCGGCCCGGAGCTGCGCGTCGGCTCCACCGCGAGCAAGGCCCTGGCGGGCTGGCTGCGCCGGCTTCGCGGGCAGGGCCAGGACCCGACACTCCACATGAACGTCTCCCCGAACGCCCTGCTGCGCATGGTCGCCGAGGGCCAGCTGGACGTCGCCTTCGTGCACGAGGTCGAGGGCTCGCCGCTGCGCATCCCGCCGGAGCTGCGGCTACGCGTGTTGATGGAGCGCGAACCGCAGTTCGTGTCACTGCCGACCGACCATCCGGCCACCGCGAAGTCGGAGGTCAGCCTGCGTGACCTGGCCGACGACCGCTGGATGGTCGACCCGACGGTCGACGGGGAGTGGGACGCCGTGCAGCGGATGTTCCGGGCGGCCGGCGTCAACCCTCACGTCCTGCACGGCGACTACTACACGGCCGACTCCCTGGTCGCCACCGGCGAGGTCGTCGCCGTCTGCCAGCCGACCCACGCCGACAGCCCCACGATGGCGGTACGGCGCCTGCACGGCGACCCGCTCGGCGTACGCCTCCTCCTCGCGGCCCGCACGGAGACGGACCTCGACGGGGTGTATCCCGCGCTGGAGGAGGCGTACTGGGAGGCGGCGCGGCAGGCGCCCGCGTACCGGGAGTGGCTGGAACACGACGACGAACCGCAGCCGCCGGTCCCAGCACTCCCGTAGGGCCTGATGCCACCGGCTCAGACGCCGATGTCGCAGCCGTCCTTGCGCCAGACGGCCACGACGGCCGGCCGGTTGATCTTGCCGGCGCCGTCGGGCCAGGCGCTCAGCGGCTTCTCGGCCGTCGCGCCGTCGATCTCGCCCGGGTGCTGCACGGCGACGAGCACCCGGCGGTCCTGGATGACCGGGCCGCAGGTCTCGGCGCCGTTCGGCATCGTCAGGAACTGCTTCAGCTCACCGCGGCGGTCACCGCGGGTGGCGACGCCGAAGAGGCCGTCGTGGTTGCCGAGGGCGTTGCCGTCGGTGGAGATCCACAGGTTGCCGTAGGAGTCGAAGGCGACGTTGTCCGGGCAGGAGATCGGGGAGACGTCGTCCTTCGGGAACCCGGCGAAGTAGGTGGCCGGGTCGCTCGGGTCGCCCGCGACCAGGAACAGCGTCCAGGCGAACTTCTTGCTGTCGGCGCGGTTCCAGCGCTCGGTCAGCTCCAGGATCTGGCCGTGCTTGTTGGCGTTGCGCGGGTTGGCCTCGTCGGCCTTCGCGTTCGAGCCGACACCGCGGTTGGAGTTGTTGGTGAGGGCGACGTACACCTTGCCGGTGTGCGGGTTGGGCTCGATGTCCTCGGGCCGGTCCATCTTCGTCGCGCCGACCTTGTCACCGGCGAGACGCGTGAAGACGAAGACCTCCTCGGCGCTCATGCCCTCGACGTGCGAGACGGCGCCCTTGGCGGTCGCCGTGGCCAGCGGGATCCACTCGCCGCTGCCGTCGAACTCGCCGTCGGCGGGAAGCTTCCCGCTGCCGTCGATCTCGATGGCCGGGGAGTCACCGGTGAGCCTGGCGACATAGAGGGTGCCCTCGTCGAGCAGCGAGAGGTTGTGCTCGCGCACGGCGCGGGACGACCCCTTCTTCATCCGCTTGCTGCCGATGAACTTGTAGAAGTAGTCGAAGCGCTCGTCGTCACCGGAGTAGACGACGGGGCGGCCGTCGTCGGTGAGCCGCACGGTGGCGCCCTCGTGCTTGAAGCGGCCGAGCGCGGTGCGCTTGCGGGGCTTGGCGGTGGGGTCGTACGGGTCGAGCTCGACGACGAATCCGAACCGGTGCGGCTCGTTCGGCTCCTGGGCCACGTCGAAGCGCTTGTCGAAACGCTCCCACTTGCGCTCGGTCGCACCGGTGCCGAGGCCGTAGCGCTTGTCCGTCGCCCGCGTGGCGTTGGCGAAGTACTGGTTGAAGTTCTCCTCGCCGTGCAGTGTGGTGCCCCACGGGGTGACACCGCCGGAGCAGTTGTTGAGCGTGCCGAGGACCTTGGTGCCGGTCGGGTCGGCGGAGGTCTTCAGCAGGTCGGAGCCGGCCGCCGGGCCGGTGACCTTGAACTCGCTGGTGGCGGTCACACGGCGGTTGAGCGGGTGCCGGGCGACGGGCGTGAGCTTCCCGGACCGCCGGTCCTCCTCGACGACGACGGCGGACAGGCCGTGCGCGGCCCAGGCGACCTCGACCTGCTGCTTCGTCGGGTTGGCGGCGTCGTAGCCACGGAACATGAGCACTTCGTCGGTGTACTCGTGGTTGGCGACGAGGACCTGCCGGTGGCGCTCGCCCGGCAGCGGCAGCAGAGCGAGGAAGTCGTTGTTGTAGCCGAACTGCTTCGACTGCGACTCGGCGGTCTGGTTCTCCGGGTCGAAGGCGGGCGCACCGCGCAGGATGGGCTCGCCCCAGCGGATGACGACGTTCTGCGCGTAGCCGTCCGGGACGGTCACGGTGTCGGCGGTGTTCGGCGCGACGGGCTCGAAGCGCAGACCGCGCGCGCCGCGGGAGGCGTGGCGGGTGCTGGTCGCGGCGGTGGCGGCGGCCGGCTCGGCGGCGCTCGCCTTCGGGGCGGCGACGGTGGCGGAAGCGCCGACCGCGGTGGCCGCGGTGACGACGGCCGCGGCGCGCATCACCGTACGGCGGCTGAGGGCGTCGGCGATGACATCACCGACATATGGGTTGGTAGTGGTGTTCGGCACCTCGTGGAAACAGGCGTCTCCACACCGGAAACGGCAGGTCAGGGCTGCTCTGCCACCATGATGCGAGTCGTTGTTGACGCTGACGATCGGCAACTGAATACGCATGGCTCTTGGTACTCCCCTTGCTTCCCCTTGAATGCAGCGTGGGGGACGGTAGAAGCACGTTTGTGCGGGAGCGGGGCGTTTGAATGAACGAAGGGTGAACCAGGGGTGGATGTACGGCAGTTGATACGCCGCCGTTGATCGACCCGAAGGGCCACTTGACTCCTGAGGACCTCAGGTGTCCGCCCCTCCCCAAGATCGCCATCCGGGGCCGCTAACCTTACGTGTCCGTCCTGGCCAGGGATCTACGGGCATCAACTCACGCGAAGGGTTGCGCACATGGGCATTCTCACTCTCCTGCGGAACGCATTCGGCCGGTCACGCAAAGCGCGTACCGCCGAAGCAGAGGGTGCGACGACGCCTTCGCCGGAAGCCCGGCCGACGGTCCCGTCCCCGTCCCCGGAACCCCAGCCGGCCCCGTCCGCCCAGGTCCCGGAACCCCGAAGCGCGGACCGCCCGGCCCCGGAGGCGACGAAGCCGACCGAACCGACCGACCAGGACGACGAGCACGACCTGGTCTCGGCAGCCTTCGACAACGTGACGGTCCCGAAGCCGGCGGAGCCGGTGGAACCGACGGCCGCGGAAGCCGCGCCGGTCGCCCAGGAGCCGGTGGTGGCTGAGGCGACGCCGGTCGAGGAAGAGCCGGTGGCGGTCGAGGATCCGGTGGTCGCCGAGGAGGCGCCTGCCGAGGAGCCCGCCACGGAGGCGCCGGCCGCTGAGGCGCCGGCCGCCGAGGAGCCCGTCACGGAGGCGCCGGTCGCCGAGGAGACGGTGGCCGAGGAGCCGGTCGCTGAGACCCCCGTCGTCGAAGAGGCCGTCGTCGAGGAGACCCCGGTCGCCGCGGAGCCGGCCGTAGAGGAGCCGGTGGCTGAGGAGCCCGCGGCTGCCGAGGAGCCCGCGCCGGTCGCCGAGGTCGAGCCGGAGACGGCCCCCGAGCCCGAGGCGTCCGTCGAGGTCACGCCCGAGGCCGAGCCGGAGCCCGCCGCGGAGGCCGAGCCGGTCGCCGAGGCCGCTCCGGCCGAGGCGGTCGAGGACGACGGAGCCGCGGTCGCCGACGGCGGGGACGCCGTACAGGGGCCACTCGCAGCCGACGACGAGAGCCGCACGGGTGGTGCGGGTGGGAACAACCAGGCCGAAGGCGAAGCCGAGGCCACGGCCACCCCACCCGCCGTCGCCCTCGCAAAGGCCGGCCTCACCACCGCCCGCGCCAAGGTCTACCTCGTCCTCGACCGCTCCGCGAGCATGCGCCCGTACTACAAGGACGGCTCCGCCCAGGCCCTCGCCGACCAGACCCTCGCCCTCGCCGAGCACCTGGACCCCGACGCCCCCGACACCGCCGTACACGTCGTCTTCTTCTCCACCGAGGTCGACGGCACCACCGACCTCACCCGCACCTCCTCCGAGACCGCGATCGACGACGCGCACGCCGGCCTCGGCCGCATGGGCCGCACCAGCTACCACGCCGCCGTGGAAGCCGTACTCGCCCACTACGACAAGAACGCCACCCCCGGCGCCCCCGCCCTCGTCGTCTTCCAGACCGACGGCGCCCCCGACGCCAAGACCCCGGCCACCCACGCCCTCACCGAAGCCGCGAAGAGCCACCCCTCGGTGTTCTTCTCCTTCATCGCGTTCGGCGACCACGACAACAAGGCGTTCGACTACCTCCGCAAGCTGAAGACCGACAACACGGCCTTCTTCCACACGGGCCCGACCCCCCTGGAGCTCACGGACGCGGAGCTCTACGACGGCGTACTGATCGACTGGCGCCCGTAGCCCCCGTAGATCACCACCGTCAGACAACAGTCACCACCGAAGATCCCCGGTCGGCCGCCCCCTTCCCACCCCTCAAAACGGGAAGCGGGCGGCCCACCCATGTCGGCTACGATTTCAAGGTTCGCAAAGAACCAAGAACCCGAAATCCGACCTGGGAGCAGCCCCCGATGGCTCGACACCTCATCACCAGCGCCCTTCCGTACATCAACGGAATCAAGCACCTGGGCAACATGGTGGGGTCCATGCTCCCGGCGGACGTGTACTCCCGGTACCTCCGCCAGCGCGGCCACGACGTCCTCTACATCTGCGCCACCGACGAGCACGGCACCCCCGCCGAGCTCGCCGCGAAGGAGCAGGGCATCCCGGTCGCGGACTTCTGCGCGCAGGCCCACGACGCGCAGAAGGCGGTCTACGACGGCTTCGCGCTGGCCTTCGACTACTTCGGCCGCAGCTCCAGCCCGCAGAACGTCGAGATCACCCAGCACTTCGCCCGCAAGCTGCACGAGAACGGCTTCATCGAAGAGCGCGCGATCCGCCAGGTGTACAGCCCCGCGGACGGCCGCTTCCTCCCGGACCGCTACGTCGAGGGCACCTGCCCCCACTGCGGCTACGACAAGGCCCGCGGCGACCAGTGCGAGAACTGCACGCGCGTCCTGGACCCGACCGACCTGATCAACCCGCGCTCCGCGATCTCCGGCTCCACGGACCTGGAGGTCCGCGAGACCAAGCACCTCTTCCTCCTGCAGTCCAAGCTGCAGAACGAGGTCAAGGAGTGGGTCTCCCGCCACGACGGCGTGTGGCCGCACCTGGCGTCCTCCATCGCCCACAAGTGGCTGACCGAGGGCCTGCACGACCGCGCGATCACCCGTGACCTGGACTGGGGCGTGCCCGTCCCGGCGGACACGTGGCCGGAGCTGGCGGCCGAGGGCAAGGTCTTCTACGTCTGGTTCGACGCCCCGATCGAGTACATCGGCGCGACGAAGGAGTGGTCGGACCAGGACCCGGAGAACCGCGACTGGAAGTCGTGGTGGTACGAGGCCGACGACACCGTCCGCTACACCGAGTTCATGGCGAAGGACAACGTCCCCTTCCACACCGTGATGTTCCCGGCCACCGAGCTCGGCATCCGCGAGCCGTGGAAGAAGGTCGACTTCGTCAAGGCCTTCAACTGGCTGACGTACTACGGCGGAAAGTTCTCCACGTCCCAGAAGCGCGGTGTCTTCACCGACCAGGCCCTGGAGATCCTGCCCGCCGACTACTGGCGCTACTTCCTGATCGCCAACGCCCCCGAGTCCGACGACTCGTCCTTCACCTGGGAGCACTTCACGGCCACGGTGAACAAGGACCTGGCCGACACCCTCGGCAACTTCGTCAACCGCGTGCTGTCCTTCTCCAAGAAGCGCTTCGGCGAGGAGGTCCCGGCGGGCGGCGAGCCCGGTGAGGCGGAGGCGAAGCTCGGCGAGCAGATCGCCGAACTCCTCGCCGAGTACGAGTCGCAGATGGAGGCGCTCCAGTTCCGCAAGGCGGCCGCCGCCCTGCGCGCCCTGTGGTCGGCCGGCAACTCCTACCTGGAGGAGAAGGCCCCCTGGCTGGAGATCAAGACCGACAAGGACGGCGCGGCCCTCACCCTGCGCACCGCGATGAACCTGATCCACCTCTACGCGGTGGTCTCGGAGCCCTTCATCCCGGCCAGCTCGGCCGCCATGCGCCAGGCGTTCGCCCTGACCGACGACACGGCGACCTGGATCACGCAGGACGAGGCCAGGTCCCTCACGGCCGTCCCCGTCGGCACCCCCTTCACCGTCCCCCCGGTCCTCTTCGCCAAGCTCACGGACGAGGACCTGGAGACCTACAAGGAACGCTTCGGCGGCGAGGCCGTTTAAAGCAGGTGAGGGCCGTCGCCGGGGTGTGATGGAGTGAGGTCATGACGTACTACGTCACGACCCCCATCTACTACGTCAACGACGCCCCGCACCTGGGTCACGCCTACACCACCCTCGCGGCCGACGTCCTCGCCCGCTGGCATCGCCGGCGCGGCGAGGACGTCTGGTTCCTGACGGGCACGGACGAGCACGGGCAGAAGATCCTGCGGACCGCGGAGGCGAACGGCGTCGGCCCCAAGGAGTGGGCCGACCGGCTCGTCCACGAGTCCTGGCAGCCCCTGTGGGAGCACCTGGAGATCGCCAACGACGACTTCATCCGCACCACGCAGCAGCGGCACACGGACCGGGTGCGGGAGTTCGTCCAGGACCTCCACGACCGGGGCGAGATCTACCAGGACAGCTACGAGGGGCCGTACTGCGTCGACTGCGAGGAGTTCAAGCTCCCCGGTGAACTGCTGGACGGCGAGGGCGAGTACGCCGGCCGGAAGCTCTGCCCGATCCACAAGAAACCGGTGGAACTGCTGAAGGAGGAGAACTACTTCTTCAGGCTCAGCGCGTACACCGACCGGCTGCTCGCCCACTACGAGGCCAACCCCGGCTTCATCCAGCCCGAGTCCGCGCGCAACGAGGTCGTGAACTTCGTACGGCAGGGCCTCCAGGACCTGTCCGTCTCCCGCTCGACGTTCGACTGGGGCGTCAAGGTCCCCTGGGACGAGCAGCACGTCATCTACGTGTGGATCGACGCGCTGCTGAACTACGCCACGGCCGTCGGCTACAACGAGAACCCGGAGAAGTTCGGGTCGACCTTCCCCGCCGACGTCCACCTGGTCGGCAAGGACATCCTCCGCTTCCACGCGGTCATCTGGCCGGCCTTGCTGCTGGCGAACGGCCTGCCGCTGCCCGGCAGGATCGCCGCCAACGGCTGGCTGCTGGTCGGCGGCGAGAAGATGAGCAAGTCCAACCTGACCGGCATCAAGCCGCAGGACCTGACCGCGCACTTCGGCGTGGACGCGTACCGCTGGTACTTCCTGCGCGCGATCGCCTTCGGCCAGGACGGCTCGTTCTCCTGGGAGGACTTCTCCGCCCGCTACACCAGCGAGCTGGCCAACGACTACGGCAACCTCGCCTCCCGCGTCACCGCGATGGTCGGCGGGTACTTCGACGGCGAGCTGCCGGCCGCGACGGCCGACGGCGAGGCCGAGCGGGCGGTCCGGGAAGGGCTGGCGAGGGCCGTCGCGGAGGCCGACCGCCGGATCGGTGAGGAGCTGGACTTCCAGGGCGGCATCCTGGCCGTCTTCGACTTCGTGAAACAGGTCAACGGCTATCTCACCGAGCAGCAGCCGTGGAAGGCCGCCAAGGACCCCTCCGAGGAGGCCGCCGCCCGCCTCGCGACCATCCTCTACACGGCCGCGGAGTCCCTGCGTGCCGTGGCGGTCCTGCTGGGCCCGGTGATGCCGGAGACCTCCGGCAAGCTGTGGGAATCCCTGGGCGCCGAGGCGTCCCTCGGCGCCCTCGCGGACCAGCGGATCCAGGATGCCGCCGAGTGGGGCAGGCTCCCCGCGGGCGCCACAGTCACGAAGGGCGCTGTTCTCTTCCCACGACTGTCGTGAATTTCTTGACCGATCGGTGGCCAACTCGGGGACATCACGGGGATGTTGTCCATCCTGTTGGCATCGATCCCGCCCCGGGGGCACCATGACCCCCCGCACGACCGTATGGTTTCCGCCATGGCAGTCCCTGAGGTCATCCCGATCGCGTACGAGCCGCACGGCCGTACCGAGGCGATCGGCTTTTACGAGGACGGGCAGTTCATGGGGTCGGTGACGTACGCCTTCCCCAAGGGCTTCGAACTCGACACCGGCTGGGAAGAGCACAAACGCCTCTACGCGGTCCTGCACACGTTCGATCCCGACGGCAGGTACCGCGACTCGGAGATCTGGTGTGCCGGAACCTGGGCCGAGCAGCAGCGTGCCCCGCAGGGCGGCGACTCGCCGCTCGCCCGTGCCCGCGCCCGGCTGGCGACGCTGCTGCGCAGCCTGCCCCGGCGGACGTACACGGACATCGCGATACGTCCCTTCCAGCTCACCTTCGAGGGTGTGCTGTTCGGTCTCGTCACCGACGAGGACGACGAGGAGGCGTGGGCCGAGCTCCATCCCGACAATCTGGGCTTCGGCGAACCCTGGGACGGTTCGTACGACACCTGATCGTTTACCCCTCTATGCCTGGACCCCTCCGAGGCGCTATACATTGCGAAGATCATGTAGAGCCATCACGTGGGGGGATCCATTCATGGCGCTCTTCGGTAACGCGCACACCATCGACTCGGGTCAGGCGCAGCAGGACTTCGCCCGGCTGCTGGGTCACGGTGAGCAGGTGCACGCCGCGTACCTGCTGATACGCGACACCATCCTGTTCACCGACCGTCGTCTGATCCTGGTCGACAAGCAGGGCATCACCGGCAAGAAGGTGGAGTACCACTCCATCCCGTACCGCAGCATCACGCACTTCGCGGTCGAGACCGCGGGCACCTTCGACCTGGACGCCGAGCTGAAGATCTGGGTCTCGGGCACGCCGACGCCGATCGAGAAGACGTTCACCAAGGGCGTCGACATCTACGAGGTGCAGGCGATCCTTACGCAGTTCGTGGCGAAGTAGCCCGCACGTCCGGCCCCGCCGAGTCCGGCCGGCTCGGCGGGGCCGCCATAATCGGCGCACGATGATCCCGCTCCGCCACCACCTGCTGACCGACGTCCTCACGATCGGCGCCCCCTACCCGCTCGTGCTGGCCGGCGGGTACGCGGTCCGGGCGCACGGCCTGATGCCGGACGCCTCGGTCGAAGGGCCGCTGGAAGTGGCCACCGAGAGCCCCGAGCCGATGGACCGGGTCGCGGCGGCGGTCCGCACGGGCCTGACGGAACGCGGCTGGCTGGTGCGCCCCCTGGAGATCGACCCGCTGTCCGCGCGCCTCCTGGTCACCGGTGTGGAGGGCGCCGAGGAACACCCGGTCGACCTGGTGAAGGAAACCCTCTGGCAGCAGCCCGTCGCGACCGACCTGGGCCCCGCCCTCTCCCTCGATGACCTCATCGGCACCAAGGTCCGCGCGCTGGCCGACCGGGGCACCGCCCGCGACCTCACCGACGTCCACGCCGCCGCGGCCCACTGGAGCTTCCCCGACCTGGAGGAGCAGGGCCGGCGCCACGCCTGGGACGAGTTCGACCCGGCCGACCTCCAGTCCCGTCTGGAGGCGACGGAACTGCTGGACGACCGGGAGTTCACCACCCGGGGCCTGGACGCGGAGGCGGTGCCGGCCCTGCGCCGCTGGGTACGGGCCTGGGCCGACGACATCGCGGAGCGCCTGCTGGAGCAGGAGGCACTTCGGCCGCCCACGGAGGAGTGACGGCCGCCTCCCGCCCCACCAGGCCCTCAGGTCCGCGTCAGCTCGCCGACGCCGACGCTCCCGGCTGGACCGCGTCGTCCGTGCCGTCGTGCGTGGCCTCGGGGGCGACGCCCATCGTGATCGTGGCGACCACGCCCTTCGCGATGCCGTTCTTGCGGTACTTCAGCTTCAGCAGGCCGCCCTCGGTCCCGTTGTCCGGGTAGATGGTGTCCTCGTCGAGCGTGGTGCGGGTGGTGGTGTTCGTGGAGTACGGCGCCACCTCCGCGGAGGCGAGCACGCTCTCCTCGTCGAAGAAGAACTGACCGGTGTGGCAGGTGTTGCCGCCCTCGTAGCCGGCGTCCGTCCAGGTGCCGCTCACATGGACCTTGGTGTGGATGTGGACGCACCGGCCCTGGTACCAGCCGGGGAAGACCGTCCTGAACTCCACCGTGCCGTTGCGGTCCGTCCGCCAGGTGCCGCGCAGATAGCGCTCGTCGTCCGTCGGCTCCTGGTGGACACCGCCTCCCCCGCCGGGGCCGCCCGAGGGCTCACCGGACGGGGGCTCGCCCGTCGGCTCACCGGACGGCGGGGTGCCGCCGCCACCGCCACCGCCGCTGCCCATGTCCTCGTAACCCGAGTACACGCCCAGCGCGTTGCAGTGCCAGATGTCGACCGCGGCGTTCCTGATGGGCTTGCAGGTCTCGGAGTCGATCACCTTGAGGCGGAGGGTGAGCGGGATGCCCTCCTGGTCCTCGGTGATGTCCTTGCGGAGCTTGTCCGCGTCGATGTAGTAAGGGCCCTCGGTGGTCTCGGAGGTCAGCTTGTAGCAGGTCTCCGAGGCGCTGCCGCTCGCCGAGGCCGTGGTGCCCGCCGCGCTCTTCTCACCCGCGAAGGCGCCCGCCGCGAGGGTGCCGCCGACGCCCACGGCGACCGCCGCGCCCGCGCCGGCCGCGACGACCTTGCGACGCGTGAGGTCCTTCTTGTGTTTCGGCCCTTCGGCCGTCTGGTTTCCCGTCATGGGCAGGGAAGTTAGGGACCACGCCTGTCAGGAGCTTAGGTAAGGGCTGGGTGAGAGCCCTGCATGTGCCGCACAAAGAGAAGTGGCCCGGAACCTGCGTCGGTTCCGAGCCACCTCACTGCGTATCGCCTACTTCGGCTGCGGCTTGCGCACCGTGAGGTGCAGCTCCCTGAGCCGGGCCTCCTCCAGCTCCGTCGGCGCGCCCATCATCAGGTCCTGGGCGTTGCCGTTGAGCGGGAAGGCGATGGTCTCGCGGATGTTGGGCTCGTCCGCGAGGAGCATGACGATGCGGTCGACGCCGGGGGCGATGCCGCCGTGCGGCGGGGCGCCGAAGCGGAAGGCGCGCAGCATGCCGGCGAACTTGTCCTCGACGGTCTCGCGGTCGTAGCCGGCGATCTCGAACGCCTTCAGCATGATCTCGGGCTCGTGGTTCCGGATCGCGCCGGAGGACAGCTCGACGCCGTTGCAGACGATGTCGTACTGCCAGCCCAGGATGTCCAGCGGGTCCTGGGTCTCAAGGGCCTCGAGGCCGCCCTGCGGCATGGAGAACGGGTTGTGCGAGAAGTCGATCGCGCCGGTCTCCTCGTCCTTCTCGTACATCGGGAAGTCGACGATCCAGCAGAACCGGAAGACGCCCTCCTCGAAGTGCCCGGCACGCTTCGCGGCCTCGACGCGGACCGCACCCATGATCTTGGAGACCTCGTCGAACTCGCCCGCGCCGAAGAACACGGCGTGACCGGCGGCCAGCGACAGGCGCTTGGTCAGCTCGGCGACGTTCTCCTCGGTGAGGAACTTGGCGATCGGGCCGGTCAGCGAGCCGTCCTCGGCGACACGGACCCAGGCCAGGCCCTTCGCGCCGAGGGTGACCGCGAAGTCACCGAGCTGGTCGAAGAACTTGCGGGGCTGCGCGGAGACGTCCGGCACCGGCAGCGCACGCACGTGCTTGCCGGCGAACGCCTTGAACTCCGAGCCCTCGAAGACGTCGGTGATGTCGACGAGCTCCAGCTGGGCCCGCAGGTCCGGCTTGTCGGAGCCGTACTTCAGCATCGCCTCGCGGAACGGGATCCGCGGGAAGGGGGAGGTGACATGGCGGCCGCCGCCGAACTCCTCGAACAGCTCCGTCATGAGCTGCTCGATCGGCTGGAAGACGTCCTCCTGCTCCACGAAGCTCATCTCGACGTCGAGCTGGTAGAACTCGCCCGGCGAGCGGTCGGCGCGCGCGTCCTCGTCGCGGAAGCAGGGCGCGATCTGGAAGTAGCGGTCGAAGCCGGAGATCATCAGCAGCTGCTTGAACTGCTGGGGGGCCTGCGGCAGGGCGTAGAACTTGCCCGGGTTCAGGCGGGAGGGGACGACGAAGTCGCGGGCGCCCTCGGGGGAGGTCGCGGACAGGATCGGCGTCGCCATCTCGTTGAAGCCCAGCGCCGTCATCTTGTGGCGGATCGCCGAGATGACCGACGTACGCAGCAGGATGTTCTTGTGCATGCGCTCGCGGCGCAGGTCCAGGAAGCGGTACTCCAGGCGCCGCTCCTCGTTGACCCCGTCCTCGGTGTTGATCGTGAAGGGGAGCGGGGCGGCTGCGCCGAGCAGCTCGACCTCGCCGACCTCGACCTCGATCTCGCCGGTGGGCAGCTCGGAGTTGATGTTCTCGGCGCCACGGGAGACGACCTTGCCGTCGATCCGGACCGTGGACTCCTTGGACAGCTTGTCCAGGGCCTCGTACGCGGGGGTGCCCGGGCGGGCCACGAGCTGCGTGATGCCGTAGTGATCACGCAGATCGATGAAGAGGATGCCGCCCAGGTCGCGCCGATTGTGCAGCCAGCCACTCAGCCGGACGTCGGTGCCGACGTCAGAGGAGCGGAGCTCGCCGCAGGTGTGGGACCTGTACCGATGCATCGTCGTTCATCCAGTCTTCGCGGATCGGGGGCTTGGTTCCCGTGAATGAGGGGCTTTGTTTCACGTGAAACTCCCCCAAGCCTACCGGGCACCCCAAGATCGCCTCCCCACCATTTAGCCGTGGCCCCGGGCCCGGGGAGCGGATGCCCCGTACAGCTTCGGTGGCAGCGTTCGATCACCTCTTCTTAGAGTGGGGCAATGCGCACTGGTGAGCCCCTGCCCGCCGTGGGGGAGGTTCTGGCCGCCCTCGCGACCGGACTGTGGCACTGGAACACCGCCACGGGACTGGTCACAGTCGACGCGGAGGCGGCACGTCTGCTGGGCCTGCCCTCCGAACGGGCCACGCTCAGCCAGGCCCAGGTGCGCGCACGGCTGCACCCGGTGGACTGGAACGAGATCAGCGGCGTGATCCAGCTGGCCGTCGCCGAGGGCACGCTCGGCGAGGTGCGGGTGCGGATCATGGACGACCTGGGCCGGGTCGTCCGGGTCGGCCGCAGCCGCTTCCACGCGTCCTTCGACCGCGAGAAGCGGTCGTACGAGGTCACCGGGTCCCTCCAGGAGGTCACCGAGCCGGTGCCGGGCACCTCCGCCGGGCGTACGGCGGTCACCGGTGACTGGCGGCGCTCGCGGGAGGCGTTCCTGCTGGACGCGGGCCGGGCACTGGCCGAGGCGCGATCGACGGCCGAGGTGCTGCGGGTCGCGGCCGGTCTGTCGATGCCGGGCTTCTCACCGGACGGGCTCGCGGTCTTCGGCGTCACCGGCGACCGTCTGACGATCATCGGGCACCACGGCCATCAGCCCGGTGACGAGGGCCCCTTCACACATATGGCCCTGGACACGGACTACCCGGCCGCCGAGGTGGTCCGCACCGGCCGTGCCGTCTATCTCTCCTCGCCCGAGAAGTACAAGGACCGCTACCCGGTCACCTGGCCGCTCGCCGCGCACTTCGACCGGCAGTCCTGGGCGTTCCTGCCGCTGACCGTGGCCGGGCGCACGATGGGCGCCTGGATGGCGGCGTTCACCTATCCGGTCGCCTTCACCCCGGACGAGCGCTCCGTGCTGACGACGGTCGCCCGCATGCTCGCCCAGGCCCTCTCGCGCGCCGAGGCCGCCGAGTCCGCACGGGAGCTCACGGACGGCCTCCAGCGCTCGATGCTGCCCAAGCTGGGCCCCGAGATACCGGGCATGGGTGTCGCCGCGCGCTATGTCCCGACGGGCGGCGGCCTCCAGGTCGGCGGCGACTGGTACGACATGATCCCGCTGCCCGGGGGCACTTCCCGAACGGAGTTCGGGGGAGGCCGCTTCGCCCTCGTCATCGGCGACGTCCAGGGTCATGACGTGCGGGCGGCGGGCCTGATGGGCCAGCTGCGGATCGCGCTGCGCGCCTACGCCTCCGAGGGTCACCGCCCCGATGCCGTGCTCTCCCGGGCCTCGCGCTTCCTGCACGGGATGACGTTCGGCGCCCTCGACGAGGACCCGTCCGACCTGCGCTTCGCGACCTGCCTGTACGTCGAGGTCGATCCCGCGTCGGGCCTGCTGGACATCGCCCGCGCCGGGCACCCGGACCCGGCGATCCGGATGACCGACGGCACGGTGCTGGCGCGTCCGACGGCCGGCGGTCTGCCGCTGGGCATCGATCCGGACGCCGACTATCCGACGACCAGGATCACCCTGGAACCCGGCGAGACCATGCTGATCTGCACGGACGGGCTGATCGAGACCGGCGGCCACGACCTGGAGACCGGCTGGAAGCGCATCCGCTCGATCCTGGAGGAGCACGACGGCGACCTGGAGGGGCTCGCCGACGCCCTGGTCCAGGCCGTCCACGGCCCGTCCTCCCACCACACCACCGGCCCGCTCGCCGACCGGCGCGAGGACGACATAGCGGTACTGCTGCTGCACCGGCAGGGCGACGGACACGCCGACACCGCCCTGCGGACGACGGTCCGGCGCACCGTGCTGTCGGTCGCGCAGGCCGAGCCGGAGCGGGTCGGGGTGGCCCGGCAGCAGCTGCGGGAGCTGCTGCACGACTGGGCCTCCGAGGACCAGGTCGACTCCGCGGTCCTGCTGCTGTCGGAGACGCTGACGAACGTCCTGGTGCACACCGACGCCGACGCGCTGCTGCTGGCGGAGGTGCGGGGCGAGCCCGGCGACCGCCGGGTGCGCGTCGAGGTCACCGACACCAGCGACGACCTGCCGCACCGGCGCAGCCCCGGGGAGCTGGCCTCGTCCGGGCGGGGTCTGATGCTGATCGAGCTGCTGGCCCAGGCGTGGGGCGTCGACCCTCGCGGCGAGGGCAAGAGCATCTGGTTCGAGCTCTACGAGTCCGAGGGCGCCGTCGAGTCCGGGGGCGGCTCGGTCGAAGTCGCGGTCGCGCTCGAGGTCGAGCTGCCGTAGCGCTCCCGCAGCTCGTGCGCGACGCCGAACGCGGCGGCGGTGAGCGGTACGGCGAGCAGCATGCCGAGGATGCCGGCCACGGAGGCGCCCGCGGTGATCGTCACCATGACGACGGCCGGGTGCATCTGCACGGTCCGGCTCTGGATCGCCGGCGTCAGCACATGCCCCTCCAGCACCTGCACGGCCAGCACGATGCCCAGCACCCACAGCGCGATGACGAAGCCCCGGTCGGCGAGGGCGACCAGCACGGCGACGGCTCCCGAGATGACCGCGCCCAGATAGGGGATGTAGGCGCCGACGAAGACGAGCGCGCCGAGCCCGATAGCGCCCGGCACATCGAGGATCACCAGTCCGACGGTGATGCAGACGGCGTCGATGAAGGCGATGAAGGTGGTCCCCCGCATGAACCCCTCCACGGCCTGGAACGCGCGCCGGGCCATGGCCTCCACGAGTTCCCCGCTGCTGCCGGGCACGAGGGACCGCAGGGCGCCGGCCGCCCGGTCGGAGTCCCGCAGGAAGAAGAAGACCAGCAGCAGCGCGAGCACGCCGATGGCGATGGTCTCGCCCACGACGCTGACCCCGCTGATGAACCCGGAGGCGGCCGTCCCGCCGAACTTGGTGAGCAGCTCCTGGGCATTGGCGGCGACGTCGTCCAGTGAGGTGCCGGCGGCCCCGAAGTGGTCCGCGATGTCCCGGCCCGCCTGCTTGAGCGAGGCGACGATCTCGTCGCCGCTGTCCACGATCGCGGCGACGACGATGTACACGGCCCCGCCGACTACGGCCACCACGGCGACGCAGGTGAGCGCGGCGGCGACCGACCGGTTGACCTTGGCCTTCACCAGCCGCCGGTGCAGCGGCCCGAGCAGCGCCGTCCCCAGCAGCGCGAGCAGCACGGGCACCACGGCCGTACTGAACTCCACGGCCAGCCGGATCCCGACGTAGACCACTCCGGCGACGAGCAGCACGACCACACACCAGGCGGCGAGCCGCCGTACGGGATCGGGGAGCAGCGGGGTGGGGGCCTGCACGGTTCCAGCGGATCACGCGCGGGGCGGGGCTGTCGTGCGCGGGCGGACCGGGCGGGTGACGAGCGGGGAAGGGGCGGGGGACGGGTGGCGACGGGTGGCCGGGGTGACGAAAGGCCCGGGGCCGCACCACGCTGTGCGGCCCCGGGCCTTTTTCGTACCTGGGCGGGTCAGGCCTCGGAGGGACCCTCGCCGCTCATTCCGTGCACCGCCGGGACGGTGCCGAGGCGGCCCTTCTGGAAGTCCTCGAAAGCCTGCATGAGTTCGTCCTTGGTGTTCATGACGAACGGGCCGTAGTGGGCCATCGGCTCACGGATCGGCTGCCCGCCGAGGAGGACGACCTCCAGGTCCGGCGTGTTCGAGTCCTGCTTCTCGTCGGCGCGGACGGTCAGCGAACCGCCGTCGCCGAACACGGCCGTCTGGCCCGTGTGGATCGCGCGGCGCTCCGCACCCACGCTGCCGCGGCCCGCGAGGACGTACGCGAGGCCGTTGAAGTCCTCGCGCCACGGCAGGGTGATCTCCGCGCCCGGGGCGAGGGTCGCGTGGATCATCGAGATCGGGGTGTGGGTGATGCCGGGACCCTGGTGGCCGTCCAGCTCACCGGCGATGACACGCAGCAGCGCGCCGCCGTCGGGGGAGGTGAGCAGCTGGACGTTGCCGCCGCGGATGTCCTGGTAGCGCGGCGCCATCATCTTGTCCTTGGCCGGGAGGTTGACCCACAGCTGGAGGCCGTGGAAGAGACCGCCGGACATGACCAGCGCCTCCGGCGGGGCCTCGATGTGCAGCAGACCGGAGCCGGCCGTCATCCACTGGGTGTCGCCGTTGGTGATGGTGCCACCGCCGCCGTTGGAGTCCTGGTGGTCGAAGATCCCGTCGATGATGTAGGTGACGGTCTCGAAGCCGCGGTGCGGGTGCCAGGGCGTTCCCTTGGGCTCACCCGGCGCGTACTCCACCTCGCCCATCTGGTCCATCATGATGAACGGGTCCAGATGGCGGTAGTTGATCCCGGCGAACGCACGGCGCACCGGGAAGCCCTCACCCTCGAAACCGCTCGGCGCGGTCGTGACGGTGAGCACGGGACGGGCCACCGCCTCCGCGGGCGCGGCGACGCGAGGCAGCGTCAGCGGGTTCTCGACGGTCACTGCAGGCATGTCGGTACCTCCTTGTGCGGCCAGTTTAGTTGAGCGTTGAACTTCTTGCCACCCCTAACGGGAAAAGCGCGGCAGCCATTCCCGCCCGGGCACGCCGAAGGCCGGCGCCCAGGGCGGGCGCCGGCCTTCGTCACGAGGACCCGGTGCTTCGACGGCGGCTCAGTGTGTCAGGAAGAGCCGGTCCGAGGGGGTCAGACGACGAGTTCGGGCTGCTCGTCGGGGGTGCCGGCCGCCTCCTGCGGCCCGCGGCGGTCGTCGCGCATGACCAGGGTCGCCAGCAGCGCCGCCGCGAGGACGCCGATCGCGCTGACCGTGAAGGTGGTGGACATCGAGGCGGTGAAGGCCTCGCGGGCCGCCGCGATCAGACCGGCGTCGCCCCCGGCGACCGCACCGGCGATCGAGTGCCTGGCCTCCTCGGGCACGCCCTCGGGCATCCGGTCCGCGAAGCCGCTCGACAGCAGCGAGCCCAGGATCGCGATGCCCAGGGCGGTGCCGGCCTGCTGGACGGTGTCGTTCAGGGCCGAGCCGACGCCCGCCTTGTCCTCGGGGATCGTGCCCATCAGCGCGCCGACCGCGGCCGGCATCGCCAGGCCCGCGCCGAGGCCGAGCAGACCGAGCGCCACCGCCGGGACCGTGAAGCCGGAGTCCGCCGAGACCGTGGTCAGCAGCGCGAAGCAGGCCACCATCACCAGCATCCCCGCGAGGATCACCCACCGGTTGCCGTACCTGGCGGCGAGCTTGACGCCGGCGCCGTTGCCGACGAGGGCCGTGATCGCCAGCGGCAGGAAGGCGAGGCCGGCCTTGATGGGCGAGTAGCCGAGCACGAACTGGAGGTACTGGGTCAGGACCAGCAGCAGACCGCCGTTGCCGATCTGGACGAGCGCCAGGGAGAGCGAACCGCCGCTGAAGTTGCGGTGCCTGAAGAGGACCAGCGGGACCATCGGGGACTTGGTGACGTTCTCCCAGATCACGAAGCCGGCCAGCGACGCGAGAGCCACCGGCAGGGCGGCGGTCCACACCCCGTGCTGCGGGAGCTCGATGATCCACCAGACCAGGGCCGTCATCCCGACCGCCGACAGCACCGCGCCGAGCGGGTCCGGCTTCTGCCAGGGCGCCCTGGACTCCGGCATCAGCGTCAGACCGGCGACGACGGCGAGCACCACGATCGGCACGTTGATGAAGAAGATCGACTGCCAGGAAAAGTGCTCGATCAGGACACCGCCGAGCACCGGGCTGCCGACCAGACCGAGCATCGACACCGAGCTCCAGGCCGCCATCGCCCGGCCGCGCTCCTCCTCGTCGAAGACGGTGATGAGGATCGACAGCGTGGACGGCATGATCAGCGCCCCGCCGACCCCCATCGCGACACGGACGGCGATCACCTCGCCGGGGTTCGTGCACCAGGTCGCGGCCAGTGACGCCGCCCCGAAGAGCAGGAGCCCGATCAGCATCACCCTGCGGCGTCCGAACCGGTCGCCGAGGCTGCCGGAGGTGAGCAGCAGCCCCGCGAACACCAGGATGTAGGAGTCCAGGATCCACTGGGTCTCCTGCGCGCTCGCCCCGAGCTCCCCGGTCATCACGGGCACCGCGACGGTCAGCGCCATGCTGTCGACGACCAGCACCAGCGTGCTCAGGCAGAGCACCAGCAGGATCCACCAGCGACGTGGATCACGCGTTCCCTTGACGTCCATGACGTTCCCCTCCGGTTCGTGAACACCATTCCTTCGTTGCGAACACTGTACGCACAGCGGAACAGTGTTCGCAACACTTCATTCCTGTACGCTCGATGCGAACGATGTACGCAGGGATGCGAAGGAGTGCCGATGGCCGCCAGGACGACGAAGCAGAGCTCCATCCCCTCCGTGTGGGCCCGCCCGCAGCGCGAGTCCGACCAGCCCGCGCTCAGCCGGGCCACGATCGTGCGCGAGGCGATCGTCATGCTGGACGCGGAGGGCGTGGAGGCGCTGAGCATGCGCAAGCTCGCCACCAGGCTGAACGCCGGCGCGGCCTCCCTGTACCGGCATGTCGCGACCAAGGACGAGCTGATGGAGCTGGCCGTCGACGAGGTCGCCGCCGAGATCGACGTACCGCCCGCGGACAGCCCGGACTGGCGGGCGGCCGTGGCGCAGGCCGCGCACTCCTTCCGTACGACGGCACTACGGCACCCGTGGCTGTCCTCGGTCCTCGGCCAGGCGGGCCTCGCCTATCTCGGCCCCAACCTCATGTCGTACTCGGAGCGCTTGGCCGCCCTGTTCACCACTGCCGGGTTCCCGGACCCCAACGGGGCGATCGACGCCGTCCTGTCGTACGTCATCGGGATGAGCACCACCGAGGGCGCCTGGCTCATCACGGTCGCCCGCTCCGGGGAGACCGAGGCCGACTTCATCGCACGGCTGATGCCTGCGGCCCAGCAGGCGGTGGCGGACCACGAACACCTGGCCAAGGGCTACGCCCAGACGGAGGAGGTCGCCACCACGGACCCGGCGACCATGCGGGACACAAAGTTCGCGGCCGCCCTGGACATCGTCCTCGACGGCCTGGCCCTGCGCCTCGAAACGCCGGGATCCTGAGCGCCCCCCAGGGGCGCGGGGAACTGCGCGACCAGCCACAACGGCCCCGCAGACGCCGAACGACCCGGCGCGGCAACCCCGCGAAGCGCTACCCGTACATCCTGCGCATGGCGAACTCGACCATCTGCTCCACGGCCTTCGCGTCGAAGACCATGCGGTGCTCGCCCTCCATGTCGACGACGAAGCCGTAGCCGGTGGGCAGCAGGTCGATCACCTCGGAACCGGTGATGACGAAGTACTTGGACTCCTTGCCCGCGTACCTGCGCAGCTCCTTCAGCGAGGTGAACATCGGGATCACCGGCTGCTGGGTGTTGTGCAGGGCGAGGAAGCCCGGGTTGTCGCCGCGCGGGCAGTAGACCTTCGACGTCGCGAAGACCTGCTGGAAGTCCTCGGCGGACATCTGCCCGGTGGTGAAGGCGCGCACCGCGTCCGCGAGCGAGGGCGGGGACGGCTCGGGGTAGAGCGGCGGCTGCTGGCCGTACCCGCCGACGCCACCTGCCATGGGCTGCTGCGGCGGGGCGTACTGCTGCTGTGCACCGACGTTCTGGTCGTAGCCGTACATGAACGCAAGCGTACCCAGAGCCGCCGGGCTGCGGACCGGTACGGGGGCTGCGGCAAACCGACAGCGACTTGACAGCGACTCGACAGTCACCGCGCTGGTTTCGCACCGCGCACGCTCATAGCGTCGGCCGCAACGCGCAAAGTGCCGCGCACGGCACCGCACCGGCAAGGGGACAGCCATGCACCGACACGACGACGCCGAGGTCCACGAGCACGACCGCGGGCTCTCGTACGACCTCCCGGTCCTCGCCCGCCGCCGCATGATCCGGCTGATGGCGGGGGCGGGTCTGATCCCGCTGGTGGGCTGCACGTCCGACGGCGAGTCCTCGGCCGGCGCCTCCTCGAAAGGCTCCGCCGAGGCCTCACTCGGTACGTCCGCCGAGTGCGCGACCATCCCCGACGAGACCGCCGGCCCCTTCCCCGGCGACGGTTCGAACGGCGTGAACGTCCTGAAGGAGAGCGGTGTCGTGCGCGACGACATCACCAAGAGCTTCGGCGACTCCGCGGGCGGCACCGCCGAGGGCGTGCCCCTGACCGTCACGCTCACCGTCGTGGACGCGGCCTCCGGCTGCGGGACGCCGAAGAAGGGCGCCGCCGTATACATCTGGCACTGCGACCGGGACGGCAACTACTCCCTGTACTCGGACGGCGTCACCGAGGAGAACTACCTGCGCGGCGTGCAGGAGACCGACGACAAGGGCCAGGTCACGTTCAAAAGCGTCTTCCCGGGCTGCTACGCGGGCCGCTGGCCGCACATCCACTTCGAGGTGTACGGCAGCCTCGCGGACGCCACCGCGGCGACGGCCGTCACGAACACCTCCCAGCTGGCCTTCCCGAAGGACGTCTGCGAGACGGTGTACGACTCGGACGGCTACGAGAGGAGCGTGGACAACCTGAGCGGCCTCTCCCTGGAGACCGACGGGATCTTCAGCGACGGCGCCGACCAGCAGCTGGCCGCCATGAAGGGGAGTGTGGCGCGGGGATACACGGCGACACTGACGGTTCCGGTGTGACCTGTCACAGATTGCGGATCGGGGTTGCGTCTTATTACTGACGGGTAGCATCATCGTAGCTACTTGTTGGTACGTGAACTAGCGCGAGGATCCAAGTGCCTCGCCGATCCCTCTACGGAGTCGTCACCATGGGGCACTACAAGTCGAACCTCCGCGACATCGAGTTCAACCTCTTCGAAGTACTCGGACGCGACAAGCTGTATGGCACGGGTCCGTTCGAGGAGATGGACGTCGAGACCGCGAAAAGCATCCTGGAGGAGCTGACCCGCCTCTCCGAGAACGAGCTGGCGGAGTCCTTCGCGGACGCCGACCGCAACCCGCCGGTCTTCGACCCCGAGACGAACACCGCGCCGGTCCCGGCGTCCTTCAAGAAGAGCTACAAGGCCTTCATGGACTCCGAGTACTGGCGTCTCGGCCTGCCCGAGGCCATCGGTGGCACGACCGCGCCGCCGTCCCTGATCTGGTCGTACGCGGAGCTGATCCTCGGCTCGAACCCGGCCGTGTGGATGTACACCTCCGGCCCGGCGTTCGCCGGCATCCTCCACGACGAGGGCACCGAGGTCCAGAAGAAGATCGCGCAGATCGCCGTCGAGAAGACCTGGGGCTCCACCATGGTCCTCACCGAGCCCGACGCGGGTTCGGACGTGGGCGCCGGCCGCACCAAGGCGATCCAGCAGGAGGACGGCTCCTGGCACATCGAGGGCGTGAAGCGCTTCATCACCTCCGGTGAGCACGACATGGAGGAGAACATCCTTCACTACGTGCTGGCGCGCCCCGAGGGTGCCGGCCCCGGCACCAAGGGCCTGTCCCTCTTCCTCGTCCCGAAGTACCTCTTCGACTTCGAGACCGGCGAGCTGGGCGAGCGCAACGGCGCCTACGCCACGAACGTCGAGCACAAGATGGGCCTGAAGGCCTCCAACACCTGCGAGATGACCTTCGGTGACCAGCACCCCGCCAAGGGCTGGCTGATCGGCGACAAGCACGACGGCATCCGCCAGATGTTCCGCATCATCGAGTTCGCCCGCATGATGGTCGGCACGAAGGCGATCTCCACGCTGTCGACGGGCTACCTGAACGCGCTGGAGTACGCCAAGGAGCGCGTCCAGGGCTCCGACCTCGCGGCGTTCGGCGACAAGGCCGCGCCCAAGGTCACCATCACCCACCACCCCGACGTGCGCCGCTCGCTGATGACGCAGAAGGCGTACGCGGAGGGCATGCGCGCCCTGGTGCTGTACACCGCCTCGGTCCAGGACACGATCGCCGTCAAGGACGCCGCCGGCGAGGACACCAAGGCCGAGCACGCGCTGAACGACCTGCTCCTGCCGATCGTCAAGGGCTACGGCTCCGAGAAGGGCTACGAGCAGCTCGCGCAGTCGCTCCAGACCTTCGGCGGCTCCGGGTTCCTCCAGGAGTACCCGATCGAGCAGTACATCCGCGACGCCAAGATCGACACCCTCTACGAGGGCACCACCGCGATCCAGGGCCAGGACTTCTTCTTCCGGAAGATCGTCCGCAACCAGGGCGCGGCCCTGAACTCGCTCGCCGAGGACATCAAGAAGTTCCTGGCACTCGGCGAGGGCGGCGAGGACCTCGGCACGGCCCGCGAGCAGCTCGCCAAGGCGGCCGTGGAGCTGGAGGCGATCGTCGGCCTGATGCTGACCGACCTCGCGGCCACCGAGCAGGACGTCAAGAACATCTACAAGGTGGGCCTCAACACCACCCGTCTGCTGATGGCCTCCGGTGACGTCGTCGTCGGCTACCTGCTCCTCAAGGGCGCCGCGATCGCCGCCGAGAAGCTGCAGACGGCCTCCTCCAAGGACAAGGCCTTCTACCAGGGCAAGATCGCGGCGGCGAAGTTCTTCGCAGCCAACGTCCTGCCCGGTGTCACCGGTGCGCGCAAGCTCGCCGAGGGCGTCGACCTGGACCTGATGGATCTGGACGAGGCGGCCTTCTAACCGGAGGCGACGACGCCGGAACGACCGCTTCCACCCGGTCGTTCCAGGCACTCACGGACAATCCACATCGCCCTCACGAGGGCCCGCTCCCCTTCTCCGGGAGCGGGCCCTCGTACGTCGTTAAGGTGAACCCCATGAGCGAACCCCCCCGCTTCGATCGCGGCCACACCGACGACCTCATGTCCTTCCTGGCGGCCAGCCCGTCGCCGTACCACGCCGTGGCGAACGCCGCCGAGCGGCTGGAGAAGGCAGGATTCAGGCAGGTCGCGGAGACGGACGCCTGGGACGGGACGAGCGGTGGCAAGTACGTGCTGCGCGGCGGCGCGATCGTGGCCTGGTACGTCCCCGAGGGCGCGGCGCCCCACACGCCGTTCCGCATCGTCGGCGCGCACACGGACTCGCCCAACCTGCGGGTCAAGCCGCTGCCCGACACCGGCGCGCACGGCTGGCGCCAGGTGGCCGTGGAGATCTACGGCGGACCGCTGCTCAACTCCTGGCTCGACCGCGACCTCGGCCTCGCCGGCCGGCTGACGCTGCGCGACGGCTCGACGCGGCTGGTGAACGTGGACCGGCCCCTGCTGCGCGTCCCCCAGCTCGCCATCCACCTGGACCGCTCGGTCTCCGCGGAAGGGCTCAAGCTCGACAAGCAGCGCCACCTCCAGCCCGTCTGGGGCCTCGGCGACACCCGCGACGGCGACCTGATCGCCTTCCTGGAGGAGACCGCCGGGCTGGCGGCCGGCGAGGTCGCGGGCTGGGACCTGATGGCCCACTCCATCGAGGCACCCGCGTACCTGGGCCGCGACAAGGAGCTCATGGCCGGTCCCCGCATGGACAACCTCCTGTCGGTGCACGCCGGTGCGGCGGCGCTGGCCGCGGTCGCCGGCTCCGGCGCCGCGCTGCCCTGCATCCCGGTGCTGGCGGCCTTCGACCACGAGGAGAACGGCTCGCAGAGCGACACCGGTGCGGACGGGCCGCTGCTGGGCAGCGTCCTGGAGCGCTCGGTCTTCGCGCGCGGCGGGTCGTACGAGGACCGGGCGCGCGCCTTCGCCGGCACCGTCTGTCTCTCCTCCGACACCGGCCACGCGGTCCACCCCAACTACGCCGAGCGCCACGACCCGACGCACCACCCGCGCGTCAACGGCGGGCCGATCCTCAAGGTCAACGTCAACAACCGCTACGCCACCGACGGTTCGGGCCGGGCGGTGTGGGCGGCGGCCTGCGAGAAGGCCGAAGTCCCCTTCCAGTCCTTCGTCTCCAACAACTCCATGCCCTGCGGCACCACCATCGGCCCGATCACCGCGGCCCGGCACGGCATCAAGACCGTCGACATCGGCGTGGCGATCCTTTCGATGCACAGCGTGCGGGAGTTGTGCGGCGCGGACGACCCCTGGCTGCTGGCGAATTCGCTGGTGGCGTTCCTGGAGGGGTAGTCCGGGATACGTGGGGTACTCGCCTGCGACCGGAACCACCGGACAGGAAGGCGAGACACATGGGCCTCGGCGGGTGCATCATCCTCATCGCCGTTGGAGCCATCCTCACGTTCGCGACCGACTGGGAGATGGACGGCGTCAATCTCGACCTGGTCGGGGTCATCTTCATGATCGTGGGACTGATCGGCGTCACGACGTTCAGCAGCATCGCGCGGCGCAAGCGGGTGGTGGTGCCCCCGACGACTCCGGTCGTCGAGGAGGACCACCACCACCGCAGGGACGGATACAGCGACGGCTACGGCGTCTGAGCGTCCATCCCGGCCAGCACCAGCGGGAGACGGTCGGCGCCCGTCTCCGTCAGACGGACCGGCACGCCCCAGTCCTGCTGGTGGACATGGCACGCCGGGTACTCGTTGTGAGGGTCGTCGTCGCAGGACGCGGCCATCGCCGAGACATGCAGTACGCCCTCCGGGACGGACGGGTCGAGTTCGAGGGTGCGGGCGAGATCGGTGCCCGCACCCTCGCCCGTGCGCAGCAGCTCCGGAGGGGTCGAGGAGACCAGCAGCCGGGTCGAGGGGCCGTACCGGGTGTCCAGCTTCTGGCCCGCCGGGGCCTGGAAGATCACGTCCAACAGGAGCTTGCCGGGGGCCACTTCGGTGGCGGCGCGCCGCGTGCGGTGGGCGACCGCCTCGACGCGGACGGCCTCCTCGGGCAGCCGCAGCCGGGTCAGCCGGTGCCGGGCCGACTCCACGACCACGATGTCCTCGCCGGCCAGGACCGCGCCCGACGGCTCCCGCAGGTCCGTCGCCAGGGTGGTGACCTCGCCGGTCGCCGGGTCGTAGCGGCGCAGGGCGTGGTTGTAGGTGTCGCTGATCGCCACCGAGCCGTCGGGCAGGGCCGTGACGCCCAACGGGTGCTGGAGCAGCGCCTGTTCGGCGGCGCCGTCGCGGTGCCCGAAGTCGAAGAGGCCGGTGCCGACGGCGGTGTGGACCGCGCCGTCGGGGTCGACCCAGCGCAGCGCCGAGGTCTCCGAGTCTGCCAGCCACAACCTGTCGGGCGTCGCCGCGAGCCCCGACGGCTGCGCGAACCAGGCCTCGGCGCCCGGACCGTCGACCAGGCCCTCGTTGGAGGTGCCGGCGGTCACGGAGACGGTGCCGGAGTCCGGGTCGTACGCCCACAGCTGGTGGATGCCGGCCATGGCGATCCAGACCCTGCCCTGCCACCACGCCACGTCCCACGGTGAGGACAGGTTGACCTCGCGCGCGGGGCCGGACGTGGCGTCGCCCTGCATCCACTGGTGGCCGGTGCCGGCGAGGGTGGTGGTGCGGCCGCTGACCGGATCGAAGCGCCGCAGGGCGTGGCTCACCGTGTCGGCGACGACCACGGAGCCGTCCGGCAGCAGCGCCAGGCCCTGCGGTTCGTTGAAGCGCGAGCGCACCTCGGTGCTGTCGGTGAACCCGCGACTGCCCTGGCCGATCCGCCGGACGACGGTCTCGCCGTCCGGCTCCAGCTCCACCAGCTGATGCCGGGTGGTGTCGCTGACCAGGAAGTTCCCGCTCGGCAGCAGCAGCGCCTTCCCCGGGAAGCGCAACACCGTGGGCTCCGGCTCCGGCGCCACGTACGGGCCGTCGCCGCGCCGCAGCGTGCCCTTGGCCTCGTGCTCGGCCTCCAACTCGGTCACCAGACGCTCGATGGCGTGCACATGCCCCTCGCCGGCGTGCTGCGCGACGACATAGCCCTCGGGGTCGATCACCACGAGCGTCGGCCAGGCCCGCACCGCGTACTGCTTCCAGGTGGCGAGCTCGGGGTCGTCCAGCACGGGATGCTCGACGCCGTACCGCTCCACCGCGTCCACGACCGCCCCGTGCTCGGCCTCGTGCACGAACTTCGGCGAGTGCACCCCGACGACGACCACCGTGTCCCGGTGCTTGCGCTCCAGCGCCCTGAGCTCGTCCAGGACGTGCAGGCAGTTGATGCAGCAAAAGGTCCAGAAGTCCAGGACGACGATGCGTCCTCGCAGGTCGGCGAGGCTGTACGGGCGGCCGCCGGTGTTCAGCCAGCCGCCCTCGCCGACCAGCTCGGGGGCGCGGACGCGGACGCGTCGGGGTGCGGAGTCGCTCATGCCCCCAGGGTGCCACCGGCCACCGACAGTCAGCCCAGGGCGTGTCCGGTGGTGGCGTCCACATGGGCCGGTACCTCGTCGTGGCGGTCGCCGACCGTCAGGGTGCCGGTGGGTTCGAGGAGGAGGATGGACGTCGGGGCGGGGGCGTACGGCTTGTGTTCGGTGCCGCGGGGGACCGTGAAGACCGAGCCCTTGGGGAGGACGACGGTGCGTTCCGTGCCGTTCTCGCGCAGGGAGATGTGCAATTCGCCGTCGAGGACCAGGAAGAACTCGTCGGTGTGGTCGTGGGCGTGCCAGACGTGTTCGCCGTCGACCTTGGCCACGCGGACGTCGTAGTCGTTGACGGACGCGACGATGCGCGGGCTCCAGGTCTTGGTGAAGGAGGCGAGGGCCGCGTCGAGCGAGATGGGTTCCATGCGCTCATCGTGCGGGTGGCACCGGCGCCCTGCGAGTGCTAGGAATCGCATATGGCGCAAGGATCCTCTCAGCCGAAGCCCGGGCATCGGGTCGCCGTGATCGTCGACGAGGGCACCAATCCGTTCGAGGTCGGCGTCGCCACCGAGCTGTTCGGGCTGCCGCGGCCCGAACTGGGGCTCGCCGGGCCGCTGTACGACGTGACGCTGTGCGCGCCGACGCGCGAGGTGCGGATGAACCACGGCTTCTTCACGATGACCGGCGTGGCCCCGTTGGACGCGGTCGATGAGGCGGACACCCTCGTCGTGCCCGGCCGCCCGGACAACGTCGTCCCGCGCGGGGCCGCCGTACGCGACGCGATCCGCCGCACGCACGCGCGTGGCGCGCGCGTGATGAGCCTGTGCACCGGCAGCTTCGCGCTCGCCGAGGCCGGGCTGCTGGAGGGACGCCGGGCCACCACCCACTGGCGCTGGGCCGACATCTTCCGGGCGCTGCATCCGGGGGTCCTGCTGGAGCCGGACGTGCTGTTCGTCGACGACGGCGACATCCTGACCGCCTCGGGCAGCGCAGCCGCGCTCGACCTGTGCCTGCACGTCGTACGGCGGGACCACGGGGCCGAGGTCGCCAACGCGGTCTCGCGCAGGCTGGTGTTCGCCGCGCACCGGGACGGCGGGCAGAAGCAGTTCGTGGAGCGGCCGCTGCCGGACGTGCCGGACGAGTCGCTGGCCCCGCTGCTGGCGTGGGCGCAGGCACGGCTGGGGGAGCCGCTGACCGTGGCGGACCTGGCGGCGCGGGCGGCGGTGTCGCCGGCGACCCTGCACCGGCGCTTCCGGGCGCAGCTGGGGACGACGCCGCTGGCCTGGCTGACGGGGGAGCGGGTCACGCTCGCGTGCCGGCTGATCGAGCGCGGCGAGGAACGCCTTGACGTGGTCGCGGCCCGCAGCGGACTGGGCACCGCGGCTAACCTGCGCGCGCGGGTGCGGCGCGAGACCGGGCTCAGTCCGTCGGCCTACAGACGGCGTTTCGGGCCGGGCGGCGGGGAACCCCTCATGTCATGAGATTCCTCGTACGCGACCGGCTCCTCGGCTTCGGTGACGACTACTGGATCGAGGACGACCGGGGCAGCAAGGTGTTCCTCGTCGACGGCAAGGCGATGCGGCTGCGGGACACCTTCGAGCTGAAGGACGCGCAGGGCAACGTCGTCATCGACATCCATCAGAAGATGTTCGCGCTGCGCGACACGATGGTGATCGAGCGCGGCGGCGCGCCGCTGGCCACGATCCGCCGCAAGCGGCTGTCCCTGCTGCGCAACCACTACCGGGTGGCCCTGGCCGACGGCAGCACGGAACTCGACGTCAGCGGCAAGATCCTGGACCGGGAGTTCGCGGTCGAGTACGACGGTGAACTGCTGGCCGTGATCTCGCGGCGCCGGCTGCACGTCCGCGACACCTACGGCGTCGACGTGGTCCGGGAGGACGCCGATCCGGCGCTGCTGATCGCGGTGGCGGTGTGCGTGATCCACCTGGCGGAGAAGGAGCGGGGGGACGACTGAGGGCGGCCCGTGAAGCCCGCCGGTGCGGCTTCGGCCGCAGCGCCGGACCGCGGCGCGGCTCGGGTGAGCGGCGCGGCCCTGCTCAGCCGCGCGGTCCTGCTCAGCCGCGCGGTCCTGCTCAGCGGCGCGGCGGCGCCAGTCCCAGCATGCGGTCCTTGAGCGCCGGGAACTGATCCCGGGTCAGCGCGACCTTGCCGGGGTCGAACTCCACCGTCAGGACCTGCTCCCCCGCGCCGGCCTGCGCCAGCACCTCGCCCCAGGGATCGACCACGATCGAGTGACCGGCCTGCGGAACTCCGGCGTGCGTCCCGGCCGTTCCACAGGCGAGCACGAACGCCTGGTTCTCGACCGCCCGCGCCTGAGCCAGCAGCGTCCAGTGCGCCCGGCGGCGCTCCGGCCAGCCCGCGGGGACGACCAGAGTCTCGGCGCCGGCGTCGACGAGACCGCGGAAGAGTTCGGGGAATCGGAGGTCGTAGCAGGTGGCCACGCCCAGCGTGGTCCCGGGCAGGCGGACGGTCACGAGGTCCTCGCCCGCCGCCATCAGCACGGCCTCGCCCTTGTCGAAGCCGAACCGGTGGATCTTCCGGTAGGCGGCGGCCAGCTCACCGGAGGGGGAGAAGACGAGAGAGGTGTTGTAGAGCGGCCCGTCACCCGTGGCGGAGCCGCTGTCGGCCGGAGCCCGCTCGGGGATCGAGCCCGCGTGCAGCCACACGCCGGCGTCGCTCGCGGCCTTCGCCATCACCTCGTACGTCGGCCCTTCGAGCGGCTCGGCCTCGCTGCCGAAGCCTTCGTAGGCGAACGCCCCGGTGGTCCACAGCTCGGGCAGCACGACCAGATCGGCTCCGGCCTGTTCCCGTACGAGTGAGGCTACGCGGCCACGACGCGATTCGACCGATTCGCCCTCGTTGACGTCGATCTGGAGCAGAGAGGCGCGCACACTACCACCGTCCTGGCATTCGAGCCGTCCATCCGGGCCTACGATCGTCACACGAAAGCACTGCCGGGGTGCCTCACAGCAGCGTAACTTAGCGTTCAAGACACCCGCCGACAGCCGCCACCTCCCACTGGCAACGCCGCCACAACCCGCCCGTGTACCGACCGCCGAGGGGTCCCGTTCCGTGAGTCTGCATCCCACCCTCCAGCCCTACGCCGACGCCTGGACCCACTCCATCGATGCGATATCCGAGCTGGTGACACCGCTCGTCGAGGGCGAGTGGAATCGGCGAACGCCCTGCCCCGGCTGGTCGGTGCGCGATGTCGTCTCGCATGTCATCGGTCTGGACTGCGAGATGCTCGGCGACCCGCGCCCCATCCACACGCTCCCGCGCGACCTCTACCACGTCACCAACGACCACCAGCGGTACATGGAGATGCAGGTCGACGTCCGCCGTCATCACACGGCGCCGGAGATGACCTCCGAGCTCGAGTACACGGTCATCCGCCGCAACCGGCAGCTGCGCAACGAGTCCCGTGATCCCGGAACCAAGGTGCGCGGTCCGCTCGGCGCGGAGATCACCCTCGAGGAGTCGATGCGCAACCACGCCTTCAACGTGTGGGTGCACGAGCAGGATCTGCGCGCCGCCCTCGGCCGCCCGGGCAACCTCGACTCCCCCGGCGCGCACGTGACCCGTGACGTGCTGCTCTCCCAGCTGCCCGACATCGTCGCCACCAAGGCCGACGCCCCGCGCAGCTCGGCGATCGTCCTCGACGTGCACGGCCCGGTCGAGTTCCTGCGCACGATCCGTATCGACATCCAGGGCCGCGGCACCCTGGAGACGGCCCCCGCGCTCGGCCCCGCCGCCAGCCTCACCCTCGACTGGGAGACCTTCGTCCGTCTCGCCTGCGGCCGTATCACGGTGGAGTCGGTGGCGGACCGGCTGAAGACGGAGGGCGACCCGAATCTGACGGCGGCGATCCTGCGGAACTTCACCGTCACGCAGTAGGCGCCGCGGGCGGCGGGACGGGCAGGGGCGGCGGCGGGAAAACCGGTGTCGTCCGCCGCCCGGCCGCGGCTACCGTCCCGGCGTGACCGACACCGACACACACTCCGCGTCCACGTCCGCCCTACCCCCGCGCCTGACCCGACTGACCTTCCACGGCCCGCTGTCCGAGGCACGGGCACAGAGTCTCGTCCGGCGGCTGACCCGCACGGATCCCCGTACCGTCCTGGACATCGGCTGCGGCTGGGGCGAGTTGATGCTCCGCGTCCTCGAAGCCGCCCCGCGGGCCACCGGTGTCGGGGTGGACCTGAACGCCGAGGACCTCGCCCGCGGCCGGCGCAACGCCGAGGCCCGTGGGCTCGCCGAACGCGCCCGGTTCGTCGAGGAGTCGGCGACGGGAACCTCCCGCGGCCCCGCCGATCTCGTCCTGTGCGTCGGGTCGAGCCATGCCCTTGCAGCGGCCGAGCCGCCGGGGCACTTGGCCGAGGCCCTGCGTGAACTGCGCCATCTGGTCAGCGACGACGGCCGTGTCCTGCTCGGCGAGGGCTTCTGGCAGCGTCCCCCGACCCCGGCCGAACTCGCCGGCATGTGGCCGGAGGCCGCGGTGAGCGACCATCACGACCTCGCGGCCCTTCTCGACCTCGTGGTCGCCGCCGGGTTCCGTCCGGAGTGGACGGAGACGGCGAACCTCGACGAGTGGGAGGAGTTCGAGTCGGCGTACCAGGCGGACGCCGAGGTGTGGCTGGCGCGGAACCCCGGGCACCCGCTGGCGGACGAGACCCGTGAGCGTCTCGACCGTCATCGCGCCCAGTGGATGAGCTACCGCGGGGTGCTGGGGCTCGCGTATCTCACGCTCGTCCCGGTCCTCTGACCTCGCGGGCCGCTCCGCTCACGCGGGAACGTGCACCGTCTCCACCCTGCTGGCGACCAGCCGTTCCCGCTCCCTGCGCGCCGCCCGCCTGCGCAGCCGCAGGATCTGGCTGATGCCGAGGGCCTGGAGGACGAAGACGAACGAGAAGGCGACGGTGTAGTCGTCGCCGGTCGCGTCCAGCAGCACGCCGACGGCGAACAGCGTCGTCATCGAGGCCACGAAGCCACCCATGTTGGTGATGCCGGACGCCGTGCCCTGACGCTCCGGCGGGTTCGCCGGGCGGGCGAAGTCGAAGCCGAGCATCGAGGCCGGACCGCACGCCCCGAGCACGGTGCACAGCACGATCAGCAGCCACATCGGCGCCGTCGCACCGGGCCAGAGCAGCGTCGTCGCCCACATCACGGCCGTCGCCGCGACGGTGCCGAGCGCCAGTGGGAGGCGCGCCTCGTGGTGCCGGGCCACGACCTGGCCGTAGACCAGGCCGACGACCATGTTGGACAGGACGACGAGGGTGAGCAGTTCGCCGGCCGTGGCCCGGGACAGGCCCTGTGCCTCCACCAGGAACGGCATTCCCCACAGCAGCAGGAAGACCATCGCCGGGAACTGCGTCGTGAAGTGCACCCACAGCCCGAGGCGGGTGCCCGGCTCCCGCCAGGACGCGGCGATCTGACGTCGTACGTACGCCGAGCCCTGGTGGGGCAGGGGCTCCGGCTCGTGTCCCTCGGGGTGGTCCTTCAGGAACAGCAGGCTCAGCACGAGCACCACGACGCCCGCGCCGGCGCTGCCCGCGAACGCCGCCGTCCAGCCGACCCCGTGCAGCAGCCGGGCCAGTACCAGCGTGGAGACGAGGTTGCCGGCCATGCCCACGAGACCGGCGAGCTGGGCGATCAGCGGACCGCGCCGGGCCGGGAACCAGCGGGTGCCCAGCCGCAGCACGCTGATGAACGTCATCGCGTCGCCGCAGCCCAGCAGCGCGCGGGAGGCGAGGGCCGTGCCGTACGACGGCGAGAAGGCGAAGCCGAGCTGGCCCGCGGTGAACAGCACCGTGCCGATGGCCAGCACCTTCTTGGTGCCGAGCCGGTCGACGAGCAGGCCGACGGGTATCTGCATGCCCGCGTACACGAGCAGCTGGAGGATCGAGAACGTGGACAGGGCGGAGGCGTTGACCTCGAAGCGATCCGCGGCGTCGAGGCCGGCGACCCCCAGTGACGTACGGAAGATGACGGCGACGAAGTAGACCGAGACGCCTATGCCCCAGACGGCGACGGCGCGGCGGCCGCCCGGAGGATCGCCCGGCAGTGCGGCGGACCTCATCGTTCCTCACCCCGTGCGAGGTGGGAGAACCAGTCGATGTGCCGGTGGACGAGGCCGACCGCGGCCTCGGTGTCGCCGGAGCGCAGCGCCTGGAGGATCTCCTCGTGCTCGACGAGGGTCTTGGCGATGCGGTCGGGGTGGGAGTACATGACCGCTACGCCCATGCGCAGTTGGCGGTCGCGCAGCTGGTCGTAGAGCCGGGAGAGGATTTCGTTGCCGCCGCTGCGGACGATCTCGGCGTGGAAGCAGCGGTCGGTGACGGCGGCCGCGGCGAGGTCGCCCGCGGCTGCCTGTTCCTTCTGCCGGGCGAGCAGCTCCTCCAGGCGCTCGATGAGGCCGGGCGGCGCGGGGACGGCCTTGCGGGCCGCGTGCTCCTCGACGAGGATCCGCGTCTCGACGACGTCCTTGATCTCCTGCGCGGAGACCGGCAGCACCAGGGCGCCCTTCTTCGGGTAGAGCTTGATCAGCCCCTCGACCTCCAGGCGCAGCAGCGCCTCCCGCACCGGGGTGCGCGACACGCCGACGGCCTCGGCCAGCTCGCCCTCGGTGAGCAGCGTGCCGCCTTCGTAACGGCGGTCCAGGACGCCCTGTTTGACGTGGGTGTAGACGCGGTCGGCGGCGGGGGGCTGCTTGAGGGGTGCGGGCGGGGCGGAAGGCATGCCCACAGCATAGATACAACACGTACGCATGTCGGTCTTCGTCCATCATGCGGACCGCTCGGGAATCGTCCGGCAAAGAAGCGACATTGGCGCCAGTTGTTGCACAACCTTCTGTGCTAATTACGTGTCACACACGTGCGGCCCCACTTTCTTTCCCCTCCAATTCGGCCGCATATTCGGGGCATTCGACGCAATCGGGGTATTTCAGTTGATAATCGCCACCAAGGGCCGCCGTGTCCGCAGAGCCGCAGCCGTCGCCATGACGACCGGTGCCGTGCTCGCCACCGGAGCCCTCACCGCGGTTCCCGCGCAGGCCGTGACGACGCCCACCATCACCGCCAAGGGCGGGTACCTGATGAACGGAGCGACCGGCGCGACCCTCTTCACCAAGTCCGCGGACACGAAGAGGCTGACCGCGTCGACGACGAAGATCATGACCGCCAAGGTCGTGCTCTCGCAGTCGAACCTGAACCTGGACACCAAGGTCACCATCCGCAAGGAGGTCAGCGACTACATCGTCTCCAAGGGCGCCTCGTCGGCCCGGCTGATCGTCGGCGACAAGGTCACCGTCCGTCAGCTGCTCTACGGGATGATGCTGCCGTCCGGCTGTGACGCCGCCATGTCGCTCGCCGACAAGTTCGGCACCGGCACCACGGTCAAGGCCCGCACGGCCAACTTCATCGGCAAGATGAACACCATGGCCAAGAGCCTGGGCATGACGAACACGCACTTCGACTCGTTCGACGGCATAAGCAATGGCTCCAACTACTCGACGCCGCGCGACCTCACCAAGCTCGCCCGCAGCGCGATGAAGAGCACCACGTTCAAGTCCGTCGTGAAGACGAAGTCCTACACGGCCAAGACCATCACCAAGACCGGTGCCACCCGGACGATGGCGGCCTGGAAGAACACCAACGCCCTGCTCGGCTGGAACGGAACGCTCGGCATCAAGACCGGCTCCGGCACCGAGGCCAAGTACTGCCTGGTCTTCGCCGCCACGCTCAACGGCGAGCAGGTGATGGGCGCCGTGCTGACCTCCTCCTCCGAGGCCAACCGCACGGCCGACGTGAAGAAGCTGATCAGCTACGGCTACGCCCGTATCTGACCTCCTCGTCACACGCAAAGGGGCGGCCACCCGACGGTGGCCGCCCCTTTCGTCACCCGCTGCGACCTACGCCCAGGTGATCAGCCGCTTCGGCTGCTCCAGGATCGCCGCCACGTCGGCCAGCACCTTGGAGCCCAGCTCGCCGTCGACCAGACGGTGGTCGAAGCTCAGCGCCAGGGTGGTGACCTGACGGGGCTTGACCTTGCCCTTGTGGACCCACGGCTGGAGCTTGATCGCGCCGACCGCGAGGATCGCGGACTCGCCGGGGTTCAGGATCGGCGTGCCGGTGTCGACGCCGAAGACGCCGACGTTGGTGATGGTGACGGTGCCGCCCTGCATCGCGGCGGGGGTGGTCTTGCCCTCCCGCGCCGTGGCGACCAGCTCGCCGAGCGCCTGCGCCAGCTGCGGGAGCGTCCGGGCGTGGGCGTCCTTGATGTTCGGGACGATCAGGCCGCGGGGGGTCGCCGCCGCGATACCCAGGTTGACGTAGTGCTTCTGCACGATCTCCTGGTTGGCCTCGTCCCAGGACGCGTTGACGTCCGGGTTGCGCTTGATCGCGACCAGGAGGGCCTTGGAGATCAGCAGCAGGGGGTTCACGCGCAGGCCCGCGAACTCCTTGTCCGCCTTGAGCTCCTCGACCAGCTTCATCGTGCGCGTCACGTCCAGCGTCACGAACTCCGTGACGTGCGGGGCCGTGAACGCCGAGCCGACCATCGCCGCCGCGGTCGCCTTGCGGACGCCCTTGACCGGGATGCGGGTCTCGCGCGCCGTGTCGTAGGCGACCGGCGCCGCCGGAGCGGCCGGGGCCACGGGGGCGGCCTGCGGCACCGGCTCGGCGGCCGGGGCGGCCACCGCCGCGTGGACGTCCTCGCGGGTGATGATGCCGTCGGGGCCGGTGGGCGTCACCGTCGCGAGGTCGACGCCCAGGTCCTTCGCCAGCTTGCGCACGGGGGGCTTGGCCAGCGGCCGGGTCGCGGCCACCTCCGCGGCGGCAGCGGGCCCGTGGCCGTTCAGTTCGGACTGCAGGGCCTGCGCCGCGGGCTCCTGACGCGGGACGTCCGCTCCCTTGCGGGGGCGGCGCTTCGTCGAGGTCTGGGCCACGCCGTAGCCGACCAGCACCGGCTGGCGGCCCTGCGGTTCGGCCTCCTCCTCCGCGGCCTGCGCCGGGGCCTCCGGCACATCGGCGGGCGCGGCGGCGGGCGCCGCTCCACCCGCGACGTCCACGGCGATGATCGCCGTACCGACGTCCACCGTCGTGCCCTCGGGGAAGCGCAGCTCACGGACCACCCCGTCGTACGGGATGGGCAGTTCCACGGCCGCCTTGGCCGTCTCGACCTCGCACACCACCTGGCCGTCGGTGACCGTGTCGCCCGGCTGGACGTACCACTTGAGGATCTCCGCCTCGGTGAGTCCCTCGCCCACGTCGGGCATCTTGAACTCGCGCACGGACGCTTCAGTCATCGTCGTCACGACCCTCTCCTCAGTACGCCAGGGCACGGTCGACGGCGTCGAGCACCCGGTCCAGGCCCGGCAGGTACTCCTCCTCCAGACGCGCCGGCGGATACGGGGCGTGGTAACCGCCCACCCGCAGCACCGGGGCCTCCAGATGGTAGAAGCAGCGCTCCGTGATCCGGGCGGCGATCTCCGCGCCCGAACCGAAGAAGACCGGAGCCTCGTGGACCACGACCAGACGGCGGGTCTTCTCCACGGACGCCTGGATGGAGTCGAAGTCCAGCGGGGAGACCGAGCGCAGGTCCAGGACCTCCAGGCTGCGGCCCTCCTCGGCGGCCGCCGCGGCGACCTCCTGGCACAGCTTCACCATCGGGCCGTACGCGGCCAGGGTGAGGTCGGTGCCCTCGCGGACGACGCGCGCCTTGTGCAGCGGGCCCGGGATGGCCTCGGTGTTGACCTCGCCCTTGTCCCAGTAGCGCCGCTTGGGCTCGAAGAAGATCACCGGGTCGTCGCTCTGGATGGCCTGCTGCATCATCCAGTAGGCGTCCGACGCGTTGGACGGCGACACGATCTTCAGGCCCGCCACGTGCGCGAAGAGGGCCTCGGGGGACTCGCTGTGGTGCTCGACCGCGCCGATGCCGCCGCCGTAGGGGATGCGGACGACGACCGGCAGCTTGACCTTGCCCAGCGAGCGCGCGTGCATCTTCGCGAGCTGCGTGACGATCTGGTCGTAGGCCGGGAAGACGAAGCCGTCGAACTGGATCTCCACCACGGGGCGGTAGCCGCGCAGCGCGAGGCCGATGGCCGTGCCCACGATGCCCGACTCGGCGAGCGGGGTGTCGATGACGCGGCTCTCGCCGAAGTCCTTCTGGAGGCCGTCCGTCACGCGGAAGACGCCGCCGAGCTTGCCGACGTCCTCGCCCATGATGAGGACCTTGGGGTCCGAGTCCAGGGCGCGGCGCAGCGACTCGTTGATCGCCTTGGCCAGAGCCATCTTCTCCGCCATGTCAGGCCCCCTCTACGTCCGCGAACGACGCCTGGTAGGCGGCGAACTGGGCGCGTTCCTCGTCGACGAGCGCATGCCCGTCCGCGTACACGTTCTCGAAGATGGCGAAGTGGTCCGGGTCAGGCATGGCACGGACCGCCTCGCGCACTCGTTTGCCCAACGCCTCGCTCTCGGTCTCCAGTTCCGCGAAGAATCCCTCGTCCGCGTGGTTTGAAGCCTCGAGGTACCGGCGAACGCGCAGGATCGGGTCCTTCGCCTCCCAGGCCTCGCGCTCCTCGTCGGCGCGGTACTTCGTCGGGTCGTCGGAGGTGGTGTGGGCGCCCATGCGGTAGGTGTACGCCTCGACCAGCGTGGGTCCCTCGCCGGCGCGGGCGCGCTCCAGCGCCCACTTCGTCACGGCCAGGCACGCCAGGACGTCGTTGCCGTCGACGCGGACGCCCGGGAAGCCGTAGCCCTGTGCGCGCTGGTAGAGCGGCACGCGGGTCTGCTTCTCGGTCGGCTCGGAGATCGCCCACTGGTTGTTCTGGCAGAAGAACACCACGGGCGCGTTGTAGACCGCGGAGAAGGTGAAGGACTCGGCCACGTCGCCCTGGCTGGAGGCGCCGTCGCCGAAGTAGGCGATGACCGCGCTGTCCGCGCCGTCCTTGGCGATGCCCATCGCGTAGCCGGTGGCGTGCAGCGTCTGGGAGCCGATGACGATCGTGTACAGCTGGAAGTTGTTGCTGTTCGGGTCCCAGCCGCCGTTGTTCACGCCGCGGAACATGCCGAGCAGGTTGGTCGGGTCGACCCCGCGGCACCAGGCGACGCCGTGCTCGCGGTAGGTCGGGAAGACGTAGTCGTCCTCGCGGGTGGCCCGGCCGGAGCCGATCTGGGCGGCCTCCTGGCCGAGCAGCGACGCCCACAGGCCCAGCTCGCCCTGGCGTTGCAGGGAGGTGGCCTCGGCGTCGAAGCGTCGGGTGAGCACCATGTCGCGGTAGAGGCCGCGGAGCTCGTCGGGGGTGATGCCGGCGACGTACTTGTCGTACTCGGCGTTCTTGACGCGCTTGCCTTCTGGCGTCAGCAACTGAACGAGTTCGGGGTCCGTACTCGTCGTTTTCCTTGCGGTTGTGGTCTTGCCGGCCGTGCTCTTGGTACCGGCGCTGCGTCGCGGCTTTCGCGCGGCAGTGCTCTCCACGGTCACGTGTGCTCCTCCGTCGGTCCGGCTACCCGGGTTCGCCGGGTGCCAGTGCGGCTCACCTGAAGCCCTACGGACGCACAGGGTGGGTGCGGCTCGGTGGGGACAGGCGTGACAGGTGCCCCGGCGAGCGCCCTGCAAAAGGCACGTTACCCAGTGCTCCACATTTCTGTGAAACCCCTCCTGACCTGCGATTTTGCTTGGATTTCCAAGTAAATCGCCAAAGTCGGGAACAACTCCTGGTCACAGCCTTGCAGGGGGCCGGAACAACGGCACGTTATATCGGTGAGCCAGGTCACGGGAAGAGTCGCCGAGGGCCAGATCACCACAGAGGTGTGACATCGCCCTCGTGGGCGAAGAAGGAAATGTCCGTTAATCCGACTCGGTAAAAAACGATCAAGAATTGCGAGAGCGCCGCTGATCGGTCCGGCGATCGGAAGTGACTGACGGCGACTGGCAATGACTGGCTGCGACAACGCCCAGCTCACGGGATCCGCCGTTGCCCTAGCATCGGCGCGTGCCGCGCTCCTGTGTACCACCGTTAGTGCCTCACGCACCCCCTCTGGGCACCCTTCTCCGCCAGTACTCCGCCGGTTCCCCGCTGGCCTGCGATCCCGTCGACCATGGCCTGCTGAACCGCGGCTACCGGCTGCGCACGACCCGCGGCCGCTACTTCCTCAAGCACCACCACGACCCCGAGACCGCCGACCCGGCCGCCATCGCCCGCCAGCACCGGGCCACCCGGCACCTGGCCGACCTCGGCGTCCCGGTGGCCCCGCCGCTGGCCGACCGCGACGGACGTACGGTCGCGGTCGTGGGCGGCCAGGCATTCGCCCTGCACCCCTGGATCGACGGGCGGCACCGCCACGGCGGCCAGCTCACGCGCGGGCAGTGCGAACGGCTGGGGGCGCTGCTGGGCGCGGTGCACGCGGGGCTGGAGCGCGTGATGCCGGTCGCGGGGCGGGCGCGGACGGAGAGCGCCGACCCCGCCGACACCTTCGCCCTCATCGACGACCTGCTCGCCCGGGTCCGCCGGCGTCGCCCCGCCGGCTCCTTCGACGAACTCGCCCGCCACCGTCTGCTGGAACGCCGCGGACTGCTGCGGCGGCACGCCTGGCGGCGTCCCCCGCCCGGGACGTCGGTCGGCTGGGTGCACGGCGACTTCCACCCCTTCAACCTGCTCTACCGGGGCGAGGCGCCGGCCGCGATCGTCGACTGGGACCGGCTCGGCGTGCAGCCCCGCGCGGAGGAGGCCGTCCGCGCCGCGGCGATCTTCTTCGTACGGCCCACCGGAGCGCTCGACCTCGCGAAGGCGGCGGCGTACACGCGCGCGTACCGGCGTACGGCCGGCGCCACCCCCGAGGAGCTCGCGGCGGCCGTGCACCGTGTGTGGTGGGAGCGGCTGAACGACTTCTGGATGCTGCGCTGGCACTACGAGCGCGGCGACACCCGCGCGGACGCGCAGTTCCCGGCGGCCTCGGCGCTGGCGGTGTGGTGGACGCGGGAGTACGACGCGGTCCGCGACGCCTTCACGGGCTGAGCGGGGCGCGGCCGGGGTGTCCTGAAACGGCACGCGCGCGTGGAGCCCGTTTCCGGGCGGCACGCGCGCGTGGAGGTTCGGTGCCGATCCGCCGTCGGCCGGACGGTCAGCCCGTGGCCGGCGGGGTGGTCGGCAGCGTCGGCTCCTCGGTGGGCTCCTCCGTCGGCTCCTCGGTGGGCTCCTCGGTCGGGTCCTCCGTGGGCTCGGCCGTGGTCGGGTCCTCCGTCGGCTCCTGGGTGGGCTCCTCCGTCGGCTCCTGCGTCGGCTCCTCGGTCGGCGTGTAGTCCGGGTCGGTGCCCGTGCCGGAGCCGTCGTCGGTGACCTCTTCCGTCGGCTCGTCGGTCGGCTCTTCCGTCGGCTCGTCGGTCGCCTTGTTCTCGTCGGTGGTCTGCGACGTGGTCGGCGTCTCCTTGGTGTCGCCGCCTCCGCCGCCGGCGCCGTTGTTCAGCGCCAGCGCGACTCCGGCCGCGATGGCGATCACCGCGAGGACGGCGAGGATCCACAGCTTGCCGCGGCCGCTGCCCCGGTTGCCGTGCCCCTCGAAGCCGCCGTCGTCACCGCCGCCGTAGCCGCCCGGCAGGATCGGCTGCGGGATCTGCGTCGTACCGGAGGCCGGGTCGCCCGGGTGCCCCATGACGGTCGTGTTCGCGAAGCCCGACGCCGGGGTGTGCCGGCCCTCGTGCATGGCCACCGGACCGGTGTTCCAGGTGCCGGTGTGGCCGCCCTGGTCGTACAGCATCTGAAGGCCGTACTGGACGAGGCCGCGCATCTCCTCGGCCGTCTGGAACCGGTCGTCCGGCTCCTTGGCGAGCGAGCGCATGACCAGGCCGTCGAGCTCCGGCGGCGTCGCGTCGGAGACCTCGGAGGGCGGGGTCGGGATGTCCTGGACGTGCTGGTAGACCACCGACAGCGGGGTCTCGCCGGTGAACGGGGGCCGCAGCGCGAGGAGTTCGTAGAGGAGGCAGCCGGTCGCGTACAGGTCGGAGCGGTGGTCGACCGCCTTGCCGAGCGCCTGCTCCGGGGAGAGGTACTGCGGGGTGCCCATGACCATGCCGGTCTGCGTCATCGTCGACTGCGCGCCGTGCAGGGCACGCGCGATGCCGAAGTCCATCACCTTCACGGCGCCGTTGTTGGTGATGATGACGTTGGCGGGCTTGATGTCGCGGTGCACGATGCCGTGCTGGTGCGAATAGGCGAGGGCCTCCAGGACGCCGGAGACGATGATCAGCGCCTGCTCGGGGCCGGGTGCCTCGGCGTTGAGGAGGAGGTCGCGGATCGTGCGGCCCTCGACGATCTCCATCACGATGTACGGCACGCTGTGCGAGCCCACGACATCTTCACCGGAGTCGTACACGGCGACGATCGCGTGGTGGTTGAGGCCGGCCACGGACTGGGCCTCGCGCGTGAAGCGGGCCTTGGACACCGGGTCCTCGGCGAGGTCGGAACGCAGCAGTTTGACCGCCACGGTGCGCCCGAGACGCACGTCCTCGGCCGCGAACACCTCTGCCATGCCGCCCCGGCCGAGTCTGTGGGTCAGCCGATAACGGCCGTCCCCGACAAGTCCGCCATTACCCCACATTTCCGGCGCGTCTGACATACCGCCGCCAGCCGCCTCGGGGTCGGACGGGCCCTGAGCGCGCTGCTGCTGCTCCATCAGTCCTCGCCGTCGTTTCTGCCCGCGGTGCGCGCGGTGTTGTTACGGTCTCCGTCGGCCACGCTACAGCCTCCGCGCAAGCCGCCGGTCCGAGACGGTGGCCCGGGCCGGACGAAGGCGGACGGGCCATGAAACCGGTACCCCGTCTCCTCGTGCAAATTCTGTGCACCGACCGTACGGCCCCTGTAACGCTTCCGCGACGCTCCCTTCGCGTACGGTCACGGAACGGGCACCGCGCTTGACCTGTCAGTGCCGTGGGGCAGACTTGGCCGGGAATAGCACATTGGATCACTCGGGACCACCCGGTCCGCGGGGTCGCAGGCGCCCAAGGGGCACGGGGGACGCAGAACATGAGCCAGGACGGCGCACAGGGCACGGGCGCGGGGCGGGCGCTGGCCGGCGGCCGGTATCAGCTGCGCGACCTGCTCGGCCAGGGCGGCATGGCCGCCGTGCATCTCGCCTACGACTCCGTGCTCGACCGGCAGGTCGCGGTCAAGACCCTGCACACCGAGCTCGGCCGCGAGCAGGCGTTCCGCGAGCGCTTCCGCCGCGAGGCCCAGGCAGTGGCCAAGCTCACGCACACCAATATCGTCTCGGTCTTCGACACGGGCGAGGACACCGTCGACGGCATGACGACCCCCTACATCGTCATGGAGTACATCGAGGGCCGTCCGCTCAGCTCGGTCTTCGACGAGGACGTACGGCAGTTGGGCGCCGTGCCCGCCGACAAGGCACTGAAGATCACCGCCGATGTGCTGGCCGCCCTGGAGATCAGCCACGAGATGGGGCTGGTCCACCGGGACATCAAGCCGGGCAACGTGATGCTGAACAAGCGTGGCGTGGTCAAGGTGATGGACTTCGGCATCGCGCGCGCCATGCAGTCCGGTGTGACGTCGATGACGCAGACCGGCATGGTGGTCGGCACCCCGCAGTACCTCTCGCCGGAGCAGGCCCTCGGCCGGGCCGTGGACGCCCGCTCCGACCTGTACTCGGTCGGCATCATGCTGTTCCAACTCGTCACCGGGCGGCTGCCGTTCGACGCGGACTCGCCGCTGGCGATCGCGTACGCGCATGTGCAGGAGGAGCCCGTCGCTCCGTCCTCCGTCAACCGCGCGCTGCCGCCGGCCGTGGACGCGCTGGTCGCCCGCGCGCTGAAGAAGAACCCGAACGAGCGCTTCCCGAGCGCCGAGGCCATGCGCGACGAGTGCCTGCGCGTGGCGGCGTCCTTCCAGGCGGCGCCGCCGAGCATCGTGCCGGGCGCGAACACGCAGAGCGGCCAGGGCGTCGGCGCCTCGGTGTTCCCGCCGGTCGGCCAGACGCCGCCGCCCGGGGGCCCCGTCCAGACGCCGTACCAGCCGACCCCGCCGCCGAATCCGTACGGCACGCCGCCGCCGTCGGCGCCCTCGCCCGCGTACGGCTACCCGCAGCAGCAGCCGGGCTTCCAGACGCCCGCGCCCGCGGCCTACTCCCCGCAGCCCGGCATGGCGACGCCGCCGCCGTACTCCATCTCGCCCCAGACGCAGACCAATTCGGGCGGCGGCAAGAACAACCGGCCCGTCATCATCGGCTCGATCGTCGTGTCCATCGTCGCGGTGGTCGGCCTGATCGCCGCGCTCGCGCTGAACGGCGGCGGCAATGAGGACGACGGCGGTGGGGGCGGTGACGCGACCGCCACGTCCTCGGCGACGAAGAAGGCGGGATACCGCGAGGGCGACAGCACGAAGACGGTGGAGACGTCCGACTGCACGGAGCCTTCGGAGTCGTACCTGGACCCCGACAAGGTGACGATGCCGGACTTCACCTTCAAGTACTGGCCGTCGGTCCTCGAGTGCGTCAAGGCCGCCGGATGGGACTGGGAGAAGGTCGACGTGGACGAGAACACGTACGGCCAGGGCACCGTCATGCGGCAGTCGCCGAAGCTCCGCACGGACTTCGACCCGGAGGACCCCCCGACGATCACGTTCCAGGTCTCGACCGGCAACCCGGAGTGACCCCACCGATGTGAAAGGGCCCGGCAGCCTGTGCTGCCGGGCCCTTCGCCGTTCGTGGGCGAGTGGTTACAGGTAGGGACCGCCCGAGCGCCCGCCCGGGTGCTGTTCGCCGTCCTCGTGGCCGCCGACTCCCGGCGGCAGGGCGCGGCGCATCTGCTCCAGCTGGGCGCGCGCGGCCATCTGCTGGGCGAAGAGCGTGGTCTGGATCCCGTGGAAGAGGCCCTCCAGCCAGCCGACCAACTGGGCCTGCGCGATGCGCAGTTCCGCGTCGGACGGCGTCCCTTCGTCCGTGAAGGGCAGGGAGAGCCGCTCCAGCTCCTCCACGAGCTCCGGGGCCAGGCCGTCCTCCAGTTCCTTCACCGAACTGGCGTGGATCTCCTTCAGCCGGACCCGGCTCGCCTCGTCGAGGGGGGCGACGCGGACCTCTTCGAGCAGCTGCTTGATCATGCTGCCGATCCGCATGACCTTCGCAGGCTGTTCGACCTGCTCGGTCACCGGGATCTCGCGGGAGTCCTCGTCTCCGTTGCCGCCGGTGAGCGCCATCCCGTCCTGGCCCACGACCAGGATCTGGGGGTTCTCGGGCGACCGTTCGTTCCTCGGCATCTCCATGCCGCCATTCTCTCGCACCCGTACAGCTCATCATCGTGGTGCCCCCGGTGTGGGGTGATCCACCGTTTACGTCCCCCCGATTTTCGTAAAAGCCCGGCGGCGCGGCGAGGCGGGTCACGCCGGTGCCGGCCGTGCGCCGGATTGGGTCGGGTGGCGGAGTCCGGAATGCCGGGTTCGGCAGGTGCTGTGAGGGTTGTTCCATGACTTCATGGCTGGGGGCGGTGCGGGGGCGTACGCGAGCGGCGTCGAGTCGGCCGCGCGCCCTGTCGTGGCCCGCCGGGACCCTGACCGTGCTGGTGGCGGGGCTGGCCGTCGGGCTGCCGGGGGCCGGGGTGTCGTACGGGCTCGACGAGCCGCACGGCGCGGTCCCGACCGGCTCGTCGTCCGGTTCCGCCGCCCTGTCCTGGTCGAGCCTGTTGTCCGGGGCGTCCGGGGCGCCCTCGTGGCCGGCGGGTCCGCCCACGGCGGCCTCCGGGGCGTCGCCGGGATCCGCGGGCGGGAGCGGGACCGAGCCGTCCGCCGTTCCTCCGCCGCAGGACGAGAAGCCCTCGGCGACCGCCCCGTCACCCAGCGGGACGTCGGAGGAGTCCGCGGAGGAGACGCCCGAGGAGACGGAGGCGTCGGAGGAGCCCGGGGAACGGTCCGAGAAGCCCCGGAAGCGGCCCCGGGAATCGTCCACGCCCACCGCTCACGGGCCCGCCGCGTCCTCGCCCGACCCTTCCGACAAGCCGTCCCGGGCCGGCAGCCGGGCGGGAGAGGGACGGCAGCGGCCCGGTCGGGAGAAGGGGCCGCTGGAGGAGCAGGAGGTGGCACGGGACAAGCGGGACGGTGACAAGAGGGCCGATGAACGCGACGGCTCCCGGACGCCGGACGCGGAGCGCGAGGAGGAGGACGACGGCGACACCGAGCCGGAGAGCTCGGACACGGCCGACGCCCCCGCCCAGGACACCGCGCCCTCCGCCACGCCGACCCGTCACGCGCGACCTCCCGCACCGCACGCCGCCGAGCCCGTACTCGAAGTGCTGCCCCTCGGCGCCGGCCTCGTCCTCATCGGCCTGGGCCTGGGCCTGGCTTTCGTGGGCCTGCGACTGCGGCGCGGTTAGCGGTTGTCGCCGGCCGGTCCGGTCCCGTCCGACGGCGGGACCGGACCGGCCGGCGGTGCAGCCGCCCTACGGCGCCACCAGCAGCACCTTCCCCACGTGGCCGCTCTCCTCCACCACCCGGTGGGCCTGCGCCGCCTCGTTCATCGGCAGCTGGCGGTCGACGACCGGGCGTACATGGCCGGCGTCCAGAAGGGGCCAGACGTGTTCGCGTACGGCCGCGACGATCGCCGCCTTCTCGGCGAGCGGGCGGGCCCGCAGCGAGGTCGCGCTGATGGCGCCGCGCTTGCCCAGCAGCGCCCCGATGTTGAGCTCGCCCTTGATGCCGCCCTGCATGCCGATGATGGCCAGCCGGCCGTTGACGGCGAGGGTCTGGACGTTGCGGTCCAGGTACTTGGCGCCCATGTTGTCGAGGATGACGTCGGCCCCGGCCCCGTCGGTGGCCTTCTTGATCTCCTCGACGAAGTCCTGCTCCCGGTAGTTGATCAGGATGTCCGCGCCCAGCTCGGCGCACCGGTCCAGCTTCTCCCTGCTGCCCGCCGTGACGGCGACCTTCGCTCCGACGGCCTTGGCGAGCTGGATCGCCATGGTGCCGATGCCGCTGGAGCCGCCGTGCACGAGCAGCGTCTCGCCGGGGCGCAGGTGGGCGACCATGAAGACGTTGGACCACACCGTGCAGACCACCTCGGGCAGCGCGGCGGCCTGCGTGAGACTCACGCCCTTGGGCAGGGGCAGCAGCTGGCCGGCCGGCACGGCGACCTTCTCGGCGTAACCGCCGCCCGCCAGCAGCGCGCACACCTCGTCGCCGACCGCCCAGCCGGAGACGCCGGGGCCGACCTCGGCGATCCGGCCGGAGCACTCCAGGCCGGGGTAGGGGGAGGTGCCGGGCGGCGGGTTGTAGAAGCCCTGCCGTTGCAGGATGTCGGCGCGGTTGACGGCCCCGGCCATCACTTCGACCAGCACCTCGCCCTCACCGGCCACCGGATCGGGGACCTCGTCCCACACCAACGCCTCGGGCCCACCAGGTTCGGGAATCGTGATCGCATGCATGGGACGGACGCTACTCCTCGGCCCTACGCCGCCGTCCCTGCCCCGTCGCCGCCGGGTCCTTCGAAAATCCCTGTGCGCCACCGATGAGTTTGCGCGACCGTAAAGGTCTCCCCATGCGTAGCCCAAGAACGCGGAAGGACCATCCGGAAGGAACCCTAAAGCATGAGCACGCAGACGACGTCCGGTCTCGCCATCGAGACCGCGGGCCTGGTGAAGACTTTCGGTGAGACACGGGCCGTCGACGGCGTGGACCTCGCGGTTCCGGCCGGCACGGTCTACGGCGTCCTCGGCCCGAACGGCGCCGGCAAGACGACCACGGTGAAGATGCTCGCCACCCTGCTGCGGCCCGACGGCGGAGAGGCCCATGTCTTCGGGCACGACGTCGTCCGCGAGGCCGACGCGGTGCGCGGGCGCGTAAGCCTCACCGGGCAGTACGCCTCCGTGGACGAGGACCTCACCGGCACCGAGAACCTGGTCCTGCTGGCCCGTCTCCTCGGTCACGGCAAGCCCGCCGCGCGGGAGCGCGCCGGGCAGCTGCTGGAGGCCTTCGGGCTGACCGACGCGGCCGGGAAGCAGGTCAAGAACTACTCCGGCGGTATGCGCCGCCGTATCGACATCGCCGCCTCCATCCTGAACACCCCCGACCTGCTCTTCCTGGACGAGCCGACGACCGGCCTCGACCCGCGCAGCCGCAACCAGGTGTGGGACATCGTGCGCGCGGTCGTCGCCCAGGGCACCACCGTGCTGCTGACCACGCAGTACCTCGACGAGGCCGACCAGCTGGCCTCCCGGATCGCCGTCATCGACCAGGGCAAGGTGATCGCGGAGGGGACCAAGGGCGAGCTGAAGGCGTCCGTCGGCGCCGGCTCCGTCCATCTGCGGCTGCGTGACCCGGAGCAGCGGCCGGAGGCCGAGCGGGTGCTGCGGCTGGCGCTGGACGCGGACGTGCAGCTGGAACCCGACCCCGTGGCGCTCACCGCCCGCGTCGGTTCGGGCAGCGCGAACGGTCGGGGCGCGGCGGAACAGGCGGGCCGCGCGCTCGCCGAGCTCGCCCGCACCGGCATCACCGTCGACAACTTCTCGCTGGGCCAGCCCAGCCTGGACGAGGTGTTCCTCGCCCTGACCGGACACGACACCCACAAGACGGACGCCGACAAGGACGAGGTGACGGCATGAGCACCGTGACGCAGACCGAGAGCAAGGACCTCGCCCCCGTCAGCGCCGAGTCGCTCGCCGCGCTGCTCGTCGCCAAGGAGCGCCCGCCGCGGCCCAGCGCCTTCTCGGCGTCCATGACCTTCGGCTGGCGGGCGATCCTGAAGATCAAGCATGTGCCGGAGCAGCTCTTCGACGTCACCGCGTTCCCGATCATGATGGTGCTGATGTACACGTACCTGTTCGGGGGCGCCCTGGCCGGGTCCCCGAAGGAGTACATCCAGTTCCTGCTGCCGGGCATCCTGGTGATGTCGGTCGTGATGATCACGATGTACACGGGCGTCTCGGTGAACACCGACATCGAGAAGGGCGTCTTCGACCGGTTCCGTTCGCTGCCGATCTGGCGGCCGTCGACGATGGTCGGCTATCTGCTGGGCGACGCCCTGCGCTACACCATCGCCTCCATCGTGATGCTCACCGTCGGCATCATCCTGGGCTACCGCCCGGACGGCGGCGTGGCCGGAGTGCTCGCCGGGATCGCGCTGCTGGTGGCCTTCTCGTTCGCGTTCTCGTGGATCTGGACGATGTTCGGGCTGATGCTGCGCTCCGAGAAGTCGGTGATGGGCGTCAGCATGATGGTGATCTTCCCGCTGACCTTCCTGTCGAACGTCTTCGTGGACCCGAAGACCATGCCGGGCTGGCTCCAGGCGTTCGTGAACAACAGCCCGATCACACATCTGGCCTCGGCCGTGCGCGGGTTGATGGCCGGCGACTGGCCGGCCGACGAGATCGCCTGGTCGGTGGGCTGGGCGGCCCTGTTCGTGCTGGTCTTCGGGCCGATCACGATGCGGCTGTACAACCGCAAGTAGGGCGGCGCGTCCGTCAGATGGGCTTCATCCCCGGGGGCAGTCGCCGGTCGTCAGGTGTCACCTGGATGGCCGGCGACGCCCGCACGATGGTGATGAGCCGGTCGGTCAGCTCCAGTGTCCCGACGGCCGAATCGTCGTAGCCGAGCACGCGGTGCCCGCGGATGACACTGACGACCAGGTCCTCGATCTGCCGCGGGGTCTTGCCCACCTCGGCCTTTATGACGGGCCGTTCGATGATGTCGAGCCCGCTGCCCTGGTGGATCAGGTCCTCGAGGACCATGCCGGCGGCGGGGCTGAGCACCGACAGACCGAGCAGCCGCCCGGCCGCGCTGGCGCTGGTGATGACCGCGTCGGCGCCGGACTGCTTCAGCAGCGGCGCGTTCTCCTCCTCGCGGACCGCGGCCACGATCTTCGCGCCCCGGTTGAGCTGCCGGGCCGTCAGCGTCACCAGGACGGCCGTGTCGTCCCGCTGGGTCGCGATGATGATCTTCCGGGCCTTGTGCACCTCGGCCCGCTTCAGGACGTCGCTGCGCGTCGCGTCGCCGGTGACCCCCGCGTACCCGTCCGCGACGGCCGCTTCGATCACCTTGGAACTCGCATCGACCACGATGACCTGGTCCCGCCTCAGACCCGTGGCACAGACGGTCTGGATCGCCGAACGTCCCTTCGTGCCGAAGCCGACGACGACGGTGTGGTCACGCAAGGTGGACCTCCAGCGGGTCAGACGCCATTCCTCCCGGGTCCGTTCGGTGAGGACCTCGAGCGTGGTGCCGACCAGGATGATCAGGAACAGCACACGCATCGGCGTGATGACGAAGATATTGGTCAGCCGGGCGCCGTCGCTGACCGGGGTGATGTCGCCGTATCCGGTGGTGGAGAGGCTGACGGTGGCGTAGTAGAAGGCGTCGAGGAGATCGACGGACCCGTCCGAGCTGTCGTTGTAGCCGTCGTGGTCGGCGTAGACGATCAGGGCGGCGAGAACGAGCAGCGACAGTGCGATCGTGACCCGCTTGGCGACCTGCCGGAACGGGTGCTCCACCATCTTCTTCGGGAGCTTCACCCGATAGGTCGCGACTCTCTCGTCCGCACGGCGGGCGATCGCGTCCTGGCCCGGAAGTTTCACGTGAAACACACCTCGATACCGGCGGTGGCCCAGGGCAGATCGAGCAGTTCTGCCTCCTGACCCGCGCGTGCGCCGCCCGGCGGTACGACGGCGACGGCATCGGCCGCCGCCATGCCCCGCAGCATGGCCGGGCCCTGGTAGTGCAGCGGCACGGCATGGTCACCGCGCAGCACGACCGGGATGAGGCGGGTGTCGTGCGGGTGCCCGTGCGCAGCATCCTTCAGGGGCATCGTGTACGGCTCCGGGGCCGGGCGGGCGCCGAGGGTGCGCAGCAGGGGCTCGGCGAGCGTGAGCAGGCCGGAGACGGCGGCGAGCGGGTTGCCGGGCAGGCCGACGAGGTGCTGGTCCTCCTTGATGCGGGCCAGCAGCATCGGGTGGCCGGGCCGCACCTTGACGCCGTCCACCAGGAGTTCGGCGCCGATGCGCTCCAGCGTGGGGTGGACATGGTCGACGGGGCCGGCCGCGGTGCCGCCGGTGGTGACGATGAGGTCGGCTCCGGACTTGGTGAGGGCCTTGTGCAGCGCCTTGGCGTCGTCGCCGAGCCGGCGCACGGCGGTGACCTCGGCGCCGAGCGCGCGCAGCCAGGGAGGCAGCATCGGGCCGAGTGCGTCACGGATGAGCCCGTCGTGCGGGAGCCCCTCGGTGAGCAACTCGTCGCCGAGGACGAGGACTTCGACACGGGGTCGGGGTACGGCGGTGACGGTGTCGTATCCGGCGGCGGCCGCCAGTCCGAGCACGGCCGGCGTCACCAGGGTGCCCACGGGGAGGAGTTGGTCGCCGTTGCGGCACTCCTGGCCGCGCGGGCGGATGTCCTGGCCGTGCTGGATCTCCCGGGTGGCGTGCAGTTGGCCCTTGGTGTCGGTGCGGCCGTGCTCGCTGCGCAGGACGGCGGTGGTGTCCAGGGGGATGCGGGCACCGGTCGCGATCCGGACGGCCTCGCCGTCGGTGAGCGTTTCGGGCCCGGCGTGCCCGGCCAGGACGCCCTCTTCCCGTACGGCCCAGGGGCCGGGGCCGGCGACCGCCCAGCCGTCCATGGCCGAGGTGTCGAAGGAGGGCAGGTCGGTCAGGGCGGTGAGCGGGGCGGCCAAGGTGAGGCCGAGGGCGGCGTCGAGGGGGACGGAGACTGGGGCGCGGCGGGCGGCCCGGGTGGCTTTGAGAGCGGCGTGGGCGGCGATCTCGCGAGCCTCGGGCCAGGGGGTGGCCCGGTGGTGGCGGTCGGGGTTGTCGCCGTGCCGGCGGTCGGGGCCGTCCCGGTCCGGCTTGCGCGCGCCCCGGGGCTGCGGGGCGGGTGCGGGCGCATCGTCGCCGGACGCGCGGTGACCGTTGTGTTCGTTCACGAGGGCGAGCACCTCCTCGACGTCGAGGTCCTCGGCGTCCCCGTCCGTGCGGATGCCGCGGGCGGTCATCCGGCGTCCGGCCGGGTCTCGGGGGTGGCGTCGGGGGCGTCGGACTTGGCCGCGGCGGCCTCCTCGGCCCAGCGCAGGGCGAGTGCGGCGGCCTTGCGGGCGGCCTCGGCGACCGCCTCGGGGCCGCCTTCGCCGCCCTTGGCCTGTGCCGCCGCGTATCCGACGAGGAACGTGGTCAGCGGGGCCGCGGGCCGTGCCACGCCGTGGGCGGCGTCGCGGGCGAGGTCCAGCAGCACCTTGATGTCGACGTCGAGGTCGATGCCGAGTTCGTCCTTGACTGCGGAAATCCATTCATCCAACACGTGCCCATGCTCCCTGATGCGTGCCCTGGCGGTGGCGATGTCGTCCCAGGTGTCGCAGTCGAAGGACGCGACGGGGTCGGGGACGCGGGTGAGGTCGAGCGCGCCGGTCAGCCGGCGCAGGGGGAGGCCGCTGAGGCCGTCGTGCTCGCGGGCGAGCGCGGCCAGTTCGCGGCGCAGCGCGGACGCGCGGTACGCGGCGACGAGGTGCTGGTCGCGGCCGTCGGCGTCGGTGAGCAGCGCGCCGTCGGCGCCGCCGGTGCGCAGGGCGGCCAGCAGCCGCCGGACGGTGTCCTCGTCCAGGAACGGCAGATCGGCCGAGAGGACGAGGACCGACTCGGCCGTGGTGTGCCGGATGCCGGCGTCGAGGGCGGCCAGCGGGCCGCCGCCGGGCGGGTCCTCGCGGGCCCAGGTCACCGGCCGTGCGGTGGGTCGGGGGTCGGCGACGACGACGGTGGTGCGGGCGTCGGCGCAGGCGGCGAGCACCCGGTCGAGCAGCGGGCGCCCGCCGACGCTGACGGCGGGTTTGTCCACGCCGCCGAGCCGCCGCGCGGCACCGCCGGCGAGGACGACGGCGTCGTGCGCGACGTCCTGCCCGGCAGAGGCGGCGCCCTGCGCGCCCGTCGGTTCGTACGCGGTCATCCCCCGAGTATGCGTGCCCCGGCGATCACAGGGAACGTGGGGGAAGCAGCCGACCGCGACGGCTGGGTCAGAGTGTGCGCAGCAGCACCGCCGGCTGTTCGACGCAGTCCGCCACGTACCGCAGGAAGCCGCCCGCCGTGCCGCCGTCGCAGACCCGGTGGTCGAAGGTGAGCGAGAGCTCGACGAGCCGGCGCACGGCCAGTTCGCCCTCGTGCACCCACGGCTTGGGGATGATGCGTCCGACGCCGAGCATGGCGGCCTCGGGGTGGTTGATGATCGGCGTGGAGCCGTCGACGCCGAACACGCCGTAGTTGTTCAACGTGAAGGTGCCGCCGGTGAGTTCGGCCGGGGTGAGGGTGCCCGTGCGGGCAGCCTCGGTGAGCCGGGCGAACTCCGCGGTCAGCGACTCCGCGTCCCGTGCCTGCGCGTCCCGCACCACCGGGACGACGAGTCCCCGCTCGGTCTGCGCGGCGAAGCCGAGGTGCACCTGGTCGAGCTGGACGACCTCCCTGGCCTCCATGTCGACGGTGGAGTTGAGCTCGGGGAAGCGGGCCAGGGCGGCGGTGCAGATGCGGGCCAGCAGGGCGAGCAGGGAGATCTTCGGTCCCCCGGCGGCGTTCATCGCGGCCCGTGCCCGCATGAGCTCCGTCGCGTCGGCGTCCACCCAGCAGGTCGCGTCCGGGATCTCCCGGCGGCTGCGGGAGAGCTTGTCGGCGACGGCACCGCGGACACCCTTGAGGGGGATGCGGATGCCGCCGGCGGGGGCGGAGGAGCGGACGGGGGCCGGCGCGGCCGGGACGGCGGCGGGCGCCGGGGCCGACGGTGCCACCTGGGTGCGCGGCTCGGCCACCGGCTGCACGGTCCGCCCGTGCACCTGGGCGGCCCGCAGCGCGTACTCGACATCTGCCCGCAGGATCAGCCCGTCCGGCCCGGAGCCGTGCAGCTCCCGCAGGTCCAGGCCGTTCTGGCGGGCGAGGCGGCGCACCAGCGGGGAGATGACCGGCACGGGTCCCTCCGCCGCTTCCCTGGCGACGGCGTCCCCGTTGGCGGACACCTGCTCCCCCGGCCGCACCCTTCTGCGGCGCGCGGGTGCCTCGGAGGTGCCGTAGCCCACCAGGACGTTCCCGGAGCCCTCGCTCTCGCCGTCGGTGGTCGGCGCGCCGACGGCCACCGTGATCAGCGGCGCCCCGACGGGCAGTTCGGTGCCCTCCTCGCCGAAGCGGGCCGTGACGACGCCGCCGTAGGGGCAGGGGACCTCGACCATCGCCTTGGCCGTCTCGACCTCGACGACCGGCTGGTCGATCGCGACGACGTCGCCGACCTGGACCAGCCAGCGCACGATCTCCGCCTCGGTGAGCCCCTCCCCGAGGTCGGGGAGCTTGAACTCGAGCACCTGTGCCATCAGCTCTCGGCCTCCCACTGCAGACGCCCCACGGCGTCCAGGATCCGGTCCACGCCGGGCAGGTGGTGACGCTCCACCATCGGCGGCGGATAGGGGATGTCGAACCCGGCCACACGCAGCACCGGCGCCTCCAGGTGGTGGAAGCAGCGCTCCGTGATCCGGGCCGCGATCTCCCCTCCCGGTCCGCCGAACCCGCCCGACTCGTGCACGACGACCGCCCGTCCGGTCCGCCGTACGGAGGCGGTGACCGTGTCGTCGTCGAACGGCACCAGCGAGCGCAGGTCGACGACCTCCAGGTCCCAGCCCTCCTCCCGCGCCGCCTCGGCGGCTTCGAGGCAGACGGGCACGGACGGACCGTACGTGATGAGCGTGGCGCTCCGGCCGGAGCGCCGCACCACCGCACGGCCGATCGGTTCAACGGTCTGCGGGTCCTCGGGGTTCCAGGAGTCCTTCGACCAGTACAGACGCTTGGGCTCCAGGAAGACGACCGGGTCGTCGGAGGCGATGGAGGCGCGCAGCAGGCCGTAGGCGTCGGCGACGGTCGCGGGCGTGACGACATGGAGCCCCGGAGTCGCCATGTAGTACGCCTCGGACGAGTCGCTGTGGTGCTCGACGCCGCCGATGCCGCCGCCGTAGGGGACCCGGATGGTGATCGGGAGCGGCATCCTGCCGCGGGTGCGGTTGCGCATGCGCGCGACGTGCGAGATCAGCTGCTCGAACGCCGGGTAGGCGAAGGCGTCGAACTGCATCTCGACGACCGGGCGCAGCCCGTACATGGCCATGCCGACGGCCGTGCCGAGGATGCCCGCCTCGGCCAGCGGGGTGTCGGTGCAGCGGTCCTCGCCGAACTCCTTGGCGAGTCCGTCGGTGACGCGGAAGACGCCACCGAGGGTGCCGACGTCCTCGCCCATGACGTGCACGGACGGGTCGGCGGCCATGGCGTCGCGCAGCGCGCGCGTGAGGGCCTGCGCCATGGTGGCCGGCTTGACGGCGACGGTGGTCATCGGTGCGACCCCTCGGACTCGGCGTGCAGCTCCGCCTGCAACTGGGCGCGCTGTTCGCGCAGTTGCGGGGTGGGCTCGGCGTAGACGTGGTCGAACAGGTCCATCGGGTCGAGCGCCGGGTCCTGGTTCATGCGTTCGCGCAGGTCGGCGGCCATGGCCTCGGCGGCGTCGCGGGCGGCCTGCTTGCCGGCGTCGTCGAGCAGACCGCGCTCGGTCAGCTCGTGCTCCAGGAGCGCGATCGGGTCGTGCCCGCGCCAGGTCTCGACCTCGGAGTCGCCGCGGTAGCGGGTCGCGTCGTCGGCGTTGGTGTGGGCGTCGATGCGGTAGGTGATCGCCTCGATCAGGGTGGGACCGCCGCCCGCGCGGGCCTGTCGCACGGCGTCGGCGAGCACCTCGTGCACGGCGGCCGCGTCGTTGCCGTCGACCAGGCGGCCGGGCATGCCGTAGCCGACGGCCTTGTGGGCCAGCGACGGGGCCGCGGTCTGCTTGGCGAGCGGGACGGAGATGGCGAAGCCGTTGTTCTGGACCAGGAAGACGACCGGCGCCTGCCACACGGCGGCGAAGTTCAGCGCCTCGTGGAAGTCGCCCTCGCTGGTGCCGCCGTCGCCGACCAGGGCGAGCGCGACCACGTCGTCGCCCTTGAGGCGGGCGGCGTGGGCGAGGCCGACGGCGTGCGGAAGCTGGGTGGCGAGCGGCGTGCACAGGGGGGCCACGCGGTGCTCGTGCGGGTCGTAGCCGGTGTGCCAGTCGCCGCGCAGCAGGGTCAGGGCCTCGACGGGGTCCACGCCGCGTGCGACGGCCGCCAGGGTGTCGCGGTAGCTCGGGAAGAGCCAGTCGCGCTCCTGAAGGGCCAGTGCGGCGGCGACCTCGCAGGCCTCCTGGCCGGTGCTGGACGGGTAGACGGCGAGGCGGCCCTGCTTGGTGAGCGCGGTCGCCTGCACGTTGTACCTGCGGCCCCGCACCAGCTCGGCGTAGAGCCGGCGCAGCAGGTCCGGGTCGGCCTTCGCGGCCGCCTCCGTCCCGAGGACGCGGTAGGGCTCTGCGTCGGGCAGCAGCGGCGCGGGGTCCATACGGGGCTGCCAGGCGGGCGGCGGCGATGGCCGATACGCGCCTCGCTGCTCCATGACCGTCATGACGGCACCTCCTCGTGGGAGTGGCTACGGGAGGCGCAGCTCCTGTGACGCGCCCCACCTACCGATTGTTCGGTCGTCGGCACATTTTGGCTACAGGCCCCCCGAGGCTGTGGACAAACGGTTCTCCACAGCCTCCAATGAACGCAGTACGTCCACGGAAGGAAGGTGGGGGGACATGGCGCCTGAACAAATGGCCGAAGGCCCGGACGACGGAATCCCCCTGCCGCCCGCCCGGCCGCTCGACGCCATAGATCAGGACATCCTCCAGATGCTCCAGGCGGACGGCCGCGCGTCCATACGCTCGGTGGCCGAGCGGGTCCATGTCTCGCGCGCCAACGCCTACTCCCGCATCAACCGCCTCATCGAGGACGGCGTCATCCGTGGCTTCGGCGCCCGCGTCAACCATGAACGCGCAGGCCAGGGCACATCCGCGTACATCACCCTGAAGATCGTCCAGAACTCCTGGCGCACGGTCCGCGAACAGCTGCGCCAACTGCCCGGCGCCTCGCACATCGCCCTGGTGGGCGGCGACTTCGACGTCCTGCTCCTGGTGCACACCCCGGACAACCGCTCCCTGCGCGAACTGGTCCTCACCCGCCTCCAGAGCATCCCCGAGGTCCTCAGCTCCCGCACTCTGCTGGTCTTCGAGGAGGAGGACCTGGAGCCCCAGGGCTGAGCCGGCCGCGGCCCCTCAGGCGGAGGCCGTCACCAGGCCGATCAGCAGCAGCAGCGCCGGCGGGAGCAGCACGCAGACGAGCCCCGTCACAGCCGCCGCCAGGCGCGCCGTCCGCAGGGATCGCCGATGCGGCAGCAGCCAGGCGAGCACGAGCAGACCGAAACCCCAGTGGACCACGCCACCGAGCATCCCCAGGGCGCCCTCGGCTCCCAGGAAGACGTAGTCCCACACCAGGATCGGCAACGCGGGCACCGTCGCCACGAGCGGTGCCTTCCACCAGGTCGGATGGCGTTCGTCGCCCCGCACGTCGTCGGCTGTCATGCGCCCCACCCCACCACCGGCCGGCCCGCCGTGGCATCCGCGGCCGTACTCATCACCGCCACGCGCGCGTACTCACACCCACGCCGGCGCGGGCGGGTTCAGCTCGCCCTGCGCAGGCCCCCGAAGACCAGGCGGACCACCGTCTCGGCGACCTCGCGTTCGTTCATCCCGCGGCCGTCCGGGCGGTACCACTCCACGATGGAGTTGACCATGCCGAAGACGAGCCGGGTGGCCAGGCGGACCTCGACGTCGCCGCGGACCTCGCCCTCGGCGGCGGCGGCCTTCAGCAGTGCGGCCACCTGGTGGTCGAAGTCGCGGCGCCGCTCAAGGGCCCAGCGCTCGGTGTCGGTGTTGCCGCGCACCCGCAGGAGCAGCGTCACGTACGGCAGCTCGGCTATCAGCACCTCGACCATGCGCCGGACGACGTACTCCAGGCGGTCCGCGGCGTGCCCCACGCGTGCGTGCTCCTCGTCGAGGATGCCGAAGAGCCCGTCCAGGGCGCGGCTGACGGCGCGGCGCAGCAGCTCCTCCTTGCCCGTGACGTGGTGGTAGATCGACGACTTGGAGATGCCGGCGGCCCTGGACAGGTGCTCCATGGAGGTGCCGTCGTAGCCGCGTTCGTTGAAGACCTGCACGGCGACGGAGAGCAGGGTCTCCGGGGTGTACGTGTCGCGCTTGGCGGTGGTCATGAGGTGCTGCCCTCCCGCTTGTCGGAGGCGTACGCGTGGCGGTAGAGCGCGAGGGACGGCGCGTAGCGGCCGGAGGGCTCGCGCACGTGCAGCTCGTCCAGGAGGTCGTAGGCCCAGCCGCGGCCCAGGCGGCGGCTCCATTCGAAGGGCCCCAAGGGGTAGTTCACGCCGAGCCGCATCGCGGTGTCGATGTCCTCCACGGTGGCCACGCCCTTGGCGACGGCGTCGTGCGCCAGGTCGACGATCCGGGCGACCGTGCGGGCGACGATCATGCCGGGGACGTCGCCGATGACGCTGACGTCCTTGCCGAGCGCCTGGAACAGGCCGATGGCCTCGGTGAGGGTCTGCGGCGCGGTGTCCTGCGAGGCGGACAGCGCGATCCGGGTGGCACGGCGGTAGTCGACCGCGAGGTCGAAGTAGACGACGTCCCGGAACTCCACCGACGTCTGGCCGTCGGCGAGCGCCAGCTGGCCGCCGCTCGGCAGCACCAGACGCGTGCCGTGGTCCTCTTCCTCCTCGCGCACCGGGATGCCCGCCTCGCGGATCAGCGAAAGCAGCTCGGAGGCGGGGCCCAGGTCGCCCTCGGCGACGACGTAGGAGGGCTGCTGCCGCTTCTCGGCGGTGTGCGGCTCGTCCCGCTCGGCGTCCTCCGCGTAGTCGTACCAGCCGTGCCCGCTCTTGCGGCCGAGCCGGCCCGACTCGACCAGGCGGCGCTGGGCGAGCGAGGGCGTGAAGCGCACGTCGTGGAAGAAGGCCTGCCACACGGAGTGCGTGACGGATTCGTTGACGTCCTGCCCGATCAGGTCGGTGAGCTCGAAGGCGCCCATCTTGAAGCCGCCGCACTCGCGCAGCACCGCGTCGATGGTGGCCGGATCCGCTCCTTGCGCCTCGTAGACCGCGAAGGCCTCGGCGTAGAAGGGCCGGGCGATGCGGTTGACGATGAAGCCGGGGGTGTCGGCGCAGGCCACCGGCGTCTTGCCCCAGGCCCGTGCCGTCTCGTACGCGCGCGTGGCCGACGTGACGTCGGTGGCGAACCCGGAGACGACCTCGACCAGCGGCAGCAGCGGCGCGGGGTTGAAGAAGTGCAGGCCGACGAAGCGGCCCGGGTTCGCGAGGGCGCCGCCGATGGCCGTGACCGACAGGGACGAGGTGTTGGTGGCGAGCAGGCAGTCCTGGTCGACGACGCCCTCCAGCTCGCGCAGCAGTTCCTGTTTGACGTCGAGACGCTCCAGGACGGCCTCGACGACCAGGGCGCAGTCCGCGAGCTCGGCGAGGGACTCGGCGGGCAGCAGCCGGGCACGGGCCGCGTCGCGGTCGGCGCCGGTGAGGCGGTCCTTGGCGACGAGCCGGTCCAGGCGGGCGCCGATCGCGTCCGCCGCCGCCTGCGCGCGCCCGGGAGCGGCGTCGTACAGCCGTACCGGGTGGCCGGCGACCAACGCGACCTGGGCGATGCCCTGGCCCATGGTGCCGGTGCCGACGACGGCCACGGGGCTGCTGAGGTCGAGAGCTGTCATGTGCGCGATCCTCCCGCACGGGGTTTTCCACAGATGCGGCGGACCCCCTTGAACCGACCGATCGTTCGGTTACTCTAACTCTGTCTGGCTGTTCCTGCCCATGTTTCTGCCCAGGTCATGAGCTCGACGGAGAGCTCTGGAATCGAGGAGTTGGTCCCGCATGGCCGCCGAACTGACCGCCCACGAGCTGATCGCCAAGCACCGGCCCACCCTCGACCAGGCGCTGGAAGCGATCCGTACACGCGCGTACTGGTCACCGCACCCCGAGCACCCCAAGGCCTACGGCGAGAACGGCAGCCTGGACGCGGCGGCGGGCAAGGCGGCCTTCGACGCCCTCCTGGGCGGCCGCCTCGACCTCGGCCAGCCCGGCACCGACGACTGGGTGGGCGGCGAGACGTCCCCGTACGGCATCGAGCTGGGCGTCGAATACCCGCACGCCGACATCGACACGCTGCTGCCCGCCATGCAGGCCGGCCGGCGCGCGTGGCGCGACGCGGGCGCGGAGATGCGCGCGGTGGTGTGTGTGGAGATCCTCAAGCGGATCAGCGACCGGACGCACGAGTTCGCGCACGCGGTCATGCACACCTCCGGCCAGGCGTTCATGATGGCGTTCCAGGCGGGCGGCCCGCACGCGCAGGACCGCGGCCTGGAGGCGGTGGCGTACGCCTACGTCGAGCAGGTCCGCACCCCCGACACCGCGGAGTGGACCAAGCCGCAGGGCAAGCGCGACCCGCTCGCGCTGACCAAGCAGTTCACGCCGGTCCCGCGCGGGACCGCCCTGCTCATCGGCTGCAACACCTTCCCGACCTGGAACGGCTACCCGGGCCTGTTCGCCTCCCTCGCCACCGGCAACCCGGTCCTGGTCAAGCCGCACCCGCGCGCGGTGCTGCCGCTCGCGCTCACCGTGCAGGTCGCGCGCGAGGTCCTCGCCGAGGCGGGCTTCGACGCGAACCTCGTGGCGCTGGCCGCCGAGCGGCCCGGTGAGGGCATCGCCAAGACCCTGGCGACCCGCCCCGAGATCCGGATCATCGACTACACCGGCTCGACGGTGTTCGGCGACTGGCTGGAGGCCAACGCCCGCCAGGCGCAGGTCTACACGGAGAAGGCCGGCGTCAACACGGTGATCGTCGACTCCACCGACAACTACAAGGGGATGCTCTCCAACCTGGCCTTCTCGCTGTCCCTGTACAGCGGCCAGATGTGCACCACCCCGCAGAACCTCCTGGTGCCGCGCGACGGCATCCGCACCGACGAGGGCCCCAAGACCTACGACGAGGTCGTCGCCGACCTCGCCCGCGCGGTCGACGGCCTGCTCGGCGACGACGCCCGCGCGAACGCGCTGCTCGGCGCGATCGTCAACCCCGACGTCAAGGCCCGCCTGGAGGCCGCTGCCGGGCTCGGCGAAGTCGCCCTCGCGTCACGGGAGATCGCCAACCCCGAGTTCCCGGACGCGGTCGTCCGCACGCCGGTGATCGTCAAGCTGGACGGCGCCAAGCCGGACGACGAGGCCGCGTACATGAGCGAGTGCTTCGGTCCGGTGTCGTTCGCCGTGGCGATGGACTCGGCGGCGGACGCGGTGGAGCTGCTGCGGCGCACGGTGCGCGAGAAGGGCGCGATGACCGTCGGCGCGTACACCACCGACGACGAGGTCGAGGGCGCGATCCAGGAGGTGTGCCTGGAGGAGGCGGCCCAGCTGTCGCTGAACCTCACGGGCGGCGTGTACGTCAACCAGACGGCCGCGTTCTCCGACTTCCACGGGTCGGGCGGCAACCCGGCGGCCAACTCCGCGCTGTGCGACGGGGCGTTCGTCGCCAACCGGTTCCGCGTCGTCGAGGTGCGCCGGGAGGCCTAGGCCCGCGCGGCGCCCCCGGTGAGACTCCAGTGGTACAGCGTCATCGCGACGCTCGTCGCCAGGTTGTAGCTGGAGACCTGGGGGCGCATCGGCAGGGACAGCAAGTGGTCGGTGCGCGCCCGCAGTTCGGCCGACAGGCCGCTGCGCTCCGACCCGAAGGCGAGGACGGCGTCGTCCGGGAGCTTCACGCCCCGGATGTCGTCGCCCTCGGGGTCGAGGGCGAACAGCGGGCCCGGGGGCAGCTCGGGCACCGTCAGCCGCTCCACGACCGTCGCGAAGTGCAGTCCCGCACCGCCGCGCACGACCGTGGGGTGCCAGGGGTCGAGGGTGCCGGTGGTGACCACGCCGGTCACGCCGAACCCGGCGGCCAGACGGATCACGGCGCCCGCGTTGCCGAGGTTGCGGGGGTTGTCGAGGACGACGACCGGGGCGGTGCGCGGAGTGTGCGCCAGCTTGCCGAGGCCGGCGGCGCGTGACGGCCGTACCGCCAGGGCGGCCACCGCCGTGGGGTGCGGCCGCGGCACCAGGGACTTGTACGTCGGCTCCGGGACCTCGGTCAGGAGCCCGTCCAGGGCGTCCCGTACGTCCGGCGCCAGTTCGTCGGCGAGCGCCAGCGCCGCCTCCCGGTCCACGGCGACCGCGACCGGGACCTCGGCGCCGAAGCGCACGGCGTGCTTGAGAGCGTGGAAGCCGTCGAGCAGGACGGAGGTCTCGGCGAGCCGGTTCCAGGAGGCCAGGGTCATGCCGAAGAGCCTACGTGCGCGTGCTCGGGGTTCTCCGGGCTGCGCGGGGCAGGGGGCTTCACCGGGTGGTCGCCGCGCCGCACCAGCCCGGCCAGCCGGCCACGCGCGCGTGCGGCCAGGTCGCCCAGCCGGCGCAGGAACGACGCCGGCAGGAACACCGCGTCCGCCGCGATCATCGCCAGGGAGAAGAACGGCAGGCCGAGCACGACCGCGATCACGGCGTGCTCGGTGATCATCGCCGCGAGCAGGACGTTCTTGACCCGCCGGTTGAACAGCGTGAACGGGAAGGCGACCTGCACGACGACCGTGCCGTAGGTGATCAGCATGACCATGGTGCCGCTGGACGAGAGCACGTCGGCGAGCGCGGGCCAGGGCGAGAAGTAGTCGAGGTGCAGCGGGTAGTAGACGGCGGTGCCGTCCTGCCAGCGCGAACCCTGGATCTTGTACCAGCCGGCGGTGGCGTAGATCAGACACGCCTCGGCCATGATCACCAGCAGGGCGCCGTTGTGGACGACGTTGCCGATGACGTCCAGCAGGATGCGGGGCTCGGCGGTCCGCGCGCGGCGGCCCACGATCCACCACACGGCCGGGGCCAGCCAGCTGATCCACAGGATCAACGGCACGGTCAGGTCGCCGTCGAGCCGGCCCGCCGCGGTCACCGCGACCAGCACGAACCCGGACACGCTCCACAGGGCCGGACCCACCCGGTCCGGCGCCACGCGCTCACCCCGCGCGTGTGCGTCACGCGCGCGCCGTGCCCGGCGCTCGTCCAGCGACCAGACCTGACCGCAGCGCGTGAAGACGAGGTAGACGCACATCAGGTGCAGGACGTTGTCGCCGCCGTCGCCCATGAAGATGGACCGGTTCTGGAGCGAGAGCACGCCCACCATGAACAGCACGGACATCGCCCGGGTGCGCCAGCCGACCAGCAGCAGCACGGCCGTCAGGACGGCGAAGAGGTACACCGTCTCGAACCAGATCCCGCCGCGGAACCACATCAGCGCGGTGAAGGAGCCGTTCGTCCCGATCAGCTGCTGGGCGAGGTCGAAGTCCCAGGGCCCGCCGGGGCCGTACAGCTCCTGGCGGTGCGGGAACTCGCGCAGCAGGAACAGCAGCCAGGTCGCGCTGAAGCCGATGCGGATCACGGCCGTCTGATACGGGCCGAGGGCGGACTCCGTCACGCGGGCGATGGCGGAGGAGACCGCGAGGGCGAAGCGGTTCACCGGGTGCCTCCCGCGCCGATGCCGGCGGCGTCTGCGGCGGCGGCCCGGTCCTCCGGCACGGACCACCAGGGCAGCACTCGGTAGCTCGGCTTGTCCGAGATCTGCTCCTCGCTCCACTTCGGCGGGGGCACGTTGGTGGTGCGCGAGCGGACCTGGACGCGCTCGACGACGCCGCCCTCGCCGGCCGCGTCCGCGCGGTCGAGCCGCAGCTCCACTATGCGCCGCAGATACGTCTCGGACAGGGCGCCCCGAAGGCCCACCGGCCGGTTCTCGGTGTCGTGCGTGGCGACGAAGAAGTCCCAGGCCCGGCGCAGCTCGTTCTGCTGAGTGTGGCTGGGCAGCAGATTGCCGTCGATGGCCTCGCCGTCCTGGGCGGACAGGTCGTACCAGCCGGTCGTGCGCGTGCCGTCGCCGCCCGTGCCGACCTGGGCCCTGACCTGCACCGCGATGTTCTGCTGGAGCGGGTTGGGGGCGAACAGCTTCCAGTTCTGCTCGAACTCCGGGTATATCCAGTCGTCGATCGCCCCGCCGTGCTTCTTGGTGACCGTGTTCGGCGGCGCGACGTGCAGAAAGACCATCCCCGTGTGGACACAGACGACGATCGCCACCACCGCGACGGCTAGCGCGGCGACGATCTGGTAGCGCAGCGAGAGGGCGGCCACACCGGTGCGGGCCTCGGGTTCGGGCGCGGGCGACGGCGGGAGGGCGAGCGACGGTTCGGCGGGCGGGGCGGGCGGCGGCACCAGGGGCGGCTCCCGGTCCGGCCCGTGCCGGGCGGCCGAGCCTGCGTCGTACGCGTCCATCCTGCCCCGATTCCCGATTCCGGTCCGTCCCGCCTCAGCGCTCGCACGGGAACGGTACTCAGGCCGACGCGCCGGGCACAGCCCCTGCCGGACCGACGTTGCCCACACCTTACGGGGGTGCCGACGGGACCATTCCCTTCTTCTAGAACCTGTTCTATCTTGACGCACCGTCAGATCGCCGTGGGTGTGGAAGGGCAGGGACCGTGGACTTCACCTTCACCGAGGAGCAGCAGGCGGCGGCCGAGGCGGCGCGCGGAGTGTTCGCCGGGGTCGCACCGGACGCCGTGCCCTCTCCCGCGCTCACCCCGGGCGCCGTCGCCGACACCTTCGACCGCCCCCTGTGGGACCGGCTCGCCGACGCGGACCTGCTGAGCCTGCTCCTCACGGAGGAGTACGGCGGCGCGGGCCTCGACGCCGTCGCCCTGTGCCAGGTCCTGCGCGAATCGGCGAAGGTGCTGGCCAGGGTGCCCCTGCTGGAGAGCAGCGCCGCGATGGCCGCCGTCCAGGCGTACGGCGGCCCGGAACTGAAGGCCGACCTGCTGGCCCGCGCCGGGCGCGGCGAGCTGGTGCTGACGGTCGCCGCGCACGGCCGCACCGGCCACGACCCGGCCGAGCTCGCCACCACCGCCCGACGGGACGGCTCCGGGTGGGTGCTCGACGGGGTGCAGACCGCGGTGGCCTGGGCGTACGACGCCGATCTCGTCGCCGTGCCGGCCCGTACGGACGCGGATCTGACCGTCCTCGCGCTGGTACCGCGCGATACGGAGGGGGTCTCGCTCGCCGAGCAGTTCTCGACCAGCGGGGAACGGCTAGGGGAGCTGCGGCTGGAGTCGGTGCGACTGACCGCGCGGGACGTCATCGACACCGAGGGGGCGTGGGAGTGGCTGCGCGAGCTGCTGGCCACGGGGACGTGCGCGCTGGCGCTCGGGCTGGGGGAGCGGGTGCTGGGGATGACGTCCGAGTACGCGAGCAAGCGGGAGCAGTTCGGGCATCCCATCGCCACGTTCCAGGCGGTCGCGGTGCAGTCCGCCGACCGCTACATCGACCTGCGCGCGATGGAGGCCACCCTGTGGCAGGCCGCCTGGCGGATCACCTCGGGGGCATCGGGGGCACTGCCTGCCTCCGGGGACGTGGCCGTGGCCAAGATCTGGGCCTCGGAGGGTGTACGCCGGGTCGTGCAGACCGCCCAGCATCTGCACGGCGGCTTCGGCGCCGACGTCGACTATCCCCTGCACCGGTACCACGCCTGGGCCAAGCACCTGGAACTGACGCTCGGCCCGGCAGCGGCACACGAGGAAGCACTGGGAGATCTGCTGGCGGCGCATCCGCTGGGCTGACCCGACGGGAGCCGGGGCCCTTGCGCCGCGGATGTCGGGCGCCCTGCAGCACGAAACCGGGCGCCCTACGACACGGAGCCGGGCGCCCTAGAGCACGAAGCCGGGCTGGCCCTCGTTGTTCACGACGGGGCGTCCGGCCGCCGCCCACACCTGCATGCCGCCGTCGACGTTCACGGCGTCGACGCCCTGCTGGACCAGGTACATCGCGACCTGCGCCGAGCGGCCGCCGGAGCGGCAGATCACGTTGACCCGGCCGTCCTGCGGGGCGGCCTCGGTCAGCTCGCCGTAGCGGGCCACGAACTCGCTGATGGGAATGTGCAGTGCGCCATGGGCATGGCCCGCCTGCCATTCGTCGTCCTCACGGACGTCCAGAAGGAAGTCGTCGTCCTTGAGGTCGGTGACCTCGACGGTGGGCACCGCAGATCCGAAATTCATGACTCCGACGCTACCTGACGGGTGCGGGTCACCCGGCGGCTAGCCGAGCAATGCCGCCAGCTCCGCTTCCCGCGCCGCGACCTGGGCCAGCAACTGCTCGGCGATCTCGTCGAGAAGACGGTCCGGGTCGTCCGGGGCCAGGCGGAGCATCGCGCCGATCGCGCTCTCCTCCAGGTCCTTCGCGACCAGCGTGAGCATCTCCTTGCGCTGCGCCAGCCATTCGAGGCGGGCGTAGAGCTCCTCGCTGGGAGTCGGGCCCTGCTCCTTGGGCGCGGGCCCCGCGGCCCACTCCTCGGCCAGCTCCCGCAGCAGCGCCTCGTCCCCACGGGCATAGGCGGCGTTGACGCGGGTGATGAACTCCTCGCGCCTTGCCCGCTCGGCCTCCTCCTGCGCGAGGTCGGGGTGGGCCTTGCGGGCCAGCTCGCGGTAGAGCTTGCGGGCCTCGTCGCTCGGGCGCACCCGCTGCGGGGGCCGTACCGGCTGATCCGTGAGCATCGCCGCGGCCTCCGGGAACAGCCCTTCGCCGTCCATCCAGCCGTGGAACAGCTCCTCGACACCGGGCATCGGCATCACCCGGGCACGGGCCTCGTCGGCCTTGCGGATGTCCTCGGGGTCACCGGTACGGGCGGCGACGGCCTCGGCGATCCGGGCGTCCAGCTCGTCGAGGCGCGTGTACATCGGGCCGAGCTTCTGGTGGTGCAGCCGGGAGAAGTTGTCCACCTCGACCCGGAAGGTCTCCACCGCGATCTCGTACTCGATCAGCGCCTGCTCGGCGGCCCGCACGGCCCGCTCCAACCGCGCCTCGGGCCGCTCGGCCGGTTCCTCCACAGCCACGGCATCCTCTGCCGCGGCCACGGCTTCGTCAGCGACCGCCACGGCTTCGTCAGCGGCCGCCGCAGCCTCCTCGGCCGACTCCACAGCTCCTTCGGCCGGCTCCACAGCTTCGTCGGCCGGCTGCTGGGCTTCTCCTGCCGACTCCGCGGCTGTATCTGCCGTCTCGGCGGCCGTCACCCGCGCCTCACCACCCTGCTCGACTCCGCCGACGGGCACCTCGGCACCGTTCGGCGCCCCCTCACCAGCGGGCTCGGCCTGGGACTGCTCAGCTTCCGGCGTCATCACCCGCCCAGCGTAGGCCACACCGGGCCCGGCCCTTCGAACACCGGCATCGCCACCGACGCCGATCCGGGGGCGCGGAACCGTCCGGCGACCGTTGCCCCGGGGGAGGCGGGCGTCACGGGCAGGGAAGCGTCCGCCACCGGCCGCTGGGCGTGCGGCGCACGCCGAGCAGCGTCGGTCACCCGCCGGGAAGCGTCCGTCCCCCGCCGGGCGGCCTCGGCCCTGCCCCAAAGCGTCCGTCCACAAAGCGTCCGTCCACACCGGGCGGCCTCGGCGCCATGCCCCAGCCGCCCGTCATACGCCGGACGGCGTCCTCACACGCCGGAGGCGTCCGTCATACGCCCATCTCCGCCGCGATCCGCCCGTCCCGCACCGCCGTCACGAGTTCGGCGTGGTCCGCCTCGGTGCGGTCGGCGTAGGCGAGGGCGAACTCGGCGATCGCCTCGTCCAGTTCCTCGTTCTTGCCGCAGTAGCCCGCGATCAGGCGGGGGTCGGCGCTGTGGGAGTGGGCGCGGGCCAGGAGGGCGCCGGTCATGCGGGCGTAGTCGTCTATCTGGTCGGCGGCCAGCGCGGCCGGGTCGACGCTGCCCTTGCGGTTGCGGAACTGGCGGACCTGGAAGGGGAGTCCGTCGACCGTCGTCCAGCCGAGCAGGATGTCGCTGACGACCTGCATGCGCTTCTGGCCGAGAACCACGCGCCGCCCCTCGTGGTCCGTGCCGGGCGCCTCGAAGCCGGCCGTCACCAGGTGCGGGACCAGGGCGGAGGGGCGGGCCTCCTTCACCTGAAGGACCAGCGGCTCGCCGCGGTGGTCCAGCAGCAGGACCACGTAGGAGCGGGTGCCCACGCTGCCGGTGCCGACCACGCGGAACGCCACGTCGTGCACCGCGTGCCGGGACAGCAGCGGGTGGCGGTCCTCGGAGAGGGTCGTGACGTAGCTCTCCAGGGACGCGGCCACCGCGGCCGCCTCCTCGTCCGGCACCCGGCGCAGCACCGGCGGAGCGTCGACGAAGCTGCGCCCGCCGTCCTCGGTCGGCGCAGTCGACTTCGCGGCGAAGCGGCCGCTGGTGTTGGCCCGCGCCTTCTCCGCGACCCGCTCCAGTGTGCCGAGCAGGTCATGGGCGTCGGTGTGGGAGACGAGCTCCTCGTCCGCGATCGCGTTCCACGCGTCCAGCACCGGGAGCTTGGCCAGCAGCCGCATGGTGCGCCGGTAGGAACCGACGGTGTCGTGCGCGGCCTTGCGGCACTTGTCCTCGTCGGCGCCGGCCTCCCGGCCCGCGAGCACGAGCGAGGTGGCGAGCCGCTTGAGGTCCCACTCCCAGGGGCCGTACAGCGTCTCGTCGAAGTCGTTCAGGTCGATGACCAGGCCGCCGCGGGCGTCGGCGTACAGCCCGAAATTCGCCGCGTGCGCGTCGCCGCAGATCTGTGCGCGGATCCGGGTCATGGGGGTGCGGGCGAGGTCGTAGGCCATGAGCCCGGCCGAGCCGCGCAGGAACGCGAAGGGCGTCGCCGCCATCCTGCCGACCCTTATCGGGGTGAGGTCGGTGAGCCGGCCGAGGTTGGACTCCTCGACGGCGGCCACGGCGCCGGGGCGGGAGGCGTCCAGGTCGAACACCGCGTGCTCGGCGCGCGGTACCCGCTTGCGCAGCTCCTTGCCCTCCTCCTTCGGCGATCCGCCGCCGGGCCACTCGGCGAACCCCTGCACGCGCGGCAGCCGACGCGCCGCGGACGCCGTGCGCTCCCCGGACTCCGACGCCGCCGCAGCCGCCTCCGCCGCCACAGCCTCGGCACCGACCTCGGTCATACCGACCGCCTCCCCCGCTCACGCACGAACATCAACTCGTGCCGACGTTACAACCGGTGGCCGGAACGCGTCAGACCCTGTGGACAACTCCGCAGATGTGGAAAACCCGCTTGGCGGTGCCGGTGTCCTCCTGCGGCCGACGGGGGGCAAGTGGCCGAGGGGCGTGGGCGCGCGGGGGCGTACAGCAGGAGCAGGGCCTGGCCCGCCCACTCACCCGCAACGACCTTCAGCAGCCCTCCGGCCGCTCCCCGTCCCCCAGGTACTTCTTCGCCCATCCGCCCAACTCGGCCAGCGCGGGCTCCAGCGCCGCCCCCGACTCCGTCAGCCGGTACACCACCCGCAGCGGCGGCCCCTCGTAGACCTCACGCACCACCAGTCCCGCCGCGGCGAGCTCGGTGAGCCGGTCGGAGAGCATGCGCTCGCTGATGCCCGGGATCGCCCGGCGCAGGGCGACGAAGTAGGCGGGGCCCGAGGTCAGGACGGACACGATCGGGCCGGTCCACCGCTTTCCGAGCAGCTGGAAGACGCGGTTGATCCCCTCGTCGACCCGCTTGCACTGCGCCACGTCGTGACTCTGCTCACCCGCCATGCCCTTCAGGGTACTGCCCTGCGGTACGGGGATGAAAAAAAGTAAGTGACTGTGTTATCCATAGTCGAGTACGAACTTTCAGTTCCTGCGGACAGGTACGTCCCTGTACACGGAATCCCCCTGCCCGCTCCCGTCCTTCCTGGAGACCCCCATGGCCACGCTCCTGCACATCGACTCCTCGGTCTTCTCGACCGGCGCCTCCTCCTCCCGTGCCGTCACCGACGCCTTCCGGCGCATCTGGCAGGAGCAGCACCCCGAGGGCACGGTGATCCACCGCGACCTCGCCGCGCAGCCGGTGCCGCACATCGACGCCCACTCCCACACCGCGGGCTTCTCCGATCCGGCGACGCACACCCCGGAGCAGGCGGCCGCCTTCGCCGAGCGCGTGAAGCTGATCGAGGAGCTGGAGAGCGCGGACGCCGTGCTGATCGGCGCTCCGATGTACAACCTGACGATCCCGTCGACCCTGAAGGCCTACCTGGACAACGTGGTGCTGATGGGCCGTACCGCGGGCGACGCCCAGTCGATCAAGGGGACCCCGGTCACCGTCGTCGCCAGCCGCGGCGGCGCGTACGGTCCGGGCACCCCGCGCGAGGGCTATGAGTACGTGCAGAACTACCTGTCGGCGATCCTGGCCGACTTCCTCGGCGCCGACCTCGACTTCATCGTCCCGGAGCTGACGATGGCCCCGGCCAACCCCGCGATGGCCGAGCTGGTCCCCCTCTTCGAGGCCTCCCGTGAGCGCGCCCTCGACGAGGCCACCACCAAGGCCAAGCAGCTGGCCCAGAAGCTCGCGGCGTAACGCCGGCCGGCCGGTCCACCGAGCGCACCGGCCCGCGCCGCCGGCCACACCAGCAGCTCCGACGGCCGCACACACGCGTGGAGCCCCGCAACGCCACAGCGGGGCTCCACACACGCGTAGCGGCCGTTCGGCCTCAACGCCTCCCCCATCCCCCTACGACGACCTACGACGACGCCTATCCGGGAGTCACCCGCCGCCTCGCACGGGCCCCAGCCCCGCGCCCCGTCAGCCCCGCCCCCACCCGCCCCCGCACCCCCCGGCACAATCACCGCATGCATGCGATCTCAGTCGTCCTCGTCGCCCTCATGGCGCTGCTGCACGCCTACATCCTGGTGCTGGAGATGTTCCTGTGGCAGCGCGGCCCGGGCCGCGGCCTCTCCGGCTTCGACGCCGAAATGGCCCGCGCCACCGCGCCGCTGGCCGCGAACCAGGGCCTCTACAACGGCTTCCTGGCCGCGGGCCTGGTCTGGGGGCTGATCGCCGACGACCCGACCGGTCGCCAGGTCCAGATCTTCTTCCTGTCCTGCATGGTCGTCGCCGGCGTCTACGGCGCGGCCACCGCCAACCGCCGCATCCTCTTCGTCCAGGCCCTGCCCGCCGCCGTGACGCTCGCCACGGTCGTCGCGGCGGGCTGAGCCGCTGCCCCGGCACTCGGCCCGTGCCGTGACCTGAGAGCTTCATCACAGGTCACGGCACCAAGAGGCCCTGCCGCGAGGGTGGTGGACAGCACAACGTGGCGAACACAACAGAAGAGGCGGCATCGTGTTGACGATGCCGCCTCTTCGAGAGTGCGCGAGGGGGGAGTTGAACCCCCACGCCCTTGCGGGCACTGGAACCTGAATCCAGCGCGTCTGCCTATTCCGCCACCCGCGCATTGGGTGTGTCCTCGGGGCCTTGCCTTGCGGTCCGGCGCCTTCCGACACCCAGAACATTAGCACGGCGGCCAGGGTGGGTTCACATCCCTTATCCGCAGGCAGCCGCCCGCCCAGGCCGGTGCGGGCGCCCACCAGCGCAGTCGCCGAAGACCCCGGCACGGTGACCGATCCGCGGCCGCCCGCACTCCGTATCAGGGAGTACATGTTCACGTATCAACCTCGTACCGGTCCTGGGCATCTCCCCAGAAGCCGGTCGGGGTCCACAGTCAGGTGCGGGACACTGGTTTGCGGCCGCCTCTACGATCCATGGGAAGACTGTGTCCTCGAAGAGTTCGAAGGGGAGCTCCGGAGGGAACTTCGAGGGCGTCGACACCCGTCGACCGGGCCGACAGGGGGAACCAGCCGATTTACCGGCGCGTGGATACGATCAGTAAGCAGTACCAGGTAAGGCAGTGCCCGCCCGGCGGGATGCAGGACCAAGCAGGCTACGGAGGAGGTGCCCCATGGGAGTCCTGAAGAAGTTCGAGCAGCGTCTCGAAGGTCTGGTCAACGGCACCTTCGCCAAGGTGTTCAAGTCCGAGGTCCAGCCCGTGGAGATCGCCGGCGCGCTTCAGCGCGAGTGCGACAACAACGCGACGATCTGGAACCGCGACCGGACCGTCGTACCCAATGACTTCATCGTGGAGCTGAGCACGCCGGACTTCGAGCGGCTGAGCCCCTACTCGGGCCAGCTCGGCGACGAGCTCGCCGGCATGGTCCGCGACTACGCCAAGCAGCAGCGCTACACCTTCATGGGCCCGATCAAGGTGCACCTGGAGAAGGCCGACGATCTCGACACCGGCCTGTACCGCGTGCGCAGCCGTACGCTCGCCGGCTCCACCGATCAGCAGGGCCAGCAGGCCCCCGCACCCGCCGCCCCGCCCGGGCGGCCCGGCGGCGCCCAGGGCGGCTACGGCTACCCTCAGCCCGCCGCGCCCGCGGGAGCCCCGCCCATGCCGCCGTCGCCGCCCGGCGGACGCCCCGGCGGCTACGGCTACCCGCAGCCCGCGGGTGGCCAGCGTCCTCCCGCCGCACCCGCGGCAGGCGGCCGCACCCGCTACTGGATCGAGATCAACGGCACCCGCCATCAGATCTCCCGCGCCACGCTCGTGCTGGGTCGCAGCACCGACGCCGACGTGCGGATCGACGACCCCGGCGTCTCCCGCCGGCACTGCGAGATCCGGACCGGAACGCCCTCGACGATCCAGGATCTCGGGTCCACCAACGGCATCGTGGTGGACGGGCAGCACACCACCCGCGCTACGCTCCGCGACGGCTCGCGGATCGTCGTGGGCAGCAGCACCATCATTTACCGGCAAGCCGAAGGGTGAAGCGGGGGCAATGTCAGAGCTGACCCTCACGGTCATGCGGCTGGGTTTCCTGGCCGTACTGTGGCTGTTCGTGATCGTGGCCGTGCAGGTCATCCGCAGCGACCTGTTCGGTACGCGTGTCACCCAGCGCGGGTCCAGGCGGGAGGCCGGACGGCAGCAGCAGGCTGCCAGGCAGGCCGCGGCGCCTCCGCAGCAGCGCGGCCAGCAGGCCGGCGGCCGGCAGCGCCGTAACGCTCCCTCGAAGCTGGTCGTGTCCGAAGGCACCCTGACCGGCACCACCGTCGCGCTGCAGGGCCAGACCATCACCCTGGGCCGCGCGCACGACAGCACGATCGTGCTGGACGACGACTACGCCTCCAGCAGGCATGCCAGGATCTACCCGGACCGCGACGGCCAGTGGATCGTCGAGGACCTGGGCTCCACCAACGGCACGTACCTCGACCGATCGCGGCTCACGACCCCGACACCGATTCCGCTGGGCGCGCCGATCCGCATCGGCAAGACCGTCATCGAGCTGCGGAAGTAGTACGACAATGAGCGAGCGGAGCGAGCACGCAGCGGTGGCCCACACCAAGGGCCCCGGCGCGCTCCCGACCGGAGGGTGGGCACCGTGCGGATGTACCCGGAGCCGACGGGCGAGGTGCGCATGAGTCTGTCACTGCGCTTCGCCGCCGGATCGCACAAAGGCATGATCCGGGAGGGCAACGAGGACTCCGGATACGCCGGACCCCGCCTGCTCGCCATCGCCGACGGCATGGGCGGCGCGGCCGCGGGCGAGGTCGCCTCCTCCGAGGCGATCTCCACCATCGTCGCCCTCGACGACGACGTCCCCGGCTCGGACATCCTCACCTCGCTCGGCACGGCCGTGCAGCGCGCCAACGACCAGCTGCGCTCGATGGTCGAGGAGGACCCCCAGCTCGAGGGCATGGGCACCACGCTCACCGCCCTGCTGTGGACCGGTCAGCGCCTCGGCCTCGTGCACGTCGGCGACTCGCGCGCCTACCTGCTGCGCGACGGCGTCCTCACGCAGATCACGCAGGACCACACCTGGGTGCAGCGGCTCGTCGACGAGGGCCGCATCACCGAGGAGGAGGCGACCACGCATCCGCAGCGCTCGCTGCTGATGCGCGCGCTGGGCAGCGGCGACCATGTCGAGCCCGACCTGTCGATCCGTGAAGTCCGCGCCGGCGACCGGTACTTGATCTGCTCCGACGGCCTGTCCGGCGTCGTGTCCCACCAGACCCTGGAGGACACCCTCGCCAGCTACCAGGGCCCACAGGAGACCGTGCAGGAGCTCATCCAGCTCGCGCTGCGCGGCGGCGGCCCCGACAACATCACGGTGATCATCGCGGACGTCCTCGACCTGGACACCGGGGACACCCTCGCCGGGCAGCTGTCCGACACCCCGGTCGTGGTCGGCGCGGTCGCCGAGAACCAGCCGCACCACCTGCACGACAACGGCATCATGCAGACCCCGGCCGGACGCGCCTCCGGGCTCGGCCGCCAGGTGCCCGGACAGGGCGGCGGGGGCGGCGAGTTCGGCCCGCCCGGCTCCGGCGACACCACCGGGTACGCCCCGGCGGGCGGCTTCGGGGACTACACCGACGACGACTTCGTCAAGCCCCGCAAGGGCCGCAGGTGGCTGAAGAGATCCTTCTACTCGGTCCTCGCGCTCGCCGTCATCGGCGGCGGGATGTACGGCGGCTGGCGCTGGACGCAGACGCAGTACTACGTCGGCACGAACGAGGAACACGTCGCCCTGTACCGCGGGATCAGCCAGGACCTGGCCTGGGTCTCGCTCTCGAAGGTGGAGAAGGATCACCCCGAGATCGAACTCAAGTACCTGCCGCCCTACCAGCAGAAGCTCGTCGAGGCGACCATCGCCGAGGGCGGTCTGAAGGACGCCCAGGCGAAGATCGACGAACTCCAGCTCCAGGCCACCGCGTGCAAGAAGCGTGCCGCGCAGCAGGCCGCCCAGAGCGAGCAGAACGCCAAGACCGGTGAGGGCGAGGCCGGAGGCACCACGGGAACCACCCGTACCTCTCTTACGTCCAAGGCGACACCGACACCGAATCCCTCGGCGTCGACCAAGTCCCCGCCCCCGTCCACCTCCCCGACACCGACTGCGACGCCAAGCCCCGGCCCCACACTCTCGGAGGAAGAGCAGAAGGTCGTTTCGAACTGCGGTACGCAGTAGGCAAGCCGCGAGAGGCCCCGTCACACCATGAGCAGTACTACGAACTCGCCGACGCATCACACTTCCACGATCGGCGCGATCGGCGCGCCGAGCAGGCGCAACACCGAGCTGGTATTGCTGGCGTTCGCGGTCGTCATCCCGGTCTTCGCCTATGCCAACGTGGGCCTGGCGATGAACGACGAGGTGCCGGCCGGCCTGCTGGGCTACGGACTCGGGCTCGGCCTCCTGGCGGGCATCGGCCACCTCGCCGTACGCAAGTTCGCGCCGTACGCCGACCCGCTGATGCTGCCGCTGGCCACCTTGCTGAACGGGCTCGGCCTGGTCGTGATCTGGCGGCTGGACCAGTCGAAGCGACTCAGTAACTACGCCGATGCCGCACCGCGGCAGCTGCTGTACTCAGCGCTCGGCGTCGCCCTGCTCGTGGCCGTGCTGGTCTTCCTGAAGGACCACCGCGTCCTGCAGCGCTACACGTACATCTCGATGGCGGGCGCGCTGTTCCTGCTGATCCTGCCGCTCGTGCCCGGACTCGGCGCGAACATCTACGGCGCCAAGATCTGGATCAACATCCCCGGCCTGGGCACGGTCCAGCCCGGTGAGTTCGCGAAGATCGTCCTGGCGGTGTTCTTCGCCGGCTACCTCATGGTCAAGAGAGACGCCCTGGCCCTGGCCAGCCGTCGCTTCATGGGCCTGTACCTGCCGCGCGGCCGCGACCTCGGTCCGATCCTCGTGGTCTGGGTCATCTCGATCCTGATCCTGGTCTTCGAGACCGACCTCGGAACGTCCCTGCTGTTCTTCGGGATGTTCGTCATCATGCTGTACGTCGCCACCGAGCGGACCAGCTGGATCGTCTTCGGTCTGCTGATGTCCGCGGTCGGCGCGGTCGGTGTGGCGAGCTTCGAGCCGCACATCCAGACGCGTGTGCAGGCCTGGCTCGACCCGGCGCGCGAGTTCCAGCTCAGCCGCGCCGGCGTCCAGGACGGCATCCTCCACTCCGAGCAGGCCATGCAGGCCCTGTGGGCCTTCGGCTCCGGCGGCACCCTCGGCACCGGTCTCGGCCAGGGCAATTCCGACCTCATCGGCTTCGCCGCCAACTCCGACTTCATCCTCGCCACCTTCGGCGAGGAGCTGGGCCTGGCAGGCGTCATGGCGATTCTGCTGCTCTACGGGCTGATCGTCGAGCGCGGTGTGCGCACCGCCCTCGCGGCCCGCGACCCGTTCGGCAAGCTGCTCGCCGTCGGCCTGTCCGGCGCCTTCGCCCTCCAGGTCTTCGTCGTGGCCGGCGGTGTCATGGGCCTCATCCCGCTGACCGGTATGACGCTGCCCTTCGTGGCGTACGGCGGTTCCTCCGTCATCGCCAACTGGGCCCTGATCGGCATCCTGCTGCGCATCAGCGACACCGCACGCCGGCCCGCGCCCGCCCCCGCGCCCAACCCCGACGCCGAGATGACCCAGGTGGTCCGTCCGTGAACAAGCCCCTACGCCGGATCGCGATCTTCTGCGGACTCCTCGTCCTGGCTCTGCTCATCCGCGACAACTGGATCCAGTACGTCCAGGCCGACGAGCTGAGGACGGACAAGGCCAACCGCCGCGTCACCATCGAGCGCTACGGCACCCCGCGCGGCAACATCATCGTCGACGGCAAGGCCATCACCGGCTCGAAGGAGACCTCGGGCACCGACTTCAAGTTCAAGCGCACCTACACGAACGGCCCGATGTGGGCGCCGGTCACCGGCTACGCCTCGCAGGCCTTCGGCGCCAACCAGCTGGAGTACATCGAGGACGGCATCCTCACCGGCAACGACGACCGGCTGTTCTTCCGTAACACCCTCGACATGCTCACGGGCAAGGAGAGGGAGGGCGGCAATGTGGTGACCACCCTCAACGCCGCCGCGCAGAAGGCCGCGTACGAAGGTCTGAAGGACCGCGGCAAGGGCGCGGTCGTGGCCCTGGAGCCGTCCACCGGCAAGATCCTGGCGCTGGCGTCCTTCCCTTCGTACGACCCCTCGTCCTTCGCCGGCAACTCCACCACGACCGACTCCAAGGCGTGGACGAAGCTCCAGAAGAAGAACAACCCCGACGACCCGATGCTCAACCGGGCACTGCGTGAGGTCTACCCGCCCGGCTCGACCTTCAAGGTCGTCACCGCGGCCGCAGCGCTGGAGCACGGGCTGTACACGGACGCCGACGCGAAGACGGACTCGCCGGACCCGTGGGTCATGGAGGGCACCACCACCAAGCTGCCGAACGAGGGCACCATCCCCTGCAAGAACGCGACGCTGCGAGTCGCCCTCAAGTTCTCCTGCAACACCGTCTTCGGCAAGGTCGGCTCCGACCTCGGCAACGACAAGATGCTGGAGACGGCCAAGAAGTTCGGCTTCACCGAGGAGCAGTTCACCCCGACCCGCACCAGCGCGTCGGTCTTCTCCGACGACATGAACCCCTCGCAGACGGCCCTGTCCTCCATCGGCCAGTTCAACACCGCCGCGACGCCGCTCCAGATGGCCATGGTCGCCTCGGCCGTCGCCAACAACGGCACGCTGATGAAGCCGTACATGATCGACGAGCTCCAGACCAACAACCTCGACGCCATCGAGAAGACCGACCCGGAGGAGATGAGCAAGCCGCTGTCGGCGGAGAACGCTCAGAAGCTCCAGTCGATGATGGAGACGGTCGTCGAGGACGGCACCGGCAAGAACGCTCAGATCAGCGGCGTGAAGGTGGGCGGCAAGACCGGTACCGCCCAGCACGGTGTGGACAACAGCGAGAACCCCTACGCGTGGTTCATCTCCTACGCCAAGCTCGACGACGGCAGCGCCCCGGTGGCCGTGGCCGTCGTCGTGGAGGACCAGAACGCGGTCCGCGACGACATCTCCGGTGGCGGCCTCGCCGCGCCTATCGCCAAGAGCGTGATGGAGGCGGTCATCAAGAGCAAGAAGTGAACCTGCTCACGTCCCCTTCACATCGGTGCACGTTGCGATACCGGTCCTGTATCGGGTTACGGGCTTGGCCAGGTCACACAAGATGAGCCGGGTACGGTATGCCCGGACGGCACACCGCCCCACCCACAAGGGTGAGGTCGGGACCGACGGAGAGGGCTGGTAGGTAGCTTATGGAAGAGCCGCGTCGCCTCGGCGGCCGGTACGAGCTGGGCCAGGTGCTCGGTCGTGGTGGCATGGCGGAGGTCTACCTCGCGCATGACACCCGACTCGGCCGCACCGTGGCGGTGAAGACGCTGCGCGCGGACCTCGCGCGCGACCCGTCCTTCCAGGCCCGCTTCCGCCGGGAGGCCCAGTCGGCCGCCTCGCTCAACCATCCCGCGATCGTGGCGGTCTACGACACGGGCGAGGACTACATCGACAATGTGTCGATCCCGTACATCGTCATGGAGTACGTGGACGGCTCGACGCTCCGTGAGCTGCTTCACTCCGGCCGCAAGCTGCTGCCGGAGCGCTCTCTGGAGATGACCATCGGGATCCTCCAGGCCCTGGAGTACTCGCACCGCAGCGGCATCGTCCACCGCGACATCAAGCCGGCCAACGTGATGCTCACGCGCAACGGCCAGGTGAAGGTGATGGACTTCGGCATCGCCCGCGCCATGGGCGACTCCGGCATGACGATGACGCAGACCTCGGCCGTGATCGGCACCGCCCAGTACCTCTCCCCGGAGCAGGCCAAGGGCGAGCAGGTCGACGCGCGGTCGGACCTGTACTCCACCGGCTGTCTGCTGTACGAGCTCCTGACGGTGCGGCCCCCCTTCGTGGGTGACTCCCCGGTGGCCGTGGCGTACCAGCACGTGCGGGAAGAGGCCCAGGCACCGTCGGTCTTCGACCCCGAGATCACGCCCGAGATGGACGCGATCGTGCTGAAGGCCCTGACGAAGGACCCCAACTACCGCTACCAGTCGGCCGACGAGATGCGTGCCGACATCGAGGCGTGCCTCGACGGCCAGCCCGTCGCCGCCACCGCGGCCATGGGTTCCGTGGGCTACGGCGGCTACCCGGACGACCAGCCGACCACGGCCCTGCGTTCCGCGGACGCCGGCGCCACGTCGATGCTGCCGCCGATGAACCCGGACGACGGTGGCTACGGCTACGACGACCGCCCGGACCGGCGCCGCCAGAAGAAGTCCAACACCTCCACAATCCTGTTGGCCGTCGCGGCCGTGCTGGTTCTCGTCGGCGCGATCCTGATCGGCAAGTGGGTCTTCGACGGCGACACGGCGAGCAACAGCCAGGTGGCTGTGCCGAACGTCGTCGGCGAGACGGAGAGCAGCGCGAGGGACCTGCTCGGCAATGTCGATCTCACGATCGGCAAGGTCACGAAGCAGGAGTGCGAGGACCAGAGCAAGGGCAAGATCTGCTCGCAGACCCCCGACTCCAAGACCAAGGTCGACAAGAACACCACCGTCGACATCGTGGTGTCGACCGGGGCGCCGAAGGTCTCGGTGCCGGACGTGGAGGGCCTGCCCTACGAGAAGGCCAAGTCCGATCTCGAGGACAAGGGCTTCGACGTCCAGCAGAAGACCGAGGAGTCCGACCGGAACCCGGGCGTCGTCATCAGCCAGGACCCCGAGGGCGGCACTGAGCAGGAGAAGGGCAGCACCATCACCCTCACCGTCGCCAAGGAGAAGGAGCAGTCCACTGTTCCCGACGTCCTCGGCAAGACGTGTGACGAGGCGAAGGCCCAGATGGAGGCCAACGATCTGTCGGGCAACTGCCAAGAGGTGGACACCCAGGACCCGAACCAGGTCGGCAAGGTCATCTCGACCTCCCCGACGGCCGGCTCCGCGGTCGACAAGGACTCCACGGTGACCATCCAGATCGGCAAGCAGGCCAAGCAGAAGACCCCGGTGCCGAGCGTCGTGGGTCAGACGGTGGGCCAGGCCAAGCAGACTCTGGCAGCGGCCGGCTTCACCAACATCCAGTTCGCCAACGGCAGTGACCAGAACGACACGGCCTTCGTCACGGACCAGGACCCCAAGGGCAACCAGCAGGTCGACGACCCGGCGAACACCCAGATCACGCTGACTACCGTGGGCTTCGGCAACGGTGGGAACAACAACGGCGGTGGCGACAACGGAGGCATCTTCGGCTGACGGAAGCCTCCGGAGATCACGACGAGGCCCCGGCACCCTTCAAGGGTGCCGGGGCCTCGTCGTTCTCGCCCTCGAAGAGCGCGGTGATCAGCGCAGTTCCTCCGGCAGCGTCCGGTCCTCGTCGACCTTGTCCACGCGCTCCAGCTCGCCCCACACCACGTAGCGGTAGCGGCTCGTGTAGACCGGGGTGCAGGTCGTCAGCGTGATGTAGTGGCCGGCCTTCGTCTTACCCGATTCCTTCGGGATGCCGCCGAGGACCTGGACGTTGTACTTCGAGGTCTCGGGGAGGACGGCGTAGACCTTGTAGACGTACCACTTGTCCTTCGTCTCGAAGACGATCGGGTCGCCCTTTTCGAGCTTGTGGATGTTGTGGAACTTCGCGCCGTGGCCGTCCCGGTGCGCCGCGAGGGAGAAGTTCCCCTTCTTGTCCGAGTTAGGCAGGGTCGCCTTGACGGGGTCGGTGTAGTAGCCGGCGACGCCGTCGTTGAGGATCTTCGACGTCGTGCCCTTCTCGACCAGGATCTCGCCCTTGGTCATCGCGGGGACGTGCAGGAAGCCGATGCCGTTCTTGGCGTCGAACTCGGCGGGACGGCCGGAGTCGTCGTCCTGGTGGGCCCAGATGTCACGGACCTTGTCGGCCTGTTTGTCCGCCGCCCGGTCGGCGATGACGTTCGTCCACCACAGGGAGTAGACGACGAACAGGCCCAGCACCAGGCCCGCCGTGATGAGGAGTTCCCCGAAGACGCTGACGGCCATCGCGATCCGGCCCATGCGCCGACGGCGAACCGGGGGACGTCGTGAGGCGGGCGCGGCCGTGTGGTCTTCCGTGCCCTCGGTGGTCGCTGCCACGTTTCATCTGCCCTTAACTGACGAGCGCATCCGGCTTGCCCTTGCTGCGCGGCCGTTCCTCGACCATCTTGCCCCAGACGATCAACCGGTACTTACTGGTGAACTCCGGCGTGCACGTGGTGAGTGTGATGTAGCGGCCCGGTCCGGTGAAACCCGACCCCGGCGGAACCGGCTCCAGCACGCTCACATTGCTCGGCGACGTCACCGGCAGGATCGACGCCATCTTGTACACGAAGTACTTGTCCTGCGTCTCGACGACGATCTCGTCGCCCTGGGCGAGCCGGTTGATGTAGCGGAACGGTTCACCGTGTGTGTTGCGATGCCCGGCCAGGCCGAAGTTGCCGGTCTTGGCGTCAGGCATCGCCGTCTTCAGCTTGCCCTCGCCGTAGTGGCCGACCATTCCCCGGTCGAGCACCTTCTTGTTGCTGATGCCCTCCGCGATCGGCACGACGACATCCAGCTTCGGGATATGCAGGAGGGCGAAGCCCTGCCCGGGTTCGAAGGTCCCCGGGTTGCCTTTGCCGCTGGCCCAGTCCTCCTGGAGGCTGCTGGCTTCCTTGTCCGCCTGGGCGTGCGCCCGGATGTTGGTCCACCACAGCTGGTAGCTCACGAACAGCAGCATCAGCACGCCGGTCGTGATGAACACCTCACCGATCGCCCGGCTGGCGACCGTGGCCGGACCGGGCTTGCGCGCGCGGGCCTGCCGACGGGCCTCCATGCGGGAGAGCGGAGCACCGGAGCTCTCCGAGTCCGTCTCGGCCGCGTCCGACGGCTGGTGTGTTCCGCCATGGCGCCCGTGACGCCGCTTGGCGGCCTTTCTGCGGGCCGCACGGCCACCCGTCGGGGTGGAAGAGGCAGAAGCGGCGGATGAGGCGGGAGAAGGCGATATGGGCTCTCGGGAGGGCGGTGGGTCGGGAACCCGCAGCGCCACGGTCTCGTCGTCCGGTGGCGGCATGTACGGCTCCGCGTACGGCTCTTGGGCCACGGGAGCCTGGTAGCTCTGACCGGCGTAGCCATTGGAGCCGTAGCCGCCCGCTCCGTAGCCGTCGGCGCCGTACCCGGCCGCGGCCCGCGCTTCGGCGGCCTGCTGCGCCTGGGTGACGTAACTCTCCTCGCCGTACCACTCCCCGAGCGCACCGGAGCCCTCGTACGGCTGCTGCCCGTACGAGCTCCCCTGGTCGCCGGTGTCGCCGTAGGAGTCCGTGAAGGACTCCCCGTAGGCGGCGCCGGACTCGCGCTCAGGGCGCAGGGCGGTCACGCCGTGGCCCTGCCCACCACCGGGGCGAGCCCCGCCGACCTCGCCACCGCGTCTTCGTAGCCGCACTCCACCAGCCAGTTGGCCAGCATCCGGTGCCCGTGCTCGGTCAGCACCGACTCGGGGTGGAACTGGACTCCCTCGACCGGGAGTTCGCGGTGGCGCAGGCCCATGATGATGCCGTCGTGCGTGCGTGCCGTGACCTCGAGGTCGGCCGGGACCGTCGCCGGTTCCGCCGCCAGGGAGTGGTAGCGGGTCGCCGTGAAGGGCGAGGGCAGGCCGGCGAAGACGCCCTTGCCCTCGTGCTCGACCAGCGAGGTCTTGCCGTGCAGCAGCTCCGGCGCACGGTCCACGACACCGCCGTACGCCACCTGCATCGACTGCATGCCGAGACAGACGCCGAAGACCGGAACGCCGGTGGAGGCGCAGTGCCGCACCATCTCGACGCAGACGCCGGCCTCCTCGGGAGTTCCGGGGCCCGGCGAGAGCAGTACGCCGTCGAAGCCGTCCTGGGCGTGCGTCGTCGACACCTCGTCGTTGCGCAGCACCTCGCACTCCGCGCCCAGCTGATAGAGGTACTGGACCAGGTTGAAGACGAAGCTGTCGTAGTTGTCCACGACGAGAATGCGCGCGCTCACTGGTTGTCCACCGTCACATCGTTGAAGGGCAGGAGCGGTTCGGCCCACGGGAAGACGTAGTTGAACAAGACGTAGACGACGGCCATGGCCAGCGCGAGCGAGAGCAGTGCCTTCACCCACGCGTTCCCCGGCAGATGCCGCCAGATCCAGCCGTACATGCCGTCCCTTCCGTCGCACCACGGCACTCAGACTCACGCCGTACAGCCAACAGACTAACGGCGCAACGCTTCCGGTTTCCCGGCCTCCACAGGCTGGGTGGAGTCCAGGTGGGCCCACACGATCAGCCGATGACTGTGCCCCCACTCGGGATCGCACGTGGTCAGCGTCAGGTAGCGGCCTTCACGCGTGTACCCCGACTTACGGGGCACAGGGTCAATCACCTCAACGTCGGCGGGCAGTGTTTTGTAGGGGCCTTTGTCGATCCGATACGTGAACCAGGTCGTTCCGTCGGTCAGCACCACCGCGTCTCCGGGCCGCAGCCTGGGGAAATCCTTGAACGGATCGCCGTACGTGCGCCGGTGACCGGCGACCGAGAAGTTGCCCTTCTGGCCGAGCTGGGCGGTGTTCGCGTAGTGGCCGAGGCCCTTCTTCAGGGTCTTGGTGGCGGTGCCTTCGAGCACCGGCTTGTTCCACGTGAAACCAAGCCGCGGGATGTACATGATCGCGAAAGGCTTGTCCGCCGTGTACGGCGCCGGCTTCGGCGGGCTCGCGGTCGCCCCCGGACTCGCCGCGGCGCCGCCGGGAGCCGTGTCCGGCGGGCGCACCGCACTCTGCGCCCACTGCTCCTGAAGCTGGTCGATCTGGTCGTCCATGACGTTGTCGGCCTTCACGCCCGTCCAGAAAAGTACATAGACGACGAAAAGGACGATCACGGTGCCTGCGCTGATGCAGAGCTCGCTGACGGTCCTCACGACGACGCGCACCGGCAGCTCCAGGGAAGGTCACTCCACGGGCTTGGCGTATTGCAGATCCACTGTGCCCGAGTAGCCGGGCAGAGTCACCGTTCCGTCCTCGGTGACTTTCCAGCCGAGGCCGTAGACATTGACGTAGACCATGTAGTTCTGGATCGCCTTCGAGGCGGCGAGCGCCTGCTGCATCTTCTCCGGGTCACCGACCGCCGTGATCTTGTACGGCGGTGAGTAGACGCGACCCTGGAGGATCAGGGTGTTTCCCACGCAGCGCACGGCGCTGGTGGAGATCAGCCGCTGGTCCATGACCTTGATGCCCTTGGCACCGCTCTGCCACAGCGCGTTCACCACGGCCTGGAGGTCCTGCTGGTGGATCACCAGGTAGTCGGGCTGCGGCTCGGGGTATCCCGGCAGCTTGGCCGTGGCGTCCGGCGGGGCGTCGTTGAGCGTGACGGAGATGGCCTCGCCCGTCAGCTTCTGGGTACCGGCGTTGTGCTCCAGCGCGGTCAGCTTGGCGTCCTCCGCCTCGGTGCTGCCGTCGTCCCGCTCGGCGAGCGCCTCGACGTCGTCACGCAGGGACGCGTTCGCGTCGTCACGCTCGCCGTTCTCGCGACTGCGCTCATGGATCAGGTCCGAGAGCTTCAGCAGCGAGGCGTCCGTGCGGATGTTGGTGCCCTTGGCCGTGTTGAAACTGGTGAAGAAAATCAGCCCGGCGAGAGCGAAGACCGCCGCGGTGAGCACCCGCACCGGCCGGAAACGGCCGCGGGCAGGGCTGGATCCCGTCGGGGGAGAGTCGGCAGAATTGCTCAACGTACCCTTATCTCCTTCGGCGCCGCGGAAGCACTACGCTAACGGACGCCCGGAGGAGCCAGCAGAGTCCCCTTGTACGCCTCCCCGAGCCCGACCAGTTCCCTGCGCGGCCACGCAGCGCATCGACAGGAGAGACCCTCGTGCCGAAGTCACGTATCCGCAAGAAGGCCGACTACACGCCGCCGCAGTCGAAGCAGGCGACCGCCATCAAGCTGAACAGCCGCTCATGGGTCGCCCCCGTGATGCTGGCCATGTTCATCCTCGGCCTGGCCTGGATCGTCGTCTTCTATGTGACGGACGGTTCGCTGCCCATCGAGGCGCTGGGCAACTGGAACATCGTGGTGGGCTTCGGCTTCATCGCCGCCGGTTTCGGCGTCTCCACCCAGTGGAAGTAGCGCCCGAACCCTCGGCCACCTCACGGTGAACGCAGCTCTGCCCAGGGCTATCCGCTGAGTTATCCACAGCCTTGCAGCAATTTCCACAAGCTGACTGGGGAAAAGACGACGATCTGTGGATAACCCATCGGGGGTTGACGCCGGTATGACAGCCACACCGGTCACCCGAAGGCATCCCGAACACCTGTACGCCCCCTGCCTGACCTGCGGAAACACAGGTCAAGAGCAGGGGGCGTAGCCGTTCCCGCACCGTACGCACAAGATCCGCCACACGCTGTGGACAACAGGGCCGCTCACGTGGATAACGTCCGGGCTCAGCTGAGCTGGAGGGTCCTCAGCACGGTCATCAGCACCACCACGGCCAGGACCAGCGCACATGTGCCGTACTGCACCACGGCCCGGCGCTCACGTGGGGCATGGACCATCGCGTAGCCGATGACGACGCCGGCCACGAGGCCGCCGATGTGGGCCTGCCAGGCGATGTTGCCCCAGCCGAAGGTGAAGATGAGGTTGATCACCAGCAGGGCGATGATCGGCCGCATGTCGTACTGGAGGCGGCGCATCAGCACGGCGGTGGCTCCGAAGAGGCCGAAGATGGCACCGGAGGCGCCGAGCGAGGCGGTGCTGGGACCGGCCAGCAGATAGGTGAGAGCACTGCCGGCGAGGCCGGAGCAGAAGTAGAGCGCGAGGTAGCGGACCCGGCCGAGGGCGGCTTCGAGGGGACCGCCGAGCCACCAGAGGCTGAGCATGTTGAACGCGATGTGCCAGATGGCCTCGTGCGTGAACATCGAGGTCACCAGGCGCCACCACTCGCCCTCGGCGACGCCCTGGGTGGGATTGAACGGGGCCGGCGGCCAGGTGCCGACGAGAACAAGGTCGCTGAGCAGCCGATCGCTGGTCTGAACGGCGATGAAGACCGCGAGATTGATCCCGATGAGGATCTTGGTCAGCAGCCGCGGATCGGCGGCGACGGTGCCGCCCGCGATCGTGCGGGGCTGGGCTGCGGAGGGGGCGTGTCCGGTGCCGGAGCCGCCGCGGACGCAGTCGGGGCACTGGAAGCCGACCGAGGCGCTGACCATGCATTCGGGGCAGATGGGTCGCTCGCAGCGGGTGCAGCGGATGCCGGTCTCGCGGTCGGGGTGGCGGTAGCAGCCGGGCAGGCTCTGCGCGTCCTGCGAGCTGCCGGCCTGCTGGTCCATGAGGTCCCCTAGGTCGTCGTACGCGATGCACGCCTAATGCACCGCCCCGCTCATCCTTACGGACGAGCGGGGCGTTTGGTTCCCTGCGGGACGTGTCGGACTCAGCCCTCGCGGGTCTCCACGACGACCGACTCGATGACGACGTCGTTCACGGGACGGTCGGTGCGCGGGTTCGTCTGCGCCGTCGCGATGGCGTCGATGACCTTCTGGCTCGCGCCGTCGTTGACCTCGCCGAAGATCGTGTGCTTGCGGTTCAGCCACGTCGTGGGGGCGACGGTGATGAAGAACTGCGAGCCGTTCGTGCCCGGGCCGGCGTTGGCCATGGCCAGCAGGTAGGGCTTGTCGAAGGCGAGGTCCGGGTGGAACTCGTCCTCGAACTGGTAGCCGGGACCGCCGGTGCCGTTGCCCAGGGGGTCGCCGCCCTGGATCATGAAGCCGCTGATGACCCGGTGGAAGACCGTGCCGTCGTAGAGCTTGGCCGTGGACTTCTCGCCGGTCTCGGGGTTCGTCCACTCACGCTCGCCCTTGGCGAGTTCGACGAAGTTCTTGACCGTCTTCGGCGCGTGGTTCGGGAGGAGCCGGACCTCGATGTCGCCGTTGTTGGTCTTCAGGGTGGCGTAAAGCTGCTCAGCCACGATCTGCCTTCCGTTGTCTTCCTGTGACCCCCCGATCCTCGCACGGTCTGCGGCATCCGTCGCCCGCCACTCGTTCACCGGCAGGCAACCGGGCGCTTCTCGTGCAGAAAAGTGGCTGAGTGGGTACGTGGCGGGGGCGCGAGGCGACGAACCGTGGCATTGTCGACGACAAGCCACCGTTGAACCACATTGGTCCGTTATTGGGATTGATCAAGTAATTCGGCACCCATATGCCCGACCACACATGCCGCGGAGCGCTCCGACAGGCATGATCCGTAAAAGGGTGGAAAGTCGAAATACCGTACGCCACCGAGGAGGAGGATCCCGTGACCCGCATCGACAGCGTGCGCGCCGCGACCGGCTCGGCGAAGGACAGCGTGCTGCACGCCGCGGAAGTGGTGGCGCCCTACGCCGACACCGCCAAGGACAGGGCCGCACTGTATGCGCACGAGGCACGCGTACGGCTGGCGCCGATGGTTACGCAGGCCACCGAGCAGGCCCGCGCCCAGGCCCGTCTCCAGTACGACGCGCATCTCGCACCGCGGCTGGAGCAGGCCCTTACCCATGTGCCGCCGAAGGTCGACCTCGCCGCTCATGAAGCCGCCGTCCGTACCCGCAAGGCTGCCCGACAGGCCGCCGACTATTCCCGTCCGCGGATCGAGCAGGCGGTCGCCGTGGCCGTTCCCGTGCGGGACGAGGCCGCCGCGCGCGGTGCCGCCGCACTGGCCGCGCTGCGCGGCCAGGTCTCGCCGCAGGAGATCCAGCGACTGGTCCGCAAGCACGAGCGGCGGGCCAGGACCGGCCGCGTCGTGAAGACGCTGGCCGTACTGGGCATCCTCGCGGGCGGTGCCATCGCCGCGTGGAAGTGGTGGGACAAGCAGGCCAACCCGGACTGGCTGGTCGAGCCGCCCGCCGCGACGGAGGTACCGGAGTCGAACCGCCTGACGTCCGTGGACGGCAGCGGCCAGTCCGGCCTGGACCCGGAGGTCCAGGCGAAGGAGGCCGAGGAGGAGGCCGCCCGGCGGGACGAGGGCCGGTGATGTGAGGCCCTGGCCTTACGGCTTCTCGCGTACGGCTTCTCACCTACGGCCTCAGGTGCCGTAGGCGACGAAAAGTGGTGTGCGCCCCATGAGTGGGCGCACACCACTTTGTCGTCCCCACGGCACTTCGTCGTTTCCACGGCCTCCGTCACCTGACGGGCGCTCAGGAGCAACAGCACACCAAAAAAGCCCCCTGACCTGCGTTTCCGTAGGTCAGGGGGCTGATATGTGGAGCCTAGGGGAGTCGAACCCCTGACATCTGCCATGCAAAGACAGCGCTCTACCAACTGAGCTAAGGCCCCTCAAAAAGAAACGTCCGGCCGGAGGAAAACCCCATACCGGCGGGCGCCAAGACCAGAGTACCCGGTCGCCCCCCGGATCCCGCAAAAGGATTGGGGGTCCCGGTAAACGACCACTCTCCGTAGGATGCTCGGCGTGGTTCGCTACAGCGAACCGCAGTTTTGGGGAAGCGATGGGGAGACGCAATGGACGCCGCACAGCAGGAAGCCACCGCAAGAGCGCGGGATCTGCAGCGGAACTGGTACGGGGAGCCGCTGGGGACGCTCTTCCGTAAGCTCATCGACGATCTTGGTCTCAACCAGGCTCGTCTCGCGGGGGTACTGGGACTGTCAGCACCAATGCTGTCGCAGCTGATGAGCGGGCAGCGGGCGAAGATCGGCAATCCCGCCGTGGTCCAGCGGGTGCAGCTGCTGCAGGACTTGGCGGGGCAGGTCGCGGACGGCAGCGTGAGCGCCGCCGAGGCCACCGAGCGCATGGAGGAGATCAAGAAGTCGCAGGGGGGCTCGGTGCTCAGCAACACCACGCACACGACGAACAGTTCGGGTGCGCCCACGGTCAAGCGGGTCGTGCGCGAGATCCAGTCGCTGCTGCGCTCGGTCGCCGCCGCGGGCGACATCATCGAGGCCGCTGAGACCCTCGCCCCCACCCACCCGGAACTGGCAGAGTTCCTCCGGGTGTACGGCGCCGGCCGCACCTCCGACGCGGTCGCGCACTACCAGTCCCACCAGAACTGACCCCTGGCCCGGTCGCCGAGGGGGTATCGGCAGCCGGGCCGGCTGTATGCGTCCTGAGCGGGCACGAGGGGGTCGTGCGGGGGAGTCCGCGAAGGACGGTCAGCGAGGGGGGGTCGTATCGCTCGTCGTGGGGGAAGCAAGGGGGGTAACCGGAGGGGGAGGAGCGACGCACAGCCATGGGTGAGGTCTTCGCCGGGCGCTACGAACTGGTCGACCCGATCGGACGCGGAGGCGTCGGCGCCGTCTGGCGCGCCTTCGACCATCGCCGCCGGCGCTACGTGGCCGCCAAGGTGTTGCAGCAGAGCGACGCGCACTCGCTGCTGCGGTTCGTCCGCGAACAGGCGCTGCGGATCGATCACCCCCATGTGCTCGCGCCCGCCAGCTGGGCCGCCGACGACGACAAGGTCCTGTTCACCATGGACCTGGTGGCCGGTGGCTCGCTGGTCCATCTCATAGGGGACTACGGCCCCTTGCCGCCCTCGTTCGTCTGCACCCTTCTCGACCAGCTCCTCGCGGGGCTCGCGGCGGTGCACTCGGAAGGCGTCGTCCACCGGGACATCAAGCCCGCCAACCTGCTCCTCGAAGCCACCGGCACGGGCCGCCCGCGGCTCAGGCTCTCCGACTTCGGCATCGCCATGCGGCTCGGCGAGCCCCGGCTGACCGAGACCAACCTCGTGGTGGGAACGCCCGGTTACCTCGCTCCCGAGCAACTCATGGGCGCGGAACCGGACTTCCCCGCCGACCTGTTCGCTGTGGGGCTGGTGGCGGTGTATCTCCTGGAGGGCGCCAAGCCGGACTCCAAGGCACTCGTCCAGTACTTCACCACGCACGGGACGCCGGGGGCGCCCAAGGGCATTCCGGAACCGCTGTGGCAGGTCGTGGCCTCGCTCCTGCAACCTGATCCGGACTCGCGGTTCCGCACGGCGACGGGGGCGCGCAAGGCCCTCGCCGCGGCCGTCGAGCTGCTGCCGGAACCCGGTCCCGACGACGAGATCATCGAGATCTTCGACCAACTCGGGCCACTGCCACGAGGTTTCGCACCGGAGGGGCCGCTCAAGCGGGCTCCGGGCATCGAAGGGGACCGGACCGGCTCCGGGCAGTTCCCGCTCGGTGAGGGGTCGACGGGGACGCCGAGATCGGCGAACGGGGTCGGACCCGATCCGAGAAGCATGGGCTCGGTATCGAGCGGCGGCACGGGACTGGGGGCGGGCGGCAACAGCTCTGACTCCGCGTACAGCGAGCCAGGCCGTACGCCGGCGGAGCCTCCCGCCTCCCCTCCCCAGAGCGACAGCAGCAGTTCCGTCAGCATGTCGGACACCGGCAGCTTCCACCTGCCGCTTCCGCAGCCCACTGGCTCCACCCCGCAGGGGCAAACGCCCTCGCCACAGCCCTACGCGGCACGAGGGCCGGCGCAAGGGCCGGCCCAGGGCCGGGTACAAACAGGCAGCGACAGCCCCAGTCACAACCACGGCCCCAGCCACGAGGGCGTGCAGCATCACCCGGCCGGCAGCCACCAGGCCGGCAATCCCCCGGCCAACAGCTCCCCCTACGACACCACGCACGTCCTGTCCTCCCCTCAACCGCACACGCCGCAGTACCCGCCTCAGCCTCCGACGACGCCGCCACAGCACCAGCGCGTCGATGCCTCCACTGCTTCGTACACCGCTCAGAGCCCGCAGGTTCCACCTTCGGCTCCCCCAGTTCCGCAGCAACGCCGTCGCGGCGGTCACAGAGCCGTCCGCCGAGGGTCCCGAGGCCCCGCGCGCCGCCCCGGCCCACCCGCCAAGGTGGCCGTACCGCTCCTGCTGCTGGCGCTGGCTTGCTACGCCGTGGGGTTCTGGGCGCTGGCCCAGTTCTGAGCGACCGGCGCACCGGCCCAGCGCTGAAAACTGGCTCACCGGCCCCTCGTGGGGAACGGCAGGCCCACCGGCCCCTCGTTAACGGCAGGCTCATCAGCCCATGAGCGGCGGGCGCACCACTCCCCGCCCCCCTGGCCCCACACCTACAAGGCCCCGCCCCTCCGCCGAGCAACCACCGCCCACACCCCCAGCACCACCAGCACCAAGGTCCCGGCCCCGATGCCGCCGACCGCGAGCGCGGTCAGCGCGGCGTTCTCGATGCCCCCGGCCCCGTTACCGGCTTCGTCCGCCGCAGCCGCCTCCCGGTCGCCCGCGGAGAGCTGGAACACGTCCCCCGGCTCGGACTCCCCCGCATAACCGGGCCCGGCCTGCGCCGCGCCGCCCTCCTGCACGCGCAGCGTCAGCTCGAACGGCCCGTCGCCGTACCTCTCTGCCACCGCGGCCGACAGATGCACCACGAGGTAGTAGGAGCCCGCGAACCGCATGGCGCCGAGCCGGTCCGGGCCGGCGTACCGGTTCTCGTAGGCGACCGGCGGCAGCGGGTCGAGTTCGGCGACCTTCTCGCTGCCGTCGTAGTTGGCGCTCGCGTCGTCGACGAACCCGCGCACGGGGTTGTAGAGGGCGAGGTTCAGGGCGCCGACCGCGTAGCCGTCGCCGCCGTCCGCGGGGCCCACTCCAGCGGTGGCGTGCAGCTGGCGGCCCCAGTCGAGCGGCACCTTGTAGAAGAGCGTCCGCCCGGGCCGGATGTCGGAGGTCCACGCGCCCTCGCCGACCGGCACCGCCGAGGCGAACCCGGCGCCGCCCTTGCGGCGCTCGCCGTCGCCGGTGAGGGGGTCGGGCGTGGCGGAATCCCAGGTCTCGGGGGCGCTCGTCTCACCGGCCTGCTTCAGGGGCGGCTCGGTGGCGGCGAAGAGCTCCAGGTCCCAGGTGTCCGGCACCGACTCGGCCGTGGTGACGCGCTCGACGGTCACGTCGTAGGCACCCGCCGTCTCGCAGCGAGGCCGGTCGGCCGAGATCTCGCGCATGCCCCATGCCGCGATCGGACGGGGGCTGCGGACGACGCCGAAGGTCTCGGTGTCCTGGGAGCAGGAGTGGCCCTGGGCGTCCCGCACGGACACCTTGATGCCGTCGCCCGCGTGGATCGTGCTGCCGGCGGCGGGGACGGCGGTCACGGAGACGTACGCGTCCGAGGTGTCGTCGAGGTCGATGCGGTAGTGGGTCTCTCCGGCACCGGGAAGAGAGCTCTTGTAGGTAGCGCCCGGCGTGAGAGCCCCGGCGTCCGCGGTGCTCGCTCCGCCGCTGACGGGCCGGGCGTCCGGCGCGAAGGCGTAGGGACCGGGGGTTCCGGCGGCGAGGGCGGGCCCCGTCGGCAGGGCGGCCGTCGCGCACAGCAGCAGCGCGGCCACGGCGGCCGCACGCGCGCGTACCGGCGAGGAACCGCGCCACATCCTCGCGGGACGCCACCGCGCCGTACGCCGCCTCATCACGCGCCACCCCTCGTCAGACCACGACCGGACCTCGGACTCGCCCATCCTGCCCAGCCCGGCCGGGCGCCACCCCCACAATCCGCACGGCCGTCCGAAAAGCCCGGCTCTACGACCTCCGGTCCGCTCGCGCAACTCGAAGCGAGGACGTCGTGCGCCGCGGCGGGTACACAAAACCCCGGCCGCTCGGGCGACCGGGGTCTGTGTGCAATCCGATGTCGTGGCTCACGAACCCGTGGGCACGGAGTCAGTCGCCTCCGTCCACAGATCCTGCTCGGCGCGATCCGCCTGGATCTGGCGGTACACGAGGAGCCCGCCGATGGCGGCCAGTGCGACCAGGAGAAGCTTCTTCACCGCGCGACCTCGTCTTTCCTTGACGTAGGGGACCTCTGGCGCCCGACTATACACACCGGTCGATATCAATCGGTGACCTGCGTCCGGGCTCAACTGCCCGCCGCCACAGCCCAGTAGAAGCGGATGCCGCCGCTCCGATCGGAGGGTGATCACACCCCGACGGACGGTGACCTTTGGTCCCTTTCCTCCATCTTCGCTCACTCATCGAGTGCCATGCGTCCATTCGAGTGCTGTTCATCTGAAGATCGACGCGCCACGGGCGTCGGTCCATGACTTCCGAGCCTCCATACACATCATTGGGAAAGTACGCAAATCGCCCAACCCGAAAGTGAGGGGCCATGACCAGGAACAAGGTCATGAACCTGTGGACGGCAGTCGTCACCGCCTTCCTCGCGCTGTGCACTGCGCTCGGATTCGTCACCAACACCGCCGCCGCGGCCGTACCGCACACCGAGACGAGCCGCCGGAGCAACGGCGACGACGACAAGCGCAGCGCCGAGCTGCCGGTGCCGGCGATGCCTCAATGGGCGTGGTCCTACGCCAGAGCACTACCCCCCACGATGAAGCAGCGCATCCGAGCCGAGGCTCACGGAAAGACCCCAAGCTGCCGGCACCGCCCGCTCAGCGAGACGGAAGCGGCCACGACAGCCTCGACCACCCGAGAATGCGCCCACGCCGCACAACCGGCGCAGCCACTGGTCCCGCACCAGCGCTGAACCCCGGCTCCACCCGAGCTGTGACCCTCCGCTTGAACCTCGCAACACCACCTGCTTGAAACCCCGCAACACCACGGCGAACCGCTTCGCCCGTCCACGTCCCCGTCTCATCGCGTATCGACGATGTGCCGGAGATAGCTCCACGGGTCGTCGAGGTACCGCCGCCAATGATCGACGAGTTCCAGATCCCGCCAGCCGGCGGGACGCATTCCGTGGTCACCCACCTCGATGATCTCGGCACCAGGAAGCGCCGTGAGCACGGGTGAGTGCGTCGCGCAGATGATCTGTGCGCCGGAACGCCCCAGTTCGTGCAGCAGCCCCACGAGTTGAAGACAAGAAGCGAAGGACAGCGCAGCCTCCGGCTCGTCCAGGACGTACAGCCCAGGCTCCTGAAACCGCTCGCGGAAGGCCATCAGAAAGCCCTCGCCGTGGCTCATCTCGTCCGCGGCACCGGACAGCCTTCCCGACTTCTGCTCACGGTCCAGCGCGTCCAGCGCCGTCTCCGCCCGCAGGAAGAAACCTCTGCGGCGCGTCCGAGGCCCGCGCAGCATGCGACGACCGGCTGCCGTCGCCTCGAACTTCATCCGGCCGCCCAGGACCGACGGCTCGCGCCAAGTCGCGTACTTGTAGCCCGCGGATCCGCCCCAGGAGTCCAGGCCGAAGCCCTCCGCCAGCGCCTCGACGAGGGTCGACTTGCCCGAGCCGTTCTCCCCCACCAGGAACGTGACCGGTGCGGTGAATCTCAGGCCGTCGTCCAGCAGCTGCCGCACACAGGGCACCGACCAGGGCCAGCCGTCGCCTTCCTCCCGCTCGCCCTCGGCGACATGCGCGTATGCCCGTTCGACGATCATGCCGAAAGGCTCTCACCCGGCACTGACAACCGGGCACACGCGCCCTGAGGGGCCCCTACGGACGCCGCGGGCCCAGGATGCAGAACTCGTTGCCCTCGGGGTCTGCCATGACGACCCAGGGCTGCACGCCCTGGCCGATGTCGACGCGCTTGGCGCCGTGCGCCTCCAGGCGGGCCACCTCGGCGTCCTGGTCGTCGGGCCGGAAGTCGAGATGCAGCCGGCTCTTGCTCTGCTTGGCCTCGTCGAGCCGTACGAAGTCCAGTCCCGGCATGCGATCCGGCGCCGGACGGATCTCGAACTCGTCGTCGGAGGAGTGGACCACGACCCAGCCCAGAGCCTCGGCCCACCACTGCCCGAGCGCCGCCGGATCCTCCGAGTGCACGATTACCTGTTCCCATTCCAAGGTCATCCGCAGAGCTTAGATCTGCGAGAGCTTCGGAAACAGGCCACCGAATACAGAAGAACCCCAGCCGTGACCGGCTGGGGTTCTTCTCGATGTGGGGCTAACAGGATTTGAACCTGTGGCCTCATCCTTATCAGGGATGCGCTCTAACCAACTGAGCTATAGCCCCGCCGCGCTCTGCGGTGTGTGTCCCGCGCGCTGACTCCTGAAGATTAGCGCACGACGCGGGCAGTCCCAAAATCGGTTGTCGGGGGACCGTCAGGAGAGGTTTGGAACCGCCTCCCGACGGCAACCGTCAACCGGCCTCGGCGAACCTCACTCGTCCTCTGCGAGCGTCAGCTCGACACCGCCCACGAAGCCGGCAGAGAGGTTGTAGATGAACGCGCCGAGCGTCGCCAGCGCCGTCGCCAGGACGACGTCGATGACCGCGATGATCGACGTGAACATCAGGACGTGCGGCAGCGACAGGAACGACTGGAGGTCGAAGCCGTTCGACTCGTTCGAGCCGGTCGCCTCGGAGATCGTGCCGCCGACCGTCGAGAAGACGCCCATCGCGTCCATGACCATCCACAGCACCGCGGACGCGACGATCGTGCAGATGCCCAGCGCGATGGAGAGCAGGAAGCTGACCTTCATCACCGACCACGGGTCGGCCTTGGCCACCCGCAGCCGCGCCTTGCGCGTGCGCGGCGTCGTACGCGCGCCCGTGCGGGGCCGGCGCACCCCGCCCGCCGGAGCGCCCGTCTGGTACGCCTGCGGCGGGTGGTAGGGCCCTGCGGCCTGCTGCGACTGCCGTTCCCCGGGCAGCGGCGATCCGGGGGCCGCCTGCTGCGCTCCCGCGGGCTGGGGCTGCGGCTGGGCGCCCGGAGCCCCGGCCGCGTACTGCTGGGCCTGCGGGCCTCGGGTGTCCGTCACGGTTCCCCCCTGGGATCCGGGTGCGTCGGGCGCGGGAGCGCCCTTCGCCGGCGACTTGATCGCTTTCAGCTGCGTGGTGTGCGTGTCCGTCGCAGGCGCGGCGGAGCCACGGCCGCCGCCCGTCTCCGAACCGGCCGTAGAACCGGTCGAGGTACCGGACGATCCGGCGCCCGTGGCTCCGCTCACGATGACTCTCTCCTCGTGCTACTCGGCCGAGGGTGCGTCCTCGTCCGTGCCGGCGGTCGCGGCCCCCTCGGCGGTCTCGTCGACGACCACGTCGCCGTCGACTTCCTCCGCCTCGCGTCCCGCCTCGGCGTTGCGTGCGACACCTACGACGGCATCGCGCTTGCCCAGGTTGATCAGTTGGACGCCCATGGTGTCACGGCCCGTCTCCCTGATCTCGTTGACTCGCGTACGAATCACACCGCCGCCCAGCGTGATGGCGAGGATCTCATCGGTCTCCTCGACCACCAGCGCACCGACGAGAGAGCCGCGGTCCTCGACGATCTTGGCGGCCTTGATACCGAGGCCGCCGCGACCCTGGACGCGGTACTCGTCGACCGCGGTCCGCTTCGCGTACCCGCCGTCGGTGGCAGTGAACACGAACGTACCGGGTCGAACAACATTCATCGAGAGCAGCTCGTCTCCCTCGCGGAAGCTCATGCCCTTGACACCCGAGGTCGCGCGGCCCATCGGACGCAGCGACTCGTCCGTGGCGGTGAACCTGATCGACTGCGCCTTCTTGCTGATCAGAAGCAGATCATCGTCGGCCGAAACGAGCTCGGCACCGATCAGTTCGTCATCGGAACCGTCCTCCATCTCGCGGAGGTTGATCGCGATGACACCGCCGGAGCGCGGCGAATCGTAATCCTTCAGAGGCGTCTTCTTCACCAGTCCCGCCTTCGTGGCGAGTACGAGGTACGGCACCGCCTCGTAGTCGCGGATGGCGAGGATCTCGGCGATCGCCTCGTCCGGCTGGAAGGCCAGCAGGTTGGCGACGTGCTGCCCGCGCGCGTCACGGCCGGCGTCCGGAAGCTCGTACGCCTTCGCCCGGTACACCCGGCCCTTGTTGGTGAAGAACAGCAGCCAGTGGTGGGTGGTCGAGACGAAGAAGTGGTCGACGATGTCGTCTTCCTTCAGCTTCGTGCCGCGTACGCCCTTGCCGCCGCGCTTCTGCGCGCGGTAGTCGACGGTCTTGGTGCGCTTGACGTAGCCGCTGCGCGAGACCGTGACGACGATGTCCTCCTCGGCGATCAGGTCCTCGATGGACATGTCGCCGTCGTAGGGCACCAGCATGGTCTTGCGGTCGTCGCCGAACTTCTCGACGATCGCGGCCAGCTCCGCGCTGACGATGCCGCGCTGGCGGACCGGCGAGGCGAGGATCTCGTTGTACTCGGTGATCTTCGCCTGGAGCTCGTCGTGCTCCTGAATGATCTTCTGGCGCTCCAGGGCGGCCAGTCGGCGCAGCTGCATCTCCAGGATGGCGTTGGCCTGGATCTCGTCGATCTCCAGGAGGTCCATCAGGCCCGTACGCGCGATCTCGACGGTGTCGCTGGCCCGGATCAGGGCGATGACGTCGTCGATGGCGTCCAGGGCCTTCAGCAGGCCGCGCAGGATGTGCGCGCGCTCCTCGGCCTTGCGCAGCCGGAAACGCGTACGACGAACGATGACCTCGATCTGGTGCGTCACCCAGTGGCGGATGAACGCGTCCAGGGAGAGCGTTCGCGGCACGCCGTCGACCAGGGCCAGCATGTTGGCGCCGAAGTTCGACTGCAGGTCCGTGTGCTTGTAGAGGTTGTTCAGGACGACCTTGGCGACCGCGTCCCTCTTGAGCACGATGACCAGGCGCTGGCCGGTGCGGGACGACGTCTCGTCGCGGACGTCGGCGATGCCGCCGATCTTGCCGTCCTTCACCAGGTCGGCGATCTTCTGCGCGAGGTTGTCGGGGTTCGTCTGGTACGGCAGCTCCGTGACCACCAGGCACTGGCGGTTCTGGATCTCCTCGACCTCGACGACCGCGCGCATGGTGATGGAGCCGCGACCGGTGCGGTACGCCTCCTCGATACCCTTGCGGCCGACGACGAGCGCGCCGGTCGGGAAGTCCGGGCCCTTGATGCGCTCGATGAGCGCGTCCAGCAGCTCCTCGTGGGAGGCCTCGGGGTTCTCCAGGTACCACTGGGCACCGGACGCGACCTCGCGCAGGTTGTGCGGCGGGATGTTGGTCGCCATGCCGACCGCGATACCGGCGGAGCCGTTGATCAGCAGGTTCGGGAAGCGGGCCGGCAGGACGGTCGGCTCCTGGGAGCGGCCGTCGTAGTTGTCCGTGAAGTCGACGGTCTCCTCGTCGATGTCACGGACCATCTCCATCGACAGCGGCGCCATCTTGCACTCGGTGTAGCGCATGGCCGCCGCCGGGTCGTTGCCCGGAGAGCCGAAGTTGCCGTTGGAGTCGACGAGCGGCATGCGCATCGACCACGGCTGGGCGAGACGGACCAGGGCGTCGTAGATCGAGGAGTCGCCGTGGGGGTGGTAGTTGCCCATGACGTCGCCGACGACGCGAGCGCACTTGTAGAAGCCGCGCTCGGGGCGGTAGCCGCCGTCGTACATGGCGTACAGGACGCGGCGGTGGACGGGCTTGAGGCCGTCACGGACGTCCGGGAGCGCACGCGAGACGATGACGGACATCGCGTAGTCGAGGTACGAGCGCTGCATCTCCGTCTCGAGCCCGACGGGCTCGACACGCAGGGTCTGTCCCTCGTCAGGAGTGACGGGAGTGTTCTCGTCGGTCATTGCTGGTGAAGATCCTTCCTGGTGCGGTCAGCTGAGACCGACTCAGATGTCGAGGAAGCGGACGTCCTTGGCGTTGCGCTGGATGAACTGGCGGCGTGCCTCGACGTCCTCGCCCATGAGGACCGAGAACAGGTCGTCGGCCTGGGCGGCGTCGTCGAGGGTGACCTGGCCGAGGACGCGGTGCTCCTGGTCCATGGTCGTGATGCGCAGCTCCTCGGCGTTCATCTCGCCCAGACCCTTGAAGCGCTGGATCGAGTCCTCGCGGACACGCTTGCCGCGCTGACGGCCCATCTCCAGGAGCGCGTCGCGCTCGCGGTCGGAGTACGCGTACTCGACCTCGTCCCGGCCCCACTTGATCTTGTAGAGCGGGGGACGGGACAGGAACACGTGCCCGGCCTCGACCAGCGGCCGCATGAAGCGGAACAGGAAGGTCAGCAGCAGGGTGTTGATGTGCTGGCCGTCGACGTCGGCGTCCGCCATCAGGATGATCTTGTGATAGCGGAGCTTCTCGATGTCGAAGTCCTCGTGCACACCCGTGCCGAAGGCCGAGATCAGCGCCTGGATCTCCTGGTTCTGGAGGATCTTGTCGATCCGCGCCTTCTCGACGTTGAGGATCTTGCCTCGGATCGGGAGGATCGCCTGGTACTGCGGGTTGCGGCCGGACTTGGCCGAGCCGCCGGCGGAGTCACCCTCGACGATGAAGATCTCGCACTTGGTGGGGTCGTTCGACTGGCAGTCGGAGAGCTTGCCGGGGAGCGAGGCGCTCTCCAGCAGCCCCTTGCGGCGGGTCAGGTCGCGGGCCTTGCGGGCCGCCACGCGCGCGGTGGCCGCCTGGATGCCCTTGCGGATGATGTCCGCCGCCTCGTTCGGGTTGCGGTCCAGCCAGTCGTTGAGGTGCTCGTAGACCGCCTTCTGCACGAAGGTCTTGGCCTCCGTGTTGCCCAGCTTGGTCTTCGTCTGGCCCTCGAACTGCGGCTCGCTCAGCTTCACCGAGATGATCGCCGTCAGACCCTCGCGGATGTCGTCACCCGTGAGGTTGTCGTCCTTCTCGCGCAGCAGCTTCTTGTCGCGCGCGTACTTGTTGATCAGGTTGGTGAGCGCCGCGCGGAAGCCCTCTTCGTGGGTACCGCCCTCGTGCGTGTGGATGATGTTGGCGAAGGAGTACACGCCCTCGCTGTAGCCGCTGTTCCACTGCATGGCGACTTCGAGGGAGAGGGCCTTGTCCTTGTCCTCGGCCTCGAGGTCGATCACCGACGGATGCACCACGTCGCCCTTGCGGGAGTTGAGGTACTTCACGAAGTCGACGATGCCGCCTTCGTAGTGGTACGTGACCTTCTTGACCTCGGCGGTCTCGTCCGCACCGGCCTCGTCCGCACCGGACGTGGCCTTCGCCGACTCGCGCTCGTCAGTGAGTTTGATCGTCAAACCCTTGTTGAGGAACGCCATCTCCTGGAAGCGCCGCGAGAGCGTCTCGAAGGAGTAGTCGGTGGTCTCGAAGATGTCGGCGTCGGCCCAGAAGGTGACCGACGTGCCCGTCTCCTCGGTCGCCTCGTGCTGGGCGAGCGGGGCCGTGGGGACGCCCATCTTGTAGTCCTGCGTCCAGCGGTGGCCGTCGGTCCTGACCTCGACCGCGACCTTCGAGGACAGCGCGTTCACGACGGAGACACCCACGCCGTGCAGACCACCGGAGACCGCGTAGCCGCCGCCGCCGAACTTGCCGCCCGCGTGCAGCACGGTCAGCACGACCTCGAGCGCCGGCTTGTTCTCGGAGGGGACGATGCCCACCGGGATGCCGCGGCCGTTGTCGACGACGCGCACACCGCCGTCGGGGAGGATCGTGATCTCGATGGTGTCCGCGTGGCCGGCCAGCGCCTCGTCGACGGAGTTGTCCACCACCTCGTACACGAGGTGGTGGAGGCCGCGCTCGCCGGTCGAACCGATGTACATACCGGGTCGCTTGCGAACCGCGTCCAGACCCTCGAGGACGGTGATGGCGCTGGCGTCGTACGAGGCGGTGACCTCGCTGCTCGACGAGGTCACCGCGCTGTTGGCGCCGGCGTCGGTGGACGGGATGTTCTCGTTGGGGTTGCCGGAATCGGCCACGAAGCGCCCTTTCTGGCACAGCACGAGCCAGGCTCGTCGGCGGGTTGCCGGAGCGGCTGCGGCATGTTGCGTTGGTAAGCCTTGATCAGCGTTGCTCAGCTTTTCCCGGACGGTCCCCACGATTGGGGCGGGATTGGGCTCCAGTCTACCGGTAGCGCCGACAGTGATGGGGGTTTGCCGGTACCTGAGTCCGCATGTGCCGCCCTGAACCTGCCTCTTCCGACTCCCGATATACGGATGGGGGCTCAAAGAGGCTCACAGAGCCACTCAGCGCTTCCGGCCGTCAACCCTTTGCTACTTAGGAGTCAGGTCGCGATTCGCAACCGCGTGCGGTCGTACGAGGAGGGGCTCGTCGGCGCCGTTTCGTGACCGGCGACGGCCACTGATGTGATGTCGGTCACTTGTGGCCGACGGGGCCCTCGGGGCTGCTGTTACGGGGGTTCCGGGGCCGTCGGCGAGGGGTTCCGGCCGCGCGGAGAGGGCCATCAAGCGCCGTCGGCCGGCCCGCTCATCCGTACGTGTCGCCCGGCCCCGTGCTGCCGGGAGCGCGCAGTGGGCCGTAGCGGCGGGCCGGGCCGCCGGGGCCGTTGACCTTGATGTGCCGTACCGCGCCATGGCCGAGGTCCTCGTTGAGGCGGGCGACCAGAGTCGGGGCGAGCAGCCGCAGGTTCGTCGCCCAGGCCGTCGAGTCGCAGCGCACGACCAGGACCCGCTCGTCCTCGTCGTACTTCTCCGGCACACAGTGCTTGGCGACGTCGTCGCCGACGATCTGCGGCCAGCGGCCCATCACACCGCCCACCGCGGCCGGCGTCTCCCAGCCCCGCTCGCTGATCAGGCGGTTGATGGCGGAGCCGAGTGCCATGGGGTCGCGGCCGTCGGCGCGCGCGCCGGAGCGCAGCCCACCGCCGCGCCGTGCCTGCTTCTTCTGCTGCGCCGCGTCCCCCCGCGCGCGTGCCTGTTCCTTGGCCGCCCTGAGCGCCACGCGCGCGAGGTCGACGCCGGAGGGCTCGGGAGCCTTCTTGGGGGCGTCGGGGGCGTTCTCGAACGGGTTCTCGCTCATACGCGCTCCACCGTCCCCTCGGACACCGAGTAGCGCGCCCCCGCCAGCACGTGCGGGACGTCGTCGTCGACCGCGGCCGTCACCAGGACCTGCTCGCCGGGCGCGACCAGCTCGGCCAGCCGCTCACGGCGCCTGGCGTCCAGTTCGGCGAACACGTCGTCGAGGACCAGCACCGGTTCGTTGCCCTCGGCCCTGAGCAGGTCGTAGGACGCGAGGCGCAGGGCCAGCGCGTAGGACCAGGACTCGCCGTGCGAGGCGTAGCCCTTGGCGGGCAACTGACCGAGCTTGAGCAGCAGATCGTCGCGGTGCGGGCCCACGAGCGTGACCCCGCGCTCGATCTCCTGCTTGCGGGCCTCGGCGAGGGCCACCATCAGCTGCTCGTAGAGGTCCTCGCGCGTGAGCGCCTCGCCGGGAGCCGACGGCTTGTAGTCCAGGGCGACGGGGCCGCCGCCGGGGGCCAGCTGCTCGTACGCCTTGTCGGCCAGCGGCTGGATCGTCGCGATCAGGTCCAGGCGCTGGGCGAGCAACTCGGCGCCGGCGCGCGCGAGGTGCTGGTCCCAGACGTCGAGGGTGGACAGGTCCATCGAGCGGCCGCCGTGCCGGCGGGCCAGCGCGGCCGACTTCAGCAGGGTGTTGCGCTGCTTGAGGACGCGCTCGTAGTCGGAGCGCACGCCCGCCATGCGCGGGGAGCGGGCGGTGATCAGCTCGTCGAGGAAGCGGCGCCGCTCGCCCGGGTCGCCCTTGACCAGGGCGAGATCCTCCGGCGCGAACAGCACGGTCCGTACGATGCCGAGTACGTCACGGGGTCTGACCTGCGAGGACCTGTTGATCCTGGCCCGGTTGGCCTTGCCCGGGTTCAGCTCCAGCTCGACCAGCTGCTGCCGGTCGCCCTGGCGGACCTGCGCCCGGATGACCGCCCGGTCGGCGCCCATGCGGACGAGGGGGGTGTCGGAGGCGACGCGGTGGCTGCCGAGGGTGGCGAGATAGCCGACGGCTTCGACGAGGTTCGTCTTGCCCTGGCCGTTGGGGCCGACGAAGGCGGTGACGCCCGCATCGAGCGGGACTTCGACGCCGGCGTACGAGCGGAAGTCGGCCAGCGACAGATGCGTGACGTGCATGGTCGTTCGCCGACCTCCCCCAACGTGTGGTTGAACCGTCCCCAGTTGTGGACAACCGGGCCACCCCCCGAGGGTGCCAGGTCGGCATCCCCAGGGTGTGGATTACTTGTTCTCGTTTCTCGGTCTTGTCGTGCTCGGCCCGGCCGCGCCGAGCGGGCTACTTCTTCTCCACCGCGTGGCCGCCGAACTGGTTCCGCAGCGCCGCGATCATCTTCATCTGCGGCGAGTCGTCCTGGCGGGACGCGAACCGCGCGAACAGCGACGCGGTGATCGCCGGCAGCGGCACCGCGTGGTCGATGGCGGCTTCCACAGTCCAGCGTCCCTCACCGGAGTCCTGTGCAAAACCCCTGAGCCTGTCGAGGTGCTCGTCCTCGTCGAGGGCGTTCACCGCGAGGTCCAGGAGCCAGGAGCGGATGACCGTGCCCTCCTGCCAGGAGCGGAAGACCTCCCGGACGTCGGTCACGGAGTCGACCTTCTCCAGCAGCTCCCAGCCCTCGGCGTAGGCCTGCATCATCGCGTACTCGATGCCGTTGTGGACCATCTTCGCGAAGTGGCCGGCGCCCACCTTGCCGGCGTGCACGGCACCGAAGTCGCCCTCCGGCTTGAGGGCGTCGAAGAAGGGCTGCACCTTGGCGACGTTCTCCGCGTCACCGCCGTACATCAGCGCGTAGCCGTTCTCCAGGCCCCAGACGCCGCCGGAGACGCCGCAGTCGACGAAGCCGATGCCCTTGGCCGCGAGCTCCTCGGCGTGCCGCTCGTCGTCCGTCCAGCGGGAGTTCCCGCCGTCGACGACGACGTCACCGGGCTCGAGGAGCTCGGCGAGCTCGTCGATCGTCGACTGGGTCGCGGCGCCGGCCGGGACCATCACCCAGATCACGCGCGGGCCGGGGAGCTTGCCCACAAGCTCTTCCAGGCTGTGGACATCCGCGAGGTCCTGGTTGCGGTCGTATCCGACGACGGTGTGGCCCGCGCGGCGTATCCGCTCGCGCATGTTGCCGCCCATCTTGCCGAGGCCGACGAGACCGAGCTCCATCAGTTGTTCCTTAGGTTGCTGTGGCGTGTGAGGCACCTGCGTGCCCACGCCAGAGCCTAAACCCGGACGCACGCGCACATCCGTGGGCATACGCGCTCATACGTACGCCCTCACCTGCGGCTTCTCCGAAGGACCTCCGGAGCGGTCCGGTGATCCACAGCCCCGCCGGGACTGTGGAGGAAGGTCCGCGCCGAGCACCCGTCTCCGGACGAGCCGACGGCCGGGAAATCCACGGATTCCCCGGCCGCTGTGGACAACGTCAGCCGCTCAGGCGCACCGGCATGATCAGGTACTTGTAGGCCTCGTCCGCCTCGGCGTCCAGCGCGGGCTTGCCGCTGAGCAGCGCGGGCTTGGTGGACGTGGTGAACGACAGCTGGGCCACCGGGGAGTCGATGGCGCTCAGGCCGTCCAGCAGGAACGTCGGGTTGAAGGCGATCGAGATGTCGTCGCCCTCCAGCTGGGCGTCGACCCTTTCCACAGCCTGTGCGTCGTCGCTGGAGCCGGCCTCCAGGATCAGCACGCCCTGCTCGAAGCTGAGCCGCACCGGGGTGTTCCGCTCGGCGACCAGGGCCACACGCTTGACGGCCTCCACGAAGGGGGCGGTCTCGATCACGGCGACGGAGTTGAACTCGGTCGGGAACAGCGTGCGGTACTTCGGGAGGTCACCCTCCAGCAGGCGGGTCGTCGTACGGCGGCCCGCGCCCTCGAAGCCGATCAGGCCCTCTCCGGCGCCGGAGCCCGAGAGCGCCAGCGTGACGCTGTCGCCGCTGGTCAGCGCCTTGGCGGTGTCCAGGAGCGTCTTGGCGGGGACCAGGGCGACCGCGGAGGCCTCCGGGTTCTCCGGCTTCCACAGGAACTCGCGGACCGCGAAGCGGTAGCGGTCGGTGGAGGCCAGGGTGACGGTGTCGCCCTCGATCTCGATGCGCACACCGGTCAGGACGGGCAGCGTGTCGTCACGGCCGGCGGCGATGGCGACCTGGGAGGCCGCCGAGGCGAAGACCTCACCGGGGACGGTGCCCGTGGCGGTCGGCATCTGCGGCAGGGCCGGGTACTCCTCCACAGGCAGGGTGTGGAGTGTGAATCGCGAGGAGCCGCAGACCACGGTCGCCCGTACACCGTCTGTGGAGATCTCCACCGGGCGGTTGGGCAGAGCGCGGCAGATGTCGGCGAGCAGCCGGCCGGAGACGAGGACCGTGCCCTCCTCCTCGACCTCGGCCTCGACGCTGACGCGAGCGGAGACCTCGTAGTCGAAGCTCGACAGGCTCAGCTGACCGTCGTCGGCCTTCAGCAGGAGGCCGGCGAGGACAGGCGCCGGCGGACGGGCCGGGAGGCTGCGTGCCGCCCAGGCCACGGCCTCCGCGAGTACGTCGCGTTCCACCCGGATCTTCACTGTTGCCGCCTCCTGCTGTTGCCGGCGCTTCTCGGCCTGCCTGGCTTCGTCGTCTGTCTCGGTGTCGTCGGCCCCAGTGAGGGGAAGGACACCGGGAACAGTCTGACGCACCCCACTGACAGTAGGTGCCTCTCGGGGTCAAGTCGTGACGAGGGGCAGCCGGGAGCCGGACAGCGAGTTGTGCACAGGGCCCTCTTCGAAACGGATTCCCAGCTCTCTCTAGTTGGGAGTAGTAGTAGGGCCTGTGGATACCGTGGATAACCACGTTTTCCCAGCTCAGAGCAGAGATTTTGTCCACCGGCCCTGTGGGCGACGGCAGTGGACAACCGGGTGTTTCTGTGGAGAACGGAAAGTTCTGCACACCCCATGCACAGCCTGGGCCGACTTCTCCCCAGTGCCGTCCCCAGCTTTACCCACCTTTCCCACAGGCCAACCCGGCACCTTTGTGTGACGCCTTTCACTCGACCCGGTGAGGAGGCGCGTCGCGTTGCCGAACAGTGGACAGCGGTGTGGAGAAGCTGGGGATCGCTGGGGACAACTGGCCCCAGCCTGTGGGTTGTCGGTGGACAACTTCATGCACAGCCTGTGGATCTTTTCGCTGTCCACAGTCTGTGGAGATCGTTCGTCCACGAATCCACAAGCAGTTGACCTGGTCCGATCGTCCTTCAACAGGGGCGGCTGTGGACACAGTCTGGACAACTTCCCAGTCCCCAGGGTGTGGACGCCAGAAAGTCACCGAATCTGTGGAGAGTGGCCGTAACCCGGCAGGTATTCGAACAGCCGCCGTCCGCGGCATGACGAAGGGCGCCCCGGGATTTCGTCCCGAAGCGCCCTCAGTGACGTACGAACGGGCCTCGCGGCCCTGTGCCGGCCTGCTCGGTCAGCCGTTCTTGATGCGGTTGGTGAGCTCGGTGACCTGGTTGTAGATGGAGCGCCGCTCGGCCATCAGATTGCGGATCTTGCGGTCCGCGTGCATCACCGTGGTGTGGTCGCGGCCGCCGAACAGCGCGCCGATCTTCGGCAGCGACAGGTCCGTCAGCTCACGGCACAGGTACATGGCGATCTGGCGGGCCGTGACCAGCTGGCGGCCGCGCGAGCTGCCGCACAGGTCCTCGACCGTGAGGCCGAAGTAGTCGGCGGTGGCGCTCATGATGGCCGTGGAGGTGATCTCCGGCGTCGCGTCGTCGCCGCCCGGGATCAGGTCCTTGAGGACGATCTCCGTCAGGCCCAGGTCCACCGGCTGACGGTTGAGCGAGGCGAACGCCGTCACCCGGATCAGCGCGCCCTCCAGCTCGCGGATGTTGCGCGAGATGCGGGAGGCGATGAACTCCAGTACCTCCGGCGGGGCGTTGAGCTGCTCCTGGACCGCCTTCTTGCGCAGGATCGCGATACGCGTCTCCAGCTCGGGCGGCTGGACGTCGGTGATCAGGCCCCACTCGAACCGGTTGCGCAGCCGGTCCTCCAGGGTGACCAGCTGCTTGGGCGGCCGGTCGCTGGAGAGCACGATCTGCTTGTTGGCGTTGTGGAGCGTGTTGAAGGTGTGGAAGAACTCCTCCTGCGTCGACTCCTTGTCCGCGAGGAACTGGATGTCGTCGACGAGCAGGATGTCCATCTCGCGGTAGCGCTTGCGGAAGCTGTCGCCCTTGCCGTCGCGGATGGAGTTGATGAACTCGTTGGTGAACTCCTCCGAGCTCACGTACCGCACGCGCGTGCCCGGGTAGAGGCTGCGTGCGTAGTGCCCGATCGCGTGCAGCAGGTGGGTCTTGCCGAGGCCCGACTCCCCATAGATGAACAGGGGGTTGTACGCCTTCGCGGGTGCCTCGGCGACGGCGACCGCGGCCGCGTGCGCGAAGCGGTTGGAGGCGCCGATGACGAACGTGTCGAAGAGGTACTTCGGGTTCAGACGCGCGGTCGGCTCGCCGGGACCGGGCGCCGGCGCGGGCTGCGCGGCCAGCGGGCCGGGGGCACCGGGGCCGCCGCGGTGCACATGGCCGGAGCCGACGGGCGGCTCGGGCAGCTCACGGCGGCCGTCGCGGTCGTAGTCGGAACGCGGCTTGTCGTAGTCGGGCCGCTGCTGCTCATATTCGGAGCGGTGCTTGTCGTAGTCGGAGCGGTGCTGCTCGTACTCCGAGCGGTGCCCGTCGTAGGACGGTCGTTCCATCGGCTGCGGGCGGTAGTCCTGCGAGGGACCGCCGTAGGACTCCTGCTGATAGGAGTCCTGCTGGTACGGGTCCTGGGGCGGCGACGCGTACGGGTCCCGCTCGGGGAAGCCGAGGCGCTGCTGCTGCCAGCCGTAGTCGTCCTGCGTGGGGCGCGGCCAGCTGCCGGGGGTGTGCTCGGGGCGCTGGTACTCGCCCGGGTAGGCCGGGCGCGCGGTGGGCAGCGGGTCGGGGCTGCCGGTCCGCTGGTCGTCGGCGCGGTGGCGGCCGTAACTCTCGTAGGAGGGGAGCTCGGGCTCCTCGTAGCGGGACTGCTGCGCGGGCGGTGCCACCGGCGGGGCCGGGGGCGGGGGCTCGCCGGCGGAGTCGTCGACGGTGATCGCGATGCGGATCGGACGGCCGCACTCGCGGCTCAGCGTGTCGCTCACGATCGGGGCCAGACGGCCCTCCAGTACGCCCTTCGCAAATTCGTTCGGTACGGCGAGCAGGGCGGTGTCCGCGACCAGCGCGAGGGGCTGGCAGCGCCGGATCCAGTGCTCGTCCTTGCCCTCCACGCCCTGCCCGCGGCCCTCGCCGAGAAGCTGTTCAAGTACTCGTGGCCACACTGCGGCAAGATCGGCAGGTACGTCAGCCACAGGGCACGCTCTCTCACAGGTCCCACGAACGTGTGATTGTGGGACGGGTCGGGATTCAAACGGGTGGAGCCAGAATCAAGGGGACAAGGGAACGAATCGGAGTCCAGCCACGGTAGTCAGGGCGGCGGGTGCGGTTCAAGTTGTTGTCCCCAGCCTGTGGATAGTGTCTCCCAGTGACCTCTGGTTTGACCGGATGGCGTAGCCGCGCGTACCGTAACCAGGTCGAGTTGTCGATGGCTGCTGCCGCCTGCCTCCGATGGGCACAGATCACGTCAGGTGATCGGGAAGCGGTGCAATCGGGCGTAACTGCGAGCTACTCGTGGGCGCACGGTGACAGCCAGGACGGCACCCGCCAAACACCGATTTATCTCTGGAGCCCCCGAGTGAGCAAGCGCACCTTCCAGCCGAACAACCGTCGTCGCGCGAAGACCCACGGCTTCCGCCTGCGGATGCGCACCCGCGCCGGCCGCGCGATTCTCGCGAACCGTCGTGCCAAGGGTCGCGCCAGCCTGTCCGCCTGATCCTGATCAGGTCATGACGTCGTGCTGCCCACCGAGAACCGGCTGAGGCGGCGCGAGGACTTCGCGACCGCGGTACGACGAGGTCGTCGGGCAGGCCGCCCGACTCTCGTCGTCCACCTTCGTAGCGGTGCCACGGACCCGCACGCGCCTGGGGAGAGCGCTCCCCCGACGCGTGCGGGTTTCGTCGTGAGCAAGGCTGTGGGTGGCGCGGTCGTGCGGAACAAGGTGAAGCGCAGGCTTCGCCATCTGATGCGCGACCGAGTCGACCAGCTGCCCCCCGGTAGCCTGGTAGTCGTACGAGCGTTGCCCGGTTCGGGTGATGCCGACCATGCACAGCTGGCCCGAGACCTGGATGCCGCTCTGCAGCGGCTGCTGGGAGGGGGCGCGCGATGAAGTACCCACTACTGGCTCTGATCAAGCTGTACCAGTGGACGATCAGTCCGCTGCTCGGGCCGGTGTGCAAGTACTACCCGTCGTGCTCCCACTACGGGTATACGGCCATCGACCGGCACGGTGCGATCAAGGGCACGGCGCTCACCGCCTGGCGCATCCTGCGGTGCAACCCGTGGTCATTGGGCGGTGTGGATCATGTCCCGCCGCGCAAGCGCCCACGGTGGCACGAAATGGTGCGCAACGCGTGGCGCGCACGGAAGGGCGGGCCCTCCGCCGCCGAAACGGCCATCGAAGGTGAAGTTCCTTCGAGCCCGGCCGCAGAGACCCCGTCCCATGTCCAAGGAGCATGATTAGTGGACACGATTGCCAGCCTCTTCAGCTTCATCACGACACCCGTTTCCTGGGTCATCGTCCAGTTCCACTCGGTGTACGGCGCCATCTTCGGCCCCGACACCGGATGGGCCTGGGGCCTGTCCATCGTGTCCCTGGTGATTCTGATCCGTATCTGCCTGATCCCGCTCTTCGTGAAGCAGATCAAGGCGACCCGGGCCATGCAGACGCTGCAGCCCGAGATGAAGAAGATCCAGGAGCGCTACAAGAACGACAAGCAGCGTCAGTCCGAAGAGATGATGAAGCTGTACAAGGAGACGGGCACCAACCCGCTCTCCTCGTGCCTTCCCATCCTGGCGCAGTCGCCGTTCTTCTTCGCCCTGTACCACGTGCTCAACAGCATCGCGAACAACGACACCATCGGTGTCATCAACCAGAGCCTGCTGGAGAGCGCGCAGAAGGCGCACATCTTCGGGGCCCCGCTGGCCGCGAAGTTCACCGACAGCTCTGCTGACGTCGCCGCCCTCGACGCCTCGCTGACCACCGTCCGCATCGTCACCGCGGTCATGATCGTCCTGATGTCGGCGTCGCAGTTCTACACGCAGCGCCAGCTGATGACGAAGAACGTCGACACCACGGTGAAGACGCCGTTCATGCAGCAGCAGAAGATGCTGATGTACGTCTTCCCGGTCATGTTCGCCGTCTTCGGCATCAACTTCCCGGTCGGTGTCCTCGTCTACTGGCTGACCACCAACGTGTGGACCATGGGCCAGCAGATGTACGTCATCCACAACAACCCGACCCCGGGTTCCAAGGCCCAGGCCGCCTACCTGGAGCGCCTGACCAAGCACGTCACGAGCCACGGCAAGACCCGCCGCCGGGGCGAGCGCGCCATCATCAAGGCCATCGTCGCCAAGGGCCGCGACCGCAACGAGTTCGAGCGCAAGTTCATCAACGGCCTGACCAAGGCCGGACTCGCGGCGCAGACCGACGGCACCGTGGTGAAGAGCGAGGGCGCAGTCGCGACCGTCGCCGAGGACGGTACGCCGACCACCACGGCGACGCCCAAGCGTCAGCAGCCGAAGCGGCAGAGCAAGTCCCAGCGTCAGTCCGGCCATGCGAAGCAGGCCGACGAGCCGACCTCGCTGGAGAAGTCCGAGCCTGAGGACGCCAAGCCCGAAGCCGCCAAGAAGGATGCTCCCAAGCCCGGCAGCGGCGGCCGCAGCAAGGCCCAGTCCGGGCAGCGCAAGGGCGGTCCGCAGCGCCCCAAGTCCCCGTCCAAGAAGTAAGAAGGAGCCCATCCCGTGACGGAAGGCACCACCTCCGCCGCTGCCGAGGGTGCAGACACCCTGAGCCGCCTGGAGCAAGAGGGCGAGATCGCGGCGGACTACCTCGAAGGTCTGCTCGACATCGCCGATCTCGACGGCGACATCGACATGGACGTCGAGGCCGACCGCGCCGCTGTCTCGATCATCAGCGACGCGGGCAGCCGCGACCTGCAAAAGCTGGTCGGGCGTGAGGGCGAGGTGCTGGAGGCGCTTCAGGAGCTCACGCGCCTGGCCGTGCACCGGGAGACCGGGGACCGCAGCCGGCTGATGCTGGACATCGCCGGCTACCGGGCCAAGAAGCGGGCCGAGCTCTCCGAGCTGGGCGCCAAGACCGCCGCCGAGGTCAAGAGCACCGGCGAGCCCGTGAAGATGAACCCGATGACGCCGTTCGAGCGCAAGGTCGTGCACGATGCGGTGAAGTCGGCGGGCCTGCGGAGCGAGTCCGAGGGCGAGGAGCCGCAGCGGTTCGTCGTCGTCCTTCCCGCCTGATCGGTCGCTACGTCTCCTCCGGCCCCGTCTGTGCGCAGGCGGGGCCGAAGTTTGTCAGCCTGTTAGTTCTGGTGGTTCTGGTGATCGGCGCCCGAAGCGCCGGCGCGGTACGGAAGGACGGTCCCCCGTGACGGAGGCAGCGGAGCTTCCCCCTGTGCCCGAACAGGCACGTGAGGTGTTCGGCGATCGCTACGCTGATGCGGTCCGCTACGCCGAACTGCTCGCCGAGGCGGGTGTGCAGCGCGGCCTGATCGGCCCACGCGAGGTGCCCCGTCTGTGGGAGCGCCACCTGCTGAACTGCGCGGTGCTCTCGGAGGTCGTTCCCGAGGGCGTGACGGTGTGCGACGTCGGCTCGGGGGCCGGACTGCCCGGCATCCCGCTGGCGCTGGTCCGGGAGGACCTCAAGATCACTCTCCTGGAGCCGCTGCTGCGGCGGACGAACTTCCTGACGGAGGTCGTGGAGCTGCTCGGCCTCGACCATGTGACGGTCGTCCGTGGTCGCGCCGAGGAGGTCATGGGGAAGCTGCCGCCCGTGCATGTGGTGACCGCCCGTGCGGTCGCTCCGCTGGACCGCCTGGCCACCTGGGGCATCCCGCTGCTGCGCCCCTACGGCGAGATGCTGGCGCTCAAGGGCGACGCCGCGGAGGAGGAGCTGAAGAGCGCGGCGACGGCTCTGAGCAAGCTTGGGGCGGTGGAGACGTCGATCCACCATGTCGGCGAGGGCGTGGTGGACCCGATGTCCACGGTCGTGCGCGTCGAGGTCGGGGAGAGCCCGGGCGGTGTGCGCTTCGCGGCGAAGCGTGCGAAGGCGGCCAGGACGGGACGGACCCGTCGACGACGCTGATCCGTCCTGACGACGAGACGTACTCCACACAAGCTGGCAAACCTACCCATGCCGGAGTGTCGCGACAGTTCGGCCACCGCTGCTGTGCATCGTGTTTCACGTGAAACGTCGCTCACTGCTGCACGGCATCATTAGCCGCGGCCGCGCTGCCGAACCGCGTGACCGAAAGCCCCTCGGCTCCCTCAAGGAGGGTGCTTCCGATGACTCTCCGTCCCCCTGGAGGGGCACGGAGGTTTCCACAGAGGTGGATTTCTCCACAGAACAACAGGCCTCACTGGTTCACGACCCCGAAGACATGGGAGGCTCTGTTCATTGCGAGCCTGAAGTCGAGGAGAGTGAATCCTTGCGGTCCGACGCCAACATCGCGGGACCGATGACCGATCCGGTCCCCGGTCCCCGTACCGAGTCGATGGGGGACGATGTTTCACGTGAAACACCGCCCCCGATGGACGACACTCCCATCGGTCGTGCTGCCCAACTGGCGGTCGAGGCGCTAGGCCGCGCCGGCGAGGGCCTGCCACGGCCCGAGCAGACGCGTGTCATGGTGGTCGCCAACCAGAAGGGGGGCGTGGGCAAGACGACGACGACCGTCAACCTTGCCGCTTCGCTGGCCCTGCATGGCGGCCGTGTACTCGTTATCGACCTCGACCCTCAGGGCAACGCATCCACGGCCCTGGGGATCGACCATCACGCCGAGGTTCCCTCGATCTATGACGTGTTGGTCGAGAGCAAGCCGCTCGCCGAAGTCGTCCAGCCGGTCCCCGATGTCGAGGGCCTCTTCTGTGCCCCCGCCACGATCGATCTCGCCGGTGCTGAGATCGAGCTGGTATCGCTGGTGGCGCGTGAGAGCCGGCTCGAGCGGGCGATCCAGGCCTACGAACAGCCGCTGGACTACGTCCTCATCGACTGCCCTCCCTCGCTCGGCCTGCTGACGGTCAACGCACTCGTGGCCGGCCAGGAGGTCCTGATCCCGATCCAGTGCGAGTACTACGCGCTGGAGGGACTTGGGCAGCTGCTGCGCAACGTCGACCTGGTGCGGGGGCACCTCAACCCCGCCCTGCATGTCTCGACGATCCTGCTCACCATGTACGACGGCCGGACGCGGCTCGCGTCCCAGGTCGCGGACGAGGTACGCAACCACTTCGGCGACGAGGTGCTGCGGACGAGCATTCCCCGCTCGGTCCGTATCTCCGAGGCGCCGAGCTATGGGCAGACGGTTCTGACTTACGATCCAGGTTCGAGCGGCGCCCTGTCCTACCTTGAGGCCGCACGAGAAATCGCGCTGAAGGGTGTCGGTGTCAGCTACGACCCGACGAACGGCCACTTCGGCGCCCAGAGCAACCCGAGCATGGTGGAGGGGATCCAGTGAGCGAGCGACGGAGGGGTTTGGGTCGTGGACTCGGCGCACTGATCCCTGCTGCACCGACGGAGAAGACGGTGCCCCCGCCCGCGGTAGGGGGAGCTGCTCCCGCCTCCCCGGCTGCGATGCCGGTGCTGACCGACCGTGGGGTCGCCGCGGCCAAGGTGGCTACGCTGCCGCCTGTTTCACATGAAACCGAGGAGCCGCCGTCGAGCGGCGCCGTGGAGACGCCTGCCGCTCCCATGGGCGCTCACTTCGCGGAGATCCCCCTCGACGAGATCACGCCGAACCCGCGTCAGCCGCGTGAGATCTTCGACGAGGACGCGCTCCAGGAGCTCGTCACCTCCATCCAGGAGGTCGGTCTCCTCCAGCCGATCGTCGTGCGGCAGATCGCTCCCTCGCGCTTCGAGCTCATCATGGGCGAGCGCCGCTGGAGGGCCTGCCGTGAGGCCGGCCTCGAGGCGATCCCGGCGATCGTGCGGGCCACGGATGACGAGAAGCTTCTGCTGGACGCGCTGCTGGAGAACCTGCACCGCGCTCAGCTGAACCCGATCGAAGAGGCGGCTGCCTACGATCAGCTGCTGAAGGACTTCAACTGCACGCACGACCAGCTGGCTGACCGCATCGGCCGTTCCCGGCCCCAGGTCTCCAACACCCTGCGTCTGCTGAAGCTCTCGCCCAAGGTTCAGAACAGGGTGGCGGCCGGAGTGCTCTCCGCTGGCCATGCGCGGGCTCTGCTGTCCGTGGAGGACGCCGAGGAGCAGGAGCGGCTGGCCTACCGCGTGGTGGCCGAAGGGCTGTCCGTACGGTCCGTAGAAGAGATCGTGACCCTGATGGGCTCCCGCCCGCAGAAGACCCCGCGGTCCAGGGGTCCCCGGGCCGGCTCGGTTCCTTCGCCGGCGCTGTCCGACCTTGCGACGCGGCTCTCGGACCGCTTCGAGACGCGAGTGAAGGTCGAGCTCGGTCAGAAGAAGGGCAAGATCACCGTCGAGTTCGCCTCTCCGGAGGACCTCGAGCGGATCCTCACCACCTTCGCTCCGGGCGAGAAGCTCGCCCTGCAGAAGAGCCTGCTCGATGAGGACGACGAGGACAACGAGGGCTGAGGCTCGGCCGGCTCGGCTGTCCGACCCGTTCATGCGGGCCGTGTCCGGTGTGTACCGGAACACGGCCCGCACTTTGCTTTCTGGCGGTATCGATGGAATCGCATCGTCGATACGATGCGATCGGGTATGGCGCATCCACCTGGCAGACCTCTTAGGGGAGGCGGGGTCCATGCGAACGGTGAGCCGCACCGGACTGGTGAGCGCGGGTCTTGGACTGGGCGCGGTCGGCGGATTCGTCGGCAGCCTGCTCAGAGAGCGAAGCGCCCTGACAGCCGCTCGCGATGCCGCGGGCGAAGGAAGCGAGGAACAGCCTTCATGGGGCGTCGGCTCGTACCGCTCACGCTGGACAACCTTCCGGACCTTCCCAAGCGCTGCCGCTCGTGTGTCTTCTGGGAGTTGGACCCGGTCAGCGGTGAGGCAGCGGTAAAGGCCGGCACGGCCGCACTGGAGAAGGAAGCCTGGATCTCCGCCGTCCTGTTGGACTGGGGCTCCTGCGGGCGAGTCGTCTACGTCGATGAAGTGCCGGTCGGCTTCGTGCTGTACGCGCCTCCGGCTTACGTTCCTCGCGCGACGGCGTTTCCCACGAGCCCTGTCTCACCGGACGCGGTGCAACTGATGACCGCGTTCATCATGCCCGGCTATCAGGGCCAAGGGCTGGGCAGAGTGATGGTCCAGACAGTCGCCAAGGATCTTCTGCGACGGGGCTTCAAGGCGATCGAGGCCTTCGGAGACGCTCGTTGGAAAGAGCCGGCGTGCGTTCTGCCCGCCGACCATCTGCTGGCCGTGGGCTTCAAGACGGTTCGCCCGCACCCCACGTCCCCACGACTGCGGCTGGAGCTGCGGACGACTCTGTCATGGAAGGAAGACGTGGAGATGGCGATCGACCGGCTTCTCGGCGCGGTCCAGAAGGAACCGGCGCTGCGGCCTCTCTGACCCGTGCTGCACCCCGCCAAAGCAAATGGGCCAACCCAAGGGGTTGGCCCATTCGTGTTTCACGTGAAACGTCACTCGGCGATGAAGTCCTCGAGGTCGCGGAGGATCCCGGCCTTCGGCTTCGCGCCGACGATGGTCTTGGCGACCTCGCCGTTCTGGTAGACGTTCAGCGTCGGGATGGACATGACGCCGTACTTGGCGGCCGTACCCGGGTTCTCGTCGATGTTGAGCTTGACGATCTCGATCTTGTCACCGTGCTCGGCGGCGATCGCCTCGAGGGACGGCGCGATCTGACGGCACGGACCGCACCAGGCAGCCCAGAAGTCCACCAGGACGGGCTTGTCGCTCTTGAGGACGTCCTGCTCGAAGGAATCGTCGGTCACATTCTTCAGGGTGCCGGCCACGGCGGGCTCCTTAACTGATCGGGGCGTGGGGTGGATGGGGGTCAGACAGAGGTCTTCTCGGGCTCGGCCTTCTCCTCGTCCGCCAAGGCGGAGAGGAAGCGCTCGGCGTCGAGAGCGGCGGAACAACCGGTGCCGGCCGCCGTGATCGCCTGGCGGTAGGTGTGGTCGACCACGTCGCCGGCACCGAAGACGCCGCTGAGGTTGGTGCGGGTCGAGGGGGCGCTGACCTTGAGGTAGCCCTCCTCGTCCAACTCCAGCTGGCCCTTGAACAGCTCGGTGCGCGGGTCGTGGCCGATCGCGATGAACAGGCCGGTGACCGCCAGGTCCGAGAGCTCGCCGGTTTTGATGTTGCGCAGCTTCAGGCCGGAGAGCTTCTGCTCGCCCTGTACCTCGGCCACCTCGCTGTCCCAGACGAACTTGATCTTCGGGTCGGCGAAGGCACGCTCCTGCATCGCCTTCGAGGCGCGCAGGGTGTCCCGGCGGTGGACGATCGTCACGGACTTGGCGAAGCGCGAGAGGAAGGTCGCCTCCTCCATCGCGGTGTCGCCGCCGCCGATCACGGCGATGTCCTGGTCCTTGAAGAAGAACCCGTCACAGGTGGCACACCACGAGACGCCACGACCCGAGAGGGCGTCCTCGTTCGGCAGGCCGAGCTTGCGGTGCTGCGAGCCGGTCGCGACGATGATGGCCTTCGCACGGTGGACCGTGCCCGCGGTGTCGGTGACGGTCTTGATCTCACCGCTCAGGTCGACATTGACGATGTCGTCCGGGACGAGCTCGGCACCGAAGCGCTCGGCCTGGGAGCGCATGTTGTCCATGAGCTCGGGGCCCATGATGCCGTCCTGGAAGCCCGGGAAGTTCTCCACGTCGGTCGTGTTCATGAGCGCACCACCGGCGGTGACGGCACCTTCGAACACCAACGGCTTCAGCGACGCGCGCGCGGTGTAGAGCGCCGCCGTGTAGCCGGCAGGCCCGGAGCCGATGATGATCACGTTTCGGACGTCGCTCACGGCTTGATTCCTCGTCTCTGGAATACGTCGTCGGACCGGTGGAGCCCCTTTCAGAACTCTCACCCCACCCAACGGATCCTAAGGGGCGTGCATTCCCACTGTGTCCGGGCACACGGTGAGGCCTCACCGTAGGGGTTGCCGCGCCTGATGAAGACGAACCGCCGGGCTCTCAGTTACGTGCGTAGGACTTCGTCAGAAGGACCTTGGCACTGGTGGTCGACGGGTGTGTCACACAGCTCGCGTCGACGAGATAAGCGGTGACCTTGCCGGCGTCAGAGGCGTCGGTGAGGACGACGAGCAGCACTTCCTTGCCCTGGAAAGTGCCTTCCTGAGCAGCGAGCGCCGCGTCATCGCGACCGATGCCCTTCTGGATGCACTCCGGCACGGTGATCTCCCGGAGGATCTTCGGGCTCTCGGTGTCGGGTCCGCCCCGCACGCCCATGCTCTCGTCCGGGCCGCGGGACTTGCCGATGTTGCTGCCGCTCGTGGCGAGGAGGTGGTCGACCTGCTTCTCCAGCTTCGCCGCGGAGAAGGTGTCGGCGGTGGTCTGCCCGCCCTCGGCCGTGGGACCGGATCCTCCACCACCCATGAGCGAGGTCAGCAGTACGGTGCCGAGGCCCAGGGCAGCGGCCGTGAAGGCGGCGCCCAGGACGGCGACCTTGCGGCGCCCCGCCCTCTTGCGGTCCTTGCGGCCGGGGCCGGTGGTGGAGGAGCGGGCGTGACCTGCCGGACGGTCTGATGCTGTCGATGTTTCACGTGAAACATGCGTGCCGTCGTCCTCGGCAGACCTGCCGTCGTCGGCAGCGGAGAGCGCACGGACACCGCCGGCATGCGTAGGTGCGTCGGCGTCACGAGGCGCCGTCGCGCTCAGCAGAGCCTCCGCGGCGAGCGCGGCGTCGATGCGTTCAGCGACATCGGAGGGCATCCGTGCCGGGCCGGGCAGAGTGCCGAGCAGTCCCCGGATCTCCTCCAGCGAGGCGTGGACGTCGGCGCACAGCTCACACTCGTCCAGGTGCCGGCGTAGATCGGCTGTCTTGGACGGGGGGAGGAGTCCCTCGGTGAGGTCGGAGATCTCGGCGACGTCCGGGTGCCCGGCTGTATCTGTCGTGGATGTCACGCTCGCCCACCTCCGCCCTTCACTGCGGCTGAATCACTCGGCCCTGTATCGCGCGGATCCGTCTCCTTCGGCCTCCTGGCTTCGGGACCCGCTGCCGGTGGGACGGATGTCCCCTGGGTCCGGTTCCGCCTCTCGCCGGGATCCTTGCCACCACCGCCGCTTTCCGGGCGGAGATGGGTGAGGAGAGGCAGAAGTCTGGCTCTGCCCCGTGCACACCGGCTCTTGACCGTGCCCGTCGGGACATCGAGAACCCGGGCGGCCTCGGCTACGGGGTAGCCCTGCATGTCCACGAGCACGAGGGCCGCCCGCTGGTCCGGCGGGAGCGTGCCGAGCGCTTCCAGCAGCTGGCGGTGGAGATCGTTGCGCTCCGCGGGCGCCGAGGCGGACTCGTGCGGCTCCAGGAGCTGCTCCAGGCGCTCGGTGTCGTCGACCGGGGAGGTCTTGCGGGAGGCCGCCTTGCGGGCGCGGTCCAGGCAGGCGTTCACCGTGATGCGGTGCAGCCACGTTGTGACGGCCGACTGGCCCCTGAAGGTGTGGGCGGCCCGGTAGGCGGAGACGAGGGCGTCCTGGACGGCGTCAGCGGCCTCCTCGCGGTCGCCCAGCGTCCGCAGCGCCACGGCCCAGAGGCGGTCACGGTGACGCCGCACGATCTCCCCGAAAGCATCGGGGTCGCCCTCTACGTGAAGGGCGAGGAGGTCCTGATCGCTTGTGTCACCGTATGCGCCGCCATCCGCCATCGGACCCCCCTCCCTCTCTCAGCTGCTCACCTTGACGTCCAAGACCCTGCCACGGAACTGACCGTCGTCGACCTGCTTCGGCAGATTGGTCAGCCAGATCAGAAGGTAGCGGGACTTGAGGGAGTCGCCGGGCTTGAGTGTCACCGTGGTGCCGGAACCGGAGGCCACCTCGGGGTAGCTGTCGAAGGACGTCGGCGTGGCGCCGGGGTCACCCGAGGCGGCTCGGAGTTCGACGGAGGTGTCGCCCATGAAGCTGATGGTGACCTTGCCGACGGGCTGGGCCTTGCCGAGATCCAGGATGACTCCGACACCCGACTTCAACCGACCGAAGTCGGCGCTGGCGTAGTAGCTCGTCTGCCAGTAGGTGCCCGAGGCCGAGTCGTAGATCTTGTCTATGTCCCTCGGGTTCTCCGAGCCGTCCGAGCCGAACGGGTCGTAGTCCTGGACGCCCTCGATGGCGATCGGCTTGCTGGCCGGCTTCGTCGGGCTCTTGTCGTTGTCCTCTGTCGTCTGCGTCTGGTTCGAGTCCTCGGACTTGCCGCCCTGGTCCATGAGCGCGTCCGCCAACTGCCAGCTGCCCAGGCCCAGAGCGGCGATGAGGAGGGCCGAGACGGCCCACTTCAGGGCCTTGCCCGTGCGGCTCTGGAGCGGGGGCGGCGGGGTCGGCATCTGCTGGGTGACGCCGGGACGCGTCTGGCGGCCGTACGTGCCCTGCTGGTACGTCGTGCGCTGATAGTCCGGCGGGGCCGTGAACGAGGGCTCCGGCGGGCGGATGCGGGGCATCTCGCCGATCGCCTTCACCAGTTCCTCCGGCGTGGTGCACGCGGACTCGTGGCGGGAGGCGGTCGCGCCGTCGTTGGCCAGCGCGCGCATGGCGAGCTCGGACAGCCCGCGGTGGACACCGGCACGCACCTGGTCGGGCGCGATCAGACCGACGTCCTTCGGCAGCCCGGACAGCCCGTAGGCGTCGCTCTCGTACGGCCAGCGCTGGGTGAGCGCGGCGTACAGCAGGGCGCCGATGGCCTCCGTGTCGGTGCGCTGCGGGGTGTCGGAGCTGATGCCCCGAAGCGCGGCGTTCACGGCGAGGCCGCGGATGCGCCACTGCCCGCTGGAGGTGCGCAGCACGGCGTTCGGGTTGAGCCGCAGATGGGCCAGACCCTCGCGGTGGGCGGCAGCCATGGCCGCGGACACCTGGGTGACCATCTGGTAGGCGTCGTACACCTCCAGCGGACCGGAGGCGAGAAGGGTCGTCAGTTCCGTGGCGTCGGGGAGCCATTCGTGGACGACGTAGACGACGTCGTTCTCCTCCACGGCGTCGAGCACCTGGACGAAGCGCGGGTCGCCGAGCAACGCGGAGGAACGGGCCGCGGCCAGCACGGAACGCGCCCGTGCGTGGTCCGCGGGCAGGATGTGCACGCCGACGGCGCGACGGAGTTTCTCGTCGACCGCCCGCCAGCTGCTGAAACCGTCCAGACGGGTGACGCACTCCTCGAGGCGGTAGCGTCTGGCGAGTTTGTGGCCGCTGTGCAGTTCGGGCGGTGAGGCCTTCTCGGGACCCTCGGTCCCGCCACTCCCCTGTGCCTCGTCGATGTCCGTGACCCGCTCCCGATTCTTGGCCACCCCGTCGGCCGTGGACTGGTCCGCCTGAGCGGTCAGCGGCTCGTCGCCGCTGTTGTCTGCCACGTCGACGGCAGCCGTGCTCCGTTCCGCCACCGTCGTTCCTGCCTCCCCATCCATTGCGCGCCGTTGGACCCCGTGCGCGCCGTCCGACGCCGAAACCAATTGTGCCCACAGTCCGCCGCTATGCACGACACGCGGCGGCGGACGATGGTTGTGCGCGTACCCCGGTTCAGCGACCCAGACGCCCGCGAACCATGCCGACCAATGAGTTGAGCTCGTCGATGCGCATCCGGCGCGCGGCGACGAAGAAGGTGCCCAGCAGTACCGCTCCACCGGCCAGCAGGGCGGCCAGGGAGCCCAGTGCGCCCTGGCCGAGCGTCAGGGTCACTCCGTAGCAGGCCAAGCCGCTCAGCAGCGCCGCCGGCACCGAGGCGATGCAGAGCCTGGTGTACGTCCGCATCACCCGGGTGCCGTCGAGGTCGCCGCCGAGCCGCTTGCGCAGTCGGCTCCACGCGACACCGACGCCGATCGCGTAGGCCAGGCCGTACGAGGCGGCCATGCCGACCACGGCCCAGCGGGCCGGCAGCACGAGGAAGCAGAGCACCGACGCACCCGCGTTGCACGCGGCCACGATGACGGTGTTGTAGAAGGGGGTGCGGGTGTCCTCGTAGGCGTAGAAGGCGCGCAGCACGACGTACTGGACCGAGTAGGGGATCAGGCCGAGGCCGAAGGCCATCAGCATGTAGCCCATGTTGGTGGCCTCGCTCGTGCCCGAGGAGCCGAACATCAGGGTGCACATCGGGATGCCGAGCGCCACGAAGCCGAAGGCGAGCGGCACGATCGCCACGGCTGTCGTGCGCAGGCCCTGGGAGATGTCGTCGCGCACGGCGCCCGGATCGTCCTCCGCCGCCGAACGCGAGATGCGCGGCAGCAGGGCGGCCATCAGGGACACGGTGATGATGGCCTGCGGCAGGCCCCAGATCAGCTGGGCGTTGGCGTAGGCGGCGAAGCCGGTGCCGTCTTCGTCGGAGGCGAATCCGGCGGCCGTGGACAGCTGGGTGACCACGAGCGCGCCCGCCTGGTTGGCGAGGACGAACAGAATGGTCCACTTGGCGAGCACGGCGGCCTTGCCGAGGCCGTGGCCACGCCAGTCGAAGCGCAGCCGCAGCCGGAAGCCGGTCTCCCGCAGATACGGGATCATCGCCAGGGACTGGACGACCAGACCGAGCAGGACACCGATGCCGAGGAGCCGCTGGCCCTCCGGCGGGATGCTGGTGACCGACATGCCGGAGTGCTCGGCGGTGCCGTACACCCACAGGAACATGCCGAGCGTCACGATGATGACGATGTTGTTCAGGACCGGCGTCCACATCATCGCGCCGAAGCGGCCGCGCGCGTTGAGGATCTGGCCCATCACCACGTGGACGCCCATGAAGAAGATCGAGGGCAGGAAGTAACGGGTGAAGGTGACCGCGACGTCGTTGGCGGCGGGGTCGCTGGCGACCTTGGTGGACAGCGCGCTGACGAGCAGCGGGGCGGCGTACATCGCGAGCGCGGTCAGGGCGGCGAGCGCCACCATCACCAGCGTCAGCAGACGGTTCGCGTAGGCCTCGCCGCCGTCCTCGTCGTCCTTCATGGCGCGCACGAGCTGCGGCACGAAGACGGAGTTGAGGCCGCCGCCGACGGTCAGGATGTAGATCATCGTCGGCAGCTGGTAGGCGACCTGGAAGGAGTCGCCGAGCAGGCCGAGGCCCAGTGCCGAGACGATCAGCATGGACCGGACGAACCCGGTGAGCCGGGAGACCATCGTCCCCGCGGCCATCACGGCGCTCGACTTCAGCAGACCGCCGGCCCGGCCGCCCTTCTTCCCGGTGGGGGCGGGGGCAGGCGCGGGCTCCGGCGAGGCCGTCTCGGCCCCCGCGGTCGGCGTGGGGCCCACGGGCGGCGTGAGGCCCGCGGCGGGCGCGGGGGACGGTGCCGGGACCGTGGGCTGTGCCTGGTACTGCGGGTGGCCGCCCTGCTGCTGGTCGCGGAAGAGGTGCGCGAAGGCGTCGTGCTCCTGCTGTTCCCCGGCGGAGTTCGAGACGAGGTCGTCGACGCCCACGTACTGGGTCGTACGGGGGTCGTCACCGTACGGCAGGTACTGGGTAGGACCCTCCGGCTCGGGCGCCGGGGTCTGGGCCCACACGTTGGGGTCGGGGGCGTACGGCGACTGGGGCGGCTGGGAGTAGAGGGGCTGCTGAGGCTGGTACGTGCCCGGCGGGGGCGGCGGGTGCGCGGCGCGGTCGTACAGCGCCTCGGCGACCGGGTCCTGGGCGGAGAGCTCCTGGCCCCGGTAGGGGTCCTGGTCGTAGGCGTCCTGGAGGTACATGTCCGCGGGCTGCTGCGGCGGCACCTGGCCGGGCTCGGGCGGCGGGCCCTCGGGGTGCCCCGAGCTGCCCGCGGCCTGGCCGCGGTCACCGTCGTACGGCGCGTTCATGGCTACCCCACCTCATCGTCCCTGGCCCACCGGCCACGACATCGCTCAACGGTCCACTCTCTCACCCGTGCCGGACGGGTCGGCGCTTTCCGCTGCGGTGTCCGTTGAAGGGTCACTCGCCTGCTCCGGGGCGTCTGCCCCGTCCTCGGGGCGGGACTCCTCGTTGAGAACATCCTCGGGCGTGAGACGGTCGGAGGGCCCTTCCGGGTTCTCCGGACCGCCTTCTTCCGCGCCCGTCTCCCGGGAGTCGTCCTCCTCCGCGTCGCGGGCCGCGGCGCGCTTGCGCTGCGTGTACATCCGGAACCCGGCGAGGACCAGCAGCAGGAATCCGCCGCCGATGACCAGCATCACGGTGGCCGTGAACTCGGTGACCTTCACATCGAACCTGACGGGCTGGCCGTACGCCTGCCCGTCCTCCGTGTACAGCTGGGCGATCACCGAGGCCTGGCCGTTGGCCTGGGCCGAGGTGGGGAACTTCACGGTCTGACTGTGTCCGCCGGAGACCGAGACGGACTGCTCGTAGTAGCTGTCGCCGCCGATCTCCAGACGCCTCGGGCTCGTGGACGTGAGCCGCAGCACCAGGTGCTCGACGCCCTGGACCAGGTTGTTCTGCACGGTCACGGGGATCGTGGCGCTGCGCCCGGAGAGCTTGATCTCGGACTTCTCGATCAGCGTGACCTGGCCGGCGAGGGAGTTGATGTACGCCTCGACGCCGTTGCGGAAGTCGGCCGCCTCGGCCGAGCGACCGCGCCACGACGTGGACATCTCGCGGTTCATGGCCCGGCCGAAGGGGGTCACCACGCGGGACGGGTCGCTGAGGATGACCTTGAAGTTGTCGAGCTTGTTCTGCGTGGACGCGATCTGCTCGAAGGCCGCGCGCGGGAGCTCCTGCTTGCGCAGCGAGGAGGGGTACCGGGAGGCCGACGGGACCTTCGTGGTGGCTCCGGAGTCCGGCTTGGCCGTGGCCGCGGCCGCGAGCTCCTGGGGCTGGGACCAGGAGCCGCCCTGGAGCGCCGTCACCGCCGCGGCCATCGCCTGGGCCTCGCTCGCCGACGGCATCCGCTGCGGGGCGACGACGATGCTGCGCTGCCGGTCGGACTGGAGGTTCAGCGCCAGGCTCTGGGCGAGGAACCGCTGCACGGCGAGCGTCGAGCTCGACGCTCGCGTCAGGTTGCCCTGGAACACCGTCGACATCCGGGCGTCCGCGACGAGCGCCGTCGTGCCGCCGCCGATGGGGCGGGACGCGGAGGGCGTGTAGGGCAGACCGCCAGTCTCGATCAGGCTGTCGCTGCGGGCGATCACCTTGTCCGCGCCGGCAGAGGTGGCGACCTTGACGATGGACGGGTCGACGGCGCCGTTCACGGGCCAGGCGAAGTCCGTGGTCGGTACGACATGGAGCACCGACTCGACGGTGTCCGAGGCGACGTCGGTGGCCTCCTTGAGATGGCTCAGGGAGCCGGTGACGTTCGTGCCGTTGTGCGCGAGGGAGGCCAGGTCCGGGTCGGCGAAGGGCAGGGCGACGACTTCCTTGTCCTGCACCGCGTCCTGGAGCTCGGACAGCCACCGGTTGGCGGCTCCCTGATGGGTGCCGGCCGTGGTCGTGTCTCCCTCGCCCTGGACGCGGTAGCTCTCCGTCATCGCGCTCACGGAGGCCAGCAGGTCGGGGTCGATCACCCAGGTGACGTCGAGATCCTTGCCGAGCGACAGCAGCTGCTGGAGGCGCCCGCCCGGGGAGATCTCCTTGGCGAGGTCGTCGTCACGGAAGACCGGCGTCTGGGACTCGTCGGATCCCGTCTGCGCCGTCATGTGGGACGTGGAGACGAGCGGCCACAGAACCGTCGTCTTCGTCTTCGTGTCGGCGCCGTCCGGCTGCCAGGGCAGGAACGTCCGCTCGATGCCGAGCACGTGGTCCCATGCCTGCGAGGACGTCTCGCCGGACAGTGAGACGGCGAACTGGTACACGCCCTCGCCGCCGAGGTCGAGCTTGTCGACCGGCACCGAGATGCTGAAGTTCTGGGCGACGCCCGGAGTGAGCTTCGCGAACTCCTTGACGTACTTCCCGCCGACCGGGGAGCCGTCGAGCCCCTGCTGGTAGTCGGTGCGTCCGGCGACCGCGTCGATGGCCGAGCGGGTGTTCAGGGCGCCTCCGAGACGCAGGTCCACCTGCGCGTCGGTGACGGTCTCCTTGCCCTTGTTGGTCACCGTGCCGGACACGGTGATGGTGTCGTCCTCGCCGGGCACGGTCGGAGTGAGCGAGTCCACAGCGACATCGACGGTTTCCGAGCCGGAAACGGCCTTCAGGGAGTCCTGTCCGGCGGCGTGCGAGGGCGCCGCGGCAGGCAGCTGGAGCAGGCCGGCCAGCAGTGGCGCCCCGGCGAACAGTGCTCCGGTGCGCCGCAACCAGCGGCGGGCAGGTGAGGGACTCATCCCCTGGAAGTCTGCCGCCTCGGCCACGCGCTCGCCCGTCCCTCGTCGTCGTCAGTGGTCGTCGGAATGTGCGTCCACGCATGGTAACGATGTGCGCTGAGGGGAAGTGCCGCGGACTGCCCCACAAGATCGGTCCGAGGCGTCGGCCTGTCCCGTATGTGTATTTATAAAGGGAAGGCCGTCACCAAGTCGTAAAGGTTGCGACGGCAGCCCTCGGGATGCATCGGCGGAGGCGTCTGTGCGCGCCTCGTGCACGTTTAATGGAGGCGCTCGGGCGTGCCGGGGCCACGTACCCTCTTTTGTTGTGCCGAACGCCAACGAAGACAAGTCCAGTGTCCTGAGTCAGGTGCAGCATCGCGCGGTGAGTGAACTGCTGCGGGTCGCGCCTGTCGCCGACGACCTCGCCCGCCGTTTCAAGGACGCGGGGTTCTCACTCGCCCTCGTCGGCGGATCGGTCCGGGACGCGCTCCTCGGTCGGCTCGGCAACGATCTGGACTTCACGACCGACGCCCGTCCCCAGGACGTGCTGAAGATCGTGCGCCCCTGGGCGGACGCGGTGTGGGAGGTCGGGATCGCCTTCGGCACGGTCGGTGCGCAGAAGGACGGCTACCAGATCGAGGTGACGACCTACCGCTCGGAGGCGTACGACCGGACGTCGCGCAAGCCCGAGGTGTCGTACGGCGACTCGATCGAGGAGGACCTCGTCCGGCGTGACTTCACGGTCAACGCGATGGCGGTCGCCCTGCCGGAGAAGGAGTTCGTCGACCCGCACGGCGGGCTGGAGGACCTCGCGGCGCGCGTCCTGCGGACCCCGGGTACGCCGGAGGCGTCCTTCTCCGACGACCCGCTGCGCATGATGCGTGCGGCGCGCTTCGCGGCCCAGCTCGACTTCGAGGTGGCCCCCGAGGTGGTGACGGCCATGAAGGAGATGAGCGAGCGGATCGAGATCGTCTCGGCGGAGCGGGTGCGGGACGAGCTGAACAAGCTGATCCTCTCCGCCCACCCCCGCAAGGGTCTGACGCTGATGGTCGACACCGGGCTCGCCGAGCGGGTGTTCCCCGAGCTGCCGGCGCTGCGGCTCGAGAGCGACGAGCACCACCGTCACAAGGACGTCTACGAGCACACGCTGATCGTCCTGGAGCAGGCGATGGCGCTGGAGGAGAACGGTCCCGACCTGACTCTCCGGCTGGCTGCCCTGCTGCACGACATCGGCAAGCCGCGCACGCGTCGCTTCGAGGGGGACGGCCGGGTCTCGTTCCACCACCACGAGGTGGTCGGCGCGAAGATGACGAAGAAGCGCATGACGGCGCTCAAGTACTCCAACGAGCTGGTGAAGGACGTCTCACGTCTGGTCGAACTCCACCTGCGCTTCCACGGCTACGGCACGGGTGAGTGGACGGACTCCGCTGTCCGCCGCTACGTCCGCGACGCCGGCCCGCTCCTGGACCGCCTGCACAAGCTGACGCGCTCGGACTGCACGACCCGCAACAAGCGCAAGGCAGCCGCGCTGTCCCGCGCCTACGACGGCCTGGAGGAGCGCATCGCTCAACTCCAGGAGCAGGAGGAGCTCGACTCCATCCGCCCCGACCTCGACGGCAACCAGATCATGGAGATCCTCGGCGTCGGCCCGGGCCCGGTGATCGGCAACGCGTACAAGCACATGCTGGAGCTTCGGCTGGAGCATGGGCCGATGGAGCATGACGCTGCGGTGGCGGCGCTGAAGGAGTGGTGGGCCGCACAGGGCTGAGCTCCGGGGACGCGGCATGTTTCACGTGAAACATGCCCGCCTGGATACGTCGAGGGGCGATGTTTCACGTGAAACATCGCCCCTCAGTGTGTGGAGAGCTCAGATCAGACGTCCGAGAGGCACAGCACGAAGTTGTCGCCGTCGCCGGTCTGGGCGTAGAAGCTCGTGGCGCCGCTGACCTTGCGGCACTCCGTCTCGGCGGTGAACGAGGTGTAGGTGCCGTCGACCTTCTTGAGGACCTTGGCCTCCGCCTCCGAGGAAGAGCAGTCCACGACCTCCATCTCATCGCTCGAGGATGACGAGGAGGCGGACTTCAGGCAGTCGCCGACCTTCGCCTGGTCCGCGTCGTCCAGGCTGGCTATGTAGCCGACGACGATCGCAGTCACGACACCCACGCCGACGAGGACGTTCTTGATCGTCTTGAAGCTGACCTTGCGGCGCGGCTGCTCCGGGGGAACCGGCGCGTAAGGCGCCCCACCCTGCGGGAAGCCCGGCTGGCCCGGCTGCTGCGGGTACGGGGCCTGGCCCTGGGGCGGCTGGCCCTGGGCGTACGGGTTCTGGCCCTGCGCGAATGGATTGCCCTGCGGCGGCGGAGTTGTCACTTGGGGGTCCCCCTAGAACATGGGTGCGTGATCGCGAACAATGGCGCGATGTAAGACGGACGTAAGTTACCGGGCCCCACTGACAACTCAGTACTTGGGAATGCCTCTGTGTCATTGATGTGACACAGACCGATACTCAAAGCGGGCCATAGCCACCGCAACTGCCGCGTAGATAACGGAGACTGTGACAATGAGCGGGGCCGAACGGCCGTCCGGAGGCAGTATCAGCGCGGCAACTCCGGCCGCTCCGACGAACGCGACGTTGAACAGCACGTCGTAGACCGAAAAGGTCCGGCCACGGAAGCCGTCCTCGACCGAGGACTGCACGATCGTGTCCGTCGAGATCTTCGCGCCCTGCGTCGTCAGGCCCAGCACGAATGCCGCGACCAGCATGGGAGTTGTGGCGAAGGGCAGTCCCAGCGCGGACACCAGCACGGCGGCGGCGCCTGCGCACGTGGCGATCCAGCGGCCGGGGCCGAGCCGCGCGGCGGCCCAGGGAGTCACCACCGCCGCCGCGAAGAAGCCGGCGCCGGAGACGGCCAACGCCAGCCCCAGCAGGGCGAGTCCGTCATCGGCGGTGGTGGAGAAGGCGTACCGGCACAGCATCAGCACCATGACGAGCAGAGCGCCGTAGCAGAAGCGCATCAGCGTCATCGTGAACAGCGCCCAGGCGGCTTCTCGGCGCGGCGGAGCGGCGAGGTGGCGTACGGCTGCCGCCAGGTCGCGTGTGGTGCCGGACAGAGCCGCCGCAAGACGTGGCTGCACCAACTCACGATCGGGACCGAGCAGTTCCGGCGCCATACGCAGCGCGGCCAGCCCGGCGCACAGATACAGGGCCGCTCCCAGCAGCACCACGGCGGCATCGGAGTCCCAGACCACCAGCCGTACGACGAAGGCCAGGCCGGCTCCCGTGGCCGCGGCGAGCGTTCCGGCGGTAGGGGAAAGGGAGTTGGCGATGACGAGCCGCTCCTCGTCGACCACGCGTGGCAGCGCGGCGGACAGACCCGACAGGACGAAGCGATTGACGGCGGTGACACACAGCGCGGAGACGTAGAACAGCCAGTCCGGGACCTCGGTGACGATCAGGGCGGCGGTCGCCGAGGCCAGCAGGGTGCGCAGCAAGCTGCCGTACAGCAGGACCTGGCGGCGGCGCCAGCGGTCCAGCAGGACGCCGGAGAACGGGCCCACCAGGGAGTACGGCAGGAGCAGCACCGCCATGGCGGAGGCGATCGCGGTGGCCGAGGTCTGTTTCTCCGGGGAGAAGACGACGTAGGTGGCGAGTGCGGTCTGGTAGACGCCGTCGGCGCCCTGTGAGAGCAGGCGTACGACGAGCAGGCGCCGGAAGTCGCGGAAGCGCAGCAGGACCCGCAGATCGCGTACGACGGACATGAGGCACAGCCTCACATACGGGAGGGTCCCCGGGCGGTACAACCCGGGGACCCTCCACAGCCCTGGCAGGAGCGTTCTGGTGCGGCTCCGTCTGCTTAGCGCTCGACCTCGCCCTTGATGAACTTCTCGACGTTCTGGCGGGCCTCGTCGTCGAAGTACTGGACCGGCGGGGACTTCATGAAGTAGCTGGACGCCGACAGGATCGGGCCGCCGATGCCGCGGTCCTTGGCGATCTTCGCGGCGCGCAGCGCGTCGATGATGACGCCGGCGGAGTTCGGGGAGTCCCAGACCTCGAGCTTGTACTCCAGGTTCAGCGGGACGTCACCGAAGGCACGGCCCTCGAGGCGGACGTAGGCCCACTTGCGGTCGTCGAGCCAGGCGACGTAGTCGGACGGGCCGATGTGGACGTTCTTCTCGCCGAGCTCCCGGTCGGGGATCTGCGAGGTGACGGCCTGCGTCTTGGAGATCTTCTTGGACTCGAGGCGGTCCCGCTCGAGCATGTTCTTGAAGTCCATGTTGCCGCCGACGTTCAGCTGCATCGTGCGGTCCAGGACGACACCGCGGTCCTCGAACAGCTTCGCCATGACGCGGTGCGTGATGGTGGCGCCGACCTGGGACTTGATGTCGTCGCCGACGATCGGGACACCGGCCTCGGTGAACTTGTCGGCCCACTCCTTCGTACCGGCGATGAAGACCGGCAGGGCGTTGACGAAGGCGACCTTGGCGTCGATGGCGCACTGGGCGTAGAACTTCGCCGCGTCCTCGGAACCGACGGGCAGGTAGCAGACGAGGACGTCGACCTGCTTGTCCTTGAGGATCTGGACGACGTCAACCGGGGCCTCGGCGGACTCCTCGATGGTCTCGCGGTAGTACTTGCCGAGACCGTCGTGGGTGTGACCGCGCTGGACGGTCACGCCGGAACGGGGCACGTCGCAGATCTTGATCGTGTTGTTCTCGCTCGCGCCGATGGCGTCCGCGAGGTCGAGGCCGACCTTCTTCGCGTCGACATCGAACGCGGCGACGAACTCGACGTCGCTGACGTGGTAGTCGCCGAACTGCACGTGCATCAGGCCGGGGACCTTCGACGCCGGGTCGGCGTCCTTGTAGTACTCGACTCCCTGAACCAGCGACGCGGCACAGTTGCCCACGCCGACGATGGCTACGCGAACCGAACCCATTCCGGTTGCTCCCTGTGTGTACGAGTGAGTTCCTGAGTGGATCTCACGTGGCGGTGTCGCCGGGCGTATCCGGCCGGAGGTCGTCCCCCGGCCGGGGCAGGCCGCCCGGCGCTCCAGTGGTGTTGTCCTGCGAGTCGGGCCCCCCGGAGGCGGAACCCCTCAGGTCCCGTCCGGCCCGCTCGCTCTCGATGAGCTCGTTCAGCCAGCGCACTTCGCGCTCCACGGACTCCATCCCGTGGCGCTGGAGCTCGAGCGTGTAGTCGTCGAGGCGTTCCCGGGTGCGCGCCAGAGAGGCGCTCATCTTTTCCAGGCGCTCTTCCAGCCGACTGCGACGGCCCTCCAGCACGCGCATGCGCACGTCCTGGGGTGTGCGTCCGAAGAAGGCAAATCGGGCAGCGAAATGCTCGTCCTCGTACGCGTCGGGTCCGGTCTGGGAGAGCAGCTCCTCGAAGTGCTCCTTACCTTCCGCCGTCAATCGATAGACGATCTTGGCGCGACGGCCCGCGAGGGGTGCGGCGAGCGCGTCTTCGGTGGTGTTCCCCGGTTCCTCGATCAACCAGCCGTTGGCGACCAGCGTCTTGAGGCAGGGATAGAGCGTTCCGTAGCTGAAGGCACGGAACACGCCCAGTGACGTATTGAGTCGTTTGCGCAGCTCATAGCCGTGCATCGGGGACTCGCGCAGCAGTCCGAGTACGGCGAACTCGAGGATCCCGGAACGTCGGCTCACCCCTCGCCTCCTCGTCTTATGTCGCGCTGATGTATCGACTCGATACATCAAGACGATAGAACGGCCTTCCGGCTGCGACAAGTGGGGGAACGGTGAACGGGATCACATCAACGATTCATGTGGAGCGAGTTGCCTGATTTGGGGTGAAGTTCGGGGCTAGGTGGACTTTGACGGTGCGTAGTCTGTGCGCCATGCACAGCACCGGGAACCGAGTGACGCCTGAGGGCGTCGTCATCCTTGGTGCAGTACGGGTGAATGAGGAACCGGCCACATCCGTACTCCGGGGGGACCGGAAAACCGCCGCCGTTGCCAGGCGCCCAGGGGTGCGCCTGTCCAAGGAGTAGTCGTTCGATGAGCGAGCACCGTCGCAAACCGCCGCAGCCGCAGGGAGGCGGACGTGCCGCGGCCCGACGCGGCCAGGCCGGCTCGTCCGCCGGCCGCCGAGCGGCACCGCGAGGCGCCACCGGATCTCCCTCCGACTCGTACGGGTCGGGTTCCACCGGTTCGGCGAGCGAGGAACGTGAGTACGGCGGCCGCGCCGAAGCACGACGCGCGGCCCAGAGAAGCGCCGGTGGCCGGCGCAAGGCGCCCGAACCGGGCAGAGGCGGCCGCCGCGGCGCCCCGGGCGGGCCGAGCGGGCCCGGGCGGGGCAGAGGGCGGGCGGCACCGCCGCCCAACAAGCGGTTCATCGACTATCCCCGCGCCGGCAAGGACGGCCTCGCGCGCTGGACGCCGTCGTGGCGCCTGGTCACGGGAGCGTTCCTCGCGTTCATGGGTGGTCTGATCGCCGCCGCGGGCATCGGGTACGCCATGGTCGGGATCCCGAAGGCCCAGGACACCGCCCTGGCGCAGAACAACGTCTTCTACTGGTCCAACGGCAAGCAGATGGCGGCGACCGGCGGTCAGACGAACCGCCAGCTCGTGAGCGATGCCGAGATCCCGCGGGAGATGAAGGACGCGGTGGTCTCCGCCGAGAACGCGTCCTTCTACGACGACAAGGGCATCGACCCGGCGGGTATCGGGCGTGCTCTCCTCAACATGGCGAAGGGCGGCGAGACGCAGGGTGGTTCGACGATCACCCAGCAGTTCGTCAAGAACACCTACCTGAGCCAGGAGCAGACGGTCACCCGTAAGTTCAAGGAACTGTTCATCTCCATCAAGGTCGGCCAGAAGCTGTCCAAGGACGAGATCCTTGCCGGCTACCTGAACACCGCCTACTACGGCCGTAACGCCTACGGCATCCAGGCGGCGGCGCAGGCCTACTTCGGCGTGGACGCCACGAAGCTCACCACCACGCAGTGCGCCTTCCTGGCCTCCGTCCTGAAGGGTCCGAACTTCTACAACCCCGACGGGGGTGTGGGAGCGAACGCTTCCGCGGACCAGAACACCAAGCGGGCCAAGGACCGTTGGTCGTGGATCCTGGACCGCATGGTCGAGGTCGGACGCCTGACGCCGGCGGACCGGGCCAAGGTCGGCGAGTTCCCCACGCTGAAGAAGCAGAACTCGAACCTGTCCGGGCAGTCCGGCTATCTGATCGACATCGCCAAGGAGTACGTCGCCAAGAAGGCAGGTCTCTCTCCCGAGGACCTGGAGAAGGGCGGCTACCGGATCTACACGACCTTCGACAAGGAGAAGGTCAACCAGATGGCGGCGGCCGTCGAGAAGACGCGCAAGAGCTTCCTCAACACCAAGAAGCGGGAGAAGGACAAGTACGTCCAGTTCGGCGGGGCGTCGGTCGATCCCAAGTCCGGAGCGATCGTCGCGCTGTACGGCGGCGAGGGCTACGACAAGGGGCACTACTCCAACAACGCCAACACTCTGGGTGTGCCGGTCGGCTCGACCTGGAAGCCCATCGTGCTGGCTTCCGCGATGGAGTACGGGACCTATGAGACCGACGGAGAGCCGCTCTCGCCGCTGACGAAGTACAACGGCAACGACCTTCTGGTGATCAAGGACCAGAACGGCGACCCGATCATGGGCAACAACGGCAAGCCGTTCCGGCAGAAGAACGAGGGCACCACGGCCTGGGGTGACGTGACCCTCACGAAGGCCATGGAACAGTCGATCAACAGCCCGTTCGCTCAGCTGGGTATCGACGTCGGCCTGTCCAACACCCAGAAGATGGCGAACAAGATGGGTATCTCGTCCGCCTTCTTCGACAAGGGCAACATCAGGAACGTCTCCTTCTCGCTCGGTACCTCGACCCCCAGCGCCATCCGCATGGCCGACGCGTACGGCTCCTTCGCCGCGTCGGGCGAGCACTACGAGCCGTACTCGGTCACCAAGGTCCTCAAGGACGGCGAGCCGCTCGAAGGCTTCGAGAAGCCGGAGAAGCAGACCGCCATGGACGAGAACGTCGCGAACAACGTGACGGACGTCCTGCAGAACGTGGTCAAGAACGGCACCGGTAAGAAGGTCGCGGACATCGGGTTCCCGGTGGCCGGCAAGACGGGTACGACCGACGAGAACAAGTCGGCGTGGTTCGTCGGCTACACCAGGGAGCTGTCCACAGCGGTCACGCTGTTCCGGACGGACCCGGGCAAGGGCAAGCTGCTCTCCATGAACGGCACCGGCGGTGTGACCTCCATCCATGGTGGTGACATTCCGGCGCAGGTCTGGAAGGACTACATGGCCGAGGCCATGAAGGGCATCGACTACGAGGAGTTCCCGCCGGCGGAGCCCCTCGGGGAGATCATCGAGGAGACGCCCACACCCACCGTGGCGCCGTCGCCCACCGAGACGGTCGAGGAAAGCCCCACGCCGACCCCGACGCCTTCGGAGACGGACACCTCGCCGACGCCTACGCCCACCGACACCTGTGGTGAGTTCGACTGGCAGTGCGACAACAGCAACGGTGGACAGAACGGTGGCTCGGACGGAGGGACGACCTCGTCACCGACGCCAACGGAAACAGAGACGGACAACACCGGAGGTAATGCCAACGGCAACGGAGGCATCTTCGGTGGACCGTCAGGCTGACCGAGGGCTCATCTGACGGAAGAAGGCCGGTGGCCGGTACCCATGAGGTGGGTGCCGGCCACCGGCCTTTGTTGCTGGTGCGGGGCCTCGCGGGCAGCAGATCGGCGGGCTGTTTCACGTGAAACGTCGGTTTCACGTGAAACACTCAACCGCCCCACCGCCTTAGCCCTCGCACTGTTCTCAGACTGGTACGGCAGGATGTGCCCCATGCCCAGTGCAGAGACGACGCCCACGAGTGTGCACGAGCCCGACCCGGTGGTGCAGCCGACCAAGGAAGACGAGGTCGCCGCGAACGGGAGCGAGCTGATCGGCGGCCCCATCGGACCGCGTGCCCTCCTCGGGACGTCCTGGTGGACCCCCGTGCGGATCGTCGCGCTCGTCGCGATCGGCATGTTCGCCCTCGGGCTGGTCCAGAAGGCGCCCTGCTACAACGGCGCCTGGTTCTTCGGCGCCAGCTCGCAGTACACGCACGCCTGCTACTCGGACATCCCGCACCTTTACCAGGGACGCGGCTTCGCCGACGGGCTCGTGCCGTACTTCGACAAGCTCCCCGGCGACATGGAGTACCTCGAGTACCCGGTGCTGACCGGAGTCTTCATGGAGGTCGCCTCCTGGCTCACCCCGGGCAGCGGCAGCATCCAGGACCAGGAGCAGTGGTACTGGATGGTCAACGCCGGGATGCTGATGGCGTGCGCGGCCGTCATCGCCGTCTGCGTGAGTCGTACGCACATCCGACGCCCCTGGGACGGCCTGATGGTCGCCCTGGCGCCCGCCTTCGCGCTGACCGCGACCATTAACTGGGACCTGCTGGCCGTCGCTCTGACGGCCGCGGCGATGCTGATGTGGTCCCGAGGCCGTTCCCTCGCCTTCGGGATCCTCCTGGGCCTGGCCACGGCCGCGAAGCTCTATCCCGTCTTCCTGCTGGGCCCGTTGTTCGTCCTGTGCTGGCGCGCCGGCAAGTGGCGGGACTTCGGCAAGGCGCTGGGCGGCACCGTGGTCGCCTGGCTGGTCGTGAACCTTCCGGTGATGCTGCTCGCCTGGGACGGCTGGTCGCAGTTCTACCGCTTCAGCCAGGAGCGCGGCGTCGACTTCGGATCCTTCTGGCTGATCCTGGCCCAGAACTCCGACGACCCGCTGAGCACCGAGTCCGTCAACACGCTGGCCACGCTGCTGATGCTGCTGTGCTGCGCCGGTGTCGCCGTGCTCACGCTCACCGCGCCCAGGCGCCCGCGCTTCGCCCAGCTGGCCTTCCTGATCGTCGCCGCGTTCATCCTCACCAACAAGGTCTACTCGCCGCAGTACGTCCTCTGGCTGGTGCCGCTGGCCGTCCTGGCCCGGCCGAGGTGGCGGGACATCCTCATCTGGCAGGCCTGCGAGGTCGCCTACTTCCTCGGAATCTGGCTGTACCTCGCGTACACGACGAGCGGAGACGCTCACAAGGGCCTGCCGCCGGACGGCTATCACTGGGCCATCGGCGCACATCTGCTCGGCACGCTGTACCTGTGCGCCGTCATCGTGCGGGACATCCTCATGCCCGAGCGCGATCCGGTGCGGCGTACCGGTGAGGACGACCCCTCGGGCGGCGTCCTCGACAAGTCCGAGGACGTGTTCGTGCTCGGCGCCGCGACGCATCCTCCGCGGCATGCGGCGCACTTCGAGGGGCCTCAAGTGGAATGGGGCAACCGCGGGGCCACCGGCAGTTCGCTCTGAGCGAACATGGCTCGTGAGAGCCACGCCGAAGGCCCTGCGCGGAGCGGGACCGGCAGCGAAAAGGCCGTACACGGAGGAGTCCGTGTACGGCCTTTCGTGGTTGCGGCGTTGGCGGCCGGCGGCGGTTCAGCGGCCGAGCGACGCCGGATCAGCGGTCGACGATGCGGTCGAACTGCGTGGTGGTGTGCCGCAGATGGGCGACCAGTTCGTCGCCGACCTTCGGCTCCGGGGCGTCCGACGGGACGAACAGGATCGAGACCTGCATGTGCGGCGGCTCGGCGAACCAGCGCTGCTTGCCTCCCCACACGAAGGGAGCGAGGTTCCGGTTGACCGTGGCGAGGCCGGCCCGTGCGACGCCCTTGGCGCGCGGCATGACGCCGTGGAGGGCCTTCGGGGCCTCCAGACCCACCCCGTGCGACGTACCGCCCGCCACGACCACCAGGAAGCCGTCAGAGGCCGCCTTCTGCTGCCGGTAGCCGAAGCGGTCGCCCTTGGAGACGCGCGTGACGTCCAGGACGGCGCCGCGGTACTCGGTGGCGTCGTGGTCCCCCAGCCACAGCCGGGTGCCGATGCGGGCGCGGAAGCGGGTCTGCGGGAACTGCTGCTGGAGGCGGGCGAGTTCCTCGGCCTTGAGGTGGCTGACGAACATCGTGTGGAGCGGCAGCCGGGCCGCGCGCAGCCGGTCCATCCAGCCGATGACCTCCTCGACGGCGTCGGAGCCGTCGGTGCGGTCCAGCGGCAGGTGGATGGCGAAGCCCTCCAGCCGGACGTTCTCTATGGCGGAGTGCAGCTGCGGCAGGTCGTGCTCGTTTACACCGTGCCGCTTCATCGAGGACATCACCTCGATGACGACACGGGCGCCCACCAGGCCGTACACACCGTCCACCGACGACACCGAGCGGATGACCCGGTCCGGCAGCGGGACGGGCTCCTCGCCGCGCCGGTACGGCGTCAGCACCAGCAGGTCACCACCGAAGTAGTCCTTGATGCGCGCGGCCTCGTACGTCGTGCCGACGGCGAGTATGTCCGAGCCCAGCCGTGTGGCCTCCTCCGCCAGCCGCTCGTGCCCGAACCCGTAGCCGTTGCCCTTGCAGACCGGGACGAGGCCCGGGAACTGCTCCTGCACATGCTTGTGGTGCGCCCGCCAGCGCGCGGTGTCGACGTAGAGCGTGAGCGCCATGGCCGGACCTGGAACCTTTCTGGTGGCTGCGGTGTATCAGAGATATGGAAGCTATCGACGGTGCAGCTGTTGACGGTATCGAAGCAGAGAACGCAAGGTCAGCGACGCGACATGTAGATGTCCAGCGCCTTGTGGAGCAGCTTGTTCAGCGGGAAGTCCCACTCGCCGAGGTACTCGGCGGCCTGGCCACCCGTGCCCACCTTGAACTGGATCAGGCCGAAGAGGTGGTCGGTCTCGTCCAGCGAGTCGGAGATGCCGCGCAGGTCGTAGACGGTGGCGCCGAGCGCGTAGGCGTCGCGCAGCATCCGCCACTGCATCGCGTTCGAGGGCCGGACCTCACGGCCGATGTTGTCGGAGGCGCCGTAGGAGTACCAGACGTGCCCGCCGACGATCAGCATCGTCGCCGCCGACAGGTTCACACCGTTGTGGCGGGCGAAGTACAGCCGCATGCGGTTGGGGTCCTCGGTGTTGAGGGCCGTCCACATGCGCTGGAAGTACGACAGCGGACGCGGCCGGAAGTGGTCGCGCACGGCCGTGATCTCGTACAGACGCTGCCATTCCTCGAGGTCCTGGTAACCGCCCTGGACGACCTCGACGCCGGCCTTCTCGGCCTTCTTGATGTTGCGTCGCCACAGCTGGTTGAAGTTCTTGTGGACCTCTTCCAGGGACCGGTTGGCCAGCGGCACCTGGTAGACGTAGCGGGGCTGCACGTCGCCGAAGCCGGCCCCGCCGTCCTCGCCCTGCTGCCAGCCCATGCGACGCAGCTTGTCGGCGACCTCGAAGGCGCGCGGCTCGATGAAGTCGGCCTCGATGTCACGCAGCCGCTTCACGTCCGGGTTCTGGATGCCCGCCTTGATGGAGGTGGCCTCCCAGCGCCGGATGATCACCGGCGGGCCCATCTTCACGGAGAAGGCGCCCTGCTGCTTGAGGTGCGCGAGCATCGGTTCCAGCCACTCGGTCAGATTCGGCGTGAACCAGTTGATGACCGGGCCCTCGGGCAGATAGGCGAGGTAGCGCTTGATCTTGGGCAGCTGGCGGTAGAGGACGAGACCCGCGCCGACCAGCTCGCCGCTCCTGTCGAACCAACCGAGGCTCTCCGAACGCCACTCAGCCTTGACGTCAGCCCAGGCCGGGACCTGCATGTGGCTGGCCGCGGGCAGGCTCTGGATGTAGGCCAGATGCTGCTCGCGACTGATCGTCCTCAGGGTCAGGCTCATTCGGGGCGCTCCTCGGGCTGGTGTGTCCCCATGGGTTCAGGGGCTCCGGCTCTCGCGCCGAAGCCTACTGCGCCTTTGGAGCGCCCCGACTGGGCGTACGGCAGCTTCGCCCCGGCTTCCGCGCCGCCGAGGCGTTCGAGAGTGTTCTATGCGCTGTTCTACCGGTGTTCGGGAGACGATTCCCCCGGCCGGTGCGGGAAGGGCATTGCCCCCGACATCAGCCGCCGAAGAGCCCGCCGTGCGCCATGCCGAGGAAGAAGCCGACTCCGGAGGCGCCGAGACCCACGATCAGGCCGAAGCGCTCACGGGTCGTCTCCGAGATCCACTGGCCGTACGCGCCGGCGAGGATGCCCACCAGACCCGTCCAGGAGCTGAGCAGGTGCAGGAAGTCGAACTGTGCCGTGATGAACGAGGTGATACCGAGCACCAGGGTCACCACGAGCAGGGTGTCCTGGACGGGATGGGGCTTTCCGTCAGTGGCGAAGAGGCCTCCGACGGTGTTGGGTCGCAATGCCTGTGCCATAGGGCACCTCCTGCGGAAGACGGCGCATCGTAGCGCCATACACACCCGATGTGTACAGATTGTGGCCGACGGCGGCCGGATTTCAACCGGAAGCAGGTGTGCGGGTAGTGTGTACCGTCTGCACCGATGTCTGCCCGGGCCAGCTCGGGGAAACCGCGAGGTCACCCCGATTGCCAGTGCCCGCCGATACCGTTGCGTACGCATCACAACCCTCCTGCCACGGAACGACCGTGGCCGCTGAGTCCAAAGGAGGTGGGTTCCACATGCGTCACTACGAGGTGATGGTCATCCTCGACCCCGATCTGGAGGAGCGCGCTGTCGCCCCCCTGATCGAGAACTTCCTCTCCGTCGTCCGTGAGGGCAACGGCAAGGTCGAGAAGGTCGACACCTGGGGCCGTCGTCGTCTCTCGTACGAGATCAAGAAGAAGCCCGAGGGCATCTACTCGGTCATCGATCTGCAGGCCGAGCCTGCGATCGTCAAGGAGCTCGACCGCCAGATGAACCTGAACGAGTCGGTCCTCCGGACCAAGGTCCTCCGCCCCGAGACCCACTGAGCTCTCCCGCTCAGCTGATCTCGGGATTCGAGTAGCAGCAACCAAGCAGCCAGAGCAGCAAACCCGCCGAGAGGTTCCCCATGGCAGGCGAGACCGTCATCACGGTCGTCGGCAATCTTGTCGACGACCCCGAGCTGCGCTTCACCCCCTCCGGTGCGGCGGTCGCGAAGTTCCGTGTCGCGTCCACTCCCCGCACCTTCGACCGTCAGACGAACGAGTGGAAGGACGGCGAGAGCCTGTTCCTGACCTGCTCGGTCTGGCGTCAGGCGGCGGAGAACGTGGCCGAGTCGCTCCAGCGAGGCATGCGCGTCATCGTGCAGGGCCGGCTGAAGCAGCGGTCCTACGAGGACCGTGAGGGCGTCAAGCGCACGGTCTACGAGCTGGACGTCGAGGAAGTCGGCGCCAGCCTGCGGAACGCCACGGCGAAGGTCACCAAGACCTCCGGTGGCGCCCGTGGTGGCCAGGGTGGTTACGGCGGCGGTGGCGGCCAGGGTGGCGGCGGCTGGGGTGGAAACTCCGGCGGTGGCCAGCAGGGCGGCGGCGGTGCTCCTGCCGACGACCCGTGGGCGACCGGCGCTCCCGCCGGTGGCAACCAGGGCGGCGGCGGTGGCGGCGGCTGGGGTGGAAACTCCGGCGGCGGCCAGCAGGGCGGCGGCTACTCGGACGAGCCCCCCTTCTAGACCCTCGGGTCTGGGGTGGGCCGTACCCAAACTTCTTGATCACACAGGAGAAACATCATGGCGAAGCCGCCTGTGCGCAAGCCGAAGAAGAAGGTCTGCGCTTTCTGCAAGGACAAGGTCACATACGTGGACTACAAGGACACGAACATGCTGCGGAAGTTCATTTCCGACCGCGGCAAGATCCGTGCCCGCCGCGTGACCGGCAACTGCACGCAGCACCAGCGTGACGTCGCCACGGCCGTCAAGAACAGCCGTGAGATGGCGCTGCTGCCCTACACCTCCACCGCGCGATAAGGGAAGGGTGACCGAACAATGAAGATCATCCTCACCCACGAGGTCTCCGGCCTCGGTGCCGCGGGCGACGTCGTCGACGTCAAGGACGGTTACGCTCGCAACTACCTGATCCCGCGGAAGTTCGCTATCCGCTGGACCAAGGGTGGCGAGAAGGACGTCGAGCAGATCCGTCGCGCTCGCAAGATCCACGAGATCCAGACCATCGAGCAGGCCAACCAGATCAAGGGCCAGCTCGAGGCCGTCAAGGTTCGTCTGGCTGTCCGCTCCGGTGACGCCGGTCGTCTCTTCGGTTCCGTCACGCCGGCCGACATCGCTTCGGCGATCAAGGCTGCCGGTGGCCCCGAGGTCGACAAGCGCCGCATCGAGCTGGGCTCCCCGATCAAGACCCTGGGCGCCCACGAGACGTCCGTGCGTCTGCACCCCGAGGTTGCCGCCAAGGTCAACATCGAGGTCATCGCGGCCTGATCGCTGCGCTCGGCTTGAACAGCTGAATGAAGGGGCCGTACCTGTTGAGGTACGGCCCCTTCATCGTGCAGAGGACGGCCCCTGCGCTGTACGGGAGGGGGCCGGAGTTCCCGGAAGGGGCGGCAGGCCTTCATGGGCCGCGTCCGTTTCACGTGAAACAGCGTGTTTCACGTGAAACAGTCAGCGCCGCGCCCCGTGATGATCCTGCGTCTCAGCGCGTCGCGCCCGTGACGATCCAGCGCCCCGAGCGGGCACGCAGCCAGAGCGTCAGCATGCGGACCGCCATCATCAGCGTCATGGCCGCCCAGATCGCCGTGAGGCCGCCGCCCAGCACAGGTACGAGCAGTGCGACCGGAGTGAACACGGCCAGCGTGAGCACCATGGCCCAGGCGAGGTACGGACCGTCCCCCGCTCCCATCAGGACGCCGTCCAGGACGAACACGACGCCGCAGATCGGCTGGGAGAGCGCCACCACGAGAAGCGCGGGCAGGGCGGCATCCTTGACGACCGAGTCGCTGGTGAACAACGGCAGGAAGAGCGGCCGGGAGATCACCACGAGAAGGCCCAGGACGACGCCTGCTGCGATGCCCCACTCCACCATGCGGCGACAGGCGGCTCGGGCGCCCTCGGCGTCTCCGGCGCCGAGGTACCTGCCGATGATGGCCTGGCCGGCGATGGCGATGGCGTCCAGCGCGAAAGCGAGCAGGCTCCACAGCGAGAGGATGATCTGGTGTGCCGCGATGTCGGCGTCCCCCAGCCGGGCCGCCACGGCCGTCGCGATCATGAGGATCGCCCTCAGCGAGAGCGTGCGGACCAGCAGAGGTACTCCGGCCTGTGCGGAGGACCTGATCCCGGCAGCGTCGGGGCGCAGGGAGGCACCGTGCTTGTGGGCTCCGCGGACGACGACCACGAGGTAGATCGCGGCCATGCCGAACTGGGCGATGACCGTGCCCCAGGCGGAACCTGCGATGCCGAGGTCGGCGCCGTAGACGAGGCCCACGTTGAGGACGGCGTTGGCGACGAAGCCAGCCACGGCGACGTACAGCGGGGTCCTGGTGTCCTGAAGGCCGCGCAGGACGCCGGTGGCGGCGAGGACGACGAGCATGGCCGGTATGCCGAGTGCCGAGATCCGCAGATAGGTGGTGGCGTACGGAGCCGCGGTGTCCGAGGCGCCGAAGAGTTCCACGAGAAACGGTGCTGTGGGCAGGACGACCGCGATGACGGCGACACCCAGGAGGATGGCCAGCCAGATACCGTCCATGCCCTGGCGTATCGCGGCCTGAAGATCGCCGGAGCCGACGCGTCGGGCGACGGCCGCTGTGGTGGCGTAGGCGAGGAAGACGAAGACACTGACGGCCGTCATGAGGAGGGCCGAGGCGACCCCGAGGCCGGCGAGCTGGGCGGTGCCGAGATGGCCGACGATCGCGCTGTCGGCCATGACGAAGAGTGGCTCGGCGACGAGTGCGCCGAAGGCCGGGACGGCCAGTGCGACGATCTCTCGATCGTGCTGTCGCCGGGCAGCCTTGGGTCTCGCGGGGGCCTGTGTCATGGCCACCAATCTAATCGTCCACAGGTAAGAGATGCAATTGAGTAGTGACCCTTACTTGCCGTCTCGCGTCGTGTCCTTTCGCGCACCGTTCGAAGCGATCTTGGTCCGACTGGGGAAGTTTTTCTTCTGCACAGCCGGTGGATGGCAAAACAGCAGGTCAGAAGCGGTTGCCGAGAATCATTCCGAGCTTGTTCACAGGGCTGTCCACCGGGTCGTGCACAGGTTTTGAGGAGTTCTCCACAGCATCCGGGCCGTCGTCCACATGGCCTGTGGATAACCAGATTGGCTGACGGTGCCCGCGGGCCTACCGTGGTCCGGCGCCCGCTCCGTCCGTCGGCCGTGAAAGCGTCACAAAACCGACGTGCCTGAACCGGAGTTGGGCCTCTTATTTGTCAGTGGCGTGCCGTAGAACAGAGAGGCACGGCGAGGTCCGCTCGGCGGACGGGAGGAGGTGGCTCGGTGAGCATTTCCGAGCCCTTGGACGACCCGTGGGCCGACAGCGGTCCCAGTGATCGTCTGCCCGCCTCCCGCCGGCGCGGCGAAGGTGGCCGCGGACGCGACGAGCAGCATGATCGCGGCCGGGACAACGGCGAATGGGACGGTGGCGGTTCGACCTTCGAGCGGGTCCCGCCCCAGGACCTCGACGCCGAGCAGTCCGTCCTCGGCGGCATGCTCCTGTCCAAGGACGCCATCGCCGATGTGGTCGAGGTCATCAAGGGCCACGACTTCTACAAGCCGGCGCACGAGACGATCTTCCAGGCGATCCTCGACGTCTACGCCAAGGGCGAGCCGGCCGACCCCATCACCATCGCTGCCGAGCTCACCAAGCGCGGTGAGATCAACAAGGTCGGCGGCGCCTCCTATCTGCACACCCTCGTCCAGACCGTGCCGACGGCGGCGAACGCCGAGTACTACGCGGAGATCGTCCACGAGCGGGCCGTGCTGCGCCGCCTGGTCGAGGCCGGCACCCGCATCACGCAGATGGGATACGCGGCCGACGACGACGTCGACGAGATCGTCAACCGCGCCCAGGCCGAGGTCTACGCGGTCACCGAACAGCGCACCAGCGAGGACTACCTCCCGCTCGGCGACATCATGGAGGGTGCGCTCGACGAGATCGAGGCCATCGGTTCGCGCTCCGGCGAGATGACCGGTGTGCCCACCGGGTTCACGGATCTCGACTCGCTCACCAACGGACTGCACCCGGGCCAGATGATCGTCATCGCGGCCCGTCCCGCCATGGGTAAGTCCACGCTCGCCCTGGACTTCGCGCGTGCGGCGTCGATCAAGCACAACCTGGCGAGCGTCATCTTCTCCCTGGAAATGGGGCGCAACGAGATCGCGATGCGTCTGCTGTCGGCCGAGGCGCGGGTGGCCCTGCACCACATGCGTTCCGGAACCATGACGGACGAGGACTGGACCCGGCTGGCGCGACGGATGCCCGAGGTCTCGGCGGCACCGCTCTACATCGACGACTCCCCGAACCTGTCGATGATGGAGATCCGCGCCAAGTGCCGTCGACTGAAGCAGCGCAACGACATCAAGCTCGTGATCATCGACTACCTCCAGCTGATGCAGGCCGGTGGCTCCAAGCGCTCCGAGAGCCGTCAGCAGGAGGTCTCGGACATGTCCCGTAACCTCAAGCTCCTGGCGAAGGAGCTCGAGGTCCCGGTGATCGCGCTGTCGCAGCTGAACCGTGGTCCCGAGCAGCGCACGGACAAGAAGCCGATGGTGTCCGACCTGCGTGAGTCCGGCTCCATCGAGCAGGACGCCGACATGGTGATCCTGCTGCACCGCGAGGACGCCTACGAGAAGGAGTCGCCGCGCGCCGGCGAGGCCGACATCATCGTGGGCAAGCACCGTAACGGTCCGACGGCGACGATCACGGTCGCCTTCCAGGGTCACTACTCGCGGTTCGTGGACATGGCGCAGACCTGATCCACGCCTCCGCCGGAATGCGCTCGACTCCCGAGCGGACGGCGGGGTGGACTGTGGGCATGACGACTTCTCAGGACGAGCTGCTACCCGCAACCCGCCATGCCCTGCTGCACCGCATCGCCATGGCCCAGGCCGAGGGGCGTGCGCCCTCGATGGTGGCCGCGGTCGTGCGGGGCGGACGGGCGGTGTGGCACGGCTCGCGTACGTCGGTGGACGGGCACGGGCCGGACGAGCATGTGCAGTACCGCGTCGGCTCGATCACCAAGACCTTCACCGCCGTTCTCGTCCTGCGCCTGCGCGACGAGGGTCTGCTCGCCCTCGGGGACCCGCTGGAGAAGCATCTGCCGGGCACGGGTGCGGGGGAGGCCACCATCGCCGAACTGCTCGCGCACGCGAGCGGGCTGGCGGCCGAGTCGCCGGGGCCCTGGTGGGAGCGGACCTCGGGATCCCTGCGACCCGAGCTGTCCGACGTCCTCGGCGAGCAGCCCTTCCTGCATCCGTCCGGCCGCCGGTTCCACTACTCCAACCCCGGCTACACGCTGCTGGGCGCACTGGTGGAGAAGCTGCGCGGAGCCCCGTGGGAGGACGTACTCCGGCAGGAAGTGCTCGAACCTCTCGGGCTGACCCGCACGAGTGCGCAGCCGCAGGCACCGCACGCCGGGGGCTGGGCCGTGCATCCCTGGGCCGACGTGATGCTCCCCGAGCCGGTCGAGGACCTCGGCCGTATGGCTCCCGCCGGTCAACTCTGGTCAACCACCGCTGACTTGGCGCGGTTCGCGGCCTTCCTGATCCAGGGCGACGACCGGGTGCTCAGCGCCGAGTCGCTGCGCGAGATGAGGACGCCGGCCGCTCCGATGGAGGCCGCGGACGTGGCGAGCGGCTATGCGTACTGCCTGGGCCTGGAGCTCCGGCACCAGGGCGGCAGGGCGCTGATCGGGCACACGGGTTCGCTGCCGGGCTTCCTCGCCTGCCTCACCGTCAGCGTGGAGGACGATCTCGCCGCTGTCGTCCTGGCCAACTGCACCTCCGGACCGCTGCTGTTCACGGTCGCCGCCGACCTCGTGCGGATCGTCGCCGAGGCCGAGCCGCGCATCCCCGAGCCGTGGCGGCCGATGCAGCACGTCGATCCGGCGGTCCTGGAGCTGGCCGGGCAGTGGTACTGGGGCACGCATGCCTTCGCACTGCGGCTGGCGGCCGACGGGCTGGTCTCCCTGGAGCCGCTGTCCGGCAAGGGCCGCGGCTCGCGGTTCCGGCCCAACGGTGACGGCACATGGACGGGACTGGAGGGCTATTACGCCGGAGAGCTCCTGAAGGCCGTACGACGCCCTGACGGGACCGTGGACCACCTGGACCTCGGGTCGTTCGTGTTCACGCGCCAGCCGTACGACGAGGGGGCTGCCGTGCCGGGTGGAGTGGATGCCGAGGGGTGGCGGGGGACCGACCGGCTCTGACCGTCGGCCGGAGTGCCTCCCGTGCCGTGGGTGCTCGTGCTGCGTGGCGGGGGACCAAAGCGCCTGTTTCACGTGAAACAGGCGCCTCGCCGTTTCACAGCTCGAGCTTGAAGCCCGCGTGCGAGGCCGCGAAACCGAGCCGCTCGTAGAAGCGGTGGGCGTCCGTACGGCTCTTGTCGGAGGTCAGCTGCACCAACTGGCAGTTCTGACGCCGGGATTCATCGATGGCCCACTCGATGAGCCGCGTGCCCAGGCCGCTCCCGCGCTCGTCGGCATGGATGCGTACGGCTTCGATGATCGACCTGGTCGCTCCGCGCCGGGACAGTCCGGGAATGACCGTGAGCTGGAGCGTGCCGATGACACGGCCCTCGCGGACGGCGACGACCAGGTGCTGGTTCGGGTCGCCGGTGAGCCGCTCGAACGCGGCGAGGTAGGGCGTCAGGTCGTCGAGCGACTCGCGCCGGGCGCCGAGCGGATCGTCCGCGAGCATGCCGACGATCGCGGGGATGTCGTCGGTGGCAGCGGGGCGTATCTCAAGATCTCCCATGCCCGCACCCTATGCGGGCGCGGGCAGCGACTCGACGACCCGGACCAGTGGAACGAGTTCGGGGAGCTTCGCGGCCTCGTCCAGGGCCTCGCGAAGCGCCTTGTCGTTGGTGGGGCGGGCCTCGTCGAGGAGTGCGAGGCCGGCTTGGGTGACGTCGGTGTAGATGCCGCGGCGGTCGGTGGGGCAGAGGTAGCGGGAGAGCAGCCCGCGGTCTTCGAGGCGGGTGACGAGGCGGGTGGTGGCGCTCTGGCTGAGGACAACGGCGTCGGCGACCTGCTTCATCTGGAGGTGGCCGCCTTCGCCGTTGTGCTGGCGGCTGAGGACGTCGAGCAGGGAGTACTCGCGCACGCTGAGGTCGTGGCCGGTCTGTAGGGCGCGCTCGATGTGTGTCTCGATCCTGCCGTGCAGCAGGGAGAGGGCGCACCAGCCCTGGGCGAGGGCGGTGAGCGCGGGGTCTGTCGCTGTCATGTCGGTTCCTCCGTCCCGGAGCGGCTGAAGGCAGGGTAGAGCAGGATCGCAATAGCCTGCGCTTGCAAGTATGCCGCGCCTGCAAGTATTGTCTTCGAACGTAAAGCGCTCCTGCAATCTTCCGGGAAGGTGTTACCCCTCCATGCCTCTCGCGCTTCTGGCCCTCGCGATCGGGGCCTTCGGAATCGGAACGACCGAGTTCGTGATCATGGGCTTGCTGCCCGAGGTCGCGGGTGACTTCGGCGTCTCCATCCCCACCGCCGGGCTGCTGGTCACCGGATACGCGCTCGGCGTGGTCCTCGGCGCCCCGCTGATGACCGTGCTCGGCACCAAGGTCTCCCGCAAGCGGATGCTGATGCTGCTGATGGTGCTCTTCATCGCCGGCAACCTGCTGTCCGCCTTCGCCCCCACCTTCGCGGTGATGCTCATCGGCCGCGTGGTCGCCTCGCTCGCTCACGGTGCCTTCTTCGGCATCGGTTCGGTCGTCGCGGCCGACCTGGTAGCCCCGGACAAGAAGGCCGGAGCCATCGCGATGATGTTCACCGGTCTCACCGTCGCCAACGTGGTCGGTGTTCCGCTGGGCACGTTCGTCGGACAGGCCGCCGGCTGGCGCGTCACCTTCGGCATCGTCGCCGCCCTCGGCGTCGTCGGCCTGATCGGCATCGCCAAGCTCGTCCCCGACATGCCCAAGGCAGAGGGCGTACGCCTTCGCCATGAGCTCGCCGCCTTCAAGAACGCCCAGGTCCTGCTCGCCATGGCGATGACGGTCCTCGGCTTCGGCGGGGTCTTCGCGGCCATCACCTACATCGCGCCGATGATGACCCACGTCGCCGGTTTCGCCGACGGCTCCGTCACCTGGCTGCTGGTCCTCTTCGGACTCGGCATGGTCGGCGGCAACCTGATCGGCGGCAAGTACGCCGACCGCGCCCTGATGCCCATGCTCTACGTCTCTCTGGGCGCCCTCGCCGTCGTGCTCGCGCTCTTCACGCTCACGGCGCACAGTAAGGTCCTCGCGGCCGCCACCATCGCGCTGATCGGTGCCCTGGGCTTCGCCACCGTTCCCCCGCTCCAGAAGCGCGTCCTCGACCAGGCGCACGGCGCCCCGACGCTGGCCTCGGCCGTGAACATCGGCGCCTTCAATCTCGGCAACGCCCTCGCTGCCTGGCTCGGCGGGATCGTCATCGCCGGCGGCTTCGGCTACACGTCGCCCAACTGGGTCGGCGCCGCCCTCGCCGCGTCCGCGCTGCTGCTCGCGTTCCTCTCGGCAGCACTGGAGCGCCGCGACGGAGCCGCCAGCAGCGCCGTCGTCGCGGGCAGCGCCCCCGTCGAGCAGCGAGCCGCCGTGCACCACTGAGCCGGCCCTGTGCGGGGTCAGGGCCGCCCCCGCACACCTCTCCCGCCCGGTGCGCCCCGGTGGCCTGCCGGCGCGACACCACACCGCTTCACCTCAGTACCCACAGCAAGGAGAACCCCCTCATGAGCACCACGACCGCAGTCGCCCCGCTGACCACCCAGGACGCCGACCTCCTCATCGCCGCCGCGCACCAGGCTGCCGAGGCGGCCGGGGTGAACGTCAGCGTCACCGTCCTGGACGCCGGAGGCCACCTGCTCGCCTTCCGCCGTGACGACCGCGCCGTACTGATCGCCGGGGAGACCAGCACCCGCAAGGCCTACACGGCACTCCAGCTCAACGCCCCCACCGCCGACCTTGTCGACGCCGTACAGCCGGGAGGGCTCTTCCACACCCTGCCCACCGCGCTCGACCGCCCGCTGCTGTTCATCGCGGGCGGTGTGCCGGTCCACCGGGACGGCCGGCTGATCGGCGCGATCGGTGTCGGCGGCGGCGCGCCGGACCAGGACCACGGTTTCGCGACGACCGCGATCAAGGCGCTCGCCTGACGGCACCCCCACATCGGCCTCGTCCGACAGAACCTGCACATGGACGAGGAAACGCCGGCTCCCGAGGGGGCCGGCGTTTCCCATGGGTGTTGAAGCCCGCGGTCGAGCCCTCAGCCCGCCGCGACCGTCAGCGGAGCGAACCGCCGGGGCCAGTCGCCGGGCAGCTCGGAGATGCCGTACGTCATGACCGAGTTGAAGGCGACGGAGGCCAGGCCGTGCTCCTTCGCCCAGGACAGCAGCTCCTCGTGGCGTACGTCGATGTCCGTGCGCAGAGGGCGGTCGGTGTGGACGGCGAGGGAGGCGATGAGTGCCTTCGCTGTCTCGGTGTCACGAGCGATCAGCGGACCCACGACATGCGTGTCCATGTTGGGCCAGGCACCCGTGTAGCCGATGATCCGGCCGTTCTCCTCGGCGACGCGCAACTGGTCGGCGAAGGCGGGCAGCCGCGTGACGATGTGGGTGCGATCGGCGCCGAACACCTCCTCGTCGAGCCGCACGATGGTGCTGAGGTCTTCGGCGGTGGCGGCACGTGTGGCGACCGAGGGCACCGACGCACCGGGCGTGAAGTGTCCGCGCAGCATCTCCGCCCGCCCGGTGACCTTGAAGCCGAGCTCCTCGTACAGCGGCCGGCCGTTCGGCGTCGCGTGCAGCGTCAGCGGCATCGTACCCATCGAGTCGACGATGTGCCGCATGAACCGGCGTCCGATGCCCCGGCGGGCATGCCGCTCGGCGACCAGGACCATGCCGATCGCTCCCAGTTCGGGGCGTTCCCGCGGACCGTACTCCGTGACGACGCAGGCGCTGACGAGACCGCCGTCGGGGTCGTCGATGCCGTAGCCCCTCCCGGCTGTGAGCAGGAACTGCCACTTGTGTTCCTCACGGGGCCAGCCCCGATCCTCGGACAAGTCTGCGCAGGCGGTGAGGTCGCGAGGCGTCAGACGGCGGATGGGCAGAGCGGCGAGGGAAGGAGTCGGCACGCAGGTCAGGCTGTCTGACAACAGCCCTGATCGTCCACCAGTTTCCGGGGAGACGTACGACCTTTTGGCCATGTCATGGACGCCCGCACAGTGTGCCGATAGACGCTGGGTGTTTCACGTGAAACATGGGCGAACGGCGAGCATCCGCCAAAGGGCCTTGCAAGAAGGGATTGGCGGCATTCGCCATTAGCCTGATGGTTCATGGCGAGACTGCACCTCTTCGACTTGGACGGCACGCTTCTGCGTGGAACATCTGCGCCCGTGGAGATCTCACGCCAGCTTGGGCTGGAGCTTGAGACGGTCGCGCTCGACCGCGAGGTCTCGGCAGGGCTGATCGGCCCTCCGGAGTATGCACAGCGGGTGCATGCGCTCTGGGCCGATCTCACGGAGGTCCATGTGGCGGCCGCTTTCGAGGGTGCTCCTTGGATGACCCGGATCCGGGAGGTCTGGGCCGAGATCAGGGGACAAGGCGACTACTGTGCCGTGATCTCGCTTTCGCCCTCATTCTTCGTGGAACGGCTGACGGGCTGGGGCGTGCACGCGGCATACGGCTCACGCTTTCCGGCCGTGCCGTTCACCGAACCCGTCGATCCGGCCGGAGTGCTCAGTGCCGAGGCGAAGGTTCGCATCGCCGACCTGCTCTGTGCGGAGTTCGGCGTGACGCGAGCCGAATGCGTCGCCTATGGCGACTCAGGGTCGGACAAAGCCCTGTTCGGAGCTGTTCCGGTGTCTGTCGCGGTCAACGCGGACCATCATCTGGCTGGCCTTGCGACCCATACCTACATGGGGATGGATCTGTGGGAAGCCTATGAATTGGTGCGCAGCGGCCGGTAATTGAAGGAATTAACCGTTCGTCCCCTCGCCCATTTCGTGTGGACGCAAGGGGGGACTTGTGATCGGGGCCTTGGCCGGTAGGGTCGACTCCGGTTCGTGTCCGAGCTGTGATCCAGACTCCCGGCGTGGACCGAGCGCAAGGCAGAGCAGCGTAATGGGACGGAGAGATCGAAGACCCGCATTCTCGGTTATGGAGCCAGGGCGCTGACGCTGGGTGGGATGCTGCGGTGAGAGCACTGCGGCCAATGTCACACTCTCGCCTTACTTGTCCGTACTGGGCGTGAATGCGGGTTGAATGTGGCCGTATTGGATCGCGGCAACGAACGGGGAATGCAAGCCGTCGCGGGGGATCAGGCACCTTCCGATCGAGGAAGTGCGCAGACCGACCGAAAGATGTTCGAGGCGAGGCACACCATGGACGCTCCGACCACCACGTCGGCCGACAACGGCACTTCCGGCGGCGGGGGCGGCTGGTTCACGCCGCGCAAGCAGCCGGCGACGACTCCGGGCACTGAACAGGAAGCCACCGAAGGCCGACGACTTGCCGCCATGCGCCCGGTGGGCAGGACGTTGACGACCGACGAAGAGGCCCGGCCGGCCGAGGACCGAGATACGGGCCCCGGCGAGGCACACCAGGCAGCGGGCCCCGATCGCACCGGCGCCGGCACGAGGGCAGCCGGTCCCGATCACACGGGCGCCGGGGCGAGGGCACCACAGCAGGGAGCCCCGCCCTCGACGGCTCCCCCTGAACGGCCCGCCTCCGGGCACATACCGCCTCCCCAGCCGACGCCCCCCACCGCTCCGGCATCGAGTCAACCGCCGTACGCCACAGCCCAGGCCGCCCCGGCACGGCCCCAGACGTCGTCCTTCAGCGCCTTCGAGGCATCCGGGCCCGTTGCGGCGCCCACCTCTACCGCGCAGCCGCCGTCCCCTTCGCAGCCGGGCTCCTTCGCACCGCCCGCCCAGCAGCTGCACGTCCCGTCCCAGCGCCCCGCTCCGGCCCAACCCGCCTCCCCGGACGCCGTACTGATCCGCCGGACGATGGCCGAGGTGGGCCCCGTGGCCGACAAGGTCACCTCGTACTTCTACGCGCTGCTCTTCGTGCGCCACCCCGACCTGCGGTCCCTGTTCCCCGCGGCGATGGACACCCAGCGGGACCGGCTGCTGAAGGCCCTGCTCACCGCGGCCGAGCACATAGACAACAAGCCCGTCCTCGTCGACTACTTGCAGAACCTCGGCCGTGGCCACCGCAAGTACGGCACCCGGCCCGAGCACTACCCGGCCGTCGGCGAGTGCCTCATCGGCGCGCTCAGCAAGTACGCGCCCGACATCTGGAGCGGCGAGATGGAGGCCGCCTGGGTCCGGGCGTACACGACGATCTCCCAGGTCATGATCGACGCCGCCGCGGCCGACGAACTGCGCGCCCCCGCCTGGTGGTACGCGGAGGTCGTGTCGCACGAGCTGCGAACCTCGGACGTCGCCGTCCTCACCGTCCGCCCCGACCAGCCCTATCCGTTTCTCGCCGGGCAGTACACGAGCGTGGAGACGCCCTGGTGGCCCCGGGTCTGGCGGCACTACTCCTTCGCCTCCGCGCCCCGCTCCGACGGCCTGCTGACGTTCCATGTGAAGGCCGTGCCCGCGGGCTGGGTCTCCAACGCGCTGGTCCACCGCGCCCGCCCGGGAGACATCATCCGGCTCGGCCCGCCCGGCGGCTCCATGACCGTGGACCACACGACCGACAGCGGGCTGCTCTGCCTGGGCGGCGGCACCGGCATAGCGCCCATCAAGGCACTGGTCGAGGACGTCGCCGAGCACGGCGAGCGGCGACCGGTCGAGGTCTTCTACGGCGCCCGCACCGACCAGGACCTCTACGACATCGACACGATGCTCAGGCTCAAGCAGTCCCACCCGTGGCTGGAGGTCCGCCCCGTGGTGGACCGGCAGGGACTGCTCCAGCTCCCCGAAGCCATCCGCGAGTACGGACCCTGGACCGAGTACGACGCCTATGTCTCCGGTCCGCCCGGCATGATCCGCAGCGGTGTCGACGTGCTGAGGGCCAGCGGCGTCCCGGTCAGCCGCATACGCCATGACTCGGTGGAGGAACTCGTCGTCGCGTTGTGAGGTCAGCCCAGGTCGGGCGCGTGCATCGCGCGCACTCCCTCGATGTTCCCGTCGAGGTAGTGCCGCAGTGACAGCGGCACGAGATGGACGGACGCGATCCCGACCCGGGTGAACGGCACTCTCACGATCTCGTACTCGCCGATGGGCTCGTCCACCTCGGGGCCGTGCCGCAAGGACGGGTCCATGGACCCCAGGTGGCAGACGAAGAAGTGCTGCACCTTCACACCGGTCGCTCCGCCGTCCTCGCCGATGTGCTCCACGGTGTCGACGAAGCAGGGCACCACATCGGTGATCTTGGCGCCGAGTTCCTCGTAGACCTCGCGGTGCAGGGCGTCGACGACGGTCGCGTCCGTCGGCTCGACGCCGCCACCGGGCGTGAGCCAGTACGGATCCATGCCGGGCTTGGTGCGCTTGATCAGGATCAAGTCGTTGCCGTCCAGGAGAACGGCGCGTGCGGTGCGCTTGACCACGGGTCGGACGGTCATGGGAGAAATGTGGCCCGGCTGGTTCCACGTGAAACATCGCGAAACGTCACCGGTCGAGCTCACCGGGTGATGTCCCTGCCGGGCGGGCGCAGATGGGCCGCAAGCCGCCGCTCGCACCCATCGAATCGCGCCGCTCAGGCGCCGTGCTCAGGCCCAGTCCGAGGCCGCTCGCAGCAGCCACTCATGGGCCCGCGCGATATGCGGCATCGCCAGCGTGCCGGTGCGGACCACAAGGAAGTACGTCCGCAGCGGCGGCACCGTCGGATCGTGCAGGGCGACGACCTCGCCCCGCTCCAGAGCGGCGGCACACAGGTAGCGGGGCAGCACCGCGAGCCCCGCTCCCGCGCCCGCACAGGCCAGGACCGCGCGCAGGTCGGGGACGATCACCGTGCCCGGCGCGGCAGGGCGGCAGTCGTAGACCGAAGCCCAGTAACGGGAGACGAAGGGGAGGGACTCGTGCACCTCCACCACCGGCACGTCCTCCAGGGCATGCGCACCCTTGTGGCGCAGTTGGCCCTCACCGATCCGCTCGACCCAGCGGGGAGCGGCGACGAGCACGTGCTCCTCGTCGCAGAGCGGAGTCGCCGTGAGCAGGGCGCCGCGGGGACGGGCCGTACTGATGGCCAGATCCTGATGTCCGGCGGCCAGCCCCTCCAGGGCTTCCTCGGCGTTCCCGAAGGACGCGCGCAAGGCGAAGCCCTGGCCGTCCTCGCCGGTCAGCTCGGTGAGTGCGGGCAGCGCGCGCTCTGCCGTGAACTCGGGAGGGCCGGCGAGGTGCAGGGACCGCAGGGAGGAATCGTCGTCGAGGCCGGTCTCGGTGATCTCGACCAGGGCGTCGAGATGCGGCGCGGCCTTGTGGGCGAGCTCGTCGCCGATGGTCGTGGGGGTCACCCCGCGGGCCTGGCGCAGAAACAGAGGGCGGCCCAACTGCCGCTCCAGGGTGCGGATCTGCGAGGTCACGGCCGGCTGCGACAGCCCCAGCAGCGCGGCGGCGCGAGTGAAGGAGCCGGCCCGGTGCACGGTCACAAAGGTGCGCAACAAGGCCAGATCCATACCCGACGCTCCCCTTCCCCGCCCTTCTCCCCACCCCCAGGGCAGGGCCCAACTATAAATAAGTCGATAGGTCTCTGTCGCTACTGTGATTGGACACTGACACAGAGTCAACTAGCCTTGTTCGCGCGGTTCTTCGCGCGCGGAACCGAGGGCGGTCCGAGCCACGAGGGGGGAGGCTCGGACCGCCCGTTCGACGTATCGCACCGTCGACGGGCACAGGGTCAGGCCCGGTTCACCCGGCCGATGCGTCCAACGCCCGCAAAGCATCGGCCACCAGATCCTCCGGATCCTCCGCGCCGACCGACATGCGGATGAAGCCCTCCGGTACGGCGTCGCCGCCCCAGCGGCCGCGCCGCTCGGCCGTGGAGCGCACTCCGCCGAAGCTGGTCGCGTCGTCGACGAGCCGCAAGGTGTCCAGGAAGCGCTCGGCACGCGCGCGCGTGGGCAGTGTGAAGGACACCACGCACCCGAAGCCGCGCATCTGCCGCGAGGCGATCGCGTGCGAGGGGTCGGCGGGCAGCCCCGGATAGCGCACCCCGAGCTCTTCCGGCCAGTCCCGCAACGCCTCGGCGACCGCGAGGGCGTTGGCGCTCTGCCGCTCCACACGCAGGTGGAGCGTGGCGAGGGAACGATGGGCCAGCCAGGCCTCCATGGGCCCCGGAATCGCCCCGACGATCTTGCGCCACCGCCGCACCGCGGACATGGCCTCGGAGTCGCGGCCCGTGACGTACCCCAGCAGCAGGTCACCGTGCCCCGTCAGCTGCTTGGTGCCGCTGGCCACCGAGAAGTCGGCGCCGAGTTCCAGCGGGCGCTGCCCGAGCGGCGTCGCGAGCGTGTTGTCGACGGCGACGAGAGCGCCACGCGCGTGTGCCTCCGAGGCGAGCCGCCGGATGTCGCACACGTCGAGACCGGGGTTGGACGGCGTCTCGATCCACAGCAGTTTCGCGCCGTCCAGGACGTCGAGCTGGGCGTCCCCGCCGGTCGGCGCGGTGCGCACCTCGATGCCGTACGCCTCCAACTGCGCGCGCACCAGGGGCAGCGCCTGATAGCCGTCGCCGGGCAGGACGACCGCGTCCCCGGACCGCAGCCGGGAGAAGAGCACCGAGGAGATTGCGGCCATGCCGGAGGCGAAGACCAGCGTCTCGACGCCGTCCTCCCCCGGCGCCTCCAGCTCGCCGACGGCGCGCTCCAGAAGCGTCCAGGTCGGGTTCTCGTCCCGTCCGTAGGTGTACGGCCCTGTCGGCTCGCCCGGCAGGTGGAAGTGGGCGGCGAACACCGGACCCGGCAGGGTCGGCTCGTACTTGACCGGCTCGGGCAGGCCCGCCCGCACCGCGCGCGTGCCATCGCCGTCGCCGCCGGAAGGCAGCCCCTGGGGGCCCGGGTCGCTCATGCCGCGTGTCCCTCCACTTGTTCACGGACGGCGGCGAGCAGGCCCGTGCTCGCCGCCTCCACCATGTCGAGGCACTCCTCGAAACCGTCCCTGCCGCCGTAGTACGGATCCGGCACGTCGAGGTCGTCGCCTGCCTCCGGGTCGTACGCACGCAGCAGCCGTACCTTCGCCGCGTCCTCGGGCGATGGAGCGAGGCGCCGCAGGGCCTTGAGATGCCCGGTGTCGAGGGCGATCACGAGGTCGAGGCGGGCGAACCAGGACGACTGGAACTGACGGGCCGTGTGACCGCCGTCATAGCCGTGCTCCTCGAGGACGGAGACCGTGCGCGGGTCCGCCGGGTCGCCCTCGTGCCAGCCGCCGGTGCCGGCGCTGTCGACCTCGACCCGGTCGTCGAGTCCGGCTTCCTCCACGCGGGCGCGGAAGACGGACTCGGCCATCGGCGAGCGACAGATGTTGCCGGTGCAGACGAAGCAGACGCGGTAGGTCATCGGGTCCTCAGTCTCCGTCGGGCAGGGCGAGGTTGAGCGCCCAGGAGACGATCGAGATGATCAGGCCGCCGAGTACGGCCGTCCAGAAGCCGTCGACATGGAAGCTCAGGTCGAGCTTGTCGGCGAACCACGAGGTCAGCAACAGCATCAGCGCGTTGACGATCAGCGTGAACAGGCCGAGCGTCAGAATGAGCAGAGGCAGGCTGAAGAGCTTGACTATCGGCTTGACCAGGAAGTTCACCAAGCCGAAGATCAGCGCGACGAGGAGCAGGGTGCCTATCTGCTTGCCCGTGCTGTCACCGGTGAGAGTGATCTTGTCGAGCAGCCAGACGGCGACCGCCAGGGCGCCCGCGTTGGCGATCGTCTTGACTACGAAATTCTTCATGTGTCTGATCGTGGCAGACGAGATCGGCCACGAGCACTGGGATGAGGGCGGACGACAGCGATGAAGGCATTCCGGCTGGACGAACTGGAGGCGGAGCGCGCCGCCAACGAGGGCGCCTACCTGCAGTTTCTACGGGAGCGGAACATGTCGGTCGGCCTGTACGCGCTCGACGCCGGCGAGCACGATCCACAGAGCCCGCACAACCAGGACGAGGTCTACTTCGTTGTGAGCGGCCGCGCCCAGATCACCGTCGGCATGGAGACCACGAACGTGGCGCGCGGCAGCGTGGTCTACGTGCCGGCCGGAGTCGCCCACAAGTTCCACCACATCAGCGAGGACCTGCGGGTGCTCGTGATGTTCTCTCCGCCCGAGAGCTGACCTTCGGCCTCGGGGTTCCCTAGGGGTTCGATCAGGGGAGGACAAGGGCTGCGAGGCCCCCGCTGGGGCACCTGCCCGTCCTAGCATCGAGTGCGGGGAATCAGAAGATTCGCCGACATCAGGACCCGGCACAGGACGGGCGGAGAGGTAAGGACGAGGGCGATGCGTGAGATCTTCGCAGGACTGCCGTGGTGGGTTAAGTGGATCGCGGTGCCGGTCATCGCCCTGGTCGTGTTCGGCGGGCTGATAGCGAGCGTGGTCGGATTCGTGATCGGACTGCTCTTCAAGGTGCTGGTCTTCGTGGCACTGGTCGGCGGACTGATCTACGTCGTACGGAAGTTCATGTCGAGCTCTTCGTCACGCAGCGACTGGTGAGGGTCGTGGGGACCGGTGGGCGGTAACAGGAATCACCGGTTCCCTCGGGCGAGGGAAGTTTCCCGGACGGGGCGACCGCGGGCGGTGGCGGGCCAATAGAGTCCGGGAAATCGACGCGGGGACCGGCCCCGCGAGTGGCGTACACCCCACCCGTGTTCCCGCACGGGCTGCCCCCCTCGCGCTACGGGAGTGACCCTTGGCCAAGGTAGACACCGCACCATCGGAACCCCACGCACCCCCGGCCCGGCCGCGCTCCTCCGTACCCCAGGTGCCGCGGCAGGCCTCCCCGGAACCCTCCGAGCCGTCGAACTCCGCGACCCTCATCGGATCCGTCCAGCGCGCGATGCGCCTGCTGGAACGCGTCGCCGAGCACGAGTACGGCGCCCCCGCCAAGCAACTCGCCCGTGAGACGGGCCTGGCCCTGCCCACGGCGTACCACCTGCTGCGCACGCTGGTGCACGAGGGCTATCTGCGCCGCGACAAGGGTCTGTTCTTCCTCGGCGAGGCCGCCGTGCGGCTGAGCAGCAGCGGAGCCGAGCAGAAACGTCGCAGCACGGTCGCCGACACCCTCGCCCGGTGCCGGGACGCCATCGGTGTGCCGGTGTACTACGCCCAGTACCGCGACGGCGAGATCGAGGTCGTGTGCGTCTCCGACACCCCCGGCAACCCGGCGGTCGAGGAATGGGCCGACTTCCGCGAGACCGGCCACGCCCACGCGATCGGCCAGTGCCTGCTGTCCCAGCTCGACGAGGACGCCCGGCGCGACCACCTGGAGCGCCACCCCGTGCAGTCCATCACCCCGTACACGGTGCGCGACGGCAGCTCGCTGCTCCGCCGCCTCGAACGGGTCCGCAGGATGGAGCCGGTGGTCGAGCGTCAGGAGTACGCGCTGGGCACGGTGTGCGCGGCGATCCCGATCACGCTGGGCACCACGGCCGCGACGATGGCCATCTCCCTGCCCGTCCAGCAGTCCGACCGACTGCTGTCGGCGGCGCGGCAGCTCCAGGAGGAGATCGGGCGGCTCCTGGGGTCACTGGCGATCTCTATCAGTATCTGAAAACTCACTCCTTGTGATCTCTCGTGTACTTTCAGCAAGATTCCACCAGGCCTGGGGTCCGGTCCCGGCCAGTCGAAGGCAACCGACGGGGTAGGCGATGCGAGAGTCCGTACAGGCAGAGGTCATGATGAGCTTTCTCGTGTCCGAGGAGCTCGCGTTCCGCATCCCGGTCGAGCTGCGTTACGAGACCTGCGATCCCTATGCGGTACGCCTGACCTTCCACCTGCCCGGGGACGCCCCGGTGACCTGGGCCTTCGGTCGCGAGTTGCTGGTGGACGGCGTGGGCAGGCCGTGCGGGGAGGGCGATGTACGCGTCTCACCTGCCGGTTCCGAGACGCTGGGCGATGTTCTGATCAGGCTTCAGGTGGGGGCCGACCAGGCGCTGTTCCGGTCCTCGGTGGCGCCGCTGGTGGCCTTCCTCGACCGCACCGACAAGCTGGTGCCGCTGGGTCAGGAGGGCGCGCTCGCCGACTTCGACGCCCATCTCGACGAGGCTCTGGACCGCATCCTCGCGGAGGAGCAGAGCGCCGGCTGAAGCGTTACGCCGGTGCGACGCGGGTTTGGCGTAACGCTTCAGCGGTGTGCAAGGGGCGCGTGGGAGCGCTCCTCGTGCGCCGGGTGTGCTTTGCGCTCCGCCGGATGGGCGAAGTCGGGCGCAGCGGTTTGAAGCCCTTCAGAGCGCCGACGTCCCGGTCGGCCGGCTGTCGCGCGGTCTGCCCCCGACTCGGATCCCGGGGCCGTCACAGCGTCCGCCGGCGCCCCCGCGTCACCGCTTCCTCCGGCGGCCTCGCCCGCCCGGCCTGGGACCCGCCTGAGCGACTCCCGGGCCCGGCTGGGCGCCCGCGGGGACCGGCTGGGCGCCGGCCGGCACCGAGCCCGTCTCCGGACGGTCGGCCGAGACCACCAGTGCCGCGAGGGCGGTGGTCACCGGTACCGACGCGACCAGGCCGATGGAGCCCACCAGCGTGCGCACGATCTCCTCCGCGACCAACTCGCTGTTGGCGACCGTGCCGACGCCGCTCTGCGCGATCGAGAAGAGCAGCAGCAGCGGCAGCGCGGCGCCCGCGTAGGCGAGGACGAGGGTGTTCACGACGGAGGCGATGTGGTCGCGGCCGATGCGGATGCCCGCCCGGTACAGCCCGCGCCAGCCCATCGTGGGGTTGGCCTCGTGCAGCTCCCAGACCGCGGAGGTCTGCGTGACCGTCACGTCGTCGAGGACACCGAGCGAACCGATGATGATGCCCGCCAGCAGCAGACCGCTCATGTCGATCGACGGATACAGCCCGTGGATGAGACCGGTGTTGTCGTCGGTGTTGCCGGTGAGCGCGGCCCAGTCGATGAACACCGAGCCGAGGATGCCGATCAGCAACAGCGAGATCAGCGTGCCGAGCACCGCGACGGATGTCCGGGCCGAGAGGCCGTGGCACAGATAGAGGGCGATCAGCATGATCGCGCTCGACCCGACCACCGCCACGACCAGCGGATTCGAGCCCTGGAGGATCGCGGGCAGGATGAAGAAGTTGAGCACCATGAAGCTGATGGCCAGCGAGATCAGCGCCATCAGGCCGCGCAGCCGGCCGACGACCACGACGGCGATGGCGAAGATGCCGGCGAGCACCGACAGCGGAACGCGCCGGTTCACATCGGTGACCGAGTACTGGAGGTCCTTCGGCGCGGAGGGCTCGTAGGCGACCACGACCTCCTGGCCCTCGTGCAACTGGCGGGACTGGTCGGGCTGCACGATCTCCGTGAACGTACGGCCCTTGTCCTTGCCGGTGTCGACCTGGATCGTCGCCTTCTTGCAGGTACCGCTGTCCTGCTGCGCCGCGGAGGAACCCTCGGCGGTGGAGGTGTCGCCGGTCGGCGGCACGCCCGAGGCGTTGACGTCCTTGCAGCTCAGCTCGACGACCTTGGTGACCGTGGCCTGCTGCGTCTGCCGGTCGAAGCCGACTCCGGTGCGCTCGTGGCCGGGGGCACCGCCCGGCCACAGCACCGCGAGACCGACCACCACCGCCGCGGCGAACGGGATCAGAACCGCCGCGATGACCTTGCGCAGATGCCGGGAGACCGGAGCCGCAGGCCCGTGGGCGTGACTGTGCGAGTGTCCGTGGCCCTGCCCGGGCCCATGCCCATGGTCGTCGTTGCCGTCACCGCCACGCCCACCGCCGCCACCGCCCTGCCCGCCGCCGGATCCGGGGCCGTGACCTTGGCCACCCCCGGCATCGGGGCCGTGACCGTGGCCGCCACCTGCATCGGGGCCGGGACGATCGCCCGGACCGGGTCCCTGCCGGTACGGGCCGCCGGAGCCGTATCCACGATTCTGCGGACCGCCGGCTCCGCTTCCGTGCTCCTGCGGACCCCCGGGCCGGGAGCCGGGTTCCTGCCAGTCGCCGGCTCCGCCCCGCGGCTCCCGCATCCCACCGGGGCGGAGGTCGTGCGCGTGCCAACCGCCGGTGTCGGTCGTGCGACCGTCGGGGACGCCCGCAGCGCCACGGTCGAATCCACCGTCGGGGGTGCTCGCCGAACCACGGCCGAATCCACCGTCGTAACCGCCTCCGGGGACGCCCGAACCCCGGCCGTCCGTACGGCCGTTGCCCCGTGCGGGGCGGTTTCCGGGGCCATTTCCGGAGCCCGAGCCGCGGGGCGGATCGGGCGGTGGGAACGGAGGCTCATGCGTCGTGGTCACCGCCCGATCATCGCAAGAACGGTGGGGGCCCTCTGTTCAGCGCGCCCGAATTGACGCTAGCGTGGTGCCACCTTTGTACACGCGGGAGCTCGGAGCACCGGGCTGAGAGGGCGCTGACCTCCGTCCCAGCGATGTTTCACATGAAACATCACTCATCGCGAGTGATGTTTCACACGAAACGTCGGCAGACGGATACCGCTGCGTCGACCGCCGAACCTGTTACCGGGTAATGCCGGCGTAGGGAGTAGGTCTCATGACCATCAAGGACGCGCGCACGCCTGCCTCCAGCCAGGACGAACGGCCCATTCAGGGCGAAACGTCCACGGAGGCCGGGAAGTCCATCGGCTGGCACAAGGCGTATGTCGAGGGCACACGCCCCGATCTGCGGGTGCCGGTCCGCCAGGTGCACCTCACCAACGGGCAGTCGGTCACGCTGTACGACACGTCGGGCCCGTATACCGATCCGGTGGCCGATACCGACGTCCGCAGGGGTCTCCCCCCGCTGCGGGAGAACTGGATCATCGCCCGCGGCGACACCGCGGAGTACGCGGGTCGTCCCGTCCGTCCCGAGGACGACGGCATCAAGCACACCTCGCCGCGCGGCGGTCTGCGCAACCTCGACGCGGTCTTCCCCGGACGTCCGCGTCAGCCCCGTCGCGGCCGTGACGGCCAGGCGGTCACGCAGCTCGCCTATGCGCGCCGGGGCGAGATCACACCCGAGATGGAGTTCGTGGCCATCAGGGAAAACGTCTCTCCCGAGGTGGTCCGTGAGGAGATCGCCGCGGGCCGGGCTGTGCTGCCCGCCAACGTCAACCACCCGGAGATCGAGCCGATGATCATCGGCAAGCGGTTCCTGGTGAAGGTCAACGCCAACATCGGCAACTCCGCGGTCACTTCCTCCATCGAGGAGGAGGTCGAGAAGATGACCTGGGCGACCCGCTGGGGCGCCGACACGGTCATGGACCTGTCGACCGGCCGCAACATCCACACGACCCGTGAATGGGTGCTGCGCAACTCCCCCGTGCCGATCGGCACGGTGCCGCTCTATCAGGCGCTGGAGAAGGTCGACGGCCGCGCCGAGGAGCTGACCTGGGAGATCTACAAGGACACGGTCATCGAGCAGGCCGAGCAGGGCGTCGACTACATGACCGTCCACGCGGGCGTGCGCCTGCCGTACGTCCCGCTCACGGCCAACCGCAAGACCGGCATCGTCTCGCGCGGCGGCTCGATCATGGCGGCGTGGTGCCTGGCGCACCACAAGGAGAGCTTCCTGTACGAGAACTTCGAGGAGCTCTGCGAGATCCTCGCGGCCTACGACGTGACGTACTCGCTCGGCGACGGCCTGCGGCCCGGCTCGATCGCGGACGCCAACGACGAGGCGCAGTTCGCGGAGTTGAGGACGCTCGGGGAACTCAACCGGATCGCCAAGCGTTTCAACGTACAGACCATGATCGAGGGCCCGGGACACGTCCCGATGCACAAGATCAAGGAGAACATCGACCTTCAGCAGGAGATCTGCGATGAAGCTCCGTTCTATACGCTCGGCCCGCTGACCACGGACGTCGCGCCGGCGTACGACCACATCACGTCCGGCATCGGTGCCGCGATGATCGCCTGGTGGGGCACGGCCATGCTCTGCTACGTCACGCCCAAGGAGCACCTGGGCCTGCCCAACCGTGACGACGTCAAGACCGGCGTCATCACCTACAAGATCGCCGCCCACGCGGCCGATCTGGCCAAGGGGCACCCCGGTGCGCAGGAGTGGGACGACGCACTGTCCGACGCCCGCTTCGAGTTCCGGTGGGAGGACCAGTTCAACCTCGCCCTGGACCCGGACACCGCACGGGAGTTCCACGACGAGACGCTTCCGGCCGAGCCGGCCAAGACGGCCCACTTCTGCTCCATGTGCGGGCCGAAGTTCTGCTCGATGAAGATCTCCCAGGACATCCGCCGTACCCATGGCGGATCCCGGGCCGAGATCGAGGAGGGCATGGCCCAGAAGTCGCAGGAGTTCGCCGCGGCGGGTAACCGGGTGTACCTGCCGATCGCGGACTGACGTCAACAGGGGGCCAGATCAGGCGTCCTGCCCCTCACGTCGGGCCTGGACGCCTGCATCGCCGAGCCGGCGTCCATGACGATGTCCCGACCCGGAGCGCCAAGCCCCCGAAGTCGGGCGTGCTGCGCCGCGGTCGGGCCTTTCGGCCGGATGTGCGCTGCCGGCTGTTCGGCTTGCGCCTCCCCGAGGAGATGTCCCCGGGGTTCCCGCGAGGAGGTCCCCTGACGGGGCCTTCTCACGGCGGGAGCGCAAGCCGAGGGGCTACTCCGGCTGGTGTTCGGGCCCTCCGAAGTCCGGGCTCGTGTAGTCCGGGCTCGTGTAGCTCGGACGCGGGCCCGGGACGGCGCCGTTGTCCGGGCTGCTGAAACCCGGACGGCCGTAGCCGAGGTTCGGGATGCGGCCGGCCGGTGTCGTCGGCGGCGTGCGGTGCAGGGCCGCCGCCGTGCCGGGGTCGGCGAGTGCCTCCCGAAGGAAAGGCAGGACGCCGCGCTCCAGCAGGGCATCGCGCCAGGCTTCCCTGGCCCGGGTCACCTCTTCGCTCAGTTCGCCGTACGGCCCCGAGTCGAAGGCCGGCCGGTTGCGCAGGGCGGTGAGCAGGAGTCCGACGGCGGCGACGAGAATCGCGGCCGCCGCGATGGCGCCGAACACCCATCCGGTGGTGAGCATCGTCTGGGCGAACGCCGGCTCGGGGTTGAGCATCTTCAGGATGTAGCCGACGAGCAGGAAGATCGCCGCGGCGGTGCCCGCGAGGACGGGTGCCAGCACGGCGACCACGGCGACTATGCCGGGGCCGGCCGTCTCGGCGACTTCTCCCATGGTGGTGGCGAGCCCCATCGCGCCTGTGCCCGACTCGGAGGAGCCGGACTCGCGGCTGGACGACGGGGTGGACGGCGCCGGCTGGCGCAGTTCCTCGCGGACCTTCACGTAGTGCTGGTACTCGGTCGCCGCGGCCGCCGTGATGAGTGCGGTGGCGTTCAGCGCCATGGTGCGCAGCTGTTCGGGGTTGAGCCGCTGTCCCACAGCGGCCAGTTCCGGGCGGTGTGGTGCGGAGCGCAGCGCCTCGTCGAGGATCCGCTCGTACTCTTGGCGGTCCTCGCTGTGCAGGTGCTGCGGAACGCTGTTCATGTGCATCCCCCGATGCTCCGTAGGGCTTGGGGCTCGCATGCCAACGAGCCGTCGGGCAGAAACGGAGGGGAGCCTGCTACGGATAAGCCGATGGTAGAGCGGTGACGGCACACGGTGACAGGGGGTTTGCCAAAATTGGGCCCTGGCCTGCGCCGTCCTCCGTCCCTGCGTGATGGGGGGTCGTCTGCCCGGTGAACGTTCAGATATCCAGGGGAAGTTGCTGGACCAGCAGCTTTCCGGCCATGGTCACGCCGCCGTCCATCGCGATGGCGAGCCCTTCGGCGTAGAGGTGCGGCCCCTCGACCAGCGGCCCGCCGTTGTCCTCGCCCTCCTCGGAGCCGACCTCGCCCAGCAGATACGGAATGGGGCTGTGACCGTGAACGATGCGGGTGCCGCCGTACGTATCGAGCAGCGAGCGGACATGGTCCGGGCCGCCCTCGTCGCGGAAGGAGAAGCGCTTGGTGAACTTGCGGAAGAGGTCCCAGACCTCGTCGGCGTCGTTGCGCGTGAGTGTCTCGCGGACGGTGTCGTTGACCGCTTCGATCGAGTCGCCGTAGTCGAGATAGGCGGTGGTGTCCGAGTGCACCAGCAGATGCCCGTCGACCTCCTCCATGGCGTCCAGCCGGGACATCCACTGGAGGTGGTGGTCCTGGAGGCGGTCCATGTCGGTCTTCTGGCCGCCGTTGAGCAGCCAGGCGGCCTGGAAGGTGGCGGTGCCCGCGCCGGAGTTGACGGGGGTGTCGCCGAAGCGCTTGGCGCCGAGCAGCAGCAGCTCATGGTTGCCCATGAGGGCCTTGCAGTAGCCGCCGGCCGCCGCGGCCTCGGCGGACAGCCGCATCACGAGGTCGATGACGCCGATGCCGTCCGGGCCGCGGTCAGTGAAGTCGCCGAGGAACCACAGCCGTGCGGTGCCCGCGCACCAGTTCCCCGCCGAGTCGATCAGGCCCTTCTCCTGGAGAGCGGCCACCAGCTCGTCGAGATAGCCGTGCACGTCACCGACGACGAACAGCGCACCGGAGCCGCTGTTCGGCTGCTCGTCCGGCAGGGAGGCGGGGTCGACATGCACCTGGACAGTGTCGCCGCGATTGATGACCGGCAGGTCGCGCTGCGTGGGCGTGTACCCCTCGGGATACTTCTCCTCGGCGGGCGGGGCGACGTCGCCCGGGTGCGTGCTGGCGTACGGACCGGTCTCGTGGACGTAAGCGGGTACCCGGAAGTCGCGCAACGTCGCCGTGCGCTCCACCTCGGGTCCCTGACCGGCCCCCTGAGTCATCAGACCCCTCCACCATCACGCCGCATCTGCACCGCATCGGACTGCCTGGTCGCAGCGGCCCGCGGTGTCGTGGGCCCATCATAGGAATGCCGATCGCGCCATGTGATGACCCAGGGGTGGTGAATCGGAGCAGGACTGCTGTTCACCGCGGCTTTCGCCCCGATTGGGCAGGGCTTCTACCACTCGACGACCGCGCCCTGCCCGCCCCCCGACCTGCTTCTGCGGTCCTTCGGCGTGCGCCTAGCGATCCTCGGGAGACCGCGGCGGACTGACCGTCGTGCGCGGCGGACGTCGCTGGGACGAGGTACGCACGATCAACTCCGTCGGTATCACCTGCTCGACCGGCTGGTCCGAGTCGACCCCCTCGATGGCGTCGATGAGGAGCTGGACCACGGCCGTGCCGATGCGGCGGGGCTTCAGCGAGAGCGTGGTGATGGGCGGCTCGGTGTTGGCGTACACCGTGGACTCGCTGCAGCACACCAGAAGCAGGTCGTCCGGTACGCGCAGGCCGTAGCGGCGGGCGGCGGCGAGCAGGTCGGTGCCGTTCGGGTCGAACAGTCCGTAGACCGCGTCGGGCCGGTCGGGCCTGGCGAGCAGCCGGTCGGCGGCGACGGCGCCCGCGCACGGGTCGTGCGCCGGGTACGCCTCGTACACGGGGTCCTGTCCGACCCGTTCGCACCAGCGCAGATACGCCGTGGTCGACAGATGCGTGTAGGTGTCCGTCGTGGTGCCGGTCAGCAGACCGATCCGGCGGGCGCCCGCGTCGGCCAGGTGGTCGAGGATGCCCATCACGGCGGCCTCGTGGTCGTTGTCGACCCAGGCCGTGACCGGGAGCGAACCGGCGGGACGTCCGTCGGAGACGACCGGGAGGCCCTGTCTGACGAGTTCGCTGACGACCGGGTCCTGGTCGGACGGGTCGATGACCACCGTGCCGTCGAGGGCGACGTTCGACCACACGTCGTGGCGCGAGGTCGCGGGGAGGATCACGAGGGCGTAGCCGCGGGCGAGCGCGGCCGAGGTGGCCGCCCGGGCCATCTCGGCGAAGTACGCGAACTCCGTGAAGGTGAAAGGTTCATCCCCGTACGTCGTCACGGTCAGGCCGATGAGTCCCGACTTGCCGGTGCGGAGTGTCCGGGCCGCGGCCGAGGGCCGGTAGCCGAGGCGGTCGGCGACCTCGCGGACATGGCGGCGGGTGGCGTCGGGGAGCCGGCCCTTTCCGTTGAGGGCGTCGGAGACGGTCGTGATGGAGACTCCGGCGGCGGCCGCCACGTCTCTGATGCCCGCCCGACCGGGTCGACTGCCTCGACGTGAGGTTTCCGCGCGGCTCACCTGGTGCTTCCCTGCTGCTGTCATGGCGAGCCGATAGTAGGGCTCATGCGGTGGGGTAGTGCGGACGCATATGCAGTCGTTGACAGGCACGTTTCTGCAAGGTCATAGTCCGTCAGATTCCTTTGAAAGCAAGGGAGTTGAACGATCCAATGGCGAGACGTGACTTGTCGGCGCGCATGGGCCTGCCAAGTGTCCGATGTTTCGAAGAGGTCTCAACTCACCTTCACGGGGGATGCGCGCCAGGGCGCGAGCCACCGGCGCGTAGATATATGTGTGGCGCGCCCCCCGGTTCGTACGCCTTCGTGCGCCGATGCCCTTGATGCTGGTGTGACAGGTGTGATCAGCGGCCCGAGTCTGCCCCGCCCGTGGGCATCGCCTCTTCCTCACCTGTACGCATCGGCGCGGAATCCTCATAAGGTGAGAAGTATTGGAGCCGGCGGTGGTGATGGGCCGCCGGTGGTCGCGAGGAGGACTGCGGTGAGCGAGACGAGCCCCAAGCTGCGCGCCGAGCTGGAGGGTATCCCCACCTACAAGCCGGGCAAGCCCGCCGCGGCCGGTGGCCCGGTGGCCTACAAGCTGTCCTCCAACGAGAACCCGTATCCGCCGCTGCCGGGCGTGATGGAGTCCGTCACGGTGGCTGCCTCGTCGTTCAACCGCTACCCGGACATGATGTGCACGGGGCTGATGAACGAGCTGTCCGAGCGCTTCGGCGTCCCGCTCTCCCACCTGGCCACCGGCACCGGCTCGGTCGGTGTCGCCCAGCAACTGATCCAGGCCACCGCCGGCCCCGGCGACGAGGTCATCTACGCGTGGCGGTCCTTCGAGGCGTACCCGATCATCACGCAGGTCAGCGGTGCGGCCTCCGTACAGGTGCCGCTGACGTCGGACGAGGTGCACGACCTGGACGCGATGGCCGCCGCCATCACCGACCGCACCAGGCTGATCTTCGTCTGCAACCCGAACAACCCGACGGGCACGGTCGTGAAGCGGGCCGAGCTGGAGCGGTTCCTCGACCGGGTGCCGAGCGATGTCCTGGTGGTGCTGGACGAGGCCTACCGCGAGTTCATCCGCGACCCCGAGGTGCCGGACGGCGTGGAGATCTACCGCGAGCGCCCGAACGTCTGCGTGCTGCGGACCTTCTCCAAGGCGTACGGCCTCGCCGGTCTGCGCGTCGGTTTCGCGATCGCCCATGAGCCGGTCGCGGCGGCCCTGCGCAAGACGGCCGTGCCCTTCGGGGTGAGCCAGCTCGCGCAGGACGCGGCCATCGCCTCGCTGCGTGCCGAGGACGAACTGCTCGGCCGGGTCGGGTCGCTGGTGTGTGAGCGCAACCGTGTGGGCGACGGCCTGCGGGCCCAGGGCTGGACGGTGCCCGAGACCCAGGCCAACTTCGTGTGGCTGCGGCTGGGGGAGCGCACGGTCGCCTTCGCTCAGGCGTGTGAGCAGGCGGGCGTGGTGATCCGGCCGTTCCCGGGCGAGGGTGTGCGGGTGACGATCGGAGAGGCCGAGGCGAACGACATCTTCCTGAAGGTGGCGGAAGGCTTCCGCAAGGAGCTCTAGAGGCTCCGGGGGCACGGCCGGGCGGCGACAGGGGCTAGGCCGGCACGGTCAGGCGTCGATCAGTTCCACGCGGACGGGGTCGCCGTCGCGGACCGTCGCCAGCAGGCGGGCGTCGCCGTCGAGGCGGCCCAGGATGTTGCACGGGCTCGCGAGGCGGCACTCGGCGCCTCGCGAGATCGGTGTGGGTCCGTAGGGGAGGGCGAGCGCGTCGCCGTCGGTCCAGAAGGCGACTGTGCCAGGCTCGACCACCTGTTGTGCGTCCGTTTCACGTGAAACGGACACCCCTGTGTCGAAGTACACCTCCTCGCCCCAAGTGCGAGCGGTGGAGCTGAGCGGCAGGGCCTTGCCGAGGGCCTGCGCGGTTGGGGTGTCGTCGAGGGTCGCGGTGAGGTTCCCCGAGGGCCAGGAGATCCGTATCCGAAGCGGTGTCTGTGGCTGCATGCAGGCGATTCAACAATATGTTGAAGTTCCCGCCAAGGGGTTGGTCCGAACGAAGGACCCCCCGTGAGGGCCTGGAATGTCCGTGCTGCATAATTGCTTGTGAATGTGAACGCTTTCACAAGCGTATGTAAGGAGCAGCGACGTGGACCTGGCTTTGGCGCCGGAGACCCTGGCGCGATGGCAGTTCGGCATCACCACCGTCTACCACTTCCTGTTCGTCCCTCTGACGATCTCGCTGGCCGCCCTCACGGCCGGGTTGCAGACCGCCTGGGTACGCACGGAGAAGGAGAAGTACCTCAGGGCGACGAAGTTCTGGGGGAAGCTCTTCCTGATCAACATCGCGATGGGTGTCGTCACCGGCATCGTGCAGGAGTTCCAGTTCGGCATGAACTGGTCCGACTACTCCCGCTTCGTCGGTGACGTCTTCGGTGCTCCGCTCGCCTTCGAGGCGCTGATCGCCTTCTTCTTCGAGTCCACCTTCATCGGCCTGTGGATCTTCGGCTGGGACAAGCTGCCGAAGAGGATCCACCTGGCCTGCATGTGGATGGTCTCGATCGGCACGATCCTGTCGGCGTACTTCATCCTGGCGGCCAACTCCTGGATGCAGCACCCCGTCGGCTACCGGATCAACGAGGCGCGGGGACGGGCCGAGCTCACCGACTTCTGGCTGGTTCTGACCCAGAACACCGCGCTCGCGCAGGCCTTCCACACCCTGTCGGCGGCCTTCCTCACCGGCGGCGCGTTCATGGTCGGCATCTCCGCCTTCCACCTGCTGCGCAAGAAGCACATCCGCGAGATGAAGACCTCGCTGCGGCTCGGCCTGGTCACCGTCGCCGTCGGCGGTCTGCTCACCGCCGTCAGCGGTGACACGCTCGGCAAGATCATGTACGAGCAGCAGCCGATGAAGATGGCCGCGGCCGAGGCCCTGTGGGACGGCGAGAAGCCGGCGCCCTTCTCGATCTTCGCCGTCGGTGACGTCGACAAGGGCCACAACAAGGTCGCCATAGAGATCCCCGGCCTGCTGTCCTTCCTGGCCAAGGACGACTTCACCTCGTACGTCCCCGGCATCAACGACGTCAACAAGGCCGAGCAGGAGAAGTACGGTTCCGGTGACTACCGGCCCAACATTCCCGTCGCCTACTGGGGCTTCCGTTGGATGATCGGCTTCGGCATGACGTCGCTCGCCGTCGGAGTGGCCGGACTCTGGCTGACCCGCAAGAAGTTCATGCTGCCCCAGCATCTGCGGGTCGGTGAGGACGAGGTGCCGCATCTGGTGCTGCTCCCGAAGAAGGCACTCGGCCCGAAGCTGACCAAGTGGTACTGGCGCATCGCGATCTGGACCCTGGCCTTCCCGCTGATCGCCAACTCCTGGGGCTGGATCTTCACCGAGATGGGCCGCCAGCCGTGGGTCGTCTATGGCGTCCTGCGGACCCGCGACGCGGTCTCCCCCGGCGTCTCGCAGGGCGAGGTCCTCACCTCGATGATCGTCTTCACCACGCTCTACGCCATCCTCGCCGTCGTCGAGGTCAAGCTCCTCGCGAAGTACGTCAAGGCCGGCCCGCCCGAGCTGACGGAAGCCGACCTGAACCCGCCCAAGAAGATCGGCGGCGACTCCCCTGACGCCGACAAGCCGATGGCCTTCTCGTACTAGGCAGAGGGAGCTGCACTGTCATGGAACTTCACGACGTCTGGTTCGTCCTGATCGCCGTCCTGTGGATCGGCTACTTCTTCCTGGAGGGCTTCGACTTCGGGGTCGGCGTCCTCACCAGGCTGCTGGCCCGCAACCGGCCCGAACGGCGGGTGCTGATCAACACCATCGGCCCCGTCTGGGACGGTAACGAGGTGTGGCTGCTCTCGGCGGGCGGCGCCACCTTCGCCGCCTTCCCCGAGTGGTACGCCACGCTCTTCTCCGGCTTCTATCTGCCGCTGCTGCTCATCCTGGTCTGCCTGATCGTCCGGGGTGTCGCCTTCGAGTACCGGGCGAAGCGGCCCGAGGAGAAGTGGCAGCGCAACTGGGAGCAGGCCATCTTCTGGTGCTCGCTGCTCCCGGCGTTCCTGTGGGGCGTGGCCTTCGCCAACATCGTGCGGGGCGTGAAGATCGACCAGAGCCATGAGTACGTCGGCAACGTCCCCGATCTGCTCAACCCGTACGCGCTCCTCGGCGGTCTGGTGACACTGTCGCTGTTCACCTTCCACGGTGCGGTGTTCACCGCGCTCAAGACCGTGGGGGAGATCCGGGAGCGGGCACGGAAGCTGGCGCTGTGGCTCGGCCTCGTGACCGCCGTGGTGGCCGCGGTCTTCCTGCTCTGGACGCAGATCGACAACGGCGACGGGCAGAGCCTGGCTGCGCTGGTCGTGGCGGTCGTGGCGCTGGTCGCGGCTGTGGCGGCGAACCAGGCCGGGCGCGAGGGGTGGTCGTTCGCCTTCTCGGGCGTCACCATCGTGGCGGCCGTGGCGATGCTCTTCCTGACGCTCTTCCCGAACGTCATGCCGTCCTCGCTCAACGAGGACTGGAGCCTCACGGTCAGCAATGCCTCGTCGAGCCCCTACACACTGAAGATCATGACCTGGTGCGCGGTGATCGCCACGCCGATCGTGATGCTCTACCAGGGCTGGACCTACTGGGTCTTCCGCAAGCGGATCGGTACGCAGCACATCGCTGAGACCGTGCACTGAGGTGTGTTTCACGTGAAACCAATCGACCCGCGTCTCCTCCGGTACGCGCGCGCCACCCGCCTCTTCCTGATCGCGGTCGTCGGCCTGGGTGTCGTCGGGGCGGTACTGGTCATCGCGCAGGCGATGCTCATCGCCGAGGCGGTGGTGGGCGCGTTCCAGCAGGGCCTGTCCGCTGCTGAACTGCGCACTCCCCTGCTGCTGTTGGTGGCGGTCGCGGTCGGCCGTGCGGTGGTCGCCTGGCTCACGGAGCTGGCCGCCCACCGCGCGAGCGCGGCGGTGAAGTCGGAGCTGCGGGGGCGGTTGCTGGAGCGTTCCGCCGAGCTGGGTCCCGGGTGGCTCGGCGGACAGCGGACCGGGTCGCTGGTCGCCCTCGCCACCCGTGGCGTCGACGCCCTGGACGACTACTTCTCGCGCTATCTGCCGCAGCTGGGCCTCGCGGTCGTCGTGCCGATCGCGGTGCTGGCGCGGATCGTGACCGAGGACTGGGTCTCGGCGGCCATCATCGTCGGCACCCTGCCCCTCATCCCGGTCTTCATGATGCTGATCGGCTGGGCCACGCAGTCACGGATGGACCGTCAGTGGCAGTTGCTGTCGCGGCTGTCCGGCCACTTCCTCGACGTCGTCGCCGGCCTGCCGACCCTGAAGGTGTTCGGCCGGGCCAAGGCGCAGGCCGACTCGATCCGGCGGATCACCGGCGAGTACCGCAGGGCGACGATGCGCACCCTGCGGATCGCCTTCATCTCCTCGTTCGCGCTGGAGCTGCTCTCGACGCTGTCGGTGGCCCTGGTGGCCGTCACGATCGGCATGCGCCTCGTCCACGGCGAGATGCATCTGTACGACGGCCTGGTCATCCTCGTGCTGGCACCCGAGGCCTATCTGCCGCTGCGACAGGTCGGCGCCCAGTACCACGCGGCGGCCGAGGGGCTCTCCGCGGCGGAGGAGATCTTCGAGGTGCTGGAGACGCCGGTGCCGGCGTCCGGGACCGCGGCGGTGCCGACCGGCGGGGTGTCGTTCGAGGGCGTCTCCGTCCGCTACCCCGGCCGTACGGCCGACGCCGTTGCGGACGTGTCCTTCGCCGTCGAGCCCGGGGAGACGATCGCGCTCGTCGGGCCGAGCGGCGCCGGCAAGTCGACGCTGCTCAATGTGCTGCTGGGGTTCGTGCGGCCGACCGCGGGGCGGGTGCTGGTCGGGGGAGCCGATCTCACCGGACTCGATCTGGCGGAGTGGCGCTCGCGCATCGCCTGGGTGCCGCAGCGGCCGCATCTGTACGCCGGGACCATCGCCGAGAACGTACGGCTGGCGCGTCCCGACGCCGACGACACCGCTGTGCGACGGGCGCTGGCGGACGCCGGGGCGCTGGAGTTCGTGGACGCGCTGCCCGGGGGTGCCGACACCGTGCTGGGCGAGGACGGGACTGGGCTGTCCGCGGGCCAGCGGCAGCGGCTCGCGCTGGCCCGGGCGTTCCTCGCGGACCGGCCCGTCCTGCTGCTGGACGAGCCGACGGCCGCGCTTGACGGGGCCACCGAGGCCGAGGTCGTCGAGGCCGTGCGCCGGCTCGCCGTGGGGCGGACGGTGCTGCTGGTCGTGCACCGGCCGGCGCTGCTGGGGGTGGCGGACCGCGTGGTGCGGCTCGCCGAGCCCGCGGCACCCGATCGGGCGGAAGCCCTGCCCAAGTCCGAAGCGTCCGTCGTCCGTCGGGACGAGGGCGGTGAAACGCACGGAGAGCCCGCTCCCGCTGGTGCCGAGGACGTGCCGCTCGCCGCGGACGCGCGTGGTGCCCTCGCCCGCGTCCGTGCCATGTCCGGCCCCCGACGCGGCCGGCTCGCCCTCGCGCTGCTGCTCGGGAGCCTCGCGCTCGGCAGTGCCGTCGGGCTCATGGCCACCTCCGGCTGGCTGATCTCGCGGGCCTCGCAGCAGCCGCCCGTGCTCTATCTGATGGTGGCCGTGACGGCGACGCGGGCCTTCGGCATCGGGCGGGCCGTGTTCCGGTACGCCGAGCGCCTGGTGTCGCACGACGCGGTGCTGCGCATGCTGGCCGACACCCGGGTCGCCGTGTACCGGCGGCTGGAGCGGCTGGCACCTGCCGGGCTGCGCCGCACGCGACGGGGCGATCTGCTGTCGAGGCTCGTCGCCGATGTGGACGCGCTTCAGGACTACTGGCTGCGCTGGCTGCTGCCCGCGGCCGCCGCGACGGTCGTGTCCGCCGGCGCCGTCGGCTTCACGGCCTGGCTGCTGCCCGAGGCCGGTGCGGTGCTCGCGGCGGGGCTGCTGGCGGCCGGCCTCGGCGTCCCCCTCGTCACGGGTGCCGTAGCCCGCCGCGCCGAGCGCAGGCTGGCCCCCGCCCGGGGAGTCCTCGCGACGCGCGTGACGGATCTCCTCACCGGCACCGCGGAGCTGACCGTCGCAGGTGCGCTGCCCAGCCGTACGGCCGAGGCTCGCCGGGCCGACGGGACGCTCACCCGGATCGCCTCGCGGGCCGCCACCGCGACCGCACTCGGCGACGGGCTCACCGCGCTGATCTCCGGCCTGACCGTCGCCGCCACCGCCCTCGTGGGCGCCCAGGCGGTCGTGGACGGCCGGCTCAGCGGTGTGACGATGGCCGTCGTCGTCCTCACCCCGCTGGCCGCCTTCGAGGCGGTCCTGGGGCTCCCGCTCGCCGTGCAGTACCGCCAGCGGGTGCGCAAGAGCGCCGAGCGGGTCCACGAGGTCCTGGACGCACCCGAGCCCGTACGGGAACCGGAGCGTCCCCGGAAGGCGCCCGCATCGCCCTTCCCGGTCGCCGTCAGGGGCCTGACCGCCCGTCACGCGGGGCAGGACCGGGACGCGCTCGCAGGTCTCGACCTGACCCTGGAGGAAGGCCGCCGGATCGCCGTCGTCGGACCGTCCGGGTCCGGCAAGACGACGCTGGCGCAGGCGCTGCTGCGCTTCCTGGACACGGACGCGGGCTCGTACACGCTGGGCGGCGTCGACGCCCACGCGCTGGACGGCGACGACGTACGGCGGCTGGTCGGGCTGTGCGCGCAGGACGCGCACCTCTTCGACAGCTCCGTGCGCGAGAACCTGCTCCTCGCCAGGAAGGACGCCACCGAGGCCGACCTGCGTGACGCCCTGGGCCGGGCGCGGCTGCTGGACTGGGCCGACGGTCTGCCCGACGGCCTTGACACGCTCGTGGGCGAGCACGGGGCGCGGCTGTCGGGCGGTCAGCGGCAGCGGCTGGCGCTGGCCCGCGCACTCCTCGCGGACTTCCCCGTCCTCGTGCTCGACGAGCCCGCCGAGCATCTGGACCTCCCGACCGCAGACGCCCTCACCGCCGACCTGCTGGCCGCCACCGAGGGCCGTACGACACTGCTCATCACCCACCGGCTGGCCGGCCTGGACGCCGTGGACGAGGTGGTCGTGCTGGACGAGGGACGCGTGGTGCAGCGGGGCGCGTTCGCGGAGCTGGCCGCCACGGACGGGCCGTTGCGGGCGATGGTGGAGCGGGAGGAAGCGGCCGACCTGTTGGTGGGGGTTGCGTAGCCCGCGGATCTCCCCGGCGCGTCAGCCGCGCACTGGACCGTCCGCGTCAATTGTCCCCCAGGTGTACGACCTGAACGAGGCCCCGGCGCGACTTGCGGGTCAGGATCGCTGACATGCGCTCATATCGCTGTCGCCTTCGCGTCGTTCCGGCGCTGCTGTGCGCGCTCGCGCTCCTGGTGGCCAGGCCCGCGGACGCCGTCGCCGACGACTCGGACACCCACGGGGGCAGCGGCCTCGGCCTCAGTGCCCAAGTGGTGAAGCTCTACGAGGACGTGGCGCGGGCGACGAAGCGGTACGAGGCGGGGCGGCAGGAGGCCGAGGGGCACCGGGCGCAGGCGCAGCGGATCGAGGGGCTGCTCGACCGCGAGCGGCGGGAGATCGGCGTCCTGCGCGAGGACCTGGGCCGGATCGCCCGCGCCCAGTACCGCACCAGTGGCGGCATGCCGCTGACCGCGCAGCTCATCCTCGCGTCGAGCCCCGAGCAGTTGATGCGCGGTCAGCATGTGTTCTCGCAGACGAACATGGCCGTCAACAACTCCATCGAGAAGAGCCGTCGCGCCGAGAAGCAGCTCGCCAAGGACGAGGCCAAGGCCGCGAAGGCGTGGCACGGCCTGGAGAAACGCAACGCCGAACTCGCCGAGCTCAAGAGCGGCATCGAGCAGAAGCTCGAGGAGGCGCGGTGGGAGTTGCAGGGGCAGGCCGACTCCTTCGTGGCCGCCGGGTCCTGCCCCGGTGCCGTGCGCCTGGACCAGGAGGAGACGGACTTCGACGGCGCGTGGGCCACGCCGGTGGAGACGTACGAGCTGTCCGCCTCGTTCGGCAGCGGCGGGTCGCGGTGGGCCCACCGGCACACCGGGCAGGACTTCGCGGTGCCGATCGGCACGCCGGTGCGTGCGGCCGGGGACGGGCGCGTGGCCAAGGTGTCGTGCGGTGGGGCGTTCGGCATGCAGGTCGTCGTCCAGCACTCGGACGGCTACTACACGCAGTACGCCCATCTCGCCTCGGTCGCCGTCGACCAGGGCGACCGCGTCGACACCGGGCAGTGGATCGGCCAGTCCGGCACCAGCGGCAACTCCACCGGCCCGCATCTGCACTTCGAGGTGCGGATCACCCCGGAGATGGGCTCGGCGGTGGATCCGGCGCCGTGGCTGGCGGACCGGGGAGCGCCGCTCGGTTAGGGCCGGACGTTTTCCCGCGGATCATGCCGCGCGGCCGGGGCCAGGGGCCGTCCCGCGGGTCACGCCGCTCGGCGCGGACCAGGGCCGGTCCGGCGCATCAGGCCGGAGGAGCGGGCTAGCCGCGCTCGGCCAGCATCTGCTCGATGACGACCGCGACCCCGTCCTCGTTGTTGGCGACGGTCCTTCCCGACGCGGCGGCGACGACGTCCGGGTGGGCGTTGCCCATCGCGTACGACCGGCCGGCCCACGTCAGCATCTCGACGTCGTTGGGCATGTCCCCGAAGGCCACGACCTCCTCGTGCGAGATCCCGCGCTCGGCACAGCACAGGGCCAGCGTGCTCGCCTTGGAGACGCCGGGGCCGCTGATCTCCAGCAGGGCGCTGGGGCTGGAGCGGGTGACATTGGCGCGGTCGCCGATGGCGAGGCGGGCCAGGGTGAGGAAGGCGTCGGGGTTGAGCGTGGGGTGGTAGGCGAGGATCTTGAGCACGGGCTCACGGCCACCGGGGGCGTCCGGAGCCAGGAGGTCCTCGGCAGGCGCGAGCTCGTCCGGTATCTCCATGTGCAGCTTGGGATAGTCCGGCTCCTGGTAGAAGCCGTACGTCTGCTCCACCGCGTACACCGTGCCCGGCGCCGAGTCCCGCAGCAGTCCTACGGCGTCCACCGCGTTCTCCCGCGCCAGTTCCCGCACCTTCACGAACCGGTGGGCGCCGGGACCGCCGTGCAGGTCGACCACGGCGGCGCCGTTGCCGCAGATCGCCAGGCCATGACCGTGCACATGGTCGCTGACGACGTCCATCCAGCGGGCGGGGCGGCCGGTGACGAAGAACACCTCGATGCCCGCCTCCTCGGCGGCGGCCAGCGCGGCGACCGTACGTGGGGAGACGGACTTGTCGTCCCGCAGCAGGGTGCCGTCCAGGTCGGTGGCGATGAGCCGCGGGCGCACGGCGGCGTCCGGGTTCTGGGGCTGTCGAGTCGCTGAGGTCACCGCGTCATTCTCCCGCATATGCCTGCACGGTCGTGCGGCAGTCCGCACATCTGAGGTGGTCCCTGAGGAGATACCGCCCCTGAGAACACCGCCGGCAGTGCCCTCACCAGCACTGTCGCGCCCGACTCACACACCGCGGACGTTGTACTCACCGCAGCTGTGCCGCCGCTTCCATGGCGATCTGCTCGAAGACCTTCTCGTCGGCCGCGAAGTCCGAGTCGGCGATCGGCCAGTGGACCACGATCTCGGTGAATCCGAGTTCCTGGTGGCGCCCCGCGAAGTCCACGAACGCGTCGAGAGACTCCAGCACACCGCTGCGCTCCGGGGTGAATCCGGTGAGCAGCACCTTGTCGAGGCCGGCCACGTCCCGGCCGATCGCGGCGCAGGCGTCGGACAGCTTCTCGACCTGCCCGCGAATGGCTTGAAACGACTGCTCGGGGGTGCCGCTCTCGCTCACCTTCGGGTCGCCCGTGGTCACCCAGGCCTGCCCGTACTGCGCCGCAAGCCGCAGCCCGCGCGGCCCTGTCGCGGCCACCGCGAAGGGCAGCCGGGGCCGCTGCACACAGCCCGGGATGTTGCGGGCCTCGTGGGCCGAGTAGAAGTCGCCCTGGTAGGACACCGAGTCCTCGGAGAGCAGACGGTCCAGCAGCGTCACGAACTCGGCGAAGCGGTCGGCACGCTCACGCGGCGTCCAGGGCTCCTGGGCGAGCGTGGTGGCGTCGAAGCCGGTGCCGCCGGCGCCGATGCCGAGCGTGATCCGCCCGTCCGAGACGTCGTCGAGGGAGATCAGTTCCTTGGCGAGGGTCACCGGGTGCCGGAAGTTCGGCGAGGTCACGAGGGTGCCCAGCCGCAGCTGGTCGGTGACGGCCGCGGCGGCGGTCAGCGTCGGCACGGCACCGAACCAGGGGCCGTCCCGGAAGCTGCGCCAGGACAGGTGGTCGTAGGTGTACGCGGCGTGGAAACCGAGCTGCTCCGCGCGCTGCCATGCCTTGCGGCCCCCTTCGGACCAGCGGCGGTACGGGAGGATCACGGTGCTCAGGCGCAGACTCATGAGTCGAGCGTATGCGGCCGAATGAGTTTCACGTGAAACGGTCACCGCACGCGGCTGCTCAGCCACGGAGTGAGGGTGATCATCGGCATGAATTCGCGATGGGTCCGGTCGCCCGGCAGCGGCACGATCAGGAAGTAGCCCGGCGGGAAGCGGCGCGCCTTGACGTGGGCGAGGCCGTCGTAGAGGGAGCGGAGGAAGGCGGGCACGTCGTCGCGCGGGACGTCGGGGCACTCGACGCCCTCGACGGTGATCAGCGCGTCGTCCTCCGGGAAGAGCCGCACGCTCACCCGGGGCGAGCCGCCCAGATCGACGTATGCCTCGTGGGGCAGCGAGCCGTCCGGGTCCATGGTGATGCCGACGCCCGCGGCGCTGCGCCGGGAGGTCTGGTCGGCGCCGATGTCATGGCTCACCTCGATCTCGCGGCCGTACTCGGCGGCGAGGGTGCGGAGCGCGGTGACGGCGGACTCGGTGGTGGGAAATTGGTCCATACCACTGATCATGCCGGACCGGGGTCCCGGGAGGGTCAGTGCGGCTCCGGAAAGCGCAGGTACTGCGGCGGCACGCCCTTCGTCAGCCACACCCCGTTCGCGCTGACGTGGAAGACATGGCCGTCGCGGTGCATCGCGCCGGTGTCCACGGAGAGCACCACGGGGCGGCCGCGGCGGGCGCCGACCCGGGTCGCGGTCTCGCGGTCGGCCGAGAGGTGCACGTCGTGCCGGTTCATCGGCCTGAGCCCCTCGCTGCGGATCGCGTCCAGGTTGCGGTCCACGGTGCCGTGGTAGAGGTACGGCGGCGGGGTCGCCGGGGGCAGGCCGAGGTCCACTTCGACGCTGTGCCCCTGGCTGGCCCGGATCCGGGTGCCCTCGATCGCGAAGCGCTTCTTGTCGTTGGCGGCGACCACGTGATCCAGCTCTTCTCGGGTGAACCGGAATCCGTGCGCGGTCGCGGCGGCGATCAGCGTGTCGATCTCGACCCAGCCGCCCTCGTCGAGGACCAGTCCGATGCGCTCGGGCTGGTGGCGCAGGTGCTTCGAGAGATACTTCGACACCTTCACGGTGCGTCTTTCGTCCATGGCAATAGCCTGCCGGGCGCGACCTGAATCACGCGAATGATTTCACTCTCGATGTTTGATCCACAACCAAGTGCGGTTATCCACAGGGGAATTGGCGATTCTGTGGACAACGAGCGGTCACTTCAAGGGGTTTCGTCAAGATCACCTGATGGGCTGTGATTTGCGGTGAGTCGGTCCAAGGACCTTGCCCGCACCTCACGTTCGGCGGCCAGTGTGATGAACTCGGCGGCCTGCTCCGGGCCAACCAAGGCTTCCACGGCCTGCATTGTCTCGGCCGGAATCGCCACATTTCGATCAATTTTCAGGGTGTCCGGTTCTTCGCCCGCCCCCAGGCGCTGCCGCAGGTGCCGCCCCGCCAACAGACGCATCGCACGCGCGAGTTCCGCGTCCACCGTGTGCTGCGCGAGCGGGCGCAGCCGTCGTACCAGTGAGGCCGCTTCGGCCGCTTCTGCCTCCGTGGGACGGTGCGGTCCGTCGAGGTAGCGGGCGAAGACGTGCTCGGTGGTGAACTCAAGGAAACGGGCCGCGATGTGCTCGACCTGACCCCTCAACTCCCTGAGGTGGCCCGAGATCGCGGAAAGGGGCACGCCCGCGGCGTACAACTCGACGGCCACGGCGAGCTCTTGAGGGCTCGGGACGACGAAGGTGTCCGCGTCGCCGGGGACCGGCTCCAGGACGCCGAGCTCCACGGCGTCGGCCACGGCCGCGTCGTCCGGGGCGCCGCCGAAGCGCTCGTTCAACTCGGCGCGGGAGATGCGCACCGCCTCCTCGTCGCTCCACGGCCCGTCCACCTCGGCGGCCAGCCCGAGCACTCCGCCCAGGCCGCGGCCGGCGTCCCAGGCCTCCAGGAGCTCCTTGATGGAGGCCAGGGTGTAGCCGCGGTCGAGGAGGTCGGCGATCTGGCGCAGCCGGACGAGATGGGCGTCGGAGTAGAGGTTGGCGCGGCCCCGGCGTTCGGGGCGGGGGAGCAGGCCCCGGTCCTGGTAGGCGCGGATGGTGCGGACGGTGGCACCGCTGAGGTGTGCCAGATCCTCGATCCGGTAGGTCTTGTCCACGCCGGTCCACCTCCGCCCGCATCCGAGGGCCACCGCACCGACCCTCCCGCCCAGCTCAACAGCCCTCTCGGGGAGGGCCCGACACCCCGCTCCCCCGCGAACCCCTCAACGCCCGCGCACAGTTCCCGCGCCCCCAGGACTCACAACGGCGGTTCGAGCCGGGCGATCCTGCGCAGCGCCCTCGGCGTGAACCGCGACATCAGATACGCCCCGCGCGCCTCCGGCGTCACCGGCACGACGGCCTCGCCGCGCACCACCGCCCGCAGGATCGCGTCGGCGACCTTCTCCGGCGGATAGTTCCGCAGCCCGTACAGCCGCGCGGACCTCTTCTGGCGCCGCTTCTCCTCCTCGGCGTCGACGCCGGCGAAGTGCGCGGTCGAGGTGATGTTGGTGTTGACCAGCCCCGGGCATATCGCCGTGACACCGATGCCCTGCCCCGCGAGCTCCGCGCGCAGACACTCGCTCAGCATCAGCACTGCCGCCTTGGAGGTGCTGTACGCGGGCAGCGCCTTGGAGGGCTGGAAGGCCGCCGCCGACGCGGTGTTGACGATGTGGCCGCCCTGTCCGCGCTCGGCCATCTGCTTGCCGAAGAGCCGGCAGCCGTGGATGACGCCCCACAGATTGACGTCGAGGACCTTCTTCCAGTCCTCGGGTGTGGTGTCGAAGAAGGACCCCGACAGACCGATCCCGGCGTTGTTCACCAGTACGTCCACCACGCCGTACTCGGCGGCCACCCGCGCGGCGAGCTTCTCCATGGCCTGCTCGTCGGAGACGTCGACCGTCTCCGCCCACGCCTCGGGCGCCCCGATCAGCCGGGACATCTCGGCGGTGCGGCCCGCGGACTCCGCGTCCCGGTCGACGGCCACCACGCGCGCGCCGGCCTCGGCGAACGCGTACGCCGTCGCCCGCCCGATGCCGCTGCCCGCGCCGGTGACCAGCACGAGCTGCCCGCCGAAGCGGTCGGCGTACTTCCCGGTCGCCGTCACGCCCGCCGGCCGCCCGCCCTCGACGGATGTGACGAACTCCGTGATCCAGGAGACCAGTTGGTCGGGTCGGGTGCGCGGTATCCAGTGCTTCGCCGACAGCGTGCGCCGGGTCAGCTGCGGAACCCACAGCTCCAGGTCGTCGTAGAGCTTCTCGGACAGGAAGGCGTCCCCGAGGGGCGTGATGAGCTGCACGGGCGCGTGCGCGTACGCGTCCTGGCGTGGCCGGGTCAGCCGGGGCCGTACGTTGTCGCGGTACAGCCATGCCCCGCGTGCCGCGTCCGTCGGCAGCGACGGGGTCGGGTAGTCGCCGCCGGGGACCTGCTCCACGCGCTCCAGGATGCGCGGCCAGCGCTTGCCGAGGGGGCCTCGCCAGGCCAGCTCGGGCAGCACGGGCGCGTGCAGCAGGTACACGTACCAGGACTTGGCGCCCTGGCCGAGCAGCTGGCCCACGCGGCGCGGGGTGGGCCGCTTGACGCGCTGGTTGATCCAGTGGCCGAAGTGGTCCAGGGACGGCCCCGACATCGAGGTGAAGGAGGCGATCCGGCCCTCGGTGCGCTTGACCGTGGCGAACTCCCAGGACTGCACCGAGCCCCAGTCGTGCCCGACCAGGTGCACGGGCCGGTCCGGGCTGACCGCGTCCGCGACGGCGAGGAAGTCGTCCGTCAGCTTCTCCAGCGTGAACCCGCCCCGCAGCGGCTGCGGCGGCGTGGACCGGCCGTGGCCGCGGACGTCGTACAGCACGACATGGAAGCGGTCGGCCAGTCGCGGGGCGACCTCGGACCACACCTCCTTGCTGTCCGGATAGCCGTGCACCAGGATCACCGTCGGCTGCCCGGGGTCGCCCAGTTCGGCGACGCACAGCTCGACGCCGCCGGTCCGTACGACGCGCTCGCGCGCGCCCTGAAGAGTCAACGGCACCGTCACTTCTCCTCCGCCCAGCGCCGCACGTGCGGCAGATCGTCGTCCAGCCAGAAGGCGCTCTGCTCGGGGTCCGCGGAGTCGGTGACGACCAGGATCTCCTCGAACTTCGCGCCCGTGCCCCGGAAACCGAGGTGGGGTTCGACCGCCCACAGGCCCGGCTGCGGCGGGTGGTCGGAGAAGCGGTACGGCGACCACAGCGGGGACCAGCCCTCGCGGTGGCCGTGCAGCGCGTCGCTCGCCAGGCCCTTCAGGGACTGGGTGCCGAACCCGAACACATGCGCCGACCAGCGGCGTTCCGCGACCCGGTCGACCTTGTGCGCGATCACGCCGAAGGGATAGGCGCGGTGCCGGTTGGCGTAGCCCTGGCGGACCATGAGCCGGTCCACGTCCTCGTAGATCTCCCGCAGCGGCCGCCGTTCGCGCACCTCGCGCAGGATCAGCTCCCGGTGCGCCTCCAGGTCGGCCATCAGCTTGTCCTGGACCGGGTTGATGCCGAGCGAGCCGGAGTAGCCGATGTCGGCCGTGCAGCCGTCGTACACCGGGGCCATGTCCAGGATGAACGGCATCCCGGGCTCCAGCCGGCGGTTGGTGGGGAAGAACTGCAGCGGGATCCGGAAGTTCACGAACGCCGTGCGGTCCCCGAACCAGGCGAAGGGCAGATGGAACCAGTCGCGGACGCCGCGCTCACGCAGCCACTCCCGCTGCATGCGCGCCGCCTCGCGCTCGGTGATGCCCGGCTCCAGCCGGGCCGCTACGGCCTCCGCGCACTCGTACGCCAGGCGCTGGACCCTTCTGAACCCCTGCAACTCCGCGGACGCCACCGGTCGCTCGTCCGAAACCGCCGTAGTCATGCCACCGCCCCACCTGTCCACACCGACTGCGGTACGTGTCCGTAACTTGACACCGGTGAATGTGACAGTTGTTAGAGGCTGCGTCAATAGGGCTGCCGAAGGCTGTGGAAAACCCCCATGATGTGGAAAACCGGGGCGTCGTTGTTCGACCTCAGGGTGACCCCTAGGGCCCCGTAGTCCTGGAGGTTGACTTCAAGACAGCTCTGCGGGGTGACGTCCGGCGTGGCCGGTGTCACTACCTTCGTGGTGTGACTGTGATCGCGACCGAAAGCCTGAGCAAGCGGTTCCCCAGGGTGACCGCGCTTGACCGGCTGACCATGGACATCGGGCCCGGGGTGACCGGACTCGTCGGAGCCAATGGAGCCGGCAAGTCCACCATGATCAAGATCCTGCTGGGTCTGTCCCCCGCCACCGAGGGCCGTGCCGAAGTGCTCGGACTCGACGTCGCCACCAAGGGCGGCGCCATCCGCGAGCGGGTCGGCTACATGCCGGAGCACGACTGCCTGCCGCCCGACGTCTCGGCCACCGAGTTCGTCGTGCACATGGCCCGGATGTCCGGACTGCCGCCCACCGCCGCGCGCGAGCGCACCGCGGACACGCTGCGCCACGTCGGCCTGTACGAGGAGCGCTACCGCCCCATCGGCGGCTACTCGACCGGCATGAAGCAGCGCGTGAAGCTGGCGCAGGCCCTGGTGCACGACCCGCAGCTGGTGTTCCTGGACGAGCCGACCAACGGCCTCGACCCGGTCGGCCGGGACGAGATGCTCGGCCTGATCCGGCGCATCTACTCCGACTTCGGCATCTCGGTCCTGGTCACCTCGCACCTGCTGGGCGAGCTGGAGCGCACCTGCGACCACGTCGTCGTCATCGACGGCGGCAAGCTCCTGCGGTCCAGCTCCACCACCGACTTCACCCAGACCACGACGACCCTCGCCATCGAGGTCACTGACAGCGACGACCACCCGGACGGCACCCGCGCGGTGCGCGACGCGCTCCAGGGGCGCGGGGTGGACGTCCTCGACGGCAGCGGCGGCCTCCCCGGCGCCGGCCACATCCTGCTGCTCACCGCGCAGGGCGAGGAGACCTACGACCTGGTGCGTGACGTCGTCGCCGACCTCGGGCTGGGACTGGTGCGCATGGAACAGCGCCGGCACCACATCTCGGAGGTCTTCACCGACGGCGAGCAGAGCACCGCCACCGGCGAACAGCGGAAGGAGGCCGTCGGCCATGGCAATTGAGCACCCCGTAGCCGCGAAGACGGGTGACCAGACCCGGATCCACAACATCGGCTACCGCAACTACGACGGCCCCCGCCTCGGCCGCTCCTACGCGACCCGCTCGCTGTACTCGCAGTCCCTGCGCGGTGCCTACGGCCTCGGCCGCTCGGTGAAGTCCAAGGTGCTGCCGATGCTGCTGTTCGTGGTCATGTGCGTGCCCGCGGCCATCATGGTCGCCGTCGCGGTCGCCACCAAGGCCAAGGACCTGCCCGTCGACTACACGCGCTACGCGATCATCATGCAGGCCGTGATCAGCCTGTACGTCGCTTCGCAGGCACCCCAGGCCGTCTCCCGCGACCTGCGCTTCAAGACCGTGCCGCTGTACTTCTCGCGGCCGATCGAGACCGCCGACTACGTCCGGGCGAAGTTCGCGGCCCTGGCTTCCGCGCTGTTCATCCTCACCGCGGCCCCCCTGCTGGTGCTCTACGTGGGTGCGCTGCTGGCCAAGCTGGACTTCGCCGACCAGACCAAGGGATTCGCGCAGGGACTCGTCTCCGTGACACTGCTCTCACTGCTGTTCGCCGGCATCGGCCTGGTCATCGCGTCCGTCACGCCGCGCCGCGGCTTCGGCATCGCCGCCGTGATCGCCGTGATGACCATCTCCTACGGAGCCGTCTCCACGCTCCAGGCCATCGCCGACGCACAGTCCCTCAACGGCGGGGGCGGCTCCGGCGCCATCGCCTGGATCGGCCTCTTCTCGCCGGTCACGCTCATCGACGGTGTGCAGTCCGCCTTCCTCGGCGCGACCTCCGCCTTCCCCGGCGGGGTGGGCCCGAGCAACGGCGAAGGCGTCGTCTACGTCCTCGTCAGCCTGGGCCTGATCGCGGCCTGCTACGGCCTCCTGATGCGCCGCTACAAGAAGGTGGGACTGTGACCACGCTCCAGATCGACCACGTCTCCCGCTGGTTCGGCAACGTGGTCGCCGTCAACGACATCACCATGACGATCGGCCCCGGCGTCACCGGCCTCCTCGGCCCCAACGGCGCCGGAAAGTCCACCCTCATCAACATGATGGGCGGCTTCCTCGCTCCCTCCACCGGCACCGTCACCCTCGACGGACAGCAGGTGTGGCGCAACGAGTCGATCTACAAGCACATCGGCATCGTCCCCGAGCGCGAGGCGATGTACGACTTCCTCACCGGCCGCGAATTCGTGGTCGCCAACGCCGAGTTGCACGGCCTGGGCGACAAGGCGGCCCAGAAGGCGCTGGCCACGGTCGAGATGGAGTACGCGCAGGACCGCAAGATCCAGACGTACTCCAAGGGCATGCGCCAGCGCGTGAAGATGGCGAGCGCCCTGGTGCACAACCCCTCGCTGCTGCTGCTCGACGAGCCCTTCAACGGCATGGACCCGCGTCAGCGCATGCAGTTGATGGACCTGCTGCGCAGGATGGGCGACGAGGGCCGCACGGTGCTGTTCTCCTCCCACATCCTCGAAGAGGTCGAGCAACTCGCCCGGCACATCGAGGTCGTGGTCGCCGGACGGCACGCGGCCAGCGGTGACTTCCGCAAGATCCGCCGCCTGATGACCGACCGCCCGCACCGCTACCTGGTGCGCTCCAGCGACGACCGCACCCTCGCGGCCGCGCTGATCGCCGACCCGTCGACGTCCGGCATCGAGGTCGACCTGGCCGAGGGCGCGCTGCACATCCAGGCCGTCGACTTCGGCCGCTTCACCACGCTGCTGCCGAGGGTGGCGCGCGACCACGGCATCCGCCTGCTCACGGTCTCGCCGTCCGACGAGTCCCTCGAGTCCGTCTTCTCGTATCTGGTCGCGGCGTAGGAGGCCGAAGATGTACGACCCCACAGTCGCCAGGCTCACCTATCGAGCCCTGCTCGGCCGCCGCCGGGCCCTCATTCTGGGCGCGCTTCCCATGCTGCTCATCGCGATCTCGATCGTGGTGCGCGCGCTCGCCGGAGCCGACGACCAGACCGCGTCCGACCTGCTCGGCGGGCTGGCGCTGGCCACCATGGTGCCGATCATCGGCGTCATCGCCGGCACCGGCGCGATCGGGCCGGAGATCGACGACGGCTCGGTGGTGTACCTGCTGTCCAAGCCGCTCAAGCGCCCGACGATCATCTTCACCAAGCTGATCGTGGCGATCGCCGTGACGATGGTGTTCTCGGCGCTGCCCACCTTCATCGCCGGCTACATCCTCAACGGCAACGGCCAGCAGATCGCCGTCGCCTACACGGTCGCCGCGCTGGTCGCCTCCATCGCCTACGCCGCGATCTTCCTGCTGCTGGGCACGGTGTCCCGGCACGCGGTGGTCTTCGGTCTGGTCTACGCACTCGTCTGGGAGGCCCTGTTCGGCTCCCTGGTCGAGGGCGCGCGCACCCTCAGCGTCCAGCAGTGGTCGCTGGCGGTCGCGCAGAAGGTCGCCGGCGGGGACATGGTCACGTCCGACGTCGGTCTGACGACGGCCACGGTGCTGCTCGTGGTGGTCACCGTGCTCGCGACCTGGTACGCGGGCCAGAAGCTGCGGTCCCTGACACTCGCCGGCGAGGAGTGAGCAGGCGGGAGTGAGCAGGCCGGGAAAGAGAAGCGGGGCGTAAAGGAGCGGGCCCCCGAGCGGGCCCGCTCTTGACGGAGGCTTCACCCGTGTCCGGGCACACTGGGCGAACGGGGTGCACTGCACGAACTGGAGGACGGGGATGGCAGCCGGCAGGTCACCGCACGAGGATCGCGAACAGTCCGGGGACGACACCTGGGACGACCTGGTCCTGGACGACGACTTCATCCGCGCCGCCGAGACCGCGGAACCCTCCGCCCGGGCCCGGATGCTGGCCGAGCGCTGGCGCCGGGAGGAGCCCGAACCGCAGCCGTGGCGCTCCGACGAACCGCCCGCCGGGTGGTTCTTCAGCAAGGCGCGACGACGCAAGTGGCGCCGCGGGTAAGGGGCGTGAGGCGCCGCAGGTGAGGGGGCGTGCGGCGTCCCTCCCGGGCCCTTTATTCGGTGGCGCCCAACTCGGCCTCCAGGCACAGTGGTCATGTCCACATCGCCGGACGGTGAGTCCGGCGCCACGTTCTGGGAGAGGAGCCGGACGATGTCCATGCACGGCAGTACGTCCAGCTCCCGTCAGGGCAGCCGGCGGCGGACTCCGGGGTAATCCCTACTCCTCCGTAGAGCCCGAATCGCACGGGGAGCTGCCCGGGGCGGCCGCTTCGAGCACGCGATGTCGCTCTCGCGTGGGCCGCCCACCCGGAGGATTGGCCGAGTGGTAAGGCACTGGCTTGCTAAGCCATGGTCGGGTGAAAGCCCGCGCACGTTCGATCCGTGCATCCTCCGCAAGACGCTGTCACCGCGATCGCGCAGGACCTTGTAGCCAGGGACGAGCGAACCGACCCGAGGGGCGCGGGGAACTGCGCGATCAGCCACAGAGGGCACGCAGTCACTCGACGGCCTCAGCCCAGCAGACGCTCCAGCACCACCGCGATCCCGTCCTCCTCGTTGGAGGACGTCACCTCGTCGGCCACCGCCTTGAGTTCCTCGTGGGCGTTGGCCATGGCCACGCTGTGAGCCGCCCAGCCGAACATCGGTACGTCGTTCGGCATGTCGCCGAAGGCGATCGTGTCGGCGGCCTTCAGGCCCAGCCGACGCGCGGCCAGCGACAGCCCCGTCGCCTTCGACAGGCCCAGCGGGAGCAGTTCCACGATGCCGGCACCGGCCATCGCGACGTTCACGAAACCGCCCGCGGCCTGCCGGGCCGCCTCCGCCAGCGCGTCGTCCGACAGCTCCGGATGCTGTATGTAGATCTTGTTCAGCGGGGCGGCCCACAGATCGGCCACGTCCGTGAACGGCGTCGTGGGGAGGCTGCCGGTGAGCGTGTACCCCGGGCCCGCGATGACATCGCCCTCCAGCCCGTCCCGGCTCGCCGCCAGGTACAGCGGCCCGACCTCGGCCTCGATCTTCGCGAGGGCGACTCCCGCCAGCTGCCGGTCCAGGGTCACCGACGTCAGCAGGCGGTGCTCCCCGGCGTCGTACACCTGCGCTCCCTGGCCGCACACGGCGAGGCCGTGGTAGCCGAGGTCGTCGAGGATGTGCCGGGTCCACGGGACGGCGCGGCCGGTGACGACGATGTGCGCGGCACCGGCCTGAGTGGCCGCCGCGAGGGCGTCACGGGTGCGCCGGGAGACCGACTCGTCGGAGCGCAGGAGCGTTCCGTCGAGGTCGGTCGCGATCAGCCGGTAGGGGAAGGCCCCGGAGACAGACGCAGTGCTCACTTCGAGACCGGTTCCAGGACCTCACGGCCGCCCAGGTACGGGCGCAGCATCTCGGGCACCCGGACGGAGCCGTCGGCCTGCTGGTGGTTCTCCAGGATCGCCACGATGGTGCGCGGTACGGCGCACAGCGTGCCGTTCAGCGTCGCCAGCGGCTGGACCTTCTTGCCGTCGCGCATGCGCACGGACAGCCGGCGTGCCTGGAAGCCGTCGCAGTTGGACGCCGAGGTCAGCTCGCGGTACTTGCCCTGGGTCGGGATCCACGCCTCGCAGTCGTACTTGCGGGAGGCAGACGCGCCCAGGTCGCCCGAGGCCACGTCGATGACCTGGAAGGGCAGCTCGAGGCCGGTGAGCCACTGCTTCTCCCACTCCAGGAGCCGCTTGTGCTCGTTCTCCGCGTCCTCGGGGGCGACGTAGGAGAACATCTCGACCTTGTCGAACTGGTGCACGCGGAAGATGCCGCGGGTGTCCTTGCCGTACGTGCCGGCCTCGCGGCGGAAGCACGGCGAGAAGCCGGCGTAGCGCAGCGGCAGCTTGTCCGCGTCGAGGATCTCGTCCATGTGGTACGCGGCGAGCGGGACCTCGGAGGTGCCGACCAGGTAGTAGTCGTCCTTCTCCAGGTGGTAGACGTTCTCCGCGGCCTGGCCGAGGAAGCCGGTGCCCTCCATGGCGCGCGGGCGGACCAGCGCGGGGGTGAGCATCGGGATGAAGCCGGCCTCGGTGGCCTGCGCGATCGCCGCGTTGACCAGCGCCAGCTCCAGCAGGGCGCCGACGCCGGTGAGGTAGTAGAAGCGGGAGCCGGACACCTTGGCGCCGCGCTCCACGTCGATGGCGCCCAGCGCCTCGCCGAGCTCCAGGTGGTCCTTGGGCTCGAAGCCCTCGGCACCGAAGTCGCGGATCGTGCCGTGCGTCTCCAGGACGACGAAGTCCTCCTCGCCGCCCACGGGGACGTCGGGGTGGACGAGGTTGCCGAGCTGCGCCGCGAGGCGCTTGGTCTCCTCGTCGGCGTCGTTCTGCGCGGCCTCGGCGGCCTTGACGTCGGCCTTGAGCTGCTCCGCCTTCTTCAGGAGCTCGGCGCGCTCCTCGGGAGAGGCCTTGGGGATGAGCTTGCCGAGCGACTTCTGCTCGGAACGCAGCTCGTCGAAGCGGACGCCGGACGACCTGCGCCGCTCGTCGGCAGACAGGAGGGCGTCGACGAGCGCGACGTCCTCTCCACGGGCGCGCTGCGAGGCGCGCACTCGGTCGGGGTCCTCACGAAGCAGGCGAAGGTCAATCACGCGCTCAAGGCTACCGGGGCGGGGTGACAGCCCACGACCCGCTATTCCGAACCGCGGCTTACGTTCCGTTATGGGGGAATTGCGAGGTGTGTCAATAAAAGGCGTCTCACTCCCTGGAACGGGTAAGGCGCGAGGTCCCTGGTTGACTCGAATCCCTTGTGGAGAGCGGGACTTGGGCCTCGGTTGTCCACAGGGATCCCCAGCCCCCGAAGAGTTATCCACAGGCTGTGTGGAAGAACTGTGGATGCCGGAATTGATCACTCCGTAACGCGATGATCAAGTTGAGGATTCCCAGGACAAACCCTCCCCACCCGCACTTTCGAGTGGAAAACGGTCGCCCCAAAGGATTGCCCAAAGGAAAAGAGTGGACGAAGGGTGACTTGCCTTCTGATGGACTCCGGGGCGGCCTGGGGAGCGACTTGTCGACAGACTCACCCTCGCTTATCGACTTGTCCCCAGGTCGAGATGAGCACCTGTGGATAACCTCTGTGGATAACGATAATCGGCTGGTAGTACCGGCTGGAAACCCGCACGGAAGCGGCCCCGGAGCAGCGGGGGAACCCCTCAGAACCGCCCGTCCTGGCAGCGCGCCACCCAGTCGGCCGCCGACACGAACGCCTCGTCCGACGTCCCGAGGCGCGGCTGCTCCGCGTCCCCGGGCTTGATGTCCGCACGCGGGTACGAGCCCAGGAAGCGCACCTCCAGGCAGATCCGCTTGAGCCCCATCAGCGCCTCGGCCACCCGGCGGTCGGAGATGTGGCCCTCGGCGTCGATGCAGAAGCAGTAGTTGCCGATGCCCGCGCCGGTCGGCCGGGACTGGAGCAGCATCAGGTTGATGCCGCGCGTGGCGAACTCGCCCAGAAGATCACGCAGTCCACCGGGATGGTCGTCGCGCTGCCACAGCACGACGGACGTCTTGTCCGCACCGGACGGAGCGGCGGGCCGTGCGGGCCGGCCCACCAGCACGAACCGGGTCTGGGCGTTCTCCGCGTCGTGGATCCCGGTCTCCAGGGCCTCCAGGCCGTACAGCGCGGCGGCGAACTCACCGGCGAAGGCCGCGTCGTACTGGCCCTCCTGGACCAGACGGGCGGCGTCCGCGTTGGACGCGGCCGACTCCCAGTGGGCGTCGGGGAGGTTGTTCTTGAGCCAGTTGCGCACCTGGGGCTGGGCGGCCGGGTGCGCGGAGACCGTCTTGATGTCCGAGAGCTTCGTACCCGGCCTGACCAGCAACGCGAAGGTGATCGACAGCAGCACCTCGCGGTAGATCATCAGCGGCGCGCCCGCGACCAGCTCGTCGAGCGTGGTCGTGATGCCGCCCTCGACGGAGTTCTCGATCGGTACGAACGCGGCCTCGGCCTCGCCGACGCGCACCGCGTCCAGCGCGGACTGCACGGACACGTAGGGGATCAGTTCCCGGGTCGCGGCCTCGGGAAGCGTGCGCAGGGCGGCCTCGGTGAAGGTGCCCTCGGGGCCGAGATAGGCATAGCTCGCTGGCATGACCTCACCCTAATGGGCCTAGTGAAACCCGGCGCACGCCTCTTGGCCCCGCGCCACCCCTGAGGGCGACCTCACTCTCGTACGACCGACCTCGCTGTCGTACGACTGTGCCGAACCCGTACGAGCCCCGGCGCCGTCAGCCCTCCAGCAGGCGCTGCCCCACGTACTCGCCCTCCGCCGCGCCGCCCGGCACCGCGAACAGGCCGCTGGACTCGTGGCGGATGTACTTCGACAGGGCGTCGCCCCGGTCGAGCTTGCGCTGGACGGTGACGAAGCCGCGCAGCGGGTCGGCCTGCCAGCACACGAAGAGCAGACCCGCGTCGGGCACGCCGTCCGCGCCGATGCCGTCGTGGTACGAGAACGGGCGCCGCAGCATCGCCGCCCCGCCGTTCTGGTCGGGCCGGGTGATACGGGCATGGGCGTTGATGGGGACGACCAGATTCCCCGCCTTGTCCGTCTTCTCCAGGTCCATCCCGGTCGTCTCGGTGCCGCCGGACAGCGGCGCCCCGTCGGACTTGCGGCGCCCGATGACCTGCTCCTGCGCCTTGACCGAGAGCTGCTCCCAGTCGTCGAGGAGCATCCGGATACGGCGTACGACGGCGTAGGAGCCGTTCGCCATCCAGGCAGGGTCCTTCGAGCCGGACTGCGGCACGAAGATCCGCCGGTCGAAGTCGGCCTCGGCCGGCTTGGGATTGCGCGTGCCGTCCATCTGGCCCATCAGATTGCGGGCCGTCATCGGGGACGAGGTGGCACCCGGCGAGCGGTTGAAGCCGTTCATCTGCCAGCGCACCTTGGCGGCCCTGCCCGCGTCCTTCTGGATCGCGCGCAGGGCGTGGAAGGCGACCAACGCGTCATCGGCACCGATCTGCACCCACAGATCGCCGTTGCTGCGCGCCTTGTCGAGCCGGTCGGAGGAGAAGTCGGGCAGCGGGTCCAGGGCGACGGGCCGCTGCTTCTCCAGGCCGGTCCGCGCGAAGAAGCCGAAGCCGAAGCCGAAGGTGATCGTCAGCGACGAGGGTCCGGCGTCCAGGGCGACATCCGTGTCACCCTGCTGGGCCGCCTCGCCCGCCATCAGCCGCCGTGCCGTCTCCGACCAGCGGCGCAGCAACGCCGCCGCCTCCTTGCGGCCCGCGCCCGCCGCCAGGTCGAAGGCGACGAGGTGACCGCGTGCCTGGAGCCCCTGGAGGATGCCGGGCTGATGTTTCCCGTGAAACATCACCTGACCGGCCCCCAGCGAGGCGAGCGGCGTCGCCTCGGCGGGCCGGGCGGCGTACCCCACGGCCCCGCCCGCCGCGCCGAGCACCAGCCCGGTGGCACCGGCGGTGCCGAGCAGCCGCCGACGCGAGAGAACTCCCGCGCGGGAGGTGTCGTCGCCGGCGCCGCCATTAAGTGGCACCTCGCCCTTGGACGCCGCCTCGGGCGCCGCCTTGGGCGTCCGCGGTGCGCGGGCCTCCGGAATGGACTGGTCAGCCATGGTGAAGGTCAGCCGATCTGCGCGTTCTTGGAGACGGTGGTCTGGTCGATGTCGGAGGTCCGCACGGTCACGGAGACCTTCCACTCACCGGCCATGGGGATCTGCACCCCGCTCGCCGACCAGTGTCCGGTGGTGATGTGGTCCGGGACGACCGGCAGCGGCCCGATGTCCTGGGACTCAAGGGTGAAGGCGACCTTCACCTCGGGGATGTCGAAGGCACGGCCGTTGGGCCGCTGCACGTACACATGCATCTCGTTGCCGCCCACGCGCGCGGGGTCGAGGTCGACCCGTACGACGCCCTTGCCGTCCTCGCCGCCGGTGTCGAAGGACATGTCCAGGGTCAGCGCCCCCGCCGACGACGCGTCCGCCGCCGAGGCCGAGGTGGCGGCCTTGGCCTCCTCCTCCGTACGGCCCGGCTCGGTCGACGTCAGCATGGTGGTGACGGCGAGCAGGACGACGGCGACACCCGCCTCGGCGAGCACCGAGCGGCGCAGTCCGAACCGGTTCGGGTCGGCGTCGCGCCGCTCCTTGCGCCGTGCCGTGTCGATCGCGGCCCGCTGCCGGGCGAGCTGGGCGGCCCGCTCGGATTCGCCGTCCGCCTTGTCGGACCCGGCGGCGCCCTTCTTGCCGGAAGCCGCGGCGCCCTTCCCGGCAGAGGCCGAGGCAGAGGCGGAGCCGGAGCCGGAACCCGAGGCACCCGCACGCGCGGGCTCCTTCTCGTCGGCGTCGGCGTCGGCGTCGGCGTCGGTCTCGGCGTCAGTGTCGGTGTCGGCGTCAGTGTCGGTGTCGGCGACCGCGACCGGGTCGGACTCCTCCCGCGGCTTCACCACGACGGCCTCGGCCAGCCGCCCGGTCCACCGCCGCGAGACCCACGCGATCCCCACCAGCACGGCGACGAGCCCGATCTTGACCAGCAGCAGCTGCCCGTACCGCGTGTCGGTGAACGCCGTCCACGAACCGAGCTGACGCCACGACTGGTAGATCCCGGTCGCGACCAGCGCGAGCACGCTGCCGAACGCCAGGCGCGAGAACCGGCGTACGGCCAAGGCGTCGACCGGGGTGTCCGCGGGCGCCCGGTAGAGGGCGACGAGCAGCGCGGCCAGCCCGCCGAGCCAGCCCGCGACGGCCAGCAGATGGATGATGTCGACCGGCATCGCGATGCCCGCCTGGAGCCCGGTCGAGGCGTGCTCGGACATCGCCCAGCTCGCCGCGAGCCCCGCCGACACCACGACCCCGCCGACGGCGAGCCCGAAGGTCAGGTCCCGCTTCTCCTCGTCCTCGCGCTTCTCGTACGCCCCGAACAGCACCGCGATGAACAGCGCCGCCGCGGCGAGCAGCAGCAGGCGGGACACCAGTGCCGCACCGGTCTTGGTCTGGAGCACCTGCCCGAGCAGGTCCAGGTCGAAGACGTCGCCGACCTTGCCGCTGCCGGTGTACGAGCCGCGCAGGAGCAGCAGTCCGAGCGTGGCGGCGGTCAGCGCCAGCCAGCCGGCGACGGTGAGCCGCTGGAGCGCCCGCACGCCCGCCCCGCGCTGCCAGCAGGCGAGCACGAAGGCGGCGCCGCCGACCATGACGATGAAGCCGGCGTACGACACGTACCGCCCGAAGCCGTAGAGCGTGCCGACGACTCCGCCGCCCGCGGTCTGCCCGGAGACGGAGACGGTGGTCTGGGAGGGCGCGCCGATGGAGAAGGTGTAGGCGCCTGCGACGGGATGGCTGTCCTCGGACACCACCTGGTAGGTGACGGTGTACGTGCCGTCGGGCAGGCCGCCGTGGAGCTTCACGGCGTACGTCGTGCCGGTGAGGTTGGCCGGGTCGCCGCGGTCGACGCGCTTGCCCTTGGGGTCGAGCACCCGCAGGGAGTCGCCGGACAGGGCGACCTTCTCGGAGAAGGTCAGTGACACCTGCGTCGGGGCCTTGTCGACCACCGCGCCCTGCTGCGGGGCGCTGCCGGTCACCGCGGCGTGCGCGGAGACCGGCCCGGCACCGGCGAAGAGCAGGCCGGTGGCGGCCAGGAGCAGCAGCACCAACGTCCGGACGCGGGGTGCGATGGTCTGGGTCAAGGCGATCTCTCCCTCAGTGTCCGGTCTTCGGGTTGTACGTCGCCGACTTCACCGGCATCTTGACCGTGACGGTGCCGGACTCGGTGAAGTGGAGCTTCACGGTCACCGTCTCGCCCTGCATCGGCTTTCGCTTCAGCTTCTCGAACATCAGATGGTTTCCGCCGCTCTTGAACACGAGTTGACCGTGTGCGGGGACGGGAAGGTCCTTCGCCTCCTGCATCGAGGAGTCGACGGTCTCGTGGGCGGTCACGTCACCGACGTCGCTGGTCACGGACGTCAACTTGTCCTTCGTACCGCCCTTGTTGATGACCGTCAGATAGCCGGCCGCCATGGACTCGGAGACGGGCTGCGGCATGTAGGCGCCGCTGACCGACACCTCGGCCGCGGAGTCCTTGCCGTCCTCGGAGCCGCAGCCCGCGAGGACGAGGGCCCCGGTCAGTACCGCGACGGGCGCCACGACACGCCTCACGGCTTCTCACCCTTGATCAGCTTGGGGAGGTCCTTGGTGTAGTCGTCGACGCTCGCGTCCTCGGTGTAGAGGACGTATCCGGCGTCGGTCTTCGGCGAGAAGGCCACGACCTGGGTGCCGTGGGTGGAGACCGTCTTGCCGTTCTTGTCCTTGTGCGGCGCCTCGATGGAGATGCCGAGGGTGCGGGCGCCGGCCTGGATGGTGGCGAAGTCGCCGGTCAGGCCCACGACCTGGGAGTCGATGCCCTTGAGCCACTTGCCGAGCGCGGGAGCGGTGTCGCGCTCCGGGTCGGTGGTGACGAACACGACGTTCAGCTCGTCCTGCTCGGCTTTGGGCAGCTGCTTCTTGGCGACGGCGATGTTGTTCATCGTCAGCGGGCAGACGTCAGGGCAGTTGGTGTAGCCGAAGTAGATCAGCGTCGGCTTGCCCTGGGTCTCCTTGCGGAGGTCGTACTTCTTGCCGTTGGTGTCGGTGAGGACCAGGTCCGGCTTCTCGAACGGCTTGTCGAGGACGATGGCCGCCCTGTCCGAGCCGGGTTCCTCGGAGACCACGGTCACGGGCGAGGCGTCGTCGTCGCCGTTGCCGCAGGCGGTCAGGGTCAGGGTCGCGGCGGCGAGCAGGGCGGCCGCGGCGATGGTCTTCTTACGCATGCCAGGTCTTCTTACGCATAGAAAAATGTCCTAGTTGTTCAAGTCGGCCCGTGGGCGGGGGCTCCGGCGCGCACCAGGGGTGCCCGGTGCGCGCCGGAGCCGGAAGGGCCGTCAGGCGTCGGTGCGCCGACGGCCGGCGAGCACGCCGTACGCCACGCCCAGCGCGCCGACGACGATGCCGACGACACCGAGGACGCGGGCGGTGGTGTCACTGCTGTCGGCGGGCTCGGCGGCCTCGGTCTTCGCGGCGGCCGCCTCGGCGTCGTCGGAGTCGGAGGCCTTGTCGGCGGCGGAGGAGCCGTGGTGGCCCTCCTCGGCGGCGGACAGCGCGAGCACCGGAGCCGGGTTCTCGGGCTCCTCCTGGCCCTCCTGCGGGACCTCGATCCAGCGCACGACCTCCTTGTTGGAGTACGTCTGGATCGCCTTGAAGGCGAGTTCGTCGGTGTCCTCGGGAAGCTGGCCGATGGAGACCGGGAACTTCTGGAAGAAGCCTTCCTTGATGCCCTCGCCGGTGGCGGTCCAGGTGATCTTGGAGACCGCCTCGGAGATCTTCTCGCCGTGCATCTCGATGGGCTTGTCGAGCTTGGACTTGACGACCTTGACGTCCCAGCCGTCGATCGCTTCCGGCATCGCGGAGGCCAGCGGGTGGTCGGTCGGGAAGCTGACCTCGAGCTTGGTGGTCCTGGCGTTGTCGCGCTCGTTGGGCACCTTGAAGTCGACGACCGCGTAACCGCCCTTGGCGGCGGTGCCCTCGGGCTGCACGCTGACGTGGGCGAAGGCGGGCACGGACAGGGCGAGAACGGCCGTGCCGGCGAGGGCGCCTGCGGCGGCGATACGAGAGGCCTTCATGCGATGCACTCCACTGTGAGTGAGATTCGGGTTCCGGTGGTGAAGAGGAGTACGCGCGCGTGGTGGTGCCCGATCAGCGGGAAAGCCGGGAAGTCCGGCGGCAGGAGATCCCTGGACCGGGAACTCGCGCACGCACGCGTGCCGCACGACGGCGGCCTCTGGAGCCCACGGAAGTGAAAGCACACTCCAGGGAAGGGGAGTGAGCCCACGGAGGTGGAGCGAAGGTCGCGTCGTGTCAGGCGGCGAGGGCGAGCACGTCGGCCGGCGGGCCGCGCCTGATCACCGTGTGCTGGAGAGCGGCGGTGCGTGGCGCGCGGCGCGCGGGGGACTCGGTGCGCAGGAAGCGCGGGCCCGCCTCGGGTGCGCCCGGGAGCCCGGCACGCAGGGCGCGCACCAGAGCGAGCGCCCCGCGCAGGGAACGTACGAAAGCCCCCTCGGCGACCGAGTGCGCCGACAGGGCGGACATCTCGACTATCCGCAGCAGGGCCAGGTCTCCGCGCCGCAGCAGCCATCCGGCGACGACCGCCGCGAGTACGTGGGCGAGCACCATCGGAAGGGACGGCAGCAGGGAGGTGCTGAGGCCGGTGCCGCCGGCCGCGGACATGCCGTCCGCGGACGCGTGCGAGGCATGCGCCCCCGTGGCCGGGCCGATCCGCGCGTCGGTGAGGATCCGCTGGGCCTGGGCGGGGCTGATGGCCGCCGCGGCGGTGCCGCACACGAGCCGCGCGGCTCGCGCGACGAGCGCGGCGTCGGACATGGAGCCGGACCCGGAGGCCGCGGACGGCGCGCTCACCGTCACATGCTGACCCAGCCCGAACAGCGTGTGCAGCACGGTCTGGCCGACCGCGAGCAGCGCCGCGATGCCCGGCAGCGAGCGCTCACGCCCCGCGAACGGCAGGGCCACGACCAGGACTCCGAGGAACCCGGCGCCCAGCGTCCACATCGGAATCGTGGCGCAGGAGCCGAGCACGTGCCCGACCCCGGCCAGCACGACGCAGACCGCGGCGAACACCGCGGCCCGCAGGACCCGGAGATCGCTTCCGGACCGCGCCGTGCGCGCGTGGGGGGCAGTCATGGCGGGCTCATCATCGCACTGGCCTTATGACCGCCATACGGCAGGTCCGCAAGATGAGGTACGGGCGGTTGGGGAGGAACGAGAAGTACGGGGTATACGGGCCCGTAGAAACCGGAAGATCACCTTCTGGTGTGGGCCGCCAACACATACACCGATTCCGGCGTGGGCGCATCGACCATATGGGCGGCATCACGTCAAGGATGTGCTTACAGCCGGGCACTCGCGGCAATACGTAACGGTATGTCGAGCCGCGGCCAGGAGGCTGGAGCATGAGCATCTGGTGGTCACTCCATTTGCGCCGTGAAGCCGCGAGCGTTCCCCTCGCCCGGCGTCTGCTGCTCGGAACCATGGAGACGGCGGGCGTGGACCCCGACATCTCGTACGACCTCTCCGTCGCCCTCAGCGAGGCCTGCGCCAACGCCGTGGAGCACGGCGGCGTGACGTCCGACGGCTCCCCGCAGGCGTACCGCGTCACGGCCTATCTGGACGGCGAGAAGTGCCACATCGAGGTCACCGACTCGGGCCCCGGCTTCACCGCGCCCCATCGCGCCCCGCGCCTGGCGTCCTTCGACGCCGAGGACGGCAGGGGGCTGTGCCTCATCAACGAGCTCGCCGACCACGTCCAGATCGGCAACAAGCCGGACCGGGGCGGCGCGGTGGTGAGCTTCGACAAGATCCTCAAGTGGCGCAAGGACGCTCCGCTGATGGCGGTGTAGCACCGGCGGCGCCCCTCTGCTCCCCGGCACTCACAGCCGTCGCACAGCGCCGCCCCACGCCCTTGACGGGTGGTGTCCCTAACTTCCTGGCCATGACGGGAAACCACAAGGACAAGTCGATCACCCGGCGCCGTGCCCTCGCGGTGACCGGGGGCACGGTCGCGGCGGGCGGGCTCGCGGTCGCCGGTTACCAGGCTGCCTTCGCCGACACCGCCACGGCCACCGCAGAAGAGGCGACGACGGCCTCCGCGAGCGCCTCGCAGAGCTCCGGCTGCATGACGCTGATGTCGAGCGTCACCGAGGGCCCGTACTACCTCGACGGCGCCCTGGTGCGGAAGGACATCACCGAGGGCAAGAGCGGCGTCCCGCTGACGCTGCGGCTCACCGTCGTCGACGCCACCGACGGTTGCACCCCGGTCAAGGGCGCCGCCGTCGAGATCTGGCACTGCGACGCCTGGGGCTACTACTCCGGCTACACCACGGCCAACCCCGGCGGCTCCGCGCCCGCCGAGAGCGAGGACGGCTCGACCGCCGACGACGACACGTATCTGCGGGGTTATCAGATCGCCAACGCCAACGGGGTCGTCAAGTTCGAGACGATCTTCCCCGGTTGGTACACCCCGCGCACCTGCCACATCCACCTCAAGGTGCACACCGGCGGTCAGAAGGAGGACGGCACCTACGAGGGCGGCAAGGTCAACTACACCGGCCAGCTGTTCTTCGACGACTCGATCGCCGAGGAGATCTTCACGCTGGAGCCTTACTCGAAGCACTCCGGCAGCTACACCACCCTCGACGACGACATGGTCTACGACGGCGGCGGCGCCTCCAGCGGCCTGCTGACCCTGGAGGCCGTGCACAAGAAGGACCCGTCCAAGGGCTACAAGGGCTTCCTGACCGTCGCCGTCGACCCCGACGCCGAGAACACCGGCGCGGGCAGCGGCGGCGGTGGCACGCCTCCCGGCGACGCACCGAGCGGCGCGCCCGGCGGCACCCCGTCGGCCTCGGCGTCCTCCTAGGGGGTACGGCCATGAGCAGCCGCGAGGACGAGGCGCTGGCGCGGGCGGCCGTGACCGCGCTGACCGGACAGCTGGCCCTGGCTCCCAAGCCGGGCCTGCCCGACCCGCGCGACCTCGACGCCCGCGAAAGCCGCATGGACCACGGCATGCTGCGCTGGTCGGCCAAGGCGCTCGCGCCGGGCCTCGCCGCGATGGCCGCGGCCGCCCGGCGCACCGGCGAGCCGACCCCCGGGCTCCGCACCGAACTGGGCGCCATCGGCAGGTGCACCGAGCACTCGGTGCACCTCGCGGGCGGCGGTCACCGGGGCGCCCTGTGGGCGCTGGGCCTGCTGGTCGCCGCGGCCGCGCTCGACCCCCGGGCCGGGGCGCGGGACGTCGCGGCGACCGCCAAGCGCATCGCCGCGCACACCGACAGGCGCGCCCCGCGCAGGCCCTCCCGGGGCTCCTCGGTGTCCGCGAAGTACGGCGCCGCCGGGGCCCGGGGCGAGGCACGGGCCGGATTCCCGCACGTACGGCGGGCGTTGGACACCCTCACCGGGGCCCGCGCGTCCGGTGCCACCGAGGCACAGGCCCGCCTGGACGCCCTGCTCACGGTGATGTCCACCCTCCAGGACACCGAACTCCTCTACACGGCGGGCCCCATGGGGCTGCGCCACGTCCAGGCGGGCGCCCGCACGGTCCTGGAGTCGGGCGGCACGGCGACCGAGACGGGCGCCAAGGCCCTGGCATCGCTCGACGCCGACCTGCACGCACGCGCGTGGAGCCCACGGGGCAGTGCGGGCCTGCTGGCGGGCGCGCTCTTCCTGGACTCATTGCCGGTACAGGTCCGCGCCGCGTAGGCCCGACGCCCCTTGGGGGCGCGGGGAACTGCGCGACAAGCCCCCACCACCCGCAGCACACGACGATGGCCGGGCACCCCTTCGGTACCCGGCCATCAGTCCGACGTCAGCCCTTCAGAGAAGCCATCCAGCTCTCGACCTCGTCCGACCGCCTCGGCAGCGCAGCGCTGAGGTTCCGGTTGCCGTCCCCGGTCACCAGGATGTCGTCCTCGATCCGCACCCCGATGCCCCGGTACTCCTCCGGCACCGTCAGGTCGTCGGCCTGGAAGTACAGCCCCGGCTCGACGGTCAGCACCATGCCGGCCTCCAGCGTGCCGTCGACGTAGGACTCCACGCGCGCGGCGGCGCAGTCGTGGACGTCCATGCCGAGCATGTGCCCGGTGCCGTGCAGCGTCCAGCGCCGCTGGAGCCCGAGCTCCAGCACCCGCTCCACCGGCCCCTCGACGAGCCCCCACTCGACCAGCTTCTCGGCGAGCACGCGCTGCGAGGCGTCGTGGAAGTCCCGGTACTTCGCGCCCGGCTGCACGGCCGCGATGCCCGCCTCCTGGGCCTCGTACACGGCGTCGTAGATCTTCTTCTGGATCTCGCTGAAGCGGCCGTTGATCGGCAGCGTGCGCGTGACGTCGGCGGTGTAGTACGTGTGCGTCTCGACGCCCGCGTCGAGCAGCAGCAGGTCACCGGAGCGCACGGGCCCGTCGTTGCGCACCCAGTGCAGCGTGCAGGCGTGCGGGCCGGCGGCGCAGATGGAGCCGTAGCCGACGTCGTTGCCCTCGACGCGCGCGCGGAGGAAGAAGGTGCCCTCGATGTAGCGCTCGGAGGTCGCCTCGGCCTTGTCGAGGACCTTCACGACGTCCTCGAAGCCGCGGACCGTGGAGTCGACGGCCTTCTGGAGCTCGCCGATCTCGAACTCGTCCTTGACCAGCCGCGCCTCGGAGAGGAAGACGCGCAGCTCGGCGTCCCGCTCGGCGGTGACCTTGTCGGTCAGCGCGGCCTCGATGCCGGCGTCGTAGCCGCGCACGACCCGGACGGGGCCGGTGGCCTCGCGCAGGCTGTCGGCGAGCTCGCGCACGTCGGAGGCCGGGATGCCGTACAGCTTCTCCGCCTCGGTCAGCGAGTGCCGGCGGCCGACCCACAGCTCGCCCTGGCCGGAGAGCCAGAACTCGCCGTTCTCCCGGTCGGAGCGGGGCAGGAGGTAGATCGTCGCCTCGTGGCCGTCCGCGACGGGCTCCAGGACGAGCACGCCGTCCTCGGTCTGGTTGCCGGTGAGGTACGCGTACTCGACCGACGCGCGGAAGGCGTACTCGGTGTCGTTCGAGCGCGTCTTCAGGTTGCCCGCGGGGATCACCAGGCGCTCGCCCGGGAACCGTGCCGACAGCGCGGCGCGGCGGGCGGCGGTCTCGGCGGCCTGGGCGATCGGCTCCAGGTCATGGAGCTCCGTGTCGGCCCAGCCGGACTTCATGTTCTCGGCGAGCTCGTCGGACACGCCCGGGTACAGGCCGTTCTTGCGCTGCTTGATCGGCTCCTCAGACTCAGTCTCCGGGTCCGCTGCGGTAGCAGCAATGGACTCATCCGGGGTGAGCTCGTCGGCCACGGTCATCCTCCTCGATACGGCACTGGACCCCATCCATCGTACGGTCGTACGGGACGGAGCCCAGGGTCGCGGGACGGCACGCCCGCCGGTGTTATGGCACGGACCACGTGCCTGTTATGGCTGACCACGCCCCTGCCACGGCCGGACGGCCGCTGCGTACAGGGGCCGCTACTCGAAGCGGGCGGCGAGCAGGACGACGTCCTCGTCGCTGTCCGCCAGGTCCGCCCCCTCCGGCAGCACGGTCCGCAGAACGTGATCGACCACGGCGTCCGGATCGTGCCGGATCGCCCGCGGCACCCCGGCCGCCGCCGCGTGCAGCCGCGCGAAGGCACGGTCGGTGGCGTCGCCGGTGCGGTGCAGCAGCCCGTCGGTGTACAGCAGAACCGTCTCTCCGGCTTCGGCGGTGATCTCCACGCTCGGCGCCTCCCAGCAGGCCAGCATGCCCAGCGGGGCGGAGACGGAGGTCTCCACGAACTCCGTGCGCCGGTCGCCGATCAGCAGCGGCGGGGTGTGCCCGGCGCCGGCGAGCGTGATCTTGCGCAGGGCGGGCTCGCAGTAGGCGAACAGCGCGGTGGCGGAGCGGGCCGGCTCGGTGAGCCGCAGCAGCAGCTCCAGGTCGGACAGGACCGCGACCGGGTCCTCGCCCTCCATCACGGCGTACGCCCGCAGGCTGGCCCTGAGCCGGCCCATCGCGGCGACCGCGCTGGGGCCCGACCCGGTGACCGAGCCGACCGCGAGGCCGAGCGCGGCGTCCGGCAGCGGCAGCGCGTCGTACCAGTCGCCGCCCCCGCGTGGGCCGGTGCGGTGCCGGACGGCGAGCTGGACGCCGGACATCCGCGGCAGCCGGGAGGGCAGCAGCTCCTCGGCCATGGTCCGCATGCACGCGCGCGTGCGCTCGACTTCGAGGAGCCGGGCCAGGTGCTCGGTGGCGTAGCGGGTGTACAGGCCGATGAGGTGGCGCTGGCGCTCGGACGGTTCGGCGGGCTCGTCGTACAGCCAGACGGCGGCGCCGAGACGTCCGGCGCCGTCCGTGGACAGCGGCAGGGCGTAGCTGGCGGCGAAGCCGAGGCGGGCCGCCACCTCGCGGTGCCGGGGATCGAGGCCGTCCTCGGAGAGCAGGTCGGGCTGGGCGATCTCGCCGTCCCCGCCGGGCAGCCCGTCGAGGATCCTGCCGTACGACATCGCGCTGCGGGGCACCGTCTCGATGTGCCCGAGGTCGGCGCGGGCGAGGCCGAGGCCGATGGTCGTGTCGGGGCCCAGTCCGTCCGCGGGCTCCAGGACGACGAGCCCGCGCCGGGCGCCGACGAGGGCGGAGCCGGCGCGCAGCAGCTCCTCCAGGGCGTCGGCGAGGGTGGCCGTGCGGGCCAGGCGTTCGGTCAGTTCGTGGAGCGTCGTGAGGTCCGAGACCCAGCCGGCGAGGCGGTCCTGGAGCAGGGCACCGGGTGCGCTCGGCGGGGTGACGGCTGAGGCCCCCGAGGTCGCGGGCGCGGGCGCGACAGTGTGTGCGGGCGACGGAACCGTCGAATCGATTCCGGCCACTTTCGGAGGGTGAGGAGCGTTCATGGCGTCCGGCTTTCCGACCGGTGCGTATTGCTCAAAAGCATCGCAAACCCCCATGTCATTCTGCGCCGCTAGCAGTGTCTCCACATGTACACGCACTCGTTAGGGGATGTCCAGCATTGTCCTGCTGGGATTCCTGGTGTCCGGGGGCAACGAGAGCACTTCTCGTAGACCTCTTGCGCAAAGGCAAAGTTGGCTTAAAACTGCCTCAGGGAACGGGGTATTGCGGTCGACTGGTTTCGCTCAGCGGAGCGTCACAGCGGTCGTGATGGGTACGTACTCGGTGAAGGCCAGGGGTGGTTGACGACCACCCGGAACCTGGTGACGGACCCGGGCGTCTTAGCCACTGACGATCGTGCCCCATCCTCCCGTGGCGGAGGCGAAGAGAAATACGCGCGACGGCAAAACGCCAGACTTCGCCACCCCACGCCACGCCCATGCTTTTGGTAGACGCAGTATGGACGAGGCTGCCGCGGAAGCAGCCAACGCTCGGCCCATAGGGGTTTCCCTTGCTCGCGGCAAGGGTGTGATGCGCCAACAGGTACGCACAGTGAAGTGATCGACACATGGTGTGATGTGGTCCACGGTGTTGCCAGCGGTGCAACGGAAAGGAACGAGCGCTCATGCGCGAGATCCTCGGAAGGCGACGCAGGCTCCTGCGCGGTGACGGGAAGTCTGAGCTGATCAGCGCGGCCCTGACCTTCGCGACGGAATGGCAGTGGCCCGTACTCCCGGGAGTGACGACGCACCCGCAGGGACATTCCCGCTGCGGCTGCCCCGACCCAGACTGCACGGTCCCCGGTGCCCACCCCTTCGACCCCGGTCTCCTCGCGGCGACCACCGACGCACGCATGGTGCGCTGGTGGTGGGGCAACCGCCCCGCGGCGCCGATCATCCTCGCCACCGGCGGCCAGGCGCCCTGCGCGGTCAGTCTCCCCGCGCTGCCGGCCGCGCACGCACTGACCGCACTCGACCGCATGGGCATGCGCCTCGGCCCGGTCGTCGCCTCGCCCGCCCGCTGGGCGATCCTGGTCAAGCCGTACTCCATGGAGCAGCTGGGCGAACTGCTCTACGCCAAGGACTTCGTCCCCGGCTCACTGCGCTTCCACGGCGAGGGCGGCTATCTCGCCCTGCCCCCCTCCGAGACGGGTCAGGGCCCGATCAGCTGGCAGCGCGCCCCACTGCCCGGCTCGGCCTCCCCGTGGGTGCCCGATGTGGAGGCCGTCGTCGACGCCGTGGTCGAGGCCCTCACTCGTACGGGTGTGAGCGCCCCCGAGTTGTAGGGGTGTACGGCGCGCGCGGAACGGCGCACGCGCGCGCGGTCGTTATCTTCCGGATATGCCGCGTCATTCCAGGGGAAAAAGGGCACCGTCGTCGCATCGCCGCGGGCCGAACCAGCGAAGAGTCCGACTGATCGCCCTCGCGTCCGTCGCGGCGGCCGCGATCGCGCTGCCGCTCGCCTGGGCCGCCGCCGGTCAGGTCGTCGAGGCGGGCCGCGCCGCCGTGGGCGCGCCCGACCGTGAAGCCGTACGGTCCTCCCCGCCCGCCCCGAAGGACGGCACCGGACGTCCGACCCCGAACGGCGACGCCAAAGCGCCCACGGCCACGCCCACCGACTCCCCGGTGCTGCTCGACCTCGGCCTCTCGACCGCCGTGCGCTGCGGTCCCGAACTCACCTCGCCCGAGGGCGTCGAGGCGCAGACCTGTGTCCTCACCCAGGGCGAGGACACCTGGGCGCGCACCTACTTCCGCAACGCGACCGGTGGTGCGCTGGACTCCGTACTGAGCCTCATGGGGCCCGGAGGACGCACGATGCAGATGCGCTGCGAGGTGAGCGCCGAGGACGAGCCGGGGACCTGCGAGACACCACGGCAGCGCACACGCGCGGGACTGGACGCCTACACGGCCGTCACGGAATTCGCCGAGCGGGCCGGCGGAGGCGCGCTGCTTCTTCGTTCCGCAAGCAACTCCGCACCCGGTAAATCCGGGGCGCCCACGGACGGTTGACGGTCGGCGTCATTCCGTAAAGGGGCGCGGACATGGAAAGACCCGGTTGCTGGCGACGGGGGATGCACCAGCAACCGGGCTAATGGAACGGTAACAAGAGATCGGCGGTTCGCAAATTCGATCCGGGCTTTCAAGTCACGGATTCCCTTGCTCCGCAGGGGAGTTGTGATCGGATTCACCCCTCCCGCGCGGCCCGGTCCGGCTGAACGGCCGTTCAGCCGGACCCGATCTTCGCCGCCCGTGTCAGCTGAGCGTGACCTGCCGGTTGGTCAGGCCGCCCCGCGCGCGACGCTCGTCCGGAGTGAGCGGCGCGTCCGTGGCCAGGGCCGCGGCGAGGCGCTCGGCGAACTCGGCCGCCGGCTTCTCCACGTCCTCGGCGCCGACGCCGCTCGGCAGGTCCCAGACCGGCACGGTCAGGCCGTGAGCACGGAAGGAACCCACCAGCCGGGTGCCCTCGCCGAGGCTCGACCGGCCCGCCGCGTGCAGCCGCGCGAGGGCGTCCAGAAGCTGCTCCTCGGGGTGCGGCATGACCCAGCGCAGGTGGTTCTTGTCCGGTGTCTCGCACCAGTAGGCGGCGTCCACACCGGTTAGCTTCACGGTCGGGATGGCCGCGGCGTTCGCCCGCTCCAGGGAGGCGGCCACGTCCGGAGTGGCGTTCTCCGCGTCCGGGACCCAGAACTCGAAGCCCGAGTGCACAACTGGCTCGAACGCGCCTTCGGGGTCGAGCAGATCCTGGAGCCGGGGACCGTCGGCGGGGGCGCGGCGGCCCTGGACCGGGGTGCCGGGCTTCGCGGCGAGGGCCTGCTGGAGGGTGTCGGCGAGATCGCGGCTGATGTCGCCCGACGCCGTGTCGTTCTGAAGGCCGAGCAGCACCGAGCCGTCGTCGCGGCGCAGGGCCGGCCAGGCCATCGGCAGCACCGTGGCCAGCGTGACGGACGGGACGCCCTCCGGCAGGCCGCCCTTGAGGGGCAGCTCGACAGTGGCGGCAGGCACCAGCTCGCGCAGGGCCACCCAGTCGCACTCGCCCGGGAGTCCCTCGAAGGGGCGCTGCACCAGCTCGGTCACCGCGTGCGCGGCGGCCCGGCCGTGACAGGCCTTGTAACGCCGGCCGCTGCCGCAGGGGCAGGGCTCGCGCGCGCCGACCACCGGGATCTCTGCGTCGCTGAGCTGCGGGCGCTTGGCCTTGGTCTGGACTCGCTTCTTGGCCATCGTGGGTGTCTCCCGGTTACGGCTCGTCTGGTACGGGCGCGAGCCTAGCCGTTCACGCCATGGCCGACGGGAGGCTGTGGACAACGCAGCGGGTCGTGCCGGGAGTCTGTGGACAAACCGCCGTCACCGTACGCGGGGAGCGGGCCGGTTGGGACCCGTCGTCAGCCGCGTTCGTCGAAGGCGTCCGCGAAGCCGAGGCCGGGTATCGCGTGTACCGGCGGGGCCGCGACGCGCGTAGCGAAGTCGTCCCGGCGGTGCCCGGCATCGGGATCGTGCACGTCGTCGTGGACCACTACCCAGACCGTGACCTCGCCCCGGGCGTCGTCCCTGACGCCCCAGTCGTCGGCGAGAGCGGTGATGATGTTCAGCCCGCGGCCGCCGTGTGCGGTGACCGAGGGCGTGGCCGGAGCAGGGCGGGTGGGTCCGCCGCCGTCCGTCACCTCCACCGTGAGCCTGCCGCCGGATTCCACACGCCATGCGGCCCGGACGTCGCCGTCACCGGACAGCGCGTCACCGAGCGGTCGGCCGTGCTTGCACGCGTTGCTCAAGAGTTCGGAAAGAATAAGTACGGCATCGTCGATGACCGATTCCGCGACCCCGCCCGTGCGCAACTGCTTGCGCATCCGGTGTCTCGCTTCCCCCACGCCCGCAGGACCATGGGGTACGGCCATGCTCGACGACGTGGGCACCTCCTGTGCCACCACCAACGCCACCCCCGAGACCTCCTTTGCCCCACGCCACGGTGTGGATGCCCCATTGGCCTGTACCGGAAACCGGCCAATCGACGTCCGGCGACGCATTCGGAACGATCGAATACGGACCGAACGCGCCGGAGCACTCCCTGTAATCGGGATGGCTGGAATTCTTCGGTGTGGCTTGGAGTGGAGGATGGGGTTGGAGGGGCGGCGGGGTCAAGAGGTTGTACAGGGATTGAAGGGGATATAGGGGTTTCCCGGTGCCGTGGCCGGTTCCGGGTGCCCGCGCGGGTCAGCGGCCGAGCTGACGCAGCACCGCGCGGGGACGGTTGGTGATGATGGCGTCGACCCCGAGCTCGACGCAGAGGTCGACGTCCTCGGGCTCGTTCACCGTCCATACGTGCACCTGGTGGCCGGCCTGCTTCAGGCGCTCCACATAGGCCGGGTGACTGCGCACGATCCGGATCGAGGGGCCGGCGATGTCGACCCCCGCGGGCAGCCGCCCGTCGCGCAGCCTCGGCGAGACGAACTGCATCAGGGAGACCGTCGGCAGGTTCGGGGACGCGGCACGCACGCGATGCAGCGAGCGCGCCGAGAAGCTCATGATCCGCACCGGGGACTCGGCCGCCGAGACGGGTGTGTCGAGGCCGAAACGCTTCAGCAGAAGCAGCAGCCGCTCCTCGACCTGCCCCGCCCACCGGGTCGGATGCTTGGTCTCGATCGCCATCTCCACGCGCCGGCCCGCGTCGGCGACGAGCTCCAGCAGCCGCTCCAGGGTCAGCACCGAGGTGTCCTCGGGGTCCTCGGGCCGGAACTCCCAGTCGGGCTCCTCGGCCCGGTTCTTCCACGAGTCCCGGTTCTTGCGCGAGCCGAAGTCGAGGGCGGCGAGCTCGGCGAGCTCCAGCGCCGAGACCGCGCCGCGGCCGTTGGACGTACGGTTGACGCGGCGGTCGTGCACACAGACGAGATGACCGTCCGCGGTGAGGCGTACGTCGCACTCGAGGGCGTCCGCACCGTCCTCGATCGCCTTCTTGTACGCGGCCAGGGTGTGCTCGGGAGCGTCCTCGGAGGCTCCGCGATGGGCGACGACTTGGATCTGGTGCTGCCGTGCGTGGGTCACCGCGTCATGGTGCCACCGCACCGGGGTAGTCGTGCGACCGGAGCAGTTTCCGGAGCGCTGGGATTGCGCCCGTTTCGTCGCTGATGACCTATATAAAGAGTGGCCGCGGACGCACAGGCACCGCTTATGGTGCTCTGACGGCCCGTGGGAAAAGCTGACCGCATACAAAAAGACATGCACAGCTGAAGCGCACCGGCCATGAACAAGCGTGAACGGGCGTGATCGAGTGCGACCGACAACACCAGCCGTGGATCTATAGGAGAGAAGCTGTGAGCACCGAGAACGAGGGCGCCGCGGTCCCCCCGGCCCCGTCCGCACCCCCCGTGCCGGCGGATGCTCCTGCTGCTCCGGCATCCCAGGAGCACCCGGCTCCGCGCGCCGACGCCGAGCCCACGGCTCCGCTCCCGCCCGTGCCGAACACCGCCCCGGCGAGCTCGAACGGCACACAGCCGTACGGCCCGGATGCGTACGGCCCGGATCCGTACGCCGCGCAGGCCGCCGACGGGGTGCAGCCGCCCGCCGACGGATCCCGGCCGCCGGCCGCACACCCGCACGCCTCCCAGGGCTCGGCGCCCGACGCCGCCTGGCCGCCTCCGCCGCCGCCCGGCTCGCCGTACGGTGACGGCGGTGCCGGTGGGGCGGGCGGTGCCGGTGGTGCCGGTGGGGGCTCCGGCTGGGGTGCCGCGTACCAGCAGCCGGCGCCGAAGCGCGGGCGCGGCGGGCTGCTCGCCGCGGTCCTCATCGCCGCGCTGGTCGCGGGCGGTCTGGGCGGCGGCCTCGGCTACACCCTGGCCAAGAACGACGACAACACCTCCTCGACCACCGTCTCCGCCTCCGACAGCGGCGGCTCGGTCAAGCGCGACCCGGGCACCGTCGCGGGCGTGGCCGCCAAGGCGCTGCCCAGCACCGTCACCATCCAGGCCGAGAGCAGCGCCGGCGAGGGCGGCACCGGCACCGGCTTCGTCTTCGACACCGAGGGCCACATCGTCACCAACAACCACGTGGTGGCCGACGCGGTCGACGGCGGCAAGCTCACGGCGACGTTCCCGAACGGCAAGAGGTACGACGCCGAGGTCGTCGGCCACGCCCAGGGCTACGACGTGGCCGTCATCAAGCTCAAGAGCGCCCCGTCGGACCTCAAGCCGCTCACGCTCGGCGACTCCGACAAGGTCGCCGTCGGCGACTCGACGATCGCCATCGGCGCGCCCTTCGGCCTGTCCAACACGGTCACCACGGGCATCATCAGCGCCAAGAACCGCCCGGTGGCCTCCAGCGACGGCACCGGCAGCAACGCCTCCTACATGAGCGCCCTCCAGACCGACGCCTCGATCAACCCCGGCAACTCCGGCGGCCCGCTGCTGGACGCGCAGGGCAACGTCATCGGCATCAACTCCGCGATCCAGTCCGCCGCCAACGGCATGGGCGGCACCAGCCAGTCCGGCTCGATCGGCCTCGGCTTCGCCATCCCGATCAACCAGGCCAAGTACGTCGCCCAGCAGCTGATCAAGACCGGCAAGCCGGTGTACGCCAAGATCGGCGCCTCCGTCTCCCTGGAGGACACCGGCAACGGCGCCAAGATCACCGAGCAGGGCGCCAGCGGCTCGGACGCGGTCGAGGCGGGCGGCCCCGCCGCCAAGGCCGGCCTGAAGCCGGGCGACGTCATCACCAAGCTCGACGACTCGGTGATCGATTCCGGCCCCACCCTGATCGGCGAGATCTGGACCCACCAGCCCGGCGACAAGGTCACGATCACGTACGAGCGCGGCGGCAAGACGCACACCGTCGAACTGACCTTGGGCTCGCGCACGGGCGACAGCTGACGGACGGGCACGCGCGCGTGGGCTGACGGGACGGCTACGCGCGCGTGGGCCGGCGTTGGACAAGAGCCGCGCCCACGCCGCTGGGTCTGCACACGCCGGGCCGCGCCCCGCGCGTGTGCTGACCATGTCCATGCACTCTTATGGACTATCGTGCGTTCTCGACCTGGACCGTTCGCTAATGGGAAGCAGTGCGCGAACGGGAGACGGAAGAGGGGGCGGTCTCGCGGTGTCCGATCTTGGGCGGCTCGTCGCCGACCGGTACCTGCTGGTGGAGCGGGTGGGCAGCGGCGGCATGGGCACCGTGTGGCGGGCCGAGGACCGGCTGCTGGGCCGTCATGTCGCCCTGAAGAAGCTGCACATCCCACCGCACCTCCAGGACGACGAGGTGCGCACCCTCTACGAGCGCACCCGCCGCGAGGCCCGCAGCGCCGCCCGGATCGCCCACCCCAACGTGATCGTGGTGCACGACGTGCTCGACGACGAGGGCCTGCCGTGCATCGTCATGGAGTACATACCCTCACTCACCCTCAGCGACGTCCTGAAGCAGCGCGGCCCCCTGCCGCCCGCCGAGGCCGCCCGGGTCGGCCTCGCCATGGCCTCCGCCCTGCGCGCCGCCCATGACGCCAGGGTCCTGCACCGGGACGTCAAACCCGGGAACGTCCTCCTCGGCGACGGCGGACGCATCGTCCTCACCGACTTCGGCATCGCCATGGAGTCCGGTACGTCGTCCCTGACGAAGCCCGGCGAACTGATCGGCTCCATCCGCTACCTGGCCCCCGAACGTCTCAAGGGCGCGCACCCCGAGACGGGCCCCGCCAGCGACCTATGGGCCCTCGGCGCGACCCTGTACCAGGCGGTCGAGGGACGCGACCCCTTCCGCCGGGCCACCGCGATCGAGACCGCGTACGCCATCGCCACCGACCCCTACGACCCCCCGCGCAGCGCCGGTGAACTGGCCCCGGTGATCGAGGGCCTGCTGGTCAAGGAGCCCGGGCGGCGGATGGATGTGCACGAGGTCGAGCGGCGCCTGGCGGACGTGGCCGACGGGCGGGTGAGCGGCGTCGAGTCGACGAGGACGAGGGGAGGGGAGTCGACGGGGCGGTCGGAGTCGGCCGGGTGGCGGAACGGGGCAGGGCGGCGGGACGGGGCCGACGAGCCGACGCTTCGTGAGCGCACTCGCACTCGCACCGAGCCGACGCAACACACGGCAGTCAGCGGCACGGACTCCGCATCCACCGATCGACCGGAGCGAGCCGGTGAGTCGTCGGGCAGGGGAAACCGTCGTCGTACGGTGCTGTGGTCGGTCCTGGCGGTGACGCTCGTCGCGTGTCTGGCCGCCGGAACCCTGTGGTGGCTGAAGGGCAGGGACGCCGAGGGTTCCTCCGCCCACGGCTCCGGCGCCGACAGGCCCACTTCGTCGGCGAGCGCGCCGAGTTCGGGCCCCACCACGCCGCCGCCGATGCCCAGCGGCTACCACCTGGAGGACGCGGGCAGCGGACTGTCCGTGCCCGTACCGGACGGCTGGAAGCCCAAGACACTGCCCGGCGGCGAACTCGCGTACGTCGACCCGACCGGCCTGGTGGGGCTCCGGGTCAACGTCGTCGAGTTCGCGGGCACCGATCCCGTCCAGCACTGGCGGGAGACGGAGGAGGAGCAGACCCGTCGCGACAACCCCGGCTACGAGCGGGTGCGGATGGCGTCGACGACCTTCCGCGGCCGGCCCGCCGGGTACTGGGAGTTCACCTTCGACGGCACGGCGCGCAAGTTCCGGGCGGCGGAACTGGCCTTCGCGAGCGACGACGGCACGCAGTACGTGATCTACCTGTCCGCGCCGAACGCACGGTGGCACGAGTACCGGCCGGTCTTCGAGAACGCGACGAACGGCGCCCGCGTGCAGAGCGACAAGCCCTGACACGGCACCCGGCCTCGGCTCGACTCCGACGGGGCCGGCCGGCGCGGGCCTGCCGCGTGTCAGAGGGGGCGTACCGATTCGGCCTGCGGGCCCTTGTTGCCCTGAGTCACCTCGAACTCGACCCGCTGGTTCTCGTCCAGGCTCTTGTAGCCGTCGGACTGGATGGCGGAGTAGTGGACGAAGACGTCGGGACCACCGCCGTCAACGCCGATGTACCCGTACCCCTTGTCCGCGTTGAACCACTTGACGGTCCCCTGCTGAGGCATCGTTCGCCCTTCCTCTCCACTGTCCTGGCGGAGCGCCAGTGCGCCGGTCAGCCTTGCCCGTCGTACCGACCGGGAAACCGCGCGTTCGCGAGAACCACTCGAAGGCACCAGATCTCGGCCGGAGCTGCGTCTGTGGACCTTGGGTGGACCACAGCCCCTCGGATCCTCCCGAGGCCGGTACTCTGTACCCGCTCCGCCCCGAGCGGGCAGGAGCGCAGGTGGGTTGCCCGAGCGGCCTAAGGGAACGGTCTTGAAAACCGTCGTGGCAGCGATGTCACCGTGGGTTCAAATCCCACACCCACCGCACCTGAGAACGGCCCCTGACCAGGCAAGACGGTCGGGGCCGTTCCGTTGAGCGGGCACGAGCATGCGCGCTGGTCTGAACTGTCACTGCGGGATCAGCGATCCGGCTGCTGGGCCCGCAAGAGCCGTAGCTGGCCGATCTCTGCCGCAGTCACGTTGGGAATCGGTCACCGGCCGACCCTGGCATACGGACCGGAGGCGGTAGCAAGCCGCTTTTCGCGCCGAGCCGGCCCCTCCTACGTAGGTGCTAGAGCTCGTAGTCCTGCGCCAGACCCTCCCAATCGACCTCCCGCAACGCCTCCTCCGCGTCGCAGCCCGACGGCACGCGCGTGGTCGGCTGGAACCAGATGATCGTCAGGATCGAGCGGTGCAGGACCGGGTCGTGGGCGGGGTCGAGGGCCGTGGAGTGGAACGCGCCCACGCACGCCACCTGCGGCAGCACCTCGACCGGGCCGAACGCGCCGGCGTACTGGTCGGGATACTCGCGCGGCGGCGGCACGAGGTGCACCGGAGCCAACGGACGCTCGCGTTCCGCCGCGCCGATGAGGCCCTTGATCTTCATCTCGTTGAGCGGCTTGCACGGGTAGCCCTCCAGGACGCCGCCGTACGTCGAGGAGAGCCGCAGCTCCGAGAGGTCGAGCGAGCGGCCGGACGTGAGGACGACCCTGGTCAGCGACATGGTCGGCACTCTAGGGCGGTGGTGCATCGAGCTCCCGTGAATTTCAGGGCCGGTCAGTCGCCCGACTCCGTGGAGGTCGGCGGCCTCACGCCGTCAGGGCGGTCGTTCGCGTGCGCCGGTCGGTTCGATCGGTCTGTTGTGTCCGTTGTGCCGGTCGGTTCGATCGGTCCGCTGTGTCCGTCAGGGCCGATGCCCCGTCATCCGTGCCGCCGACGCGATCGTCGCTCGGGCCTCGCGTTCGGTCAGGCCCGTATTGAGGGCCGCCTCGACGAGCGGATCGACGAGCGCGGGCCCGATGCCGTCCTCGTACGCGCGGCAGGCCGCCCAGAACAGGCGGGTGTTGCGCTGGCCCTCGTGCGCGGCGAGCACGAACTGGACGAGGCCCTGGCCGTGACCGTCGGCCGACGGGGGCGCGGGGTGGTGCGTGCGGGGCGGAGGAAGCAGCAGGCGCAGGAGGGCGCGCGGACAGCGCGCGGGGACGATGTGGGCGGTGCCGGGAGCTGTGCTGTAGACGCCGTGATCGGTGCGCGAGCCGGGGCCGACGAGGTAGCCGCCGGCGCCCCGGATGTCGATGCCGGGCGCGAGGCGGCCCGCCGAGTTCGGGACGACGACCTCGGGCGGCCCGGTGAGCCACAGGTGACGGCCGCCGCTCGGGGTCAGGACGACCACCGTCGGCGGAATCGTGAACAGATGACGCAGCGCCAGTTCGCGCAGGGCGGCGGAGGAGTCCGTACCGGATTTGGTGTCGAGGTCGATGCCGATCAGATGGTGCGGGGGTAGCCCGCAGGCGATGCCGTAGCCGGTCGCCCAGGGGGCGGCGGCGAAGAGTTCGCGGATGCGGGCGGGGTCGGTTGAGGCGTCGTAGACGCCGTGTCCGAAGCGGCCGCACTCGCCGTGGCAGGGCGCGGGGTCGGGGTCGTCGCGGTGGGGGGAACGCAGTGCCGGGAGCTTCGTCCGGGACAGCGGAATGACGGCCAGACCGCGCTCGGCGGCTGACAGGGCGTGTGCGAGGGCCAGCGTCGTGGCCTGCCGGTCTGTGGTGGCCATGCCTCCATGTTCGTACGGATGTTCGAAAAAAGAAAGGGGGATTGGCCGCGCCCCGCCGACGACTCGCCGGTGCGCGGAGATTGGCCGGAAGCGAGCCGGAACCTTTCACCCCTTGTGCCGCTTGAGGGGTGCCTGTCCGTACTGCCCGAGAGTGGGAGTTGAGAGTGATGAAGGGGGTTTATCGACTTGTCATCACGCTTGAGGGCGAATCAGGGCTTCCGGGGTGGTTCGCCGGGGATTCGGTGGGCAACTCTGATCTCGCGACGTCGTGAACGACTCCGGGGCGGTCGGCCAACTGCCTTGGGAAAAGCCGTACTTAATGCACCACCAATGCGTCCGGCGGGGAGCCTGGGCGCACCTGTTCTGGAGGAACAACATGGCAAGCATCCGTACTGCCCGCGTCATCGCAGCCGTCTCCGCCCTTCCGCTCGCGGTCGCCCTGTTCTCCGGCGTCGCGACGGCGGACAACGGCGCCATCGCGGACGACGGATCCAGCGCGGCTGTCACGAACGCCGCTCAGGGCCTCATCGGCAGCGGGGTCGGCGGCGACAACTGGGGTACCTCGTCCACCACCCAGCAGCAGGCGACCGGCTCCGGTGCCTCGAACCAGAGCAACACCGCCCAGGTCAAAGGCTCGGCCTTCACGTCCGTCAACCAGGGCAACGACAACACGGCGGTCAACTTCACCCCGCTCTGGTGGTGAGCTGAGAGGGCCGATGCCCCGGTGCTCAGGCATCGGTCCTCTCGGAACTGTGGGTGTGCTGTGGGGTGCAAGGCGTCTGCGCGGCGGTACTTCGGTACCGCCGCGCAGGCGTTTTCGCGTGTGGGGTGCTCGCCATCGGCCTTGACAGCTCTACTCATCTGACGGACAGTCAGAAATCTTGGTGGGCAGGGTGAAAGTTCTCCGGAACTCATGGGAACCGGATCGGCACTCGCGGTGTACCAGAAGTGTCAGTGCGATGCGCCGCGGGGCGATGGGGACGAGGGGGCGACGGTGGGAACGGTGGGATACGGGCCGGGGGTGAGCCACGAGGTGGTGACGGACGACGAGCTCGACACGCGGCTGAAGGCATACGAGGGCCGGCCCGCCGCGGTGGCGCGTCCGGGCAAGGATCCCGTGAACGCGGCCATGATCCGGCACTGGTGCGAGGCCATGGGCGACACCAACCCGGCGTACTCGGGCCCGGACGCCATAGCGCCGCCCACCATGCTCCAGGCGTGGACCATGAGCGGCCTCACCGCTCAGCCGGGCCGCGCCCATGCCTATGACGAACTGCTCGGCCTGCTCGATGAGGCGGGCTGCACGTCGGTGGTCGCGACCGACTGCGAGCAGGAGTATCTACGGCCCCTGCGCCCGGGGGACGAGATCACCTTCGACTCGGTCATCGAGTCGGTGTCGGAGAGGAAGACCACCAAGCTCGGCACCGGCTACTTCGTCACGACCCGCACGGACATCCACGTCGGCCCCGACCTCGCGGGCACCCACCGCTTCCGGATCCTGAAGTACGCACCCGCACGCCGGGAGGCGGGTCAGCCACGACCGGACGGTGACCGCCAGCGACAGCCGGCGAGCGACCCTCAGCCAGCGCCGGACAGTGACCCCAAGCAGCGGCCCACCCGCCCCCGCCCCGTCGTCAACCGGGACAACGCCGGCTTCTGGGAAGGCGTCCGGCACCGCAGGCTCCTCATCCAGCGCTGCACCGCCTGCGGCACGCTCCGCCACCCCTGGCTGCCCGGCTGCAACGCCTGCGGGGGCCCGGACTGGGACACGGTCGAGGCGTGCGGCGAGGGGACCGTCTATTCGTACGTCGTGATGCATCACCCCCCGTTCCCGGCCTTCGACCCTCCCTACGCGGTCGGCCTGATCGAGCTGTCCGAGGGGGTGCGGATGATCGGCAATGTGCTGGGCGTGCCGTACGACAAGGTGCGGATCGGGCTGCCGGTGCGGCTCGAATTCCATCAGTACGACGAGGAGTTGGTGCTGCCCGTCTGGCGTGCCCGGGACGCCGAGGAGGCCGTCGCATGAGCGGCGACGAGCGGATGAAGGCGAAGGGGAGCCGGATCAGGGCCGGTGACGAACTGGTGCCGCTGGAGATCCCGATCACCCGCACCCTGATCGTCGCCGGGGCCATCGCCTCCCGCGACTACCAGGACGTGCACCACGACACGGAGTTGGCCCACCAGAAGGGCTCCCCCGACATCTTCATGAACATCCTGACGACCAACGGCCTGGTCGGCCGCTACATCACCGACCACTTCGGACCGACGGCCGTCCTGCGCAAGGTGGCCATACGACTGGGGGCACCCAACTACCCGGGAGACACGATGGTGTTGACGGGCAGCGTCGAGGAGGTCGACGGCGACACGGCGACGGTACGGGTGGTCGGGGCCAACGGCATCGGCAAGCACGTGACCGGCACGGTGACGGTGACCGTGCCGGCGGGAGAACCGTCCGTCATCGCGTCCGCGGAGGGCCAGGCATGAGCGTGCGCGAGCGGGACGCCCTGAGCGGCCGGGCGGCGATCGTCGGTGTCGGGGCCACCGAGTTCTCCAAGGACTCCGGGCGCAGCGAACTCCGGCTGGCCGTGGAGGCGGTGCGGGCCGCGCTGGACGACGCGGGGCTGACACCCGGGGACGTGGACGGGCTGGTGACGTTCACGATGGACACCAGCCCGGAGATCACCGTGGCGCAGGCGTGCGGGATGGGGGAGCTGTCCTTCTTCTCCCGGATCCACTACGGCGGCGGCGCGGCCTGCGCGACCGTCCAGCAGGCGGCGCTGGCGGTGGCGACCGGTGTCGCGGAGGTGGTGGTCTGCTACCGGGCCTTCAACGAGCGGTCGGGCCGCAGATTCGGTTCGGGCGTGCAGCACCGGGAGCCCTCGGCGGAGGGCGCGGCGCTCGGCTGGTCGCTGCCGTTCGGGCTGCTCACCCCGGCCTCCTGGGTGGCGATGGCGGGGCAGCGCTATCTGCACACCTATGGGCTGACGCCGGAGGCGTTCGGGCATGTGGCGGTGGTGGACCGCAAGTACGCGGCGACCAACCCGGCCGCGTACTTCCACGGCAGACCCATCACCCTCGCCGACCACGCGGCCTCGCGCTGGATCGTCGAGCCGCTGCGGCTGCTGGACTGCTGCCAGGAGACGGACGGCGGACAGGCGATCGTCGTCACGTCCGTCGAGCGGGCCCGGGACCTGCCGCACGCACCGGCCGTCATAGCGGCCGCGGCCCAGGGCGCCGGCCGCGGGCAGGAGCAGATGACGAGCTTCTACCGGGACGACCTGACCGGCCTGCCGGAGATGGCCGTGGTGGCGCGGCAGCTGTGGCGGACGGCGGGGCTGGGGCCCGGGGAGATCGACGTGGGGATCCTGTACGACCACTTCACCCCGTTCGTGCTGATGCAGCTTGAGGAGTTCGGGTTCTGCGGGAAGGGGGAGGCCCCGGGTTTCGTGGCCGAGGAGCGGCTGCCGCTCAACACTCACGGGGGCCAGCTCGGGGAGGCGTATCTGCACGGGATGAACGGCATAGCGGAGGGGGTGAGGCAGGTGCGGGGTACGTCCGTGAACCAGATATCGGGAGCCGCCCGGGTGCTGGTGACGGCCGGGACAGGGGTGCCGACATCGGGGCTGGTGCTTGCTGCCGACGGGTGACCCTCAGGGGTAATCCCGCAGTAGGCGTCCTTCCCTCGTCCACCTTCAGGAGGTGGAGTCAGCCCCACCCCTACAACCTGAGGCGGACGCGGCTTCGGCACCTGCGGCCGATCCGCCGAAGTAGGGGTCGCTCATAGCGTGGAGCCATGACCACACCCGTCTGCACCAGCGCTTCCGACGCCGCGACGCGGTCCCTGCCGAGCGCGACGTATCCGTCCTTCACGTCGTACGTACGGGCCCGCCAGCCGGTGCTGCTGCGTACCGCCCGCTCGCTCACCGCGAACCCGAGCGACGCGGAGGACCTGCTGCAGACCGCGCTGACCAAGACCTACGTCGCCTGGGAGCGCATCGAGGACCACCGTGCCCTCGACGGCTATGTGCGCCGGGCCCTGCTCAACACCCGGACCTCGCAGTGGCGCAAGCGCAAGGTCGACGAGTTCGCCTGCGACGAGCTGCCGGAGCCGGAGCCGGTGTCCGGCCAGGACGCCGACCCCGCCGAGCAGCAGGCGCTGCACGACGCGATGTGGCGGGCGATCATGCGGTTGCCGGCGCGGCAGCGGGCGATGGTCGTCCTGCGGTACTACGAGGACCTCAGCGAGGTCCAGACGGCCGAGGTGCTCGGGGTCTCCGTGGGCACGGTGAAGTCGGCGGTGTCGAGAGCGCTCGGCAAGCTGCGCGAGGACCCGGAGCTGTGCCTGGTCCGGTGAGGACCCGGAGCTGGGCCTGGTCCGGTAGGACCCGCGCGGCCGGCGGTGAGCCCTCCCCTCACCCCCGGCGGCAGAGCTCTCTCACCCCTACCGGCAGAGCTCTGTGAACGCAACGTGACATGATCGATCGCCCGACCCTAGTGACATACCGCGCGGTATGCGCGCAGAATCTCCGCAACCCTTACTGCCGCGTAGGCAATGTCGCCCCGGGAGGACGCCGTGCTGAGCACCATGCAGGACGTACCGCTGCTGATCTCGAGGATCCTGGCCCACGGGTCCACGATCCACGGCACATCGCAGGTCACCAGCTGGACCGGTGAGGCCGAACCGCACCGACGGTCCTTCGCCGAGGTCGGTGACCGTGCGGCCCAGCTGGCGCACGCCCTGCGCGACGACCTGGGCGTGGTCGGCGACGAGCGGGTCGCGACCCTGATGTGGAACAACGCCGAGCACGTCGAGGCGTACTTCGCGATCCCCTCCATGGGCGCGATCCTCCACACCCTGAACCTCCGGCTCCCGGCCGAGCAGCTGGCCTGGATCGTGAACCACGCCGCCGACCGGGTCGTCATCGCCAACGGCTCGCTCCTCCCCCTGCTCGCCCCGCTGCTCCCGCACCTCAAGCCGATCGAGCACGTGGTGGTGGCCGGCCCGGGCGACCGTTCCCTCCTCGCGGACGCCTCCGTCCAGGTCCACGAGTACGAGGACCTGATCGCCGGAAAGCCGACCACGTACGACTGGCCGGAGCTGGACGAGCGGCAGGCCGCGGCCATGTGCTACACCTCCGGCACCACGGGCGACCCGAAGGGCGTCGTCTACTCGCACCGTTCGATCTACCTGCACTCCATGCAGGTCAACATGACCCAGTCGATGGGGCTGACGGACCAGGACACCTCGCTCGTGGTGGTCCCGCAGTTCCACGTCAACGCGTGGGGCCTGCCGCACGCCACGTTCATGACCGGCGTCAACATGCTGATGCCGGACCGCTTCCTGCAGCCCGCGCCCCTCGCCGAGATGATCGAGCGCGAGAAGCCGACGCACGCGGCCGCCGTGCCCACCATCTGGCAGGGCCTGCTCGCCGAGCTCAACGCGAACCCGCGCGACGTCTCCACCCTCGGCCAGGTCACCATCGGCGGCTCGGCCTGCCCGCCGTCGCTCATGAAGGCGTTCGACGACCTCGGCATGCGGGTCTGCCACGCCTGGGGCATGACGGAGACCTCCCCGCTCGGCACGGTCGCCCGGCCGCCGGCCCACGCGGTCGGCACGGAGGAGGAGTTCGCGTACCGGCTCACCCAGGGCCGCTTCCCGGCGAGCGTCGAGGCCCGGCTCACCGGCCCCGGCGGCGAGCGCATCCCGTGGGACGGCGAGTCGGCGGGCGAGCTCGAGGTGCGCGGCGCCTGGATCGCCGGCGCCTACTACAACGGCCCCGACTCCGAACCGCTGCGCCCCGCCGACAAGTTCAGCGAGGACGGCTGGCTGAAGACCGGCGACGTAGGCACCATCTCGGCCGACGGCTTCCTCACCCTCACCGACCGTGCCAAGGACGTCATCAAGTCCGGCGGCGAGTGGATCTCCTCGGTCGACCTGGAGAACGCGCTGATGTCCCACCCGGACGTCGCCGAGGCCGCGGTGGTCGCGGTGCCGGACGACAAGTGGGGCGAGCGGCCCCTGGCCACGGTGGTGTTGAAGGAAGGCGCCTCCGCCGACTTCGAGACGCTCCGCGCCTTCCTTGCCGAAGAGGGCAAGATCGCGAAGTGGCAGCTGCCGGAGCGGTGGACGGTCATCGCGGCGGTGCCGAAGACGAGCGTCGGCAAGTTCGACAAGAAGGTGCTGCGCAGGCAGTACGCGGAGGGTGGGCTGGACGTCACCCAGCTCTGACGGGACGCCGTAGGGGAACTGTCGTCGGTCGGCCGCGGGTTGTTCGTGGCCGGTCGCGCAGTTCCCCGCGCCCCTTTCAGGGGCGCGGAGGCACCGTCCCTCAGTTGGTCCCGATCCGCGACAGCAGGTCCACGATCCGGGCCTGCACCTCGGGGCTCGTCGAGCGCTCCGCCAGGAACAGCACCGTCTCGCCGGAGGCCAGCCGGGGCAGGTCGGCCTGGTCGACGGCGGCCGTGTAGACGACCAGCGGGGTGCGGTTGAGCTGGCCGTTCGCGCGCAGCCAGTCCACGATCCCGGCCTGGCGGCGGTGCACCTGCATCAGGTCCATCACGACCAGGTTCGGCCGGAAGTCGCCCGCCAGCATCACCGCGTCGGTGTCACTCGCGGCCCGCGCCACCTGCATCCCACGCCGCTCCAGCGTCGCGGTCAGCGCCAGCGCGATCTCCGCGTGCTCCTCGATCAGCAGGACGCGCGGCGGGTGCTGCTCGCTGTCCCGGGGGGCCAGCGCCTTCAGCAGCACGGCGGGATCGGCGCCGTACGCCGCCTCCCGCGAGGCCTGTCCGAGCCCGGCCGTCACCATCACCGGCACCTCGGCCGCGACGGCGGCCTGCCGCAGCGACTGGAGCGCGGTACGGGTGATCGGCCCGGTCAGCGGATCGACGAACAGCGCGGCCGGGAACGCCGCGATCTGCGCGTCGACCTCCTCGCGCGAGTGCACGATCACCGGCCGGTAGCCGCGGTCGCTCAGCGCCTGCTGGGTCGTCACATCCGGCGCCGGCCACACCAGCAGCCGCCGCGGGTTGTCGAGCGGCTCCGGCGGCAGCTCGTCGTCCATCGGCTGCGGACGCGGAGTGTCGGCCACCTCGACGGCCCCGCCCGGCCCGTCCAGGGGTTCGGGTCCCTCGGCGGCGTTCTCGTCCGGCGCGCCTATGGCGTACGACCGTCCGGCCGCCTCGGCAGCAGGCGCGAGCCGTGACTGCCCGGCCATCGACGGCTGCGGCTGGGGCTGCCCACCGGCCGACGGCTGCGGCTGTGCCGCGGGCACCGGCTGCTCGGCCGGCGGATGCGGCCGCGCCCCCTGCTCCACCGAGCCACCGGCACGCGCGCCGGGGTCGGGCGGCGTACCCAGCTTGCGACGGCGGCCACCGTTGGTCTGATGCGGGGGAGGTGTGGCCGACGACTGCGAGGGCTGCTGCACCTGAGCGGCCTGCCGGGTGAAGGGCACGCCCTGCCCCAGCGTCCGCACACTGATCGCGCGGCCCTGGGTCGAGTTCGGGTCGACGGGGGCACCGGGAGCGCCGGGACCGGCCGGAGCGGCGGCCTCGGCGGGAAGCGGCTGCGCCGCCCGCTGCTGACCGGCCGCAGCCTCGGGAGGCAGGGGAGTACCCGGAGCGGGCGTGCCCTGCGGCTGCGCGGGCTGTGCCGGCCGGGGGGCGTTCGGATTCGGCGGTACGGGGGTGGCGGCGCCGTCGGGCGCCATGGCCGTACCCGCGCCGGAGCTGTCGTCGGCACCGGCGGGCCACGGCTGCGGGGCCGGTACACCCTGCGCCGGCGTGCCCTGCGCGGGAGCGCCCTGACCAGGCGCCGCCTCGATGGGCAGCGGCCCGCCCGGAGCGACGGCGCCCGGCGCGGTCCGGGCCTGACCGGCGGCAGGCACGGGCTGCCCGGGCACCGACTGGGCCTGCGCCTGCTGGGCCTGCGCCTGCTGGGCCGGCACCGGCTGCCCCGGAGCGACCTGCCCCGGAGCGACCTGTCCGGGAATCTGCTGCCCCGGAGCAACCTGTCCCGGAATCCCCTGCGCCGGCACCTCCTGCGAGGCCGCTCCGACCGCCTCCGCGGGCGGAGCAACGGCACGCCGGCGACGTCCGGTCGGTGCGCTGGTGGGGTGCGGCTGCGGCGGGGTGTGGTCGTCGGCCTGATCGTGCGGCACGGCGTCGTGCCGGCCCTCGTCGCCCCGTACGCCTCCCGGCGCTCCCTGCCCAGGAATCTGGGCAGGTGCCGGAGCCACGGGCGAAGCCGGAGTCATCGATGCAGCGGCAGCAGGACCCGCGCCCCGAGCCTGGCCCGGCGCCTCGGCGGGCGCGCGGTCCGCCTCGGCCGGCGGCAGCGCGAACACCGTACGGGGCCCCGCCTCCTGCGCCTGCGCGGCACTGCGCTCGGCCGCGGCGGCCAGGGCACGGCGACGCCGTCCGGTCGGCTGGGCGGCATCGCCCGGCGCGGCACTACCGGAACCGTCGGCCGGAGCCGCGTCGGCGGCCGGAGCGGGCAGGGCGGGCGGCAGCGCGTGCTGCTCCCCGCCGTCCCGCCGGGCACGCCGTCCACCGGGGCCGGGCACGCCCTGCGGCGGTACGGTCCCGCCCAGGCCGCTCCCGGTCGCGGCGGTCCCGGCCGCGTGCTCGGCGGCCGTCATGACGGCGCCCTCGGAGACACCGTCACCGCCGTCACCGCCGTCGCCGTCCTCCGCGGGACGCCCGCGGCGCCGTCCGGTGCCGCCGGAGACCTCGCCGCCACCGTCACCCGTGCCCGCGGGCAGTTCGGGCGCGGCGCCGGCACGCCTGCGCCGCCGGCCGGTGGGCGCGGCGCCCTCGGCGGACCCCTCGCCTTCGGCCTCGGGCGTGTCGCTCTCCAGGAAGGCGTCGACGGAGGACCGCCGGGCCCGCCGCCGTCCGGTGCCGCCGCCCTCGGCCCCGTTCGCGCCATTGGTCCCGTCGGTCCCGTCCCCGGCCGCGGTGGCGTCAACGGCAACGGCCGGAGCGGCGGCGACGGCCCCCGCCCCACCGCCGATGGGCACTTCGAGGACGAACGCACTGCCGCTCATCCCGGGCACCTCGTGCGTCTGGAGCACTCCGCCGTGGGCCCGCACGATCCCGCGCACGATCGGCTCGTGCACCGGGTCTCCCCCGGGATACGGCCCGCGCACCTCGATCCGTACGACCTCACCGCGCTGTGCGGCGGCCACCACGACGGTGTTGTCCATGTAACCGCCCGCGGACACCGGCGAGTTGCCGGTTGCGTCGACACCGGCGACGTCCGCGACGAGATGCGCGAGCGCGGTGGCCAGACGCTGCGGGTCGACCTCGGCCTCGATGGGCGGCGCGTGCACGGCGAACTGCACCCGCCCCGGGCCGATGAGGTCCACGGCCCCGTCGACACCCGCGGCCACGACGGCGTCGAGCATCACCTTCGTACGGACGACCTGCTCGATGCCGGAGTCCAGCTGCTGGTAGCCGAGGACGTTGTCGATCAGCGTCGTGATCCGCGAGTAGCCGGCCGACAGATGGTGCAGCACCTGGTTGGCCTCGGGCCACAACTGCCCCGCGTCGTCGGCGGCGAGCGCGGCCAGCTCACGGCGCAGCTCGTCCAGCGGACCGCGCAGCGACCCGGCGAGCAGCGTCAGCAGCTGGTCGTGCCGCCCGGACAGCGCCTCGTACCGGTCCTTCTCGCGCTCGCCGAGGGCGGCGTAGCGGTCCTCGCCGGCGGCGAGTTCCTCGGCGTGCCGCTCCTGGAGCTCCTCGACCTCGGTGACGTGCTTCTGCCGCAGGGCGGTCAGCTCGGAGGCGTGCTCCTCGGCGAGCCTTTCGAGTTCGTCCTCGTGCTGCTTCTGCTCGGAGTCCTTCTCCTCGGCCAGCGTGTCGTAGGGCCGCCGGTCGGTGAAGGTCATCACGGCGCCGACGAGCTGGTCGCCGTCGCGCACGGGAGCGGTCGTCAGATCGACGGACACCTGGTTGCTGCTCTTGGACCACAGCACCTGCCCGCGCACCCGGTGCTTGCGCCCGGAGCGCAGGGTGTCGGCGAGCGGGGACTCCTCGTACGGGAAGGGCGACCCGTCGGCACGGGAGTGCAGGACGAGTGTGTGCAGCTCGCGTCCGCCGAGGTCGCTGGCCCGGTAACCCAGTATCTGGGCGGCGGCCGGGTTGACGAGGACGATCCGCCCGTCGGTGTCGGTGCCGACGACGCCCTCGGAGGCGGCGCGCAGGATCATCTCGGTCTGCCGCTGCGAACGTGCCAGCTCGGCCTCGGTGTCGACGGTGCCGGAGAGGTCCCGGACGACGAGCATGAGCAGCTCGTCGCCGGTGTAGCCGTAGCCGTCGTAGGCCTGGCCGCCGTTCTCGAGATTCGCGGACGTGACCTCGACCGGGAACTCGCTGCCGTCGGTGCGCCGGGCCGTCATCCGGGTCGGCTTCGTCCGGCCCTGCGGGTCCATGTGATCGGGCCGCCGCATGGAGCCCGGGATGAGCTTGGAGTCGAACTGCGGAAGCAGATCGAGCAGCCCGCGCCCGACCAGAGCGGTCCCCGGGGCCTCGAAGGCCTCCAGGGCGATGGTGTTGGCGTTGACGACGGTCCCATTGGCGTTGACCAGCACCAACGCATCGGGAAGCGCATCGAGTATGGCTGCGAGGCGAGCAGCGCCTCGGGATGGCCTGCTGCTCACGAGACGCTTCCTCCCTGTTACCGCACCTTGCCGACCGCTCGGGCCATCTTGCCAACCGGCCCGCGGCGTGTCACGCGAGGGAGTCTAAGGGTTGGGGTTGCGCTCGCGACGTCGGATGAGAGGGAGGTCGCACGAGGAAGTGACCCAGAACGTATGACCGCCCCTGCCGTCGTCCTTCCCGCGTCCGCCCGCTGTCCATGGCGACTTCGCGAGACCTTCGCGGGACTTTTGCGGATCCGGTGCGTCCGGTATGGAAAGCCTGTGCGACGGGGGACGGGTGAGGCCCCTCGACGGACCGCACATCGGACCTTCGTCTCATCGACGCCGGCCCGGGCCCGCGCGCCCGGACTCTTCGGCTGCCCGGTGCTCTACAACCGGCGTCGGCGCTCTACAACCGGCGCCCTTGCGCCCGCACGTCGGGAAGGAGCGGCACGAGCCGGTTCCAGCGGGCGATCTCGCACCCGTCGCTGCGGTCGTAGCGGGCGTCGACGGGGCGCCCGGCCCAGGTCCCGGTGACATGGGCGGTGGCCGACCCGCCGTACTGCATGGTGCAGAAGGTGCCCTGGGGTACGGGGGCGAAGGCGTCCTTGCCCCAGCGGGTGCCGCTGTCGAGCGCGGCGCAGGCGTCGGCGGCGCGGGGGTGGTCGCCGCCGGCCGGATGGCAGGTCAGCTCGTGGGTCCCGTCGGCGCCGCCGCCGGCGTCGCGGACGGTGACGGTGAGGTGGTCGCCGGCGCGGCCGGGGTCCTTGGCGAGCGGGACGGCGGCGGGCGCGGCGGCCACGGGCGCGACGGAGGCGAGCCCTACGGCGGCGAGGGTGCCGGTGGCGGTGAGGAGGACCCGGCGGAGGCGGCCGGCCCGGACGGAACGGTTGACCTGCAACATGACCTGACTAACGTCGGACACCGTCGGACGTTGCGGCCCTCGAAGCACGCCGGGAAGGGCTTTGCCCTGCGACCTGTCCGCCTAGTACCGTGGGAGTCGATTGGTGACAGCACGCTCGACTGTGTCATCATCTGCACGCACCACTCGCGCTCGCGCGGGCGGCTGTGCTGGAGGCGTCGCCTAGTCCGGTCTATGGCGCCGCACTGCTAATGCGGTTTGGGCCTTAAAGCCCATCGAGGGTTCAAATCCCTCCGCCTCCGCGCTCGATCACGAAGCCCCGGTCCGAGGACCGGGGCTTCGTCGTTCACGCCACTCGGACGCCTGCTCCAGCACCCGCCCGTCGAACGCCTCAGAGGTCGTTTTCCCAGCTCACAAGGGGTGGACCAAACGGATTTCACATGGCGGCGGCAGTCATGTAATGTTCTTCCTGTCGCCGCGAGCGGGCCGGAAGGGCCGGGAGCGGCGGGAAAACAGAACAAGCACTCGTAGCTTAACGGATAGAGCATCTGACTACGGATCAGAAGGTTGCAGGTTCGAATCCTGCCGAGTGCACATTGGATCAGAGGCCCCGGAGAAATCCGGGGCCTCTGGTGTTTTCGGTGAAGTGCCGGGGGGCGGCCGACGGTTCGGGGTGCGGGTGCGCGATCCGTGGGCGTCGGGGGCTACTTGTTGTCCTTGTGGTCTTCCATGCGCAGGGTCGCGTGGTGGTTCAGGGGCTGGTCCGGGACGAGGCGGGACAGGGCCTCCGTGAGGCGTTCGCAGGCTTCTCCCAGGGCTCGGACCGTGTGGTTGCGTTCGGCGATGGTGGCCGAGAGGAGCAGGCACGTCAGGGCCACGGTGCCGTTGAAGGCCTGGAGGATGACCATCTTGGCCAGGAGGTCCTGGCCGGCGAACGGTCCCACGTCCGCCGCGCCGGCGATGATCGCGACCACCGAGGTGATCAGTGCGCAGGGTGCGGCGCCCTGGAGTTGGAAGCGGAAGGCCGCCCAGATCAGGAAGGGGACGACGAGGAAGAGGAGATTGAGGGGGCTGCGGGTGGCCACGATGGAGGCCGCTGTCGTGCCGACCAGCAGGGCCGCCGCCTCGGCCCAGCGCAGCGGCGGGACGTCATGTGGCCGGCGCAGGGTGCGTGCGGCCAGGAGCAGGGGTGCGATGACGAGGACGCCCATCGCGTCGCCCGTCCACCACACCGACCAGGTCGGCCAGAAGTCGTCGGCCGTCAGCGCCTCGGAGGCCACGAGGACCCCCGTGCCGATCGTCGCGCTGATCAGCATCCCGCTCAGGGCGCCGAGGAAGACCAGCGCCAGGGCGTCCTGGAGCCGGTCGAGCGCGAGGCGGAACCGTACGCGGCGCAGCAGGAGGCAGGCGCAGACCGGGGCGATCGTGTTGCCGGCGACGATGGCGAGCACGGGCAGGATCGACGGTCCGAGCGGCGCGTTCACGACCAACGCGCCGATCGCGATACCCGGCCACATGCGCAGGCCCCACATCAGCAGGGCGACCAGGGCGATGCCGGTCGGCGGCCAGAAGGGCGTGACCTGGCCCCGCACCAGCTGCTGCTCCAGGCCCAGCTTGGCGCTGCCGTAGTAGGCGGCCGCGACGATGGTCAGGCGCAGGGCGTGGGTGGCGTAGTCGCGGAGCCGGGGGCTGTCCGTCTTCTGCGATGTCATGGGGGCGACCAGTCCGTACATGGCGCTCACCCTCCGCCGAGGTCGCCGTAGCGCAGGACGAGGACCGCCGCGTCGTCGCTGTGGCCGGTCAGGTCCGCGACCTTGATCACCTGGGCGGCCAGGTCCGCGGGCTCGGCGCCGCAGCCGTCGCCGACGAGGTCGGCCACCCGCTTGAGACCGTCGTCGATGGGATAGCCGGGGCCCTCCACCACGCCGTCGGTGAGCAGCACGAACGCGCCCGTGCCGGTCAGGTGCCGGCGGGACGACGGATAGTGCTCGCCGGCGTTGATCCCGAGCGGCAGGCCGCCGTCGTGCAGGACGATCTCGCAGTGGCCGCCGGTCGTGGCCCAGACCGCCGGTACGTGTCCTGCGCGGGCGTCGCACAGTTCCTTGGTGGCCGGGTCGAAACGCAGGAAAGTGCAGGTCACGAAGAGCTCGGAGGCCATCGCGACCAGCAGGTCGTTGGTGTGCCCCAGCACCTCCGCCGGGTCCGTGGTGGCGGTCGCGACGGCGCGCAGGCAGGTGCGGACCTGGCCCATCAGCGCCGCGGCCTCGACGTCATGGCCCTGGACGTCCCCGATCGCGAAGCCCACCGAGCCGTCCGGCATGCGGAAGCCGTCGAACCAGTCGCCGCCGATGTCCAGACCGATCCGCGCGGGTGTGTACCGGCCCGCCGCCCGCAGGTACGGCACGTCCGGCAGCTCCGCGGCGAGGACCTGGCGCTGGAGTGCGGCGGCCAGCTCGACGCGTGCCTGGTGGAGCTTGATCTGGTCCAGAATCCGGCCGGTGAGATCCCCGAGCTCCTGGAGCAGCTCTCTGGTGGCACCGGCCGAATCGGTGCGGCGGTGGGCCATGGCATCACACCCCGTGTTCCTGCGGAGCGCTGTATACGGCGATACGTCGCATATGTGGCGCTTTCACGGTACCCCGCGGTGACGGGAGGGTTCTCCCTGGCCGACGAACCGATCGACGAACCGATCGACGAACCGATCGACGAACCGATTGGCGAACCGATTGACCGACCGGTTCAGTCCTGGTCGCCGAAGGCCAGCGCGTCCAGGTCCCCGTCGAAGTCCTCCCCCAGCCCCGGCAGGGCCAGGAACATCCGCTCCAGCGCGTCGGGCGCCGCCTCGCGCGGTTCGTCCCGTACGGCGTCCGGTGCCGTCTGGAGGGTCTGTTCCGTCCAGATGCACTTGCCGGTCGGCGTGTACCGGGTCCCCCAGCGCTGCGACAGCGCGGTGATCAGCTGGAGGCCGCGGCCCCCCTCGTCCGTCTCCGTCGCCCGGCGTATGCGCGGCATCGTCAGGCTGCCGTCGAAGACCTCGCAGATCAGCGCGGCGCCGTGCAGGAGCCGTAGCCGCATGGGGCCCCTGGCGTGCCGGATGACGTTGCCGACGAGCTCGCTCGCCAGCAGCTCGGTGGTGGGGGTGAGGTCCTCCAGGTCCCAGGCCGTCAGCTGCTTGCGGATCAGGGCGCGGGCCTGGCCCGCCGCCCTCGGGTCCTTGGGGAGCGGCCAGGAGGCGATGCGGGAGTCGGGCAGCGCGTGCATCCGCGCCAGGAGGAGGGCCGCGTCGTCGGCCGTCTGCTGGCCGGCGGGCAACAGGGTCGAGGTGATCCGTTCGCAGAGCAGCTCCAGGTCCGTCACCGTGCCGTCCGCGTGGGCGGTGCGCAGCACGTCGGCCAGGGCCGCCATGCCCTCGTCCATCTCGCGCCTGGACGACTCGACCAGGCCGTCGGTGTACAGCGCCAGCACGCTGCCCTCGGGAACCCGGACCTCCGTCGTCTCGAAGGGGGGCTCGGCCGCGCCCAGGGGCGGGTCAGCCGCCAGGGGTGGGAAGACGACCGTGCCGTCGGGGTGCAGCAGGGCCGGCGGCGGGTGGCCGGCCCTCGCTATGGAGCAGACGCGGGTCGTGGAGTCGTACAACGCGTACAGACACGTCACGTACGACTCCTCGCCCATGGCGCCGACGATGTCGTTGAGGTGGCTCATGATCTCGTCGGGCGGCAGTTCGAGGTCGGCCAGGGTGTGCACGGCCGTGCGCAGGCGGCCCATCGTCGCCGCCTCCGGCAGGCCGTGGCCCATGACGTCGCCGACGACCAGGGCGACCTGGCCGCCGGACAGCGGGATGATGTCGTACCAGTCGCCGCCCACATCCATGCCCTGGCCGGCCGGCAGATAGCGGGCGGCGGCCGAGCAGGCGGGCAGGTCGGGCAGGTCCCGGGGGAGCAGGCTGCGCTGGAGCTCGCGGGAGCGGGTGTGCTCGGCGTCGAAGAGGCGGGCCCGCTCCAGGGCCTGGGCGACCAGGGCGCTGGTCGCGGTCAGCAGGGTGCGCTCCTCGTCGGTGAGGCGGCGGGGGTGGTCGAAGGTGACCGCGCAGATGCCGAAGGTGTGGCCGGAGGCCGTCAGCGGGAGCAGCGCCCAGGACTGCTTGCCGGCGCGGGCGGGCAGGTCCGCCAGCTCGGGGTAGTGGGCGGAGAACTCGTGGGGGGTGGACAGGAACAGGGGAGTGCCGGCGAGGATCGCGTCCCACAGCGGGCTGGACTGCGTGCGCTCACGGCCGTCGAGCACGGCGAGGACGTCGTCCGGGTAGCCGACCGAGCCGACGGTGTGCAGCCGGTCGCCCTCCACGGTCTGCACCACCAGACCGGACGCCTCGAACGGCGGCAGTACTCCGCGCGCGACCGCGTCCACCACGTCCACCGACGTCGTCGCCTTGGCGAGGGCCGCGGTCAGCTCCCCTATCCGCGCGGCGCGCTCGGTGGCCGCCCGCTCGGCGGACCGGCGCTCTTCCTCCAGCCGCCGCCTCTCGGTGACGTCGGTGAAGTAGATGGTGCGGCCGTCGGGGCCCGGCACCAGCCGCAGATGGCACAGGCGGCCGTTCGGCAGCCGTACGTCGAAGCTCACCGACTTCTCCGCGGCGGCGGCCTGCCGGCAGCGGATCTCCAGGCCGGGCACCTGCTCGGCGGCGGGCAGGTCCCACAGCAGACAGCCGAACAGCTCCTCCTCGGAGAAGCCGAGGGTGCGCTCGGCCTCCAGGTTGGCGAAGGTGATGCGCCAGTCGTCGTCCATCGCCAGGAAGCCGTCGCTCATGTGCCGCAGGGCCCGGCTGAGGGCGTCACGGGCGGAACGGGGTTCGTTGCTGTCCCAGCCCACCCCGATCATCCGGTGCGGTTCGCCCTGTTCGTCGTACGTCGGTCTGGCGCGGGCCTGCGTCCAGCCCCAGGTGCCGTCCAGCTTGCGCACCCGGTACTCGGCCTCGAAGACGCCGCCGGTGCGGATCGCGCGGTCCGCCGCGGCCAGCGTCGGCGGCAGGTCGTCGGGGTGGACGCACCGCATCCAGTTCTCGACCTTGCCGGTGTAGTCCTGGGGCAGGGTGCCGTACAGCTCCAGGGCGGCTTCGTCCCAGATCAGTTCGCCGGTGCGGATGTTCCAGTCCCAGGAGCCGACGCTGACCTCCTTCAGGGCCTGGCGCAGCCGCTCGCCGTTGTGTTCGGGCTGCTGGGCGGGCCGTACGGGGCCGGTCGGCGGGGGCGCCTGGCCCATGCGGTCCTCGGTCCAGGAGACGACGGCCCGCAGGAACTCCCAGTGGTCGGGCCCCGGTTCGCCGGGTGCGTCCATCAGGACGCTGAGGGCGCCGGTGCCGCGGTTGCCGCTGTACAGCGGCAGTGCGGCGAGGCCGGTGCCGGGCCAGGCGGCGTCCGGGGAGTCGGCGGCGCCGGCCGGGCTCAGCGGGACCCAGACGCCGTTGCCCTCGCGCAGCGCGAGTGCCGGGGCCAGGGGGCCCTCCTGGCCGACGATCTCCCAGGAACGGGTGAGGGCCGGCGGGAGCCCGGCGGTCGACACCAGCCGCAGCGCGGACATCGGGCCCCGCAGGTGGATCATGCCGCCCAGCGCGCCCAGCTCGCCCACCGCGTGCTGGAGTGCCAGCCGGAAGACCTCGCTTTCCGCGACACCGGGGGCCACCGTGCTGAGCAGTGCCAGCCGAGCGTTCATGTCGCGGACTTTACCGTTCGGGCACCGGGTAAACCTTCGCTTCGCAAGATCCTCACGGGTGCCGTGAAGTGCACTGACGGGAAGTCAACGACCGGATAGCGCACTGGAGTTGGGATGTCAGGAGGTTGACGGCTATGCGGCGGCCGGGATCAACGCGGGGTGCGTGGGGGCCACTTGCCGGCGACCGGCGTCCGTCGCCGGGATCAGGAGGAGGTTCGGCTCGCCGGGCAGGAGCGTCTCGCTGCGGGTGGAGCGCTTGCTGTGCTCGTCGCGCTCGTTCCGGTCGGCGAACACGAACAGCCGCAGGACCAGGAAGCGGCCGACGCCGGCCAGGCCGGAGGCGGTGAGGTAGACGGTCTGTTCCCAGAACATGCCGGGCGACGGCTGGACGGCGTACAGCGCGAACATCGCGGCGGTCGTGGCCAGGTAGGCGGCGACGGCCGACCCCGAGGACTGCAGGTGCCGCCGCCAGTCGGGGCGCCGGCCGGTGCCGAAGGTGAACAGGGCGTGCAACTCGGTGCACAGGAGCGTGCCGGCGACGGTGACCAGGGCGTTCGCGACCGCCCAGGGCATCGCCGGGGCCAGCATCGGTACGGCCGCGCTGGAGAGCAGTCCGACACCGCCGCCGCACACCACGAACCGGACGAACGAGGAGAGGGGACCCGGGCTCGACGGCGCCGGGCTCGGCTTCGACTGGCGCTGCGATTCCATGGCGGCTTCCTTCCGGGCGGGCGGCATCCTGAACGGGATGCAGCTCATCCCGGCCCGGCTTCAGCGCGGCCTCAGGAGGGCTTCAGCGGGTGTCGGCCGGGTTTCAGCCGGGGGAGGCAGGGCCGGAGTCCGGCCGGGATGAACTGGCGTCAACGATGCCGTCGTGCACGGCCGGAAACGATGGAGTGTCCTACCGGATCGAAGGTGGGGCAGGCTCCACCAACGCCCCTCCGGTCTTCCTGGTTGCCCTGCCACTTGAAGACATCGGCGTTCCGCTACTTGAAGGCACCGGCGTTCCGCTCCACCCAGTCCGCGAACGACCGCGCCGGTCGGCCGAGGACCTGGTCGACGGCCGGGCTCACCCGCCGCAGCGCGGCCGGTGGGGTGCCCAGCAGATCGAGGGTGCTCTCGACGACCGGCTCGGGCATGGTGCGCAGCAGGTGCTCCCGGGCCTGCGCGCGGGTCAGTTCGGTGAACCGGACCGGCTCCCCCAGGGCCGCTCCGATCGCCGCGGTCTGCTGCCGGGGCGAGACCGGCGCCGGGCCGGTCAGGTCGTACACCTCGCCGGCGTGACCCGGAGCGCGCAGGGCCGCCGCCGCAACCTCCGCGATGTCGGCCGGGTCGACGGTGGGCAGGGCCGTGTCGCCGAAGGGAGCGGCGACCTCCCGTCGGGTGCGGACCGTGTCGGCCCACTGGAGGGCGTTCGAGTGGAAGGCACCGGGCCGCAGCATCGTCCACTCCAGGCCGGACGCCTTGACGGCGTCCTCCAGCGCCGAGGGGTGGTCGCCCGTGCCGACGCCCTGGGACGACAGCAGGACCACGCGCCGGACGCCCGATCCCCGTACGACGTCCAGTACGGCTGCGAGGTCGCCGTCGGCCGCCATGAAGTCGCCGGAGGTCAGCAGGAACAGGGCCTCGGCCCCGTCGAGCGCGGGTTTCAGACGTTCGGGTCCGGTGAGGTCGGCCGGGTGGTGGCGGACCCCCGCCGGTACGTCATGGGCGGAGATACGGCGGGAGACCGCCGTCACCCGCTCGCCCGCGTCCGTGAGCGCCCGCACAAGTGGCCTTCCCACATTGCCCGTTGCTCCGGTCACCACGATCATCATCGGTCTCCGTTCCGAGTTCGGATCTCGTACGGCGACGCTACTGTTGTGGGGGTAGTAGGTACCTAGAGGAAAGTATTGGCGGACGGGGGCAGTTGTGACCGAGAGCACAGGGAATCGGGTGCCGCGGGGTGCCGATCCGGCGAATGCCTGCCCCGTCGCGCCCGTCGTCGACATCGTCTTCAGCCGCTGGACCACCCCGATCCTGTGGGCACTTCACGAGTACGGCCGTCAGCGCTTCGTCGAGCTGGAGCGCCGCATCGGCACCATCACGCCGAAGGTGCTCACCCAGCGGCTGCGGCAGCTGGAGCGGGACGGGCTGGTCGTGCGCACGTATCACGCCGAGGTCCCGCCACGCGTCGAGTACGAGATCAGCGAACTGGGCCGCAGTCTCGCGCCGTTGTTCGCCGCGCTGTCGGAGTGGTCCGTGCACCTGGACGCGGTCGAGCGGGCCCGGGTGGCCTACGACGCGCGGGAGGACCGGCGGGCGCCAGGGGTCGGCGGGGCCCACTGACCCCCGCCTGGGCTCGGCGCGCAGGATCCACTGACCCCGGTCGCGCTCAGCCCTTGTCCTGTTCGCGCATTTCGTCGATGTAGGTCTGTGCCAGTCCCGTCGTCCGCGTGAACCAGTCCGTGAGCACCGCGATCTCGTCGGCGGAGTAGCTCGCGAAGAGCTCGTTGAGGCGGGCGTAGTAGGGGCCGTAGAGGGCCCCGGCCCGCTCGACCGCGGACGGTACGGCGGCCACCCGGACCCGGCGCCGGTCGGCCGGGTCGGGGCGGCGGGTGACAAAGCCGGCCCGCTCCAGGCGGTTGAGGATGCCGGTCATCGCGCCGGTCGTGACGTGGGCGTGTTCCGCGAGCTCGCCGGCCGTGAGCAGGTCGTCCCCCGCCTTCAGGACGCAGGCGAAACAGAGCAGGTCGGTGATGTTCAGGCCCAGCCGCTGGGCCATCTCCTGCTGGCCCAGCAGGTGGGCGGCGATGAGGGAGTCCATCGCCTCCAGCGCCTGGGCCGGGGTGGCGGTGGGACGCGGCGTGGCTTGCATCTTCCTTATTACCTTAGCTCGTGAGAGATTTAGCGCATAAACTTCTTACGACGTGAGAGATTCTGGGTCCCTCACGGACGTGGGTGATTTCCGCTGCCCTGACGAGAGACGAGAGGGAGGCAGGCACGTGAGCCAGTATGACGAGGGGCACACGGTCGCGGGCTGGACCGGAACCGGGATCGCGACCGTCGGATCCGCCGTGCTCGGTGCCGGGACATGCATGGTCTCGGCCGCGCTGATCGTGGGCGGGCTCGGGATCCTGGCGGCGAGCGTCCTGGTGACCTGGGCCCTGCATCTGTCCGGCTGGGGCAAGCCCTCGGGACCGCGGCCGCGCGGGCAGTGGCCCATGGGGGTGCGCGACCTGACCGTGCGGGACGGGCACGCGGACTGCTGGGGCTGCCGGCTCGCGGGTCGCGGGCGGCGCAGCGCCGACGTGGTCGCGGTCGTCGGCGAACCCGCCGGGGCCGGTGAACCCGCCGTCGCCGAGGCCGGTTCGCTCGGCCGCTGAGAGGGCGTTGTCAGTGGCACCCCCTAGGCTCGATGAGCGATGGCACAGGCATGGAGATGCAAGGGGCTGCGCTGGTCGGCCGACGGCCCCGAGCTGGCGTGGGACGGCGGTCGGCGCTCGGCGCTGACCTGGGGGAAACGGGTGGCCTTCGGGGTCGCCGAAGGGGGCGTTCGGACATGCGTGGGAGCGCGGGGGCACGCCTGTCCGGTAAGGGCGGCCGTATCGGGGCGCAGCACGGGGGCGCGCTGCGAGGACTGTGCTCGGCTGGACCGGGCGCACTCGGTGGCCGCCGACACGATCGCGGACGACCCGCGGCCGTACCACGTATATCTGGCCTGGTTCGGCCCCGGGATGACCAAGGTCGGCATCACCGCCCTTGAGCGCGGCTCGGCGCGGCTCCTTGAGCAGGGCGCGGTCTGCTTCACCTGGCTGGGCGCAGGCCCGCTGATGGCGGCACGGCGCACGGAGGAACTGCTGCGGGCGGCACTGCGGGTGCCGGACCGGATTCCGTACGCCGACAAGCGGGCGGTGCGCTCCGGGCTGCCGGCGTCGGCGGCGGAGCGCGCGGCCGAGGTCGAGGACCTGCACGCCCGGGCGGTCGCGCTGGACGCCTGGCCGGAGTCACTGGTCCGCGAACCCTGCCGACCGGTCGATCACGCCGGGGTGTTCGGGCTCGCGGAGCTGCCGGGTGCCGTCGGGGAGGTGACCGAGCTCGTCGCGGGCGGGGCGGTGAGCGGACGGCTGGTGGCGGCCGCCGGACCGGACCTGCACGTCGAGGCGGGCGGCGGGGTGGTCGTCGTCGACACGCGGCTGATGACCGGGTGGGAACTGCTGCCGACGGGCGGCGACGGGGAACTGACGGTGCCGGTAAAGGAGTTCAGGGAGCGGGAGGCGACCATGCAGGACGGGCTGTTCTGAGGACGGCCCTGGGACCAGCCGGGAAATCGCTCTCCGCCAGGGACTTCCCAGGGGTTGCCTGAGAGCCTCCTGTGCGTTTCTTAGGAAAATCACAGGTTGCGGAAAGCGTGTTCTAAGAGGGCCCCGACAAGGTGTCCACCATGACCACGACCTCGCCCCAGGGGCGCACCGAACTGCTGAGGCCGGACGGGAGCCCCGTCCGAGTGCTTGTGGTGGACGACGAGATGTCGATCACCGAACTGCTGTCCATGGCCCTTCGCTATGAGGGCTGGCAGATCCGCAGCGCGGGGGACGGCACGGGAGCCGTCCAGACCGCGCGTGAGTTCCGGCCCGACGCCGTCGTCCTGGACATGATGCTCCCGGACATGGACGGCCTCACCGTCCTCGGGCGGCTGCGCCGCGAACTGCCGGACGTGCCGGTGCTGTTCCTGACGGCCAAGGACGCCGTCGAGGACCGTATCGCCGGGCTGACCGCGGGCGGCGACGACTACGTCACCAAGCCGTTCAGCCTGGAGGAGGTCGTCGCCCGGCTGCGCGGGCTGATCCGGCGTTCGGGCGCCGCGGACCGGCGGTCCGACTCCGTGCTCGTCGTCGGCGACCTGACCCTCGACGAGGACAGCCACGAGGTGTCGCGGGCCGGGGACAACATCCACCTCACCGCCACCGAGTTCGAGCTGCTGCGCTTCCTCATGCGCAATCCGCGGCGCGTGCTCAGCAAGGCACAGATACTCGACCGGGTCTGGTCGTACGACTTCGGCGGGCAGGCCAACGTCGTCGAGCTGTACATCTCCTATCTGCGCCGCAAGATCGACGCCGGCCGCGAGCCGATGATCCACACCCGGCGCGGAGCCGGCTATCTGATCAAGCCCGCGGTGTCATGAGCGGGCGACGACGACCGCGTACGCAGAAGAGACGGGCGGGCCAGCCGCGCACCCTGCGGACGCGGCTCGTCGTCGCGTCGGTGGTGCTGATCGCCGTGGTGTGCGCGGTGATCGGCACGGTGACGACGCTTGCGTTGCGGTCGCATCTGTACGAGCAGTTGGACGGCCGGCTCAACGAGGTCGCGGCGCGGGCATCCGGCTCCTTCCGGCCGCCGGACCAGCCCGACGGCGGCCAGGCGCCCGACCTGGAGAAGAAGCCCAAGGAGGTCGTTCTCACCGACTTCGTCTCCAAGGGGCCGCAGCCGGGCGGCACCATCGCGGCCAAGGTCGAGAACGGTTCCATCACCGAGGCCGAGGCCGGTGACAGGACCACGGACGACAACGGCGTCCCCCAGGTGACCCCCGAGTCGCTCAGTGAGTCGGCGACGAATGCGCTCGGCTCCGTCGAGCAGGACGGCAAGAAGCACACGATCGACATCCCCGGCTACGGCGAGTACCGCGTCCAGTACGCGAGCGGCCCCAACGGCACGTTCTACGTCGCCATCCCCACCGAGGACGTGACCGGCACCCTCAACACCCTCGTCCTCATAGAAGCCAGCGTCACCGCCGCCGCCCTCGTGGCCGCCGGGATCGCCGGCACCGTGATCGTCGGTGTCGCCACGCGCCCCCTGCGCCGCGTCGCCGCCACCGCCACCCGTGTCTCCGAACTCCCCCTGCACACCGGCGAGGTGAACCTCAAGGAGCGGGTCCCCGAGTCGGAGTGCGATCCGCACACCGAGGTCGGCCAGGTCGGCGCCGCGCTCAACCGCATGCTGAACCACGTCCACGGCGCCCTGCACTCCCGCCAGCAGAGCGAGATGCGGGTGCGGCAGTTCGTGGCGGACGCCAGCCATGAGCTGCGCACACCCCTCGCGTCCATCCGCGGGTACGCCGAGCTGACCAGACGCGGCAGGGAGGACGTCGGCCCGGACACCAAACACGCCCTCGGCCGTATCGAGTCCGAGGCCGGCCGGATGACCCTCCTCGTCGAGGATCTCCTGCTGCTCGCCCGGCTCGACGCGGGCCGTCCCCTCCAGTTCGAGCAGACCGATCTGATCCCGCTCGTCGTGGACACCATCAGCGACGCCCGCGCCGCCGGCATGGACCACAACTGGCGTCTCGACCTGCCCGACGAGCCCGCGCTCGTGTCGGCGGACGCGGCCCGGCTGCAACAGGTCCTCGTCAACCTCCTCGGCAACGCCCGCAACCACACCCCGACCGGCACGACGGTCACAGCGCGTGTTCAACGGCGGGGTCCGTGGCTGTGCGTGGACGTCGAGGACAACGGCCAGGGCATCCCGCCGGATCTGCTGCCGCACGTCTTCGAACGGTTCGCGCGCGGCGACTCCGCGCGCTCCCGCGCCACCGGCTCCACGGGCCTCGGCCTGGCCATCGTGCAGGCCGTGGCCACCGCGCACGGCGGTGCCGTGACCGTCGACAGCATGCCCGGACGCACCGTCTTCACGGTGCATCTGCCGGCGCTGCCCGTGCCGCCGAGCCCGGAAATGAGCTGGCAACAGCACTCACAGGTACAACACAGCGTCACCACATGGGTGGAACAGGGCGCCTGACGAAAGTCGGTTCCATGCGAACCGACTCTTCTCCCGGCAACCTGCCGGCGCGGGAGCACCTCCCGGCCGGAGACGCCGGTACGCCTGTCCTGGACGTAGTGATCCCCGTCTACAACGAGGAGAAGGACCTCCAGCCGTGTGTGCTGAGACTGCATGACCACCTCAAGCGCACGTTCCCGTACGCGTTCCGCATCACGATCGCGGACAACGCGTCGACCGACACCACTCCCCTGGTGTCGCGGCGGCTGGAGACGGAGCTCCCGGAGGTCAGGGCGTTCCGGCTGGAGCAGAAGGGCCGCGGCCGGGCGCTGCGGACCGTCTGGTCCGCGTCGGAGGCCCCGATCCTCGCCTACATGGACGTGGACCTGTCCACCGACCTCAACGCCCTGCTGCCGCTGGTGGCGCCGCTGATCTCCGGTCACTCGGACCTGGCGATCGGCTCCCGGCTCAGCCGCAGCTCGCGCGTGGTGCGCGGCGCCAAGCGGGAGTTCATCAGCCGCAGTTACAACCTCATCCTGCGCGGCTCCCTCCAGGCCCGCTTCTCGGACGCCCAGTGCGGCTTCAAGGCGATCCGCCGCGATGTCGCGCAGGTGCTGCTGCCGCTGGTGGAGGACACCGGCTGGTTCTTCGACACCGAGATGCTGGTGCTCGCCGAGCGCGCGGGCCTGCGGATCCACGAGGTGCCGGTCGACTGGGTCGACGACCCGGACTCCACGGTCCACATCGTGAGGACGGCGACCGACGACCTCAAGGGCGTGTGGCGGGTGGGCAGGGCCCTGGCGACCGGCTCGCTGCCGCTGGACCGGCTCGCCCGGCCGTTCGGCGACGACCCGAGGGACCGCGAGATCAAGGACGTACCCAACGGCCTGGCCCGCCAGCTCGTCGGGTTCTGTGTCGTCGGCGGCCTGTCCACCCTGTTCTACCTGCTGCTCTACAGCGGCTTCCGCGTCTTCGCCGGCTCGCAGATCGCCAACGCGCTCGCGCTGCTGGTCTCCGCGATCGCCAACACGGCGGCCAACCGGCGCCTCACCTTCGGGGTGCGCGGCCGCGGCGGCGCCGTACGGCACCAGGCGCAGGGCCTGGTCGTCTTCGGCATCGGACTCGCCCTGACCAGCGGCTCGCTGGCCGCCCTGAACGCGGCCAGCAGCGACCCGGCGCACTCCACCGAACTCGCGGTCCTGATCGCCGCCAACCTCGCGGCGACGGTCCTGCGCTTCCTGCTCTTCCGGGCGTGGGTGTTCCCGGACCGGCGCGACGACCTCGACTCGACGATCGTCGCCTCGCACGTCCCCGCCCCCAACCCGTCCTCGCCGACCTACTCCATGGCAGGGCAGAGCCCCTACGGCCCGCTCCCGCAGCGCCCGACGGGCACACCGCACCCCATGTACGACACCGATCGGTTCCGCGCCGGTGAAGCCGCGGACGGCAATTGGCGGGAGGCCACCATGCAGTTGCAGCCGGTGCGCCCGCACGACACCGAGTCGAGGGAATACCGATGACCGTCCACTACGACCAGACCGGTTACGACAGAGGGGCGAGCCCCGACACCTGGGGCCCACCGCCCACGCCCCCCACCGCCCCGGCCCCCGACGCCGGTGAACCGAAGCAGCCTTTCGTACGGCGGCTGTGGCGCGGACGCCCCGAGGACCCGCGCTGGGCACGCCCGGCCTTCCTCGGCCTCCTGCTCGCGACCCTCCTGCTCTACCTCTACAACCTGAGCGCCTCCGGGTACGCCAACTCCTTCTACTCGGCGGCGGTCCAGGCCGGCAGCGAGTCCTGGAAGGCCTTCTTCTTCGGCTCGCTGGACGCGGCGAACGCCATCACCGTCGACAAGCCCCCGGCCTCCCTGTGGCCGATGGCCCTGTCGGTCCGCCTCTTCGGCCTGCACTCCTGGGCGATCCTGCTCCCCGAGGTCCTCATGGGCGTCGGCACGGTGGCCGTGGTGTACGCGGCCGTGCGCCGCCGGTTCGGCCCCGCGGCCGGTCTGATCTCGGGCGCGGTGCTCGCGCTCACCCCCGTCGCGGCGCTGATGTTCCGGTTCAACAACCCGGACGCGATGCTGGCCCTGCTGATGGCCGTGGCCTGCTACTTCGTCATCCGGGCCCTGGAGGACGGCCGTACGAAGTGGCTGATGTGGGCCGGAGCCGCGATCGGCTTCGCCTTCCTCGCCAAGACCCTCCAGGCCTTCCTGATCCTGCCGCCGCTCGCGCTCGTGTACGCGGTCTGCGCCCCGGTGCCGGTGAGGAAGCGGATCGGCCAGCTCGCCGCGGGCCTCGCCGCGATCGTCGTCTCCGGCGGCTGGTGGGTAGCGATCGTCGAACTGTGGCCCGCCTCCTCCCGCCCGTACATCGGCGGCTCGCAGAACAACTCCTTCCTCGAACTGACCTTCGGCTACAACGGCCTGGGCCGGCTCAACGGCGACGAGACCGGCAGCGTCGGCGGTGGCGGCGGAGGCGGCAACGGCGGCGGCAACTGGGGCGAGACCGGCTGGGACCGGCTGTTCGGCTCCTCCATCGGCGGCCAGATCTCCTGGCTGATCCCGGCCGCGCTGATCCTGCTGATCGCGGGCCTGGTGGCGACGCGGGGAGCACGCCGTACGTCGGTGACGCGGGGTTCGTTCCTGGTCTGGGGCGGCGCGCTGGTCACGACCATGCTGGTCTTCAGCTATATGCAGGGCATCTTCCACGAGTACTACACGGTGGCCCTCGCCCCCTACATCGCCCCGCTGATCGGCATGGGCGCGGCGCTGCTCTGGGAGAAGCGCGACAAGGCGTGGGCGTCGCTGACCATGGCGGCCGCGATGACGGCCACCGCGGTCTGGGGCTACGTCCTGCTCAACCGCTCCTCGGACTACCTGCCCTGGCTGAAGTGGGTCGTACTGGTCGGCGGTCTCGCGGCCGCCCTCGGCCTGATCTTCGCGAGCCGACTGGGGCGCCGACTGACCCTCGGCGTCGTGGGCCTGGGCCTCGTGGCCGCGCTGGCCGGCCCGGCCGCGTACACCCTCACCACGGTGAACGAGGGCCACACCGGCTCGATCGTCACCGCCGGTCCCGCGGTCGCGGGCGGCCGGGGCGGTCCCGGTGGCGGCGGAGGCGGCATGGGCGGCGGCCCCGGCGGGGGCGGCATGCCCGGCCAGAACCAGCAGGGCCAGCAGGGCCAGCAGGGGCAGAACCAGCAGGGCGGCAACGGCTTCCCCGGTGGCGGCTTCGGCGGCGGTATGCCGGGTCAGCAGAACGGCAACGGCAACACCCAGGGCCAGAACCAGCAGGGCGGCATGCCCGGCGGCGGCCGCACCGGCGAGGGCGGCATGGGCGGCGGTGGCGGCGCGGGCGGTCTGCTCAACGGCGCCAGCGTCAGCGACGAGGCCAAGGCCCTGCTGGAGAAGAACGCCGAAGACTACACCTGGGCGGCCGCGGCCATCGGCGCCCAGAACGCCGCGAGCTACCAGCTCTCCACCGGCGACCCGGTGATGGCGATCGGCGGCTTCAACGGCACCGACCCGTCCCCGACGCTGGCCGAGTTCAAGAAGTACGTGGAGGACGGCAGGATCCACTACTTCATCGGAAGTGGCAGCGGCGGCGGCATGGGCGGCAGTAGCAGCGGCTCCTCCTCGCAGATCAGCTCCTGGGTCCAGGAGAACTTCGAGTCGGTGACGGTCGACGGCAGCACCTTCTACGACCTGACGCAGCCGAAGAGCGACAGCTGACGGTCCCCGACCGTTTCCGACGGTCTCTGTGGGAAGGGGCGGTGGCCCGTGCCACCGCCCCTTCCCGTATCTCCGTTGTACGCCGTATAGGGATTGCCTTACGGTGTATAGCATGACGACGTCCCCCCAGGAACAGGCCCCAGCCCAGCCGCAGTCCGAGGCCCCGGGCGGTCACCCGCAGCGCTGGCTGATCCTCGGTGTCCTCTGCCTCGCGGTGCTGACCGTGGTGCTCGACAACACCGTCCTGAACGTGGCCATCCCCTCACTCACCCGCGAACTGGGCGCGGCCACCTCCGACATCCAGTGGATGATCAATGCCTACTCGCTGGTGCAGTCGGGTCTGCTGCTCACGGCCGGCAGCGCGGCCGACCGCTACGGCCGCAAGAAGATGCTGGCCGCGGGCCTGGCCCTGTTCGGCGTGGGCTCGCTCGTGGCCGGCCTCGCCGACTCCACGGGCCAGCTGATCGCGGCGCGCGCCGGGATGGGCGTCGGCGGCGCGCTGCTGATGACCACGGTCCTCGCGGTGGCGATCCAGATCTTCACGCCGGAGGAGCAGCCGAAGGCGATCGGCATCTGGGCCGCGGTGAACTCGCTGGGCTTCGCGGCCGGACCGCTGCTCGGCGGCTTCATGCTGAACCACTTCTGGTGGGGCGCGATCTTCCTGATCAACATTCCGGTCGCGGTGCTCGCCCTGGTGGCCGTCGTGGTGCTCGTCCCCGAGTCGAAGAACCCCCATGGCGACCGCCCCGACCTGCTGGGCGCAGTGCTCTCCACGATCGGCATGGCGGCCCTGGTCTACGCGATCATCTCCGGGCCGGAGCACGGCTGGACGTCGGGCCGGGTCCTGCTGACGGCGACGGTGGCCGTCGTCGTACTGGCCGCCTTCGCGTACTGGGAGAGCCGGATCCCATACCCCATGATCGACATGCACTTCTTCCGGAACCGGCGGTTCACGGGTGCGGTCTCGGGCGGTGTGCTCATCACCTTCGGCATGGGCGGGTCGCTCTTCCTGCTCACCCAGCACATGCAGTTCGTGCTCGGCTACGAGCCGCTGGAGGCCGGGCTGCGAACGGCGCCGCTCGCCCTGATGATCGTGGCGCTGAACTTCACCGGTGTGGCGGCGAAGTGGGCGGCCCGGCTCGGCACCCCGCTCGCCATCGGCCTCGGCATGGCGGTGATGGCGGGGGGCCTGGCCGCCATCGCCACGATGGCCTCCGGCGGTTACGCCGGGACGCTGCTGGGGCTGGTGCTGATCGGCACGGGAGCGGCGGTGGCGAGTCCGGCGATGTCCCACGCGATCATGAGTGCGATTCCGCCGGAGAAGGCCGGGGTCGGCGGCGGGATCAACGGCACGGTGGCGGAGTTCGGCACCGGGCTGGGGGTCGCCGTGCTGGGGGCACTGCTCAACTCGCGGTTCGCGGCGCTGATTCCGGTGGCGGCGACGTCGCTGCCGGCGGCGCTGGCGGCTGCCGGGTCGGCCGAGGAGAAGGCCGAGATCACGGACGCGTTCTCCTCCGGGCTGGAGACCAGTCTGCTGGTGGGGGCGTTGGCTGTGCTGTTGGGGGGATTGGTCGCGGGCGCTTTGCTGCGGCGGGCTGAAAGGGGAGATTCCGCCTGAGGGCTCGGGGCATACCGTTGTCGGGCGACTGCGGCCTGGTTGTGGCTGGTCGCGCAGTTCCCCGCGCCCCTACGGGGGCGTTTCGGTGACCGCCGATCGAATGTCTAGGAAGGTGCGCGATGGCCAGGGCAGCCCGGGAGTCCGCTCGGACCAGTGTGTGGCTGGAGGGCAAGGAGCGTCGCGGAGGGCGCGGTGGGCAGCCCTCCGGGCTCGACCGGGACCGGATCACCGAGGCGACCGTACGGCTGCTGGACGCCGAGGGGCTGGCGAAGTTCTCCATGCGCCGGCTTGCGGCCGAGCTGAACGTGACCGCGATGTCCGTCTACTGGTACGTCGACACCAAGGACGACCTCCTCGAACTCGCCCTCGACGCCGCCTTCGGTGAACTCGACCTGCCCGACGCCGAGACCGACGAGGACTGGCGGGAGCAACTGCGCACGCTGGCCCGCGCCTACCGCGGCCTGCTGGTGCGCCACCCGTGGCTGTCGCCGCTGATCGGCACGTACGTCAACATCGGCCCGAACAGCCTCGCCTTCTCCCGGCTGGTGCAGCGCATCGTCCGCAGGACCGGCCTGCCCGCGCACGGCCTGGTCGCCGCCATCTCCGCGGTCTTCCAGTTCGTGTACGGCTTCGGCACGATCGAGGGCCATTTCATCGCCCGCAGCACGGCGTTCGGCATGACCCCGGACGACTACTTCCACCACGCCATGAGCAACGTGTCGCAGTCCCCGGAGGCCGCCGACATCGTCCAGGAGTCCGCGGAACTCATGGAGGCCCGGGGCGGCGACACGGTCGAGGAAATGTGGGAACGCGACTTCGAGTTCGCCCTGGACCTCTTGGTGGCGGGCATCGAAGCGATGGTCGAAAAGACCGGCGGCGAGCGACACCCCTAGGGCGCGAGAGCGCCCTTTAGGGGCGCGGGGAACTGCGCGACCAGCCACCACGGACCCGCACCCGCACGACGACCCACACCCCCTACCCCCTAGGCGCCCTCAACCAGCCGCGCGGGAAACCCACCCGTGGCCACCGGCCCCCACTTCTCCGGCGTGACCCGAATGATCGACTTCCCCTGCTTCAGCATCGCCGCCCGGTACTCGTCCCAGTCGGGGTGCTCCCCGGCGATGTTCCGGTAGTACTCCACGAGCGGCTCCACCGACTCCGGCGAGTCGATGACCTCCGCGGTCCCGTCGACCTGCACCCACGGCCCGTTCCACTCGTCGCTGATCACAAGGACGCTGACCCGCTCGTCCCGCTTCGCGTTCCGCGTCTTGGCCCGCTCCGGATACGTGGACATCACGATCCGCCCCGAGTCGTCGACCCCGCAGGTCAGCGGAGAGGCCTGCGGGCTGCCGTCCGCCCGCCGGGTCAGCAGGACGGCGCGATGCCGGGGTCGTACGAAGTCGAGCAACTCTTCGAGCGAGACGCGGGTGTTGGTCGCGATGTTCGGTGCCATGGAACGCAGCCTAGGGGCCGACGGGTCCGTTCTGCCTGACCCTGCCGTGGTCACGCTTGCGGCAGTGTCTCCCCCTGCACCGCCTGGATGTCCAGCTCCACCTTCAGCGTCGTGCCGATGGCGGCGATGCCCGCCTGCACGACCTGGTTGTAGTTCATGGCGAAGTCGTCCCGGTGCAGTTCCGTCGTCGCGCGGAACGCGGCCCGCGTCCCGCCCCACGGGTCGGCGCCCGTGCCGAGGTAGGCGAGGTCGAGGTCGACCGGCCGCAGGACACCGTGCATGGTCAGCTCGCCGTGCACGGTCCAGCGGTCGGTGCCCGCGGCGGCCGTCAGGCCCGTCGACCGGTAGGTGATCTCGGGGTACTTCTCGACGTCCAGGAAGTCCGGCGACTTCAGATGCCCGTCGCGCATGCCGTTGCCCGTGTCGATCGAGTCGGCCCGGATGACCGCCTCCACACGGGACTTGGCGATGTCGTCCGGCGCGATCTCGATGGCGCCGGAGAACCGCGTGAACCGGCCGTGCACGCTGGAGATGCCCAGGTGCTGGGCCACGGCGGCCACGCTGGAGTGCGCCGGGTCGACGGTCCACGGTCCCGGCGGCGGCAGCTCCGTGCCGCCCTGGCGGGCCAGGGTCACCGTGCCGACCTCGGCGCGGCCGCTCGCGGTGACGATCGCGCTCGCGGCGGCGGGCGCGTAGCCGACCGCGGTGACGATGACGGTGTGCGCCCCAGGGGCCAGCGGATCCGCGTCCCGTACGGCCCCCTCCGCGTCCGCCTCCAGACGCAGCACCTGCGTCCCGGTCATGTCCGTCACCGTGACGACCGCGTGCGACACGGCCCACCCGTCCCGGGTACGGATCCTCGCGGTCAGTCCCATCTCACGTACTCCTCAGAAGGTCTCAAGAAGAACCGGCCCGCGGCGGGCGACGCACCTCCGCTCAGAGCGCGCCGCCCGCCACGGGCCGGAGTCGAACTACTCGCCGGGATGGGCGAGTTCGATGTCGTGGTCGTCGGTGCCGGGGCCGGTCAGCGTCAGGGCGGTCGCCACCGGCGGGTAGCCCGTCGCGATGACCGTGTACTCGCCGCCGTCCAGGTCGGTGAAGGCGTACGCCCCGTCCGTCCCGGTGGTGGCGGTGCCCACGACGTTGCCCGCCGCGTCGACCAGGGTCACGCGGGCGTCGGCCAGCGGTCCGTGCGGTGCCCGTACGACACCCTGGACCTGCGCGCCGGCCTCCAGGTCGACCTCGATCCGGGTGACCCCGGTGCCGCCGACCTCGACGGGCAGGGCGCGCGGCCGGTAGCCGGCGGCGTTCACCGCGACGGTCACGGCACCCGGCACCAGCTCGGCGAAGCTGAACTCGCCCTGCTCACCGGTGGCGGCGGTGGCCAGCAGGTCCCCGCGCACATCGGTCACGATCACCATCGCGTCCTTCACCGGCAGCGCGCTCTGCGAGGTGCGCACGACGCCGCTCAGGCCGCTGGTGCCGCTGAGCAGGATGTCGTAGGCCACCGGCTCGGCACCGCCCACGACGATCGTGGAGGCCTGCGGCTGGAAGCCGTCGGCGGAGGCGATCAGGACGTACGATCCCGCGCCCGGCGCGTCGACCGCGTAGGAACCGTCGGCCTGCGCGACCGAGCGGCCCAGCTGCCGGCCGGCCAGCGAGATCAGCGTGACCGCCGCCTGCGGCACGGGCGCGCTCTCGGCGCCCCGCACGAAGCCGCGGACCGGGACACCGCCGGACGGCGCGCCGCCGGTCTCCTCGGCACGGGCCACCGTGGCGACGGCGGCGAGCCGCTGGGTGCCCTCGGGGCCGGTCTCGGTCTCCGAGGCGGCGACGGCCCAGCTCGGCACCCGCTCCTCGGCCGCGGCCGGTGCCGCCGCCGGGGTCTCGGCCGGTTCCGGGCTGTCGGCTTCGGCGGCCTGCGCCATGGCGCCCTTGGTCTTCAACGGGACCTCCTTGATGAACAGGGCGAACAGGAGGGCGAGGAAGGCGATCGGCGCGGCGTACAGGAAGACGTCGGCGACGCCGTGGCCGTACGCGCTCTCGATGACCGTGCGCACCGGGCCGGGCAGCGAGTCGAGGTCGGGGATCTCACCGTGGCCGGAGGAGCCCTGCACGCCGAGCTTGGTGAGGCCCTCCTCGGCGTAGTGGGTGATCCGGTGGCTGAGGACCGCGCCCAGCGCGGAGACGCCCATGGCGCCGCCGAGGGAGCGGAAGAAGTTCACGACCGAGCTCGCGGCACCCAGGTCGCTCGGGGCGACCTGGTTCTGCGTGGCGAGGACCAGGTTCTGCATCATCATGCCGACGCCGAGACCCAGCAGGGCCATGAAGATCGCGACGTGCCAGTACTCGGTGTCGTAGCGGATCGTGCCGAGCAGCCCGAGGCCCGCCGTGACCAGCACACCGCCGGCCAGCAGCCAGGCCTTCCAGCGGCCGGTGCGGGTGATGACCTGGCCGGAGACGGTCGAGGAGATGAACAGGCCGACGATCATCGGGATGGTCAGCACGCCGGACATGGTCGGCGACTCGTTGCGCGCCAGCTGGAAGTACTGGCTGAAGAAGATCGTGCCCGCGAACATCGCGATGCCGACGAACAGGGAGGCCAGCGAGGCCAGCGTGATGGTGCGGTTGCGGAACAGGCGCAGCGGGACGATCGGCTCGCTGGCCTTCGTCTCCACGAAGACGAAGATCAGCAGCAGCGCGAGCGCGCCACCGGTCATCGCGCCGGTCTGCCAGGACAGCCAGTCGTACTTGTCACCGGCGAAGGTCACCCAGACCAGCAGCAGGCAGACCGCGGCGGTGATGAAGAAGGCGCCGGCCCAGTCGACCTTGACCTTCCGCTTGACCACGGGCAGGTGCAGGGTGCGCTGGAGCACGATCAGGGCGATGACCGCGAAGGGCACGCCGACGTAGAAGCACCAGCGCCAGCCGAGCCAGTCGGTGTCGGTGATGACGCCGCCGATCAGCGGGCCGCCGACCATCGCGGTGGCGAAGGTGGCGCCGAGGTAGCCGTTGTAGCGGCCGCGCTCACGCGGGGAGATCATCGCCGCCAGGATGATCTGAGCCAGCGAGGACAGACCGCCCATGCCGATGCCCTGCACCGCGCGGAACGTGATGAGCATGGCCGGGTTCTGCGACAGACCGGCCAGCGCGGAGCCGGCCACGAAGACGACCAGGGCCAGCTGTATGAGCAGCTTCTTGGAGAACAGGTCGGCGAGCTTGCCCCACAGGGGTGTGGACGCGGTCATCGCCAGCAGCGACGCGGTGACCACCCAGGTGTAGGCGCTCTGGCCGCCGCCGAGGTCCTTGATGATGTCGGGCAGAGCGTTGGAGACGATCGTCGACGACAGGATCGCGACGAACATGCCGAGCAGCAGCCCGGTCAGCGCTTCCATGATCTGCCGGTGCGACATCGGAGCGCCGGCCGGCGCTCCTGAGTGCTTGGCGTGCGCCCGCACACCGGCTGGTGTGGTCGTTGCCATGGGGTTCCTTTTCCTACTGGGTGATCGCGGGTGTACGGGTGGGGTGTTCGGGTCGGTCGGGGGGTGCCGGCGGCCGGTGCGCGGAACGGCAGTCGTCGAAGCTGGCCCGCAGGCGGGTCATCAGCCCGGTGAGCTGGGCGACCTCCTCGTCGGTCCAGTCGCTCAGCCGCTCGGCGAGCAGCTCGGTGGTCAGCCGGGACATCTCCCGGACGCGGTCCTCGCCCGCCGGGGTGAGGCGCAGAATGCGGCTGCGCTTGTCCGCCGGGTCGGGGGAGCGCTCGATCCAGCCGCGCTCGGCCACATGGGCGACATGGCGGCTGGTGACCGACATGTCCACGGCCAGCAGCTCGGCGAGCTTGCTCATGCGCATGTCCCCGTGGCGGCTCAGCAACGTCAGTACGGCGGCGGAGCCGGACGGGCAGTCGGACGGCAGGATCCGTCCCATCTCCCTCTTCACGGCGCCGAAGGCGCTGAACTGACGGACCAGCTCCTCGTACTGCGCCTGCTCGGCCATCACACCTCCGTCGGTTGTTGCTTAGGGCAACCATAGAAGCGTTTGGTTGCTACAGGCAAATAAATGAGGGTGGTGCGATACAAAAACTTGGCAAAGGCAAGTATTGCGACCGTAAATGTGCAGGTGGGGCGGGTTCTGTGGCCCCCTGTGCAGGGGTCGGGCCCCCACTTGGGCCGCACGGGCGGATTCGCTAGGGTCTCAGGCCATGGCTAACACCCAGGGCCCCCAGGGCAACCACGACCCCGCAGGCAGCACCCAGATGTTCCGCGCGTTCGTCGACGAGGGCCCGCAGGGCGGTCGGCAGCAGCAGGCTTCTTCCGGTCCGCGCATCGGCATGATCATCGGCGTCGTCGCCGCGGTCGTGATCGTCGCGGCGGTGGCCTGGCTGGCGCTCAAGTAGTCGCCGCCGGCTCCCGCCGGCGCCGGTTCACCTCCACTGGACGGAGACGTCCTGCGTCTCGATGTGCATGCCGAGCGGCACGCGCCAGGCGTCGACGCACACCGTCCAGGTCTTCTCCTTGCGCTCCCCGGCCCCGATCGGCGCCGGGAGCTCCTCCGACGACTCGATCGTCGCCCAGTCGATGCCGAGCGCGCCGATGATGTGGGTGCCGAAGGTCACGGTGCCCGAACGCACGGGCGTGCCGCCCGAGTTGCGCAGGTCGAGCGTCACCTTCTCGCACCACCGCTTGTCCGCGGGCTTCCGCACCGGGTCGCTCACGGCCAGCTTCGCGGGCGAGGGCGGCGCCGAGGACGCCGGGCCGCCGCCCGAGCTCCCGGACGAACCGCCGGATGAACCGCCGGGCGTGGTGGCCGAGCCGGCCGGTGTGTCCGCGGGGCCCCGGGTGCCGCTCGGGGGACCGGCGGGACCGTCCGCCCCTTCCGGTCCGGTCCCCGCGGCCGATGTCGGCCCCTGACTCCCCTCCGAGCCGGGGGAGTTGCCGGACCCGGCCCCATCACTGCCGCTCCCGCCCGTGCCGCTGTCCGAGGCGCCGACGCTCTCCGGTCCGTCGAGCGGCACCAGCGTCACCTCGCCCGTCGGCGCGGCCGCCGTACCCGAGACGCGGGGCGGGCCTCCCGCCGCTCCCGTGGCGACGTACCCGTCGTCGCCCCCGCCGCCTCCGCACGCGGCCAGCGTCCCGCCGAGACAGACGACGGCCGCCGACGCGCCGATCAGGGCGCACCGACGGCCATGTGTCGAGGTCGTCCAAATCCGCCGAAGCATCGGGCCATGGTGGCTGACGCTCCGTCAAATATGAAGGGGTCAGTCGGAGATGAGCCCCTCGCGCAGCTGAGCCAGGGTCCGGGTCAGCAGCCGGGAGACGTGCATCTGGGAGATGCCGACCTCCTCGCCGATCTGCGACTGGGTCATGTTGGCGAAGAAGCGCAGCATGATGATCCGCCGCTCACGGGGCGGCAGCTTGGCCAGCAGCGGCTTGAGGGACTCGCGGTACTCGACGCCCTCCAGGGCGGTGTCCTCGTAGCCGAGCCGGTCCGCGAGCGAGCCCTCGCCGCCGTCGTCCTCCGGGGCCGGGGAGTCCAGCGAGGAGGCCGTGTAGGCGTTGCCGACCGCGAGGCCGTCGACGACGTCCTCCTCGGACACGCCCAGCACGGTGGCCAGTTCGGTGACCGTCGGGGAGCGGTCGAGCTTCTGGGAGAGCTCGTCGCTGGCCTTGGTGAGTGCCAGGCGCAGCTCCTGGAGCCGCCTGGGCACCCGCACCGACCAGGACGTGTCGCGGAAGAACCGCTTGATCTCGCCGACCACGGTCGGCATCGCGAACGTCGGGAACTCCACGCCCCGTTCGCAGTCGAAGCGGTCGATCGCCTTGATCAGGCCGATGGTGCCGACCTGGACGATGTCCTCCATCGGCTCGTTGCGCGAGCGGAAGCGGGCCGCCGCGTAGCGCACGAGCGGGAGGTTCAGCTCGATCAGCGTGTCCCGGACGTACGCACGTTCGGGGCTGTTCTCGTCCAGTGCGGCGAGCCGCAGGAACAGGGAGCGGGACAGGGTGCGGGTGTCGATGTCCGCCGTGGCCGGAACGGCCGGCAGATCAGCAGCCGGAGCGGCTGGGAGATCGGCGGCCGGAAGGGCCTCCAAGGCCGGTACATCGTCGAGCGCGGCGTCGGGCGCGGACTCGCTCTTCGTGAGCGTGAGCACCTTCGAGCTGCCCTGGTCTGCGGACATGCCACCCCCTTTGGGTCGCGGGACGGTCGTGGCGAACGCTCCGATCGAGGAACGCCGGCCTTCACCTGAATACCGGAGCCGAAGCCACGGCAAACGCGCTTCCCGAAGAATGTCACATGTCGGCAACACGCTGTAGTGACATGTCGACATGTGAGACTTGAATCCGCCCTGGATAAAGGGGGTCTGACGGTATTTCGGGCCAGAACTGTCGGGATCCGCCCTGGTGAGCGATTCAGCCGCGACGGTGACCGATCGATCCTCTATACGGTTACGCGTCGATCCGGTTAGCCGAACGCAGCCGCTGGAAGCTACGCGCGAGTAGCCTCGATACGTGCATCTGGGACACCCCGAGTTCCGCACTGATTTGCGACTGGGTGAGGTTGCTGTAGTACCGCAGAAGAAGGATTCTCTGCTCGCGCTCGGGGAGTTGCACCAGTAGATGCCGTACGAGGTCCCGGTGCTCCACGCCGTCCAGGGCCGGGTCCTCGTAGCCGAGCCGGTCCAGCAGTCCGGGCAGCCCGTCGCCCTCCTGGGCGGCCTCCAACGAGGTGGCGTGGTACGACCGTCCGGCCTCGATGCAGGACAGCACCTCGTCCTCGGTGATGCGCAGCCGCTCGGCGATCTCGGCGGTCGTGGGGGTGCGCCCGAAGCTCGTGGTGAGGTCCTCGGTCGCGCTGTTGACCTGAACCCACAGCTCGTGCAGCCGGCGCGGTACGTGGACCGTGCGGACGTTGTCCCGGAAGTACCGCTTGATCTCGCCGACGACGGTCGGCATCGCGAACGTCGGGAACTGCACGCCCCGGTCCGGGTCGAAGCGGTCGATGGCGTTGATGAGCCCGATCGTGCCGACCTGGATCACGTCCTCCATCGGCTCGTTGCGGGAGCGGAAGCGGGCGGCCGCGTAGCGCACGAGCGGGAGGTTCGCCTCGATGAGCGCCCCGCGCACGCGGTTGTGCTCCGGCGTGCCCGGCGTCAGCTCCTTGAGCTCCCCGAAGAGGACCTGGGTGAGTGCCCGGGTGTCCGCACCCCTGCTGCGGGGCGGCGGGGACGCGGGCGTGTCCTCCTGGGTCGGGGCTTGAGGCGCAGTACTGGCCGGCACGGTCAACTCCACCTCGTGATCCATCAACTCATCCGTCAAAAGCGGTCATAGCATCACAAGACAGTTCATTGTGTTCAAGTACCGCATAATCCCGTGTTGAGAATGGCAGGATGCGCAAGACACGCGAAACCCCCCGCCGTTACGGCGGAGGGCTCCGGGTGGACAGAGGGGCGGCGCGGCTCGGGAGAGGTGTGGCGCGGCTCAGAATTCGTAGTCGGCGATCACCCAGGTGGCGAACTCCCGCCACAGGGCGACGCCCGCCTGGTGCTCGGGGTGCTCGGCGTAGACGCGCAGGGCGGCCGTGTCCTCGAAGGCGGAGTTGATGGCGAAGTCGTAGGCGATGGGGCGGTCGCTGAAGTTCCAGCCCAGCTCCCAGTGGCGCAGCTCGGGGATCTTGCCCTCCAGCGAGCGGAAGGCCTCGACGCCCGCCACGACCCGGGGGTCGTCGCGCTCGACACCCTCGTTCAGCTTGAACAGGACGAGGTGGCGGATCATGAGTCTCCTCCGTTGGCGATCCAGGTCATGAAGTCGCCGATGGCCTTCGCGGCGTCCGAAATGCCCTCGAACCCTACCTGGACGTAGTCCGCCGCCTTGGCCGGGTCGGTGATGATCACGTAGAGCGCGAAGACCGCGAGCACGTAGACGGCGATCTTCTTCGAATTCACCGCCATCGCGGCCTCCCCTGTGGCTGGTGTGCCTGCCATGCCTGCCGTGCCGATTGAGTCGAAAGAGCCGAAAGAGCCTCGGGTTACCGGCGGTGAGTGTAACCTTCGCCCCTCTCCGGAGATCAACAGCACGAAGGGCCCCGTCCATTGGACGGGGCCCCTCTTCAGCGGTAGCGGAGGGATTTGAACCCTCGGTGACTTGCGCCACACTCGCTTTCGAGGCGAGCTCCTTCGGCCGCTCGGACACGCTACCGAGGGAGACCTTACAGCACGCCGGGCCATGCTCTGAAATCGGTATTCGTACGCCGGAAGCGGCTCAGCGGCTCCGGAAGAAGTCCGTGAGCCGGCGGGCGCACTCCTCGGCGAGCACGCCCTCGATCACCTCGGGCCGGTGGTTGAGTCTGCGGTCGCGTACGACGTCCCAGAGGGAGCCGGCCGCGCCCGCCTTCTCGTCCCGGGCCCCGTAGACGACCCGGTCCACCCGGGACTGCACGATCGCGCCGGCGCACATCGTGCAGGGCTCCAGCGTGACCACGAGCGTGCAGCCGGTCAGCCGCCACTCGCCGAGTTCCGCCGCTGCCCTGCGGATCGCCAGCACCTCGGCGTGGGCGGTCGGATCGCCGGTCGCCTCGCGTTCGTTGTGGCCGGCGCCCAGCACGGTGGTGCCGTCTGCGGACAGCAGGACGGCGCCGACGGGGACGTCCCCGCCCCGGACTGCCTGTTCGGCCTCGTCCAGGGCGAGCTGCATCGCCGCCCGCCAGCGGTCGCGTACGGGGTCGAACGAGGTCAGCGGACGGTCTCCAGGACCTCCGAGGCGCCCAGCGCCTCGGCGATCGTGCTGAGGGCGTCCTCGGCGTCCAGGGACTTCAGCTCCTTCTCGCCGACGCCGAGGTCGTCGAGGATCTCGCTGTCGCCGACGGGGCTGTGCGGCACCGCGTCGGCGCCGCTGCCGTCCTCGTCGTCCTCGGAGTCGCCGTCGGGCTCCTCCGTGCCGTCGAGGTCCAGGGAGTCGAGGTCGGCGTCGTCGTCGCCGGGCTCCCTTCCGAGCAGTTCGTCGGTGAGCAGGATCTCGCCGTAACTGCTGCGGGCGGCTGCTGCGGCGTCCGAGACGTAGATACGGGGGTCGTCCTCGCCGTCGATGCGGACGACGCCGAACCAGGCGTCCTCCTGCTCGATCAGCACCAGCACCGTGTCGTCCTCGGGAGAGGCTTCACGGGCCAGGTCGGCCAGATCCGACAAGGTCTCAACATCGTCGAGCTCTGTGTCGCTCGCTTCCCACCCGTCTTCGGTGCGCGCGAGCAGTGCGGCGAAGTACACCGTGACTCTCCCACTGGTCATAGGCGTGCCGGTTGGGGGTCCCCCCGGCGGAGGTCGAGGTGGGGCGGCTTCGGGACCGAGCCCCACCCACTCGGAATCGTGGCAGAAACTAGGCGTTCAGGGGACGTCTTCGGCTCCCTGTGTCCGGCAGTTTCGATCGCGTAGGCCCGAGGGGTTCCGCGAGCATGTCCGCGATGGACCCACCAGCGCACTCGTTGCCGCCACGTGCGGATCGTACGCGGCTTTTCCGGGGTGTCCACGCACGCCCACCGCCCAACCAGGCGCAGACCAGCCGATCTTCCCGTGCGACTCGCCCTACCAGCGGAACGTGCGCATGCGCAGGGCGTGCCGCAGACGGGCCGCCTTGGCGCGGCGCGGCTGTACGCGGTCCCGCAGTTCCCGGGCCTCGGCGAGTTCCCGCAGGAACTGGGCCCGGCGCCGCCGGCGCGCGGCGTCGCTCTCGTCCGGCGCGTCCTGCGTGGGACGCTCCGGGGATTCAGGATCAGGCATCGGCTCACCACCCCCGCTACGTCCCTCCCACTTTCCCTCGGATGGGCGGTTTGATGCCAGCGCACGGGTGATGCCGCGGCCCGTGGCTTGCCGCGTGCGGGGGCGCCGGGCATACCCGGCCCGGTTAATGTTGTGGACATGCGTCTCCACGTCGTCGACCACCCTCTGGTCGCCCACAAGCTCACCACGCTGCGCGACCAGCGCACCGACTCCGCGACCTTCCGTCGGCTGGCCGACGAGCTGGTCACCCTGCTCGCCTACGAGGCCACGCGGGACGTGCGTACCGAAGCGGTCGACATCACGACCCCGGTCACCGCCACCACCGGCGTCAAGCTGTCCTACCCGCGACCGCTGGTCGTGCCGATCCTGCGCGCCGGGCTCGGCATGCTGGACGGCATGGTCCGGCTGCTGCCGACCGCCGAGGTGGGCTTCATGGGCATGGTGCGCGACGAGGAGACCCTCCAGGCCTCCACGTACGCCACGCGCATGCCGGAGGACCTCTCCGGGCGCCAGGTGTACGTCCTGGACCCGATGCTGGCCACCGGCGGCACGCTGGTCGCGGCGATCCAGGAGCTCATCAAGCGCGGCGCGGACGACGTGACCGCGGTGGTGCTGCTCGCCGCGCCCGAGGGTGTGGAGCTGATGGAGCGGGAGCTGGCGGGGACGCCGGTGACCGTGGTGACGGCCGCCGTCGACGACCACCTCAATGAGCACGGGTACATCGTGCCGGGGCTGGGTGACGCGGGAGACCGTCTCTACGGGGCGGCCGAGTAGCGGGCGGGAGCCCCTTTCGGGGCTCTGCTAGCAGCCCTTCTTCGAAGCCGAGGGCGTCGGCTTCGGGTTGGACAGGGCCGTCAGGGCCTTCTCGGCGTCCGGCTTCTTCGTGAGTTCCTTGAAGCGGTCACCGATGATCAGGTCGACGGTCGCACCCTTGCGAGTGGCGTCGGTGCGGCGTTCGGCCGTGGTCAGCTGGGTGGCCAGGACCGGCAGCGAGGTGTTCAGGGAGGCGGCCGGGCCGAGCAGCAGCCCGGTGCCCTTCACCTTCTTGTCGTAGTCCTTCGTCGCGTTGCCCACGTCGCCGATCTTGAACCCGCGCTTCTTCAGCTCGTCGGCCGTCTGCTTGGCGAGCCCGCTGCGGGTCGTGGCGTTGAGCACGTTGACGGTGATGCCGGCCGGCTTCGGCAGCGGCGCGGTCGCCTCGGGCGAGGGCGTCGCCCTGGTCCCGCAGTCGGACTTGGGGCCGGCCGCCGATGCCTCTCCGCCGCCGCCCGTGAAGACGTCGACGAGCTGGAGCGTGCCCCAGCCGGCGACGCCGAGCGCGGTGACGGAGACGACGGCGAGCACGACGAACCTGCCGCGCCGACGACGGCGCCGCAGCCGTGGGTACTTGTCCCCCTTGATGCGGTACTGGCCGCCCATGCCAGGGGGAGTCAGCATGCTCATGGGCGCAGCGTAGTGCGCCCGGGCGGCAATGCCTACTAGATGATCATTCGACGGCGCACGGACCTACCCGAAAGGGGCAACGGGGGACGCCCGGGCGTGTCAGCCCGGGGTCAGTCCAGTTCCAGGACTCTCGCGTGCAGCACCTGGCGCTGCTGGAGCGCCGCGCGCACCGCGCGGTGCAGGCCGTCCTCCAGATACAGGTCGCCCTGCCACTTCACGACGTGCGCGAAGAGGTCGCCGTAGAACGTCGAGTCCTCGGCCAGCAGGGTTTCCAGATCGAGCTGACCCTTGGTCGTCACGAGCTGATCGAGGCGGACCGGGCGCGGCGCGACGTCCGCCCACTGCCGGGTGCTTTCCCGGCCGTGGTCGGGGTACGGCCGGCCGTTTCCGATGCGCTTGAAGATCACACGGAAAGCCTACCGGTCAAGACGTTCCGGGCGCAGCCATGGCGCCGTAGTGCGACGCTGGAAAAGATGTGGCAAACCGGGATGAAACGGCAAAGGTCGCGGGAATGACGGCCGGATCGGAAGCCGGAACGGGCCCGTACGGAAGCCGAGGTGGCGACCGGGGCGGGTCGAACACAGTGCCGGATCGCGGCCGGACGTCGTGCCGGACCGGAGCCGGCCGCCCGTCCGAGGGCGGGGAGCGCGCGGAGGGCTGACATGAGCGACCGCAAGAGCACGCCCAAGGCCGGGACGGGGGCCGGGACCGCGCCGCGGGCCGCCGCTCCCGAGGTGTCGGCACGTGCCGCCGCCCTGCCGCGGGAGGCCCTGGAGATCGCCGCCGGCTACGCCTTCACCGGGCCCGCCCTGCACCTGGGTGCCCTGCTCTGGGAGGGCGGCTGTCTGCCCGACGCGCAGGTCCGGGTGCCGTTGCCCATGCTCAACCGGCACGGCCTGGTCGCGGGCGCCACCGGCACCGGCAAGACCAAGACGCTCCAGCTGATCGCCGAGCAGCTGTCGGCGCAGGGTGTGCCGGTGTTCCTGGCGGACGTGAAGGGCGATCTCTCCGGGGTCGCGGCGCCGGGGCAGCCGGGCGACAAGGTCGGCGCGCGGGCCGCCGAGGTCCAGCAGCGGTGGGCGGCGAAGGGGTGTCCCGCCGAGTTCTACGCCCTGGGCGGCATCGGCCGCGGCATCCCCGTGCGGGCCACGATCACCAGTTTCGGTCCGGTGCTGCTCTCCAAGGTCCTGCGGCTGAACCCGACCCAGGAGCAGTCCCTCGGGCTGATCTTCCACTACGCCGACACCAAGGGCCTTGATCTGGTCGACCTCAAGGACCTCAGGGCCGTCGTCGCCTTCCTGACCTCGGACGAGGGCAAGGGCGAGCTGAAGGGCATCGGAGGGCTGTCGACCGCCACCGCCGGGGTGATCCTGCGCTCCCTCACCGCCTTCGAGGCGCAGGGCATGGCCGACTTCTTCGGGGAGCCGGAGTTCGACACGGGCGAGCTCCTGCGGATCGCGCAGGACGGGCGGGGCGTGGTGTCGGTGCTCGAACTGGCCGCCGTGCAGGACAGGCCGCAGCTGTTCTCGACGTTCCTGATGTGGCTGCTGGCCGACCTCTTCCACGATCTGCCCGAGGTCGGGGACGCCGACCGGCCGAAGCTGGTGTTCTTCTTCGACGAGGCGCATCTGCTGTTCGACGACGCGTCCGAGGCGTTCCTGGACGCGATCACGCGGACCGTGCGGCTGATTCGCTCGAAAGGGGTCGGCGTCTTCTTCGTGACGCAGACGCCGAAGGACGTGCCCGCCGACGTGCTCGGCCAGCTCGGCAACCGGATCCAGCACGCGCTGCGCGCCTTCACGCCGGACGATCAGAAGGCGCTGAAGGCCACGGTCAAGACGTTCCCCAACTCGTCGTACGACCTGGAGGAACTCCTGACCGGCCTCGGCACCGGCGAGGCCGTGGTGACGGTCCTCAGCGAGAAGGGCGCCCCGACACCGGTCGCCGCGACCCGGCTGCGGGCCCCGGAGTCGCTCATGGGTCCGCTGGACGCAGCCGAGCTGGAGCGGGCGGTGACGTCGTCCGCGCTGTACGGGCGGTATGCACAGGCTGTGGACAGAGAGTCGGCGTACGAGAGGCTCCAGGCCTCGCGCGGGGGCAAGGGGCCCGACGAGATCCGTGGGGGCAAGGGCCCGGACGAGATCCGCGAGGCGGTCGGCGGGGCCGGTGAGCACAGGGCCCGGCAGCAGAAGGAGCAGCCCTCCGTCGTCGAGCAGGTCGTCGGGAGCGGCATGTTCAAGTCCCTGGCTCGGTCGGTCGGCACGCAGATCGGGCGGGAGATCACCCGATCGGTCTTCGGCACGGCCCGCCGCAGGCGGTAGATCCGGGCGGGTCCGGCCGGTCGAAGTGCGGCGCGGCGGAGGCGGTGACCCGGAGAAGTCCGCCTCCGCCGCGGCCGCGTCAGCCGCGCTCCCGGTCCTTCCGGGGGAGCTGCGGCTTGTCCTTCTTCGCCGACGGTTTCGGCGTGTTGCGTGCGGCTTCGGCGCGCAGCAGGGCGCGCAGGACCGCGTAGTGGTCGGTGGGCATGACTGTGCTCCTCGCGTCGTACCGATTGACCTCTTCGCGAGGTCTGTCAGCAGCGCAGGACCACGGTGCGCAGGACGTGCGGGACGTACGGCGGCCGGGGCGGCGCGCAGCGCCGGGCGCTCGCCGGGGTGCCGGTGGCCGGCCCCGGGGGCGGACCCGGTCGCTGCCGTACGGAGGTGCGCCGCTCGGCGCGGGCCACGGGCCGCAGGGCCGTGTCGAGGACGTCCTGCTCGGCGATCTCGGCGGCAGCCGCCACCGGGGGCAGGGCGTGCGCCTGCGCGTGTGCGCCCGGTACCAGGAGCGCGAGCAGCAGCACGAGGACCCGCAGCCAGGTGCGGCTGCGCGAGCGGCATCGTGCGGTACTCACGGAAGGTCATCTCCCCCGGGGCCGTACGGCGTTCATCCCGTTCGGCGGGAGAACCGCCCGCACGGCGTACGGGGCAGGGGTGGGGATCACTGTGCGTGTCACAGTTCGCGCGGCACCCGGCCGGCCATTTTCCGCAGCCGCAGCGCGGTGACCAGCTCGACCAGGCCGACCGTCACCAGCCAGCATCCGCCCAGCACCATCAGCACCGTGACGGACTCGACCGGCGAGACGATCAGCACGACGCCGGCGAGGAAGGTGGCGACGCCGAGGAGGATCTGCCAGCCGCGGGCCGGCACCGAGCTGTCGGACGCGGCGGCCAGGGCCTGGGTGACGCCGCGGAAGAGCCAGCCGATCCCGATCCACAGCGCCAGCAGCAGGATCGACTGCATCGCGCCCCGGAAGCAGAACAGGCCGAGCAGGACCGACACCGTGCCGCTGACGAAGGCCAGCACGCGCAGCGAGGTCGTGCGGTGGGTGCCGAAGGCGGCGACCAGTTGGAAGACGCCGCTGATCAGGAGGTAGAGGCCGAAGAGGATCCCGGCGACCCGCAGCGAGGCGTCCGGCCACACCAGGACGAAGACGCCCAGGACCAGGGAGGCGACGCCGGTGACCAGGACGACCTGCCAGGCGGCGCGGGACAGGGCGTGCAGCGGGCCTTCGAAGGGCGGCTCGGGCTCGTGCGGGGCAACGGGGCCCGGAGGTCCGGCCGGATGGCCGGCGTGGACCCGGCGGTCGTCGTAGTCCCGGCCCCAAGGGGAGCCGCCCGGCGCCTCGGTCATGCTCCATGCTGAGAACGAGACACCACGGCCCGCCATTCGGGACGGGCCAGTCGGCTGATGCAGGTGCCCGCTCGTGCCGGGACGCCGCCGGGAACGCGGCCGCACCGCTCGGGGCGGCCGATCGGTTAATGCCGGCGCGCGCCCGTGCGGGGGTCGCCGCTGGGGATGGGCCCGCAGCGCTCGGGGCGGGCCGGCCGGCTGACGCCGACGCCCACCCGCGCGGGGGTCGCCGCTGGGCACGGAGCCGCGGCGCCCGCCATCAGGGGCTCGGCCGGTCGGCCGGCGCCGGTACCCGCCCCCGTGGGGACGCTACTTGCGGGCTGTCTTCGCCGCCTTGGCCGCCGCCTTCATCTCCTGTTTGTGTGCGCGCACCTTGGTCAGTGACTCGGGGCCGGTGATGTCGGCGACGGAGCGGAAGGACTCCGACTCGCCGTAGGCGCCCGCGGCCTCCTGCCAGCCCTTGGGGTGGACGCCCAGCTGCTTGCCCAGCAACGCCAGGAAGATCTGGGCCTTCTGCTTGCCGAACCCGGGCAGGTCCTCCAGCCGGCGCAGCAGCTCGCGCCCGTCGTCGACGCCCTTCCAGACGAGCTCGGCGTCGCCGTCGTAGCGCTCGACGAGGTACTGGCACAGCTGCTGGATCCGCTTGGCCATGGAGCCCGGGTAGCGGTGCACGGCCGGCTTCTCGGACAGCAGGGCCACGAAGGCGTCCGGGTCCTGGGCGGCGATGTCGTGCGCGTCCAGGTCGTCGGCGCCGAGCCGGTCCGCGATCGTGCGGGGCCCCTTGAACGCCCACTCCATCGGAACCTGCTGGTCCAGCAGCATGCCGACGAGCGCGGCGAGCGCGCTGCGGCCGAGGAGTTCGTCGGCCTCGGGGTCCTGGGCGAGATGCAGGGTGACGTCCATGCCCCCGATGATGCCGCGCGCGCCGCCCGGACGCGCGCGGGGATGCCGGTCCGGCACGGGCGCATCAAGGGGGGTGCGCCCGTGCCGGGATCAGGGGCGCCAGTACCCCAGCGCGTTCACCCGCTGCTTGGGCAGACCGAGCTCCTTGCGGACGTAGGAGGTGAGGGCGCGGGTGGTCGCCGTGTCGCAGGCGATCCAGACGTACGGATCCGGCGTGTCGGCGAGCAGGCCGGGCAGGTTCTCCTTCACCTGGGCGACCAGGTGGGCCCCCGAGTCGCGCCGCGGCAGGGTCCGTACGTCGTGGCGGGACTCCTCCGCGCGGAAGGGCAGGCCGTCGCGCTCGCCCTCGAACCACACCGTGGCCGGGGCCGCGTCGAGGGTGTCGAGCAGGGAGTTGAGGGCCGGCAGGGAGGCCGTGTCGGCGATGGCGAAGACATGGGAGGGGGCCGGTTCGGGTTGGGTGAAGCCGGTGCCGTGGATGGTCGCCTCGATGGTGTCGCCGGGCTTCGCCGTGCGCGCCCAGTCGCTGGCGACGCCCTCGTGCAGGGCGAACTCCAGGCTGAAGGTGCCGGCCCCGGGGTCCGGGTCGACGAGGGTGTAGGCGCGCTGATGGGGCTTGCCCGCGTTGTCGAACCACAGCCGGACCCACATGGTGGGGTGGACGCCGGTCGCCGCCAGCATGCCGCCGTCCGTGAGGTGCACGCGGCGGTAGTGCTCGGTGACGTCCTCCGCGCCCGTCACCGTGAACACGAAGTCCTTCGCGCGCAGCAGCTTCAGGACCGCGCCCTCCCAGCCGTGCCCCTGCCCCATGAGCTCTTCACCCTTCGCGTACGATTCCCGCACCAATAACTTAGGGAAGCCTAACCTAAAGCAAAGGAGGGGCACAGGTGACCGGCGAGATCTTCCGCGATGCCTGGGGCATTCCGCATCTCCGGGCCGACGGGGCGAGTGAACTCGCCCGGGCGCAGGGCCGTGTCACCGCCCTCGACCGGGCCTGGCAGCTGGAGGTCGAACGGCACCGGGCGCGGGGCACCTCCGCCTCCTTCCTCGGTGCCGAGGCCCTGCCCTGGGACCGGTTCGTCAGACGGGCCCGCCTCGACGACACGGCGAGACGCTGTTTCGCCGAACTGGAGAGACGGGACCCGGAGACGGCGGGGTGGGTGCGGGCGTACGTCGACGGGGTCAACGAGGGACTGGACGAAGGCGCCCGCCGCACAACCGAGTTCGCGAAGACGGGCCTGGCTCCCGGGCGTTGGGAGCCCTGGACCCCGCTCGGCGTCTGGCTCGGCATCCACATCCTGTTCGCGGGCTTCCCGGCCAAGCTCTGGCGCGAGCAGGTCGTACGCCACCTCGGCGCGGACGCGGTCGGGCTGTTCGCCGCCGACGGGCCGGGCACCTCGGGCAGCAACGGCTGGCTGGTGAGCGGCGAACGGACCGTCACCGGGCACGCGATCATCGCCGGCGACCCGCACCGCTTCATCGAGGACCCCGGCGTCTACCAGCAGATCCATCTCTCCTGCCCCGAGTTCGACGTCATCGGCCTCGCGGTCCCCGGCATCCCCGGCATCGCCCACTTCGGCCACACCGGCACGGTCGCCTGGGCCATCACCAACGCCATGGCGGACTACCAGGACCTGTACCGGGAGCGGCTGCGGCGCACTGGGGCGGGCATCGAGGCGCTGGACCCGGACGGGGTGTGGCGCCGTGCGGTGCGGCACACGGAGGTCGTGGAGGTCGCGGGGGAGGACCCGGTCGAGATCGAGGTGATCGAGACGGCTCGGGGGCCGGTGGTGATCGGAGGGCCGGAAGGGCTGCCCGACGGCTCACAGGAGCATCTGGAGGAGGGCCTGCCGGAAGGGTTGCAGGGAGAGGTGCAGGAAGGTTTCCCCAGTGGGGTCTCCGACGACGCCCCGCCCCTCGCCATGGCCCTGCGCTACCCGCCCCGCGTCACCGGCGACCTCGGCTTCGGCGCACTGCTCCCGCTGCTGCGGGCCCGCCGGGTCGCCGACGTCGACCGGGCCGTCGACCTGTGGGCGGAGCCCGTCAACGTCGTCCAGGCCGCCGACACCGAGGGCGGGCTGCTGCACCGCGTCGCCGGGAAGGTGCCGGTGCGCTCCGCGGCCAACGGCATCGGGCCGGTGCCCGCCTGGGAGCCCGGCCACGACTGGGACGGCTGGCACGAGACGCCGCGCGGCGGGCTCACCGACGGCGTCGCCGCCATGGCCAACCAGCGCGGTCTCGCCGCACCCCTGGGCGTGGAGTTCGCCGCATCCCATCGCGCCGACCGCATCACGGCCCTGCTGGGGGAGAAGGAGCGCTGGTCGGCCGCCGACATGCCGGCCATCCACATGGACACCCGGCTGGCCTCGGCGGAAGCCCTGCTGGACCTGCTGCGCACCCTCGGCACCCTCGGCCCCGACGCGGAGCGGATCCGCCGGGCCCTGCTGGACTGGGACCGCCGCATGGACGCGGACAGCGAGGGCGCGGCCCTGTACGCGGCGGTGCGCAGTGCCGTCGTACGGCGGCTCGCCGCGCACCCGGCGTTCGCCGCGCTGGCCGCCGCGCCCGCCTACCCCGAGGTCCTGCTGCCCTGGCTGGCCCTCCTCCCGCGCGTCGGCTTCGCCCTCGAACACCTGCTGCGCGCCGAGGAGTTGTACGGCATCGACCGCGCCGAGGCCGTCCGGGAAGCCGTCGAGGAGGTGGCCGCCGAGCCGCCCTCCGGTGGCTGGGGCGACACCCACCGCCTCGCCCCCTGGCGGGCGCTGACCGACACCGCCTACGACGAACCCCGTCTCTCCGGCGACCACGACTGCGTGCTGTGCACCTCCGCCGTGCCCGGAATCACCGACCTGGCCGCGCGCGGGCCCGCCGCCCGCTACGTCTGGGACCTGGCCGACCGTGAGGCCGGCAGCTGGCTGGTGCCGCTCGGCGCCTGGGGCATCCCCGGCTCGCCCCACCACCGCGACCAACTCCCGCTGTGGGTACGGGGAGATCTGGTCCCCGTCGTCACCGATTTCACCGAGTTCGAGAAGGAATCCGATGTCTGAGCCGTCCACGACGATCCCCGGCACCGCCGTCCGACCCGTCCACGAGCAGGCCGTCGACGGCTTCGGCAGCGTCCGTGTCCGCCCCCTCGACCCGCACGCCGACGCCGCGGTCGTGCACGGCTGGACCGGCGCGGAGCGCGCCTCCTTCTGGGGCATGAACGGCCTGACCAGGGACCAGGTGTCCGAGATCTACGCCCACATGGCCGGCCTCGACACGCACCACGCCTACCTGATCCTGCGGGACGACGTCCCGGTCGCGCTGCTGCAGACCTACGAGCCGGAGGCCGACCGGGTCAGCGAGTGCTACGAGGTCCTCCCCGGGGACATCGGCGTCCACCTGCTGCTCGCCCCCGCCGGTCCCGAGGGGGCGCGGCCCGGCTGGACCTCCGTACTGCTGGGCGTGGTCGCGGCCTACGTCTTCGGCACCCTGGACCGCCGGCGCGTCGTCGTCGACCCGGACGTCCGCAACGAGAAGGCCGTGGCCCGGTTCCTCAAGCAGGGCTTCGAGGCCGGGCCCGTGGTCGTGCTGCCGGAGGTCGACATCCCGGACGTGTACATCCCGGCGAAGGAGGCCCAACTCGCCTTCCTCACCCGGGAGGTAGCTTTTGGGGTGTGACCCCGGAAGAACTCGTCGCGCACTACAGCCTGGAGCCGATCCCGCGTGAGGGCGGGCTGTTCCGGCGGACCTGGGCGGGACCCGAGCTGTCCGACGGGCGGCCGCAGGGCACCGCGATCGTCGTCCTGCTCACCACGGACGACTACTCCGCCCTGCACCGCCTGCCGTCGGACGAGGTGTGGCACTTCTACCTGGGCGACCCCCTGGAGATGCTGCTCCTCGCACCCGACGGCACGTCCCGCACAGCCGTGCTCGGCCCAGGCATACAGCGCGGCGAGCACATCCAGCTCACGGTCCCGGCCGGGACCTGGATGGGCGCGCGGGTGGCGGCCGGCGGTTCGTGGACCTTCTTCGGCTGCACGATGGCCCCCGGCTTCACCTACGAGGGCTACGAGCACGGCGACCTGGCGGACCTGACGGCGCGCTATCCCGCCGAAGCGGACCGGATCGCGGGACTGTGCCGCCCATGAGCGGACTCCTGGAAGGACAGGTCGCCCTGGTCACGGGCGCGGGCGGCGGCATCGGACGGGGGATCGCGACGCGGTTCGCCGAGGAGGGTGCGGCCGTCGTCCTGCACTGCCGTACGGCGGTGGACGCGGCGGACGAAGTCGCGCGCCGGGTCCGGGAGTCGGGCGGACGGGCGCTGGTGCTGCGGGCCGACCTGACGGACGAGGACGCGTGCGGGCGGCTGCTGGGCGAGGCCGCCGAGTGGGGCGGCGGGCGGCTGACGGCGCTGGTCAACAACGCGGGCGTACAGCCGCTGCGGGAGCTGCCGGGGATGCCGGCGGCCGAGTGGCGGGCGGTCGTCGACGCCAACCTGACGAGCGTGTTCGCGTGCACGCAGGCCGCCGCCGGGATCATGCGTACGCAGGACGGCGGCGGTTCGGTGACCCACATCGCCTCCATCGAGGCCACCCACCCGGCACCCCTGCACGCCCACTACGGCGCCGCCAAGGCGGCGGTACGCATGCACGCCCGCTCCGCGGCCCTGGAGTACGGCCCCTGGGGAATCCGCGTCAACACCGTCTCCCCCGGCCTGATCCACCGCGAGGGACTTGAGGAGTCCTGGCCGGAGGGCGTGCGCCGCTGGAAGCAGGCGGTCCCCACGGGACGCCTGGGCCGGCCCGAGGACGTGGCCGACGCCTGCGTGTTCCTCGCCTCGCGTCTCGCGTCCTGGATCACCGGGCACGACCTGGTGGTGGACGGAGGGGTGTCGGCCCGGCCGACGTGGTGAGCCCGTCGGGGCGGAGCGCGGCGGGAAGTGTGCGGGGCGGCCGGTGAGTGTTGCGGGTTTCCCGTCCGTACATACCCTCGAGGCCTCAAGTCCGACGACGGAGATGTGGACAGACGTGGCGGGGTGCGATGACCGACGACGACAGCGCGGCCGACTCACCGACCGGCGACAACTTCAAAGGCTGGTGCTGCTGGGCACCCTGCTGGTCCTGTTCCTCCTCGGTGGCACGGGCCCGGCGTCGGCCCACGCCGCCCTCCGCGCCACCGACCCCGAGGACGGAAGCGTCCTCAAGTCGGCCCCGCGCGACATCACCCTGACGTTCACGGAGTCCGTCGGTCTGCTGGAGGACTCCTTCCGCGTCCTGGACCCGGACGGCCGCCGGCTGCGCACGGGCGAACCCGAGCACGCGCGGGGCGGCGGCGCCGAGACGGCCACCGTCACGCTCCCCGCGAAGCTGGCCGAGGGCACCTACACCGTCGCCTGGCGGGTGGTGTCGGCCGACAGCCACCCGGTCTCCGGCGCGTTCACCTTCTCCGTCGGCAAGCCGTCCCTCACCACGGCCACGCTCGACACCGGCCCGACCGAGGACCCGGCGACCAAGAGCCTCTACAACATCGCCCGGTATCTGGCCTACCTCGCCGTCGCCCTGCTCATCGGCACGGCGACGTTCATGGCCGTCTGCCGCCCGCCGGACGCCCCCGTGCTGCACCGGCTGCTGAGGGCCGGCTGGTGGACCCTGCTCGGCGCCACCCTCGCCCTGCTGGTGCTGCGCGCCCCGTACGAGTCGGGCGAGGGCCCCCTGGGCGCCCTGAGCGCGGACTCCGTCACCCGCACCCTGACCGGCCGCCCCGGCGAGGTGCTGCTGGCCCGCCTCGCCCTGCTGCTCGTGGCCGCCCTCTATCTGCTGCGGCTGGCCCGGCTCCGCAAGCCCTTCGGCTGGGCGGGCGCCGCGCTCGCCGTCGGCCTCGCGGTGACCTGGGCGGCCGGCGAGCACGCCTCCGCGGGTATCCAGGTCCCGGTGGCGATGACGTCCGCGGCGCTGCATCTGCTGGCCACGGCGGTCTGGCTGGGCGGCCTCACGGCCCTGCTCGTCACGCTGTACCGCGCGCGGCTGACCCCGGCGGCCGTCACCCGCTTCTCCCGCGTCGCGTTCGTATCCGTGACCGTCCTGGTCGTCACCGGCGTCTACCAGTCCTGGCGCGGCCTCGGCTCCTGGGACGCGCTCACCGGCACGACGTACGGCAGGCTCCTGACGCTGAAGCTCGCCGCCGTGGTGCTGCTGCTCGCGGCGGCGGCCCTGTCCCGCCGCTGGACGGCCCGGCTCGCGACCGTCGACGCGGAGACCGCGGAGACCGTCGTGGAGGCGGAGGCCGCCGTACGGGAGAAGGTCCCGGAGCCGGTGGGCGGCCCGTCGCTGCCGGCGGGCCCCGAGGCGGCACCGGAGCCCTCCGCTCCGGTGGAAGCCGGTTCCGAACAGCGCAGTGCCCTGCGTCGCTCCGTGCTCGCCGAAGTCGCCGTCGGCGCGGCGGTCCTGGCGGTCACCACGCTGCTCACCAGCACGCTGCCCGGCCGGGCGGAGGCCGAGGCGGCGGCGGGGACGCCGGCCGTGGTCGGCGCCTCCGTCACCAACGTCCCCTTCGACGTCGGCACCCCCGGCGGCCACGGCAAGGTGCAGGTCACCATCGACCCGGGCCGGGTCGGCGACAACTCCATCGAGGCCCTCGTCTACGGCCCCGACGGCGGTGTGTCCGTCGTCCCCGAGCTGCGGATCTCCTTCACGCTGCCGGCCAAGGACATCGGCCCCGTCGACGCCGAACTCACCGACAAGGGCGGCTACTGGGGCAACAGCTTCCTCAACCTGCCCATCGCCGGGAAGTGGGAGATGAAGGTGACCGTGCGGACCACGGAGGTCGACCAGGTCAGCGAGACCAGGACCGTGGTGATCCGCTAGCCGGTGTCCGCGGCGGCTAGGACAGCACCTGGATCAGCTGGTACGGGACCATGTACAGGCCCGTGTAGAGGAACAGCGTGCCGAACACGCCCACGCCCAGGGACCGCAGCACCCAGGTGCGCACGGGGAGCCTCGCCGCGACCCGCTCGGGGTGCTCCGGGTCGTAGCTGACCTCGAAGCGCTCCGCGCCGGAGCCGACGGGTTCGGCGGCGTTGTCGACCTCGCACTCCCGCGGAACGCCGTTCAGGTCGGTGAACCGGAACAGGCGCTTCTTGCCGTCGTGGCGGTGGAAGGCGGCGAGCACGGAGACACCGCGGCGGCGCAGGATCGCCCGGTCGTACAGGGTCTTGGCGGCCATGCCGTACAGAACGAGCCCGATGATCAAGGGCTTCGTCCCGAAGAACCACAGGATCGCGCCGATCAGGTCGCCGTGCGCGAGCAGCGTGACCAGCCCGGCGATCCAGCCCACGACCGGCACCCCGATCGCGAGCACGAGCGCCGCGTCCCCGAGCGCCTTGCGGTACCAGGCCGTGCGGACCGTGCCCGGCAGCACCTCGACCAGCGTGGCACCGTCCCGGCGGTCCTCCTCCGCCTCCCGCGCGGGCAGCGCGGCGTTCACGGTCCTGACGAAGGCGTCCCGCGCGGACGCCGCCCGGTGCGCGACCCGGTACACGGTCGCTCCCGCCCCCTCGGGCGCGGTCAGCACCACCTCCACACCGCGCGGGCCCTCGGCGGGTCTGACCGCCTCGACGGCCGGCAGCGGTATGCGTCTTCGCACCCCGTCCTGCTCGAGCAGCAGTGACCCGCCCTCCAGCCACAGCGCCCCGGAACGGCCGCGCAGGGTCACCGAGGGCAGGGGCGAGGGCGTGCTCGAAGTCGTCATGGCCGAAAGGTAGCGGCGCGATCTTCGTGGCGTACGGGAGTTCGATCATCTCCCTGTTGAACGCGGGTTCGAGATCTCAGTCACGTTTCCGAAACGTCGATCGCCATCCCTTGACGCATGACCAGACATACGGCTGTTATTGCGCCACCGTGTTCGGTCAAGTTGATTTCTGATCGATTGCGACGGACTTCAACACGTCCACCCTCACGATCGAACCCTGCCATCAGGAGCCGTAGATGCAGCACTTCTCCCCCTCCGGTCTCTCACTGCCCTCGCCGAGCCGCCGCACGATGCTGCGCGGCATAGGCGGCGCCGCCGTTCTCGGCGCGGGCATCCCGCTGTTGAGCGCCTGCGGCGGCAGCGGCACGGCGAGCGACCCGAAGACCGTCACCCTCGGCTCCAAGGCGTCCGACGCCGTGCCGAAGAAGGCGTTCGCGGACATCTACGCGGCCTACAAGAAGAAGTCCGGCATCACGGTCGACGTGAACACCAAGGACTCCAACACCTTCCAGGAGCAGATCAACTCCTACCTCCAGGGCACGCCGGACGACGTGTTCACCTGGTTCGCCGGCTACCGGATGCAGTTCTTCGCGGCCAAGGGACTGGCCACGCCGATCGACGACGTGTGGAAGACCATCGGGGACAACTTCCCCGAAGCGATGCACAAGCTCAGCAAGGGCGAGGACGGCAAGTACTACTTCGTGCCGCTGTACACGTACCCGTGGGCGATCTTCTACCGGAAGAGCGTCTTCCAGGAGAACGGCTACGAAGTCCCCACCACCTGGGACGACTTCGTCGCGCTGTGCAAGCAGATGCAGAAGGACAAGCTGGTCCCGATCGCCTTCGGCGACAAGGACGCCTGGCCCGCGCTCGGCACCTTCGACCAGATCAACTTCCGCCAGAACGGCTACGACTTCCACGTCGAGCTGATGGCGGGCAAGGCCTCCTGGACCGACGCCAAGGTGCGCAAGGTCTTCGACCTGTGGACCGAGATCCTCCCGTACCACCAGGAGGGCGCCATGGGCCGCACCTGGCAGGACGCGGCCCAGACGCTGGCCTCCAAGAAGGCCGGCATGTACCTCCTCGGCACCTTCGTGGCCCAGCAGTTCACCGACAAGGCCGCCCTGGACGACCTCGACTTCTTCGCCTTCCCGGAGATCGACCCGCAGTTCGGGCAGGACACCGTCGAGGCGCCGACCGACGGCTTCATGATGAGCAAGAGCCCCAAGAACAAGGCCGAGGCCGTCAAGCTGCTGGAGTTCCTCGGCACCCCGGAGGCCGAGACCGTCTACCTCAAGTCCGACCCGAGCTCGGTGCACGCCTCCACCAAGGCCGACACCTCCTCGTACACGGCCCTTCAGAAGAAGGCGTACGACATGATCGCCGGCGCCAAGTCCCTGACCCAGTTCATGGACCGCGACTCCCGCCCGGACTTCACCTCCACGGTGATGCAGCCCGCGCTGCAGAAGTTCGTCCGTGACCCCAAGGGCGTCGATGGCCTGCTGTCCTCGATCGAGCGCCAGAAGAAGACGATCTTCGCGTCGGGCTGATCGACATGACCACACAGACCACCAAGGAGATCCCGGAGGCGGCCGCCGTGCCGCCTCCGGGCGCTGCCCCCGCGAAGAAGGTGTCCCAGGGACACCGCCGACTGCTGACCCGCCGCGACCGGCTCACCCTCGGTCTGATGGCGGGCCTGCCGACGATCCTGCACATCGCCCTCGTGTGGGTGACGGCCCTCGCCTCCGTGGCGCTGGCCTTCACCACCTGGGACGGCATTGGCTTCGACTCGATCAAGTGGGTCGGCCTGGAGAACTTCAAGGAACTGTTCTCCAACAACCCGCAGTTCTGGCCCGCCGTCCAGCACAACGTCATCTGGTTCGTCGTCCTGATCGTGATCCCGACCCCGCTCGGTCTGTTCCTGGCCGTGCAGCTGGACAAGCGGATCCGCTTCAGCAGGGTGTACCAGACCGCGTTCTTCCTGCCCGTCGTGATGTCGATGGCCGTCATCGGCTTCGTCTGGCAGCTGATCTACAACCCCGACACCGGCCTGATCAACAGCGTCATCGGGGCCAACGAGCCGGGTAAGTACATCGACTGGATCGGCGACCCGGACCTCAACCTCTGGGCGATCCTCGTCGCCGCGTCCTGGCGCCACACCGGCTACATGATGATCCTCTACCTGGCCGGCCTGAAGGGCGTCGACCCCTCGCTGCGGGAGGCGTCCGCGCTAGACGGCGCCAACGAGTGGCAGACGTTCAAGAACGTCATCTTCCCGACGCTGCGCCCCACCAACACAGTCGTCCTGGTCGTCACCATCATCGAGGCGCTGCGCGCCTTCGACCTGGTCTTCGTCTTCAACAAGGGCGCACAGGGCACCGAGCTGCTCTCGATCCTGGTCACCAACAACATCATCGGCGAGTCCAGCCGCATCGGATACGGCTCCGCGATCGCGGTCGTGCTGCTGCTGATCTCCCTCGTCGTGATCATCCCCTACCTGGTGGCCACCTTCCGGAAGGAGCGGCGCGCATGAGTACGACCGCCATGACCAAGCCCCGTACGCCCCTGCGCCCGGCCCGGATCCTGCTGCACCTCTTCCTCGCCGGCGCGGCGCTGGCCTGGCTCGCACCGCTGCTCTGGGCGGTCTACGCGGCGCTGCGGCCGTACTCGGAGACGAGCGAGAAGGGATACGTGTCCTGGCCGGACACGCTGAACTTCGACAACTTCACGAACGCGTTCACGCAGTCGGACATGAGCCACTACTTCGTCAACACCATGATCATCGCCGTGCCGGCGGTGCTGTTGACGCTGTTCCTGTCCTCGATGGTCGCGTTCTACGTCAGCCGCTTCGACTTCCGCCTCAACCTGGCGCTGCTGCTGGTCTTCACGGCCGGCAACCTGCTGCCGCAGCAGGTCATCATCACCCCGCTGTACCGGCTGTACCTGCTGATCGACCTGCCCGGCATCACCATGAGCGGCAAGCTCTACGACTCCGCGCTCGGCCTGGTGTTGATTCATGTCGCTTTCCAGTCCGGCTTCTGCGCCTTCGTGCTCAGCAACTACATGCGCACGCTGCCGCACGAGCTGACCGAGGCCGCGCTGGTCGACGGCGCCTCGGTGTGGCGGCAGTACTGGCAGATCGTGCTGCCGCTGTGCCGCCCGGCGATGGCCGCCCTGGCGACGCTGTTGTCCATCTGGATCTACAACGACTTCTTCTGGGCCCTCGTGCTGATCTCGACCGGCGAGAACATGCCGGTCACCTCGGCCCTGAACAACCTCTCCGGCGCGTACTTCACCGACCCCAACCTGGTCGCCGCCGGCGCCCTGCTCACCGCGATCCCCACGCTGATCGTGTACTTCGTGCTCCAGCGGCAGTTCGTCAGCGGACTGACGCTGGGCGCCAACAAGGGCTGACCGCCCTCGGCCTGAAAGAGACCTCCGTGCACAACCCCTTCACCCCGGTCGCCTCGGTGTCCGTGGACCCCCGCAGGGCCCGCGTCCACGAGGAGGGCTGGCAGTCCTGGAGCCCGAGCGGTGCCTACGCCCTGGGCGAGCGGCCGTTCCGTGCGACCAACGACAACTGGGCGACGGTCTGTTATCGCCCCGGCGTCACCGTCCCCGAGGGCACCTTCCAGGGCGAGGGCCTGCTCGCGCTCGACCCCGGCGACGGCTCCCCGGTCCGGCTGTGGGCGGCGACGGATCCCCTCAGCGGGGTCCCGTCCGTCCGGCTGGTCCTGACGGACGGCGACATCGCCGAGGTCAGCGCCGACGGCCCGGTGAAGGAGTGGTCGGGGACCGGCATCCAGTCGGTGCTGGGCGACTGGGCGGACAGCCTCGGGCTGCCCGCTCCCCGCCCGGCGCCGACGGTCTGGTGCTCCTGGTACGAGTACTTCACCACCGTCACCGAGGACGACATCCACGAGAACCTCCGCGCGATGGACACCCTCGACCTGCCCGTCGACGTCGTCCAGATCGACGACGGCTACCAGAAGGCCCTCGGCGACTGGCTCACCCTCTCCGGCCGCTTCCGCTCCCGCGCCGGCATCGCGGACGCCATCCGCGCCCGCGGCCGCCGCGCCGGCATCTGGACGGCACCCTTCCTGGTCGACCCGGCGAGCGACCTGGCCGCCGAGCACCCGGAGTGGCTGGTGCGGGACGAGGACGGCGACTTCACTCACGCCGGCCGCAACTGGGGCCACGACCTGCGCGTCCTGGACACCACCCACCCCGGGGCGGCGGCGTGTCTGACGGAGGTCTTCCGGACGCTGCGCGCCGAGGGCTACGACTACTTCAAGGTCGACTTCCTGTACGCGGGCGCCTTGGCCGGCGTCCGGCACGACACGGAGACGGACGCGCTGACCGCCTACCGGGACGGCATCCGGCTGATCCGTGAGGCGATCGGCGCGGACGCCTATCTGCTGGGCTGCGGAGCGCCGATGCTGCCCTCCCTCGGCCTGTTCGACGCGATGCGGGTCAGCCCCGACACGGCCCCGCACCGCCGCCCGGAGGCCGACGACCACAGCCAGCCCGGCCAGGACCCGGCCGAGTTCACCGGCGCCGGCCGCCAGTGGCAGCACGGCCGCCTCTGGATCAACGACCCCGACTGCCTGATGGCCCGCCCGGCCGTGGAGACCCGGGAGCGGTGGGCCGCCCATGTCGAGGCGACCGGCGGCCTGATGGCCTCCAGCGACCGCCTGCTGTCCCTGGACGAGTGGGGCGTGGCCACCACCCGCCGACTCCTCGGAGGAGCCGCCCGATGAAGCGCGAACTGTCCGTCCCCGGCATCGCCTACGGCGGCGACTACAACCCCGAGCAGTGGCCCGAGGAGGTCTGGGCCGAGGACATGCGCCTGATGCGCGAGGCCGGGGTGACCATGGTCAGCGTCGGCATCTTCTCCTGGGCGCTGCTGGAACCGAGCGAGGGCAGCTACGACTTCTCCCTCCTGGACCGCGTCCTCGACCTGCTGCACGGCCACGGCATCGCGGCCGACCTCGCGACCCCGACCGCGGCGCCCCCGGCGTGGTTCTTCCGCGCCCACCCCGAGGCACTGCCCGTCGACAAGGACGGCAGGGGACTGTCGTACGGCAGCCGCCAGACGTTCTGCCCGTCGAGCCCGGCCTACCGTCAGGCGGCACTGCGGATGGCGGGCGAGCTCGCCCGGCGGTACGCGGACCACCCGGCGCTGGCGATGTGGCACGTCCACAACGAGTACGGCTGCCACAACGCCGAGTGCTACTGCGACGAGAGCGCGGCCGCGTTCCGGCGCTGGCTGCGCAGGCGCTACGCGGACGACCTGGACGCCCTCAACGACGCCTGGGGAACCCGGTTCTGGAGCCAGTGGTACTACGACTGGGACGAGATCCTGCCGCCCCGCCCCACCGGCGCTGTCCCGAACCCCACTCAGCAGCTCGACTGGCGCCGCTTCTCCAGCGACGAACTGCTCTCGCTGTACGAGGCGGAGCGCCGGGTGCTGCTGGAGGCGGCCCCGGAGATCCCCGCCACCACCAACTTCATGGTGATGTACAACTTCGACGCGCTGGACTACTGGCGCTGGGCCCCGAAGCTGGACGTCGTCTCCAACGACCACTACCTCCAGTCGGCCGACCCCGAGTCCGAGATCGACATCGCGCTCAGCGGCGACCTGGTCCGCTCCCTCGCGGGCGGCCCGTGGCTGCTGATGGAGCACTCGACGGGCGCGGTCAACTGGCAGCCGGTGAACAGGGCGAAGGGCCCCGGCGAAATGCGGCGCAACGCGCTCGCCCATGTCGCCCGGGGCGCGGACGGCATCGCGTACTTCCAGTGGCGGGCGGCGAAGGCGGGTGCCGAGCAGTGGCACTCGGCGATGCTGCCGCACGCCGGCACCGACAGCCGCATCTGGCAGGACGTGGTCCGGCTCGGTGCCGACCTGAAGGCGCTGGCCGAGGTGCGCGGCAGCGTCGGCACGGCCGAAGTGGCCGTCGTCTGGGACTGGAACGCCCGCTGGGCCATGGAGCTCCCCTCCCAGCCGAGCGGTGAGCTGCGCTTCCAGGACCTGGTCCGCGCCTGGTACGAGCCGCTGTGGCGGGCCGGCGTGGCGGTGGACTTCGTGCGCCCGGACGCCGATCTGTCGCCGTACCGCCTGGTGCTGGCCCCGAGCCTGTACCTGGTGGACGACGCGGGCGCGGCCAACCTCACCGGCTTCGCGGAGCGCGGCGGCACCCTCGCCGTCGGTTTCCACAGCGGCGCGGTCGACGCGAACTGCCATGTCCGGCTGGGCGGTTACCCGGGCGCGTTCCGCGAGGCGCTCGGCGTACGGACCGACGAGCTGTTCCCGCTGCTGCACGGCGAGTCGGTCGGCCTGAGCGGCGGCGGCACCGGAACGCTGTGGTCGGAACGGGTACGGCTGTCCGGTGCCGAGCCGGTCGAGTCGTACACGACCGGTCCCCTGACCGGAGTGCCGGCGGTGACACGTCACCGCCTCGGCGCCGGAACGAGCTGGTATCTGGCCACGCTGCCCGACGAGCCGACCCTCGCCGTGCTCCTGGACCGCATCCGCACCGAGGCCGGGGTGCGGCCGGTGCGCGAGACCGCTCCCGGCGTGGAGGCGGTCCTGCGGCGCGGCCCGGACGCCGACTACCTCTTCCTCATCAATCACACCGACCGCCCCGCCGAGGTCGCGGTGGCCCAGAACGCCACGGAACTGTTGACCGGCAAGCCGGCGCCGGGCTCGGTAGCCGTGCCCGCGGGGGAGACGGCGGTGGTGCGCGAACCGCGCTGAGGGCACGCCCGCCCCTCGCAGGCGAACACCCTTTCGTTCCGGGCCCGGTGTGACAGGGTGGCGTGAAAGCGGTGGGGGATTTTTCAAGGGGTGGGCGGCATGCCGGAACTGAGCAAGGGCGGGAACATCGCGATGGGCCCCGGGCCCGTCGTCGCCGAACTGCACGCCGTGGGCGGCACCGTCGACCTCAGCGCCCTGCTGGTGGCGGCGGACGGCAAGGTCCGGTCCGACGACGACCTGGTCTTCTACAACCAGCCGTCCGCCGAGTCCGACGCGGTACGGCACGTCGCCGCCGACGCGGCGGGCGGCGAGCGCATCGAGGTGGACCCGGCCGCGCTGCCGGCGGACGTGGACCGGGTGGTCCTGGTCGGCAGCTGCGACCCCGACGACGCGAGCCGCACCTTCCGCGAGGTGAAGGACGTCCTGATCCGCGCCTCCCAACCGGGCGCCGACCCGGTCCACTTCCGCCCGCCGGCCCTCACCGACGGCGAACGCGCCGTACTGCTGGTGGAGCTCTACCGCAGGGGCGAGGGCTGGAAGCTGCGGGCCATCGGCCAGGGGTACGCGAACGGCCTGGCCGGGCTGGCGACGGACTTCGGCATCGACGTGACGCAGGAGCCGGCCGAGGAACCCGGGCAGCCCCAGGAGGCCCCCGAGGCCCAGGCGCCGACGGTGACCGCCGCGCCGCCGATGAGCCTGCGCAAGCCGCCGCTCGGCACCATCAGCCTCGACAAGGGCAGCCAGGTCTCGATGAGCCTGGACAAGGCGGACCGCGAGCTGGTGGTCACGGCGACCCTGGAGTGGGACGGCGGCAGCGACCAGCGCCGCAAGAAGGGCGCCGACCTCGACCTCTACGCCCTGTTCGTGCCGGCGTCCAAGGCGGTGCGCGGCGAGCAGCCGCCCGGTTCGCTGCGGACCCGGAAGAAGGGCTCGGCCCCCGCGCCCGAGGCGGGGACGGCGAAGAAGGGCAAGGGCGCCGACGTCGTCTACTACAAGCGCCTGGGCTCCCTGAAGAACCGCCCGTTCGTCCACCTCGACGGCGACTCCCGGGCCCCAGGCCGCGAGACGCTCCGGATCGTGCGCCCCGACGAGCAGGGCTACGTCCTGCTGTGCGCCTACTCCGCGCTCAGCAACGGCTTCGGCTCCTTCCGCAGCTTCGGCGCGAAGGTCGTGGTCACCGACGACCGCGGCTCGACCGTGACGGTGCCCCTCTTCGAGAACACCAAGACCCGGTACTGGGTGGCCATCGCCCTGGTCGACTTCACCTCGCCCGACGGCGCGGCGATCCAGCACATCGAGGCCTACAGCGCCCGCATGACCGAACGCCGTCCGGTCCTGCACACCGACGGCACCATCGAGATGAACGCGGGCCCGGTGGAATTCAAGAGGCGCTGACCGGAATTCCCTTCTCGTATTTTCCTTGCCGTAACCAGGGGAACTCTCGTGCGCAACTCGGATAGCATGATCGAACTGACTAACGATTCAATATCCTCATCTATCTGACAAAACGGCCAAATCAATTGATATCTATAGCGTCGCGGGTGCTCTCGCGAATAAGACCCAGGACTACGTCCGCCACGTGGCTCCGGCCGCGGGTGGTGCTGTGGGGTACGGCGGCCCTGGTGGGCCTCGGATTCCTCATCGCGCTGGAGATCGCCGCGCGGCGCTACGGCGTACCGGGACCGATCACCAATCAAATGCGAGAGGTGATATTCCCGCCTAAATCAGGCTTTCTGCTCTATGCGGGCATGGCGCTGATGATGGTGGTCCTCACCTGGCGCGAGCGTTTCATCGCGGCCGGCACCGCGATAGGCATCGACCTCGTCATCGTGCTCGTGCGCTGGATCTCCGGAACCGGTGTCAGAGTCCCCGACGGGCACCCCTTCGGCAACGGCGCACTGCTGGTCGTCCTGGGCTGCGCCGTCCTCGCCGTCACCCGCCGCACCGGCCGCGAGCGGATCCTGCTGCTGAAGGGCGTGGGCCTGGCTCTGCTGCTGGTGGCCGGCCGCAAGACCGGCGACACCTGGCTGCTGATCACGTCGAAGACCCGCTACACGGTGCTCGACCAGTACGTGGCGACCGCCGACCACGCGCTCGGCAACCCGTCCTGGCTGGTCGGCCGGCTCGTGCGGGCCACCGGACCGGTCGGCGCCCACGTCCTGGACTGGGTCTACGTCCAGCTGGCGGTGGCCGCGGTGTGCGCCGCCCTGTACCAGCTCCGCAACGTGGCCACCGAGCGCCGCTTCCCCCGCCACCACCTGGTGCGCACCTTCCTGACGATCGGCCTCCTCGGCCCGGCGATCTACATGATCTTCCCGGTCGTCGGCCCGATCTTCGCCTACGGCGCCGACGGCGGCCAGTGGGCGGCGGTCAACCTGTGGCCGGAGACGGCACCTCCGCTGATCACCCCGCAGGCGATGCCGTTCGACGCGATCACGCCCCGCAACTGCATGCCCAGCCTGCACACGGCCTGGGCGACCGCGATCTTCGTCCACACCCGCACCGGCCCGCGGTTCCTGCGCTTCGCCGGCACCTTCTGGCTGCTCGCCACCATCGGCGCCACCCTGGGCTTCGGCTACCACTACGGCGTCGACCTGGTCGCCGGCGTCGTCTTCACCCTCACCATCGAAGCGGCCCTGCGCGCCCAGGCCCGCGGCTGGGACCGCCAGGCGACCCGCCTCGTCGTCCACGGCACCGTGGTCTTCGCGGCCCTGCTGACGTCCTACCGCTACCTGCCGACCGAGATGGCCGACCACCCCTGGCTCGCCGGCCCCCTCCTCGTCCTGGCGATGACATCAGTGATCGCGGCCTTCATCCGCACGACGACCCAGTGGGACCCGAAGCCCGCCCTCACCCCGCAGCCGAAGCCGCAGCCCGAACTGGTCTGACGCCAGAGGGCCGGACCGCTCTTGCGGTCCGGCCCTCTGGCCCGAGGTCGGTCGGCGATGTTGCCGTCGCTCGTGGAGCTAGGCCGCCTTGGGTCGCGCCGCGCGCGGGCCGGGGGCGGGCTCCTCTACTTCCTCGGGCAGGAAAGTCTCGTCCACCCCGAAGTCCGGGGCCTGGAAGGGGTTCGTGGCCGGAGGCGGCGAGGCCGCGACGGAACGGCGGGGTTGCCCCTCCACGGCGGAGAACAGCGAAGTCGGTTCGATGAGAGGTCTCTCTTTCGGTACAGGTCCCGGAAGGGACCTGGCATGCCCTGATCGGGCACGGTGGTCCTACAACTTGGTCATCTTGGCGTACGGGCTCAGCATCCGCCTCTGCGCCGAGCCGAAATCCACGAGAGCCGCGATTCCGTCCTCGATGCCGATCACGCGGCCGAGGCCGTACACATCATGTGTGACCTGATCGCCCACCGCGAAGTGCTTGGGAGCCGGTGTGACCGGGGCCTTGAAGGGGCTCGTGGGAAGGTGACGCTTCGGTGCCGCAGGCTTTGTCATGGCTCAGTATGAGCCCAGGTTCGGCCGAGTTGCTGTGGCTGTCGGCACAGATCATCAGGTAACAACCAGGTCACGCCACTGACCTGCGATTTTGCGAGCTGATAACCTTCGTATACAAGGTGTATACGAAAACTGGGGGTTGCGATGACGTCCGGTCGTGAGAAGGCGTACGCCTATCTCAAGGACACGGTGCTGACTGATCCGGGCATGCAGGGCGCCTTCCTCTCGGAGCAGGAGCTCGCGGACCGTATCGGCGTCTCCCGCACTCCCGTCCGCGAGGCGCTGCTCCAGCTCGCCGCCGAGGACCTGGTCGAGCTGGTGCCCAAGCGGGGCGCCCGGGTGTCCCCGCTGACGGGACGGGAGATCCGCGAGCTCATGGAGTTGCGGGGCATCGTCGAGCGGTACGCCGCCCAGCAGCTCGTGGCCGGTGGCGGAGCGCCGGTGACCGAGCTGCGGTCGCTGCTGGACCGACAGCGCGAGCTCACCGGCGCCGAACAGGCGCGGGAGTTCATCGCCGTGGACCACCGCTTCCACGCCGTCCTGGTGTCCGCCGTCGGCAACGCCCTGCTCGACCGGCATTACGAGGGCCTGCGCAGCCGCCAGGTCCGTGCCGGAGTGGTCGCTCTCTTCAACCAGCAGGGACGTCAGGAAGCGGTGCTGGAGGAGCACGAGGCCATCCTGGACGCGCTGGAGGCCGGTGACGCGCAGGCCGCGTGGGCCGCCATCGATCACCACCTGGAGTCGACGCTCAAGGTGCTGCTCGCCGGCTAGCGCGCGGGGTAGGTGATCACCAGCATGGTGACGCCGTCCCGGGAGGACCAGGGGCCGTGCGGCATCCCGGGCGGGCGGCAGGCGTACATCCCGGCGACGAAGGTCTTCTCGAGCGTCAGGTCGTGCATCGCTCCCTCGACGAGGTAGACCTCCTCCCAGAAGTCGTGGCGGCTCACCCCGTCCGCGGAGGTGTCGGTGCCCGGCGCCCAGCGCACCAGCGCGGTACGGGATCCGCCCTCGGGATCGTCGGCCAGGACCCGCTCCTCGACGCCCGGGCCCGCACCGGCCGGGCTCCGCCAAGGTCCGTCGGGCAGATGGAACTCCAGCTCGGGCTTGCTCATCCCCACACCTCCGGGCGCCTGTTGGCCAGTACGGACGTCCGCTGCCGTACGGCGGCGACCTCGTCGGTGTCCAGGTCCGCCACCAGCAGCTCGGGCTCGGCGCCCAGAGCGTGCCGCACGGTCCCGTCGGGTCCGGCGACGAGGCTGTGCCCGATCCCCGTCGGGGCGGAACCCGGGCCGCCGCCCGCGCCGGGGTCGGCCTGGCCGACGGCGGCGAGCCACACCGTGGCGTCCAGCGCGCGGGCCCGCACCAGCAGCTCCCACTGCTCCGGCTTGCCCGGCCCCGCGCCCCAGGACGCGGCCAGCAGTGTGCCGACGGCTCCGGCGTCGGCATGCGCCCGGAACAGCTCCGGGAAACGGACGTCGTAGCAGGTGGCCAGGCCCAGTCGTACGCCGTCCACGTCGATGACCGTCGGGGTCGAACCCGCGGCGACGGTGTCGGACTCACGGAAGCCGAAGGCGTCGTAGAGGTGGATCTTGTCGTACGACGCCTCGACGCCGGGCCCGGTGGCGAGCAGGGTGTTGGCCACCCGGCCCCCGGCGGCCGGGGTGAACATGCCAGCCACGACGACGGTGCCGGCGTCGCGGGCGATCCGCCGCACGCCGTCGGCCCACGGCCCGTCCAAGGGCTCGGCGAGCGGTGCCAACGGGGTGCCGAAGCAGGCCATCGACGCCTCCGGGAAGACGACGACGCGGGCTCCGGCGTCCGCCGCGCGCCGTGTCCATTCCTCGACGAGCAGGAGGTTCTTCCCGGGGTCGGGTCCGGTGGTGAGCTGGCTCAGGGCGATCCGCACGGTGCGTCCTTTTCAGAAGCGGGTGGGGGAGGCGTCCGCGGTGTGCGGCGCCTTCGGGGAAGCGAGGGCGGCGTCCTCGTCGACCGCGGCCTCGGGGTCGCGCCCCAGCCGGACGCCGACGAGGGAGACGGCCGAGGCGAGGGCGATGTACACGGCCAGCGGAACCCAGGTGCCGTAGGCGCTGAGCAGGCTGGTGAACAGCAGCGGGGCGATGGCGCCGCCGATGATGCCGGCCAGGGTGTAGGCCAGCGACGCACCGGTGGAGCGCAGCCGGGGTTCGAACTGTTCGGTGATGAAGGCGGCCTGCGGGCCGTACAGGCAGCAGTGGATCACCAGGCCCACGACGACTCCGGTGGCGAGGGGCAGCCAGGTGCCGCCGCCGACCATAGGGAAGAACACGAAGGGCCACAGACCGGCGGCCACCGCGGCACCGCCGTACAGCAGCCGGCGGTTGACCCGGTCGGACAGGGCGCCAGCCAGGGGCATGAGGAAGACCTGGATCGAGGAGCCGATGAGCACGGCCGCGAGGGCGGAACCGCGTGACATGCCGAGTTCCTCGGTGGCGTACGTCAGGACGAAGACGGTGAACATGGCGTACAGCACGTCGGGGCCGACCCGGCACAGGATCGCGGCCGCCAGGGCGCGCGGCTGGGTGGTGAACACCTCGCGGATCGGCGCCTCCGGCCGGGAGCGCTCGGCCTCCATCGCCTTGAACACCGGGGTCTCCTCCAGCTTCGCCCGGATCCACAGCCCGAACGCGACGAGCACGCCGGAGAACAGGAACGCCACACGCCAGCCCCAGGACTCGAACTGCGCCTCGGTCAGCAGTGCGCCGAGAGCGGCCAGGACACCGTTGGCCAGCAGGTTTCCGGCCGGCGGGCCGACCTGCGCGGCGGAGGCGTAGAAGCCGCGGCGCCGTGGATCCCCGAACTCGCTGGACAGCAGTACGGCACCGCCCCACTCGCCGCCGACGCCGACGCCCTGCGCGAAGCGCAGCACGACCAGGGCGATCGGGGCGGCCACGCCTGCCGTCGAGTACGCGGGCAGGACGCCGATCAGGAACGTCGCCGCGCCGATGAGGACCAGCGTGGCGATCAGCACCTTCTTGCGGCCGATCACATCACCGAGGCGACCGAAGACGAACCCGCCGAGCGGGCGCGACACATAGCCGACCGCGTAGGTGGAGAACGCCAGGAGCGTGCCGGTGAGCGGGTCCTCCGAGGGGAAGAACAGGTCGCCGAAGACCAGGGCCGCGGCCGCGGAGTAGACGGCGAAGTCGTACCACTCCAGGGCCGTACCGGTCAGGCTCGCGACGAAGGCCCGGCGGACGCCGGAGTGCCGATCGGACGCGCTCGCGTCGTCCTTCGGGGTGTCGGGCATGGTTCCCATCCTTGCTCGGGGACGTCGGGGGACATCGACCTTCCGGCATACTTCTTGTATACAGGTCGTATGCGCAAGCCCCCTGCGTGAGAACTTCGACCGCGGACCCGCTCTGCGGACCCGATCCCTTGGAGTGCCCCCATGGCCGTGCTGACCTTCGAACTGCCCGACGGATCGACGCGCCAGGTCGACGTCGTCCAGGTCCTCAACGCCGGGTACGCCGGACGCAGCCAGGAGGACGTCGCCGCGCACGTCGCGGAACTCGCCGAACTGGGCGTCCCCGGCCCGTCCGTGACACCCGCCCTGTATCCCGTCTCCCCCTACCTCGCCCAGCAGACCGACCGGGTCCACGCCCAGCACGGGCACACCTCCGGCGAGGCGGAGTGGGCCCTCGTCGTGGCGGGCGGCGGCGAACTCCTGCTGACCGCCGCCTGCGACCACACCGACCGCGACCTGGAGGTGCACGGCGTGGCCTGGAGCAAGAACGCCGGTCCCGACGTCCTCGCCCGCCGCGCCTGGCGCCTCGCCGACGTGGAGTCCCGCCTCGACGCACTCACCCTGCGCGCCTGGGTCACCCACGGCGACACCTCGACGGAGATCCAGCACGGCACCCTCGCCGAACTCCTCGCCCCCGCCTACTGGATCGACGTCCTGCGCTCGCGCGACGCGCTCACACCCGGCACGGTCCTGATCTCCGGCACGATTCCGATGACGCCGGGCGTCGACCAGTTCGGCGACGGCTGGAGCGTGGAGCTGTCCGACCCCGCCACCGGGGACACGATCCGCCTCGGGTACGACGTGCGGGCCATGCCGGCGGCCATCGGCTGAGGTGGGGGCGGCCGGGGAGGTGCGCCGCCGGGCGGCCCCGGTCGTTCGCCCCGGTCGTTTCCGTGAAGAAACTGTGGACTCGAACGGAGGCAGGGCGGCGGGCGGTTGCAGAGCGGCACACACGTGAGGGATGTTTGCCCGATGACAACCTTTCGACGTGTGAAGTGGAGGGCCCGAGCGCCGGGCCCCCGTTCATGACTTCACTGGATGGCTCCCGTCCCGGCGCCACAAGCCTGGTGACCGCGGCCACCGCCCCCTGCCCGGTGGTGGTCGTGGATCCTGCCGGGCGGGTGGTGGAACTCAATGAAGCGGCCCTGACGCTTCTCCCCGACGCCCGCACCGAGCAGCCCCTGCCGTCCCCCGGGTGGCTCGCCGCCGTACAGGGTGCTCCGGACGCCGTGCCGGTCACCGGCACGGTGGGCAGCCGCTCCTTCTCCGCACACCCGTCCCTGCTTCCCGGCGGGGACACGGCGTGGTGGCTGGTGGAGGAGACCGCCTACCGGTCGGCCACCGAAGAGCTGAAGGCCGAACGCGAGCGGGCGAGGTTCCTCACCGAAGCCTCGACGGCCCTGCTCGCGTCGCTGAACCTGGACCGGTGCATGGAGATCACCGCGCGTCTGGCCGCCGAGCATCTGGCCGATGCCGCCCTGGTCATCTCCCCCACCAGGGCCGGGAAACTGCCCGCGGTCATCTGTGACCACGAGGGCCGCATCACGCGGACCACGATCCCCGCCCAGGCCGAGGCGGTGCCGGGACTGGCCGAGGCGCTGCGCGGCTTCCCCCCGGTGCCCTCGCGCTGGATCGACCCCGCCGCCGCGTCCGACTGGCTGATCCCCGAAGGGTTCGGTGAGGTCGGTTCGCTGGTGGTCACACCCCTGCCGGGGCACGGAGTCGCGGCCGGCGCGCTGGTGCTGCTGCGCCGGGAGCGGCAGCGGCGTTTCAACGAGTCGGAGGAGGCGTTCGCCGGCCTCTTCGCCGCCCGGGCCGGCGCGGCGATGTCGGCCGCGTGGCTCTACGCCGAGCAGAACACCATCACCGACATCCTCATGCGGGACCTCCTGCCGCCGTCGCTGCGTCAGGTCGAGGGCGTGGAGTTCGCCGGCGGCTACCGGGCCAGTGTCGACACCGACCGCATCGGCGGGGACTTCTACGACGTCCACCCGCCCAGCGAGGACTGCCCCGAGACCCTCGCCGTCCTGGGCGACGTGGCCGGCAAGGGCCTGGAGGCCGCCGTGATCACGGGCAAGATCCGCAACACGGTGCAGGCCCTGCTGCCGATGGCCGACGACCACGCCAGGCTGCTGCGGCTGCTGAACAACGCCCTGCTGGGCAGCGGCAGCATCCGGTTCGCCACGCTCGTGCTCGCCTCCACCCACCGGGAGGGGAGTGACGTGGTGCTGCGGGTCACCGCCGCCGGCCACCCGCCGGCGCTGATCGTGCGCCGGGACGGCACAGTCGAGGAGGCCGACACCGGCGGCACCCTGATCGGTGCGCTGCCGACGATCGACTCCCGCTCCGCCGAGGTCCGGCTCGCGCCGGGGGAGACCTGCCTGCTGTACACCGACGGCGTCACCGAGGCGAAGGGAGGGCCGCTCGGGGACGCCATGTTCGGGGAGCGGCGCCTGAAGCGGGCGCTCGCCGAGTGCGCCGGCATGCCCGCCGAGGCCGTCGTCGAACGGATCCAGATGCTGGCCGACGCATGGATCGGCGACGGCCGGCACGACGACATCGCCGTCCTCGCCATCACCGCACCCCAAGGTGCGCACCTCGGTGCCGTGGACGGAACGAATCCGGGCAGACGCACCCCATGACGACCACTGCGGCCTCGGACCGCGACGAGGAGCCCGCCCGGCACCACATCGGCTCCCGGCTGGCCTCCGCCCGGCGCGACGAGCGGGCCGTGGCGTGGGCCGACAAGCTCTGGAGCAGCGTCCGGGCGGCGGACGAGCACAGCGCCCTCGACGTCGTCGGCAGCGCCCTGGCGGCGGGACTGGACGCGGAGACGGTGTTGCTGGAGGTCATCGGCGCGGTCCAGCACAGGGTGGGCGCCGAGTGGGCCGCCAACCGCCTGAGCGTCGTCGAGGAGCACGCCGCCACCGCCATCAACGACCGTGTCATCGCCGCCCTGTCCGCCGATCGCCCCACCACGTTCCTCGGCCGGGTGACGGTGGCCTGCGTGGACAAGGAATGGCACGCGCTGCCCGCCCGCCTGCTCGCCGAGACGCTGCGACTGCGCGGCTGGCAGGTCGGCTACCTGGGCGCCCAGGTGCCCACCGCCCACCTGGTCAGCCATGTCCATCGCACCGGGGCGGACACGGTGTGCCTGTCCGCCGCCCTGTCCACCCGCCTGCCGATGGCGCACGCCGCGATCACCGCCGTCCAGGCGGTCGGCACACCGGTCATGGTCGGCGGCCTCGCCTTCGGCGCCGACGGCCGCTGGGCCCGTCAACTGGGTGCCGACGCCTGGGCGCCCGAGGCCCGCGCCGCCGCCGACCGGCTCGCCGCCGGCCCCCTGCCCCGGCCGAGGGCACCCCACCAGGCCATCGACGACCTGCCGCATCTGTCCGACCAGGAATTCACCCTGGTCACCCGGACCTCCCGCACCCTGGTCCGCGAGACCCTCCAGGGACTGGAACAGCGCTTCCCCGCCATGCGCGGCTATGACGACGACCAGCGTGAACGCACCGCCGAGGACCTCGCCCACATCGTGGAGTTCCTGGCCGCGGCCCTGTACGTGGACGACGAGGACCTCTTCACCCACTTCCTCACCTGGACCGGCGAGATCCTGACCGCCCGCAGCGTCCCGGCCCGCTCGCTGCTGCCGGCGCTGGACCTGCTGGCGGAACAACTCCGCGACTTCCCCCGCGCCCGCGCCATCATCGCCGCCGCACGCGAGACGCTCGCCTGACTCCCGAGGCACCGGAGCGTGTGCGGCGAGGAAGGGGGTAAACGGCGCTGTGTCGGCCCGGACCCGACGATCGCAAGGGTCGGCCGAGGGGGCCGAGGGGGAGGACAGGATGACCACCACTCAGGACATGGCGGAGCCCGCGGATCACCTCGACCGCGGCCGCAGGACGCCCGCCGAGCGCGCCGTGCGCATCCGGCGCAGGCTGGAGCGCCTGATCGGCATCGCGGCCACCGAAGGGAACGCGCTGGTGGCCCTGCGCAACGGTGACGAGATCTTCCCCGCGATGCTCGACGCCATCCGCTCCGCCGAGCACACGGTGGACATGATGACGTTCGTGTACTGGAAGGGCGCCATCGCCCGCGAGTTCGCGCACGCGCTGGCGGACCGGGCCCGGGCGGGGATCCGGGTACGGCTGCTGCTGGACGGCTTCGGCAGCCGGCTCATCGACAAGGACCTGCTGGTGGAGATGGGGCGGGCGGGCGTGCAGGTGGCCTGGTTCCGCAAGCCGCTCTACCTGTCGCTGCTCAAGCAGAACCACCGCTGCCACCGCAAGGTCCTCGTCGTGGACGAGCAGGTGGCGTTCACCGGTGGTGTGGGCATCGCCGAGGAGTGGTGCGGCGACGCCCGCAACCCGCAGGAGTGGCGGGACACCCACGTCGAGGTGCGCGGGCCCGCCGTGGACGGCATCGCGGCCGCCTTCGCGCAGAACTGGGCGGAGTGCCACGACGAACTCTTCGACGACCGCGACCGGTTCACCCTGCACAGCCCGCAGGGCGACGCGGTGGTGCAGGTCGTGCGCGGTTCGGCCAGCTTCGGCTGGCAGGACATGCAAACCCTGATCCGGGTGGTCATCGAGTCCGCCGAGGAGCGGCTCCGGCTGGCCACCGCCTATTTCTCCCCGGACGCCCACTTCATCGAATTGCTGTGCGCCGCCGCCCGCCGCGGGGTGGAGGTGGAGATCCTGCTGCCCGGACCGCACACCGACAAGCGGGTCTGCCAACTGGCCGGACAGCGCTTCTACGAGGACCTGCTCGGCTGCGGGGTGAAGATCTACCAGTACCAGCCGACCATGATGCACGCGAAGGTCATCACCGTGGACCGCACCGCGGCCCTCGTCGGCTCGACCAACTTCAACCGGCGTTCCCTCGACCACGACGAGGAAGTCATGCTCGCCGTCCTGGACCACGACTTCACGGCCACGATCGACGCCCATTTCGACACGGACGTCGCCGCCAGCGAACGGATGCGGTCCGGCCGCTGGAAGAGACGCTCCCCGCTCCAGCGCGCCCGCGAGGCCGCGGTCCGGCCCATTCGCCGCTACCTCTGACCCCGCCGGCGCGCCCGGTGACGGCCTTCGATCGTCCGAGAAACGTCGAAGGGCCCCACCGCGAACGGTGGGGCCCTTCGACATCGTGCCCGGTGAGGCACTGGCGGAGGATACGAGATTCGAACTCGTGAGGGGTTGCCCCCAACACGCTTTCCAAGCGTGCGCCCTAGGCCTCTAGGCGAATCCTCCGCCGGAAACATTACATGACGCTGGAGGGTGCTAGCGAACTCGTTCGGCCCCCCGGCGATCAGGTACGCTGGGCCTCAGCCCCTCACGCGGCGCTATCTGACTGAACTCCCCCAGGGCCGGAAGGCAGCAAGGGTAGGTTGGCTCTGGCGGGTGCGTGGGGGGTCTTCTCGTACGGTCTTCTCGTACCCGGGGCCCCGGCGGCCGCGCCCGGCCCGGATCCCACCGTCGCGGACGTGAGCGAGCCCCCGCAACCGGGCGGTCCGCGTTGTCAGTGGGCGCCTATAACCTCGTATGCGTGTCGTCTCTCGCGCTGTACCGCCGCTATCGCCCGGAGTCGTTCGCCGAGGTCATCGGGCAGGAGCATGTCACCGACCCGTTGCAGCAGGCGCTGCGGAACAACCGGGTCAATCACGCGTACCTGTTCAGCGGTCCGCGCGGATGCGGCAAGACGACCAGCGCGCGCATCCTCGCGCGGTGTCTGAACTGCGAGCAGGGCCCCACGCCGACCCCCTGCGGGGAGTGCCAGTCCTGCCGCGACCTCGCTCGCAACGGACCGGGGTCCATCGACGTCATCGAGATCGACGCAGCGTCCCACGGTGGTGTGGACGACGCCCGTGAGCTGCGCGAGAAGGCCTTCTTCGGTCCCGCGAGCAGCCGCTACAAGATCTACATCATCGACGAGGCCCACATGGTCACGTCGGCCGGCTTCAACGCGCTGCTGAAGGTCGTCGAGGAGCCGCCGGAGCATCTGAAGTTCATCTTCGCCACCACCGAGCCCGAGAAGGTCATCGGGACCATCCGGTCGCGGACCCACCACTACCCCTTCCGGCTCGTCCCGCCGGGCACCCTGCGCGAGTACCTGGGCGAGGTGTGCGGTCGCGAGAAGATGGCCGTCGAGGAAGGCGTCCTGCCGCTCGTCGTGCGCGCGGGCGCCGGCTCGGTGCGTGACTCCATGTCCGTCATGGACCAGCTGCTCGCCGGAGCGGGGGAGGAGGGTGTGACGTATGCCATGGCCACCTCTCTGCTCGGCTACACCGACGGCTCGCTCCTCGACTCGGTCGTGGAGGCCTTCGCGACCGGTGACGGCGCCGCCGCCTTCGAGGTCGTGGACCGGATCATCGAGGGCGGCAACGACCCCCGCCGCTTCGTCGCCGACCTGCTGGAGCGGCTGCGGGACCTGGTGATCCTGTCCGCCGTCCCGGACGCCGCGGAGAAGGGCCTGTTCGACGCGCCCGCCGACGTCCTGGAGCGCATGCAGGCCCAGGCCGGCACCTTCGGCGCCGCCGAACTGAGCCGCGCCGCCGACCTCGTCAACGAGGGGCTGACGGAGATGCGGGGCGCCACCTCGCCCCGCCTCCAGCTGGAACTGATCTGCGCGCGCGTGCTCCTGCCGGCCGCCTACGGCGACGAGCGCTCGGTCATGGCCCGCCTCGACCGCCTGGAGCGGGGCGTGAACTTCTCCGGAGGCGGCGGCACGCCCGCGATGGGCTACGCCCCCGCCCCCGACGCACACGGAGCACCGGCCGCCGCCCCCGCCGCCGCGCCCCAGGCCCCGCCGGTTCCCCCCGGCGGCGGCCCTGCCGCGGCCCGAGCGGCCGTACGCGCCACGGGCCCGTCCACCCCGACCCCGGCCCCGGCAGGACAACAGCCCGCACCCATGGCGGAACAGGCCCCACCTCCGGCTCAGCCGCCCCCCACACCAGCCCCGGCCGCGGAGCCCCCTCAGACACCCCCCTCCGCCCCTGCCCCTTCCCCCGGCGCCTGGCCCACCGCCGCGCCCGCAGGCGGCAGCCGACGCCCCGGCGGCTGGCCCACGGCGGCCCCGGCGGGCGGCGGCGCCCAGCCGACCACGCCCCCGGCCGGAGCCGGCAGCACCCCCGCGCCCACCCCACCGCCGGCGGCATCCGCACCCGCCCCGGCCGCGGGCGCGGCACCCGCCTACGCCCCGCCCAGCGGCGGCCTCGACCCCCGCATGCTCTGGCCCAACATCCTGGAGGCGGTCAAGAACCGCCGCCGCTTCACCTGGATCCTGCTCAGCCAGAACGCCCAGGTGGCCGGCTTCGACGGCACCACCCTCCAACTCGGCTTCGTCAACGCCGGAGCCCGCGACAACTTCGCCGGCAGCGGCAGCGAGGAAGTACTGCGGCAGGCACTGGCCGAGCAGTTCAGCGTCCAGTGGAAGATCGAGGCGATCATCGACCCGTCGGGCGGCGGCTCGACTCCCCCACCGAGCGGCGGCTCCTTCGGCGGCGGAGGCGGCTACGGCGGCGGCAACACGGGCGGCTACGGCGGTGGCGGTACGGCCGCCCCACGCCCGCCCGCCCCCCAGCCGACGCCCACCCCGCCGTCGGCGGCCCCCTCCGCAGCCCCGACCCCGGCCCCGCAACCCCCCACGACCACCTCCGCCCCGGAGCCCCCACCCCCGGTCGCCCCCGAGGACGACATCCCCGAGGACGACGACCCCGACCTCAACGAGTCGGCGATGTCGGGCCACGACCTGATCATGCGGGAGCTGGGGGCGACGGTGGTCGAGGAGTTCACGAACGAGTAGGGGAGCACGGGACGCCTCGTGAGCAGGGGCCTCCCCCCCCACACACACAGCGCCGGTCCGCATTCCTTTCAGCCCGTCCGGCGTTTGAGGACGAGGCCGTTCAGGCCGAAGCGGGGGTCTGGGGGCGGCAGCCCCCAAGGCGGCGGCCACCGCGGAGTAGGCGCTCTTCTTGGAGGAACGTCCAGCCCGACCAGAACGGCCCCTTCAGATGCCCGCACAAGAACCCCGTTAGGCTGACCCCCGTGAAGGTCCTCGTCATCGGCAGCGGTGCCCGCGAACACGCCCTGTGCCGTTCCCTGTCCCTCGATCCCGACGTCACCGCGCTGCACTGCGCCCCCGGCAACGCCGGCATCGCCGAGGTCGCCGAGCTGCACCAGGTCGACGCCCTGGACGGCGCGGCCGTGACCGCGCTCGCCGAACGCCTCGCCGCCGACCTCGTGGTCGTGGGCCCGGAGGCACCCCTCGTGGCCGGCGTCGCCGACGCCGTGCGCGAGGCGGGCATCCCGGTCTTCGGCCCCTCCGGAGAGGCCGCGCAGCTCGAGGGCTCCAAGGCGTTCGCGAAGGACGTGATGGCGGGAGCCGGCGTCCCGACGGCCCGCTCCTACGTCTGCACCACACCCGCCGAGGTCGATGAGGCCCTCGACGCCTTCGGCGCCCCGTACGTGGTCAAGGACGACGGCCTCGCCGCGGGCAAGGGCGTCGTCGTCACCGCCGACATCGCGGCGGCCAGGACGCACGCCAACGCCTGCGAGCGCGTCGTCATCGAGGAGTTCCTCGACGGCCCCGAGGTCTCCCTCTTCGCCATCACCGACGGCGAGACGGTCCTCCCGCTCCAGCCCGCCCAGGACTTCAAGCGGGCGCTCGACGGCGACGAGGGCCCCAACACCGGCGGCATGGGCGCGTACTCCCCGCTCCCCTGGGCCGACCCGAAGCTCGTCGGGGAGGTCATGGAGACGGTCCTCCAGCCGACCGTCGACGAGATGCGCCGCCGTGGCACCCCGTTCTCCGGTCTGCTCTACGCCGGTCTCGCGATCACCTCGCGGGGCGTGCGGGTCATCGAGTTCAACGCCCGCTTCGGCGACCCCGAGACGCAGGTCGTCCTCGCCCGCCTGAAGACCCCGCTGGCCGGTGTCCTGCTGGCCGCCGCCAACGGCGACCTGGCCGACCTGGAGCCCCTGCGCTGGAGCGAGGAGGCCGCGGTCACCGTCGTCGTCGCCTCGCACAACTACCCCGGCACCCCGCGCACCGGTGACCCGATCACCGGCCTCGACGAGGTGGCCGCCGAGGACGCCCCGCACGCCTACGTCCTGCACGCCGGCACCAAGCAGGACGGCGACGCGATCGTCAGCGCCGGCGGACGCGTCCTGTCGGTGACGGCGACGGGCAAGGACCTCACCGAGGCCCGCGACCGCGCGTACAGGGCGGTCGCCCGCATCAAGCTCGACGGCTCCCAGCACCGCACGGACATCGCGGCGAAGGCGGCCGGCGAATAACTCGCACTCCCGATAAACCGGACAGGCCCCGATTCCGTCTCAGGAACCGGGGCCTGACCCTTTTCGAAGCCGGAAGCCGGAAGCCGGAAGCCGGAAGCCGGAAGCCGGAAGCCGGAAGCCGGAAGCCGGAAGCCGGAAGCCGGAAGCCGGAAGCCGGAAGCCGGAAATCCGGCGACTGGACTTTGTTCAGGATCAGGGGCCTGATCCTCGCTGTCCGTCATCCACCTCTCCCCAAAGCCATTCCATCGAGTGACCGATGCCCCATCCGGCTGACGTGGGTCGACGCCCCAACTAGGGTGCGGCGCAAGCGTTCCGGCACTTGGCCCACCGGCATTGCGATGTCAGTGGCGGGTGCCACAGTGGGGGAGTGAGCAAAGCCAGGACAGTACGGACAGCCAGGACACCGCGGAGGGGGTGAGGTCCGGCCGTGACCGGTATGGGTGTGGAGGCGGGTGCGCAGGCCGCGCGCGCCCGGGCCCTCGCGGTGCTGCGCATCCGCAGCCGCGCGCTGGCCGTCGCCCTGCTCCCCGCGGCGTTCGCCGTGGTGCTGCTCGCCGGCCCGTCGACCGGCCATCTCGTCGGCCCCGGCTGGCACGCCGCCCGCTGGGTGCTCACCCCGTTCGCCGTCCTCGTCCTGATCGCCGCGGCGGTCATCGCGCTGGTCGTCGCCCGCGCCCGCCCCGCCGTGACTCCCACGGTCCCGATCGCCGAGGAACAGGCCCCGGACCTCTACCGGCTGGTGCGCGACCTCGCCGACCGACTCGATGTCCCCGCCCCGTCCGCCATAGCGCTCACCCCGGACTGCGACAGCTGGCTGGAGGACCGCACGCACCAGGCGCACGGCCCGCCCCCGGCCGAGAGCCGCGAGGACGACGGGCTCAACGGCCTGCACGGCGGAAGCGCGCACGGCCACCATCGCCGTACGCCCGCAGCGCCCGTCCTCGTCATCGGCTCCCCGTTCCTGTGGTGGATGCGCGTCGGTGAACTGCGCGCGGTCCTCGCCCCGGTCGTCGCCGGTACGGGACCCTCGGCACACCCGGACATAGCCCAGGCCCGGCGCTTCGTCCGGGGTCTGGACGCGGCTGTTGCCGTCGCCTCGACCCGCGGGCGCTGCCCGGGATCGCGGGCGGTGTGCGCGGGGATCGGCTGGGTCGCACGGCTGCTGCTGCGCAGTTGCCGGGACCATGCCACCGAGATGGAGCGGGGGGTGGCCTCGGCGGCCGCCGAGCGTGCACAGGCTGTGGATTACGGGCTGCGGATCGTCGCCCAGGAACAGGTCGGGCTGGCGTACGCGGGCTGGGACCGGCTGCTCACGCGGGTCGCGTTGCCCGCCTGGCGGATGGGCCGCTGGCCCTCGCGGCTGGACGCGGGTGTGGTCGCCGCGCTGACCGAGCTGTCCCGCCGGGACCGGCTGGCCGAGGGCTTCGCCTCGCGGCTGGGCGAGCGCCCCGCCTGTGACCTGCTCGAAGAGCCCGGTCTGATCGACGAGGCCACCTCGCTCCTCGCGGCCCGCCTCTTCCACGGCGGCCCCGCCGAGGCCGGCCCGGACTGGTCCCCGGTGGACTGGCAGGCGTATCCGGAGGAGGTCGTCGACCGCAAGTGGCGCACCGACGCGGCCCGCCTCCACCGTGTCCTCGACGCCCTCGGCGTCCGCCGCACCACCCGTGACACCTCCCCGGAGACCGACGGCCCGACCCTGGCCCGCGTCCTGGACCACCTGTCGACCCCGGACACTCCCGAGCCCCTCAACACGCACGAGGCGTCCGAGCCCCTCAACACGCACGCGACTCCTGAGCCCCTCGACACGCACGAGGCGTCCGAGCCCCTCAACACGCACGCGACTCCTGAGTCCCTCGACTCGCACGAGGCGTCCGAGCCCCTGAACACGCACGCGACTCCTGAGTCCCTCGACTCGCACGAGGCGTCCGAGCCCCTAAACCGGCACGAGGCGCCCAGGATCCCGGAACTGCACGAGATGCCCAGGCCCCTGGAACCGCACGAGACGCCCGGGTCCGGAGAAGCGCACGACGCGTGCAGGACCCCGGAACCGCACGAGACGCCCGAGCCCCTAGCAGCGCAAGAGGCGCCGGCAGCGCAAGAGAGCCCCGCCCCCGAACCACCCCCCACCCCACAGCAGCCCAAGCCCCCCGCAGCCCCCAAGCCCCCAAGCCCCCCTACGCCGCCATGGCCGACGACCACCCCGGCGCCGACGACCCGGAAACCGAGCGCAGCTCCGCCCTCGCCGCCGGACTCACAGCGGAGATGGCCCGCGAAGAGGCGGCGACCCCCGCTGAGCCCGCGACGTCCCCGGCCCCGGACACCACCCTCCTGGACATGGGCGCGCTCCCCCTCTTCCCGCTCCAACCGCCCCGCACCTCACGCGAGTTGCTCACCGACCACGTCACGGCGATGGTCTGCTGCGCCGCGATGGACACCGCGGGCGCGACCCCGGGCCTGGACTGGCTGGACGGCCCCACCCTCCTGATCAACGGCGCACGGGCCGCCGATCTCACCCCCCGCGTCCTCAGCCTCATCGAGGAAGGCGACCCGGGCCCCCTGCGAGCCTGGCTCGTGGAGTCGGGGATACGCCCCGAGAAGCCCGTACGCCTGGTCTGACGACCGCACCCGGTCGGGCCGGACGGGCCGTACAAACCCAGGCCAGACGGTTGTCGACGCCATACGCGGCCGGAGCCCCCGGTTCCACTTTCGGCCAATTCGCAACGAATAGTGACAGGATGCGTGCGCAATGTGATGTGCTGGGACCGGTAGCGCATATGGCAAGGGCTTACGACATACGACAGCCGTACAAAAGCCCACGCCGTACGACCGAAACCCCAAGCAACGAGCACCACACCGGGCACCGCGGACCCACTCGCACACCACACACCACACGACGCTCGATGCACCACCACGGGGGAACGAGGGAGGGGTACGGCCATGGGGTCGGAGCAGATCCGCCGCTGGGAGTCGGGAGCACTCGCGCACGCCGTGACGGACCCCTTCGGCCAGGGCCCCGTCCCCTGGCTGCGCGGAAACGTCACATACTTCGACGACACCGGCCAGATCGTCCCCTGGTACGTCGACGGCCAGGCGCACCCGCCGACGTCTGACGCCCCCAGGGTCCCGGCCCCCCGCAGCGCCGGCCCGCGCTCCGCGGACGACGTCCACCGGCAGATCAAGGGCTTCATCTCCACCGGCGCGGTCGCCCCCGGCGAGGCGGTCGACTTCCACATCACCGTGGACCCGCCGCAGGAGTTCGCCGTCGACATCTACCGCATCGGCCACTACGGCGGCGACGGCGCGGCCAAGATCACCACCAGCCCGCGGCTGTCCGGCATCGTCCAGCCCGCGCCGCTCACCGCGGACCGCACGGTCTCCTGCCACCACTGGTGGCTGTCCTGGCGGCTCCAGATCCCCTCGTACTGGAGCATCGGCGCGTACGTCGCCGTCCTGACCACCGTCGACGGCTACCGCTCCCACATCCCCTTCACCGTCCGCGACAACCACCCCGCGGACCTGCTCCTGCTGCTGCCCGACGTGACCTGGCAGGCCTACAACCTCTACCCCGAGGACGGCCGCACCGGCGCCAGCCTCTACCACGCCTGGGACGAGGAGGGCCGGCTGCTCGGCGAGGCCGACGCCGCCACCACCGTCTCCTTCGACCGCCCGTACGCGGGCGCCGGCCTGCCCCTGCACGTGGGCCACGCCTACGACTTCATCCGCTGGGCCGAGCGCTACGGCTACGACATCGCCTACGCCGACGCCCGCGACCTGCACGCCGGCCATGTCGACCCCACCCGTTACCGCGGCCTGGTCTTCCCCGGCCACGACGAGTACTGGTCGTCGAACATGCGCCGCACCGTGGAGCTCGCTCGCGAGAACGGCACCTCCCTCGTCTTCCTCTCCGCCAACACCATGTACTGGCAGGTCGAGTTGGCCTCCTCCCCGTCCGGCGTCCCGGACCGCCTGCTCACCTGCCGCAAGCGCAGGGGCCCCGGCCGCCCGGTCCTGTGGCGGGAGATCGACCGCCCCGAGCAGGAAGTGATCGGCATCCAGTACGCGGGCCAGGTCCCCGAGCCCCAGCCGCTGATCGTCCGCAACGCCGACCACTGGCTGTGGGAGGCCACCGGCGCCCACGACGGCGACGGGATCGACGGCCTGGTCGCCGGCGAGGCCGACCGCTACTTCCCGCGCGCCCCGCTGCCCGATCACGAGGAGCGCATCCTGCTCGCCCACTCCCCCTACACGGACCGCGAGGGCACCCTCCGCCACCAGGAGACGTCCCTGTACCGCGCCCCCTCCGGCGCCCTGGTCTTCTCCTCCGGAACCTTCGCCTGGTCCCCGGCGCTGGACCGCCCGGGCCACGTCGACGCCCGCGTCCAGCGCGCCACCGCGAACCTCCTGGACCGCATCTGCAAGCGTGACTGAGCTCACCCAGCACACCCCAAGTCCAAGGTCAGCGCCCGATACGGGACAATCAACCCTGTTGGACATAACCACGGGGAGGAACCGTGTCCGGATTCGTAGAGAAGCCCGAGCCGATCGAGGTTCCGGGCCTGGTGCACCTGCACACCGGCAAGGTGCGGGACCTGTACCAGAACGAGGCCGGCGACCTCGTGATGGTCGCCAGCGACCGCATGTCCGCCTATGACTGGGTGCTGCCGACCGAGATCCCCGAGAAGGGCCGCGTCCTCACGCAGCTCTCGCTGTGGTGGTTCGACCAGCTCGCCGACCTGGTCCCCAACCATGTGCTGAGCACCGACGTGCCGGCCGGCGCCCCCGCCGACTGGGCGGGCCGCACCCTGGTGTGCAAGTCGCTGAAGATGGTCCCGGTCGAGGCCGTGGCCCGCGGCTACCTCACCGGCTCGGGCCTCGCCGAGTACGACGCCTCCCGCACCGTCTGCGGCCTCGCGCTGCCCGAGGGCCTGGTCGACGGCAGCGAGCTGCCCGCCCCGATCTTCACCCCGGCCACCAAGGCCGCCGTCGGCGAGCACGACGAGAACGTCTCCTACGAGGAGGTCGCCCGCCAGGTCGGCGCCGACACCGCCGCCCGGCTGCGCCAGGCGACCCTCGCCGTCTACTCCCGGGGCCGGGACATCGCCCGGGAGCGCGGCATCATCCTCGCCGACACCAAGTTCGAGTTCGGCTTCGAGGGGGAGACGCTGGTCCTCGCCGACGAGGTGCTCACGCCGGACTCCTCCCGCTTCTGGCCGGCCGACCAGTGGCAGCCGGGGCGCGCGCAGCCGTCGTACGACAAGCAGTTCGTCCGTGACTGGCTGACCTCGCCGGCCTCCGGCTGGGACCGCAAGAGCGAGCAGCCCCCGCCGCCGCTCCCGCAGGAGGTCGTGGACGCGACCCGCGCGAAGTACGTCGAGGCGTACGAGCGGCTGACCGGCACGAGCTGGAGCTGACCCACGACACATGCGCCCCTGACGACACAAGGGCCCATGACAAAGGCCCCGGTCGATGACCGGGGCCTTTGATCTGGAGCGAACGACGAGGTTCGAACTCGCGACCTCAACCTTGGCAAGGTTGCGCTCTACCAACTGAGCTACGTTCGCATGCGCCGTGGCGCGAGAACCACTATACCCAACCTCGCTCCCGCGCGACCCGCACCGCCGCGTGACGGTTCTCCGCGCCGAGTTTCGACGCGGCGGACGACAGATAGTTCCGCACGGTCCCCTGGGACAGCGCGGCCCGCTCCGCGATCTCCGCGACGGGCGCCCCGTCGGCGGCGAGTTCCAGCACCTCCGCCTCCCGCGCGGTCAGCGGCGAGTCCCCGGCGGCGATGGCGTCGGCGGCCAACTCCGGGTCGACGTAACGGTTACCGGCGTGCACGGTACGGATGATCTCGGCGAGCCGCTGCGCGCTGACGGTCTTCGGGACGAACCCGCGCACACCCGCCGCAAGAGCCCGCTTCAGATGCCCCGGCCGCCCGTGACTGGTCACGATCAGCACCCGGCAGCCGGGAAGTTCGGCGCGCAGAGATGTGGCGACCTTCACACCGTCGGCCCCCGGCATCTGAAGATCCAGCACCGCGACATCGGGCCGGTGCGCCCGGGCCATCGCCAGCGCCTCGGGTCCGGTGGCCGCCTCGGCGACGATCACGAGGTCGTCCTCCAGGGACAGCAGCGTGGCGAGTGCGCCCCGGATCAGATGCTCGTCGTCGGCCAGCAGCAGCCGCACCGACCCGCTCATACGGTGACCTCCCGCACACCCGCCCCCGTCAACGGCACCTCCGCCACCAGCCGGAACATCCCCTCGCCGGCCCGGCCGGCCTCCAATGTGCCGTCCACCGCGGCCAGCCGCTCACGCAGCCCGGCGAGGCCGGAGCCTCCACCCCCGTCGGAGGCTCCGGCAGCCCCGTCGTTCTCCACCTTCAGCACCACACGTCCCTCGCTCACCCGTACTTCCACCGCACACCGCTCGGCGTTCCCGTGCCGCAGCACATTGGTGGTCGCCTCCCGCACCACCCAGGCCAGCGCCGACTGCACCTCTACGGGCAGCCCGGCCGCCTCCCCGGTCACCTCGCACGCGATTCCGGCCGCCGTCAGCACGCCCCGCGCACCGACGAGTTCGACCTCCAGATCGGCCTCCCGGTACCCCCGTACGACGTCCCGCACCTCGCGCTGCGACTCCTGCGCGATCCGCTGCACCTCGATCATCTGCTCCACGGCCTCGGGCCGGCCGCGCCGCGCCAGCTGCACGGCGAGCTCGCTCTTCAGGGCGATGACCGCGAGGTTGCGCCCCATGACGTCGTGCAGATCCCGCCCGAACCGCAGCCGCTCCTCGGCGACCGCGAGCCGGGCGCGGGTCTCACGGGCCTCGTCGAGCTCGTAGACGGACCTGAGCAGCCAGACCGAGAAGACGGCGGTGAAGGCGAGGAATCCGCCGGCGAGCAACACGATCACCGCGGTGACGAGCGCACCGAGCGGCGACCGGGTCAGCGCGGCCACGATGAGCCCGGTACCCGCCGAGAAGCCCGCGACGACGGCGTACACATGCCTGCGTACCTTCACGCCGAGCGCGATGATGCCCATGCCGAAGATCATGGCGACGCCGAAGACGCTGCCGGCCGCCGAGTCGATGTCGTCGCCCTTCGGGCCGTACTCGGAGATCGCGAGAGCCGTGACGGCGACCGCGGCGGTGAACGCGCCGAGCGCGCACATCAGCCGGACGGGCTGCTCACGCCGGCCGCGCACCCAGTCCACCGACCGTGACACGGTCAGCATGCAGGTCGCCGCGTGCGCGCACACCAGGAGCATCAGCACGGCACCCGGCCAGCTCCCGATCCGGCCTATGACGGGCAACCCGACCCCGGCGAGCTCGCTCACCGCGAAGAAGTGGAACGACGCCCGCGTGTACGTCTCCACCTTCGCCGGGGTGCTCTTCCCCCGCCACCACGTTCCCGGCCCGCGCATTCGCCGCTCTCCCCTGGATCAACGCCGGGGTTCCCAGCGGAACCACCGTCGTACAGCAAACACGCCCCCGACCGTCCAGACCAGCGCGACGAGCACCGCGCCCAGCGCCTCGGACGCCGACAGCCCGCCGGTCCAGCCGCCGCGCACCAGCGTGATCACCGGGGTCAGCGGCAGGAGTTCGCAGGCCGACGCCACCCGGTCGGGCAGGATCTCCAAGGGTACGAACATCCCGGAGAAGATCATGGAGAGGAACACCACCGGCAATGTCGTGACCTGCGCACTCTCGACGCTGCGGGTGAAGGCGGAGGTCACCGCTGCCAGCGACACACACAGGAAGATCCCCAACAGCAGGCCCAGCACCGCGAGATGGGGAGCGCGGGGCGCACCCACGTCGAGCAGGACGGTGCAGCCGATCGCCAGCACCACGCACTGGGCGAGGCCCGTGACCACGGCCGGCAGCGCGGCCCCGGTGAGGATCTCGGTGTCCCGCAGCTCGCCGGTGCGCAGCCGCTTCAGGACGAGTTCCTCGCGCCGGGCGGTGTAGACGCTGACGAGCGTCGCGTACACCGCGTAGAGCAGCGAGAAGCCGATGGAGGCGGGCAGGATGACCGTGCCGAGGGTGAGGCCCACCTCGGCCAGGTCCATCTGCTTCGCCGCCTCCCGCGCGCTCAGCGGCAGGATCAGCGGCACGAACAGCGCCGCGAACAGCGTGCCCCTGCTGCGCCCGAGCAGGGTCAGCTCGGCCCGGGCCAACGACGTCATGCGCCCCACCGGGGTGGTCATCGCCGTACTCATGCCGCGTACTCCTTCGTCCCGGCGGCCTCCGCCGCCTCCCGTGCGATGCCCAGGAACGCCTCCTCCAGTGACGCCGAGCGCACGTCCAGCCGCCGCAGCTCCACCCCGGCCTGCTCGGCCCACACCAGCAGCCGGGTCGCCGCCCACTGCAGGCGGTGGGTGCGCAGCCGGACGAGCCGCCCCTCGACCTCGTGCCCGCTCACGCCCAGCTCGCCGAGCGGCGGCAGGTCCCCGAGGAAGTAGCCCTCGGGCAGCTCGAAGGTGATCCGCGACGGCTGGGCCGCGGTCACCTCGGCCGGTGTCCCGGCCGCCGCGATCCGTCCCTGGTGCAGGATCGCGAGCCGGTCGGCGAGGCCCTCGGCCTCCTCCAGGTAGTGCGTGGTCAGCAGCACGGTCGTGCCGTTGTCGCGCAGCCTGCGCACCAACTCCCAGGTGTCCCGGCGCCCTTCGGCGTCGAGCCCGGTCGTCGGCTCGTCGAGGAAGAGCACCTCGGGATCCCCGAGCAGCGCGAGTGCCAGGTCCAGCCGCCGCCGCTCACCCCCGGACAGCTGCTTGACCCGTACGTCGGCCTTCCCGGCCAGCCCGACGAGGTCCAGCACCTCCAGCGGCGGCCGTGCCCCGCTCACGCACCCCGCCCACATCCGCGCGGTCTCGGCGACGGTCAGCTCGGACGGAAAGCCGCCCTCCTGCAACATCACCCCGGTACGCGGCCGTACGACGGCCCGCTCGGCATAGGGATCGTGCCCGAGCACCCGGATGTGCCCCGCGGCGGGTTCGGCGAGCCCTTCGAGCAGCTCCACGGTCGACGTCTTGCCGGCGCCGTTGGTGCCGAGCAGCGCGAAGACCTCTCCTCGGTCCACGGAGAAGGTGATGCCGCGCACCGCCTCGAACCCGCCCCCGTAGACACGTCGTAGGTCAGTGACCTCAATCACGTGTTCGTGTTCGTCGAAGTTCATGCCATCAGCGTCCCCGCGGCGGGAGCCCGGCAGCAGTGCGCGCTGTCACCACTCGGCATGACAAATGTCAGAGGGCGCGCGGGCACAAGAAAAACCCCGGTCCACTGGACCGGGGTCTCTATCAAGAGCGGACGACGAGGCTCGAACTCGCGACCTCAACCTTGGCAAGGTTGCGCTCTACCAACTGAGCTACGTCCGCATTGCCCCCGACCGGCTCTCACCGATCGGTGCGAGCACCAGCCTACCTGATCCACATCGGTGAACCGGACCGGCGGTGCAGAGCGGGTGACAGGAATTGCACACTGCGCCTTCCCCCTGGAAGGGGGATGTTCTGCTACTGAACTACACCCGCATGCTCGGCGAGCTGGACTTTTTCGGCCCCGCCCGGCGGCGTGCTCCAGACATTAGCTGATCAGCAGGGGGGTAGCGCAAGTCGGTTGTCGCACCGGCCCAAGTACCGGCCCAAGTCGGCTGCCCTCAGGGCCCGCTGACGGAGCCTGAGGGCGCGCGGCCCCCGGATCGCCTCACTGCGCCGAGGCGAACGCCTCGTAGACCTTCTTGGGGATGCGGCCGCGGGCCGGCACCTCCATCTTGTTGGCCTGGGCCCAGGCGCGGACCGCCGCCGGGTCCGGAGCGACCTCGGTCTGCTTGTACGCCTTGCCGGACTTCGACCGCTTGCGGCCGGCTTCCACGTAGGGCGCGAGCGCCTTACGCAGTTTCTTGGCATTGGCTTCATTCAGGTCGATCTCGTACGACTTGCCGTCGAGTCCGAAGGCGATCGTTTCCGCCGCTTCCGAGCCGTCGATGTCGTCAAAGAGAGTGACCACGACCTTCTGCGCCACGAATATCGGTCCCTTCAGGCGGCACCTCATACAGCTCAGCTGCTACGACGTGCCGAGTCTCGGCTTTTACCAATTCATTTGTACAGTGCGCGGCAATGCAATGTGAAGCCCGACTAAATCTCTCCGCGTGTCCGAGCGCAATAGCTATCTGCGGCTGATCGGGGATCTTTCCCGTAACTTTTCGTGAACACCCCCCTCCGATACCTGATCGTGACGGCTGTCACGTAGCTTCCTACAACTCTACCCGCGTAGAAATTTTGTGCGGGTAGTCTGAAGGAACCTGCTCAGCACCACACACCGGGAGTGCCAGTGGCACGCGTCGTAGTCGACGTCATGCTCAAGCCGGAGATCCTCGACCCCCAGGGCCAGGCGGTGCAGCGCGCACTGCCGCGACTGGGTTTCGAAGGCATCTCCGACGTACGTCAGGGAAAGCGATTCGAACTGGAAGTTGACGGACCGGTCGACGAGGCCGCGCTCGCCCGCATCCATGATCTTGCGGAATCCTTCCTCGCGAACACCGTGATCGAGGACTTCACCGTCAAGGTTGAGGAAGTCGCGGAGGCCGCGAAGTGACCGCTCGTATTGGCGTCGTCACTTTCCCGGGAAGTCTCGATGACAGGGACACCCAGCGCGCGATCCGCCTCGCGGGTGCCGAACCGGTCGCTCTCTGGCACAAGGACAAGGACCTCAAGCAGGTCGACGCCGTGGTGCTGCCCGGCGGATTCTCCTACGGCGACTATCTGCGGGCCGGCGCCATCTCCCGCTTCTCGCCGGTGATGGAGACGGTCATCGAGCAGGCGAAGGCGGGCCTTCCGGTCCTCGGCATCTGCAATGGCTTCCAGGTCCTCACCGAGGCCCACCTCCTCCCGGGCGGGATGCTCGGCAACGACCATCTGCACTTCATCTGCCGTGACCAGAAGCTGCGGGTGGAGAACGCGGACACCGCCTGGACCAGCGACTACGAGAGCGGCCAGGAGATCTACATCCCGCTCAAGAACATGGACGGCCGTTATGTCGCCGACCAGTACACGCTGGACAAGCTGGAGGGCGAGGGGCGGGTCGCCTTCCGCTACCTGGACTTCAATCCGAACGGCTCGCTCAACGACATCGCCGGCATCACCAACGAGGCCGGGAACGTCGTAGGTCTCATGCCGCACCCGGAGCACGCCGTCGAGCCGCTCATCGGGTCGGGCCGCACCGACGGCCTCCCCTTCTTCACCTCGATCCTCAAGAAGCTGGTCAACGCATGAGCCGGACGCCTCTGGACACGGTCGAGCACGCGGCCGCGACCCCCGACGTCGAGCTGCCCTGGGCCGAGCTCGGTCTGAAGAAGGACGAGTACGAGCGGGTCGTGGAGATCCTCGGCCGCCGCCCGACCGGCGCCGAGCTCGCCATGTACTCGGTCATGTGGTCCGAGCACTGCTCCTACAAGTCCTCCAAGGTGCACCTGCGCCAGTTCGGCGAGAAGGCGCCCGAGTCCGAGGCGATGCTCGTCGGCATCGGCGAGAACGCCGGCGTCGTCGACGTCGGCCAGGGCTACGCGGTCACCTTCAAGGTCGAGTCGCACAACCACCCGTCGTACGTCGAGCCCTACCAGGGCGCGGCCACCGGCGTCGGCGGCATCGTGCGCGACATCATCGCCATGGGCGCCCGCCCGGTCGCGGTCGTCGACCCGCTGCGCTTCGGCGCCGCCGACCACCCCGACACCAAGCGCGTGCTGCCCGGCGTCGTCGCCGGCATCGGCGGCTACGGCAACTGCCTGGGTCTGCCGAACATCGGCGGCGAGGTCGTCTTCGACGCCTGCTACCAGGGCAACCCGCTGGTCAACGCCGGTGCCATCGGCGTCATGCGGCACGAGGACATCCACCTCGCCAAGGCGTCCGGCGCCGGCAACAAGGTCATCCTGTACGGGGCCCGGACCGGCGGCGACGGCATCGGCGGCGCCTCCATCCTGGCCTCCGAGACCTTCGACGACGCCAAGCCGTCGAAGCGCCCGGCCGTCCAGGTCGGCGACCCCTTCCAGGAGAAGCTCCTCATCGAGTGCACCCTGGAGGCGTTCGCCGAGAAGCTGGTCGTCGGCATCCAGGACCTGGGTGCGGCGGGCCTGTCCTGCGCCACCTCCGAGCTCGCGTCCAACGGCTCCGGCGGCATGCGCGTGACCCTCGACGACGTACCCCTGCGTGACTCGACGCTCTCGCCCGAGGAAATCCTCATGAGCGAGTCGCAGGAGCGCATGTGCGCGGTCGTCGAGCCGGAGAAGGTCGACCGGTTCCTGGAGATCTGCGAGAAGTGGGACGTCATCGCCACGGTCATCGGTGAGGTGACCGACGGCGACCGCCTGGAGATCTACTGGCACGGCGGCAAGATCGTCGACGTCGACCCGCGGACCGTGGCGCACGAGGGCCCGGTCTACGAGCGCCCGTACGCCCGCCCCTCCTGGCAGGACGAGCTCCAGGCCGACGACGCGAACAAGCTGCCGCGGCCGGCCACGGGCGACGAGCTGAAGGAGCAGATCCTGAAGCTGGTCGGCTCCCCGAACCAGGCCAGCAAGAAGTGGATCACCTCGCAGTACGACCACTTCGTGCAGGGCAACACCGTCCTCGCCCAGCCCGAGGACTCCGGCATGATCCGCATCGACGAGGAGACCGGCCTCGGCGTCGCCATCGCGACGGACGGCAACGGCCGGTACGCCAAGCTGGACCCGTACCACGGCGCCCAGCTGGCCCTCGCGGAGGCGTACCGCAACGTGGCGACGACCGGCGCCAAGCCGCTCGCCGTCTCCGACTGCCTGAACTTCGGCTCGCCCGAGGACCCGGCCGTCATGTGGCAGTTCGCGGAGGCCGTGCGCGGCCTGGCGGACGCCTGTCAGCAGCTGGGCACCCCGGTGACCGGCGGCAACGTGTCGCTCTACAACCAGACGGGCGAGGTGGCGATCCACCCGACCCCGGTCGTGGCCGTGCTGGGCGTCATCGACGACGTCGCGCGCCGCACGCCGGTCGCCTTCCAGGAGGACGGGCAGCTGCTCTACCTCCTCGGCGACACGCATGAGGAGTTCAGCGGCTCGGCCTGGTCGCAGGTCGTCCACGACCACCTCGGCGGGCTGCCCCCGAAGGTGGACCTGGAGCGCGAGCGGCTGCTCGCCGAGATCCTGATCTCCGCCTCCCGCGACGGCATGATCGACTCCGCGCACGACCTGTCCGACGGCGGTCTGATCCAGGCGGTCGTCGAGTCGGCGCTGCTCGGCGGCAAGGGCGCCCGTCTGGTCGTCCCGGACGGTCTGGACGCCTTCACCTTCCTCCTCTCCGAGTCGGCCGGCCGCGCTGTCGTGGCCGTCCCGCGCTCCGAGGAGGTCCGCTTCAACGACATGTGCGGTGCGCGCGGCCTGCCGGTCACCCGCATCGGTGTCGTGGACGGCGACTCGGTGGAGCTCCAGGGCGAGTTCGCGCTGCCCCTGGAGGAGCTGCGCAAGGTGCACGAGGAGACCATCCCGGCACTGCTCAAGTAAGCAGTCGTCGTACGGCTCAGAAGCCCCCGTCCGGTCCGCCGGGCGGGGGCTTCGCCGTGCGCGCGGACATCCGCACTGCGCAATGCGATTGCACGTAATTACGTAGTTCCGTAATATCGAGGTGTGGAGCTCGACGAACGTGTCGCCGACCTGGAGCGACGACTGGCAGCGCTGGAGAACGCGCAGCACACCGCCCCTCGCCTCGGCGAAGGGGACTTCTGGGCCCTGGAGGGGCTCAAGGAGCAGTTGGCCGCGCTGGAAGCGGCCGACGGAGGGGTGCTCTTCACCGGCGCCGTACGGCTGCCGACCGGGGAGCAGTACGACTGGCAGCACGGCTCGCTGACCGAGGGCCTGCTGGAGGTCGACTGGACCGAGTGCGCGGAGTCGTTCGCGGCGCTCGGTCATCCCGTCCGGCTGCGGCTGCTGCGCGAGGTCGTCGGCGGCCGGCGCACCGCGGCCGAGCTCGCCGAGCTGGACGAGATCGGCACGACCGGCCAGATCTACCACCACCTGCGCCAACTGACCGGCGCGGGCTGGCTCCACACCACGGGCCGGGGGCGCTACGAGGTGCCGCCGGGGCGGGTCGTACCGCTGCTGGTGGCGTTGGCGACCGCTCGTCCGTGACACCGACCGAACTGGGGGAACGATGTCCGCACGCAAACTCGTCAAGATCGTCTACCGCGCCCTGCAACTGGCCTTCGTCGGCCTGGTGATCGCCCACTCCCTGCTGGACCTGGGATATCCGTGGTGGTGGAACTTCCTGCCGATCGCCCTGTCCTTGGTGATCCTCGTCGTGGCCCACCGCTGGGGCGGCGCCCCGGACAGCCCCCGCGCCGCCCGGGAGCCGGTCGAGGTCGGCCCGCCGGTCACCGGCCGCTGGTCGGCGCTGAACAGCCCGGCCGACCGCACACCGAGCCACGGCACGCACGCCTACGGCCAGACCTTCGCCATCGACGTCGTCGCCGAGCCCGCGGAAGGCGCCCGCCCCGGCTTCCGTTGGCTGTGGCCGATCGCCCGCCGCAACAGCGCCTTCCCGGCCTTCGGGGCCCCGCTGCTGGCGGTCGCCGACGCCACCGTCGTACGCGCCGTCGACGACCAGCGCGACCACCTCAGCCGCACCTCGCTGCTCGCGCTGATGTACCTGATGATCGTGGAGGCGTCCGTGCGCGACCTGTCCGGCGTCAAGCGGGTCGTCGGCAACCACGTCGTCCTCGACCTCGGCGACGGCACTTTCGCGCTCTACGCCCACCTGCGAAACGGCTCGCTCGCCGTTCGCGAAGGAGACCGGGTGACCGCCGGCCAGCAGCTGGCCCGCTGCGGCAACTCGGGCAACTCCACCGAGCCCCATCTCCACTTCCAACTGATGGACACCCCCGACCCGGACACCGCCCGAGGCATCCCCTTCACCTGGCGGGGCGTGGGAGTCCCCCGCAACCGCGAGACCTTCGAGACACCTACGACGAAGACGCAGGCCGCATAGGCTGCCCCCCATGCCCCCGCCCAAGAAGCGTGCCCGCGCCTACGACCCCGTCAAGATCCGTACCGCGGTGCTCGCGCAGTTCGGGCATGTGCGGCAGGCCGTGCGCGGTCTCAGCGGCGAGCAGCTCGCGCTGCCCACCCGGCTGCCGGGCTGGACCGTGCGGGAGCTGGCCGCGCACGTGACCATGGCCGTGGGGAGCGTCAGCCGCAACCTGGAGCGCGACGAGCCGGCCAAGGCCGAACTGGCCCTTCTGGACTGGCCCTTCGCCACCGCGGTCCGCGCCGGCGACATCGCCGACCGCACCCAGGACCTCGCCGCCGCCAACCCCGACCTCGACGCCCTCTACACCCGTACCGAGGAACGGCTCGGGCGGAACCTGGCGGAGGCACCCGGCGACCGCCTCCTCGCCGCGCTCACCGGCTCCATGACCCTCGCCGACTACCTGGTCACCCGCACCGTCGAACTCGTCGTCCACACCGACGACCTGAACGCCGCCGTCCCCGGCCTCGACATCCCGTACGACCGCCAGGCCCTCGCCGCCTGCACCCGGCTGCTCGCCGACGCGCTCGCCGTGAAGGCGCCCGGCGGTTCGACCGAGGTGCGGATCCCGCCGTACGCCGTGGTGCAGTGCGTCGAGGGGCCGAGGCACACCCGGGGCACCCCGCCCAACGTCGTCGAGACCGACCCGCTGACCTGGATCCGGCTCGCCACCGGCCGGGTGACCTGGCGGGACGCCGTCGAGGCGGCCGAGGTCAGCGCCAGCGGGGAACGAGCGGACCTCGGCACCCTGCTGCCACTCCTGGGGTGATCGCCGACGGCCGGCGACCCGGGCCGGCAAGCGGAATCGAGCGGAACCGGTCCCGTGTCCCTCCCGTCCCACCGGCATGGACACACTCGGCATGGACACAAAGCGACTGGCCGCCCTCGCCGCACTGACCCTGCTCCCGTTCGCCGCCGCCTGCGGCAGCGAGGACGCGGGCAGCGAATCGGTCGGAGCCGGGGCCGCGGCCTCCGTCACCGGCGTCCACTGGGCCGTCGACGGCGTCACCGTCGACGGGAAGAAGAGCGACGCCCCGAGCGGCGCCTGGCTGAGCATCGCCGACGGCGGCAAGGTCAAGGGCAACCTCGGCTGCAACAACTTCGGCGCCGACGCCGCCTTCGCCGACAGCCACGTCACCTTCGACCAGGTGCAGGCGACCGAGATGGCCTGCGAGGGCGTCCCGCCGAACTTCGAGCAGACCCTCGCCCGCACCCTCGCCGACGGCGACCTCGGCACCGAGGTCGACGGCGACAAGCTCACCCTCACCACCGCCGACGGCGACCGGGTCGCCCTCACCAAGCAGGAAGGCGCGCAGCTCTACGGCACGAAGTGGACCGTCACCAGCCCCGACACCGGCGGCAAGGCCCACCTCACGTTCGACCGGAAGACCGGAGAGGTCAGCGGCAGCCTCGGCTGCAACAAGGTGAAGGCCACGGCGACGGTCCGCGACGGCAGCATCACCCTCGGCACCGCGTCCACCACGCGAATGATGTGCGACACCTCACTCATGAATACGGAGAAGACGCTCCTCGGCCTCTTCGACGGCACGGTGAAGTACGGGATCGATCACCGCAACCTCACTCTGACCAGCGAAAACGGCGAGCATGTGAACGCGGCCGCCGCAGAGTGATCATTTACAGGCGCGTATCCCCAATTCGGACCAGTGGTCGATCTCGCCTACACTCGGTGCCGTGCCACGTGGTGACGGTCGACTCAATCACGATCTGCTCCCCGGCGAGAAAGGCCCCCAGGACGCGTGTGGCGTCTTCGGTGTCTGGGCTCCGGGCGAAGAGGTCGCAAAGCTCACGTACTTCGGGCTCTACGCCCTCCAGCATCGGGGCCAGGAATCCGCGGGAATCGCGGTCAGCAACGGCTCCCAGATCCTCGTCTTCAAGGACATGGGCCTCGTTTCCCAGGTCTTCGACGAGACCTCCCTCGGTTCGCTCCAAGGTCATATCGCGGTGGGCCACGCCCGCTACTCGACGACCGGTGCCTCCGTCTGGGAGAACGCCCAGCCGACGTTCCGCGCCACCGGGCACGGCTCCATCGCGCTCGGCCACAACGGCAACCTGGTCAACACGGCCCAGCTCGCCGAGATGGTCGCCGACCTGCCCAAGCAGGAAGGCGGCCGCGCCCCGCGCGTGGCGGCCACCAACGACACCGACCTGCTCACCGCGCTGCTCGCGGCCCAGGTCGACGAGGACGGCAAGCCACTGACCATCGAGGAGGCCGCCCATCAGGTCCTCCCGCAGGTGCAGGGCGCCTTCTCCCTCGTCTTCATGGACGAGCACACCCTCTACGCGGCCCGTGACCCGCAGGGCATCCGCCCGCTGGTCCTCGGCCGCCTGGAGCGCGGCTGGGTCGTGGCCTCCGAGTCCGCCGCCCTCGACATCTGCGGCGCCAGCTTCGTCCGCGAGGTCGAGCCGGGCGAGTTCGTCGCCATCGACGAGAACGGCCTGCGCACCTCCCGATTCGCGGAAGCGAAGCCCAAGGGCTGTGTCTTCGAGTACGTGTACCTGGCCCGCCCGGACACCGACATCGCCGGCCGGAACGTCTACCTCTCCCGAGTGGAGATGGGCCGCAAGCTCGCGAAGGAAGCCCCGGTCGACGCCGACCTGGTCATAGCGACCCCGGAATCCGGCACCCCGGCCGCGATCGGGTACGCGGAGGCCAGCGGCATCCCGTTCGGCGCGGGCCTGGTGAAGAACGCCTACGTCGGCCGCACGTTCATCCAGCCCTCGCAGACCATCCGCCAGCTCGGCATCCGTCTGAAGCTGAACCCGCTGAAGGAAGTCATCAAGGGCAAGCGTCTGGTCGTCGTCGACGACTCGATCGTGCGCGGCAACACCCAGCGCGCCCTGGTCCGCATGCTCCGCGAGGCCGGCGCGGCCGAGGTCCACATCCGGATCTCCTCGCCGCCCGTCAAGTGGCCCTGCTTCTTCGGCATCGACTTCGCCACCCGCGCCGAGCTGATCGCCAACGGCATGTCGATCGAGGAGATCGGCACCTCGCTGGGCGCCGACTCGCTGTCGTACATCTCCATCGACGGCATGATCGAGGCGACCACCATCGCCAAGCCGAACCTGTGCCGCGCCTGCTTCGACGGCGAGTACCCGATGGATCTCCCGGACCCCGAGCTGCTCGGCAAGCAGCTCCTGGAGACCGAGCTGGCGGCCGGTCCGGCAGCCACGGCCGCGGCCGACGCGATCCGTCGCCCGTAAGCCCAGTAACCAACCCGAAAGATCCCAGGCAATGTCTGAGACCAGTCCTGCCGGTGCTTCCTACGCGGCTGCCGGAGTCGACATCGAGGCGGGCGACCGCGCGGTCGAGCTCATGAAGGAGTGGGTCAAGAAGACCCAGCGCCCCGAGGTCCTCGGCGGCCTCGGCGGTTTCGCCGGCCTCTTCGACGCCTCCGCACTCAAGCGCTACGAGCGTCCCCTCCTCGCCTCCGCCACCGACGGCGTCGGCACCAAGGTCGACGTCGCGCGCCAGATGGGCGTCTACGACACCATCGGCCACGACCTGGTCGCGATGGTCATGGACGACATCGTGGTGTGCGGCGCCGAGCCGCTGTTCATGACCGACTACATCTGCGTCGGCAAGGTCCACCCCGAGCGGGTCGCCGCCATCGTGAAGGGCATCGCCGAGGGCTGTGTGCTCGCCGGCTGCGCCCTGGTGGGCGGCGAGACGGCCGAGCACCCGGGTCTGCTGGGCGAGGACGACTTCGACGTCGCCGGCGCCGGTACGGGCGTCGTGGAGGCCGACCGGCTGCTCGGCGCGGATCGCATCCGTACGGGTGACGCGGTGATCGCCATGGCGGCGTCCGGCCTTCACTCGAACGGGTACTCGCTGGTCCGCCACGTGCTGCTGAACCAGGCCGGTCTCGCCCTGGACGCGCACATCGAGGAGTTCGGCCGCACCCTCGGCGAGGAGCTGCTGGAGCCCACGAAGATCTACTCGCTGGACTGCCTGGCCCTCACCCGCACCACGGACGTGCACGCGTACAGCCACGTCACGGGTGGCGGTCTGGCCGCCAACCTGGCCCGCGTGATCCCGGACGGCCTGCACGCGATCGTCGACCGCTCCACCTGGACCCCGGCCCCGATCTTCGACCTCGTCGGCAGGACCGGCTCCGTCGAACGCCTGGAGCTGGAGAAGACCCTGAACATGGGCGTCGGCATGATCGCGATCGTGCCGGAGGAGTCCACGGACGCGGCCCTGGCAACCCTGGCCGACCGCGGGGTCGACGCCTGGGTCGCGGGCGAGATCACGGACCGCGGCGAGCACACCACCGGTGCCGCCCTGGTCGGCGACTACGCGAGCTGAGGCCGACGACAGCAGCGCAAAACCCGGTCCGGCGGATATCCGCTCAGGACCGGGTCAGGCACTGCTGGGTAGTCAAGCGCCGCGGCGTTGTTGCGACGTGGGACCGGACTCGTCGTCCTCGTCGTCCTCATCGTCGTCGTTGTAGAGATCCGCGTACTGCGAGTACGGGTCGTCTTCTTCGTCCTCGTCCTCGAACGGCTCGCCGTTCGGCGGCTGGTTCGAAGTCGAAGCGCCCAGCTCGTTGGCCAGACGCGACAGGTCAGTCCCGCCGCTGTTGTACTTCAGCTGGCGGGCGACCTTCGTCTGCTTGGCCTTGGCCCGGCCGCGCCCCATGGCTCGACCCCCTCGGTGACGGGGCTCGACGGCCCCAGAGTCTTGACACGCGTTCATGATCTGGAACGGGCTCTCCTCGGAGAGACCGGTCCGTAGGGCTTCCACGGTACCTGAGCCCGCGCCCATACGGTACGTCGCCCGCAGCACGTGCCTGGTTCCCGAACCCTCGGGGCGCCCTGTCCCCGCTGGTCAACCGCGATTTTAACCACTTCTTGGCGGCCGACCCGCCGACGAACGTGAGAGTTCTCTCTAAGTGTGCGCCGACGGGTACCGGTCAAACCCGATCAGCGCGTCCGGCGCGCTGTTGCGGCCTCGTGCATCCGCTGTTCGGCGATCCGGTCGGCTGCGGCGGCCGGCGGAATCCCATCCGTCTTCGCACGTGCGAATATGGCCAGCGTGGTGTCGTAGATCTTCGCGGCCTTCGTCTTGCACCGGTCGAAGTCGAACCCGTGCAGTTCGTCGGCCACCTGGATGACACCGCCGGCGTTCACCACGTAGTCGGGTGCGTAGAGGATCCCGCGGTCGGCGATGTCCTTCTCGACGCCCGGGTGGGCGAGCTGGTTGTTGGCCGCGCCGCACACCACCTTGGCGGTCAGCGCCGGGACGGTGTCGTCGTTCAGGGCGCCGCCGAGCGCGCAGGGGGCGTAGATGTCGAGGCCCTCGGCGCGGATCAGGGTCGCGGTGTCGGCGACCGCGGTCACGCCCTCCGGGTGCGCGGCGAGGATGCGGCCGACGGCCTCCTCGCGTACGTCCGTGATGACGACCTCGGCGCCCTCGGCGCGCAGGTGCTCCACCAGGTGGTGGCCGACCTTGCCGACGCCGGCGATGCCGACCTTGCGGCCGCGCAGCGACGGGTCGCCCCACAGGTGCTGGGCGGAGGCGCGCATGCCCTGGTAGACACCGAAGGCGGTGAGCACGGAGGAGTCGCCGGCGCCGCCGTTCTCGGGGGAGCGTCCGGTGGTCCAGCGGCACTCACGGGCCACGACGTCCATGTCGGCGACGTACGTGCCGACGTCGCAGGCGGTGACGTAGCGGCCGCCGAGCGAGGCCACGAACCGGCCGTAGGCCAGCAGCAGCTCCTCGGACTTGATCAGGTCGGGGTCCCCGATGATCACGGCCTTGCCGCCGCCGTGGTCGAGTCCGGCCATGGCGTTCTTGTAGGACATCCCGCGCGCGAGGTTCAGCGCGTCGGCGACGGCCTCCTCCTCGGTCGCGTACGGGTAGAAACGCGTACCGCCGAGGGCAGGGCCCAGGGCGGTGGAATGGATGGCGATGACGGCCTTGAGGCCGCTGGCGCGGTCCTGGCAGAGCACGACTTGCTCATGACCGCCCTGGTCCGAGTGGAACAGGGTGTGCAGGACGCCGTGTGTTACGTCGGTCACTGTGGTGACTCCTGAGTACGGTGCGGCGGTTGGAGCGAGCTCCCTGGGGGTCCCCCCACGCTTTTGGCAGTGGGGGAGGGTGGCGGGAGCTGTTGAGCATGAGATTAAACCCGCCGGCGCCCGTCCAACCCGCAGTGCTCAGGATCACCTACTCGAGGAGTACGTCCGTGCGACGATTTGCATAGTTTTCCCGCGCATTTGTCAGCGGGTTTCGCAGGTTTCCCTGGCAGACGGCGGGGGAGGGAGCAGGCGTGCCCAAGGTGTCCTCGGTGATCGTCCCGTACGCGACGTATCTGCGGGTCTATGAACCGCTGGCGGCCTTCCCGGAGCCGGAGCGCGGCCACTGGGCGCGCTACGCCCGCCGCCCCGACCGTCCCTCGTACCAGGACGAACTGCGCCGTTCCCTGGCGGACTTGCTGCCCACCCCGCCCGTCCCGGTGCCGGTGCAGGAGAGCGGCGACGCCTTCGTGCTGGAGATCGACGGGGTGCTGTGCGTGTGCCCGTGGCGCACCCGGCTGCGCGGCTGGCAGGCGCTCGGGGAGCTGGCCGACGAGCTGCCCAGGCCGGTCCTGGACGCGGCGCTGCCCGAGTTCGTACGGCAGCAGGCGGCCCAGGACTACGAGCGCTGGCTGGCCCGCAACCCGGACGCGCGGCCGTGGATCCGCACCTCGACCTGGCAGGTGCCGCTGCACTGGTTCGTGCTGGTCTCGGACGAGGAGCGGCGGTTCGACAAGGGCTCGGGCGAGATCCCCCCGATGCTGCGCTACCGGACGCCGATGGTGCAGGCGCGCCGGCGGGTGGCGCGGGCACTGCGGACGCTGAAGGACACCATCGACGAAGGGCCCCTCATCGACGGCCTGGTCGACGTCGGGCGCTGGCTGGAGGAGTTCCATCCCCGCTCGCTGGTCGAGTTGGACTACGGCGGTCTGGTGCACACCCTCCCGGCCGGCGAGCTGGAGGACGACCACTCCGCGGCCGACGTGGCCGACGGCATCGAGGCGCTGCGGCAGGGCGACGGGGCGGGGGCCGGGGAGGCCTACGCGCGGCTCGTGGAGCGGTGGCGGTCGGTGCGGGACCGGCGTTCGGCCAACTGAGCCGGCGCCGTCGGAGTGACCTGGAGCACTCCTGCCGGTGTGATCTGACGCACTGTGTGACGTAACGAACTGGCGTTTGACGGGACGCCCGTTTTGGGGTTTCGTGCTCGTTCTGAGGTTCTTGATGCCTCGTCAACAAGGGACGTAGGTCCCGATCCGGGCGTATGCATCAAGGATGTGTCAACGGCCGCAAGCGTGACGGAATGCACGTACGCGGCTCTTGCGTCCCTAACCCCCCCTCGTGCCAAAATAGGACAAGGAGTCCGGGGAGGACTCCATCTCGACATTGCACGCTTTGGGGGGTCTTGAGACTCCTGCACGCCACTGTGACTGATCGTCACAGTGGCGTGACTGTCCGCTATGGCATGGTCCATCGGCATCCGTCGCTGATGAACACCTGGGAGGGCAATTCCATCGGTTTGGCCGACGCGGCTGGACAGATGGTGTAGTTGTAGTGCCGAGGACAAGCCGTTCGTCCTATAACCGACTCGACTCGCGTCCGCCATTTCGGGCAACGCGGGTCAAGGTGCAGAATTTAGAGGAAAGAACCGAGAAGGTTCGGTTCTCCCGAGGAGGCCGCTCATGACCGCTCGCACCCCTGATGCCGAGCCGCTGCTGACCCCGGCTGAGGTCGCCACGATGTTCCGCGTCGACCCCAAGACGGTCACGCGGTGGGCGAAGGCCGGGAAGCTTACTTCCATCCGTACGCTCGGCGGTCACCGCCGTTACCGCGAGGCTGAGGTCCGCGCTCTGCTCGCGGGTATTCCGCAGCAGCGCAGCGAGGCCTGAACAGCTTCATAACCGGGCAAAACGGCGGTTCCCCCAACTCGCCGTAGCGCCCGGGCCCTAGCTCCAAGCGACGCGGGTCCTGCCCCAACAGAACCCACGCCCCAGCCAACAGAGCACTTCAGGCACGCAACAAGGGTGCGTCGTAGATCGCGCTGGACTCCGCCGGGTCCAGCGCGATCTTTTTTGTGCGCGGAGTGTGCGCCGGCCGGGGGTCCTGTGAGTGGCCTTGTCGGAGTCTGGGGAGGCCTGTCGGATCTCCTGTGTGCTCACTCTGAGTGGTCGCCGTGTGTGAGCTGTGTGCCCGCCCGGGGCGGGGCGGGTGAGCCCCGTACGAGGCCCGAAACCAGCGCGGATGCTGGTGCAATTGCACATATTAAATTGACCAGTTGTAGGAGGGGTGTAAGACCTACCCCCCAGGAAACTTATGCGGTGACACCCGTCACATGCCACGGTGCTTGTTGCCTCTGGCCTATGTGCGCTAAAGGGAGTCGTGTGCTCCAGTGGCCCACGGCCGGACGGGAGTTGACGTGGTCGGCGGTCATGTCGAAGACGGGGCCTCTTCCGCGGTGACCTCGTCCGGAGCCGGCTGGTACGCACGCGTACCGGCTTCCATCGCGAGCCGCAGCAGGCGGTGGCAGATCGGGCAGTGACGCGTGCGATGTCGATAGGAGCTGGCGGCCGACAGGTGTGCGCGGAGCAGAGCCCGCGTCTCGTGCCTAGCGGTTGCCGCCATATCCCACCTCCAGGGGCCACGCGAAGAAGGGCCCTGATTTCTGGGTACCTAGCGAATGTGACTCCGTCAAGGCGGCCTGCGGGTCACACGACATGAGAAGGGCCCGCATCCCTCGCGGGATGCGGGCCCTTCGTTCACTGCGGTCCTGACGGGATTTGAACCCGCGGCCTCCACCTTGACAGGGTGGCGAGCACTCCAAACTGCTCCACAGGACCTGGTTTCGCTGCGCGATTCGTGCGTTGCGCTGCGAGAAGAGACTGTACAGGAGCCTGAGCCCCCTGGTCGAACTCACCCAGTGTGAACAGGCCGTTACGGCGCCAGCGCGTCGATCGCCTTCACGATCCGCTTGTCCGAGATCGGGTACGCGGTGCCGAGCGCGTGGGCGAAATAGCTGACGCGGAGCTCCTCCAGCATCCAGCGCACGTCCAGGACCTGCTGCGGGACCGGACGTCCCTGCGGCATCTGCTCCAGCAGCCACGCGTACTCGTCCCGCATCTCGTGGACCTTCTCCATGCGCGTGGTGTCCCGCTGGACGTTCGTCGGCATCTGCTGGAGCCGGCGGTCCACCGCGATCAGGTAGCGCATCAGGTCGGGCAGCCGCCGCAGCCCCGCCTCCGTCACGAAACCGGGCTTCACAAGGCCGTCCAGCTGCCCCCGTACGTCCGTGCGGTTCGCCAGCAGCGAGGGGCTGCGTACGTCCTTCAGACGGCGCTCGGCGGCCTGCCACGCGGCGAGGACCTGCTGCACCTGGCCCACCGCACGGACCGTCGTGTCGACGATCTCGGCGCGCACCTTGTCGTAGAGCTTGCGGTACGACTCCTCGTCCCACGCAGGCCCCCCGAAGTCCCCGATCAGCTTGTCCGCCGCAGCCATCGCGCAGTCGTCGAACAGGCCCTGGACCGAGCCGTGGGGGTTGGCGGACAGGGCGATCTTCTGGGCGTTCGTCAGCTTCTCGGAGGCGAACTTCGCCGGGTTGACCGGGATGTTGCGCAGGATGAGGCGGCGGGTGCCCTTCCACATCGCCTGCTGCTGCTCGGCCTCCGTGTCGAAGAGGCGGACCGACACCGTGTCGCCGTCGTCCACCAGCGCCGGGTACGCCTTGACCGGGTGGCCGGCGCGGCGGGTCTCGAAGACGCGGGTGAGCGTGCCGATGGACCAGTCGGTCAGGCCCTTGCGCTCCAGGGACTCCCCGCCCTCGCGGGAGGCGGTGGCCGCCGCGGCCTGGGACAGGGCCTGGCGCGCCTTCGGCTTCATCCGGAGCTTCAGGGTCTCCAGGTCCTTGTCCTCGGCCAGCTTGCGCCGGCGCTCGTCGACGATGCGGAAGGTGATCCGCAGATGGTCCGGGACCTTCGCCCAGTCGAAGTCGTCCGCCTCGAAGGGCACGCCCACCATGCGCTTCAGCTTGCGGGCCATGGTCACCGTCAGCGGCTCCTGCAAGGGCACCGAGGTGTCCAGGAACCGCCTGGCGAAGTTCGGCGCCGGCACGTAGTTGCGGCGGATCGGCTTGGGGAGGGAACGGATCAGCTCCGTCACCAGCTCCTCCCTGAGGCCCGGGATCTGCCAGTCGAAGCCCTCGTCCGTGACCTGGTTGAGGACCTGGAGCGGGAGGTGGACCGTCACACCGTCCGCGTCCGCACCCGGCTCGAACTGATACGTCACCCGGAACTTGAGCTGCCCCTGCCGCCAGGAGTCGGGATAGTCGGCCTTGGTGACCGCCTCCGCCGACTCCCGGATGAGCATCTCGCGCTCGAAGTCCAGGAACTCCGGCTCCTCGTGCCGCTTGCGCTTCCACCAGGAGTCGAAGTGGGCCCCGGAGACGACGTGTTCGGGCACCCGGGCGTCGTAGAAGTCGAACAGGGTCTCGTCGTCGACGACGATGTCCCGGCGCCGGGCGCGGTGCTCGAGTTCCTCGACCTCGCTGAGCAGCTTGCGGTTGTCGGCGAAGAACTTGTGGTGTGTGCGCCAGTCGCCCTCGACCAGGGCGTTGCGGATGAACAGCTCGCGGCTGGCCTCCGCGTCGATCCGGCCGTAGTTCACCTTGCGCTGGGCGACGATCGGGACGCCGTACAGCGTGACCTTCTCGTACGCCATCACCGCCGCCTGGTCCTTCTCCCAGTGCGGCTCGGAGTACGTGCGCTTGAGGAGGTGCTCGGCGAGCGGCTCGACCCACTCGGGCTCGATCTTCGCGTTGACGCGGGCCCAGAGGCGGGAGGTCTCGACGAGCTCGGCGGACATCACGAAGCGCGGGGGCTTCTTGAACAGGGCCGAGCCCGGGAAGATCGCGAACTTGGCGTTGCGGGCACCGATGTACTCGTTGCGTCCGCCGTCCTTGCGGGCGCCGGGGCCGGAGTCCTTGGACTCCTTCACGTCCTTCATGCCGATGTGGGACAGCAGGCCGGCGAGCAGGGAGACGTGGACGCGGTCGTCGGGGGCGTCGTCCTCGTTGAGGTGGATGCCCATCTGCTTGGCGACCGTGCGCAACTGCGTGTAGATGTCCTGCCATTCGCGGATGCGCAGGAAGTTGAGGTACTCCTGCTTGCACATCCGGCGGAACGAGGACGAGCCCCGCTCCTTCTGCTGCTCGCGGACGTAGCGCCACAGGTTGAGGAAGGCGAGGAAGTCGCTCGTCTCGTCCTTGAAGCGGGCGTGCTGCTGGTCGGCCTGGGCCTGCTTGTCGGCCGGCCGCTCGCGCGGGTCCTGGATGGACAGCGCCGCCGCTATGACCATGACCTCGCGGACACAGCCGTTCCTGTCGGCCTCCAGGACCATGCGGGCGAGGCGCGGGTCGACGGGCAGCTGGGCGAGCTTGCGGCCGGTCTGCGTGAGCCGCTTGCGCACGTCCTTCTCGGCCGGGTCGATCGCGCCGAGCTCCTGGAGGAGCTGGACGCCGTCGCGGATGTTGCGGTGGTCCGGCGGGTCGATGAAGGGGAACTTCTCGATGTCGCCGAGCCCGGCCGCGGTCATCTGGAGGATGACGGAGGCGAGGTTCGTCCGGAGGATCTCCGCGTCCGTGAACTCCGGGCGGGCGACGAAGTCGTCCTCGGAGTACAGCCGGATGCAGATGCCGTCGCTGGTACGGCCGCAGCGGCCCTTGCGCTGGTTGGCGCTGGCCTGCGAGATCGGCTCGATGGGGAGCCGCTGCACCTTGGTGCGATGGCTGTACCGGCTGATCCGGGCGAAGCCGGGGTCGATGACGTACTTGATCCCGGGCACCGTGAGGGAGGTCTCGGCGACGTTGGTCGCCAGAACGATCCTGCGGCCGGTGTGCTGCTGGAAGACCCGGTGCTGCTCGGCGTGCGAGAGACGGGCGTAGAGCGGGAGGACCTCGGTGAAGCGGTACTGCTTCCTGGTGAGCGCGTCCGCGGTGTCCCTGATCTCCCGCTCTCCCGAGAGGAAGACCAGGATGTCGCCCTTGCCCTCGCCCTGGAGCTCCTCGACGGCGTCGCAGATCGCGGTGATCTGATCGCGGTCGGCGTCCTCGGAGTCCTCCTCCAGCAGCGGCCGGTAGCGCACCTCCACCGGATAAGTCCGCCCGCTGACCTCGACGATCGGGGCGTCGCCGAAGTGCCGCGCGAAGCGCTCGGGGTCGATGGTCGCCGAGGTGATGACGACCTTGAGGTCGGGACGCTTCGGCAGCAGCTGCGCCAGGTACCCGAGCAGGAAGTCGATGTTGAGGGACCGCTCGTGGGCCTCGTCGATGATGATCGTGTCGTAGGCGCGCAGCTCGCGGTCGGTCTGGATCTCGGCGAGCAGGATGCCGTCCGTCATCAGCTTGATGAAGGTGCCGTCGGGATTGACCTGGTCGGTGAAGCGCACCTTCCAGCCCACGGACTCGCCGAGCGGCGTGTCCAGTTCCTCCGCGACGCGCTCGGCGACCGTGCGGGCCGCGATACGGCGGGGCTGGGTGTGCCCGATCATGCCCCTGACCCCGCGCCCGAGCTCCAGACAGATCTTCGGGATCTGGGTCGTCTTGCCGGAACCGGTCTCACCGGCGACGATCACGACCTGGTGATCGCGGATGGCCGCCGCGATCTCGTCCTTCTTCTGGCTGACCGGCAGCTGCTCGGGATACGAGACGGCCGGGAGACGGGTGCGCCGGGTGGCGATACGCTCCTCGCCCTTGGCGACCTCCGCCTCGATCTCCGCGAGGACAGCGGCCCGCGCCTCCGGCTTACGGATCTTGCGGGCACCTTCGAGCCGCCGACCGAGCCGGTGCGCGTCGCGCAGCGACAGCTCGTTCAGACGGGGGGCCAGGGGGCCGAGGGCGGGGGCGGGGTGCGTAGACATACGGGATCCAGGATCTCATCCCGGCGAAATCCGTGGCGAACGCTTTTGTGGCACACACCAGAAAGGCCCCGATCCGGGGATCGGGGCCTTGCCTGTGGCTGGGGCCGGGGTCGAACCGGCGACCTATCGCTTTTCAGGCGATCGCTCGTACCAACTGAGCTACCCAGCCATCAAGGCTTCTTTCGAAGCCCTGGCGGTCCTGACGGGATTTGAACCCGCGGCCTCCACCTTGACAGGGTGGCGAGCACTCCAAACTGCTCCACAGGACCTTGCTTTGCGTACGACAGTGTCGCACACCGTACTGCGTGCCCCCAACGGGATTCGAACCCGTGCTACCGCCTTGAAAGGGCGGCGTCCTAGGCCGCTAGACGATGAGGGCTATCGGCCCGCCTGGGCGCCTCTCAGCGCGTCGGGGACGTGAGAAGCATATGGGATGGCGGGAGGTATCGCCAAAACGGTTTACGGGGAGGTGCCGGGGGACGAGCCGGTCGGGCTCGGGGAGTCCGTCGCGCCCGGTTGGTTCTCCTCCACCAGGTGACGCCGCACCTCGGCGGTGGTCAGGCCCAGGCCGCCCAGTTCGATCTCGTCCCACGCCTGGAGGCGGCGGGTGTCGCGGTCGAAGTAGAGGATCGACGTCTGGATGGGGTCGGGATGCTTGCCCTCGACCGCGCGCAGACCGCTGCCGCCGGTGGAGCCCTCCAGGCGCAGCCGGGTGCCGTACTGCATGACCTCCATCTCCTGATGGTGGAGGTGGCCGGCCAGGGCCAGCGGGACCTCGCCGTCGGTCTGGCGCACGGCCACCGGTTCGTGGGCGACGGCCACGTCGACGGGGGTGCCGGCCGCGCGCTGGTCGCGCAGGGCCGTGGCCAGGCGGGCGCCCGCGAGCTCGTTGGCCGCGTCGCCGCCGGCGACCTGGGAGCGGTCGGGGGTGAACTGGGGGTCGCCGATGCCGGCGAAGCGCAGGCCGGCGATGGTGCGGGCCTTGCCGTCGTCGAGGACGGTGACGTTCTTGAGGTTCTCCAGGTAGCGCTGGGTCAGCCGGGAGTCGTGGTTGCCGCGGACCCAGACGTAGGGGGCGCCGAGGTCCTCGACGGGGTCGAGGAAGCCGTTCTCGGCGGCGGTGCCGTGGTCCATGGTGTCGCCCGAGTCGACGATCACGTTGACCTTGTACTGGCTCACCAGCGAGGCGATGATCTTCCAGCTCGCCGGGTTGAGGTGGATGTCGGACACGTGCAGGACGCGGATGGTGCTCGGGTCCGGGGCGTAGGCGGGGAGCGTGGAGGTGGCGTCGTAGAGCTTGGTCACGTTGGTGACCAGGCGGGCCAACTCCTTCTGGTAGACGTCGAATTCGGTGACGATGCTGCGCGCGTTGCCGACCAGGGACGGGGCGGAGGAGAGCAGGCCCGAGAACTTCGGTTCCAGGACGGACTCGGGGTTCCAGGTCGCGTACGCCGTGCCGCCCGAGGCGGCCAGCAGGGTGAGGGCCATGCCGCCGGCGGCCAGGGCGCGGCGGGGGCGGCGGTAGACGGCGAGGCCGAGGGCCGCGGCGCCGGTGACGACGGCCACGCAGCTGCGCACGGCGAGGTCGCGGGTGCCGTGGGCGACGTCCTGGGCGACCTCGTCCTGGAGGCCGGAGAGCCGCTCGGGGTGGTCGACCAGGGCCTGGGCGCGCTCGGGGTCGAGCTGGTCGACGTTGACGTCCAGCCGGACGGGCGCGATGTGGCTGTCCAGGGTGAGGGCGCCCAGCGGGGAGACGTTGATCTTCGTGCCGCCGGTGAGGGAGGGGCGCAGGGTCATCGTGGTGTTCATCGGGCCGACCGGGGCGCGTACGTTGCCGACGATCAGCAGGCCGAGCCAGGCGCCGAGGAGGACGACGGTGAGCAGGCCGAGGGCGCGCGTCCACGGGTGGGGCTGGGTGACGAGCTCCAGCGTGGGCAGCGGGCGGCGGGTCGAATAGCGGCGGGCGAGGGCGCGCGGGGCCCTGGGGACGTGGGCGAGAACCTTCGTGACGGCGGCGGGGACGCGGGCCATTGGTGCCGTATGCCCAAGCACGCGGGTGGGTATGCGGGGCCGTTCGTGGCTCCTTCCCGGGCGGGTCGTACCCGACAATGGGCGTGTGCTGGAGATGACGCGCGAGGAGTTCGAGGAACTGGTCGCCGAGGCGCTGGACCGGATTCCGCCGGAGCTGACACGGCTGATGGACAACGTCGCGGTGTTCGTCGAGGACGAACCGCCCGCGGACGACCCCGAGCTGCTCGGGTTGTACGAGGGGACGCCGCTCACCGATCGCGGGGAGTGGTACGCCGGGGTGCTGCCGGACCGGATCACGATCTACCGGGGGCCGACGCTGCGGATGTGCGAGTCGCGGGCGGAGGTCGTCGAGGAGACCGAGGTGACCGTGGTGCACGAGATCGCGCATCACTTCGGGATCGACGACGAGCGGTTGCACGCACTCGGTTACGGGTGAGTCAGGGCCGTCCGGGGCGGGTGAACGGACCGTGCCGCGGGGCGCGTGTCCTCTTGTAGGTGGCGGGAGTTGGGCAGGTTGACTTCTTCGCCCGCCACTGGAGGTGGCCCCCGTGCGCCCTTTGTACGTACCTGTCCGTCTGGCCGCCACGGTGGTGGCCGTCGCCGCTGCCGCCGGCTGTATGAGTGTGGGCGACGACGCCGGCGGCGGGAGCGCGAAGCCGTCGCACTCCGCGGGGCAGCGCGGTGGTGAGGCGCCCGACGGGGGCTCGGCCGTGTCCGGGGGCGGCTCCGGCTACGGCGCGCACGGCCAGGACGGCAAGCCGGACAAGGCGAAGGACAAGGGCAAGGGCAAGAAGAAGGCCGGGAAGTCGGCGTCTCCCGAGGCCTCCCCGTCGGCCAGGGCGAGCGCGTCCGTGCCCGCGGGCGGTGGCCGGCCGCCGAAGCCGGGGCAGAGCGAGAATCCGGGTCCGACGCGGCCGGCCGAGCCGACTCCCACCCGTACGGTGGAACCGGAGCCGACGCCCACGCCGGAGCCGACGACCGCCACGCCGACGCCCACGCAGGCCGAGCCCTCGTCCTCGGCGCACGAGGAGACCGGACCGCAGCTGGGGCAGCGGGAGCCGGCACCGGCCGCGGGGGCGCCGGCGTGAGGTTCCGGGGGCGGGGCGACGACGAGGCGCGAGTGACGTTGCCTACACCGGCCTCGGTCGGTTTGCCTTGGGGGGCTGGGGGTGCGTATGGTGGTAGATCGTTTGATCCCATTTGCCCGGCGCCAACGCAGAGCGCGCCGTGTGGCGCGTACTCTCCCTTGCCGTGGCTGACCGCATTGAGGCGGTCGTAATGCGAACACGGAGTTGACGGGCGCGTGCCGACGAGACTCCGGAAGGTTTCGCTTACGCATGTCCATTTCCAGTACTGATCACGTCGTCGTGCCCGAGAACGGCGAGAACAACGACGAGACGACCGCCCCCGAGATCACCTTCGCGGACCTCGGTCTGCCCGAGGGTGTCGTGCGCAAGCTCGCGCAGAACGGCGTGACCACCCCCTTCCCGATCCAGGCCGCGACCATCCCGGACGCCCTGGCCGGCAAGGACATCCTGGGCCGCGGTCGCACCGGCTCCGGCAAGACGCTGTCGTTCGGCCTGCCGACGCTGGCCCGCCTCTCCGGCGGCCGCACCGAGAAGCACAAGCCGCGCGCCGTCATCCTCACCCCGACCCGTGAGCTCGCGATGCAGGTCGCGGACGCCCTCCAGCCCTACGGCGACCAGGTCGGCCTCAAGATGAAGGTCGTCTGCGGCGGTACGTCCATGGGCAACCAGATCTACGCCCTGGAGCGGGGCGTCGACATCCTCGTCGCCACCCCGGGCCGCCTGCGCGACATCATCAACCGTGGCGCCTGCTCCCTGGAGAACGTCGAGGTCGCCGTCCTCGACGAGGCCGACCAGATGTCCGACCTGGGCTTCCTGCCCGAGGTCACCGAGCTGCTCGACCAGGTCCCGGTCGGCGGCCAGCGCATGCTGTTCTCGGCCACGATGGAGAACGAGATCTCCACGCTGGTCAAGCGCTACCTGGTCGACCCGGTCTCGCACGAGGTCGACGCCGCCCAGGGCGCGGTGACGACCATGTCGCACCACATCCTGATCGTGAAGCCCAAGGACAAGGCGCCGGTCACCGCCGCGATCGCCTCCCGCAAGGGCCGCACCATCATCTTCGTCCGCACCCAGCTGGGCGCGGACCGCATCGCCGAGCAGCTGCGCGACGCCGGTGTGAAGGCCGACGCGCTGCACGGCGGTATGACCCAGGGCGCGCGGACGCGGACACTGGCCGACTTCAAGGACGGCTACGTCAACGCGCTCGTCGCGACCGACGTCGCCGCCCGCGGTATCCACGTCGACGGCATCGACCTCGTCCTGAACGTGGACCCGGCCGGCGACCACAAGGACTACCTGCACCGCGCCGGCCGTACGGCCCGTGCGGGTCGCACCGGCACGGTCGTCTCCCTGTCGCTCCCGCACCAGCGCCGCCAGATCTTCCGGCTGATGGAGGACGCGGGCGTCGACGCCGGGCGGCACATCATCCAGGGCGGCGCCGCGTTCGACCCGGAGGTCGCCGAGATCACCGGCGCCCGTTCGATGACCGAGGTGCAGGCCGAGTCGGCCGGCAACGCCGCTCAGCAGGCCGAGCGCGAGGTCAGCCAGCTCACCAAGCAGCTGGAGCGGGCGCAGCGCCGTGCCGTCGAGCTGCGTGAGGAGTCCGACCGGCTCGTCGCCCGCGCGGCGCGCGAGCGTGGCGAGGACCCGGAGACCGCGGTGGCCGAGGCGCAGGCGGCGGCGGTCGAGGCCGCCGAGGCCGTCGAGGTGGTCGTGCCCGAGCAGCCCGCGGCGCAGGACGGCGACCGTGGCGGCTTCCGCCGTGACGACCGCGGTGACCGTGGCGGCCGTTCCTTCGACCGTGACCGTGGTGGGCGTTCCTTCGAGCGCCGGGACAACGACCGTGGCGGCTTCCGCCGTGACGACCGCGGTGACCGTGGCGGCCGTTCGTTCGACGGTGACCGTGGCGGCTTCCGCCGTGACGACCGTGGTGACCGTGGTGGGCGTTCCTTCGAGCGTCGCGACGGTGACCGTGGCGGCTTCCGCCGTGACGACCGCGGTGACCGTGGCGGCCGTTCCTTCGACGGCGACCGTGGTGGGCGTTCGTTCGAGCGTCGCGACGGTGACCGTGGCGGCTTCCGCCGTGACGACCGCGGTGACCGCGGTGGCCGTTCCTTCGACGGCGACCGTGGTGGGCGTTCCTTCGAGCGCCGGGACAACGACCGTGGCGGCTTCCGCCGTGACGACCGTCCGGCCGGCCGTTCCTTCGAGCGCCGTGACGAGCGTGGCGGTCACCGGGGCAGCGACCGTCCCTTCAACCGCGACCGCCGCGACGACCGTCCCGGCTTCCGCGCCGGCGGCCACGACCGCCCCTACGGCCGTCGTGACGACCACCGCGGCACCGGCGGCTCGTCCTTCGGCCGCCGCGACGACAAGCCGCGCTGGAAGCGCAACGGCTGACGTCTGCTGAACCGATCCTGAAGGGCCCCGTACGACTCCGGTCGTACGGGGCCCTTCGCGTGTCGTGGGTCGGGAGTGGGGTAACCGCGTTCTTTTCGACTATCGCTGCCTGTGAGGCGGTTGTTAGCATCCGCTGACTTTTCTTCGAGGCGCGCGAACGCGGGGGGAACAACGCGGGCGCGCGGGCCTCGCTCTCATTTCCCTGGGGAGGGACCCTTGTCTCGGCGTGTGCGCGCACGCTCTTTTCTGGTGGGCCTGGCTGCTCTGAGCGCCGGCTCACTGACCCTTGCGGCCCCGGCGGCCGCGGACACCACCCCGACACCCGTCCAGACGGTGGACGGCGCATGGGGCATCGACTTTGCGGGCGGCATCCTGACGACGGTCGAGACCGCTCCGAGCGGCGAGCCGTTCGTCCTCAATCGCCCGATCTCCGCGGACGGTGGCTCGGCCGGCGATCTGAGCTCCCGCGGCTACGCCGGTACCTACGCGGACGGTTCCCATCTGAAGAGGGTGCCGTGCGGTGCCGGCTCCTGCGCGGTGCTGCGGGCGGCCGGGAACGGTGACGTCGGCTACTTCTTCGTCGTCGACGGCAAGGAGTACGCACGGATACGTACGACCCCGAACAGCTACCACTCGGCGGAAGAACCGGCCGTGACGGGCGGCCGGTTCGTGGACGTCACCGGGCGCTACTTCGTCTACGAAACGGCGTCCACCGGCAAGCAGTACGTCGACGCGGTCAACGACTTCCGGTACCAGGACGTCCGCCTCACCCGCTCCGTCACCGCAGCCTCCGTGTGGGGCCCGCGACTGTGGACGCCGGGCTCGGGTGCCGGGGCCGTCACCGCGTACGACCTGGAGCAGAAGAAGACCGTCGAGACGCTCGCCACGGGCGCGCCCTGCACGGTCAAGGACCTTCAGGCGGTGGGCCGTTGGATCTACTGGAACTGCGGCCCGTCCGGCGCGGCGGGTGTGTACGACCGTTCGGCGAAGAAGAAGATCGCCGTGCCGTCCGGGCCGGCCCTCGTCGGCGACGGCTATCTCGTCCGGCACGACCGGACGACCGGGAAGCTGCTGCTCACCGACTTCCACACCGGCACGGCCGCCGCCCCGCGCGCCATCGCCGATCTGCCGGCCGGGAACACCGCCGACCAGCGGCGGCTGACCTGGGCCGTGGACAAGTTCGGCGGCGACATCGCGTACGTCGGCCAGGACAAGGCGATCCGGATCGTACCCAGCGGTGTGCCGTCGTCGGCGCTGGCGGTGATCGAGGCGGACCCGGACGACGACTACCTGAACGCCAAGGACAAGTACTGGAACAGCACCTGGCAGTTCAACAAGCCGGCGTCCTGGAAGTTCACGGCGAAGGACTCCCGCGGCCGTGCCGTGTACAACAGCACCGGGAGCGGAGCGGAGGCCGAGGTCGGCTGGAACGGGAAGACGGACACGGGGGCGTACGCCTACAACGGGCAGTACACCTGGACCCTGTCCGCCACCGCGACCGAGGGCAGCGGCACGTACACGACCAGCGGCACCATCGGGCTCTCCGGCGGTCGCCAGGGCCACCACGACCAGGGCGGCCACAGCTACGGCGAGCTGGTCACCCTCAACTCCTCGGGTGGCCTGACCCTGCACTTCACCAAGGGCAAGGGGACGTTCGACTGGAAGGAGTCCGGCTCCGGCTGGCCCGCCGGGACTGTGGCCGTTCCGTTCGGTGACATGGGCAGCGACCGGTGCTCGGAGTTGCTGGTGCGCACGCCCGGCGGGGAACTGCGTCGGTACGCGGGCAAGTGCGGATCGTCGTACACCCCGTCGAGCAGCCACACCTCCCTCGGCACGGGCTGGAACGCCTACGACGTCCTGACCGCGCCCGGTGACCTGACCGGGGACGGCCGTACCGATCTGCTGGCGCGTCAGAAGTCCACGGGTGACGTGTTCGTGTTCGCGAACGACGGTGCCGGGAAGCTGAAGGCACGCGTGAAGATCGCCTCGGCCTGGAAGGGCTACACGAAGCTGGTCGGCGCCGGTGACCTGACCGGTGACGGGATCGGCGATGTGCTCGCGCACGACAAGTACGGGGCGCTGTACCGGCTCGACGGCGCGGGCAACGGCAAGCTGAAGGCCCGGGTGAAGATCGCCTCCCAGTGGGGAGCGTCATACAACGCCGTGGTCGGCGTCGGTGACATCACCGGGGACGGGAGGAACGACCTGGTCGCGCGGGACAGCGCGGGCAACCTGTACCGCAACTCGGGCAACGGGAACGGGACGTTCGGGGCCCGCGTGAAGATCGCCGGTGGGTGGCAGGGCTACAAGGGCATTTTTTAGCCATGTTATGACGCATGTCACGTCCCCAGTGAGGGAATCGCTGGGGACATGACAGATGACGCCATAGCGAGTGGGCCGTCGGGCGGAAAGATGTCCGACGAGGAACGGCTGGCCCAGCTCGGCTACACGCAGGTTCTCGCCCGCCGCATGTCGGCGTTCTCCAACTACGCGGTCTCCTTCACGATCATCTCGGTCCTCTCGGGCTGCCTGACGCTGTATCTGTTCGGCATGAACACGGGCGGCCCGGCGGTGATCACCTGGGGCTGGGTGGCCGTCGGTCTGATGACGCTGTTCGTGGGGCTGTCGATGGCCGAGATCTGCTCGGCGTACCCGACCTCCGCGGGCCTGTACTTCTGGGCGCACCGGCTCGCGCCCCCGCGCACGGCCGCCGCCTGGGCCTGGTTCACGGGCTGGTTCAACGTGCTGGGCCAGGTCGCCGTGACCGCGGGCATCGACTTCGGGGCGGCGTCCTTCCTCGGCGCGTACCTGAACCTCCAGTTCGGCTTCGAGGTGACACCCGGCCGCACGATCCTGCTCTTCGCCGGGATCCTGGTGCTGCACGGGCTGCTGAACACGTTCGGCGTGCGGATCGTCGCGCTGCTCAACAGCATCAGCGTGTGGTGGCACGTGCTCGGCGTCGCGGTGATCGTCGGCGCGCTGGCGTTCGTGCCGGACCAGCACCGGTCCGCGTCCTTCGTGTTCGGCGAGTTCGTCAACAACACGGGCTGGGGCAGCGGGGTCTACGTGGTCCTGCTCGGGCTGCTGATGGCCCAGTACACCTTCACCGGCTACGACGCCTCCGCGCACATGACGGAGGAGACGCACGACGCCTCGACGGCCGGCCCGAAGGGCATCGTGCGGTCGATCTGGACGTCGTGGATCGCCGGCTTCGTGCTCCTGCTCGGCTTCACCTTCGCGATCCAGTCGTACGAGGGTGCCCTCACCTCCCCGACGGGCGCGCCGCCCGCGCAGATCCTGCTCGACGCGCTCGGGGTGACGGCGGGCAAGCTGCTCCTGCTGGTCGTCGTCGGGGCGCAGCTGTTCTGCGGGATGGCGTCCGTGACGGCCAACAGCCGCATGATCTACGCCTTCTCGCGCGACGGCGCCCTGCCCTTCTCGCACGTCTGGCACACGGTCAGCCCACGCACCCGGACGCCCGTCGCGGCAGTGTGGCTGGCGGCGGGCGGGGCGCTGGTGCTCGGCCTGCCGTACCTGATCAACGTCACGGCGTACGCGGCGGTGACGTCGATCGCGGTCATCGGCCTCTACATCGCGTACGTCATCCCGACGCTGCTGCGGGTGCGCAAGGGAGAGGCGTTCGAGCGGGGGCCGTGGCATCTGGGCCGCTGGTCGCGGATCGTGGGCGTGGTGGCGGTGGCCTGGGTCGGCGTGATCACGGTGCTGTTCATGCTGCCGCAGGTCTCGCCGGTGACCTGGGAGACCTTCAACTACGCCCCGGTCGCCGTCCTGGTCGTCCTCGGCTTCGCCTGGGTCTGGTGGCTGGCCTCGGCCCGGCACTGGTTCCTCAACCCCGAACACGCCCGGAACATCGCCCGCGAGGCGGGCCGGGTGGGGGCGCCCGAACCGGTTGATCCGTAGCACTTGGATGCACGAGGGCTCATTCCGGCACCCCGTGCCACCGCCGACGCGGCCGTGACCCCGATACCCGATCGGAGACACGGCCACGTCCGGCTATGCTCGTGGGGGCAACATCGCCTGGGCCCTTAGCTCAATTGGCAGAGCAGTGGACTTTTAATCCATTGGTTGTGGGTTCGAGTCCCACAGGGCCTACCGGTTGTTGGCGGGGATCGGTCCCCTCTGACCTGCTGTGCGGCGCCCGGGTCGGCTTCGGTCGACTCGGGCGCTGACTTGTTTTCAGAAAGCCTTGACGGCCGCTACGCCGGGTCGACCGCCCGGTGCCGGTGTCCGTTGAGGTCGGGCTGGATCTCCATGGTGAAGGCCGCGTCCTGGTGCGTGCCCTCCCAGCCGCGCCAGACGTGAATGTGGACGGGCCTCGCCTCGCCGGTGCGGTGGATGTTCCACTCGGCCCTCAGGTCCCGGGCGACCAGGGCCGCGGCGTACTCGGCGTCGTGGTCCGGGTGGTCGGTGGTGATCCGTCCGCGCCACTGGTCGGGGTGGATGCCGTAGGTGCGGCATCCGCCGGGTCCGTACGGCTCGTCGACCCGGTACACCCACTGCGTCACGCCGTTAGTGCTCCCCCTCTGCTCGAGAAGCGGGCGGCGCCGATCGAGAACGGTGCCGTTGTGCGGATGACCGGCCGTGTCGGGGACGATCAGGTGCCGTGCGATGACTTCACCCGCCAGTTGCCCGTAGAGCTCCATGATCTGGAGGTCCTGGTCGGACGGCCGGCCGGGCTGCGACATGTGCGTCGAGATCATCCCCAGCAGCCGACCGGTGTGATCGACCAGCGGCGTGGACTGGACCGAGCGGACACCGGAGGCGCGGAAGACCCCCTGGTGGGGGGTGAGGCCCTGGTCGTCGCGGACGTCGGCCGTGACCGCCTGGGCGCCCTGCCGGGCAGCCCGTCCGCAGACGGAGTGGCTGTCGTGGACCACCGCGAAGTGGTCGAGGAACTCGTCGCCGAAGCCGGACTGGGTGACCAGAACCAGCGAGTCGTCGCGAGGATCCACGACCTGGATGTTTCCGAACTCGGCGTCCAGCAGTTCCATCGCGGCTTCGGTGACCCGCGGCAGCAGGGCAGGCAGCTCGGGGATGTCCCGCAGCTCCTCGGCCGCGTCCTGGAGGGTCTTGAGGGCGGGCGGTTCATCGAGGCTGAAGGCGACCCACGCGGCGAGCTGATCGGCCCTGTGCGCGGCCGTGACCTTGTGCGCCGGCCGTGCCGGCGACGTAGACGTGTAGGAGGCCGTCACATGATCCAGCGACCCCATGAGGTTGTGGGAAGGGTCCATGCGCACCACACCTCAATCCCGTACCTTTTGTGACGATTGTATGCCTCTGTCGCCGACCTGGACAGAGGTGTCCGCCGGTGCCGTTCTGGCTTCTCACGTTTTTGGTTGCGTCTATCCGTGAGGTGTGACTAACTGTCCCTCACGGATACATTCCTTCTCAACCGTGAGGTCTGACTGTCGATGGTTGCCGAGAGCAGTGCCAGTGAGCAGGTTCCCGTCCGGGTGTTCGGTGGTCCGACGGCCCTTTTCGAGTACGGCGGGCTGCGGGTTCTGACCGATCCCACGTTCGACGCCCCCGGTGACTACCCGCTGGGTGGTGGCCGGGCCCTGACCAAGACGGCGGCCTCGGCCGGGTCGGTCGACGACCTCGGACGTATCGACGTGGTGCTGCTGTCGCACGACGAGCACCCGGACAACCTCGACGTCTCCGGGCGGGCGCTGCTCGCCGACGTGCCGCTCACGCTGACCACGCCGAGCGGGGCGAAGCGGCTCGGCGGGGCCGCTCGGGGGCTCGCGGACTGGGAGTCGGTGGAGGTGGAGCGGCCCGGCGGGGGCGTCGTCACCGTGACCGGGGTGCCCGCGCTGCACGGGCCGGGGGAGCGGGCGGAGCTCGAAGCGGTCGTCGGCCAGGTCGTCGGGTTCGTGCTGACCGGGGACGGGCTGCCCACCGTCTATGTCAGCGGGGACAACGCCCAGCTCGGGCCGGTCAGGGAGGTCGCCGAGCGGTTCGGGCCGGTGGACCTCGCCGTGCTGTTCGCCGGTGCCGCCCGCACCCCCGCCCTCGACCGGCAGCTGCTCACCCTCGACAGCGACCGGGCCGCCGAGGCCGCCCGCATCCTCGACGCGCGGCGGATAGTCCCGGTTCACTTCGACAGCTGGGCCCACTTCACGGAAGGGCGGGAGGAGTTGGAGGCCGCCTTCACGGCCGCGGGGCTGCGCGAGCGCGTGCAGTGGGGGTGAGGGGCGACAGGGGTGCTCGGCCCGCGAGGATCGGCAGGGGCGTTCAGCCCGCGCTGACCTTCGACAGGTCGCCCAGCGGCAGCGTGTGCTGGGTCTGGAGGACCTTCGCGCGCAGGTAGCGGACGTTGTCCGGGGTGGCGAAGACGCCGGTGGGCACGCGGCCCTGGACCTCGACGCCGAGGGCGCGCAGCTGCTCCGCCTTGTCGGGGTTGTTGGAGAGCAGGTCCAGCTCGCCGATGCCGAGGGCGGCCAGCATCTGGGCGGCGGCCGTGTAGTCGCGGGCGTCCTCCGGGAGGCCGAGGGCGGCGTTCGCGGCGTAGGTGTCGAGGCCCTCGTCCTGGAGGGCGTACGCGTCGAGCTTGTTGTAGAGCCCGATGCCGCGGCCCTCCTGGCGCAGGTACAGCAGCACGCCGCCGCGCTCCGCGATGCGCTCGACGGCCTCGCGCAGCTGGGGTCCGCAGTCGCAGCGCGCCGAGCCGAAGACGTCGCCGGTCAGGCACTCGGAGTGCAGACGGACCAGCGGGGTGGCGCCGGGGGCCGGGTTGCCGAGGACGACGGCCACGTGCTCCAGGCCGTCGGCCAGGCCGTGGAAGGTGACGAGTTCGGCGTCGGCGCGGTAGCCGTCCTGGAAGCGCAGCGGGACCCGGACACGGGCGCGCTGGGTGGCGGCGGTGAAGTCGGGCATGCGGGTTCTCCGGGTTCCGTACATGGATGTCTGCTTCAGATTTGAAGCAGCTCCTCAGGTTCAGGACCCTACCCCATGCTTTAAATTTGAATCAACAGGATTGTCGTCCGGCTCACGAACAGGACTTGGCCGAGCGCCGCCGCCAGGGCACGTCGTCCCCGGTGGTGTTCGCCGCGTCGCCCTGGAAGCCCTCGGTGACCGTCGAGAAGATCTCCTCCAGCTGCCCGACCTGCTCCGGGCTCAGCCGGTCGAAGAGCACCGACCGCACGGTCTCGACATGCCCCGGCGCCGCGCCCTCCAGGACCGTCATGCCCTCGTCGGTGAGCGCCGCGATGCTGCCGCGCTTGTCCCAGCGGCAGTTCTCGCGCAGCACCAGGCCGTCCTTCTCCAGCCGGGTGACGGCGTACGTCAGCCGGCTGCGGGTGATCTTCAGCCGTTCCGCGAGATCGGTCATCCGAAGCCGGCGTTCCGGGGACTCGGACAGGGTGGACAGGATGGAGTAGTACATGTGAGGCATGCCGGCCTCCTGCTGGAGCTGCCGGTCCAGCGCGTCCTCCACCAGGTGGACGGCGCCGATGTACGCGCGCCAGGCGCGCTGCTCCTCGGGGGTGAGCCAGCGAGTCGTCATGCCACCAGTGTAGGTTTGTTTCAAACTTGAACCAAGATCGCAGTCTGTCGAGCCGGAGAGCGCGCCGATGCCGTCGTACCCCTACGTCCTGCTGTCCGCCGCCGTCTCCCTGGACGGCTACCTCGACGACACCGCTCCCGAGCGCCTGCTGCTGTCCAGCCCGGCCGACTTCGACCGGGTCGACGAGGTCCGCGCGTCGGTGGACGCCATCCTGATCGGCGCCGGCACGATCCGGGCGGACAACCCGCGGCTGCTGGTGAACTCGGCCGAGCGGCGGGCCGCGCGGGTGGCGGCGGGCAAGCCGGAGTACCCGCTGAAGGTCACGGTGAGCGCGTCCGGCGAGCTGGACGCGGCGGCGAACTTCTGGCACACCGGCGGGGACAAGATCGTCTACACGACGGAGAAGGGCGCGGAGCGGCTGCGCCGGGAGCCGGTCGCGGCGGACGTCGTCGCGCTGGGGCCCGAGCTGGACTGGCGGGCCCTGCTGGCACATCTGCGCGAGGTGCGCGGCGTCGAGCGGCTGATGGTCGAGGGCGGCGGCACCATCCACACCCAGCTGATGACACAGGGGCTGGCGGACGAGTTGCAGCTGGTGCTGGCGCCGCTGTTCGTGGGCGACCCCGAGGCGCCGCGGCTGTTCGGGCCGGGCGGCTACCAGGGCGGCCGGCTGCGGCTGCTGGAGTCGCGCCCGATCGAGGACGTCGTACTGATGCGCTACGCGCCGACGGCACCCGGCACCGGCACCCTCCCCTGTGCCGCGGACCGGCACTGGCTGGCGCTGGCGTGCGAGCTGGCGGAGCGGTGCCCGCCGTCGGAGACGGCCTTCAGCGTCGGCGCGGTGGTCGTCGCGGCCGACGGGACCGAGCTGGCGCGCGGGTACTCCCGGGAGGGCGGCGATCCGGTGGTGCACGCGGAGGAGGCGGCACTGGCGAAGATCGCGGACGGGGATCCGAGGCTCGCGGCCGCCACGGTGTACAGCAGCCTGGAGCCGTGCACGCACCGCTCGTCCCGGCCGGTGCCCTGCGCGCGGCTGATCCTCCGGGCGGGGGCGAGCCGGGTGGTGACGGCCTGGCGGGAGCCGGACACCTTCGTGGCGGGGGCCGACGGGAGCGGGATGCTGGCGGCGCAGGGCGTGGACGTCCTGGTGCTGCCGGAGCACGAGGAGCGCGCCAAGGCGCCCAACGCCCACCTGCTGCCCTGAGCGCCCGGGTGTGACACGGCCCGCACTGATGCCCGAAAAGTCCTGGTCAGGGCGGCGCCCCGGAAAGTCGTGTGCTTCGGGTCCCGCGGATGGCGTACTATTGAGTCATCGCCGCGGGGTGGAGCAGCTCGGTAGCTCGCTGGGCTCATAACCCAGAGGTCGCAGGTTCAAATCCTGTCCCCGCTACTGAAGGCTCAGGGCCGGAACTGATTCAGTTCCGGCCCTGAGTGTTTTCCCGGTCGGCTCTCAGCGCTCGCTCCCCACCGCCGCTTCGGCAACCCTGGTGAGGTGGAGGAAGGGCGGATCACATACGTGCGCCGGTTCGTCCGGTCGCTCCCCGCCCTGCTGATCGCGCTCGGAGCCGCGTACGACTTCGCCACCCCCCTCGACTTCACCGGCGCCCCCTTCCTCACTGCCGCGCCCCTGGTCGCCGCTCCCCTCTACTCCCAGCGCGGCACGATCCTCACGGGCGTCGCCGCCGTTCTCGTACTGCTGGTGCTCCGCATCCTGCGCGGCGGACTGCACAAGGCGGAGGCGGTCACCGAGCTGGTGACCGTGATCGTCGTCTCCGTGCTCGCCGTCCTCGTCAACCTCCTCGTCCGGCGCGGCCAGGAGCGCCTCGCCTCCGTCCGCGAGATCGCCGAGGCCGCCCAGCGCGCCGTACTGCCGGAGCCGGCCGAGCGGATCGGCGGCTTCCAGATCGCCGCGCGCTACGAGGCGGCGCAGGAGGGCGCCTCCATCGGCGGGGACCTGTACGCGGTGCAGGACACTCCGCACGGCGTCCGGCTGATCGTCGGGGACGTGCGGGGCAAGGGCATGGGCGCGGTCGGGGCCGTGGCCGTCGTGATCGGCGCCTTCCGGGAGGCCGCGGAGCAGGAGGTCACGCTGGAGGCGGTCGCGCAGAGGCTGGAGCGGGCGCTGGCGCGCGAGCGCACCCGGAGCGAGGGGATCGAGGCCCGCGAGGGGTTCACCACCGTCGTGCTCGCCGAACTGCCGCACGGCGACGCCGTCGTGCGCCTGGTCAACCGCGGGCATCCCGCACCGCTGCTGCTGTACGCCGACGGCACCATACGCCCGCTGCCCGCCACCGAGCCCGCCCTGCCGCTCGGCATGGGCGAGCTCGGCACCTGGCCCGACCGGGCCGACGAGGCCGGCTTCCCGGGCGGGGCCACGCTGCTGCTGTACACCGACGGGCTGTCCGAGGCGCGGGACGCCGGCGGGCGGTTCTACGACCCCGGGACGGGCCTCGCGGGACGCGCGGAGGTGCTGCGCGAACCGGGTGCGTTGCTCGGTGTGCTTTCGGTGGAGGTGCGACGTCACTCCGGTGGAGGGATGGCGGACGACATGGCGCTCATCGCCGTGCGCCGACCCTGATCGTCGTCACCGGGGGTGATCGGACGACAGCCCTCCGCATAACAACTGACACACCGTCAATACCTATGTGGCCTCTGAGGTTTGGCCAACTCGCCCGATTTAGGCCGCTCGTGACCCGTAAGTCCGGGCGAAAATCGTTAATGATCAAGAGGAACAGCTTGGAATCCGCACCTCGCGTCTATTAACGTTCGATAACGCAGCGCGGTCGTCCCAGCCGTCACAAGAGGCGGCTCCGTGCGCACGCGCCGAGTCCCGCAAGGGAGCCGGGGAACCACCACCCTGGGGTGAATCGCGCGAATATCGCCGGGAAGTCACGGTTGATATACGCGCGTAGGAGACCTTCCTGCTCCGAACCCGTCAGCTAACCCGGTAGGCGAGAAGGAAGGAAAGGAGTACGCCCACGTGGCGTCCAACCGGCCTGCTCCGCAAGCCCCGTTCGTGCCGAGTCAACGCGACACCGACACCTTCGGCTACGACCGTCTCCGCACCGACGAGGGCCCGTTCGAGGAGTGGAACCCGACCGCGGAGTCCATTCGTCCCGTTCGTGGCAGGCACCGCGTCTCCAAGCAGCGTGGCGGGGGACTCGCCCGCAGCTCCACGGTTCTCGGCGTCGGCGTCATAGCCGCCGTCGGCGCGGGCGGCATGGCCAGCGCGAACAGCGGCAAGCCGCCGGTCGCCATCACCATGCCCGACCTGCCGCTGATCTCCGACGACTCCTCCGAGCCCGCCGACGACGCGGCCACCGCGTTCAGCACGATGGGCGAGACCACCGAGCAGACCGCGCAGGGCACCTCGGACGCCGGTGAGGCGCTGCGCAGCCGGATCATCGCCCAGGCCGAGCTCCAGCAGGACCAGATCGACAACAAGGCCGCCGCCGCTGCCGTCGCCGCCGCCCAGAAGGAGGCCGCCGACGCGGCCGCCAAGGCGGAGAAGGAGGCCAAGGCCAAGGCCGCCGCCGCGAAGGCCGCCGCCGAGGAGGAGGCCCGCAAGAAGGCCGAGGCCGAGCGCCTCGCCGAGCTGGCCAAGCAGTACACGCTGCCGACCTCCTCGTACACGATCACCTCGACGTTCGGTCAGGCCGGCGCCTACTGGTCCTCCGGGTACCACACGGGCCTCGACTTCGCCGCCCCCACCGGGACGCTGATCAAGGCGATCCACTCCGGCACGGTCACCTTCGCCGGCTGGGACGGCTCCTACGGCTACAAGACCGAGATCACCCTCGACGACGGCACCGAGCTCTGGTTCGCGCACCAGTCCTCGATCAGCGTCAGCGTGGGCCAGAAGGTCAACACGGGCGACGTCATCGGCCGCGTCGGCGCCACGGGCAACGTCACCGGTGCCCACCTCCACCTCGAGGTGCACCCCGGCGGCAGCACCAGCGGCATCGACCCGATGGCCTGGCTCCAGGGCAAGGGCCTCACCCCCTGACCCACCCCCGAGACGGGTATCGCGTCTGATCCCCGGCGGTCCTGGCGACGACCCCCCGACGCCAGGACCGCCGGTTTTCGGCATGTCCGAAAGAGTCCGTCAACGCCCCCGGTACGCCGGCCCGGTCACGTCCGGTACGGGTTGTACGCGGGGTACGGCGCCGGGCCGTACATCGGCCCCTCGACCTGGCCGTAGGACTGCCAGTAGACCGGCATCGGCGCCACGTGCGGGTGGCCGTAACCGTGCTCGTGCCCCCGCCAGGACTGTGCGGCGGCCGCGTGCTCCAGGGCAGGGCGGGCGAACTCCCGGCGGTGCCACAGCGCGTGCAGCAGCTCCTGCTCCCGTACGACGAAGTCGGCGCCGGCCCGGCCGCGGCGGCCCCGGTGCCGCAGGAACGCCAGCGAGGTGGCGTAGGCCTCGTACTGCGCCACGGTCCGCGCCGCCGTCCGTCCGCCGTGCCGGCGCGCGTACTGCCGCGCCACCCGCCGTTCCCGCATCGAGCCCAGCGCGAACGGTTCGCCCGGCGAGAGCCAGCCGGCGACGACATAAGCGGGCAGTTCCTCGCGCACGGTGCGCAGCTCGCGCTGCCGGGTCCAGATCACCAGCCAGGTCAGCAGCCCGAACGCGGGCACCATGAGCGTCGCGTACACGGCGAAGAAGCCGTACTCGCCGAAGGCCGAGGAGCCGTTCCACATGGCGTGCATGCCCATGGCGAGCAGTAGGCCGAGGAGCGGGAGCAGGACGCGGCGCACATGCTGGCGGTCGCCCGACAGCGCGGCGATGCCGAAGCCGATGCCGGTCAGGACCGTGAAGAGCGGGTGCGCGAAGGGCGACATGATGACGCGGACGAAGAAGGTCGCCGCCGTCACGGAGGCGATGCCGCGGTCGCCGGTGAGCTGGTCGGTACCGAAGGCGGTACCCAGATAGAGGATGTTCTCGGTGAAGGCGAAGCCGGTGGCGGTGACGCCGGCTATCACCACGCCGTCGACGATGCCGGTGAAGTCCCGGCGGCGGAACAGGAAGACCAGCAGTACGGCCGCCGCCTTCGCGAGCTCCTCCACGACGGGCGCTATGACGGTCGCGCCCAGGGTGTCCGCGTGCGACGGGTCGGCCGTCGCGGTCGCTATCCATCTGGTCGCGAAGCTGTTGGCGACGATCGCTATCAGCGCCGCCGCGCAGGCGCCCCAGGCGAACGAGAACAGCAGATTGCGCCAGGGGCCGGGCTCGACCCGGTCCAGCCAGCGGAAGGACGCCACCAGCAGCGGCACGGGCAGCACGGCGAGCCCGAGTCCGACCAGGAACCCCTCGGTGCCGGTCTGCTCACGCACCAGCGCGAGGATGACAAGGCCGGAGAGCGCGAGGAGGGTGCTGAGCGCGCCGTAGCGCACCCATCGCCTCTGCCACCAGTGCGCGTGCCGCAGTGCGCCGCCGGTGGGACCGGTGGGGTGCGTCGGGTACGGGGGACAGGTGGCCACGGCATTGACCCTAACGAGGCAGGGGCGCCGCCCGCAGCAGCGCGAGGGGGGCTCGGGCGCCGGTGGGGGGTTGCTGTCGGTGCTGCTGTCGATGTTCTCGTCGGTGCTGTTCTTCCCGCTGCTCCTACCGCTGTACGCGGCTGAAGAGCAGGTCGTTCACCACATGACCCTTGTCCAGTCCCTGGCCCTCGAAACGGGTCAGCGGCCGGAACTCGGGACGGGGCGCGAAACCGCCGTCGGGGGCGGTGTTCTCGAAGTCGGGATGAACGGTCAGCACTTCGAGCATCTGTTCGGCGTACGGCTCCCAGTCGGTGGCGCAGTGCAGCAGTGCGCCGGGTCGCAGCCGGGCCGCGGCGAGGCTGAGGAACTCGGGCTGGATGAGGCGCCGCTTGTGGTGCCGCTTCTTGGGCCAGGGGTCCGGGAAGTAGACGCGCAGCCCGTCGAGGGCGTCCGGCTCCAGCATCTCCCGCAGCAGGATGATGGCGTCGCCGTTGCCCACGCGGACGTTGCCGAGGCCGTGGTGGTCGGCGAGGTTGAGGAGGTTGCCCTGCCCCGGGGTGTGGACGTCGACGGCGAGGATGTTGGTGCCGGGGTCGCCGGCGGCCATCTGCGCGGTGGCCTCGCCCATGCCGAAGCCGATCTCCAGGACGACGGGGTTGTCGTTCCCGAACAGTTCGGCCAGGTCGACGACGCGCTGCCCGTCGATGTCCAGGCCCCATTTGGGCCACAGTCGCTGCAACGCGTCCGCCTGGCCCGCGGTCACCCGGCTGCGGCGCGGCTGGAAGCTGCGGATCCGCCGCTCGAAGTGCGACCCGGCCGGATCGGCCTTGGGCCCGTCCGGGAACCGCGGCTCACCCTTGGCCCGGGTGTGCCGGACGGAGACCCCGGGGACATGACCGACGCCCTCTTCACCGGTTCCGGGCTGAGCCGGGGCGGTGGCGGGCTGGGGGGCTTCGGAGGCGTTGAGGGAGTCAGACACAGTGGGGTCGATTTTACGGGGAGCGGGACACCCCCGGTTCACACCGAGCCCAGCACCGCCAGCGCCCTGCGGGCCACCTCCCGGCCGATCGGCAGCGAAGCCGTCGCCGCGGGGCTCGGGGCGTTCAGTACGTGCACCGCCCGGGGCCCCTCGCTGATCAGGAAGTCGTCCACCAGTGACCCGTCCCGCAGCACCGCCTGCGCCCGCACCCCCGCGGCCGAGGGCACCAGGTCGTCCGACGTCACCGCGGGCAGCAGTCTGCGCACCGCCACCGTGAACGCCGCCTTGGACACCGACCGCCGCAGCTCCCCGGCGCCGTACCGCCAGTGCCGGCGCGCCATCCGCCAGGATCCCGGCCAGGCCAGCGTCGTCCCTACCTCCCTGGGCCGTACGACGCCCCAGTCGTAGCCCTCGCGGGCCAGCGCCGGCACCGCGTTGGGGCCGATGTGCACGCCGCCGTCGATGCCGCGCGTGAGATGCACGCCGAGGAAGGGGAACGCCGGGTCCGGCACCGGATACACCAGCCCCCGCACCAGCTCGGGCCGCGCCAGGGAGTAGTACTCCCCCCGGAACGGCACGATCCGCACCTCCGGCTCGTCCCCCGTCAGCCGGGCCACCTCGTCGCAGTACAGCCCGGCGCAGTTCACCAGGACCCGGCCCCGCACGACGTCCCCGTCGGTCGTGCGCACGGCGACTCCGAGGTCCGCCCGCCGGTCGATGTACTCGACCTGTGCGCCGTACCTGATCTCGGCCCCCGAGCCCTCGGCCAGCTGCCGGGCGACCCCGACGAAGTCGCACACGCCCGTCGACCCGACATGTATGGCGGCTAGGCCGCGCACCTCGGGTTCGTACTCCGTGATCTCGCGGGACCGCAGCTCCCGGACCGGAATGCCGTTCTCCCGGCCGCGCTGCACCAGGGCGTGCAGGCGGGGCAGCTCCTCGCGCTCGGTCGCGACGATCAGCTTGCCGGTGACGGCGTGCGCGATGCCGTACTCCGCGCAGAACTTGACCATCTCGGCGGCGCCCCGCACCGCGTACTGCGCCTTGAGGGATCCCGGCCGGTAGTAGATCCCGCTGTGGATGACCCCGCTGTTGCGTCCCGTCTGGTGCCGGGCCGGTCCCGGTTCCTTCTCCAGCACGGTCACCCGGGTGCCCGGCGCCGCCCGCGTGATCGCGTACGCCGTGGCCAGCCCGACGATGCCACCGCCGACCACGAGCACGTCACAGTCGTAAGCGATCGCCCGCACCTGCCCCACCTCCCGGTTCCGATAATGCACTGCGCCACTGACAGTGCGGTCAAACCCACGCAACGCCGCGCTCCGCCCGCGGTGCCGGCGCTCGTGCCCCCGGCGAGGCGATTCCCGGTGATCACGGGGGAGAACCTTGGGCAAGGCCGGGAATTCCGGCCATTCGCCTGCCTCGAATCGGCCACGGGAAGTTCACGCGCAGCCCGCAGCAGGGCAGCACGAAGGGCGGCCCGGGCATGCCGGGCCGCCGGTCCTCCGGGCGGGACACCTAGGCCGGCGCCATGAGCAGCGGCCGTGCCCGCTCCCGCAGCTCCACGACCCGCGGCTCGTCGCCGTAGGGCTCCAGGCGGTGCAGCAGGTCCTTCACGTACTCCGTGGTGCGCGCGGACGATATCCGCCCCGCGACCTCCACCGCCCGTACGCCCTGCTCGCAGGCCGCGTCGAGGTTGCCCGACTCCAGCTCGGCGACCGCGGAGACCACCAGCCGCAGCCCGTGCGAGCGCACGAACTCCTCCGTCGGCTTCGACAGGGCCTGCTCGGTGAACCGCCGTACCTGGCGCGGTGCCTTCAGGTCCCGGTAGCACTCCGCGGCGTCCGCGGCGAAGCGGTCGTAGGAGTAGAAGCCGAGCCAGGACGGGTCGTTGTCGCCCTCCCGGGAGCGCTCCAGCCAGCCCTCCGCCGCCTTCAGGGCGGCGCCGGCCGCCTGCGCGTCATTGGCGCGCGCGTGTGCGCGTGCCTCGACGAGACGGAAGAAGCTCATGGTGCGGGCCGTGGCCAGCCCCCGGTTGCGTTCCAGCGCGGCCTGCGCGAGGTCGACGCCCTCGTCGCCGAAGCCCCGGTAGGTCGCCTGGAGCGACATCGACGCGAGGACGTACCCGCCGAGGGGTACGTCGGCCGCCGCGCGGGCGAGCCGCAGCGCCTGGATGTAGTACCGCTGCGCGGCCTCCTGCTGCCCGGTGTCGAAGGCCATCCACCCGGCGAGACGGGTCAGCTCGGCACTCGCGCCGAACAGGGCCCGGCCCACCTCGTCCGAGTACGAGCCGAGCAGCAGCGGTGCCGCCTCCACCCGTAAGCACTCGGGCACCATGGACGAACGCCAGTCGCCGCCTCCGTACTTGGAGTCCCAGCGCCTGGCGTCCTCGGCGGCCTCCCGCAGCTTCTGCACATCGCTGTGGCCGACTTTGAGCGGTGCGCCGGAACCCTCGGAAGGGTTCACCTCGCGCGCGACCGAACTGTCGGCCGGGGTTATCAGCCACCGTGAGGCGGGCGTTGCGTATGCGCTCACCGCGAACGATCCGGCGAGCGACTGCCAGATGCCGCCGGATCCCGCGCGGCGGCCGGCGAGGTCGAGACGGTAGAGCTCCGTCGCCGACTTCACCGCCTGTCCGACGTCACGGGGGAAGGCGAGGCCCACTTCGGGTGCGGGGTCCGCGTCCGCCAGGCCGATCTCGTGGAGCGGCACGGGGCGGCCGAGCTTCTGGCCGATCGCGGCGGCGATGAGGTGCGGCGCGGCGCCCTGCGGCACCATGCCCTTCGACACCCAGCGCGCCACCGAGGTCTTGTCGTAGCGAAGAGTCAGGCCCCGCTGAGCGCCAAGGTCGTTGACGCGCCGAGCGAGTCCTGCGTTGCTGATTCCCGCGAGGGCGAGAACGGCGCCGAGCTTTTCGTTCGGCCCGCGTTGCTCCCTGGACATGCGCCACCCCTCGACACAGACGGCTGCCGCGCTGGCATAACCACGCGGCATTCGTAAACCCAGCGTAGTTCGCCGCATCCCAAGCGTTAAGGGGCATTCTTCCGGATGGCGGGATTGTGGTCCGTACTCAAGTGCGCACCCCCTACGCACAGTTGTGACGTGCCCCCACCGTGTGGCCGTGCGCCCGTCCGTGCGCTCTTCTCCAGCCATCCGGGGAGCGGTTCCATGGCTCTTGCGTGGGTCGGCCCGCTGTACTGGATCCAGTGGGCTGGGGGATTCCGCCGCCTACATCCCCGCGGGCGGCGGAACGGTCCGGGGGGCGCACTCCGTTCCCCGGACTGCGCACGCGGCGAGCACGGCGAGTAGTGCGGAGGGCTTGCACGGAGCGTGCGTGAGCCTGTCCCTGCGACGCTGATTTGGCCGAAAATCGACCCCGCCTTTCGCGGGTGATTGCCCCTCCTACCATGGCAGTTGAGGGCGCGAAGGAAGTTTTTGGGGAGCGTATCGGGGGCGCATTCGCGCCGCGGAATTGCTCGATCCTGTCGCTCCGCACACGTGGACCGCGTGCTCTCGCGCGCGTGGATCCCCTTGCCCCGTGCGGGTGTTCAGAGCGCGTGCCGGCCGCCGAGCGGGCGCCTGCCCAGGCCCGATCGCCGGATCCCGACCTGCTCCGCCGCCGCTCCGGCACGCTTTCTTCATGGCAGCATGGTGAACCGGTTCGTACGGTGCACTGGTTGTCCACAGCCTGTGGAGGCGTCCATGCGGTGGTTGGTGGGATGGAGCAGCACCGCCGCGGTGGCCGCCGGAATCGGCTCCGCCGGGGCGACCGGAGGCGACGGCGAGACCGTGCACCCGGTGGGGTCCCAACTCCTGTGGGGCGACCCCGATCCGCTGTGGGCGGTTGGCGACTGGCGCCCCGACGAGGTCCGCGTGGTGAAGGCCGACGCGCAGAACCGGATCGCCGTCCTCGGCACCTGCGGGGCGAGCGACGAACAGCTCCGCCTCGGCCTGTTCGCCGCGCGCGGAGGGGCACTTCGCCATCTGACGGCCTGGTCGGGCAGCTACACGGCCGTCGTCCAGGTCGGCCGCCGGCTCATGGTGTGCGGCGACCTGGCGGGCGCCCGGCCGGTGTTCTACACCCCTTGGGCGGGCGGTACGGCCTACGCGACCGCCGCGCTCCCGCTCGCCGACCTCATCGAGGCCAACCTCGACTTCGGACACCTCGCCGCCCTGCTGGCCGCCCCCGACGTACCGGCCGCCCTGCACGACTCCACCCCGTACGACGGCGTACGGCGCATCCCGCCGGGGCATGCGCTCATCCTGCGCGCCGGAGCACGCGAGATCGCCGGGTACGAGCCCGTCGCCTCGCTCGCGGTCGCGGCACCGCCGGCCGACCCGGACAGCGCGGTGGACGACGTCCGCGACGCCCTGGTGGAGGCGGTACGCGCGCGTCTGTCGGCGCCGCGCCACGTCCCCGACATCGACCCCGGCCCGGTGCCGGGGATGGGGCCGGCCGAGCGGCGGGCCGCGCGCGGGATGCCGGTTCCGGGCATCGGCGCCGACCTGTCCGGCGGCCCCGCGTCGGCCACCCTGGCACTGCTGGCCGCAGGCCTCCCGGGCATGCCGGGCACGGTGCTGGGCCACGGCACGGGCGCGGGCGAACGCCTCCTGGCGGTCACCTTCAACGACCTCGCGGTCGGCGGCCGGGAGGCGGAACTGGAACGGGCGGGCGCGCTCGCGGCCAACCCGCGCCTGCACCACGTGGTGGTGGCCGGCGGCGAGGAGACACTGCCGTACGCCGACCTGGACGGCCCGCTGACCGACGAGCCCGGCCCGAGCCTGGTGACGGCGGCCCGGCACCGCGCCCGCCTCGCGTCCGGCAGCGCCGACCACTTCACCGGCTACGGCGCCCGCCAGGTCCTGGACGCCCACCCGGCCCGTCTCGCCGACCTCCTGATGGACCGCAAACGACGCCACCTGGTGCGCCCGGTCGCGGCCCTGGCGAAGGCCGACGGCTCGGTGCTGGTCCCCGCGCGCGTGTACGGCGCGGCACGGAAGCTGGCCCGGACCCCGTACCGGACGGGACTGGAGTCGCTCGCCGACCGTCTGATGGAACGCCGCTTCGACGAGCCCGGAGGGGCCGTCGGGGCCTCTCTCGCCGCGCTCACCTGGGCCAGACCGGGCCCCGCGGCCCGCTGGCTGACCGGGGAGGCACTGGCTGAAGTATCGGTTCGCCTGCAAGCGTCGACGAGCCGCAACGGAGTGGGTCCGGGCCGGCGTCCCGGCGATCACCGCGCGCGTGCGGCCCTCGCCCGGTACGCCTCCGACATCCGGATCCTCGAACAGGCCGCCGAGATCCGCTCCCAGCGCCTGCACACGCCGTTCCTCGACAACCAGGTCGTCCGTGCCTGCCGGGCCCTGCCGGAGGCCCTGCGCGTGCAGCCCGGCGCCCGCGCGGCGATCCTGCGCACGGTCCTGGAGGGAGCCGGCGTCGCCGACCTCCCGCTCGGCTGGGGCGTCCCCTCCCACGCCCCGGCGGCGGTGGCGGCCCGCACCGGCCTGAGGGTGGCCACCGACTCCCTGATGAACCTCTTCGGCACCCCCCTCCTCGCCCAAGCGGGCCTGGTGGAGGCCCGAGTCGTCCGCAAGGCCCTCCGCGCGGCGGCCGAGGGCGAGCCCCTCCCCCTGGACGGCCTCGCCGACCTCGTCTCCCTCGAACTCTGGCTCCACCGGCTGCTGGCCCGCCGAGGCACCTGCTGGACGGGAACCCCGGCCCGGCAGCGCGCAGTACCGGCGGGGATCACACCGCAGCGGGGAGCGTTGGGGGCGGGGGCCGGCGGCCGGCGCGTGTAGGGGAGGGCGGTGGGGCGCCTCGCCCCACCCGGCCGCCCCCGCGACAATGACCCGGTGCGGTACAGAATCCTGGGCGTCACCCAGGCCGAGGACGACCAGGGCACCGTCATACCCGTCGGCGGCCCGCGCCTGCGTGCCCTGCTCACCGCCCTGGCCCTGCGCCCGGGTCACCTCACCACCCCCGACACCCTGATCGACGATGTCTGGGCCGGCACCCCGCCCCAGGACGCTCCCGCCGCCCTCCAGGCCCTCGTCGCCCGCCTGCGCCGCACCCTCGGCAAGGACACCGTCACCTCGGCCCCCGGCGGCTACCGCCTCACCGCGACGAGGGACGACGTGGACCTCTTCGTCTTCGAACGCCTCGTCCACGAGGGCACGACGGCCCTCGCCCAGGACGACCCGGCCACCGCCGCCCACACCCTCACCACGGCCCTCGCCCTGTGGCGCGGCCAGGCCCTCGCCGACCTCCCCGACCGCACCGCCGCCGCCTCCCGCCCGGAAGCCCTGCGCCTGGAGGCGACCCGCACCCGCATGGAGGCGGACCTGCGCCGGGGCCACGCCCACAACGCCGTACCCGAACTGCGGGAACTGACCGCGACGTACCCGTACGACGAACCCCTGCACGCCCTGCTCATCCGCGCCCTGCGCGACACGTCCCGCCAGGCCGACGCCCTCGCCGCGTACGAGACGGCCCGCCGAGCCCTGGCCGACGGCCTCGGCACCGACCCGGGGCCCCGGCTCCGGGCCTTGCACGCCGAACTCCTGTCGCCGGCGTCCGTCGACACGTCCCCCGAGGCGCCCCCCGGGGGAAACCCCGAACCACCCACCCCTTACCGGGCCCACCCCGAACGCACCGGCAACCTCCGTCCGCGCCTTACCTCTTTCGTGGGCAGGGAACTCGAACTCGACGCCATCCGTTCCGAATTGCACAGGGCTCGACTGGTCACGCTCACCGGACCGGGCGGCTCCGGAAAGACCCGTCTCGCCGAGGAGGCCGCCACCGGCGTCCCCCAGGCATGGCTCGTCGAGCTCGCCCCGCTCGACCGGCCGGAGGCGGTGCCAGGCGCGGTGGTCAACGCACTCGGTCTGCGCCACACCGTGCTCCTGACCAACGAGCTGTCGGCCCAGCAGGACGACCCGCTCGCCCTGTTGATCGAGTACTGCGCGGCCCGCAGCCAACTCCTGATCCTTGACAACTGCGAACATGTCGTCGGCGCCGCGGCCACCCTCGCCGAGACCCTCCTCACCCGCTGCCCGGGCCTCACGATCCTCGCCACCAGCCGTGAACCCCTGGGCATCCCCGGTGAGTCGGTCCGCCCGGTCGAACCCCTGCTCCCCGACCACGCGCACCGCCTCTTCGCGGACCGCGCGGCGGCCGTCCGCCCCGACGCCGCCACCGCGCTGCGCGCCGGCCGCGAGCAGGAGGCCGTCGCGGAGATCTGCCGCCGCCTCGACGGCCTGCCGCTCGCCATCGAGCTGGCGGCGGCCCGGCTGCGGCTGCTCACACCCCGGCAGATCGCCGACCGCCTCGACGACCGCTTCCGCCTCCTCACCTCCGGAAGCCGTACGGTCCTGCCCCGCCAGCAGACCCTGCGCGCGGTGGTCGACTGGTCCTGGGATCTGCTGGACGAGCCCGAGCGCACGGCCCTGCGCGAGATGTCCGTCTTCGCGGGCGGCTGGGACCTCACGGCGGCCGAGGCCGTGTGCACCGGACCGGTCGCGGAGGTCCTCGGCGCCCTCGTCGACAAGTCCCTGATCGTGGCCGCCCCGTACGAGCGCGATGGCTCCGACGGCATGCGCTACCGCATGCTGGAGACCATCCACGAGTACGCCGTGGAGCGCGCCGCCGAGCTCCCCGAGCTGCGGCTCGCGGCCGAGCGCCGGCATCGCGCGTGGGTGCGCGCGCTCGTGGAGGAGGCCGACCCGCTGCTGCGCTCCGCCGGCCAGCTCCCGTGGATCGCCCGCCTGGAGACCGAGCTGGACAACATCCGCGCGGCCCTCGACCGCGCGCTGACAGCGGGCGACGAACCGGGCGCCACCGCCATCTCCCTCGCCATGTGCTGGTTCTGGTGGCTGCGCAACTACCGCGTGGAGGGCGCGGCCTGGGCCGACCGGATCCTGCGCCTGTGCGCCACCCTGGACGCGGCAACCGCGGACCCCAGTGCCCGTCCCGCGTCCGACCTGGACGCCTTCCTCGCGGACCCGGAGGGACAGGCCCGCCACCCACGGCACACGCACCGGATGAACCTCCGCCTGCAACACCTGTTCCTCTCCATCGAGTTCGAACCGGTGGAGCACTGGCAGGACGAGCGTTGGTGGCCGTACATCGAGCGGGTCCGTGCCCACTTCGCGCGCGGCGGCCCCGAATCGGCCCGCATGCCGGGCATGGTCTGGCCGCTGACCCAGTACATCCTGGGCGACACCGTGAACACGGGGCCGGTCATGGACGCCGTACTGGCCAACTGCCGTGTGTACGGCGGCGACTGGGAGGTCGGCTGCATCCTGATGTTCCGCACGCACATGCTCGTCGACGCGCCGGGCGGCCTGGCGACCGTCGACGACGACCTCGCGGAGCTGCGGACCCTCAGCCGCCGGGCCGGCGACCGCTGGATGCGGGCTCAGGTCTCCAGCGCGGCCGGCGAGACGGCCATGTCACGCGGCCACTACGAGGAGGCCGAGGCCGAGTTCGAGGAGGCGCTGCGCCTCGCCCACGAGGTGGGCGCGTACGCCGAGACGCCGTTCCTCATCGCCCGGCTCGCGGAGATCGCCTACCGCGCGGGTGACCGTGAGGCCGCGCTGGCGGCGCTGGACGAGGCGGGCGCGGCGGCCGACCGGTACCGGGTGGCGGACTCACGGGCGTTCGTGCTGCTGATGCGGGCCCGGCTGGCGCTGGACGACAAGGACGCCGCACGCGCGCGTGAGCTGTGCGAGGCGGCCCGCGCGCAGACCGAGAGCGCCACGCTGCCGCCCCAGTTCCTGGTGCTGCTGAACATCGTCGACGCCCTGACGACGACGATGGAGTCGGGCCCGGAGCAGGGGCTGCCGCGCATGGCCGACACCCTGCGCCTGGCCGTGGAGAACCGCTGTGCCGACGTGATCACGGCGACCCTCGCGGACGCCGCGGCGGAACTGCTGACCCGGCTCGGCGACCCGGCGCGCGCGGTCCGTCTGCTCGCCGCCTCGGACCACTGGCGCGGCGACCAACCGCGCCGGATGCCGGAGAGCGAGTCCGTGGAGCGGGCGGAGGCCGACGCCCGGATGGCCCTGGGCGCCGAGCGGTTCACGGCCGAGTACGACCGGGGCCGGGCCCTCACCCACGACGAGGTCCTGGACGAGCTCGCCGAGGCCGTACATGACCTTCAGCCGTCCGCCGGGCCGACGCCGAAGCCGTAGACGCTGCCCAGGCCGTGGATCCTGCCGAAGCCGTGGATGCTGCCGAAGCCGTTGACCCTGCCGACCGGAACCAATCGCCCTACCGGCAGCTGAACTTCGACTCGGCCCAGTCCGCGAGCAGCAGGTTGTCGACGGTGCCGCGCGGCTCGACGACCAGCCGGACGGTCTCGCGCCCGGTGAGGTTCACCTGTACGGGCATCGCCGCGTCCCCGGCCTTGACGACAGGGGACTGCCACAGGCGCACGCCGTCGGCGTACACCGAGAAGGAGAACCTGCCGAGGCCGAGGTTCATGTCGTCGACGCCGACCAGTGCCTTGTACGCGGCGCACTGCCGGTTGAGGTCGATGGTGACGGAGGACCGGCCGTGCACGGTGACGCCGTGCGCGTACTGCTCGCCGCCGATCGACACGCCGCCGCGCTGCCACACCCAGCTGCTCTCGTACAGCCGCATCTCGGGCTCGCTGCCGTCACCGGCGAGGTCGTACGACAGCTCGCTCCACTGGTAGTCGGCCGGGGCCGGCGGTGGCGTCGGGGTGGGCGTGGGTGTCGGCGTCGGGGTCCGAGTCGGTGTCGGCGTGGGAGTGGGAGTCGGCTTCGGCGTGGGCGCAGGACTGGGCGAGCGCGTCGGGGTGGGGGTCGGTGTCGGTCTCGGGGCCGCCTCGGGCTCTGCGGCCGGGGCGGTCTCCGGGGGCCGCGGTGCGGGCTCCTGCTTCGGCGGCTTCGGGGTCGGCGTCTCCTCGACGACGGGGGAGGGGACGGGGGGCTGCTTGGCGTCGTTGTGCCGGGCCGGCTTGTCGTTGCCGGCCAGCGCGAGCACGATCGCCGCCGCGACGCCCACCGCCACCACACCGGCGGCGATCCCGGCCTTCAGCGGCGCGCCCAGCCCTTCGGAGGCCGCCGCACCGCCCCCGGCCCCACCGGACGAACCCCCGCTCGCGGCCCCGGCCCCGCCGGCCGCACCTGCACCCGCACCGCTCGACGAACCGCCGCTCGCCGCGGCGGCCGCTCCCGCGGCACCGGCCGCACCCGCCCCGGCGCCGCCGGCGATGAGCCCGGCCGCCTTGGCGTACCCGGCGACGCCGAACCAGCCGATGACCGCGACCGGCACGACGGCCGGGATACCGCTGGCGACTTCCTTGATCTGACCGGCGGCCAGCCGGCACTTGGCGCACTCCTCCAGGTGCTTGCGCAGCCCCCGCTCGGCACGGGTGCGCAGGCTGCCGCGGGCGTAGGCGCCGAGCCGGTCGGCGTAGCGGGAGCACTCCTCGTCGCCGGCGAGGCTGGCGCTGACATGGGCCTGGAGGTAGGCCTGCTTGAGTCCCTCGCGGGCGCGGCTGGCGAGCACGCGCGTGCCGTTGGCGTCGAGCCCGAAGAGCGTGGCGACCTCGCTCGGCGACTCGTCCTCGACCTCGGTGTGCCACAGCACGGCCTGCCAGCGCTCCGGCAGCGACCGGAAGGCCTGCATGGCCATCGACTGCTCGGCCTCGTGCATCGCGCGCACATCCGCGCCGAGGTCCAGGGTGTCCTCGGCGGACGCCACGGCCACCGCCGAGGACTGGGTGGCGAACACCGCGAAGTCGTCGACGAGCTGCTCGCGCCGCGCCGACCTCGTCCAGTCCGCGGCGGCCCGCCGGATCGAGGTGAGCAGATAGGCGCGTACGGCGTGCTCGGGCCCGGAACCGCCGCGTACCGCCTGGAGCATGCGGGCGAAGACCTCGGCGGTGAGGTCGTCCGCGGTGTGGGCGTCACGGCAGCAGGTGCGGGCGTACCGGCGCACCGCCTCCGCGTGACGCCGGTACAGCTCCTCGTAGGCGCTGTCGTCGCCGGAGCGCATCCGGCCGATCAGGTCGGCGTCGGACGGCGGCAGCTCGAGCGACGGTGGCAGCACGCCGTCCTGGCGCCGGTCGCGCTGGGCCGGGACGCCGCCCGGTGGCACGTCGGCGGGTCCGCCCTGGCTCGGCACCTGGGGAGTCGAGGACTCCCCGTCACCGCGTGACTCGTCCCACCCGTCAACGCTCATCGCGGAAAGCCCCCGCCGCCAGCTGCACCAGTCCCGGACACCGGGTCAGGGTGCCACATTGGCTTTTGGTCAGGACCCACTCGTACGGACATCCACCCGTCCGTGGGGACTTCCCGCAACCCAGTACTAGCCCCGCCCCCGCGGGGAAAGCTCAAGCAGCCGTCGGCGGGCCGGAGTTGAGGCCGGCACCCGAAATGCCCGGCATGTTCCCGAGGTGTGCGAGGCGAGGGCGGTGCGGCGCCCCGCCTCCCGGTCACCTCTTGCCGATCCGGCACCCCGTGGACGTCACGGTCGTGGCAGCGGCCCGGCTCACGCCTGGGGCCGCGACCGCAGACCCTCCAGCAGGATGTCCAGCAACCGCGCCGAGGCCGCCGCCTGCTGCGCCGCGTCGGGCAGCGAGGGCGCCGCCGTCGCGATCACCAGCAGTACGTCCGACACCGAGACGTCGGCCCGCAGCTCACCCGCCGCGCGCGCCCGCTCCACGAGCTGGCCCACCACGTCGAGCAGAGCCGCCGCACCCGCGTCGTCCGCCGGGTCGGCCGAGACCGCCGGCTGCTCGGGCACGAGCCGCAGCTCACCGGCGCCCGGCTGCATCCGCTGCTGCGGCACCCGCGCCTCGTCGAGCCCCGTGCCGTCCTCGGCGACGCCGACCCGCAGCACCTGCGGCGGCAGCAGCCGGCCCGCGCCCGAGGCCACCGACGTGCGAAGGAAGCGCGACAGCGCCGACCACGGCTCGTCCTCCTGGCCGAGCGCGGCACGCGCCTGGTCGGTCAGCCGGGAGGTCTCCTCCTCGGCTATCCGCCGCACCAGGACGTCCTTGCTCGGGAAGCGCCGGTACACCGTCCCGACGCCGACCCTCGCGCGCCGCGCCACGTCCTCCATCGGCGCGCCGTATCCCAGCTCGCCGAAGACCTCACGCGCCGCACGCAGTACGTGCTCCAGATTGCGCTGTGCGTCCACGCGCAGCGGCGCCGAACGCGGGCCGTCCCCGCGTCCGTTGCTCGCCGCCGCGCTCAACGTGCCGCCCACCGCTCCGCCGCCGTGGGTGATGGCGGTCGCGGAAGACCAACGAGAATCCTGAACATGCATAAGCGATCCCCCGGTAATGACGTCTCCCCCCGGAGACTCCCCGTCATTGCAAAAGCCGGAGCGTCGCGGAACATGCCCGGACCACGAGTCCGTTTCGTGTGACTCGTGGACCCGAAGAGCGCATCCCCCTACACCCCGTCGACATACGAACATAGTTGAGCGAGGGTCAATTCAGAAGGGGCAGGTTCCGCACGGAGCGCCCCTCGATCGGAGTACGGGCGGTTTACGTCCCCTTTGCGCCACCCGTGATCCCCCGGCGCACACCCATTGACCTGCGAAGACTCCGCGCACTCCGGCAATTCGGCCAAATCGTGGCCGCGTCGGCCGCCGGTCACACAAATTGTCGAGCCTGTGGACAAACGCAAGCGTCGGGTGCGTCATGGGATGGTGAAGGAACGTGCGCGCATTCTCGTTGTCGGCGGCGGCTACGTCGGGATGTACACGGCCCTGCGTCTCCAGCGGAGGCTGAAACCGGAACTCGGTCGGGGTGAAGCCGAGATCACCGTGGTCACTCCCGACCCGTACATGACCTATCAGCCGTTCCTGCCCGAAGCGGCGGCCGGCTCGATCTCGCCCCGCCATGTGGTCGTACCGCTGCGCCGCGTCCTGCCCGAGTGCCGGATCATCATCGGCGAGGCCACCGCCATCGACCACGCCAAGCGCACCGCCACCCTCACCACCCTCGCCACCGAGGAGGAGGGCACGGGCACCGAACAGCTGTCGTACGACGAACTCGTCCTCGCCCCCGGCTCCGTCTCGCGCACCCTGCCCATCCCCGGCCTCGCCGACCACGCCATCGGCTTCAAGACCGTCGAAGAGGCCATCGGCCTGCGCAACCACGTCATCGAGCAGATGGACATCGCCTCCTCCACCCGCGACCCCGAGATCCGCGACGCGGCCCTCACCTTCGTCTTCGTCGGCGGCGGCTACGCCGGTGTCGAAGCGCTCGGCGAACTGGAGGACATGGCCCGCTACGCCGCGCGCTACTACCACAACGTCCGGCCCGAGGACATGAAGTGGATCCTGGTCGAGGCCTCCGACCGGATCCTGCCCGAGGTCGGCGAGGACATGGGCCGCTACACCGTCACCGAACTGCGCCGCCGCAACATCGACGTACGCCTGCACACCCGCCTGGAGTCCTGCGCCGACCGTGTCGCCGTCCTCAGCGACGGGGCCCGCTTCCCCACTCGCACGGTCGTGTGGACGGCCGGCGTCAAACCCCACCCGGTCCTCGCGGCGAGCGACCTGCCACTCAATGCGCGCGGCAGGCTGAAATGCACCCCCGAGCTGACCGTCGACGGCACCACGCACGCGTGGGCCGCGGGCGACGCCGCCGCCGTCCCCGACGTCACGGCCGCCGAGCCCGGCACGGACTGCGCCCCGAACGCCCAGCACGCCGTGCGCCAGGCGAAGGTCCTCGGCGACAACATCGTCCACACCCTGCGCGGCGAACCCCTGGAGACGTACGCGCACAAGTACGCGGGCTCCGTCGCCTCCCTCGGCTTCCACAAGGGCGTCGCCCAGGTCTACGGCCGCAAGCTGAAGGGCTACCCTGCCTGGTTCATGCACCGCGTCTACCACCTGAGCAGGGTGCCGACCTTCAACCGCAAGGCCCGCGTCCTGGCCGAATGGACACTTTCGGGTCTGTTCAAGAGGGAGATCGTCTCCCTCGGTTCGCTCGAACATCCCCGAGCGGAGTTCGAACTCGCGGCCGGTGGAAAGCATCCACACAACCCGGGAGACGACACGAAGGGGTCGTCCTGACCGGACCCAGGAACTCCACCGACAGGGCAGGCGTCTGACGGGTGTCGGCCAGGTCGTCCGCACTGCCAGACTGATCCCGAACCGACCCCAGGACGGGCACCCGCCCGCCCTTCGCACCACGAGGCTCTCCCCACAGTGCCGCAACCCCGGGGTGCCGCCGCCCCGCAGACCCCGGCCGGGTCCGGAGCCGGCCGAAGACGACGACACGAGGCAAGGATTCGTGAACTTCACGCGCTGGAGCGCCCGGCTCCCCGGAACGCAGCGCCGCGCCGCAGCGCGGACCGAGAACGCGGCGGCGGCGACCCCGGACCGCCGGGGAGAGAGCCCGAGCCCCGTCCCCTCGGCCCGCGTCGAACAACTCACCGACGAAGGCGAGCCGATCCCCGGAGTGGACGAGCTGCCGGTCCGTGAGGTCCTCGACCGCGTCCCGGCCCTGGTCGCCCTGGTCCACGGCACCGACCACCGCCTCGCCTACGTCAACGACGCCTACACGACGGCCTTCGGCGTACGGCCCGCCGGCGAACCCGCCCGCGAGGCCCTGCCCGAACTGGCCGAACTGGGCCTGCTGCCCCTCCTGGACCAGGTCCTGCGCAGCGGCAAGCCCCGCACCCTCAAGTCCCGCAAGGCCCCCGACGGCCGCTCCTACACCTTCACCTGCACCCCGGTCAGCGAGGGCGACGGCAGCGCCGCCACCCCTGTCAGCGGGGTACTCGTCTTCGCCACCGACGTCACCGACCACGCGGAGGCCGCCGAGCGCCTGCGCGCCAGCGAACGCCGCCAGCGCGAAACGGCCGTCACCCTCCAGCGCTCCCTCCTCCCGCAGGAGCTCGAGGAGCCGGATGACCTGCGGATCGCCGCCACCTACCACCCCGGCGGCACCGAGGCCGCGGTCGGCGGCGACTGGTACGACGTGATCACCCTGGGCGGCGGCCGCACCGCCCTCGTGATCGGCGACGTCATGGGCAGGGGCGTGAGGGCCGCCGCGGTCATGGGCCAGCTCCGCACGGCGGTCCGCGCCTACGCCCGCCTGGACCTCCCGCCGCACGAGGTACTGCAACTGCTGGACGGCCTGGCGACGGAGATCGACGCCAATCAGATCGCCACCTGCGTCTACGCCGTCCACGACCCGAACGAGGGCCGCCTGGTCTACGCATCCGCCGGCCACCTCCCGATCCTCGTCCGCGACGAGAACGGCGACGTCCAGCGCGCCGACGAACCCACCGGCCCGCCGCTCGGCACCGGCGGCTGGATGCACGCGTCCGGCTCGATCGCCCTGAGCCCCGGCTCCACCGCCGTCCTCTACACCGACGGCCTGGTCGAACGCCGGGACGAAGACCTGGACGAGGGAATCGCCTCCCTCGAACGCGCTCTCGCCGGCGCGACCGGCACCCCCCAGGTCGTCTGCGACCGCCTGGTCCGCTCGGCCGGCGTCACCGCCGACCACGACGACGACGTCGCCGTCCTCGTCCTCCAGCACCCGGCCCGCACCGGCCCCGACAGCGACCTCTTCCGCAACGCGGCCCTGGAACTGCTCGGCGGAGTCGAGGCCGCCCCACGCGCGCGTGCCTTCGCCTCCGGCGTCCTGACGAGCTGGCGCTTCCCGACGGACCTGCACGACTTGGGCGTCCTCGCGACCAGCGAACTGGTCGCGAACTCCCTCCAGCACGGCACCCCGCCCATGCGGCTGCGCCTGCGCCGCACGGACCGCCGCCTGATCATCGAGGTCACCGACGGCGACGACCACCTCCCGCGCCGCCGCCGGGCCGAACCGGTCGACGAATCGGGCCGAGGCATCGCGATCGTCGCCACGATCGCCTCGTCCTGGGGCTCCAGACGCACACCCGGGGGCGGAAAAGCGGTCTGGTGCGAGTTCGTCCTCCCCAGGACGAGCCGCTAGCGGCCCACGGGGAAGGTCAGGCGTGCGCCGGGGACGTCCCCGCCGCCGAGGCGGCAGCGCCCTGCGCCACGACCCGGCTCTTCCCCAGCCACGGCTGATCCTGCACCGCACTTAGCTGCCGCCCGAGCCGCAGCGCCAGATAGGTGATGCCCAGCGAGAAAAGCAGGAACGTCACGACATACGGCCCGTGCAGCGCCGCGCCCATGGGCCCGCCCACCGCCGGCCCCACCGCCAGCGCCAACTGCTTCACCAGGGCGAAAGCCGAGTTGTACTGCCCGGCCATCCCGCTCGGCGCCAGGTCCGCGACCAGTGGAGCGACGGTCGGAGACAGCATCGCCTCACCGAGCCCGAACAGCGCGTACGTGGAGATGAAGGCCGCCGTGGCCATCTCCTGGCTCCCGTGCCCGAGCCCGGCGTACCCCGCCGCGAGCCAGGCCACGGCCCAGATCAGCCCCACGGCCGCGATCACCCGCGACCGCCTGCGCCGCTCGACGAACTTCAGCACGGCGAACTGCGCCACGACGATCATCGCGGTGTTGGCCGCGAGCGCGGTCCCCAGCGCCGACGTCGACACCCCGGCCGCCTCGACGCCGTAGGCGCTGAGCCCCGACTCGAACTGGCCGTAGCAGGCGAAGAACAGCACGAAGCCCAGCACGCACAGCTGCACCATCGCCCGGTTCTGGAGCATCTGCTTCCAGCTGCCCTTCGCCGACTGCCCGGCGGGCGCCCCGTCGACCCGCGGCGCGTGCGGCATCCGCACGGTCACCATGACCACGACGAGCAGCAGGAACATCGCCGCCTCGATCGCGAACAGCAGAGTGAAGGACGAGACGCTCGTCGTGTCGACGAGGTGCCCACCGATGAGCCCGCCGACACCGAGCCCCAGGTTCTGGAGGAAGAACTGCGTCGCGAACGCCCGCGACCGCGTCTCCGCAGATGAGCAGTCCACGATCATCGTCGCGAGCGCCGGCTGCATCACGGCCTGCCCCGCCCCGAGCGCCGCCGCCGACATCAGTACGGCCGCCGCGGTCCCGGCGAGCCCCAGGCTCAGCGAACCGAGAGCGGCGGTGACCAGAGCGGCGATCAGGACCGGCAGCGGGCCACGCCGGACGATGGCCCGCCCGGCGAACGGCAGTACGACCAGCGCGGCCACGGCGAAGACGGCGAGGACCATCCCCGCCGTCATGGCACCCAGCCCCCGCACCTGCGCCACGTAGACGTACAGGTAGGGGACGGTGAAGCCGAGCCCGAACGCGCTGAGTGCGTTACCCACGTGAATCCGGCGCATCGCTGCGCCCATCGCCCTGGTCACGTTCACCTCTCTCAGTGGAAGACCCACGGATGTAGGTCTGAAGACTTCGAAGCTAAAATTAGAAGCTAAACAGTACACCTTGAAGGACTTCAACGCCAAGCAAGGGCGTGCCATACTCGGCCCATGGGCGACACCCCGGACATCGGCGAACCGACACTCGAAGAGCAGATCGCCGCCTACCAGCGCGAGTTCCAGGACCTCGACCCCCAGGTCGAGCAGATCGTCTCGGCGCTGTCCCGCCTGAACCGCCGCATGAACGTCGCCTACGGCCGCCAGACCTCCGCCCTCGGCATCAGCAACGCCGAGTGGGAGGTTCTCAAGGCCCTCGTCCTCTCCGGCGCCCCGTACCGCATGGGCCCGAGCGACCTCGCCAAGCGGCTCGGCCTCACGCCGGCCGCGATGACCCACCGGATCGACCGCCTGGTCGCCGAGGGTCTTGTCACCAGGGAGCGCGACGAGTCCAACCGCGTCCGCGTCATCGTGGAGCTCACCGCGGACGGCCGTGAGAAGTGGCTGGAGGCGATGCGGCTCGCGTCGGTCTTCGAGGAGGACCTCCTCCAGGACCTCTCCGCACAGGAGCGCACCTCGCTCGGCGACGTCCTGACCCGCCTGCTCCGCCGGGTGGAGCACGCCCAGCCGGACGCCGGCGGACGCCTCAGCGACCTGGACTGACGCAGGTCGGGGTGCCGCCGCAAAAGATCTTGACAGGGGACGCTTGACAGCCCCTTGCCCGATCCGTAGAGTTCTTCGGGTTGCCGCCGAGCCGTAACGGTTCTTCGACAGCCACTCCCGCCGCGAGAGCGGCAATCAAACCACCAGCACGATCTCCCAACCGGGTCGATTTCGGCATGCCCGAATTCAATTCGAATTGGGACTCGGCGACCCGATTAGGAATCGCCGAGAGGATCCGCTAAGGTTTGAAACGTCGGAAGGGCCCAACGGCCCGGAAGGCAAGCCCCGCTGACTGGGGGTCAGGCCCGAAAGGATCTGATAAAGTCGGAGTCGCCGGAAAGGGAAACGCGAAAGCGGGAACCTGGAAAGCGCCGAGGAAATCGGATCGGAAAGATCTGATAGAGTCGGAAACGCAAGACCGAAGGGAAAAGCCCGGAGGAAAGCCCGAGAGGGTGAGTACAAAGGAAGCGTCCGTTCCTTGAGAACTCAACAGCGTGCCAAAAATCAACGCCAGATATGTTGATACCCCGTCTCCAGCCGTTCGGTTGGGGCGAGGTTCCTTTGAAAAAACACAGCGAGGACGCTGTGAACCGGGAGACTATTCCTCTCCTGGTTCCGCTCTCGTGTGTGTGCACCGGATTACCGGTAAACATTCACGGAGAGTTTGATCCTGGCTCAGGACGAACGCTGGCGGCGTGCTTAACACATGCAAGTCGAACGATGAACCACTTCGGTGGGGATTAGTGGCGAACGGGTGAGTAACACGTGGGCAATCTGCCCTTCACTCTGGGACAAGCCCTGGAAACGGGGTCTAATACCGGATAACACTCCTGTCCTCCTGGACGGGGGTTAAAAGCTCCGGCGGTGAAGGATGAGCCCGCGGCCTATCAGCTTGTTGGTGAGGTAATGGCTCACCAAGGCGACGACGGGTAGCCGGCCTGAGAGGGCGACCGGCCACACTGGGACTGAGACACGGCCCAGACTCCTACGGGAGGCAGCAGTGGGGAATATTGCACAATGGGCGAAAGCCTGATGCAGCGACGCCGCGTGAGGGATGACGGCCTTCGGGTTGTAAACCTCTTTCAGCAGGGAAGAAGCGAAAGTGACGGTACCTGCAGAAGAAGCGCCGGCTAACTACGTGCCAGCAGCCGCGGTAATACGTAGGGCGCAAGCGTTGTCCGGAATTATTGGGCGTAAAGAGCTCGTAGGCGGCTTGTCACGTCGGGTGTGAAAGCCCGGGGCTTAACCCCGGGTCTGCATTCGATACGGGCTAGCTAGAGTGTGGTAGGGGAGATCGGAATTCCTGGTGTAGCGGTGAAATGCGCAGATATCAGGAGGAACACCGGTGGCGAAGGCGGATCTCTGGGCCATTACTGACGCTGAGGAGCGAAAGCGTGGGGAGCGAACAGGATTAGATACCCTGGTAGTCCACGCCGTAAACGGTGGGAACTAGGTGTTGGCGACATTCCACGTCGTCGGTGCCGCAGCTAACGCATTAAGTTCCCCGCCTGGGGAGTACGGCCGCAAGGCTAAAACTCAAAGGAATTGACGGGGGCCCGCACAAGCAGCGGAGCATGTGGCTTAATTCGACGCAACGCGAAGAACCTTACCAAGGCTTGACATACACCGGAAAGCATTAGAGATAGTGCCCCCCTTGTGGTCGGTGTACAGGTGGTGCATGGCTGTCGTCAGCTCGTGTCGTGAGATGTTGGGTTAAGTCCCGCAACGAGCGCAACCCTTGTTCTGTGTTGCCAGCATGCCCTTCGGGGTGATGGGGACTCACAGGAGACCGCCGGGGTCAACTCGGAGGAAGGTGGGGACGACGTCAAGTCATCATGCCCCTTATGTCTTGGGCTGCACACGTGCTACAATGGCAGGTACAATGAGCTGCGATACCGTGAGGTGGAGCGAATCTCAAAAAGCCTGTCTCAGTTCGGATTGGGGTCTGCAACTCGACCCCATGAAGTCGGAGTTGCTAGTAATCGCAGATCAGCATTGCTGCGGTGAATACGTTCCCGGGCCTTGTACACACCGCCCGTCACGTCACGAAAGTCGGTAACACCCGAAGCCGGTGGCCCAACCCCTTGTGGGAGGGAGCTGTCGAAGGTGGGACTGGCGATTGGGACGAAGTCGTAACAAGGTAGCCGTACCGGAAGGTGCGGCTGGATCACCTCCTTTCTAAGGAGCACTTCTCACCAACTCCGGTTGGTCAGAGGCCAGTACATCGGCGAATGTCTGATGCTGGTTGCTCATGGGTGGAACGTTGATTATTCGGCCGATCTTCTGGGTCGGAGGCTTGCCAGTACTGCTCTTCGGAGCGTGGAACGCATGATCTCCGGACAGGGTCCGGCCGGGCACGCTGTTGGGTATCTGAGGGTACGGATTTGATCCCGACCTCAATGCCGGCGCCGGTAAAGCACCACAGGGTGGTGTGTGACGGTGTACTGGTCGTTGTTTGAGAACTGCACAGTGGACGCGAGCATCTGTGGCCAAGTTTTTAAGGGCGCACGGTGGATGCCTTGGCACCAGGAACCGATGAAGGACGTGGGAGGCCACGATAGTCCCCGGGGAGTCGTCAACCAGGCTTTGATCCGGGGGTTTCCGAATGGGGAAACCCGGCAGTCGTCATGGGCTGTCACCCTTGCCTGAACACATAGGGCAAGTGGAGGGAACGCGGGGAAGTGAAACATCTCAGTACCCGCAGGAAGAGAAAACAACCGTGATTCCGGGAGTAGTGGCGAGCGAAACTGGATGAGGCCAAACCGTATACGTGTGAGACCCGGCAGGGGTTGCGTATGCGGGGTTGTGGGATCTCTCTTTCACAGTCTGCCGGCTGTGAGACGAGTCAGAAACCGTTGATGTAGGCGAAGGACATGCGAAAGGTCCGGCGTAGAGGGTAAGACCCCCGTAGTCGAAACATCAGCGGCTCGTTTGAGAGACACCCAAGTAGCACGGGGCCCGAGAAATCCCGTGTGAATCTGGCGGGACCACCCGCTAAGCCTAAATATTCCCTGGTGACCGATAGCGGATAGTACCGTGAGGGAATGGTGAAAAGTACCCCGGGAGGGGAGTGAAATAGTACCTGAAACCGTGTGCCTACAAGCCGTGGGAGCGTCGGATATGTGCTTGCACATATCTCGTGACTGCGTGCCTTTTGAAGAATGAGCCTGCGAGTTTGCGGTGTGTTGCGAGGTTAACCCGTGTGGGGAAGCCGTAGCGAAAGCGAGTCCGAATAGGGCGGTATAGTAGCGCGCTCAAGACCCGAAGCGGAGTGATCTAGCCATGGGCAGGTTGAAGCGGAGGTAAGACTTCGTGGAGGACCGAACCCACCAGGGTTGAAAACCTGGGGGATGACCTGTGGTTAGGGGTGAAAGGCCAATCAAACTCCGTGATAGCTGGTTCTCCCCGAAATGCATTTAGGTGCAGCGTCGTGTGTTTCTTGCCGGAGGTAGAGCACTGGATAGGCGATGGGCCCTACCGGGTTACTGACCTTAGCCAAACTCCGAATGCCGGTAAGTGAGAGCGCGGCAGTGAGACTGTGGGGGATAAGCTCCATGGTCGAGAGGGAAACAGCCCAGAGCATCGACTAAGGCCCCTAAGCGTACGCTAAGTGGGAAAGGATGTGGAGTCGCAGAGACAACCAGGAGGTTGGCTTAGAAGCAGCCACCCTTGAAAGAGTGCGTAATAGCTCACTGGTCTAGTGATTCCGCGCCGACAATGTAGCGGGGCTCAAGCGTACCGCCGAAGTCGTGTCATTGCAGCAATACTCCCAACGGAGGCTGTGATGGGTAGGGGAGCGTCGTGTGCCGGGTGAAGCCGCGCCGGAAGGCAGTGGTGGACGGTTCACGAGTGAGAATGCAGGCATGAGTAGCGATTCACACGTGAGAAACGTGTGCGCCGATTGACTAAGGGTTCCTGGGTCAAGCTGATCTGCCCAGGGTAAGTCGGGACCTAAGGCGAGGCCGACAGGCGTAGTCGATGGATAACCGGTTGATATTCCGGTACCCGCTGTGAAGCGTCAAACATCGAACCCATTAATGCTAAGGCCGTGAAGCCGCCCTGGAGCCTTCGGGCAAAGGGGAGTGGTGGAGCCGCCGAACCAAGGTGGTAGTAGGTGAGTGATGGGGTGACGCAGGAAGGTAGTCCATCCCGGGCGGTGGTTGTCCCGGGGTAAGGGTGTAGGACGTCAGGTAGGCAAATCCGCCTGACATGTGTCTGAGACCTGATGCCGAGCCGATTGTGGTGAAGTGGATGATCCTGTGCTGTCGAGAAAAGCCTCTAGCGAGTTTCATGGCGGCCCGTACCCTAAACCGACTCAGGTGGTCAGGTAGAGAATACCGAGGCGTTCGGGTGAACTATGGTTAAGGAACTCGGCAAAATGCCCCCGTAACTTCGGGAGAAGGGGGGCCACGTCCGGTGATTGGATTTACTCCATGAGCTGGGGGTGGCCGCAGAGACCAGCGAGAAGCGACTGTTTACTAAAAACACAGGTCCGTGCGAAGCCGTAAGGCGATGTATACGGACTGACGCCTGCCCGGTGCTGGAACGTTAAGGGGACCGGTTAGCTCCATTTCGGTGGGGCGAAGCTGAGAACTTAAGCGCCAGTAAACGGCGGTGGTAACTATAACCATCCTAAGGTAGCGAAATTCCTTGTCGGGTAAGTTCCGACCTGCACGAATGGCGTAACGACTTCTCGACTGTCTCAACCATAGGCCCGGTGAAATTGCACTACGAGTAAAGATGCTCGTTTCGCGCAGCAGGACGGAAAGACCCCGGGACCTTTACTACAGTTTGATATTGGTGTTCGGTTCGGCTTGTGTAGGATAGCTGGGAGACTGTGAACTCTGGACGCCAGTTCAGGGGGAGTCGTCGTTGAAATACCAGTCTGGTCGTGCTGGATGTCTAACCTGGGTCCGTGATCCGGATCAGGGACAGTGTCTGATGGGTAGTTTAACTGGGGCGGTTGCCTCCTAAAGAGTAACGGAGGCGCCCAAAGGTTCCCTCAGCCTGGTTGGCAATCAGGTGTTGAGTGTAAGTGCACAAGGGAGCTTGACTGTGAGACCGACGGGTCGAGCAGGGACGAAAGTCGGGACTAGTGATCCGGCGGTGGCTTGTGGAAGCGCCGTCGCTCAACGGATAAAAGGTACCCCGGGGATAACAGGCTGATCTTCCCCAAGAGTCCATATCGACGGGATGGTTTGGCACCTCGATGTCGGCTCGTCGCATCCTGGGGCTGGAGTCGGTCCCAAGGGTTGGGCTGTTCGCCCATTAAAGCGGTACGCGAGCTGGGTTTAGAACGTCGTGAGACAGTTCGGTCCCTATCCGCTGCGCGCGCAGGAATATTGAGAAGGGCTGTCCCTAGTACGAGAGGACCGGGACGGACGAACCTCTGGTGTGCCAGTTGTTCTGCCAAGGGCATGGCTGGTTGGCTACGTTCGGGAGGGATAACCGCTGAAAGCATCTAAGCGGGAAGCCTGCTTCGAGATGAGTATTCCCACCCACTTGATGGGGTAAGGCTCCCAGTAGACGACTGGGTTGATAGGCCGGATCTGGAAGCACGGTAACGTGTGGAGGTGACCGGTACTAATAGGCCGAGGGCTTGTCCTCAGTTGCTCGCGTCCACTGTGTTGGTTCTGAAACCACGAACAGCCCCGTATGGCCACATACGGTGCGGCAAGTTCGACAGTTTCATAGTGTTTCGGTGGTTATAGCGTGAGGGAAACGCCCGGTTACATTCCGAACCCGGAAGCTAAGCCTTACAGCGCCGATGGTACTGCAGGGGGGACCCTGTGGGAGAGTAGGACGCCGCCGAACAAAATTTGAAAAAGGCCCACACCTAAACAGGTGTGGGCCTTTTTGTTTTTCCGTTAGCTTGAGTCGTATGAACTACGTCATCCGATCCATCCGTGCAGACGAGTGGCCGGCCGTCAAGGAGTTGCGGCTCGCGGCGCTCCAGGACCCGGTTGCCCATATCGCCTTCCTGGAGACGCACGAGGAAGCTCTCGCTCGGCCCGACTCCTTCTGGATGGACCGGGCGGCCGGGGGCTGTGAGGGTGCCGTCGGGGCGCAGCAGATCATCGTGGAGGCGCCGGACGGGCGTTGGGCCGGGACGTTGACCGTGCTGATCGAGGAGCCGGGCACGACCGACTGGGCCGGGAATCCCGTGGAGCGGATGCAGGGGCATGTCGTCGGGGTGTTCGTGCGGCCCGAGGAGCGGGGCAGCGGGCTTACCGAGGTGCTGTTCGATGCCGGCCTGGAGTGGGCCTGGGGACGCGGCGCCGAGCGGACGCGGCTCATCGTGCACGAGGACAACGGGCGGGCCCAGCGCTTCTACCGGCGGGTCGGGTTCGTACCGAGCGGGCTTCTCGTGCCGTTGTCCGGGAGCCCGGACGAGAAGGAGCTGGAGTTCGTCCTGGAGCGGCCTTAGCGGAACACAGCGGCCGTAGGGGCGTCCCTGTGTCTCTCCGGCCGTGTCAGACCGGGAGTTCGTCGTGTGGCCAGCGGGAGCGGGCCTGTTCGCGGGACCGGAGCAGGGCCAGGGTCGGCATGCCCCGGTCCGCTCCGGTGGCCAGCAGCTCCGGCAACTGGGGAAGCGGAGCCACGGCGGCGACGTCGTCCAGGACGAGCGTCATTGGTGGGTCGAGGCGACCGGAGGATGACCGTTCGGCCATGCGCCGGCCGCGCTCGACCACGCTTGCGGCAAGGGCCGTCAGGAGCGGCATGGCGCCGGGGTTGGTTCGGGGGTCCTCGATGGATTCACCCACCACATAAAGCGTGCCCCCTTCATCGACGAAGGAATCCAAGGTGAGCGCATCAGTTCGGTTAGGAGTGCAGGACTCCCGGATGTTGACCATGGAGAGGGAGGCGAGCGCTCTGGTGGTCAACTGCTGCGCCATGTCCCGGCGTTCGGGGTGGGCCGTGAGGGCGGCTTCGAGTTCGCCGGCCGAGCCCGGGGCCGCCTTGGGGTTCGTGCGCAGGATGCGTACGGCGTCCTGGATCTGGGTGCCCTGGGACCAGCGGTGGACGTGGCGGATGGTGCGGCCGTCGACCGCGGCGGCGTGGAGGTAGCTGCGCAGGAGTGTCTCGGCCGTGTCGCTCACCGCCTGATCGAGGCGGGAGGTCGGGCGGACCGGGGTCAGGAGAGCGGCCGCTCTCGCGATCGCCGTCTGCTTGTCCTCGCAGCCTGCCGTGGGGGTCCAGTGGAGGCGGGCCGGGGTGTCGCAGAGGTGGGTGGGGTCGTAGAGGAGGACCGGGCCGAGCTTGCCGCGGGCGTCCTTCGTGTCCTGCCAGAGCGCCGGGTTCGAGGTGACGACGAGAGCGGGGCCCTCGGCGTCGCGTACCGCCTGCGTGGCGGTCGTCTGGCGGGCCTCCCTCGGGGCTACGAGGATCTTCTCGCGTCCGCCGACCCGTGGTGCGGCGAGCAAGGGGGCGGGCTGGGGTGTTGCGGGCGGTGCTTCCTCGCTGATGGGGAGGTGCTCGACCGGCCTCGGTGACGGGGTGTCGGGGCGGGTCTCCAGCGGGGGGTTCTCGATGTGCCGGGCTGCCGTCGGCTCGGACTCCGGGTCCGGCTCTCTGCGCGGTGCCGGGACCTCGGCCCGGACCGGTGCGGGCGGCGGCGCCGGTTCGTTCCCGGGCGCCGCCTTTCCCGCGCGCCGTCCCGCCCTGACCGCCCGCCAGCGGGCCACCGTCCCCAGCACGAACACCGTGAGCACGACCAGGATCATCAGCTGGCCGATGAACAGGCCCCAGAACAGGCCGTATCCGGAGAGCTGACCGGCCGGGGTGTCGGGCCAGGCGCCGGGGATGTCGTGCGGCTCGGCGATCAGGGAGCGCATCGCGAGCGGTGTGCGGGTGAAGGTGACTCCGGACGGCCAGGCGCCGTTGGCGAACCAGCCCGCCAGGCCCGTCGCCGTCCAGACCAGCAGCGTTATGCCGAGAAGGAAAGCGAGTATGCCGATCAGGAGGCCGTCGGGGATGCCTCCCTGGCCGTCCCGGTGCTGTCTGCCGTCGCGGCGGTCGTCCGGTCTCACGCGGTCCCCCTACGCCACCGTCGATTCGGAGTCGCCCAGGTGTTGCTCCACGAACGCAGCCGCCCGCTCCTCGGCCTCCAGCTCCGCGGCGCGCAGGGCGTCGTCGGTGAGGTCGCTGGACGACTCGGTCATCGCGCGGTCGGTGAAGACGAGGGGGCGTTCGGTCTCGGTGACCAGGTGTTTGACGACCTGGACATTGCCGTTGACGTCCCACACGGCGATGCCCGGGGTGAGGGACGGGATGATCTCCACGGCCCAGCGCGGCAGGCCCAGTACGCGGCCCGTCGACCTCGCCTCGTCGGCCTTCTGGGCGTAGATCGTCCTGGTCGAGGCCATCTTCAGGATCGCGGCGGCTTCCTTCGCCGCGGCGCCGTCGACGACGTCGGACAGGTGGTGGACGACGGCCACGAAGGACAGGCCGAGGCGGCGGCCGAACTTCAGCAGACGCTGGAAGAGCTGGGCCACGAACGGGCTGTTGATGATGTGCCAGGCCTCCTCGACCAGGAAGATGCGCTTCTTCCGGTCGGGGCGGATCCAGGTGTGTTCCAGCCATACGCCGACGATCGCCATCAGGATCGGCATGGCGATGGAGTTGCGGTCGATGTGGGACAAATCGAACACGATGAGGGGCGCGTCCAGGTCGATGCCGACCGTCGTGGGGCCGTCGAACATGCCCCTCAGGTCACCGTCGACGAGACGGTCCAGCACCAGCGCCACGTCCAGGCCCCACGCCCGTACGTCGTCTATGGCGACGTTCATCGCCTCCGCCGACTCCGGCTCGGGGTGCCGTAGCTGCTCGACGATGTCGGTCAGGACCGGCTGGCGTTCCACGATGGTCTCGTTGACGTAGGCGTGCGCGACCTTGAGCGCGAACCCGGAGCGCTCGTCGAGGCCGTGGCCCATCGCGACCTCGATGATCGTGCGGAGCAGCGCGAGCTGGCCCGTCGTGGTGATCGCCGGGTCCAGGGGGTTGAGGCGGATGCCCTGGTCGAGCGCGGCCATCGCGTCGAGCCGGATCGGCGTTATACCCAGCTCCTGCGCGATGAGGTTCCACTCGCCGGCGCCGTCCTCGCCCTGGGCGTCCAGGACGACGACCTGGCGGTCGCGGAAGCGGAGCTGGCGCAGGACGTACGTCTTCTCCAGGGCCGACTTGCCGTTGCCGGACTCGCCGAGGACCAGCCAGTGGGGGGCGGGGAGCTGCTGGCCGTAGAGCTGGAAGGGGTCGTAGATGTAGCCCTTCCCGGAGTACACCTCGCGGCCGATGATGACGCCCGAGTCGCCGAGGCCGGGGGCGGCGGTCGGGAGGTAGACCGCCTGCGCCTGGCCCGTGGACGTGCGCACCGGAAGCCGGGTCGTCTCGACCTTCCCGAAGAGGAAGGACGTGAAGGCGTCGGTGAGGACGGACAGCGGGTCCCGCATCAGGTCCTACCTCCGAATGCCGGTGGCGAAGGGGAGTGTGTTGACGAATGCCCGGTGGTGCTCGCGGTCGCACCATTCCAGCTTCAGATACGACTTTCCGGCGGACGCCCGGATGGTCCGCTTGTCGCGTGCGAGGGACTCGGGGGAGCGGGAGGAGACGGTGATGTAGCCGACCAGGTTGACGCCGGCGGCGCCGCTCGCGAGGTCCTCGCCGCGCTGGTCGAGGCGGGTGTGGGCGGCGACGTCGCGGGGGTCGACGGTGCGGTTCATCTTGGCGGCGCGGCTCGCCTCCGCCTCGTCGTTGGTCTTCTCGGTCAGCATGCGCTCGATGGCGATCTCGGTGGGTTCGAGGTCCATCGTGACGGCGACCGTGCGGATGACGTCCGGGGTGTGTACGAGCAGGGGCGCCAGGAAGTTGACGCCCACCGGGGTCATCGGCCACTCCTTCACCCAGGCCGTGGCGTGGCACCAGGGGGCGCGGGTGGAGGACTCGCGCGTCTTCGCCTGGAGGAACGTCGGCTCCATCGCGTCCAGCTCGGCCGGCCAGGCATTGCGCTTCGTCATCGCCTGGATGTGGTCGATCGGGTGGTCCGGGTCGTACATGGAGTGGATGAGGGAGGCGAGGCGGCCCTGGCCGAGCGGCTGCCGTACGCGGATGTCCGCCTCCTGGAGGCGGGAGCAGATGTCGGTCAGCTCACGTGCCATGACGACCGCGAGGCCCGCGTCCCGGTCGACCTTGCCGCCGCCGTGCGGGCGGGACGCGCGGGCCATCGCCAGGGCCTCGGCGGCCAGTTCGCGGTTGAAGTGCATGCAGGCGACGAGGTAGGCGCGGTGCTGCTCGCTGCTCGTCGACACCATGGACTGGAGCTGGTCGTAGGACTGCTGGAGCCAGGCCGGGGAGCGCTCGTCGCCGCGTACGGCGACGTCCTTGGCGTGGGCGTCCGGGTCGGCCGGGAGGGTGCGGGCGAGCATCTGGATACGGGTGACGAAGCCGTCCCCGTTGGCGACGTGCTTCAGCAGGGTGCCGAAGCGGTCGACGAGGGCCTCCTGGTCCTCGGAGTCGCGCAGGCCGACGCCCGGGCCCTCGATCTCGATGGCCGCGGTGACCGTGCGGCGGTCGGCGTGCAGCAGTACGGCGATCTCGTCGGGCCCGAACGGGGCGGCCAGCCAGGTGATGCGGCCGATGCCCGGCGGTGGACCGACCTCGACCTCACGGCCGTCGACGCGGGTGCCGGCCTCGATCGCGCCGGAGCGGTAGGCGGTGCCCCGGCGCAGGCTGCGCTTGTAGCTGCGGTTGATCTCGAACCACTTGTAGAAGGTCCGGTGCTTGTACGGCACGTAGACCGCGGCCAGCGCGAGCAGCGGGAAGCCGGTCAGCAGCACGATGCGCAGGGACAGGACGGGGACGAGGAGTCCGCACATCATGCCGAGGAACGCGCCGACGATGATCAGCGCGATCTCGCCGGTCTCCCGGTTGCGTCCGACGACGGCGTTCGGCCGGGCTCGGCCGATCAGATATGTACGGCGGGGCGTGACCGAATGGGACACGTGGGACTGCGTCGTCAACGCCCGTCACCTCCTGAACGATTGCTGTTGCGGGTGTTACTGGCGTGCGGGGTGTTCACCGGGCTGCTCGAGCGGGGTGCGGGTGCGGCGGAGGGGACAGATCCGCCGCCTCCGTTCGAGGAGCGCGAGCTGTGCGCGGCGACGCCGCCGGAGGCGGGGTTCGAGGGGCGGGCGGCGCCGGACGCGCCGCCGCCGTTGTTGTCCGCGCGGGAGCTGTGGGTCTTGATGCCCTGGGCGACGAGGGTCGCCGGGGAGCTGATCACGGCGGCGGCCTTGCCCTCGGCGCCGCTCATGATGCGGTTGTTGCGGCCGCCGGCGATCTCGTCGCCGAAGCCCGGGACGAAGCGGTAGATCATCGCGCTGGCGAAGATGGCGAGCAGGATGATCGCGAGGCCGGAGACCACGGCAGAGAAGGCGCCGGGGCCGTCGTCGGCGGAGAGTGCGCCGGCCAGGCCGAGCACGATGACGATGACCGGCTTGACCAGGATGACAGCGATCATGATGCCGGCCCAGCGGCGGACGTGGCCCCAGAGGTTCTTGTCGACCAGGCCGGCGTAGACGACGGTGCCGAGGAGAGCGCCGACGTAGAGCAGGGCGGCGCGGATGACGAGCTCCAGCCAGAGGACGCCGGCGGCGAGGATGCTCACCAGGGAGACGACGATCAGCATGATCGGGCCGCCGCCGATGTCCTCGCCCTTCTCCAGGGCGCCGGAGAAGGTGCCGAAGAAGGTGTCGGTCTGGTCGCCGGTCGTTTTCGCGAGGACGTCCGTGACGCCGTCGGTCGCCGATACGACGGTGTAGAGGATCAGGGGGGTGAACGCGGACGCCAGCACGGTCAGCCAGAGGAAGCCGACGGCTTCGCTGATGGCGGTGGTGAGGGGGACGCCGCGCACGGCTCGCTTGGCCACGGCCAGCAGCCAGATGAGGAGCGTGAGGATCGTGGACGCGGCGAAGACGACCGCGTACTGCTGGAGGAACTTGGTGTTCGTGAAGTCGACGTTCGCGGTCTCCTGCACGGCTTCGCTGAGCTGCTTGACGGTCCAGGAGGCGGCGTCGGCACAGCCCTTGGCGAGGGAGGAGAGGGGGTCGAGGGTGGAGGTGGGGTCGGTGAGGGAGCGACCGCTGCCGCCGCCGGAGCCGCCGTTGTCCTCCTGGCAGTACTGCTTGGCGGGACCGATGAGAAGGTCACAAGGGTCGTCGCTCGTGGTGGGTGTCGGCGTGGGGGCCGCATAGGCGCGGGTGGCCAGCAGCACGGCACCGGTCTGTACAGCGGTGACCAGGGCCGTGAGCTTCAGTACGCGACGCGGGCTACCGGGCATACGTGAACCCTCCGTACTCCTCGATGGCCTTGCTGATCTCGTCCGAGCTGGCGGCTCTGTCGTCACCGGGCACCGGCGCCGGGCCGTCCTTCTGCGTGTCCGCGGTGATCTTCCAGTCCCCGTTGACCCATTGCAGGTCGAAGGTCCAGGTCTTCCAGGTGGAGCTCACGGGGTCGGTCGAGCCCTGGCCCGACATGCCGATGAGGCCCATGTACCAGACCGAGACCTTTGCGCGGCTCTGGCTGTACTGATCGACGGTGGTGCCGACGGGCACAGTGCGCGAGACGAACGTGCTGCCCTCGGGGGCGTTGCCATCTGCGTCCAGGCCGAGCTTGCTGAGGAAGTCCGCCGTGTATGCCTGGTCCATCGCGCCCTGGAGCTTCGTAGCTGCGGTGGCCGTGTAGATGGTGTCGACGATGCCGTGCCGGCTCTCCTTGTTGAACATGCCGGTCGAGCCCAGCGTCACCGCATAGTTGGCCGCCGCGCTCTGTGCCCCCTGTTCGTCTCGGGCGAAGCCGCCCGGGATGCCTGCTGACTTGCCGTCGACCGGGCGGGTGCCCGAGGCCGCTGTCGTTGAGGAATTCGGCTGGTTTTCGTCCCCGTTCGGGGAAGCGGAGTCGTCTCCTCCACGGTTCGCGAAGGCGATCGCCGCGATGAGGAGGACCACCACGCCGACGACGGTGACCAGACTCCGGGACGACGAACGGCCGCCCCGCCGCGCACCCCCGTACACGTCACCGCTGCTCTCGGGCAGCCGCGTGCGGGTCTGACCGGTGCCTCCGTAGCCGCCGGAGGTCTCCCGCTCGTCTCCGAGACTCATGCCGCGTACGCCCCCTCGACGTCGGACAGATACACGTTGGAGTACGACGGTAGCCGTGCTGGTTCCCGCATGGGCGCGGTGTGGTGACTCGACATCAGGGAAACGCAACCTCAGCCGGTGGGCACGACGGGTGGGTGGGGGACTAGGGGGACCGGGCGTGCCCGGAGCGGACGGAGGGGGTCGGGGGTGCCGGGGCGGCTAGACCGCCATGCCGTACACGATGGTGAACAGCGTGCCCAGTGAGCCGATGATGAAGACGCCGGTGAGACCGGCGACGATCAGCCCCTTGCCCTGCTCGGCGCTGAAGGTGTCGCGCAACGCCGTGGCGCCGATGCGCTGTTTGGCCGCCCCCCAGATGGCGATACCGAGGCAGATCAGGATGGCGACCGCCATGACGACCTGGATCATGGTCTTCGCTTCGTTCCCCAGTGCCCCGAAGGGGCCCCAGTCAGGGGCGATCCCGCCGATGATGGTGTTGATATCGCCCTTGTCGGCTGCAAAGAGCATGTAAGTCACCGCCCCTGTTGGGTAGTTCCGCAGTCCCCTGCGGTGCGCAGAGGTCAGGCATCATTCTCGCCGACAATGCTGCCGTCGTATGTCGACTTGCCGTCATTGATGGGCGGGATTCGTACGAATACCTCGCACGGTCACTCTGTGTATCACGGCAGGTCACGCCGGGCAACGAGGCCTGAGCGGAACCTGTCGTGTGGCTCTGTCGTTAGCCCTCTTCACGCCGGGTGCCGTTTCTGGCGGCCGGCCGGGTGAGTTGTCGTGCCGATGTTCTGCGGGTGAAGGCTATCCCGGGACGGTGGACCGGGTGTCCCTGGGTCGGTGTCGCGGCTCGGGCGGGGCACGGATGGTGACGGAGCGTCAGCGGGGGCGGTCCTCGGTGACGTTCGTCGTGATCAGCCGCAGCAGCTGCTTGGCCAGGGCGTCCTGTTCCGGCGTCAGTCCCATGGCGTCACCGATGGCGAGCGGCACGGTCGTCGCGCGGTCGTGGAGCTCGGCGCCGGCCTCGGTGAGGCGGATGGCGACCGAGCGTTCGTCGTCCCGGCGGCGTTCGCGGCGCAGCAGGCCGCCCGCCTCCAGGCGCTTGAGCAGGGGCGACAGCGTGCTGGACTCCAGCTGGAGGGACGTACCCAGGTCCCGTACGGAGATCGAGTCCCGCTCCCAGAGGACGAGCATGACCAGGTACTGCGGGTAGGTCAGGCCGAGTTCGTCGAGCAGGGGGCGGTAGCGCGCGGTCACTGCGCGGGAGGCGGCGTAGAGCGCGAAGCAGAGCTGGTCGTCCAGGCGGAGGGAGCCGGTGGGGGGTGGTGGCGGCTCGGCGGGTCGGCTCATGGGGTGCTCCGGGGTGGGTTGCTGATGCGTCGACTCTGGGGCTCTGGGGCTCTGGGTGCTCGTGTGCTGCTCGGCCTGATTCTATCGGGCGATACATCATCGTGCCCTAATGAGTTGCGCACGACTTAGTGGCGCGCTACTTTCATGGCGTGCCGCCGCACCCGGTCGATCCCGCCGGGCAGGCCCCGCGGCACCCGATCCGAGGAGATCGCCATGACCGACACCACCCCCATCCGCCCGGTGCTGGAGCCCGCGGCCCAGGCATTCGCCGAGGCCACCGCCAATCCGCCGTATCTGTTCGATCTGGGGCCGGCCGAGGGGCGCAAGGTCGTCGACGAGGTGCAGTCCGGGGAGATCGCCAAGCCGGACGTCGACGAGGAGTGGGTGACCGTGGCCGGTGGCCCGACCGGCGAGGTCCGGGTCCGGGTCGTCCGTCCCGCCGGCGCCACCGGGACGCTCCCGGTGATCATCTACATCCACGGCGCCGGCTGGGTCTTCGGCAACGCCCACACCCACGACCGGCTCGTGCGGGAACTCGCCGTCGGCACCGGTGCCGCGGTCGTCTTCCCCGAGTACGACCTCTCGCCCGAGGCGCGCTACCCCGTCGCGACAGAGCAGAACTACGCCGTGGCCCAGTGGGTCGTCCGTGAGGGCGCCGACAACGGCCTGGACGCCGGCCGGATCGCCGTGGCCGGCGACTCGGTGGGCGGGAACATGACGGCCGCGCTGACGCTGATGGCGAAGGAGCGCGGCGATGTGCCGCTGGTGCAGCAGGTGCTCTTCTACCCGGTCACCGACGCGTCCTTCGACACCGCGTCCTACCGGCAGTTCGCCGAGGGGTACTTCCTGCGGCGGGACGCCATGCAGTGGTTCTGGGACCAGTACACGACCGAGGAGGCGGAGCGGGCGCAGATCACCGCGTCACCGCTGCGGGCCGGTGTCGAGCAGCTCCAGGGGCTGCCGCCGGCGCTCGTGATCACCGCCGAGGCCGATGTGCTGCGGGACGAGGGCGAGGCGTACGCCGGGAAGCTGCGGGAGGCCGGGGTGCCGGTGACCGCGGTGCGGTACCAGGGCGTCATCCACGACTTCGTGATGCTGAACGCGTTGCGGGAGACGCGGGGGGCGGAGGCGGCCATCGGGCAGGCGGTGAGTGTGCTGCGGGGGGCGTTCGGGGTGTGACGGGTGCCCTGTCGCCGTAGGGGTGCGGTGGTGTGATGGCCGATGTGGCGGCCGCGGGTCCGATGTGGCTGGTCGCGCAGTTCCCCGCGCCCCTTGGGGCGTTGCCGTCAGCGGGGCTTGAGGCCGTTCAGCAGGTGGTGGACCAGGCCCTCCACGCCCGCCAGGGCCGCTTGCGGGGTCAGCCAGCCGGCCGCGATGAAGCCGGCCATGCCGTGGAGGGCGGCGCCCGTCACGAGGTTGAGTTCCTCGGGGTCGCCGTCGATGATCTCGCCGCGCTTCTGGGCGTCGGCGAGGACCCGTTCCAGGCTGCCGACCGTCCGCTCGACGGCCGTGGCCATCTGCTCCGAGGCGTCCGGCTCGTGCTTGCGGGCGTACATCAGCTCCAGGAGCTCGGCGTTGTCGATGGCGAAGCCGAGGTAGGCGCGGGCGAGCGCGGTGAGCCGGGGTTCCAGCGGGAGGGCCGGGTCCTCGGCGGCGCCCAGGGCCCGGCTCAGCCGGTCGTAGCCGGCCAGCGCGAGGGCGTTGAGCAGGGCCTGCTTGTCCTTGAAGTGGCGGCCGGGGGCGGCGTGGCTCACGCCGACCTCGCGGGCCAGTTCACGCAGTGAGAGTGAGCCGACGCCCTTGTCCCGCAGGGTGCGTTCGGCCGCGGCCAGCAGGGCGGCGCGCAGGTCTCCGTGGTGGTAGGGGCGGCTCTCGGGCATGTCGACCATCGTAGCTTCGTGTAGTCGTCGTCATCATTGTTGGCGCCGTCACCATTGTTGTCATTGACAGCATTGTTGGCGGCGCCTACATTCGTTTGCATGGCTGACAACACGAAGAGCAACAGCAGGAGCAAGGCGTGGGACGTGGGCCGGCTGCCCGATCTCACCGGGCGCACGGCCGTCGTCACCGGGGCCAACAGCGGTATCGGACTCACCGCCTCCGCGGCGCTGGCCGGCGCGGGCGCGCACGTCGTGTTCGCCGTACGGGACCTGGAGCGGGGCCGGAAGGCGGCGGCGACCGTGTCCGGCAGCACCGAGGTGCGGCGGCTGGACCTGGCGGATCTGTCGTCCGTGCGGGAGTTCGCGGACGGCTGGGAGGGGCGGCCGCTGGATCTGCTGATCAACAACGCGGGCGTGATGATGCTGCCGCAGCAGCGGACCGCGGACGGCTTCGAGATGCAGTTCGGCACGAACCATCTGGGCCACTTCGCGCTGACGAACCTGCTGCTGCCGTACGTCACGGACCGGGTGGTGACGCTGTCGTCCGGCGCGCACCGCTGGTTCGGCGCGCGGATCCGCTTCGAGGACCTGGACTTCACGACCGGCTACGACCCGAACCGGGCCTACGCCCAGTCGAAGCTGGCGAATCTGCTGTTCACGCTGGAACTTCAGCGGCGGCTGGCCGAGGCCGGCTCCCCGGTGCGCGCCTTCGCCGCCCACCCGGGGTACGCGGCCACCAACCTCCAGAGCCATGCCGGGAGCCCGGTGATGCGCGCCTTCATGAGGATCGGCAACCGCCTCTTCGCCCAGGACGACCACGCGGGCGCACTGCCGACGCTGTACGCCGCGACGCAGGACCTGCCCGGCGCGAGCTATGTCGGACCGAACGGGCTGGGCGAGATGCGGGGCGCGCCGACGCTGGTGGGGCGGAGTGCGGCGGCGAGCGACGCGGGTGTGGCGCGGCGGTTGTGGACGGCTTCGGAGGAACTCACGGGGGTGAGCTGGCCGTTGGGGGCGGCTGAGGAGGCGGCGGGCCGGCGAGTGACGGCCGAGCGCTGAAGCACCCGGCTGCCCGCCTCGCCGGGCCCTTCGCACGGCTTACGACTCCGAAGCGCGACGCAGCCCTTGGCCCCGTACGGCCAACGACCCCGAAGCGCCCCGCAGCCCCCGGCCCCGTAAGTCCTACGACTCCGGCTGGGTCACCGTGAGAGCCCAGCGAACGGTGTCCGACGACGCGTCGACGCCGATCGTGAAGGAGCCGAAACGGACCACGCCGGGGTCCATCGTCACCGAACCCACTCCGGCCTCCCCGGCCGGGCAGTCGACGGAGAACGCGGCGATCTCCGTCTCCTGGGACATCGTCACCCGCACATCACCGCCGCCCTCGCACGCCACCGTCAGCACGGTCGGCAGCCTGTCCCACGCACCACCGGACGCGACTCCGCCGTCCCCCGTGTGCTCCGGCACCCACACCAGGCCGTCCGGACCGGGATGCGGCAGCAGAACGTCGGTCGCCGCACCGGCGGGAGCCACCGCCACACCGGCCAGCGCACCGGTCACGAGCGCCGTCACGGCAACAGCACGGCTGGTTCGTCTCACGATTCGTTCCCCCTGAACTCGGCTTGGTCACAGGCCTGTTGGCCAACCGTCGAACATTCTGCCGGGCCGGATGACCTTGCGCCTGAGTTTCCGTACTCAGGGGTAGGTCGTACTCGGAGGTGGTCGATCGATGGCGATGCCCAGCCTGCTCGGGGTGTTCGCGCACCCGGACGACGAGGCCCTGTCCTCGGGCGGAGTCCTGGCCCGGCACGCGGCGGCCGGCGCGCGCACGGGCGTGGTGACGGCGACCTGGACCCCGGACACCGTCCGCGGCGCCGAACTCGCCGAGGCGCTGCGGATCCTGGGCGCCGGCGAACCGAGGATGCTCGGCTACGCCGACGACCGGGTGCCGCACTCCGCCCCGGGCAGCCCGCGGCTGTGTGCCGCGCCGCTGGACGAGGCCGTGGGCCGACTGGTCGCACAGATACGGCGGTTCCGGCCGCGGATCGTGATCACCCACGACGCCCACGGCGGGCTGACCGGCCACCCCGACCATGTGCACACCCACCGGCTGACCACGCTCGCGGTCCGGGCCGCGGGCCTCGAACGGCTCTACCCGGACGCCGGCACCCCCTGGCAGCCGAGCGCCCTCTATCTGGCGACGCACCCGCACTCGGCCCTGGACGCGCTGAGCGAACTGGCCCGTGCGGGCAAGGGCATGAACACGGTTCCGGACGACTGGGTCACCGCGACCGTCGACGTGCGCCCCTGGCTGGAGCGGAAGTGGGCCGCCGTACTGGCCCATCGCACCGAAGTGGAGCGGGGCGCGGCGCCGGGACTGCTGGCCGGCTTCCCGCGGGCCGTGCGGGAAGGGGTCCTCGGCACCGAGTGGTACATCCGGCAGGACATCGCCCCCTCGCCGTTGTCCGGCCAGACCGAGCTGACCGCTTGAGAGGGCCGGCAGCGGCGGGAGTACCGCCGTCGGCCGGTCAGTCCGCGGGGAGTGCGGCCCGCAGGGCCTTTGCCGTGGCCGTGGGGTCGTAGTCGGTGGGGACTCCCTCGACCAGGATGATGTCGCCCTTGATGTGGCGGGCGCGGAGAGGGGCGATCTGCTGGTAGGCGGGGGAGTCCCACCAGGTGCGGGCCTGTGCGATGTCCGGGAAGCCGATCACCACGACGTGGCCGGGCCAGTCGCCCTCCTTCGTCTCGTGCGGGGTGGCGTGCACGAGGAAGCGGCCGCCGTACGGCGCGAAGGTGGCGGTGATGCGTTCCATGTACTCGGCGATCTCCGGGTGCGGGGCCGCGTCCTGGAGGTGGGCGATGGCGTAGGCGGGCATGGTGTCCTCCCTGTCGGTCGGGCTCGGTCCCTCTGCCGACGATCGTCGCAGGCGGGAGAGAGGGAGGCGATGACGCGGGAGGTAATGCCCGGCGGTGGTGCCAGGCGTCGGGCGGTGGCTTTCAGCCGGCAGCATCCCCAGACCCGGCGTCTGACGTTTCTCTCACCTTCGTCGGTCACAGTGGCCCCCGATGCCCCGGACACAGAGCACCTCGCGCCTGCCCCTGTACGCCGTCGTCGTCCTGCTCGCCCTCCCGTCGGCCTCCGCCGCGGCCGCCGACGCCGGTACGGGGCCCTTCCGCGTGACCGTCGCCGCGCCGCCGACCGCGCAGAGCGCGCGGGTCGGTGCGTTGTTCGCGGCGGGGCGGGGCGACGACCTGCCTGGCCGTCACTTCTGTACCGCGTCCGTCGTGCACAGCCCCCGGCACGACCTCGTCGTCACCGCCGCGCACTGCCTGAGCGGGAAGACGGAGCGGCTCGTGTTCGTGCCCGGCTACCGGGACGGCGAGGCGCCCTACGGGGTGTGGACGGTCGGGAAGTGGTTCCTGGCGGACGGGTGGACCGCGGGGCGGGACGAGGACAGCGACGTGGCGTTCGCGGTGGTGGACCGGCAGGGCGGCAAGGGGGTCGAGGACGCCGTCGGCGGGAACCGGTTCGCCGCCGGTACGGCCACCGGGGCCACCGCGGTGACCGTCACGGCCTATCTCAACTCCCGGGATGCGCCGTTCAGTTGCACCGACAAGCCACGCCCGCACCACCGTATGCAACAACGCGTCTCCTGCCCGGGACTCGGCGGCGGATCGAGCGGGAGTCCGTGGGTGAACGGGGACGGGCAGGTCGTGGGGGTGCTCGGCGGGCACGACGACGGCGGGGCCACGGCCGACGTGTCGTACAGCGTGGTGTTCGGGGCCGGGGCGGCGCGGTTGTACGACGAGAGTGCCGGTTGCCACGAGTCCCAGGTGGGAAGCTCCTAGACTGGCGCGGGCGGACTCCCGGCGAGCGAGGGGCGGTTGACGGTGCGTAAGGCATGGATCGTGGCGGGTGCCGCTCTCGCGGTGGGCCTCAGCTTCGTGATGCTGCTCGTCGTGGGGGTCTTCATCGTCGCCGGGAACCTCGCCGGCGGGGTGGGCGGAGCGTCGAAGGCGCTGGCCAAGGGGGCCGTGCCGGCCGCCTACCAGGGCATCGTGCAGAAGTGGGGCAACCTGTGCCCCGCCATCAACCCCGCGCTGCTCGCCGCCCAGCTGTACCAGGAGAGCGGCTTCAACCCGAACGCCAAGAGCCCGGCGGCAGCGCAGGGCATCGCCCAGTTCATCCCGGGGACGTGGGCCACGCACGGCGTCGACGGCGACGGCGACGGCGACCGCGACGTGTGGGACCCGAAGGACGCGATCCCCTCGGCGGCGTCGTACGACTGCAAGCTCGCCTCCTATGTGAAGGACGTGCCCGGCGACGCGACGAAGAACATGCTCGCGTCCTACAACGCCGGGGCGTACGCGGTCATCAAGTACGGGGGCGTGCCGCCGTACAAGGAGACCCAGAACTACGTGAAGACGATCACGACGCTGGAGGCCAGCTTCGCGGCGCCGGTCAGCCGGGTGGATCCCAGCAAGCAGGCCGCCGGCGCCATCTACTACGCGCAGAAGAAGCTGGGCACGCCCTACCTGTGGGGCGGCGAGGGCACGGCGGCGGACGGCGGTCGGTTCGACTGCTCGGGGCTGACGCAGGCCGCGTACGAGAGTGTCGGGATAACGCTGCCGCGCGTGGCCAACGACCAGTGGAACGCGGGTGCCCATCCGGCCAGGGACGAGCTGCTGCCCGGGGATCTGGTGTTCTTCTCCGACGACCTCGACGACTCCCGGGCCATCCGGCATGTCGGGATTTATGTGGGCGGCGGGTACATGATCGACGCGCCGAGAACGGGTGCTGTGATCCGGTTCGACCCGATCGACACCCCGGACTACTTCGGGGCCACCCGGGTGACCGAGGATGGCGCGAAAGCGCTGCCCACGACGGTGTAGACGTAGCGTGAACCCACCCCCTGAGCTGCGGCGATGGGTCTCTCTTCGATAACGTCTGCGTGATCATTCAGTGGAGTGTGGAACGTATCAACAGGGGCCGTGCGTTCCTGGTTTCGTAGCCGGATCTACAACCACGGGGGTGGCGGGACGGCGTACGCAGGATGCGCCGAGCGAAGTGACGACGAAGGGGCCGCGGCATCATGGCTGGACTCGCAGAATCCGGGTCGAACCCCGACGTCGAGCTGCTTTACGACATCAATGGCCTGGCCAAGGACGCGCCGCACTGGTTCGACCGGGTCATGGGCTACGTCGGTGAGTACGGGCTGCTGTTCGCGCTGATCCTGGCCGTGGTGTGGTGCTGGTGGTCCGTGCGGCGGCGCGGCGGCGAGGACGCGGCCTCGTCCGTGGCCGCGCTCGTCTGGGCGCCGCTGGCCGCCGCGGTCGCCGTGCTCGTGAACGTGCCCATACGGGGTTTCGTCGAGCGGCCCCGGCCCTTCAAGCAGCACCAGGGGCTCGAGGTCCTGGTCAGCGGCAAGACCGACTACTCCTTCGTGAGCGATCACGCGACGATCGCGATGGCGCTCGGCGTCGGGCTGTTCGTCGCGAACCGGAAGTTCGGGCTCGTCGGCATCGGGCTTGCTCTGCTGGAAGGGTTCTGCAGGGTCTACATGGGCGTGCACTACCCGACGGACGTCGTCGGCGGATTCGCGCTCGGCACCGCCGTCGCCCTGCTGCTGTCGCCGCTGGCCATGGCCCTGCTGACGCCGCTCATGTCCGCCATCGAGCGGTCGCCGCGGGGTGGTTGGCTGATCAGGTCGCGCGGGGGGTCCCGGGACGGCGGGGGCGAGGCGCTGATTCCGGGGGCCCGGAAGGAGAGCGCGGGGGCCGAGGAGCGGGATCTGGCGGCTTGACCGCTGTCCTGACGGCCCCCAGGGGCGCCTTCAGGGCCTGTAGGCGTACGGCCCCCGGGGGCGCCTTCAGGGCCCGTTGGTGTACGGCCCCATCGGGCGTCATAGGGCCTGTGGGTAAGTGAAGAAGCCTTCCGGGTCGTACTGCTTCTTCAGCCGTGCCAGGCGCGTCGCCGCGTCCCCGTAGTACGCCTTGCGCCAGTCCCTCAGGGACGGGTCGGGGTAGTTCTGGTACGCGGCGCCGGAGGCGTACGGGCGCATCGCGTCGTGGGCCGACGTCAGCCAGGACTGGGCCGTGGTGCCCGTCGTGCCGGCGCTCCAGGAGGCTATGTACTGGGCCAGCATGCGCGAGCGGCGGTGCACGAACGCCGTCGACGTGGGGGAGACCCGGTTGACCGCTCCGCCGAGGGCCGTGAGCGCGATGCTGCCGGCGCCGCCGCGGACCGACTGCATCTGCTTCAGCAGGGTCTGGATGCCCGTGGCCGAGATCGAACGGTCGAAGAAGTCCGACTTCGCCGTGTATGTCTCGCGGCCCAGTGCGCCCTGCGGGGAGCGGCCGGGGGTCGCGCCGGGGAGGTGGCACTGGGCGTCGGTGCTGAAGGACGAGCAGCCGGCGTAGATCTCCATCGCCTCCTCGTAGGAGTGGCGCTTCAGGGAGACGCTGCTCGCGGGGCCCGGGCCGCCAGGGCGGTCGGCCAGGCGGTCCACCGCGTTCTGGAGTTCGCGGTAGGTGCCCAGCGAGAACGCGGCGACGGAGATGGTCGGGCGGCCGCCCGCGTGGTTGGCCAGGTGCAGGGACGACCAGATCTCGTCCGGCTGGCTCGGGCCCCACTCCTGGAAGGACTTGATCAGCGCGGCCGCCTTCGACCAGGGCCAGGTCATGTACGCCGTGACGCCCTGGGGGGCCGGGTGGGTCTTGAAGTGGAGCTCCGTCACGATGCCGAAGTTGCCGTTGCCGGCGCCGCGCAGGGCCCAGAAGAGGTCCTTGTTGGTGGTGGCGTCGGCGACGAGCTGCTTGCCGTCGGCGGTGATGAGTGTCGCCCGGGTCAGGTTGTCGCAGGTGAGGCCGTACGCGCGTGACGTCACGCCCTGGCCGCCGCCGAGGGTGAGGCCGGAGACGCCGACGGTCGGGCAGGAGCCGGCGGGGATGGTGGTGCCCTTGGCCGCGAGGGCGCGGTAGACGTCGATGAGCTTGGAGCCGGCGCCGACGACCGCGGTGTTGCCGGAGGCCCGTATGCGGTTGAGCTTGGAGACGTCGATGATCAGGCGGTTGTTGCCGGAGGACCAGCCGGCGTAGGAGTGGCCGCCGTTGCGTATCGCGACCTTGAGGCTGTGGGCGCGGGCGTAGGCGAGGGTGGTGCGGATGTCGTCGGGGTGGGCGACGTAGGCGACCGCGGCGGGCTTCAGGGTGTCGAAGCGGGTGTTGTAGAGCTGGTGGGCGGACTTCCAGTCGGCGTCGCCCGGGCGGATGAGGCGGCCGTCGAGGTCTCGGGCGAGGGCGGTCCAGTTGGCGGGGGCGGGGGCGCCGGCGGCGGATTTGCCGGTGCCGGTGCCGGTGGCGGTCGTGGTCTGGGTGCGGGTGGCGGTGGTTGCGCCGGACTCCGCGCCCTTGCCCGTGGTTGTGCCCTTGCCGCTGCCGGTGGGGTCGCTGTTGTTGCAGGCGGTTGCCGTCAGGGCGGTGAGGGCTGCTGCGGTGCCGCCGATGAAGGTACGCCGTTCCATGTCGCCTCCTGGGGTTACGTGGAACGAGACGGGGTGATGCGGGGTGGGGTTCCCATGCGCGGCGGCTCTTTGCGCGGGCCCGCGGATTCTCGCCCCCGCCGCCCCTACCCGTCCCTTCCTCCAGGGGCGCTGCCCCTTCGACCCCGGACGGCTTCTGGGGCTGCCGCCCCAGACCCCGCTTCGGCCTGAACGGCCTCGTCCTCAAACGCCGGACGGGCTGGGAGGGGGTGGCCGCGCTGGGAGCAGTGGCGGTAGTGGGAGGGGGGAGGTGCTGGGGGAGCGGCCCTGAGGTTGAGTGAGGGCTGGACGTGGCCTGAAATCGGCTATGAGCCCCGCGCCCGGCAACCCCGCTCACCAACGCCCGGCACAGCCGTTGACACGTGCGAGCGCCCCCAGAACAGCGCTGTCAGGGACCGACCTCACCCCACCCGGGGACTCCCGGCCCACCTGGAAACGAACCCTGCTCACCTGGAAACGGTCCCGGTCCCGTTAGCCATGGCCCGGCTCCTCTAGCCACGGCCCGGCTCCTCTGGGGAACGGCCCCGGCCCTCTGGACGCAGCCCCGCTCCTCTGGGGAACGACTCCGGCCCCTCCACTCGCGGCCCGGCTCCCTGGGTCACGGTCCTGGCCTTCTGGGCACAGCCCCGGTTCCCGTGGCCACGGCCCGGCCCCTCGGCACAGCCCCCGGCGCCCCCTACAGAAACGCCAGATTCACAACCCCGAATGCCCCCGCCGCCACCAGTGCCGCTGCCGGCATCGTGATGAACCAGCCGAGGACGATGTTCTTGGCCACTCCCCAGCGGACCGCGTTCACGCGCTTCGTTGCGCCGACGCCCATGATCGCCGAGGTGATCACGTGGGTCGTGGAGATGGGGGCCTTGAAGAGGAACGCCGTGGTGAACATGATCGACGCGCCGGTCGTCTCGGCGGCGAAGCCCTGCGGCGGGTCCAGTTCGATGATCTTGCGGCCGAGGGTGCGCATGATGCGCCAGCCGCCGGCGTACGTGCCGAGGGAGAGCATGACGGCGCAGACGATCTTCACCCAGACCGGGATCGGGTCGCCGTAGTCCTCGACGTCGGCGATGACCAGGGCCATCACCACGATGCCCATGGTCTTCTGCGCGTCCTGGAGGCCGTGGCCGAGGGCCATACCGGCGGCCGAGACCGTCTGGGCTATCCGGAAACCGCGCTTGGCCTTGTGCGGGTTGGAGCGGCGGAAGATCCACATGATCGCCGTCATGACCAGATAGCCCGCGATCAGGCCGACGACCGGGGACACGAACATCGGGATGACGACCTTTTCCAGGACGCCGCTCCAGTACACCGTCGTGCCGCCGGCCAGCGCCGCGCCCACCATGCCGCCGAAGAGGGCGTGGGAGGAGGAGGACGGCAGGCCGAAGTACCAGGTGACGAGGTTCCAGGTGATCGCACCCACCAGGGCCGCGAAGAGGATGCCCATCCCCTTCGAGCCCTCGGGTGTCTGGATCAGGCCCTCACTGACCGTCTTGGCGACGCCGGAGCCGAGGAAGGCACCCGCGAGGTTCATCACCGCGGCCATCGCCAGCGCCGCACGCGGGGTCAGGGCCCGGGTCGACACGGACGTGGCGATCGCGTTCGCCGAATCGTGGAAGCCGTTGGTGTACGTGAAGAAGAGCGCGACCGCGATGGTCACGACCAGGGCGAAGGTGTCCATTAACGGTTCAGGACTCCTTGACGGCGATGGTCTCCACCGTGTTCGCCACGTGCTCGAAGGCGTCCGCCGCTTCCTCGAGCACATCCACGATCTGCTTGAGCTTCAGCACCTCGATCGCGTCGTACTTGCCGTTGAAGAGGTGGGCGAGAAGCTTGCGATGTATCTGGTCGGCCTGGTTCTCGAGACGGTTGACCTCGATCCAGTACTCGGTGAGGTTGTCCATCGTGCGCAGGTTCGGCATCGCCTCGGCCGTCAGGTCGGCCGCCCGCGCGAGCACCTCGATCTGCTGCTCGACGCCCTTGGGGAGTTCCTCGACGTTGTAGAGGACGACCAGGTCGACGGCCTCCTCCATGAAGTCCATGATGTCGTCGAGGCACGACGCGAGGTTGTAGATGTCCTCGCGGTCGAACGGCGTGATGAACGAGGAGTTCAGCTGGTGGAAGATCGCGTGTGTGGCGTCGTCACCTGCGTGTTCCGCGGCCCGCATACGCTCTGCGATCTCGGCCCGGCCGGCGGTGTCCGCCCCGAGCAGTTCCATCAGGAGCTTCGAGCCCGTGACGATGTTGTCCGCGGATGCGGCGAACATGTCGTAGAAGCTCGTCTCCCGGGGGGTCAGACGAAATCGCACGTGGGGTCCTCAAGAAGGATCGGTTTCGGTCAGGCTGATGCTAAGTGCATCATCCGGCCACGGCTAATGGGCCGTCCTCCAGTGTCGCCCATGAGGCACAGTGGTCGGCACGGGGGCTGCCCAGTGGTCCAGTCCAACGGCCGTTCCGCGGCATCGGCCACAGGCCCTATACCCAGCAAAGTTCGGTACGATATACCCAGTAGGGGTATAGAAGCGGTTTACGTCTGGAGGACGCGATGACGACCACCGAGGCCGGCGCCGGCACGACCTCCGCCGCAGACCGGGGCGTGGAACCAGCCGCCGCCGAGGTCGTGACTGACCGCGACCGGGGCATCCACGGCTACCACAAGCAGAAGGACGAGCACCTCAAGCGACTGCGCCGTATCGAGGGCCAGATCCGGGGCCTGCAGCGCATGGTCGACGAGGACGTCTACTGCATCGACATACTCACGCAGGTGTCCGCCTCGACCAAGGCCCTGCAGTCCTTCGCCCTCCAGCTGCTGGAGGAGCATCTGCGCCACTGCGTCGCCGACGCGGCCGTCAAGGGCGGTGCGGAGATCGACGCGAAGGTGGAGGAGGCCACGAAGGCGATCGGCCGGCTCCTGCGGACCTGACCCCGCGAATGTGAGGGACGGCTCACTCGCCCGAGGGGTCCCGTTCCTCCGCGACCCGCAGCACCTCGTCGATGCTTTCCAGACTGAGCCGGTCCTCCCGGGCGGCCGAGGCCGCGATGATCAGCTCTCCGCACAGCTCGATCTCGGCGAGGGCCACGTGGTCCTGAACTGCCGTACCGCCGACCGGAGCCACGTGCATCACCTCTTCTCTGCCGTTACCGACTTCCTAGAGTAGGGAGCGGCCTACGCACCGCGCATGGCACGGACGGGCTAGTTCTTGACGTCCGTCACGCGCGGAGGCACCGACGCTCACTGCTCGGCGATCTTGCCCGCGTAGATGTCGTCGCGGTCGGGCAACCGTACGTCGACGGGGGCCCCGAAGTCGTACAGCAGGGTGGTCGAGGCGACGGCGACGGCGTCCTGCTGCCGGCCGTTGACGAAGCTGAAGCGGTGTCTGACCTTGCGGATCCGTCCGTCGTCGTCGAGGAAGACGTCGAACGGAACCTGGTCCGTGGCGAACCCTTTCGCTGCCGCGGCCAGCGCCTCGCCGTTCCCGTCGGACGCCTTTCGCGCGGCGATGCCCAGGTCGGCGGTGCCCCGGTAGTGCCGCACCGGCGTGCCGGCGACCTCCTCGTCGCCCACAAACTTCGCCGTCCGGGCCCCGCGCAGCACCTCCGCGGCGGCGAACGGGTCGGTGGCCCCGCCGGTGACGAGGTTGCCGTCGGTGAGGGACCGGGTGTCGACGCGCACCCACTTGTCGGCGGGCACGCCGGCGCCGCGGTTCTTCATGAACAGGGCCCCGGGCGCGAGGAGCTCCGTGATCGGCCGGTGCGCGGTGGCGCCCGCGGGGTCCTGCGGGAGCAGGACCTTCAGCCGGCCGACCTGCCTGCGGAAGTCGTACACGCCCTCACCGCGGATGGTGACGCGGGTGCCGCCGGTGGCCATCTCCATCGACGTACGGGTCTTTGAGCTGCGGGTCCCGGCCAGGGTGTCGGCGGCGCCCCGCACGATCTGGACCGCGCCCTCGCCGTGAGCGTCCTCGGCGGCGACCCCGGTCTGTGCGCACCCGCTGCCGGCGAGGCAGACGCACAAGACCCCAGCCGCAACGCCCGCCCCATGTCTTCTGTGCTGCTGCCGCTCCGTCATCGCCTGCCTACCCCCAGCCGGTACGTCCGTCACGGGCCCCCTTCGTTCCGGTTAACGACGAGTAGGTGCCCCCGTCACGCACGCGGGAGGCGTGGGCTTACTTGCCCTGGGTAACGTTGTCCTTGTGGCGCAGCAGGACGGACCGAACTCCCCTTCCGTACAGGGCAACCTCTCCGATCACCGCACGTCGATGGTGGAGAAGGGCCCCTTCTGTGCGGCGCACTGCACCTGCGGCTGGCGGGGTCCGGCGAGACGCGCGCGGAGCCTGGCGAGGACGGACGCGACGGAGCACCTGCGGGGCTGAGGCGCCGTACGGTCCCGGTAGGCGTACCCGTCCGAACACAGATGCGGGCCCGCCCCCCGGGAGCCGGGGGGCGGGCCCTTTATCTGCCTCGCGGTGGCACCGCCATGCAGCACCGCGAGGGGTTCGTGTCGCCCGAAGGCGGTGGGATCAGCCGAAGCGGCCGGAGATGTAGTCCTCCGTGGCCTGGACCGACGGGTTGGAGAAGATGCGCTCGGTGTCGTCGATCTCGATCAGCTTGCCGGGCTGGCCGACGGCGGAGAGGTTGAAGAAGGCGGTGCGGTCCGAGACACGGGCCGCCTGCTGCATGTTGTGCGTCACGATGACGATCGTGAAGCGCTCCTTCAGCTCACCGATCAGGTCCTCGATCGCGAGCGTCGAGATCGGGTCGAGGGCCGAGCAGGGCTCGTCCATCAGCAGGACCTTGGGTTCGACCGCGATGGCGCGGGCGATGCACAGACGCTGCTGCTGACCGCCGGAGAGGCCGGAGCCCGGCTTGTTCAGGCGGTCCTTCACCTCGTTCCAGAGGTTGGCGCCCTTGAGGGACTTCTCCACGATGTCGTCGAGCTGGGACTTCTTGTACGAGCCGTTCAGCCTGAGGCCGGCCGCCACGTTGTCGTACACCGACATCGTCGGGAACGGGTTGGGGCGCTGGAAGACCATGCCCACCTCGCGGCGCACGGTGACCGGGTCGACCCCGGCGCCGTACAGGTTCTCGTCGTCGAGCATGACCTTGCCCTCGACCCGGCCGCCGGGGGTGACCTCGTGCATGCGGTTGAGGGTGCGCAGGAAGGTGGACTTGCCGCAGCCGGACGGGCCGATGAAGGCCGTCACGGAGCGGGGCTCGACGGTCATCGAGATGTCCTCGATGGCACGGAACGAGCCGTAGTAGGCGTGCAGGCCGCTGACGTCAATTCGCTTGGCCATGGGTATCACTGCTTCTTTCGAATCCGAGTCGCTGACTGTTCACACTTGGCCGCGTCAGCGACCGGTCTTGGGGGCCTTCCAGCGGGCGAGAGCCCGGGCCGCCAGGTTCAGGATCATCACGAAGACGATCAGGGTGAGGGCCGCGGCCCAGGCGCGGTCGATGCCCGCGTCCGAACCGGCGCTCAGCGAGTACTGCTGGTAGATGTACAGCGGCAGTGACGCCTGCGGCCCCTCGAAGGGGTTGTTGTTGATGAACGGGTTGCCGAACACCACCAGCAGCACGGGCGCGGTCTCACCGGCGATACGGGCCACCGCCAGCATGATGCCGGTGGTGATGCCGCCGATCGCGGTCGGCAGGACCACCTTCAGGATCGTGCGCCACTTCGGCACGCCCAGGGCCAGCGACGCCTCACGCAGCTCGTTCGGGACGAGCTTGAGCATCTCCTCCGTGGAGCGCACCACGATCGGCAGCATCAGGATCGTCAGCGCGAGCGCGCCGGCGAAGCCGGAGAAGTTCAGGTTGAAGGCGAGCAGGATGCTGAGGATGAACAGACCGGCGACGATCGACGGGATACCGGTCATCACGTCGACGAAGAAGGTGACGGCACGGGCGAGCGCACCGCGCCCGTACTCCACCAGGTAGATCGCGGTGAGGACACCGATCGGCGCGGCGATCAGGGTGGCGATGCCGACCTGCTCCAGGGTGCCGATGATGGCGGCGTAGACGCCGCCGCCCGGCTCGGAGTTGCCGACGACGCCCATCGAGTGGCTCAGGAAGTATCCGTCGAGGACCTTGATGCCGCGTACGACGGTCGCCCAGATCAGCGACGCGAGCGGCACCACGGCGAGCAGGAAGGCGACCCAGACCAGCGAGGTCGCGATGCGGTCCTTGGCCTGGCGGCGGTTCTCGACGCGCGCCGAGATGACGTACGTACCGACGATGTAGAGGATCGCGGCGATCAGACCCCACTGGATCTTGCTTTCGATCCCGGTGGCCAGGCAGAGGCCGACGGAGACGGCGAGCGAACCCGCCGCGATCGCGAGCGGGGCCCACTTCGGCAGTTGGCCGCCCTGAAGGGAGTTGGGGCGCTTGGCGGTGACGGCTGCGTGGCTCATGCGTTGGCCCCCGAGTACTCCTTGCGACGGGCGATGATCATGCGGGCCGCGCCGTTGACAAGCAGGGTGATGACGAACAGGACGAGGCCGGAGGCGATCAGCGCGTCACGGCCGAACTCGTCCGCCTCGGGGAACTTGGCGGCGATGTTCTGGGCGAAGGTGCCGCCGCCGCCGTTCAGCAGGCTGAGGTGGATCAGGAAGTCCGGGGAGAGCACGGTGGCGACGGCCATCGTTTCGCCGAGCGCGCGGCCGAGACCGAGCATCGAGGCGGAGATCACGCCGGAGCGGCCGAAGGGCAGCACCGCCATGCGGATGACCTCCCAGCGCGTGGCGCCGAGGGCCAGGGCCGCTTCCTCGTGCATCTGCGGGACCTGGTTGAAGACCTCACGGCTGACGTTCGTGATGATCGGCAGGATCATGATCGCGAGCAGGATCCCGACGGTGAGCATCGAGCGCGCCGGGCCTTCGTCCCAGGAGAAGATGCCGGTCCAGCTGAAGTAGTCGTTCAGCCAGCTGAAGAGGCCGTTCATGTGGGGTACGAGGATCAGGGCGCCCCAGAGGCCGTACACGATGGACGGCACGGCGGCGAGCAGGTCGATCACGTACGCGATCACTCCGCCCAGCTTGCGCGGGGCGTAGTGGGTGATGAACAGCGCGATGGCGACGGCGATCGGGACGGCGATGGCCATGGCGATGATCGAGGAGATGATCGTGCCGTAGGCCAGGACCGCGATGCCGAAGACCGGCGGATTCGTGCCGGTGTTCCACTCGAAGGTCGTGAGGAAGTTGCCGTCGTCGTCGCTGATGGCGATGACGGCGCGCCAGGTGAGGAAGGCCGCGATCGCGGCCATGACCACAAGCAGGAAGATGCCCGACCCTCGGGCGAGACCGAGGAAGACCCGGTCTCCGGGGCGGGTGGCACCGCGGGCGGCGCGCTTGCGCTCGCCATCGGTCGGGGGCGCGGGGGGAGGTGCGTCTTGTGTCGTTATGTCCATCGGGTTCTCCGGTCTGCGGAGTCGTACTCGACGTACGGCTCCATGGCGGCGGTGCACCGGACGGTGCGGCCCGGCCCTTGGTGGGACCGGGCCGCACACTCAGATCAGCTCAGGGCCGCAACCGTGGTGCGGACCTTGGAGATGATGTCGGCGGGGATCGGGGCGTAGGAGTTCTCGGCGAGAATGCCCTGGCCCTCCTCGCTGGCGATGTAGGTCAGGAACGCCTTGACGGACGGCAGCGTCTCGGCCTTGTTGCCCTTGTCGCAGACGATCTCGTACGTCACCAGGGTGATCGGGTAGGCGCCGTCGGCCTTGGTGGTGTAGTTGATCTCGAGCGAGAGGTCCTTGCCGGTGCCGACGACCTTGGCGTCCGCGATGGCGGCCGTGGCGGTCTCGGAGGAGGGCTTGACCGGCTCGGAGGCGCCCGTGGCGATGGCGACCGAGGTCAGGTCCTTGGCGTAGGACTCCTCCATGTAGCTGATGGCGCCGGAGGTCTGCTTGACCGCCTGGGCGACACCGGAGGAGCCGGACGCGGCCTGGCCGCCCGGAGCGGTCCACGCCTTGCCGCCCTCGAACTTCCAGTTGTCCGGGGTGGCGGCCGTCAGGTACTTGGTGAAGTTGTCCGTGGTGCCGGACTCGTCCGAGCGGTGGAACGCCTGGATCTTGGTGCTGGGCAGCTTCGCGTCGGGGTTCAGCTTCTTGATCGCCGCGTCGTCCCAGGTCTTGATCTTGCCGCTGAAGATCTTGGCGATCGTCGGCGCGTCCAGGACGAGGTTGTCGACACCGTCGACGTTGTAGGCGAGGGCGATGGCGCCGCCGACCATCGGGAGGTCGATGCCCTGGCCGCCGTCGGTGCACGCGGTCTTCTTGGACTCGGCGACCTCTTCGGGCTTCAGCGCGGAGTCCGAACCGGCGAAGGCGACCGTGCCCTGGTTGAACGCGGTGACACCGGCGCCGGAGCCGCCGCCCTTGTAGTTGATCTGGACGCCCTGGCAGGCGGCGGAGAACTGCTTGACCCAGGCGTCGATCGCGTTCTTCTGCGCGGACGAGCCGTCGGCCAGCAGCTGGCCCTTGGCGTCGTCGCACTTGATGTTGCCGGCCGCGGCGCTCGCGGACGAGTCGCCGCTGCCGCTGCTGTTGCCGGTGTCGTCGGAGCCGCACGCCGTGAGGGCCAGGGCGCCGGAGACGGCGAGAGCGCCGAGAGCGAGGACGCGCCGGTTCTTGCGCTGAAGCTTCACTTGAGGGAGTTCCTTCCAGGAGCCGCCGTCCTGAATTCGGCGGCGTGCGAAGAATGGGCGATGCGGACGCGTCTTCCGAGTGCGGCCGTCATCGTGCACGGCCGAAATTAGGCAGAACAGGTGAAGGCGCCGAAGGGCATAAATGAACGAGGGGTGAACCCCTGGGGACGGCTGGGTGAGGTAACGGAACGCTTACGTTGAGGACACGGGTGTATTCCGAGACTTTGTCGGGGTTGAACGGGACTATGCCAGCCGCAGCGATTCCAGCAGGGCGTCCACCAGGGACCGGTCCCTCGGTTGGGTCAGGCGGGCACGGGCGGCCGTGGGCGAGAGCCACAGCAGACGGTCCACCTCGGCGTTGGGCGCGAAGGCGCCGGGGCCCGCCTCGGCCGCCCAGTAGCGGACCTCCTTGGGCCGGCCGTTGGCCGGATATCGCATCGTCGGCAGCTCGGCACCGGGCTCGGCGGAGTGCCCCGTCTCCTCCAGCACCTCGCGCAGCGCGCCCACGAGGGGGTCCTCGCCGCGTTTCAACTTGCCCTTCGGGTGCGACCAGTCGTCGTACTTCGGTCGGTGGACCAGGCATATCTCCAGCTCACCTCCTACCGGCGAACGGCGCCACAGGACACAGCCGGCCGCTTGGACGGTGAGGTCGTCAGCGGAAGTCACCGGGGGTCGCCTCCTTCGGGATTGCCTGTGGTTCAGGGGTTCCCAGGGCATGCCTCAGGGGCGCTAAGGCGTGCCCACGGTCTGCATCTGCCAGGACTGCTGGAACGCGAACCGCGCCGCCTCCACCTCGTGCCGCTGGTCGGCGTGCAGCACGCCGAGGGCGTACGCCGTGGCGGGGGCGATGCGCGGGGTGCGGGCGGCCTGGGCCGCGGCGGCCGCCGCCTCGGAGGCGTCACGGTGCCGGTTCAGGGCCTGGCCGGCCGCCAGCAGCCGTACGTCCACCGGCGCCGAGTCGCCGTGCAGGACCTCACGGGCGTAGCGGTGCAGGCGCAGCAGGAGGCGGACCTGGTGCCAGGGCGCGTCCTGCGGATGCGGCGCCGGGTCGGGGGAGAGGCCGTGGATCAGGGCCTCGGCGTTGTACGGGTTGCCCGCGGTCACCAGCGGCAGCGCCGCCACCGCGTCGGTGAGCCGCTCCTCGGCCGCGCCCGCGAGGGGGCGCAGGTCGGCGGTGGCCGCGGCCGGGGTGAGCGGGACCTCGCTGGCCAGTACGGCGATGTTGTCGGCGACGGCGTGGAAGCGGGAGGAGCCGAGGGCCTGGAGGGCGCTGGAGTGGGCGCGGGTCCGGGCGAGGGTCAGCTGGCGTTCGAGGAGGGCGCCCGCTTTGGCGGCGCCCACCGTGAGGTTGCCGCGCTCCACGGTGGCCGCCGGGTGGGCGGGGGGACCGGTGTCGCCGGCGGTACGGCTGTCCGCGGACCCGTCGGCCGAGTCGCCGGGCACGCCCGTCTGTGCCGGCAGTACCGCCGCCCCCGACAGCCGGTGCAGTGCCAGCAGCAGGCGCTCCAGGCGGGCCGCGTAGGCGTGCTCCATCGCCAGCGTGCCGGACAGCCAGGCCAGTTCGGGGCGGATGGCCTCCGACCAGTCGGTGTCCAGCAGCGGGCGGAACGTGTGCAGGCTGGCGCTGATACGGCGGGCCGAGCGCCGCAGCGCCCGTGCCGCGTCGACGGACTCCTGCGAGCCGTTGTCCCCGGCGCGCGCCTTGGTGCGAGCCGGGGCACCTCCGTCGCCGCCGGTCTCCCGGTGCAGGCGCAGGGCTCGCAGGAACTCCGTGGCCTGGGCGCGCAGGTAGCCGGCGAGGGCGTCCCCGCACGCAGATTCGGCCATGGGGTCCGTCGGATCAAGGTGTTGCTGTGCCACGCCGGCGCCTCCGGGCGTCTATGAGCATCTCCTGGACGTTGCGCAGGGGCTGGCCCTCCGCGTCCGTCGCGTGCCTGGTCCACTCGCCGTCCGGCCCCAGGTGCCAGGACGCGGTGGTGTCGGACATACCGGTCTCCAGGAGCCGGTTCAGTGCGGCACGGTGGGCCGGGTCGGTGACCCTGACCAGGGCCTCGATACGGCGGTCGAGGTTGCGGTGCATCATGTCGGCGCTGCCTATCCACACCTCGGGTTCGCCGCCGTTGCCGAAGCCGAAGACCCGGGAGTGTTCGAGGAAGCGGCCGAGGACGGAGCGGACACGGATGTTCTCCGACAGTCCGGCCACGCCCGGGCGGATCGCGCAGATTCCGCGGACCCAGATGTCGACCGGCACGCCCGCCTGGGACGCGGCGTAGCAGGCGTCGATGAGCGCCTCGTCGACGATGGAGTTGACCTTGATGCGGACGTAGGCGGGACGCCCGGCACGGTGGTGCTGGACCTCCTTGTTGATCCGCGCGATCAGGCCGTCGCGCAGGGACTTCGGGGCGACCAGCAGCCGCCGGTAGGTCTCCCGCCGCGAGTAGCCGGACAGCCGGTTGAACAGGTCGGACAGGTCCGCGCCCACCTGCGGGTCGGCGGTCAGCAGGCCCAGGTCCTCGTACAGCCGTGCCGTCTTCGGGTGGTAGTTGCCGGTGCCGACGTGGCTGTAGCGCCGCAGCGTCTCGCCCTCCTGGCGGACCACCAGCGACAGCTTGCAGTGCGTCTTCAGGCCGACGAGGCCGTAGACGACATGGCAGCCGGCCTCCTCCAGCTTGCGCGCCCACTTGATGTTGGCGTGCTCGTCGAAGCGGGCCTTGATCTCGACCAGCACCAGGACCTGCTTGCCGGCCTCGGCGGCGTCGATGAGCGCGTTGACTATGGGGGAGTCGCCGGAGGTCCGGTACAGGGTCTGCTTGATCGCGAGGACGTCCGGGTCGTCGGCGGCCTGCTCCAGGAACGCCTGCACGGACGTGGAGAACGAGTCGTAGGGGTGGTGCAGCAGCACGTCCCGGTTGCGCAGCGCCGCGAAGATGTCCGGCGCGGACGCCGACTCGACCTCGGCGAGATCGCGATGGGTGCCCGCGACGAACTTCGGGTACTTCAGCTCGGGCCGGTCGATGGAGGCGATGCGGAAGAGGCCCGTGAGGTCCAGGGGGCCGGTCAGCGGGTAGACCTCGGCCTCGCTGATCTTCAGCTCGCGCACCAGCAGGTCCAGGACCTCCTGGTTGATGTTCTCCTCGACCTCCAGGCGCACCGGCGGGCCGAAGCGGCGCCGCATGAGCTCCTTCTCCAGGGCCTGGAGGAGGTTCTCGGCGTCGTCCTCCTCCACCTCCAGGTCCTCGTTGCGGGTGACCCGGAAGGCGTGGTGCTCCAGCACCTCCATGCCCGGGAAGAGCTCCTCCAGGTGCGCGGCGATCACGTCCTCCAGCGGGACGAACCGGCCGGGGGAGGCCTCCAGGAAGCGGGAGAGCAGCGGCGGCACCTTCACGCGGGCGAAGTGCGGCGTGCCGGTGACGGGGTTCCGTACGCGCACGGCCAGGTTCAGCGACAGGCCGGAGATGTACGGGAACGGGTGCGCCGGGTCGACGGCCAGCGGCGTCAGCACCGGGAAGATCTGGTGCCGGAACAGCGTGAAGAGGCGGGCCTGCTCCTTCTCCGTCAGCTCGTTCCAGCGGACGAGGTGGATGCTCTCCTCGGCGAGCGCGGGGGCGACGTCCTCGTGGTAGCACGCGGCGTGCCGGGCCATCAGCTCGCGCGAGCGGGCCCAGATCATCTCCAGGACCTCGCGGGGCTGGAGGCCGGACGCGGACCGGGTGGCGACACCGGTGGCGATACGGCGCTTCAGTCCGGCCACGCGGACCATGAAGAACTCGTCCAGGTTGCTGGCGAAGATCGCCAGGAAGTTGGCCCGCTCCAGGAGCGGGGTGTTCGGGTCCTCGGCGAGTTCGAGCACGCGCTCGTTGAACGCGAGCCAGCTGCGCTCCCGGTCCAGGAACCGGCCCTGGGGCAGCTGGACACCTTCGATCTCGGTGACCTCGTAGGCATCGAGATCGGCGTCGATGTCGGGTTCCAGATCGGAGACGACCGCCGAGGTGACCGTGTGCGGGCGGTGCGCAGCTATGGAACCCACGGAGGGCTGCGCGTGCTGGACCTTGGCCTGGGCGTTGGAGGACTGGCTCATATGCCCATTGTTCCGCGCATCGAGCCCAATGGGCGCGTCGGAAAGCGCGGGCGGGAGCGTCGCGGGGAGGCGTCGTGCGTCCCCGTTCCTCGCGCTCCCCTGTGCGGGAAGCGAAGGCTCTGGCACGGCGGCGGTCATTGGCGCAGCGTCGCAAGTCCGTCTGAACCAATGGTTACGGAGACATGGCGTGTGGGATAGCGGGGGGCGGCCCCCGGGCGTCCACCTGCCCGGACCGCACGTCCCTCCCCCCGTGGAGGGACGTGCGGCGGAATCTACGGGGTGCGGCGGCGCAGCAGCCAGAAGGCGGCGAGGGTCGCGGTGGCCGCGATGGCGAGGAGGATGCCGGTCTCGACGAGCTGGAGGGGCCAGAAGTGGGACCGGGGGTGGAACGTGACGCTGTCGGTGGGGGAGCCCTTCTCCGTGGTCCAGCGGAGCGCCCAGGCCGAGCGGGGCAGCTCGGCACTGGGTTCGACTCCGCTGCGGGTGACCGTCGGCCACAGGTGCTCCCGGAAGGTCTCCAGCACACCGCACAGGACGAGCGCCGCCGCGAAGCCCGCCCCGGCGGCGGGCAGGGCCCGGCCCAGCAGCATTCCGGCGAGCGCGCCGAGGGCGAGGCCGGCCAGGACGTACGCCACGGCCGTCGGGCCGGTGCCGACGAACGCGTCCGCGTTGTACCAGTCCCCGACCAGGTCGGGGGCGTCGTCCCCGCGCGCCCAGTCGTTCAGCAGGACGATCACGCCGGTGCCCGCGGCGAGCAGCACGGCAGGAACGGCGAGCTTGGCGGCCAGCCAGCGGGCCGGGGAGACCGACTGGGTCCAGGCGAGCCGGGCGGTTCCGCTCTCCAGCTCGCGCCCGATGAGCGCGCCGCCGGCCCAGGGGGCCACGAGGAGGACCCCGTACGTCAGGACGGTGGCGATCAGGCCGATCCCGCTGCGGTAGACGTCGTCCACGGTGATCGCGTCGATGGACGCGCAGGCGGGATAGCCGGCGCGGGCCGGCGTCGTGCACGGGACGTTGCCCTCGCGGGCCGTGTCGCCGATGCCGTACATCCAGATCAGTCCGGCCGTGGCGCCGATCAGGGCGACCGCCCAGAAGGCGAACGCCATGCGGTGCACCTGGAGGAGGGCCCAGACCAGGCCGCGCGGGCCGCGGGTGGCAGGGGCGGCCGGAGCGGTGAGCGTCGCGGTCATACGGCGGCCCCCGTACGCCGCTTCACCAGCCGGAACGCGATCAGCACCGCCAGCCCCGTCGCTGCGAGGACGATGCCCGTCTCCATCAGCTGGAGGGGCCAGAAGTGGGAGGAGGGGTGGTAGTCGCGGTAGAAGCCGACGATGTCGTGCTCGGCCAGACACTTGGCGTCGTCGATGCACATGGGGTCCGACACCCGGGCGCCGGTGGAGGTGAGCGCGCCATCGCCGAGGACCATGCCGATGTACTCCGGGTAGCCGTCCTTGGCGGTCAGCGTCTCGACCGGCCACAGATACGGGCGCAGTGTGCCGATCGAGGTCGCGATCAGCGCCAGGCCCACGACCGCCGTGCCCAGTGCGGGCAGCGCCCGGCGCTGGAGCAGGCCCGCGAGGACACCGACGGCGAGGCCGAGCAGGGCGTACGCCGTGGCGAGGGTGCCGTTGGCCTGGAACGTGCTGCCCTCGTACCAGTCCTGCGAGCCCATCGCCAGTCGCAGCTGTCCGTCCGTGGACCACAGCATGCGGTGCAGCAGCGTGAGCGTGAGGGTGCCGGTGGCGAGCAGGGCGGCCGGCACGGCGAGCTTGGCGGCCAGCCAGCGGGCCGGGGTGACGGACTGCGTCCACGCCAGTTGTGCCGTGCCGCTCTCCAGCTCGCGCCCGATCAGCGCCGCACCCGCCCAGGCCGCGGCGAGGAAGGGCGCGAGGCCGAGCACCCCGGCGCCGAGGGTGCTGAAGGTGCCGTACCGGTTGTAGGCGGGACCGATGTCGTCGCAGCCCAGGACCGGCTGCCCGGAGTCGCATCCCATCCGCCGGAACTCGGCCCAGGCGGCGTCCGCCGCCGGACCGTGGGCCCACAGCAGCGCTCCCGCGCCGAAGGCCACCAGCAGCACCCAGAACCACAGCGCCGAGCGGTGCACCCGCAGCATCGTCCAGAGCAGTCCGCGCGGCCCCCGGGAGGACGTGGCGACGGTGGACGTCTCGATGGTCGTCACGGCGGTCATACGGCGGCCTCCCGCACGTCGTCGAGGCGCAGGACCGGGGCCTGCGGGGCGCGCAGATGGGCCAGGACCAGCTCCTCCAGGGTCGGGGCGGTGGCCTGCCAGCCGGAATCGAGCGGGCCCTCGGGCCGTATCAGCGCGGTGAGTTGACGGCCCGTCGTGCGGGACTCGATCACCGTGTGGGAGTCCAGGGACGCGTCGGCCCGGCCGGTGACGAGGCGGTGCGCGGCGAGCAGGTCGTCCAGCGGGCCGGCGAGGCGGACCCGGCCGGCGCCGAGCAGCAGGAGGTGGTCGCAGGAGCCGTCCAGCTCCGCCACGACGTGCGAGGACATGACAACCGTGGTGCCGTGCTCGGCGGCGTCGGCCATGAGCGTGGCCATCAGCTGGTGCCGGGCCAGCGGGTCGAGGTCGGCCATCGGCTCGTCCAGGAGCAGCAGTTCGGGCCGCTTGCCGAGGGCGAGGGCGAGCGCGACGCGGGTGCGCTGGCCGCCGGAGAGGGTGCGGATCCTGGCGTCCGGTTCGAGTTCGCCCTCGTCGACGATCCGCTCGGCCACCTTCGCGTCCCAGCGGCCGGGGTTGAGCTCACGGCCGAAGCGCAGGGTGTCGGCGACGGTGAGCTGGGGGTGCAGGGGCTTGTCCTGGGCGACGTACGCGAGTCGTTCGCGGACCGCCGCCGGGGCCCGGCCGAGGACGGTGAGGGTGCCGTCGCTGGGGCGGATCAGCCCCGCGGCGAGGGAGAGCAGGGTCGACTTGCCGGCGCCGTTCGGGCCGACGACGGCACATACGCTGCCCGCCGGGAGCCGGAAGTCGCACGCGTCCAGCGCCGCCTTGCGCCGGCGCCCGAACGTCCTGCTCAGCGCGGCCGCCTCGATGGCGGTCCCGGTCATGACTCGTCCCCCTTGAAATGCGTGTCCAGTACGGAAGTGAAGAGCGCGTCCACGTCGTCGCGGTCCAGCCCTGCCGCGCGGGCCCGTGCGGCCCAGGCGTCCAGCTCGGCGCGCAACGGCGAGTCCGCCGGCGCGGTGTTCAGTCCCCGTCGCACGAACGTGCCGAGCCCCCGTCGTGCCTCGACCAGGCCCTCGCGTTCCAGTTCGCGGTAGGCCTTGAGCACGGTGTTGGGATTGATGGCGGTCGCCTCGACGACCTCGCGGGCCGTCGGCAGCTTGTCGCCCGGCTCCAACAGGCCCAGACGCAGGGCCTGTTTGGTCTGCTGGACGATCTGCACGTAGGTGGCGACGCCGGAGCGCCGGTCGATGCGGTACTCGACCATCCGTTCCACCACCCTTTCACTAATTGAGTAGTGAAAGGGTGGTGCAAAGAAAGGGGCGGCGTCAAGATCGCCGCCCCTTAGGGGAGTTATGTCAGGGTTTTACCCCCGGTTCTCCGGGCTCAGGTCTCCGTGCGGTACATCAGGTCGGTCTCGTACGTCGTGAACCCGAGCCGCTCGTACACCGACACCGCCGCCTTGTTGTCCGCGTCCACGTAGAGCATCGCCACGGGCAGCCCCTGGGCTGCCAGGTGCCGCAGGCCGATCGTCGTCAGGGCCTTGCCCAGACCGCCGCCCTGGGCGCCCGGCCGCACCCCGAGGACGTACACCTCGCCGAGCCCCTCCTCCGCGTGGACCTTCGTCCAGTGGAAGCCGACGAGTTCACCGCCCCGTTCCGCCAGGAAGAACCCGGCCGGGTCGAACCACGGCTCCGCCTTGCGGTCGTCGAGGTCGCGCTGGACGAGGGAGCCCTGCTCGGGGTGGTGGGCGAAGGCGGCGGCGTTCACGGCGAGCCAGGCCGCGTCGTCCTGGCCGGGCACGAAGGCGCGGACCGTGACGCCCTCCGGGAGCACCGGGTCCGGCAGGTTCAGATCGGCCAGCGGGCGGCGCATCTGGCGCAGTTCGCGGAACAGGGTCAGGCCGAGGACCTGGGAGAGATGGCGGGCGGCGGCGTGGCCGCCGTGGGCCCACACCCGCAGCCGCTTGCCGGACGCGCCGAGCAGCGCCGCCCCGAGCGCGCGGCCGTGGCCGTGCCCGCGGTGCGAGGGGTGCACGACGAGCTCGGCGGCCGGGGCCTCCACCGGGTCGGTGTCCTCCAGCTGGGCGTAGCCGACGAGTTCGCCGGCGACGGTCAGCAGCAGATGCGAGACGCCCTCGCGCTCTCCGCCGCGCAGCTGGAGCCGGCCTTGTTCGGACACCGCCTGCTGCCCGTCGTTCCGGGCGGCCTCCGCCAGCAGCTCCAGTACGGCCTCGGTCTGCTCGGAGGTGAGCGCGGAGTAGGTCTCGATGGCACGGGTGGGGAGGGGGCGTGCGGTGTCGTCGCTGGTCATGCGTACGAGGGTAAGGGGCGGTCCGGGCAAAGTCCCGGCACGGAAATCAAGGGCGGCGGCAACCTCAGAAGCAACCAGGCTGTAACCCGGAACCCCCTGTCGCGCTACGCGCGTTGACTCTAGGCTGCCGCCCGACGGGGCCATGTCATTCACGACTCACAGGGGGGCGGATGTCAGCCACATCCCACCAGCACGACCGCAGACGCCGTACGTACGCTCTGGTCGCGACCGCCGCGACGCTCGCCACCGCGGGCGCGCTGGCCGCGGCTCTCCCCGCGACGGCTTCGGCGGGCGAGAGCTCCCAGAAGCACGGCGGCGGTCACCACCTCAGCCGCTACCAGGACGTCCAGCTGCTGTCGTTCAACGACCTGCACGGCAACCTGGAGCCGCCGGCCGGCTCCTCCGGCCGGGTCACCGAACTCCAGGCGGACGGCACGACGAAGACCATCGACGCGGGCGGTGTGGAGTACCTCGCCACCCACCTGCGCCAGGCCCGCGAGGGCCAGAAGTACTCCATCACCGCGGCCGGCGGCGACATGGTCGGCGCCTCCCCGCTGATCTCGGGCCTCTTCCACGACGAGCCCACCATCGAGGCGCTGAACAAGCTCGACCTGGACGTCACCTCCGTCGGCAACCACGAGTTCGACGAGGGCGCGAAGGAGCTGGCCCGCCTGCAGAACGGCGGCTGCCACCCGACGGCCGGCTGCTACACGGACAAGAAGTTCAAGGGCGCCGACTTCCCGTACCTGGCGGCCAACGTGCTCAGCGAGAAGAGCGGCAAGCCGGTCCTCGCGCCGTACTGGGTGTGGAAGAAGAAGGACGTCAAGATCGGCTTCATCGGCGTGACCCTGGAGGACACTCCGGGCGTCGTCTCCGCCGAGGGCGTCAAGGGCCTGAAGTTCAAGGACGAGGTCGAGACGATCAACAAGTACGCCAAGGTGCTCCAGCGCCAGGGCGTGAAGTCGATCGTCGCGCTGATCCACGAGGGCGGGCAGCCGGCCTCCGGCGCGTACAACTACAACTGCGACTCCCCGGGCGCGGGCGACGGCATCTCCGGCCCGATCGCCGACATCGCCAAGAACGTCACGCCGTCCGTGGACGCGCTGGTGACGGGCCACACGCACGCGGCCTACGTCTGCACGATCCCCGACCCGTCGGGCAAGCCCCGCATGGTCACCTCCGCGGCGTCCTTCGGCCGGCTCTACACCGACACGACGCTGACGTACGACCGCTTCACCGGCGACATCTCCCGTACGGCCGTGAAGTCCGCGAACCGCGTGGTCACCCGGGACGTCCCCAAGGCGCCCGACATGACCGAGCTGATCTCGAAGTGGAACACCCTCGCGGCGCCCATCGGCAACCGCGCGATCGGCTACATCTCCGCCGACATCCCCAGCACCGGCACCGAGTCCCCGCTCGGCGACCTGATCGCGGACGCGCAGCTCGCGTACGGCAAGGAGCTGGACCCGGAGACGGACCTCGCGCTGATGAACCCGGGCGGCATCCGGGCACCGCTGACGTACGCGGCCAAGGGCGCCGAGGGCGACGGCGTGGTGACCTACGCCGAGGGCTTCACGGTGCAGCCGTTCTCCAACACCCTGAACCTCCAGGACCTCACCGGCGCGCAGCTGATCCAGGTGCTCAAGGAGCAGGTCAGCGGCACGAACGCGGCGTCCCCGAAGATCCTCCAGATCTCCTCGGGCCTCACCTACACGCTGGACCTGACGAAGTCCGGCGCGGACCGTGTGGTGACGGACTCCGTCAAGCTGAACGGTGCGGCGATCGACCCGGCTGCCACCTACCGCGTCGCGATGAACAACTTCCTCGCGGGCGGCGGCGACGGCTTCACGACGCTGGGCCAGGGCACCAACGACCTCGTCGGCACGGACGACCTGACGGTGCTGGAGAAGTACCTGACGGCCAACTCCTCGGCGACGAACCCGATTCAGCCGCCGGCGGCGGACCGGATCACCGTGGTGAAGTAGTTCAAGAGCGAAGTTTGTGACCTGGCGTGAACTAGATCGCAAACCTTCGGTAGCGGTTGCGGGTGGGGGGCGTGTACATGGTCGGATGGGCCGATGCGTTCCCCCCACCACATAACGGCGCATCCCTATCGAAACCCGTACGAAGAACTCGGCAGTCTGGACCGTGGTCCGCTGGATGAGTTCCTCGTCGAGGACGTGGATCCGGAAGGGGCCCAGGGTGATACCTGGGCCCCGCCCAACCACCGCAAGGGCAGCCGGCGCAAGCGGCGCGGCCGCCTGGCGGGCCTGCCCTTCGCGATGAAGGCCGTCGTCGGGATCCTCGTCGTCGCCGCCTTCGTCACCCTCGCCGACCGCTGGGCGCTGCTGTACGCCGAGCGCAGAGCGGCGGACACCCTCAAGACCCGGCTGAAGCTCACGGCGGCTCCCGAGGTCGAGATCGCCGGCTTCCCCTTCCTCACCCAGCTCGCCGACGAACGGCTGGACTCGGTCAAGGTGACCGTCCCCGACGTCGCCGCCGACCGGATCTCGCTGGCCCAGGTGACCGCGACGGCGAAGGACGTACGGCTGGACACCGACGGCCCGGCCTCGGTGCGCGGCGCCGACGTCCCCCGCCTGGAAGGCGACGTCCTGCTCTCCTTCGCCGACCTGAACCGTGAACTCGGCGCCTCCCAGGTGACGTTCACCGGCGAGGGGCGTGACCGGGTCCGCGCGCGCGGCACCCTGCCGGTCGCCGGGCACGACCTGCGGCTGCGGGCCGAGGCCCGGATCGTGCGCAACGGCGACCGCGGCATCGCCACGCACATCGGCGGGATGCGCCTGGACATCGGCGACCTCGCCACGTACCGGCCCGGCGCCCGCACCTCCGAGGGCCTGCACCTCAGCCGCGAGTCGGTGGCCCGGCTCGCCCACGAGACCCGCAAGGCGAAGGCGCTGCTGTCCGTCCCGGCGGTGGTACGGCGCCTCGGCGTACCCGACTCCCTCGTCCGCGAGGCGCTGGCCAACGAGTCCAAGCTCACCGAGCTGGTCGGCACCCCGCGCTTCCTGCACCAGGCGATGCGCCTGAACCTGATCGACCTGGCCCTGGACCACCCTCAGCTGCTGGCTCTCCTGGGCTTCGACCCGGCCCTCCTGGACGCCCTGCCCCGCCTCACCCGCCCGGTCCTCACCGACCAGCTCTCCCTCGGCTTCCGCCTCCCGGAACCCCCGAGCGGTCGGGTGACGCTGCGGGACGTGCGGGTGGAGAAGGACGGGATCAGGGTGCGCCTGGAGGGCGCGGACCTGGCGGTGGGCCGCCCGTAATGAATTCTATGTAAGGGCGATTTAGTTCCTGGAATCCTCTGAAAAACCCTCTCAGGCGCAATTAATAGAGGTCTCAGCGGAATTGGTGATTTTCGGGTTCGAGGTCCCGTAATGTTTTCCATGTCGAAAGCGATCGACACGAGAACAAAATCCGCAGAGCAAGGAGATCCCGATGAGCTTCCACAAGGTCGCCCCGGTCAAGACGTCCCGCAAGCCCGCCCCGGCGCCGGCGTCGAAGAAGAAGGCACCCGCGAAGAAGGCGGCTCCGAAGCGGCGCCCGGTTTCCCATAAGTGCTGAGGCCGTAGCCGTACGAGACAAATAAGAAAGACGGCGAGGCGGGGTCACCGGATTACACCGGGGCCCCGCCTCCCGCATGTCCGAGGGCTTCGGGAAAGGGACTTGAGCATGAGGGAAGTGCGCGACGCCTTCCGGCGGTTCTGGCCGCTGACACGGGGCGACCGGAAGTGGCTGGCCGTCATCGTGGCCTGCGTGGTGGTGGCCGCGCTCGCCGAGACCGCGTCGATCCTGCTGTTCGCGCAGCTCACCGACCATGCGCTGAAGACCGGTTCGCCGGCGGCGTTCTGGGGTCCGGCGGCGGCCTGGCTGGGCGTCGCCGCGCTGGGCGCGCTCGTCGGCTACCTGGGCAACTCGCTCGCCACCTGGACCGCCGAGAGATTCGTACTGCGGCTGCGCGCGAAGGTGTTCCGGCACGTGCAGGACATGCCGCCGCACTTCTTCCAGAAGCACCGCCGGGGCGACCTGGTCGAGCGGCTCACCGGGGACGTCGAGGCCATCGAGCAGATGGTCGTCTCGGGCGTCGTCGGCACCGTCGCGGCCGCGTTCTCGGCCCTCTTCTACTCCGCGGCGGCCCTCTGGCTGCGCTGGGACCTCGCGCTCGTCACCTTCGTGCTCGCGCCCCTGTTCCTGCTGGCCGCCCGCCGCTTCGCCGGCCGTATCCGCACCGCCTCCCAGGACGAGCGGATCGCCGACGGCTCGATCACCTCGGTCGTCGAGGAGTCCCTGGCCAACGTCGTCCTCACCCAGGCGTACAACCGCCGCCGCGCCGAGGAGAGGCTGCTCGAGAGGGAGGCGCGGGCCTGGATGAAGGCGTCCGTGCGGGGCGCCCGACTCGGCGAGATGTACGAGCAGTTCGTCGAGGTCGTGGAGACGGTCTGCGTGCTGACCGTGATCGGTCTGGGCGTCTGGGAGATCTCCGCGGGCCGGATGACGCTCGGGCAGCTTCTCGCCTTCGCCGCCTTCATCGGCTACCTCTACCCGCCGGTCCGCAGCCTCGGCCAACTCGGTCTCACCCTCACCGCCGCCACCGCCGGCGCCCAGCGCCTCGGCGAGATCCTGGACGCCGAGCCCGCCGTCACCGACCCCGCCGAGCCGCTCGCGCCCTGGCCGGTGCGGGGCCGGGTCGGCTTCCACGGGGTGAGCTTCGGATACCCCGGGGCGGCGCGGGCGTCGGTGTCCGACCTGAGCTTCTCGGCGGACCCCGGCGAACTGATCGTCGTCACCGGCCCGTCCGGCGCGGGCAAGTCGACGACGGCCAAGCTCCTGACCCGCTTCTACGACCCGCTGTCCGGCGTGATCACCCTGGACGGCGTGCCGCTGCCGCACCTCGGCCTCGACTTCCTGCGCGAGAACGTCGCCCTGCTCCCGCAGGAGACGCTGATCCTCAACGGCACCGTCCGCGAGAACATCGCCTGCGGCCGGCCCGGCGCGAGCGAGGCGGACATCGAGCGGGCGGCCCGTGCGGCGGCGGCCCACGACTTCGTCACCGCGCTCCCCGAGGGGTACGACACCCATGTCGCCCCCGGCACGGCGGCGCTGTCCGGCGGCCAGCTCAAGCGGATCACCATCGCCCGCGCGATGCTGCGCGCCGCCCCCGTCCTGGTACTTGACGAACCCACGGCCGGCCTCGACTCGGTGGCCGCCCGCCAGGTCGTCCAGCCGCTGCGCCGCCTGATGTCCGGCCGCACGACGATCATGATCACCCATGACCTCACCCTGGCCCCGGACGCGGACCGGGTGCTGGTCATGGACGAGGGCCGGCTGGTGGAGGCGGGGACCCACGCGGAGCTGATGGCGTGGGGCGGGGTGTACGCGCGACTGGCGGGGCCACCCGGTGCGGCGACGGTCGGCCCCGGCATGCTCGGCCTGCACTGACCCCGAGCATGCCGGGAGTCCCGGCCGCTGCCCGAGGTCAGGTCAGGCGGCGGACGCGCTGGTTCGTCAGGTCGTAGCGGGCGCCGACGATGGCCAGTCGGCCGCTCGCGACCTTCGCGGCGAGGTCGGGTTCGGCGGCGAGCCGGGCGCGGACGGCGCGGACGTTGACGTCGATGGTCGAGTCGACGCGGGCGTCGCCCTGCTTCGTGTGATCTATGTTCGGGGCTATCTGGTCGGCTATGTACTGGATGTGGGCGGGCAGCCGCTCCCCGGACTCGTCCGCCTCGACGGCCGCCTTCACCGCGCCGCACGACTGGTGCCCGAGCACCAGCACCAGCGGTATGTCCAGTTCCAGGACCCCGTAGGCGACGCTGCCGAGCACGGCCTCGTCCAGCACCTCGCCCGCGGAGCGCACGGTCATCAGGTCGCCGAGTCCCTGGTCGAAGACCAGCTCCGGCGGTACGCGCGAGTCGATGCAGCCGAGGACGACGGCGAACGGGTGCTGACCCGACGTCAGGCTCTGCCGCACCGCGGGCGACTCGTCGGGGTGGCGCTCACGGAAGGTGCGCCAGCGCAGATTCCCGGCGGCCAGCTCGCGCAGGGCCTCGTCGGGCGTCTCCGGCCGACGACGGGAGGCGGGGGTGGGTGTGGGGGTGGCGGATGCGGGGGCGGTGCCGAGGGCTGCGGTGGCCCCCAGTGCCGCGGCTCCGGTGAGCCCGAACCGCAGGAGTGCGCGGCGGGCGGGAGAGGTGTGGGGGAACCGCTTGTGGGCGGATGCGGTCGGCTCGGCGCCGACGGATCTATCAGCGTTCACGGGCAGGAACGTACGCTCGAATGACAGGACATCAGTTCGCGTTGCCGAATCATGGGCGGACGCGGGCAACCCATGATCGGGTTTTGGCCCGCTCTTGGTGTTCTCCCGCGCCCGCCTTGACCTTCCGCCGGGGCCTCCTCTCAGGAGGCGGTCGGCGTCCAGTCCCCGAGCCAGTCCGCGACCTCCTGGGCCGCGGCCTGGGCGTCGGTCAGCTGGGGCCGGTCGGTGCTCGCCGGGCCCGAACCCGCGCCGCTGTTCCGGTACTCGGCGAACCGGTCGTCCTTCCAGGAGAACCCGCTCATGTCGGTCCAGGGCGTGGACTTCACGGCAGCACCGAGCGTGGTGTTGCGCACCGTCGTCTGGGGGTCGAGGGTGGCGTCGCCGCCGGCGTGCCAGGGCCGGCCGAGGTGGAAGCTGGACGCGGAGACGTCGCCGCCGACGGAGGAGCTGGCGATCAGGATGCCCTTGCGGTTCGCGGCCGTGCTCGGGGCGGTGACGTACCCGCCCGAACTCCCGTCCCAGCGCTTCTTCAACGTGATGACGGACCGGTCCACGACCGCCGTGGCCCGCCCGAAGATGAAGTCGACGTTGCCCATGACGTAGGAGTTCACGACGTACACCCGGCCGAGCCGGTCCTTCGCGGCCGTGTCCAGCAGCAGCGTGTCCTGATCACCGTCGACGATGACGCCGTCGAGGAACACCTTGTCGGCGGCGGTGCGCAGCGCAACGGCCTGATGGCCGCTCAGGTTCTGGTTCGCCTTCTCGTCGAAGTCGTTGGAGAAGGTCAGATTGCGGGCCTGGAAGTCGTCGGCCTCGACGGCGACGGTGGCGCTGCCGCCGGTGCCGTAGGTCCCCGAACCGTCGGGCTTCGGTGTCCCCGCCGCATTGTTGTAGACGATCACCGTGTCCTTGCGGCTGCCGCCGGTGCCCTGGATGGTGACGTGCGGCTTGTTGGCGGGCACCTTCACCGTCTCGCGGTACGTGCCCGGCTTCACGGCGATCACGACCCGCGAGGCGTTGTTCACCGGTACGGCGTTCACGGCGGCCTGCACGGTCGAGTACTGCCCGCTGCCGTCCTTGGCGACGGTCAGGGTGGTGGCGGCCTTCACGCTCGCGGCGGAGGCACCGATGGAACTGCGGGGCCCGGTACCGGCCTTGAGCAGCGAGGGCACATTCGAGGCGGAGTCCGGCGTGTACGGGTAATAGTTCTTCGGGTCGAAGGCCGCACCGCCGCTCTCGTTACGGCCGCTGGTGCCGGAGAAGACGTTGCCGCGCTGGACGAGGGTGGCGGTGGTGTCCTTGATGACGGGGTTGTTCATGCCCTGGAAGAAGGAGTTCTCCAGGACCATCGCCGTCCTGCCGCGCGAGTAGTTGCCGTACGACGACTTGATGTCGGTGTCGGCCGCGTCCTCCAGGAAGTTGTTGTAGAGGTGCGCGTGGGCGGCGTTGTCGGTGGACGGGTTGCGCTGCTCGGTCTCGCGGATCCAGTTGTGGTGGATCGTTATGTCGGTGACGACGTTGTCCGTCCAGCCGATCCCGAAGGCCTTGTTGTCGTCGCTCAGTTTGTTCCAGGAGACGGTGACGTTCGTGCTGTCCTTGCGGACGTCGATGAGTCCGTCGGCCATGTGCCGAAGATCGTTGTGGTCGATCCACACATGATGCGCGCCGTCCATCTGGATCGCGTCGAAATCATGCTCCTTGTCGTTCCAGACACCCTGGTACGTGTCCCGGATGGTCAGGTTCCGGATGATCACGTTGTGCACACCGGAGCCGAGGAAGAAACCGCCGCCGACGATGTGCCCGGAGGTCCCGGACCCGACGATGGTCTTGTCGGACCGAACCTTGATCTCCTTCCCGACCGGATTCATGTCGATGGCGGCGGCCACGACGATGACGTACGGCTCGGTGGCCGTGGCGTACTTCTCCAGCTCGGCCCGTGTCCTGACGGTCACGACCTGCCCGTCGCGCCCTCCGTAAGTACCGTTCTGCCCTTGCGAGTCGACGGAGGCGAACCCGTCGGCGACGGCGGTGGCCCAGACGGGAGCGGCGGCGGCCGCGGCGACGGCCCGCTGCTGCGCACCGGCCCCGAGCAGCCCGAGGTCCGGGCCGTAGGCGAGGGCGCCGGCGGCGGTCAGCACCACAGGCACCCCGACCGCCAACACCGACCGGCCTCTGGGATGAGGCGCGTTATTGCGGTTCTCACTCATACGGCGATCCGTTCCGTGTGGGGGATGGTCCGCCGTTGGGTCGCCGCGCGGGGCGCGAAGGTTGCCGCTATGGCATACGACGCCCCCGGCTGACGGCGACCCGCAGTACGTCGTCCAGCGACTCCACGGCCCGGATGAGCGCGAAGCGGATCGCGCGTTCACCGGCGCCGGGGTCGGCGAGGACGGCCTTGGCGCCGGCCACCACCTGCTCGCCCGAGCCGAGTTGGGCCGCTTCGATGTCGTCGGCGAGCCGGGAGAGGGTGCTGTGGTCGCTGTCGGCGCTGAGATAGCAGGGGTTGCCGTCGGGGGTGGTCCAGGGGAGAAGCCGGAGTTCATGGCCGCTCACCGGGAGATCGCCTCCGGGCGGACGGGCTGCGGGGCGGCGTCGATTCCGTAGGCGGCGACCCAGAGGACGCGCCGACGGTGCAGGATCCGCTCACGCTCACAGGGGCAGATGTGGGCGGGGCGCCGGGGCTGTACGGCCAACGGCCTTTTTTCGGCCGGAGGTTGGGGCGGGACAGCCCGATGTCGTCCCCGGGTCGGCAGCAGTACTCGTACGAGTGGAGTCAGTAGCGATCCGATGAGCCGGGCGGTACGTTCGCGCATGTCGGCGGTCTCTCCTTCAGGGCACGCGTCGGCCACGCCCCCGAGCCGAGTGCCATCGGCTGCGGGGGTTTGTCATGGCGGACAGGTCTGACGAGCGGTGATCACCGTTCGTGTCCCGATGGTCACAGGCGGGACGTACGCTGCGGAAGGGGTTCGGTGTTGTCTGGCGCGCAGGCAACGGTGAGGAGTGACGTGGGCGAGAAGGTTGACGTCGAGCCGGTTTCCGGGCGGGCGATGCTGGGGCAGACGCTCAGGGTTCTGCGGGAGAAGGCCGGGAAGTCACTGGCGCAGTTGGCCGACGAGACCGGCTACGAGAAGAGCTACCTGAGCCGGCTGGAGTCCGGGGACCGGGTGTCCAAGGTGACGGTCATGGAGGACCTGGACGGGTACTACGGCACCGGTGACCTGCTGTTGAGCCATTGGAAGGCTGCTCGGCTGGACGCGTTCAAGGACCGGTACAAGGAGTACATGGCGCTGGAGGCAACGGCACGGATCATGTGGGTGTTCTCGCCGGGGATTCCAGGTCTTCTGCAGACCGAGGAGTTCGCCCGGGGGGTGTTGTCTGGGGCTCAGACAACGGCTGACGGCGACGAGGTCGTCGAGGAGCAAGTGGCGGCTCGGCTGGGACGGCAGTACCTGCTGAGGCAGAAGCCGGAGCCGGAAGTCCGGCTCATCATGGACGAGTTCGCGCTTCGACGGCCTGCTGCCGGCGGCAAGACCTGGCACGACGAGCTGCTCCATCTTGAGGCTGCGGCTCTGTGGCCCAACATGACGCTCCAGGTACTGCCGTTCTCGGCAGGAGCGCACCACCATATGGTCGGGTCGTTGACCCTGCTCTGGCAGAGGGACGGAAGTGCCGTTGCCTACAAGGAGGGCAACGGGTGCAGCCGCTTGATCGAGGATCAGGACGAGGTTCTGCGGCAGCGATTGTCCTACGATCGGCTGCGCGACCTGGCGCTGTCCCCGTCGGATTCGTCGGCGTTCATCAGGGACGTACTGGAGGAGCACAGATCATGACGCGCACCCCCGATCTCAGCACGGCCGCGTGGCGCAAGTCGAGCTACAGCGAGGGGGGCGCCAATGACTGCCTCGAGGTCTCCGACGACCACCCCGGCATAGTCCCTGTCCGGGACAGCAAGCGCCCGGACGGCGGCAGTCTGATCTTCTCGGCATCGTCCTGGTCCGCGTTCACGGCGGGCGTCAAGCGTGGGGCGGATCTGCACGCCGTCGGGTGATGGGGCGTGAAACCGGGACGCACGTGGGTTCGGGCGGTCACGGTGATCCCATGGCAGAGATCACGACCACCAACGCTTCGGCGGATACACCCCGGCATCTGAGAGGTACCGCTCCGGGCCGGCTGTCTCCGGCGGAGCCGCTTCGCGGACGATCCGCGCCGGGATGGTGAGCGCGACTATGGTCGTAGACACGGCGCGTCGAAGGAGGGCATCGATCATGACTGCTCACGCTGCGGAAACCGATCCGGTCATCCCCCCCATGCCCGAGCGGACCCCGAGGGCGCTGCGCAGGGCCATCGCCCAGCACACTCCCGAGCTTCTGCCGGATTTCGACGCGCACTGGAAGAGGGCGATCGCCGACGCCTACAACCTGGGGCCGGTGCCTGCGTTCCTGGCCTTCTGGTGGGGTGAGTACGCCCTCGCCCGTGACCCCGAGCTGGACAAGCACGTTCGGGATCTTGAACACCGAGCCGCGTACGAGTGCACGGACACCGCCGAGGCAAAAGCTCTCCTTGAGGAGGCGGCGAAGATTCACCACCGGGTCCGAGAACTGGAGCCCGGCGAGTGACCGATGGGTTCATGGGGCCGCCATGGCAAGCGGACTGGCGGATCGATGCTCTCGCCAACTTCGAGGCACTGCCCGATCACGTTCGTGAGATCGCCCTCGCAGCGCGCGCTGAACTGGTCACGGCGAAGGACCCGTATTTCCGAGGCATCGATGCTGATGCCGGACTTCCCGAGGGCATGTGGGTCGTGCCGGTCCGGTCCAGTGATCCCACGGGCCGCCACGCCTGCTTCTTCGACGACGGAAACGGATGGCTGAAGTATGGCTTCGTCCGCCGAACCGAAGATCCGCAGATCGTGGTCGAAGAGGTCTTCTGGCAAGAAGGAGACCCGCTTACAGGGACGCCGGTGGAGCCGTAGGTGCCCCCGGCAGTCGTACCGTCGCCACCGTGCCGCCGCCGTCCGCGTGGGAGAGGGTGACCTGGCCGCCGGCCTGCTCGATCGTGCGGGCCACGATGGACAGGCCCAGGCCGGAGCCGGGCAGCGCTCGGGCTGATGGCGAGCGCCAGAAGCGGTCGAAGACGTAGGGGAGTTCCTCGGCGGGGATGCCGGGGCCGTGGTCGCGGACGGTCAGGACGCCGTCGTGCAGGGCGACCTCGATCGTGCCGGCCTCGGGGCTGAACTTCACCGCGTTGTCGAGGATGTTGACCACCGCGCGTTCCAGGGCCGCCGGTTCCGCCCGGACGTACCAGGGCTGGATGTCGGCGGTGATCGTCAGCTCGGGCCCGCGGAGCCGGGCCCGGCGCAGGGCCGCCTCGACCGTGTCCTCCAGCGAGATCACCTGGACCCGCTCACCGCGCTGCCCCTCCGAGCGGGACAGCTCCTGCAGATCGCCGATGAGCGCCGCGAGTTCGGTCATCTGCGCCTTCACCGACGCCAGCAGGGCCTTGCGGTCCGCCTCTGGGATGGGCCGGCCCGTCTCCTCGCTGCGGGTGAGGAGCTCGATGTTCGTGCGCAACGACGTCAGCGGCGTACGGAGCTCGTGGCCCGCGTCCGCGATGAGTTGCTGCTGCAGCTCGCGGGAGCTCGCCAACGCCGAGGTCATGGAGTTGAAGGAACGGGAGAGCCGGGCCACCTCGTCCTCGGCCTCGTCCTCCACCGGGATACGGATGTTCAGGTCCTCGGTACGGGCGACGTGCTCCACGGCCTCGGTGAGCTTGTCGACGGGGCGCAGCCCTGCGCGTGCCACGGCGAGCCCGGCGGCCCCTGCCCCCAGGACTCCTACGCCGGAGACGAGGAGGAGGATGAGGGCCAGCTCGTTGAGGGTCTTCTGCGTGCTCTTCAGGGACACGGCCACGACGAGCCCGACGTTCGGACCGTCCTCCCCGGAAGGGGTGGCGGTGCCGCCGAGCGGTCGGGTGAGGACGCGGACGTCGGTGCCGTCCCCGGCTGTGCCGTTGCGGAAGTAGACCTTGTCCGTGTGGCCGTCCTTGATGGCGGTCTTGTCCCCCGAGGTGACTTGTACCGTTGCGGCGGAGTCCTGAAGGATGCAGACGGTGCCGTCCTCCTGGACCAGCTGGGAGTAGGTGTTCCGGAAGACGCCGGTGCCGTACGGGGTCTCGGTGCAGTTGGTGAGCGCGTCCTGCAGCTGGCCGGGCATCCTCATCGACGCCTTCTTGAGATCGTCGTCGACCTGGTCGTACAACTTCCCCTGCACAATGAACCAACAGGTAACCGAAACCGCCGCCACCGCGAACGCCACCGCCGCTGCCACCAGCAGCGCCAGTCGGGACCGGATCGGCAGGGAGCGGAAGCGGCGTAGCACCTTGCTCACTCGGCGCCGCCCTGGCGCAGCACATACCCCACGCCCCGCACTGTGTGCACGAGCCGCGGCTCGCCGCCCGCCTCGGTCTTGCGGCGCAGATACATGACGTACACGTCCAGCGAGTTCGACGAGGGCTCGAAGTCGAAGCCCCACACGGCCTTCAGGATCTGCTCGCGCGTCAGCACCTGGCGCGGATGCGCCATGAACATCTCCAGCAGCGTGAACTCGGTACGGGTCAGCTCCACCGGCCGCCCGCTGCGCGTGACCTCCCGCGTCGCGAGGTCCATGCGCAGGTCGGCGAAGCTCAGCGCCTCGTCCTCGTCGACCGCCCCCGCCCCGGCCGCCGCCGCGTACGAACTGCGTCGCAGCAGCGCGCGGACCCGGGCGAACAGCTCGTCCAGTTCGAACGGCTTGACGAGGTAGTCGTCGGCGCCGGCGTCGAGCCCGGTGACGCGGTCGCCGACCGTGTCGCGGGCCGTCAGCATCAGGATCGGCGTGGTGTCGCCCGCGCCGCGGATGCGGCGGGCAGCCGTCAGGCCGTCCATGCGGGGCATCTGGATGTCGAGGACGACGAGGTCGGGCCGGTAGGCGGCCGCCTTCTCCAACGCGTCCGCGCCGTCGACCGCGACCTCCGTGCCGTACCCCTCGAAGGCGAGGCTGCGCTGAAGTGCTTCGCGTACCGCCGGCTCGTCGTCGACGATCAGGATGCGCTGGGGGTCACGGTCGCCATCGGCGGGACTCATGGGCTCGGATCCTTGAGGAGAGAGGGGAGAAGAGGGCTGGACTGCGCTTTCAGCGTCGCACGTCCTCAGCCTCGTACGGTACGGCGGCGGCTGCGGCCCGCGGAGGTACGGCGGCCCGCGCTCGGAGGGGCGGTCGCCAGCTCCGGCGCCCGGGAAGGAGCCGTCGGCGGGTTCAGGGCGCCGGCGATGGCGAGGGCCAGGGCGAACTCGGTGGCCCCGGCGCCCGCCGAGGAATGCTCCACCTGCGTGATCATGACGTACTCCTTCAGCTCTGCGAGCCGTCCCGCAGCTTCGCCAGGTCGGCCTTGACGGTGTTGATCGGGATGGCGAAGCCGAGGCCCACGCTGCCCGCGTCGGAGGAGCCCGAGCCGGCCGCCGAGTACATCGCCGAGTTGATGCCGATGATGTTGCCGTTCATGTCGATCAGCGCGCCGCCGGAGTTGCCGGGGTTCAGGGACGCGTCGGTCTGGAGCGCCTTGTACGTCGTCGTGGACGAGCCGGTGTCGCCGTTGAACTGCTGGCCGCCGAACTCGAACGGCCACTGCCCGTTGCCGCCGCCGCCCTGCTGCTGGCCCTCGTCCGTGGAGACCGTGACGTCACGGTTGAGCGCGGAGACGATGCCGCTGGTGACGGTGCCGGTCAGGCCCTCGGGGGAGCCGATCGCCACGACCTCGTCGCCGACCTGGACCCCGTCGGAGTTGCCGAGGGTGGCCGCCGTCAGCCCGGAGGCGTTCTGGAGCTTGATCAGCGCCAGGTCCTTGCTGCTGTCGGTGCCGACGACGTCGGCGGTGTACGTCTTGCCGTCGCTGGTCGTCACCTTGACCTGCGTGGCGCCGGAGACGACGTGGTTGTTGGTGATGATCTCGCCGTCGCCGCTGATGATCACGCCGGAGCCGGTGGAGGAACCGGCGTTGGACTGGGCGTTGATCTCGACGATGCTCGGACTGACCGCCTTGGCGACCCCGGAGACCGTGCCCTTCTGGCTGGAGGGGACGACGTTGGCGCTGGTGGAGCTGGAGGTGGCGGCGGTGTCGTTGCCGGTGAGCTCCTGGATGCCGTAGGCCGTGCCGCCGCCGATCGCCGCGGCGACGATGGCCACGGCGGCGAGGAGGGCGACGGGCCCGCGCGGCCGGCGCCGCGACCTCGGCGGCTGGGCGACCGGCTCGGCGAGGAGAGTGGTGGGGGCTTCGCCGGCAGCGGCCCCGGGCATCGGCTGGAACGCCGGCGGGGGCGGCCACTCGGGGTTCACGGGAGAGGAGGCGTGCTGCTGGGCGCCCTGATACGGGTTCTGGTGATCGCCGCTGCGGCGGAAGCTCTCGGTCATGACAACGAGCTTGTCGCCCGACCATGAGAGCTTCCTGAGTGCCGGCTGAGAAGCCCGGCAGAAGGTCGTATGCCCGATGTAAAGACGATTCCGGCAGTTGAGGAAGGTCTCTCAGAAAGCCCTCATCGACGAGTGCTCAGACACACCCGCACGACCGCCGCGCGACCAGCCGCGACGGGAACACCTTCAGCCGCTCCCGCCGCGAACCCGCGACCCGCAGCCCGTCGTCCAGGACCAGATCCACCGCGGCCCGGGCCATCGCCGACCGGTCCGAGGCGACCGTCGTGAGCGGCGGATCCGCCAGCGCCGCTTCCTTGATGTCGTCGAACCCGGCGACGGCCAGTTCCCCCGGCACATCGATCCGCAGCTCGCGCGCCGCGCGCAACACGCCGATGGCCTGGTCGTCGGTGGAGCAGAAGATCGCCGGCGGACGCTTCGGCCCGGCCAGCAGCTCCAGCGCTATGCGGTACGCGTCGTAGCGGTTGTACGGCGCCTCGAACAGCCGCCCCTCCGTGGGGATCCGCGCCTCCGCCATCGCACGCCGCCAGCCCTCGACGTGATCGGAGACCGGGTCGCCGACCGCGGGGGTCTCCGCGGTGCCGCCCATACAGGCGACGTACTCGTAGCCGTGCTCGAGCAGGTGGCGTACGGCGAGCTGGGCGCCGCCCAGGTCGTCGGTGACGACGGCGACGTCGTCGATGGCCTCGGGCCGCTCGTGGAGCAGGACGACCCGGGCGTCCCAGGCCTCGATCTCGGCGGCGGCCAGGTCGTTCAGCGCGTGCGAGACGAGGATGAGCCCCGAGACCCGCATACCGAGGAACGCCCGCAGATAGTGGACCTCGCGCTCGCCGACGTAGTCGGAGTTGCCGACGAGGACCATCTTTCCGCGCTCGGCGGCGGCCCATTCGACCGCGTGGGCCATCTCCCCGAAGAAGGGCTGGCGCGCGTCCGGGACGATCAGGCCTATGAGATCCGTGCGCCGCGAGGCCATCGCCTGGGCGACCCGGTCGGGCCGGTAGCCCAGCTCCTTGATCGCGGCGAGAACGCGCTCGCGCGTGGCCGGGGCGACCGGCCGGGGTCCGTTGTTGATGACATAACTGACGACGGCAGTGGATGTCCCTGCCAGCCGCGCAACGTCATCGCGAGTCACCTTGGCCACGCGCGGAGTCTACGCGGATGGACCCCTTCTGGGCAGGGCGTGAAGGAGCTCCCTTGGCGCCCCGCGGTCGCTCTCCCGGTGCGAAAGGGACGCCCGGAAGCCGTGCCCGGGCGTCCGTCGCGGCTTTCTACGCCTCGGCCCGGACCTCGGTGCCCTCCCGGGCGCCCGCCTCGTCCGCATCTTCCGGCTTTGCCTGGGCCGCCTTGGCCTTCGCCTCTTCGGCGGCCCGGTCGATCTTCTCCGGCGTAACGAATCGATAACCGACGTTCCGCACGGTCCCGATCAGCGACTCGTGTTCGGGCCCGAGCTTCGCGCGCAGCCGTCGTACGTGGACGTCGACCGTCCGGGTGCCGCCGAAGTAGTCGTAGCCCCAGACCTCCTGGAGCAGCTGGGCGCGGGTGAAGACGCGGCCCGGGTGCTGGGCGAGGTACTTCAGGAGCTCGAACTCCTTGAAGGTGAGGTCGAGGACCCGGCCCTTGAGCTTGGCGGAGTACGTCGCCTCGTCGACCGACAGGTCGCCGTTGCGGATCTCCATGGGGGAGTCGTCGTTGACGATCTGCTGGCGGCCCATGGCGAGCCGCAGCCGCGCCTCGACCTCGGCCGGGCCCGCGGTGTCCAGCAGGACGTCGTCGATGCCCCAGTCGGCGGTGACGGCGGCGAGGCCGCCCTCGGTCACGACGAGGACGAGCGGACAGCCGGGGCCGGTGGAGCGCAGCAGCTGGCACAGGCTGCGCACCTGGGGGAGGTCGCGGCGGCCGTCGACGAGGATGACGTCGGCGCCCGGGGTGTCGACGAGGGCGGGTCCTTCAGCCGGGGCGACCCGCACGTTGTGCAGGAGCAGGCCGAGTGCGGGGAGCACCTCCGTCGACGGCTGGAGGGCATTGGTCAGGAGCAGCAGAGAACTCATACGTCTGGTTCCTCCTCGGTCCCTGCGAGGACGTGGGCGGTACGGATCTGCTCTGCGATCCCGAAGGCCCCGTACACCTGCGGTTTCCCGCTTCGTATACAACGCTTCCGAAAGCACAAAAGGACCCGGGGGCTGCGCTGCCCGAGTCCTCTGTCCAGCAGAATAGCCGACATGGGCGCTGGCACGGCAGGTCATGTGGCACGATCTACGGTTCGTCCGAACTCTGAGACGACCAGACGTACACCTATGCGGACGTTTCTGCACACCGACGACGGGGTGACGATCGATTCCGTATACGACCCGGCGGTGGTCGTATACGACGCCTCCCGTCCATCTGCCGGTGACCTGGCGTTCGTCGTCGCCCACGGCTTCACCGGCGACGTCGACAAGCCCCATGTGCGACGGGTGGCGGAGGCCCTCGCCCCGCACGGTGCCGTCGTCACCTTCTCCTTCCGCGGCCACGGCGCGTCGGGCGGGCGCTCCACGGTCGGGGACCGCGAGGTGCTCGACCTGGCCGCCGCGGTGCGCTGGGCCCGCGAGCTCGGGCACACGCGCGTGGCGACCGTCGGCTTCTCCATGGGCGGCTCGGTGGTGCTGCGGCACGCGGCGCTGTACGGCCGTTCGGGTGTGGGCGACGCGGAGATCGGGTCGTCGGGCCGGGACGGGGCGGGCACGGACGCGGTGGTGTCGGTGAGCGCACCGGCGCGCTGGTACTACCGCGGCACACCCCGGATGCGCCGGCTGCACTGGCTGGTGACCCGTCCCGAGGGGCGTCTGGTGAGCCGCTACGGATTGCGCACCCGGATCCATCACCGCGGCTGGGACCCGGTGCCGATGTCCCCGGTGCAGGCGGTCCCGCACATCGCCCCGACGCCGCTGCTGATCGTGCACGGCGACATCGACGGCTACTTCCCCCTCGACCACCCCCGCATGCTGGCCGACGCGGCCGGTGACCACGGCGAACTCTGGCTGGAGCCCGGCATGGGGCACGCCGAGCACGCGGCCGCCGACGACCTGCTGGCCCGGATCGGGGACTGGGCCGCCGGCCGGGCGGGCTAGCCTGGTCGCTGCTCACCGGCCGGCGCTTCCCGGCGGTGATCACGTCGATCGATTGAGGAACCAGATGGCAAAGGTCACGGTGCGCTACTGGGCCGCCGCGAAGGCCGCCGCCCAGGTCGCCGAGGAACCGTACGACGCGGACACGCTCGCCGAGGCGCTCGACGCGGTGCGTGCGCGACACCCCGGGGAACTGACGCGCGTACTGCGGCGATGCTCGTTCCTCATCGACGGTGACCCCGTGGGCACCCGCGGACATGAGACGGTACGGCTGGCCGACGGCGGCACGGTCGAGGTGCTCCCGCCGTTCGCAGGAGGGTGAGATGACCAACCAGCCGTATGACGGCGACCACGAGGGCTACGACCCGTACCGGCGGCAGGCGCCGCAGGGGTGGCCGGCCCAGCAGCAGCCGTACGAGGATCCGCAGGCGGCCCAGCAGTACACGCAGCAGTGGCAGGGGCAGACCTGGGAGACCCAGGTGCACCAGCCGGTGACGCCGGCCCCGGCGGAGGAGACGGCCTATCTGCCGTCGCAGAACGCCACCGCGGGGCCGTACGCGGGGTACCAGGACGCCGGGCAGTACCAGGGCGCCGACCAGCAGGGCGCGTACGCGTCCGGCTATCAGACGGGCGGCTGGGACGGCACGGGCCAGGCACACGCCGGGCAGCAGCACGCCCACCCCGGGCAGCAGCACGGCGGGCAGCAACAGCATGGTGGGCAGCAACAGCACGTCCAGGCCCAGCAGCACCTCCACGCTCAGCAGCACGCGCAGGCTCAGCCGCACATGCAGGCACAGCCGCAGCCGCAGGCGCCTCATTCCGGCTCCGACGCCGGGCAGGGCGACCAGGACGGCTACGGCCCCGCGACCCTCGCCGGGAACTCCCGGATCACCGACGCCCAGCGGGCCCGGCAGGAGGGCCGTTCCCCGATCATCGAGCCGGGCATGCAGCCGGCCGGGCTCACGGCCCTGCTCGGGCTGCTGCTCGCGGGGGCGGCGGCGATCGGGTCGTACGCCCTGCTCGTGCCCCTGGTCGCCCTCCAGGCGGTGACGGCGGCCGGCTGGTTCCGGCTGAACGGCATGTGGCCCGCCCGGCAGGGCATCGCGCTCGCCTTCGCGGGAGCGGTCACGGCGGACATCGCGCTGCTCGCCTCCGACCACGCGCCCGCGGCCATCCTCGGCACGCTCGGCGTCTGGGTGCTGCTGACCCTGGTCCTCCAGCTCCGCTCGCACGCCGACCCGGACGAGCGGATGTACGGCCTGATGGCGACGGTGGCCTCGGCGGCCCTGTCGATCGTCGCGGCCGGATACCTCGCGGCCGAGGCGGACGCGGTGACCGTCGGCGCGGTGGCGGTCGCCGTCGCGGTCGCGGTCCGCGCGCTGCCGTTGCCGACGCCGGCGTCCGTGGCGGCCGCGCTGCTCGCGGGCGTGGGCGCCGGGGCCGTCGTCGGCGCGATGACCGGGGTCGGGTCCGGCGGGGCACTGCTCGGCGGGGGCGCGGCGCTCTGCGCGCTCATCGGGCACCGCGCGGCCAGTTACGACTACCCGTCGCGCTTCGTCCACTTCACGGCGGGCGTCGCCCTGCCGCTGGCCGCCGCGGCGCCCGCGGTGTACGTCCTCGGGCGGGCGCTGGGCTGAGACGCAAGGGCCCGGCCTGTCACAGGTGATCGACAATCTCCGGGCCGGGCCGCACCCCAGGGTTACCCTCGCGCTGGACGGCCACCCGGTCGTCCGTGACCGTCGTCGTCCGTCACCCATGTGGTCGACGACCGCTCAGGTGGGGGGAACACCACAACATGCGCGCCCTGCGGATACTGCTCATAGTCGTCGTGATCCTGGGCGGCCTCTTCGTGCTGGCCGACCGGCTCGCCGTCGGGTTCGCCGAGGACGAGGTCGCCGAGAAGGTCAGGACCCGCGAGAACCTCGCCGCGACCCCGGACGTGTCCATCAAGGGCTTCCCGTTCCTCACCCAGGTCGCGAGCGGCTCGCTGGACGACGTGGAGCTCGGCATGCAGGGCTTCGAGGCCACCGCGGGCGCCGAGGGCAAGTCGATCCGGATCGACGATCTCAAGGCGAACATGAAGGGCGTCGAGTTCTCGGGCGACTACAGCTCCGCCACCGCCGCGACCGCCACCGGCACCGCGTCCGTGAGCTACGCCGAACTGCTGAAGACCGCCAAGTCCGAGCCCACCCAGGTCGCCCCCGGCGTCACCGCCAGCGTCGTCGGCCTGTCCGACGGCGGCAACGGCAAGATCAAGGTCGCCGTCGAGGCCACCGTGCTCGGCACCAAGCTGCCCGAGCCGGTCTACGTCCTCAGCTCGGTCACCGCCCAGGGCGACACCGTGCGGGTGAAGGCCGACACCCTGCCGAACTTCGGCGGCGCCGAGATCGCCGAGAGCCGCGCCCGTGCGATCACCGACTTCGAGCAGAAGATCGACGGGCTGCCCGGCGGTATCCAGCTCGACAGCGTCCAGGCGGCGAAGGACGGCGTCGAGATCACGGTGAAGGGTTCGAACGTCCGCCTCGCCGGGTAGTACGCCGGGCGGTGGCGGTGGACGTACACCGTCCAATTGGCGAGACGGCGTCGTCCGTACCGTAGATGTGACGCGCGACGCAGGCGGCCGGAAGCCGTGCGGGGGCAGTCCTCACGGCTTCTCAATCCCATATTCCGGACGATCGTGTCTCAGAATACGACACACCGGTGACACGCCTGCCTGTCGCTCCCTACGATCGAGGCCATGAAGCGACAGGCGGATCTCACGAAGCGGCGGGCAGTAGACCTCTGCCGCGTTGCCGCCATGCTCTGTCGCCCCTTCTGAGCGGAAGCTCCGACTTCCGCGTTTCCCCCCGCCCTGACCAGGGCACAGGTGCGCCGTCTCGGCATGAGCCCGCGCATCCCCTCGCACTCGCACGCCCCGCCGCAACTGCCCCGGAGGAGAAAGAGCATGAGCCGCAGCGACGTCCTCGTCGACGCCGACTGGGTCCAGGACAACCTGGACAACGCCGACATCGCGATCGTGGAGGTGGACGAAGACACGTCCGCCTACGAGAAGAACCACATCAAGAACGCGATCCGCATCGACTGGACCAAGGACCTGCAGGACCCGGTCCGCCGCGACTTCATCGACCAGGAGGGCTTCGAGAAGCTCCTGTCGGCGAAGGGCATCGCCAACGACACGCTGGTGATCCTCTACGGCGGCAACAACAACTGGTTCGCGTCCTACGCCTACTGGTACTTCAAGCTCTACGGCCACGAGAACGTCAAGCTTCTCGACGGCGGCCGCAAGAAGTGGGAGCTGGACGCCCGCGAGCTGGTCGAGGAGGTCCCGGAGCGCGCCGAGACCGTCTACAAGGCCAGGCCGCAGAACACCGCCATCCGCGCCTTCCGCGACGACGTCGTGGCGGCCATCGGTTCGCAGAACCTGGTCGACGTCCGTTCGCCCGACGAGTTCTCCGGCAAGCTGCTCGCCCCGGCCCACCTGCCGCAGGAGCAGTCGCAGCGTCCGGGCCACGTCCCGAGCGCCCGCAACATCCCGTGGTCGAAGAACGCCAACGACGACGGCACCTTCAAGTCGGACGACGAGCTCAAGGAGCTCTACGCCGAGGAGCAGGTCGACCTGGCGAAGGACACCATCGCCTACTGCCGCATCGGTGAGCGCTCCGCGCTGACCTGGTTCGTGCTGCACGAGCTGCTCGGCGTGGAGAACGTCAAGAACTACGACGGCTCCTGGACCGAGTACGGCTCCCTCGTCGGCGTGCCGATCGAGCTCGGCGCCAACAAGTAACCCAGCCCCGCAAGCAAACCCGACCGGCCTTCCTTCCGGTCAGACCCCAATCTGGAGAAAGACATGTGTGGAGCGAAGGCCGGCGGCCCCGACGCCTCGACGATCAAGCCCGGTGAGACCACCATCCAGGGTCAGGTGACCAAGGACGGCGAGCCCGTGGTCGGCTACGTCCGACTGCTGGACTCGACCGGCGAGTTCACCGCGGAGGTCCCCACCTCCGCCACGGGCCAGTTCCGCTTCTACGCGGCGGAGGGCACCTGGACCGTCCGCGCCCTGGTCCCCGGCGCCACCGCCGACCGCACGGTCGTCGCGCAGCACGGTGGCCTCGCGGAGGTCGCGATCGCGGTCTGACGCGACTCGGGTCCTGAAGGGCCGCATCCCAAGGGTTGGACGCCGGGGATGCGGCCCTTCGGCATCCCCGCGGCCGCTCGGCCACGGGCCTACCCTGGACGTATGTACGCGCGGCGACGGCATCTCTACTTCGCCATGATGGGGACGTGCATCGCCCTCTTCGTCCTGGCGTGGGGCGTCGTGCGCCTGTGGTCGATCCCGGTGGCCGTGGGCATGTGCGTGGTCGCCATGGTCATCCCGCCGCTCGCCGCGATGGTCGCCAACCGGCGGGGGCCGGAGGACCGCTGGTGGGACGACCCCTCCGGCGACCCGAAGTCCGACGAGTGGTGGGACGAGCTGGACGGCAAGAAGCGGCCCCACCCGTAGCGGCCGTCTCAGTAGACGAGCGCCTGCGTCCCGTCCGCCATCGCCTCCTGCACGAAGACCTGCGCGCCCGCGATACGGACGCCCTCGATCACGTCCTTCTCCGTGATGTCCCGGCGGGCCGCGCACTGGGTGCACAGCGTGAGCCGGCCGGCCGCGAGGACGGAGTCGATGAGATCCGGGAGCGGAGCCGCGTGCGGCAGCTCGAACTCGGCGGCCCGGCCCGGGAGGGCGAACCAGGCGGACTCGCCGGTCAGCCACAGGGATACGTCCACGCCACTGGCCACGGCCACCGCCGCGACCGTGAACGCCTGTGAGCAGCGTTCGGGGGCATCGGCCCCCGCCGTCACCTTGATCACCAGCTTCTTCGACATGGCCGAATCGTAATCAACCCCCTTACAACCCAGGGCATTACCCGTGGGTCTCCTGTGCGCAACGCATACGGAATGCGTGCTTCACGTTCTGTGGGGGGACGTCTTGGATGTACCCGAAGAAGTAGGAGAGGCGGGAGAAGCGCCCGACGCGCCGGTTGTACCGGTTGCGCCCGCCGCGCCGGCCGCCGAGGACACGACCGGGAGCGCGGAGGGTCCCGGTCCGTCCGAGGAGCCCGCCGCTGCCCGGCCCCGCCGGCGCGGGCGTACGGCATTGCTGCTCGCCGCTGCCGTCGTGCTCGGGCTCGTCGGCGGGGCCTGCGGCGGCTATCTCGTGCAGGCCGACCGCGAGCCCACGAAGCTGCCGCCCCTGTCCCAGCCCGTGGTCGAGCAGGCCAAGGGCGAGGCCGAGCCGCTGTCGGCCGCCGTGGACCGGCGGCTGAGGACCGACGGAGACCTGCGCAAGCTGCTGCTCCCGCGGCCCAAGGGCACCCGGGACGCCGTCTTCGAGACCGGCGACGGCTGGCTGGACCTCGCCGATCTGGCGGAGAACTACGAGGAACCGGACGAGGTCTTCGGCGACCTCATCACCGACGAGTTCCGCCGCGGCGCGGTCACCGGCTGGCGCGCGGGCAGTACGACCAGCGTCGAGATCCAGCTGCTGCAGTTCCGCCAGGAGCAGGCCCTGGCCGCCGTCACCCACGCGGATGACGGCCACTACTGGGCCGAGGAGAAGTCGAACACCCGCAGCTGGACCATCCCCGGCACGGGCGACGGCCAGGCGTATGTGCACGACAGCCCCGAGCGGGAGGCCGGCTACCTCCCGATGTACTCGGCCGAGGCGCATGCCTGGCGCGGTGACATCGCGATGGACATCTGGATCTACGACACCAAGCCGATCTCCAAGCAGAAGATCATGGATCTCGCCGAGCGGCAGATGGGACGGCTGTGAGCGAGTCATCTGAGAACCCAGAGGACGTGCAGAACCCCGAGACCGCCGAGGTCGTCCAGGACCAGGAGAGCGTGCAGAGCTCGTCGGCCCCGGCCCGCCGGCGTCCGCGCGCCCGGCGTATCGCTGCCGTCGCCGGGACCGTCCTGCTGCTCGGCGCGGTCGTCGCCGGGGCCGGCTACACCGTTGTCACAGTCCAGGACGCCGACCGGGACGCGGGCCTGCCGACGTGGAAGTTCCCCAAGCCGGCCGCGGCGGACGACAAGGCCGAGAAGTCCGACAAGGCGGCCTCCGGGCTGCGCGGGCTGCTGCTGCCGTATCAGGAGAAGGGCTACACCCCGGGCCCCGACCTCGGCGAGTTCGGCTCGGACGCCGAGCTCAGCGGCCGTCAGGCATCCGAGCTGCGCAAGGAGTCCCTGAAGGAGCTGCCCCGCAAGGAGCGCCGCCAGCTGGAGAGGGAGCTCGACAAGAAGCCCATCGAGGGCATGGCCATGCGCAGCTACTACAAGGCGGACGGTCAGGCGATCTACGACAAGAAAGCCTTCTTCGCCAGCGTGGTACTGGCCCGCATGGAGAGCCGTGCCGCCGCAAAGGACGTCGCGGCCGGCCAGAACGAGTTCCTCTCCGACCTCGGCCTCTTCCGCAAGGGCCCGAAGCTGGACGGCCACAAGAACGCCAAGTGCTTCCTGACGCCCAAGGGCCTCGACGAGAAGCTCGACCGCGTGTACTGCGCGGGCTGGTCCGGAGACGTGCTGATCAGCGTGACCGCGTCCGGTGTGAGGCCGCTCGACCTGACCAGCATCGGGCTGTTCGTCACCGCCCAGCTCGACCGCATCGACGACCCGGGGAAGGCCGTATGACCGAGCAGCAGCCCATCACGACGGCGCCCTCGGCGGACGTACCGCCGATGCCCGAGGCGCCGCCTGCGGTGGCCGTGGAACCCCCCGTGGCGGTCGTGGAACCCCCGGTGAAGAAGGACCGCCGCGTCCTGCGGGCCGTCCTGCGCTGGACGGCGGCCGTCGTCGTCCTCGCGGCCGTCGGCTCGTCCACCGCGTACGGCATCACACGGATGGAGCGCACCGACGTACCCGGTCTCGCGACCGAGGCGGACGGCCGCTGGACGTACCCGGAGATCACCAAGCCGCCGCTGCCCTCCGGCAGCCCCGCCCCGTTCGCCGAGGCCAACCCGGCGTCCGTGCACCACGCCGACCTGCGTGCGCTGCTGCTGCCGGCGCCGAAGGGGGCCAAGGCCGACAAGGCGCTCGCCGGGCGTGACGGCTGGCTGGCGAAGAAGGACTTCCTGTCGGTGTACGGGTCGAAGGAGGACCGCGACGACCTCGGCCAGGTGCTCACGGACCACGGCCTGCGGCACGTCGCCGCCCGCGGCTGGACCGCCCAGGACGGCACCCGCACCCGGATCTACCTGCTGCAGTTCGACTCCGGCCAGGTCGCCGACGTCCTCCAGCAGGACCACCTGACCAGCTACGACTCGCCCAATCACGCCCTGCGCGGCGCCGCCGAGGTGCACACGGACGAGGAGTTCCCGAGCGAGGCGGTGGTCATGAACGTGCGGCACTACTCCTACACCGAGTCCAAGCCGTACGGCGCCGAGCAGGTCCGGCAGGCCTACCTGGTGTCGGGCGACGTCGTGGGCCTGGTGGTGCAGTCCCGCAAGGGCGGTGCGGCGGCCGTACCGTTCCAGCAGACGGTGATCCTGCAGAGCCAGCTGCTGGACTGACCCCGCGAGGGCGTACCTCACAAGGAGGGCCGGTCCCCGGCCGCGTAAGCTGGGGCCCGGCCCTGTACGTACCGCTCAACCTCCGCTCATCGAGGAGCACCCCGTGGAGATCTTCTTCGAAGCCCTGCTGGCCCTGGTCTGCGTCGGCGTCCTCGCCTTCGCCGGCCTGACCGTGAAGAAGCTGTACCAGGGCCAGCGCTGACCCACGTCTAGGAAACGCCCCTCATGATCGAGATTCCGTCCGACCTCCACAAGGACCTCGTCCCGCTCGCCTTCCTGCTCGGCAACTGGGCCGGCGCCGGCGTGCACGACTTCCCGGGCTCCGAGAAGTGCAACTTCGGGCAGGAGGTCGCCTTCACCCACGACGGCCGTGACTTCCTGGAGTACCAGTCCCACACCTGGGTGCTGGACAACGACGGGAACAAGGTCCGTCCCCTGGAGTCCGAGCACGGCTTCTGGCGCATCGACGCCGACCGCAAGGTCGAGGTGACGATGGTCCGCGACGACGGCGTCGTCGAGATCTGGTACGGCGAGCTCGCCGACAAGAAGCCCCAGATCGACCTGGTCACGGACGCCGTGGCCCGCACGGCCGCCTCCGGCCCCTACAGCGGCGGCAAGCGGCTGTACGGCTACGTCAAGAGCGACCTGATGTGGGTCGGCGAGAAGCAGACCCCCGAGGTCGAGCTGCGCCCGTACATGTCGGCCCACCTGAAGAAGGTCGTCACCCCGGAGGACGTCGAGCGCTGGGCCAAGGCCCTGCCGGACGACATGCCGGACGACGGCATCGCCTTCTTCAAGTAGTTCCGAAAGCAGTTTTGACGAGTGGTCCTAGACTTCCAGTGTGGTGAGCACCGACTGGAAGAGCGACCTCAGGCAGCGTGGCTACCGGCTGACGCCTCAGCGTCAGCTTGTCCTGGAAGCCGTGGACACCCTTGAGCATGCGACCCCCGACGACATCCTCGTGGAAGTGAGGAAGACGGCGTCGGGGGTCAACATTTCCACCGTGTACCGGACCCTGGAGCTCCTGGAGGAGCTCGGTCTCGTCAGCCACGCCCACCTCGGGCACGGCGCGCCGACGTACCACCTCGCGGACCGCCACCACCACATCCACCTGGTCTGCCGCGACTGCACGAACGTGATCGAGGCCGATGTGTCGGTGGCCGCCGAGTTCACGGCCAAGCTGCGCCGCGAGTTCGGCTTCGACACCGACATGAAGCACTTCGCGATCTTCGGCCGGTGCAAGGACTGCGCGCACAAGGGCGCGAACGGCAAGACTTCAACTACCGAGTCGTAGGCTTGTCCCCATGAAGAGCCCCCTGCTGACCCTGCCCGGCGCCGTCCCTGCCGAGGGCGTGGACGAAGGTGTCGCCGCCCACTACGGCGATCTGTTCCGCGAGCAGCGCGCCCTCGCCGACGGCACCGGCTTCGTCGACCTGTCGCACCGCGGGGTCGTCGCCGTCACCGGCGACGACCGGCTGACCTGGCTGCACCTGCTGCTCACCCAGCACGTCAGCGAGCTGCCCACGGGCGAGGCCACCGAGGCGCTGATCCTCTCCGCGCACGGCCACATCGAGCACGCGCTGTATCTGGTCGACGACGGTACGACCACCTGGGCCCATGTCGAGCCCGGCACCCAGGAGGCGCTGATCGCCTACCTGGAGTCGATGAAGTTCTTCTACCAGGTCGAAGTCACCGACCGTACGGACGACTTCGCGATCGTGCACCTGCCCGCCGGATCCATCGCCGAGGTGCCCGAGGGCGTCGTCGTGCGCGAGACGGCGTACGGCCGTGACCTGTTCCTGCCGCGGGCCGACCTGGAGTCCTACGCCGAGAAGGCGGGCCCGGCGGCCGGCATCCTCGCCCACGAGGCCCTGCGCGTCGAGCAGCACCGCCCGCGCCTGGGCTTCGAGACCGACCACCGCACGATCCCGCACGAGCTGGGCTGGATCGGCACGGCGGTGCATCTCCAGAAGGGCTGCTACCGCGGCCAGGAGACCGTCGCCCGCGTCCAGAACCTCGGCAAGCCCCCGCGCCGCCTGGTCTTCCTGCACCTGGACGGCAGCGAGGTCCACCTGCCGACCCCCGGCACCGAGATCCACCTCGCGGACGAGGGCCCCGACGGCCGCAAGATCGGCTTCATCACGACGTCCGTACGACACCACGAGCTCGGCCCGGTCGCGCTGGCGCTGGTGAAGCGGAACGTCGCACTCGACGCACGGCTGGTGGCGGGAGACACAGCAGCAGCCCAGGAAGCCGTCGTCGAGCCGTAGTCCGGACCCTCTGGGTCCTCAGATCTCCACAAGCACGGTGAACGGGCCGTCGTTCGTCAGGGACACCCGCATCTTGGCGCCGAACCGGCCCGTCGCCACCGTGGCGCCCAGGGCGCGCAGTTGGGCGACGACCTCGTCGACGAGCGGCTCGGCGACATCGCCAGGGGCGGCCGCGTTCCAGGTGGGCCGGCGGCCCTTGCGGGCGTCGCCGTACAGGGTGAACTGGCTGATGACGAGGAGCGGGGCGTCGATGTCGCTGCACGACTTCTCGTCGTCCAGCATGCGGATCGACCAGAGTTTGCGGGCGAGTTGGGCCGCCTTCTCCTTAGTGTCCTCGTGCGTGACGCCGACGAGCACGCACAGGCCCTCGCCGGTGATCTCCCCGACCGTCTCGCCGTCCACGACGACACTCGCGCCGTCCACCCTCTGCACCACAGCTCGCATGGCGCCATCATGCCGTGTGCACGGACGTGCCTCATAAGGGGCTTCTTTTTTGCTCCTTAACCCCCCATCTGGGGCTGTTCATGCGCACTCGGTCACATAGGTGCCACTTGTGATGGCACCATGCTCCTCACACGCCGGTCGAGGGGACGGTAGAGGCACATGAGCACACCGAGTACCGAGCAACCGCCCGGGGCTGTCGCACTGACCCACGCGGCCCGGCTGGACGGTCTGCGGCCGCCCACACAGCGCACCGCCGACGATCCGGGCCCCGGCCCGCACACACGGCCGGCCGTGGAGCCGACCGAGCACGACCTGACCGTGCTCAGTCTGCCCGAACTGCGCACGCTGCGGCGGTACGCCCAGCGCGACGAGGCGGACCTGAGTTATGTACGACGGCTGTTGCAGGGGCGGATCGACATTCTGCGGGCCGAGCTGGCGTGGCGCTCCCCAGCGGGCGCGGCGTCCGTCGTGGACCGCCTCCCGGAGATCCTCACCGACGCCCCGGCCCGCCAGCGCTCCTCCGCCCGGCACGTGACGCTGGGGACTCCGCAGAGCGAGGAGTACCGGCGGCTGGCGGCCGAGATGCTGTCCGAGGTGGAGCTGTCCGACCTCCAGGCCCGCACGGACGCCGAGCTGAACACGGCGATGGGGCGCCTCGTGCGCTACGAGCAGGAGGTGTCGGGCCGCCGCCAGCTCCTGCAGCGGACGGCGGACGAGTGCAGCACGGAGATCGCCCGCCGGTACCGGGACGGCGAGGCGCAGGTGGACGACCTGCTGACGTAGCCGGGGCGGCGGGTCGCAGCGGGTCGGCGGTCGCGGAAACTCATCCACAGGCTGTGGAAAATTTCGCCGGATCGGGTGGGTGACGTGACGGGCTGACGGCGGTGTGGTGTGACGGGCTGACGGCGGCCCGGTGTGACGGCGGTTGGTCGGAGTTGGTCGGCCGGCCGCCCGGGGCATCGGGGCGGTCGGCGCCGGGCGGGCCCCTTGTCAGTTCGGGGCGGGGGAAAATTCGGCGACACCCCGCGTCCGCCGACCTACCGTGGCCCCATGAGCCGTCCCGTACCCCACATCGACGTCCGCTCGATCACCGAGGCCGATATTCCGGACTGGACCCGGGCCCTGAACACCGGTTTTCTGCGTACGCCCGACGTCGCCGAGACGGAGGTCGCGGACCGGGCGTCGTACATCGTCCCGTCCCGCACCCTCGGCGCCTTCGATGCCGGCCGCTGCGTCGCCACCTTCCGGTCCTTCGCGCAGGAACTCACCGTCGTCGGCGGTGCCACCGTCCCCGCCGACGCCATCTCGAACGTCACCGTCACCCCGACCCACCGCCGCCGCGGCCTGCTCAACCGGATGATGGCCCACGACCTCGCGGCCGCGAAGGAGCGCGGGGACGTCGTGGCGACACTGATCGCCGCCGAGTACCCGATCTACGGCCGCTACGGCTTCGGCCCCGCCACCTGGGCCGCCGAGTGGACCGTCGACGTACCCCGCGCCGGCCTCGACCCCAGATGGGCCGGCCCCGAGGACGGCGGCCGTATCGACATCGTGGACAGCGCGGACGTACGCAAGATCGGCCCGGAGCTGCACGAGCGGGTGCGCCTGGCGCAGCCGGGTGCCACCGACCGGGACGAGCGGTGGTGGCAGGTCGCCACCGGCGCGGTGCGCCTGGACCGGTCGCCGTGGACGGAGCCGTTCTTCGCGGTGTACCGCTCGGCGGGCGGCGAGGTCGAGGGGCTGGTCTCGTACCTGGCGGACGACAAGTGGGGCGACGGCAAGCAGCCGCTCAACACGGCGTCCGTGAAGTGGCTGATCGCGGCGACGCCGGAGGCCGAGCGCAACCTGTGGCGCTACCTGTGCTCGATCGACTGGATCACGACGGTCAGGAGCGGCTGGCGGGCCCCCGACGACCTGCTGCCCTTCTTCCTCCCCGACCCGCGCGCGGCCAGGATCACGACACTGGCGGACTGGCTGTGGGTACGGGTGCTGGATGTCGTACGGGCTCTGGAGGCGCGTACGTACGAAGGCCAGGGCGAGCTGGTGCTGGAGGTCGTGGACGGGGCCGGGCTAGCGGGCGGGCGTTACCGGCTCCGGGCGGCGGCTGACGGGGCGTCCTGCGCGCCGACAACGGCCGCGGCGGACCTCACTCTCGACGTCGCCGAACTGGGCGCCCTGTGGCTGGGCGACGAGTCCGCGGTACGGCTCGCCGCGCTCGGGCGGGTCCGGGAAGAACGAGCGGGCGCCGCCAAGGTGGCCGACGCCCTGCTGCGTACGTCCAGGCGGCCTTGGTGCCCGGACATGTTCTGAGACTCCTCTCTCCCGACGACAGGTCTGCTCATCCGTAGCGAGCTGTTCAGTTGTGGTTGTTGATCAGTGGTGCCTGTTCAGTTGTGGCTGTGCGGTCGATGTTCAGTTGTCGGTGTGGAGTTGTGACTGTGCTGACCGACCGGGCTCCCGGCTCCCCTCCGGAAGGGAGCCCGAGCGGCCGAACCTGGTCCCCGGGGCCTTCTTGCGAAGACCTAATGGGCGAGCAGCATGACGAGGATCACCGCGCCGATGCCGCCGATCATGGTGTTCTTTGCCTTGATACCGATGGACAGGGCGAGGAAGGCAATGATGCCCATCGGCCCGTACTTCCACTGGATGAGTTGCTCGAATCCAATGACGAGCGCGGCGACGGCGAGGTAGACGAGCGGCATGCAGGTCTCCCTTCGGGGACGATGGTCGACAGAACCGACGCTTGTGGCCAACACTCTTGAAGCTTGACCATGTTGCTTAAGTTGGCGACCAACTTCACTGTACTTATCACCGCTTGGAAGCGACTCATAACCACCTTCCCGGGAACTGCCTAAAGATGGCGGGAAGTTGTAGTGTTTGGTCGTGGAGCCGAAACACGCCTCCGTCAATGGACGGAAGAGTTCACAGCGGCCACAGAAGTCACACCGGGAGGTGGCCGACGAGCTGCGCGCCCGGATCACCTCGGGCGAGCTGCGGCCCGGCCAGCGCATGCCCACCCAGGCCAAGCTGGCCGTCGAGTTCGGCGTCGAGCGCGGAGCCGTACGGCAGGCGCTGCGCATCCTTCAGTCGGAGCATCTGCTCACGAACGTCTCCAAAGGTGCCCCGGCCACCGTCGCCCCCGACCTCGGCAAGGCGCTGACCGGCCCCGGAGCCCCGCCGGCGCCTACCATGGTGGCCCTCGCACCGCGGATCGCGTCCGCCTTCGCGGCCCCGCACGTGGAGATCGACGCCCTGTGCCTGACCTCGGTCTCCCTCACGCTCGCCATCGGCGAACCGCTCCGTCAGATCCACGCCGGACAGCTGAAACCGGCCAAGGTCGACTTCCGGGTGCTGCTGCCGAGCCGGGACATCCCGCTCGCCTTCCCGACGCCCGTGGAGGACTCCGCCGCCGACGTCGACCTACAGCTGCGCCGCCGCTGGCTCGCCCAGCGCAACGCGCAGGGGCAGGTGCTCCGGCACAACCTGCTGGCGCTGCGTGCCACGCACGGCATCGACGTACAGGTCACCTTCCGGGCGCTGCCGTTCACCCCGCCGGTGAAGCTGTACCTGCTCAACGGCACGGAGGCGCTGTTCGCCTACTACACGCTGAGCCGCCGCGAGGTGGAGATCGGGCAGCAGCATCTGGAGATGTACGACGCTCCGGGCATCCAGTCGACGCTGTTCGCCTTCGAGCAGGGGGCCGGGCTGCGGGACATGACGTTCGTGGAGCAGTCGCACGTGTGGTTCAACGCGCTGTGGGAGACGATCAGTTCGGAGCTTGTGCTCACGAGCTGATCGTCCCCCACAACGTTTGACCTGTGTGTTCGTCGCTGTCGCGGCGCGCGTGACGGCCCCCGGGACGCGCGTGGATCATAGGGCGGGTCCCGAGACCAGGATCGCGAGGACGACGGCCCCTATGGAACTGACAGCGGGGTTCTTGGCCTTGATGCCTATGGTGAGCAGCAGTAGGCCGATGATGCCGGTGGCGCCGTACTTCCACTGGAGGGTCTGCTCGACGCCTACGACGAAGACGGCGGAGAGGAGTGCGAGAACGGGCATCGGTGTTTCCCCCTTCGGGCTCCTGGGAATGGAAGGATTACTTCCGCCAACTCAACCAACTTGACGCCAACTCTGACTAAGTTGTCCCCACTTGGCCCCTACTTTGAAACAAGCTACAAACAACTCCCACTAGATGGGTGCGAGTTGTAGCGTTTTGGTCGTGACCCAGGAGAACGTGGCAGTGAACGGCAGCAGGAGACTCTCGCCCCAGGAGATCGCCGACGTCCTGCGGGAGCGGATCCGCGTCGGGGAGCTCAAGGCGGGCGACCGCCTGCCCACGCAGGCCGAGCTGGCCGAGGAGTTCGGCGTGGAACGGGGCACCGTACGCCAGGCCCTGCGCGCGCTCCAGGAGGACGGTCTCCTGACCAACGTCAGCAAGGGCAGCCCGCCCCGGATCGCCCTGCCCACCCCCACGCGGGGTGCGCCCCAGCCGACGATGGTCAGCCTGGCGCCCCGCCTGACGGAGGCGTTCGCCGTACCGCACGTCCGCGTGGACGTCGTCTGCCACACCTCCGAGACCCTGATGCTGGCCCTCGGCGAACCCTTGCGCCTCATCCACGAGGGCTCGATCCACCCGGAGACGATCGACGTCCGCATCCTGCTCCCGTCGCGGGACATCCACCTCGCGTTCCCGGTCTCCGTGGAGGGCGGCGAGGGCGACGACCCGGTCCACAAGCGATGGCTGGAGATGCGCAACGCCCAGGCACAGGTACTGCGGCACAACCTCCAGGCCATTCGGTCCACCCACGGCGTCGACGTCCGTGTCACCTTCCGGGCGCTGCCGTTCACCCCGCCGGTCAAGCTGTACCTCCTGAACGACGAGGAGGCCCTGATCGGCTACTACGTCCTCGCCGAACGGCAGGAGGAGTACGAGAGCCGGACGCTGGACATGTATGACGCGCTGGGTTCGAAGTCCCTTCTCTTCTCCTTCATGAGGCAGGCCGGACAGCGCGACGCCGCGTTCGTGGAGGAATCCCAGAAGTGGTTCGACGCCCTCTGGGAAACCATCACGACGGACCTGACACTCTCCTAGTGACTTCTGATACGACGCAGACTGAATCCGTGACCGCAGAGACCGAGAACGACACCGAACAGCTCCGGGAACTGATCACACGCGCTCGCGTCGTGCTCTGGGACTTCGACGGACCGATATGCCGGCTGTTCGCCGGGCACAAGGCCGAGCGGGTGGCGATCGACCTGGTGGACTGGCTCGAGGGGCGCGGACTGCACGGACTGCTGACGGAGGGCGAACGGCAGTCACTGGACCCGCACGTCGTCCTGCGCGCCGTCGACCGCCGGCACCCCGGCAGCGACCTGGTCGCGGAACTGGAGGAACGTCTCACCCAGGAGGAACTCCGGGCGACCTCCTCCGCGATGCCCACCGCGTACGCCGACCCGCTGATCCGCACCTGGACGGCGGTCGGATCCCGGCTGGCCATAGCCACCAACAACTCCCCCCGAGTGGTGCGTGCCTACCTGGAGAGCCGCGGCCTGCTGTCCTGCTTCAGCCCGCACATCTACGGCCGCACGCAGGACCTGCACCAGCTGAAGCCGGACCCGCACTGCCTCAACCGGGGACTGCGGGCCATGGGCGCGGCCCCGTCCGCCGCCCTGATGATCGGCGACACCCCCTCGGACCTCACCGCCGCCAACAGCGCCGGCGTCCCCTTCCTGGGCTACGCGCGTAACGCCCGCAAGGAAAAACTCCTGCGCGAGGCAGGGGCGACGGTGGTCGTGGATTCACTGTGGGCGGTACTGCGGTCGGTACGGGCGGCTCAGGCCTGAGTCATCAGGAAGACGAACACCACCACCGCCCCCACCGCGAGCCGGCTGTTCCGGGCTCGGATGCCGATGACGACGGCCGACAGAATGACCAGTCCAATCACCCCCAACTTCGCCTGCGCCATCAGGCCCAGCGTCAACTCCGTTAATGCGCACAGCGCCTGAAACAGCACCATGTCCCCCACCCGCACCCTTCGAATCCTGAGGCCACCAACTCTCCTTTAAATTGGGCTGGTTGGCCTGAGATTGGTTTTCCCTGACTGGTAGATCCCTTAACTGGACCGGCAGTTGGACTGACTTGTTGACTGGAATTTGTGTGCAGGCGGGTGAGAAGCGGTACGGTCGGCATGTGGGCGGACAGCGTGGCGCCGAGACCGGCGGCAAGGAGTTCGAGCGAGTGCTGGAGGCACTCCTCCTCCGTATGTCCGACGGGACCCACCCTCAGGGATCCCTGCTGCCGCCCCAGCGCGAGCTGGCCCAGGAGCTGTCGGTCTCCAGGGACACCATCCAACGGGTACTGAAGGAGCTCTCGGAGCGAGGGCTCGTCGAGTCCCGGCAGGGCAGCGGCTCAAGGGTGATCGCAGCACCGCCGACACAGCGGCGGCAGCCCGCCGACCGCCGGACGCATCCGGGCCGTGCGAAGCTCGGGCCGCAACTGGCCCTGGCATTCGCTCGGCCCGAAGTCGTCCTGGACGTCTTCACCTTCACGTCCGAGTCCCTGGCCGCACACATCTGGCTCCAGGCTGAGCGGATCCGCTCCGGCGAGGTGGCTCCGCAGCGCATCGCTCTGCGCATGCTGCTGCCCTCGGAGAACATGCAGCTGCCCTATCCATACGCGATCGACGACCCGGACGACCCCCGGCCGCTGGAGCGGGTGCGCGGGATAACCCGCCGCAACACGAAGTCGTTGCGGCTCGCCCTGGAGGAACTGAAGGCCGAGAGGTTCGTGGCGGACGTCGACGTCTCGGTCCGGTGGGCCCCGATCACCCCGGCGTTCAAGCTCTACCTGTTCCACGGCACCGAAGCCCTGCACGGCATGTACAAGGTCGTCGAACGTCCCATCGTGCTGGACGAGGGGACGATCCCCGCCATCGACGTCATCGGGCTCGGCGCCGTGCTGGAGCACTACGTGGCGGACGACGACCCGGACTCACCGGGCTCCGTCTTCGTGAGCGAGCGGCAGACGTGGTTCGACTCCGTGTGGAACTACCTGGCGAAGGACTGACCGGCAGTCTCCTCAGCACGACACGGGTACCGACAACGCCCGCATGACCGGCTCGAAGGAGCCGACCACGTCCCGTGCGCCCTCGTCCCGCATCAGTGCCTCTGTCTTCTTTTCCCGCGTGAAGCCGAGGAACGGCACCTTCGCGGCCCGGGCAGCGGTGAGGTCGGTGAGTTGGTCGCCGATCAGCAGCGTCCGGGACGGGGACGGGCCGCCGAGCTCGGTCAGGGCACGGGTGACCACGTCGGGGTGCGGCTTCATCAGATGCGGGTCCTCGGGATCGCGTCCCAGAACGGCGGAGAAGTGATGCAGGAGGCCCTGCTGTTCCAGGTATTCGCGCACCGGGCCCGCCGAGTTGTTGCTCACGATCACCAGTGCCTTGCCCAGCCCGGCCAGCGTGACCACCAGTTCCCGCGCACCGGGCGTGGGGACGGCTTGACCCACCGCCTCGTACTCGTGCCGGGTGACGATGCCGTCCGCCCAGCTCAGCCGTGTCCCGCGGTGGTCGCCGGTGCGCCGTAAGGCCATGTCGGCCAGACATCGCAGCACCCCGTGGGAGTCGGCGCAGTCCCTCACACCTGCGTCGAGCCGCCCCCATTCCAGCCGCGCCCGCTCCTTGACCTCGTCGGCGATGTACGCGGTGCAGGCGCCACGGAACAGGTCGCAGACAGGGCCGTCGAAGTCGAGGAGAACGGCGTCGGCCCGGCCGAGGACGTCACGCAGTGTGTCCAGGTCACCATGGCCGTCGTACTCGGTGCATGTCGTTGTCACCGGCACAGTGTGGGGCGGTCCGGGTGGGCGTCCGGCGCCGCGACCTGGGGTGTCGGGGCTCGCTGCGCTCGGATGGGTCAACCCGAGGCACATCCGACTCAGGGGTTCTGCGCGAACGGGCGAATCCTTTCTGGCACGATGCGCACTCACAGGGGGATGCCGTGCAACACTTTCCCGCCACTTGCGCGGGGAACGGTCGAGAGAGCGGGCGATGTCAGCCGAACGGGTGTCCCCGACACGGGAACGAGCCGTCCAGATGAGCGGCGGTGACGCGAGTGCGGTCGAAGGGCCGCTCGAGGGCTATCACCACGAGACCTATGTGATTCCCCTGCCCGACGCCGCGAGTGAGGACGAGGACGACGAGGACGCGGACCCAGTCCGGGCCAAGTGCCGGTCGCCGCGGGGCGAACTGCTCTGGTTCGACCGGCGCTGCTTCGTCTCGGAGGAGCAACTGCTGCAGGCACTCCAGGGGCGGATCACGGGTGTCCCGGACCTGATCGAAGTGGGCGAGATCCGGTTGCAGCGGTTCATCGAGGGCCGCACGCTGGGCTCGCGGTACGCCGCCGGGCGGATGGTCCCCGAGCCCGTGCTCGACCAGATCCTGACTCTGTTCCGGCAGTTGATCCATGTGTCCCCGGGGTCCCTGAATGCCGAACGGCGCTGTCGGCCCGAGGACCGTGCCGAGGACAAGGATTGCGCGGGGTTCCTGGAGGTACTTGTCCGGTTCGCCGAGGAGCGCGTCTACCGGGACAACCTCGACTCCTTCGAAGGCCTGTTCAGGGCACTGGGTGTGGGCGGGGACTCCTTTGGCGCGCTGCGCAAACACGTAGTGGTGCCGGGGCTGGCGGAACGTCCCTTCTGCCTGCTGCACGCCGACCTGCACCGCGAGAATTTCGTCCTCGACCGGACCTCCCGACTGTGGACCATCGACTGGGAGCTGGCCATGTTCGGCGACCCGCTCTACGACCTCGCCACACACCTCTACCTGATGCGCTATCCGGCCGAACAGGAGCGCCGGCTGACCGAGCGGTGGTGCGCGACGGCCGAGGCGATCAGACCCGGCAGCACCAAGGGCTGGCAGGACGACCTGCCGAGACTTCTGGACTTCAAGCGCGCGCAGAGCGTGTTCACCGACGTCATCCGGGCGACCCAGATCCTCGACAACGGCGGGGCGTTCAGCTGGCGGCGATGGCCCATCGAGGCCCGAAAGGTGCAGCGGGTGCTGGCCCGGGCCGCCGTACCGCTGGGGTTCGACAAGGTGCCGAGTGTGCGCACCGTGGCTGCCTCGCTGCTCGACTGGCACAGACTCCGCGGCACGCGCACCTCATAAGGTCGGCGGAACGACTTCGGCCAGCGCCGCGCACCCTTGTGCTCTACAGTCTCGACTACCTGTTCTCTCTGCCTCAGAAACGCGCAGCACAGGAACGCCATTTGAACGCACGACTCGCACGTCCGCCCACCGTGTACGCGGAGTTCGTCCGCTACGCCGAGGAGCATGGACGGTCGCTCCAAGGGCATCACCACATCAACTACTGCGTGCCGCTGACCCCGGAGATGGCGTCAATCGTGCGGCTGCCGGTGAACACCCCCGTGCTGGTACGGATACCCCGCCCCGACACCCTGCGTGTCGTGTTCAAGACCTGGGAGAACGAGGCCACGGTCCTCGACGCCATCAGGGACACCGTGCCCCACGCCCCGGTCTGCCTGGCCCACGACTGGATGAGCTCGGCCGTCCACACCTTCGTCGAGGGCGTCCCGCTGTCCAGGACCTGCCGTGACATCACGAAGGTCGACCGTGCGCTGATCGAGGCGATGGCCGAGGGGCTCGCGCGGCTGACCTGTGTCGACGGTGACGTGGCCCCGACGCTGCCGCCAGGGTGGCCCCGGCCTCCGGAGAGCCAGGGGTTCCTGCGCACGGTCGTGGAACTGACGGAGAGAGACGTCAGAAAACCCAACTGGGATCGCTTCCACCGCATGTTCGAGAGGCTGGGCGTGCGGTCCGGGGCCCTGATGCGCCTGGCCGGCCGGGTGCCCCGGATGGCCAAGCGGCCCTTCAGCCTCCTCCACGGCGACCTGCACCGGGACAACGTCATCGTCACCAAGGACGGGGACCCGCCGCTGGTCTTCGTCGACTGGGAGCTCGCCTCGTTCGGCGACCCGCTGTACGACCTCGCCGTCCACCTCGTGCGCACGGGCCACGACCGAGCCCAGCGGGACGTGGCGATCACCGCCTGGACCAGAGCCGTTCGGCAAGTGAGCCCCGAGGCGGCGAACGGACTCGCCGACGACCTGAAGCACTACATCGCGTTCGAGAAGGCCCTGTCCGTGTTCCCGGACGTGATGCGGATCCTGCACGAACTGGAACGACGCCCCCCGAAGGACCAGTGGCTGAAGTCGGCCACGAGCCAGGTCCACACCGCGCTGACGGCAGCCGCCGAACTGCTCGACATCGACCCCGTCCCGCCACTGGCGGAGATCTGGGAGTTGCTGCAGAAGTGGGCGGGGTTCGTCCACGGTGCCCCGATCAGCAGGGGGCGTCGGGTGCCGGTGCAGTGGACCCCGGTTCACGACCATCAGCCCCGTCCGGACTTCCATGACTCGAGCGTGGACAACGTGCTGGCCGACGAGTGCCGGGCGCCGGAGAGCCGGCTGCTGCGGGGCACGGCCCACATCAACGCGGTGGTCGTGGCACGGCTCGCCGGGGCGGACACCCTGGTCGTCGTGCGGCGCCCCACGAAGGGGCCGGAGCGCCGGAACGATTCGAGGAGGCTCGACGAGCCCAAGGTCCTACGGGCCATCGAGGAGGAGGACGCGCAGGTCTCGGCGCCGCGGGTACTGGCGCTGGGGCACGGCGGACGGCGGCGCGGCCCTTTCTCCGTACAGACATATCTGGGCCCGAGCGACGGGTCCGCCCCCGACCATCCGGTGGACGGCCTGCGTCCGCACGAGGCCGAGAGCCTGGTCGACCAGCTGAGCGCCTTGACCACGGTGGACTACTGGGCCCTGGACCCGAGGCCGTACGACGACTTCTACGGGCAACTGACGGACGAGCTCGCGGACACCGTGCGACGGCTGCCCGACGAAGTGCGCGCGCTCGCCGAGGGCATAGGCCTGCCCGGCCATCGGCAGCTCCACTCCATCCTTTCGCGCTACTCGGTCGAGCGCCGCACACCGACGCTGCTCCACGGCGATCTCCATCCGTGGAACCTGGTGCGCACCTGCGACGAGCGGTTCGGCATCGGCCTCATCGGCTGGGACCGGGCCAGGGTCGGCGATCCGCTGTACGACCTGGTGCGGCACACGTGTCTCGCGCGGACCGACGATCGCCGCAAGCACTTCATGAAACGCCACTGGGAGCGCAGTCTTCCGCGCCACTACACCCGAGGCTGGCTGTCCGACTGGAGCAAGTACGAGCGCCTGGAGATCGTCCGCGCCGCCTACGAGGACCTCGACCACCTGGTCTCGGGCAGGCACTTGGACATCCCCCGGATCCGGGTAGCCGTGGAGTCGTACGCCTGGACGCTCCAGGCGGCCCTGGCCGAGCTGAACCTCGAACCCCGTCGTGACAACCCCTACCTCCTGCGCGCCCTGCCCCACTAGCCCTCAAACGAGACGCGGGCCGCGCGTAGGCTCACCGCCATGAGCGACAACGGCACCTCCGAGCCCGGCCTGCGGGAGCGTAAGAAGCGGCGGATGTACGAGACCGTGTCCGAGACCGCCATCCGGCTCTTCCTCGAGAAGGGCTTCGACGCCGTGTCCGTCGCCGAGGTCGCCGCCGCTGCCGAGATCTCCAAGCCGACGTTGTTCCGGTACTTCCCGGCGAAGGAGGACCTCGTCCTGTACCGGATCGCCGATCACGAGGACGAGGCCGCGCGGGTCGTGCGGGAGGGGGCCGCGCCCGTCGAGGCGCTGCGGCGGCATTTCCTCGAGGGGATCGAGCGGTGCGATCCGATCACCGGGCTCAATGATCATCCCGCGGTGCTCGCCTTCCACTCGCTGGTGTACGGGACGCCGGCCCTGGTCGCCCGTATGTACGGCTACCTGGAGCGCTCGGAGGCCGCGCTCGCCGAGGCGCTCGGCGGGGGGCTCGACGCGCGGCTGGCGGCGGGGCAGATCGTCGCCGTGCAGCGGATCCTCGCGGAGGAGAACTGGCGGCGGATCTCGGCGGGGGAGCCGGTGGCCGAGGTGAAGAAGGACGCGGTGGTGGCGGCGGAGCGGGCGTTCGGGCTGCTGGAGGCAGGGTTGCCGCCATCACTCGTCACGAGCAGTGCGCATGAGGCCGCACATGAGGCTGAGTAAATAATTTAACTCGGTCACGTTTTGTGGGTACGCTTCCTGCATGACGTCCACCGACCCTGCCCTCCGGCACACCCTCATCCGCGAACGCGCCCACCACGACCGCTGCCGCACCGCCCTCGCCGGCATGGTCGAGGGCGCCGACGAGCAGGTCGTCATCGGTGTGAACGCCTCCGCGTCCGGCGCCGACGCCGAGGTCCTCGGCTACCGGCTGCGCAGCCAGGCCAAAGCGCTGCACGAACTGCCCGAAGGCCCGCTGTTCTTCGGCCGGCTGGACTTCGGCGGCGAGCACGATGAGCAGGACAAGCAGGACGAGCATCAGGCGCTGCACATCGGGCGCCTCAGAATCACCGAACACCCCGCCGAGCCGCCCCTCGTCGTCGACTGGCGCGCCCCCGTCTCCCGCGCCTTCTACCAGGCCTCCGCCCGCGACCCGCAGGGCGTCGCCGTACGGCGACGGTTCGGCTGGGCGCCCGGCAGCCGCGGGGAGTCAGGGGACCTGACCGGCCTGGAGGACGAGCACCTCGACCGGGGCGAGTCCCGGGCGAGCGAGATCGTCGCCCGCGAGATCGAACGCCCCCGCGTCGGCCCCATGCGCGACATCGCCGCCACCATCCAGCCCGACCAGGACGACCTCGTACGGGGCGACCTCGCCGTCTCCCTGTGCGTGCAGGGCGCCCCGGGCACCGGCAAGACCGCCGTCGGCCTGCACCGTGCCGCGTATCTGCTCTACACCCACCCGCAGCGCATCCGCCGCGGCGGACTGCTGATCCTCGGACCCAACCGCACCTTCCTGTCGTACATCTCGGAGGTACTGCCGGCGCTCGGCGAGACCGGCGTACGCCAGTCCACCCTGCGGGACGAGATCGCCCGGCATCCGGTCAAGGCCGTCGACGGGAGGGACACGGCCGTCGTGAAACACGACGGGCGGATGGCGGAGGTGCTGCGGCGGGCCCTGTACGCCAGGGTGGCCGCGGGGCACGCCGGTGCCGTGGAGGTTCCCGACGGGTCGTACCGGTGGCGGGTCCCGGAGGGCCGGCTGGAGCGGATCCTGGCCGGGGTGCGGGACGAGGAGCCGCCGTACGCCGTGGGGCGGGAACGGGTGCGGACGCGGATCGTGCGGGTGATCCAGGAGCAGGCCGAGCGGCGCGGCGGGCCGCCGGGTGCCGCGTGGGTGCAGAAGATCTCACGGGCGCGGGCGGTCGGGGCGTACGTCGACACCGTATGGCCACGGGTGCGGCCCGAGGAGGTCGTGGCTCAACTCTTCATGGAGCCCGAGGTGCTGGAGGCCGCCGCCGACGGGGTGCTCGACGGGGACGAGCAGAAGGCGCTGCTGTGGGCCAGGCCGCCGCGCTCGTGGAAGTCGGCCCGCTGGTCGGCCGCCGACCTCGTGCTCCTCGACGAGGTGGCCGGGCTCATCGAGCATCCGCAGGGGTACGGCCATGTCGTCGTCGACGAGGCGCAGGATCTGTCGCCCATGGAGTGCCGGGCGATCGCGCGGCGCGCTGCGTTCGGGTCGGTGACCGTGCTGGGGGATCTGGCGCAGGGGACCACTCCGTGGGCGGCGCGGTCCTGGCGGACGGTGCTCGGGCACCTCGGGAAGCCGGACGCGGCGGTCGTGCCGCTCACGACCGGGTTCCGGGTGCCGGCGGTGGTGCTGGAGCTGGCCAACCGGCTGCTGGAGCGGGTGGACGTGGAGGTACCGGCGGCCCGTTCGCTGCGCGGCGACGGCGAACTGCGGTTCCGGGAGGCCGACGGCGATCTGCCGGGCGCGGTCGTGGGCGCCGTACGGGACGCGCTGGGCCGGGAGGGGTCCGTGGGGGTCGTCGCGGCCGACGCGGACGTGGCCCGGGTGCGCGAGGCGCTCGGCGCCGCCGGGATCGAGTCCGGGGACGCGGAGGAACTGGGGGCGAGAGTGGCCGTCGTGGCGGCGAGCGTGGTGAAGGGGTTGGAGTACGACCATGTCGTCGCCGTGGAGCCGGCGGCGATCGTGGAAGCGGAGGAGCGGGGGCTGCATCGGCTGTACGTGGTGGTGACGCGTGCGGTCGCGGGGTTGGAGGTGGTGCATGGGAGGCCGTTGCCGTTCTGAGCGGGCCGGGCCGGTCTGCGGGCGTCCCCCGTCCCGGGCTGTGCGGCCACGGCCTCCCATGCACCGTCCGTCGTACCTAGGCGCCGGCGTCCAGGATCGGGATCAACTGCTCCTCCTCGTAGGCCAGATGCGCCTCCAGCTCCGTCGTGAGGCGATCGACCTCGCGGCGGGCCGTGTCGGGATCGGCGTTCTCGTCGCCCACGACCCGGCGCAGGTCCTCGACCAGTTCGGCGATCCGGTCGTGCTCGTCCCGCAGCCGGGCCAGCGTCGGCGCGAGCTCGGGGTGGCGGTCCTCCAGGAACGGGAACATGGCGAGGCCCTCGCCGGTGTGGTGGTTGTGGAGCCCGGCGCAGAAGGTGAGGCAGTTGACGCGGAGTTGGGCGCCGAGGGTGCCCCTTCCCGTGCCTGCCGAGTCGTTCATCTCCGCCCGGATCAGCTCCAGTTCCCGCCGGAACGCGTCATGGACGACCTTGAGCGCCTCACCCATGGAGGACGCGTTGATGTGCCCGGGGCCGCCCTCGGCGAGGCTGTGCAGGGCGATGACCGGGATCACCCGTTCCGTCTTCTCCTGGTACGCCGCCCAGCCCGGGTCCGCCTCCACGGCCCGCGCGAAGATCCGGTCCCGTTCCTCGCCCTCGATGACGACGGCCCGTGCCTCATAGGTGAACGCGCCGCTCTCCACGGTGACCCGAGGGTTCGCGACGAGGTTGTGGAACCACGCCGGGTGCCGGGGCGCGCCCGCGGCCGAGGCGATGATCAGTACGCGGTCGTCGCTGTCGGGGAGGTAGCCGACGGGGGTGGTGTGGGGGCGGCCGGTGCGGGCTCCGGTGGTGGTGAGCAGAAGGAGCCGGGCGCCTTCGAAGTAGCCGCCGACGCGGCCCTTGTTGGCGCGGAATTCCTCGATGACCTGCTGATTGAAGTCGTTGGGCATGCTCAGGTTTCTCTGTCTCTTTCTCTTCGGGGTTCCGTGCGGTGGGTTCCGTACGGAAGGGGAGGTGAAGAGAAAAGAGAGGCGGACTCCTGGTCCGCCGCCACGACCTCACTCAGAGGCCGGGCAACACCCAACTCGCTCACGGCACAAGGCCGACCCGGCAGTCATACCGGTGACAGTAGCGCAGTCACCCCGCATGGGGTGATCCTGTTTTTCGATGCTCCTCTTCCTCGACGTCGACGGGACGCTCATTCCCTTCGGGGCGGAGCGGCCGTACCCGCAGTACGAGCCGCCCCGCACCCTGCCAGGCCCGCCCGCGCACCCCCTGCTCACGCGCGTGGACCCCGCTCTCGGCACCCGCCTGGAGCGGCTGGCCGAGCTCGGCTGCGAGCTGGTGTGGGCCACGACCTGGCTGGACGACGCGAACACCGCCCTCGCGCCCTGGCTCGGGCTGTCCCCGCTCAGGCTGGTGGACTGGCCCGACGAGGACGCGGAACCCTGGCTCGGGCCCCGCGCCCCGCACTGGAAGACCCGGCCGCTGGTGGCCTGGGCGGCGGGCAGCCCGTTCGTCTGGGTCGACGACGAGATCTCCGACGTCGACCGGGCCTATGTGGCCGCCCACCACCCCTCACCGGCCCTGCTCCACCGAGTCGACCACCGCTACGGACTGACGGACCACGACTTCGCGGCGCTGGAGGAGTGGATCGCCGGTGGAGGGATCACCGACGACGGGATCGCCGGTGGAGGGGTCACCGGCGGGAACGGCCCAGCAGCTCGGTGACCCGCATGAAGCCGTCCGTCCCATGACCGAGCCCGATGACCCGGCGGGCCTGGCCCTCGGCGGCGCGGATCACGGCCGCCTCGATGCCGTGCGACTCGGAGGCCTGCGCGATATGGGCCATCGAGGAGACGGCGGAGGTGATCGGGTTGAGCTCGCCGGAGTACCTGTCGTCGTCGACGTCCGCCGCGAACTCCTCGAACAGCGGCGGCAGGATCGCGCCGATGCCCTGCGCGAAGGGGGCCAGCTCCCGCGCGGTGATGCCCTCGGCCCGGGCCACGGCCAGTGCGTGCGCGTAGCCGGCCATCGCCGTCCAGAAGATGTCGAGCAGGGCGATGTCGTAGGCGGCGGCCCGGCCGACGTCCGTACCGAGGTGGGTGTGCGTGCCGCCGAGCTTGTCCAGGACGGGGCGGTGCTCGCCGTACAGCTCCTCTGGGCCGCTGAGCAGGAACACCGCCTCGGGGGTGCCGATGGTCGTGGCCGGCGTCATGATCGCGCCGTCGAGGTAGCGGATGCCGTGCCCGGCGGCCCACTCGGCGGTGTCCCGGGCGCGGGCCGGGGTGTCGGCCGTCAGGTTCACGAGCGTGCGGCCCTTCAGCGCGACGGCGACGGCGTCCTGACGCAGGACGGCGTCGGAGGCGTCGTAGTTCACCACGCACACGACGGTCAGCGCACTGGCGGCGACCGCCTCCGCCGGGGACGCGGCCGCCGTCGCGCCACGGCCGACGAGCTCCCGGTCCCGACCCGGCGTGCGGTTCCACACGGTCACCCGCAGCCCCGCGTCCAGAAACGCACCGGCCAGCGCCCGCCCCATCGGCCCCAGCCCGAGGACCGTGACGCCGTCGGTGGAATCGTGGTCGTGGCCGTGATTGTCGTCGTAGGTGGGCATGGTGCAACTCCCTGTAAAGTGAAGATAGTTGACGAATTGATGACAAAAGGGGTGGCGAGATGACGCGTCGACGCCAGGATCCGAACGTCTGCGGAGTGACCGCCGCGATCGCGGTGATCGACGGCAAGTGGAAGACGCTGCTGCTGTGGCTGCTGGAGTCCGGCCCGCACCGCCCCGCGGAGCTGCGCCGCCGGGCACCCGGCCTCAGCGAGAAGGTGCTGACCCAGGCGCTGCGGGAGATGGAGTCGGACGGGCTGGTGCACCGTGAGGTGTACGACGTGCTGCCGCTGAAGACCGTCTACTCGCTGACCGACTTCGGCCGCGAGCTGGCCGATGCGCTCGCCCCGCTCGCCGACTGGGGGCACCGCCGCCTGGAGCGGTTGACCGAGACCCAGCCGCGCCTGGAGCGGCTGACCGAGACCTCGTCGGCCTCCTGACCCGCACGCCACCTCCGTCCGCCGCCGCGTCGATCACCCACATCAAGGGTGGGTCGGCGGGGGCGCGCTGCCAAGTAGGCACAAATAAGTGGGTACGACGGTCGTTTCTGTCCGGCGCGCCACGGCTACGTCCCCACCAGCTCCTCCCGGAACCCCTGGCGCCAAGACGGATAACGCGGCTCCCAGCCGAGTTCCCGCCTGGCCTTGGCGTTGGAGAAGCCGCGCCCCTCGGTCATCATCGTCACCACCACGTCCCCGGCGAGCAGCCGGGCCAGCCACTTGGGCACCCGCAGCGGATGCTTCGCGCCCGCGCACTCGGCGAGATACGGCAGCCATTCGCTCGCCGGCGCCGGCTCGTCGTCGACGATGTTGAACACGCCCCGCGCCCGCTGCTCCACCGCCAGCAGGGTGGCGCTCGCCGCGTCGTCCAGATGCACCCAGGAGCAGTAGCCGGTACCGCCCCCGACCAGCGGGAACTGCCGTTTGCGTACGAGTTCGACCTGGTCGTCGGTGGCGCCGGGACCGTAGAAACCGCCGTACCGCAGGACCGTCCCGTCGGCCTTGAGGACGGCTTCCTGGATGTGCCGGACCGCCTCGCCGAGTTCGCGCAGCTTCCCGGTCTCCACGGGCAGCGGGTCCTCCTCGGTCTTCACCCAGCCGCCCTCGCGGACGCCGTTCCAGATGGCGGCGCTCTGCGCGACGACGTGCGGGACGCCGGTCGCCTCCGCGGCGGCCAGCAGATGGTCGGTGCCCTCGGTGCGCAGCCGGTTGGTGGTGGCGAACCACCGGTCGAAGTGCCGGATGTCGGGCTTGCCGGAGTGCGGCGCGGAGATCGCCGTCATCTGGTGCACGATCACGTCGGGCCGCGCCGCGGCCACCGCCTCGCCGACGGACATCGCGTCGAGCCCGTCCATCACCACGCCCGTCGCCCCCATGCCCTCCACCAGGCCGAGCTTGGCCGCGCTCGTCGTCGTGGCCGTCACCTGATGTCCCCGCTCCACGAGCCGCGGCACCAGCCGCCGCCCGATGACGCCGGTACCGCCCGCCACGAACACCCGCATGACACTCACCGTCCCGATCGCTCGATCGCGGATACCTCTGTGAAACCTTGGACGAGCGGACCCGCCCGTTCTGTGACACGGCGATGAGTTCCGCGTACCCGGCCGGTCTTCCCGCATGAGACTCCGTACGGAGGACCCCGGCACGACCACCGGCGACATCCACGGAACGAACCCCGGAAGGACGTGAGGACCATGCCGACCAGCTCCGCATACGCCAAGGTCAACGGCGTGGAGATGTACTACGAGATCCACGGCGCCGCTCGCGACGGCGGTACGGGTGCTGCCGGCCCGGGCGCCGCCGCCCGGCGTCCGCTGGTGCTGCTGCACGGGGGCGTCACCACCATCGGCATGTCCTTCGGCGCCGTGCTGCCCGCCCTCGCGGCCGACCGGTACATCGTGGCGCCCGAGCTCCAGGGCCACGGACACACCGCCGACACCGACCGTGCGCTGACGGTGCCGAACCTGGCCTCCGACGTCGTGGGACTGCTCGACGAGCTCGGCATCCCGCAGGCCGACTTCCTCGGGTACAGCCTCGGCGGGCTGACCGCGCTGGAGATCGGGATCCGGCACCCCGACCGGGTGGGCCGGCTGGTGCTCGCCGCGACTCAGTACCACCAGGACGGCATCCACGACGAGGTCCACGCAGGCGACTTCGACTCGCCCCGGCTGCCCAGCCAGGCCGACTTCCAGGAGATGGCCGAGGCGTACGCCGCGTGCGCGCCGCACCCCGAGCACTACCAGGACTTCCTCGGCAAGATCTCGGTCGCCGCGAACGCCCCGCTGCCGTGGACCGCCGACGACCTGCGCACGGTGCAGGCACCCACGCTGCTGCTCATCGGCGACCGCGACTTCGTACGGGTCGAGCACGCGGCCGAGATGCAGCGCCTGATCCCCGGGGCCCGGCTGGCCGTACTGCCCGCGACGGACCACATGGCCCTGATGCGACGGACGCCGCTGCTGCTGCCACTGCTGAACGAGTTCCTCGACTGAGCCGGCACCGGCAGCCGACCGGGTCCGGCACGAGAGGGGACACGAGGAGAGCGGCCGGAACACCGCCTACAGCACGCGAAGGTTGGTGAGCGGGATGTTCCACTCGTTCCGCTCGATGTTCCCGTGACCGTCCCAGTCCGCGGCCGGCACCGCGAACAGCGCCAGCCCGGCGACGACAGTGGCCAGAACGGCGACGACAGCGGCCCGGACGGCGATGGCACGACGCTTCACGATGCCTCCTCGAAAACGGACGACGGTGCGCCCCACCCTCCGCCGCCCCACCGCCCCCACCCACCCGGACACGCCGCCCGACCACCGGGTTCAGCCGCACGGTCGCGAGTCCGAGGCCGCCCGGGGCACCTACCGGGCTCATCTCAACCGCCCACCGGCCGACCCGGTGTCCCACCCCCGAGTGGCATGGCGCACTTTTGCAAGCGGGTGCTTGCAATAGTTAGCGGGGGTGCGGCAAGGTGGAGGCATGGCATCGCTCAACGTCGGCAATCTCGGTGACTATCTGCGCGAGCAGCGGCGCAACGCGCAGCTGTCGTTGCGGCAACTCGCCGACGCCGCCGGGGTGTCCAATCCGTATCTGAGCCAGATCGAGCGCGGGCTGCGCAAGCCGAGCGCGGAGGTGTTGCAGCAGGTCGCCAAGGCCCTGCGGATCTCCGCCGAGACGCTGTACGTCCGCGCCGGCATCCTCGACGCCGAGCGGGACCGGGACGAGGTGGAGACGCGCGCCGTCATCCTCGCCGACCCCACGCTCAACGAGCGGCAGAAGCAGGTGCTGCTCCAGATCTACGAATCCTTCCGCAAGGAGAACGGGTTCGGGATATCCGTCGAGGTGGATGGGCACTCGGTGGCGGACCGGGACGCGGACCAGACAGTGGTCGACGCGGTCCGGTCCGTCGGTTCGGATCCGGGCTCCCAGGGGTCCCCGGACCCCGAGGTCTCCGGCGACAGCGACGCCCGGTCCGACGGCACGGCGGACGCCCGCGGCGACGACGCCGACGTACGACGCAGCCGTACGACCCGCAAGAACAGCACGGCCGACGGCGGCCGCGAGTCCGCCGCGCGCCGTAACCGCACGACTCGCACAACCCGCAGCAGCACCCGCAGTACCGGCAGTACCGGCAGTACCCGTACGACTCGTACGTCCGACGGCAGCGACGCCGACCCGGAGAACCCGACCGACCCGCAGCAGTCGGCCGGCTGACCATGAGCCGCCGTAGGCGCCACGCGCACCGGCGAGCAGCAGCCCTCAGCCGTCCGTCCGACCGCGGGAACCGAAACCCTCACCTCGAACAAACCGGGAGGACCAGCAAAATGGCCATCACCGACGACCTGCGTAAGACCTTCAGCGACCCGACGCCGCTCTACTTCGCCGCCGGCACCGCCGACCTGGCCCTCCAGCAGGCCAGGAAGGTGCCCGCCCTGGTGGAGCAGCTGCGTTCCGAGGCGCCGGCTCGGTTCGAGGCCGTTCGCAGCACCGACCCGAAGGCCGTCCAGGAGAAGGCCGCCACGCGTGCCAAGGAGGCGGGCGCCAAGGCCAAGGAGGCGCAGGAGACCCTCCAGACCAAGGTCAACGAGTTCGTCAGCAGCCTGGACGCCGACGTCAAGAAGTTCGGCAGCAACCTCGACGCGGACGTCAAGAAGTTCGGCAGCAGCATCGACGCCGACCTGAAGAAGTTCGGCGAGAGCGCCCAGGACTTCGCGCTGCGCACCATCGGTGTCGCCGCCGAGTACGCGGTCAAGGCCCGTGAGGCCTACGAGAAGGTCGCCGAGCACGGCGAGCAGACCGTGAAGACCTGGCGCGGCGAGGCGGCCGAGGAGATCGAGGACCTCGCCATCGCCGTGGAGCCCAAGGCCGAGCCGGTCGAGGTCAAGGAGGACAAGGCCGCGGCGAAGCCCGCCGAGGCCAAGCCCGCCGCCGAGGCCGCCCCGGCGAAGAAGGCGCCCACCAAGAAGGCTCCGGCGCGCAAGCCCGCCGCCAAGAAGACGACGCCGCCCGCCAAGTAACACGGACGGGTGAAAAGCGACCGCAGATCACGGGCCGGGCACTCGGGGAGTGCTCGGCCCGTTGTTCGGGTAGCGGTCCTGCGGTTGCGGGTACGGTGACCGCGTAGAGACGAGCCGAACCAGGTGGTGGACGTTGTGCTGATGCAAGGCTTCGTGGGGTTCATGTGGCTGCTGAGCATGGCCCTGATCCTTTTCAGCGGCTTCGCGCTGATTGACGCGGCCATCCGCCGCGAGGACGCCTACCGCGCCGCGGACAAGCAGTCCAAGGCGTTCTGGCTGATCATCCTCGGCCTCGCCTTCGTGGTGAACCTGATCTTCAACATCCTGTCGTTCCTGCCGATCATCGGCCTCATCGCGACGATCGTGTACATGGTCGACGTACGCCCCGCGATCAAGGGCCTCCCCGGCGGCGGCCGCAGCAGAAAAGGCTCCAGCAGCGACGGCCCGTACGGCCCCTACAACGGCGGCCGCTGAGCCGTACCTCCGAGGCTGCTGATCAATGCCCTAGAGGGCAGCGCCCACCAAGGGGCGCGGGGAACTGCGCGCCCAACCAGGTAAGACCCGCAGCCGGCATGCGACAGCACCCCTACGGCGGGTCTCCGAACGGCGCCCGCCCGCTCACGCCCCCGCCCGCTCACGCCCCCCGGTCGAGCAACAGCACAGCCACGTCATCCGTCAGCTCACCACCATTGAGGTCCCGGACCTCATTGACGGCGGCCCGCAGCAACGCCTCCCCGCGCAACCCCTCGGAGAGCTGGCGCCGGACCATCTCCACCATGCCGTCCTGCCCGAGCCGCTCGCGCCCCTGGCCGATCCGCCCCTCGATCAGGCCGTCGGTGTAGAGCATCAGGCTCCACTCCGCGCCGAGCTTGACCTCCATCCGAGGCCACCGTGCCTTGGGCAGCAGACCGAGCGCGGGCCCGTTGTTGTCGTACGGCAGCAGCTGTGCAGCCCGTCCGGGCCGGGCGAGCAGCGGCGACGGATGACCCGCCAGGCACAGCCCGGCGCGTCGGCCGTCCGGTGCTATGTCCACCGTGCACAGGGTCGCGAAGATCTCGTCGTCGGCCCGCTCGTGCTCGAGGACCTTCTGAAGCGTCCCCAGCAGCGCGTCACCGCACAGCCCGGCAAGGGTCAGTGCCCGCCAGGCGATGCGCAGCTCCACACCGAGGGCGGCCTCGTCCGGCCCGTGCCCGCACACGTCACCGATCATGGCGTGCACGGTGCCGTCGGCGGTGCGGACGACGTCGTAGAAGTCGCCGCCCAGCAGGGCACGCGAACGGCCGGGCCGATACCGCGCGGCGAACCGCAGCGACGACCCCTCCAGCAGCGGCGTGGGCAGCAGCCCGCGCTCCAGGCGCCGGTTCTCCTGCGCCCGCAGCCGGCCCTCGGCGAGCCGCCGCTCGGCCGTGTCGGAACGTTTCCTCTCCACTGCGTAGCGGATCGCACGGCTCAGCAGCCGCCCATCCAGTTCGTCCCGGAAGAGGTAGTCCTGGGCGCCCACGCGCACGGCTTCGGCGCCGCGCTCGGCGTCGCCGGAGGCGGTGAGCGCGAGCACGGCGTGCCGGGGCGCGAGCTCCAGCACGTGCCGGAGCACGGCCAGCTCGTCGTCGTCCACGCCGCGACCGGGCGCCGCGAGGGCGAGGTCCAGCAGGATGCAGTGGACGTCGTCGGTGAGCAGCCGCCCGGCCTCGGTGAGGTTGCGGGCGGTGCGCACACGGATCGGCCGGCCGGCCGAGTCGTGCAGCTCGGGGACCATTGCGGAGCCGCCGGGATCGTCCTCGATCAGCAGCAGCGTCAGAGCGGTATGGGTGCTGTTCTCGACCGTCTCATCCTTACGCGGGGCCACCTCACGGGTGGTGCCGCCTGGGGACGCGGCCGGCGCCTGACCAGTCTCCACGGCCGGGATCGCTCTCTGCCGCGGTACGGGTACGGGCATCGTCTTGACTTCCTTCCCTCCCCCCGAGGGTGGTGGGAACGAGGGACCTCGATCCACCGACGGGGACCATAGCGGGTGTCGGCGCCGCAGCGGAATGGTGTGGAGCACGCCGTGTGGTCGCTGGCCGCTGTCATATGCCGCGTTCTGTACCGCAGTTGGACAGGGTGGCGCCCCGGCGGGGATGACGAACGTCACGTCGGGGCGGCGTTTGTCAGGAAAGTGGCGTGGGGTGGGTCACGTGTCCCGAGTCACGGCCCTTACGTCACAAGACGCCCTGAATCCTCACGCATCGGGCCGAACCACCCCGAGGATCCGCATCGACCCGGCGCCCGCGATCGTCACCGTCCGCCCCGGGCGCGGGGCGTGGATGATGGCGCCGTCGCCGATGTACATGGCGACATGGCTGGCGTCGGCGTTGTAGATGATGAGGTCTCCCGGGCGCATGTCCTCTATGTCGATGCGCTCCAGCTGCTTCCACTGCTCCTGCGAGGTCCGCGGAATGCCGCTGCCGGCGCTGGCCCAGGCCTGGGAGGTGAGCCCTGAACAGTCGTAGGTCTTGGGGCCTTCAGCGCCCCATTCGTACGGTTTGCCCAACTGTGCGGTGGCGTACTCGACAGCCTTACGGCCCTGCGCGGATGCCTTGCCCTTGATGTCGTCGAGGACACCGGAGTCCAGCCAGGCGGTCTGCGCCTTGTGGGCGGCGTCCTCCTCCAGCTGGGCGAGGCGCTCCTTCTCCTCCTTCTCCAGCTGGGACTCCAGCTGTTCGGCCGCCTTGATCTGCTTCTCGATCTTCTTCTGGGCGGCGGCCTTGGCCTTGCGGCCGGCCTCCAGCTTCTGCCACTGGGCGGAGGCGTCGCTGGCGTACTGCTCCAAGTCCTGCTGGGTGCGGGTCATTTCGCCGAGCAGTCCCTTGGTGGCGCGCTGCCCCTGGATCACCCGCCCGGCGCTGTCGAGAAAGTCCCGCGGATCGTCGCTCAGCATCAACTTCGCCTCGTCGGGCAGCCCGCCCGACCGGTACTGCGCGGCGGCCGCGGAGCCGGCCCGCTTCTTCAACTCGGCGAGTTTCTCCTGGCCTTTGACGATCTTCTTGGCCAGCGAGACGATCTCGGCCGACTGCTTCTCGGCCGCCTCCTCGGCGGCGTTGTACTCGTCGGTGGCGACGGCCGCGTCGTGGTAGAGCTTCTCCAGCTTCTTGCGGACGTCCTCAAGCTCCTTGTTCGACACCGGGGTCGGTGACGCGGAGGGTGAGCTGCTCGGGGACGGAGTGGGTGCCGCGAAGGCGGTGCCCGGCGCCGCCAGTACGGTGACCGCGCAGACGACGGTCACGGCCGTAGCGATCAGGCCGCGCTTACCCATACCTGTGCCCCCAAACTGATGTCCCGTCAGTAACATACGAGCGTCCGGGGGATCGTGCCACGACGGCGCGCAAAGTTACAGAGGTCTGCTTCCCCCCTTTCACGCCCCGCTATGACGATCTCCCGCCTTTGTGACGAACGACTCGCGGAGATCGTTCCGTGATCCACGGTCCACCGGGCAAACGGCAGGGAAATGTCCGGGAACGACACGAGACCGACCTACCCCCGAGGCGCCAAAGCCCCCCACCGCACGGTCACTTCCCCCTGCCGCCACCGCCCCGCCCCGTCCACCACGGGCCAGTCGACCGCAAGATCCCGCACCGCCCGGATCCACCTCTGCCGCGCACCGTAGGACGCATAGGGCGCCGCGGCGGCCCAGGCCCGGTCGAAGTCCCGCAGAAACGCGTGCACCGGCTCACCGGGCACATTGCGATGAATGAGCGCTTTGGGCAGCCGCTCGGCAAGATTCGAAGGCCGCTCCAACGACCCCAGCCGAGCCGCGAACGTCACAGTCCGCGGCCCCTCGGGCCCGAGCGCAACCCACACATGCCGACGCCCGACCTCATCACAGGTCCCCTCGACAAGCAGCCCACCCGACGCCAGCCGCCCACAGAGCCGCTCCCAGACCCCGGCGACCTCCCCCTCGTCGTACTGCCGCAACACATTGGCGGCGCGAATGAGAAGGGGACGCTGCGAACCGGGGATCTCGAACCCACCATGCCGAAACACGAGCCCGTCCCGCTCATACGGCCGCGCGGCGACGACCCGAGCAGGTTCGATCTCAAGCCCGACCACACGAACCCGTGGCGCCACCACACGAAGCCGCCCGAGCAACTCGACGGCCGTCCAGGGAGCAGCTCCGTACCCAAGATCGACCGCAACAGGATCATCGCCCCGCCGCAACGCGCTCCCGTGGGTATGGGCGATCCACCGGTCCATCCGGCGCAGCCGATTCGGATTGGTGGTCCCGCGTGTCACCGTTCCCACGGGGCGGGCGACGCGGGCACTCATGCATAAGAGGGTATGCGTACGGCAGCTGCGGGCCCGTCGTGGCTGGTCGCGCAGTTCCCCGCGCCCCTAAAAGAAGGGCGTTGCAGTGGGCCTGCGCCGCGACGTGACCGCACCCGTCACAACCGTTGCGCAGTTCCCCGCGCCCCTGGGGCGTTGCAGCCTGGCCGCGTACGGCGGTGAGGGGACGTGCCGGGGGGTGTCCGCCCGCAGCGGCGGGCGTCAACGCCGAGCACCCTCCTGAGAGACCCCAACCGCCCGACCGAGGACGGATACCCCCCGGCACGTCCCCGACCCACCCACCGGCGGCAGGCGCTACCCGCACCCCCACCCGGCGCAAGGGGCCGCCGCAGGCATCCCGCCCCCCACCCCCACGCACACACCCCCCGAACAGTTGAGCGACCCCCAGTAATTCCTAGGCAAAAACCACCCCACCAGGAATGGGAACCCCTCCCTCCGGCGTTGCACCGCCTTGGAGGGCGCTCAACCCTCTGCCCGGCATGCCCGCAGCCAAGGAGGACCGCCACGTGAGCCAGTACGTCAGCAGGCTCGGGCGACGCTCCCCGTCGGCCCCCTCCCGACTCCGGCTCCACCGCCGCCCCCGCCGCGTAGCCATGCTCAGCGTGCACACCTCCCCGCTCCACCAGCCCGGCACAGGCGACGCCGGCGGCATGAACGTCTACATCGTCGAACTCGCACAACGCCTCGCCGCCATCAACATCGAGGTCGAGATCTTCACTCGCACCACCGCCACCGACCTCCCACCCGTCGTGGAACTGGCCCCCGGCGTTCTGGTCCGCCACATCGACGCGGGCCCCTACGAGGGCCTGAACAAGGAAGACCTCCCCGCCCAGCTCTGCGCCTTCACCCACGGCGTGATGCAGGCATGGGCCGGCCACCGCCCCGGCTACTACGACCTCGTCCACTCCCACTACTGGCTCTCCGGCCACGTCGGCTGGCTCGCAGCCCAACGCTGGGGCGCCCCCCTCGTGCACGCCATGCACACCATGGCCAAGGTCAAGAATGCCAACCTCGCCGACGGCGACACCCCCGAACCCGCGGCCCGCGTGATCGGCGAGACGCAGATCGTCGCGGCAGCGGACCGCCTCATCGCCAACACCTCCGAGGAAGCGGAAGAACTCGTACGCCACTACGCGGCAGCCCGCGACAAGGTCGCCGTCGTCCACCCCGGCGTCAACCTCACCCGCTTCGCGCCCGCCGACGGCCGAGCCGCGGCCCGCGCCCGCCTCGGCCTCCCGCAGGACGCCCTGATCCCCCTGTTCGCAGGCCGCATCCAGCCCCTCAAGGCCCCGGACATCCTCCTGCGCGCGGTGGCCGTCCTCCTCGACGAGCACCCCGAACTGCGCTCCCGCATCCTCGTCCCGATCGTCGGCGGCCCCAGCGGCAGCGGCCTCGCCAAGCCGGAGGGCCTGCAGAAGCTCGCCGCCCGCCTGGGCATCGCGGACGTCGTACGGTTCCGCCCGCCCGTCGGCCAGGAGCAGCTCGCCGACTGGTTCAGGGCGGCATCGTTGCTGGTCATGCCGTCGTACAGCGAGTCCTTCGGCCTGGTGGCCATCGAGGCGCAGGCGGCCGGCACACCCGTACTGGCCGCCGCGGTCGGCGGTCTGCCCGTCGCGGTCCGGGACGGGCACACCGGATTCCTGGTCCAGGGCCACAACCCGGCGGAGTACGCGCGCGTGCTGCGCGCCTTCGCCGACGAGCCGCACCTGACCGCCCGGATGGGCGAGGCGGCCTCCCGGCACGCCCAGTCCTTCGGCTGGGACACCGCGGCGGCGGCCACGGCGGACGTCTACACGGCGGCGGCCCAGGCGCATCGCCGTCGCGTACGCTCCCACCATGGGTGACGCACAGGACGTACAGCGGGCGGCGCAGGTCGTCGAGGGAGCCCTGAAGGACGCCGAGCTGGAGTGGGAGAGCCCCGCCCCCGGCAACTACGTCGTCAAGCTCCCCGGCACACGCAAGCTCTCCACGACGGTGTCCCTGCTCGTCGGCCGCCACTCCCTGTCGCTGAACGCCTTCGTCATCCGCCACCCCGACGAGAACGAACCCGGTGTCCACCGCTGGCTCCTGGAGCGCAACCTCAAGCTCTACGGCGTGAGCTACGCCGTCGACCGGCTCGGCGACATCTACGTCACCGCCAAGCTCCCGCTAGCCGCCGTGACCGTCGACGAGATCGACCGTCTCCTCGGTCAGGTCCTGGAGGCGGCCGACGGCGCCTTCAACACCCTCCTGGAGCTCGGCTTCGCGTCCGCGATCCGCAAGGAGTACGAGTGGCGCGTGGCGCGCGGCGAGTCGACGCGCAACCTGGACGCGTTCACCCATCTGATCCAGCGGCCCTCGGAGTGACGTTCACCGACCCCAGGGTCGACCCGCGGACCTAGAAAGGTCCGAACCAACTCACCTCGCACGACCCCTTCCGCACCCATGCGCGGCCGTGGCATGCTCACCGCCATCGCACTTCTGAACGACGTTCACATCCATGAAAGCCACATGGAGGGCGTACGGACATGGGCAACGCGCATCTCACCAGACGGACCCTGCTCGGCGGAGCCACGGCAGTGGCACTCGGCGCGACGGCGGCGGGCGTCGCACACGCGACGACCGCGAAACCCCACTCCACCGGAGCTCCCCTCACCGGGCCCCGGACGCCGCCCAGCGCGACACCCCAAGTCCCGCCCATATGGCGAGAGTTCAACCGCACCCCGTACACCCACCCCCAGATCCCCTACATAGGCCGGGCCGGCCACCGGGGCGGAGCGCGCCGCTTCCCCCGCCCCCGAGTCGTGGCAGACGTAAGGGACTTCGGCGCCGTGGCCGACGGAACGACCGACTCCGCCCCCGCGATCAACCGTGCCATCGCCGCCGCCGGAAGGGCCGGCGGTGGCACGGTCACCATCCCGCCCGGCACGTTCCGCATCGACGACGTCATCCGTATCGGCCACTCGAACGTGGTCCTCCGCGGCGCCGGCAGCACCCGCACCAAGCTGTACGCCACCCGCAACCTCACCGAACTGATCGGCCCCTACGGCTCCCGCTACGGCGGCGACAAGTCGTCCTGGTCCTGGGCCGGCGGCCTCATCTGGCTGGCACCGACGGCCCGTTGGGACTCCCTCGTCGCCGCGATCAGGGCGAAGGCGTGGCCCTTCGAGGGCTGGACCGGCAACCGGCGCGACGAGTGGCATCCGCTCACCACCGTCGCCCCGGCCCGCCAGGGCTCCTGGACGGTGACCGTCACGGACCCCTCGGCACTGCGTCCCGGCGCCCTGGTCCTGCTCCGCCTCTCCGACGACGCCGGCCACACCCTCCTGGAGCACATGTCCGGCGGCGGGCCGGGCCCCGAGGCGTACACCTGGGACGACAAGACGAAGCTGACCTCGTACGTCCCCTACGAGTGGCCGGTGCGCATCACCGCCGTGAAGGGCCGCAAGGTCACCCTCGAACGCCCGCTCCCGCTCGACGTACGCCCCGAATGGGACCCGCAACTGACGACCCACGCGGACGAGTTGACCGGATCCGGCGTGGAGGGCCTGACCCTGGAGGCCATGGAGACCCCGCAGCAGCCGCACCTCCTCGACAAGGGCTACAACGGCGTCACCTTCCAGTGCGCGTACGACTGCTGGGCCGACGACGTGACGGTCCGCCACGTCGACAACGGCTTCGGCCTGGTCGCGGCCTCCGCCTGCACGCTCCGGCGCACGCGCGTGGCTGGCCGGGGCAGCCATCACCCCTACTTCTGCCGCGAGGGCTCCCACGACAACCTGATCGAGGACTTCACGATCGAGGCCCGCACCACCCCGGCCCCCTCGGGCACCCAGCTGCACGGCATCAACGTCGAGGGCCTGTCCTCCTACAACGTCTGGTCACGCGGCGACATGCGCATGGGCACCTTCGACAGCCACCGCGGCCTGCCCTTCGCCAACGTCCGCACCGACATCACCGTCGACAACAACGGCCGCCACGGCGGCGACGCGAGCGCCGGCCCGCTGTTCGGCGCCCGCTTCACCCACTGGAACGTCCGGGTCACCAACGCCCGCGCGGGCATGATCCGCCTCGACGGCCTGGCCCCCTACTCCGCCACCGTCGGCCTCAACGAGGTCAGGGAGTTCGACCAGATCGACGTCCCCGACTTCACCGGCGACCTGCACTCCCGCCTGGAGCTGTACGGCACGACGGACGCCGTGCACCCGCCCAACCTGTACGACGCTCAGCGCGCGCTGCCGCGATAGCGCCCCGGAGGCACGCCGACCAGCTTCCGGAAATGCCGGCTGAGATGGGACTGGTCGTAGAACCCGGTCGCCACCGCCACCTCGGCCGGCGACCGGCCCTCCAGCAGCAGCCGACGGGCACGATCGACGCGCCGCGACATCAGATATTGGTGCGGGGCGATGCCGTACGCGGTACTGAACGCCCGTACGAGATGGGCCGGATGGGCCTGTACGACGGCCGCGGCCTCGTCGAGACCGATGCCCGGCACGACCCGCTCGTCGAGGAGCTCGCGCAGCCGGCGGGCGAGGACGGGATCACGACGCGGGACGTCCGTCAGGGTCCTGGGCCGCAGATGGGCACGCAGCCGGTCCCCGATGAGAGTGAGCCGGCTGTCCGCCTCCAGCTCGTCACCGGGCTGCGCGAGAGCGGCGTGCAGTTGCCCGACGCGCAGCCGCAGCACCGGATCCGCCAGGTCGGGCGAGTCGACGGCCGGACCGATCAGATCGTCCGCCAGCCGGGTGCTGTCCAGATACAGAACCCGCTTGCGGAAGCCGTGCGGGGTGGCGGGGGAGCCGTTGTGCGGAACGTGCGGCGGCAGGAGCGACACCGTGTCGTGCGGGGTGCCGTGCTCGTGCCGGTCGAGGTCGTAGCGCACGGCCCCGTCGTCCACGATGAGCAGCGTCCAGGCCTCGTGCACATGCATCGGATACGCGTACTCGGTGAAATGGGCGTGGAACACCTCGGTGACGCCCGGGACGGAGGGGCGCCACGCGGAGACTTCCTGGCGATCCCGAGCGGCGGCCATGCAAAGAACGTACAAGACGGAGCCGTACGACGGCCGTCAGTCTCATCCCATGAGCACTGAAGCCCCCGTCCGTTTCGACACCAAGATCGCCGTCCTGCTGAGGGAGGACCTGGAGCCCTGGCAGCGCCTGAACGTCACCGCGTTCCTGGTCAGCGGCCTGGGAACGCAGGTCCCCGAGGTGATCGGCGACCCCTACGAGGACGCGGACGGCGTTCCCTACCTGCCGATGTTCCGCCAGCCGGTCCTGGTCTTCGAGACCACGAAGGAAACCCTGACGACGGCCCACGCCCGAGCCCTGTCCCGCTCCCTCCCCCGGGCGATCTTCACCTCCGACCTGTTCACGACGGGCAACGACCGCGACAACCGCGCGGCGGTACGAGCGGTGCCGACGAACGAACTGGACCTGGTGGGGATGGCGGTCTACGGACCACGGAACGCGGTGGACAAGGTGATCAAGGGGGCACGGATGCATCCGTGAGGTCAGCGGGGGCGTTTCTTCGGGAGCTTCTTCCGGTTGAGGGAGGCGCGCAGGCGCTGGGCGTCGTGGGTTTTGCCCTGTCGGTGCAGGGCGTCGGCCAGCTCGAGTGTGAGGTTGCTGTACAGGCGGTGGTCGTTTCCGAGGGATTCCCGGGCGCGGGTTCTTGTTGACCGCAGCAGTGGCTCCGCCCTGGCGTACTGACCGGTGTCGATGAGAGCCCTGGCGAGGTTTGAGGCGCTGAGGATCGTGTCCTCGTGCCTGTCGCCCAGCAACTGTCGACGCCGCGTCAGGACTTCCGAATGGACGTGCAGGGCCTCGACGTGTCTACCGAGATGAGACAGGACGAGGCCCAGGTAGCTTGAAGCGTCGAGGGCAGCAGGGTGGTCCTCATTCAAAGCACGCCGGTATCGGGCCAGGGCGTCCGTCAGCACCTGGTGGGCTTCGTCGAGACGTTCGACTTGCATCAGGGAGAACCCGTAATTGGCGACGGATCGTAGGGCATCGATGTGGTTCTCGCCCAGGGCTTCTTCGCGACGTGCCACCACGTCCCGGAGGATGGTGTACGCCTCGGCCTCTCTGCCCAGCCCGCCCAGGATGACGCCGAGATCGTGGGTCGAGCTCAGCGTGTCGGGATGCTCTTCCCCAAGCACTCTGCGCCGTCTCTCCAGGAGGTCCTCGATGAGTGGCAGCGACTCTTCGTACCTCTGCATGTCGTTCAGGGCCACGGCCATAAGTTGTGCCGCGCGCAGCGTGTCGGGGTCGTCCTCACCCAGAGAGGCCCTCCAGGTCCTGTGCAGGGTCTCGGCGAGGTGGTGGGACGCATCGGGCTGGGCGTTGCGTACGAGGTAAATGGCGGCCTTCAGCAACTTCGGCCGCAACTCGGCCCTGCCGATGATCGCGTCCAGCGTCGCCGTCAGGTGCTGGGTGAGCGATGCCCACTCCGGCCACGTCTCGGGCAGTTCCGGATCGCCGGGATCAAGGGTGGCCAGCAGCGCAGCCACATCCTGCACCGGCCCTCCGGCCTGCTCGGCACTGGCCTGGCGCACCACCGCCTGCGTGAGCCGATGCACCTGGAACACGTCGGGCCCGACCACCGCCAGCCCGTACTGGGCGAGCGGCTGGAGCGCGTTTCTCGGCCAGCGGAAGTCGTTCGGGTCCCCCGGCACGCTGGTCAGCGCCCCGCGGGCCTCGACGAGCCACTTCGTCGGGATGGGCTCGGGCCCGAGGAACGCCGCCAGGCGCAGCAGCGCCGCCGCCTCCGGACGGCCCGCGTCCAAGCGTTCGGCGGCGATCGTGACGGTGGCCGCCACCGAGACCGGATAGTCGTAGACCTCCCCGTCGTTGAGGAGTTCGGCGGTGTTGGTCCTGAGCAGCTGGAGGTAGTGGTCGGGCGGTGTCCCCTCGCCGAGCGCGCCCGCGGCTTGCGCCAGCGCGAGCGGCAGATCGCCGAGGGCGTCGGCCAGCGCGTCCGCCGTCCCGGAGCTGAGCGTGGGCAGTTGACGGTTGAGGTAGCCGAGCGATTCCTCGCGGCTGAACATCCCCAGGGCGAGACCCGGCACGACCTTGCTCCAGGCCGGGTCGCGCGCAGTGATGAGTACATGGCCCGGCCCCTCCGGCAGCCAGGTGCGCAGCTGCCGCGGGTCCTCGGCGTTGTCCAGGACGATGAGCCACCGGTCGCTGGTGCGCAGGTACTCGAGGGCGTACTGCGCGTTGACCTCGGCACCGGCGTCCGGCTTGGCCACATCGACACGGGCCGCGAGTTCGGCGTACCGCGTCGGCACCTGCTCGACCTGTTCGGCGTCGACCCACCACACCAGGTCGTACTGCCCGGCGAAGCGGTGCGCGTACTCCAGGGCCATCTGGGTCTTGCCGACCCCGCCCGGGCCATGGAGCACGCGTACGGCGGACCGGCGCTCGCCGAGCAGTCCGCCGCGCACCTTCTCGATGATCTCGTCGCGGCCGGTGAAATGCGGGTTGCGCCCCCGCTGTCGTACGTCCCACACGGCGGGGTCGTGGAGGGCGGAGGGGAAGCGGGGCTGGAGCCCCTGAGGTGCCGCCGGCCCGGAGCGCTTGGCGCTTTTCGTCCCCTTGCCCGCTTTGCCCGCCTTCCCGGGAAAGGCCGGCGAGGTCGTCGGGATCTCCCGCCCCCGCACCGCTTCCAGCAGGGCTTCGAGGGCCGTCGCCTCTTCCAGGTCATGCAGTTCACGGCGAATACGCGGCCGGAGGATCGCGGGCAACTGCCCGACCTCCAACGGCTCGACCACCAACGGCACGAAACGGTCCCGGCCGGCCACCGCCGCGGTCCACTCCTCCTCCGTGTACCGGCCCGGGGCGAAGTACTGCGGGGAGAACAGGGCGACGACCGCGGAGGCCCGTTCCAGCGCCTCGTTCATCTTCTTCACGAAGTCCTCGCCGGTACGCCAGTGCCAGAGATCGAGTTCGATCTCGTACCCGGCCTCCCGGAGGTGCCAGGCCACCCACTCCGCCCACTGGCCGTCGTGCCCGGCATGGCTGACGAAGATCAACCCGGAACTGTCGGTCATGCCCGTCTCCCACCCCAGCGGCCCCAACGGCCCCCGTACCGCGCCTCCTTGTATACCCCGTGGAATGCGGACTCAGCAGGGAGACGGGCAGGTAGAGGGTGCGTTGTCAGGCGGTACGGACGTCGGGCTCCGTCCCGGGGACGGGGCTGACGTCGGTCTCCGCGCTCTTCGTGATCTCCACCGTCTCCTTGGTCGCCGCGGACTCCGCCCCGACGTAGCGGGTCAAGGCGCCGTACCCGATCGCCGCCGCCGTCCCGACGACCGCGCAGAGTCCCCACAGCCACTCGGCGCCGAGGTGGTCGATGACGAAGCCGGACATCAGGGGGGCGATCAGGGCGGCGACGGACCAGGAGAGGGTGTACATGCCCTGGTAGCGGCCGCGGCCGTGGGCGGGGGAGAGGCGGACGACGAGGCCGGTCTGGGTGGGGGCGTTGAGCATCTCGCCGAGCGTCCAGACGCACACCGTCAGCGCGAAGACGCCGACCGAGCCGGCGAACGCGGTGAGGCCGAAGCCGTAGCCGGCGAGCAGGGACGACACGATGAGGATCCGCCCCGCGTCCCGGCGTTCGATGAACCGCGTGACCGGGATCTGGAGCGCGACGATCAGGATGCCGTTGATGGCGATGGCGAGGCCGTAGTCGGCGGGCGAGAACCCGGCGTCGCCCATGGCGATCGGCAGACCGACCGAGCCCTGCTGGAAGACGAGGGCGACGAGGAAGGACAGCCCGACGACGGCCATGAAACGCCCGTCGCGCAGCACGGTCCCGAGCCCGACCTCCTCCTCGCCCTTACCCGTGTCCGACTTCTCGGGCCGGGACTCGGGCAGCTTCACGAAGATCACGACCGCGCAGACGGCCGTCATGCCGGCCTCGATCAGAAACCCGGCGAGGTAGCTGACCTCGGCGATGAACCCGGCGGCCATGGAGGAGACGGCGAAACCGAGGTTGATGGCCCAGTAGTTGAGGGAGAAGGCGCGCACCCGGTCCTCGGGCCGCACGATGTCGGCCATCATCGCCTGCACAGCGGGCCGGGAGGCGTTGGAGGCGGCGCCGACGACGAAGGCGACGGCGGCGATGGCGACGGGGTGGTGCACGAACCCGAGCACGGCGACGGACACGGCGGTGGACGCCTGGGCCACCAGCAGGGTCGGTCGCCGCCCGAGCCGGTCGGTCATGACGCCGGCGCCGATCGACGAGACGACGCCGCCGAGCCCGTGGAGGGAGGCGACCAGACCGGCGTAGGAGGCGGAGTAGCCGCGGTCGAGGGTGAGGTACAGCGCCATGAAGGTGGCGACGAAGGCGCCGAGCCGGTTGACGAGGGTGCTGGTCCACAGCCACCAGAACTCGCGGGGCAGCCCGGCGACGGTCTCTCGGGTGGCGCGTCGCACGGCGGCGAGTGGCATAGGGGTCCCCACGGATGCAGCCGGACACCGGCAACGGATGTAAGTAGCCAAGAAGGCATCCGCAACTTACAAACGCGGGGCTGGGGCGGGCCACTCAATTAACAGATCCCGTCAACTGTCCGCCTGCTGGGCGGGCGGCCTGGGGGCCGAATGCGTCGATTACGCTCTGAGGCATGGCCGACGCACCGTACAAGCTGATCCTCCTCCGCCACGGCGAGAGCGAGTGGAACGCGAAGAACCTGTTCACCGGCTGGGTGGACGTGAACCTCAACGAGAAGGGCGAGAAGGAGGCAGTCCGCGGTGGCGAGCTCCTGAAGGACGCCGACCTTCTCCCCGACGTGGTCCACACGTCCCTCCAGAAGCGCGCGATCCGCACGGCCCAGCTGGCGCTGGAGTCCGCGGACCGCCACTGGATCCCGGTCCACCGCTCGTGGCGCCTGAACGAGCGCCACTACGGCGCCCTCCAGGGCAAGGACAAGGCGCAGACCCTCGCCGAGTTCGGCGAGGAGCAGTTCATGCTGTGGCGCCGTTCCTACGACACCCCGCCGCCGCCGCTCGAGGACGGCACGGAGTTCTCCCAGTCGGACGACCCGCGCTACGCGACGATCCCGCCGGAGCTGCGCCCCCGCACGGAGTGCCTGAAGGACGTCGTCGTCCGCATGCTGCCCTACTGGTACGACGGCATCGTCCCGGACCTCCTGACCGGCCGCACGGTCCTGGTCGCGGCCCACGGCAACAGCCTCCGCGCCCTGGTCAAGCACCTCGACGGCATCTCCGACGCCGACATCGCGGGCCTGAACATCCCGACGGGCATCCCCCTCTACTACGAGCTCGACGCCGACTTCAACCCGGTCACCCCGGGCGGCAAGTACCTCGACCCGGAGGCAGCCGCTGCCGCGATCGAGGCGGTCAAGAACCAGGGCAAGAAGAAGTAAGCCCAAACCATCAAGCCCCTCACCCGCGGTTTCTCCGCCGGTGAGGGGCTTGATGCTGTCGCTCCTCAGGTCACCCCACGCACGAAGCGCGCCCGGCTCGGGAGGCCGGGCGCGCTTCGTGGTCGGTCGGTGAGTGGGGGAACGCGTTCAGTTCACGCGTGTGGTGTCGGGGTCAGCGGCGGTAGCCACCGTGGTGGCCGCCGTGGTGGCGGTCGTAGCCCCAGGACTCGTTGTCGATGAAGCGTCCGCGGTCGTTGCGCAGCGTGGCGGTGTCGGAGCGGTTGTCCCAGATGTAGCGGCGGCTGTCCTGGTACAGGTCGCTGTCGGTGTCGCGGCCGTAGCCGGTGTGGACGCGGACCGTGGCGCGGCCTTCCAGGCGGTAGTGGTCGAAGGTGTAGGTGTGACCGTCCTCGTCCTCGAGGGTCCAGCCGTCGAGGTTGACGGTGTGGCGGGTGGTGTTGGTGATCTCCACCCACTCGCGGTTCAGGGAGCGGTTGGAGCGGTCGTCACGGCCCGGGGAGTCGTACTGGACGTCCGAGATCTGCACCTTCGGCCGCTCGTGACGGGGGTGGTCGGCGGCGGACGCCGGCAGCGTGACGACCGAGACCAGGGCGCCGGCGGCGAGCGCGGCGGCGGCGAGACGGCGGGCGCTGACAGAAGCGGAAGCGGACAAGGGGTCTCCCATGGTGCGGACACCTTCTCCGGGCGGCAGCTCGGGCTGCCGGGGAGTCGGTGCGGTGTGAATTGGCGGCCGGCTGGCCGCACGCACACCTTGTCCATGTCGTGGAGGAATTCAGGAGAAGGCATCACGTCTGTTACCTGTTGCCCATATTTCTATGACTCTCGGCTGCAACATCCATATATGCCGTCTATGGCCTTGTGTTGACGTGCCGACGGGCCGGAAGCCCTTGCGGGCGTTGGGCTGTGACGCATTCCCGCCACGGCACGCCACCCCGCGAGGGATCGGGCCGTCACCCGAAAGTGAGTAACAGCAGATCGCCGACAACTCGGCCCCTGGCATGGCGGCCGGCTTCGAGCGGTGCGCTTGTGTCCGGTGTCGCGACCTGGACAGACTGGCCGCTTGCCATGGGGACCACCGGTGCTGGGGTAGGGCGGGATGAGCGGGCGGGTGAAGGCATGGCTGGCCGGGGGCTGGCTCGTGCTGGTTGTCGCCGGCTGGGCGTTCACCGAGTCGATCAATGACGGGATCGAGCCGACGTCGGGTCCGCGTCCCGAGCCGTCGTCCTCGAGCTCTCCGAAGTGCCCGGCGACAGCCCTGCCGACGCCCACGCCGTCCACCGGCCCGGACCGCGACGCCTCCGACTTCTACGCCGAATCGGAAGCCGACGTCACCGTCAGGGACGTCGCCTGCATCGTCTCGGACTAGGCCCCGCCGGCAGCAAGGTCCGCCGCAGCCGCAGCCGCAGCCGCAGCCGCCGCAGCCGCAGCCGCCCCGCACAGCGAAGGGCCCCGGCGCGTCATCCGCCCCGAGGCCCTCACCGTCGTACGAGATCTACCGCGTCCACGGCGTCCGAGGCGTCCCGCGACACCCGCCGCGCCGTACGCCACGGACCTCCGAGTCCTGCGCCCTCACCTTCACCCGCACTGGCAAGGGTTCCCCGACTGGCATCCGCACCCGCAGCCCGAGCCGCAGCCGCACGCGCCGAAGAGCGGGAGGCTCCTGATGTCGGCGGACTGCTCGGTCGGGAGTTCCTGGGTGGGGTCGGGCGTGGTGCCGGGAGTACTGGGGGATTCGGCCATGGTCCCTCCTCGAGGCTGGTGCCTGTGCTCATTCCATGCCCGCCCCGCTGGGCGCATCAACGGCGCACAGAGGCTTGCCCGCGCCCCGAACAGCTCTCCGCGAGCCCGCTCACGGACCCACACGGGCCTCGCTCGAACGGGCATACGGCCGCCTGAGCCCCCCAGCTCTCACCGGACCCAAGAGCCCGACGTGAGCGAAGGGACCTACGCCCCCTCCACCCCCGAAACCGGCTGGATGTCGGGCTGGATGTCCTGCTGGAGCTCGTCCGCGTGCTCACCCGTCACCAGGTAGACCACCCGCTTCGCGACCGCCACCGCATGGTCGGCGTACCGCTCGTAGTAGCGGCCGAGCAGCGTCACGTCGACCGCCGTCTCGATGCCGTGCTTCCAGCGCTCGTCCATCAGGTGCTGGAAGAGCGTGCGGTGGAGGAGGTCCATCGCGTCGTCGTCCTGCTCCAGCTGCATCGCCAGGTCGACGTCCTTGGTGATGATCACCTCGGCCGCCTTCGCCATCAGCCGCTGCGCGAGCTGGCCCATCTCCAGGATGGTGGCGTGCAGGTCCTGCGGAATCGCACGCTCCGGGTAGCGCAGCCGCGTGAGCTTCGCCACGTGCTGGGCCAGGTCGCCCGAGCGCTCCAGGTCCGCCGACATGCGCAGTGAGGTGACCACTATCCGCAGGTCCGTGGCCACCGGCTGCTGGCGCGCCAGCAGGGCTATGGCCCGGGCCTCCAGGTCGTGCTGAAGGTCGTCGACCTTCTCGTCACCCTCGATCACGCTCTCGGCCAGCTTCAGGTCGGAGTCGAGGATCGCCGCCGTGGCGCGCCCGATCGCCGACCCGACCAGCCGGGCCATCTCCACCAGACTGTCGCCGATCGAGTCCAGTTCCTCGTGGTACGCGTCCCGCATCAGGGTCCCTCTCTTACGTATGCCTCGGGGGGTTCCGGGCGCCAGGTCACTGCCGTCCGACCGGCAGTCCCATGGCCGTGGCCGCCGTATGTGCCGACCACCGGCCCTCTCCGACCACCGACCACCGGTCCCGTCGTCCGAGCCGACCACCGGTCCTGTCGTCGGACAGGCAGTCTTACCGTCATGACCTCCGACAGTAAGACCGTCGCGAAAACGACAGTCGGACTGTCGTGAAACCGCCAGTGCGATCTCGCGCCTCTACGCTAAACCGACTGTGTGATCTACGCGCTGAACTGGCCGTGCGAACCCCACGCCCCCACCATCCGGTCTCTACGCGTCCGTTTCCGCCACCCCAAATGAACCACTACTGGCTCCAAGGTGAACTCTGGGCGACGAGTGTTCGAGCTCGCACTCCGACGGCTGTGGGCACAGCCCTGGCCATGCCTAACCTGGGTGCATGGACGTGAACGCGGCGGTCGCCGCAGCGGCAGCGATCGCCGGGGTTCTCACCGGCGTGATCGCCATGCTGGCGTTCCGCTGGAGCGAACGCGACCTGAAACGACCCACCCGGACCTCCCTGCACACCGACCCGGTCCTGCCGCCCGGCGTGGACACGGTCCTGTCGGTGCTGCGCTCCTCGGCGGTGGTCCTCGACGAAGGGGACGCCGTCGTCAAGGCCAGCTCGGCGGCGTACGCCCTCGGTCTGGTGCGCGGCGGCAAGCTCTCCGTCGAACCCATGCTCCAGATGGCCCGGGACACCCGGCGCGACGGCGAGATACGGCAGGTCGAGCTGGATCTGCCCCGTCGCGGCACCGGCCGCGGCGAGGCCCTCGCCGTCTCCGCCCGGGTGGCCCCCCTCGGCTCCCGGCTCGTACTGCTCCTCGTCGAGGACCTCACCGAGGCCCGGCGCATAGAGGCGGTACGGCGCGACTTCGTCGCGAACGTGAGCCATGAGCTGAAGACACCGGTCGGCGCGCTCTCCCTGCTGTCCGAGGCGGTCATGGACGCCTCCGACGACCCGGAGGCCGTGGAGCGCTTCGCCGGGCGCATGCAGATCGAGGCGACCCGGCTCACCAACCTGGTGCAGGAGCTCATCGACCTCTCCCGGGTGCAGAACGACGACCCGCTGGAGGACGCCGAGCCCGTCCGTGTGGACGAGCTCGTCGCCGAGGCGATCGACCGCTGCCGGCACGCCGCCGGCACGAAGCAGATCAACATGGCCGCCGGCGGCACCGAGGACCTCAGCATCTGGGGCAACCGGGGCCAGCTGGCCGCGGCGCTCGGCAACCTCGTCGAGAACGCCGTCAACTACTCGCCCGCCCGAACCCGCGTCGGCATCGCCGCACGCCGGCTCACCGCACCGGGCGGGGACCACATCGAGATCGCCGTGACCGACCAGGGCATCGGCATCTCGGACAAGGACAAGGAGCGCATCTTCGAGCGCTTCTACCGCGTCGACCCGGCCCGTTCCCGTGCCACAGGTGGCACCGGCCTCGGTCTCGCGATCGTCAAGCACGTGGCCGCCTCGCACGGCGGGGAGGTCACGGTGTGGAGTTCCGAGGGACAGGGCTCCACGTTCACCCTGCGGCTGCCGGAGGCGGGTGCGGCCCGCGACCGTGCTCAGCAGCACCCCGATCTCGACGACGAGGCCGGGCAGCCCGCACTATCGAATTCCCCCACTTCCCCCGACTCACCCGCGTACGAAACGCTTTCCGCCCCGGAGGTCCTTCCGTGACCCGAGTGCTCGTCGTCGAGGACGAGGAGTCCTTCTCCGACGCCCTGTCGTACATGCTCCGCAAGGAGGGCTTCGAGGTCGCCGTCGCGACCACCGGGCCCGACGGACTCGACGAGTTCGAGCGCAACGGCGCCGATCTCGTCCTCCTCGACCTGATGCTGCCCGGCCTGCCGGGCACGGAGGTCTGCCGTCAGCTGCGCGGTCGCTCCAACGTGCCGGTGATCATGGTCACCGCCAAGGACAGCGAGATCGACAAGGTTGTCGGCCTGGAAATAGGAGCCGATGACTACGTCACCAAGCCGTTCTCCTCACGCGAGCTGGTCGCCCGTATCCGGGCCGTCCTGCGCCGCCGCGGCGAGCCCGAGGAGGTCACCCCGGCCGCGCTGGAGGCGGGCCCGGTCCGCATGGACGTGGACCGCCATGTGGTCACGGTCTCCGGCTCCAAGGTCGACCTGCCTCTCAAGGAGTTCGACCTCCTGGAGATGCTCCTGCGCAACGCGGGCCGGGTCCTGACCCGAATGCAGCTCATCGACCGGGTCTGGGGTGCCGACTACGTCGGTGACACCAAGACCCTCGACGTCCACGTCAAGCGCCTGCGCGCCAAGATCGAGCCGGACCCGGGCGCCCCGCGCTACCTGGTCACGGTCCGCGGCCTCGGCTACAAGTTCGAGCCGTAGACCGCGGGGAGAAGACAAGACGAAGGGCGGGGCCCCGGATTTCCGGGGCCCCGCCCTTTTTCCACAGCTGTGGAGCCGTCTCTACGGCGATGCGGTCGCCGTCAGCCGGTCAGTGACCGGCGGCCGACTGCGAGGCGGCGTCCGTCGGGGTGGCCGTGCCGGCTCCCTGACCGCCCTCGGTCCCGGCACCGGGGGTCTCCGAGGAGCCCGCGGAGGCACCACCGCTCGGCGTGGCCTCGGCGCCGGCGTTCGGAGTACCGGTCGGGGTCCCCGTCGGCGAGGACGCCGTCTCCGGCGCGGCCGGGACCTCGGTCGGCCCCCAGCCCTCGAAGTAGTTCTCGGCGGGCACCACGAAGGCGCGCAGGCTCACGTCACCGGTCTCGCTGAAGGTGAAGGTGATCTTCTGCGCGTTGCCGTCTCGGACGGCCTCACGGCTGCTCGACAGCACCGCGGAGGCGTTGTCCTTGCCGCCGATGATCAGCCGGCCGCCGGCCGGGATGGTCAGGCTGCCGCCCTTGGCGGCCTTGAGCTCGGCGGTCTTGTCGGTGTCGTCCACCTTGATCGCGTCGAGCGTCTGGGCCGTCTTGCCGGAGTTGAACAGGGTCGCGGAGATCGCGGCCGGCCCGGTCGACTCCAGGTCGGGCTGGGTGATGACGAGGGCGTTCTGGATCTTGATGTCGCCGACGCTGGTGGCCGCGTTGTCCGGCTTGATCTGCAGCGTCTGGGCGTCGTTTCCTGCGGCGCACGCGGCGAGCGAGGTGATCGAGAACGCGAGGGCGGCGGCAGCGAGTGCGCCGCGTCGAAGGCTGCTGCTCACGGCGGCGGCAACTCCTTGACTCGAACGGGGGGCGCGTAAAGCCGCCCTAAGTGTCTGTCAGCGGCCTTAGGTTACCGAGCCGTTCCCGCGCGACCGCACCCGACCCTCCCCTCACAGGCCGAACAGCCGTCGAAGTCCCTCTTCCAACCCCGTCTCTTCACCCACAAGCGGCCCGGGAGTCACATTGCCCGGTCGCTCGTCCGTCATTCACATAAGCCCCTCGCAAGCACCCGCGCAAAATCTCCGTGAAGGAATGTGCGACGCCCCGGAAATTGATCACCGGCCATGCCGTCCGACCTGGCTGTGATCAATTCCGGGATTCGTCCGGGACCCGACTCGGGACGCCGAACGGAGTAGCGGAAGTCGCACACTTGGAACCGGACATTTGTGTACGTTCGACCACTTGGAGGCGCCGCCGGATGTGTGTAACGTACGCGTTTCCCTGCGTCCGCAGAGCCGCTCCCACCTGCGAATACCTTCTTCCGGTCGGCCCGCGAAGCACGTTCCTGTTGGAGTTGTCAAGCCCCGAGATATGCCCTGACCTGCGAAAACGCCATTCAGAACCCGCAGTTTCCGTGTTACCCTGGATAGCCACGGAAGGGGTACCTGTCACATGACGTTCAAGGTTGGCGACACCGTGGTCTATCCCCATCACGGGGCCGCGCTGATCGAGGCTATCGAAACTCGCCAGATCAAAGGCGTGGACAAGACCTACTTGGTGCTGAAGGTCGCCCAGGGTGACCTGACGGTACGTGTGCCAGCGGACAATGCGGAGTTCGTCGGCGTGCGTGATGTGGTCGGTCAGGACGGGCTGGACCGGGTCTTCGAGGTGCTGCGCGCGCCGTACGCCGAGGAGCCCACGAACTGGTCGCGTCGTTACAAGGCAAATCTGGAGAAGCTCGCCTCCGGCGATGTCATCAAGGTCGCGGAAGTCGTGCGTGACCTGTGGCGTCGTGAGCGCGAGCGCGGACTCTCCGCCGGTGAGAAGCGCATGCTCGCCAAGGCCCGCCAGATTCTGGTGAGCGAGCTCGCCCTCGCGGAGAACACCAACGAGGACAAGGCCGAGGCCCTGCTCGACGAGGTTCTCGCGTCCTGACGCGGTTTCATCCGCCTCAGTTCATTCAGCACAGTGCTGTATGGCTTTAAAAAGTGCCGCGGTGCCCGATGACGTATTTCCTGTCGCCGGGCGCTGCGGCATGTTCGCTCGCGGGCGCTGTTCCACCTGCTTCGCAGGCCGCTCTCGGGGGTGCCCCCGATACTTGACGTGCCGGGCCCGGCAGCAGGCTCGACCGACTGTCACGGAAGGGTCCGGTCAAGGCTCGCGCCCGGCACTCCCCCAAGCTCTCGAATTCAGTCGAGCAGGGGGCACCCCCAGGGCCATACCCAACTAGGCCGAGCACACAAACCTGACAGGAACCGATGTCTGACGATTCGCGCCCTTCGCCCTCGGAAACCCGCAGCGCAGCCCGTACGGCCGTGGTGATTCCGGCCGCCGGCAGGGGCGTACGCCTCGGTCCGGGCGCGCCCAAGGCACTTCGCGCGCTGAACGGCACGCCCATGCTCATCCACGCGGTCCGCGCGATGGCCGCGTCCCGTGCCGTCTCCCTGGTGGTCGTCGTCGCCCCGCCCGACGGCGCCCCCGAGGTCAAGAGCATGCTCGACGCCCACGCCCTGCCCGAGCGCACCGACTTCCTGGTGGTCCCCGGCGGTGAATCCCGCCAGGAGTCCGTCAAGCTCGGCCTGGACGCGCTGCCGCCGGACTTCGACATCGTCCTGGTGCACGACGCGGCGCGCCCGCTGGTGCCGGTGGACACCGTGGACGCGGTCATCGAGGCAGTGCGCGACGGAGCGCCGGCCGTGGTGCCCGCGCTGCCGCTCGCGGACACCGTCAAGGAGGTCGAGCCCGCGCGGACGCCCGGCGCACCCGAACCGGTCGTGGCCACCCCCAACCGCGCCCGACTGCGTGCCGTGCAGACCCCGCAGGGCTTCGACCGCGCCACGCTGGTCCGTGCCCACGAGACGGTGACGGACGACGTCACCGACGACGCGAGCATGGTCGAGCAGCTCGGCCCCACCGTCGTGGTCGTCCCCGGCCACGAGGAGGCCTTCAAGGTCACCCGTCCGCTGGACCTGGTCCTGGCCGAGGCGGTCCTGGCGCGCCGGAGGCTGAACGATGGCTTCTGAGCAGCCGATGCCGCTGCCCCAGGTGGGCATCGGCACCGACATCCACGCCTTCGAAGAGGGCCGCGAGCTGTGGTGCGCCGGCCTGAAGTGGGAGGGCGAGGGCCCCGGACTCGCCGGCCACTCCGACGCGGACGTCGTCGCGCACGCCGCGTGCAACGCGCTGTTCTCGGCGGCCGGCCTCGGCGACCTGGGGCAGCACTTCGGCACCGGGCGCCCCGAGTGGTCGGGCGCCTCCGGCGTCGTACTCCTCACCGAGGCGGCCCGGATCGTGCGTGAGGCGGGCTTCCGCATCGGCAACGTCGCCGTCCAGGTCGTCGGCCCCCGCCCGAAGATCGGCAAGCGGCGCGACGAGGCGCAGAAGATCCTCTCGGAGGCGACCGGCGCGCCGGTGTCGGTGTCGGGCGCGACGACGGACGGGCTGGGGTTCCCCGGCAGGGACGAAGGGCTGATGGCCGTGGCGACCGCGCTCGTGGTGCGGACCACGATCTGACTGTTATCCACAACCGTCCGAGGCACCGGGCATCGCCGACTACCCTGGACCCGTGACTATTCGCCTGTACGACACCAGCGCCCGGCAGATCCGTGACTTCACCCCGCTCAAGCCGGGTTGCGTCTCGATCTACCTCTGTGGCGCCACCGTGCAGGCAGCACCGCACATCGGACATATCCGCTCCGGCCTGAACTTCGACATCATGCGCCGCTGGTTCGAGTACCGCGGCTACGACGTCACGTTCATCCGCAACGTCACGGACATCGACGACAAGATCATCAACAAGGCGGCGGACCAGGGCCGCCCCTGGTGGTCCATCGGCTACGAGAACGAGCGCGCGTTCAACGACGGTTACACCGCGCTCGGCTGCCTGCCGCCCACCTACGAGCCCCGCGCCACCGGCCATGTCACCGAGATGGTCGAGATGATGCGCACGCTCATCGAGCGCGGCCACGCGTACGAGGCCGGCGGCAGCGTCTACTTCGACGTGCGCTCCTGGCCGTCGTATCTGGAGCTGTCCCGGCAGGACATCGACGACCTGCGCCAGCCCGACGAGGGTGTCGCCGGCAAGCGCGACGCCCGCGACTTCGCCATGTGGAAGTCGACCAAGCCGGGCGAGCCCGACTGGGAGACCCCGTGGGGCCGGGGGCGCCCCGGCTGGCATCTGGAGTGCTCGGCCATGGCGCACAAGTACCTGGGCAGCGCCTTCGACATCCACGGCGGCGGCCTGGACCTGATCTTCCCGCACCACGAGAACGAGATCGCCCAGGCCAAGGCCTTCGGCGACGACTTCGCGCGGTACTGGGTGCACAACGCCTGGGTCACCATGAGCGGCGAGAAGATGTCGAAGTCGCTCGGCAACAGCGTGCTGGTCTCCGAGATGGTCAAGGCCTGGCGCCCGATCGTCCTGCGCTACTACCTGGGCACCCCGCACTACCGCTCGACCATCGAGTACAGCGAGGATGCCCTGCGCGAGGCCGAGTCGGCGTTCGCGCGGATCGAGGGCTTCGTGCAGCGTGTGGTCGAGAAGGCCGGCGCCGTCGAGCCGTCCGCCGAGTTGCCGCCCGCCTTCGTCGAGGCCATGGACGACGACCTCGGTGTCCCGCAGGCCCTCGCCGTCATCCACACCACGGTCCGCCAGGGCAACAGCGCGCTGGCGGCCGACGACAAGGAAGCCGCCGTGGCCCGCCTCGCCGAGGTCCGCGCCATGCTCGGCGTCCTCGGCCTGGACCCGCTGGACGCCCACTGGGCGGGCGAGTCCGACCGGGGCGAGGACCTGCACGGCGTGGTCGACAGCCTGGTCAGGCTGGTTCTCGACCAGCGCGAGGCGGCCCGCACCCGCAAGGACTGGACGACCGCGGACGCCATCCGCGACCAGCTCAAGCAGTCCGGCCTGGCCATCGAGGACGGCCCCGACGGACCCCGCTGGAGCCTCGGCCCGCGCTGACCGGACCCGGCTCCCGGAAGATCGATTGTGCCGCCCGGCCCCCCGGGCGGCACACTTCATAGACGTACGTACGACACACCCACGACAGACAGGTAGGTCATGGCCGCGAACAACCGCCGCATGTCCGGCAAGAAGGGCGCGCAGGTCGGCAGTGGCGGCCAGCGGCGCAAGGGTCTCGAGGGCAAGGGCCCGACGCCGCCCGCCGAGATGCGCAAGAAGCACAAGAAGAACCGCATCGCGACCGCCAAGGCGAAGCAGGCCGCGCGCCGCCCCGCGCCGCGCGGCCGTGGCGGCAAGGGCACGTCCGAGATGGTCGTCGGCCGTAACCCGGTCGTCGAGGCACTGCGCGAGGGCGTCCCGGCCTCCACGCTCTACGTCCAGCAGTTCATCGACAACGACGAGCGTGTCCGCGAGGCCCTCCAGCTCGCCGCCGACCGCGGCGGCATCAACCTCATGGAGGCCCCCCGCCCCGAGCTGGACCGCATGACGAACGGCCTGAACCACCAGGGCCTCGTCCTCCAGGTCCCGCCCTACGAGTACGCCCACCCCGAGGACCTCGCCGCCGCCGCGGCCGACGCGGGCGAGGACCCGCTGATCGTCGCCCTCGACGGTGTGACGGACCCGCGCAACCTCGGTGCCGTGGTCCGCTCCGTCGCCGCCTTCGGCGGCCACGGGGTCGTCGTCCCCGAGCGCCGTGCGGCGGGTATGACGGCCGGTGCCTGGAAGACGTCCGCCGGCACCGCGGCCCGTACGCCGGTCGCCCGCGCCACGAACCTGACCCGCGCGCTGGAGGCGTACAAGAAGGCGGGCATCGCGGTCGTCGGTCTCGCGGCCGACGGCGAGGCGGAAGTCGGTGACCTGGAGGCCCTCGACGGCCCGGTGGTCATCGTGGTCGGCAGCGAGGGCAAGGGCCTGTCCCGCCTGGTCGGCGAGACGTGCGACTTCCGGGTCCGCATCCCGATGCCGGGCGGAGCGGAGTCCCTCAACGCCGGTGTGGCGGCGGGAATCGTCCTCTACGAGGCGGCCAGCCGACGCGCCTGAACAGACATCCGTGGCGTCACCCGTGCGGGTTAATTCTGGTGACAGTGGTGCGACCTGCGCATCTTTGACGGGGTCCGGACAGATCGGACCGGTCAAAGCAGTGTCCTAACCACACGTCACTCGGTTAGTTGAGTGTGGACACCAGAACACCCCGCACACCCACGGGGGACCGTTCGTCGGGATACGACGACGCTCCCGCGCTGAGCATGGTGAAGGTGCCGAGCGATCCGGCGCAGATCATCGTCAATCACGCGAGCTTCCGCGTGCTGCTGGGTTCGTCTGCCCGGCGCACCAAATCTCCGCGGATCGCACGGCACTTGAGCGCCACCGAGGCCACCTCCCTGATGCCGCTCGTCAACGCGGCCGGCAGAGCGGGCGCGGCCCCGGGCGCCCGCCGCCGGGTCGCCGTCTGGAACGGCACGTCCGCGCCCGACGACACCGGCGCCCACCGGCTCCTCCAGGCCGTGCGGGACGGCAGCGTCCGCCACGGCGACGAACCGCTTCCCGCCGGGGGCGGCACGCAGGTCATCCCGCGCGTCGACGTCGGTTACGACGGCGGCTACGAGGACGAGATGGCGCGGACCGTCGAGACCCCGATCGTGGGCGCGCAGCGCACGCACGAATCCGTCGAGACCCGGCTGCTGCCCCACATGCGCACGGTCGAGAGCGCCTACGACGAGGAATTCGAGTACGCCGCCGAGGACTTCGTCGACGAGGAGCCCGACGGCCCGGACGACGACGTCGACGACTCGTCCCGCCGCCCGGGCGCCGACGACCCCGCGCGGCACGCGTACTACCCCGGCCGCCGTATGAACCTCGGCGTCGTCCTGCTCCCGCTCCGGGTCTTCCTCGGCTTCATCTCCATCTACGCCGGCATGGGCAAGCTCTGCGACCCCGTCTACTTCGACGGCGGCAAGCGCGGCTCGATGGTCAAGTGGCTCAACACGCTCCACCCCTGGGAAGTGGCCGAGCCCCTCCGCCAGTTCGCCCTGGAACACCCCGTCGGCTCCGGCCTTGTCATCGCCTTCTTCCAGGTGATCGTGGGCGTGCTGACGGTCCTGGGCTGCTGGCAGCGAGTGGCCGCGGTGGTCGGAGCCCTGCTGTCCGCCGCGCTCCTGGTCACCGTCAGCTGGAAGAGCGTCCCGGTCTACGACGCCCCCGACATCATCTACCTCGCTGCCTGGTCCCCGCTGATCATCGCCGGCGCCCCCGTCTACTCCATCGACGGCCGCCTGGCGGGCATGGCCTGGCGCCGTCTGGGCCCCCGCTCCGACATCTGGGAGCTGCGCCGCTACGTCCTTCGCCGCGGCGCCCTGATCACGGCGATCGTCACCGGTCTGACCCTCCTGGTCGGCTCCCTGCTCGGTGGCGCGGTCCGTGACGCCGACCGTGTCGTGGTCCCCGGCCCCGGCGAGGCCCCGCGCAACGAACTGCCGGGCTCGCCCCTGCCGGAGGAGTCCGACCGGCAGCACGACAAGTCGCCGTCCGCCTCCAACTCGCCCACCCAGGGCGCGACATCGGGCGCGACGACCCCGTCGGGCGCGGCGACGACGCCGGGCGCCACCGCCGACACGGGTTCGACGGGCGTCGGTACGCCCAGCCAGACGCAGGGCACGGAGGGTCAGGCCCCGCCGCAGCAGTCGGCTCCCGCCGACGAGGCGCCCAGCACCACCACCGGCCCCACCTCCGGAGGCCCCACCTCCGGCGGCAACTCCTCAGGCGGCTCCACGGAAGAAGAACCGGGCCTGGTAGGCGGCCTCCTGGGCTGACCCCTCCCCACCCCGAACGGGCCCCGGCCGCCCCCAGCGCCCGGGGCCTCTCGCCGTCCCCACCCACACCAACCCTCCCAACCCCTGGGACCACCACCCCAGCCCCCGCTTCGGCCTAAAGGACCTCGTCCTCAATCGCCGGACGGGCCGAGCGCTTGGCGGGCTGAGAGATCCGCGGGCCGGCAAGGAGGAGGGGCCGAGGCGGGGCCAGAGGCAGGCGGGACTCCTCGGCCTCAGCGCCGGGCGGTTGAGAGTTCGCGGGGCGGAGGGGCAGCTGGCGCCTGTGAGTGGGGGGCGGGGTGCCATGCCTACTGGCGCCGGGCTGGTTCAGAGATGCCGCCCGGGGCCGCAGGCCGGGGTTAGCAGAGGCGAGTTCCCTTGGCCGCTTGCGCTGGCGTAGGGAAGGCGCGGGGAGGCCGCTGAGGTAGGGCTGATGCCGGGCGGCGTCGGCCCGGCGAGGATCTGGTCGTCGTACCCCCAATTGCCCGCCAGCCGCGTACGGCGGCAAGGGGACGTGCCGGGGGGTGTCCGCCCGCAGCGGCCGGCGTCAAGAAACAGCGGCCCTCTGAGGCACAGCAACCGCCGGACCGAGGACGGACACCCCCCGGCACGGCCCCGACCCACCCCCACCCGCAGGCGCTACACGACGACGAACCCCCATCCCGCCGGCGTCAGCGCCCCAGCGCCGCCAATTCCTTCGCGGCCTCCGTCAGGTCCTTCGCCGTGTCGATGGCACGCCAATACGCCCCCTGCGGAATCGGGAACCCGGCCAGACGCCGCTCACGGGCAAGGTGAGGGAACGTCGTGCGCTCATGGTCACCGCGCTCAGGCAGCAGCGAAGAGAACTCGGGCGAGAACACATACACACCCGCGTTGATCTCGAACGTCGACGGCGGAGCCTCGATGAAGTCCGTGATGTGCCCGAAGCCGTCCGTCTGCACAGCCCCCCACGGCAGACGAGGCCGAGCGAGCGCCAGCGTCGCCACAGCGTCCCGCTCGGCATGGAAGTCGGCCATGTCGCGCAGCGAGAACCGCGTCCAGATGTCACCGTTCGTCGCATACCAGGGCCTGTCCGGATGCGGCAGATGCGCCGCCGCGTACTTCAGACCGCCACCCCGCCCCAGCGGCTCCGTCTCGACGACGGTCGTGACCCGCACAGGAAGATCCGCCGACTTCAGCCAGTCCTGAAGCACCTCGGCGAGATGCCCACAGCTGATCACCACATCCGTCACACCCTCCTCGGCCAGCCAGACGAGCTGGTGGCCGATGATCGGCGTCCCCGTACCGGGGATCTCGACCATCGGCTTGGGCCGATCGTCGGTGTACGGACGCAGCCGGGACCCCTGGCCCCCGGCCAGGACGACGGCTTGAACGGGGCGGGTCGCGGCGTTCGGATCAGTCATGCCCGAACTGTACGCGGCGCCCCGCTCACGGCATTCGTCGGCAACGGTTCCTCAATCAGCCGTTACCGTCCGGAAGCGGAGTGTTCCTCGAACCGCACCCAAATCGGGGCGGCGGCAGCAACGCCGGGCGCCACCCAGTGGCGCCGGCGCTCGCGCCCACCGTCAGCTGTGCGCCGCGGCGACCCCCGAGGCGAACGCGGTGTCGCAGACGGGCCGGGAATACGACTGTGCCCGAGTCGGCCCGTACACACGAACCGCCGCACGACCGAGCGCGCGGGCGATCGAGGCACAGTGCCGGGCGAGCGACGGCCGGTCGTCGACGGCCTGCTGGAGGTGGGTGAGCGCGACGCTCGGGTTCTTCTCCTGGAGCTCGGTCAGCAGCTGGTCGCGCAGCACGTCCTGCGGAGCACGCGGCGCGCTGTTCCTCGCGGCACCCGCGCTCGAGACGTCGGTCGCGGTGAGCACCGAGTCCGAGGGGTTGCCCGACCAGTTGACCCGGGTGACCGCGAGGGTCCCGGAGAGCACCAGGACGACGGGCAGGACGAAGGCGATGGTGCGGCCGAGCTGGCGGGCGGGGCCCCGGTGGCCGCGTCGTGTCTGTTGGTTGGTGGAGTGCTTCACGCGAGTGAGGGTAGCGTTCGGTGCTGATATGGCGACATTTAGTCACCGGTTCGGGGGACGAAGGGGCCTTCAAACTCGGGCGGCGCGTTGACGCACAGCGCTCGAAATGACCGGTATGCCGGGGTATTTGTCGACAACGAAGAGGGCCCCGCAGCGCTCTGCGGGGCCCTCTTCGTCAACCTGGGTGAATTACCCGGAGTTGTGCTGCCTCAGTCGGACAGGCGCGCACCCGTGGAGGTGGAGAACACGTGGGTCTCACCGGAACGCGGGACGACGTGCAGCGTGCTGCCCTTCTCGGGCACGTCACGGCCGCTGACACGGACGACGAGGTCCTTGCCGTCGTCGCCCACCTTGGCGGTGCCGTAGACGTACGCGTCGGCGCCGAGCTCCTCCACCACGTTGACGGTGACCGCGAGACCCTGGTCCGACTCGGCGCCGGCCACGTCGAAGTGCTCGGGGCGGACGCCCACGGTGACGGTCTTGTCGGTGGCGCCGGCGAGCGCCTCCCGGTCCACCGGCACGACCGAGTTGCCGAACTTCACGCCGCCGTCGGTGATCGGGACCTCGACCAGGTTCATGGCCGGGGAGCCGATGAAGCCGGCGACGAAGAGGTTGGCCGGACGGTCGTACATGTTGCGCGGGGTGTCGACCTGCTGGAGCAGACCGTCCTTGAGGACGGCCACGCGGTCGCCCATCGTCATGGCCTCGACCTGGTCGTGGGTGACGTAGACGGTCGTGATGCCGAGACGGCGCTGGAGCGAGGCGATCTGCGTACGGGTCGAGACACGGAGCTTGGCGTCGAGGTTCGACAGCGGCTCGTCCATGAGGAAGACCTGCGGCTCACGCACGATGGCGCGGCCCATCGCGACACGCTGGCGCTGACCACCGGAGAGCGCCTTCGGCTTGCGGTCCAGGTACTCGGTGAGGTCGAGGATCTTCGCGGCCTCTTCGACCTTCTTGCGGATCTCCGCCTTGTTGACGCCGGCGATCTTGAGCGCGAAGCCCATGTTGTCGGCGACGGACATGTGCGGGTACAGCGCGTAGTTCTGGAACACCATGGCGATGTCCCGGTCCTTCGGCGGCAGGTGCGTGACGTCGCGGTCACCGATGCGGATGGCGCCGCCGTTGACGTCCTCGAGCCCCGCCAGCATGCGGAGCGAGGTGGACTTGCCGCAGCCGGACGGACCGACGAGGACGAGGAACTCGCCGTCCCCGACCTCGATCTCCAGACCGTCGACGGCGGGCTTCTCGGTGCCCGGGTAGATCCGGGTCGCCTTGTCGAACGAGACAGTGGCCATGATGAATGGGCCCCCTTCTACCGGCAGGAACGTGCCGGACGATCCGTTGTAGGAAGGTGGTTGGTTTAGTCCACATGAGCGGACTGGCTCTGGACGGTACCTGGCGTTCGCCTGGTCTGTCAGTACCTGGGGGCATGTGAACTTCGCGGAAATTTTCGACAGGGCCCACTCGGAACCTGGGTACACTGCACGGGCGCGTGCGTGACAGCGCGTGCAGGCCTCCTTAGCTCAGTTGGTCCAGAGCGGCTGTCTTGTAAACAGCAGGTCGTCGGTTCGAATCCGACAGGGGGCTCAATCTGCGGGGCGGTTGTCGATGACACCGCCCCGTTCTGCTTTTCCCCACACCCGTGTCGGTGAATTCCCTCGCCTCATGTCCCCATAGGGACACGGGACATGCGCCTGCGTGGAATAGGATCCCGGATCGCTACTGCTAGTGTTCGTGCAGTCACAGTAGGCAATCAGCCTCAATGTTCATGTAATGAAATCCGAGGGTTCCATGCGCAAGCTTCACAAGGTCATGATCGCCGCAGCTGCTGCCGGCGGCCTGTCCGCCGTCGGTGCCGGTACGAGCGTCGCCTACGACGCCGCGCCGTCCGTTTCGGACCTTTACCGCCCCTACCAGGAGTGCAGCCCGCAGACGGTTGCCGCGACCGACGTCCCGGTCGCCGTGCTCGGTCTGTCCGAGACCTTCGACACCACCTGCGGTCAGTTCAACAACGCCTTCACCGGCTGAGGTCGGCGGCGTAGTCGTGCGCGACGCCTTCCGCGGGCCCCTTCGGGGTCGTACCCGAAGGGGCCCGCTCATGCGTGGATGCCCGGGGCGCGAGCACGCGCCGGCGGCCCGCGCGCGGTCGCGACGGCCCTGATGAACTCCGGTGCGGCGATGTGCGGTTGGTCGGACGCGGATCGGTCGCCCTCAGGTCAGTCCTTCGTTTCCTAAGCGAAACGGCCCCGAGTGTCCCGGTTGTGTGGGGCGCCGGGGTCCGTCTCTGCGACACCCCCAGGGCCCGGCGCGGCCGTTCGCGGTGTACGACGTCCGGGCACACCCCCACAAAGGAGACGCAACACATGTTCAACGGCAAGAAGTTCGTGGCCCTCACAGGGCTTCTCGGCGGCCTCGCCATGACCTGTCTCGGCGCCACCCAGGCCCACGCCGCGGGCCCGGGTGCCTGCACCATGGACCCCGGGGGCAACATCATCTGCACCCAGCAGGTCACGGGCCAGACGCCGGAGGGCGATGGCTTCACCCTGCGCAGGACGGTCAACTGCCAGCCGACGCAGCCCTTGACCCTGCCCACCCCGGGCGTGCTGTCCAACGGGCAGACGAGGATCGGCCCGCACATCACCTGCGCTGATGCCGAGACCCCCGCTCCGGTGGCGGCCCCGACCACCACCGACACCAGCGACCGGGACGAGAGCAGCCCGTTGCTGGCGCGCCTGTTGGGCTGAGCGTCTTCTTCGGCGGATGGCCGGACCGGGTTACCGGGTCCGGCCATCCGCCGTTTTCGCGCGTCCACGACCCATTTCTCGGCAAATGGGTGACCGGCACTCAACGCCCGTGTCCAGACAGCGGGGACGCGTCGTTTCCCATTCAGAGAAATCGGTGTGCGCACCGATGCCTTGTCATGGCCCGACACGACACGGAAGGGACAGAGGTCCCAAATTGCTACGGTTTGCGTGTATATGCTCACATTAAGTAGTCAAGCCAGGGCGTCACGCCCCGGGAAGAAAGGGTCAAACTATGCGCAGGTTTCAGCGCGTTGCAGTCGTAGCAGCTGCGGTCGCGGGTCTGTCCGCGTTCGGTGTCGGCGCCGGTAGCGCCTTCGCCGGCGACGAGGGCTACGACGGTCAGGCTGTCACCGCGGTCGCCACCTCGACGGCCAACGCCGTTGCCACGGCGGGTGCTCCGTACGACAAGGCTGCCGCTGCTCCGCAGGCCGCTCCGCAGGCTGCGCCGGAGGTTGCTCCGCAGGCCGCCCCCGAGGTCGCCCCGCAGGTCGCTCCCGAGGCCGCTCCCGAGGTCGCCCCGCAGGCTGCCCCCGAGGCTGCCCCGCAGGTCGCTCCCGAGGCTGCCCCGCAGGTCGCGCCGGAGGCCGCCCCCAAGGCCACCCCCGAGTACGGCTACGGCGAGTACACCGCTCCGACCGCCGCCCAGTAACCAGACCCCGAGGGTCGATGCGCGATTCTCAGGGCACAGCCGCATCGACTTCCGTCGGAACACCGTATGCACGGCGCACGATCTGAATGCTCCCGCTCCTGGTTCAGGGAACAGGTCGGGCCGTTCCACGGTGTGCTGGACAACACCCTTAGCAACGCAGCCCGGACGCGCGGCAGACCCATCAGGGGAGCGCGGCCGGGCTGTGTCATTTCCGGACTCCTCCAAGGCAATCCGAGATTCTCCAAGGCAGAAGGAACGCAGCACATGATTGCTCGACACAAGATCGCCACCGTCTCGGGGCTCCTCGGAGCTCTCGCCGCGCTCTACGGCACCGCGGTGCCGGCGCACGCCGACGACACCAAGGGCGCCTGCAAGATCACCGCCCAGGGCGACATCGTCTGCGTCAAGAAGAGCGAGGTCGTCCACAAGGACAAGCGCAACGGGTACGTGCTCCAGCAGAAGCAGGACTGCTCCACGGTCGAGCGGCCGAGGTTCGTCGGGCCGGAGGAGGGCATGAAGAACGGCGGGTCCGTGCAGAGCGGCCCGGTCGTGGAGTGCAACAACCGGGCGAAGCTGCCCAAGGGCTTCAAGCTCCCCAAATTCGACTTCTGAAGCACATCGAAAACACAATGCCGGATCGGAAGGAATTCCGATCCGGCATTCTTTTATTATTAGTACGTTTATGGTGGCGGCCCGGAAAATGCCGGTGCCCCGGCCGTACGGCCGGGGCACCAGGGGAAGGATCTGGCCTACGTCACTTGCCGAAGGCGCTGTTGTTGCAGCCCATGCTCGAGCCCAGCGCGGTCTCCTGCGCGCCCGGGTTGCCCTCGCCGTTGAGCAGGTTGCCGCCCAGGCCGTTGGCGATGCCGACCTGGCCGAGGATGTCGACGTTGGCGTCGTGCGAGCGGCAGGTGCTGCTCTGCAGGATGCTCAGGCTGCTGCCCTTGCTGCTCTTGCCGTAGTCGCCTCCGTCGGCGTGGGCGACGCCGGACCCCAGAAGTCCGACGCTCCCGAGGGCGGCGACCAGGACGGCGGCCTTGCGGAGCTTGTGCATGTTCATCTCCGGTGGAGTGGAGTGGGTCGATCTGGTGCAGACCGACTTCGTACATTTACGGAGGCTAATAGGAAGTATTCCGACGCAATCGGCGGCACGCCGAATTCTGAAAAGACTCACCATCTTGGCCGATAGCGCCGAAATGTTCTGGCGAACGAGCCAATCCGGCGCAAAGAGGAGTCCCGGCACCGGGCTTGACGCTCGGTACCGGGACTTTGTTTCCCGCTTCGGCCGGCCGTGCGGCCGTCAGTGCCTCAGAAGGCGCTGTTGTTGCAGCCCATGCTGGAGCCCAGGTGGGTGTCCTGCGCGCCCGGGTTGCCCTCGCCGTTGAGCGCGCTGCCCAGCAGGCCGTTGAGGACGCCGACCTGGCCGAGGACGTCGACGTTCAGGTCGTGCGACTTGCAGTTGGAGCTCTGCAGGACGCTGAACTTGTCGCCGCCCTTGCCGCCGTGCCCGCCGTGGCCGTCAGCGGTGGCCGTACCGGCACCCATGAGGCCGATGGTGCTGATGGCGGCGACCAGGACGGCAGCCTTGCGAAGCTTGTGCATGTCTTCTCCGGTGGAGTGAGGTGGGTGCGATCTGTGCGAGATCGACTTCGTACAGTTACCGGAGATTAATACGAAGTATCCAGACATATATGAACGACGCGCCGAGGTTCGCGATCTCACGCCGGAAGCACCCAGAAGTCGCATCACATGCGAACGGGCCCCAGGCGCCGGCCGTCGCACCGGACGCCTGGGGCCCGTGGTCGAAAGTCGGCGTCAGCCCGTGTAGCGGGCGTGGGCCAGGGAGTTGGCCTGGCTGTTGGCCTGCTCGCACTTGACGCCCTCGGTCTCGGCGGCGGCGAGCACGGCGACCGGGACGGCGGCGTTGAGCAGGGACTGCGGGCTGCACTCCTGGTACGGGCGGAACAGGTTGGCCTGCTCGATCGGCCCGGACGGCGCGACGTTCGGCTGCTGGTTGACCTGGGGGCTGATCTTCGGGCTCAGTTGCGGGTTGACCTGAGGGGTGACGTCGGCACCGTGGGCGGGCAGCGTCGCCGGCCGCTGTGCGTTGGGCAGGTTGGAGCGCTGGGCGCTGGCCTGCGAGTTGGTCCACGAGGTGGCCTGGAGATCCTGCTGCGGAGCGGGTGGCGGGACGGAGCCGTAGCCGACAGGGGCGTCGGCGACGCTGGGGCCGACGCCGATGGCCGACAGACCACTGGCTGCTGCTACGACGAGCGCGACCTGGTGAAGCTTGCGCATGGAACTCGGCCCTTCATTGACCTGTGCATGAACGTACGGAAATGCGACTGCGATGGACCATCGCTCTCTCTCCTGGTGCGGAACGAGGCAACTGCGAATCCAGTCACGTGAGTCGGGAAGGGGTCACCCAATTGCCGCAGGGTGTGTAAATCCGATGGATGGCAATGGGGTGACGGAATTACGGATCCCGTGACTTGGCCGAGTAAATGTCGTTGCCAGTCGAGAGAGGGCAGTACCAGGAATCGGTAGGAGAAGCCATGGGTTCCGCTGCCGGCTCCGGCGTGAAGTCCACATGACAGCTCAGGCATTACCCCTGTAAGGGCGCAGTACGAATATCAGACTGAGCACACGCAAGACTGCACTGAATACAACGGATTTCCCTGTACAGGTAATGAAGGGCCGAGGGTTCCATGCGCAAGCTTCACAAGGCCGCGCTCGTCGTCGCAGCGGCCGGCGGTCTGACCGCAATCGGCGCCGGCGTCAGCGAGGCGGCCGACTATCCCGTCGGGTACGCAGGTGCCGCTCCGGCGCCCGCTCCCGAGTACCCGGCACCTCAGTACGCTCCCGCTCCGCAGTACGCCCCGGCGCCCCAGTACGCCCCGGCTCCGCAGTACGCTCCCGCTCCGCAGTACGCCCCGGCGCCCCAGTACGCTCCGGCCCCGCAGTACGCTCCGGCTCCGCATTACGCGCCGCCGCAGGTCACCGCGTCGGCCCGGTCGGCGGGCTACGCCGAAGCCTCCCGTCCCCAGTACCAGCCGCAGCAGGCTCCCCAGTACGCGGCTCCGGCGCCCGCCCCGCGTGAGCAGACCGGTTACGCCACCGCCTCGGCCTCGTCGGGCGGTTCCGCGCAGGCCGGCGTCCCGCAGTACTCCGCCCCGGCGCAGGCGGCTCCCCAGGTCACGCCGCAGGCGGCCCCGCAGGTCATGCCGCAGGTCGCCCCGCAGGTGTCCGCTCCGCAGGTCTTCAACCCGGAGCCCCCGCCGCGGGTCGCGCCGCAGGTCAACCCGCAGGTGAACCCCGAGGTGAGCCCGCTGATCAACCCGCTGAACACCAGCACTCCGCAGGTGCCCGGGCTCGGCCTCGGACAGGTCGCGGCGCCGCCCGTGGGCCAGCTGGGTCTGCCCCGCCTCGGCTGACGGCCGTTCGCAACAGGCCGTCGTTCCAACCTCATTCGCTGCACACCCTTCCGCTCGATCCATACGGAGAAGAAATGCGCAAGCTCCACAAGGCCGTCCTGGTGGGCGCCGTCCTCGGCAGTGTCGGTTCCCTCGGCATGGGCACCGCCTTCGCCCACGGTGAGGCCGGGGCCCACGACGTGGACATCACGCAGGGCATCGAGTGCCGTTCGCACGACATGAACATCGACGTCCTCGGCAGCGTCGGCGCCCTCAACGGCGTGCTGGCCAACGCGCTCAACGGCGAGGGCTCCCCGGCCGCGCAGCCCAGCCACCTGGGTTCGGACATGGGCTGCAACAGCTCGGCGCTCAAGTAACCGTACGAAGCGTCCGGTTCGACGCCCGCTCCGTCACGGGGCGGGCGTTGGACTTGCGGGCCGTGGACACGGCAGCGATCCGGCGCGGGCCGGGCCGTGCCGTGCACGCCGAGTGAAAGGGCGACCTGTCGCATGAGACTGTCCTGTGCCGACGAGATGCTGCTGCTCAACGGCTGTCCGGGAGTCATCGGCCTGGCGACGGTCCTCACCGGCGAACGGCCCGATGTGCAGCGGGTGCGGGCCCGTGTCGTCGAGCGCTGGGCGGGCCTGGAGCGGATGAGCTGTGTGCTCGACAGAGCGTGCGGACGACGAGGGTGCGCGCGGTGGGCCGTACCGGGGCCGTTCGATCCTGTCGCGCAGGTCGTCGAGGAACGGGCCACGCTGGACGAACTGTGGGCCCGCAGTGTGGACCGGCCGCTCGCCGACGGGGTGCCGCCCTGGCGGCTGCATGTGATCCCGGACGCCGAGCGCGGCGGTGACTTCGCGCTGGCGCTGGTGGCGCAGCACGCGCTGCTGGACGGGCGGTCGCTCGCGACGCTGATGCGTGCGCTGATGGACGACCCCGGGCCGGCGGGCCGGCGGGAGCGGCCGGTGCCGTTGCCGCGCAGCGGACTGCGCGCGGCCGGCCGGGAACTGAAGGCGATGTCGGCCCCCGGACAGGCCCTTCCGACATGGCCGCCGGAGCGGACGTACACCTCGGTCGCGGTGCGTGAACTGCCCGCGCACATCGTCCGGTCCGCGCGCCGGCAGCCCGCCGACGGCCGCGGCGCGACGCTGAACGAGCTGCTGGTGGGCGCGGTGGCCGGGGCGCTGCGGGCGAGGTTCGGGCCGGTGCGGCGGTGGCAGGAGCGGGACGTGCCCGTGTACACGGCCGTACCGTGCGATCTGCGCGGCCGGGGGAATCCGGGTGAACTCGGCAACACCCTCACCGTGGTCCGGGTGCCGCTGCCCGTCGACCTCGACGGCTCCGTGGCCCGGCTGCGGGCGTGCCAGGACGCGATGGCCGCCGTCCCCGACCGGGCCGCCGTACACGCCACCGTGCTGTTCCCGGCGGCGGAGGCGGCGCGGCGCACCGGGCCCTGGGTGACCAGGCTGCTGACCAGCCGGGGGCGCCACTCCTGTTTCGCGGCGACCGCGACCACGGCCATGAAGTGGCCCGGCGGGCCGGGCACCTTCCAGGGCCGCCGGCTCGTGCGCACGGTCGGGCTGCCGCCGCTGCAGTACCCCGGCACCGTCAGCTTCGCCCTGGCACAGGCAGGGGACGCGTTCACGCTCACCGCGGTGGGCAACGCGGGCCCGGACGACGCGATTCGGCTCGCCGACGCGGTCGTCACGGAGTTCGAGACATGGGCTCGGACGGCGACGCCGTCAGTGCTCTGACGGCACCAGGAGAGGGAGGCAGTTGCATGGAAGCCGAATGCCGGGACACGGGCGGCGTATGGGAAGCGCTGCGGCCGCTGTGCGCGCAGGTGATGTCGGTGCCGCAGGAGGCGGTCGTGCCGCAGGCCCGGCTGGTCGCCGACCTGGGAGCCGACAGCCTGGACATCACCGAACTGGAGGCGGCGTCCGAGGAGTTGTTCGGGGTGACCCTGCGCGGGACCGACAAGTCCGCGGTGGCGACCGTGGGTGATGTCGCCGAGCTCATCGTGCGGCTGCGCGCCGGTACGCCCGACGCCCACAGCACCCTGGCCCGATGACCGGCCCGAACGCCGTCGCCGTCACGGGCCTGGGCGTCCGCTGCGGCGCCGGGGCGACGCCCGAGGAGCTGTGGGAGAGCCTCGTGCGGTGTCGTTCGGCGAGCACGCTGCACGCCTTCGACGACGAGGGCACCGTCGTACACCCCGCGTGTCCCATGCCCCGCTTCGACCCCGCCGGGTATCTGACGGTCAAGGAGATGCGGCGGGCCGACCGGTCGGTGCAGCTGGCGCTGTGCGCGGCCGCGGACGCCGTGGAGGACGCCGGGGGGCTCCATGTCCCCTCCCGCAGGCGGGCGGTGGTCACCGGCACCGGCTACGGCGGGGTGATCAGCCAGGAGAGCGGCATCGGGCATCCCGACGTGCTGTACGCGCCGCGGCTGATGCACAACGCGGGGGCGTACTGGATCAGCGACCGGTTCGGTGTGACCGGGCCGAGTCTGACGATCTCCACCGCCTGCGCCTCCGGGACGCACGCGGTGGGCGAGGCGATGCAGATGATCCGGGCCGGTTCCGCCGACGTGGTGGTGGCCGGCGGGCACGACAGTCCGCTGACGGCCACGACCGCGCTCGCCTTCGGGCGGGCCGGGGCGATGGTCACCGAGTGCGAGGACCCGGCAGCCGCGTCACGGCCGTTCGACGCCGGGCGGCAGGGGTTCGTCCTCGCCGAAGGAGCCGCGTTCCTGGTGCTGGAGCGGCTGGACCTGGCCCGCGCGCGGGGCGCCCGTATCCACGCCACGCTCACCGGGTACGGACGCACCTCCGACGCCCACCACCTCACCGCGCCGCATCCCGACGGGCTGGGTGCCGTCGCGTGCATGGAGCTGGCGCTCGCCGACGCCGGGACCACGGCCGACGCGGTCACGCACGTCAACGCGCACGGCACCGGCACCGAGTTGAACGACCTCGCCGAGGCGCGGGCCATCGCGACCGTGTTCGGGTCGCGCAAGGTGCCCGTGACCGCGCCGAAGGCCGTGACCGGGCACGGGCTGGGGCTGGCCGGAGCGCTGGAGGCGGTGATCACGGTCATGTCGGTGCGGGAGGGGCTCGCGCCGCCGACCGCGCACCTCACGCGCCTCGACCCCCGGTGCGAGCTGGACCTGGTCACCGGTGAGCCGCGCAAGATCCCCGACGGGCCGGTGATCAGCAACAGCTTCGCCTTCGGGGGCCACAACGCCTGTGTCGTCCTCGACTCGCCCCACGTCTGAGCGGCGAGGGCGGGACCAAGGGCGAATCGGGAACGGGAGGCTGTGGAAGATGAGGCTGACGGCCATCGAGGAAGGCCATCTGCGCAACGGGATGCCGGGGACCATCGGCATCGCCGCGGTGTTTCCCGGAGAACCGTTCGATCCGGCGCGGGTGCGGACCAGGGTCCAGGAACGATGGGGCGCCCTGGAGCGGATGAGTCTGGTCCCGGTGCCTCCCGCCGGGCCGTCGGCTGTGTACGGCCACCGGTGGTCGTCCGCCCGGCCGTTCGATCCCGCCGATCACGTCGCCGTCAGCGACCAGGACGTGGACTCCCTCTTCGCCGACGGTGTCGCGCGCACGCTGCCGGCCGGGCGGCCGCCGTGGAAGCTGCTGGTGACACGGCACCCGACCGCGGCGGGCGAGCAGGCCGTGGTGCTGTTCGCCCATCACGCGCTGCTCGACGGCAGGTCGCTGGAGACCCTCTTCCGGCTGCTGATGGACGACGCCGCGCCGCCGAGGCCGCCGGCACCGGTCGAGGGGACGCGGCAGCGGCCGTCGGTGGGGCTCGCCACCGTCGGCAGGGAGCTGCGGCGCATCGGGGTTCCCGGCCAGCCCGTCCCGCCGTCGTCCGGCGGGGGACCCGGGCCGTCGGTGGCCGTCGTGCGGATCGACCCGCAGGTGATGCGCGCTGCCCGGCGTCAGCCGGCCGGTGGACGCGGGGCGACGCTGAACGAACTTCTGCTGAGCACGTACGCCGGAGCCCTGCGTGCCTGCCACGGGCCCCTGCGGTCCTGGCCGAAGGGACCGACGCCGCTGTACGCCACGGTGCCGGTCGACCTGCGGACCCGGTACGACGCACAGCGGCTCGGGAACGGCGTCACCGCGCTGCGTATCGCGCTGCCCGTCGACCTCGACTCGCCGGTGGCCCGGCTGCGGGCCTGCCAGGACCAGGTCGCCGAGTTCGAGCACCGCCGCGAGGCGCATCGCGCGATCCTGCCCGCGCTCCAGGGCGCCGCGCGTACCGTGCCGTGGCTGGCTGGGGTGATGGCCAGGCGTCTGGCGCGTCCCGAACTGACCACGAGCCTGTGCACCGCCTTCAAGTGGCGTGACAACCCCAGCCACTTGGACGGGCGGCCTCTCGCGCGTGTCGTCCCGCTGCCGCAGTTGTCGCCGCCGGGTACGGCGAACCTCTGCCTCGTGCACACCGCCGACGCCTACACCCTCACCGTCGTCAGCCATCTGCGCACGGGTGACGCCGAGCTGATCGGGGCCGCGGTGGTCCGGGAGCTGGAGGCGGTCGCGGAGGGCGGGGCGCCTGCCGCACGGGCGGTCGAGGGCCTTCGTATGTCGTGAGTCCCCTGTCGTGAGTCCCCTGTCCTGCGGCCCCTGTCCTCAGTCCCTTGTCCTGAGTCTCGTGTCCCGGTCACGGCTTTCGGGCGTCGTGGCTCAGGGTGCGGGCCAGCCGGGGGCGGGTCAGGGCGTCGGTGCTGTCGACGAACTGGTCCACCGTGCCGACGGGCGGCATGTCCTTCAGCACCGGGTCGCCTATGCGGGCGAGCAGGGCGGTCGTGAAGCGGTCGGCGCGCAGGACCTCGAAGGGGCGGGAGTGGTACGGGCGGGTGCTGGGGGAGACGCGGTCGGTCAGGTGCAGGTCGTTGTGCTGGTGGGCGACGATCTCGTAGGCGTGAGCGAGATGGCGTTCCCGGGTGTGCCAGTCCGTCGCGGCGAGCGCGGCCGTCAGGACGGGGGACAGCCGGGGCCCGGCGGCGGTGCGGGCGAAGGCGCTTCCGAGCCATTTGCCGTACGGCGGATAGCGGCGGTCCATCAGCAGGCACAGCCGCATCAGGTCGCGGGCCAGGCGGGCGGCGGTGACGGCGGAGCCCAGTTCGTCGCCGACCTCGCCTGCGCGGCCCACGAACGCCTCCTCCTGCGCGATGCGCTGCCACTGGCAGGCCAGGACGTACAGCCAGACGTCATGGGGGTACCAGCGCAACGCGCGGCGTAACGGGGTGAGGGTGTGCAGCCCGTCGTGGAACACGGCGCCCGCGGTGACCTCGGCGAGCAGCTGGGTGGGGGTGGCCAGCCAGTCGGCCGTCGTGAGGCCCTGGGCCGGGTCGAAGCCGAGGGTGTCGTTGAACCAGATGGCGGCGCCGGTGACTTCGACGCGGTGGTGGACGGGGCCTTCGGTGGCGCGCATGACGCGGATGTCCCGGTCGGCCGCCCCGGTGAGCGCGAAGTTCGTGGGGTGGCCGAGGAACGTCTTCGGGAGGTGCTCGGCCAGCACGTGTCTGATCCGGGCGGCGTGCCGGGGCACGTCGTGGCGGTGCAGGAACACCTGGAGGCGTGGGCCCCATTCATGGTCGGCCGAGCGCGGCGTGTCGTGGCCGAGCACCTCGGAACCGCTGCCGATACGGGCGGCCGAGTGGGGGACGCCGGGAGCGGCCTCCTCCAGCAGCGGCCGCACCGCGTCGGTGTAGAAGCGGCGGGAGAGTTCGAGACCGGGGACGAACTCGGCCTCGGACGTGGGGGAGTTGGAGGGGCGGCGCATATTCGTGGGGCTCATGCCAGGGAGCCGTGCCCAATCGGTGGGCGGTCATGCGCACAACGTTCACACCGACGTGGGCCGGGGGTCGGAGCCGAGCTTCGTCAGGGACTCGTCCGTCAGGCGGTATACCGTCCACTCGTTCTGGGGGCGGGCGCCGAGGGAGTCGTAGAAGGCGATGGACGGGGTGTTCCAGTTCAGGACGGACCACTCCAGGCGCTGGTAGCCGCGTTCCACGCAGATGCGGGCCAGTTCGGTGAGGAGGGCCTTGCCGTGGCCGGCGCCGCGGGCGGTGGGGCGGACGTAGAGGTCCTCCAGGTAGATGCCGTGGACCCCGCGCCAGGTGGAGAAGTTCAGGAACCAGACGGCGCAGCCGACGGTCTCGCCGGTCGCGTCGTCGGCGGCGATGTGGGCGTAGGCGGCGGGGCGGTCGCCGAAGAGGGCCTCATGGAGCTGCTCCTCGGTGGCCTTGGCCTCCTCCAGTGCCTTCTCGTACTCCGCGAGTTCCCGGATCAGGGCGTGCAGGGCGGGGATGTCGGCGGGTGTGGCGGGTCGGATCATGAACCGAGGCTATGGCCTCGCCGGCGGATCGCGGCCTAGCAGGGGTGCTTCCGCAGGCGGCGGGCGATTTCCAGGTGTGCGTCGAGCGGGGCCTCGCCCTCCTCGATCTGCCACAGGGAGTTCTGGAGCACGCGGCCCAGTGTCCAGGCGCGGGCCCGGGCCCGGTCCAGGCCGAGGACCTCCGTCATGGCGTCGAAGCGCCAGAGGACCTCGTCGGCGTCGAAGCGGTTCCACAGGGCCGGGAAGAGGTCGAAACCGGGGTCGCCCGCCAGGGGCTTGGGGTCGATGGCGAGCCAGGGGGCGCGGTCGGCGGCGAGGACGTTCTCGAAGTGCAGGTCCCAGTGCAGGAGCCGGTCGCCGGGAGCGTCCGCGACCTCGCGCAGCGCCGCCGTGCAGTCGGCGAGGACGCGGCGGGTAGCGGGGTCGGGGGTCTCCTCCAGGGCCGCGGGTGTGCGGTCCAGCATGGAATCCGCGAGGTCGCCCAGGCGGCGCAGGTCCGGCGGGGCCTCGGTGGTGGTGAGGCGGGCCAGCAGGCGGGCGACGACCAGGGTGGCCTCCCGGGAGTCCGGGAGGTCGTCCAGGAGGCGGTCCGCGTCCAGGCGTTCCAGGAGCAGGGTGCCGGTGGCGTCGTCGGAATCCAGGAGCCGGACCGCTCCGTCGCCGTGCCACGCCCGCAGCGCGACCGGCTCGCCGACGGTCTCCTCGTCGACGTCCTGGAGCTTGAGCACGGCCGGTGTCCCGTCGGCCCGCAGCACCGGCACGACCAGCGCGCAGCGGCCGTACATCGTCGGCCCGTCCGGGCGCAGCTCCCAGTGCTCCAGGAAGCGCGTGGCGCGTGCCGCGAGTGAGGCGACGTAGGCGCGGCCCGCCTCTCCGTCGTAGCGCACGTGCTGGGCGATGAGCTCGTCCGGAATGTCGATCACTTTGCGACCCTACTGGGGTGCCGGAATCGGCTCACGCGAATTAACGTCCTCGCCATGAGCAGCTCGGTCAGTGACGCCGTGAACGGCGGGATCTCCTTCTGGTACGCCGACGACGGCCTCCCTGCGGCGCGCGAGCCGCTCGGCGGGGACGCCTCCGCGGACGTGGTGATCGTGGGCGGTGGGTACACGGGACTGTGGACGGCCTACTACCTGAAGCAGGCGGTTCCCTTCCTCCGGATCACCGTCCTTGAACAGAAGTTCTGCGGGTACGGGGCCTCGGGGCGCAACGGCGGCTGGCTGTACAACGGCATCGCGGGGCGCGACCGGTACGCCAAGCTGCACGGCCACGAGGCGGCCGTACGCCTCCAGCGGGCCATGAACGACACCGTGGACGAGGTGATCCGGGTCGCGGAGGCGGAGGGTTTCGACGCCGGGATCCACAAGGGCGGCGTGCTCGAAGTCGCCCGTACGCCCTCGCAGTTGACGCGGCTGAAGGAGTTCCACGCGCAGGAGCTGGCATTCGGCGAGAAGGACCGTGAGCTGTACGACGCCCGGCGGACCGCCGAGCGGATCAAGGTGGCCGACGCGGTCGGCTCGACGTGGACACCGCACGGGGCACGGGTGCACCCGGTGAAGCTGGTGAAGGGGCTCGCGGCGGCCGTCGAGGCGCTCGGCGTGACCATCCACGAGCTGACGCCGGTCACCGAGATCCGGCCCAAGCACGCCGTCACCCCGTACGGCACCGTCCGCGCGCCCTATGTCCTGCGCTGCACCGAGGGGTTCACGGCGAACCTCAAGGGCCAGCACCGGACCTGGCTGCCGATGAACTCCTCGATGATCGCCACCGAGCCGCTGACCGACGAGCAGTGGGAGTCGGTGGGCTGGGACGGGCGCGAGACGCTCGGCGACATGGCGCACGCCTACATGTACGCCCAGCGCACGGCCGACGGGCGGATCGCGCTGGGCGGGCGCGGGGTGCCGTACCGCTTCGGGTCGCGGACGGACAACGACGGGCGCACGCAGCCCGAGACCGTCGAGGCGCTGCGGGAGATCCTGGTCGGCTTCTTCCCGTCGCTGGCCGGGGTGCGGGTCGAGCACGCGTGGTCGGGGGTGCTGGGCGTGCCGCGCGACTGGTGCGCGACCGTCACGCTGGACCGGACGAGCGGGCTCGGCTGGGCGGGCGGTTACGTCGGCTCCGGCGTCGCCACCGCGAACCTCGCGGCGCGGACCCTGCGGGACCTGGTGCAGATCGACTCCGGGCAGGGCGTGCGCACCGAGCTGACGGATCTGCCGTGGGTCGGGCACAAGGTGCGCAAGTGGGAGCCGGAGCCGCTGCGCTGGCTGGGCGTGCACGGGCTGTACGCCGCGTACCGGGCGGCGGACCGGCGGGAGTCCAGCACACCGAGCGCCGAGTCGTCCCGGGCGGCACGGGTGGCGGACCGCATCGCGGGGCGGCACTGACGGCGCGGGGACGACGGCGCAGGGGCGAGGGCGTAGGGATGACGGGGGAGGGGCTCCGCGGTCCGAAGGGGCTCCTCCCCCCGCCTGTGGGGGCGGTCAGGTCACCGGTTCCGGGGTCGGGGTCTCGTGCGGTGCCCCGTGTTTCGGCGCCTTCGCCGTGACCATCAGGGTCGCGACCAGGCCGGCCATGAGCATGATCGCGGCGGCCCACCAGATGGCGACCGTGTAGCCGTGCACCACGCCCTCCCGGGTGACCAGGTCCCGCTGGGCCGGGTCGGTCAGATGGGCCGTGATGTAGGCGGCGCTGCTGCTCGTCGCGATCGTGTTCAGCAGGGCCGTGCCGATCGAGCCGCCCACCTGCTGCGAGGTGTTGACGGTCGCCGAGGTCACGCCGGAGTCCTGCGGGGCCACACCCGCCGTGGCCGTGGCGAACACCGGCATGAAGATCAGGCCCATGCCGAGGCCCATCAGGATCAGCGCGGGCAGGATCTCGCTCGCGTACGACGAGTGCACCGTCAGCCGGGTCAGCAGCACCATGCCGATGGTCGCGAGCAGGGCGCCCGGGCCCATGAGAACGCGGGGCGCCACATGGTTCAGCAGACGGGCGGCGATCTGCGTCGAGCCGATGATGATCGCGGCGGTGAGCGGCAGGAAGGCCAGGCCGGTCAGCACCGGCGAGTACTCCAGGATGACCTGGAGGTAGTAGGTCATGAACAGGAACAGCCCGAACATGCCGATCACGGCCAGCGCCATGGTGAGGAAGCAGCCGGCGCGGTTGCGGTCCTTGACGATGTGCAGCGGCAGCAGGGGCATCGGTGCCCTGGCCTGCCACCAGACGAAGGCCGCTAGCAGGGCGACGCCGCCCGTGAACAGGGAGAGCACCAGCGGGTCGGTCCAGCCGCGCGGCTCCGCCTCGGCGAAGCCGTAGACGATGGCGACCAGGCCGCCGCACCCGAGCAGCACGCCGGGCACGTCCAGGCGGGCGCCGGCCTGGACTGGGCTGTCGTGCAGCAGGGCGAGTGCGCCGAAGACGGCGATCACGGCGATGGGCACGTTGACGTACAGGCACCAGCGCCAGTCCAGGTACTCCGTGAGCAGTCCGCCGACGATGAACCCGATCGCGCTGCCGCTGCCGGCCAGGGCGCCGTAGATGCCGAACGCCTTGCCGCGCTCCTTGGGGTCGGTGAACGTCGTGGTCAGCAGCGACAGGGCCGAGGGGGCCAGGACTGCGGCGAAGACGCCCTGGAGGGCGCGGGCGCCGAAGAGCATGCCGGCCGTGGTGGCGGCACCGCCGAGCGCGGAGGCGGCGGCGAAGCCGATCAGGCCGATGACGAAGGTGCGCTTGCGGCCCACGAGGTCGGCTATCCGGCCGCCGAGCAGCAGCAGTCCGCCGAAGGCCAGCGTGTAGGCGGTGATCACCCACTGGCGGTTGCCGTCGGTCATGCCGAGGTCGGCCTGTGCGGAGGGGAGCGCGATGTTCACGATGGTCGCGTCCAGGACGACCATGAGCTGCGCGAGCGCGATGATCACCAGCCCCCACCAGCGGCGGGGATCCGCGTCTCGGGCTGATTCACCCGTTCGGGTGACGGTCACTCGGCCAGAAGACCATGGTTCGGGACGTATCGCATCTGGGGACGTATCTGGGGACGTATCCGGGGAGTTGTTGTCGCCGGTCATGGCTCCAGCACCACCTTTCCGGTGGTCGCGCGGGTTTCCAGGGCGCGATGGGCGGCCGCCGCCCCGGCGAGCGGGAAGCGCTGCACGGACGGGGTGAGCCGGCCCGCGGCGGCCTCGGCCAGCGCACGCAGTTCGAGGGTCTGTACGGGGTTGGGGCCGCCGGCCCTGCGCATCATCGCGGGGCCGAGCACGTTCTCGGAGACGCCGTCGACGAGGTAGGGCTCGCCGTTGCGCAGGCCCTGGCCCGACCAGCCGAAGACGAGGTGCCGGCCGCCGGGCGCGAGCAGGGCGACGCACTCGCGGGCCACGTCGCCGCCGACGCCGTCGAGGACGACGGTGGCGCCGCGCCCGCCGAGGAAGGCGCGCACCTTCCCGGGCCACGCCGGGTCGGTGTAGTCGACGGCGAGATCGGCGCCGTTCTCCCGCACCCGGGCGGCCTTCTCCGGCCCGCCGGCCAGGCCCACGACGACCGCGCCCGCGTTCCTGGCGTACTGCACGAGCAGGGTGCCGATGCCGCCGGCCGCCGCCGGGATCACGGCCACCGCGTCCGGGCCGAGCTCGGCGAACTGGAGGATCCCCATCGCCGTACGGCCCGTGCCGATCATGGCGACGGCCTGAGCGAAGTCGAGATCGGCCGGGATCTCGTGGACCCGGTCGACGTCGGTGACGGCGAGCTCGGCGTAGCCGCCCGGCGCGAAGCCGAGGTGGGCGACGACCCGCTTGCCGAGCCAGAGTCGCGCGACGCCCTCGCCGAGGGACTCGACGACTCCGGCGACCTCACGGCCGGGGATCGTGGGCAGCGTGGGCGGCTCGGGTGCCGGGCCCTGGATGCCTTCGCGCAGGGCCGTGTCGAGGAGGTGGACGCCGGCCGCCGCCACGGCGATCCGGACCTGGCCGGGTCCTGGTGCGGGGTCGTCGGTCACCTCGTAGGAGAGGTTCTCGGCCGGGCCGAAGGTGTGCAGTCGGATGGCGTGCATCGGGGTCCCCCATCGCTCGGAAGTCGGTTCTGCCGGGCCGCCCGTCCCGTCGTCGGAGCGGCTCGACGATGCTCCGACCTCAAGCTCGCTTGAGGTCAAGGGCGTGCCGGCCGAGTGCCAGGGACACGGCCGTCAGCGCGCTGTTGAAGGACACCTCGGACAGCACGCCGGGGGCCGCGACCTGATCGCCCGCCAGGTAGACGCCGTCGCCGCGGTCCACGGCCGGGCGGTCCCGCCAGCTGGTGCCGGGCAGGTCGACGGCGCCGGTGCGGCCGTTCGCCAGGGCCTCGCGCCGCCAGGTGACGCGCTCGCGCCAGCCGGGGAAGCCGAGGTCGAGGAGCTGCTCGGCACGGGCGATGCCGTCGGCCCGGGACTCGTGCGGGGCGATCGGGATCTGACCCTGGATCAGCTGCTCGCCGGCCGGGGCCAGCGAGCGGTCCTGCGCGGTGAACCGCTCCAGCCACCCGGTCCCGTCGAGGTCGGAGACGACGAACGCGTCCCCGCGGCGGGTGCGCACGGCGAGGTCGATCAATGCCGTACGGCCGCTCGTCCAGGTCAGCGAGTCGTCGCGGAGGAGCCGGCGGGCGGCGTCGAGGGAGGTGGCGACGACGACGGGCGTGTCGGTCGTGAGCCGGTCGAGGCTGTCGATCCGGGACAGGGTCTCCATCCGCACCCCGAGGTTCCAGGCCCGGGCCGCCATCCGGTCGATGAGGTTCGCCCAGCCGCCCTTCGGATAGTGCGCCTCCGGCGGCAGCTTGGTGGCCCGGCGCAGCCGCTCCTGCACGAACGCTGCGGACAGGGCGCCGGGGTCGTGGTGGAACAGCGCGACGGCGGAGTAGTGGGCGGCGGCACGGGCGCCCTCCTCGCCGGCGATGCCGGTCGCCCACGTCAGGAAGTCGACGTCGACGGGCGCCTGCGGCAGGGCCGGCCGCAGCAGCTTCAGCATGGCGAACGGCGGGGTGCGGCGCAGGACGCCACGGTGCCGCAGTCTGAGCCGGGCGGCCTCCAGGGGCGGGATCGGCGCGAGCGGGCCGATGAGGTCCCGCTGCTTGAGCCAGGCCCAGTGCGGGCCGCCGCTGTACAGCGCGTGCGGTCCCTCGTTCGTCCGGTACGGCCCCTCGGCGGTCCGCGCCCGCCCGCCGAGGGTGTGATGGGCCTCGTACACGGTGACCTTGGCGCCCGCCTCGGCGGCGGTGATGGCCGCGGTGAGTCCGGCGAAGCCGCCGCCGACGACGGTGATGCGGTGCATGGCTGGGGGTCTCCCTCGCGCTCGGTTCGCCTTCCTTGCCTTCTTCTGTGACTACGACGGAGCGGGGCCACCGGAATGTGACATCACCGGTGTCCGCGCAGGTCAGGGGGATTGTCAGTGGCGGGGTGCAGCATGGGGGCATGGCGAGGAGAGCGACGGGGCAGAGCGGCGGGCCGGGCAGGGGCGCGGTGAAGGGGGCGAGACGGCCGGAGCTGCGGCTGCCCCCGCTGGAGCCGTTCCGGGACGGGGAGTTGGAGCCGGACGGCGACTACGACAGCCTGGAGTTCCGCGAGGAGGACCTCACCGGGCACGACGGCGGCGGGGCCCGCTTCATGGACTGTGCGCTGAGGGGCTGCGTCCTGGACGAGACGCGGCTCCATCACGCCCGGATCCTGGACTCGGTCCTCACCGGGCCCCGCGGTGTCGGCACCGACCTCGCCGAGGCGACCCTGCGCGATGTGGAGCTTCTCGACGCCCGGCTGGGCGGGGTGCAGCTGCACGGTTCCGTGCTGGAGCGGGTCGTGATCCGCGGCGGCAAGATCGACTACCTGAACATGCGCAAGGCCCGGCTCAGGGACGTCGTCTTCGAGAGCTGCGTCCTGGTCGAGCCGGACTTCGGGGGCGCCCGGCTGGAGCGGGTGGAGTTCGTGGACTGCGTGGTGAAGGGGGTGGACCTCACCGAGGCGACGCTGGCGGACGTGGACCTGCGCGGGGCTTCGGAGCTGGAGATCGCGCGAGGCGTGGACCGGCTCGCCGGGGCCGTGATCAGCTCCGGCCAACTACTGGATCTGGCACCGGTGCTGGCGGCCCAGCTGGGGGTCCGGGTGGAGGGCTGACGGCCGGAGCCGGGGGCCCGGGTGGAGGGCTGGCTGCTCGGCGGGGTGCGGGGTCACGTCACCCGGGGATAGCGGGCCTGGAGTGTCCAGATCGCCGGGTTCTCGCCCAGGTCCTCGTGCAGGTCGATCAGGTCGGCGAGCAGGTCGTGCAGGAAGTCGCGGGCCTCGCGGCGCAGTTCCGCGTGGGCGAAGGACAGCGGGGCCTCCTCGGCCGGCATCCAGTCCGCCTCGATGTCCACCCAGCCGAAGCGGCGCTCGAAGAGCATGCGGTCGGTCGACTCGGTGAAGTCGAGTTCCGCGTGCTGGGGGCGGGAGGCGCGGGAGCCCGCCGGGTCCCGGTCCAGCCGCTCGGCGATGTCGCACAGGGCCCAGGCGAAGTCGAGCACCGGCACCCATCCCCAGGCTGTGGACAGCTCCCGGTCCGCCTTGGTGTCGGCCAGATACACGTCCCCGCAGAACAGGTCGTGGCGCAGGGCGTGGACGTCCGCGCGGCGGTAGTCGGTCTGCGGGGGATCCGGGAAGCGGTTGGAGAGGGCGTAGCCGATGTCGAGCACGGAGGTGATGGTGTCACGCCCGCACTCATAGGATCACTGGCGTGTCCCGTTCCGCACCTGTTGTCCCGGCCCGTCCGACCGTACGGCTCCCGTGGCCCGACCGGCCGCTCCCGGCCGCACGGATCTCCCGGGTCGTCGCCTGCGGCCTGCTCGCCCTGGCCCTCACGGCGTGCGGCGGGGTGCACGGCACCCCGGGCGGTTCCGGCGTGCGCGACCCGTACTTCCCCAAGGCGGGCAACGACGGCTACGACGTCAAGCACTACGGCCTCGACCTCGCCTACGACCCCGGCGAGCGCCACCTCGGCGGCACCGCCGAGATCACCGCACGCGCCGAGAAGGACCTGTCCGCCTTCGACCTCGATCTGAAGGGCATGGACGTCGAGAAGGTGTCGGTGGAGGGCAGGGCCGCGCGCTGGAGCCGCAACGGCCAGGAGCTGGTCGTCCGGCCGCACGACGACCTGGAGGAGGGCGAGACGTTCCGGGTCACCGTCCGCTACTCCGGAACCCCGCAGACCCTCACCGACCCCGACGGGTCCAAGGAGGGCTGGCTGCCGACCGACACCGGCGCGCTCGCCCTCGGGGAGCCGGCGGGGTCCATGGTGTGGTTCCCCGGCAACCACCACCCGTCGGACAAGGCGTCGTACGACATCTCGGTCACCGTGCCGAAGGGGCTGGAGGCCGTGTCGAACGGCGAGCCGGCCGGGCGGACCACTCGCGGGGGCCGCACGACCTTCCGCTGGCGCACGGCCGAACCCATGGCCGGCTATGTCGCGACGCTCGCCATCGGCGACTACGACATCGCCCGCTCCACGGTCACCACGACCGAGGAGGACCTGCCCGTGTACACCGCCGTCGCCCCGGACCAGGCCGGCCCCGCGCGCAAGGTGCTGGCGCGGATCCCCGAGATCATGGAGTGGGCGGAGTACAACTTCGGCCCCTACCCCTTCTCCTCCACCGGCGCGATCGTCGCGGGCGAGGGCGACGCCGAGTACGCCCTGGAGACCCAGAACCGGCCCGTCTTCCCGGGCGCCCCCGGCACCGAACTCCTCGTCCACGAGCTCGTCCACCAGTGGTTCGGCAACTCCGTGACCCCGAAGAGCTGGCGGGACATGTGGCTGAACGAGGGCTTCGCGACCTACGCGGAGTGGCTGTGGGAGGAGGACAACGACGGCGACTCCGCCCAGGAGACCTTCGACGACCTCTACGAACACGGCGAGGACGAGCACGAGGACCTCTGGGACTTCCCGCCCGCCGAGCCCACGAGCGCCGGCCACATCTCCGACTCGCCCGTCTACGAACGCGGCGCGATGGTCCTGCACAAGATCCGCCAGAAGGTCGGCGACGACACCTTCTACGACATCGTCCAGGGCTGGGCCGCCACCCACCGCCACGGCAACGCGGACACCGCCGACTTCACGTCCTACGTCGAGAAGAAGGCCCCGGACGAGGACTTCACGACCATCTGGAAGGACTGGCTGTACGGCGACGGCCGGCCCGAGCACCCGTAGCCCGTCAGACGGCCCGCTCCAGGTCCCTGCGTATCGCGGCCCGCGCGGCCCACACCGCCTTGGCGTGCTTGAGCCGCCGCTCCTGCAACTCCGGTGAGTCGAGCGGCGGCTCACCCGCCGAGAACAGGTCCTGGAGGTCCCGCAGGGTCGCGTAGACGTTCTCGAGGACGTCCGACATCTCCTGCGGAGCGCATATCAGCGCCGTCTCACGGGCCTCGTCGCAGCCCGACGCACGGAACGCCTCCCGCACGGACGCCTCCCGCACGGACGCCTCCCTCGTCCCGCCTTCCGCGTGGCCGGCGGCGGCCGCGTACATGCCCTCGTAGGCGAGCCGGTACTTCGTCAGCACGGTCACATAGATCTGCCGGCGTTCCTGCCGGGTCCGGTCGGCCAGGTCGCGGCGCCAGCGGGCCCGGTCCGCCAGCAGCGTCGAGCCGATGCCGACCAGTGCGCCCAGGGCGGTGCCGGCCAAGGTCGTCCAGTCCACGTCGTCCGCCTGCTCAGGCCAGCTGCTTCTGCAGGACCGTGCAGGGGCGGTCGAGTTCGCGGTCGCGGCCGTAGGCGATGGTGTCGTAGCCGAGGGCCGACCAGAAGGCGAGGGCCTTGGGGTTGTTGTCGAGGACGGCCAGGCGTACGGCGGTGCGGCCCGCCGCGCGGAAACGGTCCTCCACGAGGGTGGCCAGCTGCCGGCCGTATCCCTTGCCGTGGGTCGTGGCGTCCACCATCAGCAGTCCGATCCACGGGTCCGGGTCGACCGGGTCCGGGTGCTGGGCCAGGGTGATGGCGATGGCGACCAGACGGCCCTCGCTGCGGGCCAGCAGCACCTCCGCCCCGGGGACCGCCAACTCGTCGGCCAGCGCGGTGGCCACCTGCTCCGGGCGGACGTCGTCGGGGTCGGGGAAGTCGCCGCTGAGCGCGTGGAACTCGCGGTTGGAGGCGTAGAGGGCGGTGAGTTCGGTGAGGACCGGCGCCGGGATGTCGTGGTCCGGGGTGAGGGGGAGGGGGTCGAGGATCATTCGGGCAACTTATCGAAGAGCTCCGGCACAAGGATCGTGGCGGGTGGTCCCGGTCGGCCTCGCACACGCCGGAACTCCCGGCCGGCCGTGCGGCGCCTGAACCCCTTGCTTCGCCGTACAACGCCGGAACCCCCGGCCGGAGCCGGGGGTTCCAGGGTGGTGCGGGGTGCTCAGACGTTCACGCCGAAGTCCTGGGCGATGCCGACCAGGCCCGAGGCGTAGCCCTGGCCGACCGCGCGGAACTTCCACTCGGCGCCGTTGCGGTACAGCTCGCCGAAGACCATCGCGGTCTCGGTGGCCGCGTCCTCGGAGAGGTCGTAGCGGGCGATCTCGGCGCCGCCGGCCTGGTTGACGATGCGGATGTACGCGTTGCGGACCTGGCCGAAGTTCTGCGAGCGGTTCTCCGCGTCGTAGATCGAGACCGGGAAGACGATCTTGTCGACGTCGGCCGGGAGGCCGGCGAGGTTGACGTTGATCGCCTCGTCGTCGCCCGCGCCCTCGCCGGTGCGGTTGTCACCGGTGTGGACGATGGTCTGGTCCGGCGTCTGCTTGTTGTTGAAGAAGACGAAGTGACCGTCCGAGTAGACCTTGCCCGTGGGGTTGACCGCGATCGCCGAGGCGTCGAGGTCGAAGTCCGTGCCGGTGGTGGTGCGGACGTCCCAGCCGAGGCCCACGGTGACGGCGGTCAGGCCCGGAGCCTCCTTGGTGAGCGAGACGTTGCCACCCTTGGACAGGCTTACAGCCATTGTTGGGAGTCCCTTCCCTCGTTGCGGTACGGCTAGAAGCTACAGCTACCCCTATGAACGCGGAGAGGGGTACCTCAGGTTCCAGGTGTCTTTACTTTCTTTGCCAAAGAGCACCCGTAGGGGATACACGGCGATATTCGCGTGACGTGGACCGGACAGACGCGGGACCATGGACGGCATGTCCGGTCCCTACGTCATCCGTGGCTCCGTCTCCCTGCCCGAGGCCGAGCTCATGTGGCGTTTCTCCAGGTCGAGCGGGCCGGGTGGCCAGCACGTCAACACCAGCGACTCGAGGGTGGAGCTGAGCTTCGACCTCGCGAAGACCGAGGCGCTGCCCGAGGTGTGGAAGGCGCGGGCGCTGGAGCGGCTGGCCGGAAAGCTCGTCGACGGCGTCCTGACCGTGCGCGCCTCCGAGCACCGCTCCCAGTGGCGCAACCGCGAGACCGCCGCCGTACGCCTGGCCGCGCTGCTCGCCGAGGCGAGCGCCCCGCCGCCCAAGCCGCGCCGGGCGACCCGCATCCCCCGCGGCATCAACGAGCGCCGGCTGAGGGAGAAGAAGCAGCGCTCCGACACCAAGCGAGGACGCTCCGGGCGGGACTGGGGGTAGGCGCCGGGGCCGGGAGTCACATTCCCGCCGCGCGATCCGTCAACGCAGTGACGACGGACGGAACGCGACGAGAGGCAGCTACCGATGAGCGCCGACGGCACTGGCACCGACGACACCGACTTCCTCGCCCGGCGCTTCGAGGCGCACCGCGGCCATCTGCGGGCCGTGGCGCACCGCATGCTCGGGTCGACGGCGGAGGCCGAGGACGCCGTGCAGGAGGCCTGGTTCCGGATGAGCCGGTCCGACACCAGCCGGGTCGACAACCTCGGCGGCTGGCTGACGACCGTAGTCGGCCGGGTCTGTCTCGACATGCTCCGCTCCCGCAAGTCGCGCGCGGAGGAGCCCCTGGACACCGCGGCGGCACCACCCGGCGGCCCGGCCCAGGGCTCCGCCGGAGCCGTCCCACGGCCGGTCGACCCCGAGCAGGACGCGCTCCTCGCGGACTCGGTGGGCGTCGCCCTGCTCGTCGTACTGGACACCCTGACGCCCGCCGAGCGGCTCGCGTTCGTGCTGCACGACCTGTTCGGGGTGCCGTACGAGGAGGTCGCGGCCGTCGTGGACCGTACGCCGGCCGCCGCGCGGCAGCTCGCCAGCCGGGCCCGGCGCCGGGTGCAGGGCGCCGAGGTGCCCGAGCACGACCGGGCCCTTCGGCGCCGGCAGCGGGCGGTCGTCGACGCCTTCCTCGCCGCCGCGCGCGAGGGTGACTTCGAGGGGCTGCTCGACGTCCTCGACCCGGATGTCATCGCCCGCTCCGAGGCCGGGGTGACGACCGGTGCGGCGGCGGTGGCGCGGGGCGCCTCGACGTTCGGGTCGGCCGCCCTGGGCGCGCGGCCCGCCCCGGTCGCCCGGCACGCGCTCGTCGACGGCGCGCCCGGCACCGTGGTGCTGGTCGGCGGTCGGGTGGAGCGGGCGCTGCGGTTTGCGTTCGTACGGGATCGGATCGCCGTGATCGACATCGTGACGGATCCGGAGCGGGTGGCCCGGCTGGACATCGAGTCGGCCTAGCGCCGGCCCGGCGGGGCGGGACGCCCGAGGGGGCCGGCTCCCGCTCCGCCTACAGCTCCAGCACGCCCACCGTCTGGTCGCCCGAGGTCTCCCCGGTGGGCCTGAAGCCCAGTCCGGTGTAGAAGCCCGCCGGGCCGTCGGGGCCGGGGTGCCAGGTGACGTACAGCTCGGTGGCGCCGCGCCGGCGCAGCTCCGTGGCCACGGACTCGACGGCGAAGCGGCCGTAGCCCCGGCCCTGCTCCCCGGCGGCGATGTTCAGCCGCCACAGGCCGGAGCGGCGCAGGCTGCCGTCGCCGCGCCAGTCGATGCCGAGGAAGGCCATCAGGAAGCCGACCGGGCGGTCGCCGTCGACGATGAGACGGGGCCAGGCGACGCCCTCGGGATGGACGTATGCCTCGGCGAGGGACTCCACGACGGGGGAGACCGCGTGTTCCTGGTCGGGCCTGACCCGTATGCCGGTCGCGGCTTCGAAATTTCCAGGTGTGATCTTTTCGAGGCGGGGAGTGGAAGTCGTCGGCGTCATCCGGGCACGGTATGTCGCGTGATCAGTGGTCGGCCACGGGAATTCGACTGCCGTATCCGCGGCGGAGATCATCCCAAGTGCCGGTAACGGCCCCGGAAATAGGTCAGCGGGCGTCCGTCCGCACTCGGCAGCGAGGCCGACAGCACGCGGCCGATCACCAGGGTGTGGTCGCCGGCCGTCACCCGCTGCTCGGTGCGGCACTCCAGGGTGGCGAGGGCGCCGCCCACCAGAGGGGCGCCGGTCTCCTTGCCGCGGACGTAGGGGATGTCGGCGAACAGCAGGCGGTCGCTGACCCGGCCCTTCATCGCGAAGCGTCCGGCGATGTGGCGCTGGCTCTCCGCGAGGACCGAGACGGCCCACAGCGGCTGCTCGTCGAGCAGGTCGTCCATCCGGGCCCCCGTACGCAGGCTGACCAGCACCAACGGCGGATCCAGGGACACCGACATGAACGCCGTCGCCGTCATCCCGACGTCCTCGCCGGGCGGCGCGTGCGGATCGTCCGGGTCCAGCGGCGGCTCCAGCGCGGTCACCAGCACCACGCCCGCGGCCAACCGCGACATCGCGGCACGGAACTCGTCGTCGCTCACTCCCTCAGCATGCCCAAAGGGGCTGCGGGAGGCGGGGAGGACTGCGGTCACGGGCGGCGCGGGGAGAGAAGTGTTCGGCACGCCGGAAACGCTAATGTCGGTCCCGCACGCCCCGCATCGGGCCTGCGCCCGAGAACGGACCTAGGACTCCCGACGGAGTCGTGGGGATTGTTCGTGGCCGTTTCGTGGCATCTCCACGGGCGCGCCAACTTTGCGTTCAGTAAACACACAGGAAAAACGCAGAAACACCGCTCAATTGTTCACGTTTAGCTGTGACTTGAGTCACAAGAGCCATTAATTGTTGACCCTGTGTACCGAGTGGGCAGCGCGCTGTGATTCAGTGGCGGGGACTAGCAAGGGACGTTACGCCGAAGTAGGACCCTTGATTCGCTGCGAGGTCTCGGGGGGAGGGCGACCATGGAGACCGAGTCGGAGCCGTACGTCCGTCTTGCGACCCTGCGGCAACTGCACCAGGTCATGGCGGACATGAACACGGCCCGCAGCCTGGCGGACACACTCCAGACCGTGGCCGACGGCGTCGTCAACGGCCTCGGCTACGAGCTCGCGTGCGTCAACCTCGTGCGCCCCGACGGCGATCTCGTCGTCGCCGCCTTCGCCGGCAACCCCGCCGCCGAGGCCCTCATCACCGGCCGGGTCGGCTCGCGCGAGTCGTGGGAGCGCCGGCTGAGCATGGGCCAGCACTGGGGCGACCTGGTGTTCATACCGCACACCGAGGGCTGGATCCTCGACGACGACGACGTCCCGCAGTGGTACACCGACGGGCCCGCGCCCCGCTTCGAGGACGAGTGGCACCCCTCGGACCGCCTGTTCGCCCCGATGTACACGCCCGGCGTGCAGGGCGGCGCGTGCGGCGAGCTGATCGGCGTCCTGTCCGTGGACCGGCCGCGCAACGGCCGGCTGCCGGGCGCCTGGGGGCGCGAGGCGCTCCAGATGTACGCCTTCCAGGCAGCCATCGCGATCAGCAACGCACGTCTACGCGCGAATATGCAGCGGGCACTGGTCAGGCTGGAACGGGAGCAGCAGGCCCTGCGCGCGAGCGAGGAGAGCTTCCGGCAGGCCTTCGAGTACGCCCCCTCCGGCATGGCCATCGCCGAGATGGGCGGCGACCAGCACGGCCGCATCCTGCGCACCAACGACGCGCTGTGCCGTCTCCTCGGCCGCCCCGCCTCCGCGATGCGCCGCTACTCCTTCTCCGACCTCGTCCACCCCGAGGACATCGGCACGCTGCTGCGGACCTCCGCCGAGGGCGGGCGCGCGGAGCTCAGGCTCGGGCGCCGGGACGGCTCGTACGTCTGGGTGTCGCTGCGCAACAGCGTCGTCGCGGACGCCGCCGACGGGCCCCGCTTCCTGCTGACCCACGTCGAGGACATCGAGGAGCGCAAGCGCCGCGAGCTCCAGCTCGCCCACCGCGCCTCGCACGACTCGCTCACCGGGCTGCCGAACTCCGCCGAGCTGCGGGCGCGCCTGGCCGCGCGGCTGTGCCGGCGTCCCACGCACGCGGGTGCCCTGGAGTCCATGGACGCCGCCTACGGCCACCCCGCCGTCTTCGACGCGAACGGCCACGGCTTCGACTTCCCGGGTGTGGCGGCGCTGGACGCCTACGACCACCACGTGCACACCGTCTCCCCGGACGAGGCCGAGCGCGACGACGGCACCAAGGGGCTCGCGGTGCTCTTCTGCGACCTCGACGGCTTCAAGTCGATCAACGACCGGTTCGGGCACAACGCGGGTGACGCGGTTCTCATCGAGGTCGCCCGGCGGCTGACCCGGCAGGTCCGCGACGGCGACACCGTCGCCCGGCTCGGCGGCGACGAATTCGTGATCCTCGCCGACGGGCTCGGCCGCGCCGACGCCCAGGACCTCGCCGTCCGGCTGCGCAGCGAGATCATCCAGCCGATCCGGGCCGAGGGCCGCGCCGTGCGGGTCGGGGCCAGTTTCGGCATCGGGTGGGCGCACTGCGGGATGACCGCGGACGAAGTGTTGAAGTCCGCTGACGAGCGGATGTACGTAGAGAAACGATCTCGTCCCAAACAACACAGACGCGCGGGATGAATCCCAGGTCAGCGAGCTGATGCGGTCTGAGTCACCCGTTTGGGCCATCAGGAGCGGGTAGGCTCGCCCTTCTGACCGCCCTATCGCAACGCCCGCACCTGGTGAGGAGTACCAAGGGATGACGTCCGGCAACAACGGCGCCAGTACGCCCGAGGACGACGACCCGTTCGGCTACCTCTACGCCGACGGCCAGGCCAACGGAGCCCAGCCGCCGTCCGGTGGCTACGGCTACCCGAACGCCGTCAACCGGGTGCGTGCCGTCGGCCAGCGCCAGTACGGCCAGCAGCCGACCGCTGCGGCCCCCCAGGTACCGCAACAGCAGGGCGGCTACGGCCAGCCGAACGCGCACTACGCGGCGCCGGAGACGCACCCCGGCGGGGCGACGACCGTCCAGCAGACGTCGTACAGCGGCGGCAGCGGGAACGGCCGTGGGCGGGGTCCCAACACCAAGGGCCTCCTCATCGGCGCGATCGCCGTCGTCGCGGCGGTGGTCATCGGCATCAGCGTGGCGATGCTGGGCGGCGACGACGACAAGGACAAGAAGGACGACGCGGCACAGCCGACGCAGTCGCAGTCCCAGCAGAGCAGCGCGCCGAGCCCGTCGAACAGCAACAGCGCGGCCGCCGAGGACGACCTGCCGACGATCGACGCCAAGGCCCTGGCCCTCGCCGGCGGCGCCGCCACCGCGTCCGACATCAAGGGCGCCCAGGCGGACGGTGGCGTCTACGTCACCGGCTTCAACCAGGCCGGCTCCTCGGTCTCCTGGTCCGTGAGCGACATCCCGAAGAGCGGTAAGTACACCGTCTACGTCGGCTACAGCGTCCCGGGCAAGGACCAGAACGCCACTCTGACGATCAACGGCACGGCGGCCAAGGCCCCGGTCGACCTGAAGAACTGGTCGGGCGGCCCCGAGGGCGACTACGAGAAGGGCTGGACGAAGACCTACAACTACATCCAGCTCAACAAGGGCTCGAACACGATCAAGTTGTCCTGCGAGCAGGGCAACCAGTGCGACGCCCTCATCGACCAGATGTGGCTGGTCAAGGGCTGGGTCGGGTCCTAGTCCCGGTCACGCGGCGGTGACCTCCGCGGTCACCGCCACCCGGTGCAGGAACTCCTCGTAGGCCGCCCGGTCGAACTGACCCGCTGTGGGGGACACGACGGTTGCCGCCGACAGGGCCGTCGCCCGGGTCAGGCGGTCGGGCCAGGGCAGCTTCTCCACCAGCCCCGACAGCAGACCCGCCACCGCCGCGTCGCCCGCGCCCGTGGGGTTGCCGTGGAGGCGGGTGGGCGGGGTGGCCTGCCAGCGGCCCTCGGGGGTGACGGCCAGGAGACCGGACTCGCCGAGGGAGGCGACCACCGTGCGGGCGCCGCGCCTTCGGGCGTCCTGGGTGGCGCGGAGCGGGTCGTGGGAGCCGGTCAGTTCGGCCAGTTCGTCGGCGTTGGGCTTGATGATGTCCGGCCGGGCGGCGACACCCCGGCGCAGCGCCTCCCCGCTGGTGTCCAGCAGGACGGGCACCTCCGCCGCCTTCGCGGACCGCACCAGACCGGCGTACGCACCCACCGGCACCCCCGGCGGCAGGCTGCCGCACAGGGCCACCACGGAGGCCGACGCCAGCAGGTCGTCGTACGCCTCCTGGAAGGCGGACCACTCGGCGGGCGTGACCGTCGGGCCGGGCTCGTTGAGCTGGGTCGTGTCACCGGTGCGCTCGTCGACGACGGCGATGGTGCGCCGGGTCGGGCCGGAGACCGGCAGCAGGGCGTCCACCACGCCGGGTACGCCGGTGAGTTGATCCTGGACCACCCGGCCCGTCGCGCCGCCCGTGAAGCCCGTGACCGTCACCTCGTGTCCCAGGGCCGCCAGCACCCGGGCCACGTTCAGCCCCTTGCCGCCGGGGCGCTCGATCACCTCGGAGACCCGGTGGGAGGCGTGGGGCCGCAGCGCCCGGACGCGATAGGTGATGTCGAGAGCGGTGTTCAACGTGACCGTGAGAATCACCTGTACTCGACCTCCCCCGAAGAGTTCAGCATGTGTGCGCCGTCCGTCTGCCGGTTGTTCCCTCCGGCAGATGCCGATCATGCCAAACGGGCGGCGGCCGTCCCAGTCTCGCAGGACAACCACCGCCCCCAACAGGCGGACACATCACCCCAGTTGTGGATCGACCACCCATTCGCCCCGGCGCATCACGCCCTTGAGGTCGAAGTCGGAGTCCAGAACGAGCAGGTCGGCGTCCTTGCCGGGCTCCAGCGAGCCGATGCGGTCGTAGCGGCCGAGCAGCTTGGCGGGGTTGGCGGACAGGGCCGTCACCGCGTCCTCGACGGGCAGTCGGTCGACGGTGACCGCCCGCTTCAAGGCGCGGTCCAGGGTGAGGGTCGAGCCCGCGATCGAGCCGCCCTCGACCAGCCGGGCCACCCCGTCGGCGACCTCGACCTCCAGCGGGCCGAGCATGTAGCGGCCGTCGCCGAAGCCGGCCGCGTCCATCGCGTCCGTGATGAACGCGACCCGGTCGGCGCCCGCGTGATGGAACGCCAGCTGCAGGGACGCCGGGTGCAGGTGCGTGCCGTCGTTGATCAGCTCGACCGTGATGCGCTCGTCCTCCAGCAGGGCCGCGATCGGGCCCGGCTCGCGGTGGCCGAGCGGCGGCATCGCGTTGAAGAGGTGCGTGGCGACCGTCGCGCCCGCCTCGATCGCCTCCACCGTCTGCTCGTAGCTGGCGTCGGTGTGCCCGATCGCCGCGATGACGCCGCGCTCGGCGAGGAGGCGTACGGAGTCGATGCCGCCCGGCAGTTCGGTGGCGAGGGTGACCATCGTCGCGTGGCCGCGGGCGGCGTCGACCAGCCTGCGCACGTCCGCCGGGTCGGGGTCGCGCAGCAGCTCCTCGGAGTGCGCGCCCTTGCGGCACGGGGAGATGAACGGTCCCTCGAAGTGGATGCCCGCGATGTCGCCCTGCTCGGCGAGCTCCGCCAGCAGGCCCGCGCGCCGGGCGAGGAAGTCCATGTCGCCGGTGACGGTGGAGGCGACGAGGGTGGTGGTGCCGTGCAGACGGTGGGTGTGGATGCCCTTCAGCACGTCCTCGGGGGTGCCCGAGGTGAAGGAGGCGCCGCCGCCGCCGTGGTTGTGGATGTCCACGAAGCCCGGCAGGAGCCAGTGGCCGGTCACGTCGATGTGGTGAGCGTTCTCCGGGGCCGCGCCGGCGATGCGCGTGCCGTCGATGACCACTTGGCCCTCTTTGAGGATTCCCGTCGGCATGACCACGTTGGCGCCGGACAGGACGAGGGGCGCCTTGTCGGTTGCGGGGTGCGGGCGTTCCGTGGCTTGTCGCGCAGTTCCCCGCGCCCCCAGGTCGGCTGCCATCAGGGAGTTACCTCCGTACGGTCGGTGTTGTCGAGGAGATCCCAGGCCAGCAGCCCGGCGCCGAGGCAGCCGGCCGTGTCGCCCAGGGCCGCGGGGACGATGGACGGCAGCTTCTGGAAAGTGACCCGCTGCCGGACCGCGTCCCGCAGTGGTGTGAACAAGGTTTCCCCCGCCTCGGCCAGGCCGCCACCGATGATCAGGGTGCGGGGGTCCAGCAGGGTGAGAGCGGTGACCAGGCCGTCGGCGAGGGCGTCCACGGCCTCCTGCCAGATCCGTACGGCGTTCGGGTCGCCGGACGCGACGGCCTTGGCGCAGTCCGCGGCGTCCGCCTCCGGGTCCCCGCAGGCGGCGGCCCACGCCTCGCTCACCGCCGCGGCGGACGCGAACCGCTCCAGGCAGCCGCGCTGGCCGCACGGGCAAGGGGCACCGCCCGGCCGTACGACGATGTGGCCGATCTCGCCCGCGAAGCCGTGGGCGCCCGCCTCCACCCGGCCGTCGATGCCGATGGCGCCGGCGATCCCGGTGCCGAGCGGCACGAACAGGAAGCGGTCGGCACCCCGGCCCGCGCCGATCCGGCCCTCGGCGAGACCGCCGGTGCGTACGTCGTGGCCGAGGGCGACGGGGACGCCGCCGAGCCGCTCGGACATGAGCCGGCGCAGGGGTACGTCCCGCCAGCCCAGGTTGGCCGCGTAGGCGGCGATGCCGTGCTCCTCGTCGACGATGCCGGGCACGGCGACGCCGACGGCGGCCGCGGGCTCGCCGAAGCGCTCCTCGCCGTGCGCGCGAAGCTCCGCGGCGAAGTCGAGGATGCCCTCGACCACCGCGTCCGGTCCGCGCTCGCGTCCGGTCGGACGGCGGGCCTGATGGAGCAGCTCACCGCCCGCGCCCGCGAGGGCGGCCTTCATCCCGGTGCCGCCCACATCGAGGGCGATGACATGTCTCACGGGGGACAGTGTGGCTTGCGCACCCGCGAGAGGTCTAGTCCACTTACGTGGTGTAGACCTTATGGGGGCAATATGTATGACGTTTCGAAAATTTCGAACATGGGCGTGGGGCGGTTTGGCGTGCAGGGGCGTAGTCGTGGTCGTAGGCGTACGGGAGCGATGGCGGCGGTGTCCGCGCTGGGTCTGACGGCGGCCCTGGGCGGCTGCGGGCTGACCGGCGGCTCGGACGACGTGACCCTGCGGCTGGTCGCCGCGGACTACGGCGACAGCGAGTCCAACGGCTCCCAGAAGTACTGGGACAAGCTCGTCACGGCCTACGAGGCCGAGCACCCCGGCGTCACGGTCGACGTCACCGTGTACTCCTGGAACGACGTCGACGCCAAGGTCAAGAAGATGGTCGACGCCGGGAAGGCGCCGGACATGGCCCAGATCGGCGCGTACGCCGACTACGCCGCGCAGGGCCTGCTCTACCGGGCCGACGACCTGCTCTCCATCCCCGTGCAGGCCGACTTCGTCGCCCAGTTCGCGGACGCGGGCCGGGTGCGGGACGTGCAGTACGGCATCCCGTTCGCCTCCTCCACGCGGCTGCTCTTCTACAACAAGACGCTCTTCGAGAAGGCCGGCATCTCCGCGCCGACCACCTGGAAGGAGCTGGCCGCCGACGCCGAGGCGCTCAAGGCACAGGGCGTGAAGACGCCGTACGCGCTGCCGCTCGGTGCCGAGGAGGCGCAGGCCGAGACGATGCAGTGGCTGCTCAGCGGCGGGGGCGGCTACACCGACAGCGACCTCGGCACGTACAGCATCGACTCCTCCGAGAACGTCGCCACCCTCGACTGGCTGAAGGACAACCTGGTCGGCAAGGACCTCACCGGCCCGGTCGCACCCGGCGAGCTCAACCGCGCCGACGCGTTCGCCGCCTTCGCGGCCGGTGACGTCGGCATGCTCAACGGCCACCCGTCCCTGATGCAGATGGCCAAGAAGAAGGGCGTGAAGTTCGGCATGGTGCCGATGCCCGGCATCGACGGCCCGAGCAAGGTCTCCATGGGCGTGGCGGACTGGATGATGGCCTTCAAGGAGAACGGCCACGCCGAGGAGGTGGGCGACTTCCTCGACTTCGTCTACGACAAGCAGAACGTCCTGGACTTCTCCCGCGAGTACGACCTGCTGCCGGTGACGAACTCCGCGTCCACGGTGATGACCGCGGCAAAGCAGGACGCCGACCTCAAGCCCTTCCTGGAGCGGCTCCCGCTCTCCGAGCTCTACCCGGTCGGCCGCACGTCCTGGGCCGAGGTCAGCGCGGACATCAAGAAGCGCATAGGCAGCACCGTCACCTCCGGCGGCAGCCCGTCGGCGATCCTGGGCGGCCTCCAGTCGACGGCGACGCGGGCCGAGAGCGCCGAGTAGCGGCCGTTGTCGGTGGCGGGGGTTACGGTGCGAGCCATGGACCAGCACCAGGACCCGCCCGAGGCCGCCCTCGCCGACCGCGAGCGGGCCATCCTCGCTCTGGAACGCCGGGGCTTTCCGGGCCCCGGCGTCAAGGAGCGCGCGATACGCGAGGAACTGGGCCTGGCCCCCGTGCGCTACTACCAGCTGCTGAACGCCCTGCTGGACGACCCCAGGGCCCTGGCCCACGACCCCGTCACGGTGAACCGGCTGCGGCGGGTCCGGGAGGCCCGGCGGGCGGAGCGCTGAGCGAGGGGTGCGCGGAGCCCTCGCTGGATAGGGTCCTTGTATGGCCAGTGACCAGGAAAAGGATCTGACCGACCCCGACCGGGCCGACTCCACGGCCCCTCTGCCCACCCCCGCGACCGCGAACGGACGCGACGGGCTCGCCGCACTCCTCGCGCGGCCCGCGCGGGCACTGATCGCCCTGGACTTCGACGGGACGCTCGCCCCGATCGTGCCGGACCCGGAGCAGGCGCGGGCCCACCCCGACGCCCTGCCGGCGCTCACGGCGCTCGCCCCGAAGGTCGCCGCCGTCGCCGTGATCACCGGCCGCCCGGCCGATGTCGCCGTGCGGTACGGCGGATTCGCCGGCGTCCCCGGCCTTGAGCACCTCGTCGTGCTCGGGCACTACGGCGCCGAGCGCTGGGACGCCGTCAGCGGCGAGGTCACCGCACCCGACCCGCACCCCGGCGTCGCGGCCGTGCGGGCCGAACTGCCCGGCATCCTCGAAGCGAACGGCGCCGCGACCGGCACCTGGACCGAGGACAAGGGACACGCCGTCGCCGTCCACACCCGCCGTGCCGCCGACCCGCAGGGCACCTTCGAGGCCCTGCGCAACCCCCTCGCCGACCTGGCGGTGCGCAACGGCCTGATCGTCGAACCCGGCCGCATGGTCCTGGAACTGCGCCCGCCCGGCATGGACAAGGGCGTCGCGCTGAGCGAGTACGTCCGCGAGCTCGGCGCCGAGTGCGTCCTGTACGCCGGCGACGACCTCGGCGACCTGCCCGCCTACGCCGCCGTCGACAAACTCCGCTCCGACGGCACCCCCGGCCTGCTGGTGTGCAGCGGCAGCGAGGAGGTCACCGAACTGTCGGAGCGGGCGGACGTCGTGGTGGACGGCCCGGCAGGGGTCGTACGGCTGCTGCGGGCGATCGCCGCCGCCGGCTGACCCCTGGCCCCGCCTCCGCTCAGGCGGACGGGCCGGGCTGCTCCTCCAGTGCGTGCAGCTGGTCCAGGAACCACTGGGCGGGCGGTAGCGCGGTCGCTGCGGCCGCCAGGCGCTTCGAGCGCTCCGCCCGCTCCTCCGGCCCCACGGACAGCGCCTCGTGCAGCGCCCGTGCCGTGCCGACCACGTCGTACGGGTTGACGGTGATCGCGTCCTCGCCGAGTTCCTCGTGGGCCCCGGCCTCCCGCGACAGCACCAGCGCGCACCCCTCGTCGGAGACGAGCGGCATCTCTTTCGCGACGAGGTTCATGCCGTCCCGGATGGGATTGACCAGCGCCACGTCCGCGAGCCGGTAGGCGGCGAGCGAGCGGGCGAAGTCGTCCTTGACGTGCAGCACGACCGGCGTCCAACCCGGCGTGCCGTACTGCGAGTTGAGCTCGTCCGCCAGCCGCTGCACCTCGGCCGTGTAGTCCCGGTACACCGCCAGGTCCTGCCGCGAGGGGTAGGCGAAGGCCACGTGCACCACCCGCTCGCGCCACTCGGGGTGGTCGTCGAGGAGCTGCCGGTAGGAGAGCAGGCCGCGGACGATGTTCTTGGACAGCTCGGTCCGGTCGACCCGCACGATCGTCCTGCGGGCGGTGCCGTCCGGGGCCGAGCCGATCTCGTCGCGGAGCGCGGTCATCCGCTCCGTCACGTCCGCCCGGTGCGAGCGTTCGCGCAGGAAGTCCGCGTCCGCGCCCAGCCCGTGCACGCCGATCCGCGTGCCTCCGAGCCCGTCGGCGAACCGGGCGCAGCACGCCTCGAAGGCGTCCGCCCACCGCCGGGTGAGGAACCCCAGCCGGTCCGCGCCCAGCATCCCGCGCAACACCTGCTCGGCGATGTCGTCGGGCAGCATCCGGAAGTACTCCGGCGGCGCCCACGGCGTGTGCGAGAAGTGGCCGATCCTGAGGTCGGGGCGCAGCTCACGCAGCATCCCCGGCACCAGCGTCAGGTGATAGTCCTGCACCACCACCGCCGCCCCCGGCGCCGCCCGCCCGGCCAGCGCCTCGGCGAAGGCGCGGTTGTACGCCTCGTAGGACGCCCACTGCCGGCGGAACTCCGCGTCGAAGACCGGCTCCAGCGGCGTCTGGTAGAGCATGTGATGGACGAACCACAGCACCGAGTTGGCGATGCCGTTGTACGCGTCCGCGTGCACGTCGGCCGGGATGTCCAGCATCAGCACGCCGTCCTCGCCGACCCCGCGCCGCACCGCCTCGCGGTCGCCGTCGGACAGCGCCGAGCACACCCACAGGGCGCCCGCGTCCGGCCCGATCGCCGACAGCCCGGAGACGACTCCGCCGCCGCCGCGCCTGGAGGTCAGCGAGCCGTCGTCGCCCACCTGGTACGAGACCGGGCCGCGGTTCGACGCGACGAGCACCTTGGCAGCACCGTGCGCACCCGGCGCATCCTGCGTGGAAGCCATAAGCCTCAACCTAGCCCTCCCAGGAAACGCTCAAACGTGCGGTTCCGCTCAGTGGGGGGCTCTTGTCAGCCCTGTATACGGCCGGTTTCCGGCGTTTACGCGACCTTCCGCGTCGCGTACTCGGCGATCTCCACCATCGGCGGCCGCTCCTCGGTGTCCACGGAGTACGTACGCGGCTCGAAACCGTCCTCGCCGCGCTCGAACTGGGTCAGGGACGGGCGCACCAGGTGCCCGCGGGCGAGCCGCAGCTGCGCCGTGCGGTAGATCGCGGCGGACATCCGGCCGAGCGCCTGCCCGTCCTGGTGCCGGTGCTTGCGCACCCCCACGTCCACCTGGGCCAGCGCGTCGAGCCCCACCAGGTGCAGCGCGTCGACCAGCATGCCCAGCTCGACGCCGTACCCGACGGGGAACGGGAGCTGTTCCAGCAGGCTGCGGCGGGCCGCGTACTCGCCGCCGAGCGGCTGCACGAAGCCGGCGAGCTGCGGCCAGTGCATGTTCAGCAGCGGGCGCGCCATCAGCTCGGTGACCCGGCCGCCCTGCCCGGCCGCACCGGCGAGCGGGCGGTCGTACATCGCCTTGACCAGGTCCACGCCGGGGTCGGTGAGCAGCGGGCCGACGATCCCGGAGACGAAGTCGGAGGAGAACTCCTTCAGGTCGGCGTCGATGAAGCAGACGATGTCGCCGCCGGTCACGAGCAGGGAGCGCCACAGGACCTCGCCCTTGCCGGGCACGGCCGGGACGCGCGGCAGGATCTCGTCGCGGTGCACCACGCGGGCGCCCGCCGCGGCGGCGACCTCGGAGGTGCGGTCGGTGGAGCCGGAGTCGACGACCACGATCTCGTCGACCAGCGGGACCTGCCGGACGAGGTCATGGGCGATGATCGCGACGATCTCGCCGACCGTCTCCTCCTCGTTGAGCGCGGGCAGCACGACGGACACCGACTGGCCCGAGCGCTGTTTGGCGGCCAGGATGTGATGCAGCGGGCGGTCGGCAACGGACCAGGAGCGGCTGCTCAGCCAGCGCTCTGCTTCTTCCAGCACGGTCGGCGGCTCCTCACTGTCGGGACGTCTGTGATCCATCTCGCGGTTCGGACGGCTAGCTCAACTGTCCTGGCGTTCGGTTACAGTCTTGAACAACGCGGATGACCATCGCATGTCCGAGGTCGGCCGTCGTCCACAACCGAATACCGCTCATCCAGAGGGGCAGAGGGATACGGCCCGATGAAGCCCCGGCAACCCTCCAGTCGGTTCTCGTAGATCAGTGTTGATCGTTCCGCGAGGCTCCCGGCTAGGGAAGGTGCCAAATCCGTCTCACGGCGAGATGCGTCGTGAGGAAGATGAGGAGAAAGGGCCTCGCCTCACATGGCTGCGCAGACTGTTGCAAGCACCACCGAATCCACCGTAGACCTCGGCCCCGCCGCGGCGCTCTCCTGCCGCGAGTGCGGTCACCGGGTACCGCTCGGCCCGGTCTTCGCGTGCGAGGAGTGTTTCGGCCCGCTGGAGATCGCCTACGACTTCTCGGCCTACGACGCCGAGGAGCTCCGCAAGCGGATCGAAGCGGGCCCCGCGAACATCTGGCGCTACGCGCCGCTCCTGCCCGTCCCGGCCAACGTCGCCGACAAGCCGAACCTCAACCCCGGCTGGACCAAGCTCGTCAAGGCCGACCACCTCGCGAACGAGCTCGGCGTCGACGCCGGCAAGCTGTTCGTCAAGGACGACTCCGGCAACCCGACGCACTCCTTCAAGGACCGTGTCGTCGCCCAGGCCCTGGAGGCCGCCCGCGCCTTCGGCTTCACCACGCTCTCCTGCTCCTCCACCGGCAACCTGGCCGGCGCGGTGGGTGCCGCGGCCGCCCGCGCCGGCTTCCGCTCGTGCGTGTTCATCCCGCACGACCTGGAGCAGGGCAAGGTCGTGATGGCCGCGATCTACGGCGGCGAGCTCGTCGGCATCGAGGGCAACTACGACGACGTGAACCGCTTCTGCTCCGAGCTGATCGGCGACCCGGCCGGCGAGGGCTGGGGTTTCGTCAACGTCAACCTGCGGCCCTACTACGCCGAGGGCTCCAAGACCCTGGCGTACGAGATCTGCGAGCAGCTCGGCTGGCAGCTCCCGGACCAGCTGGTCGTCCCGATCGCGTCCGGCTCGCAGCTCACGAAGATCGACAAGGGGCTCCAGGAGCTGATCAAGCTCGGGCTCGTCGAGGACAAGCCGTACAAGATCTTCGGTGCGCAGGCCGAGGGCTGCTCGCCGGTGTCGACCGCGTTCAAGGCCGGCCACGACGTGGTCCGCCCGCAGAAGCCGAACACCATCGCCAAGTCGCTGGCCATCGGCAACCCGGCCGACGGGCCGTACGTCCTCGACATCGCGCGCCGCACCGGCGGGTTCGTGGAGGATGTGACGGACGAGCAGGTCGTCGACGCGATCAAGATCCTCGCCCGGACCGAGGGCATCTTCGCGGAGACCGCCGGTGGGGTGACCGTGGGTGTGACGAAGAAGCTGATCGAGAACGGCGTCCTCGACCCCACCAGGACCACCGTCGTACTGAACACCGGCGACGGCCTCAAGACGCTGGACGCGGTGGCCGGCACCGGCCTCACCGCCACCATCCGCCCGAACCTGGACTCCTTCCGAGAGGCTGGCCTCGCATGAGCGTGACCGTTCGCATCCCGACCATCCTGCGCACCTACACCGGCGGGCAGGCCGAGGTCGCCGCCGAGGGCGGCACCCTCGCCGAGGTCATCACCGACCTGGAGAAGAACCACACCGGGATCGCCGCCCGGGTGCTCGACGACCAGGGCAAGCTGCGCCGGTTCGTCAATGTCTACGTCAACGACGACGACGTGCGTTTCGAGCAGGGCCTCGAGACGGCGACCCCGGACGGCGCGGGCGTTTCCATCATCCCGGCCGTCGCCGGCGGCTGACCGAATGACCGATCATTACCTTCGGTAACCCAGGTTACTGAGAGTTCACCGAATTGCCCCCTCCGTGAGAGAAGCGGAGGGGGCAATTCTGTGTGGTTGAGCGAGGTACAGTTGGGGAACGTGCCGCTGATCTCCGAGTCGGTTGCCTTGAATTTCTGCCGTAAGCCCGACAAGAAGTAGCCAAAGTGTGCGGGTTTTTTGCGGCTTTTGTTCCGTATGCCGGGTCCGACTTGACCTGAAGTCAGCGGAATTGTCCCCACATTCCCGACCGGTCGTGCCCGGATTTCTCGTCCGATTGACCTGTTGCAGACGGCAGTTGGGCAGATACATTCAGCCGCGGTCGACGCGTTCCGGCGCACGCCCCCGACCGATGGGGGGTGAGGTCTGACCCGGATCCGCGAAGTGTGGATCTGTGCAAGGGCCAGTAATAGGGGAGTTAGGCATGGCTCAGGGCACCGTCAAGTGGTTCAACGCGGAGAAGGGGTACGGCTTCATCGCGGTCGACGGTGGTGCGGATGTTTTCGTCCACTACAGCGCGATCCAGATGGACGGTTACCGCACCCTGGAAGAGGGCCAGCGGGTCGATTTCGAGATCTCGCAGGGTCAGAAGGGGCCGCAGGCGGACATGGTCCGACTGGCGACCGGCTGAAGCACGCGTCGACTAACAGCAGCGACGTACTTCTTCGAAGGGCCCGCACCTCCTCGGGGTGCGGGCCCTTCGTCGTGTTCGCGACCTGTCCGGGACCCGTTCGCGCCCTGTTCGCCCCCGGCGGAGCGCCTCGCCCGATCCCCGAGAGCCGCTTGCACTCGCATGGGTCGAGTGCTAATCATTGGCGTTAGCACTCTGAAGGTGAGAGTGACAAAGAAGGACCGGGTCGGTGAGGCCCGCAGGCCAGGTGGGGCAAGGAACCACGAGGCATGTGAGCCGTCCGTCGCGGGCGCGGGCGCGGTCCGAAGGAATCACCCCCAGTCCTGGAGGGACCACTTCACATGGCCAAGATCATCGCGTTCGACGAGGAGGCGCGGCGCGGCCTCGAGCGCGGCATGAACCAGCTCGCGGACGCCGTCAAGGTGACGCTCGGCCCCAAGGGTCGCAACGTCGTCCTCGAGAAGAAGTGGGGCGCCCCCACGATCACCAACGATGGTGTCTCCATCGCCAAGGAGATCGAGCTCGAGGACCCGTACGAGAAGATCGGCGCCGAGCTGGTCAAGGAAGTCGCCAAGAAGACGGACGACGTCGCCGGTGACGGTACGACCACCGCGACCGTTCTCGCCCAGGCCCTGGTCAAGGAGGGCCTGCGCAACGTAGCCGCCGGCGCCAACCCGATGGCCCTCAAGCGCGGTATCGAGCGTGCCGTCGAGGCCGTCTCCGCCGCCCTGCTCGAGCAGGCCAAGGATGTCGAGACCAAGGAGCAGATCGCTTCCACGGCCTCCATCTCCGCCGCCGACACCCAGATCGGCGAGCTCATCGCCGAGGCGATGGACAAGGTCGGCAAGGAAGGCGTCATCACCGTCGAGGAGTCCCAGACCTTCGGTCTGGAGCTGGAGCTCACCGAGGGTATGCGCTTCGACAAGGGCTACATCTCGGCGTACTTCGCCACCGACATGGAGCGGATGGAGGCGTCGCTCGACGACCCGTACATCCTGATCGCCAACTCCAAGATCGGCTCCGTCAAGGACCTGCTCCCGCTCCTGGAGAAGGTCATGCAGTCGGGCAAGCCGCTGCTGATCATCGCCGAGGACGTCGAGGGCGAGGCCCTGTCGACCCTGGTCGTCAACAAGATCCGCGGCACCTTCAAGTCCGTCGCCGTCAAGGCCCCGGGCTTCGGTGACCGTCGCAAGGCGATGCTGAACGACATCGCCATCCTCACCGGTGGCGAGGTCATCTCCGAGGAGGTCGGTCTCAAGCTCGAGAACACCTCCCTGGACCTCCTTGGCAAGGCCCGCAAGGTCGTCATCACCAAGGACGAGACCACCATCGTCGACGGTGCCGGCTCCTCGGACCAGGTCGCGGGTCGCGTCAACCAGATCCGCGCCGAGATCGAGAACAGCGACTCGGACTACGACCGCGAGAAGCTCCAGGAGCGCCTGGCGAAGCTCGCGGGCGGCGTGGCCGTCATCAAGGCCGGTGCCGCGACCGAGGTGGAGCTCAAGGAGCGCAAGCACCGCATCGAGGACGCCGTGCGCAACGCCAAGGCGGCCGTCGAGGAGGGCATCGTCGCCGGTGGTGGCGTGGCTCTGCTCCAGGCTTCCGCGGTCTTCGAGAAGCTGGAGCTCGACGGCGACGAGGCGACCGGTGCCAACGCCGTGAAGCTCGCGCTGGAGGCCCCGCTGAAGCAGATCGCCGTCAACGGTGGTCTCGAGGGTGGCGTCGTCGTGGAGAAGGTGCGCAACCTGGCCGTCGGCCACGGTCTGAACGCCGCCACGGGTGAGTACGTCGACATGATCGCCGAGGGCATCATCGACCCGGCGAAGGTGACGCGTTCCGCGCTGCAGAACGCCGCGTCGATCGCCGCGCTGTTCCTCACCACCGAGGCCGTCATCGCCGACAAGCCGGAGAAGGCCGCCGCGCCCGCCGGCGGCGGCATGCCGGGCGGTGACATGGACTTCTGATCGACCGCGGAGGCTCCGGTCTCCGGTTGATCAACGTCCTTCCCGAGGGCGGCACCTCTTGTTGCGACATTCGCGACAGGGGGTGCCGCCCTCGGTGCGTTGGCGGGTGCGGGTGGTTCGTGGTTGCTCGCGCAGTTCCCCGCGCCCCTAAAAGAAGGGCGTCCGCCGCGCGCCCTCCAGGGGCGCGGGGAACTGCGCGACCAGCCCCCACGCACCCGCAGTCGCTCGCAAACCGATTGTGCTCCCCGGGAATGCGGAGTCTCACACTCATCGTTGCTTAATGAGGTGCAACAATGCGTGTGCACATACTGACCGGTATAGACAGACCCCTCTTCCCAGGAGCCCCCACGTGACCGTCACTCAGCCCGCTGCCTCTCGTGCGGCGCAGATTCTGGCTCGGCCGACTGCGATCAACGGCCTCACCGTTCCCAACCGCATCGTGATGGCGCCGATGACGCGGATGTTCTCGCCGGGTGGTGTGCCGGGGGCGGACGTGGAGTCGTACTACTCGCGGCGGGCCGCCGCCGGTGTGGGGCTGATCGTGACCGAGGGGACGTACGTCGGGCACGAGTCCGCCGGGCAGAGCGACCGGGTGCCGCGGTTCCACGGTGAGGAGCAGCTCGCCGGCTGGGCGAAGGTCGCCGACGCGGTGCACGCCGCGGGCGGCACCATCGTGCCGCAGCTGTGGCACATCGGCATGGTGCGCGAGCAGGGCCAGCCGCCGTACGCCGAGGCGCCCGCGGTGGGTCCGTCCGGGCTGCGGATCGGGGCCGAGGAGGTCACCGGCAGGGCGATGACGCGGCGTGACCTGGACGACGTGATCGGCGCCTTCGCCGAGGCCGCCGCGGACGCCGAGCGCATCGGCTTCGACGGCGTGGAGATCCACGGCGCCCACGGCTACCTCGTCGACCAGTTCCTGTGGGAGGGCACCAACCGCCGCACGGACGCCTACGGCGGTGACCCCGTCGCCCGTGCGGCCTTCGGCGCGGAGATCGTGGCCGCCGTACGCGAGCGCGTCTCCCCGGACTTCCCCGTCATCTTCCGCTACTCGCAGTGGAAGCAGGAGGCCTACGACGCCCGTCTCGCCGAGACCCCCGAGGAGCTGGAGGCCATTCTGGCCCCGCTCGCCGCGGCCGGCGTCGACGCCTTCCACGCCTCCACCCGCCGCTACTGGATCCCGGAGTTCGACGGCTCCGACCTCAACCTCGCGGGCTGGACCAAGAAGCTGACCGGCAAGCCCGCCATCACCGTCGGCTCGGTCGGCCTGGACGGCGAGTTCCTGGGCGCCTTCGCCGGCCAGGGCTCCGGGCTCAAGGGCATCGACGACCTCCTGGACCGTCTGGAGTCCGAGGAGTTCGACTTCGTCGCCGTCGGCCGCGCGCTGCTCCAGGACCCCGAGTGGGCGGCGAAGGTGCTGGACGGCCGCTTCGGCGAGCTGGCGCCGTACGACGCGGCGTCGCTGAAGACCCTGAGCTGAGCCCCGACTCGCGGCTAACGTCGGAGAGATGAGGATCCTTCATCTCTCCGACACCCATGTGGAGAAGTCCGACGCCCCCAACAAGTACGGCGTCAACGCCACCGACTCGCTCCGGCTGATGCTCGCCGAACTGAGGCACCTGCGGGCCGTCGACGCGATCGTCGTCACGGGGGACATCGCGGACGACGGCGCCGTGGAGGCGTATACGGCGGTACGCGAACTGGTGGGCGAGTTCGCGCGCCCGCTCGCCGCACCGGTCTTCTACACGACCGGCAATCACGACGAACGCGTGGCCTTCGGCAAGGTGCTCGGCAGCGGCCATGCGGAGCCGGAGCTGGTGCTCGACTCCGAGGCCGGTGAGCGGGCGGCCGTGACCACGGTCGGGGGCGTGCGGTTCGTGACCCTGGACTCGCTGGTGCCGGGCAAGGTGCACGGCCATCTGGGCGCGGACCAACTCGACTGGCTGAAGCGTGTGTTGAGCACCCCGGCCGAGCGGGGCACCGTGCTCGCCCTCCACCACCCGCCGATCGCCCTCGACATCTCGGCGACCCAGCCGGTCTTCGGCCTGCGCGACCCCGGCGACCTCGCCGAGGTGATCCGGGGCAGCGACGTACGCCTCGTCCTGGCCGGGCACTACCACCTCCAGCTCTTCGGCTTCCTGGCCGCCGTGCCCGTCTGGGTCACCCCCGGCGTCGTCAGCCGCGTCGACCTGACGACGGCACCCGGCACGGAACGCGTGGTGCGCGGCGCGTCGGCGTCCCTCCTTGAGCTGGACGGCCCGGACGGCCCCCTGTTCCACACCTTCCATGCCCGCGACCCCCGGGCGCACGAGACGGTGTACGAGCTGGACGAGGGCCAGGTGCGGGCGCTCATCGAGCGGGAGGGCTGAGCCGGCCCGGGTCCCGCCTCCGGCCCTGGATGCGCCCCGCATCCGTTCGGGCAGGGGGCGTGACCTGCGTCGCTTGAGTAAGTCAATCAACTGACTTAAGGTTGCCCAGGTCAATCAGTCAGTTCGATCAGGCACCCTTCCTGCTCGTACGCCCACGGAGGCCCCGCCATGTCCCACGCCCCTGCTCCTCCCGCCGAGGCGGGGGCCGGCGCCCCGCCCCGGTCGAACGCCGTGGTGGCGGTGCTGGCCTTCGCCGGAATCGTCGTCTCGCTGATGCAGACGCTGGTCATCCCGATCGTCCCGGAGCTGCCGAAGCTGCTGGACGCCCCGGCCTCCGACACCGCCTGGGCGGTCACGGCGACGCTGCTCGCCGCCGCCGTCGCGACACCCGTGATGGGCCGTCTCGGCGACATGTACGGCAAGCGGCGGATGCTGCTGGTCAGCGTCGTCATGCTGATCGGCGGCTCGGTGGTCTGCGGCCTGAGCGACGCCCTGGTCCCGATGATCGTCGGACGGGTGCTCCAGGGTCTGGCCTCCGGTGTGATCCCGCTCGGCATCAGCATCATGCGCGACGAGCTTCCCGCCGAGCGCCTCGGCTCGGCCACCGCCCTGATGAGCGCCTCCCTCGGCATCGGCGGCGCCCTCGGCCTGCCCGCCGCCGCGCTCATCGCCGACAACTTCGACTGGCACGTCCTGTTCTGGACGTCGGCCGGTCTGGGTGTCGTGGCCCTCGGGTGCGTGCTGCTGTTCGTGCCCGAGTCGAAGGTGCGCACCGGCGGGCGCTTCGACCTGGTCGGCGGCATAGGTATGGCCGTCGGGCTCGTGTGTCTGCTGCTCGGCATCTCCAAGGGTGCCGACTGGGGCTGGACCAGCGGCACGACGCTCGGTCTGTTCGTGGCGGCCGTGCTGATCCTGCTCGCCTGGGGCTGGTGGGAGCTGCGCATCGAGCAGCCGCTGGTCGACCTCCGTACGACGGCCCGCCGGCAGGTGCTGGTCACCAACCTGGCCTCGATCGCGGTGGGCTTCGCGATGTTCGCGATGAGCCTCGTCCTGCCGCAGCTCCTCCAGCTCCCCGCCCAGACCGGCTACGGCCTCGGCAAGTCGATGCTGGTCGCGGGCCTGTGCCTGGCGCCGTCCGGCCTGGTCATGATGGCCACGGCCCCGGTGTCGGCGGCCATCTCCCGGGCCAAGGGCCCCAAGGTCACACTGATGATCGGTGTCCTGATCGTGGCCGCGGGCTACAGCCTCAACATCGTCCTGATGTCCCAGGTCTGGCACTTCATCCTGGTCGCCTGCGTCATCGGCGCGGGCATCGGCTTCGCCTACGGCTCCATGCCCGCCCTGATCATGGGCGCGGTGCCCGCGTCGGAGACGGCCGCCGCGAACAGCCTCAACACGCTGATGCGCTCCCTCGGCACGTCCACCGCGAGCGCCGTCGCGGGTGTGATCCTCGCCCAGATGACGACGGACTTCGGCGGCTACGCCCTCCCGTCCGAGAACGCCTTCAAGGTGGTCCTCGCGGTGGGCGCCGGCGCGGCACTGCTGGCCTTCGTCGTGGCGTCCTTCATCCCGCGCCAGGGGTCGGCCGCCGCCGGGGCGCCCGTGGCACAGCCGGCGTCGGAGCCGGCGCGAGCGACGGCGAAGTAGCCGCTACAGATTGCCCAGCGGCTCGATGTCGACCTTCACCGGAGTGCCCCACACCCGCAGCACCTCGTAGTCGGTGAACTCGTGCACGAGCCGGTAGGCCATCGCGGGACGCGGGCCGCGACGCTGGGCGGCGATGTACAGCTCGGCCTCCCGGCGGTCGCGGCGCGGCGTCCCGCACAGCTGCCACTCCTGCCCGTTCCACAGCTCCGGCAGCCAGCGCTGCTGGGGCTGCGGGCGGTCACCGCGGACGCCGTAGCGGGACGGCACCGGGTGCTCGGGCGCCTGCGGGGCCGCCGGGCCCGAGCCGCCGTACTCGGAGCGGCGGGCCGATCTGCGCCGGGTCTCGCACAGCAGGCACAGGTCCGGCGCCGCGGGGTCCACCGGGCCGCCCGGGTGCTCCGGACACCGGGTCGTCCGGGCGGCCGTCGAGACGCTCTCGTCGAGCAGATCGATGGCGCGGCGCAGATCCGCCTTGACCTCGTGCAGCCGGGCGTCCGGCGTGTCGGCGGTCAGGGCCTCGCCGTGCTCGCCGAGCAGGCGGAGGGCTCGGCCCAGTGCCGTCAGTTGGGCGTGGTTCATACGACCCAGTGTGCAGCCCCACGCCCGTACACCGTCCGTCAGCCCATGCTCTTCGCGCCGTCCAGGGACTCCCGGATGATGTCGGCGTGGCCGGCGTGCTGCGCCGTCTCGGCGATGATGTGCAGCAGCACCCTGCGGGCCGACCAGCGCGCGCCGGGCTCGAACCACGGGGCCTCCGGCAGCGGGTGGGAGACGTTCAGGTCGGGCAGGTCCGCGACCAGCTTGTCGGTCACGGCGGCCACTTCCTCGTACGCCGCCAGGACGCCCTCCAGCGTCTCGCCGGGCAGCATCCGGAAGTCGTCGGCCCGCTTCGCGAAGTCCGCCTCGGTCATGTTCTTGAAGTCGCCCATGGCCGCCGGGCCCCGCTGGATGAATTCCGCCCAGTTCCGCTCCGTCGACGTGACGTGCTTGATCAGGCCGCCGACACACAGCTCACTGGCCGTGCTCCGCTGCCCCGCCTGATAGTCGGTGAGGTCCCGGGTGGTGAACCGCAGGAAGTGCCGGTGCTTGGCCAGCGTCTCCAGGAGGTCGGAGCGCTCGTCGGTGACGGTGTTGTTCGAGGTCTCGTTCATGACCCCTACGGTAGGAACCGTTTAGGTCAGATCCTGACCGCATTGACGAAGGCGGCCCAAACGGATGCGGGAAATATGAGGGCTGGGCCGTGGGGGGTCTTGGAGTCGCGGACGGGGACGACGGTGGGGAAGTCGTGGGTGACTTCGAGGCAGTTGTCACCCCCGCCGCCGCTGTAGCTCGACTTGTGCCATGTGGCGGCGCTCAGGTCGTGGTCAGGGATGCTCGTCATGGGAGTAATCCTGGGCCAACGCATCGATCAAGGCCAGGGACTTCTCGGGCGAGAGTGCTGCGGCCGCGAGGAGTTCGTAGGTGAACTTCATGTGGGCGACGGTGGCCGGGTCGTCCTCCAGTCGTCCGGTGCCGACCCCTTCGAGGTAGGCCAGTGGAGGGGCGTCCTCGAACTCCATCAGCTTCAGGGGCCCCTTCATCGCGGCGTGCGCACCAGCGCTGAACTGCAGCACCTGCACGATGACCCGGTTCCGGCGAGCCAGGGCCGCGATGTGGCGCAGGGCTTCGGCCATGACGGAACGGCCGCCGGTCACCCGGCGCAACGCCGCCTCGTCGAGCACGGCCCACAACAAGGGCTTTGTTGGGTGATCGAGCAGCCGGGTCCGCGCCATCCGACCCTCCACCCACTCCTCGATGATCTCCTCCGGCGCGATGGGGTCGTACGCCCGGTTCACGGCCCGTGCGTACGCGGGCGTCTGGAGCAGTCCGGGGATCAGCAGCGGTGCGTACTCCCGGATGGCCGTTGCCTCGGTCTCGGCTTCCGCGGCCTCCGCGAAGTGCTCCGGATACTTCGACTTCGACGCGGCCCTGAAGTTCCGCTGGAAGAAGTCCCCCGTACCCAGTGCTTCGTCCAACAAGCGGGCCTGTTCTGGCTGGATCCGCCGCGTGCCTGCCTCCAGTTGCCCGACGAACGAGCCGCTGGCGAACAGCAGTTGGCCCAGCTTCTCCTGGCTGAGGCCCGCCTTCTCGCGGGCGTGCCGCAGCTCCGCGCCCAGCAGCGCGCGCGGCGATGAGGATGGATCCAGGTCCTTGGGTCCCGGCACGGCAACTCCCGGTCGTACAGCAGAGATTGTTGGGGCGCCCCCTCTGGCCAGGTTAGAGGCGAGATCGCCACGCTGTGTTGTGAACGGTGAACTCTGCGTGGAGAGGTGGATGAGGCGTGCGGTCGACCGAAGAAGTCGTGGCGTTGCTGCGGGAGGCCCTCGGGGGCGTGGGAGTCGTGTTGCCGTCCCTGTGCGTGGACCCGGTGACCGGCGCCGGTGAGGAGCCGTTCGCCCTGGTGCAGTTGGGGCGGTGCAATGTGCGCACGGCGGAGCGGCTCGTGGCGGTGTTGCGCGGGGAGCCGTTGGAGCCGGCGCCGGCGAAGGAGGAACTGCTGGAACGGGTCCGGCGGGTCAACCGGGCCGGGAGGTTACCGCGTTAGGCGGTCGTACTGGTCCTGGCCGAGGTGTACGGCGGCCGCTCCGAGGTTCTCCTCCAGGTGCGCGATGCTCGACGTGCCGGGGATCGGGACGATCACCGGTGAGTGGGCGAGGAGCCAGGCGATGGCGACCTGGGTCGGGGTGGCGTCGAGTTCCTTCGCGATCGTGGCGATCTGCTCCGACTGCGCACCGGAGGCGCCGGCCGCCACCGGCCGCCACGGCAGGAAGGCGATACCGGCTTCCTCGCACACCTTGAGGACGGGCTCGTGCTCGCGGTCGAGGAGGTTGTACCGGTTCTGGACGCTCGCGATGTCCACGACGGCGCGGGCGGCGGCGAGTTCGCCCTCGTCGACCTCGGAGAGACCGATCCGGGCGATCTTGCCCTCGTCGCGCAGGTCGCGGAGGGCGCCGAGCTGGTCGGCCAGGGGGACGCCGGGGTCGAGGCGGTGGAGCTGGAGCAGGTCGATCCGGTCCAGGCGGAGGCGGCGCAGGGCCTCGTCGACCTGTTCGCGCAGTTCGTCGGGGGCGCCGGCGTACCGCCAGCCCTGGTCGGTGGTGGTCTGACGGAACCCGACCTTCGTGGCGATGGCGAGGTCGTCCGGGTAGGGGTGCAGGGCCTCGGCGAGGAGATCCTCGTTGGCGCCCCAGCCGTACATGTGGGCCGTGTCGATCAGCGTGACGCCGAGTTCCACGGCCCGCCGGGCGACCGCGACGGCGGCGGCCCGGTCCTGCGCGGGCTCCGGCCGCAGATGCATCGCCCCGAACCCGAGCCGTCGTACTTCCAGATCGCCGCCGATGAGGAACGTCTCCGATGCCGTCATGTGGCCACGCTAGCAGCGGAGTTGGTCATTCCCCCGCCGATTTCAGAGCCGCTCGCAGATGGCCGTCGGAGTCGGTCAGGAGCTGGGTCGCGGTGGGTCCGTCCGTGTCGGCGAGGAGGATCAGGATGGCCGTCTTCACCTCGCCGCCCGCCTCCGTCAGGGCCCGTTCGATGTCGGGGTCGGTCGCGCCGGTGGCGAGGGCGACGATACGGCGGGAGCGGGCGCGGAGCTTTTCGTTGGAGGCGCGGACGTCGACCATGAGGTTCCCGTAGGTCTTGCCGAGCCGGATCATCGTGATCGTCGACAGCATGTTGAGCACGAGCTTCTGGGCGGTGCCGGCCTTCAGCCGGGTCGAGCCGGTGAGCAGCTCCGGGCCCACGACGACCTCGATGCCGTGCTCGGCGGCCGCGGCGAGGGCGCTGCCCGGGTTGCAGGACAGGCCGATGGTCAACGCACCCTGGCGGCGGGCGTGTTCGACGGCGCCGACGGCGTACGGGGTGCGGCCGGAGGCCGAGATGCCGACCACCGTGTCGTCGGGGGTGAGTACCAGGGCGTCGAGGTCGGTGCGGGCCAGGTCCTTGGAGTCCTCGGCGCCCTCGATCGAGGTGACCATCGCCTCCGGGCCGCCCGCGATGAGGCCGACGACCTCGGTGGGGTCGGTGTTGAAGGTGGGCGGGCACTCGGAGGCGTCGAGGACCCCGAGGCGGCCGGCGGTGCCGGCACCGGCGTAGACGAGCCGCCCGCCGCGTGCCATGCGCTCGGCGACGGCGTCGATGGCGGCGGCGATCTCGGGCAGCCGCGAGGCGACGGCGGCCGGCACGGAGGCGTCCTCGCCGTTCATGAGCCGGGCGATGTCGAGAGTGGGGAGCTGGTCGATCTCGGCGAGCTCGGGCCGGAACGCCTCCGTGGTCAGGGTGTCCAACTCGGCACGGAGGTTGCGGGGGGTGGGTGCGGAGGTCATGGGACAGACGGCTCTTTTCGACTTCGGTGCGGTGACCCGCAACCGGCGGACCTACGGTCTAACGACGATGCCGATGCGCCAGTGCCTCGTAGGACGCGGCGAGCGCCGGCGCCGCCGTGTCGTACGTCCGCTGGGCCACCCCCACGAACAGGCAGTCCACGACGAGCAGTTGACTGGTCCGGGACGACATCGCGGCGGGCCGCAACTCGCTCTCCCGGGCCGTCGAGGTCGTGAGGATGTGGTCGGCGTACTGGGTCACCGCCCCGTCCGGCCGCCCGGTGATCGCGACGGTCGTCGCCCCGTGCTCGAAGGCGACCCGCAACGGCTCGATGACGTCACCGGTGGACCCGGAGTGCGTGATGGCGATGGCCACGTCACCGGCGCGCAGCTGCACAGCGTTCGTCACGGCGAGATGCGGATCGCTGTGCGCGTGGGCTATCAGGCCTATCCGCAGCAGCTTCTGCGCCAGATCCTGCGCGACGAGCCCCGACGCCCCGACGCCGTACACGTCGATCCGGCGGGCCGTGGCGGCGGCCGACACCGCCGCGCCCAGCTGGACCGTGTCGAGCCCGGCGGCCGTGTCGGCGAGGGTCTGCTGCTCGTCGTAGGCGAGCTTGGCGACGACGTCCGCGATGGGGTCGTCCACCGCGATGTCGGTCGTGATGGCCGGGGCGCGGCCCGACTGCTGCTGGGCGGCGAGTCCGGCCAGGGCGAGGCGCAGGTCACGGTAGCCGGGGTAGCCGAGGAGGCGGGCGGTGCGCACGACCGTGGCCTCGCTGGTGCCGGTGAGTTCGGCGAGGCCGGTGACGGTGAGGGCCGCGCAGCCCGCCGGGTCGTTCGCGACCGCTTCGGCGACGCGCTGCATGGAGCGGGTCATCGACGGGGCGAGCGTGCGGACCTTGGCCGCGAGGGCGGCGGGCGCGGGAGCGCGGTCGAAAGTTTCCTTCACTTCATGAGGCACACTTGAAAGGTATTTTCAGATCCGGGGCGTGGTCAAGAGTGCGCACAATAGGAGCATGGAACCCGTCACTCCGCTGGAACAGGCGCTGCACACCGCCCGCGCCCTCGTGCTCGCCGACCTGGTCGCGGGCGAGGCCGCCGAGGCGGACGTCGTGTCGCTGGTCGAGGAGGCGGTCGTACAGCGGCGCTGGTGGGTGGAGCAGTGGCCGGACGGCGTGGAGTACGTGGCGGGGCTGGTCGCCCAGGACGTACAGGACGCGCTGCTGGACCGGTTCGGGCGCTGGCCGCTCTGCCCGGTGTGCGGTGACGGCGACCCGCACGCGCTGGAGGTCGAGCCGGAACTGGGGCCCGATCCGCACTGGGTGTGCCATCAGGCGGGCGTGAAGGTCGCGGCGGTCGGCTCGCTGGGTCCGGCGGCCGCGGGCGGGACGCCGGCCTCGTGATCTACATCGACCCGCCCACCTGGCCGGGACACGGCCGGATGTGGTCGCACCTCGTCAGCGACCTCTCGTACGACGAACTGCACACGTTCGCCGAGAAGTTGGGCGTGCCGAGGCGGGCGTTCGAGCGGGACCACTACGACATACCCTCGCACCGGTACGCCGACGCGGTGCGCGCCGGCGCGGTGGAGGTCAGCAGCCGTGAGGTGGTGCGGTTGTTGCAGGGGGCGGGGCTGCGGAGGCCGAAGGGGCGGGACTGGGGCTGACGCCTCCTCGCCGCAGGCCCGGCCGGTGTCCAGCGCGGCTCGCCGCAGGCGGGCCCATGCACCGCCGGTCGGGCATGTGAACGAGACGGATCCCATTCCGAGTCGCGCCCATTGGTGCTCCTGGCAGTCCGCTTCTGAGGGGATTCAGACAGGTGAATGATGGCATGTACATAAAAGCCCGACATCTGTACGGGAATGGTTTCCTGTGTGGATAATCGGACGAGGGGTGCCATGGACGCAGTCTTGTCGGCAACAGGCGCCGCAGTCGTCCGAGCGATCAGCCAGGACAACGGGGACCGGCTGAGCCAGGCGGTGGTGGAGCTGTGGCAGAGGTTCAGGCCGCATGAGGCGGCGGGGATCGAGGCGGACCTCATGGAGTTACGACAGGCCGCCGCAGAAGTCGGCTCAAGCCCGGATGCCTCCGGGTGGCGCGCCCTGGAAGGCCTTTGGCGGCTCAGGTTCCGGCAACTGGCGCAGAGCAACTCCGCCGGCACAGCCCAACTGCTCCGCTTCCTCGATCAGCGACTCGCTCCGCTGCTGGCTGCCGCTGAGCGAGAAGCGCCGCACCCTGTGACGCTCGAGGCCCGTGCCTCGGGCCATGCGGTGGTCTTTCAGGCAGGCCGGGATCAGCGTGTCACCTACAGGGATTCCGACTCGTGACGCGGAGTCCTGATTCCGGACGGCCGGCCTCGGTTCGTCTTGACGGTGCGGCCGACGGTCGCGGAATGGTCTTCCAGGCTGGGCGGGACATGTACGTCCGCCTCGATGCCGCGTCCCGGTCCACTGCGGTGGTTCTGCCCGTGGTCCCTCTCCAGGACGCGGTTCAGCCGCTCTTCATCGGGCGCGGCGGTGAACAGCAGCAGTTGGAGAGCCTGTTCAGCTCTTCTTCGGAGTCCACCGCCATCGTGGTGTCGGGACTCGCGGGTGTGGGGAAGACGGCTCTGAGCTGGCACGCGGCAGCCCGCGCGGTCGAACGGGGGCTGTTTCCGGGTGGTGCCGTCATGGTCAATCTGCACGGCTACGAACCAGAGCTGGCGCTGGAGGCGGCGCAGGTCTTCGGCCCGCTGTTGCGTGCGCTGGGCCAGTCACCCGCGGACATCCCCGCACGAGCCGGTGAACAGGCTGCGGCCTACCATCACTTGCTGGCGCAACGTGCCGCGGGCAACGAACCCGTCCTCCTGATCTTGGACAACGCGTCCAAGGCGGGCCAGATCACGGATCTCCTACCCGTTTCGGCGACGCACCGTGTCGTGGTGACCTCACGCGACCTGCTCGCCCCGCGCATACGCGGCGCGCGCAGTGTGCGGCTGACAGCTCTTCCACCAGCGCAGGCGGCCGAGCTGCTGGCTGCATCGGTGATCCGGCACACTGCGGACAAGGTGATGCCGGCGCACCAGGAATCGATCTCCGCTTTGGCCGCTCTGTGCGGAAACCTTCCCCTGGCCCTCGAAATCGTGTCGGCGCTACTGGCCGAGGCCGCCGACCCGGGACAACTGGTCGAAGACCTTGCGGACACCCATACGAGACTGTCTTTTCTGGACGACGGTGAGCGAGCTGTCCGGGCCGCCTTCGACCTGTCGTTTGTCCGCTTGAACGGCGATGAGGCGACCTGCTTCACCTTCCTGTCGCTGAATCCAGGACCGGAGCTGGCGACTGATGCCGCGGCGGTTCTCTTCGACCGCCCACAGCTGCAGACACGACGGGCGCTGTCGGCTCTGCGCCGGGCTCACCTGTTGGAGCCGGGCACGACGTCCGACCGCTGGAGCATGCACGACCTTCTCCGTCTGTACGCAGCTGAAGTGCTCGCTCAACGTGAGACGGCGCAGACCCGTGACGAGGCGTTGGAAAGGATTCTGCGGCACTACAGCGCGCGTGTGCGGACCGAGGAACGGTGCTTCTATCCACCGCAGCAAACAGGCGCCGTTCACGACGAGCGATGGGTGACGCGGCGTCAGCAGGCTATCGACTGGTTCGACATTGAGCTGCCCAACCTCGTCGGAGCGGTCAGCCGTGCGGCCGCCATGGGATTCGCCGACCTGTCGGTCCGGACCGCTGCCCATCTCTTCCACTACTTCGATCACTACCGTCTGTGGCCGGAGTGGGAGGCGACGCACCGGGCAGCTCTCGTCGCCGCGCGCCAGAGCGGTGACGAGGTCGGGCAGGCTCAGCTGCTCTGCAGCCTGGGACTGCTCCTGCGTGAACAGCATCGAACAGAAGAAGCCCGACAGGCACAGAGCGAGAGTCTGGAGCTGGCCCGCCGTACTTGTGACACCGTGCGGGAGGGATGGGCCGCCGTCCACCTCGGAGGTGTCCTGCACGACATGCGCCGCTACGAGGACGCTGCCACCATCCTTGGCGAAGCGGTCAGCGTCTTCGCCGGGTTGGGCGACGCTCATGGCGAAGCCTGGGCCCACCAGAACCTGGGCTCGGTGCATGCCGCCCTGGGACGGACGAACGATGCCATTATCGCGTACGAAGGGAGCATCCGCGTACGGGCGGAGGCGGGCGACTCCTACGGCGCCGTGTTCACCTGGACCCAGCTCGGGGCCGCGTACGCGGCGGCTGGTCAGCTGGAGCAGGCCGGCGACTGCCTGCAGCGCAGCATGGATCTCTGTCGACATCTTGGCTATGACGACGAACTTGCCTTGGCCCAGGGCCTGATGAGCAGTGTATGCACCTTCATGAAGCGTTCTGAAGAGGCGGACGAACACCGCAATGCCTCCTTCGCGTCCATCCGCGCGGTGTCCGATCTGCACAAGAGCGTCATCGCCTTCAGCGAGTTGGCCGCGCAGCAAGCGGCTGTCGGAGACACATCGGGAGCCGGGTTCTCCTATCGGGAGGCGCTTGACCTGCTGGGGGTCGAGGAAGATCCGCAACGGAGCCTCAGTGATCAGGTAGCCGACGAGATACACCGAGCCGAGATTCGTACGACGTCAGCGACGTGAGGAATCCCTTCAGTGTTCCTTCAGGAGGCACAGATGGCAGCTCATCCGGTCCGGTGGACGATCGCCGTAGTGGCAAGCGTGACGGTGTTTTGCTTGTGCCTATGGGGGGCGCATGCTGTACGTCTCGGCTGGATGCCCAGTGACGAGACGGACCGATGGAGCATCGCGGCGACATTCGCCACCGTGAGTGCCACTGTCGTCGCCGCCGCACTTGGCTGGTGGGCCCAGTACAAAGCGCCGTCTCCCGGTGCAGCGCCGCCCCGGATCGCGCAGCGGGCGAAAGTCGTGGGGCAGGGCCACGTGGAACAGGTCGGCGGCAGCCGGAACATGCCCCCGGGCTTGTCTCGCAGCCCGGAACCACCTCATCAGGTCGAGCAACACGCAGAAGCTTCCGGCAGCGGAAGGATCTCCCAGGCCGGAGGCGATCAATACATCGACGCACCTGGTCCAGTGCAGCCCTGACAGAAGCGATCTGGTCCTCCTCCGGGAAGAGGAGGACCAGAGGGCTGCGGCAGGCCGGGCCTCAGGTCTTCTGGCCGACGGGTCCTAGGCGAACTGGCCGGGCTGGTAGGAGCCCGCCGGCTGCTGGACGATGACGTTCATCCGGTTGAAGGCGTTGATCAGCGCGACCAGGGACACCAGCGCGCCGAGCTGCTCCTCGTCGTAGTGCTTGGCGGCGTTCTCCCAGACGTCGTCCGGTACGCCGCCGGCCGCGTCGGCGATACGGGTGCCCGCCTCCGTCAGCTCCAGCGCCGCGCGCTCGGCCTCGGTGAAGACGGTGGCCTCCCGCCAGGCGGCGACGAGATTGAGACGGACGGTGTCCTCGCCGGCGGCCACGGCGTCCTTGAAGTGCATGTCGGTGCAGAAGCCGCAGCCGTTGATCTGGCTGGCGCGCAGGGTCACCATGTTCTGCGTCGCGACGGGCAGCGACGAGTCGTGGATCACCTTGCCCGCGGAGGCGATGTACTTCACGAACTTGCCGACGGTCGGGATCTCAAGGGCGTTCAGACGTGCGCTCATGGTGAACTCCTCAGCCGTTGCTGGTAGCCGTTGTGGGTGGTTACACAGCTATGACGGAGGGGTCCGGCCCGTTGTGACCGGAAGAAATGTGACCTGGGTCACTACCTCTGGCGTCAGGCGCTCCGGCGGACGTAGAGCCTGAGTTCGCGGTCCATGTCCCGTTCCTCGTACGCCGTGCGCTCCTCCTCGACGCTCGCCCGGACATAGCCCGCGCGGGTGGCGACGCCCTGCGAGGGGGCGTTGTCCTCGTGGATGGCCGCGATGAGTCCGTGTGCCTCGTCGCCCGTCAGCGAGTGGTCCGACAGGGCGCGCAGGGCCTCGGTCGCGTAGCCCTGGCCGCGGGCGGCCTCGGTGAGGTCGTAGCCCACCTCGGCATGGCCCTCCTCGTCCGGTACACCGTGGAAGCCGATGCCGCCGATCGCGCGGCCGTCCTCCCGGCGTACGAGAACGAACAGCCCCCACTCGGGCCGGTGCACTCCCTCCCCGTACGCCTTCACGACCATGCCCGCCGCGTCCCGCGTGCCCTGGAACGGGCCGCCGTCGACCCACTCGAAGCCGCCGTCGCCGCCGGTGTGCAGGTCGGTGGCGGCGGCGGGGGTGACGCCCTGGAGGGTGAGGCGGTCGGTGGGGATGACGAGGTTGTTGTTCCAGCGCCACTCGGTGACGGGCGGACGGCCCGGGAGGTCGCCGCGGCCGGTGGCCCACAGCAGGGTGCGCCAGTGGTCCGGGCCGGGGCGGACGTGCGGGAAGATCGTCGTGAGGACGAACTCGGCGAGTTCGGCGGGCGGTTCGTACGTCAGCCCGAGGCCCTCGGCGATGTCGTGCGTGTGCAGCAGCACCTCTGCGATCCCCATCGCGGCGTAACCCTCGCGGTTCGCGCTGCGGAAGGGGTACGGGTGGAAGGCGCGGACCTCGTGGGGCGTGGCGCGGATCGCGGCGGAGAACAGGGCGCCGCCCATCTCGACGACCTGGATCAGGCCCTCGTTGTCCGTGCCCTCGTCGAGGGTGATCTCGAAGGGCACGTACGCGTCCTGGGCGCGGGCCGCCAACTGCCCGGCGTAGCCGACGAGGTCCTCGGCGATGTGGAACGCCGTCCTGTGACAGCTCCACTTCAGCCGCCCGGCCGGTACGGCCTCCCAGTCGCGGTCCGCCGCGGAGCGCAGCAGTGCCACGCAGCTCGCCACGGCCTCGGTCACGCGTTCCCCGCCCATGTGTCGCATGTGCGGCAGGCTACGGGCCCTCATCGGTCAGGGCGACAGCATTTCCAGCTCGCCGGCGAGGTTGTAGCGGGCCGTCGCCTCCCACTCCTTCCTGCCGTGCGGGGTGCGGAACAGGCTCGGCAGGTCGAGGAGTTGGCGCAGGATCGCGGCACGCCCCTCGCGGAAGGCGTCGCTGGGGACGAAGTGGTACTCCTCGCGGACGGCGGCCGTGTAGGCGGCGTACGTGGAGGGCGGCGCGGCGAGGATCGCGAGGTCCGCGTCGCACAGGACCTGGCCGTCGCGGTCGTCCGGCGCGGGGTCGTGGGTGACGGTGAGTCGCACGAGCCGGGCGACCTCGGCGGTGCGGTCCGCTGGGACGCCGGCCTCGGTGAGCGCGCGTTCGGCGAGCCGGGCGGAGCGTTCCTCGTTCTCCGAGCGGTCGGGGAGGTAGACGGCGTCGTGGAACCAGGCGGCGAGCCGTACGACGTCCGGGTCGTCGGCATACCCGGCCAACTCGTCGACGCGGTCGAGAACCGCGGTGAGGTGGGCGAGGGTGTGATACCGGCGCTGGGGTTCCTGCCAGCGGGTCAGAAGGGCGTCGGCGTAGGGGGTGGGGGCGGGGGCGGTGAGGGGGGAGCGGGCCGAGTCGAGGGTGCGGGTGAAGCGGGTGCGGAGGGCGTCCGTGTCGAGGTCGGGCATGGGGTCATTGTGGTGGGTCGGGGGCGGGGAGGGTCGTGTTCGGGTGCGGGTGGGTGGGGGCTGGTCGCGCAGTTCCCCGCGCCCCTGGGGGGTTGCGGGGCCGTCGGTTGTTTGGTTGGCGCTTCGATGGCGGCCGTGCGCGGTTCCCCGCGCCCCTGGGTGGGTCGACTCACGTGGGTCGGGGCGGTGCCGCTCGCGTGCCGGTTCGTGAGCGCCGCAAGGGGCGCGGGGAACTGCGCGACCGGCCACGACGGACCCGCGGACGACCGACGGGCGGTCGCGGCACCGCTGCGGTGCTGTCGGTGGAGCACCTAGCTTGGAGGGCATGACTTCTGCTGACGTGCACGACGTACGGGATCCCGGGCTGCCGGGGCGGCTGCTGGTCGTCGAGCGGGATGCGCTGGTGCCGCTGTTGCGGGGGAGGCCGGCGGCGGATTTCGCGCTGCCGACGGTCGCGTGTCCGGGGTGGTCGGTGCGGGATGTGCTGGCGCACTGCTCGGCCGCGTTGATGCGGGTGGTCGAGGGGCGGTTCGAGGAGGGGGTGTTCTCGCCCGAGTGCAACGACCGGGACATCGCCGAGCGGGCCGAGTGGAATGACGCGCGGGTCGTGGACGAGCTGGAGCGGGGGATGACCGAGGCGGGGCCGGTGATCGCCGGGGCGGGCGGGGCGCTGGACGGTGTCGCGCTCGGGGAGTGGGTGCATGCCGGGGATGTGCGGGAGGTGCTGGGGGCGCCGGGGGCGTATGCGGGGGACGGGCTGCCGGACGCGCTGCGGCTGCTCACGTGGCTGACCCGGGAGCGGCGGCTCGTTCCGGTCCATGCGGACGTCGACGACGTCGATGAGCCGTTGCGGCTGGGCGACCCGACGGCGCCGCGGCCTCCGGCCCGGTACATCGGGGATGCGGCGACGCTGGTGCGGCTGTATGCGGGGCGGGCCGTGGAGGGGGCGGGGTTCGAGCTGGTGGGGGTCGAGGCGAAGGAGTTGAACATCTTCGGGTGAGTGAGGAGAGGTTCGGGGGGTGCTGGTCGTTGCGGGCTGCGGGTGGGTGGGGGCTGGTCGCGCAGTTCCCCGCGCCCCTGGGGGGTTGCGGAGCCGTTGGTTGATGGCTCGGCCGTTCCCGGCGTCCATGGGGGGGGTGCGGAGCCGTCGGTTGATCGGTTGGCCCGGCAATGGTGGCCGCGCGCGGTTCCCCGCGCACCTGGGGTGATTATTCGAGGCGTAGGGTGGGATTGGACTAGACCTGTTTGGGCTAGACCTTTAGCGTCGTCCAATGCCGAGGAATGGGGTCCCATGAGCAAGCGTGCAGTCCTGGAGGTGATCGCCCTCGGCGTCGAGGACGCGGTCGCCGCCCAGGCCGGAGGTGCGGATCGGCTCGAACTGGTCACCGACATGGCGGCCGACGGGCTGACCCCGCCGGTGGAGACGTTCGCCGGCATCCGTGCCGCCGTCGACATCGACCTGCGCGTGATGCTGCGGCTGGCGGACGGTTTCGCGGTCGGGGACGTCGAGCGGGTGGTGCGGACGGCACGCGCGATGCGGGACGCCGGCGCCGACGAGTTCGTGCTCGGGTTCCTCGACGCCGACGGCGGGGTCGATCTGGAGGCCGTCGAACGGGTCGTGGGCGTGCTCGGCGGCTGCCGGTGGACCTTCCACCGTGCGATCGACCGCGCCGCCGACCGGGACGCCCTGCGCAAGCAGCTGGACGGGATGCCGGGACTGGACACCTACCTGACGGCCGGCTCGGCCGAGGGCGTGGACGACGGTCTGCCCACTCTCCTCGCCGAGGCGGTCAGGGGCGGCGAGCCCGGGTACGAGCAGCGGATCCTGGTCGGCGGCGGCCTGCGCCTCGACCACGTCCCGACCCTTCTGGACGCCGGCATCGACGCCTTCCACATCGGCGGCGCGGCCCGCCCGGAGGGCTGGACCGGGCCGGTGTCGGCGACGGCGGTGGCGGAGTGGCGAGCGGTGCTGGACGGGGGCGCGTAGCCGATCGCGGTGGAAACCGGTCGCTCGATCCGACGCCCTCGGCTTGGGTGCCGTGCCCCCGGCGCGTCAGGAGCCGTGCAGGGTGCGGTGCGGTGAGTGGCCGTAGCACTCGCGGTAGAGGGCGGCGAAGCGGCCCGGGTGGTGGAAGCCCCAGCGGGCCGCGATCTCGGTGACCGTGACGCCCTCGCCCGGGTCGGCGGCGAGCAGGGCCTCATGGGCGTGCGAGAGCCGCACCGTGCGCAGATGGGCGAGCGGCGTGGTGTCGAGGTGCCGGCGGAAGGCGTACTGCAGCGCCCGGACGGTCACATGGGCCGCCTCGGCGATCTCGGCGACGGTGACGGGCCGGTCCGCGTGGTCGTCGATGTGAGTCAGCGCCCGGCGCAGCGCTGCCGGGTGGGCGTCCTGACGGTCGGAGCCGGTCGGCTCGGTCAGCGCCGAGTTCGGGAAGGTGGCCAGGAGCTCGCGGCGAGGTGCTGGGCGGCGGTGGAGGCGACCAGCGGCTGGTCGGCGACGGCGGGCACGGCCAGCACGTGATCGCGCAGATGGACGATGGTCTGCCGCAGCCGGTCCGCCGCCTCCCGTGAATGCGGCCGGTGGCCGGTCAGCCGGACCGCACCGCCCCCGGTCGCCCCTGCGGCGACCTGGCTCAGCAGGGCCGGGTCCAGCATGGTGATGTTGTAGCGGGCACCGCAGACCCGTCCCTCGTACGGCAGCTCGGGAGGCGCGAAGTACACCACGTCACCGGGTCCGAAGGAGTCCCGTACACCGTGGACCGTGTGGTCCTCGATGGTGCCCTCGTGCATGAGGCACAGACAGATCCGGCCCAGGGGGGTGACCGAGTAGCTCATGTCGAAGTCCAGATCGAGCTCGTCGACACTGACCGACTCGATGGCATTGCGTTCGATGCGGGCCCGGCCGGCCCCGGTGCTGCCGTTGCCGATGCGCATCCTGGCGTAGGCGCGGCTGAGGAACTCCTCGGTGCGCCCCATGTCGTCACTGTCGAATGTGAGCGTCTGCACGCGCTGCCCATTCACTCGCCACGGATCGTCCTTCCCTCGCAGGCGACGTCGGTCCGATTTCTCGTACCCGCGTTCCGGCCCCGGACGCCCGCCCCGGTCCTTTCGTTTTCCGGACGGCCGGCCGTGATGTCGTTCGCTGCGCGGCTGGTGGCAGCCGTACCTGACGACGGAGGGTGGAAAGGATCGGTGCCGTCGCCCACGGGCCACCGCTCGGCGGGCACGGGAAGGCGGAGCGGACGTACATGACGGACAACAAGGACCTGCTCGACAAGATCGCGGCACTTCAGCGGGAAGTCGAACAGCTGCGCCACGCCCTGGTCTCGCACGCCGTCGTCGACCAGGCCATCGGCGTACTCCGCGCGGTGCACGGCCTGGACGGCCAGGAGAGTTGGGACGTGCTCCAGCGGGTCTCCCAGAACACCAACGTCAAGCTGCGGGAGGTCGCCGAGGACGTCCTGCGGTGGGCCGCCTCCGGGCGGCTGCCGGACGGGATCGACCCGGCCCTGCGCGAGGCGGTGACCGCCGTGGGCCCCACCCTGCGCAGGCCCGTGCTCGCCCCGGGACACCGAGGTCCGCGGGGAACCGCGCGACCGGCCCCCAGCGGCGCCGAACAATGGGCCGACGGGGCTGCAACCCCCTAGGGGCGCGGGGAACTGCGCGACCAGCCCCCACGCACCCGCACCTCACCACTCTCCGGCACCACCCCAGACCCCCCGGCCGTCACCCCAACTGCACCGGCAACCCCGCCCCATGCACCACGACCAGCCCCGACACCGCCCTCGTCAGCGCGACATACAACCGTCGCAGCCCCGTCCGCTCGTCCGGCTCCCCGTCCACCACCGCCTGGGGCTCGTCCAGGAGGACGTAGTCGTACTCCAGGCCCTTCGCCAGCGACGCGGGGACCAGGGTCAGGCGGGTCTGCCGGGTCGTCTCCTCGCCGGGGGCGAGGTACGTGAGGCCCGCCTCGGCCAGGGCCTCGGACAGCGCCGGAATCCGGGCGTCCGCGGCGATCAGGCCGATCGACCCCTCCTGGCGCAGCAACTCCCCGCAGGCGGAGACCACTTCGGCCGTCCCCGAGACCTCCCGGACCTCGAAGAACCCGGGGTTCTCACGGATCGACGCCACCGGCGCCAGCCCCGGCGCGATGTGCGGGAGGAGACGCGAGGCGTACGCGATCACGTCCGTCGGGACACGGAACCCGGCCGTCAGCTCCTCGATGACCCCCTCCGACTTGCCGAGGTGGGCCAGCGCCTCGTCCCAACTGCGCGTCGCCCACGGTGTCGTGCCCTGCGCCAGATCGCCGAGGATCGTCGCCGAACCGGTCGTGCAGCGACGCCCCACCGCCCGGTACTGCATGGGGGAGAGGTCCTGCGCCTCGTCGAGGACGACATGGCCGAGCGAGGCCGTGCGGGACACGAGGTCGTTCACCTCGTCGATCAGCACCGCGTCCGCCGCCGACCACTTCGCGGACTTCACCGACCGCACCGGCTTCGCCCACAGGATCGTCTTCTGCTCCTCCTCGGAGAGGATCTCCGCGGCGTGCCCGGCCAGGAAGTCCGCGTCCGTCAGCAGCCGCAGCACCAGCTTCGCCGGGTCCACCGGCGGCCAGATCGCCTTCACGGCCGCCTTCACCGCGCTGTTGCGGGCCACCGCGTCCTGCACCCGGTCGTCCGGCGCCTCACCGGACCGCTCCATCTGCACCAGCACGGCGTGCGCGATGCGCTGCGGAAGCGCCTCGCGGGCGGCGCCGTACCGGATGCCCCGGTCCAGCAACTCCCTCACGGTCTCTTCAAGTTCGTACGCCGGGACCCGCCACCGCCGCGATCCCCGTACGACGACAACCGGCTCCGTCGGCACGGTCACGTGCGAATAGACCGCGCGCCGCAGCACCTCCGCCATCCGCGCGTCCCCCTTGACCACCGCGGCCGTCGCGTCGTCCGCGCCGCGCACCTCGACATGGGCGACCAGGTCGTCGACCGTGGCCTGGCGGACCGACAACTCGCCCAGCGCCGGGAGCACCTGCTCGATGTAGTGCAGGAAGGACTTGTTCGGCCCGATGACGAGGGTGCCGGTGCGGGCGAGCCGCTCGCGGTGGGCGTAGAGGAGATAGGCGACCCTGTGCAGGCCGACCGCCGTCTTCCCGGTGCCCGGGCCGCCCTGCACGCACACGGTCCCGCCGAGCCCGGACCGTACGATCTCGTCCTGCTCCGGCTGGATCGTCGCCACGATGTCGCGCATCGGGCCGACGCGCGGGCGCTCGATCTCCTGCTGGAGCAGCTTGCTGGTGCGGGCCGCCTCGGCGGGGTCGGAGAGGTGCTCGTCCTCGTACGCTGTGAGATCGCCGCCGGTGTACCCGAAGCGGCGGCGCAGCCCGATGTCCAACGGGTCCTTCTTGGAGGCCCGGTAGAACGGCTGTGACACCGGCGCACGCCAGTCGATGACCATCGGGTCGCCCTCGGCGTCGTGCACATGCCGGCGCCCGATGTAGAAGCGCTCGCCCTCGGCCCCCTCCGCCTGCTCGGCGCCGGGTGCGTGCAGGTAGTCGAGGCGGCCGAAGAACAGCGGGGTGTCGCTGAGGTCGGCGAGTGCCTTGATGCGGTCGTCGATCTGGCGGGCGAGGACCTCGGCGTTGACCCAGTTCGCGGTGACGTCGCTGATGTCGAGGGACTCGACGTCCTCCCGCATGGCGCGCAGGGCGGCGCGGGAGCCGGCGAGGTGGGAGCGCTCTCGGGACAGCGGATCCAGGGGGTCGTCGACGGGCGTGGACAAGGGGGTGCCTCCGGAGGACCTGCGTGATGGGTGAGAGAGCCGGCCGGTTTCCGTCCGGTCGGCAGCACTCCGTGAACGGAGGCGGGCAAGAGCGGAGATTTTAGGTGAGTGCGCGAGTCGGACGCCAATGAGTTTTCGGCCCCTCCGGACCCTGTACCCATGCTCCGACCCCTAGGGGACGCGGCCCTCCTCCTTGGGGGTACGCGGTCCGTCCCGAGACGTACGCGGACGGTGCGCGGCTTCGGTCCGCAGGCCGATGCGGCCTTTATGTCCGCGAACGCATCATGGAAGACATGAGCGCAGCAACCATTCACCCAGCCCCCGCGGGCGCCCGCGGAGCGACCGCGCTCCAGGGGAGCCACCGTCATCGCTTCGGCGAAGCCCTGCGCGCCGTCAGGGTGTTCGCGGGCGCGGCCTTCGACGTGATCGTCCTCGGCGAGTACGGAGAGGAAGCGGGCGTCCGCCATAAGTGACCGTCCGCGTCAAGTGACCGTCCGGCGGGCGCCCGTCCCGGCCCGCTATCCCTCCGCGAGGATCTCGTCGGCGTCCACGATCCGGTACGCATAGCCCTGTTCCGCCAGGAAGCGCTGGCGATGGGCGGCGAAGTCCTGGTCGATCGTGTCGCGGGCGACCACCGAGTAGAAGTGCGCCTTGTGGCCGTCGGCCTTGGGACGCAGGACCCGGCCGAGGCGCTGTGCCTCCTCCTGGCGCGAGCCGAAGGTGCCCGAGACCTGGATCGCGACCGTGGCCTCCGGCAGGTCGATCGAGAAGTTCGCGACCTTGGACACCACCAGGACGCTGATCTCGCCCTCCCGGAAGGCGCCGAAGAGCTTCTCGCGCTGCGCGTTGGAGGTCTCGCCCTTGATCACGGGGGCGTTCAGATGCTCCCCCAGCTCGTCGAGCTGGTCGATGTACTGGCCGATGACCAGGATCTGCTGTCCCGCGAACCGCCGGACGAGGGCCTCGGTGACCTTCCGCTTGGTGTCCGTCGTCGCGCAGAAGCGGTACTTCTCCTCCTGCTCGGCGGTGGCGTACGCCAGCCGCTCGGACTCGGTGAGATTGACGCGCACCTCGACGCAGTCGGCGGGCGCGATGTACCCCTGCGCCTCGATCTCCTTCCACGGCGCGTCGAACCGCTTCGGGCCGATCAGCGAGAACACGTCCGACTCGCGCCCGTCCTCCCGGACCAGGGTCGCGGTCAGGCCGAGCCGGCGGCGGGCCTGGAGATCGGCGGTGAACTTGAAGACGGGCGCCGGGAGCAGGTGCACCTCGTCGTAGAGGATGAGGCCCCAGTCGCGGGAGTCGAAGAGCTCCAGGTGCGGATAGACACCCTTCCGCTTCGTCGTCAGCACCTGGTACGTGGCGATGGTGACGGGCCGGATCTCCTTGCGCGTCCCGCTGTACTCGCCGATCTCCTCCTCGGTGAGCGACGTCCGCTTCATCAGCTCGTGCTTCCACTGCCGGGCCGAGACGGTGTTCGTGACGAGGATGAGCGTGGTCGACTTCGCCTGCGCCATGGACCCGGCGCCGACGAGGGTCTTGCCCGCGCCGCAGGGCAGGACGACCACGCCGCTGCCGCCGTGCCAGAAGTTCTCCACGGCCTGCTTCTGGTAGGGCCGCAGCGCCCAGCCGTCCTCGTTCAGCTCGATCGGGTGCGCCTCGCCGTCGACGTAACCGGCGAGGTCCTCGGCGGGCCAGCCCAGCTTCAGCAGCGTCTGCTTGATCTGCCCGCGCTCGGAGGGGTGCACGGCCACGGTGTCCGGGTCGATGCGCGGCCCGACGAGCGGTGCGATCCGCTTCGAGCGCAGCACCTCCTCCAGCACCGGCCGGTCGGTGGAGGTCAGGACGAGGCCGTGCGTGGGGTGCTTGGAGAGCGTGAGGCGGCCGTAGCGGTCCATCGTGTCGGCGATGTCGACCAGCAGCGCGTGCGGCACGGGGTAGCGGCTGTACGTCACCAGCGCGTCCACGACCTGCTCGGCGTCGTGCCCGGCCGCGCGCGCGTTCCACAGCCCGAGCGGGGTGACCCGGTAGGTGTGGATGTGCTCGGGAGCCCGCTCCAGCTCCGCGAACGCCGCGATCGCCCGACGGCACGCGTCGGCCTGCTCGTGGTCGACCTCCAGGAGCAGGGTCTTGTCCGACTGGACGATCAATGGTCCGTTCACGTGGGTCCGTCCTTCCGCTCACCACTCGACCAAACGTCCAGTGTGCCTGATCGTTCCCCAAGCCCCGCAGGAGTCCTGCGGAGTCCTACAGGATGTCTTTTCATTCCTGTGAGTGGTGTGGTTTCACCTATACGGCGGCGGCTGCGAAGAATGCCGAACGTGCAGGCCATCGATCGTGAACCGTCCCCGCCGACCACCACCCTCGGATTCGCCCTGTTCGCCACCCGCTGGTTGCAGGCACCGCTCTACTTCGGCCTCGTCGCCGCTCAGGGGGTGTACGTCTACAAATTCTTCAATGAACTCTGGGCCTTAATTCTCCGCTGTGTGACCGGGCAGGCCACTGAGACGTACGTCATGCTCGCCGTGCTCAAACTCGTCGACGTCGTCATGATCGCGAACCTGCTGATCATGGTGATCGTCGGCGGCTACGAGACCTTCGTGTCCCGCATCGGCCTCCAGGGCCACCGCGACCAGCCCGAATGGCTCTCGCACGTCAACTCCAACGTACTGAAGGTCAAGCTCGCCACCGCCATCGTGGGCATCTCCTCCGTCCATCTGCTCCAGATGTTCGTGGACGTCCACCGCACCTCGCACCACTCGCTGATGTGGGGCACGGTCATCCACATGGCGTTCATCGCCTCGGCGGCGATCCTGGCGTACATGTCGGGGCCGATGGCCGCGCAGGCCGAGCGGGCCCATCAGCAGACCCCCCACCACGAGCCCGTCCCCGAGGCGCCCGCCGCGAAGGTCTTCGTGCCGGCGCAGTCCGGCCCGCGCGAGGACGCGCCGAGCGCGGAGGAGCGGCTGCGTGCCGCCGGGTTCCCCGCCCGCAAGCTGCTTGAGGACTTCGACTCCGAGCACCCGCGCGCCTTCGACCGGGAGACCGTCGCCCGGCTCGGCAAGCTGGACTTCGTCACCGCCGGACGCAACGTGGTCTTCGTGGGAGCGCCCGGCACCGGCAAGACACACCTCGCCGTCGGGCTCGGGGTGCGGGCCTGCCAGGCCGGGCACTCGGTGCTGTTCGCGAGCGCGGCCGAGTGGGCCGCAAGGCTGGCCGCGGCCCGGGACGCCGGACGGCTCGCGCGGGAGCTGACCGCCCTCGACGCGCACGCCCTGCTGATCGTCGACGAGGTCGGCTACACGCCCTTCGACCCGGAGACCGCGGCGCTCTTCTTCCAACTGGTCGCGCACCGCTACGAGCGGGCCTCGCTCATCGTGACCAGCGACCGCCCGCTCGCCCGCTGGGACGAGGTCTTCGGCGGCCCCTCGGCCCTGGCGATGGCGGACCGGCTGGCCCACCACGCCGAGCTCGTACGGATCGAGGGCGAGAGCTACCGGATGCGCCGCGCTACCTCAGCGTGGGCAGACTGACGTTGTTGATCAGCGGTCCTTCGATGGTGAGTCCCTCGGTGACCAGGGACTCCCCACCGGCCACCGGGAGCGGCAGCGGCAGCGAGGGTGCCGCGGCGGCCGCGGGCGCGAGGGCCGTGACCAGGGCCGCGGCCGTCGAGAGAACGGCGACGGACAGGGCGGTGCGGCTGCGGGCGGTGCGCTCGGAACGCATGGGGACCTCAGAACCTTTCGGTGGGGGGAGGGCGGGCCGGCCCTGGTTCGCCGGGACCGGCCCCATGGAGTGCGTCAGACCTGCGGGGTCTCGACCACCAGCCCGGCGATGTCGACGCTGACCGCGGCGGCCTGCGTGGTGAAGGCACCGATCATCAGGGCCGCGGCGGCCAGGACGGTGGCGAGACGACGCGCTGTGCGCATGGGACAACTACCTCTCTGTTGCGCTCACTTGAGCGTGATCAGGACACCGGGTGGCTGCCCTGCGCCATGCGTCGCAATGCGGAAAGATCCGAAAGGTCCCTCAAGAGTCGGAAAAGCTCGGCGTGGCGTGCATGAGTCGCCGCGTACGCCCGGACGAGTGAGCCGGGCGGGCCGGCCCGGCCGTCCTCAGATCTGGTCGTCCGCGAGTTCGGCGACGCCCGTGATCCGGTGCAGCGGGTACGTCCGCACCTCGTCCGCCGTGTGGTCGTACGCCGTCACGAACCCGCCCTCGACCCGTACCGGCGCGATCACCCGCTGGCTCGCGGAGCCCTCGGCGTTGACGTAGCCGATCCACAGCGACTCGCCGGTCAGGACGGCGGCCTGCATGGTGGCGAGGGTCTCGGCGGGGGTGGTGCGGGGCAGCTCGCCGCCGGTCATCGCGGTGGCCGCCCCGCTCGGCTTGCGCGGTGTCGTGGAGGCGAGGTCGCCCGCCCGGATCGCGCGGACCGCGGCGGCCAGCAGCGTGGCGTCCGGCGTCGGCGGGCCGTCCGGGACCGGCTCGGGGGCCGAGCGCGGCGGGGTGCGGTGGGCGTCGGCGCGGGTGATCAGGACGTCGCCCTCCGCCGACTCTGCGGCCGGCGCGAAGCCCATCGCGCGCAGGCCCTCCAGCAGGCCCGCCGGGTCCGCCTGGGCGGCCAGCACGGTCGGCGCCAGCCGGCGCAGCCGCAGACCGGCGGCCCGCTTGTCGGCGAGGATCTCGTTCAGCACCGCGTCGTCGTCGCAGCGGACGTACGCCGACGCGGCGCCCACCCGCAGATGGCCGTGCCTGCGCGCCACGTCGTCGATCAGATACGCCAGCGGCTGCGGCACCGGGGTACGGGAGTGCTCGGCGAGGAAGGCGTGCAGGTCGGAGGCGCTGCGCCCGGCGTCAAGCGCGCGGCGCACCGAGCCCGGCGTGAACCGGTAAACCGTCGCGCCGCCCTTGGACTCGACGTCCGCGAGCACACCCAGCGTGTCGGCGAGCGGCCGCCGCAACGGCCCCGGCGCCACGGCCGTCAGGTCGGCCTGGAGCAGGACGTGGTCCAGCGGCTCGGGCAGCAGCGGGGCGAGCAGCCGGGCCGCGGCAGCGGAGGCGACGGCCTGCTCGACGGGAGAGAGCGGCTCGGACGGGCCCGCCGGGCGGGGGTGCTCGTGATGGACGGGGAGCTTGTCGCCGGGGCCGGTGGAGGCGCCGGCGGGCGGGGTCGGCCCCGCGGGGGTGGCGTCGTGAGTGGTCGCCGTGGTCGGGTCGGTGGTTGCCCCGGTCGGGCCGGTGGCCGACGGCCCGGTGCTCCGGCCCCGGCCTCCCGGCTGCCCGCCGGGCCCCGCCTCGGGCGCCCCCAGCAGCGCCCGCCCCTGCGCCGACAGTGCCCCTCGGCCCGTCACGCCGAGCAGTTCCGCCTCGTTCAGCGTCCACCGGGCGAGCCGGGCGCGCAGGTCGTCGTCGCGCTGCGGGCCGCGCAGCGGACGCTCCCAGCGCAGCCGGGCCAGCACCGACTCGGGCGCCGGGGACGCGCCCTGCGGCAGTCCGGCGAGCAGCGTCAGCACCCGGTGCCGCACCTCGGGCGCGGCGGAGCGGTCCAGGCCGGGGCCCAGCGCCGACAACGTACGGTCCTTGGCGTCCCGCCCGCCGACCACGCCCGCCGTCCGCGTCGCCGCGAGCCACGACTCCGCGAGCCGGGCCCAGCGCTCGGCGGCGGGCTGCTCCAGCCACTCGTCGTAGGCGGGCGTCGCCGCGAACCGTTCGTCGGCCTCGCCGTCGGAGGCCAGCAGGCCCGCCGCGTAGGCGAGTTCGGTCCAGAAGGCGGCCACCGGCTCGGGCACGTCGAGGGCGACGGCGGTGCGCTTGAGGTCGCGCACGCTCAGACCGCCGGCGCGCAGCACCGCGGGCCCGCCCTCGTGCCAGTCCTTCAGCAGCTCCTCGACGGTGGCCAGCGCGGTGTACGCCTGCCCCGCCGCCGTCGTGTCCACAACCTGTGGACCGTGCGTCGAGGCCGGCTCGACGGGCGGCGGCAGCGGCTCGGTGGCGCGGTGCGCGCGGCCGGAGCGCAGGTGCAGGGCCACCTCGCGGGGGAGTACGACCGTGCCGGGCGCCGTCGGCAGCAGGAGGCCGCGGTCGAGGAGCCAGCGCAGGCGGGCCGCGGGGTCGGCGGTGACCTGGCCGTACGGCGGCCCCCAGACCAGCCGGGCGAGGACCTCGCGGGACTCCTCCGGGGCGTGGGCGAGCAGCGCCGTCATGCGTGTGCGGTCGGTGAACAGCGCGGTGAGCGCCGACACCGCGGACACCGCGTCGTGGGTCGACGGCAGCCCGGCCGTGGTGACGATCTCCTGGATACGGCCCGGCGACATGCCCGCCGTCGCCTCCTGCACGGTCGGCCCGAGGCCCGTGGGGGAGGGGTGCTGCGGGGAGGGCGTGAGCAGCTCGCGCGCCGTGCGCACCAGGCGCAGCCGGTCGTCGGCGCCCCACACCAGGGCCTGCTCGCGCAGGGTGCCCAGGGCGTGCGGCAGCGCTCCGGTGACCACCGGGTCGCCCTCGTCGCCGGCCATCAGGGCGAGCAGCTCGTCGTAAGTCGCCGGGTCCGTCGCCACGGCCAGCGCCTCCGCCGTCTGCAACGCGAAACGGTCCAGCCGCTCCAGGGCGCGCACCACCGAGGCCCGGGTGCCGGCGCGGGTCGCCAGCTGGGTCAGGTCGGTCGGGACGGGGGTGATGAGGTCGGGCCGGCTGCGCAGAAGCATGGTCAGCGAGGCGTCGTCCCGCACACGGAGATCCTCCGCGAGGGAACGGGGCGGTGTGGCCGGGTCGCTCATCCTGCCCACGTTAGCGGGTCGCCTCCGGCGGTCGGGCCCACGACTGCGAGGCCGGATCGGGTCCCCCGGGCGAACAGAACGTTTCGCAGATGACCCCCGGATGAACATCGTCCGGAGGATTCCAGTGTCCCTGGCAACACCTCGCCCCCACTGGTCACGCTGGGCTCCCGGTCAACTACTTCACGGCTCAAGGGAATTGGGGGACGCCATGAGCGAGCAGGCCGAGCAGTGGATCGCGATCCTGAGTCTCGCGTTTCCCGTGGCCGCGTTCCTGTGGGAGTTCGCCGTCGTCGGCCGCAAGCGGCTCGGCTACCGGGTGCAGATGGACACCCTCGCCGCGGACGCGGCCGACAAGCCGTACGCCGACGTGCTCGGGGACATGCGGCACGACGGCCACCAGCTCAAGGATCCCTCGTTCGTCCTGCTGCGCATCGAGAACGCCGGATCGACCAAGATCGTCTCCGAGGACTACCTGGCCGACCCCGCCGACCCCTACGGCATCAAGGTCACCTTCCGCGACCGCCGCGTCGCCGCCGTGGTCCTCACCGACCCCAGCAACAACGCGCTGCGCGACTTCTTCTTCGAGGAGGTCACGGAGGGCGACAGCGTCCGCACCGTCGCCAAGCCCGGCTTCCGCCGCAACAACAACGCGGTCGACCGCACCGGCACCATCAGGCTCCCGAAGGTGACGCTGCCCCGCGGCGCCGAGTACAAGGTGCTCGTCGTGCTGGAACGCTGGCCCGCGGACACCGGCACCGACCCCTTCCCGGACCCCGTCGTCCAGGGCACCGACGGACAGGAGCGCTGGTACGACCCGCTGATCCGGCTGCTGAGGCTGAAGGCGACCAGGACCGAGAGCCATGTCTTCGCCTCCCGGCCCGCCTGGTGGGTCATCTGGATCCTGATCGCGGCCGTCGCCGTACAGGCCAACTTCACGCTCTTCGTCCGCGAGGACAAGCGGCCCCCGCTGGACTGCGTCAAGGGCACCCTGTACCTGCACGGCTCCACCGCCTTCGCGCCCGCGGTCAGGGCCGCCGCCCAGGACTACCTCGCGCGGTGCGACGGCGCGGACGTGCACATCCCGCTCGCCGACGACACCTTCAAGGGCAGCACCGACGGCGTCACCGACCTCGACAAGGCCGGCAAGGAGGCCGGGATCCCCGTCGGAGAGGGCCTGCGCGACCACCTCGCCTTCACCGACGGCCTCGCCTCCGACGGCCACCCCCGGCTGATCCCCAGACCCGTCGCGCTCTCCGTCTTCACCCTCGTCGTCAACAAGGACGCCGGCGTGGAGAACCTGAAACTGGACCAGATACGGGACGTCTTCGCGGGCCGCGTGAAGAACTGGTCCGACATCGGCGGCAACGACGTACCCGTCCACCTGGTCAACCGCGACCCCGGCTCGGGCACCCGCAGCACCCTCGTCGCCAAGGTCCTCGCCGGCAAGGAACCGCCCCAGTTCACCGAGACCGACTGCGCCGCCCTCGACCCGAAGCGGTACGGCCGCTGCGAGGTCACCAGCACCGACACCATGCTGAACACCACCGCCTCGACCCCCGGCGCCGTCGGCTACAGCGAGGCCACCGCCGTGGCCGGCCACCGGGCCGCGGACGGGCTGGTCAAGGTCACGATCGACGGCAGGCAACCGACCGCGGAGGGCGTCGGGGCCACCAACTACCCGTACTGGCAGACCGAGTTCGCCTACACCTACGGAGAGGCCCCGGCCGGCTCCGTCGCCGCGGCCTTCCTGAACTTCCTCACCCAGCAGAGCGGCCGCGACATCCTCCGCGATCACGGCCACGGCCTGTGCTCCGAAGTGCAGAACTCGGGCGAGTGCCGCCCGGCCTGAGCCACCTCACCTGTCCTGTCCTGCGCTAACGTCGTCCCCCGGGCATCCAACGCACGCACCCCGGAGGGGACTTCGTGGGGATCGAGAGCGACCAGGTCGTCTACGAGTATCTGAGCCGCGTCGGCGACGTGGCGCAGCAACGGCAGCTGCCGTCGTCCACCCGTATGCGCCTGGTGAACGAACTTCGCGGCGAGATCGACCGGCGGCGTGCCAAGGCGCCCGTCGACAACCCCGCCGCCGTCCGCCGCATCATCGCCCGCCTCGGCACCCCGGACGAGGTCGTCACGGCCGCCGGGGGTACCTCCTCAGGGGGAGGCACCGCCTCCGCCCCGCGGCCGCCGGTCGCCCCCGTGCCCGTACAGCCGACGAGCCGCGACGAGGACGCCGGTGAGAGGCGCCCCAAGGGGCGGCTGCGCCGGATCGTGCCGCGCCCGCGGCCCGCCGAGCCCACCGCGGCCCGCGACGACGCGCCCGCGCCGCCTCATCTCGCGAGCACCGCGGACCTCGGCGACAGCGCCGTCCAGCCGGACTGGTGGCGGGTCGACAGCAGCCCCTTCGGCCCCGGCGAGGACGTCCCGGGGTTCGTCGGCGGCATCGAGATCCCGGAGATGCTCAGGCGCCCACCCGCGAAGGACGAGACGCCGAGGAAGCCGGAGCCCGTCGAGGAGCCGGCCGCACTGGAGAAGGCCGAGGAGGACGAGTCGAAAGGCCGCCGCCGCTTCCTCCGCCGGCCCACCCTGCCCTCCGGCCGCTGGAGCAACCCGCTCCTGCTCATCGCCGCCGCCCTGCTCGTCGCCGGCGCCGTCCTCGGCAACCTCCTCGCCCTGCTCCTCGGCTGGCTCATCGCCTGGGGCTCGCGCCGGCTCAGCGACGCCGAGACCAAGTGGGCGGTGATCATCCTGCCCGCCCTCTCCCTCACCGCGGGCGTGGTCTGGCTCTGGGGCCGCACCAACGACCGCTGGGGTGCCCCCATCACCGAGGGCCACACGAACACCGCGATCGCCGAAACCTGGCCCTGGGTCCTGAGGGCCGCGGCGGTGGCATCGGCCCTGTTCATCGTCTGGCGCTCACAGAAGCAGCGGTAACTCTCCGACGGGGGTCGAGGTGGCCCACCCAGGGGCGCGGGGAACTGCGCGACAAGCCACGAATCACCCGCAGCCGCCATGCGACGAGCAGGCCCGAGGCGCTGGGCGCACATCACACCCACCCGGCGTCTGCCGACACGGCCACCTGGGCACAATGGCCCATATGGCACTCACCGTCGGCTTCGACCTCGACATGACCCTCATCGACTCCCGCCCCGGCATCCACGCCTGCTACGTCGCGCTGGCCGAACGCACAGGGACATACATCGACGCCGACCTGGCGATCACCCGCCTCGGCCCGCCGCTGGAGGAGGAGCTGATCAACTGGTTCCCCGCGGAGCGGACCGCGGCGATCGCCGACCAGTACCGCGAGATGTACCCGGCGATCGCCATCACCGCGACGCCCGCCATGCCCGGCGCCCGTGAGGCGATAGCCGCCGTACGCGCCGCCGGCGGCCGCGCGATCGTCGTCACCGCGAAGTACGAGCCGAACGCCAAGCTGCACCTGGAACACCTCGGCATCGACCCGGACGCGGTCATCGGCAACCTCTGGGCCGAGCAGAAGGCCGAGGCCCTGCGCGAGTACGGCGCGAGCATCTACGTCGGCGACCACCAGGGCGACATCCGTGCCGCCCGCGCCGCCGACACCCTCGCGGTCACGGTGGCGACCGGGCCGTACAGCGCCGAGGAACTCGGCGCGCTCGGCGCCGATGTCGTCCTCGCGGATCTCACGAAGTTCCCGGACTGGCTCGCCGGTTACCTCGAGGCGCCGCGCGCCTGACGCCTTCCGGCCGCGATCGATCGGAACACTCCGGCGCCGGCGACGAGGAATCCGACGCCCATCAACATGCTCAATCCGAACATGTATGTCGGAAATGGCGTCGTGCCGAGCAGGAACGGGGCCACCGTGACCAGAGTGGCCACAGCACCGATGAAGAACAGGACCGCGCCGGCACGGATCAGTCGGTCGCCGGGAGCGGCGGAATTCGTTTGGGTTTTGTCACGCACCGGACCAGGGTAGTTCCCTGCGCGAGGGAACTACCGGGCGACGTCTTGTCACCCGCCCGGGGACCATTAGCCTTGGTACCGGCGGGTCGTGGTCGACCCGCTGTAGTGCTATCAAGAGCCGTTTTCCGAAGCAGTTTTCCGACGAGTACGAGGACGAGGACAGACGTGCCTACCGGCAAGGTCAAGTGGTTCAACAGCGAGAAGGGCTTCGGCTTTCTCTCCCGCGACGACGGCGGTGACGTCTTCGTTCATTCCTCGGTCCTCCCCGCCGGAGTTGACGGACTCAAGCCGGGACAGCGGGTGGAGTTCGGAGTCGTCGCCGGTCAGCGTGGTGACCAGGCACTCTCGGTCGTCATTCTCGATCCGACCCCGTCCGTCGCGGCCGCCCAGCGCAAGAAGCCGGACGAGCTCGCGTCCATCGTCCAGGATCTGACGACCCTCCTGGAGAACATCACGCCGATGCTGGAGCGGGGCCGCTATCCCGAGAAGACCGCCGGCAAGAAGATCGCCGGTCTGCTTCGCGCGGTCGCCGACCAGCTCGACGTATAGAGCGAGGACCCGCCGGGAACCTGGCGGATTCCAGGGATTTCTAGAGGAAATCCAGTGCACCCGGGCCGAGGGGCGGTACCAGTCCCTCGGCCGCGGCACGTGTGAGCAGTCCGCGTACGGCGGCATAGCCGTCCTCGCCGAGGTCGGCCGTGAACTCGTTGACGTACAGGCCGATGTGCTGGTCCGCGACGGCCGGGTCCATCTCCTGGGCGTGCTCCATGACGTAGGCGCGGGAGGCCTCGGGGTCGTCCCAGGCGGCGCGCACCGACGTACGGATGGAGTCCGCGAGACCGGTCAGCGTCCCGGCTCCCAGCGACCGCTTGGCGATGATCGCCCCCAGCGGGATCGGCAGCCCGGTGGTGTCCTCCCAGTGCTCGCCCATGTCGGCAAGCTTGTTGAGCCCGTAGTTCCGGTACGTGAAACGCGCCTCGTGGATGACGAGTCCCGCGTCGACCTTCCCGTCCCGCACCGCCGGCATGATCTCGTGGAACGGCATCACCACGATCTCGCCGACCCCGCCGGGGATCGTGTCGGCGGCCCACAGCCGGAACAGCAGATACGCCGTCGACCGCTCGCTCGGCACCGCGACCGTGCGGCCCGTCAGATCGACGCCCGCCTCCCGCGTCAGCACCAGCGGCCCGCAGCCCCGGCCCAGCGCACCGCCGCAGGGCAGCAGCGTGTACTCGTCGAGGACGTACGGCAGCACCGCGTACGACACCTTCAGCACGTCGAACTCGCCGCGCTCGGCCATGCCGTTGGTGATGTCGATGTCCGCGAAGGTGACGTCCAGCGCGGGGCCGCCGGGGACGCGGCCGTGCGCGAGGGCGTCGAAGACGAAGGTGTCGTTCGGGCAGGGGGAGTACGCGATCTTCAGCGGCTCACTGGTCATGTGGGTTCCAACTCTCCAGTACGGGCGCGAGCTTCCCGAAACCGTCCGCCAGCGCGGCCAGCGCGTCGCCGATGCGCCACACGGCGCGGTCGCGGGGGCCCACCGGGTTGGAGATCGCGCGCAGCTCCAGCACCGGCGTGCGGTGCGCGCCCGCGGCCTCGGCGACGCCGAAGCCCTCCATGGCCTCGGCCAGGGCGGTGGGGTGGCGCTCACGCAGCCACGCGGCCCGCACGGCGGTGCCGGTCACGGTGGAGACGGTGAGGACGGCGCCGGGGCGGGCGGCGGTGGCGGCCGCGATCTCCCGTACGAGTGCTTCCGGCGGACGGTGGGTGACGGTGCCGAAGCCCAGCTCGGTGACCGGCAGGAAGCCGTCCGGGGTTTCCGCGCCGAGGTCGGCTGCCGTGATCTCGTCGGCGACGACGAGCGAGCCGAGGGGGGCGTCGGGGGCGAAGCCGCCCGCTATGCCGGCCGAGACCACCAGGTCGAAGGGGGCGCCTTCGAGGGCGGCCCGGGTGAGGGCGGTGGCCGTGCCGGCGGCCGCCAGCGCGGGGCCGACACCGGCGGCGATCACCTCGGCGCCGGGCAGTGCGAACGCCCCGGCCACCGCGTCCCGCTCGGCGGGGACCGCGGTGGCTACGAGAACACGGACGACAGACGTGGTCAGCTGTCCTTTTCCAGCTTGAAGGACCACAGGCCCGTCACGTTCTGCTCGCCCTCCTTGATGGTCACCAGCGTGGAGTCGCCGCTGGCGCCGTACTGGGCGTTGAAGAACACGCTGCCCGGGACGGTGCGGTAGGTCTTGGTGCTGGAGTCGGTGAGCGGCTGGCCGTTCATCAGGATCGTCCAGCCCTCGTCGGCGATGTCCGGGTCGACACCGAAGCGCACGGTGTCGTCCGGGTCCACCTTGATGGACTCGATGTCCTTGTCCTTCAGGCACTGCGCCAGGTCCGTGGTCTTGAGGGTCTCGCCCTCACCACCGCAGGTGGCCTCCGAGTGCACGGAGGCGGTGCCGACGGTGACCGTGGCCAGCGGCGTCGGCTTGTCGCAGGCCGACAGGACGAGCAGTCCGGCGGAAACGGCGCCGGCGGCGGCGAGCGCGCGGCGGCGTCGCACAACGGATTGCAGCGTGGTCATGGGCGAAGGCTATCGGGCGCGTGCAGCCGTCCGACTACGTGGGGGGCGGCGTGCCGTATGTCACGACGGTGCCGGGGTGTGCGTCACCGTGCCGCCGCGACCGTGCCTCACCGCGTCGCCGGGACGCGTCAGCTCACCGGTGGGCGCGCGTGGCCGCCGTGCCGGGCCGAGCCGAGCAGGCCCTTGACGGTGGTCAGCCAGCCCGTGGCGACGATCGCGGCGCCGACCAGCAGCCCCAGCGAGCCCTTCAGCGGCAGCACGATGCCGATGGCGCCGCCGAGCACCCAGCACACCTGGAGCAGCGTCTCGGAGCGCGCGAAGGCCGACGTACGCACCAGCTCCGGCACGTCCCGCTGGATCAGCGCGTCCAGGGACAGCTTGGCCAGCGCCTGCGCGAACCCGGCGACCGCCGCGAGGCCGGCCACCATGACGGCGCCGAAGAAGATCGCGGCCGTGATCGCCACGGCCACCACGAAACCGACGACGGTCACGATGATGATCTCCGGCGCCCGGGACCGCAGCCACGCCCCGACCGACGTGCCCAGCGCGTTGCCGGTGCCGGCCGCGACCGCGACTATGCCCAGCGACACGGCGGCGCTCTGGCCGGACATCGGGTGCTCGCGCAGCAGGAACGCGAGGAAGAAGATCAGGAAGCCGGTGAGGCAGCGGATGGAGCAGTTCGCCCCGAGGGCGTGGGTGACGGCGATGCCGACCGTGCGCAGGCCGGGCCGCTTGACCGGCTGGCGGTGCGGCCCGTGCAGATGCTGCTCGTCGGCCGCGAGGAGGGCGGTGTCCTCGCCCTTGGCCGAGTCGACCTTGTGCGGCAGCGTGAAGGACAGGAACGTACCGGCGATGAAGATCACGAAGGCGCCGTACAGCGGCCAGCGCGGTCCGATCGCCTGGAGCCCCGCGCCGATGGGCGCGGCCACACCGGTGGCCAGGAGGCCGCCCAGGGTGACTCTGGAGTTCGCCTTCACCAGGGAGAAGCGTGGTGGCAGCAGACGGGGCACCACGGCGCTTCTGACGACCCCGTACGCCTTCGAGGCGACCAGCACCCCGAGAGCGGCCGGATAGAGCTGCAGATCGCCGCTGACGACCGCGCTGGACAGCACCAGGGCGAGCAGCGCCCGGGCCAGCATCGCGCCCGCCATGGCCGCGCGGCGGCCGTGCGGGAGGCGGTCGAGGAGAGGACCGATCACGGGGGCGAGGAGCGTGAAGGGTGCCATCGTGATGCCGAGGTAGAGCGCGACGCGCCCGCGGGCCTCGTCGGTGGGGACCGAGAAGAACACGGTGGAGGCGAGGGCGACGGTGATCATCATGTCCCCGGCGCCGTTCACGCCGTGGAGCTCGATCAGCTTGCCGAGGCCGGACTCGCCGGCGCCCTGCGCGTGCGTGGCCTTGCGGATTCCGCGCGCGGGGCCGGTGAGCGGGAAGTGCAGGGCACGGCCCACCGCGCGGAGGGAGCCGCCGATCCGGCCCGTTCCGCCACCTCGATTGCGGCCGCCCTTGGCCCCACCGACACCGGTGGCTCCCTGGGGCGACCTCGCGGTTGCCACGACGCAATAGTGCCCCGAGATGGGGGTGGGTAGTGCGGTTACGGCGCGTATGGAGGTCAAGCTCTCCTGCTCGGCGGGCGCCGCGGAGCGCCGAGAAGCAACGTCGGTGTAGGCCCAGCGGCCGCGAACAGGTAGCGTGCGTATCTCAGCCATCCCGCACAATGGATGACGTAGGTGCGCCCGAGCGCGATTCGGACGCGGACGTCGACGCGGCCCACAGGTCCGCTCCGTTCGCTCCGCCGCCTTCAGGCAGCCGCACCCGAGAGACGGCGTAGGAGAGAAGCGATACCTGTGAGCGCAGCGACAACGCGAAGCCGCACCCCCGACCGTCTGTGCGCCGAGGCCGTCGACCTCGCCCGCAGTGCCGCCGAGGAGGCCGCCGCGCCCGGCGTGGTGGGCGAGCACGCGGGACTGTCCTCCGAGGGCGACCGCGTTGTCACGCACTTCTTCGAGTGCAAGGAGCTCGGGTACCGGGGCTGGCGCTGGGCCGTGACGGTGGCGCGGGCGTCGCGGGCGAAGTTCGTGACGCTGGACGAGGTGGTCCTGCTGCCCGGCCCGGACGCCCTCCTCGCGCCCGAGTGGGTGCCGTGGAGCGAGCGGCTGCGTCCCGGCGACATGGGCCCCGGCGATCTGCTGCCCACGGACGCCGAGGACCTGCGCCTGGAGCCCGGCTACACGGGCGAGGACGAGCCGGCACCGAACGCGCCCGTCTCGGAGGAGATGGCGGAACTGGTCGAGGCGGAGGACGCCGAGGTCACCGCCGGCGCCCCCGCGAACCTGCCCATGGCCCCCTCCCGTGGCTCGATCACCTCGGTCGCCGAGGAGCTGGGCATGCGCCGCGCCCGCGTCCTGTCCCGCTACGGCCTGCACGTCGCCGCGGACCGCTGGGAGGAGTCGTACGGCGCGAAGACCCCCATGGCCCAGGCCGCCCCCGCGTCCTGCGTCAGCTGCGGCTTCCTCACCCCGATCGGCGGCTCCCTGGGCCAGGCCTTCGGTGTGTGCGCGAACGAGTTCTCCCCGGCGGACGGCCGGGTCGTCTCCCTGACCTACGGCTGCGGCGGCCACTCCGAGGCAGCGGTCATGCCCAAGCCGCCGCGCCCGGCTCCGCCGGTGATCGACGAGACCCGCGTCGACCCCTTCCCGCTGCGCCCGTCCCCGGACTCGGGGTCGGTGTCGGTGGGGGCGGACGGGGATTCAGCGGAGCTGGGGCACTCGTAGGCTTCGGGTTCTTGAAGTCGCGGACGCGGGCGACGAGTTCGGCGCACGCACCGAATCCGTCACTCCCGTCTGCGGGCTGATCGATAAAGCGAGTGCGGGTGTTCGAGTCGGCGCGGTAGGTTCCTGCCTGTTCGAAGGGGGACCACGTGACGAAGCTGAACCAGATCATCGCCGTCGAAAAGGGCGTCAAGAGCAAGTCGCTCCAGGACATCACCGCGGCGCACCACAAGGTGCAGAAGCCCGCGCTGCTGGCCGGTATCTCGCGTACGTACCAGCCGAAGGACGAGGAGGGCGAGCAGCTGCCGCCCGAGTCCACGCGCGTGCAGGTGCAGGCGGAGGACGTGCTGCGTGAGATGTCCGCCTCGCTGACCCGGCTGTTCGACGTGACCGCGACGAAGGACTGGGCCAACTGCTCGGCGCGTGCCGACGTCACGGTCGACGGGCGGACGATCGTCGCGGACGTACCGGTCAGCTACCTCCTGTTCCTGGAGAAGCAGCTCACCGACCTGCACACTTTCGTCAAGAAGCTTCCGACGCTCGATGCCGCCGAGTCCTGGTCCCACGACCCGTCCACGGACTGGTGGAAGACGGACCCGGTCCGCACGATCCGTACGAAGAAGGTCCCGCGCAACCACGTCAAGGCGGAGGCGACCGAGAAGCACCCGGCGCAGGTCGAGGTGTACTACGAGGACGTGCCCATCGGGTACTGGACGACCGTGAAGTTCTCCGGGTCCCTCCCGGCGCGGCGGGTCAACGAACTGGTGGAGCGGGTCGAGAAGCTCCAGCAGGCCGTGAAGTTCGCGCGCGAGGAGGCCAATGGCGCCGAGGTCACCGACCAGCGGGTCGGCGACGCGGTGTTCGGCTACCTGTTCGGCTGACGCCGGCCGCGGGTAGCATCCACGATCGCCCCCGCGTGCGAGCGCGGGGGTGCGCAACAGGCGCGGGCCGGGATTGAGGACCGGTTCGCGTGATGAGCGCAAGCTGAAGCTGAAGTTCAGCCTGAAGAAGCGGTGACAGTGAAGGTTCGAATCCTTCCCCCGGCATTACGACGCCCGTCCGGGCCGGGGTAGCCCAATATGGCAGAGGCAGCCGCGATCAATCTCAGACTCTCGCTCCAGTCTCAGCATTGCCGCCGATCGCCGGATCGACCGGGGCCGGACGAACGCCGTCGGATGCGAGTTCGAATCTCGCCTGCAGCTCTTTCGTGCTGCGGTAGTTCAAAGGAAGAACACGACGGCCTGATGACTGATCCGTCCTCTTAAACGCCGCCGGCGTGCGCAATTGGGTGGCATCCCCAGGGGCCCGGGAGCTGGATACGACTCCCGGGCTCCGCCACGCTCCGGGCCCCCTACGCCACAGTGATGCGCCGGCGGATCAGTTCCAGCCATTCCCGGAGTGACGTGCCCTGCGGCGGCAGAAGGTCGAGACCCAGCGCTGTGGTCGCCGTGTCGAGTTCCTGGTCGGAGGACACCATCGTCAGGAGCTCGGTGATCTCCTGCGCCGCTTGGACGCGGTCATCCGGTTCGGCTTCGCTGACGTACTCATCGATGGCCGCTTCGGGAGATGCGTAGAACTCCGAGTAGTTCTGGTGCAAGTAGGCGCCGAGGAACTGGCTCAGCGCGGGGAGGCGCTCGTTCCATTCCCAGGCGTTCTGCGGGTTCAACTGTGGGACTCGTGATGGGTCTTGCAGGAACCGGCGGAGGTGTTCCCGTGTGATGCGCAGGCAGTCCTCCACGCTGGTGCCCATCGGAGGGCGGATGTGCGGAATGTTCTCCACGTCATCCGCGATCTCTTCGGAGAAGAGTCCGACGGAGAGTAGCTCATCGATCTGCTGGACGGCTGTTGTCGCTCGGGCCGGATCACGGGCGGCGATTCGAAGATACGAGGCCAGGCCGGGGCCCGGGGTCTCTGCCGTGTCGGTGAATGTGAAGCCGGTGTACGCGTACGCCTCCAAGAGGTCGCTGAGTTCGTAGAATCGCGGCTCAGCCGGGAATTCCTGACTCATGGCTTGCTCCAGGGCTGAGAGTCTCTAGCGTTCGCGTCTGATCAGTGAGGTGTATGCGCCGAAAGTCGGAACCGGCTCCCAGTTGGAGGAGACGTCGACTCCGTTGCGGATTTCCTTCGCTTCGTCGCCCTCCTCCTCGACCGTGCGATGGATGACGCCATCAGTGGTGAACTCGTATGTCTCGGTGCGGTCCGCGTCCGCGTACCCGCCTCGGTCCTGAGAATTTCCGTAACTGTGCGAGGTCGCTGTTTCCAGGAAGAAGGATCCGTTGATGAGCGTGAACGTGTAGTCCAGAGTGTCGCGGCCGTATTCGTCCATGAAGACGGCCGAGGCGTATCCCGTCTCCAGACGCATTTCAACGCGCAGGGTCGGTGCGGACTGCTCGGTGAGGGAGGCGACAGCGGTGTACAAATCGCCGGAGGCGTGCCGGGCCTGAGCCTGGGCGGGTGTCAGCGGGGTCATGGGCGTCTCGGCGAGGTTGTTCCACTGCTCGCAGTAGGTCCAGATCATGGCTGATTCAGCCCGTGCCCTTCGGTAGCCGGTAGACGAAACCCTGTACGTCTCGGATTATCACGCCGTGGTTCGCTGCTTCCTTGAGCGCCCATTCTGGCACAGGGGCCGACTGGACGGGGACTTCCAGATAGTATTTGCCCTTCAAGGGCTTTCCGATCAACTGTGGGTATTCCGCGCGGGCCTTTGGCGTGTCAGGGATCTTCGTTCCCGCCTTGTACTTCTGCTGGATCTCGCGCAGATAATCCTTGAACGACTCCGGCTTGATCTTCGATATCTGAGTCTGCTTGCGAGAGACGATCTCCTTGCCGGGGCGGTACGAGTCGAGGTACTTACCGTTTTCCAGGTAGACCTCATTGGCCGGATAACGCGGCCAGTTGTCCTGGTTGAATTCTCGCCCCTTGTTCCACTTGTCGCGCAGCCACTGCGGTACGCCGCCGCCGTTGCCCGCGCCCGGCTCACCCGTACCCGTTCCTTCGGCGCCGACCGCCATCAGCACGGCGCCCGCGGTGCCCAGGAGCCCGGCGTTCAGGGCTGCTTCGGCTGTCAGGGCGGTGACTGCCCCGCCTCCTGCCAGGGCGAAGCCTCCCGGGGGGAACAGGGCCAGGAGGGAGAGGAGGATGAGGGCGAAGCCGAGGTAGGTCAGGAAGGTGTTGAGGGCGTCGAGGAGGTGGAGGGTTCGGATGGTGGCGCCGTCGGGGCCCGCTTCGCCCAGGGCTCGCCAGAGGAGGAGGGTGCCCGTGGTTCCTGCGCCTAACGCCGTTGCGAGGCGGAAGCGGTGGGCCGCCAACACCTCCCCCAGGGGCTGCGCCGACGCGAGTCGCCAGGTGCGTAAGAGCGTGACCAGTTGGTAGGCGATCCACGCCAGGGCGGCCATGGCGAAGCCCATGAGGATCTTCGGGCCCGCGCCCGTGCTGAAGAACTCCTGCAAGGCGGCGGTGGAAGTGAACGAGCCGACGCCCAGGAACAGCAGTGACGGCAGCATCAGCACGCAGGGGATCAGGACCAGCCAGCGCCCGCGGGAGCGTCTCGCCGCTCGGGTCGCCCTCAGCCAGGCCCGGATGTCCAGCGCCCGCCACGCGCGCCGGTTGTCGGACGCGTCCATCCGGGCCGTGATCCCCGCGACCACGCCACGCAGTTCGGCAGTGGACTCGGGCGGCGCCGACGCGACGGCGTACAGCAGGGAACGCCGCAGCCTGACGTAGCGCAGGACGATCAGCAGGCTCCAGGGCAGGCGCCAGGCGGCGTAACGCAGCAGGGCCCCCGCGCTGTCGCCGTCGGTGCGTTCGGAGGCGAGCAGTACGCCGGGTACGGCGGCCTTGCCCCGGTGCAGCCGGCGCAGGTCCGCGGCCATGGCGACGGCCAGGCACAGCAGGGGTGCCGCCCACGCCGCCCCGTTCAGGGATTCGAGCCAGTCCCTCGCCGCGCCGGAGTGCTCCTGCACCGCGTAGTTGTTCACCGTGTGGTGGACGACGGCTGCCGCGATCGGGAGCACCGACAGCAGGCGCAGCCAGCGGCGGGCGCGCCACAGCAGCCCCACGCCGAAGCCGGCCAAGGCTGTGAACACCAAGTGCGTGAAGGTCTCCGTCGCCGGAGGGCCGCCCACGTCCAGCTGGCTGAACGGCGCCGGCAGCCAAGCCGTCAGCACCTGCCCCGGGCCCGGCACATACGGCGGGGACAGGCTGTCGGGGACGATCCAGCCCTCGCCGCGAGGAATCGCCCGGTCCGCGTCGAGGCCGAACCGCAGCACCGCCTCCAGCAGCCCGAACCCGGCACCCAGCGCCGCACCCACCACCACGAAGTCGGTGAGCCCCCACTGCCGGCGGACCCGCAGGCTCAACCCCGCCAGCAGCAGCGGGGTGACCTTGAGCAACTCCTCCACCCAGGGAGCCACGGTGTAGCCGGTGGTGTTCACCACAGACACCAGCGACCGCCCCGACTGCTCCGCGTAGATCCGGGTGTAGGCGAGCTGCACCAGCGCCGTCGTCACCCCGCACCCGTACACGCCCACCGCGAGCGCCAGCAGCACGGTCGACAGGCGCACCGAACGCGTCGGCCAGGAGACCGCGAACAGCTGGAGCACACCCCAGAGGGCGGCCACCGCCATCATCAACGTCACGCCAGGCCCCCGATGCACTGGAACAGCATTTGATTCGCGATCGTGAACGCGATGCTAGGTAGCCAACTGCCGTTACTGCAAGGGAGTTGTGAGACGGATGCGGCGGCTTGGCGTGATGATCGCTGTCGTGAATCGCGGGGCGGTCACCGATCCACCGGACCCGGGCCGCCGGGCCGGTCCACGGAATGCCGTCCCGGTGCCGAGCCGGTGGGCGGCGCGGGCGGGTCTCGTGGGCGGTACCTTCATCATCACGCCGATGAGGAGAGTCAACGTGAGCAAGTTCGTGCAGCCCGCGGCCGAGGGCGCCGACCCGTTCGGTACGGCCCGTCTGCGTCGCGGCGTGCTGGATGCCTGGGCGACCAGTCCGGCCCGTTTCCGGGAGGACGCCAACGCCGAGGAGGACCTCGTCCTCGGCGGGTACCGGGACCGGCTCGTCGTCGAGCTCGCTCAGAACGCCGCCGACGCCGCGGCCCGTGCGGGCGTCGCGGGGAGACTGCGGTTGACGCTCCGGGAGGGCGTCCTCGTCGCCGCCAACACCGGCGCCCCGCTGGACGCCGCCGGTGTCGAGTCGCTGTCCACCCTGCGCGCCTCCGCCAAGCGTGACTCGGCCGCCGTCGGCCGGTTCGGCGTCGGGTTCGCCGCCGTCCTCGCCGTAACGGACGAGCCCGCCGTCGTCGGACGGCACGGCGGTGTGCGGTGGGCGCTCGCCGAAGCGCGCGAGCTGGCCCAGGAGACCGCCCGGCACAGCCCGGGGCTGGGGGACGAGATCCGGCGGCGGGACGGACATGTGCCGCTGCTCCGGCTCCCGTTCGCCGCCGAGGGCACCGCCCCCGATCCGTACGACACGGCCGTCATCCTCTCCCTGCGCGACAGCGCCGCCGCCGACCTCGCCGAGCGCCTGCTGCACGCCGTCGACGACGCGCTGCTGCTCGCCCTGCCCGGCCTGGAAGAGGTCGTGATCGAGGTCGGCGAGGGCGAGTCGCGCACGCTGCGCCGCCGCGTCGACGGCCCCTTCACCGTCGTCGAGGACTCGCTGGCCGGCGTCACCCATTGGCGTACGTCCGCCGCGCACGGCCCGCTCACGCCCGAACTCCTCGCCGACCGGCCCGTGGAGGAGCGGCTGCGCCCCCACTGGTCGCTCACCTGGGCCGTGCCCGTCAACGCCGCCGACAGCACCCCCGACCGGCCCCGCACCGCCCCGGTCGTGCACGCGCCGACGCCCAGCGACGAAGCCCTCGGCGTCCCCGCCCTGCTCATCGCCTCCCTCCCCCTCGACACCACCCGCCGGCACGCCGCGCCCGGCCCGCTCACCGACTTCCTCGTGCAGCGCGCGGCCGACGCCTACGCCGAACTGCTCACCGAATGGCGCCCGGTGAGCGAGGGCGTCATCGGCCTCGTGCCCGGCCCGCTCGGCAAGGGCGAACTGGACGGGGCCCTGCGCCAGGCCATCCTGGAGCGGCTGCCCCGGGTCGCGTTCCTCCCGCCCGCCGTGGAGCCGCGCGAGGTCGACTCCGAGCTGCCCGAGTCCCTCAGGCCGCGTGACGCCGAGGTCGTCGAGGGCGCGGGCGCCGACACCGTGCGGGTGCTGGCCGAGGTGCTGCCCACCCTGCTGCCCGCCGGGCTCGAACGGCGGGTGGAGCTGCGCACCCTGGGCGTCGCCCGCGTCCCGCTCACCGACGCGATCGACCGGCTCGCCGGGCTGGAGAAGGAGCCCGGCTGGTGGCGGCGGCTCTACGACAGCCTCGCCGGCGTCGACCCGGACCGGCTCTCCGGGCTGCCCGTGCCCCTGGCCGACGGCCGTACCACCATCGGCCCCCGCCAGATCCTGCTGCCCACCCCCGACGCGGCCCGGGTCGAACCCGAGGTCCTGGCCCGCCTAGGCCTCAAGGTCGCCCACCCGGACGCCGCGCACCCGCTCCTGGAGAAGCTCGGCGCGCTGCCGGCCACGCCCCGCGCGGTCCTCACCACGCCCCAGGTGCGCGCCGCGGTCGCCGCCTCCCTCGACGACGACGGCGGGCTGAGCTGGGAGGAGGACGCGCCCGACGCCGAGGAACTGGCCGACACCGTCCTGGCGCTGGTGCGCGACGCCGGCCTGGAGCCCGGCGACGAGCCCTGGCTGGGCGCCCTCGCCCTGCCCGACGAGGAGGGGGAGCTGGTGCCGGCCGGTGAGCTGGTCCTGCCCGGCAGCCCCTTCGCCGAGGTCATGCGGGAGGACGAACTCGCCGCCGTCGACGCCGAGCTGGCCGGGAAGTGGGGCGAGCAGCCGCTGGCGGCCTGCGGCGTCCTCGCCAACTTCGCCCTGGTCCGCGCCACGGACGTCGTCCTCGACCCGGACGAACTGGAGCCCCGCGAGGGCGACTTCGCCGAGCCGGACGACGCCGGCCTGCTGGACGCCGTCGACGTCTGGTGCGAGGACATCCTCGACCGGTTCCCGGACACGCCCGTACCGCCGGTCGCCACCGAGCTGATCGCCGTACGCGACCTGGACCTGGTGGACGACGACAAGTGGCCGCAGGCCCTCGCCCTGCTCGCCCAGCCCCCGCTGCGGGACGCGCTGACCCAGCAGGTGCGGATCCTGCTGCCGGACGGCACGCACGAGGTCGTACGGCCGTACACCGCCTGGTGGCTGCGGGGGAACCCGGTGCTGGACGGCCGCCGTCCCGCGGGCCTGCTCGCCGCCGGCGGCGACCCGCTGCTGCGCGGCCTTTACGACGAGGCCGACGCGACCGGATTCGACGACGAGCAGGTGCTGCGGGCGCTCGGCGTGCGGACCTCCGTCGCCGCGCTGCTCGACGAGCCGGGCGGCGCCGCCGAGCTGCTGGACCGGCTCGCCGACCCGGACCGTGCCGTGACCTCCGCCCAACTGCACGCCCTCTACGGGGCGTTGGCCGATCTGGACCCCGAGCAGGTGACCCTGCCGGACGAGCTGCGGGCCGTGGTGGACGGGCGGGTCGAGGTGGTGGACGCGGCGGACGCCGTGGTCGTCGACTCGCCCGACCTGCTGCCGTTCACCGCGGGCGTCCCGCTGCTGCCGGTGCGGCCGGCGCGGGCCGCCGAGCTGGCCGAGCTGTTCCAGGTGCGGCGGCTGAGCGAGTCCGTCACGGGTGAGGTGGACTCCGAGGGCACCGAGCACGACGTACCCGAGCCGGTACGGGTGCTGCTCGGGGCGCGCACCCCCGCCTCGTACGTGGAGCACGAGGAACTCGTCGTGGACGGCGTCGAGATCGACTGGCGGCTCACCGACGACGGGGTGCTGCACGCGGCGACCCTGGAGGGCGTCGCCGCGGGGCTGGCCTGGGCGGCGGGGCAGTGGCCGCGGCGGTTCGAGGTCGCGGCGCTGCTGGAGGACCCGTCGCGGACGGCGGAGCTGGCGCGCGACCGCTGGTTCGACTGAGCCGGAGGTGTACGGGCCCTGATCGAAGGGCCCGTACATATTTTCTTCACCACCCGTACAACCTTTCGTCGCCATCGCCGATCTGATCATCCGAGCCAACTGGCTTCACGATCATTTGGGCCCGATCGGCGGCGAACCGCACGGAACGTCCGCGGCCGGGCCCCTTCTCCTCCTGGGGAACGCATGCGTATTCGAGCCACCGTGGCCGCCGTCTCCGGCGCCCTGGCCCTCTCCGCCCTGGCCGTTCCGGCCGCCCAGGCCGGCAATGACAGCGACGTGGCCGCGAACAAGCCGAGCGCCGCCGAGCGCTTCGGCAGCTCCTCGAACCGGTCGGCGTTCAGCGCGGCCGCTGCCGCCGAGGCCCTGCCCGTCGTGTCCAAGGTGACGATCAACTCCGGCACCGCCCTGGCCGTCGGCACCACGTACGCCAAGACCTTCACCGTGTCGGTGACGGCCAGCCACGCGACCGGCATCCAGGACGCGTACGTCGACCTGTGGCACGGCACCGACCTCGACAACATCGACGGCCTGCTGATGGCGAACGAGGACGCCGCCACCTGCACCGCCTCCAGCGCCACCACGTCGACCTGCAAGCTCACCATCACGGCCACGCCGGGCAGCGACCTGTACATGAACGCCCTGGCCGGCACCTGGCACGTGACCGCCGGTGCGCTCGCGGGCGACGGCAGCATCTACTGGAACGACTTCCACACGACCCACAAGGTCCAGCGCTACTCGAAGCTGACGGTCAACGCCTCGCCGGAGCCGGTGAAGAAGGGCAAGACCATCACCGTCACCGGCAAGCTCTCGCGGGCGAACTGGGAGGACTTCAAGTACCACGGCTACACCAACCAGTCGGTGAAGCTGCAGTTCCGCAAGAAGGACAGCAGCACCTACACCACCCTGAAGACCATCAAGTCGAACTCGACGGGTGAGCTGAAGACGACCGTCACCGCCTCCACCGACGGCTACTTCCGCTACAGCTTCGCGGGCACCACGACCACCCCGGCGGTCAACGCCACGGGTGACTTCGTCGACGTGCAGTAGTCCGTACGGCAGGCCGTGCGTCACGAACTCCCGGGAGCCGTCCGGGGGTTCGTGACGAAGGTCACGAAGATTCCCCGCGAGGGAGACAACCGCCGACCCCGGGCGCGTATCTGATCACATGGGTCAACAGGCCTCACGATCACCGGGCCCCGACGTGACCAGCGGGGCCCCTTTCCGTACCAGGGGAACGAATGCGCATCAGAGCCACCGTGGCCGCCGTCTCCGGCGCCCTGGCCCTCTCCGCCCTCGCCGTCCCGGCCGCCCAGGCCGACGACTTTGCCGCCTCCCGCGCGGACGTCGCGAAGGTGCGTCAGGCGGCGCACGCCGCGTCCGCCAGGGCCGCGGGCAAGCCGTACGCCCTGAACGTCTCCTTCTCCGACTTCAAGATCGCCAAGACGGTCAAGGCCGGCACGACCAACCACGTCGCCACCACGGTCACCTACACGCTGACCCACGGCGCGGACGTCGACATCGCCGCCCGCGACTTCGTCACGGACCCGATCATCTACCGGGGTTCCTACACCGCGCCGGACAACATGCTCTACGGCAACAAGCCGGCCAAGTGCACCGCGACGAACGCGACCACCGCCACCTGCAAGGGCACCATCGACGTCTACCCGGGCGACCACGAGCTGCGCAACACCGACGCCGGCACCTGGCGCGCCGCCGCCGAGGCCACCGCGTTCAACGGCCAGGACCCGGCGGGCGAGACCTTCGACATTACCAAGGTCGGCTACAAGGGCCAGAGCGGTCTCGGCAGCACGCTGATGCAGCGCTTCTCGAAGCTGACGGTGGACGCCTCGCCGGAGCCGGTGAAGAAGGGCAAGCCCATCACGGTCACCGGCAAGCTGTCCCGCGCCAACTGGGACCGCGGCACGTACAACGGCTATGTCGAGCAGCCCGTGAACCTTCAGTTCCGCAAGAACGGCAGCAACACCTACACCACGGTCAAGACCGTGAAGACCAACGCGACGGGCAACCTGAAGACCACGGTCACCGCCGCCCAGGACGGCTACTTCCGCTTCACCTTCGCGGGCACCACGACGACTCCGTCGGTCAATGCGACGGGCGACTTCGTAGACGTTCGGTAGGACAACCCCCTAGGGGCGCGGGGAACTGCGCGACCAGCCACAGCTGACGCGCAGCGACCCACGACGCTTCACCTGCCTGAGCCCAGCGCAGCGGGCCGGCGGTCGACCCACCGCCACGCGAGTTCCAGGACGACCGCCGCCCCCGCCGAGATCCCCACCGCGATCCACGGCATCGTCATCCCGACCAGCTTCAGCGCGAAGAACTCCTGAAGCCAGGGCACCACCAGCACCAGCAGGAACCCGAGCCCCATCGCGGCCACCAGAATGACGCGCCACCAGGTGTAGGGCCGGGCGATGATGGCCAGCACCCACATCGAGATCAGGAACAGCGTCAGCGTGGCGACGCTCGTCTCGGCGTCCAGAGAGCCCTCGCCCGTGTAGTAGTGCCGCGCGATCAGATACGTCCCGAAGGTCGCCACCGCGGCCACCACCCCGCCCGGGATCGAGTACCGCATGACCCGCCGCACGAAGTGGGGCCGTGCGCGCTCCTTGTTGGGCGCGAGGGCCAGGAAGAACGCGGGCACGCCGATGGTGAGGGTGGACAGCAGGGTCAGATGGCGCGGCAGGAACGGGTACTCCACCTGCCAGAACACCACCATCAGGGCCAGCAGCACCGAGTAGACCGTCTTGACCAGGAACAGCGTCGCCACCCGGGTGATGTTGCCGATCACCCGGCGCCCCTCGGCCACCACCGACGGCAGCGTCGCGAAGCTGTTGTTCAGCAGCACGATCTGCGCGACGGCCCGGGTCGCCTCCGACCCCGAGCCCATGGCCACGCCGATGTCGGCGTCCTTCAGGGCGAGGACGTCGTTCACGCCGTCGCCGGTCATGGCGACGGTGTGTCCGTGGGACTGGAGCGCGCCCACCATGTCCTGCTTCTGCTGCGGGGTGACCCGCCCGAACACGGTGCCCTCGTCCAGTGCCGTCGCCATCCCGTCCTTGTCGCGGGGCAGCGTGCGGGCGTCGACGGTGGTGCCGGTCAGGCCCAGCTTGTTCGCCACCGCCCCCACCGACACCGCGTTGTCGCCGGAGATCACCTTGGCCCGGACGTTCTGGTCAGCGAAGTAGCGAAGGGTGTCGGCGGCGTCGGGCCGCAGCCGCTGCTCCAGTACGACGAGGGCGGCCGGCTTCGCTCCGTCGGCCACCTCGGGGTCGCCGAGGTCGCGGCGGGCCCGGGCCAGCAGCAGCACCCGCAGCCCCTGCTCGTTGAGGCGATCGGTTTCGGCCAGGGCCGGGTCGTCGGGGGGCAGCAGCACATCGGGGGCGCCCAGCAGCCAGGTGCCGCCCTCGCCGTCGCCCTCGCTGAAGGTGGCGCCGCTGTACTTGCGGGCGGAGGAGAAGGGCAGCGACTCGGTGCAGCGCCAGTCCTCGGCGTCCGGGTAGGCGTCGATGACGGCCTTCAGGGAGGCGTTCGGGCGGGGGTCGGACTCGCCCAGGGCGCCGAGCACCTTGCCGACGTACGCCTCGTCGCTGCCGTTCAGGGGGCGCAGCTCGGTGACGTCCATGCCGCCCTCGGTGAGGGTGCCGGTCTTGTCCAGGCAGACGGTGTCGACGCGGGCGAGGCCCTCGATGGCGGGCAGCTCCTGGACGAGGCACTGCTGGCGGCCGAGGCGGATGACGCCGATCGCGAAGGCGACGGAGGTGAGCAGCACCAGGCCCTCGGGGACCATGGGCACGATGCCGCCGACGGTCCGGGCGATGGAGTCGTCGAGGTCCTTGTTCTTCACCACGAGCTGCGTGATGATCAGGCCGATCGCGGCCGGGACCATCATCCACGTCACGTACTTGAGGATGGTGGAGATGCCGGAGCGCAGCTCGGACTGGACGAGGGTGAAGCGGGACGCCTCCTCGGCGAGCTGGGCGGCGTAGGCCTCGCGGCCGACCTTGGTGGCCTGGAAGGCGCCGCCGCCCGCGACGACGAAGCTGCCGGACAGGACGGGGTCGCCGGGCTGTTTGACGACCGGGTCGGCCTCGCCGGTGAGCAGCGACTCGTCGATCTCCAGACCGTCGGTCTCCACGCACACGCCGTCCACCACGGCCTTGTCGCCGGGCCCGATCTCGATCAGGTCGTCCAGCACGATGTCCGACGTGCCGACCCGGGCGGCGACGCCGTCCCGCCGCACGGTGGGCCGAGCCTCGCCGATCACCGCGAGGGAGTCGAGGGTCTTCTTCGCCCGCCACTCCTGGATGATCCCGATGCCGGTGTTGGCGAGGATCACGAAGCCGAACAGGCTGTCCTGGATCGGCGCGACGAACAGCATGATCAGCCAGAGCACGCCGATGATCGCGTTGAACCGGGTGAAGACGTTGGCGCGGACGATCTCGGCCATCGAGCGGCTGGAGCGCACGGGCAGGTCGTTGATCTCGCCCCGCGCGACCCGCTCGGCCACCTCGGCGGCGGTCAGCCCGCCCGACGCCACCCGGACGGCGGCAGGGTGCACGGCGTTGCCCACTTCGGTGCCCGCGTCGGCATGCGTCATGCATTCGACGGTACGTGCGGATTTACGCCTTCACCCGCCGAGTGGGCGGAAGTTCCGACTTGGGGAGGACGGGGTGTCGTGCCCTGGTTGTAGGGCGCGTTGCCTCAGGACGACTGGGGTTCGCCGGTCGTTTCCCTGGGCTCGGCGGGAGCGGCGGCCGCCCGCTTGAGAGCCGCGTCGCGCCGGCGGACGTACCAGATGCCGATCAGTCCGAGTCCGCCGCCGGCCAGGCAGGTCCACACCCACCAGGTGTGGCCGTGGTCGTCGAACCAGCCGTAGAAGGGGAGCTGCACGAGGAAGAGGACGAACCAGATGACGGTGCCGCCGACGATGGTGGGGACGACCGGCCCCTCCAGGGGCTCCGGCGCCTCGTGCTTGATGGGTCCCGTGAAAAATCCGGCCATGGAGGACAGCTTACGAGGCGATCAGGTCTACGCGCGGAGATAGCCGATCGAGGCTTTATATGTTCATACTGAAACGGTTTGTGTCTGACCACTTCTCTTCGTAGGAAACAACAAAAGCATGCCCACCTCGGCTCCTGCCAAGGCCCCCACCCCTGAACAGCCGGGAGCCGGGCCCACCTACGGCGCACTCGACCGCTACTTCAAGATCTCCGAACGCGGCAGCACGCTGCCCCGCGAGATCCGCGGCGGTTTCGCCACCTTCTTCGCGATGGCGTACATCATCGTGCTGAACCCGATCATCCTCGGCAGCGCGAAGGACATGTACGGCAATCAGCTGGACAATGGCCAGCTGGTCACCGCGACCGCCCTGACGGCCGCCTTCACCACGCTGCTGATGGGCGTCATCGGCAATGTGCCGATCGCGCTCGCGGCCGGTCTGGGCGTCAACTCGGTCGTCGCGCTCCAGCTCGCGCCCCGGATGTCCTGGCCGGACGCCATGGGCATGGTGGTCCTCGCCGGATTCGTGGTCATGCTGCTGGTCGCCACCGGTCTGCGCGAGCGCGTCATGAACGCCGTGCCCTACAGCCTGCGCAAGGCCATCTCCATCGGTATCGGCCTGTTCATCATGCTGATCGGCCTCGTGGACTCCGGCTTCGTCTCGCGCATCCCGGACGCCGCCCACACCACGGTCCCGCTCCAGCTCGGCGCCGACGGTCACCTCAACGGCTGGCCGGTCCTCGTCTTCATCCTCGGCGCGCTGCTCACCCTCGCGCTGATCGTGCGCAAGGTCCCCGGCGCGATCCTCATCTCGATCGTCGCGATGACCGTGCTCGCCGTCGTCATCGAGGCCGTCGCGGACGTGCCGTCCTGGGGCCTGACGACCCCGAAGTGGCCCGGCAACCCCTTCGACAGCCCCGACTTCGGTCTGATCGGGCAGGTCAGCCTGTTCGGCGGCTTCGACAAGGTCGGCGCGCTGACCGGCGTCCTGTTCGTCTTCACCGTCCTGCTGTCCTGCTTCTTCGACGCCATGGGCACGATCATGGGCGTCAGCGACGAGGCGAAGCTGACCGACGCCCAGGGGCAGATGCCGGGCATCAACAAGGTCCTGTTCGTCGACGGTGTCGCCGTCGCCGCGGGCGGTGCCAGCTCCTCCTCGGCCACCACGGCCTTCGTGGAGTCCACGGCCGGCGTCGGCGAGGGCGCCCGTACCGGCTTCGCGAACGTCGTCACCGGAGCCCTGTTCGCGGTGGCGCTGTTCCTCACGCCGGTCGCCACCATGGTCCCGTCGCAGGCGGCCACCCCCGCGCTGCTCGCGGTCGGGTTCCTGATCCTGGCGAACTCCGTCAAGGAGATCGACTGGGCCGACTACACGATCGCGGTCCCGGCCTTCGTGACGATGGTGATGATGCCGTTCACCTACTCGATCACCAACGGCATCGGCATGGGCTTCATCACCTTCGCGGTGCTGCGCCTGGCCGCCGGGCGGGGCAGGGAGGTGCCGGTGGCGATGTACGTCGTCTCCGCCGTCTTCACCTTCTACTACCTGATGCCGGCGCTGGGCCTGACGTAGCGGGGCTCAGGTGAGGCCGTAGAACTTCTCGGTCTCGTCGACGGCAGACTTGAACCGCTCGTCGAAGTCATCACGGATGAGCGTCCGGACCACATAGTCCTGGACGCTCATTCCTCTTTTCGCCGCATGCTCCTTGAGTCGCTCGAGCAGCTCGTGGTCTATCCGCAGGCTGAGCACGCTGGTCCCCATGAACACGAGGGTTGCCTCATCCACGGGCCCGATGGGTCACGTTCCGCCACCGGATCACCCGGATGAGTGACACCGTACCGGGTGGTCTTTAGTCAGGGTAATGAGTTACTCTAAAGAACATGTCGGACCTTACCCATGGCGACGACGGTGCCGCCGTGAACTCCCTGCGCTCCGCCGTGATGCGACTGTCGCGCCGGCTCAAGCACCAGCGGGTCGACGAGTCGCTGAGCCCCACCGAGATGTCGGTGCTGGGCACCCTCTCCCTCTGCGGCAAGGCCACCCCCGGTGAGCTCGCCCGCAAGGAGCACGTCCAGCCGCCGTCGATGACCCGCATCGTCGCGCTGCTGGAGTCCAAGGGCCTGGTCCGGCTGGAGCCGCACCCCGAGGACCGGCGCCAGAAGGTCGTCACGAAGACGGAGCAGGCCGAGGCGATGCTCGAGGAGAGCCGCCGCAAGCGCAACGCCTTCCTGGCCACCCTGGTCGAGGGCCTGGACGAGGACGAGTGGGCGAAACTGCGCGCCGCCGCCCCCGTGCTGGAGAAGCTCGCGCATCTGTAAGCAGTCGTCGCAAGGAGGCGAACACTTTTGAGTTCGGGACCCGGAGCAGCTTCCGCACCCGCACCGACCGCACCTACTACCCCCTCCGGCCCCCGCAAGTCCTCGATGTTCAGCTCGCTCAAGGTCCGGAACTACCGGCTGTTCTTCCTCGGCCAGGTCGTCTCCAACACCGGCACCTGGATGCAGCGCATCGCCCAGGACTGGCTGGTCCTCAGCCTCACCGGCTCCGCCACGGCCGTCGGCATCACGACGGCCCTCCAGTTCCTGCCGATGCTGCTCTTCGGCCTCTACGGCGGCGTCCTCGTCGACCGGCTGCCCAAGCGCCGCACCCTGCTCTTCACCCAGTCGGCGATGGCCGTCACCGGCATCGCGCTGGCCGTCCTCACCCTGACCGGACACGTCCAGGTCTGGCACGTCTACCTGGCCGCCTTCGCCGTCGGTCTCGCGACCGTCGTCGACAACCCGGCCCGGCAGTCCTTCGTCTCCGAGATGGTCGGCCCCGACCAGCTCCAGAACGCGGTCAGCCTGAACTCCGCGAACTTCCAGTCGGCCCGGCTGGTCGGCCCCGCCGTGGCCGGCCTGATGATCACGGGGGTCGGCACCGGCTGGGCCTTCCTCGCCAACGGGCTGTCCTTCGTGGCGCCCATCGGCGGTCTGCTGCTGATGCGGGCGCGGGAGCTGTACCCCGTCCAGCGGGCGCCGCGCGGCAAGGGGCAGCTGCGGGAGGGCCTGCGGTACGTCGCCGGGCGCCCGGAGCTGATCTGGACCATCGTCCTCGCCGGGTTCGTCAGCACCTTCGGCTTCAACTTCCCCGTCTATCTGTCCGCCTTCGCCGACGACGTCTTCCACGCGGGCGCCGGCTCCTACAGCCTCTTCAACACGCTGATGGCGGTCGGCTCGCTGGCGGGAGCCCTGCTCGCGGCCCGGCGCGGCACGGCCCGGATGCGGGTGCTGGTCGCGGGAGCGGTGGCCTTCGGCGCGATGGAGATCGTCGCCGCGTTCGCGCCCTCGCTGTGGCTGTTCGCCCTGCTCATGGCGCCGATCGGGATGTTCGGCATGACGGTGAACGTCACCGCCAACTCGAGCATCCAGATGGCCACCGACCCGAGCATGCGGGGCCGGGTGATGGCCCTGTACATGATGGTGTTCATGGGCGGCGCGCCGCTGGGCGCCCCGATCGCCGGCTGGATCACGGACGCGTACGGCGTCCGGGCGGGCCTGGCGGTGGGCGGCGCGATCACTGCCGCGGCCGCCGTGACGGTCGCCCTGGCCCTGGCCCGGGTGGGCGGCCTGCGTCTTTCGGTGGGCTGGAACCGCGGTCACCCGCACGTCCGGTTCGTGCCGCGGGAACAGGAGCAGCTGGCCGCGGCTGCGTGAGTCGCAGGAAGAGGGCCGGGCGCGAAGCCCGGCCCTCTTCGCGTCGGACCGGGTCACACCCGGCGGGCCAGCACCTGCCCCGGCCAGTCGTTCGTCCCCGCGTAGGTCTCGGTGCGGACGAAGCCGTTGTTCTCGTAGAAGCGGACGAGCTTGCCGTCGTCGCCCGCGTAGCAGTCCACCCGCAGCAGCGAGACGCCCGCCCGCCGGGTCGCCTCGGCGGCGTGGGCGAGCAGGGCGCCGCCCGCGCCGTGCCCCTTGAAGCGGCGGTCGGAGGCGAGCCAGTGGATGTAGCGCTCGGGCTCGCCGGGCGGCGGGAGGTGGGACAGGGAGGGGCCGGGCGAGTCGGTGAGGGTGAGGCAGGCGGCCGGCACGCCGTCGACCTCGGCGACGAAGAGGCTGCCCTCGTCCACGTTCCTGGTGACCGACTCCACGGTTCTCGGGTTCTGCGACAGCGGCTTCGTTCCCCACTGCCCCGTGCGCCCCTGCCCGACCAGCCACTGAACGCAGCTGTCGAGCATGCCGAGTATCACGGGGATGTCGCCGGGCCCGCCTTCTCTGATGGTGATCGACATCCCCTCATGGTGCCAGGCTGGACCCATGAGACTCTTCGCCGCCGTGCTGCCGCCGCCGGACGTGACCAGTGAACTGGCCTCCGAGGTCGCCGAGTTGAGGAAGCTCCCCGGCGCGGACGGGCTGCGCTGGACCGGCAGTCCCGGCTGGCACTTCACCCTCGCCTTCTACGGCGAGGTCGACGACGACCTCGTCCCGGAGCTGTCGGAGCGGCTGGAGCGGGCCGCCCGGCGTACCGCCCCCTTCCCGCTGGCCCTGCGCGGCGGCGGACAGTTCGGGCACGGGCGGGCCCTGTGGGCGGGCGCCGAGGGCGACCTTGAGACCCTGCGGCTGCTGGCGGACCGCAGCGAGGCCGCGGCACGCAAGGCAGGGATCCCGATGGGCGACCACCGCCGCTACAAGCCGCACCTCACGGTGGCCAGGAGCCGGTCGGCGGTGGACGTACGCCCGTACCTGACCGCGCTCGACACGTTCACCAGCCGCACCTGGACGGTGGACGAGCTGGTGCTGATGCGCAGCAGCCTGCCGACGTCCGGCGTCCCGGGCGAGCAGCCCCGCTACGAGGCGGTCGCCCGCCGGCCGCTCGGAGGCGCCCGTTAGGCTCGAAGGCGTGGACCCGAAAACCCGGAACCGGATCATGGCCGGTGCGCTTGTGCTGATGTTCGTGCTGGTGGCGCTGGCGGCGGCCCTCGGCAAGTGACCGAGCGCCCCCGCCGCGCCCGCGCGCTCGCCTACCAGGCGAACGCCTCCGGAGACGGCCCGGGGCCCGGGAAGATCTCTTCCAGCCCCGACAGCAGCTCGTCGCCCAGCTCCAGCTCGACCGCCCGCAGCGCGGACTCCAGTTGCCCCGCGGTGCGCGGGCCGACGATCGGGCCCGTCACGCCCGGACGGGTGAGCAGCCAGGCCAGCGCGGCCTCGCCGGGCTCCACGCCGTGCTTGTCGAGCAGGTCCTCGTACGCCTGGATCTTCGCGCGTACGGCCGGGTCGGCCAGCGAGTCGGCGGCACGGCCGGAGCCGCGGCGGCCGCCCTCGACCTCCTTCTTGATCATGCCGCCGAGCAGACCGCCGTGCAGCGGCGACCAGGGGATGACGCCCAGCCCGTACTCCTGCGCGGCCGGGACGACCTCCATCTCGGCGCGGCGCTCGAAGAGGTTGTAGAGGCACTGCTCGCTGACCAGGCCGATGGTGCCGCCGCGCCGGGCGGCGGTCTCGTTGGCCTGGGCGATCTTGTAGCCGGGGAAGTTGCTGGAGCCCGCGTACAGGATCTTGCCCTGCTGGACGAGGACGTCGATCGCCTGCCAGATCTCGTCGAAGCCGGTGGCCCGGTCGATGTGGTGGAACTGGTAGACGTCGATGTGGTCGGTCTGCAGCCGCTTGAGGGAGGCGTCCACGGCACGGCGGATGCTCACCGCCGACAGCTTGTCGTGGTTGGGCCACGCGGCGTTGCCGTCCGGGGCCATGTTGCCGTACACCTTGGTCGCGAGGACGACCTTGTCGCGGCGCTCGCCGCCCTTCGCGAACCAGTTGCCGATGATCGTCTCGGTACGGCCCTTGTTCTCGCCCCAGCCGTACACGTTCGCCGTGTCGAAGAAGTTGATGCCGGCGTCCAGCGCCGCGTCCATGATCGCGTGACTGTCCGCCTCGTCCGTCTGCGGACCGAAGTTCATGGTGCCGAGGACGAGCCGACTGACCTTGAGTCCCGTGCGTCCGAGCTGCGTGTACTCCATGAAGTGCACGCTAGCCAGGTGGAGTGCGCTCTAGGCAAGCGACTTGAGTTCTAGTCGCGGGGGAACGTGGCCGTGTCGAGGGTGAGGTCGAGGAGGGTGTGGGTCAGATCCATCCGCTCGCCGAAGTCGAACCTGGAGTCGGTGCGGTACTCGCCGTCCTTGGGGTCGGAGAAGAGGTGGCAACGGCCCTGGTAGGGATCGGCGATGAGGTAGACGGGAACCCCGGCGTCCGCGTACGCGGCCTTCTTCGGGCCATAGTCGTTCATGCCGGTCCCGCGGGAGATGACCTCGGCGACGAACTCGACGTCCTCATGGCGCCAGCCGCGCTCCGGGTCGCGTTCCGCGTCGTCACGCAGCTTCATCACGTCGGGGCAGAAGCCGTTCTCGAAGCCGGGGAAGTCGATGCGTACATCCGTCTTCACGTTGATGTCCCTGCCGAACCTGTCCTCCAGCGCGTGGATGATCCGGCGAGTGATCTCCCAGTGCGTGTCCCGCTGCGGCACCATGTGGACGGCCCCCTCGACCACCTCAACTTTGTATCCTTCGGGGACCATCCGCTCAATCAGCTCGAACCATTCGTCCAAGCGCTTGGTATTGGCGTCGGTATCGGCCATCTCGATCCTGTCTTCCAGGACGGTCATCGTGGCGCTCCTCCCCGGCTGCTCCTCACGAGTGCGGCCGCGCGGTACAACGATACGCACAGTGACCGCGACACGGAGAGGAAGCTCACATGCGTCGCGGCCATCGACGATCCCGCCGTCGGCCGTCAGACGGAGTCGGCCTCGTACGGCTCGCCCAGGTCCCACGCCTGGTACATCGCCTCCGCGAAGCCCTGGGCGATCTTGTGCTCGCCGGTCGTGTTGGGGTGTGTGCCGTCGTAGGTGTCGAGGTGGATGTCGTACGAGAGGGGCGGGGAGGCCAGGAGCAGTGGGGAGCGGGGCTCGTCCAGGTCTGCGACCGTCTTCGCCAGCAGTTCGTTGAAGCGGGCGACCTCGGCGGCGAAGGGCGCGTCCGACTCGGCGCGCACGTTCGGGATCACCGGCATCACCACCATCCGCACACGCGGATTCGCCGCCCGCGCCGCGGCCACGAAGTCCCGCGCGTTGTCCGCCGTCTGCTCCGCGTTGGTGTAGAAGCCCAGGTCGATCAGGCCCAGCGAGACCAGCAGCACGTCGGCCCGGCACGAGCGCACCGCCTCGCCGATCAGCGGCCCCATGTGCAGCCAGCCCTCGCCCCAGCCGGCCAGATGGGCACGGGGGAACGCCGGGTCGCAGTCGGCGTACTCGTAGGACGTCGGCGCGTCCGCCGCCTTGTCGTACAGCGTCTCGCGCGGCCCGACGAGGGCGAAGGGACCGCCGTAGGTGTCGCGCAGGTGCTGCCACATGCGGTAGCGCCACGTGTGTTCGCCGGCGCTGCCGATGGTCATGGAGTCGCCGACGGGCATGAACCTGAGCATCCGCTCATGATGGACGATCGCTACCTGTCGGTAGTGGCGGGCGGGGTGTGAAGCCTGCCACGCCGCCCGAACGGTCGGAGCGGATGGCAGGCTTGGGGCATGCGCCGACCGCTCGCCATTCTCGCCGGAGTCCTGCTCACGGGTGCCTTCACCCTGCCCGCCTCGGCCGCCCCCGGGGACGAGGACTTCACGATCAAGGACCCCCGCATCACGGAGTCCAGCGGCCTGGCCGCCTCACGTCAGCACCCGGGCATCTACTGGACGCACAACGACCAGGACACCGGCGCCTATCTCTACGCAGTGGACAGCAGCACCGGCGAGACCGTCGCGACGATCACCATGACGGGCGTCGGCACCCCGCGCGACGTGGAGGCGATCTCCATGGGCCCGGACAACCAGCTCTACGTCGGCGACATCGGCGACAACGACGGTGTGCAGTGGCCGTACGTCTGGATCTACCGCCTGCCCGAGCCCAAGACGCTCAAGGACCAGACGATCAAGGCCACTCAGTACGTCGTGAAGTACACCGACGGCACCCGCGACGCCGAGTCGATGGTCGTGCACCCCAGGACCGGGCGGGTCTACATCATCGACAAGCACGAGGACGGCGGGCACCTGTACGAGGGTCCGGCCGAGCTCTCCCCGTCCGGCACGAACGTCTTCAAACCCACCGTCCCCGTCGACATGTGGGCCACCGACGCCGCCTTCTCCCCGGACGGCCGCACCCTCGCCGTACGCGGCTATCTCGGCGGCATCGCGTACGACTGGAACGGCGGCAAGCTCAAGCGGCTGGAGCGCATCAGCGTGCCGCTGGGCCAGGGCGAGTCCGCCAGCTACTCGCCCGACGGCAGCAAGCTCATGCTCGGCATGGAGGGCGCCGGCAGCGCAGTCGTCGCCGAGGACGCCCCCGGCGCCGCGGGATCCTCCGACTCCGCCACGGGCAGCGGCAGTTCGGCCTCCGGGGACGACGGCGACGCCTCCGGCAGCAACCTCAAGGTAGGCGCCATCGCCCTGGGAGCCGCCTGCGTCGTACTGTTCGCGCTGCGCCGGTTGTTCCGGCGGAGGTGATGACGCAGGTGAGACGCGGGCGGTCGGGTGGTGCCTGATAGCGTCGGCGGGCCCGGCCGTCGATCTTGCCCGAAGGAACTTCCCGCTCCCCATGGACAGTCCGCCCCCGGCCCCCGACGTCGCGCAGGTGCTCCGGCACAACCGCACGCTGGTGTACCGGCACTTGGCCACGCGCCTCGCACTGGCCGCCGCCCTGTTCGCCGTCCCGTTCGCCGCACACGGCGTCGGCTATGACGCCGCCCTCCCCGCGTTCGGCATCCCGGCCGCCTTCTTCGTGCTGATCTTCCTGTTGCTGCGGCTGCGCCACGGGTCGCGGATGAAGGTGTGCGCGAAGGTGCTGCACACCTACCCCCTGGAGTACCGCAACCGGGTCGTCCGCAAGGGCTCCCGGTGGATGTACCTCGGCACGGTGCACACCGTCCGGCTCACGGTGCGCGGGCAGCACGGCGCGCCTTCGCTGCGCGCGCTGAGCGCCTCGACGAGGCGCCGCTGGCCGAAGGAGGCCGAGCAGGGCGGCGCCTGGTTCGCCGGTGACCCGGCCTTCGGCGGCGTCATGGTCCTGCCGGAGAGCCATGACATGTTCTTCGTGCAGCCCGCCGACTGGCAGGAGTACGAGCAGGAGCGCGCCCTGGCCGAGCCGCGGCGCCGGGACCTTGCCGAACAGGCGGGAATCTCCGCCCTGTTGGAGAAGGAACCGAACATCATGGTGGGCGGATGAAGCGCGTCCTCGGGTGGGTGTGCGGTGTCGCCCTGGCCCTCGTGACCGGCCTGTGGTGGGTCACGGCGACCTCCGACCTCGCCCTGTCCGCCGGGCTGTACGGCACCCCCGGCACCTACAAGGTAGACAGCTGCTACGACGCCAACCCTTACGGGAAGAACTCCCGTTACGACTGCGACGGGGACTTCACCCCGGACGGCGGCACCGCCGGCGATGCCGACTCCGTGACCTTGAGGGACACCGGGCGCGACTACGCGGACGGAACCGAGTTCGACGCGCGGCACGGGGTTGCCTCCGAGACGGTCCAGCGGGTCGGGTTCTGGGGCGTCGTGGGCGAGCTCTGGCAGGTGGCGATCTGTGTGACCGTCCTCGCGATCCTCGGATACCAGGCGATCAAGCCACGTGGACAGGCCGCCCGCCGTGAAAGCCACCGCCGGGAGCCGTCGAGGCGCCAGACCGTGGCCGACCGGGTGGGGTACGCCGTCCTGGTCGCCGTCCCGGTGGGTCTCCTGAGCTGGATCGCCATGATTGCGGAACCGACGTCGTAGGGCCTGTCGGCAGGCCGCAGCTGTACGGCTGTGTCCCGTCAGCGGGCTACGCCTCGTCCGCGCGGCGCGCGACGAAGGTCTCCAGGCCGTCCAGGATGCGCTGCAGGCCGAACTCGAAGTGGTCGAAGTCGGGGCCCCAGGTGTTCTCGTCCAGGGACGCCATGAGGGGGAAGCGGCCGGAGGCCAGGACCTTCTCCAGCATCGGGGTCTGGGCCTCCCAGAACTCCGTGTCCGTCAGGCCCGTCCGGCGCTCCGCGTCCAGCTGGTACAGCTGGGTGCGCGCGGCCCCGACGACGTACCCGTCGATCATGATGATCGCCGAGACCAGCTCGGGGTCGGACAGCCCCATCGGCTTGATCCGGGTGAGCACCTTCTCCATGCCGTCGAGGGCGCTCGGGCCGAGGATCGGCCGGGACTGGTTGACCTGGAGCAGCCAGGGGTGGCGCTGGTACAGGGCGAGGGTCGCGCGCCCCATGGCCGCGAGCGCCGAACGCCAGCTGCCGTCGCCGAGGTCGGCCGGGTTCTCCGAGGGCCGCTGGACGCGGTCCAGCATCAGGTCGAGCAGCTCGGCCTTGCCGGGGAGATAGCGGTACAGCGACATCGTGCCGGTGCCCAGTTCGGCCGCGACCCGGCGCATCGACACCGACTCCAGCCCCTCGGCGTCCGCGACCCCGACGGCCGCCTCCACGATCTGGTCCAGCGTCAGCGTCGGCTTGGGCCCGCGGCTCGGCCGCCGGCCGGTGTCCCACAGCAGCTCCAACGTGCGGACGATGTCGCCGCTGCCGCTGGTCTCCGTACCGCTGGTGCCGCCCTTGCCGCTCGTCATGCACTTCAGCTTAAGTCCTCCGGGAAAAACTGGGTACGGTGTACGCGCAATCGGGTACGGTGTACTCAGTTACCGAAAGGGGGACCCATGGAGCACGGACACGACGACGGATACGCGGTACTCGCCGAGGGGTTGGAGAAGCGCTACGGCGACAAACGCGCCCTCGACGGCTTCGACCTGGCCGTCCGCGAGGGCACGGTGCACGGCCTGCTCGGCCCGAACGGCGCCGGCAAGACCACCGCCGTACGCATCCTGTCCACGCTGGTCAGGCTGGACGGGGGCCGGGCGAGCGTGGCCGGACTCGACGTGGCCCGGCAGTCGCGCGAGGTACGGGCACGCATCGGACTCACCGGGCAGTACGCCGCCGTGGACGAGGTGCTCACCGGCCGGCAGAACCTGGAGATGTTCGGCCGGCTCTTCCATCTGGGCGGCAGGCGGGCCAAGTTGCGCGCCACCGAGCTGCTGGACCAGTTCGACCTGACCGACGCCGCCGACAAGGGCGTCGGCGGCTACAGCGGCGGCATGCGGCGCCGCCTCGACCTCGCCGCCTCGATGATCCTCGCGCCGGCCGTGCTGTTCCTGGACGAGCCGACGACCGGGCTCGACCCGCGCAGCCGCGGTGAGGTCTGGGAGTCCGTACGGGCGTTGGTGGCGAGCGGCACGACCGTACTGCTGACCACGCAGTATCTGGAGGAGGCCGACAAGCTGGCCTCCCAGATCACCGTCATCGACCAGGGGCGGAGCATCGCCGACGACACCCCGGACGGGCTGAAGAACCTCGTCGGCGGCGACCGTATCGAGGTCGTGGTCGCGGAGCGGTCCGACATCCCGCGGGTGGCGAAGGTGGTCGCCCGGGTCTCGGACGGCGAACCCGAGTCGGAGGAGGGCGAGTTGCGGGTGCACGCGCCCGTCATCGACCGGGTGTCCGCCCTGACGGAGGTCGCCCGCACCCTCCAGGACGAGGGCGTCCAGGTCGAGGACATCGGGCTGCGCAGGCCGAGCCTCGACGACGTGTTCCTGCGGCTGACCGGGCACCGCGCCGAGAAGGCGGACGGGGCGGGGGAGTCGGGGAACGCCGGGAGTGCCGGCAAGGCCGAGCAGGCCGTCGACACCGAGAAGGGGGCCGTCGTATGACCGCCGTCGACCTGACCGTCCCGGCCACCCGCAGCCGTACGTACTGGGCGCTCGCCGATGTGTGGAACATCGTCCGGCGCGGCCTCACCCACTACCAGCGCCAGCCGGTCAACATCGCCTGGCAGCTTGGCTTCCCGATCCTGTCCGTCCTCCTCTACGGCTATGTCTTCGGCAGCGCGATGAAGGTGCCGGGCGGCGGGGACTACAAGGACTTCCTGATGCCGGGCATGTTCGTGATGACCATGGCCTTCGGCTTCATCAACACCGCGACGGTCGTCGTCTACGACTCGACCAAGGGCGTCATCGACCGCTTCCGCTCGATGCCGATGTCCTCGTCCGCGGTGGTCGCCGGGCGCGGGGTGACGGATCTGATCATCGCCTGCGCGGAGTTGGCGATCATGATGCTGACCGCCTTCGCGATGGGCTGGCGCCCGGACGGCGGATTCGGCTTCCTCGGCGCGTTCGGGCTGCTGCTGTGGCTGCGGTTCGCGCTGATCTGGATCGGGGTGTGGCTGGGCCTGCTGGTGCCGAACCCGGAGGCGGCGGGCGGACTGTTCGCCGTGGCCTTCCCGCTGACGATGATCTCCAGCATCTTCGTCGCGCCGCAGCTGATGCCGGACTGGCTGGGCTGGGTGGCGGCCTGGAACCCCATCTCGTCCACCGCCGCGGCCGCCCGCGACCTGTTCGGGACGCCGGTCGGGGGCGGGGACTCCTGGGTCGAGCAGCACGCGCTGCTGATGGCCGGGGTGTGGCCGGTGATCCTCACGGCGATCTTCCTGCCGCTGGCGGTACGGAGGTTCCAGAAGCTGAGCCGGTGACGGCCGGCGCATCGAGTGACGCGGAGGGCCGGTCGACGCGCCGAGTGGCGCGGAGGCCGGCCCGTCGTACGGAGGGGCAGGGGGCGGCCGCTGCATCAAGTGACGCCGGGGCTCTTGACGTGTTCATGCGACCTGACTTCCATGGGAGGTGCGGGATGTGGGAGCGCTCCCACTCGTTCCGGACCCGCGCCTCCCGAGAGGAAGCAGCGACATGTTCGGCAGCTTGCGAAGAGCGCTGTGTGCGGTGGCGGCGGGGATTCTGTTACCGCTGGCGGGGGCCGGTGTGCAGCCGGCAGGTGCGGCGGAGCCCGGCGCCGGCGGGCGGACGGTCCGTGCGGCGGAGGCCGGCGCCGGCTACTGGCACACCAGCGGCCGGCAGATCCTGGATGCCGCCGGGCAGCCGGTCCGGGTCGCCGGGATCAACTGGTTCGGCTTCGAGACCGGCAACAACGTCGTGCACGGCCTCTGGTCACGCGACTACAAGAGCATGATCGACCAGATGAGGTCGCTGGGCTACAACACGATCCGCATCCCCTTCAGCGACGACATCCTCAAGAGCTCCACCGTCCCGAACAGCATCGACTTCTCCGGCGGCAAGAACGCCGACCTCCAGGGGCTGGGCTCGCTCGGCGTCCTGGACAGGATCGTGGCGTACGCCGGCCAGAGCGGCCTGAAGGTCGTGCTCGACCGGCACCGCCCGGACGCGGGAGGCCAGTCGGCGCTCTGGTACACGGCCGCGGTGCCCGAGTCGACCTGGATCGCCAACCTCAAGGCGCTGGCGACGCGTTACAAGGGTCAGGACACCGTCGTAGGCATCGACCTGCACAACGAGCCGCACGATCCGGCCTGCTGGGGGTGCGGCGACACCGCGCGCGACTGGCGCCTGGCGGCCCAGCGGGCGGGCAACGCGGTGCTGTCCGTCAACCCCGACCTGCTGATCTTCGTGGAGGGCGTCCAGACCTTCAACGGTGTCTCCGGCTGGTGGGGCGGCAACCTCATGGGCGTCGCGCAGTACCCGGTGCAGCTGGACGTGCCGGGCCGGCTCGTGTACTCCGCCCACGACTACGCCACGAGCGTGGCCCAGCAGAGCTGGTTCAGCGACCCCACGTTCCCCGCCAACATGCCGGGGATCTGGGACAAGTACTGGGGCTACATCTTCAAGCAGAACATCGCCCCCGTGTGGGTCGGCGAGTTCGGTACGACGCTCCAGTCGACGACGGACCAGAAGTGGCTGGCGGCGCTGGTCGACTACCTGCGGCCGACGTCGACGTACGGCTCCGACTCCTTCCACTGGACCTTCTGGTCCTGGAATCCCAACTCCGGTGACACGGGCGGCATCCTCAAGGACGACTGGTCGACGGTGGACACCGCGAAGGACGGCTACCTGACGAGCATCAAGGCTCCGGGCTTCCCGACGGGCGGCGGAGGCGACCCGGACCCCGACCCCGGTCCCGGCACCGCGGCATGCGCCGCCACCTACACCGTCACCAGCGACTGGGGCGGCGGCTTCAACGCCGAGGTGAAGGTCACCAACACGGGCACCGCCCCGGTCAACTCCTGGAAGGTCACCTGGACCTGGCCCACCACCCGCCAGATCACGTCCATGTGGAACGCGACCCACACCCAGAGCGGCCAGACGGTGACAGCGACCAACGCCACCCACAACGGCACGATCGCGCCGAGCGGTTCAACGACCTTCGGCTTCGGCGGCACCCCGGGAGGCGGCCCGACACCCACGCTGACCTGCACCACAACATGAACGAAGGGCGCCCGGCCGTCGCCGGGCGCTTCGTTTGTCATAGGCCACCGGCATGTTCACTCGTATGGCTGAGGCCACCTCGAATGCCCGCGATTGGCGTGTCCGCTTGATTACTTTCCGATACATGGTCAGTTCACAGCATGACGCCGTACATCGGATCTTCCGACAGGAGCCGGATCTCTTAGCCCGCCTCGTGCCGGAGACAGGCGTCAAGTTCCCCGAGTACAGCTCGATCGAGCCGCTCGACACGGATCTCACCGAGCTCAGGCCCTTGGAGCGTCGGGTGGACAGCTTCTTCCGGGTCCGTACGGCCGACGACGAAGGCGGGTTTCTGCTCGCTGTCGAGTCGCAGACCAAGCCGGACCCGGACAAGCACAACAGCTGGACGTATTACCTGGCGCACATGTACGCCAAGTACCGGTTGCCACCGATTCTGGTGGTGGTGTGCCGGGACAAGAAGACGGCGGCGTGGGCGGAGGAACCCATCTGTATCGGCCGCCATTTCCACACGAGCATGAAGGTCTTTCCACTGGTCCTGGGGCCGAACGGCGTGCCTCCGGTCACCGACCCGGAGGAGGCCGCGAAGGACCTGGCCCTCACCACATTTTCTGTGCTTGTGAACGCCAAGGAGCCGGGCCTGCTTGCCATACTGGACGCGGTGGCGCCGGTGGTGGGGCCCAACGTGGACTGGGCGGAATTCATGGAGGCCGGTCTGGACGAAGGTCCGGCCCGCGATCACTGGAGGAAACTGATGGCCGTGTACACCCCGAACTTCCCCGGCTTCGGCAGCGTGATGGAGGAGGCGTGGATCCGAGTCCACTCCGACGGTGAGGCGAAGGGCAAGGCCGAGGGCAAGGCCGAGGGCAAGGCCGAGGACATCCTTCGGGCTCTTGAAGTGCGGGGTGTCGAGGTTTCCGAGTCCGTCCGGGAGCGGGTGATGGCCTGCGTCGACCTGGATCAGCTGGGGACTTGGTTCGACCGCTCCCTGACCGTGGAGACCGCCGAGGGACTGTTCGCCGAGGCGTAAGCGACCAAGCAAAAGGCGCCCGGCGGTGGATTGCCGGGCGCCCCTCGTGTGTCGTGGGAGAAGTGGTTACAGCTTCTCGATCACGTAGTCCACGCACTTCGTCAGTGCCTCGATGTCCGCCGGGTCGATCGCCGGGAACATCGCTACGCGGAGCTGGTTGCGGCCGAGCTTGCGGTAGGGCTCGGTGTCGACGATGCCGTTGGCGCGGAGGACCTTGGCGACGGCCGCCGCGTCGACCTCGTCGGTGAAGTCGATCGTGCCGATGACCGCCGAGCGCTTGGCCGGGTCCGTGACGAACGGGTTGGCGTACTTGATGTCCTCGGCCCAGCCGTACAGCGTGCGGGCGGAGGTGGCCGTGCGGCGCACCGCCCAGTCCAGGCCGCCCTGGCCGTTGATCCACTCCAGCTGCTGGTTCAGCAGGAAGAGGGTCGAGAGGGCCGGGGTGTTGTACGTCTGGTTCTTGCGGGAGTTGTCGATCGCCGTGGGCAGCGAGAAGAACTCCGGGATGTGGCGGCCGGACGCGTGGATGCGCTCGGCGCGCTCGATCGCGGCCGGGGAGAAGACGCCGATCCACAGGCCGCCGTCGGAGGCGAAGGACTTCTGCGGGGCGAAGTAGTAGACGTCCGTCTCGGAGACGTCGACCGGCAGGCCGCCGGCGCCCGAGGTGGCGTCGACCAGGACCAGCGCGCCCTCGTCGGCGCCGGCCACGCGCTTGATCGGCATGGCCACACCGGTGGACGTCTCGTTGTGGGTGAAGGCGTAGACGTCGACGCCGGCCTCGGCGACCGCCTCCGGGTGCGTGCCCGGGTCGCTGGTGATGACGTCGGGCTCGGCGAGCCACGGGGCGAGCTTGGCGGCCTTGGCGAACTTGGAGCTGAACTCACCGAAGGTGAGGTGCTGCGACTTGTTCTCGATCAGGCCGTGCGTCGCGATGTCCCAGAACGCGGTGGAGCCGCCGTTGCCGAGGATCACCTCGTAGCCGTCCGGCAGCTGGAACAGGTCGCGGATGCCCTCGCGCACCTGGCCGACCAGGTTCTTGACGGGTGCCTGGCGGTGGGAGGTACCGAGGAGGGAGGCTCCGGTCGCGGCCAGCGCGTCCAGCGCTTCCGTCCGCACCTTGGAGGGGCCCGCGCCGAAACGTCCGTCGGCGGGCTTGATGTCAGCGGGAATCTGGATCTCAGCCACGGGGTGAGGTTAGCCGTTCCGGGAAACCTGGGTGAAACCTCGTCCGTCGGGTGAGACGGCGTTTCGGTGGCCGTCACCCTGCGGGGCTGCCGCCCCCGGACCCCGCTCCCGCCCGGAACGTGCCTCGCCCTCGAACGCCGGACGGGCTGATCGATTACCGGCCGGGCTGATTGAGTGGACGTATGTCGGAACTTGAGGCAGAGCTGCGCAAGGCCGTCCGGGGTGAGGTCGGGTTCGACGTCACCTCTCGGGCGTTGACGACGATGGACGCCTCCAACTACCGGCGAGTGCCACTCGGTGTGGTCGCACCACATGACGCCGACGACGTCGCCGCCGTACTGGAGGTGTGTCGGGACCACATGGTGCCGGTGGTGGCACGGGGCGGCGGTACATCGATCGCCGGTCAGGCCACCGGCACCGGCATCGTCCTGGACTTCACCCGGCACATGAACGGACTCGTGTCCCTGGACCCGGACACCCGCACCGCCGTCGTCCAGCCCGGCCTCGTCCTCGACCGGCTCCAGGAGGCCGCCGCCCCGCACGGCCTCCGCTTCGGACCCGACCCCTCCACCCACAGCCGCTGCACCCTCGGCGGCATGATCGGCAACAACTCCTGCGGCTCGCACTCGGTGGCCTGGGGCACCACCGCCGACAGCGTGCGGGAGCTGGACGTCATCAGCGGGCGCGGGGAGCGGCTGCGGCTCGGACAGGACTGGGCCGGCGCGCCAGAGGGACTGCGGGAGGTGGTGGACGGGGAACTGGCCCGGCTGCGCACCGGCTTCCCCGAGCTTCCCCGCCGCATCTCCGGCTACGCGCTCGACGCGCTTCTGCCCGAGAACGGCGCCGACGTCGCCCGTTCCTTCTGCGGCAGCGAGGGCACCCTCGGCATCGTCACCGAGGCGGTCGTACGGCTCGTCGAGGCGCCACGCGCGCGTGCGCTCGCCGTGCTGGGGTACGGCGACGAGGGCGCCGCCGCCGAGGCGGCTGCCGGGCTGCTGCCGTACGGGCCGCTGACCGTGGAGGGCATGGCCGCCGACCTGGTGCCCTCGGCGCACGTGCTGCCCAGGGGCGGCGCCTGGCTGTTCGTCGAGACGGGCGGGGAGTCGCAGGACGAGGCACGCGCGCGTGCGGAGGCGATCGTGCGGGCCGCCGACGTCGTCGGATCGACGGTCGTCACCGACCCGGGCGGGCAGCGGGCCCTGTGGCGCATCCGGGAGGACGCCAGCGGCACGGCGACCCGGATGCCGGACGGTGGGGGCACCTCCCTGCTTGAGCGAAGCCGAAAGCTCGGGGGAGAGGCGTGGCCCGGCTGGGAGGACTGCGCGGTGCCGCCGCAGCGGCTCGGGGCGTACCTGCGGGACTTCCGCGCGCTGCTGACCGCGCACGGGCTGCGCGGGACGCCGTACGGGCACTTCGGGGACGGCTGCATCCACGTCCGTATCGACTTCGACCTGCTGACGGAGCCGGGCGTCGCCGCCTTCCGGCGGTTCTCGGAGGAGCTCGCCGAGGTCGTCGTGGCGCACGGCGGCTCGCTGTCCGGGGAGCACGGGGACGGGCAGGCGCGTGCCGAGTTGCTGCCGAAGATGTACGGCCACGACATGGTCCGGCTCTTCGAACGGGCCAAGGGGGTCTGGGACCCCGACGACCTGCTCAACCCCGGGATGCTGGTGCGCCCGGCTCCCCTCGACGCCGACCTCCGCTTCTCCGTCCTGCCCCGTGAGCCCGTGGACGTCGCCTTCGGCTACCCGGCCGACGGCGGCGACTTCTCGGCGGCCGTACGGCGCTGCGTCGGGGTCGCCAAGTGCCGTACGACATCGGCGGCCGGCCCGGCCGTCATGTGCCCGTCGTTCCGGGCGACCGGCGAGGAGGAGCACTCCACGCGCGGGCGTGCCCGGCTGCTGCACGAGATGCTCGCCGGGGAACTGGTGACCGACGGCTGGCGCTCGACCGAGGTGCGTGACGCCCTCGACCTGTGCCTGGCCTGCAAGGGCTGCCGGTCCGACTGCCCGGTCGAGGTCGACATGGCCACGTACAAGGCGGAGTTCCTGCACCACCACTACGAGGGCCGCAGGCGCCCGGCCGCGCACCACAGCATGGGCCGGCTGCCGCAGTGGCTGCGTCTCGTGGCACGCACGCGTACCGCTCCGCTGGTCAACGTGCTCGCCGCCGTCCCGCCCTTTGCGTGGGCGGCGAAGCGGCTCGGCGGGATCGCGCCGGAGCGGGACATCCCGCGGCTGGCGGCACGGACGTTCAGCCGCTGGTGGGAGCGGCGGGAGAAGGCCCCCGTCGGCACGGGCGGCGACCTCGTCCTCCTGTGGCCGGACACCTTCACCGAGCACCTGTCGCCGAACGTGGGGCAGGCGGCCGTACGGGTGCTGGAGGCGGCCGGGCTGCGGGTGGCGCTGCCGCCGACGGTGCGGTGGCGGACGCCGTCCGGGGGCGGGGAGGAGGTGACCGTGGCGATGGATCCGGTGTCGCTGCTGCGCGGCCGGGAGCGGGTGTGCTGCGGCCTGACGTACATCTCCACGGGGCAGCTCGACCGGGCCCGCGCGGTGTTGCGGCGCACGCTCGACCTGATGGAGCCGGTGCTGGGGACGGCCGCGCCGGTCGTGGTCCTGGAGCCGAGCTGCGCCGCGGCCCTGCGCTCGGACCTGCCGGAACTGCTGCACGACGATCCGCGGGCCCGTCGGCTGGCCGACCGTGTCCTGACCTTCGCGGAGGCGCTGGAGCGGCACGCACCCGACTGGACGCCGCCGCGCGTCGAGCGGCCTGTGGTCGGCCAGACCCACTGCCACCAGCACGCGGTGCTGGGTGACGCGCCCGATGGCCGTCTGCGCGAGGCGGCGGGTCTCGCCGGGGAGCTGAGCGGCGGCTGCTGCGGTCTCGCGGGCAACTTCGGCTTCGAGAAGGGGCACTACGAGGTGTCGGTGGCGTGCGCGGAGGAACAGGTGCTGCCGGCGGTGCGGGGAGCGGGGGAGGGGGCGGTGGTGCTGGCGGACGGGTACTCCTGCCGGACCCAGCTGGAGCAGTTGGCCGGGGTGCGGGGGCGGCATTTGGCGGAGGTGTTGGCGGAGGGGCTGGGGGCGTCCGGGTAGGTGGGGGACGCGGGTGGTGACGGCTCGTACCGGTCCGCGGGGGAGTGGGGGCTGGTCGCGCGGTTCCCCGCGCCCCCAGGGGGTTGCAGGGCCGTCGGCTGATTGTTCGGCCTGGCGGGGGCCGGCCGTGCGCGATTCCCCGCGCCCTGGGGGGTGTACGCCGATCGTGAGGGGGCGGGCGTACGAGGTGAGCTCGTGCGGGGGCCCGCATAGGCTGGATGATCACCAGCTTGTTCGACCTCTGAGGTCGCGGCCGTCGACCCCCCGGCCGCCTCGCCCGGCACCGACAGGAGCCCCCATGCCCCTCCTCCTCCGGCCCATCACCCGCGACGAGCATCTGGCCTTCGTCGCGGCCCGCCCGTCCGCGAGCCATATGCAGGTCCCGTCCTGGGGCGACGTGAAGCCGGACTGGAGAGCGGAGAGTGTGGGCTGGTTCGACGGGGAGGGGCGCATGGCGGGCGCGGGGCTGGTGCTCTACCGGCCGCTGCCGAAGCTGAAGCGCTACCTGGCGTATCTGCCCGAGGGCCCGCTGATCGACTGGCACGCGCCCGACCTCGTGGAGCGGTGGCTGGAGCCGATGCTCGCGTATCTCAAGGGCCAGGGCGCCTTCTCCGTGAAGATGGGCCCGCCCGTCGTCGCGCGGCGCTGGAACACCGAGGCCGTGAAGGCGGCCATCGCCGACCCGGCCGCCCGCCGGCTGCGGGACGCGGAGCCGACGTCGTACGAACCGGGCGCCCAGGACATCGCCGACCGGCTGCGGCGGTCCGGCTGGCGGCAGACCGAGCCGGGCGGCGAGGACGGCTTCGCCGCCGGGCAGCCGCGCTACGTCTGCCAGGTGCCGTTCGCCGGCCGGACGCCGGACGACATCCACCGCGGCCTCAACCAGCAGTGGCGGCGCAACATCAAGAAGGCCGAGAAGGCGGGCGTGAAGGTCGTGCAGGGCGGCTACGAGGACCTGCCCGTGTTCTACGACCTCTACGTCGAGACCGCCGAGCGCGACCGTTTCATCCCGCGCCCGCTGCCCTACTTCCAGCGCATGTTCACCGCCCTCACCGCCGAGCACCCCGACCGGATGCGGCTCTACCTCGCCCACCACGACGGCGACACCCTCGCCGCCGCCACGATGCTGACCGTCGGCGAGCACGTCTGGTACTCCTACGGCGCCTCCACCAGCCGCAAGCGCGAGGTCCAGCCCAACAACGCCATGCAGTGGCGAATGATGACCGACGCCCATGAACTCGGCGCCGCCGTCTACGACTTCCGAGGCATCACCGACACGCTGGAGGAGTCCAACCACCTGCTCGGCCTGCTGCGGTTCAAGGTGGGCGCCGGCGGTGAGGCGATCGAGTACCTGGGGGAGTGGGACTTCCCGCTCAACCGGATGCTGCACAAGGCGTTGGACCTGTACATGGCGCGCCGCTGATTCCCGGCCCCCCGGTCCAGCCGTCCAGCCGTCCACACTCTGGGACAGTGGCATAACGGGTTCACACACCTGACGGAGTCCACTACCCTGGACTCGGAAGTGCAGTGCGATGAACGAACCCGAGTCGAGCCCCTGGAACGCCCGTGAGTACCCCTGACGCCGCCACGCCCTCACCGACCCTCACCAGGGCCGTCCCTGAGCCGTCGGCCGGTGCCCCGCGTCGCTGGGGCTCGCTCGGTCCCGTGGGCCTGGTGCTGGCCGGCGGGATCTCGGTGCAGTTCGGCGGCGCCCTCGCGGTGAGCCTGATGCCGCGGGCCGGTGCGCTCGGTGTGGTGGCGCTGCGGCTGCTGGTCGCGGCGATCGTCCTGCTGGTGGTCTGCCGCCCCCGGCTGCGCGGTCACTCCCGCACCGACTGGAGCACGGTGATCGTCTTCGGCATCACCATGGCCGCGATGAACGGCCTCTTCTACCAGTCGGTCGCCCGCATCCCCCTGGGTCCCGCGGTCACCCTGGAGGTCCTCGGCCCGCTCGCCCTCTCCGTCCTGAGCTCGCGCCGCGCCGTCAACTTCGTCTGGGCCGGACTCGCGCTCGCCGGTGTCTTCCTCCTCGGCGGCGGAGGCTTCGGCAGCCTCGATCCCATAGGTGTCGTATTCGCCCTGGCTGCCGGCGCCATGTGGGCGGCCTACATAATCTTCAGCGCCCGCACGGGCCGACGCTTCCCCCAGGCCGACGGACTCGCCCTCGCGATGGCGGTGGGAGCCGTACTGTTCCTGCCCCTGGGCATCGCCGAGTCCGGTACGAAGCTCACCGACCCGGTGACCATCGGGCTGGGCGCGGCCGTGGCGATCCTCTCCTCGGTCCTGCCCTACACCCTCGAACTCCTCGCCCTGCGCCGCCTGCCCGCGGCGACCTTCGCCATCCTGATGAGCCTGGAACCGGCCGTCGCCGCCACCGCCGGCTTCCTCATCCTCGACCAGGCCCTCTCCGCGCTACAGGCCCTGGCCATCGCCCTGGTCATCGCGGCGAGCATGGGAGCGGTGCGGACCCAGGTGGGACGGGGGCGCGCGAAGACCGTGACCAGTTGAGGCGGCAGCGCTCCAGGGCACGGCACAGCGCCAGCGCTTCACGCGGTGGCGGAGGAGGACGACTTGCGAGTCGAAGGTGCGGGTCTCGACGAGAACACCACCTTCGGAACCGACAGCAAGACCGTCGGACGCTGTAGGACCCATAGCGACTCGCGGAGCCGATTCAGCGCATCAGCAGGTCCCGGACGGCCAGGCCGTACCGAGTGCGCAGGCGGCGCAGTTCCCACAGGCCCACCGCTGTGACGGAGACCGGGGCGCCCAGGATGAACACGTACCGGATCAGGGCCGGCACGCCCGGGTGGGCGCCGGTGAGCACGTCGATCAGCGCCATCTCCCACGCCAACGCCATGATCAGCAGCGGCGGCACCGTCTCGTGGATGTCCGCGGTGCGGAACACGTGCTGGACGGCGAGTCCCACGCCCCAGACGACGAAGGGCATCACCCAGAAGAGGATGAAGAGGGTGGCCACAAGCTGGATGATCTTCATCGCCGTCAGCGAGCCCTCCGCGAGAGGGCTGCCCTTGTAGAACCCCGAGAGCACGACGATCGGGAAGACGGAGGCCGCCGCCATCATGGCCACGATCGCGCCGAAGCACCGCCCGGCCCGGCGCAGCAGGTCCCGTCGCGCCGCCGGAGCGGCCAGGCCGTACAGGATGCCGACAATGACCGGGAGGGTCGCCGCCAGCGCCAGGGCACTGGTCCACGACTTGTCGACCTGCTCGCTCGCCGTATCGCTCAGCTTGGTGGAGAGCTTGTAGGTGTAGGACATCCACAGGAACGCGCCTACGCCGACCCAGGTCCTGATCTTCCGCATCCGGGCCACCTCCGGGTCCGAGACGATGCCCGGCCGTGACGGTGTGAAGACCCTGCGCGCGGTGTGGATGGGGCCGATCCGCCGCCGCAGCCGCGTGATCGGCCCGCCCGGCGGCGGCACCGGCGGCCCCGGGTAGGGCGGCTGGGGCTGGGGCGGCACGTAGGGCTGGGGCGGCTGCGGCGGGTAGGGCTGTGGCCCCTGGGGCGGCTGTCCGCCCGGGTTCCAGTTGCTCATCGTTCGTCCCCCGATATGCGAGTTGGCGCCGCGATGGGCGCGATCGCCGAGTGTATTGAGCACACAGCGTCCGCACAGCCCTCACCCCCGGTCGTGCACGGAACGACCGCAATTATGCAAGCGTGCTTGCTTGTTTTCTTGGGCGCTGCCATGCTCCTCACCGCACCACCCCGCACACCGCCGTGCCCCGAGGGGAGCGCACCCGTGTCCGATCCGACGCCCGTGTTCGACGATCTGCGCGAGGAGAGCGAGGAGCTCGAACGGCTCGTGGCCGATTCGAGCCCCGAGCAGTGGGCGCTCGCCACACCGGCGCCCGGCTGGACCGTCGCCCACCAGATCGCGCACCTTGCCTGGACGGACCACTCGGCGCTGCTGGCGGTGACCGACGTGAAGGCGTTCCACGAACTGGTGGAGGAGGCGCTGCAGTCGCCGGGGTCCTTCGTCGACAACGGGGCCGAGGAGGGCGCCGCGCTGCCGCCCGCCGAACTGCTGACGCGGTGGCGGGAGGGAAGGGCCGCCCTGGACACGGCGTTGCGCGAGGCCCCGCCCGGCACCAAGGTCCCCTGGTACGGCCCACCCATGTCGGCCGCCTCCATGGGTACGGCCCGGCTCATGGAGACCTGGGCCCACGGTCAGGACATCGCCGACGCACTCGGTGTGGTGCGCACACCCACCGACCGGCTCAGGCATGTGGTGTGGATCGGAGTACGCACCCGTGACTTCGCCTTCGGTGTGAACGGGATCCCGACGCCGTTCGAGGAATTCCGCATCGAACTCGTCGCACCCTCGGGCGAGTTGTGGACGTACGGCCCCGAGGACGCCTCGCAGCGGGTCACCGGCCCCGCGCTCGACTTCTGTCTCCTGGTCACCCAGCGCGCCCACCGCTCCGATCTCGCGCTGCGCGCCGAAGGCCCGGACGCCGACCGCTGGTTCGACATCGCCCAGGTCTTCGCCGGCCCACCCGGAGAGGGCCGCGCGCCGAAGGGGGCGACCCGGTGACGCGGCAACCCGGCCCGCTGCGCATCGGCAACGCCTCCGGCTTCTACGGTGACCGCTTCGACGCCATGCGCGAGATGCTCACCGGTGGCGAACTGGACGTCCTCACCGGTGACTACCTCGCCGAGCTCACCATGCTGATCCTCGGCCGCGACCGGCTGAAGGACCCCGGCGCCGGATACGCCCGCACCTTCCTGCGGCAGCTGGAGGAGTGCCTCGGCCTGGCCCGGGAGCGCGGCGTGCGGATCGTCGCCAACGCGGGCGGCCTAAACCCGGCCGGACTGGCGGACGCCGTACGGCAGCTGGCCGACCGGCTCGGCCTGCCCGTGCGGGTCGCCCATGTGGAGGGCGACGACCTCACCGCCGCCCACCCCGGCAGCCTCGCCGCGCACGCCTACCTCGGCGGCTTCGGGATCGCCGCGTGTCTGCGGGAGGGCGCCGACGTCGTCGTCACCGGCCGGGTGACCGACGCGGCCCTCGTCACCGGACCCGCCGCCGCCCACTTCGGGTGGGGACCCGGCGACCACGACCGGCTCGCGGGAGCCGTGGTCGCCGGACATGTGCTGGAGTGCGGGGCACAGGCCACCGGCGGCAACTACGCCTTCTTCCACGAGGCCGCCAGGAGCGGCAGGGATCTGCGCCGCCCCGGCTTCCCGCTCGCCGAGCTGCACGAGGACGGCACCTGCGTCATCACCAAGCACCCCGGCACCGGCGGCTTCGTCGACGTCGGCACGGTCACCGCCCAACTGCTGTATGAGACGGCGGGCGCCCGCTACGCCGGGCCGGACGTCACCGCCCGCCTGGACACCGTGCGCCTCACGCAGGACGGACCGGACCGCGTCCGTGTCGAGGGCGTGCGGGGCGAGGCTCCGCCGCCGACGCTCAAGGTCGGCGTCAACCGCCTCGGCGGCTTCCGCAACGAGGTCGCCTTCGTGCTCACCGGCCTCGACATCGAGGCCAAGGCCGACCTTGTGCGCGAGCAGCTGACCGACGCGCTCGCCAAGTCGCCGCCCGCCGAGGTCCGCTGGGACCTGGTGCGCACCGACCGGCCCGACGCCCCCAGCGAGGAGACGGCGAGCGCGCTGCTGCGGCTCGTCGTGCGCGACCCGTCCCAGGAAGCCGTCGGCCGGGCCCTGAGCGGCGCCGCGATCGAGCTGGCGCTCGCCAGCTACCCCGGTTTCCATGTGCTGGCCCCACCTGGAAAGGGCTCGCCCTATGGGGTCTTCGAGGATGTGTACGTCCCCCAAGGTGGCGTCGACCATGTGGCCGTCCTCCATGACGGACGCCGGATCCCTGTGCCGCCGGCCCACGACACCGTCGTACTCGACGAAGTGCCCGAGCCGCCGTTGCCGCAGCCGCTGTCGCACGGGCACACCGCGCGGGCTCCGCTCGGGCTCGTCGCGGGTGCCCGCAGCGGGGACAAGGGCGGGAACGCCAACGTCGGCGTCTGGGTGCGTTCGGACGACGCCTGGCGGTGGCTGGCCCATGAGCTGACGGTCGACCGGTTCCGGCAACTGATCCCCGAGAGCGGCCGGCTGAAGGTCACCCGGCACCCGCTGCCCCACCTCCGCGCCCTCAACTTCGTCGTCGAAGGAATCCTCGGCGAGGGCGTCGCCGCCCAGCACCGCTTCGACCCGCAGGCCAAGGCCCTCGGCGAATGGCTGCGCTCCCGCCACCTGGACATCCCGGAGATCCTGCTGTGACCGTGCTGCCGTCCACACTGGACACCACCGGCTCCGACTACCGGGCCAACCGCGAGACGATGCTCGCCAAGCTCGCCGAACTCGACACCGAGCACGCCAAGGCCCTCGCCGGCGGCGGCCCCAAGTACGTCGAACGGCACCGTAAACGCGGCAAGCTGCTCGCCCGTGAGCGCATCGAGCTGCTCTTCGACCCCGATACCCCGTTCCTGGAGCTGTCGCCGCTGGCGGCCTGGGGCAGCGACTACGCCGTCGGCGCGTCCCTCGTCACCGGCATCGGGACCGTCGCGGGCGTGGAGTGCCTGATCACCGCCAACGACCCGACCGTGCGTGGCGGGGCGAGCAACCCCTGGTCGCTGAAGAAGGCCCTGCGCGCCAACGACATCGCGCTCGCCAACCGGCTGCCGGTCGTCAACCTCGTGGAGTCCGGCGGCGCCGACCTGCCGTCGCAGAAGGAGATCTTCATCCCCGGCGGCGCGATCTTCCGGGACCTGACCCGGCTGTCGGCGGCCGGGATCCCCACCGTCGCGGTCGTCTTCGGCAACTCGACGGCCGGCGGCGCGTACGTCCCCGGCATGTCCGACCACGTGATCATGGTCAAGGAGCGCGCCAAGGTGTTCCTCGGCGGCCCGCCCCTGGTGAAGATGGCGACCGGCGAGGAGAGCGACGACGAGTCCCTCGGCGGTGCGGAGATGCACGCACGCGTGTCGGGTCTCGCGGACTACTTCGCCGTCGACGAACCGGACGCCCTGCGCCAGGCGCGGCGCGTCGTCGCCCGCCTCAACCACCGCAAGGCGTACGGCGATCCGGGCCCGGCCGAGCCGCCCAAGTACGACACCGACGAGCTGCTCGGGATCGTGCCGGGCGACCTGCGCACCCCCTTCGACCCGCGCGAGGTCGTCGCCCGGATCGTCGACGCCTCCGACTTCGACGAGTTCAAGCCGATGTACGGCACCAGCCTGACCACCGGCTGGGCCTCCCTGCACGGCTATCCGGTCGGCGTGCTCGCCAACGCCCAGGGAGTCCTGTTCAGCGAGGAGTCCCAGAAGGCCGCCCAGTTCATCCAGCTCGCCAACCAGCGCGACATCCCGCTGCTGTTCCTGCACAACACGACCGGCTACATGGTGGGCAGCCAGTACGAGCAGGGCGGCATCATCAAGCACGGCGCGATGATGATCAACGCGGTCAGCAACAGCCGCGTGCCGCACCTCTCGGTCCTCATGGGCGCGTCCTACGGCGCCGGCCACTACGGCATGTGCGGCCGCGCCTACGACCCCCGCTTCCTGTTCGCGTGGCCCAGCGCCAAGTCGGCCGTCATGGGCCCGCAGCAGCTCGCCGGCGTCCTGTCGATCGTCGCCCGCCAGTCGGCCGCCGCGAAGGGGCTGCCGTACGACGAAGAGGGCGACGCGGCGCTGCGGGCCATGGTGGAGCAGCAGATCGAGTCCGAGTCCCTGCCGATGTTCCTGTCCGGGCGGCTGTACGACGACGGGGTCATCGACCCGCGCGACACCCGCACGGTCCTCGGCATGTGTCTGTCCGCCATCCACACCGCGTCCTACGAGGGCGCGCGCGGTGGCTTCGGCGTCTTCCGGATGTGAGGGATCACCAGTGATCACTTCTGTACTCGTGGCCAACCGGGGCGAGATCGCCTGCCGGGTCTTCCGCACCTGCCGTGAGTTGGGAATCCGGACGGTCGCCGTGCACTCGGACGCCGACGCGAACGCCCTCCACACACGCGTGGCCGACACCGCGGTACGGCTGCCGGGCGCGGCGCCCTCCGACACGTACCTGCGCGGCGACCTGATCGTGAAGGCGGCGCTGGCTGCCGGCGCGGACGCCGTGCACCCCGGCTACGGCTTCCTCTCCGAGAACCCCGGCTTCGCCCGCGCGGTCCTCGACGCCGGACTCACCTGGATCGGGCCGGCCCCGGAGGCGATCGAGGCGATGGCGTCCAAGACGCGCGCCAAGGAGCTGATGGGCGTCGAGCCGCTGCGCGAGGTCACCGAGGCCGACCTGCCGGTCCTGGTGAAGGCGGCCGCGGGCGGCGGCGGCCGCGGCATGCGGGTCGTAAGGCGACTCGCGGACCTGGACGCCGAACTGGAGGCCGCGCGCGCCGAGGCCCACAGCGCCTTCGGCGACGGCGAGGTCTTCGTCGAGCCCTACCTGGAGGACGGCCGGCACGTCGAGGTGCAGATCCTCGCCGACACCCACGGCACGGTCTGGGCCCTCGGCACCCGCGACTGCTCCCTCCAGCGACGCCACCAGAAGGTGATCGAGGAGGCTCCGGCACCCGGCCTGACCCCCGAACTCACCGATTCCCTGTACGAGATGGCCGTACGCGCCGCGCGGGCCGTCGGCTACGTCGGCGCCGGCACCGTCGAGTTCCTCGTCGCCGGCGACACCGCGCACTTCCTGGAGATGAACACCCGCCTCCAGGTCGAACACCCCGTCACCGAGGCCGTGTACGGCGTCGACCTGGTCGCCCTCCAGCTCCGTGTCGCCGAAGGGCTCGCCCTCGACGACGAACCGCCACACGCGCGTGGCCACGCCGTCGAGGCCCGCCTGTACGCCGAGGACCCGGCCCACGACTGGGCCCCGCAGACCGGCACCCTGCACCGCCTCGCGGTCCCCGACGGCATCCGCCTCGACACCGGCTTCACCGACGGCGACGAGATCGGCGTCCACTACGACCCGATGCTCGCCAAGGCCGTCGCCCACGCCCCCACCCGCGCGGAGGCGATCCGCGCCCTCGCCGGGGCCCTGGAGCGCGCCGCCGTCCACGGCCCGCCCACCAACCGCGACCTCCTCGTCCGCTCCCTGCGGCACAAGGAGTTCACGACCGCCCGCATGGACACCGGCTTCTACGAACGCCACCTCACCGAACTCACCGAGCCGGCCCCCGCCCTGCACGCCGCCCTCGCCGCGGCCCTCGCCGACACCCACGCACGCTCCCGCTTCGGCGGCTTCCGCAACGTCCCCTCCCAGCCCCAGACCAAGCGCTACGCGGTGGCCGGCGAGGTGATCGAGGTCCACTACCGCCACACCCGCGCGGGCCTGGAGGCCGACGGAGTGCGCGTCGTGCACGCCGACGCGTCCCTGGTCGTACTCGAAGTGGACGGCGTACGGCGGAACTTCGAGGTCGCCCGCTACGGCGACGAGATCCACGTCAACACCACCCGCCTGACCGCGCTGCCCCGCTTCCCCGACCCCACGGCCCAGCACGCGCCGGGCTCCCTTCTGGCCCCCATGCCGGGAACGGTCGTCCGCGTCGCCGACGGCCTGACCGAGGGGGCGACGGTGGAGGCCGGCCAGCCCCTGCTGTGGTTGGAGGCGATGAAGATGGAACACAAGATCACAGCCCCGGCCGCGGGCACGCTGACGGCTCTGCGCGCCACCACAGGACAACAGGTGACGGTCGGCGTCCTGTTGGCGGTAGTACAGCCAACCGCTTAGGGGCGCGGGGAACTGCGCGAGCAACCACACACAACCCGCACCCGGGAGGAGTCCCATGCCCACCACTCTCGAAACCGATGAACACAAGGCACTACGAGCCGCGGTCGCCGCCCTCGGCAAGCGCCACGGCCGCGAATACGACCGTGAAGCCCTCTGGTCCGAAGCAGCCAAACTCGGCTACCTCGGCGTCAACCTCCCCGAGGAGTACGGAGGCGGAGGCGGCGGCATAGCCGAACTCTCCATCGTCCTCGAAGAACTCGGCGCCGCGGGCTGCCCCCTGCTGATGATGGTCGTGTCCCCGGCGATCTGCGGCACGGTCATCGCCCGCTTCGGCACCGAGGCACAGAAACGCGAGTGGCTCTCCGGCCTCGCCGACGGCACCCGCACCATGGCCTTCGGCATCACCGAACCCGACGCCGGCTCCAACAGCCACCGCATCACCACCACGGCCCGCCGCGACCCGGACACCGGGGGCTGGCTCCTGACCGGCCGTAAGGTGTTCATCTCCGGCGTCGACATCGCCGACGCCACCCTCATCGTCGGCCGCACGGAGGACGCCCGCACCGGCAACCTCAAGCCCTGCCTGTTCATGGTCCCGCGCGACGCCGAAGGCTTCACACGCCGCCGGATCGACATGGAACTCAGCGCCGCCGAGAAGCAGTTCGAGCTGACCCTCGACGACGTACGGCTCCCCGCCGACGCCCTCGTCGGCGACGAGGACGCAGGGCTCCTCCAGCTCTTCGCCGGCCTCAACCCCGAACGCATCATGACGGCCGCGTTCGCGATCGGCATGGGCCGCTACGCCCTCGCCCGCGCCATCGAGTACGCCCGCGACCGCACCGTCTGGAAGGCCCCCATCGGCGCCCATCAGGCCATCGCGCACCCCCTGGCGCAGGCCCACATCGACCTGGAACTGGCCCGCCTGATGATGCAGAAAGCGGCCCACCTCTACGACGTCGGCGACGACGTCGGCGCGGGCGAGGCCGCCAACATGGCCAAGTACGCGGCCGGGGAGGCCTGCGTGAAGGCCGTCGACCAGGCCGTGCACACCCTCGGCGGGAACGGCCTCACGCGCGAATTCGGGCTCGCCTCGTTGATAACCGCGGCACGCGTCTCTCGTATTGCTCCGGTGAGCCGGGAGATGATTCTCAACTACGTCTCCCACCAGACCCTGGGCCTGCCCAAGTCGTACTGACCGGCGCCCGTCCGGCACCGTGTCGCGAGGAGGAACCGTGTTCCGCAGCGAGTACGCAGACGTCCCGGCCGTAGAACTGCCCATTCACGAGGCCGTACTGGGCCGGGCCGCCGAGTTCGGGGACACACCCGCGCTCATCGACGGCACGGACGGCACCACCCTCACCTACGAACAGCTCGACCGCTTCCACCGGCGCATAGCCGCCGGCCTCGCCGAGGCGGGCGTGCGCAAGGGCGACATCCTCGCCCTGCACAGCCCCAACACGGTCGCCTTCCCCACCGCGTTCTACGCCGCCACGCGCGCGGGTGCCTCCGTCACCACCGTGCACCCGCTCGCCACGCCCGAGGAGTTCGCCAAGCAGCTGAAGGACTCGGCGGCCCGCTGGATCGTCACCGTCTCACCGCTGCTGGAGAGCGCACGCCGGGCCGCCGAACTCGCGGGCGGCGTCCAGGAGATCTTCGTGTGCGACAGCGCGCCCGGACACCGCTCGCTCATCGACATGCTGGCCTCCGCCGCCCCCGAGCCACAGGTCGACATCGACCCCGTCGCGGACGTCGCGGCTCTGCCGTACTCCTCCGGCACCACCGGCGTCCCCAAGGGCGTGATGCTCACCCACCGCCAGATCGCCACCAACCTCGCCCAGCTCGAACCGGCGATCCCGGCAGGACCCGGCGACCGCATCCTCGCCGTACTGCCCTTCTTCCACATCTACGGCCTCACCGCCCTGATGAACGCGCCCCTCAAGGTCGGCGCCACCGTCGTCGTCCTGCCCCGCTTCGACCTGGAGACCTTCCTCGCGGCCATCCAGAACCACCGCATCACCGGCCTGTACGTGGCCCCGCCGATCGTCCTGGCCCTCGCCAAGCACCCGCTGGTCGCGCAGTACGACCTGTCGTCGCTGAAGTACATCGTCAGCGCCGCGGCGCCCCTGGACGCCAAACTCGCCGCCGCCTGCTCGCAGCGCCTCGGCCTGCCACCGGTCGGCCAGGCCTACGGCATGACGGAACTGTCCCCCGGCACCCACGTCGTCCCGCTCGCCGCGATGCAGGACGCGCCCGCCGGGACCGTCGGCCGGCTCATCGCCGGCACCGAGATGCGCATCGTCTCCCTCGACGACCCCGACAAGGACCTCGGCACCGGCGAGTCCGGCGAGATCCTCATCCGCGGCCCCCAGGTCATGAAGGGCTACCTCGGCCGCCCCGACGCCACCGCCGCGATGATCGACCCCGACGGCTGGCTGCACACCGGCGACGTCGGCCATGTCGACGCCGACGGCTGGCTGTTCGTCGTGGACCGCGTGAAGGAGCTCATCAAGTACAAGGGCTTCCAGGTCGCGCCCGCCGAACTGGAGGCACTCCTGCTCACCCACCCCGGCATCGCGGACGCGGCTGTGGTCGGCGTCTACAACGACGACGGAAACGAGGTGCCGCACGCCTATGTGGTCCGCCAACCCTCCGCGACCGACCTCAACGAGGGCGAGGTCATGATGTACGTCGCCGAACGCGTCGCCCCCTACAAGCGGGTCCGCCTGGTCACCTTCATCGACGGCGTACCGCGCGCCGCCTCCGGCAAGATCCTGCGCCGCGAACTGCGCGCGCCGAAGGAGAGCACATGACGCTGATCGGCCGCACCCGCACGCGCGGCGTTCAGACCCTGAGCCTCGACTCCCCGGCCACCCGCAACGCGCTGTCCGCGGCGCTGGTGGGCGAGCTGGCCGACGCGCTGACGGACTGCGCCAAGGACGCCGACGTACGCGCCGTCGTCCTCACCCACACCGGCAACACCTTCTGCGCCGGCGCCGACCTGCGCGACCCTCCGGATCCGGAAGCGCTGGTCGGACTGCTCCGGCAGATCGTCGAGCTGGGCAAACCGGTCGTCGCCCGCGTCACCGGCCACGTCCGCGCGGGCGGCCTCGGCCTGCTCACGGCCTGCGACATCGCCGCCGCCTCCCGCGAGGCCACCTTCGCCTTCACCGAGGTCCGCATCGGGGTGGCCCCCGCCGTGATCTCCCTGCCGGTCCTGCCACGCGTGGACCCGCGCGCCGTCGCCCGCTACTACCTCACCGGCGAACGCCTCGACGCGCCCGAGGCCACCCGGATCGGCCTGCTCACGGCGCAGGGCGACGACGTCGACGCCGTACTGGAACCCGTCCTGGACGGCCTGCGCAGGGCCGCACCCCAGGCCCTGGCCGAGACGAAGGCGCTGCTCACGGCTAAGGTGCTGGAAACCTTCGACCGGGACGCGGCGGACCTGACCGCACTCTCGGCCCGGCTGTTCTCCTCCGCCGACGCACGCGAGGGGATGACGGCCTTCCTCGAACGACGGGATCCGCAATGGGTGGTGTGAGCACAGTCGGCGACCGCGTGGACCGCGTGCCCAAGCAGGACCGCAGCCGCGCCACCCGCCAACGCCTCCTGGAAGCCGCCGTGGCCTGCCTCGCCGAACACGGCTGGGCGGGCTCCACGGTCTCCGTCGTCGCCGAACGCGCCGGCGTCTCCCGGGGCGCGGCCCAGCACCACTTCCCGACCCGCGAGGACCTCTTCACGGCGGCCGTCGAGTACGTCGCCGAGGAACGCTCCACCGCCCTGCGCGCCCTGTTCCCCGAGGGCGCTGCGGGCGACCGCCGGGCCGTCGTCTCCGCCCTGGTCGACCTCTACACCGGGCCCCTGTTCCGCGCGGCCCTGCACCTGTGGGTGGCCGCGTCGAACGAGGAGCAGCTACGGCCCCGGGTCACCGAGCTGGAGGCCCGGGTGGGCCGGGAGACCCACCGGATAGCCGTCGACCTGCTCGGCGTCGACGAGTCCCACCCAGGCGTCCGCGAGACCGTCCAGGGCGTGCTGGACATGGCACGCGGCCTGGGCCTGGCCAACCTCCTCACCGACGACGCCGGGCGCCGCGACCGCGTGGTGGCGCAGTGGGGCCTGCTGCTGGACGAGGCACTGGGCTGACGGCGTCGCCCCTCGCGTGTCGCCGGACGGCCGCCGTCAGTCGTCGTCGCCCTCGTCGTCGTCACCGTCGTGCCGCGCGTCGCGCTGCCGCTCCTGCTCGCGCTTCTCCTGCTCGCGCGTCTTCTGCTCCCGCCGCTCCTCGTCGTCCCGCGCCTCGCGGTCGGCGGTCGCCGAGGTGATCGGCGACGGGTTCGACTCCAGCGGCGACACGGAGGTCGTGGGGCTCGGGCCGGGCGAGGTGTCGGACTTCGTGCTCTCCGCGGCGCTCTTGTCGGGGGAGAACCACAGCATTCCGAGCAGCATCGCGGCCACGAACAGCGCCGCCGCGGCGACCGTGATCAGCAGATTCCTCGCGCCCGAGCCGGACGCCGCGCGGGGACGGGAGCGGGTCCGGGACCCGGCGCGGGTGGGGGAGGCGCCGTGCGATCCGGCGCGCGAGAGGGAAGCGCCGTGCGACCCGGCGGGGGACGCCGAGTGCGATCGGGCGGGGGACGCCGAGTGGGACCGGGTGGTCGACGCCGAACGTGACCGGGCGGCGGACGCCGAGCGCGACCGGTTGTGGGCACGGCCCTGCCCACCGCGGGGCGACGGCGTGCCCTGGTTCGAGGGCAGCGCGTACGTCGTCGGGTGGCTGGTGCCGCCCCTCCCGTCCGGGCCGGGGCCGCCGACCGCCGGGACCGGCGACGGGCGGGACGGAGCCGTCACCTCCGGCAGCGGCTCGGAACGGCCCAGCCAGGCGCCCTCCGCGAACCAGTCGGCGGCCTGCTGGGCGGCCGGCCGGTGCTCGGGCTCCTTGGCGAGGAGACCGAGTAGATAGTTCTCGAAAGCGGGCGGCAGACCTGCGGCACCCAGCTCGCGCGGCGGCACGGGAGCCGCGTCGAGATGCTGATGCAGGATCGCCACGGCGGAGTCGGCCTGGAACGGCGGACGCCCGGTCAGCAGCTGGTAGAGCACACAGCCCAGCGCGTACACGTCGGAGGCCGGACCGGCCGGCTTGCCCAGCGCCCGCTCCGGGGCGAGGTACAGACTCGTGCCGACGATCTGCCCGGTCGCGGTGAGCGCGGCCCCCGGGTCGTCGACGAAGCGGGCGATGCCGAAGTCACCGATCTTGAGGGTGCCGTCGGCGTCCAGCAGCAGATTGCCGGGCTTGATGTCCCGGTGGACGATGCCCTGCCGGTGCGCGGCGGCGAGCCCCGCCGCGGCCTGCGCGGCCATCCGCGCCACCCGCTCCGCCGGCTGTGCCCCCGACTGCGTCAGCAGCAGGGCCAGATTGTCGCCCTCGACGAGCTCCATCACCAGGAAGAGCCGGTTGTCGTACTCGCCGAAGTCCCGCACACCCACCACGTTCGGATGGTCGATCCGCGCGGCGGTCTGCGCCTCCAGCCGGAACCGGGACGTGGCCGTGGGGTCGGAGTCCTGCGGCAGCAGCAGCTTGACGGCGACATTCCGGCCCAGCGTCTCGTCGTAGGCCCGCCAGACCTCCCCCATGCCGCCGCGCCCGATCGACTCGCCCAGCCGGTAGCGGCCCGCTATCAGCACCTGTTCCCCATCCCTCATGCCGTAAGAGATCTCGACGCCGCAGGCCGTAACTCACCACGCAGGGACGGGTGATGGTGGGATGCCGCAGCCGCCCCAGCATACTGGCGGAGTGGATCAGTCACGTTCCGTGTGCCGTCATCGACCGGCCACGGCAGGCACGGAGCGCCCGCCGCGAGCGGCACCACGCGAAGCGCTACGGCCCGCGTGATGACCGGCCCGCCGGAGGGGAGGGGGGTGCGTGGGGCTCAGTGCGCGATGTCCGCGTAGCCCTCGATCTCGCGCGGGTTGCGGGAGCCCGGACCCACATAGCGCGCCGAAGGGCGCACCAGACGGCCGGTGCGCTTCTGCTCCAGGATGTGCGCCGACCAGCCCGCCGTACGGGCACACGTGAACATCGACGTGAACATGTGCGCCGGGACCTCGGCGAAGTCCAGGACGATCGCCGCCCAGAACTCGACGTTCGTCGCCAGGACACGATCCGGACGACGGGCGTGGAGCTCCGCCAGAGCCGCCTTCTCCAGAGCCTCGGCGACCTCGAAGCGGGGCGCGCCCAGCTCCCGTGCGGTACGCCGCAGCACGCGGGCCCGCGGGTCCTCGGCGCGGTACACGCGGTGGCCGAAGCCCATCAGGCGCTCGCCGTTGTCGAGGGTCTGCTTCACATACGCCTCGGCGTCGCCCGTGCGCTCGATCTCCTCGATCATGTGCAGGACGCGGGAGGGCGCGCCGCCGTGCAGCGGGCCGGACATGGCACCCACGGCACCGGAGAGCGCGGCGGCCACGTCGGCGCCCGTGGAGGCGATGACGCGGGCGGTGAAGGTGGAGGCGTTCATGCCGTGCTCGGCGGCGGACGTCCAGTAGGCGTCGACGGCGGCCACGTGCTTGGGGTCGGGCTCGCCGCGCCAGCGGATCATGAACCGCTCGACGACGGACTGGGCCTTGTCGATCTCGCGCTGCGGGACCATCGGCAGGCCCTGCCCGCGCGCGGACTGGGCGACGTAGGACAGGGCCATGACGGCGGCGCGGGCCAGGTCCGCGCGGGCCTGCTCCTCGTCGATGTCCAACAGGGGCTTCAGGCCCCACACGGGGGCGAGCATGGCGAGCGCGGACTGTACGTCGACGCGGATGTCACCGGAGTGCACGGGGATCGGGAACGGCTCGGCCGGCGGCAGCCCGGGACGGAAGGCCCCGTCGACGAGCAGCCCCCAGACATTGCCGAACGAGACATGGCCGACCAGGTCCTCGATGTCGACGCCCCGGTACCGGAGGGCGCCGCCCTCCTTGTCCGGTTCGGCGATCTCCGTCTCGAACGCGACGACTCCTTCGAGCCCGGGTACGAAATCGGACATCAGGCGGCTCCTCGTGATGTGTGCGACGGATGGGGTTGTGGGTGGAGCGAGTGGGTGGAACGAGAGCGAGTGGGTGGAACGACCACATGTCAGTCGGCGGAGACGGGCGCACACCCGGTGGATCCACGGTCATGGGCTCGAAGCCCGGCCTTGCGGGACTTCGAACCCCTGTCGACTCGCGGTCCGGGGGCGTACCCCTGTGATGCCCCGTGCGGCTGGCGGTCATCCAACCGGAACGGCATCAGAACGATAACCCTCAGTGCCACCTTTTGGGGAGCCCTGCGGCACTGAGTGCCATCTGGTGGTGAAGGGCACCGCGCCGGACGACGCCCGTTCGGATACGGCAAGATGACCGCGTGACCGACCGAGACGCCGTCGCCTCAGATCCCGCCGAGCCCGCGCCCGACCCCGCCGCGATGCGCAAGCACTACCGGGCCGAGGGCCTCGCCGAGGCCGACCTGGCCGCCACTCCGGTGGCCCAGTTCGCCCGCTGGTTCAAGCAGGCCGCCTCGGAGGCGCACCTCTTCGAGCCGAACGCGATGATCGTCTCCACCGCGGACGCCGACGGCCGGCCCAGCTCCCGCACGGTGCTGCTGAAGCAGTTCGACGACCACGGCTTCGTCTTCTTCACCAACTACGGCTCCCGCAAGGGCCGCGACCTCGCCGAGAACCCGTACGTCTGCCTGCTCTTCCCCTGGCACCCGATGGCCCGCCAGGTCATCGTCACGGGCGTCGCCCGGCGCACCGGACGCGACGAGACCGCCGCCTACTTCCGCACCCGCCCGCACGGCTCCCAGCTCGGCGCCTGGGCCAGCACCCAGTCCTCGGTCATCCCCTCCCGCACGGAACTCGACACGTCGTACGCCGACCTCGCCGCCCGCTACCCCGAGGGCGAACAGGTCCCGGTCCCCCCGAACTGGGGCGGCTTCCGGGTGGCCCCCCAGACGGTCGAGTTCTGGCAGGGCAGGGAAAACCGCCTGCACGACCGCTTGCGCTATGTGGCGGAGCAGGACGGCGGGTGGCGGGTGGAGCGGCTGAGTCCGTGAGGCTGGGGCGACACAAGGCCCCAGGACAGCAGGCGACCCGCGAGCCTGGTCCTCCATTGGAGGAGCCGGTCGGACGTACCGGCGGCCCGCGGGTCGGGTGACTGCTTGGAAATGGGCCGGCTGCACGCGTACCTCACGTGCTGGTCCGGCACCGCACTGCGTGTGGTGGCGGGCCGCTAGCCCGCAGCCACCTCGTACGTCCGGGTTTCAATCATTTACCCGATCACCTCCTTTCCTACGTAAGGCACACCCTAGGAACCGGCCGGGCGGCGATCAACTGCTTTTTCGAATGGTTGATGCCGACGATTCCGGGCGGGCGGACCATGCCCGTATGTCCGACTCGCGGCGTAAAGACTAGAATGTCTGACGATGTGCGATGTGTTCTGAGATCCGCCTCTGGCGTCACTTGATCGACCGTTGCCCACCCAATCGATAGGCGGCACCCGATGATCGGCGTGCTCGTGACTTTCACGCAGACCGAAAAGTTCGATCGTTCAGCCCTCGCAAAGGTCGCCGGCGAACTCCGGGGACCGTTCGAAGGCATGGCCGGCCTTCGCTTCAAGAGCTTCATGCTCGGCGAAGACGGCATTCAGGCCAGGAACTTCTACGTATGGGATGACGAGGACAAAGCCCGCGCCTTCTTCACGGAGGAGCTCGTCGGCAAGGTGACGGGGGTTTATGGCGTCCCGCCCAAAATCGAATACCTCGACATCATGGAGTTCGTCGACAACTCTGGTGCCTGACCGGGCCGTTTGACGGATGAGGATCGCGACTCGATACGCGCCCTAGGCCGCCATCGTCGCCAGCAGATTGCTCACCAGCGGATCTGGGTCGTCCCGGCGCGAGGCGACTGCCACCCGCGTGTGTTCCGTGGTCGGCGTGACGGGGCGGAAGGCGGTGCCCCTGAGGCGGATTCGGTGGATGCTGGTGGGGGCCAGGGAGACGCCGAGGCCCGCTTCCACGAGGGCGCAGACCGTCTGCCATTCGACGGCCTCCTGGGTGACCCGGGGGGTGAAGCCGGCCGTGGAGCACAGGGCCGTGATGCGGTCGTGGAGGCCGGGGCCCGCCTCGCGGGGCAGGAGGACGAACGGGGAGTCGGCCAGGTCGTGCAGGGCCACGGTGCGCTGGGCGGCCAAGGGGTGGGTCGTGGGGAGTACGGCCACGAAGGGTTCCGTGAGGATCGTGCGGAAGGCGAGCGCGGGGTCGTCGTCCGGGGGTTCGCGGAGCAGGCCGATGTCGATCGTTCCGGCGTGCAGGGCGGCCAGTTGGGGTGCCGTGGTCATCTCCCTGATGTCCAGGTGGACGTCGGGGTAGCGCTCGCGGTGGGTGCGCAGCAGGCCCGGCAGGACGGTCAGGGCGAGGGAGGCCGCGAAGCCGATGCGGAGGGTGCCGGTGCGGCCGGTGGCGACCGCGCGGGCGGCGGCGAGGCCGTCCGCGAGGGCTTCGAGGGCGTGGCGGGCGGCCGGGAGCAGGGCGTGGCCGGCGGGGGTGAGGGCGATGCGGCCGGGGGTGCGGGTGAGCAGGGGGTGGCCGACCTTGGCCTCGAGGCGGCGGATCTGCTGGCTCAGGGGCGGCTGGGCGATACCGAGGCGGGCCGCGGCGTGGCCGAAGTGGAGTTCCTCGGCGAGGACGGCGAAGGCGTGGAGCTGGGGGAGGGGGAGTTCGGGGCGCTCGGGCTCCTCGGTGGCCATATCTCCAGAGGTATCACGAGGCCGCATGCCGCGTATTGGACGTATTGTCGCCGGCTGCCTAGCGTGCCGGGCATGACGGAGCGGCAGGTGGGGCGGCGGGCGGTGCTGAGCGGGTCGGTCTTCGAGGAGGAGATCGGGTACGCGCGTGCCGTGGTCGACGGGGACTGGGTGCATGTGTCGGGGACGACCGGGTTCGACTACGCGGCGATGACGATCTCCGAGGACGTGGTGGAGCAGGCGGAGCAGTGTCTGCGGAATGTGGGGGCCGCGCTGGAGGCGGCGGGCAGTTCGTTCGCCGAGGTGGTGCGGGTGCGGTATCTGCTGCCGGAGCGTGCGGACTTCGAGCCGTGCTGGCCGGTGCTGCGGCGGTACTTCGGTCAGGTGCGGCCGGCGGCGACGATGATGGTGTGCGGGCTCGCGGATCCTCGTATGAAGATCGAGATTGAGGTGTACGCGCGCAGGGGAAATGGCACATGTGTCTGATCTTCGGATTGTTCCGGTGGACGGCGAGGCGATGCTTCAGGAGTGGCGCCACGTCCACAACGTGATCGTTCCTCCCGCGGCCATGGATCTGGGTGAGGTGCGCAAGCGCAGCAGGCGGTACCGGCTGCGGAACGCGTACGTAGGAGATGTGCTCGTCGGCTGCTCGACCGTACGGCCGCCGGCGGGCGAGGACGCGGTGGCGACCGTCATCGCGCGCGTGCTGCCCGAGTACCGGGGGCACGGGTACGGCACGAGACTGTTCCGGCACGGGCTCGCGTACGCGCGCGTGCTGGGCGCCAAGGTGATCGAGACGTGTGTGTCGGCCGACAACGAGGACGGGCTGCGGTTCGCGAAGGCGTGCGGGTTCGTCGAGACCGATCGGTACGTGGTGGAGGGCGGGCCCGATCTGTGGGTGGACCTGCGATTGGCCTAGGGGTACATCGGCTCGTACAACGATTCCTTCAATCTTGGGGAACTCGGTGTGTGCTGGGTCACGTTCCAGTTAGATGATTGCGAGTGAGCGAACCGACGTGGTGTACGTACGGACGCAGCTTGGCAGGGGGTCCAGGTGAGTGCTTCCCGGCGTAGTGGGACCACCGACGAGCTGGGGCCGGACGAACCCGAGCGGGACGGTCCGGACGGTTCGGCGGGTGGTTCGGAGGGTTCGGCAGGCGGCTCCGATCTGTTGGCCGCCCTGCTGGACGGGATGGACGCTGCCCTGTGCGCCTTCGACGGCGACGGTGTCGTCACGCACTGGAACCGTGAGGCGGAGCGGATCCTCGGATGGACCGCGGCCGAGGCGGTGGGCCGGCAGGGGTTCGCCGGCTGGGCGGTGCGCGAGGCCGACGCCGAGGAGGTCGAGGGGCGGCTGATGTCCGCCATGGAGGCCCCCGGGCGGCAGGTGCACGAGTTCGCGCTGCTGACCAAGGATGGCGGGCGGGTGCTCGTGCGTACGCAGTCGGCGGCCGTGCGCGGGCCCGACGGGAAGCCCGCGGGCGTGTACTGCGCGTTCAGCGAGGTGCACGCGCAGATCGATCTGGAGCGGTCGATCGCGCTGAGCGAGGCGTTGTTCGAGGACGCGTCGTGGGGCGTGGTGCTGGTCGACGCGGATCTGCGACCGGCGGTTGTGAACGCTCACGCGGCTCGTGCGCTGGGCATCGGGCGTACGTCCGTGCTGGGGCGGCCGCTGGGTGAGCTGCTCGCGCAGGGGGTCGAGGAGCTGGAGAGCGCGCTCACGCACGTCCTGGCGGAGGGTGCGCCGCCGGCGCCGGCCGAGATCTGGGTGAGTGTGCGGACGCCGGACGGTGAGCGGCGTCGCTGCTGGCGGTGCGGTTTCGTACGGCTGGCGTCGCCGCTGGCGGAGGAGCCCGTGCCGCTCGGGGTGGGCTGGCTCTTCCAGGACGTGACGGAGGCCAAGCAGGCGGAGCAGGAGGCGGCGATGCTGCGCTTCCGCACCAATCAGCTGCACCGTGCCGCGCGGGCCGCCGCCGAGTGCGAGGACCCCGCGGAGGCGGCGACGGTGCATCTGGACTTCGCGCTGGCCGGGTTCGCCGATCACGCGCTGATCGACCGGGTCGCGGGCGGTGCGGTGCCGGATCAGACGGCGGGCGGGGAGACCCCGGATCCCGTACGGCTGGTCCGGGTCGCCGTGACGCCGTCCGGGGCGCCGGGTCCGAGCCGGCTGGGCGGGGAGGCCGGGTTGCCCGTGCGGTACGCGGAGGGGCATCCGGCGTTGCAGTGCGTGGCGCGGGCCGGGTCGGTGCGGGCGGACGCGGGGGAGTTGCCGGCGCAGCGGGCGCGTGAGTGGGCCGTGGCGCGGCAGTGGCCGGCGGACGCGGTGCACGTGCTGTGCGCGGTGCTGCGGAGCCGGGGCCGGACGCTGGGCGTCGTGACGTTCCTGCGCGGCTCGGGCCGGACCGCGTTCGGCCGCGGCGACGCGGTGTACGCGGAGGACGTGGCGGTACGGATCGCTGCAGCGCTGGATCTGGCGGGGGCAGTGGAGCGGGAGTAGCCCCCGCCCCGCCCGGCGACGCTCGCCAGGCCGGCCTCGTCCCGCCTCACTGCCGGTAGAAGATCCGGTCCCCGTACTTCTCGAACACCCGCCTGTTCCAGTCGTGGCCGCCGTCGACGTTGCCCGAGCGCAGGAGCGGGGGCTCGATGCCGCGGTCGGCCAGGGTGGCGGCCGCGGTGGCCATGACGGACTGGAGGAGGGCCGAGGTGACGACCGTGGACGCGGGGGCGAAGGGCGCGGGGATCGTGTCGAGGGTGAGCTCGGCGTCACCGATCGCGATCTTCGAGTCGAGGACGATGTCGCAGTGGTCCTTGAGGTAGGTCCCGGAGACATGGCGGGACGTCGTCTCCGAGGCGTACGCCACCGAGGTCACGCCGATGACGCGGACGCCGAGGGCGCGGGCGGCCATGGCCATCTCGACGGGGAGGGCGTTGCGGCCGGAGAGGGAGATGATCACCAGGGCGTCGCCGGAGCGCAGCGGAGAGCTTTCCAGGACCACGCTCGCGAGGCCGTCGACGCGTTCGAGGGCGGAGCCGAGGGTGGCGGGCATGACGTCTACGCCGACGACGCCGGGCACGGCCAGCAGGTTCATCAGGGCGAGGCCGCCCGCGCGGTAGACGACGTCCTGGGCGGCGAGGGAGGAGTGACCGGCGCCGAAGGCGAAGAGCCGGCCGTCGGCGGCGACCGTGTCGGCGAGCAGGGTGCCGGCCGCCTCGATGTTCTCGGCCTCCTCGTCACGGACCCGCTGGAGCAGGCCGATCGCGGCGTCGAAGAACTGGTCGGCCGGCGTGCTGTCGCTCATGCGGGGCCCTCCCGGGTCGCGGATGCGAATGTGTCGCGGATCACCGTGCGGTCTGGACCAGTGCGGTGTCAATACGGTGCGTGTGCCCCTGGCGCCTGTGCGGGTTCGGTCGGACGGGCGCAGTGCCGTCGGCGCGTCACTCCCGGTTCACTCCCGGTGCCGAAGCCGGTCGCGCACGGCCGCGGGGCCGCCGGGATACGGCCGGAGAGGGGCCGTACACCCCCTGGTTCCAACGGCTCGGCACGGTTGTCAGTGGTATCCGGCAGAATTGAGTGCAGGGCCAGCGCACGCGCCGCGGAGCTGTCTCGCTTCCGGCTGAGCTAATCGCAGAGCTAATCGAGGGGCACGTATGTCCGGACTGATCGACACCACGGAGATGTATCTCCGCACCATCCTCGAGCTGGAGGAGGAAGGTGTGGTCCCCATGCGCGCCCGGATCGCCGAGCGGCTGGACCAGAGCGGACCGACCGTGAGCCAGACGGTGGCGCGGATGGAGCGTGACGGGCTGGTGTCCGTGGCGTCCGACCGGCACCTGGAGCTGACGGACGAGGGGCGCCGGCTGGCCACCCGCGTCATGCGCAAGCACCGCCTCGCCGAGTGTCTGCTCGTCGATGTGATCGGGCTGGAGTGGGAGCAGGTGCACGCCGAGGCGTGTCGCTGGGAGCACGTGATGAGCGAGGCGGTGGAGCGCCGGGTGCTGGAGCTGCTGCGCCACCCCACCGAGTCGCCGTACGGCAACCCGATCCCCGGTCTGGAGGAGCTCGGCGAGAAGGACGGCGCCGACCCGTTCCTGGACGAGGGCATGGTCTCGCTGGCCGACCTCGACCCGGGTGTCGAGGGCAAGACCGTCGTGGTGCGCCGGATCGGTGAGCCGATCCAGACCGACGCGCAGCTGATGTACACGCTGCGCCGGGCGGGCGTGCAGCCCGGCTCGGTGGTGAGCGTGACCGAGTCCGCGGGCGGTGTGCTGGTGGGCAGCGGTGGTGAGGCGGCCGAGCTGGAGGCGGACGTCGCCTCGCATGTGTTCGTCGCGAAGCGCTGACCGGCGGCAGTCGTCCATCTCGAGTTCTCTCCCGTGTAATTCCCGGTAAGGGAGCGGGAGTTGTGGCGATCCGTCGATCTTTTCCATTCCAAGATTCAGTGCGCGGAATCGCAGCGCCCGGCGGATTCGCGTGCGAGGCTGTCGCGTGAGGCATATGACCTGAGGGCTCTTGGCCGTGACGGACAGTGATGCGTCCGGCCGGGGAGGGGGCGCGAGGATGTGCCGTGAACGTGGAGAGGGCCCCGGCGCCGTGTGGCGCCGGGGCCTGTCCTCCCCTGTGCTGACCTGGAGCCCCGAGCTCTCAAGGTCATCCCCTTCGGACCGGTTTCCCCGAGCGGTCCGCCTCCCGGTGAAGATCTCCCCTCGACGGTGGCGATCAATCCTTGGAGGGGGTCACTCGAATGAGGGGTGTTGTCCGCGCGACCCGGTCTTTCGAATAGGGGTTCGATAGTCTGCGGGGTGACGGGTCATGCGGAACGTGCGCTTCAGGAATGTGCGCATAAGATCACGTCAGACACACAGGACATGCACATCGCGTGCGGGGGCATCCACGACACGTGCGGCGCAGGTGACGCAGGTGGCCCAAGGTGCTCGCGGAGGCGACGGCAGATACGGCAGGCACGGCAAGCAGGACGCGGATGACAGGACCGTCCGACTCGCGCGGTCCGAGCGGATCTAGGGGGGCCAGACCGATGGCGCGGCGCATCGACGTGACCGGGACCGGCGGCGTACGTCTCGCGGCCTGGGAGTTCGGCGACCCTCCCAAGACCGACCCCGCGAAAGAGCACGACGGCCGGCTCGGTGTCCTGTTACTGCACGGCCTGATGGGCCGCGCCTCGCACTGGGCCTCCACCGCCCGCTGGCTCTCCGAGCGGCACCGCGCCGTCGCCCTGGACCAGCGCGGTCACGGCCGCAGCGACAAGCCCGCGCAGGCCGCCTTCACCCGCGAGGCATACGTCGACGACGCCGAGGCCGCCCTCGAACAGCTCGGCCTCGCCCCGGCCGTCCTCATCGGCCACGCCATGGGCGCGCTGACGGCCTGGCAGCTCGCCGCCAAGCGGCCCGATCTGGTGCGCGGCCTGATCATCTGCGACATGCGGGCCTCCGCGCTCGGCGCGGCCTCGCAGCGGGAGTGGTCGGACTGGTTCAAGTCCTGGCCCGTCCCCTTCGCCACGCTCGCCGACGTACGCAAGTGGTTCGGGGAGGACGACCCGTGGGTCGAGCGTCCCAACCCCGCCCGGGGCGAGTTCTACGCCGAGGTCATGCACGAGTGCGAGGACGGCTGGCGGCCGGTCTTCGTGCCGGACCAGATGCTGCGGTCCCGGGAGACCTGGGTGTACGACGCGCACTGGGAGGAGCTCACACAGGTGCAGTGCCCCACGCTCGTCGTGCGGGGGCTGGACGGTGAGCTCGGGCGGGCCGAGGCGCAGGAGATGGTGCGGGTGCTGCCGCGGGGGGAGTACGCGGAGGTGTCCGATGCGGGGCATCTTGTGCACTATGACCAGCCCGAGGGGTGGCGAGGGGCCATTGAGCCCTTTTTGGATGCGGTGCGGACAGGGTGATGCCGGGCGCCTTTGAGCTCGGTGTGTGTCGAGCGTTGGCGGCTGCGGGTGGTTCGTGGCTTGTCGCGCCCACGCGGCAGAGCCGCAAATCGAAACAGCCCCGCGCCCCTGAGGGGCGTTGCAGGACCGTCAGCCCTTGCTCACCGCCGTCAGGATTTCCGGGAGGCGGGCCGCCGTTCGTGGGGCCGCCAGGCGTAGGCCCAGGAGTGTGATCGCCGCCCCGTACGCAGCTCCGCCGGGCAGCAGCAGCCAGGTCCAGTCGTCCCCGCCCTCGCTGACGTTCAGCCAGATCGTCACGGCGAGGACGGGGGCGCACAGCAGGGCGGCCGCGATCATGCCGCCGAAGATGGAGATCCAGGCCAGCCCCGACTGCCCGGGAGCGACGTTCTTGTAGCCCTCCTGCGGGATGGAGTACGGGAATCGGGCCGACGTCCACGCGCCGGTCGCCAGCATCGCGCCGAGCAGGGCCAGGGACAGGCCCAGCACCTCCGGCAGCTTGGGCCAGTCGCCGATGAGCGCCGTCGTCAGGACCGTGACGAGGGCGGCGTAGGGCAGGGTGATGAGCAGCAGAGCCAGGGCCCGGCCACGCAGCTCGACGTAGGCGTCCCGGGGCGAGGAGATCGTCATCGCGACCATCCAGAACGCCGAGGTGTCCTGCCCGAACTGGTTGTACATCTGGATGCCGAGCATCCCGGCGGCGAAACAGGCGAAGTAGATCGAGCCGGTGCCCTGCAAGGCGTTGAACAGCGGCACGATCAGACCGATGGCGAGCGAGGTCACCCAGGCCGCCTTGGTCTTCGGGTCCCGCCACACGTAGCGCAGGCTGCGCTCCATGACGGTGCCGGTGCGCCCGGCCGGCAGCAGCCGGGAGAGGCCCGTCGAGGTCCGCTCCCGTACGGCGGACTCGCCGGCCGCCTGGAGCGTGGACCCGTCGGGGGAGGTCATCAGCCGGGTCAGATGGCGCGACCACACGGCGATCAGCCCCAGCAGGGCGCCCGCGCTCAAAGCGAGTTGGAGCGCCCCGATCCCGTACGACCCCGCGCTCACCGACTGCACCGCCCCGATCGCGGACGCCGGCGGCACCCAGCGCAGCACGTCCGCCGCCGGGTCGAGCGGTTCCAGGCCCGAGGCGCCGAGCCGTTGCGCGCCGAAGTTCACGACCTGCGCGCCGATCGCGATGACCAGTCCGCTCAGCACCGCCAGATCACGGCCCTTGCGACTGGTCAGCAGCCGGATGTTGGCGACGGCGACGGCCCGCGCGAGCGCCACGCACACCAGCAGGGCCAGGGCGACGGCGACGACCGCGACGACGTACGTCAGGGCGCCGTGCGCCACAGCGATCACCGAACCGGTGAGCAGGCACAGGGTGAACAGCGGGCCGATGCCGACCAGGGAGGCCACCAGCAGGGCCCGGACCAACGGGCGGGGGCGCAGCGGCAGCATCACCAGCCGCGTCGGGTCGAGGGTCTCGTCCCCGCCGGGGAAGAACAGCGGCATCACGGCCCAGCCGAGCGCGAGGACCGCGACCAGGATGACGACCACGGTGTCGGCGTGCGCGTGGCCGCGCAGCATGATCAGGCCCAGGAGTTGCAGCGCGGCGAAGAGGAGGGCCACCACGGCCGACGCGACGTATGCGGCCCGGCGGCCACCGGACTGCCGTAGTCCGTTGACGAGGAGCGACAGCTTCAGCCGGACGAAGACGCCGGTCACGTCGGTGCTCATCGCGCCCCGCCGCCCAGCCAGTCGAGGTCGGAGGCGGCGGCGTCGCGGCCGTTGGCGCCGACGAGTTCGAGGAACGCCTGCTGCAACGAGGCGGCCTCGCCGCGCACTTCGGTGAGCGGGCCGTGGGCCCTGATGCGGCCGGCGGCCATGACGGCGACCCAGTCGCACAGCGACTCGACCAGCTCCATGACGTGGGAGGAGAAGACGACGGTCGCGCCGGAGGCGGTGTAGCGCTCCAGGACGCCGCGGATGGTCTGTGCGGAGACGGGATCGACGCCCTCGAACGGCTCGTCCAGGAACAGCACTTCGGGATTGTGCAGCAGCGCCGCCGCGAGCCCGATCTTCTTGCGCATGCCGGTCGAGTAGTCGACGACCAGCTTGTGCTGGGCGCCCGCCAGATCGAGTACGTCGAGCAGCTGGGTGGCCCGCTTGTCGACCTCGGCGCCGGGCAGCCCGCGCAACCGCCCCGTGTACGCGAGGAGTTCCCGCCCGGAGAGCCGCTCGAACAGCCGCAGCCCCTCGGGCAGCACCCCGATCCGCGCCTTCACCTCGACGGGGTCCCGCCAGACGTCGTGCCCGACCACCTCGACGGACCCCTGATCGGGCCGCAGCAGCCCGGTCACCATGGAGAGGGTCGTGGTCTTCCCGGCACCGTTGGGACCGACGAGCCCGATGAATTTCCCGGCGGGCAGGTCAAGATCGATCCCGGCAACGGCAACCTGCTGCCCGAACCGCTTCCAGAGCCCATGAACGCGTACGGCGGCTGACGTCATGTATGAACCCTACGGTCAGGTGGCCCACCCAGGGGCGCGGGGAACTGCGCGAACAACCACGTACGACCCGCAGCCGCCGATCGACCGAACCCTGCAGACGGGAACGCGCTACCGGTCCCGCCCACAGGCGTAGGCGAGCGGCGAGATCAACTCCTCCGCATCCGGCAGCCACCGGTTCGCCGGCGTCGGCCGGCAGGCCCACTGCACGGCACCCCGCGACCCGAACCGCGTGGGCGGCCCGGCGACGTAGGCCCCCTCGCCGAGCGCCACCAGGTCCAGCGACCCGACCGACCACCCCAGCTTGCGCACCAGATCGGGAACCTTCACCGACGCACCCGGCAGCACGAAGAAGTTCATCCGGCGGTCCGGCGCCAGCGTCACCGGTCCCAGCGACAGCTCCATCCGCTCCATCCGGGCCAGCGCCAGGAACCCGGCCGTCTCCGGGACGGAGATCGCGTCGAAGGTGCGCCCCGTCGGCAGCAGGATCGACGCGGTGGGCTGCTTCTGCCACATCCGTCGCGCCACCGTCGCGCTCCCGGTCGCCTGTGACGCCCAGTCCGGGCGCGCGGGGTGCGCACCGGGCGCGGGGCAGGCGGCGTCACCGCACGAGCAGTACTGCACGCCGTCGACGGCCTCCAGCCAGGTCCCGGGGAACACGTCCCAGTGACGCTCCTCGGCATAGCGAACGGCGGTCTCCAGCAGCGTTTCGCCGCGCTGCTTGGGAATCTGTGCGGCTTCGGTGGCCGGGATCGTCTCTTCCACGCCCAACACAACTCCCGCACCCACCGCGGGTTACGGGCGTCGCGCGCGCGGGGGAGGAGCATTGATTTCTCATCTGGGGCGCATGGGTGCATGTGTGGGGGCGCGCGGGAGGATCGGCGGCCGGGTGTGGGTAGCCCACTGTGGGGTCGGCTTTCGCCTTTACCCCGGCAATCCTCACAAGCCTCGCATTTTCGGTATGCCGACGGGGCATTGATCTTCACGGCCGGATTCCTGCGGTGCACAGCCAGTGCCCCCGGGCCGGATCCGGCCGTGGAAGACACGTCAACTCGGTGCGTGGGCAGGCACCGCAGCCACAGGGGGTACGCCATGGCCGCAAGGCCTCTCGTCGCGCGACAGCCGAACGAACGGCTGCAGGCGCTCATCCAGGAAGCGGGCTGCTCGAACGCCGGGCTGGCCCGCCGGGTCAACATGTGCGGCGCCGAGCACGGTCTCGATCTGCGCTACGACAAGACGTCCGTGGCGCGTTGGCTGCGCGGACAGCAGCCGCGGGGACGGGCGCCGGCGATCATCGCCGAGGCGCTCGGCCGCAAACTCGGCCGTACGGTCACGATCGACGAGATCGGTATGGCCAACGGCAAGAATCTCGCGTCCGGCGTCGGCCTCCAGTTCTCGCCGACGGTACTGGGAGCCATCGAGCAGGTCTGTGAGCTCTGGCGCAGTGACGTGGGCCGCAGGGACTTCCTGTCCGGCTCGTCCGTCGCCGCGTCCGCGCTGGTCGAGCCCAGCCGCGACTGGCTGATCTCGTCCCCGGACTCGCAGGTGTCGCGCTCGGCGGGCCCACGTGTGGGGCAGTCCGACGTGCAGGCCGTGCGCGCGATGACACAGGCGCTGGTCGACCTCGACCACCAGTACGGCAGCGGGCATGTGCGCCCGGTCGTCGTGCACTACCTCAACAGCGTCGTCTCCGGGCTGCTGGCCGGCTCCTACCGCGAGGCGATCGGGCGGGAACTCTTCGCGGCCGTCGCGCGGTTGACCGAGCTCGCCGGGTACATGGCCGTCGACACCGGTCAGCCGGGGCTTGCCCAGCGCTACTACATCCAGGCGCTGCGTCTGGCGCAGGCGGCGGGCGACCGCGGTTACGGCGGCTATGTGCTGGCCGCCTCCATGAGCCACCTCGCCGCCCAGCTCGGCAACCCGCGCGAGATCGCGCAGTTGGCGCGGGCGGCGCAGGAAGGCGCACGGGGGCGCGTGACCCCTCGTGCGGAGGCCATGTTCCACGCGGCCGAGGCACGCGGGCACGCGTTGATGGGCGACGCGCGGGCCGCCCAGCTGGCGTCCGGGCGCGCGGTGGGCGCGCTGGAGTCGGCGGACGCGGAGTCCGGGGACGACCCGGCGTGGATCAAGCACTTCGACGAGGCCTACCTCGCCGACGAGTTGGCGCACTGCCATCGCGATCTCGGTCAGGCCGAGGCGGCGGCGCGCCGCGCGGAGGAGTCGCTCGCCGGGCTTCCGGAGACGAAGGCGCGACGCCGGGCCATCGGATATGTGTTGCTCGCCACAGCTCAGGTGCAGCAGCGCGAGGTCGAACAGGCCTGCCACACCGGCCTGAAGGCGGTCGAGCTCCTGGAGACCCTGCGCTCCAACCGCGGCGCCGAGTATCTGGAGGACTTCCAGCAGCGACTGGAGCCGTTCCGGGACGAGCCGGTGGTCAGGGAGTTCGGGGCACGTCTGGATCTTCAGGCGGCTGCGTGAAATCACCGGGCACCTACAGGTGAACGGCAGGAGAATGAAGATGCCGGCCGACTGAGGGGGACACAGACAGCGGTTGGGGGACCCGAGTGTCAGCGCGGTCACAGGGATCACGGTCACGTCCCGGGCTGCGTGGCACCCGGATCGGCGGAGCCGGTAGCGTGAGCCGACGATTCACAAGGTCCCCCATTAGTAGGAGCCCCGGTGACGCAGAGTGGACGGAGCGAGGAGCCCTCGGCGCGGCCCGCGCGCGAAGGCATCGTGCTGCCCTCCGACGGTGGTGAGCCGCTGCTGCCGGGTATGACGGGCGGCCAGGGCGGCCGGCCGACTTCGGTGCCGGCGACGCCGCCGACCGCACCCCCGCCCTCGGCACCGCCGGGCGGTCAGGCCTGGGGCACCCCTTGGGGACCCGAGCAGAACCCGCCCGCGCAGGGCCAGGCCTGGGGCGCGCAGCCCGGGCACGAGTGGGGCGGCCAGGGGCAGCAGCCGGGGCAGGCGCCCCAGCAGCCGGAGCAGGCGTATCAGCTGCCCCAGCAGGACCACCAGACGTACCAGTCACCCCAGCAGGACCAGCAGGCGTACCGGTCGCCCCAGCAGGATCACCAGGCGTATCAGTCGCCTCAGCAGGAACACCAGGCCTACCAGTCGCCGCAGCACGACCAGTCGTACCAGTCGCCGTCGCCGGCCCCGTGGGGCGCGGCGCCGGAGGCCGGGGGTGGCATGCCGGGCCAGCCGATGCCGCAGGACGGCGGGCTCTACGGCGGCGGGGCGCAGGGCCCGGCGGCCGGTGCGCCGTCGTACGGCCAGAGCGCGCCGGCCGGTTACGGACAGGGCGGGGCGTCGTCCGCGCCGCTGCCGCCCGAGGGCCGGCACGGGCAGGGCGCCGCGCTGCCGCCCGCCGGTGGCTTCGGAGCCCCGCTGCCGCCCGCCGACGAGGGCGCCACTCAGTACATACCCCCGGTCGCCGGTGGCCCCATGGGCGCCGACGACCAGGCCACCAGCTTCCTCCCGCCCGTCGCCGCGCCGGCCGCGGACGAAGGGGCGACGCAGTTCATCCCGCCGGTGGGACCGGGGGCGCTGCCGCCCGAGGTGTCCAGTGAGAGCACCCAGGTGCTCGGGCGGGCCGGGCAGGCCGGCGGCGCCGGGCCGATGCCGCCCGTCGCCGGGGACGCGGACGCCACGCAGTACATCCCGCCGGTGACCGACCGGCCGGGCGGCGGGGAGCGGCAGCCGCTGTCCGACTTCGACAACCTCTTCCGCAGCGACTCGGCCGGCCAGGCCCCCGCCGGGGCCACCCAGCACCTGCCGCGCTTCCAGCAGCCCCAGCCGCAGCAGCACCAGCAGGCGCCGGCGTTCTTCCCGCCGGGACAGCACGGTGGCGGTGACGACGACGACGGCGGACGGGGCGGCCGCGGTGGCCGTACCGGATCGCGGCTGCCGCTCATCGCCGCCGTGGGCGTCGGGATCGCCGTCCTCGGCATCGGCGCGGGCGCGCTGCTCGCCGGTGGGGGCGGGGACGACGACAAGGGCGAGGAGAACCAGCCCGTCTCCGCCACGGCCCCGGCGAACGAGGACTCCGCCTCGCCGTCCGCCGACCCGGCCGAGCAGCAGGCCGTCGCCCTGGACAAGCTGCTCGCCGACAGCGGCGACAGCCGTACGTCCGTGATCAACGCGGTGGACGCCGTGAAGTCCTGCGACAACCTCGGCAAGGCCGCCCAGGATCTGCGGGACGCCGCCCGCCAGCGCAACCAGCTGGTGACCGACCTCTCCAAGCTCTCCGTCGACCAGCTCCCGAACCACGCCGCGCTGACCGGCGCGCTGAACAAGGCGTGGCAGGCGTCGGCGTCCGCCGACAACCACTACGCGGCGTGGGCCGACCAGGTCGCCGGCAACAAGAAGCTGTGCAAGAAGGGCCAGGCCCGCTCCACCGGCCAGACCCAGGCCGGCAACCGCGCGAGCGGCACCGCCAGCGAGCAGAAGAAGACCGCGTCGGGGCTGTGGAACGAGATCGCGAAGAAGTACGGCCTGACGGAGCGGCAGCCGACCCAGCTGTAGTACCGGCGCGGACACCGGCCGCCCGCGGGAAGCGGGGCGGCCGGGTCGGCCGGGTCAGTTCAGGTCGGCGTCCTGGAGCGTCCTCGTCACGTCGATGAAGCCCTTGCGGGCCGCCACCAGCCGGCCGTCCCGGACGACCTGGAGGGTCACCGCGCGGTTGACCAGCCGGGGGAAGCCGACGGAGGCCAGGACGTCCTGGAACTTCCACTGCAGGGTCGGCGTCAGGCCGCCCGTGGGCACCTTCAGGCCCTCGTTCAGCGCGCCCCGCACGGAGTCGGCGGTCACCGCGCCGTCGCCGATCGACTCGACGACCTTCTTGAACACCGTGTAGGCGATCCACGTCGTCTGTACGCCGGCGTCCGCGGGGTCGATGCGGTTGTCGCCGAAGGCCTGCTCGCTGATGACCTTCTTCATCGGGTCCCAGCGCGGGTCGCTGGCGACCGGGTACCAGCCGGTGATGTACGAGCCGTCGTACGTCGACGCCCCGCCGGTCGCGTTGATCACGGTCTGGTCGACGCTGCCGAGGACGGTGGCGGTGCGCACCTCGGGATAGTCCTTGCGGGCGCGCCGGAAGGAGTCCAGGAAGGTGCTCGTGCGGTCGCCGAGGGCCGGCACCACGCAGCCCTTGTCGGACGCGGCGGTGGCGGAGTGGTTCAGCGCCCGCACCGACTGGGCGTCGTAGGAGGTGGCGTCCTCGTCGGCGAGCTGGTCGTCGGGCGCCGAGTGCCCAGCCGACCTGAGGCCGGAGTTGAGCAGCGGCGGCAGTTCGTCGCCCGCGATGGTGTCGGGCCGTACCAGGGCGACGGGGCCGCAGGAGCGGCCCAGCTCCCTGCCGAGGCCCGCAAGCAGGGTGGGCTGGCCGCCGTTGACGGGGTAGGAGAGCGGGCTGGTGAACTCGGCGTTGGTGACGCCGTAGCCGCCTATGTACGGGATGCCGGCGCCCTCCAGGGAGGGCAGGAAGGTGTCGCCGTACTGGCTGTAGGAGCCGACGACGGCGACGGCGTTCTCCTCGACCGCGCGGTCGGCGCACTTGGCGGCGGCCACGCTGTCGTTGTGGTCGTTGCAGGTGATGACCTTCAGCTTGCGGCCGCCGAGGCCGCCGTGGGCGTTGACCCAGCGGGCGTACGCCTGCGCGAAGGCCGGCATACCGGGCTTGTTGGTCGCCTTGGTGTCCTGCGGGGCCCAGGTCATCACGGTGATCGTGTCATCCCCGGAACCCCCCGTGGCACCGGGGATGACACCACATCCGACGGCGAGTGACGCACACGCCACCAGTGCTGCCGCAGAGCGAGCCGCTGCTCTGACGGGCCGATTGGTGATCTTGGGGAGGAGGGTGCTGCGCATGCGTGGCCTGCCGGTCATGGACACGCACGATTCCGCCACACAACAAACCTGCGCGTGACCCTCGGTTATCCAGAGGTGACCAGAAGGTGAATTACGGGGGCGGATGAGGCGCGAATGAACGGGAACGTACGATCGGTGACCGTGCAAGGTTCGGATAGCTCTTCCCGTCGCGGCCGTCGCTCATCCACCATGGGCGGCATGCCACTCAACGACATGCCGTGGTGGCGCTGGCGCAGCAATGTGCGCTCCGCGCTGCACATGCTCTCCGACCCGGTCTTCCAGCGGGACGTCTGGCTCGCCGGCGTCGACGGGTACGGCGACGTGACCGACGCCGTCTACCGCCTGGTCGAGGACACCTGGCTGGACAACTGGTCCGCCGAGAAGTACGTCGGCACGATATTCCGGGACTCGCAGGAGGCGGCGCTCGTCGACACCGCCGTGCTGCGGGTGCTGCGGATCATGCACCAGGTCGGCCCGGACGCGCCGGTCTCCGCCTACATGGAGAACCAGCAGTGGCCGGAGGCGGTGCGGGCGGCGCGGGACGCGCACGTCCGGATGGCCATGGCCGACGGCGACGACCCGGATGCCCCGCCGCGCACGCTCGAGGTGCTGCGGATCATGACGCGTTCCGCGTGACGGTCCGGCCGGTGCCGGGTGGGCGGTCCGGGTAGCGGGACGGCTGCCCGTCGGGGGCGTGGGATATGGGACCCTGTGCTGCATGAATGAGCAGTCCACCCGAGCCGCGGTCCCCGCCGAACAGTACGTCCTGACGCTGTCCTGCCCGGACAAGCAGGGCATCGTGCACGCCGTGTCGAGCTACCTCTTCATGACCGGCTGCAACATCGAGGACAGTCAGCAGTTCGGCGACCGTGACACGGGACTGTTCTTCATGCGGGTCCACTTCTCGGCGGAGGCGCCGGTGACCGTGGACAAGCTGCGCGCGAGCTTCGCGGCGATCGGTGACTCCTTCCACATGGAGTGGCAGATCCACCGGGCCGAGGAGAAGATGCGGGTCCTGCTGATGGTCAGCAAGTTCGGGCACTGCCTGAACGACCTGTTGTTCCGCGCCAGTATCGGGGCGCTGCCGGTGGAGATCGCCGCCGTGGTGTCCAACCACACCGACTTCGCCGAGCTCGCGGGGTCCTACGACATCCCCTTCCACCACATCCCGGTGACCAAGGACAACAAGTCCGAGGCCGAGGCGCAGGTTCTGGAGATCGTGCGCGAGGAGGGTGTGGAGCTGGTCGTGCTGGCCCGCTACATGCAGGTCCTCTCGGACGACCTGTGCAAGCAGCTGAGCGGGCGGATCATCAACATCCACCACTCGTTCCTGCCGAGCTTCAAGGGTGCGAAGCCGTATCACCAGGCGCACACCAGGGGCGTCAAGCTCATCGGCGCCACGGCCCATTACGTCACCGCGGACCTCGACGAGGGGCCGATCATCGAGCAGGAGGTCGAGCGGGTCGGACACGACGTCACCCCGGACCAACTGGTCGCGGTCGGGCGGGACGTGGAGTGCCAGGCGCTGGCGCGGGCCGTGAAGTGGCATGCGGAGCGTCGGATTCTGCTGAACGGGCGACGGACGGTCGTGTTCGCCTAGCAGCTCGGGTTCGGCTGTTGCGTCGGCGGCCGCGGCTCGTTCGTGGTTGCTCGCGCCCCCACTCACCCGCAGTCGCCGACGAAACCGCAACCGACGCCTCACATCCGGCTCAGGCTCGCCGCGGCGAACAGCACATCCCGGATCGCCGTGCGGTCGCCGACCTGCCCGGCCGCGGCCTCCTCCGGCGGCACATGCCCCGCCGCCAGCCGGCAGAACTCCGCGCCGTCCAGCGCCACATGGGCCACCTCGTGCTCCGCGGAGCCCACCGCGGCCGGCGAGTCCAGCGGGATCAGCCACTCGCCGCCGCCCGAACCCTCGATCTCCAGCCGCAGACTCCGGCCGGGCTCGCCGGCAGGCACCAGGTGGCGGTGGGGACCCGGTGGCGGGGACGCGAGACCGGCCTGGCGGCGGGCCGACAGCACCGTCGGGAGCATGCGGGCCGCCAGGTCCACCATGTGGTGCAGATCGCTGCCGGACGGCGGCTCGTACGGGTAGTCCACCGCGTCGGCGATGTCCTCGGCATGCACCCACGTCTCGAAGGCGCGGTCCAGCATCGCGTCGTGCAGCGGCAGCTCGAAGTCGCCGTAGGGCACGGACAGTCTGCCGGTGCCGCCGCCCGTGAAGGACACCGTGCGGACCAGGTCGTGGCTCTGCTCCCGCCAGGGCGCGCGCACCGCGCGCGTCGGCGGGTAGTGCGAGGCCCGCCAGTACGCCTCCGTGCGTCCGGACGGGGTCGCCCGGTCCGCGGCCACCTCACCCATCGGGTCCGCGAGGCCGAGCGCGACCGCCACCAGCCCGTCCACGGTCAGCAGATGCGCGATGACCCCGGCGACGGTCGTACGACGGCTCGTGGGCTCGTCCCCGCGGAACCACCGCAGCCGCACGGGCGCGTGCCACTCGGCGTCCCCGAAGTCCTGGAGCAGGGCGTCGAGCCGGGCCGCCTCCGCGTCGTACGGCGTCGCCCACGCGGGCACCGGGATGCGCGGCGGGCGCCGCTCCAGGCAGCCCGCCAGGACGCGGGCGCGCAGGGACGGGTCGAGGTCGAGGCTCTCGGAGGGGTGCAGCAGGCCGACCGCCTCACGCAGCCGCAGCGCCTCGTCCGCGCAGGAGCCGCAGCCGCCGAGGTGTTCCTCCACGGCAGCGGTCTCCTGGGGCGAACAGGCGGCCAGCGCCCACGCGCCGAGCAGCGACTTCAGCACGCGGTGGTCCAGGACGAGCGGCGCGGGCCGCGGCACGGCGTCGGGCAGCGGGCGTCCGGTGTCCTCGACGGAGGCCCGGGGCAGGGGTATGCGGGGCGGCCGGTCCGGTTCCGGCTTCGTCGAGGGGTGCTTGTCGTCGCCGTCGCCGCTGCTGTTCATGCCGTCGGCCGCGCGGTTGGAGTCCGCGGGGTCGTTGTCCTCCTGGTCCTTGTGTGCGTCGCCGTGGGAAGAGTCGTCGTACGGCTTGTTGTCGTCGTTGTCATCGTTGTCGTACGCCTCGAAGCGTCCGGCCTCGTTCACGCCGCACCCCCGTATCCCGGTGGCGCCCCCGGGGCGGTTCCGGCGTCGTGGGCGGTGGACAGCAGCTGGAGGCCCAGGCGCAGCCGGCGGCGGGCCTCGTCCTCGGTGACGCCGAGGTCGGCGGCGGTCTGGCGGTAGTCGCGGCGCTGGAAGTAGGCCAGCTCCAGGGCGGCGCGCAGCGGCACGGGCATGGACTGGACGATGTAGTCGGCGCGGGCGGCGACCGAGGCGTGCCGCACCTTGCGCTCCAGCTCCTCCGTGGAGCCCTGGCCGGCCTCGGCGAGCGCGGCGGTCTCGGTGGCGCGCAGCCGCTGCACGGCGAGCCGGTGGGTCAGCCTGGCGACCCAGGAGCGCAGCGGGCCCTGCTTGGGGTCGTAGGCGTCCGGGTGCTCCCAGACATGGGCGAAGACGTCGCGGGTGACGTGGTCGGCGGCGCGCTCGTCGCCCAGCACGGTGTGGGCGAGGCCGTGCACGAGCGAGGCGAACCGGTCGTAGAGCTCGCCGAGCGCGGCCGCCTCGCCGCGCGCCAGCCGCTGCTGCATCTTGCGGTCCCAGCGGGGCGGTGCGTCCTTCTTCGCCATAAGGCCCCCCTCACCGGTCCGTCCCGGTCCAGCGTGCGTGTGCCGTCTCCACGAATGTAGTCGGCACGGTCGGACGCGCACGCCCCTTTGTCGCAATGTGCGCCCCTTGTAGAGCCATGGCTGGTGACACACCTCGCACTCGTGATAGAGGGCTCTTCGCACTCCGGTGGAGAGGCTCGCGTCGCTCGGCTACCCGGTCACCACATGATCAGACACGATCGAACAGGATCGAATGCGATGGGAACAAGCCTTTTCTGAACGGTGACCGTTTTCTGGAGGGCGTTTCAGGGAACAGCCGCTGGGCAGCCGCGCTGCAAGGAAGCGTAGGTGTCGCTTCCGTTTCAGCGAGCGAGGGGCATGGTGGTGACGTTCAAAGTGACCGGCGGCGAGCGCGGCGACTGGGCCGTGCTCCAGGTGTCGGGCGAGCTGGATCTGGTGACCTCGCCCGGATTGCGCCAGCACATCCACGACGTGGTGGCCGAAGGACGTCACGACCTCGTCCTCGACCTCTCCGAGGTCCTGTTCTGCGACTCCAGCGGCGTCGGCGTGCTCATAGCCGCCCGCCGGCTGATCCGCTCCTGCCAGGGCAGCCTGCGGCTGATACTCCCGGCGCAGGGCGCGGCGGAGGGGTCGCACGTGAACCGGGTCCTCGGCGCGCTGGGCGTGCGCCGGCTCTTCGACGTGCACCCCGACCTGGCCTCGGCGGTCAAGGACGAGGCCGGACCGCTGTCCGCCTGAGCACCCGCCCCGCGTACGCCGTTCCGCACGTCAGTGCCACATCGTTGTCCCAAAATTCCCCCGGTCTTGGCACAACGGCCCCTTTCCCGCGCCCGGACGGCCCCTGACGTCGTACGCTCCGTGACAGATGCACCCGACGAAGTGAGGCGGCCCGAAAAGACATGGTCAGCAGCGAGTACGAGCGCAGGATCGCGGCCCGGTTCGCCGGCTTCGACCAGGACGGCAACGGCTACATCGACCGGGAGGACTTCGTCGGGGCGGCCAAGGCGCTGCTCGCGGAGTTCGGCACCACGGCGCGCTCCGACAAGGGCCAGGCCCTGTACATCGGTGCCGAGGCCTTCTGGCAGGGCATGGCCGGGATAGCGGACCGCGACGGCGACCAGCGGATCACCCGCGAGGAGTTCGTGAACGGCGCGGTCAAGCGCCTGCGCGACAACCCGGACCGGTTCGCCGAGATCGCCCGTCCCTTCCTGCACGCCGCCCTCGCCGTGGCCGACCCCGACGGCGACGGAGCCGCCACCGTCACCGACACCGCGCGCGTGCTGGTCTGCCTCGGTGTGCCGCAGGACGTGGCGCAGGCGGCCGCCGGCACGCTCGACACCGACGGCGACGGCAAGGTGGCCGAGGGAGAGGTCGTCACGGCCTTCGCCCGCTACTTCACTGTCCCCGAGTAGCCCTACGACCCCGACGAGTACCGCTCCCTGAGCTTGTACTTGAGCACCTTCCGCAGGGTCTCGTTGCGCGGAAGGGCGTCCACCACCTCCAGCTGCTCAGGCAGCTTGTGCGTCGACAGCCCTTCCCCGCGCAGATACGACGTCAGCGCCTGAAGGGTCAGCTCCGGCGCGCCGGCCGGCTGTTCCACGACCGCGCAGACCCGCTCCCCGCGCTCGGGGTCCGGCAGCCCGATCACCGCCACGTCGCCGACGGCGGGATGCCGGTGCAGCAGGTCCTCGATCTCCTTCGCCGAGACGTTCTCGCCCTTGCGGATGATGACGTCCTTCAGACGGCCGGTCAGCACCAGATGCCCGCTGCCGGTCAGACGCCCGAGATCGCCGGTGCGCAGGAAGCCGTCCTCGTCGAAGGCCGCCGCGGTCTGCGCCGGATCCAGATAGCCCCGGCACACCGCCTCCCCGCGCAGCCGTACCTCCCCCTCGACGATCCGGATCTCCATCTCCCGCGGCGGCCGTCCCTCCGTCGTCGCCAGGTTCTCCGCGGTGTCGTCCGGCGCGCCCATCGTGATCATCGGCACCTCGGTCATGCCGTATCCGTGGGTCAGTTGCACGCCCATCTCGCGGACCACCGCGTGGTAGACCTCCGGCGGCTTCGGCGCCCCGCCGCCCGCCAGCAGCCGCAATGTGGGGACGGCCTTCGCGCCGTCCGGCTGCCTGCGCTGCTCGGCGAGGAACATCGAGTAGAACGCCGTCGAGCCGCCCGCGATCGTGACGCCGTGCCTTCGGTACCCCGCCAGCGCGTCGGGCATCGCGAACTGCTCGAACAGCACCGCGGGGAAGCCGTACAGCAGGACCATCACCATGTAGTCGGGGCCGCCTATGTGGGCGTAGGGGAAGGCGATCGAGCCGACGTCTGCGGACGTGGGGCGCAGGGCGTGCCCGAGGCAGGAGCCGCCCGCGATCAGCGAGCGGTCGGTGTGCAGGACGCCCTTGGGGTCGGAGGTGGTCCCCGAGGTCCAGTAGATCCAGCGCACCGAGGTGCCCTCGGCGGGCGGCGGGGGCAGTACGGCCGGATCGCCGTCGGGCAGGGTGCCGTACGCCTCGAAGATCCCCTTCGCGCCGAGGCGGCGGGCCATCTCGGTGTGGTCGAAGCCCCGCCACACCCCCGGCACCGCGAAGAACTCCGCCTTCGACTCCCGCAGCGCGAAGCCGACTTCGCGGTCCCGGTAGAAGGGGATGACCGGCGACTGCACGGCGCCGATGCGGGCCAGCGCGAAGGACAGCAGGGCCGTCTCGATACGGGTGGGCAGCTGCCAGGCGACGACCGTGCCGGGGCGTACGCCCATGTCGTACAGGCCGGCCGCGACGCGTTCGGCACGCGCGTGCAGCGCGCCGAAGGTCAGCGTGCGGTCGTCCTGGAGGAGGACCGGGCGGTCGGGGCTGACGTCGGCGCGGCGGGCGAGGAGATCCCAGAGGGTGCGGGAGGAACTCAGGGCGTGCGCGGTGTCGTTCATGACGGCCCCCTGCCACCAAGCGGTCGTGGTGTCCATCGGAACTGACGGTCTGTCAGATCGTGGGCAGAGCGTAGGGCGGGATGCCTTGTCGGTCCAGGGGTGCGGGACTTAGCCTTCCCGCAGAGCTGTATCTGACGGTTCATCAGATATGGAGGAGCGCCACATGGACCTCGCGTACACGCCGGACGAGGAGGAGTTCCGGGCCCGGCTGCGGGAGTGGCTGGCCAAGGCGCTGCCGACACTGCCGCCGAAGCCGTCCCCCGAGGACTGGCCGGGGCGCCGCGCCCACGACCTCGGCTGGCAGCGCATGCTCCACGACGCCGGGTACGGCGACGTCCACTGGGACGCGTCCCCGACCCTGCGGCTGATCTTCCTGGAGGAGACCGAGAAGGCGGGCGCCCCCTATGTGGGCGCGGGCTTCGTCGGGCTGCTGCACGCCGGGCCGACCATCGCCGCCGAGGGCACCGACGAGCAGCGGGCGCGCTGGCTGCCCCCGATCCTGCGCGGCGAGGAGGTCTGGTGCCAGGGCTTCAGTGAACCGGACGCCGGGTCCGACCTCGCGGCACTGCGCACGCGTGCGCGCAGGGACGGCGACGACTACGTGGTCAGCGGCTCCAAGATCTGGACCTCGCACGCCGAAGTCGCCGACTGGTGCGAGCTGTTGGTGCGCACCGACCCCGACGCCCCCAAGCACCGCGGCATCAGCTGGCTGGCCATGCCCATGGACGCCCCCGGCATCACCGTACGGCCGCTCAAGACCCTCGCCGGCACCACCGAGTTCGCCGAGATGTTCCTCGACGAGGTGCGGGTGCCGGTCGCCAACCGGGTCGGCGAGGAGAACGACGGCTGGCGCGTGACGATGGTGACCCTGTCCTTCGAACGCGGCACGGCCTTCGTGGGCGAAGTGGTCGCCTGCCGCCGTGTGCTGCGCGAACTCGCCGCCGAGGCCCGCGGGAACGGCCGCTGGGACGACCCGGTGCTGCGCCGCAGGCTCGGGCGGCTGAACGCCGAGTTCCGGGCGCTGTGGCGGCTGACGCAGTGGAACGTCAGCGAGGCGGAGGCCGCCGACGGCATACCCGGCGTCGGGGGTTCGGTTTTCAAACTGAGGTACTCGCACGCCCGCCAGGAGCTCTTCGACGCCGCCGCCGAGGTGCTGGGGCCCGCCTCGCTGGACCTCGACCGGCCGTGGATGTCCGACCGGCTGTCCTCGCTGTCGTACACCATCGCGGCCGGCACCTCGCAGATCCAGCGGAACATCGTGGGCGAGCGGATTCTCGGGCTGCCGAAGGAGCGATGACGGATGCGTTTCCAACTGACCGAGGACCAGCGGGCGTTGCGGAGCGGGGTGCGGGAGCTGCTGGCGCGGCGGTTCGGGCCGGAGCAGCTCAGGGCCGCCGTCGAGGCGCCCGGGCGACTTCAGAAGGGGCTGTGGCGGGAGCTCGGCGAGGCCGGGTTCTTCGCGCTGCGGCTGCCCGAGAGCCAGGGCGGCGTGGGACTCGGCCTGCCCGAGGCGGTGTTGGCCTTCGAGGAGGCCGGGCGGGCGCTCCTGCCGGGGCCGCTCGTGGCCACCCACCTCGCGGCGGCCGAGGTGCCGGGCGCGGCCACCGGCGAGACGGTCGTGACGGACGTCGGCGGATGCGGCCTTGTGGAGTGGCTGTCGGCGGCGGACGTCGTGCGGGGCGACGACGGCGGGGCCGTACCGCTGCGGTCGGTCGATCCGCTGACCCCGCTGCACCGGGTGCCCGGCACCCCTTCTTCTCCCTGGGCTGCCGAAGCACCCGGCGCCGACCCCGCCGCCGTGCTCCTCACCGCCGCCGAACAACTGGGCAGCGCCACACGCGCGTGCGAACTCGCCGCGCAACACGCCCGGACGCGTGAGCAGTTCGGCCGGCCGATCGGAGCCTTCCAGGCGGTGAAGCACCTGTGCGCGGAGATGCTGGTGCGCACCGAGACCGCCCGCGCCGCCGTCTACGCGGCCGCCGTCACCGCCGACCCTGCCGACATCGACACCGCGCGGCTGCTCGCCGACGACGCCGCCGTGCGCGGCGCCCGCGACTGTCTCCAGGTGCACGGCGGCATGGGATTCACCTGGGAGTTCGAGGTCCATCTCCATCTGAAGCGCGCATGGGTGCGAACGCACCGTACGAGCGATGCTACGGAGAGTGAGGAGCGGTTGGCTGCCGAGCTTCTCGCCGGTTCGGGCTGAAGGCCCCTGGTCTGCGGTATCGCCGACGGCCCCGAATTGGATGTCACGGATCGTGGCATACCGGAATTACGGAGCGTTGATATCGGGTTGTGTCCTACGTGTGACTCGTCACGGCCTGGAGTCGGGCGTTCGCTCCGGTACCTTGTGTGAGATGCGAGTGGTTCCGAGCACGAGCCATGCCGGAGTTGCCCTTGAGGCGGCTCCGGATCCGGCGGTGCGCGCCGCTGTTCGCAAGGCGCGTGGGCGGTCTGCCCCAGCCTGTTCGACTCCCCGGGACAAGCGTCGCACAGTATGCCGCACGGGTACTCCTTCACGCTGGAATATGCCCGAAGCGCTTGTTGGGGTGACTGTACGTCAACCATGCTGTCAGCTAAGGGATTCACGTTCCGTGACCCTGGCTCCGGCCATTGATCTGGTCATGAAAAGAATGGCTAGGATCGTGGCCCTCGTGAGGCGCGGGGCTTTGTGTCCGCCGGTTCGGATGGTGTGAGCGGTGCAGGTGCTTCAAGTGCAGCTGGAGATCCGGCCCGACCCCGCTGAGGTGGGGCGAGCCCGGCGGTGGGCCCGCTCCCGGCTCGCCGGGTCCGGGATAGGCGCCGACGAGCCGCTCGCGGAGACCCTGATCCTGCTCGTGTCCGAACTGGTCACCAACGCCGTCGTGCACACCGGCTGTCCGGCCGTGCTGCGCCTGTCACTTCCCGGAGCGGCCCAGGACGCCGCCACCGTCCGCCTGGAGGTCGCCGATCGCAGCGGCCGTGCTCCCGTGCCGCGCTGCGCCGACGGTGACGCCACCGGCGGCCGGGGCCTCGCCCTCGTCGACGGCCTCGCGGACCGGTGGGGCTGGTGCTCCGAAGGTGGCGGCAAGCGGATCTGGTGCGAACTGGACCGTGACGCCGACTCGCAGAGCGCCACCGCGGCCTACGGCAGCGGATCCTCGGCCTACGAAGGGCTCGCGTACGAGGCGGTGTGACGGGCGCACGGAGCGGTAACTCCGGCGGATTCGGAGCACGGTTGCAGAGAGCGCTGTCCCCTCAGCTCGGGTATGTCTGGATGCGCCCGGGCATGCTTCTGTGCGCGCCTTCGAGAAATCGGGCGTAAGTAACAAATCCCCGAGTGGGTGTTGACGCCGCGTGTCCGGTTGATCACGCTTGTGGTCAGCGATTCGCCGTGAGGGGACGGCGAGGGCTTCGGTGGCGGAAGCCCTTGTCGAGAGCGGGTCGTGAATCGGCGTCGGTCTCTCCAGGGCCAGGAGAGGCCGGGGCGGGTGCGCCGGAGTCGGATGGCGGCGCGCGGTGCCGTGCCCGGGGAGGAAGGGGCATCTCCCGTTCGGGCGCGGCCGGAGGTCGGGGGAACCGCGCCGCCAACCGGCATCGCCGGACCTCAGAGCACCGCCACGGGTGCGACCGGTGTCCCCGTGCCGCCGACGAAGGGCTCCGGCATCGCCGACAGCAGGAACGCGTAGCGGCCTTCTTGTCCACAGGCTGTGGACAACTCTTCGAGGCTCCAGTTCTGCCCCTGGAGCATCCCCATCTCCACGAGGTCGAGGGCGTGCACGGGCAGCCACAGGTCCTCTGTCTCGGGCGGAAATATCTCGAACGTGAGGGTGTCGTTGGCCACGGCCGCCACATCGCGCGCGTGGAACCACTCCGGCGTACGGATCGACAGACCGGGCGAGGGATAGCCGTACGCGTGCTTGTCGCCGGCGAGAAGGACCTGGATCTGCCCCGTCCTCACGAGCACGATGTCGCCCGCGCGCACGCGCGTGCCCGCGAGTTCCTCGGCCGCCTCCAGGTCCTCCGGGGTGACCGCGTGCCCGCCGTCGAGCCGGGCGACGCCACGCGCGCGTGCCACGTCCAGCAGCACCCCGCGCGAGACGATGTGCCGCGCCTTGTCGATGCCGCTGAACTCGGCGCCGCCGTGCGCGGTGATGGTGCCGGCGGGGCGGCCGTTGTAGAGCCGGCCCGAGTGCGAGACATGGGTGAGCGCGTCCCAGTGGGTGGCCGCCTGGAGGCCCATGGTCACGGCGTCGTCGCTGCACGCCACGGTTCCGGGGCCGAACAGCTCCTGGTTGATCTGCACCATCGTGTGCAGGGGGTTGATGCGCCCGGGGATCATCCCGGTCTGCACGCCGTCCTCCTTCAGGGGCAGCGCGAGCGGGACGCGGCGGCCGGTGCGGACGCAGGCCGCCGCCTCGCGGACGACGTCGTCGGTGATGAGGTTCAGGGTGCCGATCTCGTCGTCGGCGCCCCAACGCCCCCAGTTGTTCACGCGCTTGGCGATCTCGTGGAACGCGTCCGGCAGTGACATGAGTCCCTCCCCGGGGCTTGTCTCCGCGTATCTGACGGGTCGTAGAATCAAGTCGAATCTAACGGACCGTCAGAAACTGCGGGAAGGGGCCGGGGCGTGGGGAACTTCTTGGCAGGCAAGGTCGTCGCCGTGACGGGCGCCGGGCGGGGCATCGGACGGGCGGTGGCGCTCGCCGCCGCGGCCGAGGGCGCGCGCGTGGTCGTCAACGACTACGGGGTGTCCATGGACGGGGCCTCGCCCACGAGCGAGGTCGCCCAGGCCGTGGTCAAGGAGATCGAGGCGGCGGGCGGGGAAGCGGTCGCCGTGGCCGACGACGTCTCCACCATGGCCGGCGGACAGCGGATCGTGGACACGGCACTGTCGTCGTACGGACGCCTCGACGGAGTCGTGTGCGTCGCCGGGATCCTGCGCGAGCGGATGCTGTTCAACATGTCCGAGGAGGAGTGGGACCCGGTGGTCGCCACCCATCTGAAGGGGACGTTCACCGTGTTCCGCGCCGCGTCGGCCGTGATGCGCAAGGCGCGGGCGGGGACGTTGATCGGATTCACCAGCGGCAACCACCAGGGGTCGGTCTCGCAGGCCAACTACAGCGCCGCGAAGGGCGGGATCATCTCCCTCGTGCGCAGCGCGGCGCTCGGCCTGCACAAGTACGGGGTGACCGCGAACGCCGTCGCGCCGGTCGCCCGTACGCGCATGTCCGCCAACGTGCCCATGGAGCTCGCGGAGATCGGGGAGCCGGAGGACGTGGCCGCGCTGGTGGTGTACCTGCTGTCGGACGCGGCGCGGGAGCACGGGGTGACCGGGCAGGTGTACACCGTCGCCGGGCCGAAGATCGCGGTGTGGGCGCAGCCGCGGGAGCTGCGCTCCGCGTATGCCTCCGGCGGGTGGACGCCGGAGTCGATCGCGCAGGCGTTGCCCGGGTCCGTGGGGGTGGATCCGATGCCGATGCTGGCCCGGGTGGAGGCGATGGAGAGGGCCGCGCGGAGCGGGGGCCGACCGAACGCCTAATGGCTCGGGGGGCGTTCGGGGTCGGCGGCCGCGGGTCGTCCGTGGCCGGTCGCGCAGTTCCCCGCGGCCCTGAGGTGGGACATCCGACCGTCGCTTGGGAGGTTGCCGTGGACTTTGGATTCACCGCCGGGGATGAGGAGTTCCGCGCGGACGCGCGGGCGTGGCTCTGTGAGCACGGTGGGGGTGCGCAGGAACGTCGTGCCTGGGAGCGTGCGCTCGGGAAGGCCGGGTGGATCGGGCTCGGGTGGGGGGAGGGCGGGTTCGGGAACCGGGTCGCCACGCTCACTCAGCAGGTCGTGTGGGCCGAGGAGTACGCGCGGTCGGGGGCACCTGCGCGGTCCGGGCACATCGGGGAGAAGCTGCTCGCACCGACGCTGCTCGCGCACGGGAGCGAGGAGCAGAAGGCGCGGTTCCTTCCGCCGGTCGCGCTCGGCGAGGAGCTGTGGTGCCAGGGGTACAGCGAGCCCGGGGCCGGGTCGGACCTCGCCGGGGTGCGTACGAAGGCCGAGCGGGCCTCGGACGGGACGTACCGCGTCACCGGGCAGAAGATCTGGACCTCCCTCGCCCATGAGGCGGACTGGTGCTTCGTGCTGGCCCGCACCGAGCCGGACTCCCGGCGCCACCGCGGACTGAGCTTCCTGCTCGTCCCGATGGACCAGCCGGGGCGTATCGAGGTGCGGCCGATCCGGCAGATGACCGGCACCAGCGAGTTCAACGAGGTCTACTTCGACGGTGCGCGCGCCGAGCACGTCGTCGGCGGTGAGGGCGCCGGATGGCAGGTTGCGATGAGTCTGCTCGGGTTCGAGCGCGGGGTCTCCACGCTCGCCCAGCAGATCGGCTTCGCCGGCGAGTTGGCGCGGGTCGTGGGAGCTGCCGTGCGGTCCGGTGCCGTGGAGGATCCCGTCGTACGGGACCGGCTGGTGCGGCAGTGGGCCGAGTTGCGGGTGATGCGGTGGAACGCCCTGCGGACGCTGGGGAGTTCGGGCGACGCGGGCGCGCCGAGCGTGGCCAAACTGCTGTGGGGCGGCTGGCACCAGCGGCTCGGGGAACTGGCGATGCAGGTGCGCGGGGCGTCGGCGAGCGCCGGGCCGCGGGAGTGGGCGCCCTCGACTCCGTACGAACTCGACGACGCCCAGCATCTGTTCCTGTTCTCCCGCGCCGACACCATCTACGGCGGTTCCGACCAGGTTCAGCGCACGATCATCGCCGAGCGGGTGCTCGGTCTGCCCAGGGAGCCCAAGGGGGTCGTCTGATGCGCGCAGTGATGTTCGACGGCAAGCGGGTCGAGGTCGTGGACGACCTGGAGGTACGGGATCCGGGGCCGGGTGAGGTGCTGGTCGCCGTCTCGGCGGCCGGGTTGTGCCACAGCGACCTGTCGGTGGTGGACGGGACCATACCCTTCCCCGTTCCTGTGGTGCTGGGCCATGAGGGCGCGGGGGTGGTGGAGGCCGTCGGTGTGGGGGTCACCCATGTCGAACCCGGGGACCATGTGGCGCTGTCCACGCTCGCCAACTGCGGTGCGTGCGCCGAGTGCGACCGGGGGCGGCCGACCATGTGCCGGCAGGCCATAGGGCGGCCGGGAAGGCCGTTCCGGCGGGGCGAGCAGGCCGTGTTCCAGTTCGCGTCCAACTCCGCCTTCGCCGAACGGACCGTGGTGAAGGCCGTGCAGGTGGTGCGGATCCCGAAGGACATTCCGCTGCCGTCCGCCGCGTTGATCGGGTGCGGGGTGCTGACCGGGGTGGGCGCCGTGCTGAACCGGGCGCGGGTCGACCGCGGGGACCGGGTCGTCGTGATCGGCGCCGGCGGGATCGGGCTCAACGTCATCCAGGGGGCGCGGATCGCCGGCGCGCTGCGGATCGTGGCGGTCGACGCCAACCCGGCGAAGGAGGCGGTGGCGCGGCAGTTCGGGGCGACGGACTTCCTGACGTCGGTGGAGGGCGTGCGGGACCTGCTGCCGACGGGCGCCGACCACACCTTCGAGTGCGTGGGGCGCGTCGAGCTGATCCGGGCCGCCGTCGATCTGCTGGACCGGCACGGGCAGGCCGTACTGCTCGGGGTGCCGGCCGCCACCGCCGAGGCGTCCTTCCTGGTGTCCTCGATGTACCTGGACAAGTCGATCCTGGGCTGCCGCTACGGGTCGTCGAGGCCGCAGCGGGACATCGCGCTGTACGCCGAGCTGTACCGGGCCGGGCGGCTCATGCTGGACGAGCTCGTGACTCAGACGTACCCGGTGGAGGAGTTCGAAAGGGCGGCGGCGGACGCGGAGGCGGGGAAGGTGGCGCGCGGGGTGCTGACGTTCTGACGCTCCGAGGTCCCGGGGACCACGCGGCGGGGTTTTCCACAGGCCCGGAAAACGGCTGCCGTGTTGTCGGCGGCGGCACTTACCGTCATCTTCATGACCTATCGAGACGTCGCCACCAAGCAGGTGCTGATCTGGGCCTTGACCGCCGTCGCCGCTCGTATGCCGGTCGCCATGACGCCGCTCGCGCTGGTGTTCCTGGTGCGGGAGCGGCCCGGCGGCTACACCCTGGGCGCGACGCTCGCGGCGGCCTATGTGCTCGGCGAGATCATCGGCGCCCCGGTCCTCGGGATGCGGCTGGACCCGGCCCGCGGCCGGCGTCATCTGGTCGTCGGACTCGCGGGCGGGGCGCTGGGGTTCACCGGACTCGGGATATTCGCCGATTCGCACCCCGTGGTGCTGGGGGCGTTCGCGTTCCTGGCCGGGGCCGCCCCCTCGGCGGCCGCCGGCGGACAGCGCGCGCTGCTCACGTCCCTGGTCCCGGAGCGCGCCGTGGCACAGGCGCTGTCCGCCGAGTCGATGCTGATGTCCGGCGTGTGGGCCGTCTCCCCGGTCGCCGTCGCCGGACTGGCCCTCGCGGTGGCGCCGCGGGTGCCGCTGCTCCTCGCGGCGGTCTGCATGGCGTCGTCGATCGCGGGCCACTGGCTGCTGCCGGCGGGCTGGGCCGGCGGCGACCAGGACGGCGACACGGGCCGGGCGAAGACCCGCGTACTGCTGCACGCCTGGCCGGTGTACGTCACCGGCGCGGCCAGCATCACCCTGCTCGGCCTGACCGAACTCACCCTCCCCGCACTGCTGGAGCAGCGCGGCATCGGCGTGGGCTGGTCCGGTCCGATGCTGGCCGGCATGGCCGTGGGGGCGGGACTCGGTGCGTTCCTGTACGGCCTGCGATCCTGGCCGGGGCGGCTGCGCTCGCGCAGTGCGGTGCTGATCAGCGGCATGGCGGTGTTCGTGGCGCTGGTCGCGCTGATACCGGGCGCCGCGGGGATCACGGTCGCCCTCGTCCTCGCCGGCGTGCTCCAGTCGGGCGCGCTGATCACCCGCAACCTGTCCCTGCGCGAGGCCCTGCCACAGAGCGCCCTGGCCGCCGGGTACTCCGTGCTGTACGCGGCCGCCGGCGCCGGCTACGCGGCGACGGGATCCCTCGCGGGCGGCCTGCTCCAGGTGGTCGCGCCGTCCACGGCCGTCCTGGCCGGTGTGTCGCTGACCTTGCTGCTCACCGTGCTCGGCTGGTGGGGCGAGGCCCGGCGGGACGTCTCAGGTGCGCCCGGTGACCTGGCGGTCGGCCTTGCCGGCGGCGCGGAAGGTGCGCCGATAGCTGGTGGGCGTGACCCCGAGTGCCGTCTGTAGGTGCTGCCGCATCGACTGGGCCGTACCGAAGCCCGCGGCGTCCGCGACCTGGTCGACCGAGAGGTCGGTGGACTCCAGGAGGTGCCGGGCGCGTTCCACGCGCTGCTGGGTGAGCCACTGGCCGGGGCTGCTGCCGACCTCCTCGCGGAAACGGCGGGTGAAGGTGCGCACCGACATGGACTCCTGGTCGGCCATGTCCCGCAGCTGGATGGGCTCGTGGAGCCGCCCCAGGGCCCAGGCGCGGGCCGTGGTCGTGGACGACTGCTGCGGGTCGGGGACCGGGCGGTGGATGTACTGCGCCTGGCCGCCGTCGCGATGGGGCGGTACGACCGTGCGGCGGGCCACCTCGGTGGCGATCGCCGTGCCGTGGTCGCGGCGCACCATGTGCAGGCACAGGTCGATCCCGGCCGCGACCCCGGCCGACGTCAGCACGTCGCCGTCGTCGATGAAGAGCACGTCCGCGTCGACCTCGATGCGCGGGAACAGCCGCTGGAAGCGCTCGGCGTCGGCCCAGTGGGTGGTCGCCGGGCGCCCGTCGAGCAGGCCGGCCGCGGCGAGGACGTACACGCCGGTGCAGATGGAGGCGAGCCGGGTGCCGGGACGGATGCGGGCGAACGCGGCGGCGAGCTCGTCGGTCAGCACGCCCTCCTCGAAGACGGGGCCGAGCTCGTACGACGCCGGGATGATCACGGTGTCGGCGGTGGCCAGCGCCTCGGGGCCGTGCTCGACCTGGATGGCGAAGTCGGCGTCGGTCCGCACGGTGCCCGGCGGCCGGATCGAGCAGGTCACGACCTCGTACAGGTGCCGCCCGCGGGCGTCCTTGGGGCGGCCGAAGATGCGGTGCGGGATGCCCAGCTCGAAGGGGAGCAGTCCGTCCAGCGCGAGGACGACCACGCGGTGCGGGCGGAAATCCGACGGCGTACGGTGCTCCGGCTCACTGCTCATGGCTCGATCCTAACGAATGCTGTCCTTCGGGCCAATGGCTCCGGGGTGGCGCAGGCCCGAAGCTCGTTGTCGTGACGCAGACAACCCCCGCCACCGCCGCCAACGCGGCCACGTCCCCGACGAGGCCGCGTCGTCCCCGTATCCACCGCGCCTGGTTCGTCGCCGCCGTCGCCTTCGTGACGATCCTCGGCGCGGCCGCCTTCCGCTCCCTGCCGGGACTGCTCATCGACCCGCTGAACGAGCAGTTGGGCTGGTCACGCGGCACGATCGGGGCTGCCGTCTCCATCAACCTGGCCCTGTACGGCCTGACCGCCCCCTTCGCCGCCGCACTGATGGACCGTTTCGGCATCCGGAGGGTCGTCGCGGCCGCCCTGACCCTGATCGCGGTCGGCTCGGGACTGACGTACTGGGTGACGGCGGCCTGGCAGTTGCTGCTGTGCTGGGGCCTGCTGGTGGGACTCGGCACCGGTTCGATGGCGCTGGCCTTCGCCGCCACGGTCACCAACCGCTGGTTCACCGAGCGGCGCGGCCTGGTCACCGGCATCCTCACCGCCGCCTCGGCCTCCGGCCAGCTGATCTTCCTGCCGGTGCTGGCCCTGATGGTCGACGCGGGCAACTGGCGCCCGGCCGCCGTCACGGTCGCCCTCGCCGCCCTCACGGTCGTCCCCTTCGTCTGGCTGCTGCTGCGCGACCACCCCGCCGACGTGGGCCTTGCGCCGTACGGCTCGCAGGAGTTCGTGCCGAAGCCGCCGCCCGCGCAGGGCGCCGCCCGCCGGGCCGTCACGGTCCTCTTCTCGGCCGCCCGCACCGGCCCCTTCTGGCTGCTGGCCGGCACGTTCGCGATCTGCGGCGCCTCCACCAACGGCCTCATCCAGACCCACTTCGTGCCCGCCGCCCACGACCACGGCATGCCCGTCACGGCCGCCGCCTCGCTGCTCGCGGTCATCGGCGTCTTCGATGTCGTCGGCACGATCTTCTCCGGCTGGCTCACCGACCGCTTCGAACCGCGCCGCCTGCTCGCGGTCTACTACGCCCTGCGCGGCATCTCCCTGCTCTTCCTGCCGATGCTGCTCGCGCCGAGCGTCCACCCGCCGATGCTGTTCTTCATCGTCTTCTACGGCCTCGACTGGGTCGCCACGGTCCCGCCGACCGTCGCCCTGTGCCGTGAGCAGTACGGCGAGGACAGCGCGATCGTCTTCGGCTGGGTCCTCGCCTCCCACCAGGTGGGCGCCGCACTGGTCGCCTTCGTCGGCGGCGTCGCGCGGGACGTCTTCGGCACGTACGACATGGTCTGGTACGCGTCCGGGGCGCTGTGCGCGGCGGCGGCACTGATGGCGCTGGTGATCAGGCGGAAGCCGGTGGCGGTGGGGATGGCGGCTTAGGAACCGGACGGGGCTAAAGGAACCGCCCCTTGTGGAACAGCAGCGGTGGTTCGTCCCCGTCGCTCACCCCGAGGGCGTCCACCCGTCCTACGACGATGAGGTGGTCGCCGCCCGTGTGCACCGCGTGGATCGTGCAGTCGATCCACGCGAGCGTGTCCGCGAGGCGGGGGGAGCCGGACACGGGGGCGGCGTCGTAGGTCACCCCGGCGAACTTGTCCGCCCCGCTCACCGCGAAGGCGCGGCACAGCCCGCCCTGGCCGGCGCTCAGCACGTTAACGCAGAACACGCCCGCGCGGGCGATGCGCGGCCATGTCGCCGACGTACGGCCGACCATGAAGGCGACCAGCGGCGGGTCGAGGGAGAGCGACGAGAAGGACTGGCAGGCGAAGCCCGCGGGAGCGTGCGGGGCCTCGGTGCCGGCCGGGGCCGTCACGACGACCACGCCGGTCGCGAAGCTGCCGAGCACCCGCCGGAACTCGTCCTGCGGGATCGGCGCGCGTTCGTCCTCGCCGACACAGCGCAACGCCGGGCGCGGCAGCGCCTGCACGGGCGGTGCGTCGGCCGACCTCAGATAGCGGACGGCGGCGGCCGCCATCCCTGCGTGTCCCATCACGAGACCCATTGAAACTGACGACTCGTCAGATTGGAAGGGGTGTGCGGGGGTGCGGGAACACCGTGCTCGCGCTGCGCACATGGGGTGGGGGGCACGGCCGACGCTCCGGAGGGCGACAGGCCGGGTGAGAGCGAATCGGCGTCAACGTCCCTTGAACTCGGGGCTCCTGCGCTCCACGAAGCTCGCCACGCCCTCCCGTGCGTCCCGCGTCGTCATGTTGATCTCCTGTGCGGCCGCCTCCGCGGCGAAGGCCGAGACGCGGTCGGATTCCAGGGAGGCGTTGACGAGCTGCTTGGTGAGGGCGAGCGCGCGGGTCGGGCCGGCGGCGAGGCGGTCCGCCCACTCGCGGGCCGTCTTGTCCAGCTCCCCGTCCGGGACGACCCGGTTGACCAGGCCCAGCCGCTCCGCGTCCGCGGCGGTGAGCGCGTCGCCGAAGAACATCAGTTCCTTGGCGCGGTGGGTGCCGGCCAGGCGCGGGAGGAGGTAGGCGCCGCCGCCGTCGGGGACGAGGCCGCGCCGTACGAACACCTCGATGAACCGTGCGGACTCCGCGGCCAGTACGAGGTCGCAGGCGAACGCCAGATGCGCGCCGATGCCGGCCGCGGTGCCGTTGACGGCGGCGATCACCGGCTTCTCGCAGTCCAGCACGGCCGCGATCAGCCGCTGGGCGCCGAGCCGGATCGTACGGGCGACGTCACCGGCGACCCGCTCCGTGCCGGCCGGCGTCCCGCGCAGGTCGGCGCCCGCGCAGAAGCCGCGGCCCGTGCCCGTCAGCACCACCGCCCGCACGTCCGGGTCCGCGGAGGCGCCGGCGAGCAGCTCGATGATGCGGTCGCGCTGGCCGGGGGTGATGGCGTTGAGGGCGTCGGGCCGGTTGAGGGTGATGCGGCAGACCTGACTGTCAGTGGCGTGGTGTACCAACGAATCGACGGAATTTACGGACGCACGGGGGGAATCGGGCATGCTCATCTCACGGTCGGTAGTCATGTCAGCGGCACACCACCAGCGCGTCCAGCGCCACCGCGCCCTGGCCCCTGGGCAGCACCATCAGCGGGTTGATGTCGAGCTCCGCGAGCTCGTCCCCGAGTTCCAGTGCCATGCGCTGCACCCGCAGGACGACTTCCACGAGCGCGTCGAGATCCGCCGGGGGCCGCCCCCTGACCCCGTCGAAGAGGGCCCGCCCGCGCAGCTCGGCACACATGTCGCGGGCCTGCTCCTCCCCGAAGGGCGGCACGCGTACGGCCGTGTCGTTCAGCACCTCTACCAGCACCCCGCCCAGCCCGACCGTCACGGTCGGCCCGAACAGCTCGTCGTGCGTGGCGCCCACGACCATCTCGACGCCCCGCTCGACCATCTGGCAGACCAGGACGCCGTCCAGGGAGACGTCCTCGTAGCGAGCGATGTCGGTCAGTTCGCGGTAGGCGTCGCGGACCTGGCTTGCGGAGGTCAGCCCGATCTTGACCAGGCCGAGCTCGGTCTTGTGGGCGATCCGCGCGCCGGACGCCTTCATCACCACGGGGTAGCCGACCAGCCCCGCAGCCCGTACGGCAGCCGCCGCGCTGGTCACCAACTGCTCGCGCGGAACCCGGATCCCGTACGCCCGCAGCAGCTGCTTCGCCGCGTGCTCGCTCAGCTGCTGTCCCGGGCGCATCAGTGCCTGCGCCTTGCGGCAGGACGGCGAGGGGGTGCGCGCGGCCTCGTCGAAGGGGGAGCGGTAGCCGCTGACGAAGCGGTGGTGGTCGAGGTAGGCGCGCACGGCGGTGATGCAGTTCGCCACCGTGCGGAAGGTCGCCACGCGCGAGGAGCCGAGCAGGACCTCGCGGTAGGCGGGCTCGGTGCCGACCGGCGATCCCCACACCACGCAGACCAGCTTGTCCGTGCGTTCGGCGGCGTCCACCAGGTCCTGGACGAGCCGGTCGCTGAGGGGCGGGAAGGGCCCGGTGATCGGGCAGATCAGCACCCCCACTGCGGGGTCGTCGAGGATGGCGTCGATGATCTTCCGGCCGCGCCAGTCGCCCACTGGGTGGCCGCCGTTGTCGACGGGGTTGGCCACGCTCAGGTACTCGGGTATCCACTGGTGCAGCTCGGCCTGCTTGGCCTCCGACAGCGCCGGCAGCCGCAGTCCCGCCTCGGTCGCCAGGTCGGCGAAGTGCGCGCCCGTGCCGCCGGAGATGGAGTAGACGACGACGCCGTCGGCGCGGGGCGGCCTGGCGCGGGCCAACAGGGCGGCGGTGTCCTGGAGTTCGTCGAGGCCGTCGACGCGGATCACGCCGTACTGCCGCATCGCCGCGTCCACCACCGCGTCCGCGCCGGTCAGCTTGCCGGTGTGCGAGGCGGCCGTGCGGGCGCCGGTCTCGGTGCGGCCCACCTTGACCGCGACGACCGGCACACCGCGGCGGGCGGCGCGGTCGGCGGCCAGCAGGAAGGCGCGGCCGTCCTTGAGGCCCTCGACATAGGCGGCGATGGCGCCGACCTCGGGCCGCTCGGCGAAGTAGGAGATGAAGTCGGCGCACTCCAGGTCGGCCTCGTTGCCGGTCGGCGCCCAGTGGGACAGGCGGATGCCGAGCTCCTGGAGGGCGAAGACGGGACGGCCCTGGTGGCCGGACTGGGTGATGAGGGCGATCGCGGGACCGTCGAGGTCGTCGCGGAACCGCTCGAAGGCGTTGAGGTTGGTGTTGGGGCCGAGGAGCCGCATCCCGGACCGCTCGACGGCGGCGGTGAGCCGGTCCTGCGCCGCGGCGCCCTCCTCGCCGGTCTCGGCGAACCCGGAGGCGAAGACGACGGCGAACTTCACCTTGGTCTCGGCCAGTTCCTCGATCACCGGCAGGGGGTCGGCGACCAGCAGCACGGCGAGATCGACCTGCTCGGGCAGGTCGGCGACGGCAGCGGAGCACGGGATGCCGAAGACGGACGTACGGCTCGGGTGCACCGGGTGGAGCCGGGCGCCGACCCGCTCGGACCAGGCGATCAGCTGGCGGGTGACACCGGTGTTCGGCCGGCCCTCGGCGTCGGAGGCGCCGATCACGGCGACCGACTCGGGCCGGAAGAGACGGTCCAGTTCGGGCACGTCGCAGTACAGGGGACGGCCGCTGACGTCGAGATCGTCGACCTCGGCGGGCCGGCCGTGGACGGCGGGCCCGGGTTGCTCGCCACAGGCGATGACCCGGGCCCGGCGGGAGTCGGTGGTGAGGGTGCCGTGGGTTGATCCAAGCATCGGTCCGCCCGCTCCTGTGTGACAGCGATTAACTGACGCAGTGTCAGATTAAAGGAACTGACACTCAGTCAGGAACGGCTGTGCACGCAAAGTTGAGCGGAACAGCACTCCGCGCCCGGCGGAGCAGGTGCCAGGAGGAGCCCCGGCGGCGCACTCACAGCACCGCCAGCACCTCCTTCGCCACCCGCTCGCCCGACCGCACCGCCCCGTCCATGAAGCCCATCCAGTACGTGGAGGTCTCCGTCCCGGCCCAGTGGATGCCGCCGACCGGCTCGCGCAGGGCGGGGCCGTACCGGGTCAGGACGCCGGGTGCGGCGATGGAGACGGGGCCGCCGCGGGTGTAGGCCTCGTTGTTCCAGCGTTGCAGGACGAAGGAGGTGGGGGAGGCCGCTTTCGCGCCGAAGTACGTCGTGTAGTCCTTCAGCACCGCCGCCCGCACCTCGGCCTCGCTCGCCGCGTCCAGCTTGCGGGCCTCGTCGGCCTCGATGAAGCCCATCAGGGCGCCGAAGGAGGCGTCGGGCGGGGAGTTGTCGAAGGTGGAGCTGATCACGCCGGTGTCGCTGACGACCTGGCCGTTGAGGCCGTCGGCACGCCAGAAGGGGGTGTCGTAGATGGCGATGGCCTTGCCCACCGAGGCCATCGGCAGTCGCTGGGTGAGCTGGTCGCGGGCGGCCGGCAGGAGGGGGTCGTAGGTGATGCGGGCGGCGATGGGCGGGGGCACGGCCACGACGACCTTCCCCGCGGTGACCGTGATGCCGTCGGCCGTCACGACGTAACTGGCGCCGGACCTGGCGATCGTGCGCACCGGGGCGCCGAGCACCACCCGGTCGCCGAGCGTGGCGGCGAGCTTGATCGGCACCAGCTGGGAGCCGCCGACGAAGCGCAGTTCCTGGGCGCCGCCCGCGGTCTCGGTGAGGCGTTCCAGGGTGCCGGGGTTGGCGGAGTTGCCGGCGGCGGCGATGTAGAAGAGCACGAACAGGAAGGAGAGTTCGCTGGGTTCGGCCGAGAAGATCGACGTGCAGGCCACGTCGAAGAGGAACTTGGCGGACGGGATCACGGCGTTGGCGCGCAGCCACGTTTCGAAGGTCTGCCGGTCCCATTCGTCGGCCTTCGCGGCGGTCCAGGGCGCGTCGACCGGGATCTGCTTGGCCAGGTCGTCGAGCTTGGCCTGCACGATCGCGGCGTTGGCGAGCCCGGCCGCGTCGATGGGCGGGACGGAGCCGAGGATGCCGTCGGTGGCGTACGGGGTCCTCCTGCCGTCCTTGTAGAGGAGGTTGTTCCCCGTGTTGTAGGTGGTGAAGGTCTGTACGCCTAGAGAGTCGGCGAGGGCCCGGATGCGGTCCTGGGTGGGGCCGATGAACTCGCCGCCGCCCTCGGTGACGCCGCCGCCCGCCAGGTTCAGGCCCAGCACCCGGCCGCCGACCCGGTCGCGCGCCTCCAGGACGACGACGGACCTGCCGGCGGCCACCAGGTCGCGGGCGGCGGTGAGTCCGGCGAGGCCGGCGCCGACGATCGCGACGTCGGCCTGGCGATGCGCCCCGGCGGCCGAGGCCGGGCCGGCGGCGGTGAGGGCCGCGGCGCCGGCGGTGGCGGCGGCGCCGCCCAGCAGGGAGCGGCGGGAGAGTTGTCTTTCGCGTGCCACGTGCGTCCTCCGTCGTAGCGAGAGGGAGTGGAGCTGGAAAGTGGAGCCGAAAAGCTGAACAGGGCTCACATTCTGGCTCCGCACGAGGGCGCGGTACAGAGATCTCCCGCAACTTATGACTCACAAGTAACAGGAGATCTGCGTAGGAGAGTTGAGGGCGGCTATGTCACCGGCAGCCGGGAGGCCCGTCGGCGGTCGTCGCGGTCACCGGCGATGGCCTTGGCGATCTTCTGGGCGTCGATCGCCATCTCGCGGAGGTTGCCGCTGATGGGGTTGGTGAAGCCGGTGAAGTACAGGCCGGGGGCGTCGGCGGGGGTGCGGCGGCCCCGGACGACCGGTCTGCCGTGCTCGTCGAGGACGCCGAGGTGGCCGACGAGGTCCTCCAGGGCGCGGACGTATCCGGTGGCCGCGACGACGACGTCCGGCGAGACGCGGGTGCCGTCGGCGAGGACGACCTTCTCGCCCTCGAAGCCGTCGACGGCGGCCACGATCTCTATCCGGCCCTTGCGCACGGCGTCGATGAGGCCGACGTCGAGAACCGGGATCGCCCCTTCCCGGACCCGGCTGTAGAGCCCGCTGTCGGGGCGCGGCAGGCCCTGCTCGGCCAGGTCCGGCACGCTCAGCTTCGCCATGGGCCGGGCGAGCCGGTCGACGAGGCGGACCGGCAGCCGCCGTACGAGAATGCTGGTGAACTGGGCCGCCCAGCCGGCGGTGGAGCGGCGGACGATGTGCGGCACGGTCCGTACCGCCAGCCGTACCCGGGAGGCGCCGCCCTCGACCAGGTCCACGGCTATCTCGGCGCCGGTGTTGCCGATGCCGACGACGAGGACGTCGCGGCCGGTGTACGGGGCCGGGTTGCGGTACTCGCCGGCGTGCAGGAACTCGCCGGTGTAGGTGTCGCGGCCGGGCCAGTGCGGAATGCGCGGGGTGTGGTTGTGGCCGGTGGCCACGACGACGGCGGCGCCGGTCAGTTCACGTCCGCCGGTGGCGCGCAGCAGCCAGCCGGAGCCGTCGGGCGCGGGCTCGACGCGGGAGACCTCGACGCCGGTGACGATCTCCAGGTCGTGGTGCTCGGCGTACTTCTCCAGGTACCGCACGACGTCGTCGCGGGTCACCCAGCGTCCGAACCGGCGCGGCATCGGCAGCCCGGGCAGGGCCGACAGCCGCCGGGTGGTGTGCAGTCGCAGGCGGTCGTAGTGCCGCCGCCAGGAGGCCCCGACCCGGTCCGACTTCTCCAGCACGACGGCACGCAGTCCCCGGGCGCGCAGGGCGTGTGCGACGGAGAGTCCGCCGGGTCCGCCGCCTATGACATAGACGGGGCGGTCGGTGACGGGGGGCTCCGTGGCGGGGCGCTCAGCTGCGGGACTGTCCGGGGGTGGGACGTGTCGGGGGGTGTCGGCCATGGTCCGGAGCGTAATCACGTGGGGGGTTGATGGGTCTCGGTCAAGCCCGGAATTGGTTGCGGATCGATCACGGCTGTGGGAGGCGTGGGTGAGATGTGTGACGTAGGTCTCCTGGTTGTGGGGTTGGGGTGGACTTGGCGCGAGTCCGGACATGGCGCCCTGATGCGGTCGGCGGTGGTGGAGTTAGGATCCGGCGTCATGGCCCTGACCACGAACGACGTCGACCGGTTCGAAGCGTCCAGGCCCCGCCTGGAGGCCATCGCCTATCGCCTGCTCGGCTCGGCGAGCGAGGCGGAGGACGCCGTGCAGGAGACGTTCCTGCGCTGGCAGTCCGCCGACGTCGGACGGATCGAGGTCCCCGAGGCGTGGCTGACCAAGGTGCTCACCAACCTGTGCCTCAACCAGCTCACTTCGGCCCGCGCGCGGCGCGAGACCTATGTGGGCCAGTGGCTGCCCGAGCCGCTGCTCGCCGGGGACCCGATGCTCGGCCCGGCCGACACCGCCGAACAGCGCGAGTCGGTGTCGTACGCCGTACTCGTCCTGCTGGAGCGGCTGTCGCCCAACGAGCGGGCGGTGTACGTGCTGCGGGAGGCCTTCGAGTACCGGCACGCGGAGATCGCCGAGATCCTCGACATCACCGAGGCGGCCAGCCAGCAGATCTTCCATCGCGCGAAGAAGCATGTCGCGGAGGGCAGGGCCCGTACCGAGGTGGACGAGGCCACCGCGCGGCGGATCGTGGACGAGTTCCTCGCGGCCGCCACCAGCGGCCGGACCGAGCCGCTCGTCCGGCTGCTCACCCAGGACTCCATCGCGATCGGCGACGGCGGCGGGAAGATCCCGGCCCGCGCGAAGGCGTTCGAGGGGGCGCTCGCGGTCGCCAAGTTCATGCGGGGTCTGTTCAAGCCGAGCGAGGCGAAGCGTGCGCTGACCGGTGGCTCGCCGCAGATCTACGGCTCGTTCGCCAACGGCGACCCGGCGATCCTGGCGGTGCTCGACGGCCGGGTCATCGGCGTCATCTGCCTGGAGGTGACGCCCGAGGGCATCGCCGCGTTCCGCAACCAGGTCAACCCCGACAAGCTCGAACGGGCGACCAGGGTCTGGGCGGCGGAGGACCACGGGGAGCCGTTGCTGCTCAGCGCGTTCTGACGGTCCGGTCGAGGGGCGGCGGCGGGAAGGCCCGCCGCCCGGCGAAATGAGGCGGAGTGCGGTGGGTCTCCGCGATGTGACGTGCTTCACATCGCACACCTGTCAGGGATCGGTGGGCCGCTCGGTTCAAGGGGCGAATCCGCTGAAGAGACAGGAGCACGGACATGCAGCACCGCATCGTCGTCATCGGGGCCGGCTACACCGGAGCCACCGCCGCCGGACGTCTCGCCAAGCGACTGCACAGTGACGATGTCGCGATCACCCTCGTCAACGCCGAGCCCGACTTCGTCGAGCGCGTGCGGTTGCACCAGCTCGCGGTCGGGCAGTCGCTCAAGCCGCGGCCGTTCAGCGAGATGTTCGCGGGGACCGGCGTCACGCTGAAGCTCGGCAGGGTCACCGGCGTCGACGCAGACCGCCGGACGGTCCGCGTGGTCGCCGTGGACGGGGCCGCGGGGGCCAAGGGGCTGGAGCGCGAAGGGCTGGGATACGAGGAGCCGTCGTACGAGGAGTTGGAGTACGACACCCTCGTGTACGCCCTCGGCAGTGGCTGGAACGACCACGGTGTGCCCGGCACGGCCGAGCACGCCTACGAGATCGCCGGCCGCCCGGGAGCGCTGCGGCTGCGCGAACGCCTGGCCGGCCTTGGCGCCGGACAGCCCGTGGTCGTGGTCGGCGGCGGTCTCACCGGCGTGGAGGCCGCGACCGAGATCGCCGAGGCCCGCCCGGACCTCGACGTCGCCCTCGCCGTGCGCGGCGGCCTCGGCGACTGGCTCTCGCCCAAGGGGCGCGGGCACCTGCGGAAGGTCGTCGACAAGCTCGGCATCACGGTCCACGAGGACACCGCCGTCGCCGCCGTCGAGGCGGACCACGTCACGACCTCCGACGGCGCGGTCGTCCCGGCCGCGGTGACCGTCTGGACCGCCGGCTTCGCCGTCCACCCGATCGCGCAGGCCACGACCCTGGAGGTCAACGGCACGGGGCAGATCGTCGTCGACCGGAGCATGCGCTCGGTCTCGCACCCCGAGGTGTACGCCATCGGCGACGCGGCCATGGTGATGGGCCCCGGCGACAAGCCGCTGCGGATGTCGTGCGCGTCGGGCGTCCCGACCGCGTGGCAGGCCGCCGACGCCATCGCGGCGCGGCTGACCGGGGCGAAGGTGCCGACCACGCCGGTGCGTTACTTCAACCAGTGCATCTCGCTGGGCCGCAAGGAAGGTCTCATCCAGTACGTCACCGCCGACGACCGCGCGGTGAGCGCCGCGCTGACGGGACGAGTCGCCGCCGTCTACAAGGAACTCATCTGCAAGGGCGCGGCGTGGGGCGTGGCCAACCCGGCGGTCGGCACGCTGGCCCGGCGGCGCCGGGTGGTGGCGGAGCCGGTGCGGGAGGGCAACGGGCCGGAGGTGAAGGCGGCGGCGTGACGGTTGCGGGGAGCGGGCGCCCGGGGGTGGGGCGGGCGCCCGGGGGGCGGTTGGGGGCCCGCAGGTCGGCCGGGGGTGCGGGAAGCCCTCGGCCGGTACTGCGTCCGGTGGCTCACTCGTCCGGTGAACTCACGCATCCACATGGCTCATTCGTTCGAGTCGAATCCCTCGAACGAGTTATAGGCGGTCAATCCTACGATGTGTGATCAAGAACATCAGGCGAGCCGCGATGACGGCCGCACTCCTCCTCGTGCCCTTTGCGGCACCCACCCCCGCCCAGGCGCAGGATCGTTCCCTCGCTCCGTACACGTTCCCGATCGCGACCTCGGTCCAGCTCCTTCCGGTCGCCGCGGAGATGCGGGACGGCTACGAGCGCACGAGCTTCAAGCACTGGAACGCCGGCCAGATCCCCGGCGACGGCTGCAACACCCGGGCGGAGGTGCTGCTCGCGGAGGCCGTGGACAAGCCCGAGATCCTGCCCGGCTGCAAGCTCTCGGGCGGGCGCTGGTGGTCGTACTACGACTCGAAGTGGCTCACCTCGGCGTCGGCGCTGGACGTGGACCACATGGTGCCGCTGGCCGAGGCGTGGGACTCCGGGGCGTCGCAATGGACCGCCGAGCGACGTGAGTCGTACGCCAATGACCTCGCCGTGAACCCGTCCCTGGTCGCCGTATCCGCGGCCTCGAACCGCAGCAAGGCCGACCAGGACCCGGCGGAGTGGCTGCCGCCGACGGTCGAGGTCTCCTGTCGGTACGCCTCGGAGTGGATCTCGACGAAGCTCCGCTGGGGCCTGACGGCCGACGCGACGGAACGCGAGGCCCTCACCCAACTCGCGGACGCCTGCCCGGTGACGACGGTCACGTACGAGCCCGCACCGTAGAACACCGGCCCCACCTCTCGAACCGGGGTGGGGCCTCGACGGCACTTCGCCGATATTCGCTTGCGCGCCCTGGTCAAGCGGGTCAGCGTCGGTTGACACCTGACGAAGGCAGAGAAGATGACCGTGCAGACCCACCCCGTCGACCACGAACTCGTCCAGGCCGCGGCGGACGTCGCCCGTGCTCGCTGCCGGGGTGACAACCACACCGTGGCAGCCGCGGCCCGCGCCCAGGACGGTCGCGTCATCACCGCGGTGAACGCCTACCACTTCACCGGCGGCCCCTGCGCCGAGCTGGTACTCATCGGCGCGGCAGCCGCCCAGGGCGCCTACGACCTGGACACGATCGTCGCCGTGGGCGACCGCGACCGAGGGGTCGTCCCCCCGTGCGGCCGCTGCCGACAGGTCCTCCTCGACTACTTCCCCGCCCTCAAGGTCATCGTCGGCGAAGGCGACCGCACCAGAGCCGTCCCCATCACCGACCTGCTCCCCGAAAGCTACGTCTGGGCGGACCACCAGCTCGATGCCGACTAAGGGGCGGTAGGGGCTGAGTGGTGTCTACCTGGTCTTCGGGGTGTGGTTGGTGATCCTTGCGATCCACTTGATGAAGTCGCCGGGGTCCGTGTTGGCACCGTGGCCCTCGTCCCAGTAGTAGAGGTGGTCGACCTCGTCGCCGAGGGCGTTCGCGGCGGCGGCGAGGTTGGCGGAGACCGTGTGGGACGTGTCGGAGTCCTTCGTGCCGAGGCGGATCCACCAGTGCTTGGTGCGGTGGGGGTTGGGCTTCTCGGTGAGGAAGGGCATCGGGTTCATCAGGTGCAGCGTCGCGGGGAGGTCGCTGTCCAGGCGGGCGCTGCCGCCGCTTTCGTGGCGGAGGCTGTAGAGCGTGAAGTGGCGGGCCTTGGTGGTGCCCTTGCCGAAGAGGTTGTTCTCGCCCGCCGACAGGTCGAACGCGTCGAAGGCCGGCGTCGACTTCTTGCGGGCGCCGACGTGGGTCAGGAAGTCCGCCCAGGAGAACCTCGCCCTGCCGCCCGACCAGGTGATGAAGGTGTTCTTGGCCAGGTACGACTTCCGGTCGGCGTCGGACAGGGCCGCGAGGTAGCGGGTCGCCGACGGCTCCATGTACTGCCTGACCAGGTACTCGTCGTAATTGCGGGCCGTGAGGGTTCCGAAGCCGTTCAGCCCCTTCAGCCGCAGCGATGCCTGGTACTCGGCGAACTGCGAACGGAGTTCCTTCGAGACCGCCTGGTCCACTGCGGAGCCGGAACTCGTCGGGTTCGAGCCCCAGTTCCACTCGTAGGCGCCGTCCGCGTGCTCCAGGTCGGTGATCGGGCACCACGCGCCGGTCGCGAAGATCGCGTCGCTCGCGTCGGCCGCACCGATCGCCGCGAGCAGCTTGTCGTAGAGCGGGCTGTCGCCGGACGCGCCGAGCAGGGAGGACAGCGCGCCGCCCGCGCTCGTGCCGGACGAGACGATGCGGTCGACGTCGCCGGGTATCCGGCCCTTGTTGGAACGCACGTAGCGGACCGCCGCCTTGAGGTCGACGATCGCCGCAGGGGCCACGCCGTAGTACGTGCCGTCGGCATCGACGAGCGTACGGCCGCGGGCGCCGGGTTCGACGACCACGTACCCCGCCGCCAGCGCCAGCTTCGGGAGGCTGACCATCCCGCCCTGGGCGTTCACCGTGCCGTTGCCGCCGGAAGCCACCTCGCCGGAGGCCGATGCCGAGGGCGCCGTACTGGCAGAAGGCGACCCGCCCGGCATCCCCGTCGCCCCACCCCCGCCCACACCCGTCGCGTCCGCAACCGACGAAGGCATGTACCCGCCCACCGAGTTGGCGAAGAGGATCGGCGCGTCCGTCGCGTCCACCGCCGTGCCGTCGATCCGGACCGGCACGCTGACGTTCAGGCACTGGTACTTCTCGTCGACCGGCGCGGCGACGTACGTGACCGCCTTGTAGAAGCGGTACTCCACCTCGTGGTCGGCGCCGTCGGCGTCGGTGATCGTGGTCGTGAGAGTGGTGTACGCGTCCTTGTCGAAGGTGAGCGCGTTCGACGACGCCGCCCCCGCGGCCCCGGAACCACCGGACGCCGCACCCGTGCCGCTCGACGCCTGCGCGGTCAGTGCGATGCCGCCGGCCGCAGCGACCCCGGCGGTCGCCCCGATCCCCATGACGACGCTCCTGCGCTTGACTGCCCTGTGCTTCACGGTGGACTCTCCTCGGCTGCTACGGCTTCCCTGACTGCTTCCTGGGTCCTTGCGTCAGCGAACGTAATCGTGTGCCGACGAAATTGCCAACAATTCTGTCGGACTCATCGCGGACGCACAGGCGATTGTCAGGTCCCCTTTACCTGACGTACCGTCAGATCCATGGACGCGATCTGGCTCACAGGTGCGGAATGGCTGGCCGTGCTCCGCATAGGCCTCGGGCTGTGGTGGCTGGAGAGCTGGCGGCACAAGGACAAGAAGAGCTGGTTCGAGGGGTCGGGGATCTCCTGGGCGGCCGACGTGGCGGCCAAGCACCGCTGGAACTCCGTACGCTCCGGCTTCGACGTCGTCGTCAAGCCCCGGCCGCGGACCATGGCGTACGTCGTCCTCTACGCGGAGCTCGCCCTCGGACTCGGGCTCGTCCTCGGGTTCCTGACCCCGATCGCCCTGGTCGGCGGGCTGCTGCTCAACCTTCTCTACCTCGTCCTGATGATCCACGACTGGGCCGAGCAGGGACAGAACTCGATGATGGCGCTGATCTCGGTGGTCGCGCTGTTCGGGATGTCCTGGCAGTCGTGGTCGCTGGACAGCGCGCTGGGGCTGTTCTGACCCGGCCGGGATACGAGAGACGGGGGCCGCTTCGATGAGCGAACTGCGCCACGACCTTCCGGAGGCCGACGCCTTCACCCGTACCTACTGGGACGCGGCCGCTGAGGGGCGGCTGCTGATCCGCCGCTGCCAATCCTGTGGACGCGCCCACCACTACCCCCGCGAGTTCTGCCCCCACTGCTGGAGCGAGGACGTCGCCTGGGAACCGGCCTGCGGCCGCGCCACCCTGTACACCTGGTCCGTCGTACACCGCAACGACCTGCCGCCCTTCGGACAACGGACGCCGTACGTCGCCGCCGTCGTCGATCTCACCGAGGGCCCCCGCATGATGACCGAACTCGTCGACTGCCCGAACCCCGGACTGCTGCGGGCCGGCACGGAACTGGAGGTCGCCTTCCGGGACGGGGTGCCGGTGTTCCGGGCCGAAGCGGTGCGGAGCTGATCGTCGGGCGGTTTCAATGAGTCCATGACCATCGCCGGCGGATCACATCACCCTGAGCCTCACCTCCATCCCCTCCCCGAGCTGAATGGGTACGGTCTGCGGTTGCGGGCCTGGGACGTGAAGTCCGAGGGGGACCTCGAGGCGTGGTTCCGGGGGCGTACCGATCCGGAGTTCCGGCGTTGGAACACGCCGTTGCGGATCACCACCGATCTCGACAGTGCCCGCGACTCCCTGCGTACCGCGGTCGAGCACATGAGGGACGGGACCTCGGCGGCGTACTGCGTCACCGACGCCGCGACCGGCGCGACCCTTGGCCACGTCGGCGTCAACGTCATCAACCGGGTCATGAGCTCCGCCCGCGTCGGCTACTGGGTGCTCCCCGAGGCCCGGGGCCGCCGCGTGGCCACCCACGCGCTCGCCCTCGCCGCCCGCTTCGCCTTCACCGAACTCGGCCTGCACCGCCTCGAACTCGACCACGCCGTCGGCCACGAGCCCTCCTGCCGTATCGCCGAACGGTGCGGTTTCCGCTACGAGGGGACCTTGCGGGGCGCCATGTGGGAGGCGGGGCGGCACGACGCGTACCGGGACATGCACATGCACGCCCGGCTGGCCACGGATCCCGACGTCAACCCGTAGGACCGTTCACCGGTGGCCCCCGACCCGGCGGCTGAGCCCGGCCGCTTGTGTCGGGTTCGTGTCCACCGCGGAAATCGGGTGCGCAACCCCTGCCCGTACGAGGGATCATGAGGCATGCGCCCGGACGACTGGTACTCCACCCAGGACCTCACCGCCTTCCTCGCTCACGCCGGCGGCTTCCTGCGCTCACGCCCCGATCTGCACACCGTCCCCCTGACGGTGACCGAGACGCTGCGCACCAACGGGCTGCGCGCGTACGGCGGCGAGGCGCCCGTCTTCGGCGCGCTGGAGCTGGACGGGCAGGTACGGGCCGCCTACTTCCGCACCCCGCCCTACCACCTGAACGTCACCCCCCTCACCCCCGAGGAGGCCGACTCCCTCGCCGCCCATCTCGTGAGCCTCGGCCAGGTGGTCCCCGGCGTCATCGCGGCCCGCGAGACCGCCGAGGCCTTCAGCGCGGCCTGGCGTCGGCACGCCGGTGCCCGGGGTGCGGTCGGGCAGCGCCAGCGGCTGTACCGGCTCGGCAACCTGACCGTGCCGCAGCCCGCCCCGGCCGGCCGCGCGCGGGTCGTGGGCCCGGCGGACCGGGACCGGCTCACGCGCTGGCACGCCGAGTTCGTCGAGGCCGTCGGCCATGTCGCCGCGCGGGACGCCGGGGCGTGGGCCGACTCGCGGATCTCCTACGGCGGCGTCACCTTCTGGGAGGGCGAGGACGGCACCCCGCTCGCCATGGCCGGCGTGACACCCGAGGTCGCCGGGCAGGTCCGGGTCGCGCCCGTCTACACCCCGGCCCCGCTGCGCGGACGCGGCTACGCGGGCGCGGTCACCGCCGCGGTCACGCGGGCGGTGCTCGGCTCCGGCGTGCGCGAGGTGCTGCTCTTCACCGACCTCGACAACCCGACCAGCAACGGCCTCTACCAGCGCATCGGATACCGGGCGGTGGCCGACTTCGCCACCTACGACTTCCGGTGAGGTCCGGGCCTCCGGCTTGGCGCTCACCCGCGCGGACAGTGCCCCGGTCGGTGGCCTCTTGAAGGAGACGGTGCGGAGCCGGGCTCGGTTGTGCGACTCGGGGACCATCCGGCGCGCGCGGCCGTCCATCCATGGACGGACCAGATCCGCCTCATCGATGGATTCGCCCAACTCCACCGCACGAAAGGGTTGATGCGTCCCATACGCAACAACCCCGAGGACCCCCCACGTGCGAAGCAGTCGAATAGCCTCCGTCCTGGCGGCCAGCGTCGTCGCCACCCTCGTGCCCGCGCTCGCACCGGCCACCGCGTCCGCCGCGGCGAACCCCCTGGACCAGTACCTGCGGCAGACCCCGTCCTGGCACCGCTGCGACAGAACGACACCGGCTTCCTTCCAGTGCGCCACCATCAAGGTGCCCCTCGACTACAGCCGCCCCGACGGCAAGAAGCTCGACCTCGCGATCTCGCGGATCAAGACGGGCAACAGGGCCGAGCGGCGCGGTGTGCTGCTGCTCAACCCGGGCGGACCCGGCGGTCCGGGCCTGGACATGCCGCAGATGATGGCGGGCGAGCTGCCGAAGAGCGTGAAGGCCAAGTACGACCTCGTCGGCTTCGACCCGCGCGGCATCGGCAAGAGCTCCGGCGTCGGCTGCGGCATGACGGACGCGGAGCAGAACTGGGAACGGCCGTACAAGGCCGCGACGTTCGCCAAGGACGTCAAGTGGGCGCGGACCGTCGCCGAGAAGTGCGATGCGAAGCAGGGCGACAAGCTGCGCCACATCACCACCCGCAACACCGCCCGGGACATGGACGTCATCCGTGCCGTGCTCGGCGAGAAGAAGATCTCCTACCTGGGGTACTCCTACGGCACCTACCTCGGCGCGGTCTACACGCAGTTGTTCCCCAAGCGCTCCGACCGCATCGTCCTGGACAGCGCCGTCGACCCCGCGCGGATCTGGCGCGGCATGATCCAGATCTGGGCGGAGGGCACCGAGCCCGCCTTCACCAGGTGGACCGAGTGGACCGCCGAGCGCGACGCCACGTACAAGCTGGGCCGGACTCCCGAGGCGGTCCGCAAGACCTTCTACGACCTGGTCGCCCGGGCCGACCGCAAGCCGATCGAGCTCGAAGGCATGAAGCTGAACGGCGACGAGGTCCGCTCCTTCGGCCGCGCCACGTTCTTCAGCGTGCGCGACGCCGCCGAGTGGGTCGTCCAGCTGAAGAACGCCGCCGCGGGCCGGCCCACGTCCGGTGACCGGGCGGACAGGACGCCCTCGCAGGCCCCGCCGTCGTTCGCCCGGGCGGTGCCCGCGGACAACGGCACCGCCGGCTTCTGGTCCGTGGTCTGCGCCGACACCCGCAACTGGCCGCGCGATCCCGAGCAGTACCGCAGCGACGCGATCCGCGACAAGGCCAAGTGGCCACTGTACGGCGACTTCGTCTCCAACATCATGCCGTGCGCGTTCTGGAAGAAGAACGGCAGCGAGCCCGCCACCAAGGTCGACAACAAGGTCGGCGCGCTGATCCTGCAGAACGAGTGGGACTCCCAGACCCCGCTGGCCAGCGGCCAGGGCCTGCGCCGCGTGATGAAGGGCTCGAAGATGGTCACCGTCCTCGGCGGCGTCGGGCACGGCATCTACGGCTCCAAGTCCTGCGCGGACAAGACCGCCACGGCCTATCTGACCACCGGGAAGCTGCCGGCGAAGGACGCGACGTGCAAGGCGGCGCCGGCCGCCCGTGAGCGCGCGAACTCGCTGCCGCTGCCGACGCCGCGAGGTGTTGTGCCGCGGTAGGCCGTCGGTCGGCTGCGGCTACGTCGTGGCTGGTCGCGCAGTTCCCCGCGCCCCTGAGGGGCGCGGCTGAACCGTGGCGTTGCCGGAGCAGCTCAGGGCCACAGCAGTTCCTTCGCCCACCCCTCCTCCGTACGGCGATACAGCAGCCGTACATGGCGGCGAGCCGCGTCGCCCTGGAAGAACTCGACCTCCACCGGGCGCAGGCGGTACAGCGTCCAGGACGGGACCGGGGCGTCCGGCTCGTCCTGGGCGCGTTCCCAGGCCGCCTGCGACTCGCGCGCCAACTCCTCCAGGGAGGCGAGCACTTCGCTCTGCCTGCCGGTCAGGGCCGCAGCGAGCGCGCCGGTGGAGCGTGCGTGCAGATCGGCCTGGGACTCCGCGGACGGGGCCGCCGTCACGGGGCCCCGCAGCCGCACCTGGCGGCCCTGCGCGGGCCAGTAGAAGCCGAGGGCCGCGTGCGGGCGGGCGGCGAGCTGCCGGCCCTTGCTGCTGCCCACGTGCGTGGCGAAGGACCAGCCGGACGCGTCGGCGCCGTGCATCATCACGGTCCGTACGTCCGGCAGCCCGGCCTCGTCCGCGGTGGCGAGGGACATCGTGTGCGGCTCCACCTGCCCGGCCACGACCGCCTCGGCGAACCAGGCCGTGAACAGCGCGAGCGGGTCGGCGGGCGCGGCCGACGGATCGAAGGACGGCAGCTCGACGTCCCACACCCGGAGCGACCTCAGCAAGTCATGAAGATCCGTTCCCATGCCCCGATTGTCACGCGCGGCGCCCGCTCACACCCGACCCAGGTCCGACGACACCCACCGCTCGGGCCGCACGTGCACCACCACCTGCTCGCCGTGGTTCTTCCAGGCGAAGTCGACATAGCCGTCGACCTTCTCGGCCGGGAGGTAGCGGGCGGCGAGCTCCCGCAGGCGTTCGAGGGTGGCGGGGACGGTGCTGATGACCGGGCCCTCCAGCGACACGTACCGGATCGTGGGTTCGGTCCGGTCGACCATCAGGGACAGCCGGCCCGCCGCCTGGATCAGCTCGTTCTTGCGGGAGTCGAGGCCGGTCATGATCCACAGGTCGCCGCCGGGTTCGTACTGGTACCAGATCGGCACGGTCAGCGGCGCGCGCCCGGCGCCCGCGTCGACCGCCAGCGCGGCGATGTGGGGTTCGGCCAGGAACTCTTCACGCTCTTCGCGGGTCAGTGCCATGCCGGTTCCTCCCGGTCGGGTCGACGTACGTCTCAATCCCTCCCCAGTACCAACGTGCCCGACGAGCAGAACCATCCCCCCGTGGCCGAAGCCACCCCCAGACGGGGTAGTTCCCCGGGCCCGCCCGGCCCCCGCACCTGACGCTCCCCGCCCTCCCCGCGCAGCTGCCGCACCGCCTCCACCAGCAGAAACAGCCCCCGCATCCCGGGATGCTGGGCGGAAAGACCGCCTCCGTCGGTGTTCACCGGCAGCTCCCCGCCCCGCACCAGCAGCCGCCCCTTCTCCACGAACGCCCCGCCCTCGCCCTTCCCGCAGAAGCCGAGGTCCTCCAGCGTCACCAGGGTCATGTAGGTGAAGGCGTCGTAGATCTCCGCGAAGTCGATCTCCTCGGGCCGCACGCCCGCACGCTCGAAGGCGAGCCGACCGCTGACCGCCGCCGGACCGGTCGTGAAGTCGGGCCACTCGGACATCGCGGAGTGCGAGACGTGCTCCCCGGATCCGAGGACCCACACGGGCGCGGTACGGCAGTCCCGTACGAGTTCCTCGGCGACCAGCAGCACCGCCGCGCCGCCGTCGGAGCGGATGCAGCAGTGCAGCTTGGTGAAGGGGTCCGCGATCATCGGGCCCGACAGGACGTCGTCCACGGTGATCGGGTCGCGGAACATGGCATCGGGGTTCAGGGCGGCGTTCGCCCGCGCCTGCACGGCGACCTCCGCCAACTGCTCGATCGTCGTGCCGTGTTCGAGCATGTGACGGCGGGCGGCCATGGCGTACTTGGCGATGAGGGTGTGGCCGTAGGGCACCTCGAACTGCAGGGGGCCGCGGGAGCCGAAGGACAGGTTCCCGGTCCGCCGGCCGGCCCTGATGTCCGCGCGGGCCGTCGAGCCGTACACCAGCAGCACCGCCTTCGCGTGGCCGGCGGCTATCGCGTCCGCCGCGTGGGCCGCCATGACCTCCCAGGTGGCGCCCCCGACGGACGTGGAGTCGACCCAGGTGGGGCGCAGCCCCAGGTACTCGGCCACCTCCACCGGGGCGAGCGTGCCGAGACCGGCGGACGCGAAGCCGTCCACCACCTCGCGGCCGAGCCCCGCGTCGGCCAGCGCGCGGCGGGCCGCCTGGGCGTGCAGGGCGTACGGCGTCGCGTCGTCGACCCGGCCGCAGTCGGAGAGGGCCACTCCGACCACGGCGACTTTCCGGCTCCCGGGAGTCATGCGAGGCCTCCAAACCTCTGTGCATCTCGCTATGGCCCTCCTAATATGACGGCCCGTCAGATCTGAGGGGAAGAGCCGGAGGGAAGAGCCCATGGACGCCAGCTTCAGCCCCGAGCAGGACGAGATCCGCCGCACCCTGCGCGAGCTGCTGCACAGCCGCTGCGGACCCCGGGAACTGCGCACGGCCCTCGACACCCCGGCCGGCCACGACCCCGGCCTGTGGACCGCCCTCGCCGAACAGCTCGGCCTGCCCGGGCTCGCCCTCCCGGAGGCGTACGGCGGTGTCGGCTGCTCGGCGACCGAACTCGCCCTGGCCTGCGAGGAGACGGGCCGCGCGCTGGCCCCGTCCCCGCTGCTGGCCACCGCCGTCCTCGCGGGCCCGCTGATCGCCGCACTCGGCACCGACGCCCAGCGCGCCGAACTGCTGCCCCGACTGGCCTCCGGCAAGCTCACCGCCGCCCTCGCCGTGCCGGGCACCGCACTGGCCGCCGCCCTCGCCCTCACCGGCGACAACGGCGGCGACTGGGCCGGCGGCGGGCGCGCCGGGGGAGTGCAGGCACGGCGGGCGGAGGACGGCTGGCGGCTGTACGGGCAGGTCGACCAGGTGCTGGACGGGCACAGCGCCGGACTGCTGCTGGTCGCCGCGCACGCCGGGGGGTTCGCACGGTCCCGGACGCTGCTGTTCCTGGTGCCGGGGGACGCGGCCGGTGTCGTACGCGCACGGCAGACGGCGCTGGACGCCACCCGGCCCCAGGGGCGGGTCCAACTCCGTGATGTGAACGCCGAGTTGCTGGGTGACGAGGAAGGCCGGGAGGTACTGCCGGCCCTCGCCTCGGCCGGGGACACGGCTGCCGCCGTCCTCGCCTGCGAGGCCGTGGGCGCCGCCGACCGGGCACTGGAGCGGACCGTGGAGTACGTCGGGCAGCGCGAGCAGTTCGGCCGGACGATCGGTTCCTTCCAGGCGGTGAAGCACCGCCTGGCGGACGCGTACGTGGCAGTACAGGCGGCCCGCTCGGCGGCGTACTACGCGGCATGGGCGACAACGCCCCGAGGGGCAACGCCCCCAAGGGGCGCGGGGAACTGCGCGACCAGCCCCGGCGAACCCGCGGACAAAGAACAACCCGGCACGGCCCCACCCGCGGCGCGCCTCGCCCTCGCACAGGCCCTCGAAGCCCTCCGCACCGCCGCCGCCGAGGCCATCCAGCTCCACGGCGGCATCGGTTTCACCTGGGAGCACGAGGCGCACCTCTACTTCAAGCGGGCCGCGGGCGACGAGCTCCTCTTCGGCCCGGTCCACCGGCTGCGGGCGCACGCCGCCGACGCCGCCCGGCTCTTCGACACCCAGGAGGTGGCGGTGTGATCGGCGTACCCGTGGTCGTCCGGGCGGTGCAGAAGGTGTCCTCCACGCGGGGCTTCGCCAAGGTCGCCCCGCATGTCATCCCGGCCCTGGACCGTGCCGTGCACCGGCTCACCCGCGGCAGGGTGCTGCTCAGCGCCCAGATGCTGCCCGGCGTCATCCTGACCTCGACCGGTGCCCGCAGCGGACTGCCCCGCCGTGCGCCGCTGGCGTGCATGCCGGAGGAGGAGGGCCGCTCCTGGATCCTGGTCGGCTCCAACTTCGGCCGCCCCGGCCACCCCTCCTGGACCCACAACCTCCTCGCCCATCCCGACGCCGAGGTCAGCTGGAAGGGCCACGACATCCCCGTCACCGCCCGGCTGCTGGAGGGGGAGGAGCGGGCGGCGGTGTGGAGGACGGCACTGTCGTTCTGGCCGCCGTACGCGACGTACCAGGCACGGGTGGACCGGGAGATCCGGCTGTTCCGGGTGACGAGGAGGCCGGAGTGAGTCGCTGAACCGGGTCCTTGCCGGCGCTCAGAGGTCGTCCACGTCGACCAGCCCGTCCTGGACGGCGCGGGCCACCAGGCTCGCCTTGGTCCGCGCGGGGCGGCCGACGTTCGCGTACTTGATCCGTACCCGGTCCAGATACGAGTTGACCGTCCGGACGGAGATGCCGAGACGCTGCGCGACCAGCTCCTTCGACTCGGACTGGAACCACTCGATGAGCACGATCTCCTCGCGCGCGGAGAGCTGGGGGCGGTCGCTGCGGGCGTTCGTTCCCAGCGCCCCGGCCAGCGCGGGCGGCATGTAGGGGCGCTCGTCGGCCGCCGCCAGCGTCGCCTCGACCAAGTGCTCCTGGCCCTCGCTCTTGGTCAGAAAGGTCGCGGCGCCGAGGTCGAGACAACTGAGCGCGGTCTTCTCGTCGTCCCGCATCGAGTAGACGACCACCTGCCGCCCGGCGTCGACGAGTCTTCGGAGGCTGCCGAAGGCTGGGCCGCCGTCGCCCAGTTGCAGATCCAGGACGACGACATCGGCCGTGCTGCCCGGAGCGGTCCATGCCTCCCGTACGGAGCCGCTCGCCGCGACCACGGTGATGGGCCGCGGCGACGCGGCGTACCACATCTCCACGCCCGCGAGGATCGCCGGATGGTCGTCGATGACGACCACGCTGACGGGTGCGCTGCTACTCATGTCAGGTCAACTTCCGGGGCCGCCCGTTTGCTCCAACTGGCCTCCACCCACACACTTCCGCCGCGCGCGGTTCTCGTCACGGACACGTTCGCGGCCGTCGCGGGGCCGGGCGACGGGGAGGCCGCTCCCGGGGCGCGGCCGTCGGGGCGGTCCGTGCCGACCACGCTCACGCGTACCTCGCGCGAGGTCCACACGACAGTCACCCGGGCTGTGGAGCGGGTACGGCCCAGCGTCACGACCACCGGGTCGATCAGCGCTCTGCGTACCTCCCTGGGCACCTCACCCGGCCGGCCCCGTACGGCCAGGCTCACCGCCACCCCCTGGTGCTCGGCCACCTCGACGCACGCACGCAACTCGTTCAGCAGCGGATCGGAGACGGCGTCGCTCTCCGCGAACAGGCGGCGCATACGGGCCGCCTCCACCCCGCACCGCAGCCTGACCTCCTCGTCGTGCGGACTCAGCACACCGTGCCCGAGGCCCATGAGCAGCGGCACCGTCGTCGCCGTCAGCGCACGGTAGCGCTCCTTGTGATCACGCTGCATGTCCTCGTGGATGCGTTCCCGGGTCCGCAGTTCCTCCTCCCGCGCGGCCTCGTCGCCCGCCGCCGGCGCCGTACCGTGGAGCAGGCGCGTCAGGAGTATGCCGACGGAGAACTGGAAGCCACAGGTGGTGATCGCGGCGATCCCCATGGCGGCCGACTCCGCGGCCGTCGGCGCTCCCGACAGGAGCACGGCGATCGCGTTGATCCCCACATGCGCGCCGAGGAAGGCCGCGAACGCTCTGACCGGCAGGTCCGCCAGCAGGAACAGCGCGTGCCAGCCGACCAGTCCGAACGCCCAGTCCTGCGGACCGGTCAACCGCTCCGGAGCGAGCGTGAACGCGCAGACCGCGGAAACGGTCAGCACCGAGGCCAGGCTCCACGCCCGTATCCGCGGCGGGATCTGCCGGCCGCGCAGCAGGAACACGGCCCCGCACGCCGCGACGGCGGCGAGGCAGACGAACGCCGCCGTCTGCGCCCACGCGGGCCGGTAGGCACCCTGGTGGGCGGTGATCTGCTGCAGCGACAGAACGAACTGTGACAGCAGACTGATCAGCAGCGCGGCCAGTTGGGCACCGTGCAGCAACTGCCTGCGGATGAGACGGGCGACGGCCGTGTGCGCCCCGGCGCGGGTCTGGCGCGGCAGGTCCGCCGGCTGCGCCTCGTGGTCTGTACTCGGCGTCCGGGCCCGACTGTGCCAGCGCCACCGCACGCGGGTTCCGGTGCCCGGAGCCGAGGTGACCGTGGCGGTGCCGCCGATCGCGTGCATCCTGCCGATGACGGAACCGGAGAGGCCCCGGCGCCGCTCCGGAACGCACCCCGGGTCGAAGCCCCGCCCCGCGTCGGACAGTTCGACGACGACGGCACCGTCCTGCTCCGTCCACGCCCTGAGTTCCGCTTCCCGCACCCCGGAATGGCGGGCCACGTTGGTGACGGCCTCACGGACCCCGTTGAAGATCGCGAGCCCGGGGCCGGACGGCACGGCGAGCGGGCCGTCGATGCGCGTCTTGAGCTGCACCAACGCCTCGCCCTCACCCCTGGTGCCCTCGGGCACGCAGCCGAGAAGCGCCGCGAGGTCGACGCTCCCCGTCTCGAATCCGGGTACGGCGGACAGCGCCTGAAGATCCTGTCTGGCACGTGGCGGCAGCCACGACCAGTCCCGGGCGTCGCCCTGGGAGACCATCAGCAGCGTCGCGCTCGCCGTGTCGTGCAGGGTCGCCAGGTACTCGCGCTCGGTCGCCCTCCGCGCGGCGGCGACCTCGGCCTCCCGGCGGGCTGCCGCCCCGAGGGCCGCCGACCGGTCGGCGGCCCTGGCCTGCGCCCGGACGATGAGGTAGGCGGCCCTCGACAGGCCCGCCAGGACGACGATGCGCACCAGCTCCGCCGGCTCCGGGCCGGCTCCGGGCGAGGAGAGGATGTCGCCCAGCGCGCAGGCGGCGGTCCCCGTCGCGGCCAGGGCGGCTGCGGCCAACGGGCGGGTCGCCCACTCGTGCTGGAAGGTGATGACGCAGATGCCGATGATCGCCTCCACCGTCACATCCGCGCCGACGCCGCCGAGCACCGGCTGGGACAGCCCCGTCAACACCACGACGGCAGCGTCCAACGTCCAGAGCAGGGCGAGCGGGAGAGGGAACGGGAGCGGGCGGCGAAGCGAGCAGAGGCGCACACCACAGGCGAGGAGAGCGGGCAAGAGCAGGGACACCGCCAGGGGAATCTCCGTCGCGTCCGCCGAGACGACGCCCAGCGCACCGCACAGGCAGACCACGGTGGACCGGAGCCACAGCCCGTACCGCTCCAGAGCCAGGTTCAACAGGCGCTCGCCGGACCCGGGATCGTCGATCGGCCCGGCGGCTCCGCCCCCGTGATCCGCGTACCCCCCAAGTCGCATGCGATCAAGGGTAGTTGCCCGCCCCGAATCGGACGCTCCTTGTGGGGCGAACGACCGGCACACCCGGCGACCTGGGCGAGTTACTGTGCCCGTCGTCCGCCGGAAAAGAAGTCCGTATCCGGTGCGCGAAATCCATCGTCAATCACGGGGAATCTTCATGCAGAAAACGCAGAGACGGCTGACGCTGTTACTTTCCGCGGTGCTGGCATTCGCCTTCACCATGCTCACGGTCACACCGGCCAGTGCGGCGCCGGCCCGGTCGAACGGGTCGGCCAACCGGGTCATCTTCATCCACGGGTTCGCTCCGGGCGGCGAGCACGACTGCTCCGAGTACTTCCGCTCCGCCCGAACGCATTTCGCGAACAAGGGATGGCGGGGAAACCTGCTCACCTTCGGCTATTACGCGGGCAACACCAATTGCTCGTACAACTACCGGGGGAGCCGTGACAAGTCCCTCAATACCGTGGCCAAGGTGTTCGCGAACTACGTCTACGACAACTACTCGCGGCGGAACATCAAGGTCGACGTCGTCGCCCACTCCATGGGCGGTCTGGTGGTCCGGGCGGCGCTGCACCACACCGCCCTCGGCACCCCGGGCTTCCCGGACCGCCTCTACATCGAGGACGTCGCCACGCTCGGCACCCCGCACGGCGCCACCGACTTTCCCTGCCCGAACTGGTGGCAGCAGTGCCTGGACATGAGGCCGGACAGCCCGTTCCTGCGGAGCCTGCCGAACACCATGCCGAACTCGCGCCGAACGGGCATCGGCACCGACTGGACCACCGTTTCGTCGTTCGACGACGCGATCGTCTCCGAGGGATCCGGTATCGCCGGCAGTGCGCAGCACGAAGTCCAGTACGACGACGGAATCGGTCACAACGAACTCAGGACCATCCGCTCCGGAAGGTACAAGAGCAGGATCAAGCACACCGCGCGGGGCAACGCGTGGAGCAGCTGGACCCAGCGCGTCTCTCCCCTGGAGCAGGCACGCCTGGCGGTGCTTTTCCAATCCACGACGTGATCTCGACTCAGAAGGAACAACTGCCTTGCGGAAATTCAGAACTGCACTGATCGCTCTTGGTGCCACGGCCGCCGTCGTCGGGGGCGGCCTCGTCGCCGCACCCGCCGCCCAGGCCGCGGCCACCTGGCAAGCCCACGACAAGAACTGCAAGACCTTCACGGACATCAACGCCCAGACCCTCGGCTCGGTCTGTGCGGAGGTGCAGAAGCGGGTCACCGACACCGGCTCGGTCAACGGCTACCGCGCAAGAGTCACCGCCACCCCCGCCGCGGGTCACTGGATGAAGCCGACCACCTATGTCTGGAGCTCGGACGGCGCCGTGAGCCAGGTCTGCTCGGGCGGGTGCGCCCAGCGGACCTCCGCGTGGACCTCCGCATGGTCCCCGGTGAAGACCACCGCCGGGACGTACGAGGTGCGGGGCGAGAGCTCCGGCGGCTCCCTCTCCGAGGTCGGCGCCTCCTGGAGCGATTGGGCACCGGTCGCGGCGAAGTGCTCCACCTACGCCGCCGGCAAGTTCTGCGTCCACCGGCACGAACGCGGCTACCGCGACACCATGCAGGAGCGCGGCAAGCTGTCGGTGGCCCCGGCCGCCGGCAAGTGGATCGAGCCGCGGTGGGTCCGCGTCGGTGACGTCATGAACGGCACCGACACCCATCTGACCCGTGACCTCTGCGACCCGTCCTGCACCCGGCGCACCACCGGGTGGTCCGCCACCGTCTCCCGGACCCTGCCCGGTCTGAGCAGTCCGCTGGAGCTCTACGCGTCCGCCCAGGTCGCACTCCCCTCCGGAGAGACGAGGACCATCAGGGCCTCGCTCTTCGACTGACCCCCGGCACCACCGAAGGGCCCGGCCCGTCGCCCACCGGCGCGCGGCCGGGCCCGTGACGTTCGGGCGGACATCCGCGACCGCTACAGCGTCGCCAGGCGCTGGACCAGCAGGAACGCGCCGATTCCGAGCATCGCCGCGCCCGATGTGCGGGCGACCGCGCGGGCCGCTGTCGGGCGGGCGCCGAGGACCGCTCGGGCGGTGAGGCCGACCGTGAGGTAGACGGCGGCGCAGCAGGCCATGTGGAGCAGGCCGAGGACGGCGGTCTGCGCGGGGACCGGCAGGTGGTCGCCCTTCGTCAGCAGGAACTGCGGCAGCACCGACAGGTAGAGCAGCAGGCCCTTGGGGTTCAGGCCGCTGATCGTCGCGCCGCGCAGGAAGGCTCGGGCCCCACTCGTGGCCACGGCCTCCTCGGCCTCGCCCGGCGTGCCCGGTCGGCGCAGCACGCTCCAACCCAGCCACACCAGGTACGCGGCGCCGGCGGCGGTCAGCGCGGTGAGCAGACCCGGCTCGCTCGCCACCAGCACCGCGAGGCCCGCCACCGCGAGGACGGTGTGCAGCGCGTACCCGGTGACCAGGCCCGCCACCGCCGTCACCGGCGAGCGGTCGCGCAGCCCGGCGGATATCGCGTACGCCCAGTCGGCGCCCGGCACGCAGACGAGCAGCAGGTCGATGGCGAGGAAGGAGATGAGCAGTCCGGAGTCCATGGTGGGGACATTAGGCGGGAATGGCCCGAAAGTGTTGTCGAAGTTTGCCCATGATCCGGGGTAGTGGGGGAAGATCTGCCCCATGGACGACGTGGACAGACAGATTCTTGCCGAGCTTCAGCAGGACGGGCGGCTGACCGTGACCGAGCTGGCCGCACGGGTGCGGCTGAGCGTCTCGCCGTGCCACCGGCGGCTGCGGGAGTTGGAGCGGGCCGGAGCCATCAGCGGATACCGGGCCGTCGTGGAGCCGGCCGCCGTGGGGCTGAACTTCGAGGCGCTGGTCTTCGTGTCCATGCGGCAGGAGGACCGGGACACGGTCGCCGAGTTCGAGGGCGCGCTGGCGGACATCCCGCACGTGGTGGAGGCGCAGCGGCTGTTCGGGGAGCCGGACTATCTGCTGCGGGTGGTCGCCGCGGACCTCGCCGCCTACCAACGGCTGTACGACGACCGGCTGGCCACGCTGCCGGGGGTGCAGCGGCTGACCTCGACGCTGGTGATGAAACACGTGGTGGACGACCGGCCCCTGCCGGCGTGATGTGAGCCGCCGTGAACGGGCGGCAGGCGGCGGCCCCGCGTGGACCACCGCCTGCGAGACAGGACCCCGGCGCCGCTACTTCGTCGGCTTCTTGCCGGTCACGCCCAGGTGCACCAACAGCGCCAGGTTCGGCTTGAGTTCGGCCTGCTTCACACCCCAGGTCTGGAAGCCCTTCTGGTGCGAGGCCACCGCCGCGAGCATCGCGACGAGCGAACCCGCCACCGCGGCCGGGTTGACGTCCTTGTCGACCTTGCCCTTGGACTGGAGCTGAGTGACGGCTTCCGAAAGGGAGTTGTTGACGGAGTTCAGGATCTTCATACGGATCTTGTAGAAGCGTTTGTCGCCCTCGGACGCACCGAGGTCGACGACCCTGAGGATCGCGTCGTTCTTCCGCCAGAACTCCAGGAAGCCGTCGACGAGTTCCTGCGCCGTCTGCCAGCCGGCCTTGCCGACCCAGCTGCGGCCCTCGACGAGCTCGGTCAACCCGGCCCCCTCGGCGGCCATTTGCTCGGCGATCTCCAGGACGGCGCCCTCGACGTCCGGGAAGTACTGGTAGAAGGTGGCGGGCGAAGTGCCCGCCTTCCGGGCGACATCGATGACTTTGACGTCCCGGTACGGGGAAGAGCTGAGCATCTCGCTGAGGCAGTCGAGCAGCTTCTGCCGGGTCGCCTGCCCACGCCGGCCGGCCACGCGGCCGTCGACGGTACGCACTTGTCCTGTCATGTCGTCAGCTTACCGAGGGGTGATCGGAGCGCGATTCGGCCGACTGCAAATGGGGTGCACGAGGAGCACGGGCCTGGTGTGCCTGGTCTGCGGCGTGTGGGGGAGACGGCTACTTTTGCCGCATGGCCGAAAACAGGGCATCCGCGAACGGAACGGGATACACGGAAGGCGTCCCGTGCTGGGTCGACGCACAGCTCGCCGACGTACCGGCGGGTGAACGCTTCTACGGTGAGCTCTTCGGGTGGGACTTCGAGGAGGCGTACGACTCCACCGTGTGGGCCCGCCTGGACGGTGACCGCGTCGCCGCGCTCTCCCGCAAGACGGACGGGCGGATGCCCACCGTGTGGACGGTGTACTTCGCCACCCCGGACGCGGAGGGGCTGGCCGGGCGGATCCGGAACGCCGGCGGGCAGGTGGTCACCTCGCCGACGCCGGTCGGGCCGGACCTGGGGACGGCCGCGCTGGTCACCGATCCCGAGGGCGCGGTCTTCGGGCTGTGGCAGGCCGACGGGCACACCGGATTCGGGCGCCGGCACAAGGTCGGCAGCTTCGCCTGGGCCGAGCTGTACACCCGGGACACCGAGGCCGCCAACACCTTCTACGGCGGGCTCTTCCACGACGCCCTTTTCGGGGAGGACGCCGAGCCGGACTTCGGGCGGGCGGCCGTGGGCGAGGTGTTCCCGGCGATGATGCCGCCTCATTTCGTCGTCCACTTCCGGGTGGCGGACTGTGCTGAGATCCTCGGCACGGTGAACCGGCTCGGCGGGCGGGTGCAGGTGCCGCCCTTCGAAACGTCGTACGGCACGGTCGCCGTGGTCAGCGACGACCAGGGGGCCTCGTTCGCGGTCCTGGAACGCTGACGGCACTCCGGCATCCGGCGTCCCACAATGCGAACCGGCGCTGTCCGTGGACGCCGGAGTGTGGTTTTGTCCCAAGACACCCCGTTCCGCCCTCGGGTTCGCAACCACGCCCTCGGACAGGAAGAATCGGGGTGCGTGCCGCCAAGGCGGTGCGGTGGTGAGACGCTGCACGGGGTCGCGTACATATGTGGGTGGACGGGGCCCGTACGGGGAGGTGGCAGGCAGAGTGGTGGATCAGCTGACGCAGCACGATCCGCGCAGGATCGGGCCGTTCGAGGTGCTCGGACGGCTGGGTGCCGGCGGCATGGGGCTGGTCTATCTCGCGCGCTCGGCTTCGGGCCGGCGCGTGGCGATCAAGACCGTCCGTACGGAGCTCGCCGAGGACCAGCTGTTCCGCGTCCGCTTCACGCGTGAGGTGGAGGCGGCCAGGGCGGTCTCCGGGTTCTACACGGCCGCGGTCGTCGACGCCGACCCGCGCGCCGCGGTGCCGTGGCTGGCCACCGCGTACGTTCCCGCACCCTCCCTCGAGGAAATAGTGAACGAGTGCGGGCCGCTGCCGGCCCAGGCGGTGCGCTGGCTCGCGGCCGGCGTGGCGGAGGCCCTCCAGTCGATCCACGGCGCCGGGCTCGTGCACCGCGACCTGAAGCCGTCCAACGTGCTCGTGGTCGAGGACGGTCCCCGCGTCATCGACTTCGGTATCGCGTCCGGCGTTTCGAACACGCGTTTGACGATGACCAACGTCGCCGTCGGCACGCCCGCCTACATGTCGCCGGAGCAGGCGAAGGACTCCCGCAGCGTGACCGGCGCGAGCGACGTCTTCTCGCTGGGCTCGATGCTGGTGTTCGCCGCCACCGGACACCCCCCGTTCCACGGCGCCAACCCGGTCGAGACGGTCTTCATGCTGCTGCGCGAGGGCCCGGACCTCGAAGGTCTCCCGGACGAGCTGCGCCCGCTGATCGAGTCCTGTATGCAGATGGAGGCCACGGCCCGGCCCAACCCGGCCGACCTCCAGTCCCAGCTCGCGCCCCACCTCTTCGGCTCCGGCTCCGACGACAGCGGTACGGCGTCCGCGTGGCTGCCCGAGCGCGCGGTGGGCCTGATCGAGACGCGCAGAGGCGGCCGCCCCGCGGCCAAGCCCGCGCCCGCCTCCGGCCGCAGCGCAGGCCGTATCGCCCCCGCGCCGCTGCCGCCCCCGCCCGCGCACGACCCGGTGGTCCCGGGCCCGCAGCCCGTCCCGGTCGGCGCCCCCGACACCGGCCCCGTCCGCCTGGCGGGCGCCGCGGTGCCCATCGGCCCCGGCCCGCGCGTGGCCGACGCCCGCGCCGCCGCCATGAAGGCGCCCCCTCCGGAGGCCGGCCTGGTCGCCTCCTGGTCCAAGCCCCGCCCCGGCGTCAACGGCACCGACCCCGCCGTCGGCCCGGCCGTGCCGCCCGTGCCCCCGGAGAACGCGGCCGGCTGGCGGCCCTGGCGTTTTCGCATGTCGAACGACGTCTGGGGCACCCCGGCCGTCGACGGGGACCTCGTCTACGTCACCTCCTTCGAGGTGCACGCCCTGGACGTGGCCACCGGCCGACGCCGCTTCAAGACCCGTGACGTCGCCTGGTCCATGGCGGTGGCCGACGGCCGTATCCACGCCTCCGACGGGCCGACCCTGTTCGCCCTGGAGTGCCGCGAGGGCGCGGACCTGTGGCGGCTCCAGACGGACGCCTGGGTGTACTCCCTCAAGGCCGAGCGCGGCACCGTCGTCACCGGCACGCGCGGCGGCGGCGTCCAGGCCTGGGAGGCGTCCAGCGGCCAGAAGCTGTGGGAGCTGACCGGGGCGCAGACCGACTTCGAGTCCCCGGAGGCCGGGCCGGCGCTGTACGACGGCACGGTGTACGTCTGGCAGGACGCCCGGCTGCGCGCCCTGGACGCCCGCACCGGCGACGAGCGTTGGTCGTACCCGATCGGCGACGCCGCCTCCTGCGGCGGGGTGCCGGTGCGGGTGGCGCAGGCCCACGACGGCTATGTGTACGTCTCGGCCGGCACGCGCGTGCTGGCGATCGACGTGATGAGCGGGCACGTTCGCTGGCACTTCGAGGCCCCCGCGGTCTTCCTGTGCCCGCCCGCCTTCGTGCCGGGCCCGGCGGTGACCGGCGGCGGCGTGTACCTCGCCGACTACCTCGGCACGGTCTACGCCCTGGACGCCACCGACGGCCGCGACCGCTGGCGCATCGCGACCGAGTCCCGGTCCTCGATCGAGCCGGTGCTGGTGGCCGGGGGCCATGTCCATGTGGGCAGCGGCAAGGGCCTGTACACGCTGGACGCGGTCACCGGGACGCCGAAGTGGCGCTTCCAGGCGGGCGGCGACCTCGTGGGCGCCCCGTCGGTCGCCGAGGGCCGGATCCACTTCGGCTCCACCGACCATCTGCTGTACACCCTGAAGGCCGACGACGGCCGGCTGCGCTGGAAGCTCGCCACGGGCGGCGAGATCACCGGCTCGCCCGTGGTGAAGGACGGCGTGGTGTACGCGTGCAGCAAGGACCGGTGCGTGTACGCGCTGGACGCGGAGAAGGGCACGGGCACGGCGCGAACGGCCTAGCCACGGCTGTGTGACGGCCGTCGTGCCGGTGCACGGAAGGGGCCGGACGGCGCCCGTCCCAGGGGAGCGGTCATCTTCACCGCTCTTACACGAGACGCTACGCCGGGTGAGCGCTTACCGCCATGCGGCCGCTGCTAACGTGACGTGTTCACGATCGCGACAACGGGGGTTGAAACACCGTGAAGCTTCGCCATGTCCGTGCTCTGGCCGTCTTCGCCTGTGTACTGGTCGCCCTGACCGGTGCCCGGCGCTCGCACGGCGGCGGGTGCGACGACAGCTCCGGCTCCAGCAGCTCGTCGAGCAGTTCGGGCGGCAGCACGCACCACTACGACGACGATGACGACTACGACACCGGGTCGTCGTCGGGCGGCGGTTCGTCCGCGACCGCGTCCGCGGAGCCGACGAGCGACGTGCGGATCACCAGCTGCGCGTACGACCCGAGCCGGGGCATAGTCGCCCGTGTCGAGGCGACCAACACCAACACCTTCAGCACGTACACCTACGAGTTCGACGTGGTCTTCAAGGACCCCGACGGCGCGCCCGTGCGCACGAGTTCGTCCGCCATCCCGTACGTCGCGGCCGACTCCACCGAGACCCTGGACGTGGCCGCCGCCTACGTCGCCGACTCGGGCGCGAACACCGCCGGTGTCACCTGCGCCCTGGACGACGTGACGCGCGAGGCGCAGTAGTTCAGCGCAGGCGGTGCTCGCGGCGCCGCGACCGGAAAAGCTCCGTCTGCCGCTCGCCCGGCAGGTTCCCGAGGGCGATCAGGTGCGGTGCCTGCGCGAACGCCTGGGCGAGGGCGGCCTCCCTGGCCGCCCACAGCGCCCGCACGGTCCCCTGCACCCCGGCCGGCGGATACCCGGCGAGTACGGCCGCGCAGTCGACGGCGGCCGCCAGCGCGCCGCCGGCCTCGGTGACTTCCGAGACCAGCCCGATCTCGTGGGCCCGCCGGGCCGACAGCCGTTCCGCGCTCCCCATGAGAGCCATCCGCGCGGCCTCCCCGTACGGCATGCGCAGCGCCATGAGCATCGACTCGTAGGCGCTGACCATGCCGTAGGTGGTGTGCGGGTCGAAGAAGGCGGCGGTCGGGTCGGCGATCAGGAAGTCCGCCTCGCCGAGCAGATAGAACGCGCCCCCGCAGGCCATGCCCCGCACGGCGGCGACGACCGGTTTCCACAGGTCGTTGGACTTCGGCCCGACCCGCAGCAGCGGGTCGTCCGTCATGTAGGGGGAGTCGGGCTGCGGGACCACGGCGTCCCGGTCAAGGCCGGTGCAGAAGGCCCGCTCCCCGGCACCGGTGAGGACGACGGCCCGTACGGTGTCGTCGAACCGCAGATCCCGCCAGGCCGCCACGAGTTCGTCCCGCATCGGCAGGTCGATGGCGTTGAGGCGGTCCGGCCGGTCGAGCGTGACGACGGCGACCGCGGTGTCCTTGTCGATGGTGACGTCGAGGCTCATGGCCGCTCCAGGACCCACTGCGGCAGCCCGGTGCCGCCGAGGACGGCCTGCACCTTGGCGCCGATGCGGATCCGGTCCGGGGCGAAGGAGCCGAGGGCCGCGCCGGGGCCGGTGACGAGGTTGCCGACCAGACGGATGCGGGGCGCGTCGGCGAGCTCGACGACGATCACGTTGTACGGCGCCTGCGCCGCGTAGTCGGGCAGCAGGGGCGGGTGGGGGACGACGTAGGACCAGATCCGGCCGTGCCCGCTCATCAGCCGCCATTCGCTCGCGAAGGACTGGCAGTGCGGGCAGCACGGGCGGGGCGGGAAGCGGGGTTCGCCGCAGTCGGCGCAGGACTGGACGCGCAGCTCGCCCCGGGCGGCGTACTCCCAGAACGGGGCGCCGTCGGGGTCGGTGACGGGGGAGAGCATCCTTCGATCAACTCCTCAGGAGCAGCGCGGAGGTGGGGACGCCTTCGCCGGCGGTGACGAGACAGGTTGCGGCGCCGGGGACCTGGGCGGTGCTGGTGCCGCGCAGCTGTTTGACGCCCTCGTTGATGAGGTTGAAGCCGTGGACGTAGGCCTCGCTGAGCCCGCCGCCCCCGGTGTTCATCGGCAGCCGTCCGCCGATCTCCAGGGCGCCGCCCTCGGTGAACGCGCCGCCCTCGCCGCGCCCGCAGAAGCCGTAGCCCTCCAGCGAGAGCGGTATGAGCGCGGTGAACGCGTCGTAGATCTGGGCGACGTCCACATCCTGTGGAGTGAGGTCGGCGTGCTTGAACAGATGCCGGGCGGCGGTCCAGGCGGGGCCCGTGAGCGGGTCGTCGTTCCAGTAGTTGACCATGCCGTGGTGCTGGGCGGGCAGGCCCTGGGCGGCGGAGTGGACGTAGACGGGGGTGTGCCGGCAGTCGCGGGCGCGCTCGCGGCTGACGATCACGCACGCCAGGGCGCCGTCGGTCTCCAGGCAGTTGTCGAAGAGGCAGAGCGGCTCGCTGATCCAGCGGGAGGTCATGTACATCTCGCGGGTCAGGGGGCGGTCGTACATGATCGCGTCCGGGTTCTGGTTGGCCCGGTTGCGGCAGGCGAGTGCGACGTTGAACAGGTGGTCCCGGGTCGCACCGTACTCGTGCATGTAGCGCCGGGCGAGCATCGCGATCTCGTCGACGGGCCGCAGCAGGCCGTAGGGCCTGGTCCACTGGGCCGGCGTGGGCAGCTGGGCGGTGGTGTTCCGCCACGGCCGGGGGCCGCTGCCGCGCTTGCGGGACCGCCAGGCGACGCCGACCGACGCCTGGCCGGTGGCGATGGCGGTGGCCAGGTGCGCGACGGTGGCGCACGAACCGCCGCCGCCGTAGCCGACCTTGCTGAAGTAGGTGAGGTCACCGAGACCGACCGCCTTCGCCAGCTCGACCTCGTCGGTCTCCTCCATGGTGTAGGAGGCGAGGGCGTCGACCTCGCCGGGGGCGATGCCGGCGTCGTCGAGGGCGGCGAGAACGGCACGGCAGGCCAGGGTTCTCTCGTCGTCCGGGAGGTTCTTGGCGAAGGGGGTCTGTCCGATGCCGACGATCGCGGTGGCGTCCTTGAGGCCGGTGCCTGAGGTCATGCTGCGCGCACCTCCGCATGCTGAAGCGGCTGCTGACAGGGCGTCAGGCTACAGCTAATCTGACGGGTAGTCAGCTAGTGGGTCTGGAGGCTGTGGTGCGCGGTGACTTGGAGTGGGACAGCATCCCGGAACTGCTGCGGTCCGCGGCCGAGCGGTACGCGGACGTCGAGGCGGTGGTGGAGGGCCGCAGCCGGACCACGTACGCCGAACTGGGCGCCCGCGTCGAGCGCTCGGCCGCGGCCTGCATGGCGAACGGCATCGAGCCGGGCGACCGGGTCGCCATCTGGGCGCCGAACACGCTGGACTGGATCACGGCCGCGCTGGGCGCGGTGTCGGCGGGGGCGGTGCTGGTGCCGCTGAACACCCGCTTCAAGGGCGGGGAGGCGGCCGATGTGCTGCGCCGCAGCGGGGCCCGGCTGCTGTTCGTGACCGGCACGTTCCTGGGGACGTCGTACGTGGCGTCGCTGCGCCGCGCGGTCGCGGAGGGGCCCGGGCTGCCCGCCCTTGAGCAGGTGGTGGTGCTCTCGGACGACGCCCCCGCGGACTTCCGTACCTGGAAGGACTTCCTGGCGAGCGGCGACGGCGTGGACGGGGCCGAGGTGCGGGCGCGCGCGGAGGCCGTCGAGGGCTCCTGGGCCTCGGACATCGTCTTCACGTCCGGCACGACGGGCCGCCCCAAGGGCGCGGTGATCACCCACGCTCAGACGCTGCGGGCGTACGAGGTGTGGAGCGACCTTGCGGGACTGCGGCAGGGCGACCGCTATCTGATCGTGAACCCCTTCTTCCACACCTTCGGCTACAAGGCCGGGGTGATCGCCTGTCTGATGCGGGGCGCGACGATGATCCCGCAGCCGGTCTTCAACGTCGGTACGGCGCTGGCGAACATCGCGGCGGAACGGGTGTCGGTGCTGCCGGGCCCGCCGACCCTGCACCAGTCGCTCCTTGACCACCCGGCCCGCGACACGCACGACCTCTCGGCGCTGCGGCTGGTGGTCACGGGCGCCGCGGTCGTGCCCCTGCGACTGGTGGAGCGGCTGCGCGGGGAACTCGGCGTGGAGACGGTCCTGACGGCGTACGGCCTGTCGGAGGCCAGCGGCATCGTGACGATGTGCCGGCGCGGCGACGACCCGACGGTCATCGCGTCGACGTCGGGCCGCGCGATACCGGGCACGGAGGTCCGCGTCGAGGCACCGCCCGGCGAACCCGGCGAGGTGCTGGTCCGCGGCTTCAACGTCATGCGGGGCTACTACGAGGACGCGGCGGCCACGGCCGAGGTGCTCGACGAGGACGGCTGGCTGCGCACCGGGGACGTGGGCGTGCTGGACGACGGCGGCAACCTGCGCATCACCGACCGCATCAAGGACATGTTCATCGTCGGCGGCTTCAACGCCTACCCGGCGGAGATCGAGCAGCTGCTGGGCCTGCACCCCGACGTCGCGGACGTCGCGGTGATCGGCGTGCCGGACGCGCGGCTGGGGGAGGCCGGGAAGGCGTTCGTGGTGCGACGGCCGGGGTCCGTGCTGACCGGGGACGACCTGATCGCCTGGGCACGCCGGGAGATGGCGAACTACAAGGTGCCGCGGGCGGTGGAGTTCGTGGCCGAACTGCCGCGGAACGCGAGCGGGAAGGTGGTCAAGGGGGAGCTGCGGGGGAGGGCCTCGGAGTAGCGAAGGGCCCGCGGACGCCGGGGCCCTTCGCTGACTCGGTGGCCTGCAGCAGCCGGAGATGCTCTGCACCGCAGCGCTTCATCCGATCAGTTGACAGGCTGCTCCCGGTCCGGTCCAGGCGGGGTGATCAGCAGGCCCCTACGCGCAGGGAGCTGATGTTGTCGTTTCGGTTGTACTGCGAAGTGTTGCCCTGCCAGTTCCCCACGGGCCAGGTGGCACCGTCGCGGTTGATGTTCAACCACGTGCAGAACGTCCTGCCCGTCCTGTTCCAGACCGAGGAGATCTGGTCGTTCAGGTTGAAGTCACGCAGGTCGTCCGAGCCCGTCTGGAAGCGCGCCATCCTGCCCCAGCCACCGGCGTCTTCCCATGCGCAGAACCAGCCGACCGGGCAGTCCTGGTACGCGGTGATCGTCACGTCCCGTTCGACAGTCGCCGTAGACGCCTGGGCGATCGGCGCAGATGCCACTACTGCGGCCGCAGCGAACCCTAACGCGGTACAGAGGCTGGTGAATCGTCGCATGAGGATGGATCTCCTTCTTCGATTCGCGCAAAGCCGGGATATCCGGCCGTTGCCTGTTCCTTCGGGAAGCGCGGCTTCCTCGCTTTCCGGTCCCCTGAACTATGGGGAAAGGCTGTGTCGGATGACGAGCTGTTAAGTCCTGACTTAAAACCAATGGGGTTTCCCGTCCTCACCGAGGAATGATCAGATATCGGACCTTGAACTGCCGTCCGTTATGACGTCTGGCTCGGGAGTGCCTCTTGGGGTGTGCCGGGTCGGGGCATGCTGAGGGTGCGCTCACGCGCTCTATCGCGATGGCAGGGGGTTGGTTGGTGTTACGCATTCACTTCACGGCGGAAGACCTCGCCCGGACACGGGTGGCCGCAACGATCGGCGTCGCGGCGGAGATCTACTACAGCCTGGAACTGCTGAGAGAGAAGCGGGACCTTCCGCACCTGCGCTCGTGGCGGTCGGCGGTCGCGGGCCGGATGGGAGCGGACACGCGCCCCCTGACGTCCCTGGTTCCGGTGCGCGGCCCCGGGCTTGATCTGCTGGCGCTGATGGGTGATGTGTCTTCTCTGGACCACGCCGTGGACAATCTGCTGCACGCCCCGGTGCCCCGGCTGCGACGCGAGTTCGAAGGCCTCGACTTCCACCCCGAACACCTGCCATGGGCCAGGCGAGTGTCCGAGGGAGACCGCGACGCACGGCGGGAGCTCGCTGAGGCCGTGCGCGCCTGCCATCGGCTGACTGTGGAGCCCTACTGGCACCAAGGGCGGTCCGAGCTGGTCGCGCTGTCCACTCGTTGCGCGAACCTGATGTTGGAGGGGGGCATCGATCTGCTGCTGCGCTCGATCTGCGCGCCGCTGGTCCGCTGGCGTCCTCCAGTGCTGGAAGCTCCCTACCCGCGACGGGTCGAGGTGCGTCTGCAGGGCAGGGGGCTGATCATCACGCCCACGGTCTTCTCGAAGCTCCCGGTGAGCTTTCTGTGGGACCCACTCGACACCGCCCAGCCACCCCGGCTGACCGTGCCGGCCCTCCGCCGACCGTTGACCGGTACCGGGCCGGGCGAACCGGACGATTCAACTATCCGGAACCTGGAGTCTCTGCTCGGCCGCACGCGAGCTGCCGCCCTGCAGGTGACAGAGGAAGGCTGCACGACGACCGAGCTGGCACGCCGTCTCAACGTAACGGCCGCAGCGGCCAGTCAGCACGCCACCGTGCTGCGGAACACGGACCTCATCACCACCAGCCGCAGAGGTGGGTCCGTGCTGCACCTCATCACCCCTCTCGGGCTGGCCCTGTTGAGGACAGGCGCCCAGCCGCAGCGGTGAGCCGCCGAGGGCGCCGCAGCATCAGCCCGGCGGGCCGAGCATCGGCTACCGCGAATGCCGCCGGGTTGTCGTGAAAAGGTGCGCACGGTGCCGCGCCTTCCGTCATCACGCACCTTTTAGACCGTGTCCTGCATGGTCGGCATCCGGCACCGCATTGCCCGCAAGGGCCTCGATAGCTCTCAGCGACTCGGTCGACACCGCTGGACATTGAACGGACCACAAATGAGATGACTTGTTAGCCGGCGGCGCCGACGCGCTGGGGGCCGTGGCGGGGGTGTTTGGGCCGGGCCGGGGCGAGGGCCGGGGTGGTGCCCGTGCGGTCGCGCCAGGTGGCCGGGGTCTCGGCCATGATCACCGCGAGGGCGCACCAGAACAGGGCGTCGATGCGGTCGAGGTTGGCCGGGTGGTCCATCATGCTCATCAGGAAGAAGCCGGTGAGGGCCGCAAGGCCGACCGTGCCGATCACCGACTTCGCGCGGGCGGCGCGGGCCGCGCAGGACACCGCGATCACGGCGACGGCGGTGATGGCGAGGAGCCCCAACGGGCCTGCCTCCACCAGCCAGTTGAGCCACAGGTTGTGGGCGTGGACGAAGGTCCGCCCGCCCGGCGCGGCGGCGGATATCGCGGCGCCGGAGCGGCCGAGCCCGACGCCGAGGGCGTTGTCGGCGGCCAGTCTCAGCGCCGCCTCCCACGCCTGGCCCCGCACGCCGAGGGAGTCGCCGGCCCGGGACACGGCCCAGATGGCGCCGGCCGCGCCGAGCAGGGCGAGGGTGCCGAGGACGGCGAACAGCCGGCGTTGCGCGCGGTCGGCGATCCTGGGCGCCAGCCAGTAGGCACCGCCGAGGACGAGGAGACCGGCGGCGCCGGCGACGTACCCGGCGCGCGAGAAGGTGGTCAGCAGGGCGCCGTATCCGATCACCACGAGCAGGACGACCGCCGTACGGGCCGTGCGCTCGTCCACGCACACGGTGGCGAGCAGGGCGAACGGCAGGAGCAGCACCAGGAAGGCGGCCAGCAGGTTCGGGTTGGCGAAGGTGCCGGTGGCGCGGATCAGGACGCCGTCGCCGGCCGTGTCGCAGGCGACGTCGGTGAGCAGTCCGGTGCGGCAGAAGCCGGTCGGCGTCTCGTTGGTCACCTGCGAGAACGCGCTGGTGGCGGCCGCGGCGACGCCGGTCAGCGCGAGGAGGGCGATCGCGCGCCACGACTCGGGCCGGGTGCGGCGGACCGCGACGACCAGGTAGTGGCAGGCGATGACGGTGAGCAGGCCGCGCAGGGGTGCGGTGGGGTGTCCGCCGCGGTACGTGGTCGCGGCCGACACCGCGACCAGCAGGCCGATCGGCAGGTCCAGGCGCGTCCGGAAGTCCCGCAGCCGTGCCCGCGGCCGGCCCCGTACGGGCACGACCAGGGCGATGACCCCGAGCAGCAGGGCGAGCCTGGTCGGCGTCAGGATGCCCGCGAGGGGGTCGTCCGGGAAGAAGTCCGTGGCGGAGTCGAGCAGCACGACGGCCACCGCGCCCAGCGGCACGAACTGAACGAACCTGACGAGCGCCGACGGCTGTCCGGCGCCCGCCGCCGCGCTGTGCTCGGATGCCATGACACCCGAGCGTGCCGGTCGGGTGCGACGACCGGGTGTCGGGAGGGGGAACGACGCACAGAGACCGCGGGGACACGCCATTGCGCCGGCCTCACGGCGGACGCCGCGAGCGCCGGCGCCCGCCGGACACACGTCGGCCGCGGTGGCTCCCCCTCCGAGCCGCCGCGGCCGATCCCCGTGCGATGAGGCCTACTTGTCGTTCAGCTTCAGCTTCGCGGGCCCCGCCGGCATGGCGTTGTTGAGCGTGGTGATCTCCTCGTCAGCGGCAGCCGGCTCGCTGGGCATGGCGTTGTTCAGGGTGGTGATCTTCTCGTCCGCGGCGGCCGGCTCGCCCGGCATCGCGTTGTTGTCCGGAGAGACGGTCGCGTCCTTCTTCTTGTCGCTCATGGGCTCGTGTTCCTCTGTTTCGGCGATGAGTGAGGAACGCCCGCCCGGGGATTCCCCCGCGGATCGCCGGACGGGCGTTCGGAGCCGCACAGTAATCGGTCGGGCTCCGGGTCCGACCGTCTGCCCCCCGACGCGACGGTCTGACAGGTATGAGACTGCCGGGTGGAGATAAACGAACGCTTAACGCTCACAATCCCCAGGTCAGCGGCCCGGGTTACGCCGCCGCGGCCGAGCTGAGCAGTGCGCGCACCGCGTTGGCCTCCCCGGCGCCGTTCTGCTCGTACAGGCTCAGGGCCTCACGCCAGCAGGCCCGGGCCCGGTCCGCCTGACCGAGCGCGTAGAGCGAACGCCCCAGCAGGGTGAGGACGTTGCCCTGCATCCGGTCGCCGCCGATACAGCCCAGCGCGAGCGCCTGTTCGGCGTGCTGGGCGGCCTGCGACGGGCGGCGGTCGGCCGCGTGCACCTCGGCGATGCGGAAGTGGGTGACGCCCTCCCACAGCCGCTGCCGATGGCCGTTGAAGATGCCGAGGGCGTCGGAGAACTGGCTGAGCGCCTCGGTGTAACGGCCCGCGCGGGTCAGGGCGACGCCGAGCGCGAAGTGACCGTTGGCCAGGCGCACCGTCCGGCCGATCTCGGTGTGCACGGCGAGCCCGTGCTGCGCCATCTCCACGGCCTTCGCGATGTTGCCCATGCCCAGGTGGGCGCGGGACAGGTTGCCGAGGACGGTGGCCTCGAAGGGCCGGTTCCCCGCCGCCCGCAGACCTTCGAGGGCCTGGTCGAAGAAGACCTTGCCGTCGGCGAACCGGCTCTCGTGCAGGCAGATGAGGCCCCGGTTGTTGGCCACCCAGCTGAGGGCGGTGGAGTCCTGCGCGCTCCCGGCGAGTTCCATGGCGACGCGGGCCTCCTGCTCGGCCGGCTGGATGCGTCCGGAGACCAGCAGCACGTCGCTGAGCACCGTCCGGGCCCTGCCCTCCGCCCGGTCGTGGCCGTCCGCCCGGGTGGCTTCGCAGGTCGCCCTCGCCGTCATCTCGTACTGATGCGAGTTGGCCCCGGACTCGGTCAGGTCCTTCGCCGCCCAGAGCAGATCGACCGCCCGCCGCAGCCGCTCCGTTCCCGCCGCCTGCCGTACGCAGGCCAGCAGTTGCCCGGCCTCCGTGTACAGCCAGTCGAGGGCCGCCGTCCCCTCGTCGAAGCTCAGCCCCGGATAGCGGGTCGGCTCCAGGTCGTCGGTCAGCCGGTCCCCGGGGTGCTCGATGGCGTACACCTGCGCGGTCGTGGCCAGATAGAAGTCCAGCAACCGCGACAACGCCCCCTCCCGCTCGCTCGGCGGCTGTTCGTCGCGTTCCGCGCACGCACGCGCGTAGAGTCGCACCAGATCGTGGTACCGGTACCGGCCCGGTGCCGCCGACTCCAGCAGGGATGTGTCGACGAGGGCCTCCAGCAGGTCCTCCGTCTCGTCCACCGGCAGGTCCAGCACCGCGGCCGCCGCCGCCAGCGAGATGTCGGGGCCGTCGGCGAGGCCCAGCAGGCGGAAGGCGCGGGCCTGGGCGGGGTCCATCGCGCCGTAGCCCAGCTCGAACGTGGCCTTCACCGCGAGGTCGCCTGCCTGGAGTTCGTCGAGGCGGCGGCGTTCGTCCGCGAGCTTCGCCGCCAGCACCGACACCGTCCACGTGCGCCGCGCCGCGAGCCGGGACGCCGCGATGCGGATCGCCAGCGGCAGGAAGCCGCACGCCGCGACCACGTCCAGCGCGGCCTTCCGCTCGGAGGCCACCCGCTCCTCGCCCACGATCTTCGTGAACAGGGACAGCGCCTCGTCCGGGGACATCACGTCCAGGTCGACCAGATGGGCGCCCGCGAGGTCGACCATGCGGACCCTGGAGGTCACCAGCGCCGCACAGCCCTCCGTGCCCGGCAGCAACGGCCGTACCTGGGCGGCGTCCCTGGCGTTGTCCAGCAGGACCAGCACCCGCCGGCCGTCCAGCACCGAGCGGTAGAGCGCGGCACGCTCCTCCAGGGAGTCCGGGATCGCCGAGTCGGCGGTGCCGAGGGCCCGGAGGAAGGAGCCCAGCACCGTCTCCGGCTCCGCCGCGCGCGGGCCTGCGCCCTGGAGGTCGACGTAGAGCTGGCCGTCGGGGAAGGCGGAGCGCGCCTGGTGCGCCACATGGACCGCCAGCGTCGTCTTGCCCACACCGCCGATGCCCGCCAGCGCCGACACCGCCATCACCCGCCCCTCGGCCGAGGCGAGGACCTCGCCGAGCTCCGAGACGAAGGAGGCGCGACCGGTGAAGTCGGGCACCGTGGCGGGGAGTTGGGCAGGACGGACCGGGACCGCGGCCGGTTCGGCAGCGGGCGCCGACGGTTCCGCGAGAGCCGGGTCCGCCTGGAGGATGCGCTGCTGGAGCTCCTTGAGGCCGGGGCGCGGGTCGACGCCGAGCTCGTCCGCCAGCAGCCGGCGCGTGTCCGCGTACACGGCCAGCGCCTCCGCCTGCCGGCCGCTGCGGTACAGCGCCAGCATCAGCAGCTCCCGCAGCCGCTCGCGCAGCGGGTGCTCGGCGGTCAGCGCCGTCAGCTCCGAGACCGCCTCCGCGTGGCAGCCCTGCTCCAGGTCCATGTCGAGGCGGGATTCGAGGAGTTGGAGGCGCCACTCCTCCAGGCGGACCCGCTGGGCCTCGGCGTACGGCCCCGGAACCCCCGCCAGCACCTCGCCGTCCCACAGCGCCAGTGCCCGCGCGAGCACCTCCCGCGCCTGGCACAGATCCCCGGCGCCGCGGGCCTTCTCAGCCTCCGCCGCCAGCTCCTGCGCCACCCCGAGGTCCAGCGCGCCCTCGGGCAGCCCCCGCACCGCGTAGCCGCCGGACTCGCTGACCAGGACACCGGCGTCGAGGATCTTGCGCAGCCGGGAGGCGTACGTGCGCAGCGCCGCCAGCGCCTGCGACGGCGGCTCCTCGCCCCACACGGCGTCGATCAGCTCCGCCGCGGTCGCCGTACGGCCCTCGCGCAGCAGCAGGGCGGCGAGCAGGGCGCGTTGCTGGGGGGAGCCGGTGGCCAGCTGTTCCTCGCCGCGCCACGCGCGCACCGGACCGAGCACGCCGAAGCGCAGCGCCGCCGCCGGCTCCGCCGCATCTTGCGCGGAGCCGGGACGCCTCTGCTCCGGCACTCGCGGTACCCCGTCCATCGCAGTCCCCCTAGGGCCCGTTTACATCTCCGCCAGTTTGCCTTGTTCATGGCAGATGCGTCAGCCGGGGAGAGGCTGATCACAGCCAGGCGCGCGGGATATCACAAGGCCCTCACGAGGTCTTCGCACGGCGGGGTGTATCACCGCACAGCTGACGGACCGTCAGATCGGCGCTACCGTGGGCGCCATGGACACCGAGACGACGTTTCCCCTGATCATCTCCGTCGACGACCACACGGTGGAGCCGCCCACGGTGTGGCAGGACCGGCTCCCGAAGAAGTACCAGGACATCGGACCGCGCATAGTCCGCGCGCCGCTGAAGGAAATGACCTTCCTGGGCGGGCGGTTCAAGCCCGTCATGGGACGGCCGGGCGACGACGGGCCGATCGGCGACTGGTGGGTGTACGAGGACCTGCACCGGCCCCTGACCCGCCTCGACACCGCCGTGGGCTACAGCAGGGACGAGATCAAGCTGGAGGTCATCACCTACGAGCAGATGCGCCGGGGCTCGTTCGACGTGCCCTCCCGGCTCGCGGACATGGACGTCAACCACGTCCAGTCGGCGCTCTGCTTCCCGACCTTCCCGCGTTTTTGCGGCCAGACCTTCACCGAGGCGCAGGACCACGAGCTGGGCCTGCTGGGCGTCAGGGCGTACAACGACTGGATGGTGGAGGAGTGGTGCGGGCCCGACGCGCGCGGTCGGCTGATCCCGCTCACCCTCATCCCCCTGTGGGACGCGGAGCTGGCCGCCGCCGAGGTCCGCCGCAACGCGGCCCGGGGCGTACGGGCCGTCGCCTTCTCCGAGATACCCCCGCACCTCGGGCTGCCCTCCGTGCACACCGACTACTGGGACCCCTTCCTCGCCGCCTGCGCCGAGACCGGCACGGTCGTCGCCATGCACATCGGCTCCTCCAGCCGGATGCCCTCCACCTCCGCCGACGCGCCGCCCGCCGTCGGTTCGACGATCACCTTCGCCAACTGCTGCTTCTCGATGGTCGACTGGCTGATGAGCGGCAAGTTCGAGCGCTTCCCGGGCCTCAAGGTCATGTACGCCGAGGGCCAGATCGGCTGGATCCCGTACATCCTGGAGCGCGCCGACGTCGTCTGGGAGGAGAACCGGGGCTGGGGCGGGGTCGCCGACAAGGTGCACCGGCCGCCGTCGGAGCTGTTCGCCGATCACGTCTACGGCTGCTTCTTCGACGACGCCTTCGGGCTGAAGAACCTCGACTCCATCGGCGTCGGCAACGTGCTCTACGAGACCGACTACCCCCACTCCGACTCCACCTGGCCGGAGTCCCGCCAGGTCGGCGAGGCGCAGATGGGACACCTGGACGCCGACGTGGTCGACCGGATCGTACGGCGCAACGCGATCGAGCTGCTGGGGCTGACGGGCGACGGGCTCTGGCCGGGCGGTGCATGAGGGAGCCGCGGCCCCCGGCGGGGGACCGCGGCCCATGGCCGCGCCGGGGCGTCAGCCGAGGAACACCGACGAGATCCTGTCGTCGAAGCCGATCGAGTTCAGGTCGGCGATGTTGCCCTGCACCACCTTGGACTCGCCCTTGCAGTCCTTCCCGGACCAGATCTTCAGGGCGCCGGATGCCTGGAGGGAGGAGGCGGAGTCGTCCCGGCCGACGTTCTGGCAGCCGGAGCCGGCCAGCCCTTCGGAGGGGTCGCCGAAGTTGATCTCGTCCGAGAGCGTGACGCTGCTCGCCGGGGCGGCGGTGCCGTCGCCGCCCTGCTCCGGCGCCTCGGCGGCGCCCGCCTTCTGCCCGTCCGGCGTCACGCCGAACCAGGTGCCGCCCACGCCCTGCCCGTTGGTGTCGCCGGGCTCGAGGTCCTTGCTGAAGCGGTAGACCGGCCAGCCGCCGATGGTGACCTGGAGGTTGCCGTCGTCGCGCTTGACCACGCCGACGTCGGACTTGGCCACGCCGTCCACGAAGATCTTGCCGCCCGGCGCGACCAGGACCGGCGGCCAGGTGGTGGCGCACTCGCCGGAGCAGTTCGACCTGGAGGGGTCGGCCGTGTCCTTGTCGAAGCGGTAGAGGGTGAACCCGGCGCCGTTGACCACGACCGGGTCCAGGTCGCCCGCGGACGACGCGCTCAGCTGCACCCACTTCTTGGCGGCCGGCTTGCTCGCGGGCTTGCCCGGGCGGGTCGCCCAGTCGCCGGTGCCGGGGGCCGCGTTGTTCTGCTTGGCCGTGCCGCTGCCGAAGTTCAGGCTCTGCAGGGCCGATCCGGCGCCCTCGCGGGCCGCGGAGGCGGCGTCGTCGGCGGCGTTGCAGGCGGTCAGCAGCAGGGCCGCGGCGGCGGTGGTGGCGGCGATCGCGGCGAAGCGGTTGCGGATCATCTCGGTATCTCCCCGTGTCTCGGCGCCCGGACTTCCCGGGCCGCCGCCACCCAGTACGAGCCGCCCCCGGGCCGCCCTCACCCGGTGACACCCCTGAGACACGAGCAGGACGACCCCCGGTCAATCGCACGAAGATCGCGATAATCCGGGCGCCTCCGGGACGCGGGGCCCCTCCCGCGCGGGATCGGCCCCACCCCTTGTCTGTTGCGCCGCCAGACCGGACGATGGCGCCCGAGCATGAATGTGACGGACCGTCAGATCGAGGAGGGCGTGTGGCCATCCAAGTCCCGCCGGACGGACGGACGCTGTTCGGGATGCAGCTCCCCGTCCAGTCGCAGAGCACGATGTACGCCGAGCCCTGGGAGGCCGGCGCCGGACCCGACGACCTCGTCGCCCTGGCCCGCGCCGCCGAGCGCGCCGGCTTCGACTACGTCGCCACCTGCGACCACGTCGCCATCCCGCGCCGCCTGGCCTCCGCGATGAGCACGGTCTGGTACGACCCGGTCGCCACCCTCGCCTTCCTCGCGGCGGCCACCGAGCGGGTCCGCCTGCTCAGCCATGTCGCGGTCGTCGGCCTGCGCCACCCCCTGCTCAGCGCCAAGCAGTACGCCACCCTCGACCACCTCAGCGCGGGGCGGCTGATCCTCGGCGTCGGGGCCGGGCACGTGCGCGAGGAGTTCGAGGTGCTCGGCGTCGACTTCGAGCGGCGCGGCCCCGTCCTCGACGAGTCGATCGACGCCCTGCGCGCAGCGCTCGGGCCGGAGGAGTTCCCCGAACACCACGGCAAGCTCTACGACTTCGAGGGCCTCGGCCAGCTGCCCCGCCCCGCCCAGGAACGCGTCCCGGTCTGGGTCGGCGGATCCTCGCCGGCCGCCGTGCGCCGGGCCGCGCTGAAGGGCGACGGATGGCTGCCGCAGGGCGACCCGCGCGACCGGCTGCCCGCGCAGATCGCCCGGATCCGGCGGCTCAGGCAGGAGGCGGGCATCGAGGGGCCGTACACCGTCGGCGCCATCGTCGAGCCCCTGTACGTCGGCACGCCCGCCTGGGACGTCGGGCGCCGGACGCTGACCGGGACGCCGGACGCCCTCGCCGAGTCGCTGCGGGCGTACCGGGCGATGGGGGTGGACCAGATCCAGGTGCGGTTCCGCAGCCGCGGCCGCAGCGAGCTCGTCGACCAGATCACCGCGTTCGGGGCCGAGGTCGCGCCCCGCCTCGACTAGGGAGAGCCATGGGCAAGCTGGACGGACGGACGATCATCGTCACGGGCGCGGCCCGCGGACAGGGCGAGCAGGAGGCACGGCTGTTCGTGGCCGAGGGCGCGAACGTCGTCGTCGCCGATGTGCTCGACGACCAGGGCGGGGCGCTGGCCAAGGAGCTGGGGGCGCTGTACGTCCATCTCGACGTCGGAAGCGAGGAGGACTGGCGTGCCGCGCTGGCGGCCACGAAGGAGGCGTACGGCCGGGTCGACGGGCTCGTGAACAACGCCGGGATCCTGCGGTTCAACTCCCTCGTCGACACGCCGCTGGACGAGTTCATGCAGGTCGTGCGGGTCAACCAGGTCGGCTGCTTCCTCGGTATGAAGACCGCGGCTCCGGAGATGGAGGACGGCGGCACGATCGTCAACACCGCCTCCTACACGGCTGTCACGGGCATGGCGGCCGTGGGCACGTACGCCGCGACCAAGCACGCCATCCTCGGCCTCACCCGCGTCGCCGCGCTGGAGCTGGCGCCGCGCGGCATCCGGGTCAACGCCATGTGCCCCGGCGCGATCGACACCGCGATGTCCAACCCGGCGCAGCTGGACCCGGAGGCGGACGCGGAGGAGACGAGCCGGGCCCTGGACGGGCTGTACCGCAAGCTCGTGCCGCTCGGCCGGATCGGGAGGCCGCAGGAGGTGGCGCGGCTGGCGCTGTTCCTGACGTCCGAGGACTCCTCCTACATCACCGGACAGCCGTTCGTGATCGACGGCGGGTGGCTGGCCGGGGTCAGCGTCATCTGACTGACCATCAGGTATTGACCCTCCATGCCGGTGGTGCCACAGTCGTTCAAAACTGACGGTGCGTCAGAAAACTTCGGAACCGGGGACGGTGAACCGCCTTGGAATTCGGGCTCTTTGTACAGGGATACGTGGGCAAGCGCGCCGAGACCGATCCGCTCGCGGAGCACAAGGCGCTGATGGAGGAGACCGAGTACGTCATCCAGGCGGACAAGTCAGGCTTCAAGTACGCGTGGGCCTCCGAGCACCACTTCCTGGAGGAGTACTCGCATCTCTCCGCCAACGACGTGTTCCTCGGGTACCTCGCGCACGCGACCGAGCGGATCCATCTGGGATCGGGCATCTTCAACCCGCTGGCCCAGGTCAACCATCCGGTGAAGGTCGCCGAGAAGGTCGCGATGCTCGACCATCTGAGCGAGAACCGCTTCGAGTTCGGCAGCGGCCGGGGTGCCGGCTCGCACGAGATCCTCGGGTTCATACCGGGCGTGACCGATATGAACTACACCAAGGAGATCTGGGAAGAGACGATCGCCGAGTTCCCCAAGATGTGGCTCCAGGACGAGTACGTCGGCTTCCAGGGCAAGCACTGGCAGCTGCCGCCGCGCAAGGTCCTGCCCAAGCCGTACGGGAAGTCGCATCCGGCGATGTGGTACGCCGCCGGGTCGCCGCCGTCGTACGCGATGGCCGCCCGCAAGGGGCTCGGGGTGCTCGGCTTCAGCATCCAGAAGGTCTCCGACATGGAGTGGGTGCTGGAGCAGTACAAGACGGCGGTCGTGAACGCGGAGCCGATCGGGGACTTCGTCAACGACAACGTCATGGTGACGACCACGGCGATCTGCGCGCCGACGCACGACGAGGCGATCCGGATCGCGGTGAACGGCGGGCTGCACTATCTGCCCTCGCTGGTGTTCCGGTACCACGACACCTTCCCGCGGCCCGAGGGGTTCCCGGTGTGGCCGGAGACGCTGCCCGAGTACACGCCGGAGTTCGTGGAGCTGCTGATCGAGGAGGAGCTGCTGATCTGCGGTGATCCGGACGAGGTGCTCACGCAGTGCAAGCGGTGGGAGCAGGCCGGGGCGGACCAGCTGAGCTTCGGGCTGCCGGTGGGGGTGCCGAAGGAGGAGACGTTGCAGACGATCCGGCTGATCGGGGAGCACGTCATTCCGAAGATCGACACGGATCCCGTTCACCGGACGTCCCGATTCCGGCAGTCCGCCTGATCGTCGTAGGGCCGCGGGCCGTCGGCGGGTGCGGGTGCGTCGTGGCTGGTCGCGCAGTTCCCCGCGCCCCTGAGGGGCGCGGCCCGCACCCCGAGTCAGAGGAGGAGCCGTCATGCTCGATCACGTCATCAAAGGCGCGACCGTCGTCGACGGGACCGGCGCGCCCGCCTGCAACGCCGACGTCGGCATACGCGACGGCCGTATCGCCGTCATAGGAACCGTCACCGAGGGATCCCGTACCAGTGAGGACGGCACCGGGCTCGTCCTCGCTCCGGGGTTCGTCGATCCGCATACGCACTACGACGCCCAGCTGTTCTGGGACCCCTATGCCACCCCCTCTCTCAACCACGGGGTGACCACCGTGGCCGGTGGGAACTGCGGGTTCACGCTGGCGCCGTTGAATCCGGGTCGTCCCGGGGACGCCGATTACACGCGGCGGATGATGTCCAAGGTCGAGGGCATGTCGCTGGTGGCGCTCGAAGAAGGCGCGCCGTGGAGCTGGAACTCCTTCGGGGAGTATCTGGACGCCCTCGAAGGGCGGATCGCGGTCAACGCGGGCTTCATGGTGGGGCACTGTGCGCTGCGGCGGTACGTCATGGGAGCCGACGCGGTCGGCGGGCAGCCCAGTGAGGAGCAACTCGGCGAGATCGTGCGACTGTTGCACGACGCCATGGACGCCGGTGCCTGGGGGTTCTCCACCACCCAGTCGTCCACCCACTCCGACGGGGACGGGAAGCCGGTGGCCTCGCGGCACGCCGGGCCCGCCGAGCTGCTAGCGCTGGCGAAGGCCGTCGGGGAGCACGAGGGCACGCAGATCGAGGCGATCGTCGCCGGGTGTCTCGACCAGTTCAGCGACGCCGAGATCGAGCTGTTCGTGGAGATGAGCGCCGCCGCCGGACGGCCGCTGAACTGGAACGTGCTGACCATCGACTCGGCCGTGCCGGAGCGGGTGCCCCGGCAGCTGCTGGCCAGTGAGCGGGCACGCAAGGCCGGCGGCCGGGTCGTGGCGCTGACCATGCCGATCCTCACGCCGATGAACATGTCGCTCGGCACCTTCTGCGCGCTGAACCTGATCCCCGGGTGGGGGCCGGTCCTCGGGCTGCCCGTGCCCGAGCGGATCGCCCGGCTGCGCGAGCCGGAGGTGCGGGCGGAGCTGCTGCGGCACGCGTCGTCCAAGGAGGCCGGCGTCTTCCGGCGGCTGACCAACTTCGGGCGGTACGTCATCGGCGACACCTACAGCGACGCCAACCGCGGACTGAGCGGCCGGGTCGTGGAGGACATCGCCCGCGAACGCGGCCAGGAACCCTTCCAGTGCATGGTGGAGATCTGCGCCGCCGACGAGATGCGTACGGTCCTGTGGCCGATGCCCACCGACAACGACCCCGCGTCCTGGGCGCTGCGCGCCGAGGCATGGCAGCACGACGACGTCATGCTGGGCGGCTCCGACGCCGGGGCGCATCTGGACCGGATGTGCGGGGCGCCGTACACGACCCGGTTCCTCGGGGACTGTCTGCGCGGACGCAGGCTCACGAGCCTTGAGCAGGCCGTGAAGATGCTGACCGACGACCCCGCCCAGCTCTTCGGGCTGCGCGAACGCGGCCGGATCCAGGAGGGCTTCCATGCGGACCTGGTCCTCTTCGACCCGGAGCGGATCGACGCCGGCACGGCCACCCTGGTGCACGACCTGCCGGGCGACAGCCCGCGGCTGGACTCCAGGGCGATCGGGGTGCGGGCCGTGTGGGTCAATGGCGTCGAGGCGATCCGGGACGACGTGGTGAGCGGGGCCGTACCGGGGCGGGTGCTGCGCTCGGGGCGGGACACCAGGACGGTGGCCACCAGGTGAGCTTCGAAGGATCCGACCGGCAGCGGCTGTTCGTCGGGGGCTCGTGGGTGGAGCCGGACGGCGGTCACTATCCCGTGATCGATCCGGCGACGGAGGAGACCGTGGGCGGGGCTCCCGAGGCGTCCCGGGATCAGGTGCTCGCGGCCTGCGCCGCGGCCCGCGAGGCCTTCGGGCCGTGGTCGCGCACGGCGCCGGAGGAGCGGGCGGCCGTGCTGGCGCGGGCGGCGGACATCATCCACGGCCACCTCGGGCCGTACGCCGAACTCGCCCAGGCCGAGACCGGCGCGACCACGGGCACGGCCCGGGGGATGCAGGTCGGTGTCGGGGCTGCCCGGTTCCGGCGCTACGCGCGCGTGGAGCCCGCCGAGTGGGCCGTCGCGCCGCAGATCAACGACGCGGGGCCGATGGGGAAGGCCGGCGTGATGGGTGCGCTGGCCGTGCGGCAGCCCGTCGGGGTCGTCACCTGCGTCACCTCCTACAACAACCCGTGGGCCAACCCGGCCGGTAAGATCGCGCCCGCGCTCGCCATGGGCAACACCGTGGTCGTGAAACCGGCGCCGCAGGACCCGCTGTCCGTCTACCGGATGGCGGAGGCGCTGGAGGCGGCCGGGGTGCCGCCGGGGGTCGTGAACGTCGTCTCCGGCAGGTCGGTGGAGGTCGGCGAGGCGGCCGTGTCGTCCCCGGACGTCGACATGGTCAGCTTCACCGGCTCCACGGCCGTCGGCCGGCGCATCGCCGAGGCGTGCGGACGGGACATGAAACGGCAGCTGATGGAGCTCGGCGGGAAGGGCGCCGCCGTCGTATTCGACGACGCGGACATCGGCTCGGCGGTCGCCGGGATCGGGACGACGTTCTCCTTCTACAGCGGGCAGATCTGCACCGCGCCCACGCGGGTGCTGGCGCAGCGGGGCGTCTACGGCCGCCTCGTCGAGCAACTGGCCGCGTACGCCGGCCGGTTGAAGGTCGGCGATCCGCGCGAGGCGTCCACGGTCGTCGGGCCGGTGATCTCGGCCGAGCACCGCGACCGGGTGGAGTCGTACGTGGAGACGGGCCGCAAGGAAGGCGCCGTGGTCGTGGCCGGCGGTGAACGGCCGCCGTACGAGCGGGGCTTCTACGTGGCGCCGACGCTGCTCGCGGACTGCACGAACGACATGCGGGTCGCCCGGGAGGAGATCTTCGGGCCGGTCGTGTGCGTGATCCCCTTCGACGACGAGGAGGAGGGCATCGCCCTCGCCAACGACACGGAGTACGGACTGATCGACTACGTCTGGTCCGGCGACGTCGCCCGCGCCTTCCGGGTCGCGCGGCGGCTGCGGGCCGGCGGCGTCGGCGTCAACACCGTCGGCCGCAACATGGAGGCGCCCTTCGGCGGGTTCAAGCAGAGCGGAGTGGGACGCGACGTCGGCTCGTACGCCCTGCACGCCTACAGCGAGGTGCAGGCCATCGTGTGGCCGGGCTGAGCCCCGCCGATTGACCGGCCGGTGGCTGTCGCCGGGTCGGCAATGCGGGCAGGGTCTGCCGTATGGGACAACTGGTGCAGGTCAAGGGCGGCGAGGTCTGGGCGGACGACACCGGTGCGGACGGCGCCGGGCCGCCCGTGGTGCTGCTGCACTCGGGCGTCGGGGACTCCCGGATCTGGGATCCCGTCCTGCCCGGACTGGCCGCCGGGCATCACCGGGTGATCCGGTACGACGCCCGCGGCTTCGGGCGCTCCCCGGCACCCACGACCCCCTACGCCCAGGTGGACGACCTCCGTGGCGTCCTCGACCACTTCGACCTGCCCCGGGTGGTCCTGGCCGGCTCCAGCATGGGCGCCAGGACCGCCGTCGACCTGGCCCTGAGCGACCCCGGACGGGTGGCCGCCCTGGGCCTGTTCACGCCGGGCGTCGCCGGATACGAGGGCCTGGAGGTGCCCGAGGTCACCGAGGAGATCGGCCGGCTGGCCGGCGCCGGGGACCTCGACGGCCTGGTCGCGCTCGCGCTGCGGGTGTGGGGCGCGGCCGGCCCCGACCCCGACACGGAGGCCGAGGCCCGGCTGCGGGCGGCGATCCCGGCGTGGTTCACGACGTACGGCCATGAGATCGCGGGCGCCCCCGCCTTCGACCGGCTCGGTGAACTCGACCTGCCCTGCACGCTCCTCCTCGGCGAGCAGGACCAGCCCGAGGTGATCCGCTGCAACGAGGCGATGGCCGCCCGCATCCCCGGCTGCCGGCTGGTCCGGCACCCGGAGTGCGACCACTTCCCGACGCTGCGGGCGCCCTGGGACGTCGTCCGGCTGGTGATCGAGCTGTGCGAGCGGGTGCGGGCCGGCTGACCGGCGCCGCGCGTGTCAGCCGGTGAGGTCCACCCGGACCGTCAGCAGATTCGTCCCGAGGGCCCGCACGGCCGTGCTGTTGAAGCGGGGCAGGCGGCGCAGCCGGGCGACCGGGTCGTCGTCGGGGAGCAGATGGGCCGTTCCGGTGTGCCAGCGGCCCTTTATCCGCACCCGCACCTTCGGATCGGCCTTGATGTTGCGGATGTACTGGGACCGGTCACCGAACTCCGACACCAGCCAGAAGGAGTCACCGACCCGGCTGCCGCCCACCGGCGTCTGCCGGGGCAGGCCCGAGACACGGCCGGTGGTCTCCAGGACCGTCTGGAGGGGGAGTCGGCGCAGCACAGGGTTGCCGACATGGCGCTGGAACGCGGTGGCGGCGCGGAACCTGAGCTCGGTGAGGCGGGACATGCCTGTGGGTCTCCTGTCTTCTGCCGGGTACGGGGGCGCGGCGGTCGAACTGTTGCTTCAATGGTCGCCCACGCGGCGTGACGAGAGCGGGTGGCTTCCGATGCGGGTCGTGACCTGGAACCTGTGGTGGCGCTTCGGGCCCTGGGAGACACGGCAGAAGGCCATCCTGACCGAGCTGCGCGAGCTGCGCCCCGACGTCGTGGGCCTCCAGGAGGTGTGGGCGGCCGGCGGCGACAACCAGGCCGAGTGGCTGGCCGGCGAGCTCGGCATGCACTGGGTGTGGGCCCCCTCGCCCGCCCCCGAGCGCTGGCGCCGGCGCATCGGCGACCCCACGGTCGACATCGGCAACGCCGTGCTGAGCCGCTGGCCGGTGACCGACCGGCGCACGCTGCGGCTGCCCGCCCCCGCCGACGTCGACGACGGCCGCCTGGCCCTCTTCACCCGCCTCGCCGCCCCCTCGTACGACATCCGCTTCTTCACCACCCACCTCACGTCCGCCCCGGACGGCTCGGCCGTGCGCTGCGGCCAGGCCACCGCCCTCGCCGAGTTCATCGCCGAGAACGGGATCGACACCCCTTTTCCGACGATCGTCACCGGCGACTTCAACGCCTTGCCGGACTCCGACGAGATCCGGCTCTTCGGCGGCCACCGCGCCGCCCCGGCCGGGCCCGGGCAGGTCTTCGTCGACGCCTGGCGGTACGCCGGCCCGGCCGCCCCCGCTCTCACCTGGGACCGCGCCAACGCCCATGTCCCGGACGGCCCGGGGCCGGGCGGCCGGATCGACTACATACACGTCGGCCCGCCCGGTCCGGGCGGACTCGGCCGCGTACGCGCCGTGCGTCGCGCGGGAGACGGCCCGGTCGACGGCACCTGGCCGTCCGACCACGCGGCCGTGGTCGCCGACCTGGAGGACACCCCGACGGACCGAGGGCCGGGTCACCGCCCGGCACGGTGAGCCGGCCCGAGCGGTGACCCCCGCAGGCTACGAACGGCCCAGGAAGATCGGGTTGGTGAAGGCCGCGAGGGCTCCCGGCAGGGGGCCCACGGCCGCCTCGTGGCGCAGTTCGGCGCGGACATAGGCCGCGTACGAAGGGGTCGTACGCCACTCCACGACGCCCGAGCCGGTCACCGGCAGCGGATCGCTGGTGAACAGGACGCCCTGGTCCGTGACGAGGCGGACCGTGCAGCGGGGAGCGCCCGAGACCTCCAGACGGACCGTGACCGGGGTGTCCATGCCGACCTCCAACCGCTCGCCGATGCCCGCTTGTTCGGCGCGCCCGCCCGAGGCCGTGAAGGCGAGGGAGACGTTCTTGGACTCGGCGACGTAGGAGCGGCCCGCGCGGATGCCCTCCTGGATCGCCTCGCGGGTGAGGTCGTCGGCGAGGACCACCGTCTGCGGGGAGCCGACCGGGTCCGGGCTGCGGTGGGCGTCGCTGTTGCCCATCGCCGGGATCCAGCCGCGGCCCTTGTCGCGCACGGATGCCACCAGCGTGCCGTCCCAGTCCGCCAGCGCCACCTCGTCGTCCGGCGTCCACGGGCCGTTCCAGACCTCGACCGCGTCCGCCTCGTCGAAGCCGAACTTCCAGTTGCAGCCGACACAGGTGGCGTGCGGGTGGGCGGGCACGACCAGGCCGCCGGCGCGGCGGATCTGGCGGGCGAACCTGCCGAAGCGGTTGTCGCGCGCCCGGTAGCGCCAGTCGATGAACGTCCCCGGCTCGACGCCGAGCGCCAGCACATGGCCGTTGCGCGTCGTGACCTCCTCGCCCAGCATCACCAGCAGGTCGTCGCCGGCCTCGTCGGCCCAGTGCGGGTGCGCCGAGTGCGTGTTGTGGTCCGAGCTGTTGATGAAGTCCAGGCCCGCCTCGCGGGCCAGCGCGGCGATCTCCGCGGGGGTGCGGCGGCCGTCCGAGTACCAGGAGTGCAGATGGCAGTCGCCCCGGTACCAGGCGCGGCCCCGGCCCTTGGCCCGCTCCGGCGGGTAGGCCGGTTCCACGGCCTCGGCCTGCTCGCCGTACGTCAGGGTGATCGTGACCTCGTAGTCGAGGCCCTGCGGCGCCACCGTGTACGGGCCGAGCACGATGTGCCAGGTGCCCTCGCGCACCGGCCCCGGGATGTAGCCCGGCGTCGCGTCGTCGGCGCGGATGAAGAACTCCGTGCGGGCGCCGCCGGACCAGCCGCGGAAGCCCTTGCCGCCGAGCTCGGTGCCGCGGTGGTCGAAGATGCCGATGTCGAGGGCGTTGCCCGGGGTGCCGGCCGGCACGGACGGCTTGTCGTAGGTGTACGCGACCTTGATCTCCCGTATGCCGTCCGGGATCTCCAGGGGCAGATAGGCGAAATCGGGGCCGCCGGCGGGCAGCGTGCCGCGTACCGTCCGGGTCTCGGTGTTCTCGGCCGCTTCGGCGGGGCCGCGAGAGAAGCTCACGCTTCCCAACGTAAGCGCGGCCGCCGCACCCGTCACGAACAATGCGCGTCTTCCCAGGCCGCCGTGGTCGTCCTCGCACATGCTGCTGCTCCCCAGGTCGTCGTGAATGACAGGGCGTGGTGGTGCAGGGGTGGTACGTGCAACCCTCGTATTCAGCCGTGAACTGTCGGGCAAGGGAAGGGAATCGTCAGCCGATGGTCAGCTGACGAAGCTGCGGAGAGGCGATTTTAGGCCGACCGGTCGGTATGGACATTGCGACTTCGGCGCGGTACAGATGCACCCATGCGTATCTCCGCCACGATCTTCCTCACCGACGAGACCATCGCCCCCGTCCGGCTCGCCCGTGAGCTGGAGCAGCGGGGGTTCGCCGGGCTGTATCTGCCCGAGCACACCCACATCCCGGTCGACCGGACCACGCCGTACCCGGCGGGCGGCGAGCTGCCGCCCGAGTACGGCCGCACCCTCGACCCCTTCGTCGCGCTCGGCCAGGCCGCCGCGGTGACCGAACGGCTGGGCCTCGGCACCGGCATCACCCTGGTCGCCCAGCACGACCCGATCGACCTGGCCAAGCAGATCGCGACCCTGGACCACCTGTCGGGCGGGCGGTTCACCCTCGGCCTCGGCTTCGGCTGGAACGTGGAGGAGGCCGCCGACCACGGCGTCGAGTGGGCCACGCGCCGCGAACTCGTCCGTGACCGGATGGCCCTGATGCGGGCCCTGTGGGCCGACGAACCCGTCGCGTACGAGGGGGAGTTCGGGTCGGTGAGCGCCAGTTTCGCCTGCCCCAAACCCGTACAGAAGCCGCGCGCACCGAAGGTCAACGGCCCCCGCACGCTCATCGGCGGCGCGGCCGGGCCGAAGCTGTTCACGCACATCAGCGAGTACGCCGACGGATGGATGCCGATCGGCGGCCGCGGACTGTCCGAAACTCTCCCCCGGCTGCGCACCGTCTGGACCGACGCCGGCCGCGACCCCGACACGCTCCAGGTCGTGCCCTACGCCGTGTTCCCCAGCCCCGGCAAGCTCACCCACTACGCCGAGTTGGGCATCGAGGAGGTAGTCGTGCAGCTGCCGCCGGCAGGGGAGACGGAGGTTCTTCGGGTGCTGGACGAGTATGCCCAGTACCTCTAGGGGGGCGGGCGGGCAACGGCCCCAGGGGCGCGGGGAACTGCGCGACCAGCCACAACGCACCCGCACCCGGCAACGCACAGCACCATCCCGAACCCTCCCCGACCCCGCAAATCTCGAACGTATGCTCAAAGAATGACGACTCCCGCGACCCCTGGAACCGGCCCGACCGAGAACTCCCTGCGTCGCGCCCTCAAACGCGCCCGGGACGGCGTCGCGCTCGACGTCTCCGAGGCGGCCGTACTGCTCCAGGCCCGCGGCGAGGCCCTCGACGACCTCGCCGCGTCCGCCGCCCGGGTGCGTGACGCGGGCCTCGCGGCGGCCGGCCGCCCCGGCGTGATCACGTACTCCAAGAGCGTCTTCATCCCCCTCACCCGGCTGTGCCGGGACAAGTGCCACTACTGCACCTTCGTCACCGTCCCCGGCAAGCTCCGCCGCGCGGGCCACGGGATGTTCATGTCCCCCGACGAGGTCCTCGACATCGCCCGCAAGGGCGCGGCCCTCGGCTGCAAGGAAGCCCTCATCACCCTCGGCGACAAGCCGGAGGACCGCTGGCCCGAGGCCCGCGAGTGGCTGGACGCGCACGGCTACGACGACACCATCGCCTACGTCCGCGCCATCTCCATCCGCATCCTGGAGGAGACGGGCCTGCTCCCGCACCTCAACCCGGGCGTCATGACGTGGACCGACTTCCAGCGCCTCAAGCCCGTCGCCCCGTCGATGGGCATGATGCTGGAGACGACCGCCACCCGCCTGTGGTCCGAGCCCGGCGGCCCGCACCACGGCTCCCCGGACAAGGAACCCGCCGTCCGGCTGCGCGTCCTTCAGGACGCCGGCCGGTCCTCGGTCCCCTTCACCTCCGGGATCCTCATCGGCATCGGCGAGACGTACGAGGAGCGCGCCGAGTCCCTCTTCGCGCTGCGCCGGACCTCGCGGTCGTACCACGGCATCCAGGAACTGATCATCCAGAACTTCCGCGCCAAGCCGGACACCGCGATGCGCGGCATGCCGGACGCCGAGCTGGACGAACTGGTCGCGGCGGTCGCGGTGGCCCGGATCGTCATGGGCCCGGCCGGCAACATCCAGGCCCCGCCCAACCTCGTCGAGGGCGAGTACGCCCGCCTCATCGCGGCCGGCATCGACGACTGGGGCGGCGTCTCCCCGCTCACGATCGACCACGTCAACCCCGAACGCCCCTGGCCGCAGATCGAGGAGCTGACCCGGCAGTCGGCGGACGCCGGCTTCGAGCTGCGCGAACGGCTGTGCGTCTACCCCGAGTTCGTGCAGCGCGGCGAGCCCTGGATGGACCCCCGGCTGCTGCCGCACGTACGAGCGCTCGCCGACCCCGGGACCGGCCTCGCCCGCCCCGACGCCGTGGTCGAGGGCCATCCGTGGCAGGAGCCCGAGGAGGCGTTCGTCTCCTCCGGCCGCACCGACCTGCACACCACCATCGACACCGAGGGCCGCACGTCCGACCGCCGCGACGACTTCGACGAGGTGTACGGCGACTGGGGCGCCCTGCGCGAGGCCGCCGCACCCGGCATGGTCCCCGAGCGCATCGACACCGACGTCCGCCAGGCGCTGCGGGTCGCCGCCGACGACCCGACCCGGCTGACCGACGACGAGGCATTGGCGCTGCTGCACGCCGACGGCCCGGCGCTGGACGCGCTCACCCGGATCGCCGACGACGTCCGCAGGTCGGTCGTCGGCGACGACGTGACGTACATCGTCACGCGGAACATCAACTTCACCAACGTCTGCTACACCGGCTGCCGCTTCTGCGCCTTCGCACAGCGCAGGACGGACGCCGACGCCTACACCCTCTCCCTGGACCAGGTCGCCGACCGCGCCCAGCAGGCGTGGGAGGTGGGCGCGGTCGAGGTGTGCATGCAGGGCGGCATCCACCCGGACCTGCCCGGCACGGCGTACTTCGACATCGCCAGGGCGGTGAAGGAGCGGGTGCCCGGCATGCATGTGCACGCCTTCTCGCCGATGGAGGTCGTCAACGGCGCCACCCGCACCGGCATGTCCATCCGCGAGTGGCTCACCGCCGCCAAGGAGGCGGGCCTGGACTCCATCCCCGGCACCGCCGCCGAGATCCTCGACGACGAGGTCCGCTGGGTCCTCACCAAGGGCAAGCTGCCCACGGCGACCTGGATCGAGGTCGTCACGACGGCACACGAGCTCGGCATCCGCTCCAGCTCGACGATGATGTACGGCCATGTCGACCAGCCCCGGCACTGGCTCGGCCACCTGCGCACCCTGGCCGGCATCCAGCAGCGCACCGGCGGTTTCACGGAGTTCGTGACCCTGCCGTTCATCCACACCAACGCACCCGTGTACCTCGCCGGCATCGCCCGCCCCGGCCCCACGATCCGCGACAACCGGGCGGTCACCGCCATGGCCCGGCTGCTCCTGCACCCGCACATCCCCAACATCCAGACCAGCTGGGTCAAGCTCGGTACCGAGGGCGCGGCCGAGATGCTCCGCTCCGGCGCCAACGACCTCGGCGGCACGCTGATGGAGGAGACGATCTCGCGGATGGCGGGTTCGTCGTACGGCTCCTACAAGTCGGTCCGTGACCTGGTGGCCGTCGCCGAGGCGGCGGGCCGCCCCGCAAGGCCGCGTACGACCCTGTACGGCGAGGTGTCCGAGGAGCGCCGGCGGGCGGCCGCGGCCTCGGACGGCCACCTGCCCGAGCTGCTGCCGGTACTGGACTGACGAAGAGCCCACCGCGGGGGTCGGTACGATGATCCGACCCCCGCTGGAGGGGTGCCTTAGCTGAGGAGATGCGTGCCGTGCCTGCTCCCAAGGTATGGGTGACCGGTCTGACGGTGGGAGCGATAGCCGCCGTCACCGCCCTCGCCGTGCAGGCAGAGAAGGGGCCGCACCCCACGGCCGCGAAGGCCCGCCCGAGCGCGTCGGCGGCGGCGGGCGCGAGTCCCGCACCGACGAAGTCCCCCGCGCCGGCGGTCGTGCCGGACAGCTCCGGCACGGGCCGCCGGGTCGTCTACTCCCTGGGGAAGAAGCGGGTCTGGCTGGTCGACGCGAGCGACGCGTCCCGCCGTACCTTCGCCGTCTGGCCGGGCACGGTGAGCCCGGACCCCGGCAGCTACGCGGTGTCGTCCCGCAGCATGGCCACCACCGGCTCGGACGGCGTGCAGATCGAGAACATCATCTACTTCGCCGCGAAGTCCGGCATCTCCATCGCCTTCTCCAACGCCGTCGACGGCTCCTCGCCCCCGCCCGCCGGCGACAAGCAGACCGGCGGCATCCGGATGCGCGCGGCCGACGGCGCGGCGCTGTGGAAGTTCGGCGAGGCGGGTACGTCGGTGGTCGTGGTGAAGTAACCGTCCGCTGCATCCTTCGATGTACGGCAGGTTCCCCTTCGCTCATGACGATCCGGGGAGATACCGCCGAGACGATGAGGGCATGACGCACACGGACGCGCGAGTCCCGCAGACACCGCAGGCCACGCCCGCCGGACGCCGGCTTCCGCTCCTCGACGTACTGCGCGGCGTGGCCATCCTGGGCACCCTCATGACCAACGTGTGGATCTTCACCGGTCCTGGCGCGGAATGGGGAGCCCTGGAGTCCGGGATGGCCACGGGACCCGTCGAAAGCACCTTCGGCGTGCTCGCGAACGGCAAGTTCCTGTCCCTGCTGACGATCCTGTTCGGGGTCGGCCTGGCCATCCAGTACGACTCGGCGAAGCGGCGCGGACAGCCGTGGCCGGGCCGCTACCGGTGGCGGGCACTGTTCCTGTTCGCCGAGGGCACGGTGCACTTCGTGCTGGTCTTCGCCTGGGACGTACTGATGGGGTACGCCGTCACCGCACTGCTCGTCGCCTGGCTGCTGACCCGCTCGGAACGGGCGCAGCGGCGGGTGATGTGGTGGGCGGCGGGCATCCACCTGACGCTGATGGTCCTGCTGACGGCGGCGATCGCGGCGGCCGGCGACGGCACCGACGACGGCACGGTCTCCCGGGAGGTCGTGGACCTGTACGCCCACGGAAGCTACCTGGACCAGATCGCCTTCCGGCTGGAGAACGCGCTCGCGCTGCGCATGGAACCGGTCCTGACCTTCTTCCTCCTGCTCTTTTTGTTCCTGCTGGGCGTACGGCTGTTCCGGGCGGGCGCGTTCGGTGCGGACGAGACCGGACGCCGGCTGCGCTCCCGCCTCCTGGCCTGGGGGATCGGCCTCGGCCTGCCCCTCAACGCGGCGGCGGCGCTGGCCGGCCCGGACCTGTTCCTGCTCGCCAGGTACGGCACCGCCCCGCTGCTGGCCCTCGGCTACATCGGCCTGGTCGGTGCCGTGGTGGACCGGGTACGGAGGCCGGGCCCGCTGATGACGGGCCTGACCTCCGTGGGCCGGACGGCGCTGTCCGGTTACGTCCTGCAGAACGCGCTGTGCGTGCTCATCTCCTACGGCATCGGGCTGGGCCTCGCGGAACGGCTCGACGGCACGGGCCCCTGGTGGGTCGTGGCGCTGTGGGCCACGGTCTGCGCGGTCCTCATGGCGGGCTCCACGCTGTGGCTGCGGCGGTTCTCGACAGGGCCCCTGGAATCGGTCCAGAAATGGGCCCTGCGCCGCTGATCCCCGTCAGACGTCGGCCCGTTGCGCCGGCCCGAACGGCAGGTGGTTGACGATCAGCACGACACCGCTGAACAGGAACACCCGCGTCGCCGCGTCCAGCCCGTTCCAGTCTCCGGACTGCCACATGGAGAACCACTCGCCGCCGATCGCGATGAACCCGGCGCCGAACAGCAGCATCAGCATGAGCAGGCCGTACGTGGAGAAGCGGCGGGCACGGTGGTCGTCGCGGCGGAACCAGAGCCAGGTGCCGTATATGAGGACGAGGGCGGCGAGGGTCTCCCAGACGATGATCGCGACGTACGCCGCGTCCTGAAGTCCCTTGCTGGTGACGGCTCTCCACATCAGGTCGTCGTCCTTGAACGTGGTGTCCATCGCCAGGACGTGCCGCACGAACTGCTGGTTCGTCCCGAAGTCGGTGATGTTCCCGAAGGCCACGAGAGCGATGTAGAGGGCGACCGCCGCGGTGAGCAGGGTGGCGGCGAGGTGGAGGGCGGGGCGTGGGGGTGTGGATGACATGGTGGTCATCTTCCCGGCTGGCCGCTTCACCGGGTAGGCATTGAGTCAGCTGAGGCGGCTGTCCTGGCACCCGGACCTCTGCGAGACTTCCCGATGAACCGGCTTACGGGGGTGGGCGGATGGGATCGGCACGGCCGTCGATGCAGGAGCTGATCGAGCGGCGCAAACGCGGGGGCTTCATCGGCCGACGGGCCGAGATCGATCGCTTCCGGACCAACTTCGACGTCCCGTTGGACGACGAACGGCACAGTTTCGTCTTCCACATCCACGGTATGGCGGGTGTCGGGAAGTCCTCGCTGCTGCAGGAGTTGAGGCAGGTCGCGACCCAGCGTCAGGCGATCACCGCCACGTTGGACGAGACCGTGAACAGCGTGCCGGAGGCCATGGCCGCGATCAGTGCCCAGTTCGCCGCCCAGGGCTTTGAGCTGAAGGCCCTGGACAAAATGCTGTCCACCTACCGCCAGCGGCGCCACGAGGCGGAACTCGCCTCAGCCGCGGCAGAACCCGGTGCGGGCGCCGCATCTCCGTCGGCGGGCAGCATGGCCGTGGCTCAGGCGGGGCTGATCGGTCTCGGCATGGTGCCCGGGGTGGGGGCGTTCGCGGGAGCCGTCGACCCGGCCCAGGTGGCCCACCAGGCGGATCGGTTGAGAGCGGCGATCAGCCCTCGTCTCCGTGATCACGACGATGTGCAGCTCGTGCTGGAGCCGGTCAAGGTGTTGTCGCCCGTGTTCGTGGCGGAGCTCAACCGGCTCGCGGGTGCCAAGCCCTGGATCGTGCTGTTCTTCGACACCTACGAACGGACGGCACCGTTCCTGGATCCCTGGCTCGCGGACGTGATCGTGAATGGCCGTTACGGCAGTCCCCCGGGGAACGCGGTCTTCGCCCTCGCAGGACAGCACGGTCCGGATCCGTCCTGTTGGAGGGACTTCACGGGCTACATGACGGAGGACGCCCTCGACCCCTTCACCGAATCCGAAGTACGCCAACTGCTCGCGTCCAAAGGCGTGGTGGAGGAACAGGTCGTACGGGACGTACTGGAGCTGTCCGACTGCCTGCCGGTGCTGGTCAAGACGCTCGCGGAGCATGCGCACAACGACCCGGGCACGGTGTCCGATCCGGCTGCCACCGCCGTTGAACGGTTCCTGTGGTGGGAGCAGGACCCGGAGCTGCGAAAGGCGGCTCTCGCCTGCGCGTTCCCGCGCCGCCTGGACGAGGACGTCTTCCGTGCGGCGGTGGACGCGGAAGCGGTGGCGTCGTACGCGTGGTTGCGCCGCCTTCCCTTCGCGAGCGACCGGGCAGGGCGGGTGCTCTACCACGATGTGGTCCGCAAGATGATGCTCAGGCTCCAGCGGACAAGGTCGCCCCATCGGTGGTCGGCACGCCACGAGCACCTCGCGCAGACCTACGGCCAGTGGCGGGCGGAGATCGCGGACGGCCGGGGCCCGGACGAGCTGTGGGCCGACGAGGTCTGGCGTGAACTGCGGGCGGAGGAGGTCTACCACGACCTGTGCGCCCGCCCCCGGGCAGCCGTGCCGGACGTGCTCGGAGACATCGTCGATGCCTGCCGCACCGACGCGGCGGCGGTGCGGGTCTGCGCGCAGGCCCTGTGCGACGCCGGGGAGCAGACCGAAACCGAGGAGACGGCCGCCTGGGGGCGAGAGCTGCTCTCGGCACTCACGCAGGAGGCCAACGGGGTTCTGGCGGCGCTCGGAGTCCTGCTGGAAGGCGGGGGGCTCAGCATGCCGAAACGGGCCGAGGCGCACTGCATACGAGCCCAACTGCTGCGCCGGTCCCGTGAGTACGAGCGTGCACTGGCCGAGTGCCATCGTGCCGTCGCCCTCGATGCGGATTCTGCGACGGCACACTATGAACGCGGCGTCACACTGTCGATACTCGGCGATCAGACAGCCGCTCTCGCCGAGCTCGACCGTGCCGATCAGCTGCGCCCCGACGACCGGGCGATCCTGTTCGAACGCGGGGATGTCCTGCAAGAGCTGGAACGCCACGAGGATGCCTTGGCGGTCTTCGACCACATGCTGCTCCTCGACCAGGTGGACGCCGTGGCCTGGGCCTGCCGCGCGTACAGCAAGCACGTCCTGGGCGACGACGACGAAGCGCTCGCCGGCTTCGGCCGGTCGCTGGAGATCAACGACAAGTACCTGTGGGCGCTGGTGCACCGGGCCGAGGTGTACCGGAGCCTGGCCAGGCTCGACGAGTCGTTCGCCGATCTGGACCGGGCGGTGGAGATCTCCGCCGACAGCGCCTGGATCGCCTCGGAGCGTGGTGACGCCTACCGGTTGGTCGGGCGGTACGAGGATGCCGTCGAGGAACTAGGGCGGGCCTGCGCCCTCGAGCCCGAGCATGCTTCCGCGCACGCGGGGCGTGGCTACGCGCTCGCCGCTCTGCACCGTGTCGAAGAGGCTCGTACGGCCTTCGATCGTGCTGTCGAGATCGAGCCCGACTATGTGTGGGCGCTGGTGCAGCGCGCCCAGTTGAGGCAAGGCACAGGAGATGAGCGGGGCCGTTGGGCCGACCTGGACCGGGCGGTCGAGGCCGACGGGGGCGTCTGGGCGCTCGTGGTACGTGGCATCGCGCACTGGGAGGAGGATCAGAACGCGGAGTCCCTCGCCGACTACGACCTGGCTCTGGAACGCGATGCCGACAACGGCCGTCTCCGGGCTCTGCGCGGCTCTGTGCTGATGGATCTGGGGAGGGACACCGAGGCCTACGCCGAGTTCGACAGGGCCGTGGAACTCGGCCACGACCATGCGGATGTCCTGACCAGGAGAAGCAGGGCCCATCGGAAGCGCTGGAGGTTCCGCGAGGCGCTCCAGGACGTCGAGGAAGCCCTTGCCGTCGAGCCGGGCCGAGCGAGCCTGCACAACGACCGGGCAGAGGTTCACATAGCGGTGGGAGATCTCTCCTCGGCGCGCACGAGCCTCGACCGGTGCGTCGCGGCGGAGGCGGGCAACGCCTACGCCCACAGCAGGATCGTGGACGTGCTGACACTGTCCGGCCGTTACGACGAGGCGTTGCGGGTTCTGGACGCCCATCGGGTGATGCTGCGACAGTACGACGCCGTTGAGGCCGCGAGACAGCTGTGGTTCGCCGAGGCACTGGCCGGCAGGTGGCAGCGCGCGCGTCGCGAGGCGGAGTGGCTGTACGTGACCGACATCCGGTACGGGGCACACACGATGGCCATGGCCGTAGGGCTGCAGGACGGCGCGCGTGACGCGGAGCCCTTGTGGGATGAAGCCCGGCGCAGAGGCCCTCGGGCAGGCACGGCCGCGTACCGGAATCTGGAGTTGGCTCTGGTCAGCTGGGGACGCGGCAGGTGGACCGTGGGCGATCAGCTGTACGCCGAGGGCATTGCGCTGTACCCCGACTGGGAGGATCTGACGAACCTCCTGGACGGGCTGGTGCTTCTGGCGCGCTTCCCCGGTGTCGAGTACGCCCTGCTGGGCCCCCGCCTGTCCCGGGTGGCCGGCGAGCGCGACTTGTTCCGGGCTCGCCATGGGTGAAACTGACTGGTCGGGTCGATTTCGGTCACATTCCGCATACCGATCCGCCCTCTGAACCGACCGTCCCCGGTCGATTACAGTGGCGAACTGTCGTACGGACGGAACGCTGTCACGGGGAGGTCTGGATGAGTGCGACCGCCGGCGCTGTCTGGGGCCGGACCGAGCAGCAGGACTTCCGCAGCCGGGTCCGCGGCACGCTGCTCGGCGTGGCCGTCGGGGACGCCCTTGGCGCGCCCGTCGACGGGCTCGGGCTGGAGGAGATCCAGGAGCAGTACGGCGCCGAGGGCGTCGTCGACCTGGTGTTCGGGTACGGGCGGCGCGGTGCCGTGAGCCATCTCACGCAGCTCACCCTGTTCTCCGTCGACGGGCTGATAAGAGCGCAGGTCAGACGGGACACCGGCGCCTGGCATCCGCCGACCGACGTGCACCGGGCGTATCTGCGCTGGGCCGCCACGCAGCGGGACTGGGGTCCCGACGAGCGCCGCAAGGACGACGGCTGGCTGGCCCGCGAGGAGTGGCTCTACGCCCGCCGCGACCCCACCCGCGCCCTGCTGATCGGCCTCGGCGACGAGACCATGGGCACGCTGGAGGCACCCAAGAACTCCACCGAGCTCGGCCCCGAGGCCGTCGCCCGTTCCGCGCCGTTCGGACTGCTCGTCGGCTGGGAGCCGCAGCTCGTCGTCCAGCTCGCCGTGGAGTGCGCGACCCAGACCCACGGCCACCCGATCGCCTATCTGTCGGCGGGCGCGTACGCCGTGATCGTGCACGGCCTGGCCTGCGGGGAGAGCCTCGACGGTGCCGTGCAGCGGGCCCTCGCGCTGCTCGCCCTGCGGCCCGGTCACGAGCCCGTGTCGGACGCCCTGCAGCACGCGCTCGGCGCCGTACGGCAGGGCATGCCCACCCCCGCGCGGGTGGAGGAGCTCGCCGCCGACGGCTCGGCGGACGGGCTGCTCGCGGCGGCCGTGTACTGCGCCCTGGTCGGCGAGGACGTCCGCCACGGACTCCGCCTCGCCGTGAACCACGACGGCCCCTCCGCCGCCGCGGCCGCCCTCACCGGCGGCCTGCTGGGCGCCCTGCACGGCGAGACCGCCCTGCCCCCGGCCTGGCTGGCCGAGCTGGAGGGCCGCCCCACGATGCTCGAACTCGCCGACGACTTCGCCATGGAGATGACCCAGGGCCCGGCCCTGCACGGCCCGTCCGGCTCGTCCCCGGGCTGGCTGGCCAGGTACCCGCGGGCCTGAGCCGTACGGCACGCACGCATGTGCGCGGCGTCACAGAGACGCCCGGCGACGGCCGGACAGGGGAGGGGTGTGGACCTTTCCCCGCGCGCCCGGATACGGGCCGGCGACCCGGAGGCCTTCGCCGAACTCTTCGTCGCCCACGCCCAGGCCCTGTACGGCCACGCCTCCCGTCTGACGGCGGATCGCGCCGCCGCCGAGGACGTGGTGTCCCTGACGTTCCTGGAGGCGTGGCGCCTGCGGGAGCGGCTGAGACCCGACGACCAGGACGGTGACGGCCTGCGTCCCTGGCTCTACGGCATCGCCACCAACGTCCTGCGCAACACCCGTCGCGCCGCCCGCCGTCACGGCGCCGCCCTCGCCCGGCTCCCCGACCGCCGGGCGGACGTGGGGACCGTGCCCGACTTCGCCGACGAGGTGGTCGGCCGCATGGCGGACGCCGAACGGCTCGCCGCCGCCCGCGCCGCGCTCGAACGGCTGCGCAGGCCCGAGCGAGAGGTGTTCGCCCTGTGCGTCTGGTCCGGCCTGAGCTACGCGGCCGCCGCCGAGGCCCTCGGCGTCACCCCCGCCTCCGTACGGTCCCGCCTTGCCCGCGCCCGCCAGAAGCTGCGCCGACTGGCCGAGGAGGAACTCGCGAAAGGCGCGGAACACAGGAATGCCGAAATACCGGGACGAACCTGTCGCGGCGGACAGGTACCGGACAGCCGCGCCACCGCGGCCCGGTCGACTCAGGAGAACCCCCACCGATGAATCCCGCACAGCGCGACGAGCGCGTAGAGCGCGACGAACTGGCCAGGCTGCTGCCGAGCCCGGGTGAGCCGGTCCTGTCGAGCGACCGCCGGACTCTCCTGCAGGAGCATCTGATGCGCGAACTCACCGCTGATCACAGCGACAGGACCGCCGAGGCCGCCAGGACGCGCACCCGGCGCCGCTTCGCCGCCATAGCCGTCCCCCTCGCCACCGCCGCCGCAGTCACGGCCACCGTCCTCCTCGGCGCCTCCGGCAACCCCGCCACCGACCAGCAGGCCGTCGACCTGCTGAACCGCATCGCCGAGGTCGCCGCCGCGCAGCCCGCCGCGTCCGTCCGCGACGACCAGTACGTCTACGTCGCCACCCAGGACACCGAGAACGGGGACGAGTACGGCGACATCTCCCTGCGCAGGGAAGACTGGCAGCCCGTCGACGGCAGGCGGTCCGGACTCGCCCGCATCAAGGTCCTCCCCGGCTCGGAGAACCCGTACATCCACAGCGGCGACATGAAGCTGAGCCGCGATGCGAACGTCACGTACTACCGGGAACTCGAAGCCCTGCCCACCGACCCGGAGCAGCTGTACCGCGTGATCTGGGACGGCACCGAGGGAGAAGGCCCCACCCAGGAGGCCGCCGCGCTGGAGGAGATCTGCTCGATGCTGCCGTCGGCGACCCTGCTGCCCGACCTGAACGCCGCGCTCTACCGTGCCGCCGCGAAGATTCCCGGAGTCTCGGTGGTCGAGAACGCCGAGGACCTCGCCGGGCGCAAGGGCGTCGGCCTCACCTTCAAGGACGGTGACGACCAGGACACCTGGGTCTTCGACAAGAAGTCCCTCCGGTTCCTCGGCACGGACGAGGAAGCTCTGCTGGGTGTCGGGATCGCCGACAGGATCGGTGAGGTGCCCGAGAACTGACGGGGCGTGTCCCGGGGCCGCCACCGACCGGCGACCCCGGGCTCCGCTCAGTCCTTCGCCCGCGTCCCCACGGCGTCCTCCACCTCACCCGCCGGCGCCGGCACCGCGGCCGCCGCCGTTCCGTCGTCGTCCGTGTTGATGCGTTCGACGACGGCGAGCCGCTCCGGGGTGTCCTCCGGCTTGAGGAAGCCGATGAGGATGTAGAGGATCAGCGAGACCGCCAGCGGGATGGAGACCTGGTACTGGAGCGGCACGCCGCCCTCGATCTGCCAGCTGATCGGGTAGTTGACCAGCCAGAAGGCGAGCAGACCCATCGACCAGCTGGTGAGCGCGGCGGTGGGGCCGGAGCGGCGGAACGGTCGCAGCAGGCCCAGCATCATCGGGATGGCGATCGGGCCCATGAGACCGGCGACCCACTTGATCACGACGGTGATGATGTCCTTGAAGGTGGGGGAGTTGACCTGGGTCGCCACCGCCATCGAGAGGGCGAGGAAGACGACCGTGGTCACCCGGGCCGCGATCAGCCCGGACCGCTCGCCCCACGCCCGCGCCTGCTTCGACAGCACCGGCGCCACGTCCCGGGTGAACACGGCCGCGATCGCGTTGGCGTCGGAGGAGCACATGGCCATCGTGTGCGAGAAGAAGCCGACGATCACGAGGCCCAACAGACCGTGCGGCAGCAGCTGTTCGGTCATCAGGCCGTACGAGTCCGAGCCGTCCGGCTTCTGCGACTCGACCAGCAGCGGTGACATCCACATCGGGAAGAACAGCACCACCGGCCAGACCAGCCACAGCACCGCCGACAGCCGCGCGGAGCGCTCGGCCTCCCGCGGGGTGGCCGTGGCCATGTACCGCTGGGCCTGGTTGAGCATGCCGCCGTTGTACTCGAAGAGCTTGATGAACAGGAACGCGAGCAGGAAGACGGTTCCGTACGGTCCGACCAGCGGCTCGCCGTGACCCTGGAGCTCCGGCCGGTCCCAGGCGTCGAGGAAGCCGATGCCCTTGTCGTTCAGCTCCATGATGACCGCGACGAACATCGCGACGCCGGCCAGCAACTGGATGACGAACTGGCCGAGTTCGGTCAGCGCGTCCGCCCAGAGGCCGCCGATGGTGCAGTAGACGGCCGTGATGCAGCCGGTGATGAGGATGCCCTGGTTCAGGGACACGCCCGTGAACACCGACAGCAGGGTGGCGATGGCGGCCCACTTGGCGCCGACGTCCACGATCTTCAGCAGCATGCCGGACCAGGCCAGCGCCTGCTGGGTCTTCAGGTCGTAGCGGTTCTTCAGATACTCCAGCGGGGAGGCCACATGGAGCCGTGAACGCAGCCGGTTGATGCGCGGCGCGAACAGCTTCGAACCGATCGCGATGCCGAGCGCGATGGGGAAGGACCAGGTGACGAAGGACGTGACGCCGTAGGTGTAGGCGATGCCCGCGTACCCGGTGAACATCACCGCGCTGTAGCCCGACATGTGGTGCGAGATGCCGGACAGCCACCAGGGCATTTTTCCGCCGGCGGTGAAGAAGTCGCTGACGTTGTCCACTCGCTTGTGCGACCAGACGCCGATCGCGACCATCACGCCGAAGTAGCCGATGAGCACGGCCCAGTCGAGACTGTTCATGGGACCCCTTCCCCGGGTTCCGTCCTGTGAACGGCTCGCCCATGGTGGGTGCGGTGGCGAGGGCACGACAAGCGCACGTAAGGTCAACAGACAGTAAAATCGTTCGGCTTGGTGACCTACGTTCATGAACATGAACAGCTATGAACGGTCGAAACCGTACCTCAGCGCATCAACTCCCCCGCATTCACCAGCAGCGACTGCCCGGTGATCGCCCGCGCCAGATCCGACGCGAGGAAGACCGCCGCGTTGGCGACGTCGCCGTCCGTGGCCAGGTCCGGCAGCGCCATCCGCTCGGTCAGCCGCTTCAGTACGTCCTCCTCCGGCACCTGATCGGTGTGCGCGGTGAACTGGACGTACGCCTGCACCGGCGGCCCCCACATCCAGCCCGGCAGCACGGTGTTGACCCGGATGCGGTGCGGGCCCAGCTCCCGGGCGAGGGAGTACATGGCGCTGGTGAGCGCGCCCTTGGAGGCGGCGTAGGCGGCCTGGCGCACCTGGGACGGAGCGGCCACCGAGGACTGGGTGCCGATGAACACCACCGAGCCGCCGCACTCCTTCAGCGCCGGCAGGCAGGCCCGGGTCATCCGCAGCGAGCCCAGCAGATTGACGTCGATCACCGACAGCCAGGTGGCGAAGTCGGCGTCCTGGAGACCGCCGAAGTAGGAGTCCCAGGCGGCGACATGGACCACGCCGTCGATCCCGCCGAACCGCTCCCGGGCCAGCGCGGCCAGCGCCTCGCACTGGCCCTCGTCGGTGATGTCGGTCGCCCGGTACGCCGTGTGCGCCCCGTCGGGATCGATCTCGGCGGCGCTCTTCGCCAGGTTCGCCTCCGTGCGCGCCCCGAGCACGGCGTTCCCGCCGTCCCGTACGACGGCCGCCGCGACCTGGTGGCCCAGTCCGGCTCCCACTCCCGAGACGACGACGGTCTTGCCGGTGAGCAGTGACATCGAGACCTCCCTGACTCTGGCGCATTATCTGACGGGGCGTCAGAGTATGGGCGTCCGAGGGAGGACGGAAGCCACCGGAAGGAAGGGAACGGCATGAGCGAGGACACCCGCAGCGAGGTGTACGCCGAACTGGCCGCCGTCGGCCCGTACGGAGTCCGCCCCGGCCACGCCCTGATCACCATGGTCGAACCGCACCCGGGCCACGAGTACGCCTACAACCGCTGGTACGAGGACGATCACTACTACGCCGGCGCGATGGCCATGCCCTGGATGTACGCGGGCCGCCGCTGGGTGGCCACGAGGGACCTCCAGCTGCTGCGCTACCCGGAGAAGTCGGCGATAGCCCAGCCCGTCACCGCCGGCTGCTACATCTCCACGTACTGGATCACCGCCGGCCGCTACGCCGACCACATGCGCTGGACCGTCGGCATCAACAAGCGCCTGGGCCGCGACGCCCGTGTCTACCAGGACCGCACCCACGTCTTCACGGCGTTCCAGGACCACGAGGCGACGGTGTACCGCGACGGCGCGGCCGGCCCCCGCGACTTCCACGCCCTGGACCACCCCTACGCGGGCCTGGTCGTGCAGGTCGTCGACGCCGCCTCGCCCGAGCAGCGCGCCGAGCTGCTGGAGTGGCTGCGCACCCGGCACCTCCCCAAGCGCCTCGCGGGCTCCCCGGCCGCACTGGTGACGATCTTCCGGCCCACGCCACTGCCCCTCGACCGCATGTCGTACGTCAAGCAGGTCGAGGGCGTCGACACCCGGCTGACCCTGCTGTGGTTCCTGGAGGCGGACCCGAGGCAGTGCTGGGAGCCCACCTTCACGGGCCTGGACACGGCGGTGGAGGAGGCGGGCCTCGGGCGGGTGGAGCTGGTGGCGCCGTTCGTCCCTACGGTGCCGGGCACGGACCGGTACGTGGACCGGCTGCGCTGACCGGACGCCTCCCGGCCGGCCCGGTCAGCGCAGCTCCTCCGGGCAGGGCGTGCCGCGCGGCACCGTGTAGGGCGCGGCCAGCCGGTAGGTGCCCGCCTTCGGGGCGACCAGGGTCGTCCACCGGTCGCCGAGGGCGTCCTCCGCCGTCTCCGTCAGACAGCCGTTGACGTTGTCGTACGTCTTCGGCTCGCCGTCGGGGCGGTCCTGGGACTCCTCGGTCTCCTTCGGCGGGTCGAGCTTCTTGCCGTCGGCGTCGACGATGCTCAGCCACGGCGAGTAGGGGATGCGGATCAGGACGCGGCCGGGCCTGCTCACCCGCATCGTCATCTCGCCCTGCTCGGCCCGCTCGACCACGGCGTTCGGCTCGGCGAGCGGCGCCGGGGCGGTCACCTGGAACAGCTGCCAGTTGGCGTCGCCCCACACCTGCTTCAGATACGGCATCCCGCGCTGCACCAGCTCCCGCTCGCGCTCCGCGCCCGAGGCGTCCGGCTCGTCCTTGGGCAGCACCACGAAGTGCACGGCCCAGCGCTGGAGCCACTCGCGGTAGTTCGCGGAGTTGAGGGTGTCGTCGTAGAAGAGCGGGTTGCGCTCCATGTCGGCCTGGCGGTTCCAGCCGCGGGCCAGGTTGACGTACGGCGCGAGCGCGGAGGCCTCCCGGTGGGAGCGGGCCGGGACCACCTCGACGCGGCCCTTCTCGGCGCCGACCTCCTGGAGCTCGTTGACCAGCGGCGCCAGCTCGCGCGCCCAGGACGCGGCCGGGGCGGCGTGGATGATGTCGTCGACCGTCTTGTAGCCGATCCAGCCGACGAAGGTGAGCAGGGCCAGTACGCCCGTGTACCACTTGCGCGAGCGGGGCACCGTGTACGGCAGCGCGGCCACCAGCGCCGTCCCGGCGAACAGCATCGCCAGACGCGTGATGTTGGAGCCGATCTGCGAGCTGACGACCCAGACGAGCACGACCGAGAGGCCGTAGACCGCCGACACCAGCCGGACCGTCTTCCAGTCCTCGGGCACGATCACGAAGGTCACCACGGCGCACAGCAACGGCAGCAGCACCGACCCGATCACCATCGGCTGGGTGCCGGAGAAGGGGAACAGCCAGGCCGACACCGCGACCACCGCCGTCGGCGCGATGCCCAGCGCCCAGGCGCCCGGCCGCCGCTTCTGCAGGAACAGCGCCACCGCCACGAAGCCCACGAACAGCCCCGCGACCGGCGAGGCCATGGTGGCGAGCGCCGCCAGCGGGGCCGCGCACAGCGCCTTCGCCCAGCGTTTGTAGCGCCAGCGGTACGGCCAGCAGAACACGACGGCGACCGCGCCCAGCGCGAACATCGTGCCAAGACCGAAGGTCACCCGCCCGGAGATCGCGTTGGCGATCAGCCCGAAGACCCCGGCGAACGCGGCCCACAGCGGATTGCGCACCGACCGGCTGCGCAGCAGCACCAGCGTCAGCAGGCCCGCCGTGATGGTCCCCGCGATCATCATCGTCGTACGGACGCCGAGGACCGACATCAGATACGGCGACACCACGCTGTAGGACACCGGGTGCATACCGCCGTACCAGGCCAGGTTGTAGGCCGAGTCCGGGTGCCGGCCGACGAACTCGGCCCAGGCGTCCTGGGCGGCCAGATCGCCACCGCTGTTCGCGAACGTGAAGAACCAGATGATGTGGAGGAGCCCGGCCAGCGCCGTCATCGACAGCACCGGGCGACGCAGCAGACGCTCACGCAGGGCGGCGACGGCGGCGGTCAGCCGCGACGGGGGTCTCTCCTCCGTACGGCTGTGGCCCTCTCCCGTGCGTGGCGCGGGTACGCGTATTCGCGGACCGGCTCCCCGTCCCGGATCGGCGTCGTCGGCGCGTGTCGGCTCCGCAGTGGCCACGTCTGAGGCACTCCCCGTGCTGTCCCGTCTTCTGTTCCGGCCGCGTCCCGTTTCCCGCGTGTTGTCGGCCCGGACCTCGAAGGTTCTCCGGGCGCGTCTTGCGAGCGACGACCTGCCCGTTTCGTGACGCTAGCACGCAGCCCGCCGACGAGCGCCGTCGGCGGGCTGCGCGAGGGTCCCTTCGGATGCCCGAAGGTCAGGCGATACGGGTCAGCTTGTCCGTGAAGCCCGGCTCGGTCAGCTCCGTCCGGAGAGCGACCGGGATCTTGACGGCGCCGCTGCTGCCGTCGCCCACGGTGAGCGTGCCCACCTGGGTGCCGGCCTTCGCGGTGTGCGGCACCTCGTCGGGCGCGAAGGTCAGCTTCACCTGCAGGCCCGACCAGCCGACCGCCTTGACGTCCTTGGTGGCGACGACCGCGGTGCGACCGCCGAGACCGTCGTCGACGTACCCGACGACGTCGCCCTTCTTCAGGATCGTGGCCGACTCCAGCGCGCCCTGCGCGGCACGGATGAGCTTGTCGCCGCCGTCCAGCGCGGCGCTCAGGATGGTGTTCTCCGGACCGCCGGCGGGCTGGCGGACGACGGCGCCGACGATGGTGCGGGTCTCGCCGCCGACCTCCTTCTTCGCGGCGAACACGAGGTTGCCGAGGGCGGAGGTGGTGGTGCCGGTCTTGATGCCGACGACGTCGTTCTTGCCGACCAGCTGGTTCCAGTTGGAGTGGTTCGTCCCCTTGTAGTCGTCGTACGACATCATCGCGGCGACCTCACGGAAGGCGGGGAACTTCATCGCCGCCTTCGCCAGCTTCACCTGGTCCACCGCCGTGCTGACGGTGGTGTCGTTCAGGCCCGAGGGGTCGGTGTACGTCGTGTTCGTCATGCCGAGGTCCTCGGCGGCGGCGTTCATCTTCGCCACGAACGACTTCTCCGAACCGGCGTCCCAACGAGCCAGCAGCCGGGCCACGTTGTTCGCGGATGCGATCAGGATGCTCTCCAGCGCCTCGCGCTGGGTGATCTCGTCGCCGGCGGTGACGTTGACGGTCGACTCCTGGCCCGCGTTCGACTGGTCCTCGGCGAGCTGGTCGATCTTGATGTTCGGGCCCTTGTCGCCGCTCTTGAGGGGGCGGTCGCGCAGGACGAGGTACGCGGTCATGACCTTGGCGACACTGGCGATCGGCACGGGCTTCTGGTCGCCGGAGGAGCCGAAGGTGCCGATGCCGTCGACGTCCAGCGCGGCCTGGCCGTCGGCGGGCCACGGGATGTCGATCTTGCTGCCGTCGAAGGTGAAGGTGTCCTTCGCGGTCAGCTCCAGGGTGGGCGCCGGGAGCGGGCGCACCGACTGGACGACCGCGAACACGATCGCGAGCAGGATGACCAGCGGCGTCCAGATCTTCACCCGCCGGATGGCCGTCCGCACCGCGGTGTCCGGCGGCGGCGGGGTGTTCGTCAGCTCGGCCAGCAGATCGAGCGGCGGCCTCGGCGGCAGCGGCTGCTGGGTGGTCCGCTCGGGACCGACCTGGGGGACGGCGGTGGTGACGTCCGGGGCGGCGGGCGGCTTCGGCGCGTCCGGGGTGACCGGCGGCTTCGGGGCCTCCGGCCGGATGTCCGGCTTGAGCGCGACGAACTTGCTGGTCCGCTCGGCGGGCGCCTCGGGCTTCGGCGCCCCGGGCTCGGGGGCGTCGGGCTTGGGGGCGTCGGGCCTGGGCGCCTTCAGCATGGTGGTCGGCTGATCGACGGAGGGCTTGGAGGGCCGTACGGCGAAGACGGCGGTCGGCTGATCGACGGCCTTGGCGGTGCCGCCGTCGCCCTCGCGCCGGTCGGAGCCAGCGGGCGCGTCACCCTTCGCGTCCTGGTCCTTGCCCGCGTCGGCCTTGGAGCCGGCCTCGGCGTCCTTGCCGGGAACGGCGTCCTCGGGGGCCTCGGCGGCGGTGCTCGCGGCGGCGGTCTTGCGGGGGTCCGCGGGGGCGGCGTCCTCGGGGGAGCCCCCGGAGGCGGCAGGAGCGTCCTTGTCGGCCCCCTCGGGCGCCTCGGCGGCCTCAGGAGCCTCGGACGCCTCAGCGGCCTCGGCGGGGCCGTCCTCGGCGGTCGTGGCGGCGTCGTCGGCGTCGGAAGCCGCTGCGGCGTCCGTCTCGACATCGCTGTCGGCACCCTCGGCGGTGTCGCCCGCGTCCGCCGTCGCGTCCTTGGCGTCGCCGTCCGAGGTGGCCACCCAGGCCGCGACCGCAGCCTTCAGCCGGTCGTCGCCCGACCCGGACCCGGCGTCACCGCCGGCCTCCGCCGGTACGGCGTCCTCGGGCTCCGCCGCGTCGGCGCGCTCGGCCTCGGCATCCGCGCCCTCGTCGCCGGAGGCATCCGCCTTCGCGTCCTCGGCGTCCTCGCCCTCGGCATCCGCCTGCTCGTCGTCCGCGTCGGCGTCCCCGGTGTCCGGGGTCCCCGTCTTCGCGCTCTCGGGGTCCGCGGCGTCGCCGCCCTTCGCCGTCGCGTCGTCAGCCGTCGGGTCCTCGGAGTCCTCGGCGCCATCGGACTTCTCCGCGCCCTCGGACTCCAGCTCGGCCCGTACCGCCTCCAGTTCGCGGCGGGACAGCACCCGCGTCGCCGTGTCCACGCCGCCGCGGGATGCCGGCTTCCGCGCGGACGCGGACTCCCGGGCAACCGCGAGGCGCGGGTCGCGCTTCTCCGCGCCGCCCTCGGGTTCGGGCCTGGATTCGGGAACCGGAATCGCGCTCCCCGACGTCGGTTCTGCCGACGACTCGCGCTGCTTCGACCTGTCGGGGGACTCGCCCGCCACCGATGCCTCCTCCATGTGCCGCCGCACGCCCTCCGTGCGTCTGCCGTACCGTGAGCCGTCGCCCGGACACTGTGACCGTAGCGACCCCCGTGCCGCTGCCCGAACCATGTACCAGTGTCCTGTGCGCGGCCCCCCACTGACGCGGTAGACGAGAACGACATACCTACCGGTTCCCTTACAAACAGGTCACGCACCCTCGACAGACCAATGTGAGAGGGGTCACCCTGTCTTTCATCCACGCGGGGAGGCATGGATGGGCAGGAGCCGCAGAACAATTCCGGAGGAGCTTCTGCTGCTGGCGCTGGACCCGACCACGGGTACCACCGCACAGCCGCAGTCGCTCGACCTCGGTCTGGCCGGAGCACAGCTAGTGGAGCTGGCGCTGGCCGGACGGATAGCCCCAGACGGGGATCGTATCGCCGTGGTGGCACCACGGCCGACAGGAGATCCAACACTGGACTGTGCGTTGGAGTTGCTGCGAAGGCGTGGCGCTCCCGTGCGTGCCGTCCACTGGATCGGCGGGCCCCGGCTGGGGCTGCGCCAGACCTATCTCTCGCATCTGGAGAGGTGCGGCATGGTCGCCGCCGTACCAGGACAGATGTGCGGAGTGCTGCCGACGACTCGCTATCAAGCGACGGACAACGACATCAGCCGGGAGATCAGGGCCCGGCTGGATTCCGCGATCCGCACCGGCGTACCGCCGGACCCGCGGACCGCGGCGCTCGCCGCCCTGGCGCACGCGGTCGGCCTCGGCAAGCACCTGTACCCGGGCAACGAGGGGCGATCCTCTCGATCCCGGCTCAGGGACCTGATCAGGCACGACCCCATGGGCGGTCTCGTCGCGCACGCGGTGATGGACGTCCAGAACGGCGCGGCGGCACAGCCGCGTCGCAACCCGGCTGCCCCGGCCGGCCGGCAGGCCGCACCCGGAGGCAGGGCCGCGGCGGAACCCGCTCGTGGCGTTCCGGTGCAGCCGCGCCGCGGATCCATGGCGCGTGTCGTGGCCCACTGAGCCGCAGTCCCACGACCCGCATCACCGGATCCGGCGCACGCACCGCCTGATCCAGCACGTGCACCACCCGTTCCACCCGCACCACAGGCACGACCCGTACACCACGCACGCGAAGTGCAGCGCCGCACCGCAGTCCCCAGGACCGGTTCGGGAGCCGCCGGCCCGCGCGGGGCGACGGGACCGTACGTCCGCACATCCGCACCTCCGGATGGCGGACCACGGTCCCGCCGCCCCGCGCGGCCGCATGTGCGGGGATCCTGGCGAACTGGCGTGTATCCAGCGCATATCCACCGTTTCCCAGCGGTAGTAAGCACCTTGGTGGCAGTCTGCTCAACAGCAGATACACAAAGTGGTAATTACAGGCAGGCAGCCGGAGGTGCACGTCCCGTGGCGTCCAATGTCAATCCCACCGTCAGGCGACGCCGGCTGGGCCAGGAGCTGCGCCGGCTCCGCGAGCTCAAGGGCATGACGGCCGAGGAAGTCGCCGAGCGGCTGCTGGTGTCGCAGTCGAAGATCAGCCGGCTGGAGAACGGGCGGCGCAGTATCAGCCAGCGCGACGTCCGCGACCTGTGCGGGGTCTACGAGGTGGAGGACCACCGGATCGTGGACTCGCTGATGCAGATGGCCAAGGATTCGCGCCAGCAAGGGTGGTGGCACTCCTTCGGCGACATTCCCTACAGCGTCTACATCGGCCTGGAGACGGACGCCGCGAGCCTGCGCGTGTACGACCCGCAGGTCGTCCCGGGGCTGTTGCAGACCAAGCAGTACGCCGAGGCACTGATCGCCGGGGCGCTGCCGGAGACGGCGCAGGCGGAGATCGAGAAGCGGGTCCAGGTGCGCATGCGCCGACAGGAACGAATCTCCACCGAGGAGAACCCGCTGCGGCTGTGGACCGTCCTGGACGAGGCCGCCCTGCGCCGCGTGGTCGGCAACCGCTCGCTGATGCGGGACCAGTTGGAGCAGCTCGTCGAGCAGAGCCAGCTGCCGCACGTCACCGTGCAGGTCATCCCCTTCGACATGGGAGCGCACCCGGGCCTCAACGGGCAGTACGCCATCCTGGAGTTCCCGGACGCGGCCGACTCCAGCGTCGTCTACATCGAGGGCGTCACCAGCGACCTGTACCTGGAGAAGGCGAACGACGTCCAGAAGTACAGCGTGATGTACGAGCACCTGCGGGCGCAGGCCCTGAACGTGGACCAGTCACGGCAGTTCATCGCGGACATCGCCAAGGAGTACGCGCGCTGAAACGCCCGTCCCGACCGGAGAAGAGCCGTACGGTACACCGTCTCCCGGCCGGGATGGAAGACTCCAATGGAATATGCCACCCACCCGAGTGAATAGTCGCTTCGTCAGCGGATGTTGGCGAGTAGCGTCGATCACGCCACCGAGCAACAAGGTTGGCGTGAATCGTCCTGCGGGATCCGGTCCGGACGCGCAGGACGGTGACAGCAACTCAACATCTGGTAATTCGGAGCGAACATGGCAATTCGTCAGGGTGCCACGGACACGTGGACCAAGTCCTCGTACTCGACAGGTAACGGCGCGTGCGTCGAGGTCAAGTCGCCGGTCGTAGCGGCCATGGCCGTGCGGGACTCCAAGGTGCCCGAGGGCCCCGTCCTGGCGTTCCCCGCGACCGCGTGGAACACCTTCGTGGCGTCGGTCAAGGCGTAAGGGGCGGGGCTGTCTGAACCCGCACCTTCCACCGACCGACGACCGACAACTGCACAAGCATCACAAGAGCCCTCTCGACCAGCTCGCCGTCCTTGCCGAGAGGGCTCGGCTGTGCCCCGGTGGGCCGGCCTTCGCCGGCCCCGGGATCACTTCACCGGGAACGCCACGTCGCACACCGGATCCTGTGCCCCCGCCGCGTCCCAGTCCGCGAAGTAGACCTCACGGCACGGGCCCGCCTGTTCCAGGCCCGCACCCTCGATCCACTCCTCCACCGCCTCGAACGCGGCGAGGATCTGCGGATGCGCCACCTGGGCCTTGGTGATCCGGGTGTAGGCCAGCCGCTGGGCGGGCCGCACGCTCACCTTCGTCTCCCGGCCACGGCCGTGCTGCTCGGCCCACGCCCGCGCCGCCGCTTCGTCGGCGACCGGCACGCACGACTCGGCCGGGCCGTCGCTCTCCGTCGACACCTCGGCGTGGTAGACCACGAACGGCGGGGCCGTGACACCGCCGCACTCGCGGGCCGCCGCCTCCAGCCGGCCCAGCGACGCCCCGATCCAGGCCGGAAGCTCGCCCGCCAGCACATGCCGGGCCTCGCTGATCACCACCTGCTCGGGCACGTCCACCGTCTCGATCACGAACTTGCCGTACATCTCGGAGCTCCTCCCCGACAGCCGTCCACGGAGGTACTCGGCGAGGGTCCGCTGTCCTGCCACCCGGGCCTCCACGTCCGCCCAGTACGCGGCGAGCCGGTCGGCGGCCGAAGCCCCGTCCGGGGCCTCCACGACCTCCGCGATCCGGGCGAGCGGCATGTCCAGCTGGCGCAGCAGCGCCACCAGACGGGCCCGCTCGACCTGCTCGGCGCGGTAGTAGCGGTAGCCGCTGGTCTCGTCGACCTGTGCGGGCGGCAGCAGCCCCAGGCGGTCGTAGAGCCGCAGGGCCTTGGCCGAGAGCCGGGCCCGCGCGGCGAACGCGCCGATGGTGAGCAGTTCGTCGTCCACGGCCTCATCCTCCGTCACCGGGCGGCTGATCCGCCCGGTGACAAGGAGGCTCGACCCTGCCCCAGGGGCAAGGTCAACGGCCGCTCAGGCCAGCTGGCCCTCGACCGCCGCCACCAGCTCGGCGGCCTCCGGCTCGGTCCGCGGCGAGAAGCGGGCGACGACGGTGCCGTCGCGGCCGATCAGGAACTTCTCGAAGTTCCAGCGGATGTCGCCGGTGTGGCCCTCGGCGTCGGCGAAGCCCACGAGGCGCTCGTACAGCGCGTGCCGGCCCTCCCCGTTCACCTCGACCTTCTCGGTCATCGGGAAGGTCACGCCGTACGTCGCCGAGCAGAACTCCGCGATCTCGTCGGCGGTGCCGGGCTCCTGGCCCATGAACTGGTTGCAGGGCACCCCGAGCACGGTGAAGCCGCGCTCCGCGTAGCGCTCCTGGAGCTTCTCCAGGCCGTTGTACTGGGGGGGCAGGCCGCACTTGGACGCCACGTTCACGATGAGGACCGCCTGGCCGGCGTACTGGGCGAGGTCGGCGGTGCCGCCGGTGAGGGCGTCGATGTCCACGTCGAGGGGCGAGTTTTCGTTGGTGTCTGCAGTCGTCATGAGGCGGATGCTAACTCCGGACGGTGAGGCCGTAGGAAACTGCGGGTTCGGCGGGGCTGGTCGCGCAGTTCCCCGCGCCCCTAAAGGGGCGCGTCCACCAGCACGTCTCCTGCCGCTGTTCTGGAATACAGCATGGAACGCCCGGCTCGGCGGCGCTCTACGAGCCCGGCGTCCCGCAGCACCCGCAGATGACGCCCCACGGAGCCCAGGCCCTGCCCGGTCACGGCGACGAGCTGGGTCGTACTGAGGGGGGAACCCAGGAGCACGAGCACCTCCGCGCGTGCCGAGCCGAGCAGCGCCCCGAGGCCGGCCGGCGCGCGCCGGGCGCCGGGGTCCGTCAGGGCGCCCGTGCAGGCGTAGACCAGGGCGTAGCGGTCGGGTTCCTCCCAGGAGACCCAGCCGGTCCTCGGGGTGACCGGCATGAAGACGAGCTCGGCGCCGGAGATCTCGCGGGGCGGGTACTCGCCGAGGTTCACCTGGAGGCGGTTGTCGCCGAGCCAGCGGGTCTGGCCCGGTCGCAGGGAGTCGAGCACCGCCGCCCAGCCGCCCTGGCTCACCCGTGCGGTCCGGGCGGCGACGTCCGCCTCCAGGATCCGGCGGCGGCGGTCCCAGTACGGCCGTACCGCACGGGTCCAGACGTGTTCGAGGAGCGCGGCGGCACGGTCGGGAAGGTCGTCGCGGTCCAGTACGGCGGGCAGGGGGCCGGCGAGGGAGACGGTGAGGTGGGCGCGTGCCGCGGCGGGGTCGGCCGAGCGGACCCGGGCGACGACCTCCTCGAAGGTCTCCCCGTCCTTGGGGGTGGGGGCGATGAAGTCGGCGATCCAGGCCCGGCCGAGCGCGGCGCGCACCAGCTGTGCGGTCGTGGGGTCGGCGGCGAGGCGGGCGCGGTAGGCGGGCAGATGATCGCGGAGCCAGGCCCGCTCGCCGGGGTGCGCGGGGGTGCCCGCGTGCAGCAGCTTCAGGCTCGCGAAGGTCTCGGCGAAGGGGGAGAGGACGAAACGGCTGCGGACGAGGGTGTCCGCGTTGAGCTGCCACCACCCCATGAGCCCCCCTCGCGGTGTCGTCGCCGCTGCGCGGGACAGGTGTGTCCTCGCGGCCCTGCGGCACGGGTGCTTCTGCGGCCCGCGGCACCGGCGCTTTCGCGGCCCCGTGCCCCCGATCCTTCGCGGCCCCGCGCACCCGTGCTTTCGCGTCCGCGCGAAACAATACGGCCCCCGCGCGCACCCCCGCAGACTCCGCGCATGCGCAGCTACCGCGAGCTCTTCCGCACTCCCGAGTTCACCCCGTTCTTCCTCGCCTCGGCGGCCCAGGGGGCTGCCCTGACGATCGGCGGGCTGGCGCTGGCCACGCTGGTCTACCGGGCCACGGACTCGCCGCTGCTGTCGGCGGTGAGCATGTTCGGGCCGCAGCTCGCGCAGATGCTCGGGGCGACCTTCCTCCTGTCGGGCGCCGACCGGCTGCCCCCGCGGGCCGCGCTGAGCAGCATCAGCCTCGCCTTCGCCGGCTGCACCGCCGTGCTCGCGCTGCCGGGGCTGCCGGTCGGGGCGGTCTTCGGCGTCGTCTTCCTCCAGGGGCTGATCGCCTCGCTGGGCGGGGGAGTGACCGGGGGTCTGCTGAACGAGATCCTGCCCAAGGACGGCTTCGTGCTGGGCCGCTCGGTGTTCAACATGGTGTTCGGGCTGGTGCAGGTCGTCGGCTTCGCGACGGGCGGCGCGCTGCTGGCGGTGCTCTCCCCGCGTACCTGTCTGCTGCTGTCGGCGGCGCTGTACGCCACCGCGTCCGTCGTCCTGCGGCTCGGCCTGTCGGCCCGTCCGCCGCGCTCCTCGGGCCGCCCGTCCGTCTCGGCGACCTGGCGCACCAACGCCCTCCTGTGGTCCTCACGGCCCCGCCGCCTCACCTACCTGGGCATGTGGCTCCCCAACGGCCTGATCGTCGGCTGTGAATCCCTCTACGTCTCCTACGACCCCGGTGCCGCCGGCGTCCTGTTCTCCTCCGCCGCGCTGGGCATGTTCGTCGGCGATCTGAGCGTCGGCCGCTTCGTGCCGCCCGCCCTGCGCCCGCGCCTGCCCGTCCCGCTGCTGCTGTTGCTGGCCGCGCCGTACCTCCTCTTCGCGCTGCGGCCGGGCCTGCCGTGGGCCGCGCTGATCGTGTGCGTCGCCTCCGTCGGCTTCGGCGCGACCCTGGCCCAGCAGGAGCGGCTGATGGCCCTCACGCCCGACGAACTCGCGGGCCACGCCCTCGGGTTGCGCGGCGCGGGGATGCTCACCATGCAGGGCGTCGGCGCGGCCCTCGCTGGCACGGTGGCCCAACTGACCTCGCCCGGAGCGGCGATGACGGCCATGGCGGCCACTTCGCTGGCCGTGACGCTGACCCTGGCGGCGGCCGGTCGCCGCCAGGTGCGGGACGCCGGGCCGGTGGCCGCCGCCCGGGAGTGACGGCCGCTTTGGGGCGACCGCGGCGCCGGTGAGCGGCGCCCCGGTCAGCGCAGCGTCAGCTGGGCGTCAGCGGGGGCCGCGAATGTTGTGGGTATGACGTCCATCGTCGCGGTCTCCAGCAGTCTGCCCGACACCATTCCGATCGCCCGGTTCCAGCACGAACTCGGGCTGACCGACGTGCAGTTGAGGCGCTACCAGCGCTTCTACGGCCTGTCCGAGGTCTGCCGCGCCCCGGAGGCCGGCGAGACCGAGCTGCTGCTGCGCGCCACCGCCAAGCTCGCCGAGCTGCGCGGTCAGGAACAGCGAGTGAAGTACGTCCTCCAGGCGCGGACCATGCCCTCGCCGCTGCCCTACCCGCTGACGTCCCTCGCCCCGCTCCAGGCCGAGCTGGGCCTGGAGCACGCGAGCGGGTTCGTGGTCTCGCACCACGCCTGCGCCTCGGGCCTGCTCGCCCTCGACATGGCGGGCACACTGCTCGCCGCCGACCCCGACCCGGACGCCCTCGCCCTGGTCCTCACCGGCGAGAAGACCGGCACCGGCAAGACGCAGTCCATCCCGGACGTCACGGTGATGGGCGAGGGCACCGCCGCGTTCCTCGTCAGCGCCGACCGCACCGGCCGCGACCGGATGCTCGGCTACGCCGCCCGCACCCACACCCGGTTCGGCGCCGACTTCATCATGGGCGAGGCCGCCGCCAAGGACTTCCAGGACCTGTACGGGCCGGGCCTGACCGAGGTGATCGGCGCCGCCCTGGACGAGGCGGGCTGCGCCCTCGACGAGCTGGCGCTGGTGCTGCCGCACAACGTCAACCGGCTGTCGTGGATCGGCGTCTGCAAGGCGCTCGGGCTGCCCCTGGAGAAGGTCTTCCTGGACCTGGTCGGGCACACCGGGCACTGCTTCTGCGCCGACCCCTTCATCAACCTCCAGCGGGCCACGGAGCTGGGCCGGCTGCGCCCCGGCGACCGCTACCTGATGACCAGCGTGGGGCTCGGGGCGACCTTCGCGGCGATGGTCCTCGAGCACTGACCACCACATGAGAATGACGAGGTCGACACAGATGCAACCACCGTCCTCCGGCTTCACCAGGCGCCTGAAGCGCGCGGTCACACCGGCCGCCGACACCCCCCTGGTGTTCCTGGGCAACTTCGAGGTCGAGAACCAGTGGGCGCTCGGCGAACCCGCGCTGCCCCGGGTCGGCGCGCACGCCGGCAGCGCCGTCGTCAACCGCATGGACGAGTTCGCGCTGCTGCTCGGCGGCAAGGACGACCACGTCGTCCTCAAGACGCCCCTCGACGACGGCTACCGCGCCTACCTGGAGGGCCTGGGCCTCGCCCTGCCCACCGTGCACGTGGTGGCCGGGCAGGACCCGCGCCGCACGGTCAGCGAGGACGCCCTCGCCGACCCGGAGCTGCTGCGCACCCTGTCCGCGCTGGCCGCCGACGGCGCCCGGCTGACCGCGCACGGCATCTCCACCGTGGAGGAGGAGCTGGCCGAGCGCACGGGCCTGGCCCTCGCCGCGCCGGACGCCGCCACCTGCAAGCGGGTCAACAGCAAGGTCTACAGCCGCCGCCTCGCCGACGAGCTCGGCATCCGGCAGGCACGCGGCTGGGCCTGCGAGACCCTGGAGGAGCTGGCGGCGGCCGTCGCCGCGGCGGGCGAGCTGCTCGCCGCCGGACGCAAGGTCGTCGTCAAGGACGCCTTCGGGGTGTCCGGCAAGGGCATCGTCGTCCTCGACAGCGACAAGCGGCTCGCACGGCTGCACCGGATGGCCGTCACCCAGGCCGAGCGCGCGGCGGGCGAGGGCGGCACGGTGCGCACCGCGCTGGTCATCGAGGAGTGGGTCGCCAAGCGGGCCGACCTCAACTACCAGTTCACGGTGGGCCGGGACGGCTCCGTGCACTTCGACTTCGTCAAGGAGCTGCTCACCGAGAACGGCGTCCACAAGGGCCACCGCATGCCCGCCCGGCTCACCGAGCGCCAGGTCGCCGAGATCGCCGCCACCGCCGATCTGCTGGGCGAACGCCTCGCCGCCGACGGCTACTTCGGGGTGGTCGGCGTCGACGCCATGATCGACCCGGACGACGGTCTCTACCCGGTCGTGGAGATCAACGCCCGCAACAACATGTCGACGTACCAGAGCGTCGTCCACGAGGGCCTCGCCGGACCCGAAGAGGTCGCCGTCGCCCGCCACTTCACCGTACGGCTCACGCGGCCGCTGCCCTTCGCCGAGCTGCGCGAGGTCCTCGACGGGCTGCTGCTGACCGAGCGCGGCCCGCGCCCGCGGGGCCTGTTCGTCAACAACTACGCCACGGTGAACGCCGCAGCCGCCGACGCCGGCGCGGACGGCTTCGAGGGCCGGCTCTACGGCGTCCTCGTGGCCGCGTCCGACGCCGAGGTCGCCGCCCTCGACACCGACATCACCCGCCGCCTCGCGGCCCACACGGATCGGAGCTGAACGTGAGCCTCGCCTACGAGGTGCAGGGCCTCGGCATCACCGAACTCGCCGAGCAGTACGGCACGCCCCTCTACCTGTACGACGGTGCGGAGATCACCACCCGCTTCCAGGGCCTGCGCGGGCGTCTGCACCCGTCGCTGGAGGTCTTCTACTCGCTGAAGGCCAACCCGAACATCTCCGTCTGCGCGCTGCTGCACCGTTGCGGCGCCCGCGCCGAGGTGTCCTCGCTGACCGAGCTGGTCACGGCCCGCCGCGCCGGCGTCGACCCGCGGGACATCATCTTCCTCGGCCCCGGCAAGTCCCGTACCGAGCTGGCCGCCTGCCTCGACGAGGACATCCACGCGATCGTGTGCGAGTCCCTCGACGAGCTCGCCCTCATCGACGAGGTGGCGCGGGAGAAGTTCGTCACCGCGCGGGTCGCGCTGCGCGTCAACCCGTCCTTCTCCGTGAAGGGTTCGGGTCTGACGATGGGCGGCAAGCCCCGCCAGTTCGGCATCGACGAGGAGCAGCTGCTCGCCGAGGGCCCGGAGCTCGCCTCCCGCTACCCGGCCGTACGCCTGATGGGCGTCCAGGTCTACCTGGGCACGCGCATCCTCGGCGAGGACACCGTCGTGGAGAACACCCGGCGCATCCTGGACCTCGCCGAGCGTGTCTCGGGGCACCTCGGCTTCCCGCTGGAGACCGTCGACGTCGGCGGCGGTCTCGGCATCGCCTACTTCGACAACGAGAAGGACCTCGACCTCGACGAGCTCGCCGCCGGGCTCAACCCGGTCGTGGACGCCTTCGCCGTACGGCACCCCGACACCCGCATGATCATGGAGCTGGGCCGGTTCCTGGTGGCCGCTTCCGGCACCTATGTGACCCGGGTGCGCTACACGAAGCAGTCGATGGGCGAGAACTTCGCGGTCACCGACGGCGGCACCAACCACCACATGGCCGCGGTCGGCATCGGCTCCTACGTCAAGCGGAACTTCCCCATCGCCGCCCTGGAGCGCCTCGACGCGCCGGCCACCGAGTCCTGGCACATCACCGGCCCGCTGTGCACGCCGAACGACGTCGTCGGCAAGAAGGTGCCCATGCCGCCGCTGGAGGCCGGCGAACTCATCGGCGTGCAGCGCTCCGGCGCCTACGGGCCGACCGCCTCGCCCGTGCACTTCCTCAGCCACGGCTACCCGGCGGAGGTCCTCGTCCTGGACGGACGGGCGCACCTGATCCGCGAGCGCGACGACGTCGAGGTGATGCTCGGCCGGCAGCGGCTGTACGACGCGCCGGGCGCCGACGACCACCGAACCCAGAACTGACCGAACCAGCAAGGAGAACCGGCATGACCGAGAACACCGCAGTCGTGGACACCGCCGAGCGCGCGCGCTTCGTGGACGCCGTCCGCAAGGGCCTGAGCGAGGTCCTGAACAAGGACGTCTCCGGCGCCGACGAGGGCGTGCGCCTCTTCGACGAGCTGGGGCTCGACTCCAGCAGCGCGCTGGAGCTGCTCATCACCATCGAGGAGATCCTCGACGTGCAGTTCGACGCCGAGGACCTGGAGATGACGCACTTCGAGACGGTGGGCTCGCTCGCCGACTTCGTCGCGGCGGAAGCGGGCGCCTGAGCATGTTCCGCACGGCAGCGCCCGTACGGCACCCGGGGGCGGCGGGCGACGGGCCCGAGGGCTCCGGTCCGTCGGCCGTGCCCCGGCTGGTGCGGGCGGCCCAATATGCGCCGACCGCCCCGGCGTCCGGCTATGTGCCGGTGCCCGAGCTGGAGCAGTTCTACGCGGAGCTGGGCGCCCCCCACGGGCTGCCCTTCGCACGCGAGCGGTACGCCGCCTCGCCCCGGCGCACCTCCGTGGAGCTGGCGTTCGGCGCGCTGGACGCACTGGGCGAACTGCCCGAGGACCGGGCGCCGGAGCTGGTCGTTGTCGCCTACGCCACGCCCGACTTCATCCACGCCGAGCTGGTCGCTTCGTGCGTGAAGGGGCGGCTGCCGGGCTCGCCCCTCGCCTTCGCGCTGTCCGACCAGGGGCCGCTGACCGGGTTCAGCGCCCTGCGGGTCGGCGTGGAGTACGCCCGGCGCTGCGGCTTCACCCGGCTGCTGCTGCTGGTCGTGGACCAGAGCACGCAGCCGTTCGCGGTGCCGGACGAGGCGGCCGCGCACACCGACTCGGCGGTGGCCCTGCTGCTGGACTGGGAGGGCGGCGCGGCCCCGGTCCGGGGCATGGCGCAGGGGCCGCTGTCGGCGCCCGGCCTGTTCGCGGGGTGGGACCCGGCGGCCGCGGTCGTGGCGGGCACGGGGCTCGCCGGCGCCGACTGCGAACTGCCCTCGCACGGGGGCCCGTCGGTGACCGCCGGGCCCGGACTGCCGTGCACGGGCGTCTGGACGGCGCTGCTGGACGCGGTGGCCCGGGGGATCACCGGGCCGGTGGTCGTGGCCGACCACGACCCGGTACGCGGGCTGCTGGCGCACTGCGCGCTCGACTGCGCCGCGGAACTTCTGACACGGGGGAATGGGGAGACCGATGACGGTTCCGGCCGAGGTGCGTGAGCACTGCCTTCAGGCGCGCGGCAACGCGCGCACGGACGGGCTGGTGCCCGCGCTGACGCTGCTGACGCGGGCCCTGTCGCCCAAGGTGCCACCGCGCGGGCCGCGCGGGCACGCCGTACTGCCGAAGGAACTGCTCGACGAGTTCGCGGCGATGGAGGCCGAGGACGCCGGCCGCGACGAACGCCACGACGACGTGCCGGTGCCCGGTCTCGCCGTGCTGCGGCCCGGCGGGGAGCAGGGCGCGGCCGAGGCGCCGGACGGGCCCGACGCGCACACCTGGGGCACGGGCCTCGCCTGGCTGCGGCTCGGCATGTCCGAGCGGCTGCGGGAGGCGTGCATCGCCTATCTCGCGGCCCGGCAGGTCGAGGGCACCTCGCTGCTGATGCAGCAGATGGTCAAGGGCACCCTCGCCGACGTACTGATCGACCATCTGGAGATCGAGGGCGTCCTGGAGGAGCTCACCGAGGGCCCCGACGGCGACCGAGTCCTGGAGCGGCTCCAGCAGCAGATCACCCGCGCCGACCGCACCCTGCTGCGCCTCCTGGGCGCCCACGGCTTCACCGCGGACGGCCCCGGACCCACGGCCCACGCCTCGGAGCTGCTCGCCGACGTGTACCGCGGGGAGGACACGTGATCAGCCTCCCCGCCCCGCTCGTCACCACCCAGGAGCACGTACGGCGCTGGGCCGGTGACCTGCGGGCGCACGCCCTCGAACTCGACGCGGACCCCGAGGCGATCCGCCGCCACCTCGATCTGCCCGCCGTGCGCTTCCTGGCCGGACACGAGGTGCCGCCCGACTGGCAGCGGGCGAACGACGCGGCGGGCGCGGGCCCCGCACACGGGCTGCCCACGCTCGAACGGGTGCTGGTCAGCGAGGAGTTGGCCCGGGGAGACGCGGGGATGATGCTCGCCTCGCCGGGCGCCTCCATGTGCGGGGCGCTGCTCGGCGTCCTCGGCAGCCAGGAACAGCGCAACTGGGTGTACGGCAGGCTCGCCGAGCGTCCGCGCTGGACCTGCTTCGCCCTCACCGAACCCGAACGCGGCTCCGCCATCGGCGAGATGACCGCCACCCTCACCCCGGACGGTGACGGCGGCTATCTCCTCGACGGCGAGAAGCGGTACGTCGGCAACGCCGCCCGCGCCGACGTCGGCGCCGTCTTCGCCCGCGTCGCCGGGACCGAACGGCTCGGGGTGCTGGCCGTCCTGGTGGACACCGCCGACCCCGGCTTCCGGGCCGAACCGCTGCCCACCGTGGGGCTGCGCGGGGCACAGCTCACCCACATCACGCTGGAGCGGGTGCGGGTGCCCGCCGAGCGGGTGCTCGGGGCGCATCTGCCGCCGACCCGGCGCGGCATGTGGAGCATCGTCGCCGTCTTCAACCAGCTGCGCCCCAGCGTCGCCGCCATCGCCCTGGGCATCGCCCGCGCCGCCCACGACTACGTCGCCGAACACCGGCGGCTGCTGCGCGGACGCGAGCGCGAGACGTACGAGGAACTCGGCCACCGCATCGACGCGGCCCGGCTGCTGACGTACCGGGCCGCCCTCGCCGTGGACCGGCGCCCCGCCGCCGGGCACCTCGCGTCGGCCGCCAAGGCCCGCGCCTGCGAGCTCGCCGAGGACGTGACCCTCGCCGCGCTCGGCCTCCTCGGCCCCGGCGCCCGGCTGGACCATCCGCTGCTGGAGAAGCTGGCCAGGGACGCCCGGGGCGTGGAGTTCATGGAAGGCACACGCAACATCCAGAAACTCAATCTCTTCCAGGGGCTGCACACCGGAAAGGTGGGCCGGCCGTGAGCGCGGAGGCCGAGGTGTGGCACATTCCGCTTTCCGCCGAACCGGAACCGGAGGGCGGCCCTTCCACTCTTGAGGACCTCCTGGACGACAACGAGAGATCCCGGGCCCGGATGGGGAAACTCCCCGGAATGCGGCGCCGTTTCGTACGGGCGCACGCCGCTGCCCGGATCATCCTCGGCGGCCGCCTCGGACAGCCACCGGACACCGTGCGCTTCACCCGCGGACGCTGGGGCAAGCCCGCGGTCGAGGGCGCGCGCGGGCTGCACTTCAGCCTGTCCCACTCGGGGGAGCTGGCGCTGCTCGCGCTGGCACCCAGACCCGTCGGCGTGGATGTGGAACTGGCCCGCGCCGACCTCGACTTCACGCGGCTGGCCAGGCGTTTCTTCCCGGAAGCGGAACGCGGTTCGGTGGCGCGCGGCGGCCGGGACACCTTCGTGCGGCTGTGGACCCGCAAGGAGGCGTGCGTGAAGGCGGCGGGCGGCCGGCTCACCCAGGGCATGGGCCTGCCGGTGGCGCACACCGCGCCCCAGGCCGTCGTACGGGATCCGGCGGGGGAACTCGAAGGTCCCTGGCGGGTCGCGGACCTGGCGCTGCCCGACGGATATGCGGGCGCCGTCGCCCTGTTCGGCGGCGATCCCTTTTCCGTGTCATCGCGGATGTGGTATGACATGCCGCCGGAAGAATCCGACGCCATGTCGGCCACCCGGGGTGTCAAGTAGAAGAAACTCCCCCTCGAATCGGAGTACTTGTACCCGTGATCGCGCGCCGGGCCGTCAGTAGATTTTGTTCAGGCAAGAGCGCGCGGTAATCACCACCGGCCGGAATTTCGAACCCAGGCGCGTGTCCGTGATCCCGGGCAATTCATTCGAGAAGGGGAAAGCAAAGTGGGAGGCAGGAACCTGATCACCAGGGCCGCTCGCTGGAGCGCCGTCCACCCCTGGTGGGCGATGACGCTCTGGGTGGTGTTCGTCCTCGGCGCCCTCGTGGTCGGCGGAATGACCGGCACACGGTCGGCGACCGTCTCGGACCTGGCCATCGGCCAGTCCGGCCGCGCGGCCGAGATAGCCAAGGACGGCGGCCTGGAGAACCGGGCCGTGGAGAACATCCTGGTGACGCCCTACGAGGGCACGCTCGACCAGGACAGGGCGCGGGCGGCGGCCGACGAGGCCGCGGATGCGCTGCGGGGCGCCAAGGGCGTCACCGCGATCGGCAAGCCGGTACCGGCGCCCGACGGTTCGGCCCTGCTGGTGCCCGTCACGCTCGGCGGGGACCCGGAGACCGCGAGCGAACGCGTGCAGCCGCTGCTCGACAAGGTCGAGAAGGTCGGCGAGAAGCACACCGAGGTCCGCGTCGAACTCGTGGGCGCCGGCTCCATCAAGGCCGGGCTCGACGACATGCTCTCCGAGGACCTGGGCCGGGCCACCGGGCTCAGCCTCCCGGTGACGCTGATCGTGATGGTGTTCGTCTTCGGCGCGATCGTCGCCGCGAGCGTCCCCGTCATCCTCGGCATCTCCTCCGTGCTCGCCGGCCTCGGACTGTGGGGCGTGGCCTCCCAATTCGTCGCCGACCCGGGCCCGGTGACCCACATCATCGTGCTGATGGGCATGGCCATCGGCGTCGACTACTCGCTCTTCTACCTCAAGCGGCAGCGCGAGGAGCGCGCGCTCGGCGCCGACAACATCGACGCCATCGAGATCGCCTCCGCCACCTCCGGCCACTCCGTGATGGTCTCCGGACTGGTCGTCATGGTCTCCATGGGCGCCCTCTACCTCGCCGGGCACATCGCCTTCGAGTCGATGGCCACCGGAGCGGTCCTCGTCGTCGCCATCGCGATGCTCGCCTCGCTGACCGTGCTGCCCGCGATGCTCTCCAAGTTCGGCCGCTACCTGGACCGTCCGCGGGTGCCGCTGGTGTGGCGGCTCACCCAGCGCGCCGGCACCAAGCCGCGCCTGTGGTCGGCGATGCTCAAGCCGTCGCTGCGGCACCCGGTCATCTCCCTGGTGCTGTCGGTGGGCGCGTTGCTCGCGCTCGCCGTGCCGGCCATGGACCTGAAGCTGAAGGCCACCGGCGTCGACGACCTGCCGCACTCCATCCCCGCGATGCAGGCCAACGAGCGGCTGACCGAGTCCTTCCCGAGCCAGGCAGACACGCACACCGTCGCCGTACGGGTCCCCGCGGACCAGGCCGGCCGGCTGCCCGACGCGGTGACCTCCCTCATCCAACGCACCCAGCACTCCGGCCTGTTCGTGCACACTCCGGCGCCCGAGGTGCGCACCTCCAAGGACGGCACGGTGGCCACCATCGCGGTCGGCACCCGCTTCGACAGCAACTCCGAGAAGGCCCGCGAGTCCCTGACGGCGCTGCGCGAGGACATCGCGCCGGGGACCGTCGGCCGGGTGCGGGGAGCGGAGTTCGCCGTCGGCGGCAGCGACGTGGCCTACGACGTGGACTACCGGGCCAACGTGGTCGACAAGATGCCCTGGGTGCTCGGGGTGGCGCTGCTGCTGACCTTCCTGGTGATGGCGATCGCGTTCCGCTCGATCATGCTCGCGATGATCACCGTGGTGCTCAACGTCCTTTCCGCGGTGGCCTCGTTCGGGCTGCTGGCGCTGATCTTCCAGCGGACCTGGGCGGAGGGCTTCCTGGACTTCGAGTCCACCGGCCGGGTGGTGGCCTGGTTGCCGCTGATGCTCTTCGTGATCCTGCTCGGCCTCTCGATGGACTACCACGTCTTCGTGGTCAGCCGGATCCGCGAGGCGGCGCGCGGCGGGCTGCCGATCCGGGAGGCCGTGGAGCAGGGCATCACCCGCACGGCCGGCGTCGTGACGAGCGCCGCGGTGGTGATGGTCAGCGTGTTCGCGCTGCTGGCCTCGCTGAGCTTCATCGAGATGAAGCAGATGGGCGTCGGCATGGCCTGCGCGGTGCTGCTGGACGCCACGCTCATCCGGATCGTGGTCCTGCCGTCGGTGGTCACGCTGCTCGGCTGGAAGACCTGGTGGCCCTCGCGGCTCGCGCATCAGAACGAGGCGCGGCCGCCGCGGATTCCGGCATTGGTCGCGCGGCGGGCACCGATTCTCTGAGATTCTCCGAGCACGGCCTTGTGACGAAGGGGCGGCCCGATGGGCCGCCCCTTCGGTCATGTCTGTCACCTTTCGTGCCGGACCCGCGCTAAACGTCCTGTGAATTGTGTGAGCTCCCCTTGGGAGTCCTGTGTCGAAAGTTGTGAGAGTTGTACACTCAGACGCGCGTTCGGCGGAGAGCGACCATCTGATCCTTCACCGACCCATTGGGTGAATCATCAACATACCGACGGGCGCGACGACGGGGGAAAACGGGGTGATCAGGGGGATATGTCCATGCACGGTGACGACGGCATGCCGTCGGCGCGTTGGGAGACCGAGCTCGCTCGCGTAGGAGCGCTTTCCGATCGCGAGTTGCAGGTCTTCGCGCTCCTGGGTGCCGGACTTTCCAATCGCGGTATCGCGACCCGGCTTCAGGTCACGGAGCGCACGGTGAAGGCGCACGTCGCGAGTATTCTGACCAAGCTGGAAGTGGAATCCCGCCTTCAGGTCGGCTTGGTCGCCCAGGCTCATCAGCTCATGTACGAAGGTACAGTTTCGAACAGCTCGGACGTGATTGATAATTGATCAGTTCGAGTAACTCCCAGGTAATTCCCTTGTCGGGCCCGACGGAATGAGTCGCTTTCGTTCCGCGTGCTGCGCCCGAGGCCGTGAGGTGGGAGCTCGCGGCCGAATTCTTGGATAGGGATGGGAATTTTTGTGTACATCTCCATATTGGGCCCGCTGCTGATAGGGGACGGTCAGCGGACTGTCGGTCTGCGGGCGAAGAAGATACGGGTCATGCTGACCATGCTCGCGTTGAACCCCGGCCAGGTGGTCGCCTTCGACGAGCTGATCGATGAACTGTGGGGCGAAGTCCCTCTCAAGAACACGCGCAACGCTCTTCAGGCCAACGTCAAGCGCATGCGCAAGGCGCTTGCCGAGTTCGGATTCGAGGATCCTGACCAGACCCTCATCCGTACCGTGGACAACGGCTACATGCTCGACGTCCCCGAGGAGGCCCTCGACGCCCACCGCTTCCTGCGGATGGCCGAAAAGGGCGCCGGCCTGGTGGGGCAACGGCCGTACGAGGCGCGGGACCTGCTTCGGCAGTCCCTCTCCATGTGGCGGGGACCGGCCCTGCTCGACGTGAGTGACGGGCCGCGCTGCCGGGCCGTGGCGCTCCGTCTCGACGAACAGCGCAAGACAGCCAGGGAAGACCTGATCGAGGCACAGTTGCAGGCCGGCGAGGCGGGGGTCGTCGTTGCCGAGCTGAAGCAGTTGCTCGCTCAGTATCCCGAACGGGAGCGGTTCAGCGAGCAGTTGATGATCGCGCTGTACCGCTGCGGACGGCAGTCCGAGGCGATCGACATCTTCCATCGCACCCGTAAGTGGCTGGACGAGGAACTGGGACTGAAGCCGTCACGGCGGCTGCACAGCACGTATCAGGCCATCCTGATGCAGGACCCGTCTCTGTGACTCCGTAGGTCGAACGACAAGGGCGCCGGTGGCTCGTGCTGAGCCACCGGCGCCCTTGTCGTGTCCGTACCGCCTCAGGTCCGGCGCAGGGCCCGGTCCGTGAGCGCGCCGATGTGGCGTGCCGCATCGCCGCTCAGCATCTCCTCGTGCCCGCACGGCACGTCGTGGACCACGACCGCGCCGTCCACGTACGGCCGCCAGCGCGCCGCCGGGTCGCCGGCCGGGGCGTCGGGCTCGGCCGCGGCCACGAAGAGCGTCAGCTCACCCGTGTAGCGGCCCGGTGTGAAGCGGCGTGCGATGTCGGTGTGGTGCCGCATGACGGTCATCAGGTGACGCAGGTCCGCCTCCGGGATGTCGGCGCCACGGGCGTGGTGTTCGAGGAACGCCGTGCGGATCTGCTCGTCGGTGGGGTTCGGGTCGTCGGGCTCGACGGGAGCCACGTCCAGCGCCGCCAGGAAGTCGACCTGTTCGCCGGTCTCCTGGAGCCGGACGGCCATCTCGTGTGCGACCAGCCCGCCGAACGACCAGCCGAGCAGGTGGTACGGGCCCTGCGGCTGAACCTGGCGGACCCGCTCGACGTAGGTCGCGGCGAGAGCGGGGACGTCCTGGGGGCGGGCCCAGCTGCCGGGTGCCGCGGCTATGCCGTCCGACTGGAGGGCGTGGACGGGGCGTCTTGGGTCCAGGTGGGGGGTGAGGCCGGCGAAGGGGAAGCCGAAGCCGACGCCGCCGTGGACGCAGAACAGTGGGGGGAGGTCGCCGGTGGGGCGGAGGGGGAGGAGGGGGGTGAGTGCGGGTGCTTGTGCCTGTGCGGGTGCGTTCGGGGGCACGCGGCCTTCGGCCGCGTCGGGGTTCCCACCCGCACCGCCCGTGCGGGTATCGCTGTCGGGTGCGGGTGGCCCCTGTGGGGCGTGCGCGCCGTCGGCGGCCGCGGGAGCGCTCGGGGCCGCGTGAATGGTTTCGGCCGCGGAGTTGCTCTCGGCCGCTGTGGCCAGTGCCTTCACCGTGCGGTGGGTGAAGACGTCCGACAGGGACAGGGTGAGGCCTGCCTTTTCCGCTCGGCTGACTATCTGGACCGAGCGCAGGCTGTCGCCGCCCAGGGTGAAGAAGTCGGCGTCGGCGTCGACCCGGGGCAGGCCCAGGACCTCGCAGAAGACGTCCGCCAGGGCCTTCTCGCCGGGGGTGCGCGGGGGGCGGCCGGCGCTGTCGGGGGCCGGGGTGCCCGGGGCCGGCAGGGCTCGGGTGTCGAGTTTGCCGTTCGGGGTCAGCGGGAGCTCGGGGAGGGTGACGAGGGACGCCGGGACCATGTGGGCCGGCAGGGAGCCGGCGACGTGGGCGCGCAGGACGGGCACGTCGACGGCGGCGACGCCGGGCACCGGGACGACGTAGCCCGTCAGTTGCGGGTCGCCCGTCGGCGTCGCGGTCACCACGACCGCGGCCTGCGCGATCACCGGGTGCCGGGTCAGCGTCGCCTCGATCTCGCCCGGCTCGATCCGGAAGCCCCGCAGCTTGACCTGGTGGTCGGCGCGGCCGACGTAGTCCAGCGTGCCGTCGGAGCACCGGCGCACCAGGTCGCCCGTGCGGTACATCCGCGTACCGGGCCCGCCGTAGGGGTCCGCGACGAAGCGCTCGGCGGTGGTGCCGGGACGGCCGAGATAGCCGTGGGCCAGACCGCCGCCCGCGAGGTACAGCTCACCGGTGACACCGACCGGCGCCGGCGCGAGGGCCGCGTCCAGGACGTACCCGCGGAAATTGGCCAGCAGACGGCCGATCGGCGGCTTCCCGCCCGGCGTGAGCGGATCGCTCCAGGTCGCGCAGACCGAGGTCTCCGTCGGGCCGTACGCGTTGCGCAGCGTGACGTGCGGGGCGATCCGCTCGACCACGGCCGGCGGACACGCCTCGCCGCCGACCAGCAGACACAGGTCGCCCGGGAGCGCGGCCGGATCGGGGAAGCCGGCCACGACGGTGGGCGGCAGGATCGCGTGATTGACGCCGTACTCGGTGATCAGCTCGGCCAGCAGCGGCGCGGACAGCCTGCTGTCGGCGGTCGCGCACACGAGCGTGCCGCCCGAGTACAGCGAGGCGGACAGCTCCCACACCGTCGCGTCGAAGCTGAACGACGCGAACTGGAGCACCCGGGTCCCCGGCCCCGCGCCCATCTCAGCCCGCAGGTTGGCGACCAGATTGGCCGCCCCCGCGTGCGGCACGGCCACGCCCTTGGGACGGCCGGTGGAGCCGGAGGTGTAGATGACGTACGCCGTGTCCCGCGCGGTCAGCGGCCGGGTGCGGTCGGCGTCCGCGACGTCGGTGGCGGGCAGCGCGCCCAGCTCGGCCAGCGTCGCCGGGGCGTCCAGGACCAGCGGGGACACCCCGGGGAGCCGGCCGGCGGCCTCCTCGACGGACAGGACCTCGGCCGGCGCGGCGTCCTGGAGCATGTAGGCGATGCGCTCCGCCGGGTAGTCGGGGTCGACGGGCAGATAGGCCGCGCCGGTCTTCAGTACGGCCAGCAGCGCCACGACCGTACGGGCCGACCGGGGCAGCGCCAGCGCGACCAGGTCACCGGGGCCGATGCCGCGGCCGAGCAGCAGCCGGGCCAGGCGGTTGGCCTCGGCGTTGAGCTCCCCGTAGTCCAGCGGGTCCGCGCCGGGGACCAGGAGCGCCGGACGGGCGGAAGCCTCGGCCACGTGCCCCTCGAAGAGGGCCGGCAAGGTCACCGGCCGCTGCGGCAGCACCCGGCCCTGATGCTCGGTCAGCAGGGCGTGGCGGTCCTCGGCGGAGAGCAGGTCGAGGGCGCCGAGCGGCGCGTCGGGGGTGCGGGCCGCGGAGGCGAGGAGGGTGGCGAGGGCGTGCGCGACACGGTCTGCGGTGGCCTCGGTGAACAGGTCCGCGCTGTACTCCAGCAGGATGTCCAGACCGCCCGGAGCACCGTCCGCCGCCGCGCGCTCGGTCACCTCGAAGGACAGGTCGAACTTCGCCGTGGTGGAAGGGACGGACTCCACCGAGGCCGTGACGCCCGCCATCCCCGGCAGCGGACCGGCCGCGTTCTGGAACGACAGCACGACCTGCACCAGGGGCTGCCGGGCCAGCGAGCGCGCCGGCTTCAGCTCGTCCACGAGATGCTCGAACGGCAGCTCCGCGTGCGCGTACGCCGTCAGGTCCGACTCCCGCACACGGGCCAGCAGTTCGGCGAAGGTGGGGTCGCCCGCGGTGTCCGTGCGCAGCACCAGCGTGTTGACGAAGCAGCCCACCAGATCGCGCACCGCGTCGTCCGTACGGCCCGCCACCGGGCTGCCCAGCGGGATGTCGGTGCCCGCGCCGAGCCGGGTCAGCAGCGCCGCGAGCCCCGCCTGCACGGCCATGAACAGGCTCGCGCCGGAGCGCCGCGCCAGCTCGGCCAGACGCGCGTGCGTCTCGGCGGGCACCGTGTGCGCCACGCTTCCGCCGCGCCCGCCGGCCCGCGCGGGCCGCGGGAAGTCGGCGGGCAGCTCCAGCTCCTCCGGCAGTCCGGCCAACGCCTCGCGCCAGTGCGCGAGTTCCCTCGCGATCAGACTGTCCGGGTCGTCCTTGGCGCCCAGCAGCTCCCGCTGCCAGCGCGCGTAGTCCGCGTACCGCACCGGCAGCGGCTCCCAGTGCGGCGCGCCGCCCGCCAGCCGCGCCCGGTACGCGGTCACGACGTCCCGCGCGAGCGGCTCCAGCGACCAGCCGTCGGCGGCGATGTGGTGCACGGTGAGCGCGAGCACGTGACGGTCCGCGCCGAGCGTGAACAGCCGTGCGCGCAGCGGAACTCGGGCGGACAGATCGAAGGGGTGCGCGGCCTCCGCGGCGAGCGCGCCGGGGAGGGCCTCCTCGCCGGGCAGCCGTACGACCTCCATACGGGCGCCCGCCTCCGCCGCCTCCTCGCGGGACAGCACCAGCTGCGACGGCAGCCCGTCGGCCTCCGTGAACACCGTGCGCAGACTCTCGTGCCGTGCCACCACGTCGGCGAGCGCCGCGGTGAGGGCGGGCGCGTCGAGTGCGCCGGTGAGGCGGACGGCCAGGGGGATGTTGTACGTCCCGGCCGGGGTGCCCATACGGCTGAGGAACCACAGGCGTTCCTGGGCGTAGGAGAGGGGGGCCGAGGTGGTGGGGTGGTCGGGGGCGGGGCGCAGCGGTGGGCGGTCGGTGGGGGGCGGGGTGGGGGTGGTGGCTGTCGGTGGGGGGAGGGCGCGGGCCAGGGACTCCGCGGTGCGGGTGTCGAAGAGGGTGCGGACCGGGACGTCCACGCCGAGGTCCGCGCGCAGCCGGTTGGCGACCCGGATCGCGGACAGGGAGTGGCCGCCGAGGGCGAAGAAGTCGTCGTCGGCGCCGACCCGTTCGAGGCCAAGCGCCTGAGCGAAGGCGGTGCACAGCAGTTCCTCGTACGGCGTCGCGGGCGGGCGGCCCGTGCCCGTGCGGTCGTCCGGCGGGGCGGGCAGTGCCTTGCGGTCGACCTTGCCGTTCGGGGTCAACGGGAGGGTGTCCAAGGGGACGTACACGGCAGGGACCATGTGCTTGGGCAGCACCGCGGACGCGCGCTCCCGCAGCCGGTCGCGGTCGGTCCCTGCCGGTACGACATAGGCGACCAGGCGGGGTTCGCCGCCGTGGTCGGTGCGGGCCGTGACGACCGCCCGCTCGATGCCGGGCTGTGCGCCCAGGACGGATTCGATCTCGCCGAGTTCGATGCGGTGGCCGCGGATCTTGATCTGGTGGTCGCTGCGGCCGGCGTATTCGAGGGCGGTGGTTGCGTTTGTGTTTGTGGTGGCCGTTGTCCAGCGGACTATGTCGCCCGTGCGGTACATGCGGGTGCCGGGTGGGCCGTACGGGTCGGCCACGAACCGGTCCGCTGTCAGGGCCGGGCGGTTGAGGTAGCCGCGGGCGAGGCCCGAGCCGGCGATGTAGAGCTCGCCGTATGAGCCGTCGGGGGCGGGGCGGAGGGCTGCGTCGAGGACGTAAACGGCCGTGTTGGCGATGGGGTGGCCTATGGGGGGCGGGCCTTGGGTGTGCGGGGTGAGTCGTGCGGCCGTGGACCAGATGGTCGTTTCCGTGGGGCCGTAGACGTTGGTGACCGAGGCGCAGTGGGTGGTGAGGGCGTGGGCCAGGGGGTCGGGCAGGGCCTCGCCGCCGACCAGGGCGCGGAGGTTCTTCAGTGCGGGGGCGTGGTCGGTGGTGAGGGTCTGCCACAGGCTGGGGGTGGCCTGCATGAGGGTTGCGCCGGTGGTGGTGATGGCTGTGGCCAGGGCGGCGGGGTCGCGGACCGTTTCGCGGTCGGCGAGGAGGAGTTCGGCGCCGGTGGCCAGGGGGACGAAGAGTTCCAGGTTGGCTATGTCGAAGCCGAACGTTGTCACGGCGAGGAAGCGGTCCGTGGGGGTGACCTCGAAGCGGGTGGCCATGTCGTGAATGAGGTTCACGAGGGCGGCGTGGGGGACGACCACGCCCTTGGGGCGGCCGGTGGAGCCTGAGGTGTAGATGACGTATGCGGGTGACTCTTCCGGTGCGGGTGCGGGTGCGTTGGGGGGCACGCGGCCTTCGGCCGCGTCGGTGTTCCCACCCGCACCGCCCGTGCGGGTTTCGTGGCCGGGTGCGGGTGGCCCCTGCTGGGGCTGAGCGCCGTCGGCGGCTGGCGCGGTCGTGGCGGGGGCGGGCGCGTCGAGGATCCACAGCCTGCCTGTGCCGGTGGTCTCCGTGTCGTCCGGCGTCAGGAGGGGGGCCACCCTCTTGTGGGTCAGGGTTACCACCGGGGCCGCGTCCTTGAGCATGTAGTGGAGGCGGTCCGGGGGGTAGTCGGGGTCCAGGGGGAGGTAGGCCGCGCCTGTTTTGAGTACGGCCAGGGCTGCCACCACCAGGTCGCAGGAGCGGTCCAGGGCCAGGGCCACCACTCGTTCCGGTGCCGCGCCCGCCGCGCGCAGGGCGGAGGCCAGGGCGTCGGCTCTGGTGTGCAGCTCGCGGTGGGTGAGGCGGTCCTCGCCGCAGCGTACGGCCGGTGCGTCCGGGGTGCGTTCGGCCCACTGCTCCAGGAGCGGGGCCAGCAGGCCGCCCGGCAGGTCGGTGGCCGTGCTGTTGCGGGTGGTGAGGAGGCGGGTCCGCTCGGGTTCGTCGAGGAGGACGTCCAGGCGGCCGGTGGCGGTGTCCGGGTCGGTCACGGCCGCTTCGAGGAGGCGGGCGAAGCGCAGGCCCAGGGTGTGGGCGGTCGCGTGCGGGACGCGGGACGGCAGGTGGTTGATCGCGAGGCCGAACGGCGTGCCGGGGAACACCGTGAGGGTCAGGGGGTAGTGCGTGGCGGAACGGATGTCGATCGCCGTCACCCTGGGGCCCGACTCCGGTGGTGCCAGGGGGACTTCGCCCATCGGGTAGTTCTGGAACATCAGCGCCGTGTCGAAGAGTTCTCCGCGCACCGGCGTCAGCTGCTGGACCTCGGCGAGCGTGAGGTGCTCGTGCGGCAGCAGCTCGGTCTGGCCGGCCTGCACGGCGGCGAACAGCTCGGCCGGCGTGCGTCGGGGGTCCACGTCGACCCGTACGGGAAGCGTGTTGGCGAACAGGCCCACCATCGCCTCGACGCCGGGCAGTTCGGCCGGGCGCCCGGAGGAGACCGCACCGAACAGCACCGTGTCCTGCCCGGTCAGCCGCGACAGCAACAGTGCCCAGCAGCCCTGGACCACCGAGTTGACGGTCAGACCGCGAGCACGCGCGAGACGGGTGAGGGCGGCGGTGACGTCCGGGGCGAGCTCGACGGGGACCTGCGCGGGCAGCGCGTCGGCGTTCGAGACGCCGGATCCGTCACCCTTGGCCGCCTCAGACGCCGACCGTGCCGCCTCAGACGCCGGCTGTGCGGTATGCGACGCCAGCTGTGGCGGCTTCGACGCCCCCTGCGTCGCTTCCGACGCCGACCGTGCCCCCTGCGGCGCTTGCTGTGCCGCCTCCGGCACCAGCCGCGTCGGCTCCGACACCCCGGCGAGTGCGCGTCCCCAGGCTGCCCGTGCCGCCTCCTTGTCCTGCGCGCCTAGCCAGGCGAGGTGGGCGCGGTAGTGCGTGACGGTGGAGTTCGGGGCGGCGTCGAGGCCGGTCGGCCGGCCCGACCCGGCTGCCCCGCCGGACTCGGCCGCAGTGGCCACACCGGCCGCTTCGCCGGAGCCGACCGCTCCGCCCGCCCCGGTCGCGTTCCCGAGGCCGGCCGATGTGCCGACCCCCGTCGCCCCGCCCAACCCGGCCGCGAACTCCGCCAGTTCACGCGTGAGCGTTGCCATCGACCAGCCGTCCACCAGGATGTGGTGGACCGTCCACAGCAGGCGGCCGCGGCCTTCCGGGCCCCTGAGGAGGGTGAAGCGGTGCAGGGGTGGGCGGGTCAGGTCGAAGCGGTGGAGGCGGTCCTCGTGGGCCAGGCGGTCCAGGGTCGCCGCGTCCGCGTCGGGCAGCAGCCGCTCCCGCCACGGCAGTTCCACGGACTTCGGAACGACCTGCACCGCCTCGCCGGTGCGGCGGGTACGGAAGCAGGCCTTGAGGTTCGGGTGACGTTCCAGGAGCATGGCCGCCGCAGCACGCAGCGCCCCGGCATCGGCGTCGGTCAGGTCCTCGAAGTCGACCACCAGCTGAAGGGTGTAGAGGTCCGTTCCCTCACGGTCGTATTCCGCGAGGAACAACAGCCCCTGTTGCAGGGGCGTGAGCGGAAGGACTTCACTGATGGCGGATGGCCGATTCAAGCCGTGCTCCTCACGGAAGAGCTGGGTGGGCGGAAGTCGGGATCATTTCCGACCGCTCGACGATTTCCGATCGCACTGACGCTCAACTGACCGGTAACTGACGGCCCGCTGACGCATTCACCGGCCGCCCGCCACCGCACGGGCCGCCCGGTGAAGCAGACCACCGAGCATCCGCGACGCCCCTTCCTGCCCTGTCAGCAGCCCGTCAGCACCTCGTCAGCGCCCGCCTACAGGCTTGGCGGCGAGGCTCATTCGTCGCCGAAGGCCAGGAGTGCCAGTGCCGGTTATATCCGCGTCGCATGAATTCGATGTCAGCGACCTCTTCGTGAATCTGCAACCGCTCTTCGGGCGCCGTCTCTTTCTCAAGGTCGAGGGATTCAACTTCGCCGGCTCCATCAAGCTGAAGGCGGCCCGCGAGATGGTCGCGCAGGCCGAGGCCGCGGGCAGGCTCGGACCCGGCTCGACCCTCGTGGAGTCCTCGTCCGGCAACATGGGCGTCGCCCTGGCCCTGCTCGCCGCGAGCCGCGGCTTCAGGTTCCTGTGCGTGACCGACTCCCGCTGCAACGCGGTGACCCGGCGCACCATGGAGTCCCTCGGCGCCGAGGTGCACGTCATCACCGAGCCCCACGAGACCGAGGGCTTCCTCGGTGCCCGCATCCGGCACGTCAAGGCGCTGCTGGCCGCCGACGACAAGAAGGTCTGGCTCAACCAGTACCTCAGCCCCGGCAACTGGATGGCCCACTACCGCACCACCGCGCCCGCCATCGCCCGCCAGTTCCCCGACCTGAACGTGCTGTTCGTCGGGGCGGGCACCACGGGCACCCTGATGGGCTGCGCCCGCTACTTCCGCGAGCGCCGGCCCTCGGTGCGGGTGGTCGCCGTCGACAGCGTCGGCTCGGTCACCTTCGGCCGCCCCGCGGCCACCCGGCACATCCCCGGCCTCGGCACCAGCGTGCGGCCGGCGCTGCTCGACGAGTCCCTGGTCGACGCCGTCGTCCATGTCCCGGAGGCCGCGACCGTGCGCACCTGCCGGGAGCTGATGCGGCACGGATTCTCCTTCGGCGGCTCCACCGGAACCGCCGTGACCGGAGCGCTGAGCTGGCTCTCCGAGCAATACGGCGACACCGCGTCGGGCATTCGCGAGCAGGTGACCGCGGTGACGATTTCCCCGGACCTGGGCGAGCGCTATATGGAGACCGTTTACCACGACGAATGGGTCACGCATTCCCTCGGCGCGGAATCCCTCACGGAGAACGCCGAAGGGACCTGGGCGGGCACGGAATCGACGGCCGGCCTCGAGACGGTTTCGGGCTGAACGGCACTAGCGGACGAATTGGTTGAGGCGCTGAGAATGACGGAGAGCAAAGCGATGACGACAAACCGAGGCGCCGTCCTCCCGCTCACCGCGGCGCAGGCCGAGATCTGGTTCGACGAGCAGTTCGCCACCGGTCCGCTCGGCTACAACATGGCCGACTACATCGACCTGCGCGGACCGCTCGACCCGGACCTGCTCGGCCGGGCGCTCGGCCGGCTGGGTCACGAGGCCGAGGGCCTGCGCGTGCAGTTCGTGGAGGAGGACGGCGCCCCCGGCCAGATCATCCGGCCGCTCGCGCAACTCCCGTTGAAGCGACTCGACTTCGCCGGCGAGCCCGAGCCGCTCGCCGCCGCCGAGGCGTGGATGCGCGCCGACCACGCCGACCCCCTGAAGGTCACCGACTTCCCGCTGTTCCGCGGCGCCCTGATCCACCTCGGCCCCGAGCACCACCTGCTCTACCTGTGCATGCATCACATCCTGGCCGACGGATTCAGCCGCGCCCTGCTCTACCCGAAGCTCGCCGCGCTCTACACCCGGCTCGCGGCCGGCGAGGACGAGCACGCCCTCGACGCCGACGCCATGCCGCCCTTCCACCGTCTGCTGGACGCCGAGCGCGACTATCTCGACTCGGCGCACGTCGAACGCGACCGCAAGCACTGGACGACCCGTCTCACCGCCGGCGCCCACGGCCCGGCACCCGAACTCGTCTCCCTCTCGGCCCGGCAGCCCGCCCCCGGCCGCAGCGCACTGCGCCACACCGCCCGGCTGTCCGCCGAGGCGACCGACGCGGTGCGCGCCCTCGCCCGGGACGGCAAGGTCACCATGCCCGTCGTCATGGTCGCCGCGGCCGCCGCCTACACGCAGCGCGCCACCGGCGTCGACCGCCCGCTGCTCACCCTGCCGGTGACCGGCCGGGTCGGCGCCGCCAGCCGCGAGATCCCCGGCATGCTCGCCAACTACCTGCCGCTCGCCGTACCGGTACGCCCCGACACCACCCGCACCCAGCTGCTGCGCCAGGCGTGGATCGAGGTGTCGGGCGCGCTGAAGCACCAGCGCTACCGCGGTGACCGCGTCCGTCGCGACATCGGCCTGCGCACCGACGACCGGCGCCCCTTCGGGCCGTTCATCAACGTCCTCAACCAGGACCCGGCGCTCGCCTTCGCCGACGCCTGCGACGGCACGATCGTCAACCTGTCCACCGGCATCGTCAACGACCTCATCATCACCGTCCTGAACACCGCCGACGGCACGATGGAGATCCACCTCGACGGCAACCCGGAGCTGTACACGTCGGCCGAGCTCGCCACCCATCTCGCCCGCTTCGAGGCCTTCCTCACCGACCTCGCGGCCCTGCCCGCCGACCACCCCGTCGGCCGGATCGGTCTCGGCGCGCCCGGCGAGCCCCGCGGTCTGCTCGGCACCTGGGACCGCGACGCCGAACAGGCTCACTACGAGGGGCTCGTGGAACGCGTACGGGCCGTCGCCGCGACCTCGCCCGACGTCGTCGCCGTGTCCGACGGCACCGAGAGCGTCACCTACCGCGAGCTGCTGACCCGCGCCGCCGGCGTGGCCGCCCGTCTGCGCGCCTCGGGCATGGAGCCCGGCGCGGTGGTCGCCATGCTCGCCGACCCCGGAGTTCCGTTCGTCGCCGGTGTCCTGGGCGTCCTGGGCGCGGGCGGCGCGTATCTCCCGCTGGACCCGGCCGCCCCCGCCGCCCGCAACGCGGGCCTGCTCCAGGACAGCGGCGCCCGCCACCTCCTTACCGGCACCGGCCACGACACCCCGGCCCCGGACGTCACCGCCCTCCCGCTCACCGACCCCGCCGACGCCACCTGCACGACCGAACTCCCCGCCGTCGGCGGTGGCCTCGATCTGGCGTATGTGATGTTCACGTCGGGTTCGACGGGTCGCCCGAAGGGCGCGATGGTGCAGCGCTCGGGGATGGTGAATCACCTGTGGGCGAAGGTGGGTGATCTGGATCTTGCCGCTGGTGAGTTGGTGGTGCAGAACGCTCCGCTGACGTTTGACGTTTCGGTGTGGCAGATGCTGGCTCCGCTGCTGGTGGGTGGTCGGGTGCGGGTGTCGGGTACGGAGATGGCGGCGGATCCGTCCGGGCTGTTCGCGATGGTCCGCGAGGAGCGGGTGGCGGTGCTGGAGGTGGTGCCCTCGCTGCTGCGGGCCGCCCTGGACGCCTGGGACCTGGACGAACGCGCCCCGGAACTGCCGGATCTGCGGTGGCTGATGGTGACCGGTGAGGCGCTGCCGGCCGATCTGTGCGAGCGCTGGCATGCCCGCTACCCGCGTATCCCGCTCATGAACGCTTACGGTCCGACGGAGTGCTCGGACGACGTCACGCACGCGGTCATCCGTGCTGAGGACGACCTCGGTGGCCGGGTGCCGATCGGTGGCGCGGTGCGCAACACCCGCCTGTACGTCCTGAGCGACGAGCTCCAGCCGGTTCCGGTCGGCGTCCCGGGCGAGTTGTACGTCGGTGGCGCCGGCGTCGGACGCGGCTATCTGCACGACCCGTCCCGCACCGCCGGCACGTTCATGGCCGACCCCTTCGGGCCGTCGGGTTCCCGTATGTACCGGACCGGCGACCGGGTGATCCAACGCCCTGACGGGCAGCTGGAGTTCATCGAACGCCGTGACCACCAGGTCAAGATCCGCGGTCGCCGGGTCGAGACCGGTGAGATCGAGGCCGTGATCCGCTCCCTGGAGAGCGTGGTGGACGCCGCGGTTGCCGTGTTGCCCGACGCGTCCGGCAATCCGCGTCTCGTCGGCTATCTGACCGGGCCCGGTGTGGACGCCCGCCAAGTGCGGGACGAGCTGGCGCAGTTGCTGCCCGCGTACATGATCCCGTCCACCTGGCTGGTCCTGGACGCCATGCCGCTCACGCCGAACGGCAAGCTCGACCGCAAGGCGCTGCCGCAGCCCGCGCTCGGCGGGCAGGAGTCGGTGCGTGGGCCGCGTACCGAGCGTGAGCGGGTGCTGAGCGGGATCTACGCGGAGGTGCTCGGCACCCGGGACGTCGGGATCGACGAGGACTTCTTCGCGCTCGGCGGCGACAGCATCCGTTCCATCCAGGTCGTCAGCCGCGCTCGGAGCGCCGGCCTCGCCCTGACCACGCGGGACGTCTTCGAGCACAAGACCGTCGCCGCCCTCGCCCGTGCCGCCGGCAGCCTCGACGCCGACGCGACGCGTGAGCCGGAGGACGACGCGGGCGGCGTGGGGCCGTACGAACTCACGCCGATCATGGGGCAGTTGCACGAGGATGCCAGGTCCCTGACCGGGCCCGTCGTCAAGTACAGCCAGCATGTCGTCGTGCATGTGCCGGCGGGGCTCGACGCCGAGCTGCTCGAGGCCGCCCTGCACGCCCTGGTCGACCACCACGACGCCCTGCGCACCCGCGCCACCGAACCGGCACCCGGACTGTGGCACACGGAGGTGCTGGAGCGCGGCGCGCTGGCCGGCGTACGGCTGGTGGCGAGTGCGGACGCGGGCGGCGCGCGGGGCAAGGACCTGCTCGCGTTCGCCGAACGCCAGGCCGCGGCGGCACGTGCCCGGCTGGACCCGGGCACGGCGGTGATGCTCCAGGCAGTGCTGATCGACCCCGCCGTCGCCGACCGCGGGCCGGTGGGGGCTGATCGCGCAGTTCCCCGCGCCCCTGAAGGTCGGCCCGGCGGCAGCCAACCCAGGGGCGCGGGGAACTGCGCGGCCAGCCACCGTGAGCCCGCAGCCGGCGACGTAACCGATCCCACCCCGCCCGGCACCGCCCTCCTCGTGCTGTGCGGGCATCACCTCGTCGTCGACGGAGTCTCCTGGCGCATCCTGCTGCCCGACCTGGCCGCCGCCTGCAAGGCGCTCGCCGAGGGCCGCACCCCCGCGCTCGACCCCGTCGGCACCTCGTACCGCGCCTGGTCCCGGCTGCTCGGCGAGCAGGCCCGTACCGAGGTGCGCGGCGCCGAACTCGCCCTGTGGCAGGGGATCCTGGACGGCCCCGACCCGCTGGTCGGCACTCGCCGCCTCGACCTCGCCAAGGACGTGTACGGCACCCGGCGCACCCTCCGTCTCGAACTCGGCCCCGACGTCACAGGCCCGCTCCTCACCGACGTCCCCGCGGCCTTCCACGCGGAGGTCAACGACGTCCTGCTGACCGGGCTCGCCCTCGCCGTCGCCGACTGGCGCCGCCGGCACGGCCACACCCACTACGCGCAGACCCTGATCGAGCTGGAGGGCCACGGCCGCGAACAGCTCACCGACGGCCTCGACCTGTCCCGCACCGTCGGCTGGTTCACCAGCGCCTTCCCGGTGCGGCTCGACCCCGGCGCCCTCGACTGGGACGAGGCGTGGGCGGGCGGCCCCGCGCTCGCCACCGCCCTCAAGCGGGTCAAGGAACAGCTGCGCGCCCTGCCCGACCGGGGCGTCGGCCACGGCCTGCTGCGCTACCTCAACCCGCACGCCGCCCGCGTCCTCGCCCGCCACGAGCGCCCGCAGCTCGGCTTCAACTACATGGGCCGCTTCGACGCCCGCGAGAACCGGCTGTGGGAACCCGCGGGCGGCGACGGCGTCGTCGGCACCGGCGCCCACCCCGCCATGCCGCTGCCGCACCTCCTCGACGTCACCCCGGCCACCGAGGACCGCCACGACGGCCCGCACCTGATCGCCAACTGGGCGTGGGCCGGGCAGGCGGTCGCCGAGGACGACGCCCGGGACATCGCCGAGACCTGGTTCCGCGCCCTGGACCTGCTGGTCCGGCACACCGCCGAGCCCGGCACGGGCGGCCGTACACCGTCCGACCTGCCGCTGGTCGACCTCACGCAGGACGAGATCGAGGCGTACGAGAGCGAACTCGCGGACGCGGGCACCGCCCTGACGGACGTGCTGCCGCTCACCCCGCTCCAGCAGGGCCTGCTCTTCCACGCGGACTACGACCGCGACGCCACCGACGTCTACACCCTCCAGATCGTCGCCGAACTGGAGGGCGACATCGACCCGGCCGTGCTGCGCGCCGCCGGGCAGGCGCTCCTCGACCGGCACCCCAACCTGCGCGCCGCCTTCCGCGCCCGCGCCACCGGCGACCCCGTCCAGCTCGTTCCCGACCACGCCGAACTGCCGTGGCAGGAGACCGACCTGCGCGATCTGCCGGAGCCGCAGCGCGGCGCCGAACTCGACCGGATCACCGAGTCCGAGCGCACCCGCCGCTTCGACCTGACCGCCCCGCCGCTGCTGCGGTTCGCGCTGGTCACCCACGGCGAGGGACGGCACCGCTTCATCTGGACCAGCCACCACATCCTCGTCGACGGCTGGTCGATGCCGCTGCTCGTGCGGGAGCTGTTCGCCCTGTGCCGCACCGACGCGGACGTCACACTGCTGCCCGACCCGGCCCCGTACCGCAACTATCTCGGCTGGCTCACCGGCCAGGACCGCGAGGGAGCCCGCGCCGCCTGGCGGGACGCCCTGGACGGCGTCGAAGAGCCGACCCTGCTCGTCCCCGCCGACCCAGACCGGGCCCCGGTCCTGCCGGAGGCCGTGCACGCCGAGGTGCCGCGCGAGCTGACCGCCGCCCTGTCCGGCTGGGCCCGCACCCAGGGCCTCACCCTCAACACCGTCGTGCAGGGCTGCTGGGCGCTGCTGCTGGGCCGGCTCACCGGACGCCAGGACGTCGTCTTCGGCGCCGTCACCTCCGGCCGCCCGGCCGAGGTGCCCGACGTCGAGTCGATGATCGGCATGTTCCTCACCACCGTGCCGGTCCGCGTCCCGCTGGACCCCGGCGCCACCCTCACCGAGCTGCTGCACACCCTCCAGGACCGGCAGACCGCGCTCATGCCGCACGAGCACCTGGGCCTCGCCGAGATCCACAAGGCGGCCGGGCTCGCGGGCGAGGTCTTCGACACGGTGGTCCTCTTCGAGAACTTCCCGCTCGACGCCGCCGGCACCGACACGGGCACCGACGGCGTCCGGGTGCTGCGCACCGAGGCCAGGGACGCCCGCCACCACCCGCTGAGCATGGCGGTCTTCCCCGGCGACACCCTTACCCTGCGGCTCGACTACGCACCCGACCGCTTCACCCGCGCCGACGTCGAGCGCGTCGCCCTGATGTTCCGGCACCTGCTGCGCACCGTCGCCGACCACCCCGCCCTGCCGCTCGCCCGGATCGACGTGACCGCCCCGACGACGCTCGCCGGACCCGGCACCCCCGGCGAACTCGGCGGTCTGCTCGGCACCTGGGACCCCTCGATCCCCGAGGAGAGCCTCGGTGTCGTGGAGCGGGTGCGCGCGGTCGCCGACCGCATCCCCGACGAGCCCGCGGCGACCGACGGCACGACCTCCCTCACCTACCGGGAACTCGTCGAGACGGCCGGCGGCCTCTCCGCCCGCCTCACCGCGGCCGGGGTCACCACCGGCTCCGTGATCGCGATGCTCGCCGACCCCGGCGTGCCGTTCGTGACGGGCGTGCTCGGCGTCCTGGGTGCCGGCGGCGCCTACCTGCCGCTGGACCCGGCCGCCCCCGCCGCCCGCAACGCCGGCCTGCTGCGGGACAGCGGCGCCGGGTACCTGCTGGTGGGGACCGCGTACGAGGCCGAGGCCCGCGAGATCACCGGTGACGTCACCGTCCTCGTACTGGAGGACACCCTCACCGACCGCGCCCTGCCGCCCGCCGTCGGCGGTGGCCTCGACCTGGCGTATGTGATGTTCACGTCGGGTTCGACGGGCCGTCCGAAGGGCGCGATGGTGCAGCGCTCGGGGATGGTGAATCACCTGTGGGCGAAGGTCGGGGATCTGGACCTCGCGGCTGGTGAGGTGGTGGTGCAGAACGCTCCGCTGACCTTTGACGTTTCGGTGTGGCAGATGCTGGCTCCGCTGCTGGTGGGCGGTCGGGTGCGGGTGTCGGGTACGGAGATGGCGGCGGATCCGTCCGGGCTGTTCGCGATGGTGCGCGAAGAGCGGGTGGCGGTGCTGGAGGTGGTGCCGTCGCTGCTGCGGGCCGCGCTGGATGCCTGGGACCTGGACGAACGCGCTCCGGAACTGCCGGATCTGCGGTGGCTGATGGTGACGGGTGAGGCCCTGCCGGCCGATCTGTGCGAGCGGTGGCATGCCCGCTACCCACGGATCCCGCTCATGAACGCTTACGGTCCGACGGAGTGCTCGGACGATGTCACGCACGCGGTGATCCGTGCCGAGGACGACCTCGGTGGCCGGGTCCCGATCGGCGGCGCGGTGCGCAACACACGCCTGTACGTCCTGAGCGACGAGCTCCAGCCGGTTCCGGTCGGCGTCCCGGGCGAGTTGTACGTCGGTGGCGCCGGCGTCGGACGCGGTTACCTGGACGACCCGGCGCGCACGGCCGGCACCTTCATGGCCGACCCGTTCGCCGGGCCCGGCACGCGGATGTACCGGACCGGCGACCGGGTGATCCAACGCCCCGACGGGCAGCTGGAGTTCATCGAGCGGCGTGACCACCAGGTCAAGATCCGCGGCCGACGCGTCGAACTCGGTGAGATCGAGGCCGCCGTACGGGGGCTCGACCAGGTGACCGACGCCGCCGTGGCCGTCGTACCGGACGCGTCCGGCAATCCTCGTCTGGTCGGCTATCTGACCGGGCCCGGTGCGGACGCCGGTCAAGTGCGGGACGAGCTGGCGCAGTTGCTCCCCGCATACATGATCCCGTCCACCTGGCTCGTCCTGGACGCCATGCCGCTCACCCCGAACGGCAAGCTCGACCGCAAGGCGCTGCCCGTGCCGGAGCGGGCCGACGAGGCGGAGCAGGCGCGCGGGCCGCGTGACGAGCGCGAGGAGATCCTCTGCGGGATCCTCGCCGAGGTGCTCGGCATGCCGGCCGTCGGCATCGACGAGGACTTCTTCGCCCTCGGCGGCGACAGCATCCGTTCCATCCAGGTCGTCAGCCGCGCCCGCACCGCCGGCCTCGCCCTGACCACCCGGGACGTCTTCACGCACCGTACGGCCGCCGAGCTCGCCCGCGCCGCGGGCGGCGTCGAGGCCGAGCCCGCCCCGGAGCCCGAGGGCGACCTGATCGATCTGACCGACGAGGAACTCGCCGATCTGGAATTCGAGTTGAGTGAGGATCTGTCGTGACCGAGCCCACAACCGGGTCGAAGAGCGGAGCCAGATCGAGGATCAGCGCGGTGCTGCCGCTCTCCCCGCTCCAGCAGGGCCTGCTCTTCCTTTCCTCCTACGACCGCACCGCCCCGGACCTCTACACCCTCCAGTTCGTCGCGGACATCGACGGCGACGCAGCCGACCTGGAGCGCCGGCTGCGCACCGCGTCCGCCGCGCTGCTGCGCCGCCACCCCAACCTGCGGGCCTGCTTCCGCAACCGCAAGAACGGCGAGCCCGTCCAGGTCGTCCCGCACGAGGACGAGGTGCGGCCGCCGTGGGCGGTGCACGACCTCACCGACCTGCCCGAGGAGGAGCGCGAGGCGCAGGCCCGGCGGATCGCCCGGGAGGACCGGCTGCGGCGGATCGACCCGGCCCGCCCGCCGCTGATGCGGTTCGCGCTGCTGCGGCTCGGCGAGCGCCGCTGCCGGCTGGTGTGGTCCGTGCACCACATCCTGGTCGACGGCTGGTCGCTGCCGCTGGCCGTGCGCGAGCTGACCCTCCTCGCCGACGAGCGGGGCGCGGCGGCCCTGCCCGAGCCGACCGCCTACCGGACCTTCCTGAACTGGCTCGGCACCCGCGACCGCGCCGCGGCCCGCACGGCCTGGGCGGGACTGCTGGACGGACTCGACGGGCCCGTGCGGGTCGCGCCGGAGGCGACCGGCACGGACACCGAACTGCCTCAGTCCGTACGGGACTTCCTGCCCGAGCGGGAGACGGCCGCCCTCACGGCCTGGGCGCGCGGGCGCGGGCTCACCCTCAACTCCGTGGTGCAGGGCTGCTGGGCGGTGCTGCTGGGCCGGCTCACCGGCCGCGAGGACGTCGTCCTCGGCGCCGTCACCTCCGGGCGGCCCGCCGAGGTGCCGGGCGTCGAGTCGATGATCGGGCTGTTCGCCAACACCCTGCCGGTACGGGCCGACGTGCGCCCGCAGCGGCGGGCGGGCGAGCTGATCGAGGAGCTGGCCCGGCAGCAGCTGGCGATGATGCCGCACGAACACCTGCCGCTCGCCGAGGTCCAGTCCGCGAGCGGCATCCAGGGCGAACTCTTCGACACCGTCCTCGCCTTCCAGAGCTACCCGCTGGACGAGGAGGGCCTGCGCCGGGAGACCGGCGGAGCGGTGAGCGCGGCCCAGGTGCACTCGGCCACCCACTACCCGCTGCACCTCACGGTGCTGCCGGGGGAGCGGCTGGAGATGCAGCTGGCGTACCGGAGTTCGGTGCCGGGCGCCGAGAGCGTCCTCGGCCGGCTAGTGCGGGTCCTGCGCCAGGTCGCCGACGACCCGGACGTCCTCCTCGCCCGGCTCGGCGGCCTCGACCCGGCCGAGGAGCGGCGGATCCTCACCGAGTGGAGCGGCACCGCCGAGTCCGGTCCGGCCCCCGCCCGCCGTACGACGATTCCGGAGCTGTTCGCGGAGCGGGCCGCGCGCACGCCCGACGCCGTGGCGGTGACCGCCGGCACCACGAGCCTCACCTACCGGGAGCTGGACGAGCGCGCCAACCGGCTCGCGCACCTGCTCGCCGCCCGGGGCGCCGGGCCCGAGACGTTCGTGGCGATCGCGCTGCCGCGCAGCGCCGACCTGATCGTCGCCGTCCTCGCGGTCCTGAAGTCGGGCGCCGCATACCTCCCCCTCGAACCCGCCCACCCGGCCGACCGCGTCGCCCACACCCTGCGCGACGCACGCCCCGTACTGCTGCTGACCGGCGCCGGCGCCGACGTGCCCGCGGCACCCGACCTGCCGCGCGTCGACCTCGCCGCCGCGGGGACCAGGGCCGAGCTCGCCGCCTGCCCCGCCACCGACCCCCGCGCGGCCGTGGCGCCCGAGCACGCGGCGTACGTCATCTACACCTCCGGCTCCACCGGCCGCCCCAAGGGCGTGGTCGTCCCGCATCAGAACGTGGTGCGGCTGCTCGACGCCACCGACGACTGGTTCGGTTTCGGGCCCGACGACGTGTGGACGCTGTTCCACTCCATCGCCTTCGACTTCACCGTCTGGGAACTGTGGGGCGCCCTGCTGTACGGCGGCCGTCTCGTCGTCGTGCCGTACGACGTCACCCGCTCGCCCGACGCCTTCCGCGAGCTGCTCGCCCGCGAACGGGTCACCGTCCTCAACCAGACCCCGTCCGCCTTCTACCAGCTGATGCGCGCCGACGCCGAGACGGACAGCGAACTCGCGCTGCGGTACGTGGTGTTCGGCGGCGAGGCCCTCGACATCGGCCGCCTCGGCGACTGGTACGCACGGCACGCCGACGACGCCCCGCGCCTGGTCAACATGTACGGCATCACCGAGACCACGGTCCACGTCTCCTACCAGGAGCTGGACGCCGCCACGGCCGCCGCCGGCGGGGGCAGCGTCATCGGCCGCGGCATCCCCGACCTGCGGGTGTACGTCCTCGACGGAGCCCTGCGCCCGGCGGCGGCCGGTGTGCCCGGCGAGCTGTACGTCGCCGGGCCCGGCCTCGCGCGAGGCTACCTGGGGCGCCCCGACCTCACCGCCGACCGTTTCGTGGCCTGTCCCTTCGGACCGGCCGGCGCGCGCATGTACCGCACCGGCGACCTCGGCCGGTGGCGGGCCGACGGCACCCTGGAATACCTGGGCCGCGCCGACCAGCAGGTCCAGCTGCGCGGTTTCCGCATCGAACTCGGCGAGATCGCCACGGTCCTCGGCCGCCACCCCGGCGTCGCCGAGGCGGCGGTCGTGGCACGGGAGGACCGCCCGGGGGACCAGCGCCTGGTGGCGTACGTCGTCTCGGCAGCCGAACTCGGCGCAGAACTCAGAGAGTTCGCGAGCACCCGCCTTCCCGACTACATGGTCCCGTCGGCCGTCGTACGGCTCCCCGCGATCCCCCTGACCGCCAACGGCAAGCTCGACCGCCGCGCCCTGCCGGCGCCCGAGTACGCCACCTCCGACCGCGCCCCGCGCACCCGCGAGGAAGAGGCATTGAGCGCGATCTTCGCCGAGGTCCTCGGCCTCGAACGCGTCGGCGTCGACGACGACTTCTTCGCCCTGGGCGGTCACTCCCTCCTCGCCACCCGCATCGTCAACCGCGCCCGCGCCGAACTGGGCACCGAGCTCGGCATCCGCGACCTCTTCGAGGCCCCGTCGGTGTCCGCGCTGGCCGCCCGAGTCCCGGCCGCCGCACCCGGCCGAACCCCCCTGGCCGCCCGCCCGCGCCCAGCCACCCTCCCCCTGTCGTACGCCCAGCAACGCCTCTGGTTCATCGAACACCTCGGCGCCCCCGACGGCCTCTACAACATCCCCCTCGCGGTACGCCTGTCCGGCCCACTGGACGTGCCGGCCCTGGAGGCGGCACTGGCGGACGTGGTGGCCCGCCACGAGTCACTGAGAACAGTTTTCCCGCAGCACAGCGCCCCAAAGGGGCGCGGGGAACTGCGCGACCAGCCACGACGGACCGGCAGCCGCGAGACCGCACAGCACGGCCCCACCTCACCCGCCGTCGGCCCCGCCGAACAGCGCGTGCTCCCGCCGGCCGAAGCCCCCGTCCCCCTCCCGGTCACGCCCGTCGACGAGGCCGCCCTGCCGGACGCACTGGCCACCGAGGCAGCCCACGGCTTCGACCTCGAGCACGAGGTCCCCGTCAGGGCCCGCCTCTTCACCCTCGCCCCCGACGACCACGTCCTCCTCCTCGTCCTGCATCACATCACCGCGGACCGCTGGTCCCTCGCCCCCCTCACCCGGGACCTGACCACGGCCTACGAGTCCCGCCGCAGCGGCCGAACCCCTGAACTTCCCCCGCCGGCCGTGCAGTACGCCGACTACACGCTCTGGCAGCGCGACCTCCTCGGCGACGAGTCCGACCCCGACAGCGAACTCGCCCGCCAGCTCGCGCACTGGAAGAAGGCCCTCGACGGCCTGCCCGAGGAACTCCAGCTCCCCTTCGACCTCCCGCGGGGCACCCGTTCCGGCCACCACGGCGGCCTCGTACGGGCCGACGCCCCCCGAGAGCTGGTCACGGCACTGCGGCACCTCGCGGCGGAGTGGGGCGTCAGCGTGTTCATGGTGCTCCAGGCCGCCCTCGCCGCCCTGCTCACCCGGCTCGGCGCGGGCACCGACATCCCGCTCGGCTCCCCGGTGGCGGGCCGCGCCGACGAGCGCCTGGACGACCTGGTCGGCATGTTCGTCAACACGCTCGTGCTGCGCACCGACACCGACGGAGACCCCGGCTTCCGCGAACTCGTCCAGCGGGTCCGTGAGTTCGACCTGTCCGCCTACCGCAACCAGGACGTGCCGTTCGAGAAGCTCGTCGAGGTGCTCAACCCCGAGCGGTCGATGTCCCGGCACCCCCTGTTCCAGGTGATGCTCGGCCACCAGCAGGAGGCCGACCTGCCGCGGGGCGCCACGAGCGGCGGCCTGTCCGTACGGCAGCAGGAGGTGCCCGGGGCCACCGCCAAGTGGGACCTGTTCTTCCAGCTCACCGAGGAGGGCACCGACGGTCTCTCGCTCGCCCTGGAGTACCGCACCGACCTCTTCGAGCCCGCCACGGCCCGCCGGATCGTCGACTCCTACCTGCGCCTGCTGGCCGCCGCGCTCGCCGAACCCGGCCTGCCCCTGTCCCGCCTGGACCTCCTCGACCCCGCCGAGCGCACCGACCTGCTGGCCCGCGGCACCCGCCGCACCGGCACCGAACGCACCACCCTCACCGAGCTGGTGGCCCGCCGGGTCGCCGCGGCCCCGGACGCGGTGGCCCTGGTTCACGCCGACCCCGACGGGGCCCTGGTCAGCACGACGTACGCCGACCTCGACGCCGCCGCCAACCGGCTCGCGCACCTGCTCGCCGGGCGCGGCATCGGCCGCGGCGACCTGGTCGCGCTGTGCCTGGAACGCGGACCGGCCACCGTGACGGCCCTGCTGGCCATCGCCCGGACCGGTGCTGCGTACCTGCCGCTCGACCCGGCGTATCCGGCGGAGCGGATGCGGGGGATGCTCACCGACAGCGGCGCCCGGCTGCTGCTGACCCAGGAGTCGCTGGCGCAGGCGCTGGAGCCGCTGCGGGCCGAACTCGTCGTCCTCGACGACCCCGCCGTCCGCGGCAGCCTGGTCCACCTCCCGGTGACCCCGCCCGACGTCGCCCCACCGGCCCCGGACGACCTCCTGTACGTCATCTACACCTCCGGCTCCACCGGCCGGCCCAAGGGCGTCGCCGTCTCGCACCGCGCCGCCGCACGGCTCGTACAGGGCCTGCCCGAGCTGGAGTTCACCGCTCGCGACACCTTCCTGTACTTCGCGCCGGTCGCCTTCGACGCGTCCACCTTCGAGATCTGGGGGCCGCTCACGCAGGGCGCCCGGCTGGCGATCTGCCCGCCGGGACCCGCCGACCCCGAGGCGCTCGGGGAGTTCTGCGGCCGGGCCGGGGTGAGCGTCGCCTTCCTCACCACCCAGTTCGTCAACGCGGTCGCCGACACCCGGCCCGCGGCGCTCGCCCCGCTGCGGATCCTGCTCACCGGCGGCGAGGCGCACTCCCGCGACCACCTCGAACGGCTGCGGGCCGCGCTGCCGGACACCCGCGTGTTCAACGTCTACGGCCCGACGGAGACCACCACCTTCGCCACCCTCCAGGACCTCGCCGCCGCCGAGGACACCCCGGTGAGTGTCCCCATCGGACTGCCCATCGGCGACACCTGCGCCTACGTCCTGGATGAGGCCCTGCGGCCGGTGCCGCGCGGCGTCGTCGGCGAGCTGTACCTCGGCGGGCCGGGCCTCGCCCTCGGGTATCTCGGGCGGCCGGCGGCCAGCGCGGAACGGTTCGTGGCCTGCCCGTTCGGGGAGCCCGGCGAGCGCATGTACCGCACGGGGGACCTGGTGCGCTGGGACTCCCGCGGCCGTATCGACTACGTCGGCCGGGCCGACCAGCAGGTGAAGATCCGCGGCTTCCGCATCGAACCCGGCGAGATCGAACGCCACCTGACGGCGCACGCCGAGGTCGCGCGGGCCGCCGTCCTCGCCCCCGCCGGGCCCGGCGGGCAGCGGCACCTCGTCGCCTACGTCGTTCCCGTGCCGGGCGGTCCGGCGCCCGAACCGGAGGCGCTGCGCGCCCACTTGGCCCGCACCCTCCCCGGCTACATGGTGCCCGGCGCCTTCGTCACGCTGGCCGATCTGCCGCTCACCCCCAACGGGAAGCTCGACGTCCGGGCCCTGCCGGCCGCCGAGGCCGCTCCCGTCGACCGTGTCGTACGGGCGCCGGGCACCGAGGCGGAGCGGGTGCTGTGCGCTGCGGTCGCCGAGGTGCTCGACGTGGGGCCGGTCGGACCCGATGACGGGTTCTTCGCGCTGGGTGGGGACAGTCTGAAGGCGATTCTGCTGGTCAGCGCTGCCGCGCGGGGTGGGCTGCGGATCAGTCTTGCGGCCGTTTTCGAGCACCGGACCCTTGCAGCTCTCGCCGGCAGTGCCGAGACGGGTCGTAGTTCGGGTGCGGCGCCGTCTGGGCTGGTCGCGCAGTTCCCCGCGCCCCTATGGGGCGCTCCCGTGCTGGCGATTCGCTCCACCGGCTCCCGCCCCCCGCTGTTCTGCGTCCACGGTGGGCTCGGCTTCGGGATTCCGTTCGTCGCGCTCGCCGAGCATCTCGATGCCGAGCAGCCCGTGTTCGCGCTCCAGGCCCGTGGGCTCGGCGGTGACGAGCCGTTGCCGCGGGATATCGCCGAGGTCGCCGACGAGTACGTGGAGCGGATCCGGGGCGTGCAGCCCAGCGGGCCCTACCACCTGCTCGGCTGGTCCTACGGCGGAGTCGTCGCCCATGAGATGGCGGTGCGGCTGCGGGCGGCCGGAGAGGAAGTGGCCTATCTCGCCAACCTCGACGCCTTTCCCGACGACGCGCGCGGCGCCGCGCCGACCGACGAGGAGTTCCTCGCTGACTTCCTCACCGAAGCCGGCGTCGGCACGGACGGCGTCGGCCGGCTCACCCCGGCCGCCGTCGCCGCGCACCTCGCGCGCACCGGCGGCCCGCTCGCCGGGCTCGGCGAGGCGACGCTGGAGCGGCTGATCGGCGTCATGCGCAACAACCTCGCACTGTTCCAGCGGTTCACGCCCGGCCGGTTCGACGGCTGCCCCATGACGCTGTTCCTGGCGACCGGCGGCGGCCTCGGCCAGGAGGAACGCGCACTGCGCACCAAGAGCTGGGAGCCGCACCTCGCCGGGGCCCTCGACGCGTACGACGTCGACTGCGGCCACCAGCAGATGCTCGGCCCCGGTCCGGCGGCGGTCATCGGCCGTCGCGTCGAGCGAGACCTCGCCGCGCTGACGGCCGCCCGCTGAAACCACGTACCCGAATGTCCGACCCATCCGCACAGATCTGGAGAACCGTCATGGCCAACCCCTTCGACAACGAGGACGGCACCTTCCTCGTCCTCGTCAACGACGAGGGGCAGCACTCCCTGTGGCCGTCCTTCGCCGCCGTGCCCGACGGCTGGCGGGTGGCGCTCGACGCGAGCGACCGGGCCACCGCCGTCGCCCACGTCGAGAGCAACTGGACCGACATGCGTCCGCTCAGCCTCCAGCGGCAGGCGGGCTGAGCGTGTCCTCGTCCGACATAGCCATCCTCGCCGAGGGCCTCGGCAAGACGTACCGGTCGCACACCGCGCTGCACGGCATCGACCTGTCCGTGCCGGCCGGCAGCGTGCTCGGGGTGCTCGGGCCCAACGGCGCCGGCAAGACGACCACCGTGCGGATCCTCGCCACCCTCGTCCAGCCGACCGCCGGGCGGGCCACCGTCGCCGGGCACGACGTCGTGCGCGACAGCGTCGAGGTGCGCCGCCGCATCGGGCTCGCCGGGCAGTACGCGGCCGTCGACGAGCTCCTGACGGGCCGCGAGAACATCGTGCTCCTCGCCAGGCTGCTCCGGTTCGGGCGGCGCGGAGCCGCCCGGCGCGCCACCGAACTGCTCGAACGCTTCGAGCTCACCGAGGCCGCCGACCGTCCCGTGGGCACCTACTCCGGCGGGATGCGCCGCCGGCTCGACCTGGCCACCTGCGTCATCGGCGAGCCCGAGGTGCTGTTCCTCGACGAGCCGACGACGGGGCTCGACCCGACGAGCCGGGTCGTCCTGTGGGACGTGGTGCGCGACCTGGTCGCCGACGGCGTGACCATCCTGCTCACCACCCAGTACCTGGAGGAGGCCGACGAACTCGCCGACCGCATCGCCGTGATCGACGCCGGACGCGTCATCGCCGAGGGCACCCCGCAGTCCCTCAAGCGGCAGGTCGGCAGCGAACGCCTCGAGGTCACCGTGGCCCGCCCGGAGAGCCTCGGCGACGCGGTGGCCGCCCTGGCCTCGCTCGGCGGCCGGCCCCCGGTCGTCGACGAGGCCGCCCGCCGAGTCTCGGTCCAGCTGGGCGACGACGGCCTGGACGAGGTGTCCCGCGCCGCCCTGGCGCTGCGCGAGAAGGGCGTCGCCACCGCCGACTTCGAACTGCGCAAGCCCACCCTCGACGACGTCTTCTTCGACCTCACGGGCACGGGCCGCAAGGAAGGGACCGAGGAGACCCGGTACCGGAAAGAGGAGATCCACTGATGGCCACGGCAACCGCGACCCGCCCCGCACCCTCCGGCGGCGCGTTCGCCGGGCACGTCGGCGACACCCTCGCGCTGGCCGGCCGGCACCTGACGCACCTGCGGCGCTCGCCCGGCCGGCTGATCCTCGTCACCATGAACCCGCTGGTGATGCTGATCGCCGTCGGCTACCTGTTCCGCAACTCCATGCAGGTCCCCGGAGGCGTCGCCTACGAGGACTTCATCATGGCCGGCATCGCCATCCAGGTCGGCCTGACCAGCGTCGGCCCCACCGCCATCGGCGTCGCCCTCGACCTGCGGCACGGCCTCGTGGACCGGTTCCGCTCGCTGCCGATCTCACCGGCCTCGGTGCTCGTCGGCCGCACCCTGTCCGACCTGTTCGTCGGCGCCGTCAGCCTCACCACGGTGTCCCTGGTCGGCCTCGCCGTCGGCTGGCGCCCGCACGAGGGCGTGCTGCGCACCGCCGCCGGATTCGGCGTCCTGCTCGCCTTCGTCTACGTGATGCTCTGGGTCGGAATTCTCCTCGGCACCACACAGAAGAACATCGAGGCCATCGACGGCACCGGCGCGCTCGTCCTCGTCGTGTTCAGTTTCCTTTCCAACGCCTACGTCTCGGTGAGCGGCCTGCCCGGCTGGCTGCGCCCGGTCGCCGAATGGAATCCGGTGACGTCCGTCATCACCACCTGCCGACGGCTGTGGGGCAATGACCCCGCGGGCGCAGCCGGCAGCGGATTCCCCGCCGAGCACCCCGGTCTGGTCACCGCCATCACCCTGTCCGCGCTGCTGGTCGTGGCGGTCGCGGGGAGCGTACGGGGCTTCCGGCGGGCCGTCGGACGCTGACCGGCAACCCCTGTCAGCGGTCCATCAGTTGGACGTCAGCGCGCAGTCACCGGCGCTGGCTAATTTCGTGCCAGAGCTGAACCTGAAGAGAGGAACGAACAAATGACCACGGTCGCACCCCAGCACCTCTCCCGTATCCGGGAAATCATCGCCGAAAACATCGACGTCGACCTCGACGGGCTTTCCGACACCGCCCTGTTCATCGACGAACTCGGCGCGGACTCGCTGAAGCTCATCGACGTCCTCAGCGCCCTGGAGATGGAGTACTCCATCGTCATCGACATGAACGAACTGCCCAAGATGACCAACGTGGAGGCCACTTACCAGGTGACCGCCGCGGCCGCCGGTTGGTGAGCAGAACCCACGGGGGGAGGAGAACCCACATGTCCACCGCAACCGCACGCCGCCGGGTCGTCCTGACCGGCTTCGGGGTGATCTCCAGCATCGGCACGGGGGTCGAGGAGTACACGGCGGGGCTGCGGTCCGGCCGCTCCGGAGCGCGGCCCATCACCCGGTTCGACACCGAGGGCTTCGGCCAGAACACCGCCTGCGAGGTCCCCGACTTCGAGCCCGGGCGCTGGATCCACAACGTCCCCCTGGACGACATGGGCCGCGCCGGCCAGTACGCGGTCGCCGCCGCGCGGATGGCCGTCGACGACGCCGGGCTCACCGAGGACGACCTCGGCGAGCGGCAGGCCGTCATCACCGTCGGCACCACCGACGGGGAGTCGCACGACATCGCCGTGCTGCTGGAGCAGGAGCTGGCCGCCGGGGACCCGGAGGCGATGGACCCGGTGCTGTCCCGCCGTATCAACGCGGGCCGGCTGTCCACCGTCATCGCCCGCGAGCTGCGCATGCCGAACGTGGAGGCCACCACCGTCACCACGGCCTGCGCGGCCGGCAACTACTCCATCGGCTACGGCCTGGACTCGATCCGCTCCGGCGAGGTCGACATCGCGCTGTGCGGCGGCGCGGACGCCGTGTGCCGCAAGGCGTTCGCCCTGTTCAAGCGGTTCGGGGCGCTCACCCCCGACGTGGTGCGGCCCTTCGACAAGGACCGCCAGGGCATCCTCACCGGCGAGGGCGCCGGCATCCTCGTCCTGGAGAGCCTGGAGTCCGCCCTCGCGCGCGGCGCCCGGATCCACGCCGAGGTCCTCGGCTACGGCCTGTCCTGCGACGCCGCGCACCCCACCGCGCCCAACCGCGACGGCATCGCCCGCGGCATCCGCCTCGCCCTCGACGACGCCGGCGTCAAGCAGGAGGAGATCGACTTCATCTCCGCGCACGGCACCGGCACCAAGGCCAACGACAAGACCGAGTCGGCCGCCATCGTCGACGTGTACGGCGACGCCCCGCCGCGCACCGTCGCCGTGAAGTCGATGCTCGGTCACTCGATGGGCGCGGCCAGCGCGCTCGGCGCCATCGCCTGCGGCCTCGCCATCGAGCACGGGTTCATCCCGCCCACCATCAACCACCGCGAGACCGACCCGGACTGCCCGCTCGACGTCGTGCCCAACCAGGCCGTCGAGGCGGACGTGCGGATCGTGCAGAACAACTCCAGCGCCTTCGCCGGCAACAACGCCGTCCTGATACTCGGCACGTACGGGGAGTGAGTGACGACCATGAGCACCGCAACAGCCAGACCGGAGGCCACGCTGCCGCCCGGCACACCCGTCATCACCGGCTGGTCGGCGGTCTCGCCGTACGGCATCGGCCGTGAGGAGTTCGCCGCCGGGGTGCGCGCCGGGGCCAAGACGGCCGTCAAGGCGGACGCGGGCCTCGGACCGCTGCCGTCGTCCGACGTGTGCACGGTGCCCGGCTTCGACATCCAGGAGCAGCTCGGCCCGCGCGGCACGGCCAAGATGGACCGGCTCACCGCGCTCGCCCTGGTCGCCTCCGACGGACTGCTCCTGGACGCCGACGGCAACCGGGCCGTGGCCACCGACGAGCTGACCGGTGTCGTCCTCGGCATCACCATGGGCAGCCTGGAGAACGTCACCGACTTCCTGCGCCAGTCGTACACCAACGCCCGCCCCTTCTACGTCGACGCGGGCCGCATCCCCTTCGGCAGCCTCAACCACGCCGCCGGTGCCACCGCCATCCGGCACGACCTCAAGGGTCCCAACACCACGGTCGCCGGCGGTCGGGTCAGCGGGCTCCTCGCACTGAACTACGCGCGTCGCCTGATGGGTCAGGGCCGGGCGACGAAGTATCTGGTGGGCTCCGCCGAGGAGTTCTCCGCCGCGCACGCCTGGTTCGAGCACACCGCCACCGCTTCCGGCGACCCGGCCCCGCTGCTCGGGGAGGGCTGCGGACTGTTCCTGGTCGAGCAGGCGGAGGCCGCCGAACGCCCGCCGCTGGCCGCCGTGCTGAGCGTGGAGACCCGCGTCGACATCGACGACGACCCCGGCGCGGCCGTCACCGCCTGCGCCCGCCGCGCCCTTCAGCGGGCCGGCGTCGACGCCGGCGAGGTGTGGGCGGCCGTGCCGTGTGCCGCGCCCACCGCCGCCGGACGCGCCGAGCACGAGGCCCTCGCCGCGCTGGTGCCCGCCGACGCGCTGTCCCGCGTGCCGTCCATGGAACTGCTCGGCGACACCAGTGCCGCCTCCGCGTCCTTCCAGATCGCCGCGGTGCTCGCGGTCGCCGAGGCCGACGCGGACTCCCGGGGCCGTACCGCCCTGGTCTCCGCCGTCGACCGTGACGGCGCCGTCGCCGTGGCGGTCCTGCGACTGATGGGGGAGCAGCGATGATCGCGCTGGTCAGCGGCGGTTCCCGGGGCATCGGCAGGTCGATCGTGCTGCGCCTGGCGCGGGACGGGCACGACGTCGCCTTCTGCTACCGCTCCAACGAGGACGCCGCCGAGCGCCTCGCCAAGGAGGCCGCCGAGCACGGCACCCGGGTCACCGCGACCCGCTGCGACGTCGCCGACGGGGACGACGTACGCGACTGGTTCACCCGCACCGAGCGTGAGCTCGGCCCCGTCGACGCGGCCGTCACCTCCGCCGGCATCACCCGGGACCGGCCACTGGTGCTGATGCCCGAGGACGACTGGAACCAGGTGCTGCGCACCAACCTCGACGGCGTGTACCACGTGTGCCGGGCCGCCGCGTTCTCCATGAGCAAGCGCAAGTCGGGCGCCATCGTCAACCTGTCGTCGGTCGCCGGGGTCTACGGCAACGCGGGCCAGGCCAACTACGCCGCCTCCAAGGCCGGGATCATCGGCTTCACCAAGTCCCTCGCGAAGGAGTGCGGGCCGCGCGGTGTGCGCGCCAACGTGGTCGCGCCGGGCCTCATCGAGACGGACATGGTCGGCGAGATGCCGGAGGCGGTGCTCCAGAAGCAGCTGAAGAACGTGGCGCTGGGCCGCCTCGGCCGGCCCGAGGAGGTGGCCGACCTGGTCTCCTTCCTGGTGTCGGAGCGGGCCGCGTACATCACCGGATCGGTCTTCGAGATCCACGGCGGCGGCACCTTCTGATGAGCAGCAGAACGCGAGAGCACAAGCGCGGCGCACAGGACCTCGACGGCCGGCACTTCGACGCGATCGTCGTCGGCAGCGGCATCGGCGGCCTCGTCGGCGCCGGATATCTGGCCGCCGACGGCCGCCGGGTCCTCGTCCTCGAACAGCACGACGTGGCGGGCGGCAACGCGCATGTGTTCCGCCGGCGCCGCAAGTACGAGTTCGACGTCGGCACCCACTACCTCGGCGACTGCGGCGAGGACGGACTGCTGCCGGCCGTCCTGAACGGGCTCGGCGTGCGCGACCGGGTGAGCTTCCGCCCCATGGACAACGAGGGCGGCTTCGACCGGATCATCACGCCCACGGCAACCGTGGACGTCCCCGCCGGCTGGGAGGCGTACCGCACCCGCCTCAAGCAGGCCCTGCCCGCCGAGGCCGACCGCATCGACCGCTTCATCGACCTCGCGACCGCCGTGGCCGGCGCCAGCCGGGCCGGGCTCATGGGCGAGTCGATGGTCGAACTGTTCCGCCGGTCCCCGGGGACCATGCGCTGGACCCGCCGCACCCTCGGCATGGCGCTCGACCACTGCGAGCTGTCCCCGAAGGGCCGCACCCTGCTGGCCGCGCAGGCCGGCAACTACGGCGCCATGCCCGACGGGATCGGCTTCGCCGAGCACGTCAACATCATGGACCACTACCTGCGCGGGGCGTACTACCCCGAGGGGGGCGGCCAGACCCTCGTCGCCGCGTTCGTGGAGGCCCTCGAGTCCTACGGCGGAGAACTGCGCACCCGCAGCGAGGTGCGCCGCATCCTCATCGACGACGGCCGCGCCACCGGCGTCGAACTCGCCGACGGGCAGAAGGTGTTCGCGCCGCTCGTCGTCTCCAACGCCGACTACCGGCGCACCGTCCTCGACCTGTGCGGCGGGGAGGAGTCCTTCTCCGCCGACCTCGTGGCCCGGACCCGCGGGGCGACCATGCGCAGCGCGGTCGTCGCCGTGTACGTCGCACTCGACACCGAGCTGGAGGGCCTGCCCAACGCCAACATCTGGTGGCACGACAGCGACGACATGGAGTACGCCCACGCCTCGGTCCAGGAACGCTACGAACGCGACGGCGTCTTCGACCGCGTGCCCCAGCTCGCCTTCTCCTTCGCGTCGCTGAAGGACTCCGGCTCCGCGGCCGTGTGCCCGCCCGGGCACAGCAACTTCCAGCTGATGACGGGCTGCCCGCCCGGCTACGGGTTCTGGGGCGTCGGCGCCGGCCCGGTCGACGGCGAGCCCTACCGCCGCAACCCCGCCTACCTCGCCCGCAAACGCGAGGTCACCGAGCTGATCCTGGACGCCGCCGAGAAGGTCCTCGGCCCGATCCGGGACCGCATCACCCATGTGGAGACGGCGACCCCGCTCACCAACGAGCGCTACATCCGCGCCAGCGGCGGCACCCCGTACGGCATGGCCAGCTGGGGCTCCGAGGGCCGCCGTCCCGACGTGCGCACCGACGTCGAGGGCCTGTACGTCGTCGGACAGAACGTCCGCTACGGCAGCGGTGTCGGCGGTGTCGCCACCGGCGGCATGGCCGTGGCCTCGCAGATCCTCGACCGGCCGCTGCTGGCCGAGGTGTACGCAGGCACCGTGCTCGGCGACCCGGCCAGGCTGCCCGAACGACGCGCGGACTGGGACCCGTTGCTGGTGTCCCGGGGACGTGCGCGGCACGGCGCGAAGGGGCTCGCGCGCATCGGCTGACGGCCGCGCCCCGAGTCCCGTACGACCTTCCCTCACTTCTCAGGAGCAGCATTCCCATGAATCAGGTCCCACCCTTCGCCGTGGTATCCGGCGCCCAGGTGCACGAGGTGCTCGACGGGCACGAGAGCGAGGTCGTCGCCGCGGTCGAGGCCGCCTACCGGCTGCACGGCGAGGGACAGACGGTCAACCCCGACTCCTACTTCCTGCGCTTCCCCGACCGCCCCTCGTCCCGGATCATCGCCCTGCCCGCGTCCGTCAAGGGCGAGGTCGGCGTGCACGGCATGAAGTGGATCTCCAGCTTCCCGGAGAACGTGGCCGCGGGCATCCCGCGCGCCTCGGCCGTGCTGATCCTCAACGACGCCGAGACCGGCTACCCGTTCGCCTGCCTGGAGAGCTCCATCATCAGCGCCGCCCGCACCGCCGCCTCCGCGGCCCTGGCGGCCGACCGGCTCAGCACGGCACGCGGCACCCGGCCCACCCGGGTCGGCTTCATCGGCGTCGGCCTGATCGCCCGCTATCTGCACACCTACCTCGCCGCGAACGGCTTCGACTTCGAGGCGATCGGCGTGCACGACCTGTCCGCCGAGCACGCCGAGGGCTTCACCGGCTATCTGCGCGGGGCCGAGGGCGCAGGCGTCGAGATCACCGTCCACGACAAGGCCGAGGACCTCATCCGCGCCTCGGACCTGGTCGTCTTCGCCACCGTCGCCGGTGAACCGCACGTCACCGACCCGCAGTGGTTCACGCACAACCCGCTGGTGCTGCACGTCTCCCTCCGCGACCTGTCCCCGGAGATCGTCCTCGACTCCTGGAACGCCGTCGACGACATCGAGCACTGCATGAAGGCCGGCACCTCACCGCACCTGGCCGAACAGCGTGTCGGCCACCGCGACTTCGTCGCCGGGACGCTGTACGACGTGCTCACCGGGCGCATCACCCCGCCCGCCGACCGGCCGGTGATCTTCTCGCCGTTCGGCCTCGGCGTGCTCGACCTGGCCGTCGCGAAGTACGTCCACGACCGGGTCGCGGGCGCCGGTGAACTGCACACCGTGCCCGGCTTCTTCCACGAGATGAAGCGGTACGGCTGACGGCACCGCCGACGCATCCGCTGACGAACGACTGACGGCGCGCTGACGGCCAGGTTCCCTGGCCGAGGCGCGCCTTGTCCCTTCCCCAGGCCGCACAACAGAATCGAAATCATGAGATCTTTCGCCAGTCTGGCCGATTTCTCCGCCGCCACCGGTGAACACCTGGGCTACAGCGATTGGCTGGAGATCACCCAGCACAAGGTGGACCAGTTCGCCGACGCCACCGGCGACCTGCAGTGGATCCACGTGGATCCGGAGCGTGCGGCGAGCGGCCCGTTCGGCGGGACCATCCTGCACGGCTACATGACGCTGGCGCTGCTGCCGGAGATGATGCGCGCGATCTTCGACATCGAGAGGATCGAGATGGGCGTCAACTTCGGCCTGGACAAGGTGCGTTTCCCGCGCCCCGTCCCCGTCGGCGCCCGGGTGCGCGGCGGCGCCAAGCTGACCGGCGTCCGCGAGACCCCCGCCGGCCACCTCGCCGCCGTACGCATGACGGTCCAGGTGGAGGTCGACGGACAGCCGCAGTCGGCCTGCGTTGCGGACACGCTGTCCCTGTTCATCGCTCCCGCGACCGCGGGCGGGTAGAAGAAGCACCCCTTTTCGGCCGCACAAGAGGGGAGTTTTTCCCACCGCGCCGGCACCCCGGCGGTCGCAACAATGAGGGCACGGGCGCTTCGGCCCTTGAACCGCACAGGCAGCAGAGAGGAGCGAGTCGTATGGACCGCACGATGCAGCTCGGGGTGAACCGCCCGCCGGACGAGATCAGGGGATTCTCGGTCGCGGCCGGAATAGTGGGACTGCGACGGGCGATGGCCCTGTGCTGGATGTCCATGTCGGCCTTCGGCAGGTCCCTTGCGGTCTCCGGCGCGATCTGGCTCGTCGGCCCCGGCCTCGGCGTGGTGCCGCGCGCCATGGAGGGCGTGCGCAACCTGGCCGCCCGCCAGCGCGAACTGGCGCTGCGCTGGTCGGGGGTGGAGATCCCCGGCCCGCCCGGACCGCTGCCGCCCGTGCCCGAGGGCGCCTCCGGGGCGGCGGCCCGCTACCGGTGGATCATGAGCGACCCGCAGACCCGGCGGGAGTGGGTGTGGGTGCTCGTCGACCCGCTGGCCGGCGCGTTCTTCGCCTTCTTCCCGCTCGCCCTGATCCTGAGCGGCGTGTGGGGCGTCTTCCTCGCCTTCTTCGGGGTTCCGCTGTCCGTCGAGTGGGACGGCCTGTGGTACCAGTTCATCCCGATCGAGGGCCAGGCCACCGCCGTCCTCGCCGGTGTCCTCGGCGTCCTCCAGCTGCCGCTGGCCCTGTGGTCGGCGCCGCGCGCCGTGCGCAGGCACGCCCTGTACACCCGCTCGATGCTCGCCCCGAGCGAGAGCGAGATGATGGCCAGCCGCATCCAGCACCTGGCCACCACCCGCTCCGACGCCGTCGACACGCAGATGGCGGAGATCCGCCGCATCGAACGCGACCTGCACGACGGCGCGCAGGCCCGCCTGGTCGCGATGGGCATGACCCTGGACGCCGCCGAACACCTCCTGGAGACCAACCCGGAGGCCGTGCGCGCCCTGCTCATCGAGGCGCGCGAGTCCTCCTCCAAGGCGCTGGAGGAACTGCGCAACCTGGTCCGCGGCATCCACCCGCCGGTCCTCGCCGACCGCGGACTCGCGGACGCCGTAAGGGCGTTGGCCATGGTCTGCCCGGTCAACACCGAAGTGCAGGTCGACCTGCCGGGCCGGCCCGAGATGCCGGTCGAGTCCGCCGCGTACTTCGCGATCTCGGAGATCCTGACCAACGTCGCCAAGCACTCCGGCGCCGACCGGGCCTGGATCGACATCCGTTACGATCGCGGAATGCTGCGCATCACCGTCACCGACGACGGTCACGGCGGCGCCGACGTCTCGCGCGGCAGCGGCCTGCGGGGCATCGAACGCCGGCTCGCCACCTTCGACGGTGTGCTGGCCGTGAACAGTCCGGTGAACGGACCGACCATGGTGACGATGGAGCTTCCGTGCGTATTGCCCTCGCCGAAGACCACTTCCTCCTGAGGGACGGACTCATCCGCCTCCTCGGCGCCTACGGCCACGAGGTCGTCGCCGCGGTGGACAACGGTACGGAACTGCTGGACGCGCTCATCAGGGAGCAGCCGGACGTCGCGGTCGTCGACGTCCGGCTGCCGCCGACGTTCACCGACGAGGGCCTGCGGGCGGTGCTGGCGGCCCGCGAGCAGATGCCGGACCTGCCGGTGCTGCTGCTGTCCCAGTACGTCGAGCCGCTCTACGCGCGGGAGTTGCTGACCAGCGGCGGCCGGGGCGTCGGCTACATGCTGAAGGACCGCGTCACCAACGGCGCCCAGTTCCTGGACTCCATCCGACGGGTCGCCGAGGGCGGCACCGCGATGGACCCCGAGGTGATCTCCAAGCTCCTGGTCCGCAAGGAGCGCGACGAGGCCGTGGGGAGCCTGTCGGAGCGGGAGCGCGAGGTGCTGGAGTGGCTGGCTCAGGGCCGCTCCAACGCCGGTATCGCGCAGGGCCTGTTCATCTCGGAGAAGGCCGTCGCCAAGCACATCAGCAACATCTTCACCAAGCTGGGGCTGCTGCCGACGGACGGCGACAACCGGCGGGTGCTGGCGGTGCTCACGTATCTGGACCAGTGAGGTCCGGCACCGACTCGAAGGATGGCCGGAACCTCACGCTGCGTGTGGTCAGCCGGCCTCCGGCTGTCCCCCCTTGTGGCGCTGGTAGTGCCGGGCGACCCGCATCCGGTTGCCGCAGCGGGCGGCCGCGCACCAGCGGCGGCGCGGGTGGGCGGGCAGGAAGAGCATCACGCAGTCGTCGGCCTCGCACTTGCGGATCGAGCCGACCGCCGGATCCGCCAGCAGCTCGACGGCGGCCTCCGCCAGCCCGGCGGCCAGCCGCACCCCGGGTGAGCCCTCGCGCCGCCGTACGACGGCCACCGCCGACCCGTCCCACACCGGCTCACTGATCGCCGGCGCGGCACGCTGCGCCCGGTTGAGCCCCTCGACGTCCTCGTCCGGGGGCCGCTCCCCCCTGCGCACCCGGTCGAGGGCACGCGCGATGTGCTCCCGCACGGCGAGCACCGCGGCCAGATCCGCGCCGCCGACCTCCTTGGGCACGTCCTCCGAGAGCCGGTCTGCCTCCAGCACCCACCAGGCCCGCAGCCCGTCGGGCGTGGTCAGCAGGTCGCCGGTGGACGGCCGGGTGTTGACCAGGTCCAGGGCCAGGGGCTCTCCGGTCAGCGGTGCGGAATCGCTCATGAGGCTAATGGTACATCCAGGGGTTGACACGTTAGTAGGCATCGGCGCACGCTTGCTCTAACGCATAAAGCAAGCCGTAACCCATTAGAACCTCGGCTCGAAGGAGACCGCTCATGCTTGCTCCGACCCCCCGCATCGCCCACCGCCACCTCGACGTGGACGGCGTCCGCGTCTTCTACCGGGAGTCCCTCCCCGACCGCCCCGACGCGCCCGTACTGCTGCTCCTGCACGGCTTCCCGTCCGGCTCGCACCAGTTCCGCGGCCTCATCGACGCCCTCGGCTCGCACTACCGGCTGATCGCCCCCGACCACGCCGGCTTCGGCCACACCCGGGCCCCCGACGGCTTCACGTACACCTTCGACCGGCTCGCCGACATCACCGAGGGCTTCGTCCGGGGCCTGGGCCTCGACCGGTTCGTGATGTACGTCTTCGACTTCGGCGCCCCCATCGGCCTGCGCGTCGCCGAGCGCCACCCCGAGTGGATCGCCGGACTCGTCGTCCAGAACGGCAACGCCTACGAGGAGGGCCTCTCCGACATGGCCCGGGGCCTGATCGGCCTCACCCCCGAGACCCCCGGCGCCGACGCCACCATCGACGGCGTGCTCACCCTCGACGGCACCCGGAGCCAGTACGAGACCGGCGTAGCCGACCCCTCCCTGATCGCCCCCGACAACTGGACCCTCGACCAGCACTTCCTGGACCTGCCGGGCCGCAAGGACGCCCAGCGGTCACTGATCTTCGACTACCGCTCCAACTTCGCGCGCTACGGCGACTGGCAGGCATGGCTGCGCCGCCACACCCCGCCCACCCTCATCACCTGGGGCCGCAACGACCCCTTCTTCACCGAGCCCGGCGCCCGCGCCTACCTGCGCGACCTGCCCGACGCCGAACTGCACCTCCTGGACACCGGCCACTTCGCCCTGGAGACGCACCTGCCGGAGGTCGCCCCGCTGATCGCCGACTTCCTGGACCGCGCCTGGAAGTAGTCCGGGACGGCCGGGCCTGCGCGGACCCGCACCAACGGTGCGAAAATCGATACGGACCTCTGTGGCGCGGACAGCTCCGCAAAGCCGGCGCGGAGAGGGAACGCCGATGGACCTGGAAACTGTCGCCGACGAGCTGTACAGGCTGCGGCCGGAGCAGTTCACCGCCACCCGCGCGGCCCGGATGGCCGAGGCCCGCACGGCCGGCGACCGGGCCCTCGCCGACAGCATCGGCAAGCTGCGCCGCCCGAGCCTGTCGGCCTGGGCCGGCAACCTCCTGGTCCACGAGAGCCCCGGCGAGGTCGAACCGCTGCTCCGCCTCGGCGAGGGCCTGCGGCAGGCCCACCGTGACCTGGACGGCGCGCAGCTGCGCGAGCTGAGCCGACAGCAACGGGTCCTGATCACGGCCCTGTCCCGGCAGGCAGGACAACTCGCCGCGCAGGCCGGCCACCCGATCACCGAAGCGGCCCGCCACGAGGTCGAGAACACCCTGCGCGCGGTGCTCGCGGATTCCGACGCGGCGCGGGAGTGGGCGAGCGGCAGGCTGGTCAGACCACTGGCCGCGGGCACGGGCTTCCCCGCGATGGGGGAGGGGGCCGCGCCCGCGCCACCGCGTCCGGCCGCCAAGAAGGCCGGCGCCGTCAAGACCTCCAAGGCCGCCAAGTCGACGGGGCCGGGCAAGGCCGAGGCCGCGGAACGCCGTCGGCGGCTCACCCGGGCCCGCAAGGAGGCGGACCGGGCCGCGCGGGAACTCCGTACCCGACAGAAGGCGGCGGCGACCGCGAGCCGGGAGGCGTTCGCGGCCAAGAAGAACTGGGACGAGGCCCAACAGCGCGTCAGCGACCTCACCGCCGAACTCCAGCACGCCAGGGAGGCGCAGCAGCAGGCCCGTTCCGCGGAACAGACGGCACGCGAGCGGGCGCGCACGGCGGACCGGGGTGTCAGGGAGGCGAGGCGGAAGGCGGACGCGGCGGCGGAGGAGGCACAGCGCCTGGAGGCACCGGAGCAGTGAGGCGGGCGGCCCGTGCTGCCTCTGATGTCTCCGTGCTGTCACCGATGTCACGGAACCCGAACTCCCCGCGGATTGGAGCGGTTCCGGCATGAACGGATCCGGTCCGGCGGCCGTATCCTTACCCGATCGAGGTGCGCATTAGGGCGAATTCACCGATCTTCATGGGGTTTGTGCACACGGGTCGCGAGTACTGCGACCTCGGGGGGATGAGAGGCGACCATGACGGCAGCGAGCAACGCGGTGCGCAGCGGCACCGTGCTTCCGGTGCGGGCGGCACGCGGGGCGATGTGGACATTCGTCATCGTCAACGTGGTGATCGTCGAGGCGTTGTTCATCAGCGCCGGTGAGGGCAAGAACGGCGTGCTCACGGTCGCCAAGTTCTTCGGCCTGCACGCGGCCCTGCTGATGCTGTTCCAACTGCTGCTGGTGGCCCGGCTGCCGTGGCTGGACCGCCGTATCGGCATGGACCGCCTCACGGTGTGGCACCGCTGGACCGGCTTCACCCTGCTGTGGACGATCCTCACTCACGCCACGCTGGTGGTGCTCGGCTACGCGACGCTCGACGACACGTCCATGGCGAAGACGTTCGTGGCGCTGAGCGGCGTCCCGGCCTCCCTGCTCGGCATGCTCGCCGCGGCCATCGTCGTCGTGATCGGCGTGATCTCCACCCGCGGCCTGCGCCGCCGCCTCCAGTACGAGGTCTGGCACGGTCTGCACCTGCTGCTCTACGTGGCCCTGGGCCTGGCGTTCGTCCACCAGTTGCAGGAGACGACGACGTTCACGTCCTCCGCGTTCGCGACGGCGTACTGGTGGATCCTGTGGCTGTTCGCCTTCGGCTCCCTGCTGACGGGCCGGCTCGTCATGCCGCTGTGGCGCAACTCCTACCACCGCTTCACCGTGGCCGCCGTGGTGCCGGAGTCGGACAACGTGGTCTCCGTGTACGTCACCGGACGCCACCTCGACAAACTCCCGGCCCGGGCGGGCCAGTTCTGCATCTGGCGGTTCCCCGGACACCACCACTGGTGGCTCGCCAACCCCTTCTCCCTGTCGGCGGCGCCCGACGGACGCGGCCTGCGCCTCACGGCGAAGGCGGCCGGCAGCACCAGCGCGGGCCTGCGGAACGTCCCCGTCGGCAGCCGCGCCTACGTCGAGGGCCCGTACGGCGCGTTCACCTCTCTCCACCGCTCCCGCCCCGGCGCCCTGCTGATCGCGGGCGGCGTCGGCATCACCCCCGTACGCGCCATGCTGGAGGACCAGACGAGCGGCGACTTCGTCGTCCTGTACCGCGTCCGCAGCGAGGCCGACGCCGTACTCCTGGACGAGGTCCGCCATCTGGTGGCACTCCGCGGCGGACGCCTCCACCTCCTCACCGGCCGCACCGGCGAGAACGCCGTCCCACCCTTCGACCCGGCCAACCTGCACCGACTGGTCCCCGACATCACCGACCGCGACGTGTACGTCTGCGGCCCACCGGCCATGACGACGGCCGTACTGGGCGGACTGCGGCAACTGCGGGTTCCGGCGGACCAGGTGCACGCGGAGAGGTTCGGCCTGGCCTGACGGATCCTGTCGTGCGGGACGGCGGCCTCCGGAACCGAGCGGCCGTCCCTCACTCCCGTCCCCCGGGTGACACATGCTCACCTTCCTGCGCTCCTCGAACGGGAGGCCGAAAACGGCCTCCCAACTCCGAGGAGGTTCTGTTCACTTGCGCATCCACAAACGCGCCGCCCTCGCGGCCGCAACGGCACTGATCGGCTCGCTGACCCTGATCGGGGCGGGCTCGGTGACGGCCACGGCAGAGGAGACCGCAGGGGCGGCGGGCGTGGCGCTGCCGAGCGCCTCGTTCCGGGACATCGTCGTCGACGGAGTGCACGACCGGGTGTTCGTGAGCGACCCGAGCGGCGGCACGATCGTCGTCACCGACTACGAGGGCGCGGTGGTCGGGCAGATCACCGCCGAGGAGGGGGCCGCCGGCCTCGTGCTCTCGGCGGATGCCGACAAGCTGTACGTGGCCCTGTCGACGGCCGACGCGATCGCAGAGATCGACACGGCCACCCTCACCGAGACCAACCGCTGGCCGACGGGCACGGGCACCTCGCCCCAGACCCTGGCGATGGCGGGCGGCAAGCTGTGGTTCGGCTACACGATCGCCAGTAGCGGCGGCATAGGCGTACTGGACGTCGCTTCCCCGTCCCCCACGGCGACGCCGGTCCCGAGCGGCCGGTACTGGTACTACGCCCCGACCCTGGCGTCGTCCCCCGCCGACCCGAACGCGCTGGTGGCGGGCGAGGAGGGCGTCAGCCCGGCAACGCTGGCGGTCTACGACACGTCGACGGGAACCCTGCAGAAGCGCGCGGAGCGAGGCTTCTCGTCCGCCCCGTCGATCTCGTACATGAACGACTTCGCGGTGACGGCGGACGGCCAGAACATCGTGGTGGCGGCGAACAACCCGTACGACCACCAGATCGTGCGCGTGTCGGACCTGTCGTCGAACGGCTCCTACTCGAGCTGGCAGTTCCCGAACGCGGTGGCGGTGGCGACGGACGGCACGGTGGCGACGGGCGCGGACGGCGACTTCGTCAAGACCTACCGCCCGGGCACGACCTGGCCCGCGCTCCACGAGTACGCCGTCGACGACCTCCAGCGTGACGGCCTCGCCTGGGCGCCGGACGAGAACCGCCTCTTCGCCGTCACCGGCTTCTCCTACGGCAGCGCCCCAACCCTCCACGTCCTCCCGAACGCCGGCAAACTCGACACCACCCTCTCCCTCCAGTCCCCACCGACATCCCGCAGGGGCAAGCCCCTGACGGTGACGGGTTGGCTGACGGCAGCGGAACCGCTCCCGGCAGGCACGACGGTGGAGGTGACCCGCACCGACCCGGACCACCCGACGGGCACCCGGGTGGGCACCTTCCCCATCTCCGCCACAACGGGCGAGTTCACGTTCACGGAAAGCCCGCGCACGCTGGGCGACATCACGTACACGGCCACGTACAGCGGCGACGGCGGACACGTCCCGGCAACAGCGGAGACGACGGTGACAATCACCAAGTAACCACGCAGTCCACCCACCGATGGCCTCAATCCCCGGGGTGCGGGGCCATCGGAGCCACCCACGACAGCATGTCGATCCCTGCGGCTCAGACGCGGGTGGCGTTCTGGTCGAGGATGTTCCGCAAGCGGTCGACGTCCGCCGGTTCCGTGACGCCTCGCTTGGGGAGCACGACGATGCCGACGCCGTACTTGTCGGGCGTCATCAGCACATACAGCGCATCGGTCTCCGTGTAGCGGCTGATCATCGGCCACCGGTGCATCGTCTCGCTGTCCCGCGAGGTCAGCCGCACGCCGACGTCATCCACAACGGCCCGGAACTCCCCCTGAGGGGCGACCATCCGATGCACCTGACGCCCTTGCAGGGCAGGCATCAGCACGTACGCCCCGACACACAAGGCCAGCGCCGCGAGGCAGAGCACCGTCACACCGAGGTCGGGACCGTTGGGCAGAGTGAAGCTCACGGCAAACGCGCCGAGCACGACGATCGCGCTGGCCAGAATGATCCGGCTCTGCAGCCGCCCCGCCGGCGTGGCCCGCATCCGCGCGCGAAGCGCCCCCGTCGCGTCCGCACTCGTCGGCACGTAGGCCAGCTCAACGGCGCTCGCTTCCTGCACGTTGGCCCCCAGATCATCGCGCTGTCGAGCGGCGATCGTAGCGGGGCACGCATGCCCATACCCTCCGGGGCCACGCTCGCCGAGCCGGCGCAACCTGTTGCCGGGCGAGCGATCGTTCGTCGATCCGGCTGCGGCAGTGTCGGTGCGTCGCCGTTGGTGTCAGCCCGACACCTACGCGCTGATGGGCAACTCCCGTGCCTGCCGACGAGCATCGGCCCTCAGTTCCACACTGAGGGCGGCTTCCCCGGCCTTGCCGAAAAGTCATGCGCTTGCCGCCGCCCACACGGCGCAACTCAAGTCCGAGCAGGCAGCCGAGAGTGAGCCGCAGCGTCGAACCGGCTGCGTTGCCTCGGTAGTGGTGTCGCACGCGCTTCCGCAGGTTCTGCGTGCTGGTCCGGTTCGCCATGTACCGCGGGGCAATACCGACGTAGAGCAGGTGTCCGGCCACCAAGTCCGGGTGGGGCGCCTGCTCGAAGTGCCATCCGTAGACCCCCGCCACCGCCGGAACAGGGCTCGGGCGCCCCAACACCTACTACGCGGACCACAGTCGCTCCGGACTCCCCGGCAACAACTGGCGTCAGCGGCCGGCTGGCCACGATCGGCGGGTTCCGCACCACCGTGAACCAGCCGGGCGGCCTCTGGGTCGGCACCAGCTGAACGGGTCGCAGCCGCCGCAGCCCGTGGCGGCTGCGACACACCCGAACCTCCAGGCCTCTGATTCGCAGGCAAGAGCAGCCGTGTCCTTCAGCATGCGCCGCGCCATGTTCCAGGCGCATGCTGGGAAGGCGGCGACGAACCTACCTGCGGCGCGCACATCCGTGGCACCGCCTGGGTAGCGCCGTGGCACGTCAGAAGGTTCTTGGTGGCCTTAGGGCGCCGACGCCGAGCGCGCCCGCACGACCTCGCGCCCGAGTATTCTCCGAAGCCCAGGCTCGCCTTGATCGTGACTACGAGGAGGGCGCGTGATGTCGGATCAGTTGAACGCCGCACTTTCGGGCCGGGCCCCTACAGCGCTTGCCGAAAGCGTCTCTCTAGCGACTCCACTGGCTGCACCCCGCATCGCCGGTCGTGACGCTGCTTCGGCAGCTCTCGGTACGTACCAGCAGGCGCTCACCGCGCCTGAAGCTACAGTCCGGCTCGCGGGAGACGAGGTGGAGGGGATCGTGTACAGCGCGAGCCCGGGCGGACGTGAGACAGAGATCGTGGCGCTCGCCCGGCACAATGCTGCGGGCCTGATTGACACGATCGACGTCTACGGTCGGCCGTGGCCATTCATGGCCGCTCTGCGTGAAGTGATTGCGAAGACAGACCCCGCTCTCGCAGACCCGAGCCTCGGATCCGAACCATATGCCCCGGATGGGCCGACACCGGTCTGGGTCGACCATCCAGCTGTCCCGCCGCTGGCGCGGGACGTCACCCTGTACTCCCCGATCCTGCGCGAAGAGCCGACGGGTAAAGCTGTCGTCGGGCCCGTCTTCAAAGCAGCGGCGCAGAGTTTCAGCGACCTCAAGGTACGTGCCGTCCTCGAAATCGAGGGCCAGTCGGGATTCGCGGTGGTGATCGACGAGTACGTGGACGGCGGCCACGTTCAGCAACTGGTCGAGATCTTTACGCTGAACGATGCGGGCGAGGTCGGGGCGATCCGAATCTTCACCCGCCCATGGCTCGTGACCGCCCATTTCCGAAAGAGCATGCACGCCCTGCTGAAAGACACTCTCGGCCCCGAGTTCTGGGAGGGGCCAGACACGGAAGACCCCTTGCCCACTCCGTGACATGAGGCCCCGCCGGGACTCAGACGGCCTCCTGGAGACATCCCGCGATGACTGCGCGGTGTGCGTGGAAAGCCGGGTACAAGAGGTGTCCAGGCGGGATGAGCAGCGGTGACGAGCAGGAGTTCGGTCACGTTGTAGGCGCACAGATCCTTCAGGTGGTGGGTGTGGATCTTCAGCTTCTCCGCGAGGCGGCGGTATCGCTGGCTGACGCCTTTTGGGCACGAGCGGGACGGTGCTGTCGGCTTCGCCCGAGAACACGAAGGCGTCGCGGGCGAGTTCACCGCCCAATGCCTTGCAGCGTTCCTGGGCGCGGGATCGGTGGGCGGCCAGCACGGAGCGTGTGACGACATCGATGGCCTGCTTACGGCGCTGGTGAGTCTTGGTGTCCTTGATCCTTCGACGTTGTTGGAGTGCTTCACTACGAGTTCGAGACGGTCGAGGTCGATGTCCGACCAGCGCAGCGCGCACATCTCGCCGCGGCGTGAGCCGGTGACCATGGTCATGAACAGGAAGGTTCCCCAGTCCAGGTCCCTCGGCCAGGCGGTATTCAGAACCAGGGCCGCTTCCTCGGGAGTGGGTGGGTCGGGGTTGGGCTTGGGTTGGGATGGCGGCTCGGCGAGGGCCGCCACGTTTGTGGTCACGTAGCCCCATCGCACACCGCGGTTGAGCGCCGGGCGCAGGGTGAAGTGAATCTTGCGGATGGTGTTCGGGGCGAGGGGCTCGCAGACGTGCTTCTGCTTCGTCTTGGTGTCGGTCTTGCCGTTGCGCCGGCCTTCGCACTGTTCCTGACACTGTCGAAGACGGGCGTAGAACAGCTCCAGCATCTCGGCGGTCAACTTGGCCGCCTTGAGCTCGCCGAACGTGGGCTTGAGGTAGTTGCGGATGATGCCCTCGGCCCGCTCGTACGACGACTCGTCGTGCTACGGGACACCCAGCCACCGGACGAGCAAGAACGCCACGGAAACCTGCTTCTTGGGGTGGCGGGTCTTCTCCGCCTCGACCTCCGTCTCGGCCTGCTCGTGGAGATAGAGATCCTTCTTCGTGAGCGGGTCACGCCCGGCGTAGACCCGGACCTGGAAGCCGGTCCCGTTGGGGGCGGGGATGCTGCCGCGCTGACGTCGCTTGTTATTGGTGTTCGCCATGGTTCTGGAACCTATTCATGGTTAATGCCATGGCTACGACGAACAGCGCGCCTACCTGGGAGGGGTAAACGCGCTGGTCAGGCAATGTGCCCCCGGCAGGATTCGAACCTGCGACACCCGCTTTAGGAGTTCGATCCGACGCCCTTAGGTGTCGGCTGTTGCAAGGCTTGGGCTGATGCCTACGACCGCCCGGAGTTGGCGGCGTCCGGGGCCGTTGATGTCAGCCGTGGATGTCAGGCGACCCAGTCTGTTTCGGCTACGGGCGACGGTACTCGGCACGGTCGGTTCCGGCTGCCGGCACCCGGGACATGCCCAAGTAGCACGGGTAGTCGGGGTCACCTTTACTACGGGGCGGATGTGGTCGATGGCGTCGGGCAGGCCAGGGCGCAGACGACGCAGACGTCGGCGCGCATGAGGCGGGCGCCCAGTTGGCGGTACTCGTAGCTGGTAAGTTCGTCACGGTCTGTCATGCCAAACCTTTGTGCCCGTGTTCCTGTGTCTAGTGCTCGTCGTGCGGTTCCTGGAAACTGTCAGCCTGAGGGCGAGCGATCGCTTGAACTGTTGGCTAAACGTGAGCAGTTGTACGGGCGGCGTACAGGAATGCTCTGGGGGGAGATTTCGACGTGGGCTCGAAACGAAGTCGTAGTCGTCGCCGAGTGCTAAGGGAGGCAGCGGCAGAGGAGAGGCGGCGTGCCGTCGACGCCGCTCGGGAGAGGCGTGCTGCCACGGCAGCAGCCGTCGCCCGAGGCAGGAAGAGCAGGGCTGAAGCACGTCAGCAGATCAAGTGGTGGAACATGGCCGGCTTGGACACGGAGTCAAAGGGCGCGTCAAAGCCCAAGAGCGTGTGGGTCTCTGTGTTCCCAGGTGGTTCCCCTGGTCTTGGTAGGTAGGCGGCTGAGCATGACGAAGCCCTAGACCCCCTCGATGCGAAAAACGTGCGGAAAGATCGCTGACCAGGGTCGTTGTGTATACGTGCAGTTCAGAGCCTTGGTGTGTGTGGGTCGGCGTGGTGCGGCGCGGCGTCATTTTCTGGAACGGTCTCGTTGGTTGGTGAAGTCGTCCCGTGTCGATGTCACCAACGGCCAACCATCGCTGCTGTGACCTCTGAGCTCGTGAGGGGTTGCCCCCACCAGGCTTTCCAACTGTGGTGGTGGGGTGTGTGCAGGGCCGTTCACCTGCGTTCATGGGCGGCTGATCACAGACGTGGCCTCGGCACGTGGTCCCGTTTTGAACACTCGTGAACGGTGCTGAATGAGACGGGCTGGCCCGCTCGCGCTTGCCCGCCGGCTAGAGCTCCTGGCTCGCTGACGTGGCCCAGTCGCGGAACCGGCTCAGAACTTCGCTGAGGTTGAGCGGGCCGCAGGAGGCCTCAAAGACGTCGTTCGACACCTTCGTCATCACCCAGTCGGAGTTGCTGCGTTGGATGTCCGTTCTCACGTAGGGCCGGCCGGATAGTGTCGTCTCCTCAAGGTCGATGTGTACTGTCCAGCCTGGGTTGTCGAGCGTCGCGATTCGAACGCCCCATTCGTGCTCCCAATCGCCGTCGCACTGGGCTTGGTACCACTGCTCCAGCCAACTGAGTTCTCCGCCTGCGTCTGCCATGACCGCTGATCGTACGAGGTCGTGATCTGGCTCGTACAGGGCATCTGCTGCTGGCCCTCAGCTTGGGAAGCTGCGGGCATTCGCAGTCCGTCTGGGCTCTGACCTGCGTGTACGGCTGCGGTGAGGCCTTGCGAGGATGGATCGCTTTCAGCGTGGTTCCCCGCTGTTCCCCGCTCGATCTGGTGCGCCTGTGGTGTGGTCACGGTGCGCACACCATGACCGCACCTTCTGATCTGTGGCGCTCTAGAGATCGGGCGTTGGAGGTCATACAGGTTGCGGGGAGGGCGGTGAGGGCCGGTGGTGTCTGCTGACGGTTGCTGGGGTTGCTGTACTTCGTTGCTGTACAGCAGGATCCTGACCGGGGGTGAGGCTATGGAGCGGGAACAGCTCGAACAGCTGCTGGGCGGAGGCGACGAAACATCGTTGGCCGCACTGTCCGCTCTCCGCGCTGGCGCTTCTCACGCCGTCTGGGACGGAACGACGTCAGCCAAGTCGCTTGCGACGATATACGGGCGCCGACTCCGCAACACCCTTCGGAGAGGTATCGAGACCTCCGGCTTGGCGCGTGCCGTGCAACGCCTCGACCTGTACGGCCGACCGGTTCGGCTGGGCCAGATCAGGACTGCCGACGGATCGTGGGCCTTCATGCTGTTTCTCGACGAGGACGGCAGCACGCTCGTCGCGTGCACCGGCGTCCGGCAGACGCAACCGGCCCCGCCACAGCCAGACACTTGCTGAAACTCTGCACCGCCCAACACGCTTTCCAACTGTGTTGGTTCATAGCCGGGGCACGTACAGCCTCGTTCACCTGCGTTCACGGGTGGTCGGAAGCCTCTGCCCGGCTAGCTGCGGAACGCGTCTGAACGCCCCCGAACGCCGATGAATGAGACGGAAACTGAGACGGGGCCACAGCGCTTGCCCTCTTACGCCGGTGGACTATTTTCCAGTTCCGCCATTGGTCGGTGAGTTCGCGTCGGCCGAGCCGTGCCATTTGTGCGGCACCTGATCGGCCGGCCAGGCCAGGTCACTACGGGGAATCTGGCGCGTCACGGCTGCGCAACAGACCAGACGCAGGTCGGCGGCGATCGCAACCCTGTGGCTGTGCATATCGACGTCAACAGCCTCATCAACATCGGCGGCACGCTCGCATCCGTCGCACTTGGTGCGGGGCTGACCGCCAGCATCAACTCCCGTGTGGCCGCCCGTACCGAAGCCAAGCAGGACCGAGATACCCTCGGTGCTCAGTTCGACGCCATGGTGCTCGCCGTTGCCGGACTCCGCGCAGCGGTTGAGGCAGACCATGTCTTGTGGAGCGGCTGGAAGGAGCAGGCACGCACATTCCTGCTGGCGGCGGTGACCGGTCTCGCCCCGGCTGCGTTCGTCAATGGCTCCGACCGTCGCGAGGTCGCCGCCGCGCTCGGCGGCGCGGGCTGGTTCCTGGCCCACGAGCGGCATCAATCGAGGGCAGCCTCGGCCGGCATAACCCCGAAGCTCGAAGCAGTCGTAGCTGCCGCCGCTCCGCTTCAGCGACATCCCAGCAGTGAAGTCGTCGACGCCGCCGACAGACTCGTGGCGGCCGCCTTTAGCTATCACGAGTCGCGCGCCCCTCAGTACCTCGACTCAGCAGCCGCCGACTTCGGCAACGCGGTGCGCTCAGTGCTCAACCCCGTCCCGCGGCGGCGTCTCTCGCGGCGCCGCAGCGGCCAGTAACGTCCGGGCAGCCTGGGGCGTACGCGATCGCGAGCTCTTGCGAATGCAGGCGTAGAGGGGTGTGAACCCGTGCGCCGTGAGTGATAAAACCTCGCCACGCCTCCCATGCACCGCCTCAAAGGCGAGCCTGTTCATCATTCCGGCATAGAGGGGATCGCTGTGAAGTCGGTGAGGTGGTTCTTCGAAGAGTTCACCTTCAAGGGACTGCTGCTCATCCCAGCCGCGATCCTGGTGGTCGCTGCGTTCGCGGCCGTGGTCATGCTGGTGTCACCAGGTGACGGGCCACGGCGGCCAGCGGACTCACCCACCCCCACGAGCTTCACCCCCGCTTGGGAGTGCGCCCAAGACCCTGAGACAGGCGATGTTGATGACTGCTGGGAGCTGAGTACGCCGTAGTTCACGTGTCGGGCCTGCCGAGCTAGCGGGCGCGGAATGCACCGACTGGCGCCCCTTAGCGTGCCGTGCCCTTCAACGTCTTGTTCCGGCAGTGACGTCCGATGGTTGGCGTAGGGGCTAGATTGCCATTTTCGCTGAGTCGCCCGTGATGATGGCACGGACCTGGCAGCCTATGAACGGCAACGAAAGGACCTGAGATGCCCATTCTCTTCTTCGCCGCTGCTGGTGCCCTCGTGGCAGGCGGAACCGGCGGAGGTTGGTACATGTGGAAGCGTGGTCAGCAGGAAGCGGCCAAGCGGCTGCAGCATGAGGACGCCGAGGCCGCCAAGCAGGCGCTTAGAGATGCCATTGACCTTGCTGACTTGCGTAGCGAGGCGAAAGCGGCAGGCTTGGACCCGGATGAGGTCGTTGCCGGATACGAGAAGTTGCGCGACTCACAGCTGTCGACTGAGGACGTACTCAAAAGGCTCGGCCGCGCTTCCATCACCGGCTGAACAGCTCTTCCTCATCTGGGCCCGACCGCAGGTCCTTGGCCAGCACACTGAAACTCAGAGAGCGTGCACACGGCTTCGGAGGCTGCTCAACGCGGCAGGTCACGATCTTGCGCGTGCCAGATTGGGCGGGACGAGTCCACGGACAGTCCGCCGCTGGCAGACACCGCTTTAGGAGAGAGGCGGGGAGCTGGGGCTGACCTGGAGCTTCGATACCTGGCCGGGCTGCTGTGAACTCGAACGCAAGACACCCTCGTTGACCGTGGCTGACCCAGGCGTCTGGCACGGCAGTGGCACGAACCTCAGCCGAAGACAGTCAGCCACGACGGCGGGTGCGCTGACCGATTACGCACGCGTGTGTCTAGCTGTACCCCCGCAGGCCTCAGCCCCCTTACTGGTTTGTGTCGTCGACCAGAGTGAGTTCTGACGGCGGATCCGTGACGACGATGCGCAAGCCCTCAGCTTGGGAAGCTGTAACCGCCCTCTACCTGCCTCAGCGATGTTGCTCAGGTTCGTCGTGGCCTAGCTGATCGCGTGCGAATGGGCACTCGCCTCACACGGCCGTTAGGTGCCCGCCGCTTGTCTCCAGAGACTCACACCACCAGGTGAAGCCAGGAAGCCTGGAACTCGTCAAGAGAATCTTTCTCTTCAGGGTAGCTGAAAGCTGGTGAAGTCCTTGCAGAGACAGTCCAATCATTCCATCGCCGGATAATCCTGAAATCTAGCTCTCCGTGTGCAGCCACCCATCTTGCACCCCATTTAAGAGTGTATCGGAAGAACGTTACGTAGGGATATTCTGAGTCTGATGCAGCTCGAGCTCGCGCTTCTTCAAGAAGCGACTCAGCCTCCAGATATGTATCCAAAAACCCAGACTCTGGATCATTTTCATCTAGAGATTTCCTAAAAAGGACGGTGGCGAGAGTGTTTAGGGCGTAAGCATCGCCATGCTCGCGAACAGCGCGCCGAGCCCACGACGTAGCAGGAGCGTGATTGCCGAGGTTGCTTGAGGCCAGTGCCCTCTGCTCCCAATATCTTGCGTTCCATCCATATACTTCATCTTCATTGACGTCCGCATACCACTGGAGCAGTCTGCCTGCGCCTACCCAATCGGCCAAGACTTCATGGTCCAGAAGTTGGCGGACAAGTCTATACGAGTAAGTTCGCGCACCTATTGCCGCCGGTGACAGTTGAGATCCAAAGTGCCGAGCCATTCTAAGCGTGACCGAGTAGTTTTCTTCCTTGGTGAGTGATGTCGAAAGCAGGTACGACCCAAATACGCGATGCCGTGGCAGCAATCGAGAATTTCGCACATGCAAGAAATCTGCGAGTACTGCATCTGCAGCCAATGCGGCATTAAGATCAGCAAGGGTCAACCCTGCGATAGTCCTTGCCGCCCCGACTGGCAAACCATATCCGAGTGCTGCCGCGATCGACGTGGCATGAAAAACGATCCTGAGTGATTCGTCCTCCAAGTCCCGATATCCGCTTACCATCCTTTCCCGGAACCCCTCCGCACCCTCAAGACGAGACATTGCGGAGAATAGGTCGCGCTTATGTTCCCGTATAAAGTAATTGATGGCTTCGCGATGGGCTGCATCGGTCAATATTCCCAGTCTATCTGCTGCTGTGAGTCTATTGACGACAGACTCGGCCTCTCTATCGGTAATTCTGTCGCTGGTCGGAACTTCTTCGAATACCTCTCGTGGGAACCCGCGACGAAGTTCTTTTAGGCGTGAAGTCCGTTCTACCATGAGAACGTGAGCAGGTATATTCAGCTCCAAAGATCGCACAGCCAGGTGAGCGAGGTCTTGGGAAAAATCAGCGGCTCCATCGATAATCAGTAGGCTCTGTGGGTAGTGCCGCATCCACCACAGGATGGAGTTAACGTCCGGGCGAACTTCTGGGTCAAACTCGTATACCCGCCATCCGTCCTTTGCCAGTGTGGCGGCCACTCTGAGAGAAGTAGTAGATTTCCCGGTGAAACGCGACCCAGTGAGGGCGATGAACCTCTGCGAAGGCTGCTTTGCGAGGGATTGAAGGACGGCGCCCGTCGCTACTCTCTCTGCATCTTTCCGATCGGTAATGTCAGAAGCTTTAGGCTCATGCCCTGCATAAAAATCGTGTTTCGGATCCCTCCTGTACGCTCCTGAGTTGAAATCCAAATTTCGCCACTGGTGCAAGAACTGCAGAGCGGACGGGCTCTGAATATCGGCTGCCTCTTCGGGAGTTCGCGCGACTTCTCGCGCATACTTTCCCCAGGCCTCCTTGACGAGGGCAAGGAACTGGTGAGCCCTTAGGTGTATCGCTTTGAGCCCCCAGCGAGCAAACCTTGCTTCGTCGAACTCGCTGATGCTAGGAAGAATTATCAGGGATGGTGCGGCATCGGGGCTTGATATTCTACCCTGACCCAAGACATTTTCTAGATCGATTTCCTCTCTAAGTTTGGCTCCAATGATAATTGTGGGAGTGTCGGCATAGCGATCGGCAAAGATGTTATGCCAGCGATGCCGGAGTGATTCTGCGAGCAGATATGAGGAGATGTCGAAAACTAGATCCTTCGCGTTGCGCGTCCATGCAGTACCGTGCAGATGGACTAGTGCTACCTGATCGATGGATGGGGTCTTGTGTGCATCCACCCACGAAAGAGACAGCGGCTTCTGGATCGCATCATCGGAAAATTCCTGGTAGGCGTGTTCGACAACGTCATCGATATTGAGGGTCCAAATGTAGCGCCAAGGGATCGCCACAAGATCGCGCTGCCATGACGGCGGCGTGCAATCGGTGAATCGGTTCGCAAGGTATTCGGTGATCTTCTCTCCGTCTTTTGACGTAAGATCTTTTACGAGGTTGAAAACTTCGCCGAGTCGGCCTTCGGGGTCGCCAGGTATTCCATAGTCCGACGATAGTTGCTGAGCAAGGTCCCAACCGCCAGGGAGATCCCCGAGCGGTCCTTTGGCGCCTTGGCTTGCTCCGGCTCCTAGGAGCAATTGATATTGCCCTCTGACGAGGCCCCGCATCAAGGAGTCCCACTGGTCCTGAGGAAGAAGTTGAGTGGTCAATTTGATCCCCCGCAGACTAAATGATCTCTGCGCTTCACGCTCATATGTTGAGCATCGGCGGAGTGGTGGAGGTAGCGCGTAATACATTGCTCCCTCTTAACAAGGATGCCTCGCCAGCGGATTTGGTGCACGCCGAAGGGGCCGTCGCGCAAAGAGCTACTGCGTCACCCAACAGCTTGTGGAGTTGCCTGGTGTGAGCGGTCAGGCACCATTGAGCCGTGGAGGCGACCGCTCGGCCACTCCGTAGTCTTTCTCCGGCATCAGGCGGCTGATTGCTGAGAGCGCGGCACGGGCGCCGGCCGGGCTGGAGCGGGGCGGAGACAGGAGCGCAGGCCCGGCCGGGGGCCGGGCCGCCCGCGGGGAGCGGAGCGAGCCGCCTTGAACCAGTAGAGAAAGTTGTAACTCAGTCGGTCACGTGGGGCTTGAAGTCGTATGCGCAGGCTGGAAGTTCGACCCTCTGCCGGTGAGCGAGCGGTAGGAAAATGACCGGCCGTACTGTCCATGTGATGCGTGTGCTTGCCTGGTCCACCGAGACAGAGCAGGGTTCTGCGCGGAGCAGGGCACGCCTGGTCTCGATGCGGCCCTCATATAGCCACTGCCACGCTTGCTCTGACGCTGCGGCATCGAGGGCTGGGCTGATGGTGCGCAGTGCGACGGCTATCCACCTGTCTGCTTGCGTCGCTGAGTACGCGTCGAAGGAAGCGTGCAGTGCTGGCCGTTGGTCCTTGTCGAGGTTCTGAGTCCAGCACTCGCACCAGTAGCCGCGGGGGAGGTCGTTCACGTGGCGCCTCCTGGCGGATAGGCGATGAGCACATAGCGGGTGTTCTCGTCGTACAACGTGAGTTGGTAGGCCGTGCCTGTGGCGAGGTAGGTCAGGGCGCGCTCGTGCTCTGCCTCGTCGGTCAGCCAGTAGTGCCCTGGCTGGGCGTATGCGGCGTCGATCTGGTCTGTGATGTGGCTAGTGCGTTCGCGGAGCCAGCGCAGTGCAAGGCGGGGGCTGGCTGCACCGTGGGATCCCAGCAGGATGGCGCTCGTCTGGTGCAGGGGGTAGGCGGCTGCCCAGCAGCGGTAGGCACCCCAGTTGTCCTCAGTCGATAAGAGGTTCGCGGTCGCCACTGTCAGCACGGGCGGTCTCCTGGGCGGACATCCCTGTAGAGCTCCGCGGTGACGGTGTGGCCGCCGTCGCTGTCATGGACCACAACCCGGTGCGCGATCGCCGTCACCATGCCCAGGCCCCGGCCGTGCTCAGCCTCCGGCTCCTGGTGCTCAATCTTCGGAGCCGTGCCGGTGCCGCCGTCATCCGTGACCGACAGGGCGATGACCTGCGGCGAGACAGCGAGGGCCAGGTGGAAGCTGCCGGATGTGAGGCCGCTGGCGGTGTGGAGGATCGCGTTCGCGCTCAGCTCGCTCACGATCAGCTCGGCGTCTTCCGCTAAGGGCGACCCCTGCAGGATGTCCCGCGTCCAGCGCCGCGCTCTGCTGACCTCTTCCGGAAATCCTGGGCAACTGAGCCCCCAGACCCGAGCAGTGCTCGTATACTCGTGCATACAAGTTCCTTCGTGCTGGTAGGCCGCCATGTGCAGCGGGTTCGGGCTAGACGAGTTTCACGCCGTCGTGGGCGCGGATAGCCGGCGGGGATGCCGCGTCAAGAGCATCCAGGACGCGGATCGCGTACGCCTCGTCGGCGAGTTCGGTGACTTCTTCGCGGGTGGCCCAGCGCAGTGCGCGGGTCTCGTCGCCTGTGGTGGGCGTGCCGTCGGCGGCCTCGCAGCGGAAGACCAGCGAGACGATCAAGCCCGTCATGTTCTTGTAGACGCCGGTGAGGGTCGCAGGGAGTGCGATCTTGATGCCGGTTTCTTCGAGGACTTCGCGCTGGAGGGCCTCGGGGATGGTTTCCTCGCGTTCGAGGACTCCGCCCGGGGGTTCCCACTTGCCGTTGTCGCGGCGCTGGATCAAGAGGGCGCGGCCCTGGGCGTCTACAACGACTCCTGCAACGCTCACGGAGTGCGGACGGTCCATGCTCACGTTCCTCGGCCCTCTCGGCTGGCTAGGCTCTCCACCGTAGCAACAACACTCGCCCACTCGTCTAGATACCTAAAGGAGTACACGTGACGTCTCTCCCGAGCCTCCTCGGCGACCTGGACCCCACGAGTGATCGTGCGGTCTTCCGGCAGATCGCCGATCAGCTGCGCGAGGCCATCGACCGTGGGCGATTCAAGGAGGGCGAAAAGCTGCCCTCCGAGGCGGAGCTTGTCGACCACTACGGAGTTTCCCGTATGACGGTCCGAAACTCCTTCTCCATCCTCCAGGGCGAGGGCCTAGTCCACGCCGAGCACGGCAAGGGCGTCTTCGTGCGACCACGACCGCCCGTGCGACGCCTCGCCTCCGACCGGTTCGCCCGGCGCCATCGCGAGCAAGGCAAGTCCGCCTTCATCGTCGAGGCCGACGCCGCAGGCAGTCACCCCCAGGTCGACAGCCTGGAAGTCAAGGAAGAGAAGGCCAGCCAGGACATCTCCACCCGGCTCGGTTCCGTACGGCGTGTACTCGCCCGCCGGCGCCGGTACCTGCTCGACGGACGACCAGTCGAGTTCGCCACCTCCTACCTGCCCCTCGACATCGCGCGCGGAACGCAGATCGCCGAACCCAACCCCGGCCCCGGCGGCATCTACGCCCGACTCGAAGAGCTGGGCCACCACCTCGACCACTTCGAAGAGGAGATCCGCGCCCGGATGCCCTCGCCGTCCGAAGTGAAGACGCTCCGCCTGGCCGCTGGCGTGCCCGTGATCCACCTGATCCGCACCGCGTACGACACCGCGGGGCGAGCCGTAGAAGTCTGCGACACGGTGATGGCGGCGGACGCCTACGTCCTGTCGTACCAGCTCCCGGCCACGTGAGGGCCTGACCGGCGGTGGTGCGCGGGGCCGTTCTCCCGAACTCGTACACCCCAACAGGCATACTCGTATAGACGAGTGGCCAAGTTGTGTGGCAAGGTGGTCGGTGTTCCCGGAGATCGGGTTCGAAGGCTGCATCTTGTATAGACGAGTAGATGGGGAGAAATCTTGCGCACCATCCGTGTGGAGACCTCGGCCGCAACGATCCTGCTGACTGAGGCACCCGAGCCCAAGGTCCGCGACCGGCAGACCGGCGAGATCGCCAAGGACACCGTGAGCGGCGAGGCGCTGATGACGATCGGCGTCGTCTACATCGAGGAGGGGGAGTCGTCCCTGATCAAGGTGACCCTTCCGGAGAGCGGGGTGTCCGAGGGGCTGACGCTCGGTGCTCCGATCTCGCTGCCGGGGCTCGTGGCCCGGCCGTGGGAGAGCGTGTTCAACGGTCAGCAGCGTCACGGCATCGCGTACCGCGCCGCCGCTGTCACTCCGGCCGCGTTCCCGGCCGTCACCGGGGCCGCTGCCTGATGACCGACATAGCGACGCTTCTGGAGGTGGGTGGTCCTGTCGCCGCGCTCGGCGGCGGCGGGGCTGCCTACGCCCGGGCCAAGCACCCCGGGATCTACTGGTCGACGGTCGGCCTACCGATGTCCACGGCTCGGCTGCTCAGCTCGTACGGCTCGGTCATGGAAGCCTGCGGCCTGACCGTGGCGCCCTCCCGGCTCCGGGTCCTGGCGGTCAAGGCCACCACCCGCCGCGAGGTCCGCCCCGTCCCGCCGCGTCGCGGCATCATCCGCCCCACCATGACCGGGCTCCGACTCCGCCTGCGACTCGCACCAGGGCAGGAACCCGCCGACGTCGCCGCCTCCGCCGAACGGCTGCGGCACGCCTGGGGAGTTCACGCCGTCTACGTCACCACCATCAAGCCCGGTGTCGTAGAGCTGCGGCTGGTCGGCTTCGACGTGCTGCGCAAGGTCCGTATGCCGCGCAAGGTCGCTGCCGACTTCCTGAAGGTCCCGGTGGCCCTGCGGGAAGACGCCACGCCCTTCGTACGCGACTACCGAACCGTCCCCCACGGCCTCACGCTCGGCGCCACCCTGTCCGGCAAGTCCATGTACCTGCGGCATCTCGTCGCCGGGCTCGCCCGACAGCCCGTCGCCCTGGTCGGCATCGACTGCAAGCGGGGCGTCGAACTGGCACCCTTCGCCCCGCGCCTGTCGGCTCTCGCCACCGACCCTGACCAGGCCGCAGAGTTGCTGCCCGCGCTCATCAAGGAAATGGAGGACCGCTACGACCTGATCAAGGTCCGGCAGGGCATCGCCCCGGCCACTCCGGACGAGGAAGTCACCTCCGACATCTGGGGACTACCCGAGCACGAACGGCCCGTGCCCGTCGTCTTGCTCGTGGACGAGGTGGCCGAACTCTTCCTCGTCGCAACGAAGAAGGAAGAGGAACGCCGGGACGAGATGGTCACCCAGCTCATCCGCCTCGCCCAGCTCGGCCGCGCGGCCGGCATTTATCTGGAGGTCTGCGGGCAGCGCTTCGGCGCCGAGCTAGGGAAAGGAGCGACCATGCTGCGAGCCCAGTTGACCGGCCGCGTCTGCCACCGCGTCAACGACGAAGCCTCCGCCAAGATGGCACTCGGCGACATCGCCCCCGAAGCGGTCTCCGCCGCCTGCGCCATCGCCCCCGAACAGCCCGGCCTCGCCATCGCCGGTGACACCTCCGGTGGCTGGTCCCGCATCCGCACGCCCTACCTCTCCCTCGCCGACGCCGCCAAGACCTGCCACGCATCGGCCCACCTGGTCCCCGACCTGCCTGCGCTCAAGCCCTTCCGGCCCCACGTGCCCGTACGGCTGGTCGAGCCCGCGGCCCCGGTCGTGAAGCCGCGCCCGGTGACCGACTGACCTGCCCCCCACCGGTCGGCGTGACCGCCTCGCGCCACGTCCCTACCCCTCCCATGCCTGAATCCGGAAGGAGCCGCAGCATGCGCGCCCAACTGGCCCGTATCGATGCGGTGCTCATCCAAGCCGTCATCGCCGCCGCCCTGTCCTTCGCCCACCTGCACGACGTCGCCTCGGCGGCCGGACAGGACGGGTGGAAGGCGTGGGCCTACCCGGTCTCGGTCGACCTGCTGCTTGTCGCCGCCTGGCGCCGACTGCGGAACGGCGACGCGAAAGCCGCCGGGTGGTGCTGGTTCGTCATCGCACTCGTCGCCTCCCTCGGCGCGAACGTCGCTACGGCCGGACTGCTCGACATGGAGCACGTGCCAGCCTGGCTGCGCATCCTCGTGGCGGGTTGGCCCGCGGTTGCCTTCCTCGGCGGCACGCTCCTCGCTCACTCGGCGCCGACTGAGCAGGCCGATCCCACCGCGAGCCAAGCGACCGAGACTCGGGACCAGTTCGAGGACATCGAGGACCAGGAGGGGACGCCCGCCCCTGTACTGGAACTCCCGGAACCTCCGGCCGCCGAGCCGGATCCGATCCCGGCCCTTGCTCGTCCGCCCGCCGTCTCCGTCCCGGCCGCCCTCGTGGAGCACGCCCGCAAAGTCGCCGCCGAGCACCACACCCGCACCGGAACGGCCATCGACACCCCAACCCTCCGTGCCCGACTCGGCGTCCCTCCGCCGATGGCCGACGCCATCGCCGCCCAGCTCTGAGAGGAGAGATCCATGAGCGCCAACCGTCGTTTCCGCTCCGTCACCCGCATCGGCCCTGTACAGGTCGGCACCTCCTACGACGGCCGTGGCCGGGAGAAGCACACCGCCGCCTGCACAGCCCCGCGCTGCGGCTTCTCCGCCGACTACGACAGCCGCGCCGCCGCCGAACTCGCCGCCCGCACCCACCGCTGCCCCGTCCGCTGAAAGGACTCGCACCCCGTGACCGTCAGCCTGCCGCTCGTCGTCGTCCTCGGATTCTTCGCGTGGGGAGCGGTCAAGTTCCTCGGCGTCCGTACCTGGATCGTCGCGCTGATCGCCCTCTTCGGCTTCTGGCTCTCGCACACCTTCATGGCCCCGGCCATCGAGTCCGGCACGCGCTCCGGCGTGGACGTCATAAACGACTCACATGACTAGACGAGTAGATAAGGAGAGTCCCGCCGTGTTCCTGCCCAAGTACCCCGACAGCCCCACTCCGCCGCCCGCGCACATCCACGTCCCGGCAGCCCCGGCCCCTGCACAGCGCGCGCTTCCGCAGGTCTCCATCAGCAGCGGCGCGATAGCGACCGTGATCGTCGGCGGAGTCGTGCTGACCGCGCTTCTGGCCGCCGTCGCCGTCACGGCCATCTCCGTAGCCGTCGCTGCCGTGGTCCTGCGCTCGCTGCTCCGCGAACACCACCGGCGCTGAAGGCGCCCGGCTCCCGGGGCGGCTCGACACGACCAAGCATCCGCCGCCCCGGGAGTCCGTCACTCCTGACCGAGCCAGTCAGAAGGAGAGAGCCATCCTGTCCCGCGCCACTCCGGCCCCACTCCCGGAACTCGCCAAGCTCGCCTCGCACGGCACCCTGCCCGGTATCCTCCGCCAGCTCTCCGGCCTTGGCGGTTGCACGCACCCGATCCGCCTCGACGGCCACCGCACCGAGTACGACGTGAACACCCGCACCGGCGAGATCGGCAACATCCTCCACCGCCTCGACTCCTCGACCCTCCCCGCTGGCCACCTCCTCGTCCGCTGCAACAACCGCCGAACGACCCGCTGCGCGGCCTGCGCTGAGGTCTACCGTCGCGACACCTTCCACCTGATCACGTCCGGCCTGCGCGGAGGCAAGGGCACCCCCGAACGCGTCGCCGCCCACCCCCGCGTCTTCGCTACCTTCACCGCACCGAGCTTCGGCCCGGTCCACAACCGCCCCACCGGCCCGGCCGGTTCAGTCCGCCGCTGCCGTTGCGGCACCCTCCACGACCAGGACGACGACGCACTCGGAACCCCGCTCGACCCCGACACCTACGACTACGAAGCCGCCGTCCTGTGGAACGCCCACGCCGGACCGCTCTGGCGCCGCTTCTCGACGTACCTGCGCCGCGAGGTCGCCAAGCGCGCTGGCCTCACACAGCGCGCCTTCCGTCAGTACGCCCGGGTGTCGTTTGCCAAGGTCGCCGAGTACCAGAAGCGCGGTGCTGTCCACTTCCATGCCGTAATCCGCATCGACGGCCCGGAGGGCGGCGAGACGCCACCTCCCGCGTGGGCCACCGCCGAGCTGCTCGCCGATGCCATCAGCACCGCCGCTGCCCACGCACGCGTGGACGGCCCGGTCGTCGACGGACGCGCGCACACCTTCGCCTTCGGCCGCCAGCTCGACGTACGCACCATCCGCAGCGCCGACTTCGATGGCGGCAAGGAACTCACCGAACGAGCCGTCGCCGCCTACATCGCCAAGTACGCCACTAAGGGCGCCGAGACCGCCACGGGAGCTCTGGACCGCCCGCTCAAGTTCCTCGCCGAACTCGCCCAGCTCGACATCAGCGACCACGCCCGCCGCCTGATCCGAACCGCCTGGACCCTCGGCGCACGCAAGGACCTCGAACACCTCCGCCTACGGGCCTGGGCTCACATGCTCGGCTTCCGCGGCCACTTCTCCACCAAGTCCCGCCGCTACTCCACGACCCTCGGAGCCCTCCGCGATGCCCGTGCCGATTGGCGCCGTGCCCAGGCGGCAGCAACAGCCGAGACAGCCCCGGACACGACCCTCGTCCTCTCGCACTGGGTCTTCGCCGGAACGGGCCTTTCCTCCGCCGAAGCCTGGCTCGCCGCGTCTCTCGAACCCGCCCCTGGAACAGAAGGAGAGCCGACGTATGCGTGACGACGAGCTGCTGACGGTGGCTGAGGTCATGGCGCGACTCAAGCTCGGTCGGTCGACGGTGTACGACTTGATCCGCTCCCGTCGGCTCCCCTCGATCACTATCGGCCGCTGCCGCCGTATCCCTGCACGGGCTCTCAGCGACTACATCACCAACGAAATGGAGGCGGCAGCCTGATGGCCGGCCAACGTAAGCGCAACCCGAACGGCGCGGGCACCATCACCAAGCGCAAGGACGGCCGCTATCAGTGCGCGGTCTACGTGCTCCAGCCGGATGGCACCCGGGCCCGGAAGTTCGCCTATGGCAAGACCTGGCAAGAGTGCGACACGAAGCGCCGGGAGCTCCTGGCCAAGGTCGACCAAGGCGTGCCGGTGCCGACCCGTTCGGCCAAGCTCTCCGAGTGGCTTCCGTACTGGCTGGACAACGTCATTAAGCCTCGTCGGAAGCTCAGCACCTACGACAAGTACGAGGCGCACGTCCGCATCTACCTGGTGCCTCTGCTCGGTGCCAAGCGGCTCGAATCCCTCGGCGTCGCCGACGTGCGCCGCTTCCTCGTCCGCCTGGAAAAGGAGACAACTGCGGCAACCGCCAAGGAATCGCACCGAGTTCTGCGCTCGGCTCTGTCGTCCGCCTGCCGCGAGGAACTGATCACGCGCAACGTCGCCAAGCTCGTCGAGCCGCCACGTACCGACAACCGAGAGCTGAAGCCCTGGACCCTCGACGAGACGCTCGACTTCCTCGCGGCCTCCCGAAAGGACCCGCTCTACGCGGCCTTCGTGCTCGCCATCGCCATGGGCTTGCGTAGAGGCGAGATCGTCGGCCTCCGCTGGTCTGACCTCGACCTCGACAACCGCGTCCTCTACGTCCGCCAGCAGACCCAGCGCCGCCGTGGCGTCCTGTACGACGACGACCCGAAGAGCCGCCGTCGCCGAGCTGTCCCGCTGCCCGCGCTCTGCATCGCGCCCCTTCGCTGGCACCGGCTGCGGCAAGCAGCTGCTCGCACCAAGGCGGGGGAGAGGTGGCATGAGTCCGACTACGTCTTCGCCACCCGCACTGGCCGCCAAGTCGAGCCCCGGAACATCTACCGCTCCTTCACCCGCGTCGCCGAGTCCGCCGGCCTCCGCGTCATCCGCCTCCACGACGCTCGCCACGGCACGGCCACCCTCCTCACTGCGGCCGGAGTAGCACCCCGCGTCGTGATGGAGATCCTCGGACACTCACAGATCAGCATCACCATGGACGTCTACACGCACGTCGTGCAGGACACCCAGCGTGAAGCCATGAGCCACATGGACCGGCTACTGCGAAAGCGGTGGCCCGGTCGTCAGTGACCCACCCCGTTGATGTCAGAAGTGGATGTCAAAGACCCCGGACCATGATCGGTCCGGGGTCTTTCGACTGGTGCCCCCGGCAGGATTCGAACCTGCGACACCCGCTTTAGGAGGGCAACAGAGCCTGTAGCCAGTGGCTCCTACCTGCATCTTTCGTCTTCATGATGACACCAGAAGCGCCTGGGAGTGCAGGTTTCGCCTGTGGTTCACGGCTACCTCAGGGGTTCCGATCTCCTCCTGGGGGACTCACCGGAGCTCCCGCACGGGTTGCGCCCAGGCCTGGGCGAGCTGGACCAAGCACTCCGCCAAGACCGGTGTGCCGCTCGCTGGCTACCTCGAAGTGATCGACCAACGGGACGACAATGCCCTGCTCGGCGTGCTCTAGGCGTCCTGACGGCCGTCGACCGGCAGGCGCAACTCCGGCACCCCACCTATGGGTGCCGGAACGCCGCCGAACGGCCGCCTCAGCACGACGAGCGGACTCGGAGGGCGCCCATGGTGAAGGGTGGCACGAAAACGGAGGCGGTATCACCAGGCCCGGGCGTCAGACGGATGGCACGCCCCACTCCTGGTGCGGGTGGAGATCGTCGCCCTGCTCGCCATCATTTGCGCCGGCATCGCGGGCTGGCTGATCTACTTCCTGGTTGTCGACGACCGCGTCGACAACGCCGCGGAGGCCATCAAGACCACGCTCGCCATCCTCACGCTGGTCGGCGCCGTGCTGGCTGGCGTGTATGCCTACCGCAAGCAGCGCATCGCCGAGAGCGACGCCCACCGCGCCGACGCCAACCAGTTCGCCGACCGCTACACCACGGCGGCCGAACAGCTCGGCCACGACAAAGCCGCAGTCCGCCTCGCCGGCGCCTACGCGCTCGCCCGGCTCGCAGACGACTGGGAAGAACAGCGGCAGGTATGCATCGACGTCCTGTGCGCCTACCTGCGCATGCCCTACCAGCCGGAGCCGGACCCGGATGCCCCCGGACACAAGGAGGGCGAACGCGAAGTACGGCACACCATCATCCGACTCATCGGCAACCACCTCCGCCTGCCCGCCGAGCACCGGCACTCCTGGCAGGGCCTCGACTTCGACTTCACAGAAGCCACATTCGACGCCGGGGACCTCTCTGGGGCGGTGTTCTCCGGCGGCAAAGTCTCCTTCAACAGGGCAGTGTTCTCCGGCAGCAGCGAGGTCGACTACACCGGCGCCAAGGTCAGCTTCAGCAAAGCGAAGTTCTCCGGCGCTGAGGTCGACTTCAGCGGCGCGGAGTTCTCCGGCGGCTCGGTCTACTTCTACAAGGCGGAGTTCTCCAGTGCCAAGGTCGACTTCAGCAAAGCGAAGTTCTCCGGCGCTGAGGTCGACTTCAGCTACACGGAGTTCTCGGGCAGCACGCTCTACTTCACCAGCGCGGAGTTCTCCGGCGGCTCGGTCGACTTCAGCGGCGCGAAGTTCTCTGATGGCAACGTCGACTTCCACAAGGCGGAGTTCTCCGGCGCCAAGGTCAACTTCACCGTTGCGGAGTTCACCGGCAGCACGCTCTACTTCACCTTCGCGGAGTTCCCCGGCAGCAACGAGGTCGACTTCACCGGCGCTGAGGTCGACTTCAGCAGAGCGGTGTTCTCCGGAGGCGAGATCTACTTCAGAAGCGCGAAGTTCTCCGGCGCCAAGATCGACTTCAGCGGCGCGAAGTTCTCAGGCAGCAAGGTCAACCTCAGCGCGCAGTTCTCCGGCGGCTCGGTCAACTTCTACGAGGCGGAGTTCTCCGACGGCACAGTCGGCTTCACCGGCGCGGTGTTCTCCGGCGCTGAGGTCGGCTTCAGCGGCGCGAAGTTCTCCGGCAGCAAGGTCAACCTCGACGCATTTTTCATCGGCGTCAAGGCCGACTTCAGCAGAGCGGTGTTCTCCGGCGGCACAGTCGACTTCAACAATGCGGTGTTCTCCGGCCGCACAGTCGACTTCTCCGGCGCTGAGGTTGGCTTCAGCGGCGCGGTGTTCTCCGGCAGCACAGTCGACTTCACCGGCGCGGTGTTCTCCGGCGGCTTCTTGGACTTGCGAGATGTCAGCTCGTGGGCGACGCCGCCCCGCTTCCATGATCAGGTACTGGGTCACCCACCTGCCGGACTACTCCTCCCCTCCCCAACTGCGGGTTGATCTAGGGGCTCACATATCCGGCTTTCGTCGCCCGTGTGAGGGATCGACACCGTGCCTGCCGGGCGGGACGCTCTGCAGAAAGTCGCCATCAGGGCCCGGTCGCGGAGCGCGGTCGGGCCCGCGCCGTCCAGCGGCCGATCGCAAGCTGACGTGCTCTCACGACCCCTCGCGAGGCGCCGGTAGAGGCTCACGGAGTCACAGTTATGCCGCTGGGGATGTCAGTCCCACGCGGCATCACGCGCTCATGACCTAGCAGTTCAGGAGAAGATGATCCGCACCTGGTGTCGGCAGCAAGGCCACACCATCGGGCGCGAGGTCTTTCGCGACGAGGGTTACTCAGGGACCCTTCCTGCTCCCGAGCGTCCCGCGCTTGCTGATGCGCTTAGCGAAGTAGAGGACGGCCAGGCAGCAGGGATCGTCGTTGGCCGGCTCGACCGGCTGGCCCGTCGTCTCGTTACGCAGGAAGCCATCCTGGCCCAGGTGTGGAAAAACAACGGGCGCGTCTTCACTGCTGACCAGGGCGAGATCCTCCAGGACGATCCCGAACACCCCATGCGTACGGCCATGCGGCAGATGATGGGCGTCTTCTCCGAGCTGGAGCACTCAATGATCGTGGCCCGGCTGCGGGCGGGGCGTAAGGAGAAGGCAGTCCAGGGCGGGTACGCCTACGGCGCCCCGCCCTACGGCTGGCAGGCCGTTGCCGGAGAACTTGTCGAACAGCCTGCCGAACAGATCGGCCTCGTCCGGGCTCGTGAACTCCGGGCGGCGGGTGCCTCACTTCGCGAGATCTGTCGCCGCCTGGAAGCGGAGCGGCTCCCGCCGCGCCGCAGTGATCGATAGCATCCGGAGGCTGTGCGACGGATGCTTCAGCACGAGGCGCCGTATACCCTCCGGCCGCGCACGACCTGAGACCGGGTGTCGTACCAACGCTGGTAGCAGTGACGCCATCCCTGCAGCTACCAGGCGGAAGGCAGGATGAGGCCGTCGGGCAGGGGCTCCTCAGACGCTGGCACAACACCCGATGGCGGTCGCCCCCTCGCAGACGACAGGTCCACCGTGGCACCGGAGAACGTTGCGCCGCGGAAGGAGACGGTTTCGCCGGAGAGCGCCGCACCGAGGAAGACGCTGCCGCCGGAGAGCACGCCGCAGAAGTCGACCGTGCTGCCAGAGAACGTTGCGCCATTGAAGGTCACTGTGCCGTCGGAGAAGGTTGCGCCGCGGAACGAGATTGAGGCGTCGGAGAACGCCGCGCGGCTGAAGTCGACTCTGGCACCGGAGAAGGTCGCACCCCTGAAGTCGACTTCGCTGTCGGAGAACGCCGCGTCGCTGAAGTCGACCGTGCCGTCGGAGAATGCCGCCCGCGGAAGGTGACCTTGCCGCCGGAGAACGCTGCGCCGCTGAAGTCTCCACCGTCGAAGGTGACACTGGTGAAGTCGAAGCGAAGGCCTCGCCATGAGTGCAGATGGTCCGGGAGAAGACGCAGGTGGTCGCGGATGAGGCGGATGACCGTGTGTCGAACTTCTCGTAGGGCCTGGTAGGTGTGCCGGGTGTTAGCGTCGCCGTCAGCCAGTTCGCCCTCGGCGGTGTACGGCAGGCGGAGATAGGCGCACAAAACGTCGATGCAGGTCTGGCGTAGAGCGGGGGTGGGGGCGTCGTCGGCGAGGCCGGCGAGGGCGTGCACGGCGCCGAGGGGTACAGCCGCGGACTCGTTGCCGAGCTGGTCGACAGCGGTAGTGAACCGCTCGGTATGCAGGCGGGTGGCCTCGCGCAGGGCGTCGTCCTCGTTGATGCGCTGGCGCCGGTAAGCCACGACCAGGGCGACCAGGGCGCCAGCGCCGGCGACCACGCCGAAGGACAGCTTCGCCAGGTCGAAGAGCGTATTGGAGCCGATGCGGTGCTCGGCCTTCAGCCCTTCGGCGCCGAGCAGTTGCCACCCGGCATAGAACACCACGGCGGCTGCGACGACCGCCGTGGCGAAGGCCAGGAACAGGACCCGGCGGATCGGCCACAGGCGCAGGCCTTGCGGCTGTTCCCGTCGACGCCGGGGTAGGAGTGCTCTCACCCCTCCACCACAACATCACGGATCGCCACCCGTGGCGGCAACGCGCCGCCGCACGTGGCCTGTCGCCGTGATGCCGCATGGACTGGGGACTCACTTATCCGGAGTCCACTCGTGCCCGCTCGGTTCGTTCGGCGTCACGGTCCTGCCGGTAACAGTGACGCCGGGTCGTATATCTGTGGAGCCGCTACTCGGCCCACCACGCGTCAATGCTGTCCAGGCGGAAGCGCACCACCCGCGGGGTGCCGGAGGAGATGCCTGGGCCTTCCATTGCGCGCAGGTGCAGGAAGTGCCCGAAGCCAGGCGTGGTGCTCGTCAGCTCGCCCGGTGGTGGCAAGGACTCCGCGAAGCGATCCGCGGGGACCACGCGGCCCTTGAACCGGACGCCCCCCACCACGACGCCCAGCTGGTACGGGCCACCGGGCGGATCCCCCACTTCCACATTTTCCTGCATGTCCCGGAGCACTTTGTCGAGGTAGTCCATGTAGCTAAGCGTGGGCACGCGGATGATCTTCCGCATGCGCTGGTAGCCATCCGGGCGTTGGACGGCCTCGACGCATGTTGCACCGATAACCTCCAGCCCTCCGGAGCCGGAGGGCTGCGGGTAGGTCCTTCGAAGCCACGGTCACGCCGGTAACAGTGTCAGCCACTCAACGCCTCTCCAGGAGGACATGGAGCAGGGTGACAACGGCCACCCCGACCAGGAGAGCGGTCCCGAAGGCGGGGTGCAGGAAGGCGACGTACGTAGCCCCGGAGCCCGCGAGCAGCAGGACGGCCGTGCGGACGTCGATCGGCCCGTTCATGCGGCCCCCCTCCGTCCCCGAGAGCGGACCGCCCGCTGAGCTCGGACCATTCCCCCATCTCCCTCGTCGACCAGGCGCTGCACGCGCTTCTTCAGGCGCTGGAGGGCGTCGTCGAACGCGCGCCGCGGAATCTGGTGCTCCCGGGCGGCGCGCGTGAAGTCCCAGTCATACGCGAGCAGCAGCGCGCACAGCCGCGCCTCCTTGTCCGACGCCACGTCGCGGAGCACGCGCTGCAGGGCATCACGTACCAGCACCTGCTCGTACGGGTCGACGAACAGCGTGGCCACCTCTAACAGGCGGGTATGGCCGGCCAGGTTGATGCGCTGCAGCTGTGCGTCCCGCTCTTCGTTCCACCACCGCTGGTAGACGTCGGCGAACTTGCTGAGCAGAGGCCGCGTGAAGTACGTCGTGGGGTTTGGCCGTAGTAGGGCTCCGTACAGGATCGACCTTGTCGCAGCCTTCCTCCGAGTCGGAGAACTCGATAGCGCGCAGATCGAATCGTTCGCCGTGACGCGGGTCCCAGCGCTTGCTGCGCAGAGCGATATCGACGAACTCGGGCAGTACCTCGAGGACGGTCTGCACGGCGAGAGCGATGCGGGTGTCGACGTCGAACAGGCGTTGGCGGCCGCCTTCCAGGGAGAAGGATGACGTCCAGCTGTCTGCGGCCCGGACCCGTCGGGTGATCGTGCTGTCCCGCATCCAGCTGTTGAGTGCCGTGACGCCGTAGGCCCACAGACGATCCTTTAGCCGACGCGTCTCCGGGCCGTCGAAGCGCTCGGCCCGGGCGCGGGCTACCTGTTCGGCATCGGCAGCGAGCCGACGGCGACGAGCCAGCACCGGGTCCTCGTCCTCCAGCATCCCCGTGGTGGAGCCCCGTTGCGCCGACAGCGCTCGGAGTAGTGGGTGCGTAGTCACACTGATCCCTTCAACCATCGTTCTACGTCGTTACCGACGTCTGTAGGGAGCAATGGACGAAAATCTCGCGCGGCAATGTCCCGTGATTTTTGGGCGGGGGATTTCCGTCCCAGCGCCGATCGCGGCTGACGCGCCTTCCGGTAGCAGCGACGGCGCCGAGCTGGTCAGCTAGCGCACGTGCCCTATGTGGGCTCCCAGGAGTTCATCAACTTCATCCGGGACGGCAAGGGCGACAGCTTCCGCAAGCGGTACCGGGAGATGGACATCCTGATGGTCGACGACGTCCAGTTCCTGACGGGCCAGGACCCGACCGCAGGCAGAGCTCTTCCCCCACCTTCAATGCGACCGTCATGCACGCCGACCGCAAGATCTGCGTACTGAGGGCGAGACCCGCTCCCACTGCATCCAGGTCACAGAACTCACGAACCGCTTCAAGAACTGCTGGCCAAGAACGACGCCATCTCGGGCGGCTCCGGCCGAGGCTCTGCGAGCGGCTCGATCGTCGCGTCCCCCCTCGGCACCACCGACCGCACCCGACCTCGACCGTGCACGGCGCGCTCCGCAACATCAAGGACGACAACGATGAGGACGACGACCTCGTCTTCCTGAAGTCGATGCCGGACTTCATTGTGGCGAAGGTCGAGGTGTCCATTGAGCAGTAGCAGGCCGTCACGAGGTTGTCTGCGTAGCCGCTCTGGGCTGTGTTCGACGACTGCGTGACCTGCCACAAGGAGCTCCTGGAGGGCACCGCCGGCATCGACCGCGACGCGAACCTCGACGTCGAGTGCGGCACCGACAAGGAGTTCCTCCCTGTCATGCAGGACAAGGACGAGGGGCCTCAACTCAGCTGTACGAGGTCAGCGGCAACTTCGCGGCATAGATCAGGGTCGCTCCCCACAGGCTGGCGCGCCGACATAGAGATGTCCGTCACGGGCAAGCTCGAGCAGAACGGCCATTGCACACGACGGCCGCAATGCTGCAGGCGCCCGCTGAGCTGCGGTTTGTGCTCCTTGCCGCCTCGCTGTCAGTGCGGGGCCCATAATTCGCCCTCTGCTGCGTCGAGTTGAGCGCGCGGGCACAGTGCGCGCCCCAGGTTTGTCAGTCCCGTGCCTTAGATTCGACGGTGCGCCAACCCTTCGCATGACGAAGGGAGATCCTTGGGCGCGGCCCGCCTCCTACAGCTGCCGCAACCCGCTGGATCTCCCTCTCGCCTGTCGTCGGGTCCCACCGCTGTGATCGAGACAGGAGACCCATGAACGAACGTACCTCACGCCTAGGACATCGCTCCTCCGCAGCGCCCTCAGCGGAGGAGCCGCCGTTCCTTACGGTGCACACCACGGTGGTGCTCCTGGCAGCGCTGTTCATCGGCTGCGTGGGCGGGGGTCTTACCTTCCTCAGCGGCAGCCCACTGGCCGGAGCCGTCCTTGCCGGACTCGCCGGCGGGGGCGCCAGCGTCCCCGTATTGCGCTCCCTGATCCGATAACCGGGAAGGGGCCGGAGGGATGTGCCGCATGGTCACCGGGGTCCAGGGAGGGCCGGACCCCGGTCGCCGGACACGAGTGCGTCGCGGCCAACCCTCAGTTCGGGCACGTACTTGTACAGCGTCGTGCGCGAGACACCGAGCAGCTTCGCGATCGAGGTGACCGTGTTCTCCGGCTGCACGAGCAGGGCCCGGGCGTGCCGGATCTGTTCCTCCGTCATCGCCGGAGGCCGCCCGATGCGCTCGCCGCGGGCCCGCGCTGCCTCCAGGCCCTCGTGCGTGCCCTGCACGATGAGTTCCCGGATGAACTCCGCGAGGGCCGCGAACACGTGGAACACCAGCCGCCCGCCTGGGGTGGTTGTGTCGAGCGCCTCGTGCAGAGACTGGAAGCCAATGTCTCGCTGACGGAGACCCCCCACGATCGAGATCAGGTCTTGGATCGAGCGTCCGAGGCGGTCGAGGGAGGGCACCACGAGGGTGTCCCCAGGGCGGAGGTAGTCGAGCGCCGCACGCAGTTCCTCACGCTCGGCGTCCTTGCCGGACTTCTTGTCGGAGAACACCCGGACGCAGCCGGCCGCTGTCAGCGCGGCGATCTGGCGGTCGAGCAACTGACCTTTCGTGGATACGCGCGCGTACCCGACACGAGCGCCGGACGGACTGGCGGGGAAGATCCCCAGCGGGCCTTCGGCGTCCGCCCATTCTGTGGGGGTCGTCGTCATGCATGACACCGTACAGAAAAGGGGCCTGGCGCGTTGTTGGACACCCAGAGTTGTTGAACACCCTTGTTGGACACCGGAGGTCGAATCCAGCACGGCATGTCGACGTCTCGGCGTCGTTGTCCAACAATCGATCGATTAATGGACATCCTCTCCCGACGGGCAGTCAACTGCCATGCTGAGCAGCTGAACTCCCACCTCACCCCTTGGAGAGCACTGTGGAGCTGAGCGCCACCGGCGAGCCTGCCATCGTGCAGGAAGACACTCAGGTCCACGTTGGCATCGACCTTCGGCTGGGCACTCTCACCCTCACCCGGAACGGCAAGGACCTCGCGGTGTACCACGCCCTGGTGCAATTCGCCTCTGCCCACGCGAACCTGTAGTCAGCGCAGGGGGTCAAGTTCTCGGCGAAGGGGCCGGACGGCAAGTCCGTGGGATTGACCGTGGATCTCCTCAACGACGCCTGGGACGGCCCCCGGGCCGACGTTCCCGACGCGATCTGGAAGGTCGTGGCCCTCGCCGCGACCTCCGCCGGAGACGTCGGCATCACCTACGCGCCTCCTGGCCGCGCCGGCTAACTCGCCTGCGGTCCGCTCCCGCCGTTCCTGCGGCGCAGGGACCACCAGTGCCGTGGATGTGCCGGGGGCTCCAGGGCGGGGCGCAGCGCTTCGTGGAACGCCTCCAGTGCCCGGGTGATCCGGTTCTGGTCTGCGTAGTTCTCGCCGATCGCGGTGAAGACCTCTTCCGCCGCCGCGGCGAGTCCCGGCTCCTGGCGCCTCATCAGCGGCGCGACGGCCGCCCCGAGTCGACCAAGGGGTGCCGCCAGTCCCGCCGCCGACACAGCGCTGTCCCGATCCCACTGGCCGATCACGGTGGCCGCGTCCCCGTAGCCGCCATGACGGCCGGGAACCCCCGCTGCCCGGGCCTCGCGTACGCTGCGCCGCCCCGGACCGCCGCACGCAGTCCGACCGCCGCCTTCGCCTTCCAACTGCCCCACAGATGGTCATGGGCGTTGCCCGCCGCCTTCACGGCCAGCACCGCCGCCACGAGTTCGTCAGCCTGCGTTTCGAGCGCGGCCCGGTCCGCCGCGGCTTCCTTGCGGGCCGCCGTCCCTTGGGTACGTCTGTCGTTCTCCCACGCTCCGAGGAACAGGAGAACCACGGCGCCGACTGCGCCAGGCAGCGCGTCGAGAAGTGCATCGCTCATGTGCACCGGGACACCGCGACGGGCCTCCCGGGTTCCAGCAACACCCCGAGAAGGTGCGAGATCGATCTCCAACGCGGATGTTGGCCCGGTGCGATCCCGCTCGGCCGGAGGACTCACCGCAGCAGGTTGTGGAGCAAGGCGACGACCGCAAGGCCGGCTTCCGAGACCTGGCCCTGATGACGATGCACTTCGCCATCGCCGGCCCCGAACACGAACTCGCCGGACTGCGCACCCGCGACATCACCGAGGGGCGCGGCCTGATCGTGAACGTGCGGGTGTCCAAGGTCGCGCCCCGCAAGGTCGAGGTCCTCTACGGCTCGCGCGCCTACCTCTGCCCAGTCCGCGCGTGGCGCCGCTGGAAGGAGGCCGCCGGCCTGGACTACTTCGCCTTCCGCCGCCTGCACAACCGCTGGCACACCGCACGGACGCGTTGACCTTCGGGCGGTAGCCAACGGCTCTAATGTCGCAGCATGACGGAACCGATCCCCAGCGCCACCCAGGCCGTTCGCTTCGCTATCGAGTTCCTGACTCCGTATGTGGCGGCGGACACCGAGCAGAAGCGCGAGCAGGCGGCCGAGTACATCGCGCAAAGACTCAGCGGGCCCGATCCCCTCGACCCCATTCACGTGATCCGGGGCCAGCTCTACCTCAACGAGCTACTTCTGCTGTCCCTCGCCAAGGCCAACGGCTCCCAGCCCGAGGGGTACCGGGACTGGGCCTTGGAGTGGCTGCGTACCAACTCCCCGAGGTTTCCCGAGTAGGGGTGTCGGTATGAGCTGTGTCACCAGCCGCATTTGGTACCGACCGACCCCGTGAGCTGCGGATCAGGTGAAGGCGTCGGCGGGTCCGAGTCTCGTGGTGTTTCACTTCGGGCGCCTCCATCCGGGGGTACCGCCACCCACTGCCCCGGAGTGGTGCCACTATCTCGCGGCCGGTTCCCCTAGGCAGGAACTGTGATGACTGCGCTCCATCAGCGGCGGGCCCAGGCACGCCGCATGCGGCGCCTGCGCCGGCTTGGGACCTGGGTGCTCGCCCTGGGTGGCGCCCTGGTGCTCGCGGTCGGTCTGCCCTGGCTGGTGTGGCGAGGGCCGTACCTGCTCGACAAGGGATACATCAACACGACCACGCTGGGTCAAGCCGGCGGATCGGCTGCGCTGATCACTGGCCTGCGCACCGCCCTCGTGGCGTGTGCGGCCGCGATCGGGGCCGGAGTAGCCCTGGTGTACACGATCCGCAACTACCGGCTGACCCGGCGCGGGCAGGTCACCGACCGGTTTACCAAAGCCCTGGAGCGCCTCGGGTCCGACCACAGGTATGTGCGGATCGGCGGAGTGTTGGCGCTAGAGCAGATCGTCCAGGACGCCCCCGAGCAGGCCACCCACGCCGCCCAAGTACTGGGCCACTTCGTGCGCGACCGCGCTCCGGCCCGCCCAGGCTCACCGAATGGCTCGGACGGCACGCCAACTACGACGGACACTTCACTCCCCATGCTTCTGGAGGCAGACATCCAGGTGGCCTTGACCGCTCTAACGCGTCCCCAATCGCGCACGCACGTCGACGATTTCGAAAGGCTCTACCTCGGAACCCTTCACCTTCCCGGCGCTCTCCTGGACGGGGCCGACCTCACCGGCGCCAAGCTGGTCGGGACGAACCTCACCGACGCCAGACTGTTCACGGCGAACCTCACCGGCGCCGACCTGAGCCAGGCGGACCTCACCCGCGCCTACATGTCCGGGGTGAAGCTCACCAGCGACCCCACCAATCCCGAACTGTTCACGGCGAACCTCACCGGCCCCAACCTGAGCCAGGCGGACCTCACCCGCGCCTACCGGTCCGGGGTGAACATCACCGGCGACCTCGACAGGGGCATGGCCAGGGCCAAGCTGGTCGGGACGAACCTCACTGGCGCCGACCTGAGCCAGGCGGACCTCACTGGCGCCGACCTGAGCCAGGCGGACCTCACCGGCGCCGACCTGAGCCAGGCCAACCTCACCGGCGCCAACCTGAGGCAGGCGAACCTCACCAGTGTCAACCTGGGCGACGCCATCCTCACCAGCGCCAAGCTGGTGGGGGCGGACCTCACCGACGCGTACCTGGCCAACGCGAACCTCACCGGCGCCGACCTGAGCCAGGCAGACCTCACCCGCGCCCACATGTCCGGGGCGAACCTCAACGGCGCCTCCCTGCCCGGGGCGAATCTCTTCGGGGCGAACCTCGGAACTGTCATGGGATTGACAACGGAGCAAGTCAGGTACGCGTCTGTCGGTGCGGAGACGGTGCTGCCGCCCGGCCTCAGGATGAATGGGGGGCCGTCCACCACCTGAGGAGCAGATCGCCGTCTGCGGCTGTGCCGACGACCCGAACCTGCCCCACTGGCAAGCACGAACAAGATCACCGGCGTTTGCGGCTGGTGACGAGCTTGATGGCTTTGGCGACCAGCAGTGCAGCGGGCCCGGCGACGTAGGCATCGACCTGGCGGGGGTCGCCGGGTGTGAGGCTGGCGATGGTCAGGATCGACCGGTCGACGGCGGCGACGCCATCGCCCAGGCCGTCCTGGGCGGAGCGGTCCCGGTCGCCGTCCACTTCACCGGGCACGTCCTGGACTCTGCGATCCTCCCGGTCGCCATCGGCCACGGCATGATCGTCGACCGCGCAGCCTGACTCGCAACTAGCCCGAGCCCTCGGGTCTGCCTTCTCCCCCTCCGGTGCTCCGACCGCAGTCGGAGCACCCTTTCGTGTCCGGACCGACATCAGTTCCGTGGGGCCGGCAAGGTGAGGGGCCCGGCTTGAGGAAGCAAACCGGGCCCCGTTGGCTCTTCTTGAGTTGGCCTTGCAGGGCCTAGGAGGTGCTGTTCACTTGACTTCGGTGAAGTGTCGAAATCGCGCTTTCCTGGAACTCAAGGTCGCCGGATTCGCGGCGCTGGGCCAACCACGGCCGCACCTCTGCGTAGTTGACCGTCGGTGGGATATCGACGGCCAGGAGGTTGAAGCGGCTCGTGGTCTCCCAGCTACAGCCCGCGTCACGAAACTGGTTCTCCACTGACTCCCGGAGGTTGCGGCGCAGGAAGACGACTCGGATGGTCGAATGCCCGGACTCCGACGCGAAGCTCTCGAAAACGAGCTCACGTCTCTCATTGTCCGGCCGGACCCGGATCAGGTCCCCGTATGCGATGCCCGGCACGAAGAACGGTGTGTTCACCACCCTGATCTCGAACCTGACCTCCGTCTTCTCGCCCCACAGGCGCTCTACCGAGACCGGCGGCCAGTCCTCCCGCTCCGCTTCAAGGTCAAAGGCGACCTTGAACAGGTCCGCACCACTGGCCGAGACCGGCCGCTCGCTTGATTCGGACACCTCTACTCCTCGGGCAGGTGTTCCCGCAACTCGTTGTCCCATTGTTCGACTGTCTTCGAAGACTTATCTCTGTTGCACCGCCGACACGCCACGCAGCCGTTGTGCGGTGACCCGCAGCCTCCCTGCGCCTTCGGAATCTCGTGGTCGATCTGAGCGTCGTCCGGCTGCCCCTTGACGGCGTTGCCGTTGGCGTCCCGTGAAGCCCGCCGTTCTACCGTGCGGCCACAGTAATCACACGTGAGGACCCCGTCGTTCGCCTCAAGATTGGCGTCGTAGACCTCCTGCCGACCGGCATCGGTGAAGTTGTCCCCCGAACGGTCGTCCGGGTGGGTTCCGCAGTTGTGCACGAGGAGGGGAATTTCCTCGGTCAGCACGTAGTACGTGTGAGTCTCGCTGATGGTGAGATCGTGGGTGCGCTGGCGCTCGTCGAAGGAGCGGGTGGCTGTCAGCTCGGCTGAGCGGCCGTCTGCGGTGTGCAGGCGCATGCCGGGCTTGAGCTGTCCGGCTTCGACCCACCGCCGTTCCGAGTCCACCCAGAAGGGGTGGGTCGTGGTGGATACCAGGGTCTCGGTCTTGCCGGACTTTCCCTTGAACGTCAGGTCGACGAAGTGCTTGTCGTCCTCGGTGACGATGGTGCCGACGACTTCACGGACCTTGGTTGCCCCCGTCTTGGGGTCGGTCACCACGACCTTGTCGCCGAGTTTGACCTGCTCGATCTTCTTGGTCTTCCCGCTGCCGAGGAGCACCTTGGTTCCGGGCAGGAAGCTGTGCTTGCCACTGATCGGGCAGGAGCCGCCGTCCTCGTTCTTCTTTCGTTTCTTTAGGGCCTCTGCTGCTTTCTTTCTGGCGTCCGCCAGCTTGTCCGCCGCATTGGACAGTCCGGCTCTCGCCTTGCCGACGGCCTTGTTTGCCTTCCACAGGTCCCGGGCTCCGCCGATCAGGTCGCCGACCAGGCCAGTAACGCGCTTGGCCAGTCTGAAACCCTTGGCCCAGTCCCACGGTGCGCCGTACTTGGCGAGGATCTTGCCCGCCAGACCGCCTGCGAAGCTGCCGGCGATGTTGAGCAGGGTCTCGCCGCAGGATCCGACGTCACCGCTGGAGATGCAGTCGAGGGCCGCGTCCACCCCCAGGATGTCCCGGGCGATCTTGACCAGGGCCTTGCCTGCGGATTTGATCCGCTGCTTGGCGGAGGACTGCTGGGCTTGCGCCCCCGCCAGGTTCGCGGAAGCCGCGCTGACCTCGGACTGAGCGTCGACGAGGTCGTCTGGTGTATAGGAGACCGGCTGGCCTCCGCGACACTCGACGCGCGGGTCCTCGCACGCCACGTTCTTCAAACCGCTGGGGTCGGCGTTCGTGACGGGCGAGTTGGTCGCGTACGCGTAGCCGTTGATCTGCTGTGGCTGCGTGTAGTCGATGATCGGGTCGACGGAGATGAACTTGCCGATCACTGGGTCGTATTCACGCGCCCCCAGGTGGGTCAGTCCGGTCGAGGCGTCGATGGTGCCGCCAACGTAGCCCTTCTCGCCCGGCCAGGTGCCGGTGTTCTCGCCCCGTTCGACGCCGTAGGGGTCGAAGCGGCGCTGGCTTATCGCGCCGGTCGTGGCGTCGATCGCCACCTCGCCCGTGCCGTGGTGATCCGAGGCGACATAGGACAGCTTGGCCGCGGTGCGGACCGCGACGGTCTGGCCGGCGAATTCGTAGTAGCGGGTGGCCTCCTTCTTGGTGCCGTCGGCCGACAGCTTCAGCTCGGTACCAGGCAGGTAGACGGTCGTGCCCGAGGAGTCCTTGCGCAGCAGTCGGTTGCCGGAGCCGTCGTAGATGTAGCTCGTCTTGGAGGTGCCCTTGGTGGCCTCGCTCAGCTTTCCGAAGTCGTTCCAGACCAGCGACTGGGCGTTGCCCCCGATGGTGCGTTTGGTGGTGTTGCCCGAGTCGTCGTACTCGTACGTCGACTGTCTGTCCCCGGTGGGGGTCTTCTCGGTGACCTTGGTGAGCTGGTGCGGGCCGTCGCCTGCGGCGCCCGCGGTGCCGTACTCGTAGCTGCGGGTGATGTTCTTCGCGGTGTCGAGTCCGGTGTCGTGGAGCGTCTCCGTGACGCGGTTGCCGATGGCGTCGGTCTCGTAGGACTTCCAGTACGGTGCCGGGCCGCCGAGCGCGTTCGATCCGGGCGCCGATTCACAGGCGGTCGGTCCCGCACCGTTCACCGGTGTGGTCGAGCCGCGGGTTCCCGCGCCGGCTGCGGTCGTCGCCGTGGCGGCCGGGGTCCAGGCGTCCGCCAGGCGCTGACGGCTGTCGTACGCGAAGCACTGCAGGTCCGGCGAGGCCGAGTTCGCGGTGTCCGCGATGGACAGGACATTGCCGGCCTGGTCGTAGGAGTACTTGGAGTCCTTCGCCGGTGCGGTGGCACCGTAGACGTCGACGACCGAGCGGGTCAGCCGGTCGGTGCCCGTCTCGTAGCTGAAGGTCTGCCAGACCTTCTTGCCGCTGCCCGAGTACATCTCCAGTTGCTGGAGCTGACTGGTGCGCGAGTAGACGGTGTTGGTGACGTACGACGTGGAGCCCGTCATCGTCTGAGGACGCTGCAGGGCATCGTAGGAGTACGTCAACGCCTCCGCCGGCAGGTCGCCGATGGCGGGCAGGCCGGTGCTCTGGACGGTGCCGTCACGGTTGTACGTGGTGCTGAAGACGTAGGTGCCGGCCAGGGAGCCCTGCGACGCCGGGACCTGGTAGGCCGTCTTCAGCGGGCGGTAGAACTCGTCCATCGACTGGACGGCGGTGGCGAAGTACTCCGTCGGCGAGACGTAGCTTAGGAAGCCGAAAGCCTTGCCGAGCCAGCCCGCCTTGTCATACCTCGTCTCCGACAGCTTCGTCCCGGTGGTGGGCTCGCCCTGCCAGGTCGTGGCCACGCGGCCGAGGCTGTCGTAGACCGTGGAGACCTTCTTGTTCCGACCGTCGTACGTGGCGGCAGGCCGGTCCAGTTCGTCGTACTCCGTACGCGAGGTGCCCGCATCCGGGTCGATCGACTTGGTTTTGCGCCCCAGTTGGTCGTACTCGTAACGCCAGACGTTGTCCTTGGCGTCAGCGACCGTCTCCAGCAGGTTGCGGGTGTTGTAGGTGTACTTCGTCGAGTCGTACGGCACGCCGTCACCGGGTGCGGAGCCCCGGTAGTGGCGGATCTCGGCGACAGCGCCCTGCCCGTTGGTGATCGTCGTCGTGGGCACGCCGCCGGTCGGCGGGTCGGTGTGGGTGCGCTCGCCGTCGTAGGTGGTCGTCGTGCGCCACTGCTCGGCGCCGCTGACCGCGAATATCTCGGCCGTGGTGCGGCCCAGGCCGTCGTACTCCAGCAGGCTCTGCGCGCCGACCTGGCTGTCGCTCACCAGCTGCAGTTCGTCGGAGGCGGCACCGTCAGCGTTGTAGGTGGAGTTGGTTTTCCTGATGTTGCCGGTGCCGTCGTAGAAGGTGTCGGCGGCCATGTGCGTGCCGTCCGGGCCCTCGGTCTGGATCTGCCGGGGCCGCAGCAGGCTGTCGTAGAGCTGGTACTCGGCGCCGTAGGTGCCTTCGTTCTCGATCTTCTCGGTCTTGATCGAGGTGACCTTGTCCTTGCGGACGTTGTACGAGTACTTGATGCTCGGTGTCTGGGTCGACGCCCGGTCCGCCAGCCACACCGAGGTCAGGCGGCCCAGCGCGTCGTAGGCGAGGTCCGTTCGCCTGCCGTTGGGGTCGGTCTGGCCCTTCGACATGCCCCAGGCCGGGGCATAGTCGGTGGTCGTGGCGTGGTCGAGGGCGTTGTAGACGACCGTCTTCGACAGCAGGCCGTTGGTCTCGGTGTAGACCGTCCTGGTCTGGTTCTGCTTGGCGTCCTTCTGGGTCAGCGGACGACCGTAGGCGTCGTAGGTCGTGGTGCCGGTGACCTGGTACGTCGCCGTGGTGCCGTTGTGGGACGTCAGGCGTTCGGTCTTGGTCGCATCGCCCTTTGTCGGCGCCGCGCCGTAGGCGCCGCCGTCGTAGGACGTGCGCTCGTCGGCCAGGACCTGCGTCTTGTAGTCCGGGGTGGCGGAGCACTTCACCGACACCGACTCGCTGCGCGACGGCAGCGACAGGATGTTCTGGCTTGTGCTGTCCGCGTACCAGGTGCGGGTGCAGGAGTCGTCCTTGGCGGTGGAGACATCGCCGAAGTCCTCGATCTGCGTGACCCGGCCGCCCTTGGCGGTGTCGTATGCCGTCGTGGACTGCGTCTCCCGCCAGGTGCCGTCGGACTTCAGCTGGAAGCCGCGGCCGGTCTGGGTACGCACGATGGAGGCGCGGGTGGTGCCCCAGCTGCGGGTCTGGGTGGCTGTGTAGTGCCTGAACGGGGTCGCGATGGTCTTGGAGACCATCTCGCTGCCGTCGTAGGTCGCTGCCTCCAGCTGGTGGCCGGTGAACTCCTCGTCGTCCGTGTACGTGGCGCCTGTGGAGTCCTTGACCGTCACCGAACGGGTGCCGCCGGCCGGGTCCGCGTCGCCGTTCATGCCCTGCATGAAGGTGTAGTCGATGCGGGTGGTCTGCTTATCTGCGGTGCCGCTGGTGACGGTGACCTTGCCGTAACCCTGCCAGCCGCCCCAGGTGAGGTACTTGTCGTCGGTGATGCCGTCCGGCTTCGCCTTACGCCAGGCGGCGTCGCCTTCGTATGTGTAGCGGGTGACCATCGAGTCGCTGCCGCCGGTACGGTCCGTCTCGATGACCGACGACACGACGTACTTGTGGAACCAGTCCGTGATCGGCTCGGTGTAGCCAGGCGGGGCCCACTTCACCGGATAGCAGCGCTTGGTCGACTCGCCCGGCTTGGGCAGGGCCGCCTTGGTGCAGTCGGTCGCGGCATAGGTGACGTCGAGCTGAGCGCCGGTCTCGCTGAGAACCATCGACAGACGGAACCGGTGGAAGGGCGCGATGTTGTCGCCGACCGCGTCGACTCGGTTGGCGAGTTGCTCTCCGAAGAGGTCGACGGACGGCAGCTTCACCGCGGTGCCGGCGCGGCCCTCGTGCTCGATATTCGACAGCCACAGGGTCTTGGAGTCGTCGCCGTTGTCGGTGAACAGGTGCGACAGGGTCCAGGCATCCACGTCCTGGTAAGTCGTGGCGTCCTTGCGCATCTGCGTGACGACCGACGTCAGGCGTTTGGTCGTGAAGAACGTCTGGACCGGCGAGGTGCACTTGGTGTCGACCTTGCACTCCTGGTCGACCGGAACGTCGGGCCAGTGTGCGGCGTTGGCCGTGGTGCGCTTACTCGTCGCACAGTCGAATTCGGCGGTGGGCAGGCAGCGTTCGGCGACGTTGAACACAATCCGGGCCGGCGCCTTCGCCGCGTAGACCTCGCCGTCGCGCTGGCCGTAGTCGATGCGCTTGAGGTAGCCGCCGCGGTGGTACGAGGTGCCGTTGACGTCCGTCTTGCCGTTGAGGGCGTAGTAGTTGGTCTCGCGCCCGTAGAAGTAGGACATCACGTTGCCGTGTGTGTCCTTGACATAGTCCAGGCTCCACCGCCAGGCCTGCTTGCAGTGGGCGCTGGTGAAGGTGGCGTTGTAGCAGGGCTCACCGGAGTCGTCGCCGAAGACCGGAGCCGTCCAGACGGAGTTGGTCTCCTCGTTGCCCGTGGCCCAGCCCGGCAGACGATTGAGTCCGAAGAAGTACTCGGTGCCGTCCGGAGTCGTGATCTTCCAGTGCTCACCTGTGTCGGCCGTGGTGCTGCCCTCGTCGCCGTTGGTGGCGCCAGAGAGCTTCTCGACCTTGGTGCCGTCGTCGGACGACATGTGCCACTTACCGGTGGTGTCGTCCTTGACCAGCTCGCCGGCGGCGCCGTTGAGCATGACGGTGGCGTTGTCGAATGCCCAGCACTGCTCACCGGAGCCGGCATGGCCGTCCTCGGAGCAGGGCTTGTAGCGGCGTTCGATGTAGCCGGGGTCGTAGGAGAAGCCCTCACCGATCCAGGAGCCCTGGTTGTTGGTGGCTGAGGTGCGGCCGTCCGCGGACTGGGAGGAGTAGCCGAGGCCCACGGTGGGGACCTGGCCGCCCGGGGCCGGGACGGAGCGCAGCGGATAGCTCCAGCTGAATCCGCCGGAGGAGGTGGCGACGTTCCAGCTGGACGACGGGGACAGCGCCGTCGCCTTGTAGGTGCCCTGGGCGCTGGACGGTCCCGCCGCCACCGCCAGCAGCGAGGTTGTCGTGGTCGCCATGGTGGAGACGCCGCCGGCCGGCGCCGGCGCGGCAGTCACGTCCGCGGAGACCGTGCCTGCCTTCACGTTGTTCACCGTGGGCAGCACCTTGGGGTGCTGCGGGCACTCCTTGCTGCCGGGCGTGGCATGCGCGGCGCACGCGGGCAGCTGTACGAGGCGCAGCCGGGAGGCGTAGGAGCCGCCGAAGCCCTCGGCGAAGTCGGAGTAGTCGACGCTCAGGCGGACCTTGGCGGGCTTGGTGCCGCCGTCGGCCCGCTCGATGCCGAGGAGGGCGCCGGCGCCGAGTTTCGCGGCGCGGGCCGGGTCGAGGACGTCGATCTGCACCTCGGCGGGTGCGGTCTTGGCGGCCTTGGTGTTCTTGGGTTTGAGGACCTTCAGCGGCAGGCCGCCGGCTTTTGCGGTGGCCCCCAGTTTCACCTCGGTGCTGCTCTGCTTGGGCCACTTCGCTTTGTCGAGTCCCTTGACGGCGGCCTTGCGGGCCGGGTCGGAGGGGCGGGACGTGGACTTGGCGTCGCGTCCCTTGGCGGGGTCGCCGTCGTCCTGGACGCCGGGGCGGCTGGTGCGGCCCCGGGCGTTCTCGTCGAGCACCACTGCCTGAACGGTCGACGCGGACAGTGCGAGGGAAAGCCCCAGCACTGTCGCGACGACCGCTCGTCTTGGCATGCGGCGGCTCAGTGAGCGGCCACGAAACATGCGGTCGGATCCCCTTTCGGAGGAGACGTCATAGATGGGTTGGGGGAAAGCGGCATGGGACGGGTGTGCCGGGTCCCCGAGGACCCGGCACACATCAGGAAGTGACGGCTTGTCACATGTCGGGCACGGCTACCAGCGCGGCCATCTGCTGCACCGCGGTCCGGTCGGCGGCACCGCTGTAGACGCGGACCTCGTCGAGGGCGCCGGCGAAGTACTCGCTCGCCCCGCGCAGCGAACGGCCCACCTGCAGACCACCGGTGGCTGACCACAGGGTGTCGTTCTTGCCGTAGGCGCCGGCCACGAGCTGGCCCTCGACGTAGAGGCGGATCGAGTTGGCGAAGGCGTCATAGACGACGGCCAGGTGCTGGCCGGAGCCTCCGGTGTCGGGCAGTTCCTGGTTGTCGGTGAAGGTGACAACTTCCGCGGTCGCCGAGTCCGACTTGGCCACGGCCAGCTGCCACTGCTGGGTGGCAGCCTGGTAGCGGACCTGGACGCGGTTGGCGTTGGCGCCCGGCAGGGACAGCACCGTCTGCGACTTGACCGGATCCAGCGAGGTGAGCTGGGCGCGGGCAGAGATGGTGAAGCTGCTGTTGCCGGTGACCGGGGCGGCCGCGGTGGAGGCGTAGTCCCCTTCGCCGTCCAGGACCAGGTTGCCGTCGCCGACCAGGGCGGCGGTGTCGAACAGCGGGTCGGCCGGCCGGTAGATGGAGGCGTTCCCTGCGAGGGCCAGTGCCTGCCCACCGCCGGTCTCGGCGGAAGCACCGCTGGCGGCAGCGTCGAGCTGCCAGTAGCCCTTGCGCACCGGCTTGATCGTCATCAGCTCGGCGACCTGGGCTGCCGGCAGGACGCGGTCGAAGACACGGACCTCGGCGAGGTCGCCGACGAGGGGATCCCGGTAGCCGCTCTTGGCCGTCGCACGGCCGATCTGCAGCGGACCGTACGACTTCCAGGTGGAGCGCCGGCCCGCGGTGCCCTTCAGGTCCTTGTTGACGTACAGCTGGAGCTGCGGGCCACCGGACTTCTGCGCGTCGTACACACCGGTCAGCAACACCCACTGGTCCTTGACCACAGACACTCCGGTCGAGACGGCCTTCCACTCGCCGAGCGAGTCGACGTCATTGACCGGGACGGAGAACTTCCAGGTCTGCGCGCCGGCGTCATATCCCAGGGTGAATCCGGGCTCGCCGGTGCCGTCCTGGCTGATCACCGTCATGTTCCGGTCCAGCGCGGTGGGCCGCACCCAGGCGCTCACGCTGAAATTCTTGGAGGTATCGAGCACCGTCTCGCTGGTGTCCAGCCAGGCGTCGGCGCCGCCGTCGAAGCGGGCCGCCTTGTCGATCTTGCCGCCAGGGCCGTCCACGCCGAACGTGACAGCGGTACCGGCCGTGGCCGAGAACTCCTCGCTCTCGTCATGCGCCTCGGTGCTGCCGGCTTTGTCGGCGAGATTCCATTGGGCGAGGACGGGCTTACCCTCGCTGACCAGGAAGTGGTACGGGGTGCTGCTCTCATGGTTGGCCTTGTCGACGGCGATCACCTCGAGCACATGCCGTCCCGGCCGGGTCGGCATCCAGTCAACGGAGACCGAGCCGCCTGCCGTCGTCGGGAAGAGGTCCTTCAGCGCGGCGCCGTTGAAGGAGTACCGGTACTTGACGACGTCGCTCTCCGGGGCCTTGTCATTCGGGTTGGGCGCGAAGGTGAAGGTTCCGTACGTGCCCACACCGTCGTGGTAGGTGGTGTCTGAGGGGTACTGCGGGGAGTTCACCAGCGGCTCGCCCGGCCAGCTGCCGTCGTAGGTGAACTCGCAGCGCTGGGGGGTGTCACCCTCCGAACTCCACGGCCCGTAGCCATCACCGTCGGTCGCCCGCGCGCTCCAGTAGATGACGGTGTTCTCAGGGATCGTCGACCTGACGGTGTGCTCGAACTTGGTGCCGGATGTCGGCGACAGCCATTCCTTGGTCAGGTAGGTGTAGGACTTGGCCGTGCCGTTCTCGGTCCACTCGACCTTGAACTCGACCTTGACCTTGTCGGTCTGGCCGTTGCCGTGGTCGGGGTCGCTGGCGATGGCCTGCAGTTTCGGCGGCTTGTCCACGTAAGCGCGGCCCGAACCCCAACGGCACTGGCCTCCGGGGGCGATGTACATGTCCGACGTCTTGATCTGCCGCGGCAGGTTGTTGTACTTGATCGACAGGTAGGCGTTGCCGCAGATCCGCTTCCACTCGGCGAACCGGGACTCGTCGGCCGCGCGCAGGCCTAGCGTCATCGCGTTCCAGCCGCCTGCGGCGGCGGACTTGATCTCATTGGTCAGCTCGCCGCTCTCGCCGCCTTCGAAGTGCAGGTTGGCCTGGCTGGAGCAGGAGGTCGGGGAGATCGCCTTGTCGACGGTCTGCAGATGGTCCACCCAGTCGTCCGAGGTGTTGGACCAGTTGCTGGACGAGGTGAGCGAGTAGTCCTTGCCGCCGACCCGGTACAGGCGGATGGGCTCGGCGGTCGGCGTGGCGCTGTAGATGTGCTCCACCCGGGCGGAGAACGTCGCCTCGATGATCTGCTTTCCCTTGTAGTAGGAGAGCGGCATCGTGAACATCGTGCGGCGCACGCCGACGCCGTTGCAGGAGACCGGGTTGTAGTCGGTGGGGCACTTGCCGACGCCGGCGCTGCCCGAGTACTTCCAGTCCTGCTCGCTGGGCATCCCGGACATGATGCCGGTCCAGGACGCACGCGAGGTGGTGCGCTGGATGGGGTCGATGACGACCGGGTAGACGGTGTCCTCGCCGCTGAGGAGCTTGTGGTCGGGGAGCAGGCTCAGCTTGTCCTTGCCGACCTCGAGGCCGAGCGGGGCGGTCCGTCCGCCGCCGCCCGGGCCTTCGAGGGCCGGCTCGGGTGCTGTGCCGGCCTGCGGTCCGGGCGTCGTGCTGTCCTCAGCACCGGCCGCGGCGGCAGAGGTCAGTGCCTTGGCCACGGCCTTGGGGCCCTGCTTGCGGGCGGCGGCCTCGGCCACGGCGGCCGAGTCCCACATCTCGGGCTCGCCCGCCTGAAAGACGGTGCCGCCGACAACGGCGTCCTCAGCCACGATGGCCCCGGCGGCGTCCTCGGCGACCTTCAACCCCTTGGTGCTCATGCCCAGGTCGATCCGGTCCAGCCGCGGGTCGGCCGCCGCCTCCGCAGTCTTGACGACCAGCAGATGGCCGAAGCCGTCGGCCTCGGCCCGGACGGTGAGGTCCACACCGGGCAGGACGTCGACGTAGGTGGCGGTGTCCCCCTCGACGCGTGGCGCGGGCAGCTTGCCGTACGGCCAGGTCAGAGCGAACTCACGCCCCGCCCGCTGCATCGTGACGAACGGCTTGGACGCCTTCCCGGCCGTGAAGGTCAGGTCGACAGTGGCGGCCTTCGGTCCCCAGCTGCCGTCGGCCCGCTCCACCAACGTCGCGTCGATGTCGACCCACTTGCCGTCCCGAACCGTGCGGACGGGCTCGGTGTACTCGCGGGCGGTGAAGGTGCCGTCGGGCTCGGCAAAGATCTCTCTGCGCTCGGTGCGCAGGCCGACGACCTCGGTCTTCTTGCCGCTCTCCTGCGCGACGGCGAGGGCCTGCTGCTCGGTCTGCATCGGCTCGTCGGCGGCCACCGGCGTCTGATTCGCCGGGCTGCCTCCTCCGCCGGGGAGGACCGTCACGCCGGCCACCACCGCGCCAGTGACGGCCGCCGCCACGGCGGCACGAAGCACCATGCCTCGCCGTATCGGTCTGTGTCTGTCTGCGGACACGGATCTACTCTCCACTTGGTTCACGTATGCCTAAAAGGTCCGTTGGGTCGGAACGCCGGGTCCGGCAGGGCCACACCGCGTACTTGACGGGTCGTCAATGGAACCGGCGGCATGCGGGCGCCCGTGAGGGCTGCCGCCTGCTTCGGATCGCGCGGGTTCACGGCCGCCGGGTAGGCAAGTACGGGCGTGGCTACGCCGTCAGCGCGTGGTGGTGCCGAAGGCGACGCCGCCCGCCGGGATGCCGCCTTCGCCAGGCTTGAACGTCTGGGTCGGCGCGCCGCCGGAGGCCACGTTCCAGGGGAAGCCGTAGACCGCTCGTCCCTCGGCCGGGCCGTAGGGGACGCCCACGTACAGCAGCGAGGAAGTGGCATCCAGTGCAAGGCCGGTGAACATGCGCGGTGCCGGTGCGGATGGCACCCCGAATGCGGGGTCGATCGAGACATCGGAGGCACCGGGCGCGCCGACCAACGGGACGATATGGACGCCGCCCTCGTCGGGGAACTCCTCGGTCGTTTCCTCGCCGGGCACGCCGATCGCGAGCCTGGTGGTCGTGCCCGTGGACGTCGTGTTCGGGGAGGTGTTGACGGCGGCGAGCCGCTTGCCGAAGAGGTCACCGGCCTCTCCCGCGCCGTCCACATCCGCGGTGTTCTGACTGATCCAGGCGGTCTCGGTGAAGGTGCCGGCGGCCGTGAGCCGGAAGACCTGGACCGCGCCGGCATCGACCGTCGTCAGGCCGTCCTCGCCGGGAACGCCGACCGCAAGCAGCGACTCGGTGGTGGAGGTTGAGCCGGAGGGCCGGTAGGGGACCATCGCGAGTGCGGTGCCGAACTGGTCGCCGACCTCCGCGTCCCCGCCGACCGTGTCCTGGTCCTGGCCGAGCCCGCCGAGCGGCTTCGGGTAGCCGGAGGTCAGCGTGTGGCTGAACCAGCCCACACCGCCGGCAAAGGTCGCGGTGCCCAGGGCCTCGCCGGGTGTGCCGACGGCGAAGTGGGTCGGGGTCGCGGCGAGTGCGCTGCCGAAGCGGTCGTCCTGCTCCGCAACACCCGCGACGGCACCTCCGGTCTCAGTGTCCTGGTTGATGCCGACGACCGTTTGCGCGGTGCCGCTCACGTAGTAGAAGGAGCCCGCGTCATCGACGGTGCCGATCGACTCACCGGGGGCGCCGATCAGCAGGTAGGGGGTGCCGCCGGAGGTCTTCCCTGCCGCGACCGCATACCCGACCCAGTCGTCGGCTTCTGCGGTGCCGCCCAGCGGCTTGTCGCTGCCCTGGTAGATCTCCTTCACGGCCTTGCTGCCCGCGTTGAGGCCACTCGTGGAGCCGTAGATCACCTGCACGCCGCCGGCGTCGGGCGTGGTGCCGATGTCCTCGTACGGGGAGCCGACGACCAGGTCGCTGCAGCCGTCGAGGTCGGCGTCGTAGACGGCCAGCGCGTGGCTGTACTGATCGCGGGCCTCGGGGACGCCCGGGACGCCGTCCGTTGCCTGCGAGAGCGTGAGGGTGCCCTTGCCGCCGCCGTAGACGACGTGCACCACACCTGCCTTCTGTATGCCGTCGACGCTTGCTTCCGGGTCGGCGATCGCAGTGTCCCTGGCGCCGTCGCCGTTGAAGTCCGAATCGGTGCCCGATGGGCACGCGACAGCGGCTGCGGCGGGTGTGCCTCCGGCTGTGCCTCCCAATGTCAGCAGTGCCCCTGCCAGAACAGTGGCGGCACTACACCGCCATGCTTTCCCCACCCTTGACACAGATACCCCGTACATAAAGAGAAGCTAAAGAAGGTTTCAAGTGATCATCGCTTTACGCGAAGTGCGTGCGCAATACACGCCCTGCCACTCATGGATATGACAAAGATCACAGCGCTTCCACATATTGCACATAGGACACACATAGGCGCACGTAGGTATCGATCATCCCGAAGTCGCCCGTCAGGGCATCGCCACTCGCGTGACCTGCGGCAAGCTTCCGCTCCGGTCGGCAGGTCCGACTCTGCCCTGAGCGCTCCTTCATCGGGTGGTCATCCCGAGGGCACAGGCGGGTCATGGTATCTTCACATTCCTTTGTGGCACCTTCCCCGCAAAATGGCGCCCAAATGGCATCCGGTCGGCCAATAGAAAAGCCATCCAAATAAGGGGTGTGCCCCGTATTTTTTTGGAGAGCGAGACGATGGCTGCCCCGGCCGTTTCGGTAATTGTTGCCGCCTACAATGCAATGCCTTATCTGACGCGTTGCATTACGTCCGTTGCTGAGCAGAGCATCGGTCAGGGCGAGCTTGAGGTCATCGTCGTCGACGACGGCTCAACCGACGGGACAGCCAAGGAACTGCACCGGTTGTCCGGCGTGTATCCCGGGTTGATCAAGATTTTCGAGCAGGCGAACTCCGGCGGCCCCTCGGCCCCTCGGAACGCGGGACTCGATCACGCTCGCGGGCGGTTCGTGTTCTTCCTGGACGCCGATGACTACCTGGGCCCGCAGGCCCTGGAACGCATGGTGGCGATGGCCGAGAAGAACGGCACCGACGTCGTGCTGGGCAAGATGGTGGGCGTCGGCGGACGCGAGGCGCCGGCCTCGATGTTCCGGCGTGACCAGCCGAAGACCGATGTCTTCTCCTCCCGCGTCTACTGGACGCTCAACCCCATGAAGCTCTTCCGCCGGGACCTGCTGGAGCGTCACGCCTTGCGCTTTCCCGCGGACCTGTCCATCGGCGAGGACCAGCTCTTCGTAGGACCCGCCTACCTGAACGCGGCGGGCATCTCCGTACTGGCCTCCTACGACTGCCTGTACTGGGTACAGCGTGAGGACGAGGGCAACATCACCCTGCGCACCGGCGGCACCGAGCCCCGGCTGACCTTCCTGCCGCGCGTGGTCGACATGATTCTGGAGAACGTGCCGCCCGGCCCCGGCCGCGATCACCTGGCGCACCGGCACCTCACCGTCGAGGTGCAGCAGCTCCTGGAGCATCTGGTGCACGAGCCCCGCCTCCAGCAGGAGAAGGCCCTCGCCCGCCTCGCGGAGACCCTCGCGCCGCTGTGGCACGAGGGCCTGAACGGCCGGCTCTCGGCCATGGCCCGGCTGCGGCTGTACCTCGTGCGGCACACGATGCTCGACGAACTCCTCGCCCTCGCACGGTTCGAGGAAGAGCTCGCCCGCAGCGCCGTGTCCACGCCGGTCATCGTCGACGGCGGCCGCGCGCTCGCCCGCTATCCCTTCCTCCGCGATCCCGACCGTGCCATCCCCGATCACTGCTACGACGTCACGGCCCAACTCGGCGTACGCCACCAGGTCAGCCGTGCCGAGCTGCGCGGCACCACGCTGCACCTGACCGGGCACGGCTACCTCCACCGCGTCGCCACCGAGGACGTCAGCACGGAACTCGTACTGCGCGAACGCGACACCAAGGAGGAGTACCGGCTGCCGGTCGCGCACACCATGACGCCCGGACTCGGCGCTGACAAGGACAGGGGGCACTACCGATACGAGAAGGCCGGCTTCGAGGCCGCCGTCGACATCACCACGGCCGCCGACGGCAGTCCGCTGCGCGACGGGCTGTGGGACATCTCCCTCGCCATCGGCGCCCAGGGCATCACCCGAGAAGTCCGCATCGGCAGCAAGCGGTCCGCCGCCGTGTCCGGCAAGGCCGCCACACACATCGTGGGCACCGCCGAGGAGCCGAGGGCCGCCACCCTCTACACCACCCACCCGCACGGCAACTTCACGCTCGACCTCGGCGAGCGGAAGCACGCAGTACTGCCCCACCTCGGCCTGGACGACCATGTTCGGTGGGCCTCCGACGCCCCCACAGAGCTGGAGTTCACCGGCCGCTGCACCCTCGCCTCCCACCCCAACGGCGCGCTCGTCGTGGCCCTCCGCAACGACCGGGGAGACAGCGCGTCCTTCCCTGTCTCGGCCACCGGCGCCGCCTTCGTCGTTCGCGTCCCCGTCGACGGGCTCCCCGCCGGCATCTGGAACGGCGAACTGCGGCTCGGTGACTGGGCGCTCCCCCTCCCGACTCTCCCCGGCGACCTGACTGCGGCGAAGTGGCGGCGCCGAGCCCTGCCCTGGTACGCAAAACCCGCGGCCGACGACGAGAAAAGCTTCGCCCTCCACGTCGCTAGGACCGACTTCGTTAAGGCGATGACTCGGCGCATCAACCCCTAAGGAAGACCAGGCCCGTGACGGACTGGGCCCGTTGGCCGGCACTGAAGCGGTACACCGAACGAGAGGGCCACGCCCGGGTCACGATGGGGCACAAGGAGGGCACGTTCCCGCTCGAGGAGTGGATCGCCGAGCAGCGGCGGGTACCAGGGGCGGTCAAGCGACCGCAGCGCACGTCCAGCGGCTGTAGAAGCTCGGCATGATCTGGAGCGTCCCGACGAACGCTTCCAGGACAATCTATCGGAGTGGAGACGTCGCAAAGCAGCTCAGCAGAGCCCGTGAAACACGTTTGCTTGAGTCAGCCTGGTTTTTGTGCGGTAGTGGGTTCTCAGATCTTGGGAGACGGGTGCGAAGGGTGACGATGTCGTTCGATGCATGAGTGGTGCCGAACCCCGACTGGCCGACTCAAACGCTCACCTCGTAGTCTCCACGCATGACAGATGATCCCTTCCAGTGTCGATGCGTTCTCTGCCATGACTACGGTGACCGGGACGAAGCGGACCGCGTCGATCTGACGATCATCGAGAATGTGCAGCAGCACGGATGGCACGTCGTGATGGTTCCCGAGGACGAGATTGGTCCTGGATTCGCCTACACGATCGGCCTCGCTCACACTCACGCCGCACCTGAACTCGCCATGTTCGGACTCGATGTCCACGCCATGCACCGGATGCTCAACGGGCTCGGAGCTAGGGTCGCCGCGGGCGCTGTACTGGCTGACGGCCAGAGGCATCCTGACGTCGCCGACGGCCGCCAAGTCGCGCTCAGGCAGGCGGATCTTCGCTGGTACCGGACCTTCTTCGGACGGGCCATCGGGTTCTATCGCCGGCCTCCTTTTCCCGTGCTGCAAGTTGCGTGGGCCGACATGAATGACCACTTTCACTGGGAAGAACAGGCTGAGGAGAAGCATCGGGAGTCACAGCCTCAGCTGTGGCTGCCGCCAAGTAAGCACCCTGCTGGGATCTGGACGACTGAACTCTGACCTTGAACGTGCCGACCAACGACAGACCAGCAGTCGCGGAGACAACGTCGACGTACTGCAGAGCGCTGTCAGCTAGGCCCAGCAAGATGGGCTCGGCCAGTCGGGACGCCATCTCGATGTAGGTGCCGGCGGTGGTCAGGTCTTGGCCGGAGGAGTGAAACCCCCGCGTTGGCAGGTCCGGAAGGGCTCGCCGATCTCATAACAGGCCAGGGCGGGGGACGACGCTCAGCGCGACGACGGTAGGATCCGCCGGAGCCCCGCCCTCAGATATTGGCGGGACGAGGCAGACCGGCGATGTGTAGCCAGGTCCTGGCAGTCTGCCGGCCAGCGGCCTCTAGCCCGGCCGTCGGCCAGCCGTGGTGGATGTACAGGCGTCGTAGCATCGCCAGAGTCACAAGCGGAGCTCCAGCACAGCGAAGAGCGGCTTCCTGGGGACTGATCTGCATCTGCCGGTACTCGAAGTGCTCGTCAGGTCCGGTCGCTGGGGCGCTTTGAGCTTCTGTGTAGAACATCAACAGTCCATGAGTCTGTCCGTGCGCGACGGCTGAAGTGGCCCGCCAAAGAAGAGCGCCCAGGCTGCCACCCGGGGCGATGACATCGCCCGCCATCTCTGTCGTGCTGGGCGCCGAAGACGGTCCCAGGTAGCAGGGCCGCACCTTGTCCGCGATCTTCCCTCTCACGGAAAACCCATGGTGCCGGGCAGCACGCAGGATGCGTTCGGTTCGCTCTCTCGCGCGTTGGCGAACGGCCTCTCCTTCCGCGGTATGGCCGTTGCCCAACATCAGTGACTGCTCTTTCAGGCTCTGCAGTCGGTAGTTCATGTAGCGCCGTACCCGCTCTCGGGCACCGACGTCCGGCTCCAGCAGAAACCACGGCTTATAAGGGCTAACACAATGAGGCGGATGGCCCCCAGAGCCTCTTGCCCAGTGCAGGATGGCGAGCGGATGTTATGTGACGGCCGGCGACCTGGGCTGCCTTCAAACGGGTCGACTCGACCGGCCTCTGGATGGGAAGCCAGAGCAAGGGCGGCACCGCCTCGGATGCCCGAGCAGTCGTCAACTGCGTCTAGACGTGGGCAGGTTGCGCTTGTCCGCAGCGTGTAGTGTCCCGTTGCGTGCTGGCTGAACGACGACACCAACTCATCTTGCAGGCCCTGCGTTCCGGCGGCACCGCCTCCGTGGCCGACCTCGCCGAGCAGCTTGACTCCAGCGCGGCGACCATCCGCCGTGACCTCCTCAAGTTGGAGGCAGGCGGGCTGCTCACCCGTGTCCATGGTGGAGCGGTCATCGATGAGGAGCGAGCTCCCTTCAACGAGGCTGCCGAGGTTCTGGTGGCAGAGAAGGACGCCATTGCCGCCCAAGCGGCCACGATGATCGAGGACGGCCAGTCGGTCATTCTCGACAGTGGCACAACGGTCCACCGGCTGGCACTTCAACTGCACGGTCGCCGACTTACCGTGATCACCAACAACCTCGCTGTGTATGACGAGCTCATCGGCGACGAGAACATCGACCTGATGCTGCTCGGGGGCATGGTCATCCGTGAGTCACGCATGCTGGACGGTTTCATGGCTGAGGACAACCTTCGTCAAGTTCACGCCGACTGGTTGTTCATGGGTGCTTGTGGCCTCCGCCCCGGGGGCCAGGTCATGGACACCACCGTGGCAGAGGTGCCCGCCCGACGCGCCATGATTGCCGCCGGCGACAAGGTGGTGCTTCTGGCCGACAAGACTAAGTTTCCGGGAACCGGCATGGTGAAGATCTGTGGCCCCGAGGACCTGGACGCGATCATCACCAACGCATCGGAGGACGACGCGACCTGTATGGCCCTGCGCGAGGCCGGCGTGAAAGTAATACCGACGGCTCCGGCCACAGCCGACGGCTAACAAAGGCACTTGCACTGCCGGTAAACGATGAGGCAGCAGGCGAGCTTGAGGAACGCTTCGTGGATGTCGGCTCGCCGTTCCCATCGGATCCTCAAGCGTCGGAAGCCGTGCAGCCACGCGAAACTCCGTTCTACGACCCAGCGGTAGGTGCCCAGTCCCGTGCCGTGCAGGTTGCCGCGGCGGGCGATGGCGGGCACGATGCCGCGGGCGCGGACCTGGTCGCGGTAGATGTCGTGGTCATAGCCGCGGTCCGCGAACAATGAGTCCGGCTTACGGCGGGGGCGGCCGACCCGGCCGCGGGCCGGTGGGATCGCGTCGAGCAAGGGCAGCAGTTGGGTGACGTCGTTGCGGTTGCCGCCGGTCAGCAGAACGGCGAGCGGGGTGCCGTGCCCGTCGGTGATCAAGTGGTGCTTGGAGCCGGCCCGGCCCCGGTCGACCGGTGAAGGGCCCGTGTGGCGCCCCGTTTTAGCGCGCGGACGTGGGAGGAGTCGACCACGCAGCGGGACCAGTCCAGCCGCGAAGCCGCGTTCAACTCGGCGAGCAGCACCTCATGCAGACGCTGCCAGACGTCGGCCTCGTTCCAGTCCCGCAGCCGCCGCCAGCACGTCATGCCCGAACCGAAACCCAGTTCTTGCGGCAGGTACTCCCACTGGATCCCCGTGTGCAGCACGTACAGGATTCCGCACAGCACGTCCCGGTCCGGCAATGCCTTGCGGCCCGGATACCGGAACCTGCGCTCGCGCTGCGGCAGCAACGGCTCCAGGCGGTCCCACAACTCATCCGACGCGATCCACGGCGACATCCCCACGACGGACTGAACGCTCAACTACCGCCCTGGACACGGCCACCAGGACCGATCCACCTCTTTGTGTTAGCCGTTGTTAGACGCGCCGAAAACCGACGCAGCCGTCTGGCATGGTCTGAGGTTGAAGCGGGGGCCCGACTGCTCCTCGCGCAGGACACCCAGCAGGATCGCGAGGCCACTCACGAAGCTCTCCGAGACCTGTTCGACTGCCGGATTCGAGCCATCGCAAGTCGACGGTGAGCCCGAGTTGTTCATCAGGCCCGAGCGCCATCAGCATCTCCGCCGACCAGCCCGCTGAAGCCAGCGATGTCCTGGCGGTCACCCAGCGCTTGGGACGTGGAACCATTCGAAGACGTTCGTCGATCCCGGGTCTGTGAAGAATCGTCGACCGGCCGCCTTGATCGGCACGTCACCGGTACCGACTCACACGGGCATGGTGGGATCCGTGTCGGTGGCCAGCCGCCCGTGGCGTTCGACATCGAAGCGGACACCGTCGTACTCCAGCTTCTGTCGCTCGATGCCCTCCACTGCAAAGCCCGCAGCTTTGGCCACCCTGCATGAAGCCGGGTTGTTGATCCGATGGCCCAACTCCAAGCGGAACAGGCCGGGCTCGTCGAAGGACCAGCGGGCCAGAGACCGACATGCCTTTGACGCGATGCCCTTGTTCCGGGATGTTGTCGTCGTCCAATACGACACCCAACCGGTCCGGTGGCGCTGGTCTACCACCCTGACTGCGGCGTTGCCCAACACCACATCCATGGCATCGACCGCAGCGAAGGCAAATCCCTCACCTGAATCCCACTGATCAGACTGATGCGTGAGCCATCGGTAGGCCGCGTCCAGTGACGCGACCGGCTCGCTGACCTGATACCTCATGACCGGATCAGCGAACGCAGCCAACACCGACTGAGCGTCCCTGACCGTCCAACGGCGCAGCCACAGCCCCGAGGAAGCCTCTAAACGATCACGCATTCCCGAGAGTCTTCCGTAGCCGCCAGCGTGTCGCCACCCTTTCTCACTCAAGGATCAAGGCGTGCGCTCGGCGCGAAAGTTGCTTGAGGCCCGCCGACACATCCGCGGGTCGGCTTGGCCAAGGGCTCCCGATATAACGGACTCCAAGCAACGCGATTGATGCGCGCCCGCTGTTCGTCTTGAAGGGGACCCCTGAAGCACTTCGCCGATTTCTCCAGGATTGCCCGGGGGAAGCCCTGTAGCAGAGTGAGGATTGAGGCGTCCGGTGCCTAGCTCAAATGAGGGGCAAAGAGGGATGGACTCGGTACACCGCAGCCGGCTGTCGGCCCCGCGATCCAGCGCGTTCTCCAAGGAGTCGACGGACGTAGCCGTGCTCCTTGAGGAGTCTCAGTGCCGGAGACGTGGAACTCACGGTGGGGAAGGCCCGGCGGCGTGCTGTGACGAGTTCGTGGGCCTTGAAGCTGGTCACGTTGGTTCTCTGGATCCAATCGAGCACCAGCTGAGCCTTCTCGCTGTCAGTGTCAGTTTCCATGAGGTTGAAGGCGGCCAGGGCGTGGGTGGTGTAGTACGTGCCAATCGCGATGGCCCGCTCGACCGTGGCCGCTTCGATCGGCTCGCCCCAGCGACCCGTGGCGCGGTCGGCAAGGTGAAGAAGGCCGGCGATGCGGGCCACCGCTCCGACGTACTTGCCCGCCCAGTCTTCGATGTGTGCCAGAGCGCCGTCGGGTCGCAGTTGGGGCTCGATCGCTTCCTGAAGTCTGATCACGGTCTGGTCGGCCGGACCGGAGCACTTGATGGTGACGGGCTCCGGGAGATCCGTGAGGCTGTGGACCAAGGCAGTGAGCCGGGTGCCGTAAACGCGGTGGGTCTTCTCTGGGATCGGCGGGACAATAATCCTGCGGTAGCCGAGGGTTGATTTCGGGATGGAGAAGAGGAAGCGGGCCAGGAGGCCTCGGCCGCGGGCACCCGGGGTCTGCGCGAGGTCCGTCAGTACTGGGGGCTGAAGGGTGACGCCGATGGTGAGGGCGGGCTTCTCGCCCAAGTCTGCTTCGCGGGTGATGCGTTCGGCCTGAAGGCGTTCGCCCTTGTGTGCTTGGAGGAAGACGCCGAGGTTGGGGCGGGAGCTGTAGCGGCCCGCGATGATGTCGAAGAGGTCGCCCTCCGGGGATAGGACGCCAAGGGGGCCGTGTGTACTCAGGAGCTTCGTCAGGGTCTCGGGGGTGACGTCACCCGATGTGGTCAGGCGGGGCTTGGGCGGAACGACGATGGACTCGGCCGCCATGCGTAGGCCGACGGCCTCGGCGACCAGGGAGGTGGCTGTCTTGGAGTCGTCGACCTTGCGCGCCTTGGCCATGATGGCTTCGGCACGAGCTTCCGCAGCTTCCTTCTCGACCTCTGCCTGGATGATTGAAGGGCGAGCCTCCTCCTGCATGGACGACTCGATGTCGTAGATGGGGCGCGTCATGGCGGCGAAGACGTCCGATTTGCGGGAAGCAGGGGGCATGGCGACGACCAGGTAGAGGTTGGTCTGCTCGACCCAGCCGTCGCGGATCTGGACATGGACGCGCCCGCCTGCGGCGGTGGAGAGCGCGGCGATTGCCATGGTGGCAGCCATGTCGGCAGGCGTCTGGGTGAACTCGGCGACAGCGTCGACCTGCTCGGCTACCCAGGTGGGCAGGGCCTCAACGGGGAAGGCGGGCAGTGGGACCTGTTGGCCGATTGGGGTCGGAGCAGGCCAGCGTTCCTCGACCGTTGTGCGGTCGAGTGCGTGACGTGCTGCGGCAAACAACTCGTCGTGGTCTTCACCGGATTCGCGTGCGGCCTGGATGAGCCGGGTGCCGAGCGTCGCGATCTGCCGCCGATCCGCATGCTCGCGCACGATCTTCGCGTAGTGCTGTCCCACCCCGGCTGTTGGCACGGCCCCGTAGAGGGTGTGCAGATAGGACCTTCCACCCACCTGCTGAAGGTCGCCCGCCTTGGACAGCGCGTCGGCGAGAACGACCGGCGTCGGACGGATGCCGCCTGCCACGAGCTCCTGGATCGCGCGCCAGATTGTCTCGTGGGCGGGGCGGTAGAACACCGCAGGGTCCTGTCCGAGTTCTTCTTCGATCTCGGACAGGACGCCTTCATCGACCATGGCAGCGCCGAGGACGATCTGTTCGGCTTCGATGTTGTTCGGGGCCTCGGCCAAGGCGATGACGTTGTCGCTGTGGGCGTGCTGGGGCGTGCTCACGCCACTCCTTTCGGTGCGGTAAGGGATTCTGTGGGACGGCATCAGGCGGTAGCCAGGCCGGTCTGAGGTGGGTCCGGACTCGCGGGCTGCGACACCGAGCTCTCGGCGCGGCGGAATACACGCCGGGAGGGCCTTGTGGTGGTCAGTCGGTGTGGTCGTAGCGGTGGCGAGCGATGAGGAGCGTGAGCAACTCGGGGTCGTTGGCCTGACCCGCGTACGACCCAGCCGGGGACCAGGCGTGCCACCAGAAGGAGACAGTGCCGCGGTAGTCCTCGCTGGTGACGGCGACGGTGTAGCCGTTGTGCTCGCCGAGTTGGACCGGGCCGCCGCAGATCCTCTTCATCAGAGCTCACCGCCCGCCTTCCGCGGTCGACGACGCGGGGCCGGGGCACGTGCTCGCGTGGGCGCGGGCCCATGCGGTGGCCTTCTGCTGGAAGTAGCCGAGGTCCTCGTAGTCGGGCACGGTAAAGGCGGTGTTGTGGCCGTGGGGACACTGGGCGACGGCCAGCAGCGCAACCTCCACTGCGGTGTTGTCGCCGTCGTGCACGGCGGTGGTGGCAGGGATGGGGATCCGCATGGAAACCCTCCTTTCAGGCGCTGCGGCGGGGGAGGATCGGCCGGGCGATGTGGCGGTGGGTGACGTGGACCTCACCGTCGAAGGCGTGCAGGACGCGGAGGCGGAAGGCGAGTTCGAGGGCGACGGAGCGGTGGCGGCCGCCGAAGCACGAGACGTGGACGTCCACCTGATGCCGGCCTTCGGCGAGGCGGTCGCGGATCTGCTGCATGGCTGTCTCGACCAGGCGGTCGGCGCCGGGGGTGGCCATGACGTAGCGGGCGACCTCGATGTCCCGGCCGGTCTTCTGGGTGAGCTGGGCGCGGACCGCGGGGTCGTCGGGCGGGTTGTGCAGCGAGGTGGTGTCGACGACGACCGGGTCAGTGGCGGCCGGGTCGTCGTCGTGGCCGGTGCCGTACGAGGTGATGCGGATCGTGGTCACGATGTCCTCCTGGGTTGTCAGCGGGCTTCGATGGCGGCGGTGCGCAGGAGGGTGAGGACTTGCTGCTTGGTACGTCCGGGGGCGTCGTTGAAGGCGATGAAGCTGCCGCCGGTGCCGCGGGCGAGGACCTCGTGAAGGCGGGCGCTGGCGCGATGGAGGGTGCCGGCGTCGCCGTAGCCCAGTCGCAGCAGGACGAACTGGGCGCCGCGGATGCAGACCTCGCCGTGTTCACCCCGGTCGGCATTGGTGGTCCAGCCCCAGCGCTCGATGACGAGGGCGGTCAACTCCAGGTGCTCGCCGATGGTGAGTTGGCGTCCGGCGCCGAAGCGGTTGCGGACGAGGGGGATCGACAGGGCCCATTCCGGCAGGCGGCGCAGCCAGGCCGGGGGTGGATTCAGGTCCGGCGAGGGGCCGGCGGCCGGTGTGGGGGCGAGGTCGCGCATTGCCTCGTCGACGAGTTCCCGGGTGGTCTTGGTGACCAGAGGGTGGGCGGTGGTGCGGGTGAAGGCGGCGAGGCAGCGCTCGATCTCAACGACCAGGCTGTCTAGGTCGATCGGTGCTTCGGTACCGGCTCCGGCGGCGCGGCTTGCTCTGGCCAGGGTGGTCGTGCTCATCTCGTACGTACCTCCTGCGTGCGCGAGTGCGCGGGTTGGGGAGGGGCGCCCCCTGGTGCTGTCCAGGCGAGAAGGGGGCGCCCCGGTCGTGTCACAGGCCGTTGCGGTCGGGCCGGTTGGCGTTGTAATTGGCGATGTCCTGCACGGTGATCCCGGCCCGGCGGGCGGCCGCCATCGCGGCCGCCATCGGGCGGGGGTCGGTGGCGCACCCGCTCAGTGCGTGCTGCCAGACCAGGTCGGCCGCTTCCTTCAGCAGCTGCTTGCGGTCGGCGGCCATCAGCTGAACAGGCTCCAGCGCCCGGCCTTGGCTTTGGCGTCCCTGCGCCGCCGGTCCGCGTCGCCGACCCGCTTCTCCAGGCCCGCGATCTCGGCCTCGTCGAGCGGGTGGACGACGTTCGGGTCGACGGGCCCAGCGACCTGAGGGCCGGGGCTGCCCAGGCGCCGCATGTTCCTCGGCTTGTCCTCGTAGACGGGGCCGAAGTTCTGGCAGAGCGTCTCTGCCGAGTAGCCGCCGTCGGTGCACGGGTTGTTGGTGAAGGGCAGGCGGCTGGTGAAGACGTACTCGGAGTACATCTGCGGGTCCTCGTACGGGGTGCGGTCGACCGCGATGTTTGCGATCACGTAGTACGGCTTGCCGAGGTCGAGCTGCTTGGCGAAGTTCTTCGCCTCGCTCGGCTGCCAGGTCTTGCCCATGACGTGCTCCTTTGCCTGTCGTGTGACGGGGTGGGGGCGGGGCGCCCCGAGTGCTGTCCAGGCGAGCGAGACGCCCCGGGATGGGTCAGTGGAGCGCGGCCGCGCAATCGAAGTGGTCGCCCTTGCGATCGGCGTCGACGCAACGGCGAGCGCGCTGGGCGTAGTGCCGGGTGCACTTCTCGGTGTGGCGGAAGACGCGGTCGTGGATCTGATCGAGGGTCTCCTCGCCCTTCGGCTGGCCCTCGCCGTCACACTCGGTGCAGGTGATCTTGATGAAGCGGCCGGTGACGGCGTCGATCTCCTCGCCCCACGCCTGACACACGGACTCGCGGCCCCTGGCGTGCTTGAGGACGACCATCTGGGCGATGACCTTGGTCGACATGTGGTTCCCCTTCGGGTTGGGGTGGCGTCCCGGGTGCTGTCCAGGCGAGCGGGAGCCGGTCTGTTCTGTCCTGTTCTGGCGGGCGGTTGAGTGAGTGGTCGACCTCCAGTCGATGTCGGTTCCATCCCGGTTTGCCGGGTGGTCGCCGGAGCGGTCCGGGTAGTCGGTCGACCGGGCGGAGGCTCCTCGCGACCAGGGTGCGTACTGGGGCATTCGGGGCGTCACCAGGGCTCGACCGGGGCTTTGACCAGGTGGTCTGCCCCTATTTGCGTGCGGCGTCGGCGAGTTGCTCGCGGGTGTAGCCGTTGGGGTTGGCCATGCCGTCTATGGGGCCGAGCTTTCGGGTGGTGCCTGCGCCCGCGTCCCGCAGTCGGGCCTGCAAGGAGGTCGGGGTGAGGTCGCCGTAGCGGGGGTTGTGGCTCTGGAGGAGGTCCACCAGGCGCTGGGTGCGGACGCGGTCGACGCCGGCGCGGTCCAGAACGATGAGGCAGTCGGCGAGCAGTCCGCGGGCGGTGGCCTCGGCGGCGTGGTTCTTGACGTACTCCACGGCGTCGCCGGTCAAGGTGCCGGCCTCCTCGCGCAACTGGCGGCCGCGCAGGCAGATCTCCTTGAACTCAGGGAGGTCGATGACGTCCGCCTTGAGTGTGGCGTGCCCGTCGTCGCTGCCCTGGTCCAGGACGACGACACCGCGGCTGGCTTCGGTCAGCAGGTGCGGGGCCGCGCCACCTGCGACCGCGTCGTCACCGAGGACCATCTTGGCGCTGCGGTCGCCCTTGACCCGGTAGGAGGCGCGCTTGGCGCACACCTCGCGCAGCTTGGTCGGCACGGAGTCTGCGTCCGGGCGCTGGGTGATGAACACGCCCATGCCGCCGACGAAGCGGGTGACGCGGACGTAGCGGGCGAAGCCTTCGACCATCAGGTCGCGGCCGGAGCGGGTCTTGCCCCGGCCCCCGGCGTCCGGGTCACGGTCCTCGTCGACCGGGACCTGCACGAGGGCGGCGCCGTCCAGGAGCTCCTGGAGCTCGTCGACGACCAACAGGACCGGACCCATGCCCTTCTTGGCGAGATCGGGAGTGATCTTCCCCTCGGGTACGGACTCGGGATCCTCCTCGTACAGACGGTCCAGTTCGGTGCCCCGGTCCTGCATCTCCTCGATGGTGACGCCGATGACGTCGAGGACCTCGCGGATGATCTCGGGGGTGGCCCCAGCGATCCACCGGTGAGCGATGTGCCGCAGCGGTGCCCAGTCAGGGCCGGTCTTGCCAGTGATGACGACGATCCGCACGGTCGGGTCCAGCGCAGCCGCGGCCGCCACAAGGCGGGCGAGGTAGGACTTGCCGTAGCCCATCAGCCCGCCGATGAGCAGGGAGAACCAGATCAGGTGGAGGGTGTGGCGGCCCCTGCGGGCGTCCGCTCCGAGCGGCACGCCCTGCTTCCAGAAGTCCCACCGTTCGGCTGTGATCAGCTCGGAGGGGTTCTTGGCGGTGCCGTAGGGGTTGTCCTCGTCGGCGACCCACAGGATGAACCGACCCTCGTGGCCCTCGTCGGAGGTGTCGGCCGACATCTCGATGCGGGTCTTCTTGATCCGCATCGCAGAGGCGAGGTCCTCGACCCTGCTGATCGCGGCGGACGCCTTCACCCCGCGCGGGAGCTCCACGGTGGCGGTCCATCCCGGTCCGGACGGCTGGATCACCCCGGCGAGGTGGGTCTCGTCGCGCTGCGCCTCGGTGATGATCCCGGCCTTGACCAGTGCGGTGACCAGGTCCGCTTCGCCCTGGACACGGCCCGACTCACGCTTGATGAGGCTGACCCGACCGAGGTTGGTGAGGGTGTCCGGGACGAACGCCTCCTCTGCCGGGATGGGCTCTCCTGTCGCCTGGTCGACCATCACAACCATCCCGTCGGCCTGCCCAGCCTGGGTGAGTGACCCGCCGACGAGGGGACGCGAGAGGTACCACCAGCCGAACGGCGCGGCGCCCAGGGCCGCGAGGGCAGCCATCGGCTCGGCGGCGGCAACGTTGACGTACACCACGGCGACGCCGATCGCGCTCGCGAGGCGGCCGGCCTTCTTCGCCCACCGTGCCCGCGACAGGGACCGGCCGTCGACCTTCATCCGGTCGGCGTCCTCGCTGCCCGTGATGACGGACAGCTGCGCTTCGGCCGCCGCCAGCTCGGGGGCGACGCCAGCGGCCTCATCCTGTGACGCGTGCCGGAGCTTGGCCTGCAATGCCTTGACCCGGCCCCGAACTTCGGCTTCCCGGCCCTGCTGGGCCAGGCGGCGCTTGCGCTCGACCTCCTGGGCCAGCTGCTCGTCGGTGACGTCCGCTGTCGCGAACCAGGTCTGCAACCGCTGTGCGACGCGGGCGCGCTGTTCTGCGAACGCCACGGCGGATCGGGTACGGCGGCGGGCCGTCCACTCCTTCGCCCGCGCGGTGCGGGTCGCTTCCTCCGTCTCGATGATCTCTGCGTCGACGACGTCGTCGGGATCGCCCGGGTGGGGGTGTATCTCGATGGCCATCGGTCCGGTCCTCTCCCGGGGCGCATCTCGCGCCCCGGATAGCTGGATTGCTGGCTCGTTGACTGTCTGCTTGCTGGGGAACTCGCTGGTCGTGGCCTAGAAGCCGGACCAGACGTTGCCGAGGCCGGTGGCTGCGGAAACTCCCAGGTTCTGGAGCATCGGGCCGAAGGTCGTCGGGGCGAGAACCACCCCGAACAGGACCAGCGCGAACGCGTGCCACGCGTTGATACGGCCCTTCTTGACCATCAGGAAGGTGAAGATCGCCAGGCCGATGCCGAGGGCGGCAAGGACGCTGATGCTGCCCGTGCCGGCCGCCTGGACTTGGACCTGCTGCTGGTTGTAGGCGGCGGGGTTGCCGCCGACCGCGCCCGTACCGGCGCCGGCGCCTTCGCGCAGGGTGGAGTCGATGCCCGCGGTGCCGGGGGCAGTGGTCGTGTCGGCGGCGAGGGTGATCACGGTGTCGTGATGGGCGGCGTCGGTGCGGTAGGTGGCGCTGTCGAGTCCGCGGACGTGGAGGGTCTTGCCGGAGGGGAGGACGACCGGGGTGCCGGTCGCGTGGTCGACGGCGGCCTCCACGGTGGCGGTGGTCGTCTCGGGGGTGTCGGCGTGGACAGTGCTGGCGGTACCCAGGAGGGCAGCGGCGGCGGCACCGGTCAGTGCGAGGATTCGGATGATGCGGGCCATGGTCGTGTTCTCCTTCGCGGGGCGGGTCAGTTGGACTGGCGGGCGGCCGCGAGGGCCATCTGCTTCTTGGCGGCGGGGTGGTACTTGACGGTGCCGGGGCGGCGGCGGGGCGGGGTTCCGCCGTTGCGCTTGCGGCCGTCCTCGCCCCGCTGCTTCGGCGCCTTCGCCCGGGCCGTGGACGGCTCGCTGTCGGCGGCGGGCGTTTGGGAATCGACCTGCGGTTTTTCGTCCGTCTGTGAGCCGTCCAGAGGGCCGTTCTGGGCGATGCGCACGGCACGCTTGGCAGTGCGCATGTGGGCGATCCTGTCGGCCGTCGAGCCGGGCTCGGCGCCGTGGATTTCCACGCAGGCGCGGGCATAGGTCTTCTCGCTCGGGACGACCTCCGGGGCCTTCGTACGGCCCAGGCCGGATCGGCGGCCGGGGCGGACTTCGCCGTACGCGGCGGCGAGGTCTAGAGCCCTCTCCCACACCTCGGCATCGCGGGCGGCGCGGGCTTCGTTGACCGCGTCCAGCCGCTGGAACTCGGCACGGTCCGTGCGGCGCTGTGCCCGGCGGACGGACCGTCGGGTGCGGTTCTCACGCTTGGCGATTCGGCCGTGCTCGTGGAGGTCCCAGATCATGGGGCCAATCACGGAGCACAGCGCGCCGCCGATCCCGGTGGCCATGCCGTACTCGGCGCTGCCGTGCGCGTAGTTGATGCCGGCGGCGACAAGGGCCTGGAGCAGCGCCCCGAGCCGGTAGTGCCAGGACGGGCGGCCCTCGTCGATGGCGGCCTGCGCTCCGCACAACAGCGCCCAGGCGACGCCCTCCAGCACGAACGGTGCGGCGACGAGGAACCAGGCGTGCGCGTCCCAGAAGGCCATGACCTGCATCGGCAGGCTGACCACGACGCAGACGATCGCGATGGCCTTTGCGGCGGTGCGCCAGGTGGCGGCGGACTTCGCAGCTCGGGCCTTGGCCTCGGCCGCCTCCCTGCGGGCATCGTCTCGCTGACGCTGCTCATCGGCGGCCGCGGCGAGGTCACGCTGGATCTCGCGCTGTGCACGTGCCGCGGCCTTCTGGTCCAACAGCTCCTGACGGCGGCGCTCACTCTCGTTCTTGATGCGCTTCGCTTCCGCGTCAGCTCGTAGCTGCTCGACACGCGCGAGGCTCTCGGCGTAGGTGCTGCCGGACGTCTCGGGGTGCAAGTCGGTGACGCTCACCGGATTCCTTCCTCCGGCACGGCCGCGGGCGCCGTCCCGTTGAGCTTGCTGGATGTGCTGCCGATGAGCAGATGTGCGGCTTCGGCGGCGAGGATCTGCTGGTCGCCGATCTGCAGGTACTCGTCGAACTCGTCGGCGCTCCACGCCTCGGGGTCGCCGTGCTGGTCGCGGAACTGCTTGAGCGCCCTCACGCCGCCACCCCCCGCCGCTTCCGAGCAAGGTGGCGTAGGAGCGTGGCTCGCTCCTCAGGCGTGGTCGCACCGAGGACGGCGTACTTGTCGCGAAGACGAAGGCCCTGAACGAGGCACTCCCGTAAGACGGGGCAGCCTCGACAGATCTGTTTGGCGAGCTCCACTCCGTCGGCGCTCTTGGCGAAGAACAGCTCGGGGTCCTTCCCAGCACACGCGGCGTTCTGCTCGATGGCCCTGCTGAGTCGGCCCAGCCGGCTGCGCTCGGCCTGGCGAGCACGCCAGTCAGCGGAGACCACTGCTAGACGCTTGCTGCCGCTGATCGTCCCGGCGGTACGTCGTGGCGTGGCCATCTCAGCCAGCCTCCGCAGCGGCTGACGCATCCGCGCGCCAAGCGGCGGTCCAGTCGGCGGCATCCACGAGCTGCCCGGAGCGGGTGACCGACTCCATCAGCAGCTCGATCGCCCTGATGGGCACGAGGATGCGACCGCGGATCTTGATCCCGGGGAATTCGCCGTCACGGATCGCCCGCCACAGCGTCTGGTAGCTGACGCTCAGCTGCTCGGCGGCCTCGTCGATGGTGATGGCGAGGCGGTTGGGAGCGTTACCGCCCTTGACGCGCTGCAGCTTCACAGCGGGGGCCGGCTGACTAGCCTGGTCCTGCATCGTGCCTCCTGGTCAAAGCAGGGGGTGGGTGTCGGCCTCGGCGAAGGTCTTCGTGGTGGTGGTGCACCGCGGGCCGGACTTCGTCGGGGCCGTTGTGCTTGCTGCAACCGCTCCCGGGGCTCGGCCTGCGTCGACGCAGACCGCCACGGAGCGCGGAGCAACGGAATATCGCGTGCAACCAGGGGAGGCCCTGGAGGCACGCTTACTAGCTTAGTGAGATGTTCATTAAGCTAGCAAGCATGCATGGTGAAAGACTCATCAAGCCAGCAGGCGGTTATCGTGGGAGCAGGCCAACGAAGGGTGTAGCCGTGCCAGGTCGCATGTGGGAGTCCGACTCGGTCGCCTACCTGACACCGCGTGGTGCAGGGGAGAGCGACGCCTGGAGCCAGGAGCTGGAGCGTCACCAGCGTCGGGGTTCGCAGCAGATCGTTGACGTACGCGAGTTGGAGCCACCGCCGTCGATCGCCGCGGCCCTTGACCTCAAGGCCGGCGAAACGGCTGTTGTGCGGCGACGGATCATGCACCTGGACGATCAGCCCGTCGAGCTGACGGATTCGTACTACCCGGCAACTATCGCCCGAGGCACGCCCCTCGCGGAGAGCCGCAAGATTCCTGGAGGTGCCGTCACTCTCGTGGCCAAGCTCGGCTTCACGATCAGCGAAGTCAGCGAGGACGTGACTGTGGACATGCCGAGTCGTGAGGTGCGGGAGGCGCTGCGCCTGGACGAAGGAGAACCCGTGCTCGTGCTCACGCGTACGAGCGCCACGGCTGATCAGCAGCCAGTGGAGGTATCCCAGATGACCATGCTTCGTGGTCATCGCCTCACCTATCGGACCAAGGTCGGTTGATCCATGGCGAAACACACGGACACCCGCCCGGCGCATCACAGAATCTCGGCAAAGATCCGCGCCGAGATCATGTCGGGCGATCTCGCAGCAGGCCAGCAACTGCCGATCACGCAAGACCTCGTAACGCAGTACGGAGTCTCCAGCCAGACGATCCAGCGAGCCCTTGGGCTGCTGAAGGCCGAGGGCTACATCGTCGGCCGGTCCGGCCTCGGTGTCTTCGTACGAGACAGCCCACAGCAGGCATTCGACAGCGTCGCGACGATGCCGGCGGCCCGGGACGGCGAGCCGTACGTGTGGATAAAGGAAGCCGCCAAGCAGTCGAAGGTGGGGACCAACAGGATCCTGCGCGTCGCGGAGGTCGTGCCGCCGACGCAAGTCCGCGACGCTCTCGGGCTTGAGCCCGGTGAGACGGTTGCGATGCGCGAGCGTCTGCTGCTTCTGGACGAGGACCCGGCCGAACTGGTCTGGTCCTACTACCCCATGGACATCGCCCAGGGCACCGCTCTCCTCGAACGCAAGAAGATCAAGGGCGGTTCGCCCACACTTCTGGCCGACAAGGGCTACCCGCCACGAGAGATGGTCGACAGGGTGTCCTGCCGCCCTCCTACCGAGGAAGAGTTCGTCGGTCTGGAGCTGCCGACGGAAGTGCCCGTACTCAGGACCCTTCGCGTCGTCTACTCGGACAACGCCAAGCCCATCGAGGTCACGGTCATGGTCAAGGCCGCGCACCTCCACGAGCTGCTGTACCGCGTCTCGCTCGACCTCGACTGAGCCGGCCAACTCAAACCACCTCGGCAATGGCGGTCCCGGCACGCCACGAGGCCGTCCAGTCGGCCACGTCCACGAGCTCCCCGGAGCGGGTGACCGACTCCATCAGCATCTCTATCGCCCTGATGGGCACGAGGATGCGGCCGCGGATCTTGATCCCGGGGAATTCGCCGTCGCGGATCGCGCGCCACAGCGTCTGGTAGCTAACGCCTAGTTGCTCGGCGGCTTCAGCGATGGTGACGGCGAGCCGATCGGGTTTGGCGCCCCGCCTGACGCGCTGCAGCGTCACAACGGGGGCGGGGTACTCCGTCTGGTCTTGCATCGTGTCTCCTGGGTGCTCAAGGGTGATTTCCCGGGCCTCCGAAACGGATTCACAGGGTGCAGGAACGCACCGTGATCCGGCTTCTCCGCCCTTGATTTCCTGACACTGACACGAACTGCAAGCGAAAAACGGCGAGGAGCATCGAACTGCTCACAGGGCGGGAGGCTTTCTTTTTGACCTCCCGTCGGGCGGGAAGCGGCGAGGCTGCGCAACTCGGAGTCGGGGGCAGGGAAATAGCGACGGCAGCTCTCGATGGAGGGAGCACCCTTCCAGGCAGGCAGCCCGAAAACGGGTGGACACAACTTGGGACCTGTAGGGCGGTCATCCCGAGGGGCAGGCGCACTTGAACCGGATAGACGCCTCGTCTTCCGGCGCTCGGGCGCAGCCATGCCGAAGCACGTGATCTATGCAGCAGAGAGTGACCAACTCCGCTGGGCCGGCCTGCGCGGGGACCTAACGCCTCGCAGACTACAGGGATTACAGGCTAAATCGCTGACCAGGTACTTCGTGCCTGTCCGGGGCTACAGAGCAGGGACAGGGATTACAGGGTTGAAGCTTGTTAGCCCTGTAATCCCTGTACCAACGCTGCACTCATCACTGTCGACGTTTCCGCAGGTCGGCGATTTGCACTGTAACCCCTGTCGGGTCGGGACGTCGGAGGCATGAACCTGCTCCTAGCAGTCACGGAACGTGATCGCGTCGACAGCGAGGTGGGCGGTACTGAACGGCTCCGTGGACTTCTTCGAGAAGCTCCAGCCGGCCGTCCCGGACGGCCTATGGGCTTCGGCTCAAGTCGTACGCGAGCGTCACGCATGAGGCCGGTACCCGCCTGACGGGAAGCAGAGAAATTAGTTCCCGTCCCACGGCACATTCGAATGTCTCGGCCGTTTTGGCCTTGCGATCGGCGCCAATATCAGGGCATCAAAGGCCGCCGGAGGTCACCATGATGCCCAGTGAACAGCGGATTGAAATCCGCCCTCAGATCGAAGAGTTGAGCCGCAGTGTTCACGACGAGGAGAGGAGAGCCGCTGCTGCAGAGCCTGTCGGGACCGCTGCGCGGCCCTTTGAGTACGGAACGTCGATGGTGGCTGAGCACGGCGCCGTTCGTTTGATCGAAAAAGAGCAATGGACAAAGGGGGTTCCCCTCCAGGGGAACCCCGGTGAGCCGCGCTGCGGGCGCAGCCGGCAACGCCTTGCAGCGGCCTGCAACCGAAGGGGCGGCCGGTGGCTTGGCTGACGAAGATCACCGCCGACCGGCAGGTGGAGTACCGACTGCGACAACAGGCTGGGTGTGCCGTGGTGGCATCGGCCGGGGGAGAACCCGTCGTCATCGATGACACCGAAGACGCCGCCCTCGACTACCGACTGCGGCCCGAGGGCGGAGCCGACTTGATCTGGTTGGGCCAAGGCCTCGAAGCGGTGGGTCTTGTCGAAGGCGCGGTGCTGAACGAGGAGGGTAAGAACGCAGCGCGCCGGCTCATGAACGGCTGTCATCCGGCGACGGGCGCACGTCTGCTCAGCTCTCGGACTTCTGCCCAAACTCACCCGAAGGCACAGTTGACGACCGCGCGCGTTGTCGAAGCGATGGCGAAAGCTGCCGAGGAAAAGGGTGTGGAGTCCGCAGCTCTGCTGGACGGTAAGCCCAAGCAGAGACGCGTCCTGGAGCGGTTGCAGCGGATGGTGCATCGCCGGGGCGAGGCGCACCGCATGCAGGTGGAGACGCTGCACAAGCTCGTTCGCGCCGCGGGCCTCGCACTCGCCGACATCTTCGACGAGAAGGAACTCGCTGAAGCTTGGGCTCACAAGGACCTACGCGTGGACCGCCGTGTGCGCGGTTGGGACTGCGTCCTGGACCTGCCGAAGTCCGACAGCCTGCTACACGGGCTTATGGATCTGCCCGACGAGCGGGAGTTGCGCGCCATCGTTCACCAAGCCGCCCGCGAGACCTTCGCCCAAATCGAGAAGTGGTGCGGCTACGCGGTCGGTAGCGAAGACGGCCTGCCGACAAGGCTCGTGACCGGCGGATTGATGGCGTGGGTCGTCGAGCATCAGAGCGCCCGCCCGGTACGCGCTGGTGACCCCGGAGACCCGCACCTTCATCTACACGTCACGATCATCAATCTGGGCCTGTGCGAGGACGGCAAGTGGCGCTCCATCGCGAACTCGGGCAGCGACCTGCACCGGCATGCAGCTGCTGCGGACGCCTACTTCAAGGCCCGGGTCCGATCACTGCTGTACGAGCGCTTCGGGGTCCGGCGTGAGCGCAACGAACGTACGGGCGCGTGGGAGGTCTTGGGGATTCCATCGGCCCTACGCGACGTGTTCTCCCGCCGGGGCACGCTCGTCGACGAAGAGGCCGGCGCTGACGCGAGCCGCCAGGAGAAGGCGGCGGTGTCGATGGCGACCAAACGCGACAAGCTCGATGCCGACGCAACGACGATGCGCGCCAGCTGGCGTCGGCGGGCGGAGGCGGCGGGCATTGATCTTGATGCGATGCTGGCTGCAGCCGCTCCTGGACCTCGCGGCTCGAACGGTCAGGCAGGTGCCACCGAGCGTGGCCCAGCGCCACGAATACCTCCGCCGGCCGACCTCGCCGCCCTCGTCTTCGACCCCAGGACCGGGCTGACCAAGGCGCGAAAGTCCTTCAGCCGCGCGGAGCTGCTCGCGGCCGTGGCCAACGCGCTGCCGTACGGCATTGACGGCGCCCCGGACCGCTTGGAGCAACTCGCTGATCTGGTTCTCGCGGTCGAGGGGTACGCGGTGCGCGTGCCGTCCGTGGGCTCCGCCGTCATGTCATTGACAGACCGCTACACCACGCAGGACATCCTCGATGCCGAGGACGTTGTCCGTACACATTCACTGACCCGCTTCAACGACGGCTCGGCCCGGCTCAGCGAGGCCCAAGCCGCCCAAGCCGTCGAGAGGTTCCAGAGGGCCGTCGGCTGGCCCCTCTCGGAGCAGCAGAACACGACGGTGACGCGCCTCATCACTGCCGGGCACGGCATCGAGGCCGTAGTCGGCGCCGCTGGGGTGGGGAAGTCGACGCTCATGGAGGCGTGCCGGATCGCCTGGGACCTCACCGGCACCACGTACGCAGGCGCTTGCCTGAGCGCAGTCGCCGCACAGAGCCTGTACGGCGTCTCCGGCATCCCCTCGAAGACCATCGCGGCTTGGCTCGGCGAAATCGAGAACGGCAATGGCCTGCGAGGTGTCGACGTCCTCTGCATCGACGAGGCCACGATGGTCGACGACAGGACCGCTGCCGTACTAATGGCCGAGGCTGAGCGCACCGGAACCAAAATCATCGCGATCGGCGACCACCTGCAACTGCAGGCGATAGGTCCAGGCGGCTGGTTCCGAGAAACCCACCGCCTGGTCCACGGGCTCACGCTCACCGAAAACCGCCGCCAGGAGGACGCTGCCGAGCGGGCTGCGCTGGAGGTCTGGCGCACCGGCGATCACGAACAAGCCCTGTGGATGCTCGCCGACGGCGGGCGCGTACACGCCGCTCAGACCGCTGACGAGGCCCGCTCGCAGATACTCACGACCTGGGACGAGCTACGAAAGGGCTGGCCCGACACGTACGACCTCATCGCGAATATGGCCGTGCTCGCCGCTCGCAACAGCGATGTCGACGCTCTCAACATCGGGGCCCAACAGATCCGCCGGGCTGCAGGCGAGCTGGGCGCCGAGCACCGGTACGCGCTGCCTGGTGGTGACACTCTCACCCTCGCGGTCGGCGACGCCGTCAGGGTGCGAGCCAACGACTACCGGTCGAAGCGCGGCGAAGGCCCCGACCTCCTGAATGGATACCGGGCCGCCATCACAGCGATGGACGAGAATCACAACGTACAGATCAGTTGGCGTGTGCACGTTGCCGGAGTTGAAGAGCCGCGATATGAGTCGGCGTGGGTGACGCCGGAAAGTATCGCGTCCGGCGCACTGTCGCTGGGCTACGCCATGACGATCGCAGCAAGCCAGGGTCTGACCTGCGACACGGCGCTGTTGTACGGGCACGGGGCGAATGCCTTCGCTGTCTATCCAGGCATCACCCGCGCCAGGCGCGCGAACCATCTGTGGCTGCCTCTCGGAGTCCTTGAGGATGAGCAGACGCAGGCGCGGCTCGGTGCAGCCCGCAGCGAGAAGGAGCTCCTGCAGCGCGCCATCGCCGCATTTGCCCAGTTCCTCGGACAGTCGAGGCCGGACAGCATGGTCTCGGATTCGTTCTACGAGCCGCCGGCCCCAGCCCGCCTACCACTGCAGCGCGAACTCGAAGCTGCCGAGGCCCGCGCGGAGGTCGAGCGCAGGTTGCGGCGGACATACGTGGCAAGCACACTCGCGCCATCCGTTGAGCAGGCCGAACACCAGGCCCGCAAACGGCGGCTGGCTGCCCAAGCTTGCTCCACTTCAGACCAGCACACCACCGTCTTGGCCGACGCCGTCCAGTCGCTGCGTGACCACAACCCACGCGAAGTGGTCCGGCGGATCGCTGAGGCCTTCGGCACGGAGACGCCGCCGCGTGAGCTGGACGACGCAGCGGCATTCCTTGCCCAGATCCAGCGAAAGGCGAGGGAAGTTGATGCCCGCCTCGAAGCTGTGGAACGAATGCGGTTCCAGCCAAGTGGAGATCAAAAGCGGCAGTTGGCGCGGATGCAGGAGGAGCGGGAGAGGCTGGCCATCCCGTCCTGGAAGCGACGTCCTCACGGAGACGTCGAGGACTTGGCCCAACGCCTCGAAGAGGCAGTACGCGAGTCTGGCCGAGCCGCCGCCGCGGCGGACACAGCAGCGGAGAATCTTGCTGAACTCATCGCCCAGGCGACGGCGAGCCGTCAGTCCCGTGGGCAGACATACGCTGCCGAGGCGAATCGCCTCTTGGACCAGGCAGAGGCACTAGTGGCCAGAGGCAGCGCCGATCCTGGAAACGCGGGGGGCGCTGGGTGGGAGGTCATCCGCTCCAGCCCTCTCGCCAACGCGCTCGGTGCCTCGCAGCAGGTTCCGGAGAGGATCGAGGACATCGCCGCCAGGCTCGCCGAGATGCGCGTCAGGGCGTCCCGGCTCGCGCACGACGCGGACAAGCAGAGCCAGGAAAGACTGGCCCTCATGCATGGGCTACTTGTCCGCGAGCGGGAGGCCGCGCAGGCGTACGAGGAGACTGCCAGAGACCTAGAGGCGGAGATGAACCTGCGCGACAGGATCGCGCGGAAGCACCCCGTACTCCATGACGAGGAGACGAACGCCCGCCGCATGCTGCATCGGGAGCGGAGGCGAGAGAAGGGGAAGCAGAACAGGCATCACGAGGACCAGGCCGTCGTCGCTCAGAACCCGCAGCCGACGCAGCACCGTGGACCGCGTTGAGTTGGCCACTGGAGCGACAGCGCCCTTCCCGTTGAGCTGCAGCAGTTGGATCGCTGCGCGATGCGCTCGACGGAAGAGGCCAGCAGCGAGACCACGTGCTCGGCCACTCACGCCCGCAGCATGCCGCCCCTCGTACTCGAATCAACCGGCGATTCGCTGCGTCCTACGAGGTCGGGGGGCGGCCGTCCCTGACGGGGGCAGGGACGGCCGCGCTGGCCCGCTGCCGGCGCGGTCGGCGACGCTGCTGGCAACGGGAGCTACATGCGGGTGCCGACCGCGATCCGTTCGTTGCACGCGAGGACCGGCATCGAGCGCATCAGGATGAGCAGCCGCCGTTCGTCCAGCTCCTCTACTGCCGCGAGGGTGTGGAGGCCGATGCCCACCATGCCCAGCACGAGGCCAAGGAACGCACGCTGAGCGTCGTCGAGGCCTAGACCGTACAAACGGCCCATCAGTCCCTCCCAGTGACACGCAGGGCCGTTCTCACCCTCCACAATGAGGAGTCGGCGGACGCTGTCCAGAGCGAGAACCGTCCCCTCTTCCACCAGCGCCTGGGCGGCAGCGCGATCTCGGCCCTTCGCGGACGTCGCAATCAGCAGTTCGCCGAGCGTTGGAGTGCCAATCTCGCCTGTAGCAGGCGCGGCCAGAGATGTGGTCATGGTGCCTCCGCGGGGAGTCGGTACCCGCCAGGGCCGATCGCGGCGGCGAGCACTGCAGGGTCGGTGAGTAGCCCGGAACCATCGGGACGCGTGATCCACATGCGGCCGTCGATGTGCCAGCCCGTCGGGGGGCAGTGCAGGCGCCAGCCCGGTGGCTGCACCAGGAGCTGACGCACGTCGGCCATTTCCTCGGCCGCGTCGAGCGGGACCAGCCACCACAGCTTGTCTGCCTCGGGGGCGGCGAGGACCGGGCCCCGCTTCTGTGCGGGGATGCGCATGACGACGGGGTACCGGGTGGCGAGCTGCGCCTCGGCGACCAGCCAGTGAGCGCCGGAGGCGATCGGGGCGAGCGTCTCCGCGTCCCACGCCGTGCGTACGAGGTCCGGGCGTGCGGAGCAGTCGGCGAGCCACGCATCCCCAGCCTCGTACTGTTGGGCGAAGTTCGGTAGGGCCATGGCCAGGACCGTAGGCAAGGCGATTGCGGGTCTGTGCGGCGATTGCGCGGGATTGCGTGCGTAGGCCGGGCCGTTGCCTCGGGTTGCTTACGACAGGTTGAGAGCGGCGCTCGCGCGGCCGATGAGCCGGTGTGCAGTGGCGTCGTACACGGCCGAGTCCGCGAGCCAGTCCCATGCCCGCTCGTACAGCGAGACCGATTCCTCGTCGTCGAGCCACATTTCCGTGCTGAGGGTCTCGACGATCACAAGGCGGCGGTCGTAGATCCAGAACCCGTGCGAGGGGCTGCGGCGCAGCTCGGCAGCGAAGGGGATGATGCCGAGCTGTACCGTGTCCATGCCGACCATGGAGCGGAGCCGGTCCAACTGCGCGGCCATGACCGGACGGGGGGCGTTCAAGGCGTACAAGGCGCCCTCCCACAGCAGGACGCGGAAGCTGCGCTCAGGCTCGTACAGGGCCTGCTGGCGACGCATGCGGGCCCGGACAGCGTCCTCGATGTCCGCGGTCGGGACGCCGCGGAATGCGGCGTTGGCAGTGAACACGGCCCGCGCGTACTCGGGTGTCTGGAACAGCCCGGGGATTCGGATCACCTCGACGGCCCGCAGCTCGTTCGTCTGCTCCGTCTCGACCAGCCCTTGCTCCTGGCGGGCGCGGTGCCCGTTGGAGTACTGCTTGCGCAGCGACCGGTAACGGGTCTCAAGCCCGGCGAGGCGCCCGGTCAATTCGGCTATGACGTCGGCCCGGCCGGCGGCTTCGGCCCATGCGGTGAGGTCGTCGCGGCTCGGGGTCTGCTTGCCGTTCTCCAGGCGGCTGACTTTCGAGCGTTGCCAGCCGAGGCGTTCGGCGAAGTTCTTGCCGTTCATGCCCGCCTCGGTGCGCAGTTCGCGCATGCGCGCACCGAGGGCGACGCGCCCGGATTGGTAGTCGCTGCTCACGCAGTGGAACGTACCCGCTCGGCGAAGTCGGCGGCAGTCAGCGCGTGATGCCAGGCGGCGTCGCGGGCCTGGCAGGCGGCGAGTACCTCGGTGGGGTCCTCGGAGACGATGACGCCCATGGTGGTGTCCTGCTCGTCGAACACGAAGCGGAGCATGGTGCGGGAGTCGATGAGCCAGAGGTCGAACTCGGGAAGGCCTAGGCGCACGGCATCCGCCCGCCACAGGTAGCGCACCTCGTCACCTGCGGCCACGCTGCTCGGTGCCCGCGTCAGCAGGAACTCCTGCCCTTCCGTGAGCGGCTGGTCAACGATCCGGACGCGGCCGAACGTCTTGCCTTGTGCGACCTGCTCGATGACGTTGCGGCGCCACGCGTCGGGTTCGTCATGGGCCACGTCCTCGCCGGCCTTCCAGCGGGCCCACGCCGCGCTGCTTCGGTCGGTGGCGTAGCCGCGGCGGGTCTCCAGCCGCCACGCGGTGTGCTTCAGGTCGGTGAAGACGTGCGCCGCGTCGCTGAACGGGATCACCTCGGATGGCGCGCTGTGCGGGGCGAAGCGGGCGAGGAGTTCGCGTGGCACCCGTACGAACGTCTCGGAGGGCTTCACGTCCCGCAGTTGGGCGATGTGCTCGGGGTCGGTGACGACGTCACCCTGCACGAGGATCTCGCCCGTGCCTTCCACCTCGTAGAGAGTGGGGCAGTCACCGCCGTCGCTGGTAGTGCCGAGGAACCTGAGCGCCATGTCGCCTCCGCGTCCTGGTGGGTTGAAGGTCCAGGATGCGGGGTGGCCGCACGGCATCGCTCGCGGATTGCGACAGATTGCTAGCCGAGAACGTCAGCCACGGAAGGCTCGCAATCGGGGCCCGACGGCCGCTCTTAGCGCTGGGATGCAGACTCAACAGGAACCGCCCGCGCGACAGGCCCCCGGGCACCTCGAACACCCAACGAGCCACACGCAGCCGACTGAGTTACAACCTTCTTCACTGGTTCAAGGCCCGCGCACGGCGCGGGCCCGCGCCGCCTCTGCGGCGCGGCCTGCCTCCTGTCTGCGCCCCGGCTGGCCGCGCCCGGCGGCGCGCTGGCGAGCTACGGGCATGAATTGGGAGACACCCTCTGTGGCTGGGGCGGTCGGCTCCACGGCTTTAGGCAGCCACTTTGGGGCGAGCCTCGAAGATCATGGCCCCAACGTCGTGCTTTAACGGGCAGGTCCACAGACTGCCCGACGCGCCGGAAGCTTACGGGGCCATGATCACTCGCCCCAAAGCAGCTCCAGCCCAAAGCCGCTACGCCAACCTCAACGATCCGGCAAACTACCTCATTGGGTGCGGCCGCAACGGCGCGCGCTCGGGAAGCTACGGGAGGACCTGTGTCGACAGCAATCAAGCGCAGTGTTGCAGCTGGTGCATCAGTGGTCATTGCAGCTGCGATAGGGCTGGTAACGAACATTGCTACAGACCGACCAAACGTTGCTTGGTGGGTAGCCCTAGGGGCATTACTCATAGTCGGTGCCGGAACTCAAGCATTTCTCACGAGTAGCGAAAGCCAGGGTGCGAATATTTCCGCCACGGGTAAAGGCAGCATAGCTGTGGGCGGTTCTACTCATGGGTCAGTCAGTACACGAATACGCGGGTCGATGCAGTCAAGCCCGCCGCCAAGCACACAAGACGGCATCGTTTCTCAAGGACCCGGCAGTATCGCGATCGGCGGAGAAGCAGAGGGTGATATAACCACCGATATTGACGACGCATAACAGGGGTAGGGACAAGAAGTGCGACAGAAAAAGGTAACGGCATCCGGAGATGCGGCAGTTGCGGTGGGTGGTGATGTTCGAGCGCCGATCATCACCAACCCTGAAATACATTTGAAGCTCGACGGGTCGCCTAGTTTCACCCCGACCGAATGGCCGAAGGTACATGAAGTTGACCCACTCAAACTGGGGGTCCACAGGTCCCGCACAATCAAGAGCCACCCCATTCTGCCGCCGTACGTATTGCGCGATGCCGATCGCGAAGTAGCGGAACGAATGAAGTATGTTTCCACCCACGGAGGTATGGTTCTACTGACCGGTGATTCCACATCAGGCAAAAGCAGGACGGCATTTCATGGAATTCGGCGATGCATGCCAAATCATACGATATACGCCCCTAGCCGCGGCACCAAAATAGCCGAATTGCCAAAGCGGCTAAAAGACTCCCCAGCAGCCCCTTTCATCCTCTGGCTGGACGACTTGGAGGGATTCCTTGGAAATCAAGGAATGAATCCGGCCCTACTTGATTCATTAGAGAGGTTAAATATTGCTATCGTCGCAACAATGAGGGACGAGCTGTTTGAAACGTACGCAAATTCACGACCATACAAGGATTCCGGAGAGGAGAACTCTTCTCGACAAATCGGAAATCGCCTGCTGCGAGCGGTGGAGCCCATATTTATCGGCCGAATCTGGAGTGAACGGGAGGTTGATCGAGCCTCGAAAGCTGGTGATGAGCGACTCGCTGATGCGGTGACCCACAGCAACATCTACGGCGTCGCTGAGTACGTGGCTGCCGGGCCTAGCTTGTTGGAAGAGTGGCAGAGAGCCCAACGCGTGAGTGGGCACCCCCGAGGTGCCGCACTTGTCCAAGCGAGCGTTGACCTGGCCCGCGCTGGATTCAGCGGGGCTGTCGATATCGATGTCCTCCAAGACCTACATGAAAAGTACCTAAGCAGCCCAACACTTAGGCCTGAAACTTGGGATGAGGCCAAGTCATGGGCAACGAAGGTTCGACACGGCGTATCCGGACTATTGATCCCAGGAGAAGAATATGAAGGCATGTGGCGTGCGTTCGATTACCTTCCAGACTCAATTTCTCGCTCCCGGCAGGACAGGTCAGACGTTCCTGACTTTATATGGAAAGAAGCCCTAGACCTCTGTCCCGACAATGACGATCGTTGGCTCATCGGTATGCACGCCTACATGGCCGGAAGGAATGACTACGCCGTAGCGGCTTGGGAGCCGCTAGCGAGAGACGGAAATGGAAGCGCTGCCGCAAATCTCGCGTCGATCTACCTAGAATTGGGAGACAGTGAGACCGCCCGGTACTGGCAACAAGTGGAGTTGCAGGACGAATTCCACACAACCGTAGTGCCGTACAACCCAGCCACTCCCCTATATAACCCGGAAACTGGGAAGATCTCCATTGGCACTTACCGAGACGGGAAAGTGGTGGAAATTGCACTACATCGGCCAAATGTTGGCGTACTTCACGGAATTATTGCGGGAGGGAAGGGTATCGGAAAGAGCAACAATCTAACTCTAATTCTACTTGGTGCGCTAACAAGCCTGAAGTACTCCCTATGCCTCATCGATTGGTCACCTGAGCAGAAGCACTTCCATCCGTTCATCGAGAAGGACGCGGCTCTAAGATTCTCAGTGGGCGACCTAGAGTCTTCGCTGGGAATTCTGTCGGGCGCTGTCCGCGTCATTGAATACAGGAAGATCAATGGGGGTGACTACCTAAACCCGAGCACCGAGAAGCCCGGGATTATCATCGCTGTCGAAGAGGCGCACCGCCTACTTCAACTAAGCGGCGAAGCCAGATCGCTGTGCCTAAAAATTGCGCAAGAAGGAGGGCCTGTCGGCGTGAGTTTGTTCATCACCGTCCCCGACGCATCGCTGGGCAGCTTCGGAGGTAGCGCAAAGCTTCAGGAAGAAATGACAAGGGATGACAATTTTGCATTCTATATGGGCGTAGTCGATGGGCTTCGGATGATGCGGGATGCCAAAAAAGCGCAATCTGACGGAGATTCCGAGGACCCGTACGCATAGCAATTGAGGGCTCTGCGGGAACTTGGATTATTACGTATATGCAGCACCAGAAATGTGAAAATGCCCCTCCCGGGCCGTCCTCCGTGGAAGGGCGCTCAACGATGACCAACGCTGACAACTGTCGACAGCTCAGCAGCAGGTCAGGACGCTGATCGTTTAGGCGGGCGCAGGTCACGGCCGCCAATGATCAGTCGTGGCACAGCACACCGCCACAACCGCACCAAACCCCCGGCTTCGCCTGCACCAACCTGCGGACTCCGCTCACGTTGAACATCCGCCCACACATCGACAGGGCCCGAAGTAACGCGCCCTCGGTCACAGACGACGCCTTCGGCGGGGGATCGGCCGGCACCGGGCGGGAGGGGGCGCCGTTCCGGGCCGCGGGCACATCGTAGTGAGCGTAGTGGGCTCCCATCCCGTCCACCGTCGACCCAGGCAGAGCCGAGCAGACGCGGCCCATGGCGGAGGGGACGGGAGCGAGGGCGGATAAGCGAGTGCGGGTTGTGGGCCCTGCCGACATCACCACAACGATCGTCCTCAACGTACTGGAAGCCTAATTTTCCTGTTGAAGCTGCGGCAGCCTCACGTTGCCTTCGCTCCCCGCTCTCTCGCTTCCCTGGCAATGTTCATCTCGCGATGCCACTTTCCCCTGCGGTGTCTCGTTCGGAGCAATTTCTCCCAGTCCGCAGATTTTCCGTTCTCAATTCTCCGCCTCGCCGCATCCAAGCCCGTCCAATGTTTATCGAAATCCCGCTCGAACGCATATCGGGTAACGGTGAGGTCATAAAGCAGGCGCTCCAGATGACCCAGCATATTTTTCAGAAGTCTCAGACGCCACAAGCTCAGATCTTTAAGCTTCTTCGTTTTATCGTTATTTGCAGCACTGCGAGTTTCATTGAACGCCACCACCCATTGCCCATGGGCGAGAGAATTCCTTAGGCTAAAAAGAGGAGTGATCCAGTCGCTTAGAACTTCACTGATACCCCTATAGTACGCTTGAGCCGTGAAATCTAGTCGATTAGGGATGTTTCGCGACGGGACGTTATAGCGAACAGAGAACGCCTCATCGACCGCTCTCTGCCAACGCTCGGCAATGGATTTTTCATCCATCACGCGCTTCTCGGCGTTTTCCGGAAAGTAAAGAGAGGTAATGAGAACCATGAGACGGTCCTCCAAAGTTGCGGCTAGAATTAGCGCACAGGCTTTCGTGAGGGAGTCGACCTCGTGACCATTTCCGCGACGTATCGCTTCCTTGCAGGATCGACTCGTTACCTCGAAGGCTGTTTCGAGCGCGTCAAGATTGCGACGATGTGCCGAGTTTCGGCGATGGCGCTCCACCCCATCTCCCCCCTCCTGGTAATTCTGCGGTCGACGCAATGCACCATTCCGATGCACTCCGTCGACCTCGGAATCGAACCGAGGAACTCTCGCGCAATGCGAGTGTGTTCTTGAAGAGTTGCCGACCTTCAACTCTTTAGCACCATTACACCAGTCGACAATTCCTGGGTATCTAAAGATGATCGGGACGCCCAGGTTACCGACACATTATCACTTGCGTATCACCGGCGAGAGATAGTGATCGAATCTGCCTGGCCTCGGCCCGTGTCCGGTCAGTCAGTGCCGGGCTTGAACGGTACGTCTGCGAGGTGGAGCGTGACCTGAAGCCAGGCGACGTGCCCCGGACTCGGCGGATTCTTCGGGGCTACCGGGCGGACCTAGTGGCGAGCGACCCAGCGAGACATCGAACTCGCAGACCGTAGGGCTGCACCGTCACCCCGCGCAAGTGAGCAGCCCTCGTCGAGGGCATGCGGATGCGTGAGATGGCTCTGGCTGATGAGCCAGGTGAACCTACTGTGTCTCAGTCAGACTTGGAAAGCGTGGTGCCATGGGAGTCGGGTTACGGCCCGCGGAGGACGGCGATGCGTGATCAGCTTGGGATGTGGAGACCATCATCGCCAGCGGCATAGCCGTCCTGGGGACGCTGCTTGGTTCGGGGATCACCCTGGCGTTCCAGCAGCGCACCGCCGACAGGAACCACCAGTTCACCCGCCAGGAGAAGCTGCGACAGGAACGACTCGATGCTTTCTCTGCCTACGCCGGCGCACTGGTCAACTACCGCCGCTGCCTGGTTCACCTCTGGTTCTGCGAGCACGAACAGCCACCACCGGAGGACCCCGACACGGTACGGATCCGCGCCTACGACCTGCGCTCCAACGCCCAAGAGGCACTGTTCCGGGCACAGATGCTCACCGATGACGAGACGTTGAGCCAGGCCGCGGAGAACGTGCTCGCAGACATTACGACGCTGTCCAAGACAGCCAGCAGAACAGAACTCGACGATGCCAGGGTACGAACCCGTGACGACATCAGCCGACTCGTCAGAGCAGCCAAGCAACACCTATGAGGCACTTGCAGACGCGCCGGCTCGTAGTGCCCCACGCCGACAGTGACCGCACCACAAGCGCACCAGATCGAGCGGGGAACAGCGGGGAATCACGGTGAAAGCAGTCGAGCCCACAGAGGTGGCGAACCTGCCGTTCGAGCAGGTCAACGCCGACGACGGGCCCTCGATGCCCGCAGCTTCCCAAACTGATGGCTCCGCATGTGAGACTCCGCAGGTCCCGCAAGCAGTTGCCCCACAGTCGCCCGCTGCCCGCGCAGCCTCTGCCAGACTCGTTTCATGGGGGGTTGCGCTGGGGTGACACGGCAGGGACGAGCGTGCGGAAACCCGGCCGGATGGAACGGCTATTGCCATCTGCACGGTGGCGGAGGCCGACGAAGCCGGAGCCCACGTGTCTCTACTCCTCCCCGACTTCCGCGCACGCCGGCGCGTCCGGAACCGCAGTCACAGGGCAGGCGGAGAGGCTGGTTCTGGTGGCTGAGGTGGCTCTTCATGTGTTGGTTCGAGGCGCTGCGCAACGCGGTAAGTCGACGCCCATAACGGTGCCGACTGGGCCGTCTCTGGGCCGTCCGAGGCCGCTCACCAGTGGCCAATAACGACCGACGACGACCACCAGGCGCAAGAGCCCACCGCACCTGACCAGCAAAAACCCAGCTCACCAGGATCCCCGGCAACACCCAGGGCAAGAAGACACCTAGGTGGCATCCCGCCGCGGAACCGACAGGTTGTGCCACTCGTGACCGCACCGATCAGCGCAATGCTGCGTCCGCCTGCGAGTGTCCGCGATGCTGAAGAGTGCGACGAGCAGGCGGAAGGACTTGGTGAGTTCATAGGCCGGTAGCGCCGCCATCCCAAAGCGCCACTTCGTGAGCATCACCGCCAGCGTGTGAGTGGGACGAATACCAGAAAGCGCGATGCTCTCCGGCACATCGTCCTCGCAGGCCCGGGCCTGCCCGCAGACCTCCACCAGCGCGTGCAAGACCTTGCGTTGGTCATCCTCCGAGCGGCCTTCGAACCACTCGACACCCTCGGCCGTCGGCCTGAGTCCCTGCGCGAGCTCGTTCAGGACCACCTCGTGTGCGTACAACACCGGTTACCTCCCGACTCAGTTCAGACTGACAGTGCGCTCCGGTTCCTCTCCTTCAGTGCGAAGGCGTGAAGCCGGAGGACTGGTCAAGTTGGAACACGGAGCCCGGAGCCGTCGGAGTCCAACCCTCACGCAGGGCAAGCCGAACAGCTGCGGCAACATCGGACGGCAGTACAGGCTCAGCCTCTCGGCCGAACCAGTTACTCGGATGCGGCTGGTTGGTGGTGACCACGAGCGTCATGCCCGGGGTGTCCGCATGCTCGACCGCAAACGTGCACGGCGACCAGGCCAAGCCCTGGAAGTACGTCGGCCTGCCTCGCAGCCGCCAGCGGTAGGCCGTACCGTCGACAACGATCCGACGTGATCCCTTGCGGACCAGTGCCATGACTCCCCCTTCAACAGCGGCGATGCTAGCGAGCCCGGCCCATCCGTCCGTCTCGTTTTCCGTCTCGTTCAGCGCCGTTCACGACCGTTCAGGCAAGACCGAAGGCGGTAGCCGCTCCCACGCACGACTGGCCATGAATGCAGGTGAACGGCCCCGTACACGACCCTGCGATGCACCACCACAGTTGGAAAGCGTGTTTGCGAGCTGTGGGCATGGCGCTGCCGGTTCAGCATGCTGGCCCCGGACCGTGTGAGAGCACCAATGCCGATGAGTCACGACACCGTTGCGCTTCAACCAGCCCGTCTTGTCCCCGCCGCTGGTGCCCTACCGTGGCCGCCAGCAGAGCAAGCAGGGGGGACCGTGAGTACACCGCCGCCGCAGCGACCGCCGCGCCCGGATGAAGTGCTTGCCTTCCACAACGGGGACACGCTGGAGAACATCCCCGTAATCCGCGAAGCCGCTGGTCCTCGACCACCGCGGTTCCCGTGGAAGGCGGCAATGGCCGGGGGAGCCGTCGCAGTGGTCGTCGGCGTGTGCCTGGCTCTGGTTCTGCACCAGCAGACGGACCCGGGACACATTTCCGACGAGAAGGCGCTCCCCAACGCGACACGCGGAGCCACAGGAGCCGGACACGGAAACCGCGGTACCTCGACATCTTCAGAGCCAACCTCGTCGTCGAGTGCTCCACCGCCCCGGTTGGCGGATGCATCGCCGTCGTGCATCCCCGTGACCTACAAGACGTCTGACGGTCCAGCTGGCTGTGAGCCGAAGGCCGATGTCTGTGTGGCTGGAGCACCCTGGCATGTAGAAGATATCGAGGGCTTGTGCGGCGGCCCCGCGCCACTCCAGGCCATCCACGTCATCTCGCAGCCGGCCACCGGAGGGGATCCAGGAGCCACCTACTGTCTCGCGTGGACGGGCAGCAGCGATGGCGCAGGAAAGGACGCCACTCTTCTGATGAACGCGGCCGGTTATCAGTGTGGTGCGTACCTGGTCGGCTCAGACGGGCAGGCGATCCAGGTCGACGGCACTTCGGTCTTCTCGGACAGCCCTCTGTCCTGCGAGGGGGCCTACCCGGGCACCAGGATGACCTACCCGGGCGTCCTAGACTTCCCGAACGAGGACGGTGCGCAACCCCCCACGTACGTCTGCGTTGCTGAGAACGCAGGCGCATGACGGGAGCGCCAATGCGCACAGCCATAGCCGCGCCGAGCCGGCTGGTTGCTGTACAGCAACCCCAGCAACCATCAGCACCCAACACCGAGCGCCAAGCCCCCCACAGCCTGTATGACCTCCAACGTCCGATCTATGTAGAGCTACGGATCAGAAGGTTGCAGGTTCGAATCCTGCCGAGTGCACAGCACGCCAAAGGCCCTATGGATTGATTCACAGGGCCTTTGGCCTTTTTGCCTTGACGGCAGTGGTTGACGGCAGGCGTGGATCGCATGGTGATAGGGCATCCGTTCGGACCGTCGTCTTTCGTCCCATCTGTTGCCATCGCATCTCTCGTTCCGATAGAACCCGATACGCGCGGATCATCATCCGCTGGCTGCTGCGGAAGGTGACGTGCTCAGGCTGTCTTTCCGGCACGGATGCCATCGGGTGGACAGGAATCCCACACCCGCGCGGGTCGCCCGGGGAGCGTCCATGTGAACCAGGGGGGTATCACAGCATTGGCAATAAATAAGGGTGAAAAGGGGTTTTTCAGCGGCATAGCCGTTTTGACTGTGGTGCTGCTCCTCCTCCTACTCAGATCTTGTGACGATGACTGTGAGGAGGTGGCGTCGACGCCGAAGGCGACGGTCACCGTCACGGCTACTCCGAGCCCGGCTGGGAGCCAGGTCGGTAAGAGCGTCGACAGTGCCTCGGAGCGAGCACGGCAGACCGGGCTGAGCGTTGTGGTCCACGACGCCAGCGACCGGTATGAGACTCCGGGCGGGGACTGGACGGTGTGCTTCGAGGAGGCGACCTTGAGCAAGGTCGACTTCGCTGCCGTGCCAGACGGGGCGCCGTGCCCGAAAAAGGATGGTCAACGCATTCCCTGGCCCAAGATGCCAAACGTGAAGGGCACTACTTACGCCAAGGCAGTAGAGAAGCTGGGGGATGCCGTCGGCGACGTTGCCATCGAGGCAGCCTACGAGGACGAGGCGGCCTACGACACGAACAACGAAGCTGGTGACTACGCGAACTGGAAGGTGTGCTTCCAGAGCGTCAAAGCTGGGACTGCCCTGGAGCATGAACCAGATGTCACCCTTCACGCCGTGGAGGACGCCGAGGCGTGTCCGTCATCGACGGGGCTTTACAAGGACCCCACGAACGATCCGGAGTACGTCGATCCGGACTACGTTGACCCCGGCGACGGATGGTCTGAAGACGAGGGCAGCAGTGGGGACAGTGGTAGCAATGAGGAGGACTACTACCCGGGTGAGAAGGGTGGGTGCCCGCCTGGCGGATGCTACAACCCGTGTCCGCCCGGGGGCTGCCGATAGGGCGCGAGGGCCCGCACCAGTGTTGCCTTGGCGCGGGCCTCATGCGGGCGCCGGCGCCTTGATCGTGGAGGAGCGACGCGCACGTGTGGTGCAGGTCGTGAAGGCGGAGGTTGCGGACGTCGGCGCGGACGCTTAGTGCCTCGAACGACCGGTTCAGGTTGCCCGGTTCGATGGGGGTCCCGTTCTCGGTGAGGCCTGCCCGGTGCAAGATCTGTTCCGCTGACATCCAAAGTTGACATCAACGAGCGCGGACGGCGTCGATACGCGGCAACCACGTCTGGCACCGCTGCCCGAGGCGAGCCCGGACCAGGACGAGGGGAGATCGAACTCCTAAAGCGGTGATCCGTCGCCAGCTCGCCGTACGCCAATGCAGGCCACCATTGAGTCGTTGTCCTCGATGAGGAAGAGCATTGCGCGGCCATTACTCGGCATCGGAGTTCTTCTCCTGGCGTGGGAGGACGATGGCACGGCGGCCGCGGCTGACCTCGATCAGGCCGTCGTTCTTGAGCTGGGTGAAGGCGCGGTGAGCGGTGCTGACCGAGACGCCATGGGCCTGGGCGATGTCGCCTACGGTGGGGACGTCCTCGCCAGGCAGCATCGTGCCGTCCTTGATGGCGTCCGCGACGTCCTTCGCGATCACTTCCCAGGGAGCGAGCTCGTGTGGCGGGGCCGCTTCCACCTTGATGGTCCGGCCGATGGGGCCCACGGCTGTGTCCGGCCGAGCTTGGACGGCCGCCTCGCACTGGCCGCAGAGCGCCTCTGCTCCACCTTCAGTGACCACGAGCATCGCCCAGAGCGACTCGTTGCCGCACTGGCAGACCAGGCGCAGACCGTTGATGACGGTAGTGACCGGCTGCTCGGCGAGCAGACCCTCCGGCACGGGCAGCTGCTTGGCGAAGGCCGTCACGGCTTGGCGGTCTGAGGTAGCCAGGAAGGCGGCGTAGTACTTGAGCGTGGTCGCGCCATTGCTTCTGTGGCCGACGCGGCCGGCGACGGTACGGACGTCGGCGCCGTTGCCAAGGAGCTCAGTGACGTTGTAGGTGCGCAGATCCTTGAGCCGGTGCGTGTGGATCTTCAGCTTCTCGGCCAGACGCCGGTAACGCTGGCTGACGCTCGGCGGCTTGAGCGGGAGACTTGAGTCCGCCTCCGAGGTGAACACGAAGGCGTCCCGGGCGAGTTCGCCGCCGAGGGCCTTGCAGCGCTCCTTGGCACGCTCGCGGTGGGCCAGCAGGACGTTGCGTGTGATCACGTCGATGGCCTGCCGCCGGCGCTGATGGGTTTTGGTGTCCTTGATGCGCCGACCGTTGTTGGAGTGCTTCACGAACAGCTCCAGCCGGTCGAAGTTGATGTCCGACCAGCGCAGCGCGCACATCTCTCCGCGGCGTGAGCCGGTCACCATCGTCATGAACAGGAACGTCCCCCAGTCGAGATCCCGCTGCCAGGCCGTGTTCAGGACCAGCGCGGCTTCTTCTGGAGTGGGAGGGTCGGGGTTCGGCTTGGGCTGCGACGGAGGCTCGGCCAGGGCAGCGACGTTCGTCGTCACGTAGCCCCAGCGCAGGCCGCGGTTGAGTGCCGGCCGCAGGATGAAGTGAATCTTGCGGATGCTGTTCGCGGCGAGCGGCTCACAGACGTGCTTCCGCTTGGTCATCGGCTCCGTCTTGCCGTTGCGCCGGCCTTCGCACTGTTCCTGGCACTGGCGGAGACGGGAGTAGAAGAGCTCCAGCATCTCGGCGGTGAGCTTGCCGGCCTTCAGCGTGCCGAAGGTCGGCTTGAGGTAGTTGCGGATGATGCCTTCGGCACGCTCGTACGACGTCTCGTCGAGCTCGGCGACGCCGAGCCAGCGATCGAGGAGGAAAGCCACCGTCACCTCGCGCTTGGGGTGGCGTTGCTCGTCGACCTGGTGGAGGAGCTTGGTGCGTGCCTTCTCGGCTTCGGGGAGCGATGACGCCTGCTCGTAGACGTAGATCTTCTTCTTGGTGAGGGGGTCGCGCCCCACGTAGACGCTGGCTTGGTAGCCGGACCCGTTGCGCCGGATGCGGCCCCTCTGAACGGGCTTGGGCTTGGTGTTCGCCATGCTGTGGAACCTACTGACGGCTAATGCCACGGCTACGACGAACAGCGCGCCCACCCTGGAAGGGTAAACGCGCTGGTCAGGCATGGTGCCCCCGGCAGGATTCGAACCTGCGACACCCGCTTTAGGAGAGCGGTGCTCTATCCCCTGAGCTACGAAGGCGGAAGGTGCCCTGACAGCGTAGCGGATTCGTTCATCGGGGTTCGCCCTGGTTGTCGGTGAGGGAGGAGGGGTTGGTGATCTTCGGTCGGCGGTGGGCCTGGTCTCCTTGACCTCAAGTTTGCTTGAGATTTTACGTTGATTCCGCGGGGTCGGACCACAGGCCCCCCGTGATCACTCCTTGCCGTCCTCCGGAATCGAGGTACACCCATGTCCGTGTCCCCGCTCAAGATCGGCGTTCTCGTCGGCAGTGTTCGGCCCGGGCGGTTCGCTGATCGGGTTTCCCGGTGGTTCATGTCCGAGATCGGGCGGCGGGAGGATATGGAGACCCATGTCATCGACCTGTCCGAGCCCGACCTCGCCTCCGAGCTCAAGCTCACCCTCGAGCGGTCCGACGGGTCCGGTGACGCTCCGACCCTCGCCGAGCGCATCGGCGGACTCGACGGGTTCGTCGTCGTCACACCCGAGTACAACCACGGGTACCCGGCGTCGCTGAAGCTCGCCATCGACTACGTCTACCGGGAGTGGCGGGCCAAGCCCGTCGGCTTCGTCTCCTACGGCGGTATGGCCGGCGGCCAGCGCGCCGTCGAGCAGCTGCGTCAGGTCTTCGCCGAGCTGCACGCCGTCACCCTGCGCGACACCGTCAGCTTCCACATGGCCTGGGAGCAGTTCGACGACGACGGACATCCCCATGATCAGGACGGCACCGCCAAGGCCGCCTCCGTGCTGCTGGACCAGCTCGCCTGGTGGGGGCTAACCCTGCGCGAGGGCCGCGCCGCCAGGCCGTACGACGGCTGAGGCGGCGGGTGACGCCATCGCCGGCACGGCGGATCGCGTCAGCGGCCAGCCGCACCAGCAGGACTCCCTCACCCCACCCCACCCCACCAAACCGCCCCGCCACCCGCAGGTCCCCCTCCACCCGACCCGCCGTCTCCACCAGCTCGGGCAGTACCTCCCGTACGCACTCCTCCACCGTTCGTCGCGCCGCATGCATCGCCACGTTCAGGGACGCGACCACTCGGCCCGTGCGGTCGCGGACCGGGACTGCCACTGAGCGGAGGCCCGCCTCCAGTTCCTCGTCGACCAGGGCGTAGCCGTGGGTGCGGACGTGGGAGAGGGTCGTCTCCAGGGTCGCGGGGTCCGTGACGGTGCGGGGCGTCAGGGGGCGCAGGTCGTGCAGGGCGGAGGACAAATGGCCGTCGCCCTCCGGGAGATCGGCCAGCAGTACCCGGCCCATCGACGTCGCGTACGCCGGCAGCCGCGTGCCGATCGTGATGTTCACGCTCATCACGCGGCTGGTGGCGGCCCGGGCGATGTACTGGATCTCCTCGGCCGACGGCGTCAGCACCGCCAGGGACGCCGACTCGTGGACCCGGTCGGCGAGTTCGGCCAGATGCGGGGTCGCGATCTGGGCCAGGGACGTGCGGGACAGGGGCGGGTAGCCGAGGGACAGGACACGGGGCGTCAGGGAGAAGGCGCGGTTGCCCGACGGGCGTACCAGGCCCAGGTGTTCGTACGTGATCAGCGCGCGTCGGGCCGTCGCCCGCGCCAGCCCCGTCGCGTTCGCCACGTCCGTCAGCGTCAGCTCCGCCCTGCCCTCCCCGAACGCGGTCAGTACGGTCAGCCCGCGCGCCAGCGACTCGACGAACTCCCGGCCCAGTTCCTGCTTGGAGGCGCCGGTCCAGGTCGCGAGGCCCGCCGGAGCGGTCGCGGGGCGCGGTTCCGGCGCCTCGCGCAGCTCGCGCTCCATGTCCGCCACCGCCGTGCGCAGGCGGGGCAGGAGCGTGTCGCGCAGGTCGGCGGCGGTGTGCCGGCTGGTGTGGCTCACCACGTTCGCCACGCAGGCGATACGGCCGCCCGCCCGCGGATCCCGTACCGGTACGGACACCGCGACCAGCCCCGGCTCGATCAACTGGTCGTCCAGCGCCCAGCCGTCCTTGCGCGCTCGCGCCGCCCGGCGTTCGAAGTCCTCGTCGGAGGAGGCGTGCGACTGCCACGGAGCGGCCGGGAAGCCGCGGTCGTCCGGGTCCGCCGCCCTGCGCTCGCGCCACGACTGCCACTGCGCGTCCGGCCATTCCGTCGCGAACAGCGGGCCCGGCGAGGTGCGTTCGGCCGGGAGCAGGTCGCCGATGCGGAAGCTGAGGGACATCGCGCGGCGGCGGGTCGCCTGGTGGATGAAGCGGATGCCGTCGCGGTCGGCGACCGCCAGGGACACGGACTCGTCGAGCTCGTCGGCGAGCGCGTCCGCGTGGGAGGCGAGGAGGGAGGGCAGGGCGAGGGCCGCCAGGTAGGCGTTGCCGAGTTCCATCACGCGCGGCGCCAGCATGATGTCGCGGCCGTCGAGGCGGACGTACCCCATGCGCGCGAGCGTGGACGTGATCCGGTCCACCGTCGAGCGCGCCAGCCCGGTGCCGCGCTCCAGGCCGCTCGCACTCAGCGTCCCGCCGGCCTCGGTCAGTCGCCGCAGCACCGTCACACCCCGAATCAGCGGCGTGACCGCCTCCGCGGGCACGGCACGGTCGTCGTCCAGGGTCGTCTTCGCGGGCATCGGCTCTCCGTACGGCGTTCGCGGCAGCCTCAACCGTAATCCGCCCCACGCACGCACGCGGCGACCTGGCCACACGCCCGAGCATCAATATCCGGGCCGAGCCCTCCACCGGGACCCCGGCCGACACTCCAGCCCACCCCCAGCCACCCCGCACCCTCGGCCCCGATTCACCCCCGGCCCCCATTCACCCCCTCTCCACCCGCACCCGATAACTCCCCGCCAGATCCACCCCCAGCACCGACACCTTCACCCCCCGCTCCTCGTCCCGGAACTCCTCGCCGGGGCCGTACGTCGCGTCCGACAGTTCCGCGTGGACGTTCGGGCTGCGGGTGCAGCCGCCGCTGTCCTCGTGGGAGTCCTCGACCTTGACCGGGCCCATCCCGGTGTCCACGTCCGCGTCGACCTTGTAGATCAGGACCCCGGGGCGGCAGACGGACTCGTCGTTGCCCTCGCGGGTGCGCAGTTCCAGGGCGTAGCCGCTGCGGCGGCTCAGGGGTACGAAGATCAGCTTCGGGCCGCCCTCGCGGGCCAGCGGGGTGAGGGCGTACTCCGAGGTCCCGGGATTCGCCGCGCACCGTACCTGTGCGCCGTCCAGCCAGCCCAGCTTCCACTTGTGCCAGCCCAGCAGGTCGTTGTTGGCCCCCCAGTCCTCGCTCATGATGTCCCAGTGGCCGACCGCGGCCCCGCCGTCGGCGGTGTAGAGGTCGGGCAGGCCGAAGACATGGCCGTTCTCGTGGGGGAGGACCCGGTAGCCGGTGCGGTGGTAGGTGCCGGAGCCGTCGTCCTGGCGGGAGTAGACGAAGGACGCGTTGGCCACCGAGACGCCGTCGGCGACCGGGGCCTCGGTGTTCCCCGCGAAGGTCACCGACAGGACCGTGTCCAGGGCCGAGGGGCCGGCGTTCGGGGTGACCAGGACGTTCAGGAAGTCGTACTCCCGGAAATCGACCTTCGGATCGGCGGCGACCACGATGTCCTGGACCAGCCGCCGGTACCCGGGGTCGAACGGGGCGCCGCGCTCTATGCCGTAGGCCCGGAAGGACTTGGGCATCTGCAGCCAGCCGGATATCGGGGTCTCGGGACGGTAGTCGAGGCGGCCGTAGGAGCTGGTGCGGAACCAGTCCTGGGTCTGCGGGAAGAACTCGTCGAAGCGGTCGAGCGCGCGGCCCGGACCGGGCGCGTCGGGGAAGTCGACCATGACGGTGAGGGCGCGGACGGTGCCGGTGGAGCGGGAGTAGCCGCGCGCGGTCGGCACTCCTTCCGACATCTGGATCGTGGGCCGGCCGGTGATCATGCAGGGGCGCAGGGCGGAGGGGTGCTCCGGCGAGATCGGGCCCGCTCCGGCCACCGTCGAGGTACCCGCCGTGAAGTGCCCGGTGCCTGCCGAGGTGCTGACCGCGAAGGTCAGGGCGGTCACGGAGACGAGGGCGGCGACACGGCGGGGGCGTATCCGACGGCTCGGCTGCATGCATGGGCCCTTCAGTCCATGGCAGCCCGCCGGCCTGCGCGCTGCACCCTCTCGATCACCCTGTGTCGAGGGGTGCTTGGGCGCGCGCTGGAGGAGACCGAACGTGGGTTTCTTCCCGGAAACCGCATACTCAATCGCATGTGACTCAGGTCACACAGAATCTTTTCCCGGTCGGGAAATAACCGGGGATCGTCTCCCCGTTTAGCCATGTGTCCGAGCGAAACGGGGACAGCGTCCCCGGATCGTCACCCGGCGGCAACAACCGCCACCCCAGCAGCATCAGGAGTACGCCGTGCAGACCGTGACCCCCGAAGCGCGCAAGGCGCCCCGGCCGCGCGCCGACGCCCTGCGCAACCGGGAGCGGATCGTCACCGCCGCCCGGGAGATGTTCGTCGAGTTCGGCCCCGATGTGCCGCTCGACGAGATCGCCCGCCGGGCCGGCGTCGGCAATGCCACGGTGTACCGCAACTTCCCCGACCGCGACGCACTGGTCCGCGAGGTCGTCTGCTCCGTCATCAACCGTACGATGGCGGCGGCCGAGCTCGCGCTCACGCAGACCGGGGATGCCTTCGAGGCTCTGGAGCGCTTCGTGCACACCGCCGCCGACGAGCGGATCAGCGCGCTGTGCCCGATGGTCCAGAGCGCCTTCGACCAGAACCACCCCGACCTGGAGGCCTCGCGCGAGCGGTGCGAGCGCCTCGTCGGAGCGATCATGGACCGCGCCAAGGCGGCCGGCCAGCTCCGCTCCGACGTGGACGTCGGCGACGTGATGATCGCCGCGGCCCAGCTCAGCCGGCCCCCGGCCGGTACCGGGTGCGACATCGCCGACCGCTACGTCCACCGTCATCTTCAGCTGTTCCTGGACGGACTGCGGGCCCCGGCCCGTTCGGTTCTGCCGGGCATGGCGCTGACCATGGAGGACCTGCGCAAGGCATGACCTGACCGCTCAGTCCTGAGCATCACGGCAGTCATCACACCGTACGCAGCCGAATCGATCGATCCCTGAATCGCACCGGCCGTCACAGCCGACGAGCCGTCCCCTTTCCTTTCACTTTTTCCGTCACGAAGTCCCGAAGTGGGTACCTCCATGTCTGAAACAGCCGCGAAGGCTCCCGGCAGCGGCCTCGGCGCCGCCGTCGATCCCAACCGCTGGAAAGCGCTCGCGTTCATCGCGATAGCCCAGCTGATGGTCGTCCTCGACGCGACCATCGTGAACATCGCACTGCCCTCCGCCCAGCAGGACCTGGGCATCTCCGACGGCAACCGGCAGTGGGTCGTCACGGCCTACGCCCTCGCCTTCGGTGGTCTGCTGCTCTTCGGCGGCCGTATCGCCGACCTCTGGGGCCGCAAGCGCGCCTTCGTCGTCGGTCTCGGCGGCTTCGCCGCGGCCTCCGCGCTGGGCGGCGCCGCCACCAACGAGGCGATGATGTTCGGCGCCCGTGCCCTCCAGGGCGCGTTCGGCGCGCTGCTCGCCCCGGCCGCGCTCTCCCTGCTCGCCGTGATGTTCACGGACGCCAAGGAGCGCGCGAAGGCCTTCGGCATCTACGGCGCCATCGCCGGTGGTGGCGGTGCGGTCGGTCTGATCCTCGGCGGATTCCTCACCGAGTACCTGGACTGGCGCTGGACGTTCTTCGTCAACATCCCGTTCGCCATCGTCGCCGCGGCCGGTGCCTGGTACGTCATCCGTGAGCCCGAGGGCGGCCGCAACCGCTCCGCGCTCGACATCCCCGGCGTGATCCTGTCCACCCTCGGTCTGGTCTCGCTGGTCTACGGCTTCACCCGCGCCGAGTCCGAGGGCTGGAGCGACTCGATGACGATCGGCATGTTCGTCGCCTCCGGCGTGCTGCTGCTGGCGTTCGTCCTGGTCGAGTCCAGGGTCAAGGCTCCGCTGCTGCCGTTGCGCGTGGTCACCGAGCGCAACCGCGGCGGTATCTACCTCTCGCTCGGCCTCGCGATCATCGCGATGTTCGGTCTGTTCCTCTTCCTCACCTACTACCTCCAGATCGTCAAGGGCTACTCGCCGGTGAAGACCGGCTTCGCCTTCCTGCCGATGATCGCGGGCATGATCACGGGTTCCACCCAGATCGGCACCCGTCTGATGACCCGGGTCGCACCGCGGCTGCTGATGGGCCCCGGCTTCCTGGTCGCCGCCCTCGGCATGCTGCTGCTGACCCAGCTGGAGATCGGCTCCTCCTACGCCGCGCTCCTGCTGCCCGCGATGCTGCTGCTCGGCCTCGGCATGGGTACGGCGTTCATGCCGGCCATGTCCCTGGCCACCCAGGGCGTCAAGCCGCAGGACGCCGGTGTCGCCTCCGCGATGGTCAACACCTCGCAGCAGGTGGGCGGCGCCATCGGTACGGCCCTGCTGAACACGATCGCCGCCTCGGCGACCACGTCCTACATCGCCGACCACATCGCCGGCGCGTCCAGCAGGTCCCAGCAGCAGCTGGTCCAGCTGGAGGGCATGGTCGAGGGCTACACCAGCGCCATCTGGTTCGCCGTCGGCATCCTGGTCGCGGCCGCGGGCATCGCGCTGACCCTGGTCAACGCCGGCCGCCCGGGCGGCTCGACGGTGGCCTCCTCCGAGGAGGGCGCCCAGGACGAGGTGGCGGTGCCGGTCGTCGCGCACTAGTCGCGCGACGACGACCGCCCGGTCGTACCCCTTGGGACGAGCCGTACGTACGGGGATGGGGACGCTCCACACGTACGGCCTTCAGGACCGGCCCTGGCCCGGGGCCTGTTCTGAGTTGCCCCGCCTGCGCCCCGACGCCCGGCACGCACCCTCGCCGCACGGCGCCGCAGGACAGGTGGCTCCGCCACATGACCTGCGGCGCCGCACACCGAGGGCACGCACCGAACGCCGCTGCGCCCGCGCTGCGCGCGGACGACGGGGCAACTCAGAACAGGCCCCACTGAATGAGCGGTTCAGCGGAGCCAGGGCAGGTCCGCACCCGCTTCCGTCGGCTGAAGGCCCTCGGCGACGATCCGCATGATCTCGCCGAGGGCCTTCTGCTGTTCCTCGGTGAGGCGGTCGAACATCGCCTGGCGCACCGCCTCCACATGACCCGGCGCGGTCTCCTTCAGCACCGCCACGCCGGCGTCGGTCAGCACGGCGAACTGGCCCCGCTTGTCGTCGGGGCAGTCCTCGCGCCTGACCCAGCCGTTCTTCTCCAGCCGGGCGATGGCGTGCGAGAGACGGGACCGGGTGATCTTGGCGTACATCGCCAGCTCGGTCATCCGCAGCCGGCGGCGCGGTGACTCGGCGAGCTTGACCAGCAGGCCGTAGTAGATGTGCGGCATGCCCGCGTCCCGCTGGAGCTGGCGGTCCAGGTGGTCCTCCAGCAACGTGACCGCGTCCAGATAGGTGCGCCAGACCCGCTGCTGCTCGTCGGTGAGCCAGCGGGTCTCCTGCGTGGGCGCGGACGAGGCGGGTGCGGTCGCGGACGCGGGCGGCGCGGGGGTCGATGCCGTATTCATGTACTCCACTGTACGAGAGCTCTCCTTGAAATTTTAACTACCTGGACGTACGGTTTTCCCGTAAGGAATGTTTAGACTTAAAGCACCTGAAGGCTTCAGGTCTCCGGAGGGAGTCGTCGTCATGTCCGCCGCCGCACAGGAGCGCATGCCCGCCCTCTATCTCAGCCACGGCGCACCACCGCTCGCGGACGACCCGATCTGGCCCGGCGAGCTCGCGGCCTGGTCCGCCGGTCTGCCGCGCCCCAAGGCGATCCTCATGGTCTCCGCCCACTGGGAGGAGGCCCCTCTCGCCATCGGTGCCACCGAGCGCGTTCCTCTCGTCTACGACTTCTGGGGATTCCCGGAGCACTACTACCAGGTGACCTATCCGGCCCCCGGCGCACCCGAGCTCGCCGCGTCCGTGCGCAAGCTGCTGCGCGCCCCCGGCACCCCGGTGCAGGACATCCCGGACCGCGGTCTCGACCACGGCGCCTACGTCCCCCTCGTCGAGATGTACCCCGAGGCGGACATTCCCGTCCTCCAGGTCTCCATGCCGACCCTCGACCCCGTCGAGCTGATGGAGATCGGGCGCAAGCTGGCGCCGCTGCGCGACGAGGGCGTGCTGATCGTCGGCTCCGGCTTCTTCACCCACAACCTGGCCGCACTGCGCCAGGGCGGCATCCCCGCCTGGTCCGTGGAGTTCGACGACTGGGGCCGGCGGGCGCTGGAGAGCCGCGACTGGGACGCCCTGCTGGACTTCCTGCACAAGTCCCCGGCCGGCCGCTACGCCCACCCGCGCACCGAGCACTTCGCCCCCCTCTTCGTGACGATGGGCGCGGCGGACGCGGCCGGCGAGCAGGCGGCGCAGAAGTCGGTGATCGACGGGTTCTGGATGGGGCTGGCGAAGCGATCGGTGCAGTTCGGCTGAGAGTCCCCTTCATGGCCGCCTCCGGCGGCTCAGAGGTCCTTCTCGTACCAGGCCACGTCCCAGTAGCGGCCGAACTTGCGGCCCACCTCGCGGAACGTGCCGACGTGCCGGAAGCCGAACCGCTCGTGCAGCCGGACGGACGCCTCGTTCGGCTGGGCGATGCCCGCGTAGGCGCGGTGCAGGTCCTCGCCGGCCAGCGCGTCGAACAGGGCCTCGTACAGCAGGGTGCCGATGCCGCGCCGGCCGGCGTCGGGCGCGAGGTAGACGGTCACCTCGACGGAGGTCGCGTACGCGGGCTTCGGCCGGTGCGGGCCGGATGTGGCATAGCCGAGAATCCGCTGTGAGTTGCCCGTGGAGTCCGCCTCCGTGGCAACCATCAGGCGGTACGGGCCGTCTTCAGGGTGGGAGAGCAGCCAAGGGCGGCGCTCTTCCGGCGTGAACACCGTGGTATCGAAGGTGATGGGCGTCTCGCGTACGTAGTGGTTGTAGATGGCGACGAGGGCATCGAGGTCGCTCTCGATTCCCGGCCTGACCTGCACTTCTGTACGCCCCGACGGCATCGGTCCTCCTCTGTGGCCCGGCAGGATACTGCAAGATCAGAAAAATAGGGGGGCGGGTTGGGAATTCTGTCCTGATTCCAGTCGTTGTTTCCATCGAACGGCGGGCACTCGACAAGAGTCCCGAACGTTCACGAACCACCGCCCGCCCTCCCCTCCTCTCGAGTGCGCTCGAGCGGGGGGACCCCACCGCAAGGGAGCACGCATGGCAACCCGTGCCGTCGCCCGTCGTCAGTCCGCCACCGGCGGGACCGCCGACGCGGCACGCAGTGTTCGCGCCCATGGCGGCGAGATCGCGGACCGCGACCTGGTCGGCATGTACCTCGACGAGATCGCGCGTACGCCGCTTCTCGACGCAGCCAAAGAGGTCGAGTTGTCGCAGATCATCGAGGCGGGTGTGTTCGCCAGGCAGGTCCTCGACGGGTACGAGGAGGCCAAGGCCGACGCCACCCGTGACGAGCTCGAAGCCCTCGTCGCCGACGGAGAGCGTGCCAAGGACATCTTCATCCGCTCCAACCTCCGCCTGGTCGTCGCGGTGGCCCGGCGCTACCCGCGCAGCGGCCTGCCCCTGCTCGACCTGATCCAGGAGGGCAACGCCGGCCTGGTGCGCGCGGTGGAGAAGTTCGACTACCGCAAGGGCTTCAAGTTCTCGACGTACGCGACCTGGTGGATCCGTCAGGCCATCACGCGCTCGATAGCCGACCAGTCCCGCACCATCCGTCTCCCCGTCCACCTGGTCGAGGAGTTGGGCCGGATCCGGCGCGTCCAGCGCGAGTTCAACCGCGAGCACGGCCGCGACCCGGAGCACACCGAGATCGCCGCCGAGCTCGGCTCGACGCCGGAGCGCGTCGCGGACGTACTCGACTGGGCCCGTGACCCGGTGTCCCTCAACATGTCGGTGGACGACGAGGGGGAGACGCAGTTCGGCGACCTCCTGGAGGACACCTCGGCGGTCTCGCCCGAGCAGTCGGTCCTCACCCTCCTGCGCAGCGAGGAGTTGGACGACCTGATCGGCCGCCTCGACCAGCGCACGGCGTCCATCATCAAGATGCGCTACGGCATCGAGGACGGCCGCGAGCGCACCCTGACCGAGGTCGGCAAGGAGCACGGCCTGACCCGCGAACGCATCCGTCAGATCGAGAAGCACGCCCTGCTGGAGCTGAAGAAGCTGGCGCGCAGCACCGGCTTCGACGCGGCCGCCTGACCCTTGGGCGGCGGCGGGGGCGTACGCCCGGTGGCCAAAGACCGCGCAAACATGGCGATGTAACGCCGCTTCAATGCAGGGGCCACCGGGAACAAGACCTGCGGGCAAGGGAGTTCGGACCGAGGCGACCGCCCTCGGGCCCCGGACGCAGACCGACCGACGAGCCTCACCAACACCGGACCAAGTCCCGACGCACTCCCCCCGGCGCCGGGACTTCCCACGAGCCGGGCTTCGGCGCCCATCCCCCCTGGGTGCCGGGGCCCGGCTCTTTCCGCTTCCGCACGTCCGGACGGGCGGGTCACCCCGTACCTGAACCACGGGGTGGCCCGCCCGGATGGCAGATTGTGCCACATGGGCATAGCCTGCCGAACGTGACCAGCCCCACCCCCGCACAGCCCTCGGCCACCTCGTCGCCCTCCCTGACGGAGCGGCGCAAGGCGGCCACCCGCATGGAGATCGCCCGCGCCGCGGCCGCGCTCTTCGTGCGACGGGGGCTGCGGGCCACCCGAGCCGAGGACATCGCCCAGGCCGCCGGTATCGCGCCGCGCACCTTCTACCGCTACTTCGCCACCAAGGAGGAGGCGGTGTCCCCGCTCTACGCGGTGGGCGCCGACCGCTGGACCCAGGCGGTCCGCGACGCCCCCGCCGAACTGCCCGTCCCGCAGGCCCTGGAACACGCCCTGCGCCACACGCTGACCCCGGGCGCGGGCGTCTCGGAGGCCTCCTGGGAGTGGGCCCGCACACTGGTCCGCCTCGCCATCTCGAACCCCGCCCTGCGCAAGGTCTGGGCCGAGGTGTGCCACGAGTCGGAGGCGAAACTGGCCGAGGCTTTGGCGCAAAGAAGCGGTACCGACAACGTTGCCGCCCACAATTTCGCCGCAGCGGTGGCGGCGGCGTCCGTCCGCGTGGCCGTAGAGACCTGGGCCACGGGCGACGCCCCGGCGGAGGGCCCCCAAGGGCCAGCGGCACAGGCCCTACGCAACCTGGACGCCCTGCGGAACTTCCCGTGGGAGGACATCACGGCAGTCTGAGGTTTCCGGCTGCGGGCCCGTGGAGGCTGGTCGCGCAGTTCCCCGCGCCCCTAAAAGCAGGGAGTTGCAGTGGGCCTGCGCCTAGACGTGACCGTGGGCCTCGCAACCGTTGCGCAGTTCCCCGCGCCCCTGGGGGCGTTCCAGTCGCGTACGGCGGTGAGGGGACGTGCCGGGGGGTGTCCGCCCGCAGCGGCGGGCGTCAACGCCGAGCACCCTTCTAAGAGAGCCCAACCGCCCGACCGAGGACGGACACCCCCCGGCACGGCCCCGACCCACCACACAACCGCAGGCGCTACACGAACCCCCACCGAACCGGCACAGGCCGCCGCAGGCATCACGCACCAGCCGCCCGACTCATCCGCCCCCCCAACTCCCCCACACACCGCACCAGTTCCTCCGGCGACTCCACCACGAACTCGCAGTCCACCATCGCCAGCCGCACCGCCATCCACTCCACCGCATCCCCCACGGCCCCCCGAAGCCGGCACCGCTCCCCACCGTCCAGAGCCTCCGGCACCCCCAACCACCCCGGCACCCGAGCCGCCACGAACTCCACCGGCGCCTCGAACGTCACCGAGAACTCGTACGCCTCCTGCCGCCGCCACACCGACTGCCGCAGATACTCCGCCGCATTCCCCGTCGGCAACTCCCGCGGAGCGAACCGCGCCCCCGTCGCGAACGGCTCACTCACCCGGTCCACCCGGAACGTCCGCCAGTCCCCCCGGTCGAGGTCGTACGCCACGAGATACCAACGCCGCCCGGTCGACACCAGCCGATACGGCTCGGTCAGACGCCGCGACTCCGTCCCGTCCTTCGCCCGGTACGCGAACCGCAACCGCTCCCGCCCCGCCACGGTCGACGCCATCACGGTCAGCGTCTCGGGCGCGATACTCGCCCCGTCCCCACTGGTCAGCGGCGTCGTCGCGGCCTGAAGCGTGCTCACCCGGTGCCGCAGCCGCGACGGCAGCACCTGCTCCAGTTTCGCCAGCGCCCGCACCGACGCCTCCTCCACCCCTTCGACCGCGTGCCCCGCCCCGGCCCGCAGCCCGACCGCGATCGCCACCGCCTCCTCGTCGTCCAGCACGAGCGGCGGCATCGCCTTGCCCGCGACGAGCCGGTAGCCCCCGTCCGCCCCCAGGGTCGCCTGCACGGGATAGCCGAGGTCCCGCAGCCGGTCGATGTCACGCCGCACCGTGCGCCGGGACACCCCGAGCCGGTCGGCGAGCTCGCCGCCGGGCCACTCGCGGGGCGTCTGCAGGAGAGAGAGGAGTGTGAGGAGCCGTGCCGGAGTGTCCGTCGTCATGTTTTCGAGGATGCCGTAGAACTAGGACACGATCTGACCTAATGAGGCCATAGCTTTGAGCCATGACCGCAACCGAGACAGAACCGGCGCGTGTGACCAGCGACAAGGCACAGCCCACCACCCCGTCCGACTCAGCCGAGGCCGTGACGCAGGCCGCCCAGGCCGCCCAGGCCGCCCAGGCAGGCGACCGCCGTCGATGGTTCGCCCTGGCCATCGTGATGACCGCGGCCTTCATGGACCTCGTCGACGTCACGATCGTCAACATCGCCATCCCGTCGATCCAGCGGGAGGCCGGCGCGTCGTTCAGCCAGATCCAGTGGATCACCGCCGGCTATGCGCTCGCCTTCGCCGCCGGTCTGATCACCGGCGGCCGTCTGGGTGACATACACGGCCGAAAGAAGCTGTTCCTGATCGGTATCGGCGGCTTCACGCTGGCCTCGGCGCTGTGCGGCTTCGCCGCCAACCCGGAGATGCTGGTCGCCTCGCGCATCCTTCAGGGCGCGATGGCGGCGCTGATGGTCCCGCAGGTCCTGTCGATCGTGCACGCCACGTTCCCGGCGCACGAACGCGGCAAGGTCTTCGGTCTGTTCGGCGCGGTCGTCGGACTCGGCGCGGTCACCGGCCCGCTGCTCGGCGCGCTGCTGACGGAGTGGAACCTGTTCGGTCTCGAATGGCGCCCGATCTTCCTGATCAACCTGCCCGTCGGCATCGCGGGTCTGATCCTGGGCAGCCGGTTCATCACCGAGTCCAAGGCGCCGAAGGCGCTGAAGCTGGACCTCGTCGGCGTCGCGCTGGTCACCATCGGTCTGCTGATGCTGCTCTACCCGCTGACCCGCGGCCGTGAGCTGGGCTGGCCGGTGTGGGGGTACGTGTCGATGGCGGGCGCGTTCGTGGTCCTCGCGGTGCTGGTGCTCTTCGAGCGCCGGAAGGCGGCCCGCGACGGCTCGCCGCTCGTCGAACTGTCGCTGTTCAAGGTGAAGAGCTTCGCGGCCGGTATCGCCGTACAGACCGTGTTCGGTGTGGCGCTCGGCATCTTCTTCCTGGTCTGGACGCTGTACATGCAGTTCGGTCTGGGCTGGAGCCCGCTGAAGGCCGGCCTCACCGGCATCCCGTTCTCGATCGCGGTCTCGACGGCGGCCGGTCTGTCCGTGCAGCAGCTGGTCCCGCGCTTCGGCCGCAAGGTGCTCCAGGCGGGCGCGCTGGTGATGGGGCTCGGCGTCCTGCTCTACATCTGGGAGGCGAACCGTTACGGCCTGTCCATCGCCCCCTGGCAGATGGCCCTGCCGCTGGTCGTGATGGGCGTCGGCATGGGGCTGATCGTGGCGCCGCTGACGGACGCGATCCTCTCCGAGGTGCCGCGCGAGCACTCCGGTTCGGCGTCGGGCCTCATCAACACCGTCCAGCAGATGGGCAACGCGCTCGGCCTCGGCCTGGTCTCGGTGGTCTTCTTCGGCGTCGTCGACGACAGGCTCACGGAGGCCAAGGAGCGCACGGCGGCCGGCCTGGCCTTCGCGGACGGCTTCCAGAACGCGCTGTGGTGGGTCGCCGCGGTGCTGGGTGTCATCTTCCTACTGATGTCGGCGCTGCCCAAGCGGCCGGCGCAGCACGTCGAGGGCGCCGACGACTCGGCGCCGGCGACGGACAAGGAGCCCGCGCTCGCGGGCTGAGAGCGGGGGAGGGGAGGGGCCCGGCACTTCGGTGCCGGGCCCCTCGTCGTTTCCGTATCGCCCATGCCGAAAGCCCAGTCATGCCCGATTGAGCCCGAACCTGTTTACTTTCCAGAAATCCGGGCGTAGCCTCCTCGCGAAACCACAAGTTCGGGCACAGTTCGGAGGCGAACGGACATGTACGCACCGGAGCGGCAGCAGGAGATTCTCCGGCTGGCCCGTGACGGCGGCCGGGTGGACGTCCTGTCGCTGGCCGAGGAGTTCCAGGTGACGGCGGAGACGATCCGCCGGGACCTGAAGGCCCTCGACCGCGCCGGGCTCGTACGCCGGGTGCACGGTGGTGCCATCCCCGCGGGGCGCCTGGACTTCGAGCCGGACCTCGCCGAGCGGGAGGGCACGGCGGCCGACGAGAAGGACCGCATCGCCAAGGCCGCCCTCGCCGAGCTGCCCGCCGAGGGCACGATGATCCTCGACGCCGGTACGACGGTGGCCCGCATGGCCGCCGCACTGCCGCTGGAGGCGTCCCTCACCGTCGTCACGCACAGCCTGCCCATCGCGGCCCGCCTCGCGGACCACCCCGGCATGCAGCTGCATCTCATCGGGGGGCGGGTGCGGCACCGTACGCGCGCCGCCGTGGACGCCTGGGCGCTGCGGGCGTACGGCGAGATCCGGGCCGACGTCCTGTTCGTCGCGGCCAACGGCTTCTCCGCCGAGCACGGTCTGACCACCCCCGACCTCGCCGAGGCGGCCGTGAAGCGGGCGGCCGTGGCCGCGGCCCGCCGGGTGGTGCTGCTCGCCGACTCCTCCAAGCACGGCCAGGAGCACTTCGCCCGCTTCGGTGACCTGGGCGACGTGGACCTGCTGATCACCGACAGCGGGCTGAGCCCCGAAGACGCCACCGCCATCGAGCGCGGCGGCACTGAAGTGCTCTGTGTCTAGAGCGGCACAGAAGTGCTGTGTGTTGAGAAACGAGTGCGCATGATCCTCACCGTCACCCCGAACCCGTCCCTGGACCGCACCTACGAGGTCCCCGCCCTCGACCGCGGCGAGGTCATCCGCGCCACCGGCGAGCGCATGGACCCGGGCGGCAAGGGCGTGAACGTCTCGCGGGCGGTCGCGGCAGCCGGGCGGCGCACGGTCGCGGTGCTGCCCCTGGGCGGCGCGCCCGGCGCGCTCGTCGCCGACCTGCTCGACGCGCAAGGCATCGAGGTCGCACCGGTCCCGGTCGCCGGCGCCACCCGCTCGAACATCGCCCTCGCGGAGTCGGACGGCGTACTCACGAAGATCAACGCACCCGGCCCCGAACTGTCGGCGGCCGAGCAGGAACTCCTCCTGGAGACCGTCCGCGAGCAGTCGCGCGACGCGGACTGGATCGCCTGCTGCGGCAGCCTGCCGCGCGGTCTCGCGCCGTCCTGGTACGCCGATGTCGTCGCCCGGGCGCACGCGGGCGGCGCGCGGATCGCGCTGGACACCTCCGGGCCCGCCCTCCTCGAGGCCCTGCGTGCCCGCCCGGACGTGGTGAAGCCGAACGCCGAGGAACTCGCACAGGCCGTCGGGCACCCCCTGACCACCGTGGGCGACGCGGTGAAGGCCGCCGAGGAACTGCGCGGCATGGGCGCGGGCGCCGTGCTCGCGAGCCTCGGCGCGGACGGACAGCTGCTCGTGGACGACGAGGGCGCCTGGTTCGGGAGCGCGCCGGTGGGCGCAGTGCGCAGCAACGTCGGCGCGGGCGACTCCTCCCTCGCCGGGTTCCTGATCGCCGGGGGGAGCGGGCCCGAGGCGCTCGCCTCCGCCGTCGCACACGGCGCGGCTGCCGTCCGGCTGCCGGGCAGCGTGATGCCTTCGCCGGCCGACCTGGATCTGGCGGCGGTGACGGTCACGGCCGACGTGCCGGTCGACCGCGTACTGAAGGAGCCGGTGTCATGACGAATGCCGTGGACGTCACGTTTCTTTCCGGTTCGGCTCCTGCCGGTTCGACGGCCGACCGGCCGGGCTCACCGTTACTCACGGCCGGTCACGGCCTGCGGGTCCCCCTCCTGAGCCGCCCCGCCGCCCGGGGGAGGCGTGGTTTCCCCTACCCCGTCTCCGTCACCCCCGCCGCCCCCCACACCGCCCCCGTCCCCTTCTCCGCCCACGAGACTCCCCGGGCGATACGCGTGCGAAGGAGCCCGCGATGAGCGACATGATCACCCCGGACCTGGTCGACCTCGACCTGTCCGCCGGGACCAAGGAAGCGGCGGCTCGCGCCCTCGCCGAGCGCATGGTGGCCAAGGGCCGGGTGACCGACCTGGAGGGCTTCCTCGCCGACGTGGCCGCCCGTGAGGCGCAGATGCCCACCGGCCTCGACGGCGGCATCGGCATCCCGCACTGCCGCAGCGAGCACGTCACCGAGCCGACGCTGGCCTTCGGGCGCAGCGCCGCCGGCATCGACTTCGGCGCGACGGACGGCCCGGCCGACCTGATCTTCCTGATCGCCGCTCCCGCGGGCGCCGACGACGCCCATCTGACGATCCTGTCCGCACTGGCCCGGCAGCTGATGAACAGCGAGTTCACGGACGCGCTGCGGTCGGTGGGGGACCCGGCGTCGGCGGCGGCACTGATCCGGGGCGAGGAGCCCCCGGCGGCCGCCGCTCCTTCCGAAGACTCCGTGGCGTCGTCGGTGGCGGCCTCCGCCGACGCCGCCACGGACACGACGGCCCCGGTGCCGGGAGCGCGCACCGAGGGCGTGAACGCCCCGGCGCCGGGCGCCCCGGCCGAGGCGCCCGCCGACGCCGAGCGCCCCTTCCGGATCGTCGCCGTCACCTCCTGCCCGACCGGCATCGCCCACACCTACATGGCGGCCGAGTCGCTGGAGAACGCGGGCCGTGAGGCGGGCGTCGAACTCGTCGTCGAGACGCAGGGCTCGGCCGGCTTCACCCGGCTCGACCCGGCCGTCATCGCGGCGGCGGACGGCGTGATCTTCGCCCACGACGTGGCCGTACGCGAGAAGGACCGGTTCGCCGGCAAGCCCACCGTCGACGTCGGCGTGAAGGCGGGCATCAACCGCCCGGCCGCCCTCATCGCCGAGGTCCGTGCCAAGGCCGAGCGCGGCGAGGCCACGGCGGCCGCCCGGCCCGGCACTCCGGTGGAGCGCGCGGGCGAGCCCGGCGAGGGCTACGGCACCAAGCTGCGCAAGTGGCTGATGTCCGGCGTGAGTTACATGGTCCCGTTCGTCGCCGCCGGCGGTCTGCTGATCGCCCTCGGCTTCGCGATCGGCGGCTACCAGATCAACGAGGCCAAGTCGGTCACCGAGCACTTCGACTGGGGGCAGGTCGACAGCTGGGGCGCGCTGCTGTTCCAGATCGGCGCGGCGGCCTTCGGCTTCCTCGTCCCGGTCCTCGCCGGCTACATCGCCTACGGCATGGCCGACCGGCCGGGTCTCGTGCCCGGCTTCGTCGGCGGTGCGATCTCGGTGACGATCGGCGCCGGGTTCCTCGGCGGTCTGGTCGCCGGTCTGATCGCCGGTGGTGTCGTCCTCGCCATCCAGCGCATCGACATCCCACCGGTGCTGCGCGGCATCATGCCGGTGGTGGTGATCCCGCTGGTGTCCTCGGCGGTCGTCGGCTTCCTGATGTTCGTGGTGATCGGCAAGCCGATCTCCGAGGCGCAGAAGGCCATGACGGACTGGCTGAACGGCCTCTCGGGCACCAACGCCGTCCTCCTCGGCGTCCTCCTCGGCCTGATGATGTGCTTCGACCTCGGCGGTCCGGTCAACAAGGTGGCGTACACCTTCGCGACGGCCGGCATCTCGGTCGCGGCGCCCAGCGACTCCGCGATGAAGATCATGGCCGCCGTGATGGCCGCCGGCATGGTCCCGCCGCTCGGCATGGCCCTGGCCACCACCATCCGCAAGAGGCTGTTCACCACCGCCGAGCGCGAGAACGGCAAGGCGGCCTGGGTGCTGGGCGCCTCCTTCATCTCCGAGGGCGCGATCCCGTTCGCGGCGGCCGACCCGCTGCGCGTGATCCCCGCCTCCATGGCGGGCGGCGCCGTCACCGGCGCGCTGACGATGGCCTTCGGCTCGACCCTGCGCGCCCCGCACGGCGGCATCTGGGTCACCTTCCTGATCGGCAAGCCGTTCCTCTACCTGCTGGCCATCGCGGCCGGTACGGCGGTCACGGCGGGCCTGGTCATCGTGCTGAAGGGCATGCGCGGGACGGCCCCGGACGGCACCCCGGCCGCGGAGTCCCCGGCGGCCGCCACCGCGGAGGCGAAGCAGCCGGTGGCGGCGTAGCCCGCCCCGGGACGAGCCGACCGCTTGTCCCTTTCGGGCGCTGTGAGTTGTTCACGGCACCTGCGATATACGTCACGGTCCGGGCCAATAGGCCCGGACCGTGGTGTCTACTGGGGCGCATGCCAGAAAATGTCTCGGTCCTCCAGCTGCTGGGCCCTGTCGTCCTGGCCCTGGCGGCCGTGCTCTGGGTGATGGGACTCGTCCGCCTCCTGCGCCGCAACCGCCCCGAGGTGACCCCCTGGCAGGCCGACCCGATGCTCCCGGGGCTCCCGCACCAGCGGCAGACCGCCCCGGCACTGGAGGCCGTCGAGCTCACCCCGGCGGAACGGGACGCCTTCGCGGGCCTGGTGCGCCGGCTCGGCGACGGCCACTGACCGGCCGCACCCCTTCAACAGCCGCACCGCCTCAACCGGCGCTCCACCGATGCCGCTTCGGCGCTACGAGACCTGAGCCGCCCGCCGCTCCATCGCGTCCCGCGCCGCTTCCTCGGTGACGTACACCTCGCACATGTGCCGCCCGTCCGGCGTCGCCGTGTGCTCGACCTCCCAGAGGGAGACCTCCTCGCCGTCGCGCAGCAGGAAGGCGTGCTCGTAGAGCGAGAAGCAGAGCCCGGCGCGGCCCGCACGGCACGGGCGTCCGAACGCCTGCGTGATCTGGTGCGCGAACGCCGTGGTCAGCAGCGTGGCCGTCTCCGTGCCAGGCCGGTCGGCGTTCTCCGCCCGGCGCAGCAGCCTGCGCGCGTGGTCCGCCGAGTCGTCCGGCACGTAAGCGTGCCGGGGCGTGGGTATCGGCGACAGCTGCACCGTCACCGGCAGTTCGAAGTCCGGCGCGTCCGGCGGCAGCGGCAGCCGCGCGGTCGCGGCGCGCAGCTCCTCCTCGTCCGCGTACACCTCGTGCTGCGGCTCGCGGCCGCGCGCGGTGTTGTGGACGAGCTCCCACAGGGTGAGCGCCGAGCCGTCCGCGAGCAGCCAGGTGTGCCGGTACGTCTCGCGGTGCAGCCCCGCGCTGTGGTGCGCGGAGTGCAGCGAGCTGTCGTGGGCCAGCGCGCAGTCGAGCCGCCGTATCGCCTCGTCGGGCAACTCGAATGAATTCAGGGCACGGCCGAGGAGTCGCGCGAGATGCTCCTCCGGAGACTCCGCCGACTCGGGTGGTTCGTACGCTGCCGTCTCGTACGGAACGCTCAAGGTTTCTCCCGGCGTTGCTGCATGTCACCTTGTGGGTGCATACCGTAGCCCCTCGGTCGGACATCATGTCCGGGAACCGAGAAAACGTACGTCCGGTAAAACGCGCGGGCCGCACGAGAAGTTCCCGCGCGGCCCGACGAACTGTCAAGAATCCCTGCTCGGACGGTACTTCGGTGGATCACACGGTGATCACGCGGCGCTGCCGGTGACCCACTCGCTCCACGCCATGTTCCAGCCGTTGAGGCCGTTGTCCGGCGTCACGGTCTTGTCGGGGGAGTTCTTGACGATCACGACGTCACCGACCGTCGAGTTCTCGAAGAACCACTTGGAGGGCGTGTCCCCCTGTCCGCCCTGCACGTCCTGGAGGCCGACGCAGCCGTGGCTGGTGCCCTGGCGGCCGAAGGGCGGGTTGCCCTTGTTGTACCAGTAGTTGCCGTGGATGAAGGTCCCCGACTGCGTCAGCCGCATCGCGTGCGGCACGTCCGGGATGTCGTACGCGTTGGCGAGGCCGACGGTCCGGCTGTCCATCCGCAGTTTCTCGAACTTCTCGGTGATCACCATCTGCCCGTTGTACGTGGTGAACTCCGAGCTGCCCGCCGAGATCGGCACCGACTTGAGCGTCTTTCCGTCCCGCACGACCGTCATCGTCTGCGTGTCGACGTCGACCGTGGAGACCTGCGAGTGGCCGATGGTGAAGGTGACCGTCTTCTTCTGCACGCCGTAGACGCCGTTCGCGCCCTCGACGCCGTCCAGGTCGATCTTCATCGTGACCTTGGAGCCGGCCTTCCAGTACTCCTCGGGCCGGAAGTCGAGCCGCTGCTCGCCGAACCAGTGCCCGACCACCTTCTGCCCGCTGGAGGAGGAGACGGTGATGTGCGACTGGACGGCCTTCTTGTCGCCGATCGCCTTGTCGAAGTTGAACGACACCGGCATCCCGACGCCGACCGTGGTGCCGTCGTCGGGCGTGTACGTCCCGATGAAGCTGTTGGCCGAGGAGACGGTGGTGAAGGTGGAGTCGGCGGCGGTGCTGCGCCCGTCGCCGTCCTTCGCGGTGGCCGCTATGCGGTACTTCGTCCCGCGCTCAAGCTGCTCCTTCGGCTTCCAGGCGCCCCCGTCGGCGGTCAGGGAGCCCGGCACGGCCTGCCCGCTCTCCGCCACCGTCATCTTCACCTCGGTCAGCTTGCCGTCGCTGACCTTCACGCCGGTCGAGTTGATCGACGCCCCGTTCGAGCCGTCCTTCGCCGAGATCTCGATCGTCGCGGCGGACGACTTGGAGTCCTTGCCGGCCTTGTCGTCGTTGTCGGCGTTGGCGCTGCCACCGCAGGCGGTGAGCGTCAGGGCGCCGATCATCAGGGCGGCACAGGCCCCCAGTGCGCGCCGCGCTGCTATGTCCGGCGTTGTCAAGGTCTGCTCCATCTTCATGCGATCTGCGGGATGCGTTCCGTTCCAGGGGGGAAGAGGTGACTGCCCCCGGACCGGGTTCCCAGCGTTCGCGGTGAATGCAGTCACGTGACAGAACCGCGACAATCGCCGACACGCAGCAGCGGGGGAGGGGCCGCCGGCCGGCCCCACCACCGCGGATCCCTACGCCTCCCCGTACAACTCCCCGTAGGACGGCCACAGTCCACCCGGTCCGTCCACCGACTCTGCCGCGCGCAGGGCCCGCACGATCGCCCGGGTCACCGCGTCCGCGCCCGCCGCGAGGATCTCGTTCAGCGCGAGCGGATGCCCGGCGTCGAGCGGGCGCTCCCCGGTGGCCATCGCGAACACGGTGTCCCCGTCGTTGAGCAGATGCACCGGCCGCACGGCCCGCGCGATGCCGTCGTGCGCCGTGCCGGCCAGCTTCTGCGCCTGTGCCTTCGACAGGTCCGCGTCGGTGGCGACCACGGCGAGCGTGGTGTTCAGCGGGGGCGGCGCGTTCTTCGCCGCGATCTCGGTGAGCCGCAGCCGCGCCGCCCGGTGGACGTCCTCCTCGGGATACCTCACCCGTCCCTGCAACAACTCCCCGTACAGCGCCCCGGTCTCGGGATCCACGGCCGACCCGGCCGCGTTGGCCACGACCAGCGCGGCCACCGTGATCCCCGAGTCGAGGACGGTGCTCGCGGTGCCGATCCCGCCCTTGACCGGACCGACGGTGGCCCCCGTGCCCGCGCCCACGCAGCCCTGCCGCACCGGGGCACCGGGTTCGCTCGCCGCGGCCGCCTCGACCGCCGCCCGGCCGGTTGCCGCGTCCGGCCGTGCCCGGAAGTCGCCGCCCCGCCCGAGGTCGAAGACACAGGCGGCGGGCACCACCGGCACGACGTGCGCCGGGTCCGCCCCCACCCGCACCCCACGCCGCTGCTCCTCGAGCCAGGCCATCACCCCGGACGCCGCGTCGAGTCCGTACGCGCTGCCGCCGGTCAGCACGATCGCCTCGACCTTCTGCACGAGGTTGCGCGGATCGAGGGCGTCCGTCTCCTTGGTGCCGGGCCCGCCGCCACGCACGTCCACGGCGGCGACGGCCCCGCCCTCGGGCGCGAGCACGACGGTCGTGCCGGTGAGCCAGCCACCCCCGGCCCGGGTCTCGTGCCCCACCCGCAGTCCGGCGACATCTGTCAGAGCGTCAACTGTCATGGGGCCAGTCTCGTCCAGCCCCGCTCCCGCGCGGCGTCGTACCGGCGGTCAGGCCACCGGTGTTCTCGTCGCCGTCCCGCGGTCCTTGGGCGTCATGCGTGCCGACAGGGTCTCCCCGGTCACCACCGTGAGCGCCGAGACGATGCCGGCTGCCAGCACCCCCCAGTCGCCCAGGAACGTGCAGCAGATCACCAGCAGGGCCGCGGTCGGCAGCACCAGCTGCTGGGCGATGCCCACCTTGAAGTAGCGCGAGTGCAGCAGCCAGACCGTGAGCAGATACAGGGCCGTCGGCAGGGTCACCGCGGCCGACGCGGCCAGCGTCGAGATGTGCGCCTTGCCCACGGTCTGCTCGACCGCCACCTCCAGCCCCGCGCCGATCGCGGCCGCCGAGGCGAAGACCACGTAGTGGCCGTAACCCCACAGGAACGCCTGCCTGTTGGATCTCAGATGACCGTGGATCGGCACCACGAAGTAGATCCACCACGCGGCGAAGATGATCAGCAGCCCACCGGCGGCGATCGGCAGCAGATCGCCCAGGGCGTCGTTCTCGTCGATGCCGGTCTTCACCGCGACCGTGGCCGCCGCGATGGTCTCGCCGAGCACGATGATCGTGAACAGGCCGTACCGCTCGGCGATGTGGTGCGGGTGCCAGGAGGTGGGGTGCTCCCGCTCCGCGAACGGCGGCACGCACATCTCCAGGATCGCCATCGCCAGGAACCACCAGGGCCGGACGTCCTCGGGCAGGACCACCAGGCCCACCCAGCCGATCTGACACAGCAGCACGCCGCCGGCGTACCGCAGGGCCATTCTCCGCTCCGGCCCCGAACTCGACCGGGCCACCCGCAGCCACTGCCCCACCAGGGCGAGCCGCATGATCACATAGCCGATCAGCACCGCCAGGTACTCGTGGTCCTCGAACGCCCGGGAGATCCCGGCCGCCAGGACGAGCACACCGGCGATCTGGAGCAGGGTGACGACGCGGTACAGCACGTCGTCGTTGTCGTAGGCCGAGGCGAACCAGGTGAAGTTCATCCAGGCCCACCAGATGGCGAAGAAGACCATCGCGTAGTTGAGGATCCCCTCGCCCGCGTGGCTCTCGGCGACCGAGTGCACCAGCTCGATGCCGGCCTGGGCGATGGCCACGACGAAACACAGGTCGAAGAAGAGCTCCAGCGGAGTGGCGACCCTGTGGGTCTCACCACGGCCACGGGCACTGAGCCTGCGCAACGGGCGTCGGCGTCCCTGGGGGCGGGGCGAGTCCGGCGCGGGAGTGGAACTGGACGTCATGGGGACAAGCAGAGCAGATGGAGCGGGGAATTTCTCCCGTAGGGGATCACCCGCGTGCGGGGGAGGGGAGCCGTCCGCCAGGCGCCCGCCGCCGGGGGCGCCGTCGGCGCGAGGGCCGTCCCCGTCGGGGCCGTACCCTGGTCGCATGAGCACCGCCCCCGACGCCGTCCCCGAGCAGCCCGAGCCGAAGGCCGCGCTGGTCTTCGACGACCCGCTGGACCAGCAGTCCTCGGACGACACGGACCGTGGGTGGGGCGACCGGCAGGGCGGCGGCGACAGCGCGGCCGACCTGAAGCGGTTCCTCGACGAGAAGCCGCCCCACCACATCTGAGCCGTTACCGCTCGTCGTGCCCCGAGCCGCGCTGGGCGACCAGCGCGTCGCGGATCTCCTTCAGCACCTCCAGCTCGGTCACCTCGATGACCTCGTGCGTGCTCTCCTTCGCCTTGCGGCGGGCCTCCACGCGGGCCAGGTACTTCGCCATGGGCAGGACCATCAGGAAGTAGACGACGGCCGCGGTGATCACGAAGCTGAGGGTCGCGCCGAGCACCGATCCCCACAGGATCTGGATGCCCTCCTCGCCCTTGCAGGACGAGCTCAGGCACGAACTGTAGTGATCGAGGTTCTTGGTGCCGATCGCTCCGACCAGCGGATTGATCACGCCCTTCACCACCGCGGTCACGATGTTGGTGAAGGCGGCACCGATCACCACCGCGACCGCCAGGTCGACGACGTTTCCGCGCATCAGGAAAGCCTTGAAGCCCTCCCAGACGCTCGGTCCCTTGTTCTCGCTCACTTCCGAGCCACCCCTCGCACACACAGCTTGTGGAACAGACCGCTCCGCAACCTACGTCAGCGCTCGGCCGTCCTGTCCAATCGGTCCCCTCCATCGAGCGACTTGACAGCGGGTCGCGCTTGATCGGGCTCAGCACACTGTCACCGCCAGCCGGGCCGTCGCGCTCGCTCCGGCGAGGCGGGCCGCCGTGGCACGCGGCACCGACAGCACGACCAGCGCCCCGCTCTCCACAGCCGCGTCCAGCGGCTCCGGCACCTTCGTCACCCGCGCCCCGCGCGCGACCACCCGCGCGTCACCGCCCGTCGCGGTCTCCTGCGCGGCGATCACATCGACACGGTCGCCGGGCCGCAGCAGCCGCACGGTGGCCCCGTCGGCGATCCGCACCGGCGCGGACACCCGCTCGACGGCCCGGTGCTGGCGTACCGGTTCCGCCGCCGGATGCCCCCGCGCCCCGTCGGCCTCCCGCGGCCCCGCCGCGACGAGCGCCGCCGCGGTCACGGCGAGCCCGGCCGCGAGGGCCCGCCTGCGGTGCCGCACGAGCCGGCGCAGCCGATGCCGCCCGCCCCGCACCCGTACCGGAGCGAAGTGCGGCACCTCGCAGGTGGCCGGGGCGTCGGTGCCCGGCGGCAGGGGCGCGCGCGGGGAAGAGTGGGAAGGGAACGGCGGAGCAACGGACACGGGGACCACCACCTGCGACGACGGAACGGCTTGCCCGCTCACGATGAGCCATCGCGCCGCCGCCCGCCGGGCCCTGTGGACGACCGGCCGGCTGTGGAAAACTCCCCCACCCGAACGAGACGTTCCACCGGACCGAGACCCGGCCGGGCCCGCGTTCAGAGGCCCCAGAAGGCGAGGCCCCGGTCCCAGAAGGCGAGGCCCCGGCTCCAGCCGCGCCCCGCTCCGAGGCACCCCGCGCCCGCTACGGCAACACGAACCCCGGATCCATCCCGCCCAGCGCCTTCGTGCACAGGCAGTCCCGGTCCTCGTTCGCCGGCAGCCCCGCCACCGCGTCGAAGAGAACCCCCCGCATCCGGTCCACGTTCGCCGCGAACACCCGCAGTACCTCGTCGTGGGAGACGCCCTCGCCCGTCTCGGCGCCCGCGTCCAGGTCGGTGACCAGCGTCAACGACGTGTAGCAGAGCTCCAGTTCCCGGGCGAGCGCCGCCTCGGGATGGCCCGTCATGCCCACCACGGACCAGCCCTGCGCCTGGTGCCACAACGATTCGGCACGGGTCGAGAAGCGCGGCCCCTCCACCACGACCAGCGTGCCGCCGTCCACCGGCTCCCAGTCCCGCCCGTGCGCCGCCTTCAGCGCGGCCGCACGCCCGGTGGGGCAGTAGGGGTCGGCCAGCGACACGTGCACCACGTTCGGCACGGTGCCGTCGGGCAGCGGCAGCCCGTCGAAGTACGTCCCCACCCGGGACTTCGTACGGTCGACCAGCTGGTCCGGCACCAGCAGCGTGCCCGGTCCGTACTCGGGCCGCAGACCGCCCACCGCGCACGGTCCGAGGACCTGGCGCACGCCGAGCGAGCGCAGTGCCCAGAGGTTGGCCCGGTAGTTGATCCGGTGCGGCGGCAGATGGTGGCCGCGCCCGTGCCGGGGCAGGAAGGCGACCCGCCGGCCGGCGATCTCGCCGAGGAAGAGGGAGTCGCTGGGCGGCCCGTAGGGGGTCTCCACCTGTATCTCGGTCACGTCGTCGAGGAACGAGTAGAAACCGGAGCCGCCGATCACGCCGAGTTCGACGTTCGCCTTGTTCGCCATGTCCGCACCCTAACCGGACCCGGATATGCCGAGGACCCCGTCGCCGTACGACGACAGGGTCCCGTAAGAAGTGGTGCGCCCTACGCGGCGGAGCTGCTGGAGGAGCTGCCCGTGCTCGACGACTTCGAGTCCGAGGAGGACGAGGTCGACGAGGTGGAGGACGACGAGGAGGAGTCGGACGAGGAGGACGACGACTTCGAGGAAGCCGGCGAGCTGCTCGACGAGGAACCGCGGCTGTCGTTGCGGTAGAAGCCCGAGCCCTTGAAGACGATGCCGACCGCGGAGAAGACCTTCTTGAGGCGTCCCTGGCAGTTGGGGCACTCGGTCAGGGCGTCGTCGGTGAACTTCTGCACCGCCTCGAGGCCCTCGCCGCACGCGGTGCACTGGTACTGGTAGGTCGGCACTGTCTTCCTCCTGGCACTCTCACTCGATGAGTGCTAACGACGGTCCATAGTGACGTATTCCAGCCGCTCAGTCCACTGCCACCGGCACTCGGTGACCCACGCCACGTGCCACCGTACGGCCGGCGGACCGCGTCGCGAGCCGTGACCGCAGTGCCAGCAGGGTCACGAGGGCCAGCAGTGTGCCGCCCGTCGGCACCAGGAAACCGGCGCCGCCCCACAGGCGGTCCTCCAGCTGCCCGGCGACCGTCACGGCGGCGGCCTGGCCGAGCGCGACCGCGCCGGTGAGCCAGGTGAAGGCCTCGGTGCGGGCACCGGCCGGGACCAGGCTCTCGACCAGGGTGTAGCCGGTGATCAGCGCGGGCGCGATGCACATGCCGACGAGCAGACCGAGGCCCGCCAGGGCGAGCACCGAGTGCGCGGCCCACAGGCCGGACGCGGCCAGCGCGAGGGCGGCGTAGCCGACGACGAGGCGGCGCTGCGGGGCCACCTTCCAGGCGATCGCGCCGCACGCGATGCCGGAGATCATGTTGCCCGCGGCGAAGGTGCCGTAGAGGACGCCGTTGAGTCCGGGTTCGCCGATCGACTCGGTGAAGGCGGCCAGCGAGACCTGCATACCGCCGAAGACGGAACCGATGCCGAGGAAGGTCACGATCAGCACGCGCACCCCGGGGACGCGCAGCGCCGAAGTGTGCTCCACGCGTGCGTGCCCGGCGGCCGTGACCGAGGGCTGGGTGCTCTTCTGCGCGGCGAACAGCAGACCGCCGAACAGCGTCAGCGCGGCCTCCGTGACCAGGCCCGCGGCCGGGTCGACGGCGGTGCACAGAGCGGTGGCCAGCAGCGGGCCGACGACGAAGGTGAGCTCGTCGGTGACCGACTCGAAGGCGGCGGCCGTCGTCATCAGGGGCGAGCCCTGGAGCTTCACGCCCCAGCGGGCCCGCACCATGGGGCCGACCTGCGGCACGGAGGCGCCGGTCGGCACGGCGGCCACGAACAGCGCCCACAGGGGTGCGTGGGCCAGCGCCAGCCCGGTCAGGGTCAGACCGGACACGGTGTGCACGAGGACGCCGGGGATCAGGACGGCACGCTGTCCGTAGCGGTCGGCGAGGCGGCCGCTGTAGGGCGCGAACAGTGCCATGGAGACGCCGGTGACGGCCGCGGCGGCGCCCGCCGCACCGTAGGAACCGGTGGTGTGCTGGACCAGCAGCACGATGGAGATGGTCAGCATCGCGAACGGCTGGCGTGCCGCGAAGCCGGGGACCAGGAACGTCCAGGCGCCGCGGGTGCGCAGCAGCTGTCCGTATCCGGGGCGGGAGGCGGCGGACGAGTCCTTCGACGGCTCGTGGGTGACCGTGGACGCCACGGCCCGTGCCTTTCTGCCACCTGGTAGCGCGGCCCCTGCGGGTGGGGGGCGGCGCCGAGAGCTGTCCTCTTGCGCGGAACTGCGGTAGATACCGGAGCCCACTTCGAGGAAGGACGTCCCGGCCGCCATACGGTCGCGCCAGCTCTGCGTCAGGCAGAGTTGGTTCGATCTGGGGTTACGCCTGCATAGTACAGGGAGCGGGCGCCATTGACCTTGTGAAAATGAGCACTGCACAGCGTCTCACCTGTGAACGAGCCGCCCCGCACCCCGAGCCGCCTGCGATCAGTCCGTCCCGTTCGTCCCCAGCCAGCCGGCCAGCTTGCCCCCGGCGCCCACCGCGCGCAGCCGGCGCTCGGCGGCGTCGCGCACCGGGTCCGTGGCGACGACGAGCAGCTCGTCCCCGCGCCGCAGCACCGTCGCGGGCATCGGAACGAACGATTTTCCATCGCGGACGATCAGGGTGACGGCGGCTCCCGGAGGCAGCCGCAGCTCGTTGATCTCGACGCCGTGCATCTTGGAGCCCTCGGGGATCGCGAAGGACAACAGATGCCCGCGCAGCCGCTCCAGCGGCGCCGACTCGATGCCCAGGTCGGCGGGCGTGGGGCCCTGGCCGAGATCCAGCTTGCGGGCGAGCCAGGGCAGCGTCGGACCCTGGATCAGGGTGTAGACGACGACCAGGACGAAGACGATGTTGAAGATGGCCTGGCTGCTCTCGACGCCGCTCACCATCGGGATCGTCGCCAGGATGATGGGCACGGCGCCGCGCAGCCCCGCCCAGGACATCAGGGCCTGCTCCCGCCAGGGCACGCGGAACGGCACCAGGCAGGCGACGACGCTGAGCGGGCGCGCCACCATGGTCAGCACCAGGCCGATGACGAGCGCGGGCACGATGTCGTCGCCCAGCTCGTGCGGGGTGACCAGCAGGCCGAGCAGCACGAACATGCCGATCTGGGCGATCCAGCCGACCCCGTCGGCGAAGCCGCGCGTGGCCGGCCAGTGCGGCAGCTTCGCGTTGCCCAGCACCATCGCGGCGAGGTAGACGGCCAGGAAGCCGCTGCCGTGCGCCATCGCGCCGGCCGCGTAGGCGGTGACGGCGATGGCCATGACGGCGATCGGGTAGAGGCCGGAGGCGGGCAGCGCCACATGTCTGAGGCCCCAGGCGCCCAGCCAGCCCACGGCGAGGCCGATGGCGGCGCCGATGGACAGTTCCTGGGCTATCTCACCGGCCAGCACGTACCAGTGCTCGATCGGGCCGGCCTGGGAGAAGGCGACCACCAGGATGACCACGGGGGCGTCGTTGAAGCCGGACTCCGCCTCCAATGTGCCCGTCACGCGCGCGGGCAGCGGGATCTTGCGCAGTACGGAGAACACCGCGGCGGCGTCCGTGGAGGAGACGACGGCCCCGATGATGAGCGCCTGCCGCCACTCCAGCCCGACCAGGTAGTGCGCGGCCGTCGCCGTGACCCCGACGCTCACCGTGACTCCGACCAGCGCCAGCGCGGAGGCGGCCGGCAGGGCCGGCTTGATCTCCTTCCACTTCGTGCCCAGGCCGCCCTCGGCCAGGATCACGACCAGCGCCGCGTACCCGATGACCTGGGTGAGCTCGGCGTCGTCGAAGCGGATGCCGCCGATGCCGTCCTGGCCCATGAGCACGCCGATGCCCAGGTACACGAGCAGGCTGGGGAGCCCGCTGCGCGAGGAGATCCGAACCGCTGCGACGGCGACGAGCAGGACGAGCGAGCAGACGAGCAGGAGCTGGTTGAGGTCGTGGACAGTCAGCGGCCGTTCCCTTTCCCTGGCCCACGCACACGCGCGCGGGGGCTCACGTACATAGGACACGAAGTGGCGGTTCTCCGCACCCAACTACTTCGTTACCTTACCTAACTCTTGACGATTTCTTGACGCTCTTGGGGCCATGATCGAACGTCCGTCCGTGCTGGTTCCCTACTCCGCGTCAAGTTCGACCGGACCCTGCGCCTATGGTTGCTCCAGCACTCCAGGACCGCCTGCCGCTCGCGTTAGGACAGCAAGGACAGCGATGCCCCCCAACACCACCGCCTCCACGGGTCGACAGCCCGGCAAGTCCGGCAGGAAGAAGGGGCGCAGAGCCCGCCTGCTCGTCCTCGTGCTGGTGCTGGCCGTCGTAGCGGGCGTGGCCGGCGGGGCGTACTGGTCCATCAGCACCGTCCGCGCGTCGTTCCCGCAGACCAAGGGGTCGATCACGCTCAAGGGCCTGTCCGGGCCCGTCGACGTGAAGCGCGACGACTACGGCATCCCGCAGATATACGCGTCCTCCGACGAGGACCTGTTCATGGCGCAGGGCTTCGTCCAGGCCCAGGACCGGTTCTGGGAGATGGACGTCCGCCGGCACATGACGTCCGGGCGGCTGTCGGAGATGTTCGGCAAGAGCCAGGTCGACAACGACGAGTTCCTGCGCACCCTGGGCTGGGACCGGATCGCGAAGCAGGAGTACGACAAGACGCTGTCGGCGTCCACCAAGAAGTACCTCCAGGCCTACGCGGCGGGCGTCAACGCCTATCTGGACGGCAAGGACAACAAGGACATCTCGCTGGAGTACGCGGCGCTCGGCTTCACCAACGACTACAAGCCGGGTAAGTGGACGCCGGTCGACTCGGTCGCCTGGCTGAAGGCGATGGCCTGGGACCTGCGCGGCAACATGCAGGACGAGATCGACCGCGCGCTGATGACCAGCCGCCTCGGTCCCAAGGAGATCGCGGACCTGTACCCGCAGTACCCGTACAGCCGCAACAAGACGATCGTCCAGGCGGGCCAGTACGACGAGGTCACCAAGACGTACGGTTCGACGGGCTCCGCGGCGGGCACGGGCTCGTCCGCGGGCGGCACCTCGGGCACCGGCACCTCCTCCGGCACCGCGGGCCTCCAGGGCCAGCTGGCGGGTCTCCAGGAGGTCCTGGACGACCTCCCCACGGCCGTCGGCGTGAACGGCAACGGCATCGGCTCCAACTCCTGGGTGGTCGGCGGGAAGTACACGATCACCGGCAAGCCCCTGCTGGCCAACGACCCGCACCTGTCGGCCTCGCTGCCGTCCGTCTGGTACCAGATGGGCCTGCACTGCCGCGCGGTCTCCAGCAAGTGCCAGTACGACGTCAGCGGCTACACCTTCGCGGGCATGCCCGGCGTGGTCATCGGCCACAACCAGAACATCTCCTGGGGCATGACCAACTCCGGCGTCGACGTCACCGACCTCTACCTGGAGAAGCTCTCCGGCGACGGCTACCTCTACGACGGCAAGACGGTGCCCTTCACCACCCGCCAGGAGACCATCAAGGTCGCCGGCGGCTCACCGAAGAAGATCGTCGTCCGGGAGACCAACAACGGACCCCTGCTGTCCGACCGCAGCGACGAGCTGGTGAAGGTCGGCCGCAAGGCCACCGTCGACACCGCCGCCCCCGACCGCGGCGACGGCTACGGCATCGCGCTGCGCTGGACCGCGCTGGACCCGGGCACCACCATGGACGCCGTCTTCGCCATGGACAGGGCGAAGGACTGGACCGACTTCCGCGCCGCGGCGGCCCTGTTCGACGTGCCCTCGCAGAACCTGATCTACGCCGACACCGAGAACCACATCGGCTACACGCTGCCCGGAAAGATCCCCACCCGGCCGCAGGGCTACGACGGCTCGGTCCCGGCACCGGGCTGGGACGCGAAGTCGCGCTGGACCGGCTACATCGACGACGACGAGCTGCCCTACGAGTACGACCCGGCCCGCGGCTACATCGTCACCGCCAACCAGGCCGTGATCGACAAGGCCAAGTACCCGTACACGCTCACCACGGACTGGGGCTACGGCGCCCGCAGCCAGCGCATCAACGACCTGATCCAGTCGAAGATCGACGACGGCGGCAAGATCTCCACCGACGACATGCGTCAGATGCAGCTCGACAACAGCAGCGAGATCGCCAAGCTGCTCGTGCCCAAGCTGCTGAAGATCGACATCTCCGACAAGGACGTCCGGGACGCCGCGGCCATCCGCGAGGCGCAGGAGCTCCTGGAGGGCTGGGACTACACCCAGGACGCCGACTCGGCGGCGGCCGCCTACTTCAACTCGGTCTGGCGCAACATCCTCAAGCTCGCCTTCGGCAACAAGCTGCCCAAGGAGCTGCGGGTCGAGGGCCAGTGCCTGTGGGTCGACCCCGTCAACACCACCGGCCCCGCCGACGAGACCGACAAGGTGCGCGAGTGCGGTGAGCGCGAGCCCGACCAGGCGCAGCCGGACGGCGGCGACCGCTGGTTCGAGGTCGTGCGCAGCCTGATGAGCGACGAGGACAGCGACTGGTGGAAGACGCCCTCCTCGGGCACCCGCCCGTCGGCCGACAACCGCGACGAGCTGTTCCGGCGCGCCATGATCGACGCCCGCTGGGAGCTGACCGCCAAGCTCGGCAAGGACATCGACACCTGGAACTGGGGCCGGCTGCACCGCCTGTTCCTGAAGAACCAGACCCTCGGCACCGAGGGCCCCGGGTTCCTCCAGTACGCACTCAACCGCGGCCCCTGGAAGCTCAGCGGCGGCGAGGCCACGGTCAACGCCAGCGGCTGGAACGCGGCCGGCGGCTACGGCGTCGTCTGGGTGCCGTCGATGCGGATGGTGGTCAACCTCGGCGACCTCGACAAGTCGAAGTGGATCAACCTCACCGGCGCCTCGGGGCACGCCTACAACGCGCACTACACCGACCAGACGGACAAGTGGGCCGACGGCGAACTGCTCGACTGGTCCTTCTCCGACAAGGCGGTCGACGACGGTACGAGCGACACGCTCGTGCTCAAGCCCTGACCCCGGTCAGCTGATTCGGGAGGCCGCCACGCACGCGTGGCGGCCTCCCGCGTCCTTCGGGCCGGGCGCGTCAGCCGAACCGCCGTACCCCCGAGGGCGTCACCACCGCGTGCACCGGCCGGTCGTGCGGCTCCTCGGGGACGCGCTCGACGACCTCCGTGTCGTACAGCAGCACCACGAGCGGGGGCCGGGCGCCCGCGCGTTCCAGCCGGGCGAGGACGCGGTCGTAGGAGCCTCCGCCGCGGCCCAGGCGCATCCCGCGCGCGTCGACCGCGAGGCCGGGCAGCAGCACGACGTCCGCACCGGTCACGGCGTCCGGGCCGAGGCGCTCGCCGCCGGGCTCGAAGAGGGCCATCTTTCCGCCGTGTTGGACGCGCTCCAGTGAGTCCTGCCCGGCGTACGCGCCCCAGTCCAGGTCGTTGTCGGGCAGGAGCGCCGGGAGCAGCACCCGCACGCCCCGCGCGCGCAGCGCGTCCAGCAGCGCGAGGGTGCCCGGTTCACTCCCGACCGAGACGTACGCCGCCACCGTGCCCGCGTGCGCCAGTTCGGGCAGCTCCAGCGCGCGGCCGGCCAACGCGGTCGCCGATGACTGCACGTCATCCGCCGTCAACCTGTTTCTCACCGTGAGGAACTCCCGCCGCAACGTTCGCTTGTCAGGCTCGGCCGGACGTCCGGTGTGACTCAATGGTTCTCCCGTACCCTTCCCAATGTGCTCATATGAGAGCCAAATAACCGGAGCCTCAGATTCCCTACAAAGGCACCGGATAAGGTTGCGGGCATGACTCAGTCTCACCCTCGGATCAGCAAGGCTGTCATCCCCGCAGCGGGTCTGGGCACCCGCTTCCTGCCGGCCACCAAAGCCACTCCCAAGGAGATGCTGCCGGTCGTCGACAAGCCGGCGATCCAGTACGTGGTCGAAGAGGCCGTCTCCGCCGGCCTCGACGACGTCCTCATGATCACGGGCCGCAACAAGCGCCCCCTGGAGGACCACTTCGACCGCAACTACGAGCTGGAGTCCGCCCTTCAGAAGAAGGGCGACGCCGACCGGCTCGCGAAGGTGCAGGAGTCCAGCGACCTGGCCACCATGCACTACGTCCGCCAGGGCGACCCCAGGGGCCTCGGCCACGCCGTCCTGTGCGCCGCCCCGCACGTCGGCCACGAGCCCTTCGCCGTCCTCCTCGGCGACGACCTCATCGACCCGCGCGACCCGCTGCTCAAGCGGATGGTCGAGGTGCAGGAGCAGCGCGGCGGCAGCGTCATCGCGCTCATGGAGGTCGCGCCCGAGCAGATCCACCTCTACGGCTGTGCGGCCGTGGACCCCACCGAGGACGGCGACGTGGTCAAGGTGCACGACCTCGTCGAGAAGCCGGCCGCCGCGGACGCCCCGTCCAACTACGCCATCATCGGCCGCTACGTCCTCGACCCGCACATCTTCGACATACTGCGCAAGACCGAGCCGGGCCGCGGCGGCGAGATCCAGCTCACCGACGCGCTCCAGCAGCTGTCCCAGGACGAGAAGGTCGGCGGCCCCGTGCACGGCGTCGTCTTCAAGGGCCGCCGCTATGACACCGGCGACCGAGGCGACTACCTGCGTGCCATTGTCAGACTCGCATGCGAACGTGAAGACCTGGGCCCGGACTTCCGGACCTGGCTTCGCAGTTACGTAGCCGAGGAGATGTAGCGAGTTGAGCACCGCCGCCGAGCCCCGCCCCACCGGTCAGGACCACCTCTGGTCGGTGGACGAGCACCTGGAGGACATCCTCACGACCGTCCGCCCCCTCGAACCCATCGAGCTGCAACTGCTCGACGCCCAGGGCTGCGTCCTGGTCGACGACGTCACGGTGCAGGTCTCCCTGCCGCCGTTCGACAACAGCTCCATGGACGGGTACGCGGTGCGGGTCGCGGATGTCGAGGGCGCCGGCGAGGAGTTCCCGGCGGTGCTCGAAGTCGTCGGCGACGTCGCGGCCGGCCAGGCCGACGCGCCCCAGGTGGGCCCCGGCCAGGCCGCCCGCATCATGACCGGCGCCCCGCTGCCGCCCGGCGCCGAGACCGTCGTTCCGGTGGAGTGGACCGACGGAGGACTCGGCGAGGGCCCGGTCACCGGGATGCGCGCCAGTAGCGCCGCCCCCGAGGGCGCGAGCGGCCAGGTGCACATCTACCGGCCCGCGAAGGCACGCGCGCACGTGCGCGCCAAGGGCAGTGACGTCAAGGCCGGTGACAAGGCCCTCGCGGCCGGCACCGTCCTCGGACCGTCGCAGATCGCCCTGCTCGCCGCCATCGGCCGCGGCACGGTACGGGTGCGCCCGCGCCCGCGCGTGGTCGTCATGTCCACCGGCAGCGAACTCGTCCAGCCCGACGAGCAGCTGGCCGAGGGCCAGATCTACGACTCCAACAGCTTCTCCCTGACCGCGGCCGCCCGTGACGCCGGCGCCATCGCCTACCGCGTGGGCGCCGTCGCGGACGACGCCGAGACGCTCCGGTCCACCGTCGAGGACCAGCTCGTGCGCGCCGACCTCATGGTCACCACCGGCGGCGTCAGTGTCGGGGCGTACGACGTGGTCAAGGAGGCGCTGTCGCACGTCGGCGACGAGGACGAGGCCGGCAGCGGCATCGAGTTCCGCAAGCTGGCGATGCAGCCCGGCAAGCCCCAGGGCTTCGGCTCCATCGGCCCCGACCACACCCCGCTGCTCGCCCTGCCGGGCAACCCGGTGTCGTCGTACGTCTCCTTCGAGATCTTCGTGCGCCCCGCGATCCGCGCCCTGATGGGACTTCAGGACGTCCACCGGCCCCGCACGACCGCGAAGCTCACCGCCGACGAGGCGCTGACCTCGCCGAAGGGGCGCAGACAGTTCCTGCGCGGAAGCTACGCCGACGGCGAGGTGCGCCCGGTCGGCGGCGCCGGTTCCCATCTGATCGCGGCGCTCGCGCACGCGGACGCGCTGATCGTGGTCCCCGAGGACACCGAGACCGTCGAGCCCGGCACCGAGGTCGAGGTGGTCCTGCTCGGCTGAGCGGCCCCGCTTGGCGGTACCGTGTCGCGCACAGCAGGCCCGTGCGCCGCACCGCGACGGGCCCGGACCGGGAGCGCCACACGAGCATGAGCACGCACGACCGACCCACGCAGGACCGCCTCACGCACATCGACGACGCGGGCGCCGCCCGCATGGTCGACGTCTCCGGGAAGGACGTGACCGCGCGGACCGCCCGCGCCAGCGGACGCGTCCTCGTCTCACCCCGCGTGATCGAGCTGCTGCGCGGCGAGGGGGTCCCCAAGGGCGACGCCCTCGCCACCGCGCGCATCGCGGGCATCATGGGCGCCAAACGCACCCCGGACCTCATCCCGCTGTGCCACCCGCTCGCGCTCTCCGGTGTGAAACTGGACCTGTCGGTCGCGGACGACGCCGTGGAGATCCTGGCCACCGTGAAGACCACGGACCGCACGGGCGTCGAGATGGAAGCCCTCACCGCCGTCTCCGTCGCGGCGCTGACCGTGATCGACATGGTGAAGGCGGTCGACAAGGGAGCGGTCATCACGGACGTACGGGTGGAGGAGAAGACGGGCGGCAAGTCGGGCGACTGGAGCCGGGCATGACACGGGACGCGTCGATCGGCGGTGCACTGCTCGCGCCGTACAGCGCCCTCGTGGTCACCGCCTCGAACCGGGCCGCCGCCGGGGTCTACGAGGACAAGGGCGGCCCGCTGATCGTGCACGGCCTCAAGGGCTTCGGCTTCGCGGTCGACGGCCCGCAGGTCGTGCCCGACGGCGACCCGGTCACCGCCGCCCTGCGCGCCGGTGTGGATGCCGGGTACGACGTCATCGTCACCACCGGCGGCACCGGCATCTCGCCCACCGACCGCACCCCCGAGGCGACCCGCGAGGTGATCGACCACGAGGTGCCTGGCATCGCGGAGGCCATCCGGGCGTTCGGCCGGGAGAAGGTGCCGACCGCGGCGCTGTCCCGGGGCCTGGCCGGCGTGGCGGGGCGCACCTTGATCGTGAACCTGCCCGGCTCCAGCGGCGGTGTGAAGGACGGACTGGCCGTCCTCGAGCCCCTCCTGACCCACGCCGTCGACCAGCTCCGCGGCGGCGACCACCCCAGACCGAGCAGCGGGGGTGCGAGCTGAACAGCCCATCCTGGCCCGTCGTGCTGGGGGACGGCGACATCGTCCTCCGGCCGATAAAGATGCGCGACCAGCGGGCCTGGCGCGAGGTCAACCGACGCAACCGGGACTGGCTGCGCCCGTGGGAGGCGACGATTCCGCCGCCCACGCCCAGCGGGCCGATCGCGCACCGGCCGACCTACCGTCAGATGGTCCGGCACCTGCGCTCCGAGGCGGGCGCGGGCCGGATGCTGCCGTTCGTCATCGAGTACCAGGGGCGGCTGGTGGGGCAGTTGACCGTCGCCGGGATCACCTGGGGCTCGATGTGTTCCGGGCATGTCGGCTACTGGGTGGACGAGTCGGTGGCGGGCCGCGGCGTGATGCCCACGGCGGTGGCGCTTGTCGTGGACCACTGTTTCCGGACCGTTGGTCTGCACCGCATCGAGGTCTGCATTCGCCCGGAGAACGGGCCGAGCCGCCGGGTCGTGGAGAAACTCGGATTCCGCGAGGAGGGGCTGCGGCCGCGATATCTCCACATCGACGGAGCGTGGCGCGACCATCTCGTGTTCGCGCTCACCGCGGAAGAGGTCCCGGAAGGGCTGCTGGGCCGCTGGCGGCGGACCCGCTCGCAGAAGGCGCCGCACTCGAACCCGCAGAACACCCGGCAGAACCCGCAGGGGAATCCCGCCTAGTGCGGAAGTGACTCCGGAAATTGAATAAGTGTTCGAAATTGATCGCCGGATGACCGCCTCGGGGCATTAAATTCGCGCCCCGAGCGGGCTGCTGATCGCATCGGTCACAAAAAAAGTTCGAAATATCAGCCAGATCGTGCGACACACCGGCTCAATTGGCGGATGGCCTCACGCAAACCCCTCTACCGTGTGAGACGTGAGCAGCAGCGGCCTCATCTACGCAGTCATTGTCGGGGCCTGGGCCGCCTACTTGGTGCCGATGTGGCTCCGTAGGCAGGACGAGCTGAACGAGGCCCGTCCGACGGAACGCTTCAGCACAGCCATCCGGTTGCTGTCCGGACGGGCGGGGATGGAGCGCCGGTACGCCAAGGACCTGCGCGCGCGCTCCACCGCCGAGGGGGAGCCCAGCGCCGACGACCCGGGCGACGTCACCGAGTCGGTGGACGTCCGGGCCTTCGCCATGCCTCCGACCCGTCCGCAGACCCAGGCGACGGCTCAGGCGCAGGCATCCACACGCCCGGACCCGGCGCGAGAACCCGCCCGCGAACCGGCGCCCAAGGCACCGGCCAAGCCGGCGTCCGAACGCACCGGCGCGGCGGCCAGGCCGTCGCCCGAGCGGACCGGCGGACCCGCGGCAGCCTCCCCTGAAGGGGCACGCAAGCGGGTGCCGGCGGCCCGGCGTCCCCCCTCCGGGGAAGCGGCGGCGGCCGCGGCACGAGCCCGGCGCACGAAGGCCCTCGCCCGCCGCAGGCGCACCACCGTCGTGCTCTTCCTCGCCTTCACCCTCGGCGCGATCGTCGCCGCGGTCGGCGGACTCGCGTTCCTGTGGGCGCCCGGCATCCCCGCCCTGCTGCTCAGCGGCTACATCGCGTATCTGCGGTCGCAGGAGCGCCGCCGCTTCGCCTACCAGATGGACCGGCGCCAGGCCGAGGCCGCCGCCCAGCGGCTGCGCGAGCACGCACGCCAGTCCCGACGCCGCGGGAGCGCCGACGCCGGGGTCGGCGCCGACGAGCCCGACGAGGGGCCCGAACCAGGCACCGAGACCGGGATGTCCGCCCTCGCCGCGGACCGGCGCGCCCTCGTCGAGCAGACCGATCACGCCGAGTGGGTCGACCAGCAGCGCGAGCGGCAGCGCCGGCCCGGCCACGGCGACAGCTGGGACCCGGTCCCGGTGCCGCTGCCGACGTACGTGACGGCACCGGTCGCGCCCCGCGCCTCCTCCGACGTGGACCTCGGCGCGCCGGACGCCTGGAGCTCGGCACGGTCGAGCTCCGTCGCCCGGGACCGCGAGACGGGCGCCGAAGGCGCTGACGACGCCGCGCACGAGGCACAGTCGGCACGCGGCGACGACAAGGGCGAGAAGGACGGCCGCGGCGACGGCCTCCCGCGCGCCCGCACCCGCTCGCGCGGCGGGAACCCCACGGGCGCCTCCGCCCGCCGGGCACGCGAACGGGGCCGTACGCCGCTGTTCGACCAGTACGAGGACGGCGACCGGCCGCGCGCCGCGAACGAGTGACCCGCCCCCGCGGCGAGCAGGCGGCCGACCAGGAACGGATTTCCAAGCAGGCCGATCGGGGTGCTAAAGTTTCACTCGTTGCAAGGGCCTGTGGCGCAGTCCGGTAGCGCACCTCGTTCGCATCGAGGGGGCCAGGGGTTCAAATCCCCTCAGGTCCACAGCAACGACTCCCCGGGGAAACCCGGGAGTTGGCGAGATCCCGTCCGATCGGTTGATCGGGCGGGATTTTTGTTGTGCTCAAGAGGCCGAGAGCCCAGTCCTGAGGGGGAGCGTGGAGAAGACCGCCGCACCGTTACCGACCGGGCGCACGACACTGCTGCGGACAGCCGCCTTCCGGCGGTTCGTGACCGCCAGTCTGATCTCGGCCACCGGGTCCGCGATGGCACCCCTCGCGCTCGCCTACGCCGTGATCGGCGAGGGCGGCGGAGCCGGCGACCTCGGTGTGGTGCTCGCCACAAACACCGTTCCCACCATCGTCTTCCTCGTCATGGGCGGCGTGCTCGCGGACCGCATGTCCCGCAGCCGCATGCTCTTCCTCGGCAATCTGCTGGCGGCCGCCGCCCAGGGCTCGCTCGCCGTGATCGTCGCCCTGGGGCAGGCGACGACGACCTCGGTCGCCGTCTGCGGCTTCGTCTCCGGGACGGCCGTCGCCTTCACCGTGCCCGCCAACCAGGGGACCGTGGCGCAGATCGTGCCCGCGGAGCACTTGCAGCAGGCCAACGCCGTACTGCGGCTGCCCGGCAACGCCGTCAAAGTGCTCGGGCCGGCCGTCGGCGGCATCGTCGTCGCGGTCAGCGGCCCGGCCTGGGCGCTGGCCTGGGACGCGCTCACCTTCGCCGTCGCCGCCGTCCTGCTGCTCGGGCTGCGCCTGGACGCGCCCGTCACCGTCACCGGCGCGCTGACCGATCTGCGCGAGGGATGGACGGGCTTCTGGTCGCGGACCTGGCTGTGGACCTATACGGCCGCAGGGAGCGTCCTCGTCGCCGCGTGGCTCGCGGGGTTCCAGCTGCTGGGCCCCGTCGTCGCGGCGCAGCGGTACGCGGGAGCGCGTGACTGGGGGCTGGTGCAGGGGGCGTTCGCGGCCGGGCTGCTGGCCGGGACGCTGGTGTGCCTGCGCTGGCGGCCGTACCGGCTGCTGGCCGTGGCCGTCGCGGGCGGCGCGCCCCTGGCCGCGCCGCTGCTCGCGATGGGGTGGGGACTGCCGCTGCCCTGGGTCCTGTTGGCCACGCTGCTCGCCGGGATCGGGCTCGACGTGGCCATCGTCGCCTGGGCGACGGCGTTTCAGCAGCATGTGCCGCAGGGTGAGTTGGGGCGGCTCGGCGCGTTCAACAGCGTCGGCGAGCGGCTGGCGATTCCGCTCGGCTACCTGCTGACCGCGCTCGCGGCCGGACTGTGGGACAACCGGACCGTGCTGGTGGCGTGCGCCGGGCTCGTCGTGGCCGCGGTCGTCCTCAACCTGTGCGTGCGGGACGTGTACCGCATCAACGCGACCGGGAAGTGACCGCTCACAGCGCCTTGGCGAAGCACAGGCTCAGGTCGTGGAAGCGGTAGTAGCCGAACTTCCCGCACGGCTCGTAGCCGCTCGACCTGTACAGGGCCACCGCCTCCGGCTGCTTGGCGCCGGTCTCCAGCACCATGCGGATACGGCCCGCCGTCCGGGCGTCGTCCTCCAGCGCCGCCAGGATGCGTCTCGCCAGGCCCCGGCCGCGCATCGCCTCGACGACGTACATGCGCTTGAGCTCGGCGTCCCCGTTCTGGTTGCCCTCGCCGTTGTCGTCCTGGGCCCGCCAGCCGCCGGACGCGACCGGGGTGCCCGCCTCGTCGTACGCGATCAGGTACAGGCCGTTCGGCGGGTCGAAGTCGGTCGTGGCGAGGGGCGTGGCGTCGCCGTCGTCGCCGTAGCGGACCGCGTACTCGGCCTGGACCTGGTCGCTGAGCTTGACGGCGTCCGGGTGGTCGAAGGGGACGTGCTGTATATGCATGCTGGCTACCGTATATCAATTCAAGATCAAGAGGTTCCAATATCGGACACCGTCCAGTGTGCCGGTAGGGTGCCGTGGTGCTCACTGTGACCTCTGTGAATGTGAACGGGCTGCGGGCCGCCACGAAGAAGGGCTTCGTGGAGTGGCTCGCCGGTACCGACGCCGATGTGCTGTGCCTTCAGGAGGTGCGCGCGGAGCCGGAGCAGCTGCCCGAGCATGTCCGTACGCCCGACGGCTGGCACGTCGTGCACGCGCCCGCCGCCGCCAAGGGGCGCGCCGGCGTCTCCCTCTACACCCGCCGTGAGCCGGACCGGATCCAGGTCGGATTCGGTTCGAGCGAGTTCGACGGCAGCGGGCGCTACGTCGAGGCCGACCTGCCGGGTGTGACGATCGCCTCGCTCTACCTGCCCTCCGGCGAGGTCGGCACCGAGCGCCAGGACGAGAAGGTCCGCTTCATGGGCGAGTTCCTGGCCCACCTGAAGGACCTGCGCGAGCGCGCCGCCGCCGACGGCCGCGAGGTCCTCGTCTGCGGCGACTGGAACATCGCCCACCAGCGGGCCGACCTGAAGAACTGGCGCGGCAACACCAAGAACTCCGGTTTCCTGCCGGAGGAACGCGACTGGCTGACCGAGGTCTTCGACCCTTCGGCGGGCGGCTATGTCGACGTCGTGCGGTCGCTGCATCCGGATGTGGAGGGGCCGTACTCCTGGTGGTCGTACCGGGGGCGGGCCTTCGACAACGACACCGGATGGCGCATCGACTACCACGTGGCGACGCCGGGTCTCGCCGCGCGGGCGCTCAAGGGCCATGTCGAGCGCGCGGCGACGCATGCGGAGCGGTGGTCGGACCATGCGCCGGTGACGGTGGTCTACGACCGCTGAGTGCTCCGCGACGGCCGTGATGTGTCGTCGTTCGGGTGCGGCGCCGTGGGGGCTGGTCGCGCCGTTCCCCGCGCCCCTTGGGGGCGCTACTGCTTGCGCAGTCGGCGGTCCAGTGCCAACGACAGTTCTGCCTCCACCACGCTTCGGGCCAGGGGGCGCAGGCGGTGGAGGTCGTCCTCGTGGGCGTGGCGGAGGACCAGTTCGGCGAACATTTCTGCCAGGGCGTCCACGTGTTCGCGGACTCGTTTGCCGGCGGACAGGACCTCGGCGAGGGGGATGCCCTCGCGGACCAGGGCCGAGGAGACGTCGAGCAGGCGGCGGCTGATGTGGACGATCTCGTCGCCGTCGGTGCCCAGGTAGCCGAGGTCCAGGGCGGCGGCCAGGTTCTCCGGGGTGACCTGGCCCTCGAAGCGGGCGGCGAGTTCCTCGGGGGTGAGGCGGACCGGCTCCTCCTCGGTCGGCGTGACGCCGAGGACGTCGGCGACGTCGCGGCCGTTGTCGAGGGCCTCTGCCAGTTCCGCGATGCCGGTGAGGGTGTGGCCCCGCTCCAGCAGGGCCGCGATGGTGCGCAGCCGGGCCAGGTGGTGTTCGTCGTACCAGGCGATGCGGCCCTCGCGGCGCGGTGGCGGGATCAGCTTGCGTTCTCGGTAGAAGCGCAGGGTGCGCACCGTTATGCCGGCCAGCCGGGCGAGCTCCTCCATGCGGTATTCACGCTTCTCGGTCACCCCGGCACCTTAAATCGTACCGGCGGTAACTTTCCTCGCCCCACCCCCTACCGGTCGGTACGGACCTCCTCTACTCTCCCCATTGCGCCAGTGTTCACTGGCATGGTTCCGGTTCGAGTGTGGAGGCACAGGCATGGCCGAACGCGAACATGTGCGGGTCGCGGTGGTCGGGTCCGGGTTCGGCGGGCTGGGAGCCGCCGTACGGCTGCGGCGCGAGGGCGTGACCGACTTCGTCGTCCTGGAGCGGGCCGGCAGCGTCGGCGGCACCTGGCGGGACAACAGCTATCCGGGATGCGCCTGCGACGTGCCGTCCCACCTGTACTCCTTCTCCTTCGCGCCCAACCCCGACTGGCCGCGCACATTCTCCGGGCAGGAGCACATCCGTGCCTACCTGGAGCACGTCACGGACACCTTCGGGCTGCGCCCGCACATCCGCTTCGACTCCGAGGTGAAGCGGATGACCTGGAACGGCGAGCGGCTGTGCTGGGACATCGAGACCAGCGCGGGGAACCTGTCGGCCGACTTCGTGGTCTCCGCCACCGGGCCGCTGTCCGACCCCAAGACGCCCGACATCCCCGGTCTTGACACCTTCCCCGGCAAGGTCTTCCACTCCGCCCGCTGGGACCACGACTTCGACCTGCGCGGCAAGCGCGTCGCCATGGTCGGCACCGGCGCCTCGGCCATCCAGATCGTGCCGTCCATCCAGCCCGAGGTCGAGCGGCTCACGCTCTTCCAGCGCACCCCGCCCTGGGTCATGCCCCGCATCGACCGCGCCATCAGCGGCGCGGAGCGCTCCCTGCACCGGGCCCTGCCCGTCACCAGCCGGCTGCGCCGCGGGCTGCTGTGGGGCATCCGGGAGCTCCAGGTCCAGGCGTTCACCAAGCACCCCAACGAGCTGGGCTTCATCGAGCAGCTGGCCAAGCGGAACATGGCCCGCGCGATCAAGGACCCGGCGCTGCGCGCCAAGCTCACCCCCGACTACCGCATCGGCTGCAAGCGGATCCTGCTGAGCAGCGCGTACTACCCGGCGCTCGCCAGGCCCAACGTGGACGTCGTCGCCAGCGGGCTCAGCGAGATCCGCGGCTCGACCGTCGTCGCCGCCGACGGCACCGAGGCCGAGGTCGACGCGATCGTCTTCGGCACCGGGTTCCACGTCACCGACATGCCCATCGCGGAGCGCGTGGTGGGTGCGGAGGGCAAGACCCTCGCCGAGGTGTGGAAGGGCGGGATGGAGGCCCTGCGCGGCGCCTCCGCCGCCGGGTTCCCGAACTGGATGACCATCATCGGGCCCAACACCGGCCTCGGGAACTCCTCGATGATCCTGATGATCGAGTCCCAGCTGAACTACATGGCCGACTTCGTACGGCAGCTCGGCCTGCTCGGCAGCGGGGTCGCCCTCGACGCGCGGCCCGGCGCCGTGCACACCTGGAACCGGCGGGTGCAGGAGCGCATGAAGCGGACGGTGTGGAACACCGGCGGCTGCACCAGCTGGTACCTGGACGCAGCGGGCCGCAACACCACCGTCTGGCCGGGCACGACGAGCGAGTTCCGGCGGGCCACCCGGCGCGTGGACCTCGCCGAGTACGCCGTGGTGCGGGCGTCCGCGGGCGCGCGCGAGGAGAGCGGCGGGAGCGTGAGGGCCGGTGACGGCGCGAAGACCGGCGAGGGCGCGGAGGTGACCGCGTGAGCCGCCTGATGAACGTCTCCTCCGGGCCGTACGCCCCGCCCGCCCCCGCCCGTGAGCTGACGGTCGTGTCCGCCGACGGCGCCCGGCTGCACGTCGAGGTGCACGGCCGCGTCGACGACCCCGACGCGCCCGCCGTCGTCCTCGCGCACGGCTGGGCCTGCTCGACCGCCTTCTGGGCGGCGCAGATCCGCGAACTCGCCGTCGACCACCGCGTCATCGCCTACGACCAGCGCGGCCACGGCCGCAGCCCGGCGAGCCTCGCCTGCACCGCCGACGCCCTCGCCGACGATCTGGAAGCCGTCCTGAAGGAGACCCTCGCACCCGGCGAGAAGGCCGTGATCGCCGGGCACTCCATGGGCGGCATGACGGTGATGGCCGCCGCAGCGCGCCCGGCGTTCCGCGAACACGCCGCTGCCGTACTGCTGTGCAGCACCGGCGCCTCGCGGCTGGTCGCCGAGTCGACCGTCATACCCATACGCGCGGGCCGGCTGCGCACCTGGCTGACCGCGCGCGTCCTCGGCTCCCGGGCGCCGCTCGGGCCGGTCACCCCGGTCGCGCGGGCGATCCTCAAGTACGCGACGATGGGCCCCGGTTCGGCCCCGCACATGGTGGAGGCGTGCGCGCGGATCGTGCACGCGTGCCCGCGCAAGGTGCGCCATGCCTGGTCGCAGGTGCTCGACCTGCTCGATCTCGACCACGGCGTACGCCAGTTGACGGTGCCGACCGCGGTGCTCGTCGGCAGTGCCGACCGGATGACGCCGCCGGTGCACACGCGCTCCCTCGCCGCCGCGCTGCCGCAGCTCCTCGACGTCACCGAACTGCCCGGCCTCGGGCACATGACGCCGGTCGAGGCGCCCGAGCTGGTGACCGCGAAGATACGGGAACTCGTCACCACATCCCCCAAGGCCACGAAGAACACGCAGGTGAAGGAGGGCGCATGAGCAAGGTGAGCCTCGAAGGACAGGTCGCGGTCGTGACCGGCGCGGCGCGGGGCGTCGGGGAGCTGCTCGCGCGCAAGCTCTCCGCACGCGGTGCCTCGGTGGCGCTGGTCGGGCTGGAGGCGGACGCCCTCAAGCAGGTCTCGGAGCGACTGCACGGCGACAGCGACCACTGGTACGCCGACGTCACCGACCACGAGGCGATGGCGCGCGTGGCGCAGGAGGTCAAGGAGCGGTTCGGGAAGGTCGACATCGTCGTCGCCAACGCGGGTGTCGCGACCGGCGGTCCGTTCGTCGACTCCGACCCGGACGCCTGGCGGCGGGTCATCGAGGTCAACCTCATCGGGTCGGCGGTGACGGCCCGCGCGTTCCTGCCGGTGCTGATGGAGAGCCGGGGCTACCTGCTCCAGATCGCCTCGCTCGCGGCGATCACGCCGGCGCCGATGATGACCGCGTACTGCGCGTCCAAGTCGGGTGTGGAGGCGTACGCGCACAGCCTGCGGGCCGAGGTCGGCTACAAGGGCGTGCGGGTCGGCGTCGGTTATCTGTCCTGGACCGACACCGACATGGTGCGCGGGGCCGATCAGGACGACGTCATGCGGGAGTTGAGGCAGCGGCTGCCGTGGCCGTCGAACAAGACGTATCCGCTGGGGCCGGCCGTCGACCGGATCGTGGCCGGGATCGAGCGGCGCTCCAGCCATGTGTACGGGCAGTGGTGGCTGCGCGGGATGCAGGGTGTTCGCGGGTATCTGCCCGCGCTCATCGGGACGGTGGGGCAGCGGGAGATGCGGCGGTTCTCGGACCGGCTGGAAGGCATGCGCACGGGGCTGGTCGGAGCGGGCGGCGCGGCCGATGAGCAGGAGCGTATTACGCGGCGTAACTGATCGACATGCGCAGGGTTATCGCCCGTGTGAATCTGGTCGAGGCCCCACCGAGGGGCCAATCCCCACCCACTACGGGAGTGAACCCACATGGGCATGAAGGACCAGTTCAAGGAGAAGTCCGAGCAGCTTCAGGAGCGTGCGCGTCAGCACGGTCAGCAGGAGCGCGGTCGTCCGCAGGGCCAGCCGGAGCGGGGTCGTCCGCAGGGGCAGCCGGAGCGGGGCCGCCCCCAGCGTCCGGAGCGGCCGGAGCGCGACCGCGAGCCCGAGCGGATGCGTGAGGACGAGGAGCGGTTCGACCAGGACTACGACCGGTAGTCAGTCGCCGCGCTGAACGCGACGCGGGGTGCCCACGGTTTCGTGGGTGCCCCGCGTTTTGCGTTGCGTGTGGGGGTGCGTTGTCGGGTGCGGGCCGGTGGGGGTCCGGTCGCGCAGTTCCCCGCGCCCCTAGGGGGTTGTACGTGGCGGGAGTTTCGGACGTGACCGGTCCGGTACGTGTGAGTAGTCCGGGGGTGTTGCCGCCGGGTTGGACTCCAGGAGTTCCAGGGCCAGTTCGACCGCGTCGGTGAGCTGGGCGTGGCGGCCCTCCGCCCAGTCCAGGGGCGTGCGGAGGATCTCCAGGTCGGGGGTGACGCCCTTGTTCTCGATGCTCCAGCCGTACGCGTCGAACCACGCCGCGTTCATCGGGACCGTGATCACCGTGCCGTCGCCGAGGCGGTGGCGGCCGGTCATGCCGACCACTCCGCCCCAGGTGCGCTGCCCGACGACGGGCCCGAGCCTGAGGAGTTTGAAGGCCGCCGTGATCATGTCGCCGTCGGAGGAGGTCGACTCGTCGGCCAGGGCGACCACGGGTCCGCGCGGGGCGTTGGAGGCGTACGACACCGGCTGGGCGTTGCGGGTGAGGTCCCAGCCGAGGATCGTGCGGGTCAGCTTCTCCACCACCAGTTCGCTGATGTGGCCGCCGGCGTTACCGCGCACGTCGACGATGAGCGCGGGCCGGGACACCTCCATCCGCAGGTCCCGGTTGAACTGGGCCCAGCCCGAGCCGCCCATGTCGGGGATGTGTAGATAGCCGCAGCGGCCGCCGCTCAACTCCCGTACCACCTCGCGGCGTTTGGCGACCCAGTCCTGGTAGCGCAGGGGGCGTTCGTCGATCAGCGGCACCACCGCCACCCGGCGCGCCCGGCCGGCCACGCCCTCCGCCGGGGTGAACGTCAGCTCCACCGTGGTGCCGCCGGCGCCGGCCAGCAGGGGGTAGGGGCCGGCGGCCGGGTCCACGGGGCGACCGTCGACATGGGTGAGAACCGCGCCCTCCCGGATGCCCGTGCCCGCCAGCGGGGAGCGGGCCTTGGAGTCCGACGACTCGCCGGGCAGGATGCGCCTGATGGTCCAGCCGTCGTCGCGGCGTACGAAGTTGGCGCCGAGCAGGCCCTGCCAGCGCTGGTAGTGCGGCGGGCCCTCGTTGCGGCGGGCGGCGGTGACATAGGCGTGCGAGGTGCCGAGTTCGCCGAGCACTTCGCGCAGCAGGTCCGCGAAGTCGTCGGGGGAGGCGACGCGTTCGACCAGGGGCCGGTACTGGTCGAGGACCGTGTCCCAGTCGATGCCGCACATGCCCGGCTCCCAGAAGTACGCCCGGATCAGCCGGCCCGCCTCCTCGTACGACTGCCGCCACTCGGCCGCCGGATCCACCTCGTGCAGGATGCGGCGGGCGTCGATCCACACGATGGAGTCGCTGTCGCCGGACTCGGTGGCGGGGACCGCGCGCAGGTCGCCCTCGTCGACGACGACCAGCCGGGTGCCGTCGCCGCTGACCGTGAACCAGTCGAGGTGGTCGACGAGTTCGGACTTCTTGGCCTTGCTGATGTTGAAGTGCTCCAGGGTGGGCCGCCCGGTCGTGTCGTCCGGGTTGGCGAACGTCTCGCCGAGCGCGCCCGAGATCGGCCAGCGCAGCCAGACGAGACCGCCGCCCGAGACCGGGTACAGCGCCGAGTACTTGGAGGCGGCGACCGGGAAGGGGGTGACCCTGCTCTCCAGGCCCTCGACCTCGACGATCGTCGCGCCGCCGCCGTCGCCCTCCTCGTCCTCCACCGGGTCCAGGCCCCCGGCGGCCGGGCGGCCCTCGGGGTTCAGGGCGAAGGGGGAGGGGGTCGCGGAGGACAGCGGCACCAGGTAGGGGCGGCAGCCGAGCGGGAAGGACAGGTCCCCGGTGTGGACGTCGTACACCGGGTCGAAGCCCCGCCAGGAAAGGAAGGCGAGGTAGCGGCCGTCCCGGGTGAACACCGGATTCTCGTCCTCGAAGCGGCCGCCGGTGAGGTCGACGATCAGGCGGTCCTTTATGCGGGCCAGCTTGATCTGGCGCAGGGAGCGGCCGATGCCGGGATGCGACCAGGTCAGCCAGGTCCCGTCCGGGGAGAAGGCCAGGTCCCGCACGGGCCCGTTGACCGACCGGATCAGCTCGGTGACCTCTCCGTTGGAGTCCTCGGTCGCGTCGAGGAGGAGCAGCCGTCCGTCGTGCGCGGCGATGGCGAGGCGCTCGCCCTTGGGGTCGGAGACCATCTCCAGGACCCGGCCCACGTCGCCCGAGGCCAGCCGGCGCGGGTCGCGGTCGCCGGTCGCGCGGGGCAGGTAGGCGATCTCGACCGCGTCCTCGCCCTCCGCGTCCGTCACATAGGCGACCTGGCCGACCGAGCCGAGCATCTCCGGGAGCCGGACCCGTACGCCTGCGGTGTCGGTGATCGTGCGGGCCGGGCCGTCCCGGTGGGTCAGCCAGTACAGGCTGCCGCGTACGACGACCGCGCTCGCGCGGCCCGTCTCGTCGACGGAGACGCCGTCGACGTGCTGGGCGGCGGGCACCTGGTACTTGCGGCGCCCGGGGCGCGGCCCGCTCAGCCGTACGTCGAGTCGGCGCGGCTCGGAGCCGGCGGCCAGGTCGTCGACCAGCCACAGGTCGCCCGCGCACTGGTACACCACCCGGGTGCCGTCGCTGGCGGCGTGCCGGGCGTAGAACGCGTCGTGGTCGGTGTGCCGGCGCAGGTCGGAGCCGTCGTGGGCGCAGGAGTAGAGGTTGCCGACGCCCTCGTGGTCGGAGAGGAAGGCGATCCGTTCGCCGACGAACATGGGGGAGGCCAGATGGCCGTCGATGTCCGGGAGCAGGCGTTCGCAGTGCAGCCACAGCCTGCCGGTGGCGCCGCCCCGGTAGCGCTTCCAGGAGGCCGGTTCGTGCGGCGGGGTACCGGTGAGCAGCAGGGTCCTGCGCTCGTCGTCGAGGTCGGCGACCTGGATGTCGGAGCAGGGGCCCCAGGGCAGCTTGCGGCCGGGATCGCCGTCGGGGCGGACCTTGTAGGCCCAGGTGTAGTGGGAGAAGGGCTCGCCGTGCGAGGCGACGGCGAGGATCACCCCGTCGGGGGTCCAGCCGCAGACCTGGGTGTCGGCCGAGCCCCAGTGGGTGAGCTGCCGGCCCGGGCCGCCGTCCACCGGGACGAGGTGGATCTCGGGGACCAGGCTGCGCCAGCTCGTGTACGCGATGTGGCGGCCGTCGGGCGCGAAGCGGGGGTGGCCGGTCTTGGTGCGGTCCACGGTGAGGCGCCAGGCGCGGCCGGGGCCGTCGAGGGGAGCCAGCCACAGGTCGTCCTCGGCCACGAAGCACAGCAGGTCGTCATGGAGATGAGGCAGGCGCAGATAGCTCACCTCCCCATGCTTTTCCCGCGGACGGATCGGAGCAACTCGTGACATCGCATGGCATACGGACCGGCGTGACCCAGAACACGAACGAAACCGTTTCGTTTCGATGAGGGGATGCGCTATCGTCGTTGGTGTACGAAACCGTGTCGTTCGGAGTGGGAAGGTGAGTTCGGTGGCCGAGGTCGCAACTGCACGTCGCAGCCGGATCACCCCCGAGCGCGAGGCCGAGCTGTACGAGGCCGTGCTCGACCTGCTCCGGGAGGTCGGCTACGACGCCCTCACCATGGACGCCGTGGCGGCCCGCACCCGGTCCAGCAAGGCGACGCTCTACCGCCAGTGGGGCGGCAAGCCGGAGCTGGTGGCGAAGGCGATCCGGCACAACAAGCCGGGCAGCATCTCCGACGTCGACACCGGATCCCTGCGGGGCGACCTGCACGCCCTCACCTCCCGTGAGGACGACTGCTCCATGCAGCAGAACGCCGCGCTGATGCGGGGTCTGTTCATGGCGGTGCACGGCAACCCGGACCTTCTCCAGGCCTTCAAGGAGCTCCTCATCGAGCCCGAGATGGAGGAGTTCCACCGGGTGGTGCAGCGGGCCGTCGACCGCGGCGAGATCCGCGCCGACCGCCCCGCGCTGGAGTACATCGTGCACATGCTCGTCGGCGCGTTCGCCACGCGCACGCTGATCGACGACCAGCCGCCGACCCAGCAGTTCCTCACCTCGTACATCGACGCCGTGGTCCTCCCCGCCCTCGGCGTTCCCGTCAACTGACGAGTCCCCTTCAGCTAGCCCTCCACCTGACGTAACCGCTCACGTCGTCGGGCTGATCACCCCTGCCCAGAACCAACCCCACGACCTGACCGGGAGTCGCCCTCGTGGCCACGTTCCTCTACAAAGTCGGCCGGCTCGCCTTCAGGCGACGGCACTTCGTCGCCCTGATATGGGTCGCGCTGCTCACCCTCGCGGGTGTGGGCGCGGCCAGTGCGCCCGCAGCGGGCTCCACGTCCTTCTCGATCCCCGGCACCGAGGCCCAGAAGGCCTTCGACCTGCTGGACCAGCGCTTCCCCGGCATGAGCGCCGACGGCGCCACCGCCCGGGTCGTCTTCAAGGCGCCGCACGGCGAGAAGATGACCGACGCCGGCAACAAGGCGACCGTCGAGGACACCGTCAAGGAACTGTCCGACGGCTCCGAGGTGGCCTCCGTCGCCGACCCGTACGCCGCGAAGGCCGTCAGCAAGGACGGCACGATCGCGTACGCCTCGGTGAAGTACGAGGTCTCCGGCATGGAGCTGAAGGACGCCTCCCGCGAGGCGCTGGAGGACGCCGCGCAGGACGCGCGGGACGCCGGGCTGACCGTGGAGGTCGGCGGTGACGCGCTCCAGACCACGCCGGAGACCGGCGCCACGGAGGTCATCGGCATCGCGGTCGCCGCGGTCGTCCTCGTCATCACCTTCGGCTCGCTGATCGCCGCCGGACTCCCGCTGCTGACCGCCCTGATCGGCGTCGGCATCGGCATCTCCACCATCACGGCGCTGGCCAACGCGCTGGAGCTCGGCTCCACGACCTCGACGCTGGCGATGATGATCGGCCTCGCGGTCGGCATCGACTACGCCCTGTTCATCGTCTCCCGCTACCGCGCCGAGCTGGCCGAGGGCCGCGAGCGCGAGGAGGCGGCCGGCCGGGCCGTCGGCACCGCGGGCTCGGCGGTGGTGTTCGCCGGTCTGACCGTCGTCATCGCGCTGGTCGGACTGTCGGTCGTCAACATCCCGATGCTGACCAAGATGGGCATCGCGGCCGCCGGCACCGTCGTGATCGCCGTGCTGATCGCGCTCACCATGATCCCGGCACTGCTCGGATACGCGGGCAGGAAGGTACGCCCGGCGGGCGCCAAGAGCCGCTGGATGGGCGGCAACCGGGCCGAGCGGAAGAACGCCTCCGGCAAGGCCAAGCCCAACATGGGCACCCGCTGGGCCAGCTTCGTCGTACGCCGTCCGATCGCCGTGCTGCTGCTGGGCGTCATCGGTCTCGGCGCCGCCGCGATCCCCGCGAGCTCCCTCGAACTGGGCCTCGGCGACGACGGCTCGCAGCCGACGTCCACCACCCAGCGCCGCGCCTACGACCTGCTGTCCGACGGTTTCGGGCCGGGCTTCAACGGCCCGCTGATGGTCGTGGTCGACGCCAAGGGCCAGGATGACCCGGACGCGGTCTTCCAGCAGGTCGGCGATGACATCAAGGGCCTGAAGAACGTCGTGACGGTGACGCCGGCCGCGCCCAACAAGGCGGGCGACACCGCGACGATCACGGTCATCCCGAAGTCGAAGCCCTCGTCGGTGACGACCGAGGACCTGGTGCACTCCATCCGTGACAAGGGCGCCGAGGTGAAGGCCGACACGGACGCGGAGGTACTGGTCACCGGCTCGACCGCGATGAACATCGACGTCTCGCAGAAGCTGAACGACGCGCTCCTGCCGTACCTGGCGCTGGTGGTCGGCCTCGCCTTCCTCCTGCTGATCGTGGTCTTCCGCTCGATCCTGGTCCCCCTGAAGGCCGCGCTCGGCTTCCTGCTCAGCGTGATGGCGGCGCTCGGCGCGGTGGTCGCGGTCTTCCAGTGGGGCTGGTTCGCGGGCCTCATGGGCGTGGAGGAGACCGGCCCGGTGATGTCCATGATGCCGATCTTCATGGTCGGCGTGGTCTTCGGCCTGGCGATGGACTACGAGGTGTTCCTCGTGACGCGAATGCGTGAGGCGTACGTCCACGGCGAGAAGCCGAGCCAGGCGGTGGTGACCGGGTTCAAGCACGGCGCCAGGGTCGTGACGGCTGCGGCCGTGATCATGATGGCGGTCTTCGCGGGCTTCATCGGCTCGTCCGAGTCCATGGTCAAGATGATCGGCTTCGGCCTGGCGATCGCCGTCTTCTTCGACGCCTTCGTCGTACGGATGGCCATCGTGCCGGCCGTCCTGGCCCTGCTCGGCAAGAAGGCATGGTGGCTCCCGAAGTGGCTCGACCGCGCCCTGCCGAACGTGGACGTCGAGGGCGAGGGCCTGCGCACGCAGGGCGAGTCCCGCAAGGACGGCGACCCCGACGAGGACCGGGCGCTGGTACGCGTCTGATCCGTCACACCTGAAGAGGACCGGCCGGTGAGGGCCCCGTGGGGACGGGGAGCCCTCACCGGCCCCGCCGCTGCCGGGCGCCGAACTCGTTCGCATGTCCCGTACACGCACCGCTAGCGTGCCCTGCATGACGACGACCGACAGCACGCACTCCGGAGCCCACCCCCGGTTCGCCGCCGCCCTCGACGAGCTGGGCCTGGGCGAGCTGCGGGGGCGGATCCGCCGCTTCCCGGACGCGACCCGTACCGCCGCCGAGGCCGCCGCCGCGATCGGCTGCGAGCTCAGCGAGATCTGCAAGTCACTGATCTTCGCCGCCGACGGCGTGCCGGTGCTGGTCCTCATGGACGGCTCCTCCCGGGTCGACCTGGAGCGGGTCCGGCAGGAGCTCGGGGCCGAGAAGGTGACCCGGGCCAAGGCGGACGTCGTACGGGAGACGACCGGGTACGCCATCGGCGGCGTACCGCCCTTCGGGCACCTCACGAGGACGCGGGTGCTCGCCGACCGCTCGCTGCTGGAGCACGACGTCGTGTGGGCCGCCGCCGGCAACCCGCACGCCGTGTTCCCCATGGCGCCCGAGGACCTCGTCGCCCACGCCGGCGCGACCCTGGTGGACGTGCGCGAGCAGACTCCGTGACCCCGCTCGTCACCTCCGCCGTCCTGCTGGCCGCCGTCACGCACGCCGGCTGGAACGCCATCGCGCACAAGATCACCGACAAGCTGGTCGGGTTCACGCTCATCGCGGGCGGCGGGGTGCTGATCGGGCTGGTGCTGATGCCCTTCGGTTCCTTCCCGGCGGCTGACGCGTGGCCGTACCTCCTGGCCTCCGCCGTCATCCACATCGTCTACTTCGCGCTGCTGATGAAGTCCTTCAGGCTGGGCGACTTCGGGCAGGCCTACCCCATCGCGCGCGGCACCGCGCCGCTCGTCGTCGCCGTGTTCGCGGCCGTGTTCGCACACGAGGTGCCCAACGGCTGGGGGGCCGCCGGGATCGCCCTGTCCTGCGCGGGACTCACCGGCGTCGCCCTGTGGGGGCTGCGCGGGCGCCGGCCGGACTGGGCGGCGATCGGCGCGGCGCTGGCGACCGGGCTGACCATCGCCGCGTACACCGTCGTGGACGGTCTGGGCGTGCGGGCCTCCGGCTCGCCCCTCGGCTACATCGCCTGGCTGATGGCGATCGAGGGCCTGGCGATCCCGGCGTACGCGGTGTGGCGCTGGCGCGGGGAGACGCTCGCTGTGCTGCGGCCGTTCGCCTGGCTCGGACTGCTGGGCGCGGCCCTGTCGGTCGCCGCGTACGCGCTGGTCCTGTGGGCCCAGACCAAGGCGGAACTGGCCCCGATCTCCGCGCTGCGGGAGTCGTCGATCCTCGTGGGGGCGGCCATCGGGGCGGTCGTCTTCAAGGAGCGGTTCGGAGCGCCCCGGATCGCGGCGGCCGGGCTGCTGGTCGTCGGGATCGCCTTGATGCTGCACGCGAGTTGAACCCCGACGCGGCCTCCTGCCGCGTCCGGTCACGCATCCGTCGCGCGCGGGGCGTGTGGCGGATCTGTGATTGCATCACTCCGGGGGTGCCGCGCCGGGCACCCTGGGTTGGAAGTGAACGGCAGCAGTGATCTGCCCGAAGGAGGACCTGTGGCCGAGAGTCCGGACTCGGAAAAGCAGTTCGACGACTCCGAACTCCTGGAGATGTCCCAGGGCGACCCGGCACAGGCGAGACTGCTGCGCAAGTCCCTGGAGACCCTCGCCGCCGGGCACGGCGGCGACGCTCTGAAGGAGATGGCGCAGGAGGTCCTCTCCGGGCGGGTCGGCCTGCGCGATGCGGCGAACGTGTCCGCGTACGCCGACCAGTTGGTCGATCAGGCGGCCCCCATGGCGGAGAAGTGGGCCGCGCTCTCCGAGGCCGAGCGCGAGGAACTGGCCGCAGAGGGCAGGCGCGCGATCGCGGCGCAGCAGGAGCAGATCGACGAGGAACGACGCGCCGCGCCCGACGGGGGCGCCGGCCACAAGTCCCGGCACGAGGGCCGGGGCTGGTCACTGTACTGACGGGGGCAGGAGACGACTGTGGGTTTTCAAGTAGAGCCGGATGCGATCCAGGGTTTCGCCTCGCTCGTGTCACGTGGCGCCGACGGCGCGACCAAAGCCGTTGAATACACGGGCAACAACACCCAGATCGACAAGGCGGTCGGCGGACAGCTCTGGGATCTCGTCGCGGGGGATCACGACCAGTACGTGGAATCCGCCAAGAAGGCCCTGCGGAAAGCACAGAGCGTCCTCAATTCCTCCCAGTCGGAACTGTCCAAGTCCGCCAAGTACTACCGCGAGACGGACACCGAGCAGGCCGCGAAGATGGACGCCACCTACCCGGGCTCCAAGGGCGGCGGGGGCGCGCCGGCCGGGGGCGGCAACGGCAGCGACTTCGCCGACGCGCAGGACGCGTCCGCCGCGCTCAGGGCGCCGGCCGGGGACAGCGACAACCCGCTGATCAGCTACGGCCAGGGCCACGTCGACGAGTACAAGATGAACCCGGTCCAGAAGACCCTCGGCACCGTCCTGGACCTGGGAAGCCCCTCGACCGTGGCGGTGGAGGCGGTGAAACTCCTCTTCGGCTTCGACATCTTCGGCGAGATCAACAACTGGGTCCTGGGCGACTGGAGCAAGTACAAGGACTGCGCCGAGGTCTGGTCGAATCTCGGCACGTTCTGCGATTCGGTGGCCGCGAACCTGAAGAAGGGCACCACCAATGTCGGCGTGACCTGGCAGGGCAACGCCTATGACGCCGCGAAGGTCTACTTCGACGAGTTCGGCAAGAAACTCGACGACTTCAAGGAGACCTTCGAATCCCTGAGGACCTGCTACGACGCGGCGGCACAGGAGGTCTTCCAGTTCGCCGAGCTCCTGAAGGCCGGAGTCGTCTTCCTCGCGGACATGGCGATCATCTGGATGGCGAACATGGCGGCGGCCACCGCCGTCAACGCCATCCCGATCGGCGGACAGGCGGCGTCCGTCGCCATGTTCGCCCTGGCCGCGGCCCAGGCCGTCATGATGATCGAGAGGTTCGCCGCGCTGGTGAAGGCGTTCGACGCGACCATGATGGCCATCACCGGGCTCGGGGTGGTGCTGTCCGCGGCGGTCAACGGCTTCTCGGCGGCCGACGGGTTCCCCGAGGCCAGCTCCGCCGGCTACGACAACCGAGTGGTGGCCTGAGATGTCCTTCCCCGCCTCCGGCGAGAACCTTGAGCTGTTCCTCTCCCGCGCCCGGATGATGGCCGCGGGGGCCGTCCCCGCGTACCTGGCCCTCCTGCTCTTCCTCACCAGCGAGGAAGGCTGGCACTGGAGCTTCCTGGTGTTCTGCGTCCTGCCGCCCGTCGCCGCGGTGGCGGGCTTCCTGGGCAAGCGGGACATCCGGCCGGGGCTCGCGGTGACGGCTCTGGTCCTGGCGATCGCCCCGCTGCCGCTGATCGGCGGGATCGAGGCGTTGTTCTAGATCCGGAGGCGTGGTCCCGGATCAGGAGAGCGCCGGCTTGGCCACCCGGAACGCGAACTGGCCGCAGTACGTCAGCTTCCGCAGATTCACCAGCGCCGTCCGCCGGCGCCCGTGCCGCGCCCACTGGTCGATCTCGTCGTTCAGCGGCGACTGCGTGTCCCAGTACCGGCTGTACTCCGGGGGCCTGCCCAGGTAGCTCCGCATGATCAGCGCCACCCCGTCCAGCGAGGGCCGGATCTCCTCCAGCACCAGCCCCGCCTCCTCGACCAGCCTGCGGAACCCGTACGGCGTGTAGTTCCACAGGCTGAAGGAGTGGTACGGCTCGAACTGCGACGTCGATCCGATGAAGCGGCCGCCGGGCCGCAGCACCCGGGCGATCTCGGCGAGCAGCTCGCGCGGCCGTGCGACGTGCTCGAAGACCTGGTGGGAGTAGATCAGCGGCAGCGACCCGCAGCCGAGGGGCAGATGGACGCCGTCGTAGTGCACCACCGGATCGCCGCCGGCCGTGCGCTGCCCGGCCTCCGGCGAGTCACCGATGTCGACGCCGATCCACCGCATCTCGGGGTCGTGCTTGCGGAACAGCGCGGCCGAGGTGCCGCGGCCGCACCCCAGGTCGACCACCACCCCGGGCGCGCCGGGGGCGGCCATCACCTCGTCGACGTAGTAGCGCGAGGTGACCTGCCGGGCGTGGTCGTCGGGGATGCAGTCCCGCATGAGGTCCCAGAGGGTCGCCATGCTCCGAGGCTACGAGCACACACGGTCACGCGCTATTCACGGCCCGCGAGCGCCATGACCCCGGACAGGTCGTGCGCCCGCACGCTGTTGCGGTCGGTGACCGAGCGGCCCAGCGCGTGGTGCGGCCACAGGCCCGCGGCCACCCGCCGGCTGCGCTCGCTCCACTGCCGGGCCGCCACGTCGCCGGCCTTGAAGTGGTTGAGGGCGTAGCCGCCGGAGTGGATGCGCACGAGGGTGAAGCCGCCCGGGTACTCCTTGGCGGCCGCCACCTCCTGATGGGTCACGTGCGGGGCCCGCGTCAGCACGGTCCGCTTGTTGCGGTGCGTGTGGCCGGCGTGGTGGAGGAAGACGCCGGGCGCTGAGGCGTAGGCGTCGACCAGGGCGCGGGCCTGGCGGCGCTCCAGGCACTGGCCTCGGGTCACCGGGAAGAGGGAGTCCCGCACGGTCAGGGGATGGTGGCCGAAGACCAGCGTCGGCTGGTCCGGCTGCTGCCGCAGCTGCCCCTGGAACCAGGCCAGTTGCTCGGCGCCGAGGCCGCCTGCGTCGGCGCCGTTGCCGGACTTGGCGTAGGTGTCGAGGCCGATGATCCGCAGCCCGCCGAGGTCACGGGAGAAGTACCCGGGCCCGTCGCCCCCTTGGAAGGTCGTGCGGAACGCATCGTCCCGGGACCGGTCGTGGTTGCCGCGTACGACGAAGTAGTCCTCGCCGTGCGCGCCGAAGCCGTCCAGGATCCGGCGGGCCTCGCCGAGGTCGTGCGCCGACCCGCCGGCCGAGATGTCGCCGCCGGCCAGCAGCAGGTCCGCCCCGCGCCGCCGGGCCTCGGCGACCAGGGCGCGGCTCATCAGCTCCGGGTAGGGCGCGCGGCCCGGCTGCTGGACCACGCCGCGCAGCAGGGGAATGCCGCCGACCAGGCCGGCGGTGGTCTCGCCGAGGTGCAGGTCGTTGCAGAGCGCGATCGACAGCAGGTGCCGGCCGGGCGGGGGCTGCGGGGTGGTGAAGGAGTACGGTCCGCCGCCCGAGCCGAGCCCGAACGCGGAGGTGCCCACGGCGTTGCCGCGCACCAGGTGCAGCGGGGTGGGCGTCGCGGCAGCGCCCCTTGAACGAGCCTGGTAGTAGTACGTCTGCCCGGGCTCCAGGCCGGTGAGTTCGACCTGGTGGTGGGCTGTCGCCCGGCCCTCGGAGGCGGAGCGGTTCAGCCGCGCGGGGTGGGTGCCGTAGACGACCTCGCCCTCGGTGATCGCGGGCAGGGGGTGGCCCAGGCCGTCATCGGTGCCGGGTATGCCGGTGTACCAGGTGATGACGGCGGTGTCCTCGGTCAGGGTGACCAGTTCCAGATTGACGGCGGTGAGGTCGTCGGGGTGCCACGAGCGCACCCGGCGTACGGCAGCGGAGGCCGAACGCAGCAGGGCGGGAGCGAGGCGCGCACCGGAGCGCAGCACCTCGCAGGGGCCGGGGAAGGCCGACAGTGCTGCGAGAGCGGGGAGATGGGCGGAGAAGCAGCAGCGCATGTCCTTCATGTGGCCCGGAGTGGTTAACAGGGGACGTGGCGGTGGCGGCGGGGCCAGGGCCGGCGCACGACATCTCCATGGAAGCAGGCCGGGACCGTCCGCCGAAGGGACTGTGCCGAGTCTCACCTGATCCCGAGTTGCGGGCTTCGTCCCGGTGTGTGACCGGTGGGGCGGGGGTGCAGAAAGGGACAGACCGCGCGCCGGGGCGGACTCGGGGGAGCCGCCGCGGTCGCCTCGGGGATTCGCCGCAGCCGACTAGTCCGCCGCCCTCGTGAGGCGCACCCTGGAAGCAGTACTTCCGGAGGTGATCGTCATGATGCACACCGCAGTGGGATGGCATGTCGAGATGGAGTTCATGGAGGACGGCGAGCACACGAAGGCCGTCGCCATGGTGCGGCTGCCCGACGGGACCGAGGTACGGGCCCACGGGCACGCCGCCCGGCACCACACGGACTCCAATCAGCCACGTGTCGGGGAGGAGATCGCCGGTGCCCGCGCCCTGAACGAACTCGCCATGCAGATGCTCACGAAGGCGCACGGCGAGATCGACGCGGCTTCCGGGCGCACATCGCACCCGATTCACGTGTGAACCGGCGCTCCTAGCCCGCGAGGGACGTCCGCAGCGCCCGTATCAACCCCTGCGCCCTCGGGTCCGCCGTCACCGTCTTGCGGAAGCCGTTCGTCACGTAGCCGAGCGCGATTCCCGCCTCCGGGTCGGCGAAGCCGAGGGCGCCGCCGCGTCCGGGGTGGCCGAAGGAGCCCGGGCCCAGCAGGGGCGACGCGGTGCCGTGCAGCATGTAGCCGAGGCCGAAGCGGGTGTTCACGACCAGGACGCGGTCCGGGCCGGAGGACTCCTCGGCCCTCGCCGATTCCACCGTCGCCGTGTCGAGGAGCCGTACGCCGTCGACCTCGCCGATCAGCGCCGCGTAGACGCGGGCCAGTCCGTCGGCGGTGGCGATGCCGTTCGTCGCGGGCAGCGCCGACGCCCGGTACGCCGGGTCGTTCTGGTCGGGGAACGGGGTGATCGCGGCGAAGGCCCGGCGGGTGAGGGAGTCGGGGTCCTGGTAGGCATCGGTGACCGAACGCTTCGGACGTGCCTTCAGGACCGCCCCCGACGCGGGTTCCGGCGCCTCGACGCGCCCGACCCGGCCGGCCCGCCCGGCCGCCTCCTCGGCGGCAGGCAGCCCCAGCCACAGCTCGGCACCCAGCGGCCCGGCGATCTCGTCCGCGATCCACTCGCCGGTGCCCTTGCCGGTCACCCGCCGCACGATCCCGTCGAGCATCCAGCCGTACGTCAGCGCGTGATAGCCGTGCTCGGTGCCCGGCTCCCACTCGGGCGTCTGCGCGGCGACCGCCTCCGGGCCGCGCAGCGGGTCCAGCGACTCCTGTGGGGTGAGCGGGCGGTCCAGCACCGGCAGCCCGGCCCGGTGGTTCAGCACATGCCTGACCAGCACCCGCTCCTTGCCGCGGGCCTTGAACTCCGGCCAGTACTCGGCGACCGGCGCGTCCAGGTCCAGTCGGCCGCGCTGCCACAGGGCGAGGAGCACGGCGGCGGCGACGCCCTTCGTCGCGGAGCGCACGACCTGCGCGGTGCCCCGCTGCCAGGGCTCGGTGCCGTCGACGTCCTTCGTGCCGGCCCACAGGTCGACGACCTTGCTGCCGTCCCGGTACACCGCGAGGGCCGCGCCCCGCTCGCCCAGCGTCTCGAAGTTCCGGACGAACGCGTCCCTGACCGGCTCGAAGCCCTCGGCGACAGTGCCGTTCACGTCCACGTCCGTCTCCTCGTCCTGCCTTGTGCGGGTGCCCATCTACCCAAGCAGGATGGTGACGTCGATGTTCCCCCGGGTGGCGTTGGAGTACGGGCAGACGTCGTGCGCGGCGTCCACCAGCTTCTCCGCGAGGTCCGCGTCCAGCACCGGCAGGGAGACGCTGAGGGCGACCGCGAGGCCGTAGCCGCGGTGCTTGTTGGGGCCGATGCCGACCTTCGCGGCGACCGTGGAGCCGGAGAGGTCGTAGCCCTCGCGGTTGCCGACGAGGATCAGCGCGTTGTGGAAGCAGGAGCTGTAGCCGGCGGCGAACAGCTGCTCGGGGTTGGTGCCGTTGCCGTCGCCCCCGAGTGCGGGCGGCATCGCGACCTTCAGTTCGAGCCGGCCGTCCTGACTGGTGACATAGCCGTCGCGGCCGCCGTGCGCGGTGGCCTCGGCGACGTACATGATCTTCGTCGGACGGGTGTCGACGGCGGTGTCCTCGGCTGTCATGGGTGGCCCTCCCCCCGGAACAGTGCGCCCCAGGAAAGAGTGCGCACAAGTACATCGTGCACAAGGTACTGGCCGGTACGGAGTCTGCCGTTACCAGGGGGTAGCAACCGCGGGTAACCCGAGATCAGCGGGTGCGCTCGGCCGCCGCTCCGGCCTTCGCCGCCAGCTGCCGCAGCTCCTCGCGCAGCCGCGCGACCTCCGGGCCCTCAAGGCCCGTGGCCGCGAGCAGGGAACCGGGCACATGCGCCGCGCGTTCCCTCAGCTCCTCGGCGCGCCCCGTGCACGCGATCAGCACCGAGCGCTCGTCGCTCGCCGCGCGCTCCCGGCGGACCAGGCCCGCCGACTCCAGCCGCTTCAGCAGCGGCGACACCGTGCCGTAGTCGAGCCTCAGCGCACCGGCCAGGTCCTTCACGGTCGTCTCGCCGCGCTCCCACAGGAACAGCAGGGCCAGGTACTGGGGATAGGTCAGGCCCAGCTCGTCGAGGAGGGGGCGGTAGGCGGCCGTCACCGCGCGCTGGGCGGCGTACAGCGCGAAGCACAGCTGGTCGTCCAGGAGCAGCGACCCGGCGTCCTCTTGATGCGTCACGCGCCCATTGTCACGGAACGCGGGTCGAAGCCGAACGGCAGCTCCAGCCGGTGGGCGCGCATCAGCTCGTCGTCCGCGAGGACTTCACCGGTCTTCCCGTCCGCCGCGATCACGCCCTCGCTCAGGATCAGGGAGCGCGGGCACAGCTCCAGGGCGTACGGCAGGTCGTGCGTGACCATCAGGACCGTCACGTCCAACGAGCGCAGGATGTCGGCCAGTTCGCGGCGGGAAGCGGGGTCGAGGTTGGAGGAGGGCTCGTCCAGGACGAGGATCTCCGGCTCCATCGCGAGCACCGTCGCCACCGCGACCCGGCGCCGCTGCCCGAAGGAGAGGTGGTGCGGCGGGCGGTCCTTGAACTCCGCCATGCCCACCCGCTCCAGCGCCCGGTCGACACGCTCCTCCAGCTCGGCGCCCTTGAGCCCGGCCGCCGCCGGCCCGAACGCGACGTCCTCGCGGACCGTCGGCATGAACAGCTGGTCGTCCGGGTCCTGGAAGACGATGCCGACCCGGCGCCGGATCTCCGCCATGTGCTGCCTTCCGACGGGCAGTCCGGCGACCTTCACCGTGCCCGTGCCGCCGGTCAGGATGCCGTTGAGATGCAGCACGAGGGTGGTCTTGCCGGCGCCGTTCGGGCCGAGCAGCGCGACCCGTTCGCCGCGCGCGACGCAGAAGTCCACGCCGAACAGGGCCTGGTGGCCGTCGGGGTAGGCGAAGGCGAGGCCGGAGACCTCGAGAGAAGCGGTACTCACAGGGTCCATCCCAACACGCAGACGACGAGGGCGGCGACGGGCAGCGCGAAGGCGTACGACCACTGTGCCCGGGACGCGGTCACCTCGTCGATCACCGGCATCGAATCGGCGTATCCGCGGCTGACCATGGCCAGATGCACCCGCTCGCCGCGCTCGTAGGACCGGATGAACAGCGCGCCCGCCGACTTCGCGAGGACGCCCCAGTGGCGCACGCCCTTCGCCTCGAAGCCGCGCGACTCCCGCGCAATGCGCATCCGCCGCATCTCGTCCGCGATCACGTCGCCGTAGCGGATCATGAAGGACGCGATCTGCACGAGGAGCGGCGGCAGCTTCAGCCGCTGGAGGCCGAGCAGCAGTTCACGCAGCTCGGTGGTGGAGGCGAGCAGCACCGAGGCGGCGACGCCCAGGGTGCCCTTGGCGAGCACGTTCCAGGCGCCCCACAGCCCGCTGACGCTCAGCGACATGCCGAGCACCTCGACCCGCTCGCCCTCCGCCACGAACGGCATCAGCACGGCGAACGCGACGAACGGCACCTCGATCAGCAGCCGCTTGAGCAGAAACCCGGCCGGCACCCGCGCGGCGTACGCGACGAGCGCGAGCAGGACGGCGTACAGGCCGAACGCCCACATCGCCTCCCGCGGCGTCGACACCACGACGACCACGAACGCGAACGTAGCGGCGAGCTTGGTGTGCGGCGGCAGGCCGTGCACGGGCGAGTGCCCGTGCCGGTAGAGCCGGTGTGCGTGCCCCGCGCCCATGTCAGGCGCTCGAACCCGCGGTGGTGCTCGTGCTCGACGGCGAGACGTCGTCCGTACGGCGCCTGCGCACCGCCCAGAACACCGCACTGCCCGCGACCACCGTGACACCGACGCCGATCACACCCGCGAGACCGCCGGACAGACGGGCGTCGGTGATGTCCTTGACGCCGTAGTCGGCGAGCGGGGAGTCGGCGGTGGAGTGGTCCTCGGTCTTCTTGTCGATGCCGTGGTCGGCTGCGACCTTCTCCAGGCCGTCGGGGTTCGCCGACGCGTAGAAGCTGACGAACCCGGCGAGCACCAGGGAGGTGACGAGGCCGACGGCCCACACCTTGCGCGGGGAACGCGCGGCGACCGGGACGGCCGGCTCGGCGGCGGGCGCGTCCACCAACTCGCCGTCCACCCGCAGCTGAAGGCGCTGACGCAGGTCGCGGGCGCCGTACACGAGGTCGGGGCGTACGGCGACGACGGCGCCGACGGTCAGGGCGGTGATCGTGGCCTCCCCGATGCCGATCAGGACGTGCACGCCGACCATGGCGCCGGCGACCTTGCCGATGGAGACGTCGGTGGTGCCGCCGACCGCGTACATGAGCGTGAAGGCGAGTGCGGCCGCCGGTACGGACAGCAGGGCGGCGACGAAGGAGGCGACGGTGACCGAACGGCGGCTGCGGGGCAGCACCTTCACCAGGCCGCGGAAGACGGCGTAGGCGACGACGGTCGTGACGATGGCCATGTTGGTGATGTTCACGCCGAGGGCGGTCAGGCCGCCGTCCGCGAACAGGATGCCCTGCATGAGCAGGACGACCGAGACGCACAGCACCCCTGTGTAGGGGCCGACAAGGATCGCCGCGAGCGCCCCGCCGAGCAGATGGCCGCTGGTCCCCGCGGCGACGGGGAAGTTCAGCATCTGTACGGCGAAGATGAACGCCGCCACCAGGCCGGCCAGCGGCGCGGTGCGCTCGTCGAGCTCACGGCGTGCGCCGCGCAGGCTCACGGCGACCGCGGCCGCGGCGACCACTCCGGTCACGGCGGAGGTGGGGGCGTCTATGAATCCGTCAGGTACGTGCACCGTTCGATGATAGTGGCTTGTTGCGAACTCCTTGCAAGAGCGAGGGGATGGGAATTGCGAGCGGACACCCTTTTCCTCGGGGGGCAGGATCCAGGAAATATGCGACATTGGAAGGGGTGCGGAAGTACAGCTTTCGCAAAGGATGCGCAGCGTAAGGGGTCGACCGATGTCCGTAGTCGAGCAGTACGCGCGAGCCCACATCGTCACGGACGCGGACAGCCTGGCGGTCGACCAGGACGCGGTGCCGGTGGTGCTGCGGTACGACCCGGAGTCCGATCCCCGCTCGGTCCGGCTCGGACTGCCCGGGCGCGAATCCCATGAGTGGAGCTTCTCGCGCTCACTCCTGGAGCAGGGACTGCGCGCCCCCGCGGGGAGCGGGGACGTCCGGGTGTGGCCGTGCGGTCGTGTGCAGGCCGTGGTGGAGATCCACTCCGCGCAGGGGGTGTCGGTGGTGCAGTTCGAGACGAAGGCGTTGATGCGGTTCCTGCGACGGACCTATCTGGCCGCCGAGGCACCCGTACCGCACTGAGGCTCAGCGGTGCGGCACCGAGGGCCGGCTGACGCTCAGCCGCCCGACTTCAGCAGTGCCGCCACGATCGGGCCCGCGGTGTCGCCGCCGTGGCCGCCCGACTGGACGACGCCCGCCGCCGCCAGGTCGTCGCGGTACGCGGTGAACCAGCCGTTCGGCTTCTTCTGGCCGTCGACCTCCGCCGAGCCGGTCTTGGCGCCGACGTCACCGCCGACCCCGGACATCGCCTCCGCCGCCGTGCCGTAGGCCGCCGTGTACGACATCAGTTCGCGCAGCTGGGACAGCGTGGCCGCGGACATGGTGCGCGACGCCTTCGCGAGCTGACGCCCGTCGACGTCGGGGGAGACCAGGTACGGCTGCCTGAACGTGCCCGTCTTCACGGTCGCCGACACCGACGCCATGTTCAGCGGGTTCATCCGCACCCCGCCCTGGCCGATGAGTTCGGCCGCCATCTGCGCCTGCGACTGCACCGGGACGGCCCCGTCGAAGGTGGAGACGCCGACGGACCAGTTGTTCAGGGACAGACCGAAGACCTGCTGGGCCTGCTTGGTGAGGCTGTCGTCGTCCAGCTCGGGCGCCTGGCTGATGAAGGCCGTGTTGCAGGAGCGGGCGAAGCTCGCCTTGAAGGTGCCGCCCTTGATCTCGAACTTGTCGTCGTTCTGGAACTTCCAGTGCCCGTACGTGAAGTACTTCGGGCAGGGGTGCTCCTTGTTCACCGACGCGAGGTCCTTCTCGATCAGCAGCGAGGAGGTGATGACCTTCATCGTGGAGCCGGGCGCGAGGGAGCCCTGGAAGGCGGTGTTGAAGCCGTGCGAGGAGTTCGCGACCGCGAGGATCTCACCGGTCGAGGGCCGCAGCACGACCACGGACGCCTTCTCCTTCGCGGCGACCTGCTTCTCCGCGGCGGCCTGCATCGACGGGCTGAGCGTCGTCTTCACCGTGCCCGGCGTGCCCTCGCTCAGCTCCAGCAGCGTCTTGTCGGACAGCTCGGCCTTCTTGGACTCCTTGCCCCGGACCACCTGGAGCTCGACGCCCGCCTTGCCGCCGGCCTTCTCGCCGTACTTCTCGCGCAGCCCGTCCAGGACCGAGCCCAGTGACGGGTACTCCTTCTCCGTCAGCTCGCCGCCGTCCCGGTCCAGGGCCTTGACCGGCGGGGTGCCGGACGCGCCGGTGACCAGGGTGTCGCCGTCCTCGAGGTCGGGGTGGACGACCGCCGAGTGCCACTGGACCAGCGGCTTGCCGTCCTTCTCGCGCCGGACGACGGTCAGCGCGCTGTCGTAGGTCAGCGGCTTGGTGGTGCCCTTGTACGACACCGTGGCCTTCACGGAGAAGGGGACCTTCGCGCCGGCGCGGGTGCCGGAGGTCAGGGTGACGTCCTTTATGTGGGCGTCCTTGGTGTAGCCCGTCAGCAGGGCCAGGGCGGCGGTGGTGTCGTCCGTGGCGGCGGCGGCCTCGGTCACCTTGCCGGCCTGCCAGGCGGTGAGGAAGTCACGGGCCGCGGTGGTGACCTCGGTCGCCGAGAGCGGCCCGGTCTTGACGGACTTGGACTTCTGCCCGGAGGCCGACTCGGGGCCGTTCTCGGCCGCCGCGCCGCTGCCGAGCAGCGCGTAGAGACCGAACCCGGCGCCGCCGACGACGACGGCGATCATCCCGCCGAGCACGGCGGGGTTGGTCTTCCGTCGCTCGGCGACGCGCCTTCTGTTGCCCACTGCTTTCCGTTCCCTCGCGTATTCAGGAGCCCCCGCCGCCCCGCCGACCTCACGCATACCAACGACGAGGCCCACCCTAGAGTCCCGTGCCGCGAGGGATAAGTTCAGCCGGACGCTCGTAGCACGGCTGCGACAATCGGGCCGGCCGCGTCGCCGCCGTGGCCGCCCTGCTGGGACATGGCCGCGGCGGCCACATCATTGCGGAAGCCGGTGAACCAGCTGTCCGAGGTGGCCTTGCCGTCGACCTCGGCGGAACCGGTCTTGGCGCCGATGTCACCGCCGACGGTGGACATGGCCGGCCTCGCGGTGCCCTGTGTCGCGGTCAGCCGCATCATCTGCTTCAGCTGGGCGGCGGTGCTCGACGACAGGCCCTTGGCGGTGGCCAGTTGGCGTCCGTCGAGCGCGGGCGCGATCAGGTACGGCTGCCGGAAGTCGCCGGTGATCGCGGTGGCGGTGACCGACGCCATGTTCAGCGGGCTCATCTGGACCTCGCCCTGGCCGATGGCGTTGGCCGCGCGGTCCGGGCCGGTGGAGGCGGGGACGCTGCCGTCGAAGGAGACGATGCCGGTCTTCCAGTCGTCGCGGCCGAGCCCGAATCGCTCCTGGGCCTCGTTCATCAGCGAGGCGTCGGTGAGCGGGTCCTCGTCGACGAGCTTGATGAAGGCCGTGTTGCACGAGCGCAGGAAGCCGCTCGCCAGCGTGGCGTTCGCGCTCTCGTCGGGCTTCAGGCCGTCGAGGTTCTTGAAGGTCTGACTCCGCCAGGTGGCCGTGGGCGGGCAGGGCGCCGGGCCGTTCATCGTGGTCACGCCGTTGTCGATGAGCATCGCGGCGGTGAGGATCTTCATCGTGGAGCCGGGTGCGACGCGGCCCTCGAAGGCGGCGTTGAAGGCGTCGCTGCGATGGTTCGCCACCGCCAGTACCTCGCCGGTGCCGGTCTTGAGGGCGACGACGGAGGACTCGGCGTACTTCTTCACGGCCGTCTCGGCGGCCGCCTGCACACTCGCGCTGAGCGTCGTCTCCAGCTTGCCGGGCCTGCCCTTCGACAGGGTCAGCAGCGACGTGTCCGGCGACTCGTCGGCATGCCGGATCGACAGCTCGACACCGGGCTCGCCGCCCGCCTTGTCGCCGTACTTGGCGCGCAGGGCGTCCAGGACCGGGCCGAGCGAGGGGTACTTCTCCTTCGTCAGCACGGCGCCGTCGCGGTCGACGGCCTCGATGGGCGGGTTCGCGGCCTCGCCGGTGACGAGGGTGTCGTCCCGCTTCAGCTGCGGGTGGACGACGGTGGGCTGCCAGTCGACGAGGGCCCGCCCGGTGGTGCGGCCGCGGACCACGGTGAGCTCGCTCTTGTACGTGAGCGGCTTGGACTTGCCCTCGTAGGACACCTTGGCCTTCACGGTGAACGGCACGGTGGTGCCGCGCGCCGCTCCCGGCGTGATCGTCACGCCGGTGATGTGGGCGTTCTTGCCGTAGGCGGACAGCAGCGCCTGGGCGGCCGCGTTGTTGTCGGTGTACGTCGAGGCCTGCGCGGCCTCGCCCTTCTCCCAGGCGGCGAAGAACTTCGAGGTGGTCTCCTCGACCTCGTCCGCGTCGGGCGGCCCGGTCCGCTCCGATGCGGGCCCGGCCGCCCCCGTCGCCCCACCGCCGTTCAATGCCGACACGATGTTGTAGGCGCCGTAGCCGGCTCCGCCCACCATCACCGCGAACACGCCGCCTATGACGGCGACCTTGACCCCCTTGGGCATGGCCCCTCCCCGTTATGTCTCCCGCACTGTAAGTGACATGCGGGAAACCAGTGGGAGTTGTTTCCTTTTGTTGTCCGAATGTGTGACCGATTCGTGCTCGCTACACCCAGGTATCCAGCCACATCCGCGATCGCCAGTCGTCGATCGGGATCGCCTGGCCGGTGTACAGGGGCCAGAAATAGATGAAGTTCCAGGCGATCAGGAGGACCAGGACGCCCGCGCCCGTTGCGCCTGCCACGCGGCGGGTGTCGCTGGAGCCGGGTGGGCCGATGATCGCGCCGAGGAGCATGGCGACGGCCAGGCAGAGGAAGGGGAGGAAGACGACGGCGTAGAAGAAGAAGATGGTGCGTTCCTGGTAGAGGAACCAGGGGAGGTAGCCGGCGGCGATGCCGCAGGCGATCGCGCCCGCGCGCCAGTCGCGGCGGAAGAGCCAGCGCCACAGGACGTACAGGACGGCGAAGGCGGCCACCCACCACAGGAGAGGGGTGCCGAGGGCCAGTACCTCGCGGGCGCACTTCTCACCCGCGTCGACCGGGCAGCCGTCCTTGCCCGGCGTGGGGGACTCGTAGAAGTACGACACCGGGCGGCCGGCGACGATCCAGCTCCACGGGTTGGACTGGTAGGTGTGAGGGGACGACAGGCCGACATGGAACTCGTACACCTGGTGCTCGTAGTGCCAAAGGCTCAGCCACCAGTCGGGGAACAGCCACGACCAGCTGCTGCTGCGGCCGTTGGCGGTCGCCCAGTCGCGGTAGTAGCCACCGCTGCCGTCGGTGGGGGAGAGGATCCAGCCCGTCCACGACACCAGGTACGTGACGATCGCCACCGGCACGGTCGCGAGGAAGGCAAGCCCCAGGTCGCGCTTGATCACCGCCGTGTACGGGTGGTGCGCGCCCGCGACCCGGCGGGCGCCGACGTCCCAGAGCACCGTCAGCAGACCGAACGCGACCAGGAAGTACAGGCCGTTCCACTTGGTGCCGATGGCCAGGCCCAGCATCAGACCGGCCAGCCAGCGGTAGGGGCGCCAGCCCAGGCGCAGGGTCTCGGCGACATGCGCGTCGGGACGGACCCGCCCGTCGGCGTCCGACGGCAGCGCGGCGGCGAGTCTCTCGCGGGCCCGGTCCCGGTCGATGACCAGGCAGCCGAACGCCGCCAGCACGAAGAACATCAGCACCCCGTCGAGCAGCGAGGTGCGCGCCATCACGAACGCCAGCCCGTCCACCGCCATCAGCGTGCCGGCGAGGCAGCCGAGGAACGTCGAGCGGAAGATACGGCGGCCGATGCGGCACAGCATCAGCACCGCGAGCGTGCCGAGCAGCGCCGTCATGAACCGCCAGCCGAACGGGTTGAACCCGAAGATCAGCTCGCCGAGCCCGATGACGTACTTGCCCACCGGCGGATGCACCACGTAGGAGGCGTCCGTCGGGATGGGCACCTGGTCGCCGAGCCGCAGGACCAGGTCGTTGGCGTTCTTGTCCCAGTCGACCTCGAAGCCCCGGTGGACGAGCGCCCACGCGTCCTTCGCGTAGTACGTCTCGTCGAATATCACCTTCCGCGGGTTGCCCAGGTTCCAGAACCGCAGCACCCCGGCGAGCAGCGTCACCAGCAGCGGACCGCCCCACGCCGACCAGCGTGCGACCCGCTCGGCGAGCGGCTGCGAGATGCCGAGGAACTGCCACATCCGCGGGCTGGGCCGGACGTAGGGAGGCACGAGCTGGTCGCGCACGTCGCCTCTCGGCGCCGCCGTGTAGCCGAATCGGCGCAGCCGCTGCTGCCACGACGGCCGCTGCTCGTGCGGTGCCTGGCCCTGCTGGATGTCCGTGGAGTCCATCGACGACGCTGTACTGGTCACCGCGCCATCGTAGGGAACACGTCTGTGGGAGTCGCGTGGATGCGCCCTGCGAGGATGGAAACGTGACAGGAACCCTTGTTTTGGCAGGCACCCCCATCGGCGACGTCAAGGACGCCCCGCCCCGGCTCGTCGAGGAACTGGCGGGCGCGGACGTGGTCGCGGCCGAGGACACCCGGCGCCTCAAGCGCCTCACCCAGGCGCTGGGCGTGCAGCCGGCGGGTCGGGTCGTGTCGTACTTCGAGGGCAACGAGTCGGCCCGCACGCCGGAGCTGGTCGAGGCGCTCCTTGCGGGCTCGCGGGTGCTGCTGGTGACCGACGCGGGGATGCCGTCGGTGTCCGACCCCGGGTACCGGCTGGTCGCGGCGGCCGTGGAGAAGGACATCAAGGTCACCGCCGTGCCGGGGCCGTCCGCCGTGCTCACCGCGCTCGCGCTGTCCGGGCTGCCCGTCGACCGGTTCTGCTTCGAGGGGTTCCTGCCGCGCAAGGCGGGGGAGCGGCTGTCGCGCCTGAAGGAGGTCGCCGGGGAGCGGCGCACGCTCGTCTACTTCGAGGCGCCGCACCGCCTCGACGACACCCTCGCCGCGATGGCCGAGGTGTTCGGTACCGAGCGGCGGGCAGCCGTGTGCCGGGAGCTGACCAAGACGTACGAGGAGGTCAAGCGGGGCGGGCTCGGGGAGCTCGCGGCGTGGGCCGCCGAGGGGGTGCGCGGGGAGATCACCGTCGTCGTCGAGGGGGCCCCGGAGAAGGGGCCCGAGGAGCTCGACGCGCAGGAGCTGGTGCGCCGGGTTCGCGTCCGCGAAGACGCCGGGGAGCGCCGCAAGGAGGCCATCGCGGCGGTGGCGGCGGAGGCCGGACTGCCCAAGCGGGAGGTGTTCGACGCCGTCGTGGCGGCGAAGAACGCGGGGGCGTGAAACACCGTGTGAGCAGGGCGTATATCGCATGAGCGTGCGCCCCATGCCGGGGTAAAGCAGCGCGGGCCTTACGGCAAGGAACGTACAAGTCGACGCCAACACTGGACAGATTGCGTGCGTTCACTCCTGCGGAGGAGTCCACTGGGTTGTGGGACGTGAGCCGTCCCACCCAGCGGACCACAGGAGCTGGCATGAGTGAGATCGCACAGCAGACCACGGGCCTTCGCAGCGCCGCGACCGCCGTCGTCCACGAGTCGTATTCGTTCGCCTGCATGCGCTGCGGGCATGGCTGGGAGCAGTCGTACGAGATAGAGCACCACATGGACGGCGACGGCCGTGAGTTCGTGATGTACGTGGCGAACGGCCAGGTCGTCCCGTCCCCGCTCAGCCGGCCCACGTGCCACAACTGCGACGGGCACATCGTACGGATCATGGCCGCCGGGCAGGTGTCCTCCGTGCAGAACTCCCTGCACCGCCCCGCCCCGGTCCCGAACCAGCCGAAGGCGGACGCGGAGGGCGAGTCGGCGCCGGCCGAGCCGCACCACCACTGGCATCTGTCCGATCTGCTGCACGTCTTCCACCGCAAGGCGAGCTGAGCCGAGCGCCCGGCCGGCGGGGCGTGCCCCTTTCGTAGGATCGGGGCATGCCTTCGAACGCCGACAAGCACGCCGCCCCGCCGCTCCCGGAGCCGCTCCGGGTACCGGTCGCCGACTCGCACACCCACCTCGACATGCAGTCCGGCACCGTGCGGGAAGGGCTGGACAAGGCCGCGTCGGTGGGGGTGACCACGGTCGTGCAGGTGGGCTGCGACGTACGCGGCTCGCAGTGGGCGGCCGAGACGGCGGCGCAGTACGACGCCGTGCACGCCACCGTCGCGCTGCACCCCAACGAGGCCCCGCGCATCGTGCACGGCGACCCCGACGGCTGGTCGCGGCAGGGGGCGCGTGAGCCGGGCGGTGCGCGGGCGCTCGACGAGGCGCTCGCGGAGATCGACCGCCTCGCCGCCCTCCCTCAGGTGAAGGGCGTCGGCGAGACCGGCCTCGACTACTTCCGTACCGGGCCCGAGGGCAAGGAGGCGCAGGAGGCGTCGTTCCGGGCCCACATCGAGATCGCCAAGCGGCACGGCAAGGCGCTCGTCATCCACGACCGCGACGCCCACGCCGACGTGCTGCGCGTCCTGAAGGAGGAGGGCGCTCCCGAGCGGACCGTCTTCCACTGCTACTCCGGCGACGCGGAGATGGCGCAGGTGTGCGCCCGCGCCGGGTACTTCATGTCCTTCGCCGGCAACGTCACCTTCAAGAACGCCCAGAATCTGCGGGACGCGGTGGCGATCGCCCCGCTGGAGCTGCTCCTGGTGGAGACCGACGCGCCGTTCCTCACGCCGGTGCCGTACCGCGGACGGCCCAATGCGCCGTATCTCATTCCGATCACGGTGCGCGCCCTGGCGGCCGTGCGGGGCATCGACGAGGACACGCTGGCGACGGCCCTCGGGACGAACACGGCACATGCCTTCGGCTACTGACCGATAACCGCGCGGTAACGCTCGCGCGGGCTCACCACCGACCGACGGCCACGCTGCGTAGTCGAGTCACTTTGGAGAGTTCCGACCCCTCCGCTAGGTTCTGGTGGCCCGAAACGGACCCCTCCGGTGGAGCGTGTCGTCGTGAGCAACGCGCAGTTCGAGACGTACGGCCGTACCCCGGCCCATGAGCCGCAGGGGTACGGCGGCTTCGACCCGTACAGCGCGCAGACGCTGGGGTACGGGGTGCCGTCGCCGTACGAGTCGCGTACGGACAGTTACGGAACCGGCTACGACCGGCATGTCCCGCACCAGTCGTACGCGGCGTACGAGGACACCTACCGGCCCGCGTACGAGATCGCCGAAGCGGCGCACGCGCCCGTCGCGCGCCCCAGGAGCGGCCGGCGTGCCGCGCACCGGCGCCGGGCGCGGGCCGCGGAGCGCGGCGACGCCACCATGCGCAAGCTGGTGCCGCAGGCACTGGTCGTCGCGTTCCTCGCGGGCGGCACCAGCGCCTTCGTGGCCAAGGACAAGGCGGTCGAGCTGAGCGTCGACGGCGGCAAATCGCGCACCCTGCACACCTTCGCGGACGACGTCGGCGACCTGCTGGCCGAGGAGGGCGTCGACGTCGGGGCGCACGACATGGTCGCGCCCGCTCCCGGCGCGGGGCTCGGCAACGGCGACGAGGTCGCGGTGCACTACGGGCGCCCCGTGCGGCTCACCATCGACGGCCAGAAGCGCGAGGTGTGGACGACCGCCCGGACGGTGGAGGCGGCGCTCACCCAGCTGGGAGTGCGCGCGGAGGGCGCCTATCTGTCGACGTCGCGCTCCCGGCGCATCGGGCGGGAGGGGCTCGCGCTGGACGTGCGCACCGAGCGGGCGGTCACCGTCATGGCGGACGGCCGGGCGCGCACGATCCGGACGAACGCCGCGAGCGTCGGCGAGGTCGTGGAGCAGGCCGGGATCACGCTGCGCGGGCAGGACACCACCTCCGTCGCCCTGGAGAGCTTCCCGCGCGACGGGCAGACGGTCACCGTGCTGCGGATCACCGGGCGCAAGGAGATCCGCGACGAGGCGATCCCGTTCGCGGTGGAGCGCGTCGACGACCCCTCCGTTTTCAAGGGCACGGAGGTCGTCGAGAGGGCGGGGCAGGCGGGGCTGCGGCGGATGACGTACACGCTGCGCACGGTCAACGGCGTGCGGCAGAAGCCGCGGCGGATCAGGACCGAGGTGGTGCGCGAACCGCAGACGCAGGTGGTGAAGGTGGGCACGAAGCCCCTGCCGACCTCCGTCAGCGGCACGAGCCGGCTGAACTGGGACGGGCTCGCGGCGTGCGAGTCCGGGGGGCAGGCGGACGCCGTGGACTCGTCGGGGAACTACGGCGGGCTGTACCAGTTCGACACCCACACCTGGCGCGACCTCGGCGGCAAGGGCCGGCCGCAGGACGCCCCGGCCGAGGAACAGACGATGCGGGCGAAGAAGCTGTACGTGCGGCAGGGCACCAGTCCCTGGCCGCACTGCGGATCGCGGCTGCACAGGTGAGGGGCGGGCCGGCCCCGCGGCGCCCCGTACCCTTGTCGGGTGAGCAGCCCCACCCCCGACGCCCTCCTCGGCCCCGCCGAGGTCCGTGAACTGGCGACCGCCCTCGGTGTACGCCCCACCAAGCAGCGCGGCCAGAACTTCGTCATCGACGCGAACACGGTCCGCCGTATCGTCCGCACCGCGCAGGTGCGGCCCGACGACGTGGTGGTGGAGGTCGGCCCGGGACTCGGCTCCCTCACCCTCGCCCTGCTGGAGGTGGCCGACCGGGTCACCGCCGTCGAGATCGACGACGTCCTGGCCGCCGCGCTGCCCGCGACCGTCGCGGCCCGGATGCCCGAGCGCGCCGGGCGTTTCGCGCTGGTGCACTCCGACGCGATGCACGTCGGCGAGCTGCCCGGCCCGCCGCCCACCGCGCTGGTCGCGAACCTCCCGTACAACGTGGCGGTCCCGGTCCTGCTGCACATGCTCGCGACCTTCCCGAGCATCGAACGCACCCTCGTCATGGTGCAGTCGGAGGTCGCCGACCGCCTCGCGGCCGCACCCGGCTCGAAGGTGTACGGCGTGCCCTCGGTCAAGGCCAACTGGTACGCCGAGGTCAAGCGGGCCGGCGCCATCGGGCGCAATGTCTTCTGGCCCGCGCCGAACGTCGACAGCGGGCTGGTGGCGCTGACCCGGCGCACCGAGCCGGTCAGGACCACCGCCGCCAGGAGCGAGGTCTTCGCCGTCGTCGACGCGGCCTTCGCCCAGCGCCGCAAGACGCTGCGCGCCGCCCTCGCCGGCTGGGCCGGTTCGGCGGCCGCCGCCGAGGCCGCCCTGGTCGCCGCCGGTGTCTCCCCGCAGGCCCGCGGCGAGTCCCTGACGGTCGAGGAGTTCGCAGCCATCGCCGAGAACAAGCAGCACGAGGGGTCCGAGTAAGTGAGCGCGAGCGTCGTCGTACGCGTCCCGGCCAAGGTCAACGTCCAGCTCGCGGTCGGTGCCGCCCGCCCGGACGGCTTCCACGACCTCGCCAACGTCTTCCTCGCCGTCGGCCTCTACGACGAGGTCACCGTGACCCCCTCGCCCGGCGGCCCGCGCGTCACCTGTGACGGCGCCGACGCCGACCAGGTCCCCCTCGACCGTACGAACCTCGCGGCCCGCGCGGCCGAGGCGCTCGCCGCGCGCCACGGCCTCGCCCCCGACGTGCATCTGCACATCGCCAAGGACATCCCGGTCGCCGGCGGCATGGCGGGCGGCAGCGCGGACGGCGCCGGCGCGCTGCTGGCCTGCGACGCGCTGTGGGGCACGAACGCCTCCCGCGAGGAACTCCTCGACATCTGCGCCGAGTTGGGCAGCGACGTGCCGTTCAGTCTGGTCGGCGGCGCGGCCCTCGGCACCGGGCGGGGCGAGAAGCTGCGCCCGCTCGACGTGGGCGGCACCTTCCACTGGGTGTTCGCGATGGCCGGGCGGGGACTGTCGACGCCCGCCGTCTTCCGTGAGTTCGACCGGCTCGGCGAGGGCACCGACATCCCCGAGCCCGTGGCTTCCCAGCCGCTGCTCGACGCCCTCGCCAAGGGTGACCCGGACGCGCTCGCCGCCGCCGTCTCCAACGACCTCCAGCCCGCCGCGCTCTCCCTGTTCCCGGAGCTCGCCGACACCCTCGCCGCGGGCCTCGCGGCGGGCGCGCTGACGGCGCTGGTCTCCGGCTCGGGCCCGACCACGGCGTTCCTCGCCCGGGACGCCGAGTCGGCCGTGAAGGTCGCCGACACCCTGCGCGCGTCCGGCACTTGCCGTGCGGTGCGCACCGCGTCTGGGCCCGCGCAGGGCGCCACGGTGGTGCGCGCCGCCGGAGCGTGACGCCGTACTCACAAGTACGCGTTCTTCGCCCGATCTCCACACGGAAGTACTGCGATCGCAGTACCCGTGGGGCTGTTGGGGCGAATAGGGTCGCTTGACGATTCAACTGTCGGGCCAGTGTGCCCGGTTCACCGTCAAGTGCCATCTGGAAGGGGACACTCCTGTGTCCGAATCCCCCACACCTGCCCAGCCGTCTCACCGTAGAAAGCGCTCCCTGTCCCGTCGCGGCATGATCGCCGCGGGCGGGGCGGTGGCCGCCGGAGCCGCGCTCACGCCGATGGTGTTCGCCGCCGGCGACTCCGGCGGGACGGACGACTCCGCCTCCGGATCCGGTGGTTCGGGCACGACGCCGGAGCAGTTCCCGGTTACCCGGACCGAGGCCGCCACCGGCACCGGCGAGGCCACCACCGCCTTCGCCGCCTCCTACGTGGGCGTGCGCTGGTCCGGCGCGAGGAAGGGCGCCGCCATCCGGCTCGGGAACGGCGACTGGCAGAACCTGACCGGCGGCTGTGCGGCCGTCGAGGACGGCGGCACGGCCCTGGTCGCCGCCGGCGACGCCAAGGTCTACGAGCTGAAGGCGCCGAGCGGCATCGACGGCGTGCGCTCGCTGGCGATCGACACCACCGACGGCCCCGACCGCACGGTCCGGGTACCGAGCGAGCCCACGCGCGTGCGCGGCGTCGGCTACCTCTCGCGCGCGGCCTGGGGCGCCGACGAGTCCAAGCGGTACAAGGACGGCAAGGTCAACTCGCCCGAGGTGTACTACCCGCTCCAGGTCATCACGGTCCACCACACCGCGACGCCGAACGACGACCCCGACCCGGCCGCGACGGTGCGCGCGATGTACGAGTACCACGCGATCACCAACGACTGGGGCGACATCGGCTACCACTTCCTCATCGACGAGGCGGGCACCGTCTACGAGGGCCGCTACTCCGGCGACGACGGCATCCCCGCCTTCGACCCGGACGGCGACCTCGTCACCGCCTTCCACTCCGTCGGCTACAACTCCGGCGCCCTCGGCATCGCCCTGATCGGCAACCTCCAGGAGAAGCCCCCGACGGACGCGGCCAAGGCCTCCCTGATCCGGCTGATCAAGGTGATATCCCGGTTCAAGGGCCTCGACCCGCAGGCGAGGGTGACGTACACCAACCCCGTCAACGGCACCAAGAAGGACACCGAGACGGTCGGCGGCCACCGCGACTACTTCGACACCGAGTGCCCCGGCCAGGTCATGTACGACCTCCTGGCCGAGGTCCGCTCGGCGGCGGCCCGCCGCTGACGCAGGCCCCAGGCGCCCCGGGGACCGCGGTGGGGTCCCCGGGGCGCACGGCTGTGCGGACGGCGGCGTACGGGGCTGTCGGCGGGCGCGACTACCCTGGAAGGTCGATCGTCCCCCTGGGCAGGAGAGAAATGGCCGTCAACCTGGTCAATGTCGAGAACGTCAGCAAGGTGTACGGCACCCGTGCCCTGCTCGACGGTGTCTCGCTCGGGGTCTCCGAGGGCGACCGCATCGGCGTCGTCGGGCGCAACGGCGACGGCAAGACGACCCTGATCCGGATGCTGGCCAAGGTGGAGGAGGCCGACACCGGCCGGGTCACGCACTCCGGCGGGCTGCGCATCGGCGTGCTCACGCAGCACGACTCGCTCGACTCCGCGGCCACCGTCCGGCACGAGGTCATCCGGGACATGGCCGACCACGAGTGGGCGGGCAACGCCAAGGTCCGGGACGTGCTCACGGGTCTCTTCGGCGGGCTCGACCTGCCCGGTTTCCCGCAGGGCCTGGACACCGTCATCGGCCCGCTCTCCGGCGGTGAGCGGCGGCGCATCGCGCTCGCCAAGCTGCTCATCGAGGAGCAGGACCTCATCGTCCTCGACGAGCCCACCAACCACCTCGACGTCGAGGGCATCTCCTGGCTCGCCCGGCATCTGCGGGAGCGGCGCTCGGCGCTCGTCTGCGTCACCCACGACCGCTGGTTCCTCGACCAGGTCTGCACCCGCATGTGGGACGTCCAGCGCGGCGACGTCTACGAGTACGAGGGCGGCTACTCCGACTACGTCTTCGCGCGTGCCGAGCGGGAGCGCATCGCCGCGACCGAGGAGGTCAAGCGGCAGAACCTGGTCCGCAAGGAGCTGGCGTGGCTGCGTCGCGGCGCCCCCGCGCGGACGTCCAAGCCGCGCTTCAGGGTCGAGGCCGCCAACGAGCTCATCAAGGACGTGCCGCCGCCGCGCGACAGCAGCGAGCTGATGAAGTTCGCCTCCTCCCGGCTCGGCAAGACGGTGTTCGACCTGGAGGACGTCACCGTCCAGGCCGGCCCCAAGGTGCTGCTCAAGCATGTGACGTGGCAGCTCGGACCCGGTGACCGCATCGGCCTCGTCGGCGTCAACGGCGCGGGCAAGACGTCCCTGCTGCGTGCGATGGCCGAGGCCTCGCGGACCGAGGGCGAGGCGCAGCCGGCCGGTGGGCGGATCGCGGTCGGGAAGACCGTCAAACTCGCCTATCTGTCGCAGGAAGTGGCCGAGCTGAACCCGGACCTGCGGGTGCTGGAGGCCGTTCAGCAGGTGCGTGAGCGCGTGGACCTGGGCAAGGGCCGCGAGATGACCGCAGGTCAGCTGTGCGAGACGTTCGGCTTCAACAAGGAGAAGCAGTGGACGCCGGTCGGCGACCTGTCCGGCGGTGAGCGCCGCAGGCTCCAGCTGCTGCGGCTGCTCATGGACGAGCCGAACGTCCTCTTCCTCGACGAGCCCACCAACGACCTGGACATCGAGACGCTCACCCAGCTCGAGGACGTCCTCGACGGCTGGCCCGGCTCGATGATCGTCATCTCCCACGACCGGTTCTTCGTCGAGCGCACCACGGACCGGGTGTTCGCGCTGCTCGGCGACGCCACGCTGCGGATGCTGCCGCGCGGTATCGACGAGTACCTGGAGCGCCGGCACCGCATGGAGGCGCAGGTCGCCGCCGCGGCCGCGACCCCGGCGGCCGAGAAGGCCGTACCGGAGAAGAGCTCGGCCGACTCGCGTGCCGCCAAGAAGGAGTTGCAGAAGATCGAGCGGCAGCTCGACAAGCTCTCCGAGCGGGAGACCAAGCTGCACGCGCAGATCGCCGAGCACGCGACGGACTTCGGGAAGGTCGCCGAACTCGACGCGGAGCTGCGCGACCTGGCCGGTCAGCGGGACGAGTTGGAGCTGCGCTGGCTGGAACTGGCGGAGGACGCGTAGCGCTTCGCCGCCCCCGCGCAGGGCGCTCGAAACAGCTTGCGAGGGGCGGAGCGTGCGCCCTGTGAAGGGGGCGTGAAGGCGCATAACGGGGGCATCACGGCGCGGTTCTCCCTTGGGAACAGGGGTGGATGCGGGCCGGTGTGCTGTCGGTGACGGGTGATAGAAAGGCCGCCTGAGAACAGTCTGAGAAATGCTGGTGTGGCGGAAACGCGACGGCACAGAACGTGGCACCACACCGGTCTCAAGGGGGAACCGCTCATGAGCCAGCCGCCCAACCAGCCGCCGCAGGGCGGTTTCGGCGCACCACAGGATCCGCGGCAGGGCGGCTTCGGAGCGCCGCAGCCCGGCCAGGAGGGCGCGCCGCAGACCCCGCCCCCGCCGCAGGGCGCCCCCCAGACACCCCCGCCGCCGCAGGGCCCGCCGCAGACGCCGCCGCCTCCGCAGACCCCGCCGTCCGGCGCCCCGCAGCCCGGCTACGGCTACCCGCAGCAGCCGGGCCAGCCCGCCCAGCCGGGCCCGTACCAGTCCGGCCCGTACGCCCAGCCCCCGCAGCAGCCGGGGCCGTACGGCTATCCGCAGCAGCCCGGCCCCTACGGCCAGCAGCCCGCCCCCGGTTACGGCTACCCGCCCCAGCCGCAGTACCCGGGCGCGCCCGGCACCCCGCCCGGCGGCTCGCGCAACCCCTTCAAGGGCAAGCCCGCCGTGGCCATCGGTGCCGCGGTCGCCGTCCTGCTCGTCGTCGGCGGCACCGTGTTCGCGGTGACCCGCGGCGGTGACGACAAGAAGGACGACAAGCCGGTCGCCCAGCAGAGCGACGACCCCAAGGGCTCCGACTCCCCGTCCGAGTCCGGCGACGGCGGCCGCGAGGGCGGCGACGACCCGGAGAACCTCAACGCGGGCCGCCAGGCGGGCGAGTCGAAGGTGCTCTGGTACAAGCCGGCGCCCGACGCGCCCAAGTCCGGCGCCGACGCCCCCGGCATGTGGATCACCGAGAAGACCGCGGTGAAGGCGGCGTACAAGCAGGTCTTCGGCTTCAACGTCGGCGACGGCGAGGACGCCTGGGACCCGATCACGTTCCCGGAGAAGATCTGCGCGGTCACCCCGCAGAAGTCGGCGAGCGACAAGGTCGTCGTCGCCTACATGAGCGGCAGCAGCGACCGCGCCAAGTGCAACCAGCTCCAGCAGATCGACCTGAACACCGGCGACAAGGGCTGGAAGGGCAGCGTCGCCGACGGCCAGCTCTTCGACAGCACCCTCGACGTCGAACTGTCCATCACCGGCAAGACGTTGCTGGTGGGCCGCTCGCAGTCGGGCACGGCCTACAACGTCGACAGCGGCAAGAAGATGTGGGACAAGACGCGGTTCGGGGACAAGTGCTTCCCCGACGCCTTCGCGGGCGGCGAGAAGATCATCGCCGTCGCGTCCTGCGCCGCCTCCAGCAGCAGCGAGCACGACGAGATGCAGGCGCTCGACCCCTCGACCGGCAAGGCGAAGTGGACCTTCGCCTATGAGAAGGGCTGGCGGATCGCGCGCATCTTCTCCCTCGACCCGCTGGTCGTCTACAGCACGGACGAGGACAAGAAGCAGGGGAACATCGCGGTCTTCGACTCGAACGGCAAGTTCCGCTCGCAGGTCGGCGTCAAGCTGGAGATCGGCGCCGAGTGCGGCTGGGCCATCCTCCAGCGTGACCTTCAGGGCTGCTCCGGCGTGGTCGCCGACGCGAACACGCTGTACATGCCGACCAAGGCGACCGCCAGCGCCAACGAGATCGTCGCCATCGACCTCGGCAACGGCAAGGAGAAGTGGCGGGTGAAGTCCCCCGCCGACGATTCGATGCTGCCGATCAAGGTCGAGAACGGCAAGCTCATCGCCTACGTCCAGGCGTCCTACGACGCGGGCGGCCAGGTCGTGGCGATCCCGATCTCCGGGAGCAGCCACCAGCCGGCGAAGCTGCTCCAGAACCCGGCGAGCGCCGCGGACATCGAGAACGGCTTCTTCTCCAAGGCCTACGACTGGGCCGACGGCCGCTTCTACCTCTCCAGCACCCGGCTGAGCGGTCAGGACGAGGCCAAGGAGAAGCTGATGCTCGCCTTCGGCAAGTGAGGCGCGCGCCGCTCACGCCCTCACGCCCGTGTCCGTCGCCCCCGCCGTCCCCCTCCCCTGAGGTACCCACGCCATGACCCAGCCGCCGCCTCCGCCGCCCAACCAGCCCCCGCAGGGCGGGTTCGGCCCGCCGCAGGACCAGCCGCCCCAGCAGCCGGGCGGCGGCTTCGGCGCACCCCAGCCGCCGCAGCAGCCCCAGCAGCCGCCCGCGCAGCCTCCGCAGGCACCGGGCCAGCCCGGCTACGGCTACCCCCAGCCTCCCCAGGCCACCCCGCCCGGGTACGGCTATCCCGCCCAGCAGCCCGCTCCGTACGGTCAGCCGCAGAACCCCTACGGCCAGCCCCAGAACCCGTACACCCAGGCGCCCGGCTACGGCTATCCGCAGCAGACCGTGCCGCTGCACCCCCAGCCCGGACAGCCCTCGGGCGGGGGCCGGTCCAGCTCGCAGCTGGCCGTGATCATCGCGGCCGCGGTCGTGGTGATCGCGCTGATCATCGGCGGTGGCGTCTGGTACGCCAAGTCCGGTGACCAGGGCGGCAAGGACGACACCGCCGGCTCCAGCGGCGGCACCGGCGGCGGGGGCGACGACTCGGGAGGCGGCGGCTTCGACGCCCCCGACGGCACCGAGAAGGTCCCCTCGAACACCGCGTCCTCGGTCCTCTTCCAGGTCCCGGCGCCCAATGTCGACGACGACACCAGCATCGTGGTGTCCGGCTCCTGGCTGACCGACAAGGCGTACGTCAAGAGCGGTGTCGCGGAGATCGTCGGCTACGACCCCGACAAGGGCTCCAAGCTGTGGTCGGTCAAGCTGCCCGGCCCGGTCTGCCAGGCCGCCAAGCACATCAGCGAGGACGGCGTGACGGCCGTCGCCTTCGAGCCCGCGATGCCGACCAAGGACAAGCCCTCGCACGGCTGCACCCAGGTCGCCGCGATCGACCTCGACACGGGCAAGAAGCTCTGGTCGAAGACCGCCCAGAACGAGGACGGGCTGATCCGCTACGACAACATCACCGTCAGCGGTGGCACGGTCGCGGCCGGCGGCACCAGCGGCGGCGCCGCCTTCGACCTGAAGACCGGCAAGTCGCTGTGGGTCCCGAAGGCCGACGACACCTGCTACGACCTCGGTTACGCGGGCGGCCCGAAGATGGTCGCGGTCCGCAAGTGCGGCTCCTACGACCAGCCCCAGCTGCACATCCAGACCATCGACCCGAAGACCGGGAAGGTGATCTCCGAGTACAAGATGGCCGAGGGCGTCGAGTACGCCAGCGTCATCTCCACCGACCCGCTCGTGGTGGCCGCCGAGGCCGGCCAGTCCGAGGACGCCATCGGCATCACGGACGCCTTCTCCATCGACAACAAGACCGGCAAGCTGCGCATCCGCATCTCCGTGCCGGGCGACCAGTACGCGGCCCGCTGCTCCGGCGTCACCACGATCGAGTCGTGCACGGGCATCGTGGTGGGCAACGACCGGCTCTACGTGGAGACCGAACAGCACGACGGCGGCGGCGAGTACGGCCAGACCAACGAGATCGTCGCCATCGACCTGGCCACCGGCAAGCAGACCGGCCAGCGCGCGGACGCCGGCGACCGGTACACGATCACGCCGCTGCGCATGGACGGCGGCAACGTGATCGCGTACAAGCGTCCCCCGTACGACAAGGGCGGGCAGATCGTCAGCATCGACGGCGGCAGCTTCAAGGAGACGAAGCTGCTGGAGAACCCGTCCGCCAGGCCGGTGCGGGACGTGGAGATGCGGATGTCTCCGGAGTACTCCGAGATCCTCTACGCCCAGGGGCACCTGTACATGTCCGCCAAGTTCGCCAGCGAGCTGGGCAGTTCGGACACCCGCAAGGCCCATGTGATCGCGTTCGGCGCGAGCGGCTGAGGTCGCCGCACCCGGTCGCACAGACGGCTCCGTCCCTGCTCGGGGGCGGGGCCGTTCGCGTACCGTCTCAACGCCCTCGAATGCGCGGAAAGCCAGAAAATCCGCCGTTCCGGGGCACTTCTCGCCGGTAGGGGGAGCGCAACGTCGAACAAGCGTGTAGCTTCCGGGGGCATGAAGGGCGGGGGAGCCGGGAGGGGGCTTCTGTCCGCGCGGACCAGTGGGCATCCATAGTGGGGCATCCGGACCGGCGCAGGCGGTCCTGGGTATTGATGGGGATCCATTGGGGGGACTGGGGGGTTGCTCGATGGGAGTTCGGCTCATGGTGGTCGACGACCACCGATTGCTGGCCGAGGCGCTGGCCTCGGCACTGAAGTTGAGGGGGCACCGGGTGCTGGCCGCGGCGGCGCCCGCCGCGGGGGCGGCGGATCTGGTGATCACGCGGGCGCCGGAGGTGTGCCTGCTGGGGACGGCGACGCCCGCGGAGCCGGGGATGTTCGACCCGGTCGCGAAGATCAAGCGGGAACGCCCGCAGGTGGCGGTGCTGGTGCTCGGCCCGGTGCCGAGCCCGCGCGGCATAGCGGCGGCGTTCGCGGCCGGGGCCTCCGGCTATGTCCGGCACGACGAACGCATAGAGGGCGTCGAGCGGGCGATCATGAAGGCACGGGCCGGGGAGGCGGCGGTGGCGCCGCAGCTGCTCCAGGGCGCGTTCAGCGAACTGCTCAACCCCGCCGCGCAACCGGACGACGAGGGCCAGCGCCTGCTCCAGATGCTCACGCCCCGCGAGGTCGAGGTCCTGGTCAGGGTGGCCGACGGCGAGGACACCCGGCTGATCGCCGCCGGCATGGGCATCGCCCCCTCCACGGCCCGCACCCATGTCCAGCGCGTCCTGATGAAACTCGGCGTCGGCTCCCGCCTGGAGGCAGCGGCCCTCGCGGCCCGCACGGGCCTGCTGGACCGGGCGGGACCGGTGCCGCAGCCGGAGACACAGGGGGAGCCGTAGCGCCGGTGGTTGCCGGGAGTACGCCGAGGTGCCGGGAGTACTAGGAGTCAGCCCTTCGGCTCGGTCCCCGGTTCCTCCCCCGGTTCCTCCCCCGGTTCCTCCCCCGGCTCCACATCGGGCGGCGGCGGTGCCGTGGGCCGCAGCTTCAGCCAGGCCAGGAAGAAGATGCCCAGGAGCAGCATCCCCAGCCCGGTCCAGAGGTTGATGTTGACGCCCTCGGCCTTGTCGATCGTGGCGTCGTCGTCGGTTAGCCCGGCGATCGTGACGATCACGCCATAGAGCACGAAGAGGCCGCCGATGATGCGCCGGATGTCGAAGAGCCGGGCGGCCGTCGCCGACTGCTCCTTCAGTTCGCTGACCTCGCGCTGGACGTCCTGCTCGGAGTACCCGGGGTGCCTGGGGTGTTCGGAGTGGTGGTCGGTCATGGTGTGTCGGTCCTCCGTCGTCAGAGCGAGAACGAGAACGGGATGTAGCAGGCGGCCGCCAGCACGATCGCGCCCCAGCCCAGCAACGCCGGCCTGCGGTACCACGCGTCGTCGCCCGCGGCCGGAGGCTCGGCCATCCCGGGGGAGCGGGTGCCGTAGACCAGGCCCTGGAGTTCGTCCGCCGGCTTGGGAGCGGTGAACAGGGAGACGGCGACCATGACGACCGCGCCGGCCACGAACCCCGCGATCGCGGAGACGAAGTTGGCGCCCTGGTCGGTGGGGATCGAGATGATGTCCTGCTTGTAGAGGACGAAGTAGTTCACCATCGCCGCCGTCGTGCCGGCCAGCAGACCCCAGAAGCCCGACTTCATCGACGCCCGCTTCCAGAACATGCCGACGATGAAGACCACGAACATCGGCACGTTGAAGAAGGAGAACAGGGTCTGGAGGTAGCTCATGATGTTCGAGAACGACGAGGCCAGGAACGCCGTGCCGATGGAGGCCATGACTCCGATCGCCGTGATCAGCCGGCCGAAGCGCACGTAGTAGGCGTCCTCGCGGTCCGTCACCACGTACTTCGCCCAGATGTCCGTGGTGAACACCGTGTTGAAGGACGACACGTTGGCCGCCATGCCCGCCATGAACGCGGCCAGCAGACCGGTCACCGCGATGCCCAGTACGCCGTTGGGCAGCAGCCCCTCCATCAGATAGGGGATGGCGTCGTTGTACTGGTAGCCCGACTTCTCCGTGCCGAAGCCGGGGACCAGGGCCGCGGCCGCAAGGCCCGGGATCATCACCAGGAACACGATGAAGATCTTCGGGAACGCGGCGATCAGCGGGGTGCGCTGGGCCGCCGAGAGGTTCTTCGCGGACAGTGCCCGCTGGACCTCCGCGAAGTTCGTCGTCCAGTAGCCGAACGACAGCACGAAGCCGAGGCCCAGGACGATGGTGAGCCAGTTCGCGCCCAGCGGGTTCGCCTCGCCGATGCCGGTGCCGCCCCAGGCGGTGACGAAGTTGTCGCCGTGGGCCTGGGTCAGCTTGTCGGTCAGGCCGTCCCAGCCGCCGACCTTCTTCAGCGCCAGCACGGTGATCGGGATCAGCGCCGCCAGGATCACGAAGAACTGGAGTACCTCGTTGTAGATCGCGGAGGACAGGCCGCCGAGGGTGATGTACGCGAGGACGAAGAAGCCGGCGACCACGATGGCCACCCACTGCGGCCAGCCCAGCAGGGCCTCGACCACGATCGCCAGGGCGTACAGGTTCACTCCGGCGATCAGGATCGCGGCGAAGGCGAACAGGATCGAACTGAGCAGGTGTGCCCATTTGTCGAAGCGCAGGAGCAGGAACTCGGGGACCGAGCGGACCTTGCTGCCGTAGTAGAAGGGCATCATCACCAGGCCGAGGAACACCATGGCCGGGATGGCGCCGATCCAGTACCAGTGCACGGTGTAGGCGCCGTACTGGGCACTGTTGGCGGCCATGCCGAGGATCTCGGTGGCGGCGAGGTTGGCGGAGATGAACGCCAGGCCGGTGACCCAGGCGGGCAGGGAGCGCCCCGAGAGGAAGAAGTCGAGGGTGGTCTTCACCGAGCGGCGGGCCGCGAAGCCGATGCCGAGCACCACCACGAAGTAGATGCCGAGCAGCGTGTAGTCGAGCCAGTTGGTGGGGAGCCGTAGCTCGGCTGCGAGGTAGGTGGGGGAGGTGGGGGAGGTGGGGAGGTGGGGGAGGTGGGGGAAATTGTGGGGGTTTGCATGTGTACTCGCTTCGTCTCGCGAATCGATACAGAGCGGAACCTACGCCCCTGTGTTCAGTAATTGAACACATCCGGTGATGCTCTTTGTTTGATTGTGATGTTGACGCAGGTGGTGAGTTGTGTTTCGCTGTGTTTAGTTCTGTTTGATGAAGTCTCGGAAGACCCCTGAGCGGCTCGAAATGGAGTCCGGCGTGAAGAAGACCTCGACCCGACTGGCCGACGGTCGTGAGCTCATCTACTACGACCTGCGTGACGACACCGTGCGGGACGCGGTCGACCGCCGCCCTCTGGAGCGGACCGTCACCTCGTCCGAGGTCCGTCATGACGTGCTGCTCGGCGACGAGGTCGCCATCGCCTCGCACCGGCAGGGGCGCACGTACCACCCGCCGGCCGACCAGTGCCCGCTGTGCCCCTCCGAGGGCGACCGGCTGAGCGAGATCCCGGACTCGTCGTACGACGTCGTGGTCTTCGAGAACCGCTTCCCCTCGCTGGCCGGCGACTCCGGGCGCTGCGAGGTCGTCTGCTTCACCTCCGACCACAACGCGTCCTTCGCCGACCTGTCCGGGGAACAGGCGCGGCTGGTGCTGGAGGCGTGGACGGACCGCACGTCGGAGCTGTCCTCCCTCCCCTCCGTCCAGCAGGTGTTCTGCTTCGAGAACCGCGGCGCCGAGATCGGTGTCACCCTCGGCCACCCGCACGGGCAGATCTACGCCTACCCCTTCACCACCCCGCGCACCGCCCTGATGCTGCGGTCGGCCGCCGCGCACAAGGAGGCGACCGGCGGGCAGAACCTCTTCGACGCCGTCCTGGAGCGTGAACTCGCCGACGAGCGGGTCGTCCTGGAGAGTGAACACTGGCTGGCCTTCGTGCCGTACGCCGCGCACTGGCCGTACGAGGTCCACCTGTACCCGAAGCGCCGGGTGCCCGACCTGCTCGCCCTCGACGAGGAGGCGCGCTCAGAGTTCCCCCAGGTTTATCTGGAACTCTTGAGGCGCTTCGACCGGATCTTCGGTGACAGTGAGCCTCCGACGCCGTACATCGCCGCCTGGCATCAGGCGCCGTTCGGCCAGCTGGAGGACTTCGAGGGTGTCGTGCGGGAGGATTTCGCGCTTCACCTCGAGCTTTTCACCATCCGCCGCACTTCCGGCAAGCTGAAGTTTCTCGCGGGTTCCGAGTCCGGCATGAACGTGTTCATCAACGACGTGCCGCCGGAGCGCGCGGCTGAGCGACTGCGAGAGGTAGCGAGTAGATGAGTGGGAAGTTTCTGGTCACCGGTGGTGCCGGCTACGTCGGCAGCGTGGTCGCGCAGCACCTCATCGAGGCCGGGGAGGAGGTCGTCGTCCTCGACAACCTCTCCACCGGCTTCCGCGAGGGTGTGCCGTCCGGGGCGTCCTTCATCGAGGGCGACATCCGCGACGCCGCCAAGTGGCTGGACGCCTCCTTCGACGCGGTGCTGCACTTCGCCGCGTTCTCGCAGGTCGGCGAGTCGGTCGTGAAGCCCGAGAAGTACTGGGACAACAACGTCGCCGGCACCATGGCGCTGCTCGGCGCCATGCGCGAGGCGGGCGTGCGCAAGCTCGTCTTCTCCTCCACGGCCGCCACCTACGGCGAGCCGGCCGAGGTGCCGATCGTCGAGTCCGCGCCGACGCGGCCCACCAACCCCTACGGCGCCTCCAAGCTCGCCGTCGACCACATGATCACCGGCGAGGCGGCGGCCCACGGCCTCGGTGCCGTGTCCCTCAGGTACTTCAACGTCGCGGGTGCCTACGGCGCCTACGGCGAGCGCCACGACCCCGAGTCGCACCTGATCCCGCTGGTCCTCCAGGTCGCCCAGGGCCGGCGCGAGGCGATCTCCGTCTTCGGCGAGGACTACCCGACGCCGGACGGCACCTGTGTGCGCGACTACATCCACGTCGCCGACCTGGCCGAGGCCCACCTGCTGGCCGTCAAGGCAGCCACCCCGGGCGAGCACCTCATCTGCAACCTCGGCAACGGCAACGGCTTCTCCGTCCGCCAGGTCATCGAGACCGTCCGGCAGGTCACCGGGCACCCGATCCCCGAGGTCGTGGCCCCGCGCCGGGGCGGCGACCCGGCGGTCCTGGTCGCCTCCGCCGACACCGCCCGCGAGCGGCTCGGCTGGAACCCGTCCCGCGCGGACCTCGCGGGCATCGTCGCGGACGCGTGGGAGTTCGCGCAGCGAGACGCAGGTTAAGTTCTACGGCCGGTGCCGCCGGCCGTAGGTTCTCAGGTCGTGCGGCCGGTCAACTCACCGGCCGCTTCGGCCGGTTCAGCACGGAAGGTCAGGGGCAGGGGATGAACGTCGACACGGCAGCCGCGGTCGCCGAGCGGTTCGAGGAGCTGTACGGGGCCGAGCCGGAAGGGGTGTGGGCCGCGCCGGGCCGGGTCAACCTGATCGGCGAGCACACCGACTACAACGACGGCTTCGTCATGCCGTTCGCGCTGCCGCACACCGCGGTCGCGGCTGTCTCGCGGCGCACCGACGGCGTGCTGCGGCTGCACTCGCAGGACGTCGAGCGCGGTGTCGTCGAACTGCGCGTCGACGACCTCGAACCCGAGTCGGACCGCGACTGGACGGCGTACCCGTCGGGCGTGGTGTGGGCGCTGCGCCAGGCCGGCCACGCGATCACCGGCGCCGACATCCACCTCGCCTCGACGGTCCCGGCCGGCGCGGGCCTGTCCTCGTCGGCGGCCCTGGAGGTCGTCGTGGCGCTCGCCCTGAACGACCTGTACGACCTGGGCCAGAAGGGCTGGCAGCTGGCCCGGCTGTGCCAGCGCGCGGAGAACGTGTACGTCGGCGCCCCGGTCGGGATCATGGACCAGACGGCGTCCGCGTGCTGCGAGCCGGGCCACGCGCTGTTCCTCGACACCCGCGACCTCTCCCAGAAGCAGATCCCCTTCGACCTGGCTGCCGAGGGCATGCGGCTGCTGGTCGTCGACACCCGGGTCAAGCACTCGCACAGCGAGGGCGAGTACGGCAAGCGCCGCGCGGGCTGCGAGAAGGGCGCCGCGCTGCTGGGCGTGGACGCGCTCCGCGACATCGCCTACGACGACCTGGCCGCGGCCCTCGACCGGCTCGGCGACGAGGAGGAGGTACGCCGTCTGGTGCGCCACGTCGTCACCGAGGACCAGCGTGTCGAGCGGGTCGTGGCCCTGCTGGAGTCGGGTGAGACGCGGGCGATCGGACCGGTCCTGACCGAGGGGCACGCCTCCCTGCGGGACGACTTCCGCATCTCCTGCCCGGAGCTGGACCTGGTCGTGGACACGGCCCTGGCGAGCGGCGCCCTGGGCGCGCGCATGACGGGCGGCGGCTTCGGCGGCTCGGCGATCGTGCTGGCCGAGGCGGCGGACGTGGAGACCGTCACCAAGGCGGTCGAGGAGGCCTTCGCCACGGCCGGGTTCACGGCACCGAGAGTCTTCGAGGCGGTACCGGCGGCGGGGGCACGACGCGTGAGCTGACGCTCCGCTGGGGGAGCCGCGTCAGGTTGCCCGTCGTGCGCGGCTCCGTTGTGGCCGGTCGCGCAGTTCCCCGCGCCCCTTTGGGGGCGCGGCCGTACCGCAGGGGCTAGAGGTACCCCCACTCGCGGCACATCCGCCGCAGCGCGTCCGGGATCTCGTCCGGCGTCGGCGCCGGACGGTCCGGTTGTACGCGGCCCGAGCGGATCTTGTCGTTCCAGTCCCCGAAGCCGCCGCCCAGCACGGCGCCCTCCAGGCTGCTGCCGTAGTCGAGCATGCCGGGCTCGTACTCCAGCCCCAGGAAGCGGCAGATGCCGTCGAGCGCGGCGGCGGGGCCGGCGGTGAGGTCCTCGTAGCGCAGGACGTGCCCGCCGGCCTCGGCGTACGCCTCCTCCATGGCCTCCATGTACTTCAGTACGCGGGTCGCCGCGTCGTCGGCGGTGCGGTCGGGGACCGCCTCGTGCCAGGACCGGGCCACCGCGGCCGGATGCCGGCGCAGGAAGACGAAGCGGGCGTCGGGCCAGGTCGCGGCGATGCGCCGCCAGGCGAAGGCGTTGCCCGGGGTCTTCTCGACGATGAACGACTTGCCGGACTTCACCAGTTCCCGGTGCAGTGTGCGGTCCCACAGCAGGGCTTCGAGGTCCTCGTACCCGAGCCCGAGCGCGCGCATGGACTTCTCCGTAGGGCTGTGCGTCCTGAAGTAGACCTCCAGACCGGTCAGATGCAGCTCGTGCGCGGCGTGCAGCCCGGAATGCGCGCCCAGCATCATCCGCAGCAGCGTCGATCCGGAGCGCACCGAGGTCAGGATGAACACCGGCCGCTTCAGCAGCCGGTCCACGGCCGGATCCACGGGCCGGTGCGGGGCCTCGGGCCCGGGCCGCTCCGGACGCGGGCCGCGCGGCTTCGGTATCGCGTCGAGGCTGCCCGGCGCCGGCTGCCGGACCGGCACCTTGCGCACCTGGTACCCGGTCGTCGCGCCGATCTTCGAGTTCAGCTTCCGCAGCATGCTCATGGGGCGGAGGGTAAGGGACGGGTCTGAGACAACCCTGAGACTCAGCGCGGGCCCAGATGTTTGGTCAGCGTGTACTCCGTGATGCCCGGTGGATAGTCCGGGATCACGCAGACCACCTCGTACCCCTGTTTCTTGTAGAAGTCCGGGGCCTGGAAGTCCCAGGTCTCCACGCGTGCCTCGGTGCAGCCCCGCTCGGAGCGGGCGGTGACCTCCGCGTGTGCGAGCAGTTGCGAACCAAGGCCGGTCCCGCGGGCGCTCTCGTCGACCCAGAGATACGTGACGTGGAGCCAACTGGTCCAGGTGTGGCCGACCAGACCGCCGGCCAGGGCGCCGGAGTCGTCCAATGCCCACACCTGGAGCGGAAGTTCACGTTCACCTGGGGTTCCGCGCAGTGCGCGCAGGACCGGGGAGGCCGCGGTATTGGCGTCCCGCAGCCGCCGGCGAAGAAGATCGTGCCGAGATTTGTCGACTTCTGTCTCCAGACGAAACATGCGGCTCACCATAAACGCGTCGGCCAACCAGTTCTGCAAATTACCTTCCGCTCCTGCCCCCCGGCCGTACCCTGATGAACAGCACCGGTGGGGGCCGGTGCTGATCAGGGGGCGAGACAGGTCGGGTTCGACGCCCGAAGTGGGGGTAGCTGTTTCTGCACGGCGGCGGCCGTGCGCCAGCCGCGCTTCGGACGTCGTTCCCGCGACGGTGTTCGTCTCCCGGTGTCGTCCTTTGACGATGGGGTATCCCCTGCTCTTCGAGAGCTTGGGGAAGGGGGTTTCGTGGTTCGCATCCGAGTTCTGGTCGTCGACGACCATCGCATCTTCGCCGAGTCGCTCGCCGCCGCCCTGGCCGCCGAGCCCGACGTCGACGTCTCCGCCGCGGGCAGCGGTCCGGCGGCACTGCGCAGCCTGGAGCGCGCGGCCGCCGAGGGGCGCCGGTTCGATGTCCTGCTCGTCGACGCCGACCTGGGTGGCAACGTGCCCGGTGTCCGGCCCGCCGTGCCCGTGCAGGAGGTGGGCGAGGACGGGCTCGTGGACGGCATCTCGCTGGTCGCCGGGGTCCGCTCCGCGCAGCCGGCGGTACGGACCGTCGTCCTCGCCGAGAAGGACGACCCGCGCCGGGCCGCGCTCGCGCTCCAGGCCGGTGCGTCGGGCTGGGTGGCCAAGGACTGCTCACTGTCCCGACTGCTCACCGTCATCCGAGGGGTGCTGCGCGACGAGACGCATCTGCCGCCGGCCCTGCTCACCGGCGTACTGCGGGAACTGACCGCCGCCCGCAAGCACCGCACCGAGAGCGAGCGGCTGGTGGAGTCCCTGACGCCGCGGGAGCGCGAAGTACTGCGGTGCATGGTGGCGGGCCTGGGGCGCAAGGCTGTCGCCGAGCGCCTGTACCTCTCCCCGCACACCGTCCGCACCCACATGCAGAACGTCCTCGGCAAACTCGGCGTCCACTCGACCCTGGCCGCGGTCGCACTCGCACGCCGTGCGGGGGTGGGCCCGGTGGACCTGGGCGCGACGGGCCGAATCATCCCGGAGGAAAGCAGCAGCGCCTGACGGACGCACCCGAGCCGCACCCCCAAGGCACGGGGGCTGTGCCGACAGCCCTGACCGGCACCGCTGAGCCGCACCCCCAGGGGGCGCGGGGCTGTGTCTATTTGCGGCTACCGCCGCGTGGGCGCGACCGGCCACGATGGCGCTGCATCCGCACTACGTCCTATCGCGGCATCCCGCGGAGCGCCTAGCCCGGGATGTTGTCGAACGGTGCCGTCAACTGGCGCAGCAACCCGGCCAGTTCACCCCGCTGTGCCCGCGAGAGCTCCGCGAGGATCGCCCGTTCCTGGTCCAGCAGCCCGGCAAGTGCCTGGTCGGCGCGGTCGCGTCCCTCGTCCGTGAGGCGGACGAGGACGCCACGCCGGTCGCTGGGGTCGGGCAGGCGCTCCACCAGGCCCTTCTTGGCCAGGCGGTCGATGCGGTTGGTCATCGTGCCCGAGGTGACCAGGGTCTGCGTCAGCAACTGCCCCGGCGAGAGCTGATACGGCGTTCCCGCGCGCCTCAGCGCGGTCAGCACGTCGAACTCCCAGGGTTCCAGGCTGTGCTCGGAGAAGGCCAGCCGGCGTGCCCGGTCCAGATGCCGGGCCAGTCTGCTGACCCGGCTGAGGACCTCGAGCGGTTCCACGTCGAGGTCAGGGCGCTCCCGGCGCCACGCTGCGACCAGCCGATCGACCTCGTCCTCCATGACGATCAGTGTAGTGGTTGTGTCGACGTGAAGTCTCTTGACGTCAAGATACTTATCGGGGCAGGCTGGAGAGCGAGTAGAGACAGGAGGCCCCCATGTCCACTGCCGCCACCCCCACCTGGGACCCCGCCCAGTACCTGCGCCACGCCGGCCACCGCGCCCGCCCCTTCGCCGACCTGCTGGCCCGCGTCCCCGACCTCCCCGCCGAGCGCCCCCGCATCGCCGACCTCGGCTGCGGCCCCGGCAATGTCACCGCCCTGCTCGCCGAACGCTGGCCCACCGCGCACATCACCGGCTACGACAACTCCGCCGAGATGCTCGACAAGGCCCACGTCGAGCACGAGGGCCCGACGGCCGGCGGCGGCCGCCTCGACTTCGCCCCGGCCGACGTACGGACCTGGACGACCGGGGAGCCGCACGACCTGATCATCAGCAACGCCACGCTCCAGTGGGTGCCGGGGCACACGGACCGGTTCGCGGACTGGATCACGGCCCTGCGGCCCGGCGGCACCTTCGCCTTCCAGGTCCCCGGCAACTTCGCCGCCCCGAGCCACCGCCTGATGCGCGACCTCGCCCCCCGCCACGGCCTCGCCGACGTCCTGCGCCACGACGACGCCGTGCTCGACCCGGGCGACTACCTGGCCCGGCTGGCCGACCTTGGCTGCACGGCGGACGTGTGGGAGACGACGTACGTCCACCTCCTGACCGGCGAGGACCCGGTGCTGGACTGGGTGAAGGGCACGGGCCTGCGGCCGGTCCTCACCGCGCTCGCCGACGACCCCGAGCGGCGCGAGGCGTTCCTGGACGAGTACCGGACCGCCCTGCGCGAGGCCTATCCCGCCGGCGCGCACGGCACCCCGTTCCCGTTCCGCCGGATCTTCGCCGTGGCCCGCAGGGAGGAGTGATGATCACCGCCGTCGACCATGTGCAGCTCGCGGCCCCGCCCGGCTCCGAGGAGCGGCTGCGGACGTACTACGTGGGCGTCCTCGGCATGACCGAGATCCCCAAGCCACCCGTGCTCGCGGCCCGCGGCGGCTGCTGGTTCCAGGCCGGCGGCGTGCAACTGCACCTCGGCATCGAGAAGGACTTCCGACCGGCGGACAAGGCGCACCCCGGGCTGCGGGTCGCCGGGATCGAGCGGTACGGCGCCCGGCTCCGGGCGCAGGGGGCGCGCGTGGAGTGGGACGAGAACCTCCCGGGACACCGGCGCTTCTACTCGCGGGACCCGGTGGGCAACCGGCTGGAGTTCCTGGAGCCACTGACCGCTGTTTGAGCGGCGCCGCGCAGGGTCACCCGCTGGGGGACAGTGAAGTCGACCCTTGCGGGAGTGAGCAGGATGGCGAAGGAAGAGAAGGCCAGGGCCGCGAAGGAGCAGGCCAAGGGCAAGGCCAAGGAGGCCGTGGGCCGGGTCGTCGGCAACGAGCGCATGACCGCCGAGGGCAAGGCCGACCAGATGAAGGGCGACGCGCGTCAGGCGAAGGAGAAGGGCAAGGACACCTTCAAGCACTGAGGGCGCCGGCCGGGCACTGAGGGCACGGGCACCGGCGGCCGGGGCGTCAGCTCTTGCGGCGCCCTATCAGGTGGGGCTTCGCCTCCAGGCCGTCCAGCCCGTGCCAGGCCAGATTCACCAGATGGGCCGCCACCTCCGCCTTCTTCGGGCGGCGCACGTCCAGCCACCACTGGCCGGTCAGGGCGACCATGCCGACCAGGGCCTGCGCGTACAGGGGGGCCAGCTTGGGGTCGAAGCCGCGGCTCTTGAACTCGCGGCCCAGGATGTCCTCCACCTGGGTGGCGATGTCCGAGATCAGCGAGGCGAAGGACCCCGTCGACTGGGGGATGGGCGAGTCACGGACCAGGATGCGGAAGCCGTCCGTGTACTCCTCGATGTAGTCCAGGAGGGCGAAGGCGGCCTGCTCGCACAGTTCCCGCGGGTGGCCCGCCGTCAGGCTGCTGGTGACCATGTCCAGCAGCCGGCGCATCTCGCGGTCCACCACGACGGCGTACAGCCCCTCCTTGCCGCCGAAGTGTTCGTACACCACCGGCTTGGAGACGCCCGCCTTCGCGGCGATCTCCTCCACCGACGTGCCCTCGAAGCCCTTCGCGGCGAACAGGGTGCGACCGATCTCCAGCAGCTGCTGGCGGCGCTCCGCCCCGGTCATCCGGGTACGGCGCGCCCGCCGGGGCTTCTCGTTGCTGGGGGTGCTGCTGGAGTCGGTCGCCACGGCGTCAATCATGCCGCCTCTACGGGTTCCTTCCGGCGCCGGGAGCCGCCTTCCTCGGTGTTCCGGCGCGAATCGATACGCGAGCGTGACGGCCAGCGCACGTCGTAGGCCCAGCCGAGCATCTCGCACCAGCGGATGATCCGCGCCGAGGAGTCGATCTGGCCGCGCTCCACACCGTGCCGCGCGGACGTCGGGTCGGCGTGGTGCAGGTTGTGCCAGGACTCGCCGCACGACAGGACCGCCAGCCACCACACGTTGCCCGAACGGTCACGCGACTTGAACGGCCGCTTGCCCACCGCGTGGCAGATCGAGTTGATCGACCACGTCACGTGGTGCAGCAGGGCCACCCGGACGAGGGAGCCCCAGAAGAAGCCGGTGAAGGCGCCCCACCAGGACATCGTCACCAGACCGCCGATCATCGCGGGCAGGGCCAGTGACAGCACCGTCCACCAGATGAACTGGCGGGAGATCGTGCGGATCGCGCGGTCCTTGATCAGATCCGGCGCGTACTTGTCCTGCGGGGTGCGCTCCTCGTCGAACATCCAGCCGATGTGCGCCCACCACAAGCCCTTCATCAGGGCCGGGACGGTCTCGCCGTAACGCCACGGCGAGTGCGGGTCACCCTCCGCGTCGGAGAACTTGTGGTGCTTGCGGTGGTCCGCGACCCAGCGGACCAGCGGGCCCTCCACCGCCATCGAGCCCGCGACGGCGAGCGCGATGCGCAGCGGACGCTTCGCCTTGAACGAGCCGTGGGTGAAGTAGCGGTGGTAGCCGATGGTTACGCCGTGGCAGGCGAGGAAGTAGAAGAAGACCAGCAGACCGAGGTCCAGCCAGCTCACCCCCCAGCCCCAGGCCAGTGGCACCGCGGCGCCGAGCGCCAAGAACGGGACGACGATGAAGAGGAGGAGCGCGAACTGTTCGAGCGACCCCTTCTTCTCGCCGCCGAGCGTGGCAGAGGTCGTCGAGGTGTCGTCGTTCGCCTTCGGGGCGTCTTCGATCACATCGGAGCTCGTGGTCATGGGGCGTCCCCTGTGGGGTCGAGGGTTTTGGCAGGTGCCGGGGTTGCCGGAACCATTCCCGGGTTTCGTTACGACGGTGCCTACGGTTCCGTAACCTACGGCGACGTAAGTATGGCAGTGCGTTGCCCGGCGGCAAGAGCCCGAGAGTCTGCGCGTCCGCATGGACACCTATCCTTGGTGTCGGTCGGACAGCGCGGTCCGCTCTGATTTCTTCCCGGATGTCAGGAGCCGTATGCGGCACCCGCCGCGCGGCACCTGCGACCGGGTTCCCTCCCGGACGAGCTTCAACACTGCAAGGAGCCGCACCTGTGAGCAGTGCCGACGACCAGACCACGACGACCGGCAGTGAGCTGCGTGCCGACATCCGCCGACTGGGTGACCTACTGGGCGAGACGCTCGTCCGCCAGGAGGGCCCTGAGCTGCTCGAACTCGTCGAGAAGGTCCGCCGTCTCACCCGCGAGGACGGCGAAGCAGCCGCCGAGCTGCTGAGGGGCACCGAGCTGGACACCGCGGCCAAGCTGGTCCGCGCGTTCTCCACCTACTTCCACCTGGCCAATGTCACCGAGCAGGTGCACCGTGGCCGTGAGCTGCGCGCCCGGCGCGCCGCCGAGGGCGGCCTCCTCGCCCGTACGGCCGACCGGCTGAAGGACGCCGACCCCGAGCACATGCGCCAGACGGTCGAGCATCTCAACGTCCGCCCGGTCTTCACCGCGCACCCCACCGAGGCCGCCCGCCGCTCGGTCCTCAACAAGCTGCGCCGGATCGCCGCGCTTCTGGAGGCCCCGGTCCTCGAAGGGGACCGCCGCCGGCACGACACCCGACTGGCCGAGAACATCGACCTCGTATGGCAGACCGACGAGCTGCGTGTCGTACGCCCGGAGCCCGCCGACGAGGCCCGTAACGCCATCTACTACCTCGACGAGCTGCACGCCGGCGCCGTCGGCGACGTCCTCGAGGACCTGACCGCGGAACTGGAGCGCGTCGGCTACAAGCTCCCCGACGCCACCCGCCCGCTCACCTTCGGCACCTGGATCGGCGGCGACCGCGACGGCAACCCCAACGTCACCCCCCAGGTGACCTGGGACGTCCTCATCCTCCAGCACGAGCACGGCATCAACGACGCCCTGGAGATGATCGACGAGCTGCGCGGCTTCCTGTCGAACTCCATCCGCTACACCGGCGCCACCGAGGAGCTCCTGGAGTCCCTCAAGGCCGACCTCGACGCCCTCCCCGAGATCAGCCCCCGCTACAAGCGCCTCAACGCCGAGGAGCCCTACCGGCTCAAGGCCACCTGCATCCGGCAGAAGCTGGAGAACACCAAGACGCGGCTGGCCAGGAACATCCCGCACGAGGCCGGCCGTGACTACCTCGGCACCGGCGAGCTGCTGCAGGACCTGACGCTGGTCCAGAACTCGCTGCGCGCGCACCGCGGCGGTCTGTTCGCCGACGGCCGGATGAACCGCACCATCCGCACGCTGTCCGCGTTCGGCCTCCAGCTCGCCACCATGGACGTCCGTGAGCACGCCGACGCCCACCACCACGCCCTCGGCCAGCTCTTCGACCGGCTCGGCGAGGAGTCGTGGCGCTACGCCGACATGCCCCGCGAGTACCGCGCCAAGCTGCTCGCCAAGGAGCTGCGCTCCCGCCGGCCCCTCGCGCCCACCCCGGCGCCGGTCGACGCGGCCGGCGAGAAGACCCTCGGCGTGTTCGAGACGATCAAGCGGGCGCTGAAGGTCTTCGGGCCCGAGGTCATCGAGTCGTACATCATCTCGATGTGCCAGGGCGCCGACGACGTCTTCGCCGCGTCCGTGCTCGCCCGCGAGGCCGGCCTGATCGACCTGCACGCCGGCTGGGCCAAGATCGGCATCGTGCCGCTGCTGGAGACCACCGACGAGCTGAAGGCCGCCGACACGATCCTGGAGGACATGCTCTCCGACCCGTCGTACCGGCGCCTGGTCGCGCTGCGCGGCGACGTCCAGGAGGTCATGCTCGGCTACTCCGACTCCTCGAAGTTCGGCGGCATCACCACCAGCCAGTGGGAGATCCACCGCGCCCAGCGCCGGCTGCGCGACGTCGCCCACCGCTACGGCGTCCGGCTGCGTCTCTTCCACGGCCGCGGCGGCACCGTCGGCCGTGGCGGCGGCCCCTCGCACGACGCGATCCTCTCCCAGCCCTGGGGCACCCTGGAGGGCGAGATCAAGGTCACCGAGCAGGGCGAGGTCATCTCCGACAAGTACCTCGTGCCGTCGCTGGCCAGGGAGAACCTGGAGCTGACCGTCGCGGCCACGCTCCAGGCGTCCGCCCTGCACACCGCCCCGCGCCAGTCCGTCGAGTCGCTGGCCCGCTGGGACGCGGCGATGGACGTCGTCTCCGACGCCGCGCACGCCGCGTACCGCGCGTTCGTCGAGGACCCGGACCTGCCGACGTACTTCCTCGCGTCGACGCCGGTGGACCAGCTCGCCGACCTGCACCTCGGCTCGCGGCCCTCCCGCCGCCCCGGCTCGGGCGTCTCCCTCGACGGCCTGCGCGCCATCCCGTGGGTGTTCGGGTGGACCCAGTCCCGGCAGATCGTCCCCGGCTGGTTCGGCGTCGGCTCCGGCCTGAAGGCGCTGCGCGAGGCGGGCCTGGACACCGTGCTCGACGAGATGCACGAGCAGTGGCACTTCTTCCGGAACTTCATCTCCAACGTCGAGATGACTCTGGCCAAGACCGACCTGCGCATCGCCTCGCACTACGTGGACACCCTCGTCCCCGACGAGCTCAAGCACGTCTTCGACACCATCCGCGCCGAGCACGAGCTGACCGTCAGCGAGGTGCTGAAGGTGACCGGCGAGGCCGAACTCCTCGACGCCACCCCGGTCCTGAAGCAGACGTTCGGCATCCGCGACGCCTACCTCGACCCGATCTCCTACCTCCAGGTCGCCCTGCTCAAGCGGCAGCGCGACGCGGCCGCGAGCGGCGCCGAGCCCGACCCGCTGCTCTCCCGCGCCCTGCTCCTCACGGTCAACGGCGTGGCGGCCGGCCTGCGCAACACCGGCTGACCGCACGGCACACGACGGTGCCCCCGTGCTCGCTGCGAGCACGGGGGCACCGTTCGTTCACCGGCCCCGTGCGTCAGGCCCTGCGACGCCGGAACACCAGGTAGCCGCCCGCGCCCAGCAGCGCCGCCGCGGCCGCCGACAGCAGGCCCACCGGGGCACCGTTGCCGGTCTCGGCGAGATCGCCCTCGGCATCGCCCTGCGCCGACGGCGACGACGACGGAGCCGCCTCCCCTGCGGACGTGGACGGGCTCGGGGCCGGCTCGGTGGTCTCCTCGCCCGGCGTCTCGGATCCGGGCTCGGATGCGGACGGCGTGGGCGTGCCGCCGCCCGGCTCCTCGTCCTCGCAGTCCGTCCAGAACACCTTGTGCTTGGCGGAGCCCTTCTCGCCCTGGAAGTTCCAGAACAGCTTGTAGTGGCCGTCGGGCAGGGTCATGTCGTCCGTGCGGCCGTGGCCCTCGCCGTCCAGCGTGATCGCGCCGGACTTCACGGTCTCGCCCTTGACGGCGGCCGTCGGGGCCCAGGCCTCGATGTGCCAGGAGACCTGCTGGACGGAGTCGAAGCCGAAGGCGTCGAGGTAGAACTCGCAGACGTGCGGCTCGTTCTTGGGCAGTTCCTCGCCAGTGGTGGCGTCATGGATCTTCACGGTGCCGTTGTCACCAGGAGCGGTCGCGTGCGCGGCGGCCGGAGCGGACAGCAGCGCCGCCGCGGCGACGGCGGACAGGGCACCGACGCGGTTGAGGGTACGCATGGGGCAGTAGTCCATCTTCGAGAAGGAACGGGAAGATGTGGAGGGGGCGGCTCAGCTTCCTGCCGGGACTGACTTCAGGTCAATCACGAACAGGGAACGAACAGAATTCCCACAAGCGCCGTATCCGCGGCATGCCCAGGGTGCCGTCAAATCACTGCAAAAGCCGCCGTGAGCAGGACTGTTCCCGATCCCGCCATCACCCACGCGAGCCGTGTCCGCCGCAACCCGCCCGCGACCACGACCGACGCCAGCAGCAGCGCCCCGCCCAGCGGAACCCACGCGTAGAGCACGCCGGCCGGCCCCGACCGCACGACCTCGTCGCCGCCCGGCTTGATCACGACCGTGTACGTCTGCCCCTTGCGGACCGCCACGTTCTTCTCGATCACGACCGACTTCCGCGCCCGGGAACCCGCCGACACCGGCGTGTACGGCCCGCTGCACGTGTCCTGGCCGCACCGCTTCACCGAGATCGTGCCGCTCTCCCGGCCCTTCGTGAGCATCACATGATGAGCGGTGCCCCACGATGCCCAGACCCCCGCGATCAGGATCAGTACCGCGACCGTGCCCATCGCCGCGAGCCGCCCGAACCGCAGCGCCGAGACAGCGCCCTGACTGGAGACAACGGCAGAAGGCATGGCCGCGATCCTTGGCCATGCCCCTGCGCCCGGTCAACCTCGGCCCGGCCGGGCGGGCGGACAAGTCAGGAGTTGTACGTGCTTTGCGCCCGCTCCAGCCCTTCGATCACCAGACACTCCACCGCGTCCGCCGCACGGTCCACGAAGTAGTCCAGCTCCTTGCGTTCCGTCGAGCCGAAGTCCTTCAGCACGAAGTCCGCGACCTGCATACGGCCCGGAGGCCGCCCGATCCCGAACCGCACCCGGTGATAGTCCGGACCCATCACCTTCGTCATCGACTTGAGGCCGTTGTGCCCGTTGTCCCCGCCGCCGAGCTTCAGCCGCAGCGTGCCGTAGTCGATGTCCAACTCGTCATGAACGGCGACGATGTTGCCCAGCGGCACCTTGTAGAAGTCCCGCAAGGCGTTCAGCGGCCCGCCGGACAGGTTCATGAACGACATCGGCTTCACCAGGATCACGCGCCGGTTCATCGGTCCGGGCGGTCCGATCCGCCCCTCGACGACCTGCGCCTGCGCCTTGCCGGCCCGCTTGAACTTCCCCCCGATCCGCTCGGCGAGGAGGTCGGCCACCATGAAGCCGACGTTGTGCCGGTTCATCGCGTACTCGGCTCCCGGGTTACCGAGGCCGGCAACCAGCCACGGCGCGCTCGGATCGGTCGTCACGTCCATGTCTCCTCGCTGTGCTTTCCCGAGTCATACACGCCAGCCGCTGCCCCCGGTGGGAACAGCGGCTGACGAAGCGATGGCAGAGCCGTGGATCACGCCTCTGCCGGAGCCGGGGATCAGGCCTCGGCGACTTCCTCGCCCTCGGTCTCCTCGCCCTCCGGGGCCTCCTCGGCCTGCGCGGCCAGGACCTGGAGGACGACCGCGTCCTCCTCGACGGCGAGCGTGGTGCCCTTGGGCAGGGTGATGTCCTTCGCGAGGATGGAGGCGCCGGCCTCCAGGCCCTCGACGGAGACCGTGACGGCCTCGGGGATGTGGGTGGCCTCGGCCTCGACCGGCAGCGCGTTCAGGACGTGCTCGAGCAGGTAGCCACCGGGGGCCAGCTCGCCCTCGGCGTGCACGGGGACCTCGACGGTGACCTTCTCGCCGCGCTTGACCAGCAGCAGGTCGACGTGCTCCAGGAAGCCCTTGATCGGGTCACGCTGCACGGACTTCGGGATCGCCAGCTCGTTGGTCTTGCCGTCGATGTCCAGGGCGATCAGGACGTTCGGCGTACGCAGCGCGAGCAGCAGGTCATGGCCCGGCAGGGTCAGGTGCAGCGGGTCCGAGCCGTGGCCGTACAGGACACCGGGGACCTTCGAGTCACGACGGATGCGACGGGCGGCGCCCTTACCGAACTCGGTACGGGTCTCGGCGGAGATCTTGACCTCGGACATGATCACTCCTCGTAGAAAACTGGGGCGGACGTGGTCACCCGGCCACGAACGGCCTGCTACGAAGAGCGCGTCGATAACGGACCGCCGGATCCCTGAACGGGAAACGGCCTCCCTCGCCGAGCAACTGAAGCAGTGTACTCGGACAGGGAGGCCGTTCCCAAAAGGATCACTGCGGCACGATCTGCCGCGCGATCCCTACTGCTCGTCGAAGAGGCTCGTCACCGAGCCGTCCTCGAACACCTCGCGCACCGCGCTCGCGATCGTCGGGGCGATCGACAGCACCGTCAGCTTGTCCAGATCGCGGCTCAGCTCGCCCGGCGTCGGCAGCGTGTTGGTGAACACGAACTCGCCCACACGGGAGTTCTTCAGCCGGTCCGCGGCGGGGCCGGAGAGCACACCGTGCGTCGCCGTCACGATGACGTCCTCGGCGCCGTGCGCGAACAGGGCGTCCGCGGCGGCGCAGATGGTGCCACCGGTGTCGATCATGTCGTCGACCAGGACGCACACCCGGCCCTTGACCTCACCCACGACCTCGTGGACGGTCACCTGGTTCGCCACGTCCTTGTCGCGCCGCTTGTGCACGATGGCCAGCGGGGCGCCCAGGCGGTCGCACCAGCGGTCGGCGACCCGCACGCGGCCGGCGTCCGGGGAGACGACCGTCAGCTTCTCCCGGTCGACCTTGCGGCCCACGTAGTCCGCCAGCAGCGGCAGGGCGAAGAGGTGGTCGACGGGGCCGTCGAAGAAGCCCTGGATCTGGTCGGTGTGCAGATCGACCGTCAGGATGCGGTCCGCACCGGCGGTCTTCATCAGGTCCGCGATCAGACGCGCCGAGATGGGTTCACGCCCACGGTGCTTCTTGTCCTGACGGGCGTAACCGTAGAACGGCACGATGACCGTGATGGAGCGGGCCGACGCACGCTTCAGCGCGTCGATCATGATCAGCTGCTCCATGATCCACTGGTTGATCGGAGCCGTGTGGCTCTGGATCACGAAGCAGTCCGCGCCGCGCGCCGACTCCTGGTAGCGGACGTAGATCTCGCCGTTCGCGAAGTCGAAGGCCTTGGTCGGGACGACCCCGACCTCCAGCTGCTGGGCGACCTCCTCGGCAAGCTCGGGGTGGGCGCGGCCGGAGAAGAACATCAACTTCTTCTCGCCGGTCGTCTTGATCCCGGTCACAGCTGTCTCCTCAGAGGTGTCTCAACTGGGTGTGCACTTATCACGGTACGCCGTGTTTGGCGCACCCGTTTCCGGTCAGTCCTCGCCCTCGACCTGCCGAGACGCCGTCTCCGCCGCCTTCGCGGCAGCGCTGCCCGGACGCTTGCGGGCCACCCAACCCTCGATATTCCGTTGCTGACCACGGGCCACGGCCAGCGAACCGGGCGGCACGTCCTTCGTGATCACGGACCCGGCGGCGGTGTACGCACCGTCCCCGATCGTGACGGGAGCCACAAACATGTTGTCCGAACCGGTGCGGCAGTGCGAGCCGACCGTGGTGTGGTGTTTGTCCTTTCCGTCGTAGTTCACGAAGACGCTCGCGGCACCGATGTTCGTCTGCTCGCCGATCGTCGCGTCACCGACGTAGGACAGGTGCGGGATCTTGGTCCCCTCGCCGATCGAGGCGTTCTTCGTCTCGACGTACGTACCGATCTTGCCCTTGGCGCCGAGCCGGGTCCCCGGCCGCAGATAGGCGTACGGCCCCACGCTCGCGTGCGCCCCCACGACGGCACCGTTGGACACGGTGTTGTCCACCCGCGCCCCGGCGCCGACCCGGGTGTCCTTCAGCCGGGTGTTGGGTCCGACGTCCGCGCCCTCGCCGAGGTGCGTGTCGCCCTGCAGCTGGGTACCCGGCTGGACGGTCACGTCCTGCTCGAAGGTGACGGTCACGTCGACCCAGGTCGTGGCGGGGTCGATCACGGTGACGCCGGAGAGCATCGCGGCGGTCAGCAGCCGGTCGTTGAGGATCCGGCGGGCCTCGGAGAGCTGCACCCGGTTGTTGATCCCGGCGATCTCGCGGTGATCGGCGGCCACGGAGGCGCCCACCCGGTGACCGGCCTCGCGCAGGATGCCGAGCACGTCGGTGAGGTACTCCTCGCCCTGGCTGTTGTCGGTGCGGACCTTGCCCAGCGCGTCCGCGAGCAGCTGCCCGTCGAACGCGAACACACCCGAGTTGATCTCCCGGATCGCCCGCTGCGACTCGGTCGCGTCCTTGTGCTCCACGATCGCGGTCACGGCACCGGAGGCGCCGTCCCGCACGATGCGCCCGTAGCCCGTCGCGTCCGGGACCTCGGCGGTCAGCACGGTCACGGCGTTGCCGTCGCCGGAGTGGGTGGCGGCGAGCGCGGTCAGGGTCTCGCCGGTCAGCAGCGGGGTGTCGCCGCACACGACGACGACGGTTCCGTCGATCCCGCCGCCGAGCTCCTCCAGGGCCATCCGGACGGCGTGACCGGTGCCGTTCTGCTCGGCCTGCACGGCGGTGCGCACGCCGGGGTCGATCTCGCCGAGATGCGCGACGACCTGCTCACGGGCGTGGCCGACCACGACGACGAGATTCTCGGGGTCCAACTCGCGCGCGGCGGCGAGCACATGCCCCACGAGGCTGCGTCCGCAGAGCTCGTGCAGGACCTTCGGTGTGGCCGACTTCATACGGGTGCCCTCACCCGCTGCGAGAACGACGACGGCTGCCGGGCGAATGGCGCTCACGGTTTGCCCTTCGGATGTGGCGGGGGTGGGGTGACATCCGCAGGATACCGGGGCGTTTCGTGGTGGATATGAGAGCGGGCCCTGACTGCGCTGTCAGCAGTCGGGCCCGGCCTTGAGTATTTGCTCCCCCGCCAGGACTCGAACCCGGACAGATGGCACCAAAAGCCACAGTGCTGCCAATTACACCACGGGGGATTGAACGCGGTTCAGCCGGACATTTGGTCCGGCTGCCTGGCGGCGCCTCCTACTATGCCGCACCGGACGCCCTCCGTGCGACGGTACAACTCGGCGCTCCCGGTTCGGGAAGCGGATGTCGTTCGGGTCGCCGATGTCCGCGTAACCGCCTGTCGGGAGTGGTGTGGACCGGTCCGCGAAACTCGCCGGAAAGGCGGGTCGGTCGGCCCGTAGGCTGGAGGCATGACCACGACGGGGGAAGACCGCGCCGGGGACCCGCCACCGGGGGCGGGGCTTTGGTGGTGGGACAGGATGCGCAGTGCGGTGCTGGACGTGAGTCTGGCCGTCGTGTCCGCGCTGGAGTGCGGTGTCGAGGGGGTTCGGTTCGCCCGGGACGCCGGGATACCCGAGGCCGCGGGTGTCGTCTTCGGGGTGCTGGCCGGTGCCGTTCTGGTGCTGCGCCGCCGCTGGCCCATCGCGGTGGTGCTCGTGTCGATCGCGGTGCTGCCCGCCCAGATGGGGTTCCTGCTCGGCATCGTCGGGCTGTACACCCTCGCCGCCTCCGAGCTGCCGCGGCGGATCATCGCCTCGCTGGCCGGGATGTCGTTCGTCGGCACGCTGATCGTGACGTTCGTGTGGGTCCGCCAGGGCGTCGCTCGGGGTGAGCTGACCTTCGGGGACTGGGTGGTTCCGTTCGCGTCGGTGACCACCGCTCTCGGCGTGACCGCGCCTCCTCTACTGCTCGGCCTCTACGTCGGCGCGCGGCGCCGGCTCATGGAGAGCCTGCGGGAACGGGCGGACAGCCTCGAACGGGAACTCCAGCTGCTGGCCGAGCGGGCCGAGGAGCGTGCCGAGTGGGCGCGGGGCGAGGAGCGGACCCGGATCGCCCGGGAGATGCACGACGTCGTCGCGCACCGGGTGAGCCTGATGGTGGTCCATGCCGCCGCCCTCCAGGCCGTCGCCCGCAAGGACCCCGAGAAAGCGGTGAAGAACGCCGCGCTGGTGGGGGACATGGGCCGGCAGGCCCTGACCGAACTGCGCGAGATGCTCGGCGTACTGCGCAGCGGGGCCGCCACGGCGGACCGGGCGCGGGGCGCCGTCGTGCCGCTCGCCGCGGTGGGAGCCGCAGCGGCTGCCGCGGCCGACCGGGAGCTGACCGGCGGGGACGAGGGCACCGCGGAGGGGCCCTGCCTGTCGGAGCTGGAGGAGCTCATCGGGCAGTCGGCGGCCGCGGGGATGGTCGTGGAGCTGTCCGTCGAGGGCGAGACGCGGGGGTACGCGCCGAAGATCGAGCAGACGGCGTACCGGGTGGTGCAGGAAGCGCTGACGAACGTCCACAAGCACGCGGCGGGTGCGAAGACGCAGGTGCGGCTCGCGCACCGGATGTCGGAGATCGCGATGCAGGTCGAGAACGGCCCGCCGCCGGAGCCGGCGTCGGCGTCGTCCGCGCGGCTGCCGTCGGGTGGCAACGGCCTGGTGGGGATGAAGGAGCGCGTCGTCGCGCTGGGCGGGGTGTTCGTGTCCGGGCCGACGGATGCCGGGGGCTTCAGGGTGTCGGCGGTGATTCCGGCGGCCTAGCCGGCGCCGGCCGCCCCGGGCCGCATGGGTGTTCGGGGCCTTCGTCTCCCGCTGGGCCGGCTGTGAGCCGTAGCGGTTTCGCTCGGCCCGCTGTCAGCCGTACCGATCTGGTTCAGCCCGCCGTGAGCCGTACCGGTTCTATGCCCGCGACGAGGCCGGCGAGGGCCTGGTCGATGTCGGGGCCGAGGTACCAGTCGCCGGTGTGGTCGAGGGCGTAGATACGGCCCTCGGCGTCGATCGCGAGGAGCGCCTCGGTGTCGGACTCGGCACCGAGGGGGCAGACCTCGGTGTCCAGGGCGCGGCCGAGGTCGCCGAGGGTGCGGGCCATGTGGAGGCCGTGCAGGGGGTCGAAGTGCAGGTGGGCCGGGGCGACCTGGCGGCCGGGGCCGGTGGGTGCGATGTGCAGGCCGCCGAATTCGGCCCACGCCTCGACCGCGGCGGGGAAGACGGCATGGCGGTGACCGGCGGGTGAGGTGTGCTCGCGCAGGGTGTCCGCCCAGACTTCGGCCTGCTTGATGTCCCAGCGTCCGGGCTGCCAGCCGGCCGCGCGCAGGGCGGCGTCGACGGGGACGGGGAAACGGGTGCTGGAGGTGCGGTCGGTGTGCATCTGCCCTTCGTTCGTCGAGTGCGCCGGTGTCATGGCGGCCTTCGGCCGCCCGGCGGAGTGCGGTCGTGCGGGTGGAACCGGTCCTTCGGGTGGAACCGGTCCTTCGGGTGGAGTGCAGTCTTCCTGCGGTGGCTGTGGCTGTGGGTGTGGGTGTGGTGGGTGGCCGGGGTCAGCCGTCCGCCGCTGCCGGGTCGACGATACGGACGCCGAAGTGGGCGCTCAGGGCGGTGCAGGCGCGGCACGGTGAGGCGAAGCTGCCGTGCAGGGGGTCGCCGTCCTCGCGGATGCGGCGGGCGGTGAGCTTGGCCTGCTTGAGGGCTTTGCGGGCTTCGCCGTTGGTCATGGGTTTGCGCGCGGCGCGTTTGCTGCGGGTGGCGTCGGCGGCGGCGATGTGGCGCGAGATGAGGATGGTCTCGGCGCACCGGCCGGTGAAGCGGTCGCGCTCCCCGCTGGTCAGGGTGTCCAGGAAGTCCTGCACGAGGTGGTGCAGCTCGGGGCGCTGGTCGCCGCGGGCGGCGGTGCCGGTGAGCGTCGCGCCGCGAACGGAGAGGGCGGCGGCGACGGTGGGGAGTATGCCGTCGCGGCGGTGGTGGAGGGCGGGCGCGTGCGCGGTTTCGGTGGCGCTCCAGCCGATGCGGGGGTCGCCGGACCTCGCGGCGTGCGGCCCTGTCTGCGTCGCGTTCATGATCATCATCCCCTCCCGAGCATCCCGCGGGCATGCTCTCGGACGTCACAGAGTGCCAAATGCCGTGGCGGGTGCGGAAGCTGGGGCGACGCGACACGCCCGGGTTTGGGCAGGCTGTCACGGCAGGGTGACGGCTGGTCACGGAAGCGGAGGGGGTCGTGACCGGCGCCGGTGACCGGGATCGTCGTACCGCATAGGCTGTCGGCACCGCTTTCCATGCGGTGACGCGTGGACGCAGACGAGACAGTCGATACGTGCCGTTGTGACCGAGAGTGGTCGTGGTGGCGCGCATCAGAACGCCGCAGGGGGCAACCGCCATGACGACAGGTCGGCTCGGGCAGCAAGCCGCGCCGCCGAACGCGGCCTACGCCGGGCAGGTCGTGCATTTCCCGGATCCGGTACGGGCGTCCCGTCACCCGAGAGGGGTACGGGTCGACGACCGTGGTTACCCCGACTTCTCGCCGTACGCGCGCGCGGCGGCGGAGATCGCGGAGCCGCCGGAGGGGTTCGGCGTCGACGAGTTGCGGCTGACGGACTACGTGTCGGCGAACGCGGCGCTGGCGGCCACGGGGCACGAGTTGTGGGACACGGTGCCCGCGGTGGCGACGCCGCACGGCTGGACGTGGCACCACGCGGTGGGCACCAGGCGGCTGGAGCTGGTTCCGGTCGAGGTCAAGGCACTGCTGCGGCATCACGGCGGCATAGCGACCTCGGCGGTGGACCACGACAAGCGTGGCACGCGCCCGTTGCAGGAGACCCGCCCGGCGCATTTCCGGCTGCCGAAGTCGGGTGTGGCGGTGACGGAGGCGCAGGCGCTGGGTGTTGAGGAGGACCTCGGCTACCGGCTGCCCGGCGCGTACCGCTCGTTCCTGAAGGCCGCGGGCGGGTGTGCGCCCGTCGGGACCGCGCTGGACGCGGAGTTGGGCCTGCTGATCGACCAGCCGCTGTTCACGGTGCGGGACGAGGCCGCGGTCAACGACCTCGTCTACGTCAACAAGTGCCTGCGCGACCACCTGACCAAGGACTACCTGGGCGTCGGGTTCGTGCAGGGCGGGCTGCTGGCCGTGAAGGTGAAGGGCGATCGGATCGGCTCGGTGTGGTTCTGCGCCTTCGACGACGCCCGGGACGTGGATCCCACGTGGCCGCCGGCGGAGCGGGTGGAGCGGCTGCTGATGCCGTGCGGTGAGGACTTCGACGCGTTCCTATCCCGGCTGGCCGGTTCTCCGCCGGAGTTGGAGACGGTGGCGAATCTGATGGTGGACGGTGGGTTCGCGCGCGCGGTGCCCGTCGCGGCCGCGGCTGTGGGGGAGTGAGCTTCGCGATGGTGACGTTCGCGCAGGCGCAGGAACGCGCCGAGGAGTGGATCAACGGCGACCTGCCGTCGTACCAGCATCGTGAGGTGCGGGTGCGGGAGTTCGAGCTCGGGTTCGTGGTGTGGGCCGAGGACCGCGCCGACGGGCCGCGTTCGGACGGCGGTGCCCAGCGGCTGGTGATCGCCCGGGACAGCGGGGAGGCCACGCTGTGGCCCGCGCTGCCGGTGGGCGAGGTGATCCGCCGCTACGAGGAGGAGTACGGCCGCGCCGACGCGGTCCCCGAACCTGCACCGGCGCCTCCGGCCCGGGTGGACCTGAACCAGACGTCGTTCCTGCTGACTCCGCCGGAGTGGTTGCAGGAGGCGGCGGACCGGATCGGGACGCACGGCGGCCGGGGCGGGGCACTGGCCGGGAGCGGCGGTGGTGGTGCCGGTACCGGTGGTAGTGCCGGTGGTGCTGGCGGTGTCGGTGGTGGCGGGGCTGCGTCGGCTGGTGGGTCCGCCGGTGGTGCGGACGGGGTCGGGGGGCTTGCCGAGACGTTGGCCGGGCCGCCGGCCGGGAGTGGTCCGGGCTCGGGCGGGGTGCCCGACGGGGCGACTCCCTGGGCCGGGACGGACACCAACCCCGGTCCCGGCGAGGACCGTTCCGTGCCGTTGCCCGAGACGGTGTTCGCGCCGCCGCTGAGCGGTGACGACACCGCGCAGTCCGACGCCCAGACGGCGTTGCTGTCGGGCGGCAGCCAGCTTCCGTCCACGGCGGTCTCACCGGCGCTCGGCGATGCGAACGCGCCGGGCGGACAGGGCGGATCGGATGGACAGGGCGGACCCGGTGGGTCGGCTGGGCCCGGTGGGCCTGGCGGGACGCCTCCGCCGGGTGCTCCGTCGTACGGCTATCCGCAAGGTGCGGGCGGGCCGGGCAGTACGCCGCCTCCGTCGGCGGGTGCGACTCCGCCGCCTCCGCCGGGTGCTCCGTCGTACGGGTATCCGCAGGGTGCCGGTGGGCCGGGTACGCCGCCTCCGTCGGGTGCGCCCGCCGGTGCCGCCGGTGTGCCGCACGCTCCGGGTGCTCCCGGGGCGCCGGGTCAGCCGTCCGCGCCGAACGCCGCGGACATCGCCGACGCCGCCACGAGCAAGGCGGCGCCTCCGCGGGCGCGCGGTGGGGCGACGCCGCCTCCGCCGCCGGGTGCGCCGGGGATGCCGGGTGCGTCGGCGGGCGGTCCGCCCGCGCCGCCGTCGGCGCCGGGTGCGCCGGGTGCTCCTGGTTCGTCGGGGGGCGCTTACGTGCCCACGCAACTTGTGTCCTCGCTCGGGCCCGACGGGCCGGAGGACGTAGCCGGTCCCGGGGCTCCGCAGGGCCCCGGTGCGTCGAACCCGCCCGGTCCGCCGAACCCGCCCGGCCTTCCGCAGCCGCCCGGTGCTCCGGGTGCGCCCGGCATGCCCGGCGCGCCGCAGCCTCCGGGCGCCCCCAACCCGCCCGGTACGCCCGGCGGTACGCCCCCCGGCGGGGTGCACCATGCCGCCACGGTGCTCGCCGACCCGAGCCTGATGGGTGGGGCGCCGCAGCCGCCGAGCGCGCCGCAGCCTCCCGGCGCTCCGGGTGCTCCGCAGGGCCCTGGTGCGCCGAACCCGCCCGGCATCCCGAACGCCCCGGGTACTCCCGGTGCCCCCGGCATGCCCGGCGCGCCGCAGCCGCCCGGCGTTCCTGGTGTGCCCGGCCCCGCCGGTCCCGGTGCCCCCCAGCCGCCCGGTGCTCCCGGCTCCTCGGGTGGTGCGGCGGGTGCCGTGCACCACGCGGAGACCGTGCTGGCCGGACCGGCGGTCGGTGGCCCCGGCGTGCCTCCGCCGCCGCAGGCTCCTGGCGCTCCCGGCATGCCGCCGGGTGCCCACGGCATGCCCCCGGCGGGACCTGGAATGCCACCGCCCGGTGCTCCCGGTGCTCCCGGTATGCCTGGCGCCCCCGGCATGCCCGGCGCCGCACAGCCCCCCATGCCGCCGGGGGCCTTCGCGCCGCCGCCCGGTCAGCCCGGTCCCGGTCAGCCCGGACTCGGCCAGCCCCTCGGCCCCGGTCAGCCCGGCCCCGGTCAGCCCGGCCCCGGCCAGCCCGGCCCCGGACACCCCGGTCCCGGCCAGCCCTCCTACGGGTATCCGCCGCAGCCCATCGGTCAGCCGACCGTCGGGCCCGGCTACCAGGCCGTTCTCCGCTACCGCGCGCAGGACGGGTCGGAGCAGCAGCTGATCCGGCGTTCGGCGCCGGGCACGCCGCACCCGGAGTGGCAGATCTTCCATGAGCTGCGCGGCATGAACGTGCCGCCGGACCAGGTCCTGGAGCTGCACACCGAGTTGGAGTCGTGCGAGCTGCCGGGTGCGTACTGCGCGCGGATGATCCGGGAGCAGTGGCCGCAGGCCCGCATCACGTCCATCGCGCCCTACGGCACCGATCACGCGAGCCGGCAGCAGGGCATGCAGCAACTGCTCGCCCACCAGGGCGAGTTGCACCAGGTCGCCGACGGGCCCGCCCGGCCGGCGCCGGTTCGTGCCCCGCTGCCGCAGGTGCAGGCGGCGCCGCCGATCCCGCCGGAGGGCGTGGCGCAGGAGCTGGCGGGGGCGTTCGGGCCGGGGCTCTTCCGGTTCGAGCAGGCCGCCGTGTCCCGGCAGGGCGTGCCGCCGGTCGTCGCGCACAGCCTGGTCGTCGGCGGGCTGCCGATGGACATGGGCCCGTTCTTCTGGGCGCAGGCCCAGCCGGGGCGGCCCGTTCCGACGCTGGCGGAGCTGGCGCAGGAGCGCGGGGTGCAGCCGGCGTCGGACGCCGGGTCGTACCTCGTCATGGGCAGCGACTTCGGCAAGGCCATCTGTGTCCAGTACGGGACGGCGAACATCGTCGCCGTGCCGGTGGAAGCAGGGCCGGGCGGTGCGCCCGTACCGCCGCAGTTCGTGAACACGGGCCTGCCCGAGTTCCAGCGCTGCCTGGCGCTGCTCGGCCGGATGTGGCGTCTGCGCTTCGGCCTGAACCAGGAGCAGGCGGGCCGCTGGACCGTCGACTTCCAGGCCCAGCTCGCCGCCCTCGACCCGGCGGCACTCGGCTCGCCGGAGAGCTGGTGGTCGGTGCTGCTGGAGCAGATGTGGGACGGCCTGCTGTGACGCCACCCGACTGTTTGTGACGACCTCGCTCGGCCGCCGGTGACGGCGGCCGAACGAGGCGGTGAAAGGGCCGGACCCCGGTGATACGACCGGGTCCGGCCCTTTCGCATGCCCGCCGACCGACCTCCGCGCGCCCGCCCCGCGCCCGGAGTGTCGCGTTATGACCGTCTCCGCTCGATACCTCAAGATGTGCGCTAAATCATCATTTTTCGAATTCGCTCGGCGGAGAGGGGTTCTCAGGATGAGCAGCGAACCGTGCTCGCTCCACGACTTCGTGGTCGTCAAGGGGCGTGGCTACCGTCCCGAACAGGTCGACGCCTATGTCGACGCCCTCTTCCGCGACCGGGACGCCGCCTGGGAACGGGCCGCCCGCCTCACCGTGCTGGCCAAGGAGATGGAGGCGGAGGCGGAGCGGCTGCGGGAGGAGGTGGCGCAGCTCGGCCCGCAGACGTACGAGGCGCTCGGCGACCAGGCGCGGCGGCTCTTCGAGCTGGTGCAGAAGGAGGCCGAGGCCGTGCGGGAGAGCGCGCGGCAGGAGGCGGAGAGCCTGGTGGGCAAGGCGAAGGAGTGGGCGAGCGGGCTGCGGGACACGGCCCGGACGCATGCCGACGCCCTGACCGCGGAGGCCGACGCGTACACCGAGGAGCGCATGCTCGCGGCGCGCGCCGAGGCGGACGAGATCCGGGTGGCCGCCCGGCGCATGGTGCGCGAGGAGCGCGGACTGGAACTCCTCGCGCTGCGCGAACTGCGGCACCGCACCACCCGCATGCTCACCGAGCAGTCCAAGGACCACGACGAGCGCTGGGCTGTGTTCGCGCAGGAGGCCGAGGAGCGGAAAGCCGCCCAGAAGGCCGCGGAGGCGGACCGGCAGACCCGGGCCGAGGCGGCGCTGGCCGAGGCCAAGGAACTGCGCGCCGAGGCGGACGCCACCGCTCGCACGGCGCAGGAAGAGGCCCAGGACCTCGCCACGGAACTCGTCGCGCAGGCCCGGCAGCAGGCGGAGGAGATCGCCCGGGAGACCGAGCAGGTGCTGCGCGAGCACGGCGAGGTGTGGGACGACGTGCGCACCCACATCGGCCAGATGCGCAACAGCCTGACGGCCCTCACCGGCCAGGCCGCCCAGGAGTGACCCGGGCGGCCCGCATGCTCCGGCTCAGTTCCCCCTGCGTACCGCCCCCGCCAGAATCCACCCCTCCACGGCTTCGTACTGCCGTCGCTGCTCCTCGGCCTCCCGGCGCCCGGACTTGACCGTGCCGAGCCAGCCGAAGAGGAATCCGGCGGGCACCGACACCAGTCCGGGCGTCGTGAACGGGAACCAGTTGAAGTCGGCCTCGGGGAACGCCGAGGCCGGCGACCCGGAGACCAGGTTGGTCCACGGCATCAGCGCCAGGACGACCGCCGTGCCGCCGATCAGCGTCCACAGCAGGCCGGCCCGGGTGTACCGGCGCCAGAACAGGCTGTAGACGAGGGCCGGCGCGATCGCCGAGGCGCCCAGCGTGAAGGACAGCGTCACCAGCGGTTGCAGGCTTCGGTGCTGGACCAGTGTCGCCAGCACGATCGCCGGGATGCCGACGCCCACCGCGGCCAGCCGCGCCAGCGCCATCTCGCGATGACCGGACAGCTCCCGCATGCGGGTGGCGAACAGGTCATGGGCAAGGGAGTTCGCGCAGGCGAGGATCATGCCGGCGACCGAGGCGAGCACGGTGAGGAAGATGGCCGTGGTGACAGCCGTGAACAGCAGGCTCTCCGCGGTCGAGACCTCGGCGCCGAACACGGCCCTGGAACCCAGCAGATAGGCCGTGTTGCCCCGCGGGTCCGCCCCGGCGATGACCTCACGCCCGATCAGCGCCGTCGCGCCGAAGCCGACGACCGTGATGACCAGCACGAACAGCGCCACGCTCGACACCGCCCAGGACATGGACCTGCGCACCTGCCGCGCGCTCTTCGCCGTGTACATGCGCATGGTGATGTGCGGCAGGACGGCGCCGCCGAGGACGACCGCGAGCTGGGAGCTGATCATGTCGATACGGGGGTACGGGCTGCCCGCGAACTGGAGCCCCGACTGGAGGAACGCCGGGCCGACCCCGCTCTGCGCGGCCGCTGCGTTGAACAGCGCGCCCGGGTCCCAGTCGAACTTCCGCAGCACCAGTACGGCGACGACAGCGCCCGACCCGAGCAGCATCACCATCTTCAGGATCTGGATGAGCGCCGTGCCCTTCATCCCGCCGATGGCCGCGTAGCTGATCATCAGCACGCCGAGCCCGATGACGCACCCGGTCTTCAGGGAGTCGCTGGAGAACCCGAGGATGAAGGCCAGCAGTTGCCCGGTCCCCGCCAGCTGCACCAGCATCAGCGGCAGCAGCGCGGCCAGCGTCACCCCGCACGCCGCGATCCGCACACCCCGCCCCGGCATCCGGCGGGCCAGCGCGTCGCCCATCGTGAACCGGCCCGCGTTGCGCAGGGGTTCGGCCAGCAGGAACATCAGCAGCATCAGCGACAGGGCGGTGCTCAGCGCCAGCACGATCCCGTCGTAGCCGCACAGCGCGACCACGCCGGTCGTGCCGAGCACGGTCGCCGCGCTGATGTAGTCGCCGCCGATCGCCAGGCCGTTGCGCACGGGGGACAGCGAGCTGTAGCCCGTGTAGAACTCGTCGAGGTCGTCCCGGTCCGGGCCGGTCATCACGCACAGCAGCAGCGTGATGGTGACCACGACGCAGAACGCGACCAGTGACATCGCCTGTGCGTTTCCACTGAAGTCGTTCATCGTCCGGCCCTCCGCTCCGCCTCGCGCCTGGCGTCCAGGGCGGCTTCCTTGCGGATGCGGTCCGCGATCGGGTCGACGTAGTTCCGGGCGGTGTGCTCGTACAGGGCTATCGCCAGCCAGGTGACGGGCAGTTGCAGCAGCGCGAGCACCAGACCCGCGGGCAGCCCGTCCGTGATCGTGCCCGTCATGAACCCGGGCGCGAACGCGGACAGGATCAGGAACAGCGTGAAGTACCCGAGTGCGGTCAGCGTCGCCACGCGCCGCTGCCAGCGGTAGGCACCGCGCAGGATCCGCAGGTCGCTGTGGTGTCCGAGGGGCGGGTGGTCGGAGGTCAGGTGCCTCGGGGGTGCCGGTGGTTCCGGTGGGACGGGCGGTTGCCAGGGGTAGGTGGCGTACGACGGGGGCGGCGATGCGGATGCGGGCGGAGGTGGCCGGAACCTGTCGTAGGGATCGTGCGGTTCACGTGAGTTGTACGGGTCGTACTGGTTGTGCCGGTTGTGCGGGGATGACATCCCGGTGCTCCTTGCGTGGCTCGGGTCCAGCGGCGGACCGCAGGGAGGTGGGGGGCGGGCGAGCCACGCAGGTTACTGTGGAGTACCGGCTGAGCGCGAGGGTTTCTGCAAACTGAGTGGTCGGTATGCGCTTCCGATGCCGAACCGTGTCTGACCTGGGGTGTTACCCGCGTTAACTCAGACTTTTGAGCCGGCTGTACGGCGACTGAGGGCGACGGAGGCGCTACTTCAGGTGCACCAGCGCCACACTCCCGGGCACCTCGCCCTCTCCATCGAGCCACGCCCCGAACACGAGCCGCCGGTCGACCTTCCGGCGCACGGACCGCCCCGCCTCGACCGAGAACTCCACCCCGACCCGCCCGCCGGCGGGCACCCACACCCGCGTGTCGGCCACGCTCACCGGCCGCACCGACCACCCCGCGCCCATCGGCTCCGCCGCGACGGTCACGTACCGTCCCCGATCGCCGAAGTTGTAGACGTCGAGGCTCATCCGGGTACGACGGCCCAGGCGGTAGCCGTGCGGCGGTGGCGCGTCGCCGTCGTCCTTGCCGGGCGCGGCGTTGCGGGCGGCGTAGCGCTGGCTGAGGACGATGTGCTCGGCGGGGGAGAGGGAACCGGGGCCCGGACGCCGGAGCGCATCCGCCGCCCCTCGGGCCCTCGCGCTTGCAGCCGCCCCGCGTGACACGACATAGACGGGGTCGGGAGAGGCGACGACGGCCGGGCCCGACCGCTCGATCCGGCGGCCCATGATGTCGTACGCCACTCCCGGAGCGGACACGCGCGTGTGCCGCGCCATCGCCCACAGGACGCTCACCTGCTGCCCGCACCCGTCGTCGAAGCGGAACCCCCGGACCCCGGTGGGTAGTTGCGGCACCGGTCCCACGAAGCGTGCCGCTCCCAGCAGTGAGGTCAGCGTGGCGAAGGCGCTGTACGCGGGGAGGGGACCGAAGTCCCGGTCGAGCAGGCCGAACCAGACGCCGTCGTCGTGCAGTGGAGGAGCGGCGAACCAGAACTGGCGGGCGTTCCCGGCGGCCAGCCCCTCCACCATCGACCGCACGAGATAGCGCGCCTGAACCCGCTCCTGGGCGGGGGTGAGGTCGGAGGGCGTCGTCAGGAAGGCTCCGCACTCGGTCATCCACAGGGGCGTGTCACCGGCCCCCTGTCGCCGGGCGAGCGCGTGCTGTTCCTCGGCGGCGCCGGGGAACTCGGGGTCGTCCTGGTCCGCCGGGTCCGGATAGCCGTGGAAGGCCCAGACGTCGGCGTACCGGACGACGTCGTTGGCGAGCATCAGGTCCTGGAACGGGCCCGACTGTGCGATCCCGGGCAGCACGACGAGCGGCGGTTCGGCGCGGGCATCCTTGATGCCGAGCGCGGTCGCCTTCACGAACGCGGCGTGGGCGTCGCCGGTGCTGCGGGTGGTGTCGACGTCGGGCTCGTTGGAGAGCTGGAGCGCCTCGGGGGCGGCCAGGGCGAGGCAGCGGGCGTAGCGGTAGGCGTGCCGCAGGTCCGCGGGCAGGGGCAGCGAGGCGTCGGTCATCGCCCACTCGGGCGCGGGCGAGAGCACGTCGAGGACGGCGAGACCGTGGGCACGCAGCGTGCGGATGACCCGGTCGTGGTGCGCGGTGTCGTACGCACCGGGCGCGGGCTCGGCGGCCGGCCAGGACTGTCCGTCACGGACCCACCCCGCCCCCATGTCCCGCAGGGCGGCGGCGAATTCGTCGAGCCGGGAGGGCGGTACGAGCGAGGACGCCCAGACGTTGACGCCGAAGGGGTTGTCGGCCGCGCCTGTGCGCGTGACGGCGCGGCGGACGGGAAGGCGGGCGAACGTGCTGGTCACGTCGTCGTCGGCGTGGATGCGGTAGTGGCCCGGCGGGAGGTCGGCCGGGAGCGTGACGGTGGTGGTCCTGCGGCCTGCGGGGACGGCCGCGCGGCCGGCGGCAACCCGTTGGCCGTGGTAGTCGGTGACGGCGTAGCGAACGGGGTGCGGGCGCGTGGCAGGGGCGTTGAGGGTCAGACGCAGGCGAGCGGGCTCGCCGGCGCGGTGACGGGGGACGGCGGCCGTGCGCAGAGCGGGGCCGCCGGGCAGGGGACGCAGGACCAGATGATCCAGCGACAGGACATACACGATTCTGTTGTCAAGGACCGTCGGTTCGACGACTCGTAAGCTGAACGCCCCGTCCCCCTCCCGAAGTTCCACCTCCCCCAGATTCATCTCGGAAAGATCGCCCCAAGCGGCCGGCGACCCGTACCAGTCCGGCTGCGAGCGGGCGACCTCGCGGAACGGACCGCCGTCCACCGAGAGCTGGAGGTAGGAGCCGACCGCCTCCGTGTGCGGGGTCTCCACCGGGGCGACGGCGACGGCGGTCAGCGCGTACACGCCCGACCGCGGGACGCGGACGCGGTACGTGGCGTACCAGCCCTTGCCCGACGGTGGCCGCTCCGCCGTCAGCAGGGCGAGGTAGCGGCCGCCGGAGGCACGGAGGTCCCGGGCCACGGGGATGTTCGTGCTGGTGGGCGACTCGCCGGGAATCGTGATCGTCGCGGGGCCGGCGGCGCGGACGGAAGCCGATCCGGCCCCCACCGCCGCGGTCGCCGCCGCGCCGAGTCCCGCCGCCATTGCCGTACGCCTGTTGAAGTCCATGACTCCAGCAGACGCGGCGGGTCTGCGGCCGGGCGTCCTGCGCGAGGGTGGGCGGTCCCGGAGAAAGGGAGACGGGGTCGGCCCTAGGGGGCGACGGCCGCATCCCCGGCCGGCGGCGCGGTGCCACCGGCCTTTCACTGCCCGAACGCGGCTGCGGAGACCTCTCGTTCCAGCTCCGCCCGGTGGAACTCGTACGTGCCGATGTCGGACACCTTGATCAGCAGGCAGAAGCGTTCCAGCGAGGACAGCCGCCCGGCCACGTTCGCGTACTCGCGTCGCAGGAAGTGGACCGCGGCGATGTTGCCCACCGACGTCTGCCCGGACACCAAGAACACGGGGCTGCCGGACTCCGCGGGCTGGAACTTCGCCACGAGGGCGTACTCCTGAGTGCCGCGGTCGCAGCGGAACTTCTCTCCGCCGACCTCTATGGCCATCGAGTCCGGAAGAGTCGCGTCGTAGGCGTGGATGGTGACGCCGGGGAGGTGCGCGGCGAGATGGCCGCCGGTACGGATGTTGGCGCCGCCGCTCGGGCCGCCCACACAGAACTCCGTACGGTCGCCGTTGCTGCCGCGGAAGTCCCCGGACTCCACGGCCACCTTGCAGCCCAACTCCCCCGCGAGCAGCGACAGCTCGACCACCGCACGGACGTCCCGGTAGTGCGCCGTGCCGGGCGCGTTGTACTTGTTGCCGAGCACGATCAGGCAGGTCTGCCCCGGGCGGACGCCGAAGAATGCCGCGCGCCGGTTCACTTCACGCGTGCGTTTGGTGCGGTCCCACAACCAGACGAAGACACCGCCGAGCAGGCTGGTGACCAGCCCGATCCCGATGTTCGCGACCACGGAAAGAATCGCGTCCCCCTCTCCCCGCCGGGCATCTTGTCATGCCGAGCCCTAACGGAGCGCGGTGACGAACTCCGTCCAGGCGGAGGCGGAGAAGACGATCGCCGGGCCGGTGGGGGTCTTGCTGTCGCGGACGGGGACGTGGACGCCGGCCGCGTCGGTGACTTCGAGGCAGTTGCCGCCGCTCTCGTCGCTGTAGCTCGACCTGCGCCAGCCAGTCACTATCGATGCGTCAGGGATGCTGCTCTCGCTGCGCTTCATGCTCGTAATCCTCCGCGACCGACCTGAGCAATGCCAGAGACTTTCGGTGCGACATCGCATCGCCCAGCGCATGATCGTAAACGTCCTCCAGCTCGCGGACTGTGCCCTGAAGTTCCCAGATCCGGCCTGACTTCAGGCCTTCGACGTATGCGACAGGGGGTAGTTCTTCGAACCACATGAGCTTGACCGCACCAGCCAGAAGGGCGTGCGAGCCCACCGCGAACGGGAGCACGTGCACACGGATGCGTCGGCTCTCGCTCAGCGCCAGGATGTGCCGAAGCTGATCGCACATCACCTGTGCGCCGCCGACCGCCTGACGGAGTACCGCTTCGCTGAGCAGCAGTGTCACCTTGGGCGAGTCGAAGTCGTCCAGGAGACGGGCTCGTTCGAGGCGAGTGGCCAGAAGGCTGTCACGCTTCTCGTCGCTCTTCGCCGGGTGCCCCGAGCTGAGCACATCGCGTGCGTACTCCGGAGTCTGGAGGAAGCCGGGCACCAGTGTGCTCGCGTACTCCTTGATGGCGACGGCCTGCCGTTCCAGTTCCGCGGCCTCCGCGAAATGCTCGGCCACCTTCTTGCCGTCCAACGTCGGCAGAAAGTTCTCGAAGAACCCGCCGCCCTCCAACACCTGATCGAGCCGCCGCGCGTCATCCGGATCCGGCCGTCGCCTCCCCGCCTCGATGTGCGCGATGTGCGTGCGCGACATCACCGCACGCTGGCTCAGCTGCTCCTGGGTGAGGCCCGCCGACTCCCGTCGCCGCTTCAGCTCCGCCCCGTACTGCTCCCGCGAACGCGGATTGTCCTCGATGGCCACCCCTGCAACTCCCCTCCGTGCGGACCCCGTTGTCACGCTGAGCCACCTTCCGAGCGTACCCAGAGTGACGTCACTGTGTGCATGCAACAGCACGGAAAGTGAAAGGCGTTGGCGTGGAGCAGGCTGAGCAGGAGAAAGACCCGTTCGACGAAGTGGCCGTACCCTTCCTCACCCTGCGGGTGTCCCGGGACAGCGGGCGGACCTGGGGACCCACAGTGACGTATCAGCCCTCCCGGAAGGACACGCCCTTCGACCTCGCGGGCCGGTTCCCGCCCTGTCAGTGCCCGAGATGCTCGCGCCTGTAGCGGATCCCCGGCCGGCCGCCGACGGTCGTCTCCCCCAAGGTGACGAACCCGTTCCGCTCCAGCACGGTCCGGGACCCCGCGTTGTCGAGCGTGGTCACCGCGACCAAGGACGTCAGCCCGTACGCCGTGGCGGCCATCCGGCACATCTCCGCGACCGCCGCCGTGGCGACGCCCTTGCCCGACGCGAGCTCGCCGACGCGGTAGCCGAGTTCGGCGGAACCGTCCTCGACATCCATCAGGTTGATACGGCCGACCAGGCGCCCCTCGACGTCCAGCACGACGTGGAAGTGGCAGATCCCGGCGTCCTGTTCGGCCAGCAGCGCCTGGTGCCTGGCCGCGAATCCCGCGGGGGTGAAGTACTGGTCCCCGCGGTCCGGCACCGTACGGGCGAAGTACTCACGGTTCTCGTGCTCGAAGGCCAGCAGGGCCTCCGCGTGGTTGGCGCGCAGGCGTTCCAGGGTCGGCATGGGGGACAGCGTAGGTGAGACGGTCAGGGGCCCGTCCGTCCGGGGAACGACCCCGGTACCGCCGTCCGGCACCCCTGGCCTACGACCGCCGGGCGACGCCATGCGAGGGGTTCGCGGCCTAGCGTCCTCGGCATGAACAGATCACCGAACAGCCTGCGCTTATCGGCGCTGGCGGCGTCCGTCGTGCTCGTGCTCGGACCCGCCCTGACCCTGCCGGCCGTCGCCGCGGAGGCGGCCCCCGTCGCCTCCGTGACGTCTGCGGCATCGGCCCAACTGCCCCGCCCCACCGGCCCGCACCCCGTCGGCCGCAGCACCCTCCATCTCGTCGACCGCGACCGGCCAGACCCCTGGGTGCCCTCCGCCGGGCCCCGGCAGCTGATGGTGTCCATGTACTACCCGGCGCGCCCCGGCACCGGCGGGCCGACCGCGCCCTACATGACGACCGAAGAGGCCCGCCACCTCATCGAGTTGCGGGCGCCCGACGTCATCGTCCCGCCGGAGGTGATCAGCGGCGTCCGTACCTGGGCGCACACCGACGCCCGCCCCGCGCGCGGCCGGTTCCCGCTCGTCGTGCTCTCGCCCGGGTTCACCTTCCCGCGCGCCACCCTCACCGGTCTCGCAGAGGACCTCGCCAGTCGCGGGTACGCCGTCGCGCTGGTCGACCATCCCTACGAGAACGCCGGCACGACCCTCCCCGACGGGCGGACCCTGCCCTGCGCGATCTGCGACGACTTCTCCACCATCGGCGGTGACGCCGTCGCCGAGAGCCGGGCCCGCGACGTCTCCTTCGTGCTGGACCGGCTGACCGGGCGCCATCCCGCGTGGCGGTACGCGCGCGTGATCGACGCCAGGCGCATCGGCATGGCCGGGCACTCCATAGGCGGCAACTCGGCCGCCGCGACGATGGCCGGCGACGCGCGCGTGCGGGCTGGCGTCAACATGGACGGCACCTTCTTCTCCAAGGTCCCCGAAGGCGGCCTCGACGGGCGGCCCTTCCTGATGTTCGGCGCCGAGGCCAGGCAGGGCGACGAGTCCTGGCACCGGACCTGGGCCGACCTGGACGGCTGGAAGCGCTGGATGACGGTGGCCGGAACCGACCACGGCTCCTTCACCGACGTACCGCTGCTCGCCGACCTGGTCGGCATCCCGGACACCGCCCAGGTGCCCTACGAGCGTTCACTGGCCCTCACGCGCGCGTACGTCGCCGCGTTCTTCGACCTGCATCTGAAGGGCGCCCCGCAGCCGCTGCTCGACGGGCCGTCGCCGGACAACCCCGAGGTCAGCGTCCGTCTTCCGTGACGGCGCCTTTGACGGCGTCGACGGCGACCTGATCCGGGGCCTCGTCACCGGGCTCCTTCAGGACCGGGAACCGCCTCGGCGCCAGCAGCAACAGCACCAGGAAGGCCAGCGCCGCCGCGCACGACGCCCCCAGGTACACGGCGTGCACCGCGTCGGCGATGGCCCTCCTGGTGGCCTCCGGGGCCGTACCGCCGGAGTCCAGCGCCCGGGTCACCGAGTCCAGGTCGTTCGCCCCGCCGAGCCGCGAGGCCAGTACGCCGTTCGCCACCGCGCCGAACAGCGCCGCGCCCACCGTCTGGCCGGTCTGCCGGCAGAACAGCACCGACGCCGTCGCCGTGCCCCGCTCCGACCAGCCGACCGTCGACTGCACGCCCACGATCAGCGGCAGTTGGAACAGCCCCAGCGCCGCCCCCAGCAGCAGCATCAGCAGCGTCGGCTGCCAGGCCGCCCCCGGATACGGCAGGAACAGGAAGGCCAGAAGGATCAGCGAGGCCGTTCCGATGCCCAGCATCGCCGTGTTGCGGAAGCCGATCCTGCGGTACACGTGCTGGCTCAGCGCCGCGGACACCGGCCAGCTCAACGTCCAGACCGACAGCACGAATCCGGCCGCCACCGGTGCCAGGCCGAGGACCGCCTGGGCGTACGTCGGCAGGAACACCGTCGGCGCCACCATCAGCAGACCCAGCGCGCCCAGCGCCAGGTTCACCGCTGCGATCGTCCGGCGCCGCCACACCCATCCGGGGATGATCGGCTCGGCCGCCCGCCGCTCCACCAGCACCACGACCGCCACGAGCGCGAGCCCCGCGGCGAACAGGGCCAGGGACGGGGCCGACAGCCACGGCCAGGCCACCCCGCCCTGCACCAGCGCCGTCAGCAGCACGCCGCCGCACGCGAACACCGCGAGCGCGCCCGCCCAGTCGACACGCGCGCGCGTGCCCGCCGTCGCGCGCTGCGGCTCGTGCAGATGGCGGACGATCAGCCACAACGCCACCGCCCCGATGGGCAGGTTGATGAGGAAGATCCAGCGCCAGTCCGCATACGCCGCCAGCACTCCGCCCAGACCCGGACCGGCCACCGCCGACAGCGCCCACACAGTGGACAACTTGGCCTGGATCTTCGGGCGTTCCTTGAGCGGGTACAGGTCGGCGGCCAGGGTCTGGACCGTGCCCTGAAGGGCCCCGCCGCCCAGTCCCTGCACGATCCGGAACGCGATCAGCGCCGCCATGTTCCAGGCCGCCGCGCACAGCAGCGACCCCAGCAGGAACACCGCCGCGCCCGCGATCAGCACCGGCTTGCGGCCGAAGGTGTCGGAGAGCTTGCCGTAGACGGGCAGGGTCACCGTCACCGCGAGCAGATAGCCCGAGAACAGCCAGGAGAAGACGGAGAAGCCGCCGAGGTCACCGACGATCTGAGGCACGGCAGTGGAGACGATGGTGGCGTCGAGCGCGGCCAGCGCCATCGCGAGCATCAGGGCCGCGACCACGGCCGCTCTCTTGTCGGTTGCGGCGCGCGGTGCGGTGTCGGGTATCGCGGGTCTCGAACTGCCCACCGGGTTCCTCTCCTGATGCTTTCCCCTTGCACCTATCTGCCGCCGAACAGCTTCCCACTTGACCCTCACGCCGCGGGAGGGTGGAGGCTCGATGAGCCGAAGGGTGGAGACAACCCCGACGCGCACTCCACCGAAGGGTGGACAGCCCCTAGGGGGACCTCCGTACCAGGTCTCGGGGAGGGTTGGTACCGCCGGAGGACGAGACGGTGCGGGTGCCGTCCTTAACCTGGCTTTACGCCGCTGGGGGGCGGCTTACCGAACCACCGGGGGTGGGGTTTTCCCCCGCACAAGAGGGGGCCGGGCACCAGCGCGCCGGACCCTCTCCCGCCACGAGACTGAACGTCGTAGCAGTTCTCGTGATTCACCAGCTGACCGACTTAGGAGACATACCGTGACATCGGCTGTGACCATTCCCAGGCACGGGGGTACTGGAGGGCGTACGGCCGTTGCCGCACGGGCGCGGCAGGTCGTCAAGGCGTACGGGTCGGGGGAGACCCGTGTTGTCGCTCTCGACCACGTCGACGTGGACATCGCGCGGGGCCAGTTCACCGCGATCATGGGTCCCTCCGGATCCGGCAAGTCCACGCTCATGCACTGCCTCGCCGGGCTCGACACCGTCACCAGCGGCCAGATCCACCTCGACGAGACCGAGATCACCGGGCTGAAGGACAAGAAGCTCACGCAGCTGCGCCGGGACCGGATCGGCTTCATCTTCCAGGCGTTCAACCTGCTGCCCACGCTGAACGCCCTGGAGAACATCACGCTGCCCATGGACATAGCGGGCCGCAAGCCCGACCCGGCCTGGCTCGGGCGCGTCGTCGACACCGTGGGGCTCTCCGACCGGCTCAAGCACCGGCCGACCCAGCTCTCCGGCGGTCAGCAGCAGCGCGTCGCCGTAGCCCGTGCGCTGGCCGCCCGCCCGGAGATCATCTTCGGTGACGAGCCGACCGGAAACCTCGACTCCCGCGCCGGCGCGGAGGTCCTCGGCTTCCTGCGCAGGTCCGTCGACGAGCTCGGGCAGACCATCGTGATGGTCACCCACGACCCGGTCGCCGCCTCGTACGCGGACCGCGTGCTGTACCTCGCCGACGGCCGCATCGTCGACGAGATGTACAAGCCCACCGCCGACGCCGTCCTGGACCGCATGAAGGACTTCGACGCCCGGGGGCGTACGTCATGACCGTCCTGAAGACCTCGATGCGCAACTTCTTCGCGCACAAGGGGCGGATGGCCCTGTCGGCCGTGGCCGTGCTGCTGTCCGTGGCGTTCGTCTCGGGGACCCTGGTGTTCACCGACACGATGAACACCACCTTCGACAAGCTCTTCGCCGTCACCTCCTCCGACGTCACCGTCAGCCCCAAGGAGGCGAAGGACGAGGACGACGGCGCCGGTACCGGCAAGCCCGCCTCCTTGCCCGCCTCGGCCGTCGAGCAGGTCGCCGCCGTCGACGGCGTCAAGAAGGCGGAGGGCTCGGTCGGCTCGATGAGCGTGACCGTCGTCAACTCCGAGAACAAGAACATGGGTTCCTCCACCGGCGCGCCCACCATCGCCGGCAACTGGACCGAGAACGACAAGAAGTCCATGGAGATCACCTCGGGGCACGCTCCGCGCGGGCCCACCGAGGTCATGGTCGACGCGGACACCGCCGACAAGCACGACCTGAAGCTCGGCGACGAACTGCGCACCATCGCCGCCACCGGCGACATCCGCGCGCGGATCGTCGGCATCGCCTCCTGGAAGGTGACCAACCCGGGCGCGGCCGTCGTCTACTTCGACACCGAGACCGCCCAGCGCGGCCTGCTCGGCGCCACCGGCCGCTTCACGCAGGTGTCCGTCACCGCGGCGGACGGCGTGAGCGACGCCAAGCTCAAGCAGGACGTCGTGCAGGCCCTGGACGGCTCGTACAAGGTCCAGACGGCCAAGGAGAGCGCGGACGAGAACCGCAAGGACGTCGGCGCGTTCATGGACGTCATCAAGTACGCCATGCTCGGCTTCGCCGGGATCGCGTTCCTGGTCGGCATCTTCCTGATCATCAACACCTTCTCGATGCTGGTCGCCCAGCGCACCCGTGAGATCGGCCTGATGCGGGCGATCGGCTCCTCGCGCCGGCAGGTCAACCGGTCCGTGCTGGTGGAGGCGCTGCTGCTCGGCTTCATCGGCTCCGTCCTGGGCGTGGCCGCCGGTGTCGGCATCGCGGTCGGCCTGATGAAGCTCATGTCGATGGCCGGCATGAACCTCTCCACCGACGACCTCACGGTGAAGGTGACGACCCCGGTCGTCGGCCTGATCCTCGGTGTCGTGGTGACGGTGCTGGCCGCCTACCTGCCGGCCCGCCGCGCGGGCAAGGTCTCCCCGATGGCCGCCCTGCGCGACGCCGGTACGCCGGCCGACGGCAAGGCCGGCTGGGTGCGCGCCCTGATCGGGCTGGTGCTGACCGGCGCGGGCGCCTTCGCCCTGTACGCCGCCGCCACCGCCGACAAGGCGAGCGACGGCGCGCTGATGCTGGGCGGCGGTGTGGTGCTGTCCCTGATCGGCTTCGTCGTCATCGGCCCGCTCCTCGCGGGTGCGGTGGTCCGGGTGATCAGCGCGGTCCTGCTGCGCGCCTTCGGGCCCGTCGGCCGCATGGCCGAGCGCAACGCCCTGCGCAACCCGCGCCGTACCGGTGCCACGGGCGCCGCCCTGATGATCGGCCTCGCGCTGGTGGCCTGCCTCTCGGTCGTCGGCTCCTCGATGGTCGCCTCGGCGACGAGCGAGCTGGACAAGTCGGTGGGCGCGGACTTCATCATCATGAGCCAGCAGCAGCCGATCGTGCCGCAGGCCGAGAAGGCCATGCAGCAGACCCCGGGCCTCGCCCACGTCACCCGCTACAAGGACGTCGACGCCACCGTGACCTCGCCGGACGGCAAGACCGACGACACCGGGATCACTGCCGCCGACCCGACGTACGCCGAGGACCTGCGCCGTACGACCACGCAGGGCACCCTGTCCGCGGCCTACGGCAAGGACGCCATGTCGGTCGGCTCCGACTACGCCAAGAAGCACGGCGTGCGTGTCGGCGACACCATCTCCGTCGCCTTCAAGGGCGGCGAGACGGCGAAGCTGAAGGTCGCGGCCATCACGGACGACGACACCTCCATCGACCAGGGCGCCCGCTACACGAGCATCGAGACCCTGTCGAAGTACCTGCCCGCCGACCGGACGCCGCAGAGCGTGATGATGTTCGGCAAGGCGAAGGAAGGCCAGGAGGAAGCGGCGTACGCCGCCCTGAAGAAGTCCCTCGACTCCTACCCGCAGTACCAGGTCCGCGACCAGACCGACTACAAGGAGGAGCTGAAGGACCAGGTCGGCCAGCTCCTGAACATGGTCTACGGCCTGCTGGCCCTCGCGATCATCGTGGCGGTCCTGGGCGTGGTGAACACCCTGGCCCTGTCGGTGGTCGAGCGGACCAGGGAGATCGGCCTGCTGCGCGCGATCGGCCTCTCCCGCCGCCAGCTGCGCCGCATGATCCGCATGGAGTCGGTGGTCATCGCCCTCTTCGGTGCCCTGCTGGGCCTGGGGCTGGGCATGGGCTGGGGCGCGACGGCGCAGAAGCTGCTGGCTCTGGAGGGCCTGAACGTCCTCGACATCCCATGGCCGACGATCATCGCGGTCTTCATCGGCTCGGCCTTCGTGGGCCTGTTCGCGGCCCTGGTGCCGGCGTTCAGGGCGGGCCGGATGAACGTACTGAACGCGATCGCGACCGAGTAGCCGGCCGACAGGCCACTTAATAGCCACCGCACACGGGGGTTGCGGGGGACGGGCCCGGTCCGGAAGGCACTGCCACCTTCCGGACCGGGCCCGGCTGTATTCGGGGCCGCCTTCGCGGTCAGCCCGCGGTCTGGCGCTCCAGGAGTACGACTCCGAAGGCGGTGCCCGTCACGGCGTACCGGGCGTCGGGGTGCAGGGTGCGGGCGTACGACTCGACGTCGCGGTAGCGCTTGCGGGAGTTGTCGAGGGCGATGAAGTCGGGTTCGACGCCATGGGTGTTGCTGACCCAGAAGACCCGGCAGCGCGAGGTGAGCCGGCTGATCGGCGCGATGTTCGCCTCGACGGAGGCGCCGTCGGGAACCTCGGCCAGGAGGCGCTCTATCGCGCTCACGCGCGCGGGCTTGCGGTAGATCTCGCCCTCCGTCAGATCGGCCAGCGGCAGCGAGGTCGTCAGCGCGAGCGAGGCGGCCGCGACGGCGGCGGGCAGGTGCTGGACGTACGAACGCAGCCACGCGCGCGTGCTGTTCCGGTGGATCACGAGGGCGTCGACGAGCGCGAAGGTGACGACCGGCATGAGGACGGCGCTGTAGTGCCAGTCCGTGCCCCAGTACTGCGGGTAGGCGGAGACGAAGCGCCAGCCGATCGTGGGCAGGGCGGCCAGCAGGATGGGGGATCGCAGGGCGAGCAGCCCGGTGGTCGGTATCAGGAGCCAGGCGAGCGTACGCAGCTTCGTGTCGAGGCCGTCGAAGGGGCCACCGCCGCCCGACTCGTCGACCTTGTTCCAGTAGTCGTAGGTGCCCGCCGAGTTGAAGCTCGGTATGACCACGAGCAGCGTCAGCGCGAGGGCCACCACGCCGAACACGGCGACGCCGAGCCCCCACCGGGCCGCGCGCGGCGACTCCTGCCGGGCCCGCCAGGCCACCACCAGCGCGAGTGCCGTGAGCGTGAGACCCAGGTCCTCCTTCACCAGGACCAGCGGAAGCGCCCAGAGCAGAGCGGCCCGCCACCGCCGAGCGAGGAGCGCTTCGAGGCTGAAGGCGATCAGCGGTACGGCGAAGCAGATCTCGTGGAAGTCGAAGTCGACCGCCTGCTGGAGCCCCCACGACAGCCCGTACGCGACACCGATCGCCAGGCCGCTGCGCCGCCCGAGCAGCCGGGCCGCGGCCCGTGTGACGGGGACCGCGGAGAGCGCGAACAGCGCCGCCTGCGCCACCAGCAGGGTGATCGACGAGGGGAAGATCCGGTACACCGGCGCCAGCAGCACGGTCACCGGGCTGAAGTGATCCCCCAGGATGTTGAACCCCGGTCCCTTCAGGTCGGCGATCGGCGCCTGGAGATGCGCGTAGGACCGTATGACCTGCTCGAATATCCCGAGGTCCCACGACTTCTGCCCAAGATGCCGGTAACGGCCCACGGAGACGATCGCGTACCCGACGAACAGCGCGGCGGCCAGCAGCCACGGGTCACGCCGGCCCGGTTCGGGGCGGCCCGCCCCGGGGTCGTGCGGGGTCCTCGGGGCCGGTATGTGAGGGTCCGGGGACGCGTCAGGGGTGGTGGAGGCGGCGGGGGTGGGCATGGAGGGACCTTACGCGGTGCGGACTTTTCGCCGCCGTTCAGGTGCTTTCGGCCCGTCCCGCGTTCGACTGCTCTCGGCCCGTCCCGCGTTCGACGCGGTCGACGACATGGTGCCGTCGAGGCCGGTCCTCGCGGCAGCGCCGAACACGGGAGAACGGACGTTATCCACAGGCCCCGGCGTCCGCCCGCGCCGCGACGTACGCTGGAACACCCGGCCCGTCTCGCGTGTCGGGCCCTTCGTGTTGCCCACCCCCTCGGACGGAAGCGCCCTCCATGAGTCTGCACGGTCTGCTCGACGCCGTAGTCAAGGACACCGCCCTCGCGGAAGCGATCACGGCGGCCGCAGACGGCAACCGCATGCACGTCGACCTGGTCGGACCCCCCGCGGCGCGCCCGTTCGCGATCGCCGCCCTCGCCCGCGAGACCGACCGTCCGCTGCTCGCGGTGACGGCGACGGGCCGCGAGGCGGAGGACCTGGCCGCGGCCCTGCGCTCCCTCCTCCCGTCGGAGGGCGTGGTGGAGTACCCGTCCTGGGAGACCCTGCCGCACGAGCGCCTCAGCCCCCGCAGCGACACCGTGGGCCGCCGGCTCGCGGTGCTCCGCCGCCTCGCCCACCCCAGCTCCGACGACCCCGAGACCGGCCCGGTCTCCGTCGTCGTCGCCCCCGTGCGCTCCGTCCTCCAGCCCCAGGTCAAGGGCCTCGGCGACCTGGAGCCGGTGGCCCTGCGCACCGGCCGGACCGCCGACCTGAACGCCGTCGTGGACGCCCTCGCGGCCGCCGCGTACGCCCGCGTGGAGCTCGTCGAGAAGCGCGGCGAGTTCGCCGTCCGAGGCGGCATCCTCGACGTCTTCCCGCCCACCGAGGAACACCCCCTGCGCGTCGAGTTCTGGGGCGACGACATCGAGGAGATCCGCTACTTCAAGGTCGCCGACCAGCGCTCCCTCGAAGTCGCCGAGCACGGCCTGTGGGCCCCGCCCTGCCGGGAACTCCTCCTCACCGACGACGTACGCGCACGCGCGCGTGCCCTCGCCGAGGAGCACCCCGAGCTCGGCGAACTGCTCGGCAAGATCGCCGAGGGCATCGCGGTCGAGGGCATGGAGTCCCTCGCCCCCGTCCTCGTCGACGACATGGAGCTGCTGCTCGACGTCCTGCCCAAGGGCGCCATGGCCGTCGTGTGCGATCCCGAGCGGGTACGCACGCGTGCCGCCGACCTCGTGGCGACGAGCCAGGAGTTCCTGCAGGCGTCCTGGGCCGCCACGGCCGGCGGCGGCGAGGCGCCCATCGACGTCGGCGCGGCCTCCCTGTGGTCCATCGCGGACGTCCGCGACCGCGCCCGCGAGCTGGACATGATGTGGTGGTCGGTCTCGCCGTTCGCCGCCGACGACGAACTGGACGCGGACACCCTCAAGCTCGGCATGCACGCCCCCGAGTCGTACCGCGGCGACACCGCGAAGGCTCTCGCCGACACCAAGGGCTGGCTCGCCGACGGCTGGCGCACGGTCTTCGTGACCGAGGCCCACGGCCCGGCCGCCCGCACGGTCGAGGTGCTCGGCGGCGAGGGCGTCGCGGCCCGCCTGGAGGCCGACCTGGGGGAGATCTCCCCCTCCGTCGTCCATGTCGCCTGCGGTTCGATCGACTACGGCTTCGTGGACCCCGCCCTCAGACTGGCCGTCCTCACCGAGACCGACCTGTCCGGGCAGAAGGCGGCCGGCAAGGACGGCGCGCGGATGCCGGCCCGCCGCCGCAAGACCATCGACCCGCTCAGCCTGGAGACGGGCGACTACATCGTCCACGAACAGCACGGCGTCGGCCGCTACATCGAGATGGTGCAGCGCACCGTGCAGGGCGCCACGCGCGAGTACCTCGTCGTCGAGTACGCCCCCGCCAAGCGCGGCCAGCCCGGCGACCGGCTCTACATCCCCACCGACCAGCTGGAGCAGATCACCAAGTACGTCGGCGGCGAGGCACCCACGCTGCACCGTCTGGGCGGCGCCGACTGGACGAAGACCAAGGCGCGGGCCAAGAAGGCCGTCAAGGAGATCGCCGCCGACCTGATCAAGCTCTACAGCGCGCGCATGGCGGCACCCGGGCACGCCTTCGGCTCGGACACCCCCTGGCAGCGCGAGCTGGAGGACGCCTTCCCCTACGCCGAGACCCCGGACCAGCTGACGACCATCGCCGAGGTCAAGGAGGACATGGAGAAGTCGGTCCCGATGGACCGCCTGATCTGCGGCGACGTCGGCTACGGCAAGACGGAGATTGCGGTGCGGGCCGCCTTCAAGGCGGTGCAGGACGGCAAGCAGGTCGCGGTCCTGGTGCCGACGACGCTGCTGGTGCAGCAGCACTTCGGGACGTTCTCCGAGCGCTACTCGCAGTTCCCGGTCAACACCCGGGCGCTGTCCCGCTTCCAGACCGACACCGAGGCGAAGGCTGTCCTGGAGGGCCTAAAGGACGGCGCGGTGGACATCGTCATCGGCACGCACCGGCTGTTCGCGTCGGAGACCAAGTTCAAGGATTTGGGCCTGGTCATCGTCGACGAGGAGCAGCGCTTCGGCGTCGAGCACAAGGAACAGCTGAAGAAGCTGCGCGCCAACGTCGACGTCCTGACGATGTCCGCGACCCCGATCCCCAGAACCCTGGAGATGGCGGTCACCGGCATCCGCGAGATGTCGACGATCACCACCCCGCCGGAGGAGCGGCACCCGGTCCTGACCTTCGTCGGCCCGTACGAGGAGAAGCAGATCGGCGCCGCGATCCGCCGTGAACTGCTGCGCGAGGGCCAGGTCTTCTACATCCACAACCGGGTCGAGTCGATCGACCGCGCGGCCGCCCGGCTGCGCGAGATCGTCCCCGAGGCGCGGATCGCGACGGCGCACGGCCAGATGTCCGAGTCGGCCCTGGAGCAGGTCGTCGTCGACTTCTGGGAGAAGAAGTTCGACGTGCTCGTCTCGACGACGATCGTCGAGTCCGGCATCGACATCTCCAACGCCAACACCCTGATCGTCGAGCGCGGCGACAACTTCGGCCTGTCCCAGCTGCACCAGCTGCGCGGCCGGGTGGGCCGAGGCCGGGAACGCGGTTACGCGTACTTCCTGTACCCGCCGGAGAAGCCGCTGACGGAGACCGCCCACGAGCGTCTCGCCACCATCGCCCAGCACACCGAGATGGGCGCGGGCATGTACGTGGCCATGAAGGACCTGGAGATCCGCGGCGCGGGCAATCTGCTGGGCGGCGAGCAGTCCGGCCACATCGCCGGCGTCGGCTTCGACCTGTACGTCCGTATGGTCGGCGAGGCGGTCGCGGACTACCGCGCGTCCCTGGAGGGTGGTGTCGAGGAGGAGCCGCCGCTGGAGGTCAAGATCGAGCTCCCGGTCGACGCGCACGTCCCGCACGACTACGCCCCCGGGGAGCGGCTCAGGCTGCAGGCGTACCGCGCCATCGCCTCCGCCAACACGGAGGAGGACGTCACCTCCGTGCGGGAGGAACTCGTCGACCGCTACGGCAAGTTGCCCGAGCCCGTCGAGAACTTGCTGCTGGTGGCGGGCCTGCGCATGCTGGCCCGCGCGTGCGGCGTCGGCGAGATCGTCCTCCAGGGCAACAACATCCGCTTCGCGCCGGTGGAGTTGCGGGAGTCCCAGGAGCTGCGGGTCAAGCGGCTGTACCCGGGCACCGTCATCAAGCCTGCCGTGCACCAGCTGCTGGTGCCCCGCCCGAAGACCGCGAAGGTGGGCGGGAAGCCGCTGGTCGGGCGGGAGTTGCTCGGGTGGGTCGGGGAGTTCCTGGCTTCGATTCTGGGGTCGTGACCTCGCGGGCAGGGCGGGTATGGCGCGCGTAGCGGGGAGGGCACGGCAGGCCGGGTTGCGGGCGGCGGTTGGTCAGATGTCGGTGCTTCAGTCGGCGCGGACCTCGGTGTTCTGGCAGGCGTGCAGCAGCCACCTGCCGTCGTCCTGCCTGGTCATGACGTACAGCGGGGCGCCTTCCGTGTCGCCGGCCGGTGAGTGGTAGACCTGCCGGACCTTGACGGCCGCCACGTCCGGCCGCAGGAACTGCGTGTGCACGGTCTCGTACGTGACGTCGCCGTCCCAGGTCGCCGCGGGCAGTACGGCCCGGGTGAACTCGGCGATGGCGTCGAAGCCGATGAGGACCTTGCCGTGGGCGGTGGTCCACAGCGCGTCGGGGTGGAAGAGGGCGAGGAAGCCTTCGGGGTCCTTGGCGCGCTGGGTGCGTTCCACGGTGGCCACGACTTCGGCTATGGCTCGGAGGTCGGCGTCGGCGTCGGCGTCGGCAGCGGCCTTGGCGGAGGCTGTTTCGGTGGTCATGCCGATCACTGTGGGACCTCAAGTGGAGTTGAGGTCAAGCGTCGGTTGCGGGCTTCGCGGTGGGGCGTGTTCAGGTGGCGCCGCGGAACAGCATCGACGCCAGGGTCCGGAAGACCTCCTCGGGGTCCTGGTCGCCGAGCGGGCCGTCGAGGTTGTGGCTGAGGAGCAGCGTGGCGAAGCCGTGCGCCAGGGACCAGGCGGCGACGGAGGCCATGCGGGGCTCGATGCCGAGCTCCTCGGGGCGTACGACGGCGACGGCGCCGCGCAGGGCATCACCGGCGAGGGCGCGGGCCGTGGTCAGTTCCAGGTCGTCGTTGCGCAGCAGATCGGGCGAGAACATCACCTGGAAGTGCGCGGGGTGTTCGCGGGCGAAGCGCACGTAGCGCACGCCCGCGTCCTTCAGGTCCGCCGCCTCGATGAGCGCGGTCGACAGCAGTCCGAACCCTTCGGCGGCGATCGCCGTGAGCAGCCCGGTGCGGTCCCTGAAGTGATGGGCCGGCGCGGCGTGCGAGACACCGGCGCGGCGGGCCAGGTCACGCAGGCTGAGCGCGGACGGACCGTCGGTGGCGATGACGTCGAGCGCGGTCGTGAGGATGGCTCGCCGCAGGTCGCCGTGGTGGTACGGGCGGCGAGAAGAGGTCTGCTGCGTCATGGCAGCAGCGTACGCGCAATCTAGGCGCCGACAAGTTTTTCCCATCTAGGCGTTGACAAGTTCTGAGGAGCCGGGCAATCTTGTCAGTGTCAAGTTGTGGAGAGGGGCTGGGGGCACGCCATGGCGAAGCAGGACAGCGGGATCGATTCGGGTCGGGTACGACAGCTCTGGCATCTGCTGGAGCCGCTGCACGCGGTGCTGTATTACGCGCCGGAGGCCTTCGAGGAGGCCGCCGAGCTCGGGTACGCCACCGAGGAGCGCTGGCCGAGCTACTTCCCTTACCGGGCGGCGCCGTTGGGAGCGGCCGGCGCGGAGAGTGTCGCGTCCGCGTTCTACAGCTTCAGCCCGCGCATCGTGGCCGAACACATCGACCCCGCCTGGAAGATCGCGGGCCCCGAGGCCGTGCTGCGGGCACGGGTGCGCGGGATCGACCGGGCCTACCGCGCGATATTCGGCGACCGGGTGAACAGTGTCGAACTGGCCGAGCTCGCGGCCCTCGTCCGTCGCGCGGCCGAGGCCGCGAACACCGCGGGCCGCCCGCTCGCCGCGGCCAACGCCGCCCTGGACTGGCCGGAGGCCCCGCACCTCCAGCTCTGGCACGCGGCGACGATCCTGCGTGAACATCGCGGCGACGGTCACATAGCCGCCCTGATGGTGGCCGGCCTGGACCCCGTCGAGGCACTGGTGTCCTTCGCCGCGATAGGCGCCGCGTCCGTCGAGCGTTTCGAGAGTCGTGGCTGGAGCGCCGGGGAATGGGAGTCGGCTCGTGACCGCCTGGCCGCCCGAGGTCTGGTCGACGCCGACGGCGCGGCCACGGACGCCGGCCGCGAACTGCGCGGCACCGTGGAGGGATACACCGACCAACTCGCCGCCGCACCATGGCAATCGCTCACCGGGGCGGAGATCGACCGCCTCGTGGAACTGCTCGGTGAGTTCTGGGTTGCGGTGCTGTCCTCCGGGCTACTGCCTTCGGAGACGACGCTGGGGATCGGGAAGGTCTGACGAGGTTCAGTGGCCGCCGAGGCTCACGGCGGTCACGCACGGGAGACGCCGGCCGCGCGAAGCCGTCCGCGTGGAGGTGGGGCTCTCTGCGCGGACGGCCCCTGTGCCCAAGGCGGTTCGTGTCTTTGGGCGTTCCGTGGGCCTCGGGCCCTCAGTTGGGTCCCCGGCCCTCCGCGGCTGCCGGTCCTACGGCTGATCGGGCTTGTCGCGGTCCATGCCGAGTTCGCGCTCCATCCTCTGCTGCGCTTCGTCGACCTGGCCCTCGTACTTGTTGCCCGTCCTCTCGTTGACCTTGCGCTCCGCGGTGTCGGACGCTTGCTTCGCCTTGTCCTGTGCCTGGCGGTTCTTGAACCTGTCGAAGATGCCCATCCAGAGCTCCTTCCCGAGGTGATTCACCACCGACGATACGCCCGAGTTGCGAAGTATGCGCGATTGGGTCGGGCCTCCTGAATGCCGCCGTGCGCCGGGTCGCTACCGTGTGCGCGACGGAGTACCGGGGAAAACCGCCTGTGCGGGGCGGATCGCGCGGCAGGGGAGGGGCGCATCGTGACGCGTCTGAAGGGCGGGGCGGCGAGCGCCGCTGCGATGCTCGGCATGGTGCTGGTCCTGGGGGGATGCGAGAACGTCGATCTACCCGTGGACGACGGGGCCTCCGGCGCGGCCCCGGCCCCCGGGTCCGGCCGCGCGGTGAGCCCGCTGGACAACCCCGACGGCACGAAACCGGGCCTTGCGCCGCTCACCTCGGACGCCGACCGGTCCAAGGCCCGGGAGCTGATCGAGAAGGTGGCGACCAAGGGCCGCGGCCCCAAGACGGGCTACGACCGGGACGAGTTCGGCTACGCGTGGATGGACTCGGCGCCGGGCGGCGTCCCGTTCTCCCGCAACGGCTGCGACACCCGCAACGACCTGCTCAAGCGCGACGGCGAGGACGTCCGCAACCGCTCCGGCTCCGACTGTGTCGTGGCCTCGATGACGCTGCACGACCCGTACACGGGCCGGACGATCGAGTGGACCAAGTCCCGGGCCACGACCGTGCAGATCGACCACGTCATGCCGCTGTCGTACGACTGGCAGATGGGCGCCTCCCGCTGGCCGGAGGGCAAGCGCCAGGACATCGCCAACGACCCCCTCAACCTCATACCGGTCGACGGCCCGACCAACAGCTCCAAGGGCGACTCCGGCCCCGCGTCCTGGCTGCCCCCGAACAAGGGCATCCGCTGCTCCTACGCGGTGCGCTTCGCCCAGGTGTCACTGAAGTACGAACTCCCCGTGACCGGCGCCGACAAGGAAACAATGCTGCGTCAGTGCGGTGGCTGAAAACGGGTTTCCGGCGCGGACACCACGCGCCTACGGTTCCGGCATGGAACTGAAGGTGTGGAGCCTGGCGGAACGGCCCGAGATGCTCCAGCGGGTCCTGGCGATGCCGGACACATGGCCGGAGTTCGTCGTCCAGGACCCCGTGGGCAACGCGCACTACGCCCGGATCCCCCGGGAGTTCCCGGAGTACGCGCTGTTCGCGGAGGACGAGCGGGGAGCGGTGGTCGCCCATGCGTTCAGCGTTCCGTTCGCCCTCGATGCCGAGGGCCGCGGCCGGCTGCCCGCCCGGGGCTGGGACGAGGTGCTGGTGTGGGCCTTCGCGGACCTGCGCGGCGGCGTCCGCCCCGACACCGTCAGCGCCATCTCCGTCGTCATCGCCCCGCACGCGCTCGGCGGGGGCCTGTCCGCGCGGATGCTCGGCGCGATGCGGGCCAATGCCCGCGCCCAGGGCTTCGACGAGGTCGTCGCGCCGGTCCGCCCCAACGCCAAGCACCTCGAACCGCGCACCCCCATCGAGGAGTACGCCCGCCGGGTACGCCCCGACGGCCTGCCCCACGACCCGTGGCTGCGCGTCCACGTCCGCGCCGGAGCCACGATCGACTCCATCGCCCCGGCCTCCATGACCGTCGCCGGATCGCTGGAGCAGTGGCGCCGCTGGACCGGGCTGCCCTTCGACGTCCCGGGCGACGTCGAGGTGCCCGGCGCGCTGGTGCCGGTGCGGTGCGAGCCGGAGCGGGGCTACGCGGTGTACGTCGAGCCCAATGTGTGGATGCGGCACCCACTCTGAGCCGCCCGGGGGCGCGCGGAGCCGGAAGCCGAGGCTCCGCGCGACCTGCGCCGTCGCGGGAAGTGATCAGCACGACAACGGTTCGGTACAACCAGTGACCCCATGTCGGTGTCGACCTATACGCTCGAAGCGACAATCACACGACCGAGGTTGTCCCGTACCGGGCAGGGTCGGTCGACCCCGCGCGCCCACCTCAGGCATCAGGAGCAGTCATGCAAGGCCACGGCTATCCGCAGCCGGTGAACCAGCCGCCGCCCACCGGTTGGCTGGTCTTCCTGCGCGTGGTCTTCGTCGTGATGTCGGTGCTGAGCTTCGGCCTGCTGATGTGGGTGATGATGCTGCGCCTGGCGATCGTGACCCGCAGGGCGCTCGACTGGGTCCTGTTCGCGGCTTCGATCGTGGTGGAGTTCCTCGGCCTGTACCTGATGGGCTCCGAGCCGGGCGACGAGATCCACACCGTCGGCGGCTGGACGGGCCTCGCCCTCGTCCTGGGCGGCATGGTGGCCGCGATCGCCTACTACCTCTCCGCGGACATACGCCACTTCCACCAGCTCCGCTTCTCCGGCTACGCCGGGCAGCGGCAGGCGTCCCCCGCCTACGGCTACCCGCAGGCCCAGTCGCCGTACACCGCCACCACGGTGCCGCAGTCGCCGCCGATACCCCAGCGGCCCCTGCCCGGCACCCCGATGTCGCAGACGCCGATGCCGCGCACGCCCGCGCCGCCGCCCACGCCCCCGCAGCGCCCCGCGCCCGCGCGCATCGACCAGGTGCGCGCCGAGCTCGACGAGCTCAGTGACTACCTGCGCAAGCACGACACCCGCCCGGACGGCGACGAGGGCGGACGGTGACCGTGACGACAGGACGTGTCGTCGCCGGCCGTTACGCCCTGTCCGCGCTCATCGGACAGGGCGGCATGGGCCAGGTCTGGACGGCGTACGACCAACGGCTCGACCGGCGCGTGGCGGTGAAGCTGCTGCGCCCCGACAAGGTGGCCGGGCAGGAGGCGGACGAGCTGCGCCGCCGGTTCGTGCGCGAGTGCCGGGTGACCGCGCAGGTCGACCACCCCGGGCTGGTGACGGTGCACGACGCGGGCAGCGAGGGCGAGGAGCTGTTCCTCGTCATGCAGTACGTCGACGGTGCGGACCTCGCCGCGCATCTCGCCGAGCACGACCCGTACCCCTGGCAGTGGGCGGTCGCGATCGCCGCGCAACTGTGCGCCGTACTGAGTGCCGTGCACGCGGTGCCGATCGTCCACCGCGACCTCAAGCCGCGCAACCTGATGGTGAAGCAGGACGGCACGGTCACCGTCCTCGACCTCGGTGTCGCCTCCGTCATGGACGCCGACACCACCCGCCTCACCCACACCGGCACCCCCATCGGCTCGCCGGCCTACATGGCCCCCGAGCAGGCGATGGGGGGCGCGGTCGGCCCCTACACCGACCTGTACGCACTCGGTGTGGTCCTGCACGAACTCCTCAGCGGAGACGTGCCGTTCTCCGGCTCGACGGCGCTCGGCGTACTGCACCGGCACCTGTACGAGCCGCCGCAGCCCGTGCGCCGGACCCGCCCCGAGGTCCCCGAGGCACTCGAAGCCCTGGTCCTGCGCCTGCTCGCGAAGGACCCGCAGCACCGCCCCGCCTCCGCGCAGGAGGTGTACGAGGACCTGGCGCCGCTGCTGCCCGCGCGCGGCGTCCACACCGGAGCGCCGCTCGACCCCACCCGCCCCTTCCTGCGCCCGCACGCCCCCTGGCCGGACCGTGCCAGGACCCCCGCGCCCCAGCCCGCGCCGGCCACCCCCGTCACACCCGCCGACGGGAAGCCGGATGTCGCGCGTGCCGTCGACGAGGTCAAGCGCCTGCTCGGCGAGGGCAGCATCACCCAGGCCGTCGACATCCTCGGCGCGATCCTGCCCACCGCGGCCGAACAGCACGGCGAGCACTCCCCGGTCGTGCGCACCCTGCGCAAGCAGTACGCGGCCACCCTCATGGACGACGGCCAGTACCGGCGCGCGCTGCCCGAACTGCGCCGCCTCGCCGACGAGCGCGCCGCCGAGGCCGGCCAGGCCGACCCGCAGGCCCTGCGCTTCCGCTACGACGTCGCCCAGTGCCTGGAACAGCTCGGCCAGCCGGCCGCCGCGCTCACCGAGTACCGGGCGCTGCTGCCGTACTACGAGAACCAGTACGTCTCCGGCGACCCCGAGCTCGCCCACGACGTCCGCCGCCGCATCGGCCACCTCCTGCTAGCCGTGGGCGACCGCCCCGCCGCCCACGACACCCTGGCCCGCCTGCTGATGGACGTGGAGCGCCTGCACGGACCCGGCCACCCGGTCGCGACGGAGGTACGGCGCACCTTGCAGTGGCTGGGGCAGGTGCGCGGCTAGTCCGGCACCGTATGGCCGGGTCCTCGCACGGGCCGATGCCCGCTCGGCGCGGTGCGGCGGTGCCCGAAGTCCTGGTGAATCGTTGGTCCAATGGGTTGGCCAGAGCTTGCCCACTGCCTACCATCGATCACCGCAAGACTTTGTGCACCGTCGCACAAGCTCTCCTCGGGAGGTCTCCTTGCACCGCCGCCGTCGCACCGCGCTTCTCCTCTCCGCCGCGATCGTCGCGGCACCTCTGCTCACCGCCTGCGGTAACGACGCGCACCCCGGTGCGGCGGCCGTGGTCGGCGGCCAGCGGATCACCGTGTCGCAGCTGGAGAACAGGGTGAGCGAGGTCCGCACGGCGCAGCGTGACGCCGTACCGGACGAGGCCGCCTACGCGCAGGTCATCGCCAAGTCGGGCACCCTCCCGCGCGACGTCCTGCACAACATGGTTCTCGACGAGGTGCTGCACAAGGCCGCCGAGGACGCCGACGTGAGCGTCACCCGCAAGGAGATCCAGCAGATGCGCGCCGACCTGGAGGGCCAGGCCGGCGGCGCCAAGGCGCTGGAGACCGCCTGGCTCCAGCAGTACGGCATCCCGCCGCAGCGCCTCGACGAGAACCTCCGCCTCCAGCTGGAGGCCCAGAAGCTCGCCACCGTCCTCGGCACCGACACCGGCAAGCCGGCCTTCTGGAACGCCCTGGCCGCGGCTTCCAAGGACCTCGACATCGACGTGAACCCGCGCTACGGCACCTGGGACGTCCAGAAGAGCAGCCGCGCGGACGCGAAGACACCGTGGGTGCGCGAGGTGACGGCGGCGGGGGCTCAGCCCGCGATGTGACGACGGCCGCGGCGGCCACCGGAGGGGCGGGGCGTCTCGGCTCCGCCCCCTGTGGACAACTCCGGAACCGTCGCCCGGCCTGTGGATAACCCGGGGTCTTGTGGGTCCCTTGGGTTACGTTCGGATCGTGAACGCAACCAGTCCCGAAACCGCCGCCGCCGGCCGCATCGTCCTGCTCACCACCAGCCACCGCGTCGCCCCCGGCCTGCTGTCCTGGCCCGCGTGGCAGGCGCTGCGCTCCGCCGACCGCGTGCTGTGCGCGGACGGCGCCCATCCGCAGCTGCCGTATCTGCGCGAGGCCGGGATACCGGTCGACGAGGCCGCCCCGACCGCCCAGGAACTGATCGACACGTGCGCCGGCGGCCGCAGCGTCGTGGTCGTGGCGACCGGCGAGGGCGAGCCCGCGCTCACCGACGGCCTCGCCCGCCTGGCCGGCACGGGCCGCGTGACGATGCCGGAACTGGAACTGCTCCCCGCCTCCTACGACCTCCCCGGTGCCCGCCTCCTCGACCTCGTCCAGGTCATGGACCGCATCCGCGTCGAGTGCCCGTGGTCCTCCCAGCAGACCCACAAGGGCCTGGCGAAGTACGGCATTGAGGAGGCCTACGAGCTGGTCGAGGCGATCGAGGACGGCGACCGCGACGAACTCCGCGAGGAACTGGGCGACGTCCTCCTCCAGGTCGTCTTCCACTCCCGGATCGCCGAGGAGGACCCGGAGGCCCCCTTCTCCATCGACGACGTCGCCGGCGGCATCGTCACCAAGCTCATCCACCGCCACCCCCATGTCTTCGGCGACGAGACGGCGACGACCCCCGAGGAGGTCAAGGAGCACTGGCTGCGCACGAAGGCCGAGGAGAAGCGCCGGGAGTCGGTGACGGAGGGCATCCCCCTCGGCCAGCCGGGCCTCGCCCTCGCCGCGAAGCTGGCGTCCAGAGTCCGCACGGCCGGCCTGGACGTACCGCTGCCGACCGGTGACGGCATCGGCTACGAGCTGCTCGCGATGGCCGTCCGCGCGGAGGCGGCCGGAGTGGACCCGGAAGCGGCCCTGCGGGTCGCGGCCCGCGCGTACCGGGACGCGGTACGGGCGGCGGAGGGGGCGCCCTCGTAGCACCGCCGGTGACGTCAGGGCCGAAGCCGACTGCCGCGGGCCGCACCCGTCCCCGCCACCACCCGGCCGCCCCCCTCTCCCCTCCGGATACCGTCAAGGAGTGACCAACCAGCCCCACCCCCGACCCCCCACCCCGAGGCCCCCGAACTCTTCACCTGGGAGTTCGCGACGGACCCCTACCCCGCCTACGCCTGGCTCCGGGAGAACGCCCCCGTGCACCGGACGCGGCTCCCCAGCGGGGTGGAGGCCTGGCTGGTCACCCGGTACGCCGACGCCAAGCAGACGCTCGCCGACAACCGGCTCTCCAAGAACCCGGCCCACCACGACGAGCCCGCGCACGCCAAGGGCAAGACGGGTATCCCGGGGGAGCGCAAGGCCGACCTGATGACGCATCTGCTCAACATCGATCCGCCGGACCACACCAGGCTCCGGCGGCTCGTCTCCAAGGCGTTCACGCCGCGCAGGGTCGCCGAGTTCGAGCCACGGGTGCAGGAGCTCACCGATCAGCTCATCGACCGGTTCGCGGACCGGGGGAGTGCCGACCTCATCCACGACTTCGCCTTCCCCCTCCCCATCTACGCGATCTGCGACCTGCTGGGCGTCCCGCGCGAGGACCAGGACGACTTCCGGGACTGGGCGGGCATGATGATCCGGCACCAGGGCGGCCCGAGGGGCGGGGTCGCGCGGTCCGTGAAGAAGATGCGCGGCTATCTGGCCGATCTGATCCACCGCAAGCGCGAGGCACTTCCGGCCACCCCCGACCCCGGCGAGGACCTCATCTCCGGTCTCATCCGCGCCTCCGACCACGGTGAGCACCTCACCGAGAACGAGGCCGCGGCCATGGCCTTCATCCTGCTGTTCGCCGGCTTCGAGACGACCGTCAACCTCATCGGCAACGGCACCTTCGCCCTGCTCACCCACCCCGAGCAGCGCGCCCGCCTCCAGACCTCCCTGGCCGCCCACGAGACCGCCCTCCTGGAGACCGGCGTCGAGGAACTCCTGCGCTACGACGGCCCGGTCGAGCTCGCCACCTGGCGCTTCGCCACCGAGCCGCTCACCATCGGCGGGCAGGACATCGCGGCCGGCGACCCCGTGCTGGTCGTGCTGGCCGCCGCCGACCGGGACCCGGAGCGGTTCGCCGACCCCGACGTCCTGGACCTCGGCCGCCGCGACAACCAGCACCTCGGCTACGGCCACGGCATCCACTACTGCCTCGGTGCCCCGCTCGCCCGTCTGGAGGGCCAGACCGCGCTCGCCACGCTCCTCACCCGCCTCCCGGATCTCCGACTCGCCGTGGATCCCGAGGAGTTGAGGTGGCGGGGCGGACTCATCATGCGCGGACTGCGTATGCTTCCGGTGGAGTTCACCCCCGTTGGGTGAGTACGTCCCCCTCGGCAAACGTGACACGCACTCATGTCTGTGATCTTCACGTGATCTACGCGGCATTAACTTGTGACAAGTGATCGTCTGCCTATACGTTCACGGATCAACAAGGCGTCCAGGTTTTACGCGCCGTGTTCAGTGCTGCCTCGCGAAAGGTCCCCGCATGCTCTCCGGGAACGGTCGTCACCGTCGCCCCCGTCAGGCTCCGGCTCTCCTCGTCGCGGCCGGAGTCACCGGATCCGCGATCGCCATCCCGCTCCTCGGCGCCACCGGCGCGAGCGCGGCCGACGGAACCGTCTGGGACAAGGTGGCCGAGTGCGAGAGCGGCGGCTCGTGGAGCGCCGACGAAGGCAACGGGCAGTACGGCGGTCTCCAGTTGACCCAGGACGACTGGGAGGCGTACGGCGGCCTCGACTACGCCACCAGCCCCGACCTGGCCAGCCGCTCGCAGCAGATCGCCGTGGCGCAGAAGATCCTCGCGGACCAGGGGACCAAGCCGTGGGGCACGTGCGCGGTGCTCAACGGGCTCACCAAGAAGTCCGGATCGGTCGACCTCGACACCGGGGTGGAGGGCGACTCGCCCTCCGAGGTGTCCGGATCCTCCGGATTGCTCGATTCGTCCAACTCGTCCGGCTCGTCGAATTCATCTGATTCGTCAGAGGGTTCCGACTCCGACGGTTCCTCGGAGGCGTCCACGCCGTCCGGTGATCCCTCGCAGTCGGCGAGCGGCACTCCGGATGATTCGTCCGAATCGCCCGGGAAGTCCTCTTCTTCTCCGTCTTCATCGTCGAAGTCCGACAAGTCCTCGAAGTCCGATGCGTCGCCCGAGGCGACGGCGTCTCAGTCGCCGGAGGGCTCGCCCGCCGAGGCGCCTGAGGCGGACAATCAGGACAACTGGTCACAGGATGCCGGTTCCTGGAGCCTCGTCGACACCGGTTCGGTCGACGGCGAGGCCAAGGGTGCGGTCGAAGAGGTGACGAGCGGCACCGGAAAGCACCGCGGCCCCAGCGCCGAAGAGAGCGGCGCCGGCGAGGCGAGCACCAAGTCCGCCGGGCGCCACGCCTCGTACAAGGTCCGCGAGGGCGACACGCTCGCCTCCATCGCCGACTCCCTTGACCTCGACGGCGGATGGCGCGCGCTGTACCGGGCGAACGAGCAGGCCATCGGTGCCGAAGCTGACCACATCGCTCCCGGTCAGACGCTGGACGTCCCCGTCGAATAACGGGCGAACAGGGCGAAAAACAACGGCAGTTCACGTCACGTTTCGCGTTGAATGTCCGTTTTGAAAGTAGTGAGAGATAGATCTCAGAAGCCCTGATCGTCTTTGTAATTCCGCGAATCGCGTGTCTACGGTCGTGACCGCTCGCCACCAGAGCGGGCCCCTACAGCCGTCACGCCGAATCCTGCCGGCGGCCGTACGGGAACAGTCGTCGCGTCAAGCGCCGTAGGCAGGAGCGGGGGACCCAAGGTTTGCGCCGGGTCCGGCAGTTGAGGTCCTTCGGGGCCGCGCCGCCGGAACCGGCTCGGGGTGAAGTCGCGCAGCGGGAGCCGAAAGGTGCACCTGCGCGGCCGGGCAACTCAACCGGCCCGAACCCGACAGCTCACCTCGTAGGCGTCGGTGAGGGGATCCAACCATGCTGTTTTCCAGCAAGGGCAAGCACCGTCGTCCGTCCAAGGCCGCTCGCGCCATCGCCGTCGTCGGCGTCACCGGTGCCGCCGCCGTCGCCGCCCCGCTGATGGCCGCGGGCAGCGCCTCCGCCGCCACCGCCTCCGAGTGGGACGCCGTCGCCCAGTGCGAGGCCGGCGGCAACTGGTCGATCAACACCGGCAACGGCTACTACGGCGGTCTGCAGTTCTCCGCCTCCACCTGGGCCGCGTACGGCGGCACCCAGTACGCCGCCACCGCCGACCAGGCCACCAAGGCCCAGCAGATCGCGATAGGCGAGAAGGTCCTCGCGGGCCAGGGCAAGGGTGCCTGGCCGAACTGCGGCACCGGCCTGTCGAGCGCCGCGTACAACGGCTCCTCCGCCGGCTCCTCGCAGAGCACCGAGTCCACCACGCGCTCCTCCGAGCAGCAGTCGGCCTCCCGCTCCGCCGACCGCCCGGCCGCCAAGAAGAGCACCAAGACCGTCACCACCCCGACCGGCAAGAAGGTCAAGAAGGGCGACGGCGAGTACAAGGTCGCCAAGGGTGACACCCTCAGCTCGATCGCGGCCGAGCACGACGTCAAGGGCGGCTGGGAGAAGCTCTTCAAGCTGAACAAGGACATCGTCGAGGACGCCAACCTGATCTACCCCGGTCAGCAGCTGCACCTGAAGTAACAGACGGGCGACAGCTGAACCACGGCGCCTTCACATACGTGGACCTCATAGTGAGGGCGTCGTGAGGGTCACCCCCGTCCCCATGCTCCCCGCCTCGGTGCGTCTTCCCCCGTACGCACCGGGGCGGGGTTTTTTGTACCGTGTCTTTGTTCCGTTCGGAAACAATTTACTCTCGGTTCTGTCCACGGGGCGGTCGACCGCTGGTCTGATGCCCGGAGCCGGTTAGGCTCGTCTCGCAGTACCCACCGCGGACTGCGTACCCGCGTCACATCCCATGAAGGAGATGCTCGTGCCGTCCATCGACGTCGTCGTAGCCCGGGAAATCCTGGACTCCCGAGGCAATCCCACGGTCGAGGTCGAGGTCGGCCTCGACGACGGCAGCACGGGTCGTGCCGCCGTTCCGTCCGGCGCCTCGACGGGTGCCTTCGAAGCCATCGAGCTCCGCGACGGTGACCCGAACCGCTACCAGGGCAAGGGTGTCGAGAAGGCCGTCCTCGCCGTCATCGAGCAGATCGGCCCGGAGCTGGTCGGCTACGACGCCACCGAGCAGCGCCTGATCGACCAGGCCATGTTCGACCTGGACGCCACCGACAACAAGGGCTCCCTCGGCGCCAACGCCATCCTCGGCGTCTCCCTCGCCGTGGCCCACGCCGCCTCCGAGGCGTCCGACCTGCCGCTGTTCCGCTACCTCGGTGGCCCGAACGCGCACCTGCTGCCCGTCCCGATGATGAACATCCTCAACGGTGGATCCCACGCGGACTCCAACGTCGACATCCAGGAGTTCATGATCGCCCCGATCGGCGCGGAGTCCTTCTCCGAGGCCCTGCGCTGGGGCACCGAGGTCTACCACACCCTCAAGAAGGTGCTGAAGGGCCGCGGCCTGTCCACCGGCCTCGGCGACGAGGGCGGCTTCGCCCCGAACCTCGGCTCCAACCGCGAGGCCCTCGACCTCATCCTCGAGGCCATCAAGGAAGCCGGCTACGCCCCCGGCGAGCAGATCGCCCTCGCGCTCGACGTCGCCGCCTCCGAGTTCTACAAGGACGGCAAGTACCTCTTCGAGGGCAAGGAGCGCTCCGCCGCCGAGATGACGGAGTACTACGAGGAGCTCGTGGCGGCCTACCCGCTCGTCTCCATCGAGGACCCGCTGTTCGAGGACGACTGGGCGGGCTGGAAGGTCCTCACCGACAAGCTCGGCGACAAGGTCCAGATCGTCGGCGACGACCTGTTCGTCACCAACCCGGAGCGCCTGGCCCGCGGCATCGAGGACGGCGCCGCCAACGCGCTGCTCGTGAAGGTCAACCAGATCGGCTCGCTCACCGAGACCCTGGACGCCGTCGAGCTGGCCCAGCGCAGCGGCTTCAAGTGCATGATGTCGCACCGCTCCGGCGAGACCGAGGACGTCACCATCGCCGACCTGGCCGTCGCCACCAACTGCGGCCAGATCAAGACCGGCGCCCCGGCCCGCTCCGAGCGCGTCGCCAAGTACAACCAGCTGCTGCGCATCGAGGAGATCCTCGACGACGCCGCGGTGTACGCCGGCCGCAGCGCCTTCCCGCGCTTCAAGGGCTGACCCCACCTGGGTAAGGCTTAGCCAGTCGTACGTACGTCCCCGTACTCGGTCCCGTACCGTGTGCGGGGACGTATGCACGTGAAAGGGGAGGCGAGAGCCGATGGCCGTCAAGGACCGGGACCGTTTCTCCACCGCGACCAGGATCCGGTTGCTCGGCGAGCAGACGGCGGCCCGCGTCTACCGCTCCCAGACAAAGCGGCAGGCCCGGCGTTCCCGGCTCACCGGACGGGCCGCGCTGCTCGCGCTGGTGGTCTGCTCCCTGGTCGTGGCGCTGGCCTACCCCATAAGGCAGTACGTCTCCCAGCGTGCCGAGATCGCCGACCTCCAGCGCGAGAAGGAGGAGGCCGCACAGCGCGTCGAGGACCTGCGTGACATCAAGGCACGCTGGCAGGACGACGCGTACGCCGAGCAGCAGATCCGGCAGCGGCTGCACTATGTGATGCCCGGGGAGACCGGCTACATCGTGGTCGACCCGGACGCGGCCAGGAAGTCGCGGACCGACCAGAGCGCGGCCGACCGACCCTGGTACGCGAACATCTGGGACGGTGTCGACAAGGCCGACGCCGCCCGGTGAGATCCGAACCGATAGAAAGACAGGCATGGAAACGCCCCCGCCGCCCACCCCGCGCACCGAGCCCACCGACGCGGATGTCGAGGCCTTCAAGCAGCAGCTCGGCCGTCCTCCGCGCGGGCTGCGCGCGATCGCGCACCGGTGCCCGTGCGGCCAGCCGGACGTGGTCGAGACGGCCCCTCGCCTGCCCGACGGCACGCCCTTCCCGACGCTGTACTACCTGACGTGCCCGAAGGCCTCCTCGGCGATCGGCACGCTGGAGGCGAACGGGGTGATGAAGGAGATGTCGGCGCGGCTGGAGAGCGATCCGGAGCTGGCCGCCGCGTATCGCTCCGCGCACGAGGACTACATCCGGCGGCGGGACGAGATCGAGGAGCTGACCGGGTTCCCGAGCGCGGGCGGGATGCCGGACCGGGTGAAGTGCCTGCACGTGCTGGTCGCGCACTCGCTGGCGGCCGGCCCGGGCGTGAACCCGCTCGGCGACGAGGCGATCGCGATGCTGCCGGAGTGGTGGATGAAGGGACCGTGCGTGGTCGCGGCGGAGTGATCTCGCCCCCCGCCGCCCCTGCCCGTCCCGTCCCGGGGGCTGCGCCCCCGGACCCCCGCATCGGCCTGAACGGCCTCGACCTCAAACGCCGGACAGGCTGAAAGAGCCTCCGTACCTGAAAGGTCCCCTATGACCCGCGTCGCCGCCATCGACTGCGGTACGAACTCCATCCGGCTCCTTGTCGCCGACGTCGATCCGGCCACCGGTGAACTCGTCGATCTGGACCGCCGGATGACCATCGTGCGCCTCGGCCAGGGGGTCGACCGTACGGGGCGGCTGGCGCCGGAGGCGCTGGAGCGCACCTTCGCCGCCTGCCGCGACTACGCGGCGATCATCAAGGAGCACGGCGCCGAGCGGCTGCGCTTCGTCGCCACGTCCGCCTCGCGGGACGCCGAGAACCGGGACGAGTTCGTGCGCGGCGTCATGGACATCCTGGGCGTCGAGCCCGAGGTCGTCACCGGGGACCAGGAGGCGGAGTTCTCCTTCACCGGCGCGACCAGGGAGCTGACCGGGCGGACGGATCTGCACCGGCCCTATCTGGTCGTCGACATCGGCGGCGGCTCGACCGAGTTCGTCGTCGGCGAGGAACACGTCCGCGCGGCGCGCTCCGTGGACGTCGGCTGTGTGCGGATGACCGAGCGGCACCTGGTGCGCGACGGCGCGGTCTCCGACCCGCCCTCCGCCGAACAGGTCGCCGCGATACGGGCCGACATCGAGGCTGCCCTCGACCTCGCCGAGGAGACGGTGCCGCTGCGCGAGGCGAAGACGCTGGTGGGACTGGCCGGTTCGGTCACCACGGTGTCGGCGATCGCGCAGGACCTGCCCGAGTACGACTCCGCGCGCATCCACCACTCCCGGGTCACCCTCGACCGGGTCCGTGAGATCACCGACCGGCTGGTGCGCTCCACCCACGCCGAGCGCGCGGCCGTGCCCTCCATGCACCCGGGCCGGGTCGACGTCATCGCGGCCGGCGCGCTGGTGCTGCTGGCGATCATGGAGCGGACCGGCGCCGAGGAGGTCGTCGTCAGCGAGCACGACATCCTCGACGGCATCGCCTTCAAGGTCGCGGAAGAGGCCGCCGGCAACGGCCACTGATCCGCGCCGCGACACCGAACGGCCCCGGTGCCCTTCCTGCGGGAGGGAACCGGGGCCGTCGTGCGAGCCCGAGCGGGCCGACGTCAGTTGCAGAGGATGACGATGAGGCCGCTGCACCCGTCGTCGTCTCCGCCGTAACCGTGACTCGCCTGTGCGAGGGTGGCCTTGGAGGAATGGACGGGCGTCATGGCCGAGGCGGACGCCGCCGTGAGGGCGCCCGTCGCCATGGCGATGCCGAGGGCAACGCCGACCGAGACTATTCGCTTGCCGGCCCGCTTGGGGGCCTTCCGTGAAGTGATCATGGCTGCACGCTATGTGCCCTTCTGATCATTTTCGCGCGGAGAGTGGCTGGACGGGTGACGGTGCCTCAGATCGCAGGTACGGGGTGGTTCGTGTCTCGTTTTGCTACCTGCCGGTAGCCATCGAGTGAGCGGTACGGCTAGCGTGTGAGCGCTTTCGAGGGGGCTTCCGAGCCCCTTGGAGCCCTCCCGGAGCGGCCCGCCCGAGAATGTTCGTGAAGTTCTTCACAAGGAATTCGGCCCTGTCGGAGCATGTCCAGGTGCCGGTTGACCCTTCCGAGGGGTGAACAGGCCCTTGAACATGTTCAGATGCCTCGTGTAAGGAGGCTTCGGGGGTCCTTCGGCGGAGGCTGCCAGGTGCCCCTCACAGAGGGCCCGTTGCGACAGAGAGGCAGCTCACGCGGCATTGACAACGGGTCGTACCGCACGCCGGTTCCCGCAAGTGACCATGACCTGTGTCACGCGGGCCGGGGATAGTAGCACAGGGTGTGGAAGAGCTTGTGAAGGGGCGCACGAGCGACCCCCCTGAGGCGGGTGGATACTCGATGGCATGAGCACCACGGAGCGTCCCAGGATCCTCGTAGTAGGCGGTGGGTACGTAGGCCTGTACGCAGCTCGGCGCATCCTCAAGAAGATGCGCTACGGAGAGGCGACCGTCACGGTCGTCGACCCCCGGTCGTACATGACCTACCAGCCCTTCCTCCCCGAAACCGCCGCCGGCAGCATCTCCCCGCGCCACGTCGTCGTCCCGCTGCGACGCGTGCTGCCCAAGGCGGAGGTCCTCACCGGCCGGGTCACCACCATCGATCAGGACCGCAAGGTCGCCACGATCGCCCCGCTGGTCGGCGAGGCGTACGAGCTGCCCTTCGACTACCTGGTCATCGCGATGGGCGCGGTCTCCCGCACCTTCCCGATCCCCGGCCTCGCCGAGCAGGGCATCGGCATGAAGGGCATCGAGGAGGCCATCGGCCTGCGCAACCACGTCCTCGAGCAGCTGGACAAGGCCGACTCCACCACCGACGAGGAGATCCGCCGCAAGGCGCTCACCTTCGTCTTCATCGGCGGCGGCTTCGCCGGCGCCGAGACCATCGGTGAGGTCGAGGACATGGCCCGCGACGCGGCCAAGTACTACACCAGCGTCTCCCGCGAGGACATGCGGTTCGTCCTCGTCGACGCCGCCGACAAGATCCTTCCCGAGGTCGGTCCCAAGCTCGGCCAGTACGGCAAGGAGCACCTGGAGGCCCGTGGCGTCGAGGTCTACCTCTCGACCTCCATGGACTCCTGCGTCGACGGCCACGTCGTGCTGAAGAACGGCCTCGAGGTCGACTCCAACACCATCGTGTGGACGGCCGGCGTCAAGCCGAACCCGGCGCTCTCCCGCTTCGGCCTGCCCCTCGGCCCGCGCGGTCACGTCGACTGCGAGCCGACCCTCCAGGTCGCGGGCACCGACTACATCTGGGCCGCCGGCGACAACGCCCAGGTCCCGGACCTCGTCGGCCGCAAGGCCGGCAACCCCAACGCCTGGTGCCCGCCGAACGCCCAGCACGCGCTGCGTCAGGCCAAGGTCCTCGGCGACAACGTGATCTCCGGCATGCGGGGCTTCCCGCAGAAGGACTACTCGCACGCCAACAAGGGCGCGGTGGCGGGCCTCGGCCTCCACAAGGGCGTGGCGATGATCGTCATGGGCAAGATGAAGATCAAGCTCAAGGGCCGTCTCGCCTGGTACATGCACCGTGGCTACCACGGCATGGCGATGCCGACCTTCAACCGCAAGATCCGCGTCTTCGCCGACTGGACCCTCGGCATGTTCCTCAAGCGCGAGGTCGTCGCCCTCGGTGCCCTGGAGACTCCCCGCGAGGAGTTCTACGAGGCCGCCAAGCCGGCGCCGGTCGCCGCCGCGAGCGCTGCCGACAAGGGCGAGAAGGCCAAGGCCTCCTGAACCCCTCCGGCTGACCTCCCGAGGTGGCCGAACCGACCGAAGGACCTCCCGCCATCCGTGGTGCGGGAGGTCCTTCGGCGTTCCCGGGCACGACCGCCGCGCGGGCCGACCGGGTGGCTCCTGCACCTGTTTTGCCCAGCCGTAACGCGCGTGGGGGACTGTCAACGGGCCCCTCAGGTGTTTACGTGGTGTCGGGTATTCCGGGATCCGTTATCACGGAGGTGTGTGCCATGGCAGACGCCGCGGTGCGGCTGAAGAGTCTTCTCGAACAGTTGCTGGGGGTTCCGCTCCCGGTGCGCATCCGCGCCTGGGACGGTTCGCAGGCGGGTCCGCCGGGCGCGCCGACCCTCGTCGTACGCAACCGCCGTGCCGTGCGGCGGCTGTTGTTCAAGCCGGGTGAGCTGGGGCTCGCCCGGGCCTGGGTCGCCGGGGACCTGGAGATCGAGGGGGATCTGTACGCCGCCCTCGACCTGCTCGCGGGGCTCGTGTGGGAGCGGGGCGAGGACGCCCGGAGCCTGGCTCAGGCGCTTCGGGACCCCGAGGTGCGCGCCGCGGTCCGCGGGCTCGTCCGGCTCGGCGGAGTACCGCTGCCGCCCGCGCCGCCGCCCGAGGAGGTGCGCCGGCCGGGCCATCTGCACACCAAGCGCACCGACAAGCGCGCCATCAGCCACCACTACGACGTCGGCAACGACTTCTACGAGATCGTCCTCGGCCCGTCCATGGTGTACTCCTGCGCCTACTGGCCCGCCCCGGACAGCACCCTGGAGACAGCCCAGCGCGACAAGCTCGACCTCGTCTGCCGCAAGCTCGGCCTGAAGCCCGGCATGCGGCTGCTCGACGTCGGCTGCGGCTGGGGCTCCATGGCGATGCACGCCGCCCGCGAGTACGGCGTGAGCGTCGTCGGCATCACCCTCTCCCAGGAGCAGGCCGCCTACGCCCGCAAGCGCGTCGCCGACGAGGGGCTCACCGACCGGGTGGAGATCCGCGTCCAGGACTACCGGGAGGTCGGCGACGGGCCCTACGACGCCATCTCCTCCATCGGCATGGCCGAGCACGTCGGCGCCGAGCGGTACCTGGAGTACGCCGATGTGCTGCACCGGCTGCTCAAGCCCGGCGGGCGGCTGCTCAACCACCAGATCGCCCGGCGCCCGCAGCGCGACGAATCGTCGTACGAGGTCGACGATTTCATCGACGCCTATGTGTTCCCCGACGGCGAGCTCCAGCCCGTCGGAGTCACCGTCGCCCAGTTGGAGCGCGCCGGTTTCGAGGTGCGCGACGTCGAGTCGATCCGGGAGCACTACGCCCTGACGCTGCGCCGCTGGGTGGCCAACCTGGAGGCCGACTGGGCGCGCGCGGTCAGGCTCAGCGGCTTCGGGCGCGCCCGCGTGTGGCGGCTGTACATGGCCGCCTCGGCGCTGGCCTTCGAGCGCAACCGCATCGGCGTCAACCAGGTGCTGGCGGTGCGAACCCCCGAATCCGGCGACTCCGGGATGGCGCTGCGCGCCCGCGAGTGGGGCGAATCCGAGGGCCGTTGAGCCGGACGCAAGCCGAAGGGCCGGGCCCCCGTGGGGAAGCCCGGCCCTTCGGTGCGTCGAGGCGCTACTCGGCCTTGATCGCGTTCAGCATGTTGAGCTTCGCGGCGTTGCGGGCCGGCCACATCGCGGCCAGGACGCCCACCAGACCGGCCAGCACCAGGAAGATCCCGATCCGGTCCCAGGGCAGGACCAGCGCGTAGCCCGGGATCTGGTCGGCGAAGGTCTCGCCGATCGCCCAGCCGAGGAACGAGCCGAGACCGATGCCGACCACCGCGCCGAACACCGAGATGACCACGGCCTCCAGCCGGACCATCCGCTTCACCCGGCGCCGGTCGAGACCGATCGCCCGCAGCATGCCGATCTCCTGCTGCCGCTCGAACACCGACATCGCGAGGGTGTTGACGACACCCAGCACCGCGATGATCAGGGCCATCGCCAGCAGGCCGTACATGATGTTCAGCAGGGTGTTGATGGCCCCGCCGAACTCGTTGCGGATGTCCTGCCGGTCCATGACGGTGATCGCGGGGTTGTCGCCCAGCGCGTCGATGAGGACCTTCTCGTTCGCCGAGGACTGGCCGCCGTCGACCTTCACGAAGATCTGCCGGATGTACGGCTTCGCCTCGTGCTCGTTCACCACCTCGGTGTCGATGAGGACGGGCGAGAGGAACTCGCTGTCCTTGTAGACCGCGCCGACCGTCAGCGTGGCCTTCTTCTCGTCGGCGAAGGTGAAGGAGACGCTGTCGCCGGGCTTCCAGCCCTTGCTCTTCGCCGTCTTCTCGGCGACCGCGATCTGCCCCTTCGCGAGCGAGTCGACGTTGCCGCTGACGACGTCGACGTTCAGGACCCGCTGGATGTCGCCCGGGGTGACCGCGGAGGCGGACACGTAGTCGTCGCCGGCCTGGAGGTAGGCGTCCTGCTGCGGGGAGACCGCGGAGACGCCCTTGGCCTTCTCCAGCGCCGTAAGGGCGGACTGGTCGAGGTCCCCGCCGTTCGCCATCGAGACCATGTAGTCGGCCTTGATGTTGTCCGTGGTCATCTTGTCGATGGCCGTGCCGACCGTGATGCCGAGCACCGACAGACCGGTCACCAGCGTCAGTCCGATCGCCAGCGCCGAGGCGGTGGCTCCGGTACGGCGCGGGTTGCGGACCGCGTTCTGGCCGGCCAGCTTGCCGGCCACTCCGAAGGGGCCGACGAGCAGCGGGCGGACGAGCGCGATCACGGGCCGCGACAGCAGCGGGATCAGGATGATCACGCCGATCAGCGAGAAGAACGCCCCCGCCCCGATGTACATCCGGCCGTCGTCGCCGCCGGTCGAGGCGCCCAGCACGATCCCGGCCGCGCCGAGGGCGGTGATGGCCGCGCCGATGGAGTTGCGCAGCACCAGCGACTTGGTGGTGGCCACCGCGTGCAGGCTGTTCATGGCGGCGACCGGCGGGATCTTCGCGGCCCGGCGGCCGGGCAGCCAGGCGGCGAACATCGTGATCAGCACGCCGACCGCGATCGCGGCGATCACCGGCGTGGCGGACAGGACCAGCGGGCCGTCCGGGATCTTCATCTCGAACGCGGCCATGCCGGAGCGCAGACCGACCGCGAGGCCGATGCCGAGGACGAAGCCGATCACCGAGGCGACCAGGCCGACCACCGCGGCCTCGGCGAGCACCGAGCGGGTGATCTGCTTGCGCGACGCACCGACGGCGCGCATCAGGGCGATCTCCTTCGTGCGCTGGGCGACCAGCATCGTGAAGGTGTTGGAGATCAGGAAGACGCCGACGAACAGCGCGATGCCGGCGAATCCGAGCAGGACCTGCTTGAGGTTGCCCATGCCCTGTTCGATCTGCTCGGCCTGCTCGTCCGCGAGCGCCTTGCCGGTCTGGGCATCGGCGGTGTCGGGCAGCAGCGGCTTGACCGCGGCCAGGATCTTCGCGTCGTCGGCGCCGGGGGCGGCGGTGACGGTGACGCTCTCGAAGTAGCCCGGCTTGAGGTACTGCTTCTGGGCGACCGCGGTGTCGAAGAGGACGAGGCTGCCGCCGGCGTTCACGGCGCCGTCCTCGGTGGTGAAGACACCGCTGAGGGTGTACTCCTTCACCGGGCCGTTGGTGGCGACGCGCACCCGGTCGCCGACCTGGTACTCGCCCTTGGTCGCGGAGTCCTTGTCCAGGGCGATCTGATCGTCCTTCACCGGGCCGGAGCCGTCGGTGAAGGTGTAGGCGCTGTCCTTGCCGTCCTTGCCGGGGGCGAAGTTGGAGCCCTTGTTGGACCAGCCGACGCCGATCAGCTTCCCGTCGGGGTCGGCGACCCCGGCGAAGCCCTCGACGCGGCCGTACGCGCCGGCGACGCCGTCGACGGCGGTGATCTTGTCGAGGGTCCTGCCGGAGAGGCCGGGCTCTTCCTTGGGGTTGTCCGGGTCGGCGTGCGAGGTGACGGAGACGGCGACGTCGTCGTAGCTCTTCGCCGACTGGTTGCGGAAGGCGTTGGAGAGGGTGTCGGCGAAGACCAGGGTGCCGGAGACGAACGCGACGCCGAGCATCACGGCGAGCACGGTCATCAGGAGCCGGGCCTTGTGCGCGAGAACGTTGCGCAGGGCGGTGCGGAACATCAGCTGGTGCGGCCCTTCGCGTCGAACTGCTTCATGAAGTCGAGCACGTTGTCCGCGGTCGGCCGGTACATCTCGTCGACGATGCGTCCGTCGGCCAGGAACACCACGCGGTCCGCGTACGCGGCGGCCACCGGGTCATGGGTCACCATCACGACCGTCTGCCCCAACTCGCGTACAGAGTTGCGAAGGAAGCCCAGCACCTCGGCGCCGGAGCGCGAGTCGAGGTTTCCGGTCGGCTCGTCGCCGAAGATGATCTCGGGGCGGGAGGCGAGGGCGCGGGCCACCGCGACGCGCTGCTGCTGGCCGCCGGAGAGCTGGGCGGGGCGGTGCTTGAGCCGGTCGGAGAGACCGATCATCCGGATCACCGAGTCCACCCACTGCTGGTCCGGCTTGCGGCCCGCGATGTCCATCGGGAGGGTGATGTTCTCCAGCGCGGTCAGCGTCGGCAGCAGGTTGAACGCCTGGAAGATGAAACCGATCTTGTCCCGGCGCAACTTGGTGAGCTGCTTGTCCTTCAGGGTGCCGAGTTCGGTGTCGCCGATGCGCACGGAACCGGAGGAGAAGGTGTCCAGACCGGCGACGCAGTGCATCAGCGTGGACTTGCCGGAGCCGGACGGGCCCATGATCGCGGTGAACTCGGCCTGCCGGAAGTCGACGGAGACCCGGTCCAGGGCGACCACCTGGGTCTCGCCCTGTCCGTAGATCTTCGACAGATCCGTGGCCCGCGCGGCCACGGTCGTGGCCCGGTCGGCGATGGGTGCGGTGGTCACGAGAAGGACGCTCCTATGGGGACGGCGGTGTGTTCGACGTACGTATCCATCGTCCCGGCCGTCCGGCGCCGTGTAGTCCGTCCCTGTTCCGGTTCCGAAGGCAGACTGCGGATGGACCGGAGGCGGCCGCGTCATACCTGAGGATGACGGCGACCCCTGACACCTGTTCGCATCGGGAACAGGTGGAGCGTCCTTGTTCGGGCGGTGAAATTCCGTCATTCCGCATGCGCCGCCGGCGGCCGCACGGAAGGCTATTGGCAAGTGCGGATGGCGTGTTCCGCGGGCTGATGCACCCTCAGACGTCAATAAAATAAGACAACATCGGTCCGCCCGTCCGCTGTTCGGGGGATGTATCCCGATAGGCTCGGGACCTCGATGCGGAGCCCATGGCCTGCCCAGATGGTGGAATGCAGACACGGCGAGCTTAAACCTCGCTGCCCCTTCGCGGGCGTGCCGGTTCAAGTCCGGCTCTGGGCACTTCCGACACCCCTCCCTTCCTTCAAGAGTTGACCCCGGTTCAACAGTTCCCGCACAACCGTTGACAGCGGATGCGCCCGGACGGAGACTCGCACGAAGATGGTGAATAAAACTTCACCATACGAACAGTGTGAAGGGAAGCGACCGATGCGCACCACCGTCGGCATCATCGGAGCGGGCCCCGCCGGCCTCCTCCTCGCGCGCCTGCTCCACAACGCCGGCATCGACTCGGTCGTCCTGGAGAGCCGCGACCGGGCCTACGTCGAGCACCGCCAGCGCGCCGGAATCCTGGAGCAGGGCACGGTGGACGTGCTGCGCGCGGCCGGCGCCGGGGAGCGGATGGACCGCGAGGGCCTGCCGCACGACGGCATAGAGCTGCGCTACGACCGCAAGCGCCACCGCGTCGACTTCACCGCCCTCACCGGCGGCCGCTCGGTGATGGTGTACGCCCAGACCGAGGTCTGCAAGGACCTCATCGCCCTCCAGTCGAAGGAGGGCGGCCCGCTGCTGTTCGAGGCGGAGGCGCTGGCCGTCGAGGGCGCGGACACCGCCGCCCCGCGCGTGCGCTTCCGGCGGGACGGCGTCGAGGACGTCCTCGAATGCGACTACGTCGTCGGCTGCGACGGCTTCTGGGGCGTGGCCCGCAGGGCGATCCCCGAGGAGCTGGTCCGGGTCTTCGAGCGGACGTACCCCTTCGGCTGGCTCGGCATCCTCGCCGACGTCGCCCCCTCCCACGACGAGCTGGTCTACGCCCGCCACGACCGCGGCTTCGCCCTGCTGTCCATGCGCTCCCCGTCGGTCTCCCGCCTCTACCTCCAGGTGCCCGAGGGCACGGAGGCGGACTCGTGGAGCGACGACGAGATCTGGGCCGAGCTGGAGCGCCGCTTCGAGACCGCGGACGACTGGCGCCTCGAACGCGGCCCCATCACCCAGAAGTCCGTCACGCCCATGCGCTCCTACGTCCACGAACCCATGCGGCACGGCCGGCTCTTCCTGGCCGGTGACGCGGCCCACATCGTGCCGCCCACGGGCGCCAAGGGACTGAATCTCGCCATCGGCGATGTCGTCACCTTCGCGCGGGCGCTGACGCACGAGAGGCGGACGGGCTCGCCCGCACTCCTCGACGCCTACTCGGCGACCTGTCTGCGCCGCGTCTGGCAGGCCGAGCGGTTCTCCTACGACATGACGACACTGCTGCACCGTGCCCCGGGCGCCACGCCGTTCGAGGACCGGCTCCAGCTCGCGCGCCTGGAGCGGATCGCGGCGTCGAGGGCGGCGGAGACGGATCTCGCCGAGGCGTACACCGGGTTTCCGTTCGGGTGACGAGGGGTGAAGGCCGGGGGAGTGATCTCCGACAGGTTCCGGCCACGTCGCAGGTTGGTCATGAATGGGCCCGGCCGTGGCTGGGAATCACCCGGCCGCGTAGCGTGTTGGCCAGCACGACGAGGGAAAGATCCTCCCCAAGCACTAGGGTCAATCCTTTGCCTACCTATTACTCTTGAGCCAAGGCCGCGCACGGCGGCCATGGAGGAGTGAAATGAGGAGCAGCAACCCGGTCTTCTCGCGACGGGGGTTCAGCCGCGACAACGGCTACGCGGGCTTCAACACCGCGCCGCAGGCCGGGGGCGCCGCTGTCGGCACGCAGGGCAACCCTTACGCCCAGCCGCAGGCCGGCAACCCGTACGCGCAGAACCCGTACGCCCAGCAGGCCCCGTACGGCGCACCGCCGCAGGCCCCGGCCACCACCGGTCGCATGACGATGGACGACGTCCTCATGCGCACCGGCACCACGCTCGGCATCCTGATCGTCACCGCCGCGCTCGCCTGGGCGCTGCTGCCGGTCGACGACGCCAACATCAGCCGGTCCTACGGCATCGCGATCGTCGCCGGTCTGGTCGGCATGGTCCTGGCGCTCGTCCAGTCCTTCAAGCGCAAGGCGTCGCCCGCGCTGATCCTGTCGTACGCCGCGCTCGAGGGTGTGTTCCTCGGTGTGGTCTCCAGCGTCGTCGACAACCGCATCGCCAGCGGTGCGGCCATGCAGGCCGTGCTCGGCACGCTCGCGGTCTTCGCCGCGGTGCTGGTGGCCTACAAGGCGGGCTGGATCCGCGTCAACCGACGGTTCGTCGGCTTCGTGATGGCGGCCGCGCTCGGCTTCATCGCCCTGATGGCGATCAACCTGCTGTTCGCGGTCTTCGGCGGCGGTGACGGCCTCGGCTTCCGCAGCGGCCCGCTCGGCATCCTGTTCGGCGTCATCGGCATCCTGCTCGGCGCCTGCTTCCTCGCCCTGGACTTCAAGCAGGTCGAGGACGGCATCGCCTACGGCGCGCCGCGCGAAGAGGCCTGGATGGCGGCCTTCGGCCTCACCATGACGCTGGTGTGGATCTACATGGAGTTCCTGAGGCTCATCTCGATCCTCAACAGCAGCGACTGACACTCCTTCGGGCACGGCACCGCCGTGAGCGAGACATGACCAAGGGCCCCGGGTTCTCCCGGGGCCCTTCGTCGTCCCGGTGCGCGCTCAGAGCAGTTTGCGCGCGGCCCTCCTCAGGTCGTACTCGTGGATGAGCGCCTTCGCGTGGCCGTACGCGAGGTTGTGCTCGTGGCGGAGCCAGCTGACCTTCTCCTCGAAGTTGAAGAGAGCGGGGCCTTCTTCGACTGCGCGCAACCAGTCGGCGACTTCACGACCGGTGCAGTGGGGGATGCGGGCGAGCATGTTGCGGTGGGTCTCCTCGGAGAGGACGTGGGACATCGGCGCCTCCGGACGCAAAGGGGATGTAAGCCGGTCCTTCAGGTCACCGTGCCTGAGCGTTCGCCCGTTGGCAACAGTCGCGTACGCTCACGGCGTGGTTGATACGACGCGTCTGACCCGAGCCGTAGATCACTTCGCCGACCGGTTGCGGGCGGCACCGCAGAGCCGGCTGCAGAGAAGCGCCGCCGCGGAGGCGCTGGCGCTGGCCAGGGAGTTCGCCCGGCGGGCGCAGCTTCTGGAGGCACCGGGGTCGGAGCCCCGGGAGATGCCCGACGCCGGGATGTTCGCGGCGGCGGACCAAGTCATCGTCGCCGTCCACGACTTGGCCCTCGTACTCACGGACGAGGGAGAGGTCGAGGAGGCGGTGCGGCTGGTGGAGGAGGCGCAGAAACGGGCCGGGGTGTGAGCCCTAGAGGGACGCTATGACCCGGTCGGCCAGGATGTAGACGTTCTCCTCGCCGCACGCGAACGTCAGCGTGTACGCGCCCGAGATGCCCGAACCGCCCAGCAGCACCGGCGTCTCGCCCGCGCGCAGCGCCGTCGCCAGTCGCTCCGCCGTCTCGCGGTGGCCCGGCGTCATGCACAGCGTGGTGCCGTCGGCGAAGACGTAGACGTCGAGGGTGCCCAGGGGGCCGGGGCGGACGTCGGTCAGCTCGGTGGCGGAGGCGGCCAGGTCCTCGAGGGTGGCCACGGTGCGCTCATGGTCGTTCACCACCGGCGACGGGGCCGGGACGAAGTCCGGGTGGGAGGGGTGACGGCGGCGGGCCGCGGCCAGTTCGGGGGACTCCCCGGCGAACTCGTCGGGCTCGGCGGTCGGCTCGGTCACCGGCTCCAGGTGCTCCAGACCCGCGAAGTCGGCCTGTCGGGGCAGGAAGAGCTCGCTGTCGGACAGGCCCAGCAGCGTGGGCGCGTCGGAGGCGTCACGGGCCTCCTGGGCGGCCCAGAAGGCGCGTGCCTCGGCCAGTTCCCGCTCGCGTTCCTCGGCGAGCGCCTCGGCCACCGCCGCGCGTATCTCATCGGTGTCGGCGGAGACACGGGCCTGCGGGACGAGGCCACGGGCCGTGGCGGCGTTGTTCTGTGCCAGCTCGGTGTGCAGGGCCGCGACCTGTCGGCGCAGCCCCATGAGGGTGCGCAGGACGGCGACGCCCACGGCGCCGGTGGCGGCCGTGGTGAGCAGCAAAGCGATCGGCATGGCGCTCACTGACGTACTCCCGGTTCAAAGTCGACCCCCGACTTCCTACATCAGCTTGAAGGGCGGACTATCCAGCTGTCAGTGCGTAAGGTCACGAAACGGACAGGGATTTGGGTCTGGGGTTTGGTGCTGAAACTGTTCTGACCTGCGTAAATCCCTCCGCGAAGGGAGATAGGTCACATCCTGGGGGAGATTGGATCACAAAACGGCCCAGAACCTTGGAGTTTCTCGGGTTCTGGGCCGAAGGCTCACGCTGGGTCGTGCGGCGACTACGCAAACAGTCGCTCTCGGGGGGTCAGCTCAGGCGCTCGATGACCATCGCCATGCCCTGGCCGCCGCCGACGCACATCGTCTCCAGACCGAACTGCTTGTCGTGGAACTGGAGGGAGTTGATGAGCGTGCCGGTGATGCGGGCGCCGGTCATGCCGAAGGGGTGGCCGACGGCGATGGCGCCGCCGTTGACGTTCAGCTTGTCCAGGTCGATGCCCAGGTCGCGGTAGGAGGGGATCACCTGGGCGGCGAACGCCTCGTTGATCTCGACCAGGTCGATGTCGTCGATGGTCAGGCCGGCGCGGCGCAGCGCCTGGTTGCTCGCCTCGACCGGGCCGAGACCCATGATCTCGGGGGACAGGCCGGAGACGCCGGTGGAGACGATGCGGGCGAGCGGGGTGAGGCCGAGCTCGCGGGCCTTGGTGTCGGACATGATCACGACCGCGGCGGCGCCGTCGTTGAGGGGGCAGCAGTTGGCGGCGGTGACGAGACCGTCGGGGCGGAAGACCGGCTTCAGGCCCTGGACGCCCTCCATGGTGACGCCGGCGCGCGGGCCGTCGTCCTTGGCGACGACGGTGCCGTCGGGGAGGGTCACCGGGGTGATCTCGCGCTCCCAGAAGCCGTTCTTGATGGCTTCCTCGGCGAGGTTCTGCGAGCGGACGCCGAACTCGTCCATGTCCTGACGGGTGACGCCCTTGGACCGGGCCAGGTTCTCGGCGGTCTGGCCCATCGCGATGTAGGCGTCCGGCACGAGGCCGTCCTCGCGCGGGTCGTGCCAGGTGGTGCCCTCCTGCTGGGCGACCTCGGCGGTGCGGGCCTCGGCCTCGGCGAAGAACGGGTTGTGGGTGTCCGGGAGGCTGTCGGAGTTGCCCTTGGCGAAGCTGGAGACCATCTCGACGCCCGCCGAGATGAAGACGTCGCCCTCGCCGGCCTTGATGGCGTGCAGGGCCATGCGGGAGGTCTGCAGCGACGAGGAGCAGTAGCGCGTGACGGTGCAGCCAGGGAGGTGGTCCATGCCCATCTGCACGGCGACGATACGGCCGAGGTTGTTGCCCTGCTCGCCACCGGGGAGACCGCAGCCGAGGTGCAGGTCGTCGATGTCGCGCGGGTCCAACTCGGGGACCTTGGCGAGCGCGGCCTGGATGATCGTGGCGGTGAGGTCGTCCGGGCGCAGGTCCTTCAGGGAGCCCTTGAAGGCGCGGCCGATGGGGGAGCGGGCGGTCGAGACGATCACGGCTTCGGGCATCACGGCTCCATGGGCATACCGGGGGGTCGGGCAGGACTGTGAGGGAAGTTACCCGCACGTATGGACAAGGTCACGGGCATGGCGGTGTGACCCTTGCCGCAATTTAATAAGCGCTTGCTTTCCTCGCTGGGCCGCGCGCTACGACGACGGTGTCACCGGGGCCCGGTCCGGCTCCGGGACGCGCCGACGGCGGCGGCGCTTGAGCAGGGCCCAGGGGCCCTTGGGGCCCGTCTGCATGGCGGCCGTGACCTCCGTGCCAGCCTCCGAGGCCGCCTCGGCCGCTGCCCGGGCCACCGGCAGGAAGCCCTCGCGGCGGGTGACGTCGGGGCGCTCCTCCTCCGCCGGCCACAGGCCCAGCGTGGCGCAGACCGTCGGCAGCACCGCCATCGCCGCGGTGGCGTAGCCCTCCGCCGAGGGGTGGTAGTTGTCCGGGCCGAAGAGCTCGCGCGGGTTCGCCTCGAACTCCGGGCCGAGCAGATCGCCCAGCGACACCGTACGGCCGCCCTGCTCGACGGCGCCGATCGTCTGGGCCGCCGCCAGCTGACGGGAGGCGCGCCGGGCCAGCCAGCGCAAGGGCTGCTGCACCGGCTCGATGGTGCCCAGGTCGGGACAGGTGCCGACCACCACCTCCGCACCGGCCGTGCGCAGCCGCCGTACCGCCGAGGAGAGGTGGCGCACCGAGCGCGTCGCGGGCATCCGGTTGGTGACGTCGTTCGCGCCGATCATGATCACGCAGACGTCCGGGGTCAGGGCCGGGTCGGCCAGGATCAGGGCCACCTGCCGGTCCAGGTCGTCCGAGCGGGCGCCCGGCAGGGCCACATTGCGCAGGACCACCGGGCGCTCCGCCACCGCCGCCAGCCCCGACGCCAGCAGCGCGCCCGGGGTCTGGCCCGCGCGGTGCACGCCCTGGCCCGCCGCCGTCGAGTCACCCAGCATCGTCAGCCGCAGCGGCTGTTCCCCGGGGGTCGCGTAGAGGTGGCCGTAGCGGCCGTCGGCGTTCGGCACGTGGTTGCTCGTGCCGTTGCCCACGTGACGCCGGGCCATCCGCACCTCGGCGAGCAGCAGGCCCACGGCCGCCGCGCCGGCCAGACCGATGCCGCCTCCGCCGTACGCGGCGCCCGCCGCGATCCGCCGGGCCACCCTCGCCCTAGACATGCTCGTCATGCGTCGCCGCCACCTCCTCATAGCCGTACATCAACTGCTTGCCCCGCACGGACCGTCGCCCAATCCCAACCGCGAGTGAACGACCTTCACCGGACCCGCGCCGGCCGCAGGGCCTAGGCTGGCGTAACCACTACGACCACCCTTTTTGCAGCATCCGGAGACAACGGTGCATTTCCACGACTCGATGATCAGTCTCGTCGGCAACACCCCGCTGGTGAGGCTCAACAACGTGACCAAGGGCATCCAGGCCACCGTCCTGGCCAAGGTCGAGTACTTCAACCCGGGCGGATCCGTGAAGGACCGCATCGCCCTGCGCATGATCGAGGCCGCCGAGGAGAGCGGTGCGCTCAAGCCCGGCGGCACCATCGTCGAGCCGACCAGCGGCAACACCGGCGTCGGCCTCGCGATCGTGGCTCAGCAGAAGGGGTACAAGTGCATCTTCGTGTGTCCCGACAAGGTCAGCACCGACAAGATCAACGTGCTGCGGGCCTACGGGGCCGAGGTCGTGGTCTGCCCGACCGCCGTGGACCCCGAGCACCCGGACTCGTACTACAACGTCTCCGACCGCCTGGTCCGTGAGACGCCGGGCGCCTGGAAGCCGGACCAGTACTCCAACCCCAACAACCCGCTCTCCCACTACCACTCCACCGGCCCCGAGCTGTGGGAGCAGACGGAGGGGAAGATCACCCACTTCGTGGCGGGCGTGGGCACCGGCGGCACCATCTCCGGCACCGGCCGCTATCTGAAGGACGCCAGCGACGGCAAGGTGCAGGTCGTCGGCGCCGACCCCGAGGGCTCGGTGTACTCCGGCGGTTCCGGGCGGCCGTACCTCGTCGAGGGCGTCGGTGAGGACTTCTGGCCGACCGCCTACGACCGGACCGTGGCCGACGAGATCGTCGCCGTGTCCGACAAGGACTCCTTCCAGATGACCCGGCGCCTGGCCAAGGAGGAGGGCCTGCTGGTCGGCGGCTCCTGCGGCATGGCCGTCGTGGCCGCCCTGGAGGTCGCCGAGCGGCTCGGCCCGGACGACGTCGTGGTCGTGCTGCTGCCCGACAGCGGCCGCGGCTACCTCAGCAAGATCTTCAACGACGAGTGGATGGCCGACTACGGCTTCCTGGAGGACGAGGGCCCGAACGCGCGCGTCGCCGACGTCCTCAACGACAAGGAGCACGGCGCCATCCCCTCCCTCGTCCACATGCACCCGGACGAGACGGTCGGTCAGGCCATCGAGGTGCTGCGCGAGTACGGCGTCTCGCAGATGCCGATCGTGAAGCCGGGCGCCGGTCACCCGGACGTCATGGCGGCCGAGGTCGTCGGGTCGGTCGTCGAACGGGAGCTGCTGGACGCCCTGTTCACCAAGCGGGCCTCCCTCGACGACCCGCTGGAGAAGCACATGTCGGCGCCGCTGCCGCAGGTCGGCTCCGGCGAGCCGGTCGGCGACCTGATGTCGGTGCTGGGCGGCGCGGACGCGGCGATCGTGCTGGTCGAGGGCAAGCCGACCGGTGTGGTCAGCCGGCAGGACCTGCTGGCGTTCCTGGCCAAGGGCGGGAAGTAGCGGCGAACCTGCGGTGAACGGGCCGTGTCCGCGGCGAACTTGCGGTGACCGGGGCCGCTCGGGCCGTCGCGGAACTGGTACGAGCGCGACACGTTCACGCAGCACCCGCTTAACACGGGTCCGGCACATTAGTGGGTGTCGGCAGGGCGGGAGCGGCTCCCCGCCCGAGCCGGCGCCGAACGTCCAAGGACCTCCGGAGCGGCTCCCGGACCTCCATGGACGCCACGGACGCGCAAGCCCGGCCCTGACCCGGCCCGCGTCCTTCGCGGGGACCGCCGTCGTCCCGCCCCCCGGCAACGGGGGTGCGGCGGTCCCCGCGCACACCCCTTCCGGCGAGGGGAACTACACCCCTGCGGTGGCCCAACTCCCCAGCAGCGCAAGCCTCTCGGCCGTGTCCGAGCCTCGCTGCGGTGTGTACACCACCACCGTCTGCTCCGGTTCCGTCGGGACGGTCAGTGTCTCGAAGTCGAGGGACAACAGGCCCGCGAGCGGATGGTCGATGCTCTTGCTGCCGGCCAGGCAGGCCTGGACCTCGTGGTCCGCCCACATGCGGCGGAAGTCCTCGCTCCTGCCGCACAGTTCGCCGACGAGGGTGTTCAGTTCGGGGTCGTCGGGGCGGCGGCCGGCGTTCAGTCGCAGATGCGCGACCGCCTGGGCCGCGATGCCCGGCCAGTCTGGGTAGAGGTCGTGGGCGGCCGGGTCGAGGAAGACGTGCCGGGGGATGTTGCGGTCCTCAGGGGCGGTGTCGCCGTAGCCGTTCACCGTGCCGGCGAGGGAGTTCCACGCGAGGACGTCCATACGCGGGCCCATCACGAAGGCCGGTGTGCGCTCCATGCTGTCCAGCAGCGCCTGGATGCCGGGGCGGACCCGTGTCGCCTCCGGCCGGCGTGGGCCGCGGCGGCGGGGCCGGGCCACCGTGTACAGATAGGCGTGCTCCGTCTCGTCCAGCCGCAGAACCCGCGCGATGGCGTCCAGAACGGCATCCGAGACGCTCGGCCCCCGGCCCTGTTCCAGACGGACGTAGTAGTCGACGCTCACCCCCGCCAGCTGCGCCACCTCCTCGCGGCGCAGTCCCGGAACGCGGCGCCGCCCGTACGACGGCAGCCCCAGCTCCTCCGGGCTGATCCGGCCACGGCGCGAGCGCAGGAAGTCTCCCAGGTTCCCGTCCATGGGTTCGAGCCTAGACCGGCGGCGGGTCGTGAGCCTGGTACTGCCAGACACAGGAACAACGCATCCCTGGGTAGGGCGGGCGGGGCGGCCGAGGGTGGTGGCGACAGACGCACCACGGAAGTCACGGAGGACTCCCATGTCGTACGAGAACCTGACCGGCCGTACCGCCGTCGTGACCGGAGCGGCGAGCGGGATCGGCGAGGCCGTCGCCGTGCTGCTCGCGGAGCGGGGCGCACGGGTGGCGCTGCTGGCCCGGCGCGAGCAGCGGCTGGGCGAGGTCGCCGCGAAGATCACCGCGGGCGGCGGCAGCGCGCTGGCCGTCGTCGCGGACGTCACCGACGACGCGTCCGTGGCCGCCGCCGTGGCACGGATCCACGAGGCGTACGGGCCTGTCGACCTCGTCGTCAACAACGCCGGCGTCATGCTGGGCAACCCCGTGGAGGCGGGGCGGCTCGACGAGTGGCAGCGGATGATCGACACCAATGTGACCGGGGTGCTGCGCGTCATCCGGGCGTTCACCGGCGATCTGGTGGCGGCGGCCGGCGAGGGCCGCACGGCCGACCTGGTCGACATCTCGTCCGTCGGCGCGCATCTCGCGTTCCCCAACTACGCGGTGTACGGGGCGACGAAGGCCGCCGTCACGCATCTCTCCCAGTGCCTGCGCACCGAGTTCGGGCCGCGTGACGTGCGGGTGACCAATGTGGAGCCGGGGTTCGTGGAGAGCGAGCTGCGGCTGCACACCGACAACGCCGAGGTGTCGGGGCAGGTCGACGGCATGCTCGAAGCCGTGGGCACGCTGGCCGCCGAGGAACTCGCCGATGTGGTGGCGTACGCGGTGAGCCGGCCGCGGCATGTGAACCTGCGGCAGATCATGGCGATGCCCACCCGCCAGGCGTGAGCCCGCCGGTCCGCCGCCGGGCTCAGTCCTCCCAGCGGTCCTCGTCCTTGGCCCTGTGGCGCCAGCCCCGGAACAGACCGGGGTTGGTGCGGGCCGCCTGGACGACGTTGACGCCGACGATGCCGACCCAGCTGACCAGCAGGCCGGGCAGATGGGCGGTGCCGGCGCCGATCGCGGACAGCGGGATCGCCAGGACCAGCGAGACGATGCCGAAGCCGAAGCGCTCGCCGAAGGTGTCCGTGGACTTCGGCGACCGCGCGCCCCGCGCCGCGACCATCTGCTGCTCGGCCAGCTGGCGCCGCAGCCGGCGCTCGACGGCCCCGTCGATGCGCTGGTCGACCTTCTCCATGAACGAGTCGACCAGCGCGGACTCGTAGTCGTCGCCCAGTTCCCTGCGTGCCTGCAAGGTGGCGTTCAGTTCCTTCTTGAGCTCGGTGTCCCGCGCGTCCATTCCGGTCATACCCCCAAGGTAGGCAGCGGGGGACACGACCGCACTGGGGTTAGCCCCCCTGTTGGTCGGGGGGTGCGCCGTCACTTCACCAGGCCGTGTTCCTCGGCGTAGGCGTTCGCCACGTCCTCCGGGTCCTTCTTGTCCTTGTCGACCAGCCGGTTCAGCTCGGTGAGCTGCTCGGTGGTCAGGGTGTTGCCGAGTTCGGCGAGGGCCTTGCGGACCGTGGAGTCGGCCTTGCGGTCGGCGATGAGGGGGACGATGTGCTGGCCGGGGATGAGGTTCTTGGGGTCGCTCAGCACCACCCAGTCGTTGGCCTGGATGTCGGTGTCCGTGGTGAAGAGGTTCGCCACGTCCACGTCGCCCTTCTTCAGAGCGCCCTTGACCAGCGGCCCGGAGGAGTCCAGCGACTTGAACTCCTTGAACTCCACGCCGTAGACGTCCTTCAGGCCGACCGCGCCGACCTCCCGCTTCTTCACCTCGGGCGCCGCGCCGATGACCAGCCTGCCGTTCTGCTTCTTCAGGTCGGCGAGGGAGGTCAGGCCGTACTTCTCGGCCGTCTCACGGGTGACGACGAAGGCGTCCGAGTCCTCGGCCATGCCGTACGGCAGCACCTGGAGGCCGCTGGGGAGGGCGACGGTGAGGGCGTTCTGCATCTCGCCCTCCTCGGTCGCCGTCGCCTTGGGGGCGACGTAGTGCAGCAGGGCGCCCTGGTACTCGGGGAGCAGGTCGATGTCGCCGCCCTTGAGGGCCGGGATGAGGATCTCTCGGGTGCCGAGGTTGGGGCGGACGCTGACCTTGACGCCGGCCGCCTCCAGGACGGCGGCGTACAGGTACCCGAGCACCTGGTTCTCGGTGAAGTTGGCGGTGCCGATGGTGATGCCGCCCTTGCTGGAGCCGCCGCCGGAGCCGGCGGAGCCCTGGCCGTCGAGGGAGGTGATGCCGCCGGAGCAGGCGGCGAGGGCGGGGACGGAGGCGGCTGCGAAGAGGCCGCCGAGGAGCGTGCGTCGGTTCATCGAGAGTCCCTAGGCAGTGCGGTGGCGGAAGAGGAAGCGCTGGAGGCCCGAGAGGGCGAGGTCGAGGGCGACGGCGACCACGGCGACCAGCACCGCGCCGCCGAGCACCTGCACGAGGTCGCGCTGGGCGAGGCCGTCGAAGACGTAGCGGCCGAGGCCCCCGAAGGAGACGTACGCGGCGATGGTGGCCGTGGCCACGACCTGGATCAGCGCCAGGCGCAGGCCCGTCATGATCAGCGGCAGGGCGAGCGGCAGTTCCACCTGGATCAGGACCTGGTGGCCGCGCATGCCCTGGCCGCGCGCCGCGTCCTTCACGTCCGGGTCGACGGCCGTCATCCCCGCGTAGGTGTTGGTGACGATCGCCGGGACCGCGAGGGCGACCAGCGCCACGTAGACCGGGAGCATGGACAGTCCGCCGGCCAGGAAGACCAGCACGACCAGGCCGACGGTCGGCAGGGCGCGGCCGAAGGACGCGAGGTTGATCGCGAGGAAGGCGCCCTTGCCGGTGTGGCCGATCAGGAGGCCGATGGGGAGGCCGATCGCCGCCGCGATGAGCGTGGCGAGCAGGGAGTACTGGAGGTGTTCGGCCAGGCGGTGCGCGATGCCGTCGGAGCCGGACCACTGCTCGCCGGCGACCAGCCACGCGCCGAGGTTCTTGAAGAGTTCGTACATGTCAGGCTCGCCGCCTCCGCCACGGGGTCAGGACGTACTGAAGGCCCACCAGCAGCGCGTCGGCGACCACCGCGAGGAGCAGGGTGAGGACCACTCCGACGATCACCGGGGTGGGGAAGTTGCGCTGGAAGCCGTCGGTGAAGAGCTGGCCGAGGCCGCCGTCGCCGATGTAGGTGGCGACCGAGACCAGGGAGATGGACATGACGGTCGCGATCCGGACGCCGGCCATGATCACGGGCAGCGCGAGCGGGAACTCGACGGTCAGGAGCGTGCGCAGGGGGCGCGTGCCCATCGCCTTCGAGGCCTCCTTCACCTTGACCGGGACCGAGTCCAGGCCCTCGACGGTGTTCCGCAGCAGGACGACCAGGGTGTAGACCGTCAGGCCGATCACGGTGGTGGTGCGGGTCAGGCCCGACACCGGGAGCAGCAGCACGAAGATCGCGATCGAGGGGATCGTGAACAGGACGTTCGACAGGCCCAGCAGGAAGCCGCGCAGGGGGCGGATCCGGTGGGCGATCACCGCGAGGGGCAGCGAGATCAGGACGCCGAGGAAGACGGCGCCGAGCGCGGCCTGGAGGTGGGAGATCGTCAGGGTGGTGAGGTCGTCGGTGTGGTCGCCTATCCACGACCAGTCGACGGTCATGCCGACACCCTGGCTTCCGTGTGCGCCTGGCCCGCGTGCCGGTGGATGTCGTCGCGGGAGGAGACGCCGGTGAGCCGGCCGTCCGCGTCGATGCGGGCTATCAGGCCGTTGGGGGAGGCGATGGACTCGTTGAGGGCCGCCAGCAGCGAGTCGCCGTCCCTGAGCGGCCGTACGGGGATCTCGGTGTCCTTCGAGGCCCAGTGCAGGGGCTTGTCCGCCGCGTCGAGCACCAGGCTCCAGGTGCCGCCCTCCGGTGCCGGGCCCTGCGGGACGTCGGCGAGGGTGCGCAGCGACAGCAGCTTCAGGCCGCGCTCGGCGCCGAGGAAGTCGGCCACGAAGTCGTCGGCGGGGCGGGCGAGCAGCTCGGCGGGGGAGGCGCACTGGACCAGGTGGCCGCCGGTGCGGAAGATCGCGATCTGGTCGCCGAGCCGGACGGCCTCGTCGACGTCGTGCGTGACGAAGACGATGGTCTTGCTCAACTCCTTCTGGAGCCGGAGCAGTTCGTCCTGGAGCTGGGTGCGCACCACGGGGTCGACCGCGCCGAACGGCTCGTCCATCAGCAGCACGGGCGGGTCGGCAGCGAGTGCGCGGGCGACGCCGACGCGCTGCTGCTGGCCGCCGGAGAGCTGGTGCGGGTAACGCTTGCCGGCGTCGGCCGCGAGGCCGACGGTCTCCAGCAGCTCCGCCGCCCGGGCGCGGGCCCTGCCGCGGCTCCAGCCGAGGAGCAGCGGCACGGTGGCGATGTTGTCGAGCACCGTGCGGTGCGGGAACAGGCCCGCCTGCTGGATGACGTACCCGATGGAGCGGCGCAGCTCGGCGGCGTCCTGCCGGGTGACGTCCTTGCCGCCGACCTGGATGGTGCCCGAGGTCGGCTCCACCATCCGGTTGATCATCCGCAGCGTGGTCGTCTTGCCGCAACCGGAGGATCCGACCAGGACGGTCACGCCGCCCTCCGGCATCTCCAGGGAGAGATCGTGGACTGCTGTCGTGCCGTTGGGGAAGCGCTTGTGGACCGCGTCGAACTGGATCATGAGATGTCCCTTGCCCGGCTGTATAACGTCATGCAGAGTTCTTGGTAGCTGAATAGGTTGTCAACGGGTTGGTGTAAATCCGGAGTAACGGATGACCGAAGAGCAAGACGGGATGTCCGGATTGAGGGGAGATTGGGCTTGATGTCGTCTCGGATCGTGGACACGCCGGAGGTCGTGTCTCCTGGGCACACCGGCCTCGTAGTCCTCGACGGGATCGGGCTCGGCGTCGAGGACGTCGCACGCCTCGCCGCCGGGGCCGCCCGGCCGGTCCCCGCGAGCGACGCGATGAAGCGGGCCGAGGAGTCCTGGGACGCGGCCCGTCTCATCGCCGCGACCGGCCGCGTGTACGGGCGCTCCACCGGCGTGGGCGCGAACCGGAACGAGGACGTGCCCACCGAGGCCGCCGCCGAGCACGGCCTGCGACTGCTGCGCAGCCACGCCGGCGCCATCGGCGAGGAACTGCCCGCCCGGCAGGTGCGGGCCATGCTCGCCGTACGCGCCAACCAGCTCCTGGCCGGCGGCGCGGGCCTGCGCCCCACCGTCATCACCGCCATGTGCGAGGCACTTCAGAGCGGCGCCCACCCGGTCGTGAACGAGTTCGGCTCCGTCGGCACCGGCGACCTCGCGGCGCTCGCGCAGACCGGCCTCGCACTGGCCGGCGAGCATCCCTGGCGCGGCTCCGGAGCGCCGCAGCCGCAGCCGCTGGACAACAACGACGCCCTCGCGTTCATCAGCAGCAACGCCCTGACCCTCGGCCAGGCCGCCCTCGCCCTGCACGAACTGCGCGGCCTCATCGCCGCCACCCAGGTCGTCGCCGCCCTGTCACTGCTCGCCGTCGACGGCTCCCACGAGGCGTACGCCGCCCCCGTGCACACCGCCCGGCCGCACCGTGGCAGCACCGAGGTCGCCCGCCGGATGCGGGAGCTGATCGGCGCCGAGGACCGGCCCACCCCGCCGCTGGGCCGCATCCAGGACCCGTACGGCTTCCGCTGCCTGCCCCAGATACACGGCCCCGCGCACGACGCCGCCGATGCCCTGGAACAGGTGCTGGAGGTGGAGATCAACGCTGCCGCCGAGAACCCCCTCATCTCCCCGGAGGACATGGCCGCCTACCACCACGGCGGCTTCTACCAGGCCCAACTCGCCCTCGCCCTGGACCACTTCCGGCTGGCGCTGACCCAGGTGGCCCGGCTGTCGACGTCCCGGCTCTCCACCCTGAACGAGCCCGCCTACACCCGCCTCAAGCCCTTCCTCGCCGACCAGGAACCCGCCTCGTCCGGCGTGATGATCCTGGAGTACGCCGCCGCTGCCGCCCTCGGCGACCTGCGGGCCTTCTCCGCCCCCGCCTCGCTCGGCCACGCTGTACTCTCCCGGGGCGTGGAGGAGCAGGCCAGCTTCGCCTCGCTCGCCGCACGGCAGACACTGCGCGCGTGCGGTGCGTACCGTCTCGTCGTCGGCTGCGAACTCGTCGCCGCGGTACGGGCGTTGCGCCAGCGCGGCCTCAGGCCCGAGGCTGAGCTTCCGGTCGGCCGGGCGATGGAGCTGGCCGACTCGGTGCTCGACGACGACCTGGCCGACCGTCCGCTCACGGGCGACGTGACGGCGGCGGCCGCACTGCTTGACCGGTTCACGGAGATCTTCAGGGGGAGCGCGGCATGAGCGCGGACAGGAACACGAACGGGACGGACAGCCCCGCCGCGCGACTTCAGGCGCTCTTCGAGGGGCACCGGCTCACGCCGACCCAGCGGCGCATCGCGCACAGCATGGTGCGGCGGGCCGCCGACGTGCCGTTCCTGTCCAGCGTGGAGCTGGCGGAACTCGCCGGGGTCAGCCAGCCGTCCGTGACCCGCTTCGCCGTCGCCCTCGGCTTCGACGGCTACCCGGCGCTGCGCAGGCACCTGCGCGAGGTCGCGCCCGTGGAGCAGGCCCCGGACGCCGGCTCGTACAACGAGTACCAGCAGGCAGTCGAGGCCGAGATCGAGAACCTGCGGCATCTGGCGGAGGTGCTCGCCGACCCGCGCCCGGTGCAGAAGGCAGGACGCCTGCTCTCGGCTTCGCGCCCCCTGCCGGTGCTCGGCCTGCGGGCGGCCGCCTCCCAGGCGTACGGCTTCGCGTACTTCGCCGCCAAGGTCCATCCGGACGTTCGGCTGCTGCACGAGGGCGGCACGATGATCCACGACCGGATCGACGCCGCCGTACGGGCCGGGGCGACGGCCCTGCTCTGCTTCGCGCTGCCCCGGCATCCGCGCGAGGTCGTGGACACCCTCGCCTACGCCAAGGAGGCGGGGCTGACCGTGGTGACGGTCGCGGACTCCGCGTTCGCGCCGGTCGCCAAGGTGTCCGACCTGCTGCTGCCCGCCGCCGTCGGCACGGGCCTCGCCTTCGACACGGCCTGCGCGCCGATGCTGCTGGGCCGGGTCCTGCTGGAGGCCATGTGCGACGACCTGCCGGACGCCCAGGCGCGGCTGGAGGAGTTCGACGCGCGGGCGGCGAACCGGGGACTGTTCGTGGAGTGAGCTCCTGAGCGCTTCTTAAGGCTCGTCTCACGTTGGCTGGCTAGCGTGCGCGCACAGCGGCTGGACAGGCAGTGCTGGGACGGGAGGCGGAACGTGGCACGCGGTGGAGGACAGGGACTGGCCCGGGTGGCCGTCGTCGTACGGGCCGGGGCGGGTCCGCTCTGGTGGCTCGGGGTGTTCGCGGCCGGCATCGGCGTGCTGGTGCCGGGCTTCACGGGCCGCAGGATCGGTGTCCTGGCCGGCGCCGCCCTGTTCATCGTCACCACGGCCCTGGTGGCGTCCGCGCGCCGCAAGCGGTATGCCGCGCTGATCGACGCGGCCACCCGGGCCGGCAAGCACGACGTCCTCCAGGACCGGGCGGTGGCGGTGCGCAACTGGCGCCGGGGCCACCGCTGGTGGCTGGTGGCGGCGTTCCTCGCCGCGCTGGGCAGCGCGTTCGCGGTGCCGGCGGCCGGCGGGATGCTGCTCGCGGGCTGCGGCGCGGGGCTGCGGCTCAAGGCGGTGTGGCTCGGCCGGCGGGAGCGGGCCGGGAACGCGCTGCTGTGGGTGCGGGTCGACTGGCTCGACGGCCGGGGCGGCCGCGCCGCGGGCAAGGCCGTGAAGGGCTACCGCACCACGGGTGTCGCCGCGGGCGACGCGGCCCCCGGCGGGGCCCGCCGCCGCACCGCGGCGCTCGTCTAGCTCAGACCTCCAGGTCCTCCTCGATCTTCTTCAACTGGTGCCGGGCCATGGCCAGATTGGCGCGCTTGCCGTCGAGCACCAGATAGAGGAACAGGCCGTTGCCCCCGCGCCCGGCGATCAGCCTGATCAGGTGGTACTGGTCGGAGAGGGTGATCAGGATGTCCTCGATACCGCCCTTGAGGCCGAGGTGTTCCATCGTGCGCATCTTGGCGCGGACGACGTCGGTGTTGCCGGCGGCGGCGACATTGAGGTCGAAGCTCTTGCTGCCGCCCAGCGTGCCGAGCGCCATCCCGCTGGTGTAGTCGACGAGCGCGACTCCGGTCGCGCCCTCGATCGAAGCGAGGCATTCCTTCAGGGTGGTCTCGGTGTTGGCCATGACGTGTCTTCCTCTCAACTTTCGTTAGTGGTGCGCGCGTTGGCGGTGGTGCGTGCGGAACGCGCGGTCTTCGTGCGAGTGGGCATGGGTTTGGCGGGCTCCTTGGCGGAGCTCCTGGCCGGGCTCCTGCGCGCGGGCAGCGCCTCCGCGTCGACGAGCTCCCCGATTCGGGCACCGGCCCGGCGGCCCTCCAGATGGAGCCGGCCGACGTTGACGCGGTCCGTCGCGAGCAGGGTCAGCACGGCGGTACGGCCCGCCGCGTACGTCGCGACATAGCCGTCGTTGCCGCGGACGAGTAGCTCGCGCAGGTCGCCCCGGCCGGTCGCGTCCGTCATCCGGACCGCGACGCCGAGTGCCGCGGCGGTCAGGGCGGCGAGGCCGTCCGGTTCCACTCCGGGCGTGTCATGGGCGATCACGAGGCCGTCAACGCCGGCCGCGAGCGCTCCGGTCAGCTGCGGCACACGGGCTCTGAGCCGGCGGAACTCGTCGAGTATCGGGGCCTCGGCCGCCATCAGGTTTCTCCTCTCGGCTCGGGACCGCTGCGGTGGGCGAGGCACCCCACCGGGCTCGCGGTCCTCGAAGGGTTTGCGGTCAAAGGGCCTCCAGCGCATCCCTGACCCTCTTCAGCAGCGCGACGTAGGGGTCGGCGGCGGCGTCGGGCGGGGGATCCGGGGCGGGCGGCGGCTGCGGGGACACCAGCCCCGCGGCGGCCAGCCGCCTTATGTGCACCAGCGTGTGGAACGCCGGCCTGCCCAGCGCCCGCGCGATGTCCTCGGCCCTGCGCACGCCGTCCACCCGCTCCAGGACGGCCGCCTGCCGGGACGGCACCGTGGGCGCCGCGACCGGGTCGGCCCGGATCAGGGGTGCCGCGTCGGTCGCCGGGTCGGGCCAGATGCGGCGCAGCAGGGCGCGGCGGCGCAGCGTCTCGTGCTCCAGCTCGGCCACCGGCACCGGATGCACCGAGGCGAGCCAGTGCGCGGTGCCGTAGCGGAAGCGGCCGGGTGTGCTGCTCGGGCCCAGCGCGAAGTACGCGGCGTCGTACAGGGCGCTCACCTGCGCCAGCTCCAGCGCGCCCGGCGTGACGCCGTGGCCCAGGAGCCGTTCCTTCTCGGCGCCGGCCTCGACGGACTGCCAGGTCTCGGCGTCCAGGAAGCCGTGGGTCGTCAGGAGCATGCCGAGGCTGGGCGCGAGCGGGCTCTCGGCGTGCACGACCCGGCCGTCGGCCAGGTGGAGCGTGCCGTGCTCGCGCTCCAGCACGCCGGTGGCCCGCTCCTCCGCGAGCCGGGTCAGCATCGGCGAGACGCCGCCCCCGGCCTGCTTGAGGGCCACCTGCCGGTCCCGGACCGGCAGCCGGGGCGGCGGGGTGCTCGCGACCACGGTCATCCCAGCACCAGCCGTTCGGCCATCTCGCCGAGCCGGATGCGGGCCAGCGCGAGATTGCCGTCCGCGCGGGCCAGCCACAGGTACAGGAACACGCTGCTGTCGAACGACGTCGGCACGAACCGCAGCACGTGGTAGCTGTCACGGTTGCTGAGGATCAGGTCCTCGACCGGCGGATCCACCGTGTCCGTGTCGTCCTCGGGCCCGAAGGCCCCCTGCTCGGCGGCCAGCCGGGCCAGTTCGGCGGCCTCGGCCGCCGCCGTCTCGTGATCTCCTCCCGGTGGATCGCCCACGGTGCCCAGGGCCAGCCCGCTGGTCCAGTCGACCAGCGCGGCGCCTCGCGCACCGGGCAGCCGCATCGTCTCCAGCAAGCACTCGTCGATTCCGGGCACCGTCGCTCCCCTCCCGCCGCGGGGTTCGGCTGAGTGACGGCAAAACTACGCAACGTGTGTGCGGCGAGTGAGCGTTCAGGCATTTTCCAGTGGAACATGCGCCGGAGGACTAAGGTGGGTCAACTGGCCCTGTTTTCACTCCAGTTGATCACGTATGGCCTACTGCTCCGCATCGGTGCGCGTCAACGGCTCTTCGGCGCGCGCAGGGTGGTGAGCGACGCGGCGTGCGCCCCTCCCGATTCGGCCACGATCTCGTCCAGCGACTGCGCCTCGCGCACCGTCGCGAAGGCGATGCCGCCGCCGGCGTCCGGCGCGAAGCCGTGAACACCGGGCCGGGCAAGGGAGTTGTACGCGTAGTGGTGGGCGAAGTAGTACGCCCCCGTGTCCAGCGCCGCCGCGAAGTCGCCCTGCTCCAGCAACGGCAGCGCACTGCCCTCGGCCAGCAGATCGCCGGAGAAGCAGGCCGGCCCGGCCACGTCCTGCACCACGTCCGGACCGGCCTTCGGGCGTCCCTTGCCGTCGTACGCGGCGATCCGCAGCGGCCAGCTCCCAGGCGCGTACACCGTCCGCGTGGCGACCTGCACGCCCGCGTGCGTGACCGCCACCGGCCGCCCGCCCGCGCTCTTGGCGTACTCGACCCGCGCCACGATCGTCCCGTGCTTGGCGAGCAGCGACCGCCCGAACTCCGTGACCAGGCCGTAGCGCCCGTCGAACAACCCCGGCACCGCCTCGCCCAGCAGCCGCGCGTACTGCTCGTACGTCGGCGTGGTCGCGTCCGAGGCGAAGTTCACCGGCAGCCCGCCGCCGATGTCGAGCGTGTCGATCTGCCGCCGCCCGATCCGCGCGTTGATCTCCTCGGCCAGCGCGTACGCCTGCGTGACCCCCTGGACCATCAGCGACAGCGGGATGCCCTGCGAGCCGGTGTGCGCGTGCAGCCGGGTCAGCCACGGGCGGTCCCGATACGCCTGTACGACCCACTCCCGGGCCCCCTCGTCGCGCAGCGCCACCCCGAACTTCGAGGTCGCCGTGGCCGTCGAGGTCGCCTCGATCGAACCCCCGCCGACCTGCGGATTCACCCGGATCCCGAGCGGTGAGCGGCTGGCGGCGGAGTCCATCAGGGCGTCGATGCGCGCCAGCTCCTGCGGGTTGTCGGCGTTGACCGCGATGCCCAGCGCCAGCGCCTCACGCAGCTCGGCCGGCGTCTTGGCGGGGGAGTCCAGCACCGTCGACTCCGGGCCGAGCCCCGCCGCCCGCGCCAGCGCCAGCTCACCCGGGCTCGCCACCTCCGCGCCGATGCCCTCCTCGTGCAGCAGCCGCAGCACCGGCACCAGCGGGGTCGCCTTCACCGCGAAGGCGTGCAGCACCGGGGTGCCCGGCGCCACCACCGCGTCGAACGCCGCCCGCAGCGCCGCCGCCGACTCCCGGATGCCCGTGACGTCGAGCAGGCCGACGATGGGCGTGCCGGGCCCGAGCAGCCCCTGCTCCACGGCCGCCCGCACCGCCTCGTCGCGCCGGGCCGCCCGCTCCGCGTCCCCGGCCGGGATCTCGATTCCGTTGCCCACAACATCCCCCGTCGTGTCGTTGTACGAGCCCATGCATCCAGCCAAACACCGGAGCGCCGGCAGTGCTGGCGCACCGATCTATTGACTAGTTCTATTCAGGAAGTCAGGATGTGAATATCCACCTCAACAGTCCGCAGTCACAGTCCGCTGGGAGGCAGACCATGTCAGGACCCCGCCCCGTCCGAGCGCCGCGCGGTACGGAACTGAGTGCCCTGGGATGGCAGCAGGAAGCCGCCCTGCGGATGCTCCAGAACAACCTCGACCCCGAGGTCGCCGAGCACCCCGACAAGCTCGTCGTCTACGGCGGCACCGGCAAGGCCGCCCGCGACTGGCGCTCCTTCGACGCCATGGTGCGCACGCTGAAGGGCCTCAAGCAGGACGAGACGATGCTCGTCCAGTCCGGCCGCCCCGTCGGCGTCATGCAGACCCACGAGTGGGCCCCGCGCGTCCTCATCGCCAACTCCAACCTCGTCGGCGACTGGGCCAACTGGGAGGAGTTCCGCCGCCTGGAGGCCCTCGGCCTGACCATGTACGGCCAGATGACCGCCGGCTCCTGGATCTACATCGGCACCCAGGGCATCCTCCAGGGCACCTACGAGACCTTCGCCGCCGTCGCCGCGAAGAAGTTCGGCGGCACCCTCGCCGGGACGATCACCCTCACCGCCGGCCTCGGCGGCATGGGCGGCGCCCAGCCGCTCGCCGTCACCATGAACGACGGCGTCGCCATCTGCATCGACGTCGACCCGCGCGCCATCGAGCGCCGCATCGAGCACCGCTACCTGGACGTGAAGGCCGACAGCCTCGCCCACGCGCTCCAGCTGGCCACCGAGGCCCGCGACGCGCGCCGGCCGCTGTCCATCGGCCTGCTGGGCAACGCCGCCGAGCTGCTCCCGCAGATGCTCGCCGAGGGCGCCCCGATCGACATCGTCACCGACCAGACCTCCGCCCACGACCCGCTGGCCTACCTGCCGGTCGGTGTCGCCTTCGAGGACATGGCCGCCGCCGCCGCGAAGGACCCGGCCGGGTTCACCCAGCGGGCCCGCGAGTCCATGGCCAGGCACGTCGAGGCCATGGTCGGCTTCATGGACGCCGGCGCCGAGGTCTTCGACTACGGCAACTCCATCCGCGGCGAGGCCCAGCTCGCCGGGTACGACCGGGCGTTCGCCTTCCCCGGCTTCGTCCCCGCCTACATCCGCCCCCTGTTCTGCGAGGGCAAGGGCCCCTTCCGCTGGGCGGCCCTGTCCGGCGACCCGGCCGACATCGCCAAGACCGACAAGGCGATCCTGGAGCTCTTCCCGGAGAACGAGTCCCTGCACCGCTGGATCAAGATGGCCGGCGAGCGCGTCCACTTCCAGGGCCTGCCCGCGCGCATCTGCTGGCTCGGCTACGGCGAGCGCGACAAGGCCGGCGAGCGCTTCAACGACATGGTGGCGAGCGGTGAGCTGGCCGCGCCGCTGGCGATCGGCCGCGACCACCTGGACTGCGGTTCGGTGGCCTCCCCCTATCGCGAGACCGAGGCCATGCTCGACGGCTCGGACGCGATCGCCGACTGGCCGCTGCTGAACGCCATGGTCAACGTGGCCTCCGGCGCCTCCTGGGTGTCCATCCACCACGGCGGCGGCGTCGGCATGGGCCGCTCCATCCACGCCGGCCAGGTGACGGTGGCCGACGGCACGCAGCTCGCCGGCGAGAAGATCCGCCGGGTCCTGACCAACGACCCCGGCATGGGCGTCATCCGGCACGTGGACGCGGGCTACGACATCGCGGAGTCGGTCGCCGACGAGCGCGGTGTCCGGGTCCCGATGCGCGAGGGTGACGACGCGTGACCTTCCACAACATGTGGGCGGAGCTGCTGCAGATCGGCCGCAGTTCCGCCTCCGGCGGCTACCGCCGCTTCGCCTGGACCGGCGCCGACCTCGACTGCCGGGCCTGGTTCAAGGACCAGGCCGAGGCACGCGGGCTCACCTACGAGGTCGACCGGAACGGCAACCAGTGGGCCTGGCTCGGTGACCCCGCCGCCGGGGACGCCGTCGTCACCGGCTCGCACCTCGACTCCGTGCCGGACGGCGGCGCCTTCGACGGGCCCCTCGGCGTGGTGTCCTCCTTCGCCGCGCTCGACGAACTGCGCGGCCGGGGCGCGGAGCTCGCCAGGCCGCTGGCCATCGTCAACTTCGGCGACGAGGAGGGCGCCCGCTTCGGGCTCGCCTGCGTCGGATCCCGGCTCACCGCCGGACAGCTCACCGTGGACAACGCCCACAAGCTGACCGACGGCGACGGAGTGAGCCTGCCGCGGGCCATGGAGGCCGCCGGCTACGACCCCGACACCATCGGGGCCGACCCGGAGCGGCTCGACCGCATCGGTGCCTTCGTCGAGCTGCACGTCGAGCAGGGCCGGGCGCTGGACCTGTCCGGCGACCGGGTCGGCATCGCCAGCGCGATCTGGCCGCACGGCCGGTGGCGGTTCGACTTCCGGGGCGAGGCCAACCACGCGGGCACCACCCGCCTCGTGGACCGGCGCGACCCGATGCTGACGTACGCCGAGACCGTGCTCGCCGCCCGCCGCGAGGCCGAACTCGCCGGTGCCGTCGCCACCTTCGGCAAGATCGCCGTCGAACCGAACGGCGTCAACGCCATCCCCTCCCTGGTGCGCGGCTGGCTCGACTCCCGGGCCGAGGACCAGACGAGCCTGGACACCGTCGTCGGCGGCATCGAGAAGGCGGCCCGCGGCTACGCGGACGCGCACGGCATCGAGCTCGACGTCGTCCGGGAGTCGTTCACGCCCGTCGTCGAGTTCGACCACGCCCTGCGTGACGAACTGGGCCGCATCCTGGGCAAGGACACCGACCTCACCGTGCCCGTCCTGGGCACCGGGGCCGGACACGACGCCGGGATCCTCTCCGGGCGCATCCCGACCGCCATGCTGTTCGTACGCAACCCCACGGGCGTCTCGCACTCCCCGGCGGAGTTCGCCGCCGAGGACGACTGCGTGGCCGGGGTCCTCGCACTCGCCGACGTACTGGAAGGGCTGGCCTCCAGGTGACGACCAAGACCTACTGGCTGGAGCACGCCTGGCTCGACACCCACGTCGAGCCGGGCGTCGCCCTCACTGTGTCCACAAGCGGCTCCGCCGCGGGCCGCGACGGTCGCATCACCGCCGTCCGCACGGACGTCCCCACCCCGCCCCCCGGCGCGGAGATCCTGCGCGGCCTCACCCTCCCCGGACTGGCGAACGCGCACAGCCACGCCTTCCACCGCGCCCTGCGCGGCACCGTCCAGGTCGGCTCGGGCACCTTCTGGACCTGGCGCGAGGTCATGTACTCCGTCGCCGACCGGCTGACCCCGGAGACCTACCACGCGCTGGCCCGCGCGGTGTACGCCGAGATGGCGCTGGCCGGCGTCACCTCGGTCGGCGAGTTCCACTACGTCCACCACGCGCCCGGCGGCACCCCCTACGCCGACCCCAACGCGATGGGCGAGGCCCTCATCGCGGCCGCCGCCGACGCCGGTGTCCGCATCACCCTCCTCGACACCGCCTACCTCTCCTCCGGCTTCGGGCAGCCGCCCACCGGCCACCAGCTCCGCTTCTCCGACGGGGACGCCGAGGCCTGGGCCGCACGCTCTGCACTTCTCAAGGAACGGGATCACGCACGGATCGGGGCCGCCGTCCACTCGGTACGGGCCGTGCCCGCCGACCAGCTTCAGACTGTGGCGCGGTGGGCCGAGGAGCGGCGGGCGCCGCTCCATGTGCACCTGTCCGAGCAGACCGCCGAGAACGAGGCGTGCCTGGAGGTCCACGGCTGCACCCCGACCCAGCTCCTCGCCCTGCACGGCGTCCTCGGGCCGCGCACCACCGGCGTCCACAACACCCACCTCACCGCCGAGGACATCTCCCTCATCGGCGGCAGCGGCACCGGCACCTGCATGTGCCCGACCACCGAGCGGGACCTCGCGGACGGCATCGGTCCGGCCGTCGCCCTCCAGAACGAGGGCTCACCACTGTCCCTGGGCTCCGACAGCCACGCGGTGATCGACCTGCTCGAAGAGGCACGCGCGATGGAGCTCAACGAGCGCCTGCGCACCCGCACCCGCGGTCACTGGACGGCGGCGGCCCTGCTGCGGGCGGCCTCGGCCGACGGGCACGCGGCCCTCGGCTGGGACGAGGCGGGCACCCTGGAGGCCGGCGCGCTCGCCGACTTCACGACGATCGCGCTCGACTCGGTCAGGACGGCAGGGCCGCTTCCGCGGCTCGGGGCCGAGACGGCCGTATTCGCCGCGTCGGCAGCAGACGTGTCGCATACGGTCGTGGCAGGTCGGCACGTCGTGCGGGACGGGGCCCACACCCTCGTACCGGATGTGCCGAAGGCCCTCGCGGACGCCGTCGCAGCCCTGCGCGGATGACCCCGGGCCGACCGTCCGTCACCGCCCCCGAACCCCACACCGCCGACCAGGCAACCGAGGACGCCATGAGCAACGCGACGACCGTCAGCCCCGCCCACTCCGCGAGCACCGCAAGCACGCTCATCACCAACATCGCCGCCCTGGTCACCAACGACCCCTCCCTCGGTGACAACTCCCCCCTCGGACTGGTCCAGGACGCCGCGATCGCCATCGAGGGCGACCGCGTCGTGTGGACCGGTGATCAAAGCAAAGCACCCGCCACTGACAATCGGATCGACGCAGGTGGCCGGGCCGTCGTACCCGGCTTCGTGGACTCCCACTCGCACCTCGTCTTCGCGGGCGACCGCACGCGGGAGTTCAACGCCCGGATGTCGGGGCGGGCGTACAGCGCGGGCGGCATCCGCACCACGGTCGCGGCGACCCGGGCGGCCAGCGACGCGGAACTGGAAGCCAACCTCACCCGCTACCTCCACGAGGCCCTGCGCCAGGGCACCACCACCTTCGAGACCAAGTCCGGCTACGGCCTGACCGTCGAGGACGAGGCCCGCGCCCTGCGCATCGCCGCCGCCCACACCGACGAGGTCACCTATCTCGGCGCCCACATCGTCTCGCCGGACTACGCCGAGGACCCGGCGGCCTACGTCGCCCTCGTCACCGGCGAGATGCTCGACGCCTGTGCCCCGTACGCCCGTTGGGTCGACGTGTTCTGCGAGAAGGGCGCCTTCGACGGCGACCAGGCCCGCGCGATCCTCACCGCGGGCAAGGCGAAGGGCCTGCACCCGCGTGTCCACGCCAACCAGCTCACCTACGGCCCCGGCGTGCAGCTGGCCGTGGAGCTGGACGCCGCCAGCGCCGACCACTGCACCCACCTCACGGACGCCGACGTCGACGCCCTGGCGAGCGGCCGTACCGTCGCCACCCTGCTGCCCGGCGCCGAGTTCTCCACCCGCGCCGAGTGGCCGGACGCCCGCCGCCTGCTGGACGCGGGTGTCACCGTCGCCCTGTCCACCGACTGCAACCCGGGCTCGTCGTTCACCTCGTCCGTGCCGTTCTGCATCGCCCTCGCGGTACGGGACATGGGGATGACCCCGGACGAGGCGATGTGGTCCGCCACGGCGGGCGGGGCCGCAGCCCTGCGCCGCGACGACATCGGCCGCCTCACCCCGGGCGCCCGCGCCGACCTGCTCCTGCTCGACGCCCCGAGCCACGTCCACCTGGCCTACCGGCCGGGCGTGCCGCTGGTCAGCGGGGTGTGGCGGAGCGGCGTGCGCGAGGTCTGAGGCCGCGAGGGCGCCGGGCCGTCCCGGTCAGGACGCCCCTGCCCGCCACCGCTGCGCGCTGCTCCCGCTCGCCGGCTCCAGGGACAGCGCGTCCCCGGCGCCGCCGTCCGGTGTCACGGCCGTCCCGAACGCGATGGCGGGGCGGATCAGCCCGGCGCCGTCCACCACGAACATCAGGTTCCGCCCGTTACGGCCGTCCACCGAGTCGCACGACCAGATGCCGACGCCCCGGTCCGTGGAACCCCGGCTGTCCAGGCAGAAGTCGGGATCGGCGGCCGACTGGAGCACACCGCGGTCCGCGTCGACCCGCCAGCGCTGGGTGCTGGACGACGAGCAGGGCGCGGTGATCACGTCGGTGCCGTCGAAGAACGCGCCGCCCACGTCCAGGCAGAGCCCCGAGGCGACGTTCACCACCTGGGCGTACGTGCCGCCCGGCGGACGAGTGGGCGGCGGCGTGGGCTTCGGGCGGGCCGTCTTCGTCGGGGACGGACTCCTCGTCGGCGACGGGGACTTGGAGGTCCGCGACGGTGACGGGGAGGGCGACGACGTCGTCGGCGTCGCCGAGACCGTCGCCGTCACGGTCACCGCGACCGGCGGCACGCGCACCGCAGTGCTCGCCGCACCCACCGGGTCCTGCGCGGTCGATCCGCCCTGCGCCACCAGGAACGCCACCAGCGGCAGCAGCGCCACGCCCAGCGCCGCCGACACCAGCACCACCCGGCGGCGGTCCGCCGGCCCGCCGCCGTCCGTCGCACTCCGGCCCGCGCGGGCGCCCCGCGCGGTGAGAACCCCGGCCCGCGTCCGGGCCGACTCGCCCGCGCCGTCCGCCGCATACCCCGTGCCGCCCCACGGCAGGAGTCCCTCCGCCAGCGCCGTGCGCGGGGAGTCCCGCAGCGCCGACAGCTCCTCGTACGCCGTCGTGCAGTGCGGGCAATGCGTCATGTGGGCGTGCAGATCTGCGCTGTCGCGGGGGCTGTCGGGCCGTACGGACTCCTCGATGAGCCGCCCGAAGTCGACGCAGTCCGGGTCGTCGGAGGCGGCGAGGCGGGCGCGCAGACAGGCGCGGGCCAGCAGCTGGAGCGCCGGGTCCGTGCCGTACGTGACGTCCTCGCGGGTCAGGCCGAGGAGGGAGGCGGTCCGCTCCACCGGCTCCCGCTCCACGACGCCGTACCAGATCAGGCCCTGGGTGCGCGGCGGCAGGGACTGGAACGCCGTCAGCATGGGCGGGACAGGGCCGGCGGGACCGGCGGTGTTCAGGACGAGCAGCAGCCCCGCGTCCAGGCCGGCCGCCCGCTCGTCCATCGCCCAGGTGCCGGCCAGCCGCGCGGTCAGCAGCAGGAGTTGATGCCGCCAGGGGACACCGGGGTCGATGCCGCGCGCCGTCTGACGGGCCGCCAGGGTGAACGCCTGGGCCGCCAGCTGCCGCGCCATGGAGTCGTTCGGGGTGCACAGCCGGGCGTAGGCGAGGACGTGCGCGTGATGGCGGGTGCGCAGCTCCTGGAGCGCCGGATACGCGGTGGCCGTCTCGGCGCGCAGCAGTTCGGTGAGCCGTGCGTCGGACGCGCCCGCGTGGACCCCGTGGCCATGTTCCTGGCGGCCACGGTCCCTGTCGTCGTCGGCCCGAGCCATTGCGCCGCCTCCTCGCAGCCTTGCGACCCGCTCGGAGTCCTGACCTACCGGCGGGTATGACGGCTCATAGTGGAGGAAGCGGGGCCGTGGGGAAAGGGTTTCTGTGGGTAACCCGTGAGCTCTCGGTGAAAGATCCGAACGCACCGTGCCCGATGCGTTCGGTGAAAGACCCCAACGCACTGTGCCCGGTGCCCCGCCGACAGGTTCGGCAGGGCACCGGGCACAGTGCGGGTCGGCGTGCGGGAGGCGGCGCTCCTCGACCGGTCACCGGTGGACCGGTCATTCCTCGAGCGTCAGTCCCTTTCTGAGCCTGATCAGGGTCCGCGACAGCAGTCGCGACACATGCATCTGGGAGATGCCGAGTTCCTCGCCGATCTCCGACTGCGTCATGCCCGCGACGAACCGCAGGGAAAGGATCTTCCGGTCCCGGGGCGGCAGTTCGGCGATGAGGGGCTTGAGGGACTCGACGTACTCGATGCCCTCGATGCCGTGGTCCTCGTAGCCGATCCGGTCGGCCAGCGCGCCCTCGGCGTCGTCCTCCTCGGGCTGGGCGTCCAGCGAGGAGGCGGTGTAGGCGTTCGAGGCCGCCATGCCCTCGACGACCTCGTCGTTGGTCAGACCCAGGCGCTCGGCCAGTTCCGCCACCGTCGGGGCGCGGTCGAGCTTCTGCGCCAGCTCGTCACCGGCCTTGGCCAGGTCGAGCCGGAGCTCCTGAAGGCGGCGCGGCACCCGCACCGACCACGACGTGTCGCGGAAGAAGCGCTTGATCTCGCCGATGATCGTCGGCATCGCGAAGGTGGGGAACTCCACGCCACGGCTCAGCTCGAACCGGTCGATCGCCTTGATCAGGCCGATGGTGCCGACCTGGATGATGTCCTCCATCGGCTCGCTGCGCGAGCGGAAGCGGGAGGCGGCGAACTTGACCAGAGCGAGGTTGAGTTCGACGAGGGTGTTGCGGACGTACGAGTACTCGTGTGTCCCTTCCTCCAGCGACTCCAGCCGCTCGAAGAGAGTCTTGGACAGGGCCCGCGCGTCCACCGGGCCCACCTCGTCGTACGGGGGGATCTCCGGAAGGCCCGCGAGAGCGTCGTCCTGGTCGAAGTCGCCCTCGCGGACGACGGCGACCGATTCGCCGTGCTGCTCGCCGGAATCCGGATGCTCCGGTTGGGATGCCGACGTCGCGCTCTGGGTATGCGATGCGTCGAGCCGGGGTGACATGATGTCCTCCATCGTTCTCGGCATATGGCTGCCGAAGCCTGTCGTGCACTGCGGTGTGCGGCGCCTCCAAGCCGGCCGAGTCGGTTACGTGTCTCTACTAGCCCTACCCGCTTTCCTGAGCCCACCGCAAGTGCGCTCTGGTCCGAAATGTCCGATTCTGTGTGGATGTTCGGGTGTGTAGGTGACGTAGGGAAGGCGTAGTGTTCGAGAGCGTCAGTCAGCAGCCACGACGTCGGGAGTGAGACACGGCATGGACCGCGGGACGGTCGGCAGCGCACAGTCTGGCCGACTTCTGGTCGAGGTGCGGGAAGAGGGCTCCAGTGCCGTCGTGACCCCGGCGGGTGAGCTCGATCACCACACCGCCGATTTGTTGCGTGAGCCACTCGAGGACTGCCTCGGCAAGGGCTTCAGCCGGCTGGTCGTCGACTGCTCGCGGCTCGAGTTCTGTGACTCCACGGGGCTGAACGTGCTGCTGGGGGCGCGCCTGAAGGCGGAGGCCGCCGGTGGCGGGGTGCATCTCGCGGGCATGCTGCCCGTGGTCGCCCGCGTGTTCGAGATCACGGGGGCCGAGGCGGTCTTCACGGTCCACGACTCGCTGGAGGACGCCCTCGCCGACGGGCCGGACGGCGCCGGCTGACCCCGGGCGTCCGGCACTGCATCAGACGTCACATCATTCGGCCCGAATACAGGGGTGTTCCCTTCGCCCGGTAGGGCAGGAGACATCCTGAACGTGTCGGCTGTGATGTCGGCCACCGGGGGTGGGGACTGTGACCGACGTATCAGGCAAGGACGTGTACCGGTGTACTGACTCTGCGTACTGACTTGTGAATCGTGTGAATGTTGAACTGGTGAATCGGTGAGGTGAAGCGCTGATGAGCACCACCCGGCCTTTCTCGCCGGGCGACCGCGGCCCTGAGCCCAGCGGCGCTTCCGGAGCGTCCGAGGGGGGCGTGCCAGGGACGGGGGCCGCCGAGCGGGGCGCGCCGGCGGCGGGAGCGCCCGACGGGGGCGCTGCGTCGCCCCTGAGGCCCGAGGAGTCCCAGGCGTCCGCGGGGCGTCAGGTCCGCAGGCTGGACTTCGCGGACCAGAGCGGGGTCGTCCCGCTCGCCCGTGACTTCGCCCGGCAGGCGCTGTACGCGTGGAACTGGCTTCCCGCGGCCACCGCCGACCAGCGGGCCGCCGCCGAGGACGTCCTGCTCGTCGTCTCCGAGCTGGTCACCAACGCCTGCCTGCACGCCGAGGGGCCCGACGAGATGTGGATCGCCTGCGACAACAAGGTGATCCGCATCGAGGTCTCCGACAAGGGCACCGGCCAGCCGGCCCCGCGCACCCCGCACCGCTCGGGGCGCCCGGGCGGTCACGGCATGTTCATCGTGCAGCGGCTGTGCCTGGACTGGGGCGTCGTCCGGACGCCCGGCGTCACGGGCAAGACGGTGTGGGCGGAACTGGGCGCACCGGCGTAGGGCGCCCGTACGGCCGTACCGAGAGATCGGTTCCGTGCCGCTGACGTGCTGCTCCAGCTTCTCTGCACGCGCTGACGGAGAGTCGGCAGTGGGCGGCAAGCGGAGCCGGAACGTGTACCGGGCATGCCCCACTCCGTCGGTCTCCGCCACTGCCGCCCGGCGGTCACCCCTTCCACTCGGTGCACGCCGGATCGCCACAACTCCGGTGTGCACCGTGTCTTCCTTCCTCAAGTCCCCGGGCGTACCTTGACGGCCGATCTGATGTGCCGTCAGGAAATGAGGGGACCGTGTCGAAGCAGAAGCGAACCGCCGCGCTCGCGACCGCCGCGGCCCTGGCCGGATCGGCGGTGCTGATGGCCGCCCCCGCGGCCAGGGCCGAGGTCGTCGACGTCAACTACGCCTGCAAGACGCCGATCGGCGACAAGAGCGCCGTCTCGCCCATCGACATCAAGGGCGTCAAGAGCGGCAGCGGCTACAAGATCACCATGTCGTGGCAGAAGGGCGTCTCGTCCAGCCCGGTCGAACTGGGCAAGGGCGCGATGAACCCGAGCGCCACCATCAAGCTGGGCGGCGCCGACAGCGGCACCATGAACGTGACGGGCCCGGCCAACCAGGAGGCCATCCCCGCCAACACCCCCATCAAGATCAACGACTTGACGGGTACGTACTCCCCGAAGAAGACCGGCAAGGTCACCTTCACCGCGGGCATCCTCACCATCAAGGCCCTCGGCACGACCACCACGTGCACGCCGTCCAACAGCCCGGGTCCCTCGCTGAGCCTCGACGTGACTGCGGCATCCGGTGGCGGCGGCGACAGCGGGGCCCAGAGCGGTTCCGGCTCCGGTTCCGAACTTCCGCAGACCGGCCCCGAGGACTCGGCCATCGCCCTCGGCACCCTGGGCGGCACGGTCCTGCTCGCGGGTGCGGCGGGTGCGCTGTGGCTGACGAGGCGGGGGCAGACCGTACGCCGCTGAACGCCTCCGTATGAGAGCGCTGGAGCCGCCGATGTCGTCAGCCGCCCGTGTCCTGTCCCTGCCCCTGCTGCTTCTGTCCCTGCTGGCGGTGGCCCCCACGGCGACCGCCGCCGAGGCCTGGCTCGTCGCGCCCTCCGGGGGCGGGCGCCCGTCCTTCTACACCGAGGGCGAGCCCGGGTCGGTCCAGCAGGACACGGTGTCCGTGACGAACCGCGGCGCCGAGCCGGTCACCGTAGGGCTGACCGGCGACGGCGTGCCGATCGCCTTCGCCGAGAGCCGGGTGCGGATCCCGGCCCGCACCCGCGCCGAGGTCCCGTTCACGGTGACCGTCCCGACGGGCACGGCCCCCGGTGACCGCTCCGGCGAGATCGTCGCCCGGGACGCCGACGGCCGCGCCCAGCGTGTCGCCCTGCGGCTGCGAGTCACCGGCCCGGAGCTGACCGCGCTGACCGTCGAACAGGTGGCAGTCAGGGCCGACAGCATCACATATGTGCTGGTCAACAGGGGTACGACCCCCCTCACGCCGAGTCTCGCAGTGCGCGCCGACGGTGTCCTCGGCCGCCTCCTGGACCGCGCCCCGCGCACCCTGCCGGTCGACCTGCCCCCGGGCAGCCGCACCCGGCTCACCGAGCCCTGGCCCGACCGGCCCGCGCTCGACGCGGTCGACGTGCGGCTCACGGTCACGGCGGCGGGCGGAGCCGCCGACACCGCGCAGGTGTCGGTGCGGTTCGTGCCGTGGGGCGCGGTGGCGGGGGCCGCGGGGGCGCTCGCGGCGGCGGGCGCCCTCGTCGCCGTACGACGTCGAAGGCACCGGGGCCCGTACGACGGCGGGGCGACCGAGGTCGAACGGCCTTTGCAGCAGGCGGAGTTGACGGGAGCGGGGACGTGAGGGGCAGGGTGCGGATTCCGGCGCTGGTGACGGTACTGGCGCTGCTGTTGCCGCCGATGGCGGCCGTGAGCGCGTCGGCGGCCGACGACCCGCCCGTCGTGAAGCTGTCCAGGACGCAGGCGGGGACGGGCGGTTCGGTCACCGTGACCGGCAGCGGCTGGCGGCCGCGCGCGCTGCTGATGCTCCTGATCTGCGGGCAGTCCGTGCCGTCGACCGGCGTGACCGGGGGCACCAACTCCTGCGCCAACGCGGACGGCCGGGCCGTGACCACGGACGGCGAAGGGCGCTTCAGCCGGAAGCTGCCGGTGGCGGAGCCGCCCGTGCCGTGCCCGTGCGTGGTGCACGTGGCGACGGCGACCGGACCCAAGGCCGAGGCCGACGCGATCTTCCAGGTCGCCGGGCACGCGGTCGAGCCGCTGCCCGCGGAGCCGGCGGGCGGCCGTCTTTCGGTGCTCACGGACACCCGGCTGGACGGATCGAGCGGCCTGCTCACCTGGTTCGGCGCACCCCCGGCCCGCACGTTCGTCTTCACGGTCGGCAACGTCGGCACCTCCGCCGTCAGGAACCCGGTCTTCCAGGTCGGCACCTCCCACGGCGTGTTCGCCCCGCAGTGGGAGGAACAGCAGTGGCGCGGCACGATCCAGCCGGGCCGCAAGGCACGCATCGAGCTGCCGGTCGAGCTCGCCGCCGGGGCGCACGGCGACTACGCCGTCTCCCTGAAGTACGGCGGCAAGGTGATGGCCGAGCAGCCCTGGGGCGTGGGGCGGCCCTGGGGCGTGACGCTGTTCTGGATCCTGGTCTGTCTGGTCGTACCGGCGGCGCTGTTCCGCGTCGGGATGGCGGTGGTGGACCGGATACGGCCGCGGCAGTCTGCCCGCCGCCGGGGCCTGCGCCTGCCCGAGGTCGCGTTTCGCCTGCCGGGGCTCAGGCCCCGGGAAGAGGCGAGGCACGCGGCTCCACCCTCTTCGGCCCTGCCGTGGTTCACCCCGGACAGCGATCCGGGCACGGCCGGCCGGCTCTCCGCACCGCACGACGAAAGCCCGACGAGTCCGACGACTCCGACCAGGAAGGGACCCCCGTGAGCAAGCCAAGGAGAGCCGTACCGGCCCGGCCCAGGAGAGCGAGTGCGGCCGGCGTCGCGCTGATGCTCGGCGGCGCGGGCGTCCTGCTCGGCGTGAGCGCCGGGACCGCCCAGGCGGCGGAGGTGGCGTACGCGACCGAGTGCATCCCGCCCGCCATCTCCGGGCTGCCGCCGGTGCAGGGCACGACGAAGGTGGAGATCACCGCGCCCGCCGAGGCGAAGGTCGGTGACGAGGTGGAGATCGTCTGGAAGTTCGTCCAGGCGGCCTCCAAGAACCCGAACATCCTGGACCTGGAGGCGAACACGGTCCAGCCGACGGGCACCCTGAAGGCGGCCGGCGCACAGACCGGGGACATCGCCATGCAGGGTCCGCGGGAGAACCCGCCGATCCCCAAGAACACCGACATGAAGCTGTCCGACATGAAGGGCAAGCTGAAGCTGACGGCACCGGGCGAGGTGAAGCTGACGCCGGACGCGTACAACATCAACGTCAACAAGCCGATCTCCACGGACACCAAGTGCGCGCCCAAGGAGGCGGTGAAGCAGGCGGCGACGATCAAGGTGACGGACGAGGGCGGGAACTCGGGCGGTACGACGGGAGGTCTGCCGACGGTGATCCCGACGCTGCCGACGAGCGTGCCGACCGGCCTGCCCACCGGGTCCTCCAGCCCGACGCCCAGTGAGAGCGAGACGGGCGGCGACGACGGCGGCACGAGCACCGGCGGCGGCACCGGGGGCGGTGGCGGCCAGACCGACTTCACCGGCAAGGAGGTCCAGGTCCCCTACGAGTGCAAGACGCCCATCGGCGACAAGAACGCCACCTCGCCGGTGCAGATCAATGCCAAGAAGAGCGGCGAGAACTTCGACCTCACGGTCAAGTTCAAGAAGTCGGTGATGGACAGCCCCGCCGACATCCCCAAGGACTCGGTCAAGCCGTCGATGGAGGTCGCCCTGGGCGGCGCCGACAAGGGCACGGTCCATGTCGAGGGCCCCACCAACTCCGAGGACATCAAGTCGGGCGAGCCGATCGAGATCCCCGACCTCACGGGGACGTACAAGCCGGGCGCGAGCGGCGAATCGACGTTGTCGCCGGGCGTCCTGACGATCGAGGCCCTGGGCACGACGACGACCTGCACGCCCGCGAAGTCGGAGGTCTCCCTCACCCTGGACACGACCGAGCAGGCGAGCGGGGCGTCCGGCGGCGGTTCGGCCGGCGGTTCGGCGGGAGGCTCCGCGGGCGGCTCGTCGACGAACGGCGGCCTGGCGGCGACGGGCGCGGAGGACCACGCCGCTCTGAAGGCGCTGGGCCTGGTGGCGGGGACGGCACTGCTGCTCGGGGGAGCGGTGTTCACGTTCATGCCACGGCGCAGGACGCGCTGACCGACGCCTGTTTCTCAGGGGCGCGGGGAACCGCGCACTTCCAGCAAAACCGACGGGGCCGTCGCACCCACCCAGGTGCAACGGCCCCGTTCGGCTCAAGCCGCGCGGCGTTAGCGCACGTCGCCCATGAGCTCCTTGACCTTCTTGCGGTACATCCACACCGCCACACCGGCGAGGACGGCGAGCGTCGCCTCCAGGGCCACGATGTTGGTCTTGTTCAGGTCGACACCGGCGATGGAGAGCAGACCGGTCGTGGCGTCACCGGCGGTGACGGCCAGGAACCAGACGCCCATCATCTGCGAGGCGTACTTCGCGGGCGCCATCTTCGTCGTCACCGACAGACCCACCGGGGACAGCAGCAGCTCACCGACGGTCTGGACGAAGTAGATCGCCACCAGCCACATCGCGGCCGCCCTGTGACCGCCCTCGGCGATCGACAGCGGGGCCAGGAAGAGGAAGAACGACGCGCCGACCAGGACCAGACCCGAGCCGAACTTCACGATCGTGCTCGGCTCCTTGCCGCGCCGGTTCAGCGCCAGCCAGAACCAGGCGAAGACCGGGGCCAGCGCCATGATCAGGACCGGGTTGACCGACTGGTACCAGGAGACCGGGAACTCCCAGCCGAAGACGCTGTTCTCGGCGGAGCCGTCGGCGAAGATCGACAGGGTCGAGCCGCCCTGGTCGTAGATCATCCAGAACACGGCCGCGGCCACGAAGAACCAGATGTACGCGGACATCTTCGACTGCTCGCCGCGGTCCAGGTCCTTGTCGCGCTTGATGCGGACCAGGACCATCGTCGGGATGATCACGCCGAGCAGGGTCAGCGGGACCAGGACCCAGTTCAGCGTGTAGTTGCCGGAGAAGCCGACGATCGCGTAGAAGACGACCGCGATACCGGCCCAGATCGCCGCCTTGCGCAGGGTGGAGGACTTCTCCTGGTCGGACAGCGGGGTGGGGACCACGCTGGAGCGCTCGGCCAGGTGGCGCGAGCCGATCAGGAACTGGGCCAGGCCCAGCGCCATGCCGAGCGCGGCGAGCGCGAAGCCCAGGTGCCAGTTGACGTTCTCACCGATGGTGCCGATGATCAGCGGCGCGGCGAAGGCACCGAGGTTGATGCCCATGTAGAAGACCGTGAAGCCACCGTCGCGGCGCGGGTCGGACGGGCCGTCGTAGAGGTGGCCGACCATCGTGGAGATGTTGGCCTTCAGCAGACCCGAACCGATCGCGACCAGGCCGAGGCCGGCGTAGAACGTGCCGGAGGACGGCAGGGCCAGCGTGAGGTGGCCGAGCATGATGACGCCACCGGCCACGGCGACGGTCTTGCGCGGGCCCCAGACCCGGTCGCCGAACCATCCGCCGGGCATGGCGAGCAGGTACACCATCGACACGTAGACCGAGTAGATCGCGGTCGCCGTCGCCGCGTTGAGGTTCAGGCCGCCCGGAGCGACCAGGTACAGCGGGAGCAGTGCCCTCATGCCGTAGTAGGAGAAACGCTCCCACATCTCGGTCATGAAGAGAGTGGCCAGTCCGCGGGGGTGGCCGAAGAAGGTCTTCTCGGAGCCGGGGGTGCCCGGGCGGGCCGAGTCCTTCGTCAGGCTGGACGCCATGGTCGATCCTTGCTGGTCGGGACGCGCACCGACGTAGAACGTTCACGCGCCCGGTGGGGGGCGGCCGGCACCGGCGGACACGGCCGTCCGTCCCACGCCCAGGGACAGTCCGCTCCGGATCACGGAGGGGATGACGGCGACCGTCGGGATCCACGCCCCCGCCATCGGGGGCCCGGCCACAGGTCATTCCTTCGGGGACCGGTGAGCACCGGTCCCGCACACAAAAGAGACCCTCAGCGTCAAGTGCGCCGAAGGTCCCCGCAGTGCTACGGGCGTAGAGTCACCATACGTCAGGACAGTGCCTGAAATGGAAGGACTTGAGACCGGGATCACAGGTGTCGAGGGAACCGCGGACACCCTTTCCAAGGTCCTTTCCAGGATCGCATCCCGAGGGCATAGGTCTGTACCACAGCGGCCGAAGGTAAGAGACACGCCCGGGGCCGGTGAGAATCGGGGCGGTCGATCACCCTCCAGCTCTTGTCATGGGCGGACTACCATCACCTCATGACCCGAGTACTGCTCGCCGAGGACGACGCGTCCATTTCGGAGCCGCTGGCCCGCGCACTGCGCCGGGAAGGGTACGAGGTCGAGGTGCGTGAGGACGGCCCCACCGCGCTCGACGCTGGAATGCAGGGCGGTATCGATCTGGTCGTACTGGACCTCGGCCTGCCCGGCATGGACGGTCTGGAGGTGGCCCGGCGACTGCGTGCCGAGGGCCACACCGTGCCGGTCCTCATCCTCACCGCGCGCGCCGACGAGGTGGACACCGTCGTGGGCCTGGACGCGGGCGCCGACGACTACGTCACCAAGCCGTTCCGGCTGGCCGAGCTGCTCGCCCGGGTCCGGGCCCTGCTCCGGCGCGGGGCGGCCGAGCCGCAGCAGCCGCCGGCCACCCACGGCGTACGGATCGACGTCGAGTCGCACCGGGCGTGGATGGGCGACGAGGAGCTCCAGCTCACGGCGAAGGAGTTCGACCTCCTGCGCGTGCTGGTGCGCGACGCCGGCCGGGTGGTGACCCGGGACCAGCTGATGCGCGAGGTCTGGGACACCACCTGGTGGTCCTCGACCAAGACCCTCGACATGCACATCTCCTGGCTCCGCAAGAAGCTGGGCGACGACGCGGCCAACCCCCGCTACATCGCGACGGTGCGAGGCGTGGGCTTCCGTTTCGAGAAGAGCTGAGTCCGGTCCCGAGGCCGGCGCCGTACCGGCGAGCACGCCGCAGCGGTATCCAGGCCCCACAGGTAAGTAGCAGGACATGCGCCGTCGACTGATCCAGTCCACCCTCGCCGTCGTTCTCGTCGTGATCGCCGTCTTCGGCGTGTCGCTGGTGATCGTCGAGACACGGACGATCACCAGCACCGCACAGGAGCGGGTGGACACCGAGGCGGTACGCCTCGCCAGCATCGTGGACAGCCGGCTGCTCGGGGACGAGACCGTGGACGCCAAGGTGCTGCGGGAGCAGGTCCAGGGGGACCGCTACGCCGAGATCCGGATCCCGCAGAAGCCGGTCATCCAGGTCGGCACCAAGCCCACCGGCGACGTCATCAGCGCCACGGAGACCGGCGAGGAGGGCGAGACGGTCACCGTGCAGGAGCCGCGCTCCTCGGTGACGCGGGAGGTCGGCCGTACGCTGCTGATCATCGCGGCCGTCGCCCTGCTCGCGGTGATCGCGGCCGTGCTGCTCGCCGTCCGCCAGGCCAACCGGCTGGCCTCGCCGCTGACCGACCTCGCGGAGACCGCGGAACGACTGGGCTCCGGCGACCCCCGGCCCCGGCACAAGCGCTACGGCGTGCCCGAGCTGGACCGGGTGGCGGACGTCCTCGACTCCTCAGCCGAGCGCATCGCCCGGATGCTGACGGCGGAGCGGCGCCTGGCCGCCGACGCCTCGCACCAGCTGCGCACCCCGCTCACCGCGCTGTCCATGCGGCTGGAGGAGATCACCCTCACCGACGATCCCGACACGGTGAAGGACGAGGCGACCATCGCCCTGACGCAGGTGGAGCGCCTCACGGACGTCGTCCAGCGCCTGCTGACCAACTCCCGGGACCCGCGCACCGGCTCCGCCGTCACCTTCGACCTCGACGAGGTCATCCAGCAGCAGCTGGCCGAGTGGCGCCCCGCCTACCGCAGCGCGGGCCGGGCCATCGTCAGCTCGGGCAAGCGGCACCTCAAGGCGGTCGGCACGCCGGGCGCCGTGGCGCAGGTGCTCGCCGCGCTGATCGAGAACTCCCTCATGCACGGCGGCGGCACGGTCGCGCTGCGCACCCGCGTGACCGGCAATCAGGCGGTGATCGAGGTCACGGACGAGGGTCCCGGTGTCCCCGCGGACCTGGGCGCCCGCATCTTCGAGCGCGCCATCAGCGGCCGCAACTCCACGGGCATCGGCCTCGCCGTGGCCCGTGACCTGGCCGAGGCCGACGGCGGCCGCCTCGAGATGCTCCAGGCGAAGCCGCCGGTCATAGCGCTGTTCCTGTCGCGTACCCAGCCGCCGAAGAAGCCGCAGGAGTCGGGGCCGACGGTCCGGTGACGGCCCGTTCAGCCGACGCGCTGGCCGACCCGGCGCTCCTGCGCCGCGGGCCCGCGAGGGGGCTCCAGGAACGATTCGGCGGATGGTGCGGGCTCCGGTGCCGGCAGCGCACGGAACACCCACGTGCGGTACGACCAGAAGCGGAACAGCGTCGCGATGCCGATGCCGAGGAACTTGAAGACGTTGCTCTGCAGCGGGCTGTCCCAGCCGAAGCCGTAGGTCGCCGCGTACAGGACACCGTTCTCGATCACCAGGCCGACCACGCTGAACAGCAGGAACAGGCTCAGTTCCTTGGTGCGGCGGCTCTTGTCGCGATCCCGGTAGGTGAAGTACCGGAAGCCGACGTAGTTGAAGATGATCGCGACGACCGTGGCGATGACGCTCGCGCGCACGACCTGGAGGTCGGTGACATGCCGCACCAGGTTGAACACCAGAAGGTTGACGAGCAGCCCCGCGCCGCCCACCGCGCCGAACTTCGCGACCTCACGTACCAGCCGGTCGAAGCGCTGCCGTACGGATTTTCCGGACACCGGAGGCGACACATGAAGCCCCGAGGAACCACGTCCCATGGTTGTGAAGGCTCCCTGTCGGTCGGTTTCGTCAACTCAGCCATGCTAACCACCCCCCTTCGCGATTGCCTGTGGGTGAGCTCATACGTCGGGGAAGAGACCCGGAAAAGTCCGGTAAGAGGGTCGCCCCGGCGCGGCCGATACCCTAGGGGCGTGACGTTCCCGGTAGTCGGCATGGTCGGCGGGGGCCAGCTCGCGCGTATGACACACGAGGCAGGCATCCCGCTCGGCATCAGGTTCAAGCTTCTCAGTGACACCCCGCAGGATTCCGCGGCGCAGGTGGTCAGCGATGTCGTCATCGGCGACTATCGCGACCTCGACACGCTGCGCGAGTTCGCCCGCGGGTGCGATGTGATCACCTTCGATCACGAACATGTACCCACCGAGCACCTACGGGCGCTGGAGGCGGACGGCATCCCCGTCCGCCCCGGCCCCGACGCGCTCGTGCACGCCCAGGACAAGGGAGTGATGCGCGCGCGGCTCGATGCGATCGGTGTGCCGTGCCCGCGGCACCGCATCGTGAGCGACCCGCAGGACGTCGCCGCGTTCGCGGCCGAGGGCGACGGCTTCCCGGTCGTCCTCAAGACGGTCCGCGGCGGCTACGACGGCAAGGGCGTCTGGGTCGTGGACGACGTGACCGGGGCGGAGGATCCCTTCCGCGCCGGCGTCCCCGTCCTCGCCGAGGAGAAGGTGGACTACGTCCGCGAGCTCGCCGCCAACGTCGTGCGCTCGCCGCACGGCCAGGCGGTCGCGTACCCCGTGGTCGAGTCCCAGCAGGTGAACGGTGTCTGCGACACCGTCATCGCCCCGGCACCCGACCTCGACGAGGCCCTCGCGCTGAAGGCCGAGGAGATGGCCCTGACCATCGCCAAGGAGCTCGGCGTCGTCGGCCACCTCGCGGTCGAGCTGTTCCAGACCCGCGACGGCCGCATCCTCGTCAACGAACTCGCGATGCGACCGCACAACTCGGGCCACTGGAGCCAGGACGGCGCCATCACCTCGCAGTTCGCCAACCACGTCCGGGCCGTCCTCGACCTGCCCCTGGGCGACCCGCGCCCGCGTGCCGGGTGGACGGTGATGGTCAACGTCCTCGGCGGCGACTACCCCGACATGTACTCCGCGTACCTGCACTGCATGGCCCGCGACCCGCAGCTGAAGATCCACATGTACGGCAAGGACGTGAAGCCGGGCCGCAAGGTGGGCCACGTCAACACCTACGGCGACGACCTGGACGACGTCCTGGAGCGCGCACGTCACGCAGCCGGTTACCTGAGAGGCACGATCACCGAATGAGCCCCGTTGTAGGCATCGTCATGGGTTCGGACAGCGACTGGCCCGTCATGGAGGCCGCCGCCCAGGCCCTCGACGAGTTCGAGATCGACTACGAGGTCGACGTCGTCTCCGCGCACCGCATGCCGCGCGAGATGGTCACCTACGGCGAACAGGCGGCCGAGCGCGGGCTGAAGGTGATCATCGCCGGTGCCGGCGGCGCCGCCCACCTGCCCGGCATGCTCGCCTCGGTGACCCCGCTCCCGGTGATCGGTGTGCCCGTGCCGCTGAAGTACCTCGACGGCATGGACTCCCTGCTCTCCATCGTGCAGATGCCGGCCGGCGTGCCCGTGGCCACCGTCTCGGTCGCCGGCGCCCGCAACGCCGGGCTGCTCGCCGCCCGCATCCTCGCCACCCACGACGAGGACCTGCTCCAGCGGATGCGCGAGTTCCAGCAGGACCTGAACGACCAGGCCACCGAGAAGGGCAAGCGCCTGCGCGCCAAGGTCGAGGGAGCGGGCGGGTTCGGCTTCGGCGCGGGGAAGTGACGCCGATGACCTCCCTGGAGGCAGCCCGGGAACTGCTGCGCGAGTTCCCCGTCGTCGACGGCCACAACGACCTCCCCTGGGCACTGCGCGAACAGGTCCGCTACGACCTCGACGCCCGCGACATCGCCGGCGACCAGGGCGGCCATCTGCACACCGACATCCCCCGCCTGCGCGCGGGCGGCGTCGGCGCGCAGTTCTGGTCGGTGTACGTCCGCTCGGACTACGCCGGTGACAAGGCGGTCAGCGCCACCCTGGAACAGATCGACTGCGTACGGCAGTTGCTGGCGCGGTATCCGGGCGACCTGCGCCCGGCGCTGACGGCGGCGGACATGGAGGCGGCCCGCGCGGAGGGCCGTATCGCCTCCCTGATGGGTGCCGAAGGCGGCCACTCGATCGCCGACTCCCTCGCCACGCTGCGCGCGCTGTACGCGCTCGGCGTCCGCTACATGACGCTCACGCACAACGACAACATCGCGTGGGCGGACTCGGCGACGGACGAGCCCGGCGTGGGCGGTCTGTCGGCGTTCGGCCGTGAGGTCGTGCGGGAGATGAACCGCGAGGGCATGCTGGTCGACCTCTCGCACGTGGCGGCCACGACCATGCGGGACGCCCTCGACGCCTCCGCCGCCCCGGTGATCTTCTCGCACTCCTCCTCCCGCGCGGTGTGCGACCACCCGCGCAACATCCCGGACGACGTGCTGGAACGCCTGCCCGGCAACGGCGGCGTCGCGATGGTGACGTTCGTGCCGAAGTTCGTGCTCCAAGCGGCGGTCGACTGGACGGTCGCGGCCGACGAGAACATGCGCGCCCACGGCTTCCACCACCTCGACACGACCGCCGAGGCGATGAAGGTGCACCGCGCCTTCGAGGAGACCAACCCGCGCCCGGTCGCCACGGTGTCCACGGTCGCCGACCATCTGGACCACATGCGCGAGGTCGTCGGCGTCGACCACCTCGGCATCGGCGGCGACTACGACGGCACCGCCTTCACCCCGGACGGTCTGAACGACGTCTCCGGCTACCCCAACCTGATCGCCGAGCTGCTGGACCGCGGCTGGTCCAGGCCCGACCTGGCGAAGCTGACCTGGCAGAACGCGGTCCGGGTGCTGGGCGCGGCGGAGGACGTGGCCCGCGGCCTTCAGACGACGCGGGGTCCGTCCAACGCGACCATCGAGGCACTGGACGGCTGATCGTCGAGGGCGGGGTAGTCGGTGTAGCCGGTCGCCCCGCCCGTGTACATCAGGTACCGGTCCCGCACCGGGTTCAGCGGTGCCCCCAGCGCGAGGCGCCGCACCAGGTCCGGGTTGGCGAGGAACGGGCGGCCGAGGGCGATCAGATCGGCCCCGGCGGCCAGCAGCCGGGCCGACTCGACGCCGATCCTCGCCGCGGACAGCTCCGGGAGCACCGGGTTGGCGATCAGGGTGCCCGGCCAGGCGGCCCGGATCCGCCCGAACAGCGGGTCCGCCGGGTCGGCGTGCACCAGATGCAGATACGCGAGCCCCAGCCCGCCCAGCGCCGCCACGAGCGCCGGGTAGAGCGTGTCGGTGTCGGTCTCCTCGATGCCGTTGACGGTGTTGCGCGGAGAGATCCGTACGCCGGTGCGCTCGGGCCCGATCGCGGCGGCCACCGCCTCCACCACCTCCCGCACGAACCGGATCCGCCCGGCCGGCGAGCCGCCGTGGCCGTCGGTGCGGCGGTTGGTGTTGCCGGACAGGAACTGGTGCAGGAGATGGCCGTTGGCGGAGTGCACCTCGACGCCCGCGAAACCGGCGGCCACGGCATTGCGCGCGGCGTTCGCGAAGTCGGCGACGGTGGTGCGGATGTCGTCGCCGGTCATCTCCCGGGGGACGACGGCTGGGCGGTGCCCGTCCGGCGTGAAGATGGTCTCCGGGAGCGGCAGGGGAGAGGGCGAGACGGGGGTCAGTCCGCTGGTCGCGGGGTGGCCGACCCGGCCGCCGTGCTGGAGCTGGAGGAACATCGGGCCGCCGCCGGCCGCCCGTACCGCCTCGGTGACCAGCCGCCAGCCGGCCACGTGCGAGGGCGAGTGGATCGCCGTGATGTTCGGGTACGTCTGCCCGGTCGCGTTCGGTGTGGCGGCCTCGGCGACGATCAGGCCCGCCGAGGCGCGCTGGGCGTAATAGGTGGCCATCAGGGGAGTGGGCGTGCCGTCAGCCTCCGCACGGTTCCTGGTCAGCGGAGCCATGACGAGGTGGTTGGACAGGTGCAGCCGGCCCAGGCGGGCCGGGGCGAGAAGCGGGCCGACGGTTGGCTTCTGGGACTCCGTGTGCGTCATGCCCGTACCGTAAAATCTGACATCAGTGTCAGATTCAAGCCCGGACGGACCGAGAGGGTCGCGGAATGCGGATCGGTGAACTGGCCCGGCGCACCGGTGTGAGCGAGCGGTCGCTGCGCTACTACGAGGCCCAGGGGCTGCTGCGCGCCGAGCGCACGCCGGGCGGGCACCGCGACTATCCCGAGGCGGCCGTCGACCGGGTCGTCCGGATCCAGGAGCTGTTCGCCGCCGGGCTGCACAGCAGCCGGATCGCCGAGCTGCTGCCGTGCATGCGGGACGCCGACGGCGGCCCCTCCGCCGTCGCCACGCCCCGGCTCGTCGAGGACCTCACCGCCGAGCGCGCCCGTATCGACCGCATGATCGCCGACCTGGTCCGTTCCCGCGACACGCTGGATGACGTCATCGAGGCGGCGCGGGAGGGCTGACGTACCCCCGAACGCCCCGTCCACCTCGAAGGGCCCGCGGGTCCGTGCGACCGTGACCGTACTGCTGATCAGTACGTCGATCACGTACGGAGACCGCCATGGCAGACCTCAAGTACGAAGCGGATGCCGGCCCCGAGGTCGGCGAGATAGGTGATCTGCCGGAGCGGCTGCCCGAGGCCGTCGACGGTCCGGAGGCGGACTCCGGCGCCGACCTCCTGGCCCGTGCCCACCGCCTGCTGGCCGCGCATCCCGTCGCCGACGGCTACAGCGGACTGCCGTGGGCGCTGCGCCGGCTTCCCTGGTTCGACCTGGAGCTCGGCGAGAGCGCCGTCGACACCGATGTGCCGCGGATGCGTGAGGGCCATGTGGGCGCGCTGTTCTGGGCGCTGCACCTGCCCGAGGCGCTGGACGGGGACCGGGCCGTCGGCGCCACGCTGGAACAGCTGGACCTGGTGAAGACCGTCGTACGGGCCCACGCCGAAGGTCTGCGCCTCGCCGACACCCCCGGCCCGATCACCGACGCCCTGCACAGCGGCCGGGTCGCCGTGCTGCCGGGACCGGCGGGGGCCGCCGCGCTCGGCGACTCGCTCGGCATCCTGCGCTCCCTGCACGGCCTCGGGCTGCGCGCCCTGACCCTGTCCGGCGTCTCCTGGGCGAGCGAGTCGGGGCTGACCCGGTTCGGCGAGGAGGTGCTGCGCGAGATGAACCGCCTCGGTGTGCTGGCCGACCTCTCCGGCGCCTCCGCGGACACCGTGCGCCGGGCGTGTGCGGTGTCCAAGGCGCCGGTCCTGTGCGCCCGTTCGGCCGCCCGCGCCCTGCGCCCGCACCCGGCCAACCTCCCCGACGACCTGCTGGCCGAGCTGAGCGCGGTGCGGGGCCTGTGCATGGTGCCGCTCACCGCCGAGCAGACCGGCCCGTCCGTCCGGGACGTCGCCGACCACCTGGACCACGTCCGCGAGATCGCCGGCCCCGGCTGCGTCGGCCTGTCCGGCACCTACGACGCCGGCGCCGCCCATCCGCAGGACCTCAGCGACGCCTCCTGCTACCCGCACCTCGTCGCCGAACTGCTGCGCCGCGGCTGGTCCGAGACCGACATCGCCCTGCTGACCTGGGGCAACGTCCAACGCGTGCTGCGCGAGGCCGACTTCACGGCCCGGGAGGCACAGCGCCGCCGGGCACCCTCGACGATGAAGATCGCCGAGCTGGACGGCTGACCGGCGGCCGGCGCGGCCCGGTCGCGGACGTCAGGCCCGGCAGAGGCAGAACGGGTGGCCCGCCGGATCCGCGTAGACCCGGAAGCCGCGTGAGCGGTCGTCGGTGTCGAGGGGCTTGGCTCCGAGGGCCAGGATCCGCGCCTCGGCCGCGTCCAGGTCCTCGACGCTCAGGTCCAGGTGGAACTGCTGCGAGTGATCGGGCGCGGGCCACTTCGGCGGTACGAATCCGGGGGCGGCCTGGAACGCCAGCGCCCGCCCGCCCGGCACCGTCAGGTCCACCCAGTCCCCCTCGCCCTCGACGCTTCCGCCGAGCACGCCCGCGTAGAAACCGGCGAGTGCGCGGGGGTCGGGACAGTCCAGGACGACGGCGCCCAGTTCGGCGATGGCCATGACTTCCTCCTTGAGATGCGGTTACCGCTATAGCGCGCCAATGGGTAACGCGGTTACCTGATACTCCCGTATTGGAGGTAACGTCGCAAGGGGATCGGAGAACTGAGGGATAGCGTGCAGCCATGAGTGAGAGATCGCCCGCGCCCGGGGGCCTGGAGCTGGTCCAGTCGCTGGTCAACACGCTGGCCCTGGATTCGGGCGCGGACTCGCTGGACACGGCGGAGGGCCGGGCGCGCTTCGGGCTGGGCGAGGGGGACGTGGCCGGGGCGCGGGAGCTGCGGGAGTCCCTGCGGGTGGCCCTGCTCGCCCACGCGGGCCATCCGGCGCACCGCGAGGTGACTCCGCTCGGCGTGCTGCTGGCGGCGAGCCCGCTGCTGGTCGCGGTCGACGCCGCCGACGGCTCGGCCGTCCTCGCCGCCGCCGACCAGGGGCCGCTGCGCTCCCGGGTGGCCGCCGCCATCGCCCAGGCCCTGGTCGAGGGCACCTGGAGCAGGCTCAAGGCCTGCGAGGCGGGCGACTGTCACTGGGCGTACTACGACCGCAGCCCGGCGGGGCGCGGCCGCTGGTGCTCGATGCAGGTGTGCGGAGCGCGCGCGAAGATGCGGCGCTACCGAGCGAAGTGAGCCATTTCGAAAGGTCGTTGAAGATTCATTCGGCGTGATACGCCCGGGTGCGGCAGAATGCGAAGGACGCCGTTTCGGCCGACTGAGCCTCGGCCGAAACGGCGTCGCCCGTCTCCGGGGACGCCGCACCGGCGCCGTCGGCTAGGCGGTCGGGCGTCCCATCGCCCGGTAGCTCCAGCCGGCCTTGCGCCACAGCTCGGGGTCGAGGGCGTTGCGGCCGTCCAGGATGACCCGGGCCGCCGCGACCTCGCCGAGCGACTTCGGGTCCAGCTCCCGGAACTCCCGCCACTCCGTCAGGTGCAGTACGACATCGGCGCCCCGCACCGCCTCGATCGCGCTGTCGGCGTAGCCCAGGGTCGGGAAGAGACGGCGGGCGTTGCCCATGCCCTTGGGGTCGTAGACCGTGACCTGGCCGCCCTGGAGGTGGATCTGCCCGGCGACGTTCAGCGCGGGCGAGTCCCGTACGTCGTCCGAGTCGGGCTTGAAGGTGGCGCCGAGCACCGCGACCCGCTTGCCGAGGAACGACCCGCCGCCCAGCGCCTGCCGGGCGAGCTCCACCATCTGACCGCGCTGGCGCATGTTGATCGAGTCGATCTCGCGCAGGAACGTCAGCGCCTGGTCGGCGCCCAGCTCACCGGCGCGGGCCATGAAGGCGCGGATGTCCTTGGGCAGGCACCCGCCGCCGAAGCCGATGCCGGCGCGCAGGAACTTCTTGCCGATCCGGTCGTCGTGCCCGATGGCCTCCGCGAGCCTGGCGACGTCGCCGCCGGCGGCCTCGCAGACCTCCGCCATCGCGTTGATGAAGGAGATCTTGGTGGCCAGGAAGGAGTTCGCGGAGGTCTTCACCAGCTCGGCGGTGGGGAAGTCGGTGACGACGAAGGGGGAGCCGTCGGCGATCGGCGTCGCGTACACCTCGCGCAGCAGCTCCTCGGCACGCTCGCTGCGCACGCCGACCACGATCCGGTCCGGGTGCAGGGTGTCGTCCACGGCGAAGCCCTCGCGCAGGAACTCCGGGTTCCACGCCAGCTCCACCTCGCCGCCGCCCGGCGCGAGCTCCAGGATGCGGGCGGCGAGCCGGTCGGCGCTGCCCACCGGCACGGTCGACTTGCCGACGACCAGGTTCGGGCCGCGCAGGTGCTTGGCGAGGGACTCGACGGCGGAGTCGACGTAGCTCATGTCGCAGGCGTACTCGCCGTGCTTCTGCGGAGTGTTCACGCAGACGAAGTGCACGTCGCCGAACTCGGCGACCTCCGCCCAGTCCATGGTGAAGCGCAGCCGGCCCGTGGAGCCCTCGATGCCGGCGACGTGCTTGCGCAGCAGTTCCTCGAGACCGGGCTCGAACATCGGGACCTGGCCCCGGCCGAGCATCTCGATCTTCTCGGGCACCACATCGAGCCCCAGCACCTCGAACCCGAGCTCGGCCATGGCCGCGGCGTGGGTGGCGCCGAGATAGCCGGTACCGATCACGGTGATCTTGAGGGCCATGGGGGACTCCAGAAGGGGGACGGCGGCGTGCGGGCCCGAGCATAGTCGGAGGGTCTGACGGGCAACTTCCCAGCTGTCGCCAAGCTCACGTATCACTCCCGTGAGACGACCCCTAAAATTTGAGTTACTTAACGGTAATTAGCACCGGCATCACACTTGCCACCCAGCGTCCTTGGAGCGTGAGAGACCTTGGCCGGATCGGCTGACTTCGACCTGTACCGCCCGTCCGAGGAGCACGACATGCTCCGTGACGCCATCCGCTCCCTGGCCGAGGCGAAGATCGCACCGCACGCTGCCGCGGTCGACGAGGACGCCCGCTTCCCGCAGGAGGCGCTTCAGGCCCTGGTCGCGGGTGATCTGCACGCGGTGCACGTGCCCGAGGAGTACGGCGGCGCCGGCGCCGACGCCCTGGCCACCGTGATCGTGATCGAGGAGGTGTCCCGCGTCTGCGCGTCCTCCTCCCTGATCCCGGCCGTGAACAAGCTGGGCTCGCTCCCGGTGATCCTCTCCGGCTCCGAGGACCTGAAGAAGCGGTACATGACCCCGCTCGCCAAGGGCGAGGGCATGTTCTCCTACTGCCTGTCCGAGCCCGACGCCGGCTCCGACGCGGCCGGCATGAAGACGAAGGCCGTCCGCGACGGCGACCACTACATACTGAACGGCGTGAAGCGCTGGATCACCAACGCCGGCGTCTCCGAGTACTACACGGTGATGGCGGTCACGGACCCGGCGAAGCGCTCCAAGGGCATCTCGGCGTTCGTGGTGGAGAAGTCCGACGAGGGCGTCTCCTTCGGTGCCCCCGAGAAGAAGCTCGGCATCAAGGGTTCCCCGACCCGCGAGGTCTACCTGGACAACGTCCGCATCCCGGCGGACCGCATGATCGGCGAGGAGGGCACCGGCTTCGCCACCGCGATGAAGACGCTGGACCACACCCGCATCACCATCGCCGCCCAGGCCCTCGGCATCGCCCAGGGCGCCCTCGACTACGCCAAGGGCTACGTCCAGGAGCGCAAGCAGTTCGGCAAGCCGATCGCCGACTTCCAGGGCATCCAGTTCATGCTCGCCGACATGGCCATGAAGATCTCGGCCGCCCGCGCGCTGACCTACCAGGCCGCCGCCGCCTCCGAGCGCGGCGACGCCGACCTGACCTACCTGGGCGCCGCCGCCAAGTGCTTCGCCTCGGACGTGGCGATGGAGGTCACCACGGACGCCGTCCAGCTCCTCGGTGGCTACGGCTACACCCGTGACTACCCCGTCGAGCGCATGATGCGCGACGCCAAGATCACGCAGATCTACGAGGGCACCAACCAGGTCCAGCGCATCGTCATGGCGCGCAACCTGCCGTAGCCCCGCGGGATTTGAAGGTGAAGGGTGTCCGGGTCCCCCGGGCACCCTTCACCCGTTCGGGCCCCTGGCACCGCCTGCGACGGAATGCGGAGGTGTGTGCCCTGTGCGACTTCTGGTGTGAATTGTTCGCGTCCGCCCGATGGCGCCCCGCCGTGCGCGGGCGTAGGACGGAAGGGCACGGGGCCCGCCCCGGGCTCCCGCGTCCCCCCAGGAGGAGCCATGACCCAGCCCGGAACCATGCCGATGAGCAAGGAGATGCAGGACTGCGTCGACGCGTGCATGACCTGCCACAGCATCTGCGAGGAGACCATGAGCTCCTGTATGCAGATGGGCGGCCAGGCCCAGATGCAGATCATGCGGGCGCTCATGGACTGCGCCGAGACGACCCGTATGTGCGCGGACATGATGATGCGCCGCTCGCCCATGTCGGCCGAGATGTGCGCGATGTGCGCCAAGGCCTGTGAGATGTGCGCCGAGGCGTGTATGTCCATGCCGGACGATCCGCAGATGATGCGCTGCGCGGAGGCGTGTCGCCGCTGCGCCGCGACCTGTCACGCGATGGCCGGCGCCACGATGTGACCGCCGCATGACAGCAGTCGAGGGCACCCGGTTCGGGTGCCCTCGATCGGTGCGCTCGCGCCTCACTTGTCCGAGACGGTCACCGTCTCGTCGTTCTTCAGCTGCTCCACCAGCTTCTTCACCTTCGCGGTGTCCCACTGCAGGTTGCCGTTGCCGGAGTTGCCCGAGATCGGCATGTTCATCGACTTGCCCTCACCGCCGCTGACGCCCTTCATCGCCCAGAACATGGACGCCAGGTCCCACAGGCTCATGTCCTTGTCGACGGTCAGGGAGTCCAGGCCCGCGCCCATGGTCGGGTACAGCTTGAAGGGGTTCAGGATCGTGCCCGGGGTGGCGACCTGGTTGGCCAGGGCCGAGAGGAACTTCTGCTGGTTCTTCGTACGGTCCAGGTCGGAGCCGGGCAGTGCGTACCGGGTGCGGACGAAGGCGAGGGACTCCTCGCCGTTCAGGGTCTGCTTGCCCTCCTTGAAGTCGGCTCCGGACTTGGAGTCCTTGATGCCGCCCTTCGGGATGTCTATCTCGACGCCGCCGACGGAGTCCACGATGTTGGCGAAGCCGCCGAAGCCGATCTCGACGTAGTGGTCGATGTGCAGACCGGTGTTGGCCTCGACGGTGCGGACCAGCAGCTCGGGGCCGTCCTCCGCGTACGCGGCGTTCAGCTTGGTCTGCCGGCCGGTGCTCTCGTAGAGCTTGCCGGAGTCGGAGCCCTTGTACGACGGGATCGTGACGTTCGAGTCGCGCGGCAGGGAGACCAGGGTGTCGCCGTTGCCGCCGACGTGCAGGATCATCATCGAGTCCGTGCGCTTGCCCTCGGCGGAGCCGGTGTGCAGCTTCTTCTTCTCCTCGGCGGACATGCCCGCACGGCTGTCGGAGCCGACGATCAGGTAGTTGGTGCCCTCGCCCGCCTCCGGCCGGTCGATGACCTTGGACAGGTCGACGTCACGGTTGAGCTTGGAGTCGGCCCAGAAGTAGGTGGCGACGGACGTCACGACCAGCAGGGTCACCAGCGTGATCGTCGTCACCTTGATACGGCGCCGCCAGTTCGGCGCGGGCCGCGGCTCGCGCATCCCCCCGCCGTCACGGCCGCCGCCGCCCCCGCCGCCGTAGACCTGGCCCGTGTTGTAGCCGCTGTCGTACCCGTCGTCATAGCCGTCGTCGGCGTAGCCGCCGTGCCCCTGGCCGTTCACGTACGACGGCTGCTGCGGCACACCGCCGTAGCCCTGGCCGGGCGGCGCCGCCGGGCCGCGGCGGACCTGCCGCATCACGCGCGCGCCCTCGGGCTGTGCGCCAGCGCTGCCGCGTCCGTAACGGCTGCCGCGGTTGTCGTCGGACCATGCCTGGGGCCAGTCATTCATGCGCCTAAGTGTGCAGGGCGCGGCCTGGTGTCTTACAAGGGTCGGCGAAAAATAGAGGCACGGCTGTTGCGAACCCAACACAAAGTCCGCGAATGACGACGCGGCATAAGGTGGACGGCATGACAGACCAGGTCACCGCAGTGGAGTCGGGCAATCCGGAGATCCCGGGCAAACCGACATCCGCATCACGCACCACTCTCAGCCACATCATGACCCACAACGACACCAACCTTCTGGGGACGGTGCACGGCGGTGTGATCATGAAGCTCGTCGACGACGCCGCGGGAGCCGTGGCCGGCCGGCACTCCGGCGGCCCCGCAGTCACCGCGTCCATGGACGAGATGGTGTTCCTGGAGCCGGTCCGCGTCGGTGACCTCGTCCATGTGAAAGCGCAGGTCAACTGGACCGGACGGACCTCGATGGAGGTCGGCGTACGGGTGCTCGCCGAGCGCTGGAACGAGTCGACGCCGCCCCAGCAGGTCGGCTCCGCGTACCTGGTGTTCGCCGCCGTCGACGCCGACGGCAAGCCGCGCCGGGTGCCCCCGGTGATGCCGGAGACCGAGCGCGACAACCGCCGCAACCAGGAGGCCCAGATCCGCCGCACCCACCGTCTGGCCCGCCGCCGCGCCATCAAGGAGCTGCGCGAGAAGCGGGCGGCGGAGGGTTACCAGGACTGAGCCGGCCGGACCGGCACCCCCGGAGACGGGGGCGCCGACGGCATGGCCGGTTCTCGACCCTGTTCCGGGGTTACGAGCACCCTGTCTCGTCGCCCCGGACCACCGCGGAGTGGCTCTTCAGCGGGTCCTCGGCCCGTACCTTGCGGACCTGCTTGAAGTCCTTGCCCACGATCACCTTCAGCGTCGGCCCGAGCCCCTTCACCGCCCGCAGCTCGCTGCCGGGCAGGGCGGCCGCCAGGGACTTCGCCGAGCGGTCCCAGCCGGGGTCGTGGGCGACGACCGTCCGCTTCAGCGAGTGCTCCGCCGAGGGCACCGGACGTCCCGTCGTACGGAACCCGATCCCCGCCAGCGCCGAGTCGGCACGCTTGCCGAGGCCCTCCCGCGCGGTGCCGTTCTCCACCTGGACGTGGATCTGCTGCGGGGCGACCTCCACCGGGACGGCCCGGTGCCGCGTGCGCTGCTCGGCCAGCGGCTTGTCCTCCCGCAGGGCCCGGAACAGGCGCTCGGCCCGCTCGTTGTCCCACTTCACCGTGGAACCGAGGCCCTTGACCGTGTACCCGAGCTGCCCGATCGGCACGGTCGTGAACTCCGACGACGAGGGCGAGAAGTTCCGCATCGCCCGGCCGAGGTCGAGCAGCTCGCCCGTGCCGAACTCCTTGTCGGCCCGCACCGACCCCAGCACCGCCCGCGTCACGTCCCGGAACCGCATCGGGTTCAGCAGGATCCCCGACGACGTCGCCCGCTCGACCAGCGCCGCCATGAACCGCTGCTGACGCTGCACCCGCCCCAGGTCGGAGTCGCTGTCGATGTGCCGGGCGCGCACGAACTGCAACGCCTCGCCGCCCATCAGCCGATGGGAGCCGGCCGACAGGTCGAGCCCGGTGTAGGAGTCCTTCAGCGGCTCGGCGGTGCAGATCCGCACCCCGCCGAGCACGTCCACCGTCTTCATGAAGCTGGTGAAGTCGACCTCCAGATAGTGGTCGATCTTGACGTGCGTCATGTGCTCGACGGTGCGCACGGTGAGGTTCGGACCGCCCTCCGCGTACGCCGCGTTGATCTTGATGGCGTGCGCCCTGCGGCCCTCGCCGGCCGGCACCTCGGCGTAGGAGTCGCGCGGCAGGCTCACCACGCTCGCCCGCTCCCGGTCCGCCGAGATGTGCACGATCATGATCGTGTCGGTGCAGTGGCAGGGGGCGCCGCCCAGCTTGTACTTGCGCCGTTCCTCGTCGCTGATGCGGTCGCGGCCGTCGGTGCCGACGAGCAGGACGTTCATCCCGTGCCCGGTCGGCGGCCGGTTCTTCATGTCCTTGAAGGGGTCGACCCGCTCGATCTTCGCGTCCAGGCTGGTCACCACCGCGTGCCCGATGCCGGCGGAGGCGAGCACCACGACGGACAGCGTCGTCACCGCCCGCATGGCCCAGCGTGGCCGCCTGCGCCGCGCTGGAGCGACCGGCCGCTCGCCGCCGCGGGACGGCTGCGGGCGTCGCTGCGCGGGGGCGGGGGAGCGGCGGGGCGGCGTGGGCATGGGGCGGTACCTCCGCTGGGGCTTGCCCTGGGGGCCGAACGTGGGATCCGTGAGCACCGTAGGGCCATACGATCTGCTGCCCGGAGCACCGGCCCCGGCGGGGCGCACCGGTGTCCCCCGTTCGCGGTAACGTGAGGCCCCTATGAACGCCAATCCCGACGTGCAGCTCCCCGCCGTGTCCGTCATCATGCCCGTCCTCAACGAGGAGCGGCATCTGCGCGGAGCCGTCCAAGCGATCCTCGCGCAGGAGTACGCCGGCGAGATGGAGGTCGTGATCGCCCTCGGTCCCTCCGCGGACCGCACGGACGAGATCGCCGCCGAGCTCGTGGCCGAAGACCCTCGCGTGCACACCGTCCCGAACCCGACCGGCCGCACCCCCGCCGCGCTCAACGCCGCGATCAAGGCCTCCCGGCACCCGGTCGTCGTCCGCGTCGACGGGCACGGGATCCTCTCGCCGAACTACATCGCGACCGCCGTACGGCTCCTGGAGGAGACCGGCGCGCAGAACGTCGGCGGCATCATGCACGCCGAGGGCGAGAACGACTGGGAGCACGCCGTCGCCGCCGCGATGACCTCGAAGATCGGCGTCGGCAACGCGGCCTTCCACACCGGCGGCGCGGCCCAGCAGGCGGAGACCGTGTACCTCGGTGTGTTCCGGCGCGAGGCGCTCGAGCAGCAGGGCGGCTACAACGAGGAGTTCATCCGCGCCCAGGACTGGGAGCTCAACTTCCGGATCCGCGAGGCGGGCGGGCTGATCTGGTTCTCGCCGGAGCTGAAGGTGTCGTACCGCCCGCGGCCGTCGGTGAAGGCCCTCGCCAAGCAGTACAAGGACTACGGCCGCTGGCGGCACGTCGTCGCCCGCTACCACGCCGGCTCCATCAACCTGCGCTACCTCGCCCCGCCGACGGCGGTCTGCGCGATCGCCGCGGGCCTCGTGCTGGGCGCCCTGGTCACCCCGTGGGCCCTGGTGGTCCCCGGCGGCTACCTCGCGGCGATCGCCGCGGGCTCGGTCCCGGCCGGCAAGGGACTGCCGCTGAAGGCACGCCTGCAGATCCCCGTCGCCCTCGCGACCATGCACATGTCCTGGGGCTACGGCTTCCTGACCAGCCCGCGTTCACTGGCGCGGAAGGTCATCGCCTCCCGCCGCCCGGCGGTGCTCAGCGCGAGCTGAGCGGGCCGCCGGGCGCGGCGCCCGTCACCAGGTGAATCCGTCGCTCACCTTCATGCACGCCTTGGTGTCGGAGGCGTTCAGCGCCTCCGCCGTGTCCGGTGTCCTGTCGTCCTGCTTCGGGGCCTTGTACGCCGTGCCCTCGCGCCAGTCGGCGCCGACGACGAGGGTGACGCCGGAGACGTCCGTGGACTTCTCCACGGCCTTGGCCGGGATGCCGAGGGCCTTGGCGAGCCGCTGGGCGTCGCCCTCGAGTTCGGCACTCGGGTAGCGCACGACCGTCGTGTCCGCGGTCGGCGTCGTCGAGGAGTCCGCGACGGCTCGCGTGAAGCCCTTGTCGACGAGCAGCCCGGCGACGGTGGTCGCCCGGCCGGAGACCGGCGCGAGGACGTCGGTGCGGGTGCCGTTCTGCACCTGCACGGCGATCTCCCCGTCCGCGGCGGCCGGGTCGGTCGGGGCCGTCTCCTCGGTGGTCTTCTTCTTGTCCTTGCCGTCGAGCGCGATGTCCTCGCGCACCAGCCGGAACAGCTTGGTGGCGTCCTCGGTGGGCTCGACGCGCGAACCGACGTACTGGTTGGGCATCGTGGTCATGGTGATGCGCGACGTCGGCACCTTCTTGAGCTCGCCCGCCAGGTCGTAGAGCTTGGCGACCGTGCCGATGCCCTCGTCGACGGTCAGCGCGTTGGTCGCGGCCTCGGCGAGCTTGCGCAGCTTGTTGGGGTTGCTCAGCTTGGCGTTCTTGCGCAGCTCACGCACCATCGAGTTCATGTACTGGTGCTGCGCCTTGGCGCGGGCCAGGTCGCTGCCGTCCTCGAAGCCGTACCGCGTGCGCAGCCACTGCAGGGCCTGCTCGCCCTTGACGTACGTGGTGCCCTTCTCCAGCTTCAGCCCGGAGCCGTGGCCCTGGCTGTCCTTGGAGTGGATGTTCTTGTCGACGCAGACCGGGACGCCGCCGATCGCGTCCGCCATCGACACCACACCGGAGAAGTCGATCATCATGAAGTGGTCGATGTGGATGTCGGTCAGCTTCTCCCACGTGGCCACCGTGCACCCCGGACCGCCGCGCCCCAGCGACTGGTTCGTCATCGTGCGCTGACGCGACTCGAAGACGTCACCGCTGTCCGGGTCGGTGCACTTGGGGATGTCCACGAGCGTGTCGCGGGGCATGCTGACGACCGACATGTTGGAGCGGTCGGCGGAGACGTGCAGCAGCATCTGGACGTCGGCGAGCGGTGTGCCGCCGAACGTCTCCTTCGCGCCGCCGAGTTTCTGGTTCTCCTCGGTGTCGCGGGCGTCCGAGCCGATCAGCAGGATGTTCAGCGGGGTCTGCCCGGCCGCGTTCGCCTCGGACTCGGCGGCGCGGTCCTTGGCGTCGCCGATGTTGAGGTCGTCCTTCTTCAGGTTGCCGTTGAGGTGCTGGTAGTAGAGATAGCCGGCACCCGCGGTGCCCAGTATCACCACCGCCAGTACCGTCGCCGACCAGCGCAGCACGCGCCGTCTGCGGGGTCTGCCGTCGGTTCCCCGGCCGCCCCCGGAACCCCCGCCACCGTGCCGGCCGCTCTGGTCGGCCGGCGTGTCCTGGTCGGCCCGTGGGGTGAGCGACATGGTGTCGTCCACCGCGGGGGCCTCCCCTCGCACACTGCTCTGCGCCAACTCTCCGCCCTTCCCCACCCTTGGCCCGGCATGGCCACGCTCCGCGTCGGACCTCCCTGTCCGGTGCGGAGCGAACCATGTCAGACCACTCTGTCCGACACCGGTTCGCAACCTGTCAGACCTCTGTGGGTCCGAGCCGGGTTGGCCACGCGTCGGCAAAATCCGCGCCGGGTGCGCCGCTCGGCGCGCCCGGCCAACGCCGGCTGACACACCTGTGTCGTGTGTCAGACCAACGAGCGACGAAGACAGTTGCGCTCCACGCCGCAGATTCCGTACAGCTGTCCTCCTGCGGCGATCCTGTACGACTGCCCGCATGCCCCGGCCCGTGCACCGCAGCGGGCCCGTCGCACCCCAAGTGGGCTGTGGGACGGGCCCGTCGGGCCGTTACCGGCCGCCGGCTACTTCGCGCACTCGACCTTGTCGGCCGTGGACTTCTCCACGTCCGGCGCCTTCGTCGGCGCGGTCACCGACTTGCCGGCGCCCTTGAAGTCCTTGCCCAGCGTCAGCGTCATCGTCGGCAGGCCCTGCGAGTTGGTGACGCTCTTGCCCGGCTTCATCGCCGCACCGGAGAGCCCCATGATGTCGGCGAGCCGACGTGCCTGGTCCGCCTGGTCCGGCGCGTACTCCAGCGTCGTCTTCGCCAGCGACGCCGGGGCGTTGCCCGCGTTCTCGGACTTGGACACGCCCTCCTCGTTCTGCAGCCAGGTGAGCGTCTCCGACGCGCTGCCCGAGGGCGCCCCGCCGTTGAGGACCTGCACCCGCACCTCGGAGGCGTCGGCCTTGGTGCCCTTGAGGCGGGCGGCCACGGCGGCGGCCTCCTTCTGCTTCTGCTCCTTGACCGCGGTGAAGGAGACGTCGTTCTGGATCGCCTCGAAGACCTCGGGCGCCGTCGACTCGTTCAGCACGACGGTCGTCTTCACCTGCTCCGCCGGGTTGTCTATCACCGGAACCGTCGTGAAGGTCAGGTTCTTGGTGTTGAGCTTGCCCAGCTCCAGACCGAGGTCCTTCAGCTTGTCGATGGAGTCGAGCTGGGAGTCGACGGTCAGCGCCTTCGTGCCCGCCTCGGCCAGCTTGATCATCTTGGACGGGCTGCTGAGCGTGTCGTTCGACTTCAGCTTGCGCATCAGCGCGCTCAGGAACTGCTGCTGGAGCCCGATCCGGCTCAGGTCGCCGCCGAAGCCGACCGAGTGCCGGGTGCGCACGAAGGCCAGGGCGTCCTCGCCCTCGATCGTGTGCTTGCCCTTGGTGAGGTTCAGCTTGGAGTCGCGGTCGTTGATGTCCTTGGCCAGACACACCTCGACACCGCCGACGGCCGTGGTCAGCGTCTTGACCGCGTTGAAGTCGGCCACCATGAAGTTGTCCGGCTTTATGCCGGTCAGCTCGGTGACGGTACGGGCGGTGCAGCTCGGCGTACGGCCTTCCTGGCCCAGGCTGGTGTTGAAGCGGACGCCGGTCTCGCCCGCGATGACCTCCTGGGAGCCGTCCTCCTGCGTGGTCGGGCAGTCCGGGATGTCCACGATGAGGTCACGCGGGATGCTCAGCGCGGTCGCGTTCGAGCGGTCCTTGGAGACGTGCAGCAGGATCGTGGTGTCGGCGTGGCCCGCGCTGCCCGAGTCGCCGTACTTCTCGTTGCCCGCGCCCGTGCGCTTGTCCGTGCCGATGAGCAGGATGTTGATGGCCTTGTCCTTGCTGAAGCCACCGGTGCTCGCGCCGTCGTCGTTCACGGACTGGATGTTGTCGTTGAGGTGCTCGATGTAGAGATACGCGCCGGCCGCGGCGGCGACCACCACGAACGCCATGATGCCGCCGGTCCAGAGCGCGGCCTTCTTCGCCTTGCCCTTCTTCTTCACCGGCCGGCGACTGCGACGCCCCGGCAGCGGCTCCTCGGGTGCCCCCCTGCGCCTGCGCTGCGGCGGGACCTCACGGCCCGGCGCCTGACGGGACTCACGTCCCGGCGCCGCGGTCCTGTTCCGTACGGTGCCCCCCGCATCGCCCGCTCCGCCCGCGGCACGGGCGCCACCGGCGCCCTTCGCGGCGGTACCGGCCGAACGCGCGGCGGCGCCTGCGCGGGAAGCGGCTCTGCGGGGACCCGGGACCGGTGACTGCGGAGAGGAAGGACCCAGTCGCAGTTCGTATTCACCGGTGTTCGGATTGAGCACCCACTGGTCTGCGGGATCGATATCGTCCGCCCGCCCACGGCCTTGCGCGTCCACGGTTGTCTGAATCCTCCGTCGGGGCCACGCGGCGCCTACCCCCTCCAAGGCGCTCGGGTCTCGGTCAAACAGTGCGCAAGCCTAACTACGGCAGGGAGCACCGGATCGCTCACACTATCCGCCCAGTTCAGCGTGGAGCGAGGACGGTGACAAATTCCACGTCCCTACAACTGGGCAATCTGCCGCATTTCTTTGAATCGGGGTTCGCCGACTTGGTGAGCGCTTTACCCGCAGGGGTTCTCGGCGGCCGTACTGCCGCGGAAAGTGGGTGCCGGAGATGTGGACCCGCCGGGCTCGTCGGATCCCTTCGTACCGGACTTCTGATCCTCGCCGCTGGAACGCTTGTGCGAGGATCCGCGAGGTGACCCCTGGGACTTTTCGGTCGAATTCATGACTTCCACCGGCGCGTCGATCCGCAGCCGTTCGAAAAGGCGCTCGGCCTCGGGTTCCACGAGCTGGTCGCGATTGGCGTTGTAGACGTACGACTCCCTCGGAACCGTGAGGAATTGCACGCGTTCGGTGGGGATGTCGCGCACCCCCCGCGCGAGTTCGTACAAACCACGCAAGTTGGCCAGTGCCGGGTCCGTGGTCAGGGACGATGTGGCGGCGTCCAGGACCGGATAGAGCCGCACCGGGTTCAGCAGGACGTCATTGCTCTGCGCCTTGTGCACGAGCGCGGCGAGGAAGCGCTGCTGGCGGTCCATGCGGTCGGTGTCGCTGCCGTTGCCGAGGGACTTGCGGGCACGGACGTAGCCGAGGGCCTGCTCGCCGTCGAGGGTCACCTTCCCGGCCGGGAGCCTGAGCTTGGCCGCCTTGTCGTCGATGGGCTTCGAGAGGCAGATCTCGACGCCGTCGAGGGCGTCGACCATCTCCTTGAAGCCGTGGAAGTCGATGACCATGTGGTGATCCATGCGGATGTTCGTCATCCGCTCCACGGTGCGCACGGTGCAGGCCGAACCGCCCACCTGGAAGGCGTAGTTGAACATCGCGAACATCGGCTCGCTGCGGCGGCCGTCGGAGCGGCGGCAGCCGGGGACGTCGACCATGAGGTCCCGGGGTATCGAGACGGCGGTGGCGCTGCGGTGGTCGGACGACAGGTGCAGCAGGATCGTGGTGTCGGAGCGCTCGGTGCCGGAGTCCTTGCCGTAGCGGCGGTTGCCGGAGCCGGCCCGGGAGTCGGAGCCGATCACGAGGATGTTCTGGGCGCCGCGCACGAGCGAGGTGGGGCGCTCCTTCTCGTACCGGGCGAGCTCCGCCGCGGCGGCCTCGTCCGGGGTGATGTTGGAGTCGAGCTTGGCGTACACGCCCCAGGCGACGCCCCCCGCGACGACGACCACGAGCCCGACCCCGATCGCCCCGCGCCGGACCCAGCGCCGCACAAGCCCCTTCCTGCTGGCCGACGCCCCCCGGTGCGCATCTGCGGTGTCGGTCACGGCTGTGTCCACCCCTCATTGCGTACAGCGTGTGGTGTGGGCTGCTGTTACGACCATCGCGTGGATGGGGGGTGGGGGGTGGGTCGTGGTGGGCCGAACGGGTGAGGTTCGTGGGGCCTGGCTTGCCAGGGGCTACCTCGCCGTCGCCGTCACTCGTTCCGCCTCGATCCGCTTGGCCAGGGACTCCTCGCCCAGTTCGTCGAGGTGCCGGCACAGGACCACCGAGCCGCCGGTCGCCAGCGCCGCGTACAGGCCGGCGGCGAGGCCCTCCCAGGTGTCGTACGGCAGGGCCGACAGGATCCGTGAGCCCGGACCCGTGAGCCCCAGGGCCGGCGCCTCCGCCCGGGCGCGCTCGACCAGCTCGGCGGCGCTGAACTCCCGGCCCGCCACGATCAGCGCCGGGTCCTCGGGGTCGACCGGGGCGTACGGCGCGAAACGGTCACCCTGGCTCGGCACCTCGACCGCGTAGTCGGCGAAGCCGGCCGGCGGCTGCGGGAAGCGGCCCCCGAGCGGCCGCAGCGCGAGCGCGACCCGCTCCCCGCGGCACGCCCGCGCGGCCTCCAGGTCGTCCGGCCCGCTCACCACCACGTCGGCCGTCGCCGGGTCCCCGCCCACGTCCGCGATCGTGCCCACCGACGAACACGCCAGCAGCCACACCGCCGTCTGCCAGTGCGTCGGCAGCAGCACCGTGACCCGGTCGCCCGGTCCGGCGCCGAGGTCGCCCTGAAGCAGATTCGCGGTCTTGGCCACCCAATTGGCGAAGGTGGCCACGGACAATTCCACGCGTTCCCCGGTGGCGTCGTCGTAGAAGGTCACCAGGGGGCGTCCGGGATCCGCGGCGAGCGCGGAACGCAGCAGGTCGGCGGGGGTGCGATCGGTGGCATTCACCCGCGCAAGGGTACGCGCAGCGGTGCTCGCGCACCCCCTTGCGGGCCGTTCCGCCGCCACCGGTTCGGCGGAGCCGGGGACCGACGTGCCGTCAGTTCCCCAATGGACAGCTTTGTATGACTATGTCCAACATCAGGAGCATGCGTGGATTCCTTGCTTCCTCGATCGGTGTCACGTGCGCGGCCGCCCTCGCTCTTCCGCTCACTCCACCCGCCGCCGCGTCCGTGCGCCCGGCGCTCGGAGCGGAAGCCGCCAAGAGCGGGGCGACGGCGACGGTCGGATCGGCGTCTCGGCGTGCGGACGCCGATACGCCCGTCCCCGGCAGCACTCAGTCGCTGCCCCTCGTCCCTCTCACCCGTGACCGTTCCGCCGGCACCCCCACCGAACAGGGGCTGCCCCGACGGGACGTACGTCACTTCTCCCTGGTCGGCGTCGTCTGGGACGACCCGGCCACCGAACTGCACGGCCGCGTCCAGGTCCGCACCCGCGCGGTCGCGACCGGAACCTGGTCGGGCTGGCAGGACGTCGAGACCCACAACGCCGAACACGCCGCCGACCCGGGCACCGCCGAGAGCGCCGCGGGCGGGGTGCGCGGCGCGACGGCACCGCTGTGGGTCGGCGACTCGGACGGCGTGCAGGTACGTGTGACGGCGGAGGGCGCGGATCCCGATGCGGATCCCGATGCGGATCCCGATCCGGGGGCGACGAAGCCGAAGTCGGAAGCGGAGGCGCCGAAGCCGAAGCCGAAGCCGAAGTCTGAAGCGGAGGCGCCGGAGCCGAAGCCGAAGTCCGAGGCGGCGGAACCCAAGCCCAAGCCCGAGCCCGAGGAGGGCGAGCAGGGTGGGGACGACGCGGCCGTCGCCCCGCTGCCCGCCGGTCTTCACCTCGAACTCGTCGACCCCGGCGACCCGGCGCAGAGCGAGCCCGGCCCCCGCCCCGGCTCGCTGAACCCCGAGACGCTCGGCTCCGCCGAGGCCCTCGCCGCCTCCGCCGCCAACGCCGAACTCGCACCCCTGGGCGCCACCGAGATCCCCGCCCTCGAACGCGCCGAGACCGAGCGGGAGATGCTGGCGCTGCGCGGCAGCGAACTCACCGAGGAGCAGCGGGCGAAGCCGTACATCGGCCCGCGTCCGCGCATCGTCACCCGGCGCGGCTGGGGAGCCAACGAGAGTTGGCGGGAGCGGCAGTTCGCCTACACGAACAAGGTGAAGGCGGCCTTCGTGCACCACACCGCGTCCGGCGGCAAGTACTGGTGCACCCAGGCTCCCTCGCTCATTCGCGGTATCTACCGCTACCACGTCCTGAGCATGGGCTGGCGCGACATCGGCTACAACTTCCTCGTCGACAAGTGCGGAAACATCTACGAGGGGCGCGCCGGAGGCGTGACGAAGGCGGTCCTGGGCGCGCACACCCGCGGTTTCAACAGCAACAGCATGGGGATCGCCGTCCTCGGCAGCTACGGCTCCACCAAGCCGACCGTGGCCACCGTGAACGCCATCTCCCGGCTCACCGCCTGGAAGCTGGGGCTCTACGGCGCCAATCCGCGCGGAAAGACATACCTGACGTCCGGCGGTGGCAATCTGTTCCGAAAGGGCAGGAACGTACGACTGAATGTGATCTCCGGCCACCGGGACGGCTTCTCCACGGAGTGCCCCGGCCGGCTGCTCTACGCCAAGCTCGGCACCGCCCGCGCCTCCGCGGCCCGTCTCCAGGGCCGCTGAGGCGGGAAGGGCACTTCACGGGTAGGCACGGAGAAGTACGGGGGAGCACGGGCGAGTACGGGCGAGTACGGGGAAGTACGGGGAAGTGCCGGGCGGACCGGGAACCATGGGGAGGACCGGTCCGCTCTTGGAGCACCGGGAAGTCTGGGGCGGGAGCACATTCACCGCCGTCGGGGGAGGAGACGCGGGATGTGTCGTCATACCGCACTGCCGTCGAGGGCGCCGCACAACGGTCTGCATACACTGGCCGGCCGAAAGACAGTTCGGCCGGTCCCGGCAGGAAGCAGAGACGACAGGTGACAGAAGCGATCCTCCTGGTCGGCGGCAAGGGCACACGGCTGCGTCCGCTCACGGTCCATACGCCGAAGCCCATGGTCCGGGCGGCCGGTGTGCCGTTCCTCACGCACCAGTTGGCGAGAGCGAGAGCGGCGGGCGTCGAGCACATCGTGCTGGCCACGTCGTATCTGGCCGAGGTCTTCGAGCCGTACTTCGGTGACGGTTCGGCGCTGGGGCTGCATCTGGAGTACGTGACGGAGGAGGAGCCTCTCGGCACGGGTGGCGCGATCCGGAACGTGGCGTCCCGGCTGCACTCGGGGCCCGAGGACCCGGTCCTGATCTTCAACGGGGACATCCTGACGGGCTTGGACATCAGGGCGTTGATCCGTACGCACGAGACGACGGGAGCTGATGTCTCCCTCCACCTCACGAAGGTGACGGACCCGCGGGCGTACGGGCTCGTCCCGACGGACGACACGGGCCGAGTGACGGCGTTCCTGGAGAAGCCGCAGACGCCCGAGGAGATCGTCACCGACCAGATCAACGCGGGGGCGTACGTCTTCCGTCGGTCGGTCATCGACACGATTCCGGCGGGGCGGCCGGTGTCGGTGGAGCGCGAGACCTTCCCGGACCTGCTGTCGGCCGGGGCGCACCTTCAGGGCATGGTCGACTCGACGTACTGGCTCGACCTCGGCACGCCGGCGGCGTTCGTCCGGGGCTCGGCGGACCTGGTCCTCGGCCGGGCTCCGTCCCCGGCGGTTCCCGGCCGGTGCGGCGACCGTCTGATCCTTCCCACGGCTCGGGTGGCCCCCGACGCGAAGCTGACGGGCGGCACGGTGGTGGGCGAGGGCGCGTTCGTGGCCGAGGGTGCGCGCGTCTTCGGCAGCACGATCCTGCCGGGTGCCGTCATCGAGCCCGGCGCCATCATCACCGACTCCCTCATCGGCACCCGCGCCCGCGTGGGGGAACGCTCGGTCCTCACGGGGACGGTCATCGGCGACGGCGCGGTGATCGGCGCCGACAACGAACTGCGGGACGGGGCGCGGGTGTGGTGCGACGCGCAGATACCGGCGGGGGCGGTGCGCTTCTCACCGGATCTGTAGGCGGTGCCTGCTGGGTGGGGTGCGGGCAGCGCCTGCGGCTGGGGGTGGGTCGGGGCCGCGCCGGGGGGTGTCCGTCCTCGGTCCGGCGGTTGCTGTGCCTCAGAAGGTGCCGTGTCTTGACGCCGGCCGCTGCGGGCGGACACCCCCCGGCACGGCCCCTTGCCGCAGTACGCGACTGCGGGGCCACCCCCACCCGGTCTTCAGGCCCGAGCCTCTCGACGCCGGTCCGCGTTCTTTGTTTTCAGCCCGTCCGGCGTTTGAGGACGAGGCCGTTCAGGCCGAAGCGGGGGTCTGGGGGCGCAGCCCCCAGGGATGGGATGGGTAAGGGCGGCGGGGGCGAGGAAAAAGGGGCACGTACGGTGCGGGCCGGTGTTGTCACAGGCGGCCGATATCGCCTCGCGGCATCCGCGGAGCCCGCCGCGCCGGCACCCTCCCGCTCAGCAGGATCAACCGAGCCGCCCGATGCCGCTGCCCCGCATACGGCTCCAGCAACTCCAGCATCACGGAGTCATCCGCATCCCGATCCCCGGCCAACGCGAACCCCACGATCCCCGGCAGATGTAGATCCCCCACGGTCACCGCATCGGCCGCCCCATGACTGCGCTGCACGACCTCCGCCGACGTCCACGGCCCGATCCCCGGCACGACCTCCAACCGGGCCTGCGCCTGAGCCGGTGGCATCCGCACGGCCTCCTCCATCCGCGCAGCGACCCGCACGGCCCGCAGAATCGTCGACGCCCGCTTGTTGTCGACCCCGGCCCGATGCCACTCCCAGGACGGAATCAGCGCCCAGGTCCGCGCGTCCGGCATGACATGCATGTGCCCCGGCGCGGGCCCGGGAGCCGGCTCCCCGAACTTCCGCACCAGCAACCGCCACGCCCGATACGCCTCATCGGTCGTGACCTTCTGCTCCAGCACCGACGGAATCAACGACTCCATCACCAGCCCGGTCCGCGTCAGCCTCAGCCCAGGCCGCCGATGCCGGGCCATCGCCACCACCCGGTGCCGCGGCACGAAGACGGACGGATCGTCGGCGGCCCCGAGCAGTTCCGGCAGCCGCTCCAGCAGCCACTCGGCCCCCGGCCCCCACGCCTCGCCCCGCACCTCGGCCCCGCGCGCGGCGACCCGCAGCGTCCCGGGCCCGGCGGGCGTGAGGCTGGCCCGCCACACGGAGCCGTCCGGCATCGCCCGGAACGTCGGATCCCCCGGCCCGCGCCGCAGAGGCCCCAGCACCAGCCCGAGATCGAGCGGCCACTCCGGCACCAAGGCCCGCACCCGCCCGGCGGCCGAGGCCTGCCGCGGTATCCCCCCGGGCACGGCGACATGCCCACCGCGCACGGTCGTACGCGTGGGCCGCGGAGAGAAACGTCCTGCCACGAATGAGGTCCTAGGGGGAGAGGAGGTGTCCTACGAGCGTAGGCGCTGGACGGTGTGGGTCACCGCACCTCGACGAAAGCCGCCGCATCCCGCTCCGGCCTCGCCCGCGGCGCTTCCGCCGCGTGGCCGACCGCCACCGCCCCCATCGGATCCCAGTCCTCCGGCAGCCCGAGCACCTCGCGCACCACGTCCCGGCAGAACATCGTCGACGACACCCACGCCGAGCCCAGCCGCTCCCCGGCCAGCGCGACCAGGAAGTTCTGCACCCCGGCCCCGGTGGCGACGACGAACATCTCCCGCTCGGCGCCGTCCCGCCGCGTGTCGCCGTAGGTGTGCGAACCGTCCATGACCAGGCACGGCACCACCAGATACGGCGCGTTGCGCAGCACGTCCCCGCGCCGTACCCGCTTGGCGATCGACTCCTCGCTCTTGCCGTCGCGCCGGAGGTCGGCGATCCAGGCGTCGCGCATCGCGTCGAGCAGCCGCGTCCGTGACTCCGGAGACTCCAGCAGCACGAACCGCCACGGAGTGGTGTGGTGCGGCGCCGGCGCCGTGACCGCCGCGGCGACGGCTCGTCGTACGGCCCCGGGGTCGACGGGCTCGTCCGTGAACGCCCGTACCGTACGGCGCTGGGTCACCGCCTCCCGTACCGCCTCCGAGGTACCCAGCCGGAACATGTCGTCACGCGCGTCGCGCACCATGGCCCGCGCGCCGGCCCCGTGGTCCTCGGTCACGGTGTGCGCCAGCCCGCGCACCACGGCGACGGGCAGCCCGGCGGCCTTGCCCTTGACCAGGTCACCGGCGGCGGCGAGTTCGTCGGCGGTCGCCACGACGGTCGCGCTGAGCGGGTTGCCGTGCGCGTCCGTGCCGCCGCGCAGGTCGTCGAGCACATGGATGCCGGCGGCGCCGATCGCCACGTCGGTGAGCCCGGCGCGCCAGGGACGCCCGAAGGTGTCGGTGACGAGGACGCCGACGTCGACGCCGAGGGTGTCGCGCAGCCCGTCGCGGATCGCCCGCGCGGACGCGTCCGGGTCCTCGGGCAGCAACAGCACGGTCCCGGCGGGAGTGTTGGAGGCGTCGACCCCGGCGGCGGCCATCACCAGGCCCTGCCGGTTCTCGACGATGCGCAGGGGGCCGCGGCGCGCCACGACCCGTACCGTCTCCGCGTCGATCGCGGACTCCCGGTCGCCCGCCTCCACGAGCCGGCCCTCGGCCTTGGAGACGATCTTCGAGGTGACCAGCAGCACGTCCCCGTCGACGAGACCGGGCTCGGCGGCCGCGATCAGCTTGGCCAGGTCGTCGCCCTGCGCGACCTCGGGGATACCGGGGACGGCCCACACCCGGTAGCCGGGGGCGCCGGGCCGCTCTTGCTGCTGCTCGCCGCTCAAATTCCCCGCACCTCCTCCGCCAGCTCCAGCGCCTCGCGGGCCATCTGCGCGGTGGCGTCGAGGTCGGTCATCATCAGCGGTACGGCCCGGCAGCGGATCCCGGCCGCCTCGACCCGCTCCACCGAGCCGGCGTCCACGGTGTCCACGAGCCAGCCGTCGAGCAGCCCCGAGCCGTAGTGCTCGGCGACCGCGGCGGCCGTCGACTCCACGCCCACCGCCGCGAGCACCTTGTCGGCCATCCCGCGCACGGGCGCGTCCCCGACGATGGGGGAGAGGCCGACGACCGGCACGCCCGCGTCGGCGATCGCCTCGCGGATGCCGGGCACGGCGAGGATGGTGCCGACCGAGACGACCGGGTTGGACGGCGGGAAGAGGATCACGTCGGCCTGGGCGACGGCCTCCAGGACGCCGGGCGCTGGCTTCGCCTGCTCGGCGCCGACCGGCACGATCGCCTCGGCGGGGACCGAGGCCCGCAGCCGTACCCAGTACTCCTGGAAGTGGACGGCCTTGCGCTCGCCCTCCTCCACGACGGCGACATGCGTCTCCACGCGGTCGTCGGTCATGGGGATGAGCCGCACTCCCGGCCTCCAGCGGTCGCAGAGGGCTTCCGTGACCGCGCTCAGCGGATATCCGGCGCCGATCATCTGCGTCCGCACGATGTGCGTGGCGAAGTCCCGGTCGCCGAGCCCGAACCACTCCGGGCCCACGCCGTACGCCGCGAGCTCCTCCTTGAGGTGGAAGGTCTCGTCGGCCCGGCCCCAGCCCTGTTCCTCGTTGATACCGCCGCCGAGCGTGTACATCACCGTGTCGAGGTCCGGGCAGACCTTCAGCCCGAAGAGGTGGATGTCGTCCCCGGTGTTGCCGATGACCGTGATGTCCGCGTCCGGCACGGCCCGCTTCAGACCACGCAGGAACCGGGCACCACCGATGCCGCCTGCCAGAACCACAATGCGCATGGGCCCAAGTCTTGCAGGCGGGTACGACAACGCGTCAGGCAGTCACCGGACGCGCCTCGGTGCGCGCCTCGCAGGCCGACGAGGTGTGCATCGGCATCTCGGTGAGGCCCGGGTAGTACACGTGCAGGCTGACCGCCGGCTCCAGCGCGTCGTTGACCACGTCGTGCGCGTACCCCGGGGCGAACACCCGCTGGGCGCCGGCCGCCAGCACGCGCGTGCCGCGCTCCGTGCGCTCGGTGAGCGTGCCGTCGAGGACGGTCAGGACGCCGGAGGAGCGGCCGTGGTCGTGCAGGCCGCTGCTCTGTCCGGGGACCCAGGACAGCAGCCACACCTCGTAGCCGGGGCCGGTGCGCAGCCGGTGGTACCAGCGCGTGGTGGCGTCGTACCGGACGAGGTGCTCCCACTGCGAGCGGTCGGCGGCGATGGAGCGGGCCAGGCCGACGAACTCGGCGACGGTGGCCGGGTGCTCGCGCGGTGCCTGGAGGAGGTGCGGGACTTCGAGGATGTCGCCGGCGATCTGGAGGTCGCTGTCGCTGTTCATGAGGTGCGTGGGTTCCTTGGCGGAAGTGGGGGATGGCTGGGTGTCGGTCGCCGTCCGCCCGGGTCGCGGGGGACGCAGTGGCCCTGGTCGGGGCGTGGGAACAAGCAGCCGAGTCGCGGTGGACTCAGGGGCAGCCGGAGCGGCGGGAGAGGCTCAACAGCTGGAACAGCAACAACAGCTACAGCGAGCGCGGGCAGCACCGTGGGACCCGGCGGTGCGGGTCGAGGTGAGTGCCGAGTTCGCGAGCATGCCCACAAGGACAGCGGTTCGCACCATCGGTGTCAACTCGGCGCCCGCCCTGTGGGACATGTTTCACCTCATCCGGTTCATCTCTGTGACGAAAGGTTTGTTCATGAGATGGACGGGACACATGGCGCACAATCGGGCGCACGGCGTCGTTGTGATCCTGTGATCCGACTGTGATCCGGTTCGCTTCCGCGCGTGTGTGCAACGAGATCGAACTTCTGGGCGTCCTTTTCCGTACAGGCTCTGCGGAGGGCAGGGGGCTCTCCTGGGTCTCGCCCGCGTGTCAAGGTTTATGCCGATTTGAACACTTTCCGCTAGGCCTTGGTTCCGCAGAGTGAATAAGGGGCTCAATAGCAGATCTCGGCTTGACTCGCCCGGAGCAGCACACTTGTAATTTCACTCGTGTCGTTCAGCCGGAATCGGTAACGGCTACATCACGGGGACGCGAAAGACAGACGAGGGGCGCACATGACCGAGCTGGTGCAGCAACTGCTGGTCGACGACGCGGACGAGGAACTCGGCTGGCAGGAGCGCGCGCTGTGCGCCCAGACCGACCCCGAGTCCTTCTTCCCCGAGAAGGGCGGCTCCACCCGCGAGGCCAAGAAGGTCTGCCTCGCCTGTGAAGTCCGCTCCGAGTGCCTCGAATACGCCCTCGCCAACGACGAGCGCTTCGGCATCTGGGGCGGTCTGTCCGAACGGGAGCGTCGACGGCTCAAGAAGGCGGCCATCTGACCGCACACCGGTCGCCCGGCCGTCGTGGGCCGGGCCGCAGGACCGAGCGGCCGCACACTCATACGTCTCGAACAGGTCTCGAACGGCCCGTCGCAGGTGGGTTATCCACAGGCGGCGGGCCGCCGTGATGCCCAGCCGATAGTGTGGTCGCTCGTCCGAGACGCCCCGGTGTCCCCTCGGGGCACGGGCGTCCACCGCAGTCCATCGAACCGGGGCCCGTACCTCGATGTCCGTGCACAGCCACACGGCAGCCCAGCACGACTCCGCTGCCACTCCTGAGTTCCCGCGCCATGTGGTGACAGCAGTGCTCGTCTCCCACGACGGCGCCCGCTGGCTGCCCGACGTGCTCGCCGGGCTGCTCGGCCAGGAGCGTCCCGTCCAGTTCGCCGTCGCGGCCGACACCGGCAGCGCGGACCAGTCCGCGCAGCTGATCACCGACGCCCTCGGCGCCGACCGCGTACTGCACCTCGCGCGGCGCACCGGATTCGGCCAGGCCGTCGAGGAGGCCAACCGCACCGCGCCCCTCCTCACCCCGGACGAGCTGACGTATCTGAAACGGCCCAGCGGCTGGGACCCCGTCACGCGCACCTGGCGCGACGACGCCTACGACATGCCGGAACTCCCCCACGGGGAGCCGGTCCAGTGGCTGTGGCTCCTGCACGACGACTGCGCCCCCGAACCCGACGCCCTGGCCCAGCTGCTGCGCGTCGTGGAGAACGAGCGCGAGCTGGGGCGCGACGACATCGCCGTGGTCGGCCCGAAACTGCGCGGCTGGTACGACCGCCGCCAGCTCCTGGAGGTCGGCGTCACCATTGCCAACTCCGGCCGCCGCTGGACCGGCCTGGACCGCCGCGAGCAGGACCAGGGCCAGCACGACCACGTGCGCCCGGTGCTGTCCGTGTCCACCGCCGGCATGCTCGTCCGGCGCGACGTCTTCGAGGAACTCGGCGGCTTCGACCGGCGACTGCCCCTCATGCGGGACGACGTCGACCTGTGCTGGCGCGCCACCGCCGCCGGGCACCGTGTCCTCATCGCCCCCGAGGCGGTCGTACGACACGCCGAGGCGTCCTCCCGCGAGCGCCGCACCGTCGACTGCGTGGGCCGCACCGCCGCCTCCCCGCACAAGGTCGACAAGGCCGGCGCCGTCTACACCCTGCTCGTCAACACCCGCACCGCCGTGCTGCCCTGGGTGCTGCTGCGCCTGGTCGTCGGCACCGTCGTGCGCACGCTCGCCTACCTCGTCGGCAAGGTCCCCGGACAGGCCCTCGACGAGATCCGCGGCCTGATGGGCACCCTGCTGCGTCCCGAGCGGATCATCGCCGGGCGGCGCAGGCGCGGGCGTCCCGTCATCGACAAGGTCGAGATGCGGGCCCTGTTCCCGCCGCCCGGCGCGACCGTGCGGGCCACCGTCGAGCAGGTCGCGGGCAGCCTCGTCGGCCGCTCCGACCCCGAGGTGACCTCAGGCGCGGGACGGCACGGCAGCGCCGTCGAGTCCGGACCCGGCGGCGACGACGCCGACTTCCTGGAGATAGAACAGTTCGCACGCCTCAAGCGCGTCGCCCGCAAGCCCGGGCCGGTGCTCTTCCTGGTGCTGCTGTTCGTCTCGCTCATCGCCTGCCGCGAGCTCCTCGGCGGCGGCGCGCTCGCGGGCGGCGCCCTGCTGCCCGCCCCGGCCGAATCCGGCGAGATGTGGGCCCGTTATCTGGACGCCTGGCATCCGGTGGGCGCCGGCGGCACCCAGTCCGCGCCGCCGTACCTCGCGCTGGTGGCGATGCTCGCCTCCACCCTGCTGGGCTCGACCGGGCTCGCGGTGACCGTGCTGCTGGTCTGCTCGGTGCCGCTGGCCGGCTTCACCGCGTACTTCGCCTCCCGTCCGCTCGTCGAGTCGCGCCTGCTGCGCGCCTGGGCGGCCGTCGTCTACGCCTTCCTGCCCGCCGCCACCGGCGCCCTCGCCGGCGGCCGCATCGGCACCGCCGTACTCGCCGTCCTGCTGCCGCTGATCGCCCGCGCGGGCATCGCGGCCAGTGGCCTGGCGAACAGCTCCGAAGCGCGCGGCAGCTGGCGTGCCACCTGGGCGTACGCCCTGCTCCTGGCCGTCGCCACGGCCTTCACGCCGATCATCTGGCCCATCGCGCTGCTCCTCGGCGTCGGGCTGCTGGCGGTGCGCCGCACCGACATCACCGCCTACGGACTGCGTTTCCTCGCTCAGTTCGGTGCGCCCCTGCTGGTGCTCGCGCCCTGGTCGCTGTCGCTGTTGCCGTTCGGCTTCTTCCGCGAGGCCGGTCTGGAGTACGGCGCTTCGGCCGCGTCCGCCCTCGACCTGCTCGGCGCCAGCCCCGGCGGGCCCGGCACCGTCAGCGGACTGATGCTCATCGGCGTCGTCCTGGCCGCGCTGGCCGCCCTGCTGCGCTCCGAGCGTCAGCTGGGGATCCGGACCGCCTGGGTGGTCGCCCTGCTGGGCTTCCTCTTCGCGGTCCTGTCCAACGGCTCCACCTGGGCCGGCCCCGCGACCCTCGTCTACGGCATCGCCCTGCTGGCCGCCGCCCTGCTCGGCGCCGACGGGGCACGCTCGCGCGTGGCCGAGCAGAGCTTCGGCTGGCGTCAGCCGGTCGCCGCGCTGATCGCCTTCACCGCGGCGGCGGGCCCGCTGCTCGTCGCCGCCGGCTGGATGATCCGCGGTGCCGACGGCCCGCTGGAGCGGCGCGATCCCGTGCAGGTGCCCGCGTTCGTCGCCGAGGAGAGCGGCACCCGCGACCAGGCCCGCACCCTCGTCCTCGACAGCGACTCCTCGGCCCACGTCGGCTACATGCTCGTGCGCGGCTCCGGCGCCCGCCTCGGCGACGCCGAACTGGCCGTGGCCGACGGGGAGAACGCCAAGCTCGACAAGATCGTCGCCAACCTCGTCGCCGGTTCCGGCGCCGACCAGGCGGACCAGCTGGGCGCGTTCGCCGTGCGCTACGTCCTCGTCCACAAGGGCGCCCCGCGCGACGTCACGCGCGTGCTGGACGCCACGCCGGGTCTGTCGCGGCTGAGCGAGCAGAACGGCAGCGCGCTGTGGCGGATCGACCGCCAGGTGTCGCGGGCGGCCATCGTCGCGGGGTCCGGCTCGGGCACCGCGGCCGGTGAGCCCCAGGCGGTCGCCGCCGGGCCCGTCGAGATCCACACCACGGTCCCGGCCGGCTCCGACGGGCGGGTGCTGCGGCTCGCCGACAGCGTCGACGACGGCTGGACGGCCACGCTCGACGGCAAGGAGCTCACCCCGACCACGGTCGACGGCTGGGCCCAGGGCTTCGAACTGCCCGCCGACGGCGGCAGGCTCGACGTCACCTACGACGACCCGATCGGCCACACCGTCTGGCTGTGGGCCCAGGGCTTCCTCGCCCTCGTGCTCGTCGTGATGGCGCTGCCCGGACGCCGCCGTGACGTCGACGACGACCTGCCCGAGGAGACGCCCGTCCCGGCCGAGGCCATGGCGGGCGAGGGCCGCAGGGCCCGTCGACTGCGCGCCCAGGCCGAGGCCGAAGAGGGCGCTCAGGGCGGGGAGTTCCCGCCGCCACCGGCACAGGAGCCGTCCACGGCCGTTCCGCAGCAGACGCCGTACGGCGAGTGGGACACGCCCAGCTACGCGGGCGCCGAGTACGGCAACTACGGCGGCGAGCAGTACCAGGGCGGTCAGGGCGGCGAGCAGTATCCGGCGGGCGGCGCCTACGACCAGGGGTACCAGGCGGACCCCTACCAGGGCGGCCAGTACGACCCGTACGCGTACGGCGGTCAGGCACAGGGCGCGGCGTACGACCCCTCGTACGACCAGACCTACCAGCAGGGTTACGACGCCACGTACGACCAGCAGCAGCAACAACAGCAGCAGCACGGCAGCGAGCGTTCCGACGGGAGCCAGCAGTGAACCGCACCACCCTGTCCTTCATCGCCGGCGTCGGCGCCCTCGCCGCCGTCACCGGGTTCGCGGCGCTGACGTCACCGGACGCGTCCGGCGCGAGCCCCGCGAAGGCGGCGGCCGAGCTGCCGGTGGAGCGTACGAGTCTGGTGTGCCCGGCGCCCAGCAGTTCGGACCTCGCCGAGACGACGTACACCTCGTTCACGCCCGTCACCAAGGGAACGGCGAGCGACGGCAAGGCGGAACTGCTGGCCGCGGGCGAGGAGTCGGGAGCCGCGGCCGGCGACAAGGGCGCCAAGGACGAGAAGGCCGGCAAGGACGAGAAGGGCGGCAAGGGCGGCAGGACCGCCGCCGACAAGCCCGTCCTCACGGCCAAGGAGCCGGGGAAGCCGGTGACCGAGGACGCCTCCGGGGCCGACTCGCCGGCGCTGGTCGGGACCGCCGACGGCAAGTTCGCGCCCGGTTGGACCGTCCAGCAGACCACGCAGGTCGCGGCGGGCACGGGGCGCGGGCTCCAGGGCGTCAACTGCACCGCTCCGGACACCGAGTTCTGGTTCCCGGGCGCCAGCACGGCCCCCGACCGCACGGACTACGTGCATCTGACGAACCCCGACGACTCCGCCGCCGTCGTCGACATCGAGCTGTACGGCAAGGACGGCGCCCTGGAGACCACGGTGGGGGAGGGGATCACGGTTCAGCCGCACTCCGGCGAGCCGATACTCCTGTCCACGCTCACCAGCGAGAAGCAGGACAACGTCACCGTGCACGTGAGCGTGCGCAGCGGCCGGGTGGGCGCCTCGGTGCAGGCGCTGGACGACAAGCTCGGCGGCGACTGGCTCGCGGCGTCCGTCGATCCCACGGGGAGCCTGGTGCTGCCCGGCATCCCGAAGGACGCCACGGCCGTGCGGCTGGTCGTGTTCGCGCCGGGGGAGGCGGACGCGGACCTGAAGGTGCGGCTCGCCTCGCCGTCGGGCTCGATCACACCCGCCGGGAACGAGACGCTGCACGTCAAGGGCGGGATGACCAGCGCGGTCGACCTCGGTGACGTGATGCGGGGCGAGCCGGGGTCGCTCGTGCTGACGCCCTCGGACCACTCCGTGCCGGTGGTCGCGGCGGTTCGGGTGGTGCGCGGGAAGGGCGCCGCGCAGGAGACGGCGTTCATCCCGGCCGGCAGGGCCGTCGGCCAGCGCGCGACGGCGGTGGACAACACCGCGAAGGGCACGAGGCTCTCCGTGACGGCGCCGTCCGCCACGGCGGAGATCAAGGTCACCGCGTCCGCGGGCAGCGAGGGCGGTTCGGCGGTCTCGAAGACGTACACGGTCAAGTCCGGTACCACCCAGGAGGTGGAGGTGCCCGTCCCGAGCGGCCTCAAGGGCACCTACGCCCTCACGGTCGAGACGGTGTCGGGCGGGCCGGTGTACGCGTCCCGCACGCTGACCTCGTCGCTGGACGGCGTCTCCGCCTTCACCGTGCAGGCGCTGCCGGACGACCGGGGGATGGTGGCCGTGCCCGAGGCGGACGAGGACCTGTCGGTCCTGCAGAAGTAACGGCTCCGTCGGTGCCGCGGAAGCGCCGGCACCGGCGGCCGTCAGTCCTCGCCGTAGCGCGGATCGACCGTCTCCGGCGTGAGTCCCAGCAGCTCCGCCACCTGCTCCACGACCACCTCGTGGACCAGAGCAGCCCGCTCGTCCCGGCCCTTGGTGCGGATCTCCACCGGGCGGCGATAGATGACCACGCGCGCGGGGCGTCCCTCACGGGCGGCGATCGTGCCGCCCAGGGGGACCGCCTCGTCGTTCCAGGTCCGGCCGTCGAGGCGGGGGACCTCGAGGACGAGGAAATCGATGTCGGTCAGTTGCGGCCAGCGGCGTTCGAGGCGCTCCACGGAGTCCTGTACCAGGTCCGCGAAGACATCGGCGCGGCTGGCGGCGAGGGGGACCTGGGGTGGTGCGATCGGGCCGCGCATGCCCCGTCCGTGGCGATCACGGCGGCGGGGCCCGGGGCCTGCGGCACGGGGCGGTACGGGGGTGTCCATCACTGATGAAGGGTAGTCCTCACGGCAGGTACCTGTCCGATCGCGGCGGGGTGCGGGGGCGGCGTCCCCCTGTCCGTACGGCATGTCGGCAGATGACCATTCCAGCCAAGCTTGGGCTCGATTCGGCATCTCTCCGAGACCGTCGAAGACGAGGTAAATGTGGGTTTTGTGTTGAGTGGTGACCGGTTCTGTCGCTGCCCGGTATTCCGCAACGCGGCTTTTGGGCAGGTCAGGAGGGTGGGGCAAGAGGGGCGCGCGGAATGCCTCACAACACGACACGGTGGGGTGACCTGGGGGAGAGTCGTCGCGGCCCGCTCAAGAGTGCGGTACCGTCCAACGTCGTGAGCCCTGTACGTCGCTGTTCGCGCACCGCTTGCGGCCGTCCCGCCGTCGCGACGCTGACGTACGTCTACGCCGACTCGACCGCGGTCCTCGGCCCGCTCGCCACCTACGCCGAACCCCACTGCTACGACCTGTGCGCCGAGCACTCCGAGCGCCTCACCGCCCCTCGTGGGTGGGAGGTCGTACGGCTGCTGGACGGCTCCGCTCCGGCCCGTCCGAGCGGGGACGACCTGGAAGCGCTTGCCAACGCCGTGCGCGAGGCGGCGCGTCCGCAGGAGCGGGCGGCCGGCGCCGGCGGCGGTGGCCGTGGCGCCGACCCGATGGAGGTCGCGCGGCGAGGTCATCTCAGGGTGCTGCGCTCGCCCGACAACTGACGGTCGGTTCCCTTCGTCTGTCTTTCCTCCCCCTCTTCGCGGTGCCTTCGTTTGGTTGAGTGCTGCACAAGCATTGACGGGCTGTTGTCGCGGACACGACCATTCCGTATGCCGAAACGAGAAATCGCTTTCCGCATGACGGAATCCCGGAGGTGCCCGTGTACATCCAGGAACTGGAGCCCGTAGCAGGCTCGCTGGGGCTGTCCGCCCTCGTGGCGACCCTGCCCCTTGTGATCGTGCTCGTCCTGCTGGGCGGGGTCCGGATGAAGGCGCATCTCGCGGGGCTCACCGGGCTTCTGGCGGCCGTACTGGTCGCCTGGCTCGCGTACGGCATGCCGCTCGACCAGACGCTCTCCAGCGGCGTCCAGGGAGCCGTCTTCGGGCTCTTCCCCATCCTGTGGATCGTCGTCAACGCCCTGTGGGTGTACCGGATGACGGTCCGGACACGGCACTTCGACATCCTCCGGCGGTCGTTCGGACGGCTGTCGGACGACCCGCGCATCCAGGCGCTCGTCGTCGCCTTCTGCTTCGGCGCCCTGCTGGAGGCCCTCGCCGGGTTCGGGGCGCCTGTCGCGATCTGCTCGGTCATGCTCGTGGCGCTCGGGTTCGAGCCGGTGCGGGCGGCCGTCGTCGCCCTGGTCGCCAACACCGCCCCCGTCGCCTTCGGTGCGATGGGGACGCCCGTGGTGACGCTCGCCCAGGTCACCGGGCTGCCGCTGGACGACGTGGCCTCCGTGGTCGGCCGGCAGACACCCTTGCTGGCGCTGGTCGTGCCGCTCGTGCTGGTCGGGCTCGTGGACGGCCGGCGCGGGCTGCGGGAGACCTGGGTGCCCGCCATGGCGTGCGGAGTCGCCTTCGCCGTCGCCCAGTTCGCCGCCTCGAACTACGTCTCCGCGCAACTCGCGGACATCGGCGCCGCGTTGGCCGGCGCGGGCGCCCTGGTCGCCGTACCGCACGCGCGTGTGCCCGCCACCGAGGCCGTACGCGCTTCCGTGCTGACCGGGTCGCGCAGCGAGGAACTCGACGAGGACGACCCGCGCGGAGAGGTCGTGCGGGCGTATGCGCCGTACGCGCTGATCGTCGTGATCTTCTCCATCGCCCAGATCCCGGTCGTCAAGGACTGGCTGGCCGGAGCGACCCAGACGTACGACTGGCCCTTCCTGAACGTCGCGAACCCGGACGGCGAGGCCGTCAGCGGCAATGTCTTCAGCTGGCCGATCGTGTCCACCGGCGGCACCCTCGTGCTGATCGCCGGGCTGCTCACGGCGGTCGTTCTGGGGGTCCACGCGCGCGTGGCCGTCAAGGAGTGGGCCGCCACCGTGCACGAGCTGCGGTTCGCCATCCTGACCGTGACGTCCGTGCTCGCGCTCGCCTACGTCATGAACCTGTCCGGGCAGGCCGCCACCATCGGCCACTTCGTGGCGGCGGCCGGCGCCGGGCTCGCCTTCCTGTCGCCGGTGCTGGGCTGGTTCGGGGTGGCCGTGTCCGGGTCGGACACCTCGGCCAACGCGCTGTTCGGGGCGTTGCAGGTGACGGCCGCGCGGGAGTCCGGGCTGTCGCCGGAACTCCTGGCCGCCGCCAACAGTTCAGGAGGTGTGCTCGGCAAGATGATCTCGCCGCAGAACCTCACCATCGCGTGCGCGGCCGTGGGACTCGCGGGCAAGGAGGGCGACCTGCTGCGCCGGGTCCTGCCCTGGAGCCTGGGGCTGCTGCTGGTGATGTGCCTGATCGTGGTCGGCCAGAGCTCACCGGTACTGGGCTGGATGCTGCCCTGACCTTGAAGGTTACGGCTGGGGGTCCACTCGGCGACCGTCCGGCGCACTGTCGGTCCCGGCAGGTAGTTTGTGGTGACCGACAGGACTTTCAGGAGGGGTGTCCGTGGCTGCTGATCTGTCACAGCTGGTGAAGGCGTACGACGTGCGCGGGGTCGTACCCGATCAGTGGGACGAGTCGCTGGCCGAGCTCTTCGGCGCCGCCTTCGTCCGGGTGACGGACGCGAGCGCGATCGTCATCGGCCACGACATGCGCCCCTCCTCGCCCGGCCTGTCCCGCGCCTTCGCACGCGGTGCCGCGGCCCAGGGCGTCGACGTCACCGAGATCGGCCTGTGCTCCACGGACCAGCTCTACTACGCCTCGGGCGCGCTGAACCTGCCGGGCGCCATGTTCACGGCCTCGCACAACCCGGCCCAGTACAACGGCATCAAGATGTGCCGCGCCGGCGCCGCCCCGGTCGGCCAGGACACCGGCCTCGCCGAGATCCGCGAACTGGCCGAGAACTGGCTGGAGTCGGGCGCCCCGGCCCCGGCCGAGCGCACGGGCACGATCACGCGGCGTGACACGTTGGAGGACTACGCGGCCCACCTCCGCTCCCTCGTCGACCTGACCTTGATCCGCCCCCTGAAGGTCGTCGTCGACGCGGGCAACGGCATGGGCGGCCACACCGTGCCGACCGTCTTCGGCGGCCTCCCGCTGGACGTCGTCCCGATGTACTTCGAGCTGGACGGCACCTTCCCGAACCACGAGGCGAACCCGCTGGACCCGGCGAACATCGTCGACCTCCAGAAGCGGGTCCGCGAGGAGGGCGCCGACCTCGGCATCGCCTTCGACGGCGACGCCGACCGCTGCTTCGTCGTCGACGGGCGCGGCGAGCCCGTCTCCCCGTCCGCCATCACCGCCCTGGTGGCCTCGCGCGAGCTCGCCAAGCACGGCGGCAAGGGCACGGTCATCCACAACCTGATCACGTCCTGGTCGGTCCCGGAGGTCGTCCGGGAGAACGGCGGCACCCCGGTCCGCACCCGTGTCGGCCACTCCTTCATCAAGGCCGAGATGGCGAAGTCCGGCGCGATCTTCGGCGGCGAGCACTCCGCCCACTACTACTTCAAGGACTTCTGGAACGCCGACACCGGCATGCTGGCCGCCCTCCACGTCCTCGCCGCCCTCGGCGGCCAGGAGGGCCCCCTGTCCGGCCTGGTCGCCCAGTACGACCGCTACGCCGGCTCCGGCGAGATCAACTCCACCGTCGCCGACCAGACGGACCGCCTCGCCGCGATCAAGGCCGCGTACGAGGGCCGCGACGACATCCACCTGGACAACCTCGACGGCCTCACGGTCACCGCCCCCGACTGGTGGTTCAACGTCCGCCCGTCCAACACGGAGCCCCTGCTCCGCCTGAACGCGGAGGCCAGGGACGAGGAGACGATGAGAAAGGTACGGGACGAGGCGTTGGCGATCATCAGGGCTTGATCCCACGGTGTGCCTGGCGCCCGCCCACCTGCTGGGCTTCGCCGTTGAGGCCGGTCAGCAGCTTTTCAGCCCGTCCGGCGTTTGAGGACGAGGCCGTTCAGGCCGAAGCGGGGTCTGGGGCGGCAGCCCCAGAAGCAGTCCGGGGCCGAAGGGGCAGCGCCCCTGGAGGAAGGGACGGGCAGGGGCGGCGGGGGCGAAAACCCCAGGCCCCCGCACAACACCGCCCAACCCCGGCACCCCGCCCCCACCGGCGGTACGCTGACCAGGCACATCCGCACACCCGCACGCACCACCGACCCCCACCCCAGAAGGGACCCGCCATGCCGCTGGAAGCCGGCCTCCTGGAGATCCTCGCCTGCCCGGCCTGCCACGCCTCCCTCAAGGAGCAGGAAGCCGAGCTGATCTGCACCGGCCAGGACTGCGGCCTTGCCTACCCGGTCCGCGACGGCATCCCGGTCCTCCTGGTGGACGAGGCCCGCCGCCCCGCGTAACGACGAGGCCCGCCGCCCCGCGTAACGACGAGGCCCGCCGCCCCACGTGGTGGGGAACACGAACTCCACAGGCGCCCCGGCACGGCCCTGGTACCGAACCAGGCACGCCCCACCCGACAGACCCCAAAGAACCCCCGGCGATCGGAGGCCGTCGCCCATGCTCGACGAATCGCTGCTCGACACGCCGGAGGCACTCGCCGACGCCGACCGCCGTGCCCTGCTGCGCGGCGCGGCCGAAGCCGGCGCCCGCGTCCGCACCGCCGCCCGGTACGCCGTAGAGGCCGGCGTTCATGACCTCAAGCCGGACGGCCGCCCCCGAGCCATCCTCATCGCGGGCCCCGGCGCCGCCGCCACCTGCGTCGCCGACCTCCTCGGCACCCTCGCCGGCGCCACCAGCCCGGTCACCCGGCTGGCACCGGCCGGCGTGGCCCCCGCCGCGGGCGCCCTGCGCTGGGAGCTCCCCGGCTGGGCCGGCTCCGTCGACCTCCTGCTGATCGCCACCCCCGACGGCACCGAACCCGGCCTGTCGCTGCTCGCCGAGCAGGCCTACCGCCGCGGCTGCACGGTCGTCGCCGTGGCCCCCGCGGGCACCCCGCTCACCGAGTCGACGCAAGGCAACCACGGCCTGTTCGTGCCGATGGCGACCGCCCCGTACGAGCAGGACGAGTCCCTCGCCGCCTCCGCCCCCGGCGTCCTGTGGGCCCTGCTCACACCGCTCCTCGCGCTCCTGGACCGCACCGGTCTGCTCACCGCCCCGCCCGACGCCGTCGAGAAGGTCGCCGACCGCCTCGACCACATCGCCGAGCGCTGCGGCCCCGCCATCGCGACGTACAGCAACCCCGCCAAGACCCTCGCCGCCGAACTCGCCGACGCGCTCCCGCTGATCTGGACCGAGGGCGTCTCCGCGGGCCCGGCCGGCCGCCGTTTCGCCGCCGCGCTCGCCGAGCTCTCCGGCCACCCCGCCGTCGTCGCCGAACTGCCCGAGGCACTCGCCTCGCACAGCGCCCTGCTCGCAGGCCGGCTCGCGGCGAGCGCGGACCCCGACGACTTCTTCCGCGACCGCGTCGAGGAGACACCGGCCCTGCACGCGCGCGTGGTCCTGCTGCGCGACCGGCCGATCGGCGGCCTCACCGCAGCGCCCAGCGCCCGCGACCTCGCCCTCAGCCACGACACACCGATCAGCGAGCTGGAGCCGGAACCCGGCGGTGAGCTGGAGACCCTCGCCGAACTGATCGCCATCACGGATTTCGCCGCCGTTTACCTGGCGCTCGCCTCGGGGGCCTGATCTGTCCCTGGACGCCCCGACAGCCGTACGACGGCGCAACCGGCAGTCGTACACCAGGCGAACCGGCGTCCTCCCCGAAGAGAACCCGCCTACCCGCAGAGAGCAGGCAGACAACCGCATGGACCGCCTCGACAACACCGTCCGCCCCTACGCCTGGGGTTCCACCACCGCGATCCCGAAGCTCCTCGGCGTCGAGCCGACCGGTGAACCGCAGGCGGAGATGTGGATGGGCGCGCACCCGGGCGCACCCTCGCGCACCGGGCGGGGCACGCTCGTCGAGGTGATCGAGGCCGGCCCGGAGCGCGAGCTGGGCGCTGCGGCGGTCGCGAAGTTCGGGCCGCACCTGCCGTTCCTGCTCAAGATCCTCGCCGCCGGCGCGCCGCTCTCCCTCCAGGTGCACCCCAACCTGCAGCAGGCCAAGGAGGGTTACGCGGACGAGGAGGCCCGCGGCATCCCCGTGGACGCCGGGCACCGCAACTACAAGGACGCCAACCACAAGCCCGAACTGATCTGCGCGCTCACCGAGTTCGACGGCCTGTGCGGCTTCCGCGACCCGCTGCGCACCGCCGACCTGCTGGACGGCCTCGGCGTCAACTCCCTCAAGCCGTACGTCGACCTGCTGCACGCCCACCCCGAGGAAGCGGCCCTGCGCGAGGTGCTCACCGCGATCCTCAGCGCCGACCCGGACGAGATGGCCCACACCGTCGCCGCGGCCGCGGCCGCCTGCTCCCGCCTCGGCGGCGAGTACGCCCCGTACGCCGACATCGCCCACCACTACCCCGGCGACCCCGGCGTCATCGCGGCCATGCTGCTCAACCACGTCCGACTCCAGCCCGGCGAGGCCCTGTTCCTCGGCGCCGGCATCCCGCACGCCTACCTCGACGGCCTCGGCGTGGAGATCATGGCCAACTCCGACAACGTCCTGCGCTGCGGCCTGACCCCCAAGCACGTCGACGTCCCCGAACTCCTGCGCATCGTGCGCTTCGAGGCGGGCGACGCGGGAGTGCTGCGCCCCGAGGCCGCCCCGGACGGCGAGGAGGTCTACGAGACCCCGATCGACGAGTTCCGGCTGTCCCGGTACGTCCTCCCGGAGGGCACCACCGCCCACGACCTCACCCGCGCGACCCCGCAGATCCTGCTCTGCACGGCCGGAGCCGTCCGCGCCGGGGAGCACGAACTGACGCCGGGCCGCTCCGTTTTCGTACCGGCGGGCGAAAAGGCCGAAGTGTCCGGGGCCGGTACGGTCTTCCGGGCCACGGTCGTCGCCTGACCGAGGGCATCTCACGACCCGGCGCGCCACCGTCGGACCGGGCTGCAACAATGGCCCACCGGCAAAGGACGGGCAAAGCCGACCGGGGGCGAGGCTCCCCTCGGCGACGCCCCGGGCGGCGTACGTACGAAGCCATGCGGGCCGAGAGGCCGCGAGGGCTGCGAACGCCACGAAGGCTACGAAGGCGAAGGGACAACGCGACACATGAGCGCGTCAGGCGGAACCAGGGCGATCGTGGCGGCACTCGCCGCCAACCTCGCGATCGCGGCATCGAAGTTCGTGGCGTTCGCGTTCAGCGGGTCGTCGTCGATGCTCGCCGAGGGCGTGCACTCGCTCGCGGACTCCGGCAACCAGGCCCTGCTGCTGGTCGGCGGCAAGAAGGCGCAGCGCGAGGCGACCCCGCAGCACCCCTTCGGCTACGGCCGTGAGCGCTACATCTACGCCTTCCTCGTCTCGATCATCCTCTTCTCCGTCGGTGGCATGTTCGCCCTCTACGAGGGCTACGAGAAGATCAAGCACCCGCACGAGATCGAGCACTGGTACTGGCCGGTGGGCGTCCTCGTCTTCGCGATCATCGCCGAGTCCTTCTCCTTCCGTACGGCCATCAAGGAGTCGAACGTCCTGCGGGGCAGGAAGTCGTGGAAGGAGTTCGTCCGCCACGCCAAGGCCCCCGAGCTGCCCGTCGTGCTCCTGGAGGACCTCGGCGCGCTGGTCGGTCTGGTCCTCGCCCTGGGCGGCGTCGGCCTCGCCCTGCTCACCGGCGACGGCGTCTGGGACGGCATCGGCACCGTCTGCATCGGCATCCTGCTCGTCCTGATCGCGGTCGTCCTGGCCATCGAGACCAAGTCGCTGCTGCTCGGTGAGGCGGCGGGCGTCGAGGACGTCGAGAAGATCGAGGCCGCCGCCGTCGACGGCGAGGTCGTCACCCGCATCATCCACATGCGCACGCTCCACCTCGGCCCCGAGGAACTCCTGGTAGCCGCCAAGATCGCGGTGAAGCACGACGACACGGCCGCCGAGGTCGCCGCCGCCATCGACGCCGCCGAGGCCCGCATCCGCGAGGCCGTCCCGATCGCCCGCGTCATCTACCTGGAGCCCGACATCTACAGCGAGGCCGAGGCGGCCAAGGGCGCCGACCGCGAGGCGACGCCGGGCGGCCCGGCACAGCACGGCACCGAGCACTGACCCGTACGGTGACGGGGCCCGCCGAGTCGATCGGCGGGCCCCGTTGTCATTGCGCGGTGCCATAGGCGCGCTGCGCGGGTTCGGGCGTCAGGCAGGCAGGTGCCAGTTCGGGGCGACCGGAACCGGAGCCCGCCCGCGCCGCCGTACGACCCGGGCAGCGATCCCCAGCCCGACCGCGACCAGCACCAGCACCACCCCGAGCATGATCGCCGTACCGATGAGGGCGGGCACGGCGTAGCTGTCGCTCGCGCGCCCGCGGATCTCGGACTCGGCGAAGCTGCCGCCCCGGTCGTCGAGAAAGGCCCGCGAATCGAGGGCGTTCCCCCGGTTGTCACCCAGCAGGAACAGCCGCCCCTCGGGAACCCGGACGTCGTAGGCGGGAATCCCGGACCCGCCGCTCGCCTCCCCGCCCTTCAGATACGGCTCCTCGATCGGCTTCCCGTTCACGGTGACGCGCGCGGCCGTCCCCGTCCCGGTGCAGCAGGCCACGCGGTCGCCGCCCACTCCGATGACCCGCTTGACCACCAGCGCGTCGAAGCCGTACCGGTCCGGCGCCGAGAGCAGCACGACATCACCGCGCCGCACCTCGCTCCCGTCGGTCCGCTCGTAGAAGATCCGGTCACCCGGCTCGTACGTCGGCGTCATGCTCTCGCTCGACACCACGGCGCCACCGAGACCGACCCGCGCATACGCGAGCCCGCCCAGCCCCAACACCAGCCCCAGCAGCCCCACTACGACGGCCGCGACCCCAAGTCTTCGCCCAGCCCCGGACATTGCACCCCTCCCCATACGGCTTCTCCTCACCGGGCCCGTCCCCTTGCGACCCCTCAGCGGGCGGGAGCGTAGCTGGCCTCTGTGAACGGGCGGTGCGGGTCCGCGCCCAACCCCTGGGCGCGGACCCGCTCGACGCGGCTAACCGACCTCGCGCAGCACGCCGAGCACGGCCGACTCGTCCGGCGCCGCCAGCAGCCGCTCCCGGAACTCCGCGTTCATCAACTTCCGCGACAGCAGCGCCAGAATCCGCAGATGCTCGTCACCCGCGGCCGCCTCCGGTACGGCGATCATGAACACGAGCCTCGCCTTCGTACCGTCCGGAGAGTCCCACTCGACGCCCTCCGCGGACCGCGCGAAACCGACGACCGGCGCACTCACCGCATCCGTCTTGGCATGCGGAATCGCGATCTCCTCACCGAGCCCGGTCGTCCCCTGCGCCTCCCGCCGCAGCGCCGTCGCGACGAGCTCCTCCGGATCCACGACCTTCCCGGTCCGCCCCAGCAGCTCCGCCATCTCTCGGATCGCGGCCTCCTTGTCGGCGGCCCCGAGCCGAACCTTCACGGTCTGCTCGGTGAGATAGCCGGAGAGGACGTCGCCGGAGTCGCCGTCGCCTTCGGCCTCGTCCGCAGATTCGGCCTCCTTGGCTGTGTCAGCCCCGTCGGCACGGTCGCCCGGCACGGCGGCGCCGGCGGACTCGGCCGGGCCGGCCTGCTTCGGCACGCCCCCGACGCCGGCACTACCGCTCGCGCCCGTTCCGGCCCCGGCACCCGTCGCACCGACCCCGGCCCCCACCAGCACGGCCTCACGCGCACCCACGCCCAACGCGAGGCGCGATTCCCCACGCCGCCTGCGCTCGGCCAGGTCGACGAGGGCGACCGTGGTCAGCGCGGTGACGGCCGAACCGATCACCACCGCCACGAAGAACATCGGCACCCCGCTCACCGCACCCAGCACGGCCACGATCGGCCCGCCGTGCGGCACCGCGTCCTCGACGCCGGCGACCCCGGCGATCGCACCGGCGACCGCGCCACCCAGCATGTTGGCGGGGATGACCTGCGCGGGCCGCGCCGCCGCGAACGGGATCGCGCCCTCGGAGATGCCGAAGCAGCCCATGAACAGCGAGGCGAGCCCGGTCTCCCGCTCCTGCTCGGTGTACAGCCGCTTCCGTATCAGCGTGGCCAGGCCCTGCCCCAGCGGCATGACCGGGATCGCGGCCGCGCACATGCCCATGACCGTCTGGTTGCCGGTCGCGATGAGCCCGGCGCCGAACAGGAACGCCGTCTTGTTGACCGGCCCGCCCATGTCGAACGCGATCATGAGGCCCAGAATCGCCCCGAGCAGGATCGCGCTCGTGCCGGTCATTCCGCTGAGCCAGTCGGTCAGGTTCTCGAACACCCAGGAGATCGGCTTGCCGATGACGTAGATGAAGAACATGCCGAGCGCGGTGGTCGCCACGATCGGGATCACGATGATCGGCATGATCGGCCGCGCGAACTTCGGGACCGGGACCTTCTTGATCCACAACACCAGATACCCGGCGAGGAACCCGGTCACGATCGCACCGATGAACCCGGCGCCCGCCTTGGAGTCGTACAGCTCACCGGTGTTGGCGATCCAGCCACCGACCATGCCGGGCACGAGCGCGGGCCGGTCGCCGATGGCATACGCGATGTAACCGGACAGGATCGGCACCATCAGCGTGAAGCCGATGACGCCGATGTTGTTGATGTCCATCCAGAAGGAGTCCTTCGGGATGACCAGACCGCCCGACGGGTCCGTGTGCCCGCCGAGCGACAGCGAGATCGCGATCAGCAGTCCGCCGACCACGACGAACGGGATCATGTAACTGACCCCGTTCATCAGCGCCTTGTACCCGACGCTCCGTTCCTTGCCGCCGGACGCGGGGGCCGTGGGGGCACCCCCCGGTGTGTGCACCGGCGCCGACATCACACGCTCGATCAGCTGCTCCGGGTGACGAATGCCCTCGGCCACGCCCACGGTCAGCACCCGCTTGCCCGCGAAACGGCTCAGGTCCACGTCCTTGTCCGCGGCGACGATGACGCCGTCGGCATGTTTGACATCGTTGTCATCGAGAACGTTTTCAGCCCCGATGGATCCCTGCGTCTCCACCTTCATGTCGATGCCGCGGCTCTCGGCGGCCTGCGCGAGCTTTTCAGCCGCCATGTACGTGTGGGCGATGCCGGTCGGGCACGCGGTCACGGCGAGCAGCCTCAACCGCTGCTGCTCGCCGTCGCCGCCGCCCGTGGGGGGAGGGCCGGCCGGAATGGTCACGTCGATCTCCTAACGCCTTTGTCGTGCGGAAACGCCGTCCCAGGCGCCCGCAAGATCGATCAGATGTTCCGATCTCCAGGCATCCTGCCCCACCTCCCCGCAGGCTCATAGGGCCGGAATTCCCGGAACGTCCCGGTCTGCCGCCACCTGTGAACCGTTCGTTGGTGTCCTGTTATCGCTCCCGCACGCGACCGTCACCTGACCTGCCGCCCGCCTCCGAGCGGCCCCTCTCCTCACCCACCCTTGGACCCCTTGATGGCTCGATCTGTTCGGAGGTGGACTGGGGGCGGCCGGGCGTCCCGGTGTAGCTTGGGACAGAGCCAGACGTCGCTGCTGATGGCGGTCGGGCGGTCCCGACAAGGACCGGCCGAGGGAGAGAGGGCCTCCGACGGACTGCGCTGCGCGTACGCGGGCATGCCTGTGTCCTCTTCGGGCACCCCGGTGTCCGCCGCCGCGCAGACCAGCCGTACCCACCCTCGCCCCAACCCCGAGGAGCAGCTCGTAATGACGACTGTCGAGAACCGACAGGACTTCAAGGTCGCCGACCTCTCCCTGGCCGCGTTCGGCCGCAAGGAGATCACCCTCGCCGAGCACGAGATGCCCGGCCTGATGGCGATCCGCAAGGAGTACGCCGAGGCCCAGCCGCTCGCCGGCGCCCGCGTCACCGGCTCCCTGCACATGACGGTGCAGACCGCCGTCCTCATCGAGACCCTGGTCGCCCTCGGCGCCGAGGTCCGCTGGGCGTCCTGCAACATCTTCTCCACCCAGGACCACGCCGCCGCGGCGATCGCCGTCGGCCCGAACGGCACGCCCGAGAACCCGCAGGGCGTCCCGGTCTTCGCCTGGAAGGGCGAGACCCTGGAGGAGTACTGGTGGTGCACGGAGCAGGCCCTGACCTGGCCGAACACCCCCACCGGCGGCCCGAACATGATCCTGGACGACGGCGGTGACGCCACCCTCCTCGTCCACAAGGGCGTCGAGTACGAGAAGGACGGCAAGGTCCCGGACGTGGACACCGCCGAGTCCGACGAGCACCGCGTCATCCTCGAACTCCTGCACCGCACCATCACGGACGGCTCGCAGAAGTGGACCCAGCTGGCGTCCGAGATCCGCGGCGTCACCGAGGAGACCACGACCGGCGTCCACCGCCTGTACGAGATGCAGCGCGACGGCGACCTCCTGTTCCCGGCGATCAACGTGAACGACGCCGTCACCAAGTCGAAGTTCGACAACAAGTACGGCTGCCGCCACTCGCTCATCGACGGCATCAACCGCGCCACCGACGTCCTGATCGGCGGCAAGACCGCGGTCGTCTGCGGCTACGGCGACGTGGGCAAGGGCTGCGCGGAGTCCCTGCGCGGCCAGGGCGCCCGCGTGATCATCACCGAGATCGACCCGATCTGCGCCCTCCAGGCGGCGATGGACGGCTACCAGGTCACGACCCTCGACGAGGTCGTCGACAAGGCCGACATCTTCATCACCACCACCGGTAACAAGGACATCATCATGGCCTCGGACATGGCCAAGATGAAGCACCAGGCGATCGTCGGCAACATCGGTCACTTCGACAACGAGATCGACATGGCCGGCCTCGCCAAGTTCCCGGGCATCGTCAAGGACGAGGTCAAGCCGCAGGTCCACACCTGGACCTTCTCCGACGGCAAGGTACTCATCGTCCTGTCCGAGGGCCGCCTGCTGAACCTGGGCAACGCGACCGGTCACCCGTCCTTCGTGATGTCCAACTCCTTCGCCGACCAGACGCTGGCGCAGATCGAGCTGTTCACCAAGCCGGAGGTCTACCCGACCGGTGTGTACACGCTGCCCAAGCACCTGGACGAGAAGGTCGCCCGCCTCCACCTGGACTCGCTCGGCGTGAAGCTGACGACGCTCCGCCCGGAGCAGGCCGCCTACATCGGCGTCGAGGTCGAGGGCCCGTACAAGTCGGACCACTACCGCTACTGAGCCGAGCCGGCTCCGCGCGACCCGCGGCGCCGCCGAGCCGGACCGTCCGAGCCGGGTTGCCGTACGACGACACTCGTACGGCAACCAGCGGCGACAGCGGTCCACTGACCCGGCGCGACCCGCTTCGCAGCGGCAGTACCTCCGAGGCAGGCCCCCGCACCCCCGTGCCGGGGGCCTGCCTCTTTGGCCCGCATGGCCGGCCCACGTAGCCTCATCTGCCGAAGTGGCCGGGACCAGCCCGTCCGTCAGCCCCCAGGACCCCGATGCCCCGCGGCCGTTATTCGCTCCACGATCCGCACGATCACACCCCCCTCGCTGAAGAACACTTCCACTGCGCCCCCGGCCCTTCCGGCTGGCGCTACGTCGCCCAGCTGACCACCCCCGCGGGCGATCACAGCGGCTCCGTCGACCTCGCCCTGGACGAACTCGGCCGCCCCATCCGTCTCGAGCTCCACGCCGGCGGCTGGCAGGTACGCGGCGCCGCTCTGGACGGCGTCACCTGGGTCCGCACCGACCCCACGGGAGTCCACGCCACGGAAGGCAATGTGCGCGCCCACGCCTTCACCGGCACGTCCCCCGCGTTCCTCATCGCCACCACCCGTCTCCTCCGCCTCACCCCTTCCGGCTCGGCAACCCGTGTCCGCCTCGTGGCCTTCACGGACCCGGTCCTCGCCCCCCGTACCGTGGACCAGTCCTGGGCCTTGGTGGAAAGACAAACACACGCCACTGACAACGGCCCCCTGACCGTGGACGAATACCAGGTCACAGCCCTGGACACCGGCGAGCAGCACGCCGTGCACATCGCCGGCGACGTGGTCCTCTCGGCACCCGGCATCGAGCTGGAGGACCTGGAATCCCCACCGTCCCCGCTCGCCTGATCCGCTCAGGCGGGAGGAGCGAAGCCCGTGGCAGGCGGCTCGTCCTGCGGCACCGGAGGAGCCGGCTGCCGTACGACGTCAGGCGCGACGGGCGAATGCCCCGCACCGGCCGGCGGCACGTACGGAACCCCGGCCGGGGGCACATGCGGAACTCCGACCGGAGCAGCAACGCCTCCGCCGTACGCGGCAGGCGCCGGTGGCGGCGGCGCAGCCAAAGCCGCCCCATTACCGAAGGCGCGCCGTGCCTCCCGAGCCTGCCGCTCCTGAAGAACCGCGGCCAGATAGGCGGCCGGCGGCACGTCGTGCGGCGCCGGAGCGCCCGTGCGCCCCGCGAGGTCCGTCGCGAGCCGCTCCGCCATGCTCCAGGCAACCTGCGGATCGAGCTGCTGCATCCGCGTCAGGTACTGGCGAATGGCCAGCCACAGCCCATCGGGCACCGCCGACAGGTCGAGCCCGGCGAACCGCCCGGCCAACCACGGCGGAGGCGGCGGAACGAAGCCCGTACGCGTCACGGGGATGCGTTCCCGAACGACGAGAGTTCCGGCGAACACGTCACCGAGCCGCCGCCCGCGCGCGGACACCAGCGAAGCGATGACGGCGACAACCCCGAGCGTCATCAGAATCTCGATCACACCGATGAGACCGCGCACCAACGCATGCCGGAACCGGATCGGCCCGCCGTCGTCCCGCACCACCCGCAGCCCGCAGGCCAACTTCCCGAGTGAACGCCCATGACTGAGCGTCTCGACCGCGATCGGCCCGCCGACCAGCAGCAACACGAACATGGCGATGGACAGCGCGGTCTGCGCGGCCTCGTCCAGAGAGGCGGTGGCGATCACGACGCCCGTCGTCACGACGAGGTAGGCGATCAAGGCCACGGCCAGATCGAGCAGTACCGCCAGCGCCCTGCTGGGCAGCTTCGCAGGGCGCAACTCCAGCGCCACCGCCTCGCCCGTCACCAGCTCACTCACGCCGACCGTCCTTCCCCTGACCTGCCCTCGGAATGGCCAGTCTGCCAAGCTGAGGGCGCATCGCGCCGCAGTACGACAAGCTGACGTCCAACGACGAGTCGCCGACGAACAGCCGGGGAGCAGGAAAGCAGATGGACCTCGACGTCTTCGTCACCGCCCACCGTGCCGAGTGGGACCGCCTCGACGCCCTGCTCGGGCGCCAGCGCCGACTGACCGGCGCCGAGGCCGACGAACTCGTCGTCCTCTACCAGCGCACCGCCACCCACCTGTCCCTGATCCAGTCCAGCGCACCCGACCCCCAGCTGACGGGCCGGCTCAGCCAACTAGTGGCACGCGCGCGTAGCGCGGTCACAGGCACCCGCCGCGCCTCCTGGAGCGACGTCACCCGCTTCCTGGCCTACGGCTTCCCCGCCGCGGTCTACCGCGCGCGCCACTGGTGGGTACCTACGGCGCTCCTGTCCACCTTCGTCGCGGCCCTCCTGGGCTGGTGGATAGGCACCCACTCCGAAGTACAGGCCACCATCGCGGCCCCCAGCGAACTACGCGAGCTCACCCGCCCCGGCGGCCAGTACGAGACGTACTACTCCAGCCACCCCGCGGCCTCCTTCGCGGCCCAGGTCTGGACGAACAACGCCTGGGCAGCCGCCCTCTGCCTGATCCTCGGCGTCTTCCTGGGCCTCCCGGTCCTCTGGATCCTCTTCCAGAACATGCTGAACCTCGGTGTCGGCTTCGGCCTGATGTCCTCAGCCGGACGCCTGGACACCTTCCTCGGCCTCGTCCTCCCGCACGGCCTCCTCGAACTGACCGCGGTCTTCGTAGCCGCCGGCACTGGTCTGCGCCTCGGCTGGACCCTCATCGACCCGGGCCCCCGCACCCGACGCGCGGCCCTCGCCGAGGAAGGCCGCGCCGCGATCGGCATGGCAATTGGCCTAGCGCTCGTCCTCTTCGTCTCCGGCGCCATCGAAGGCTTCGTCACCCCGTCGGGCCTGCCCACCTGGGCACGCATCACCATCGGCGTCGTCGCTGAACTGGCCTTCCTCGCATACGTCTTTGTCCTCGGCGGCCGTGCCGCCCGCGCCGGCGACACGGGCGACCTCGATGAGGCCGAACGCAGCGCCGCCGTTCCGACGGCCGCCTGATGTGCGTGCACGCCTGCTGAGCTGCTAGTCTCCTCTTCGCCCCACAAGAGCCGTTGACACGGAGCGAGTGGGGAGGTAGATTCGAACAGTTGCCTGGAAGTGGATATAGTCCCATCGGGCAGAGTGAGTGTCTGTCTGCTTCAGTGGAACTTCGATTCCCAAGAAGCCCCCCTCCCGATGATTTCGGAAATGAACGGCCGGTCAGTCCGGCCCGAAACTTCTGATAAAGTCGGAGTCGCCGGAAAGGGAAACGCGAAAGCGGGAACCTGGAAAGCGCCGAGGAAATCGGATCGGAAAAGATCTGATAGAGTCGGAAACGCAAGACCGAAGGGAAAAGCCCGGAGGAAAGCCCGAGAGGGTGAGTACAAAGGAAGCGTCCGTTCCTTGAGAACTCAACAGCGTGCCAAAAATCAACGCCAGATATGTTGATACCCCGTCTCCAACCGTTCGGTTGGGGCGAGGTTCCTTTGAAAAAACACAGCGAGGACGCTGTGAACCGGGAGACTATTCCTCTCCTGGTTCCGCTCTCGTGTGTGTGCACCGGATGACCGGTAAACATTCACGGAGAGTTTGATCCTGGCTCAGGACGAACGCTGGCGGCGTGCTTAACACATGCAAGTCGAACGATGAACCACTTCGGTGGGGATTAGTGGCGAACGGGTGAGTAACACGTGGGCAATCTGCCCTTCACTCTGGGACAAGCCCTGGAAACGGGGTCTAATACCGGATAACACTCCTGTCCTCCTGGACGGGGGTTAAAAGCTCCGGCGGTGAAGGATGAGCCCGCGGCCTATCAGCTTGTTGGTGAGGTAATGGCTCACCAAGGCGACGACGGGTAGCCGGCCTGAGAGGGCGACCGGCCACACTGGGACTGAGACACGGCCCAGACTCCTACGGGAGGCAGCAGTGGGGAATATTGCACAATGGGCGAAAGCCTGATGCAGCGACGCCGCGTGAGGGATGACGGCCTTCGGGTTGTAAACCTCTTTCAGCAGGGAAGAAGCGAAAGTGACGGTACCTGCAGAAGAAGCGCCGGCTAACTACGTGCCAGCAGCCGCGGTAATACGTAGGGCGCAAGCGTTGTCCGGAATTATTGGGCGTAAAGAGCTCGTAGGCGGCTTGTCACGTCGGGTGTGAAAGCCCGGGGCTTAACCCCGGGTCTGCATTCGATACGGGCTAGCTAGAGTGTGGTAGGGGAGATCGGAATTCCTGGTGTAGCGGTGAAATGCGCAGATATCAGGAGGAACACCGGTGGCGAAGGCGGATCTCTGGGCCATTACTGACGCTGAGGAGCGAAAGCGTGGGGAGCGAACAGGATTAGATACCCTGGTAGTCCACGCCGTAAACGGTGGGAACTAGGTGTTGGCGACATTCCACGTCGTCGGTGCCGCAGCTAACGCATTAAGTTCCCCGCCTGGGGAGTACGGCCGCAAGGCTAAAACTCAAAGGAATTGACGGGGGCCCGCACAAGCAGCGGAGCATGTGGCTTAATTCGACGCAACGCGAAGAACCTTACCAAGGCTTGACATACACCGGAAAGCATTAGAGATAGTGCCCCCCTTGTGGTCGGTGTACAGGTGGTGCATGGCTGTCGTCAGCTCGTGTCGTGAGATGTTGGGTTAAGTCCCGCAACGAGCGCAACCCTTGTTCTGTGTTGCCAGCATGCCCTTCGGGGTGATGGGGACTCACAGGAGACCGCCGGGGTCAACTCGGAGGAAGGTGGGGACGACGTCAAGTCATCATGCCCCTTATGTCTTGGGCTGCACACGTGCTACAATGGCAGGTACAATGAGCTGCGATACCGTGAGGTGGAGCGAATCTCAAAAAGCCTGTCTCAGTTCGGATTGGGGTCTGCAACTCGACCCCATGAAGTCGGAGTTGCTAGTAATCGCAGATCAGCATTGCTGCGGTGAATACGTTCCCGGGCCTTGTACACACCGCCCGTCACGTCACGAAAGTCGGTAACACCCGAAGCCGGTGGCCCAACCCCTTGTGGGAGGGAGCTGTCGAAGGTGGGACTGGCGATTGGGACGAAGTCGTAACAAGGTAGCCGTACCGGAAGGTGCGGCTGGATCACCTCCTTTCTAAGGAGCACTTCTCACCAACTCCGGTTGGTCAGAGGCCAGTACATCGGCGAATGTCTGATGCTGGTTGCTCATGGGTGGAACGTTGATTATTCGGCCGATCTTCTGGGTCGGAGGCTTGCCAGTACTGCTCTTCGGAGCGTGGAACGCATGATCTCCGGACAGGGTCCGGCCGGGCACGCTGTTGGGTGTCTGAAGGTACGGCCGGTCAGGCTGCCTTCAGGTGCCGGCCCCAGTGAACTCGCTGATGACAGCGGGGTGATGGGTGGCTGGTCGTTGTTTGAGAACTGCACAGTGGACGCGAGCATCTGTGGCCAAGTTTTTAAGGGCGCACGGTGGATGCCTTGGCACCAGGAACCGATGAAGGACGTGGGAGGCCACGATAGTCCCCGGGGAGTCGTCAACCAGGCTTTGATCCGGGGGTTTCCGAATGGGGAAACCCGGCAGTCGTCATGGGCTGTCACCCTTGTCTGAACACATAGGGCAAGTGGAGGGAACGCGGGGAAGTGAAACATCTCAGTACCCGCAGGAAGAGAAAACAACCGTGATTCCGGGAGTAGTGGCGAGCGAAACTGGATGAGGCCAAACCGTATACGTGTGAGACCCGGCAGGGGTTGCGTATGCGGGGTTGTGGGATCTCTCTTTCACAGTCTGCCGGCTGTGAGACGAGTCAGAAACCGTTGATGTAGGCGAAGGACATGCGAAAGGTCCGGCGTAGAGGGTAAGACCCCCGTAGTCGAAACATCAGCGGCTCGTTTGAGAGACACCCAAGTAGCACGGGGCCCGAGAAATCCCGTGTGAATCTGGCGGGACCACCCGCTAAGCCTAAATATTCCCTGGTGACCGATAGCGGATAGTACCGTGAGGGAATGGTGAAAAGTACCCCGGGAGGGGAGTGAAATAGTACCTGAAACCGTGTGCCTACAAGCCGTGGGAGCGTCGGATATGTGCTTGCACATATCTCGTGACTGCGTGCCTTTTGAAGAATGAGCCTGCGAGTTTGCGGTGTGTTGCGAGGTTAACCCGTGTGGGGAAGCCGTAGCGAAAGCGAGTCCGAATAGGGCGGTATAGTAGCGCGCTCAAGACCCGAAGCGGAGTGATCTAGCCATGGGCAGGTTGAAGCGGAGGTAAGACTTCGTGGAGGACCGAACCCACCAGGGTTGAAAACCTGGGGGATGACCTGTGGTTAGGGGTGAAAGGCCAATCAAACTCCGTGATAGCTGGTTCTCCCCGAAATGCATTTAGGTGCAGCGTCGTGTGTTTCTTGCCGGAGGTAGAGCACTGGATAGGCGATGGGCCCTACCGGGTTACTGACCTTAGCCAAACTCCGAATGCCGGTAAGTGAGAGCGCGGCAGTGAGACTGTGGGGGATAAGCTCCATGGTCGAGAGGGAAACAGCCCAGAGCATCGACTAAGGCCCCTAAGCGTACGCTAAGTGGGAAAGGATGTGGAGTCGCAGAGACAACCAGGAGGTTGGCTTAGAAGCAGCCACCCTTGAAAGAGTGCGTAATAGCTCACTGGTCTAGTGATTCCGCGCCGACAATGTAGCGGGGCTCAAGCGTACCGCCGAAGTCGTGTCATTGCAGCAATACTCCCAACGGAGGCTGTGATGGGTAGGGGAGCGTCGTGTGCCGGGTGAAGCCGCGCCGGAAGGCAGTGGTGGACGGTTCACGAGTGAGAATGCAGGCATGAGTAGCGATTCACACGTGAGAAACGTGTGCGCCGATTGACTAAGGGTTCCTGGGTCAAGCTGATCTGCCCAGGGTAAGTCGGGACCTAAGGCGAGGCCGACAGGCGTAGTCGATGGATAACCGGTTGATATTCCGGTACCCGCTGTGAAGCGTCAAACATCGAACCCATTAATGCTAAGGCCGTGAAGCCGCCCTGGAGCCTTCGGGCAAAGGGGAGTGGTGGAGCCGCCGAACCAAGGTGGTAGTAGGTGAGTGATGGGGTGACGCAGGAAGGTAGTCCATCCCGGGCGGTGGTTGTCCCGGGGTAAGGGTGTAGGACGTCAGGTAGGCAAATCCGCCTGACATGTGTCTGAGACCTGATGCCGAGCCGATTGTGGTGAAGTGGATGATCCTATGCTGTCGAGAAAAGCCTCTAGCGAGTTTCATGGCGGCCCGTACCCTAAACCGACTCAGGTGGTCAGGTAGAGAATACCGAGGCGTTCGGGTAAACTATGGTTAAGGAACTCGGCAAAATGCCCCCGTAACTTCGGGAGAAGGGGGGCCACGTCCGGTGATTGGATTTACTCCATGAGCTGGGGGTGGCCGCAGAGACCAGCGAGAAGCGACTGTTTACTAAAAACACAGGTCCGTGCGAAGCCGTAAGGCGATGTATACGGACTGACGCCTGCCCGGTGCTGGAACGTTAAGGGGACCGGTTAGCTCCATTTCGGTGGGGCGAAGCTGAGAACTTAAGCGCCAGTAAACGGCGGTGGTAACTATAACCATCCTAAGGTAGCGAAATTCCTTGTCGGGTAAGTTCCGACCTGCACGAATGGCGTAACGACTTCTCGACTGTCTCAACCATAGGCCCGGTGAAATTGCACTACGAGTAAAGATGCTCGTTTCGCGCAGCAGGACGGAAAGACCCCGGGACCTTTACTACAGTTTGATATTGGTGTTCGGTTCGGCTTGTGTAGGATAGCTGGGAGACTGTGAACTCTGGACGCCAGTTCAGGGGGAGTCGTCGTTGAAATACCAGTCTGGTCGTGCTGGATGTCTAACCTGGGTCCGTGATCCGGATCAGGGACAGTGTCTGATGGGTAGTTTAACTGGGGCGGTTGCCTCCTAAAGAGTAACGGAGGCGCCCAAAGGTTCCCTCAGCCTGGTTGGCAATCAGGTGTTGAGTGTAAGTGCACAAGGGAGCTTGACTGTGAGACCGACGGGTCGAGCAGGGACGAAAGTCGGGACTAGTGATCCGGCGGTGGCTTGTGGAAGCGCCGTCGCTCAACGGATAAAAGGTACCCCGGGGATAACAGGCTGATCTTCCCCAAGAGTCCATATCGACGGGATGGTTTGGCACCTCGATGTCGGCTCGTCGCATCCTGGGGCTGGAGTCGGTCCCAAGGGTTGGGCTGTTCGCCCATTAAAGCGGTACGCGAGCTGGGTTTAGAACGTCGTGAGACAGTTCGGTCCCTATCCGCTGCGCGCGCAGGAATATTGAGAAGGGCTGTCCCTAGTACGAGAGGACCGGGACGGACGAACCTCTGGTGTGCCAGTTGTTCTGCCAAGGGCATGGCTGGTTGGCTACGTTCGGGAGGGATAACCGCTGAAAGCATCTAAGCGGGAAGCCTGCTTCGAGATGAGTATTCCCACCCACTTGATGGGGTAAGGCTCCCAGTAGACGACTGGGTTGATAGGCCGGATCTGGAAGCACGGTAACGTGTGGAGGTGACCGGTACTAATAGGCCGAGGGCTTGTCCTCAGTTGCTCGCGTCCACTGTGTTGGTTCTGAAACCACGAACAGCCCCGCATCCCGGGTTTCTGGGGTGTGGTGTGGCATGGTTCGACAGTTTCATAGTGTTTCGGTGGTTATAGCGTGAGGGAAACGCCCGGTTACATTCCGAACCCGGAAGCTAAGCCTTACAGCGCCGATGGTACTGCAGGGGGGACCCTGTGGGAGAGTAGGACGCCGCCGAACAAATTTTAGGAAAGGCCCACGCCGTATGGCGTGGGCCTTTCTGCGTTTCAGGCGCCGTGCATAAGCCCTCCTGTAGAAGGGCCTGCAATTCCTTTCAACTACAAGCGGCCTGCTGTTTTGAGGGCCAGGTATGCGTCTGCCAGAGCCGGCGCCAAGTCGTCCGGTGTTGCGTCGACGACGGTCACGCCGTGTCGGCGGAGTTGGTCTGCTGTGCGGTGGCGTTCGTTCTGGGCCTGGGCGGCGGCTGCGGCCTCGTAGACGGCGTCCGTGTTTCCGCGGGCCGTTGCCATGCGTGCGATGTGGGGGTCTGCCACTGATGCGAGCAGGACTGTGTGGCGTTGGGTGAGCTGGGAGAGGACGGGGAGCAGGCCCTCCTCGATCGGGGCTGCGTCCAGGGTCGTAAGCAGCACGATCAGGGAGTGGCGAGGGGCCGTACGGAGAGCCATGGCTGTTAGGCCTCGGGCGTCCGTTTCGATCAGTTCCGGTTCGAGTGGGGCCATCGCGTTGACCAGGGAAGGCAGGACGTCGCCGGCTGTGCGGCCCTGGACCAGGGCACGTACGCGGCGGTCGTAGGCGAGGAGGTCGACGCGGTCGCCGGCTCGGGAAGCGAGGGCGGCCAGGAGCAGAGCTGCGTCCATGGAGGCGTCGAGGCGGGGGGCGTCGCCGACTCGTCCTGCTGAGGTTCGGCCCGTGTCCAGGACGAGGAGGATGTGGCGGTCGCGCTCGGGGCGCCAGGTGCGTACCGCGACCGTGGACTGTCGGGCCGTGGCACGCCAGTCGATGGAGCGGGTGTCGTCGCCTGGGACGTACTCGCGCAGGCTGTCGAATTCCGTGCCCTCGCCTCGGGTGAGGACGCTGGTGCGGCCGTCCAGTTCGCGTAGGCGGGCCAGTTTCGAGGGCAGGTGCTTGCGGCTTGTGAACGGGGGGAGGACGCGTACCGCCCAGGGGACTTTGTGGGTGCTCTGGCGGGAGAAGAGGCCCAGGGGGCCGTAGGAGCGGATTGTCACGCGGTCGGCCTGGCGGTCGCCTCGGCGGGTGGGGCGTAGGCGTGTGGTGATGCGGCGGCGTTCGCCGGGCGGGATCGTCACGCGGTGGCGGGAGGCCGCCACTTCTGTGCCGGGCTCCCAGCTGCTGGGGGGCCAGGCGTCGCGGAGGTGGGCGCGGAGGAGGCGGCGGGACGGGTTGGTGATCGTGAGGGTCACGTCGGCCGTTTCGCCCAGGCGGGCGGAGGTGTCGCCGGAGCGGGTCAGGCGCAGTTGGCGTACCGGTGCCGCGAGTGCGAAGTCGCAGGCGCAGGCTGCCAGCAAGGGGGCGTTGACCGCGAGGATGCCTGTCCAGCTGGGATCCCAGATGCCTACGGGGAGGGAGCCCAGGGCCGCCAGGAGTGCGGCGCGTCCGGTGAGTGCCATCAGCGGGGGACGGGGACGTGGGCGAGGATCGCGTTGATCACGGAGTCTGCGGTGACGCCTTCCATCTCGGCTTCAGGGCGGAGCTGTACGCGGTGGCGGAGGGTGGGCAGGGCCAGGGCCTTCACGTCGTCGGGGATGACGTAGTCGCGGCCGGTCAGCCACGCCCAGGCGCGGGCGGTGGCGAGGAGGGCCGTGGCGCCGCGTGGGGAGACGCCCAGGGTGAGTGACGGCGACTCGCGGGTGGCTCGGCAGATGTCGACGACGTAGGCCGTGATCTCGGGGGAGATCGTCGTCTTGGCCACTGCCGCGCGGGCGGCTTCCAGGTCGGCCGGGCCCGCTACGGGGCGTACGCCGGCGGAGCGGAGGTCGCGCGGGTTGAAGCCCTCGGCGTGGCGGGTGAGGACGTCGATCTCGTCCTGGCGGGAGGGGAGCGGGATGGTGAGCTTGAGGAGGAAACGGTCCAGCTGGGCTTCGGGGAGGGGGTAGGTGCCCTCGTACTCGACCGGGTTCTGGGTCGCCGCGACCAGGAACGGGTCCGGGAGCGGGCGGGGCGTGCCGTCGACCGTGACCTGGCGTTCCTCCATGGCTTCCAGCAGGGACGACTGGGTCTTCGGCGGGGTGCGGTTGATCTCGTCCGCGAGGAGGAGGTTGGTGAAGACCGGGCCTGGCTGGAAGGAGAACTCTGCGGAGCGGGTGTCGTAGACGAGGGAGCCCGTCACGTCGCTCGGCATGAGGTCGGGGGTGAACTGGACGCGCTTGGTGTCGAGTTCGAGTGCGGATGCGAGGGCGCGGACGAGCAACGTTTTGGCGACCCCGGGGACTCCTTCTAGTAGGACGTGTCCGCGGCAGAGGAGGGCGACGACGAGGCCGGTGACGGCGGGGTCCTGGCCGACCACGGCTTTGGCGATCTCGGCGCGCAGGGCTTCCAGGGATGCTCGGGCGGTGCCCGGGTCCCCGGTGTTCCCGGCGTTGTCAGTGGTCGGGTCCATCATGGACGGCGTACCTCTCTTTCGAGGGCGTCGAGTTGGTCGGCGAGGGAGATGAGTGCCGCGTCGTCGCCGGGCGGCGGGCCGAAGAGAAGAGTCTGCAGGGCCTGTCCGTCCCCGTGGGTGTGGAGGTGGGCGGACAGGGCGGGGAGCAGGGCCTCGGGCGCGTGTGCCTGGGAGACGGGGACACCGACAAGGGGGGCGAGGCGCGTGCGGGTTGTGGAGCGAAGAGCGGCGGCCGCGCGGTCGCGGGCGTTCGCCTTGCGGTAGAGGCGGGCGCGGCCTTCGACGGTTTCGGAGGCGCGGATCGCCACGGGGAGTTTTTCGGGCACGAGGGGGCCCAGTCGGCGTGCCCGCCAGAGGGCGGTCAGGGCTGCGGCGATGAAGAGCTGGAGTGTGCCCCAGAGCCAGCCCGAGGGGAGCAGGTCGAAGAAGCTGCGTTCGTCGTCCTCGTCGGCGGCCGACGTGTCGGAGAGCGAGGGGAGGTACCAGACCAAATGGGGGCGGGAGCCGAGGAGTTGGAGGGCGAGGGAGGCGTTGCCCTGCTCGTCGAGGCGTTCGTTGTAGAGGATGTCGGGCGCGCCGAGGACGACGGTGTCGCCGTCCCCGGTGGTCTCCGGGACGCGCAGGAGGGTCGCCAGGCGCTCGCTGGGGTAGCACTCGTCCGCGTTGAGGTGGGTCGTGGTGTAGCGGACGCCGCCGAGGTCGGCGGTGCCCGCGCGCTGGGCGGCGGGCAGGGCGCAGTCGGGGGCGAGCTCCGAGTCGAGGCTGGTGGCGGGGTCCGCGGTGACCCCGGGGACGAGGCGTTCGACGGACCAGCTGCCGGGGGCGATGAGGACGGTGCGGCCGCCGGTGTCCGTGGTGGCCGAACGCAGCTCGGACTGTTGACGGTGCGTCAACAGGTCGGGGTCGGCGACCAGGAGAGTGGTGTTCGCGGCGGACGCGGCGCGTGCCTCGTCCAGGGTGGCGACGACGCGCGTGTCCACGCCTCGGTCGGCGAGGAGTTCGGCGACCGCCCGGCTGCCCTTGGGGTCGGCGGAGCGTGGGTCGAGGGCGCCGTGCCGGGCGTCGGAGCGGATCGTGGCGATCACGACGGCGGCCGTCAGCAGGAGCACGACAGCGAGGGCGACACCTCGCGCGCGGGTCCACAGCTGGCGGGCGGTGGGCGAGGCCGAGGTGGAGGGGAGCGTGGCCTCGGTGGTCATTCGGCGGCTCCCTGGCGGGCGTTGTGCGCCGTGCTGGGGGCGCTGCTCGCGAGTTGGGGCTTGGTGTTCTCCAGGTCGCGGTCGAGTTCCGCGATGCGCCGGTATGCCTGCTGGGTCGCGGTCCGGCCGCCGTATGTGACGTCGTCGAAGTCACGGGCGGCGGCGCGCAGTCGGTCGGCGTGGGCGGGCAGGGAGCGGCCTGCTTCGGCGGCGGCCTCGTCCGCGGTGCGGCCGGGGCGGACGTCGAGGAGCGCGCGTTCCTCCAGGGAGCGGACGATGGCGCGCATGCGCTCCTGGACGGCCTGGTTCCAGTGGCCCTGGGCGGCGTGTGCCTCGGCGGCGGCGCGGTGTTCGGCGGCGCTGCGGGGGCGGTCGTCGAACAGGGCGGCGGAGGAGGTGGGTTGGCGCCGTGGCGTGCCCAGGCGCCACCACAGGGCGCCGATCACCGCCACGACGACCAGGATGACGACGACCAGGCCGAGCGGTCCTCCGGGCGTCACGGTCGAGGCGCTGTTGAACAGGTCCTCGACCCAGTCCCAGAAGGAGTCCAGGGCGCGCTGGAACCAGCTGGGGTCGTTCTCGTGGTACATGCCCTTGGACAGTTCGCGCCGGGCCGCTTCCCGCGCGGGGTCGCGCGGGGTCGTCAGGGGCGGCTCGTCGTCGGAACGGGCGAGCAGCGACAGCACGGATGTGTCGGCAGAGCGCGACAGCGCCCGCACGGATGTGTCGCGGATGCTGAGCGCGGTGTGTACCGAGGCGTCGCCCGCGCCGAGGAAGGCGCGTGCGGCTGTGTCCGGCAGTGCTGACGCCGTTGTGAGAACTCCCCCCGTGAAGCCCACCCGTTCAGCTCCCCGGAGTGTTGGTGCCGTAGTCCTGGACGCCGGCCGCGCGGGCCAGTTCGAGGTCGAGGGCTTCGCGGCGGATGCGCTGGTCGATGTAGAGCAGGACGGTGACGCCGGCCGTGATCGGGAAGGTGATCATGGAGCCGATCACCGAGCCGACGCCGCTGACGATGAGGAACGTCCAGCCGAGGTCGGTGGTGCCGTCCAGGATGTTGGCGCCGGCGTCGCCGCTGAGGGCGGCGGCGAGGAAGGTGAAGGGGATGACGACGATCGCCGCGACGATGTTCGCGATGATCGTGGCCAGCAACTGGATGCCGAAGACCCGCCACCAGGAGCCGCGGACCAACTTGGCGGAACGGCTCAGGGACTTGACGATGCCCTGCTTCTCCAGCATCAGCGCGGGGGAGGCGAGGGAGAAGCGGAACCACAGCCACAGTGCGACGATGAAGCCGCCGATGATCCCGAGGATGGTGAGTGCCACGCCCGCGCCGCTGGAGCCGGCGGCGGTCACGAGGATGCCGGGCAGGGCGCCCGCGAAGACCACGCCGAAGGTCATGAGAAGCAGCAGGAAGAGCAGGCCGAAGAGGCGCGGTACCTGAGGGCGGGCGTCGCTCCAGGCCTCGCGGGTGGTCACCGACTTGCCCAGCACGGCGCGGCTGGTGACCGTCGTCAGCAGGGCCGTCGCCACGATCGCGCCGATCATCGAGATCAGGAAGATCACGCTGGAGCTGAGCATGGCGTCGCCCATTGCGCGGGTCAGCTCGTCGAGGCTGGCGCTCGGGTCGTTGAGGGCGTCGGTGCTGGTGCGGTCGTTCAGGACGAAGCCCTGAAGGAGGATGACGAGGATTTCCGTCACGATGGCGACGGTCAGGGAGATGCCGAGGACCGTGCGCCAGTAGGTGCGCATGGTGGAGACCGCGCCGTCGAGGATCTCGCCGACGCCGAGCGGGCGCAGGGGGATCACGCCGGGCTTGGCCGCGGGCGGGGGTCCGCCCCAGCCACTTCCCCAGCCGCCGTGTCCGCCGGGGCCGTAGCCCGGGTGGCCGCCGCCGTATCCGCCTGGGCCTCCGGGGCCGGCCGGTGGGGCGCCCCAGCCAGGGCCGGGCGGTGGGGGCGGTGGGGTCTGGCCGGGCGTCGGTGTGCCGGTCGGGGCGGACCACTGGCCGGGTGGCGGTTGCTCCTTGGACCACTTCGGGCCGGGGCCCTGCGGGTCCGCTCCTGGCTGCTGCGCGGGGTCGGGACGGTCTGCGGGCTCGGCAGGACCGGACGCGCCGGGTTCCTGGCCGTCGGACGGGGCGGATCCGGGCGAGGCCCAGCCCGGAGTGTCTTTCATCGTCGCTCCTTCACGGTGCCCGTCCGCGGTCGCGGCGGCAGGTTGGCAGCCATCGTGCCATGGGGTGGTCGGATGGGTACCGGCCGCGGTATGGGCTGCGCACCTTCAATTGTCCGGCGTACAAGGGGCAGACTGACCGTATGGCTGATCAGCACGCGCAATCCGGCGAGGACAGCAGGCCGATCGAGATTCCGGCGATCCGATGGGACGAACCACCAGAAGGCCCCGTACTGGTCCTTCTCGACCAGACGAGGCTGCCGGCCGAGGAGGTCGAGCTGGTCTGTACGGACGCGCCCGCGCTGGTGGAGGCGATCCGTTCGCTCGCCGTGCGCGGGGCGCCGCTGCTCGGGATCGCCGGGGCGTACGGCGTCGCGCTCGCCGCCGCGCGAGGCTTCGACGTGGACGCGGCCGCGGAGTCGCTGGCGGGTGCCCGGCCGACGGCGGTGAACCTCGCCCTCGGTGTGCGGCGGGCCCAGGACGCGTACCGGGCCGAGCTCGCCGGCAGTGGGGACGTGGAGCAGGCGGCGGGTGCGGCGCTGGGTGCGGCGCGGGCGCTGCACAAGGAGGACGCCGAGGCCAGCGCTCGGATGGCCGAGCGGGGACTGGCGCTGCTCGACGAGCTGCTGCCCGGTGGCGGGCACCGCATTCTCACGCACTGCAACACCGGAGCGCTGGTGTCGGGCGGGGAGGGCACGGCGTTTGCGGTGGCGCTCGCGGCGCAGCGGGTCGGGCGGCTCAGGCGGCTGTGGGTGGACGAGACGCGGCCGCTGCTGCAGGGGGCGCGGCTGACGGCGTACGAGGCGGCCCGCAACGGGATGGCGTACACCCTGCTCACCGACAACGCGGCGGGCTCGCTGTTCGCCGCCGGTGAGGTGGACGCGGTGCTGATCGGGGCGGACCGGATCGCGGCCGACGGGTCGGTGGCGAACAAGGTGGGGAGTTATCCGCTCGCGGTGCTCGCGCGGTATCACCATGTGCCGTTCATCGTGGTGGCTCCGCTGACGACGGTGGATGAGGGCACGTCGGACGGGGCGTCCATCGAGGTCGAGCAGCGGCCCGGGTTCGAGGTGACCGAGTTCGCCGCGCCTCAGGCGCCGGTGGCGGGCGGGGAGCCCGGAGGCGGGATTCCGGTGGCGCCGCTGGGGACGCAGGCGTACAACCCGGCGTTCGATGTGACGCCGCCGGAGCTGGTGACGGCGATCGTCACGGAGGAGGGTGTCGTGTCTCCGGTGACGGCCGAGGCGCTGGCCGAGCTGTGCGCCCGGTCGCGGCAGGTGACGCAGTCGTTGTGAGATAGCGGCTGGAACCAGTCGGGCGGGCAGAGTGGGACAGACCCTCTCAAAGGTCACGCCCTGTAGTGAAAGCCAGGGCAGACAGTGGCGACCGCCTACGACTAAGGTCACTGGCCGGTGACCTATCTCACCACTGCCTTCGCCACTGTTATGAGAATGGGATGATGTCGTTTATGAAGGGACGAGTCCTTGTCGTCGACGACGACACCGCACTGGCCGAGATGCTCGGCATCGTGCTGCGTGGTGAAGGTTTTGAGCCGTCTTTCGTAGCCGACGGCGACAAGGCGCTGGCTGCATTCCGGGAGACCAAACCTGATCTGGTGCTGCTGGACCTGATGCTGCCCGGACGGGACGGCATCGAGGTCTGCCGCCTGATCAGGGCGGAGTCCGGGGTGCCGATCGTGATGCTCACGGCGAAGAGCGACACCGTCGATGTCGTCGTGGGTCTGGAGTCCGGCGCCGACGACTACATCGTGAAGCCGTTCAAGCCGAAGGAGCTCGTGGCCCGTATCCGGGCGCGGCTCAGGAGGTCCGAGGAGCCGGCGCCGGAGCAGCTCGCCATCGGTGACCTGGTCATCGACGTGGCCGGTCACTCCGTGAAGCGGGACGGGCAGTCCATCGCGCTGACGCCGCTGGAGTTCGACCTGCTGGTCGCGCTGGCGCGCAAGCCGTGGCAGGTGTTCACGCGTGAGGTGCTCCTCGAGCAGGTGTGGGGCTACCGGCACGCTGCCGACACCCGGCTGGTCAACGTGCACGTACAGCGGCTGCGCTCCAAGGTCGAGAAGGACCCGGAGCGGCCGGAGATCGTCGTGACCGTTCGCGGTGTCGGCTACAAGGCAGGGCCGAGCTGACATGTCCCGGGACAGTGCCGCTGCGGCCCCCGGTTCGACCGGGTCCCGTCCGGAGCGGCCTGTCGGCCGGAAGTCGGCGGGCTCCCGCTGGGGACGGTTTCTCGAGGGCGGGCTGCTTCAGGGCGGAGTCCAGGGCAGCCCGGTCCTTCGGCTCGTGCTGCGCTGGATACGCCGCCCGCTGCTGCCCGTCATGCGGCTGTGGCGGCGCAACATCCAGCTCAAGGTCGTCGCCACGACGCTGCTGATGTCGCTCGGCGTCGTGCTGCTGCTGGGCTTCGTCGTCATCGGGCAGGTGCGCAACGGCCTGCTGGACGCGAAGGTGAAGGCTTCCCAGAGCCAGGCCGCGGGCGGGTTCGCGGCGGCCAAGAAGAGCTCCGACGAGGCCGCGGCCGGGACCGCCGACGACGGTCCGGCGTCGGGCGAGCGCTCCGAGCAGAACGTCATCCAGTGGATGAGCGACCTCGTCTCCTCGCTCTCCAGCGGCGGCCAGGGCGCCTTCGACGTGGTGACCCTGCCGGCCTCCGCGGGCGGCGACACCGGTGGACGCGGGCCGCGGGCCTCCGGTGACGTCAACCCGACGGGCAGCGTGCCCGAGGATCTGCGTGAGCGGATCGACAGCAGTACGGGTGCGTTCCAGAGCTACACCCGCATCAACTACAACTCCAACGCCGACAAGGAGTCCCAGCCGGCGCTGGTCATCGGCAAGCAGGTCAACGACCCCAATGGCGACCCGTACCAGCTGTACTACCTCTTCCCGCTCACGCAGGAGGAGAAGTCGCTGAGCCTGGTCAAGGGGACGCTGGCCACCGCAGGGCTCTTCGTCGTCGTACTGCTCGGGGCCATCGCCTGGCTCGTGGTGCGGCAGGTCGTCACGCCCGTGCGGATGGCGGCCGGGATCGCCGAGCGGCTGTCGGCCGGGCGGCTCCAGGAGCGGATGAAGGTCACCGGCGAGGACGACATCGCGCGACTCGGCGAGGCCTTCAACAAGATGGCGCAGAACCTCCAGCTGAAGATCCAGCAGCTGGAGGACCTGTCGCGGATGCAGCGGCGGTTCGTGTCCGACGTTTCGCACGAGTTGCGGACGCCGCTGACGACCGTGCGCATGGCCGCCGACGTCATCCACGAGGCGCGCGAGGACTTCGATCCGGTGACCGCGCGGTCGGCGGAGCTGCTGGCCGACCAGCTGGACCGGTTCGAGTCGCTGCTCGCCGATCTGCTGGAGATCAGCCGCTTCGACGCGGGCGCGGCGGCGCTGGAGGCGGAGCCGATCGACCTCAGGGAGGTCGTGCGGCGCGTCGTCAGCGGGGCCGAGCCGCTCGCCGAGCGCAAGGGCACTCACATACGCATCGTCGGTGACCAGCAGCCCATCGTCGCCGAGGCCGACGCCAGGCGCGTGGAGCGCGTGCTGCGCAACCTCGTCGTCAACGCCGTCGAGCACGGCGAGGGCAAGGACGTGGTGGTCAAGCTCGCGTCGGCGGGCGGGGCGGTCGCGGTCGCGGTGCGCGACTACGGCGTCGGGCTCAAGCCCGGCGAGGCGACGCGCGTCTTCAGCCGCTTCTGGCGGGCCGACCCGGCACGCGCGCGTACCACCGGCGGTACGGGTCTGGGGCTGTCCATCGCGCTGGAGGACGCACGGCTGCACGGCGGCTGGCTCCAGGCGTGGGGCGAGCCGGGAGGCGGTTCGCAGTTCCGGCTGACGTTGCCGCGGACCGCTGACGAGCCGCTGCGGGGCTCGCCGATACCCCTGGAGCCCAAGGACTCGCGCCGCAATCGCGGACTTAATGACGCCGGCCTGCCGCGCGGCGGCGGGGAGAAGGCCGCCACGGTGCCGGCGCAGCACAACGGCGACCAGGCGGCCGCGATGCCGTCGAGGGACCCGATCGCCCCCCGCCTGGGAGCTTCCTCGGCCCCCAAGGCCGATCCGACGGCACTGCCCGGCAACGGCGCACGCGTGGTTCCCCGGCCGGCGTCGGGCGCGCGGCGCCAGGACGACGAGCCCGAGAGGCAGGAACCCCCGAGCGACGGAGCCGGGCACACCGAGGAGTCGAGCAAGCATGGGGAGGCATCTCGTGGGCGCTGACCGCGAGGGGGGCGTCCGGCACAGGCCGGGGCGCGCGGCGGCGTACGTCGCCTGTGGCGCCGTACTGCTGGCCGGGTGCGCCTCGATGCCCGACAGCGGGGATCTGCGCGGCGTGGAGTCCACGCCGCGGCAGGAGGCGCAGGTGCGGGTCTTCGCGATGCCGCCGCACGAGGACGCCTCGTCGTCGGAGATCGTGTCGGGCTTCCTGGAGGCGCTGACCAGCGACGATCCGGACTACGAGATGGCACGCAAGTACCTGACGAAGGAGGCGTCGGACAACTGGCGGCCCCTGTTGTCCACGATGGTGCTCGCCGACGGGCCGGCCGCCGACGTGGATCGTGTGGGGGGCCGGGAGGAGACCGACAACCTCTCGTACCGGCTGACCGGCGACAAGGTCGCCACGGTCGACTCGCAGCAGTCGTACGCGCCCGCCAGCGGGGAGTACAGCCAGGCGATGCACCTCACCCGGGACAAGAAGACCAAGCAGTGGCGCATCGACGTGCCACCGCGCGGTGTCGTCATGGGCAAGTCGGACTTCCAGCGCAACTACATGTCCGTCGACAAGTACTACTTCGCCACGAACACCACGCTCGGGGCTTCCCCGCATACGGCGGCCGTCGCCGACCCGGTCTATGTGCGCCGCAACGTCGACCCCATGACGCAGACCGTGCGCTCCCTGCTGAAGGGGCCCACCAGCTGGCTCAACCCGGTGGTCAGGTCGAGCTTCCCGACCGGTACGGCGTTGAAGTCGGACGACACCACGTTGTCGACCGACGATCAGAACCGGCTGACCGTGCCGTTGAACGACAAGGCCGCGCGCGTCGGGCTGACCAAGTGCAACGAGATGGCGGCCCAGCTGCTGTTCACCCTCCAGAAACTCACGCCCACTGTGGACGAGGTCGCGCTGCGCGCGGGCGGTCGCCAGCTGTGCGTGCTGTCCGAGAACGACGCGGAGGGCGTCGCGACGCGCGGGTCGGTGGAGCGCGCCGACTATCTGTACTTCCTCGACGACAAGCACCGGCTGGTACGGCTGGACGCGGCCACCAACGACACGAAGCCGGACCTCGTGCCGGGCGCGCTGGGCGAGGGCGACGCGCAGCTGAAGTCGGTGGGGGTGTCGCGCGACGAGGACATGGCGGCCGGCGTCGGTCTCGACGGCAAGAACCTCTACGTCGGGGCACTGGTGGCGGGCGGCCCGCTCGGCGATCCCGAGCTGACCAGCGCGGGCAAGACGGCGGACGAGCGGCTCTCGGCGCCCAGCTGGGACGCCCAGGGCGATCTGTGGATCGCCGACCGCGATCCCGACAACCCCCGGCTGCTCCTGCTCAAGGAGGGCGTGGACGACCCGGTCACCGTGAACATGCCGACCGGGCTTGAGGGGCGCATCGAGTCCGTGCGGGTGGCCGCCGACGGCGTCCGGATCGCGCTCGTGGTGAAGCAGGGCGAGAAGTCGTCGCTGCTGATCGGGCGGATCGAGCGCAGTGACGCAGGCAAGGAAGGCGACCAGTCGGCCGTCTCGGTGCGCGAACTGCGTTCCGCCACGCCCGCGTTGGAGGAGGTCTCGGCCATGTCGTGGGCCGGTGACAGCCGGCTCGTCGTGGTCGGGCGGGAGAAGGGCGGCGTGCAGACCATGCGGTACGTGCAGGTCGACGGCTCCACTCCGGAAGGGCCGGCGCCCGCGGCGCTCAGCGGGGTGAAGGAGATCACCGCGTCCGAGGACGCACGGCTGCCGCTGGTCGGCTACTCGGAGGACGGGATCGTGCGGCTGCCGTCCGGGGAGCAGTGGCAGAAGGTCGTGACGGACGGGACGGCGCCGGTCTATCCGGGGTGAGGTTTCGTCCGGGGCCGGCCGCCGGGGTTTGACGGCGGTGCGTGTGCCGATGGCGTGTGCGGCGACGGCGAGTGGTCGACGGCGAGTGTGGCGGCCGCTTTCGGCCGGAGTGGGACTCCGGCCGAAAGCGGCCGTTTTACTTGTCCGGCGTATTCGGTGGCATTCGGTGCCAGCCCGCGGCATTCGGCTGTGCGGGAATCCGGCGCGGGTCCGGTGCGGGACGGAATGGGCGCCCGAGTAAGGGCCGTGGAGTTTTCCACAGGGAGTTATCCACAGGGGTGGTCGGCCGGCGCCGGCGTTGGCACAGTGGTGGGCATGCGGGGGTGGTGGCGGGACCTCACCGATCTGGTGCTGCCGGCCGAGTGCGGAGGCTGTGGGAGGCCTCGCACGGTGCTCTGCCCGGAGTGCCGTGCCGTCCTGAGCGGGACCGCACCGAGCCGGGTGCGACCGGTGCCGGAGCCGTCCGGGCTGCCGGTCGTGCACGCGGCAGCGAGGTACGAGGACGAGGCGAGGGCCGCGCTGCTGGCCCACAAGGAACGCGGCGCGCTGGCACTGGCGGCGCCGCTCGGGACGGCCCTGGCGGGGGCTGTACGGGCGGGGCTGCGGGATGCCTGTGCGGATGGCGGTGGTGTGAGCGGACGGGCTGTGCGGACGCTGGGCGGACAGGCGCGGGCCTTCGAAGCGGAGGCGGGGCGGTCGACCGGCAGTGCTGGTGCGGCGGTGCTGCTCGTGCCTGTGCCCTCGGCACGCGGTGCCGTGCGGGCGCGAGGGCATGATCCGGCGCGGCGGATCGCGCTCGCGGCGGCGAGTGAGTTGCGGCGGACCGGGACGCCGGCCCGTGTGCTCGCCGTGCTGCGGCAGGGGCGTGCGGTGGCCGACCAGTCGGGGCTCAACTCCCGGCAGCGGCTGGACAATCTCGCGGGCGCGCTGACGGTCGCTCCCGGGGGAGGCCGGCTGCTCGTGGGCGGTGGTCCGGTCGTGCTCGTCGACGACCTGATGACGACCGGTGCGTCCCTGGCGGAGGCGGCGCGGGCCTTGCGGGCGGCCACGGCCACGGGGGCTGCGGCGGCGGGCTCTCGCGCACCGGAGCGGGCGGAGACGTCCGATGGGGAGGGGGTGCAGGTCGGCGCGGAGTCGGCGGGTGTTTCCGGCCTGGAGGGACTGAGTGTGGACGGGCTGGAAGGACGGAGCGTGTACGGCGGAACGGAAGGGGAGGTGGACGCGTATAGATGGGGGACCGCGGACCCCGCGGGGTGTGGTGACGGGGCAACCCTTGTGTATCGAGCGAGAAGTCGGGAAAGCAGAGGGGAACGGAAGGCCGGACCGACGGAGGGCGCTGTGCGGCGGACGCGTGAGGTGCCGGGAATCATGGGTACCGGACGGCCTGATGACCTGATCCGTGCGGCTGTGGTAGCTGCGCCTCCGGATTCTTTCGAAATAAACCGGAACTGACTGAGAACTTGCATCGTTGCAGGTAACGAGAGGGTCAATTCACCTGAACGGAGGTACGCCGCAGTAGAGGGTGACGACATCCGTCCGGGCGAGATATGTTCGGTTGTGAGGGAAAGGCGCAGGCCATCCCTGTCATATCCGAATGCCGTGCCGCGGGTTTTGCGCAATCAGCCGCGGCCATGGGGTGGAGATCTTGCCCATGGGGGAGGAGGAGGTGGAAGTCACCGAGTCCGAGGCTTCGGGGTTCCCCGGGGCCTGGTGCAAAAGGGAGATGCTCCGCCTATGGAGCGGGGCGATCCGGGAACGGAGTTCTGCGTGGACATCGTCGTCAAAGGCCGCAAGACCGAGGTGCCCGAGCGGTTCCGCAAGCACGTGGCCGAGAAGCTGAAGCTGGAGAAGATCCAGAGGCTCGATGCCAAGGTGATCAGCCTCGACGTCGAGGTGTCCAAGGAGCCCAACCCGCGACAGGCCGACCGTAGCGATCGAGTGGAGATCACGCTCCGCTCCCGCGGTCCGGTGATCCGGGCGGAGGCAGCGGCCAGCGACCCGTACGCGGCACTCGATCTGGCTGCGGAGAAGTTGGATGCGCGGCTGCGCAAGCAGCACGACAAGCGTTTCTCGCGCCGAGGGTCACGCCGGCTCACGGCGGCGGAGGTTCCCGACCACGTTCCGGGCGCGGCGACGCTCAACGGCAACGGCCACACCTTCCAGGAAGAAGAGCCGGACGGAGTTCCCACCAAGAAGATCGGCTCGCTCGAGGTGAAGGGCGAAGGGCCCCTCGTCGTACGCGAGAAGACGCACGTCGCCTCCCCGATGACCCTCGACCAGGCTCTCTACGAGATGGAGCTGGTCGGACACGACTTCTACCTCTTCGTCGACTCCGAGACGAAGGAGCCGAGTGTCGTCTACCGGCGGCACGCCTATGACTACGGGGTCATCCACCTCAACACGGATCCGATGGTCACCCAGGCGCAATCTCCCGCGGCTGGTGGCACGCTGGGCGGCTGATCCACCCGGCTGACAGCTGAGCCGGTGCCCCTGGAGCGCGCGTGCGCCCCCAGGGGCACCGGTGTGCGACCACTTCGCGCCCCGCTTGTCACCGGAGTGTCGGTCGGGCATGAAATCATGGCCGCACCGGCCCAACCGGTGGGCCGCTGCCTTGGGTTGGCGATGGCATATGACCAGCCGCAGCCTTCAGGGGGAGGAACGATGGCGGACAGCTTCGGACCGATGCGGGACGAGGATGCCGACGGTGATGTCGTCGGCATGGGCCCTGACACGGGCTCTCCACGCAAGGAACCGATCAGAGTCCTCGTCGTGGACGACCACGCCCTGTTCCGCCGTGGACTGGAGATCGTGCTCGCGGCCGAGGAGGACATCCAGGTGGTCGGGGAGGCGGGCGACGGCGCGGAGGCCGTCGACAAGGCCGCCGACCTGCTGCCGGACATCGTCCTGATGGACGTGCGGATGCCCAAGCGGGGCGGGATCGAGGCCTGCACCTCCATCAAGGAGGTGGCCCCCAGCGCGAAGATCATCATGCTGACGATCAGCGACGAGGAGGCCGACCTCTACGACGCGATCAAGGCGGGCGCGACCGGCTATCTCCTCAAGGAGATCTCCACGGACGAGGTGGCGACGGCCATCCGCGCGGTGGCCGACGGGCAGTCGCAGATCAGCCCGTCCATGGCGTCGAAGCTGCTCACCGAGTTCAAGTCGATGATCCAGCGGACGGACGAGCGCCGGCTGGTGCCGGCGCCGCGGCTGACGGATCGCGAGCTGGAGGTCCTCAAGCTCGTCGCGACGGGGATGAACAACCGGGACATCGCCAAGGAGTTGTTCATCTCCGAGAACACCGTGAAGAACCACGTGCGCAACATCCTGGAGAAGCTCCAGCTGCACTCCAGGATGGAGGCCGTGGTCTACGCGATGCGGGAGAAGATCCTCGAGATCCGCTGAGTCCGGATCCTGAGGGTCACCCCGTCAGGCGCGCGAGTTCGCGGACGAGCGGCTCGCGCAGCTCCGGGGCGTCGACCCGTTCCACTCTTACGTCCGTGCAGTCCACCCAGCTCGCCGCCTCGACCAGTGCCTGCGCCACCGCAGGGACCGCCTTCGGGCCGTCCACAGTGGCCTGCTTGGCGACCAGGGTGCTGCCCTCGCGGGCCGGGTCCACACGGCCGACCAGCCGGCCGCCGGCCAGGACCGGCATCGCGAAGTAGCCGTAGACGCGCTTCTGCTTCGGTACGTACGCCTCCAGGCGGTGCGTGAAGCCGAAGATGCGCTCCGTGCGCGCCCGCTCCCAGATCAGGGAGTCGAACGGGGACAGCAGCGTCGTACGGTGGCGGCCGCGCGGCGGTGTCTCCAGGGCGGCCGGGTCGGCCCAGGCCGGCTTGCCCCAGCCCTCGACCGTGACCGGGACCAGACCGGAGTCGGCGATCACCGCGTCGACCTGCTCGCCCTTGAGGCGGTGGTAGTCGGCGATGTCCGCGCGCGTGCCGACACCGAGGGACTGGCCGGCCAGGCGGACCAGACGGCGCAGGCACTCGGCGTCATCCAGCTCGTCGTGCAGCAGCGCCTGTGGGACGGCGCGCTCGGCGAGGTCGTAGACACGCTTCCAGCCGCGGCGTTCGACGCAGACCACCTCGCCGTACATCAGGGCGCGCTCGACGGCGACCTTCGTGCCCGACCAGTCCCACCACTCGCTCGTGCGCTTCGCGCCGCCCAGCTCGGTCGCCGTGAGCGGGCCCTCGGTGCGGAGCTGCTTGATCACCTGGTCGTAGGTGCCGTCGGGGAGGTCGTGGTTCCAGTGCGGCCGGTTGCGGTAGGCGCGGCGGCGGAACGCGAAGTGCGGCCACTCCTCGACGGGGAGGATGCAGGCCGCGTGCGACCAGTACTCGAAGGCGTGCGTCTCGGTCCAGTACGCCTTCTCGACCGTCTTACGGCTCACCGCGCCCAGGCGGGCGTACGGAATGAGCTCGTGGGAGCGGGCCAGGACCGAGATGGTGTCGAGTTGCACCGCGCCGAGGTGACGGAGGATGCCGCGGACGCCTGACCTGCGGTCGAGAGCACCGAGGAAGCCCTGTGCGCGCAGTGCGATGCGGCGGGCCTCGTCGGCCGTGAGGTCGGTGGTGGGGCGCAGGGAGGTCATGTTCCGCACCCTAGAGCTTGGCACTGACAATGCGGCGTGAGCTGGGGATTCGCTCACCGAGGCCGCTGCGGCGGCGGACGGGGCGGCTAGGCGGGCTGCTCCCTCGGCGGCAGATACGGCGCCGTCGACGGCAGCGCCAGGTCCGACGGGAGCAGGGAACCCACCCAGCAGTCCCGGCGTACGCCCTGCTGCACGATGGCGGAGCGGAGGGTGCCCTCCAGGGTGAACCCGGCGCGTTCGGCCACCGCGCGGGAGGGCCTGTTGCCGACCTCCGCGCGCCACTCCACACGGTCGATCGACAGCTGGACGAAGGCCCAGCGGGCCGCGGCGAGGACGGCCTCGGTGACATAGCCGTTCCCGCGGTGTTCCTTCGTGCCCCAGAAGCCGACCTCGGCCTCGCTCATGGAACGCATCGTCAGACCGAGCATGCCGACCAGGTCCTCCCCTTCGGGGAGGAAGAGGCCCCAGGTGAACATCGAGCCGTTCTGCCAGCCCTCGGGGACCAGTTCCTCCGTGAAGCTGTGGGCGTGCTCGCGCAGGTACGGGGAAGGGATCGTGGTCCAGCGCTGGATATCCGGATCCTGGGCGGCCTCGTACACGGTGTCGGCGTCCTTCTGGCCTACCGTGCGCATCAGGAGTCGGTCGGTGGTGAGCGTGACGGGTTCCATCGGCCGATTCTCCTCGGGGGTTCCTCACAAGCGCCAACGTTTATGCGGTGAGTGAGCGCGCGATCGCATTTCGCACAATTCATGGGTGGAACGCGGCACCATCCGCGACCCCCGTCCGTTGTCCCCTTTGACGGAGATTTGAAGCAGCGGACGCTCGTCGCCCCCGGCAGGCTCCCGGCGCGGCAGGGTCCTCGCATACGATGGCCGTTGCTCAGCCAAGCCAAATGGAAACCGACCGTCCCAGGCCCGACCGGCAAGGAGACCAACCCCCGTGTCCGTCCTCTCGAAGATCATGCGTGCAGGCGAAGGCAAGATCCTGCGCAAGCTGCACCGCATCGCGGACCAGGTCAACTCCATCGAAGAGGACTTCGTCGACCTCTCCGACGCCGAGCTGCGGGCCCTCACCGATGAGTACAAGCAGCGCTACGCCGACGGTGAGAGCCTGGACGACCTGCTTCCCGAGGCCTTCGCCACCGTTCGCGAGGCCGCGAAGCGGGTCCTCGGCCAGCGGCACTACGACGTCCAGATCATGGGCGGCGCGGCCCTGCACCTCGGCTACGTGGCCGAGATGAAGACCGGTGAGGGCAAGACGCTCGTCGGCACGCTCCCCGCTTACCTGAACGCGCTGTCCGGCGAGGGCGTCCACCTGATCACGGTGAACGACTACCTGGCCGAGCGTGACTCCGAGATGATGGGCCGCGTCCACAAGTTCCTCGGCCTGGACGTCGGCTGCATCCTCGCGAACATGACGCCGGCCCAGCGCCGCGAGCAGTACGCGTGCGACATCACGTACGGCACGAACAACGAGTTCGGCTTCGACTACCTGCGCGACAACATGGCGTGGTCCCAGGACGAACTCGTCCAGCGCGGCCACAACTTCGCCATCGTCGACGAGGTCGACTCCATCCTCGTCGACGAGGCCCGTACGCCGCTGATCATCTCCGGCCCCGCCGACCAGGCCACCAAGTGGTACGGCGACTTCGCCAAGCTGGTCACGCGCCTGAAGAAGGGCGAGGCGGGCAACCCGCTCAAGGGCCTTGAGGAGACCGGCGACTACGACGTCGACGAGAAGAAGCGCACCGTCGCCATCCACGAGGCCGGTGTCTCCAAGGTCGAGGACTGGCTCGGCATCGACAACCTCTACGAGTCGGTGAACACGCCTCTGGTGGGCTACCTGAACAACGCCATCAAGGCGAAGGAGCTCTTCAAGAACGACAAGGACTACGTCGTCATCGACGGCGAGGTCATGATCGTCGACGAGCACACCGGCCGTATCCTCGCCGGCCGCCGCTACAACGAGGGCATGCACCAGGCGATCGAGGCGAAGGAAGGGGTGGACATCAAGGACGAGAACCAGACCCTCGCCACGATCACCCTCCAGAACTTCTTCCGCCTCTACAAGCGCCACGACCACAACGAGAAGGAACAGCCCGGTCTGTGCGGCATGACCGGTACGGCGATGACCGAGGCCGCCGAGTTCCACCAGATCTACAAGCTCGGCGTCGTCCCGATCCCGACGAACAAGCCGATGATCCGCAAGGACCAGTCGGACCTGATCTACCGCACCGAGGTCGCGAAGTTCGAGGCGGTCGTCGACGACATCGTCGAGAAGCACGAGAAGGGCCAGCCGATCCTCGTCGGTACGACGTCGGTCGAGAAGTCCGAGTACCTCTCGCAGCAGCTGTCCAAGCGCGGTGTCCAGCACGAGGTGCTGAACGCCAAGCAGCACGACCGTGAGGCGATCATCGTCGCCCAGGCCGGCCGCAAGGGCGCCGTCACCGTGGCCACCAACATGGCCGGCCGTGGTACCGACATCAAGCTCGGCGGCAACCCCGAGGACCTCGCCGAGGCCGAGCTGCGCCAGCAGGGCCTCGACCCCGAGGAGCACATCGAGGAGTGGGCCCAGTACCTGCCCGCCGCCCTGGAGCGGGCCGCTCAGGCGGTCAAGGCGGAGTTCGAGGAGGTCAAGGACCTCGGCGGCCTCTACGTCCTCGGCACCGAGCGGCACGAGTCGCGCCGTATCGACAACCAGCTGCGCGGTCGTTCCGGCCGTCAGGGTGACCCGGGCGAGTCCCGCTTCTACCTCTCCCTCGGTGACGACCTGATGCGGCTGTTCAAGGCCCAGATGGTCGAGCGCGTGATGTCGATGGCGAACGTCCCGGACGACGTGCCGATCGAGAACAAGATGGTCACGCGCGCGATCGCGTCCGCCCAGTCGCAGGTCGAGCAGCAGAACTTCGAGACGCGTAAGAACGTCCTGAAGTACGACGAGGTCCTCAACCGTCAGCGCGAGGTCATCTACGGCGAGCGGCGCCGCGTCCTGGAGGGCGAGGACCTGCACGAGCAGGTGCAGCACTTCATGAACGATACGATCGACGCGTACATCGGCGCGGAGACCGCCGAGGGCTTCGCCGAGGAGTGGGACCTGGACCGGCTGTGGGGCGCCTTCAAGCAGCTCTACCCGGTGAAGGTCACCATCGAGGAGCTGGAGGAGGCCGCGGGCGACCGGGCCGGACTCACCGCCGAGTTCATCGGGGAGTCCATCAAGGACGACGTCTACGAGCAGTACCAGGGGCGGGAGACGCAGCTCGGCTCCGAGATCATGCGTGAGCTGGAGCGCCGGGTCGTGCTGTCGGTCCTGGACCGCAAGTGGCGTGAGCACCTCTACGAGATGGACTACCTCCAGGAGGGCATCGGCCTGCGCGCGATGGCGCAGAAGGACCCGCTGGTCGAGTACCAGCGCGAGGGCTTCGACATGTTCACCGCCATGATGGAGGGCATCAAGGAGGAGTCCGTCGGCTACCTGTTCAACCTGGAGGTCCAGGTCGAGCAGCAGGTCGAGGAGGTCCCTGTCGAGGACACCAAGCCGGTGGCCGACCTGGAGAAGAAGGACGCGGTGCCGGCGCAGGCGGGCGCGCGTCCCGAGATCCGGGCCAAGGGGCTGGAGGCTCCGCGCCGTCCGGACCGGCTGCACTACACCGCGCCCAAGGTCGACGGCGAGGGTGACATCGTCGAGGGCGACTTCACCAACGACGACGAGCCGGTGCGCTCCGAGGCCGACGGCCTCACGCGCGCGGAGCGCCGCAAGCAGGCGCGTGGCGGTCGTCGCCGTAAGAAGTGACGCGGGGCGCCGCCGTTGAGACGACGGTGACGGTGCTTGCGCGTCGGTACAGCGGCTGAAAGGGCCGGGTCTCCTTCGGGGGCCCGGCCCTTCGCTTCGCTCTGGGGGGCGGCTTGGGGCGGCTGGATGTCGCGTTGCTGCGTGCCGCCGTCGCTCCTGCCGGTCGGGGCACGTGGGGTGGCCTGTGGGGCGTTCCAGTGCGTTCCGCACGTATAGAGCACGCAGACTGTCCTGCGTGTCGCCTGCGGCGGCCGTGGGCCACCTGTAAGGGCGTCCTGCCAGCCAGCCCGGCCGTGCCTGCCGGTGTCAGTCGTCGTTGGCCCGGGGCCTGCGTGGGCCGCCCAGTTCCACCGCTGTGCAGCGCCAGCGGAGGTCTCCGCCCTGTTCCAGGCGGAACGCCATGGCGCGCAGCTGGTCGCCGGCGGCGATGCGGGCGAAGGCCTCGATGGCGCCCGCGCGGGGCTCGAAGTAGCCGATGTCGCGGACGACGGGGCGGGCGCCGCGGGTGCGCAGGGGGCCGCGTTCCGCCAGCCAGGCGAGTTCGTCGTAGGCGCGGCCCGCGGTGTGGCGCAGCATCGAGTGGACGGGGCGCTGGCCGCTCAGGACCAGGAGCAGGCGGTCGGCGAAGACGTCGGTGGGGCGGGGCTGGGGGACGGCGGGCCTCGGCGGGGAGGTGTCGGCGGCTGGGAGACCTTCGGTTGTCGGGAGGCCGCGGGTTGCGCGGAGGCCGCGGGCCGGGAGGCCGTCGGTTGTCGGGAGCCTGGCGGCGGGTGGCGTCGGGACGTGTGAAGCGGGTGGGGTCGGGACGCGGGTGGCGGGGCGGGCCGGGAGCCCGGGTGCGCGCGGTGCCGGGACGCGGGGAGCGGAGGCCGGGGCGGTCTGGGGGCGGGTGTCCGTGGGGCCGGTTCGGGTGCGGGAGCCCCGTGTGCCGGGGGAGCCGGGTGGGCGGTCTCCGGGGGACGTCGTGCGGGGTGTGCCGCCGCTCGGCGTGCGGGGCGGGGAGTCGGCCGGGCGGCGGGTGTCGCGGCGGGTCGGTGGGCGGGTGCCGGGGCGTTGCTGCGTCCTGGTCATGACCTTGTGCATGGGGTCCCCGTTCGGCGGGCCCGGAAGATACCGGGCAGTAACTTCGTGGATGGTGATCTTGTACGGGGCCGTGGGGGTCGGCGGCAAGGAAGCGAGAGCCCGCTCGGGGCGGCCGGAATCTTCACTTATCCGGGTGATCGGGCGGCCCGGAAGGCCGTGGCCGCAAGGGGGCTCAGGGTGAGTTCGCGGACCGGAGTGGACGCCTCGGAGGGTGGTGGTGGGGACTCGAAAGGGGACACCCGCACGTATCCTGAAGGCCCTCCGGGAGGTGCGGGACAGCCCTCTGGGTACTCCCGAAGCCCCACGAACACGAAAGCGGTCAGCCATGCGCGTCTACGTCCCTCTGACCCTCCCCGGCCTCGCCGAGGCGTACAAGACGGGAGAGCTGGGGGCCGGACCGCTCGCCGCGTACGCCGTCACGCCCGCGTTGCGCGAGTGGTATCTCTCCGACGACATCGAGGAGTTGGAGTACGCGGCGCTGAACCGGGCCGCCCTCGCCTCGCTGCGCCTGCTCGCGGCGGACGCGGAGGCCGCGCGGCGCCGGGTCGTGGTCGCCGTCGACGTGGCCGACGGTGCGGCCGTCGCCGACCCCGACCGGGGGCTGGACCCCTCGGCGCTGGGCGAGGTGCGGATCGCCCGGGGTGTGGCGCTGGCCAGGGCGGCCGCCGTGCATGTCGACGCGGACGACGCCGAGACGGACGTGGCGGCTGCCGCGGGGGCGCTGGAGGCGGCGGACGGCGGGGACGACGACGCGCAGTTCGTCGTGGACGGGGCCGAGGACCACGAGCTGCTGTGGTTCGCGACGCAGGAGATCCCGAACCTGGTGGGGCCGGGGGACTGAGCCTGTCGCGCCCCTGACCTGGCGCTGCCCCGTTGACCTGCTGTTCTCATGATTGTCAGTGAGGGCGGGTACGGTTTTCGGCATGGGGATGCAAGTAGGGGCGCACATCGTCTGGGACTGGAACGGGACGCTGTTCCACGACAATGACGCGATCATCGGGGCGACGAACGCGGCGTTCGGGGAGCTCGGGCTCCAGCCGATCACGATGGAGCAGTACCGGACGCTGTACTGCGTGCCGGTGCCGAAGTTCTACGAGCGGTTGCTCGGGCGGCTGCCGACCGACGCCGAGTGGGAGGTCATGGACGAGACCTTCCACCGGTACTACACCGAGCACCGGGTCAGGTGCGGGCTCACCGAGGGCGTGGGGGACCTGCTGACGCGGTGGCGGTCCGCCGGGCGCAGCCAGTCGATCCTCAGCATGTACGGGCACGAGGACCTCGTCCCGCTGGTGCGCGGGTTCGGGATCGAGGAGCACTTCATACGGGTCGACGGGCGTACGGGGCCGTCCGGGGGCAGCAAGGCCGAGCACATGGTGCGGCACCTCAAGGCGCTCGCGAGCGTGGACCCCGCTCGCACGGTGGTGATCGGGGACGCCGCCGACGACGGGGTGGCGGCGCTGCACGTCGGGGCGCGGGCCGTGCTCTACACCGGCGGATCGCACAGCCGGGCCAGCCTGGAGAAGGTCGGCGTGCCGGTGGTGGACACGCTGGGGGAGGCCGTCGCGGAGGCGGAGCGGCTGGCTGCGTGAGCGCGAACCCGTAGACACGAACCCGGCCGGGTGGGCAGCGGACGGGAGCGGCGCCCCAGCTGACACGGGGGCTAGGTGCGCCCCACCCGCCCCAACCCAACCCGCCCCCACCGTCCACCCCGTCAGGTAACCGGCGCCTTGGCCCGCAACACCGTAAGGAACTCCCGCATCCAGCCCGAGTGGTCCGGCCAGGCGCGGGACGACACCAGGGTGCCGTCGACGACCGCCTCGGCGTCCTGGAAGGTGGCGCCGGCGGCCTGCATGTCCAGTTCCAGGGCCGGGTACGCCGTGACGCGGCGGCCGCGGAGGCTGTCGATCGCCGCGGTGAGCAGCGGCCCGTGGCAGATCTGGGCGACCGGCTTGTCGGAGTCGAAGAAGGACTTGAGGATCTTGCGGAGCTCGGGGTCGTTGCGCAGGTACTCGGGGGCCCGGCCGCCGGGGATGACGACGGCCACGTAATCGCCGGGGTCCACCTCCGAGAAGGCCAGGTCGGCCGGCCAGGTGTAGCCGGGTTTCTCGGTGTAGGTGTCGAAGCCCGGCTCGAAGTCGTGGACCACGAACTGGAGCTTCTTGCGGGTGGGGGCCGCGATATGGACGTCGTAGCCCTCCTCGCGGAGGCGCTGGTAGGGGTACAGGACCTCCAGGGACTCCGCGGCGTCGCCGGTGACGATGAGGATCTTCGCTGTCATGTCGGATGCGCTCCTCTGCTCGGCCGTCCTGCTGCAACGTGCCTCGGGTTCGGGGGCTTGCCAAGGGTTCGCGCGGCGCCCGTGGCCGACTCGCCCTGCCCGTCTCCCCACCGTCTCCGGGTGACGTCTGTTTTCAGACACGGCTTCAGCCCGGATGGCGTGATTCCGGCCCGGTTCCGGGCTGCGGTCGTCGTCCCGGCCCTACATCTCAGCCTCCCCTCTGCTGTCCGACCCCGCCAGTTACGCCCACCCCGCACCGTTTGCCCCTGTGCAGAACGTCAAAGTTCTCCCCCTGGTTTTGTACACATACGGCTCATGACGGAGGCCCTGTAAGGAGCGATAGCCTTAGTGGCGTGATCAGCGCGATAGCTCGCGGGGGCACCGTTGCCCCTGCCCTGCGCCCGGTGAACACGGACGACATCCGTGACCGGGCGGCAGTCGCTGGTCCTCGCGGGCGGGAGGGAGCCGACAGGGCTCCCGGCAAGCCATGTGCACCCCGGGTCAGGACGTCGCGGAGAGCAGCGTCACACCCCGGGGGCAGCTCAAGATTGGCTCATATACCCCCGCTCATCTCACCTCGCGGCATAGCGTCGAAGCAGACCGGACACCCCGCGTCGCGGCGTTACACCGGAGGGGAAGAGACCGTACTTCCTTCAACGTCACGCAACGGCGCGCGACAGGAGCCAGAGGACAATGCAGACCAAGCTGGACGAAGCCAAGGCCGAGCTGCTCGAGAGGGCCGCCCGGGTAGCTGAGAACAGCCCGGTCGGGGGGTACCTACCGACTGGGACCACGGACGAGAGCAGCCCCGGCACCCCGGACCACGACACCGTGCTCTCGTTCCTCCAGCGCTACTACCTGCACACCGCCCCCGAGGACCTCGGCGACCGCGACCCGGTCGACGTCTTCGGAGCCGCCTTCTCGCACTACCGGCTGGCCGAGAACCGCCCCCAGGGCACGGCCAACGTGCGGGTGCACACGCCCACCGTCGAAGAGAACGGCTGGATGTGCAGCCATTCCGTCGTCGAGGTCGTCACCGACGACATGCCCTTCCTCGTCGACTCCGTCACCAACGAGCTGACGCGGCAGGGACGGGGGATCCATGTGGTCATCCACCCCCAGGTCTTCGTCCGCCGCGACGTCACGGGCAAGCTCATCGAGGTGCTCCCCACGCCGCCCACCGGCGAGCTGCCGCACGACACCCACACCGAGTCCTGGATCCACGTAGAGATCGACCGCGAGACCGACCGCGGCGACCTGAAGCAGATCACCTCGGACCTGCTGCGCGTCCTGTCCGACGTCCGTGAGGCCGTCGAGGACTGGAGCAAGATGCGGGACCTGGCCATGCGAATGGCCGACGAGCTGCCGCGGGAGCCCCACTCCGACCTCCGTGAGCAGGAGTTCGAGGAGGCCCGCGAGCTGCTGCGCTGGCTGGCCGACGACCACTTCACCTTCCTCGGCTTCCGCGAGTACGAGCTGCGCGAGGACGACTCGCTGGCCGCCGTGCCGGGCACCGGCCTCGGCATCCTGCGCTCCGACCCGCACCACTCCGAGACCGACAGCCACCCGGTCAGCCCGTCCTTCGAGCGGCTGCCCGCCGACGCCCGCGCCAAGGCCCGCGAGCACAAGCTCCTCATCCTCACCAAGGCCAACAGCCGGGCGACCGTGCACCGGCCGTCGTACCTCGACTACGTCGGGGTGAAGAAGTTCAACGAGAACGGCGAGGTCGTCGGCGAGCGCCGCTTCCTGGGCCTGTTCTCCTCGGCCGCCTACACCGAGTCCGTCCGCCGCGTCCCCGTGATCCGGCGCAAGGTGGACGAGGTGCTCCAGGTCGCCGGCTTCTCGCCCAACAGCCACGACGGCCGCGACCTGCTCCAGATCCTGGAGACGTACCCGCGCGACGAGCTCTTCCAGACCCCCGTCGCCGAGCTCCAGCAGATCGCGACCTCCGTCCTCTACCTCCAGGAGCGCCGCCGGCTGCGGCTGTACCTGCGCCAGGACGAGTACGGCCGCTACTACTCGGCCCTCGTCTACCTGCCCCGTGACCGCTACACCACCGGCGTGCGCCTGCGGATCATCGACATCCTGAAGGAGGAGCTCGACGGCACCAGCGTCGACTTCACCGCCTGGAACACCGAGTCGATCCTCTCCCGGCTGCACTTCGTCGTCCGCGTTCCGCAGGGCACCGAACTGCCGCAGCTGTCCGACGCCGACAAGGAGCGCATCGAGGCCCGCCTGGTCGAGGCCGCGCGGTCCTGGGCCGACGGCTTCGCCGACGCGCTGAACGCCGAACTCGGCGAGGAGCGCGCCGCCGAGTTGCTGCGCCGCTACTCCAACGCCTTCCCCGAGGGCTACAAGGCCGATCACTCCCCGCGCGCGGCGGTCTCCGACCTCGTCCACATCGAGCAGCTCACCGAGGAGAACAACTTCTCGCTGAGCCTGTACGAGCCGGTCGGCGCCGCCCCCGAGGAGCGCCGCTTCAAGATCTACCGCAAGGGCGCGGCCGTCTCCCTGTCCGCCGTCCTGCCCGTCCTCACCCGCCTCGGCGTCGAGGTCGTCGACGAGCGGCCCTACGAGCTGCGCTGCTCCGACCGCAGCGTCGCCTGGATCTACGACTTCGGGCTGCGGATGGCCCCGCAGGCCGGCGGCGAGTACCTGGGCGACGACGCCCGCGAGCGGTTCTCGGAGGCGTTCGCCGCCACCTGGACCGGCAAGGCGGAGAACGATGGCTTCAACGCCCTCGTGCTGGGCGCCGGGCTCACCTGGCGGCAGGCGATGGTGCTGCGGGCGTACGCGAAGTACCTGCGCCAGGCCGGCTCCACCTTCAGCCAGGACTACATGGAGGACACCCTCCGAAACAACGTCCACACCACCCGGCTGCTCGTCTCCCTGTTCGAGGCGCGGATGTCGCCGGACCGCCAGCGCGCGGGCCACGAGATCGTCGACGCGCTGCTCGAAGAGGTCGACGCGGCACTCGACCAGGTGGCGAGCCTCGACGAGGACCGGATCCTGCGGTCCTTCCTCACCGTGATCAAGGCGACGCTGCGGACGAACTTCTTCCAGGAGGCCGCGGGCGGTCACCCGCACGACTACGTCTCCATGAAGTTCGACCCGCAGGCCATCCCCGACCTGCCCGCGCCGCGCCCGGCGTTCGAGATCTGGGTCTACTCGCCGCGCGTCGAGGGCGTGCACCTGCGCTTCGGCAAGGTCGCGCGCGGCGGTCTGCGCTGGTCCGACCGGCGTGAGGACTTCCGTACCGAGATCCTCGGCCTGGTCAAGGCGCAGATGGTGAAGAACACCGTCATCGTGCCGGTCGGCGCCAAGGGCGGCTTCGTCGCCAAGCAGCTCCCGGACCCGAGCGTGGACCGGGACGCGTGGCTCGCGGAGGGGGTGGCGTCGTACAAGACGTTCATCTCGGCGCTGCTCGACATCACCGACAACATGGTGGCCGGCGACGTCGTGCCGCCCGCCGACGTCGTACGGCACGACGAGGACGACACCTACCTCGTCGTCGCCGCCGACAAGGGCACCGCGACCTTCTCCGACATCGCCAACGGGGTCGCCGAGCAGTACAACTTCTGGCTCGGTGACGCCTTCGCCTCCGGCGGCTCGGCCGGCTACGACCACAAGGGCATGGGCATCACCGCCCGCGGCGCCTGGGAGTCCGTCAAGCGGCACTTCCGTGAGCTCGGCGTGGACACGCAGACCGAGGACTTCACGGTCGTCGGCATCGGCGACATGTCCGGTGACGTGTTCGGCAACGGCATGCTGCTCAGCGAGCACATCCGCCTGGTCGCCGCCTTCGACCACCGGCACATCTTCATCGACCCGAACCCGGACGCGGCCACCTCCTACGCCGAGCGCCGCCGCGTCTTCGAACTGCCCCGCTCCAGCTGGGAGGACTACGACACCGAGCTGATCTCGGCCGGTGGCGGTGTCTTCCCGCGCAGCGCCAAGGCCATCCCGGTCAACGCGCACATCCGCGAGGCGCTGGGCATCGAGGGCAAGGTCGCCAAGATGACCCCGGCCGACCTGATGAAGGCCATCCTCCAGTCGCCGGTGGACCTGCTGTGGAACGGCGGCATCGGTACGTACGTCAAGGCGAGCACCGAGACGCACGCCGACGTCGGCGACAAGGCCAACGACGCCATCCGCGTCGACGGCGCCGACCTCAGGGTCAAGGTCGTCGGCGAGGGCGGCAACCTCGGTCTGACCCAGCTGGGCCGGATCGAGTTCGCGCGGCACGGCGGCAAGATCAACACCGATGCCATCGACAACAGCGCGGGCGTGGACACCTCCGACCACGAGGTGAACATCAAGATCCTGCTCAACGGCCTGGTCAACGAGGGCGACATGACCGTCAAGCAGCGCAACAAGCTGCTCGCCGGGATGACCGACGAGGTCGGCCGCCTCGTCCTGCGCAACAACTACGCGCAGAACACGGCGATCGCCAACGCCCTCGCCCAGTCCGGCGCCATGCTCCACGCCCAGCAGCGCTTCATGAAGCACCTGGTCAGGGAAGGCCATCTGGACCGGGCGCTGGAGTTCCTGCCCACCGACCGCCAGATCCGCGAACGCCTGAACGCCGACCACGGCCTGACCGGCCCGGAGACGGCCGTCCTGATGGCGTACACGAAGATCACGGTCGCCGAGGAGCTGCTGCACACCTCGCTGCCGGACGACCCGTACCTGAGCACCCTGCTGCACGCGTACTTCCCGACCGAGCTGCGCGAGCAGTTCCCGGAGCACCTCGTCAGCCACCCGCTGCGCCGTGAGATCACCACGACCGTGCTGGTCAACGACACGGTCAACACGGGCGGTACGACGTATCTGCACCGGCTGCGCGAGGAGACGGGTGCCTCGCTGGAGGAGATCGTCCGGGCGCAGACCGTGGCCCGCGCGATCTTCCGCTCGGCGGAGGTGTGGGACGCGGTCGAGGCGCTCGACAACAAGGTCGAGGCCGCCGTCCAGACCCGGATCCGGCTGCACTCGCGCCGGCTCGTCGAGCGCGGTACGCGCTGGCTGCTCAACAACCGGCCGCAGCCGCTCCAGCTCGCCGACACGATCGACTTCTTCGGCGAGCGTGTGGAGCAGGTGTGGTCGCAGCTGCCGAAGCTGTTGCGCGGCGAGGACCTCGAGTGGTACCAGCGGATCCACGACGAGCTGACCGAGGTCGGAGTCCCCGTCGAACTCGCCACGCGGGTCGCCGGGTTCTCCTCCGCCTTCCCGACGCTCGACATCGTCTCGGTGGCCGACCGCATGGGCAAGGACCCGATGGACGTCGCCGAGGTCTACTACGACCTCGCCGACCGGCTGAACATCACGCAGCTCATGGACCGCATCATCGAGCTGCCGCGTGCGGACCGCTGGCAGTCCATGGCCCGCGCCTCCATCCGCGAGGACCTCTACGCCGCCCACGCGGCGCTGACCTCGGACGTCCTGGCCGCCGGCAACGGCACCGCGACGCCGGAGCAGCGCTTCACCTCGTGGGAGAAGAAGAACGGCGCGATCCTCGGCCGGGCCCGCACGACCCTGGAGGAGATCCGCGGGTCGGACGAGTTCGACCTCGCCAACCTGTCGGTCGCGATGCGCACGATGAGGACGCTGCTGCGGACGCACACGTGAGCCGTATGCGTGTGTGAGGCGTGAACACGTCGGAGCGCCCCGGGCTGTCACAGCCCGGGGCGCTCCTCACTTCACCGAAAGTCTCACCGCACCGAAAGTCTCACTTCACCGGCGCCGGCTTCGGCTTGGCCGCCTTGTCGCCCGTGAACGCCTCGTACTCCTTCAGCACCTCGTCCGTCGGCCCGTCCATGCGCAGTTCACCGCGCTCCAGCCACAGGACGCGGTCGCAGGTGTCGCGGATCGACTTGTTGTTGTGGCTGACCAGGAACACCGTGCCCGCGTGCTTGCGCAGCTCGCGGATCCGGGCCTCGGAGCGCTTCTGGAAGGAACGGTCGCCCGTCGCCAGCGCCTCGTCGATCAGCAGGACGTCGTGGTCCTTGGCGGCGGCGATGGAGAAGCGCAGCCGGGCCGCCATGCCGGAGGAGTACGTCCGCATGGGCAGGGTGATGAAGTCGCCCTTCTCGTTGATGCCGGAGAAGTCGACGATCTCCTCGTAGCGCTCCTTGACCTGCTCGCGGGACATGCCCATCGCGAGGCCGCCGAGGTGGACGTTGCGCTCGCCGGTGAGGTCGTTCATCAGGGCCGCGTTCACGCCGAGCAGGGAGGGCTGGCCGTCGGTGTAGATCTGGCCGTTCTCCACCGGGAGCAGACCCGCGACGGCCTTGAGCAGCGTCGACTTGCCGGAGCCGTTGGTGCCGATGAGGCCGATGGCCTCGCCCCGGTACGCCACGAAGGAGACCTTCTTGACCGCGTGCACCTTGCGTACGCCCGCCGCCTTCTCGGCCTGTCCCCGGCGCAGGATGCGGTTGAGGGCGGCGGTGGCCGAGCCGTGGCCGGCGCCCGTGCCGTTGACGCGGTAGACGATGTCGACGCCGTCGGCGATGACGGTGGGGATGTTGTCGTTCGGGTTCTCAGCCACGGCCGTACGTCTCCTCAGCCTTCCAGAAGTAGATGAAGCCGCCGACGCCGGCCAGCAGGGCCCAGCCCGTCGCGATGGCCCACACGTGCGGCGGGAGCTGGCTCGCGTGGAAGCTGTCGATGAGCGCGAAGCGCATCAGGTCGATGTAGACGGCGGCCGGGTTGGCCTGGAGGAGCTCGGGCACCCACGACGGCAGGCCCTTGTGGCTGCCCGTGACGTGGCTGATGCTGAACATCACGCCGGACGCGTACATCCAGGTGCGCAGCACGAACGGCATCAGCTGCGCGATGTCCGGGGTCTTGGCGCCCATGCGTGCCATGACCATCGCGACGCCCGCGTTGAAGGTGAACTGGAGGAACAGCGCCGGGAGCACCAGCAGCCAGGACGCGGCGACCGGAATGCCGAAGCAGAGCAGGATGACGAACAGGGCGGCCATCGAGAACAGCAGTTGCTGGAGCTGCTGCAGGGCGAAGGAGATCGGCAGCGCGGCCCGCGGGAAGTGCAGGGCGCGGACCAGGCCCAGGTTCCCCGAGATCGCTCGGGTGCCCGCCATGATCGAGCTCTGTGTGAACGTCCAGACGAACACGCCGGTCACCAGGAACGGGATGTAGTCCTGCACGCCGTGGCTGGTGCCCAGGAGCATGCCGAAGATGAAGTAGTACACCGCCGCGTTCAGCAACGGCGTCATCACCTGCCAGACCTGGCCGAGCTTCGCCTGGCTGTACTGGGCGGTGAGCTTGGCGGTGGCGAAGGCGCCGATGAAGTGGCGGCGCGCCCACAGCTGCCGGACGTACTGGGGCAGGGAAGGGCGGGCACCGCTGACCGCGAGACCGTGCCGGGCGGCGAGCGCCGAGAGGTCGGGCGGGGCCGGGGCGGGTGTCGTCGGGGGCGGCGTGTCGAGGACCTGGCTCACATCCGCTGCTTTCGCTCGTGGGGAGGGGTGCGGTGACGCTTTCTTACGTGACTCTTCACGTCTTCTTACGTCGGGACGGGACCGTATCGTCGCAACGCGAGCGTAGGGCGAGTGGGCGTCGGAACGCAACCGTTTCGTCGTGGCGTGAGCGAGGTTACGGCAACGTGGGGACGGGACCGTATCGTCGTAACGCCCTATGCTGTCCGCATGACGACCAACGCCGACCAGCCCAAGACGCCTGCGCGCCGCCGGGCCCCCGCCGGGGCGGCCGTCCTCAGGGAGGACGTGACCGAGGCCATCCGCGCGGCGGTCTTCGAGGAACTGGCGGCCGTCGGCTACGCGCGCATGTCCATCGAGGGCATCGCGCGCCGGGCGGGCGTCGGCAAGACCGCGGTGTACCGGCGCTGGCGTTCCAAGCTGCACCTGGTCCTCGACGTGGTGTCCGCGGTGGCCGTGATGGGGCTGCCCGTCCCGGACACCGGCTCGCTTCAGGGCGATCTGCGGCTGCTGTACGAGGTGACCGCGCGCGCCCTGCGGCACCCCCTCGCCTCCCAGATCCTCCCGGACCTCCAGGCCGAGGCGGCCCGCAGCCCCGAGATCGCGGAAGCCGTGCAGAAGGCGCTGCGGGACGGGCAGGCGAGCGTGGCCAGCGGCATCGTGATGGCCGCGGAGAAGCGCGGCGAGGTGCGCCCGGGCATCGACGAGGAACTGGCCCTGGATCTGATCTCCGGCCCGCTGTACTGGCGTTCCGTCGTGATCCGCAGCCCCAAGGTGCCCAAGGGCTATCTGGACGCCCTGTCCCGCGCCACCGCGCACGCCCTCAAGGCCCTGTGAGCAGGCGGAACCGCCGTGAGAGTCGTGATCGCCGAGGACAACGCCCTGCTGCGTGAGGGCCTCGTCCTGCTCCTGACGTCCGCCGGGCACGAGGTCGTGGCCGTCGCCGGCACCGGCCCCGAGATCCTGCCCGCCCTGCTGGAGCACCGCCCCGACGCGGCCGTCGTCGACGTGCGGATGCCGCCGGACTTCCGCGACGAGGGGCTGCGCGCCGCACTCGCCGCGCGCAAGGAGCTGCCCGGGCTGCCGGTCCTGGTGCTCTCCCAGTACGTCGAGGAGTCGTACGCCGCGGAACTCCTCGCCGGAGGTGCGAGCGGCCTCGGCTATCTGCTCAAGGACCGGGTCGGCCGGGTGGACGAGTTCCTCGACGCCCTGGAGCGGGTCGCGGCCGGCGGCACCGCCCTGGACCCCGAGGTCGTCACCGAACTCCTGACCCGCCGCCCCGACTCACCCCTGGACTCCCTCACTCCGCGCGAACGCGAGGTGCTGGCCCTCATGGCCGAGGGGCACGACAACGCGACCATCGCCCGGACCCTCGTCGTCACCGAACGCGCCGTCCACAAGCACATCGGCAACGTCTTCCTCAAGCTCGGCCTGCCGCAGAGTGACAGCGGGCATCGCCGGGTGCTTGCGGTGCTGACGTATCTGAACAACTCGTAGGCGGGCGGCGGGGCGCCGTGGGGCGTGGCCGGCGTGGCGGGGCGGCCCGCGCTTCGGCGGGGTCGTGTCAGTCGCGGGCCGCGTCCGGGTGCTGTCGTACCCAGCCCGCCCATGCCGACGCGATCATGTCCTGGACGTCGTGCTTGGCCTTCCAGTCCAGTTCGGTGGCGATGCGGTCGGCGGAGGCGACGACGCGGGCCGGGTCGCCGGGGCGGCGCGGGGTGACGGTCGGGGGGCGGTCGTAGCCGGTGACGGCGTTGATGCGGTCGATCATCTCGCGCACCGAAACGCCCTCGCCGCGGCCGATGTTGAGGGTGAGGTCGTGGCCCGGCGAGTCCTGGAGGGCACGGGCGGCGGCGACATGGGCCTCCGCCAGGTCGACCACGTGGATGTAGTCGCGGATGCAGGTGCCGTCGGGGGTCGGGTAGTCGTCGCCGAAGATGCGCGGGGGCGCGTTCTCCGTCAGCTTCTCGAAGACCATCGGGACGAGGTTGAAGACGCCGGTGTCGGCGAGCCCGGGGGTGGCCGCGCCGGCCACGTTGAAGTAGCGGAGCGACGCCGTGGCCAGGCCCGTCGCCTTGCCGGTCGCTCGTACCAGCCACTCGCCCGCCAGCTTGGTCTCGCCGTACGGCGACATCGGCGCGCACGGCGTCTCCTCCGTCACCAGGTCGACGTCCGGCATGCCGTACACCGCCGCCGAGGAGGAGAAGACGAAGGACCGCACGTCGGCCGCCGTCACGGCCTCCAGGAGGACTCGCAGGCCCTCGACGTTCTCCCGGTAGTAGAGCAGCGGCAGATCGACCGACTCGCCGACCTGCTTCTTCGCCGCGAGATGGACGACACCGGTGATGCGGTGGGCCGCGATGGCGCGGGCGACACGCTCACGGTCCAGGGTCGAACCGACGACCAGCGGGACGCTGTCGGGCACACGGTCGGCGATGCCGGTGGACAGGTCGTCGTAGACCACGGCGCGCTCGCCCGCCTCGGTCATCGCCCGTACGACGTGCGCTCCGATGTAACCGGCGCCGCCGGTGATCAGCCAGGACATGTGCGGCCGTCCCCTCGTCAGTGGGCCTGTGGTCGTGAGTGACAGTGAAGCAGGCGGCGGAGTCCGTCATGGACAACCGACATGACTCCCCGTGAAGCGGGGGCCACGCGTAGTGCGAGCGCCCCGGAGTGTGTGCTGTACGGCTCCATGAGTACGACGGAGTGCCGGGCGCCCACCACGGCGCACCGGCGCGGCAGTTCGGCGCCCGCGCGCGCCTGCGCCGTGACCTCCCGGTACGCGCCGCCCCGGAAGCGCACCCGCAGCCGCAGATCCCATACGCGCGCCCCGCCGGCGGGCATCCGGCCGAACGCGAACGCGGCCCACCGGAGTGTCACCTCCGCCGACCAGAAGACACCCGCGCCCCCCACGGCCGGCGCGGCGAGCCCCACCGTCGTCCGCGGCCCCACCGCCCGCCCCGTCGCCCGGCACCGCCACTCCACCTCCAGAGCCTCCGGGCCCGCCTGTGCCATCCGGCCGTACAGCTCGTGCAGGCGCAGCCGCAGGAGGGCGGTACGCGCGCGTGGCCGCAGTTCGGCGTCGACGGTGAGCGGGAGGAAGCGGACGGGGCGGGTCAGCAGGGGTTCGAGGGTGATCCCGGGGAGGCCGGCCGACCAGGCGGGGGTGCCGTCGGGGGTGTGCGCGTAGGGCGGGAGCAGCCGGGCCGGGCGGGCGGCCAGGGCCCGGATGTGGGGCAGGTCACGGGGCTCGGGGGAGGCCAGGACGACCCGGCCGACGAGGCAGCCGGGGGCGGTGGGGCGGTGCTCCCAGTCGGACGCGTCGTACTCCGCCAGATACGCCCGCGTGAGCGTCCACCATGCGCGCCGGTGGTGCACGTCGTGCGACTCCAGCTCGCACGCGTACATCCGCAGCTCGTGGTCGAGGAACTTCGCCCGCGCCTCCCGCGCGAGCTCCTTGCGCCCGGCGGCCAGCAGGATCTCGTACGCCGCGCGGTTCGCCTCCGTGCGCGCCCGCCAGTCGGCGATGCCGGCCCGGCCCGGGGAACTCGGGAGCCGGTCGGCGCAGCCGCGCACGTGCCGGACGTAGACCCGGTTCGGGACGAGGGCGATGCGCGGACCGGCGGCCAGTACGCGCGCGCTGAAGACGAGGTCCCCGTGGCGGAAGCGGCCCTCGGGGAAGCGGATGCCGTGGTCGCGCAGGAAGTCGGTGCGGTAGAGCTTGTTGACGCAGAGCGTGTCGTGGACGAGACGCGGGCGCTGCGCCGGGCTCTCGTACACCGCGCGCGCGGCATGGAGACCGGCCTCCCAGGGCACCTCGCGCCCCTTCTCCGGTGCCTCGCGCCCCGCGGGTGCGCGTCTCTGCTCCGGCACCTCCCGCCGCACACACAACCCACCCGCCACGTCCGCCCCCGCGTCCGTCGCCGCCCTGAGCAGCGCGTCGGCCGCGCCCGGCGGCAGCAGGTCGCCGCTGTCCAGGAACATCACATACGGCGAGGTCACCCGGTCCAGGCCGGTGTTGCGCGGGCTGCCGCAGCCGCCGCTGTCGACCCGGCGCCGGACCACCCGCACCCGCGGTTCGCCCGCGGCGAGGCGCGTGAGCAGTTCCACGCTGTCGTCCGTCGAGCAGTCGTCGACGGCGACGATCTCACCGACGACGGGCCCCTGGGCCAGCGCCGAGCGCACGGCGGCCGTCACGTGCGCGGCGTCGTCGTGGCCGATGACCACGACGCCGACCCGCGGTACGGGCGCGGTGTGCGGGGCGTGAGGGTCCATGGGGCCACGTTCCGGAGTCGTAGGAGTGGTGGGTTGCCGCGCCCCCCGGCAGGGGCGTGTGGCCCGAGCCGGAAGACGGCGGCATCCGGACTCCGGTTCACTCGCGGGCGTCGGCAGTTCGGGGCGGAAGGAACACGTCACCGGGATCGTAGGCCGGGCGAAGGCCATATCCATGGCGATACGCCGTCAAAAGCCAATAATCGTCAGCTAATAGCACAACACCGGAACCGTGATGAGCGCGGAACGGGTCACGGCTCGGCGGATCACGGCCCGGCGGACCGCGCCCACCCGCCCGAGCGGCACCGTCCCCTCACGCCTCCAGCCCGCGCGCCTCCTCCAGTGCCGCCGCGTCCAGTGCCTCGGTGAGCTGGTCCAGCCGCTCCCGCAGCTCGCCGATCGCGTCCTTGTCGAAGCCCGTGGCCGCGACGATCCGGCGCGGCACCTGCAGCGCCCGCTCGCGCAGCGCGACGCCCTCGTCGGTGAGCCGCACCTCCACCGAGCGCTCGTCGCGGGCGCTGCGCTCCCGGCGCACCAGGCCGGCCGTCTCCAGCCGCTTGAGCAGCGGCGAGAGCGTGCCGGAGTCCAGGCGCAGATGCTCGCCGAGCTTCTTCACGGGCAGGTCGCCGTGCTCCCACAGCACCAGCATCACCAGGTACTGCGGATACGTGAGCCCCAGCTCCTTCAGGACCACGCGGTAGACGCCGCCGAAGGCGCGCGAGGCGGCGTTCAGGGAGAAGCAGATCTGCTGGTCGAGGCGGAGCCAGTCGGCCGTGGGCGTGGTCGTCATGCCTCCAGGGTAGCCCCTGTCCGTCATTTAGTTGTGTGCAATTGAATTGTGTGCTCTACTTGTGGTCGTCCGGCGGCCGCCAACAGAGCCGCCGGAACGTGACTTGAGAGGGATGGTTCCCATGGACGCGCTCTACACCGCTGTCGCCACCGCCACCCACGGCCGTGACGGTCGCGCCGTCTCCAACGACGGCAGGATCGACCTCAAGCTGGCCCCGCCGGTGGAGCTGGGCGGCAACGGGGAGGGCACCAACCCGGAGCAGCTGTTCGCCGCCGGCTACGCCGCCTGCTTCGGCAGCGCGCTCGGCCTCGTCGGCCGCCAGGCCAAGGTCGACGTCACCGACGCCGCCGTCACCGCCGAGGTCGGCATAGGCAAGCAGGGCGAGGGCTTCGGCCTGAAGGTGACGCTGCGCGTGGAGCTTCCCGACACCCTGGACGAGGAGACCGGCCGCAAGCTCGTCGAGCAGGCCCACCAGGTCTGCCCCTACTCCAACGCCACCCGCGGCAACATCGAGGTCGACCTCGTCATCGAGTAGCACCCCCGGCGCCCGTCAGCCGATCCGCGCCAGCACCTCTCCCGTCTCCCGGCTCCACGCCACCACCACCGCCTCCTCCGGCACCCGCTTCCACCGCGTCAGCAGCAGCCAGCGCGCGCGGTAGCGCCGGGCGACGGTCGTGCGCTCGGTGCGGGTCGACGTGGGGGAGAGGTAGGCGCGGACATCGGCGAGCCGGCGCTCCCGGTCCCGCTCGTCCAGGGCGGGATCGGGCCAGATCGGCGCCGCGAGGTCCGGCCCGAACCCGGGGATTGAACGCGGCGCGTAGTGCCCGTCGGAGATCACCACCTCGCCCTTGCCGACATGCCGCGCCACCCAGGCGTACGACGGCCAGCGCGAGGGCTGTTCCAGCCCCACCGGGTCCAGCGCCCTCGGCACCACCGCCCCGCCCTGCACGGTCAGGAACCCGACGCAGGCCCCGGCCGCCGCCGCCCCGCCCAGCACCCGGCGCGCCCTGCTCCAGGGCCGGGGCGCCGCCAGCTCCACCGCGAGGGCGAACTGGAGCGGCACCAGCGTGAGCCCGAGGATCCTGCCGTACGTGTAGTGGCCGCTGATCCAGCCGTACGCCACGAGCAGGCAGTCCAGCGCGAACAGCAGCACCAGCGGATCGCGCCGGGACGCACGCCCGCGCAGGCACAGCGCCGGCAGCCCGAGCAGCGCCAGCCAGAACTGACCGGGCAGCCCCTCGTACAGCCGCCGGTGCGTCCCGTCCACGCTGTGGTTTCCCGCCAGCGCGAACACGTCGAAGTACGGCCAGGACCAGCCGAGAAGCACCGCCACGCCCGCCGTCACCGCCCACCGCACCAGCACGGCGGGCCCCCACCCCCGCTGCCACCCCGCGACGAACGCCACCGCGCCCAGCACCGCCGCCGCCGCGGTGATCGGATGGACCAGCAGGATCAGCCCGTACAGCACGCCGAGCCCGGCGTACCCGGCGAACCCCGGCAGCCCGCTCGGCCCGACGTAGCGCACCGGCCACTGCCCACGGGCCCGCGCCCCCGTCCACGCCCAGGCCCAGAAGGTGAGCCCGATGGCGAACGCCGACGGGTAGCCGAGGTTGCCGGTCATCGACATCAGGCCGAGGTACCCGCTCCACCAGGCCCGCTCGGTCCCCCACAGCAGCGTCATCGCGCCCAGCGCGAGCACCGGCGCCCACGGCCGCGGCGTCAGCACCCGCACGAGTCGGCCGAGGCCCGTCAGCAGCACCGCCAGGTTCAGCACCCCGGCCAGCCGCACCACCTCCCAGCCGCCCAGCCCGGTCAGCCGGGCGAAGGCACCCTGCGCGAGGGCGTACGGCGAGTAGTACGGGCTGCCCGCGCCCGGCAGGTCCGCCATCGGATGCCGCGGACGCAGCAGATCCGCCTTCAGGCGCTCCACGACCGCCGCGTGCTGGCCCGCGTCGCAGCACAGCGGCACGGCCCAGTACGCCAGCAGCATCACCAGGAAGAACAGGAAGCCGAAGACCTGGTACTGCGTCGGACGCGGGCCGCGGCCGCCGCGCAGCGCGGTGGCACCGCGCACCGTGCTCCGGACGAGAGTGCCGACGGCCGCCTTTCCGACGTGGGAGGTCGTATCGGTTCGGGGCATTTGCCGTATGTTCCCGGTGGGGTCAACGGCTTTGCCTCACTTCACCTCATCGGGTGACCGTCAGTGGGCGTCGAGGAGTGACCGCGCGCTCGCCGGACCGGGGACCCGGCCCGCCGCCGGCCCCTCCATCCCCTCGCCCAGCATCAGCGTGCGGACGACCCGCTCGGCGGCCAGCCCGTCGTCGAACTCGCAGAACCGCTCCCGGAATCCCCGCCTGAAGCGCGCCGACTCCGCGTCCTGCCAGGTCCCGGAGGCGAACAGCCACGCCAACTCCCGGTAGGAGCGCGACACATGACCCGGCGCGTCGGCCGTGATGTCGAAGTAGGTGCCCCGGCTCGCCGTGTACGCGCCCCAGTCGTCGGCGTGGACCACGATCGGCCGGTCCAGGTTGGCGTAGTCGAACATCAGGGCGGAGTAGTCGGTGACCAGCACATCGGCCGCGAGCATCACGTCCTCGACGTGCGGCTCGTCCGTCGCGTCGATCAGCACGCCCCGCCGGTGCAGATCGGCCAGGCCCATCCCGCGCGCGATGCCCTTCGCCAGCGCCGGGTGCAGCCGTACGACGAGCGTGTGGCCGGTGCCGAGGTCCCGGGCGAACCGGGCCAGGTCGATCCGGTCGACATGGCCGCCGCGGCGGTAGTCGCGGCGGGTCGGCGCGTACAGCACGACGGTGTGCCCGGCCGGGACGCCGAGCCGGGCGCGGGCCGCCTCGGTGGCCTCGGCGTTCGCGTTCACCAGCACGTCGTTGCGCGGACTGCCCGTCCGCGCCGACGCGAAATGACACGGGTAGGCCCGCTCCCACACCAGCTCCGAGTGCCGGTTGGCCACCAGGCTGTGGTCCCAGCGGTCGGCCCGCCACAGCATCTTCGGCACGTCGAAGCCGTGCCGGGCACCGGGCTTGGCCAGCAGGTCGGCAGCCATGTGCTTCAGCGGGGTGCCCTGATGGGTGTGGATGTGGACGCTGCCGGGCCGCTTGCCCAGGGTGCCGGGCCAGTTGACGTTGTTCACCCAGTACGTCGCCCGCGCCATGACCTCGTGATAGCGCCGCGAGCCCGGCGTCACGAAGTCGATGCCGGGCGCCATCGTGTCCGCCGCGTCCTCCCGCACCACCCACACGCCCCTCAGGTGCGGGGCGATCTCGCCGGCCTTCGCGTGGATGGCCGCCGGATCGCCCAGCACGCCCCGGTGCGAGAACGCCGAGTACACGGCGAGGTGCGGATCCAGGGGCCGCCTCGACCGGGCCGCGTACAGCATCCGCCCGGCCCGCTGCCCGGCCACCCGCGTCACCCGCCGCCTGCCGCTCGCGACGACCCCGCGCAGCTCGCGCAGCGCACGGGCCGCGGCGAACGACTCGTACGACGCCGTGGCCAGCAGCCGCATCTCCTGGCCGCGCGTGCCGCCGGGCGGGACGAAGCCCTCGGGGACGTGCCGGGCGTAGAACGAGCGGATCGCCCGGTAGAAGTCCGGCCGGTGCCCGAGCCGCACCCGGTCCTCGCGGGCCAGCACGAACAGCATGTGGTCCAGGGCCCGTTCGAACAGCGGCGGGCACGCCCACGCCAGGTCCGGGCGCTGCCGCAGGAACGCGAACAGGGACTCGTACTGCGGGAAGATGTCGAAGTGCCGCCGCCCCGGCGTCCTGGTGATCGCGCCCTGCCGGCGCTGCCGGTACTCGACTCCGATCCGCTCCAGACAGGCGACCCGGTCGGCCAGCACCATCGAGCGGTAGGTGACGGGCGCGTCCTCGTACAGGCCCGGGGCGTACGCCAGGTCGTGCCCGAGGAAGAAGTCGCGCCGGTACGCCTTGTTCCACGCGACCAGGAACAGATGCAGGTACTCCTGGTTCTCCCGCACGCTGACCGTGCCGGTGCCGGCCGCCGCCAGCAGGTCCGCCGACGTGCTGCGGCCACCGCGCCCCCACCAGTGCGTGCGCACATGGTCGAAGACCAGGATGTCCGGGTCGCCGGTCGTCTCCAGCCGCGCGGCGACCGCCTCCAGCAGGCCCGGCGTGTAGTGGTCGTCGCTGTCCAGGAACAGGACGTAGTCGCCGCTCGCCTGCGCCAGCCCGGCGTTGCGGGCCCGGCCGAGACCGACGTTCTCCGCGAGGTGCAGCACACGCACGCGTGCGTCGCGCTCGGCGTAGCCGTCCAGGATGGCCGGGCAGCCGTCGGGTGAGCGGTCGTCGACCGCGATCACCTCGAAGTCGGTGTACGACTGCCCGAGCACCGAGTCCAGGCACTCCCGCAGGAAGCCCTGCACCTTGAAGACGGGCACGATGATGCTGAAGCGGGGCACGTCAGCTCCTCACAAGGGTCGTCGCGGCGGGGGCGGGGATGCGCTCGGCGAGCGGGACCACCGGCGGCAGCGCCTCGGGCGGCTCCCCGAGCAGCACCCGGCGTACGACACGCTCGGCGGCGTGCCCGTCGTCGAACTGGCAGAAGCGCTCCCGGAACGCGGCACGCAGGGTGCCCGCCTCCTCGTCCGCGTAAGAGCCGTCCCGCAGTACCGCCGCGAGCTCGCCCAGCGTCCGCGCCATCCGGCCCGGCGGCGCCTCCATCAGGTCGAAGTAGACGCCCCGCAGCTCCCGGTAGACGTCCCAGTCGTCGGCGTACACGACGATCGGCCGGTCCAGGTTGGCGTAGTCGAACATGATCGACGAGTAGTCGGTGATCAGCGCGTCGGCGGCCAGGCACACGTCCTCGGCGGAGCCGTGCCCGGTGACGTCGATGACCCGGCCGGTGCCGCGCGCGGCACCCCGGTCGTAGAAGTAGTGGGCGCGCAGCAGCACCACGTACTCGTCACCGATCTCCTCGCACAGCGCCTCAAGATCCAGGCCCGTCTCGAAGCCGGTGGCGTGGTCGCGGTGCGTGGGCGCGAAGAGCAGTGCCTTCTTGTCCTCGGGGACGCCCAGTTCGCGGCGCACCCGCGCCACGTCGTCGGCGGTCGCCGTGCAGTAGACGTCGTTGCGCGGATAGCCGTACTCCAGGGTCTCGTGGGCCGAGGGGAAGGCCCGCTCCCACACTTCCGTGGAGTGGCGGTTGGAGCTCAGGTTGAAGTCCCAGCGGTCCACGCGGGCCAGCAGCCTGGAGAAGCTGCCGGTCGCCGCGGCCACCACCGGGTAGGTCGCCTGGTCGGCGCCCATCTTCTTCAGCGGGGTGCCGTGCTGGGTCGACAGATGGACACTGCCCTTGCGCTTGACCACGGCGTCCGCGAAGTTGGCATTGTTGATCAGGTACTTGGCGCGGGCCAGCGCGTCCCAGTACTCACGGCTGCCGATCACCGCGTACTCCACGCCCTCGGGCACGGTGTGCGCCCGGTCCGCCTCGACCAGGAACACCGAGCGGATGTGGGGGGCGAGTTCGCGTGCCTTGGCGTGGATCGCCGCCGGGTTGCAGACATAGCCGCGGCCCCAGTACGCGCAGTACACCGCGAGATTCGCGTCCAGCCGGGTCCGCAGCCGGTGCCGGTACCGCAGCCGGGTGCGCAGCCCGCGCGGCCGCGGCACAGCCGAAACCGCCCTCGCCAACGACCGGTTCGCGCCGCGCAGCGCCCGGAACGCCAGGTACGCCCCGCTCGCCAGCAGCCGGTGCTGCACCCCCAGACTGCCGCCCGGCGTCCGGTACCCGGCGGGCCGGTAGCGCCGGTACAGCCCGCTCGCCCGCTGGAAGAACGCCCGGCGCCGGCGCGGCAGCCTGCGCGGATGAGCGGCCGTCTTCAGCACGGCCGCGAAGAGCTGCTCGAACAGCGGCCCGAACCGCTCCGCGGGCAGCTGAAGTTCGGCGGCCCGAGCGAGCACCAGCTCGGCCTGCGCGAGCAGCTCGAAGTGATGCCCGCCCGGCAGGCCGAGCCGGTTGCCCTGCCGGCGCAGCAGATGCCGTACGACGACCTGCCGCAGCACCGCCACGCGCTCGGCGCTCAGCGCGACCAGGCCGCCGAAGCCGATGTCGGTGAAGCGGCCCTCGGGGAAGGTGAGCTGCCGTTCGGTGAGGAAGGCACGCCGGTAGGCCGCGCTCCACGCCGGCAGCTCCACGCCGGTGAGGTGCGGGGCCCGCTCGGGCGGGAAGGCACCGTCCGGCGTGCGGGCCAGCACCGGCGCGGCCGGGTTGGTCGGCTCGCCCGCCCACCACGGGGTGCGTTCGTGCTCGAAGTACAGGACGTCCACGTCACCGGTCTCGCCCAGCCGGGCGTCCAGCGCAGCCAGCGCGCCCGGCAGCAGCGTGTCGTCGCCGTCCAGGAACAGCAGCCAGTCACCGGTCGCGGCCCGCAGCCCGGCGTCGCGCGCCCCGGCCAGCCCGGCCGCGGGCGGCGAGTGCACGGGCGCCACCCGGCAGTCCCGCTCGGCGTACCCGGCGGCGACGCCCTGCGCCGGGGCGTCGGGGCCGTCCGTGACCGGGATCAGCTCGAAGTCGCCGAAGGACTGGCCCAGGACCGAGTCCAGCGCCTGGGGCAGCCGGCCCGCGACCCCGTGGGACGGAACGATGATGCTGAAGCGGGGCATACTGCTCTTCCTGTCGGTGTGCGATGTGCCGGCGGCCTGGTGCGCGAGAAGGCCGGGGGCCGGCCTCAGCCGGCGCCGAGTCGGCCGGGCCGCCCTGCGGGACGGCAGGTGGGCGGCCTGCTCGGGGTGGGCCGTGACGGGCTGGAGGGCATGCGAACTCCTCTTCTGTGAGAACGCCGTTCAGCGGCTCTCGGTGACGGTCACGGGTCTCGCGGGTCGCGGCACGGTCGCCTGCGGGGTGTGCGGGAGCGACGCGGCGGGCGACGGCACGGGGTGGCGCCTGCCGAGCGGTACGACCGGCGGCCCGGCCGGTTCGCCCAGCAGCACATGGCGGACGATCCGCTCGGCGGCCCGTCCGTCGTCGTGGGGGCAGAAGCGCTCGCGGAACGCCGCCCTCAGCTGGGCGGAGCGCGAGCCGCGCCAGTGGCCGGTGGCGAAGATGTCGATCAGCTCGTCCTCGCCGCGGGAGACCGCGCCCGGCGGGAAGGACCGCAGGTCGAAGTAGGTGCCGCGGGCCGCCTCGTACGCCTCCCGGTCGTCGGCGTGGATCACGATCGGCCGGTCCAGTCCTGCGTAGTCGAACATGATCGACGAGTAGTCCGTGACCAGCGCGTCCGAGGCCAGGCACAGCGACTCGACGCTCGCGTGGCCGGTGACGTCGATGACCCGGCCGGACGGGTTCTCGACGAGCGGGCCGCCGTGGCGGTGGTGGGCGCGGGCCAGGACGACGTAGCGCGGGCCGAGGCGGCGCGCGACGCTGTGCAGGTCGAGGGCGGCCCTCTGGGTGCGGCGGTAGTCGCGGTGGGTGGGGGCGTACAGGATCGCCACCGCGCCCTCGGGGATGCCGAGCTGCTCGCGGATGCGGGTCACGTCCGCCGAAGTGGCCTGCTGGAAGACGTCGTTGCGCGGGCCGCCGTATTCGAGGGTGGTGTACGTGCCCGGGTGGACCCGCTCCCAGACCAGGGTGGAGTGGCGGTTGCCCGAGAGGACGTAGTCCCACCTGTCGACGTCGTCGAGGAACTCGTCGAGGTTCGTCCCCTCGGCCGCCGCGGGGCGTTCGCGCAGGTCCAGGCCCATGTGCTTGAGCGGGGTGCCGCGCTGGGTCTGCACCAGGACCTGGCCGCGGCGCTTGACCAGGCCGCGGTCGAAGCCGGCGTTGTGCACGAGGTACTTGGAGCGGGCGAGCGCCGTCCAGTAGGCCGCCGTGCCGGGGCGGACGTGGCGGGTGCCGGACGGGATCGGGCCCCGCTGTCCGGCGTCGGCGACCCAGGCCGTGCGGATGTGCGGGGCGTGGGTGCGGAACGCCTGCTCCAGGGCGCCCGGGTGGCAGCCGTGCCCCTGGACGCCGTGCGCGGCGAAGACGGCACGGTCGGCGCGCACCGGCAGCAGGCGCTGGACGCGGTAGTGCAGACGCAGGGCGCCGGTGCGCAGGCGCCTGCGCAGCCGGCCGGTGAGCTTGGCGGTACGGCGCACGAGGGCCGCCGACAGCTGCAGGGCGTGATAGGTGCGGTGCAGTCCCAGGCGGACGAGTGTGTAGTGGACGCGGGTGCGTGCCGGGAGGGGGACGCCGGGGGCGTGGTAGCGCTGGTAGTAGGTGCGGGCCCGGCGCAGGAACGCGGCCCGGCTGCGGCGCGGCAGGCGGTCGCGGCGGGCGAACACCACGACCAGGTGGTCCACCATCCGCCGGAACAACAGGGGCCGCCAGCGGGCGAGTTCGGGCCGGCGGGCCACGTACGCGAAGACCCGGTCGTACTGCTCGAAGATGTCGAAGTGGCGGACGCTGACCGTGCCGAGGATGCCGCCCTGGCGGCGCTGCCGGTAGTGCACGCACACCCGGTCCAGGGTCGCGATCGACTCCGCGGTCATCATGACCGGGTACGTCCAGGGCGTGTCCTCGTAGTAGCCGGACGGGAAGGCGAAGCCCTCCGCCTCGACGAACTCCCGCCGGTACGCCTTGTTCCAGGCGACCATCAGCAGCCGCAGCAGGCCCGGGCGGTCCGCCAGCCGGAAGGGGGCCGGGCCCTCCTCGGAGAGCTGCCCGGCGGCCTGGTTGCGGACCGTCTCGCCGGTCCAGTAGGTGCGCGCGTAGTCGTAGACCAGGACGTCCGGCTCGCCCGTCTCCTTCAGCCGGTCGGCGATGGCGTGCAGGCTGTCGGGGGTGAGGCTGTCGTCGCTGTCCAGGAAGATCAGGTAGTCGCCGGTCGCCTCGGCCGTACCTGCGTTGCGGGCGGCCCCGAGCCCCCGGTTCCGGTCCAGATGCACCGGGCGCACGCGCGGGTCGCGGGCCGCGAACTCGTCGATGATCGCGCCACAGGCGTCCGGTGAGCAGTCGTCCACGGCGATCAGTTCGAGATCGGGGTACGACTGTGTGAGCACCGATTCCAGGCACTCGTGCAGGTACGCCTGCACCTTGTACACGGGGACAATGACACTGAACCTGGGCAAGGGACATCCATCGATCGGTGCGGGCGTTCGGCCCGGGAACGGCCAATGGAGTGACTTGGTTACGGGTCCTACGGCATACGGGGGACCGCGAGTGAACGACAGGGGGCGGGCCCTTTCGGGCCCGCCCCTTCACGCCTGCCGCCGCGCAAGCGTCCTGCCTCTGCCGCTACTTGACCGCGCCCGCCATCACGCCGGACACGAACTGCCGCTGGAACGCGAAGAACACGACCAGCGGGATCACCATGGAGATGAACGCGCCGGGTGCCAGCACGTCGACGTTGCTGCCGAACTGGCGGACCTGGGTCTGCAACGCGACCGTGATCGGCTGGCTGTCGGCGTCCGTGAAGATCAGCGCCACCAGCATGTCGTTCCACACCCACAGGAACTGGAAGATGCCGAGCGCAGCGATCGCCGGACCGCCCAGCGGCATCACGACACGGAAGAACAGGCGCAGTTCGCTGGCGCCGTCGAGGCGCGCCGCCTCCAGTAGCTCCCGTGGGATCTCGGCGAAGAAGTTCCGCAGCAGGAACACCGCGAACGGCAGCCCGAAGCCGACGTGGAAGAGGACCACGCCGATCAGGGAGCCGAAGATGCCGATGTTGCCGAAGAGTTCGGCGATCGGGATCAGCGCCACCTGCACCGGCACCACCAACAGGCCGACCACGCCGAGGAACCACCAGTCGCGGCCCGGGAACTCCATCCATGCGAACGCGTATCCCGCGAGCGCGCCGATCATGACGACGAGGACCGTCGCCGGGACCGTGATCAGCACGGTGTTGAGGATCGAGTCGGTGATGTCGCTGTTGCCCAGCAGTTTGTCGTAGCTCTCGAAGGTGAGTTGGGAGGGCTTGCTGAGGACCTCCCACCAGCCGCTCGCGTTCATCTCCTCCGGCGGCCGCAGCGACGACAGCAGCAGCCCGAGCGTCGGGACCAGCCAGAACAGGCCCACGACGATCAGGAACACCCGCACCAGCCCGCCGCTGACGAATGAGGCCAGCCGGGAGCCGAGGGACTCCTTGGTCATCGCCGCACCTCCCGTCGCAGCCTACGGATGTTGAACCACATCACCGGGATCACGAGCAGCAGCAGGAACACCGAGATCGCGCTCGCGATGCCCGGCTGGTCCTCGGAGAAGCCCTTGCGGTACAGCTCCAGCGCCAGGACGTTCGCGTCGTCCTGGGAGGAGCCCGGGGCGATGATGAAGACCAGGTCGAAGATCTTCAGGACGTTGATCATCAGGGTGACGGTGACGACCGCGAGGACGGGCGCCAGCAGCGGCACCGTGATCTTGCGGAACACCTGCCACTCGTTGGCGCCGTCGACCCGGGCCGCCTCCAGCAGATCGCGCGGGATGCCCGCGAGCCCGGCCGCGATCAGCACCATCGCGAAACCGGCCCACATCCAGATGTACGACCCGATGATGGACGGTGTGACGAGCGACGGGCCGAGCCAGTCCAGTCCGTTGTACGGCTCCTTGAAGTTGTCCGCCGGGAGCTTCAGCTGCGCCCCGTCGGCCGCGGCCGGCAGCGTGAACGTGCCGTCGTCGGCGGCCTTCGTGGAGGCCACGACCTTGCCGTCCTTGACGGCCTCGATCCTCATCCCGGCATAGCCCAGCTCGGCCGCGTCGACCCCGCCGAGCGTGCCGACGCCCTTGCCGCGGGTGAAGTCCTGCCAGGTGGTGCCGGTGACCTTCCCCGGCTCGGCCTTCGCCGCCACGGCCTTGCCCGCGTCGTCCGGCATCACGTCGGGGGCGACGCCGACCAGGGGCAGGGTGACCGGCGTGCCCGCGCTGACCGTTGCCTTGGTGATGAAACCGCCGCCCGGCGCCGCTTCGAGGGGCGACTCACGGCCCGGGTGGGCCTTCGGGAACGCCGACGACTGCGCGAAGGTGTCGTGGACGCCCACCCACACCGCGTTCGCGACGCCCTTGTCCGGGTCCTGGTCGTAGACCAGCCGGAAGATGATGCCGGCGGCCAGCATCGAGATCGCCATCGGCATGAAGACGACCAGCTTGAACGCCGTGCCCCAGCGCACCCGTTCGGTCAGCACCGCGAATATCAGACCGAGCGCGGTGGCGACGGTCGGGGCGAACACCACCCAGACGATGTTGTTCTTCAGGGCGGTGCGGATGCCGTCGTCCGTGAACAGGGCCTGGTAGTTGTCGAATCCGGCGAAGCCGTCGCCGGACTGGTCGTAGAAGCTGCGGATCACCGAGTACCCGATCGGGTACACCACGAGCGCGCCGAGCAGCACCAGGGCGGGCAGCAGGAAGAGCGCCGCCACGGTCCTGCGGGTACCGGTCACGCTCTTGCGTGACTTGGGTGCGGCAGGGGGCGTGGTGCCCCCCGCCGCTTCCGCGGAGGCCATGACGTCAGTTTCCGTACGCCGCGGCCGCGTCGGCCTCCAGCTTCTGCTGGGTGCCCGCGACGTCCGACGGGTTCTTCAGGAAGTCCTGGAGGGCCTTCCACTCGCCCTTGCCGGGCGTGCCGCCGAAGGCCTGCGGGGCCTGGTCGGACATGTCGAAGCGGAAGTCGTCGCCCGAATCGATCAGGGCCTTGGCGATCTTCCGCTGCACCTCGTTCGGGTACGCGGAGTTCTCCACGTTCTTGTTCGGCGAGAGGTAGCCGCCGAGCTTCGCCTGGATCGTCGCCGCGTCCGGGGAGGCCAGCCAGGTCGCCAGGGCCTGCGCGGCCTCGGAGTCCTGGAGGATGACGGCCGCGTCGCCGCCGGAGACGACGGGCGCGGTGTCACCGACGGTCGGGAACGGGAACACCTTCGCGTCCGTGCCCACCCCGGCCTTGGCCTGGACGATGTTGACCTGCGCGAAGTCGCCCTCGTAGACCATGGCGGCCTTCGGCTGGTCGCCACCGGTGAAGACCTGGGTGACGGAGGCCGGGAAGTCCGTCTGGAGCGCGCCGTCGGCGCCGCCCGCCACGTAGTCCTTCTTGCCCCACACCTGGGCGAGCGTGGTGAGCGCGTCCTTCACGGACGCGTCGGTCCACTTGATCTCGTGCTTCGCCAGCTGGTCGTACTTCTCGGGACCGGCCTGGGAGAGATAGACGTTCTCGAACCAGTCGGTGAGGGTCCAGCCGTCCGCGCCGCCCACCGAGAACGGCGTGACACCGGAGTCGTAGACGGTCTGCGCGGTGGTGAGCAGCTCGTCCCACGTCTTGGGATCGGCAGCCCCCGCGTTCTCGAAGACCTTGGCGTTGTACCAGATCAGGGACTTGTTGGCGGCCTTGTAGTAGACGCCGTACTGCTTGTTGTCGACCTTGCCGATCTCCTGCCAGCCCGGTGAGTAGTTCTGCTGCAGCTCCTTCACCGCGTCGGCGCCCAGCGGCTTGGCCCACTTCTTCTCGACGGCCTGCTTTATGGCGCCGGGCTGCGGAAGCATCGCGACGTCCGGCGGCTGGCCGCCCGCGACCTTCGAACCGAGGAAGTTGATGATCGGGTCCTGCGCGGGCACGAAGGTGACCTTGGCGCCGGTGCGCTTCTCGAACTCCGCGAGGACCTTCTTGAAGTTCGCCTGCTCGGCACCGGTCCACACGGCGGCGACCTCGAGGGACTCGCCGTCCAGCTTGGGAAGGGTGACGGTGCTCGCGGACTCCTCGCCGGAGCCGCCCTGTTCGTTGCCGTTGTCCTTGTCGTCCCCACCGCAGGCGGTGAGGGAGAGTGCGAGGGCGCCCGCGAAGACGGCTGCCGCGGTCCTGGCGGCCCTGTGTGTCCGGTTCTTGCTGCTCGTGCTGCGCATCACTGCCCCGTTCTTCGTGCCTCGTCGAACGTTCGAGCGCTGTCCCGTGCGATCTGGTCTACGCCCTGCCATGGGGGTCGGCAAGACCACGTCCGCTGTCAAGTGGGCGATCGTGACCGCCTCGTGACCAGGCACCCTTGTACCCCGCTCCGGGACGTGGAACGGGCCGGAACACGCCGGGCCGCGTCACAGAAGTGACGGCACCTCGGTCGCCGAGACCTCCCGCGCCGCCCGCTCCACCGCACTGGCCAGCAACGCCAGATCCGTAGGGCCGTTCCCCAGCTCCCGCACCTGACGCCGGGCCGGCGGATCACCCATCCGGTGCCACTCCAGCGGCACGACCGTCGGCCGCAGCGTCGCCGTGCGCGGAATGCGTCCGGTGACCCGGCCGCCCTGGAACGGCAGCACCCGTCCGTCCGCCCACGCCAACCGGCCGCGCCCCGGAGCCGGTTCGTCCGGCCCCGCGGCCACCGCGTCCAGCGTCACCCTCAGTGTCGCCCGACGGGCCGTCTCCGACTCCGCCGTACGGCCTCCGGCCGCCGTCGCCGCCACCAGGTGCACCCCGAGCCGCTCGCCCTCGCGGGCCACGGCCTCCAGCGCGCGTATCACCGAGCCGGCGGCCGGCCTGCCCGGTGAGCCCAACGCGGGTGAGACCAGTGCGTCCAGGTCGTCCACGACCACCACGAGCCGGGGCAGCGGCGGCACCGCCTCTGCCTGCCGGCGCCCCGCTCCGGGCCGCAGCCGCATCGTGGAGCTGGGCGGGCTGTCCAGGTCCCCGGTGTGGTCACCGCTGCCGGATACGGCACCGGCCGCCGCCGCGCGCTGCGTGACCATACGGCCCGACAGGGCTCGCCCCGTGTGCCACTCGGCGAAGTCGGACCGCCCGAGCAGCTCGGCCCGCCGCTTCAGCTCGGCGCTCAGCGACTGCGCGAACTCCCGCATCCGGACCGGGTCGTTGGCGGTCAGATGGGTGGTGACATGCGGTATGTCGGTGCACGCCAGCAGCCCGTCGCCGTGACTGCCGCCCGAGCCGACGCTGTCCCGGCCGTCGATCAGGACGACGCCCAGCCGGTCCGGGCGCTCGGCCGCCGCGAGCGACGCGACAACGGCCCGCAGCAGTTCCGTACGCCCGCTGCCGGGCGGGCCCTCGATCAGCAGATGCGGCCCGTCCGCACCGAGGTCCGCGCCGACCGGGCCGCGCGGTCCCGCCCCGAGCACGGCGCACGCGCGCCCGCCGAGGGCCTGGGGGTCGTCGGCCGCGTCGGCCCACCGCGCCATCAGTGACGCGGGCGTGGCCCGCGCCAGCCCCAACTCGTCGAGCAGCCGTGCCGCCTGGGGCAACGGCACGGACACGCGCGCGTGCCGCTCCCCGAAGCCGCCCTCCGTGCGCAACGGCGCCAGCGCCCGCGCGAACCGCTCGGCCCAGGCGAGCGAGACGGCGTCCACCGCGGCTACGGTGCCGTGCCCGACCGGCCCGCGGGCGGCACCGGAGGAGGCGTGCTGCTGGGCGGCACCGGCTCCGGAAGCGGCGTGCTGGGCCCCTGCGGAAGGGGTGCGCTGCTGGGCGTTACCTGTAGGGGCCTGCCGCTGGGCGGTGCCGGATGGGTCCTGCCGTTGGGCGGTGTCGTCCCATGCCCCGCCGTCCTCCACGTGGTCGCGGCCCGCGGCGCCCTGCTCGCCGGTCCCGCCGTGAGCCACGCGCATCAGCCGCAGAGCCGTCGCCACGTCACCGCTGAGCAGCGCGACCGCGCCGCACTCCCGGAACGTCGGCGACACGGTGCACGCCGCCTCGTAGGTCTCCGTCACCGGCGACGCGGGCGACGCCGAGGCCGTCTCCGCGAGGCACACGACGTGTATTCCGGCGCGCGGCCCCTCGTGCGCCAGCCGCGCCACCGCCTCGCGCACGTCGGAGCCCCCGGGATCGCCGTCCACCACGACCACGGTGTACGGCCCCGCGAACCCGCCCGTCACGTCGGCCGCGTCGTCGTCCCGCGCCCACGAGGGCCGCCGGTCCCCGCGCTGACCGGGGATCCGGCCGTCCGGCACGACCGCCGCCACGGCGCCCCCGCCCCGCGTCGCCGGCTCCGCCGTCATGTCCTCCAGCCGCCGCAGCAGCTCCTCCGTACGGGCCGTCGCCTGTTCGCGGTCGTAGGCCAGCAGCAGGCGGCAGTCCTGGCCGTGCCCGGGGCGGACGTGCGGGAGCCAGCCCAGCCACGCCCACTCGGCGGTGCGCTCCTCCAGGGGGCGGGCCCGGTCCACGCTGAGCAGGACGACTTCCAGGGCATCGGGGGAGTGCAGTGCGGCGAGCTGGGCGAGCACCGCGCGGGCCAGCCCGGCGAGCCGCTCGCGCGGACCTGCCAGGCCCAGCGCCCCGACCTCCCGCAGATCGGCGGTCACCGGCACGGCCGGCAGCAGCCCCGAGCCGTCGGGTGCCGTCCGGTCGGCCGTGCCGAGCCGCACCGTGAGCGCCTCCGCGTGACCCGGCGAGCGCTCCCACAGCCGGGGGCCCGGGCCCAGGGCCGTCAGCAGCAGCGACGCCGGGTCCGGCCAGGTCTCCGGCTGCCGGGGACCGTCGGCCGCCGCGGGCCGCCCGGACTCCGCCACCGGTTCGTCGTCGTACGTCCCGTCCGGCTCCGCCCCCTGCTCGGGGCGGCCGCCGGCCAGCCGGCGCGCCCACGCCGAGAGGCCGCCCCGCCTGCGCACGCCCGGCGGCACGTCGGTGCCGCGCAGCGGGGTGCCCTTACGGGTGCCGCCCGCCGTGTTCTCGGGGAGCACCGCCCCGGCGGTCGTGGGAGCCGTGTGGGAGGAAGGGCCGCTGTCGTCGCCGAACGCGCCCGGACCGAAGCCCGCGCCGTGGGTGTCGCCGCCGCGCGGTCCGGGGAGCGTCCTGCCGGCTCCGCCGTGCCGTTCGATCCGCGGGGCGCCGCCCTGGAGCGGGACGATCGGCGGCTCGACGGGATCGTGCTCCTGAGCGGCCGACCGGTCGGCCGAGTGCGCGGCCGGGTCGCCGCCGTCCGCCACGCGTGTGTGGCGCACCGCCGGGTCCGCGGGCACCGGCGGGCGGGCGCCGGAATCGCCGTCGCCGCCAGGGACGCGCACGTGCCCCTCGCCGTCCGGTTCCGTCCGCACCCGCGCGCCAGGACCGCCGGCCGGGGTCAGCCGCAGGGCCGACTCGCCGATCCGCAGCAGGGCACCCGGCGCGAACCGCACCTGGCGGGTGGTCAGCCGGGCGCCGTCCAGCGTGGTGCCGTTCGTCGAGCCGAGGTCGGCGACCGAGACCCGGCCGTCGGTGGCGACCGTGACCGCGCAGTGCAGACGGGAGACGTCCGGGTCGTCCAGCGGGACGTCGGCGTCGGCGGAGCGGCCGATGCGGATCTCGCCGCCGTGCAGCAGATGGACACCGCCCGCGTCCGGGCCCGCCACCACATGGAGCTGGGTCGGGGCGTCGTCGAGCTCGGGGTGGGGTTCGGGGGCCGCCGGGGCGCCCAGGGACAGCACCGCGCCGTCGGTCAGCGGGGGCTCGCCGAGGGTGCTGCGCCGGTCGTCGAGCCGCTCCGCGCCCGCGTACAGCACGACCGGGCCGCCGCCGCGCTCGGTCTCCTTCGCGCCCTCGAACCCGCTCGGCCGGGAGGTGCCCGCACCGCGGGAGGTGCCCGCGTCGCCGGCCACCGACGAGGCGAGCGCCGACGCCACCGCGGCCAGGGCCGTGCCGGCCGGTGCCGTGACCAGTACGTCGCAGCTCGCGGCGCGACCACGCGCCGGAGAAGGCGGTGCCAGTGGGTCTACGACGGTCAGCCGGATCTGCATCGGCGTCAGCGGTCCCTTCTGCGCGGGCGCGGACCAGGGCCCGTCCGATGGATCTCCCCACCCCACACGAGCACTTCGGCCAGTACTCCACGCATCCTCGCACCTGCCACTGACAACGCGCCCCCCGACCGAAGGCAAGTGATCTTGATTGGTCGGCTCTGCCCGTAAAAGTGCCTGACAGTTGACCTGCGGGCGATCGCTTGAGATCGGTCACGTCCGCTTGCGGCAACCACGAGACAGAGCCGAGCGTCTTTCCTTCGAACATGTACGGGAAGTCGTACGTAAGACGCACAGAAAGAGGACAGGCCGGTGCCCCCGGGTACGGCACTACAGTGGGTCGGAACGTAGACAAGCAGCAGGGAGCGCGACGTGCGGCCGGTAGGCAGCAAGTACTTCCTCGAGGAGCCGCTCGGTCGTGGCGCCACGGGGACCGTCTGGCGAGCCCGCCAGCGGGAGACCGCGGGTGCCGAGGCGGCCGTGCCGGGGCAGCCCGGCGAGACGGTCGCGATCAAGGTGCTCAAGGAAGAGCTCGCCAGTGACGCGGACATCGTCATGCGGTTCCTGCGCGAGCGGTCCGTCCTGCTCAGGCTGACCCACCCCAACATCGTCCGGGTCCGCGACCTGGTCGTCGAGGGCGAGCTGCTGGCCCTGGTCATGGACCTCGTCGAGGGCCCCGACCTGCACCGCTACCTGCGCGAGAACGGCCCCTTCACCCCAGTCGCCGCGTCCCTGCTCACGGCCCAGATCGCCGACGCGCTGGCCGCGAGCCACGCCGACGGCGTCGTCCACCGGGACCTGAAGCCCGCCAACGTCCTGCTCCGGCAGGACGGCGGCCAGATGCACCCGCTGCTGACCGACTTCGGCATCGCGCGCCTCGCCGACTCCCCGGGCCTGACCCGCACGCACGAGTTCGTCGGCACGCCCGCGTACGTCGCGCCCGAGTCCGCCGAGGGCCGCCCGCAGACCTCCGCCGTCGACATCTACGGCGCCGGCATCCTCATGTACGAGCTGGTCACCGGACGTCCGCCGTTCGGCGGCGGCTCCGCCCTGGAGGTGCTGCACCAGCACCTGAGCGCCGAGCCGCGCCGCCCCTCCACGGTCCCCGACCCGCTGTGGACCGTCATAGAACGCTGCCTGCGCAAGAACCCCGACGAACGGCCCAGCGCCGAGAACCTCGCCCGCGGCCTGCGCGTCGTCGCCGAGGGCATCGGCGTGCACGCGAACTCCGCGCAGATCGCCGCCGCCGAGGGCGTCGCCGCACTGCTCGCCCCGGACCCGGCGCCTGCCACCGTGCCCGGCTCGGCCGACCCCACGCAGGTGATGCAGCACGGCGCCGGCTCGTTCGACCCGAACGCCGCGACCAACGTCATGCCGCACACCGGCGCCCCCGGCCCGGCGGGCGCCGCCGACCCCACCGCGGTGCTGCCGCACACCGGCGGCCCCGGCGCCGCGGACCCGACGGCCGTCATGCCGCCGATGCCGCAGGGGCAGCCCGGCGGCCCCGGCCCCGAGGACCCGCACCCCTGGCAGAACCAGCTGCGCGCCGCCCGGGACCGCAACGAACAGACGCAGGTCCAGTACCTCGACCCCAACCAGGACCCGCTGCGCCGCCGCCCGCAGCGCCAGGTGGCCCGCCCGCAGCAGCCGCAGCAGCGCCCGCCGCAGCGCGGCCAGCAGGGCGGTTACGGCCACCCGCAGCAGCACCAGCCGCAGCAGTACGCCCCGCAGCGTCAGCCGCAGCAGCAGCCCCAGCGGTACGCGCCGCCGCCCACGCCGGAGCCGCAGCGTCCGCAGCGCGAGCCGCGTCAGCCGCGCCAGCGCGGCGCCAACCCGATGCGGATCCCCGGCCTCGGCTGCCTCAAGGGCTGTCTGTTCACGATCGTCATCCTGTTCGTCGCGGGCTGGCTGATCTGGGAGCTGAGCCCGCTGCAGGAGTGGATCGGCACCGGCAAGAGCTACTGGGACCAGCTCTCCGACTGGTTCAGCACCGTGACCGGCTGGATCGGCGACCTCGGCAGCAGCAGCGGCGGAGGCTCGGGAACCAACTGACCGGCCTCGGCCAGGTTGGCTATTTGTCGACATCTGGCGGGTGATTTCCGCCTCGGCGGTGAAGGTTGGTCTGTCGTCGGCGTAGTTTTGTCGACCGGGGTTCCCGGGAGATTGTCGGCTGGGGGTCCGGGGGTCGTCCCCCGGAATGACGCAGCAGCGACAACACGCGTCGGTAGGAGCAGTCTTGGCACGGAAGATCGGCAGCCGGTACACCGCCAACCAGATCCTGGGGCGGGGCAGCGCCGGCACGGTGTGGCTGGGCGAGGGGCCCGAGGGGCCCGTCGCCATCAAGCTGCTGCGCGAGGATCTCGCGTCCGACCAGGAACTCGTCGGACGCTTCGTCCAGGAGCGCACGGCACTGCTCGGCCTCGAGCACCCGAACGTGGTCTCCGTGCGCGACCTGGTCGTCGACGGCAACGACCTCGCGCTCGTCATGGACCTGGTCCGCGGCACCGACCTGCGCACCCGGCTCGACCGGGACCGCCGGCTCGCGCCGGAGGCCGCGGTGGCGATCGTCGCGGACATCGCGGACGGGCTGGCCGCAGCGCACGCGGCCGGGGTCGTCCACCGCGACGTCAAGCCCGAGAACGTCCTGCTCGACATGCAGGGCCCGCTCGGCCCCGGCGGCTCCCACCCGGCGCTGCTGACCGACTTCGGTGTGGCGAAACTCATCGACTCGCCCCGCCGCACCCGCGCGACGAAGATCATCGGCACCCCGGACTACCTGGCGCCGGAGATCGTCGAGGGCCTGCCGCCCCGCGCCGCCGTCGACATCTACGCCCTCGCCACCGTCCTGTACGAGCTGCTGGCGGGCTTCACGCCGTTCGGCGGCGGTCACCCCGGCGCGGTGCTGCGCCGCCATGTCACGGAGACGGTGGCGCCGCTCCCCGGCATCCCCGACGAGCTGTGGCAGCTGCTCGTGCAGTGCCTGGCGAAGGCCCCCGCATCCCGCCTGCGGGCCTCGGAGCTCGGCACCCGGCTGCGGGAGCTGCTGCCGCTGGTCACCGGGATGCCGCCGCTGGACGTGGACGAGCCCGACGCGGAACCTGCCGAGGACGAGGCTCCGGCCGCCGAGGAGGCCGCCCCGCAGGGCGAGCGGGTCCGGCGGCGGGGCGCGGTACCGCTCGTACCGGGCGCGAAGCCCGCCGACTCCAACCGGGACACGCACACGTCGATGAGGGTCCCGGCACCCGACGAGCTGGCCGGCGGCGCGCGCGGCACGGCCCGGGTGCCCAGGCCCGCGGGCGCCCCGCGTCCGGGCTCGGCCCGCCACCGGGCGGTGGCCCGGCGACGCCGCGTGGCCCTGGGGGCGGCCGCTGTGGTGCTGGCGGCCGCCGCGGGCGTGGGGGCGTGGCTGGCGACGTCGGAGGACGACGCGGGAGCGACCCCCCAGGACACGAACAACACGGCCCCGGCGACGCCATAGCCTCGGGAGGCCGGACGCGATTCAGCCCGTCCGGCGATTGAGGACAAGGCCCCTTCAGGGCCGGTGGGGGTCCAGGGGGCGGAGCCCCCTGGTACGTGTGCCAGGACACCGGTGACCCCGTGCCGACAGCACCCGGACCTCGCCGCTTGGCGGAGCCGTTACGCTGGAGGCGTGGCAGTCGTCGATGTATCCGAAGAGCTCAAGTCCCTCTCCTCGACCATGGAGTCGATCGAGGCCGTTCTGGACCTCGACAAGCTGAGGGCAGACATCGCCGTGCTCGAGGAGCAGGCGGCCGCGCCGTCCCTGTGGGACAACCCGGACGAGGCGCAGAAGATCACCAGCAAGCTGAGCCACCTCCAGGCCGAGGTCAGGAAGGCCGAGGCGCTGCGGGGGCGGATCGACGATCTCGCCGTGCTCTTCGAGATGGCCGAGGAGGAGGACGACCCGGACACCCGTGCCGAGGCCGAGTCCGAGCTCACGGCCGTCCGCAAGGCACTGGACGAGATGGAGGTCCGCACGCTGCTCAGCGGTGAGTACGACGCCCGTGAGGCGCTCGTCAACATCCGCGCCGAGGCGGGCGGCGTCGACGCCGCCGACTTCGCCGAGAAGCTGCAGCGGATGTACCTGCGCTGGGCTGAGCAGAAGGGCTACAAGACCGAGGTCTACGAGACGTCGTACGCGGAAGAGGCCGGCATCAAGTCGACCACCTTCGCCGTGCAGGTGCCGTACGCCTACGGCACCCTCTCGGTCGAGCAGGGCACCCACCGCCTCGTGCGCATCTCGCCCTTCGACAACCAGGGGCGTCGCCAGACCTCCTTCGCGGGCGTCGAGATCCTCCCCGTGGTCGAGCAGACCGACCACATCGAGATCGACGAGTCCGAGCTGCGCGTGGACGTGTACCGGTCCTCCGGTCCCGGCGGTCAGGGCGTCAACACCACCGACTCCGCGGTCCGGTTGACCCACCTCCCCACCGGCATCGTCGTCTCCTGCCAGAACGAGCGGTCGCAGATCCAGAACAAGGCGACCGCCATGAACGTCCTCCAGGCGAAGCTGCTGGAGCGGCAGCGCCAGGAGGAGCGGGCCAAGATGGACGCCCTCAAGGACGGCGGCAGCTCCTGGGGCAACCAGATGCGTTCGTACGTCCTGCACCCGTACCAGATGGTCAAGGACCTGCGCACGGAGTTCGAAGTCGGTAACCCCGAGGCCGTTTTCAACGGTGAGATCGACGGTTTCCTCGAAGCCGGAATTCGCTGGCGCAAGCAGCAGGAGAAGTAAGTTTGTCGACAAGGCAACTGCCGCCGTCACGGCGGTAGTTGCCTTTTCTGTGCCTGCATGTCTGGGTTTTACATCACACTCACAGGTTCCAACCCCTGGCAAAGAGCCCGTAGTTGGACATCGCGCGCGCAACGGCCTTGACGAAGACTTGAAAAATGGGAAGGGTAAAGCGTGGCATGCGTATCTCTGGGGCGCATGTGAACCGGGGGGCTCTTGTTCCGCTACCTCCGTCGATCACGGCCTGCCCCTGAGCGCTGTCTCACTGACGATTCGGCTACTGGGGGTAGCAACCACATGACCAAGAAGACGCGGATCCGTATCGCGCGCCTCGCGGCCGGCGCCGTCATCGCGGCCGGTGCCTCGTTGACCGCTGCGGGTGCCGCTTCTGCCGCGGAGGCGGAGGACTGCCTCCTCGGCATCTGCATCGGCGACGACGAGCCGACCGACCCGCCCACCGAGGAGCCGACGGACATCCCGACGGACATTCCTACGGACATCCCGACCGAGGAGCCCACGGACCCGACGGAGCCCACCGAGGAGCCGACGGAGCCGCAGGAGCCCACCGAGGAGCCGACCACCGAGCCGACCGACCCGGGTAACGGCAACGGTGGCGGGAACGGCAACGGCAACGGGAACGGCAACAACGGCGGGGGCAACAACACCGACCCCGACGGTGGCGCCTCCGCCCAGGAGGAGGGTTCCTCCTCCCTGACCGAGACCGGCACCGACAGCACCGGCGCCAGCACCTCCGCCCAGGGCGGCGGCGACGAGCTCGCCGAGACCGGTGCCGCGCAGACCACGTTCCTGCTGGTCGGCGCCGCCACCATGATCGCCGGTGGCATCGGCTTCCGTGTGCTGCCGCGCCTCGCCGGCGGCCGCGGCGGTGCGGCTGCCTGACGGTAGCCGATCGTCCACGCCGTGTGACTGACGTCGTACGGCCGAGGGGCCCGGAGCGTGCTTCGCTCCGGGCCCCTCGTCATGTCCGCGTTAGGTGTGTGCGGTGCCCTAGGCGGTCTGGTGCGCCAGCAGGGCCACCGCCGCGATCAGTATCGCCAGCAGGGCGATCAGCGTCATCGGGTTCAGGCCCGCCAACGGGTTCTCCTGCTGGAGCCGCTCGCGATTCGCCCGGCAGACGGGGCACCGGCCCTCACTCACGGGCGCGGCACAGTTCGCGCACACCAGCCGGTCGTACGTCATGCGCCACCCTCCTTGCGAGTCCCTCCGGGGGGTTCAACGGGTTCAGCCCCGAGAACGTTCCCCCTTCCACAATGCCAGGTTCCCCTGCAAAGGGCGCGGGCGCCCTCGGAAGGGTGGTTGTCATTGTCTCGCGGCCACGGGCGCCATGTGGCTGGTCGCGCAGTTCCCCGCGCCCCTTTCAGGGCGTCACCTGATCCGGCATAAATAGGCACAACCCTTACGCAACCCCTTCCGGCGACTGCGCCCCCGCCTCCGACTCGCGTATGGTCACGCTCATCTACCCCCGGCGACCCGTGGTGCATCCGTGATCCGATTCGACAACGTCTCCAAGGTCTACCCCAAGCAGACCCGCCCCGCACTCAGGGATGTGTCCCTGGAAGTGGAGAAGGGCGAGTTCGTGTTCCTCGTGGGGTCCTCCGGCTCCGGAAAGTCCACCTTCCTGCGGCTGATCCTCCGCGAGGAGCGGGCCAGCCACGGACAGGTGCACATCCTGGGCAAGGACCTCGCACGCCTCTCCAACTGGAAGGTGCCGCAGATGCGCCGCCAGCTGGGGACGGTGTTCCAGGACTTCCGCCTCCTTCCGAACAAGACGGTCGGCGAGAACGTCGCCTTCGCCCAGGAGGTCATCGGCAAGTCGCGCGGCGAGATCCGCAAGTCCGTGCCGCAGGTGCTCGACCTCGTCGGGCTCGGCGGCAAGGAGGACCGGATGCCCGGTGAGCTGTCGGGTGGTGAGCAGCAGCGGGTGGCCATCGCCCGCGCCTTCGTGAACCGGCCCAAGCTGCTCATCTGCGACGAGCCCACCGGCAACCTCGACCCGCAGACCTCCGTCGGCATCATGAAGCTGCTCGACCGGATCAACCGGACGGGTACGACGGTCGTGATGGCCACGCACGATCAGAACATCGTGGACCAGATGCGCAAGCGCGTCATCGAGCTGGAGAAGGGCCGCCTCGTCCGCGACCAGGCACGCGGCGTCTACGGCTACCAGCACTGACCCGACCCGTCCACGGAAAGGCCTGAAAGAGACGCCATGCGCGCCCAGTTCGTACTGTCCGAGATCGGTGTCGGTCTCCGCCGCAATCTGACGATGACCTTCGCCGTCATCGTCTCCGTCGCCCTGTCGCTCGCCCTGTTCGGCGGGTCGCTCCTGATGAGCGACCAGGTCAACACGATGAAGGGCTACTGGTACGACAAGGTCAACGTCTCGGTCTTCCTCTGCAACAAGAGCGACGCCGAGTCCGACCCCAACTGCGCCAAGGGCGCGGTCACCGAGGACCAGAAGAAGGAGATCCTCGCCGACCTGGGCAAGATGACGGTCGTCCAGAAGGTGACGTACGAGTCCCAGGACCAGGCGTACAAGCACTACAAGGAGCAGTTCGGCGACTCGCCGCTGGCCGCCTCGCTGACGCCGGACCAGATGCAGGAGTCGTACCGGATCAAGCTGCAGGACCCCGAGAAGTACCAGGTCATCGCCACCGCCTTCGACGGGCGCGACGGCGTGCAGTCGGTGCAGGACCAGAAGGGCATCCTGGACAACCTCTTCGGGCTGCTGAACGGCATGAACTGGGCCGCGCGGGCGGTGATGGCGCTGATGCTCGTCGTCGCGCTGATGCTCATCGTCAACACCGTGCGCGTCTCGGCCTTCAGCCGGCGGCGGGAGACCGGCATCATGCGGCTGGTCGGCGCCTCGGGCTTCTACATCCAGGCCCCGTTCATCATGGAGGCCGCGGTCGCCGGGCTCATCGGAGGCACGGTCGCCTGTGGCTTCCTGGTGGTCGCCCGGTACTTCATCATCGACCACGGCCTGGCCCTGTCGGAGAAGCTGAATCTGATCAACTTCATCGGCTGGGACGCGGTATTGACGAAGCTGCCGCTCATCCTCGCGACAAGCCTGCTGATGCCGGCGCTTGCGGCGTTCTTCGCGCTGCGCAAGTACCTGAAGGTGTGACCAACGCCAATGGGGCCGTACGGGCAAGGCGCCGTACGGCCCCATTGCGTTGTCCTAGACTCACCGGCATGTCAGGTCGTGACCTGTTCTGTCAGCCCCGCCGCTTCGGCCGCGGGGCCGCCCTGACATTGGTGTTCGCGAGCGTGCTCGTCGCCGGTGCCGCGACCGGCTCGCTGCCCGGCCCTGACCGGAAATCCCCGGAGGGCGCGTCCCGTTCGGCCGCCTCCGCGGGCCGGCACGAGGAGGTCGCCGAGGCCGCCGCCAAGGCCATGGCCGACGGCAAGTCCCCCATGGAGGCCGCCGAACGCGCGGTCAGCCGCAGCGGGGACCGCTGGGGTGCCGTCTACTCCCAGGGGGAGTACGAGGAGTTCGAGGAGGCCCTCGACGGCGCCTACACCGGCGTCGGGCTGTGGGCCCGCCGCGAGCGCGACGGCCGTATCGAGGTGTCGAAGGTGCGGGCCGGGTCGCCCGCCGCCACCGCCGGGATCCGCACGGGCGACCGGCTGCGCAGCGTCGACGGGGAGAAGGTCGACGGGCGTCCGGTCACCGAGGTCGTCGCCTTACTGAGGGGTGACGCCAGGGACGAGCCCGCCGGCACGCCGGTGAAGGTGGGCATGGAACGCGGCACGCACGCGTGGGACCTCACACTGCGACGCGCCCGGCTGTCCATCGACTCGGTGACCGCCCGGGAAATCGCCGGCGGCATCACCGTCATCCGCATCGCGTCCTTCACCAAGGGCGCCGGCGCCGCGGTCCAGGAGGCCGTGCGACGGGTCCCGGCCGGCTCCGGCATCATCCTCGACCTGCGGGGCAACTCCGGGGGCCTGGTCACCGAGGCCGTCACCGCCGCCTCCGCCTTCCTCGACGGCGGCCTCGTCGCCACCTACGACGTAGACGGCGACCAGCGCGCCCTGCACGCCGAACCCGGCGGCGACACCGGCAGGCCCCTGGTGGCGCTCGTCGACGGCGGCACCATGAGCGCCGCCGAACTGCTCACCGGAGCCCTCCAGGACCGCGGCCGCGCGGTCGTCGTGGGCACCCGCACCTTCGGCAAGGGCTCGGTGCAGATGCCGAGCCGGCTGCCCGACGGCTCCGTGGCCGAGCTGACCGTGGGCCACTACCGCACTCCCTCGGGCCGGACCGTCGACGGGCAGGGCATCACCCCCGACCTGGAGGCCGACCGCGGCGTCCTGGGACGGGCCGAGACGGTCCTCAGCGGGCTCGGAGAGTCGTAAATCGGCTTTCCGCGCACCCCCTCCGTAGTGCGAAAATGGACGGCACTATGAGCAAGGGAATGTACGTACCCAAGGAGTCCCAGCCCAAGCAGGGCGGCGCTGCCGCGAAGGGCAGGGACGGCGAGAAGGGCGGCAAGCGCAAGATCGTCGCCCAGAACAAGAAGGCCCGGCACGACTACGCGATCATCGACACGTACGAGGCGGGCCTGGTGCTGATGGGCACCGAGGTCAAGTCGCTGCGCGAGGGTCGCACGTCGCTGACCGACGGCTTCGTCCAGATCGACGGGGGCGAGGCGTGGCTGCACAACGCCCACATCCCGGAGTACCACCAGGGCAGCTGGACCAACCACTCCGCGCGCCGCAAGCGCAAGCTCCTGCTGCACCGCGAGGAGATCGACAAGCTGGAGGCGAAGTCGCAGGAGACGGGTCACACGATCGTGCCCCTCGCCCTGTACTTCAAGGACGGCCGGGCCAAGGCCGAGATCGCTCTCGCGCGAGGCAAGAAGGAGTGGGACAAGCGCCAGACCCTGCGTGAGAAGCAGGACCGGCGGGAGTCGGACCGTGCCATCGCGGCGGCGAAGCGCAAGCAGCGGGGCCAGTAGGCGGCAGCGGGCGGTCGCCGGGAATACGCTGGCATCGTCGTGCGCTGGTCACGTACGATGGCACTGCACCTCACAGAGGGTGCGCGCCCCTCCGGGTGTCCGGAGGATTGAAAAAACAACATGGGGATGATCGGTTTCGACAGCGGCTGTTGAAGCAGGGGAAGCGTGTCGAGGAAGCGGCAATGATCTCGTAAACCATATGTCGCAAAAAATAATCGCCAACACCAAGCGCGATTCCTTCGCCCTCGCTGCCTAAGTAGCGACTTGCGAAGTGTCAGCCCGGGGCTGTTCCCGACCCGGATCCTGGCATCAGCTAGGGAACTAAACCTTGATCCCGGTCACGGGGTGAAGAGGGAAACCAAACAGTGACTGGGCCCGTCGGCGACTTGTTCGCGTGATCGCCGGGGCCGAGAAAATCACAGCGAACTGCACACGGAGAAGCCCTGATTTTGCACCGTTGGACGCGGGTTCGATTCCCGCCATCTCCACGATCGGGAGGTTTCCGAACCTCCCTAACCCATGTGGGCAAAGGCCCCGCCGCCTCCGGGCAGCGGGGCCTTCGTCATGCCGAGAACGCGCGGGACGGGGGACGATGACGCAGCCGGACGAGCCGTACTACGTCATGTACGACGAGGATTTCGGGCTCAGCGGCCTCGCCGGGAGGTCGGCGGGCGAACGACCGCCGGTGCCGCAGGGCGATGCCGCGGGGGACGAGCAGGTCGGGGTCGACGCCCGGAGCCTGCTGGCGTCCGGGCTGCCGGACGAGACGATTCGGACGCTGTGGCTGGCCGCCGACCGGGGCCGGTTCGATCCGGCCGGCGCGGGCATGACCGTGCGGTCCTGGCTGACCGCGTGGTCGGAGGCGTTTCCGCCGCCACCGCCGAAGCGCCCACGGCACAGGAAGTACATCAGCGCGATCACCCCGGACTTCTTCGCCCGCCCCGTGCTGGTGGAGACGGAGATGCGCGACGCCGTGCTCGCCGAGGTCGGTGCGGTCGAGGCGGACCTGGCGCGAGCGGCGCCGGGTGTGGTCGAGGCGCTCAGGTCGGCCGTCTCCGGGGCCGGTGCGGATCTCGGCTTCCGGTTGCTGCTGCGGACCCTGAAGGCGGGTTCCGTACGGGTCGGCAAGGCGCGCCACGACCGGTATGTCGAGCTGAGCGACTCCTTCGAGTACTGCTACGCGGTCATCGACGACGGCCTGGAGGTCGACTGGCCGCCCATCGACACCGATCGGCGCGACGGCACCTGGAACTTCGGCCTCTCCGAGCTGGCCTCGCGGTTCGCCGGGGAGTGGCACGACCGCACCCGGCTCGAAGTCGTCCGCGGCACGGCCGGGAGCGACGACGTCGGGCAGACACCGGGCACAGCCGCCGCCCTGCTGCTGGAGGACGTGACCCGGCTGCACGCCTCGCCGCTGTCCGACGACACCCTCACCACGCTGTGGCTGGCCGCCTCGGACTGCGGCTTGCGGCCCGACCGCTTCGGGGGCGACGTACGGCAGTGGCTGGAGCGGATCGCCGAGGTCTGCCGGGAGCGGCTGCGGGAGGTCGCGCCGGACCACGACCCCGGACCGGCGCCGGCGCGGACGGCCGGGGCGGACGAGGTGCTCGGTGAACTGCGGGACCTCGCGCCCGAGTTGGCGTCGAGGACCGTACAGCCGCACTGGCAGGGTGTGCCGGGTGCCGACGCGGCGCGGGCGCTGGAGCAGGTCGTCACGCGGGTCGATCCCGATCTCGGCTTCCGGCTGTTCCTGCGGGTTCTGATCGCGCTGTGGATGCCTCTCACCGCGGAGCGGTACGCCCGCTTCGAGGCCCTCGGGGAGCGGTTCGGCCACGGCAAGTACCTCGTCTCCGAGATCGATCAGTTCATCCGGAGTGATCTGTGACACTGCTGTGACCGGAGGTGTGGGTTCCGCCACAGCCCGTGGGAGCGGTCCCTTGGTGAGGTGGGCGGATGCCGAGAGCCTCCCGTACCGCCCCCGTCGTAGTCGGTCTTCTGCTGCTTTCCGCCTGCGGTACACAGAGCGCGTCCCAGGACGACGCCGCGGCAGGTGACGACGGGCGGGTCAGGGCCGAGGCGCTGTGCCCCTCGCTGTACACGCAGTACGGCGGCGGCCCGACCGCCGAGCCGTCCGTCGGCCCTTCCGGCACCCCGACGCCGCTGCCCCTGCCGTCCACGGACGGTTCGGCCGACGGCGGTGTCCGGGTCACCGCCCTGTACGGCTGGGGGAAGGAGAGCGGCTGCACGGGAGTCGACTACAGCGCGGAGTTCGAGGTCCCCAACCGAGGGACGGAGGCGCTCACCTACACGGTGACCGTCGGGTTCCTCTCGGCGGCGGGCGGCGCCGTCGACAACGTCGAACGGATCGTCGAGGCGGTCGGGCCGGGGCGGACCGTCAAGGGGACCGTCGCCATGGCGGACACGACCGGGCACGCACCCGAGGTGACGGGCGCGAAGGTGATCGAGGTCCGCGGCGTTCCCGTCGCCGAGGCGTCGTCCGCCTCGGGACCCTGCCCCGCCTCCGGGGTGCGCCTGTACGCCGACCAGGGGGACGCGGCCATGGGGCTGCGGGTCGTCGGACTGCACCTCGTCAACTGCGGCACCCGGCCCTACCGGGTCGACGGCCACCCGGAACTGGAACTCCTCGATGAGGACCGCGACACCGTCGACGGCGTACGGATCCTCGACGGCACCGACGAGATCAGCACCGGCCTGGGCGGCGACGGAGGCCCGCAACCCGTCGTCCTGCGTCCGGGCGAGGCGGCCGCGGCCACGCTGGCTTGGCGCAACACCACCCAGGCCGGCGACCCGGTGAACGCGCCGTACGCCCGGGTGTGGGCGAAGCCCGGCGCGGACCCGGTGACGGTCGTCCCGGAATTCGACCTCGGGACGACGGGCAAGCTCGGCGTCGGACCCTGGGAGCGCGACGAGACCTACCGGGACCCCGCCGCCGGCACCCCGCGCCCGTGACCGGGTTCCTCGTCCTCCTCGGGTTCTCGGCCTTGCTGTATCTGCTCGCCCTGCCGCGTGTTCCGCCCGGCATCAAGGTGGTCGTCCTGACCGCGCCCCCGGTGGTGGCGCTGATGTGGCTCGTGAACGCGGTGTTCGACCGGCGGGCCGTCGCGGCCGGAATCGGCGCGGTGTACCTGGTCGTCCTCGTCGCGCTGAACGGACTCGTCGGCCACCCCCGCCTGCCGGCCTGGACGAAGCTGACCGTCTTCGCCACGGTCCCCGTGACGGCGCTGGCGTGGCTGCTGGTCGTCACCGCGGACGACACCCTCAAGGACCCCGGCGAGGACCCGTGCACCATGCGCTACGGCGGGGTCGGAGTGTCGGAGGTGTTCCCTCCCCGGGCGTACTGCCGCTACGAGGGCGGCGGCACCCATGACCTCGCGACGGGCGCCCAGTTCGTGTTCTGGGTCTGCTTCGTCGTCAGTCTGGTGCTGCTCACCGCGGGACTGTGGCAGGTCGCGCGGGATCCGAAGACGCTCCTGCGGCAGTTCCGCAGACCGAGCACCGGCTGAACACCCATGCCGGGCGCGCCCGTTGTGGTGCCCCACTCCATATCGGCGGGTGGTTCACGCTTCTACCGTCCCTCGGCATGACACCGACCAGAGCCGCAAGCCGTCATGTCACTGTCCTGGCGACCCTGCTCGTCGCCCTGATCGCCGCCTTCCTCACCCCGGGCCGCGCCTCGGCCGCATCCCTCCAGGAGGTGACCGGGTTCGGGACCAACCCCGGTGCCCTGCGCATGTTCCGGTACGTCCCCGACGGGCTGCCCGCCGGCCGGCCCGTGGTCGTCGCGCTGCACGGCTGCACGCAGAACGCCTCCGGCTACGGCACCGGCAGCGGATGGCTCCAGCTCGCCGACCGCTGGGGCTTCTCCGTCGTCCTGCCGCAGCAGCAGACCGCCAACAACGCCTCGTCCTGCTTCAACTGGTTCCAGACCGGCGACATCGCGCGCGGCCAGGGCGAGGCCGCGTCCGTCGCCCAGATGGTCGACCGGCAGCTCGCCGACACCTCCGGCGACGCCTCCCGCGTGTATGTCACCGGGCTGTCCGCCGGGGGCGCGATGACCTCCGTGATGATGGCGGCGTACCCGGAGAAGTTCGCCTCCGGCGGGATCGCGGCCGGGCTGCCGTACGGGTGCGCGCAGGCCGCCGGGTCGCCGTACGTGTGCATGTACGTCGGCGCGACGCAGACCGCGAAGCAGTGGGGCGACCGGGTGCGTGCCGCCCGGCCCGGCTTCGGCGGTCCCTGGCCCACGCTGGTCGCCTTCCAGGGCACGGCCGACTACACCGTGAAGCCCGTCAACATGACCGACCTGATGCGGCAGTGGACCGATGTGCACGGTGCCGACCAGAGCGCCGACGTCAGCGACACGGTCGCCGGGTATCCGCACCAGGTCTTCCGGGACGCGGCCGGGCGGGCGGTCGTGGAGACGTACAGCATCACCGGGATGGGGCACGGCCAGCCCGTCGATCCGGGCAGCGGGAGCGAGCAGTGCGGAACCGCCGGGGCGTACGTCCTCGACGTGAATCTGTGCGGCGCGTACCGGATGGGGCGGGCCTGGGGGCTGGGCTGAGCCGAGGTGCTCTGTCGCCGCGGGCGGTTCTCCGGGATGCTGCTGAGGCATGAGCAGACCCGTGAGCGATTCCGGGAGCCGCCCGAACTCCCGTAGCAGACTGTGGACCTGGCCTCTCGCCGTGGCGCTGGCCGCCGCCGTGCTGGGGCCCGGCGCGCAGGCCGGTGCGGACTCCGACCGGACCGGCCTGCCCGAGGCCGTCGAGAAGATCCTCGGTGATCCGCGGATGGAGGGCGGCGTGGCGGGTGTCGTGATCGCCGACGCCGCGAGCGGTGAACTCCTCTACCAGCACCTGCCCGCCACCCGGCTGATGCCCGCCTCCAACACCAAGCTCGCCACGTCGGCCGCCGCGATGGAGATCCTCGGGCCCGGCCACCGGTTCGGCACGGACGTCCTGGCCACCGGGCGGCAGTCCGGCTCCCGGCTCAAGGGCGATCTGTATCTGCGAGGCACCGGGGACCCCACCCTGCTCGCCGGTGACTACGACGCGCTCGCCGAGCGGATCGCGGCGGCCGGGATCACCCGCGTCGACGGCCGCCTCGTCGCCGACGACACCCGGTTCGACGACCGCCGGCTGGGCCGTTCCTGGGCCGCCGACGACGAGTCGTCCTACTACTCCGCCCAGATCAGCGCCCTGGGCGTGGCGCCGGACACCGACTACGACACCGGCACCGTGATCGTGACGGTCCGGCCGGGTGCGGCTGCCGGGGACGAACCCGTCGTCACCGTCACCCCCGACACCGACTACGTCGACATCGAGGTGGACGCCGACACCGTCGCCGCCGGCGGCGCGAACGACCTCACCGTCGAACGGGAGCACGGCACGAACACCGTCGTCGTCAGCGGTACGACGCCCGTCGGCGGCGCGGGCGCCAAGGAGTGGGTGACCGTGTGGGAGCCCACCGGATACGCCGCCGCCGTCTTCCGGGACGCGCTCGCGAAGCACGGCGTCAAGGTCGCCGGACCCACCCGGACCGGGCTCGTGACCCCCGTGACCGCACGGCGGCTGGCGTCCCACGACTCCATGCCGCTGAAGGACCTGCTCGTCCCGTTCATGAAGCTCTCCAACAACATGCACGCCGAGATCCTCACCAAGGCCATGGGCCACAAGGTCTCGGGGGAGGGGAGCTGGGACGCCGGGCTCGCGGCGATCGGCGGCTACCTCAAGGGCGTCGGCCTCGACACCGGCAAGCTGCGGCAGGTCGACGGCTCCGGGCTCTCACGGATGGACAACTTCACGGCCGGACAGCTCGTCCAGCTCCTCCTCGCCGTGCGCTCCGAGCCCTGGTACGCCGACTGGCACCGCTCCCTGCCCGTCGCCTGTGCCCCCGACCGCTTCGTCGGAGGCACCCTGCGCTCGCGGATGTGCGGCACCCCCGCCGCCCTCAACGCCCGCGCGAAGACGGGGTCGTTGACAGGTGCCTCGGCCCTGTCCGGCTACGTCACGGACGCCGGCGGACGCGAACTCGTCTACGGCATCGTCCTCAACAACTACCTGGCCTCGTCCGTGAAACCCCTGGAGGACGCGATCGTGGTGACACTGGCCAGGTCGACGGCGGAGACGGCCGGTCCGGCGGCGGTGCGCGGGAGCGGGACGGACACCGGCATCGAGTGCAGCTGGCGCAAGCCGGCCCTCTGCTGATCACCCGCCATGCGAAGGTATGTGCGACCCAAGGGCGAGTCGACGGGACCGCCCGGGAATGGGGGAACCATGACGATGACGACGACGGTTGCCCAGGCGCCGATCGTGGCGGGGAGTCCCTTGCTGGGGTCGATGGGCGATCTGCTCAACGACCCGCTCAACGCCTACCTTCGGGCCCGCCGCGACCACGGTGACGTGGTGCGGTTCCGGGCCGGGCCGCCGGGGCTGCGCGCCGATCTCTACGCGGTCTTCTCGCCCGAGGGTGCCCAGCAGGTGCTGGCGACCCAGGCGGCCAACTTCCGCAAGGACAACGTCTTCTACGAGGAACTGCGCCGCTCGGTCGGCAACGGCCTGCTCACCAGCCAGGACGACGTCTACCTCCGTCAACGGCGGCTGGTGCAGCCGCTGTTCACCCGGCGCCGGGTGAGCGGCTACGGGCAGCAGGTCGCCGAGGAGGCCGCCGCGCTGGCCGACGTCTGGCGCGCGGCACCCGGCGGGAACGTCGAACTGGTCGGCGAGATGCACCGCTTCGCGCTCCACGTCGTGGGCCGGATCCTGTTCGGCACGGATGTGAAGCAGGCCTTCGAGACCATCGAGCGCACCCTGCCGCAGCTCCAGGAGTACTCGCTGAAGCGCGGCTTCTCCCCGTTCAAGGCGCCCCGCAGCTGGCCCACCCCCGCCAACCGCCGTGCCGTACGCCTCCAGTCGGAGCTGTTCGGGCTGTGCGACGGGATCATCGCCAGCCGCCGGGACCGCGAGGACGGGGACGACCTGGTCACGCTCCTCGTGCACGCCGAGAACGCCGAGGACGGCAGCCTCGACGCCGACGAACTGCGCGAACAGGTGCTGATCTTCCTCCTCGCCGGCCACGAGACCACCGCCACCGCACTCGCCTTCGCCCTGCACCTCCTCGCCCGGCACCCGGAGGAACAGGGGCGGGTGCGCGAGGAGGTGGACCGGGTGCTCGGCGGCCCCGGCGGACGGCCGCCCACGGCCGCGGACATGGAGGAGCTGCCGTATCTGACCATGGTGCTGAAGGAGGCCATGCGGCTGTATCCGTCGGCGCCCGTGGTCGGCCGCCGCTCGGTCGCCGACGCGGAGATCGACGGCGTACGGATACCCGCCGGTGCCGACATCCTGGTCAGCCCCTGGGTCACCCACCGCCACCCCGACCACTGGCCGGACCCCGAGCGCTTCGACCCGGCCCGCTTCACACCCGAGGCCGAGGCGGGGCGCCCGCGCTATGCCTGGTTCCCCTTCGGCGGCGGCCCGCGAGCCTGCATCGGTCAGCACCTGTCGATGCTGGAGTCGGTGCTGGGACTGGCGGTGCTGCTGCGGGAGTTCGAGCTCACGGACGCGCAGGAGGGCGAGGTGCCGCTGGGAGCCGGGATCACGCTGATGGCCAAGGGCCCGGCACGGGTGCGGGTCAGGGCGCGGTCCTGACGCCGGGCCCCGCCAGGGTCACGAGCAGCGCGACCGCCGCCGCCGTGACCGGTACGCCGTAGCCGGCCGTCGGTGTGAGGTGCTCCACCACCCATCCGCCGGCCGCGCTGCCGCAGGCGATGCCGCCGAGCAGGGCGGTCACCGCGAGGGTCATGCCCTCGTTGAGACGGCCGTCCGGGGTGCGGCGCTGCACCAGGGTCATGTTGGTGATCATGGTCGGCGCCGTGGCCATCCCGGCGATCAGCAGCGCGGCGGACAGCAGGAGCAGCGAGCCGGTGAGGGACGCGGCGAGCAGCGGGAGGATCAGCAGCGCGGTCATCGCGGCCACGCACCACGGGTAACGGTCCTCGGCGGGACCGGCGAACCGGACCCTGCCGTACAGCAGACCCGCCGCGCAGGACCCGCCCGCCTGGAGCGCGAGCACGACACCTGCCGCCGTGCGGTGACCCTGCGCCTCCGCGAAGGCGATCGTGACGACCTCCATCGACCCGAACACCGCGCCCAGGGCGAGACAGACGGCGAGGAGCGGGGGCATGCCGGGGGAGCGCAGGGGCGACGGTGACGGCGCGGGTGCCCCGGCTGCCGTACGGCCCGACGGCGGTGGCTCGGTCGAGCGCTGGGCCGCGAAGGCCAGGACGCCCGTCACCAGGAGCACCACCCCGACCAGCGTCCCCGCCTCCGGGAAGAACGCCCCGCACAGGAAGGCGGCGAGCACCGGGCCCAGCATGAAGCACAGCTCGTCGGCGGACTGCTCGAAGGAGTTCGCGGTGTGCAGGGCGTCGGGGTCGCCGTCCAGGAGGTGGGCCCAGCGGGCCCGGGACATGCCGCCGGTGTTGGGGGTGGTCGCGGTGGCGGCGTACGCGGCGAAGAGGGTCCAGGCCGGAGCGCCGTAGCGTACGCACAGCAGGAGCGCGAGGCTCCCCAGCGCCGCGACGAGCGTGGCGGGGACGGCCACCCGGGCCTGGCCGTACCGGTCGACGAGCCGCGCGGTCCAGGGCGCGACCAGCGCGGTCGCCGCGAGCCCGGTCGCGGTCACGGCACCGGCGAGGGCGTACGACCCCCTCGTCCCGGCGATCATCACGACCGCGCTCACGCTGAACATGCCCATGGGGAGCCGGGCGAGAAGGTTGGCGAGGGTGAAGGCGCGGGTGCCGGGCCGGGCGAAGAGACGGCCGTACGGCCCGGGCGGGCGGCCCTTCGTGCGGGGACCGAAGTCGACGGCGACGAGGGTGTCGGCGGTGACGGTGAACAGGCGGGTTCCTCTGGCGGGCTGTTGCGGCATGGCTCCACCGTCGCCGGAAGCCGATCAAGGGGTCCAACACCTGTTCGATGCGGATTCACGCACCTGCGTTGTAGGTTCGGCGCATGCCCGCTCCCGCCCACCTCGACCCGCGCCTGCTGCGCGCCTTCCTCGCCGTGGCGGAGGAGCTGCACTTCACCCGCGCCGCGGCACGGCTGTACGTCGCCCAGCAGGCGCTCAGCCGGGACGTACGGCGGCTGGAGCGGGAGTTGGGCGCCGAGCTGTTCGTGCGCACGACCCGGCAGGTCACCCTGACCGGCGACGGCGAGCGGCTGGTGCCGTACGCGCGCCGCGCCCTCCAGGCGCAGGACGACCTGCTCGCCGCCTTCGGGCAGGCCCGCCCCCTGCTGGTGGACCTGAACTCGCCGGGCCTGGTCACCGGCCGCAGGGTGCTGCACCGGGCCCGCGCGCTCGCCCCCGAACTGGAGCTCATGGCCCGCTACGAGAGCGGTCTGACGGGCGCCGCCGCCGAGATGGTGGCGGGCCGGCTGGACTGCTCCTTCGGACGGTTCGCCGGACTGGACCCGGCGCTGCGGGCCGGCCTGGACCACCAACCCGTACGTTTCGAGCCGATGGCGATCCTGCTGCCCGAGGACCACCCGCTGGCCGAAAAGTCGCTGGTGCCGCTGTCCGCGCTGGCCGGCGAGACCGTATACGCGGGCGCCGGGAACCCCCGTACGCCGGAGTGGACCGACCTCGCGCGCCGGCTGTTCGAGGAGCGGGGCATCGAGCTGGCCGCGCCCGCGCCGCTCGCGATCGGTGACGAGGAGTTCCAGAGGATCATGGCCAAGACGCGGAACCCGATCCTCGCCGTGGTGGACTTTCCGGCCATGCCGAGAACGGTGCTGCGTCCGCTCGTGGATCCCGTGCCGCTCTCTCCCGTGTCCCTGGTGTGGCGGAAGGGGCTGGTGCACCCCGCCTTCGACGCTCTTCGACGGGCGGCGGCCGAGGTCTCGGCGGAGGAAAGATGGCTCCGCAGACCCGCCGATGGATGGATTCCGGCCATGGATTCGGCCAGTATGAGAGTGCACAATTGACACGCTGGAACCACAAAACCTCCGCGTGCGCTACATTCGTGGCCTGAGCACGTTGTGGTAAAGGGGGGCGCTCGGCCGGGTGGGGGCTCGGTACGGCGGCGTGTGCTCAGTGTCGTACGCGCGCCCAGAACGGTCCCGTGGGGGGATGTGCGTGCGCGTGAAGAAGTGGCGAGAAGACGCCCAACCGGAGTGGCCCGATGTCGCATCGGCGCCGGGTTCCGGCGGGGGTTCTTCCGTGGGGGCTTCGAGGGGTGACACCCAGGCCTTTCCGGCTACCGGCGAGACAGCCGTGGCCGGTGTGCCTGGTCCCAGCCATCGCTCCCGATCCGAAGCAAGGGAGACGGAGATACTCCACGGTGGCGGGCGTGCCTACTCGGACGCCGATGAGACACAGGTCCTGCGAGGCGCCCCCGGGGCGTCCGCGGCCGATGCCGACCGGACCGCGGTACTGCCGTCGGTCGGGTCGGCCGACACACGCATACCCGGCGACGGGTCGGACGCACGCCGGCCCGACTCCGCCCGGGCGGACGGCTGGTCGGCCTTCGACCGCCCCTCGGCACGCCGAACCGACGCCTACCCGGCGGCCGGTGAGACGCGTCCCGCGCCTGCCGGTGAGACGCGTCCCGCGCCCGCCGTACGCGACCCGTGGGCCGACCAGCCGGGGGAGTCCGAGCGGCCGACGCGGTCCGCGCGGTCCGACGGACCCGGCGCGACCCACGACCCGCACGAGGTCACCGTCCAGCTCGACGGCGTCGGCCTCCACCTCGACAACATGCTGCGCGCGGCCAAGGACGCCCCGCGCAGCAGCGAGAACTCCGACGGACCGGTGTTCGTCGACGAGTCGGGCCGCCGCAGCCGCCGCTTCCGCCGGATAGGCATGGCGGTCGGCCTGGCCTGCGCGGTCTACGCCGTGGTCATCGTCGCCACGCTGCTCTCCGGCAACTCCGACGCGCCCTGGCTGCCCGTCGAGAACCCCAAGGAGAAGCCGGCCGGCCAGGTCGACACCCCGCCGCTGCCCGCGGAGTCGGCACCGCAGCCGTCCGCCACCGGCAGCGTCTCGCCCGGCACTTCGCCGACGGCGAGCACGGACGCCACCGCGTCCCCGGGTGCCGACGCGAGTGCGTCCGGCGCCTCGGCCACCGCCGAGAACCCCGGCACCTCGGCCGACCCGAAGCCGACGGCCACGAAGAGCATCACCAAGCCGGGCACCGGTTCCACCCCGGACCCGGATCCGCCCACCCAGCCCACCACCAGCGACCCCGACCCGAGCCCGACGGACGGCGGCGGCCCCACCGAGGAGCCGACCGATCCCGTGACGACCGACGAGCCCGCATCCGGGACGGTCGCGAACGGCCCGAGCGATCCCTCTCCTCTAGCGGAGGAGCCCGGCACCAACACCTCCGCGCTCGCCGCCCCGTCCCCGGAGTACACCTTCTGATGGCCTCCCGCACCCGCCGTCACGGGCCCGCGACCGGAGCCCCCGACGGCTCCCGGCGCCGACGCGTGCCCATGCGCCTGCTGCTGCCCTCGCTCGTCCTCGTCGCGCTGATGGCGATGTTGATGCTGCGGGGGTATGTGCACAGCGAGATCCTGGCCGACCACCGCGTCCGTCCGCCCGCCTCCTCCGACCAGGTGCCTGAGAAGATCCTGGAGGGCGGCCCGGTCATCGACACCCGCAGCGGCCGCACCGAGAGCCTCAGCCTCCCGGACCACCGGCTCGTCCTCACCTTCGACGACGGCCCCGACCCGACCTGGACGCCCAGGGTGCTGGACGTGCTCAAGGAGCACGACGCGCACGCGGTCTTCTTCGTCACCGGGACCATGGCCTCCCGCTACCCGGACCTGGTCCGGCGGATGGTCGAAGAGGGCCACGAGATCGGCCTGCACACCTTCAACCACCCCGACCTGTCCTTCCAGTCGAAGAAGCGCATCGACTGGGAGCTGTCCCAGAACCAGCTGGCGATCAGCGGCGCGGCCGGCATCCGCACCTCCCTGTTCCGCCCGCCGTACTCCTCCTTCGCCGACGCCATGGACAACAAGTCCTGGCCGGTCACCGAGTACATCGGCAAGCGCGGCTACATCACGGTCGTCAACAACACCGACAGTGAGGACTGGCGCAAGCCCGGCGTCGACGAGATCATCCGCCGGGCCACGCCCAAGGGCGGCAAGGGCGCGATCGTCCTGATGCACGACTCCGGCGGCGACCGGCACCAGACCGTCCAGGCGCTGGACACGTTCCTGCCGGAGATGAAGGCCGACGGGTACGAGTTCGACAACCTCACCGAGGCCCTCGGCGCCCCCAGCGCGCACACCGAGGTCACCGGCCTCGACCGCTGGAAGGGCAAGGCCTGGATCTTCCTCGTCCAGGCGTCGGACAACATCACGGGCGTGCTGGTCGTCGGCCTGTCGGTGATCGGCTTCCTGGTCATCAGCCGGTTCCTGCTGATGCTGCTGCTGTCGGGCGTCCACGCACGCCGGGTGCGCCGCAAGGGCTTCCGCTGGGGCCCGCAGGTCACCGAACCGGTGTCGGTGCTGGTCCCCGCGTACAACGAGGCCAAGTGCATCGAGAACACCGTCCGGTCGCTGATGGCGAGCGAGCACCCGATCGAGGTGATCGTCATCGACGACGGGTCGAGCGACGGCACGGCCCGGATCGTCGAGGCGATGGGCCTGCCGAACGTCCGCGTCGTGCGGCAGATGAACGCCGGCAAGCCGGCCGCCCTCAACCGCGGTCTGGCCAACGCCCGCTACGACATCATCGTGATGATGGACGGCGACACCGTCTTCGAACCGGCGACGGTGCGGGAACTGGTGCAGCCCTTCGGCGACCGGCGCGTGGGCGCCGTCGCCGGCAACGCGAAGGTCGGCAACCGCGACTCGCTGATCGGCGCCTGGCAGCACATCGAGTACGTGATGGGCTTCAACCTCGACCGCCGGATGTACGACATGCTGCGCTGCATGCCGACCATCCCGGGCGCGGTCGGCGCGTTCCGCCGCACGGCCCTGGAGCGGGTCGGCGGCATGAGCGACGACACGCTCGCCGAGGACACCGACATCACCATGGCGATGCACCGCGACGGCTGGCGCGTCGTCTACGCCGAGAACGCGCGCGCCTGGACCGAGGCCCCGGAGTCGGTCCAGCAGCTGTGGTCGCAGCGCTACCGGTGGTCGTACGGCACCATGCAGGCGATCTGGAAGCACCGCAAGGCACTGGTGGAGAAGGGCCCCTCGGGCCGCTTCGGCAGGGTCGGACTGCCCCTGGTCTCCCTCTTCATGGTCCTCGCCCCGCTGCTGGCCCCGCTGATCGACGTCTTCCTCCTCTACGGCCTGATCTTCGGTCCGACGGAGAAGACCATCGGCGCCTGGCTCGGCGTCCTGGCCATCCAGGTGGTCTGCGCCGCGTACGCCTTCCGCCTGGACAAGGAACGCATGACCCACCTCATCTCCCTGCCGCTCCAGCAGATCCTCTATCGCCAGCTCATGTACGTCGTCCTGCTCCAGTCCTGGATCACGGCGCTCACCGGCGGCCGCCTGCGCTGGCAGAAGCTGCGCCGCACCGGTGTGGTCGAGGCGCCCGGCGGCCCCGTGCCGCGGCAGCGCTCGGCGGGCACGCGCGACGGTGATCGGAGGCCGGTCGGATGACGCACGGATACCAGCCGACGGACACCGGCGCGCACGCCGGACCGTCGGATCCCGCCTGGCCGACGGCGCCGTACGGTGTGCCGCAGCAGCGCGTAACGGAGCCGGAGCCCGAGCCGGCCGCCGCCGAACCGCCTGCGCCCGCGTCCGCGCCCAAGAAGCCGGGCCGGGACCGCTACCTGGACCTGCTCCGCTCCATCGCCCTGGTCCGCGTCGTGGTCTACCACCTCTTCGGCTGGGCCTGGCTGACGGTGCTGTTCCCGTCCATGGGCGTGATGTTCGCGCTGGCCGGCTCGCTGATGGCGCGTTCCCTGAAGCGTCCGGCATGGGGTGTGATCAGGGGCCGTGTCCGGCGTCTGCTCCCGCCCCTGTGGGTGTTCAGCGCGGTGGCGCTGGCGATGATGTTCGCGGGTGGCTGGAACCCGGTGAAGGACCCCGACCACGGGGGCACCTGGGGCCTGGTCGACCTGATCAACTACATCGTTCCCATCGGCGCTCCGCCGTTCCCCTGGCACATCGGCTCCAAGTCGGGCCTGCTGGAGGACACGTGGGCGGTGCAGGCCGCAGGTGTGCTCTGGTATCTGCGCGCCTATCTGTGGTTCGTCGTGGCGTCGCCGCTGCTGCTGTGGGCGTTCCGCCGGGCGCCGTGGCCGACGCTGCTCGCCCCGCTCGGTCTGACGGCCGTCGTGGGCACGGGCATCGTCACGATCCCCGGTGAGACGGGCAACGCGGTCACCGACTTCGCGGTCTACGGCAGCTGCTGGGTCCTGGGCATGGCCCACCACGACGGGTTCCTCGCGAAGATCCCGCGCTACGTGGCGGTCTCCTGCGCGGCCCTCGTGATGGCCTTCGGCCTGTGGTGGGCCTCGGGCCACCTGGGCCCGGACGGCTGGGACCTCAACGACATCCCGCTGGCCCAGGCCACCTGGTCCTTCGGCTTCGTGGTGATCCTCCTCCAGTACTCCCCGTCCTGGCAGGAACTCCCGGGCAGACTCGCCAAGTGGGACAAGCTGGTGACCCTCTCCAACAACCGAGCGGTCACCATCTACCTCTGGCACAACCTCCTGATCATGGCCACGGTCCCGATCCTCGACCGCCTCTACGAACTCCCCTTCATGCAGGACGAACGAGCCACAGCGGCCCTCGACTCGACCTACATGATCTGGATGTTCTTCCTCGTCTGGCCCCTCATCGGCCTGGCCATCCTGGCGGTGGGCTGGGTGGAGGACATCGCAGCAAAACGAAGCCCGAGGCTGTGGCCGAACGGCACCAAGAAAACGAAGCCCCGCCGAAGGAACACCTCCCGAGCGGGCCACCGCGCGAAATAGAGGCGCACCGGGTCGGCCTGGTTCTGCTGATCACGGAACCGGGCCGACCGCCGTACTCGCTGTCGGAACCCCGTGGAAGACTGGCCGGGTTGCGGACGTGAACGGGGTGGCCCGAGGGGTTTGGGGCCGGGGGGAGCTGTGCTGATGAGTAAGCGGCAGGTGCAGAAGATGCTGCGGTTGATCGCGACCGGGGAGCCCGTCGAGCTCACCAGTCCGATGGCCTCCGTGAAGAAGCTCGCCAAGCTCGCCTTCATCGCCCAGCAGTTCGGCTACGAGTACATGGACGTACGGCAGAGCGGCGGGCGCAACAACGCGCTCGTGATGCTGATCGTGCCCGACCCGAGCCCGCAGGCCCGTGCCCGTGCCGCGCAGAACTGGGCGCAGTATCCGAACGCCGGTGACGGGGTCTCCGTGCCGCCCCTCGTGCCCGACGCGCACGAACTCCTCAAGGCCCGCATCAATTTCGACCTCACCGGCAAACACGCCGAGAAGAAGATGTACTGGGCGGCCGGCGGCATCACCCTCGGGTTCGTGCTCGCCGTCGCGAAGGCCGGCGGGGACGGCGATGCCATCCTCTTCGCCGGACTCGGGTGGGTCGGGCTCATGGCCCTGCTCGGGGTCGGGCTCGTCGTGACGCGGAAGCGCAACGCCAAGTTCGCCGCCCGGCTCCAGGCCGCCGGCTTCATGCCGGTGACCGATGAGAGCGGGCGCGTGCGGTATCTGCCGCCGGGCGGGCAGCTGCCGGGGCACGGGAATCCGTTCGGCGGCGTCGCCAACGGTCCCTACGGCAACCAGCAGCCCGCCCCGGGGCCGTACGGGCCGTACGGCCATCAGCCGGCTCCGGGTGCCTATGGTCATCAGCCCGCCCCGGCCGCCCCTTACGGCACTCAGCCCCCGGCCGCCCCCTACGGCAACCAGCAGCCCGCCGCCCCCGGCCACTACCCGCCGCCCCAGCAGCAGCCGTACGGCTACCCCCAGCAGGGCGCCCCGCAGCCGCCGTACCCCCAGCAGAACCCCCACTGGCAGCCGCCCCAGCAGCACTGAGGTCTCCGTATCAGGGGGCCTTACGGAGGGGCGCGGTCAGGGAACCTCTCATCCCACCTCCCCACCCGGTGAGAGCAAAGTTCCTTTCCGGTCACTCGGTGCCACAGGCAGGAAACGCGCTCTCCCTACCTTCGGGATCAGCCACTCATAGGCGTGGTGCGATCGAGTCCGAAGACCGTGGAGGCGACATGACATCCCCTAGCCCAGCCCCCGTCGCGAGCAGGGGAGGCCACTGGATCGAGCACTGGGACCCCGAGGACGAGGCCTTCTGGAACGAGACCGGGGAGAAGATCGCCCGGCGGAACCTCTTCTTCTCCGTGCTCTCCGAGCACATCGGGTTCTCGATCTGGACCCTGTGGTCCGTGATGGTGCTGTTCATGGGGCCGGAGTACGGACTGACCCCCGCCGACAAGTTCACCATCGTCTCGATGGCCACGCTGGTCGGCGCCATCGTCCGCGTGCCCTACACCTTCGCCGTCGCCGTCTTCGGTGGCCGGAACTGGACGGTCATCTCGGCCAGCCTGCTGCTCGTGCCGACGGTCGCCGCGTTCACGGTCATGGAGCCGGGGACGTCGTTCGGCACCTTCCTGGTGTGCGCGATGCTGGCCGGCGTCGGCGGCGGCAACTTCGCCTCCAGCATGACCAACATCAACGCCTTCTTCCCGCTCCGCAAGAAGGGCTGGGCCCTCGGACTCAACGCCGGCGGCGGCAACATCGGCGTCCCGGTCGTACAGCTCGTCGGTCTCGCCGTCATCGGCGCCAGCGGCGGCCCGCGCCTGCTGCTCGGGATCTACATCCCGTTCATCGTGATCGCCGCGACCCTCGCCTGGCTGAAGATGGACAGCATCTCGTCCGTCAGGAACGACACCGGCGCCGCCAAGGACGCGGCCAGGGACCCCCACACCTGGATCATGTCCTTCCTCTACATCGGCACCTTCGGTTCCTTCATCGGGTACTCCTTCGCCTTCGGGCTGGTCCTCCAGACCCAGTTCGGCCGTACGCCCCTCCAGGCCGCCTACGTCACCTTCATCGGCCCGCTGCTCGGCTCCCTGATCCGCCCCGTCGGCGGCGCGCTCGCGGACCGGTTCGGCGGCGCGAAGATCACGCTGTGGAACTACGTCGCCATGGCCGCCGCGACCGCCGTGATCGTCGTGGCCTCGATGCAGAAGTCCCTGCCGCTGTTCACCACCGCGTTCATCGCCCTGTTCGTGCTCAGCGGGCTCGGCAACGGCTCGACGTTCAAGATGATCCCCGGCATCTTCCACGCCAAGGCCCTCGCCAAGGGACTGGACGGCGAGGAGGCCGCCGCTCACGGCCGCCGGCTCTCCGGCGCCTCCATGGGGCTCATCGGCGCGGTGGGCGCGCTCGGCGGACTCGGCATCAACCTCGCCTTCCGCCAGTCCTTCCTCACCGTGGGCTCCGGCACCGGTGCCTTCGTCGCCTTCCTCGCCTTCTACGGCCTCTGCTTCGTGGTCACCTGGGCCGTATACCTTCGCCGCCCGGCTGTCACCGAGACCGACGCCACACCGGCCACGGAGGCAAAGCCGCAGCTCAGCTACGCCGAGGTGTGACGTAACACCGCCGACATACGGCCGAACCGAGCCTGTCACGCACCGTTGACAGGCTCGATCGGCATGCAGATGGGACCACCACGGGTGCGTTCAGGAACACCCGATGGTGTGCTCACCTGAGGCAGGCAACACGACTCGAGTGCGGGACGAGAGTTTATGTACGACGAACAGCAGCAACCCGAACACGGGCCCCTCGCGGGGTTCACCGTGGGCGTGACCGCCGCGCGCCGCGCCGACGAGCTCGGAGCGCTGCTCCAGCGGCGCGGTGCCGTCGTCCTGCACGCCCCCGCCCTGCGGATCGTGCCGCTCGCCGACGACAGCGAGCTGCTCGCGGCCACCAAGGAGATCATCCAGCGGACGCCGGACGTCGTGGTCGCCACGACCGCGATCGGGTTCCGGGGGTGGATCGAGGCCGCCGACGGGTGGGGGCTCGGTGAGGATCTGCTGGAGCGGTTGCGGGGGGTCGAGCTGCTCGCTCGCGGGCCCAAGGTCAAGGGCGCGGTGCGGGCCGCCGGGCTGACCGAGGAGTGGTCCCCGTCCAGCGAGTCCATGGCCGAGGTGCTGGACCGGCTGCTGGAGGAGGGCGTCGAGGGGCGCCGTATCGCCATACAGCTGCACGGGGAGCCGCTGCCCGGGTTCGTGGAGTCGCTGCGGGCCGGGGGAGCGGAGGTGCTCGGGGTGCCGGTGTACCGGTGGCTGCCGCCGGAGGACATCGGGCCGGTGGACCGGCTGCTGGACGCCGCGGTCTCCCGTGGCCTCGACGCCGTCACCTTCACCAGCGCGCCCGCCGCGGCGTCGCTGCTGTCGCGGGCGGAGGAGCGGGGGCTGCTGCCCGAACTGCTCGCCGCCCTCGCCCATGACGTGGTTCCTGCCTGTGTCGGGCCGGTCACCGCCCTGCCGCTCCAGGCCCTCGGCGTCGACACCGTCCAGCCCGAACGCTTCCGGCTCGGGCCGCTCGTGCAGTTGCTCTGCCAGGAACTTCCCGGGCGGGCCCGGTCGTTGCCGATCGCCGGTCACCGGGTGGAGATCCGGGGGCACGCGGTCCTGGTGGACGGCGCGCTGCGGCCGGTGCCGCCTGCGGGGATGTCGTTGCTGCGGGCGTTGTCGCGGCGGCCCGGGTGGGTGGTCGCGCGTGCGGAGCTGTTGCGGGCGTTGCCGGGGGCCGGGCGGGACGAGCATGCGGTGGAGACGGCGATGGCTCGGTTGCGGGCGGCCCTCGGGGCGCCGAAGTTGATCCAGACGGTGGTGAAGCGGGGGTATCGGCTGGCGTTGGATCCGGCGGCGGACGCGAAGTACGCGGACGCGTGAGGTTCTTTTCGCCCCCGCCGCCCCTACCCGTCCCGTCCCCGGGGGCTGCCGCCCCCGGACCCCCGCATCGGCCCTGAACGGGCCTCGTCCTCAAACGCCGGACGGGCTCAAAGGGGGGGGCGGACCGGCCCGCTGTCACACGCCGGACGGGCTGGTGGGCGCCGACCGGCGCTGAGCCCGGCCGTATCCCACCAACGCCCGCCCCAGACACCCCACCGCCACCGTCGACAGCACCGCCCGCACCACATTCCAAGCCACCCACGGATCCTCGAACTCCTCCCGCAGCGCGCTCGGCGACCCCGCCTCCGTGAGGCCGTTGTTCAGTGGGATGTTGAAGGCGACCGTCACCAGGAACGCCAGCCCGTAGGCCATCAGCGCTCCCCACACCCACCACCGGTAGGGCCGGGCGCGCAGTTGCCACGCCGACACCCCCGTCAGCACCAGCGCCCCGAGGAAGCCGAGCAGGAACACCGGGTTCTGGATCACGTCGTTGATGTCGCGCATGACGTCGACGAACACCCGGTCGTCGCTGCGTGCCAGCGCCGGCATCACGGCGCAGGCGAAGATGTAGAAGGCCCCGGCGATCAGGGCGGTCGCGACCGTGGCCGCGCCCAGTACCGTTCCGGCGATCGTGTCGTTTCGTGTCATGCCCCCCAGTCAACGGCCGCGCGGGCGCCCCGAACATGGCCGTCACGCGCAGCCGCATACGCGGTCGTCCAGCGCCAACCGCCGGTACGAGGGGTTCCGGCCCCGCCGCGGGGCAGGCACTGTAAGGGGGAACGGTTCCCCCAGATCTCCCCCCAGCTCTCCTCACGGCATCTCACCGACCCCTCCTGACCGGGTTGACCCCTAGGCGGTGACAGGCACATGGCACTGGGTACGGCCACGGACCCGTACGAACTGCGCTTCGACGCCGGGCGGATCTCTCTGGATCTCCTCGCGACCACACACCCGGAGGAACGGTTCGACTCCGTCGAGGTGCTGTGTGCCTGGATAGTCGGCGCCGGTCTCGTCCCGCCCGGCACCCCGCTGGCCCACGCCGGCCCGCCCTGGCTGGTGGACTTCCGTGAACTACGCGGACGAATAGGACAGTTGGTGCGCGGCTCGCTCGCCCCCGAGCCCTGGCCGTCGTACGACATCGCGCTCGCCCGGGTTAACGACGTCGCCCTCGCCGCGCCCCCGGCCCCGCGTGCCGTACGCGGGGAGGACGGCACGCTGGTGCGGGAGTTGGATCATCCGCCGGAGTGCGCCGCGCTCCTCGGGGCCGTCGCCCGGGACGCGCTGGAGCTGCTCACGGACCCCGTCGCGCGGGCCGCGCTCAGAGAGTGCGAAGGGGACAACTGCCCCATCGTCTACCTCGACACCTCACGGGGGCGCAGGAGGCGTTGGTGCTCCAGTGAGGTCTGCGGGAACCGCGAAAGGGTGGCCCGGCATCGTCGCCGAACGGCACTCACCCGAGCCTGACAGTCCGTTATGCGGCTTCTGTGAAACGGTCGTCGAAGTGATTTCGATTACATGCCGTTTACCTACGCCACCGTAGGGAAGCGTGGAGATGATCTTGCCGATGTGACGGAAATGTAAAGATCGCGCGGTGGGAATGTGCTGCCATGTCCAGCTCGTCACGTCACTCGGAAGAAAACTGTCGCCTCACTTTGAACACCCAACGCGCCCCTTCCGTACGGGTAGTCGAGCGACCGACTGGGGGAACCCCCGGACATCGGAGGTGGGCGTGCGCAAGGATTCCGTCGTGGCCAATGAACGTGGATCGAGGGCCCGACATCGCATGTCCCAGCCCTCGGAACCTGATGAGGAGCTGATGCGTGCGCTGTACAGAGAGCACGCCGGACCCCTCCTTGCGTATGTCCTTCGACTGGTCGCCGGTGACCGGCAACGAGCAGAGGACGTTGTGCAGGAGACGCTCATCCGTGCCTGGAAGAACGCCGGACAGCTCAATCGAGCGACCGGATCGGTACGCCCCTGGCTGGTGACGGTCGCCCGGCGCATCGTCATCGACGGCCACCGCAGCCGGCAGGCCCGGCCGCAGGAGGTCGATCCGTCGCCGCTGGAGGTCATCCCCGCGGAGGACGAGATCGACAAGGCGCTGTGGCTGATGACGCTGTCGGACGCACTCGACGACCTGACCCCCGCCCACCGGGAGGTTCTGGTCGAGACGTACTTCAAGGGGCGTACGGTCAATGAGGCGGCCGAGACGCTGGGCATACCCAGTGGCACCGTTCGCTCAAGGGTTTTCTATGCCCTGCGGTCGATGAAGCTGGCTCTGGAGGAGCGGGGGGTGACGGCGTGATGAGTGTTTACGGGGGAAACCAGGGATTCGGGATGGGCGGTTCGGGTATGTCTGGGTCCATGAGCCCCATGCAGGGACGACCGGGCCCGAGCGAGCACGAAACCGTCGGCGCCTACGCCCTCGGGATTCTCGACGACGCCGAGGCAACCGCTTTCGAGGCTCATCTCGCGACCTGCGAATGGTGCGCCCAGCAACTGGACGAACTCGCCGGAATGGAACCGATGCTGGCCGCGCTCGCGGACCTGCCCGGATCCGGTTCACCCGCGATCGGTGAGTCCCTGTCGGCGAAGCCCAGCCCGCGCATCGTGCACAACCTCGTGGACGAGGTCGCCGAGCACCGCGCCCAGAAGCGCCGGCGCAGTTTCTACATGGTGGCCGCGGCCGCCGCGCTGATCGTCGCCGGCCCGTTCGCCGCGATGGCGGCCAGTGGCGGCAGCGACAGCGGTGGTGACGACGGCAACCGGGTCGTGGCCGCGGCGAACCCGGCCAAGGACCTGTTCACCGGCATCGAGAACAAGGTCTCGGGTTCCGACGCGAAGACCGGGGTCACCGCGACCGTCGGCCTGGACGGGAAGCCCTGGGGCACCCAGACGGGTCTTGAGCTCAAGGGCGTCAAGGGCCCGCTCAAATGTTCCCTGATCTTCGTCGGCAAGGACGGCCAGCGCGAGACGGCGGCCTCCTGGTCCGTCCCCAAGTGGGGCTACGGCATCCCGGACGCCAAGACCGAGCAGGCCAGGAACCCGCTCTACGTCAGCGGCGGCGTGTCCATGGCACCCGACGAGGTCGATCATGTCGAGGTCATGGACTTCGACGGAAACAAGCTCGTCGAGGTCGACGTGTAGTCGACGTAGCTTTTCCGGGTCCCCTTCGCGTACGGTTGACGGCTGCCCAGCACGTCAGAAGGGGGCCCGGTGGCCGCTCAGGCTCCACAGGAAACCGCGCTCGACTCCCTGCGAGACCGAGAGATCGGCGTCGAACAGGAACACCTCGACCGGGTGTACCGACGCCTCGAGGAGAAGATCCACGAGGCGGAGTTCCTGATGAACGACGCGGCCAAGCGCGGCCAGGTCGGCACACCCGGCGCGCTCGCCGAGCGCGACGCGCAGGTCTTCCGTGCCGGCGTGCACCTCAACAGGCTCAACAACGAGTTCGAGGACTTCCTCTTCGGACGCATCGACCTGCTGCTCGGCAAGGACGGCAAGAAGGGCCCGGACGGCGCCTACACCGCCGTCGAGCCCGCCGAGGGCGCGGTGCGCGAGGACAGCACCGCCGACATCGCCGAGACCCTGCACATCGGCCGTATCGGAGTGCTCGACTCCGACTACGCCCCGCTGGTCATCGACTGGCGGGCCCCGGCCGCGGCGCCCTTCTACCGCTCGACCCCGGTCGACCCCGGGCGGGTCGTACGGCGCCGGGTCATCCGCTCCAAGGGCCGCAGGGTCCTCGGCGTCGAGGACGACCTGATGCGCCCCGAGCTCAAGGCGTTCCTCGACGGCCGTGAGCTGCCCGTGATCGGCGACGGCGCCCTGATGGCGGCCCTCGGGCAGGCCCGTGGCCACACCATGCGGGACATCGTGGCGTCCATCCAGGCCGAGCAGGACCTGGTCATCCGCGCCCCCGCCGCCTCGGTGACGTACGTCGAGGGCGGTCCTGGCACCGGCAAGACCGCCGTCGCCCTGCACCGCGCCGCCTACCTGCTCTACCAGGACCGGCGCCGGTACGCGGGCGGCATCCTGATCGTCTCGCCGACCCCGCTGCTGGTCGCGTACACCGAGGGCGTGCTGCCGTCGCTCGGCGAGGAGGGCCAGGTCGCCATCCGCGCGATCGGCTCCCTGGTCGACGGCACCGAGGCCACGCTGTACGACTCCCCGGCCACGGCCCGCGCCAAGGGCTCGTACCGCATGCTCAAGGTGCTGCGGAAGGCGGCGCGGGGTGCGCTGGAGCTGGGACCGGGCGGCACGGCCGTCGCCGCCGGGAACGGCGCGGACCGCGGTGGGCAGCTCGCCTTCGGCGACGACGACACTCCCGTGCCGGCCCCCGCCGGACCGCCGACCCTCCTGCGTGTCGTCGCCTTCGGGCGCCGGCTGGAGCTGGAGGCCGACGCGCTGGAACGCGTCCGCCGCACCGCCCTCGGCGGCACGGCACCGGTGAACCTGCTGCGCCCACGCGCCCGCAAGCTGCTGCTGGACGCCCTGTGGGCGCAGTCGGGCGGCGCCACCCGGCACACCGACCCGGAGCTCGCCGCCGAACTGCGCTCCTCCTTCGACGAGGACGTGGCCACGGAGGACAGCTTCATCGCCTTCCTCGACGCCTGGTGGCCGGAGCTCACCCCGAAGGCGGTCCTCACGGCGATGGCCGACGAGCGCCGCCTCGGCCGCTGGGCACGCCGGATCCTCAATCCCGGCGAGGTCCGCAAGGTGGCCCGCTCGCTCAAGCGCGACGGCCTCACCGTGCACGACATCGCCATGCTCGACGAGCTCCAGGCGATCCTCGGCACCCCGGCCCGCCCGCGCAGGAAGCGCGACCTGGACCCGCTCGACCAGCTCACCGGCCTGGAGGAGCTGATGCCGGTGCGCGAGGAGTCGCAGCGCGAGCGCGCCGAGCGGCTGGCGGCCGAGCGCACCGAGTACGCCCACGTCATCGTCGACGAGGCCCAGGACCTCACGCCGATGCAGTGGCGCATGGTCGGCCGCCGCGGCCGGCACGCCACCTGGACGGTCGTCGGCGACCCGGCCCAGTCGTCGTGGTCCGACGTGGACGAGGCGGCCGAGGCACGCGACGAGGCACTCGGCACCCGCCCGCGCCGCCGCTTCCAGCTCACCGTGAACTACCGCAACCCGGCCGAGATCGCCGAGCTCGCCGCCAAGGTGCTGGCCCTGGCCATGCCCGGCTCGACGTCCCCGTCGGCGGTGCGCTCCACCGGCGTACGGCCGCGTTTCGTGACTACGAACAAAGGACACAGCACGGTTGTCCGTGACACGCTCGCGCAGACCGTTCGCGAGGAGGCGGCCCGGCTGCTCGACCAGGTCGACGGGACGATCGGCGTCGTGGTCGCCATGCGGCGGCGCGAGGAGGCGGCCAAGTGGCTCACCGGGCTCGGCGACCGCGTCGTGGCGCTCGGCAGCCTGGAGGCGAAGGGCCTGGAGTACGACGCCACGGTCGTCGTCTCCCCGGCGGAGATCGCGGACGAGTCCCCGGCCGGCCTGCGTGTGCTGTACGTCGCGCTGACCCGGGCCACCCAGCAGCTGACGGTGGTCTCGGGGGACCGGGACGAGCCGGACGCGTCCGGTGTGCCGGATCTGCTGCGGGACTGAGCGGGACTGAGCGGGGCCGAACGGGGGCTTTGCCGGCGGCGGGGAAATGAACTCGCGGTACGGGAATGGCCTTGAGAGATCTGTTTGTTAGCCTGGGTGTGACACCGGCTCGATCCAAGCCCCCGGGCCCAACCTTCGTCGCTACGAGCGACCACTTGCCGCGAGGCGAGCATGGCGGGTCGGTGTCATGAACGTAGGAGAGGCCCACGTCACCGTGTGACGTGGGCCTCTTTTCTTGCGAAGACGTGGCGAACAATACGTTCGCAATCCACGCCCGGCTAACTCCTACTCAGCGGTAGGTGCGACGATCGGACGGCATACCAGCCACACGGTGAAAGCAGAGGAAGTCGGCCATGGCAACGGCGCCCAGCGTCTCCTACTCGATGACGGTCCGGCTGGAGGTGCCCGCGAGCGGAACCGCGGTCTCCCAGCTCACCGGAGCCGTCGAGTCCCACGGAGGCTCGGTGACCGGCCTCGACGTGACCGCGTCCGGCCACGAGAAGCTCCGCATCGACGTCACCATCGCCGCGACCTCCACCGCGCACGCCGACGAGATCGTGGAGCAGCTGCGCACCATCGAGGGCGTCACGCTGGGCAAGGTCTCCGACCGTACGTTCCTGATGCACCTCGGCGGCAAGATCGAGATGGCGTCGAAGCACCCCATCCGCAACCGCGACGACCTCTCGATGATCTACACCCCGGGTGTGGCCCGGGTCTGCATGGCGATCGCCGAGAACCCTGAGGACGCCCGCCGCCTCACCATCAAGCGCAACTCCGTTGCGGTCGTGACGGACGGCTCGGCCGTGCTGGGCCTGGGCAACATCGGCCCGAAGGCCGCGCTGCCCGTGATGGAGGGCAAGGCCGCCCTGTTCAAGCGGTTCGCCGGCATCGACGCCTGGCCGATCTGCCTGGACACCCAGGACACCGACGCGATCGTCGAGATCGTCAAGGCGATCGCCCCCGGGTTCGCCGGCATCAACCTCGAGGACATCTCCGCCCCGCGCTGCTTCGAGATCGAGGCCCGCCTGCGCGAGGCCCTCGACATCCCCGTCTTCCACGACGACCAGCACGGCACCGCGATCGTCGTCCTCGCCGCCCTGACGAACGCACTGCGCTGCACCGGCAAGGCCATCGAGAACATTCGCGTCGTCATGTCCGGTGCCGGCGCCGCCGGTACGGCCATCCTCAAGCTGCTGCTCGCCGCCGGTGTGAAGAACGCCGTCGTGGCCGACATCCACGGCGTGGTGCACGCCGGCCGCGAGGACCTGGTGGACGCCGCGGCCGACTCGCCGCTGCGCTGGATCGCCGACAACACCAACCCCGAGGGCCTGACCGGCACGCTGAAGGAGGCCGTGCGCGGCGCGGACGTCTTCATCGGCGTCTCCGCCCCGAACGTCCTCGACGGCGCCGACGTGGCCGCCATGGCCGAGAACGCGATCGTGTTCGCGCTCGCGAACCCGGACCCCGAGGTCGACCCCGCAATCGCCCGTCAGACGGCCGCAGTTGTGGCCACGGGCCGCTCCGACTTCCCGAACCAGATCAACAACGTGCTGGTCTTCCCGGGCGTCTTCCGCGGTCTGCTGGACGCTCAGTCCCGCACCGTCAACACGGACATGATGCTCGCGGCTGCGAAGGCGCTGGCGGACGTGGTGACCGAGGACGAGCTGAACCCGAACTACATCATCCCGAGCGTGTTCAACGACAAGGTCGCGGGCGCGGTCGCCGGCGCGGTGCGGGAGGCCGCGAAGGCGGTGTCCGCAGTGACGTCGGGCGAGTAATCGCACGGGTTCGGCGCCTCACAGCCCTGAAAAGTGTGCATGGGCTGTGAGGATCGCCACGGCAAGCCCTTGTAACGGCGCGTCGTGGAACCTGGGGCCTTGGGACGCCGTTTATCGTGACGGCCAAGCTCAGGCTCTCTCTTCGTGTGACACCCACGGGTGTTCTCACGACTCCTCCGGGCGCCGGATTGGCTTTCCCGCCGCAGGTAGGGGCAGGATGCGTCTCTGGGCGCGAGGGTCTGACGACGGACCCGGGTCCCGGGTCGCACCGAGGACCCTGGCAGCATCGACATCGCTGTGCCCGACATGCGGCTCCGCCGCGTGGCACGCCTCAAGGCAAATGAACACGGGAGTAACAACATGAACCGCAGTGAGCTGGTGGCCGCGCTGGCCGACCGCGCCGAGGTGACCCGCAAGGACGCCGACGCCGTGCTGGCCGCGTTCGCCGAGACCGTCGGCGAGATCGTCGCCAAGGGCGACGAGAAGGTCACGATCCCCGGCTTCCTGACCTTCGAGCGCACCCACCGTGCCGCTCGCACCGCCCGCAACCCGCAGACCGGCGACCCGATCCAGATCCCCGCCGGCTACAGCGTGAAGGTCTCCGCGGGCAGCAAGCTCAAGGAAGCCGCCAAGGGTAAGTAAGGGTCCGCCCGAGCGCCGTTGTGGTGTGGCGCCGTGGGCGACTGCGGGCCCGCCCTGGCTGGTCGCGCAGTTCCCCGCGCCCCCTTTCAGGGCGCTGCAGTAACGCCGATGGGGCGGCCACCCGAAACCGGGTGGCCGCCCCATCGGCGTACGGGTACGGGTGTGTCAGCCGAGTGCCTTGCCCGGCAGTTCGACCTTCGCGCCGAGCTCCACGAGCTTCTCCATGAAGTTCTCGTAGCCGCGGTTGATGAGGTCGATGCCGTGGACACGGGACGTGCCCTGGGCCGCGAGGGCCGCGATGAGGTACGAGAAGCCGCCGCGCAGGTCGGGGATGACCAGGTCGGCGCCCTGGAGCTTCGTCGGTCCCGAGACCACCGCGGAGTGCAGGAAGTTGCGCTGGCCGAAGCGGCAGTCGGAACCGCCGAGGCACTCGCGGTAGAGCTGGATGTGGGCGCCCATCTGGTTCAGCGCGGACGTGAAGCCGAGGCGGGACTCGTAGACCGTCTCGTGGATGATGGACAGGCCCGTGGCCTGCGTCAGGGCCACGACCAGCGGCTGCTGCCAGTCGGTCTGGAAGCCCGGGTGCACGTCCGTTTCGAGGGCGATGGACTTCAACTGGCCACCGGGGTGCCAGAAACGGATGCCCTCGTCGTCGATCTCGAAGGCACCGCCCACCTTCCGGTAGGTGTTGAGGAACGTCATCATCGAGCGCTGCTGCGCGCCGCGGACGTAGATGTTGCCCTCGGTCGCCAGCGCGGCGGACGCCCAGGAGGCGGCCTCCAGACGGTCCGGCAGCGCGCGGTGGTTGTAGCCGCCGAGCCGGTCCACACCGGTGACGCGGATGGTGCGGTCGGTGTCCATCGCGATGATGGCGCCCATCTTCTGCAGGACGCAGATGAGGTCCTCGATCTCCGGCTCCACGGCCGCGTTCGAGAGCTCGGTGACGCCTTCCGCGAGGACGGCCGTCAGCAGCACCTGCTCGGTGGCGCCGACGGACGGGTACGGCAGCCGGATCTTCGTGCCGCGCAGCCGCTGCGGGGCCTCCAGGTACTGGCCGTCGGCGCGCTTCTCGATCGTCGCGCCGAACTGCCGCAGCACCTCGAAGTGGAAGTCGATGGGCCGGCCGCCGATGTCGCAGCCGCCGAGGCCGGGAATGAAGGCGTGCCCGAGGCGGTGCAGCAGCGGACCGCACAGGAGGATCGGGATCCGGCTGGAACCCGCGTGGGCATCGATGTCAGCGACGTTCGCGCTCTCCACGTGCGAGGGGTCCATCACCAACTCGCCCGGTTCCTCACCCGGACGGACCGTCACACCGTGCAGTTGCAGCAGGCCGCGTACGACACGCACGTCACGGATGTCCGGTACGTTGCGCAGTCGACTCGGCTCACTGCCCAGCAGGGCGGCGACCATTGCCTTCGGTACGAGGTTCTTCGCACCGCGGACACGGATCTCGCCCTCCAGCGGGGTTCCGCCGTGGACAAGCAGGACATCGTCGTTGACGGTCATGTATCTCGCGTTCCGATGAGTTGGGCAGGGGCCAGGAGGGAAAGGGTAATCGCCGTCGACCCCCCTTCAGTAAGCCCAAGTACGGCTCAGGAACGTCATAGCTCTGTCACAACACGAACGGTTCACCGCCGGGCACGAGCGGTCACCGTCGCGGCCGTGCGCCGGGCGGCGCTTCTGTCCGCCCTGAGCTGCATTCCCTCCCGAACCGGCATTGCCTCCCCACACGAAGGGAAGATGCGGGATCATGTCTGGCATGACCGAGGTGTCCTCGCTCACAGGGCGGTTGCTCGTGGCAACGCCCGCCCTGGCGGACCCGAACTTCGACCGCGCGGTGGTGCTCCTTCTCGACCACGACGAGGAGGGCTCCCTCGGCGTCGTCCTCAACCGTCCGACCCCCGTCGACGTGGGCGACATCCTGGAGGGCTGGGCCGACCTCGCCGGCGAGCCCGGTGTCGTCTTCCAGGGCGGCCCGGTGTCCCTGGACTCGGCGCTCGGCGTGGCCGTCATCCCCGGTGACGCGAACGGCGAGAGCGCCCCGCTGGGCTGGCGCCGCGTGCACGGCGCGATCGGGCTTGTGGACCTTGAGGCACCGCCGGAGCTGCTCGCCTCGGCCGTCGGCTCCCTGAGAATCTTCGCCGGGTACGCCGGCTGGGGCCCCGGCCAGCTGGAGGACGAGCTGGTGGAGGGCGCCTGGTACGTGGTGGAGTCCGAGCCGGGTGACGTGTCCTCGCCGTCCCCGGAGGGACTGTGGCGCTCGGTGCTGCGCCGCCAGCGCAACGAGCTCGCGATGGTGGCCACGTACCCGGACGACCCGTCGCTCAACTGATGCATGTGAGCTTCAGTACTCTTGGCGGTATGAGCACTCTCGAGCCCGAGCGCGGGACTGGTACGGGGACCCTCGTCGAGCCCACGCCGCAGACTTCCCACGGCGACGGCGACCACGAGCGCTTCGCCCACTACGTCCAGAAGGACAAGATCATGGCGAGCGCCCTCGACGGGACCCCCGTCGTGGCGCTGTGCGGCAAGGTCTGGGTGCCCGGCCGCGACCCGAAGAAGTACCCCGTGTGCCCCATGTGCAAGGAGATCTACGAGTCCATGGGCGCTGGCGGTGGCGACGACAAGGGCAAGGGCGGCGACAAGAAGTAGCCCTCCCTCCCGCCTGAGGTCCACGAAGGCCCCCGGGGCGCGTTTCGGCGCGCCCCGGGGGCCTTCGCGTGTCACGAAGTGGTTGAGACCTCTTGTGGACATGTTCACGCAGTCCCTAGGCTCCGTTGCGTTGTGCAGAGCGAAACCGTCATTGCATATGTTGCAACGCACGCCCGGAGGACCGCTCCATGAAGCTCGCCCCCAGACTCGCCGTACTGCTCACCGCCCTGGCCGTCACGGCCTGCGCCCCCCAGACCTCCGACAACTCCTCCTCCGACAAGGACGAGAAGACCGGCACCCTGCGGGTCTGGCTGTTCCAGGAGGTCGGCAACAAGCCGAAGGAGAAGGTCGTCGACGCCGTCGTCGCCGACTTCGAGAAGGAGCACGAGGGCGCGAAGGTCGACGTCGAGTACATCCCGGTCGAGACCCGCGCCCAGCGCGTGAAGGCCGCCTTCAACGACCCGAAGTCCGCTCCCGACGTCATCGAGTACGGCAACACCGACACCGCCGGCTATGTGAAGGACGGCGGACTCCTCGACGTCACGAAGGAGTTCGGCGACTGGAGCGAGGCGAAGGACACCGACCCCACGGCCGAGCAGTCCGTCACCGTGGACGGCAAGATCTACGGCGCCCCCTTCTACGTCGGGGTGCGCGCCCTGTACTACCGCACCGACATCTTCGAGGAACTCGGCCTCGAAGTGCCGAAGACGATGGCCGAGTTGGCGACGACGGCCCGCAGGATCCGCGCCGCCGAGCCCGAGCTGTACGGGCTCGTGGTGGGCGGGGCGTACACCTACGGCGCGATGCCGTTCGTGTGGGCCAACGGCGGTGAGCTCGCCACCGGCAAGGGCGGCTCGTACGCCTCGGCCATCGACAGCGAGGCCGCGCAGAAGGGGATCAAGGAGTACACGTCCCTCTTCTCCGACGACAACTGTCCCGCCGCCAAGTGCGCGGGCATGGGCGGCAACGACACGGTCACCGCGTTCGCGGCCGGCAAGGCGGGCATGGCGATCGGCGGCGACTTCAGCCACGCGGCCGTGGAGGCCGGGAAGGTCAAGGGCAAGTACGCGGTCGTGCCGCTGCCGGGAGTGAAGGCCGGGTCCGTCGCGCCGGCGTTCGCCGGGGGCAACAACATCGGCGTCCTGAAGAGCACCTCGCACCGGACGCTGGCGGTTCGGCTGATGGAGCAGCTGGCCTCGAAGGAGACACAGGCGTCGATGTTCGACGCGATGGGGTTCCTGCCGACGTTCGGGGACGTGCGGGAGAAGGCCGCGGCGGAGAAGCCGTACGTGAAGCCCTTCGTGCAGACGCTGTCCTCGGGGACGAAGTTCGTGCCCGCGTCGCCCGCGTGGTCGGGGATCGACTCCTCGCTCGTCCTGCCGACGATGTTCCAGGAGGTCATCAGCGGTAAGAAGGATGTCGCCGGGGCTGCTGGGGATGCGGCGAGGAAGATGGACGAGGCGTTCGGCTCCGCCGGATGACGCCGGTTACGCCTAATAGCTCGGGGGTGCTGGAGCGTCGGCGGGTGCGGGTGGATCGTGGTTTCTCGCGCAGTTCCCCGCGCCCCCAAGGGCGTTCCCGTCGCCGGAATCAGAAGACTCCCTGGCTCTATCTCGCCCCCGCCCTCGTCGTGCTCGGCGGGCTGCTCGTCTATCCCGTCTATCAGCTCGGGCTGATCTCGTTCTTCGAGTACACGCAGGCCCAGGTCAGCGGCGGGGAGCCGACCACCTTCCAGGGGTTCGGGAACTACTCGGAGCTGTTCTCGGACCCGCAGTTCTGGCAGGTGCTGCTCGCCACCGTCGTCTTCGCGGCGGCCTGTGTCGTCTCGACGCTCGCCGTCGGCTGTGCGCTCGCCGTGCTGCTCACGCGGGTGCGTGCCGTGCCGCGGCTGGCGCTGATGCTGGCCGCGCTCGGGGCGTGGGCGACGCCGGCCATCACCGGGTCGACGGTGTGGCTGTTCCTCTTCGACCCGGACTTCGGGCCGGTGAACCGGCTGCTGGGGCTCGGTGACCACTCCTGGACGTACGGGCGCTTCAGCGCCTTCTTCCTGGTGCTGCTCGAAGTGGTGTGGTGCTCCTTCCCGTTCGTGATGGTCACGGTGTACGCGGGTATCCGCTCCGTCCCGGCCGAGGTGCTGGAGGCCGCCGCGCTGGACGGCGCCTCGCAGTGGCGGATCTGGCGGTCGGTGCTGGCGCCGATGCTGCGGCCGATCCTGGTGGTCGTCACCATCCAGTCGGTCATCTGGGACTTCAAGGTCTTCACCCAGATCTATGTGATGACCAACGGAGGCGGCATCGCGGGCCAGAACCTGGTCCTGAACGTGTACGCCTACCAGAAGGCGTTCGCGTCCTCGCAGTACAGCCTGGGCTCGGCGATCGGCGTGGTGATGCTGCTGATCCTGCTGGCGGTGACGCTCGTGTATCTGCGGCTGCTGCGCAGACAGGGGGAGGAGCTGTGAGTTCCATGAATCCGGCACGTCTCGTACGGCGGCCCTGGCGGCTGCTCGCGGAGGCGTCCGCGCTGCTGATCGCCGTGGTGGTGGCGTTCCCGCTGTACTGGATGGTGCTCGGCGCCTTCAAACCGGCCGGGGAGATCGAGTCGAGCGAGCCGCGGCCGTGGACGCTGGACCCTTCCCTGGATTCCTTCCGGCGGGTCTTCGAGCAGAACGAATTCGGCCGTTACTTCGTCAACAGCCTTGTCGTCGCATGCACCGTCGTGATCGCCTCGGCGCTCATCGCGTTTCTCGCGGCGACCGCGGTGACACGATTCCGGTTCCGCTTCCGGACCACCTTGCTGATCATGTTTCTGGTGGCCCAGATGGTGCCGGTGGAGGCCCTGACGATCCCCCTGTTCTTCCTCATGCGGGACTTCGGCCAACTGAACACCCTGGGGTCGCTGATCCTGCCGCACATCGCGTTCTCGCTGCCCTTCGCGATCTGGATGCTGCGGGGGTTTGTGAAGGCCGTTCCGGAGGCCATCGAGGAGGCCGCCTACATCGACGGGGCGAGCCGCTCGCGATTCCTGTGGCAGATCCTTTTCCCGCTGGTCTTCCCGGGGTTGGTGGCCACAAGCGTTTTCTCGTTCATCTCCGCCTGGAACGACTTCCTGTTCGCCAAGTCCTTCATCATCAGCGACACCTCGCAGTCGACCCTGCCGATGGCCCTGCTCGTCTTCTACAAGCCGGACGAGCCGGACTGGGGCGGCGTGATGGCGGCCTCCACGGTGATGACGATTCCGGTACTGATCTTCTTCGTGCTCGTGCAGCGACGACTGGTGTCGGGGCTGGGCGGAGCGGTCAAGGACTGAAAGGCCTGATCATTCATGGATCTCATTCCGCTGCCTCACCGGACGGAACGGGCCGAGGGCTTCCTCGAACTCGGCGACGGCTTCGGTATCGAGGCCGGGCCCGGCACCGAGGGCACCGCGCGATGGCTGCGCACGACGCTCGGCGCGGCGACCGGGTTCGCGCTGCCGCCCAAGAAGGGGGACGAGTACGACGTCCTCCATCTGTCCGTCCGGCCCGGCCTCGACACCGAGGAATACCGCCTGGTCGTCGCCCCCCACGGCGTCCATGTCCAGGGCGGCTCGCCCGCCGGTGTCTTCTGGGGCGCCCAGACGATGCTGCAGCTTCTCGGCCCCGACGCCTTCAGGCGCGCACCCCTTCCCGGCCGTACCTGGCGGCTGCCCCTGACGGAGATCCGGGACGCCCCCCGGTTCCGCTGGCGCGGCGTCATGCTCGACGTGGCCCGGCACTTCATGCCCAAGGACGGCGTGCTGCGCCACCTGGACCTGCTGGCCGCGCACAAACTGAACGTCTTCCACTTCCATCTGACGGACGACCAGGGCTGGCGCGTCGAGATCAGGAAGTACCCCCGGCTCACCGAGGTCGGCTCCTGGCGGGCCCGCACGAAATTCGGCCATCGGGCATCCCCGCTGTGGGAGGAGAAGCCGCACGGTGGCTACTACACCCGGGACGACATCCGCGAGATCGTCGCGTACGCCGCCGAGCGGCATATCACCGTCGTCCCGGAAATCGACGTACCGGGACACTCGCAGGCCGCCATCGCCGCGTACCCGGAACTCGGCAACACCGACGTCGTCGACACCACCGCCCTCTCCGTCTGGGACACCTGGGGGATCAATCCGAACGTACTCGCCCCCACCGACAACACCCTGCGCTTCTACGAGGGGGTGTTCGAGGAAGTCCTGGAGCTGTTCCCCTCGGAGTTCATTCATGTCGGCGGAGACGAATGCCCCAAGGACCAGTGGCGGCAGTCGCCGACCGCGCAGGAGCGCATCAGGGAACTCGGGCTGAAGGACGAGGACGAGCTCCAGGCGTGGTTCATCGGCCACTTCGACAGCTGGCTCACCGCGCGCGGACGCCGGCTCATCGGATGGGACGAGATTCTGGAGGGCGGGCTCGCGAAAGGCGCGGCCGTGTCGTCCTGGCGCGGATATGCGGGCGGGGTCGCGGCGGCCCGCGCGGGTCACGACGTCGTCATGTGCCCCGAGCAGCAGGTGTATCTGGACCACCGTCAGGACGCGGGCGCCGACGAGCCCGTACCGATCGGCTTCGTGCGCACCCTGGAGGACGTCTATCGGTTCGAGCCCGTTCCCGCGGAGTTGACGCCCGACGAGGCCCGGCACGTGCTCGGCACCCAGGCCAACCTGTGGACCGAGGTGATGGAGGACCGGGCGCGCGTCGACTACCAGGCGTTTCCGCGCCTCGCCGCTTTCGCCGAGGTGGCCTGGAGCGGCCTGCCCGCCCCGGCGGAACGGGACTTCGCGGACTTCGAGCGCCGACTGGCCGCCCACTACGGCCGACTTGACGCCCTGGGGGTCGCGTACCGGCCACCCACGGGGCCGCGGCCCTGGCAGCGGAGGCCCGGAGTGCCGGGCCGGCCGATCGACGGGCCGCCCCCGAACAGATAATGGAAAAAACCGGCAAGGGGTCACCGAAGAGTGTCAATCGGTACGCACTGGTGATGCCGGGCGATGCCGTGCGAAAACGGACCATCTCCCTGATCAGGTGGGCGAATGCCTCCTAGCGGACCCCTGTCTTCGTGCCCTGCGAAGATGTGCCAGAGTTGCCACGTCCGCCCTGTCAGCACGTACCGTACGGCAACACAGGTGGGACCAGGTGGGGCAGCGGGAAGGGGCAGCCGGTTTGACCACGCACGCACCGCAGGCGGCGCAGGCCGTCACGCTGCCCACGACGCTGGACGAAGCCGTGGCGGCACTCGCCGCCATGCCCGCCGCCGTGCCCGTGGCGGGCGGCACCGATCTCATGGCCGCCGTCAACTCCGGGCAGCTCAGGCCCGCCGCGCTGGTCGGCCTCGGCCGGATCAGCGAGATCCGCGGCTGGCAGTACCAGGACGGCCACGCGCTGCTCGGCGCGGGCCTCACGCACGCGCGCATGGGCCGCCCCGACTTCGCGGCGCTCATCCCGGCGCTCGCCGCCGCCGCGCGCGCCGCGGGCCCGCCGCAGATCCGCAACGCCGGCACCCTCGGCGGCAACATCGCCTCGGCGTCCCCGACCGGTGACGCGCTGCCGGTGCTCGCCGCCCTCGAAGCGACCCTGATCGTCGCGGGCCCGGGCGGAGCCCGCCGGGAGATCCCGGTGTCGCACCTGCTGGCGGGCATGGAGATGCTGCGCGCCGGCGAACTCATCGGCTACGTGCGCGTGCCGCTGCTGCACGCCCCGCAGGTCTTCCTCAAGGCCACCGGCCGCACCGGCCCGGGGCGCGCCATGGCGTCCGTCGCGGTCGTGCTCGACCCCGCCCGGCGCGGAGTCAGGTGCGCCGTCGGCGCCATAGCGCCGATGCCGCTGCGGCCCCTGGAGGCCGAACAGTGGGTCGCCCAGCTGATCGACTGGGACAACAGCCGCGCGATCGTCCCCGAAGCGCTCAACGCCTTCGGCGAGTACGTCGCCGCGGCCTGCATCCCCGACCCGGCCCCGGCCGAGGACGGCTCCATGGCCCAGCATCCGCCCGCCGTACTGCACCTGCGGCGCACCGTCGCCGCGCTGGCCCGACGAGCACTGGGGAGGGCGCTGTCGTGACCGACGACCGGCACGGAGAGGGCACGCCCCAGGGCGCGGGCCGCTGGGACCCGCTGCCCCAGGGCGAGTACGACGACGGCGCCACCGCCTTCGTCAAGCTCCCCGAAGGGGGCATCGAAGCCCTCCTGGCCAACCCCGACAGCCCGCTCGCCGCGCCCGGCCACGGGTACGTCCCGCCGCAGATAACGGTCGCGCCGGGCACCGGCGCGGGCACCGACCCCGCGGCCACCGGCGGCTGGCCCACCGCGGGCACCCCCGCCGAGGGCGACCGCTGGCCCGACCCGAACGCCCCGCAGGAGCAGGGCGGCGACCGATTCACGTACAACCCCGGCGCCACCCAGCAGTGGAACTTCTCCGAGACCGCGGCGGGCCAGGACACCGGCGCGCCCGGTCAGGACGTCACCGGTCAGTGGTCGATCCCCGTCGCCGGAGGCGACCTTCCGGACGAATCCGGCGAGTTCACCACGTCCTCGCTCGTCGAGCAGTGGGGCGGCGGCACCCCGCCGGCCACGCTGCCGGGCGGCGCGGCCGCACCCTGGGCGACGCAGGCGCCGGGGCGGCCGTGGGGACAGCAGGCGGAAGCGCCCGCCGAGGCGCTGGGAACCGCGCCCGCGCGCCCCACCGACGCCGAGCACGCTCCCGGCCGGCCGGGACCGCACGCCGGTGACCCGCATGCCGCGCCGGCCGGCGGGCACCCCGTCCGGCGGCCCGTCGGAACCGGCCCCGCGTCCGCCGCGTTCGACCGGGACGGCGACCCGTCCGCGACGCCCGGCGCGGAGCCCCACGCGCGTGTGGAGCCCGGCGCGTTCGCTCCGAGCCGCTCCGAGCGGCCCGCCGACGACTCCGCCGAGAGCGCTTCAGAGCCCTCACAGGCCACCCCGGGGGCCGGTGAGCCCGACTCCGACGACACGGACGCCCGAGGCGCCACAGAGGCACCCCAGGGCCCCGCAGGGCCCTCCGCCGACGACGAGTCGAGCACGGAGGCCGCCGAGGACTCGGAGCAGGCCGACGACGCGCCGCCGCTGCCCGGCGAGGAACACCCCCTGGCCTCCTACGTCCTGCGCGTCAACGGCGCCGACCGGCCCGTCTCGGACGCCTGGATCGGTGAGTCGCTGCTCTACGTGCTGCGCGAACGGCTCGGCCTCGCGGGCGCCAAGGACGGCTGCTCGCAGGGCGAGTGCGGCGCCTGCAACGTGCAGGTCGACGGACGGCTCGTCGCGTCCTGCCTGGTGCCCGCCGTCACCGCCGCGGGCAGCGAGGTCCGCACCGTCGAGGGCCTGGCCGTCGACGGACAGCCCTCGGACGTGCAGCGGGCACTCGCGCGCTGCGGCGCCGTGCAGTGCGGCTTCTGCGTGCCGGGCATGGCGATGACCGTGCACGACCTGCTGGAGGGCAACCCGGCGCCGACCGAGCTGGAGACCCGCCAGGCACTGTGCGGCAACCTGTGCCGCTGCTCCGGTTACCGGGGCGTGGTGGACGCCGTCAAGGAAGTCGTCGCCGAGCGCGAGGCGCACACCGGGGCCGGCGACGGCGAACAGGACGGGGACGAGCCGCGTATCCCTCACCAGGCGGGCCCGGGGGCCGGCGGGGTGCACCCGTCGGCGTTCGAGCCGCGCGGCGGCCGAGGATCGCATGACCAGGCGTACGGCCAGGACGGAGGCCAGGCGTGAGCAACGAAGCCGCCACCGCGACCACAGCCGCGGAGGCAGCACCCGCCCCCGAGCCGATCCCGCACGGCCTCGGCGCCTCACTGCAGCCCGCCGACGCCCGCGCCAAGACCGAGGGCACGTTCCCGTACGCGGCCGACCTGTGGGCCGAGGGCCTGCTGTGGGCGGCCGTACTGCGCTCGCCGCACCCGCACGCGCGCATCAAGTCCATCGACACCGCCCACGCGCGGGAGATGCCCGGCGTACGGGCCGTCGTCACCCACGAGGACGTGCCGGGCAGCCCGCTGCTCGGACGCGGCAAGGCCGACCGTCCGGTCTTCGCCTCCGAGGTCGTGCGCCACCACGGCGAGCCCATCGCCGCCGTCGCCGCCGACCACCCCGACACCGCGCGGCTTGCCGCCGCGGCCGTCATCGTCGAGTACGAGGTGCTCGACCCGGTCACCGACCCCGAGCAGGCCTTCGAGGCCGAGCCGCTGCACCCCGACGGCAACCTGATCCGGCACATCCCGCTGCGCCACGGCGACCCGGACGCGGCCGGCGACATCGTCGTCGAGGGCCTGTACCGCATCGGCCGCCAGGACCCGGCCCCGATCGGCGCCGAGGCAGGGCTCGCCGTGCCGCGGCCCGACGGCGGCGTGGAGCTCTACCTCGCCTCCACCGACCCGCACACCGACCGCGACCGGGCCGCCGCCTGCTACGGCCTCGAGCCCGAGCGCGTCAAGGTCGTCGTCACCGGCGTGCCCGGCGCCACCGCCGACCGCGAGGACCAGGGCTTCCAACTCCCGCTCGGACTACTGGCGCTGAAGACCGGCTGCCCGGTGAAACTGACGGCCACGCGCGAGGAGTCCTTCCTCGGCCACACCCACCGGCACCCGACCCTCCTGAGGTACCGCCATCACGCGGACGCCGAGGGCAGGCTGGTCAAGGTCGAGGCGCAGATCCTGCTGGACGCGGGCGCCTACGCCGACACCTCCGCCGAGGCCCTGGCCGCCGCCGTCGGCTTCGCCTGCGGCCCGTACGTCGTCCCGAACGCCTTCATCGAGGGCTGGGCCGTACGCACCAACAACCCGCCCTCCGGCCATGTGCGCGGCGAGGGCGCCATGCAGGTCTGTGCCGCCTACGAGGCGCAGATGGACAAGCTCGCCAAGAAGCTCGGCGTCGACCCGGCGGAGCTGCGCCTGCGCAACGCGCTGGCCACCGGCGACGTCCTGCCGACGGGCCAGACGGTGACCTGCCCGGCCCCCGTGGCGGAGCTCTTGCAGGCCGTACGGGACTACCCGCTGCCGGCCCTGCCCAAGGACACCCCCGAGGACGAGTGGCTGCTGCCCGGCGGCCCCGAGGGCGCGGGCGAACCGGGTGCCGTGCGCCGGGGCGTCGGCTACGGCCTGGGCATGGTGCACATGCTCGGCGCCGAGGGCGCTGACGAGGTCTCCACGGCGACCGTGAAGGTCCACGACGGCGTGGCGACGGTGCTCTGCGCGGCCGTCGAGACCGGCCAGGGCTTCACGACGCTGGCCCGGCAGATCGTCCAGGACACGCTGGGCATCGACGAGGTGCACGTGGCACCCGTGGACACCGACCAGCCCCCGGCGGGCGCCGGTTGCCGCGGCCGGCACACCTGGGTGTCGGGCGGCGCGGTGGAGCGCGCGGCCAAGATGGTCCGTACACAGCTGCTCCAGCCTCTGGCGCACAAGTTCGGCATGTCCACCGAGCTGCTCCAGATCACCGACGGCAAGATCACGTCGTACGACGGCGTCCTGTCGACCACCGTCACCGAGGCGATGGACGGCAAGGAGCTGTGGGCGACGGCCCAGTGCCGGCCGCACCCGACCGAACCGCTGAACGACGCCGGCCAGGGCGACGCCTTCGTGGGCATGTCCTTCTGCGCGATCCGCGCGGTGGTCGACGTCGACATCGAGCTGGGCTCGGTGCGCGTGGTCGAGCTGGCGCTCGCCCAGGACGTCGGACGGGTGCTGAACCCGGCGCAGCTGGAGGCGCGCATCGAGGCGGGCGTGACGCAGGGCGTGGGCATAGCGCTCACGGAGAACCTGCGCTCGGCTCGCGGCCTGATCCGGCACCCGGATCTGACGGGCTACTCCCTGCCGACGGCACTGGACGCCCCCGACATCCGGATCGTGAAGCTGGTCGAGGAGCGGGACGTGGTCGCGCCCTTCGGCGCGAAGGCGGTCAGCGCGGTGCCGGTGGTGACGTCGCCGGCGGCCATCGCGTCGGCGGTGCGCGCGGCGACGGGCCGTCCCGTGAACCGGCTGCCGATCCGGCCGCAGGCCGCGGTGGTCAACGCGCAGTGAGCCGGCCGGTCGGCCGACCCGTCCGACCGGAAGGGCCGCCGGACGTTCCCGATGTGCCGGATTCCCGGTTTGTCCCGCTCGTGGGCCGAGCTCGTGGGAGCGATTCCAGCGAAGAGGGAACGTTCCGGGGTGCGTCTGGCGTCTACTGATGTGAAGCGCTGTCAGTGGGTGTGCTGATCCCGAGGCGTTGTCAGTGGTGGCGCGTAGTGTTCTGGGCAGTGGGGACGGCGGCCGGGTCCGACGGGCCGGTCGGCAGGCCGTGTCGTGCCCGGGGTGGCGAGAAAGCGCATGCGGGGGAGCCATGAGCACGACGACCACGACTCACGTCGCCGACACGGCGATCGTCCTGACCGAGGCCGAGCTGGATCCGTACGTCACGCACGCGTCGACGCGACGCTGGCTGACCGGGCCCGGACTGCCCGGCGACAGCGGTGTGCTGACCTTCGTCGAGCTCGGCCGTGACGGTCTGCGGACGGTCGCGGACTCGACGGGCGACCCCGAGGACCGGCTGGCGGCCGGGCTCAGGGACCAGCTGGTGATAGGAGGGCTGCTCGGCCCCGGCGGCCTGGAGACGGAGTCCGTCCTGCTGGACGGCATCACGGGGGAGATCTCGACGACGCACTTCCTGCACGACCGCCCGGACCTGATGGACCGTCGCCCCCTGGCGCCGTCCCTGCGGACCCTGGTGCGCTTCGCGGAGGCCACGGACGAACTGGCGGGCCTGCGCGGCCAGTTCGCCTCCTACGTCGGCCGGTACGGCCCCAAGGCGGTGACGGAGGCCTCCCGGCATCTGCTGGCGGTGTTCGAGGAGGGCACGGGCGGCGAACCCGCGCCGTTCTGGAGGATGGCCGCGCTGATCCGGCCGTTGGCGCTCGTCGCCGGCCGGGCCGGGGTGTCGGGGCTCGCCCTGGACCTGCCGGCGCGGCTGCTGGACGAGGAGTTCGGCCGGCGCCAGGTGGTGCGCTTCGAGGACGTCGACTTCCCCGGCACGCTCACCCACGAGCCGACGCGCCGCTTCCTGCGCGAAGTGGGCCTGCCCGAGGACGCCTTCCTGTTCTCCCTCGACCCGGACGTCTCCCTGCCGACGCTGGCCGAGTACTACGCCGACGTGGACCCCGAGGCCGAACTCCCGGCCCGCGCCGATCACTTGATCCGCCTCGGCCATCTCGTGGACGACAACAGCCTGGTCGTCGACGGCGAGTCGGGTGCGGTGCTGAACTGGAGCGAGTCCGAGGCGAGACTGTTCCCGCTGAACACGGACGTCTCGACGCTCGCCTTCACCCTCTGGCTGCTGCACCGCGAGCAGGCGATGGACGCGGAGTCCGGACACGCGCTCACCAGCGACGCCTACGACCAGCTGGCCATGACCATGCTCCAGGTCCTCTCGACGGTCGACCCGACCGGCACCAGGGCGGGCAGGGACGGCCGGCACTACTGGACCGAGGTGTTCCAGGACGAGGCGAGCGGGGTGCTCGAATCGGTCGGCGGGCCGCGCCAGCCGGCACGGACGGCGTGACCGCGAACGCCTGACGCCGACATCCGGCCGGGAGCTGCCCGGCCCGATGTCGGCGTCAGGGAAGAGATCCTCAGACCGCCCCGGCGGTCAGGAGGACTTGGCGGCGCTCGCGCGGCGCCGGCGCACGGCCAGGATCAGGCCGCCGCCGAGGGCCGCCGCGGCGGCCGCGGTGCCGGCGATCAGCGGGGTGCCGTCGGAGCCGGTGCTCGCCAGGTTGCCGTCGACGGAGCCGGTGGAGGAGCCGCCCGTGGAGGTGCCGGCCGACGTGGAGCCGGTGGAACCCGTACCGCCGGTGGACTGGCCCTCGGGGTCGTTGCCGTCGCCGCCCGTGGTGGCGCCGCCGTCCGTGGAGCCGCCGTCGGAGGAACCGCCCGAGGTGGCGGGGCCGGGCTCGTAGTCGGTGGGTATGGCGACCCGGATCGGGGCCTTGTCGTTGGCGGGGTTCTTGTCGAACTCCGGGTGGATGTCGTAGACGGAGGTCGCCTTCACCTCGCCGGTGGTGGTCTTCGCGTCCTTGTCGATGTCCAGCATGAAGGTGAAGGACACGGCCTCGCCGACATCGATGGTGTGGTCGTCGGGCCAGCAGACGTACGTGGACTTGCCCGGCGTGCCACCCGGAGCGGACGGACCGTCGATGCCGAACGGCGCGCATTCCTTGGGCACTTCACTGGCGACGGTGTCCTTCGGGATCTTCACCATGAGGGCCGGCTGGTCGTCGCTCTCCTGGTTCTGGATCCAGCCCGGGCCGTCGTTGCGGAGCTGCACCGTGATCGACTGCTGGCCGCCCGCGAGGGCCTCGGTGTCCTCGCCGACGGCGACCAGGTCGGCCGAGCTGTCGGCGGTCAGGGTCATCCGGCGGTAGCTGTCGTCGTAGCCCTCGCCCGGGGTCTCGCCGGTGGCCGAGGTGCCGTACTCGACGGCCTCCATCAGTGCGCTGTCCAGTGCCTTGAACCGCACGGGCGTCTCGACGGAGGCGCCGGGTTCGACGGTGAGGTCGAGCTCGCAGACGGCCTGGCGGACCTGGTCCTGGACGGTCGAGTAGGAGCAGCCCTTCGCCTCCTCGGTGAAGTCGAGGCCGCGGGTGAGCCGGACCCGGAAGGTGACGCCGTCCGCGGCCGCGGTGCCGTTGTTGGTGATGACGACGTTCTCGTCGTACACGTCGCCCGGCTTGGGAGACGTGCTCGGCAGGTTCGAGATCACCAGGGCGGGCGCGGCCTCCTCGGCGTACGCCGAGGGAGCGGCGACCGCGGGAACGGCCGCGGCGATCGCGGCGGCGGCCACGAAGGCCGCCGACGTGCGGAGGTGCGAGGGGCGGATGCGCTGGCGCACGGATGGGTCTCCTCGTCGGAACAGGAAGCACGGCGACCGGAGCTTTGCCGTCCAGTCATGTCCTGGACACCCGGAGGGGGCGGAGGGTTGTGCTCCCGTTTGAGGAGATGAAGAGAAGAGAGTGCGACCGGAGGGAAGAGAAGGAGGCCGTGGCGGGGGAGGGCTGGAGGCCGTGGCGGGAATCGAACCCGCGTAATTCCCCGCGAGCGGAGCTCGCTGATGGATGCAGTGCAGGCGAATCCCTGAACCGCTCGGGCACGCGGCCGTGGCGGGGGAGGGCTGGAGGCCGTGGCGGGAATCGAACCCGCGTAATTCGCTTTGCAGGCGAATCCCTGAACCACTCGGGCACACGGCCGTGTCGGGAGAAGCGGTGCTCCGTCCGAACTCGGTGAATCGACCGTACGGCCCGCCTCGCAACCGCCTCAAGAGAACCGGGCCCGCTGCAACGCGACTGCCACACCGCGTTCACGAACCCCATGGTCGTAAGACCAAGGTCTCATTGTCGGGCCGTCTCTCGACAGGGGCCAAAGTGGGTTGTGGACCTTACGCTGGCGACCATGACTGCCCTCGAGCCGCGTGACGCCGATCTTGCGAAGACATCCGATGTGCCCTCGGTCCCCGAGTCCGAGGAGAGTGTGCTGGGCAGGCCCTACCGGGCGCTCAGTATCGGGATCGTCTCCGTCGTGCTGCTCATCGCCTTCGAGGCCACCGCCGTCGGGACGGCGATGCCGGTCGCGGCGCGGGAGCTGGACGGGGTGTCGCTGTACGCGTTCGCGTTCTCGGGGTACTTCACCACCAGCCTGTTCGGCATGGTCCTCGCAGGCCAGTGGTCGGACCGGCGTGGCCCGCTCGGCGCGCTCACGGCCGGCATCGCCTCCTTCGGGGCCGGGCTGCTGCTCGCCGGGACCGCCGGCGTGATGTGGCTGTTCATCCTCGGACGGGCCGTGCAGGGCCTCGGCGGCGGACTGGTCATCGTCGCGCTGTACGTCGTCGTCGGCCGGGCCTACCCCGAGCGGCTGCGACCGGCGATCATGGCGGCGTTCGCCGCGAGCTGGGTCGTGCCGTCGATCGTGGGGCCGCTGGCCTCCGGCGCGGTGACCGAGCATCTGGGCTGGCGCTGGGTGTTCGTCGGCATCCCGGTGCTGGTCGTCTTCCCGCTCGCGCTCGCGCTGCCGCAGATACGTCGCCTGGCGGGCGGCCCCGTCGACGGCTCCGGCCGCCCCGCCTCCTTCGACCGCCGCCGCATCCGGCTCGCCCTCGGCATCTCCGTGGGCGCGGGTCTGCTCCAGTACGCCGCCCAGGACCTGCGCTGGCTCTCCCTCGTCCCCGGCGTCGCCGGCGCCGCACTCCTCGTGCCGGCCGTCCTCGGACTGCTCCCGCGCGGCACGTACCGGGCGGCGCGCGGGCTGCCGTCCGTGGTGCTGCTGCGCGGAGTGGCCGCGGGGTCGTTCATCGCCGCCGAGTCGTTCGTGCCGCTGATGCTGGTCACCCAGCGGGGGCTGTCACCGACGCTCGCCGGGTTCTCCCTCGCGGCGGGCGGCGGGACCTGGGCGCTGGGCTCCTGGTTGCAGTCCCGGCCGCGGATGGAGCCGTACCGGGAACGGCTGATGACGCTGGGGATGGTGCTGGTGGCGGCGACCATCGCGGCCGCGCCGAGCGTGCTCATCGACTCCGTGCCGGCCTGGACGCTCGCCGTGGTGTGGGCGTTCGGCTGCTTCGGGATGGGTCTGGTGATCTCCTCCACCAGCGTGCTCCTCCTCCACCTCTCCGCCCCCGAGGAGGCCGGCACCAACTCCGCCGCCCTCCAGATCTCCGACGGCCTCTCCAACGTGATCCTGCTCGCCCTGGGCGGCGCCGCCTTCGCCGCCCTCGGCGGAGGCTCCGTGACCCACACGGCGATGGACGCCTCCGCCACCACCTCCCACCCGGCCGCGTTCGCCGCGGTGTTCCTGCCGATGGCGGGGGTGGCGCTGGTGGGCGCGTGGGTGACGACGCGGCTGCGGGAGCGCTGAGCAGCACGAGGACGGGTGAGGATCGGTGCGTGGGGGAGCGGGCCGTGCCGGGGCCGTCGTAAATCGGTCGTGGGCGGTTGAGTGCGCGGCCTAACCTCCCGCCATGAACGAGCTCGTGCTCCATCTCGACCCCGCCGCCCGCCGGGAGCTCGACGACCTCGCGGACGCCACCGGCCGGCTCCCGGAGGACATCGCCCTGGACGCCGTACTGGATCGGCTGGCGCGTGAGTCGTCGGCGGTGCGGGGCACCGCGCAGTCGCTCGCCGGTGCTCACGCCGATCTGCTGCGGAGGCTCGGCGAATGACCAGGCACCTCACGGTCGCGGAGGTCACGACGATCGCCCGGATCGCCTTCGGCGGCCGCCCCCCGGAAGTCCGCGAGAGCGGTCTGTTCGCGTCCGCCGTGCACCGGCCCCGCGCCCGCATGTTCGGCACGGCGGCCTACGAGGACCTCCACGAGCAGGCGGCCGCGCTGCTGCACGCCATCGCGACGAACCACCCTCTCGTCGACGGGAACAAGCGCACGGCCTGGCTGGCCGCAGCGACCTTCCTCGGCGTCAACGGCGTCGGCCTGGAGGGCTGCGACCAGGACACCGCGTACGACCTCGTCATCGATGTCGCCTCCGGTGCGGAGAGCGACATCGCGGTGATCGCGGGGCGGCTGCGGCGGTTGTGACGTCGGTCCCACCCGGGCGTGACGCGGCCTCGTCCGCGGCTGGGCACCGTCGGGGCGCCGGTAGGGTGGCCCGGTTGTCATACGTAGCCGAGCCGCCCAACCCCTTTACGGAGACCGTGACTACCACCGCCGCCTCCTCCTCGCACCATCTGTCCCCCGCCTTCCCCGGCCGCGCCCCCTGGGGCACCGCCAGCAAGCTGCGTGCCTGGCAGCAGGGCGCGATGGAGAAGTACATCCAGGAGCAGCCGCGTGACTTCCTCGCGGTCGCCACGCCGGGCGCCGGCAAGACGACCTTCGCCCTCACCCTGGCCTCCTGGCTGCTGCACCACCATGTCGTGCAGCAGGTCACCGTGGTCGCGCCGACCGAGCACCTGAAGAAGCAGTGGGCGGAGGCGGCGGCGCGCATAGGCATCAAGCTCGACCCGGAGTACAGCGCGGGCCCGCTCGGCAAGGACTACCACGGCGTCGCCGTGACCTACGCCGGTGTCGGCGTACGGCCCATGCTGCACCGCAACCGCGTCGAGCAGCGCAAGACCCTCGTCATCCTCGACGAGATCCACCACGCCGGTGACTCCAAGTCGTGGGGCGAGGCCTGCCTCGAGGCGTTCGAACCCGCCACGCGGCGACTCGCCCTCACCGGTACGCCCTTCCGGTCCGACACCAACCCCATCCCCTTCGTCACGTACGAGGAGGGGAACGACGGGATCCGGCGGTCCGCCGCCGACTACACGTACGGATACGGCAACGCGCTCGCCGACCACGTAGTCCGCCCGGTCATCTTCCTGAGCTACAGCGGCAACATGCGCTGGCGCACCAAGGCCGGTGACGAGATCGCCGCGCGGCTCGGTGAGCCCATGACCAAGGACGCCGTCTCCCAGGCCTGGCGCACCGCCCTCGACCCGCGCGGCGAGTGGATGCCGAGTGTGCTGCGCGCCGCCGACCAGCGGCTGACCGAGGTCAGGAAGGGCATCCCGGACGCCGGCGCCCTCGTCATTGCCTCCGACCAGGACTCCGCGCGCGCCTACGCCAAGCTCATCCGCGAGATCACCGGCAGCAAGGCGACCCTGGTGCTCTCCGACGACGCCGGGGCGTCCAAGCGGATCGACGACTTCAGCGGCAGCAACGACCGCTGGATGGTCGCCGTCCGCATGGTGTCCGAGGGCGTCGACGTGCCCCGGCTGGCGGTGGGGGTGTACGCCACCACCATCTCCACGCCCCTCTTCTTCGCCCAGGCCGTCGGCCGTTTCGTACGGTCCCGGCGGCGCGGCGAGACCGCGTCCGTGTTCCTGCCCACCGTCCCCGACCTGCTCACCTTCGCCAACGAGATGGAGGTGGAACGGGACCACGCCCTCGACAAGCCGAAGAAGGAGGGCGAGGAGGACCCGTACGCCGAGTCCGAGAAGGAGATGGAGGAGGCGAACAAGGAGCAGGACGAGGACACCGGCGAGCAGGAGCAGTTCTCCTTCGAGGCGCTGGAGTCCGAGGCCGTCTTCGACCGGGTCCTCTACGACGGTGCCGAGTTCGGCATGCAGGCCCACCCCGGCAGCGAGGAGGAGCAGGACTACCTCGGGATCCCGGGGCTGCTGGAGCCCGACCAGGTGCAGATGCTGCTCCAGAAGCGGCAGGCGCGGCAGATCGCGCACAGCCGCAAGAAGCCGGACTCCGAGGCGGATCTGCTGGAGCTGCCCGCCGAGCGGCGGCCCGTCGTCTCGCACAAGGAGATGATGGAGCTGCGCAAGCAGCTCAACACGATGGTCAGTGCGTATGTGCATCAGAGCGGGAAGCCGCACGGGGTGATCCATACCGAGCTGCGACGGGTGTGCGGGGGGCCGCCGAGTGCGGAGGCCACTGCCGGGCAGTTGCGGCAGCGGATCGCCAAGGTCCAGGAGTGGGCCACGCGGATGAAGTAAGCGGTTCAGAGCGCTGTGCGTGCCGTATATATCAGGACGAACGGGCGTGGTCCGTACCGGCCAATGCCCGGATTCTGGACGGAGCCTTCCGCTCAGCGAACCGGCTTCGCTAATGTCCGCCTACGCACACGCCCCGTGGCAGCGCCGCCGCGGAGCGCAGCCGTGAAGCGACGCGGTCCGGAATGCCGGACCGCAGGCCGATCGGCGGCCTCTGAAGCGCGTCACTGACGGGACTCGGTGACGCATCCGTCGCGAGGGGGCTGCCGACCTCACCACTAAGGAGTGGGCGTCGTGACCGCGGAGACCTCTCAGACGCTCGACCGGGGACTGCGCGTCCTCAAACTGCTGGCCGATACGGACCACGGGCTGACCGTCACCGAGCTTTCCAACAAACTGGGCGTGAACCGGACCGTTGTGTACCGGCTCCTCGCCACGCTGGAACAACACGCCCTCGTACGCCGCGACCTGGGCGGCCGCGCCCGGGTCGGACTCGGGGTGCTGCGACTGGGCCGACAGGTGCACCCTCTGGTGCGCGAGGCCGCGCTGCCGGCGCTGCGCTCGCTCGCCGAGGACATCGGGGCGACGGCCCATCTGACACTGGTGGACGGCACGGAGGCGCTCGCCGTCGCCGTGGTCGAGCCGACCTGGACCGACTACCACGTGGCCTACCGGGCCGGCTTCCGGCACCCGCTGGACCGCGGTGCCGCCGGCCGGGCCATACTCTCCGCCCGGCAGCAGCCGACGGACGAGCCCGGTTACACGCTCACCCACGGTGAGCTGGAGGCAGGAGCGAGCGGGGCCGCCGCGCCGCTGCTCGGGGTGACCGGGGTCGAGGGCAGCGTGGGCGTGGTGATGCTGGCCGACTCGGTGCCGGAGCGGGTGGGACCGCGCGTCGTGGACGCCGCCAAGGAGGTGGCCGAGGCGCTGCGCTGACGGCAGGGGTCCGTGATGGATGGTGGCAGAACCGGCTGCTGACGTCGGGGCCGTGACGGGTGGTGGTCGGGCTGTGCGCACGGTGGTGCGTATGCGCTCTAGGCAGGGCTCGTGCCACCTCCGACACTCGACCCATGACCTCACTCAGCATCCGCACGGTTCACGACGTCGCCGGGTTCGCCGCGGTCGCCGACTACTTCAGCGACGTATGGCAGACGCCCCGTACCGCACCGCCCTTACTGCCCGAGACGCTGCACAGCATCGCCCACGCGGGCGGGGCCGTGCACGCCGCGTTCGAGGGTGAGCGGCTCACCGGTGCCTGTGTGGCCGTGTTCGGGCCGCCGCTGACGAGAGAGGTGTACTCCGTGCTGGCCGCCGCTGAGCGGGGGCTCGGGGTGCCGCTCAAGGAGGCGCAGCGGGCGTGGGCGGTGGAGCTGGGGGCACGCACCATGCGCTGGACCTTCGATCCGCTGGTCGGGCGCAACGCGCGCTTCAACTTCGTCAAGCTGGGCGCCGAGGGCACCGAGTACCTCGTCGACTTCTACGGCCCCATGGCGGACGGCGTGAACGACGGCGACGAGACCGACCGGCTGGCGGTGACCTGGGACCTGATCGAGCCGGGCCGGCACGAAGGCGTCGCGGGCCCCGCCGAGCGCGAGGTCGCGCCCACCACCCACGCGGCCCCCGACGGCGGCCCGCTCGCCCGCCGCGACCTCTCCGACCGGCACGTCTGGTGCCGGGTGCCGGACGACGTCGTGGCGCTGCGGGCCACCGATCCCCAGCTGGCGCTGCGCTGGCGGCGGGCCGTACGGGACGTCTTCACGAAGGCTTTCGCGGACGGATTCCTCGCAACGGGTATGTCTCGGGACGGCTGGTACACGCTCACCCGCCGGGAGGCCGCTTCGTGAAGCTCGAACGCGTCGAGATCGTCCATGTGGCGATTCCGCTGGTCAGCCCCTTCCGTACGTCCTTCGGCACGATGACGACGAAGGACACCTTCCTGCTGCACGTCGTCACCGACACCGCCGAGGGCTGGTCGGAGTTCGCGGCCGACCCCGAGCCGGGGTACTGCTCGGAGTTCGTGGCCGGCGCGGAGATCGTGCTGCGGGACTTCCTGCTGCCGCGCGTCGCCGCACTCCCCGTGGTCGCCGCGGCCCACCTCGGGCCCGCGACGGACGGCGTCAAGGGGCACGAGCTGGCGAAGGCGGCACTGGAGACGGCGGTGCTGGACGCGGAGCTGCGGTCGTACGGGATGTCGCTGGCCACGTACCTCGGGGCGGTGCGGGAGCGGGTGCCGGCCGGGGTGTCGGTCGGGATCCAGCAGACGATCGCCGAGCTGCTGGACGCCGTGGAGGGCTATCTCGCCGAGGGATATGTGCGGATCAAGCTGAAGATCGAGCCGGGGTGGGACCTCGAACCCGTACGGGCGGTGCGGGACCGCTTCGGGTGGGACCTGCCGCTCCAGGTCGACGCCAACACGGCGTACACGCTCGCGGACGCCGAGCACCTGCGACGGCTGGACGACTTCGGGCTGCTGCTGATCGAGGAGCCGCTGGACGAGAACAACCTGTACGCCCATGCCCGCCTCCAGCAGCGCATCACGACGCCCGTCTGTCTGGACGAGTCCCTGCACAACGCCCGCGACACCGCCTCCGCCATCGCGATGGACGCCTGCCGGGTGGTCAACGTCAAGCCCGCGCGGGTCGGGGGATACCTGGAGGCGCGGCGGGTGCACGACGTGGCGCACGCGCACGGGGTGCCGGTGTGGTGCGGCGGCATGCTGGAGACGGGGATCGGCCGCGCGCCGAACCTGGCGCTGGCCGCCCTGCCCGGCTTCACGCTGCCCGGGGACACCTCCGCGTCCAGCCGCTACTTCGCCGAGGACATCACCGAGCCGTTCGTACTGGTGGACGGGCATCTGCCGGTGCCGCGGACGCCGGGCATCGGGGTGCGGCCGCTGCCGGAGGCCCTGCGGCGCTTCACCCGGGAGCGGCGAGACCTGTACGTGACCTGACCAGCCCTGGCCCGTGACCTCGGTGGGGCAGCCTGGGCAGCTCCGACCTGCGCCTGGCCGGAAGCCGCCGTCACGTTAGATTGATCCCGTGTTCTCTCGTCTCACGCGCCCCCGGGCCGTCGCCCTCTGCGCTCTCCCGGTCGTCGCCCTGCTCGCCACGGCGGCCTTCGCGCCACTGCCGTTCTCGCTGACGCAGCCCGGCCTGACGGCGGACGTGCTGGGCGAGAACAGGGGCGAGCAGGTGATCACGATCTCCGGTGCGCCGACCCGGGACACCACCGGCGAGCTGCGCATGACGACGATCGAGGCGACCTCGCCCGACACGGACGTCTCGCTCGGCGACGTGGTCGACGCGTGGTTCAGCACGGACAAGGCGGTCATGCCGCGTGACTCGGTCTATCCGAGCGGGCGCAGCACGCGTGAGATCGAGCAGTTCAACACCGAGCAGATGCGGGAGTCGCAGGGCGACGCGACCGAGGCCGCGCTGAACTACCTCGACCTGAACGACAAGGACGTCAAGGTCACCCTGAAGCTCGCGGACGTGGGCGGCCCCAGCGCCGGTCTCCTCTTCTCCCTCGGCATCATCGACAAGCTCGACGGCGACGGCACGGGCGGCGACCTCACCGGCGGCCGCACCATCGCCGGCACCGGCACGATCGACCCCGCGGGCAAGGTCGGCGCGGTGGGCGGCGTCTCCCTGAAGACCCAGGCCGCCAGCCGCGACGGCGCCACGGTCTTCCTGGTCCCCAAGGCCGAATGCGGCGACGCGAAGGCCGAACTCCCCAAGGGCCTGCGCCTGGTACCGGTCACCACCCTGAAGGGCGCGGTGAACGCCCTGACGGCCCTGCAATCGGGGAAGGGCTCCGTGCCGAGCTGCTAGTGCGCGAGCGCTGTCGTTCGGGGAGTGGCCAGCCGCAGACCCACCTCTACGAGGGTCCAGCCGAGGCGGCTGCGGATGTCATGGGGCTGTCTGATCCGGGCCGCCAGACGGTGGGCCTCGGCCTGGGCGTGGAGGTCGGCGGCGCGGGCGTGGTGCAGGGCGAGGCGGGTCTCGGGGTGCTGCATCGGGCTTCGGCCTCTCAGTCCGTGCTGATGGGGAAGGTTCGGGTCTGCACGCGGATGGTGCTCGCGTCGAGGGCGTCCGCGACATCGGGCCGGTCGCGGTAGCTGTCGATCAAGTCGTGCAGCCTGCCCGCGAGTTCCTCCGCCAGCTCCGGGGTCAGCCGGAGCGTCATGCTGCTCATGTCCGCGCTGCGGTTCCACGCCTCGGACCACTCCCCGCGCGTACCGAGCCACGTCGACAGCTCGCGCGTCTGTGTGGTCGCGACCTCGTGCAGGTAGAGGTCGGCGGCGCCGCGCACATCCGGGTTGGGGTCGCGCAGGAGGGCGTCGTCGAAGCGCAGCCCCTGCACCGCCGCCTTCCACCACCGCTCCCGGCCCTTGCCCCGCTCGGGGTCGTCCTCCACGAAGCCGTGGGCCGCGAGCTGGCGCAGGTGATAGCTGGTGGCCCCGCTGGACTCGCCCAGTTTCTCGGCGAGCTGGGAGGCGGTGGCCGGTCCGCCGAAGCGCAGGGCGTCGAGCATCTGCATGCGCAGGGGATGGGCGAGTCCGCGCAGGGAGCGGGCGTCGAGGTCGTGAACCTTGGGCGGGTGGGACTCCGTCATGCATGCAAAGGTAGCGTTGCAAAGAATCCTTTGCAACGGGTTCTTTGGAACTGTCCGGCCCTCAACCCGACCCCCAACTCCCCACCCCCCTACTTCACGAACCCCTCCTGCTTCATCCAGTCCAGGGCCACCTGGTGCGGGTCCTCGCCGTCGACGTCCACCTTCGCGTTCAGGTCCTGGGCGACGGAGTTGTTCAATTTCTTGGTGATCGGGTCGAGGACGCCCGTGATGGCCGGCCACTTCTTCAGGGTCTTGGTGTTGATCACCGGGGCCGCGTTGTAGTTGGGGAAGAAGTGCTTGTCGTCGTCCATGACCACGAGGTTCATGGACTTGATGCGGCCGTCCGTCGTGAACACCTCGCCGTAGGTGCACGTCCCCTTGGCGACCTGGGTGTAGATGATGCCGGTGTCCATCTGGGTGATGTTCCCCGTCGGGATGCTCATGCCGTACGCCTTCTGCATCCCCGGCAGCCCGTCCGCCCGGTTGGCGAACTCGACCTCCACGCACAGCGTCACCGCCGAGGGGTCGGACTTCGACAGCGCGGCGACCTCCGAGAGGTCGTTCGTGCCGTACTTCTTGTGGTTGTCCTGGTTCATCGCCAGCGCGTAGGTGTTGTCCAGCGCGGAAGGCGGAAGCCAGGTCAGCCCGTTCTTCGCGTCCTCCTTGCGCACCGCCTCCCACTGCGCCTGCGGGTCGGTGATGGGATCGCTGTGCCCCAGATACGTGATCCAGGCCGTGCCCGTGTACTCGTACCCGGCGTCCGCGTCGCCCTTGCGGACCGCCTCCCGGCTGCCGATGGACCCCTGGATGCCGGTCCGGTCGAGCACGTCCGCGCCGGCCGCCTCGAACGCGATGCCCATGATCGCGCCGAGGATGAGCTGCTCGGTGAACGACTTCGACGTCACCGTCAGCTCGGCGCCCTTCAGCGGCTCACCCCGGCCGATCGTCCCGGGCCGTACGTCGTCGACCATGGGGGAGCCGCTGGTCAGACCGCATCCGGCGGCCGCCACCAGCAGCCCGGCCGTCCACAGGACCGTCGGCCGCCTCACAGGTCCAGCCCCCGCGGCCGCAGCAGCACTTCCGCCAGCGCCGCCAGCCAGTCCACCAGCAGGGCGAGGCTGACCGTGAGGATCGAGCCGAGGACCAGCACCGGCATGCGCTGGTTGGTGATGCCGGCCGTGATCAGCACGCCCAGACCGCCGCCCCCGCCGAACACCGCCAGGGTCGCCGTACCCACGTTGAGGACCAGGGCCGTGCGGACGCCCGCCAGGATCAGCGGGACCGCCAGGGGGAGTTCCACCCGGGACAGGACCCCGAGAGGGGACATGCCGATGCCGCGCGCCGCCTCCAGCATGGTCGGGTCGTTCGCCTGGAGACCGGCCATCGTGTTGGACAGCACGGGCAGCACGGCGTACGCGATCATGCCGATCAGGGCGGCCCGGCGGCCGATGCCCAGCCAGATCACCAGCAGCGCGAGCAGCCCGATCGCCGGGGTCGCCTGGCCCATGTTGGCGAACGCCACCGCCACCGGGGTCGCCTTGCGGAACGCCCGCCGGGTGAGCAGGATCCCCAGCGGGATCGCGATGATCAGCACGAAGAAGGTGGAGATCGCCGTGAGTTCGATGTGCTCCCACAGGGCCTGGGAGACCTGACCGTTCGACAGCGCGTTCTCGGAGACCGCGTCGAGGTCGGCCTGCTGGAACCACAGCCAGGTCGCGAGCAGGATCACCACCAGCATCGCGGGCACGATCGTCAGCTGCTGCCAGCTCAGCTTCCGGAACGGGCGCCGCACGTGCGAGGAGTAGGTGGCCCCACCGGCCCCACCGGCCCCGCCGGACCCCGAGGCCCCACCGGGCCCTGTGGCCTCGCCGGCCCTCGCGCCTCCGCCGGCCCCCGCGCCTCCGCCGCCCCCCGGGTCTGCGTCCGTCCCGGGAACATCGGGTTCCGAGGACGTCTCCCGCTCCCGGGACGTCCTGGGGCCCTCGGGAGTGCTCACGCCTTCATCCCCCCTCCCTCGCCCTCCTGCTCGGCGTGCGTGCGCTCCGCCCGCGCCCCCTCCAGCTCGTGCTGGGCCTCCAGCGCCTCCAGCCGGTCGGCGTCCAGCAGCTCGTGCACCGAGTTCATCAGCGTCTCCATGTCGACGACGCCCGTGTACTCACCGCGCCGCCCGGTCACCACGACCCGCCCCGCGTTGTCGGTGAGCACTGCCTCCAGGGCGTCCCGCAGCGTGGCGTCCCGCGTCACCGTGTCGCTCACCAGCGTCCCGGCCCGGGCCAGCGAACCCCGGGCCCGCATCAGGTCGCCGCGCCGGAGCCACTTGTAGGGCCGGCCCCGCTTGTCGAGCAGCAGGATCTCGTTGGTGCCGCTGGAGCGGAGCCGGTTGAAGATCTCCTGGAGCGGGTCGTCGACGGTGACCGTCGGATAGTCGGTGATCTCCACGTCCCGTACCCGGGACAGGTTCAGCCGTTTCAGCGCCGCCCCGGCGCCGACGAAACCGGAGACGAAGTCGTCCGCCGGGTTGGTGAGGATCGCCTCGGGGGTGTCGAACTGGGCGATGTGCGACTGCTCGCGCAGCACGGCGATACGGTCACCGAGCTTGATCGCCTCGTCGAAGTCGTGCGTGACGAAGACGATCGTCTTGTGCAGCTCGTGCTGGAGCCTGATCAGCTCGTCCTGGAGGTGATCACGGGTGATCGGGTCGACCGCGCCGAACGGTTCGTCCATCAGCAGCACCGGCGGATCCGCCGCCAACGCCCGTGCCACGCCCACGCGTTGCTGCTGACCGCCGGACAGTTGCCGCGGATACCGGCCGCGGAACTCCCCGGCGTCCAGCCCGACGAGGTCGAGCAGCTCCTCGACCCGTGAGGCGATCCGCGTCTTCGACCAGCCGATCATCTTCGGGACGAGCGCGATGTTCTGCGCGACCGTCATGTGCGGGAACAGCCCCGCGGACTGGATCGCGTAGCCGACCTTGCGGCGCAGCTTCACCGGGTCGATGTCGGTGACGTCCTCGCCGCCGATGCGGATCCGGCCGCCGGTCGGCTCGATCAGCCGGTTGATCATCTTCAGGGTCGTCGACTTCCCGCACCCGGAGGGGCCGACGAGGATGACGACCTCGCCCGCCTTGATCTCCATGTTCACGTTGTCGACGGCCGGCGTCGGATTGCCCGGATACTCCTTCGACAGGCTCTCCAGCTCGATCGAGGCCCCGTGGTGGCCGTTGTGGCCGCTGTCCTCAGGCACGGATCCCCCTGGAGATGGTCAGCCGCCCGATCAGGACGTACGCGGCGTCGAACAGCAGCGCCAGGATGATGATCCCGACCGTGCCCGCGAGCACCTGGTTCAGCGCGTTCGCGCTGCCCAGCGAGGCGAGACCGCGGAAGATGACATTGCCGAGGCCGGGGCCGGAGGCGTACGCCGCGATCGCCGCGATGCCCATCAGCATCTGCGTGGCGACCCGGATCCCGGTCAGGATCGGCGGCCAGGCCAGCGGCAGCTCCACCTTCAGCAGCCGGGTGAGCCGGGACATCCCGATGCCCTTGGCCGCGTCCACCAGGGACGGGTCGACCCCGCGCAGCCCGACGATGGAGTTGCGCACGATCGGCAGCAGCCCGTACAGCGTCAGCGCGATCACCGTGGGCGCCACGCCGAGACCCACGATCGGGATGAGCAGACCGATCATGGCCAGCGACGGAATGGTGAGGATGCCCGAGGTCGTCAGCGTGGCGAAGTTGCCGGCCCACTCGCTGCGATAGGTGACGACCCCGATCAGCACCCCGATCACGGTCGCCACCACCATGCACTGCAGGACGGCGCTGGCGTGCTGGAGGGCGTCGGCGAACAGCTGCTGGTGGCGGTTGCCCAGGTACTCCCAGAAGCTCACACGCACTCACCCCACCGGGTCGCGGGCTAGTTGTCGGCCGTGTCCTGTGCCGCCTGCTCCACCAACGGGATGATCCGCAGCGGAACAGGGTTCTCCATCACGATCGCGGTGGAGGCCCGGACGATCCCATCGAAGCCGACAACCCGGTCGATCACACGCTGGAGATCGGCGTTGGAGCGCGCCACCAGCCGGCACATCATGTCCCCGGTCCCGGTGGTGGTGTGCAGCTCCAGCACCTCCGGCACGGTCGCCAAGTGCGCCCGTACGTCCGGCCCTTGCCCCTGGCGGATCTGCAGCGTGGCGAACGCGGTGACCGGGTAGCCGAGCGCGGCCGGCTCCACCTGGGGACCGAATCCGCGGATGACTCCGTTCGACTGAAGCCGGTCCAGCCGCGCCTGCACGGTCCCGCGGGCCACTCCCAGCCGCCGGGACATCTCCAGCACCCCGATCCGCGGCTCGCGCGCCAGCAGCACGATGATCCGCCCGTCCAGATGATCGATCGCCACAGCAGCCTCCCTGGTGGGGTGGTCATCCTGTACAGACAGCCCGCAGAAACGGACCCTGCACTGAACATATTGTCCAGTGAAAAACCAAACTATTGCGCACCTTGCCGTATCGGAGTGAGGCTGCGCCTATGACGCAGACCACACACCACACTCCCGACACCGCCCGGCAGGCCGACCCCTTCCCGGTCAAGGGAATGGACGCGGTCGTCTTCGCCGTGGGCAACGCCAAGCAGGCGGCGCACTACTACTCGACCGCTTTCGGCATGCGTCTCGTGGCCTACTCCGGACCGGAGAACGGCAGCCGCGAGACCGCGAGCTATGTGCTGGAGAACGGCTCCGCCCGGTTCGTCCTCACCTCCGTCATCAAGCCCGCCACCGCCTGGGGCCACTTCCTCGCCCAGCACGTGGCCGAGCACGGCGACGGTGTCGTCGACCTCGCGATCGAGGTCCCGGACGCCCGGGCCGCGTACGCCTACGCGCTGGAACACGGCGCCCGCTCGGTGGCCGAGCCGTACGAGGTGAAGGACGAGCACGGCACCGTCGTGCTGGCCGCCATCGCGACGTACGGCGAGACCCGCCACACCCTGGTCGAGCGCGGCGGCTACGACGGCCCGTACCTGCCCGGCTTCGTGGCGGCCAAGCCGATGGTCGAGCCGCCCGCCCACCGCACGTTCCAGGCGATCGACCACTGCGTCGGCAACGTCGAGCTCGGCCGGATGAACGAGTGGGTCGGCTTCTACAACAAGGTCATGGGCTTCACGAACATGAAGGAGTTCGTGGGCGACGACATCGCGACCGAGTACAGCGCGCTGATGTCGAAGGTCGTGGCCGACGGCACGCTCAAGGTCAAGTTCCCGATCAACGAGCCCGCCATCGCCAAGAAGAAGTCCCAGATCGACGAGTACCTGGAGTTCTACGGCGGCGCCGGCGTCCAGCACATCGCGCTGAACACCAACGACATCGTCGCCACGGTCCGCACCATGCGCGCGGCCGGCGTCCAGTTCCTCGACACCCCGGACTCCTACTACGACACCCTCGGCGAGTGGGTCGGCGACACCCGGGTCCCCGTCGACACCCTGCGCGAGCTGAAGATCCTCGCCGACCGTGACGAGGACGGCTACCTGCTGCAGATCTTCACCAAGCCGGTCCAGGACCGTCCGACCGTCTTCTTCGAGATCATCGAGCGGCACGGTTCGATGGGCTTCGGAAAGGGCAACTTCAAGGCCCTGTTCGAGGCGATCGAGCGGGAGCAGGCCAAGCGCGGAAACCTGTGACGGCCCTCTGAGCTTCTCCAGTCGTGCGGGTGTCACGGGGGGCATCCGCACGACCGGAGGGAGACATCGGTGGGGGACACGGTGGACCGCTTCGACCTGTCCGTGGCGTCCGAGCGCTGGCTGTGGAAGAAGGACACGCTCAAGGAGCCGACCGTCCTTCAGTCGTTCGCCCTCGACGAGGTGCACAAGCACCTGTACGTCCTGCAGATCGTGTGGGGCGGCTCCGAGGCCGGCGACCTGTGCCTGAACCGCCTCGACCTTCAGGGCAAGCGCCTCGGCCACATGTACCTGCGCGGCTTCGGACACGGCGTGGGCATCGGCGTGCAGCACGCGCCCGACGGCACCGTCTGGATCTGGACCGAGTGCGCCGCGAGCGAGGGCGGCTACGGCCGCGGCGTCACCCGTTTCCGCTTCTTCCCCGGTGCCACCCGCGAGGTCGCCGACGTCAACGTCCGCTTCCCGATACGGGGTTCCACCGGCAACCAGCCGTCGATCTGCCAGGCCACGGGCCGTATCGCAGTGCGCCACCGGGTCGACGACGTGCCGCGCTACCGGATCTACGACCTCGCCGCGTTCGTCGCCGGTGACTACACCACCCACCTCGCCGACTTCCCGCAGACCGGCACGCACCCCGACCCGACGGTCCCGTTCCAGGGGTTCGCCCTGCACGGCGACCACCTCTACCAACTGGCCGGCACGCCCTACGACCCGCAGCGCAACCCGCCCGCCGGCCGCGGCGACACCCATGTGTCCTGCCTGCACATCCGCACCGGCGAACCGGTCCAGCGCGAGCGCACCGAGGCCGGTCACTCGCTCTCCTTCCGCGAGCCGGAGGGCCTCGCGGTGCGGCGTACACCGAAGCCGTGGCTGTGCATGGGCTTCGCGTCCGGAGCGGTGGGCGCCCGCGAGTTCTCGGTCTACTACAAGCCGCACCGCCCCTGAAAGCCGGCGCTCACTCCTCCTCGGACTTCTCCTCGGGCTCGGCGTCCATGTCCGGCACGTCCTCCACCGACGGCTCGCCCAGTTCCCGCAGCGCCTGCTCCGCCAGCGGCACCCGGGTCGGCGAGAAGCGGGGGCTGATCCGCAGCGCCTCCTGGAGATGCCGCCGCGCGGCCCCCGGCATCTCCAGCTCCCGTTCGATCATCCCCAGGTGGTACACGTACAGCGCGCTGCGTACCCCGCCCCCGCGGTGCCGGTCGGTCGCCACCCGCGCGAACTTCAGCGCCTCCTCGTCCTCGCCGGCCCGGTGCAGCGCCCAGCCCAGCGCGTCGGCCACCGCGATCCCCGGCTGCCGGCGCCACTCGTCCCGCAGCCGCCGCACCGCCGCCTCGGGGTCGCCGTGGTCGGCCTCGAAACGGCCCAGCACCAGCTCGTCGTCCACCCCGCCCTCCGCGCTCCGCGCCACCCGCTCCCGCAGCGAGTCGTACTGCACCCGCGCCGCCTGCTCCAGCCCCAGCGACTCGTACAGCTCGCCCAGTTCAAGGGCGTACTCCGGATCCGGCCGCTTGGCGAAGGCGGCCCGGTAGGCGTTCAGCGCCTCCGTCGTCCGGCCCAGCGCCGCCAGCGTCCGCCCCTGCCCCGCGAGCGCGGCCCGCTGGTCGGGGTCGAGCCGCACCGCCTCCCTGAAGTACCGCAGGGCCTCGTCAAGGTCACCGCGTTCGAAGGCGAGCTGCCCGCCCCGCTCCAGATACGCCGCCCGCTCGGCCGGGGTCTCCGCGCCCGCCGCCGCGTCGGACAGGGCGGCCGCCGCGTCCTCCCGCCGGCCCCGGTCCCGGTACACGCCGGCCGCCCACGCCAGCACCTCCGGCCCCTTGCGCAGCTCCACCAGCCGGTCCAGCGCCTTGTCGGCCGCCTTGTAGTCACCGAGCCCGGTCTGCGCGTCGATCAGCTGCGGATACGCCGACCACAGCCTCCGGTCCGCCTTCAGCGCCGCCTCGCTCCAGTTGCGCGCGGCCCGGAAGTCCCGCCGCGCGTTCGCCAGCGCCGCCATGCCGTCCAGCGCCCCGGCATTTTGCTCGCGCGCCTTCAGGGACCTGCGCAACGCCTCTTCCGCCTTCGGGTAGTTCGCCGGGTCCGAGGTCCGGCGGCCCTGCTCCACATACGCCGCGCCCAGCACCGCCCACGACTCGGCGTCCCCCGGGTAGGCCCGCAAGTGCCGCTCCCGCCCGTCGATCAGCACCGCGAGATCGGGCAGCGCGACGGCCACGCCCGTGGTGACCGCGGCCAGCGCCCGCGCCCCCGGCGCCGGCGGGGGAGTCCCGGCCCCGCCCGACCCCCACGGCAGCAGCGTCAGCAGCCCGCCGAGCACGGCACACCCCGCCACCGAGGCGAGCAGCACCCGCCGCCGGACCCGCGGGAACCCCGGCCGCGTGCCCTGTCCGTTCTCCACGGCGTCGTTCTCCATGGCGCTCACTGTGCGTGAATACGGTGCGTCGACACGACGACCACACCCGCCTTACGTCGGCTGCCGTACGCGGGGTTCACACCGATGGCCCCGGGTGTCACGCTGTGATCATGAGCCGTACCGAAGCCGCACCCGACCGCGCCCGGGGTGACCTCACCGAGCGGCTGCTCGCGGGCCTGCCGCCCGAGGCCGTCCTCACCGACCCCGACATCACGGCCTCCTACGCCAACGACATGGCCAGCTTCTGCCCGGCCGGCGCCCCCGCCGTGGTGGTGCTGCCGCGCACCGTCGAAGAGGTCCAGCACGTCATGCGCACCGCCACCGAGCTGCGCGTCCCGGTCGTCCCGCAGGGCGCCCGCACGGGCCTGTCGGGCGGGGCCAACGCCTCCGACGGCTGCATCGTGCTGTCCCTGACCAAGATGGACCGGATCCTGGAGATCAACCCCGTCGACCGCATCGCCGTCGTCGAGCCCGGCGTCATCAACGCCGCCCTCTCCCGCGCGGTGGGCGAACACGGCCTGTACTACCCGCCGGACCCCTCCAGCTGGGAGATGTGCACGATCGGCGGCAACATCGGCACCGCCTCCGGGGGCCTGTGCTGTGTGAAGTACGGGGTGACGGCGGAGTACGTCCTCGGCCTCGACGTCGTCCTGGCCGACGGCCGCCTGATGACCACGGGCCGCCGTACGGCGAAGGGGGTCGCGGGGTACGACATGACGCGCCTGTTCGTCGGCTCCGAGGGCTCGCTCGGCATCGTCGTACGGGCCGTCCTGGCGCTGCGGCCGCAGCCGCCGCAGCAGCTGGTGCTGGCCGCCGAGTTCGCGTCCGCGGCCGCCGCCTGCGACGCGGTGTGCAAGATCATGGCCGGCGGGCATGTGCCGTCACTGCTGGAGATCATGGACCGGACGACGGTCAAGGCCGTCAACGACCTGGCGCACATGGGGCTGCCGGACACCACGGAGGCGCTGCTGCTGGCCGCCTTCGACACTCCGGACCCGGGGCCGGACCTGGCTGCCGTGGGCGCGCTGTGCGAGGCGGCCGGGGCCACGCAGGTGGTGCCGGCGGACGACGTGGCCGAGTCCGAACTGCTCCTCCAGGCGCGGCGGTTGTCCCTGACCGCGCTGGAGGCGGTGCGGGGCGTGACGATGATCGACGACGTGTGCGTGCCGCGCTCGCGGCTCGGCGATCTCATCGAGGGCGTCGAGCGGATCGCGGAGAAGCACAAGCTCACCATCGGGGTCGTCGCGCACGCGGGCGACGGCAACACGCATCCGACGGTGTGCTTCGACGCGGGCGACGTCGACGAGTCCCGGCGCGCCCGTGAGTCGTTCGACGAGATCATGGCCCTCGGGCTGGAACTCGGCGGCACGATCACGGGCGAGCACGGCGTGGGTGTGCTGAAGAAGGAGTGGCTGGCGCGGGAGATCGGCCCGGTGGGCATCGAGATGCAGCGGGGCATCAAGCAGGTCTTCGACCCCCTGGACATCCTGAACCCGGGCAAACTCTTCTGACGTACCGCGCCTCACCGGGCGAGCAGCTGGTCGAGCGCGTCGTCGATCCCCAGTTGCTCGCCCTCGGTCCCCGGGGGCACCGCCCGCAACGTCCGCTCGAGCCAGGCCGACACCTGCGCCGCGGGTGCCTCCAGCAGGGCGTCCCCGTCCGGTGAACTGAGGGCCATCAGCACCACAGTGCGGCCCTCGGACTTCGTCGGCCACACCCGCACGTCCCCGTGCCCGCACGGCCGGAACACCCCCTCGACGAGCAGATCGCGGGAGAAGGTCCAGTGCACGGGCTGCTCGGAGTTGATGTGGAAGGTGACGTGCACGGCGTACGGATCGTCGCTGTGATAGCTCAGCCGCGCCGGCACCGGCACACTGCGCTCCGGCGACAGGATGAGCCGCAACTCCAGTTCGCGCTCCACGACGGTGTGATGCATGGCGTTCGTTTCCTCTCTCGCGACGCGTGCGAGCCGTGTGGACGGGCCCGTACGAGTGGAGAGGGAGCAGGGGCGCGGATCATTACGCGACTTCCCCCAACTTTTTCCCGGCCCGATCCCGCACCGGACTTCCGCTCGTGTGAAGTACGTGCACGAGGTTGCCCGACTGTGCTTTCCCGGGGGACGACCCCCGGACCCCCAGCCGAAAGAGCGGGATCGCCGTTACCCCGACAGCCGCCGCGGGACAGCGCTCCCGGGTTCGTGCCGTCGGCGTACCGCACCGGACTTCCGCTCGTGTGAAGTACGTGTACGAGGTTGCCCGGAAAGGGGCGGGTCCGGCGGGACCGGGGGTGCTTGTTGCGCCGGTCTGATAGATGTGGAGGCCCCCATTTGACCCACGAGCAGATACCGGACGACGGACATGAGCGCCCCAACCCCGGCCCCCGGTGACGACCGGCCCCGCGATGGGTATTACCCGGACCCGTCCATTCCTGGATATGTCCGGTACTGGAACGGCGCCTCCTGGGTGCCGGGCACCAGCCGTCCGGCGCCCACGGACGGCGAGACGCTCGCCCCGCCGCCGGGTGCGCAGCCGGTCCAGCCGCCCTCGGTGGAGGAGACCGGCCCGCACTTCTTCGACGAGGAGCCCGCGCCCGGCGGTGCCCACCACGGCAGCCGTCCCGAGCCGGCGTCCGCCTGGGGCGCCGACTCCGCCCACCAGTCCGGCTTCGGCGGCGAGCAGGACCGCCGGGTCTCCTGGGGCCGGCCCGAGCCCGATCCGCGGGACCCGCGCACGGCGGCCCCCGCGGACGGCTCGGCGACTTCGCCCGCCGAGCCGGACGCGGACTCCGGCGGCGTCGCCTCCGGGGACACGTTCATGATCCGCAGGCCCGTCGCGGGTACTTCGGGGCAGGCCGCTTCCGGCATCCCCGGCCCCGGTGGCCCCGCCCCCGCCGACGGCACCATGGCAATCCGCGCGGTGACCCCGCGCACGGGGCAGCAGGGCGGGGCGGCCGGGGCGCAGGGCGGAGGCACGGGCGCGTCCGCCGTCCCGGGCGCCGCTCGTGCGGACGCAGAGCGCCCCGGCGCGGCCGGTGCCCCGCAGGGCCCCGGCTTCGGCGCCGGGAAGGCCGCCGCGGACCGCGCCTCGGTGGCCCAGTCGCAGCCTCAGGGGGCCGCTGGAGCCGGGTCCGCGGCCCAGGCGCCCGCCGGTGCCCCCGCGGGCCTCTCCGGCCCGCAGCAGGCCGCTCCGGGCGTCCCCCGTCAGTCCGTTGCCCCGCAGCAGCAGGGCGCCGGCCCCGGCACGCCGCAGCAGCAGGCCGCCGAGCCCGGCACGCCGATGGCCGCGGGCGCTGGCGGCGGTCAGTCCTCCTGGGCGCAGCAGGTCCACCGGCTCGCCGGCCCCACCGACGAGGACCAGCCCGTCGCCCCCTGGAAGCCCCCGACCCTGGACCCCTTCCAGGCCGCCGCCCTGCGCCAGTCCGCCGCCCGCCCCGCGAACCTCGGCAAGCGGCTCGCCGCCCGGCTGATCGACACCGTCGTGCTGGCCGCCGTCACCGCGGTGGCCGCCGTGCCGCTCGGCACCAAGGCCCTCGACCACGTCAACGACAAGATCGACGCCGCCAAGCTCTCCGGCGAGACGGTCACCGTCTGGCTGCTGGACGGCACCACGTCCGTGTACCTGGGCATCATCCTCGCCGTGCTGCTCCTGTTCGGCGTGGTCTACGAGGCGCTGCCCACCGCCAAGTGGGGCCGCACGCTGGGCAAGAAGGCGCTCGGCCTCGACGTGCGGGACATCGAGGGCCACGAGCCCCCGCAGTTCGGCGTCGCCCTGCGCCGCTGGTTCGTCCTCAGCGTCCCCGGCCTGCTCGTCATCGGCGTCGTAGGTGTCCTGTGGTGCGTGTTCGACCGGCCGTGGCACCAGTGCTGGCACGACAAGGCGGCACATACGTTCGTCGCGGGCTGACCCGTACGGCGTACGCCCCAGGGGATTTACGTACTCCGGACGGCCCCGCGCCGGATGCGGAACCCACGTGTTCGCGGTCGACTCGGGGCCATGAGCAGCGAACCGCCTCCCGGCTCCGGGCAGCAGCCCCCGGAGGACGACAGGTTCAGGAAGCAGCCCCCGCCGGCCGGGGGCTCGGGTTCGCCGTACGGTGATCAGCCTCCGTACGGCGGCGGCCAGCCCCCGCCCCCGCCGGGCGGCGGTGGCCCCTACGGCGGCGGCGGGCCCTACGGCGGTGATCCGTACGGCGGCGGCGGTTACCCCAGCGACCCCCTCGCCGGGATGCCCCCGCTGGCCGACAGCGGCAAGCGCACGATCGCCCGCATCCTCGACATGATCCTGGTCGGCGTCTTCGTCTGGTTGCTCACGTGGGGCTTCGGCGTCACCGAACTCGACGTGGACACCGACAAGGTGGAGTACGGCAAGTCCCTCGGGCAGTCCGCGATCGCCGCCGTGCTCTACATCGCCTACGACACCGTCATGACCGTCAGGGACGGGCAGACCCTCGGCAAGCGGCTGTTCAAGATGCGGGTCGCCAACCTCGACAACGGCGCCACGCCGTCCGTGCAGAGCTCGCTGATCCGCGCGGCGGTCCTGTGGATCCCGTTCGCGTTCTGCTGCGCCTGCATCTGGACGGCGATCTGCGGCGGTTGGAGCTATTTCGACAGGCCCTACAAGCAGGGCCTGCACGACAAGGCGGCGAAGACGGTGGTGGTCAGCACCGGCAGCTGACGAACGTCAGGACTGCGAGAGCGCGGGCTCCTCCGCCTTCTCCTGTTCCGCGCCGGCGGGCTTGCGCACCGCCACCACGCGGGCCCTCTTCGGGATCGGCACCGTCATGGCGACCAGGAGGCCGAGCATGAGCGCCGCTACGGCGATGACCGCGATCCCCACACCTGAACTGGTCTGTGACAGCAGCAGCATGGCGAGCGTGGAGAAGATCACGGTGCACGAGCCGTAGGAGAGCTGTGCGGCAGTCGGACGAGGCATGATCATCGTGTCCTCGGAATCAGGGGTGCACGGGGGTCTCGGCCTGGCTTTCCGCCGACGTCCGGGCGTTCCGCCATCCGACTCTAACCGCGTGCATGCCCGAGAGGAACAAACCGTAAGCGTGACCTAACCAACAGTGCCGGTGCACAGGGGGCGCACGGAGTCATGGCGTCCAGCAAGTGGACGGAAGCGCGCGCCCGTTAGTAAAAGATCGTTGTTCGCTAAACGAACAGCGGCTCCGCATAATGCAATTGACCTGTTCAAGTCAAGGTCTGTTTTTTCTGCTTAACCTCTAGTCAAATGTCGTCACTTGACTACACGCGTTGATCACGTGCGCGGATCCTCCATGACCAGGACCCTCCTTCCGCGCGCCCGGCGCGGGGGAGGATCTCAAGTGACCAGTAGACCCTGGACGTTCAGAACGGCGGCGACCGCCGTCGCGCTCGCGACGGCAGCGGCGACCTTCTCCACCTACGCGGTGGCCCAGGCCGACGAAGGCGCCCCGGCTTCCGTCGAGCGGCACGATCCGGCGGACAACACCCACGCCGAGCACAACCTCGACGGCCCGATGAGCAAGACTCAGGAGGCCCAGCGCGAGGAAGCCCTGAAGCAGGTCATATCCGGCGACGCCAAGGTGACCAAGCGCGGGGGCTCGCAGGTCGTCCAGCTGAAGAGCAAGAAGGGCGACAGCAAGTACGTCGAGCTCGGCCGCGAGAAGACCGACAAGATCTTCACGATCCTGGTCGAGTTCGGCGACAAGATCAGCGAGTTCGGCGGCACCGCGGGCCCGGCCCACAATCAGATAGCCGAGCCCGACCGCGCCAAGGACAACTCCACGGCGTGGAAGAAGGACTACAACCAGAAGCACTACCAGGACCTCTACTTCGGCACCGGCAAGAAGACCGAGTCGGTCAAGAAGTACTACGAGAAGCAGTCCTCCGGCCGCTACTCGGTCGAGGGCGAGGTCGCCGACTGGGTCAAGGTCCCGTACAACGAGGCCCGCTACGGCAACAACGCCTGCGGACAGACCAACTGCTCCAGCGTCTGGAACGTCGTCAGCGACGGTCTGAACGCGTGGGTCGCCCAGCAGAAGGCAGCCGGCAAGACCGACGCCGAGATCAAGGCGGACGTCGCGAAGTTCGACCAGTGGGACCGCTACGACTTCGACGGCGACGGCAACTTCAACGAGGCCGACGGCTACATCGACCACTTCCAGGTCGTGCACGCAGGTGAGGACGAGTCCGCGGGCGGCGGCGCGCAGGGCACCGACGCCATCTGGGCCCACCGCTGGTACGCGTTCGGCACCGACGCGGGTGCCACCGGCCCCGCGGGCAACAAGCTGGGCGGCGCGAAGATCGGCGACACCGGCATCTGGGTCGGCGACTACACCGTGCAGCCCGAGAACGGCGGCCTGGGCGTCTACGCCCACGAGTACGGCCACGACCTCGGTCTGCCGGACCACTACGACACCACCGGCAACGGCGACAACTCCACCGGCTTCTGGACCCTGATGTCCTCCGGTTCCTGGCTCGGCACCGGCAAGAAGGAGATCGGTGACCTGCCGGGCGACATGACCGCCTGGGACAAGCTCCAGCTGGGCTGGCTCAAGTACGACACGGCCAAGGCCGGTACGAGCTCCTGGCACAAGCTCGGTGTCGCCGAGTACAACACCAAGCACAAGCAGGGTCTTGTGGTGGAGCTGCCCAAGAAGAAGGTCACCACGGAGATCGTGGCCCCGGCGCAGGGCGCGAACCAGTGGTGGAGCGGCAGCGGCGACAACCTCGCCAACACCCTGACCCGTTCCGTGGACCTCACGGGCAAGACCTCCGCCTCGCTGACGCTGGACGGCTGGTACGACATCGAGGCCGAGTACGACTACCTCTACACCGAGGTCTCCACCGACGGCGGCGCCAACTGGACGGCCGTCGACGGCACGGTCGACGGTGCGGCCATCCCGAAGGACGCCAGCGGCAAGCCGGCGCTCACCGGCACGGTCGACGCGTACAAGAAGCTGGTCTTCCCGCTGAACGCCTACGCCGGCAAGAAGATCGACCTGCGGTTCCGCTACCAGACCGACGGCGGCGTGGCCCAGAGGGGCTTCGCGGCCGACGAGATCACCGTGACGGCCGACGGCGCGGCGGTGTTCTCCGACAACGCCGAGGCCGCGGACGCCGCTTGGAAGACCAAGGGCTTCTCCCGCATCGGTGCGTCCATCACGGACGACTACGCGCAGTACTACATCGCCGAGAACCGTCAGTACGTGTCGTACGACAAGACCCTGAAGACCGGCCCGTACAACTTCGGCTTCGCGGGGGTCCGTCCGGACTGGGTGGAGCACTACCCGTACCAGAACGGCCTGTTGATCTGGAAGTGGGACACCTCCCAGAAGGACAACAACACCAGCGTGCACCCCGGTGTCGGCCTGGTCCTGCCGATCGACTCGCACCCGGCGGCCATGAAGTGGGCCGACGGCACGGTGATGCGCAACCGCATCCAGTCCTACGACTCGCCCTTCAGCAAGTTCCGTACGGACGGCATCAACCTGCACAACGCCGACGTCCTGACCAAGATCCCGTCGAGCGCGGGGGTGTCGGTCTTCAACGACCGGACCAACACGTACTACGACGCGCAGACCCCGACCGCCGGTGTCAAGATCACTGACACCAACACCAAGATCAAGATCACCAAGGAGGCCAAGAACGGCTCCACGATCGAGCTCGAGGTCGGTCCTGCGGTGAAGTAATCACCATCTTCGCAGGTCAGAGCATGATCGGCGGCGACCCCTTGGCGGGTTGCCGCCGATCGTGTTTAGGTGCACCCTGTGCTTGCCTTATTGACACCGACTCGCACGGGGGTGTGACCGCATGGCCGCAGGAGGTTTCTGCAAGCTGCCGACCGGCAGCGTGGTGGTGGCTCTGAACCTGCCCAGACCCGCCGCCGACGGCACGGGCTGCGTCCGTGTCCTCGTGCACGCCCAGAACCGCGCCCGAGCCCTGACCAGGCTCCGCAATCTGGGCATGCGCGCCGTCTACCTGCGCGGCAACGCCGCGCCGCCGACGCCGGACGAGATCACGGCCGTCCTGCACCACCCCGACGGCCTGATATGGCGAACGGCACCTGACAACGGTGTCGCGACGGCCCCGGAACTGATGCAGGAGCTCTGGCACCCGATCAGGGCACTGCTGAGACGCCCCGCCGCAACGCCGTAACGGGTCGAGAGCGGGGGGACCGCAGCACCCCAAGGGGCGCGGGGAACTGCGCGACCAGCCACGACGGACCCGCAGTCTCCCGACCACCGATCGTGGCACCCCGACCGAGCGGCTAGGCCACCACCGGCTTCCCGGACAGCTCGACCCCGGCCTCGCGCAGCTCCTCCAGCGCCCGCTCCGTGGTCTCCTGGGCCACTCCGGCGGTGAGGTCCAGCAGGACGTGCGTACGGAACCCCTCGTTCGCGGCATCCAAAGCGGTAGCGCGAACGCAGTGGTCCGTGGCGATGCCCACCACGTCCACCTCCGAGACCTCCCGGGCCCGCAGCCAGTCGGCCAGCTTCACACCGTTCTCGTCGGCCCCCTCGAACCCGCTGTACGCAGCCGCGTACGCCCCCTTGTCGAAGACCGCGTCGATCGCGCCCGAGGCCACCGCGGGGGCGAAGTTCGGGTGGAACCCGACCCCCTCTGTGCCCGCGACGCAGTGCGCCGGCCAGGAGTGCCGGAAGTCGGGGTGGGCGGAGAAGTGACCGCCGGGCGCGATGTGGTGATCGCGGGTGGCCACGACGTGCTGGTAGCCGGACCCCGCCGCCTGCCCGATCAGCTCGGTGACGGCGGCGGCCACGTCGGCACCGCCGGCCACGGCGAGGCTGCCCCCCTCGCAGAAGTCGTTCTGCACGTCTACGACGATCAAGGCGCGGCGCATGGTCGGTGTCCTTCGGTTATGGACCCTTGGTGCGGGCCGCTGAAATCGGTGCCGGCCCGGCCGGTGAACTTCCGAGCCTAGAGACTTCGGGTGCGGTGCGGGAGGGGGCATGGGGTGAGCACGCCGAGCGCGCTCGCTTCACGCCCCCGCCGAGCTCCCCGAGCGCCCGTTGACGTACTCCGTCGGAATGACAGGTTCCCCGCGCGAGAGCTGTGTGGCGGACAGCGGCAGGTTGGCCCGCGCGGCCCCATGCCGGTCCCGTACGGCGTCCAGCGGCTCCCGCGCCACCACGGTCCCGCCCTTGACCAGCTCGACAAGCAGCTGCCGGTCGGTCAGCTCGGCAGGCACCGCCTCCGTGCCGATGACCTCGGCCTCCGCGACCCCGTACTCGTCCAGGCGCCGCGCGGCCCACTTGCGGCCGCCGATGGAGGTCTTGCCGCCGGTCGACCTCTTCGCGACCGGCACCAGCGGCGCCCCGGCCTCGGTGGACTCGGCGCGGGCGACCAGCTTGTAGACCATCGAGCAGGTCGGATGCCCGGAGCCGGTCACCAGCTGGGTGCCGACGCCGTACGCGTCCACCGGCGCCGCGGCCAGCGAGGCGATGGCGTACTCGTCCAGGTCCGAGGTCACGATGATCCGGGTGCCGGTCGCGCCCAGCTCGTCCAGCTGCTGGCGGACCCGGTGCGCGACCAGCAGCAGATCGCCCGAGTCGATACGGACGGCGCCCAGCTCGGGCCCGGCGACCTCCACGGCCGTACGGACCGCCTCGGCGACGTCGTAGGTGTCCACGAGCAACGTGGTGCCGCGTCCCATGGAGTTCACCTGGGCCTGGAAGGCGTCCCGCTCGCGGTCGTGCAGCAGGGTGAAGGCGTGTGCGCTGGTGCCGACCGTGGGGATGCCGTAGCGGAAGCCGGCGGCCAGGTCGGAGGTGGAGGCGAAGCCGCCGATGTAAGCGGCGCGGGAGGCGGCCACGGCGGCCAGCTCGTGGGTGCGCCGGGCGCCCATCTCGACGAGCGGGCGCGTCCCGGCCGCCGACGACATGCGGGAGGCGGCCGCGGCGATCGCGGAGTCGTGGTTGAGGATGGAGAGGATCACCGTCTCCAGCAGCACGCACTCGGCGAAGGTGCCCTCCACCCGCATGATCGGCGAGCCGGGGAAGTAGACCTCGCCCTCCGGGTAGCCCCAGACGTCACCGGAGAACCGGTAGTCCGCGAGCCAGGCGAGGGTCTGCTCGTCGACGATCTTCCGCTCGCGCAGGAAGCCGATGACGTCCGCGTCGAAGCGGAAGTTCTCCACGGCGTCCAGGACACGTCCGGTGCCGGCCACGACGCCGTAGCGCCGTCCGTCGGGCAGCCGCCGCGTGAAGACCTCGAACACACTCCGCCGCTCGGCGGTGCCCGCCTTGAGCGCCGCCTGAAGCATCGTGAGCTCGTACTGGTCCGTGAAGAGCGCCGTCGAGGGAACCTCCACCGGCAGCCCAAGGTCCGCTGTGTTCATGGCAACCGATGGTACCCCCATTTCGTCAGTCTGACGATTTGGTACCGGGCGTTCGCCGGGGATTTGTGCGACCACCCCCCTCCGGTGGCAGCATGGGCACTGTGACGTCACCCGCTCCCGTAGAGATCGAACGTACCGAAGCGGCGGAGGAGACCTTCGCCGTCCCCGAGCCCGACGTCCCCTGGGTCACGATCGTGCACAACGACCCGGTCAACCTCATGAGCTATGTGACGTACGTCTTCCAGTCGTACTTCGGCTATCCCAAGGACAAGGCCACCAAGCTCATGCTCGACGTCCACCACAAGGGCCGGGCGGTCGTCTCCAGCGGTACCCGCGAGGAGATGGAACGCGATGTGCAGGCCATGCACGGCTACGGCCTGTGGGCCACCCTTCAGCACGACCGCAAATGACCGCACGCCCGCAGGACCGGAAGTAGCGAATCGTCTCCATGCCAGGAACCTTCGAACCGCTCCCCGGCGGCGGCGCGGCCGTCGCCCTCGACGACGTCGAGATCTCCATCATCCGCTCGCTGGCCGTGCAGCTCCTGGAGCTCATCGGCCCCGGCCCCGCCGAGGACACCCCGGACGACCCGCTCGCCGAGCTGTTCGCCGAGGGCCCGAGCGAACCGCCGGCCGACCCGGTCCTGAGACGTCTGTTCCCGGACGCCTACAGCGACCCCGAGGGCACCCCGCAGGCCAAGGAGGCCGAGGAGCAGCGGGCGTACTCCGCCGAGTTCCGCCGCTACACCGAGAACGACCTGCGGTCCGGCAAGCGGGACAACGCCCTCGCGGTGGTCCGCTCCCTGGACTCGCTGAGCACCGACTCCGCCGGTGAGGGAGGCGCGGTGCTCAAGCTCTCCGTGCCGGAGTCCCAGCAGTGGCTCGGCGCGCTGAACGACCTGCGGCTGGCCATCGGCTCCCGGCTGGAGATCGCCGACGAGGACGACACCGATCTGCTCTACCGGCTCCCGGACGAGGATCCGCGCAAGCCGATGGTGATGGCATACCTGTGGCTCGGAGGGCTCCAGGAGACGCTGGTCGCCACGCTCATGCCGTAGAACGCGACCTTCTTGCACTGAAGTGTGACGATTTTGTGTTCGCTCAGCGGACGCTCAAATCCGGATAACGATCGAGTCACTGCCGCCACCCGCTATGGGGGGCGGCAGTCTCGTTTGTCCGCTTCTTCCTGTGTGATGCGCCACATGAACCGCCCCCGATCACGGTTAAGCCCGTGATAAATCTTCACGACGCCCGGCGAACACCACCCGAATGTTCGGCCGGGTGCGCCACATGGCCGGCGGATCGTCGGCCAGGCACAGCTCCAGCAATCCGGGGGGATCGAGACCCGATCCGGGGCCGACGAAGGTCCGGGTCGGCATGGAGAAAGGCGCACCACACATGACCTCTGCGAAGGTCACTGACGAGAAGGCCACGGGTACCCCGGAAGAGGGGTACGAGCGGGGTCTCGGCAGCCGTCAGGTCCAGATGATCGCGATCGGCGGCGCCATCGGCGTCGGCCTCTTCATGGGCGCCGGGGCGAACATCGCCAAGGCCGGCCCCAGCATCATCCTCATGTACGCCCTCGCGGGCGTCGTCATCTTCTTCATCATGCGGGCCCTGGGCGAGCTGCTCCTCTACCGCCCCGTCTCCGGCTCGTTCGCCGAGTACGCCCGCGAATTCCTCGGCCCCTTCTTCGGCTTCGTCACGGGCTGGACGTACTGGCTCATGTGGGTGGTCACCGGCATGGCCGAGCTCACGGCCGCCGCGATCTACATCCACTTCTGGTTCCCCGAGATCCCGCAGTGGGTCAGCGCCCTGGTGTTCCTGGTGGTGCTCTTCGGTGTGAACCTGATCTCCGTCAAGATCTTCGGCGAGGTCGAGTTCTGGTTCTCGATGATCAAGGTCACGGCCATCATCGGCATGATCGTCATCGGCCTCGGCGTGCTCACCCTCGGTTTCTCCGACGCCGGTGACACCGCCACCGTCTCCAACCTCTGGTCGCACGACGGCTTCTTCCCGAACGGCATCGGCTCCAGCCTGATGACGCTCCAGGGCGTCATGTTCGCCTACCTCGCCGTAGAGCTCGTCGGCGTGACCGCGGGCGAGTCCGAGAACCCCGAGAAGACCCTGCCCAAGGCCATCAACACGCTGCCCTGGCGCATCATCGTCTTCTACGTCGGCGCGCTGCTGGTGATCCTCTCCGTCGTGAAGTGGACCGAGTTCTCCGCCGGCGAGAGCCCGTTCGTGCACGCCTTCGGCAAGATCGGCATCCCGCTCGCCGCGGGCATCGTCAACTTCGTGGTGCTCACCGCGGCCCTTTCCTCCTGCAACTCGGGCATGTACTCGACCGGCCGCATGCTGCGCGACCTGGCCGCCAACAGCGAGGCCCCGCAGGCGTTCGGCAAGCTCAACTCCCGCAAGACGCCCGCCATCGGCATCACGGTCTCCGTGGCGCTCATGGGCATCGGCGTCGTCCTGAACTACGTCGTCCCGGAGAAGGCGTTCCTCTACGTCACCTCCGTCGCCACCGCGGCCGGCATCTGGACCTGGATGATGATCCTCGTCAGCCACATCCGCTACCGCGCGGCGGTCGACGCGGGCCGGCTGCGGGCCTCGTCCTTCCCGGCTCCCGGCGGTGCGCTCTTCAGCTGGGTCGCGCTCCTCTTCCTCATCGGCGTGACCTTCATGATCGCGTACGACAAGGACGCGCGGGTCTGCCTGTACGTGGCGGCCGGCTGGGCCGTCGCCCTGGGCGTCGGCTGGGCGGTCCTCAAGCGCCGCAACCCGCAGCTCGGCGACCGCGGCGGCGAGCCGGAGCTCGAAAAGGTCGGCTAGGCGCTTCGCTGATAGGGCCGCGTCAGGGGCCGTCGGGCGGCTGCGGGTCCGTCGTGGCTGGTCGCGCAGTTCCCCGCGCCCCTTCGGGGGCGCCGGCGCGCCGCCCTGCCAGGACGTCCCGCCGCCTGGGGCACTCGTGGCGCCCCGGACGGTTGCCGCTCAGGACGTCCGCTATATGGGCCGCCCCGTACCACTCTTCGGTACGGGGCGGCCCTCTGTCTATCCTGACGAACATGCTGACCATCACGCAGGCCCTCGTCGACCAGATCGTCGCCCACGCCCGCAAGGACCACCCCGACGAGGCGTGCGGTGTCGTCGCGGGACCGGCCGGCTCGGACCGGCCCGAGCGCTTCATCCCGATGCTGAACGCGGCCATGTCGCCCACGTTCTACGAGTTCGACTCCGGCGACCTGCTCAAGCTCTACCGCGAGATGGACGACCGCGACGAGGAACCGGTGGTCATCTACCACTCCCACACCGCCACCGAGGCATACCCCTCGCGCACCGACATCTCCTACGCCAACGAGCCCGGCGCGCACTACGTCCTGGTCTCCACCGCCGACACCGACGGCCTCGGCGACTTCCAGTTCCGCTCCTTCCGCATCGTCGAAGGCGAGGTGACGGAGGAGGAGGTCAAGGTCGTCGAGGCGTACTGAGAAGGCGTACCGGGAAGGTCTGAACAGCGCGGTCTCATTCCCCGGCCCGAAAGCGTCCGCGATGTGGGATCACATTCCAGGACCCGGACCGGGAATCGATACGATGACCCCATGGTTCTCCACGACGTGAGCGAGAAGACGCCGGGCATGCTGCTCGTGGCGCGGCTGCACGTCGACCTGTGCAGGCTCGCCAGCGCCATCTGTTGACGCGACACCTGCCGCCGTACGGCCATGAGCCGCGGCGCCGCACACCCGCACCACCCTGCCGCAACTGCGCTGCCGCGCGCCCCCGACCGACTACTCCCGACAGGAGCCCTGAGCCATGGCCATCGAGGTCCGCATCCCCACCATCCTCCGCACCTACACCGACGGTCAGAAGGCTGTGGAGGGCACCGGGGACACCCTCGCCGAGCTCTTCACCGACCTCGAGACCCGGCACACGGGCATCCACGCCCGCATCGTGGACAACGGCGAGCTGCGCCGCTTCGTCAACGTCTACCTGAACGACGAGGACGTCCGCTTCCTCGAGGGCATCAACACCAAGGTCGCCGACGGCGACAACGTGACGATCCTGCCGGCCGTGGCCGGCGGCATGGCCTGATCCGAATGCGCTACGACTCCCCGCTCGCCGCGGTGGGCAACACCCCTCTGGTGTGCCTGCCGCGGTTGTCGCCGTCCGAGGACGTCCGCATCTGGGCCAAGCTGGAGGACCGCAACCCCACCGGCTCGGTCAAGGACCGCCCCGCCCTGCACATGATCGAGCAGGCGGAGAAGGACGGCCGCCTCACCCCGGGCTGCACGATCCTGGAGCCGACCAGCGGCAACACCGGCATCTCGCTCGCGATGGCGGCGAAGCTCAAGGGCTACCGCATGGTCTGCGTGATGCCCGAGAACACCTCGCAGGAGCGCCGGGACCTGCTCGGCATGTGGGGCGCGGAGATCATCTCGTCCCCGGCCGCGGGCGGCTCCAACACCGCCGTACGGGTCGCGAAGGAACTGTCGGCCGAGCACCCCGACTGGGTGATGCTCTACCAGTACGGCAACCCCGACAACGCCGGCGCCCACTACGCCACGACCGGCCCGGAGATCCTCGCCGACCTCCCCTCCATCACCCACTTCGTCGCCGGCCTCGGCACCACCGGCACCCTGATGGGCGTCGGCCGCTACCTGCGCGAGCAGAAGCCCGACGTGAAGATCGTCGCCGCCGAACCGCGCTACGACGACCTGGTCTACGGCCTGCGCAACCTCGACGAGGGCTTCGTCCCCGAGCTGTACGACGCCTCCGTCCTGACCACCCGCTTCTCGGTCGGCTCGGCCGACGCGGTCACCCGCACCCGTGAACTCCTCCAGCAGGAGGGCATCTTCGCGGGCGTCTCCACCGGCGCCGCCCTGCACGCGGCGATCGGCGTCGGCAACAAGGCGCTGAAGGCGGGGGAGAGCGCCGACATCGCGTTCGTCGTCGCCGACGGCGGCTGGAAGTACCTCTCGACGGGCGTCTACACCGCGGCCACGACCGAGGAAGCGATCCAGACCCTCCAGGGCCAGCTCTGGGCCTGAGCGGCACCCGGCGACGCCGGGACGATCCGCCGGACAGGACTCAAGTGGCGAGGTGACGGACCTGGTCCCACACGACCGGGTCCATCACCCCCACCCGCCGCCGGAACTCCCACACCGGTACGTGCCGCAGCTCGCCGGTCTCCAGGAAGCTCGCCCTGCCACGGGTGTCGCCGACCGCTCCCGGCGGCAGCGGGATCACTCCGTACCGCTCGTCGCGGTACTTGCTGGTGATCTTCGCGACCGTCACCTGCTGCCCGCGCACCGCCAGCACCAGACACGGCCGGTCCTTGGCTCCCGGCCCGTCCTCGAAGGGCACCCTCGCCCACCAGATCTCGGCGGGCGCCGGACGCGCCGACTTCCGTCCCGCGGGCCGCCCGGGCGGCCGCGTCCTGCTGCTCCGGGGCCTGCTGCCGCGCCCCCATCCGTCCACCAGCGTGGCGACCAGGGCGAGCAGTACCACCGCCGCGAGCGCGAGCCACCAGGACGTGTCCATGAGGAGAAGGTACCGGCGCGCACCCACCCGCGCGCGCCTTCTTCCGGGCCTTCTTTGCTCTTCGCCACGACAGTGTGCGAGTGCTTCGCACGCACCTGCCGTTACTCGCGTCCCATATCCAGCCGAACGCGTGACACCACAGGTGAGTTCGCCCACAACAGACCTTTGCGGAGGAGCGACCGGAGGTTTTGCGCCTTACGCTCGACAAACCGCACGACCCCCGACGCCCCAATTCCCGATCTTCTGGATTTCCCGCCAGCGGAGGTTTCTGTTTCATGAAGCTCACCGTCGTCGGCTGCTCGGGGTCGTTCCCGTCCGCGGAATCGGCCTGCTCGAGCTACCTCGTCGAGGCCGACGGCTTCCGGCTGCTTCTCGACATGGGCAACGGTGCCCTTGGTGAGCTGCAGCGCCACTGCGGTCTCTACGACCTCGACGCGATCTTCCTCAGTCATCTGCACGCCGACCACTGCATCGACATGTGCGCGTACTTCGTCGCGCGCTACTACCGGCACGACGGCGGCCGCTGCGACCCGATCCCGGTCTACGGACCCGAGGGCACCGAGCAGCGCCTGACCACCGCCTACGCCGACACCCCCACCGCCTCCTCCATGAGCGAGGTCTTCGACTTCCACACGGTCAAGCCGTCCACCTTCGAGATCGGCCCCTTCACGGTGCACACCGAACGCGTGGCCCATCCCGTGGAGGCTTACGGCATCCGCATCGAGCACGGTGGAAAGACGCTGACCTACTCGGGTGACACGGGCATCAGCACCGCCCTGGACGAACTCGCCCGCGACGCGGATCTGTTCCTGTGCGAGGCCGCCTTCACGCACGGCAAGGAGAACATCCCCGACCTGCACCTCAACGGCCGTGAGGCAGGTCAGTCGGCCGCCCGCGCGGGCGCCCGCCGTCTGGTCCTCACCCACATCCCGCCGTGGACCGACCCCCAGGTCAACCTGGCCGACGCGCGCGAGGTCTACGACGGTCCGGTGGAACTCGCGGCGCCGAGGCGGACGTACGAGATCTAGTCCTCCCAGCACGGCCCGTACGGGGTTCAGGCCCGTATGCGCGACGAAGGCCCCGGAACCTTCCCGGTTCCGGGGCCTTCGTCATGCCGTACGGCTCGGCCTCACGCCTTGGTGAGGTCCTCCAGCTCCTCCTCGGGCTCGCGGCCCGGGGTGGGGAGGTTCCACTTCGTGATGGCGAAGCGGAAGACGGAGTAGTAGATCGCGGCGAAGACGAGGCCGATCGGGATGATGAGCCATGGCTTCGTCGCCAGGTTCCAGTTGAGCGCGTAGTCGATGAAGCCCGCGGAGAAGGTGAAGCCCGCGTGGACGCCGAGGGCCCAGGTGATCGCCATCGACAGGGCGGTGAGGACCGCGTGGATCACGTACAGCACCGGGGCGATGAACATGAACGCGAACTCGATGGGCTCGGTGACACCGGTGACGAAGGAGGTCAGGGCGAGCGAGACCATCATGCCCATCACGGCCTTGCGGCGCTCGGGGCGGGCGCAGTGCGCGATGGCGATGGCGGCGGCCGGCAGGCCGAACATCATGATCGGGAAGAAGCCCGACATGAACTGACCGGCGGTCGGGTCACCGGCGAAGAAGCGGTTCAGGTCGCCGTGCACGATCTCACCGGCGGCGTCCTTGAAGTCGCCGAGCTGGAACCAGGAGACGGTGTTCACGAACTGGTGCATGCCGACCGGGATCAGCGCGCGGTTGATCAGACCGAACAGACCCGCGCCGACGGCGCCGAGACCGGTCATCCACTCGCCGAAGTCCGCGATGACCTCACCGATCGGCTCCCAGACCAGGCCGAAGAACACACCCATCACGGTGCCGACGAAGGCCATGATGATCGGGACGAGACGGCGGCCGTTGAAGAAGCCGAGCCAGTCGACCAGCTTGGTGCGGTGGTAGCGCTGCCACAGCACGGCGGACAGCAGACCCATGATGATGCCGCCGAGGACACCGGGGTTGTTGTAGGTCGCGGCTATGTCAGCGCCGGCCTGGACCTTCGCCTCGGTGACCGGGAACGCCTTCAGCACATTGCTGTAGACCAGGAAGCCGACGAGCGCGGCGAGGGCCGTCGAGCCGTCCGACTTCTTGGCGAAGCCGATCGCCACACCGATGCAGAACAGCATCGGCAGGTTGTCGAAGATCGCGCCACCGGCGGTGGCGAAAACGGCCGCGACCTTGTCCCAGCCGAGCCCGTCCTTGCCGAACACGTCGGGCTGGCCGAAGCGCAGCAGGAGACCTGCGGCCGGGAGCACGGCGATCGGCAGCTGAAGGCTGCGGCCGACCTTCTGAAGGCCCTGGAAAAGACCGGATCCCCACTTCTTTGTGGGGGCCGCCGTTGGCGAGGTGGCGGTGCTCATAGACTTCCTCCATCGGGTGGTGGTCTACACCACTCAGTGGTGTAGACCTGTTGTAGCACGATGAAGGTGAGATAAGGAACCCGCGATTCCCAAGGGTTTTCTGGACCGTTATCAAGCCCTTTTTCAGACCTTTGTCACGTCCTCGACCTGGTCCTCCGGCTCCCGGCCGGGCGTCTTGAGATCGAACTTCGTGATCGCGAAGCGGAAGATCGCGTAGTAGACGGCTGCGAAACACAGGCCGATCGGGATCATCGCCCACGGTTTCGTCGCCAGGTTCCAGTTGATGATGTAGTCGATCAGGCCGGCCGAGAAGCTGAAGCCGTCGTGGACGCCCAGAGCCCAGGTGACCGCCATCGACACACCCGTCAGCAGCGCGTGGACCACGTACAGCATCGGGGCGACGAACAGGAACGAGTACTCGATCGGTTCCGTGATGCCGGTGACGAAGGACGTCAGGGCCACCGACGTCATCAGCCCGCCGACCTCCTTGCGGCGGCTCGGCCGCGCGCAGTGCGTCATGGCGAGGGCGGCCGCCGGCAGCGCGAACATCATGATCGGGAAGAAGCCCGAGGTGAACTGACCGGCGTCCGGGTCGCCCGCGAGGAACATGTTGATGTCGCCGTGCACCACCGTGCCGTCCGGCTTGGTGAAGGTGCCGAACTGGAACCAGATGGGCACGTTGAGGAACTGGTGCAGCCCCACGACCAGCAACGCCCGGTTCGCGACGCCGAACACGCCTGCGCCCCAGGCGTCCAGGCCGTCCATCCAGTCGCTGAAGCTCTCCAGCGCGTCACCGATCGGCGGCCACACCCACAGGCAGAGCGCCGCGAAGGCGATCGACACGAACGCCATGATGATCGGGACCAGACGCCGGCCGTTGAAGAAGCCGAGCCAGTCCACCAGCTTCGTACGGTGATAGCGGGCCCAGAAGAACGCGGCCAGCAGACCCACCACGATGCCGCCGAACACCCCCGGGTTCTGGTACTCGAACACGGTCACCGTGCCGTCCTGCACCTGGCAGCCGACGTTCGGCACGGCCTTCGAGCCCTCGGGGCAGTCCTCCGGGAACTGGCGCAGCACGTTGTAGTAGACGAGGAACCCCACGACCGCAGCGAGCGCCGTCGAGCCGTCGGACTTCTTCGCCATGCCGATGGCCACACCCACGCAGAACAGCAGCGGCAGCCCCAGCGCACCGTCCAGCAGCGCCCCGCCCGCGCCCACCATCACCTTGGAGACATCGGTCCAGCCGAGCCCGTCGTCGCCGAACACATCAGGCTGGCCGAGGCGGTTGAGGATGCCGGCGGCGGGCAGGACGGCGATCGGGAGCTGGAGACTGCGCCCCATCTTCTGCAGTCCCTGGAACGCGGTGTTCCAACGGGCGCGCGCAGGACTGATGGCGGAGCTGTCGGCACTCATGGACGCCCCTCGGTAAGGTGGTGTAGACCAGTTGGCGACGGTTCCACTGTCGTGAACGTCATCCTTCGGCACCGACGGCATGACCGCTCGCGAAGATGGGCCAACTGTGGGTTACTGCGACAAAGCGGTTCGGATCAGGGAGAAGGAACATGGCCAGCAAGGCTGAGAAGATCGTCGCCGGGCTCGGTGGCATCGACAACATCGAGGAGATCGAGGGCTGCATCACCCGGCTGCGCACCGAGGTCAGCGACCCCTCGCTGGTCGACGATTCCGCTCTGAAGGCCGCCGGCGCCCACGGCGTCGTGAAGATGGGCACCGCCATCCAGGTCGTCATCGGCACCGACGCCGACCCGATCGCGGCGGAGATCGAAGACATGATGTGAGCCTCCGGGCTCACCGCGAGGGGCCCCGTCCCGGGCGATCACAGCCGCGGGAGGGGCCCCTTCCGTATGGGGCTAGGCTCACGCCATGGCAGCTACCTCCTCAACGACCCGCATCGACGGGCGCACCCCCGAACAGCTCCGGCCGGTCACCATCGAGCGCGCCTGGTCCAAGCACGCGGAGGGCTCCGTCCTCGTCTCCTTCGGCGACACGAAGGTCCTGTGCACCGCCTCCTTCACCGAAGGCGTCCCGCGGTGGCGCAAGGGCAGCGGTGAGGGCTGGGTCACCGCGGAGTACGCCATGCTGCCCCGCGCCACCAACACCCGGGGCGACCGCGAGTCCGTCCGCGGCAAGATCGGCGGCCGTACGCACGAGATCAGCCGCCTCATCGGACGCTCCCTGCGCGCGGTCATCGACTACAAGGCGCTCGGCGAGAACATGATCGTCCTCGACTGCGACGTCCTCCAGGCCGACGGCGGCACCCGTACCGCCGCCATCACCGGCGCCTACGTCGCCCTCGCTGACGCCATCGCCTGGGCCCAGGGCAGGAAGCTGATCAAGCCCGGCCGCAAGCCGCTCACCGGCACGGTCAGCGCCGTGTCCGTCGGCATCGTCGGCGGCGTCCCGCTCCTCGACCTGCGCTACGAGGAGGACGTGAAGGCCGACACCGACATGAACGTCGTCTGCACCGGCGACGGCCGCTTCGTCGAGGTCCAGGGCACCGCCGAGGCCGAGCCCTTCGCCCGCGAGGAGCTCAACTCCCTGCTGGACCTTGCCGTTTCCGGCTGCGGGGAGCTGGCGGAACTCCAGCGCAAGGCGCTTGATACCGTCCTCGAAAAGTAAAGGACGCCCCAAGTCGGGCCGCGTCCTCGGGCAACCGCGCGGCCCTTCCCGGCGTCACTAGGGGTACGGGCGTACGGCACACCGCTGTGCGCCCGGCCAGTGACACGGGGGCCTGCGAGGCCTGAGCAGGAGGGGAACGTCAAGCATGGCCACGAGCCGACGACGCCGGAGCCGTATCGCCATAGCCGCCGCAGCCATCGCGGCGGTCGGGCTGACGGCAGGGCTGACCACCGGCTGCGACGCCGTCAACAAGGCACTGGACTGCGTCCAGACCGCCGACGCCATCGCCGACAGCGTCACGGAACTCCAGCAGGCCGTGGAGAGCGCCGCGAACGACCCGACGCAGCTGGAGGAGTCGCTGACCTCCATAGACAAGAACCTCGACAAGATCGGCGACAAGACCGACAACACCGACGTCAACAAGGCGGTGGACGACCTCCAGCAGGCCGTCACCAACGTCCGCGACGCGGTCAAGAACGGCGACGAGACCCCTGACATCAGCCCGGTCACGGATGCGGCGGGCGAACTCACCAAGGTCTGCACGCCGTAACGCTGCGACGGCTGGGGCGGTGCGCCTCGTCTGCCGGGTTCCGCCGGTGGGCGGCCACAGGCTCGTGGTGGCTGGTCGCGCAGTTCCCCGCGCCCCTTTTCGGCCGCTCCGCGGCCGCCTTGGGGCGCCCGGGCCTGCCTGGCTACTGTGTCGCCATGACCCGCCTCATCCTCGCCACCCGTAACGCCGGAAAGATCACCGAGCTCCGGGCGATCCTCGCCGACGCAGGTCTCGATCACGAGCTCGTCGGCGCGGACGCCTACCCGGAGATCCCCGACGTCAAGGAAACTGGCGTCACCTTCGCCGAGAACGCGCTGCTGAAGGCGCATGCCCTGGCGCAGGCGACCGGACTGCCCGCCGTCGCCGACGACTCCGGGCTCTGCGTCGACGTGCTCAACGGCGCCCCCGGCATCTTCTCGGCCCGCTGGGCCGGCCGGCACGGCGACGACACGGCCAACCTGGACCTGTTGCTGGCCCAGCTCTCCGACATCGACGAGGCCCACCGCGGCGCCCACTTCGCCTGCGCCGCGGCCCTCGCCCTGCCCGACGGCACGGAGCGGGTGGTCGAGGGACAGCTCCGGGGCGTCCTGCGACATGTCCCCGCCGGCACGAACGGCTTCGGCTACGACCCGGTTCTGCAGCCGGAGGGCGAGACGCGGACCTGCGCGGAACTGACGGCGGAGGAGAAGAACGCGATCAGCCACCGCGGCAAGGCGTTCCGGGGCCTGGTGCCGGTGGTGCGGGAGCTGGTGGGCTGAGGAGCGTACGGAAACGGCCTGCGTATCGATCCTTCGATCCGCAGGCCGTTTATGTGCGGCGGAAGGGATTCGAACCCTCAAGCCCGCTAAGGGCCACAGGACCTAAACCTGCTGTGTCAACCATTGCACCACCGCCGCTAGCCGTCTGTCATCGTACCGGCACTCGTCGACGGCCCGTCGCCTCCCCTGCATCACGTACTGGTGATCGCATGGCAGTTGGGGCAGGGAGCGCAGGCCGGTGTTCGAGTGGGCCGGCCTGGCTCCTGGTGGGTGGAGCTCGGTCAGATGCCCAGGTCCTTGATGATCTTCGCCACGTGGCCGGTCGCCTTGACGTTGTACAGGGCCCGCTCGACCTTGCCGTCCTCGTCCACGACCACCGTCGAGCGGATGACGCCGACGACCGTCTTGCCGTAGAGCTTCTTCTCGCCGAAGGCGCCGTAGGACTCCAGGACCTTCTTGTCCGGGTCGCCGACCAGCGTGACCTTCAGGGACTCCTTCTCGCGGAACTTCGCGAGCTTCTCCGGCTTGTCGGGGGAGACGCCGATGACGTCGTAGCCGGCGCCGGCCAGCAGCTCCAGGTTGTCCGTGAAGTCACAGGCCTGCTTGGTGCAGCCGGGCGTCAGGGCGGCCGGGTAGAAGTAGACGATGACCTTGCGGCCCTTGTGGTCCGACAGGGACACGTCGTTGCCGTCGGCGTCGGGCAGGGTGAAGGCGGGGGCCACGTCCCCCGGCTGGAGTCGCTCGCTCATCGAACCAGCGTAACCGGGGAGCCTGACAGTGCGGTCCGGCGAGGAACTGACAGACTGTCCGGAAACAGCATCAGCTTCACTTCGGAGGCCGAACGGTGGCGGACACGTCGGACACCAGAACACCGGCGCAGATCGAGGCGGACATCAAAGCCCGCCGAGCAGCGCTGGCCGAGACGCTCGACGAGATCGGGGTGCGCGTCCACCCGAAGACGATCGTCGGCGACGCCAAGGCCAAGGTCGTCTCGAACATCGACCACACCCTGGGGCGGGCCTATGTCGAGGTCAACCGGGCCGTGAGCGGGGTGACGGCCAAGTTCACCGACGAGGCGGGCGCGCCCAGGCTGGAGCGCATCGTGCCCGTCGCGCTCGTCGCCGTCGGCCTTGTCGGGCTGCTCGCCCTGGGCACGCGGCGCCGCAAGGGCTGAGGGGCGGACCCGAGGGCGTACGCGGGCGGTAAAGGCAGGTAGGTTCAAGGCGTGAGCGCCAAAAGCAACGAGCACAGCACCCACCACGACAAGCTGCCCATCCGGATGCTGCACGACCGTGTACTCGTGCGGCAGGACACCGGCGAGGGCGAGCGGCGTTCCGGTGGCGGCATCCTGATCCCCGCCACCGCGGCCGTGGGCCGTCGGCTGGCCTGGGCCGAGGTCGTCGCGGTGGGGCAGAACGTACGCACCGTGGAGACCGGTGACCGGGTGCTGTACGACCCGGAGGACCGCGCCGAGGTCGAGGTGCGCGGGGTCGCGTACGTGCTCATGCGCGAGCGTGATCTGCATGCCGTGGCCGCCGACCGGTTCGAGGGGGCGGAGGACTCCACGGGGCTCTACCTGTAGTCCGCTCCACCTCGGGATCGACGGTTCGAAGGGGCTGGTGACCATCGTCACCGGCCCCTTCCGCTGTTTCTTTTGCTAGTTTTGAAGGAACCCGACGAGACGCGCCGTACCGGGATGTACGCAAAGACGACGCACCCCGTTTCACGTCGTACGTCTCGGAGGTGCCTGTCATGGCCTGGGTTCTGCTCGTCGTCGCCGGTCTGCTAGAGGTCGGCTGGTCGATCGGCATGAAGTACACCGACGGATTCACCCGGCTCGTCCCCAGCCTGTTCACCGGGGCCGGCATCGTCGCCAGCATGCTGCTGCTGTCCTACGCCGCGAGGTCCCTGCCCATCGGCACCGCCTACGGCGTGTGGGTGGGCATCGGTGCGGCCGGTGCCGCGGTGGTCGGCATGGTCGTGCTGGGGGAGCCGGCCACCGCCGCGCGGATCTTCTTCGTCTGTCTGCTGCTGGTCTCGGTGGTGGGGCTCAAGGCGACCAGCGGTCACTGAGCCCCGGCGGTCACGGCCGGCGGGTGGTGCTGAGCGTCCCGGCCGTGTTCCCGGATGTCCCTCCGCCGCCGGTGTCGGTCCCGCCGGTGGAGCTGTCCCCGCCGGTCGCTCCGCCGGTGTCCGTGCCGCCCGAGTCGGTGCCGCCGTCGGTGGTGCCGCCGTCCGTGGTGCCTCCGTCGGTGGTGCCGCCGGTGTCGGTGCCGCCGGTCGCGCCGCCGTCCGTGGTGCCCCCGTCGGTGGTGCCGCCGTTCGTCGTGTCACCGGTGGTGGCGCCGCCGGTGTCGCCCGGGGTCTCGCCGCCGGTCTGGCCCTCGGTGTCCTGGCCGCCGGTCGTCGTCTCCCCGGTGGTGCCGTCCTCGTCCTGGTCGCCGGAGTCCTCGTCGCCCTCGGTGGGGTCGGTCGTCGGGTACTGCGGCTCGTCGGCGCCCTCCTGGAGCTGGAGGTCGAACTCGCCGACCGGCTTGCCCTTCAGGGCCTCCTTGGTGAACTGGGCCCAGATGTCGGTGGGCGCCCCGCCGCCGTTGATGCGGTCCAGGCCCATCACGCCGTACAGCGACTTGTGCTTGGCCGTGACCGGGTCCTGGCCCATGACGGCGACGACGGTGGCCAGTTCGGGCGTGTACCCGGCGAACCAGGCGGCGGTGTCCTCCTCCGCCGTGCCGGTCTTGCCCGCGGCGGGCCGGCCGGCGGCCAGGGCCGCGGTTGCGGTGCCGTTGTCGACGACGCTCTGCAGGACGGACGTCGTGGTGTCGGCGGCCTCGCGGCTGACGACCTGGGAGGTCTTGCGCTCCGGCAGCTCGATGACGTCGGCGCCGTCCTTGGTGATCCTGTCGACCATCGTGTACGTGCCGTGCTTGCCGTGGTTGGCGAGCGTCGCGTAGGCCTCCGCCATGTCGAGGACGCTGGCGGTGGCGGTGCCGAGGGCGATCGACGGGTACGGCTGGAGGTCGGGGGTGCCGGTCGGCAGCCCGAGCTCGATCGCGGTGTCCTTCACCTTCTCGGGGCCGACGTCCACGGCCATCTGCGCGTACACCGAGTTCACGGAGGAGTCGGTGGCCTTGCGGACGGTGATGTCGCCGTAGGAGTGCTGGTCCTCGTTCTCCGGGGCGTAGGTGCCGGTCCAGCCCTGGACGGGGCGCTGGTTGGTGCCGTCGTAGATCGTGTTCGGGGTGATCTGGCGGCCGTCCTGGGTGGTGGAGCCGTTCTCCACGGCCGAGGTGAACACGAACGGCTTGAAGGTGGAGCCGACCTGGAAGTCCCTGCGGGTGGCGTTCGGGGTGTACTGCTTGACGTAGTCGATGCCGTTGTACATCGCGACGACCTTGCCGGTCTTCGGGTCGACGGAGGCGCCGCCCGCGCGGACGTACTTGTCGACCTTGTTGTTCTTCTTGTCCAGCTTGGCCATCAGCTGGTCGTTGACGGCGTCGACGAAGGCGTTCTGCTTGTCCTTCTGGAGGGTGGTGGTGATGCGGTAACCGCCGAGCTCCAGCTCCTCGGCGCTGACGATCTTGTTCTGGGTCAGGTAGTCCTTGACGATCTGGACGATGTAGCCGCGCTGACCGGAGAGGTTGGTGGAGGTCGAGGCCTCCTTCGGCGCCGGGAACTTCATGCCCGCCCGCTTCGACTCGCTGAGCCAGCCCTTGGTGACCATGCCGTCCAGGACGTAGTTCCAGCGGGCGACGGCCGCGGACTTGTTCTCCGGGTGGGCGACGACGTCGTACTCGCTGGGCGCGTTGACCAGCGCCGCCAGGTACGCGGAGCGGGCCGGGTCGAGGTCCTTGGCGTCCATGCCGTAGTAGGCCTGGGCGGCGGCCTGGATGCCGTAGGCGTTGCGGCCGAAGAAGCTGGTGTTGAGGTAGCCCTCGAGGATCTCGTCCTTGGTCTTCTCGCGATCGAGCTTGATCGCGATGATGAACTCCTTGGCCTTGCGGGTGACCGTCTGGTCCTGGCGCAGGTAGTAGTTCTTCACGTACTGCTGGGTGATCGTGGAGCCGGACTGCTTGCCCTTGCCGGTGGCCGTGTTCCAGGCGGCCCGCAGCATCGCCTTGGGGTCGATGGCCGACTCGGAGTAGAAGTCGCGGTCCTCGGCGGCCAGGATCGCGTGCTGGGCGGCCTTGGACATCTGCGCGAGGGTGACGTTCTCCCGGTTGACCTCGCCGTCGCGGGCGATCACCGAGCCGTCCGCGTACATGTAGACGTTGGCCTGCTTGGTCGCGAGCGCGTTGGCCGGCGGGATCTTGACCAGGGAGTAGGCCAGGAAGAACCCGCCGACGAGCAGCAGCGTGCCGACGACGAAGGTGGCAAGGACCATGCGCCAGGTCGGGATGATCCGCCGCCAGCCCGTCCTCTTCGGCCGCTTGGGCTTCCCGCTCTGCGGCTGTGGCTGGGCCTGCGGCTCCTGCGGCTGCGGCTCGTCACTCATCTCTGGCACGGACTCCTGTTTCGCGTCGTACGTTCCCGTACGCCCTCGTACGCCTACTGCGCCCCCATTGAAGACTCTCGCACCGGGCGTTCCGTTCCCGGAAACCGGCGCGTGTCCTGGAAAGTGAGCGAAACCTCGCGCGGGGGCGCCCGGAAAATGGCTGGCAGCCCCGTTCACGGGCGCACTAGGCTCCTGCGCTTCGGTGCCGGGCGCGGGCGAGGAGGGCTGTGGATGTGGGCTCCGGGCGGTTGTACCTGGCCGTCGCGGCGGGCGGCTTCAGAAGGTACGCGACCTATCGGGTGGCCACCGCGGCCGGCGTGTTCACCAACACCGTCTTCGGCGTGATCCTCGTCTACACCTATCTCGCGCTGTGGGACCAGAAGCCCCATCTCGGCGGGTACGACCAGGCGCAGGCCGTCACCTATGTGTGGTTGGGGCAGTGCCTGTACGCGACCCTCGCGATCCAGGGCGGCGGCGCCGAGAAGGACCTCATGGACCGGATCCGCACCGGTGAGATCGCCGTCGACCTGTACCGGCCGGCCGACCTGCAACTCTGGTGGCTGGCCGGGGACATGGGGCGGGCGCTGTTCCAGATGGTGGGGCGGGGAGTGGTCCCGTTCCTGTTCGGCGCGGTGTTCTTCCCGATGGCCTTGCCGACGGACGTCACCCCGTGGGCGGCGTTCGCGGTCACCCTGCTGCTGGCGGCGGTCGTCAGCTTCGCGATCCGCTACCTGGCGGCCCTGAGCGTGTTCTGGCTCCTGGACGGCATGGGCGTCAACCAGGCCCTGATGATCACCGGGATCTTCTTCTCGGGCATGGTGCTGCCGCTGAACGCCTTCCCGGGCGTGTTCGGCGAGGTCGTGCGGGCGCTGCCCTGGGCGGCGCAGATCCAGATGCCCGCGGACGTGCTGATGGGGGAGAGGGCGCCGCTCGGGGCGTTCGCCTTCCAGGCGGTGTGGGCGGTGGTGCTGCTGGCCGCGGGGCGGATCGTGCAGTCGGCGGCGACGCGTCGGGTGGTGGTGCAGGGTGGGTGAGCGCGGCGCCCTGCTCGAAGGGCTGCGGGCCTACCGGCTGATCGCCGCCATGTGGGTGCGGTCCAGCATGACCTACCGCACCTCCTTCGCCGTCACGGTGCTCGGCAACCTGATGGTGACCGGCCTGGACTTCGTGGCGATCCTGCTGATGTTCTCGCAGGTCGACACCCTGGGCGGCTGGTCGCTGCCGGAGATCGCCCTGCTGTACGGCCTGTCGGCGACCGCGTTCGGGATCGCCGACCTGGTGCTGGGCTCGATGGACGTGCTGGGCGGCCGGATCCGCGACGGCTCCTTCGACACGCTCCTGGTGCGGCCCGCTCCGGTGCTCGCGCAGGTCGGCGCCGATCACTTCGCGCTGCGCCGCCTCGGCCGGATCACGCAGGGCGCGCTGGTCCTGGGCTGGGCGCTGGTGTCGGCCGGCATCGAGTGGACGCCCGCGAAGGTGCTGCTGATGCCGGTGATGCTGATCAGCGGCGCGGCGATCTTCTCGGCGGTGTTCGTGGCGGGCGCGGCCTTCCAGATACTCGCGCAGGACGCCGCCGAGGTGCAGAACGCGTTCACCTACGGCGGGACCACGCTGCTTCAGTACCCGCCCACCGTGTTCGGCAAGGACCTGGTGCGCGGCGTGACCTTCATGCTGCCCCTCGCCTTCGTCAACTGGGTGCCCGCCGCCTACGTGCTGGGGCGGCCGTACCCGATCGACCTGCCCGGGTGGACGGCCTTCGCCTCGCCCCTGGTGGCGGCGGCGTGCTGTGCCCTGGCCGGTCTGGCGTGGCGGGCCGGGCTGCGGTCGTATCGGAGTACGGGGAGTTAGGGGCAGGCCATGGCGGACGGGACGTTCATCGAACTCGACGGTGTCGAGAAGGTCTTCGACGTGCGCAAGAAGACCGGTTTCCTCAAGCGGGAGCGGCGGCAGGTGCGGGCCGTCGACTCGATCTCCTTCCGGGTGGCGCGCGGGGAGATGGTGGGCTACATCGGGCCGAACGGCGCCGGCAAGTCGACGACGATCAAGATGCTGACGGGGATCCTGACGCCGAGCGGCGGCCGTCTGCGGGTGGCGGGCATCGACCCCTCCCGCGAACGCACCAGGCTCGCCCACCGCATCGGGGTGGTGTTCGGGCAGCGCACCACGCTGTGGTGGGACCTGCCGCTGATCGACTCGTACAGGCTGATGCACCGCATGTACCGCATCCCGGACGCCCGTTACCGCGAGAACCTCAACCGGCTCGTGGAACTCCTGGACCTGGCCGACCTGTTGGACGTTCCCGTACGGCAGCTTTCGCTCGGCCAGCGGATGCGTGGCGACATCGCGGCGGCGCTGCTGCACGACCCCGAGGTGCTGTACCTGGACGAGCCGACCATCGGACTCGACGTCATCTCCAAGGCCAGGGTCCGTGAGTTCCTGCGGGAGTTGAACACCGAGCGCGGCACGACGGTGCTGCTGACCACCCACGACCTCCAGGACATCGAGCAGCTGTGCTCACGGGTGATGGTCATCGACCACGGGCGGCTGATGTACGACGGCCCGCTCGCCGGGCTGCACGAGGTCGGGGAGAGCGAGCGGACGCTGGTGGTCGACCTGGAGCGCGAGCTGCCGCCGATCGAGGCGCCGCCCGCGCGCGTGGTGAAGGTGGAGGGGCCGCGGCAGTGGCTGGCGTTCCCGGCGGCCGAGTCGGCGGCGGTGCTGGTGGCGCGGATCGCGGCGGAGTATCCGCTGGTGGACCTGTCGGTGCGGGAGCCCGACATCGAGGCCGTGATCGCGAAGATGTACGCGGAGAAGCCGGGACGGACCGAGCGGGCGATCTCGTAGCCCCGGGGCGGGGTTGCTCGTAGGCTGCATTGCATGAGCGAGGAAGCCCCGGAGCTGCGTGCCTCCGACGCCGATCGTGAACAGGTCGCCGAGATCCTGCGGGACGCCCTCGCGGAGGGGCGGCTCGACATGGAGGAGTTCGAGGAACGCCTCGACGCGACGTACAAGGCCCGCACCTACGGGGATCTGGCCCCGATCACCCGGGATCTGCCGGTCGGCGCGGTGGCCGTGCCGAAGGTCGACATGGTGAAGAAGCCCGGGGCCGCCGCCGGGAGTTGGAGCGAGCGGATCGTCGGCGGCGAGGGGTCGTCGACGTGGGGTGTCGCCGTGCTGTCGGGGTTCCAGCGCAAGGGGCGCTGGACCGTGCCGAGGCGGTTCAACTGCTTCGCCTTCTGGGGCGGCGGGGAGATCGACCTGCGCGAGGCCAACTTCGCGGACGGCGCGGTCGAGATCAACTGCGTCGCGATCATGGGCGGGGTCGAGGTCGTCGTGCCGCCCGGGGTCGAGGTCGAGGTGCGCGGGATCGGGATCATGGGCGGTTTCGACCACCGCGAGGACGGGGCGCCCGGGGATCCCGGCGCTCCGCGGGTGATCGTGACCGGGTTCGCCTTCTGGGGCGGCGTCGGGGTCGAGCGGAAGCTGACCCGGACGCAGAAGCAGGAACTGCGCGAGGAGCGGCGCCGGGAGCGGCTGGAGCGGCGCGAGGAGCGGCGGGAACTGCGGTCCTCGGCACGTGACGAGAGTTACGAGGGTCATCGCAGGATGCTCGAGGAGCACCGGGACCTGTGGCGCCACGGGCACGACGAGCGCGGCGCCCGCCGGGAGAAGGCCCGGGAGCGGGACGAGGACTGACCGCGCCCGCCCCTGCCCCCGCCCGTCGAGCCGGTCGCTTTTACAGCTCGGCCGGAGCCGCGCCCTTCAGGTCCTGGAGGTCGAAGGACTCCGCCATGCGCTCGTAGCCCTTGTCGCTGGGGTGGAGGTGGTCGCCGGAGTCGTAGTCGGGGCGGAACTTGCGCGGGTTGTACGGGTCGCGCACGGCCTCGTCGAAGTCGGCGACCGCGTCGAAGACCCGGCCCGCGCGGATCTCGGCGTTGATCTGCTGACGCACGTTCTCGCGGGCGTCGCTGTAGCCCCGGTGGCCCTGGAAGGGCATCAGGGTGGCGCCGACGACCTTGAGGCCGCGGGCGTGGGCCTGGCGGACCAGGGTGCGCAGTCCCTCGAGGATGCGCTGGGGGTCGGCGAGGCCCGGGTTGCGCAGGATGTCGTTGACGCCGAGGTCGATGACGACGACCTTGACGCTCGTGCGGGACAGCGCGTCGCGGTGGAAGCGGCCGACGCCCGCCTGGTTGTCCGCGGGGCGCCCGGCGCCGCTGGCGAGGATCTGGTTGCCGCTGATGCCCTGGTTCACGACGCTGTAGCGCGGCACGTCCTGGCCGGCGGCGACGGCCGCCCGCAGCCGGCGCGAGAGGACGTCCGTCCAGCGGCGGTTGGCGTTCTGGGTGGACGAGATGCCGTCGGTGAGCGAGTCCCCGAAGACCACGACGGTGCCCTCGGAGTCGTGGCTGAGGACGTCCAGCGCGGTCACGTACCGCCAGGCGTCGACCTGGCCGGTGTACGCCGTGCCGGTCGCGTCCTCGGTGAGGTCGCCCTCGGCGACATAGCTGGTCTGGCGTGCGTGCGGGTGGTAGGTCACCGGGCCCGACGGGGTGGGGGAGTAGGTGGTCACCAGGACGTCGGCGTCCGCCGGGATCGTCATGCGCACGGCGTCGCTGAGCACCTGCTGGCCCGGCGGGATGACGACCGTGGGGCTGCCGCCGAAGGTCAGCCGGCGCATGGTGTCCGCCACCGCGGCGGCCGTCGCGGAGCCGGCCGCGAGCGCGACCGACGCGTGCGTGATCGTCAGCCGGGACTGGCCGTAGAGATTGGACAGCGTGATCCGGGCACTCGTACCGCCGACGCTGGTGTGCACGACGTTGCGCACCGAGTCGCCGGCGAGGCCCTCCAGCTCGGTGCCGGGTTCGGCGCCGACCGGGGAGGCGGACCAGGCGCCCACCCAGAGGCCGGTGGAGGCCGGGGCGACGGGGCCCCGTCCGGAGCCGGTCTTCGTGGGGGTGCTCTTGCCGGTCGCGCTGCCGTTGTCGGAGGCGGCTCCGATGTATATCGCGGCGGAAAGCGTGACGATCAGGGCGATGATCGCGCTGAGCAGGGCATAACCGTTTCGCCTGGTCATGCGGTGCGTGTCTCCTCGGGCGGATGGGAGCCCGGGGCTCCGATGTGATCACCTCATGATGCGTCATGAGGCAGAGGGGAGTTGCACAGACCCCCCATTGGGCCGCCGGAGTTCATCCGGACTTCGCCATCGACCTCCCCCCACGGGACAGACGCCGGGAACTCTTGATTCGTTCCAGGAGTAGGTCAGGAAGGGACAATATGTGCGGGGGATCCTGGACGGGTGGAGCGGAATGGAACGTACGAATCAGGATGAAACGGGAACGCCTGTCGTAGAGCAGCATGCCCGGCCGGAGGGCGCCGGTAACCGGCGCGTGCCCGCATCGGCCGTACGTGCGATGACGACGTTCACCGCCGCCGACCAGGAGAAGCAGCGCGGCGTACGGCGGATGAAGATCACCGCGACCGGGCTGCTGCTCTTCGTCGCGCTGGTGTACGTCCTCGCCAAGGTCGCCTCGAACCAGGGCGCCGGCGCCTGGGCCGACTATGTCGCCGCGGCGGCGGAGGCCGGCATGGTCGGCGCGCTCGCCGACTGGTTCGCCGTCACGGCCCTGTTCCGCCACCCCCTCGGACTGCCCATCCCGCACACCGCGATCATCCCGACCAAGAAGGACCAGCTCGGCGTCTCCCTGGGCGAGTTCGTCGGCGAGAACTTCCTCTCGCAGGACGTCGTACGGCAGCGCCTGCGCGCCGTCGGCATCGGCAGCCGCCTCGGCGCCTGGCTCGCCGAACCCGAGCACGCGGACCGGGTGACGGCGGAGCTGTCCGCGGCACTCAGGGGCGCCCTGACGGTCATGCGCGACTCGGACGTCCAGGCGGTCGTGGGCGAGGCGATCACCCGGCGTGCCGACGCCCAGGAGATCGCGCCCGGCATAGGGAAGATGCTGGAGAAGGTCGTCGCCGACGGCGGCCACAAGCGGGTCGTCGACCTCGTCGTGGCCCGCGCCCAGAACTGGCTGATACTGCACGACGACGAGATCATGGACGCCGTCCAGGGCGGCGCCCCCGGCTGGACCCCGAGATTCGTGGACCGCAGGGTCGGCGAGCGGGTCTACAAGGAGCTGCTGCGCTTCGTCACCGAGATGCGCGACATGCCCAGCCACCCCGCCCGCGGCGCCCTCGACAAGTTCCTCACCGACTTCGCCTCCGACCTCCAGTCCGACACGGAGACCCGCGCGCGGGTCGAGCGGCTCAAGGGCGAGGTGCTGGGCCGCGGCGAGGTGCAGGACCTGATCGCCTCCGCGTGGACCGCCGTACGCCGGATGATCGTCTCCGCGGCCGAGGACGAGCGCAGCGAACTGCGGCTGCGGGTGCGTGCCTCGCTGCTGTCGCTGGGTGCGCGGATGGCGGTCGAGCCGCGGCTCCAGGCCAAGGTCGACGGCTGGGTGGAGGGCGCGGCGGTGTACGTCGTCTCCACCTACCGCAAGGAGATCACCTCCCTGATCACGGACACCGTGGCGAGCTGGGACGCCGAGCACACCACCCGGAAGATCGAGGCGCACATCGGCCGCGACCTCCAGTTCATCCGGATCAACGGCACCGTGGTGGGCTCGCTCGCCGGGCTGGTGATCTACACCGTGTCGCGGGCGCTGGGAGCGTAGGGCGGGGGGCTCGGCGGGGTCGTCGGGCGTGGAGAACGGGTGCTCAGGGCGGTCGGCGGGCGTAGGGCCGGGGAGTTCGGGGCACTCGGCGGGGGTTCCGCTCGACGAGGAGGGGGCCCATGACCACCGCGCAGGCCGAGACCGGCCGTACCGTCACCACCGACATCCCCGCCCGTCTCGACCGGCTGCCCTGGTCGCGCTGGCACTGGACGATCGTGATCGGCCTCGGCACCGTGTGGATCCTCGACGGCCTGGAGGTCACGGTCGTCGGCAGCATCGCTCCCCGGCTGTCCGAGCCCGGCAGCGGTCTGCCGATCACCTCCGGCCAGGTCACCGGCCTGGCAGCCGCGCTCTACGTGGCCGGTGCCTGCCTCGGCGCGCTGTTCTGGGGCCGGCTCACCGACCGGTGGGGCCGCAAGAAGCTCTTCATGATCACGCTCGCGGTCTATCTCGCGGCGACGGCCCTCACCGCGGTCTCGTTCGACACCTGGTGGTTCTTCCTGTTCCGCTTCCTCACCGGCTTCGGCATCGGAGGCGAGTACGCGGCGATCAACTCCGCGATCGACGAGCTGATCCCGGCGCAGTACCGCGGCCGCGTCGACCTGATGATCAACGGCAGCTTCTGGCTGGGCGCGGTCGGCGGCTCGCTGCTGGCGATCGTCGCGCTGGACACGGCGATCCTGCCCGCGGACATCGGCTGGCGGCTGACGTTCGCGCTCGGTGCCGTTCTCGCGCTGGTGATCCTGCTGGTCCGGCGGCATGTCCCGGAGAGTCCGCGCTGGCTGCTGATCCACGGCCGCGACGACGAGGCGGAACGGATCGTCACGGCCATCGAGACCAAGGTCGAGGCCGAACGGGGCGAGCCCCTGCCGCGCCCCGAGGGTGAACTCACCATCCGGCAGCGCCGGAGCGTGTCCTTCCTGGAGATCGGCCGGACCGTCTTCTCGAAGTACCGCAGGCGGGCGATCCTCGGCTTCTCCCTCTTCATCGGCCAGGCGTTCCTCTACAACGCCATCACCTTCGGCTTCGGCGCGATCCTCGCCACGTTCTTCGACGTGCCGACCGGCGACACGGGCTACTACTTCGCGGTCATCGCGGTCGGCAACTTCATGGGTCCGCTGCTGCTCGGCAGGCTCTTCGACACGGTCGGCCGACGCGTCATGATCTCGTCGACGTACCTGCTCTCGGGCCTGCTGCTGTTCGGCACCGCCTGGCTGTTCGACCAGGGTGTGCTCAACGCGACCACGATGACGGCCTGTTGGTGCGCGGTCCTGTTCTTCGCCTCGGCGGGCGCTTCGAGCGCCTACCTCACGGTCTCCGAGATCTTCCCGATGGAGACCCGCGCGATGTCCATCGCCTTCTTCTACGCCCTCGGCACCGCGGCCGGCGGCATCAGCGGACCGCTGCTGTTCGCCGACCTCACCGGGACGGGCAAGGTCGGCGACACGGTCCTCGCCTTCCAGATCGGCGCGGCGCTGATGTGCCTGGCGGGCCTGGTCGCGGCCTTCTTCGCGGTCCGCGCGGAACGCCGGTCCCTGGAGGACATCGCCCGTCCGCTCACGGCGGTGACGGAGCCGTCGACTGCGGGGGTGCGGGCGGCGAAGGCCTCGGGGACGTAGCGGACCCTGGGCTGGTCATCGGGCGCGGCGGCGCAGCAGGAGGAGGCCGCCGACGAGGCCGCCGCCGGCGGAGGGCGGGGACGAGGCCGAGGGCGATGCGGTGGGCACGGTCCGGGGGCCAGACTGCGGGGGACAACGAAAACTCCGGACAACCGTTCCAGGGAGCCGCACCGATGACCGTCCGCAGGATCGTCCCCAACGTCCACGCCGGGTCCGAGGAAGCGATCGCGACGAGCCGTGACTTCTACGGCCTGCTCGGCTTCGAGGAGGTGATGGACATGGGCTGGGTGACGACCATGGCGTCCCCCGCCAACCCCACCGCCCAGATCAGCTTCTTCACCGAGGACCGCACCGGCCCCGTCGTCCCCGACCTGAGCGTGGAGGTCGAGGACGTCGACGCCGTGTACGCGCAGGTACTGGCGTCGGGCGCGGAGATCGTACGGGAACTCAAGGACGAGGAGTGGGGCGTACGCCGCTTCTTCGTACGGGACCCGGGCGGCCGCGTGGTGAATGTCCTGACCCACCGGTCGTAGGGGGACGTACGGCCGTGACGCGCGGGACCCCCACCACCTCGCGTCAGCCGCGGCGGTCCGCCACCGCCCAGGACGCCAGGGCCACCGCGCCCGCCACCCCGAACACGGCGGGCCAGGCACCGACCTTCTTGGCCAGTGGATGCGAACCGGCGAAGGCGGCGACGTAGGCGGTGCTCAGGGCGCCCGCGGCCCTGCCGCCCGCCCGCCGCCGCCACTGCTGTGCGGCGGTGGCGCCCGCCACGGCCAGTACGGCACCGCCGAGCTGCCGGTTCCCGGTCCAGCGGGCCACGCCGTACCCGCCGACGAGCCCGCCCGCCGCGACCACCGCGCTGGGAACCTTCGCCATGTTGCCTCCAACCACTGCTGCCGGGCCGGCGACCACTTCGGCCGTCCCTTCAGGACCGAGGCTAACCGGCCCGGTCCCCGCGGGACTCCGCCCGGGCCCGCAGCTCGGTCGCGTAGCCCGCGCCGATGGCGCACCCGGCGGCGGTCAGTGCGAGCACCAGCACGCCCGGGTTCACATACCCGGGCACGTCACCCGTGTCGTAACTCCCGCCGTCACTCGTCTCGCAGACGAACCCGAGCGGGATGTACGTCACTTTGTGGTCGGTGATCTCGATGCCCCGCTCGTGCCGCTCCCACCAGCCCGCCGTACGGCAGGACTGCGGCGGTGCCGAGTCGGTGCCGCCGTCCTCCGCCACCATCACCGCGCCGCACACCGCGAGCAGCCCCCACGCGTACAGGGCGAACGCCCCGGCGCCCGCGAGGGCCGCGATGCCGCGCAGCGTGCCCGGGACTCCGGTGCGACGCTCGCGCCGGTCGGCCAGGGTGCGGATGCCGTGTCCGGCCAGACCGATCGCGGTGATCACCGCGATCAGGACGAACAGCAGGATCAGCAGAAACACCTGGCCTCCAGGTCGGGAGAACGGCGGACGACTGCGGGTGCGCCGAGTCCAACAGGGCCCGGCGCACCCGGCTGTGGCGGAGCCCACAGTTCCGGCAACAGGAGCGCTACAGGATCGGGATCACGGCATCGGGGTCACGGGAGGGCCGTCACAGCACGTCGGCCAGGCGGTCCACCTGGTCCGGGTCGAGGCCGTAGCAGTAGAGCATCACCTCGTCGACGCCCAGATCGGCGTAGGCGGTGAGCGCGGCGCGGATGCCGGCCGGGGTGGTGAGCATGCCGTCGACCATGCGGTCGGGCATGCCGGTGAAGGCGTAGTAGGCGTGCATCCGGGCGCGGGCGTCGTCGATCACGTCCGGCGGGCCGAGCGCGACGTTCACCTGGGCCACGAGACGGGGCTCGCCGTCGCGGCCGTACTCCTTCCAGAAGCCGCGCACGGTGTCGAACAGGCCGCCCGCCCAGGAGGGCGCCGCGGCCGCGAGGAAGCCGTCGCCCCAGCGGGCGACGCGTTCGAGGGCGGCGGGCTTGAAGCCGCCGAAGAGCAGCTCCGGGCCGCCGAGGCGGGCGGGCACCGGGCCGATCGGGCCGACGCCGTCGCCGTAGGGCTCGCCGTGCCACAGACGGCACATCGTCTCCATCTGCCGGTCCAGGCGCCGGCCCCGGGTGCGCAGGTCGGTGCCGGTGGCGCGGTGGTCGTCCTCCCGGCCGCCGACGCCCAGGCCGAGGACGAGCCGTCCGTCGGTCATCCGGTCCAGGGTGGCGGCCTGTTTGGCCAGCAGAGCGGTGTCGCGCAGCGGGGCGAGCAGCACCTCGGTCTGGACGCGGACGCGCGTGGTGGCGCCGGCGAGGACGGCCAGCGCGACCAGCGGCTCGGGGTTGTCGTAGACGAGCCGGTCGAGCAGTCCGAGGGTGCTGAAGGGGCCGGCGTCGGCGCGGCGGGCCCAGGTGAGCAGGGCGGCCGGGTCGCCGATGGGCAGGCCGATACCGACATTCGTACCGACGTTCATGAAAGGGCCTCCGAAGTGAGGGGTCGACAAAGTCAGTTGCCGCCCCCTCCGGCACCTCAGCGAGGTGGGACGCTCCCGCTCTGCGGCGTGTTTCCGGGGAACGTCTCGTCGAAGTCGGCTCACGATAGGGCGAGCCGACTTCACGGGACAAACCATTTTGCGATCCGTGTCAGGGCCGCCGCCGCACATCGCCGTAGCCGCAGGTGCACAGGGTCACGATGCCCGTGTAGTACGAGGTCGTCCGGCCCTGCGTGACACTGTGCGTGGTCTTGCGCTCCCGGCGGTTCGGCTTGCCGCAGCGCGGGCAGGGCCCGGTGACCGGATCGCCCCAGGGCGTCGCCGGGTCGAGCCGGGTCGCGGCCGGGATCATCAGCACCGCGCAGAGCCCGGCGAGTCCGAAGCCGATCCCGCGCAGCACCGAGTCGCTCGACTCGCGGCGGTCGACCATCTCGTCGTAAGAGAAGGAGCCGCCGCCTCCTGAGCTGGAGTAGATCATGCATACGTCGCCGCGTGTCATGGTCTTGTCGTCGCAGCTCGGCGGCTCGTTCGGGTCTCCGCCGACGGTGAGGGCCAGCAGCAGCCCGATGCCGCCGAGCACCGCCAGGACGGTCAGCGCGGTGGTCCGGCTCCGTCCGCTGCGGCGCCGCTCGCGCTCGGCCCTGGCCTTGTCGATCAGTGCGTTCGTCATGCTCCCGCTCGCCCCGTTCATGTGATCCTCCGTGTCCGATTCCTCGTGGATGGCTGTGCGTTGTGTGCCGTGCGTGGTCTCAGTGGCGGGAAGCGATGATCAGGAGCAGGACCACGATCCCGAGCGCGATCAGGCAGCCCGAGCCGCAGCCGGAGGAGCCCTTGCGGAACTCGACCACTCCGCCGGGGACGATGTGCGGATGGCGGTGGGCGTAGTGGGTCTCGATCGCCTGCTCGCCCTGGGACTCGCTCCCCCAGGCGGTGCGGTGCCCGCACTCGCCGCATCGGTATCGGTAGCTGTCGGCCATGCCGGAATCTCCTTCTGTGCAGGGTGTGTTGGGCGGGGCGCGGGGACGTGGCGTACGTCAGTCCTCGTCGCGCTCGGCCGCGGTGAGGTACTCGGCGAGGGCGCGCAGGACGCAGAGGTTGGGGATCCCGGACGTGACCGACCCCCACACCTGCCACCGGCCGGCGGTGCGTACGGCGACGGAGCCCTTGAGGATCTCGATCCGCTGGACCTGCGCCCAGCGCAGCGTCGTGCCGCGGGAGCCGAGTTCGGCCCTGGTGAGCCACACCGGACCGAAGTCGAGTCGCTCGCCCCGGGTCAGCGCGGCGAGGGCCCTCGGTACCTGGGCGTCGGCGACCGAGCGGTGGATCTCCGGTCCCCACACCTCCGGCTCGCCGAAGTCGCCGCAGCGCAGCGCGATCCGCTCACCGTCGAGGTCGACGAGGACGTGGGCGCGGGTGAGGCCCTGCGGGGACAGGGCCCGGCGCCGGCGCACCAGCGTGGTGTCGTACCGGACGACATGGATCCGCCCGTCGACGGCCACCGTCAGGCCGCGCTCGTACAGGTCCAGCCGGTCGATCGGGCCGGTGCCGGCCCTTTCGCGGTCGCCCCGCAGCAGCCGACGCGCACCGGCGAGACCGGCCCACCGGCGGCCCGGCTCGGCGAGCGGCGGCCGGTAGGTGGCCTGCCGCCGACCCAGACGTGCTCGGCCCGCGGCCTCGGAGACGCGGGCCAGAAGCAGGGCGTCGGCGCGGTTGTGGGCGGGATCCCAAGGAGGCGCGTCGGGCCGGGGCGCGTAACGAGCCGCGTCGGCCACTCGATCCCGGTCCCTGCCCGGCCCCGGGGCCGTCCCGCCGGCATCCAGGTCCCGATCTCGGCCCCGCTCCAGGTGCCGCTCCGGCTCCCGCCCCCGGTCCGTCCCGTCGCTCACGCCGCACCGACCCGCCCACGACCCGCCTCGTCCCCGCGCAGGATCGACCACCGTGCCCGGCGCAGCGGTTCGCCCGGCGCCACGCCCAGGTCGTCGGCGAGCCGGCGGGCCGTACGGTCGAACACGGCCAGTGCCTCGGCCCGCCGCCCCGCGTGGTGCAGCGCGCGCATCAGCAGCGCGGCGACCGGCTCGTTCAGCGGCTGTTCCAGCGCCAGCGCGGACAGGCCGGCGAGCGCGTCGGCGACCCTGCCCAGCCGCAGCTGCCAGTGGGCCTTCCGGTACGCGAGGGCGACCCGGCGTTCGATGAGCCGCAGCCGCTCCAACTCGGCCAACGGCCCCGGCAGTCCCGCCAGCGGCTCGCCCCGGAACAGCTCCAGCGCACGGCCGTACAGCCGTACCGCCTCGGCCCCGTCCCCGGCCCGCTCGGCGGCCTCGGCCGCCCCGACCAGGTCCTCCATGCAGGTCACGTCCACCTCGACCGCGTCCCGCACCAGCCGATAGCCGTACCGGTCGCGCCCGATCACCGAGTCCGGGCACTCCCCGAGCCGCAGGCCCTTGCGCAGCCGGTACACATAGACCGGTACGACGTTCGCGCCGGGCGACTCCATGCCCCAGACGCCGTCCAGCAGTGCCTGCCTGCTGACCGACCGGCCGGGGCTCAGCGCCAGCGCGGCGAGCACGGCCTGCTGCCGGACCGGGCCGACGTCCACGGACCGCCCGCCGAGCCGGGCGCGCAACGGGCCGAGCACACAGACCCGCAACCGCGCGTCGGCCGGGGCACCGCTTCCGCCCCCGCCGCCGGGGCCGGTCCGGCCGTGTCCGGTGACCGCCGGCGCCGACCGCCTCCGCGGCCCCTGCCCCGGTACGACCAGACCGCAGTCGAAGGCGTGCACGACGGCGGCCGTCCGGTCCGGCAGCCCCAACTTCACCAGTACGCGTCCCAGTTGTCCGGCCACCGCACGCTCCGGCAGCGACAGCGCGTCCGCGATCTCGGCGTCGGGCAGGCCGCAGCCGAGGGCGTACAGCACGTCGCGTTCCTGGGCCGTGAGACCGGCGAGACCCGGGCCGGACGGCTGGGGCTCGCGCACCGGCTGATGGGCGCCCGTGCGTGCCTGGGACACGGCGCCCGGGCATCCCTGGCGAGCGCTCGGGTGTCCCTGGCGTGCGGTCGTCGTAGGCATGGCGGTTCCCCGTTCTCCGGACCGGGCGAGGCGTTCGCTCCGGTCGATCCCGTCGATGCCATCGAAGGTGGCCCTGGTGTAGGAAACGTGGACAGGCCATTGAGGCGGTCATATGTGGCCGGTGACCGCGCTAGAGTCCCTCACCTGCGGAAAGTCGACATCTCTGGGGGAAGGGCTGTGACTTGTGGCCGGTGAGTTCGGCGAGGTGCTGCGACGGCTGCGGACGGCGGCGGGGCTGACCCAGGAGGAACTGGCGGAGCGTTCCGAGGTCAGTGTGCGCACGATCCGCGGCCTGGAGACCGGCAAGCGAACCAACCCACGCATGACCACGGTGCAGCGACTGGCCGAGGAACTCGCGCTACGACCGCGGGAGCGCGAGGAGTTACTCCGCGCCGCCGTCCGCCGGGACCAGGACGGCGAGCAACCGGCCGAACCCTCGACGGAGGCCGGGGCCGGGGTTGAGGCCGGGGCCAGGGCCGGGGTTGGGGCCGGGCCCGGCACCGAGGCCGACGCGGATCCCACTCGCTCCCCGACGGACGACGGGCCCGGCGATCCACCCGCCCCGCCCCCGCCGTCGACCGCCCTCCACCCCGCGACCGAGCCCCACCCCCCGTCCGACCCCGCGGAACAGCTCGCCGCCCTGGTGACCGCCCGCTGGCAGCGCGAGGAAGAGCAGCGTCAGGTCCAGGACCCCTTCCCCCTCCCCGTCCGCTGGGAGACCGCCCCCGAGGCACTGACCGACCACTGGGCCAACATCCTCCGGCTCCCCGCGCAGGCCACGGCCCACCCCCTCGACCTGGACGGCGAGCTCGGCGAGATCGCCGCCGCCTACCGGCGCATCCCCTCCCGGCGACTGGTCGTCCTCGGCCGGTCCGGCTCGGGCAAGACGATCCTGGCCCTGCGTTTCGTCCTCGACCACCTCAGGACGCGCGGCACCTCCGAACCCGTCCCGGTGATCTTCAGCATCGGCGCCTGGAACCCGACCACCATCACCCTGCGGGACTGGCTCGCCGCACAGCTGACCCGGGATCACCCCGGCTACGCCGCCCGGGGCCGCGGCCGGGAGAGCCTGGCCGCCGAGCTGGTCGAGTCCGGCCGTATCCTCCCCGTCCTGGACGGCTTCGACGAGATCGCCGACGGCCTGCGCCGCCCCGCGCTGGAAGCGCTCAACGCCACCACCCTCCCCCTGGTCCTCACCAGCCGCCCCGCCGAGTACGCCGCCGCGGTCGCCGAGACCGACGTGCTGACCGCGGCCGCCGCGATCCGGCTCACCGACCTCACCCTCGACGACCTCGCCGCCTATCTGCCCCGCACCACCCGCAAACCCGGCCGCGAGGACCCCGACGCCAACGCCTGGGACCCGGTGCTGACCGCGCTGCGCGAGCAGCCCCGCGACCGGCCCGACTCCCCGCTCGCCACGGTCCTGAAGACCCCGCTGATGGTCGCGCTCGCCCGCACCATCTACAGCGACACCCCCGACCACGACCCGGCCTGTCTCCTGGACACCGAGCGGTTCGGCAGCCCGGAGAAGCTGGAGGACCATCTGCTGGACAACTTCATCCCGACCGTCTACCGCCACCGGCTGCACGGCAGTTCGTCCGGTGGCTCGCACCCGGGCTTCGACGCGGACCGCGCCCGGCACTGGCTCGGCTACCTCGCCCACCATCTGACCGGGCTCAAGACCCCCGACCTCGCCTGGTGGCGGCTCGGCAACGGACTGCGCCGCTCCACCCGCACCCTCGTCACCGCCGTCCTGCTCGCACTGGCCATCGGCCTGGTCGACGGCGCCATCAGTTTCGGCGTCAACGGCAGGGTCACCGGCGCCCTCCTGGACGCGTCGGTCGTCGGGCTCCTCGCCGGCCTGATGTTCGGGTTCGTGCACTGGCTGACGTACACGGCGAAGGGCAAACAGGCCGCACCCTCCGCCGTACGCCTGCAGTTGCGCCGCAGGCCCGGTGCCACCGTGTGGACGGCCGGGCCCCGACTGGTGATCGGCACGCTCGGCGGAGCGGTCTTCGGCTCCGCGTACGGATTCGTGGTCGGCATGGTGATCACGTACGCCGTCACGTCCGACCTCTCGATCATCGTGCACGTCGGACTGGTCGACGGCCTCGTCTACGGCTCGGTCTTCGGCGTCGCCACCGGACTGACCTTCTGTCTCCTCGGGCTCCTCGAAACGCCCCTCGACATCGACTCGGCCGTCAACCCGCGCAGCCTCCTGACCACCAACCGCGGCACCGTGACCACCCAACTGCTGGTCTGGGCACCCACGTTCGGAGCGGTGGTCGGCTTCGGCAGCGGCGTCGCCGTCGACGTCTTCCAGGGCTCGGTCGGCCCCCTCGTCTGGACCTCCGAGGCCGCCGCCCTGCTCGGCGTCATCAGCGGCCTGGGCGGCGCCATCGGCTACGCCCTCACCCTGACCGCGTGGGGCCAGTGGCTCGTCCTGACCCGGATCTGGCTGCCGCTGACCGGACGCCTGCCCTGGGCCGTGGTCACGTTCCTGGAGGACGCCTACCAGCGCGGGGTACTGCGGCAGGCCGGCGCGGTCTACCAGTTCCGCCACGCCCGACTGCAACAGCACCTCGCGCGCCACCACCGCCGCGCCGCCCTTCACGACGATTTCATCGCGCCTCTCTAGCGTCTGGCGCCACAGCAACAGGCGAGAAACACCACCACGACCATGGGGGACACCATGCCGAGCACCCACCGACTCACGCGCCGCGCCAAAGCCGCCGCGATCACGGCGGCGATGACGGCCGCCGCCGCCCTCACACCCGCCGTCGCGCAGGCCGAGGAGGCTCCCGGCCACTACTACATCCAGATCGGCGGCACCGGCACCGTGCAGCCCGCGCCCCAGTGCACCGGGACGTTCTACTACGCCAACCAGCACCTGGAGGAAGGCGCGAAGGTCGTCCCCGTCTGCTACCCCTCCAGCGCCGGCCCGTGGCTCAACGGCAAGAACCAGCCGGACCTCACCGCGCCGAGCTACGACAGCAGCGTGGCCCAGGGCTACGTCAACCTCCTGGCCGCCGTGGAGAAGACCCACCGCGACGACCCGACCGCACGACTGACCATCGTCGGCTACTCCCAGGGCGCCCAGGCCGCCGACGCGGTCCTTCAGACCATCGCGAACGGCGGCACCGACGTCCCGCGCGAACTGGTCGACGGCAAGCTGTACGCCGACCCGAAGCAGCCCGACACCGGCATGTGGGCCAAGGTCCCCAAGGGCCTGGGCGCCTTCGGCTTCACCTCCACCGGCCCCGGCCCCCGGGAGTTCCCGGGCGTCCCGGTCGCCCGCTTCTGCATCCGCGGCGACCTGGCCTGCGACGCCACGACGCCGGTCAACGCGCTCGACTTCTTCCTCACCGACAAGCACGCGCGCTACGTCCTGGAGGGCAACGTCCTGTCCAGGACCATCGCCCAGGACGGCCTGAACGGGGTCTACTGGTCCGACAACTGACTCCGGGTTGCCCGGTTACGCGTACGTCCGTGAGCGGGTGGCACGCTCCAGGACGACCGTACGCAGGCCGCCCGCCCCGCTCTCCTCGTGCCGCACCCGCAGCCCGGCCGTGCGCAGTTGCTCCAGCACCCAGGCGTGGGAGAGCCGAAGCTTGCGGTAGCTGCGGGCGGTGAGCGTCCAGTCGGCGTCGGAGTCGGCGCGGGTGTGGATCAGATCGTGCACGACGACCGTGTAGTCGTTGTAGTCGTCCGGGTACTCCAGGAAGCACGTCATGATCCGGTCCTCGGTGGCCCGCACCGGCAGGAAGCGGTCGGTGCCGGTGAGCGGGACCGTCAGGTCGCGGTAGGAGAACACGGCCGTCCCCTCGGGCGCGAGGGCCGCGGCGACGTCGGCGAAGAGAGCGGCCACGTCCCCGCGGGTCGGCAGATGCGTCAGCGTGTCGCCCAGACAGACGACGGCCCCCGCCGACCCCGGCCGCACCAGCTCCCGCAGGGCGCCGCGTACATCGGCCCGCACTGCCCGGACCGCGGGCAACCGGGCGGCGTGCGCGGCGAGTTCGCCCAGCAGCGGCCGGCTCAGATCGACCGCGAGGACGGAGTCGAAGCCCAGCGCGGCCAGCGCGAGACTGGCGTGCCCCGGACCGCACCCCAGGTCCACGGCCAGCGACCCGGCCGCCGTACCGATCGCCGACCCGGGCGTCACGCCCCACTCCGCGAGCGCGGCACGCTGCCCCGCCGCGAGGGCGTCGAGATCACCGCCGAGCATCCAGGTGTAGTGCTCGGCGAGGAAGCGGTCGTAGTGGTCGACGGCCTGGTCGGCCATGAGATCGGCGGCGGTCGTCATGGACGAGGGCTCCCTTCGGTCCGGCGGCGGCGAGGGAAATGTAGGACAGGACACGGGAGTTGGGCGGCTCGGCCGAACCAAATTCGGTGACGCGGGAAGAATCACGGCCATGGACGACACTGATTCGGCGATCCTCACCCATCTCCAGCGCGATGCACGGCTGACCAACCGCGAACTCGCCCGCAGGGTCGGCATAGCGCCCTCCACCTGCCTGGAACGGGTCCGCGCCCTGCGCGCCCGCGGAGTGATCACCGGCTACCACGCGGCCGTGCAGCCACGTCTGCTGGGCCGCTCGCTCCAGGCCCTGGTCTTCGTCAAGCTGCGCCCCCTGAGCCGGGAGGTGATCTACGACTTCGAGAGCTATCTGACCCAACTCCCCGAGGTCGTCTCGGTGTTCGTGGTCTCTGGCGATGACGACTTCCTCGTCCATGTGGCCGTCCCCGACATCGAGCACCTGCACGCCTTCCTCATGGACCGCTTCAGCGCCCGCCGCGAGGTCGTGACGTTCCGCAGCTCGGTGATCTACCGGCAGACGGGCACCCGCGTCCTGACACCGATGGACGGCGCGGGGCACGAGGAAGAGCTCTGAGGTATGACTCACGTCACCGCTCTCCCGCCCATAGAAAGCGGATGCGGCCCCCTGCCGTACTGGCATGCTCATGAACGACTACTGGGGGGTAACCACGCCACGGTCCGCGCGACCCGCGCCGGACCGGCCACACCGGCATGCCCGTCTCGACGACCGGCGTGCCGCCCCCTCAGCGTCACCTCCTGCAGCGCACCCCCATACACCGCTCCCGAGGAACACGCGTGCACAGACCCAAGGTCAAGAGCCACGCCGTACTGTCGGCGATCGCTCTCGCGGCCGTACTGACCACCGGCTGCTCCACCGACACCCCGGCCACCACGGACGCGGCGGCCTCCACGGCTTCGGAGAGCCCCGGACCCGCGGCCGCCCAGGAACAACTCGCCGTCGTATCGGCCCCGTCCGGTGCGGCCACCCCCACCGCCGTGGCCGACGGCGACGGCGGAGGCGGGGCGAAGAAGTCCTCCCTCAAGGTCGCCTCGTACGACAGGAAGACCGGCCGGGCCGTCATCACGTCGCGGACGCCCACGAAGCCGACGGCGAGGCCTTCGACACCTCCGCCGAGCACCGCCCCGGCGGACCCGTCCGCCGGAGCATCGGGGTCGTCCTCGGCCGGTGCATCGTCGTCGGCCGGTGCTTCGGCGGGGCCGTCGGCCCAACCCTCGGTGGCCGTCGGCGACATCATCGCCAGCGCTCCCGCCCCCGGCGCCCCCGACGGCGTACTCGCGAAGGTCACGGACGTCGTGGGCGCCGCGGGGAACGGCGGTACCGCCGTCGAGACGGAACCGGCGAAGCTCAACTCCGTGCTGGGCGCGAGCAAGGCCGAGGGCGAGGTCCCGGTCGACCCGTCGTCCGTCGACGTCAAGCCGCTCGTGAACGGCGTGAAGGTCTCCTGGGCGAAGACCGGCGACCTCCACTTCGGCCCCGAGGGCGCGAAGCTCCCGCTGGGCAGCCTGCGACTCGACGTCGGCGCCGCGATCGCCACGGCCGAGGGCGCCCCGGCGTCGGCGGCCGCGTCGGTGGAGGGCTTCGTACAACTGGCCCCCGAGGTCGCGTTCTCGTACGACGGCTCGGCGGACACGGACGGCTCGGACACCTCGGACACCTCCGGGACGACGGGCGGCGCCGCGGGCTCCGCGACGGCGGGCAGTACGGCCGACTCCGCCGGGAAGGGCACGTCCCCCGATGGCGCCTTCCTGGGCCTCTCGGGTGACTGGGCCTCCAAGTGGTCCCTGAAGGGCCGCGCGGCCGGCTCCACCAATGGGCAGCCGATCCGCATCCCCTTCGCCGAGCTCCACTCCGACCCGGTGATCCAGGTCGGTCCGATCCCGGTCGTCGTCAACCTCGACCTGACCTGCTACATCCAGGTGAACGCGGACGGCAAGGTCACCGTCGACGTCGAACAGGACCTCAAGGGCGACTTCCGCGTCGGAGGCAGCTTCTCCTGGGCCAAGGGCTGGACCCCGGTCAGCGAGTCCGACATGACGGGCGAGCCCCTGAAGACCAAGGTCACGGCAGCCGGCGACGTCAAGGCGGCCCTCGGCGCCGAGGCCACGGTCGGCCTCTACGGCACGGTGGGCGTCACCGCCGACCTCGCCCCGTACGTCCGCGCCCACGCCGACGCGTCGGCCGAGGGCTCCGCCGACGGCACCGGCTCGGCATCAGGCGCCTACGCCCTCTACGGCGGAGTGGACCTGACCGGCACCCTCAATTTCCAACTCACCATCTTCGGCACCCCCGTCTTCCAGACGAAGATCCCCCTGGGAGCCCTCCACCACGAGTGGCTCCTGACGGAGGGCAGGGCAACGACGAGCCCACCCCCGACGAAGTCCGGCTGACGCACGCACTTCGCGATGACGCGGGCCGCAACGCTCAACACGAGCCGCTGCGGCCCGCGTTGATGACCCCGGCACGTTCGCGAAGCACCCGAACTCGCGTGACTGGCCACAGTGCCCTTCCAGCTCCGGGAGTGAGCGGCTTGCCGTCCACCGTGGGGTGCCGGCGTAGGCGTCCCCCTCTGGCCGCGTTGCGTAGCTGATGGAGGCTCACGCCGGACGGCGAAGAGCTGATTGCCCCTCATGGGCGTGGTCCGTATGGCAGCTTCGATGAGCGCCGTCGGACATATCGGATTAGCCTCCCAAATGAGCGCTAAGTAGATCTTTAGTCGCGCGCTCTACACGAACCAAGGAGGAGACATGCGCAAGCTTCAGAAGGCCGCTCTTGCGGCCGCGATGGTCGGGTCCCTGAGCCTCATAGCCACCGGCACCGCCTCCGCGCAGTCCTCGTACGACGGCCATGGCCACGGGGGTTGCAAGTCTCACGACATGAACATCGAGCTTCTCAGCAATATCGGGGTGCTCAACGGTCTTGCCGGGAACGCGCTCAATGGCGAGGGCAACCCGGGCGCGACGATCAACGACATCGGGTCCGACTGCCACCACTGAGCGAGATCGATTTCGTGGAGTAGTTCAACGCAATGGGCCCCGGTGCCCTGGGCGACGAGCCCGGGCACCGGGCCTTGCTTTGGGTGGGGCGGGGCGGGCCCGGTCAGTGAGCCCAGTGGTCCCGGTTCGGCAGCTCCACCCACCCGTCCGGCATGCCCACCATCGCCCGCTTGTCCGTCGGGCGCAGGCCTGTCCAGGCGCAGGCATACGCAACCGCGTTGTGGCGGAAGAGATAGGACGACAGGACCTCCTCGGGAGAGGACTCCTCGTCCGGGGCGCCGCCCGGGTGGAGGTCCCAGCCCAATACGACGCCGTCCCGGGTTGTGCTGCCCTGGTTGCCGCTCTTGGGGTTGGCGTAGAGGCCGTAGCTGATGGTGCCTCGGGACAAGCGGGTGTGTATGCCGGGCATGGAGGGTGCGTAGCCCCAGGGCTGGGCGACCACGCAGCCGCCGGGGACCGTCGTCACGCCGACGATGCGCAGGGTTTCGTCCAGGTCGTAGGCGTACGGATCGTCGATGATCTCGGCCACCTCCGTCTCGTCCGCCGGAGTTGCCTCCAGGCGGCGCACCGCCTCCTCGGCGTCGATGCCTGCCACGCAGGCCAGGCCGAAACCGTCGTGGTCGATGCCGGCCAGGGCCTTCGTCAGGCGTTTGCCCTCCTGGGCCGCCGCGTGCTCCCGGTCGGTGAGGCCGGTCCCGCCGGGCGGCAGGGGGAAGAGGTCCGGGGTGGGGCCTGCCAGGCTCAGGCGTCCGGCGGACCAGCCGCCTATCAGGGGACGCCAGGGGTCGGCTCCCGCGGCCGCGAGGGCTCGGGCGTTCTCCGGGCGATCGGACATGATCGCCTCCCACAGGGCTGTGGTGCCGTATTCGAGCGTGTCCACATCTGCCACTCGGCCCGCCAGTTCCGCCACGACCTCCGGTGAGCCGAAGACCGCTGCCCGGTGCAGTGCGCGGCTGCCTCCGCGGCCCCAGCGCTCGGGGTCGGCACCCTCGTCCAGACGGCGTCTTACGTCGGCGTAGTCCTGCCAGCCCTCCCAGTTCATGCCCGACCAGCCGTGCTCACGAGCCGTCACCATGCCACCTCCGGGCGCGATACGGGTTCATCAGTCCATGTCAGGGGACTCGCCACCTCCGACCTCGGCGGCCGCCCCCTCCTCACTCACACCTTCGCAGGCCGCACTGACAATCCACATCGGCGAGCAGCGGGGCCGGGCGGGCCGAGCGCCGCGACCAAAGTCGCGGCTGCCTAGACCATCGGCCGATGGCAGGGGATACGGCCCCTCGTCAGACTCGGCACTGCGCCATATCGGCGACCGGCAACCGGCGGAACGGGAGACCGTCGGTGAGCCGGAACGTCGATCGGCAACGGGTGCAACGGAACTGACGTGGCATGAGGACGGGGGACATGGCGGACACGGGGCGTATCGGAAGTGGGCAGGGCCGAGCGGGGGACCTGGTGAAGAGGGAACGGGGTAGCGGTGGCGTCGCCGTTCTCAAGGAGTCGGCATGGGTTCTGACGCTCTTTTGCGTGGTGTGCGGGGCCCTCGTCGGTGGGGTGGTCACTCTTCTTGCCGAGTGGCTCGTGAGGTTGTCGTGGGGTCCCTTGCAGGGGCCGGCCAGGCTGCTGACGTCCGTGCCGGAGCCCTGGCAGAGCGTCGGGTCCGTCGGGGTGGGGGCGGCGCTCGGGCTGGTGGTCGGGTTCATCGCGGTGCACGAGTCTCTGTCGGTGCGGGTGTCCGCCGACCGTGTGGTGCTGGGCATCAGGGATTCGTCGCAGGAGTTCGCGCGTGACCAGGTCGGCCTGGTGGTGCGCGACGGCAAGCAGCTCGTGCTGCTCGGGCCGGACGGCATGGAGATCGCCCGGGAGGAGTGCGGTCTGCCCTGGGCTCGGCTGGCCGAGGCCTTCGCCGCGCACGGGTACCGGTGGGCGGACGAGGATCCGCACCTCGAGGAGTTCCGGCGCTGGGTGCCCGGGATGCCCGGACTGCCGGACGGGGCTGACGCGTTGCTGCGGGCTCGTGCGGCGGCCCGGGAGAAGGACGCGGGTGCCGACGACGCCCGGGAGCTGCGCGGGGAATTGCTGCGGCTCGGTGTCGTCGTACGGGATGAGAAGGGTCGGCAGTACTGGCGGGTCGCCGGCCAGTAATGAGGGCTCGGAGAGATCTCCAGGTTCCCCAGGCTCCGGCGCTCGTCCTCGCGTTCGAGTACGGCAGTCGTATCGGCTGAGAGGATGGCCGCGACCGTACTGGAAGAAGGGGGATGAGCGTGACCGTGCTCGTCTTGGTCGGCGTGCTGCTGCTCGTCGTCGGGGGATGCGTCTGTGTCGTCTGGGCCTCGCGCGGCGGCCCGCGCTGGGTGCGCGTGGTGTCGAGCGTGACCCTCGGGGTGGCCGAGGTGGTGGGGGCGCTGGCCCGGAGCTCGGGGAAGTCGCGCTCGGGCTCGGGTTCGAGTTCGGACGACTGACTGGCTCGTGCCCAACTCGGCCCGGGGAACTTAGCGTTGACCCAAAGCCTCTATGAACGTCTGCCAGGCCCGTCCTTGGACCGACAGGACGGGCCCGCGGCCGTGCTGCTTGGAGTCGCGCACGCGAATGTCATCGTCGACGTGGGCGCACTCCACACATTCAGTCCCGCTGCCACCGCTGTATGAGGACTTGAACCATTGGTAGTGCGAGGGCGCCGTCATCACAGCTCCTTGCTTATACGGTGGATGATCTCTGCCGAGGACTCAAGGTCGAGTGCTTGTGCGCTGAGGTACTCGAACGCCAACCTATAACGCTCCAGTTCCCCTTGCTTCTCCATGAAGAGGCCACCCCCGAGCAAGTCGACGTACACCACGTCCAGTTCCGAAGCGGGACCGCGAAGGACAACAAAGCTTCCGACCGCAGCTGCGTGCGCTCCGGCCGAGAAGGGCAGCACCTGCACGGTGATGTGCGGTAGCTGAGACATGGTGAGCAGGTGGCGCAGTTGATCCTGCATGACGTCACGGCCGCCTACCCGGCGCCGCAGTGCTGCTTCATCGATCACGCACCAGATGTGCGGTGGTTCATCGCGATCGAGGAGCTCTTGCCGTTTCATGCGGATGTCCACCATGTGCTGGACTTCTCGTTCTGGGCACTGCACTTCTGAGGCTCGGTGAACAGCCTCCGCGTATGGGCGAGTCTGAAGCAGCCCCGGCACGTACATGCAGGCGTAATGATCTTCGCGTACAACCTCGTCCTCAAGGGTGAGCATGAGGTTCATGGACTCGGGGATGGGGTCAGCGAGCGATCGCCACCAACCTTGGATTCTGGCGCCCTTGGCGAGGTCGACCAGTGCGAGACGCTCCGCATCAGAGGCTCCGTACTCGCGACAAAGGGCATCAACAGCCGGCCACTTGACCGAGCCCTCCTTCGTCTCGTAGCGACTCAATGTCGCCTTTGAGATGCCGACTCGCGCGCCTGCCTCCTCAAGAGTCATTCCCTTGCTTTCCCTGAGGCGGCGTAGATCAGCGCCCAACTGGCGCCTACGAGTGGTGGGTCCGACTGCCATGTTCTAGGCCCTTCATGTCGATCCGTCAGATCCTGCGGCTTAGGTGTGCGCAGCTGCAAGGCGGTGTGCGCTGGGGGCGTGCAGGACTAGGGCGCACTCCTGCAAGGTGCTGATGAGAGTTCCATTTTGAGAGTTCCAATGCAACTCTGGTTGCGGGGGCGACCATGCAATGCAACTCGACCCGTGATGATAGGAGTTGATCGATGTACTGCACCTTGGGACTGACGCGGGCGCCGTGGACCCTTCCATTCGCTGCAGAGCCGGCGGAAGTGGCAAGCCTCCGCCGCATCATCCGACTGCGCTTGGAGCTGTGGGGCTTACACAGTGTGGTTTCCGATGCTCAGCTCTGTGTCGATGAACTCGTGTCGAACGTCATCGATCACGTGGGAGTGGGCACGCCAGCAACCCTGGCGGTCTCCATGCGTGGCATTTGCCTGCGTATCGAGGTGCACGACCCTGACACGCAGGCTCTCCCCGCCCTCATCCGTGCAGAGGATGACTCCGAAGCCGGGCGGGGCATGGTCCTTATCGATGCCCTGGCTGATCGCTGGGGAGTTCAGCTTCAGGGAGATAGGAAGGTCACCTGGTGCGAGATGGTGACGGAGTTGGTCACAGGCGATGGCCACCTTGGGGGTGGGCGGGTGAGCCGGGTTGAGGCTCTGGTGAGTGCTTACAAGGGCGATCGAACTCACCGGTCCCGCCCGGCAGGATCTAGCGTGCTGACGATGGCGGCGGCAGAAGTAACGGCGATCGACATGATTGCCGACTTGCTTCACTGGCTCAGAGCGCACGGATGCGACCCTGACACGGCGCTTGACCGCGCACAGACTCACTTCGAAGCGGAGATCTCGGAAGCCGAGGGCAGCGCGAAGTAGGGTTCGGTCCAATCAACGGCGCCGTCAGCGTTGGCCTGGGCTACGTGCTGCAATAGAAGAGCCGTGCCATTCTGGATGTCCACCTCTGCATCCTTGCCCAGGAGGCGCGTTGTGATGGGGATCGAGGGGTAGTCGACACCCAGCAACCTCGCTATGTGCTCGAACTCTATGTTCTCGTTTCGAGTGCCGAGCTTGCCATGGAGGTAGTCGCGTAGGCGCGAGCATATGTCGAGCATGGCATTTCCGCTGTCGGTGAGGTGGTAGATGCCGCCTTGAAGGCTCTCGCTGGCAAGGAATCCAATGATGAAGAGGCGTTCGGTCTCGTACTTCAGCGGTTCCAGGCTTACATTCAGCGCTTTTGCCATGTTTCTGTGGCTTCGATACCCGCTCCTCTTGACATGCGAGAGGATAGCTATGGGGAGGCCGGGGCGTTTTGAAGAAGCGAAGCGCGTCACGTCCTGAGGAGTGAGCCCGCCAAGGGTGACGTGAAGGAGGAGATCTCTCGTTATCTCCTCCTTCAAGGTGCGGTATATGGCCTGCCGGGCCCTATCGTTCCCTGCGTCGAAGTCTGGTGGAACCCAGAAGACGCGCAGGCGTGATAGTCGGTCCCGGTAAGGTCCTCTTAGATAGGACTGAGTTACTTCGGTGAAGCGTGCGCGATGCCGGCTTTCATGGCGCGCGATGTATATAGCGGCATGGATGTCATCTTCGTTGACGAACGTCCTGACGTCCTTGTCTATGCCATCTCCGCCATGCTGCCACAAGGTCTGTCCGGCAACTACCTTCGACCAGTCCCTCTTGAGGTCGCATGAGAAGTCAAAAAGCTTGCGCTGACCTTCTGCGTAGCCGAACAGCCTGGATCTTGAGGCGTCCTCCATGATGCTCAAGGCAGCGGCTGAAAGGAAGTCATGTTCCGGTGATGACGCCATGGCGACTCCAAGGGAGGGGTGAGCAGTGCTATTTGGCTGCGCGTCGCGTGTATCCTGTGGCGTCTTGATATATGAGGTCTATTCCCTCAGTGTGCAGAAAGTTGAACAGATCTTCTTGGGGTTTCTCGGGCAGCAGTACTGAGAGCTTGGGGTTGCGCGGCCTGATATGCCGCACGTAGTCCTTCAGTTGACCTACAGCCGTGCGCACTTCTTCGCGGCTGCTCTCGCCGCGCACCGAGTAGAGTTCGTGTTCGGTGGCGTCGTAGAGGTCGGTTTTCAAGATGGTCGTCGTGCCCGCGATCTTTATTTGGTAAGCAAAGATCTCGTGCTGCTGCTTCTTCAGCTCGTCGAGATACTGATCCCGCAGGTCTGATTGGCGAAGGTCGGCTATGGAGCTCGGCTGGGCGGCACGTCTGCTCTCGGAGGCTCGTCGCTTCTTGGGCTTTACCATCTTGGGCTCGATCATCCTGCCGGTGACCACATTCGCCGAAACCCGATGAGCATCGGTTTGGTCCGCAGGTGTGATGACGTCCTTCGCAAGGCGCTCGTAGTCTCCGAGTGGCCGCATGCGGAAGACGATGATGCTACGCCGCTGGTTTTCCTCGTCGCCCGCTTCGCGTACGGTGTAAGGCTGTTCCGCGTCCAACGTGAACTCGCCTACATATCGCTGCTGTTTGGCGGCGGACTTGGATCCGGGGACTCTCCCCATGGCCATGAACACACGCAGAGACTTTCCAGCTTCCTTGTGGTAGAGGACCGCCGCGTTGCGTGAGCCGTTTCGTCCGAGAAAGGTTTGGTCTCCACGAATGCCTTGGCCCGTGTACTCAAACACGGGCCCTAGCTCGTCCTCTTCCTCTAGCCAGCCATCCTCGTAGCCGTACTTCTTCCCGCTTTCGTGATCTACGTAGATCAGGATGTTTCGGGTGGAGTCAGATGGGATGATCCCGCCTTGGGTCCCGCCGCCGAAGACTGCCTTCATCTCTTCGCGCGTGGTCAGCAGCCCGGGCCTGATCGAAGCTAAGTCCATGCCGTGACGTTAGCTGATCGCTCTGACATTGACTGTGATCAGCTAGCCCGCAGTGATGCCCGAGTACGACCAAACGTCCGCAGGTAGCTCATAGTGGAGCCGCCAGGTGATGGCCATCGGCTTGCTGCCCTCGTGGCTGACATAGGTCGCCGGGCCGAGCAGCATCCACGGCTGCGCCTTGCCGATGTCGGTGTCCTTGTAGCGCCGCATGAACAGCAGTACGTGGCTTCCGCGTTGAGTGTGCTGTTGGTACCGCAGGCCAGTGGGCGAGGTCTCTGCGGTTGTGCTCTGTGACTCCCAGTGGAACAGGGAAGCGGCCAGCGCATAGTCCTTGTAGCGGACGGTGGGGGAGAAGTCCTTCTCGTTCTTCTCAAGGGTGATCAGCAGGGCGTCCGTCTGGTTCGACTCATCCCACAGGACACCCTGTGCGAAGGATCCGGGCATCTGACCGCCGAGGCGAGCAACGCCGAGCGCGGCCAAGATCTCCGAGCGGTTGTACGCACTGTGGATCTTCAAGGGGATGTGTGCGTGCGGGCCCTCCAAAGGAATGGGGAAGTGGTCCGCTTGCCCCATCACATGGTCGAGTACCTGCTGCACTTCGCTCCGGAGCGCTCGCTGCCCAAGGAGCGATTGCAGCCCCTCTGCGTAAGAGCTGAACCCGCCAGCCTTGTCCCAAAGGTTGAAGAAGAGCATGCGTGCGTAGGTTTGGTCCGTTGGACTCAGTGACTCGTACCGCGGGGCGTCATCGCTCAACAGGCGGGCGTATGCGTCAGCACGTTCGCGGTCATCGACGTGCAAGAACGCGTGCACGCGCTTCAGCAGGTCTTCTTCGCCCGGCTGTTCCGGCAGGTCGGCCAGGCCGGCCCGGCGCAGCACTGACGTCCATGAGTTGCTCGACTTGTACAGTTCCCGGATCTCGCGGCGGCTCTCCCTGAGATAGTCCGCGAGGAGCGGTGTACCGAAGGCTCTCACTTCCTTAGCGAGGGTCTGCACGGTCGCCTTAATCTGGGTGCGGATGTTGTCCAGGACCAGATCCTTGGACTTGCCCTCAAGAATGATCTGGCAGCCGGACGGCAGCAGGGGGAAGTCATGCTCAACGTGCTCAAGGAGTCGGTTACGCGACAGGTTGGTCATCGCCCGGAACTGCTCTTCGAAGCGAAACTCGGCGCGGTGCTGGCCGATGAAGTCGAGCACAGTGAGCACAGGCTTGTCGGGCGTGCGGCGCAGGCCTCGCCCAAGCTGCTGTAGGAAGACCGTGGCGCTGCTGGTTGGGCGCAGAAGTAGCAGTGTGTCGACGTCCGGGATGTCCAAGCCTTCGTTGAAGAGGTCCACGGAGAAGATGACTTGGATCTCGCCTGCCTTGAGCTGGGACAGAACATGGTCACGGACTTCGGGCCGAGACGCGCTGTCCAGGGCCTCCGCCTTGAAGCCTGCCTCTTGGAAACACTTCGCCATGAAGTGAGCGTGCTTCCTGCTGACGCAGAAGCCGAGCGCCCGCATGCTCATGGGGTCGGACACCTTGTCCCGCACCTGCTTGATGACGATGCGGGCTCGGGCGTGGTCAGCGGAGAACAGGTCACCGAGCTGACTTTGGTCGTAGGTCCCGGAACGCCAGTTGAGCCGAGAAAGGTCGGTGCCGTCAGGCACTCCGAAGTAGTGGAATGGGCAGAGGAGGTCGTTGTCGAGGGCCTCCCATAGCCGCATTTCGGCTGCGATCCGCCCTTCGAAGAAGGTGTCTTGCACGTTGAGGCCATCAGCTCGCTCGGGGGTGGCGGTCAGGCCCAGCAGCTGCTTCGGCTTGAAGTGGTTGAGAACGCGTCGATACGTCGCAGCCGTCGCGTGATGGAACTCGTCGATGACGATGATGTCGAAGTGTTCCGGGGCGAACTGGTCGAGACGCTGGTCGGTGAGCGACTGGACACTCGCGAAGACGTGCTTCCAGTCGCGCGGCAGCTCGCCGGAGAAGAGCACTTCGCCGAACGAAGCATCATCGAGTACTTCGCGGTACTTGCGCAGCGACTGTCTGAGGATCTCTTTGCGGTGTGCCACGAAGAGAAGCCGCGGGTACTGCTTGCCGCCCGACTCCTTGTGTAGATCGCGGTAGTCAAGTGCGGCCATGACCGTCTTGCCCGTACCAGTCGCTGCAACCAGCAGGTTGTGTTGGTGGCCGTGGATCTCACGCGCGACACGTAGCCGCTCCAGCATGTCGGCCTGGTGGGGGTAGGGCCGCACTTCAAGGCCAGAGAGGCTGATCTTGGCATCCTGACTCGACGTCGATCCGCCCGCGGCGCGCAAAGCGTCGTCCAGCTTGTGGGCGTCGCGATCCGGGTCGTACGGCTCAAAAGCGATGTCGTTCCAGTACGCATCGAAGGTCGCCTCGAACTTGTTCAGTACGGCCGGGGTAGCCACCGACGAAAGGCGCACGTTCCATTCCAGGCCGTCGAGTAGCGCAGCCTTCGAGAGATTGGAGCTGCCGACGTACGCCGTATCGAAGCCGCTCTGGCGGCGGAACAGCCAGGCTTTTGCATGGAGGCGCGTGGAGCGGATCTCGTAGTTGACCCTCACCTCAGCCCCGAAGTCGCGGACGAGTCGGTCGAGTGCATGGCGGTCGGTGGCGCCGATGTACGTCGTGGTGATGACGCGGATGGGGATGCCCCGTTCCGCGGCGGCACGGAGGGAGTCTTCGAGTACGCGCAGGCCGTACCACTTCACGAAAGCGCACAGCAGATCAATGCGGTCAGCCGTGGCTAGTTCGGCGCGCAACTCGCTACCGAGGCTCGGATCCTCGGGAGAGTTGGTGATGAGGGCAGTCTCTGAGAGTGGCGTCAGGGGGCGTACCGCGTAGACACCGGGGGCTTCCTTCTCCGCTAGAGCTAGGAGCTGGCGGGGGCCATCAGCGATGACCTCGACGGCGTCGCTGTTGCCCGGGTCGGCTGGGTCAGATGCGAGCGCCTGAATGATCTGATTCGCCACAGCGACGCGCTTGTCATGCGGCAGCTGGCTAAGCCGTCGGCTTACGGCCTGGCTGATGTGTCGGGCAAGCACATGGGGTGACGATTCCTCGCTTACCTCGTCATCGATGGCTTTCCATCCCGCCCCGCTCAACTGATCCATCTGTGCTTGCATGCGCTCGGTGACGAGTTCCTCGTAAACACCCGCGACAGGCTGCGACAGATCCCTCGGCTGAGCCACGCTGATTTCCCCAATCCCCACACAGCAATGACTCTGTTGTAGCAGGCGACACCGACAGCCCCACGGACGATGTGCGTTTCTTCGCAGGCACCGTTGGGCCGCCCGCTTCTTTGGCAGTGTCGTGCCTCCGCGAGCCGCGTCAAGGGCGCTTCACTCCGCTGCGCTGCGTTCCGCGTCGGCTGCGCCGATGGCCCTGCGGGCCGCCCTTGACCCGGCTCGCTCCAGCACGGGGGAGAAGCGAGCGGGCGGCCCGGAGGGATGGGGGGCCCAGGTGGGGTGAGGAGAGGTCGGCCGGGTGGTCAGCGGGGTTGGGGGCGCGCCGGCGGGTCAGGGCACGCCGGGTCGGCTTAGCGGCTGGCCTCCGGTGGGTGGTGGGTGCCGCGAGTGTCCGGCCGGTGGGTGGGACGTTGAAGGTTTCAGGCTGAGAGAGGGGGGCGGGTGCCGCCGGTGTCAGGCCGGGGACTGGGCTCCGTGGCATGCTCCGTACGTCTGGCCCGAGCCGCACCAGCAGATCGCCCCCCGCTGCGGCGGCCAAGCCGTCGCTCGGCCACGGGCCGCCAGTGTCGTGGCGTACTGCGGGAGCAGCGTCGTGTCCTCCGGGGAGGAGAGTTCCGAGGCGGCGAAGGCCTCGTAGGACGGGACCGTGCCGGTGACGATGCCCAGGTTCGGGGTGCCGGAGGTCGAGAGTTCGCGGAGCGAGCCCTCTATCGTCGTCAGGTGCTCCTCGTGGGAGGGGTACTCCGAGGTGAGGGACGGGTACGCGGTCAGGAGTTCCGTCAGTTCGGCTGTCGTCCAGTGCAGGACCGCCACGGGGAAGGGGCGGGACAGTGCCTCGCGGTAGGCGCCCAGTTCCGCGCGGAGGCGGGAGATCTCCGCCTCCAGTTCCGCCGGGTTGTCCGAGCCCAGGGACCATACGCGCTTGGGGTCGTGGAGCTCGTCCAGGGAGACCGGCATCGAGTGCAGGGTGTCCGCGAAAGTGTCCCACTCGTCGTGCGGGGCGCCCAGCATCCGGCGGACCCGGTGGCGGCCGAAGAGGAGGGTGTGGGTGGCGTACGGGGGCTCCGCCACGTCCGTCAGGAGGAGCTGCACGCCCTCCGTGAACGTCTCCTGCGCCTGCTCCAGCTCGTCGTGGGACTCCAGCGCCTCCGCCACGATCACCCAGGGGGCCGGGTCGCGCGGGGCGGCTGCCCTGACGCCGTCGATGATCGCGCGGGCCTCTGCCTCGTGGCCGTACTCCCACAGGTTCGAGGCCTTCAGGGCGCGTACCAGGTGGGGGTGCTCCAGGGGCGTCGACGACGACAGCAGGTTGTCGTAGAGCGCGGTCGCGGCGGGGCGGTCGCCGGACAGTTCCAGGTGGGCCGCGGCCCGCAGCAGCAGGGCCTCGGCGTCCTCCGGGTAGAGGCCGGCGGTTCGCTCCAGGCGTGCCGCTTCGGCGGTGTGGTCGACGTTTTCGGCAGGCGTGTCGGGGCGCATGGGGGACACCGTACTGCCCATGGCTGACGGAGGAGAGAACGGAGGGGGGAAGAGGGTGCAGATATTGCCTGGTCGAGGCGGCGCGGTCCGAGGGAGCGTGACGCGATCGCGGGCGCGGTGAGAGCTCGGGGCGGGCTCGGCCGGGCCGGGGCCGGTGCGGGAGGGCTCGGTCGTGCCGGGGCCGGTGTCCGGGATCGCGTCACGCCGGCGTCTCAGATCACCACACCGTCGATCTGCAACGTCTGCACCGACTGCGCCGCGAACGGCACAGCCACCGACTTCCCGCTCAGGTACGTGTTCGAGTACGACCGGTATTGGTCGCCGCCCGTCGTCACCGTGTTCCAGCGCGGGACCAGGCCGCCTGTGCCGCCGGAGACCGTGGTGAAGCGGGAGAGGTCGAAGGTGAGGGTCTGCGCCGAGGTGGAGGTGTTCACCGCGACTATCACCAGGCGGCGGGCCGAGGCGTCGTAGGCCGCCGCCGCGTAGCTCACGCCCGTGTCCAGGATCCGCATGCCGGGGCGGATGTGGCGGCTGAACTGTGCCAGTACGTAGTACTTGGTCTGGATTGTGGTGGGCTGGAGTGTGTTCGCGTCGTAGGCGATCAGTGCCCAGCCCGTCGTCGGGTCCATGACCTGCCAGTAGCACCAGGCCGTCGGGTGCAGCCAGCGGAAGTCGTAGCAGAGGTTGGAGGCCAGGGTGAGGCCGGTGCCGTCGCCGTCGCCCGTCTCCGAGTTCCACAGCTTCTTGCCGGACGTGGTGACCACGTCCGTGTAGAGGAGGTCGCGGCGGCCGCCCGAGCCCTGGTAGCCGTGCACGTTGACCTGGCTGACCAGCGCCTTGGTGGCGGAGTCGTAGGACGACCACGTCGAGCGGGCCGTGTCGTAGTTCGTCTCGTCCGAGGCCGAGATACGGATGCCCGACAGGCCGCGCTTGTCCAACTCGCTGCGCATGTACGGGAGTACGGCCGCCTGGACCGCCGGGTCCATGTGGCAGCCCTCCTGGGTGCCGGTGGCGGTCCACCAGCTGGAGGCCGGCTCGTTGAAGGGGTCGACCGTCGCGAAGTTCACGCCCCAGTTCGACTTCGCGTACAGCGCCGTCGCCGCCAGGTGCGACGCGTGCTGGCGGTAGTTCCAGGTCTGGAGGTTGTTGCCGCCGCCCGCCGCGCCGGACGGGTTGTGGTTGGAACACATCCACCACATGGGGGAGTTGGCGAACAGCTCCGTCGTCGCGCCTCGCTGCGTCGCCTTCACCAGCATCGCGCGCTGGTTGGCGTCCGCCGTCCACTTCCAGGCGGAGGAGGTGGGGTCCTCGTTGTTCCAGTCCTGCCAGAAGCCCTCGATCTGCTTGAAGCCGGGGATGTTCGCCGACTCGGCCATCGACTCGCCGCCCACGCTGTTCCAGCTGCACGCGCCGAGGTTGTAGCGGGCGATGTTGAGGCCGAGGCCGGGCAGTGCCGTGCCGTTGTAGGTCACCGACCTGGTGGTGAAGAAGAGGTCGGCGAAGTCGTCCCGGGCGCCGAAGACGTTCGCCCACCAGGCCAGCGAGGTGCCCCAGCCTTCCCAAGTGCCGTACGACGTACCGGGGTTGATGGCGACGGTCGCGTCCGCGTGTGCGGTGCCCGTGGCCAGGGCGCCGCCGAGGAACGCGCCGCCTGTCGCCGCCAGCAGAGTTCTGCGTCGGATCATGACTTCTCCGCTTCGCTCAACGGCCGGTGTCGGCGGTGTCGTCGTCGAACCGGCTCCATGGCCTGTCCCGTTCATGCCGACACGAAGCATCGGGTGTGGCGCGTGGGGTTGTCGAGGGTTCCGACAGCCCTTTCTCAAACCTGTGGAGGAAGTGTTCGGAGGGTCGGACGCATGCAGCGTGCGGGGCAGGGCGCGCATGGGTCTGGAGACCTCGCCCCGCGGCACCTATCGTGCGGGCGGCTCCGGTGAAGGAGGCTCAAGATGGGGCGGGTTCGCGTCGTGCGGCACAGCGGGCTGCGGCGGCGTGCCGCGCGGCGGCGGGTGCTGTGGAGTGGCGGGGAGGTGCTCGTCACCATGGGCGTCGTGCTTCTGCTGCTGGTCGTCCACCAGATGTGGTGGACCAACCGGGAGGCCAGGGCCGGCGCCGAGCGTGAGGTCCGGGCGCTGGAGCGCTCCTGGGACGGCGGGGGAGGCGGGGGTGGCGGGGAGTCCCTCACGGCCGTCCCGGAGGCGTCGGACCCGCCCGCGTCCGACGGGGCGTCCGGGCGGTCCGCCGGCGGGGCCCGGCGTCCTGCCGCCGGGCCCGCGCCCGACTGGTCCAAGGCCTACGCCATCCTCACCGTCCCGCGGCTGAACCTCCGCGTCCCCGTCGCCGAGGGCATCAGCAGGAGCGGCGTCCTGAACAAGGGCTACGTCGGCCACTACCCCGGCACCCAACAGCCGGGCCAGGCCGGCAACTTCGCCCTCGCCGGGCACCGCAACACCCACGGCGAGCCTTTCCGGTACATCAACCGGCTGGAGCCGAAGGACACGGTCCGCGTCGAGACGCGCAGCGCCACGTACACGTACGCCGTCGACCGGACCCTGCGGCAGACGGCCGCCCGCGACGGCGGCGTGATCCGGCCGATCCCGCGCTCCACGGTCCGGCCGGACCACGGGTACGACGAGCCCGGCTACTACCTCACCCTCACCACCTGCACCCCCGAGTACACGTCGAAGTACCGGCTGGTGGTGTGGGGCAAGCTCGTCTCGATGCGGCCGCGTTGAGGCGTGATCTCGATGCGGCTGTGTTGTCGCGTGGTCTCCGTGCGGCTCCGGGAGGGGTGGTCTCCGTGCGGCTCCGTCGAGGCGATGTCTCCGTGCGGTCGCGTCGAGGCGCCGGCCCGTGTGCTGACCGCCCGCGTCAGGCCGCCCGCTCCCGCAGTGCCACCACGCCCACCGCCGCCAGCAGCGCGAGCCCGGCCGAGACCAGCATCGCGATGTCCGCGCCCCGGGCGAGGCCGCCCGCGGAGGACGTGGCGAGGGCGATGGTCAGGGCGACGCCGGCGCAGGAGCCGATGTAGCGGAAGGTCTGCTGGGCGCCCGAGCCCATCGCGGCGCGCTGGGGCGGCACCGACTCCACCGAGAGCAGGGGCAGCGCGGCGTTGAGCAGGCCGCTGCCCACGCCCGCGATCAGCAGACCGGGCAGCAGCCGGGGCCAGGAGCCCGCGCCGATCGCGCCGAGCATCGCCAGGGTGCCGCCCGCGTGCAGGACGAAACCGATGGCGAGCTGGATGCGGGGCGACACCCGGCCGCCGAGCCGGCGGGCCTGGAGGGCCACCGCGAAGGACAGGCCGGACCACAGCAGGAACAGCCATGCCGTGTCCATCGCGGACAGGCCGAGCGTCTGCTGGAGCAGGGCCGGCAGGAAGCTGAACAGGCCGATCACCGCGAGTCCGGTGAACAGGCCGCCGGCGGAGGACGCGAGGAAGCGGGGGCGGCGCAGCAGGGACAGGTCGATCATCGGGGTCGCCGTGCGGCGCTCCAGCACGACGAAGAGGCCCAGCAGGACGACGGCGGCCAGGAGCAGCAGGCCCACGGGTGCGCGCAGCCAGCCGTCGCGGCCGAGGGTCAGGGCGGCGACCAGGGAGACCAGGGCCAGTCCGAAGGTCACGGCGCCGGCGAGGTCGGGGCGGCCGCCGCGCGGGGCCCGCGACTCCGACAGGGCGCGTGTGGACAGGGCCGCCACGATCAGCGCGGCGGCGGCGAGGACGCCGTAGGCCAGGCGCCAGTTCGGTATGGCGCCGGTGACGACCGGGCCCAGTGCGATGCCGCCGCTGACGAAGGCGCCCCATACGCCGGTCGCGTGCAGCCGGCCGCGCGGGTCGGGGAAGGCGTGCACGATCAGGCCGAGACTGCTGGCGAGGAGCGCCGCGCTCGCTCCGCCCTGGGTGATACGGGCCAGCGTGAAGAGCCAGGTGTTCGTCGTGAGCGCGCCCAGGGCGGTGGTGATGCCGAGGGCGAAGGTGCCGGCGACGAAGATCCGGCGGCGGCCGTAGTCGTCGGCGAGGCTGCCGGCCACCAGCAGCAGGGCGGCGAGGCCGAGCGGGGTGCCGTTGAGGAGCCAGGCCTGCGCGGAGAGCGGGGTGTGCAGGGCGGCGGCGGTCTGGGGGAGCGTGACCATCGGCGCCGTGTAGGTCATCAGGGCGACAGCGGTGGCGGCGCTGGTCAGGGCGAGGGTGGCGCGCCGGTTCGGGGCCGGGTCGGCGGCGGCTGCGGACGCGGGGGCGTCCTGGGGTGCGGCCGCCGCCGTGGCGACCGGCTCGGGGAGAGTTCGTTCATTGAACCTTGGCATGTGGACCACCGTAGCACCTATAGGTTCGTTCATTGAACCAAGAAGGTGAAATGGGTTTACAGTGGACGGCATGGCATTGGGCAAGGACTACGCGACACAGCAGTGCTCGATCGCCCGGGCGCTGGAGATCGTCGGCGAGCGCTGGACGCTCCTCGTCATCCGGGACGCCCTCTACGGCGTGCGCCGCTACAACGACTTCCTCGTCCACCTCGGCATCCCGCGCGCGGTCCTGGCCGCCCGCCTCCAGACGCTCACCACCGAGGGGATCCTCGAGAAGCGCCGGTACCAGCAGTCGCCGCCGCGCGACGAGTACGTCATCACCGAGCGCGGCATCGCCCTGTGGCCCACCCTGCGCTCGCTCGGCCTGTGGGGGCGCGAGCACCTCGACGAGGCCCGGCTGCGCTACTTCCTGCACGCGCAGTGCGGCACGGAACTCGGGCCGTACGGCGAGTGCCCGGCCTGCGCAACCGTCGTACCCGTCGCGGACGTCCTCATGACGCCGGGACCCGCACTCGATCCGGACCCGGCGGATCCGGTCAGCCGGGCGCTGCTGAAGCCCAGGCGGCTGTTGCAGCCCATCGAAGCCGACCCGGCGTGAGGGATCGGCGAGCCGGGTCTGCGTGAGGATCCTGTATAACGAAACAGACGAACGTCAGGACGAGCGACACCGCGGCCACGCCGCGCAGGGACACGAGGGGGAGGTGCCGCCGATGATCAGCCGACTGGCCAATCTGCGTCCCGCCGCCGCACTCGTGCTGCTCTTCCTTGAGATCGCGCTGCTGGACACCGGCAGCCTCTCCGCGACCGTCGCGCTCGCCGCGACCGCCGCCGCCGGCTCCGCGTTCGCCGTCTGCTCCCTGCTCGCCTCGCGCGCCGCGCCCGCCGTGGCACCGACGCGGGTGCGTACGGCCATCCGCGACCGGGCCCGCCGTACGGCCTTCCTCCCGCAACGCGACCCCGACGCCTCGGGCCGGCCACGGCCCAGGGCACCCGGGCGCGCCCTCCCGGCGACCGCCGCGTAGGGCACGCACCTCAGATCGCACACCTCTGCCGTGTGACCCCGCGCGGGTCGTCATGCCGCCATGCCGTTTCCCGGCATCTCTCCATCCGGCACGACGAGACCCCCGGAGGGCTCATCCATGTCTGTTTTCGCCGACCTTGTTCAGCGGCTCGCCGATCTGCTCGACCCGCTGTTCGGCGCCGGTGCGGCCGCCGCCGCGATCATCCTGTTCACCGCGCTCGTACGACTGCTCGTCCATCCGCTGTCCCGGGCCGCCGCACGCGGGCAGAAGGCGCGGGCCGAGTTGCAGCCGAAGATCGCCGAGCTGCGCAAGAAGCACGCCAAGAGCCCCGAGAAGCTCCAGCAGGCCGTGATGGAACTGCACGCCGAGGAGAAGGTGTCGCCGCTGGCGGGATGCCTGCCCGGACTGTTCCAGCTGCCCGCCTTCTTCGTCCTCTACCACCTGTTCTCGAACACGACGATCGGCGGCCGGGCCAACGAACTGCTCTCGCACCAGCTCTTCGCCGCGCCCCTCGGCGACCGGTGGGCCGACGCGCTCGGCAGTGGCGGGGCGTTCGGCGGCGCGGGGCTGGTCTACGCCGGGCTGTTCGTGATCGTCGCCTGCGTCGCCGCGTTCAACTTCCGCCGTACGAAGCGGATGATGGCCGCCAATCCGGCGGTGCCGGTCGCCGACGGCCAGCCGCTCGCCGGGATGGGGGCCGTCACCAAGGTCATGCCGTTCATGTCCTTCTTCACCCTGGTCACCGTGGCGGTCGTGCCGCTGGCCGCCGCCCTGTACGTGGTGACCAGCACGACCTGGAGCGCGGTCGAGCGGGCCGCGCTCTACCGATAGCCGGGCGGCCTACGGTCCAGTACGTGAACCGGGTATTGCGGACTGGCCGTGGACCTTGGAGGATCGACCAGTCCTCCGATGGCTGCACACATCGGCGGGCGCCCCGCGATCGAGGGAGATTGTGATCATGAAGCTGCTGCGAGTCGGTACGGCGGGAGCGGAGCGGCCCGCGCTGCTCGACGCCGAGGGGACCCTGCGGGACCTGTCGGGCGTCGTGCCGGACATCGACGGGCCCCTGCTCGCCGACGACGCCGCGCTCGGCCGGATCCGGGCCGCCGCGGACGCCGGCGAGCTGCCCGCGCTGGACGCGACCGGCCTGCGTGTCGGGCCGCCGCTCGCCCGCATCGGCAAGGTCGTGTGCATCGGGCTGAACTACCACGACCACGCCCGCGAGACCGGTGCCCAGCCGCCCGCCGAGCCGGTCGTCTTCTTCAAGGCCGCGGACACGGTCGTCGGCCCGTACGACACCGTGCTGGTGCCCCGCCGGTCCACGAAGACCGACTGGGAGGTCGAACTAGCGGTCGTCATCGGACGTACGGCCCGTTACGTGGAGTCGGCCGAGGAGGCGCTCGCGCATGTCGCCGGGTACGCGGTGGCGCACGACGTGTCCGAGCGGGAGTTCCAGATCGAGCGGGGCGGGACCTGGGACAAGGGCAAGAACTGCGAGACGTTCAACCCGCTGGGCCCCTGGCTGGTGACGGCGGACGAGGTGCCGGACCCGCAGAACCTCGCCCTGCGACTGTGGGTCAACGGCGAACTCAAGCAGGACGGCACCACGGCCGAGCAGATCTTCCCGGTGGCCGAGGTCGTGCGGTACGTCAGCCAGTTCATGACGCTGTATCCCGGCGACGTCATCAACACGGGCACGCCGGCGGGCGTGGCCATGGGCCACCCCGAGCCGAAGCCGTATCTGCGGGCCGGGGACGTGGTGGAGCTGGAGATCGAGGGGCTCGGCCGTCAGCGGCAGGAGTTCAAGGACGCGTAGGCGCTCCGCAGGGAGAGCAGGGGAACTGCGGGTCGTCGGTCGGCCGCAGGCCGTCCGTGGTTGATCGCGCAGTTCCCCGCGCCCCTGAAAAGCAGAAAAACAGGGGGCGTTGCCCTTACTGCTTGTTCAGGAACTGCTCCAGCGCCTCCGTCACCATCCGGTGGTCCTCCAGCTGGGGCAGGCCGCTCACCGTCACCGAGCCGATGACGCCCGCGCCCTCGACGTTGATGGGGAACGAGCCGCCGTGCGCCGCGTAGGTGTCGGCGTCCAGGCGGGAGGAGTCCTCGAAGGTCGTGCCCTTGGCGCGGAAGCGGGCGCCGACGATGTAGGAGGCGGAGCCGTAGCGCTCCACCACGCGGCGCTTGCGGGCGATCCAGGCGTCGTTGTCCGGGGTGGAGCCGGGCAGGGCCGCGTGGAACAGCTGCTGGCCGGACCGGTGGATGTCGATCGCGACCGGGGCCTGGCGTTCGCGGGCCATCTCGACCAGCAGGCAGCCCAGCGCCCAGGCGTCGTCGTGGGTGAACCGGGGGAAGACCAGACGCCGTTCCTGCGCCTCCAGCTCCGCCAGCGGCGGGGTGAGTTCCGGGTGGAACTTCGGGGTGATCTCCGAACCGTGTGCCTTGCCGGGTGTCACAGCGTCACCGCCACTCCGTCGAGCGCCGAACGGCGCGCAGCCTCCAGTACGTCGAGCGTGGCGGCCGCCTCCAGGGCGGTCACCGGGTTCGGGGCGCCGTCGAGCAGGGCCTTCGCCACGGCCGCATAGTAGGCGGGGTAGTCGCCCGGCAGGGTCGCCTCCGCGCGGCCGCCGCCCGTCACCGGGGACTCCCCGGCACCCACGTGGCCCCACATCGACTCGGGCTCCACGCCCCAGTCCGCGCCGGCGCCGGGCCGCAGCCCGTCGCGCAGCGCCGCCTCCTGCGGGTCCAGGCCGTACTTGACGTAACCCGCCTTCGAGCCCAGCACCCGGAAGCGGGGGCCGAGTTGAGCGGTGGTCGCGGAGACGTACAGGTGGGAGCGGACGCCGTTCGCGTGCGTGAGCGCGAGGAACGTGTCGTCGTCGGCCGCGGCGCCGGCCCGGCGGACGACCGCCTCGGCGTACACCTGCGTGACGGGGCCGAACAGCACCAGCGCCTGGTCGACGACATGGCTGCCGAGGTCGTACAGCAGACCTCCGATCTCTGCCGGGTCGCCGGACTCACGCCAGCCGCCCTTCGGCTGCGGGCGCCAGCGCTCGAAGCGGGACTCGAAGCGCCATACGTCGCCCAGCTCGCCCTCGGCCAGGAGGTGGCGCAGCGTCAGGAAGTCGTTGTCCCAGCGGCGGTTCTGGAACACGGAGAGCAGCAGACCGCGCTCCTCGGCCAGCGCCGCCAGCTCGCGCGCCTCGGCCGCCGTGCCGGCGATCGGCTTGTCGACGACGACCGGGAGGCCCGCCTCCAGAGCGGCCTTCGCGAGCGGGACGTGCGTCTTGTTGGGGGACGCGATGACGAGCAGGTCGAGGTCGCCGGCGCGGGCCAGCAGCTCGTCGGGCGTGGCGGCGACGCGTACGTCCGGGTGCTCGGTGCGGGCCTGCTTCTGCCGCTCGGGGTTCGAGGTGACCACGGTGTCCAGGGCGAGGCCCTCGGTGGTGGCGATCAGCGGGGCGTGGAAGACGGAGCCTGCCAGGCCGTAGCCGATCAGGCCCACGCGCAGGGGAGTAGCGGTCGTGCCGGGAGTGCCAGTCATGCGGACTACTTTCGCAACGCTGTTGCCAAAGTGCAAGCGCAGGGGAGAATGGGCGCGTGATGGGTGGCGTGAGCAGGACGAACGACGGGGTCGGCGGAGGCGGAGCCGGTGGCACCGGTCTTGGAGCGGCGGGCGGCGGCTCGGGGGCCGGGGGCGTCGGTGGCGGTGCGGTCGGCGGTGGCTCGGGCGGTGGCGTGAATCTGGGGGCCCTGCGCAGTCACAACGCCGCGCTCGTGCTCGACCTGCTGCGCACCGCCGGGCCCGACGGGATCAGCCGGCTCGAACTCGCCGAGCGCACCGGGCTCACCCCGCAGGCGGTCAGCAAGATCACCGCCCGGCTGCGTGAGGACGGGCTCGTGGCGGAGGCCGGGCGGCGGGCCTCGACCGGGGGCAAGCCGCGCACGGTACTGCGGCTGGTGCCGGAGGCCGGTCACGCGGTGGGCGTCCATCTGGACCGGGACGAGCTGACGGCCGTGCTCTGCGATCTGACCGGTGCGGTGGTGGCGCGGCGGAGTGCCGCGCTGGATCTCGGTGCCGGTGCGGAGACGGTCGTCGAGCGGGCTGTACGGGAGGTCCGGGAGCTGGTGGGGGAGGGCGGGCGGTCGGATGCGGGTGGCAGGGGGCCGGCCGCGCAGTTCCCCGCGCCCCCAGTGGGTTCCGGTGACCGTGGGCCCCGAGTGCTCGGCGTCGGCGTCGCGCTGCCCGGTCCGCTGGACCATCGGCGCGGTGTGCTGCACCGCGTCACCGGGTTCCCGCAGTGGAACGGCTTCCCGCTGCGGGACGTGCTCGCGCGGCGCCTCTCGCTGCCGGTCGTCGTCGACAAGGACACCAACGCCGCCGCGCTCGGCCTCGCCGTCGGGGGCGACGCGGGCGCCCTCGCCTCCTTCGCGTACCTGCACTTCGGGGCGGGTCTGGGCGGCGGGCTCGTGATCGGGGGAGCGGTGCACCGGGGCGCCCGTACGGGAGCCGGGGAGTTCGGGCACCAGGTCGTCCAGCTGGACGGACCGCCCTGCGGATGCGGCAATCGCGGTTGCGTGGAGGCGCTGTGCCTGGCGGCCGTCGCGCGGGGCGACGCGGCGGAGGCGGCACGCGTACTCGGCACCGCGGCCGGCAACCTGGTCGCCCTCCTCGACGTCGACCTCGTCCTGCTGGGCGGCCGCACGGTCGCCGCCGCGCCGGAGACCTTCGTACGGGGCGTCGCAGCCGTCCTCGACGAACGCGCCGGGCGCGCGGGCGAGGACCCGGTACCGGTACGCATCGCCCCCGGCGAGGGCGGCGGGGTCGCCGAGGGCGCCGCCCAACTGCTGCTGGCACCGCTGTTCGGACGGGCGGAGGGCTGAGAGGGAAGAACGGGGCGCGGCACGAGGCCGATCGGAGTGCGGCGTGCGCGTCGACCAGGGCTGCGGCATTCGGTTCGACGGGCTGCGGTACGCGGTTCGACCGGGCTGCGAGAGGCACCTCGCCAGGAGCGCGGCGTGCGCGTCGGCCGGGGTCACGGCAAGCCCGTCGCCCGGGGCTACGGCATGCGGGTCGGTCGGCGTGCGCTGATCGAGGGGACTTGTGGTGACGTACGGGATGGCGGCACCGTGTATCCGCCCCCATCCGGGATGGTCATGTGTTTATGCGACTGCACACATCTGTCCCCCTCTGCCTCGCAGCAGCCGCCCTCCTAGCCGCGGCGCCCCCGGTGCAGGCGGAACCGCCCGCCGCGCTCCCCGGTTGCGCCTCCGGCGCCGGGGACTTCCCCCTCACCACCCGCCTCCACGGCGGCCCCGCCTCCTACGCGGCCGGCGGCGGATTCGGCACCTGGTACCTGGACCTCACCAACACCACCACCCGGACCTGCACCGGCATCCACCCGGTCGTCGTCCTGGTCGACGGCAAGCGGGTGCTCAAGCCGTCCCAGCCCCGGCTGGAGTTCTACGGCGGCCCGGACAGCGCCCGCCCGCACGCCGTGCGCTTCGAGACCACCGACGAGGACGAACTCGTCGGTGCCTTCGACGGCTTCGACGGCTTCACCGTCGGCCCCCGCAAGACCGTCACCGTGAAGATCCGGCTGGCCGTCACCTCGGACGCCGTACCGAACCAGGTCACCGCCAACGCGGCCGTCGTCCAGCGGCACGAGGGCGACGGCGACTGGGTCGGCCAGTCCAACGACTACCGCTTCAAGATCGAGGCCGGCACCACGGCCGCCCCCGACGAGGACGAACGGTTCGACGCCGCCGACCAGGGCCGTCCCACCGACGAGGCCCACGAGGCCGTCTCCGCGGGCCCGGACAGCTCGGCCTCGCCCGGCACCGACCCGGCCCGCAACCGGCTCACCCTCGCCGACGAGCTCGCCCGCACCGGCCTCACCTCGACCCCGGGCGTCACCCTCACCGCCACCCTGGCCCTCCTGCTGACCGGCGCCGGCCTCCTGGTCGTACGCAGACGACGCTGACGCCCACCTCCCCGACCCGGGCCGCCGGGAGGCGCCGACCCGGCGGCCCGCCCCGTCTGCGACGATCCCTGCGTGGACTACCCGAACGACCAGGCCCCCGGCGCCCCCGTGCGCCAGGGCATCCCGGAGCACGGCCGCATCCCGAAGTACTACGCGGTCAAGGCCCGGCTCGACCAGCTCATCGGCCGGCTCGGCGAGGGCGACCCGCTGCCCACCGAGCGCGACCTCTCCGAGGAGTACGAGGTCGCTCGCGAGACCGTCCGGCAGGCGATCCGCGAACTCGTGCTGGAGGGGAAGCTGCGGCGGCAGGGCCGGGGCACGGTCGTCGCCGGGCCCAAGCTCGAACAGCCCCTGTCCCTCGCCAGCTACACCGAGGGCGTCCGCCGGCAGGGGCGCACCCCCGGCCGTACCCTCGTCACCCTCGACCGCTTCCCCTGCCCCGCCGCTCTCGCCGCCGAGGCCGGCCTGGAGCGCGGCGAACCCGTCTGGCACCTGGAGCGCGTCCTGCTCGCCGACGACGAACGGGTCGGCCTGGAGAGCACGTACGTCGCCGTCGCCCGGGTGCCGCGCCTGGACGTCGACTTCGACCCCGACTCCTCCTTCTACGCCTTCCTGCACCGCCACGGCATCGGGTTCGGGGACGCCGACGAACGCATCGAGACCGTCCTGGCCACACCGCGCGAGGCGCTGCTCATCGGCACCCCGCCCGCCCTGCCGATGCTGCTGATCCACCGGATCTCACGGGACACCGAGGGCCGGCCGCTGGAGCGGGTGCGGTCGCTGTACCGCGGTGACCGGTTCTCGTTCAGCACGCATCTCCGAGGCTGAGACGTCCGGAAAAACTCCCTTTTCGACGCCATCTGTATATCACGAACAGATAACGGGTCTAGCCCAAACGTGATGGTCAGTTCACGCTCTCGTTGAGAGCCGGTCCCTTCCGGTTCCCCGATCCCGAGGAGCGTTGCCGTCGTGAGAGTGATAGTCGTCGGAGCCGGCGTGGTGGGCACCATGCACGCCTGGCAAGCAGTGGAACGCGGCCATGAGGTCGTACAGATCGAGCGCGAGGCGGAGGCTCGTGGCGCGTCGTTGCGCAACTTCGGGCAGATCTGGGTGAGCGGACGCGCGGGCGGCGAGGAACTGGCCACCGCCCTGCGGGCCCGGGAGCTGTGGGAGGGGATCGGAGCCCGCGTGCCGGGCCTCGGCTTCCGGCCGAACGGCTCCCTGACCCCCGTCCGCGGCGACCTGGAGCTCGCCGTCGCCGAGGCCGCCGTGGCCCGCGAGGACGCCGCCGCCCGCGGCCACAAGCTGCTGACCCCCGACGAGGCGCGGGCCCTGAACCCCGCCCTGCGCGGCGAGTTCACCGCCGCCCTGTACTGCGAGCGCGACGCCGCCGTGGAGCCCCGCACCGCGCAGCTCGCCCTGCGCGAGGAACTCCTGAAGTCCCCGAACTACACGTTCCTGCCGGGCCGCGAGGTCCGCGAGGTCGTCGGCGCCGGCGCCGTCCGCGACGACCACGGCGACGTGCACCGCGGCGACGTCGTCGTCCTGTGCACCGGAGCCTGGCTCGGCGGCCTGGTCCGCGAACTGGCCGGGCCCGACCTGCCGGTGCGCCGCGTCCGCCTCCAGATGATGCAGACCGACCCGCTCGGCGAACCGCTGACCACCTCGGTCGCCGACGCGGACAGCTTCCGCTACTACCCGGCCTACGCCTCCGACGCGCTCGACGCCCTCAACGCCGGCCAGGCGCAGGCTCAGACCGCCGCGGTCCACCGGATGCAGCTGCTGATGGTGCAGCGTGCCGACGGCGGGCTGACCATCGGCGACACCCACGAGTACGAGCACCCCTTCGCCTTCGACACCGTCGAGGACCCCTACGACCACCTCACCGAGGTCGTCGAGTCCCTCCTCGGCCGCCCGCTGCCGAAGGTCCGGCGCCGCTGGGCCGGGGTGTACGCACAGTGCACCGACCCGGGGCGGGTGGTGCACCGGCAGCAGGTGCGCGAGGGCGTGTGGCTGGTCACCGGGCCCGGTGGGCGCGGCATGACCTGCTCGCCCGCAATAGCCGAAACGACCGCGAACGAACTGGGTTGGTGACAGACATGACGCTCCATCAGGACATCCGGCTGGTCGTCCTCGACATGGCCGGCACGACCGTCGCCGACGGCGGCCTCGTCGAGCGGGCCTTCGCGGCGGCCGCACGCCACGTCGGCGCGGACCCCGCGGCAGGCATCGACCACGTCCGCGCCACCATGGGCGAGTCCAAGATCTCCGTCTTCCGGCATCTCTTCGGGGACGAGACGAAGGCGCAGGAGGCCAATGGGGCCTTCGAGGCCGCGTACGCCGACCTCGTCGGCGCCGGTGAGGTCGCGGCCCTGCCCGGCGCCCGCAAGGCCGTCGAGGAACTCACCGCCCAGGGCCGCACCGTCGTACTGAGCACCGGCTTCGCGCGCCCCACCCAGGACGCGATCCTGGCCGCCCTGGGCTGGCAGGACCTCGTCCCCCTCACGCTGTGCCCGGCGGACGCCGGGGGCCGGGGGCGGCCGTACCCCGACATGGTCCTCACCGCGTTCCTGCGGACCGGGGCCGCCGACGCGGTCGGCCAGATCGCCGTCGTCGGCGACACCTCCTACGACATGCTCAGCGGCGTCCGGGCCGGCGCGGGCCTGGTCGCCGGCGTCCTGACCGGCGCGCACGACACGCAGGCGCTGCGGTCGGCCGGCGCGACCCATCTGCTGGACTCCGTCGCCGAACTGCCGCGGCTGCTCGCCAAGGAGGGGACGTGAGCGGCGGCATCCGCTTCGACTCCGTCACCGTCGCCTACGACGGCAACGTCGTCCTCGACTCGCTCGACCTCACCGTCGAGCCCGGCGAGGTCATGGCGCTGCTCGGGCCGTCCGGATCCGGCAAGACCACCGCGCTGCGGGCGGTCGCCGGGTTCGTACGGCCCGCCTCCGGGCGGGTGTTCCTCGGCGGGCGGGACGTCACCGGCCTGCCGCCCTACGCACGCGGCATCGGGATGGTCGTCCAGCAGTACGCCCTGTTCCCGCACATGCGGGTCGAGGAGAACGTCGCCTTCGGACTGAAGGCTCAGAAGAGTCCCAAGGTGCCCAGGGCCGAGATCCGCACCCGGGTCGCCGAGGCCCTGGAGATGACCGGCATGGCCGGCTACGCCCGCCGCTACCCGCGCGAGCTGTCCGGCGGCCAGCAGCAGCGCGTCGCCATCGCCCGTGCGCTCGCCATCCGCCCGGGCGTGCTCCTCCTCGACGAGCCGCTCTCCGCGCTCGACGCCCGCCTGCGCTCCGGGATGCTCGCCGAACTGGCGCGGCTGCACCGCGAGTTGCCCGACGTGACGATCCTCTACGTCACCCACGACCAGGTCGAGGCGCTCACCCTCGCCGACCGGATCGCGGTGATGGACAGCGCGCGGCTGCAGGCCTGCGGGACGCCGAGGGAGCTGTACCGGGCGCCGGGCAACGAGTTCACGGCGTCCTTCGTCGGGAACGCCAACCTGCTGCCGGTGACGGTCGGTTCGGGCGGCGTGGCCTTCGGCGGCGGCGAGCTGAAGGTGGACACGGAGGGCGCGGCGCCGGGCGCGAGGGCGACGCTGTGCGTACGGCCCCACCTCGTCGGCCTCGGCGAGGGACCCAACCGGCTCGCCGGGACGGTACGGGAGATCCAGTGGCGGGGGGCCACGCACCGGCTGTACGTCGAGGTGGACGGCCATCAGGTCATCGCCGACCTGCGGGAGCTCAAGGCGCCGCCTGCTCACGGGGATTCCGTGACCCTGCATTTCTCGCCGGAAGATGCGACGTTGCTGGCTGCGGGAGTGACCGATGGATGAGGTCGTTCGTCGGCTGCGGGCTCGTGGGGGTTGGTTGCGCAGTTCCCCGCGCCCCTGGGGGGTTGCCGTCCCGCCAGTTGTCCTGCTCGCCTTCCTCTTCCTCTACCCCCTCGCCCTCGTAGTCCAGCAGTCCTTTCGGCCCGACTCCGGCGGTACCTCCCTCCAGCCCTACGCCGACGTCTTCGCCTCGGCCGCCTTCCGTGAAGCGCTGTGGACCACCGTGTGGATCGCCGTCGCCTCCACCCTCGGCTGTCTGGTCCTCGGCTTCGTGCTCGCGCTGATCATCGCCTTCGTGCCGTTCCCGGGCGCCAGGATCGTCGCCCGCTTCGTCGACGTCTTCCTCACCTTCCCGTCCTTCCTGATCACGCTCGCCCTGCTGTTCATCTACGGCACGACAGGAATCGTCGGTTCGTTCCAGTTCCTCACCACCCCCTGGGGCGTGCTGCTGGCCGAGGTCACCTACTTCACGCCCTTCGTCGTACGACCGCTGCTCGCGGCCTCCTCCCAGCTGGACACCGCCCAGTTGGAGGCGGCGAGTTCCCTCGGCGCCCGCCCCCTGCGCATCGTGCGCCGGGTGATCCTGCCCGAGGCCCTGCCCGCCCTCGCCGCGGGCGGCAGCCTCGTGCTGGTCCTGTGCCTCAACGAGTTCGGGATCGTCCTGTTCACCGGCGCGAAAGGCGTCACGACCCTGCCGATGCTCGTCTACAGCAAGGCGATCCTGGAGTCCGACTACCCGGGCGCCTGCGTGGTCGCCGTCGTCAACGTCCTGATCTCCGTGGGCCTGTACGGCCTCTACCGGGTGGTGAGCCGCCGTGCTGGTGCATAGCCGCGGGGCCAGGTGGGCCGTATGGGCCCTGTTCCTCGTCCTGTTCCTGCCCCTGTTCGCCCTGCCGCTGCTCGTCGTCCTCGGCGCCTCCTTCGCCACGAACTGGTCGGGCGTGCTGCCCTCCGGCTTCACCACCGGGCACTACGCGACCGCCACCCGCGGCGAGGCCCTCCAGGCCCTCACCACCAGCCTGGCCACGGCCGCAGCCGCGAGCGTGCTCGCCCTGGTCGTCGGCACCTGGGCCGCCCTCGCGGCAGCGGCCCTGAACAAGCGTCACCGCAGGGTCATGGACGCGCTGTTCGTCCTCCCCCTCGCCGTGCCGTCGGTGGTGGTCGGCCTCGCGATCCTGGTCGCCTTCTCCGAGCCGCCGTTCCTGCTCAACGGCACCCGCTGGATCGTGATCCTCGCCCACACCGTCCTGGTCACCGCGTTCTCCTACCAGTCCGTGTCCGCCGCCCTCACCCGCCTCGACCCCGCCTACGAGCAGGCCGCCGCCTCCCTCGGCGCCCGGCCCGCGTACGTCCTGTGGCGGGTCAGGCTGCCCCTCCTGCTGCCGTCGCTCACCGCCGCCGCCGGCCTCTGCTTCGCCCTGTCCATGGGCGAGTTGAGCGCCACGATGATGCTCTACCCGCCCGACTGGACCCCGCTGCCCGTCCTGATCTACGCGGCCACCGACCGCGGTGCCCTCTTCGCGGGCTCCGCCCTCGCGGTGGTCCTGATGGCGGCGACGCTGCTCGCCCTGTTCGCCGTCTCCCGCGTGCGCACCAAAGCCTCCTACCGCTGACCCCGACGCCCCTCCCCGTGCAAGGAGTTCACCCCGCCATGCCCAGAAACACCCTCAGGCTCGCCATCGCCCTGTCCCTCCTCGCCACCCCGCTGCTGTCCGCCTGCGGCGGCAGCTCCGCCGCCTCCGACGAGAAGGTCGTCACCGTCTACAGCGCCGACGGCCTCAAGGGCGAGGCCGGCGACGGCTGGTACGACCGGATCTTCAAGGACTTCGAGAAGCAGACCGGCATCAAGGTCGAGTACGTCGAGGGCGGCTCCGGCGAGATGGTGCAGCGCGCCGCCCGCGAGAAGCGCAACCCGCAGGCCGACGTACTCGTCACGCTCCCGCCGTTCATCCAGCAGGCCGACGGCAAGGGCCTGCTGCAGAAGTACGCCCCCAAGGGCTCCGACCAGGTCAGCGGGGCCGACAAGGGAGCCGACGCCACCTGGACCTCCGTCGTCAACAACTACTTCGGGTTCGTCTACAACAAGAAGGAGCTGAAGCAGCCGCCCACGACGTGGGACGAGCTGCTGGAGGGCACGTACAAGAACAAGCTCCAGTACTCCACCCCGGGCGTCGCCGGCGACGGGACCGCCGTCCTCATCAAGGCCATGCACGACTTCGGCGGCCAGAAGCCCGCCATGGACTACCTCGGCAGGCTCCAGTCCAACAACGTCGGCCCGTCCGCCTCCACCGGCAAGCTCGCCCCCAAGGTCGACAAGGGCGAACTCCTCGTCGCCAACGGTGACGTCCAGATGAACTTCGCCCAGTCCAAGACCATGCCGAACCTCGGCATCTGGTTCCCCGCGAAGGACGGCGGCAAGCCCACCACCTTCGCCCTGCCCTACGCCGCCGGCCTCGTCACCGACGCCCCGCACACCGAGAACGGCCAGAAGCTCCTCGACTTCATGCTGAGCCAGGACGCCCAGCGGCAGGTCAGCGAGATCGGCGGCGGCTTCAGCGCCCGGGGGGACGTCAAGGCCACCGACGCCAACGCGATCGCGCTCGCGGGGCTCATGGACGGCGTCGAGGTGTTCGAGCCCGACTGGGACGACATCGACAAGAACCTCACGACGTATGTCGACGCCTGGAAGTCGGCCACCGGCAGCTGACCCGCCCCCTCAAGGCCACACACGAGGGTCATATCACCAAGGCCACACCCGCACGGCCGCACCACCGCAACGCCCCTGGCACCACCGGGGGCGTTGTCATGCCCGCACTCCCGTCCCCAGGAGGATCACGTGACGTCACACCTGTCCCGCCGCACCGTCCTCACCACCACCGCGGCGGCCGCCACCACCGTCGCCCTCGGTGCCGCGACCGCCTCGCAGGCCCACGCCGTGCCCACGCTCCCGAACGGCACCAGCAACGACAAGGTGCTCGTCATCGGCATGGACGGCCTGCGCCACGACCGCATCGACGCGGCGAACGCCCCGCACCTGAAGGCCATGATGAGCGAGGGCACGTACGGCACCTCGCTGCTGTACGCGAGCCCGATGGCCGCCACGTCCTCCGGCCCCGGCTGGTCCACCATCTCCACCGGCGTGTGGCCCGACAAGCACGGCGTGAAGGACAACACCTTCGCCGGCAAGAAGTACGGCCAGTACCCCGGTTTCCTCGCCCGCCTCGCCCAGGTGCGGCCCGCGCTGTCCACGTACGCGGCCGTCGACTGGAAGCCCCTGGACGCCCAGGGCACCGTCACCCCCGGCGCCGACGCGAAGCTGGTCCTCGACGGCGACCGCGACGGCTACACCGGCCACGACGCCACCATCGCCGCCGAGACCGAGGCGATCATCCGCGACCAGAACCCCGACGTCCTGTTCGTCTACTTCGGCCAGTCCGACATCGTCGGCCACAACCAGGGCGCCGGCAGCCAGGCCTACCTCGACCAGATCGCCGTGCAGGACGCCTACGTCGGCCGGCTGCGCGCCGCGATCAAGGCCCGGCCCTCCTACGCCTCCGAGCGCTGGACGGTCGTCGTCGCCACCGACCACGGGCATCTCGACGCGGGCGGCCACGGCGGGTCCTCGGTCGAGGAGCGGCGCACCTTCGTCCTGGCCACCGGGCCCGGCATCGCGGCCGGCGCCCGCCCGATCGACACCCGGCTGGTCGATGTCGTACCCACCGTCCTGAAGCAGCTCGGCATCACGCCCGATCCCGCCTGGGGCCTGGACGGCAAGCCGGTCCAGGAACGCTCCACCGACCCCTTCGAGGCGCTGCGGCCCGCCCTGAGCGGGCGGGTCGACGAGACCGGCATCCCGGCCGGCGTGCTCGGCTTCACGCACACCGCGCCCAGCGGCTGGTCCGTCATCAACAACGCCATGGGCACCGGCGGAATGACCGAGTGGCGCGGCTGGTCCTTCGCCACCGACGAGTTCTGGTCCCGCACCCAGCGCGACCAGTGGCGTGAGCTCAACGTCCGCGCACGCGGCGTGTTCGCGGTCGCCGACTCCGACGAGTGGTCGGACAAGTCCTTCTCCGGCCCCTACGACTCGACCCTGGTCACACCCGCGTACGACGTCACCGGCTGGTCGAGGGTCCGGCTGGACTTCACCACCCTCTACCGGCAGGAGGGCGCCCAGCAGGCCCAGGTCCTCGCCTCCTTCAACGGCGGCACCCCCGCCGTCGTCAAGAGCTACACCTCCGACGTCGTCTCCCAGCCCCAGTCGCTGACCGTCGACGTGCCCGCCGGGGCCACCAGTGTGAGCTTCCGGTTCCGCTACACCGGGTCCAACAACTGGTACTGGGTGATCGACGGGGTCAGGATCAGCCAGTCCTGATTACCCTGGGGGCGTCGGTACGGCGTGGTTCCGGCGCCCCCCCAGCTCGTCCCGTACGCAGGCCAGGAGAGTCACAGCACCATGGCAGACCGCAAGCCCATCGAGTCATGGCTCACCGACATGGACGGTGTGCTCATCCACGAGGGCGTCCCGATCCCCGGCGCCGACGCCTTCATCAAGAAGCTGCGCGAGTCCGGCAAGCCCTTCCTCGTGCTCACCAACAACTCGATCTACACCCCGCGCGACCTGCAGGCCCGGCTCAACCGCATGGGCCTGGAAGTGCCGATCGAGAACATCTGGACCTCGGCGCTGGCCACCGCCAAGTTCCTCGACGACCAGCGCCCCGGCGGCTCGGCGTACGTCATCGGCGAGGCCGGCCTGACCACCGCGCTGCACGACATCGGCTACATCCTCACCGACCACGACCCCGACTACGTCGTCCTCGGCGAGACCCGCACCTACTCCTTCGAGGCCATGACCAAGGCCGTCCGGCTCATCAACGCCGGCGCCCGCTTCATCTGCACCAACCCCGACGAGACCGGCCCGTCGACGGAGGGCCCGCTGCCCGCGACCGGCGCCGTCGCCGCGCTGATCACGAAGGCCACCGGCAAGCAGCCGTACTTCGCCGGCAAGCCGAACCCGCTGATGATGCGCACCGGCCTGAACGCCATCGGCGCCCACTCCGAGACCAGCGCCATGATCGGCGACCGCATGGACACCGACGTGCTGGCCGGCATCGAGGCCGGGATGCAGACGTTCCTGGTCCTCACCGGCCTGACCCGGCCGGAGCAGGTGGAGAACTTCCCGTACCGCCCCTCCAAGATCGTCGACTCCATCGCGGACCTCGTCGAGCGGGTCTAGGGCCGGTCCGGGGCGGCACCCGCCTCAACCCCTCCCACCCGCGACACGACCCGTACGGAGCAATGCGGGCCCCGCTGAGGATGCGGGGCCCGTCCCGCGGGGGGAGCCTCCAGGTATCTGGAGGTTCACGATGGGATCACTGCGGGTCGCTCTCTGTACGATCGCCGCCCTCGGGGCGGTCGCCGTCACCCCGGCGGCACACGCGACGGACGGAGGCGTCTCGCTGAGTCCGTCGTCCCCGCGGCCGGGCGGCGACATCACCCTGCGGGTGAGCGGATGCCCGCAGCGGACCGCCACCGCCGTCTCCAAGGCGTTCGTCGCCGACGCCCGCCTCACCGTCGCCGGCGACGGCGAACTCGTCGGCGAGAGCCGCGTCCGCTCCACCGCCAGGGCCGGCAGCTACGACGTCCGGGTCACCTGCGGTGACACCTCCCGCACGGGCGCCGTCACCGTCGCCGCCAAGGCCGCGGGACACTCCGTGCGGCACGGACCGCAGCCGGCCTCGTCCGCGTCTCCCACGGCCCCCGTCCGGGCCGGCGGCGGGGGCACGTCCCGGCTCGCCATGGTGGACGCCCGCGAGGAGGGCCCCGGCACCGCCCACACCGTGACCGGACTGATCCTGGCCGGCGTCGCCGCCACGGCCGTCGCCCTGCGCAGCGCCCGCCGCGGCAGACGGCCGCGCTGACCATGGCCGAGCAGGAGAACTCCGGTCACCGCGGCCGGATCCTCATGGGCGTCGCCTGGACCGTGCTGCTGCTCGGGCTGTGGTTGTGGGGCAGAGAGGTCACCGATGTCCGCCAGGGCGCGGCCGCCCCGGTGTCCGGCGACGTCGCAGCCGTCGGACGCCCCGCCTCCGTCCAACTGCCGCCCGCCGCACGCCCACTCGGCGACGCACTCCCGCAGCGCCTCGACATCCCCGCGCTCGACCTGCGCGCACCGGTCGTCGCCCGCGGGCTCGACGCGCAGGCCGCCATCGATCCGCCGCCCTACGCGCAGGCCGGCGCCGTCGGCTGGTACGCGGCCGGGGTGAAGCCCGGAGCGGTGGGCGCGGCGCTGATGGTGGGGCACGTCGACACCGAGAGCGCGCCCGCCGTCTTCCACCGTCTCGGCGTACTGCGTCCCGGCGCGACGGTGCGGGTGCTGCGCGACGACGGCAGGGTCGCCGAGTTCACCGTGGACGACGTCCGTGTCGTCTCCCGCGAGAACTTCGACGCCCACCAGGTCTACGGCGCCCACCGGCCGGGCCGCGCCGAACTGCGCCTGATCACCTGCGCCGGCACCTTCGACCGGGCGGCCCGCGCCTACTCGGCGAACGTCGTCGTCTCGGCGTACCTCACGGGCACGGGGCTGTGAGGGGACGGGACGCACCGGGCCCGATCGGCGACCTGCTCCCCCCGAAGCCGCCGACCGGGCCGGTCCTCGACCGCGGGCGCACGGGCTGCGGGAGTAACCCGGCGTCCGGCGCGGGAGGCCTTGTGCGACCAGTGGAGACGGGCCGACCGGGGGCTGGGGTCGTCCGGGGACGACTCTAGAACGGGAGACCGTCCCGGGCCTAGTGGTCGCCCCGCTCCGCCGCCCGGCGCAGCTCGGCGTCGTCCGCGACCCGGTCGATGACCGACCGCGCCACCCGGTCCAAAGACAGCTGATGGCGGCGCGCGTACTGCCGCAGCGCCACGAAGGCATCGTCGGCGGCGGTGTTCCAGCGCTCGGCGAGCATGCCCTTGGCCTGCTCGATCCGCACCCTGCTCGACAGGGCTTCCTGCAACTGACCGGCCAGGGTGCGGCACTGCGTGTACGTGCTGTTGTTCTCCAGCCCCAGGGCCGCGCAGTCCGCGATGAGCTGCGCCAGCCGCAGCGTCGTGCCGTCGTCGGGCGGGGAGCCACCGGGCACGGCGGGCCCGAAGACGTTCAGCGCGCCCAGCACCCGCTCCCGGCGACGCAACGGGACCGCGTAGGTGACGGCGATGCCATGGGCGAGGGCCCGCTCGGTGAACTCGGGCCAGCGGCCCGCGGCCCGGGCCGCCCCGATCGACACCGGCGGCACGGGCCGGCCGGAGCCGCAGCAGTCCGCACAGGGCCCGCCGCCGTGCTGCGCCGCCAGGAGCTCCAGTACGACCTCCCGGTCCGCGCTGCCCGCCGCCGGCGCCACCGCCCGGCCGTCGTCGATCAGCATGATCCCGGCCGCCCGCGCGGGCAGCAGCCGTACGCAGTGGTCGGCGACGCGCGACAAATGGTGCGCGGCCTCGAACTCCTCGACGAGCGTGTCCGCCGACTCCACCAACGCCTCGGCGAGCCGTATCTCCCGGGTGGACTGGTGCATGAGCGCGCACTCCCCTTCCCTGTCTCCCCTGATTCCCCTGTTTTCCCGCCGGCGGGCATGCCGCCGCCCCGCCCCCCTGGAAGTCGTCATAGTGGCTGTAACAGCTCCCCGACAAGGCTCGGCGACCTCGTTCGCCCCAGGACACGTATGTCAGGATTGAGCCTTGGAACAAAGCACCCGAGGGGGAGCTGGATGTACCTGAAGAGGGGGGCCTGGAGGGGCGCTCGCGCGCGGACGTCCGCGATGCTGCTGGGGGCGGCACTGCTGGTCGCGGGCTGTTCCTCCGGGGACGGAGACGAACCGGACGACAACTCCGGCGCCGGGATCACCCAACAGCCAAAGGGCACCGACCCGTTCTGGGTGAACCCGGACGGGAACGCCGCCGCGCAGGTGGCCGACTACGAGAAGGGCGGCAAGAAGGACGACGCCGAGCAGATCCGCAAGATAGCCCAGCAGCCGACCGGCGAGTGGATCGGCCCGGAGAACCCGGAGGACGAGGCACGCGGCTACACGGAGGCCGCCGACAAGGCGGGCCGTACGGCCCTGCTGGTCCTCTACAACATCCCGCACCGCGACTGCGGCCAGTACTCCCAGGGCGGCGCCGCCGACGGCAACGCCTACCGGGACTGGATCGACGGTGTGGCCAAGGGCATCGAGGACCGCGCCGCGACGGTGATCCTGGAGCCGGACGCGCTGCTGCACCTGGTGGACGGCTGTACCCCGGACGAGTTCCACGAGGAGCGCTACGACCTCCTCAAGGGCGCCATCGGCAAGCTGAAGTCGCTGAAGAACACCAAGGTCTACGTGGACGCGGGCAACGCCGGCTGGGGCCATCCCGACCAGATCTTCGAGCCCCTGAAGTGGGCGGGCATCGACCAGGCCGACGGCTTCTCGGTCAATGTCTCCAACTTCTACACGACCAAGGACTCGATCGCGTACGGCAAGCAGCTCAGCGGCAAGGTGGGCGGCAAGCCCTTCGTGATCGACACCAGCCGCAACGGCAACGGCCCCTACACCGAGGGCGACCCGAACGAACGCTGGTGCAACCCGCCCGGCCGTGCGCTCGGCGAGACCCCGACGACCAAGACGTCCGACCCCCTGGTCGACGCCTACGTCTGGGTCAAACGCCCCGGAGAGTCGGACGGCGAATGCAAGGGCGGCCCGAAGGCGGGCCAGTGGTGGGCGGAGTACGCCTTGAAACTCGCGAAGGCCAGTAAGTAACGCCGGGACTCATGTGGCTGGCGGCGGCCCCTACGCCCCAAGGGGCGCGGGGAACTGCGCGACCAGCCACATGGAACCGGCAGCCGAAGACGAAACCCGCGGCAGCGCTACGGCACTCGAACCCACTGCGCCTTGCTGGGCGTCCCCTGATCGTCCGTGACGAACAGCATGTACCACCCCGACGGAACCAGGTTCCGGTTCGTCGGCACATCCACCGTGATCTTGTCGCCGGACTTCTTGAAGTCCAGCTTCACCGACCGCTGGTCCACGTCCGTGACGTGCGTCGACGCGCTCGGCCGGATCAGCCGTACGTTCTCGATGGACGAGGCGTGCTGCGAGGTGAACGTCCCCGTGCCGCCCCGCTTGATGGTCTGCGGCCCGCCCGACAGCGACGGCTGCGCGTCCCGGTACAGATACGGCGGCGTGTAGATCTCGATCCGCTGCTCGAACTCGCCCGGCTTGGTGTTGGCCGCGTCGGCGTACAGCGAGTCCGAGCCGAAGAACATCACCCGGCCGTCGGGCAGCAGGATCGACCCCGAGTGGTAGTTACGGCCCACCAGCGGGTCGGCCACCCGGTCGAGCTCGCTCGCGCCAGGACGGTAGAGGTGCGCCTGGAGGATGTTGGAGTCGCCACGGCCCCGGTAGTCCTCGGAACCGCCCGACAGCAGCACGGAGTCGTCCGGCAGCACCGAAGCCTGCGGATACCGCGTGCCCTTCTCCAGCGACGGCCCGTCCACGAACTTCGGGGCGTCGTCGTTCAGGTCGATGATCCGAGTCTTCTCGCTGGACTCCTTGGACTCGCCGACGCCACCGCCGCCGACCACCATGTACTTCTCGTCCTGCGCCGGCGGCAGCAGCACCGTGCCCGAGGTCTCCATCAGCTTGGAGTCGCTCAGACCCGGCAGCTTGCTGAACTTGTTGGTGTCCACGTCCCAGATGCCCGGCTCACGGCCCACGTTGTCCGGGCCGTAGCCCGCGTTCGACCCCGAGTAGAAGATCTTGCCGTTCTCCAGCGGGAACAGCGCCGGGTACGTCGGGAACTGCCGCAGCTTCTGGAGGTACGTCCACTTCTTGGTCTTCGGGTCGTACACCTCGTTCTTGCCCGGCACGAGCTGGCCGATGTCGTCGAGGCCGGAGACGCTGAGGATCTTGCCGTTGCCCAGGGTGGTGAGCGTCGGGTACCAGCGGGCCTCGTGCATCGGGTCGACCTTGATGTACTTCTCGGCGACCGGGTCGAACTCGTAGGCGTCCCGGATGCCCTGGAAGTCCTTCTTGTCGAGGGCGAGCTTCTGCGCGATGCCGTACGTGTTGCGCGCGTCGGCGCCGGACAACCCCTGGATCCGGTAGTTGTCCTGGGTGCCGGTCTCGTACTTGGCGCCCTTCTTCTGCGCCTCGACGTAGATCCGGCCGAGGCCGGGGTCGTTGCGCAGGAACTCGCCGGTCGCCTTGTCGAAGACCTTCTTCGCGCGCGGCACCAGCACCGGGTCCTTGGAGACGAAGGTCTTGCCGTTCTCCTTGCCGGTGAACTTGGTGCCCGCGGGCAGCGTGATCGGCTCGTCCGGGTTCTCGTTGTGGACGATCATCAGGCCGCCGGCCTTGGTGACGTCACCCTTGAGCTTCTCGTACCGCTTCGTGCCGCCCGCGATCAGCAGGTTGCCGTTGGAGAGCTGGGTGTGGCCGGTGCAGAACAGGTCGTTCGGCGTCGGCACCTTCTTGATCGTGCCCTTGACCGGGTCCCAGATCCGGGTGTCGTACTTCTTCGCGTCGAAGTTGTCCTGGTTGTTGCCCGAGCCCGCGATCAGCAGCACCTTGCCGGTGTGCAGGAGCGCCGCGTGGATGGTGTTGAGGCGGTACTCCTCGGGGAAATCGACGATCTCCCACTTGCCGTTCTCGGCTTTGTACTCGGGCTTGTTGATTTGGTACTGGTGGTATTTCTCGGTGCCGACGCGATAGAGCCACGGCCCGTTCATTCCGGCCAGCGCGATGACCACCGCCGTGCCTATCGCGAGTCGACGGGCGCGGCGGCGGCCTGCACGGTCGTTCATTCCTTACGTCCCCCAAGTCCACCAAGGGCGATCTGCATCGTCTGGTCATTGCCGCCGCTGCCCGACGCGGCCCAGCTCGGCTTCTGCTGGCCGTGGGGCGTGTGCGGCGGCGTGGCGTGCGCGGGCATCGGCTGCGGCTGGTACGAAGCCGCGGTCGCGCCCGTCGCCACCGCGTCCTGCGGCCCGGTCTGGGCCGGCACGGTCGCGGCGGGCTTCTTCTTCTCCTGACGCAGCATGTAGCGCCAGGCGAAGATCGGCGTCGCCGTGATCAGCATGGCAAAGATCGCCCAGGTGATCATCGCGGGGTGCGAGTGGCCGTAGACGAAACCGGCGGCGATCGAGGCGCCGAAGATCGCGATGAAGTACCAGTGGTAGCGGAAGGTGCCGAACCACCGGTCGGGGCTCGCGGAATCGCCCTTCGGAGTGACGACGAACTTGCTCTTCTTGCGCAGCACCGAGTCGACCAGCGCCTTGGCGTACAGCGGCGCCGACAGCGCCGACATCACCATGCCGGCCACGCCGCCGGAGCCCTCGGGCTCGTGCGGCGAGACGTTGTGGCGGCGGTTCCAGACGTACAGGCCGATCTGGAGCGCGGAGGCGTTGCCGTAGAGCATCAGCCAGATCGTCGGGTCGATGTTCACACCCGAGGCGCCCAGGCCCAGGAACAGCGCACAGCTCAGCGCCGCCAGGATCCAGTTGAGGGCGGACATCGGGTAGAAGATGATCATCATCGTGTAGTTGAAGAGCTTGCTCGGCGGCAGCGAGTACCAGCCCTTCCAGTACTGCTTGAGGATCGTCTCGTACGTCCCTCGCGACCAGCGCATCTGCTGGGTGAAGAAGTCCGTCCAGGCGCTCGGGCCCTCACCGACGGCGAGCACGTCCGGCGTGTAGACCGAGCGCCACTTCTTGCCCGTCGCCGGGTTCTTGTGACGGTGGATCTCGAAGCCGGTCGCCATGTCCTCGGTGATCGAGTCGTACAGGCCGCCGATCTGCTTGAGCGCCTTGATGCGTACGGCGTTCGACGTACCCACGAACATCGGGGAGCCGTACTTGTTGCCCGCCCGCTGGATGAGGGCGTGGAAGAGGAACTGCTGCGACTCGGCGGCCTTGGTGACGAAGTTGTCGTAGTTGCCGTAGACCTGCGGGCCGATGACGAAGCCGATGTTCGGGTCCCGGAAGAAGCCGAGCATCCGCTCCAGGTAGTTCGGCAGCGGCACGTGGTCGGTGTCGACCGAGGCGAAGAAGTCGTAGTCGTCACCGTGTGCGTCCAGCCAGGCGTTGTAGTTGCCGTGCTTGGTCTTGGCGCGGTGCGGGCCCTTCGCCTGGTTCCACTTCGCAACGCCCTTGCGGGAGAAGTGGTGCACGCCGAGCCGGGCGCAGACCTCCTTGACCTCCGCGTTGTCGCCCTCGTCGAGCAGCCAGACGTGCATGAGGCCCCGGTGGCGCAGCTTGACGGCCGCCTCCAGGGTCTTCGTCACCATCTCCAGCGGCTCCTTGCCGGGCACGAAGGAGGTGAGGAAGGCCACTCTCGTGCCGGTCTCCGGCACCACCGGGATCGGGTCGCGGGCGACCAGCGTGGCGTGCGCGTTGGACAGCACGTTCATGCAGCGGAAGAACTCGATCAGGCCGATCGAGACGAGCATGACTATGTCGAGCGCCGGCAGGAAGTCGAAGGCGGGGTAGTCCCGTTCGGTCCAGTGCTCGGGCTGGAGCAGCCAGAACAGCAGCACCAGCGACAGCACCGGGGCCGCGGCGAGCATCAGGGCGACCCTGATCCGGTGCGGCTCCTGCGAGATCAGCGAGCGGTACTGGACCCGGTACGGCTTGTTCGGATCGGGCTGGGTGAGGGGACCGGCCAGCCGGCTGTAGTGCTCGTAGTCATACTTCGGCAGCGTCTTCTTGATCCGGCGGAATGTGCCGGTCCGTGTTTGCGAAGGCACCCGTAGTTGGGTGGTCTGAGACGGGTCGAAGTTCTGCCGGGCGCCCGTCGGCGTCGACGTCATGAGTCATCCCCCCACACGCAGGTCACCGCGTGTCTGTCGGTTCCTTTACGACTGTGTCGATCCCCCTCGACCTTCACAGGCGTATCAGTGGTGGGCCGCAGTCACCACATCTTCCACACCTTAGACATGGAAACGCGACCTTCCGGTTGCATCATGCCCCCCTCGGCATGCGGTCATGAACGGGGCCCCCTACTCCCCGTAAAAACCGGCAACCGGCTCCTTGCCCCCCAACTGCCGCGTATCCGCAGCATCTTGGTAAACCCAACCCCAGGGTTCTACGGCGTTCCGCATGATCGCAAGATGCGAAACGAGGTGTTTACCGGTCATACGCGCTCATTGTGGCACCTGTGGGGGTGTTGTGTATTCGTTGTGGACACGCGGGCGCGGATGTTGCCGAAGTGCTCCCGTATCGCCTCCTCCGCCCGTATCGCGTCGCCGGACCGCACCGCGTCCACGATCTCCCGGTGCTGCCGGCAGGTGACCAGGGGATCCTGCGGAGCACCCCCGAGGTCGGTGTGGACCCGGTGGAAGGCGTCCCAGAACGCCTCCATGACCTCGCCCAGCAACGCGTTGTCCAGCCCTCGGTAGAGGGTGGCGTGAAAGGCCCGGTCGGTCTCGGCGATGCCGTCGCCGCCCAGTGCGGCCTGCTCTTCCATACGGTCGACGAGCGCGTCCAGTTCAACGAGGTCGGTGTCCGGTAGCCGGCCGGCGAGCCGTGCCACCAGACCCGTCTCCACGGCCTCCCGCAGCTGCACGAGCTGGAGGAGGGTGTCCTCGCCGCGGTGATGTCCGGCGACCGTGCGGAAGGCGAGGCCCTCGACCATGGGGGCGAGGGACATCGCGCCGACGTAGGTGCCGAAGCCGTGCCGGATCTCCACGATGCCCATCGCCTGCAGACCCTTGAGCGCCTCGCGCACGGAGTTGCGGCTTGCACCCAGGTGAGCCATCAGCTCGGGCTCGGTCGGCAGCGGGGCCCCGGAGGCCAGCCGACGGTCGATGATGAGCTTCTTGATCCGCTCTTGCAGGTCACGAGCTGCCATGGCCAGAGGGTATCCGGCCAAACACGCAGGAAGCCCCTCGCTTGCACGAGGGGCTTCCCGGCTGTCTGTGCGCCGCCAGGGACTCGAACCCCGGACCCGCTGATGCTGCATCTCCCGGGGGATAACCCCCGGACCCCCAGCCGCCTCCGCGTGACCTACGTCAAAAGCGGAAGCCCCCCGCAGCTGCGAGGGGCCTTCACTGTCGGTGCGCCGCCAGGGACTCGAACCCCGGACCCGCTGATTAAGAGTCAGCTGCTCTAACCAACTGAGCTAGCGGCGCCTGCTGACCCGTGAACTCTACATGACCTGCGGGGGTGGATCCGACCATGGCGGCGGGGCGGCGCGGTGCTTCCGGGGGCTGTAAACCATTCGGACCGTCAACATGCGAGTGCGGAAGACCGTTGAGAAACTGACGGGGTGTACAGCCGCGGACATTTCCGACTGGAGTGTGAGGGGAATCGCATGGAGGCTCGGACTCCGGTATTCGAGGAAATCGATCCGGGGGGTGACTGCGACTGCCCCGGATGCGTTCACTGGAGACGCGTCCTGCCGCATTCCACACCTGGTCGGCACCACACCGCCCACCGAGCCCTGATTCTCGCCGCAGCCGCCTCCACCACTCTCGTCGTCGGCCACACGGCCCCCGCTCTCGCCGCCCCCCACACCGTCGACCGCCCGGCCGTTCCTGCAGATGAAGAGCCCAGTACGCCCCAGGGAGGCAAGGCCCCGCTGCACGGTCCCGGCGGGAAGCCGGCCCAGCCCGCCGGCCCGGTCAAGACGCCTCCGACCACCCGCGCGGAGATCATCAAACGGGCCAAGAAATGGGTCACCGCGAAGGTGCCGTACAGCATGTCCAGGTACTGGTCCGACGGATACCGGCAGGACTGCTCGGGGTTCGTCTCGATGGCCTGGAGTCTCACCGGAAACGAATGGACCGGAAGCCTCGGCCAGTACGGCGTCCGTATCTCCAAGGAGGAACTCCAGCCCGGTGACATGTTGCTGTTCCATAATCCCGCGGACCCCCAGAAAGGCTCGCACGTAGTCATTTTCGGCGGCTGGACGGACTACACGCACACCAACTACATCGCCTACGAGTCGGCTCCGCCGCACGCCCGGCGCCAGTCCACCCCGTACGCCTACTGGAACCACTCCGACCGCTACGTGGCCTACCGGTACAAGGGCCTCACGAGCGGCACCTCGGCGGGCAAGAAACCGGACACCGAGCAGCAGGCCGGCACCAAGACGGAGACCGGCACGAAGTCCGAGGCCGGTACGAAGACCGAGGCCGGTACGAAGACGGAGGCCGGGCAGCAGGGTGCCGCCGAGCCGGACACCGCCAAGTCCGCGAGTCAGAAGAGCCCGGCGCCGTACCCGGGGCGGGCCCACTTCGGTCCCGGTGCCAACAACAAGCACGTCACCCGGCTGGGCCGCCTCCTCGTCGAGCGCGGCGCCGGCCACCACTACACCACCGGCCCGGGCCCTCGCTGGTCGGACGCCGACCGCAGGGCCACCCAGGCCTTCCAGCTCGCGCAGGGCTGGCGGGGCCAGGACGCGGACGGCCTGCCGGGGCCGGGCACATGGAAGCTGCTGGTGACGGGCAAGGGCAAGGACATCCCGGCCGCCGCCACCGCGGCCCCGCCGCCCGAGCAGTCGGCGTCGCACGGGGTGCCCGGCTATCCGGGGCGGGCGCTGTTCCGGCCGGGCGCCGACAACCAGTACGTGACCCAGCTCGGCAAGCAGCTCGTGAAGAAGGGGTTCGGCAAGCACTACAAGACCGGACCGGGCCCGCGCTGGGGCCAGTCGGACCGGCGTGCGGTCGAGGCGTTCCAGCGCACCCAGGGCTGGCGCGGCGGCGCGGCGGACGGCTATCCGGGGCCGGAGACCTGGCGGCGGCTGTTCGCGTAGCGGCCCAGCACGCACGCGCTCGACAACCAAGGCCGTACGACCACGGCCGCACGACCTTCCTGTGACGCATCTGGCGCGGAGGCTGGAGGCAACGCATGACCACGACCACTTCTCACACGCCCGAGCCCGAGGGGTTCGCCGGGCCGGCCGAGGTGCCGGCCCGGCCCGCACGGCTGATCCAGAACGAGGTGACCACCGAGATCCCCGTCCATCTGCTGTTCCGTGACGAGGCGGGCCCGGTGTCCGTGCCGCTCAGACCGACGGTCGTCGCCCGCCGGCAGGGCACGGGCGAGCAGCCGCGGCTGCGCCGCCCGGTCCAGCCGAAGCCGCGTCCCGAACCACAGGTCGACCCCGAACTGGTGGAGCGGCCCGCGCGGGTGCTGCCCGGAGCCGCGGGCGTGCTCGCCGGGGCCTGCGGAGCGGCCGGGTGCCTCGCCGCCTCGTGGTGGGCCGGGGTGCTGCCGCCGTCGGCGGTGCAAGCGCTGGGGCTGCCGGTGTCGGCGGGGGCGGAGCTGGGTCCGGCGCAGTGGGCGGCATACGCGGGAGCCGGGGCGCTGGGGCTGCTCGGATTCGGCGGGCTGGCCCGTGGGTCGACCGGACGGGCCTGGGTGCTCGGGCTGTTCGGACGCTACCGGGGGACGGTCCGGCGCACCGGCCTGATGTGGGTCAACCCGCTGCTGCTGCGCCGCCGGGTCGACGTACGGCTGCGGCACTGGCGCAGCGAGCCGTTGCCGGCGGCCGACGGCAACGGGGTCGCGGTGCGGGTGGTCGTCCAGGTGGTGTGGCGGGTGAAGGACACCGCGCGGGCGCTGCTCGGGGTGGAGGACCACGAGTCGTATCTGCGCGAGGGCGTCGAGGCGGCGCTGGCCCGGGTGCCGGTGGAGATGCCGGGCGGCCCGCGGGGCTCGGTCGAGGCGACCGGCGAGTCACTGACCCGCCTGGTGGTGCGGGACGCGGACGCGGTCGGCCTGGAGGTGTTCTCGGTGCGGCCGGTGCGGGTGGAGTACGCGCCCGAGGTCGCCGCCGCCATGCACCGTCGCCGGGTCGCCGCGCTGGACGCGCAGGACCGGGCCACCATGGTCGACTCGGTCGTCGACTCGGTCGAGGACACGGTGACGCGGCTGACCGTGCGGGGCCTGGTCGAGCTGGACGACTACGAACGCAAGGCGCTGGTCAAGGACTTGACGGTGGCGTTCTGCGCGGGACGGGGCGAGACAACGATCTGACGGCCCCGCGACGGCCCCTCGAACATCTCCCTCTATTGGTATGGACATGTTCAACAGTCAGCAATAATCTGAGACTTGGTCTAGACCTGCAAGCTCGCCGAACTTCCCCCACGTTCCCAGGAGCAGCAGCATGCGCAGAAAGGCCAAGTTGTACGCAGCCGCACTCGGGCTCAGCACGGCCGGGGCCCTCGTGCTCTCCACCGGTGGCGCCAGCAGTCATGGCTACACCGATCTCCCCATCAGTCGGCAGAAGCTCTGCCAGAACGGCACCGTGACCAACTGCGGCTCCATCCAGTGGGAGCCGCAGAGCGTCGAGGGGCCGAAGGGCTTCCCGGGCTCCGGCCCGGCCGACGGACAGCTCTGCAACGCAGGACTGGGTCAGTTCTCCCAGCTCAGCGCGTCCAAGACGCCGTCCGGCGGTGCGTGGCCCGCAACCAAGGTGAACGGCGGTCAGAGCTACACCTTCCGCTGGCAGTTCACCGCGATGCACGCCACGACCGACTTCAAGTACTACATCACCAAGCCGGGCTGGAACCAGAACCACAACCTCTCCCGCTCGGACCTCAACCTCACGCCGTTCTTCACGGTCCCGTACAACGGGCAGCGGCCGCCGTCCACGCTCTCCCACACCGGCACCCTGCCGTCCGGGCTGAGCGGTCGTCACGTCATCCTCGCGGTGTGGACGATCGCCGACACGAGCAACGCGTTCTACGCGTGCTCGGACGTGACGTTCTGAGGTTCTCTTGAGTCAGTGCCCAGGCCGGCGTGGGTAGGTTCCTCCCACGCCGGCCGATCGGGGTCGGCGCATCGACCTCGGGGGATGTGCGATGGACGTGATCTTTTACGCCGTGCCCGGCCTGATCATGGCCGTGGCCCTGTTCATGGCGTACCGGGTGGTGTACCGCTCGTCCCAGATGCGCAGTGCCTGGAACAGCGGGCTCACCGCGCAGGCGCGCTGTCTGCGGATGTACGCGACCAGTCACGGCGGCGGCGGGGACAGCCGCGTGTACACCACGCTGCACCACGTGTACGAGTTCGTCACCCATGACGGCCGGCTCGTCCGCTTCGAGGAGGAGGACGGCCCGGGGACGACCCTCGAGGGCGACTTCGTGACCGTCCACTACGCCGACGGGCCGCGGGTGGTGGCCACGGCGCACCGACCGAGCCACGGCAGGCAGGCGGCGGCCACCGTCGGCGTCCTCACCTTCCTCGGGGTGGTCGTGCTGTTCTGCGTCGGCTTCATGGCCACCTACACGGACATGTCCTCGGGCATGGACGCGATGGGCGGCTTCTGACCCTCGCACGCTCCTGGCCCTCCATATCTGACGGTGTGTCAACTACCGTGCGCCTCCATGGAGTCCACTACGGCACGCACGGTCGCGGAGCTGGTGGCGGCAGGGTGGGGCGACCACCGGCCGGGGCTGTGGTTCGAGGAGCGGACGCTCACCCGGCACGAGGTGGCCGCCGGTGCCGCCGCTCGTGCGGCGCTGCTGGCCGAGCTGCTGCCGCCCGGCGCCGAGCCGCACATCGGAGTGCTCCTCGACAACACCCCGGAGTACCCGATGTGGCTGGGTGCGGCGGCCCTCGCCGGTGCCGCGGTCGCCGGGATCAACCCCACCCGCCGGGGCCCCGAACTCGCCCGCGACATCCGGCACACCGAGTGCCGGGTCCTGGTCACCGAGCGGTCCCGGCTGCCGCTGCTCGACGGCATCGAACTGCCGGGAGTGCGTCTGCTGCTGACGGGGACGCCGGAGTACGACGCCCTGCTCGCCCCGTACGCCGACGCCCGGCCAGACCCCTCCCGCGCCGACCCGCGCGACCGGCTCCTGCTGTACTTCACCTCCGGCTCGACCGGCGCCCCCAAGGCCGCGATCTGCAGCCAGGGGCGGCTGGCCGCGGCGGGGTACTCCCTGGCGGAGCAGTTCCGGGTGCGGCCCGACGACGTGCACTACATCTGCATGCCGATGTTCCACGGCAACGCGGTCATCGCCGACTGGGCGCCCGCCCTCGCGGCCGGCGCGGGCGTGGCGCTGCGCCGCCGGTTCTCGGCGTCGAACTTCCTCGCGGACGTCCGGCGCTACCGGGCGACGTACTTCACCTATGTGGGCCGGGCCGTCCAGTACGTCCTCGCCACCGAGCCGCGGCCCGACGACCGGGACAACCCGCTGCGGCTCGGCTTCGGCACGGAGGCGGGCGCCGTGGACGCCGCCGCCTTCGAGCGCCGGTTCGGGGTACGGCTGGTGGAGGGGTACGGCTCCTCCGAGGGTGGGGCCGCCGTGCAGTGGTCGCCGGGAACGCCGCCGGGGGCCGTCGGGCGGGCGGGGCCCGGTCTCGTCGTACTGGATCCGGAGACCCGCAAGGAGTGTCCGCCGGCGGTCTTCGACGCGGGCGGGCGGCTGGTCAACGGGGACGCGGCCATCGGTGAGCTGGTCAACCAGGGGTCGAACCCCTTCGAGGGGTACTGGCGCAATCCCGAGGCGGAGGCCGAGCGGCGGCGTGGGGGCTGGTACTGGACCGGGGACCTGTTCTGCCGGGACGCCGACGGCTATCTGTACTTCGCGGGGCGCGGCGACGACCGGCTGCGGGTCGACGGGGAGAACCTGTCCGCCGCGATGATCGAGAACATCCTCGCCCGCTACGAGGGGGCGTCCGCCGTCGCCGTGTACGCGGTGCCGGATCCGGTGACCGGGGACCAGGTCATGGCGACGATCGCCGGGGAGTTCGACCCGGTCGCCTTCGCCGGGTTCCTGCTGGCCCAGCCGGACCTGGGGACGAAGATGGCGCCCCGGTTCGTGCGGGTCGTGGAGCGGATGCCGGTGACCGCCACGAACAAGATCCACCGGGCCGGCCTCAGACGGGAGGGGCCGCGCTGCGCCGATCCGGTGTGGTGGCGGCCACCGGGCGAGCGGACCTACCGCAGGCTCACGGAGACGGACACCCTGACATACGTCGAAGGGCCCCTCGCTCCCACGAGAGGCCCTTCGTCTGTGCGCCGCCAGGGACTCGAACCCCGGACCCGCTGATTAAGAGTCAGCTGCTCTAACCAACTGAGCTAGCGGCGCATGACCCGTGCCGACCGCGATTTTGTGCCTTTCGCGGCGGCGACGAAGAAAATACTACCTGGTCCGCAGGGGTGCTCCGGACCACTGCGGAGCGCGCCGGTCAGGACTGGATCGCCAGCGACAGCAGCACCGGCGCGGCGCTGCGGTTCAGGGCGTCCGCCGCCTGGCGCAGCCGGTGCGCGTGCTCCACCGGGAGCGACAGGGCGAGGCAGCCCACCGAGGAGCCGGCCGTGATCGGGACGGCCGCGCACACCGTGCCCACCGCGTACTCCTGGAGGTCGAGGTGGGGGACCGTCGGCGGCTGCGACTCCAGGCGGGAGAGCAGCACCCGGTCGTTGGTGATCGTGCGCGAGGTGAGGCGGGCCATCTTGTGCCGCGAGAGGTGGTCGCGCCGGCCGTTGTGGTCGAGCTGCCCCAGCAGGCTCTTGCCGATCGCGGTGGCGTGGGCGGAGAAGCGGAAGTCGACCCACTCGTTGACCACGGGGGTGGCCGGACCGGCCGCGAACTGGTCGATCTTGACCTCTCCGTCGATGTACCGGCTGATGTACACGGCGGCACCGACGGAGTCCCGCAGCCGGTCCAGGGTGTGCTGGAGGTTGTCCCGCAGGGCCTGCTCACGGCCCTGGGCGGAACCGAGGCGGGCCAGGGCGTCGCCCGTGACGTACGCCCCGTCGGCGATCTGCTCGACATAGCCCTCGCGGCGCAGCATCCGCAGGAGGCCGGTCAGGCGCTCCGGGCCTATACCGGTGTGCCGGGCGAGCTCGGCCTCGGTGACTCCGGTGCTGTGCCGCGCCACGGTCTCCAGGACGCGCAGGGCGTCCTGGACCGAGTGGTACGGCGTCGTCGACTCGTGCTGGAGCGCCACGGTTCCCCCTGCGGTCGCACGTCGCTTCTCATCGGGCCCGGTTCGAGTGAGTCAGTCCCCTCCACGATAACGGGCAAGAGGCTTGTAGTGAGCGGTTGTTGACGAGATCGCGACGCCCTCAACTGCGGTGGTAGCACCCTGGCATATGCCGCAGTCAAGGGCCCCGCGAAGAGTCACAGCACAGCGCTGAGGAACTCCCGTGTCCGGTCGTTCTCGGGGTCGTTGAAGATCTTCTCCGGGGTGCCGGACTCGATGACCCGGCCGGAGTCGAACATCAGGACCTGGTCCGAGATGTCCCGGGCGAAATTCATCTCGTGGGTCACACAGAGCATCGTGATGTCGGTGGTGCGCGCGATGTCCCGCAGCAGGTCCAGAACGCCCGCGACCAGCTCCGGGTCCAGCGCCGACGTCACCTCGTCGAGCAGCAGCACCTGCGGACGCATCGCCAGCGCCCGCGCTATCGCCACCCGCTGCTGCTGGCCGCCGGACAGCTGGGTCGGACGGGCGTCGCACTTGTCGGCGAGGCCCACCATGTCCAGCAGCTCACGGGCGCGCGCCTCGGCCTCGTCCTTCGACATGCCGAGCACGGTGACCGGCGCCTCGGTGATGTTGCGCAGCACGGTCATGTTCGGGAACAGGTTGAACTGCTGGAACACCATCCCGATCTTCTTGCGGACCTCGCGGATCTGCTTCTCGGGAGCGGGGAACAGCTGCTGCCCGTCCACCGTGATCCGGCCCTCGTCCGGCTTGGTCAGCGTCATCAGCAGCCGCAGGATCGTGGTCTTGCCCGATCCGGACGGTCCGATCAGCGTGACGTGCTTGCCGGCCTGGACCGAGAAGTCGAGGTTGTCGAGGACGGTGTTGTCGCCGAACCGCTTGGTGACCTGCTCGAGACGGATCAGTTCGCCGTTGGAGCGGTTCTCGGCCGGGTTCTTCTCAGGGTTGTGCTGGATGTCAGTGGACAAGACGTCGCTCCAGGGCTCGCAGGAGGAGGGAGGCCAGGTAGGAGATGAGGATGAAGGCCACGCCGATCACGGTGAGGGGCTCGGTGAACTGGAAGTTCTCCTGGGAGAACAGCCGCGCCCGGCCGAGCATGTCGAGGACGGTGATCGCCATCAGCAGCGGCGTGTCCTTGAGCATCGAGATCACGTAATTGCCGAGCGCCGGCACCACGCGGCGGATCGCCTGCGGCAGGATCACCATCCGCCACGTCCTGGTCATCGGCAGGTTCAGTGCCGTCGCGGCCTCCCACTGGCCGACGGGCACCGCCTCGATGCCGGCGCGGTAGACCTGCATCGTGTACGTCGAGTAGTGCAGGCCGATCGCGAAGACGCCGGTGGTCAGCGCCGAGAAGGTCAGGCCCCACTCGGGCAGCACGTAGAACAGGAAGAACAGCTGCACCAGCAGAGGGGTGTTGCGGATGAACTCGGTGACCACTCCCACCGGCCAGCGCACCCAGCGCGTCGGCGTCCGCATCAGCAGGGCCCACACCAGGCCCAGGGCGAACGAGATCAGCGAACCCAGGACGAGGGCCTGGAGGGTGACCAGCAGACCGTCCCAGAAGTACGGCATGAAGTCGCTCACGGCGTTCCAGTCCCACTTCATGACACCGCACCTCCGACGCCGGTGGTCTGCGCGCGCTTGAACTCATCGGCGGTCACGCCGCTCGCCGGGGCCTTCCCGACCCCTGCCTTGAGCTTCTTCTCCAGCCCACGCATCACGCGGGTGAGGAGGAAGGCGATCACGAAGTAGATGAGCAGGATGTACGTGTAGATCTCCGCGCTCTCCTGGAGCGCGAGGCGCACCAGGTTGCCGCTGAAGGCCAGGTCGCCCATGCCCATGATCGACACCAGGGCGGTGCCCTTGAGCAGTTCGATCAGCAGGTTGGAGAACGGCGGGATCATCTCCGGCACCGCCTGCGGCAGCAGGACCAGACGCATCCGCTGCCAGGGCGTGAAGCTGAGCGCGATTCCGCCCTCCTTCTGCGCCGGGTCGACGGCGCCCAGCGCACCGCGCACGATCTCCGAGCCGTAGGCGCCGTACGTCAGGCCGAGGGCCAGCGTGCCCGCCCACAGGGGCACCAGCTGCCAGCCGAAGGCCGGGGGCAGCACGAAGAACACCCAGAAGATCATCACGAGCGCGGAGGTCCCGCGGAACACCTCGGTGTAGAAGCCCGCGAGGAAGCGCACGACCCACAGCCGGTGGGTCCGTGCGACACCGACCACGAAAGACACCGCGGCGGCCAGCAGCGCGCTGAGGACGAGGAGCTGGACGGTGGTCCAGATCCCCTTGAGTACGAGTTCCCAGAGTCCTGAGGTCATCCGCCGCAGAGCTCCTTCGCGGTCAGATCCGTCATCTCGTTCTCCGTGAAGCCGAACGGCTTCAGGATGCGCAGCAGTTCGCCGCTCTTCTTGAGCTTGGCCAGCTCGACGTTGAAGGCGTCCCGGAGCTTCGTCTCGGTCGGCCGGAACGCGAACGCGCCGCCGTCGACGTGCGGTTCGCCCTCGACAAGGGGCGCGAAGGCCTTGGTGGACTCCGCCTTGGCCGACTTCTTGACGACCTCACGGGTGGTCAGCGCCGTACCGGCGAAGACGTCCACGCGCCCCGCCTCGACGGCGTTCAGCCCCGCGACCTGGTCCGGCACGATCAGGATGTCGCCCTCCTCGTACCCCGCCTCGACGGCGTACTGGATCTCGGCGTAGCCGGTCCCGGTGGCGAACCTGGCCTTCTTCTCGACGACGTCCTTGTAGTCGTGCAGGCCCTTGGGGTTGCCCTTGCGCACGATGAAGGAGTCGAGCATCTGGTAGTCCGGGTCGGAGAATATGACCTGCTCACAGCGCTCGGGGTTGACGTACATCCCCGCGGCCACCACGTCGAACTGCTGGGAGTTCAGACCCGGGATCAGCGATCCGAACTCGGTCGGCACGGGCTGCACCTTGTCGACGCCCAGCCGTTTGAAGATGACCTTGGCCAGTTCCGGTGCCTCGCCGGTCAGGTCTCCGTTCTTGTCGATGTAGCCGAAGGGGATCTCTCCCGCGATTCCGAGGCGTACGACGCCCGCCGCCCTGAGCCGGTCGAGCAGGTCGCCGCCGTCCTCGGTCGATGCCGTGGCCACCCGCGAGCAGCCGGCGGCCCCCAGCGCACCGAGCGCCGCCACCCCCGCGAGCAGCGACCGGCGCGTGGTCCCAGGTGTGTCTCTGTCGTTCCCATTAGGTGGAGCCATGGCGGCGCGGCTACCCGGGACGATGCGATGTATGCACCCTGGAATGCATGACTGATCGGTTCATCGAGGTGTCACTGGTCAAGCGCGAGATCCACTGCACGGCCAAACTCCTGGACGACCGCGCCCCGCTCACCTGCGCGGCCGTCTGGGACGCCCTGCCCCTGACCGGCGACGTCTATCACGCCAAATACGCCCGCAACGAGATCTACGCCCTCTTCCCGCCCTTCGCGGAAACGGAGCCGCCGCTGGAAAACCCCACAGTCACCCCAATTCCGGGCGATCTATGCTATTTCGCCTTCGCCGGTACGGAGCTGGGCACCAAGTCCTACGGCTACGACCGCGAGGTCCGCGCCGGCACGACGGTGGTCGACCTGGCCCTGTTCTACGAGCGCAACAACCTGCTGCTGAACGGCGACGTGGGCTGGGTGCCCGGCATCGTCTGGGGCCAGGTCGTGGAGGGACTCGACGAGATGGCCCAGGGCTGCAACGACCTGTGGCGGTCGGGCGCCCTGGGCGAGTCGCTCAGCTTCCGCAGGGTGTGAGCCGGGCGATGCCGGCCTCGTAGAGCGCGTGCGCCGCCCGCAGGACGAGTTCGTCGCGATGGCGGGCGGCCACGATCTGGAGGCCGATCGGCAGGCCGTCCCCGTCCGTGCCGACGGGGACGGTCGCCGCCGGCTGCTGGGTCAGGTTGAAGGGGTAGGTGAACGGCGTCCAGCCGGTCCACCGGCGGTGCCCCGACCCCTTGGGGACCTCGGCGCCCGCCTCGAAGGCCGTGATCGGGAGGGTCGGGGTGAGCAGGAGGTCGTAGGAGTCGTGGAAGCGGCCCATCCGGCGGCCCAGTTCCATCCGGACGTCCACCGCGGCCAGATAGTCCAGCGCCGACATCCGGGCACCGACGCCGCAGATCTCCCTGAGGCCCGGATCGAGCAACTCCCGCTGATGAGGCCCCAGATGCTGGGTCACCCGGGCCGCCCCGGTGAACCACAGGGCGTGGAAGGCGTCCACCGGATCCGTGAAGTCCGGGTCGGTCTCCTCGACCCACGCCCCCAGCCCCGCCAGCCGCTCCACCGCCCGCCGTACCGCCGCCGCGACCGCCGGGCGCACCGCCACCTGACCGCCCAGGGACGGGGAGTAGGCGACGCGCAGACCGCGCACCCCGCCGGACAGGGCCGCGGCGAAGGAGCCCGGGGCCGGCGGGAGCGCCGACCAGTCGCGGGAGTCGGGCGCGCCGATGACGTCCAGGAGCAGGGCCGCGTCGGCCGCGTCGCGGGTCATCGGGCCGACGTGCGCCAGGGTGCCGAAGGCGCTCGCGGGGTACAGCGGGACCCGGCCGTACGTAGGTTTCAGGGCGAAGATGCCGCAGAACGCCGCCGGGATACGGACGCTGCCGCCGCCGTCCGTGCCGAGCGCCAGGGGACCCGCGCCGAGCGCCACGGCCGCCGCCGCGCCGCCGCTGGAGCCGCCCGCGGTGCGGGACGGGTCGACGGGGTTGCGGGTCACGCCGGACAGCGGTGAGTCGGTGACGCCCTTCCAGCCGAACTCGGGCGTCGTCGTCTTCCCCAGGAACACCGCGCCGTGCGCGCGCAGCCGGGCCACCGAGGGGGCGTCCTCCGGCCAGTGGCCCTTGTCCACGACGGTCTTCGAGCCCCGCAGGGTCGGCGACCCGCGCAGTAGCAGGATGTCCTTCACCGTGACCGGGACGCCGTCCAGCAGACCGGCCGGCTCGCCGCGCCGCCAGCGCTCGGCCGACTCGCCGGCCCGCGCGAGGGCCTCGTCGGCGGTGAGCCGTACGAAGGCGTTGACCTCCGGCTGGATCCGCTCGGCCCGCTCCAGCGTGGCCCGGGTGGCGTCGAGGGGGCTGAAGTCTCCCTTGCGGTAGCCGTCGAGGAGTTGTACGGCGGTCAGTGCGGTGAGATCCGTCATGGGGCGCCCTCCAGCCGTTGACGTCAGCGTCCGGGTACGTACCCGCGCTGTTTGTCGACCACGTTCAGCAGTGGTCTGCCCGCCTCCCACCGCTCGTACAACTCCACGAACTGACGCCCGAGTTCATCCCGCCAGCCGATGGTGTCCCCGCTCATGTGCGGGGAGACGATCAGGCCCGGCAACTGCCACAACGGGCTGTCCGGGGTGAGGGGTTCGTCCTCGAACACATCGAGGGCGGCCCCCGCGATCCAGCGCTTGTCGAGGGCCTCGGCCAGCGCCTCCTCCACCACCAGCTGCCCCCGCCCGACGTTGATGAACCGGGCCGAGGGCTGCATGACACCGAAGCGCCGCAGGTCGAACATGCCGTGCGTCTGCTCGGTCAGCGGCGCGGCCGCGATCACCCAGTCGGCGCGGGACATCAGCCGGTCGAGATCGTCGGGACCGTGGATGCCGGTGCGCGGCACCCGGCCGACCAGCGCGGTCGTGACGTCGAGGGCCTTGAGCGTGCGGGCGATCGTGCGGCCGATGGGACCGGAACCGACCACGCACGCACGGGTGCCCGCCACGCGCTGCCCCTCGCGGTGCCGCCACTGCCGGGCGCGCTGGAAGTCCAGGGTCCGCGGCAGGTCCTTCGCCATCGCCAGCACCAGCGCGGCGACGTACTCGGCGATCGGCTGGTCGAAGATCCCGCGCGCGTTGGTGACCACCGTGTCGGAGTCGGTGAGCTCCTGGCACATCAGGTGGTCCACGCCCGCGCTCGCCGTGTGCACCCAGCGCGGCCGCGGGCCCTCGCCGGGCCAGGCGTGGCGCACGGCGTGCGAGGTGAAGTCCCAGACCAGCAGGACGTCGGCGTGCGGGAGCCGCTGCGCGAGGGTCGACTCGTCCGCGTGCTCGACCCGGGCGCGACCGGTGAGGCGGCCGAGGCGGGGCAGGGGCTCGGCGTCGAGGACCAGGAGCGTGGGCGGCGCGCCGGAGGCGGGGGAGGGGCCGGGGGCGGGTGAGGTCATTCGGGGTCGCTTCTCCAGAGGTGTGCGAGGGCTGCGCCCGGGGGTGTGCGGGGGCCGTTTCTCGGAGTTTTACTGGAAGGGATGGCCGTCTGACATGCGAGGTTTGACCACGCTCGCACCCGAACCTACCTTCGTCAACACGGGCGTACGTACGGTCCGTTGCTCACCCGTATCTCGTAGTGAGGGCGGTGCCAGCCATGGACGCCATGGACATCTCCTTCCTCGGCGGCCCCCGCCCGCAGCGCGGTGTCGGAGTCGTCGCCCCCTTCGACTTCGCCCTGGACCGCGAACTGTGGCGCTGGGTCCCGGACGAGGTCTCGCTGCACCTGACCCGGACGCCGTACGTCCCGGTCGAGGTCAGCCTGGATCTGGCCCGTCTGGTCAGTGAGCACGAGACGCTCAGCGACGGCGTCCATACCCTGACCGCGATCGCCCCCGAGGTGGTCGCCTACGCCTGTACGTCCGGCAGTTTCGTCGGCGGCATCGCCGGCGAGCGTGCCATGTGCGAGGCGATGACCCGGGCCGGCGCGGTGCCGTCGGTCACCACGTCGGGTGCGCTGCTGGAGGCACTGACCGAGCTCGGGGTGCGGCGGGTGGCGCTGGTGACGCCGTACACCGTGTCGGTGACCCGGGCGCTGGAGCAGTACGTGGCCGAGGCGGGCGTCGCGGTCACCGGATGCGCCTTCATGGGGCTGACCCGGCACATCTGGAAGGTGCCCTACCGCGACGTGGCCGGCATGGCACGCAGGGCCGTCGGCCGCCGCCGGGTCGACGCGCTGTTCATCAGCTGCACCAATCTGCCGACCTACGACGTGATCCCCCAACTGGAGGCGGAGCTGCGCATCCCGGTTCTCTCGGCCAACCAGGTGACGATGTGGGCTGCGCTGCGCAGGCTGGGTACTCGCGCGGTGGGGCCTTATCAGGCGCTGATCGACCCGGCGGCGAGGATCGATCCGGCGACCCCGAGCGGGCCCGTGCTCCCGGACGTGCCGGATGTTCCCGAGCAGGAACAGCAGTAGAAAGGCTGACATGACCGCACTCGGATTTCTCTACCCGGGCCACTCCGCCGAGGACGACTATCCGCGCATCGAGCAGCTGCTCGCCAGCGACATCCGGATCGACCTGGTGCACACCGACATCGGCGAGGACGCGCACCGGGTGGACGCCCTGCTGCGGATGGGCTCCGCCGAGCGCCTCGCGGCGGGCGTGGAGGCGCTGCGGCTGACCGGCGCCGAGGCGGTGGTGTGGGCGTGCACCAGCGGCAGCTTCGTCTACGGCTGGAAGGGCGCCCACGAGCAGGTGCGCGGCCTCGCCGTCGCGGCGGGCATGCCGGCCTCCTCGACGTCCTTCGCCTTCGCGCACGCGGTACAGGAGCTGGGCGTGCGCAGGGTGGCGATCGGGGCGACGTACCCGGACGACGTGGCCGCGCTGTTCGCCCGCTTCCTCACCGACGCGGGCGCCGAGGTCACGGCGGTGCGCGGCTCCGGGATCATCACGGCCGCGGAGGTCGGGACCTGGGGCGAGGCCGAGGTCTTCGCACTGGCCAAGGAGGCGGACACGGCCGACGCCGAGGCGGTCCTCCTCCCGGACACCGCCCTGCACACGGCCGCCCACATCCAGGCCCTGGAGAACGAACTGGGCAAACCGGTCCTCACCGCCAACCAGGTCACGGTATGGGAGGCCCTACGCCTCACAGACCGCCGAGTGAACGCCCCGGCACTGGGAGAACTGTTCACCCGGGAGCCGATCGTGCAGGTGTAGCAGGGACGCCGCGTTCAGCCGGTCCGCATTCTTTTCAGCCCGTCCGCGGGTCTTTCTCGTCCGTCCGGTGTGTGACGGCGGGCCGGTCCGCAGTCTTTTCAGCCCGTCCGGCGTTTGAGGACGAGGCCCTTCAGGCCGAAGCGGGGGTCCGGGGGCGGCAGCCCCCGGGGGACGGGACGGGTAGGGGCGGCGGGGGCGAAGGAATAAACCGGAGACGGCCTCCTGTTAACGGCTGACGTACACCGCACGGCAAAACGGCAGGAGGCACCGGTGACGGCAGACGAGACCCGAGGCGAGGCACAGGGCACCGCCCCCGTCCCCCTCTCCGTACTGGACCTGGTCACGGTCAGCGCCGGCCACACCGCCACCGACGCCCTCCGCACCAGCGTCGACCTCGCCCGCCTCGCGGAGTCCCGCGGCTTCCACCGCTTCTGGGTCGCCGAGCACCACTCCATGCCCGGCGTCGCATCCTCCTCACCGGCGGTGATCCTCGCCCACCTCGCTGCCCACACGAACCGCATCCGCCTCGGCTCCGGCGGCGTGATGCTCCCGAACCACGCCCCGCTGGTCATCGCGGAGCAGTTCGGCACCCTGGAGGCCCTGGCCCCCGGCCGGATCGACCTCGGCCTCGGCCGCGCCCCCGGCACGGACGGCGCCACCGCCGCCGCCCTGCGCCGCACCGACCACCTGAACGAGGGCGCCGACGACTTCCCCGAGCAGCTGGCCGAGCTCACCCGCTTCCTCGACGACGACTTCCCCGACGGCCACCCCTACCGCCGTATCCACGCCGTGCCCGGCCCGGTCCAGGCGACCTCGCCCGGCGGCGTCCAGTCCCCGCACCGCCCGCCGGTCTGGCTGCTGGGCTCCTCCGGCTTCAGCGCCCGCCTGGCCGCCGTCCTCGGCCTGCCGTTCGCCTTCGCGCACCACTTCTCGGCCCGCAACACGATCCCGGCCCTGGACCTGTACCGCGAGTCCTTCCGGCCCTCCGCCGTCCTCGACCGGCCCTACGCCCTCATCGGCGTCTCCGCCCTGGCCACCGACGAGGAGAAGGAGGCCCGCCGTCAGGTACGGGCCGCCGCCCTCGGCATGGTCCGCCTGCGCACCGGACGCCCCGGCCTCATACCGAGCCCGGAGGAGGCCGAGGCGTACGAGTTCAGCCCGATGGAGCGCGAGTTCGTCGAGACCTGGAACGCCAACGTCGTCCACGGCACCCCCGACGAGGTGAGGGCCGGCCTCGACGACCTCCAGAAGCGCACCGGCGCCGACGAGTTGATGATCACGAGCAACGCGCCCGGCATGGACGTACGCCTGCGCTCCTACGAACTCATCGCGGACGCCTACGGGTTGCCGGCCGCCTGACCGGACCCGCACGCGTCAGACGCGGGCACCCATCAGCTCGGAGATACGATCCGGCGACACCGGCCGCGAGTACAGCCACCCCTGGCCGGTGTCGCAGCCGATCCGGCGCAGCCGTGAAGCCTGCGCCATCGTCTCAACGCACTCCGCGGTGACCGTCAGCCCCAGCCGGTGGGCGAGCTGGATCATCGCCTCGACCACGACCTCGTCGGCCGGGTTCGGCGGGACGGCGGCGCTGTTCTCGCTCTCGTACTGGAAGCCCCGTACGAACGAGCCGTCCAGCTTCAGGACCGAGACCGGCAGCCGGCTCAGGTACGCCAGGTTCGAGTAGCCGGTGCCGAAGTCGTCGATGGCGATGCGCACACCCATGTCGCTGAGCGCCTGGAGGTCCTGGAGGGGCCTGCCCGACGAACCCATCACCGCCGACTCGGTCAGCTCCAACTGGAGCAGATGCGGGGCGAGTTCGGTCTCCTCCAGGATCCGCGCCACGTCCGACACCAGGTCGGAGTCCCACACCTGGCGCACGGCGACGTTCACGCTCACGAAGATCGGCGGCTCGTCCGGGTGCGCCATCTGCCAGGCGCGGGCCTGGCGGCAGGCGGTCGCCAGGACCCAACGGCCCAGCGGCACGATCGAGCCGTCCTCCTCCGCCAGTCCGATGAACCGATTCGGCGCCAGTACGCCGAACTGAGGATGGTTCCATCGGACAAGCGCCTCGACGCCGCGCAGCCGGCCGTCCTCCATGCCCACCAACGGCTGGTACTCCAGGGCGAACTCACCGCGGTCGATGGCCGCGCGAAGCGTGGCGGCGAGTGCCTGGCGGGTGATGAGGTGGGCGTTGCGCTCGGGGTCGAACAGCGTCCAGCGGTCCTTGCCGTCGGCCTTCGCCCAGTACAGCGTGGTGTCGGCGGCCTGCATCAGCGCGGTCGGAGTGGTGCCGGCCGCGTGACGCTCCACGACACCGATCGACGCCGACACCGACAGACGGCGGCCGGACAGGTCGAAGGGCTCGCGCAGCGTCTCCAGCAACGACTCGGCCAGGTCGGCCAGTTGCTCGGTGCCGGTCGAGTCCTCGACGAGCAGCGCGAACTCGTCCCCGCCGAGCCGGGCCACCAGCGGCGGGCTGGACCGGGCATACCCGGCCTGCTCGGCGCAGTGCGTGAGCCGCTCGGCCACGGCCGCCAGCAGCTTGTCGCCGACGCGGTTGCCGAGGGTGTCGTTGATCGCCTTGAAGCCGTCAAGGTCCAGGTAGCACAGGCCGATTCGGCCCGTGGTGCCGCTCTCGTCGTACGACTCGACCTCCAGCGCCGCGGTCAGCCGCTCGAAGAACAGCGTGCGGTTGGGCAGCCGGGTCACCGGGTCGTGCATCTGCAAGTGCCGTACGCGCGCCTGGAGTTCGCGGTGAGCACTGATGTCGGTGACGGAGAGCAGGACGCCGCCGGACTCGTCGCCGGGCAGCGGTGCGACCGTGACCCGGGCCCACAGGAAGTGGCCCTCCGGGTGTTTGAGGCGGCGCGTGCAGAGCAGTTCGGCCTGCCGGCCGCGCAGCACCTCGCGGTACGTGTGCCAGGTCCTGGTGTCGGAGGCGAGGTCGACCAGGTCGGCGGCGGCGGTGCCGGTCAGCTCCTGGGCGGGCCTGCCGAGCAGTTCGGCGAAGGTGGAATTGGCGCCGGCCACCATGCCGTCGCGGTCGACCACGGCCATGGCCAGGGGTGCGGCCGAGAAGGCCGACCAGTAGGGCGGTCCCCCCGTACCAGGGGATGGCAGGGCATTACTCTCTGTGACGGCCGGCCCGATGAGGTCTGCCGCGGGCGTCGGCCCTTCGGACGTTCCGCTCACCGCTCGCTCCCGCAGTGCACTCGATCTTCGGATGGGTCTCATCGGAATGGTCGGCCGGGTGGATGGGGGACGGCCGCCGGGCCGTGTCCGTGCAGGAAAAGTGTCAGGAAAGTGTGCCGATCATAGAGGCTGGTCTCCGGCCCTTCCACCTACTGTCCAGTGTTCCCGCGCAACGCGCGCATCCGACAGATCGTTTCTGCTCGCACCTGGACGGCTTCTTCGAGCCCTCGACCACTTGTGACGTTCCGTGAGCGATTCGGGGGTGTCGATTCCACGGAGCGCGCGGGCCGCTCACCCGTCCGGTGCAGCACAACAGGACGTAGTACGACAATCCCACACAGGCTGGATGCGGTGTCCCGCGAACCGCATCCGGAGGTCCACGTGCCGCGTCAGAACCCCCTGCTCCGTGGGATGGGTCTGCTGCGGGACAGGCCCCGACTGCGCAGTGCCGCCGCCGTGTTCACCACGATGTCGGCGCTCGCCGCGACCTCCCTCGTCGTCGGCCCGTCGGTCGCGGAACCGTTCGACGCGGCACCCTGCGCCCTGCAGCGCACCGACGCCCACCACTCGGAGGGCCTGGACACCTGGAACGCCGCCTATCCGCGTCCGGCCCGCAAGCTCGACGCGGTCATGGTGTTCCTGTCCTTCCCGGACGCGGCCCCCCTGACGACCCCCGCCGAACTGACGGCAGACCACTTCCCGGCCACCACCCGCTTCTTCGAACGTGCCTCCTACGGCAGATTCACCCTGCGCCCGCATCCGCTGCGGCACTGGCTGCGGATGCCGCGTCCGTCGACGGCGTACGCCATACAGCGTGACTGGCGTGTCGCCGACCGGGCCGCCTATCTGCGGGACGCCCTCGCGGTGGCGGACCGGCAGGTGGACTTCTCCCGCTACGACCTCGTGTACTTCGTCGCCGATCCGGACGCGCCCGGCGTCGACTCGGACGCCACGAAGGTCGTCAACCTGGAGACGCCGCTGCGGGCCGACGGTACGGACATCCGGCGCGTCGTCACGGTGTTCGAGAACCATCCGCCGGACCGGCTGGTCCTCGCGCACGAGACCGGCCATGTCTTCGACCTGCCCGACCTGTACCACCGTCCGGTGGACGGCAAGGGCGACTGGGACACCTACGTCGGCGACTGGGACCTCATGGGCAGCCAGTTCGGCATGTCCCCCGACCTGTTCGGCTGGCACAAGTGGAAGCTCGGCTGGCTGGAGCCGCGGCAGGTGGTGTGCGTGCAGGGCGGCGGCGCCGGGGCCGTCCGGCTGACGCTGGAGCCGCTGTCGGCGGGGCCGGGGGCTCCGCCGCGGACGGGTGCGGCCGGGGCGGACAGCGTCTTCGGCACGGACGGCTCCTCCGACCCGTCCGGCTCCTCCTACGTTCCGTCCAACTCCTCCTACGGCACCGTCCCGGGATTCGGGCTGGGCCACGGCACCAAGCTCGCCGTCGTCCGCACCGGCGCCGAGAGCGCCCTCGCCTTCGAGGTGCGCGGCCCGGTGGGCAACGACGTGGAGACCTGCCGGCAAGGGGTGCTGGTGTACCGGGTACGCAGCCGGACCGAGTCCGGCAGTGGTCCGGTCCAGGTGATCGACGCCCATCCCCACAGCGAGGCCTGCTGGGAGGAGTCGGTGTATCCCCCGCTCGCGGACGCCCCGGTCGCCCTGGGCGAAAGCTTCACGGTGCCGGGGGAGGGAGTCCGCGTGGAGGTGGAGAGCCGAACGGCTTCCGGGGCGTGGACGGTGAAGATCACTACGGCGGGTGGGGCGCGGGCGGTGGGGTAGCGGTGGTGGGGTAGCGGTGGTGCCGGTCGGCCACAACCGGAAATGCGAAAGGCCCCTCGTTCTCACGAGGGGCCTTCACTGTCTGTGCGCCGCCAGGGACTCGAACCCCGGACCCGCTGATGCTGCATCTTCCGGGGGCTGTGAAATCGGCGGCTCCGCCGCGGGCCCCCGGACCCCCAGCCGACCCCGCAAGACCCGGCGAAAATGCGAAAGCCCCCCGCAGTTGCGAAGGGCTTTCACTGTCTGTGCGCCGCCAGGGACTCGAACCCCGGACCCGCTGATTAAGAGTCAGCTGCTCTAACCAACTGAGCTAGCGGCGCCTGCTGACGTCGTAGACCTTAGCACCCTGATCGGGGTGGGGAAAAATCGATATCCGAACGGCGGCGCGGGCCGCTCGCACGGCTGCCCAGAGCAGTACCTCGGGCCCCGGCAACCAGGGATTACGGGTGTCCGGCGCGACCAGCCAGCGGGAGCCGGAGGGGGCCAGGAGCGGCAGGTCCACGTCCGGTACGTCCAGGTCCGGAAGGGGCATGTCCGGCCCCTCCGGATCGGCCGGCGCGGGCACCGTGACCGCGTCGCCCGTGCCATGGCACAGGAGCGGCGGCATCCCGTCCGTGCGGCCGAATTCCTCCCAGCGCAGCAGCGAGGGCAGCCGCTGGGCGGTGCCCGGCGCGGCGAACATCAGGATCCGTCCGCGATAGACGGCCACCGGCCCCGAACCCGGCCCCCCGTCCCACAGCCGGTCGAGCATCCGGCGCCCGAAGAGCGCGGGCGCGCTGACGATGTCGAAGACGGAGCCGCAGGGCAGGACCACCGGGGCCGAGGGGCGCTCCTCCCAGAGGGCGAGCGTGCTGCGCGGATACGTTCCTGCCGAGGCGAGCCAGGCGACGCCCTCGGGGGTGATACGTGCTGCGGCGTCGACCCCGGTGGCGTGGAACCCGGCGTCCGAGAAGAGGTCGTCCCGTGTGCTGCTCATGACGCATAGATCTACCTGGCGTGAGCATGTGGTCTCACAGGGTTGCCGAAAAGCCGGACAGGGGCGGGTGACAGCGGGTATCTTGCCCGCCTGGCATATGCCAAAGGGTGGCGGTGGGTGAGCGCACCGGCCAGGCCGGTCACACCGGGTCGACGTGCCCCGCCCCTTCGACGCCACGCATCAGATCCCGGCCGAACTCCACCATCTTCTTGGCGTAGTCCTCGGTCCACTCGGCCCGCTCGGCGATGTCGGCGGGCGTCAGCCGGTCGAACCGCCGGGGGTCGGCGAGCTGGGCCGCCGCGATGGCCTGGAACTCCACCGCGCGGTCCGTGGCCGCCCGGAACGCCTGCGTCAGCTCGGTCGCCCGCGCGAGCAGCGCCCGGGGGTCGTCCATCGACTCCAGGTCGAAGAAGTGCTCAGGGTCGGCGGCCACCTGCGTGGGCTCGAAGAGCAGGGGCGCGGGGCGTAGCCGCGGTTCGTTCCGACGCGGCGTGGGCTCCGCCATGTCTTTGTCCTCCTCGTACGTCACCGATCTCGTCGGTCCCCGGCGACCCGGCTGTGAACCGGTCCACCGTCCATTGTCCCGCGCCCGCGCAAGAGGGCGTCGGGACAGGTCAATGGGGTTGCCGTCCTTCCAGGGGCTTCAAGGCCGCCAGACCACCCGATGTTCCGCCAGCCGTGCAAGCACCGCGTGATTCGCCTCCCAGCCGTCGGGGCTGCATCCAATGGCCGCCTCCGGCGGCGTGCCGGACTCCGTCCGGGATGGGCGGGTCAGGTCGGTGCCGGGTCGTGCGGGTGATGCTCGTTTCATGGCCGCCAGACCACCCGATGTTCCGCCAGCCGTGCGAGCACCGCGTGATTCGCCTCCCAACCGTCCGGGAACTTCACCAGCGTCCCCAGCTGCACCGGCTCCGTCGACGGGTAGTCGTCCAGGAGGTCGCTCACGCCTGCTCGGCACACCACGATGCACGCGTGCCGGTGGCGGGAGGCGAGGACGCACAGGCGGCCCGTCTCCAGGTGGAAGGCGGTGGCGTCGGGGCGGCCGGAGAGCGGGTGGAGGACCACCGTCACGTCGTACTCGCGGCCCTGGAGACGATTCGCGGTGTCGACGGTGACGTCCGTCACGCCCAGCTCGGCCAGGGCCGCCCGGACCCCCGCCGCCTGGTCCCGGTGGGCCGTGCCGACCGCGATCCGGTCGGCGGTCAGGGGCGCGGCGTCGGGCGAGCGCTCGGACGTGGCCGCGCCGCCTCGGTCCAGCAGACGCCGTACGACCGTCGCCACCGCCCGCACCGCCTCGGGATCCGTGCGCGGGGTGTGCCGGGCGGGCAGTTCCAGCAGCCCCCAGCCCGACTCCGCGGCCTCGTCGATCACCCGGTCGGGGCCCGAGCCGTCCGAGGGGACCGCGAAGGTGAGCCGGCGGTCGTCGTGGCCGGTGCCGCTGCGGAACGGCGTGTAGGGGTAGAACGCGTCGGAGACCAGGGGCGCGGCCGAGGCGGGGAGCCGCCAGGACACCGGCAGGCGGTGCTGCGGCAGGTCCGGGTTGTGGGCCAACAGGGTCGTCACCGCCGAGGCCGAGGGGTCGTACGACAGGCCCGCCCACTGCTCGCTGCCCACGATCGCGAACGGGTCCAGCTGCCCCGGGTCGCCCACGAACAGCGCCCGCTCGAACAGCCCGGCCACGGCGAGCAGCGAGTCCGAGCGCATCTGGTACGCCTCGTCGACGATCGCGTGCCGCCAGGGCTCCTCGACCTTCACGTGCGCCCACTTGGCAGCCGTGGACAGGACCACCGCCAGGCCCGCGAGATCGGCCGCCTTCGCCGACTTGCGTACGTTCGGCAGGTCGTCGAGCGCCTTGTCGTACGGGTCGGAATCGCTGCTGTGCAGGCGGCCCACCGGCAGCTCGGGGTCCTTCTCGGCGAGCCTGAGCACCAGGTCGTCGACCTGCGCGTTGGTCTGCGCGACGACCATCAGCGGGCGCCCGGCGTCCGCCAGTTCCAGGGCCGCGCGGACGACGAGCGTGGACTTGCCGGCACCGGGCGGGGAGTCCACCACGACCCCGCGCGCCTCGCTGTGCAGGGTGTTGTGCAGGATCGCGTCTGTGGCAGCGGACGCCGCGGCACCGGGGTCGAACACGGCGGTCACAGCACGTCCTCCTGGGTGAGCGGATCTGCGGCCTCGGACTCCTGCTCCCCGGGCGGCCCGCCGTGCGTCCACGGTGTCTGCTCCGGCTCGGGCAGCTTCGCGCCGCCCCGCTGCTCGTGCTCGAACAGCGTGAAGCAGACCAGGTCGCCCTTCTGCGGCACCGACCCCTCCTCCGGCTCCTTGCCACGGCCCATCTTGTCCAGCACGCGCAGCACCAGCAGCGCCCCGCCGTCCTCGTCGAGGGCCTCCTCGTGGCCGACGAACTCCGCCGACTGGGGCTTGCCGCCCAGGGAGCGGAACACCTTGACCCGCTCGCCCAGATGCGGCCGGTCGTCCGTGCGGACGGTGACCAGGGGCCGCGGGCTCGGCCGCTTGCCCTCGCTGTACGCCATCACCACGTCGGTGACCTCGCCCGCGAACGCCTCCCCGGCCAGCCGCCGCCCCGCCATCACCAGCGGATCGTCCAGCGCCTCCTGGGCCTCGAGACGGGCCTGCTCCCGCTCCCGCGCGGCGAGCTTGTTCGCGGCGGTGACGGCGTCGTCGCGGCGCGGCTGCGGCGGCTCACCGGCGACGACCCGGTCCCGGTGGCCGGTGAACGACCAGCGGTCGCGGGTCCACCGCTCCTCCACCCGCCCGGCCACGGGCAGCTCCCGCAGCAGGTCCAGGCCCCGCCACACCGCGTCCCAGGTGGGCCGGGTCCGGCTCGCCACCAGGGCGCGGATCTCCCGCTCGGCGGCGGTGAGGTGCCCGAGCCGGTCGTCGGCCTCCAGTCCGTCCTCGGAGGCGGCGAGGGCGGTGCGGGCGCGGTCGTAGCGCTCGATCGCGGGGGCGAGCAGCTTGTTGTCGAACGCCGGGTCGGTGGCGGGACCCGCCGGCGGGCACAGCAGCTGGCCGTCCCGGTCCCGCGCGAGCTCCGCGCGCAGAGCCGCCTCGGCGCCCGTCTCGCCCTCGGGAGGGTCGATCCAGGCGAGCAGCGCGCCCAGGTGCTGGTCCTCCAGCGTGGACTGGCCGGTCGCCCAGTGCCGGGACAGCAGGTCCGTCATGGCCGGCAGCAGCGAGGAGCCGGGCACGCGGGCCCGCTCGCCGAAGTGGGTCAGCCAGCGGCCGAGCAGCGGCACGCGCGGCGGCGCCGGATAAGGGGCCTCCGGGTCCTGCTCGGCCGTACGCCGAAAACGCATCGAGCGGCCAAGCAGCCGTACGAAGTCGGCACCCGCGCGGCTCGGCATGATCAACTGCGGGGCGTCCGCGCACAGTTCGACCTCGACCTTGACCCGCTTGCCGGTCTCCGGATCGGTCTCGTTGCGCTCGGCCGCCTCCACGTCCTCGGCGAAGGAGTCGATGTACGGCAGGACGACGTCCGCCAGCTCGGACAGGAACGCGAACCTGAGGTCCCGGTCGCGCGGCTGCGGTACGACCAGCAGGTGCGGGGCGTCCCGGTCGGTGCCGACCAGCGCGCCGAGCGGGGCACCGGCCTCACCGGCGGTGGTGAGGGGCACGAACACGAGCGGGCGCTGGGAGAGATGCCGGTGGCGGACGGTCGCGGCGGGCTGGGCGCGACCGGTGCTGACGGCTTCCAGCCGGGCGAGGGTGGAGATCAGCGACACCCGGCCACCGCCTCCTGACCGAGGGCCTCGGCACGCAGGCGTGCCGCTCTGCGCAGCGCCGCCACCGCCGGGTCGTCCGGGTCGCCGGACTCGCCGCGCGCCGCCGACAGGACGTCCTCGACCGTGCTCAGGCCGCCCAGCTCCGCCCGCACCGAGCGGCCCAGCGACGTCACCGCGCCGGACTCGAGGGAACGGGCGCGGCAGTGGAAGGCCAGCTCGCAGGCGGACAGGCACTCGGGCGCATAGGTCGCCGGGACCGACTCGACGGCGGCCGTCAGGTCCGCCGCGGGCAGCTCGGGGGAGAAGCAGGTGCCGGCGGGGAGCGCGTCGGCGATGTCCTCGATGCGGGTGAGCCGGTCCAGCTGGCGGGCGGTCACCGCGCGCTGCTTGCGGACGTCGACGGCCGAGGCGGTGGGGAGGTTGGAGAAGTCCTTGGGGCAGACCAGCAGGACGCGCTCACGCACGCGTGGCACCGATTCCAACCGGGCTGCGACCTGCTCAAGCGCCAGCACGTACACCGCCGCCTGCCGCGCGGCCGCGCCCACCTTCGCCGGGTCCGCCGAACCGTCCAGCATCGGGAAGGACTTGATCTCCACGACCGTCCAGCTGCCGTCCGGGTGCACGACGACCGCGTCCGGCTCCAGGAAGGCGGGCGAGCCGGCGACGTCCAGCGCGAGCATGGGGTGGTCTAGCAGGGTCCACTCGCCGCGCGCCTCGGTGGCCTCGCGCAGGGCCAGTGCCGTACGGGCCGTGCGGCCCTCGGGGCCGGTCGCGGTGAGCTCGGGCACGCGTGCGTGGGCGGGCGGTTCGGCGCCGCGGTCCAGCTTCTCGCGCACCAGGCGCAGCAGCTCCGCGCCGCCGTCCGCCTTGACCTTGGCCTCGAAGGCGTTGCCGCGTGTGAGGGCGAACTGCGACTGTCCGAAGGCCGACGGCGAACCCAACGCGCCCGCGAGGGCGGCCTTGTTCACCCCGGCGCCGTCCAGGATGGCGCGCCGCTTGCAGCCGGGGTTGGCGGCGAGGGCGGCCAGGGCGCGCGCGTCCAGTGCCTTGGCCGGGACGTCGGGACCGCGCAGCTCAGCGAGCCGGTGCCGGAGCGCCGTCCCCCGCGTCCTGGGGAGAGGCACTCGGCTCGGCTCCGGATGCGAACCGGGACTCGCGCTGCCGTGGAATTCGCTCACCCGCGGAAGTCTGGCATCCGCCACTGACAATCGAGGAAGAAGTGGCGGCGGAGCCCACCTTGACGGTGGCGCCCGCGCCCCTGCTGGCCGGACCGGCGGGGGCCGCGACGGGCGTAGCCCCCGGTCCGAACCGTGCCCGCGCCCGGTCCATGATCCGCATCACATACGGCGCCAGCAGCAGGCCGGCGCCCATCACGGCGGCGCCCGCGGCCGCGTCGAGGAAGTAGTGGTTGGCGGTGCCCATCACCACGAGCGTCGTGATCAGCGGGTAGGCGACCGCGGCGACCTTCGTCAGGCGGGTCCCGCCGAACCGCCACAGGATGACCCCGCACCACAGCGCCCAGCCGACATGCAGGCTCGGCATCGCCGCGTACTGGTTCGTCATGCCGCCGAGGCCCTTCGGCGCGCTGGCCTCGCCGCCCCACCAGCCGTAGGAGCTGTACTGGGCCATCGTGTCGACGAAGCCGTGGCCGTCGGCGAGCAGCCGGGGCGGGCAGGTCGGCAGCAGGGTGAAGCCGATCAGACCTATGAAGGTCGACGTCATCAGCCAGGTGCGGGCGGCGCGGTAGTGCACGGTGCGGGACCTGAAGAGCCACACCAGCAGTACCGGCGTTATCAGGTAGTGCAGCGAGGCGTACCAGAAGTCGGCCGGGACGCCGATCCAGGGCTCACGGGTGAAGAGCCGGTTGAGGGGGTGCTCCGCGTTGAGGTACAGGGCCTTCTCGATGTCGAGGATCGCCAGGCCGTGGTCGACGGCGGTGGAGACATCACCCCGGGCGAGCAGCCGGCCCGCCGAGTAGCAGGCGTAGACCAGCAATATCAGCGGCAGCTCGGTCCACCAGCGCAGGCGGGTCCGCGGCGTCGCCTCCACGCCAGCTATGTCGGCGTGCGGCATCCGATCGCCTCCCCCTTCTTTTCTCACGGCGCCCGGTGGACCGGTCGAACCACTTTACGGTGTACGCGCGCGCCCCTTTCGGGCGCCCCGGCCCTCAAGACGCAGAGATCGCCCGGCGGGTTGCCCGCGCCAAGCGTGCGCGATGATGTAAGGGTTCCGCCTCTCATTTCTCCCGGAAGGCCCCGCAATGGCACCGCGCATCCTGCTGGCCCGGCACGGACAGACGGCGTGGTCGCTGTCCGGCAAGCACACCGGCAGGACCGACGTACCCCTCCTGGAGGAGGGCCGCCGGGGCGCGAAGCTGCTGGGTGAGCGCCTGCACCGGCCGCCGTACGACCGGCTGGACGGCGTGGAGGTCCGCACCAGCCCCCTGTCACGCGCGCGTGAGACGTGCGAACTCGCCGGCTTCGGCGACCGCGCCCGCACCTGGGACACGCTCATGGAGTGGGACTACGGCGCCTACGAGGGCATGACACCGGCGGAGATCCAGGCGATACGCCCGGGCTGGCTCATCTGGCGCGACGGCGTGCCCGAGGGGGAGACCCTGTCCGAGGTGACGGCCCGCGCCGACGAGGTGGTGACGTGGGCCCGCGCGGCGGACCGGGATGTGCTGGTGTTCGCGCACGGGCACATCCTGCGGTCCATCGGCGCGCGCTGGCTCGGGCTGCCGCTCGACTTCGCGGCCCGGATCCGGCTGAACCCGACCTCGCTGTCGGTACTGGGCTGGGCCTACGACGAGCCCGCGATCGAGAGCTGGAACGACTCGGGGCACCTGGCCGGCTGAACGCTCCGCCGGAAGGACCGTGATGAACCTGCGGGCGGGTGGGGGCGGGTCGCGCAGTTCCCCGCGCCCCTTGAGCGCGACCCGCACCGGGATTCACCAGGACCGCTCGCCCACCCGCGAGCCCGCCCCGCCGGTCACGGCTTGCGGGGCGCCGAAGCGTGCCGCTCCAGGAACGCCGACACACCGCTCGCCCGCCGGTGCGGCAGCAGCACCCGGGCCGTGCCCGCGAGCATCGTCTGGACCCGCGACGACTGCACCAGGTCCAGGAGGTCCAGCACCCGCATCCCGGCGGCGGCCGCCTCGTCGGGGCGTCCGCCCCGCGCCAGGTCGTCCGCCAGCTGCGCGGTGTACAGGGCGATGTTGCGGGTGAAGTGCGGATCCTGGAGCTGCGCCGCCCGCCCCGCGTGCCGCGCGGCCCGCTGCCAGTTCCCCAGCGTCGACCAGCACTGCGCCTCCAGGACCTCCAGCTCGGCCTCCCCGTAGAAGCTCATCCACTCCGGGTCGGCCTCCGAGTGGCCCCGCTGGAAGAGGGCCTGCGCACGGGCGAGGGCCTGCTCGCAGCCGGTGCGGTCGGCGAGCCCCGCCCAGCCGCCCGCCTCGCGCAGCGCGAGCAGCGACATCAGCCGGGACGAGCCCAGAGGCCGCGCGACGCGTTGCGCGGCCTGCGCCGCCCGCACCGCCTCCCGGGGCCGGCCCGCGTCCCGCGCGAGGAAGGACGTATTGCAGAAGGCGTGCGCCTCCAGACCAGGGTCGCCCGCCATCCGGGCCGTCGCGAGCGCCTCCGCGTAGTGCGAGCGGGCGTCGTCGAACCGCCCCGAGTCGTGCGCCAGCCATCCCACCGAGATGGCCAGTTCACCCGCGCCCGCGTGGAGCCGGTCGCTGGTCGCCTGCCGGGTCGTACCGGCGTCGAGCAGCGCGTAGGCGGCCCGCAGCGGGGCGGCGGCGCGCCGGTAGAGGCCGTCGGCGCCGTGCCGGTCGTCGAGCAGCCGGATGCGGCGCACGGCTTGCTCGAGCGCGTCCGCCTCCCGCCCCCCGACACGTCTGTGGGGACGTTCCGCGGCCGCGGCGTCGTGGGCGAGCCCCAGGGGGCTCAGTGAGGCGGCGGCCACCGTGGCGCCTCCGCCGGTCATGAATGCGCGACGTAGCACGTCGCTCTCCTCGTGGTTCTCGTCGTTCTGCGCTGTGCCGTACGCGTCACACGGGTCGTACGGGTCCTGCGGGTTCAGTGGGTCATACGGCTCGTGGGCCCCTCGCGTCTCACTCGTGGCGAGCGCCGGGCTCGTGGTGCGTGCCAGGGGCGCGTCGTCCTCGGCGTGCGCCCGGCGTCCGCGTACGGACGAGCGGGGCGCGAAGCCCAGGTCGGTGAGGGTGCGGCCGGGGAACATGTGCAGGAACACCCGTTCGTACGCGTAGTTGGGGCAGCGGATCTCGCCGGCCTCGACTCTGCCGATGTAGCGCGCGTCACAGCTGACCCGCTCATCGATCTCGCGAGCGGCCCGTCGGACCACCGCGGCGAACTCGGCCGGCGAGCGCTGTCCGCGCAACTGCCGGAACGCGAGGTTCGGCCGCGGTGGCCTGGAAGGCTGGGACGAGGTCAGCTCTGACGACGCCATGGCCGGGTCCTCTCGTGCGAACCGTCGAACCATGCCGGGACGCGGACGAGTTGAACCGAAAATCCGTGTGGTGCCCTTGCGTCCGGCGGGCAAGAACGTACCTGCTGTAGCGGAGCCACCACGCAGGGTTTGGCTACAAACCGGATATCTCATACGTGATCTGCCATGAACTGCCATCCTTTGCGGCGGACTTCCGCCGTAGCCGTTGACACCGAGACGCGTTGAACTCTTCGGACTGCAAAAGGGGTTCCGTGGTGGAGGTCGGGATGGAGACCAGCCAGAGCGTCGTTCCTCGAACGCCGTCGACAACGGCGAGGCACGCGCCGACCGCAGAGTGCAGCGCGCCGCCGGGCGAGGGCTGCGACCCGGAGTCGGGGTGCGACGTGGTCACCGTCCCTGCGCGCCAGGGTCTGGAGGCCGTCGACATCCTGCGGCGCGGGGCCTGCGAGGCGGTGGGTCCCGTCCTGCACGACGACGGCGGCGACACCCTCGGCTTCGTGGTCCCGCCGGGCACGGCCGCCGCCTGGGACGTGCCGGGCAGCACCTGCACGGAGACCGACGGGCGGGGCCTGAGCCTCGACCTGAACCCCGAGCCGCCGGTCGAGGGCTCGGACTGGCTCCTGCCGCCCGGGGAGGCGGACCTGGCGACCGATCCCGCGGTGCTGCGGGCGGCGCTGGGCGAGGCGGCGCGGCTGATCGAGGCGGCCGACAACTGTCGGTGACCGGCGCAGGCGCAGTGGCGCCGCCCCCCTGATAATGGCGGAGTGGGAAAGTCCAGAAAGCCCCGGCGGTCAGCCGCGGACCTCGCCTCCGTCGTCGAGAGCGTCGACGGCGGACTCGCCGAGCTCATACCCGACCGGGACCGTGCGCGGGCCTGGACGCTCCTGATCGACGGGGCGCCGCAGTCGCACGTCGACCTGGACGACCCCGCCCACCTCTCCTTCGAGTACCAGCGCCGCCTCGGGCACGTCATCGACCTCGTCGCCGCGCCCGGCAGGCCGGTACAGGCCGTGCACCTCGGCGGCGGGGCCCTCACCCTCGCCCGCTACACCGCCGCCACCCGGCCCCGCTCCACCCAGCAGGTCGTCGAGCGCGACGCCGCCCTCGTCCAGCTGGTCCGCCGCGAACTCCCCCTGGACCGCGCCGCCCGCGTCCGGGTGCGCTCGGCCGACGCCCGCGAAGGGCTCGCCAAGGTGCCCGACGGCTGGGCCGACCTAGTCATCGCCGACGTCTTCAGCGGAGCCCGCACCCCGGCCCACCTCACCTCCACGGAGTTCCTCGACGAGGTCCGCCGCGCGCTGCGGCCCGGCGGCTGGTACGCCGCCAACCTCGCCGACGGACCGCCGCTCGCGCATCTGCGGGGCCAGATCGCCACCGCCGCCGCCCGGTTCGCCGAGCTGGCGCTGGTGGCCGACCCGACGGTGCTGCGCGGCAAGCGGTTCGGCAACGCGGTCCTGGTCGCCGCCGACCTCCCGCTGCCGGTCGCCGAGCTGACCCGTCGCGCCGCCTCCGACCCGCATCCCGCGCGGGTCGAACACGGCCGCTCCCTCAGGGACTTCACCGGGGGCGCCGTACCGGTCACGGACGCGGCGGCGGTGGCGTCGCCGGCACCACCGGCATCCGTCTTCACCTGAGCACGCGCTTCGAACGGGCACGTGCTTCGGACGGGCACGCGCTTCACATGCGCCGGTCCCCGCCGTGAGTCAGTAGTTCCCGATCTCCACCCGCGGCGGCCCGTCGTGCCACGTGCAGAACACCGACACCCGGTCCGCGCCCGCGGCGAACTCCACCCGGATCCACGTCTCCGTCTTCCACACCTGCATCGACCAGCCCGAGCCCGGGGTGGCGGAGACGAGGGTCGCGGAGGCGTCGCCGATGTCGAAGACCACCCGGCCGCCGTCGGTGTCGTAGCTCTTGACCTGGCCGGACGAGATGGGGGAGGGGTCCGGGGCGCTGGTCGTCGGCTTCGCCGACGGGGTCGGGGTGCGGGGCTTCCCGGTCGGCTTCGTCGAAGGGCTCTTCGACGGCGGCGGCGCCTTGGGGGACTGCGTCGAGGACGCCAGCGGCTTGGAGCCCTGCGTCGTCGCGTCGGCCGCCGTGATGGGCAGGGCGCGCGGGCGGTCGTAGACCGTGCCCGCCATCACCGTGTGGACACCCCACCACGACAGCGTGACCGCCGCGCCGGTGGCGAGCGACCAAGCAAGTACGTGTACGAGTCCTCTGCGCATCGCGGGCCATACTGCCTCACGCGTCCCAGGAGTGTCGCCCGGTTGTCCACAGGGAGTGAGTTGTCCACAGGCCCGGACCCGGCTCGACGGCATGGCGTACGGTGCGGCGCATGGCAAGTGTGCTCGTGGTCGAGGACGACCCGTTCGTTCGCTCGGCGCTCATCCGGCACCTGACCGACGCGGCCCACACCGTCCGCAGCGTCGGGACGGCGCTGGAGGCGCTGCGCGAGGTCGCCCATCTCCGTTTCGACGTGGTCATCCTGGACCTCGGACTGCCTGATCTGGACGGCTCCGAGGCCCTGAAGATGCTGCGCGGGATCACCGACGTCCCTGTGATCATCGCCACCGCGCGGGACGACGAGACGGAGATCGTCCGGCTGCTGAACGCGGGGGCGGACGACTACCTCACCAAGCCCTTCTCGGTCGAGCACCTCTCGGCCCGCATGGCGGCCGTCCTGCGCCGCTCCCGGGCCGGCGCCGGCGACCTGCCGCCGGAGGCCGTGCTGCGCGTCGGCGGCCTCACCGTCGACCCGCTGCGCCGCCAGGCCGAGCTGGACGGCGTCCGACTCGACCTCACCCGCCGCGAGTTCGACCTGCTCACCTTCCTGGCCACCCGGCCCGGAGTGGTCGTGCCCCGCAAGGAGCTGCTCGCCGAGGTGTGGCAACAGTCCTACGGCGACGACCAGACGATCGACGTCCATCTGTCCTGGCTCAGGCGCAAGCTCGGGGAGACCGCGGCGCGACCGCGTTATCTGCACACCCTGCGCGGCGTGGGCGTGAAGCTGGAACCACCGGGTGGGGAGCTGCCGCGATGAGATGGGCCCTGGTCAAGGTCTGCCTGGCGGTCACCACCATGGTCGTGGTCGCCTTCGCCGTGCCGCTCGGACTCGTCATCCGGGAGATGGCCCGCGACCGCGCCTTCTCCAACGCCGAGCGGGAGGCCGCCGCCGTCGCCCCCGCGCTGTCCATCACCACCGACCGCGACCAGCTGGAGCGGGTCGTCGCCTCGGCCGGCTCCGACTCGGGCATGGCCGTGCACATCCCGGCCTCCTCCGACAAGACGTCCGGCGGCACGAGCGCCGTCGACCTCGGCCGGCAGCGCGCCGCCGCCGCCGACATCGCGACCGTACGACGACTGGGCCGCGCCTCGACCAGCGACGTCCCCGGCGGGTCCACGCTCCTCCAGCCGGTCGCGCTCAGCTCCGGGGAGATAGCCGTCGTCGAGGTGTTCGTCCCCGACGCGGAGGTCACCAACGGGCTCACCACGGCCTGGACGGTGCTCGCCGGGGTCGGCCTCGCGCTGATCGTCGGCTCGGTCGCCGTCGCCGACCGGCTGGGCGTGCGGATGGTGCGGCCGGCCCAGCGCCTGGTCGAGGGCGCGCACGAACTGGGGGAGGGCAAGCTGGGCTCCCGGGTGCCCGAGGAAGGGCCGACCGAACTGCGGCTGGCGGCCGTGGCGTTCAACTCCATGGCCGACCAGGTCGTACAACTCCTCGCCAACGAGCGGGAGCTGGCGGCCGACCTGTCCCACCGGCTGCGGACCCCGCTGACGGTGCTGCGGCTGAACGCGGCCTCGCTCGGGGACGGTCCGGCCGCCGAGCAGACCCGCACGGCCGTCGCCCAGCTGGAGCGCGAGGTCGACACCATCATCCGTACCGCCCGGGAGGCCAAGCCGCAGACGGTGGCCGCCGGTCCCGGCGCCGGGTGCGACGCGGCCGAAGTGGTGCGCGAGCGCATGGCGTTCTGGTCGGCGCTGGCGGAGGACGAGGGCCGCAAGGTCCGGGTGGCCGGCGTGGAGCGGCCGGTGCGGATACCCGTGGCCCGGGCGGATCTGGCGGCCGCGCTGGACGCCCTGCTCGGCAATGTCTTCCGGCACACCACCGAGGGCACCGCGTTCGCGGTCGACGTGCACAACGGCGAGGACGCGGTGATCGTGCTCGTCTCGGACGCGGGGCCCGGCATATCCGACCCCGAGGCGGCGATGGCGCGCGGGCGGGGCTCCGGCAGCGCCGGGTCGACCGGGCTCGGCCTTGACATCGTGCGCCGGCTCGCGGAGTCGACGGGCGGGGACGTACGGATCGGGTCGTCGGTGCTCGGCGGGACCGAGGTGCGGATCTGGATCCAGCTGGACGGCAGGGAGCCGGTTCGACGAGGGCATCGCGGGGCCGTTCGCCGCCGCCGGCCCGGCAGATTGGTCTCTACCTTTAACCGTCCCCGATCTCTTCCTTAAGGGCGTCATAAGCTCCTCAACCCCCGTCCGGATCAGGCACTTTGCCCGATTCGGGGTCGCTAGCGTGCTGCCGCACCCCACCCCCGAACAGCAAAGGCAGACACGCGATGAGGACGCACCGGCGCAGGGTCAGCGGCAGGAGCAAGGCGATCGGCGGACTGGTCGCCGCGGCCGCGGTCGGCGGGGGCGCGATCGTGTTCACCGGCACCGCCCAGGCGGCCGGCGTCGGAGCGGCGTACACCAGGACCAGTGACTGGTCGACGGGTTACACCGCCCAGTACGTCGTCACGAACAACAGCGCGCAGACGAAGAAGGACTGGACGCTGGAGTTCGACCTGCCGTCGGGCGCGAAGCTGAGCTCCCTGTGGAACGCCGAGTCGAGCGTGAGCGGCCGGCACGTCACCGTGACACCGCCCAAGTGGGACACGGACGGTCTGGCCGTCGGCGAGTCGGTGACCGTCGGCTTCGTGGTCAACGGCACGGCGGCGCCCACGGGTTGTCTCATCGACGACGCCAAGTGCTCCACGGACGACACCGCGACCCCGGAGCCGAGCGGCCGCCCGACGCAGCCGCAGTCGCCCTCCCCGACGCCGACCGCGTCGGCCGAGCCCACCAGGACGCCGACCTCGACGGCGACCCCCACCGCCAAGCCCACACAGAGCACCGGCACCGGCACGAAGGCATCCGCCGGCTTCGCCCCGTACATCGACACCTCGCTCTACCCGGCCTTCGACATGGCGGCCGGCGCCGAGGCGACCGGCGTGAAGAACTACAACCTCGCCTTCATCACCGACGGCGGCGGCTGCACCCCCAAGTGGGGCGGCGTCACGGACCTCGGCACCGACGCGGTGGCCGCACAGATCGGTGACCTGCGGGCCAAGGGCGGCGACGTCCGCGTCTCGTTCGGCGGCGCGGCCGGCAGCGAGCTGGCGACGACCTGCTCCTCGGCGGAGGCGCTGGCGGCGGCCTACGGCAAGGTCGTGGACGCCTACAAGCTGACCAAGGTCGACTTCGACGTCGAGGGCGGCGCCCTGCCGGACACGGCGGCCAACACCCGCCGGGCCCAGGCGATAGCCAAGCTCCAGCAGCAGCACGCGGACCTGGACGTCTCCTACACCCTGCCCGTCATGCCGGAGGGCCTGACCCAGCCGGGCGTGGACCTGCTCGCCGACGCCAAGCGGAACGGCGTGCGGATCGACACCGTCAACATCATGGCGATGGACTACGGCCCCGCCTACAGCGGCGACATGGGCACCTACGCCGAGCAGGCAGCCACCGCCACCCAGGCCCAGGTCAAGAGCGTCCTCGGCCGCTCCGACAGCGACGCCTGGAAGACGGTCGCGGTCACCCCGATGATCGGCGTCAACGACGTCACCACGGAGATCTTCAAGGTCGACGACGCCACCCAGCTGGTGAACTTCGCCAAGTCCAAGGGCCTCGGCTGGCTCTCGATGTGGTCCGCGACCCGTGACAAGCAGTGCGCGGGCGGCGAGAAGCCGGCGGCCGACGCGACATGCAGCTCGATCCTCCAGGACAAGTTCGCCTTCTCCAAGGCGTTCGCGGCCTTCAACTGACCCGACAGGCCTCCTGGACCACGGGGGGCGCGCCCCGGCCGGCCTTCCCCCCATCCGGCCGGGGCGCGCATTGCTGTGCCGGCTGCCCGGAACGACGGTGGTGTCCGGGAACGACCGCGGGGCGCGGCACGCTCCCTCGCCGTGCCGCGCCCCGTCCCCCGGACCCCCGCCGGCTAGAACACCTCGTCCACCTCGGGCAGCGTGCCCGTGCGGGCCGCCTTCGCGTACCAGTGGGCGCTCGACTTCGGCGTCCTCGTGAGGGTGGCGTAGTCGACGTACACCGCGCCGAACCGCTTCTCGTAGCCGTAAGCCCACTCGAAGTTGTCCAGCAGGGACCACAGGTAGTAGCCGCGGACGTCCGCGCCGTCGGTGATCGCGCGGCGGACCGCCGCGAGGTGGCCGTGCAGATAGGCGATGCGCTCCGGGTCGTGGACCCGGCCCTCGGAGTCGGGCTTGTCGTCGTAGGCCGCGCCGTTCTCGGTGATGTACAGCGGCAGGCCCGGCGCCTCCCGCGTGTACCGCATGATCAGCTCGTGCAGGCCGGTCGGGTCGATGGACCAGCCCATGGCCGTGCGGTCACCCGGAGTCTGGTGGAACAGCACGTCGTCCGCGCCGGGCCACGGCGAGTGCTCGCTCGCCCCGTGGCCGTCGGCACGCGGGCCGGCCTGCTCGGCGTCGCTCGCGGAGACCAGCGCGGGCGTGTAGTAGTTCAGGCCCAGCGCGTCGAGCGGCTGGTTGATCGCCGCCAGGTCGCCGTCCAGGACGTACGACCAGTCCGTCAGCTGCTCCGTGGCCGTGAACAGGCTGGCCGGATAGGCGCCGTGCAGGATCGGGCCGTGGTAGATCCCGTTGGCCAGGTCGTCGATCTTCCGGGCCGCCGCCAGGTCCGCGGGGTCCTGCGAAACCGGCCGCACGGTGGAGGAGTTGAGGCTCAGGGCCACCGTGTTGCGGGCGGGCATCACCGAGCGCAGGGCCGTGGCGCCGAGGCCGTGCGCGAGGTTGAGGTGGTGGGACGCGCGCAGCGTGGCGACCGGCTCGGTGCGGCCCGGCGCGTGGACGCCGGAGCCGTAGCCCAGGAAGGCGCTGCACCACGGCTCGTTGAGCGTGATCCACTGCTCCACGCGGTCGCCGAGGGCCTCGCCGACGATCTGGGCGTACTCGGCGAAGCGGTAGGCCGTGTCGCGCTCCGGCCAGCCGCCCGCGTCCTCCAGCTCCTGCGGCAGGTCCCAGTGGTAGAGGGTGACGGCGGGCTTGATGCCCTTCGCCAGCAGCTCGTCCACCAGACGGCGGTAGAAGTCCAGGCCCCGCTGGACCGCGGGCCCGCGTCCCGTGGGCTGCACCCGTGACCAGGAGATCGAGAAGCGGTACGCGCCCAGGCCGAGGTCGGCCATCAGCGCCACGTCGTCGCGGTAGCGGTGGTAGTGGTCGACAGCGATGTCACCGTGCTCGCCGCCGGCCGTCTTGCCCGGGGTGTGGCTGAAGGTGTCCCAGATCGACGGCGTGCGGCCGTCCTCCCGGACCGCCCCCTCGATCTGGTACGCGGAGGTCGCGGCACCCCAGAGGAAGGCGGGCGGAAAGGACACGGGTGTCATGGGCTCAGGCATGGAAGCGCTCCCATTGGAGGTCGTGGAGACCGACGAGTACGAGTAGGAGGGGAGAGGGGGGAGGAGGGGGAGAGAGGGGGACGGGGCCGGGGGCCGGGGCGGCGGTGACGCGACCCCCGGGGCCGTGGGACGTACGGGCGGCGGGCCGGGCGTCAGCCCTTGACGGCGCCCTGCATGATGCCGCCGACGATCTGCTTGCCGAACAGCAGGAAGGCGATCAGCAGCGGCAGTGTGCCGAGCAGGGCGCCCGCCATGATCACCGCCTGGTCGGGAACGTACCCGGTGCCCAGGGAGTTCAGCGCGACCTGCACGGTCGGGTTCTCCTGGTTCAGGGCGATGATCGGCCACAGGAAGTCGTTCCAGGCGAACACGAAGGTCAGCAGGCCGAGTACGGCCATCGCCGGCCGGGCCGCCGGGAACACCACGTGCCAGACGACCCGCAGACTGCTCGCGCCGTCCACCCGGGCCGCCTCGATCAGCTCGGTCGGCAGCGCCTGCACCAGGTACTGCCGCATGAAGAACGTACCGAAGGCCGTGCACAGCGTCGGCAGGATCACCGTCTGGAGCTGGTTCGACCAGCCGAGGTCCGCCATCCACAGATACAGCGGTACGACCGCCAGCTGCGGCGGGATCATCATCGTGCCGATCGTCAGCAGCAGCAGGACGCCGGAGAACTTGAAGCGGAGCTTGGCGAAGGCGAAGCCGGCGAGCGTGGAGAACAGCACCGTGCTGATGGTGATCATGCCCGCCACGAAGATGGTGTTGAACATCGCCGTGCCGAGGCCGCCCTCCTCCCACGCCCGTTCCATGTTCTTGAACAGGTTCCCGCCGAACCACAGCGGCGGCGGGGTCTCCGCGAGGCGCTGGTTGCTGCGCGAGGCCGCGATCGCCGTCCACACCAGCGGGGCCAGCGAGAGCAGCGCGAACAAGGACAGGACGACATAGGTGAGCGGGCCGGCGTGCAGCTGCTTGCCGGCGCCCATCACCCGGGGCCGCTCGCGCCGGGTCTTCACGGGCTCCGTGGACTGAGGTGTCGTCAGTTCGGTCGCGGTCATTGGGACTTCCTCAGCCGTCGGGAGATCAGCAGCTGGATCACGGCGACGATCAGCAGGATCAGGAACATCGACCAGGCGATCGCGGACGCCTTGCCGAGGTTGCCGATGATCCAGCCCTGGTCGTACATGTACAGACCGAGCGTCTGGTACTGGTGCTCGGAGCCGCCCTTGGAACCGGAGACCCCGCCGAACAGCAGGGGCTCACCGAAGAGCTGGGTCGCGCCGATCGTGGAGACGACGACCGTGAACAGGATCGTCGGCCGCAGCTGCGGGATCGTCACATGGATGAACTGCTGCCAGCGGTTGGCGCCGTCGATCGCCGCGGACTCGTAGAGGTCGACCGGGATCGCCTGCATCGCCGCCAGATAGATCAGCGCGTTGTAGCCGGTCCAGCGCCAGATCACGATCGAGGAGACCGCGAACTGCGAACCCCAGTCGGACTCACGCCAGTTGACGGGGTCGATGCCGACGAAGTCCAGCAGCCAGTTGATCATGCCGCCGTCCCAGGAGTACAGCAGCACGAACACCAGCGTCGCCGCCGCCACCGAGGTGGCGTACGGGGTGAGCATCACGACCCGCCACACGGTCGAGCCGCGCAGCTTGTAGTTGAGCAGATGCGCCAGGCCGATCGCCATCAGCAGCTGCGGCACCGTGGAGATCACACCGATGGTGAAGGTGTTCCACAGCGCGTTCCAGAAGAAGTCCGAGGACAGCAGGTTCTCGTAGTTGTCCAGGCCTGCCCAGGTCTGGCCGTCGAGATTGGCCAGCTGCACGTTGTGCAGCGAGTACCACGCCGTGTACAGCAGCGGGATGAGCGAGAACGCCCCGAAGACGATGAAGAAGGGGGAGATGAACGCGTACGGCGACGCCTTCATGTCCCAGCGGTACAGCCGGCTCCGCCAGGAACTGCTCCCCGGCGGCGGGGTACCGCGACCGTTCGCGCGGCCGGCCGCGCCCGGCTTGTCACCGGGCGCGGCGTCGGCACTCGACGCGGGATGCGCGAGGGCCTGCTTGGAACTGCTCACTGGCCGAGCACGTCCTTGATCTCGTTGGTCGCGGCGTCCCAGCCCTGCTCAGGGCTCTTGCCCTTCTGCTCGACCTGGAGGATGCCGATGTCGGTGATCGCGGTGCCGATCGGCTGGTCCTTGGTGCCCAGGTACTGCGTCGGGATGGTGTTGGCGGAGGCCGAGAAGATCTCGGTGATCGGCGCGTCGGAGAAGTACGCCTGGGTGGCGGCCGCCGGCTTCAGGCTCGAGTACGACGACGGGGCCGACGGGAAGCTGGCCTGCTTGGCGAAGACCTTCGCCTGCTGCTCGGGCGCGGTCAGCCACTTCGCCAGCTCGACGGCCTCCTTCTGGTGCTTGCTCGCCGTCGGCACGCCGATGAACGAACCGCCCCAGTTGGCCGCGGTCGGCGCCGCCGCCACGTCCCACTTGCCCTTGCCGGCCTCACCGGACTTCTCCTGGATGTAACCGATCATCCAGGCCGGGCAGGCGACGGTGGCGAAGGTGCCGTTCGCGTAGCCCTGGTCCCACGGCTTGTCGAACTGCTTCAGCTTCGCGGACATGTTGCTGGTCGCCACGTCCATGGCGACGTCCCAGGCCTTCTTCACACCGGCGGACTTGTCCCAGACGACGTTGCCGTCCTTGTCGTAGTACCGCTCGACCTCACCGCCGAGGGCCGCGTTGTAGACGGAGGAGGCGGAGTCCACGAACTTGGTGCCGCTCGGCGCCTTCTTCATGTAGTCCTTGCCGAGGTCGACGTACTTGCCCCAGTCGCCCTTCCACTGCTCGGCGAGCTTGGTGCGGTCGGTCTCCAGACCGGCCTTCTCGAACAGGTCCTTGCGGTAGCAGATCGCCATCGGGCCGATGTCGGTGCCGAGCCCGATCAGCTTGCCGTCCTTCGTGGTGGCCTGGGCGTTCTTCCAGTCCAGCCACTGGGACTTGTCGACCTCCTTGCCGAGGTCGACGAACTTGTCGGCCTGCGTCTGCACGGCCTCGGTGACGTTGCCGACCTCGATCGCCTGGATGTCGTCGGTGCCGGCGCCGGCCTGGAGGCGGGTGAGGGTCTTGGGCCAGTAGACGTCGGTCCGGGTGGTGACGTTCTCCTTGATGTTGATGTCGGGGTGGAGCTTCATGTACTCGTCGTAGAGGCCGGCCTGCTTGTAGCCGAAGACACCGAAGGTGCCGATGGTGAGCGTGGTCTTGCCGCCGCCTCCGTTGCCACCGCCCTCGTTCGAAGAGCCGTCGTCCGAGTCCTCGGCGCAGCCGGCGAGCAGCCCTGTCGTCAGCGCGGCTGCGGCCGCGAGGGCCATCAGCCGGCGGGACCTGCGGGTACTCGTGCGCATTGCGTCCTCCTGTTGCCTGACGTGCCGACCCCCCGGCCAACTGCATTGTTGGGCCCGTTCGTTTGTACTCGCTGCGGCTCGGGCGGGGAACGTGCGGGATGTGTATGTGTCAGGTACTGTGGGAGCGCTCCCACAGGTGATGTGTTGAAGGTTCGTCGGTCCGAGCGGGGGTGTCAAGGGAGCGGACGCGGAGTTATGTGTTCAGTTATCGGCCCGTTAGCTAACTCGGCAGGGCCGGCGGTGCGGGTGCGAACTCGGCCAAGATCGCCTGTATTTGGCCGAAGCAGGGTCTTGATCAACGATCCCCGCGGACGGTCACGGCACCGGCGGGACTGTTAAATTCCAGGCCAACGGAATGGTCAACGGGAGGCGGAGCCCATGGCAACCCACGGAGCGCGGGGCCGGAGCGGCGGTCGGCCGACCCTCGAAGAGGTGGCGGCCCGCGCGGGCGTCGGGCGCGGCACCGTATCCCGGGTGATCAACGGCTCGCCCCGGGTCAGTGACGCGACCCGCGCGGCGGTCGAGGCGGCGGTCGCCGAACTCGGCTACGTCCCCAACACCGCCGCCCGCGCCCTCGCGGCGAACCGCACGGACGCCATCGCACTGGTCGTGCCCGAGCCGGAGACCCGGTTCTTCGCGGAACCGTACTTCTCGGACATGCTCAAGGGAGTCGGAGCGGAGCTCACCGACACCGAGATGCAGTTGCTGCTGATCTTCGCGGGCAGCGACAAGGAACGGCGCCGCCTGGCCCAGTACCTGGCCGCCCACCGCGTGGACGGCGTCCTGCTGGTCTCGGTCCACGCGGACGACCCGCTGCCCGACCTGCTGGCCCAGCTGGAGATCCCGGCGGTGATCAGCGGTCCGAGATCGGCCGCGGAGACGCTGACCTCGGTCGACTCGGACAACTACGGCGGTGCCCGCTCGGCCGTCGAGCACCTGATGGACCGCGGCCGCACCCGCATCGCGCACATCACCGGCCGCCTCGACGTCTACGGCGCCCAGCGCCGCGTCGACGGCTACCGCGACGCCCTGCGTGACGCGGGCCGCCCGGTGGACGACGGGCTGATCGAGCCCGGTGACTTCACGGAGGAGGGCGGCGCCGGCGCGATGCGGGCCCTGCTGGAGCGCCACCCCGACCTGGACGCGGTCTTCGCGGGATCGGACGTCACCGCGGCCGGCGCCCGCCACGCGCTGCGCGAGGCGGGCCGCCGCATCCCCGAGGACGTCGCCCTCGTCGGCTACGACGACTCCGCCATCGCCCGCCACATGGACCCGCCCCTCACCAGCGTCCGCCAGCCCATCGAGGAGATGGGCCGCCGCATGATCGACCTCCTCCTCACCGAGATCGCGGACCGCCGCCCGACGGCGTCGAGGGACCTGGAGCGGACCCAGGCGGTCCTGGCCACGGAGTTGGTGACGCGGGCCTCGTCCTGATCGGCGGGGCTCCGACCGCCAACCCCCGCCGGGCGTCGGGCGTCCGGGGCCCGGCGTCACACCCGACGTGACGTCACCCGGGCGACCGCTGTCGGCGCCACCGGACCTCCCCGTCCTGCCGCTCCTCGGTCGGGGCGAGGCCCGCCGCCGCGGCGACCGTCGCCGAGGCCTGGTGGGCGGGGTGGACATGGGCGACGACCGTGTGGACCGGGCCCTGCTCCAGCCACCCGACGAGGCCGCGCGCCGCTTCGGAGGCGAGGCCGCGCCGCTGCCACGGCGTGCCGATCACCCAGGCGATCTCGGCGACGCCGCCCGCGGTGATCGTCGCCTGGACCGTGCCCACGAGGCACGACCCGGCACGCAGCCGCAGCACCCAGTTGCACCAGGACACGGCCGGGTCGCCGGAGCCGGCGACGAGACGTTCGTAACGGGCGCGCAGGGCGTCGGGGGAGAGTGGTTCGCCGCCGATGAAGCGGTGCAGCGCCGGGTCCGCGAGGACGGCGGCCATCTCCTCGGCGTGCTCGACGCGCAGCGGCAGCAGATCGAGACGGCCGGTGCGCAGGGGCTCGGCGGACACACGGGGCTCGGACACCGTCGGAAGCCTAGGGCCCGCCCCAGGAAACGCAATCAGCCGGTGACTTCATCTCTGAAGTCACCGGCTGATCATCAAGGGTGAGTGACGGGACTCGAACCCGCGGCATCCTGGACCACAACCAGGTGCTCTACCAGCTGAGCTACACCCACCATGACCGGCTGTTGACTTCCGCGGAGTCCCCTACCGGCCGAGAAAAAGTGTACAGGGTCCGAAGGGGTGCTCGCGCACGCCTTTTCACGGCGCCCCTGTCGGACCCCCTCGCACACCTACTGAGCAGGCACGACGTGCTTCGCGGCGATCGACTTCGCGGTGTCCGAGTCGGGGCCGGGCTGGGGCACGAAGACGGCCTCGCGGTAGTACCGGAGTTCGGCGATGGACTCGCGGATATCGGCGAGTGCGCGGTGGTTGCCGTTCTTCTCCGGGCTGTTGAAGTAGGCCCGCGGGTACCAGCGCCGGGCGAGCTCCTTGATGGAGCTGACGTCCACGATCCGGTAGTGGAGGTAGTCCTCCAGGGTCGGCATGTCGCGCAGCAGGAAGCCGCGGTCGGTGCCGACGGAGTTCCCGCACAGCGGCGCCTTGCCGGGTTCCTTGACGTGTTCGCGGACGTAGGCGAGGACCTGCTCCTCGGCGTCCTCGAGGGTCGTGCCGCCGGCGAGTTCGGCGAGCAGCCCGGACGCGGTGTGCATCTGACGCACCACCTCCGGCATCGTCTCCAGCGCCGCGTCCGGCGGGCGGATGACGATGTCCACACCCTCGCCGAGGATGTTGAGCTCGGAGTCGGTGACGAGGGCGGCAACCTCGATGAGCGCGTCGTCGGACAGCGAGAGGCCGGTCATCTCGCAGTCGATCCACACCATGCGATCGTTCATGCGCCCACCCTACGGCTGACGTCCGTTCTTGGGTGCCCCGCGTCGGTGTGGAGGTCCTCGAAACGCCGGACGGGCCGAGTGGATCGGCCCGTCCGGTGTCTACGACGTCACATGCCGCTGCGCTGGCTCGGCAGCCCGGCGCGGCTGGCCGCGTACGCCTCGCGGCCGTTGTCCGACGCCACCGAGAGGGGCGCGGACGTGCCCATCGGGGCCGGAGTGCGCCGGGTCTGGAGCGGGACCGGACCGGCGTCGGGGTACACGGAGGGCGGCGGGCCCTGCGGCACACCCGGACCCAGCGCGGGCTCCGTCTCCGTCGGCCTCTCGCTCTGCGGACGCCGGGCACGGTACGCCGCCCGGTACGCGGCCGGCGACGAGCCGAGCTGGCGGCGGAAGTGGCCGCGCAGCGCCACCGGCGAACGGAAGCCGCAGCGGCCCGCGACCTCGTCCACCGAGTAGTCCGACGTCTCCAGCAGACGCTGCGCCTGGAGGACCCGCTGGGTGATCAGCCACTGCAGCGGAGCGCTTCCCGTCAGCGAGCGGAACCGGCGGTCGAAGGTCCGGCGGCTCATGTACGCGCGCGCCGCCAGCGTCTCGACGTCGAACTGCTCGTGCAGGTGCTCCAGCGCCCAGGCGACGACCTCCGCGAGCGGGTCCGCGCCGATCTCCTCCGGTAAAGATCGATCGAGGTAGCGCTCCTGACCGCCGGATCGGCGCGGCGGGACCACCAGGCGGCGGGCGAGCGCTCCGGCCGCCTCGTTGCCGTGGTCCGTCCGCACGATGTGGAGACAGAGATCGATTCCGGCCGCGGTGCCGGCGGATGTCAGCACGTCGCCGTCGTCGACGAACAGTTCACGTGGATCCACATGAACCGACGGATAGCGCTTGGCCAGCGTCGGTGCGTACATCCAGTGCGTCGTCGCTGGGCGGCCGTCCAGCAGGCCTGCCGCCGCGAGGACGAAGGCGCCGGTGCACAGCCCGACGATGCGGGCGCCTTCCTCGTGCGCCCGGCGCAGAGCGTCGAGCGCCTCCTCCGGTGGCGGCGAGGTGATCGAACGCCAGGCCGGCACGACGACCGTGCCCGCCCTTGAGATCGCCTCCAGGCCATGTGGCGCGGTGAGTTCCAGGCCCCCTGTGGTCCGCAGTGGGCCTTCCTCGCCGCCGCACACCAGTAGTCGGTAGCGCGGCACGCCGGCGTCCTGGCGGTCTATACCGAACACCGACAGCGGTATGGAACTCTCGAAGATGGGGCCGCCGCTGAACAGCAGCACCGCGACGATCTCCTTGCGGCGTCGCCCGGAAAGCTTCCGGGCCGCGGCTTCCGGCGCGGCAGTGGAGTCGTGGCTCATACTGCTAAGCCCCCCTCGGTGGTCGCGGCTCCTCGGTTGTGTCGCTCCTGCACGTTTCCCCTCGGTCCTGCACGAGTCCCCCGCCGTAGACAGTCAAGATCGAATCTACTGTGTCGCGTCGCGCCGCAGTGGCCGGTTCGGCACTCGGCACATTGTCGACTTGGCAACTTGGCGTGAAGCATTCGATCACGAAGCGTTGCACTCGCGGGCCGTGCAGGGAAGTGCGCCTTGTCGCAGTGGCCAATCCACGTAGGGTGCGCAGACCCCCTGAGGCCCTTTCCGTGCAGGTGGAACGGGGGTTGAGGGGTGTTCTGGGCAGGGGATGCATGCGCGCCAGAAGTTGGCTGAAAAGTGGCGTGCCCGTGCGTGAAAACCGGTCAGCCGACCGGTGTATTTCCCCCAGTGTGACGTCCGCCTCTATGAGCCCCGGTTCCGGTGCGGTGATGGCGTCCGCGACGCCGGGGCGAGGGGCCGTGCAGCTCCTCCTGGCGCAGCCGCGTCGCGCCGCGCTCCGACTGGCGCAGCAGCAGACGGCACACGGCCGTCACGGCGGCGAGACCGAGGGCCGTGCCGGTGGCGCCGGCGAACGAGGTGCCGTACCAGAGCAGGACCACGGGGACCAGGACGCAGCTGAAGGCCGCCCAGCGGACCACGTCGTTGGTGCTGTCCTCGGCGGGGGTGCGAGGTCCGGACATGGATATGTGCTCCTGGGCTGCCTGGGCGGTGCTCGTGGTGATCAACGCGGGGCGGGGCAGTCGGTCACTGGTGTTCGGCCGTCCGTACGGCGCGCGCAAGTGAATCCTGTGCAAACCGCCTGTACACCGCAGCAAGCATTGCGTTACGGGCGTCCCCTCGTGCATGCTCCCTGGAACCCGCACCGACCGTGAGCGGGTATCTGGGCTAAGGAGGCGTGCCGCCGTACCCTTGGGGTATGGGGTTGGGAAGACCATTCCCGGACACAGCTCCGCCGCACACTGCCGCATCCGTCGAGCTCCGCTCGTGGGCCCCCATATAAGGATCAATACGCCGAGACAGCCATGGCCGGTCACGAATTCTTCGAACCAGCGGACCGCAAGCGGCCCGTCGCCGACCCCACGGCGGCCGAGCCCCTGGCGGCGGAAGAGCCACGCCACTCCTGCGATCCAGCCTTCAAGCACGGCGTCGTCGTCGGCTTCGACGGCTCCACCTCCAGTGAGCGCGCCCTCGCGTACGCCATCGGCATGGCGCATCGCTCCGGGTCGGGCCTGATCATCGTCCATGTCGCCAACCGGCTGCCCACCACGGTGTGGGCGGGCTGCGAGCCGCCGGTCTTCGTCGACGTACCGGACCACCGCACCGAGGTCCTCGGCCTCGAACTCGCGTGCGCGGACTACCTCGCCGAGGTGCCGTGGATCCTCGTCGAGCGCGGCGGGGACATCTGCCACGAACTCGAAGAGGTCGGGCGGGAGTACGAGGCGGACGCGATCGTCGTCGGCTCCACGCAGGGCATCGTCGGGCGGATCTTCGGGTCCGTCGCGGGGCGGCTCGCCAAGCGGGCCAAGCGTCCCGTCGTTGTCATTCCGTAACTCGCCGTTGTCCCAGGTGAGATGAGCCGTTCGGGACGCCGCACTCCTTTCTGCGAAGCGTGAACTTACCCACGCGTAGAGGTGTTTGTGCCCTTGTGAAGGGCATATATCGCACACCGCACAACTGCACATGCATGAAGGGAGCCCGCCGTGGACAATGACGTCTCTGCGGGAAGCGGAATCACCGGCGTGGTCGGCCGACTCGCCCTCGGAATCACCCTGTTGGCCTTCGGACTCGGATACGCCGATGTGATCGACGGTGTGTCGGCCGCTGACGCCGTATCAATCGCCCAGTATGTGGGCGGCATTGCCCTCTTCGTCGCCGGGCTGATGGCCCTCCGGGACCGTGACGCCGCGAACGGCACCGCGTTCGTGTCCCTCGGCGCGCTCTGGTTCACCTGGGCCGTCGCCGCCGACAACCAGGTGTCCGCCAATGCCGCGGGGCTCTTCCTGCTGCTGTTCGCCCTCGTGGCGCTGTCCCTCACACTCGCCGGTGGCGACCAGCTCGGTCAGGGCGCGTACGGGCTGTTCTTCGTCGGCCTGCTCCTCATGGCCATCGCGAGCTTCGCCGACAACGACGGACTCACCAAGGTGGGCGGCTGGTTCGCCGTCGCCGCGGGTGCCGTCGCCTGGTACGCCGCGACCGCGGCGCTGGCCCACTGGCCGACCGCACTTCCTCGACGCGCTGCGGGCCGGGGGGTGACGGCCGCCGGTTAGCTGCGCAGGCCGGGGAGTTGGGCGGCTTCCCGGCAATCGAAAACGGACCCCCCGTGAATGGTGGCATCACGTGGGGGTCCGTGTCGTTCGTCGGCCTCTGCGGGGCGCGGGGGGTTGCTCGCGCAGTTCCTCGCGCCCCTAAAGGCCAAAGGCCTCTATTCGACCGTGACCGACTTCGCCAGGTTCCTCGGCTTGTCGATGTCTCGGCCCAGGGCCAAGGCCGTGTGGTAGGCGAGGAGTTGGAGGGGGATGCCCATCAGGATCGGGTCGAGTTCGTCCTCGTTCTTCGGGACGACGATCGTCTGGTCGGCCTTCTCCTGGTGCTGGTGGGCCACCGCGAGGATCTTGCCGCTGCGGGCCTTGATCTCCTCCATGGCGGCGCGGTTCTTCTCCAGCAGGTCGTCGTCGGGGACGATCGCGACCGTGGGGAGCGCCGGCTCGATGAGGGCCAGCGGGCCGTGCTTCAGCTCGGAGGCGGGGTAGGCCTCGGCGTGGATGTAGGAGACCTCCTTGAGCTTCAGGGAGGCCTCGCGGGCGACCGGGTAGCCCCGGACACGGCCGATGAAGAGCATCGAGCGGGCCTCGGCGTACTCCTGGGCCAGCTTCTTGATCTCCTCCTCCTGCTCCAGCATCTCGGCGATCTGGGCGGGCAGCTTGCGCAGGCCCTCGATGATCCGCTTGCCGTCGCGGACCGAGAGGTCGCGGGTGCGGCCCAGGTGCAGGGCGAGCAGGGCGAAGGCCACCGTGGTGTTGGTGAAGCACTTCGTGGAGACCACGCAGACCTCGGGGCCTGCGTGGACGTAGATGCCGCCGTCGGCCTCGCGGGCGATGGCGGAACCGACGACGTTCACGACGCCCAGCACCCGGGCGCCCTTGCGCTTCAGCTCCTGGACGGCCGCGAGGACGTCGTAGGTCTCGCCGGACTGGGAGACGGCGATGTAGAGCGTGTCGGGGTCCACGACCGCGTTGCGGTAGCGGAACTCCGAGGCCGGCTCGGCGTCCGCGGGGATGCGGGCCAGCTCCTCGATCATCTGGGCGCCGATCATGCCCGCGTGGTACGAGGTGCCGCAGCCGAGGATCTTCACCCGGCGGATCTGGCGGGCCTCGCGGGCGTCCAGGTTGAGGCCGCCGAGGTGCACGGTGGAGAAGCGGTCGTCGATGCGGCCGCGCAGCACGCGGTCCACGGCGTCGGCCTGCTCGTGGATCTCCTTGTGCATGTAGGTGTCGTGGCCGCCCATGTCGTAGGAGGCGGCCTCCCACTCGACGGTGGTGGGCTCGGCGGTCGTGCGCGTGCCCTCCGTCGTGTAGGTGCGGAAGTCGTCGGCCTTGAGGGTGGCCATCTCGCCGTCGTCGAGGGTCACTATCTGCCGGGTGTGGGCGACCAGCGCGGCGATGTCCGAGGCGACGAACATCTCCTTCTCGCCGATGCCGAGGACGACCGGGGAGCCGTTGCGGGCGACCACGATGCGGTCCGGGAAGTCGGCGTGCAGCACCGCGATGCCGTACGTGCCCTCGATGAGGCGCAGCGTCTCGCGGACCTTGTCCTCCAGCTTCTCCGCCTGCGAGCGGGAGATGAGGTGGACGAGGACCTCGGTGTCGGTCTCGGAGAGGAACTCGACGCCGTCGGCCTCCAGCTTGCGCCGCAGGTCGGAGGCGTTGTCGATGATGCCGTTGTGGACGACGGCGACCTTGCCCTCGGCGTCCAGGTGCGGGTGGGCGTTCACGTCGGAGGGGGCGCCGTGGGTGGCCCAGCGGGTGTGGGCGATACCGGTGGTGCCCTTGAAGCGCGCCGGGACCTTGGCCTCCAGGTCACGGACCCGGCCCTTGGCCTTGACCATCTTCAGGGCGGGCGCCTTCGGGGAGGAGACGACCACGCCGGCCGAGTCGTAGCCGCGGTACTCCAGGCGCTGGAGGCCCTCCAGCAGGAGGGGGGCCACGTCACGCTTCCCGATGTATCCGACGATTCCGCACATATATATAGGTATCCCTAGCCGTAGACGATCCGGCGCAGCTGGCGGAGCGTGAGCTCCGGCGGTGCCACCGTCCGGTATTTCAGGTCCGCCTCGATCTGTTCGAAGATCGTCGCGTTCACCAGGCCCTGGGCCTGGAGCTCGCGGTGGCGGCGACGGACGAACTCCTCGGTCGTCTCGTCGAAGTAGGCGAGCACGTCCTGGATCACCCGCGACGCCTCGCCCCGGCTGAGGGGCGTGCTCCGGGTCAGATGATCAACAAGGTCGTCGTGCACTCGGTAGATCCTGGGGTATCGGGGATGGCTTCGCAAGAATCCTGCCCGATTTCGGGCAAGAGGGTGTCAGGGGGCTTTGGGAGAGTTATGGAACGCCCATGGGTGTCCGTTGGGCGGTTGTTCCGCCGGGGGATGTGTGCACAGACCAGCTTGTGGCGCCATGGACATTCCCCGCATGGGTGTACCCCAGCAGCTGGCCGAGCGCATGAGCATGGCCGAACAGCACGAGTACCTGCGCGCCAAGTTCTCCCGGCGCACGATGATCAGAGGCGGCGCCGTCACCCTCGGCGCCGTCGCGGGCGGCACCTTCGTGCCCGGTGCCACCGCCCAGGCGGCCACCAGGACCCAGCCGCTCACGCAGACCGAGACCGTCGACGGCGCTCTCGTCGCCCCGTTCGGCCGCCACCTCGCCTACGGCAACGACGCGAGCACCGAGATGACCGTCTCGTGGCAGGTGCCGGTGGCCGTGAAGAAGCCGTTCGTCCGGATCGGCGCCCACCCCTGGGACCTCTCCCGCAAGATCGAGGCCGAGGTCCGCAGCCTCCACACGCCGGCCGGTGTCGGTGCCAGCGCCGACCACACCCAGTACTACGTCCATGCCAGGCTGACCCACCTCAAGCCGGGCCGGACGTACTACTACGGCGTCGGCCACCAGGGCTTCGACCCCGCCGAGCCGCACCTGCTCGGCACCCTGGGCACCTTCACCACCGCCCCCGCCGGCAAGAAGCCGTTCACCTTCACGGCCTTCGGCGACCAGGGCGTCAGCTACCACGCGCTGGCCAACGACAGCCTGATCCTCGGCCAGAACCCGGCCTTCCATCTGCACGCGGGCGACATCGCCTACGGCGACCCGGCCGGGCAGGGCAAGACCTCCGACACCGGCTTCGACTCGCGCACCTGGGACCAGTTCCTGTACCAGACCGAGTCCGTCGCCAAGTCGGTCCCGTGGATGGTGTCGTACGGCAACCACGACATGGAGGCCTGGTACTCGCCCAACGGCTACGGCGGCGAGGAGGCCCGCTTCACGCTCCCCGACAACGGGCCGGACCGGAAGAACCTGCCGGGCGTCTACTCCTTCGTCCACGGCAACACCGCGATCATCTCGCTCGACCCCAACGACGTGTCGTACGAGATCCCCGCGAACCTCGGCATCTCCGGGGGCACCCAGACCAAGTGGTTCGAGGCGCAGCTGAAGAAGTTCCGGGCCGCCCACGACATCGACTTCGTCGTCGTGTTCTTCCACCACTGCGCCTACTGCACCTCCACCGCGCACGCCTCGGAGGGGGGCGTGCGCCAGGAGTGGGTGCCGCTGTTCGAGAAGTACCAGGTGGATCTGGTCATCAACGGCCACAACCACCAGTACGAGCGGACGGATGTGATCAAGGGGGACGAGGTCGTCAAGAAGCTGCCGATCGGCGGCACGGCCTACCCCGAGACCGAGGGCGTCGTCTATGTCACGGCAGGCGCGGCCGGCCGCAGTCTGTACGCCTTCTCCGCGCCCGACTCCTACGAGGGCCACGAGAACGAGGTCGACTCCGTGGCCTCCTTCGTCAACCTCAAGGACGGCAAGAAGAACGAGACGGTCGCCTGGTCGCGCGTGCGCTACCTGAACTACTCGTTCCTGCGCGTCGACGTGAACCCCGCGCCGCGCGGCCGCTACGCCACCCTGAAGGTGCAGGGCATCGCGGAGACCGGTGACCGCATCGACCACTTCACGGTGGCCCGCAGGGCCAAGTAGGCCCGCTACATCCGCTTCAGCACCGCCTGCTTGGCCATCGTGAACTCCTCCTCCGTCAGTACGCCGGTGCGATGGAGCTCGCCGAGTTCGCGCAGGCGGCGCAGGAGCGCGTCGTGGTCGTCCTCGGCGGAAGCGGACGCGGCCGGGGGAGCGGGGAGTTCCCTCCGCGCCTGAGGTACGTCCGCGGTGGCCCTGGCCGGATGCGGCAGGCGGGCCTGGACCGCCGCCGCGACCAGGGCCATCAGCGGGTCCTTCTTGAAGCCCCACAGCTCCACGGCGTTGGGGTCGTACTTGGGCGGGGCCTTGGTGGAGGCGTTCCTGACGGTGAAGCGGAGATGGCCGTTCTCCAGGCCCGCCGCCGGATGCCACTCCACGGCCGTGATGTCGGCCAGCGCGAGGGAGCGGGTGCCGGCGGCGGCCTTGGCGTCCTCCGTCTTCCAGTTCCACTCCAGACGGACCCGCTCGCCGTCGAAGCTGGCGGTGGCGTCCCCGGCGGAGACGGACAGCGGGAGTGAGGGGCTCGGCACCAGATACGCGTCGACCGGGTCGGCCGGCACCTCGTCCAGCAGCAGGGCGTTGCGCACCTCGTCCACGAAGTACTCCGCGACGCCGTAGCGGTCGGACTCCACGATGAGCTGGTACGGGTCGTTGGGCTCGGTCAGCCGGCCGCCGGTGGCGTGCAGCAGCGGGTCGGCGCCGTCGCGCAGGCGCAGCCGGAGCCGGCCGGCCTTCTTACCCTGCTCGAAGGAGACCCCCGCCAACGCCCCCAGCGGGAGCACCAGTTCACCCAGCGTCTTGCGGAACAGGCTGACGTTCTTGTCCCGTCCGGGAGTCAGCCGCAGTGCGTCGCCGTCGAAGACCCACGTGCCGTCCTTCTGGATGATTTCCGCCATGGGGTGGATTGTTCCACCAGACTCACGAGAGAGTGGTCCAGACCTCTTGGAGCGCCATGGCTCAAGGAAGGGACACGTCTGTGAGAGATCGCCGCGTGAGACAGCACCACAGAACGCTCCGCCTTCTCGGTTCCCTGCTGCTGGTCGCGATGGGCGCCTCGGTGACAGGAGCAGCCCCCGCCCAGGCGGCACCCCCCACCCCGCTGGACCTCGTGGTCCCCGCGCCCGCGTCGGTCACCCCGGGCGCGACCCCCTACCGGATCACCCGCGACACCCAGATCCGGGTCGACGACTCCCGCGAGAGCCGCCGCGTCGGCGAGTACCTCGCGGGCATCCTCCGCCCCTCCACCGGCTACCGCCTCCCGGTCACCGACGGCGGCGCCGGAGGCATTCAACTCCGTCTGTCCAAAGGCTCGTTCGGGGCCGAGGGCTACCGCCTCGACAGCGGCCGCAAGGGCGTCACCATCACCGCCGCGGCCCCCGCCGGGCTCTTCCACGGCGTCCAGACCCTGCGCCAGCTGCTCCCGGCGGCCGCCGAGAAGGACTCCGTGCAGCCCGGCCCCTGGCTGGTCGCGGGCGGCACGATCAAGGACACCCCGCGCTACGGCTGGCGCGGCGCCATGCTGGACGTCTCCCGGCACTTCTTCACCGTCGACCAGGTCAAGCGCTACATCGACCAGCTCGCCCTGTACAAGATCAACAAGCTGCATCTGCACCTCAGCGACGACCAGGGCTGGCGCATCGCCATCGACTCCTGGCCGCGCCTGGCGGCCCACGGCGGCTCGACCCAGGTCGGCGGCGGCCCCGGCGGGTACTACACCAAGGCGGACTACAAGGAGATCGTCCGCTACGCGACCTCCCGCTACCTGGAGGTCGTCCCGGAGATCGACATGCCGGGCCACACCAACGCGGCGCTGGCCTCCTACGCCGAACTCAACTGCGACGGCGTCGCACCGCCGCTCTACACCGGCACCGAGGTCGGCTTCAGCTCGCTGTGCGTGAACAAGGAGATCACGTACGACTTCGTGGACGACGTGATCCGCGAGCTCGCCGCGCTCACCCCGGGCAGGTACCTGCACATCGGCGGCGACGAGGCGCACTCCACCAGCCACGCGGACTATGTGAAGTTCATGGACCGCGTGCAGCCGCTCGTCGCCAAGTACGGCAAGACCGTGATCGGCTGGCACCAGCTGACCGGGGCGACCCCGGCCAAGGGCGCACTCGCGCAGTACTGGGGGCTGGACGACACCAGTGCGCAGGAGAAGGAGCAGGTCGCCAGGGCCGCACAGAACGGCACCGGCGTCATTCTGTCTCCGGCCGACCGGATCTACCTCGACATGAAGTACACCGCCGACACACCCCTGGGCCTCGACTGGGCCGGTCTTGTCGAGGTGAAGCGGTCGTACGACTGGGACCCGGGCGACTATCTGCCGGGGGCGCCGGCTTCGGCGATCCGGGGTGTCGAGGCGCCACTGTGGTCGGAGACGCTCACCAAGTCCGACGACATCGAGTACATGGCGTTCCCGAGGCTGCCGGGGGTGGCCGAGCTGGGGTGGTCACCGGCTGCCACGCACGACTGGGACGCCTACAAGGTGCGGCTCGCTGCGCAGGCTGAGCGGTGGGAGGCGTTGGGGATCGACTTCTACCGGTCGCCGCAGGTTCCCTGGCCCGCCGCGTAGGGGTGGGTTTTCGGCTGCCGGTCGGTGGGGGCTGGTCGCGCGGTTCCCCGCGCCCCTGACGGGGCGCGACAGGCGCCGGACGTAGGACGGGCACCCCGGGGGACCGTACCCCGGGGTGCCCGTCTGTCTTTGCGGGGCCTACAGGCCCGCTATCGGGTTCTTCAGGGTGCCGACCAGCTGGAGGGCGCCCGCCGGGTCCGACAGGTCCACCATCTGCTTGTTGTCGCGCAGCTGGAGGCGGTTGAGGCAGGACAGGGCAAACTCGGGGGCGAACATGTCGTACTGCTTGAACTTGTCGGCGAGTTCGGGCACCGAGTGCTGGTAGTCCCGGGTGACCTCGGCGACCGTGCGCCAGAAGTCGTCCTCCTGAAGGATCCCCTCGGTCGCGAGGTTCGCGGCGAGGAAGCGGAAGAAGCAGTCGAAGACGTCCGTGAAGATCGACAGGAGCTTCTTGTCCTCCGGCACGTCCACGCGCAGCCGCTCGACCGTCGGCGGCAGCACCGCGTCCGGGTCCATGACGGCGATCTCCTCGGCGATGTCCTTGTAGATCGCCCGCTCCACGACGCCGTCCCTCAGGACGAGGATGACGTTCTCGCCGTGCGGCATGTACACCAGGTCGTAGGCGTAGAAGCTGTGCAGCAGCGGGGTGAAGTACGCCTTCAGGTAGCGGCGCAGCCACTCCGTCGGCGTCAGACCCGACTGCTCGATCAGCGCGCCCGCGAAGGAGGCGCCCTCGTGGTCGACGTGGACGAGGGAGGCCATGGTGGCCAGTGACTCGCCCTCGCGCAGGGAGGACACCGGGCTCTCGCGCCACAGGGCCGCGAGCATCTTGCGGTACGGCGAGTAGCGGTCCGTCGCGGCCTCGTACTCCAGGTGCCGGTAGCCGACGGCGGCACGCTCGCGGATGATCGACAGACCGGTGGCCCTGAGGACCGGGTCGTTGTCGATGAGCTGGGCCAGCCAGTCGTTGATCGCGGGCGTGGCCTCCATGTAGGCCGCCGAAAGACCGCGCATGAAGCCCATGTTGATGACGGACAGGGCCGTCTTCACATAGTGCTTCTCGGGGCTGGAGGTGTTGAAGAAGGTCCGGATGGACTGCTGGGCCAGGTACTCGTCGTCGCCCTCGCCCAGGCAGACCAGGTAGCCGCGGGCGACCTCGGCGGCGAAGGTGACCGTGAGCTTGTTCCACCACTGCCAGGGGTGGACGGGGATGAAGAGGTAGTCGGCCGGGTCGAGGTCCCGCTCGCGCAGGACGCCGTGGAAGCGCTCGACGGTCTCCGCGCCCAGCTCGTCGCGCACGAAGGTCTCGTAGTCGATGCCGACACCGGCCGTGAACGCGGCGCGCGAGCGGTGGGCCGCGAGCCACACCAGCCGGATCGGGCTCGCGGTCTCCGGGGCGTACGACAGGTACTCGTGGATGCCGAAGCCGAGCCGTCCGTTGTTGGCGACGAAGCAGGGATGGCCCTCGGTCATGCCGGTCTCGATGGCCTGGAACCCGGACCCGGCCAGCTCGGCGACCGTGACCTCGGGCTTGGTGAGCTTGTAGCAGGTGCCGGAGAGGGTGGAGGAGATCTCCTCCAGGTAGACCGGCAGGACCTCGTCGCTCAGGCCGAGGGACTTCTGGAGCTCGATGAAGAAGTCCAGGGCGGCGAGCGGGAGTTCGGCCCCGTCCCGGTGCCGGGTGATCGAGTCGGCGTCGACCTGCCAGTGGTCGAGCGCGCGCAGCACCGCGGTGAAGGTGTACCGGGTCAGGCCGTCGTCGCTGCGGACGACGTACTCGCCGGCGCCGGCGGACTCCGGCGTGATGAGCCGCTCGTGCGCGAACTCGGCGAGTGCCTTGCGGATCAGGAGGCGGTTGGCCCGCGCCCAGCGGTGGGGGGACAGATGCGCTACGGCGTCGGACAGGGTCATACGGCAACTCCTCGGGCGGCCAGGAAGTCCTCACGCGTGCAGAAGCTGAGCAGCGCGCGCTTCTCCGGCTTGTCGATCTCACGGACGGGCACAAAGCCGACGGCCTCGTTCAGGGCGTGCACGGCCTTGTTGCCGACGTCGGGCTCCACCACGACCCGGCGGGTGCGCGGGTCGGCGAACAGTTCGTCCATGACGGCGGTGATGACCGCCTTGGTGAAGCCGTGGATCGGCCGGTCGGTCGGCGCGACCAGGAAGTGCATGCCGACGTCGCCGGGCTCGGGCTCGTACAGGCCGACCAGCTCCACGTACCGGGGGTCGTAGCTCTCCATCAGGAAGGCCGGTTCGCCGTCGTGCAGGCCGAGGAAGGCGTGGTGGTGCTCATGGGCAGCGATGCGCATGTACTCGCGCTCGACGTCCTGGAGTTTCGCGTCCTGCATCATCCAGAAGGCGGCCTTGGGGTCGGTGACCCAGCGGTGCAGCAGCTCGGCGTCCTTGAGCGGGTCGAGTGCGCGGATGGTGAACGTGCCGATGCTCATACCGAGAACTCCTGGAACGCGATCGTCTTCTCGACCGGGTAGTACTCGGTGCCGAGCAGCTCGCGGATGATGTACGCGTTCCGGTACGGGCCCATCCCGAGGTCCGGGCTGGTGATGCTGTGGGTGTGGACGCCGGCGTTCTGGAGGAAGACGCCGCGGCCGGTGACGTCGACGGCGTAGTTGCGGGCGACGTCGAAGTTGCCGTGGGAGTCGTAGACCAGGCGGTCGCGCACCGGCTTCAGGAACTCCGGCTCGGCGTACTTGTAGCCGGTGGCCAGGACCAGGCCCTGGGAGTGGAGCTCGAAGTCCTTCCCCTGCTCCTCCTGGCGGAAGGACAGCGTGTACGTGCCGTTCTCGTGCCGCGCGCCGCTCAGCGAGGAGTTGGTGAGCAGCCGCGTCGGGACCGGGCCGCCGAGGTTCTTCTGGTAGAGCAGGTCGAAGATCTCGTTGATCAGGTCGCCGTCGATGCCCTTGAACAGGCCCTTCTGCTCGGCGGTGAGCCGGTAGCGGGTCGCCTCGGGCAGCTCGCGGAAGTAGTCGACGTACTCCGGGGAGGTCATCTCCAGCGTGAGCTTGGTGTACTCCAGCGGGAAGAACCGCGGGGAGCGGGTGACCCAGTTCAGCCGGTAGCCGTGGACGTCGATCTCGCTGAGCAGGTCGTAGTAGATCTCGGCCGCGGACTGACCGGAGCCGACCAGCGTGATCGACTCCTTCTTCTGCAGCTCCGCCTTGTGCTGGAGATAGCGGGAGTTGTGCAGGAAGTCGCCGCCGAGCTCCCGGCAGGACTCGGGTATGTAGGGCGGGGTGCCCGTGCCGAGGACGAGGTGGCGGGCGCGGTAGACGTCACCGGCGGCGGTCCGCACCACGTAGACCGCGTCCTCGTCCTGGTACGTCACCTCCGTCACCGTCGTGCCGAAGCGGATGCTGCTCAGCTTGCCGGCGGCCCAGCGGCAGTAGTCGTCGTACTCGACCCGCAGCGGATAGAAGTTCTCGCGGATGTAGAACGAGTACAGCCGGCCCTTCTCCTTCAGGTAGTTCAGGAAGGAGTACGGCGAGGTCGGGTCGGCCAGGGTGACCAGGTCCGACATGAACGGGGTCTGGAGGTGGGCGCCGTCCAGGAACATGCCCGCGTGCCACTCGAAGTCGGGCTTCGACTCCAGGAAGACACCGTCGAGCTCGTCGATCGGCTCGGTCAGGCAGGCGAGGCCGAGGTTGAACGGGCCGAGCCCGATCCCCACGAAGTCATGGGTCTTGGTCGGGTTTTCAGGACGCGCGGTCAAGGGACTCTCCCAGGTACTGCTCGGCGTGGCCGGCGATCAGGTCGAGAACGGCGGCGATGTCCTCGGCCGTCGTCTCGGGGTTGAGCAAGGTGAACTTCAGGTAGTGGCGGCCTTGGACCTTCGTGCCCGCGACCACCGCGTCGCCGGAGGCGAACAGGGCCTTGCGGGCGTACAGGTTGGCGCGGTCGATCTCGGCCGGGTCGGTGACGGCGGCCGGGATGTAGCGGAAGACGAGGGTGGAGAGCGTGGGCTCCACGACCACGTCGAAGCGCGGGTCGGCGGCCAGCAGCTGCCAGCCCTCGACGGCCAGGTCGCAGACCTCGTCGAAGAGCTGCCCGATGCCGTCGGCGCCCATCGTGCGCAGCGTCATCCACAGCTTGAGGGCGTCGAACCGGCGGGTGGTCTGGAGGGACTTGTCGACCTGGTTGGGGATGCGCTCCTGCACCATGCGCTTCGGGTTGAGGTATTCCGCGTGGTACGTGGCGTGGCGCAGCGTCGAGGCGTCGCGGACCAGTACGGCGGACGAACTCACGGGCTGGAAGAAGGACTTGTGGTAGTCGACGGTGACCGAGTCGGCGCGCTCGATGCCGTCGATGCGGCCCCGGTACTTCACGGAGGCGAGCAGACCGCAGCCGTAGGCGGCGTCGACGTGCATCCAGGTGTCGAACTGCTCGCACAGCTCGGCGATCTCCGGCAGCGGGTCGATGGAGCCGAAGTCGGTGGTGCCGGCGGTGGCGACGACCGCCATGGGGACCAGGCCGTCCTTCCTGCAGCGCTCCAGCTCATGGGCGAGCGCGACGGTCTGCATCCGCTTGTCGTGGCCGACGGGGATCGACACGACGGCGTCCTGGCTCAGGCCGAGCAGTTTCGCCGACTTCTTCACGCTGAAGTGGCTGACCTCGGAGGCGAAGATGCGCAGTTCGGCGAACGAGTCGGACTTGGCCTCCTCGCGCGCCAGCAGCAGCGCCTGGAGGTTGGACTGCGTGCCGCCGGAGGTGAACACACCGTCGGCGTTCTCGCCGAGCCCTATTCGGGCCGTCGTCCAGTCGATCAGCTTGCGCTCGATGAGGGTGCCGCCGGCCGACTGGTCCCAGGTGTCCAGGGAGGAGTTGACGGCGGAGAGGATCGCCTCGCCGAGCACGGCCGGGATGACGACCGGGCAGTTGAGGTGGGCGAGATAGCGGGGGTGGTGGAAGTAGATCGCGTCCCGGAGGTAGACGTCCTCCAGCTCGTCGAGCACCGCGGCGGTGTCGAGCAGCGGCTTGTCGAGGTCGATCGCGTCGATGGCCGGGGCGAGGGCGTCGACGGTGACACCGGTGAACGGACGGTCGGTGGCGGCGAGTTTGGCTGCCACCCGCTCTATACCTTCGGTCACGGAGCTGCGGTACCGCTCCGCGGTCGTGTCATTGAGCAGGTGCGAGCGCATGGGGAGGTCCTCCGGTGGGGACGGGCCGTGAGTGCGGGGTGCCGTGCGGGGGTGCCGTGCAGGGGGGTGGCTCGGCGTTTAACTTAGGTTAGCCTAACCTAAGTTCCTTTGGATCAAGGCGGCATGGAGGGTGACTACGATCACTTACGCCGCGGTAGCCGCCCGATCGCCTTGCTTTCAGCGGCAGTTACGCCTGCTCGCGCAGCTGTTCCTCGCTGAGCCCCTGCCGCCAGTAGCCCACGAAGGTGACCCGGCGCCGGTCCACCCCGCGCTCCCCGACGAAGTGCCGGCGCAGCGCCTTCACGCACCCCGACTCGCCCGCGATCCAGACGTACGGGTGCTCGGCGGCCGGGAGCCCGGCGTCCCGGACGACGTCGAGGGCCATGGGGGACCCCTCGGCGGGTGCGCCCTCCTGGACGAGCCAGGTGATCTCGGCGTCGGCCGCGGTCGTGAGGTCCTGGATGTCCCCGGCGTCGTGGACCTCCAGCCACACCCGGGCGCGGGTGCCGGCGGGGAGCGTCTCGAGGATGGCGGAAACGGCGGGAACGGCGGTGTCGTCGCCCCAGATCACCACCAGGTCGGTGTCCTGCGGCGGCCGGAACCGGATCGCCCGGTTGTCGGCGACGGCGGGGCCGAGCAGCAGGACCCGGTCACCGGCGGCGGCCCGGGAGGCCCAGCGGGAGGCGGGGCCGGCCGGGGTGGCCGCGCCGGGCTCGATGCCGTGCAGGACGAAGTCGATGTCGATCTCGTCGGGGTTCCGGCGCAGCGCCCGCAGCGTGTACGACCGCATCACGGCCCGTACGTCGTCCGGCAGTTCACGCCACCCCTGCCACCATCCGTCACCGAGCTCGACCGGCACCTGCGGCTCGGTCTGCCCCGGGTGCGGCAGGAACAGCGACAGGGACTGGTCGCAGCCGTCGGAGAAGAAGTGCCGCAGATCCTCCCCGGCGAAGCTGACGCGCACCAGAGACGGCCCGAGCCGCCTCGTCCGCACGACCTGGAGAGAGAAGAAACGGAACGGGGCGGCCACGGCGGTGGTCATGGGGGGCAACTCCTGAATCGACGTCAGGGAATCCGACCTGCTTTTTGGGGGCGCGGGGAACTGCGCGACCAGCCACAACGGACCCGCAGTCGCCCCGTAACCCCAAGTGGCCCTTGTCTAGGCGACCTTCTTGGCCTTCTCGATGGCCTCGGCCAGGCTCGTCAGCAGCGGCGTGCACTTGGCGTACGACAGAATCGGCTCGGGCGAACGGGCGATGACCTGCCCGGCCTTGACCGCCGGCAGCTTCTTCCAGGTCGCCTCGGTGATGTCCTTCGGCTGAATCGTCGAGGTGCGGTCGTCCATCATGATGATGTCGGCCGGGTACTTGTCGACGTTCTCCCAGCTGAGGCTCTCGAACCAGCCGCCGCCCTCCTTCTTGGCGCTCTCCGGCGGCTCCACGAAGTTCACGCCGAGGGCCTTGAAGTACTCCAGGTCGATGGAGAGGTTGGTGCCGGAGACGTAGAAGATGTCCTGGCTGGCGGAACCGGCCATCACCTTGATCTCGGGGCGCGACTTGGCGGCCTTGCGCAGACGCTCGGCGGCGGCCTCGAAGTCCTTCTTGGACTGGGCTGCCTTGTCGGCCTTCAGGTCCGCGCCGAGGGACTCGGCCAGCTCCCACATCCGCTCCAGCGGCTGGGTGATCTGGCGGTCGTAGACGGAGATCGCGGCGCTCGGCGCGAGCTTGGCGATCTTGTCCTTGGACGCCTCGGGGACGTACCAGAGGGTGCCGGCGCTGTCGAAGGTCGTGGAGATGAGGACCTCGGGGGCGAACGCCGCGTACTGCTCGACGTTGAACTGGTCCCAGACGTTGCCGAAGACCGTCAGCTTGCTGATGTCCATGTCGCCGGCCTGGACGTCGGCCTTGCCGTCCTGCGTCTTGGTCGGGCCGAAGACGCCCTTGACCTCGATGCCGTAGTCGAACAGCGCGGCCGCGACGCCGACGAAGGCGACGATCTTCGTCGGGACCTTGTCGAGCTTCACCGTGGTGCCGCGGTCGTCCTTGAACGTCCAGGGGCCGGACTTGGCAGCGGTCGTGGCGTCGTCGGAGCCACCGCTTTTCCCGTCGTCGTCCCCGCACGCTGCCAGCACGGCCCCGAGGCCGAGGGCGCCGCCGGCGGCGAGAATGCCGCGGCGGGTGAGGTGGGTGGCTCTGGCGTTGGGCATGGGTACGCTGCTTTCGAACAGGGCGGATCACCCGCCGGACAATTCGAAGGTAGGTTAGCCTAACCTGAGCTGATGTCCAGGGGTGGGGGCCTGTGATCGAAAGCTCAGAGGCTGCTGTGAGTTGGACTGATAGAGGCGACCGGTCGCAACTCCCTTGCAATGGCCGCTTGTTGACGCCCTGCGACTTCTTGCTCCGGTCGGGGATCGACTCGTCCCGGTCGGAGGAAGAGGGTTGTGATGGATGACGAGACACCCCGCATGGACGTGACCGTCTGGGCCACGCTCGACGAACAGGCCGCCGCGCCCCGCGGAGACCTCTGCGTCCACTGGTTCCGGACCGCGATCGACTTCTTCTTCTCGAGCGAGGCGGAGGAAAGGGAGACCGCCGAATCGTACGCGGGCGTCACCGAGTCGATCAGTGGCGGGCGGACGACCCGGGTCATGGACGCCCGGGAGAACTGGCCGGCGCTCGCCGACGCGTTGCGTGCCCACCCCTTCTACGCGAAGGCCGGCTTTTACGAGGCGTCGGCGAACGTCGACGAATGGGTCGAGGAGTACGGGCGCATCGAGGGCCGGCACGAAGGCCGCGGCGGTACGCACACCGAGCTGTCCGCGGCTCTGCGGGCCGGCGAGCGGATCGGCGACCCGGACTTCTGCGCACGCCTCTTCGACTTCCTGGCGGTGGCCCTCGACGGCGCCGACCCGGTCTTCGCGCGCGTCGACCACCTGAACTTCCACGACAAGCCCGACCTGGAGGTGGCTCTGCGACGGAGCCGCCGCAAGTATCTCCGCGAGTCCCGCACCTACCTGCGTGGCTACTCGTGGGTCACCGGCGTGCCCGGCGAACTCGCCTCCCGGCTCGGCGGCGCCCCGCGTCTCACGAGCACAGGGGCCTTCCACGCCGTACGGGAACTGCGCCGCGGCGGCCTGCTGGTGCAGGCGACCGAGACACTCGCCGGCTACGACGACCGGGCGATGCACCGGGTGTTCACGGCTCTGGCACCGGTACTGGCGCCGGGCATCCCAGAGGACGACCCCGCCCGCGAGAACCTCCGAATCGTCTTCGAGGACGCGAGCGGGGCCTGAGGTCCGTCCGAGACTCAGCCCACCAGTCCCAGTTCGCGGGCGATCAGCATGCGCTGTACCTCGCTCGTGCCCTCGCCGATCTCCAGGATCTTGGAGTCGCGCCACATGCGGGCGACCGGGTACTCGTTCATGAAGCCGTAGCCGCCGTGGATCTGGGTGGCGTCGCGGGCGTTGTCCACCGCGACCGTCGACGAGTGGAGCTTCGCGAGGGCCGCCTCCTTCTTGAAGGGCTCGCCCGAGACGAGGCGGCTGGCCGCGTCGCGCCAGGCGAGGCGGGCCGTGTGGGCCTTCATCTCCATGTCGGCGATCTTGAACTGGATGGCCTGGTTGGCGCCGATCGGGCGGCCGAAGGCGTGCCGTTCCTTGGCGTACTTGACCGACTCGTCCACACAGCCCTGCGCCAGGCCGGTGCCGAGCGCCGCGATGGCGATCCGGCCCTCGTCCAGGATGCGCAGGAACTGGGCGTACCCACGGCCCTCCTCGCCCAGCAGGTTCGCCGCCGGGACGCGGACGTCCTGGAAGGACAGCTCACGGGTGTCCGAGGCGTTCCAGCCGACCTTGGAGTAGGGGGCGGCGACCGTGAAGCCCGGGGTGCCGGACGGGACGATGATCGACGAGATCAGCGGCTTGCCGTCGGGCTTGCGGCCGGTCACCGCCGTGACCGTGACCAGGCCCGTGATGTCCGTACCGGAGTTGGTGATGAAGCACTTGGTGCCGTTGATCACCCACTCGCCCGTCGACTCGTCGAGGCGGGCCGTGGTGCGCGTCGCGCCCGCGTCGGAGCCGCCGTCGGGCTCGGTGAGGCCGAAGGCGCCGAGGATCTCGCCCGCGCACAGGCGGGGAAGCCACTCGCGCTTCTGCTCCTCCGTGCCGAAGAGATGGATCGGCATGGCGCCCAGCGAGACGCCCGCCTCCAGCGTGATGGCGACCGAGGAGTCCACCCGGGCCAGCTCCTCCAGCGCGATGCCCAGCGCCAGATAGTCGCCGCCCATGCCGCCGTGCTCCTCGGGGAACGGCAGTCCGAACAGGCCCATGCGGCCCATCTCCCGGACGATCTCGTACGGGAACTCATGACGCTCGTAGAAGTCGCCGATCTTCGGCGCCACGACGTCGTGGGCGAACGCCTCCACCGTACGGCGGAGTTCCTCCAGTTCGGGGGAGAGACGGTGGTTCATGGCTGTTCACTGCTCCTTGTGGGAGAGGGCTCGTACGGTGCGGGACGGGCTGGGTCGGCCCAGTTGTTCGGCCATCCACGCGCTCGTGGCGACGAGGCGGTCGAGGTCGACTCCGGTGTCGATGCCGAGACCCCGCAGCATCCACACGAGGTCTTCCGTGGCGAGGTTTCCGGTGGCGGACTTGGCGTACGGGCAGCCGCCCAGGCCGCCGGCCGAGGCGTCGACGGTCGTGACGCCGTGTTCCAGGGCGGCGTAGGTGTTCGCGAGCGCCTGGCCGTAGGTGTCGTGGAAGTGCACGCCGATGACGTTCGTCGGCACGCCCTCCTCGTTCAGGAGGGAGAGGAGTTCGAGCACATGGCCCGGGGTCGCGACGCCGATGGTGTCGCCGAGGCTCAGCTCGTCGCAGCCCATCGCGACGAGCGCCTTGCAGACCCGGGCGACCTGGTGGAGCGGGACCGCGCCCTCCCAGGGGTCGCCGAAGCACATCGAGACGTACCCGCGCACGTGCAGGCCCTCGTCCTTGGCGCGGCGCACCACCGGGTCGAAGACGCCCAGCGACTCGTCCAGGGTCCGGTTGAGGTTGGCCTTGGCGAAGGACTCCGTGGCGCTCGCGAAGACGGCGATCCGGCGCGCGCCCAGGCTCAGGGCGCGGTCCAGGCCACGCGCGTTGGGGACCAGGACGGGCAGGTGCACGCCCGCCAGCCCGGAGACGCGCGGGAACAGGTCCTCGGCGTCGGCGAGTTGGGGCACCCATTTCGGGTGCACGAAGCTCGTCGCCTCGATCGTCGTCAGCCCCGCGTCGGCGAGCCGGCGCACGAACTCCGCCTTGACCTCGGTCGGCACGGTCGACTTCTCGTTCTGCAGGCCGTCGCGGGCGCCGACCTCGTGGATGCGGACGCGGGCGGGCAGGTCCGCGGCCGGCACCGTCATGGGCAGCGTCATCAGTCCTCCTCCACCGGGGTGATGACCGCCAGGACCTGGTCCATGGCGACCGTCGCGCCGGGTGTGACGTCCAGTTCGGCGACCGTGCCGGCGTGCGGGGCGGAGATGACGTGCTCCATCTTCATCGCCTCGACCACCAGCAGGCTCTGTCCGGCGGTCACCTCGTCCCCGACGGCGACCTTCACCACCGTCACCGTCCCGGGCATGGGCGCGGTGAGCGAGTCCGCGCCCGCGTGGGCGGCCCCGGTGAGGGAGGCGGCCACCGGATCGTGGTCGCGCACGTGCCAGGCGTCGCCGTCCCGGCCCAGCCAGTCGGCGGCGCGGTGGAAGGTGTGGCGTACGCCGTCGAGGGTCACGGACACGCCGTCGTCCGTCACGTCGGCGGAGCCGCGCGGGGCGTACTCCACCGGGTCCTGGGCGCGCAGAGGGAAGCTCACGGGCCGCGCGGTGCCGCCGAGCCGCCAGCCGCTGGGCACCGAGAACGGGTCCGTCCAGCCGGCACCCGTCGGCCGCAGCGCGTCGAGCCGTACGGCCGCCGCCGCCTCGTACACCTCGTCGGGTACGTCCGTGGCGACCAGGTCGTCCACCACGCGCTCGACCAGTCCGGTGTCCAACTCGCCCGCCACGACCGCAGGATGCGCCAGCAGCCGCCGCAGGAACCCGGCGTTGGTCTGCACGCCCAGCGTGACCGTCTCCGCGAGCGCCGCCCTGAGCTTCCTGAGCGCGCTCGCGCGATCGGGGCCGTACGCGATCACCTTGGACAGCATCGGGTCGTACAGGCTGCCGACCTCGGTGCCCTCGCTGAGCCCGGAGTCGGTGCGGACGCCGTCGCCCTGGGGCTCGCGCAGCCTGAGGACCGTGCCGCCGGACGGCAGGAACCCGCGCGCGGGGTCCTCCGCGCAGATACGGGCCTCGATCGCGTGGCCGGTGAGCGTCACGTCGTCCTGCCCGAAGGCCAGCCGTTCGCCCGCCGCCACCCGCAGCTGCCACTCCACCAGGTCGAGGCCGGTGATGAGCTCGGTGACGGGGTGCTCCACCTGGAGGCGGGTGTTCATCTCCATGAAGTAGTAGGAGGAGGGGTCGCCGCCGGGCACGATGAACTCCACCGTGCCCGCGCCCCGGTAGCCGCAGGAGCGCGCCGCCTGCACGGCCGCCTCGCCCATCCCCGCGCGCGTGGCCTCGTCGAGGAGCACACTGGGCGCCTCCTCGATGATCTTCTGGTGCCGGCGCTGGAGGGAGCACTCGCGCTCGCCGAGGTGCACGACGTTGCCGTGGCCGTCGGCCAGCACCTGGATCTCGATGTGCCGGGGCCGGTCCACCCACCGCTCGACGAGGAGCGTGTCGTCGCCGAAGGACGCGCGGGCCTCGCGGCGGGCGGCGGCGATCTCGTCGGCCAGCTGCGCCTCGTCCCGCACCAGCCGCATGCCCTTGCCGCCACCGCCGGCCGACGGCTTGAGCAGCACCGGCATGCCGATCTCACGGGCGGCGTCCGCGAGTTCGGCGTCGGTGAGGCCGCTGCCGCTGGAGCCGGGCACGACCGGCACGCCGGCCGCCTTCACCGTCTCCTTGGCGCGGATCTTGTCGCCCATCAGGGAGATCGCGTCGGCGCTCGGCCCGATGAAGACGAGCCCCGCGTCGGCGCACGCGCGCGCGAAGTCGGCGTTCTCCGCGAGGAAGCCGTAGCCGGGGTGGACCGCCTGGGCGCCGGTGCGGGCGGCGGCCTCCAGGAGGCGCTCCACGGACAGATAGCTCTCGGACGCCGGGGCCGGACCGATCCGTACCGCGGTGTCGGCCTCGCGGACGTGCCGGGCGTCGGCGTCCGCGTCGGAGAAGACGGCCACCGAGCGCACGCCCATCGAGCGCAGGGTGCGGATCACACGGACGGCGATCTCGCCCCGGTTGGCCACGAGGACGGTTTCGAACATGCTCATCAAGGTCCCCCTCACATCCGGAAGACGCCGAACTGGGGGTCACCCAGGGGCGCGTTGCCGCAGGCGGTCAGTGCCAGGCCCAGCACCTGCCGGGTCTCCATCGGGTCGATGACGCCGTCGTCCCAGAGGCGGGCGGTGGCGTAGTAGGCGTTGCCCTGGCGTTCGTACTGCTCCCGGACGGGCGCCTTGAAGGACTCCTCGGCCTCCGCGGGCCAGTCCTCGCCGCGCGCCTCGATCTGGTCGCGCTTGACGGTCGCGAGGACCGAGGCGGCCTGTTCGCCGCCCATGACGGAGATCTTGGCGTTGGGCCACATCCACAGGAAGCGGGGCGAGTACGCCCGCCCGCACATGGAGTAGTTCCCCGCGCCGTACGAGCCGCCGACGACGACCGTCAGCTTCGGCACGCGCGTGCAGGCCACCGCCGTCACCATCTTGGCGCCGTGCTTGGCGATGCCGCCGGCCTCGTAGTCCTTGCCGACCATGAACCCGGAGATGTTCTGGAGGAAGACCAGCGGGATGCCGCGCTGGTCGCACAGCTCGATGAAGTGGGCGCCCTTCTGGGCGGACTCGGAGAACAGGATGCCGTTGTTGGCGACGATGCCGACCGGGTGGCCGTGGATCCGGGCGAAGCCGGTGACCAGGGTCTGCCCGAACTCGGACTTGAACTCCGAGAAGCGGGAGCCGTCGACCACGCGCGCGATGATCTCGCGCACGTCGTAGGGGGTGCGGGAGTCGACGGGGACGGCGCCGTAGAGGCCGTAGGGGTCGACCTTGGGTTCCGCGGCGGGCACCACCTCCCAGGGGAGGTTCCGGCGCGCGGGGAGGGTGGCGACGATGTTGCGCACGATCCGCAGCGCGTGCGCGTCGTCCTCCGCGAGGTGGTCGGTCACGCCGGACACCCGCGAGTGGACCTCGCCGCCGCCGAGCTCCTCCGCCGTGACGACCTCGCCGGTCGCGGCCTTCACCAGCGGGGGACCGCCGAGGAAGATCGTGCCCTGGCCCCGGACGATGACCGCCTCGTCGCTCATGGCGGGGACGTAGGCGCCGCCCGCGGTGCACGAGCCGAGCACGGCCGCGATCTGCGGGATGCCCGCGCCCGACATCCGGGCCTGGTTGTAGAAGATCCGCCCGAAGTGCTCCCGGTCCGGGAAGACCTCGTCCTGCATCGGCAGGAAGGCGCCGCCCGAGTCGACGAGGTACAGACACGGCAGCCGGTTCTCCAGGGCCACCTCCTGCGCGCGCAGGTGCTTCTTCACGGTCATCGGGTAGTAGGTGCCGCCCTTGACGGTGGCGTCATTGGCGACGATCACGCACTCGCGCCCGCTGACCCGCCCGATGCCGGCGATGACGCCGGCGGCCGGGGCCTGCCCGTCGTACATCCCGTCGGCGGCGAGGGGAGCGAGTTCAAGGAAGGGCGATCCGGGGTCGAGGAGGGTGTCCACCCGGTCCCGCGGCAGCAGCTTGCCGCGTGCGGTGTGCCGGGCGCGGGCCTTCTCGCCGCCGCCGAGCCGGGCCGCGGCGAGCTTGCCGCGCAGCTCCTCGCCGAGCGCCCGGTGGGCCTCCTCGTTGGACCGAAAGGCCTCCGACGCGGGATCTGCCGCGCTGTGGAGCTCCGGTGCCTCATGCATCCTGCGGTCCCCTCACCCAGTGATCGACTGTTCATGAGCGACTGGTTAATGAGCGTTAACCATTTCCTTCAGGTTAACGACCGCTAACCTCCCTGTCTAGAATTGCTCGCATGGCCACCAGAACCGACGCCCCCACCCGCCGCGAACAGATCCTCAAGGAGGCCGCGCGGCTCTTCGCCGAGCGCGGGTTCCATGGCGTCGGAGTCGACGAGATAGGCGCCGCCGTGGGCATCAGCGGCCCCGGTCTCTACCGGCACTTCGCCGGCAAGGACGCGATGCTCGCCGAGCTGCTGGTCGGCATCAGCGGTCAGCTGCTGACGGGCGCGAAGCGGCGCCTCGCGGAGGCCGACGGGGTGCCGGCCGAGGCGGTCCTCGACTCCCTCATCGAGGGCCACATCGACTTCGCCCTCGACGACCGCCCCCTGATCACCCTGCACGACCGAGAGCTGGACCGCCTGCGCGACAGCGACCGCAAGCTCGTGCGCCAGCTCCAGCGGCAGTACGTCGAGCTGTGGGTCGAGGTGGTCCGCGAGGTCTACCCGGGCCTGACCGAACCGACGGCCCGCTCCGCCGTGCACTCGGTCTTCGGCCTGCTCAACTCGACACCGCACCTGGGCCGGCCCGGGGCGCTCCCGGGCCGGGGCGTCACGGCGGTGCTGCTGCACCGGATGGCACGGGGGGCGTTCGGGGCGGCCGGGGCGGAGTGAGCCGGGAGGGCGTGCGCCCTTCCTCATGCCGCCTTTAGGTCAAGACTTCGTAAAGTGGCGGCATGATCTTTGCTGCTGAGGCCGAGGCGCCGGTCGGTGGAGTGGCCGGCTGGGCCGCCGACCTCATGGAGACGCTGGGCGGTCCGGGTGCCGGACTGGCCATCGCCCTGGAGAACCTCTTCCCGCCGCTGCCGAGCGAGGTGATCCTGCCGCTGGCGGGGTTCACCGCGAGCCAGGGCCGGATGGACGTGTTCGCCGCGATCGCTTGGACGACCGCGGGTTCGGTGGTGGGCGCGCTGGCGCTGTATCTGCTCGGCGCGCTCTTCGGGCGGGACCGGGTGATCGCGGCGGCGGCCCGGCTGCCGCTGGTGAAGGTCGCGGACGTGGAGCGGACCGAGGCGTGGTTCGTCCGGCACGGCACCAAGGCCGTCTTCTTCGGCCGCTTCGTGCCCATCTTCCGCAGCCTGATCTCGATACCGGCCGGCGTCGAACGCATGCGGCTGCCGGTCTTCCTCGCCCTCACCGCGGCCGGCAGCCTCATCTGGAACACCGCCTTCATCGCCGGCGGCTACGCCCTGGGCGCGCGCTGGCACGAGGTCACCGACGTGGTCGGCCTCTACTCCAAGGTGATCCTGGCGGCCGTGGCGGTCGCGGCCCTGGCCTTCGTGGCCGCACGGCTGCTGCGCGCGGGGCGCGGGACGCGGCGGCGGACGGCCGGGTCGGGTTCCGGGAGGCGAGCCCTGGAGCGTGACGAGCGTTACTGACCTTGACCTCTGGACGCCTGTGGATACTCGCCGGTACGGTGAGTGAGCAAGCGCTTAGCCATGGGATCGCGGCCATCAATCGAGCAACCCCTACGGCGAGCAACCAGGTACGCGAGAGCGGCGCCGGTCTAGGCGCAGAGAAGGGTGGCGGCGGTGCGCCGTACGGTGTTCAACGAGGATCACGAGGCGTTCCGGGAGACCATCCGCGCCTTCATCGAGGCCGAGGTCGTGCCGGTCTACGACGAGTGGTTCGCGGCGGGCCAAGCGCCCCGCGACTTCTACTACAAGCTCGCCGAGCTGGGCGTCTTCGGCATCCGCGTCGACGAGGAGTTCGGCGGCGCCGGCATCGACTCGTACAAGTTCGAGGCGGTGATGTACGAGGAGACCGCCCGCGCCGGTGTGCAGTTCGGCGGCTCCGGCGTGCACGTGCTGCTCGGCCTGCCGTACATCAAGATGCTCGCCAGCGACGAGCAGAAGAAGCGCTTCCTGCCGAAGTTCGTCTCCGGCGAGGAGATGTGGGCGCTCGCGATGACCGAGCCGGGCACCGGCTCCGACCTCGCCGGCATGAAGACCACCGCCAAGCTCTCCGAGGACGGCACGCACTACGTCCTCAACGGCTCCAAGACCTTCATCACCGGTGGCGTGCACGCCGACCGCGTGATCGTCTGCGCCCGCACCGACGCCCCCAGCGCCGAGGACCGCCGCCACGGCATCTCCCTGTTCGCCGTGGACACCAAGTCCGAGGGCTACTCCATCGGCCGCAAGCTGGACAAGCTGGGCCTGCGCACCTCCGACACCGCCGAGCTCGCCTTCGTCGACGTCAAGGTGCCCGTCGAGGACCTCCTCGGCGAGGAGAACAAGGGCTTCTACTACCTCGGCCACAACCTGGCCTCCGAGCGCTGGGGCATCGCCTTCGGGGCCTACGCCCAGGCCAAGGCCGCCGTGCGGTTCGCCCAGCAGTACGTCACCGAGCGCACCGTCTTCGGCAAGCCCGTCGCCGCCTTCCAGAACACCAAGTTCGAGCTGGCCGCCTGCCAGGCCGAGGTGGACGCGGCCGAGGCCGTCGCCGACCGCGCCCTGGAGGCACTGGACGCCGGCGAGCTGACCCCCGCCGAGGCCGCCTCCGCGAAGCTCTTCTGCACCGAGGTCGCCCACCGCGTGATCGACCGCTGCCTCCAGCTGCACGGCGGCTACGGCTTCATGAACGAGTACCCGATCGCTCGCCTGTACGCGGACAACCGCGTCAACCGCATCTACGGCGGCACCAGCGAGATCATGAAGTCGATCATCGCGAAGGACATGGGCCTGTAAGGCTCCTGACATCCCCTGCCAGTAGAAAAGGTGCCATGAACGAGGCACTTCAGGACCTCCTCGATCTGCTCGACCTGGAGCAGATCGAGGAGGACATCTTCCGCGGCCAGTCCCGCTCCGCCGTCGTCCCGCGCGTCTTCGGCGGTCAGGTCGCGGCCCAGGCGCTCGTCGCCGCCGGCCGCACGGTGCCCGCGGACCGGCCCGCCCACTCCCTGCACGCGTACTTCCTGCGCATGGGGGACCCGGGCGCGCCCATCGTCTACAACGTCGACCGGATGCGCGACGGCCGCTCCTTCACCACCCGCCGCGTGGTCGCCGTCCAGCACGGCAAGCCGATCTTCGCGCTGTCGGCGTCCTTCCAGACGTACGAGGAGGGCCTGGACCACCAGACCCCGATGCCCCCCTCGCCCGACCCGGAGTCGCTGCCCACCTCCGAGGAGCGCCTGCGCGGCTACGACCACCTCGATGCGGCGGTCGTCGAGCGGTTCCTGGAGGCACGCCAGGCGGTCGACCTGCGCTATGTCGAAGAGCCGCCGTACGGGAAGTTCGGCGAGCCGCGCGAGCCGCACTCCCAGGTCTGGTTCCGCACCAACGGCAAGCTCGCCGACGACCCGCTCCTGCACGTCGTGCTCGCCACGTACGTCTCCGACATGACCCTCCTCGACTCCGTCCTGCTCGCGCACGGCCGGGGCGGCTGGGCGGTCGGGGACGTGGTCGGAGCCTCGCTGGACCACGCGATGTGGTTCCACCGGCCCTTCCGGGCCGACGAGTGGCTGCTGTACGACCAGGAGTCGCCGTCGGCGTTCGGCGGGCGCGGGCTCGGCCAGGCGCGGATCTACACGCAGGACGGGCGGCTCGCGGTGTCCGTGATCCAGGAGGGCGTGGTCCGCGTCCCGCGCTGAGCGCCGGGGCCCGCCGGGCCCCGGCACCTCATGCCCGCGCCGCATTCCGCAGCCGGGCGAACGACGTGTCCAGGCCCCGCTTCAGCAGCAGGGCCGCCGGACGCTCCACGCACCGGTGCACCAGCCAGCTCAGCACCAGGAACACCGTGATCACCACGGCTACCAGCAGCCGAGGGTCCATCGTGTCCCGCAGCCGGTTGATCAGCACCGTGCCGGCGAGGTAGTGCGTCAGATACAGCGGATACGTCAGCGCCCCGGCGGTGACCAGCCACTTCCAGCGGATCCGGTCCGTGCGGCCGAGCGCGACGGCGACCATGAACAGCAGGAACGCCGTGTAGATCAGCGCGCTGCCGCGCCAGCCCGAGACATGCTCGACCGATTCGATCCGGCGCCCGAGCTCCACCTGCGCCATCAGCCACGACATGGTCAGCATGCCCCACAGCAGCAGGTCCTGGCCGAAGCGGTACATCAGGTAGAGCACCAGACCGGCGATGAAGAACCAGGCCGCGACCGGGTTCACGATCAGGATCATCAGGCGCAGCTCGGAGATCGGCGCGAGCATCGCGGCGGTGCCCCAGACGCAGCAGAACACCACGACCCTGCGGTAGGTGAGCCCCATGGCGACGACCACGAGGAAGAGCAGGTAGAACCGCAGCTCCGTCCAAAGGGTCCAGTAGACGCCGTCGACGTGCGGCGAGGCCGAACCGGACTGGAGCATCGTGAGGTTGAGCAGGACGTCCCGCATCCGCAGGCGCTCCCACACCCCCGGCAGGGCCACGACGACGGCCGTGGTGAAGACGACGGCGAACCAGTACGCCGGATAGAGCCGGATGACGCGGGAGACGAAGAACTGCCGCGGGGTGCGGCCCCAGCACGACATGCAGATCACGAAGCCGCTGATGACGAAGAAGATCTCGACGCCGATCCAGCCGTAGGCGGAGAAGCGGAACACCGTGGGCATGATCTCGGACACCGGACGGTCCCAGACGGGGTTGCCGGGCCGGTCGAGCCGGTCGGTGCCCGTGTAGTGGTGCACCGCCACCAGCAGCGCGGCGAGCAGCCGGACGCCGTCGACGACATACAGCCGGCGGCCCTCCCGGGCGGGCGCCGTCTCGGCCGGCGGGGGGAGCGGCTGCGAGGGCACGCGTATCGCGCCCGACGCCCGCAACAGAGTCGTAGGTCCAGTATCAAATCCGCGCATCAGCAACATCCGTTCCCCTGAGAAACTCCGTCACTTCTGTTTCCGGTTGAACAGACAGAGACGTGTCTCAGGGGGATGTGTGCAGGGACGCGACCTCCACGAAGAAATCCGGCAGCGTTCGCCGAGATTTCAACGTGGGCCGGTACAATCCCCTACTCGACCAGGCCGGCCTCGCGCAGCAGATAGGTGGTCATCGGGTCGTAGTGGCGCGGGCTGACGACGTGGTCGTCCAGCGGCACCACGACCTGCACCGTGCCCTCCGACTCCGCGAGGAACAGCGCCGGGTCGTTGCAGTCCGCGTAGCCGACGGAGTCGACGCCGTGCTGGCCGGCGTAGCCCGCCCAGCCGTGGTCGGCCACGACGAGGTCCGGCAGCGGGCGTCCCTCGCGCTCCAGTCCGGTGAGGATGGCCTTCATCGGTGCCCCGGAATGGGTGTGCCAGAGGGTGGCGCCGTGTTCGAGGACCGCGACGTCCGCGAACTGCATGACGTAGCCCTCGTCGGTCTGCAGGCCCTCGGGGATGACGACGATCTCGCAGCCGGCACCGCGCAGCGCGTCGGCCGTCGCGCGGTGGACGTCCAGCAGGCCGCCCGGGTGGCCGGTCGCGAACAGGACGCGCTGGCCGCCGTCCGCGGCCTTGCGCAGCCGGGCCGCCATGCGCTCCAGCGCGGCCACGGTCAGCTCGGGGTCGATGGTGTCCTGGCCGTGCCGGTGCTCGGCGTCGTCGTTCACGCCGACGCGCTCCGCCATCACCGCGAGCACGTCCTGCTCGTCCGTCCAGCGTTCACCGAGCTCCAGGCCGAGCCAGTAGTGGCGGTCGCCGTTCGCCAGCTTGCGGTAGTGGGAGAGGTTGTTCTCGCGGGGAGTGGCGACGTCGCCCGCGATACGGGTTCTGACGAGGTGGTCGACGAGCTCGGCGCGGCTGGGTGTCCCGGGTATCGGCATGGTTCCCATTGTGAGGCAGACAACTACGGGAACGGCCGCGTCCGGGGTGCGTGCGACGCGGGTCACTGTGTGGATCACCGCTCGCCGTGCCGCAGGGCGAACCACAGCTCCATTCGTACGTCCGGGTCGTCCAGGTCCGTGCCGAGCAGTGCCGCGCAGCGGGCGATGCGCTGGCGGACGGTGTTGCGGTGCACGGCGAGGGCCACGGCCGTGCGGTCCCAGCTGCCGTGCAGCGAGAGCCAGGTGCGCAGCGTCTCGGCGAGGGGCGGGGTGAGGGGCGCGAGCAGTGCGCGGGCGTGGGCCTCGGCCTCGCCGGGGGAGAGCAGGTCGGTGAGGGCGGGGCGGTGGGTGCCGTGCCGGTGCAGGGCCGCCCGGGTGGCCCGCGCGCGGGACAGGGCGCGGGCCGCCTGGGTGTCGGCGGCCGGCCAGTCCCGCGCGGTCGCGGGGGCGCTGACGCCCAGGGTCCAGCCGGGCTGCGGGGCGGGTTCGCGGTCGGCCGGGACGAGGACGCGTACGACGTCCCGGGCCAGGTCGACCAGCGGGGAGCCGAGGGCGGCGCCCAGTGCGGCGGCCGCCACGGGGTCGCAGGGCTGGGCGTCGGGGCTGCCGTGCACCACGAGCCAGCCGCCGCTGCCCAGCAGCGGGGCCACCGCCTCCGGCTCGGCGCCCAGCAGCAGCCGCACGAGCGCGGAGGAGCGGGCCGCGCCGGAGCCGCTCTGGTGCTCGCCGGTGAGGAGGGAGAGCAGCACCGCCGCCACGGAGGCGATGGTGTGGTCGCCGGTGTCCCGGTGCGGGGCGGCGACCCCGAGGACGAAGCCCTGGCCCGCGCCGAGGGCGTAGGCGGCGAGGTGGGTGCCGGCGGCGGTGTCGGTGGCGGAGGTGGGTGTCCCGGGGCCGGAGGGGCGTACTACGGCCGCGAGCTCGGCCAGCGCCCCGCGCACCACGTCCCCCGGCTCGCGCCCGGCAGCCGCGATTTCGGCCGCCCGCCCGGCAGCCGTGGCTTCGGCCGCCCGCCCGGCGGACGCGGCTTCCGGCCCCTGCCCGTCCGGCGCGCGTCCCGCCGAGGCGCTCTCCGCCCCCTCCGGCCCGTACAGCACAGCCCAACCCCCTATCCGCTGGGCCAGTTGCCGCAGCACGGCACGCACCGGGTCCGGGCGGGAGGCCGCGGCCGCCAGGCTCTGCTGGGCCTCCGTCACCCGGCGCAGTTCGGCGTGCCGGGCCTGGGCCATGAGCTGCCAGACCGCGCGGGCCACGCCGGAGAAGGTGGTCTGCGGCGGGACCTCCAGGAGGGGCAGTCCGTAGGTGTCGCAGGCTTCCACCAGGGCGCGCGGCACCGTGTCGTGCACCGGGGCGAGGCCGAAGCCGAGGGCGGCGCCGCCCGCCGCGACGATCCGCGAGACGTAGTCGTCGAAGTAATCCCCCAAGCTCCCCGACCGCGCAGCCTCCGGGATGTGCACCCCGGCCGACAGCAGCAGCTCGCCGCCCAGCAGATAGGGGTACGGATCGGCCATCTCGGAAGTGTGCGCCCAGTGGATCACCGTGTTCGTGTCCTGCGGGCCGGCGATCTGGCGCAGGCCCAGATCCTCACGGGCGAGGAGCGCCGACAGCGCTACGGGTGGGGTGGGCGGGACAGCGGGATCCGGCATGGGACGTTTCCTACACTCGCGCAGTCTCGGATGGATGAAACGTACACTTCGCAGTCACTTTCCGGCCACCTACTGTCGTTCCAGTCCGGCAGCCGCGGGTACGGGCGGATGTCCCCGCGAGCCGCTGCCGACCGTCCCCACCCCCCATACGCACGACACGCCACCGGAATGTTCGTGAAGGAGGCCCCACCATGGCCGTCGACTACACCGTCATCGTCGTCTATCTGGCCGGCATGCTGGCCATGGGCTGGTGGGGCATGCGCCGCGCCAAGTCCAAGAGCGAGTTCCTGGTCGCCGGCCGCCGGCTCGGCCCGACGATGTACTCCGGCACCATGGCGGCGATCGTCCTCGGCGGCGCGTCCACCATCGGCGGCGTGGGCCTCGGCTACCAGTACGGGCTCTCCGGCGCCTGGATGGTGTTCACCATCGGCCTCGGCCTGCTCGCGCTGAGCGTCTTCTTCTCCGCCCGCATAGCCCGGCTGAAGGTCTACACCGTCTCCGAGATGCTCGACCTGCGCTACGGCGGCCGGGCCGGCGTCATCTCCGGCCTCGTCATGTGGGCGTACACCCTCATGCTCGCCGTCACGTCGACCATCGCGTACGCCACGATCTTCGACGTCCTCTTCGACATGAACCGCACCGTCGCGATCATCCTCGGCGGCTCCATCGTCGTCGCCTACTCCACGCTCGGCGGCATGTGGTCGATCACCCTCACCGACATGGTGCAGTTCGTCGTCAAGACGATCGGCGTGCTCCTGCTGCTCCTGCCCATCGCCGTCGTCAAGGCCGGCGGGTTCAGCGAGATGAAGGCGAAGCTGCCGACCGAGTACTTCGACCCGCTGGGCATCGGCGGCGAGACGATCTTCACCTACGTCCTGATCTACACCTTCGGCATGCTGATCGGGCAGGACATCTGGCAGCGGGTGTTCACGGCCCGCAGCGACAAGACGGCGAAGTGGGGCGGCACCGTCGCCGGCACCTACTGCCTCGCCTACGCCCTCGCCGGCGCCGTCATCGGCACCGCGGCCAAGGTGCTCTACCCCAAGCTCGGCAGCCCGGACGACGCCTTCGCGACCATCGTCAAGGACGAACTGCCCATGGGCGTGCGGGGCCTGGTGCTCGCCGCCGCCCTCGCCGCGGTGATGTCCACCTCCTCCGGCGCGCTGATCGCCTGCGCGACCGTCGCCAACAACGACATCTGGTCCCGGCTGCGCGGCGTGGTCCGCCCGGACGGGGAGGCGCACGACGAGGTCAAGGGCAACCGCGTGTTCATCCTCATCATGGGCCTCGCCGTGATCGGTACGGCCATCGCGCTGAACAACGTCGTCGAGGCGCTGACCGTCGCCTACAACCTGCTGGTCGGCGGACTGCTCGTGCCGATCCTCGGCGGGCTGCTGTGGCGGCGCGGCACCGCGCAGGGCGCGCTCGCCTCGGTCGTGGTCGGCGGCGTCGCGGTGATCACCCTGATGGCGACCCACGGCATCCTGGCCAACGAGCCCGTGTACTACGGCCTGCTGGCCTCCCTCGCCGCGTACCTCGTCGTCTCCCTGATGACGAAGCCGACCGACGCGGCCGTACTCGCCGCCTGGCGTGAGCGCCTGGCCGGGCGGGACCCCGAACTCGTGTCCGAACCGGTACCGGCTCACCAGTAGAGTCGTAGGTAGATATCCCGCATACGCGATGAAGCGTAGGAAAGAAGGCATTTCCACATGAGCAGCTACGAGACGCCCCGCGGCCCCGTCGACTCCTCCCGCATCCCGCGGTACGCCGGACCCGCGACCTTCGCCCGGCTCCCGCGCCTCGACGAGGTCGGCCGCGCCGACGTCGCCGTGGTCGGCGTGCCGTTCGACTCGGGCGTCTCGTACCGGCCGGGCGCCCGCTTCGGCGGCAACGCCATCCGCGAGGCGTCCCGGCTGCTGCGCCCGTACAACCCGGCGCAGGACGCGTCCCCGTTCGCGCTCGCCCAGGTCGCGGACGCCGGTGACATCGCCGCGAACCCGTTCAACATCAACGAGGCCGTCGAGACGATCGAGGCCGCCGCCGACGACCTCCTCGGCACCGGCGCCCGCATGATGACGCTCGGCGGCGACCACACCATCGCGCTGCCGCTGCTGCGCTCGGTCGCCAAGAAGCACGGCCCGGTCGCGCTGCTGCACTTCGACGCCCACCTCGACACCTGGGACACGTACTTCGGCGCCGAGTACACCCACGGCACGCCGTTCCGGCGCGCGGTGGAGGAGGGCATCCTCGACACCGAGGCGCTCTCCCACGTCGGCACCCGCGGCCCGCTGTACGGCAAGCAGGACCTCACCGACGACGAGAAGATGGGCTTCGGCATCGTCACCTCGGCGGACATCTACCGCCGCGGCGCCGACGAGGTCGCCGACCAGTTGCGCCAGCGCATCGGCGACCGTCCGCTGTACATCTCCATCGACATCGACTGCCTCGACCCGGCCCACGCGCCCGGCACCGGCACCCCCGAGGCCGGCGGCATGACCTCCCGCGAACTGCTGGAGATCCTGCGGGGCCTGGCATCCTGCAACCTGGTGTCGGCGGACGTCGTCGAGGTGGCCCCGGCGTACGACCACGCCGAGATCACGTCGGTGGCGGCCTCGCACACCGCGTACGAACTGACCACGATCATGTCCCGCCAGATTGCAGAGGCCCGCGCGAAGTGACTCACGACCACGACCTGGTACTCCGCCCCACCGCCGCCCAGACGGAGGCAGCGCTGAACCCTCCACCCGGCCGCAACGGCGGGGACCTGGTCGTGGAGACGCTGGCGGCGCTCGGCACGACGACGGTCTTCGGCCTCCCCGGCCAGCACGCCCTCGGCATGTTCGACGCCCTGCGCCGCAGCGATCTGCGCTACATCGGTCTGCGCGTGGAGAACAACGCCGGGTTCGCGGCGGACGCGTACGGCCGGCTGACCGGCGAGGCGGCCCCGCTGCTGCTGTCGACCGGCCCTGGCGCGCTCACCTCGCTGGCCGCGCTCCAGGAGGCGGCCGCGGCCTCCGCGCCGGTGCTGGCGATCAGCAGCCAGATCCCCACGGCGGGCCTGGGCGGCGGCCGGCACGGCTATCTGCACGAACTCCCCGACCAGGCGGCCTCGTTCCGTGGCGTGGTGAAGTCGGTGCACACCGTCCGCACCCAGTCCCAGATCCCGTCCGCGATCGAGGCGGCCTGGAAGTCGGCGCTGACGGCCCCGCACGGCCCGGTGTGGGTGGAGATCCCGCAGGACGTGCTGCTGGCCGAGACGTCGATCCCGGTGGTGACGGGCGGCGACGCGTTCCCGGAGGAGCTGCCGCCGCGCCCCGAACTGACCGCGGTGGCCGCCGACCTGCTGTCGAACGCGGCCCGCCCGGCGATCATCGCGGGCGGGGGAGTGGTACGGGCCGACGCGAGCGGCAAGCTGCGGCAGCTCGCGGAGCTGATCCAGGCGCCGGTGGTGACCACCCCCGGCGGCAAGGGGGCGTTCCCCTGGAACCACCCGCTCTCGCTCCAGTCGTGGATCGAGGACCGGCACACCACGGACTTCCTGGAGGACGCCGACGTCCTCCTCGTCGTCGGCTCGGGGCTCGGTGAACTCTCCTCGAACTACCACACGTTCAAGCCGCGCGGCCGGGTCGTGCAGATCGAGGCCGACCTCGGCAAGCTGGAGTCCAACCACCCGGCCCTCGGTATCCACGCGGACGCCCGCCTCGCGTTGCAGGCCCTGCTGGAGACGGTGTCCGAGCGCACGGATCCCACGGCGCCCGAGCGGGTGGCGACGGTCCTGGCCAAGGTCGCCGAGCGCATCGACGCCCAGGAACTCACCCTGGAGCGGCAGGTGCTGGCGTCCGTGCGCCGCGCCCTGCCCGCCGACTCCCCGTCCTTCTGGGACATGACGATCCTGGCCTACTGGGCCTGGTCGGCCTTCGACGCCAAGGGCCCCAACCACCTGCACTCCGCCCAGGGCGCCGGCGGCCTCGGCTACGGCTTCCCGGCGGCGCTCGGCGGTGCGGTGGCCGATCCGACCCGCCCGGTCCTCGCGGTGTCCGGCGACGGAGGCGCGCTGTACTCGATCGCCGAGCTCGCGACGGCCCGCCAGTACGACCTGAACGTCACCTGGCTCATCGTCGACGACGGCGGCTACGGCATCCTGCGCGAGTACATGAACGACGCCTTCGGCGAGGCGACGGCCACCGAACTGACCCGGCCGGACTATGTCGCCCTGGCCGAGTCCTTCGGCGTCCCCGGGGTCCGCACGACCCCGGAGACCCTGGAGGCCGACCTGACCAAGGCCCTGTCCGAGCCCGGCCCTTCGGTGGTCGTACTCCCGGCGGTGCTGCGGATGTTCGAGCCGACTCACCTCACGGCGTGAGGGCAGGCGCGGCGGCCCGGTCGTGCATCTCGTCGTGGTCGCGGTTGTGGCAGGCGTCGTCCACGGCGGGGCCCGTCAGCGGCAGGGCCCATGGGACGAGCGCGAGTGTCTCCTTGCAGAGGCCGAAACCGGAGTAGCCGGCGATGCTGATGCGGCCCCGGTCGCCGTCGTCGGCGTGGGCCGGGGCGGCGAGTACGAGGGCTGCCATGGTGAGCGCGGCGAGCGCGCTGATCTTCTTCATGGCCGGGTCAACGGCACCGGATCGGCGCAGGTAACTCGGCTGCACAGGTGGTGAATGAACGCGCCGGGGCCGAATGAGGCCCCTGGCGCGTCCACGGGGACCGAGCGGGGCCCGGTCGGCTACCAGATCGCCTCGACCCACTCCGGGTGGTCGATGAACGGGTTGCGGTTGTGCTGGTAGGTGTCGTAGATGGCCTGGTTGCGCTTCTCCTCGAAGGCGCTCGGCGGGTCCTGCTCGTTCCACGCCTTGAGGACGGAGAGTTTGCCCATGTACGGGTTGCTGCCGTTGCCGACCTTCTCGTTGGGCTCCAGGTCGGCGAAGCCGTCGCCGCCGTCGTAGCGCACGGCCATGTAGAGGATCATGCGGGCCACGTCGCCCTTGTCGGCGGCGCGCGGCTCGAAGGAGTCGGAGTCGACCTTGCTGCCGCCGCCGTTCGTGACGGTGCTGCCGCCGTTGTCGAAGTCCAGGTTCCCGCGGATGCTGTTGACCTGGACGTCGGCCGGGCGCAGGTGGTGCAGGTCGGTGCCGGGGCCGGTCGCCTCGCCGAAGTCGCCGTGCGACTTGGCCCAGGTGTGCTCGCGGTTCCAGTCGCCGACGTCACCGCCGTTGAGGGACTTGCTGCGGGAGACGCCGCTGTACAGCAGGATCACGTTGTTGCTGTTGTTCGGGTCCTGGTCGGTGACCTTCAGCGCGTTCCAGACCGCGGAGTACGAGATCTTGGTCTGGCTGCTGATGATCGTGTGCAGGGACGACTTCAGGCTCGCGCCGGTCTTGCCGATCGCGTTCTTGTAGTACGTCGAGTCGTAGTCGGTCGTCGTGGCGGCGGCCGAAGTCGCCGTCAGGGTGGGGGTGGTGAGGCCGACCAGGACGGCGGCCGTCGTCAGCGCAACTGACTTCCAGCGCCGGTGGCGTATGTGTGTCGCCAGCATGTGGGGTTCCCATCTGCGCGGGGATCTACGCGGGTTGAGCGAAGGCGGCAAACGGGAGAGTGGCATGAACATGTAGTGCTGTCGAGGGCTTGCACGTGTCCATTGGGTGACGGGGAACGGCAAAACGGGGCAGCGCTACGCGAGTTGACACACCCGAATCGGCCCCCGGCGGTGAGCCGGGGGCCGTGGTGCGGTGCGGTGCCGGGTGTCGCTAGCCGACGTCCGACGGGTCGAGGCGGTAGACGGTGGACTGGTTGCTCTCGGAGGAGGACGAAGAGGATGGAGAGGACGATGAGGACTGGGCGGTGGCGCCGTACTCGCTCTCCTTCACCGCCGTCCCGTTCTTCTGCACCCACTCCGTCACCTCGGTGCTGACGTCGCCGCCACCGCCGGGGCCGCCTCCCATGCCGGCGCCCCCGACCTGGACGTAGTGCAGCTCGCCCTTCTTCACCAGCTCCTTGAGCCTGGCCAGGGTCATCGCGTTGTCGCTGCCCGACCAGCCCCACATGGAGATCACGGGCTCACCGCTGCTCAGGATCAGCTGTGCGGCGCTCTGCGAACTCGACACCGCGAGGAGCCACTCGGCGCCGTCCTGGTGCTTCTTGAGGTAGGCGATCAGCTCGCTGCTCGCGCCGCCGCCCATGCCGCCGCCACCGAAGCCGCCGCCCGCGCCGCCGGGCCGGGTGCCGCTGCCGGTGTCCGCTCCGCCCGGGGCGGTACCGCCGGTGCCGCTGCCGTTCGGCGGGGCGCCGCCCATCTCGCCGGCACCGTCGGGAGTCTGACCGTTCCCGCCGCCCGGCATCTGGCCGCCCTGCTGTGTGCCGCCCGGCAACTGCCCGCCGCCGAAGTCGCCCCGGCCGCCACCGCCACCGGGAGCGCCACCGCCACCCGGAGCGCCGCCACCACCGGGACCGCCGCCGAAGCCGCTCCCCGTCGAAGGGCCGGCCGTCGGGTTCGTGCCGCCCATGCCGCCGCCCGAGCCGGACGGCACCGACCAGGCGTACGCCGCCGGGCCCGCCACCGCAGCGACGACAGCCGCCGTCACGGATGCCGCGAGCAGCCGTACCCGTAGGCCCGTCGCGGACCGGAAGACGAGCAGACCCACGATCGCCAGCGCCATGATGACGGCGACGGCGGGCCACAGCCAGGTGTTCCAGCCGGAGGCCCGGCGCAGCAGCACGACCGCCCAGCCGGCCGTGACCGCCAGACCCGCCGGCAGCACCCACGCCCACCGCCTGTCGGTGCGGAACGCCCGCAGCAGCATCACGCCGCCGCCACCGCACAGCGCCGCGATGCCCGGGGCGAGCGCGGTCGTGTAGTAGGGGTGCATCGTGCCCTCGGCCATGGCGAAGGTCAGGTAGTGCAGGGCCGTCCAGCCGCCCCACAGCAGCAGCGCGGCGCGGGTCGGGTCGGTGCGCGGGGCGCGGCCGCGCAGAAGGAGGCCGCCGGCGCAGGCGATCGCGGCGAAGGGGAGCAGCCAGGAGATCTGGCCGCCGAGGATGTCGTTGAAGAGGCGGCCGATGCCGGCCGTACCGGAGAAGCCGCCGCCTCCGCCTCCGCCACCGCCGCCCCCGCCGTTGCCCTCGCCGCCGAGGATCCGGCCGAGGCCGTTGTAGCCCATGATCAGGTCCCAGGCCGTGCCGTCCGTCGAACCGCCGATGTAGGGGCGGTCGTCGGCGGGCACCAGCGAGACCGCCGCCGCCCACCAGAAGCCGGCGACGGCCAGGGCGACGCCCGCGATCAGCAGGTTGAAGATCCGCTTCACCAGCCCCGGCTTCGCGGCGTACAGGTAGACCGCGAAGACGGCGGGCAGCGCGATGTAGCCCTGGAGCATCTTCGTGTTGAAGGCGAGGCCGAAGCAGACCGCGGAGCCGACCAGGGGCAGCAGCCTGCCGTTGCGCACGGCGCGCAGGGCGAGGGCGGCGCCGCCGGCCATCAGGAAGACCAGCAGGGTGTCGGGGTTGTTGTCGCGGTTGATGGCGACCGTGATCGGCGTCAGGGCCAGGACCAGCGCGGCCACCGTCGCCGCGCCGTGCCCCCACACCCGCTTCACCGAGGCGTGCACGATCCAGATCGTCGCCAGCGCGAGCAGGATCATCGGGAGCATCATCTGCCAGGTGCCGTAGCCGAACACACGGCAGGACAGCCCCATCACCATCAGGGCGAACGGCGGCTTGTCGACGGTGAGGAAGTTGCCCGCGTCCAGCGAGCCGAAGAACCACGCCTTCCAGCTCTGTGTGCCGCTCAGGACGGCCGCGCTGTAGAAGCTGTTGAGGCCGGAGCCCGACAGGTTCCAGGAGTACAGCACCGCCGCCAGGATCAGGATCGCGATCAGGGCGGGCAGCGACCAGCGCGGTGCCCGGTCCGGGGGCGCCCGGTGCGGGGCCGGCGGGGGCGCGTCGGCGGTCACGGTCGGGTGGGGGAGGGGATCGGTGGCTGATGTCACCAGCGCATCGTGTGTGGCGGGGGTGGGTGCGGGCTGTGCCGTACCTGGTGCCCGGCTGTGAAATCACCTCGGCGGGAGCGGGGGTACGCGCCGCCGCCGATCCCCGGAGCCGCACGGATCCCGTGGCAATATCCTGACGGTGTATCAGGTGCCGTTCGCGTACAACCATTCCCCGGGTCTCACGAGTCTTGAGGGCATGACTCACGGGAGAGAGAAGTCAAGGGGCGTTTCCAGACGTGTGCGAGCAGTCGTCGCGGCGGGCGTGGGTGCCGGTGTGTTCATACCGGTCATCGCCGCGGGCCCCGCAGCCGCCGCGGCACCCACCGTCAGCTGTACGTCCGCCAAGGCGGGCCTCGCCGACAAGCTGAAGAAGGACATCACGGCGGCCCTCGCGGGCCGCAAGGGCACGATCGCCGTGGGTCTGTACGACCGTTCGACGAACACCAACTGCAGCCTGCGGGCCTCCAGCGCCTACGACTCGGCCAGCGTCGTCAAGGTCACCGTGCTGGCCACGCTGCTGTGGGACGCGAAGAAGCACAACCGCTACCTCACGGACCGCGAGGCAAAGCTCAGCAAGGACATGATCACCAAGTCGGACAACGCCGCGACCAGCACGCTCTGGAAGCAGCTCGGCCTGACGAAGGTCAAGGGCTTCCTGGCGGCGGCCGGCATGACCCAGACCAAGCCCGGCGCGGACGGCTACTGGGGTCTGACGCAGATCACCGTCACCGACGAGCAGAAGCTGCTGAAGCTCATCACCGCCAAGAACACGGTGCTCAGCGACAACGCCCGCGCCTACATCCTGAAGCTGATGGGCCAGGTCGTCTCCTCGCAGCGCTGGGGCACCCCGTACGGCGTGCCGTCCGGTGTCTCCGTGGCCGTGAAGAACGGCTGGCTGTCCCGCTCGACGCACGGCTGGCGGGTGCACAGCGTCGGCGCGTTCAAGGGCGGCGGCCACGACTACATGATCACGGTGCTGACCCACGACAACAGCACCATGAACTACGGCATCGCGACGATCCAGGGCGTGGCCAAGGCCATCCACAAGGACCTCGCCGCGAGCTGACGGCCCCAGGGAGCCGGATACGACGCTTCATGAGCCGGTCTCCCCTGCGTCACCGACCCGCCCTACGGTGACCTCCATGCGCCTGAGAACCGTACTCGCGACCGTCACAGCGGGCCTGGCGGCGGCCACTTGTCTGACCGCCGCCGGCCCGGCGAACGCCCGCCCCGACTCCTCGGCCGGCCACGCCTGTTCGCCCGCCGTCTCCATCGACCGCTTCTCCGACGCGCTCGACAAGACGGCCTACGAGGGCACCTTCGTCGGCAACTTCTCCGCGCTCGCCGTGGACCGGGACGGCTCGCTCGCCGCCGTCTCCGACCGCTCCGCCCTCTTCGGCCTGGACGCCAGGACCCTCGCGCCGGAGAGCGTCGTCCCGCTCGCCGACGAGAGCGGCGCCGCCCTCGACTCCGAGGGCCTCGTCGTGGACCGGGACGGCACCCGGCTCGTCGCCGGCGAGACAGAGCCGTCCGTGCGCCGCTACTCCCGCGACGGCAGGATCCTCGACCGGCTCCCCGTCCCGGACGCGCTGCGGGTCGCCCCGGCCGGCCGCGCCGTCTCCAACGGCACCTTCGAGGGCCTGACCCTGCTCCCCGGCGGCCGCACCCTGCTCGCCTCGATGGAGTACGCGCTCGCCGGCGACAGCGCGGGCATCGTCCGCCTCCAGACCTGGAACCGGACCAAGGGCGACCGCTTCGAGGTCGGCCGGCAGTACGCCTACCGCACCGACACCGGACTCGGCGTCCCCGAGGTCCAGGCCACCCCCGACGGCCGCCTCCTCGTCCTGGAGCGCGGCTTCACCGCCGGCGTCGGCAACACCGTCCGCCTCTACCTCGCCGACCCGCGTCGCGCGACGGACACGAGCGGTGTCGAGAACCTCACCGGCCAGGACGGCGTACGCCTGATCAGGAAGACCCTCCTCGCCGACATCGTGAACTGCCCGTCACTGGGAGCGACCGCCAAGCAGCCCCAGCCGAACCCGCTCCTCGACAACATCGAGGGCATGGCGATCACGGGGTACTCGAAGGGCCGCCTGAAGGTACTGCTGGTCAGCGACGACAACCAGAACGCCGCTCAGACGACCCGCTTCTACCGGCTGCGCGTACGGATCTGAGCACGGCACCCGCCGTGTTTGTTGCGGCGGGATGAAATCGGAGCTCGTCGGCGTTGGTGCCTTCCGGTAGATCAGGACGGACGGAGGGCACCGCGTGGCAGCGCAACGGGGATGGGCACGACGGCTGTGGGGTTACGCCTGGCGTCACCCCAAGGACGTGGTCCTCGCACTCGGCTCGTCCCTCGCCGGTATGGCGGTCATGGCGATCGTGCCGCTGATCACCAAGGTGATCATCGACGACGTGATCGGCGACAAGAGCCGCGGCATGGCCGTCTGGGCGGGCCTGCTGGTGGGCGCCGCGCTCATCGTCTACGTCCTCACCTACATCCGTCGCTACTACGGCGGCCGTCTCGCCCTCGACGTCCAGCACGACCTGCGGACCGACATGTTCGGGACGATCACCCGGCTCGACGGCCGGCGCCAGGACGAGCTGTCCACCGGGCAGGTCGTCGGCAGGGCCACCAGCGACCTCCAGCTGATCCAGGGCCTGCTCTTCATGCTCCCGATGACCATCGGGAACTTCGCCCTGTTCCTGATCTCCCTGGTCGTCATGGCCTGGCTGTCGCTGCCCCTGACACTGGTCGCGCTCGCCGTGGCCCCCGCCGTGTGGTGGATCGCGCGGCGCAGCCGGGCCAGGCTGCACCCCTCCACCTGGTACGCCCAGGCCCAGGCCGCCGCCGTCGCGGGCGTGGTCGACGGGGCCGTCAGCGGCGTCCGCGTGGTGAAGGGCTTCGGGCAGGAGGACCAGGAGACCGGCAAGCTGCGCGAGGTCGGCCGGCGGCTGTTCGCGGGCCGGCTGCGCACCATCCGGTTCAATTCCAGGTACACCCCGGCGCTCCAGGCCGTCCCGGCCCTCGGCCAGGTCGCGATGCTCGCGCTCGGCGGCTGGCTGGCGGTGCGCGGGCACATCACCCTCGGCACGTTCGTCGCCTTCTCCACCTACCTCGCCCAGCTGGTCGGCCCGGTCCGGATGCTCGCGATGGTGCTCACGGTCGCCCAGCAGGCCCGCGCCGGCACCGAGCGGGTCCTCGAGCTGATCGACACCGAGCCGTCGATCAAGAACGGCACCAAGACCCTGCCCGCCGACGCGCCCGCGACCGTCGAGTTCGACGACGTGGCCTTCGGCTACGCCGACGAGCGCCCCGTCCTCGACGGGCTGAGCTTCGAGATCCGGCCCGGCGAGACCCTCGCCGTCGTCGGCTCCTCCGGCTCCGGCAAGTCCACCGTCTCCCTCCTCCTCCCGCGCTTCTACGACGTCACGCGCGGCGCCGTCCTGATCGGCGGCCACGACGTGCGCGAGCTGACCACGGACTCGCTGCGGGCCGCGATCGGACTGGTGCCGGAGGACTCCTTCCTCTTCTCGGACACCGTCCGCAACAACATCGCCTACGGCCGCCCCGACGCCACCGACGAGGAGATCACCGCCGCCGCGCGCGCCGCCCAGGCGGACCGTTTCATCGCCGAGCTGCCCGAGGGCTACGACACCAAGGTCGGCGAGCACGGCCTCACCCTCTCCGGCGGTCAGCGCCAGCGCGTCGCGCTCGCCCGCGCGATCCTCACCGACCCGCGGCTGCTCGTCCTCGACGACGCGACCTCGGCGGTGGACGCCCGCGTCGAGCACGAGATCCACGAGGCGCTGGGGCACGTGATGGAGGGCCGCACGACCCTGCTCATCGCCCACCGCCGCTCCACCCTGGGCCTCGCCGACCGCATCGCGGTCCTGGACGCCGGCCGTCTCGCCGACATCGGCACCCACGACGAGCTCCAGGAACGCTCCGCCCTGTACCGGCGCCTGCTCACCGACCCCGACGAACTCGGCGGCGTCTCACCAGGCCACGCCCAGCCGGCCTGCCCGCGCGAGGACACCTCCGTACGCGACGAACTGGACGCGGAGTTCGACGCCGAACGCGGGGTGACGCCGCGGCTGTGGACCGGGGACCGGGAGCCCAAGGACCTGGCGCTCGCGGAGTCCCCGGCGACTCCCGAGCTCCTCGCCCAGGTCGAGGCGCTGCCCCCGGCCATCGACGTCCCCGACATCGACGAGGCGCGCGCGGTGCGCCCGGAGGAGAGCTACGGGCTCAAGCGGCTGCTGCGCGGATTCGGGCCGCCGCTGCTGATCAGCCTCGGCCTGGTCGCCATGGACGCCGGCATGGGGCTGCTGCTGCCCGTGCTGATCCGGCACGGCATCGACGACGGTGTCACGGCGGCGGCGCTCGGCGCGGTCTGGGCGGCGGCCCTGCTCGGCCTGGTCGCGGTGATCGTCCAGTGGGCGGCGCAGATCGCCGAGACCCGGATGACCGGGCGCACCGGCGAACGCGTGCTGTACTCGCTGCGGCTGAAGATCTTCGCCCAGCTCCAGCGGCTCGGCCTCGACTACTACGAGCGCGAGCTGACCGGCCGGATCATGACCCGGATGACCACGGACGTCGACGCGCTGTCGACGTTCCTCCAGACCGGCCTGGTCACCGCGTTCGTCTCGGTCGTCACCTTCTGCGGCATCATGGTCGCCCTGCTGGTCATCGACATCGAGCTCGCGCTGGTCGTCTTCGCGACGCTGCCGCCGCTGATCGTCGCCACGTACTACTTCCGCCGGGCGAGCGTGAAGGCGTACGAACTCGCCCGTGAGCGGGTGTCGGTGGTCAACGCCGACCTTCAGGAGTCGGTGTCCGGGCTGCGGATCGTGCAGGCCTTCCGGCGTGAGCAGGACGGCGGCGCACGGTTCGCCGAGCGCAGCGACAGCTACCGCCAGGCGCGTATCCGGGGCCAGTGGCTGATCTCGATCTACTTCCCCTTCGTGCAGTTCCTGTCGTCGGCGGCCGCGGCGTCGGTGCTGATCGTGGGCGGCACCCGGATCGACGCGGCCACGCTGACGACCGGCGCGCTGGTGGCGTACCTGCTCTACATCGACCTGTTCTTCGCCCCGGTCCAGCAGCTCTCCCAGGTCTTCGACGGCTACCAGCAGGCCACGGTCTCGCTCGGCCGCATCCAGGAACTGCTCCGCGAACCGACCTCGACGAAGGCCGCCGCCGAGCCGCTGGAGGTGCTGTCGCTGCGCGGCGAGATCGCCTTCGAGGACGTGCACTTCAGCTACGGCGACGAGGAGGAGGCGCTCGGCGGGATCGACGTCCGCATCCCCGCCGGGCAGACCGTCGCGTTCGTCGGCGAGACCGGCGCGGGCAAGTCGACCCTGGTCAAGCTGGTGGCACGGTTCTACGACCCGACCGGCGGCCGGGTCACCGTCGACGGCCAGGACCTGCGGGCCCTGGACATCACGTCGTACCGGCACCGGCTCGGGGTCGTGCCGCAGGAGGCGTACCTCTTCCAGGGCACCGTCCGCGACGCCATCGCCTACGGCCGCCCCGACGCCACGGACGCCGAGGTCGAGGCCGCGGCCCGGGCGGTCGGCGCCCACGAGATGATCGCGACGCTGGAGGGCGGCTACCTCCACGAGGTCGCCGAGCGCGGCCGCAACCTCTCCGCCGGCCAGCGCCAGCTGATCGCGCTGGCCCGCGCCGAGCTGGTCGACCCGGACGTCCTGCTCCTCGACGAGGCGACGGCCGCGCTGGACCTGGCCACGGAGGCTCAGGTCAACCAGGCCACCGACCGTCTCGCGGGCCGCCGTACGACCCTGGTGGTGGCCCACCGGCTGACGACGGCCGCCCGCGCGGACCGGGTGATCCTCATGGATCACGGCCGTGTCGCCGAGGACGGTACGCATGAGGAGCTGCTGGCGCTCGGCGGGCAGTACGCCGAGCTGTGGCGGACCTTCCTCGGCGAGGCCGAGCCGGAGGAACCGGTCGGGGCGGCCCGGTGAGGTCCCGCCCCGTGTCGCCGTGACGGTCGTGCAACCATCCGGCATACGCCGTGCGTCCGTACATCAGTACGCTCATTGCCGGTGTACGGGGAGGACAAGACGGTGGACAAAGGTGCGATACGCCGACGACTGGCGGTCGGCCTGGCGTTGCTGACGGCGTCCGGCGTGCTCGCGGTGGCGGTCCCGGCGCAGGCGCACGCCGCCGCGCCGACGCGCTGCGAGGGACGCAAGGTGAAGACGTACCCGTTCTCCACCGGCACCCTCTACGTCTACAAGCGCGGCGGTCACGTCTGCGTCATCACCCTGCCCAAGGACCCCGGCCGCTCGCAGTGGATGAAGGCCAGCGTCCAGGCGTACCGGGCGCACCCGGTCGCCGACGAGGGCCGGCGCTCCCGCCGGGCAGGCCCCGTCACCGTGTACGCCGGGCAGCGCTGTGTGTGGGTGAAGGGCCGGGTGGGACGGGGCTCGGTCAGCAAGGGCTGGATCCTCTGCTGAGCGGTGCCCCTCGCCGCCGTTCGGCCATCCCCGTGGCGAATTCCTCATCTCCCCTGGTGCGGTTGGTAGTTGCTCGCTAGCTTGCGGCGCACATCCGCTTCCCAGGGGAGGGTGAATGGTCCGCAAGACCCTCAGATGGCTGCTGACGCTCGCGCTGCTGACCGGCGCGCTCGGCACGGCCACGGCAAGGGCGGCCACCGCCGCCGAGCCGGACATCGAGGCACGGCTGCTGTCCATACCGGGCATGAGCCTCATAGAGGAGAAGCCGTACCCCGGCTACCGCTTCTTCGTGCTGTCGTACACCCAGCCGGTCGACCACCGGAACCCGTCCGCGGGCACATTCCAGCAGCGCCTGACCGTGCTGCACAGGGACGTCTCCCGCCCGACCGTCTTCTACACCAGCGGCTACGAGGTCTCCACGCGGCCCAGCCGCCGCGAGCCGACGCAGATCGTCGACGGCAACCAGATCTCCATGGAGTACCGCTACTTCACGCCGTCCCGGCCCGAACCGGCCGACTGGACCAAGCTGGACATCTGGCAGGCGGCCTCCGACCAGCACCGCATCTTCAAGGCGCTGGAACCGGTCTACGACCGCAAGTGGCTCTCCACCGGCGTCTCCAAGGGCGGCATGACCGCGACCTACTACGAGCGCTTCTACCCCCGCGACATGGACGGCGTCGTCGCCTACGTGGCCCCCAACGACGTGGTGGACAACGAGGACTCCGCCTACGACCGCTTCTTCGCCCGCGTCGGCACCAAGGAGTGCCGGGACCGGGTGAACGCGGTGCAGCGGGAGGCGCTGGTGCGCCGGGAGCCGATGAAGGAACGCTTCGCCGCCCACGCGGCCGAGCACGGTTACACCTTCCGCACGATCGGCAGCCTGGACAAGGCGTACGAGGCGGTCGTCCTGGACTACGTCTGGGGCTTCTGGCAGTACAGCCTGCTCAAGGACTGCGAGACCGTCCCGGCGGACGCGGCGCACGCCACCGACCAGGCGATCTGGGACGCCGTCGACGCGAGCGGCGGCTTCGACTTCTACACGGACCAGGGCCTGGAGCCGTACACGCCGTACTACTACCAGGCGGCCACCCAGCTCGGCGCCCCGATGATCGGGTTCCCTCACATCGAGCGCAAGCTGATCCGCTACGGCTACCTCCCGCCCCGCGACTTCGTGCCGCGCGAGATCCCGACGAAGTTCCAGCCGCGGGCCATGCGCGACGTGGACAACTGGGTCCGGCACAACGCCCGGCAGATGCTCTTCGTCTACGGCCAGAACGACCCGTGGGGCGCGGAACGCTTCCGCGTCGGCAAGGGCGCCCGCGACTCGTACGTCTTCGCCGCGCCGGGAGCCAACCACGGCGCCCTCGTCGCGGGCCTGGTGGAGCGGGAGCGCACCCTGGCCACGGCCCGCATCCTGGACTGGGCGGGCGTCGCGTCCACCTCGGGCGAGCCGAAGCCGTTGGCGAGGTTCGACGCGAGGCTCGACGTCCGGGAACCGGAACGGGAGCTCGCGATGCGGCCGTGATGTGCGCCGGCCGGTGACCGGGGGCTCCGCGCCCTCACACCGGCCGTGCGCAGCCCACCGGTTTCTCGCCGCCCAGCTGGACGTAGAGGGCCGTCGACAGCGGACAGTCGGTCCGCCGGTCGGCGGCCTTCGTCACCTCGTACTCCGGCTTCTGCTCCGCCCTGCCGTCGCAGGACGTCTCGCGGACCTGGCCGTCGCCGGAGTCGTAGACGCAGTCGCCGACGATCGTGCGGGGGCCGCCTCCGCCGCCGGGGTCGCCGGGGTGGGGCGCGGCGAGGTTGCGCATACAGGCGTAGCCCTGGGGGATCGCGCCGTCGCCGTCCTCGTCGGAGGTGCGGCTCTGTTCGCTGATGTGCAGCACGAAGTCCGTGGTCGCGGGGCACAGCGGGCCGTCGCCCACCGTGCCGTCGTGCCGGGCGACGACCCGCGCCGCCGCCCGTTCACCGGTGCAGGACACCTCGGTGAAGCTCGTCGTGCCGAAGGAACTGCACTCGTCGACGCCGAGGAACAGCGCGCCGTACCCGGCAGGGCGCGTCGGCGACACCTGCCGCCCGCTCGCGCTCGCGGTGGCGCTCCCGCTCCCGGCGAGCAGCCCGTCCTCCCCGGCCGCCCGTGACTGGTTCTGACATCCCGTCAGCAGCCCGACGAGCAGCACGAGCAGTGCACACGCCACCCCGGCACCACGTCTCCCACCCATCGCACTCCCCCCGGCTACCCCCGTCCAGCGTGGCCCGTCGAAGCGGGCGCACGCCAGGCGGTTGGGGTCCTTTGCGTAGATTAGGGGTGAGAGTGGCGATTGTGCGGCGTACGCGTTCTACGTCCAAAGTGCTACGGGTCGTCAGCGGTGCTTGTACGAGAGTCCGTGGCCGACCGGATAGAGGACCTCGGCCGGGTCGTCCGCCCGCTGCACCGGCACCGGCAGCCGGCCGCGCGGTGCCACCCGCCCGGCGATCACCCGGGCCGCCGCCCGCAGTTCGACGTCGGTCCAGGAGTAGGACGCCAGGACGGCCCGGACGGCGGGCAGCTGCGCCACGTCGTAGGGGTTGCGGATCGCCACCGCCACCACCGGCCGACCCGTCGCGAGGAGCTGCTCGACCAGCACCTTCTGCGCACTGGCCGCCGTGACGTTGTACGTCCCCACCACCACCGCGTCCGCCTCGCCCGCCGCCGCGACGGCCCGCGCGACGGTCGCCGCGGACGGTGCCGTACCGGTCGACAGGGCCGTCGCCGTGAAGCCCAGCTCGGTGAGGGCGGTGGCGAGCACGCCGGTCGGGGGACCCGTCGTCCCGGACGGGGAGGCCGGGTCGGCGCCCACCACCAGGACCCTCGGGTGAGTGCGACGGGACAGCGGCAGCAGCGACCCCTCGTTGACCAGCAGGGTCGTCGTGCGCTCGGCGATACGGTCGGCGACCGCGAGGTGGGCCGGGGTCCCGACGTTCCGGTCGACGCCGTCCTGGCTGACGCACGGCGCGTCGAACAGCCGCAGCTTCGCCTTCAGTCGCAGCACCCGCAGGATCGACTCGTCCAGCCGTGCCTCGGTCAGCTCGCCGTCCCGCACGGCCTTCAGGACCGCGTTCCAGGCGATGTCGAGGGACGGCGGATTCAGGAGCTGGTCCACGCCCGCCTTGAGCGCGAGGACGGGGACGCGGTCGTCGCCGTACTTCGTCCGTACGCCCTCCATGCCCAGCGAGTCCGTCACCACCAGCCCGTCGTAGCCCAGTTCCTCGCGCAGGATGCCGGTGAGGATCGGGCGGGAGAGCGTGGCCGGGTCGCCGGAGTCGTCGAGGGCCGGGACCATGATGTGCGCGGTCATGATCGAGTCGATGCCGGCGCGGACGGCGGCCCGGAAGGGCGGTGCGTCCAGGGTCTCCCACTGCTCCCGGGTGTGGGTGATGACGGGGAAGCCGTAGTGGCTGTCGACGGCGGTGTCGCCGTGCCCGGGGAAGTGCTTGGCGGTCGAGGCGACCTGCCGGCCGCGCTGGTATCCGGCCACCTCGGCGGCGACCATGCCGGCCACCGCGGCCGGGTCGGCGCCGAAGGAGCGCACGCCGATCACCGGGTTCGCCGGGTTGACGTTCACGTCGGCCACGGGGGAGTAGTTCTGCCGGATGCCGAGCGCCCTGAGCTCCTGGCCGGCGATCCGGCCGAGGGTGCGGGCGTCGGTGCGCGAGCCGCCCGCGCCGATGGCCATCGCGCCCGGGAGCAGGGTGGCGGGCTCGCCTACCCGGCAGACGATGCCGTGCTCCTGGTCGGTGGAGATGAGCACGGGCAGCCCGCGGGGCTGGGTGAGGGACGCGCGCTGGATGCCGTTCGACAGGTCGGCCATCTGATGCGGGTCGCGGGTGTTGTGCGCCCAGGTGAAGTAGATGATGCCGCCCACGCGGTACTTGGCGACCAGCTCGGCGGCCGTGCGGACGCCGATCTCCTTCAGGTTGGCGTCGATGTCGGCCTGGTCGGGGGCGGTCGCGGAGTGGCCGTAGACCCGCATGACGAAGAGCTGGCCGACCTTCTCCGGCAGGGTCATCCGGGCGATGAGGGCGCGCAGTTTCCGGTCGTCGGGGGCGGCGGCGTGGGCGGTCCCGCCCAGGGCCAGCGCGGTGGTGACGCCCGCGCCGGCCGCGAGGACCGTACGTCTGGACGGTGGTGCGGTGCTTCCTGTGCTTCCCCTGCTTCCCGTGCTGGTGTCGGGCACGTGCGCTCCTTCCGGAGGTGGTGCGCTGAAGGAAACTTCCAGGAGTCACCAATAACCGGGAAGTTTCTGCCAGTCAAGGGAATCGGCCGTACCGGAAGGCGGACGGCGACCGGAAAGGGGCCGCCATCGGCGCAGTTGGAGGGGGGCGCGCCGATGACGGCGTGCTGCCGGCCGCGGCACGGCGGAGAGGGTTGGTCAGCGATCGCAGCCAGCAGCGAGGGCCGACACCGCACCACGGTGACTCTCCGGCAGCTTGCGTGTTGGACGAGCGGGCATGGGGCTGGGTTCCCCGCGACGGGCGGAATCGGCGAAGTCGGTGAGCGGGAGGCGGGCGTGACGGATGAGTAGACGAAAGGGCGACGGCCGGCGACCGGCACGGGTCCATCCCGTGGACGTCCGGGCACGCGCCCAGCCGGCCGGGCGATCATGTGCGCATGCCCGAAGTCGCCGTTCCCGGCTCCAAGTCCATCACCGCCCGCGCCCTGTTCCTCGCGGCCGCGGCCGACGGGGTCACCACCCTGCAGCGGCCGCTGCGCTCGGACGACACCGAGGGCTTCGCCGAGGGGCTGACCCGGCTCGGCTACCGGGTCGGGCGGACCCCGGACACCTGGCAGGTCGACGGCCGCCCGCAGGGCCCCGCGGCCGCCGAGGCCGACGTCTACTGCCGTGACGGCGCGACCACGGCCCGCTTCCTGCCCACGCTGGCCGCCGCCGGCCACGGCACCTACCGCTTCGACGCCTCGCCGCAGATGCGCCGCCGCCCGCTGCTCCCGCTGACCCGCGCCCTGCGCGACCTCGGCGTGGACCTGCGGCACGAGGAGCAGGAGGGCCACCACCCGCTGACCGTGCGGGCGGCCGGCGTCGAGGGCGGCGAGGTGACGCTGGACGCGGGGCAGTCGTCGCAGTACCTGACGGCGCTGCTGCTGCTCGGCCCGCTGACCCGCGAGGGCCTCAGGATCACCGTCACCGACCTGGTCTCGGTGCCGTACGTCGAGATCACGATCGCGATGATGCGGGCCTTCGGCGTGGAGGTGCGCCGCGACGGCGACACCTTCGTCGTCCCGCCCGGCGGCTACCGCGCCACGACCTACTCGGTGGAGCCGGACGCCTCGACCGCGAGCTACTTCTTCGCGGCGGCCGCCGTCACGGGCGGCGAGGTCACGGTGCCGGGCCTGGGCGAGGGGGCGCTCCAGGGCGACCTGGGCTTCGTCGAGGTGCTGCGGCGGATGGGCGCACGGGTGACGGTCGGCCGGGACGCCACGACCGTCCGCGGCACCGGCGAACTGCGCGGCCTCACCGTCAACATGCGCGACATCTCCGACACCATGCCGACCCTCGCGGCCATCGCGCCGTTCGCGTCCGGCCCGGTGCGCATCGAGGACGTGGCGAACACCCGGGTCAAGGAGTGCGACCGCCTGGAGGCCTGCGCGGAGAACCTGCGCCGGCTGGGGGCGGACGTGGCGACGGGCCCGGACTGGATCGAGATCCGCCCCGGCGCCCCCCTCGCCGGCGGCACCGACATCAAGACCTACGGCGACCACCGCATCGTGATGTCCTTCGCGGTCACCGGGCTGCGGGTGCCCGGCATCTCCTTCGACGACCCCGGCTGCGTACGGAAGACCTTCCCCGGCTTCCACGAGGAGTTCGGGGCGCTGCGCGCACGCCTGGAGACGGCCTAGGCCGTCGGGAAGGCCGCCGTGGCCAGGACGCTTCCGTCGGCGGCCACCAGGCGGGCGCCGGTCAGGCTCGCCGGGTCGGTTCCGGTGGGCGTCGCCCAGTAGCCGTAGCCGTCCTTGAGCGGGAAGGAACCCGCCGAGGCCGTCGACCCGTCGGCGTGGACGAGCACACAGCGCACCGGGCCCCGGCCGGCCCCGTCGAGGTCGACGGACATGTACACCCAGCCCTCGTCGCCGGAGTGCGCGTAGATACGGCCGACCTCGCGGCCTTCGGACACCAGGGACGCCTCGCGCAGGCCGTCGTGGGTCCGCTGGGCCGGCGGCGGTGGCGCGGCCTCGACCGCCGTGCCGACCGCCCAGCCGCCGAAGCCGCAGGCCAGAGCCGTCGCCACGGCGGCCGCCGCCAGCCGGAGCCGGTGCCTGCGGGGCTTTCGCGCGGGTGCCGCGCCCAGTGCCCGTACGACCCGGCTCTCGAACCCGACCGGCGGCTCCGCGCCCGGCAGCAGGGCGAGAAGGCCGTCGCCGACCGTCGTCAGCCGCTCGATGTGCTCCCGGCAGTCCGGACAGCGGTCCAGATGCGCGACCGCCTCGGCTCGCTCGCGGGCGGGCAGGACCCCGAGCGCCAGCTCGGCGTCCAGCTCCCGCAGCCGCTCGCACTCCATGCCGCTCACCGCTTCTCCGCCGCCTCGATCAGGGCCCGTACCTTGAGCGTCCCGGTCCGGATCCGGGTCTTCGCCGTGCCCAGCGGAACGCCCTCGGACTCCGCGACCTCCCGCGCCGTCATCCCGTAGATCCCTGCCATCACCAGGGCCCGCGCCTGCTCCCGGGGCAGCTCCGCGACGGCCCGCCGCACCCGCTCCGCGCTGTCGTCGGCGAGCGCCCGCCGCTCCGGTGTCTCGGTGACGATGCCGAGCAGCCCGTCCAGGTCCTCCGGGGCGATGGGGCTGGCCCGCCGGGCCCGTACGGCGTCGATCGCCAGGTTGTGAGCGATGGTCGTCAGCCAGGCCCGCACCGAACCGCGCCGGGGGTCGTACACCTGCGCGTGCCGCCAGGCCCGCTCGAAGGTCTGCTGGGCGACGTCCTCGGCGAGCTGCACGTCGCCCAGGACGGCGACGGCCACGCCGAAGACCGTGCGCTGGAAACGGCGCACGAAGGCGACGGCGAGCTCGGGATCGCCCGTCGTCAGGCCGGAGAGCAGTGCCTCGTCGGGGACCCGCCCGAGGGAAAGGCCCTTGCGCCACATATCAGGGATACGTTCCGTCGCCCGGAAGGGATTGCCATACGCGATGTGCCGATGGCCGATGGCGATAGCCGATGTGCTGATGCGCCGATGTGTCGTGGGTCCATTCTCCGCCCGCGGGATCCCGCGGGACCGCAATCCCTCGGTCCCGGAGAGCCGTACCCCTTGCGGGGGGACGTTCCGGAGGACCGACTCATGACCATCCCGCACATCCGAAACCGCGTGCTCCTCGGCGTGGCCGCCGGTGGCCTGACCGCCGTGCTCGCCGCCTGCGGAGGCGGCGGCAACGGCAGCAGCAGTGGCGACAGCAGCAACGACAACAGCGCCGGTACCGGGCCCGGTACCCAGGTCACGGCGGAGATGACCGACTTCCACATCAACCTCTCGACACAGAAGTTCCAGCCCGGCGAGTACACCTTCACCGTGAAGAACATGGGCGGGCACACGCACGGCCTGGAGGTCGAGGGCCCCGGCGGCGAGAACCGCAGCAAGAACGTGGAGCCGGGGCAGTCCACGACCCTCACAGTGAACCTGAAGTCCGGCTCGTACGAGCTCTACTGCCCGGTCGACGGGCACAAGGACCTCGGCATGAAGACGGAGATCACCGTCGGCGGAGCCCCGGCGCCGTCGACCGACAACAACACCTCTCCGGGCAATGGCTACTGAGGGCGCCGCCGTCCGGCTCGTCCTGCGGCTGGCCGGGGCCGGGCTGACGGCGACGATGGCCGCGATCCATCTGCGCCTGTGGGCCGAGGGCTACCGGGACCTCGCCACCATCGGGCCGCTCTTCCTGCTCAACGGCATCGTCGGCATCCTGCTCGCGCTGGCCCTGCTGGTCACGCCCGTGCGCCTGCTCGGCTTCGTCGCGGTGGGCACCGCGCTGTTCACGGCCGGCACGCTGGGCGCGCTGTTCCTGAGCCTCAACGCGACCCTGTTCGGATTCGGCGAGTCGATCGACGCGGAGCTGGTCCGCCCGACCCTGTACGTCGAGACGGCGGGCGTGATCGTGCTGATCGCCCTGGCGGTGACCGCGTTCGGCCACGCCCACCGCCACCGCGACCAGCGGACGACCCCTGCCGGCCGCTAGGCCGACTCGTTCAACAGCCGCGAAAGGTGCTCCCGCCCCGCGCCGAGCAGCTCGGGCAGCGGGGGCACGTCCTCGTACCAGCGCTTCTCGTACTCCCAGCACAGCCAGCCGTCCCAGGCGTGCCGGGAGAGGACCTCCACGCACTCGGCGAGCGGCAGCACGCCGGCACCGAGCGGCAGCGGGGTCGTGTCCTCGGCGGAGGCGATGTCCTTGACCTGGACGTAGCCGAGATACGGCGACAGGGCCGCGTAGCTCTCCGAGGGCTGCTCGCCGGCCAGCCAGGTGTGCATGACGTCCCAGAGCGAGCCGACGTGCCGGTGGCCGACCAGGCCGAGCACCCGGATCGAGTCGCCGGCGGCGCTGTGCGAGTCGTGGGTCTCCAGCAGGATCCGTACGCCCATGTCGGCGGCGTACTCCGCAGCCGTGCCCAGCCGCCGCGCGGCGATCGCGTCCGCCGACTCCCGGCTCTGCTCGGGATCGGCGCCGGGGAAGACGCGGACGAAGGGCGTGCCGAGGTCGTGGGCGAGGTCGACGAGCCTGCGGACCTCCTCGATCACCGGCCCGTCGTCACCCGGCGCGGCGACCCGGGCGTACCCGGCGAGCCCCACCAGCTCGATCCCGGCGGCCTTGAACTCGGCCGCCACATCGGCCCGTTCCCCGGGCCCGAGCCCCGGATGCACCGGCTCCTCCGGATGCGCACGCAACTCGACCCCGTGATACCCGTGCACACTCGCAAGCCGCAGCACGTCGGGGAGAGGGAGACCGGGGACGCCGAGGGTGGAGAACGCCAGTTTCATGCCTCCACCTTGCCAGGGAAACGGAGGGACGCCCATCCGGCCGGGCGTTCGGAAGCGGGATGCCCGGATCCCCCGGGCCTCACTCCGTCGTGCCGTGCAGGTCCAGGCGCCAGTCCTGGCCCGTCAGGTCCTTGCCGAAGGAGCGGTGGGGTTTTTCGGCGGCCAGGACGAAGCCGTGGCGTTGGTAGATGCGGCGGGCCGACGACAGGACGTCGTTGGTCCACAGCACCAGGTCGCGGTAGCCGACGCCGCGGGCGAAGTCGACGACGGCCGTGACGAGGCGGTCGCCGATGCCGAGGCCGCGGGCGTCGGGCTCGACCAGCAGCAGGCGCAGCCGGGCCGTGGCGGGGGCCTCGTCGCGGACGCACATCACGCAGCCCACCGGACGGCCGTCCAGCTCGGCGATCCACACCCGCTCCAGGTGCGGGTCGTGGTCCTCGGCGAAGTCGGCGACGATCCTCGCCACCAGCCCCTCGTAGTCGGCGTTCCAGCCGTACTCCGCCGCGTACAGCGCGGCGTTGCGCTGCACGATCCAGCCGAGGTCGCCGGGGCCCGGCTCGCGCAGCAGGACGTCCTCGCGGCGGGGAGGGCGGCCCTCGGACAGGATCGTGCGGACGGTCGTCATCGCCTCGGCGAGGCGGGGCCGTTCGGCGGCCGGCACGGTCGACAGCAGTGAGCCGACCGATTCGCTCGCCCGCTCCTCCAGCAGCTTGCCGGTCTCCCGGCCGCGCGCGGTGAGCGTGACGCGCCGGCGCCTCGGATCCTGCTGCGAGGCGGTGCGCTCGATGAGCCCGTCCTGCTCGAACTTGTTCAGGATCCGGCTCAGATATCCCGCGTCCAGCGAGAGCTCGGTGCGCAGATCGGCCGCGTCGGTACGCGGGGAGTGCGCGAGCTCGTACAGGACGCGGGACTCGGTGAGGGTGTACGGCGCGTACAGGTGGCGGCTGTAGTCGAGGGCACCGATGACGTTCGTGTAGAAGCGGTTGAAGGCGCGGATGTCGTGGACGCTCATGATCGTCGACCCCGGTGGACTCTGCGGCGATGCGCTTGCGTATCGCCGGATGTTTGACTCAGTCAGAGGTTCTGGGTTCGAGCCTAGGACGTCCGCGCCCGGACGGCCACCCTTTCGCCGATTCCTCCCGTCGGCTGTCCCGGGGCCGTCAGCCCTCCGCGGCCGGCCGGAACACGCACACCTGAGCGCCGGTCTTCGCGGTGGTCGTCGAGACGAGTTCCAGTGGGCGCCTGCCGCCGTCGGCCGGGAAGATCGACTTTCCGCCGCCGAGCAGCACCGGCATCACGATGAGCTGGAGCTCGTCGACCAGGCCCTCCTGGATGAGGGTGCGCACGAGGGTGGGGCTGCCCATCATCGCCAGGTCGCCGCCCTCGGCCGCGCGCAGCTCCCGCACCCGGGCGACCGCGTCGGCGCCGGGGATCAGGGTGGTGTTGTTCCAGGTCAGATCGGCGTCGGTGAGGGTGCTGGAGACGACGTACTTCTTGATCGAGTTCATCCGGTCGGCGAAGGGGTCCCCGGCCCGCTCCGGCCACGCCCCCGCCATGGTCTGCCAGGTACGACGCCCGAAGAGCAGCGCGTCGGCGTTCCGCATCCCGGCGTCGAAGGCACCGCCGAGGACCTCGGCGTCGAAGTAGGGGTGCGACCAGCCGCCGTGCGCGAACCCGCCGTCGGTGTCCTCCTCGGGGCCGCCGGGGGCCTGGACGACGCCGTCGAGGCTGATGAACTCGGTGATCGAGATGCGCATGGGGTTCACTCCTGGATATCGGGCGTGCGGTGTGCCGCCGAGGTGGTTACGGCAGGGAAGACCGGGGCGGTGCCCGGAAATCATCGGTGGGTCGAGAGATAGACGCGGAACGCGGGATTCGGGAGGGGGTTGGGCTCGAAACTGTGGTCGGCGCGGGCCCGAAACCGTGGCGGGCTCGTGCGTACGTCCGGTCGGTCGTGCGCGGGCGATATGCGGTGGCCGAACCCGACTTCCCTGCGTCAGGCTCGAGTTCATGGATCCTCAGCTCGACGCACCGCCGGCCGCTCACTCCTGGCTCGGTCCGCCGATCGACGCCCGCCCGCTCTTCGTCCCCGAGCACGCCTCCCTGATCGCCACCCTGCGCGACATCGCCGCACCCGCCGGCACGCAGGTGCGGATCCATGTCACCGGGCCCGCGGGCGGAACGTGGACGGCGACCGCGGGCGGAACGTGGACCGCGACCGCGAGTGGAACCTCGACCGGGACCGCCCCGGACGGCGGCAACTGGTCGTTGGCCGGTCCGGCCGACGGTCATCCCGCCGCCCTCGTCCGACTCGACGCGGAGACCGCCTGGCGTCTGTGCGTACGCGGCATCGAACCCGCAGACGCCCTCACCCGCGCCGAGATCGAAGGCGACCGCCAACTCGCCGAAGCCGCCTGCCGGATCGTGTCTGTCGTGCACTGACCGGCCGAAGGCCCGTCACCGACGGAGGCGCAGCCCCAGCCCCAGCCCCAGATGTAGCCCAGCCCCAGATGCAGCAGCCTCAGCCCCAGATGCGGCCCAGCCCCAGCCCTAGACGCAACGACACCGCGGTGCCCCCGACCCCTGGACGCCCCCGGACCCGGACGCCCACCGACCGACCCGGACACCCCCTGCGCAAGCCACCCCCGCACCGGCAGCCCCCAACACCCCTTACGGCCGAGGCCCCCCGGAAGACCCCCGGACCATCAGCTCGCCCCGAATCGTCGCGATCCCCCCGGGCGGCGGTTCCTCCCGGGCCATCGCGATCCGGCCGGCCCGCGCACCCGCCTCCGACAGCGGCAGCCGCACCGTCGTCAGCGAAGGCACCGCGTCGATGCTGAACGGCAGGTCGTCGAAGCCCGCCACCGAGACGTCCTCGGGGATGCGCAGACCGGAGTCCCGCAGGGCCGCGCACGCGCCCAGGGCGACCGAGTCGTTGGCCGCGACCACCGCCGTCAGGGACGGGTCCCGGCGCAGCAGTTCCAGCGTCGCCTCGTAGCCGGACTGGCGGTCGTAGCGGCCGTGGACGGTCCAGCCGGCGTCCTCCTCGATGCCGTGTGCCTCCAGCGCGGCCCGGTGGCCCTCAAGGCGGTGCCGGGTCGTGGTGCGCTCCTCCGGGCCCGCGATGTAGCCCAGCCGCCGGTGGCCCAGGCCGATCAGGTGCTCGGTCAGCTCGCGCCCGCCGCCGCGGTTGTCGAAGGTCAGCGCGATCGCACCGGTGTCCGGCGCCGGCGGCCGCCCGCACAGCACCACCCTCGTCCCCGCCTCCGCCAGCTTGCGCAGCTTCGCCGCGACCGCAGCCGCGTGCGGGGCGTTCTCCATGGCGCCGCCGGTCAGGACCACCGCCGCCGCCCGCTGGCGCTGGAGCAGGGTCAGATACGTCAGTTCGCGCTCCGGCGAACCCCCGGTGTTGCAGACGACCGCCAGCCGCTCGCCGCCCGCCCGGCCGCCCGGGCCCCCGATCTCCGACTGGATCGCGCTCGCCATGATCCCGAAGAAGGGGTCGGCGATGTCGTTGACCAGGATGCCGACCAGGTCGGAGGTGGCGGCGGCGAGCGCGCTCGCGGGACCGTTCAGCACGTAGTCCAGCTCGTCCACCGCGCGCAGCACCCGCTCGCGGGTGGAGGCCGCCACGGGATAGTTCCCGTTCAGCACGCGCGACACCGTCGCGGGCGAGACCTGGGCGCGGGCCGCCACGTCCGCAAGGGTCACCGTCATCTCGTCGTCCTCCGGTCGCGCATCTCGTCGTACCACCTGTCGTACGTGTGTGGTCACCACGTGTTCACGGACAGGCCTGCCCCCTCGTAGACAGGCCATCCGCGACCACGGTTCCGTGTATGTCGAGCAGACCTTAAGGCCAAGAACCCCGGTTGTTCGTCCCCTCGAACAACTCAACCCCGTCACGGTCTTGTCTACACCGCTGCTCAGAGGCTAGCTTCTCATCAGATAGAAAGCGCTTGCTGTGACGCTTGGCAGGGAAAGGCGTACGCGGCGCGCACAACCGCGTACGAGGCGCGCACGAACGTTGCGCACGACGACTGGAAGGGAACGACGTGACACGCAAGACGGTGCGTATCGCCATGAACGGCGTGACCGGGCGCATGGGCTACCGCCAGCACCTGGTCCGCTCCATCCTGGCCATCCGCGAGCAGGGCGGCCTCGACCTGGGCGACGGCACCCTGCTGTGGCCGGAGCCGGTCCTGGTCGGCCGCCGCGAGTACGCCCTGAAGGCGCTCGCCGAGCAGCACGGCCTGGACGGGGCGAACATCTCGACGGACGTCGACGCGGTCCTCGCCGACCCCTCCGTCGAGATCTACTTCGACGCCCAGGTCACCTCCGCCCGCGAGGAGGCGATCAGGAAGGCGATCGCCGCCGGCAAGCACATCTACACCGAGAAGCCCACGGCCACCGGCCTGGAGGGCGCGCTGGAGCTGGCCCGCCTGGCAGACGCGGCCGGCATCAAGCACGGCGTCGTCCAGGACAAGCTCTTCCTCCCCGGCCTGCTCAAGCTCAAGCGCCTCATCGACGGCGGCTTCTTCGGCCGGATCCTGTCCGTGCGCGGAGAGTTCGGCTACTGGGTCTTCGAGGGCGACTGGCAGAGTGCGCAGCGCCCGTCCTGGAACTACCGTGCCGAGGACGGCGGCGGCATCGTCGTCGACATGTTCCCGCACTGGGAGTACGTGCTGCACGAGCTCTTCGGGCGCGTGAAGTCCGTCCAGGCCATCGCCACCACCCACATTCCGCAGCGCTGGGACGAGAACGACAAGCCCTACGACGCCACCGCCGACGACGCCGCCTACGGCATCTTCGAGCTCGACGGCGGCGCCATCGCGCAGATCAACTCGTCCTGGGCCGTGCGCGTCAACCGCGACGAGCTCGTGGAGTTCCAGGTCGACGGCACCGAGGGCTCGGCCGTCGCGGGCCTGCGCAACTGCCGTGTCCAGCACCGCAGCACGACGCCCAAGCCGGTGTGGAACCCCGACATCCCGGCCACCTACTCCTTCCGCGACCAGTGGCAGGAGATCCCGGACAACCAGGAGTTCGACAACGGCTTCAAGGCGCAGTGGGAGCTGTTCCTGCGGCACGTCTACGCCGACGCCCCCTACCACTGGGACCTCCTCGCCGGCGCCCGCGGCGTCCAGCTCGCCGAACTGGGCCTGAAGTCCTCGGCCGAGGGCCGCCGTATCGACGTACCGGAGATCCAGCCGTGACGATCCGACTGCCCGACTTCAAGGGCGGCCTGCGGGCGTACGAGCCGCGCGCCGAGCCCCTCGCGCTCACCCCGGGCGCGCCCCTCGCCTCCCGTACGGTCTTCTCGGCGGCGCACGTCGTCGCCGACCCGTACGCCGACACGAGCCCCGACGCGCCCGCCGCCGTCGACTGGGACGCCACGCTCGCCTTCCGCCGCCATCTGTGGTCCCACGGGCTCGGGGTCGCCGAGGCCATGGACACCGCCCAGCGCGGGATGGGCCTGGACTGGGCGGGCGCGGCCGAGCTGATCCGCCGCAGCACCGCCGAGGCGAAGGCGGTCGGCGGGCGGATCGCCTGCGGTGTGGGCACCGACCAGATCGCCGCCGGGTCCCTCGGAGAGGTCCGGGCGGCCTACGAGGAGCAGCTCGCGGTCGTGGAGGAGTCGGGCGCCCAGGCGATCCTGATGGCCTCCCGGGCGCTGTGCGCCGCGGCCTCGGGGCCCGAGGACTATCTGGAGGTCTACGGCCATCTGCTGCGCCAGGCCGGCGAGCCGGTGGTCCTGCACTGGCTCGGCCCGATGTTCGACCCGGCGCTGGAGGGCTACTGGGGCTCGTCCGACCTGGACACGGCCACGGACACCTTCCTGGAGGTCATCGCCGCGCACCCCGACAAGGTGGACGGCATCAAGGTGTCGCTGCTGGACGCCGCGCGGGAGATCGACATCCGCCGCCGGCTTCCGCAGGGCGTGCGCTGCTACACCGGCGACGACTTCAACTACCCCGAGCTGATCGCGGGTGACGAGAAGGGCTTCAGCCACGCCCTGCTCGGCATCTTCGACCCGCTGGGCCCGCTGGCCGCCGAGGCCGTCCGGGTCCTCGACACGGGGGACGTGGCCGGGTTCCGGGAGCTGCTGGACCCGACGGTCGAACTCTCCCGCCACCTCTTCCGGACCCCGACCCGCTTCTACAAGACGGGCGTGGTATTCCTGGCCTGGCTGGCAGGCCACCAGAGCCACTTCACCATGGTCGGCGGCCTCCAGTCGGCCCGTTCCCTCCCGCACTTCGCCCGCGCCTACGAACTCGCCGACGGACTGGGCCTGTTCCCGGACCCGAAGCAGGCCGAGGAACGGATGAGGAACCTGCTCGCCCTGTACGGAGTGGCCCAGTGAGCACCGGCGATCTCTCCCGCTTCTCCATCAACCAGATGACCGTCAAGCAACTGTCCATGCCCGAACTGGTCGAGGAATGCGGCCGCCTGGGCATCGGCAACGTCGGCCTGTGGCGCGAACCCGTGCAGTCGTACGGCCTGGAGGCGACGGCCAAGCTGGTCCGCGACGCGGGCCTGACGGTCACCACCCTGTGCCGCGGCGGTTTCCTCACGGCGATCGAGCCGGGCGAACGGGCGAAGGCGCTGGACGACAACCGGCTGGCCGTCGACGAGGCGGCCGCGCTGGGCACCGACGTCCTGGTGCTGGTCTCCGGCGGACTGCCCGCCGGGTCCAGGGACCTGCGCGGGGCGCGGGAGCGGATCGCCGACGCGCTCGGCGAACTCGGCCCGTACGCCGAGGAGCGGGGCGTGAAACTGGCCATCGAGCCGCTGCACCCGATGTACGCCGCCGACCGCTGTGTGGTGTCGACCCTGACCCAGGCCCTCGACCTCGCGGAACGCTTCCCGGCCCACCAGGTCGGCGTCACGGTGGACACGTACCACATCTGGTGGGACGACACGGCTCCGGCGCAGATCGCGCGGGCGGGCGCGGGCGGCCGTATCCACACCTTCCAGCTCGCCGACTGGACGACCCCGCTCCCCGAGGGCGTGCTCAACGGACGCGGGCAGATCGGCGACGGCGCGATCGACATGCGGGAGTGGAAGGGGTACGTCGAGGCGGCCGGATACGACGGCACCATCGAGGTCGAGCTCTTCAACGACGGGCTGTGGGCCCGGGACGGCCGGGAGGTGCTGGCGGAGACGGCCCGGCGTTTCGTGGAGCACGTGATCCGCTGAAAAAATCTGCGGCACCCGTACAACCCTCCCCCCACCTCGCCGGTCGTACTTGGCATCAGGACTCTTGGAGGGGGATCTGGGGGGATCGCGGGGGTTCTGACAGGAGGGGAAAACCCGAGGGGCTCGGTCTGCAGACCGAGCCCCTCGAAACGTTTCCGGGCCGCCGGGAAGCCGTGGTGTCGCAAGACCGCCGGGGACGGTGGTCTCAGAAGAAGACGCCGCAGCGCAGCAGCACATTCGCGTACGGCCGTGCCTCGCCGGTGCGGACGATCAGCCGCGCCCCCGCCGACAGCTCCTTGAGCCGCTCGTGCGGGACCAGCTCCAGCTCGGGAAACTCGCCCTCCAGCAGCGTGGCCGCCGCGGGGTTGGCGTCCCGGACCTCCTTCGCGGCCGTCGCGCCCTCCACCACCAGCTCGGCCAGCAGCCCGTCCAGCACCTCGGCGAACGACGGCACCCCGGCCCGGAAGGCCAGGTCCACGACCCGGGGACCGTCGGGTATCGGCATGCCCGCGTCGCAGACCAGGACACCGTCGCCGTGGCCCAGCTCGGCGAGCGCGCCGGCGAGATGGCGGTTCAGGATTCCGGCGCGCTTCACAGGGCGTCGACCTCCGCCGCCGTCGGGAAGGACACCTGCGCGCCCTGCCGGGTCACGGCCACCGCACCGACCCGGGCCGCGTACGCCGCCGCCTCCGGGAGGGACGCGCCCGTGCCGAGCCGCCAGGCCAGCGCCGCCGTGAACGCGTCGCCCGCGCCCGTCGTGTCCACCGCGTCCACCTTGACGGCCGGGATCCGGGCGACGCCCTGCGCGGAGGCCACCAGCGCGCCCTCGGCGCCGAGCGTCACGACCACCGAACGGGGGCCCTTGGCCAGCAGTATTCGCGCCCAGTCCTCGGGGGTGTCGCCCACCGCGGAGTCGCCGAGGATCACCTTCGCCTCGTGCTCGTTCACGATCAGCGGGTCACAGGCCGCGAGCACCTCGGTGGGCAGCGGGCGCGGCGGGGACGGGTTCAGGACGAACCGGCTGCCCTCCGCGAGGCTGCGGACCACCTCCACGACCGTCTCCAGCGGGATCTCCAGCTGCGCCGACACCACCCGCGACGCCTGGAAGAGGCTCGCGGCGGCGTGGACGTCGCCCGGGGTGAGCCGGCCGTTCGCGCCCGGCGACACCACGATGCTGTTGTCCCCGGACGGGTCCACCGTGATCAGTGCGACGCCGGTCGGCGCGCCGCCGACGAGGACGCCGACCGTGTCGACGCCGGACTCCCGCTGCGAGTCGAGCAGCAGCCGGCCGTGCGCGTCGTCGCCGACGCGGGCCAGCAGGGCCGTGCGGGCGCCGAGCCGGGCGGCCGCCACCGCCTGGTTCGCACCCTTGCCGCCCGGGTGGACGGCCAGATCGGAGCCGAGCACGGTCTCGCCGGCACCAGGCCGGCGCTCGACGCCGATCACCAGGTCGGCGTTGGCCGACCCTACGACCAGAAGGTCGTAGTCGTACATGAGATCGCTCCCCTGATAGTCCCCGTGATGACGTGCGGCGGGCGGCCGCCGCCAGGTCCATGCTCCTGCAACGACCGCCCGTCCGTTCGCCGTTCGCCGATGTCGGCGGATACCGGCCGATGTCAGCCGCTGAAGCCCGCCACGTTCTCCTTCGTGACCACCTTCACCGGCACCTTCACCGTCTGCCGGACCTTCTCGCCGTCGAGCGCCTTGAGGGCGTTGTCCACGGCGATCCTGCCGAGCTGGGTCGGCTGCTGGGCGACGGACGCGTACAGCGATCCGCCCTCCACCGCCTTCAGGCCGTCCGGCGTGCCGTCGAAGCCGACCACCGAGACCGACTTGCCGGCCTTGGAGCCCAGCGCCTTGATCGCGCCGAGCGCCATCTCGTCGTTGGCGGCGATGACGCCCCGCACGTCCGGGTGCGCCTGGAGCAGGTTCGACATCACGTCGAGGCCCTTGGTGCGGTCGAAGTCGGCGGGCTGCTGGGCGACGACCTGGATGCCGGGGAAGGCCTTGAGGCCGTTCTCGAAGCCCTGGGCGCGCTCGCGGGCAGCGGACGTGCCGGCCTGGCCCTGGAGGATCACGATCTTGCCCTTGCCGCCGAGCTTCTCGGCGATCGACTTGGCCGCGAGCTCACCGCCGGCGACGTTGTCGGAGGCGACGAGGGCGTCCGTCTTCGCGTCGTTGACCCCGCGGTCGACGGCGATCACCGGGATGTCCGCCTTGTCGGCGGCCTTCACGGAGTTGCTCGCCGCGTCCGAGTCCACCGGGTTGACGATGATCGCGCCGACGCCGGAACTGGTGAAGTTCTGGAGCTGGTTGGCCTGCTGCGAGGCGTCGTTCTGGGCGTCGGTGACGGTCAGGTCCACGCCCTGCTTCTTCGCCTCGGCCATGGCGCCGGCCCGGATCTGCACGAAGAAGGGGTTGTTGAGGGTCGACAGGGACAGGCCCATCTTCCGGTCGGCCGACGTGGAGGAGCCGTTGTGCAGGAAGGAGGTCGCGCCGACGATCGCCACGGTGACGACCGCCGCGAGCGCGTACGTCCCGGCCTGCTTGCCCTTGCCGCCCGGAGAAGCACCGGCCGCCGACGGGGTCGCGCCGGCCTTGCGGCGCAGCGTGTCGAAGAGCACCGCCAGCGCGATCACGACGCCGATGACGACCTGCTGCCAGAAGGCGGAGACGTTCAGCAGGTTCAGGCCGTTGCGCAGCACCGCGAGGATCAGCGCGCCGATCAGGGTGCCGGACGCCTTGCCGGTGCCGCCCGCGAGCGAGGCGCCGCCGATGACGACCGCGGCGATCGCGTCCAGCTCGTAGCCGTCGGCGGCCTGGGGCTGCGCGGAGGACAGCCGCGAGGCCAGCACGATGCCGGCGACGGCGGCGAACACGCCGGACAGGGCGTAGATGGCGAGCTTCTGCTTCTTCACCCGCAGGCCGGACAGGCGCGCGGCCTCCTCGTTGCCGCCGATCGCGTACATCGAGCGGCCGATGTAGGTGCGGCCGAGCACGAAGGCGGCGATCAGGCCCATCACGATCATCACGAGGACCGGCACGGGCAGCCAGCCGCCGAGCGTGTCGCCGAGGTGCGAGACGGAGTCCGGGAAGGGGATCGGGGAGCCCTCGGAGATCACCAGCGACAGACCGCGGGCCACCGAGAGCATGGCGAGCGTCGCGATGAACGGCGGGAGCTTGCCGTACGCGATGAGGAAGCCGTTGACGAGTCCGGCCGCGATGCCGGTCGCGACGGCCAGCAGCACCGCTATGAAGACCGGTACGCCGTGCGAGGTCGCGGTCCAGGCGAGGACGGTGGCCGACAGGGCCGCCACCGAGCCGACCGACAGGTCGATGCCCGCCGAGACGATGACGAAGGTGACGCCGAAGGCGAGGACGGCGGTCACGGCCGCCTGGACGCCGACGTTGAGCAGGTTGTCGGTGGTCAGGAAGTCGCCGGACAGCGCCGACATGGCGATGACGAGGACGATCAGCGCGGTGAGCGCGCCGTTCTCCAGCAGCAGGCGGCGCAGTCCGCCCGTGGCGCCACCGGCGCCCGGTGTCCTCTTGAGCGTGTCAGTGGCCACGAGCGGCCTCCTTGCCGGTCTTGAAGTCGTTGGTGGGGTTGCTGACGGCGAGTGCCATCACGGAGTCCTGGGTCGCCTCGTCGGCGGAGAGCTCGCCCGCGATCCGGCCCTGGGCCATCACCAGCACGCGGTCGCTCATGCCGAGCACCTCCGGCAGATCGCTGGAGATCATCAGTACGGCCGCGCCGGCGGCGGTGAGTTCATTGATCAGCTGGTAGATCTCGACCTTGGCGCCGACGTCGATGCCGCGCGTCGGCTCGTCGAGGATCAGCACCTTGGTGTTCGCGAGCAGCCACTTGCCGATGACGACCTTCTGCTGGTTGCCGCCGGACAGGGTGCGCACATGCTGGCCGAGCCCGGCCATCCGCACGCCCAGCTGCCCCGCGATCCGCGCGGCCGCCTCCCGCTGGCCCCTGAGGTCGACGAGCCCCGCGCGCGTGGCGGCCCGCATCGTCACCAGGCCGAGGTTCTCCTCCACGGACTGGTCGAGCACCAGGCCCTGGCCCTTGCGGTCCTCCGGGATCAGTCCGATGCCGGCCGCCATGGCGGCGACCACGTCGTGCCCCTTCAGGGCCGTACCGGCGACCTTGACGGCGCCCTTGTCGTACGGGTCCGCCCCGAACACCGCGCGCACCACCTCGGTGCGTCCGGCGCCGACGAGTCCGGCGATGCCGACGACCTCACCGGCGTGCACCTCGAAGCCGACGTCGTGGAAGACGCCGTCGCGGGTCAGGCCCTCGACCGTGAGCAACGCGGAGCCCTTGTCGGCCCGTTCGCGCGGGTACTGCTGCGCGATCGAGCGGCCCACCATCAGCCGGACGAGCTCGTCCTCCGGCGTGGCGGCGGGTACCTGCCCGACGCTCTTCCCGTCCCGGATGACCGTGACCCGGTCGCCCAGGGCGGCGATCTCCTCCAGGTGATGGGTGATGAAGACGATCCCGACGCCGTCCTCGCGCAGCTTGCGCACGATCCGGAAGAGCTTGTCCACCTCCTCGGAGGTGAGCACGGCGGTCGGCTCGTCCATGATCAGCACGCGCGCGTCCAGGCTGAGCGCCTTGGCGATCTCGACCATCTGCAGGCGCGCGATGCCGAGTTCACGCACACGCGCGCGTGGCGACACCTGGACACCGACCCGCTTCAGCAGGACCTCGGCGTCCGCCTCCATCCGCTTCCGGTCGATCATCCCGTAGCGGCGCGGCTGGCGGCCCAGGAAGATGTTCTCGGCGACCGTGAGGTCGGGCACCAGGTTGAACTCCTGGTAGATGGTGGCGATCCCGAGGCGCTCGGAGTCCTGCGCACCGTGGATGCGCGTCTCCTCGCCGCCGACCAGGATCCGCCCGGCGTCGGGCGTGTAGGCACCGGACAGCATCTTGATGAGGGTGCTCTTGCCGGCGCCGTTCTCACCGAGGAGGACGTGCACCTCCCCGCGGCGCAGATCGAAGTCGACGCCGTCCAGCGCGACCACGCCCGGGAAGGTCTTCCGGATGCCCTCGATGCGCAGCAACTCGTCCTGGTTGCTCACGACGTGCTCCTTTGCACTGAAGTGGGGTTCGCTCCGCAGGAGCGGCGTACGACGAGACGGGCGGGCAGGGTGACGGACTCGCCGGGCCGTCCCTCGATGCGGTCCACCAGGGCCCGTACGGCGGCCCGGCCCAGCTCGCCCGTCGGCTGGGCGACCGCGGTGATCGGCGGATCGGTGTGCACGAACCAGCGGATGTCGTCGAACGCCGCGAGCGCGATGTCGTCCGGGATGCGCAGCCCACGCGCGCGTACGGCGTCCAGGGCGCCGAGCGCCATCAGGTTGTCGGCCGCGAAGACGACCTCGGGCGGCTCGGGCAGGTCGAGGAAGCCCTCGGTGACCCGCCGGCCGCTCTCGGCCTGGAAGTCGCCCTGCCCTATGTAGACGTCGGGGAGTTCGAGGCCGTACGCGGCGAGCGCCTCCCGGAACGCCTCGACCCGCTCACGCCCGGTCGTGGTCGCCGCCGGGCCCGCGATGATCGCGAGCCGCCGGTGCCCGAGCCCGTGCAGATGAGCCACCAGGTCCTGCACGGCGGTCCGCCCGTCGGCCCGTACGACCGGCACGTCCAGGCCCGGGATCCACCGGTCCACGAACACCATCGGCGTCCCCGCGCGGACCGCGTCCAGCATCAGCGGGGAGCCGCCGTCGGTGGGGGAGACGAGGAGGCCGTCGATGCGGCGGTCCAGCAGATTCCGTACGTGATGGTCCTGGAGGTCCGGACGCTCGTCGGCGTTGCCGATGATGACGCTGTAGCCGAGGGCGCGGGCCTCCTCCTCGACGGAGCGGGCCAGTTCGGTGAAGTACGGGTTCATCACGTCGCTGATGACCAGACCGAGGGTGTGGGTCTGGTCGGTGCGCAGAGAGCGGGCGACGGCGTTCGGGCGGTAGCCCAGGCTCTGGACGGCGGCCAGCACGCGTGCGCGTGCCTCGGCACTGACCGACGGATGGTCGTTCAGGACCCGCGAGACCGTGGCGACGGAAACCCCCGCCTCGGCAGCGACGTCCTTGATGCTCGCCATCGTCGCTCCACCTCCTCGTGGAACTCATGGAATCGATTACATCGACCTGCACGAAGGATTGGAATCGATTACACGGACGAGGGCAAGGGGGTGAAGGGTGGCCGAAACTCAATCGTGACCAGCCGGGTGGCCCGGGTCGGTCCCGGGCCACCCCTCGGTTCATGCGTGCTTGGCGGCCCGCCCCAGGCGGAGGGCGGAGACGAGGAAGAAGATCCCGCCGAGGAAGGCGTAGCCGGCGAGGGAGCCCAGGGAGGCGTCGTCCTTGCCGGCCTGTGCGAAGAAGGAGGCGCCGGCGAGGGTGGAGATGCCGCCGCTGGCGATCATCGCCCACTGTCCTCCCAGCCGGCGCCGGGCGGCGCCGACGAGCAGCTGGACGACGCCCGCGGTGACGGCCCAGACGCCCCAGACGCGCAGTACCGCCGGGATCCCGGACGTGGCGGCGACGGCGAGGCCGACACCGGTGAGGGCGCTGAGCGCGATGTTCAGGTACAGGTGGCGCACCGGACCGTCGTCCGCCTTGGCGGACCGGACGTCGACGACGGCGCACGCCACGTCGAACAGGGGGTAGATCACCAGGAGTGCCCCGCTCAGCGGGGTCAGCGAGTCGGCGGTGGCGAACAGCAGGCCCGCCCAGACGGCGGCGAACGCGAAGCGCAGGAAGTACAGCTTGCGCAGGGCTGCGGTGACGCCGGTGCCGGGGGATGCGTCGACGAGGGTGTCCATGGGGGCCTTCCCGGGGTGTGAGGGAGAACGTTCGGTCTCTCTGGGTATCAAAGAGCGCTGCCGTGGCCGCTGTCAAGACCGAACGTTCTCCCTCATGGTTTTGATAGCCTCGGGAACATGAGTCGGGGCACAACGAGCCGGAGCACGGCGGGCGGCAGCACATCCGAGGCGCGAGCGAGGCTGCTCGGCACGGCGACGCGGATCTTCTACGCCGAGGGGATCCATTCCGTCGGCGTCGACCGGATCGTCGCGGAGGCGCAGGTCACCCGGGCGACGCTGTACCGGCACTTCTCGGGCAAGGACGAACTCGTCCTCGCCTACCTCGACTTGGCCGACAAGGGGATCCGGGCCCAGATCGAGGCCGCGGCTGCGAGCGAGGAGTCCGCGGCCGGCAAGGTCAGGGCCGTCGCCCGGTCCATCGCCGAGGGCATCCGGTCCCAGGGCTTCCGCGGCTGCGCCTTCCTCAACGCGGCGGCCGAATACCCCGACCCGGCCCACCCCATCCACCAGGCCGTGCTGGCCCACCGCCGGTGGTTCCTCGAAACCGTCACGGAACTGCTGGCCAGGACAGGCCGCACGCCCGCCGACGCGGCCGGCCGGCACCTCGTCATGCTCCGGGACGGCGCCATGGCGGCCGGCTGCCTCTCCGACCCCGAACCGGTCTGCGAGACCTTCCTGCAAGGCGTCGACGCGATGCTCGAGTCCTAGCCCGCGCCATCGCCGCCCCCGCCCACTCGTGTCTGTCGCGGGGCACTCCGGGGCGGTCCACACTGAAAGGACGATGGGACCGTCTCTTCAAGGCAAGGTCCGCAAGGGCCGGAGCGGAGGAGCCATGACGGCGGCGACACGCGACGAGGTACCCGTCACCCTGGGCGGCGACGGCGTGGAGGTCCGCACCAAGATCATCGGTGGCGGCATGTCCGTCGGCTACCTACGCCTGTCGGAGGGCACGGACATGGGCCCCGCTCTCAAGGGTCTCGAAGGTGACGCCTGTCAGTGCCCGCACTGGGGTTACCTGCTGAAGGGCAGGCTGCGGATGCTGACGCCGACGGGCGAGGAGTACTACGAGGCGGGCCAGGCGTACTACTGGGAGCCCGGTCACGTGCCCGTCGCGGTGGAGGACTGCGAGTTCGTGGAGTTCTCGCCGGCCGCGGAATTCCAGGCGGTCATCGACCACGTGACCGCACAGGCGGGCTGACGGCCACCTGCCGTCCTGCCCGCGATCCTCCGGCGTTGTCGGACCCGACCGGTAGCGTCGGATCATGTCCAATCAGGCGGGGAGCGGCGAGCGGCGACTTGCGGTGCTCGAAGGCGTCCTGGAGCGGATCACGTACGCCAACGAGGAGAACGGCTACACGGTCGCCCGGGTCGACACCGGAAGAGGCGGGGGCGATCTGCTCACGGTCGTCGGCGCGCTGCTCGGCGCCCAGGTCGGCGAATCCCTGCGGATGGAGGGGCGTTGGGGCTCCCACCCGCAATACGGGAAGCAGTTCACCGTCGAGAACTACACGACACTGCTCCCGGCCACCGTCCAGGGCATTCGCCGCTACCTCGGCTCCGGGCTGGTCAAGGGCATCGGACCGGTCTTCGCCGACCGCATCACGCAGCACTTCGGGCTGGACACCCTGAAGATCATCGAGGAGGAGCCGAAGCGGCTCATCGAGGTCCCCGGACTCGGGCCCAAGCGCACGAAGAAGATCGCCGACGCCTGGGAGGAGCAGAAGGCGATCAAGGAGGTCATGCTCTTCCTCCAGACCGTCGAGGTGTCCACCTCCATCGCCGTGCGGATCTACAAGAAGTACGGCGACGCCTCCATCTCCGTCGTGAAGAACCAGCCCTACCGGCTCGCCGCCGACGTCTGGGGCATCGGCTTCCTCACCGCCGACAAGATCGCCCAGTCCGTCGGCATCCCGCACGACAGCCCGGAGCGCGTCAAGGCGGGCCTGCAGTACGCCCTGTCGCAGGCCACCGACCAGGGCAACTGCTATCTCCCCGAGGAACAGCTGATCGCCGACGCGGTCAAGCTCCTCCAGGTCGACACCGGGCTCGTCATCGAATGCCTCGCCGAGCTCGCGCAGATCCCGGAGGACGGCTCCGACCCGGGAGTCGTACGGGAGAAGGTGCCCGGCCCCGACGGCGGCGCGGAGCCCGTGACGGCCGTCTATCTCGTCCCCTTCCACCGGGCCGAACTCTCCCTTGCCGCGCAGCTGTTGCGACTGCTGCGCACCGACGAGGACCGGATGCCGGGGTTCCACGACGTCGCCTGGGACAAGGCGCTGGGCTGGCTGAAGGGCCGTACGGGCGTGGAACTCGCCCCCGAGCAGGAGGCCGCCGTCAGGCTGGCCCTGACCGAGAAGGTCGCCGTACTGACCGGCGGTCCAGGCTGCGGCAAGTCCTTCACCGTCCGCTCCATCGTCGAGCTGGCGCGGGCGAAGAAGGCACGCGTCGTCCTCGCCGCCCCCACCGGCCGCGCAGCCAAGCGCCTCGCCGAACTGACCGGCGCCGAGGCCTCCACCGTCCACCGCCTGCTGGAGCTCAAGCCCGGCGGCGACGCGGCCTACGACCGGGACCGCCCGCTCCAGGCCGACCTGGTGGTGGTCGACGAGGCGTCCATGCTGGACCTGTTGCTCGCCAACAAGCTGGTGAAGGCCGTGCCGCCGGGCGCGCACCTGCTGTTCGTCGGGGACGTCGACCAGTTGCCGAGCGTCGGCGCGGGCGAGGTGCTCAGGGACCTCCTGGCCGACGGCGGCCCGATCCCCGCCGTGCGCCTGACCCGTGTGTTCCGGCAGGCCCAGCAGTCCGGCGTGGTGACCAACGCGCACCGGATCAACGCCGGACAGCACCCCGTCACCGACGGCATGAAGGACTTCTTCCTCTTCGTCGAGGACGAGACGGAGGAGGCCGGCCGGCTCACCGTGGATGTGGCGGCCCGTCGGATTCCGGCCAAGTTCGGGCTCGACCCGCGCCGGGACGTCCAGGTGCTCGCCCCGATGCACCGCGGCCCCGCCGGCGCCGGAACGCTGAACGGCCTGCTCCAGCAGGCCATCACGCCCGGACGCCCCGAGCTGCCGGAGAAGCGGTTCGGCGGGCGGGTCTTCCGCGTCGGCGACAAGGTCACCCAGATTCGCAACAATTACGAGAAGGGGGAGAACGGTGTCTTCAACGGCACCGTGGGCGTGGTCACCTCGCTCGACCCGGTCGACCAGCGCCTGACGGTGCTGACGGACGAGGACGAGGAGGTTCCGTACGAATTCGACGAACTGGACGAACTCGCGCACGCGTACGCGGTGACGATCCACCGTTCACAGGGAAGTGAATATCCCGCAGTGGTGATCCCCGTCACGACGGGAGCATGGATGATGCTTCAGCGGAACCTGCTCTACACGGCGGTCACCAGGGCAAAGCAGTTGGTCGTCCTCGTGGGTTCGCGCAAGGCCATCGGTCAGGCCGTGCGCACGGTCTCGGCCGGGCGCCGCTGCACGGCACTCGACTTCCGGCTCGCGGGCTCCTGAAACACCGCTTTCCCGCCCTCGCCGGACCCCCTTCTGACCTGCCGATTCGTGAGGCAGTGAAAAAAATGATCGATCAAACGAGTCGTGAAGGTCACAGACCACTTCCAGATGGGGAAAACAGCGGGCAGGATGGCAGGTTGGCGGCACTCAGTGCCGCCAATAGGCCCAATGGTCGACCCCGAGTGCACTCTCCTGAGCCGAATGGGGGAGGGTAGAGACAGTCAGGGCAACCTCGAAGATGAGGCACAACGTCGGTGAGGGAAGACGTGAGCGACAACTCTGTAGTACTGCGGTACGGCGACGGCGAGTACACCTACCCGGTGATTGACAGCACCGTCGGCGACAAGGGCTTTGACATCGGCAAACTCCGCGCCCAGACCGGTCTGGTGACGCTGGACAGCGGATATGGCAACACCGCCGCCTATAAATCCGCCATCACCTACCTCGACGGCGAGCAGGGGATCCTCCGGTACCGCGGCTACCCGATCGAGCAGCTGGCCGAGCGCTCCACCTTCCTGGAGGTGGCCTACCTGCTGATCAACGGTGAGCTGCCGACCGTCGACGAGCTCTCGACGTTCAAGAACGAGATCACCCAGCACACGCTGCTGCACGAGGACGTCAAGAACTTCTACAAGGGCTTCCCGCGCGACGCCCACCCGATGGCCATGCTGTCGTCGGTGGTCTCGGCGCTGTCCACGTTCTACCAGGACAGCCACAACCCCTTCGACGAGCGGCAGCGCAACCTCTCCACGATCCGCCTGCTCGCCAAGCTTCCGACGATCGCGGCGTACGCGTACAAGAAGTCGATCGGCCACCCGTTCGTCTACCCGCGCAACGACCTCGGTTACGTCGAGAACTTCCTGCGCATGACGTTCTCGGTCCCTGCGCAGGAGTTCGAGCTGGACCCGGTCGTGGTCTCCGCCCTCGACAAGCTGCTGATTCTGCACGCCGACCACGAGCAGAACTGTTCGACGTCGACGGTCCGGCTGGTGGGCTCGTCGCAGGCGAACATGTTCGCGTCGATCTCGGCCGGCATCTCCGCCCTCTGGGGCCCGCTGCACGGCGGCGCCAACCAGTCCGTCCTGGAGATGCTCGAGGGCATCCAGGCCAACGGCGGCGACGTCGACGCCTTCATCCGCAAGGTGAAGAACAAGGAGGACGGCGTCCGCCTGATGGGCTTCGGCCACCGGGTGTACAAGTCCTTCGACCCGCGCGCGAAGATCATCAAGGCCGCCGCGCACGACGTCCTCTCCGCTCTCGGCAAGTCCGACGAGCTGCTGGACATCGCCCTGAAGCTGGAGGAGCACGCGCTTTCCGACGAGTACTTCGTCTCGCGCAACCTCTACCCGAACGTCGACTTCTACACCGGTCTGATCTACCGGGCCATGGGCTTCCCGACCGAGATGTTCACGGTCCTGTTCGCCCTCGGCCGCCTGCCGGGCTGGATCGCCCAGTGGCACGAGATGATCAAGGAGCCGGGTTCCCGCATCGGCCGCCCGCGCCAGATCTACACGGGCGTCGTCGAGCGCGACTTCGTGCCGGTCGAAGAGCGCTAGACGCTCCGCCGAGGAGGCGCCCTTCGGGGCGCCGCACCTCCGCAGGCAAAAAGAAGAAGGCGCCCTGGCGGCGGTCCCCCCACGGGCCGACGTCCAGGGCGCCTTCCCATGTCCCGGTGCGGATTCCCCCCACGGGATCCGGCCGGGCGTCTGAGAGACCAGCGCCTGAAATCGCTGTCTTTCGGTGTTGCCGTTTGAGCGGAACGAGCGGACTCGTCGTACTCATGGTTGAGTGCGGTCTGCCGGGACAGCGCACGGTCGGGAGGGCCGCTCAAAGCTTCCCGATGTACGTGCCCCGGCAACGCAACTCTGAGGAAGTCCCCCAAGACATCCTCAGATGCCAGTAAGCGCCCCCCAAGACGCTGCCTGACATCGTCAACTTAGACCTTCGAACCCCTTCGATGGTTACGTTCACATCACTGTGATCTGCGTCTCTTGCATATGTCCGTTAGATACGCAAGAGCCCCGATATGGCGATCGAGGCCCAAGCGTAAGGATGATGCGCGAGCCTTGTGAAGAGCTTATGTGAGCCGGGCGCCGGACTCCAGAGGGACCCAGCGGGGTTCTTACTACGAATTCACCGGAACGTCCGCAGCCGCAGGCTGTTCGACACCACGAACACCGAGGAGAACGCCATCGCGGCGCCCGCGATCATCGGATTCAGCAACCCCGCCGCGGCCAGCGGCAACGCGGCGACGTTGTAGCCGAAGGCCCACACGAGGTTGCCCCTGATCGTGGCCAGCGTCCGCCGGGACAGCCGGATGGCGTCCGCCGCGACCCGTAGATCGCCGCGCACCAGCGTCAGATCGCTCGCCTCGATCGCCGCGTCCGTCCCCGTGCCCATCGCCAGACCCAGATCGGCGGTGGCGAGCGCGGCCGCGTCGTTGACGCCGTCGCCCACCATGGCCACACAGCGCCCCTCGCGCCGCAGCCGCCGTACCGCCTCGACCTTCTCCTCGGGCAGGACCTCCGCGATCACCTGATCGATGCCGACCGCGTCCGCCACCGCCTCGGCGACCGCCCGGTTGTCCCCGGTCAGCAGCACCGGGGTCAGCCCCAGCGCGCGCAGCTCGCGCACCGCCTCGGCGCTGGTCTCCTTCACCGCGTCCGCGACGGCGATCACGCCGCGCGCCGCTCCGTCCCACCCGACTACGACGGCCGTACGACCGTCCCTCTCGGCCTCTTCCCGGGCGCGGACCAGCTCCGTGGGCAGGGCGTCGAAAAGGCGCCCCACGGCCACGTCACGGCCCTCCACGCGGCCGCGCACGCCTCGCCCGGGGATGTTCCGGAACTCCTCGACCTGCGGCAGCAGTCCGACCCGCTCCTCCGCGCCGGCGGCGACCGCGCGGGCCACGGGATGTTCCGAGGCGTGCTCCACGGCGCCCGCGAGCCGCAGCACCTGCTCCTCGTCGGTGCCGTCGGCGACGTACACCTTCTGGAGGGTCATGCGGCCGGTGGTCACCGTGCCGGTCTTGTCCAGGACGACGGTGTCGACGCGGCGCGTGGACTCCAGCACCTCGGGGCCCTTGATGAGGATGCCGAGCTGCGCCCCGCGTCCGGTGCCGACCATGAGGGCCGTCGGGGTGGCCAGGCCCAGGGCGCACGGGCAGGCGATGATCAGGACCGCGACCGCTGCGGTGAAGGCGGCGACCGCGTCGTCGGTGAGGCCGAGCCAGGCCCCGAAGGTGGCGACCGCGAGGACGATGACCGCCGGCACGAACACCGCGGAGATCCGGTCGGCGAGCCGCTGCACCTCGGCCTTGCCGTTCTGCGCGTCCTCCACCAGCCGTGCCATCCGCGCGAGCCGGGTGTCCGAGCCGACCCGGGTCGCCTCGACGACGAGCCGCCCGCCCGCGTTGACCGTCGCGCCGGTGACCGCGTCCCCGACCGTGACGTCCACCGGCACCGACTCGCCGGTCAGCAGGGCGGCGTCCACCGCGGAGGCGCCCTCCACGACGGTGCCGTCGGTGGCGATCTTCTCGCCGGGCCGTACGACGAACCGGTCGCCGACCGCCAGCCCCTCGACCGGCACGCGCACCTCGCGCCCGTCGCGCAGTACGGTGACGTCCTTCGCGCCGAGCTCCATCAGGGCGCGCAGCGCCGCACCCGCGCGGCGCTTGGAGCGGGCCTCCAGGTAGCGGCCGAGGAGGATGAACGTGACGACGCCCGAGGCCACTTCGAGGTAGATCTGCGAGGCGCCGTCGACCCGCGAGGCGGTGAACTCGAAGGTGTCGTGCATGCCGGGCATGCCGGCGTCGCCCAGGAACAGCGCCCACAGCGACCAGCCGAACGCCGCGAGCGTGCCCATCGAGATCAGCGTGTCCATGGTCGCCGCGCCATGCCTCGCGTTGGTGAACGCGGCCCGGTGGAAGGGCAGTCCGCCCCAGACGACGACGGGCGAGGCGAGGGTGAGCGCGAGCCACTGCCAGTTGTCGAACTGGAGGGCCGGGACCATCGACAGCGCGATCACCGGCACGGCGAGCAGGGCGGAGACGACGAGGCGCCCGCGGTACGCGGCCGGTTCCGGGTCTTCCGGCGCCTGGTCCCGCTCCGGCGCGGGCCGCGGGGGAGCGGGCTCCTCGGCGGTGTACCCGGTCTTCTCCACCACGGCGACGAGGTCGGCGACCTCGATGCCCGCGGGGTAACTGACCCTGGCCTTCTCGGTCGCGTAGTTCACCGTGGCGGTCACGCCGGCCATGCGGTTGAGCTTCTTCTCGACGCGGGCCGCGCAGGATGCGCAGGTCATCCCACCGATGAGCAGCTCGACGTCCGAGGCGGCTGCGCGGTCGGCCGGCCCGGACGCGGGCGTCGCCCCGGCCGTGCCGGTCGTGCCGGCCGGCCCGGCTATCGGCGGTTCATCGGTGGTGCGGGTCATGGCCGGACTCAGACCCTGCCGACCAGTTCAAAGCCGGCCTCGTCGACGGCGGCGCGCACGGCCTCCTCGTCCAGCGCGGCGGCCGACACGACGGTGACCTCGCCGGTCGAGGCGACGGCCTTCACCGAGCTGACGCCGGGCAGTTCGGAGATCTCGCCGGAGACGGCCCCCTCGCAGTGTCCGCAGCTCATGCCGCTCACCTTGTAGACGGCGGTGACGGAGCCGGGGGTGTCGGTCTGGGCGGTCATGTGGTTCTCCTCGTCGAGGCATGTGGGGCCGAGGGGACCCAGGGGGTCCCTTCTCTTCCACGGTATACCCCTATGGGGTACTGCTCAAAGAGGGGTGGCGCCTGTCGGTACCGCACGGGCGTTCGGCGGGTACCGCGTGATCGCTCCGGGATGCGGGCATGCGCGGTGCGGGAGAGAGTGGGTCGCGGGGTCCCCCCGAATCCGGGAGCTGATCCATGCACACCTGTCGGTACCGGCCCACTAGGTCGCGGTGCGGGCCGCCTCGGTCCGGCCGAGTCTGTCGCCCACCAGCGGGTCGAGGTAGCGGATCAGGACGTGCTTCAGCTCCTGGACGTAGGCGTCGCGTTCGGCGTCCTCGTGGGCGAGCACCAACTCCAGTCCGGCCTTGTAAAGGCCCAGGCACATATGGGCGGTCCTGGCCAGGTCGGCCGGGGCGGCGTCGGGCAGGAACGAGGAGAGCAGGCCCTCGATCCGGGACAGCAGGGTCGCGTGCAGGGCGTCGTGCTCCTCGGCCATGCGGCCGGGGATGTCGGGGCCGTGCATCAACGCGAAGAACGCCGGATGGGCGCAGTTGAAGGCGATGAAGCGGTCGACGGCCGAGGCGACGGCCTCCTCCAGCGGAGTGGCGGGATCGACCGGGGCGAGCGCCTCGCCGTACATCTCGCGCATCTCGTGGATCAGCCGGTCGCCGAGCTCTATGGCGATCGCTTCCTTGTTCGGGAAGAACTGGTACAGCGTGCCGGGCGAGACGCCGGCCTCGCGGGCGATGGCGTTGGTGCTGGCGGCCGTGTAACCGGTGGTGGTGAAGACGGTGGCCGCGGCCTCCAGCAGCTGGGCGATACGGCGCTCGCCGCGGGCCTGGCGGCGGCGCGGCTGCTCCTTCTCCTGGTGGACCTGGTCGTCCTTGTCCCGGTTCGCGGACACGCGTTATCCCCAGCTCTCCGAACGCGATTGACAAACGCGAGCGGTCGCTCGCATTCTTGAGAAACGCGAGCGAACTCTCGTGTTTGCCAGTCTATGGCAGTGACAGCTCCATGCTGCCTGCCGTGCACAGCATGGATCAGGGTGAAGGGGACACCGCACAATGAACGAAGTCAACAGGCCACCCCGAGTCGGAGGCTGGACCCGCTTCGTCACAGCACGCCCCCGGTTGTCGCTGCTCGTGGCCCTGGTGATCACCGCGCTCGCCGTGCTGGCCGGCAGCGGCGTCGCCGACCGGCTGGGCAGCGGCGGCTGGGAGGACCCGGACGCCGAGTCGACCTATGCGACCAAGGCGCTGGAGCGTGAGTTCCCCGCCTCCCAGCCCAACCTCCTGCTCCTCGTGGACGCGGGTGACGCCTCGGTGGACGACCCCGCGGTCGCCGCGGAGGCACAGCGCCTCGTGTCCCGCCTGACCGGCGAGAAGGGCGTCGTGGGCGTCGGCTCCTACTGGCAGGGCAAGTCACCCGCCCTGCGCGCCGAAGACGGCCACGAGGCGCTGATCGCCGCCCGGATCACCGGCGAAGAGAAGCAGATGGGGGAGACCCTGGACCGCATCGCGCCCGAGTTCCGGGGCGCGCACGGCCCGGTGGAGGTGAGCGTCGGCGGCCCGGTCGCGGTGCGGCACGAGATGCAGACCACCATCCAGGAGGACCTGCTGCGCGCCGAGGTGATCGCCCTGCCGGTCACCCTCGTGCTGCTGGTCATGGTCTTCGGCAGCGCGGTCGCCGCCCTGCTGCCGCTGGGCATCGGCATCGTCGCCATCCTCGGCACGAACGCGGTGCTGCGCGGCCTGACCGAGTTCACCGATGTGTCGGTCTTCGCGATGAACCTCACCACCGCCCTCGGCCTCGGCCTCGCCGTCGACTACGCCCTGTTCATCGTCCGCCGCTTCCGCGAGGAACTCACCGGCGGCGCCGAACCACTGGCGGCGGTCGGCACCACCCTGCGCACCGCCGGACGCACGGTCCTCTTCTCCGCCCTCACCGTCGCGGTGTCCCTGGCGGCGATGCTGCTCTTCCCGCAGTACTTCCTGCGGTCCTTCGCCTACGCCGGCATCGCGGTGGTGCTGCTGGCCGCCGCGGCCGCCCTGATCCTGCTCCCGGCGGCACTGGTCCTGCTCGGCCACCGGGTCAACGCCCTGGACCTGCGCAAGCTGCTGCGGCGCGGTCGGGCGAAGGAATCCGACGGAGCGGCCGCAGCGAGTGAGGGCAAGGGCTGGGCCCGTACGGCGAACCTCGTCATGCGCCGCGCCCCCTTCTTCGCCCTCGGCACCACCGCCGTCCTGATCCTGCTCGGACTGCCGTTCCTCGGCGTGAAGTTCGGCACCGCGGACGACCGCCAGCTGCCGTCGAGCGCCGAGTCCCATGTCGTCCAGCAGCACATCCGCGACGGCTTCCCGGGCAGCCCCGGCGGCGGCCTGGAGGTGCTCGCCGAGGGGCGGGCCACCCAGGCGCAGTACGCCGACTACAAGCAGCGCATCGGGGCCCTCCCGGAGGTGCTGCGGGTCGACGGACCGCTCCTGAAGGGCGATTCGGCGTACTTCACGGTGCTGCCCAAGGGCGAGGCGGTGGACGACCCGGCCCAGGGCCTGGTCGGCGACCTGCGCGCGACCGAGGCGCCGTTCGACACCAAGGTGACCGGCGCGGCGGCGGTCCTGGTCGACTCCAAGGACGCCATCGCCGAACGCCTCCCGCTGGCGGCCGCCTTCATCGCGATAGTCACCCTGCTGCTGGTGTTCCTGCTGACCGGCAGCGTGCTGATCCCGATCCAGGCGGTGGTGCTCAACGCGCTCAGCCTGACGGCGATGTTCGGCGCGGTGGTCTGGGTCTTCCAGGACGGCCATCTGTCCGGCCTGCTCGGCTTCACCAGCCCCGGCTCGATCGAGACGACCCTTCCGGTGCTGATGTTCTGCGTCGCCTTCGGACTGTCGATGGACTACGGCGTGTTCCTGCTCTCCCGCATCAAGGAGGAGTACGACACGACGGGCGACCACGAGGAGGCCGTGCGGCACGGGCTGCAGCGCACCGGCGGTCTGATCACCGCGGCCGCCGTGATCCTCGCGGTGGTGATGGTCGCGATCGGCACCTCCCGGGTGACCAACACCAAGATGCTCGGCCTCGGCATCGCGCTGGCGGTCCTCATGGACGCGATGATCGTCCGCAGCCTGCTGGTCCCGGCGGTCATGCGTCTGACGGGGCGGGCGACCTGGTGGGCGCCGGGGCCGCTCAGGCGGCTCCACGACAGGTTCGGGCTCAGCGAGTCGGACGCAGCGCCCGAGCAGGCCGAGGCCGAGGAGCGGGACAAGGTGGCGGTGCCCGGCTAGCGTTCCGCCGGACGGGGTGATCTCCGCGCCGTGCCGTTCAGGGACCGGGTCCCGGGCGGTGCGGGGATCACCGGGGCGGGACGGAAGGCGAGGTGGGGCGGATGCGGGCCGTCGTGTTCGAGCGGTTCGGGGAGCCGGCCGGGGTGCGGGAAGTTGCCGATCCGGAGCCGAAGGAGCACGGGGTGGTGGTCCGGGTCGAGGCGACGGGGCTCTGCCGCAGCGACTGGCACGGCTGGCAGGGGCACGACCCGGACATCACGCTGCCGCATGTTCCCGGCCATGAACTCGCCGGGGTCGTCGAGGCGGTGGGAGACCGGGTGACCGGCTGGCGGCCCGGCGACCGGGTCACCGTGCCCTTCGTGTGCGCCTGCGGCAGCTGCGCGGCATGCGCGGCGGGCGACCAGCAGGTGTGCGAGCGCCAGACCCAGCCCGGCTTCACCCACTGGGGATCCTTCGCCCAGTACGTGGCGCTGGACCACGCGGACGTCAACCTCGTCGCCGTGCCGGAGGAGATGTCCTTCGCGACGGCCGCCTCGCTGGGCTGCCGGTTCGCCACCGCGTTCCGGGCCGTCGTGCAGCAGGGGCGGGTGGCCGCGGGGGAGTGGGTCGCGGTGCACGGCTGCGGCGGGGTGGGTCTGTCGGCGGTGATGATCGCGGCGGTCTCGGGCGCGCGGGTCGTTGCGGTGGACGTCTCGCCGCGGGCCCTGGACCTGGCGCGGAAGTTCGGGGCGGCCGAGTGCGTGGACGCGTCGAAGGTGCCGGACACCGCGGCGGCGATCCACGCCGTGACCGGTGGCGGTGCCCATCTCTCCCTGGACGCCCTCGGCTCGCCCGCCACCTGCGCCGCCTCCGTCGACGGCCTGCGCCGCCGGGGCCGGCACATCCAGGTCGGCCTGCTGCCCTCGGAGTCCGGCACCACACCGGTTCCCATGGCCCGCGCCATCGCCCTGGAGCTCGAACTCCTCGGCAGCCACGGCATGGCGGCGCACACCTACCCGCAGATGCTGGAGCTCGTGCGGGCCGGGGTGCTGCGGCCGGATCTGCTGGTGACGTCGACGATCCCGCTGGACGCGGTGCCGGCGGCGCTGGCGGCCATGGGGTCGGCGCCGGGTGCGGGAGTGACGGTCATCGAGCCCTGGAGCTGACGGCACCGACGTCGGGGCGGCCGTGGTGGGCGGCCCACTCGTGGTCCAGGACGGCCATCATCACCCAGTCCAGCCACTGGCCGTCCCTGAAGTCGGCCTCCCGCCGGACGCCCTCCACCACGAATCCGGCCTTCTCGTAGACGCGCAGGGCACGCGGGTTGTGGCCGTAGGCCTCCAACTGGATCCGGTGCAGCCCGAGTTGCTCGAAGCCATGGCCGACGATGAGCCGGGTGGCCTCGGTGCCGATACCCCGGCCGCGCCCCCGGGGACCGACGAGCGTGCGGAACGTACAGCTGCGTGCCGTGGCGTCCCACTCGTACAGGACGACCTCGCCGACGAGTTCGCCGGTGGCGCGGTCGGTGACAGCGAGGTCGAGACGGTCGTTCTGCGCGGAGCGCGAGCCGTACCAGGAGCGCAGCCGCTCCAGGGAGAACTCCTCGGACGCCTCGCCGGTGAAGCGGACGACCTCGGGGTCCTCGATGATCTCCGCCATGACGGCGGCGTCGGCCTCGGTGAAGGGCCGCAGCACGGTCCGGTCGCCGGTGAGTACGGGCTTGACGGAGAAGTCGCTCATGCCACGACTGTGCCCCACACATCGGGTGGGGCACAGGTGGTTTTCGTCGCCCTCGGCCCCGCGAGGTCAGTCCGGCCTCCGGCCGCGGTTGCCGGGCCGGGACGCCACCCACAGCCGCACGGTGTCCGCGTACCAGAAGGGCTTGCCGCCCTCGACATGGTCGGGCGGCGGCAGCAGCCCGTGCTTGCGGTACGACCGCACGGTGTCCGGCTGCACCTTGATGTGCGCGGCGATCTCCTTGTAGGACCAGAGCCTTCGGTCGGTCATAGGTGCACCTCCCCGCGCGCGCCGCGGTGGCGACCGGGGACCGGTCGTCGGGGGGACCGCGCGCTGCGCTGGCGATCACAAAGCCTGTGTCCGGTCAACGACACGGAGTGAGGACGCGACAGGGCCCGTGCGCGGGTGTGACGCAGGGCCCGCGTACACGGGACATGTGTGACAGGGGAGGGGCCTTTGTGACACAGGTGACGCAAAGGCGTACGCGGGCGCAAGGGCGTGGCGCGTTGACAACCGACGGCTCGGCCGTAGTCCCGCAGCAACCCCGTCAGGGGCGCGGGGAACCGCGCGACAAGCCCCCCCCACAATCCGCACCCGCCCCCGAACCGAACCCGGCAGATGCCAAGGCGCCCGGTCACCCCGCAAGCGTATGGTTCGAATGTCTGGACAAAACATTGACAGGCCTCCCCGACCCGGGCTAGAAAGCCGGAGAGACCCGACGCGCCACGAGCACACGCGTTGGCGTCGGCACGGGTGCCGCGACACAGGGAGACCGAGGGAAGCCGATGGCGTACGACCTGATCACCATGGGGCGGATCGGAGTGGACCTCTACCCCTTGCAGACCGGCGTCCCGCTGCCGCAGGTCACCTCCTTCGGCAAGTTCCTCGGCGGCTCGGCGACGAACGTCGCGGTCGCCGCCGCCCGCCTCGGCCGCAGCACCGCCGTGATCACCCGCACCGGGGACGACCCCTTCGGCGCCTACCTCCACGAGGCGTTGAAGGGCTTCGGCGTCGACGACCGCTGGGTCACCCCGGTCCCCGGACTGCCCACCCCGGTCACCTTCTGCGAGGTCTTCCCGCCGGACGACTTCCCGCTGTACTTCTACCGCCTGCCCAAGGCCCCCGACCTGGAGATCGACGCCCACGAGCTCGACCTCGACGCCATCCGCGACGCCCGGATCTTCTGGGTCACCGGCACCGGACTGAGCGAGGAGCCCAGCCGTACCGCGACGCTCGCGGCCCTCGCCCATCGCGCCAAGGCCGGCACGACGGTCTTCGACCTGGACTGGCGCCCCATGTTCTGGAGCGACCCGGCCGCCGCCCGCCCCTTCTACAAGGAGGCGCTGCGCCACACCACCGTCGCCGTCGGCAACCTCGACGAGGTGGAGGTCGCGACCGGCGTACGCGAACCGCACGCCGCCGCCCGCGCGCTGCTGGACACGGGCGTGCAGCTCGCGGTCGTCAAGCAGGGCCCCAAGGGCGTCCTCGCCGTCAACAGCGACGGCGAGGCGGCCGAGGTCCCGCCGCTGCCCGTGAACGTCCTCAACGGCCTCGGCGCCGGCGACGCCTTCGGCGGCTCCCTCTGCCACGGCCTCCTGGAGGGCTGGGACCTGGAGCGGACCATGCGGCACGCCAACGCCGCCGGCGCCATCGTCGCCTCCCGCCTGGAGTGCTCCTCCGCGATGCCGACGCCCGACGAGATCGAGGCCGCGATCGCCGCGGGGGCCGTCAAGTGAATGTCGACATCTCCGAACTGGTCCGCCTGCGCACCCGGAGCCCGGAGGCCGTGGCCGAGGCCGCCGCGCGGCGCAGGCGCCGGCCGCTGCTCGACGACAACGGCCGCCTGATGATCGTCGCCGCCGACCACCCGGCCCGCGGCGCCCTCGGCGTCGGGGACCGCAAGCTCGCCATGGCCAACCGTGCCGACCTGCTGGAACGGCTCTGCCTGGCACTCGACCGGCCCGGCGTCGACGGCGTCCTCGCCACCGCCGACATCCTCGACGACCTGCTGCTGCTCGGCGCCCTCGACGACAAGGTCGTCATGGGCTCGATGAACCGCGGCGGCCTCCAGGGCGCGAGCTTCGAGCTCGACGACCGCTTCACCGGCCACCGCGCCGAGGACATCGAGCGGCTGCGCTTCGACGCGGGCAAGCTGCTGCTGCGCGTCGACTACGACGACCCGGGCTCCCTCACCACGCTGGAGTCCACCGCCCGCGCCATCGACGACATGGCCGCACGCCGGCTTCCCGTCTTCGTCGAGCCGTTCCTCAGCAGCCGCACCCCCGAGGGCAGGGTCAGGAACGACCTGTCCGCCGAGGCCGTCACCAAGTCCATCGCCATCGCCTCCGGACTCGGCGGCACCTCCGCCTACACCTGGCTCAAGCTCCCGGTCACCGAGAACCCCGACGACATGGCCGAGGTCATGCGGACCTCCACCCTCCCGGCCGTCCTTCTCGGCGGCGAGGTCGGTGACGACCAGGACGGGGCATATGAGAAGTGGCGGGGTGCTCTGCAACTTCCCACCGTGCGGGGCCTGGTGGTGGGACGGTCGTTGCTCTACCCGGCGGACGGGGATGTGGCCGCCGCCGTCGACACCGCCGTAGGACTGCTGTGAGGGCCTGATGACCGGCGACAGTGAATGGATCGGGCGTCCGCTGAACGGCGGATGCACCGTGGACGTCGAGAACGAGAAGTACCAACTCCCGGGCAGGGGCAGCGTATTGAGTGGAGTCTCCGACTTCGCCCACGTGCCCCGTGCCGCCCGGGCACAGATCGCCTCCGGCGCGGAAGGCCGCTTTGCTTTGGCAGGAGCGAAGTGCGAGCGAAGACTCCCCGCCCGCTACGGCCCCGCGCCGGAGGTCCCGAACGGTTTCGGTCAGCAGCGCGTATTCCCCTCGCGTGAGGGCGGATCCGTCGCCCTCGCGCAGGATCGCTGATCCGCTTCCATCCGGCACCTACGGAGGGTTACCGATGACCTCAACGACGAGGCTCACGGTCGCACAGGCACTCGTCCGCTTCCTGTCCGCCCAGTACACCGAGCGCGACGGGACGCGGCACCGCCTGATCGGCGCCACCTGGGGCATCTTCGGCCACGGCAACGTCGCCGGGATCGGCCAGGCCCTCGTCGAGTACGGCGATGTCATGCCGTACCACCAGGGCCGCAACGAACAGGCGATGGTGCACGCGGCGGTCGGCTACGCCCGCCAGTCGGGCCGGCTGTCCACCCACGCCGTCACCACCTCCATCGGCCCCGGCGCGACCAACCTCGTCACCGGCGCCGCCCTCGCGACCATCAACCACCTCCCGGTCCTGCTCCTGCCCGGCGATGTCTTCGCCGCCCGCCCCGCCGACCCGGTCCTCCAGCAGCTCGAAGTGCCGTACGCGGGCGACGTGTCCGTCAACGACTGTCTGCGCCCGGTGTCCAGGTACTTCGACCGGATCACACGTCCGGAGGCCTTGATCCCGTCCGCCCTCCAGGCCATGCGTGTGCTCACCGACCCCGTGGAGACCGGCGCCGTGACGCTGGCGCTCCCGCAGGACGTGCAGGCCGAGGCGTACGACTGGCCCGAGGAGTTCTTCGCCGAGCGCACCTGGGTGGTGCGCCGGCCGGGCGCCGACCCGACCGAACTCGCCGAGGCCGTACGGGCGATCCGCGGCGCCCGCCGTCCCCTGCTCGTCGCGGGCGGCGGCGTCCACCACAGCCGCGCCGAGGCGGCCCTCGCCGAGTTCGCCGCCGTCACCCGCATCCCCGTCGCCTCCACCCAGGCCGGCAAGGGCTCCCTGCGCTTCGACCACCCCCAGGACGTCGGCGGCGTCGGCCACACCGGCACCGCCACCGCCGACGAACTCGCCCGCACCGCCGACCTGGTGATCGGCGTCGGCACCCGCTACACCGACTTCACCACCGCCTCCGGCACCCTCTTCGCGCACCCGGACGTCCGCTTCCTCAACCTCAACATCGCGCCCTACGACGGCCACAAGCTCGCCGGGATGCCGCTGATCGCGGACGCCCGCAGCGGCCTGATGGAGCTGACCGCGGCCCTCGACATGCACGCCTACCGGGTCGGCGCCTCCTACGTCGCCGAGTACACCGAGGACAAGGAGCGCTGGGAGCAGCGCGTCGACGCCTGCTACGAGGCCGACGAGCCCGACGTACGGCCGACGCAGCCGCAGGTGCTCGGCGTCCTGGACGCGCTCGTCGACGAGTCGGACGTGATCATCAACGCGGCCGGCTCCCTCCCCGGCGACCTGCACAAACTGTGGCGGGCCCGCTCGCGCGACCAGTACCACGTGGAGTACGGCTACTCCTGCATGGGCTACGAGATCCCGGCCGCGATCGGCGTGAAGCTGGCCGCGCCCGAGCGCCACGTCTGGGCGCTGGTCGGCGACGGCACGTATCTGATGATGCCGACGGAGATCGTGACCGCCGTGCAGGAAGGTGTCGCGATCAAGGTGTTGCTGGTGCAGAACCACGGGTACGCGTCCATCGGCGGACTGTCGGAGGAGACGGGCGCCGAGCGCTTCGGCACCGCCTACCGCCACCGGGCGGCCGACGGCACCTTCACCGGTGCCCCGCTCCCCGTCGACCTGGCAGCCAACGCCGCGAGCCTGGGCATGCGGGTGCTGCGCGCGAAGACCGTCAGCGATCTTCGTGAGGCGCTCGGCGAGGCCCGTGACGCCGACACTCCCACATGTGTCTACGTCGAGACCCAAACGGCAGACACAGTGTCGGGCCCGCCGCCCGCGCAGGCCTGGTGGGATGTTCCCGTGGCCGAGACCGCGACCCGACCGTCGGCGGTCAAGGCACGTGAGCTGTACGAACGGCACGTCTCGACCCGACGCCGCCATCTGTGAAGGAGTAACCGGTCATGACGAAGATCGTCAACCACTGGATCGGCGGCAAGACCGCCGAAGGCGCGTCGGGCACGTACGGGCCGGTCACCGACCCGGCCACCGGCGCGGTCACCACGAACGTCGCCTTCGCCTCGGTCGACGAGGTGGACGCGGCGGTCGCGGCCGCCAAGGAGGCGTACCTGACCTGGGGCCAGTCCTCGCTGGCCCAGCGCACCTCGATCCTGTTCAAGTTCCGCGCCCTGCTGGACGCCCACCGCGACGAGATCGCCGAGCTGGTCACCGCCGAGCACGGCAAGGTGCACTCCGACGCCCTCGGCGAGGTCGCGCGCGGCCTGGAGATCGTCGACCTGGCGTGCGGGATCTCCGTGCAGCTGAAGGGCGAGCTGTCGACGCAGGTCGCCAGCCGCGTCGACGTGTCGTCGATCCGGCAGCCGCTGGGTGTCGTCGCGGGCATCACGCCGTTCAACTTCCCGGCGATGGTGCCGATGTGGATGTTCCCGATGGCCATCGCCTGCGGCAACACCTTCGTGCTCAAGCCGAGCGAGAAGGACCCGTCGGCGTCGATCAGGATCGCCGAGCTGCTCGCCGAGGCCGGTCTGCCGGACGGTGTCTTCAACGTCGTGCACGGCGACAAGGTGGCCGTCGACCGCCTCCTGGAGCACCCGGACGTCAAGGCGATCTCGTTCGTCGGCTCGACGCCGATCGCCCGCTACATCCACACCACCGCCTCCGCCAACCACAAGCGCGTCCAGGCGCTCGGCGGCGCCAAGAACCACATGCTGGTCCTGCCCGACGCCGACCTGGACGCGGCCGCCGACGCGGCCGTGAGCGCGGCCTACGGCTCCGCGGGCGAGCGCTGCATGGCCATCTCCGCGGTCGTCGCGGTCGGGGCGATCGGCGACGAGCTGGTGGAGAAGATCCGCGAGCGCGCCGAGAAGATCAAGATCGGCCCCGGCAACGACCCGACCTCCGAGATGGGCCCGCTGATCACCGCCGTACACCGCGACAAGGTGGCCTCCTACGTCACCGGCGCCGCGGCCGAGGGCGCCGAGGTGGTCCTCGACGGCACCGGCTACACGGTCGACGGCTTCGAGGACGGCCACTGGATCGGCATCTCGCTGCTCGACAAGGTGCCCACGTCCGCGAAGGCGTACCAGGACGAGATCTTCGGCCCCGTCCTGTGCGTGCTGCGCGCCGAGACCTACGAGGAGGGCGTGGCCCTCATCAACGCCTCGCCGTTCGGCAACGGCACCGCGATCTTCACCCGGGACGGCGGCGCGGCCCGCCGCTTCCAGCTGGAGATCGAGGCCGGCATGGTCGGCGTGAACGTCCCGATCCCGGTCCCCGTCGGCTACCACAGCTTCGGCGGCTGGAAGGACTCCCTCTTCGGCGACCACCACATCTACGGCAACGACGGCACGCACTTCTACACCCGCGGCAAGGTCGTCACCACCCGCTGGCCCGACCCGGCCGACGCCCCCACCGGCGTCGACCTGGGCTTCCCGCGCAACCACTGAGCACACCCCTCGCGTGCCCGCTGAACTGCCGGTTCCTGTTCAGCGGGCATGGTGAACGTCACTGTTCGGCAACGTGAGTCGCATGACCTGAGGCACCTGGGCAGTCTGTCCGGGTGCAGATGACAGAAGCCTTTGCGACGACCGTTGCCTCCGTGTCGTCGGCGATTCTCATCGCCGGCACGTTGGAGGCAGCCGCCTTTGGCAAGGCAGTTCAGGGCTGGACACGCACAGCGGTCGACAACTTCATGGACGAGGGCGTGGAACTGGCGGCCATGACGCCGTCGGAACGCCAGGCGGCCTCGCGGGCGTTCAAGGCCGAATGGTTGCCGAAGTACGGCCTGGGGGCCGCGAAGTCGCTCTTCTTCCTGGCGCTCGGCCTCCTGTGGGGTGTGCTCATGGTCGCGCAGGCCGTGGCGATCCTCATGTGCCTGCTCTGGCTGGCGGACCCGAAGGGGCCGAAAGACGTCGGGATCGCCAGGGCGCTGGTCGGCATCGTGGCCGCCGGTGCCGTCGTCGTCGCCGCGGTGCCGATCGTCCGCGTGGTGTACTCGCCCCTCGGTCCCCTGGCAGAGGTGTGGCTGGAGCGCAGACTCAGGCAGGCAGCTCGCCCGGTCTCCCCACCGAGCAACCACTGACACCCGGTGCCGGGGGCCGTCCGTATCGCGGACGGCCCCATTTTTTTGGATGCCCGTGCTGCGGTTCCCGCACCCGTGTAAGCCGCCCAGTATGCGGCCTTGACGCGACGTTAACGCGTGAAAGAGGGCTTCGGAGCCACGGATTCCGTAGGTGAACACCCATTGACGCGATGGTTTCCGTCGATGTTGCATCCCCCTCGTGACCGACACCCTCACCCCCGTCGAGGGCGCCGCAGTCGAGGCGTCGGACGGCCCCCAGAAGCTCAAGCGCTCCATCGGCGTGGTCGGCGGCACCCTGCTCACGCTCTCCTGCGTGACCCCCGCCTCCACCCTCTTCGTGGTCGTCCCCGACCTGTTCGGCTCGCTCGGCACCGCCACCGCCCTCACCATCGCCATCGGCTCGCTGCTCTGCATCGCCGTGGCGTTCTGCTACTCGGAGCTGGGCACCCTCATCCCCAGCGCGGGCGGCGAGTACGCGATGGTCTCCACGCTCGCCGGACGGCTCGCCGGCTGGCTCGTGTTCGTGCTCTCCCTGCTGGTCGTCATGGTCGTCCCGCCGGTGATCGCGATGGGCACCGCCGACTACCTCGCCCCGATCGTCCACCTCGACCCCGCGATGACCGGCGCCGGCGTCATGCTGCTCGCCACCCTCGCCGGCCTGCTGGACCTGCGCGCGAACGCCTGGATCACCGGCGTCTTCCTGGTCCTGGAGGTCATCGCCGCGGCCGTCGTGGCGGTGCTGGGCTTCGCCCACGCCGAGCGCGGCCCCGCGAGCCTGGTCTCGATGGAGGTGGCCGGCGCCGACGGGCATGCCGACACCGTGACGGGCCTGCTGGTCGTCTCCGGGCTCGCCATCGCCCTGTTCGTCACCCAGGGCTTCTCCACCGCCGTCTACCTCTCCGAGGAGCTGGAGAACCCGCGCCGCAACGTCGCCCGCACGGTGCTGGCCACCCTCGGCATCTCCGCCGTGATCATCCTGGTCCCGGTCGTCGCCATCACCCTCGGCGCCTCGGACCTCCAGGAGCTGACCGGCGGCGACCTCTCCGCCATGGTCACCGCCTGGTCCAACTCCGCGGTCGGCACCTTCGTCAGCCTCTGCGTGGCCCTCGCGATCATCAACGCGGGCATCGTCATGGTCATCCAGAACTCCCGCGTGCTGTACGCCTCCGCCCGCGACAAGGCCTGGCCCCGGCCGGTCAACGACGTCCTCGCCAGGCTCGGCCGCTTCGGCTCCCCGTGGGTCGCCACCCTCGCGGTCGGCGTGCCCGGCGCGGCCCTGTGCTTCGTCAACCTCGACACCCTGTACGGCGTCACGGGCGTCTCGGTGACCGGCATGTACCTGCTCGTCGCGGTCGCCGCGCTGCTCGCCCGGCGCGGCTCGCACCGGCACACCCGCGCCTGGCGGATGCCGCTGTGGCCCGCGATGCCCGTCCTGCTGATCGTGGTCCTCGGCTACATCCTCACTCAGCAGGAGACCGCGCATCTGCTGTGGACCGGCGGCATCACCGCCGCCGCCACCCTCTACTGGGCCCTGTACCTGCGCCCGCGCCGCGACACCCGCTGGCTGGTGACCCTCCCGGAGGACGCGCGGGACTGACCGGCGGCCGACCTCAGCCGAAGGCCCACGTGATCACCGAGCACGACCCGTCGTCCTTGCCACCCGCACTGCGGTACGTGGCGAGGGCGACGTCGTTGTCGGTGTCGACCAGCACCCACATCCCGTAGCACCCCAGCCGCCGGCCCAGCGCGTCGAGCCGCAGCACCAGCGCCCGCCCGATGCCCCGCCGCCGGTAGGGCCCGGCCACCCCCAGCTCGTACAGGAACATCTCGGCGCCCTTGTCGGGGTGCACGGTCTCGACGCCGCTGACGAAACCCACCGGTTCGCCGTCGACGTAGGCCACGAGGAGGTGGTGGCCCCCGGTCCCGAGGAAGCGCTCGGCCCACTCGGGGCGCACCGGGTGATCGAAAAGGTGCTCTGCGGCGGCGACTTCGGCGGGGGTCGTGGCCCGGCGGATGTCCATGTGCCTTCGTACCACGGCTGGTGTACGCGGGAGGGGGCTCGTACTTCCGTGGGAGGGGTGGCGGTTCGGCCTCCGGTAGATAACCCGCCGACAGGTTCGCCCCGTACCGTTGAACCATGGATCTTCGATTGCCCGGGCTCCGCGCGCTACGGGGGCCGCGGCGGCTGTTCGCCGCCGCGGCCGCTGTCGTCGTCATAGCCGGTGCCGGTACGTGGACTGTCGCGTCGGCCGACGACGACGCGCCCGCGGTGCGCCGCGCCGACCGGGTCATGGACATGGGCGACGGGGTGCGGGTCGACACCTCGTACTTCACGGCCGCCGAGAGCGGCCGCCGCCCCGCCGTCCTCCTCGCGCACGGCTTCGGCGGCAGCAAGGACGACGTACGGCAGCAGGCCGAGAACCTCGCCCGCGACGGATACGCCGTGCTGACCTGGTCCGCCCGCGGCTTCGGCAAGTCCACCGGCAAGGTCGGGCTGAACGATCCGAAGGGCGAGGTCGCCGACGTCTCCCGGCTGCTCGACTGGCTGGCGAAGCAGCCCCAGGTCGAGCTCGACAGGACCGGCGACCCGCGCGTCGGCATGGCGGGCGGCTCCTACGGCGGCGCGATCTCCCTGCTGGCCGCCGGCCACGACGACCGCGTGGACGCCATCGCCCCGGCGATCACCTACTGGAACCTCGCGGACGCGCTGTTCCCGAACGGCGTGTTCAAGAAGCTCTGGGCCGGCATCTTCGTCAACTCCGCGGGCGGCTGCGAGAAGTTCGAGAAGCCGGTCTGCGAGATGTACGACCGGGTCGCCGAGTCCGGCGTCCCGGACGCGCAGGCCCGCAGCATGCTCGAAGAACGCTCGCCGTCGGCCGTCGGCGACCGCATCAAGGTGCCGACCCTGCTGATGCAGGGCCAGTCCGACTCCCTCTTCCCGCTCGGCCAGGCCGACCGGGCCGCCAGGGCGATCAAGGCCAACGGCGCCCCCGTCGACGTCGACTGGATCTCCGGCGGCCACGACGGCGGCGACATGGAGACCGGCCGCATCCAGGCCCGCGTCCAGTCCTGGTTCGACCGCTACCTCAAGGACGACAAGGGCGCCGACACCGGCCCGGCCTTCCGCGTCACCCGCACCGGAGGCGTCGACTCCACCGACGGCCAGGCCCTGCTGCGGGGCGCGAGCGCCGGCTCCTACCCCGGCCTGGAGAGCGGCCCGAAGTCCTTCCGTCTCAGCGGCGGCGAGCAGAGCTTCGCCAACCCGGCCGGCGCCAGCCCGCCCGCCGTCTCCGCCCTGCCCGGACTCGGCGGCACCGGCGGCCTCTCCCAGCTGTCCTCGCTCGGCGTCGGGGTGTCCCTGGACTTCCCGGGCCAGTTCGCCGCCTTCGAGTCGGCCCCGGTCACCGGCGACCTGCGGATCACCGGCTCCCCGAAGGCGACCGTGCACGTGAAGTCGACCAGCGAGGACGCGGTGCTCTTCGCCAAGGTCTACGACGTCGGCCCCGGTGGCAGGCAGCAGGTGCTGCCGTCCCAGCTGGTCACGCCCCTGCGCGTCGAGGACGCCGAGGCCGGCAAGGACGTGACGATCACGCTCCCCGCCATCGACCACGACATCGAGAGCGGCCACCGGCTGCGCCTGGTCGTCTCCTCCACGGACCTCGGCTACGCCTCGCCCCTCTCCCCGGCGACGTACACCGTCTCCCTGAAGGGCGATCTGACGGTCCCCACGGCACCCGGCGTGGACACCGCCGCCGCCCCGCTGCCGGCCTGGGTGTGGTGGCTGCCGCTCGCGGGCGCGGGCGTCGCCCTAGCCCTGCTGCTGACCGCCCGCCGCCGCACCGCCACCCCCGCGCCCGACCCCGCGCTGGCCGAGGCCCCGCTCCAGATCACCGACCTGAGCAAGCGGTACGCCGGCTCGCAGGACCGGTACGCGGTACGGGACCTGTCGTTCCGCGTGGAGAAGGGCCAGGTCCTCGGTCTGCTCGGCCCCAACGGCGCCGGCAAGACGACGACCCTGCGCATGCTGATGGGCCTGATCAAGCCGGACGCCGGTGAGATCCGGGTCTTCGGCCACGCCATCCGCCCCGGCGCGCCCGTCCTGTCCCGGGTCGGCGCCTTCGTCGAGGGCGCGGGCTTCCTGCCGCACCTGTCGGGCCGGGAGAACCTGGAGCTGTACTGGCAGGCCACCGGCCGCCCGGCCGCGGACGCCCACCTCGACGAGGCCCTGGAGATCGCCGGTCTCGGGGACGCCCTGGCCCGTGCGGTGCGCACCTACTCCCAGGGCATGCGCCAGCGCCTGGCCATCGCGCAGGCCATGCTCGGCCTGCCGGACCTGCTGATCCTGGACGAGCCGACCAACGGCCTCGACCCGCCGCAGATCCGCGAGATGCGCCAGGTGATGATCCGTTACGCGGCGGCCGGCCGCACGGTCATCGTCTCCAGCCATCTCCTGGCGGAGGTCGAGCAGTCCTGCACCCACCTCGTGGTGATGGACCGCGGCCGCCTCGTGCAGGCCGGTCCGGTCAGCGAGATCATCGGCTCCGGTGACACGCTGCTCGTGGGCACGCCCGCGGCCGTGGAGGAGCCGGTCGTCGACAAGGTCGCCGCCCTGCCGGGCGTGGCCTCGGCCGTGCGCACCGACGACGGGCTGCTCGTCCGCCTCGACGCCGACGGCAGCGCGACGCGCCTGGTCGCCGAACTCGTCCGCCTCGAAGTGCCCGTCCAGTCGGTCGGTCCGCACCGCCGGCTGGAAGACGCCTTCCTCACCCTGATCGGAGGCTCCGCATGAGCACGCTCACCGAGCGCACCGAGGTCGCCTCCGGCTACCGGGCGGGCCGCACGCTGCCGCTGCGGGTCGAGCTGATCCGCCAGCTGAAGCGGCGCCGCACGCTGGTCATGTTCGGCATCCTGGCCGTGCTGCCGTTCGTGCTGGTCGCCGCGTTCGCGATCGGCGGCGAGCCGGACGGTGGCGGCAACCGGATCACCCTGATGGACACGGCCACCGCGTCCGGCGCCAACTTCGCCGCCGTGAACCTGTTCGTCTCCGCGGGCTTCCTGCTGGTCATCCCCGTCGCCCTGTTCTGCGGGGACACGGTCGCCTCGGAGGCCGGCTGGTCCTCCTTGCGCTATCTGCTCGCGGCGCCCGTGCCCCGGGCCCGGCTGCTGTGGTCCAAGCTCGTGGTGGGCCTCGGGCTCAGCCTGGCGGCGATGATCCTGCTCCCCGTGGTCGCGCTGGCCGTCGGCACGGCCGCCTACGGCTGGGGCCCTCTCCAGATCCCCACCGGCGGCTCGATCGACACGGGCACGGCCGCGCAGCGCCTGGTGGTGATAGTGGCGTTCATCTTCGTGTCCCAACTGGTCACCGCGGGACTTGCGTTCTGGCTGTCGACCAAGACGGACGCCGCGCTCGGCGCGGTCGGCGGAGCGGTCGGCCTGACCATCGTCGGCAACGTCCTGGACGCGGTGACCGCGCTCGGCGACTGGCGGCACTTCCTGCCCGCGCACTGGCAGTTCGCCTGGGCGGACGCCGTACAGCCCACTCCCGAGTGGTCCGGCATGATCCAGGGCGCGGCGATTTCCATAACGTACGCCCTGGTGCTGTTCGCGCTGGCCTTCCGCGGTTTCGCCCGCAAGGACGTCGTGTCCTAGGTCAACGGAAGATCACCCACCGGTCTCGACAGGCGTCCCCCGTGCCTCATTCGAGACTCATCCGCAACGCTCCGTAGCGCACGTTCCGGCCCCCTGGCCCGTCACAGTCACAGAAAGTCGACGTCAACGGACCCAGGGGGCACGGAAGATGGAGCGTCACCGAATACGAGACCTGCGGGGCACCCTCCTCGCGCTGACCGCGGCGGCCGGTCTGCTGCTCACCGGCTGCGGCGCGGGCGACGGCGACAACTCCTCCGCGGACAACAGCAGCTACCCCACCGGCCGCCCGGCCCCCGCCCCCGGCTACACCGACGGCGGCAGCACCGGCGGCACGGGCGAGCAGAAGAACGGCGACGACTCCGAGTCCCGGGAGTTCGCGCCGGCCCCCGACTACCTCTCCACCTTCGCCCTGGACGTCGACACCGCCTCCTACGGCTACGCCCGCCGCACCCTCGCCGACGGCCATCTGCCCGACCCCACGACGGTCCGCCCCGAGGAGTTCGTCAACAGCTTCCGCCAGGACTACGACCGTCCCGACGGCAACGGCTTCTCGGTGAGCGTCGACGGAGCCCGCACCGACCGCGAGGACTGGTCCCTGGTCCGCGTGGGCCTGGCCACCCGGCCGGCCGCCGACCGCGGCGAGCGCCCGCCGGCGGCGCTGACCTTCGTCATCGACATCTCCGGCTCCATGGCCGAGCCCGGCCGCCTCGACCTCGCCAAGGAGTCCCTCGGCGTGATGACGGACCGGCTGCGCGACGACGACTCGGTCGCGATCGTCACCTTCAGCGACGAGGCGGAGCGGGTGCTGCCGATGACGCGCCTGGGCGACAACCGGGACGAGATCCACGACGCGATCGACAGCCTGGAACCCACGGACTCCACCAACCTCGGCGCGGGCGTGGAGACGGGCTACGAAACGGCGGAGGACGGCCTGCGCGAGGGCGCCACCAACCGAGTCGTCCTGGTCTCCGACGCACTGGCCAACACGGGCGACACCGACGCGGACACCATCCTCGAACGCATCGCGTCCGAACGCCGCGAACACGGCATCACCCTCTTCGGCGTGGGCGTCGGCAGCGACTACGGCGACGCCCTGATGGAGCGCCTCGCCGACAAGGGCGACGGGCACACGGCCTACGTCTCCTCCTCCGAGGACGGCCGCGAGGTCTTCTGCGAGGACCTGCCGCGCAACATCGACCTCACCGCCCGTGACGCCAAGGCGCAGATCGCCTTCGACCCGTCGACTGTCTCCGAGTTCCGGCTCATCGGCTACGACAACCGGCAGGTCGCCGACGAGGACTTCCGCGACGACAGCGTCGACGGCGGCGAGGTCGGTCCCGGCCACACGGTGACGGCCCTGTACGCCGTCCGCACCAAGCCCGGGACCGAGGGGCACCTCGCCACGGCGAGCGTCCGCTGGCTGGACCCGAGCACGCGGGCTCCGCACGAGGAGTCCGGGCGGCTGGAGAGCGGGTCCCTGAAGGACTCGGTCTGGAGCGCGAGCCCGCGCTTCCAGGTCACGGCCACGGCCGCGTACTTCGCCGACGCGCTGCGGCTCGGGGACGACCGCTGGAGCGCCCTGCCCGGCTCGGCGCACCTCGGCGAACTGGCCGAGCGCGCCGACGGGTTGGCGAGCAGGACGGAGGACAAGGACGTACGCGGCCTGGCCGACGCCATCCATCAGGCGAGCAGGCTGACGGGGCGGGACTAGGCGGGCCGCGGCCCCGGGCGGTGTCACAAGCATTGACCTTCGGCTACGCGTGAGTAAGTTGACTCCCCGGTAAGTCCGACGGGCACCGGGAGCCGACATGGGCGTACGCAAGGACCTGAAGCGGGCGAAGCGGCGGGGCGACCTGATGGCGCGGGCCACGGTCGAGGTCGTCAAGGACGAGCGGGGAGTCGTCCGCGAGGCCCGCACGCCGCCGCTCACGCCGCCGGCCGCCGGGACCACCGCCGATCTCCCGTACGTCAATGCCGCCGAGGAGCCCGACGCCGTCGTCCTGCGGCGCAGGCAGGGCGGTGACCCGACCTGGCGTCCCGTCACCGCCGCCGCCTTCGCCCGCGAGGTCACCGCCGTGGCCAAGGGGCTGATCGCCGCCGGGCTCGAACCCGGCGGCCGGGTCGCCGTGATGTCGCGCACCCGCTACGAGTGGACGGTCCTGGACTTCGCGATCTGGGCCGCCGGCGGGCAGACGGTCCCGATCTACGCCACCTCCTCCGCCGACCAGGTCGAGTGGATCGTCCGCGACTCGGGCGTACGCCACGTCGTCACGGAGACGAAGGAGAACACCGAGACGGTCGCGGCGGGCACCGCGGGGCACGAACAGCGGCCCCGGATCTGGCAGTTGGACGGTGAGGACGCCCTCGGCGCGCTCACCGGCCTCGGACGGAACCTGCCCGACGACGAGATCACCGAGCGCCGCGGGGCCCTCACCCCGGACACCATCGCGACCGTCTGCTACACCTCCGGCACCACCGGCAGGCCCAAGGGCTGCGTCCTCACCCACGCCAACCTCCACGCCGAGGCCGCCAACACGGTCGAGCTGCTGCATCCGATCTTCAAGGAGGTCACCCGTCAGACCGCCTCGACCCTGCTGTTCCTGCCCCTCGCGCACATCCTCGGCCGCAGCCTCCAGATCGCCTGTCTGATGGCCCGCATCGAGATCGGCCACTGCCCGAGCATCAAGCCCGACGAACTCCGCCCGGCGCTGAAGGAGTTCCGCCCCACCTTCCTCGTCGGCGTCCCGTACCTCTTCGAGAAGATCCACGACACCGGCCGCGCCACCGCCGAGAAGATGGGCCGCGCCGCCTCCTTCGACCGCGCCGACCGCGTCGCCGTCCGCTTCGGCGAGGCCTACCTCGACAAGTTCCTCGGCACGGGCAAGGGCCCCGGTCCCGGCCTCTACGCCGCCTGGGCCCTGTACGACCTGCTGGTCTACCGCCGCGTCCGCAAGGAGCTCGGCGGCCGCATGAGCTACGCCATCAGCGGCGGCTCCCCGCTGGACCGCAACCTCAACCTGTTCTTCTACGCCGCCGGCATCATCGTGTACGAGGGCTACGGCCTGACCGAGACGACGGCCGCCGCCACCATCGTCCCGCCGCTGAAGCCCCGCCCCGGCACCGTCGGCCGGCCCGTCCCCGGCACCGCGGTCCGGATCGCCGACGACGGGGAGGTCCTCATCAAGGGCGGCATCGTCTTCGGCTCGTACTGGAACAACCCGGACGCCACCGACGCCGTGCTCCGGGACGACTGGTTCGCCACCGGCGACCTCGGCGCCCTCGACGAGGACGGCTACCTCACCATCACCGGCCGCAAGAAGGACATCCTCGTCACCTCCGGCGGCAAGAACGTCTCCCCGGCCGTCCTGGAGGACCGCCTGCGCAGCCGCTCACCGGTCGGGCAGTGCCTCGTCGTCGGCGACAACCGGCCCTTCGTCGGCGCCCTTATCACCCTCGACCCGGAGGCCCTCACGCACTGGCTCGCCGTACGCAAAATGCCCGCGGACACCCCGCCGGCCGAGGTGATCCGGGACCCGCGGATGCGCGCCGACGTCCAAAGGGCCGTCGACTACGCCAACGAGGCCGTCTCCCGGGCCGAGTCGATCCGCGCGTTCGTCCTGGTCGAGGGCGAGTTCAACGAGGAAAACGGCATGCTCACCCCGTCCCTGAAGGTGAAACGGCACGCGGCGACCAAGGCGTACGCCGACGAGATAGAGACGCTGTACGGCAGCTGACGGCCCGTTCGGCCGCACTCGGATGGTGCGACCGGCGCGGATATGACTACCTATCACGTATGGCTCCTGACCGTCGCAGGTCCGCCCCCCGAGGGCCGGCGCTCCTCACCGCCTTCGTGGTCGCCTCGGCGGCCCTCGCTCCCGGCACGGCCCTCGCGGCCGACACCGCGTCCCGGCCCGACCCGCGCCGGCCCGCACCCACGGCGTCCCCGGCACCCCCCGGCGGCGCCCACTCGCCCCAGGGCGTGTCCGCGCACAGCCCCGCCTTCGGCGCGTACCTGCACTACGGCCCCGCCGGGGTGAAGCGCATGCAGGAGCTCAGCCGCTGGCTGGGCGGCCAGGAGCCGCGCGTCGGGCACACCTACCTGCCGGGCGACCTGTGGGACAACATCGAGGGCGCGCACGGCTTCCTCGACAGCTGGGCGAAGTGGCGGCGCGCCAAGGCCGACCGGATGCTCGTGCTGAACGTGCCGATGATGGAACGCAACGAGGAGAACCTCCCGGACGCGGCCGTGCGCGGGCTGCTGCGGCGCGCCGCGTCCGGCGCCTTCGACGAGCACTTCGAGGTACTGGCCGAGCGGCTGGTCGAACTCGGCGTGCCGGACACGGTCATCGTGCTCGGCTGGGAGATGAACGGCATCACCTACACCCACCGCTGCGGCCCCGACCCGGACAGCTGGAAGCGGTACTGGCAACGCATCGTGAAGGTCATGCGCTCCGTCGAGGGCCAGAAGTTCCGCTTCGACTTCGCCCCGAGCCGGGGCATGGACGCGATTCCCTGGCCCGAGTGCTACCCCGGCGACGACGTCGTCGACATCATCGGCATGGACGCCTACGACCAGCCGCACGGGCTCGGCTTCGACGAGCAGGTCTCCGAGCCCTACGGCCTGCGGCACCACGTGGACTTCGCGCGCAGGCACGGCAAGCCGATCTCGTATCCCGAGTGGGGCCTGTTCCGCAACGGCGACAACATCAGGTACATGCTGCGCATGCTCGCCTGGATGGACGAGCACAAGCCGCTGTACAACACCATCACCGACTACTGTCCGCACGGCGTGTGGCTGTGCTCCGACAACCCCCGCGCCGCCGCCCTGTACCGCGTGCTGCTGTCCACCCCCTACCTGCCGCGGCCCGAGCCGGGGCCGGCGGTCCCCGCGGAGCCGGACAGCGACCCGAAGCCGGCGTCCGGCCCGGCGGGGCCGGCCGGCCCCGCCGCCCTGCCCTCCGAACTGCCGCAGTGCACGCCGGTGGACCTGGAGAAGGGGCTGAAGCAGCGCATCGGCGACAGCCTCACCGTGTGCCTTCAGCAGGCGCGGAATCTTCGGTGACCGCGTCCCGGCGCAGGATCTTCTTGGCCCTGCGCCGGGCGGCGTCCTCGGCCGCGGCCGCCGCCAGCAGCGGCAGGGTGCGGCGCCGGGCCAGCAGGAAGCGCTGGTTGACGACCGGCTCGGGGCACCAGCGGTACTTGTAGGGCTCGTCGCCGCGCAGCAGGCTCAGCGACCGGCGTCCGTCGGTGGCGGCGTGGTCGGCGGACGCGCGCAGCAGCATCGTCGCCACGTCCACCCGGCGCCGCCGCAGCTGCGGGTCGAAGCCGTACATGTACATCCCGGCCAACGCCCCCGACAGCAGCGTGATGTTGACCGCCACCACCGAGCCGTCGAGCCGGAACTCCGACGTCGCAGCCTCACCGGTACGCGTCAGCGGAGCCGCCGCCCGCACCAGGTGCTCCAGGAACCGGGGCCGCAGATGCTCGCTCGACACCTTCCGGTCCTCCCACTGCAGCCGGTGCAGTTCGAGGAGCCGGCCGACCGCGGACCCGGTCTCCTCGGGCTCCACGAAACGCCACTCGACGCCGATCCGGCCGAGCTGGTTGATCTTGCTGCGGATGCGCCGGGCACGCCCCGTGGGCAACCGGCCGACCAGGTCCGCCATGGGCAGCGCGGGCAGCTCCAGGCACATCGAGTCGGACACCCGCTGCCGCGGGCCGCGCCAGCACCGGTAGACCCGTTCCATGGCGCCGCCCGGCCGCACCTCGCGGAAGTCGATCAGCGCCGAGCGGGCCAGCTCGCCCAGCGCGCCCGCGAGCGCCGCGGCGGCCGGCTCGGCCACCGCGTCGTCGATGAGCACATCGCACAGGTCGGTGATCGCACCGCCCATCGGCACCAGCGCCGGCAGCGGATGATGCACCCGCATCATCGGGGCCACCGCCACCAACTCCCCGCCGCTGCGCACCAGGACGAGCCGCAGCCGGCCCGGCGTGCCGTACGACAGCCACCACGAGTGCAGCCAGGCGTGGCTCTGGAACGGCGTCGCCGACGGGCACGCCCGGTACAGGCGCTCCCACTCCCCGGCCAGCTCCGCGAACGCGCGCTCCTCGGTGCACACCTCCACCGAGAGCGCTCGGACGGGCGCCGTCACCCGAGCGTTCCGTGGGTGTCGGCGGCGTTCGCCGGACCGGGCACCGACGCCCGGCCCGTGTCGTCGTCGTCCTCCGTCCGCCGCGGCCGGACCAGCAGCGAGAGCCCGCCCAGCAGCCCGCCGGCGCTCGCGCCGACGAGCGCGGTCAGCGCCGGGGACGCGGACGACGGCTCGGTGGGCCGCGCGGCACGGGACAGGCGCTCCAGCTTGATGCCGGTGTCGTCCTTGGTGTTGTCGGCGTGCGTCAGCAGGGCCCGGGACACGGCGTTGGCGATGTCCACCGCCTGACCGGGGTTCGTCGAGGTCGCCGAGACCGCGACCATCGGCGCGTCCGGGGAGGTCGCGACGTCGACGCTCTCGCGCAGCGTGGACGCGGGCACACCCGCCCACACCTGTGCGTCGCCGAGCACCGCGAGCTGCTTGGCCACCCGGCCGTAGGCCTGGGCGAAACCGAGCGCGTCGGTGCAGTCGGCGTCGGTCCTGCCGTTGGGCACCGCGACGACGGAACTCGTCGCCGTGTACTGCGGTGGCCGCAGCTGGCCGTAGGCGCCACCGGCGACGACACCGATCAGCGCGCCGGCCGGCAGCCACCACCACGACGGCAGCCGCCTCGTCGGCGTACGGTCGAAGAGCTGGTCACGCCCAGCGGGGTTGTCCGTCATGAGGTACTGCCTTCCAGGTTCGAGCCGGACAGAGCGGCCGTGTACAGATCCATCAGCTGTTCAGCGGTGGCCGCGATGTCGTAGCGGCCCACCGCGTCCGGGGCGCTGCGCTCGCCGGGTCCCGCCGCCCGCAGCCGCAGCAGTTCGCGCGCGTACGCCCCGGCGCCGCCCGGCACCCGCCGGGCCCCGGGTGCCGCGCCCGGCGGCAGGTCCTCGACGGCCGGGCAGCTCGCGTACAGCACGGGGAGCCCGGCCGCCAGCGCCTCCACCACGGCCAGCCCGAAGGACTCCTCCGGCGACGGCGAGGCGAGCACGTCCATCGCGGACAGCAGGTCGACCAGGTCGGGTGCCTCGTCCTGGGGGTCGGGCAGGCTCGGCCGCTCGCCCGTCATCAGGACCCGGTTGGAGACGCCCAGGTCCCGCGCGGTGCGCCGCAGCACGTCCTCCTCGGGCCCGCCGCCGACCAGCAACAGCCATACGTCGCCGGGCAGCAGCGCCAGCGCCCGCACCAGCAGGTCGAAGCGCTTGCCCGGGGTCATGCGTCCCACGCCGCCGACGACGAACGCGCCCTCGGGCAGTCCGAGGAACGTGCGGGCCACCTCGCGGCGCGCGGCGTCGTAGCGGAAGCGGGGCGCGTCGATGCCGTTCGGGATGACGCGGATGCGCTGCCCCGGCACGCCCCAGTGCCGCAGCCGCTCGGCCACCGTCGGGGAGACGGCCACCGTGGCGTGGCCGAGGCGCTCGCCGGCCAGGTACAGCCCGCGTACGCCCGCCGTGCGCGGCCGGCCCTCCAGCCGGGTCGCGCCGATCGAGTGCTCGGTGGCGACGACGGCCCGGACCTTCGCCAGGCGCGCCGCGACCCGCCCGTACAGGCAGGCCCGGTACAGATGGGTGTGGACCAGGTCGTAGCCGCCGTCGCGGATCAGCCGGGTCAGCCGTGGCAGGGCCGCCAGGTCGCGGTTGCCGGTCATGCCGAGGTGGGTGACACGCACCCCGTCGGCGGTCAGGCCCTCGGCGACCGGGCCGGGGTTCGTCAGCGTCACCACGTCGCACTGCGCGGGCAGGTGCCGCAGCAACAGCCGCAGCTGCTGCTCGGCGCCGCCGACGCCGAGGCCGGTGATGACGTGCAGGGCCTTCACACGGACTCCAGCGCGCGGCCGTAGACCCAGGCGAGGCGGCGCTTCAGCTCCAGCCGGATGGAGGAGTCGGCCTCGCCGATGTGGATGCGCGGCAGCGCGAAGTCGCCGGAGCCGGCCGGGCCGGGGGTGATGGCGCAGCCGTAGCGGTACCCGGCGCGGCGCACCGCGTCGACGGCCCGCTCGTCGAGATGGCCGTACGGGTAGCAGAAGCCCTCGACGTCCTCGCCGGTGAGGTGGGCGAGCCGGTACCGGCTCTCGGCGACCTCGGCGTGCAGTTCGTCGTCGTGGGCCTTGGTCAGGTCGATGTGGGTCAGCCCGTGCGAGGCGATCTCCATGCCGGCGTCCGCGGCGAAGCGGATGCCGTCCGCGTCGAGCAGGGCCTTGCGCGGGCCGCTCTGCTCCCAGGAGTTCTCGCCGTCGAGCAGCCCCGGCAGCACGAACACGGTCGCCGTGAAGCCCCAGCGGTGCAGCACGGGCAGGGCGGTGGTGACGAAGTCGGAGTACCCGTCGTCGAAGGTGAGCCCCACCAGGCCGCGCTCCAGGCCGAGGGCGCGCGCGTCGAGCAGCTCGCGCACGCTCACCCCGCGCAGGCCGCGGGCGGCCATCCAGGCGAACTGCCGCTCCAGGCGCCCGGGGGTGACGGTGATGTCGTACGGGTCCTCCGGGCAGTTCGAGACGGAGTGGTACATGGCCACCCAGGCGGCTGGCCGCCGCTTCGGGCGTCCCTCCGTGTCCGGGGCGGGGAGCGGTTCGGCCGCGGGTGGCGCGGCGGTGATGTCAGCGACCATGGCGGAGCCTTCGTGTGACGGAGCTACGGACGGATTGCGTGACGGGAAGCAGGAGGGAGCGGGCACCGGCCGCGTCGAGGGCCCAGGCCAGCAGGAGGAAGACGGCGGTCACGCACAGACAGCAGGCGGCGACGGCGGCCGCGGGGGAGTCGAACTGCCGCACGCACAGCAGCCCGGCGCCGGTGGCGCAGACGGCCGCCCGCACCGGCCGGGACAGTTCGGCGACGACCCGGCGCACGCACACCGGCACGGCACGCGGCCCCAGGCCCAGCAGCAGGAGCAGCGCGGTGAGGGTGATACCGGCCGCGTTGGCCGCGGCGATTCCGCGGGCGCCCCACGGGCCCACGGCCCACAGGCTGATCCCGGCGGTCGCGAGCGCTCCCGCGCCCATCGCGCCCAGCGGGAACCAGGTGGTGCGGCCCGTGGAGAAGTACGACCGCACGAGCGCCCCCACCAGCGTCTGGCCGAGCAGGCCGAGCGCGTACACCCGCATGACGGCGGCGGTGGCGGCGGTGTCCTGCGCGGTGAACGCGCCCCGCTGGAAAAGTAGTTGGACGATCTGCGGCGCGCCGGCGACGACCACGGCCGCACCGACCAGCACCAGGCAGGCCATCAGCGCCAGATCCCGCTCGACCCGTTCCGTCGCCCGCCGTGTGTCGCCCTCGGCGATGGCCCGCGCCACCACCGGGAAGGTGACGACGCACACCATCATCGACAGCGACATCGGCAACTGGGCGACCTTCTGGGCGTAGTTGAGATGCGAGATCGACCCCGCGGGCAGCCCGGAGGCGAAGTACCGCTCGATGAGCACCTGCGACTGCCGGCACAGCGCGAACAGCAGCACGGCGCAGACCAGCCCGAACGCCACGGTCCGGCCGCCGTCCCCCTCGTGCGGGGACGCCGGAACCTCGACCGGCTGCTCGGGCCGCCGCGCGATGCGCCGCCACAACGGCGGTGCCTGTACGGCGGCCATCAGGCACCCGCCGATCGCGACACCGAGCGCGGCTGCCTGTACGCCCCAGCGGGCGCCGAGGGCGAACATCGCGGTGATGATCGCGAGGTTGTAGGCGATGTAGATGGCGCCCGGCGCGAGATAGCTGCGGTGGGCTCGAAGGGCCGCGCTGAAGTAGCCGGCGATGCCGAAGCTCAGCACGCAGGTCGCGGTGAGCCGGGTGCAGGACACGGCCAGCGACGGGTCGGAGAGACCGGGCGCGAGGACGGACACCAGCATCGGCGCCCCGGCCGCGAGCAGCGCCGCCGTACCGGCGAGGGCCAGACACAGCCGCGGCAGCGAGGAGGAGACCAGTGCCCGCACGGGGTCGGGGGAACCGGACCCCTGGGCCGCCCGACGGGCCAGCGCCATGCTGAACGCCGGCACCAGCACGAACGCCATCCCGTCCTCGATCAGCAGCGTCGACGCCATCTCCGGCACCGTCCAGGCCACCAGGAACGCATCGCTCTCGGCCCCGGCCCCGAACAGATGCGCCAAGGCCTGATCCCGCCCGAGTCCGAGCAACGCCCCGGCCATCGACAACGCGGCGGACAAGAGGGTCGCCCGAGCGAGGAAACGCCGGGTGGGAGCGCTGGGGCGGCGGGGGGCCGGGGGCCGGGGGGTGGAGGCGGCTGGGGGAGGCGGCTTGACGGCGCGTGGGCGAGGGGCGCCGACCGTGCGATCGGAGTCGTCCTGGAGCGGAGGCAGTCCGTTCGCGCCGGCCGTGAGGTCGGGGAGGTCCTGGACCGGGCGCGGGGTGCGCACCCGGTCACTCGGGGTGCACGCGTCGGCCGGGGACGTGAGGGCCGCTTCGTCGGCCCTGAAGCCGTCGGCCGAGGTGGCGGCGCGGGCGTGGGCGCCGTCGGTTGTCGCCGGGCCGGGGGTCATCGTGCTGCCGATTCGGCGGTCGGGGCGGGTTGCGCGGCCGGTGCCTCGGGTGCGGCGGGGGTCAGTCCCCACCACGCCGCCAGGCCGAAGCAGATGGCCGTGAGGACCGTGGAGGGGCCGCCGATGTCGGCGTAGAGGAAGTTGACGAGCTGCCACAGCAGCAGGCCGCAGACCGGCAGCGCGCAGTCCCGGGCGGGGCTGCCGCCGCGCCGCAGCCGGCGCAGGGCGACCACCAGCAGGGCCAGCCAGCTGCCGGCGACCGTGATCAGGCCCAGGATGCCCTGCTCGCTGAGGAGCAGCAGATACATGTTGTGCGGGGACAGCAGCGGCTGGCGCCGGTAGGCCTGGCCCGCCCCCTCCGTGTCGCTGCCCGACGACAGCGCGAGCGAGGCATGGCCGTCCCGGTAGGCCGGGAACGCCTTCAGCCCCACGCCGACCACCGGGTGCTCGCCCCACATGCCGGCCGCCGCCGCCCACATGGTGTAGCGGTCGATCACCGACTGGTCCGGCGCGTCGGTGACCTGGGTGATGCTGGTCAGCCGCTCCTCCAGCGCCGTCGCGCCCACCCCGAGCCCGCCGACCAGCAGCACCGAGGCCGCCACGGCCGCCGCGCACACCTTCGCCGCCCGCCGCACCCCGGCCATCAGCAGCTGAGCCCCGCAGGCCAGCGCGGTGGCGATCCAGGCGCCCCGGCTGAAGGACAGCGCGAGCGGCACCAGCAGCACCAGCACGCACCCGGTCGCCACGAGCTGCTGCCGCCGGTCCCGCGCCGCGAGCGCGAGCCCGGTCGCGGCGACCATGCCGAGCGCGACGACGGTGGCCATGCCCATCACGTCGGACGGCCCGAACGTGCCCACCGCCCGGATGAACGCCCCCTGATACGACGCCCCGGTCCCGGTCAGGTACTGCTTGACGCCGATCGCCCCCTGCCACAGGGCGAGCCCGACCAGCGACCACATCAGCAGCCGGGCCCCGCGCCGGTCGCGCACCAGCACCATCACGGCGAGCGGGATGAGCACGAACACCTGGAGGTACCGGGCCAGTCCGGTGACCGCGTCGGCGGCGGCCGTGGCGCCCGCCGCGGCGACCGCGATGCCCACCACCGGCAGCCCGAACACGATCGCCGCGGTCCGCGTCAGCGGCCGCCGCGCCCGCAGCACGGTGTCGACCACGGCCCACAGCACGACGAGCGCGGACGCCGCGTCGGCGGGAGTCGCGGAGCCGCTCGGCACGACCGGCAGCCCCAGCAGGACGACGACCGCCACGACCGGCAGCACGGACAGGACGGGCCGCAGGGAGCGGACCCGGCGCCGCGCCGAGGGCGGCAGCGCGGGTGCGGGCCGGACCTTGACCGTCGTAGAAGTGCTCACCGTGGCTCAGCTCCCCGTCGGCCGTACGAACTGGGCCGCCGTGCGCAGCAGGATGCAGATGTCCTGCCACAGCGACCAGTTGTCGATGTAGGCGTTGTCGTAGCGGCACCGGTCCTCGATCGAGGTGTCCCCGCGCAGCCCGTGGACCTGCGCCAGCCCGGTGATCCCGGTCCGCATCCGGTGCCGCGCCGGATAGCCGGGGTGGGCCTGGCTGAACTCGGCGACGAAGAAGGGTCGTTCGGGCCGGGGCCCGACCAGGCTCATGTCGCCGCGGAAGACGTTCCACAGCTGGAGCAGCTCGTCCAGCGAGGTACGGCGCAGGAAGTGGCAGAAGCGGCTCATGTCCTGCTCGTCGGCCACGCTCCAGCGGGTCGCCGCCTCGTGCGCGCTGGCGGGCCGGTGGGTGCGCAGCTTCAGCATCGTGAACGGCCGCCCGTCCTTGCCGATCCGCTCCTGCCGGAACACCACACCCGGCCCGTCCAGGACCCGCAGCACGAGCGCACAGATCAGCAGGACCGGCGCGACCAGCACCAGCAGCGCACCGGACAGCAGCACGTCGAGCGCCCGCTTGCCCACGCTGCCGTGCCGCCGCGCACCCCGCGGCCGCAGCAACCGGCCGGAGAATCCCGCCAGATGACCGGCCCCCGTCCGGTGCCCGCTCACGCCGTACGACGGAGGATCGGCGTCCAGCTCCCACAGCGCGCACCCGTGCGCGGCCAGCGCCCGCAGCACGCCCGCCTTCTCCACCCGGGTCGCGGCCCCCACCACGAGGACCGTGCGCACACCGTTCTGGACGAGTGCCCGCCGCGCCTCCAGCGCGGTCGTCAGCACCGGCAGCCCGAGCTCGTCGTCGGCCTCGCCGAGCACCTCCGGGTCGTCGGCGACCAGGCCGACCGGCCTTACGCCGCAGTCCGGTTGGCGCAGCAGCGCGGCCGACACCCGCCGCGTCGCCGCGAGCGGGCCGACCACCAGCGCCGGACCGGGCCGCTGCCGCAACGCGCGGCGCCGCAGCCCGTGCACCGCCGCGCGCCCCGCGACGGCCGCCGCACAGTGCACCGCGGCCGCTCCGGCCAGCACGGCCAACGGGACGGACCGCAGCGGGGAGAGCGCCACCACGGCGGCCCAGCCCACGGCGATCCGGGCGCAGACGGCGGGCAGTTCGTCGAGCACGCCGGTGACGGCGGAGGTGTCGTAGAGGGACGCCCGCCGGTTCAGGCACAGCACACCGAGCGCGAGCAGGGCGACGACCAGCGGATGTCTGTGCGGCGCCGGCAGCACCAGGGCCCCCAGCAGGGCCGCGCCCGCGTCGAGGAGCCACAGCGTGGTCCGGAAGCTCCGGGCGGCCGGGCGTGGACGGCGGGCGCCCCGCCCGGCACCGCCCCGGCGTCCGGCGGCCTGGCCGCGGGGGGCGAGGACGGAGACGGCGCCCCCGGGGACCTGCGGCCCCGCAGGCGAGGCGACGGTACTTTCCGCGGTCATGTGGTCATGCACTTTCTGCCCTCGTCGGATCCGGACATCTGCGCGGCGGTGAGGCCGAGCAGCTCGCGGTACACATCGGTCACCGCGTCCGTGGTCTGGCGCAGATCGTGCGCGCGCAGCACGTGCGAGCGGCCCTGCGCGCCGAGCGCCGAGCGCAGCGGCTCGTCCCGCAGCAGCGTCGTGAGCGCCCGCGCCAGCGCACCGGGGTCCTCCGGCGGCACCAGGCAGTCCGGCCGATGGGCGGCCGGCAGACTCTCGGCGGCCCCGTCCACGTCCGTGGCGACGACCGGCCGGCCGCACGCCATGGCCTCCAGCGGGGCGAGCGCCATGCCCTCCCAGCGGGACGGCAGGACCACGACATCGGCGGCCCGGTACCAGCCGGCGACGTCCGGCGTCCCGCCGGCGAACCGCACCGACGCGGGCGCCGACGCGCGCAGCCGCCCGTCGTCCGGGCCGTCACCCACGAGCACCAGCCGTGCCCCGGGGACCTGCCGCTCGACCTCGGGCCAGGCCCGCAGGAGCACGTCCTGACCCTTCTGGCGGCACAGCCGTCCCACACACACCACGAGCGGACCCGCCCCGGAGCGCGCGCTCTCCCCCTCCGGCCGGAACCGGTCGGTGTCGACGCCGTTGGGGACCACCTGCCAGCGGGCGGAGATCCCGGCCCGGTAGCCGGTACGCCGCTCGGCCTCGCTCACGCACAGCACCCGCTTCGCCCAGCGCGTCCCGAACCGCTCCCAGGCCAGCGCCACCCGGGCGACGGCTCCGTCGGCGGCCTCGAACGACCAGGCGTGCGGCTGGAAGACGGTGGGCAGGGCGCCGCGCACCGCGAGCCTCGCCGCGAGCCCGGCCTTCGCGCTGTGCGCGTGCACCAGGTCCGGCCGCACGTCTCGCACCAGCCGCGACAGCCGCCGTACCTCACCCGGGAGCCGGAGTCCCGGGGAGCGGGTGGCGTCCCAGCGCACGACCCGGCAGCCCAGCGCGCGTACGTCGTACGCCAGCGTGCCGCCTCTCGGACAGACCACGGTCACCCGCAGCCCCGTGGCGAGTTGTGCCGCGGCCAGGTCCGTCACGACCCGCGCGACACCCCCCTCGACGGGCTGGGCGACATGCAGGATGTGCGGCGCGATGCGCATGACCGAAGCTGCCCTTCCGAAGAAATGAGTCCGAACCAGTAACACGATGTGTGGCTCGCGTTCCCGATATAAGATCCCGCGCCTGTTCGAGAGGGTCTGCGCTTCAACCGGCTTCGTGGGTTCAGCAGATAAGCAGTACCAGCCACTTATCCATATTTATCTTCTATCCGGTCAACAGTGTTGGAGCGGCAGCGTTTTGCGGGTTGTTTCCCGCACGGGACCACCCATTCGGAGTCGTCGCCCGGTGTGGTTTTCAGAATGGTCTGTTCGGAGTGATGAGCGGTTGCGGGCGCGCCGTGCCGGTTTAACGGTGATCGCAAGATCCGAAAACTCACTTCGAGGTGGACTCCATGCCTTCGACGAACAACCGGCACTTCGCCATATCCGCCCTGTGCGCGGCCCTCCTGCTGGGCACGGCGGCCGCACCCGCCCTCGCCGCCCCACCGGACTCCGGGCGCTCGGCCGTCCGAAGTCAGACCCCGGCCCTGGCCGGTCTCGGCACCGCACTGACCCCGGTGACGCACCTTCTGAACAGCGCGGTCTACGCCGACGACGACCCGCTCACCGAGGCGGAGGCGAAGGAACTCGCGGACGCCGTCGCCGAGGCCCAGAAGGAGATCGACGCCGCCCTGAAGGAGGCCGAGCAGGCCCGCAAGGAGGCCGACCAGGCCAGGAAGGACGCCCTCGCCGAGGCGCAGAAGGAGATCGACGCGGCCCTGAAGGAGGTCGCGGCGGCCAAGAAGGAGGCGCTCGCCGAGGCGGCAGCGGCAACCGAGGAGGCCACGGCGGAGACGACCACCGAGGCCACGACCGAGACGGCGGCCGGGACATCGACCAGCACGTCGACTGTGGAGACCACTGAGACGGCCTCCCAGACGACGAACCTCACCTCGGACGCTCTCGGCGCCCTCGGCGAGACGCTCAGTTCCCTGCTGAGCGCGCTCACCTCCCTCGGCTCCCAGGAAGAGGTGGACACCAGCGCCGACAACGTGCTCAAGTCCCTCGTGAACGTCAGGGTCGCCACGCAGCTCGACCGCGAACTGCCCGCCGCCTGAACCTTCCGACCCGTTGTGCCGGCCATTGCCGGCGCAACGGGTCTTTTCGTATGAGTTCCTGGAACTTGAGAGCGCAGAGTTTCCCGGGCGGTCCCCCTCTCGTTAGCCCGGGAGAACGAGGACCGGATTTACCTGGAAAGGACCACGATGAAGAACCTGAAGGCCGCTGCCGTTGTCGCCGGCTCGATTGCCATTGCCGGCGCCGCTGTCCCCGCCTCCGCGGTGGACATGTCGGGGCAGGGCCTCGTCGACAACGGTAAGACGGTCGCCCGCAGCCTCCCCACCGCCGCCAAGCTGCCGACCGGCTACGTCGGCAACAACGTGAAGCGCACGGCGGACAAGGTGAAGACCGGCGTGAAGGACTCGGGCATGGTGAAGACCCCCGTCTTCGGCGGCGCGCTGCCGAACCCCGTCGACGGCCGGCTGCTCGGTGGACTTCCGCTCAACAGGTGAGTTCGCGGCCCATCGGCTCGCGCTCGGGGCCGGCTCCGTATCCCTCGGAGCCGGCCCTTCGGCATGTCCGGCCCGGTCGATATGACGGAGTGTGATTTTCGGCGGCCCTATTGGGCCGAACGGACGACTCCGGGTGACCGCGGGTGAGGTGGTCGCGTTGGTCCCTGTGAACGGGCGCTCTTTCCTCCTTGCCGGCGCTCTCGAAATCTGTGGGCCCTGTCCGCTCTCCGAAGTGGACAGGGCCCACGGCTTTGCCCGGCGCACCGTGCACGGAGAACGCCGATGGCGGCCCACCGGAACTCCGGGGACCGCCATCGAGTGAAGGACTGATCAGAACAGCAGGCCCGCGACGTACGGGGACTTCTGCTGCTGGTCGACCTTGCCGGTGTTGCACGCGGCGTAGTGCGAGTTGGGCGCGATGGTGGCGGCCAGGACGGCGCCGTTCGACCACGGGGCGATGCAGCGGCCGTCGATCACGGCACCGTTGACGATGGCAAGGCCCTGCTGCGGGTCGTTGACGACGACGGGGGACGTCGAGAAGCCGCTACCGCCCTTGACGGTGGTGGTCTCGGTGTCGGCCGCGGCGGCGCCACCGGTCGCGAGGACGATGCCTGCGGCAATGGCGGAAACAGCCATAACCTTATTGCGCATGAGTTGAGCCTTTCCGGGCTGCGATGGGGGGTTTACCTGCGTCGAATCGCTCGAAGCAGGAGTCAGAACAGCAGTCCGCCCTTGTAGACGGCCTTCTGCGACTGGTCGACCGTCGCCGTGTTGCACGCGGCGTAGTGCGAGTTCGGCGCGGCCACGCCGGCCAGCACGGCTCCGTCGGACCAGGGGGCGACACAGCGGAGGTCGGCCACGGTGCCATTGACGATCACAAGGCCCTGCTGGGGCGCGTTCACGACGACCGGGGACGTCGAGAAGCCGCTGCCACCCTCGACCCGGGTGACCGTGGTGTCGGCCGCGGCGGTACCGCCGGCCGCGAGGGCGATGCCTGCTGCGAGGGCGGAGATAGCCGTAACCTTGTTACGCATGGGTTTGCGCCTTTCGGGGCTGCGTTGGGGGATTCACCTGCTGCTAATCGCTCGGCGCGGTGCTCAGAACAGGAAGCCCGCGACGTACGGGGACTTCTGCGACTGGTCGACCTTCTCCGTGTTGCAGGCGGCGTAGTGCGAGTTCGGCGCCGCGACGCCACCGAGAACCGCTCCGTTGGACCACGGGGCGATGCAGCGGCCGTCGATGACGGTGCCGTTGACGACGAGGACACCCTGCTGCGGCTCGTTCACGACGACCGGGCCGGACGAGAAGCCGCTACCGCCCTTGACGGTCGTGGTGGTGCCGCTGGTGCTGGTGCCGTTGCCACCGTTGCCGTAGCCGCCCGCGGAGGCGACGCCGGCGGCGCTGACGACGGTGCTGAGGGCGAGGGCCGTGATGACCGCGAACTTCTTGGACAACTCGGTTCCTTCCTGAATTCACGGTTGCGCACGCTTACGAAAAGGAAACCCGTATATGCATGCATAAGTCACGGCGCGAACATTCAAACATGGGTAGATTCCATCGAATGGCGCAACGCGGTGTGCCAAGCGGCGGACCAGGCTTTCTGTTCATTCCCTGAGCGGGCTTCGGGGAATATGCCCCGGGTACCGCCGAATACATTCAGGAACGGGCGCCGACATACGTCCGGCCCACCGGCGAGGGGAAGGCCGGTGGGCCGGACGATGGTTCACGGGTGCCGGTGGGCTGGTGGGCCCGCCACGCGCGGATCTGGAACTGCGGGTCCGGATCCGGCGCCCGGGCCTGCCGACGGTTTCCGACCGCCGAGAACCGGATCAGAGATGTGGAATTCCGGGTCCGGCTTTCGCCGGTACTGCCGACTTGTAAGGATGCCGGGCCGTCACTTGCCGGGGAGCAGGGTGCCGAGACCGGCGGCGGTCGGCGCCTTCAGCGGGCGGACCTGCACGGAGCCGCTGCCGGCCGGGTTCTTCACCGGAATGGTGGGCTTCTTGGCCGCGCCCGGGTCCATGCCGTCCAGGTAGACGCCGGACATCGGGCTCGTGCTGTTCTTGTCGAAAGCGGTGCCCTTGGCGACTCCGCCGTCACGGGCCAGCCGCGTCACCGTGTCGGCGGCCGGCACGACCGCCGGGGTCACCTTGGTCGGGGACATGAGCCCGAGCGGGCTGCCGGGAAGCCCCGAACCGCCGCCGACAGCGGCCGAAGCCGCGACAGCGGAACCGCCCACAAGACCCGCACCGATCGCCAACGCCGCAGTGGTGAAAACTGCCTTCTTCATGATTCACCTCGCTTGAAAGTACCTCTGATCCGACGGTTGGAGAACATAGCAGTCCATCGCCACTGCAAAAGCGACGCGTTACTCCATACGCATGAAAGTCGGCGAGGTGAAGAATGCAATGTGCGGCGGCATTCGGAGGGATTGGCATCTGGTCCGCGGAGTAATTCATCCTATGGTGCTTCCGGATCGGCAGGGCGACCTGCATGATCGGAAATATGAAATTCAGCGCTCTCCTCGACATGTTCACAGGCGGAGATAAATTTACCCCGTCCCCGACCCCTCCCGGGACACCGCCGGGATCGCTCGTCTGGGCGGAGGAGTTCGACGCGCCCATCGCCTGGGGCGCCCGCTGGGTCGGCGACCGCACCAGCGCGTTCCGCTACTGCGACCACAACCCGGACGACAACAAGCTCGACTGGCTCGACCCCGGCTGTGTGACCGTCTCGGACGGCATGGCCACCTTCACCGCCACCCCCGACGGCCGCACTCTCGAGAACGGCCGGCCGGCCTGGCGCACCGGGCTGCTCACCACCGAGTACTCCGACGAGGCCTTCCGGGTGCGCACCGGCGACCTCGTCGAGACCCGCGTCCGGCTCCCCTCGGGAATGGGGGCCTGGCCCGCGCTGTGGACCTGGAAGGACGGCGAGAACGAGGTCGACAGCTTCGAGTACCACCCGGACAACCCGCACCTGCTGGAGCTGTCCAACCACGTCAACTGCGCGGCGACGTACTTCACCGACGCGGACGCGGTCGCCCCCGGCCGCTGGGTGACCATCGGCACCCGCTACGGCGCACGGTGCGTCGAGTGGTTCGTCAACGGCGAGCGCGTCTTCGCCGACGACACGGGCGTCGGCCACCACTGGTCGGCGTATCTGATCCTGAACCTGTCGCTGAGCGCCGGCGAGCATCACCCGGCGCCCTGCGGACCGGACCCGATCACCTTCGACGTCGGCCATCTGCGGGTCTACCGCTGACCGCGCCCCCGGGATCCCCCGTTCGGGCGGAGGGCCCGAGGGTTGTCGGCCGGTCGGGTGGGAGCGTGCCGGAAGACGCCGCGGGCCGTCGATAAGGTCGCGCGGTGGTCCCTAACTCACGTGCCGGCAGCGGCCGGGCGTTCGCCCTGCTGGTGGTGATCTGCGGGGCGGCCGGACTGGTGGCCTCCTGGGTCATCACCCTCGACAAGTTCAAGCTGCTGGAGGACCCCGACTTCACCCCGGGCTGCAGTCTGAACCCGGTGGTGTCCTGCGGCAGCGTGATGGAGAGCGACCAGGCCGAGGCCTTCGGGTTCCCCAATCCGATGCTCGGTCTGGTGGCCTACGGCATCGTGATCTGCGTCGGGGTGAGCCTGCTGGCCGGGGTCACCTTCCCGCGCTGGTACTGGCTGACCTTCGCGGCCGGCTGCCTGTTCGGGGTCGGGTTCGTCTCCTGGCTCCAGTTCGAGTCCCTGTACCGGATCAACGCCCTGTGCCTGTGGTGCTGTCTGGCCTGGCTCGGGACGATCCCGCTGTTCTGGTATGTGACGTCCCTCGTCGTACGGGCCGGCTTCCTGCCAGCCCCGCGTCCGGTGCGGGCGTTCTTCGAGGAGTTCACCTGGGTGCTGCCGGTGCTGCACATCGGCATCGTCGGCATGCTGATCCTGACCCGTTGGTGGGATTTCTGGACAAGCTGACAATTGCTGCACCCGGGGCGACACGGCCGTACGGACGCCTCGGTGCTGACGGCTCGGAGCCTGGAACTGCTACTCGTACGAACACCGAACCGTACGAGGAGTGAGCGATGGCCGTCAGCGCAGGTGGGGTTTCGGTGGGCGGGGTCCCGGGCTCGGACGCCCCCGCGGGCAGCGGGTCACGGGCATGGACGCGGCGGGAGGCGGCGCGGCTGCTGCTGGCCTCGTCCGCACTGGCGCTGGCCCCCGTCATCACCGCCTCCCGGCCCTCCCGGTCCGCCGACCGGCCGCCCGGTGGCGGTTCCTTCGACGAGACCTATCGGGGCCGCCGTATCCAGGGCAGTCCGGTCTCCCGCGGCGGCCTCAGCGCCCTCGACGTCGCCTGGCACGTCACGGTGGACGGCCAGCCGCTGCATCTGATGCGCCGGGCCGACGGCACCTGGCTGAGCATGGTCGACCACTACAGCTGGTACGGGACCCCGCTGGAGGCGACCCGCGCGGCCGTCGACGAGCTCGGGCCCCGCGAGCAGCTGCGCCATCTGGCTCCCGGGCCGTTCGGCGGCGGACATCCGCACAGGGAGGCACAGCATGGCGTACGTGCGTAAGAACGTGAGCAGGCTGACGCGCACCGAGCGCCGGCGGTTCATCGAGGCGATGCTGATGGTCAAGCGGCGGGGCGAGTACGACGAGTTCGTACGGCTGCACATCGCGCACTTCGTCGGGGACGGCGACCGGGGCCTGCGCGCCGCGCACATGACGCCCTCCTTCCTGCCCTGGCACCGCATGTTCCTGCTGGACCTGGAGGAAGCGCTGCGCCGCTTCGACGACTCGGTGACGGTGCCGTACTGGGACTGGACGAAGGACCGCGGGACCAACTCGACGCCCTGGACCGACGATCTGCTGGGCGGCAACGGGCGGCCGGGTGACCGGCGGGTGATGACGGGGCCGTTCGCCCGGGGGACGGGCAACTGGACCATCAGGGCGAGCGTCACCGCCGGCGACTTCCTCACCCGGGACCTGGGACGCTCCCGCAGCCCGATCGGCCTGCCCACCAAGGACGATCTGAAGCAGGCCCTGGACGACCCCGTGTACGACGTCGAGCCCTGGAACTCGACGGTGACCAGGGGCTTCCGCAACAAGCTGGAGGGGTGGGGCCGGGGCCCGGAGTCGTGGCGCAACCACAACCGGGTGCACCGCTGGGTCGGGGGTGCCATGCTCGGCGGGGCCTCCGTCAACGACCCCGTGTTCTGGCTGCACCACGCCTTCGTGGACATGCAGTGGACCCGCTGGCAGCAGCGCCATCGCAACCACCGCTACCTGCCGGACCGGCCGCCCGGCCGCGGCACCGTCCAGTACCGGCGGATCGTCGCACGTCACGAGCGGCTGCCACCGTGGGACGTGACGCCGGACGACCTTGAGGACGTGTCCCGGATCTACCGGTACGCGTAGGAAAAAATCGCTCCGCGACCGGCGCCCGCGTCGATTAGCCTCCGCGCATGGCAACCGATCCCACGGAACAACTGGTCCGGCTGTTCGCCGAGGAGAGCCGGGTACGCGCCTTCGCCGCGGTGGCGCTCGGCGCGGGAAGCACCGAGGAGGTCGCCCGGGCGGCGGGGCTGTCCCCGAAGGAGACGGCACTGGCACTGCTGCGGCTGCGCGAGCAGGGCGTGGTGAGCGCGCGGGGCGACGGGGAACTGGGCGTCGCCTACGACCTGTTCAGGCAGTACGCCCGCACCGCGGCGCAGCGCGAGGCCGACTCCCGCGCCGCGGGCGATGCGGACTCCGGCGACGCGCGGACCGACATCGTGCTGCGGACCTTCGTCCGGGACGGGCGGCTGGTCCGGCTCCCGGCACAGTGGACCCGCAAGAAGCTGGTCCTGCGGTACATCGCCGAGCAGAGCTTCGAGCCCGGCGTCGAGTACCCCGAGCGCGCCGTCGACGAGCGGCTGCGCGGCTGGTGCGAGGACAGTGACGAGATCGACCATGTGACGCTCCGGCGTTACCTGGTGGACCTGCACCATCTGCGCCGGAGCGAGGGCGTCTACCGCCGGACGGCCGAGTCCGGGCGGGTCGAGAGCGCCTGAGGCGGGCGTCAGGGCAGGCGGCGTAGCGGTGAACCCGACAGGTACGCCTGGATGTCCTCGACCGCCTGGCCGTAGTACGTCGCGTAGTTGGCCTGCGAGACATAGCCCAGGTGAGGGGTGGCCAGCAGGCGCGGGGCCGTGCGCATCGGGTGGTCGGCGGGCAGGGGCTCGACGTCGAAGACGTCCACCCCGGCCCCCGCGATCCGGCCCTCGTGCAGGGCGGCCAGCAGCGCGTCCTGGTCGACGATCGCCGCGCGTGAGGTGTTGATCAGATACGCCGTCGGCTTGAGCAGGGCGAGTTCGGGTGCGCCGAGCAGGCCGCGGGTCCGGTCGCCGAGGGCGAGGTGGATCGAGACGAAGTCGCTCTCGGCGAGCAACTCCTCTTTGGAGGCGGCCAGATGGACGCCCACCTCGTCGGCGTACTCCTTGGTGAGGTTCTGGCTCCACGCGCTGACGTGCATGCCGAACGCGAGACCGACGTGTGCGACACGGCTGCCGATCTTGCCCAGGCCGAGCAGGCCGAGGCGGCGGCCGTGCAGGTCGGCGCCGACCGTGCTCTGCCAGGGGCCGCCCGAGCGCAGCGCGTCGTTCTCCCGGACGAGGCCGCGGGCGAGGCCCAGCAGCAGGGCCCAGGTCAGTTCGACGGGCGGCGTGGAGGAACTGGCCGTGCCGCAGACGGTGACGCCGTGCGCCTCGGCCGCGGCGTAGTCGATGACGGTGTTGCGCATGCCGGACGCGATCAGCAGCCGCAGCCGGGGGAGCCGGGCGATCAGCGAGGCGGGGAACGGGACGCGTTCCCGCAGCGTCACCACGATGTCGAAGTCGGCGAGGGCGACGGCCAGCGCGTCCTCGTCGGGGAGGTGGGTGGTGAAGGGGACGACCTCCACGTCGTCCGCGAGCGGCGACCAGTCGGCGGCCTTCGTCGCCGCGTCCTGGAAGTCGTCGAGCACAGCACAGCGCAGCCGCACGGTGGTTCCTTTCGTGGCCGGGTCGGACGACCGAACTGGAACGACTGTACGGAAGCGGGGCGGGTGCGGCCGATTCAGGCCGGTGAGTCGTGAGAGTGGAGTTCCGATCAACCAGACCGATCGGTTTGGTTACCGGTGTGCGATCGCTAACCCTGCGTCACGGGAGCGGCGGCTGCCGGGGAGTTCGCCTCGTACTCCTCGAAGACGCGCTCGCCCCGGTCCGGCGAGAGGTCGAGGGCGGCCAGCAGGGCCGGCGTGGAGATGCTCGGCAGGACGTGCCGGAGCAGGACGGAGACCCGGCGGCCGAGGTCGGCGCGGTTGCAGCTGGCCTGGCTCATCGCCTGGACGCCGGCGAAGGCGCCGGTGAGGAACTCGGCGGTGTCGGTCACGTCGATGTGCGGCAGGAGTTCGCCCTGGGACCGCGCCTCGGTGAGGATCTGCTCCAGCTGTTCGGTCCAGGCGCGGAACGCGGCGTCGCGGTCCAGTTCGCGTGCGCCCTGGTCAAGGGCGAGGGAGACGCCCGCCTGCACCAGCGGATCGTGCTGCAGCCGGTGGGCCATGACCATGCCGTGGTCGACGAGCTTCTGGAGCTTGCTGGATCTCTCGGGGAGCCGGTCGAGCGGCAGTTGGGCCTCCAGCACGCCCAGCGCGACCTCCTCCTTGGAGGAGAAGTGGAAGTACAGGGCGCCGCGGGTGACGCCCGCGCGGTTGAGGATCTCCTCCACCGTGGCCGAGGCGTAGCCGCGCTCGCCGAACACCCTCGCGGCCGCTTCGAGGATCGAACGCCGGGTCCTGATCGCACGGTCCTGCTGGGCCATGGGTCCCTCCACCGTGTGCATGCAGCACATTACGTCGCGTATTGAAAAGAAAACCGGATCACACGTATGTTACTCGTCGGGCGGGGGTGACTCGCTCTGGCGAATGAGCTCGGGGGGAGCCATGGACCGGGTGCGATCTCTTGACGGAACCGCACGGGACGAGCAAACCACAGAGGCCGGGGGGCCCGTCCCTGCAACGGTCGTATGGCACACGGAGGTAACCGGCGAGCAGGTGCACCGGCCGGACCCGCGGGACGCGTTCCCGGTGGCCTGGCGCCGGCTGGACGACACGCACTTCCAGGTCAGGGCCCGCTGGCCGCGCCGGCACCGGTTCTTCACCGAGGTGGCCGGGCGCTTCCAGGACCCGCTGCTGATACCGGAGACCCTGCGGCAGGGCTCGATGCTGCTGGCCCACGCCGCGTTCGCGGTGCCCGTCGAGGACCGGTTCGTGATGCAGCGCATCAGATACTCGACCTCGCCGGTCAGGATGCTGCTCGACGACTCGTCCGAGGACGTCGTCGCCGACATCACCTGCGGCGACGTACGGCGCAGGGGCCGGCGGCTTGCGGGCATGCGGTGCGCGATGGTGCTGCGGCGGAAGGGCCGGGTCGTGGCCACCGCCGACGGCAGGCTCGACTGTGTCTCGGACCGGGCCTATCGCCGACTGCGCGGTGAGCGGCTGTCCCTGACGGGTCGTCCGGTGCCGCTGCTGCCCGGCCTGCCGCCCCAGGCGGTCGGTCGCGAGGACGCAGCCGCCGTCGTCCTCGCCCCGTCCCCGCGCCCCGGGGCCTGGCAGCTCCGCGTCAACACCGCGCATCCCACGCTGTTCCGGCGGCCGGACGACCATGTGCCGGGCTTCGTGCTGCTGGAGGCGGCCCGGCAGGCCGCCACGGCCTTCTCGCTCTTCCCCGGCCTGATGGTCGTCACCGGCATGGACATGGTCTTCTCCCGGTACGCCGAACTCGACAGCCCCTGCTGGATCGAGGCCGACGCCCTGACCGCGGGCGACCCCGACCCGAGCACGGTCCGGGTGCGCGGCCTCCAGGACGACGCCGAGGTCTTCCGCTGTACGGTCACGGTCGCGGCGTCCGAGTCCGCCGCACCGCCCCTCGACCCCTGCGGCTCCCGCAGCGGGCCCGGCGCCGAGCGCCGGCCGTGACGCGCGAACCGCCGGCCGAGAGGGAGGAACCCACCTTGTCCGCACGCATCCTCGTCACCGGGGGAAGCGGCTTCATCGGCGGGCATGTCCGCGCCGCCCTGCGGGAGTCGAAGGACATCACGCCGTCCCGGGTCCGGCTGCTGCTGCGCGATCCCGCGCGCCTGCCGGCCGGCGCCGCCGCCCCGGAGGCGGACGTCGTACGGGGGGACCTCGCCGACCCGGAGTCGCTGCGCGGGGTCTGCGACGGCGTCGACGTCGTCCTGCACTGCGCCTCACACATCGGAGACGACGAGCGGCGCAACGAGACCGTCAACGACCACGGCACCCGGGCCCTCGTCGAGGAGGCGGCGCGCGCCGGGGCGGGCCGGGTCGTGTACGTGAGCACGGCCGCCGTGTACGGCCGCGGACCCTTCTGCGGTGCGCCGCCGGGGGAGTTGCCGCTCGCGCCGGCCTCGCCGACCAGCCGTTCCCGTGCCGCCGCCGAGCGGCATGTGCTGGAAGCGGGCGGGGTCGTGCTGCGCCCGCACCTCGTCCTCGGGGCCGGCGACCGCTGGGTCGTGCCCGGGCTCGCCGCGCTGCTGGGCGTGCTGTCGGCGGGGCTCAAGGAGTGCGCGGCACGGCATTCCGTGGTCGACGTCCGGGCGTTGGGGCGCGCGGTCGTCGCCGCCGGGCTGTCGGACCGGGACCTCGCGGGCGTACATCACGTCAACCACCCGCAGCCGGTGCACTGTTCGGAGCTCCTCGACTCCGTGGCCGGCCGGCTCGGGCTGCGGCTGCCGGGTGCCGCCGTGGACATCGACGAGGCGCGGGACCGGCTCGCCGGGCAGCCGCGCGCACTGCACCACCTCGGCATGCTCGCCGTGGACCACTGGTTCGCGGACGACGGCTTCTGGTCCGGTGTCGGCGTCGACCCCGGAGCGGGGTTCGCGGAGAGCCTGGCCGAACACGCCCCTTGGTACCGGGAGTTCCTGGCCGGCTGACCCGAGGGCTCATGCCCTCTCCCGTTCTTGAACCCTCGTTCCGTATTTCCCGACTTCCCCTTCCCCCTCGACACGCAAGGTCTTCGTGAACACCAAACGCGCGCTGACGGACAAGATCGCACTGGTCACCGGAGCCGGCCGGGGGATCGGCAGAGGCATCGCCGAGCGGCTCGCCGACGACGGGGCGCTGGTCGGCGTCCACTACGGCCGCAGCGAGGCAGCCGCCCTGGAAGTGATCGCGGGCATACGCGACAGAGGCGGCCGGGCCTTCCCGGTCGGCGCGGAGCTCGGGGTGCCCGGTGACGTGGACGCCGTCTTCGCGGCCTTCGACACCGGGGTACGGGAGCAGACGGGAGTGGCGGGCGGTGCCGAGGGCACGCTGGACATCCTCGTGAACAACGCGGGCGTGAGCGGTTCGGGGCCGATCGGCAAGGCGGACCCGGAGGTCTTCGACCGCATGATCGCCGTGAACGCCAAGGCGCCGTTCTTCCTCGTGCAGGGGGCATTGGCACGGATGCGGGACGGGGGGAGGGTCGTCAACATCTCCTCGCTCGCCTCACGGCGTGCCTTCCCGGAGTCCGTCGCGTACGCCATGTCCAAGGGGGCGCTGGACACGATGACCCTGGCCCTGGCGAAGGAGCTCGCCGGGCGCGGCATCACCGTCAACACCGTCTCGCCCGGGTTCATCGAGACGGACATGAACGCGCGGCGCCGGGCGACCCCCGAGGCGCGGGCCGCCCTGGCCGCACGCTCCGCCTTCGACCGGATCGGCCGCCCCTCGGACGTGGCGGACGTGGTCGCGTTCCTCGCCTCCGACGACTCCCGGTGGATCACCGGCCAGTACCTCGACGTCAGCGGGGGCACCGATCTGTGACGGCGACCCGGAGCTCAGGGCGCGGACGGGCCGACCGGGGCCGGGGCGCAGCCCGTGCGCAGAGCCGTGGCCGAGGCCCGGTGCGCCGCGTCCGTGCCCGCCGGGTCCAGTCGCGCCAGGGTCTGGGCCGTGGCGAGCGTGGGCAGCAGCAGCTCCCAGAACGCGGTGAGGGTGACGCAGGACAGCCACTCCGGGTTGGACCTGCTCAGCACCTCGTACCCGACCGTCGAGGCCACCAGGGCACCCGCCATGTGCTGTTGGGCCACGCCCTGCGCGAGCGTGTGCTCGTCATCGGCCTCGGCCAGGAGCTGCTGCACACAGCACTGCCACTCCTGACGCAGATTGAGCCCCGTGCCCGGCTCGGTCTCACAGCTGAGCACGAAGCCCGCGCGTACGACGCTGCTGCGCCGGAGCAGATCGGCCAGCGCGTGCGAGACGTCGACCAGGGCCTGGAGCGCGCTGGTGCGCCGGCCGTGGACGAGGCGGGCGGCTCGGCGCAGCGAGTGCGAGGCCTCGTTGCGCAGGGCCTCGGCCAGGGCGGCCTTGCTCTCGAAGTGGAAGTGCAGCGCGCCGGAACTGACTCCGGCCTCGGCGCTGATGACGGACAGCTTCGCCTTGTCGTAGCCGTGCCGCCGGAACTCCCCGGCCGCCGCGAGCAGCAGCGCGTCACGGGTGCGTGCGGCTCGTTCCTGCTTGATCATCTTCGGCCTCTCAGCCGCACCGTGATTTCCCTGATGTTCACTTTCGGCTCCTCCTGCTTCCAGTCCCGGTGAGGAAGGGCGATGGATCATAACAAACCGTTTTGACTGTTTGTCAGCCTCCGACCGGCGACCGTGAAAGCGCCTTCGGCCTGCGAAGTCGCGGAAAAACTGCGTCATTTTCCTGCAGTTTCGCTGAAGTATGCGGCGCTGCACTTGATTTGACGTGCCGTTGAACGACATTTGTGCGAGTCGTCAACGGACCTAAGGATCATTGACATACCGGAGGATCGGTTTGTAGGTTTCCAGTGGACGTTCCTAAAGTGAACGATTCGGACAAAGCTGGACTAGCTAGGGGGACTAATGAGCCAGCGTTCAACGAATCTGGTGGAGCCTCACATACCGGCTCCCCGGCGTGGGGAGGTGACGGCCTGGCGAGTTCTCGTCGTGGAGAACAACGCGGCCGAGGCGGAAGCCCTGGTACGCGCGCTGAAGCGGCACGGACACGAAGTGGACAGCGTGACCTCGGGAGGCGCCGCGCTCCAGTCGTACGCGGACGCCGACCTCGTACTGATCGACCTCGAACTCCCCGATCTGGACGGGCTGGAGGTCTGCCGCGGCATCCGGTCCACCTGTGATGTCCCGGTGATCGCCGTCACCGCCCGCGGATCCGAACTCGACCGGGTGCTCGGCCTCCAGGCCGGCGCCGACGACTACCTCGTCAAGCCCTACGGCTTCCGGGAGTTGATGGCCCGCATGGAGGCCGTCATGCGCCGGGTGCGTACGCCGGAACCCGCCGAGCGGGTCGTGAGCCACGGCCCGCTGCGCATCGACGCCGGCTCCCGCGAGGTGACGTTGCACGGACGTCCGGTCGACGTCACCCGCAAGGAGTTCGACCTGCTGTACATGCTCGCCTCCAACCCCGACACGGTCATCCCCCGCAAGCGCCTCATCCATCAGATCTGGGGCGACTCCTGGTCCCGGCGGACCGTGGACACGCACGTCAGCAGCCTCCGCAACAAGCTCGGCGGCAGTGGCTGGATCGTCACCGTGCGGGGCGTCGGATTCCGCTTCGGCGGGGAAGGCGGCTGAACGCGGGGTGAGCGGCAGACCCGCAAAGACTCGCGGCCGCTCCAGGACGACATCGAAAGAGGGGCGCCCCCGGACGCGGGGGCGCCCCTTTCGTATACGTCCACCTGGAGAATTTTGCATTCCTCTGAGATTTCCCGACGTTCCTCTGAAGTTGTTCGGACACAGCCGCACTGGGCCTGCGGAATCTGACCTGTTCCTGAAAGGAACGCCCTTGAACGAGCGGTCCGGCACGGGCGAGGCTTTGACTCACGGTCCGGTGACGAACGGGGAGAACGCGTCGTGCGCAAGGTGCTCATCGCCAACCGTGGCGAAATCGCTGTCCGCGTGGCCCGGGCCTGTCGGGATGCCGGGATCGCGAGCGTGGCCGTCTACGCGGACCCGGACCGTGACGCTCTGCATGTCCGGGCCGCGGATGAGGCGTTCGCCCTGGGCGGTGACACCCCGGCCACCAGCTATCTGGACATCGGCAAGGTCCTGACCGCGGCCCGCGAGTCGGGTGCGGACGCGATCCATCCCGGCTACGGGTTCCTGTCGGAGAACGCCGACTTCGCCCAGGCCGTCCTGGACGCGGATCTGATCTGGATCGGCCCGCCGCCGCAGGCGATCCGTGACCTCGGTGACAAGGTCGCCGCCCGTCACATCGCCCAGCGTGCCGGCGCCCCGCTGGTCGCCGGCACCCCCGACCCGGTTGCGGGCGCCGACGAGGTCGTCGCGTTCGCCGAGACCCATGGTCTGCCGATCGCGATCAAGGCGGCCTTCGGTGGCGGCGGACGCGGTCTGAAGGTCGCCCGCACCCTGGACGAGGTGCCGGAGCTGTATGAGTCGGCGGTGCGGGAGGCGGTCGCCGCGTTCGGGCGCGGGGAGTGCTTCGTCGAGCGCTACCTCGACAAGCCCCGGCACGTGGAGACGCAGTGCCTGGCCGACACCCACGGCAACGTCGTCGTGGTCTCGACGCGTGACTGCTCGCTGCAGCGCCGGCATCAGAAACTCGTCGAGGAGGCGCCCGCGCCGTTCCTGTCCGAGGCGCAGGTCGCGGAGCTGTACTCGTCGTCGAAGGCGATCCTGAAGGAAGCCGGCTACGTCGGTGCCGGCACGGTGGAGTTCCTCGTCGGCGCGGACGGCACGATCTCCTTCCTGGAGGTCAACACCCGTCTCCAGGTCGAGCACCCGGTCACCGAGGAAGTCGCCGGGATCGATCTGGTGCGGGAGATGTTCCGCATCGCCGACGGCGAGGCCCTGGGCTACGACGACCCGCCGCTGCGCGGGCACTCCTTCGAGTTCCGCATCAACGGCGAGGACCCCGGCCGCGGCTTCCTGCCCGCCCCCGGCACCGTCACCGCCTTCGCCCCGCCCTCCGGCCCGGGCGTCCGCCTGGACGCGGGCGTGGAGTCCGGCTCCGTCATCGGCCCCGCCTGGGACTCCCTGCTGGCGAAGCTGATCGTCACCGGCGCCACCCGCGAACAGGCCCTGCAGCGCGCTTCGCGGGCACTGGAGGAGTTCCAGGTCGAGGGCATGGCCACCGCCATCCCCTTCCACCGCGCGGTCGTCAAGGACCCGGCCTTCGCACCGGAACTGACCGGCTCCACCGACCCGTTCACGGTTCACACCCGCTGGATCGAGACCGAGTTCGTCAACGACATCAAGCCCTTCGCCGCCCCCGCCGACACCGACGCGGACGAGGACACCGGCCGCGAGACCGTCGTCGTCGAGGTCGGCGGCAAGCGCCTGGAAGTCTCCCTCCCGGCCTCGCTCGGCATGACCCTGGCCCGCACCGGCCTCGCCGCCGGCGCCAAGCCCAAGCGCCGCGCCGCCAAGAAGTCCGGCCCCGTCGCCTCCGGCGACACCCTCGCCTCCCCCATGCAGGGCACCATCGTCAAGGTCGCCGTCGAGGAAGGCCAGGAGGTCAAGGAAGGCGACCTCGTCGTCGTACTCGAAGCGATGAAGATGGAACAGCCGCTCAACGCACACAGGTCCGGCATCGTCAAAGGGCTGTCCGCCGAGGTCGGCGCGTCCCTCACTTCCGGTGCCGTCATCTGCGAAATCAAGGACTGATTTCTGACCGGGTTTGACATTCGTCTGACCTGAACCGCCTTGAAAGCGGCCGGAAAAACGAAGAACCTGGTGTCAGATTCATCAGATTCCCTTTCTCGCGCTTCTCGGAACTCTGCCGAGAGCCATGCGATGTGAATTCATCCGGTCGCCGCGCGTGGAATCACCGGGAAACTCTGTCGTGGAGGAGAGAGACGCATGCACAGCACTCTGATCGTGGCTCGGATGGATCCCGACTCCAGCATCGACGTGGCAAAACTGTTCGCGGAGTTCGACGCAGGCGACATGCCACACCGAATGGGCACCCGGCGCCGGCAATTGTTCTCGTACCGGGGTCTCTACTTCCACCTTCAGGACTTCGACGCGGACAACGGCGGCGAACTGATCGAGCAGGCGAAGGCCGACCCGCGGTTCATCCGGATCAGCGACGACCTCAAGCCGTTCATCGAGGCGTACGACCCTGCCACCTGGCGTTCGCCGGCCGACGCCATGGCGACCCGCTTCTACAACTGGGAGGCGTCCGCGTGACGTCGCGACGAGTCGTCATCACGGGGATGGAGGTCCTCGCCCCCGGCGGCATCGGCACCAAGAGCTTCTGGAGCCTGCTGAGCGAGGGGCGGACCGCGACGCGCGGGATCACCTTCTTCGACCCCGCCCCCTTCCGGTCCCGGGTGGCCGCGGAGATCGACTTCGATCCCGAGGAGCACGGACTGAGCCCGCAGGAGGTCCGCAGGATGGACCGCGCCGCGCAGTTCGCGGTGGTCGCGGCACGCGGCGCGGTCGCCGACAGCGGGATCGAGGTGGCGGAGTACGACCCGTACCGGGTGGGCGTCACCATCGGCAGCGCCGTCGGCGCCACCATGGGGCTCGACGAGGAGTACCGGATCGTCAGTGACGGCGGCCGCCTCGACCTCGTCGACCACGCGTACGCCGTACCGCATCTCTACAACTACCTGGTGCCCAGTTCCTTCGCCACCGAGGTGGCCTGGGCGGTCGGCGCGCAGGGACCCTCCACGGTCGTCTCCACCGGCTGCACCTCGGGCATCGACTCGGTCGGCCACGCGCTGGAACTGATCCGGGAGGGCTCCGCGGACGTGGTGATCGCGGGCTCCTCCGACGCGCCGATCTCCCCGATCACGATGGCCTGCTTCGACGCGATCAAGGCGACCACGCCCCGCCACGACGAGCCGGAGCGCGCCTCCCGCCCCTTCGACGGCACCCGCAACGGCTTCGTCCTGGGCGAGGGCGCCGCGGTGTTCGTCCTGGAGGAGCTGGGCAGCGCCCGGCGGCGCGGCGCCCACATCTACGCGGAGATCGCCGGGTACGCCACGCGCAGCAACGCGTACCACATGACGGGGCTGCGGCCGGACGGCGCGGAGATGGCCGAGGCGATCCGGGTCGCGCTGGACGAGGCCCGGATGAACCCCGATGCCATCGACTACGTCAACGCCCACGGCTCGGGCACCAAGCAGAACGACCGGCACGAGACCGCGGCCTTCAAGCGCAGCCTCGGCGAGCACGCGTACCGGACCCCGGTCAGCTCCATCAAGTCGATGGTCGGGCACTCCCTGGGCGCGATCGGCTCCATCGAGATCGCCGCCTCCGCACTCGCGATGGAGCACAACGTCGTGCCGCCCACCGCCAATCTGCACACCCCCGACCCCGAGTGCGACCTCGACTACGTGCCGCTGACGGCTCGTGACCAGATCACCGACGCGGTGCTGTCCGTCGGCAGCGGGTTCGGCGGCTTCCAGAGCGCCATGGTGCTCGCCCGGCCCGAGAGGAGTGCGGCATGAGTACGGCCACGAGTACGGCCGTGGTGGTGACCGGCCTCGGTGTGGTGTCCCCCAACGGCCTCGGCACCAGGGACTTCTGGGACGCGACCAGGAGCGGCAAGAGCGGCATCGGGCGGATCACCCGGTTCGATCCGTCGCAGTACCCGGCGCGGCTGGCGGGCGAGATACCGGGCTTCGTCGCCGAGGACCATCTGCCCAACCGGCTGCTGCCGCAGACCGACCGGATGACCAGGCTCGCGCTGGTGGCGGCCGACTGGGCGCTCGCCGACGCGGGGGTGACGCCCGCGGAGCTGCCCGAGTTCGACATGGGCGTGGTGACCGCGAGTCACTCCGGCGGGTTCGAGTTCGGGCAGAACGAGCTGCGCAAGTTGTGGAGCCTGGGCAGCCAGCACGTCAGCGCCTACCAGTCGTTCGCCTGGTTCTACGCCGTCAACAGCGGCCAGATCTCCATCCGCAACGGGATGAAGGGGCCGAGCGGGGTCGTCGTCAGCGACCAGGCCGGCGGGCTGGACGCGGTCGCGCAGGCACGGCGGCAGATCCGCAAGGGGACCTCGCTGATCGTGTCCGGGGCCGTCGACGCGTCCATCTGCCCGTGGGGATGGGTGGCGCAGCTGGCCGGGGATCGGCTGAGCACGAGCGATGAACCCACACGCGCGTATCTGCCCTTCGACGCCGACGCGAGCGGGCATGTGCCCGGTGAGGGCGGCGCGATCCTCATCCTGGAGTCCGCGCAGGCCGCGCGGGAGCGGGGCGCGAAGGTGTACGGGGAGATCGCCGGGTACGGCGCGACGATCGATCCGCGTCCTGGCAGTGGCGGTGAGTCCGGGTTGCGGCGTGCGCTGGAGGTCGCCCTCGCGGATGCCGGGGTGCGGGCGGAGGACGTCGATGTCGTCTTCGCCGACGCGGCTGCCGTGCCCGAGCTGGACCGGGTCGAGGCCGAGGCGATCAACGCCGTGTTCGGGGTGGAGGGTGTGCCGGTCACCGCGCCCAAGACGATGACCGGGCGGCTGTACTCCGGGGCTGCGCCGTTGGATCTGGCGGCGGCGTTCCTCGCCATGGCGGACAGGGTGATTCCGCCGACGGTCAACAGTGCGGTGGTGCCCGAGTACGGGCTGGATCTCGTCGGTGGGGAGGGGCGGGGTGCGGTGGTGCGTACGGCGGTTGTGCTGGCTCGGGGGCAAGGGGGGTTCAACTCGGCGGTTGTCGTGCGGGCCTTGCGGTAGTCGCCGTGGGGTTTCTCGCCCCCGCCGCCCCTACCCGTTCCGTCCCTGGGGGCTGCCGCCCCCAGACCCCCGCTTCGGCCCTGAACGGGCCTCGTCCTCAAACGCCGGACGGGCTGACAGGTGCGGGCCGGCGAAGAAGACCAACTCTCAACTCACCCGAACACGAAAGGACCAACCCCACATGTCCACCACACAGTTCACCCTCGACGACCTCAAGCGGATCCTGCGTGAAGGTGCCGGTGCCGATGAAGGTGTCGATCTTGACGGCGACATTCTCGACACCGGGTTCGAGGAGCTCGGCTATGAGTCGCTCGCGTTGCTGGAGACCGGTGGGCGTATCGAGCGGGAGTTCGGGATCACGCTCGACGACGACGTCCTGACCGACGCCCACACGCCCCGCGCGCTGATCGCGGCCGTCAACGCGCTGCTCGGAGTCGGCGCCGCCGCCTGATGCGTGACCGGTGACCGCAGGGCTCCCGGCTCTGCCCCGCGGTCACCGTCCCCACCCCTCGAACCGGACCACTCAACCCCCACGGGAGAAGAGAAACATGGCGCAGCAGCACAAGCGGGTCGCCCTCGTCACCGGAGCCACCAGCGGTATCGGCCTCGCCGTCGCACGGCTCCTCGCCGGGCAGGGGCATCGGGTCTTCCTCGGCGCCCGTACCCCCGAGAACGTGGCGTCCACCGTCAAGGAGCTCCGTGAGGAGGGGCTGGACGTCGACGGGGCCGCCGTGGACGTGCGGTCCGCCGACGGCGTCAGGGCCTTCGTGCAGGCGGCCGTCGACCGCTTCGGCAGCGTCGACGTCCTGGTCAACAACGCCGGCCGCAGCGGCGGCGGGGTCACCGCCGACATCGTCGACGAGCTGTGGGAAGACGTCATCGACACCAACCTCAACAGCGTCTTCCGGATGACGCGCGAGGTGCTCAACACCGGCGGGATGCGGGAGAAGGACCGCGGCCGCATCATCAATGTCGCCTCCACCGCCGGCAAGCAGGGCGTCGTCCTCGGCGCCCCCTACTCCGCCTCCAAGCACGGCGTCGTCGGCTTCACCAAGGCCCTCGGCAACGAGCTCGCGCCGACCGGCATCACCGTCAACGCGGTCTGCCCCGGCTATGTCGAGACCCCGATGGCCCAGCGCGTGCGCGCCGGGTACGCCGCCGCCTACGACACCACCGAGGACGCCATCCTCGAGAAGTTCCAGGCCAAGATCCCGCTCGGCCGCTACTCCACCCCCGAGGAGGTCGCGGGTCTCGTCGGCTACCTCGCCTCCGACACCGCCGCCTCCATCACCTCGCAGGCGCTGAACGTCTGCGGCGGGCTGGGCAACTTCTGACACGCTGAGGAGAACGCGCCATGACGACACGTCAGGTCGAGCACGAGATCACCGTCGACGCCCCCGCCCCCGCCGTCTACCGGCTCATCGCCGAGGTGGAGAACTGGCCGCGGATCTTCCCGCCCACCATCTACGTCGACCACCTGGAGCGCGGCGAGCGCGAGGAGCGCATACGCATCTGGGCCACCGCCAACGGCGAGGCCAAGAACTGGACCTCCCGCCGCACCCTGGACCCGGACGCCCTGCGGATCACCTTCCGCCAGGAGGTCTCCACCCCGCCGGTCGCCGCGATGGGCGGCACCTGGATCATCGAGCCGCTGTCCGGCACGTCGTCCCGGATCCGGCTGCTGCACGACTACCGGGCGATCGACGACGACCCCGAGGGCCTGAAGTGGATCGACGAGGCCGTCGACCGCAACTCCCGCTCGGAGCTGGCCGCGCTGAAGACCAACGTCGAACTCGCCCACGCCTCCGAGGAGATCACCTTCTCCTTCGAGGACACCATGCAGATCGACGGCTCCGCCAAGGACGCCTACGACTTCGTCAACGAGGCCGGGCTGTGGGTGGAGCGGCTGCCGCACGTGGCGTCCGTCAGGTTCAGCGAGGACACACCGGGCCTTCAGACGCTGGAGATGGACACCCGCGCCAAGGACGGCTCCACACACACCACGAAGTCGTACCGGGTGACCTTCCCGCACCACAGGATCGCCTACAAGCAGGTCACCCTGCCGGCGCTGATGACCCTGCACACCGGCTACTGGACCTTCGAGGAGAACGCGTCCGGGGTCGCCGCCTCCTCGCAGCACACCGTCGTCCTCAACACCGCCAACATCGCGAGGATCCTCGGCGCCGACGCCACCGTCGCGGACGCGCGCGCCTATGTGCAGAACGCGCTCAGCACCAACAGCCGCGCCACCCTCGGCCACGCCAAGGACCACGCCGAGAACAGGCGTTGACCGTGGCCACGCGCACACTGGAGACCGACGTCCTGGTCGTCGGCGCGGGGCCCGTCGGGCTGATGCTCGCCGGGGAGCTGCGCCTCGGCGGCGCGGCGACGGTCGTACTGGAGCGGCGGGACGCCCCGACCACCGAGTCGCGGGCCTCCACGCTGCACGCCCGCACCATGGAACTCCTCGACAGCCGGGGGCTGCTGGACGCCCTGGGCACCCCGCCCCACGAACCGCGCGGCCACTTCGGCGGCGTACCGCTCGACCTGACGCTGCCCAGCCCCTGGCCCGGGCAGTGGAAGGTGCCGCAGACCCGGACCGAGGAGCTCCTTCAGGACTGGGCGCTCGGCCTGGGCGCGGACCTGCGGCGGGGACACGAGCTGCGGGCCGTGCGGGTGGGCGAGGGCAGCGGGGCCGGCGTCGAGGCGGTGGCCGCCGGACCCGGCGGGCGGGCCCTGCGGGTCCGGGCGCGGTTCGTCGTCGGATGCGACGGCGAGGACAGCACCCTGCGGCGGCTGACCGGGGCCGAGTTCCCCGGGCGGGACGCGGGACGGGAGCTGCTGCGGGCCGACGTGGCCGGCATCGACGTACCCGACCGGCGTTTCCAGCGGCTGGAGAAGGGGCTCGCGATCGCCGCCCGGCGCGGTGACGGGGTCACCCGTGTCATGGTGCACGAGTTCGGCGCTGGACCAGGTGGCGGTGAGCCGGAGTTCGGCGAGGTCGCCCAGGTGTGGAAGCGGGTCACCGGGGAGGACATCAGCTCCGGCGACCCGCTGTGGGTGAACTCCTTCGGCGACGCCGACCGACAGCTGACCGACTACCGGCGGGGGCCCGTCCTGTTCGCCGGTGACGCGGCACACCAGCAGATGCCGATCGGCGGCCAGGCGCTCAACCTCGGGCTCCAGGACGCCGTCAACCTCGGCTGGAAACTCGCCGCCGAGGTGCGCGGGCGGGCCCCGGCCGGGCTGCTGGACACCTACCACGCCGAGCGGCACGCGGTCGGTGGGCGGGTGCTCGCGAACATCCGGGCGCAGGCGCTGCTGCTGCTCGGCGGGCCCGAGGTGGAGCCCGTCCGGGCGCTGCTCGGCGAACTCATCGCCGAACGGCCCCAGGTGCGGGCGCACTTGGCGGGGATGATCTCCGGACTCGACATCCGGTACGACGCCGACGCCGAGGACCCGCTCCTCGGTGCCCGGCTGCCGTATGTGCAACTCCGGGGACCCGAAGGCGCGTTGGACACCGCGGACCTGCTGCGCACCGGCGGTCGGGGCCTGCTGCTCGACCTCGCCGGGGACGCGCGGCTGCGTACCGCCATGCGGCCGTGGGCCGACCGGATCGTCACGGTGACCGCCCGCCCGGCGCCGGACTCCGCGCTCGGCGCCGCCCGTGCCGTGCTCGTGCGGCCCGACGGATACGTCGCGTGGACCGGCACGGAAGCCACGTCCGACGGGCCGGAAATCGCGCTGAAGAACTGGTTCGGCATTTCTGACAGAAATTGACATCGCTCTGACCTGGCGGCCCTTGAATCGGGCCGCACGTCCGAGAAAGCTGGTCACCGGCTCCCCCGACCACGAACCGGCAGACAATGCCTGGAGGCAGGGACAGTGAAAGGGATCATCCTGGCCGGCGGCCACGGGACACGGCTTCAGCCGATAACCCTGGGAATGTCGAAGCAATTGCTCCCGGTGTACGACAAGCCAATGATTTACTACCCACTGTCGGTGCTGATGCTGGCCGGCATCACCGATATCCAGATCATTTCCGCACCCCGTGATCTGGGCGGATTCCAGCGACTGCTGGGCGACGGCTCGGACTACGGGCTGAACCTCACCTACGCCGAGCAGGACGAACCCCGCGGCCTCGCCGACGCGTTCGTCATCGGCGCCGACCACATCGGCGACGACTCCGTGGCCCTGGTCCTCGGCGACAACATCTTCCACGGCCCCGGCTTCAGCGGCATCCTCCAGGACGCGGTCGTCGACGTCGACGGCTGCGTGCTCTTCGGCTACCCCGTGCGCGACCCCGAACGGTACGGCGTCGGCGAACTGGACGCCGCAGGCAACCTGGTCGCGCTGGAGGAGAAGCCCGCCCGGCCCCGCTCCAACCTGGCCGTCACCGGCCTGTACCTCTACGACAACGACGTGGTCGACATCGCCAAGAACCTGCGCCCCTCCGCGCGCGGCGAGCTGGAGATCACCGACGTCAACCGGGTCTATCTGGAGCGGGACAAGGCACGTCTGATCTCCCTCGGGCGCGGCTTCGCCTGGCTGGACACCGGCACGCACGACGCCCTCACCGAGGCCGGCCAGTACGTGCAGATCCTGGAGCACCGCCAGGGCGTGCGGATCGCCTGCATCGAGGAGATCGCCTGGCGCATGGGATTCATCGACCGCGAGACCTGCCACCGGCTCGGCACAAAGCTCGCGAAGTCCTCCTACGGCCGTTACGTCATGGAAATCGCCGCGGCCGGCTGAGAGTTCACCACCCTTACTTCTCGAACCGTGGAGAGTCATGCCTTTCATCTCGCCCGACGACGGCTACATGACCCTGTTCAACCTTTTCGACACCGAGGACCGGGAAAAGCAGAACCTGGTTCTGGAGGCCATGCGGGACATCGTCGACAACGCCGATTACCCGGGCTGGATATCCTCCACCGTGCACGCCGGCCAGGACACCCCCGGCACCGCCAACTACATTCAGTGGCGCAGCGCCGAGGACCTCAAGGCGCGCTACCAGGGGGAGAAGTTCCGGACGAAGACCGTGCCGGAGTTCCACCGGCTCGCCACCACCGTGCAGCTCATCCAGACCGAGTCGGTCTTCGCCCAGCGGCACCCCTCGCTCGGGGACGCCGCGGAGATCTCCACGGAGCGCGACGACTACACCGTGATCTTCGTGCTGCGCTGCGAGCCGGAGAACCAGAAGGCCCTCGTCGACGCCATCGCCAAGCCCGACGAGTGGCTGCTGACGGTCCCCGGCTACCGCTCCCACGCCTACTTCCGCGCCCTCGACGGCACAGCCGTCGTCAACTACGCGCAGTGGGACGACAAGCAGTCCTACGACGCCTTCCACACGCTGCCCGACGAGCAGCGGCCGCTCGACGTCCAGAAGGGCCGGGTGCGCGCCCGCTCCCTGGCCACCTCCCGCTGGGCGAACACCTTCCGCGTATGGCACTCGCGCTCCGCCGCGAGCTGACCTCCCCTCCCACCAGGACCGGAAGACCGGAAACGGAAGACCAGGACCGGAGAAGCCACAGCCATGCGCTACCTGTTCACCACCATCCCGGGGGCCTCGCACATGCTGCCCCTGGTCCCGCTGGCCCACGCCGCCCTCGCCGCCGGCCACGACGTGCTCGTCGCCGCGAACGGCTCGGCGCGGACCACGGCGGCCTCGGCCGGGCTGCACACCGTCGCCACCGACGACGGCCGGTCCGTACGGCCGTACGACGATCTCGTCCGCCGGTTCACCGAGACCGACGTGAGCTGGAACCTCACCCCGGGTGAGGTGATCGAGCACGTCGCCGGCGTCTTCGCCGACGTCGCCGGCGGTATGGCCGACGGCCTGGTCGACATCGCGCGGACCTGGAAGGCCGACGCCGTCGTCTACTGCCCGCCCGCCGTCGCCGGACTGCTCGCCGCCCGCGCCGCCGGCATCCCCGCCGTCCTGCACGGCATCGGCACCCGCCGGCCGACCTTCCGCCCCGCCCTGAACCGCCTCGCCCCGGTCGCCGAGCGCCTCGGCGCGCCCGCCCTGGAGGAGGCCGAGGTGGAGATCGACCTCAGCCCGCCCTCCCTGGAGACCATCCACCAGGACTCCCCGCACCAGGGCGGCGCCCGCCACACCCTGCCGATGCGGTACGCCCCCTACACCGGCGGCGCCGAACTGCCCGACTGGGCGCTCAGGCGCGGCGAGAAGCCCCGGATCGCCGTCACGCTCGGCTCCCTGCGCGTCTTCTACAGCGACGGCGCCCATCTGCGCGACATCCTCAAGGGCACCGAGGAACTCGACGTCGAGGTCGTCCTCACCACCAGCGGCGCCGAACTGACCGCGCTGCCCTCGCCGTTGCCCGGCCATGTGCGCACGGTGGACTGGATGCCGCTGCGCGCGCTCCTCGCCACGTGCGACGCGATCGTGCACCACGGCGGCATGGGCACCATGTACGCCGCGTTCGACGCCGGGGTGCCCCAGCTCGGCGTGCCCATGGCCCACGACGACGGCTGGGCCAACGCCCAGGTCCCGGTGGCCCGCGGCGCCGGCCTGATGCTGGAGGGCCGCAAGGCCACGGGCGGCGACATCGCCGCCGCCCTGCGCGACCTGCTCGGCGAGCCGGGCTACCGCGGGGCGAGCGAGCAGGTCGCCGCCGAGATGCGCGCCATGCCGACGCCCGCCGATGTCGTACGGGAGCTTCCCGGACTGCTGGGGGCGGCGTCATGAGGATGCTGGTGACCGGGGGCGCCGGGTTCATCGGCTCCCACTACGTGCGCTCGCTGCTCGCGGGCGCCTACGACGAGGGCCGGGGCACCGCCGTCACCGTCCTCGACAAGCTGACCTACGCCGGCAACCGGGCCAACCTGCCCGCCGACGACCCGCGGCTGACGTTCGTCCACGGCGACGTCTGCGACCGGGAACTGCTCCTCGACCTGCTCCCTGGCCACGACGCCGTCGTCCACTTCGCCGCCGAATCCCACGTCGACCGGTCGGTGACCGGGGCCGCCGAGTTCGTCCGCACGAACGCGCTCGGCACCCAGACCGTGCTGGACGCGGCACTGGAGACCGGTGTGGAGCGGGTCGTGCACGTCTCCACCGACGAGGTGTACGGCTCCATCGAGCAGGGCTCCTGGACCGAGGAGTGGCCGCTGCTGCCCAACTCCCCGTACGCGGCGTCCAAGGCGAGCTCCGACCTCGTCGCCCGCTCCTACTGGCGCACCCACGGCCTCGATGTGTCGGTCACCCGCTGCTCCAACAACTACGGGCCCTACCAGCACCCCGAGAAGCTGATCCCGCTCTTCGTCACCAACCTGCTCCAGGGCATCGAGGTCCCGGTGTACGGCGACGGCCGCAACCGGCGCGAGTGGCTGCACGTCGACGACCACTGCCGGGCCATCCACCTGGTCCTGATGCGGGGCGGCGCCGGCGAGATCTACAACGTCGGCAGCGGCGACGAACTGACCAACCTCGCCCTGACCGAGCGGATCCTCACGCTGTGCGGCGCCGACCGCTCGATGATCCGGCACGTCACCGACCGCAAGGGACACGACCTGCGGTACGCCCTCGACGACTCCAAGATCCGCGAGGAGCTCGGCTGGGCACCCCGGACCGGCTTCGAGGACGGGCTGGCCGCGACGGTCGCCTGGTACCGCGACAACCCGCAGTGGTGGCGGCCCGTCCGGGACGCCGCGCGCCCGACGGCCGTCGCCTGACGACCGGTCACCCCACAGGCACTTCACACCACCAGACAGGGAGGGGACGTTCGTGGACGCGGACGTGATCATCGTCGGCGCCGGGCCGACCGGGCTGATGCTGGCCGGTGAGCTCCGGCTCGCCGGGGCACGGGTCGTCGTGGCGGAGCTGCTCGACGAGCCCACGGGGCAGTCGCGCGGCCTGGGCTTCACGGCCCGCGCCATGGAGGCCTTCGACCAGCGCGGCCTGCTGCCGAGGTTCGGCGGCCTTCAGACCAGCCCGCTCGGCCACTTCGGCGGCGTGCAGTTCGACTACACCGTGCTGGAGGACGCCCACTTCGGCGCCCGCGGCGTACCCCAGTCGCAGACCGAGGCCGTCCTGGAACAGTGGGCCGGCGAGCTGGGCGCGGACATCCGGCGCGGCTCGGCGCTCACCGCCCTGACCGACCGCGGCGACCGGGTCGAGGTCACCCTCACCGGCACCGGGGGCGAGCAGCGGCTCACCGCCGGCTGGCTGGTCGGCTGCGACGGCGGGCACAGTGTCGTCCGCAAGGCCGCCGGGTTCGACTTCCCCGGGACCCCGGCCACCCGCGAGATGTACCTCGCCGACGTCGTCGGCTGCGGACTGAAGCCCCGTTTCCTCGGCGAGAAGCTGCCCAACGGCATGGTGATGGCCGCCCCGCTCGCCGAGGGCGTGGACCGCATCATCGTCTGCCCGCACGGCACCCCGCCCCGCGACCGCACCGACCGGACCGTCACCTTCGCCGAGGTCGCCGAAGCCTGGCGGGCCATCACCGGCGAGGACATCTCGCACGGCAGCGCCGAGTGGGTCAGCTCCTTCACCGACGCCACCCGCCAGGCCACCGAGTACCGGCGCGGCCGGGTACTGCTCGCGGGCGACGCCGCGCACATCCACCTCCCGGCCGGCGGACAGGGCCTGAGCACCGGGGTGCAGGACGCGGTCAACCTGGGCTGGAAGCTCGCCGCCGAGGTGGCAGGACGGGCCCCCGAGGGCCTGCTCGACACCTACCACGCCGAACGCCACCCGGTCGGCGAGCGCCTGCTGAGCAACACCCGCGCCCAGGGCATGGTCTTCCTCGGCGGCGAGGAGGCCGACCCGCTGCGCGAACTCCTCACCGAACTCATGGCGTACGACGACGTCAAACGCCATCTGGCGGGCTCGGTCAGCCACCTCGACGTCCGCTACGACCTCGGCGCCGGCAGCCACCCCCTGCTGGGCCGCCGGCTGCCGCCCCGCGCGCTGCGCACCGCCGCGGGCGCCACCACGACCACGGCCGAACTGCTGCACGCGGCGCAGGGCGTGCTGCTGGACCTCGCCGACGACGCCGGAGTCCGGGCCACGGCCGAGGGCTGGAAGGACCGCGTGCTCACGGTGACCGCGACCCTCGACGCCGCCGAGAGGCGCACCGACCCGTTCGCCGGCGCCGCAGCCGTCCTCGTGCGGCCCGACGGGTACGTCGCCTGGACCTCCGCCGACGGCGAGCGGGCGACGGACGCGCTGGAGCGCTGGTTCGGCCCGGCGGCCCCCGGACGCTGACGCCCGCCGCGGCCCTTCCCCACCCAACGGAGGAAACCCCCATGGCTGTACGCCTGTTCACCTCGGAGTCCGTCACCGAGGGCCACCCCGACAAGATCGCCGACCAGATCAGCGACACCGTCCTGGACGCGCTGCTGCGCCAGGACCCGACCTCCCGCGTCGCCGTCGAGACCCTCATCACCACCGGGCTCGTGCACATCGCGGGCGAGGTGACGACCAAGGCGTACGCGCCCATCGCCCAGCTGGTCCGCGAGAAGGTCCTGGAGATCGGCTACGACTCCTCGCAGAAGGGCTTCGACGGCGCCTCCTGCGGTGTGTCCGTCTCGATCGGCGCCCAGTCCCCGGACATCGCCCAGGGCGTCGACACCGGCGGCGCGGGCGACCAGGGCCTGATGTTCGGCTACGCGACGGACGAGACGCCGACGCTGATGCCGCTGCCGATCTTCCTGGCGCACCGCCTGTCCAAGCGCCTGACCGAGGTCCGCAAGAACGGCACCGTCCCCTACCTGCGCCCGGACGGGAAGACGCAGGTCACCATCGAGTACGACGGCGACCGAGCCGTACGCCTCGACACGGTCGTCGTCTCCTCGCAGCACGCGAGCGACATCGACCTCGACACCCTTCTCGCGCCCGACATCCGGGAGTTCGTGGTCGAGCCGGAGCTGAAGGCTCTCGTCGACGAGGGCATCAAGCTGGACACCGAGGGCTACCGCCTGCTGGTGAACCCGACCGGCCGTTTCGAGATCGGCGGTCCGATGGGTGACGCGGGTCTGACCGGCCGGAAGATCATCATCGACACGTACGGCGGCATGGCCCGCCACGGCGGCGGCGCCTTCTCCGGCAAGGACCCGTCCAAGGTGGACCGTTCGGCGGCGTACGCGATGCGCTGGGTCGCCAAGAACGTCGTAGCGGCCGGTCTGGCCGCCCGCTGCGAGGTGCAGGTGGCGTACGCGATCGGCAGGGCCGAGCCGGTGGGCCTGTTCGTGGAGACCTTCGGCACCGAGAAGGCCGGCGTGGCGAGGATCCAGGCCGCCATCACCGAGGTCTTCGACCTGCGTCCGGCCGCGATCATCCGGGACCTCGACCTGCTGCGCCCGATCTACGCCAAGACCGCCGCGTACGGTCACTTCGGCCGTGAACTGCCGGAGTTCACCTGGGAGCGGACGGACCGCGTCGAGGCGCTGCGGAAGGCGGCCGGGGCCTGATGCGCATCGCCGTCACGGGCTCCATCGCCACCGACCATCTGCTGTCCTTCCCGGGCCGGTTCACCGAGCAGTTCGTCGCCGACCGGCTGGACCGGGTCTCCCTGTCCTTCCTCGCGGACAGCCTGGAGGTGCGCCGCGGGGGAGTGGCCGCCAACATCGCGCTCGGCCTGGCCCGGCTCGGACTCGATCCGGTGCTGGTGGGCGCGGCCGGCGCCGACTTCGCGGAGTACGCGGCCTGGCTGCGCGCGAACGGGGTCGCCACGGACGCCGTACTGGTCAGCGAGACCCTGCACACCGCACGCTTCGTGTGCACCACCGACCTCGACCACAACCAGATCGCCACGTTCTACGCCGGCGCCATGGCGGAGGCATCCCGCATCGGCCTCGCGGACCTTGCCGAGCGTCCCGACCTGGTGCTCGTCGGGCCCAATGACCCGACGGCCATGCTCCGGCACACCGACGAGTGCCGGCAGCAGGGCATCCCGTTCGCCGCCGACCCCTCCCAGCAGCTGGCCCGGCTCACCACCGGGCAGGTACGCCGACTCGTCGACGGGGCACGGCTGCTGTTCACCAACGAGTACGAGGCCGCCCTCCTCCTGGAGCGCACCGGCTGGACCGAGGACGAGGTGCTGGAGCGCACCGGAGCCTGGCTCGTCACCCGTGGCGCCGACGGCGTCGACATCGCCCGCGCCGGCCGGGAGCGGCTGCACGTCGACGCCGTACCGACCGACCGGGCCGTCGACCCGACCGGTGTCGGCGACGCGTTCCGCGCCGGCTTCCTCGCCGGGGCCGCCCGCGGTCTGGCGCCCGAGCCGGCCGCCCGGCTGGGCTGCGCGCTGGCGACCGTCGTGCTGGAGACCGTCGGCACCCAGGAGTACGTGCTGACCGGGGCCGATCTGCTCCGCCGTATCGAAGCCGCCCACGGCCCGGCCGCCGCCCGGGAGACCGGGCCCGGCCTCGGCCCCGACCGAACCCCGAGCAACTTCAAGCAGGAGGCGATCGCGTGACCACCCGAGTCTGGGACTATCTGCCGGAGTACGCAGTCGAGAAGGACGACATCCTGGACGCCGTCGCGAAGGTGTTCGGGTCCGGTCAGCTGGTGCTCGGCGAGAGCGTCAAGGGCTTCGAGGCCGAGTTCGCCGCCTACCACGGGCTGCCGTACGCCACCGGCGTCGACAACGGCACCAACGCTCTCAAGCTCGCCCTTCAGGCGCTGGGCGTCGGCCCCGGCGACGAGGTCGTCACCGTGTCCAACACGGCAGCCCCGACCGTCGTCGCCATCGTCGGCGCCGGGGCCACACCGGTGTTCGTGGACGTCCGCGAGGACGACTTCCTCATCGACACCGAGCAGGTCGAGGCCGCCATCACACCCCGCACCAAGGTGCTGCTGCCGGTCCACCTGTACGGCCAGAGCGTCGACATGGAGCCGCTGAGGCGCATCGCCGACAAGCACGGGCTGAAGATCCTGGAGGACTGCGCCCAGTCGCACGGCGCCCGCCACCACGGCCGGCTCACCGGCACCATGGGCGACGCGGCGGCCTTCTCCTTCTACCCCACCAAGGTCCTCGGCGCCTACGGCGACGGCGGCGCCGTCGTCACCGCCGACGAGACGACCGACCGGGCCATGAAGCAGCTGCGCTACTACGGCATGGACAAGGTCTACTACGTGGTGCGCACGCCGGGCCACAACTCCCGCTTGGACGAGGTGCAGGCGGAGATCCTGCGCCGCAAGCTGACCCGTCTCGACGCCTACGTCGCCGGCCGGGGTGCCGTCGCCCGCCGCTACGAGGAGCAGCTCGCCGACGTCACAGGACCCGGCGGACTGCTGCTGCCGGCCACCAACCCGGGCAACACGCACGTCTACTACGTGTACGTCGTCCGGCACCCGAAGCGGGACGCGATCATCGAGGCGCTCAAGGCGTACGACATCCACCTCAACATCAGCTATCCGTGGCCGGTGCACACCATGTCCGGCTTCGAGCACCTCGGCCGGCCCGAGGGCTCCCTGCCGGTCACCGAGAAGCTGGCCGGGGAGATCTTCTCGCTGCCGATGTACCCGTCCCTGTCCGAGGGCCTCCAGGACAAGGTCATCGGCGCGCTGCGGGAGGTGCTCGCGCGTGTCTGAGGCAGCCGGGCCCACGGGCATCTACGACGCGGGCGACATCTACGACGCGATCTACAACGGACGCGGCAAGGACTACCGCGCCGAGTCCGCCGTCGTCGCCAAGCACATCCGCTCCCGCTTCCCCGCCGCCGCCTCCCTGCTGGACGTCGGCTGCGGCACCGGCGGCCATCTCACGCACTTCGCCGAGGAGTTCGGGGACGTGCGCGGCATCGACCTGGCCGACGGCATGCTCGACGTCGCCCGCCGCAACCACCCCGGCATCCCCGTCGAGCGCGGCGACATGCGCACCTTCCGGCTGAGGCGCCGGTTCGACGCCGTCGCCTGCCTCTTCGCGGCCGTCGGCAACCTCACCGGCGAGGACGAACTGCGCTCCACCCTGCGTACGTTCGCGCATCACCTCGCCCCGGGCGGCGTCGCCGTCCTCGAACCCTGGTGGTTCCCGGAGAACTTCACCCCGGACCACGTCGGCGGCAGCGTCGTCACCCACGGCGGCATGACCGTCGCCCGGGTCTCCCACACCGTCCTGCACGACACGGGCGACGCCAGCCGCATGGACGTGCACTACCTGGTCGCCAAGCCCGGCCAGGACGTCCGGCACTTCGACGACACCCATGTCATGGCCCTCTACAGCAGGGCCCAGTACGAGGCCGCGTTCACCGAGGCCGGGTTCACCGTCGAATACGTCACGGGTGAGTACCCGGGCAACGGCCTCTTCGTCGGCGTCAAGCCCGTCAACCAGGAAGGCAAGTGAGCGCCGTGCAGGTGCACAAGCTCGGCATCGAGGGTGCCTTCGAGTTCACGCCCCCCGTCTACAAGGACGACCGCGGCCTGTTCTCCTCCCCGTACCAGGAGGCCGCGTTCACCGAGGCGACCGGCCGCCCGCTGTTCCCCGTCAAGGACATCAGCCACAACCTCTCCGCCCGCGGCGTGCTGCGGGGCATCCACTACACCGCCACCCCGCCCGGCCGCGCCAAGTACGTCTACTCCCCCTACGGCCGCGTCCAGGACTTCCTGATCGACCTCCGGGTCGGCTCGCCCACCTTCGGACAGTGGGAGGCCACCGAGATCGGCGGCGACGACTGCCGCGCCCTGTACATCCCCGTCGGCGTCGGCCACGCCTTCCTGTCGCTGGCCGAAGACTCGATGGTCGTCTACGTGATGTCCGAGGGCTACGTCCCCGAGAACGAGCGCGCCGTCAGCCCCCTCGACCCCGAACTCGGCCTGCCTCTCCCGGCCGAGCTCACGGCCGCCCAGTCGCAGCGCGACCTGAGCGCGCCCACCCTCGCCGAGGCCCGCGAGCAGGGCCTGCTGCCCACGTACGAGGCCTGCCGGGAAGTGGAGGCACAGCTGTGGCCGTGAACCCCCCGCTCGTGGTCCTGCTCGGCGCCACCGGCTTCGTCGGCTCGGCGGTGCTGCGCGAACTCGCCCGCCGCCCGCTGCGGATCCGCGCCGTCTCCCGCCGCCCCGCGCCCGTCCCCGCCGGCGCCCGCGCCGACATCGAGGTCCGTGCCGCCGACCTCACCGGGCCCGGCGCCGTCGCCGAGGCCGTCGCCGGCGCCGACGTGGTGATCCACACCGTGCTGTACAGCGCCGGCACCACCACCTGGCGCGTCGAGGACGGCGACACCGCCGCCGAACGCGTCAACGTCGGCCTGGTCCGCGACCTTGTCGAGGCCCTGCGCGACGCCCGCACCGCCGACGGGTCCGCGGTCACCGTGCTGTGGGCGGGCGCCGCCTCGCAGGCCGGACCCTTGGACAAGGAGGTCCTCGACGGCACCGAGACCGACCGGCCCAAGGGCGAGTACGACCGGCAGAAGCTCGCCGCCGAACGGCTGCTGCTGGCCGCCGACGCCGAGGGCGCGCTGCGCGGCGCCGCGATCCGGCTGCCCACCGTCTTCGGCTACGGCCCCGACTCCACCGCCCGCGACAAGGGCGTCGTCACCTTCATGACGCGCCGCGCCCTGTCCGGGGAGTCCATCACCATGTGGCACGACGGCACGGTCCGCCGCGACCTGCTCTACGTCGAGGACGTGGCCCGCGCCTTCGCCGCCGCCGTCGACCACCCGGACGCGCTCGCCGGCCGGCACTGGCTGCTCGGCACCGGCCGCGGCGAACCGCTCGGCGAGGTCTTCCGCACGGTCGCGGCCCTCGTCGCCGGGCAGACCGGCAAGCCCGCCGTGCCGGTGGTGTCCGTGCCGCCGCCCGCGCACGCCGAGCCCGGCGACTTCCGCAGCGTCACCATCGACGCCTCGGCGTTCGCCGCCGCCACCGGCTGGAGTGCCGTGACACCGCTGGACGAGGCGCTCGCCCGCACGGTCGCGTTCGTCGTCTCCGGCGGCGAGGAGGCCCTGTCGTGACCGCACCCGTCGCCCCCTCGCTGCGTTCCCGCGCCGCCGAGGACCTGGCCGCCCGACTCGCCCGTTCGGCCGCCGCCACCGGCGCCGGGCACGCCCTGCGCACCGCCGACGTCGACGAGTGGCTCGCCGGCCGGGCCCGCGCCCACCGCTTCCGGGTGGAGCGGCGCCCGCTCGGCGCCCTGGACGGCTGGTCCTTCGCCGAGGGCACCGGCAACCTGGTGCACCACACCGGGAAGTTCTTCAGCGTCGAGGGGCTCCACGTCACCCTGAGCGAGGGCTCGGTGCGCTCCTGGCAGCAGCCCATCATCCGGCAGCCCGAGGTCGGCATCCTCGGCATCCTCGCCAAGGAGTTCGACGGCGTCCTGCACTTCCTGATGCAGGCCAAGATGGAGCCCGGCAACCGCAACGTCCTCCAGCTCTCGCCGACCGTGCAGGCCACCCGCAGCAACTACTCCACCGTGCACCGCGGTTCGCGGGTGAAATACCTGGAGTACTTCGCCGGGGCGGACCGGGCCCTGGTCCACGCGGACGTGCTCCAGTCCGAGCACGGCTCCTGGTTCTACCGCAAGGCCAACCGGAACATGCTCGTCGAGGCCGGCCCGGACACCGAGGTCCCCCTCGACGACGACTTCTGCTGGCTCACCCTCGGACAGCTCGGCGAACTGCTGCGCCGCGACAACCTCGTCAACATGGACGCCCGTACCGTCATCGCCTGCTTCCCGCCGGTGCACACCTCCGAGGGCGCCCTGCTCAGCGACGCCGAACTGCAGTCCTGGTTCACCGTCGAACGCTCCCGGCACGACGTGGACATGCGGCGCATCCCGCTGAACCAGGTCGAGGGCTGGCAGCGCGGCGACGACGTGGTCGAGCGGCCCGACGGCCGGTACTTCCGGGTCGTCGGCGTCCGCGTCGAGGCCGGCAACCGCGAGGTCACCGGCTGGGACCAGCCGCTGTTCGAGCCCACCGGCACCGGCGTCACCGCCTTCCTGTACCGGCGCATCGGCGGCGTACCGCACCTGCTGGTCAACGCCAAGGTGGAGGCCGGGTTCCTGGACACCGTGGAGCTCGCGCCGACCGTGCAGGCCAACCCCGGCAACTGGGAGCACCTGCCGCCCGCCGACCGCCCGCCCTTCCTGGACCTGGCGCTCGACGCCGCCGCCGACCGCGTCCGGTACGCGGCGATCCACTCCGAGGAGGGCGGCAGGTTCCTCAACGCCGAGAGCCGCTACCTCTTCATCGAGACCGACGACTCCGAGACCCCGCTGGATCCGCCGGCCGGCTACCAGTGGGCGACCCCGGGCCAGCTGGGCGCGCTCACCGCCCACGGGCACTACGTCAACGTCCAGGCCCGCACCCTGCTGTCCTGCATCGACGCCGGCGCGGTGGAGCTGTGACGCAGCTCGGGTGCGAGACCGCCCCCGCCGCCACCTCCGGCATCCGCCCGATCACCCTCGACGCCGCCGGACTCACCCTGTCCGCGCTGCTCGCCGAACCCGCGCACGGCACCCCGCGCGCCACCGTCGTCGCCCTGCACGGCGGCGGCATGAGCGCCGGCTACTTCGACGGCCGCTCCCACCCGGGCCAGTCCCTGCTCGGCCTCGGCGCCCGGCTCGGCTACACCGTCGTCGCCGTCGACCGGCCCGGCTACGGCGCCTCCGCGGGCGCCCTGCCGGACGGCCAGTGCCTCGCCGAGCAGGCGGACGCCCTGCACGCCGCCCTCGACGACCTCGCCCTGCGCCACGACACCGGTGCCGGACTGTTCCTGCTCGCCCACTCCTACGGCGGCAAACTCGCGCTCACCGCGGCCGCCGGGGAGCGCGGGGGCGCCCTGCTCGGCCTGGACGTCTCCGGTCTCGGCCACCGCTACGCCGTCACCCCGCGCGAACTGCCCGACGAACGCGGCCACGGGCACTTCAGCCGCAACTGGGGCAAGCTCCGGCTGTATCCGCCGGGCACCTTCCGCGACAGCGACACACTGGTCGCCCCGATGCCCGCGCGGGAGCGGGAGGAGGCGGCGCGCTGGCCGGAGGCGTTCGCGTCGCTGGCCGCGCGGATCCGGGTCCCGGTGCGGCTCACCTTCGCCGAGTACGAGGCGTGGTGGCGGCACGACGACGACACCCTCGCGGCGCTGCGGGCGGAGTTCGGCGGCGCGCCGCGCGTGGTGGTCGACCGGCTGCCCGGCGCCGGGCACAACATCAGCCTCGGCTGGGCCGCCCGCTCCTACCATCTGCGCGCCCTCGGCTTCCTGGAGGAGTGTCTCGCCCAGCGCGAGTGCGCCCCGACCGGACGCTGACCCGCGGTGCCCACCATGTTCGGCATGACTCTGCCCAGTGGCCTCCGCTCCCTGTCCGTGCGCAACTTCCGCCTCTTCGCGGCCGGCCAGCTCGTCTCCGTGGCGGGCACCTGGATGATGGTCGTGGCGCAGGACTGGCTGGTGCTGTCCCTGACCGGTGACTCCGCCTCGGCGCTCGCGACCGTGACGGCGCTCCAGTTCACGCCGCTGATGCTGTTCACCCTGTACGGCGGCCGGCTCGCCGACCGGCACGACAAGCGGCGCCTGCTGATGTGGGCCAACACCGCCTCCGGCGCGCTGGCCCTGAGCCTGGCGCTGCTCGACCTGAGCGGCGCGGCCCGCCTCTGGCACGTCTACCTCTTCGCGCTCGCCCTCGGCACCGTCAACGCCGTCGAGGTGCCCGCCCGGATGGCCTTCGTCAGCGAACTCGTCGGCGCGGAGCTGCTGCCGAACGCCTCCTCGCTGAGCGCCGCGTACTTCAACGTCGCCCGGGTCGCCGGTCCCGCCCTGGCGGGGCTGCTGATCGGGGCGTCCGGCACCGGCTGGGTGATGCTGCTGAACGCGGCGAGCTACGCGGGGACCGTGGCGGGGCTGCGCCTGATGCGGACGTCCGAGCTGCACCGCTCGGGGCGTGCGGCCGTCAAGGGCGGGGTGGCCGACGGCCTGCGGTACGTCAGGACCCGCCCGGACCTGCTGCTGCCCGTCGCGCTGATCGCCGTCGTCGGACTGTTCGGCCTCAACTTCCAGCTGCTGCTGCCCCTGCTCGCCAAGACCGTGTTCCACGCCGACGCGGCCTCCTTCGGGCTGCTCACCACGGCGTTCGCGGCCGGCTCCCTGCTCGCCGCGCTGGTCGGCACGGGACGCCGCTCCCGCCCGCCGGCCCGTACCGTCGTGCTCTCCGCGCTCGCCTTCGGCGTCCTGGAGACGACGGCCGCGTGGGTCCCCGGCTTCACCTCGGCGCTGTTCCTGCTGGCCCTGACCGGCTTCGCCTCCCTGTACTTCGCCCAGGCCGCCAACCACCGCATCCAGCTGGGCAGCGACCCCGACTACCGGGGCCGGGTGATGGCCCTCTACACCCTGATCCTCCAGGGCTCGACCCCTCTGGGCGCCCTCCTCATCGGCTGGCTCGCCCAGCAACTGGGGGCACGCGCGGGCCTGCTGGCGGGCGGCCTGGTGTCGGTGGGGGCGGCGGCGGTGGCCCTGGTCGTGGAGCGGCGGGGGAGCGGCGAGGACGACCCCCTGGCGCAGGAGCCGCCGACCCGTGAGCCCAGGCACTCCACCAGAGGCGGTACGACATGACATCGCGGCCCGCCACCACGGCACCGGCCCTGCGGCTGGGCGCCCCCCGAGAACTGCACCTGTGGGCCCTGCGCCCGCCCGCCGAGGAACCGCCGTCCATGAGCGAGCTGGACGCGGAGGAGCGCCGCCGGGCCGCCGGTTTCCTGCGGGCGGACGCGCGGCTGGTCTACCTGCACGCGCACATCGCGCTGCGCAGGCTGCTGTCGGCGTACACCGGCACCGCCCCCGCACTGCTCCGGCTGCGCAGAGCCCCCTGCCCCCACTGCGGCGGCCCGCACGGCCGTCCCGTCCTGCCGGGCCCGCTGCACTTCTCCCTGTCCCACAGCCACGGCCTCGTCCTGATCGGCGTGGCCGCGAGTCCCGTCGGCGTGGACGTGCAACGGGTGCCGGACGCACCGACGGTGGAGCTGTGCCTGCCACGGCTGCACCCGGCGGAGCGCCGCGAGGTGCTGGGCGCGCCCGAGGACCGGCGGCCGAGGGTCTTCGCGGAGCTGTGGAGCCGCAAGGAGGCGTACCTCAAGGGCCTCGGCACCGGACTCGGCCACGGTGTCGGCGGCCACTACCTCGGGGTCCACGCGAACGCCGGAGGCCACCGCGCACCGGACGGCTGGCTCGTCGCCGGCCTGCACGGCTGCCCCGGCCACGTGTCCGCGCTCGCGGTCGAGGCGGCGACCGCCCACCGTGCCGTACTCCACGAACTCCCGGACCGGATCGCCGAGTTGCCGCGGCCGGCGGCCGCCGAGGCGATCGCCGCCGCCGAACCGGTCCTGTCCATGGCCCTGCCCGCGCCGCCCGTACCGACAGCGACACCGACACCGACACACGAGGAGTGAGTGACATGGGGGAGACCACCACGCCCGGCCGCGTCGAGGAGCTCGGCCACATCAAGGAACAGGCCCGCGAGGGCCCCGATCCGAAGGCCACCGAACGCCAGCACGCCAAGGGCAAGCTGACCGCCCGCGAACGCATCGGACTCCTGCTGGACAAGGGCAGCTTCACCGAGGTCGAACCGCTGCGCCGGCATCGCGCCGCGGGCTTCGGGCTGGAGGCCAAACGGCCTTACACGGACGGGGTGGTGACCGGCTGGGGCACCGTCGACGGCCGTACCGTCTTCGTCTACGCCCATGACTTCCGCATCTTCGGCGGCGCCCTCGGCGAGGCCCACGCGCAGAAGATCCACAAGCTGATGGACATGGCCCTGTCCGCCGGAGCGCCGCTGGTGTCCCTCAACGACGGGGCCGGCGCCCGGATCCAGGAGGGCGTGTCCGCGCTCGCCGGGTACGGCGGCATCTTCCGCCGCAACACCAGGGCCTCCGGCGTGATCCCGCAGATCTCGGTCATGCTCGGCCCCTGCGCGGGCGGTGCCGCCTACTCGCCCGCGCTGACCGACTTCGTCTTCGCCGTACGGGACATCTCCCAGATGTTCATCACCGGCCCCGACGTGGTCCAGACGGTCACCGGCGAGCAGGTCACGCAGAACGAGCTCGGCGGTGCCGACGTGCACGGCGGTGTCTCCGGCGTCGCGCACTTCGTCTACGACGACGAGGAGACCTGCCTCGCCGAGGTGCGCTACCTGCTGTCCCTGCTGCCCGCCAACAACCGCGAGCTGCCGCCGACGGTGCGCGGCGCCGACCCGGTGGACCGCGCCGGGGACACCCTGCTCGAGACGGTCCCGGCGGACGGCAACCGCTCCTACGACATCCGCGCGGTGATCGAGGAACTCGTCGACGACGGCGAGTACATGGAGGTCCACGCGGCCTGGGCCACCAACCTGGTGTGCGCGCTGGCCCGGCTGGACGGCCATGTCGTCGGCATCGTCGCCAACCAGCCTGCCTCGATGGCCGGTGTGCTGGACATCAGGGCGAGCGAGAAGGGCGCGCGGTTCGTGCAGTTCTGCGACTCCTTCAACATCCCGCTGGTCACCCTGGTCGACGTGCCGGGCTTCCTGCCGGGCGTCGACCAGGAGCACGACGGCATCATCCGGCGCGGCGCCAAGCTGCTGTACGCGTACTGCAACGCCACCGTCCCGCGCGTCTCGGTGGTGCTGCGCAAGGCGTACGGCGGCGCCTACATCGTCATGGACTCCCGGTCCATCGGCGCGGACATCGCTCTTGCCTGGCCCACCAACGAGATCGCGGTGATGGGCGCCGAGGGCGCGGCGGGTGTCGTCTTCCGCCGGGAGATCGCCGCGGCCGAGGACCCCGAGGCGATGCGCCGCCGGAAGATCGAGGAGTACCGCACCGAGCTGGTCCACCCCTACTACGCCGCCGAACGCGGCCTGGTCGACGACGTGATCGACCCGCGCGAGACCCGCTCGGTGCTCTGCCGGGCCATCGCCATGCTGGCCGGCAAGGACGCCGACCTGCCCCGCCGCAAGCACGGAAACCCGCCGCAGTGACAGGGGACCCGGCCATGACGCCCACTCAGTTGTTCCGCGTGGAGAAGGGCAGTCCCGGCCCCGAGGAGCTGGCCGCGCTCACCGCGGTCCTGCTCTCCCGTACGGCCGCCCTGGGCGCCGAGCCCGACGACCTCTCCCGCCGCCATCGCGCCGTCGCCCGCTGGCGGCGCCTCGAACGCGACCGGGGCTTCACCGGCCCGCGCGGCTGGCGCGGCACCGGCCACTGAACCGCAGACCACCCGAGAAGAGGAGCAGCCATGACCACCCCTGACGAGCTGGCGCAGCTGGGCGCCCAGGTCCGTACCCTCGCCGACCGCGCCGCGATCACCGAGGTGTGCGACCGCTACGTCCATCACCTGGACGCCGACCGGCACAACGACACCTGGTTCGGCTCGGTGTTCACCGCCGACGTCCATCTCACGTTCCCCTTCGGCGAGTTCAAGGGCTTCGAGGGGCTCGCGGGCTTCCAGCAGATGGCCCGTACGACCTTCGAGCGCACCCACCACCTCGCCGGGAACTACACGATCGAACTCCACCCCGGGGGCGACGAGGACGCGGCGCGGGTGCGTGCCCATCTGATGGCCGTGCATGTGCGCCGGCCCGATGAGCCCGCCGCCCACTTCGACATCGGCGGGCACTACGAGGCCGAGCTGACCCGCACCCCGGCGGGCTGGCGCATCCGCCGGTTCACCTTCGACCTGGTGTGGAACGCGGGGCAGGGCCCGAACCCCGGGCACTGAGCGCTCAGCCGCCGTCCCGGGGCAGATAGCCGTACAGGAAGGCGTGGACGCCGGCCGCCGCGATGTCGTGCGTCTCGGCGTCGGTCAGCGCGTCCACGCCGGCCTGGCCGCGGCCCCAGGTGTTGGTGACGAGCACGACGAAGTGCTGGGCGGCGAGTTCGGAGTCCCGCACGTGCAGCAGGCCGCTCTCGGCGAGCCGGGCCATCCGGGCGGCGAGCGTGCGCTGCACCCGCAGCGGGCCGGCCTTCTGCCAGGCGTCGTGCAGGTCGCCGGGGAAGTTCTCGCCCTCGGCGTTGATCCGGGCGACGATCGCGAAGTGGTCGGTGAACTCCGGGCGCGGCCGCACCCAGTCCATGGCGAGCGACACCAGGTCGGCCTCCAGGCCGGCCGCGCTCGACGTACGGCCCAGACATCGCTCGATCATCGCCTCGTGGGCGGCGGCGACCTGCTCCGAGCTCTCGATGAGCACCGTGGAGAACAGCTGTTCCTTGTTCTCGAAGTGGTTGTAGATCGTGCGCGTCGACACCGACGCCTCGGTGGCGATCATGTCGATGCTGGCGCCCTGGTAGCCGACCCGGCCGAACACCTTCCGGGAGGCGTCCAGGATGGCCCGCCGCTTCTCCGGGAACCCCTTGCGCGGCCTGCCCCGCCCGCTGTCTGCACTGGTCATGCGGCACCTCCTGGTCGATTACAACGACCACTTTACACAGTGCAATGCACGTTGTACTTTACCTTCATGAGCGCATCGCAGAAGCTCGACCGGGCAGGGGTGCCGTCCGGCGCCGGATCCCCGGACTCCGGGGGCCGCGTCAGGGCCGCGCTGACCCTCGGGTCCGTGCTCCTCGGCTATCTGATCGTCCCGATGGCGATGTCCGGCACCAGCGTCGCGCTCCCGCGCATCGCCGCCGACCTGGGCGGCAGCGGCGGCGCCCTGCAGTGGGTGGTCACCGGGTACTTCCTCGCCGCGTCCTGCCTGATGCTCGTCGCGGGCTCGCTCGGCGACCTCTTCGGACGCCGGCGCATCTTCGCCGTCGGTGCGGTGCTCTACGTCGCCAGCACCGCGGCCGCCGCGTTCGCCCCGCACATCCTGGTCCTCGACGCGGCCCGGACCCTGTCCGGCGTGGGCGCGGCCGGCGTGATGGCCGGCGGCGGCGCGATCCTCGGCAGCAGTTTCGAGGGGCCCGCCCGCACCCGGGCCTTCGCCATGGTCGGCACCACGGTCGGCGTCGGCCTCGCCTTCGGCCCGACCTTCGCGGGCTGGCTGGTCAGCGCCCTCGACTGGCGCGCGATGTTCGGCGCCTTCGCCGGCGTCGGCCTCCTGCTCGTGATCGGCACGCTGTTCCTGAAGGAATCCGCCGCCGAGCACCGCCCCAGGTTCGATCTGCCGGGCACCATCGCCTTCGTCCTCGGCATCATCGGCCTGATGTACGGCACCAACCAGGTGGCGTCGGCGGGCTGGACCAGCCCCAGGGTGCTCGGCTTCCTGGGCGCGGGAGCGCTGATGCTCGTGGTCTTCGTCGCCCTGGAACGGCGCGCCGAACACCCGGTCCTGGACCTGGCGCTGCTGCGCGGCGGCCCCTTCACCGGCTGGCTGCTGGCCGCCCTGACCACGGCCGTCGGCACCGTCGGCGTCCTGGTCTACCTGCCGACCTACCTCCAGGGGGCCGGCGACTTCTCCGCCGGGGACGCGGGCACCCTGATGCTGGCGATGACCCTGCCTGTCCTGGCGGTGCCGCCGCTGGCCGGGAAGCTGGTCAACCAGGGCGTGTCCGCCCGGCTCCTCATCACACTGGCCGTCGCCCTGATCGCCGCCGGCAACGCCTGGATGACCGTGCTCGCCCCGGGCTCGGGCGCCGTACAGCTCATCGGCCCGCTGCTGCTGATCGGCGTCGGCAACGGCCTGGCCGCCGCGCTGATCGACGCCCAGGCCATGGAGCACGTCGCCCCCGACCGCATCGGCATGGCCTCCGGACTGCTCAACACCGCCCGCGGCGGCGCCAACGCGCTCGTCCTCGCAGTCTTCGGCGCCGCCCTGATCAGCCTGATGCAGTCCGAGGTCGGCGGCCGCGAGCAGGCAGGACGGGTGGCCGCGGGCGACCTCGGCGGCGAGTCCCACGCCTTCCTCGCCGAGCAGTACACCGACGCCTGGCACCTCGTGCTGTGGACGGTGGCCGGCCTGTGCGCGCTGTCCGGCCTGGCCGTCAACCGCCTCGTCGCCGGCACCGCCGCCGGCACGGACAAGGGGTGAGCGGGATGCGTACGACACTCCCGACCGCGCCGATGGGCGCCACCGGCCTCGTCGCCCCCGTCCAGGGACTCGGCTGCATGCGGATGACCGAACCGGCCACCGCGACCGGCCCGTCCGCAGCCGCCACCGTCATCAACCGCGCGCTCGACCTCGGCGCCACGATGATCGACACCTCCGACATGTACGGCCGCGGCCGCAACGAGGAGATGGTCGGCCGGGCCGTGCGCCACCGGCGCGACGAGGCGGTGCTGTGCACCCGCTTCGGCGTGGTCTTCGGCCCCGGCGACAGCTGGTCGATGCGCGGCGACGCCCCCTTCGTACGGGCGTCCTGCGAGGCCAGCCTGAAGCGGCTCGGCACCGACGTCATCGACCTGTACTACCTCGCCCGCCCGCATGTGAACGTACCCCTGGAGGAGACCATCGGCGCCATGGCCGGCCTGGTCGCCGAGGGCAAGGTGCGCCACCTCGGGCTCAGCGAGGTCAGCGGCGCGGAACTGCGCCGCGCCCACGCCGTCCACCCCGTCTCGGCCGTGCAGTCGGAGTGGTCGCTGGGCGCCCGGCGGATCGAGGCGATGGTGCCGGACTGCGTCGAACTCGGCGTCGGGGTCGTGCCGTTCTCGCCGAACGGACGCGGGCTGCTCAGCGCCCGGGACGACCGCTCGGCGCAGCTCGCCCGCACCTTCCCGGGCCGCGAGGACCTGCCGGGCGTCCTGCGCGACATCGCCACCGGGCACGGTGTGCGGCCCGGTCAGATCGCGCTGGCCTGGGTGCACCACAGGGCCCGGGTCTGGGGGATCCCCGTCACCCCGATCCCCGGCACCCGGCGCCTGGACCACCTTCAGGAGAACGTCGCCGCCGCGGGCATCGCCCTCACCGACACCGAACTGGCCCGGCTCGACGCGGTGTCCCCGGCGGGAGCGTGAGCCACCGGCGGGAGGGAAGCCACACCGCCACCACCCAGCCACCCCCTCTCATCCCTTCTCACCCCTTATGTGAAGCACTTGATGAAGGAGCACCTCAGCATGTCCACGAACACCCTGAAGCTCGCCGTCATCCTCGGCTCCGTCCGTGAGGGCCGGTTCGGCGAGGTCGTGACGCACTGGTTCGCCGGCCTGGCCAAGGAGCACAGCGCCTTCGACGTCGAGGTCATCGACCTCTCCGAGACCGAGCTGCCGCTCTCCCTGCCGGCGACGCCGCCCGCCATGGCGACCGAGGAGGTGCGCCCGGCCGAGATGCTCCCGCTCTCCGCGAAGCTGGCCGCGGCCGACGCGTTCGTCGTGGTCACCCCCGAGTACAACCACAGCTTCCCGGCCTCCCTGAAGGCCCTCATCGACTGGCACTTCACCGAGTGGCAGGCCAAGCCGGTCGGCTTCGTCTCCTACGGCGCCCAGAGCGGCGGCCTGCGCGCCGTCGAGCAGCTGCGCCAGGTCTTCGCCGAGATGCACGCCGTCACCATCCGCGACGGGCTGGCCTTCCCGTTCTACTGGGAGGCGTTCGGCGAGGACGGCGCCCCGCGTGACGCCGAGGGCACCAACGGCGCCCTGAAGGTGATGCTCGACGAGCTCGCCTGGTGGGGCAACGCGCTGCACGAGGCCCGCGCCAAGTCCCCCTACAACCCCGAGGCCTGACGCGGCGAGGGCGGGGGCAGGTCAGGCCGGCCCCCGCCCTCGTTCCTTTCCCACCGCCCCGTCCCCTCCGCTCACCCCTCCCACTCCCCGGAGAAGTCATGTACATAGCATACATAGTGCTCGCCGTGATCGTGTCGTTCCTGCTGGTGTTCTCCGGCCGCAGCATGCTGGTCAAGGACAAGGACATCGTGGAGACGCTGACCCGGCTCGGCGTGCCGAGCAACTGGTACACGATGCTGGCGCTGCTGAAGTTCGCCGGTGCCGCGGGCCTGCTGATCGGCATCTTCTACCGGCCGCTGGGCATCGCCGCCGCCATCGGCGTGGTGCTCTTCTTCATCGGCGCGGTCATCTCCCACCTGCGGGTGAAGGACGTCAAGGGCGTACCGGTGCCCTTCGTGCTGGTGCTGGTCTCGGCCGCCCCGCTGGTGCTGGGCCTCGCCACGCTGTGACGGCGCGCGCCGCACGCGCGCCCGCCCCTCGGCCCGTACGGACGCCCCGTACGGGCCGATCGCCCTTGCCCGCCCCCAGCGTCCACCAGGGAGCAGCATGACGCCGACCCCGCGCAGCAGTACGACGACGACCCCGCACGCCGACATGACGACGACCGTGCGCCGCAGCACGACGACGACCCTGCGCGAGATGCTCGCCCGCGATCTCGCGGCCGCCACGCCCACGTTCTCCTTCGAGTTCTTCGCCCCGAAGACCGAGTCCGGCACCCGCGGCCTGTGGGACGCCGTACGCCGGATCGAGCCGCTGTCACCCACCTTCGTGTCGGTCACCTACGGGGCGGGAGGCTCCTCGAAGGACCGCACGGTCGAGGTGACGCGGCGGCTCGCGACCCACACCACGTTGCGGCCGGTCGCCCATCTGACGGCCGTGGACCACAGCGTGGCCGAGCTGCGCCACATCATCGGCCAGTACGCCGACGCCGGGGTCCGGGACGTCCTCGTCCTGCGCGGCGACCCGCCCGGCGACCCGAACGGCCCCTGGATCCCGCACCCCGAGGGCTTCACCCACGCCCATGAACTGGTCGCCCTGGTAAAGGACATCAGCGACTTCAGCGTCGGAGTCGCGGCCTTCCCCGAACGGCACCCGCGCTCACCGGACTGGGAGAGCGACATCAGGCACTTCGTCGCCAAGTGCCGGGCCGGCGCTGACTACGCGATCACGCAGATGTTCTTCGACGCCGAGGACTACCTGCGCCTGCGGGACCGGGTGACGGCGGCGGGCTGCACGACGCCGATCATCCCGGAGATCATGCCGGCCACCGACGTACGCCAGATCCGCCGCTTCGCCCAGCTCAGCAACGCGTCCTTCCCGGCCGACCTGGCGCAACGCCTGGAGGCCGCCCGCGACGACCCGGCAGAGGGCCACCGCATCGGCGTGGCCCACGCCACGCAGATGGCCGCCCGCCTGCTGACGGAGGGCGCCCCGGGCCTGCACTACATCACCCTGAACCGCTCACCGGCGACGTACGAGATCCATCGGAATCTGGGGGTCAGGGGGAGGGCCGTGCGGGCGGCGGCGTAGGGGGTGGGCTGGGGGTGAGTGGTGGTGTGGGGGATGGGCCGGGAGCCGGCGCCGGCGCAGGGACAGGGCTGGGGACGGGCGGTGGCGCCTGCCCCGCTGGGCCTGACGGCGTGTCGTCCTCCAGTTCGCCGCGCAGGGCGGCGATCACGAAGCCCGTCATGCAGGCGAGGAGGATCAGCGTGATCGGGCCCCAGATCGCCGGCAGCGCCCACATCGGCCAGTCATTTCCCGACTTTGCCCAGAGCGTCAGCAGGGCCGCCGCGCCGATGGCGACACCGTGCCACCGCACCACGGTCGCCGCCGCGGCGTGACGCCGGTTGCCGCGTGCGAGAAGGGCCCACAGCCCGCCCGCGACGGCGGCCAGCCCGCCGGGGATGCAGGCGAGCGCGCCGCCCAGCCGGTCCGCGGGCCAGCCCACCGGGCCGTCGGAGGTCTGCTGCCGTCGCCCGTCGGCGTCCCGTACCTCGACGACCCGCCCGTGCCAGATCACCCCGACGACCTCGTCGTCCGGTTCCATCCCGGAGAGCACCGGACCGGTCTGCCGGAACGTCACGTCCCAGGTCTTGCCCGAGGGCAGCACCAGCACGGCTTCCGGTGACCTGTTCCGTTCCCGCCGGTTCGTATCGGCGCTGCGAACGGTGAATTCCTGTTCCCAGAGGCAGGCGGAGGCAGTGACGGGGACGGACGCGCACTCGGACGCGGCCCGATACTCCCGCTCCCGCTCGAGCGCCCCGCGAACCTGAAGGGCCGAGGCCACCCCGACCCCGAGCACGACGACCCCGACCAACAGCCACACCAGGTTCCGCCCCACCGCCCGTCCCTCCCCTGAACAGCAAAAACGCCCTCCCGAAGGAGGGCGGAGACTGGGCGCCCCCGGCAGGACTCGAACCTGCGGCCAAGCGCTTGGAAGGGCCCGCTTGGCGTGTCCACCAGAGATCCGCCACTGACCTGGGAAGCTACCCCTTCCGATCGAGGCTTGTCACCTGCCGTCGATACGCATTCGACACGGCCCGGAGCCGGTTCACGGTCGCCGATAGGAAGAGGGGTCGACGCGGCCGGCGCATGGCCGAACGGTCATCCTCCGGTCGCCTCGCCCCTGGCTTCGGCCCGGCTCTCCCAAACCCCTTGCCTGCCTACGGCTTTCGTCGCAGTGACGGGCCTTGCCACTCGACACGAGGTGATCCAGAAGCAACGGTCTTGGAGGAGAACACGTCGGCTAGGCTGAGCGCTTCGAACTCATGAGTGAGTAGCAACGGGGGTTGCCATATGCCTACTTGGGTCGGCTTACCATGCTCCGCGCGATCCTCGGGCCGGCCGAGCGGGAGCCGACGTGGCCTCTGACTTCTCCCGGCTGATGAAGCAGGACTTCTCCGACCTGGATGCCGCGGCCAAGTCCTGGCGCGGGCTCTCGACGACCATGGACTCACTCACCGACCGCCACCGCCGGCAGGTGACCGGGCCGTTGCACCAGTCCTGGAAGGGCGATGACGCCGACGCGGCCTTCTTCTACCTGGAGGACGTCGAGTCGCGCATCGGTGTGGTCGAGACGGAAGCGATGGCCATCGCCGAGGTCCTCAACACCACCAGGTTCTGGATGGAGCAGTCCCAGACCGACCTCCGTAACGCGGTGCGGCGTGCGGAGCAGGACGGCTTCGCAGTCGACAACGACGGCTGGGTCAGCGATCCGACCACCTCTGGCCTTCCACGCCAGGACCCCGACGCACAGCAGATCATCGCGGACCGCAGCGCCCTGCTCGGGGAGCACCGCGCCGCCATCGACGAGGCCCTGGCCGCCGCGCACAAGGCCAGTAACGACGGCGCGAGGGCCCTCGCCGAGCTGAACGGCGACATTCTCACCGATCCGCTCAGCCACGACGCGGCGGCGGAATCCGCCCGGGACGTCAAGGACGCGATGAAAGCCGTGGGTGTCCAGGCCCCGCAGATCCCCGCGGACGACCCGAAGGCTGCCGCCGACTGGTGGAAGGCCCTCAGCCCCGAGGAGCGTCAGACCTACACCACGCTCTACCCGAAGCAGATCGGAGCGACCGACGGTCTGCCGTCGGACGTGCGCGACGACGCCAATCGCACGGCCCTCGCCCAGGAGATCAATCTGATCCAGGAGGGCAACTGGGACGAAGGCTTCCCGGGAGACACCGATGAAACCGTCAACAGGCGCCTGGGCAACCTCCAGGTGCTGAACGACCGGCTCGAAGCCGCGGACGCCGCGCCCAAGGGCAAGGAGCTGTACCTCCTCGGCTACGACTCCAAGGACGACGGACGGGCCATCATCGCCATGGGCAACCCGGACACGGCCGCGCACACCGGCATCCTGGTGCCAGGCACGAACACCAACATGGACGCCGTACCCGGTCAGCTCGAGCGCATCGACAGGCTGCAGTCGGCGGCGGAGAGCCGGTCCAACGGCGAGAGCGTGGCGATGGTCACCTGGCTCGGCTACGACGCTCCCGAGGCGTCCGCGACCGACTTCACCAGCGTCGGCGGAACCGGGCGAGCCGAGGACGCCGCTCCTGACCTGCGGCAATTCGTGGCGGGCTCGCACGCCGCGCATGACGGGTCGCCGAGCCACACCACCGTCATCGGACACAGCTACGGCTCCACAGTCGTGGGTGCGGCCGCAGCCGGAGGCTCCGGTCTGGGCGCGGACGACGTGGTTGCAGTCGGTAGTCCTGGGATGACAGTGGACGAAGCCGAGGATCTCCAGATGGATCCCGAGCACGTGTGGGTCGGTACCGCGGAGGACGACGCCGTCGCCGACAACACCTCCGACTACACCCTCGGCCGCGACCCGACGCTTGGAGGCTTCGGTGGCAACAACTTCGAGGTCGACACCCATGGCCACAGCGGCTATTGGGACAGCGGGCCGTACGGACCCAGCGAGTCCCTCGACAACCAGGGAGCGATCATTGCAGGCAGGCAGCCCACAGAGGTTCCCAAGGAAGGCTCCGAGATGCCGCCGGACGCCTATGTCGTCCCTGGTCTCTAAGCCTTTCCTCCAGGCGCTGCTCGCCGTCTCCGCGGTTCTGCTTTCAACTGGAGGTTGTGTGTCCCGAAGCGACGACGCGAACACCCCGCTGCCGCGGATGGAGAAGGACGCCGCGCTGAAGTGGGCCAAGGACTACACCGCGTACATGGCCAGGATCACCGATGTCGAGCTCACCCCCTCGACGGCCAGGGTGCACTTCGAGGCCTGTGTCGGGGCGAACGACGAGGTGGCCGAGGACGGCCGGTACAGCCTCTTCTACTACGTCAACTCCCCGGCGCCCGTCACGGAACACACACGCGTCGTGAAGACGCTCCGTCAGGAGCTCTCCGAGCAGGGGTACGAGGTCACGGGATACCGGGAGTTCAAGGACGCCTATGAGTCGGCGGTGTTCAGGGCCGCCAACAAGGAGAACTCCTATCGCGTGACGGCCGAGACCGTCGGCTCCGGCAAGACGAAGCCCCAAGCGCTCTCCTTCTCCGTACGCACCCCCTGCATGCTCCCGCCCGGCGCAAAGCAGCAGCAGTTCTGACCGATCGAGAGGAACTGGACGTGTCTCGGAGCACCAACGTCGACCCGGCCGAACTGCGCGCGTCCGCCGGCGCCTGCGACGGTATTTCCCAAACCATGAAGGGGCCGGCTGACAAGGCCGTCAGGGAATCGGGGACCGCGGGCACCTCGCTCACCGGCTGGTCGGTCGGCCCCGCCTTGACAGAGATCGCCACCAGCTGGAAGCCGGCCCTCGACGGTCTGCACTCCCGCCTCCAGGCCGGCCGGGACAACCTCAGGTCGTCGGCGGACGGCCATGAATGGAACGACCAGCGGGCGTCCCAGGACTTCGAGAAAACCGGCACCTCGGCACAGGCCACCTCCGGTGAAATGCCCGCGGTTCTGCGCCCCGGTACGGGCGAGCGCCACGCCGTCGGGCACCCGGGCAGCACCTCGGGCGTCCAACCGGTGGGCGGAGGGTCCGGCGACGGACCACTGGACCCGCGCACCTCGTACGGCACCACTATGCCGACGTACGACGAGACCATCAGTACTCGCCCCACCCCCGCCACGAACGACTTCGGCTGACTTGACACTCCCACCTCACCGTCACGGGCTGCCGCAAAAGGCGGTCGCGTCTGTACAAGCGACAGGTGGAGAGCGCGGCCGTCCCGTTCGACACATGTTCGAGATCACATAGCTGGCGTCCGGGGCTTCGCCGTGACCCTTGATATGCGCTCTGAACAGCAAAAACGCCCTCCCGAAGGAGGGCGGAGACTGGGCGCCCCCGGCAGGACTCGAACCTGCGGCCAAGCGCTTAGAAGGCGCCTGCTCTATCCACTGAGCTACGGGGGCCGGTTGTGGTGGCCTCGTTCGTGGTGCCCGGGTGTGGGCCGAACCGTGACGTTGCCGGGGACAAGGATAGGGCTCCCGCATCCGTGTCCCTGTTGCTTCGCCTCCGTGGCTCGGTGTGGAGGTTCGGTGAAGCGGTCCTGATAATCGCAGGCAGGTACGAATCGTGCACCGCTTTTGGCCTCTCGCGCACCGGGTGTTGTGCACTCGTTATGCCTGGACTGTGCCCGTGTCCCAGTCGCCCCTTCCGTCCCTTGTGTCCTATCGGCGCGCAGACATGCTCATATGCTTCAGAATTCCCCTAAAATTGGGCATTCTTCGCATGTGGTGACCTTGGACGTACGGCCTCAGCTGCTCGACGCACTTTCCGCCCTGCGCGACCGTGTCGCGGCCGCACGCTTCCCGCTGCCCCTCGCGGGAGCGCCACGCGCGCGTGCCAACCGCGACGAACTGCTCGCGCAACTCGACGACTACTTGGTGCCCCGCCTGAAGGAGCCCGAAGCGCCCTTGCTGGCCGTGGTGGGCGGTTCCACCGGCGCCGGCAAGTCGACGCTCGTCAACTCCCTGGTGGGCAGGCGCGTGACCGAGGCGGGCGTGCTGCGCCCGACGACGCGGAACCCGGTGCTGGTCTGCCATCCCGAGGACCACCACTGGTTCAGCGGGATGCGCGTACTGCCCGACCTCACGCGCGTGTGGGTGCCCGAACCCGACCCGGCCGAGGAGCTGATGCTGCCCGGCGAGGACAGCGAACGCGTGCTGCGGATCGAGACCGCCGACACGCTGCCGGCCGGCCTCGCCCTCCTGGACGCGCCCGACATCGACTCCCTCATCGCCGACAACCGTGCCCTCGCCGCCGAACTGATCTGCGCCGCCGACATCTGGGTGATGGTCACCACGGCGGCCCGCTACGCCGACGCCGTCCCCTGGCACCTGCTGCGCACCGCCAAGGAGTACGACGCCACCCTCGTGACCGTCCTCGACCGGGTGCCCCACCAGGTCGTCTCCGAGGTCTCGCGCCAGTACGGCGCCCTCCTCACCAAGGCCGGCCTCGGCGAGGTGCCCCGCTTCACCGTGCCCGAGCTGCCCGAGTCGGCCTGGGGCGGCGGGCTGCTGCCGGCCACCGCCGTGGCGGGGCTGCGCACCTGGCTCGTCCACCAGGCCCAGGACCCCGCGGCACGCGATCACGTCATGGCCCGTACCGCGTACGGCCTCCTGGACTCCCTCAAGTCCCGCATGCCCGAGCTCGCCAGTGCGGCCGCCGCCCAGTACTCGGCGGCCCTGCGGCTCACCGCCGCCGTGGACAGCGCCTACGACGGCGAGTACGCACGCGTGCGTGGCCGTCTCCAGGCCGGCGCCGTGCTCGCCGGGGACGCCCTCAAGCGCTGGCGGGCCTTCCCGCTCGACTGCACCGCGGGCGAGCTCCTCGACTCGCTGGTGGAGAGCCTGAGCACGCTCCTGCTGTGCGCGGTCACCGCCGCCGACGAGCGCGTGGACGACGCCTGGCAGCGCGAACCGGCGGCCGCCGCGCCCGAGCTGACGGGCAGTGACCCCAAGCCGACGAGCGTCGAGCACCGCATCGGCATGGCGGTACGGCGCTGGCGCCGCGAGCTCGAGGAGTACGCCGAGGACGAGGTGAGCTACCTCGACCGCAGCGTCGCCCCGGACTCCGAGGTGGTCACCGCCCTCGTCGCCACCGCCCTGCTGGGCAGCCGGCGGGCGCGGTCCGCGGGGGAGGGGCTCGCCGAGCGGATCGGGGCGCACGGGGCGCTGCGGCTGCGCGACCGCGCCGGGCGGCTGCTCACCGAGCATCTGGACCGGGTCATGCACAACGAACGCGAGCGACGGCTCGCCCCGCTCGACTCCCTGGAGGTCCACCCGGACCCCCAGGCCGAACTCATCGCTGCGCTGTCCGTACTGCAGAAGGAGAGGTGACCGGTGACCGCCGTCACTGACCATGACCACACGGAACACGCCGATCAGCAGGAGGACGGCCTCACCAAGGACGACGAGCGCGTGAACGACACCCCCATGGAAGGCGCCGCCGACAACCTGCTCCCCGTGCGGGCCCCCCGCGCGGAGGCGGAGCAGCCGGCCGAGAGCGAGGGCTCCGTGGCCGCCGACGAACAGGACAGACGCAGGCTCTGGAGAAGGCCGGCGAAGCGGGAGGGCCGGCCGAGCGACGTCCACGCACGCGTGGAGGCCGATGACTCGCCCGCGCGTGAGGACGTCCCCGACTCGGGTGACGGCCGGAAGAGCGAAGCCGACACCGCCGGGCGCCCGGCCGTGCCCGAGCCCGGCGGCCGCAAGCCCGACAGCCCCAAGGCCGACGGCGACACCCCCGCGCGGGGGAGCGTCACCGACCCGGGCGTCCGCAAGGAGGCCCGCAGGGAGGGCGGCGCCGCCCGTCGCAGGGAGCAACCGGCCTCCCGTACGGAACCCACCCCTCGTACGGCTTCCTCGCCCCGCACGGAACCCGCACCCCGCACGGACCCGTCCACCGGCGCGGAGTCCTCGACCCCCTGGGACGACGGCCTGATCGCCCGGCGGGTCAACGAGGCCGCTCCCGTGGAGCAGCCCCCCGTCGTGGAGGCGCGGGCCTCCTCCGGGCCGCAGCAGTCCGTGACGCCGCTCGCCTACGACGGGGCGCTGCGGTCGCGGCTCGACGCGCTGCGCGAACTGGTCGGCCTCTCGCGCACCCGGCTCGACGGCAAGACCCTCGCCGAGGCGGGCCGCGTGCTCGACGAGGCCGCCGCGCGGCGCAGACTCTCCGGCCAGCACACGGTCGTCGCCATCGCGGGCGCCACGGGCAGCGGCAAGTCGCAGCTGTTCAACGCGCTCGCCGGGGTGACCATCTCGGAGACGGGCGTACGGCGGCCGACGACCTCCTCGCCGCTCGCGTGCAGCTGGAGCGACGGCGCGGCCGGCCTCATCGACCGGCTCGGCATCCCGCCCCGTCTGCGGCGCCGCCCCGCGCAGAACGCGGCCTCGGACGGGCAGCTGCGTGGGCTCGTCCTGGTCGACCTGCCCGACCACGACTCGGCGGCCGTACAGCACCGCGAGCAGGTCGACCGGGTCCTGGCGCTCGTCGACGCGGTGATCTGGGTCGTCGACCCGGAGAAGTACGCCGACGCGGTGCTGCACGAGCGCTATCTGCGGCCCATGGCCGGGCACGCCGAGATCATGTTCGTCGTCCTCAACCAGACCGACCGGCTCCCCGGGGAGGCCACCGACCAGGTCCTCGACGACCTGCGGCGGCTCCTCGACGAGGACGGCATCGCGCTGGGCGAGCACGGCGAACCGGGCGCCGTCGTGCTCGCGCTGTCCGCGCTCACCGGCGACGGTGTCGGCGACCTGCGGGAGGCGCTCGGCGAGTTCGTGACCGAACGCGGGGCCGCGGCGCGCCGGATCTCCGCCGACGTGGACTCCGCCGGGCTGGGACTGCGGCCCGTGTACGCCGCGCGGCGCCGGACCGGGCTCAGCGAGGAGGCCCGGGACGAGTTCTCGGCCCGGCTCGCGGACGCGATCGGCGCCACCGCCGCGGGCGAGGCCGCCGAGCGGGCGTGGCTGCGCAACGCCAACCGCGCGTGCGGGACGCCCTGGCTGCGGCTGTACCGGTGGTACCAGGACCGGAGCGAGCCGCCGACGGGACGGCTGTCCTTGAAGACGCAGACGGACGAGGAGGCCACCGCGCGCCAGCGCGTCGAGCAGGCGGTGCGCACGGTCGCCGACCGGGCCTCCGCCGGGCTGCCCACGCCGTGGGCGCAGGCGGTGCGCGAGGCGGCCGTACGGGGTGCCCAGGGGCTGCCCGAGGCGCTCGACGACCTGGCCGCGCGGGCGGGACTGCCGCCTGGGCGGCCACCGCGTCCGGGCTGGTGGCCGGCGGCCGTCCTGGTGCAGGCGTCGATGACGATCCTTCAGATCGTCGGCGGGCTGTGGCTGGTGGCGCAGATCGTCGGCGTCATGGAGCCCAACCTGGGTGTGCCGGTGCTGCTGATGGTGGCCGGCATCGTCGGCGGCCCGTTCGTCGAGTGGGGCTGCCGGATGGCGGCGCGAGGTCCGGCGCGGCGGTACGGCACCGACGCGGAACGACGGCTCAGGGAGGCGGCGGCCGGGTGCGGGCGGGCCCGGGTGCTTGATCCGGTGGCGGCGGAGCTGCTGCGGTACCGGGAGGTCCGGGAGCAGTACGGGCGGGTCATGGGGGTGGGGTCCACCGGGAGGTGAGCAGGGGCGCCGCCGGGCGCGGGTAGGTGCGGCCACCCGTGTGGGTGACGGAGATATCCACAGACCGGCGGTGATCCACAGGGCTCTGCGGGCTCGGCCCGACGGAGGCAGTCTGGCTTCGCGGCGATCGCGACGGAAGCGGTCGACCGCGGTGACGGCGGCACACCCGGTACGTCCGGGTGCGCCGCCGTCGGGTCGGACGCAGCCGTACGGGACGGGCCCGTCGGCGTATCCGCCCGGCGCGAGCGGCCGGGTGAGGGAGGGGTATGCGATGAACGAGACGATCGTCTGCGCGGTGGGGAACGTGGCGACGCAGCCGGTGTACCGGGAGCTGGCGACGGGACCGTCCGCCCGCTTCCGGCTGGCGGTGACCTCGCGCTACCTGGACCGCGGGAAGAACGAGTGGACCGACGGCCACACCAACTTCTTCACGGTGTGGGCCAATCGCCAGCTCGCCACGAACACCGCCGCCTCGCTGAACGTCGGCGATCCGGTGGTGGTGCAGGGCAGGCTGAAGGTGCGCTCGGACGTGCGCGAGGGGCAGAGCTGGACCTCGGCGGACATCGACGCGCTGGCGATCGGCCACGATCTGTCGCGCGGCACCTCGGCCTTCCGACGCGGGTCGAGGCCGGATGCGGCGGTCGCCGCGGGACCGCCGCAACCCGAGCCGGACTGGGAGACGCCTGCCCCGGGCGACGCCGAATCCCAACAGGGCGTGGAACCAGCGGTGGTGACGTGACGTCAGTCACTGAAGAGGCCTGACCGAACTGCGGCTTATCGATGAATGCGCGCCGAACGGACCCGGTGGATTTGTCGATAAGCCCTGCTCGCAAGGGATCTTGGCGATAACGATTCCGAGTCGGATCGGCCCGGCGGCGGGATCCCCGGGAAGCGTGGTGCGCCACGTATTTAGGATGCCGGGCATAGCTCTCGGGGCTTAAGAGTCTGCTGGTGGGACCTTCCCCCACGTCAACGGGTCCTGCTCGAAGGGGAATTCTGTGTTTGCTGCGTTCTCAGCGCTGTCGGCGCGCGGGCGAGGGGCGGCGCGTCTGGCCGCCGCGACCCTGGTGTCCGGGCTCGCCGCCGTCACGGTGCTGGCCGGCACCGCCGCGGCCGCGCCCGCTGCCGACACGGCGGCGCCGAGCCAGGGCGGGGCGACCGCCACCATAGGCGGCCTGAAGACGTACGGCGGCGCGGTCGTCCACACCGACTCCGGCGACCAGGAGATCTCGGCCGGTCTGTTCGAGATGTCCGTCGACGGCGGCGGCATGCTCCAGACGTACTGCGTCGACATCCACAACCCCACCCAGCGCGACGCCAAGTACCACGAGACACCGTGGAGCGGCACCTCGCTGGGCGCCAACGATGACGCCGGCAGGATCCGCTGGATCCTGCAGAACTCCTACCCGCAGGTGAACGACCTCGCGGCACTCGCCGCCAAGGCCGGCTTCAAGGGCGGCCTCACCGAGCAGGACGCGGCGGCCGGCACGCAGGTGGCCATCTGGCGTTATTCGGACGGGGTCGAGGTCGACGCCGTCGACCCGCAGGCCGAGAAGCTCGCGGACTACCTGGAGAAGAGCGCGCGCGGCGTCGCCGAGCCCGAGGCGTCGCTGACGCTGGAGCCGCCCGCGGTCTCCGGGCACGCCGGTGAGCGGCTCGGTCCGGTGACGGTGCGCACCGACGCGGACGGCGTGACGCTGACCCCGCCCGCCGACGCCGCCACCAGCGGGGTGCGGATCGTCGACAAGGACGGCAAGGTCGTCACCACCGCCGTGAACGGCGCCCAGGTGTTCTTCGACGTCCCCGAGGACGCAGCGGACGGCCAGGCGGAACTGACCGTGCAGGCCTCGACGACCGTCCCGGTGGGGCGTGCCTTCGCCGCCGAGAGCCGCAGCCAGACCCAGATCCTGGCCGGCTCCAGCGAGTCGACCGTCTCGGCGACGGCGAGCGCGACGTGGGCGGAGACCGGCGCGATACCGGCCCTGTCCGCGGCGGAGAACTGCGACAAGGGCGGCGTCGACATCACCGCCGCCAACGAGGGCGACGCACCGTTCACCTTCGAGCTGCTCGGCATCGAGTACAGCATCGCCGCGGGCGAGTCCCGCACGGTGACGGTCCCGCTCCAGGAGGACCAGGCGTACGACTTCACCATCGAGGGGCCGGGCGGCTTCGAGAAGCGGTTCACCGGCGTGCTGGACTGCATGACGCAGGCGGGCGAGGCCGACGCGGCCGGCACCGTCACCCAGACCCTCGACGAGCCCAGCCCCGCGACGGTCGGCTCGGCGTCCGACGACACCAACCTCGCCGCGACCGGCGGCTCCTCCATGACCCCCCTGATCGCGGGCGTCGCGATCGGGTTCGTCGTGCTCGGCGGTGCGGCACTGGTCATCGTGCGCAAGAGGGAGGCCTCGGCCCAGGACTGAGTCCGGCCGGGGAAGCCACACATAGCCACACATGCGGCCAGGGGCCTGATCCGTTGCTCGGATCAGGCCCCTGGCCGCTTTTCCGGGACGCCTGGGCGCCGGTGCACTGCTGTCGGCGGGACAACCCATGGGCCGACTGACGCGGCCCGTACTCCACCGGCGGTTCGCGCCTGGTGCACCGGACCGCACCCGCCCACGCCTCATGCCGAGTTCGGCACGGCATGAGGCGTGGTCAGGAGCCCCGTACCAAGGCGGTGGCTCAGAAGGCGCTGTTGTCGCAGCCCATCGTGGAGCCGAGGTGGGTGTCCTGCGCGCCCGTGTTGCCCTCGCCGTTGAGAGCGTTGCCCAGGGCGCCGTTGAGGATGCCGACCTGGCCGAGGACGTCGAGGTTCAGGTCGTGCGACTTGCAGTTGGAGCTCTGCAGCACGCTGACCTTGTCCCCGCCCTTGCCGCCGTGCCCGTCGAGGCCCTGGGCGGTCGCAGTGCCGGTGCCCAGCAGGCCGACGCTGCCAAGGGCGACGACCACGACGGCAGCCTTCTGAAGCTTGTGCATGTCATCTCCGATGGAGTGAGGTGGGTGCGATCCGTGACGGATCGACTCCGTACAGTTACGAGAGGCTAATGTGAAGAATCCAGGCATATCCGGACGACGCGCCGAGAATCACGCCGTTGCCACGCGGGGCGTTCGCGACCGACAGTGACGGTCAAGTCACGGCACCGTCGGAGAAACCCCAGGTGAGGGGCGTTCTGGTATACGGGTTTCCGTCGCGGGCTGGACGTCGGGCAAGATGGGGTGTATCTGCCCACTGCCTGATTTCAAGCTGCCGGACGGTTTCTCTTGGCTGAGTACATCTACACCATGCGCAAGACGCGCAAGGCAATCGGCGACAAGGTCATCCTTGACGACGTCTCGCTGAACTTCCTGCCCGGCGCGAAGATCGGTGTGGTCGGCCCGAACGGAGCCGGTAAGTCGACCATTCTGAAGATCATGGCGGGGCTGGAGCAGCCGTCGAACGGTGACGCCTTCCTGTCGCCCGGATACACCGTCGGCATCCTGATGCAGGAGCCCAAGCTCAACGAGGAGAAGACCGTCCTGGAGAACGTCCAGGAGGGCGTCTCCGAGGTCAAGGGCAAGCTCGACCGGTTCAACGAGATCGCCGAGCTGATGGCCACCGACTACTCCGACGCGCTGCTCGAGGAGATGGGCAAGCTCCAGGAGGACCTCGACCACTCCAACGCCTGGGACCTCGACGCCCAGCTCGAGCAGGCCATGGACGCGCTCGGCTGCCCGCCCGGCGACTGGCCCGTCGTCAACCTCTCCGGCGGTGAGAAGCGCCGCGTCGCGCTGTGCAAGCTGCTGCTGGAGGCCCCCGACCTGCTGCTCCTCGACGAGCCCACCAACCACCTCGACGCCGAGTCGGTGAACTGGCTGGAGCAGCACCTCGCCAAGTACGAGGGCACCATCGTGGCCGTGACCCACGACCGGTACTTCCTCGACAACGTCGCCGGCTGGATCTGCGAGGTCGACCGCGGCCGCCTGCACGGCTACGAGGGCAACTACTCCAAGTACCTCGAGACCAAGCAGACCCGTCTCAAGGTCGAGGGGCAGAAGGACGCCAAGCGCGCCAAGCGCCTCAAGGAAGAGCTGGAGTGGGTGCGGTCCAACGCCAAGGGGCGTCAGGCCAAGTCCAAGGCCCGTCTCGCCCGCTACGAGGAGATGGCGGCCGAGGCCGACAAGATGCGGAAGCTGGACTTCGAGGAGATCCAGATCCCGCCGGGCCCGCGGCTCGGCAGCATCGTCGTCGAGGTCTCCAACCTCACCAAGGGCTTCGGCGACAAGGTCCTCATCGACGACCTCAGCTTCACGCTCCCGCGCAACGGCATCGTGGGCGTCATCGGCCCCAACGGCGCCGGCAAGACCACCCTCTTCAAAATGATCCAGGGTCTGGAGACCCCGGACTCCGGCGCCATCAAGGTCGGCGAGACCGTCAAGATCTCATACGTCGACCAGAGCCGCGAGAACATCGACCCGAAGAAGACGCTGTGGGCCGTCGTCAGCGACGAGCTCGACTACATCAACGTCGGTCAGGTCGAGATGCCCTCGCGGGCCTACGTCTCCGCCTTCGGCTTCAAGGGCCCCGACCAGCAGAAGCCGGCCGGTGTCCTCTCCGGTGGTGAGCGCAACCGCCTCAACCTGGCGCTCACCCTCAAGCAGGGCGGCAACCTGCTGCTCCTCGACGAGCCGACGAACGACCTCGACGTCGAGACCCTCAGCAGCCTGGAGAACGCGCTGCTGGAGTTCCCCGGTGCGGCCGTGGTCGTCTCCCACGACCGGTGGTTCCTCGACCGGGTCGCCACGCACATCCTCGCCTACGAGGGTGACTCCAAGTGGTTCTGGTTCGAGGGCAACTTCGAGTCGTACGAGAAGAACAAGATCGAGCGTCTCGGTCCGGACGCCGCCCGTCCGCACCGTGCCACCTACAAGAAGCTGACCCGGGGCTGATCGATCTTGCGCCACATCTACCGCTGCCCGCTGCGCTGGGCGGACATGGACGCGTACGGCCACGTCAACAACGTGGTCTTCCTCCGCTACCTGGAGGAAGCCCGTATCGACTTCCTGTTCCGTCCCGAGAAGGACTTCAAGCAGGGGTCCGTGGTGGCGCGCCACGAGATCGACTACAAGCGGCAGCTCGTCCACCGGCACCACCCGGTGGCCATCGAGCTGTGGATCAGTGAGATCAGGGCCGCGTCCTTCACCATCATGTACGAGGTGAAGGACGACGACCTGGTCTACGTCCGGGCCTCGACGGTGGTCGTGCCGTTCGACTTCCAGGCGGAGCGGCCGCGCCGGATCACCGCGGAGGAGAAGGAGTTCCTCCGCGAGTACATGGACGACGAGCCCGGCAAGGCCGGCAAAGCCGGCGGGACCGAAGAGGAGGAGGCCGTCGCCGCATGACGGTGCTCCACCTCGCCGACGAGGGGGAGGCGGCGGATCTCGCGGCCTTCCTCTCCCGGCTGCTCCACTACGACCGCGGCGCCGCCGTCCGTCTCCAGGCGGCCGGCACCGCGCTCGCCGTCTTCGGCCGCCCGCCTTCCTTCGAGGTGCTGGCGATCCGCGCCGTACGCCTGGCGAAGCCGTACGAGAACGGACTCGACGTCACGCTGGACGTGACCGTCTCCGCGGGTGAACTCCTGGAGTCCGTCGACGAGTCGGCGGCCACCGCAGTCGTACCGGACGCCGTGACCGGGCCGCCGTGGGCCGGGGTGCTCCCGCCGCGCGGCGGATGGCGGCCGGTGCCGGGGCTGCCCGCGCCCGACGCCCTGCGGGCGATGATCGGCTCGGGTGTCGCGGAGTTCCGCTCACGCACACAGGAGTTGGCCCAGGAGCGGCGTACCCGCGCCGAACTCGACCGGATCGGGCGGGAGATCTGGTCCCGGACCGTCGGGGACACCCGTCTTCCGGTGCGGGCCGTGCACGCGGCCCAGTCGCTGGGATTCCTGCGCGCCACCGGGGAGCCGGCGCTGCTCTCGTCCGGCGCGTGGCTACGGCTGCGCACGCCGTACGGGTCGATCGCCGTACGGCGTGCGGGACTCGGCGCGCTCGACGTCAGCGTCCGCTGACACTCATGATCACTTACTGTTTGGTGACAGTGAGTCGCGGCAGGGTCAGCCCGCCGTGTTCACCATGGACGCCGCCGCGTACGTCAGGTAGTTCCACAGCGTCCGCTCGTGCTCCTCGGAGAGGCCGAGCTCGTCGACGGCGACCCGCATGTGCTTCAGCCAGGCGTCGTGCGCCGCACGGTCGACGGTGAAGGGGGCGTGGCGCATCCGCAGACGGGGGTGGCCGCGGTTCTCGCTGTACGTCGTCGGGCCGCCCCAGTACTGGATGAGGAAGAAGGTCAGGCGCTCCTCGGCCGGACCCAGGTCCTCCTCGGGGTACATGGGCCGCAGCAGCGGGTCCTCGGCCACACCCTCGTAGAAGCGGTGGACGAGGCGGCGGAAGGTCTCCTCCCCGCCGACCTGCTCGTAGAAGGTCTGCTCCTGAAGCGTGCCGCGCCGAATCTCTTTCACGTCGTCCATGGTCTCAGACGCGGCGACCGAGGACTCAAGGCTTAGGACCAGCCGACCGGGAAGCACCGGTCGTAACTGCTCGTGACTGCTCGTGACTGCCCCCGGCCGCCGCACCCGGCCGAATGGCTCGTTCCGGATCGTCCGGTCAGGCGCTCGCCCCGCACCGTCTCCCGCAGGACAGTGGACGTATGAGCGCGCACGCTCTCGACAGGGACCTGGAGGACCTCGCCACCTCGGCGAGGGCCGCACTGGTGCGTGAGATCGACGCGAGCGGGGCGTGGGCCGGCGACCCCGGGTGGCGGGAGGTCTTCGGCGCCGTGCCACGGCATCTGTTCGTGCCGTACTACTACGTCGGCGTCGCCGGCGGCTACGAGCGGCGCTGGGGCCAGAGCCCCGATCCCGCCGCCCGCGAGCGCTGGGTGCGCGGTGCCTACGCCGACACCCCGCTGGCCACCAGACTGCGCGACGGCGAGCTGCTCTCCTCCAGCAGCCAGCCGTCCCTGATGGCGATGATGCTGGTCGCGCTTCAGGTGGCGGACGGCCACCGGGTCCTGGAGATCGGCGCGGGCACCGGCTACAACGCCGCCCTGCTCGCCCGGCGGCTCGGCGACGACGACCTCGTCACCACCGTCGACCTGGAACCGGAGATCACCGAGTCGGCGCGAGGGCATCTGGCCGCCGCCGGGTACCGCCCCGCCGTCGTCACCGGCGACGGCGCCCGCGGCGTCCCGGCGCGCGCCCCCTACGACCGCATCGTCGCGACCTGCACCCTGCCGTCGATCCCGCGCGCCTGGCTCGCCCAGTGCCGCCCCGACGCCCGGATCCTGACCCCGCTCGCCACCGGCCTGGTCACCCTCGCCGTCCAGGACGCCGAGCACGCCGAGGGACGCTTTCTGCACACCCCCGCCTACTTCGTGCCACTGCGCGGCGGCAGCCGGAGCGAACCCGAGCTCCCGCCGGTGGCGGGGCTGCCGCGCCGGGCCAGGGAGCACGAACTGTTCCGCTTCCTGCTCACCCTCACCCGCGGCAGCCTCGACCCGCAGGAGGCGTACACGCTGTGGGAGCACGAGGGACAGCCCCAGCGGGAGCGGTACGGCATCACCGTGCGCGGCGAACACGAGTGGGCGTGGCTGGACGACCCCGAGGGTCCCTACGCCTGGCCCCTGCCCGGCTGAGACGCCGGAAGGGGCCGGCCGTACGGGCTTTCACCGCCGTACGGCCGACCCCTCCCGGGTGCCGACCAGCTAGCCGCGCCGGATCGTGATCGTCGTCCAGGCGCCCACGTGCACCCGGTCGCCGTCCTGGAGCGGTACCGGTACGAAGGGCTGGATGGGCTCCTCGGAGCCGTTCACCGTCGTGCCGTTCGTCGAGTTCTGGTCGACGACCGCCCAGGTGCCGTCCGGCTGCTGGACCAGGACGGCGTGCTGGTGCGAGACGCCCGGGTCCTCCGGCGGCACCGACAGGTCGATGTCGGGGGTGTCGCCGGTGGAGTGGCGGCGGCGGCCGATGGTGACCTGGTTGCCGGTGAGCGTGCGCTGCTGCTCGGGCGAGTACGCGGGCAGGTTCAGACCGGCGGCCTCGGGGCCGGAACGGTGCATCATCGCCATGAAGTACTCACGGTCCGGACCGATGGTCGCCAGCCAGGTCGCCGGCTGCTGCTGGTAGCCGGGCCCGGGCGGCGGGGCCTGGTTCGCGCCGGGCTGCGGATAGCCGTAGCCGCCCTGCGGGGGAGCGCCGGGGGCACCCGGGCCGCCGGGGCCGGACGACGGCGGGGAGATCACCCAGTCGTCGTCACCGCCGCCGAAGGACGGGCCGCCCTGCGGCGGACGGTTCGGGTCCTGCCCGAAGCCGGGCGGGGCCTGCGGCGCGGAGGGGCCGGGGCCGGCCGGCTGGAACGCCTGCGGAGCGCCACCGGGGCCACCGTGGCCGGGCGGGGGCGGAGGCGGGCCCTGCCGTGAGGGGTCGCCGCCGAAGGCGGAGGGCGCGTTCATGCCGTGGCCGCCGGGACCACCCGGTGCGCCGTGGCCGCCGGGGCCTGGGCCGCCCGGAGCTCCGGGACCGCCAGGGCCCTGACCGGGGAAACCGGGGCCACCCGGTGCGCCGGGGTTGGTGGCGCCAGGACCGCCGGGGGCACCGGGGCCGGGGCCGAAGCCGCCGGGACCACCCGGACCACCGTGACCGCCGGGACCCTGACCCGGGCCGCCGGGGCCACCCTGAGCGTGCGGGTCCGCGCCGAACGGCGGGATCGGTTCCGCCGGCCGGTTCACCTGCGACGGGCGCGAGCCCTGGTACTCGTACGAGTCACCGCCGCCGAACGACGGCGGGGGACCCGACTGCTGCTGGAAGTGGGACGGCAGGCCGGGGCCGCCGGGCGCCGGCGGGCGCGGGGCCGCGGGCGTGTACGACGTCGCCGTGTTGGTCAGGAAGTTCCACCGGCACTCCTCGCAGAACGGCGCACCGCCCTCACGGGGCGTACGGCACTGCGGGCAGAGCTCCGGCTCCCGGGCACCGGGCATGGGCGGCGGGCCGCCCTGCTGACCCATGTTCGGGCCACCGGACGGACCACCGGGTCCAGGGACGCCGGGGCCGGGACCGGGGCCGCCGGGAGGCGGGAAGCCGTAGCCGCCGCCGGGCGGGGGCGGGGGAGGAGGGGGCGGAGGTACGGCACCGGCCATGCGGTGACCGCAGACCTCGCACCAGTCGTCGGAACCCGACTGGTGTCCGTTCGGGCAGGTCGGCATGTCGGCGCTTCCCCCTCTCTTTTCCGGTCGCTCTCGACCGGATTTCTCCAACCCCGAGGGGTCAGGCTCGATCTTTTCCGGGTCCTGCTAGGTCACTTCTTTACACGAACAGTCTTTGTGGACCGTGTCTCGAGAGTCATCTCGTCGGCCTCCGCGACCTTCGCCTTCAGTCGCACAGTACCCGCCGCGGCGTCGACAACGTCCACCACCTTCGCAAGGAGTTTCGCCGTATCCGCATTTCCGGAGGCGCTGGCGAGCTGAACGGCGCGGCCCAGTTTGGCCGTTGCTCCATCCATATCGCCCGCTTTGCGAAGATCGAGCCCTTGTTGAATGGCTTGTGCCAGTTCTGCCTGGCCGGTGTAGTGGGCGACCTGAGGGTTGATCGACGTCGAGGCGACCATGTCGTCGGTCCACACGGCTCGTACCAGCCCCTGCGCGCCCAAGTTGTGCGCGCTCCCATCGGGTTGCGGGACGACGAGGGAGACCCGGGCGGCGAGCATCTCCTGGCCGAGGCCCGCGGCCGGGACCTCGACACAGACGTGGTAGTCACGGGACTCGTCGCCCCAGGAACCCGTGGGGTAGTCCCCGGCGCGCGGACCGGCCTCGGTGCGGCGGTCGGTCAAGTCCTCGACGGTGGGTGCGACCTGCTTGACGAACTTGATGGTCGTGCCGACCGGCGTCCACACCCGCAGGGCGACGTCCGCGACCTCCTTGCCCATCGCCGTCTCCATCATCTGTGTGAAGTCGGCGGCGAGGCCGGCCGGATCGGCGACGATGTCGGCGCTGCCGAGCAGCGCCGAGGCGATGCCTGTGACTTCTTTCACTTCCCAGTCCGTACCCACGCCGCGGGCGTCGCATGTGAAACGTCCGGCGCAGGAGTCGAGCGCCGCTTTGAGGTCCTCCGGCGACTCGTGTTCGTTGCGGCCGTCGGTGAGCAGGATGCCGTGCCGGATGGCGACGTCTTCCGAGGACAGCAGCCGGTCGGCGAGCCGCAGCCAGGTGCCGATCGCGGTGCCGCCGCCCGCGCTGAGCCGGCGCAGCGCCTGCTTGGCCTGGTCGCGGGTGGTGGCGTCGGCCACGGCGAGACGTCCGCCGCCCGGATACACCTCCTTGGCCACGTGCGTGCCGCCGATCACGGCGAAGTGCACGCCGTCGCGCAGGGTGTCGATCGCGGCGGCCGTGGCGTCGCGGGCGTTGCGCATCTTGGTCGGCGGGTAGTCCATCGAGCCCGAGCAGTCCACCATGATCGCCACGGCCGCGGACGGGCCCTGCCCCGGAGCGTAGAGGTGGGGCGCGGCGACCGCGCTGCCGATCGTGCCGCCGCCGGTCGCGGTCACCGTGACGATCGCGCTGACGTCCCGGCCGCCCTCCGGCAGGTACTCGTTCTGGTACACGTCCACCGAGAACTGCGGCACGTTTGATTTCGAGAAATTGGCCATACCTTCTCAAATCCCCCTAAAAAACCCCGTGATGGGGCCCTGGCTGTCGACGGACCGGTCCCCTCCGGTCCGATGAGGCCGTCCCCGCAGCAGGGCCTCAGGCCGATCCTGCCCCCATCGGGGGTGCCGGGAACGGCAGGACGGCCACTGTTACGTTGTCGTGGCCCCCACCGTCGAGCGCGTGACCGACGAGCACCTGGGCGCTGTGCAGGGGGCGCGCGGCGGCGTCGAGGGGTACGACGTCGGCCATGTCCTCGGCCGCCTCCGCGTAGTTCCATAGACCGTCCGTGCACACCACCACCACGCCCGGCCGGTCCGGCTTGAAGGAAGCGGTGTGCGGCTCCAGTTCGTAGGCGTCCGCGCCGAGCCAGCCGGTGATCGCGTGGGCGCGCTCGTCGGCGTACGCCTCGGCCTCGTTCATCAGGCCCGCGGCGACCATCTGTGCCGCCCAGGAGTCGTCCTCGGTGAGGCGGGCCGGGGGAGTGCTGCGGTCCACCGGGACCCAGTAGGCGCGGCTGTCGCCGACCCAGCCGACGATCAGCAGCTCCGGCGTGACCACCGAGCCGACGAACGTGCAGGCGGGCGCGTTCTGGTGGGGGGCCTGCTCGCGGGCCGTGGCGGGCTCGGCGGCCAGGGCGTTGACCGCGTTCGAGGCGGCGACGATCGCGTCGTGCATGGCCTGCTGCGGGTGGGTGCCGCGCGGCAGGGCGCCCAGCAGCGACTCGCTCGCGGCCCGGGACGCGGCCATCGAGGCGTCGTCCGGGCGGGTCGCCGAGGACACACCGTCGCAGACGATCGCCACGACCGCGGGCCGGCCGTCGGGCAGCGCGGTGCAGCAGACGGCGAACGCGTCCTCGTTGCGGTGGTGGCGCAGACCCCGGTCGCTGACGGCGGCCACGGGGCCCGCGTCCTGCTCCATGTGGTCGCGCTCGCGCGGTTGCGCGTGCCCGCAGTTCTCGCAGTAGCCGTCGTGGTCGACACGGCCGGCACGGCACGCCACGCACACCTTGGTGCCCTCCGGCGGGGTCGGCAGGTCGGCCGCGATCCGCGGGTCGGGCGCCTGCAAGGGGTAGTCGTCGGGCTCCGGCGGCCGGTCGAACCGCACGCCGGACGCCGGGGACACGGGAGAGCCGGTCGGGGCGGGAACGGCGGCCGGAGGCGGCAGCGGGCCTGCCGGTCCGGCCGGGCCGCCGGGGGCCGGGATGCCGGGGTGTCCCTGCGGTGCCTCGGGAGCGCCCGCCAGCGGCGGCGGAGGTCCGGGCGGCGGCGGTGCCTGCGGGGGCGGGGGAGTGCCCGGGGGCAGCGCGGCGCCGCCGGGGTCCGTGCCGGTCGGGTCCGGCAGATGCGCGGGCGCCGGGACGGCGGGGCCTTCCGGCGCGGGGGCCGCGGGCCAGTCCGCGCCGGGCGCACCCGGGGCGGGGGGCGGCGCCGAGCCGTTCAGGGCGATGGTGGGGTGGTCGTCCGGCCGTACGGGCACGGCGGACAGGTCGTATCCACACGCACCGCAGAAACGGTCACCCGACTCGAGCGGCCATTCGCAGCTCGGGCAGGCGGACAACTGGGGCATCTGCGACATCAACTACACCCACGTCCGGGGGCGGTAACGGTTGGCACGTTCCACCAGGTCGATCCTCTCCTCGCCGCCCCGTGCGAGACGGGCCAGCATGCGGTACGAACGCTCCAGACCGAAACGCAGTCCCCGCTCGTCCAGGCCGCTGCCGAGCAGCGTCCGTCCTCCGGCGGCGCCAGGGGCGGAACCCTGGCCCCCGGAGAGTATCCAGTCCAGCGCGCAGCCGAGGACTTCCGTCGACAACTGCTCCCGGCGCGCCGGGTCCAGGCCGTACGCGTCGAGCGCCTCGACCTGCCCCGCGGCGGCGGTCAGGTCGTCCAGGAACGGTACGTCGGAGGCGACCGCCGTGCGTTGACGCAGCCGGGCGCGGACGGCCGCCACGCGTGCGGCCGTGTAGTGGATGGAGCTCTCCGGCACCGACTCCAGGGTCGCCACGGCGCTGCGGCGGTCGCCGGTCGCCAGCTGGACGCGCGCGAGACCGAAGGCGGCGCTGACATAGCTGGGGTCGGTGGACCACACCAGGCGGTAGTACTCGGCGGCGTTGTCGAGCTGGCCCAGCACTTCGGCACAGAGGCCGAGGGCCAGCTTCGGGGCGGGCTCGCCGGGGAAGGCGTCGTAGATCGCGTCGAAGGCGAGCGCGGCGCCCTCGTGGTCGCCGGTGACGAGCGCCGCCACCCCGCGGTACCAGACCACCCGCCAGTCGTCGGGCCGTTCGTCCTCCAGCTTCAGCAGCGTCTCGTGCGCGGTACTCGTGTCGCCGTTCTCCAGCCATGCCCGGACCTGCCGCAGCCGGGTCTCGGTCGACGGCGCGGGGGCGGCGGCGAGGGCGCCCAGCAGCTCGGCCGCCGCGGTCGTCATCAGACCCGCGAGGAAACCGGCGTTGGGGTCGGACGGGTCGACCCGCGGGACCGGCAGGGCGAGCGCCCCTACGGAGGCGCTGACGGGCTTGACGATGCCGGGGGCGCCCTGGGCCGCGGCACCGCCCGGCACTCCGTTGCCCGCCGTGAGCTGCTTCGCGGCGGGCGCCACGCGTGCCCCCAGCCGTGAGACCTCGCCGTCCAGCTTCGGGAACAACTCCGTGTCCGTCACCCGCACTTCGGGACCGAACAGCGTCGAAAGCGACGGCCGCGCGCGTCCCGTCTGCAACGACACGACCTCGCGCAGCACGCCCGTCAGCTGCTCCGTCATCTCCTGCGCGGAGGCGAAGCGGCGGGCCGGGTCGGGGTCGGTGGCACGGACCAGGAGGCGGTAGAAGGACTCGTACTGGCGGAAGACCTCGATGTGGTCGGGGTCGGGCAGCGAGTCGACATAGACGTTCGTGTAGCCCTGGAAGTCGAAGGACAGCACGGCCAGGGTGCGCGCGACCGTGTACAGGTCGGAGGCGACCGACGGGCCGACGTCCGCGACTTCGGGCGCCTGGTAGCCCACCGTGCCGTAGATGGCCGACTCGTCGTCGTCCATCCTGCGCACCGCGCCCATGTCGATCAGCTTGAGCTGATCCTCGGTCTGGATGGCGTTGTCGACCTTGAAGTCGCAGTACAGCAGGTTGCGGTTGTGCAGGTGGCCGAGCGCCTCCAGGGCCTCGATGCCGTACGCGCACGCCTGCTCGACGGGCAGCGGATCGCGCCGACCCGTCTCCGTGCGGCGGGCGTTCGCGATCTCCTTCAGGGACTTGCCGCCGACGTACTCCATGACGATGTAGCCGTCGAGGGAGCCGGTGCGCTGGTCGAGGTGCTCGACGAAGTTGTAGATCCGCACGATGTTGGCGTGCTCGATCTCCGCGAGGAAGCGCCGTTCGGAGATCGCCGCCGCCATCGCGTCCTGGTCGCCGGTGTCCAGCAGGCCCTTGAGCACCACCCAGCGGTCGGAGACCGCGCGGTCCACGGCGAGATACACCCAGCCGAGGCCGCCGTGCGCCAGGCAGCCCACGACCTCGTACTGGCCGTGCACGATGTCGGCGGACTTCAGCTTCGGGACGAAGGAGTACGGGTGCCCGCACTTCGTGCAGAAGCCCTCGGTGCGGCCCGGCCGCTCACCGCGGGCCCGGCCGACCGGCGCGCCGCAGTCCGAACGCGAGCAGAACCGCTTGCGCTCGGGCACCTCCGGGTTCTCGAGGACCATCGCGCGCGGATCGGGCCGCGGCACGTCCGGGACCTGGACCAGGCCGACGCCGAGCCGGCCGCGCCCGCTGGAGCCGGTGGACGAACCCGAGCTGCGCACCGACACCGACCGGCCCGTGGAACGGCCCGACAGCGAGCGCGACAGCCGTCCCGACACCGAGCGGCGGGACTTCGACGACTGCGACGACGTACGGGAACTCCCGCGGCCGGTGGAGCGGGAGCTGCCGCTGCCCGTCGAGCCGCGTGCTCCCCTGCCGCCGGTCATCCCGGTGGGCGGTGAGCCGACCATGCCGGACGCCGACACGACCGGGGCAAGACCGCAGGTGTCGCAGTACAGCTCGCCGCCGCCCACGTCCTCGTACGTCCCGTCGCAGTCCGGCCGCTGACAGGTGCGCTGTGCCTGACTCACGACTCCCCCCTCACCCTCATGATCCCCCGCGATCCTCGGGCCCGCGCGGCCCCGGCACCCGGCCGCCGCCGAGCAGGTCGGCCGCCGCGTGCTGGTACCGCAGCACCGCCTGCTCGGCGACCCGCAGATCGCAGGGCGCGCTCCACAGCATGCGGCGGGCCGCGTCGTAGCGCTCGATGAGGAACGGGTCCTCCGCGAGGCCGTGCCGGGCGACCTTCGCCTTGTACGCGTCGAGGCGGCCGCGCAGCTCGGCGCGGACCGCCAGGGGCGCGGTGACCGCGGTCAACGACTCGCGGGCGCGCAGCAGTTCGTCCTCCGCCTTCTGCTCCAGGGACTCCAGGAGCGGGGACAGGCGGTGCCACTGGGCCGATCTGCGGTACTCGGCGGCCGTCGCCAGCTGCTCCTGGAGCACGGTCGGCGGGCCGCTGACCACCGGCACCTCTGTGGCGGCGATCTTCGCCAGCACCTCGCCGCGCGCGGTGCGGGCCTCGGCGAGCGTACGGTCCGCGCGCGAGAGCACGTCCCGCAGCTTGACCAGCCGCTGCTCGGCATCCTGACGGACCGTCAGTACCGCGTCGATCTCACGCCGTACGTCCTCCAGCGCGCGTGCCTCGCGGTCGTACACCGTGGTGTCCGGCCTGCCGCCGCCCGGCGCCGAACTGCCCTGCTTCCGGATCCAGTACGCGAGCGGGTCGGACACCACCTGCGCGCGCAGACCGGTCAGCGTGCGCGTGATGCGCTCCAGGTCGTCCCCCGCCGGGTGCTCGCCCGGGCGCACCCCGACGGAGTGGGCGAGCTGGCGGGTGCGCTGGAGCTCCGCGGCGAGTAAATCGATCCGGGCCGGCAGCGCCGACCACACCGCGTCCGCCGCGACCACCATGTCCAGCGAGGTCGCGTACAGCTCGTTCATCCGGTCCACCAGCGTGACCAGCGAGAACTGCTCGCTGAGCCTGCTCGCGGACCCCTGAAGCGTCGGGGCGGCCGCGGTCGCCGTCGCCGAACCCGCGACGGTCACCGACTCGCCCCGCAGCAGCTCCGTCAGCTCCACCAGGTCGTCCCGGCTGGACCAGCGGCGACGGGACCGGATCTCGCGGGCGGAGCGCAACGCGTCGGTGTACGCGTCGAAGTACGCCCACAGCAGCGTGATCGACGCATCCGCGGCCGTCCAGCGTTCCTTGGTGACGCCCGTCAGTTCGGCGCCTTCGAGAAGTCTGCGGCCCGCGTGGTCCTGAAGGGCGAGCAGCGAGGTCTCGATCGCCTCGTGCTCCGCGCCGAGCCGCGCCAGCGCACGGTCCACCTCGTCCCGGTCCATCACCGGCCCGGCGGGGTCCGTGACGCCCATCGATCACCTCTCGCTGCGTTGAGTTCCGTCAGTCGTCCGTCAGTTGACGGCCGGCTACTTGTAGTCGGCCTCGGGAGGGGTCGCCGACGCCGACTTCTTGTCGCCCTGATCCATGGTCGGGTGGAGCCACTTCTCGTACGACGCCTCCCAGCCACCGTCCTTGACGTAGTTCTCCAGGGTGCGGTTGACCTGGCGTACCAGATCGTCGGAGCCCAGTTTCATCGCCACGCCGTAGTACTCGTCCGTGAACAGGCTGCCCTTGAGTTCCACGGTCGGATCCTGTGCCGCCTGACTCGCCGCGAGCGCGCCGTCCGTGACGACCGCGTCGACGTCTCCGAGCTGCAACTTCACCAGGCAGTCGAGCTGGTTGGGGACGGTGGTGCTGATGTCGGTGGAGGCCGGAAGGTCGCCGTTCTTCCTGCCCGCCTCGAGGTTGTCGTACGCGGTGGAGCCCTCCGCCGAGCACACCTTGCGGCCGGCCAGGGTCTTGTCGAACCCGGTGATCGTCGAGGTCTTGGGGGCCAGGACCTGCTGGCCGGTGACGAAGTACGGAGCGGAGAAGGCGACTTGGCCGATGCGGTCGCAGTTGATCGTCATGGTGCGCACCACCATGTCGACCTCGCCCTTCTGGATCGCCTCGATCCGGCGGCTGGTCGGGATGGCCTTGAACTGCACGTCGTCACGGTCACCGAGGATGTCCTCGGCGATCCGGTGGACCAGGTCGATGTCGAACCCCTCCAGCTCGCCGGAGGGGTTGTTCGGGTCGAGGTAGCCCCAGCGGTAGCTGTTGGTGTCGACGCCGACGATCAGACGCCGGTCCTTGCGGTCCTTGATCGCGTCCAGCGTCGTCGTCTCGCCGTTGCCGCCGGACGGCGACAGGGACTGGTCCTCGGGGTTCTCGCACTCCTCGGCCCGCACCTGGCTGCCGTGGGCGAGACCGCGGCCCGCGCCGGAGGCGTCCCCGGGGCCGCTCTCCTGGGACAGCGGCAGCAGCAGCGCGAAGGCCAGCGCCAGGGCGCAGACGACGGCCATCGCGCCCACCCCGCCCCAGCCGCGCACGCCGGCCCGCAGCCTGCGCCATGCGCCGGCCGCGCCCCGGGGGCGGACCGGGGTGCCGCCCTCGTTCGTGGTGCCGCGTGCGTTCATCGTCGTGCCCCCTCTCACCGGTACTCCGACAGCCTGCGGCCGATGCCGAGGACCGCGCCGGCCGCGCCCAGGACCGCGAGGACCGCGGCGCCGGTCGGCAGGCCGGTCAGCGAGTCACGGCCGTCGCCGGCCGCCTGCCTGAACTCGTTCTGCTCGTGGGTGAGCGCCGTCGCCAGGGCCTTGTCGACGTTGTCGAAGCACACGCTCGTGGGCTCCTTCGCGGCGCCGATGACACGGTCGCGGGCGGCCTGGTAGTTGCCCGAGTCGTTGTCGTCGCGGGCCAGGTCGTGGCGGTCCTTCCAGATCTTCATGAAGCCGTTCGCGTCCTGCACGGGCTTCTTGCCCGCCGTGTCGTCGGCGAGGTCCGCGGCCCGGGTGAGCGCCTTGGCGAGGTCGCCGATCTCTTTGTCGTAGCCCCACTCGTACGCGTCGACGACCGTGTCGTCGGCCAGCGTCCTGGTGTCCGCGCCGCGGCGGACGAGAGTGAGGTTCTCGTCGCTGCGGGCGGTGAGGGAGGCGATACGGGCCTCGTGCAGCACGTTCAGGGAGCGCACGCCGTGGTCGTAGGAGTCGTTGAGGCCGGCGCGCGCGACGACCTGTCCCACGGCGAGCCACAGCAGGACGACCGTGGCGGCGGCCGTGGCGGTGACCAGGCCGTGGTTCAGGACCCTGTTGGTGCGCCGGTAGTTGCGGCGCTGGGCCCAGACGAGGGCGGCCAGGACGAGGACGCCGAGGCCGGCGGCCGCCCACGGGAACGACTTCGCGTCCGCGTAGTCGGCGCGCAGGCGTTCGTTCTCCGTCTCGTGGAGCTTCTGGGCCGCCGGGAGCATGCGCTGCTGCATCATCTCGTTCGCGGCGCGCAGGTAGGCGCCGCCGACGGGGTAGCCCTGGCGGTTGTTGGCCCGTGCCGTCTCGACGAGGCCCTTGTACTCCGGGAGGAGTCTGCTGAGTTCGGCGATCGTGTTCGCCGAGGTGGAGCCCGACTCGGAGTTGGCGGCGGCGGTGACGAGTTTGGCGGCGGCCGTGCGGATGTCGCGCTCGTAGCCCTCGCGCATGGCCGGCTTCTCCTGGAGGCCGGCGAGGTAGCCGCTGGCTGCGGCGGTGTTGGCGTCCGCCAGGGAGCGGTAGATGTCTGCCGCGTCGGAGGTGAGGGGCTGGCTGCGGTTGAGGACGTCGTCGGCTGCGGCTGCGCGCTCTGTCATCTGCCAGGCGGCGATGGAGCCGAAGGCGACCACGAGGAGGGCGAGGAAGGCGCCGATGATGCGGAGGCGGCCGGGTTCGGTGGTGGCGGCGGTGCGGAGTTGGTCGAAGCCCTCTGCGAAGGCTGTGCGGCGGGGTTCTGCGGGGGGCGTTGCGGGTGCTGCGGGTGTTGTGGATGTGGGGGTGTGTGAGGTGTTGTCGGGTGACTGTGGGGGGACCGACGGCATGGTGGGTGCGCCCTGTGCCGGGGTGTTTTCCGGTGGGGCGCTGCTGTTCGGCGTCTGTGTCACTGTTGACCTCCCCCGTGGTCATCCGTCGCGGCAAGTATCGCTGCCGGGACTGACATCCGCACCGGCCTTCGCTGGATCTTGATCGGATCGCAGCGTGGGTGCCGCGTCGGCACCTCGACACACGCCCCGCACCACCCCCTGCCCATGAAAACGCCGTGGGAATCTGTTCGGTTCCAGGATCCGGGTTCGGGGGGTGTGCGTCTTTTGCCTGCGGCGGCCCATTGCGCCGGGTGGGGGCTTGCGTAGCGCCTGCGGGTGGGGGTGGGTCGGGGCCGTGCCGGGGGGTGTCCGTCCTCGGTCGGGCGGTTGCCCTCACTTAGAAGGGTGCTCGGCGTGGACGCCCGCCGCTGCGGGCGGACACCCCCCGGCACGGCCCCTTGCCGCCGTACGCGGCTGGGGCTCCGTTTTTAGGGGCGCGGGGAACTGCGCAACGGTTGTGGCGCATACGGTCACGTCTCGCGGCGCAGGCCCACTGCAACCCCCTGCCTTTAGGGGCGCGGGGAACTGCGCGATCAGCCCCCGCGGGGCCGCAGCCGCCGTTGCTACCGTTCGAAGTGGCTGCGTAGGCGGGTGTGGACCTCCGTGGGTGCATCTACGGCGTCCAGGCCCAGCAGGGCCGCTCCCAGTACCGGGCTTGCCGTGACCACGTTCGGGACTGCCTTGGGGGCCCGGGATGCCAGCAAGTCCCGGATGCTGTCGATCAGTTGGGGGTGGCGGGCGGCCAGGACTCCGCCGCCCAGCAGGACCGGGGTCTCCTCCTCCAGCAGGTCCAGGCGGGTCAGGGCGACCGTGGCCATCGCGACCACCTCGTCGGCCAGGCGGTCGATCACGGAGCGGGCGATCGGGTCGCCGGATGCCGCTGTCGCGAAGAGGACCGGGGTCAGCTCGTGGCGGCGGATGTCCTCGATGCGTTCCAGGTGCAGGGACTCGATCAGGGCGTACATGGTGGGCAGGCCGAAGTGGGAGGGGAGGGTGTGCGCCAGATCCGTGGGGGCGCCTCGGCCGTCCTCCGCCCTGGCCGCGTGCCACATGGCCTCCTCCGCCAGGCCCCAGCCGCCGCCCCAGTCACCGGAGATACGGCCCAGTGCGGGGAAGCGGGCCGTGCGGCCGTCGGGGCGCATGCCCACGCAGTTGATGCCGGCGCCGCACACGACGGCCACGCCGCGGGGTTCGGTCACCCCGGCGCGGAGGATCGCGAAGGTGTCGTTGCGGACCTCGACCGTCGAGCTCCACGCGCGTGCGTGCAGCGCGGCCGCCAGGGTCTCCTCCTCCACTGGGAAGTCGGCGTTCGCCAGGCAGGCCGAGACGTGGTCGACAGCGGTCACGCCCGCGGCGGCGAATGCCTCGTCCACCGCCTCGGCGAGCGTGTCCATCGCCTGCTCCACGCCCACGGCCGGTGGCCGGAAGCCGCCCGAGCGGGCGGTGGCGAGGACGCTTCCGTCGGCCGCCACCACCGCCACGTCGGTCTTGCTGTTGCCCGCGTCGACGGCGAGGACACGTGCGGTCATGCCCACGCGAGATGCTCCCGGTTGTGTGCGATGAGTTCGTCGGTGAGTCGTTCCGCGTACTCGTACTGGCCGATGAGGGGGTGCGACAGCAGCGCCTTGAAGACGCGGGTGCGGCCGCCGTGCAGGGCCGCGTCGAGGGCCAGGTCCTCGTACGCCGTCACCTGGGCCATCAGACCCGCGTACAGGGGGTCGATGTGGGAGACGGGGAGCGGGGTCGCGCCCTGCCTGCCGACCGCCGCCTGCACCTCGATCACCGCGTCGTCGGGGAGGAAGGGCAGCGTCCCGTTGTTGTGGGCGTTCACCACCTGGTACGGGCTGCCCGCACCGTTCAGCAGCGCAGCGGCCAGGTCGACCGCCGCCTCGGAGTAGTACGCCCCGCCCCGCTTGGCGAGCAGCTCCGGCTTCTCGTCGAGGGCCGGGTCGGCGTACAGAGCCAGCAACTTTCTTTCCATTTCGGCCACTTCGGCGGCACGGGACGGTTTGGTGCGCAGCTCGCGGACCACCTCGTCGTGCGCGTAGTAGTAACGCAGGTAGTAGGAGGGGACGACGCCCAGGCGGTCCAGTACGGCTCGGGGGAGGCGCAGGTCCGCGGCGATCGCCTCGGTGTGGTCGGTGAGCAGCTTCGGCAGGACGTTCTCGCCCTCGGGGCCGCCCAGCCGTACCCCGGTCTCCCAGGTGAGGTGGTTGAGGCCCACGTGGTCGAGGTGGACGTCGGAGGCGGACACGCCCAGCATCGCCGCGAACTTGCGCTGGAAGCCGATCGCCACGTTGCACAGGCCGACCGCCTTGTGGCCCTCCTGGAGCAGGGCCCGGGTCACGATGCCGACCGGGTTGGTGAAGTCGATGATCCAGGCGGTGGGGTTGGCGCGGCGGACGCGCTCCGCGATGTCGAGGACGATCGGGACCGTGCGCAGGGCCTTCGCCAGGCCGCCGGCTCCGGTTGTCTCCTGGCCCACGCAGCCGCATTCCAGGGGCCAGGTCTCGTCCTGCTCGCGGGCCGCCTGGCCGCCCACGCGGAGCTGGAGGAGGACCGCGTCGGCGCCGTCCACCGCCTTGTCCAGGTCCGTGGTGGTGGTGATCGTGCCGTTGTGGGCCTGGCGGGTGAAGATGCGGCGGGCCAGGCCGCCGACCAGTTCCAGGCGGTCCTGCGCCGGGTCCATCAGGACCAGTTCCTCTATGGGGAGGGTGTCCCGGAGGCGGGCGAAGCCGTCGATGAGTTCGGGGGTGTAGGTCGAACCTCCGCCGACCACGGTGAGTTTCACTGCGAGATGCCTCGATTCCCGGTGCGGGTTACGGTGATCATCGGCCGGGGGGCCGGGGGTTGTCCCCCGGGGAGACGCTGCATGCGTGCATCAACCCTTTACTCCGGTGAGCGTGACGCCCTCTACGAACGCCTTCTGGGCGAAGAAGAACACGAGGATCACGGGGGCCATGACCAGCACGGTCGCGGCCATGGTCAGGTTCCAGTCGGTGTGGTGGGCGCCCTTGAACGACTCCAGGCCGTAGGAGAGCGTCCAGGCGCCGGGGTTCTCGGAGGCGTAGATCTGGGGCCCGAAGTAGTCGTTCCACGCGTAGAAGAACTGGAAGAGGGCCACCGCGGCTATGCCCGGCTTCGCCATGGGGAGGACCACCCGAAGGAGCGTGCGCAGTTCGCCGCAGCCGTCCACCTTCGCCGCGTCCAGGTACTCGTTCGGGATCGTCATCAGGAACTGGCGCAGCAGGAAGATCGAGAACGCGTCCCCGAACGCCATCGGGATGATCAGGGGCCACAGGGTTCCCGAGAGGTCCAGCTGCTTCGCCCAGAACAGGTACATCGGGATGATGACCACCTGGGGCGGCAGCATCATCATCGAGATGACCAGCATGAGGGCTGTGTTGCGGCCTCGGAAGCGGAACTTGGCGAGCGCGTAGGCCACGGGGATCGAGGAGACCACGGTGAGGACCGTGCCGAGGCCCGCGTAGATCAGAGTGTTCTTCCACCAGGTCAGGAAGCCGGGGGTGTCGAAGACCTTGGTGTAGTTGCCCCATTCCCAGGTGTCCGGGACCAGGTCGCGGGTGAGTGCCTGCTGGTCGCTCATCAGCGAGGTCAGGACGACGAAGACGAAGGGCAGGGTGAAGAACAGCGCCGCCGCGACGCCGAGGGAATGGACCGCTATCCACTCCAGGAGTGCCTTGCGGCGGGCCGTGCGCTCGGCGACGGACGGGGGGTCCAGCCGCACCGGCTTGTCCAGCACTTGGGTCATGGTCAGTCACCTGCCTGGATCAGTCCGCCCCGGCGCCGCATCAGCAGCGCGGTGAACGCCATGGCGAGGGCGAACAGTACGAGTGCGACCACACAGGCCGAGCCGTAGTCGAAGCGCTGGAAGCCGAGGTTGTAGACGAGCTGGGGGAGGGTGAGGGTCGACTTGTCGGGGTAGCCCGGCTCGAACTGCTGGCCGGAGCCGCCGATGATGCCGGAGGCGACCTTCCCGGCCACCAAGGGCTGGGTGTAGTACTGCATGGTCTGGATCACGCCCGTGACCACGGCGAACATCACGATCGGCGAGATGTTCGGCAGGGTGACGTAGCGGAACCGTTGCCAGGCGGAGGTCCCGTCCAGCTCGGCGGCCTCGTACTGCTCCTTCGGTACGTCGAGCAGCGCGGCCATGAAGATGACCATGAGGTCGCCCACTCCCCACAGCGCGAGCGAGGTGAGGGCCGGCTTGGACCAGGCGGGGTCCGTGAACCAGCCGGGGGTCGGCAGACCCAGGCTGTCGAGGACCGAGTTCACCGGCCCGGTACCGGGGTTGAGGAGGAAGACGAAGGCGAGGGTCGCCGCGACCGGCGGGGCCAGGTAGGGCAGGTAGAACAGGGTCCGGAAGACGCCCGTGCCGGTCTTGATCTTGGTGATCAGCAGGCCCACGCCGAGGCCGAAGACCACCCGGCAGGTCACCATCACCAGGACGAGCCAGAGCGTGTTGCGCAGGGCGGGCCAGAACAGCGGGTAGTCGTTGAAGACGTAGGCCCAGTTGCCCAGGCCGCGGAACACCGGTGTGCCGAAGCCGTCGTACTTCATGAAGGAGAAGTACACGGTGGACACCAGCGGATAGGCGAAGAAGACGCCGAACCCGATGAGCCACGGTGACAGGAAGGCCACCGTCCGAAGCGCCGACCTGCGGCGCTTCGCGCGGAGAGTGTGCGTGGACATCGGGAGGCTACTTCGCCTGCTCGATGTCGGTGTCGATCTGCTTCGCGGTCTTCTCCAGACCGGCCTTGAGGTCCTTCACCTTGCCGGACTCGTACTGGTAGCCGAAGTCCTGGAGCGTCGTCTGGTACGTGGAGCCGTTGACGGAGGCCGGCGGCGTGTTCGAGTGCGGGTTCTGGGCGATGTCCAGGAACGTCTTGAAACCGGGGTCGACCTTCAGGTCGGGCGACTTCAGCGCCTCGAACGTGGAGGGCACGTTGTGGATGGCGTTGGCGAAGGAGACCACGGCCTGCGTGTCGGTGGTCAGGTACTTCACCAGCTCCCACGCCGCGTTCTGCTTCTCGCTCTGCGGGGCGATGCCGATGATCGTGCCCGAGAGGAAGCCCTTGCCGTACTCGTCGGCCTCGTCGTCGGCGACGGGCATCGGGGCGGTGCCGATCTCGAAGTCGACGCCGGCGTCCTTCGCCATCCCGAGCCGCCACTCGCCGTCGAGCTGCATGGCCACCTGCCCGGTCTGGAACGGGTGCTTGGCACCCCACTCGTCACCGAAGGTGTTGCGGTACTTCTCCAGCTTCGCGAAGCCGCCGAGGTCGTCGATGAGCTTCTTCTGGTACGTGAACATCTCCGCGAACGCCGGGTCCTCGGCGATGCTGGACTTGCCGTCCTTGTCGAAGTAGGCGTGGTCCCACTGGGACATGTAGTGGTCCACGACCGTCTCGTAGCCGTGGTACGTCGGCATGAACCCGAGCTGCTGGTAGCTGTCGCCCTTGTTCACGGTCAGCTTCTTGGCGACCTGCGCGAACTCCGACCAGGTCTTCGGCGGCGACTTGATGCCGGCCTTCTCGAAGGCGTCCTTGTTGTAGTAGAGGCCGTAGGCGTCGCCCAGCAGCGGCAGGGCGCAGCGGGTGCCCTCGAACTGGGTGTAGTCCAGCATCGGCTTCGGGATGAGCTTGTCGAGGTCCAGCTTGGACTTCTCGATGAAGGGCTTCAGGTCGAGGAAGGCGCCGGAGGAGCAGAACTTGCCGACGTTGGAGGTCGTGAACGACGACACCACGTCCGGCCCGTTCGAACCGCCCGCGCGCAGCGCCTGGTTGAGCTTGTCGTCGTTGATGTTGCCGACGACCTTCACCGTGATGTTCGGGTGCGCCTTCTCGAACGCGTCGACGTTCGCCTGGATCGCCTTGACCTCGGCGGGCGCGCTCCAGCCGTGCCAGAAGGTGATCGTCGTCTTGGCGTTGGGGTCGTCGTTCGCGGCGGACTCCGACGAGCCGGTACAGGCCGTGGCGAGCAGGGCCAGGGAGGCGGAGGCGGCGAGCGCCGCGGCGGTCTTCCGGGATGCTGAGGGTATGACTTTCCAGGACTTTCCGGGCATGGCGAGGTCTCCCAGGGGCGGGACGGGGTGGGTGAAGGGAAGGCGGTGGGTGAGGCGGGAGGTGGGTCGAGGAGGTGAGTCGAACGGGGCGGGCGGTCAGCGTGAGGTGTTGAAGACCTCGTCGCGCGTGGTCGCCAACGCGCTCTCCAACGCGCCCCGCAGCACTGGGTGTTCATGTACGTCGCCGACGACGAGCCGGGGCCTGGACGCGGCCAGTTCCTCCAGCTCGGACTGGACGAGGGCACGCAGCACCTCGCCGCCGGCGGTCAGGGAGGCGCCGCTGAGGACGACCAGTTCGGGGTCGAGGACGGAGACCAGGGAGGCCAGACCGGTGGCCAGCCGGGTCGCGTAGGTCTGCAGGAGCAGCCGGTTGAGGGCGGTGTCCTCCCGGGCGGCCCGCTCGACGAGGGTGGCGGCGGCCTCGGCGTACGGCGTCGACGGGACCGACGACATGCCGATCTCGCGTGCGAGGCGCGGGATGGCCTGGGAACCGGCCAGTTCCTGGTAGCCGCCGCTGTTGGCCTTGGTCACCTGGCGGACCAGGGGCGTGCCGGGAACAGGCAGGAAGCCCACCTCGCCCGCACCGCCGGTCCAGCCGCGGTGCAGCCGGCCGCCGAGGACCAGGGCGGCACCGAGACCGCCCTCGTTCCACAGCAGCACGAAGTCCTCGTGACCGCGGGCCGCGCCGAGCCGCTGCTCGGCCACCGCCACGAGGTTGACGTCGTTCTCGTACTCCACCGGCATCGGCAGGGCCGCCGCCAGTTCGTCCAGGAGCGCGGGGGTGTGCCAGCCGGGGAGGTGGGAGGCGTAGCGCAGCCGGCCCGTGTTGGGGTCGAAGGCGCCGGGGGTGCCGATGACGAGCCGGTGGACGTCGTCGCGGGCCAGTCCCGCCGCCTTCACCGCGCCGTCGAGCGCGTCGGTGACCTGCCGGACCACGGGCTGGGCGGGGCGTCTGCCGGGGGTGGGCAGTTCGTACGACCCGACCGTGCGGCCCGTGATGTCGGAGACGGCGGCGAGGATGCGTTCGGGGGTGACGTCGAGCCCGGCGGCGTACGCGGCGGTCGGGTTGACCTCGTACAGCTGGGCGTTGGGGCCGGGGCGGCCCTCCGTCGTGCCGGTCGCCAGGACGAGGCCGGCGGCCTCCAGGCGGGCCAGCAGCTGGGAGGCGGTCGGCTTGGACAGGCCGGTGAGCTTGCCGATCCGGGTGCGGGACAGCTGTCCGTGCTCCAGGAGGAGGTCCAGGGCGGCACGGTCGTTCATGGCGCGCAGGACGCGCGGGGTGCCCGGCGTACCGGCGGTTCCTGCCATGGTGTCGACACCTGCCTCTCGGCTGACCAGCTTCTCAGCGATCTACGACGGAAGTCCATCCAAGGTCACTGTTAGGAAAGTTTCCTATTCGCTGCGGAGGAACGTAAGCCCGGCGGGAAGTCGGCGTCAAGAGAGGTGGTCCGGCAGGCAACCGAGTCGTTACTTGAGGGCGCCGACCCGCCGATCGTGCTCATGCCATGGGAGCAGAAGGGGCGTCGCCAGCAACAGGGCGCCGGCGAGGGCGATCGCCGTGCGCGGGCCGGTCAGGGCCGCCAGCCATCCCCACAGCGCGGTGGTCGCAGCGGTCGCGGTCCTGGTGCTGATCGACCACGCGGCGAGGGTGCGGGTGACGCGGTCCGGCGGGGTCATCTCCAGGCGGGAGGTGGCGAGCACGGGGTTGAAGACGCCGGCGCAGGTGATCAGGCCGAACTCCACGGCCATGACCAGGAGGAGGCCGGGGGTGCCCGGGCCGACGAGGGCCAGGCCGACGGGCCAGCAGGCGCGCAGGGTGCCGGCGGCGAGCAGGATCCGGCGGCTGCCGTGCCGGGCGGTCAGACGCCGGGACAGCCGCGAGCCCAGCAGGCCGCCCAGGCAGGGCACGGCGAAGGCGAGGCCGTACTGCCAGGGGGCGAAGCCGAGCGGGCCGAGCATGAGGACGGCGAGCAGCGGAGCCGACGCCATGATCAGGGAGTTCACCAGGACGGTGTTGAGGAACAGCGGGCGCAGGGTGGGCTCGGCGAGCAGATGCCGCCAGCCGGCCCGCAGGTCCCGCGCCCGGGGCCGCTCTGAGGGGGAGTCAGGAGGGGACGCCATCCTTTCCTCGCCGCCGATCGCCCTGATGCCGAGTGCCGAGAGGAGGAAGCTCACTGCGTTCGCCAGTACCGTCGCCATCGGGCCGAGCATCCCGAACGCCGCGCCGCCCAGCGGCGGGCCCAGTGCCGTGGCCGTCCACATCGTGGCCTCGAAGCGGCCGTTCGCCACGAGCAGGTCCCGCGGCGGCACGAGGGACTTCAGATACGCGCCGCTCGCCGCGTTGAAGGTGATGTCCGCCGCGGCCACCGCCACCGACACCAGCAGCAGTTGCCCGAGATCGAGCGCGTCCAGCGCGAACGCGACGGGCAGGCTCAGCAGCGCCGCGCACCGGATGAGATCCGCCGCGACCATCACCGGCCGCTTCGGGCGGAACTCCACCCACGCCCCGAGCGGCACCGCCAGCGCCGCCCCCACCGCGAGCCCCGAGGCCGCCAGCAGCGACACCTCGGTCGCCCCGGCGTCCAGCACGACGACCGCGAGCAACGAGAACGCGTCGAAGGCCAGCCACGTCCCGAGCGAACTGACCGCGTAGGCCGCCCACAGCCACCCGAACCGCCGCCCCAACGACCGCCCGCCCGCCACCGCCCACCACCCCGCTCACCCGCGACCGCCCTGCCGGACCGGGCCATCAAAGCCAGGTGGACGCGCGCGGATCAAACAACCGAGGGGCCGGGCCGTACAACCGGCGGATGTACGCCGTCGCGCAGGCGGCAGCCGGGGCTCGGCGCGCGCAGAAAAAGAGGGGCTCCCGGCGATGCCCGGAGCCCCTCTGTCGCGTCCCGCCTACTTCGTCACGCTCGGCGGCGTCAGCGGTGTGGCCGCCTGGGACTGGGGCGAGGTGGTGTTGGAGTAGGCCGAGGGCGCGGCCATGCCCGCCGTCGGGTCGGCCGAGCTCGCCTCCTCGACCAGGACGGGAGCGCGGCCGACGATCGGGATGTCGGCGGCGTCGAAGGCGCGCTTGATGCGCCAGCGCAGTTCGCGCTCCACCGTCAGGGCCTTGCCCGGCATGGTCTTCGCCGAGACGCGGACCACCATGGAGTCCAGCAGCACGCTGTCCAGGCCGAGCACCTCGATCGGGCCCCACAGCAGCTCGTTCCAGGGCTCTTCCTTGCTCATCCGCTCGGCGACCTCGCCGACGACCTCCCGGACCCTGTCCAGGTCCTCCGAGGAGCGGACGGTGACGTCCACGCCGGCCGTCGACCAGCCCTGCGAGAGGTTGCCGATGCGCTTGACCTCGCCGTTGCGGACGTACCAGATCTCGCCGTTGTCGCCGCGCAGCTTCGTCACGCGCAGGCCGACCTCGATGACCTCGCCGGAGGCCACGCCCGCGTCGATCGAGTCGCCGACGCCGTACTGGTCCTCGAGGATCATGAAGACGCCGGAGAGGAAGTCGGTGACCAGGTTGCGGGCGCCGAAGCCGATCGCCACGCCCGCGACACCGGCGGACGCCAGCAGCGGGGCGAGGTTGATCTCGAAGGTGGCCAGAACCATCAGGGCGGCCGTGCCCATGATCAGGAAGCTGGCCACCGAGCGGAGCACCGAGCCGATCGCCTGCGAACGCTGACGGCGCCGCTCGACGTTGACCAGCAGGCCGCCCAGAGCCGTGCCGTCCACCGCCTGGGCGGTGCGGTTCATCCTGTCTATGAGCTTGGTGATCGCCCGCCGCACGAAGACTCTCAGCACTCCCGCGATCACCAGGATCAGCAGGACCCGGAGGCTGATCGCGAGCCAGGTGCTCCAGTTCTGCTCGACCCAGCTCGCGGCCTCGGCCGCGCTCTCGTGGGCGTCCCGGATCGAGGGGACCGCCGGGGTCGTCGTCTCCGAGGGCGTCGGGGACGGGTCGGCGGCCAGTAGGACGGCGGACAGGGACACGGCAGGTACCTCCAAGCGGCCCGCCCCATCGGTCAGCGGTCAAGGTCGGTCAAGGTCACGAAAAGGTCACCGGCGGGGCAGGCCCACCACACTATCGGGGCATCGTGTGTGGATCGTCGCCATGTTCGAGGGAGGAAACGTGCCTACCTGGGGATGAACTGGTGGGATGAACCGTTCATCGTCCGGGGGATGAATGAGATGTGGTCGAAAACACTCCCAGCCCGTTACCGGGACATGGTGGCGCTTTCACCAGGCAAGAGGGGAGACTGACTACAGATCGTCCCGGCGCGAGCCACGCGCCGCCGACGCCCAAGGAGGCATCCGTGCCGCATGTCCTGGTCCTCAACGCGTCGTACGAGCCACTCGGCGTCGTACCGCTCCGCCGCGCGCTCGTCCTCGTCCTCGAGAACAAGGCCGTATGCCTCGAGGAGTCCGGCGCCTTCATGCACAGCGCAACCGTCACAGTCCCCGCACCCAGCGTGGTCCGGCTCAAGCGATTCGTCCGGGTTCCCTATCGGGGGCCCGTTCCTCTTACCCGCAGGGCGCTCTTCGCCCGCGACGGGGGCCGGTGCATGTACTGCGGTGGCGTCGCAACCAGCGTCGACCATGTCATTCCGCGCAGCCGCGGGGGCAAGCACGTCTGGGACAACGTGGTGGCGTCGTGCCGCCGCTGCAACCACGTGAAGGCCGACCGACACCTCTTCGAGATCGGCTGGCGGCTGCGCCACAAACCCGCTCCACCCACCGGACTCGCCTGGCGCATCATCGGCACCGGGCATAGGGACCCGCGCTGGTTGCCGTACTTGCAACCATTCGGCGCGGACGACGCCATGGCCCGGATCGACGGCATTTCCGCCTGACGACCCGGGCTTTCGCACACCTGGAGGACGGCGCGCGTGCCACCGGCCCCGGGGGTCCCCCGTGCCCTCGGGGCCGGACGGCTGCCCGGGTGCGCGACGGCAGCACGGACGCCGGCTCAGGCGTACCGCAGCTCCGCGGGCCGGACCGAGCGGCGCAGCAGCGGCAGTGACATGGCCGCGGCCAGCAGGCAGGCGGCGTACACGGCCACCGGGACCAGCACGGGCAGCAGCGGTACGGGTCCGACCGCGTCGTCGATCAGCTCGGCCCAGCCGGCGTAGATCGCCGTGCCGCCGGCGCCCGCGAGCAGCACCGCCGGGGCGAGCGGCAGCGCGGTCTCCAGCAGCAGCGCCCGTCCCAGCACGCTCTGCGGCACGCCCGCCGCGGCCTGCGCGGCCAGTCCCCGGCGACGGGAGGCCAGCGACTCGGCCGTGCCGACGGCCAGGGCCGACAGAGTCAGCGCCAGCGCGAGCAGGATCGCGGCGCCGGTGAGGTCGAGGCCGGTGGTGTAGTACGCGTTGCGCTCGGACAGCTGGGTGGTGCCGTTCACGATGTGCAGCATCACCGCGCGGATCCCGGCGAAGGCCGTACCGACGACCGTCACGAGCAGTACCGCGGCATGGGTGCGGGCCGTCGCCCACGGGTCGTCCCGCAGTCGCTCCGCCGCGATCAGCAGCGCGGGGCGCTGGGCGCGCGCGGCCAGAGCGGTGCCGAGCCGCCGCGAGGACCAGCCCGCCAGCCAGACGGCCGCGGCGCCGAGCAGCAGACTCGTGGCGAACACCGTCAGCGGCCCGAGGGCGATGCCGAGCCGGTTGCCGCGGTACGTGTTCAGACCGACGTAGGCGGCCGGCACCACCAGGAGCACGGTCAGGGCGCCGAACACCCTCCCCGGCCCCCGGGTCGGGCGCACCCGCCGTACCCAGCCCAGGGGCGAGGCCACCACGCGGCGCAGCGCCAGCGCGCTCACGGCCGCGCCGAGCACCGGGACGGCCACGGCGACGAGGGCCACTCCGACCCAGGCCAGGGGCTCGGGGTGCTGCCACAGGCTCAGCAGGAGGGGGACGGAGACCGCCGTCGCCAGGGCCGACCCGGCGAGACAGGCCAGCCCCGCCTCCAGCGCCGCGATCCGCCGCACCTGAGCGGGCGTGGCACCCGCGAGCCGCAGTGCCGCAAGGCGCCGGTCGCGGTGCACGGCCCCCACGCGGGCGCACTGCCCGAGGAACCCGAGCACCGGCACCAGCAGCATCAGCAGCGTGACCATCACGCCCTGGCGGTCACTGGCGGCATCGAGGAGTCCTGAGCCGACCGACACCGAGTAATGGCCCCTGATCGAGGCGATCGTCGCGAACGCGAGCCCGATGCCGGTCGCGAGGGCCGCGCCGACCGCGGTGAGCGCGACCCGCCACCACTCGCGCCGGTCCGATCCCCGGGTGAGCAGCCAGGCCAGCCGGAGATCGGTGCTCATACCCCCACCTCCAGCGGCAGCACGGCGCCGTCCGCCAGCCGGACCTCGCGGTCCGCGTACGCCGCCACCTGGGCGTCGTGGGTGATCAGCAGTACGGCCGTGCCCGACTCGCGGGCCGTGTGCGTGAGCGCCGACATCACCTGCTCGCTCGCCAGGGAGTCCAGGGCCCCGGTCGGCTCGTCCGCGAAGACCACCTTCGGGCCGGTGACCAGGGCCCGGGCCAGGGCCACCCGCTGGGCCTGGCCGCCGCTCATCTCGCCGGGCCGCAGCTCCTCCTGGCCGCGCACCCCGAACCGCTCCAGCCACTCACCGGCACTGGACTGCGCCTCCTGCCGCCGGGCACCGCCGAGCAGCAGCGGCAGCGCCACGTTGTCCAGGGCCGTCAGCTCCGGGATCAGCTGCCCGAACTGGAAGACCACCCCGAACTCCGTACGCCGCAGCTCGCTCAGCCGCCGCTCGGGCAGCCGGTCGAGCCGCTCGCCGCCGTACGTCACCGCGCCGGAGTCCGGGCGGACGATGCCGGCCAGGCAGTGCAGGAGCGTGGACTTCCCGCTGCCGCTCGCGCCGGTGACGGCGAGGATCTCGCCGGGCCGCAGCTCGACCGTGGCGCCGCGCAGGGCCTCGGTCCTGCCGTGCGCCTTGACGAGGTCACGGGCCGCCAGAAGCGGTACCGCGCCGTCCTCTTGGTTGCTCATGCTGGGTCGACCTCCGCGGTCAGGGTGATGAGCCGGGCCGCCGTGGTCGTCATCCAACGGAGGTCGGCGTCGAGGTGGTTGAGGGCGTAGTCCGCCGAGAGCACCGACGCGAGATCGGCGCCGGGCGCGGTCTTGAGGGCCGTGAGCTCCCGCATGCGTGTCATGTGGGCGGCGCGCTGGGACAGCAGATAGGCGTCCGGGTCGCCGCCGGACAGGATCGACACGACGACCTTGGCGAAGATCTCGTTCGTCACGAACGGCGCCGGCGGCGCGATCTCGCCCGCCCACTGGGCCAGTTCGCGCGCTCCGTCGTCGGTCGTGCGGTACATCGTCCGCTCGGGCCCGCCGTCGGAGTCGGTGCCGTCGACCTCGGCGAGTCCGTCGCGGACCAGCCGTTGCAGCGTCGTGTAGACCTGCCCGTAGGCCAGCGGGCGGGCCTGCGGGAAACGTTCGTCGTGGCGTCGCTTGAGGTCGTAGCCATGGCTCGGCCCCGTCGCGAGCAGGCCCAGCAGGATGTGACGGGTGCTCATGGCGATCATTATGTACTGAGTACATGTACTGAGTGAATAGTCGGCGTCGAAGTGATCAGGGGAATCCTCGGTCGGTGGAACAGAATGTGATGAGGGGCACGTTGTTGGACTCTGTACGTCTGCCGTCGCGCCTGCTGGGTAGGGCTGCGGTATCCCGTACGCCGCACCATGAAGAGGAGGCCCCCGTGGCAGCATCGGCACACCTTCTGCTCCCGGCCCAGTCCAAACCTGAGGCGCCCATCGAGCCCGAGATGCACGACTGCGTCTTCAGCGCCGAGGGCGCCTGCGTCGAGACCCCCCTGACCAGCGAACCACCCCTCCCCGACTTCGAGCCGCTCACCAGCGAGCCGCCGCTCGCCGACGCCGCGCCGCTGACGAGTGAGGCGGCGACCTGGGACCTGGGTATGGACACCGGTATGGACATGGACTGCACGAGGCCGTAGATGACAGCGCAGCGGTCGGCCGAAGCCTGTGCTGAAGGGCCCGAAGGCTCTGCGGATCTCCCTTCCGACGCTTTGACGCGCCTCGCCGAGCTGCACGGCGTGGCCACCTCCTTCCAGCCGTCCGCCGACCGCACCGTCACGGCCTCCGCGACCGCGCTCACCCGCGCCCTGGCCGCCCTCGACGTGGACACGAGCACACCTGCCGCCGTCGCGGCCGCGCTCGCCGCCCGGGACCGGGAACTGCGGGAGCGGCTGCTGCCGCCGACGCTGGTGAGCTGGAGCGGGGCCGAACCCGAGGCACTGGCCGCACTGCCGTCCGGCACCCGGCTGCGCGTCGAGACCGAGCAGGGCGAGACCCGGACCGCCGCCGACCGGCTCCCGCCCGGCGTCCACCGGCTGACCGCCACGACACCGGACGGCCGTACGACGACCAGTCATCTCGTCGTCGCCCCGCCCCGCCTGCCCACCCCCACCGGACGCTCGTACGGCATCCTCGTCCAGCTCTACTCCCTGCTCTCGCGCCGCTCCTGGGGCATGGGCGACCTCGGTGACCTCACCGAACTCGCCACCTGGGCCGGCCGGGCGCTCGGCGCCGGATTCGTCCAGGTCAACCCGCTGCACGCGGCCGTACCCGGAACCCCGACCGACCCCTCGCCCTACCGTCCGTCCTCCCGCCGCTTCCCCGACCCGGTGCACCTGCGGGTCGAGGACGTGCCCGAGTTCGCGTACGTCGAGGACCGCACACGGGTGCGGGCACTGCTGGAACGGGCCGGGCGGCTGCGCGAGGCGGTGCTGGAGAAGGGCGCGCTGATCGACCGGGACGCCGTCTGGGAGGCCAAGCGCGAGGCGCTGGAACTCGTGCGCGAGGTACCGCTCGGGCCCGGGCGGCGTGCCGCGTACGTCGACTTCCTCGCCCGGGAGGGCGACGCGCTGGAGGACCACGCCACCTGGTGCGCGCTGGCCGAGGTGCACGGCTCGGACTGGCAGCAGTGGCCGGAAGGGCTGCGGGACCCACGGTCGCCCGAAACCGCCCGCGCCCGCACCGAGTTGATGGACCGGATCGACTTCCACTGCCGGCTCGCCTGGCTCACCGACGGCCAGCTCACCGCCGCCCAGCGGGCCGCCCGGGAGGCCGGGATGCCGGTCGGGATCGTGCACGACCTGGCGGTCGGAGTGCACCCCGGGGGCGCCGACGCCTGGGCGCAGCAGGAGTACTTCGCGGCCGGCATGTCGGTCGGCGCGCCACCTGACGCCTTCAACGCGCGCGGCCAGGACTGGGGGCTGCCGCCCTGGCGCCCCGACCGGCTCGCCGAGTCCGGGTACGAGCCGTACCGCCGCCTGCTGCGGGCCCTGTGCCGCTACGCCGGCGCCCTGCGCATCGACCACGTCATGGGGCTGTTCCGGCTGTGGTGGGTACCGCAGGGCCAGGCGCCGACGGAGGGGACGTACGTCCGCTACGACGCCGAGGCCATGCTCGCGATCCTGGTGCTGGAGGCCGAGCGGGCCGGCGCTGTGGTCATAGGGGAGGACCTCGGCACGGTCGAGCCGGGCGTGCGGGAGGCGCTGCGCTCGCGGGGCGTGCTCGGCACCTCCGTGCTCTGGTTCGAGCGGGACTGGGACGGCGACGGACGGCCGCTGCCGCCGGAGTCCTGGCGCGCCGACTGCCTCGCCACCGCAACCACCCACGACCTGCCCTCCACCGCGGCCCGCCTCACCGGCGAACACGTCGAACTCCGCGACAGCCTGGGCCTGTTGACCCGTCCGCTGGAACAGGAGCGGGCGGAGGCAGCGGCGGACACGGGGGAGTGGCTGGAGCTGCTGTCCCGGCTGGGGATGCTGCGGGGAGCGCACGGCGGGCACTGCGCCTCGGAGGAGGAGGCCGAGATCCAGGCCGTCCACCGCTTCCTGCTGCGCACCCCGGCCCGGATGATCGGCGTCTGGCTCCCCGACGGCGTCGGAGACCGCCGCCCGCAGAACCTGCCGGGCACCTGGGACCAGTACCCGAACTGGCGCCTGCCGATCGCCGACGCGGACGGGAAGCCGGTGACCCTGGAGGAGCTCGCGGGGTCGTCCCGGATGTGGGGGCTGGTCGAGGTGCTGCGGGGCGGGATCGGGCCGCAGGAGTGACGCGGCGACGGGCGTGCGGTGGCCCGCGTCCGGCCGGGGCGGGCCTCATACGGCACCCCGGGCGCGCGGGCCTTCGCGTCGTTCGATACTTTTGGCCCCGTGGACAAGAAGAACGCCCTGCGCGCCGGCGCCCTGGCTGCCGGTACGACGCTGATGATGCTCCTGATGTCGTCCCCCGCGCTCGCGCTCACGCGTGACGACGGCGACGACCCCGGTCAGGGCCTGTCCGTCATCGAGACGGTGGCCCAGTTCGTCATTGCCCCGACCGTGATCTTCTTGGTCATCGTGGGCCTCGTGATGGTCCTGGACCGCTCCTCGGACCGCCAGCCGAAGACCAAGGCCAAGGCGAAGGCCTGACAAGGCCGGGCGAAGGCCCGACCCCGATCAGGGCGTCTCCCGCCTGATCCCTGCTTCCGTCGAGGGCGCCTGCCCCGTCGTGCGTACGCGCATCCGCCGTATGCACGACGAGGCCGGCGCCCTCGACGCGTTTCCGCCCCCGGAGGCCGCTCTCGCGCAGGCCGCTCTCACGCGGGATGCGGCGCCGTCAGATACCGCTGCACCGTGGGCGCCAGCCAGGCCACGAGTTCCTCGGGGGCCAGCGCCACGGCCGGCGGGAAGCGCAGCACATAGCGCGTGAGGGCCAGTCCGAGCAGCTGTGAAGACGCCAGCGCGGCCCGGGCCGGGGCCTGCTCGGGGTCGGGGCACACCCTGCGGGCGAGCGGCAGCAGCTGGTCCGCGAAGATGCCCTGCATGCGCTCGGCGCCGGCCTGGTTGGTCGCGCCGACCCGGAGCAGCGCCGTGAGGACCTCGTTCTCCTCCCACATGCCGAGGAAGTGCGTCACGAGCGCCCGGCCGACGTCCTCCCGGCTCAGTGCCCCCGGCGCCGGCAGCTTCAGATCGATGGCCATGGCCGCCGCGAAGAGGCCCTCCTTGTTGCCGTAGTAGCGCATCACCATCGACGGGTCGATGTTCGCGTGCTTGGCGATGGCGCGGATGGTGGCGCGCTCGTACCCGTCGGCCGCGAAGTGCTCGCGGGCCGCGTCGAGGATCGCCGTGCGCGTGGCGTCGGAACGGCGGGGTGGGGCGGGGGGCGGGGAGCTGCTCTCGTTCATGCCCACAACCGTAGGTCAACAGATGTAGGCCAACAAGTGTTGACAGCTCCGATCGACCCTCCTAATGTTGCCAACAAGCGTTGACCAACAACCGTTGGCAAACAATGGTTGGCAAACAATCGTTGGCAGGAGGCCACCATGACCGGCACCGTCTCCCCGCACCCCGTGATCGTCGTCGGCTCCGGCCCCACCGGCCTTCTCCTGGCCGGTGACCTGGCCGCCGCCGGAGTCCCCGTCACCCTCGTCGAGCGACGCCCCCGCAAGATCAGCAACCTCTCCCGGGCCTTCGGCGTGCACGCCCGCACCCTGGAGCAGCTCGACGCCCGCGACCTCGCCGACGAGCTGATCGCCACCGGCAGCACCATCACCGGGCTCCGTCTCTTCCGCCGGCTCTCCCTCGACCTGGGCACGCTGCCGTCCCGCTTCCCGTTCCTGCTCATCACCCCGCAGTACGAGGTCGAGCGGCTGCTGGAGCGGCGGGCGCGCGAACTCGGCGTGGAGTTCCGGTACGAGAGCGAGGTCGTGGGGCTGCGGCAGGACGCCGACGGGGCCGACCTCGACGTGCGCGGCGCTGATGGGAAAGTCGTCACCCACCGCGCGGCCTACGTCGTCGGCACCGACGGCCACCGCAGTGCCGTACGCGAGGCGCTCGGCCTGCCCTTCCCCGGCACCTCGGTCATCAAGTCGCTGATCCTCGCCGACGTCCGGCTCGCCGAGCGGCCCGACAGCGTGCTCACCGTCAACGGCGCGGGCAACGCCTTCGCGATGATCGCCTCCTTCGGCGACGGCTGGTACCGCGTCATGGGCTGGAACCGCGACCACGAGGTCCCCGACGACGCCCCGCTCGACCTCGACGAGGTCAAGGAGATCGCCCGGCGGGCCCTGGGCACCGACTACGGCATGCACGACGCCCGCTGGCTGTCCCGGTTCCACAGCGACGAGCGCCAGGTGCCGCGGTACCGGGTCGGCCGGGTCCTGCTCGCCGGCGACGCCGCGCACATCCACTCACCGGCCGGCGGCCAGGGCATGAACACCGGCCTCCAGGACGCGGCCAACCTCGGCTGGAAGCTCGCCGCGGTCGTCCAGGGCCGGGCGTCCGACGGCTTCCTGGACACCTACGAGGCCGAACGGCACCCCGTCGGCAAGGCGGTGCTGCGCAGCAGTGGCGGGCTGGTCCGCCTCGCCCGGGCGCACCAGCCGGCGGTGCGCGCCGTACGCGCCCTCGTCTCCGCCGTCGCCAACATCGCCCGGCCCGTCCGGACGAAGGCCCTCGCCCAGATCTCGGGCATCGGCTACCGGTACCCCGCCCCGCGCGGCGCCCACCGCCTGGTCGGCACCCGCGTCCCGGACGTGGCGCTGGAGAGCGGGCGGCTGTACGAGGCGCTGCGCGGCGGACGGTTCGTGCTGATCGCTCCGCGGGCGCTGCCGGAGCCGTACGGGATCCGGGCCGGCCGCGAGGACCTGCCGGCCGTCGAGCGCTGGGCGGGCGGGAGCCGTACGACCGTGCTGGTGCGGCCCGACGGATACGTGGCCTGGGCGGCCGAGGACGCGGACGCCGCGGCGATCGAGAAGGGCCTCACCTTCCGGTTCGCCTGACGTGGGGTCGCGTACGCGCGAGGGGCGCCCGGTGCCGTGGCACCGGACGCCCCTCGCCGACGTGTCGGCCTCAGTGACGAGCCGTCACTCCGCGGCCGCGTCCGCCTCCTGTGCCCGCAGCGCGCGCTCGACGCCCGCGCGGGACTCCGAGACCAGACGGCGCAGGGCCGCGTTCGGCTGTGCCGCCGACAGCCACTCGTCCGTCTTGCGCAGGGTCTCCTCGGAGATCTGCAGCGCCGGGTACAGGCCGACGGCGATCTGCTGGGCGATCTCGTGGGAGCGGGAGTCCCACACGCCCTTGACCACCTCGAAGTACTTGTCGGTGTAGGCGGCGAGCAGTTCACGCTGGTCGGTCTGCACGAAGCCGCCGATCACCGCTTCCTGCACGGCGTTCGGGAGCTTGTCGGACTCGACGACCGACGCCCACGCCTCGGCCTTCGCCTCGGCGGTCGGGCGGCCGGCACGGGCGGTGGCGGCGTGCCGCTCACCGGCGGCGGTCCTGTCCCGCTCGTACTCGCCGGCGATCTCCGTCTCGTCGAAGCGGCCCACCGCCGCGAGACGCTGCACGAACGCCCAGCGCAGCTCCGTGTCGACGGCCAGGCCCTCGATCGTCTGGGAGCCGTCCAGGAGCGCGTCCAGCAGGTCCAGCTGCTCCGGCGTCCGGGCCGCCGCGGCGAACGCGCGCGCCCACGCCAGCTGGTGGTCGCTGCCAGGCTCCGCCGCCCGCAGGTGCGCCAGCGTGGCGTCCGTCCAGCGGGTCAGCAGGGCCTCCCGGGTGGCGGGAGCGGCGTACAGCTCGATCGCCAGCTTCACCTGCCGCTGGAGCGACTGCACGACACCGATGTCGGACTCCTTGCCGATGCCCGACAGGACCAGCGAGAGGTAGTCGCGGGTGGCGAGCTCGGCGTCCCGCGTCATGTCCCACGACGACGCCCAGCACAGGGCCCGCGGCAGCGACGCCTCGAAGTCGCCCAGGTGCTCGGTGACGACGGCGAGGGACTGCTCGTCCAGACGGACCTTCGCGTACGACAGGTCGTCGTCGTTGAGCAGGATGACGTCCGGGCGGCGGGTGCCCACGAGCTGCTGCACGGGGGTCAGTTCACCGTCGACGTCCAGCTCGATGCGCTCGTCGCGCAGCAGCTTCCCGGAGGTCTCGTCCAGGTTGTACAGGCCCACCGCGATGCGGTGCGGGCGCAGCGTCGGCTCGCCCTGGGCGCCCGCCGGCAGGGCCGGGGCCTCCTGGCGGATCGCGAAGGACGTGATCACACCGTCGGCGTCCGTGGCGATCTCGGGCCGCAGGATGTTGATGCCCGCGGTCTGCAGCCACTGCTTCGACCAGGTCTTCAGGTCACGGCCGGAGGTCTCCTCCAGGGCGCCCAGCAGGTCGGTCAGGCGCGTGTTGCCGAACGCGTGCCGCTTGAAGTACGCCTGCACGCCCTTGAAGAACTCGTCCTGGCCGACGTACGCCACGAGCTGCTTGAGCACGGAGGCGCCCTTGGCGTACGTGATGCCGTCGAAGTTGACGAGCACGTCGTCCAGGTCGCGGATCTCCGCCATGATCGGGTGCGTCGAGGGCAGCTGGTCCTGCCGGTACGCCCACGTCTTCATCTGGTTCGCGAACGTCGTCCACGCCTGCGGCCAGCGCGTCCCCGGAGCGTGCGCCTGGCAGGCGATGGAGGTGTACGTGGCGAACGACTCGTTCAGCCACAGGTCGTTCCACCACTCCATGGTGACCAGGTCGCCGAACCACATGTGGGCCAGCTCGTGCAGGATGGTCTCCGCGCGGCCCAGGTACGCCGCGTCCGTCACCTTCGAGCGGAACACGTACTGGTCGCGGATGGTCACCGCGCCCGCGTTCTCCATCGCGCCCGCGTTGAACTCCGGCACGAACAGCTGGTCGTACTTCTTGAACGGGTACGCGTAGTCGAACTTCTCCTGGAACCACTCGAAGCCCTGCCGGGTCACCTCGAAGATCGCGTCCGAGTCCAGGAACTCGGCCAGCGACGGACGGCAGTAGATGCCCAGCGGCACGCTCTGGCCGTCCTTCTCGTACACGCTGTGCACGGAGTGGTACGGGCCGACGATGAGCGCGGTGATGTACGTCGAGATGCGCGGCGTCGGCTCGAAGGACCAGACGTTGTCCTTGGGCTCCGGGGTGGGCGAGTTGGAGATGACCGTCCAGCCCTCCGGCGCCTGCACGGTGAACTGGAAGGTGGCCTTCAGGTCGGGCTGTTCGAACGAGGCGAAGACGCGCCGGGCGTCGGGCACCTCGAACTGGGTGTACAGGTACGCCTGCTGGTCGACGGGGTCGACGAAGCGGTGCAGGCCCTCACCGGTGTTGGTGTACGCGCAGTCGGCGACCACCCGCAGGACGTTGCGGCCCTGGAGCAGGCCGGGCAGGGCGATCCGGGAGTCGGCGAAGACCTCGGCGGCGTCCAGCGCGTCGCCGTTGAGGGTCACCTCGTGGACGGTCGGAGCCACGAGGTCGATGAAGGAGTCGGCGCCGCTCTCAGCGACGTCGAAGCGCACCGTGGTCACGGACCGGTAGGTGCCGCCCTCCTGCGCGCCGGAGAGGTCGAGATCGATCTCGTACGAGTCAACGGTGAGCAGCTTCGCCCGCTGCTGCGCCTCTTCGCGAGTCAGGTTTGTGCCAGGCACGCGGTCATCTCCTCGATATGTGTCGGTTGCGTCATCCTTCCACGGGACGTGACCGGAACGCGATGTCCGTTGACCGCCGGTGAGCTCGGCCCTCGCGCGTGAGGCTGGGGGCATGACGATCCGCCGTGCACACCCCATCGATCCGGCCGCCCTCAAGGAGCTGCGCACCGCCGACGACGCGGGCCGCCGCATGCGTCCCGTGACCGACGAGGAAGGCGGCGCGCCCCTGCGCTGCTGTCTTCGCCGCAGCGCCCCCGGCGAGCGCATCGCCCTCGTCTCGTACGCTCCCCTGCGCCGCTGGGCGGCCGGTACGGGCGTCGATCCCGAGGCGTACGACGAGCAGGGCCCGGTGTTCATCCACGCCGAGGAATGCGGGGGACCCGACGGGCACGGCCTGCCCTTCGCGAACGCCCACCGCACGGTGCGCCGCTACTCGGCCGACGGCCGCATCCTCGGCGGCCGGCTCGTGGAGTCGGGGGCCTTCGAGGACGCGTTCACGGCGGCGTTCGCCGACCCCGAGGTGGCGCTGCTGCACGTCAGGGCCGTGGAGTACGGGTGCTTCCTGTACGAGGTGCGCCGGCCCCGCTGAACGCGCCAGGGGCGCCCACCGGTGAGGGTGGGCGCCCCTGCGCCGGGTACGGGTGGGCGTCAGCCCTTCAGCTCGGCCGCCACCAGCTCCGCGATCTGCACCGCGTTCAGCGCGGCGCCCTTGCGGAGGTTGTCGTTGGAGACGAACAGCGCGATGCCGTGCTCGACCGTCTCGTCGGCGCGGATACGGCCCACGTAGGACGGGTCCTGGCCGGCCGCCTGGAGCGGGGTGGGGACGTCGCTGAGGGCCACGCCGGGGGCGCCGGCCAGCAGCTCCTTGGCGCGCTCCGCGCTGATCGGGCGGGCGAAGCGGGCGTTGACCTGGAGGGAGTGGCCGGAGAAGACCGGGACCCGGACGCAGGTGCCGGAGACCTTCAGACCGGGGATCTCCAGGATCTTGCGGGACTCGTGGCGGAGCTTCTGCTCCTCGTCGGTCTCGTTCAGGCCGTCGTCGACGATGGAACCGGCCAGCGGCAGGACGTTGTACGCGATCGGCGCCACGTACTTGTTCGGGGCGGGGAACTCCGCCGCCGAGCCGTCGTGGGTCAGCTTCGGCGCGTCGTCGCCGACCTTCTTGACCTGCTCGAACAGCTCGTCCACACCGGCCAGGCCGGAGCCGGAGACGGCCTGGTAGGTGGCGACCACGAGCGCTTCGAGGCCGGCCTCGGCGTGCAGCGGCTTCAGCACCGGCATCGCGGCCATCGTGGTGCAGTTCGGGTTGGCGATGATGCCCTTGGGACGGTCGGCGATCGCGTGCGGGTTCACCTCGGAGACGACCAGCGGGACCTCGGGGTCGCGGCGCCACGCGGAGGAGTTGTCGATCACCACGGCGCCCTGCGAGGCGACCTTCTCCGCCAGCGCCTTCGACGTGGAGCCGCCCGCGGAGAACAGCACGATGTCGAGGCCGGAGTAGTCGGCGGTGGCCGCGTCCTCCACCGTCACGCCGTCCAGGACCGAGCCCGCCGAGCGGGCCGAGGCGAACAGCCGCAGCTCGGTGACCGGGAAGTCGCGCTCCTTGAGGATCCTGCGCATGACCGTGCCGACCTGACCGGTGGCTCCGACGATTCCGACCCTCACGGTGACTCCTTCTGGGCGTTCTTGCATGTCTGCGGCCTTTCCATCATGCGGCCGACCCGGGTCCGCCTGTCCAATTCTTTGCGCTTCATACCCCCGGACAAGGACACCCCGACCGGCCGGACGGTTCCGGAACTCCCGTGCGCACCCATGCTGAGCTGCATAAATTCGCCCCACGGGGTGCTCGCGCCGCAAGCTGTGCTGCCCTCGCGCGGCGGTGTGACGTACACCTCGCGGAAAACTTCCGGCGACCCGGCCGAACGTTTCCGGGCGCCGCGGCGTCGTAGAGGAAACGCGGTGAGGGGGTGGCTTGTGCTGCGCAGAAAGGCCCGCCGTGCCCAGGAGGACGATCACACCGATCCCCTGGACGCGGCCCAGGAGCGTCGGGTGCGGGCGGTGCTCGCGCTCGGCGGGGTGCCGCAGACGGACCTGCCGGACGGGGTACAGCAGGTCCGGCTGCGGTTGCTCGAACGGGCCGCGAGCGGACGCGAGGCGCCGCGGGACGTGTCGGCGTGGGCGGCGGTCGTCGCCTCCAACCTCGCCATGGACTGGCACCGGGCCAAGAAGCGCCAGGAACGCCTCGGCGAACGGCTGGCCTCCCTGCGCCAGACGGAGCACCCCTCCGGCGAGGACTCCAGCCTGCTCTCCCTCGCCGTGGCCCGGGGCCTGGACGAGCTGCCCGACGCCCAGCGTCAGGTCCTCGTGCTGCGCTTCTACGGCGATCTCCCGGTGCGCGACATAGCCGCGGAGCTCGGCATCCCCGAGGGCACGGTCAAGAGCAGGCTGCACACGGCGGTACGGGCCCTGCGCGCCCGCCTGCACGAGGACGAGGTGGTGTGACATGACCGCCGAGAACCAGGGCCGCGGCGCCGACGCGCTGATGGCCGCGATCACCGGTGAACCGCTGTCCGACGAGGCCAGGGCGGACGCCGCCTTCATGGCCGAGCACGACTCCGCCGCGGCCGACCTGGCGCTGCTGCGCGAGCAGCTCGGCATCATCGGGCACGCGCTCGCCGAGCCGGCGCCACCGGCGCCCGAGCCGGCTCCCGTACGACGGCCCGTCCGCGCCCGGCGCCGGACCTTCACCGTCGCCCTCGGCTCGCTCGCCGTGGCCGCCGCCGGGTCGGTGCTGGTGGGCATGGGCTGGCTGCTGACCCAGGCCGGATCCGGGGTGAGTTCCGACGCGGGGGCGAGCAGCGCGGACAAGGCCGCCCCCTCGCAGGAGTCCATCGGCACCGAGTTCGGCAGCCCGCTCTACCTCGCCTGCTCGCGACTGGTGGCCGAGGGCCGCGCCACCTCCGTCGAGCGGGTTCCCGGGACGGCGTCGCTGCGCGTCACCCTCGACATGACCCGCTACTACAAGCCGGACAAGGGCGCCCCGGAGCTGGCGTTCACCGTCGACGAGAGCCTCGTGCCGGGTCTCCGCAAGGGCGACCCCGTGCTCATCGGCATCAGGAAGGGCGCCCGCGAGCCCGACTTCTGGGCCGTCGGCGAGGGGGACATCGCCCCCGAGCGGGCCTGGATCACCGCCTCGCTGCCCGAGGCGCGGGAGCTCGGCTGCTGAACGGCAAGGGGCGGGCGCCCCAACGGACGCCCGCCCCCGATGGCCGTACTCCGGACTACGGAGTGACCTTCTCGATCTTCACGTTGCCGATGCCCGCGACGGTGCCGCGCGCGTTCAGCAGCTGGACCTGGCCGAAGAACTCACGGCCCTCCGGAGCGGCCGCCTGCGCGGTGACGCTGCCGGTGAGGGTCGCCGACTGGCCCGTGCCGAGCTTCACCGGCGCGTCGGACACCGTGACGGTGCCGAGCGCGGCGGAGAAGAACACGTCCAGGTAGTCGTACGCCGTCGAGCCGCTCGGGACCGAGTAGCCGACGACCTCGACGCTGTACTTGCCGGCCGCCGGGTTCGCGACCGACACCGACTCCTCCGAGTCACCGTCGGCGGAGCTGCCGACCTCGGTGCCGGCCGCGTCGTAGACGACCAGGTCGAGGTCGGCGGCCGCGTCGGAGACGTTGCCGATGGAGACGTCCAGCGACGTGGCGCCCGCGGGCACGTCGACCGTGGTGGTCTGCGTGACGCCCTCGGTGATGTCCGGGCGCGCCGTCTTCGACGAGCCGAGCGGGCCGCCGGCCGCCTTGCCGTCGAGGGCCGCGTAGTTGTTGGTCACCTTCCAGGAGGCGGCGGCCGGCGTGCCGACCTTGGCCTCGGGCACGGTCACGGTCTCCGGGTCGAAGGCCGCGCCGAGGACGGTGACGTCCAGCTTGTAGGGGTTGTCGAGCAGCGGCGACGTACGGCGCGACTCGACCTCGATCTCCCAGACGCCCGGCTGCGGGTCGGCGTAGGCACGCACGTCCGGCTTGCAGCCGTTGCCGTCGAGGTAGTTGTTGTAGCAGTACGGGGTGCCGGTGTTGTCGGACGGGACGCCGTAGGGGTGGATGGCGATGAACCGGGTCTGGCTCTTGCCCTTCAGCCCGCCGATCGCGACCTCCAGCGACTTCGCGCCCTCGGGGACGGTCACGAAGTACGACTTGGTGCTGTTGCGCTGCACCGAACCGGACGCCGAGTAGCTGTACTTCAGCGGCTGCGAGACCACGACCGTGTTGAGGATCTGCTTGTCGACGCCCTCGGTGCGCGGGTCGTCGACCTCCAGGATCGCGCTCTTGATGCCCGCCGAGCCCGGCTTCGCGGCGACCTTGACGGTGACCGGCTTGTTCAGGCCGAGGCTGATCTCGTCGGAGCCGACGATGCGGAAGGTGTCACCGGCGTTGTTCTCCAGGTTCAGCTCGTGCCGGATCGCCTTGTCCGCGCCGGACGTACGGGTGATCGTCACGTCGTACGTCTTCTTCTGCCCGGCCTTCAGGCCGCCCTCGCGGTCGTAGACGCCCGTGCCGAAGCCCGGCGTCTTCAGGAACTGGTCGATCGCGGTGTCGACCGGGGCCTTCACCGTGTACTCGTGGGCGGTGGCGCCGTCACGGATGGAGTCCCAGGCGTCCTCGATGTCGATGAGGCCGGCACCCTCCTCGTACGCCTGCACACCCTTGATGTGGTCGGCGGTCGAGGTCAGCGCGGTGCGCAGCTTCGCCGGGGTGAGGTCGATGTGCCTGGCCTTGGCGGCGCTCAGCAGCAGCGCGGAGGCGCCCGCCGCCTGCGGGGACGCCATCGAGGTGCCCTGGAGCATCGAGTAGCCGGCCGGCAGGGAGTAGCCCGCCTCGGCGACCGGGCCGCCCGGCAGCCAGGTCTGGGTGGTGTTGATCGAGGCGCCCGGCGCGGACAGAGTCGGGGTGAAGCCGCCGTCCTCACGCGGACCGCGCGAGGAGAACGGCATCATCGCGTACTTCTTCTCCACGGCGGAGCCGTAGTTGGCGGCCCATGTCTCCTTGGAGATGGTCGCGCCGACCGAGATGACCTTGCTCGCGAGGCCGGGGTCGCCGATGGTGTTGGCGCCGGGGCCGGAGTTGCCGGCGGAGATCACCAGCTGCACGCCGTAGGTGTCGATGAGGCGCGTGTACAGCTCCGCGCGGGCGTTGTTGCCGTCGTTCAGCGCCGGGAGACCGCCGATGGACATGTTGACGATGTCGACGCCACGGTTGACGACGAGGTCGATCATGCCCTCGGTGAGCGCGACGTTGGTGCAGCCGCCGGTCCAGGTGCAGGCGCGGGAGGCGACGAGCTTCGCGCCCGGGGCCGCGCCGTTCATCTTCCCGCCGAACAGGCCGTTCGCGGCGGTGATGCCGGCGACGTGGGTGCCGTGCTCGGACTCGATGACGCCGATGTTGACGAAGTCGCGCTTCTGGCCGACCCAGTCCCCGCCCAGCGGGTCCATCGGCACGTCCTTGCGGATCTGCACGACGAACGGCTGCCGCTCGGCGACGTCGGTGGCCGGGTCGTCGGTGCCGAAGTACCCGATCTGGTAGCCGTCCTTGTACGGCTTCATCGGGGTGTCGTCACCGAAGTCGAAGTTGTTGTTGAGGTCGACCCGGACGGTGCCGTTCGCGGCGTCGTACAGGACGCCCCAGGAGTCGGTCTTGTCGCCGTCGCGGTTGGCGTCGCCCGCCGCGTCGCCCCCCGTGGTGTACGACTCCAGGAAGGTGCTCACCTGGTAGGAGCCGGCGGGCGCGGTCCAGGTCTTGCCGCCGTAGGTGAAGCTGGGCCCGGAGACCGAGGTCACCATCGGGCGCCAGGTGCGGTCGTTGTCGACCAGCGGATCGGTGGCGGTGACCCAGTCGACGATCTTCCGCTCACCCGTGGTGGTCTTCTGCAGCGCGGGGTGGGCGAGGTCGATGCCGGAGTCGAGGATGCCGATGGTGATGCCGCGGCCGTCCGCCCTCGGGTTCTTCTTCACGAAGTCGACGGCGCCCGTCTCGAAGGACGGGTTGTACGGGTTCTCGGCCGGGGTCTGCTTGCCGGGTGCCGGATACGTGGTCGCGGAGGCCGTCGACTTCTTCGTGTCGACGGCGGGGTCGTCCAAGGGTATCTCCTCGCGCAGGTCGATGCCGTGCACCGAGGAGAGCTTCGCCGCGGCGGCGATGGCCTTGTCGGCCTTGCCGGTGGGGACGGTGGCCCGGACGTAGCCGAGCTTGTCGTAGGTGCGGCCCACGGAGCCGACCTCGTCCAGCTCCTCGGCGACCTGCTCGGTCTGCCCGGGCGCCGTCGCGATCATCATCGTGACGTTCTTGGCGTCGCCGGCCTTGGCCTCGGCGAGCAGGTCGGCGTCGTCCGAACCGAGCTTGTCATGGGCGGACTTGACGCTCGGGTCCGCCGCGGCGGGCGCGGGGTCCACGGCCATGGCCATGGGTATCGGCCCGGCCGCGGAGAGCGCGGCGACGAGACCGGCTGCCACGGCTATGCGAGCGGCGCGTCTCGGGCCCGGCTTCGGTTCGCGCTGCGGGGTGAGGGTCATCGGCATCCCTTGTTGGTAAAGGAGCAACGGGCGTCCGGAATGTGATCCCGGACGACCGCACAGCCTTATGCAAGGGAAGGATGTTTGGGAAGAGTTGACCCAATCGAAATGAACGGGTGGGGAAAACCCCCGATGCATATCGGACAGGAAGTGCAAAAGGGGTGAGTAGCCCGTAGTGCCGGATATTCACCTGCCGAATCGGCCCCGGCCGACTAACGTCCCCACGTGCGGAAGAAGTTGAGGGTGGCGGCCTACGCCCTATGCGTTCGTGACGGACAGCTCCTCCTCGCGCGTTCCCCCGCGCCCGGCGGCGGCTTCGAATGGGTGCTGCCCGGCGGCGGCATGGAACACGGGGAGGATCCCTACGACACCGTCGTGCGGGAGGTGGAGGAGGAGACCGGCTACCTCGCCGAGCCGACCGCCCTGCTCGGCATCGACTCCTCCCGGCGCGTGCTCCCGGCCCGCTTCGGCCGGGGCGTCGACCACCACGGCGTACGGCTCGTCTACGAGGCCCGGATCACCGGCGGCGAACTGCGCTTCGAGGCCGACGGATCCACCGACATGGCGGCCTGGCACCCGGTGGCCGCGGTGTCGGAGCTGACCTGTGTCTCCATGGTCGGCAAGGGCCTGGCGATGTGGCGCGAGCGGCCCGCGGCGGGACGGATCGGAGCCGTCCGGAAGTAGTCCGATACCCCGGAAGATGAACAGGGAGTGACCGCGTCCCGGCCGTTCGAGGAGCGGCCGTGGACGCGGAAGGTAGTCCAAGATCCACGTACGGTGATCGGCGCTGCGCGTTGCAGTCATGTTCATGCGCAGGTCATTCCCGGTGCCAACCATCCACAGTGAGCGGGATGTTCGCATCCGCGACCGCCCCGCGACCACTGCCGACGCGTTCGCACTCGGGGAGACCGCGCCATGTCGCGCATACGCTCTGTCGCCAGCTCCGCGCTGGGGGTCCACCGCCGTACCCTGCTCGCCGCCACCGGTGCGGTGACCCTCTCCGCGGGCGTCGGCTACGCCCTGCGGCCCACGGACAGTGAGGCCGCCACCACCCACGGCGCCGCGAGCGCGCCGGAGGCGGCAGCGGACAACGCCGCCGCCGAGGCGCCCGTAGGTGCCTCCCGCAGGGTGCCGGTCGCCCTCGCGCCGTACACCCGCGGCACGACCGTCGCGAGTGTCGCCACACCGCAGGGCAGCGGCGGCTACCGCCGGCTCGCCGACGGCCCCGGCTGGAAGCGGGTCGTCCGCGAGAACCTGGCCGCCGCCAAGTCCGGCCGCGAGAGCCGCCGTACGGCGCTCGCCTCCTTCGTGCAGCTCACCGACCTGCACCTGATCGACGCCCAGCACCCGCTGCGCCTGGAGTACCTGCGCTCCACCGACGTGCACGCCTGGCGCCCGCAGGAGGCGCTGACCGTGCCCGGTGCCGTCGCGCTCGTCGAGCGGATCAACGCGCTGCGGGGCGCCCCCGTCACCGGCGCCCCGCTCCACTTCGCCATGACCACCGGCGACAACACGGACAACAACTGCAAGTCCGAGCTGGACTGGTTCCTGACGGTGATGAGCGGCGGCCGCGTCACCCCCAACACGGGCGACCCGCGGCAGTACGAGGGCGTCCAGAACAGCGGCCTGAAGCTGTACTGGCAGGCCGACGACTCCGTGCGCGACGCCGACAAGCAGCTCGGCTTCCCGCACATCGACGGCTACCTCGCCGCCGCGATCCGCGAGATGCGCAGCCCCGGCCTGAACATCCCGTGGTACTCGACCGTCGGCAACCACGACGCGATGCCGCTGGGCACCTACGCCTCGCACAGCGACTCCTACCTCACCGACCTCGCCGTCGGCGGCAAGAAGCTGATGAACGTCTCCGCCGCGGACGCCAAGAAGCTCCAGGACTCCCTCAAGCAGGACAAGGACCCGAGGGGCACCGTCTTCAAGGACTTCCTCAAGGCCCACGCCCGCTCCATGCGCTCGGTCACGCCCGACGAGAACCGCGCCCCGTTCACGCCCAAGGACTACCTCCGCGCCCACCTGAACCCGGCCCACCGCGGCCACGGCCCGGTCGGCCACGGCTACTCGACGGCCAACCTGGACGCGGGCACCCAGTACTACAGCTTCCGCATCGCCGACGACGTCATCGGCATCAGCCTCGACACCACCGACCCGGGCGGCCACTACGAAGGGTCCATCGGGACGGCCCAGTTCAGGTGGCTGGACCGGACGCTGCGGGAGAACAAGGACTCGTACGCGATCATCTTCAGCCATCACACCAGCGGGACGATGGACAACCTGCGCCGCGACCCGGCCCGCCCGGGCGAGCGGCGGGTGGGCGGGGCCGAGCTGCTCCAGCTGCTCGGCAAGCACCGTAACGTGCTGGCCTGGGTGAACGGCCACATCCACAAGAACGTCATCACCCCGCACTCCGGCACCGGCGGCCACGCGTTCTGGGAGATCTCCACCGCCTCCCACGTCGACTTCCCCCAGCTCGCCCGGATCATCGAGGTGGTGGACAACAACGACGGCACGATCTCCCTGTTCACCACGCTGATCGAGTCCTCGGCCCCGCACCGCACCAGCTTCACCGACCTCTCCCAGACGGGCCTGGCCGCCCTCTACCGGGAGCTGTCCCTCAACGCCCCCGGCGCGAGCGCCAAGCTGGGCGGCGACCGCAAGGACCGCAACACCGAGCTGGTCCTCAAGAAGGGCTGAATCGCGCTCAACTGCCCCACCCCGCCTCAACCTTCGCAGGCGAGGCCAGGTCTCCCCCCGCGACCACGCTCGACGTGAGCGTGCGGACAGGGGGAGAGACATGAGCGTACGTACGACCCGCGCGGTTCTCGTGGCGGCGACGGCGGTGGCGCTGTCGGCGGCCCTCGTGGCCCCCGCGCTGGCGGCGGTGCCCGCCGGCTCCGGCCACGAGGCGACCCGGAAGGCCGCAGAGGCCGCGGTCGGGGCGGGCGTCCCCGGCGTGACGGTGACGGCGAGGGACGGTCACGGCACCTGGTCGGCGACGGCGGGCGTCGGCAACCTCGCGACGGGGGCGCCGCGTTCGGCCGACGACCGCTACCGGGTGGGCAGCATCACCAAGACCTTCGTCGCCACCGTGCTGCTCCAGCTGGAGTCCGAGGGCCGGCTGTCGCTGGACGACAGCGTGGACAAGTGGCTGCCGGGCCTGGTGCGCGGCAACGGCCACGACGGCCGTGAGGTCACCCTGCGTCAGCTCCTGAACCACACCAGCGGCATCTTCAACTACACCGCCGACGAGGGCTTCGGCCGCACCTACTTCCTGAAGGACGGCTTCTTCGAGCACCGCTACGACACCAAGAAGCCCGCGGAACTCGTCGCCCTCGCCATGACCCACGCGCCGGACTTCGCGCCGGGCACGTCGTGGAACTACTCCAACACCAACTACGTTCTTGCCGGCATGGTGATCGAGAAGGCGACCGGACGCCCCTACGGCGCCGAGGTCCGCGACCGCATCATCAAGCCCCTGCACCTGACCGGCACCTCCGTGCCGGGCACGCGCGTGAGCGTGCCGGGCCCCAGCAGCCGGGCCTACTCCAAGCTGGCCGAGACGGCGACGGGCCCGACGTACGACGTCACACGGATCAACCCGTCGATCGCCTACTCGGCCGGCGAGATGATCTCCGACTCCACCGACCTCGGCCGCTTCTACGCGGCCCTGCTGCGCGGCAAGCTCCTGCCCCGCAAGCAGCTGGCCGAGATGACCAGGACCGTCGCCGTCGACGAGCGCAACGGCTACGGCCTCGGCCTGATGAAGTCCGAACTGTCCTGCGGGGTCACCGTCTGGGGCCACGGCGGCGGCATCCACGGCTCCGTCTCGGAGGCGGTCACCACCAAGGACGGCCGCCACTCCCTCGCCTTCAACCTCAACGGCGACTGGTCGGGGGACACGGCGGCGGTGATCGAGGCGGAGTTCTGCGGCACGGGCAAGGCGCCCGAGCGCACCGTCTCGCGCGGCCCGGACCTCACCTGACACACGAGGAGGGGCCGCCGGCGCAAGGCCCCGGCGGCCCCTCCTCTCCCCTCCTGATGCTGCCTTCGCGGTCCGTCACTACCTCGGCAGCACCACGACGTACGCGGCCGGATCACGGTCGGCCGCCGCCATCAGGGCCGTACGGACCACCGCGGCCTGCTGCTCCGTGCCGTCCCGGAGCTTCTTCGGGGTGATGTGGACGACCGTGATGCCGAGGCGCTCCAACGTCTCGCGCTTGCGGGCGTACTCCGACCACAGGGCGTCCTCCTCCTGGCGGGGCGCCCGGGTGTCCAGTTCCACCGCCACCGCCTGCTCCGGCCAGTAGGCGTCCAGGCCGCCGAGGTGGGGGCCGCCCGGCAGCCGCAGGTCCACGTTCCAGACCGGGTCGGGCAGGCCGTGCTCGTGGACCATCGCGTACAGCCGGTCCTCGGCGATGGCGCGGCCCTCGGCGAGCAGGGAGTCCACCGCGTCCACCACATGCGGGCGGCCGAGCAGCTTCGCCTGGTTCAACTCCCGCACCACCGACGCCGGTTCGCAGTGCCCGCCGCGCACGGCCTCGGTCAGCAGCCGGCGTACGGCGCTCGCGTCGGTGAGTTCGGCGACGGCGTCGGCCAGGGCGCGCGGGACCGGCGCCACCGGGATGCCGGTGACCTGCCGGGGCGTGGGCAGCGCGGCGGTGCGCAGGATGCGGGTGCAGCCCGCGGAGCGCAGCCGGCGCATCCGGGGGACCAGGACGTCGACGGTGTCCAGGGCGGTGAGCGGCGGCGCGGCGGAGAAGCCGTGCAGGGTCAGCGCCGCGAGGCCCGTGATCATCACCTCGGGGTAGGCGGGGGCGGCGTGCTCCTCGCCCGCGTTCGGCTGGGCCGGCACGCCCGGGGTGCGCTCGCGCGAGGCGTACATCAGCGCCGCGTGCAGCCGCTCCTCGCCGGTGGGCGGGCCGGGGTGGAGCAGCACGACGCCGGGGAGGAGCTGCTGCCAGGGGCCGCCGGGGCGGCACTGCTCGTTCATCTCGGCGGTCCCGACGCCGTGCGACTTCAGCTGGGCGGCCGTCATGACACGGCGGTGGATCTCGGAGAGGTGACGCAGGGGGCGGGGGGACAGCGGGGTGTTGTGGGTCATGACCCGGAGGTTCCCGTGCCTGATCGGCTCGCTAACCGCTGTTACAGGGCCGTCGACAAAAACGGACAACGTGGCACTAAAGGACGGGTGTTCGGATGCCGAGTACGCACCGAAAACCCCTGGTCCAATCGGGTGGGACCAGGGGTTACGGCTGCTATTGCCTGAATTCCGTAACGGTCACGCAGGCCATGACCGTTGGCCAAAGGTCTCAGCCGGTTGACGCCGCCGCGTCACACGCCTGCCCCCGCAGCGCCCGTGCCAGATCGTCCCGCGCCTCCAGCACCAGCCGCCGCAGCGCCGGAGCCGCGTCCTCGTGCGCCGTGAGCCAGGCGTCCGTCGCCTCCAGGGTGGCCGGTGACTGCTGGAGCCCCGGGAACAGACCCCGGACCACATCCATGCCGATCTGGATGGACCGCTCGTCCCACACCCGCTCGATCACCGCGAAGTACTTCTCGGCGTACGGCGCCAGCAGCTCCCGCTGGGACGGCTGGACGAAGCCCGCGATGGTCGCCTCCACCAGCGCGTTGGACAGCGCGTCCGACTCGACGACCTGCGCCCACGCCTGCGCCTTCACCGCCTCCGACGGCCGCGCGGCCAGGCAGCGCACCTGGTGCCGCCTGCCCGACGCCGTGTCGTCGCGGGCCAGCTCCGCCGCCAGCTCCTTCTCGCCGACGACGCCGTACGTGGCCAGCGTGTCCAGCAGCGCCCAGCGCAGCTCCTGGTCCACGGCGAGACCCTCGACCGTCGCCGAACCGTCCAGCAGGCCCGTCAGCAGCCCGAAGCCCGGCTCGTCCGTCACCCGGGCGAAGAACCGCGCCCACGCCAGCTGGTGCTCGCTGCCGTGCTCGGCCGCGTACAGCTGCGCCGAGGCGCCCTCGGCCAGCAGCCGGGTGCCCTCCGCGCGCCACTCCGGCGCCGCGTAGAGCGTCAGCGCCGAGTCCGCCCACGCGTGCAGCATCTGAAGGACGCCGATGTCGGACTCCCGGTGCGCGAACCTCAGCACCAGGTCGATGAACTCCCGTGCCGGCAGCAGCGCGTCCCGTGTCATGTTCCACAGCGCCGACCAGCACAGGGCACGCGCCAGCGGGTCCGTCATCTCGCCGAGCGCGGCCCGCAGCGTCGCGAGCGAGGTGTCGTCGAAGCGGGTCTTGCAGAACGTCAGGTCGTCGTCGTTGACCAGCACCAGCTCCGGCGCCTCGGCGCCCACCAGCTCCGTCACGATCGAGCGCGGCCCGTCCACGTCCGTCTCGGCCCGGGCGTACCGCTCCAGCGCGCCGTCCGCGGTGCGCCGGTACAGACCCACGGCCACCCGGTGCGGGCGCAGCTCCGGGTGCGACTCGGCGGCCTCCTGCACCACCGCCAGCTCGCTCACCCGGCCCTCGCCGTCCAGCAGCACCTGCGGGGTCAGCGAGTTCACGCCCGCCGTCTGCAGCCAGGAACGCGCCCACGCGCCCATGTCCCGGCCGCTGGTCTCCTCCAGCACCGACAGCAGGTCCCCGAGCCGGGTGTTGCCGTACGCGTGCCGCTTGAAGTAGCGCCGCGCGCCCTCCAGGAACGCGTCCTGCCCGACGTACGCCACCAGCTGCTTAAGGACCGAGGCGCCCTTGGCGTACGTGATGCCGTCGAAGTTGAGCTTGGCGTCCTGGAGGTCGCGGATGTCCGCCGTGATCGGGTGCGTGGACGGCAGCTGGTCGGCCCGGTACGCCCAGGCCTTGCGGCGGTTGGCGAAGGTGATCCAGGCGTTCTTGAACCGCGTCGCGCCGACGTTGGCGAAGGTGCCCATGAAGTCCGCGAAGGACTCCTTCAGCCACAGGTCGTCCCACCACACCATCGTGACCAGGTCGCCGAACCACATGTGCGCCATCTCGTGCAGGATGACGTTCGCCCGGCCCTCGTACGACGCCTGCGTCACCTTGCCGCGGAAGACGAACTCCTCCCGGAACGTCACCATCCCCGGGTTCTCCATCGCGCCCAGGTTGTACTCCGGCACGAACGCCTGGTCGTACTTCCCGAAGGGGTACGGGTAGTCGAAGTGCTCGTGGAAGAAGTCCAGGCCCTGCTTGGTGACCAGGAAGATGTCGTCGGCGTCGAAGTACGGCGCGAGACCCTTGCGGCACATCGCGCCCAGCGGGATCCGCAGCGTCGAGCCGTCGGCGAGAGTGCGCTCGTAGGAGTCCGTGACGTAGTGGTACGGGCCCGCCACGACACAGGTGATGTACGTCGAGATCGGCTTCGTCTCCGCGAACCTCCAGGTCCCGTCCGCGAGTTCACCGCTGCCGTTGCTCCACACCGTCCACGCCTGAGGCGCCCGCACCTCGAAGCGGAAGGGCGCCTTGAGGTCGGGCTGCTCGAAGTTGGCGAAGACCCGGCGGGAGTCGGCGGGCTCGTACTGCGTGTAGAGGTAGACCTCGCCGTCCTCGGGGTCGACGAAGCGGTGCAGGCCCTCTCCCGTGCGGGAGTAGGCGCACTGGGCGTCGACGACGAGTTCGTTGTCGGCGGCCAGGTCCTCGAGGACGATCCGCGAGCCGTCGAAGACCTCGCTCGGGCCGAGGTCCTTGCCGTTGAGGGAGACGGCCGTCACGCTCGGCGCGATCAGGTCCGCGAAGCTCGTCGCGCCGGGCTCGTTGCAGCGGAAGCGGATCGTGGTCACCGAGCGGAAGGTGCGCGGCCCGCCGTTCTCGGAGCCCTCGTCGCCGAGCGCGGAACGGACGTCGAGGGACACGTCGTACCCGTCGACGGACAGCAGGGCGGCCCGCTCCCGGGCCTCGTCGCGGGACAGATTCTCACCGGGCACGGGTGGCACTCCCTGGGGTCGTGTTCAGTATGCGGACAGCCCGATCCTGCCATGTGCCCCTGACCCGCGGCACCGGGGAATGGCCGGGCGGGCAGCGGTGTTCCCCCAGAGGTTCAGCTGAGACCTGCTTGCCTCATGAGGAGAGACATGTCGGACAAGACCCCCGTCGACTTCTGGTTCGACCCGCTGTGCCCCTGGGCCTGGATGACCTCACGCTGGGTCCTGGAGGTGGAGAAGGTCCGTGACATCGAGGTCCGCTGGCACGTGATGAGCCTCGCCGTCCTCAACGAGGACAAGCTGGACGACCTTCCCGCGGAGTACCGCGACCTGCTGGAGACCAAGGCGTGGGGCCCGGTCCGGGTCGTCATCGCCGCGCAGGAGGAGCACGGCGCCGAGGTGCTCGGCGACCTCTACACCGCGCTCGGCACCCGCATCCACAACCAGGGCGAGGGCCCCGGCAAGGAGGCGGTCGCCGCCGCCGTGAAGGAGGCCGGCCTGCCCGAGTCCCTCATGGAGCACTGGGACGGCACCCCCTACGAGCCGCAGCTGCGCGCCTCCCACAAGGAGGGCATCGACAAGGTCGGCCAGGAGGTCGGCACGCCGGTCATCGCCGTCCCCGGCGACGACGGCGAGCAGATCGCCTTCTTCGGACCCGTCGTCACCCCCGCCCCCAAGGGCGAGGAAGCCGCCAAGCTCTGGGACGGCACCCTCGCCGTGGCGTCCGTGCCGGGCTTCTACGAGATCAAGCGCACCCGCACCAAGGGCCCGGACTTCAGCAACCTGTAGGGCTCACTCGCCGGCTGCGGCCTCCTCCGCGAGGAACTTCTTCGGGAGACGGCCGTAGCCGGCCTTGTTGAACTGCGGGTAGTACGTCAGACAGCCCGTGCCCGTGCACCGCCACAGGTTGTCCACGAAGAAGCCCGGCCCCTCCTCCTCCCGTACCGCCGCCCTCTCCTCCTTGTCGAGGATCCGGAAGATCTGCATGGTGCCGCAGGTCGGGCAGTCCAGTGTGCGGGTCCTCATCAACCCCTCCTCGCCATCACCGCCAGATCGGGGAAGTCGGTCACCACGGCGTCGACCCCCAGCCCGTAGTACAGCGCGTACTCCGCGAACGCGTCCCCGAAATCGTTCGGTCCGGTTCCCCGCCGCAGGTCCGCCGGCAGGAACTGGTTCTCCGCGCGGAAGGTGTACGGCCCCACCCGCAGCCCCGCCGCGTGCGCGTCCGCGAGCAGGGACGTGCCGGCGAGCGAGGACTTGTCCGGGCCGATCCACCCGGCGTACGCCGAGATCCGCGCCAGCCCCGCCGGGGTCATCATGTCCTTGTACGTCGTCGGATCACCGGACGAGACCAGGTCGTAGGGCCCGCCCGTGGTCCCCAGCGCCTGCCACAGATCCAGCCCCAGCCGCTCGGCCGCGATCCGCTTCAGGCTCGTCGGCTCGAACGACTGCACCACGCACTCGCGCCGCCCCAGCCGGTTGCGCCGGATCAGCCGCGCCAGCTCCGGCTCCAGCGGCAGGCCCAGCGAGCGGAAGTACGTCGGGTGCTTGGTCTCCGGGAACACGGCGACCGTCCGGCCGTACGTCTTCGAGAGCCGGCGCGCCAGGTCGACGACCTCCTGGAAGGTGAGGACCTCCTCACGGCCGTCGAACACGGTGTTGCGGTTGCGGACGAGCGGCAGCCGCTCCACCGCCCGCAGTGTCTTCAGCTCCGCCAGCGTGAAGTCCTCGGTGAACCAGCCCGTCACCGCCCGCCCGTCCACGGTCTTCGTCGTCCGGCGCCCCGCGAACTCCGGGTGCTCCGACACGTCGGTGGTCCCCGAGATCTCGTTCTCGTGCCGGACCACCAGCACATGGTCCTTCGTCGGCACCAGGTCCGGCTCGATCCAGTCGGCGCCGGTCTGCACGGCGTACGTGTACGAGGCCGCCGTGTGCTCGGGACGCCAGCCGGCCGCGCCGCGATGGCCGATGACGAGCGGCCGCCGCCCGGGGCGGGACCCGGGTGCGGCGGTGGCGGTCGCGGGTACGGCGGCGGTCGCCGTGGTGCCGGCGGCCGCGAGCAGCAGGGATCTACGTCTCGGGTGCATGCGACTCCCTTTCGTCGTAGGGCTGTTCAGGCGCGGGCCCGGCCGCGCGCCTCACTCAGGCGGGTCAGGTGTTCCTCGTACTCCCGCGCGTAGTACGCGGCCCGTGCCGCGTCCGGCTCGACGACGGCCGTCGGCCGCGTCCACGCCCCGGCGTCCAGTGCCTCGCCGTACCGCTCGGCCGCCGCGAGCACCGCGCCGCGCGCGCCGACCTCGCCCTCGACGACCCTGAGCGGCCGCCCCAGGACGTCGGCGAGCAGCCGCATCCAGGCCGGGCTGCGCGTCCCGCCGCCGCAGACGGCGAGCGTCCCGCTCAGCCCGGCCGCCTCCAGGCAGTGCCGGGCCGCGTAGCCGATGCCCTCGCAGGTCGCCCGGACCAGGTCGGCACGGGTCGACTCCAGCGAGACACCGGTGAGTTCGGCACGCAGCCGGGGCTCCACGAAGGGCGCGCGCTCACCCGACGGCGCGAAGTACGGCAGCACCCGCACCCCGTGCGCCCCCGGCGGGGTCTCGGCCAGCAGCCCGTCGACCTCCTCGTGCCGCACGCCCGTCGTCGACAGCACCCAGTCCAGCGCCGCCGTACCGACCATCGCGGGCATCGCGCGCAGCCAGTGCCCGGGCCGGTCGGTGCTGATGTACAGGCCGGCCGGCTCACCGGTCAGGTCCAGGTCGGTGGTGGCGACGAGGCTGGCCAGACAGGTGCCGACGATGAGGAGACCGTCGCCGGGCGAGGTCACGCCCGCGCCCAGCGCGCAGGCCGGCAGGTCGTACGGCCCGTTCGCGAGCCGGGTCCCGGCCGCCAGGCCCTCGCCGAGCGCCGGCGCCGTCGCGACCGGATCACTGACCGGCGCGAGCAGGCCACGCCGGTGGGTCAGCCCGAGCAGCTCCACGACCCGGTTGTCGTAACTCCGCGTCCGCGGGTCCAGGAACGGCATCGAGGCGTCCGACACATCGGTGGTCGGCCCCGCCCCCGTCAGCCGGTGGAACACCATGTCCTTGCAGTACAGCGCGGCCGCCGCGGCATCCAGCGCCTTCGGCTCATGGCTCTCCAGCCACGCCAGCAACGGCCCCGGACAGCCGGGGAACATCGCGCTGCCGGTGCGCCGGAACACCGTCTCGAACGTGCCGTCCGCCAGCCACCGGTCGACCAGCTCGTGCGCCCGCCCGTCCATCCAGGACGCCGCCGCCCGCACCGGCCGCCCCTGCGCGTCGACCAGCCACACCCCGTCGCCCTGCCCGGTCAGCCCGGCCAGCTCGACCGGCTCGGGCACCCGGGCCGTCACCTCCTCCAGCACGGCGACGACCGCCCCGTACACCTCCTCCATGTCCTGCTCCACGAACCCGCCGTGCAGGGTGAGCCCCACCGGCCGCGATTCGACGGCGAGTTCACGACCGGTGCTGTCGAACGCGGCAGCCTTCACCATGGACGTACCTACGTCGATCCCGACGTACATAACGGGTCTCCTCTACGGTCCGGTAGCGCCCCCTCAGGGGCGCGGGGAACTGCGCGACCAGCCACAACGACGCCGCAGACGACCGACGACAAAGCGCGGCACTCAGGTCAGCGCATGCGCCAACGGTTCCCCCCGCACCCAGCGCCCGACCTCCGCCGCCGCGATCGCCGCCGCCTTCTCCGCCACCGCCCGCGAAGCGCCCCCCAGGTGCGGGGTCAGCACGACACGGTCGGCCAGGGCGTGCAGCCGCGAGTGCGGGGGCAGCGGCTCCTGTACGTAGGTGTCCAGGGCCGCCGCCGAGAGGTGTCCGTCCTCCAGGGCGGCGCACAGCGCGTCCTCGTCCAGCAGCGGGCCGCGGGCCACGTTCACGACGACCGCGCCCCGCGGCAGCAGGGCCAGCTCCCGGGCGCCGATCAGCCCGCGGGTCTCCGCGGTGAGCCGGGCGTGCAGGGTGACCACCCGGGAGCGGCGCAGGAGTTCGTCGAGGGAGGCGAGACGCAGGCCGTGGATCTCGCCGCGGGCGTAGGGGTCGTAGACCATCACCTGCGCCCCGAACGCGCACAGCGCCCGCGCGACCCGGCTGCCGACGGCGCCGTAGCCGACGAGCCCGACCGGCAGGTCCTCCAGCTCCAGGCCGCTGTGGTCGTAGGTGTAGTACGTCGAGCCGTCCCAGCTGCCCCGCAGCGCCAGCAGATGGTGGGCCTGCGGGATGCGGCGCAGGGCGGCCAGCAGCATGCCGACGGTGAACTCGGCGGTGGCGGCGGCGTTGCGGCCGGGCGCGTAGCAGACCCGCACGTCGTGCCGCTTGGCCGCGTCCAGGTTGACGTTCACCGGGCCGCCCCGGCACACCACGACCAGCCGCAGCTCCGGGCACGCGCCGAGGACGCGTTCCGTCACCGGGCCCATCTGCGTCACCAGCACCTGCGCCCCGGCGAGCGCCTCGATCAGCTCGTCCTCGGCATCACTGGCCTCCACGACCTCGGCCACCGCCCCGAACGGCTCCAAGGGCCACCCGAGCGTCAACTCGCTCACATCACAGGCGAGTTCATGACCGAGCGCGTCCTTGATGAGCGACGGCAGGATGAAGTGGTCGCCGGCGGCCACCACGCGCACGCGGTTCCCGTTGGTCATCGCAGGGAGTCTCCCGTCTCGGCGTCGAAGACATGGGTGAGGTCAGGGTCGGCGGTGACGTGGACGCGGTCGTCGTGGGCGAGGCGGACCTCGGCGTCGGTCAGGACGACGAGGGGGCTTTCGACGCCGTCGAGGGCGAGGGTCGCGATGCCCGACTCCAGCAGGGGCTCGTGGGCGACGACGCGGGCGGCGAGGCCGTCCCCGCCGGTCAGGCTCAGGTCCTCCGGGCGGATCCCGACCACCACCTCGCGGCCCGCCGCCACCGGCACCGGCAGCGCGATCCGTGCCGTGTCGGACAGGCGGGCGTGGCCGTCGTCCGTCGCCACCCCCGGAAGCAGGTTGATCGCCGGTTCGCCGACGAAGTCCGCGACGAAGAGGTTGGCGGGGCTGTCGTAGATCTCGTACGGGGTGCCGAGCTGCTGGATCACGCCGTCCTTCATCACGGCGATCCGGTCGGCGAGGGAGAGGGCCTCCTCCTGGTCGTGGGTGACGAGGATGGTGGTGTGGCCCAGGTCCCGCTGGATGCGCTTCAGTTCACGGCGGGTCGTGTCGCGCTGCGCCGCGTCGAGGTGGGACAGCGGCTCGTCGAGGAGGAGCACGTCGGGTTCGCGGATCAGCGCGCGGGCCAGGGACACGCGCTGCTTCTGGCCGCTGGACAGGCCCGCGGGCCGGGCGTCGAGGATGCCGGTGAGGTCGACGCGCTCGGCGATCTCCTCGACCTTGCGGGCCACGTCCCCCCGGTCGGCCCGCCGGCGGGCCTTGAGGCCGAAGGCCAGGTTCTCCGCCACCGTCAGCGGCGGGTACAGGGCGTAGTTCTCGAACGCCACCCCGATGTTGCGCTGCTGCGCGGGCCGGGAGATCACCGACGAACCGCCGACCAGGACGTCCCCTCCGGTCACCGTCTCCAGCCCGGCGATCATCCGCAGCGTCGTGGACTTCCCGCAGCCCGACGGGCCGAGCAGCCCGAGCAGTTCGCCGGAGCGCAGGGTCAGGTCGATACCGCGTACGGCGTCCACCGGCGGACGCCCCCGCGCCGTGTAGGTCTTGCGCAGATCACGTAGCTCCAGCTCGGTCATCGCTGCCCTTCGTCACGGTCGCCGGCTTCGCGCAGACTTCGTAAGGGACCTTGTTCTCGTCCAGGTCCCGCAGCGCCTCGGCCGACGCACCGTCGTCCACGAGGAGCAGGTCGAAGCGGGACAGGGGGACCACCCGGTGCAGGGCGACCCGGGCGAGCTTGGTGTGGTCGATCAGCAGGACGTTGCGGGCGGCCGCGTCGAGCATCGCCCGCTTCACCGACACGATGTGCTGCTCCTGGTGGTAGGCGTAACCCCCGTGCACGGCCGACGTCGACGCGAAGCAGACGTCCACCCGCAGCTGCCCGATCGCCTCGACGCAGGACACGCCGAGGAAGGAGGAGTGCAGCGGGTCGTAGTCGCCGCCGAGGGCCATGAGGTGGATGCCGCGCTGGTCGGAGAGCATGTTGATCGCCTCCAGGAAGTTGGTGACGACCGTCAGCGGGGTCACCTCCCCGAGCCGCAGCCTGCGGGCTATCTCCAGGGTGGAGGTGGAGTCGTCCAGCATGATCGCCATGCCGGGCTCGACCATCTTCAGCGCCCGCTCGGCGACGGCGGCCTTCTCCGCGCGCATGGTCTTCAGCCGGTACTGCACGTTCGACTCGAAGACCCCGGACGGCTGCGCCGTCACCCCGCCCCGGAACTTCCGTACGATCCCCTGCCGTTCGAGCTCGTCGAGGTCCCGGTGGATGGTCATCAGGCTCACCCCGAACCGCTCGGCCAGCTCGGCGGCGGTCGCGGAACCCTCGGCGAGGACCCGCTCGGCCATCGCGGCCTGACGGGCGGCGGGGCCCTGCTGTGCGTTGTTCATTGCCCGATCCTTCGTCCTGGACGCTCCGGCCGGTCGGCCTCGAACAGCAGCAGGTTCTCAGGCCGGACCGACAGTCGTACCGGATCGTCGGGCCGAAGGGCGGTCGCCTCGCCGCGCGGGGCGACCAGGGACAGATGCTGCTCGCCGAGCCGGACGGTGACCTCCACGGACCGGCCGAGGACCTCCGTGACGTAGACGGTGCCGGTGAGCTCGTGCCCGGGGTCCTCGCCGAGGGTGAGATCGCGGGGCCGGACGCCGATCAGGACGTCGGTGCCGGGGGCCGCCTCGGCCCGGATCGGCAACTCGACCTTGCCGTCGGCGGAACGGAAGCCGCCGTCGGCGGTGACCGCGCCCGGCAGCAGGTTGATCCGGGGCCGCCCGAAGGCCCGCGCGACCTCCGTGTCGTGGGGCCGGTACCAGATCTCCTCCCGGGTTCCCGTCTGCACGATCCGCCCGTTACGGATCACCCCGATCCGGTCGCCCAGCGCCAGCGCCTCGACCGAGTCGTGGGTGACGTAGAGGGTGGTCGTGCGCCGCACCGCCCCGATCGCCTTCAGTTCCGCCCGCATCTGCTGGCGCAGCTTGGCGTCCAGATGGGACAGCGGCTCGTCGAGGAGGAAGGCGCGGGCCGGGCGGACCAGGACGCGGCCGAGGGCGACGCGCTGCCGCTGGCCATTGGAGAGCCGGCCGACGGGGCGGTCCAGCAGGGCCGAGATGCCGAGGAGGTCGGCGACCTCGCCGATCCGCTCCCGGGCCTTTTCCGCGGGGAGGCGGTGGCGTGGGGAGCGGAGCGGCGAGGCCAGGTTGTCGTAGGCCGACCTGTGCGGGTAGAGGGCGTAGCTCTCGAAGCACATCGCGACGCCGCGGTCGTAGGGCTCGACGCCGCGCATGTCCCTGCCGTCGAGCTCGACCGTGCCGGCGTCGGGGGTCTCCAGGCCGGCGACGGTCTTGAGGGTCGTGGTCTTGCCGGCGCCCGAGGGGCCGAGCAGGCAGAAGAACTCGCCCTCGCGCACGTCCAGTTCGAGGCCGTCGAGGGCGGTGACCCTGCCGTACGTCTTGCGTACGTCCCGCAGCCGGATCATGACTTCACCGCCCCGAACGACAGCCCGCGCACCAGATACCGCTGGATCGTCAGCGCGAGCAGCAGCGGCGGTACGACGGAGACGAGCGCGGCGGCGGCCGTGAGGTTGTACTTGGGCCGGTCGCCGCCGAGGAAGGACAGTGCGCCCACGGTCACGGTCTGGGCCTCGTTGGAGGTGAGGATCAGCGGGAAGACGAAGTTGTTCCAGGCGAAGATGAAGGCGAGCAGGGACACGGCCGCCACGCCCGGCTTCACCAGCGGCAGGGCGATCCGGAGGAACGCCTGCTTGCGGGTGTAGCCGTCCAGCAGCGCCGCCTGTTCCAGCTCGGGCGTCAGGTCGGCGAAGTAGGACCGCATGATCCACACGATCAGCGGCAGGGTGACCAGTTGGAGCACCCACACCATGCCGACGTACGTGTCGAACAGGCCGAGCTTCTGGTACAGCACGAACAGCGGGATGATCACGGTGAGTTCGGGGGCGAACCGGAACGACAGCAGCGTGAACATCAGGTTCTCCGAGCCCCTGAACCGCCAGCGCGCCGAGGCGTACGCCGCCGGGAGCCCCACGAGGAGCGAGAGGACCACGGCGCCGACCGACACGACCAGGCTGTTGACGAAGAACCGCAGGAACGGGATGCCCTCGCTGTCACCGAGGACCGTGCGGTAGCCGTCGAGGGTGGGGGAGAAGGAGAAGTAGGTGGAGAAGAGCTGGTTCGTCGGCTTCAGCGACAGGATCACCATCCAGGCGATCGGGAACAGGGCGAAGACGAAGTAGAGGATGAGGGCGGCGTCCGCGAGCCACCCCAACAGGCGTTTGCGCAGGGTCATTTCGCCTCGGCCGCCTTCCGCTGGATCTTCCCCAGGTGCTTCACCAGCACCATCGCGGCGAGATACACCACGGCCCACAGCACGATCGTGTAGCTGATGCCGAACGAGTAACGCTGGAAGCGGATCGCCTCCAGGTAGGCCCGGATCTGCAGCACGACGGTCGAGTCACCGGGTCCGCCCTCGGTGAGGGCGTAGATGATGTCGAACACCTTCAGCGAGTCCATGAACCGGAAGATCACCGCGACCAGGACGTACGGCCACAGCATCGGCAGCGTCAGCCGCCGGAAGGTGTACCACCAGCCCGCCCCGTCGACGGCCGCCGCCTCGAACGGGGAGGTGGGCAGGGAGCGCAGCCCGGCGAGCGCGAGGATCGCGACGAACGGCGTGTACACCCACACGTCCACGGCGATGGACGACAGCAGCGCCCCGGTCGGCGTGTCCGTCCACTGCACCCCGCCCAGCCCGAACGGTCTGAGCAGGTAGTTCACCACGCCGACCGACGGCTGGAGCATCAGCTTCCAGATGATCGCAGCGATCACCGGGGCGATCATCAGCGGCAGGATGAGGATCTTCTCCAGTACCCGCCCGACGATCGTCGAGCGGTGCAGCAGCAGGGCGACGGCGACTCCGAGCACGGTCTCCACGGCGGCCGCCCCCACCGCGTACAGCACCGTCACCCACGCCGAGTTCCAGAACGCCTCCTGGGTGAAGACGGTCTGGTAGTTCTCGAACCGCACCATGTCCGGCTGCGGCTTGCTCGCCGAGAAGTCGAACAGCGTGTAGTAGAGGCCGAGCCCGAAGGGATAGAGGATCCCGCAGGTCAGCAGCAGGGCGGGGACGATCAGGACGTACGGGCGAAGGGCGAGCCGCCATCCCATCGCGCTAGCCCACCTTGTCGGCGAGGTCGCCCGCCAGCCTGCCGAGGACCGACTCGGCGCCCTTGCCGCCGTAGATCTCCTGGAGGGCGGAGGCCCAGCTGGTGGTGGCGTCGAAGAACTGCGCCTGCGGGGTGAACTGGATCTTCGTCTGGTCGACGACGGTCTCGAAGGTCTCGATGAAGCCGGGCAGGTGCTTCATCTTGTTCTTGTAGGCGGCGTCGTCGGCGATGGACCTGCGCACCGGGTCGATGTGGTTGTGCGTGATCGCGCTCCTGCGCAGGTGCTCCTTGCCGGTCGCCCACTGGAGGAAGAGCCAACTGGCGCTCTTCTTCTTGCTCTTGGCGTTCATGCCGAGCGACCAGATCCACATGTTGGTGGCCAGCGACCCGTCCGGTCCCTTCGGGCCGGGGTGGAAGGCGATCTTCCCGGACGCCGGACTCGCCCCTTCCACGGCCTGGAAGTAGGCGGCCGTGTCCGCGTCGAACAGCATCCCGGCCTTCTTCGCGCCGAGGTCGCTGGAGCACTGGTACCAGGTGTACGACGTCCAGGACGGCGGCCCGCCCTGCTTGACCATGCCCGCCCAGTCCTCGGTGAAGGCGACGGCCTCCGGGGTGTTCATCGCGGGTGTGAGCTTCCCGCCCTCGACCGTGAAGTCCTTGAGCCCGTTGCGGGCGTACATCGTCATGAAGCCCGGGTGGATGGTCGCCCAGCTGCGCGATCCCCGTACGGCGATCCCGTACATGCCGTCGAACCCGGCTCCCGGCGCCTTGCGCTTGATGACGCCGGCGATGTCGCGCAGCTCGTCGAACGACTCGGCGGGCTTGAGGCCGAGCTTCCTGAACACGTCCGTGTTGTAGGCGACGACGTTGGTCTCCCAGCCCCACGGCAGCGCATACTGCCCGCCCTGCCCGAGCGGCGCGCCCGCCTTCAGGGACCACTGGTCGGCCTGGAGGAGGTTGGGGAAGAAGTCGGCCTGGTCCCATTCGGAGCCGGTCGCCGAGGCGTTGCGCATCCAGGGGCCGAGGTCCTCCAGCCAGCCCGGTGGGCCGTACTGCCAGACCATGTACGCGCCCAGCATGAAGACGTCGTAGGAGGCACGTCCGCTGGACAGGTCGACGGTGAGCTTGTCGAAGTAGTTGTCCTCGGGGAAGACGTCGTACTCGACCTTGATGCCGGTCCGCTCGGTGAACGACTTCAGGTCGGCGATGAGTGCGTCGGTGTACGGGTGCTTGTTGAGCAGCGCCTTGACGGTGGTGCCCTTCTCCCGCTTCCAGTCGAAGGAGCCGGTGACGTCGTCCGCCGCCGAGCCGTCGCTCTTGCTGTCGTCGCCGCCGAACCCGGCACCGCACGCGGTCAGCGCAGGCGTGGCGGCCAGGGCTGCGCTCAGCGCCAGGAACCGTCGGCGGTCGTGCACGTGCGTGTCCATCCGTGACCTCCACGTGGGGCTCGGTCAGCTGATCGGGTTAACACGGCGAGTCGACTCGTTAACAGAGGGTGGAACGGCGGAAGTTGGGCGTCAATCCCTCGCGCACGGGAAAATATCGGTGCAGAGTGAGAAGTTAACGGATCCAGATGTGCGGGAGGCCGGATGACCGACGAGCACGAGGCCTGGCTGGGGATCGACCTGGGCACCCAGAGCGTGCGGGTCCTGCTGGTCACCGGGGACGGCACGGTCCTCGGCAGCGGCTCGGCGCCCCTCGCCGGCCGGCGCGACGGCGTACGGCACGAGCAGGATCCGGGGGACTGGTGGGAGGGCGTGTGCACGGCGTCCCGGGCCGCGCTGCGGGAGCACCCGCGGACGAGGACGCGGATCGGCGGGCTCGCGGTGTGCGGGACGTCCGGGACCGTGCTGCTGACGGACGGGGCGGGGCGGCCGATGACCCCCGCCCTGATGTACGACGACGGACGCGCGACCGTGCAGGCGGCCCGGGCGCGGATGGCCGGGGCGGCGGTGCAGGACACCTGGGCCCTGCCGAAGGCGGTGTGGCTGACCGAGACGTACGGCCCCGGCCGCGTCACCCACCAGCCCGACGTGGTCGTCTCCCTCCTCACCGGTGAGCTGCCGCCGGCCGACTCCAGCCACGCCCTGAAGACCGGCTACGACCTGGAGCACGACTCCTGGCCCGCCGTGCTGCCCCGCCTCGGCCTGCCCGGCAGCGCGCTCCCCGAGGTCGTCCGCCCCGGCAGCCCGCTCGGCGAGGTCTGCGCGAGCGCCGCCGACGCCACCGGCATCCCCGCCGGCACGCCCGTCGTCGCCGGGATGACCGACGGCTGCGCGGCCCAGATCGCCTCCGCCGCGCTGCGCCCCGGCTCCTGGAACTCCGTGCTCGGCACCACGCTGGTCCTCAAGGGCGCCTCCTCGACGCCGGTCCGCGACCCGACCGGCGTGGTCTACAACCACCGTGCCCCGGACGGCGGCTGGCTGCCGGGCGGCGCCTCCAGCGTCGGCGCGGGCGTGCTCACGGCGGCGTTCGCGGGCGCCGACCCGGCGGCGATGGACACGCTGGCCGCCGCGTACGAGCCCTCCGGCGCGATCGCCTACCCGCTCGTGTCACCCGGCGAGCGCTTCCCGTTCCACGCGCCGGACGCCACCGCGCTGGTCCTCGGCGAACCGGAGTCGGACGCCGACCTGTGGGCCGCGCTCCTCCAGGGCGTCGCCTTCACCGAACGCCTCTGCCTGGACTACCTGCACCACCTGGGCGCCCCCCTCGACGGCCCCCTCACCTTCACCGGCGGCGCCGCCCGCAGCCCGTACTGGAACCAGCTGCGCGCCGACGTCCTGGGCCGCCCGGCCCGGGTGCCTCGGGAGACGGAACCCGCCCTGGGGATGGCCGCGTTGGCGGCGTACGGCGCGGGCGCGGCACCCTCCCTCGCGCAGGCCGCGGAGGCCATGGTCCGGATCGGTGCGACCGTCGAACCCCGCCCCGGCCGCACCGCCCGCTTCGCCGAGCCGTACGCCCGCCTCGTCGACGAGCTGACCACCCGGGGCTGGCTGCCGCCCCCGGTCGCGGCGCACGCGCACGCCCGCCTGGACGGGGATACTGCGGACTCATGACCACGAGCACCGACGCGACCCTGCTGCTGGCCCGGCACGGACAGACCGTCTGGCACGCCGAGAACCGCTACGCCGGGGTCAGCGACGTGGCCCTCACCGACACCGGACGCGCCCAGGCCGACGCCCTCGGCCACTGGGCCGCCGCCCACCCGGTCGACGCGATCTGGACCTCGCCCCTCTCCCGTGCCGCCATTACCGCCGACCCGGCCTGCCGGGCCCTCGGCCTCACCCCGCACCGCGAACCGGGCCTGCGCGAATGCGACTTCGGGGTGCTGGAGGGCCGTACGCTCGCGGAGTTCGCGGCGCAGTACCCGGCCGCGGCGGAGGCGTTCCGCACCGACCCGGTGGCTAACCCGTTCCCCCGCGCGGAGGACCCGTCGGCCGCCGCCGGACGCGGCGCCGCGGCCCTGCGCCGGATCGCCGCCGCCCACCCGGGCGAGCGCGTCCTCGTGGTCGCGCACAACACGCTGCTGCGTCTGGTGCTGTGCACGCTGCTGTCGATCCCGGCGGGGGAGTACCGCAGAGTGTTCCCCCGGTTGCGCAACGCCGCGATCAGCGAACTCCTCGTGAGATCCGACGGATCCGCCGCACTTCTCTCCCTCAATGTGCCCTGTGACCCCGACCTGCCGTAGCACCATGGGGACATGACGGAGATCGACACCTCGGTACCGCACTCGGCCCGGATCTGGAACTACTGGCTGGGCGGCAAGGACAACTACCCCGTGGACGAGGCGGCGGGCGACGCGTACACCGCGGTCTTCCCCGGCATCGTCACCATCGCGCGCAGCAGCCGCGCCTTCCTGGGCCGCGGTATCCGGTATCTGGTGAACGAGGGGGGCGTGCGCCAGTTCCTCGACGTCGGCACCGGCCTGCCGACCGTCGACAACACCCACGAGGTCGCCCAGCGCCTCGCCCCCGAGTCGAGGATCGTCTACGTCGACAACGACCCGCTGGTCCTGGCCCACGCCCGCGCCCTGCTCACCTCGACCTCCGAGGGTGCGACGGCGTACGAGGACCTGAGCCTGTACGAGCCCGAGGAGATCCTCGAGGCGGCCTCCCGGACCCTCGACCTCTCCCGTCCCACGGCCCTGATCCTCAGCGGCATCCTCGGCCACGTCGCCGACTACGACCGGGCCCGCGAGCTGGTCCGTCGCCTGCTGGACGGCCTGCCCTCCGGCAGCTACCTCTGCGTCAACGACGGCTCCCGGGGCACCGACCCGGACTACGAGAACGCCCAGGACTCCTACAACGAGACCGGCGCCGTCCCGTACTTCCTGCGCCCGGTCGACAAGATCGAGGCGTTCTTCGAGGGCCTGGAACTCATCGAACCGGGCGTCGTCTCCGTCCCGCTGTGGCGCCCCGACCCTGCCGACCAGGAGCCCCGCCCGATCGGCCAGCACGGCGGAGTGGGCCGCAAGCCCTGACCGACGAGGACGAAGGGACGGCCACCGGGCGCGGCCGTCCCTCGGCTACCTCCCCCGCCTCACCTCGGTGGCCGCCCGACGGCGTTTCGGCGCAGGTGATTTGCCCGACGAGCGGCGTCCAGACGGCGTCGCCGCAGCCGCAGCAGCGCGATCGGCGCGAGGAGCAGCGCGGGCAGCAGCCACAGCGCCCGTGTTCCCGAGGACACGGGTTCCTGCGCCTCCTGCTTCCCCTGCGCCTCCTGCTTCGCCGGTGCGCCGATACCGGTCTTGGCCTGGCGCGGGGTCGGTGAGCCGAGCCAGACGGTCTCGTCCCCGGCGGCGGCCGACGGTGCGTTCAGCGAACGGTCGACGCTCTGCGGGAGCCCCGCGAAGTCCGAGGTGAAACGGTCGTCGGTGACGGTCTTCAAGGGGATCCTGGTGAGGTCGACACCGCCGTAGACGTAGCTGCGTACGTAGGTGGTGCTGCCCTTGGTTGTCCTGTCGGTGACCTTGAACTCGCCCTTGGTGTACGAGTCGACGTACCGGTCGAAGGTGTCGGTGGGCTGCCAGTCGCCGGTGCGCCGCCAGGTGTCGATGTCGCCGCTGTCGATGAGGTCGCCGTACGTCGTGTCCTTGGTCCGGCTCAGCTCGCGGTACCACTCGGCGGCGACCCGGGCGAGATACACGCGGCGCAGCTCGGCGTACTCGGGGGCGGTGTTGATGGCCTTCTTGAGCCTGGGGAGGATCAGGTCGCGGAAGAGCGCTTCGTTGTGATCCTCGGTGGCCTTGTCCTGCTCGGGGCAGGAGGCCGCGGACGACGCCCCGTTGTCCTTCAGGTACTGGGTCTCCATCTTGACGTCGAGGGGCGCGTCGAGGATGTAGAGCTTGTCGCCGTCCTGGTGGACCGACGCGGTCGCCGGCAGGATCCAGTTCCGGAACGACATGCAGTCACCCCGGACCCCCGCCCAGAACTTCCGTCCCGGCGCGCTGTGCGGATGGATGAGCTTGCCGACGGTCTTCTTCATCTCCAGATCGGCCTCCAGCATCACCTTCCCGGCATCCGTACGCCCCAGCCGGCCATCGACGATGCGCTCCGGCTCGTCGGGATTGAGGTTGACCCAGAAGTTCTGCGGGGCGAGGGAGAGCCAGACGAAGAAGGCGTCCGAGGACTGGGACAGGGCCGCGCGCCCCGTAGCGGTGCGGGCGTCCCCCTTCAGCGGCTTGAAGTCGGCGCTGAAGGAGTACTCCAGGCCGCTTCCGTCACCGGGGTCGGAGAGATAGCGCAGCTCCATGCTGGAGAAGTCGATGCCGCCGGTGCTCAGGCCGGGGGCGGCGAGCATGCTGCCCAGGCCCGTGGCGACGCGCGGGGTGTCCTCCGCCTCGTCGCAGGGATTGGCGGCCTTGGCTGCGGCCGTGAGTACCAACGTCTGCTGGAGACCCAGTGACTGTGTTCCGGTTCCCTGGTCAGGGCATTGTTTCGGGTCGACGGAGAAGGCGGGGGAGGGCTCGTGGCCGTACCGCGCCTCCAGACCGCGCCGCACCTCGCCGAGGTCGGTCACCAGTTTGTCCTTGGCGGTGGCGTTGCGTCGCTTCACCCTCTCCTCGTACTTCTCCTTCACCCCCTTCTCCGCCCTGCGCTCCGCCTCCGGGCCCAGGTGCGCAACCTTGTTCCGCGCCCACGCGATCTCCACCTCCCGGTCGACCCACTCCTGCACGCTGATGTCGTACGGGTGCCCGAAGACGAGCGGTGTGTCCGGGCGGTACAGGCGGGCGCATCGCGAGCAGTTCTGTCGTTCGGAGCTGCCGAGGAGCTCCGCCTCGTCACCGATGCCGTACTTGTCCAGCACCTTTTGGATGACGTCCTCGGAGTGCCTCTGCTTGCTTTTCTGGATGTTCAACGCGCTGACGACGACGAGTTCGCCCCACTTCGCGTCGTCCAGCCGCTGGACGGCTGCGCGCTTGAGATACTCCCGCAGCGGATCGACCCGGACGACCGATGCCGCCCACGCCTGGCGGCCCGTGTGGCTGAAGGTGGTGGTCTCCTTCAGGAGCGGCATGACCTGGTGGTCGTAGTCCAGCACCGTCGGGTCCAGAAAGACGGCCGCGCCGTTGCGGTACGGGTTCCACGCCTCGTTCTTGTCCGCCTTGGGCAACTCGCGCCAGAGGTCGTACCGCAGCTTCTCGATGGGTTCGAACGGCGAGGTCAGCAGTGGGTTCTCCTCCTGCATGGAGAGGTCGCGCCCCTTCGCCGCCCCCGGCGGCCGCTTGTCGTCGGCCACCCCGGGCGGCGCCGAGCCGAGCGGGACGAGCAGCGCCAGCAGCAGCGCTGCCAGCCATCTGGGTCTGTTCATGCCACAGACGGTGGATGGGCGGCGTGAAATGCCCATGAAACCGCCCGACATGGGAAGCCCCCGCGAGTCAGGTCCTCGCGGGGGCTTCCGTCATTCCGCCTGCCGTTCGTGAAGGGTGAGAAGACGATCACGAGGCAGGACGTTCTCGCCGGCTCAGGGAGCCAGCAGCAGTACGTCCGTACGGGACCTGGCCGCGGTGTAACGCCGGGCCACGTCCTGCCAGTTGACGACCTGCCACATGGCCTCGATGAAGTCGACCTTCTGGTTCCTGTACTGGAGGTAGAAAGCGTGCTCCCAGGCGTCGAACACGAGGATCGGCGTGGCGCCCTGGCCGGCGTTGCCCTGGTGGTCGTAGACCTGCTCGACGATCAGCCGCCCGCTCAGCGGCTCGTACGCCAGCACGCCCCAGCCCGAACCCTGCGTGGTCGCGGCGGCCTTGGACAGCTGCGCCTTGAAGTTCGCGAAGGACCCGAAGGACTCGGCGACGGCGTCCGCCAGCTCGCCCACCCCGTCCGCGGCGAGCGGCTCGCCACCGCCGTCGCCGGTCATGTTCTGCCAGTAGATGCTGTGCAGGATGTGCCCGGACAGATGGAACGCCAGGTTCTTCTCCAGGCCGTTGATCGACCCCCACGACTCCTTGTCCCGCGCCTCGGCCAGCTGCTCCAGCGTGTCGTTGGCGCCCTTCACATAGGCCGCGTGGTGCTTGTCGTGGTGCAGCTCGATGATCTCGGGGCTGATCACGGGCGCGAGCGCGGAGTAGTCGTAGGGCAGTTCCGGGAGTGTGTAGACGGGCATGAAGGGTCCCCTCAGAGCTCTTATTGCAAGTAGCTTGCAACAACAAGCTAACAGCAAAAAGCCCCCGTGCGGATCACACGGGGGCTCTGTCGCGGTACGGGGCGTGTCAGGCCGCGGCCCGCCTGCGCTGCCAGGCGTACCCGACGGCCGCCAGGAGCACCGTCATGCCGCCGGTGGAGTACAGCTGCACCCGGGTGTCGGGTTCGCGGGCCATCAGGACGAAGATCGCCGCCATGCCGGCCATCGCGACCCAGGTCAGGACCGGGAAGGCCCACATGCGCACGACCAGCTTCTCCGGGGCCTCGCGCTCCAGACGGCGGCGCAGCCGGAGTTGCGAGGCGGCGATGAAGATCCAGACGACCAGGATGACCGCGCCAATCATGTTCAGCAGCCACGGGAAGACGTCGTCGGGCCGCCAGTAGGACAGGACGACGCAGACGAAGCCGAACACGGAGGAGGCGAGGACCGCGATGCGCGGGATGCCGCCCGAGACCCGGCCCAGCGCCGCGGGACCCTGGCCGCGCTGGACGAGGGAGTACGCCATGCGCGAGGAGCCGTAGATGTTGGCGTTCATGGCGCTCAGCAGGGCGACCAGGACCACCACGTTCATCAGCTGACCGGCGCCGGGGATGCCCAGGTGGTCGAGGGTGGCGACGTACGGGCCCTTCTCGACGACCTCCTTGGAGTCCCAGGGGATCAGGGTGACCACGACCGCCATCGAGCCGATGTAGAACAGCGCGATGCGCCACATGGCCGTGCGGACCGCCCGCGCCACACCGCTGACCGGGTTCTCCGACTCGGCGGCCGCGATGGTGACCGTCTCCATGCCGCCGTAGGCGAACACCGAGGCCAACAGGCCGATGATCAGTCCCTCGCCGCCGTTCGGCAGGAATCCGCCCTCACCGGTGAGGTTCGCGGTGCCCGGCGCGTCCGTGCCGGGCAGGACGCCGGCGATGGCCAGCCCGCCCAGCACCAGGAACAGCGCGATCGCGCCGACCTTCAGCGCGGCGAACCAGAACTCGAACTCGCCGAAGTTCTTCACGGCGGCCAGGTTCGCGCCGCAGAAGACGACCATGAACAGGGCCACCCAGGCCCACTCCGGCGTGCCCGGCAGCCAGCCCGTCACGATCTTCGCGGCGCCGATGCCCTCCAGGCCGACGGCCGTGCAGAGCAGGACCCAGAACGACCAGCCGGCCGTGAAGCCCGCCCAGGGGCCGATGGCCCGCTCGGCGTGCGCGGAGAAGGAACCGGAGGAGGGATACGCGGCCGACATCTCGCCGAGCATCCGCATCACCAGCATCACGAGGAGGCCGGAGACGACATAGGCGATGACGATCGAGGGGCCGGCGGCGGCGATACCCGCCCCGGACCCGACGAACAGGCCCGCGCCGATGACGCCGCCGAGGGCGATCATCGACAGGTGGCGCTGCTTGAGACCGTGGGAGAGGGAGACGCCGTCCGCTTTCGCGGGCGTCTCCGTGGAGGTGCTGTTCTGCATGGGCGCGGCTCGTCCAATGCGTGAGAGGGCAAAAAACGCCCACAGTGTGGTCAGCCTCTCCGCTCAGAAGGAGAGACTGACCACTATGCGGACACTCACCGCACGGTGAGTGACCCCACTGTCACGCAGCGACGGCCGTGTAGTGCGACGCGTCCCCCTCGATCGAGTAGCTCGCCTTGCCCTCGATGCCGACCGGCACGTCACCGGCGACGGTCACCCGGTGCAGGCGGCGCGGCTGCCCGTCGTAGTTGTCGACGGCGTAGTGCTGGGTGATGCGGTTGTCGAAGACGACCAGCTGGTTCTCCGACCAGCGGTGCCGCAGGATGTTCTCCGGCCGCGTGACGTACGTCTGGAGCAGGTCGAGGATCTTGCGGGACTCGCCAGGCGACAGACCCACGATCCGCTGCGCGAACCCGCCGATGAACAGGCCCCGCTCACCGGTCAGCGGATGGACGCGGACCACCGGGTGGACCGTGCGGTACTTGATCGACGTGAACTCGGCGCGATTGGCGGCCTGCCGCTCGTCGACCTCCTCGTCCGCCACGGCGTAGTCGTAGTCGTTGGTGTGCTCCGCCCACAGCGTGTCCGCCAGCTTCCGCAGCGGCTCGGGCAGCTGACGGTAGGCCGCCGCCGAACTCGCGATCAGGGTCTCGCCGCCGTACGGCGGGATCGTGATCGAGCGCAGGGTGGTGGCCTGCGGCGGGTTGAGGACGAACGTGACGTCGGTGTGCCAGTGGTTGGCGGCGCGTCCCCGCTCGCTGTCGACCGGGAGGACGTTCGGGGTCCCGGCGATCGAGGAGACGGTGGGGTGGGCGGTGGTGACGTCGCCGAAGTGACGGACGAAGGACTGCTGGGTCTCGTCGTCCAGGTTCACGTCGTCGAAGACGAGCGCCTTGTGGACGTTGAGGGCCTCGCGCAGGGCGGCGACCGTGTCGGAGCCGAGCGGCCGGTCGATGTCGACGCCGGACACACGGGCGCCGATGTGTGCGGTGACCTTGTGGATTTCGATGCCGGACATGGGCGGTCCTTTCAGACGAGGGCGTTCTCGCGGGCGGTGTACTGGTTGGCGGGGCGCGGCAGGCCGTAGCGCTCGCGCAGGGTGCGGCGCGGGCCGTACTCCTCGCGGAGCAGGCCGCGTGCGCGCAGGATCGGGACGACGTGGTCGACGAAGGCGTCGAGGCCGGAGGGGAGCACCGGCGGCATGATGTTGAAGCCGTCGGCGGCGCCCTGCGTGAACCAGGTCTCGACGGCGTCGGCGACCTGCTCGGGAGTGCCGGCGAAGGTGAGGTGACCGCGGCCGCCGCCGAGCCGCCCGATCAGCTGCCGGACGGTCAGCCGCTCGCGCCGGGCCAGCTCCACCACGAGCGTGTAACGGCTCTTGGCGCCCTCGACGGCGTCCTCGGACGGCAGGTCGTCGGGGAGCTGAGCGTCCAACTCCAGCACGCCGGGCTCCAGTTGCAGCAGGCTCTCCAGCCGTCCCACCCCGTGCGTGTACACGATGTGGTCCTCGAGGAGCTGCTCGGCCGCCCGTGCCTCGGCCTCGGTCGAGCCGATCACCGGGACGATGCCGGGCAGCACCTTGATGTGGTCGGGGTCGCGCCCGGCCGCCGCCGTACGTGCCTTGAGGTCGGCGTAGAAGGCCCGTGCGTCCTCGATGGTCTGCTGGGCGGTGAACACCGCCTCCGCGTACCGGGCCGCGAAGTGCTTGCCGTCCTCGCTGGACCCGGCCTGCACGAGCAGCGGGTAGCCCTGCGGGCTGCGCGGGACGTTCAGGGCGCCCTCGACGCTGAAGTACGTCCCCCGGTGCCGGGGCGGATGGATCTTGGCGTCGTCACCCCACACGCCGGCCGCCTTGTCGGCGACGATCGCGTCGTCCTCCCAGCTGTCCCAGAGCTTCAGGGCGACGTCCAGGAACTCGGCGGCCCGCGCGTACCGCTCGGCGTGCGCGGGCTCCGCGTCGAGGCCGAAGTTGCGGGCGGCCTCCGCGCCCGCCGTGGTGACGATGTTCCAGCCCGCGCGGCCGCCGCTGATGATGTCGAGCGAGGCGAACTTGCGGGCCAGGTTGTAGGGGGAGTTGTAGGAGCTGGACGCGGTCGCGATCAGGCCGATGTGCTCGGTCGCCGTCGCCAGCGCGGTCAGCAGCGTGAGCGGCTCCAGGGCGCCGGCGGGCCGCTGCGCGAGGTTGTTCCACAGCTGCGGGCCGTCGGCGAGGAAGAGCGAGTCGAACGTGCCGCGCTCGGCGACCCGGGCCAGCCGGACGTAGTGGGCCAGGTCCACATGGGCGTACGGGTCGCTCTCGGGCAGCCGCCAGGAGGCCTCGTGGTGGCCGGTGTTCATCAGGAAGGCGTTGAGGTGGAGCTGTCTGGTCATCAGTGGTCCTCTGTTACGCCCAGTGCCGCGAGCAGCCGTTCGCGGTACTCGCCGAGCAGCGGGTCCCGGTACGTCCGTGGATGCGGGCGGTCGATGGTCAGGTCGAGGCCGATCCGGCCCCGGTCGAGCACGAGCACCCGGTCGGCGAGCACGATCGCCTCGTCGACGTCGTGGGTGACGAGCAGTACGGAGGGGCGGTGGCGTTCCCACAGCTCTCGCAGCAGGTTGTGCATCTTGATCCGGGTGAGGGCGTCCAGCGCCCCGAACGGCTCGTCGGCCAGCAGCAGTTCGGGCTCCCGGACCAGCGAGCGGGCCAGCGCGGCCCGCTGCTGCTCGCCGCCGGACAGCTCGCTCGGCCAGGCCCGCTCGCGGCCCCGCAGTCCGACCTCGGCGAGGGCGTCGCGGCCCTTCTGCTCGGCCTGGCTGCCGTCGAGCCCGAGCAGGACGTTGGCGAGGACGCGCCGCCAGGGCAGCAGCCGGGAGTCCTGGAAGACGACCGACACCCGGTCCGGGGCCGTGAGCTGTCCGCTACCGGTGACCTCGTGGTCGAGTCCGGCGACCGCCCGCAGCAGGGTGCTCTTGCCGGAGCCGCTGTGCCCCAGCAGGGCCACGAACTGGCCGGCGGGAATGTCCAGGTCGATGCCGTCGAGCACGACGCGTTCGTCGAACGACCGCGTCAGCGACCGGAGTTGGACGGCGGGACGGGTCAGCTGCTCAGTGTGCGGCGCCACGACAGCACCCTCCGTTCGATGAGACGGACCGTGCTGTCGGAGACGAGGCCGAAGATGCCGTAGACCACCAGGCCGACGAGGATGACGTCCGACTGGCCGTAGTTCGTGGCCTGGAACATCATGTAGCCGAGGCCGCTGGTGGCGTTGATCTGCTCCAGGACCACCAGGCCCAGCCAGGACCCGGTCACGCCGAGCCGGAGTCCCACGAAGAACCCGGGCAGTGCGCCGGGGATGACGATCTCCCGGATGAAGCGCAGCTTCGACAGGCCCTGCACCTCGGCGAGTTCGACGAACCGGTTGTCGATGCCGGACAGGGCGGCGTGGGTGTTGAGGTAGATCGGGATGTAGACGACGATCGCGATGATCGCGATCTTGAAGGTCTCGCCGATGCCCAGCCAGAGGATGAACAGCGGGATCAGACCGAGGGTGGGGATGGCCCGGTTGAGGTTGACCGTGCCGTCGATCAGCGCCTCCCCGGTGCGGGTGAGCCCGGAGGCCAGGGCCAGTACGACGCCGGCGGTCAGCCCGATCGCGAAGCCGGACGCGGCCCGCTGCAACGAGGTGAGGATGTCGGTGATCAGGGTCCCGTCGGTCCACAGCTGGGCGCCGGTCTCCACCACCGTCCAGGGCGCCGGTATCGCGGCGGGGTCGAGCGCCTCGGCGGCGGACGCGACGGCCCACAGGGCGAGCACCAGCAGGGGACCGGCGAGCCGGGCGGCGGGCAGGCGTTTGCCGGGGGCGAGCCCGCGGCGTCGTTTACGGGGCCGCTCGTCAGCCGTGACGACGGCGGCGGCCTTGTGCAGGGTGGTCGTGGTCATGGCGGTCACTTCCGGTACTCGGCCGGTACGGACTTGGCGGCGATGCCCTCGAAGCGGTGGTCGAAGAGCCCGCCGACGTCGAACTTCTTCACGAAGCCGCCCTCCGCGAGCAGATCCGCGGTCTCCTGCTCCCACTCGATCGCCTCGTCCCAGCTCGGCGGGAACAGCGGCTTGTTGGCGAGCTCGGTGATCGCCGCGGCCTGGGGGAGGGTCAGGTTCTGCGTCTTCACGTAGAACTCCCGGTTCCAGATGTCGGGGTGCTCGTACGTCCACACCTGGCCCTTGGCCCAGTACGGGATGTAGGCGGCGACCGCGGCGGCCTTCGCGGGGTCGTTCAGCACCGAGGCCGGCGCCCACAGCAGGTTGAGCAGGTCGACGACGTCGGTGGTGATGACACGGGCGCCCTTGCCCTCGTACTGCTTCAGATAGGCGGGCGCCTGGCTGTTGCCGAGCGGGGCGATGTCGACCTGCCCGGACTGCAGGGCCGTGAGGAACTGGTTGCTGGTCAGCGGGACCAGCTCCACCTCGTCGTACTTCAGCCCGGCCTTCTTCAGCGCGCGCAGCAGGACGACGCCCTGCGCCTGGCCCTGCGAGAAGGCGAGCTTCCTGCCCTTGAAGTCCTCGACCGACCGGATGTCGCTGCCGGGCTTGGTGGCGAAGAGGTAGTTGGGCTTACGGGTGACGTTGATCGCCACGATCTTCGCGTCGAAGCCCTGGTAGTACGCCTGGATCGGCGGGATGCCCGCGTTGTTGGCGAGGTCCAGCGACTTGGCCCGGAAGGCGTTGATGACATCGGGCCCGGCTCCGATGTTCAGCCAGTTGCTGACCTTGAAGGGCGGATCACCCAACTTGGCCAGTCTGAACTGGAGTTGCTGGGTGTTCTGGAAGGAGGAGATCTTCAGGCTGGTGCCGGCGGGCACGTTTTTCGCCAGCGGGGCGGTCGAGGCGCCTTTGCTCGCGGCGGCCGCGCTGCTGTCGGCGCAGCCGCTGAGTCCGGCGACACCGGCGGCGGCGCCGAGCAGGGAGGTGAGGAAGAGCCGTCGGTCGACACCGGACACGGGGGATGCGGGCATGGCAGGACTCCGTGGGTTCAAAAGGAAAGAAGGCATGCCGAATTCCGGGCCCGAAGAGGCCGGGAAAGGGAATTCAGGCAGGAGGAAATGAGCGCTTCACACGCGGCGGTGAGTCAGCAACAGAGGGTGCGACAGCTCACGAACAGGCTCATGAGCAGTAGGTTCCCGGCCATCGGTGCCCCTTGTCAACATTCCGAGTTTCTGAATTAAATAGCCTCAGGTGACGCGCCCAGCGGATCCCGGTACAGCACATCCAGAGCCACCGAACCGCCCGCCACCGCGAGCACGGAATCCGCGAAACTCGTAGGTGCGACGGCGGCCGCCCGCTCACTGCCGACGGCGTCGCGCAGCGCCGCGAGACAGTCCTCACGGCTCAGCACGCCGAGCTCGGTGACGACGACGGTCTCCGGGTTGAGGACGTCGAGCAGGAGCCCCACCGCCCGCCCGGTCATCCGCGCCCGGTCGGTCAGCAGCCGCAGGGCGACCGGGTCGCCGTCCCGCGCGGCACGCAGGACATGCCGCGGATTGGTCCCCTGGACGACCCCGGCCGCTCGCGCCCGGCGGCACAACGTCCGTTCGCTCAGCTCGACCTGGAGGCAGCCGACCCGTCCGCAGTGGCAGGTCTCCGTGCCGCCCGGCACCGGCAGATGGGCGATGGCGCCGGCCTGCGAGCGGGGACCGTGGTGCACCTCGTCGCCGGTCGCGAAGGCCGCGTCGACGACGTTGCCGACGAACAGGTGCAGCACGCTGCCGCTGCCGCGCGCCCGCCCGAACAGCCGCTCCGCGTTCACCAACGCCCGCGCGTGCCCGTCCACATGGACCGGCAGCCCGGTGCGGGCGCCGAGCACGTCCCGCACCGGCACCTCGCGCCAGCCCAGCAGCGGATGCTCGACGACGACGCCCGAGTCCCGGTCCACCCAGCCCCCGGCCGCGAAGCCGACGCCGAGCGGCCGGCTGCCCGGCGCCGCGTCCAGCAGCGCGGCCAGCCCGTCGGCGGCCCGGTCCAGGACGTCGTACGGATCCATGTCGCCGGTGTGCTTCAACTCCCGCTCGGCGACGACGCGTCCGCGCGGATCGAGCAGCGCCACCGTGGTGTACGGCACCGCCACATGGACCCCGCCCACGACGAACCGTGTGTCGTCCAGGTCGATGGGTACGTGCGGCCGGCCGACGCCGCCGGACTGCCGGGGCGCGGCGGCCTCGCGGATCAGCCCGAGCCGGGTGAGGCGGGCGCAGTGGTCGGTCACCGACGCCGGTGACAGCCCGGTCAGCCGGGCGATGTTGCTGCGGGCGACCGGGCCGTGCTCCAGCACGGACCGCAGGATGACGCTGGCGCTGGTCCGGCGCCGGTCACGGTCGGCGATACGGGGGACGGGGGACGTAAGGGTGGGTGCCGCGGTACGGGGCATGGGGTACTTCCTCGGGAGCCGGTCCGACACTGCGCCGTCTGCTGCGGGCGAGCCGGACCGGAGCCACCTCGGACCGACTCACCCCGGTCGGCGACAGGCGGCCGCGCCCACGCGTCGCAGGTCGACGTGGCGACGCGACGTGAAGTTCCGGGACTGGGCGACCATGCGCTCGAAGCTAGCAAAGCGGACCACCGCTGCCCAGACGGCGACCGACGGGCGAGACGGCTCTTCACATGCGGGCAATCTCTTCACGCGCGAGCAACATGATTGGCGCATTCCCACAGTCGGCCCGAAGCCCCGTCCTGTGAGTCGTACGTCCCTGCCTCAGTGACCGGCGTCACCCCGTACCCGGTGTAACCGCCACCCTTTGTCCGGAGCCGACTAACCCCGTGATCCGGCCTTTGTCGACCACTGACGGTGAGGGGCCGCAACACCCTGGGATAGCGTCACAGCGTCCCGTACCGCCCTCACCCTCGCGGAGTCCCCATGAGCACCGCTGCCGCCCCCATCCGCACCGGACAGGTCCTCGCCGACCTGCTCCCGGCCTCCCGCGTCCGCGACATCGCGCTCGTCGTCGGCGGTGCCGCGTTCACCGGCCTCGCGGCCCAGATCTCCGTTCCCGTGCCCGGCTCCCCGGTGCCGGTGACCGGTCAGACCCTCGCGGTGCTGCTCGTCGGTACGGCCCTCGGAGCCGGCCGCGGCTTCCTCTCGCTCGCGCTGTACGCGCTGGCCGGCATCGCGGGTGTGCCGTGGTTCGCGGACGGCACCTCCGGCGCCGCAGCCCCGTCCTTCGGCTACATCCTCGGCATGATCCTCGCCTCGACCGTCGTCGGTGCGCTGGCCCGCCGCGGCGCCGACCGCACCGTACTGCGCACCGCCGGCGCCATGTTGCTCGGCGAGGCGATCATCTACGCCGTCGGCGTGCCCTACCTGGCCCTGGCCACCGGCATGTCGGCGTCCGCCGCGATCGCGGCCGGTCTCACCCCGTTCCTGATCGGCGACGCCCTGAAGGCCGCCCTGGCGATGGGCGCGCTGCCCAGCGCCTGGAAGCTGCTCGACCGCTGAGGCGGTAGCTCCCGAGCAAGAGGCTCGCCGGGTCGACGACTTCGACCCGACGAGCCTCTTTCGCGTTCCCGCGCCGGACGGCGGGACCGTGGACTCAGTCCGCCTGCCGCCTCGGCCGCCGGAGCTGCGACCACCACAGCCCGGCCGCGCCCGCCGCGATCAGTGCCGCGCCGGCCGCGCCGAGCGGCAGGACGTCACGACCGAGGCCGGTCTTGGGCAGTTCGTCGGGGCCGGGAGCCACCGGCTTGTTGTCGGTGCCGAGCAGCAGCGGGGTGGCCGGGGCGTCGGGCGACGGGTTCGTCGTACCGAACGGCACCGGGCCCTGCTGCCAGTACGTCTTCTTGCCGTCACCGGTCTGGACGGGGAGACAGATCTTGCCCTCCTTGCCGAGGTCGAACGTCGCCGCCACGGCGTACGACTTCGACTCACCGGCGGGGAGATTGTCGAGAGCACAGGCGAAACCGCTGTTCGAGCCCTCCGGGAGATTGCTTTTCTCGATCGCCGAACAGCCTTCGACATTCTTGACGGTGAGGCCGTCGAACCCGACGACCAAAAGCTGGATCTTTCCGCTCTCCTCGGTCCCTTCGTTCTTCACCGTGGCGGTGATCTCGGTTTCTTGCGAACTGTTGTTCACCGAGATTTTCTCCGGCAACTCGGTGGTGAGCTTCACCCCCGACGGCGCCGCGTCGATGACCTTTCCCCCCTTGCTGCTCCCGGGTCCCTGGTCGTCCGCACTGGCAGTGAAGGAAAGGATCATCACTGCCGAAAAAGATGTCGCGACCAGCGATCCCGCGATGGCCGTCGTGCGACGAGAACTCATGTTCGTCCCCCTTGCCTGCGCCTGAATTCGCAGTACTTGAAGAGCTACCACAAGATTTCTCCGCACTATGCTGGTACGGCACGAAGTGTGACCATTGTGTTTCAATGGCGGATGTCCGATGCGGCATCGAGGGGGGTGCAGTGGATTGCCGGGGAATACGAGGAGTGGCGGGGTTCCAGGTGTACTGGTGACGGGGCGCTATCGATTGGTCGAGAGTATCGGCCAGGGGGGAATGGGGCGCGTGTGGCGAGCGGTCGACGAAATCCTCGATCGACTGGTCGCCGTCAAGGAAATGCGCATCGACGGCCTGGACCCCGAGGACACCCGCACGCGCCGTGAACGTACCCTGCGCGAGGCGCGGGCGACGGCACGGATCGACCACCCCAACGTCGTACGGGTCTACGACGTGGTCGACGAGGGCGAACGCCTGTGGATCGTCATGGAGTTGGTGGCCGGCCGCTCCCTGGAACGCATCATGGCGGAGGAGGGCCCGCTCGGCCCCGGCGAGACGGCCCGGATCGGCCTTGGCCTGGTGGCGGCGCTGCGGCAGGTCCATGACCGGGGTGTGCTGCACCGGGACATCAAGCCGGGCAACGTGCTGGTGGAGACGGACGTGCGGCGCGGGCGGGGCCGGGTGGTCCTGACGGACTTCGGCATCGCGGCGATACAGGACGCGAAGGCCCTCACCATGGTCGGCATGCTGGTCGGTTCCCCCGACTACATGGCCCCCGAGCGCATCTCCGGCCGCCCCCAGGGCCCGCCGTCCGACATCTGGTCCCTGGGCGCCACGCTCAGCGCGGCCCTCGCCGGCCGCTCCCCCTTCTCCCGCGACACCACCCTGGCGACCCTGCACGCGGTCCTCTACGAGGAGCCCGAACTCCCGCCCACGGCAGGCCCGTTGCGGGAGATCCTCGCGACCCTCCTGGACAAGGACCCGGACCGGCGCCCCGGCCTGGACGACCTTGAAACGGCCTTGCAGCCGGTGGCCCATCCGATTCCCACTCCGACCGTGCCTGTTGTGAGGGGAGGGGCGGACGAGCGGGGCGAGCCCGCGACGGGGGCGGCGGGTCCGCCGCCGGGAGCCGAGCCGGAAGCCGATCGGGCGAAGTCCGCCGAGCAGCAGGAGCCGGAGCAGGAGCCGGGTACGGAACCGCAGTCGGCGCCGGAGTCCGGGCAGGCGTTCATACCCGGCACGGTCGCCGAGCTGGAGCGTGACCCGGAGACGGGATCGCCCCCCGCCGCCGATCTGACGCCTGAACCCGGTCCACCGTCCGCATCCTCACCGGACCCCGCGCCGGCCACCGCACCCCCCGGCGAATCCCGCACCCCCGCGCTTCTGGACCCCTCCCGCGTCCTGCTCCCGCCCGACCCCCGGCAGCCGCCGGACGACATCCGAGACGCGATACCGCCGACCCACCGCCCGGCCCCGACCAAAGAGGCCCGAACAGGGGTTCCGCACACCGACGTCGCGCACAGCGAGGTACTGCCCACCGAGGCTCCGCCCGCCGAGCCCACCCACCAGGCCGAACCCACCCCGGCCGAACCCACGCAGACCTCACCCACGCAGACCCCACCCACGCAAGCCCCCCGCGCCCTCAACGCCTCCACGGAACTGGCCCCCGGATCCCGCTCGGAAGTGCACTCGGCCACCCCGGCCGGCAACTCGACCGCCCCCACCCCGCGCCGCGCAGGCGTCTCCCTGGAGCGGGCCGGCGCGGTGACCGAGCGGCGGCCGGGGCCCGGGGTGGGAGTGCCGGAAGGTGCGGCCCAGGCTCACGGAGGCATGCCGCGAGGCGGGGCCCAGGCTCAAGGGGCCATGCCGCCCGGCGAGTTCCCCGGTCCGGCGGTTCCGGCCCACCCCCGACCCCGGCGCGGACATCGCCGTACCGGAATCGTCGCCGCCGTCGGTATCGCCGCGGCCGGCGCGGTCGTGGCCGTGGTGCTCGCGTCCGACTTCGGGTCGCCGAAGGACGACGACGCGGGCGGCTCGACGCCGCCCTCGACGGCCGCGTCCTCCCCGTCGTCCACGGTCGAGGGCACGTCGAGACCGCAGAGCCTGCCGCCGGGCTCGCGCCGAGAGGCGGGCGGGTTCGCGTGGGTGCCGCCAGAGGGCTGGCAGCGGGACGTCAAGACCGGCTCGGAGGTGCACTACACGTCACCGGACGCCAGACAGGAACTCGCCGCCAAGTCGTCCGTGGCCCGCGACGACCTGATGGACTCCTGGCAGAAGTCGGAGCAGAACGCCCAACAGGGCAAGGACTACAGCAAGATCCGCCTGGAACGCACCACCTTCCGCGGGCACCCGGCGGTCGTCTGGGAGTACACCTTCTCCCTCCAGGGCGAGCCCTGGCACGCCCGGCTGCTCGGCTTCACCGTCGGCGGGAAGTCGTACCAGATCAACACGTGGTACCGCCCGGACATGGAGGCACAGGCCCTGAAGACCTACGAGAAGGTGAGAGACACCTTCACGGTGCTGTGACCGGGCGCGGGAGGCAGAGGACAAGAGGACAAAGAGGGGCGACGGGGTGGTACCCCGTCGCCCCTCGGGCGGTACACGGCCGGCGACTCAGCCGGTCTTGACCTCGTCGCGCTCCGTCTCGGAGGCCACGGCCCCGGCGCCCGCCGGGCGCCCGCCGCGGACCTTCTCCTTCACGAAGGCGATGGCCAGCACGGCCGCGGCGACCAGCAGCGACAGCAGCACGGTCTTGCGCCCGTCGTGCTCGGTGTCGGTCAGCATGTAACCGAGCACGAACACGATCAGCGCGGCCGTCGCCCAGGTCAGGTACGGGTACAGCCACATCTTCACGACGAGCTTCTCCGGCGACTCACGCTGGATGATCTTGCGCATGCGCAGCTGCGAGAAGCAGATGACCAGCCAGACGAACAGCGCGACCGCACCGGAGGAGTTGACGAGGAAGAGGAAGACGGAGTCCGGGAACTTGTAGTTGAAGAACACCGCCACGAAGCCGAACGCGACCGACACGAGGATCGCGGTCCGCGGCACGCCGTTGCCGGTCGTGCGGGCGAACCCCTTCGGCGCGTCCCCGCGCTGGCCGAGCGAGAAGGCCATGCGGGAGGCGGTGTAGAGGCCCGAGTTGAGACAGGACAGCACCGAGGTCAGCACGATGAAGTTCATGATCTGACCGGCGTGCGCGATGCCGAGGGAGTCGAGCGCGGCGACGTAGGAGCCCTTGTCGGCGATGGCCTTGCTGTCCCAGGGCAGCAGGGAGACCACGACGAGGATCGAGCCGAGGTAGAACACGGCCACACGCCAGATGATGCTGTTGGTCGCCTTGGTGACGGCCTGCTGCGGGTTCTCGGACTCACCGGCCGCGAGGGTGGCGATCTCGCTTCCCATGAAGGAGAAGACGACCAGCAGCACACCGGTGAGGATCGCGCCCGGTCCGTGCGGCAGGAAGCCGCCGTGGTCGGTGAGGTTGCTCAGCCCGGCCTGGTCGCTGTCGACGCCCGGCAGCAGCCCGAAGATGGCCAGCCCGCCGATGACGATGAACGCGGCGATCGCGACGACCTTGATCCCGGCGAACCAGAACTCGAACTCGCCGTACGAGCCGACGGAGACCAGGTTGGTGGCGGTCAGCACCACCATGACGATCAGTGCCCAGCCCCACTGCGGGACGGCCGGGATCCAGCCCTCCAGGATCACCGCACCGGCGGTCGCCTCGACCGCCAGCACGACCACCCAGAAGAACCAGTACAGCCAGCCGATGGAGAACCCGGCCCAGCGGCCGAGCGCCCGGTCGGCGTGGGCGGAGAACGACCCGGACGTCGGGTTGGCCGCCGACATCTCACCGAGCATCCGCATCACCAGCACCACGAGCGTGCCGACGAGTGCGTAGGAAAGGAGGATGCCGGGGCCGGCGGTGGCGATACCGGAGCTGGACCCGACGAACAGGCCGGCGCCGATGACGCCGCCGATCGCGATCATGGACAGATGGCGGTTCTTGAGCCCGGCCTGTAGGCCGTGGCCCCCGGGGGCCGGTTCGGCCGTCTTCTTTGTCGGCTGCGAAGTCATGGAAGGGATTTCCTTTGCGCCGTGGGGAGCGGTCCTCGCACAAGCGGATTGCGTGTGGCGTACGAGTCGGACCAGTGAATCGGAGGAGAACAGATTCGGGAACCTTTGATTCGGGATTGTTACTTGAGGTTTCCTTGAGCTTCCATGGCTCAAATCACAATTGACTCGTTCGACACCCGACGCTGCTGCCCGGAAACAGCCGTGTCACACTCGTCCCATGCGCGTGTATCTCGGCTCGGACCATGCGGGCTACGAACTCAAGAACCACCTCGTCGACTGGCTGAAGGCGGCCGGCCACGACCCGGTCGACTGCGGCCCTCACATCTACGACGCCCAGGACGACTACCCGCCGTTCTGTCTCCGTGCGGCGGAGCGGACGGCCGCGGACCCCGACGCCCTCGGCATCGTGATCGGCGGCTCGGGCAACGGCGAGCAGATCGCCGCGAACAAGGTGAAGGGTGTCCGCGCGGCCCTGGCGTGGAGCGAGGAGACGGCGCAGCTCGGCCGTCAGCACAACGACGCCAACGTCGTCGCGGTCGGCGCGCGCATGCACACCACGGAAGAGGCGACCAAGTTCGTCGAGACCTTCCTTGGCACCCCGTTCTCGGGTGACGAGCGCCACATCCGCCGCATCGACATGCTCGCGGCCTACGAGACGACGGGCGACCTGCCCCCGATCCCGGCCCACCACCCGCAGCAGTAGCTCTTTCGCGCCGGGTGATCTGATTCAGCCCGTCCGGCGTTTGAGGACGAGGCCCGTCCAGGGCCGACGGGGGTCCAGGGGGCAGAGCCCCCTGGGCACGGGCCGAAGGGGCGCCCGCCCCTTCACGCACAGAAGGAGCCACCGTGCCTGAGGGGCACACCATCCACCGGCTGGCACAGGACTACGCCGCCGCGTTCCTCGGCACGGCCCCCCGGGTCACCAGCCCCCAGGGCAAGTTCTCCGACGCCGCGGCCCTCCTCGACCGCGCCGAACTCACCCGCACCGAGGCCCACGGCAAGCACCTCTTCCTCGGCTTCCGCGACGCCGACTGGATCCACATCCACCTCGGCCTCTTCGGCAAGGTCAACTTCGGCGGCGCCCCCGCGCCCCCGCCCACGGACACCGTCCGGCTCCGCCTCGCGAACACCACCGCGTACGTCGATCTGCGCGGCCCCACCACCTGCGCCCTGATCGCCGACACGGAGAAGCAGGCGATACACGACCGCCTCGGCCCCGACCCCCTGCGCGACGACGCCGACCCGCACCAGGCGTACCGCCGGATCTCCCGCAGCCGTACGACGATCGCCGCCCTGCTCATGGACCAGAAGGTCATCGCGGGCGTCGGCAACGTCTACCGCGCCGAGGTCCTCTTCCGGCACCGCATCGACCCCTACCGCGCGGGCAGGGACATCACCCCGGCCCAGTGGGACGCGATCTGGAGCGACCTCGTCGAGCTCATGCACGAGGGCGTCCGCAACAACCGCATCGACACTGTCCGCCCCGAGCACACCCCGGAGGCGATGGGCCGCCCGCCCCGTGTCGACGACCACGGCGGCGAGGTCTACGTCTACCGCCGGGCCACCATGCCCTGCCACATCTGCGACGGCGAGATCCGCACCGCCGACCTCGCCGCCCGCAACCTCTTCTGGTGCCCGAACTGCCAACGCCCGTAAGGCGGTCGGGGCAGCCTCAGAAGCCGTGCGGCAGCCACGGGGCCACCGAGGACGCGAAACCCACCGACGCCTCCGCCAGCGCCCCCTGCCGCAGCTCCCGCACCCGCCCGGCCGCGCCCAGCGCCGCGAGGCTCACCCCGCCGAGATAGGCCGCCCCCAACTCCCGTACGGACAGGGCGAGATCGGCCGGATCCGTCGTACGAGCGCACGACGCGCCCTTGGCGTCCCCGCTCAGCCGCCAACGTCCCGTGTTCCAGGGGCAGAAGTCGTCCTCCACCTCGAACACCACGTCCACCGGCGCCTGATACGTCCGCGCCTCCAGCGCGGCCCCGACGTCCACCAGCCGTACGTGCAGGGCGTCCTTCACCCGCACCACGCACCGCCGGATGTCCGAGACCTGGTACTGCCAGGCCTCGTCCAGCGGCCGCGACCACGCCTTCACCGTGGACGTCAGGTCGATGCCGAACAGGAACCGCCACAGCGCGGCCTCCGCCGCCGGGTCCAGGGCCTGTACGTCCCGCAGCAGCACGACACCGCTCGGGCCGTTGCCGTCCCACTCCGGCTTCACGCGGAAGCGCGCGTACCCGACGACCTCGCGGTCCCGCTCCGCGAGCACGCACTGGATCGGCGACGCGCCCTCCCGGTCGTTCTCCGGGTCGAGCAGCCCGAGCCGCTCCCAGCCGGGCAGCCGCGCGATCATCCCAGGCCGGCGTGACACCCGGCGCGCGTACACGGCCTCGCACGCGTCGAGGACGTCGGCCGGTGCGGCGTAGCGCAGACGTACGTCATCCGTGCCGGGCGGCACGGACAGCCGCACGCGCGAGGTGTCGATCTCGGCGCTGACCTGGTGGGTGCCGATGCCGTAGCCGAACCGGCCGTAGATCGCGGGCTCGGAGGCGGTCAGCACCGCCAGCGGCCACCCCCACTCGCGCACGTCGTCCAGCTGCCGGCGCATCATCGACCTCAGGACGCCGCGCCTGCGGTGCGTGGCGGCGACGCTGACCATCGTGACGCCCGCGGCGTCCACGGCCGCACCACCGGGCACCGTGAGCCGGAAGCTGAACGCCCCGGCCGTCCCCACGCACGCGTCCGCGTCCCAGACCCCGAGGGACCGGTCGAACTCGGTGAGCGAGTTCCACAACTCCCGCTCCTCCGCCGCCTCCGCGACGCCACCGAAGGCGCGGATGAGGGTGTCGTACCAGATGTCCCACTCGTCCTGACGCAGCGCCCGCAGCTCCAGGCGGTCGGCCTCGCTCACACTGTCTTTCGCCATGAACCATGCCTACCAGCGCAATGCGGGACGAGCGAGGGAATTTCTCCTTGCCGCGACGGGACGTCTTTCTGTGAAGTTCACTGTGAAGTTGAACCTCGGACGGGGGACAAGTGGGACCTCCCGTGCCAAGCAGCTGGTCCGATGGATAGGGTCCCGAACTAATGGCAGCAGGACGAGAGCGGCGCACGGCGGCCGAGACGTTCATGGCCCGGTTGAGGATGCACTGGCACCGGGTCCGCGTCGGCCTGCGCAGAAGCGCCGTGGACTACTTCCGCGGTGACGGCTCCGACTGGGTCGCGCTCGCCGGACTGCTCGTGACCGTGCCGCTGATCTGCAGCGCCACGATGGCCAACTCGGTGTGGTTCTCACCGGCCGCGCTGGTCCTGCCGATCGTGGCCGGCGGGCTGCTGCTGCGCCCGGCGAGCCTGCTGGGCCTGTACGCGGCGGCGGCCACCGCCCTCATCGTGGAGTCGGTGCAACTCGGCCCTTACACGGAGGGCCCGTCCAGGGTCACTCCGGGCGTGGTCCTGGTCGTGGCGGCGTGCGGCTTCTTCGGTCTGCTCATCGCGCAGTTCCGCAGCCGCGTCGGCGTGCCCTGGCGGCGCGGCGGCACCATGCTCTTCGACCTGCGCGAGCGGATCCGCGTGCAGAGCAAGCTGCCGCAGCTGCCGCACGGCTGGCACCGCGAGATGGCCCTGCGCCCCGCGGGCGGCCAGTCCTTCTCCGGCGACTTCGTGGTGGCGGCCCGCACGAACGGCGGCCGCACCCTGGAGGCCGTCCTGACGGACGTGTCCGGCAAGGGGATGGACGCCGGCTCCCGCGCCCTGCTGCTCTCCGGAGCCTTCGGCGGCCTCCTGGGCAGCCTGCCCCCGCACGCGTTCCTGCCGGCCGCCAACGGCTACCTCCTGCGCCAGGACTGGGACGAGGGCTTCGCCACCTCCATCCACCTCGTCCTCGACCTCGACTCGGGCGACTACGAGCTCTATTCGGCGGGCCACCCGCCGGGCCTGCAACTGAGCGCGGGCAGCGGCCGCTGGGAGGAGAAGGCCGCCGAGGGCCCCCTCCTCGGCGTGTACGACGGCGCCCAGTTCGACCCCGTGAAGGGCTCGCTGCGCCCCGGCGACGTCCTGATGCTCTTCACGGACGGTCTGGTCGAGACGTCCGACCGCGACATCGTCGAGGGCATTGACCGCCTCACCGGCGAGGCCGACCGCTATGTCGCCGGCGGCTTCCACGGCGCCGCCTGGCACCTCATCGAGGCGGTGGCGAAGGACGTCAACGACGACCGGGCGCTCCTGCTGATCTCCCGCGAGGGCCCGACGACGACAGCTGCCGCCCGCTGAGCCGCAGGGGCGACACTGGGCGGGTGACCGAGACACCGCAGCCGCAGAGCACCCCGCACGGGACGCTGTCCCTCGCCGACGTGGAGGCCGTCGCCCGCGCCGCCCACGCGAGCCAGACCGACAAGGCCGGGCGGCCGTACACCGAGCATCTGAGCGCCGTCGCCGAGGGCGTACGCGCGCGTGGCGGCGACGAGGAGCTGATCGCCGCGGCCTGGCTGCACGACGCCGTGGAGGACGACGCGCTGTCCGAGCGGTGGCTGGAAGAGGCCGCGCTGAGCCGTCGTACGAAGGACGTGGTGCGCGCGGTCACCAAGCGGGCCGGAGAGCCGCCCGAGGCCTATGCCGCGCGGATCCTCGCGACCCCGGGCGCGCTGCTGGTGAAGGAGGCGGACCTGGCGCACAACGCGGACCCGGCGCGCCTGGCGGTACTGGACGAGGCGACCCGGAAACGACTGACCGAGAAGTACGCACGGATGCGCGCACTTCTCGGTCTGTCCATGGTGTGAAGGAACGGCGCAGGGTCAGGCGTTGACCTTCTCGCGCGCGGTCGCGCCCTCGCGCTTCTCCCGCTCCCGGGCCAGCTGGGCCGCGTCCCGCTTGAAGGCCCACTCCATCTTGGGCTCCATCGCGAACCGGAAGACCCGCTGCACCGGCGCGGTGCACAGCAGCGTGACGCCGACGGCCGCGACGACGCTGACGAAGATCTCGCCGAGCGGGCGCTGCAGCCAGGCGTGCTCGAACCAGCCCTGGTAGTCACCGGCCTTCACGACGAAGCCGTGCAGCAGGTAGCCGTACAGAGTGCCCGCGCCGAGAGCCGTGAACCACATGTGGCGACGCGGCACCCAGGCGAAGAAGCAGGCCGTCAGCACGAGCGAGCAGCCGAACATCGCCAGCACCATGACCGGCCCGGTCCACCACGGGGCGTGCAGCTCCTGGGCGGCGTCCCGGTGGTAGAACCACGCGGTGTTCATGCGCGGCACCGCCCACCAGCCGATGGCCAGCGCGAGGGTGAACACCGGCACGGACAGGATCCGCACCGTGCGCGTGCGCACCATGTGGAAGTGCTCGGGCTTCATGATCAGACCCAGCACGAAGTACGGCAGGAACTGAAGGACCCGCTGGAGGTCGAGGTCGTCGCCGATCTCCGGGGTGACCGTCGCCGCCATGGCGAGGCCGAGCGCGATCGGCAGCGGCCAGCGCACCATCTTCCAGATCGGCGTCGTCATGCGCCAGATGAACAGCGCGCACAGGAACCATGTCAGGTACCACGGGTCCAGGAGGCTGATGTCCTGGCCCGGGTCCTCGTCGATCCAGCGCTTGAAGAGCGGATAGGCCGTCTCGAAGACGACGTACGGCACCGCGACGCCGGTGATCAGACGCTTCAGGCGGTTCGGGCTCGCGTCGAAACTGCGCGAGAAGAAGCCGGAGATGATGATGAACGCCGGCATGTGGAAGGTGTACACGACGGTGTACACGGCCTCCAGGATCCGGCTGTCGCCCTTGATCGGCTCCCAGGAGTGGCCTATGGCGACGAGCACGATCGCCAGGTACTTGGCGTTGTCGAAGAACGCGTCGCGCTGCTTGGCACCGCTGGACGCGGCTCTGGCGTCGCCCTGAGCCTTCCTGCCCTGCGGTGAGCGCGGACTCGGCACTCCGTCCGCCGACTGCTGTGTCGGGGGGAGTGGCGCTCTGTTGTGGCCGTGCGGTCGCAGCGAGTCCGTCACAGACCCTCCCGTCGGAAGCCCGGGTAGCGGATCCAGGACCTCGCTGCGTATGCGGGGGACGAGGCAGCGTGGAACATCTGAGGCACCCTAGCGTTGCCTGTGGGATTTCGTAAAACCCCCGAGGTCATTAGCGGTTATTGCGAGCGACTTCGCATGTACAGCGAACATGCACCTGGCAGACACCTGTTGGTCACCCCTCTTGTCCGGATTCATCCTGACTAAGTAGCGCATATGGCAAGGAGGTGACGCCGATGAAATGATCACCGTGTTGCGAATTCGAAATAGCGGCGAACATGTTGTGTGGCGATGGAAACGATCCCTTCGAATTCTCTGCGCCGATCTCTCGCCGAAATGTCGGACGGGCGTGATGCGAGAGGTCGGTACGTCCGCGGACCGTCACAGATCCGGCACAGGTGTGGCGAACGAAACGTCACGTGCCGCATAGCGAGGCCCGGTTGGTGGCACGATGGTTCTGGCGGGGGTGCGCGGGGTCGCGTCCCCGGGCCGGGAGAGCGGACCGACCGAGGGTGTGATCTGTTGTGGCCATTTCGCTGTCAGTGGTGTTGCTGTTGGCGATCGTCCTGGTGGTGCTGATCCGTGGTGGATCCCTGAAGGCCGGCCCTGCCGTCGTCGCCGTGCTGTTCGGCTTCTTCCTGGCCTCGACGGGCATGGCCGACGACATCCAGCGGTTCCTCAACTCGATAGCCGAGACCATCAACTCCATCCAGTTCTAGGGTCCGTGGGGCGGCCCGAAAGGGTACGGATACCCTCGTTCGTGATCGTCGAACGCTTCGGAACGACGGTGCGGACGGGGGACGTAAGGGATGGCGCTGCGCGAAACGGACCCGGCTGAGGTCGGGGGCTACCGGATCGAGGACCGCCTCGGCTCCGGCGGCAGGGGCGTGGTGTACCTGGCCCGCTCCGCCTCCGGTCGCCGTCTCGCCGTGAAGGTCGTGCACGCGCAGTACGCCGACGACGACGAGTTCCGCACCCGCTTCCGCCGCGAGGTGGCCGCCGCCCGCCAGGTGAGCGGCGCCTTCACGGCCCCCGTCGTGGACGCCGACGCCGACGCGTCGCGCCCCTGGATGGCCACGCTCTACATCCCCGGCGAGGACCTCGGCACCCATGTCCGCCGCCATGGCCCCCTGCCGCCGCCGCAACTGCGCGAACTCGCCGCGGGGCTGGCCGAGGCGATCCGGGACATCCACCGCGCCGGGATGGTCCACCGGGATCTGAAACCGGCCAATGTGATGCTCGCCGAGGACGGCCCCCGGGTCATCGACTTCGGCATCTCCCGCGCCACCGAGCTGGCCGCGGCCGACGTGCTCACCCAGACCGGCCGCGTGATGGGCACCCCGCCCTTCATGTCCCCCGAGCAGTTCTCGTCCCCGCAGGACGTGGGCCCCGCCGCGGACGTCTTCTCCCTCGGCTCGGTCGTCGCCTACGCCGCCACCGGCCACGGCCCCTTCGACAGCCCGAGCCCCTACGAGACGGCCGTGAGGGTCGTCGACGGCGACGCGGAACTCGACGGGGTTCCGCCCGAGTTGCTCCCATTCGTCCAGTTCTGCCTGGAGAAGCATCCCAAGTCCCGCCCCTCGCCCGACGAGTTGCTCCACCTCCTGCGCGAGGGCGAACTTCCCGACCCCCGCCCCGCCGCCGCTCCCGCCCCGGCCGCGGACGCCCCGAGGGCCCCGCGCCCCCGGCGGCGCCGTCGTCTCCTCCTCGCCTCCGCCCTGGGCGCCCTGCTGCTGACCGCCGCGACCGCCCTCACCGTCCTCGCGGTCGACTCCGAGCCCGCCCCGAGCGCGGGCGACCTGCCCGCCGGCTGGCAGGAGTGGCACCAGAAGTCCAAGGACCCGAACGTCGACGAGGACCCGATCGACGCCGACGGCCCGTTCAGCCGCTGCGCAGCCACCGGCCGGTCCCTCGTGTGCGCCGGGGACGACGTCATGGCGACCCGCTTCGCCCTCGCCGACGGCAGCAACACCTGGGCCCGCCCGATCGACGACACCCCCGACGAACTCGGCAGCGGCGACCTGGGCACCGTCATAGCCGCCCGCGGCGGCCGCGTGTACGTCTACGGCGCCGACGACCGGACCGAGGGTGACGCCAACCCCTCCCGCTACACGATCCAGGCGCTGGACGCCGACACCGGCAAGGTGATCTGGAAGACGGTCACCGGCGACGGCCAGGAGGCCACGGAACCGAACAGCGAGCAGGGCTACTCCGTCGCCGTACCGGAGGGCGTCGTCGCCGTGTACGGGGCGAAGGGACAGCAGTACGCCCTGCTGGACGCCGACACCGGCGAGGTCCGCTGGAAGCGCCCGCTGCCGGACCCGGACGCGCAGATGTGCCTGCTGCGCAGCGCCGCCCGACACGCCTACCTGGTGTGCCGGAAGTGGACCGACGACGCCGTCTCCAGCACGAGCTTCGCGCAGCTCGACCCGGCCACAGGGCGTCCCCGCTGGACCGTGACCGTGGCCAAGGACCAGGACGTCGTGGGTCAGGCCGACGGACGCCTCGTCGTCCTGAACACGACCGGAACCCGCCGCACGATCACCCTGATCCACGCCGCCTCGCACGTCGTGACGACCGTACGGATGTCCGAGCCCCAGCCCGAGAGCGCGACGCCCACCCTCCTGAACGGCACGCTCTACGTCACCTTCCCCAGCGGCAGCGTCCGCGCCGTCGCCCCCGACAGCGGCCGCCGGCTGTGGGAGAGCAACTCCACGGTGGAGTCCCCGGGCCTGCCGACCGCCTCGGCGAACCACCTGTACCTGGCGTCCCCCAGCGGCCGCCTCGCCGCCCTGAACGTGCGCACCGGCGCGGTCGAGGCCACCCTCCAGGGTCGCGACGACGGCGGCACCGCCGACTCCTCCGCCCCCGGCGCCCCACCGACCCTGGTCGGCGATGCCCTCTACGTCCCCTACGGCATCCGCTCCGTCTACACGGTGGACGTGCACACCCTGAGGGCCTGACGGGAAACGATCAGGGGCAGGTCGGGGGCAAGCCCTCTGACCTGGCCCGGAGCCCGTACGGCACGTGTCGCTCCCTGTAGCCCATGCGAGGGAAGTGATGCTCATCCCCTTTGAGCCCTGGGCAGGATGGATGCGTTGATCGTCTATGGCTTCACGGGAGCGAGCATGTCGCACATTCCGGCTGATCTGCGGTACGCCGAGTCGCACGAGTGGGCACGACTGGAATCGGACGGCGCGGTCACGGTCGGCATCAGCGATCACGCTCAGAAGGCGCTCGGAGACGTCGTATTCGTGGAGTTGGTCGACGTCGGCAAGGTCTTCGAGGCCGGCGATGCCGCCGGTGTCGTGGAGTCGGTCAAGGCGGCCACGGACATCTACGCGCCGGTTGGTGGCGAAGTGATCGCCGTCAACGAAGAGCTGGCGGACAACCCGGAGCTGCTCAATGAGGAGCCCTACGACGCTTGGATCTTCAAGCTCAAGCCGTCGAAGGCACGTGAACTCGAAAGCCTCCTGAACGCTGCCGGCTACAAAACCGCGATCGGCGAGTGACCGGCGCAGCCGTGGCTGATCCGGGCCGGGGAAACGCAAAAGGCCCAGAGAGAGGAAACAACCTCTCACCTGGGCCTTCGGCCTTCGGAGCGGGCGACGGGAATCGAACCCGCGTAGCTAGTTTGGAAGACTAGGGCTCTACCATTGAGCTACGCCCGCACAGGACGCGCCGCAGGTCAGCCGACCGCGGCACAGGATGCATCGTAGCGGGTCGGCCCCCCTTGTCGCACACCCCGTAAATGCGGCGGCCCCGCTGCCTGCGGGCATGTACCCTACGTGTCGCACCAGCACGGGGTGTGGCGCAGCTTGGTAGCGCGTCCGCTTTGGGAGCGGAAGGCCGTGGGTTCAAATCCCGCCACCCCGACCAGGTCCGGCGAAGACCGGCCACATGCGCGACGACCTCCTGCGATCGCGTTCAGTGATCGCCTTTGGGGGCGTGTCCCCGCTGCCGTTACTATGCAAGCTGCACGCCCGTGTGTCTCTCCGTACGAAGTCACGAGGTCCTCCGGGCGGCGAATCCGCCGGACCAGTCTGGCTCCGGCAGAAACCAAGAAGTCAGCCCACAAGGAGACCGAACCGTGAAGAGCGCCGTGGAGACCCTGAACCCGACCCGGGTTCGGCTCACTGTCGAGGTGCCCTTCGAGGAGCTCAAGGACAGCCTCGACGCGGCGTACAAGAAGATCAACCAGCAGGTCACGGTGAAGGGCTTCCGCAAGGGCAAGATCCCGGCCCGCGTCATCGACCAGCGGTTCGGCCGCGGTGCGGTCCTGGAGGAGGCGGTCAACGACGCGCTTCCGAAGTTCTACACCGAGGCGGTCAACGAGGCCGAGCTCAACGTCCTGGGCCAGCCCGAGGTCGACATCACCGAGCTGAAGGACGGCGAGACGCTGAACTTCACCGCCGAGGTCGACATCCGCCCCGCCATCGAGATCCCGGACTACTCCGGCATCGAGGTCGAGGTCGACGCCGTCGAGGTCAGCGAAGAGGACGTCGAGAAGGCCGTCTCCGACCTCCGTGAGCGCTTCGCGTCCACCTCCCCGGTCGAGCGTGCCGCCGAGGACAGCGACGTCGTCACCATCGACCTGGAGGCCAAGGTCGACGGCGAGGTCCTGGAGGACGGCGTCGCCAGCGGCGTCTCCTACACCATCGGCTCCGGCGAGCTGCTCGACGGCATCGACGACGCCGTGAAGGGCCTGGAGGCCGGTGGCGAGGCCACCTTCACCTCCGAGCTCAAGGGCGGCTCGGCGGCCGGCAAGGAGGCCGAGGTCACCGTCAAGGTCACCCAGGTCGCCGCCCGCGAACTGCCCGAGCTGGACGACGAGTTCGCGCAGCTCGCCTCCGAGTTCGACACCCTCGACGAGCTGAAGGCCGACAGCCGCAAGCGCCTCGAGAACATGAAGCAGTACGACCAGGCCACGCAGGCCCAGGAGCGCGTCCTGGAGAAGCTGCTGGAGCTCGTCGAGGTGCCCGTCCCCGAGAAGCTGCTCGAGGACGAGATCAACACCCGTAAGCACAACCTCGAGCACCACCAGCTCGGCCAGATGGGCCTCGACCTCGCGAAGTACCTGGAGATCCAGGGCAAGACCGAGGAAGAGTTCGACGCCGAGACCAAGGAAGCCGCGGTCAAGGGCATCAAGACGCAGTTCGTCCTGGACGAGCTCGTCAAGCAGGAGAAGCTGAACGTCAACCAGGAGGAGCTCACCGAGCACCTCATGCGTCGCGCCGCCTCCTCCGGCATGTCCCCCGACCAGTTCGCCCAGGCCGTCGTCGAGGGCGGTCAGGTTCCGCTCCTGGTCGGCGAGGTCGCCCGCGGCAAGGCCCTGGCCGTCGTGGTCGAGAAGGCCGTGGTCAAGGACACCAACGGCGAGGTCATCGACCTCGACGACGAGGACGACGTCGAGCAGGTCACCGAGGCGGTCGAGGCCGCCGAGGGCACCGCCGACGAGGCCGCCGAGGAGAAGTCCGAGGGCTGAGCCCACGGCGCCTAGAAGGTCGTAGGAAGGGGCCCCGGGGATGAGAAATCCCCGGGGCCCCTCTCTCGTACGGCTGCGGCAGCGCCGCCGAGGGGCGCGGGGAACCGCTCGAACGGCCACGACGGTTCCGTACCCGCCCACGCACCTGCACGGTCACGGTGAGTAGGGCGTCGGCCGCGCGTCCCGTGGCTCTACGCCCCCGGCGAACACTCACGGAACCGGGATGGCACCGCACAGCCTGCGCGTTAGGGTCCATGAGTATGGGGGCAGGGAAGTCGGCGAAACCGCCGGAGGCCCCCCGCAGGGAACACGTGAGACGGCCCGGCGCCGTCGTAAGACGAGCAGGTGGAGACGTGACGAATCTGATGCCCTACGCCGCCGGCGAGCCCTCTATCGGTGGTGGCCTCGGCGACCAGGTCTACAACCGGCTGCTCGGCGAGCGGATCATCTTCCTCGGCCAGCCGGTCGACGACGACATCGCGAACAAGATCACCGCACAGCTGCTGCTCCTTGCCGCCGACCCGGACAAGGACATTTACCTGTACATCAACAGCCCGGGCGGCTCGATCACGGCCGGTATGGCGATCTACGACACCATGCAGTTCATCAAGAACGACGTGGTGACCATCGCCATGGGCCTCGCCGCCTCCATGGGCCAGTTCCTGCTCAGCGCGGGCACGCCCGGCAAGCGCTTCGCGCTGCCGAACGCCGAGATCCTGATCCACCAGCCCTCCGCGGGCCTGGCGGGCTCGGCCTCCGACATCAAGATCCACGCCGAGCGGCTGCTGCACACCAAGAAGCGCATGGCCGAGCTCACCTCCCAGCACACCGGCCAGTCGGTCGAGCAGATCACCCGCGACTCGGACCGTGACCGCTGGTTCGACGCCTTCGAGGCCAAGGAGTACGGCCTCATCGACGACGTCATCCCGACGGCCGCCGGGATGCCGGGCGGCGGTGGCACCGGGGCGGCCTGAGGCCCCCTGGAAGCCCCCAGCCGACCGCCACAGCCTCTAGGAGACAGACAGTGAACGACTTCCCCGGCAGCGGCCTGTACGACCGCACGCGCGCCGAGTACACCGGCCCCGCCGCCGAGTCCCGCTATGTGATCCCGCGCTTCGTCGAGCGCACCTCGCAGGGCATCCGCGAGTACGACCCGTACGCGAAGCTGTTCGAGGAGCGCGTGATCTTCCTCGGCGTGCAGATCGACGACGCCTCCGCCAACGACGTCATGGCGCAGCTGCTGTGCCTGGAGTCGATGGACCCCGACCGTGACATCTCGGTCTACATCAACAGCCCCGGCGGCTCCTTCACGGCGCTCACGGCCATCTACGACACGATGCAGTTCGTGAAGCCGGACATCCAGACGGTCTGCATGGGCCAGGCGGCCTCCGCCGCCGCGATCCTGCTGGCCGCCGGCACGCCGGGCAAGCGCATGGCGCTGCCGAACGCCCGTGTGCTGATCCACCAGCCGTACAGCGAGACCGGCCGCGGTCAGGTCTCCGACCTGGAGATCGCCGCCAACGAGATCCTCCGGATGCGCTCGCAGCTGGAGGAGATGCTGGCCAAGCACTCCACCACGGCGATCGAGAAGATCCGCGAGGACATCGAGCGCGACAAGATCCTCACGGCCGAGGACGCGCTGTCGTACGGGCTGATCGACCAGATCATCTCCACCCGGAAGATGAACAACGCCGACGTTCGCTGACGCGGACCCGGTATTGTCTGCTGCCCCTTGGCACGGTTTGGGACGGTGCACGTCAAAGTGAACCGCGCCAAGGGGGGCCCGAACGGGGGGCCAGGCAAGGTACCGTCGACATAAGGCAGCACCAGGAGCCGCTGGATTCGAAAACGTCCAGGCGTCTCCCAGGCGAAGGGGAAGCACACCGTGGCACGCATCGGTGACGGCGGCGATCTGCTCAAGTGCTCGTTCTGCGGCAAGAGCCAGAAGCAGGTCAAGAAGCTCATCGCAGGCCCTGGTGTGTACATCTGCGACGAGTGCATCGATCTCTGCAACGAGATCATCGAGGAAGAGCTCGCCGAGACGAGCGAGGTGCGCTGGGAGGAACTCCCCAAGCCCCGCGAGATCTACGAGTTCCTCGAGGGCTACGTGGTCGGCCAGGAAGCGGCCAAGAAGGCGCTCTCCGTCGCCGTCTACAACCACTACAAGCGCGTTCAGGCCGGCGAGAACGGCGGCGCCCAAGGCCGTGACGACGCCATCGAGTTGGCGAAGTCCAACATCCTGCTGCTGGGCCCCACGGGCTCCGGCAAGACGCTCCTGGCGCAGACCCTGGCGCGCATGCTGAACGTCCCGTTCGCCATCGCCGACGCCACCGCGCTGACGGAGGCCGGCTATGTCGGCGAGGACGTCGAGAACATCCTGCTGAAGCTGATCCAGGCGGCCGACTACGACGTCAAGAAGGCCGAGACCGGGATCATCTACATCGACGAGATCGACAAGGTCGCCCGGAAGAGCGAAAACCCCTCGATCACGCGCGATGTGTCCGGCGAGGGCGTCCAGCAGGCCCTGCTGAAGATCCTCGAGGGCACGACCGCCTCGGTGCCGCCGCAGGGCGGACGCAAGCACCCGCACCAGGAGTTCATCCAGATCGACACGACGAACGTCCTGTTCATCGTGGGCGGCGCGTTCGCCGGTCTTGAGAAGATCATCGAGTCGCGGGCCGGCGCCAAGGGCATCGGCTTCGGCGCGACGATCCGCTCCAAGCGGGAGCTGGAGGCCAAGGACCAGTTCGAGGACGTCATGCCCGAGGACCTGGTCAAGTTCGGCATGATCCCCGAGTTCATCGGTCGCCTCCCCGTCATCACGTCGGTCCACAACCTGGACCGCGAGGCGCTCCTGCAGATCCTCGTCGAGCCGCGCAACGCACTGGTGAAGCAGTACCAGCGCCTCTTCGAACTCGACGGTGTGGAGCTGGACTTCGAGCGCGAGGCCCTGGAAGCCATCGCCGACCAGGCCATCCTCCGCCAGACCGGCGCGCGCGGCCTGCGCGCCATCATGGAGGAAGTCCTCCAGGGCGTGATGTACGAGATCCCGTCCCGCAAGGACGTGGCCCGCGTCGTCATCACGGCCGACGTCGTCCACTCGAACGTGAACCCGACCCTGATCCCGCGCGACGCGCGCCGGGGCCCGGGGGAGCAGAAGTCGGCGTAGCCCGCCACCACGGACAAACGAAGGGGCCCCGGTCAACCGACCGGGGCCCCTTCGCAGTTGACGCCTCGGGCGTCAGGCCTTGACGCGGATCTCCGCGCGGACCTTCGTGGTGATGTCCACGGCGATGTCCTTGGGGATGCCCTGGGTGGCGTCGCCCGGCGACACCATCGCGATGGTGCTGTAGTCCGCCCAGGCGCAGAACCAGTCCGTCTTCTCCTTCTTGGTGGCCGGGTCGGTGCCCTTGGCGGCCTGGCACTTCATGACCGCGCCGTCGAGGTCGACGTCCTCGGCCTCACCGACCAGCTCGGTCTTGCCCACGCCGGAGGAGTCGGAGGAGGAGGACTTCTCGGACGACTTCTTGAAGTCGGCGAAGAACTTGTCCAGCGCCGCCTCAGGGTCGGCGACCTCGCCGTAGGCGCCGAAGTACGTGATGCCCTTGGCCGTCGCGAGCTCGGAGAGGTCCGGCGTCGTGCTCGGGTCGCTGGGGTCGTAGCCGCTCAGGTCCGCCGTCGAGTAGACGCCGACGACGCTCTCGCCGTTCTTGACGCCGCTCTTCTCCAGGTCGTCGGCGGTGTCGTTGGACCCACCGATGCCCTCGCCGAGCTTGCTGGCCCGGGTGTACTCGCTGAGCAGCTTCTCCGGCGTCGCCAGCTTGTGCGCCCCGTCGTCCTCCAGGTTGCCCGCGCCGCCGCCGCTGCTGCCGAGGACGAAGTACGCGCCGACGCCGATCGCGGCCACCACGGCCACGGCGCCGATGATCAGGCCGGTCTTCTTGCCGCCGCCACCCGGCGCCGGCGGCTGCGGCATGCCGTACGGCTGCTGGCCATAGGGCGGCTGCTGGCCGTACGGGGGCTGCTGGCCGTAGGGCTGCTGGGGCGGGACGCCCTGCGGGGGCTGCTGCGGGTAGCCGTACCCGGGCTGGGCCGGGGGAGCCTGCTGGGGGTAGCCGTAGCCGGGCTGGGGCGCCTGCGGCTGGCCGTAGGGCCCGGGCTGCTGAGGCTGCCCGCCGTACGGACCGGGCTGCTGGGGCTGCCCGCCGTACGGGCCCGGCTGGTTGTGACTCATTTCTGGGTTCCCCTCCAGATGCTTATGTGTTCCTGACATCCTGGCGCAGACACAGGCGACGCACGGCATCGGGGTGCCCACCGTTACAGAACAAAGGCGTTTCGGGACACCCCCGAGACACCCCTAAACTGAGCCCGTGACCGAGAACGCTCAGCAGCAGCCATCAGCGCCCGACACCGAACTGCCGACCCAGTACGCGCCGGCCGATGTAGAGGGGCCGCTGTACGAGCGCTGGGTGGAGCGCGGTTACTTCGAGGCGGACGCGAAGAGCGACAAGCCGCCCTACACCGTCGTCATCCCGCCGCCGAACGTCACCGGCAGCCTGCACCTCGGGCACGCCTTCGAGCACACCCTCATCGATGCCCTGACGCGCCGTAAGCGCATGCAGGGCTTCGAGACGCTGTGGCAGCCCGGCATGGACCACGCCGGTATCGCCACGCAGAACGTCGTCGAGCGCGAGCTCGGCAAGGAGGGCAAGTCCCGCCACGACCTCGGCCGCGAGGCGTTCGTCGAGCGCGTCTGGCAGTGGAAGGGCGAGTCCGGCGGGCAGATCTCCGGGCAGATGCGACGCCTCGGTGACGGTGTCGCCTGGTCGCGCGAGCGCTTCACCATGGACGAGGGCCTCTCGCAGGCCGTCCAGACCATCTTCAAGCGGCTCTACGACGACGAGCTGATCTACCGCGCCGAGCGCATCATCAACTGGTGCCCCCGGTGTCTCACCGCCATCTCGGACATCGAGGTCGAGTACCAGGACGACGACGGCGAGCTCGTCTCCATGAAGTACGGCGACGGTGACGACACCATCGTCGTCGCCACGACCCGTGCCGAGACGATGCTCGGTGACACCGCGGTCGCCGTCCACCCGGACGACGAGCGCTACAAGCACCTGGTCGGCAAGCTCATCAAGCTGCCGCTGACCGAGCGCTCGATCCCGGTCGTCGCCGACACCCACGTCGACCCCGAATTCGGCACCGGCGCGGTCAAGGTGACCCCGGCCCACGACCCGAACGACTTCGAGATCGGCCAGCGGCACGACCTGCCGGCCATCACGATCATGGACGAGCACGCGGTCATCACCGCGCACGGCCCCTTCCAGGGCCTGGACCGCCTGGAGGCCCGCTCGGCGATCGTCGCCGCGCTGCGCGCCGAGGGCCGGATCGTCGCGGAGAAGCGGCCGTACGTCCACTCCGTCGGCCACTGCTCGCGCTGCAAGACGACCATCGAGCCGCGTCTGTCGATGCAGTGGTGGGTCAAGGTCGGCCCGCTCGCCAAGGCCGCCGGTGACGCGGTCCGCGACGGCCGGGTCAAGATCCACCCGCAGGAGATGGAGAAGCGGTACTTCGACTGGGTCGACAACCTCCACGACTGGTGCATCTCGCGGCAGTTGTGGTGGGGCCACCGCATCCCGGTCTGGTACGGCCCGAACGGCGAGGTCGTCTGCGTCGGCCCCGACGAGGAGGCGCCGAGCGGCGAGGGCTGGCGTCAGGACACCGACGTCCTCGACACCTGGTTCTCCTCCGGCCTGTGGCCCTTCTCGACCCTCGGCTGGCCCGAACAGACCGAGTCGCTCGCGAAGTTCTACCCGAACTCCGTCCTGGTCACCGGCTACGACATCCTCTTCTTCTGGGTCGCCCGGATGATGATGTTCGGCCTGTACGCGATGGACGGCACCCCGCCGTTCCACACCATCGCCCTGCACGGCATGGTCCGCGACCAGTTCGGCAAGAAGATGTCGAAGTCCTTCGGCAACGCGGTCAACCCGCTGGACTGGATGGACAAGTACGGCTCCGACGCGCTCCGCTTCACCCTGGCGCGCGGTGCCAACCCCGGCGTCGACGTCCCGATCGGCGAGGACTGGGTCCAGGGCTCCCGGAACTTCGCCAACAAGATCTGGAACGCCACCCGCTTCGCGCTGATGAACGGCGCGACGGTCGAGGGCCCGCTGCCGGAAGCGTCGGCGATGTCCTCCACGGACCGCTGGATCCTGTCCCGCCTGAACTCCGTCATCGCCGAAGTCGACGCGTTCTACGAGGACTTCCAGTTCGCCAAGCTGTCCGACGCCCTCTTCCACTTCGCGTGGGACGAGGTCTTCGACTGGTACGTCGAGCTGTCCAAGACGACGTTCCAGGCGGGCGGCGCGGCGGCCGAGGTCTCCAAGCGCGTCCTCGGCGAGGTCCTCGACGTCACGCTGAGGCTGCTGCACCCGGTGGTCCCGTTCGTCACGGAGACCCTGTGGACCACGCTGACCGGCGGCGAGTCGATCGTGATCGCCGAGTGGCCGGCCGACAGCGGCTTCCGTGACCAGGGCGCCGAGCGGGAGATCGAGTCGCTCCAGTCGGTCATCACCGAGGTCCGCCGCTTCCGCGCCGACCAGGGCCTGCAGCCGGGCCAGCGCGTCCCGGCCCGCCTGACGCTGGACGGCACGGCCCTCGCCGCGCACGAGCCGGCCATCCGCCAGCTGCTGCGCCTGCAGCCCGAGGGCGAGAGCTTCTCGGCGACGGCGACCCTGCCGGTCGCCGGCGCGGAGGTCACCCTCGACCTGTCCGGCGTGATCGACGTCGCGGCCGAGCGCAAGCGCCTGGCCAAGGACCTCGCCGCCGCCGAGAAGGAGAAGGCCCAGGCCACGGCCAAGCTCGGCAACGAGGCGTTCCTCGCGAAGGCCCCGGACCAGGTGGTCGACAAGATCCGGGGGCGGCTCGCCAAGGCGGACGAGGACATCGCCCGGATCAAGGCGCAGCTGGAGAGGCTGCCGGAAGCGTAAGTCGTTCCACGAGAGTGAAGGCCCCCGGAGCTGTCCAGCGCCGGGGGCCCATTCCTACCCAGGGGCGCGGGGAACTGCGCGACCAGCCCCCACCGCCCCGTCAGGCCGCCCGACAACCCCCACCACCCCACTCCCTACGCGCACTGTCAGTCCCCCTCCGTAGACTGGCCCCGTGAGTGAGAGCGACGACCCCTTCGAAGAGATCATCGCGGCGGAGACCGACCGCGACCCCGATCTCGCCGTCATCGAGGCCGGCAGCCGAACCCTGCGCACCCAGGGCGGCCCGCCGCAGGCGCACGTGCCGGCGCGCCCCGAGGACCCCGAGGTCGACAAGGCATTGCGCGAGGTCGAGGCGGAGCTCGCCACCCGCTGGGGCGAGACCAAGCTGGAGCCGTCGGTCAGCCGTATCGCCGCGCTCATGGACGTCCTCGGCGAGCCCCAGCGCTCGTACCCCTCGATCCACATCACCGGCACCAACGGCAAGACGTCGACCGCCCGCATGATCGAGGCCCTCCTCGGCGCCTTCGAGCTGCGCACCGGCCGCTACACCTCGCCGCACGTCCAGTCGGTCACCGAGCGGATCAGCCTCGACGGCGCCCCGGTCTCCGCCGAGCGCTTCATCGAGACGTACAACGACATCAAGCCGTACGTCGAGATGGTCGACTCCTCGCAGGAGTACCGCCTGTCCTTCTTCGAGGTGCTCACGGGCATGGCGTACGCGGCCTTCGCGGACGCGCCCGTCGACGTCGCCGTCGTGGAAGTGGGCATGGGCGGCTCCTGGGACGCCACCAACGTCATCGACGGTGATGTCGCCGTCGTGACGCCCATAGACCTCGACCACACCGACCGGCTGGGCTCCACCCCGGGCGAGATCGCCGTCGAGAAGGCCGGCATCGTCAAGCAGGACGCCACCGTGATCATGGCCCAGCAGCCGGTGGACGCCGCCCAGGTGCTGCTGAAGAAGGCCGTGGAGGTCGACGCCACCGTCGCCCGCGAGGGCCTGGAGTTCGGGGTCGTCGCACGTCAGGTCGCCGTCGGCGGACAGCAGGTCACGCTGCGCGGGCTCGGCGGCGAGTACCCCGAGGTGTACCTGCCGCTGCACGGCGCGCACCAGGCGCACAACGCCGCCGTCGCCCTGGCCGCAGTGGAGGCATTCTTCGGCGTCGGCGCCGCACGCGCCGAGCCGCTGGACATCGACACGGTCCGCAAGGCCTTCGCGTCCGTCTCCTCGCCGGGCCGGATGGAGGTCGTACGGCGCTCTCCGACCGTCGTGCTGGACGCCGCCCACAACCCGGCGGGCGCGCGGGCGGCCGCCGAGGCGATCGGGGAGGCCTTCGACTTCAGCCGGCTCATCGGCGTGGTCGGCGCGAGCAGCGACAAGAACGTGCGGGAGCTGCTGGAGGCCTTCGAGCCGATCTTCGCCGAGGTCGTCGTCACACAGAACTCCTCGCACCGCGCGATGGACGCCGACGAACTCGCGGCCGTCGCCGTCGAGGTGTTCGGCGACGAGCGCGTGCAGGTCGAGCCGCGGCTGCCGGACGCCCTGGAGGCCGCGATCACGCTGGCCGAGGAGGAAGGCGAGTTCACGGGCGGCGGTGTGCTGGTCACCGGGTCCGTCATCACGGTCGGCGAGGCCCGGCTGCTGCTGGGGAAGGGCTGAGTCCGAAAGATGCGTACCCTCTGTTCATCGACCCTGATCGGCGAGTTCTTCGTCATCGGCTTCGCCGGTCTGGTCGCGATGAAGGACCCCGATCTGGCCTTGTCCACGGTGTGGACGGTCAGCGGGATCGCGATGTTCCTGTGCGTGCTGCTGTGCGGCCTGGTGACCCGCCCCGGCGGGGTCGCCCTCGGCTGGGCCCTGCAGATCGCGCTCATCGCATCCGGGTTCATTGTTCCCACGATGTTCTTCCTGGGCGCGATCTTCGCGGCACTTTGGTGGGCTTCGGTGCACTACGGCAAGAAGGTCGACGAGGCGAAGGCGAGATTCGCCGCGCAGGCGGACTCCTCCGCACCTGACGCTGCGTAACAGGCGCCTGGACACGCCCTGTAACCTCATCCCACCGCACACCGGCAGTAAGAAGGAGCCATCCCGTGACCCAGCGCACCCTCGTCCTGCTCAAGCCCGACGCAGTCCGCCGCGGCCTGACCGGCGAGATCATCAGCCGCATCGAGCGCAAGGCCGGCTGGCAGATCACCGCGCTGGAGCTGCGCACCCTGGACCAGGAGACCCTGGAGCAGCACTACGGCGAGCACAAGGGCAAGCCCTTCTACGAGCCGCTGGTGGAGTTCATGGCCTCCGGCCCGGTCGTCGCCCTGATCGTCGAGGGCGAGCGGGTCATCGAGGGGCTGCGCGCGCTCGCCGGTCCGACCGACCCGATCGCCGCCGCGCCGGGCTCGATCCGCGGTGACTACGGTGTGATCGTCCGTGAGAACCTCATCCACGCCTCCGACTCCGAGGAGTCCGCCGAGCGCGAGGTGAAGATCTTCTTTCCGGGGCGTGCGTAACCCCTTCGTAGTTGAACGGAGAGGGTGTGGAGATTGAATCTCCACACCGGAGTGCATACCAAATGCATATGCGTGGCGATCGAGGGAACGAGTGCCCCCGATGGCCCGTCTCCACAAGCGAGGCGACTCGCCATCTGCTGACAATGGCGAAGACCCTCCCGCAGTGTTCGTGCAGGCGCGTCTACGATGGAAGCCTTCACGTCACAGCACCCACTTCGCCGACCTGACAAGCCATCAAAAGCTCCCGGGAAGGCCAGACGAATCCTGATGGGGAACTCAATGTCGTTCATCGGCCGTGACATGGCTGTCGACCTCGGGACCGCCAACACGCTGGTGTACGTCAGGGGTCGCGGGATCGTGCTCAACGAACCGTCGGTCGTCGCGATCAACACCAACACCGGCGGCATCCTCGCGGTCGGTGCCGAGGCGAAGAAGATGATCGGGCGCACCCCCGGCAACATCGTTGCCGTGCGTCCGCTGAAGGACGGCGTGATCGCCGACTTCGAGATCACAGAGCGGATGCTCCGCTACTTCATCCTGAAGATCCACAAGCGGCGTTATCTGGCTCGTCCGCGGGTCGTCGTCTGCGTTCCCTCGGGCATCACGGGTGTCGAGCGCCGTGCCGTGATCGAGGCGTCGTCCCAGGCGGGCGCCCGCCAGGTGCACATCATCGAGGAGCCCATGGCCGCGGCCATCGGTTCCGGCCTGCCGGTCCACGAGGCCACGGGCAACATGGTGGTCGACATCGGCGGCGGCACCACGGAGGTCGCGGTCATCTCCCTCGGCGGCATCGTCACCGCCCAGTCCATCCGCGTCGCGGGTGACGAGCTGGACAACGCGATCATCCAGCACATCAAGAAGGAGTACTCCCTTCTGCTGGGTGAGCGGACGGCCGAGCAGATCAAGATCACGATCGGTTCGGCGTACGACCTCGACTCCGACGAGCACACCGAGATCCGCGGCCGGGACCTCGTGTCCGGACTGCCGAAGACCGTCGTCATCTCCGCGGCCGAGGTGCGCAAGGCCATCGAGGAACCGGTCAACGCCATCGTGGACGCCGTGAAGACGACCCTCGACAAGTGCCCGCCGGAGCTGTCCGGCGACATCATGGACCGAGGAATCGTTCTGACCGGCGGCGGCGCCCTGCTGCGCGGCCTCGACGAGCGGCTGCGGCGCGAGACCGGCATGCCGATCCACATCGCCGAGGACCCGCTGGACAGCGTGGCGCTCGGTTCCGGCAAGTGTGTCGAGGAGTTCGAGGCGTTGCAGCAGGTGCTCGACGCCTCGCCGCGCAGATGACGTAACTCTTCGGTTCCGCCGTACGGGATGATCTCCTCTCGTACGGCGGATCGTTGATATTGAGGCATAAGCTCACACATAAGTCTCTGCGCATCCGAAGCATCTGAAGACCGACACCTCCGCACATTTGAAGACCAATAAAACCCCTGCACATTCCAATGAGGAAGGGCACGGCCGCCGCACGTGAGGGACACACGAGAGAGCCGGCTGCTCCTGGTGCTGCTGATCGCCATCGCGTTCGCACTGATCACGGTGGACATCCGCGGTGGTGAGGACTCCCCGGTCGACGGTGCCCGCCAGGCCGCTGCCACGGTCTTCGGCCCCATCGAGGACGGTGTGTCGGCCGCGGTGAACCCGGTCGGCAACGCGGTCGCCGCGATCCGCGACTCCGGTGAGCGCCACGACCGGCTCGCCCTGCTGGAGCAGGAGAACGCGGCCCTCAAGGCGAAGCTCGGCAGCGAGGACCGCGACAGCAGCCGGCTCAAGCAGCTGGACAAGATGCTGAAGGTCGCGGGCGCGGGCCAGTACGGCATCAAGGGCGCCGAGGTCATCGCCATAGGAGCGGCCCAGGGCTTCTCCTGGACCATCACCGTCGACGTCGGCGCCAACGACGGCATCCGGCGCGACATGACGGTCCTGAACGGCGACGGGCTGGTCGGGCGGGTCACCACCGTCGGCCCGAACACCGCCACCGTGCTCCTCGCCAACGACCCCGACTTCACCGTCGGCACGCGCATGGAGTCCAGCGACGAGCTCGGCTTCGCCTCCGGCCAGGGAGACCGCCCACTGCGCGTCGAACTCCTCAACGGCAAGGCCGAGGTGAAGAAGGGCGACCGGCTCGTCACCTTCGGCTCGCAGGCCGACAAGCCCTTCGTGCCGGGCGTTCCCGTCGGTGTCGTCTCCCGGGTCGACCCGTCAGGCGGCGGCCTGACCCGCACCCTCTACGTCACGCCCTTCGTCGGCTTCTCCAAGCTCGACATCGTCGGCGTCGTCGTCCAGGCACCCACCAAGGACCCGCGCGACACGGTGCTCCCGTCCAAGCCCAAGCCGACTCCCAGGCCTACCGTGACGGTCACGGTCACCCCGGGCGCCGAGCCCCCGGCCGACGGTGAGGAGCAGCCGCAAGGGGACGGCCAGGACCAGCCGCTGGCCGACGGGCTGTACCAGCCCCGGGCCGACGGCCGGTATCAGCCTCCGGGCGACGGACAGAACCCGTACGAGCAAGAGCAGTAGGAGCTGAAGCCCGATGCGCGTCAACCGAATCCTGCTCTCCTCCGCTCTGGTCGTCGTCGCCCTTGTGGTGCAGGTGAGCGTCCTGTCCCGGCTGCATCTGCCGGGCGCCGTCCCCGATCTGCTGCTCCTGACCGTGCTGGGCCTCGCCATGGTCTACGGCCATGTCGGCGGCGCCCTCGTCGGCTTCGGCGCCGGTCTGCTCGCCGACCTCGCCCCGCCCGCCGACCACGCCGCCGGCCGCTATGCGCTGGTGCTGTGCGTGATCGGCTATCTCGCCGGGCTCATCAAGCCGGACAACGGCCGGATCAAGTCGGCCACCGGGCCGATGGTCGTCGTGGTCGTCGCCGCCATCGGCACGACCCTGCTGTACGCCGGAGTCGGCGCCCTCGTCGGGGACACCGCCGCCCGCCATGTCGGCCTCGGCAGCCTGCTGTTCACGGCCGCCCTGTACGACCTGCTGCTCGCGCCGTTCGTCGTCCCGGGGATCATGGCGCTGGCCAGGCGCGCGGAGAACGACCCGCTCGCCGACAGCGGCTCCCAGGCCAAGAAGACCGACATCTCCTCGGGCTGGCTCTCCGGCGGCACCGGTCTGCGGATCGGCGGCCAGCGCGGCGGGCTGAGCGGTCTGAAGGTGAAGGCGGTGCGGGCGCGCACGGCGCGCGCGGGGCGCATCAAGGGGGTCAAGAGGCTGTGAGGACGGGGGAGTTCACCCGCACGGGTGAGTCCAGCAGGAACCGGGCCCCGCGGGCCGGTCGTTCACCACTCGAACGAACACAGTCGTATTCGCACTGGTACTCGCACCGAGAGGGGGAGGCGGCGCAGTGACCAACATCCCGGAGACCGGCCGGACGCCACGCGTCCAGATCCGGCTCATCGTCATCCAGATCCTCGTCCTCTCGCTCCTCGGCACCCTCGGCGGGCGCCTGTGGTACCTCCAGATCCGCGAGGGCGACGCGTACGCCAAGGAGGCCTCCGGCAACCACGTCCAGCAGGTCGTCCAGCCCGCGGTGCGCGGCTCGATCCTGGACGCGCGCGGAGTGCCCCTCGCCGACAACGAGACCCGGCTGGTCGTCTCGGCCTCCCGCACCGACCTGCTGAAGATGCCGGACGACGGCAAGGCCGTCCTGGCCAAGCTCGCCGGCGTGCTGGGCATGAAGCCCAAGGAGGTCATGGAGAAGGTCCGGCTGTGCGACGCCGAAACGCCGCAGCCCTGCTGGAACGGCTCGCCCTACCAGCCGATCCCCATCACCGACGAGGCCACCGCCAAGCAGGCCCTCCAGATCCGTGAGCGCGCCGAGGACTTCCCCGGCATCACCGCCGAGCCGCAGGCCCTGCGCCGCTACCCGGCCCCCGGCAAGTCCAACACCGCCCAGGTCCTCGGCTACCTCTCGCCGGTCACCGACGAGGAGCTCCAGCAGGCCCAGGACACCGACTCGCCGTACCTGCGCTCCGACCAGGTCGGCCGCTCCGGCCTGGAGCGCCAGTACGACAAGGAGCTGCGCGGCAAGGCCGGCGTCACCCGCTACGAGGTCGACAACCTCGGCCGTGTCATCGGCCAGGCCGAGGCCGACGCCGCGGAGCCCGGCTCCAACCTCGTCACCAGCATCGACGCCCGGGTGCAGCGGGTCGCCGAGTACGAGCTGAACCAGGCGATGAAGGACGCCCGCAAGGAGTGGGACCGCAACACCAACGAGCCGTACAAGGCGGACTCGGGCGCGGTCGTGGTCATGGAGGCCAAGACCGGCCGCATAGTCGCCATGGCGTCCAACCCGACCTACGACCCGAACGCCTGGGTCGGCGGCATCTCCGCCAAGGACTACAAGACGCTGACGGGCAAGTCCTCCAACTACCCGCTGCTCAACCGGGCCATCCAGGGCCAGTCGGCACCCGGCTCCATCTTCAAGGTCGTCCCGACGGCCGCCGCGGTCAACGCCGGCTACTCCTTCGACGGCCCCTACCAGTGCTCAAGCTCGTACTCGATCGGCGGGCAGGTCTTCAAGAACTTCGAGTCCAAGGGATACGGCCCGATCAGCCTCGGCCGTGCCCTGGAGGTCTCCTGCGACACCGTCTTCTACCGGCTCTCCCACGAGGAGTGGAAGCGGGACGGCGGCACCAAGCCGAAGAAGAACGCCAAGGACTGGTTCTACAAGACGGCGCACCAGTTCGGCCTCGGCGCTGAGACCGGCATCGACCTGCCCAACGAGGTCACCGGCCGCATCCCCGACCGCCAGTGGAAGCAGGACTACTGGAAGGCCAACAAGGACGCCTGGTGCAAGTACGGCAAGAAGGGCGGTTCGTACGCCGAGCAGATCGCCTACGAGAACTGCCTCGAAGGCAACCGCATGCGCGCCGGTGACTCCGTCAACTACTCCATCGGACAGGGCGACACCCTCGTCACCCCGATCCAGATGGCCACGATCTACGGCGCCATCTCCAACGGCGGCACCCTCTACGACCCGACCGTCGGCAAGGCCGTCGTCAGCGCCGACGGCAAGTCCGTCGCGGAGATCGAGCCCAAGTCGCACGGCAAGCTGCCGATAAGCCGCAAGACGCTGGCCGCGATGGACGACGCCCTCGCCGGTGTCGCCACCCGCGGTACCGCGGCCTGGCGGTTCGCCGACGTCGGCTGGCCGCAGGACAAGATCCCGATGCACGCCAAGACGGGTACCGCGGAGGTCTACGGCAAGCAGACGACCTCGTGGTTCGCCACGTACACCAAGGACTACTCGGTCGTCATGACGATCTCCCAGGGTGGTACGGGTTCCGGCGCCTCGGGTCCGGCCGTGCGCAACATCTACGACGCCCTGTACGGCGTCTCCGACGACGGCACGATCAGCAAGAAGAACGCGCTGCTGCCGACGCCCCAGAAGAGCCTGCCGAAGGTCCGCACGGACGGCACCATGGCCTCGCCGAAGGTCGGCAAGGACCCGGCGAAGGACCAGCGGGCCACCCAGCAGGGCGAGGACAAGACGGACGAGCAGCAGCAGCTCGCCGGGACGGTGGCGACGCCGTCGGCCGAGAACCGGGACACCCGGCGCAGGCGACGCGGGGGCCGCAAGCGGGGAAGCCGGAGGATGCCGACATGACCGGCAACAGTTTCCAGGTCTCCGGGTACGGGCCGGAACGGGCGGGCTGGACCCGCCTGTTCGCCCGCGACTCGATGGCCCGCCGACTGGACTGGCCGATGCTGCTGTCGGCGATGGCCCTGTCGATGATGGGCGCGCTCCTCGTCTACTCGGCGACCCGCAACCGCACCGAGCTCAACCAGGGCGACCAGTACTACTTCCTGATCCGGCACGTCCTGAACACCGGCATCGGGCTCGCGCTGATGATAGGGACGGTGTGGCTGGGCCACCGCGCGCTGCGCACGGCCGTGCCGATCCTGTACGGCCTGTCGGTCTTCCTGATCCTGCTGGTGCTCACGCCCCTCGGCTCCACGATCAACGGCGCCCACTCCTGGATCAAGCTGCCCGGCGGCTTCTCGCTGCAGCCCTCGGAGTTCGTGAAGGTCACGATCATCCTGGGCATGGCGATGCTGCTGGCGGCGAGAGTGGACGCGGGCGACAAGCCGTACCCGGACCACCGCACGGTGATGCAGGCGCTGGGTCTGGCCACGGTGCCGATGCTGATCGTGCTGCTCATGCCCGACCTCGGGTCGGTCATGGTCATGGTCGTGATCGTGCTGGGCGTGCTGCTCGCCTCCGGTGCCTCCAACCGCTGGGTCTTCGGACTGATCGGGGCGGGGACCATGGGCGCGATCGCGGTCTGGCAGCTGGGCGTCCTGGACGACTACCAGATCGCCCGATTCGCGGCCTTCGCCAACCCCGAGCTCGACCCGGCGGGCGTCGGCTACAACACCAACCAGGCACGTATCGCGATCGGTTCGGGCGGGCTCTCGGGAGCGGGGCTGTTCCACGGCTCGCAGACCACCGGCCAGTTCGTGCCGGAGCAGCAGACCGACTTCGTCTTCACGGTGGCGGGGGAGGAGCTGGGCTTCCTCGGCGGCGGGCTGATCATCGTGCTGCTCGGTGTGATCCTGTGGCGGGCCTGCCGGATCGCCCGTGAGACGACCGAGCTGTACGGGACCATCGTGGCGGCCGGGATCGTGGCGTGGCTCGCGTTCCAGGCGTTCGAGAACGTCGGGATGACGCTGGGGATCATGCCGGTGACGGGTCTGCCGTTGCCGTTCGTCTCCTATGGCGGATCGTCGATGTTCGCGGTGTGGGTGGCCATAGGGCTGCTCCAGTCGATCCGGGTGCAACGCCCGATGTCGGCGTGACCTCTGTGTTCGACTGACGCCGGCGATGTCCGGCGGCACGGCTCCTCCGTGTCGCCGGTGCCGTGCGCGGAATCGACGGGTCCCCCTGCCTTCACCGCCCGTTCGCCTGTGGTTCATGGCTGGTAAGCCCTGTCATCCGGCCGTGACTCCGATTAGATTCGGTTCATGGCGGACACGAAGCGCGAAATCGAGCGGAAGTATGAGTCCGACGACAGCGGCCTGCCCGACCTGACCGGCGTCGCCGGGGTCGCCTCCGTCGTCGACAAGGGTGTCGCGCATCTGGACGCCACCTACTACGACACCCCGGACGAACGCCTCGCCTCGGCGTCGATCACGCTGCGCCGCAGAACGGGCGGGTCCGACGCCGGCTGGCATCTGAAGTTCCCCGTCGCCCAGGGAGTGCGCGACGAGATCCAGGCTCCGCTCTCCGACGACCTGCCCGACGAACTCGCCGGACTCGTCCGCTCCCGGGTCCGGCACGGCGAGCTGGCGCCCGTGGTCCGGCTCCGGTCCGACCGGGACGTGCGCGACCTCGTGGACGCCGACGGGCGGCTGCTGGCCGAGGTCAGCGTGGACGCCGTACACGCGCAGCGGCTAGCCGGCGGGGACGGCGTCGCCCAGTGGACCGAGATCGAGGTGGAGTTGGCGGACGGCGTCGACCCGGTCGTCCTCGACAAGGTGGAGAAGCGGCTGCGCAAGGCGGGCGTACGGCCGTCGAAGTCGGCGTCGAAGCTCGCGCGGGCGCTGGCCGAGACCGCTCCGAAGAAGCTCGCCCCCGGGCCCGCCGCGGACCCCGTGACCGCCGGTGACCATGTGCTCGCGTATGTGCGGACCCAGCGGGACACGATCGTCGAGCTCGACCCGGCCGTGCGGCAGGACGCCGAGGACTCCGTCCACAGCATGCGCGTCGCGACCCGCCGGATGCGCAGCACCTTCAAGTCCTTCGGCAAGGTCCTGGACCGGGAGGTCACCGACCCGATCGGCGACGAGCTGAAGTGGCTGGCGGGTGAGCTGGGCGTGGACCGGGACCGTGAGGTGCTCAACGAACGCCTGAGCGCGTCACTGGAGCAGGTGCCCGGGGCGCTGGTGTCCGGCCCGGTCGCCGAGCGGGTGAGTCACTGGGCGGGTGACCGGCCCGGCGGGGCCAGCAGCCGGCTGATCGGGATTCTCGACTCCGGCCGTTACCTGGCACTGCTCGACGCCCTGGACGCGCTGCTCGCCGATCCGCCGCTGCGCGAGAAGGCCGGGAAGAAGCCCGGCAAGGTGCTGCCCAAGGCCGTGAAGAAGGACTTCGGGAAGGTCTCCGCGCTGGTCGAGCAGGCCGTGGAGCTGGACCCGGGCAGCGACCGGGACGTGGCGATCCACGAGGCCCGCAAGAAGACCAAGCGCACCCGCTACGCGGCGGAGGCGGCCGTCCCGGCGCTCGGCAAGCCGGCGAAGGACCTGGTCAAGACGATGAAGTCGCTCCAGAACCTGCTCGGCGAGCACCAGGACAGCGTCATGGCCCGCCAGACCCTGCGCGAGCTGTCCGCGGTCGCGCACGCCGCCGGGGAGAGCGCGTTCACGTACGGACTGCTGTACGGGCGTGAGGAACAGCGCGCGGCGGCCGTGGAAGCCGAGCTGCCGGGCTTCTGGGACGGGATCAAGGGCGGGACGGACCTCCTCTGAGCCTTCGGACGTACGGGGGGCGCCCGCGGTCGCGTTAGGCTAGATGGTCACCCCTGTCAGTTCAGTCCAGCCACGAAGGTTCGCGAGATGCCTGCCGAAGCCGCTGCGGTCACCGAGTCCGTGTTCCCGCAGCTCGAAGCTCTGCTCCCGCATGTGCAGAAGCCGATCCAGTACGTCGGCGGAGAACTCAACTCCACGGTCAAGCCGTGGGAGTCCTGCGACGTCCGCTGGTCCCTGATGTACCCGGACGCCTACGAGGTCGGGCTGCCCAACCAGGGCGTCATGATCCTCTACGAGGTACTGAACGAGCAGGAGGGCGTCCTCGCCGAGCGCACGTACAGCGTGTGGCCGGACCTGGAGGCGCTGATGCGGGAGCACGGCGTCCCGCAGTTCACCGTGGACAGCCACCGCCCGGTCCGTGCCTTCGACGTGTTCGGGCTCAGCTTCTCCACCGAGCTGGGCTACACGAACATGCTCACCGCCCTGGACCTGGCCGGGATCCCGCTGGAGTCCAAGGACCGCACGATCGACGACCCGATCGTCCTCGCGGGCGGCCACGCGGCCTTCAACCCCGAGCCGATCGCGGACTTCATCGACGCGGCGATCATCGGCGACGGCGAGCAGGCCGTCCTCGACATGACGAAGATCATCCGCGAGTGGAAGGCGGAGGGCTGCCCCGGCGGCCGCGAAGAGGTCCTCTTCCGCCTCGCGAAGACCGGCTCGGTGTACATCCCGGCGTTCTACGACGTGGAGTACCTGCCCGACGGCCGTATCGCCCGCGTGGTCCCGAACAAGAGCGGTGTCCCGTGGCGCGTCTCGAAGCACACGGTGATGGACCTCGACGAGTGGCCGTACCCCAAGCAGCCGCTGGTCCCGCTGGCCGAGACGGTCCACGAGCGCATGTCCGTGGAGATCTTCCGCGGCTGCACGCGCGGCTGCCGCTTCTGCCAGGCGGGCATGATCACCCGCCCGGTGCGTGAGCGTTCGATCACCGGCATCGGCGACATGGTCGAGAAGGGCCTGAAGGCGACGGGCTTCGAGGAGGTCGGCCTCCTGTCCCTCTCCTCGGCGGACCACAGCGAGATCGGCGACATCGCGAAGGGCCTGGCGGACAGGTACGAGGAAGACAAGATCGGCCTCTCGCTCCCGTCCACCCGCGTGGACGCGTTCAACGTCGACCTCGCGAACGAGCTCACGCGCAACGGCCGCCGTTCCGGTCTGACCTTCGCCCCCGAGGGCGGCAGCGAGCGCATGCGCAAGGTCATCAACAAGATGGTGTCCGAGGAGGACCTCATCCGGACGGTGGCGACGGCGTACGGCAACGGCTGGCGCCAGGTGAAGCTGTACTTCATGTGCGGCCTGCCGACGGAGACCGACGAGGACGTGCTCCAGATCGCCGACATGGCGATGAACGTGATCGCCAAGGGCCGCGAGGTGTCGCGCTCGAACGACATCCGCTGCACCGTCTCGATCGGCGGCTTCGTCCCCAAGCCCCACACGCCGTTCCAGTGGGCACCTCAGCTGTCGGCCGAGGAGACGGACGCGCGCCTGGAGAAGCTCCGCGACAAGATCCGCGGCGACAAGAAGTACGGCCGCTCGATCGGCTTCCGCTACCACGACGGCAAGCCCGGCATCGTCGAGGGCCTGCTGTCCCGTGGCGACCGCCGTATCGGCGCCGTCATCCGCGCGGTCTACGACGACGGCGGCCGCTTCGACGGCTGGCGCGAGCACTTCTCGTACGACCGCTGGATGTCCTGCGCCGACAAGGTGCTGCCGGCCTTCGGCGTGGACGTCGACTGGTACACGACGCGCGAGAAGACGTACGAGGAGGTCCTCCCCTGGGACCACCTCGACTCCGGCCTCGACAAGGACTGGCTCTGGGAGGACTGGCAGGACGCCCTCGACGAGACGGAGGTCGAGGACTGCCGCTGGACTCCGTGCTTCGACTGTGGGGTTTGCCCGCAGATGGATACGGCCATACAAATCGGCCCGACCGGGAAGAAGCTGCTGCCTCTGACGGTCAAGAACGCTGCGCCGGCGCCTAGCGGTCACTCTCACTGAGGTGGGCGAGGAACTCGATCGGGTGATTGAGGCACTGGCGGAGGCGAGCGCGGAAGAGGTGGCCGCTGCGCTGGCTTCTGCCGGGGCTTCTGGCCTTCGACGGTCAGTGCCGCGGCGGGGGCCTGTTACGCCTCTGCCAAGCCCCGCTGAGTCCTTGGGCATCCACTCAGAGGTCGAGTGGGTCTGAGTGCTCAGACCTTGCTGAGGCCCCATACAGCGATGTTGAGCCCCCTCTCATTACGGAGGGGGCTCAATGCTGTCCGACGCCGGTGAGCTGCCTGAACGGTCGGCTCAGCTTGCCTTTGGCAAGTTGATATCCAGGATGGTGATTACTGGATAAAGTCGGATTGTTACTACTGGTTGCGGGGGCAACCAGGTTTGGTCGGCGGTGCCGACGTCCCTGGGGAGGGCAGGTAGCGCATGAGTCGTCGCTCTGCTGGTTTGGTCGGCGTCTGGGCCGAGATGCAGCGTCAGCAACAGCGCCAGATGGAAGCCGAGGCGAGACAGCGCAGAGAGGAAGCCCGGCAGGCGCGGGCTTACCAGCGGCTCGCTGCTCAGGGTCATCGGGAGTTCCGGCAGGCGGAGGCCCGGCGGCGTACGGAGGAGATCGAAGCCCAGGTCGCGTCCTTACAGGGACTGCTGGTCGCCGGTTGCCAGGCCTCGGTCTTCAGAGCGTCGTCCTTGATGCGCTCTGAAGAGATTGCGCCGTTCGATCCAGGGCCACTCGCGTGGCCTGTGCGTATGCCGGATCAGAGCCAGTACCAGGCGCAGGGGGGTTGGACCGCGAGTCGGCGCGCACAAGCTCAAGCCGAGGCGCGGGCTCATTTCGAACGCGACTTGCACGCTGCTCAGGCTGCCGAAGCACAGCGGCAGCAGCAGTTGGCGGCTGCACAGCGGGAGTATCAGCAGGGGGCTGATGCCCAACGGTCGGAGGTACGTCGGCATAACGCCGGCGTTGTCGAGGTGACCGCGGGGGTGAGGCGAGGCGAGCCGGACTCCGTGATCGAGTACTTCTCGGCCGCGCTCTACTCGTCGACTGCCTGGCTTGAAGGGTTTCCCCGGCAGGTTGCCGCAGCTTTTGATCCAGCGGCCCGGCAACTCGTCCTGGACTGGGAGATGCCTCCCTACGACGTCGTGCCTGAGGCGAAGTCGGTGAGGTACGTCCCCTCTCAGGACCAGGACAAGGAGACCGCTCGTCCTGCGACCCAGCGTCGGGCGCTGTACCGGGAGGTGCTGGCGCAGAGCGCGCTGCTGGTGCTGCATCAGCTGTTCGCTGCGGATGAGTACGGCATCCTCGACTCGGTCGCGTTGAACGGCTTCGTGGACGCGCCGGACCCGGCGACGGGACGGCAGTCGCACATTTTTCTGGCGACCGTGATGGCTGGACGGTCGGGCTTCACTGAGCTGCATCTGGAGCAGGTGGATCCCGTCAGTTGTCTGACCGACGCTTTGCGCGGACAGCTTGCCGCTCGCCCCGATCAGCTCACCCCCGTGCGGCCGAGCCGTCAGCCTCAGGACGTCGGCAATCACGTCGTCACCCATGGTGGGGATGAGGAGCCGGATCTGTATGACATGGATCCGATTGCCTTCGAGTCTCTGGTCGCGGAGCTGTTCCGTGCGATGGGGATGCAGGCGGTGACGACTCAGCGCTCGAACGACGGGGGCGTTGATGTAGACGCGCTGGACCCGACTCCCATCCGCGGCGGCAAGATCGTCGTACAGGTGAAGCGCTACCGAGCGACGGTGCCGCCTACTGCCGTCCGTGACCTGTACGGCACCGTCCAGGACCGCGGCGCCAACAAAGGCGTCCTGGTGACCACCTCGGCATACGGGCCCGGCTCGCACACCTTCGCCCGGGGTAAGCCCCTGGAGCTCATCTCGGGCAGTGAGCTTGTCGATCTGCTACACAGGCACGGCCTTCGTGGCCGTCTGGGGGAGGGCGGGAGAGCGGCCCCAACGCAGACGACGCCTGCCGGGCCTGCAAACCCGACTGACGACTACAACGTGTTGGGCATGACGTGGTCGGGGAACGTCGCATTGGACGTGTGCGCACTCGTATGTCGCGGCAGCCGGGTCCTGAGCGAAGAGCACTTCGTGTTCTTCAACAACCCGCAGACTCCCGATGGGTCGGTGCGAGCAGTGCCGGCACAGGCGCCGGACAAGGCGGCGATTCGTGTCTCCTTTGACGGACTCCCGCAGGAGGCTGACCGGTTGGTGCTAGTGGCTGCCGTTGATCCAGTGGTGAACCCGGACGCGGACCTGTCAGGCTTCACCGACGCCTGTATCCGGCTGCTGGACCCGGCAAGGGCGGAGGTCGGCCAGCTTGAAGTCTCGGACGGCCGCTTTGGGGAAACGGCGTTGGTACTGGGCTCCTTCAGGCACAGGCCAAATGGTGACTGGGACTTCGTCCTTGGCGGCAAGGGCTACCCACGGGGTCTTGAACAGCTCCTTCAGGACTACGGCATCGAAGTGGAGTAGCAGCGTCACGACCTGTGTAGTTCCGAGCGTGCCCGCAGATGGACACGCAGATCCAGATCGGCCCTACGGGCAAGAAGCTGCTGCCGCTGACGGTGAAGAACGCGGCGCCGGCGCCGAGCGGGCACTCGCACTGAGGTGAGTGAGGCAGGCGGTCGGGCGGGTGGTTGAGGCGCTGGCGGGGCGAGTGAGACGTGGTGACGGTCGCACTGTCTGCGGCCGGCGTCTCGCCCCTCGCCCGTCGTGCTGATGGGCCGGGCGGTTCCAAGGCTCAGACAGCCCTCATCGCGCGAGCCTCAAGGTCATGCGTTCAGGTGGCCGCAAGTGGGCGCGATCTCGGCGACGTAGGCCAGAAGACACATGCGGGCAGGCGAGGGCCTTGGCGAATGACCGCAGGTCACAGAGGCCTCGGGGCCGGTCTGGTCGGCGCGTGGGTGCGGACGGGCGACGTGCGAGAAAGCTCGGCCTACGCGAGTTCCTCTTCGTTGTACTCCGCGTCGACCTTGAAGGAACGGCCGCCGCGAGAGCGAGCGTCGCACTCACAGCGCCAGTGCCAGAGCGTCCGAGTGCTCGGACCGTCCACGGAGGACGCATCTTCGGATCTTCATGCGCGGCACCGCAGCGTCATTCGCGTTCCAGATCCTGCGGGGAACGACGGGGAACAGCGGGGACGCGTCACCAGTGCGACCGAGGCTCCAACGCCACCTGGCCACGGGTCAACGCGACAATCGCCACCAAAAGACCCGAGTTTCCCAAGCTGCGATCAGCGGGCCGACCCCGCGAGGCGTGGGGGCCCGAGTTGTAGAAGTTGTTGCCCAGCTTGCGGCAGGCTGGCGTAGGGGCACTTCACGGCGGCCCAGTCCTGGTCGCCCCATCCACGAACCCATGGGGCCACCTGGGAACCGTCGATGTGCAGCGTTCCATCGGTCATGATGCGTCCCACCGTGTTGCGGGGGTCGTTGAGCGCAACCGTGCACTTCGCGATGGTTCCGTTGGCGCGAATCACCAGAGAGTTCGGGCGTGCGGCATAGCAGGCCGCCTCTCTCCGGGCACCTCCGCGTGCAGCGTCTCCGGTGCGCAAGAGAGCCCCTAGTTCTCTCTGTGCTTGTGCCCGGGTTTCGTGCGCGAGGACTTCGATCTCCTCGTCGTTGGGTCCGCCCATCCGTTCGATGGCCTTGAGGTGCACGGAAAACCGGGAGTCACAGAGGAAGGTGTCACGCACTTCCGGGGCGAACTCTCGCATCTGGGAAATGTTCGAGGGGGTCAAATGAAGACGTAGGAGAACTCGAATATCCAAGTCGCTGCGCCGAAGGGAAATCAAATTCTGCCAGATGCGTCGAAAAGATCCGCCGCCATCGGCCCTCAGTCGAGTGGTGTCGTGAAATGCCTGTGGGCCGTCTAGAGAGATCTGGTAGGAGTTGACGCCAAGACGCGCCAGGCTTTCTGCTCTGGCAACGTCGAGGAGATAACCATTGGTGGTCATGTCCGCCGAATAGCGCACCCCTGGCCTGGCGCCAACCTCATCCACGATGAACGAGGAGATCTCCTCGACAACTGTACGGGCCAGAAGCGGCTCGCCGCCGAACCAGGAGAGGTTCAACTGCTGGAGACTGTCCAGTCGTCGGCCCACCAACCGTTTGACGCTCTGCACGGTGTCGGGAGTCATGCGCCCGATCTCGAAGTCTTCATAGCAGTATGTGCAGCGAAAATTGCACTGCTCCGTAGGTAGCACGATCAGATGGAGGGTCTCATCCGCCAGTGCCGCAACAAGCTCTTCCTCGAAGACGTCGTCCCTGTCGGCGACGGGTGCAGCGTTCTGCGACATGCGCACATCCCGGTACGTGTGATGGAGGGGCAGGCTGAGGCGTGCTTTCTCTTCTGAACCGACACCCGTGCCCGATGCAGCCAGGGCCGGGTGACGGTTCCGGAAGCAGAGCTATTGCAGGCACGGGCAGTTGATATTGATGACCGGCCGGCGACGCGCGACCTCGGGGGAGACCTCCTTCAGCCTCTCCGTGATTTCGGGATCACTGAGAATGATCCGTCCCTCATCGTCGACCTCCACACCACTCCCAGGCTTTCTGGACTTGTCGTCAGCCATGATGGATCTCCTACAGGCATAGGATCACGGAACTGCTTGCGAAACGATCATCATGCTGGGCCCGGAGTCTGACCACCGGTGTCAGCCCGGATGAGTGATGGTTGATGGCACCTTCCAGACCGCACAGCGCACTCCAAGGGGTGCCGCTGTGAAGTGGCCCTCGGGGCGGCTCGGCGCGGCCAGGCTCCGTCTCGGGTTCCGTCTCATTCAGCGCCGTTCACGGCCGTTCACCAAGGGCTGCGCGCCGAGTCGTCTGCTGGGGCCAGCCGCCCATGAACCCCAAGCTGATGCGACCTGCCGGCTGTCCCCGGCCGTGACCTCGGCGGCCGGGGTTCCGGGAGGCAGATCTCCCCAGAGTCGGGCGTGGGTGGCCGGCTGTCTGGTTGAGCCCCTTCTGTGTGAAGGGGCTCGTTGGTTCTCAGGGCTGTGCGGGGACGGAATCGATCTTCCGGGTGCGCAAGTGCTGTGTATATGTCTTAGATCTACGAGGAGCGTGCGGACGGGAAGCCGGCCGCCCGGGCAATGAAAGCCGGTGCGCCCACGCCCGGCCGGCCGGGCGTGACGAAAGGCGGGTTGCCGAAGTGGTGGAAGCGGCTTCGCCGGGCTCCGAGGGCACAGAGGACCCCACTGCCCTCGGGGGCTATCAGCAGGAGCTGAAGCGGACTCTCGGTTCCTTTCAGGTGTTCGCGATCTCGTTCGCGTTCATCTCGGTGGCGGTCGGCATCTTCTCGACCTACGACGACGTACTGCAGAACGCGGGGCCGGTCGGGATCTGGCTGTGGGTCATCGCGACGGTGGGCCAGGTGCTGGTGGCCCTGGTGGTGGCGCAGCTCGCAGGGCGCATCCCGCTCAGCGGCTCGTCCTACCAATGGGCCTCGCGGCTGGCCAACCCGAAGGTCGGCTGGGGGTTCGGCTGGCTGAGCTTCTGCTACCTGGCCATCGCGGTGGTGGCGATCGACAATGCGCTCGCGAGTCAGGCGTTCATGCCGCTCGTGGGTATGCAGCCGGACGAGGGCACCGCGCGGGTGATCACCCTTGTGATCCTGCTGGTCCAAGCCGTGGTCGTCGTGGCCTCGACGCGCCTCGTGAGCCTGATCAACACGACCGCGGTGGGGCTGGAGCTGGCGTTGGTCGTGGTGGTGGCGCTCGCCCTTGCCATCGCGGTGGTGGTCACCGGCCATGGCGAGGCCGGCAACCTGACCTCGCGCGGCATCACCGAGAATGCCCCGGACTACTTCGACGTCGGCGGGGGGCTGATGATCGCGATGATCATGGGCCTCGCCACGCTGGTCGGCTTCGATTCGGCGGCGAACCTGGCCGAGGAGGCCAAGGACCCCTTCCGCAGCGTCCCGCGCGCGATCGTGGGGTCCGTCGTGGCCGCCGGTGTACTGGGGATCGTGTTCCTGATCTGCCTCACCATCGCGATCGAGGACATCCCACGGACCACCGCGAGCGAGTCGCCCGTCGCGGCGATCATGCGTGAGCAGCTGGGGTCGTCGATGGAGAGAGTGCTGCTCGCGGCCATCGCGATCGCCTTCTTCGGTGCTGGGACGGTGGTGATGACCGCGTGTTCACGGATGGTCTTCGCGATGTCGCGCGACGGGCGCTTCCCTGCTCACCGGCTCATGCGCCGGGTCAGCCCCCGCACGCAGACGCCGATCCCCGCGACGGTGCTGATTCTCGCCGTGGGCCTTGTCCTGATGGTCGCGCTACCTGGCGCCGCGCTGCTGAAGCTGATCACGGCGTCCACGATCCTTCCGGCGATCATCTACGGCGCGACGATCGTCCTGTACCTCGCGGTGCGCCGCCGGTTGGGCCGCAAGGAGGGTGCCTTCGACCTCGGGCGGTTCGAGTTGCCGGTCGCGGTCTGCGCGCTGGTGTGGACGCTCGCGTCCCTGATCGTGCTGATGTCGCCGTCCGAAGCGCTCGTGCCCGTCCTGATCGTGGTGGGTCTGCTCGTCGCGGGTGGGGCGTTCTTCGTCGGCTTGCTGCTGTTCAATCGCCCGGCGCTGGAGACCGAACCCGGGGACGTGAGTGTCTTCGAGCACTGAATCTTGAACGCGGCGCCTGCGCCTAGCGGGCACTCGCACATCCCGCCGAGGCGTCACCGGCCCCCGCCGGTTCCGACCTGGAACCTCGTGAGCGCGAAGATGACCAAGAGGTCAAGCGTCATTATCGGGATGGCCCACAGCGGGTAGTACGGAACGAACATGAACTGGGTGATCAGGCTGACCCCTGCCGCTGCTGCACCGGCTCCGCGACTCCAGCTCTTGTTCGTCACGACCCCCATTCCGGCGATGACGAGTGCCAGTCCGACCACGATGTGAATCCAGCCCCAAGCGGTCAGGTCGAACCGGTAGGCGTACTGGGACGCGGCGAACAGGTTGTCCGATGCGATTCCGGATGCCCCCATGAGAATGCTGAGCGGCCCGCTGAGCATCATCACGGCCCCGGCGAACAGGGACGCGCCGCTGAGTCCTTGGCTGCTGCCCGGCCCCCCGTGTTCGTTCGGTATCGCCGCCATGGCCGTCACCTTTCTGTACAGCGCGGTCACCGATGCACGACGCCCATGCGGCGCCGGCCACGCTCCACTGCCAGGATCACCGCGATCCCTCGGCACCGCGACTGCAAACTGCCGTGGGGAGACCGTGGGTACGAGCGTCGGCGCCGGGTGCCCCTGCCTCCACGGATGCCGTAGTGCAGCGCTAAAGTTTCGCCGCTGCCGTACGGACGACGAACACGATGCCGCCCGTTCGCCTCGGGGGAGGGGCAACGCAGCCGTTCATTCACCTGTGGGGGCACATTGAACACCTCTGCGCGCCGCGCATTCGCGGCGCTCACGACCGTCGCCGCGCTCGCGGCCGGTCTCGTCGCCGGGCTCCCGGGCCAGGCGACCGCCGACACCGCCGGCTGGCCGGCCGCGGACGGCAGGCTGCTGTACAACGAACTCGGCTCGCTGCGCTACATCAACCCCGACGGGACCAAGAGCGCCCAGTTCTACGAGACCGCGAATCAGGCCGCCTGGTCCGCCGACGGCAGCCAGATCGCCTACGTGGGCTCCGCCGACGGCCGTCTCCGCACGAAGACGTACGCCCAGGAGTCGATATCGGGCAACGACATCGTCATGCCGGCGGGCAGTGGCTGGCATCCGACCGATCCGACGTTCTGGGGCGGCGGGGGCGACATCGTCTTCACCGCCGGAGGCCGACTGCGGGTGGCCGTGGCCAATAGCGGCCGCGCTCCCGCCGCCCTCTTCGGCACCGACGTCGACGGCTGCGACTCCAAGGCCAGCGGCGCCGTCAACGGCAAGCTGGCCTTCGTACGCACCGGCACGAGCTGCTCCACCACCGGTGCCCCGGCCGTCTGGGTCTACAACGGCCCCACCAAGGCGTTCAAGAAGCTGGCCTCCAACGCTGACGAGCCGAGCATGTCCCCGGACGGGCAGTCGCTGGTCTTCACCCGGAGCGTCGCCGGACACAAGCAGCTCTTCACGGTCAAGGCCGACGGCACCGGGCTGACCCAGGTCACGACGGACCCCGCCGACCACAACCGTCCCGCCTGGTCACCCAAGGGCGACCGGATCGCGTACGACACCTACTTCACCGGCGGTCCGGACACCGGCCCCAGCGGTTCGCAGATCTGGATCCACGATCTCGGCACGGGCACGGAGACGCGTGTGCCCATGGCCGACGGCACGGACGTGGCCTGGCAGCCGCTCCGGAAGAACGCGATCTCCCGGGTCTACGGCGCCGACACCTACGGCACCAACATCGCGTCGTCCAAGTGGACCTGGAACACCCTCGGCAAGAGCGTGCCCGGCCTGATGAACGCGAGCTCGGCCGTCCTCATCAGCAAGTCGGACTCCGCGTACGCCACCACCGCGACCTCGCTGGCGGGCAAGAAGCACGGACCGGTGCTGATGACCTCCCGCACGGGCCTGGACTCCGCAGTGCAGACCGAGCTGAAGCGCATGCTGCCCAAGGGCAAGACCGTCTACCTGGTCGGCGGCACCAGCATCCTGAGCAGCTCGGTGGCGTCCAAGGTGACCTCGCTCGGATACGTCGCCAAGCGGCTGTCCGACGTCTCGCGCTACTCCACCTCGGTGGCGGTCGCCAAGACGATCACCAGCACCCCGAAGTACGTGTTCCTGGCGACCGGCACCGACTACCACAACGCCCTCGCGGCCAGCTCCGCCGCCGGCGCCATGGGCACCTCGGGCACCGCGGTCGTACTGCTGACCGAGGGCTCGACCATGACCGCGTCCGTGTACGGCTACCTGAACAAGTACAGCCCGAGCACGACGAAGATCATCACGGTGGGGACCGATGCCGAGTCGGCGCTGACCAAGGCGTACAACGCCGGCAAGCTGCCGCACTGGCCCAGCAAGTACAGCTACTACCGCTTCGGCGGCAGTCCGGCGCCGGTCGCCGCGAGGCTCGCCGAGTTCTGGTGGTCGTCGCCGTCGGACGCCGCGGTGGCGTCGGTGAACAGCTGGACCGGCGGCGTCTCCGCGTCGTCGGCGATGACCACGTTCGGTCCGCTGCTGTGGACCGACGTCACCTCGCTGACGTACGACACCAAGTGGTACATGATGCGCACGTCGGCGAGCCTGAACCACGTGGCCGTGTTCGGCGGCAACGGCTCCGTCGACGCGAAGGTGGTCCCGTTGATCGGCCGTGCCATCGGCGTGGACAGCACCTATGCGTACACCTCGTACTACAAGGGCGACATCCCGCAGAGTCCGGCCTCCCAGCCGTTGTCCGCGACCACCGGCAGGCCCGTTCCGAGCCCGGATCTGGCCTCGCTCAAGGTGACAGTCTCGAAGTGACCCCTTTGTCCGGGACGCCTTCCACCCAGAGGGCGTCCCGGACCACCGACGGATCGGCCGGGGACATCTCGCGAGCGTTGGCATCGATCAGCGTTCAGCACTGCACGCGCGTGGAACAGGGATGCCTCCAGGCGTCCGCATCGGTGCTGATCACCCTCCGAGGCGAACCCGAACGCTGACCTGTCGGGCTTCACCGACGCCCGCATCCGGCTGCTGGACCCGGGGAGGACGGAGCTCGGTCGCCTCGAAGTCTCGGACGGCCGCTCCGGGGAAACGGCCCTGGTGCTGGGCTCTTCCTGCACAGGTCGAATGCTGACTGGGACTTCGTCCTCGGAGGCAAGGGCTACCTCCAGGGGTTGGACCAGCTCCTGGGGGGACTACGGCATCGAAGTGGAGTATCACGACCACGCTCCGCACGGCTGTCCGAGCGCGCTCGCAAATGGACGCAGATGGACTCGCGTTGTGGCCGTCGCCTGAGTGGCCGTTCCTGGTTCGCTGCGGGTCTCCTGCCTTCTTAGCGTTGCGGTATGCGCTGCGGAGGAGGCACGTATGCCGGCCAGTGACCCATCGGTGGGTGGAACGCAGGAGGGTGGTCCGCAATGGGGCCCCCGCCCGGACGGCCAGCGTCAACCCGCTGGATCATGGGTGCCTCCTGCCGGGCCGCCCCAGAAGAAATGGCGAGGTCGTGGCTGTCTCTGGGGCTGCGCCGGGGCTGTGGCCGCCGTGGCTGTCATCGTCGTGATCGTTCTGGCGGTTGCGCCGGGGGACAGCGATGAGAGCACCACTCCTGCGCCCAGCACGAGCATCACCCCGAAGGCATCGCAGGAGCAGTCGCAGGAATCTCAAGGGGAACGAGCCGACCTCGTCAGGTTCAAGCTGGATGACCGCTCGGAAGCCGGTATCACGAATATCTGGCTTGTCTGGACGATCAAGAACGGCAGCAGCGAGAAGTCGGACTACTCATGGGAGTGGGAGGCGGTCGACGCCGGCGGTACTCGTCTGGCGAACGGTTCGCAGCTGGAGACCGATGTGCAACCCGGCCAGACTGCCCAGGGCGAGTACCCGACGACGCTCAAGGGCGTGAAGGGCATGGAACTCAACATCACGAGCTTCGACCGCACTGCCAGCTACTGAAGCGGCGCCAATTCCGTAGCGCCGGTTGTTGTTGCCTCTCTGCCTTGTTCCGTCTCGGCGTGTCCCTCGGTGGGATCAGGTTGGTGCTGTTTGAATTGTCATATGACTAAGCGTGGCGACGCGGATCTCTTCGGTAATCGATTTCTGACCATGCCCGCTCCCTCGAAGGAGTTTCCCGAGGAAGGCATGTCCGCTACGGACGCGATGCGGCTGTTGGACGTGGATCTCGCCATGGAGGGCGATCCGCAGCGGAACCTCGCCACATTCGTGACCACTTGGATGGAGCCGGAGGCGCAGCGGATCATCGCTGAGAATCTCCATCGGAATTTCATCGACCACGCGGAGTACCCCATTTCCGCTGAGATCGAGCAGCGTTGCGTCCGCATGCTCGCCGATCTCTTCAACGCTCCGGGCCCGACCACCGGGTGCCGGACCCAGGGGTCGTCCGAGGCGATCATGCTCGGGGCGCTGTCGCTGAAGTGGAAGTGGCGGCAGCGTCGCCAGGCGGCGAATCTCTCGGCCGACCGCCCCAACCTGGTCTTCGGCGGGGACGTCCACGTCGTGTGGGAGAAGTTCTGCCGCTACTTCGACGTCGAGCCCCGGATCGTGCCGCTCGGCGTGGACAAGTACACGATCGGCCCGGAGGACGTGGAGCCCCACGTCGACGAGAACACGATCGGTGTCGTGGCCGTCCTCGGCACCACATTCACCGGCCACAAGGACGACGTCGTCGGGATCGACAAACTGCTGCGGGACATCCGCAAGGAGCGGGACCTCGACATTCCGATCCATGTGGACGGGGCCAGCGGCGCATTCGTGTGGCCGTTCCTGTACCCGGACTCGAAATGGGACTTCCGGCTGGAACAGGTGCGTTCGATCAATGTCTCGGGACACAAGTACGGCTTGGTCTATCCCGGCATCGGCTGGCTGGTCTTCCGTGAGGAATCCGACCTGGCCGAGGACCTCGTGTTCTACGAGAACTATCTGGGCAAGACCGATTCGACCTTCACGCTGAACTTCTCCACCGGTGCGTCGATGGTGCTCGCGCAGTACTACAACTTCGTCCGGCTCGGCCGCCAGGGCTACACGTATGTCATGAGGACGATGCAGGAGAACGCCCGTAAGTTGGCGGACAACCTGCGCGACAGCGGCCGTTTCGAAGTGATCGGGAGTGACCTTGAGCAGCTGCCGCTGGTCGCTTTCCGGCTCGCCGGCGACCACCCCTACGACGAGTCCGATGTCGCCTGGCAGCTCTCCGCCGAGCGCGGCTGGATGGTGCCGGCGTACACGCTCCCGCCCAACGCGGAGCGGGTGAAGATCATGCGTGCTCTGGTCAAGGAGACCCTGAGCCGCGAGCAGATCGACCGCCTGACCGAGGACATCGTCGACGCCTGTCGCACCCTGGACGACAAGGGGGCGACCCACGGGAAGGAACGGGCCAAGGTCAAGCGCGGCACCGGCTACTGACCTGCCGCTGTGCTCCACGTCTCACCCGAGGGCTGTTACACCGCGCGCGTGGCCGGTGTCTCCATGCCGAGTTCGAAACGGCGAGGGAGACATCATGAGCAAGAACGTCCAGGTGGTCGTGGTCGGCGGCGGGTACGGCGGTGTGACGGCGGCCAATCGTCTGGCGCGGCGTGACGGCGTGTCGGTGACCCTGGTCAATCGGCGTGCCGACTTCGTCGAGCGGATCCGGCTGCATCAGATGGTCACCGGCTCCGACGACGCGGTCGAGGGCTTCGGTGAGGTGCTGGGCGGGAACGTCCGGCTGGTGGTCGACGCCGCGACCCGTATCGACGCCGCCGAGCGGCGGGTGTCGCTGGCGGGCGGTGGCACGCTGACGTACGACTACCTCATCTACGCCGTGGGCAGCGGCGCCGCCGATCCCGGTGTGCCCGGAGCGGCGGAGTTCGCGTACTCGGTGTCGGACCTGGAGGGGGCGGAGCGGCTGCGGTCGGCGCTGGCCGCCGCGCCCGCGACGGATCCGGTGACCGTGGTCGGGGCCGGTCCGACCGGCCTGGAGACCGCCGCCGAGCTGGCGGAAGGCGGCCGTAAGGTCACCCTGGTCTGCGGCGATGTGCTCGGCCCCTCCCTGCATGCCCGGGTCCGCCGGCCGGTCGCCCGTCGGCTCGCCGAGCTGGGGGTGACCGTTGTCGAAGGCTCCCACGCGCGCGTGACGGAGGTGACGCGCGATGCCGTACGTCTCGACGACGGCCGTGAGGTGTCCAGCGCGGTGACGATCTGGACCGCGGGGTTCCGTGTCCCGGACCTGGCCGCCCGCAGCGGGCTGCGTACCGACACCGAGGGCCGACTGGTGACCGACGCGACGCTGACCAGCGTGGACGACGCGCGCATCGTCGCTGCCGGGGACGCCGCCGTGATGACGGACCGGCCGTTCCGGATGAGCTGCCAGGCCGCCGTGCAGCTGGGTGCCGGTGCCGCCGACACGATCCTGCGCCGGATCGCGGGCAGGACACCCGGTTCCGTCCGGCTGCTGTTCGGCGGGCAGTGCCTGAGCCTCGGCCGGGACGCGGGCGTCACCCAGTTCTCCTACCCGGACGACAGGGTGAACGCGCTTCACATCAGCGGGCGGCTCGGCGCAGGCGTCAAGGAGTTCGCCTGCCGGTTCACCCTCAAGCAGCTGGCCTCCGGGGCACGCAAGGCCGGCGCCCGCCCCGCGGCCTAGCCGCTGACACCCCCCTTCGGCTGTGTCCTCGGCAATCACGGCCCACCACGAGAGAGCGAACCGCACCACATGAACGACCACGTCACCGACCCCGCGACCGAGGCGTTCGTCGCCCACCGCAACCTGCTGTTCACCGTCGCCTACGAGATGCTCGGATCGGCGGCGGACGCCGAGGACGTGCTTCAGGAGACCTGGCTGAGATGGGTCAAGGTCGACCTGGCGCAGGTGCAGGACCAGCGCGCCTACCTGGTGCGGATCACGACCCGGCAGGCCCTCAACCGGCTGCGCAGCCTCAAACGCCGCAAAGAGGCCTACGTCGGGCCGTGGCTGCCCGAGCCCCTGCTCACCGCGCCGGACGTCGCCGAGGACGTCGAGCTGTCCGAGAACCTGTCGCTGGCGCTGATGTTCATCCTGGAGACGCTCTCGCCGACCGAACGCGCCGTCTTCGTGCTGCGCGAGGTCTTCGACTTCGGCTACGACGACATCGCGGCCGCGATCGGCAAGAGCGCCGCCGCCGTACGCCAGATCGCCCTCCGCGCCCGCCGGCACGTCGACGCCCGCCGGCCGCGCACACCGGCCTCCCCGGAAGAGGCCCGGGCGGCGCTGGACTCGTTCCAGCGCGCGCTCGCGACGGGGGACCTGCAAGGGCTGCTCGACGTCCTCGCACCGGACGTGGTCTTCGTCAGCGACGGCGGCGGTTTCAAGCTGGCCGCCCTGCAGCCGGTCGTCGGCGCCGACAAGGTGCTCCGCTACATGGCCGGCAGCGCCGACAAGGCCGGCGGTGTCCTCACCGGCGAGCCCACGACGGTCAACGGCAACCCGGGACTCCTCCTGCGCCTGGACGGTGAGATCGACGGCGTACTGGCGTTCCGTGTGGAGAACGCCCGCGTCACCGGCCTCTACTACGTCCGCAACCCCGAAAAGCTCACCCGCGTCGAGTCCGAGACCTCCCTGACCTCCCGCTGAGCACTCCGGGACGCTGTTCGACGCCCGCCCGGCTGTCTCCAACTGGTGGGGTGGTCGTCGGCTTCCTAGCGTGGCGGTGACCGGTACGAAGGAGGCCCGGATGACGCCGAGTGAGCCGCCCGAGGGGGAGCCGCCGAGAAGTCGGCCGCCCACGAGCGGGCCTCAATGGGGACCTCCGCCCCAGGAGGGGCCACCTCCATCGGGGCCGTCCCAGGGGCCACCCCCTCCGGGAGGCTGGGCGCGGCCTCCTGCCGGTCCTCCACCGGGGAAGCAGCGGAGCCGTGCGTGCCTCTGGGGGTGCATCGGGGCCCTGGCGTTCGTGGTCGTCATCGTCGTGATCCTGGTCGTCGTCATCGTGGTGGCGAACAACGACACCGACCATCCGCCGGCTGACGACGTGAAGGTCACGTCATGCACGGTGAACTCGGCGACGCAGCAGGCGACGGCGAGGGTGGAGATCCACAACCACAGTTCGAAGGCGTCGACGTACGCCTTCACGGTCGAGTTCGTCACCGCGAACGGGACCCGGGTGTCGGAGGGCGGCACCCTGTCCTCGACCGTCGCGCCGGGGCAGACCGTGCGGACCGAGGTCGGAGGCGTGGACCGGGTCACGCAGAAGGTGACGTGCAAGGTGACGGACGTGACCCGGGTGGCGAGCTGACGGGCCGGAAGGGGCCGGCGGGGGAGCCCGCGCGGCTCATCCTGTGGACGCTCGCGGCCGGCCAGTTCCTGATGGCGCTCGACAGCTCCGTCATGAACGTATCCATCGCGGCGGTGGCCGACGACGTGGGCACGACGGTGACCGGGATCCAGGGCGCCATCACGGCGTACACGCTGGTGATGGCGATGTTCATGGTCCCGGGCGGCAAGGTCGGGGCGCTGATCGGCCGCAGACGTGCCTTCACGATCGGCTGCTGCATCTACGGCTGCGGTTCCCTCACCACGTCGCTCGCGCCGAACCTGCCGGTGCTGCTGCTCGGTTGGTCCTTCCTGGAGGGCATCGGGGCGGCACTGATCCTGCCCGCGATCGTGGCGCTGGTGGCCGGCAATTTCCCCGCCGAACGACGTCCCGCCGCCTACGGACTGGTCGCGGCCGCGGGCGCCGTGGCGATCGCGCTCGGGCCGCTCATCGGGGGTCTGGCCACGACGTATCTGTCGTGGCGCTGGGTCTTCGCCGGTGAGGTCCTGGTGGTGCTCGTCATTCTGCTGCTCGCCCGCCGCATCTCCGACGCCGTGGGCGCCGAGCACCCGCGCATCGACCTGGTCGGCGCCGCTTTGTGCGCCCTCGGCCTCGGAGTCTTCGTCTACGGCGTCCTGCGCTCGGGCGAGTGGGGCTGGTTCCGGCCCAAGCCCGACGCGCCCGCGTGGCTCGGCATCTCGCCGGTCGTGTGGCTGATGCTCGCCGGCGTGCTGCTGATCCGGCTCTTCCTCGCCTGGGAGGCCCGCCTCGTGGAGCGGCACAGGGACCCGCTCATCGACCCGGCGCTGCTGCGCAACAGACAGTTCACCGGCGGCCTGACCATGTTCTTCTTCCAGTACCTGGTCCTGATGGGCGTGTTCTTCGTCGTACCCCTCTATCTGTCGATCGCGCTGGGTCTGTCCGCGCTGGAGACCGGTGCCCGCCTCCTGCCGCTCTCCCTGACCCTGCTGGCGGCGGCGACCCTGATCCCCCGTTTCCTGCCGGACGTCTCGCCGAGGCGGGTGGTCAGGCTCGGGATCCTCGCGCTGCTCGCCGGCGCGGTGGTGCTGATGGCCGCGCTGGACGCGGACGCCGGTGCGGAGATCGTGACGATCCCGTTCCTGCTGATCGGGCTGGGCACGGGCGCGCTGGCGTCCCAGCTGGGGTCGGTCACGGTCTCGGCGGTGCCGGACGAGAAGAGCGCGGAGGTCGGCGGCATCCAGAACGCCGTCACCAACCTCGGCTCCTCGATCGGTACGGCGCTCGCCGGGTCGATCCTGATCGCCGCGCTCGCCTCCTCCTTCCTGGCCGGCATCGAACAGAATCCGGCGATCCCCGCCGAGGTCGAGAACCGTGCGGCCGTCGAGGTCCAGGACGGTGTGACGTTCCTGTCGGACGCTCAGCTGAAGTCCGCCCTCGACGAGGCGGGCGTCGACGACGAAGTCGCACAGGCCGCGCTGGACGCCAACGCCGACGCCCGGCTGGACGGTCTGCGTGCCGCGCTCGCGATCCTCGGGTTCGCTTGCGCGCTGGCGATGTTCTTCACGTCGAGGATCCCGACGACCCAGCCCCGGTCCACGTAGCCACGGCCCAGCCCCGGTCTGCCTGGCCACGCCCCGTCCGGCTCGACGCGCGCGGCAGTGGGACCGCGCCTACGCTTGAGTGGCAACCGCCGGACACCCAGGGGCGATTCCCATGTAGAGCGGGTGGGTGCGGTTCCACTCCCTACAGCACCGGAAGGCGGGCCCCGTCATGGCCACTGCATCCGAGACCCCCGTGCTCGACACGATCGCCGCGATGACGATCGACTCCCTCGAGCACTGCAACATGGACGAGCGGACGCTCATCCAGTCCCGTATCGCCGCGCTCGTGGCCATGGACGCCCCCGCGATCTCGTACATGGCCCACATCAACCCCGCGATCAGGGCCGAGTTCACCGTCGAGCACTTGCAGGACCTGCTCGTCGCGATCGCTCCCGTCGTGGGGACCGCGCGCGTGATGTCGGCCGCGGGCCACATCGCCGAGGCGTTCGGCGTCACGATGGCGATGGCCGAGAGCGAGGCCGAAGCCATCGCTCAGGCGGAGGCCCAGAGCCGCAGCGGGTCCTGAGCCGCCACAGGTCCTGAAGTCACTCACGACCGCAGGTCGGCAGGCCCGTCGGCGACGACATTGCCCCGCATGAGCCACGTCGGGCCTTCGGCGTAGCCACTCGCCTCGGCGAAGAACGCGGCGAAGTACGGCCCGCCCGCGTGCGCGTTGAACGCGTCGACGTCCTCGTAGACCTCGTTGAGGTAGAAGACGTCCGCGTTCTCCTCGTCCGCGATGACCTCGAACCGGTGCGAGCCGGGCTCGTTCGCCAGGGAGTCACGGGCGGTCCTGTGGGCCGCCCGGACGAAGTCGTCGCGGTTCTCCGGCTTGACGGTGAAGGACACAAGGAACTGGTACATGGGGCAGCCTCCACGGGCTCGGATGTGGCAGTTCAGTGACTGAACCGCCCTCGTGGAACGACCGTAGCACGGCTCGGTTCAGTGAGTGAACCGGTGCGGCTAGAATCGGGGGCATGACACTCCCCAGCACCTACGCGGACGGCAACTGCTCGCTGGCGCGCACTCTGGAAGTCGTGGGGGAGCGGTGGACGCTCCTCATCGTCCGCGACGCGTTCTTCGGGGTGCGCCGGTTCGGGGACTTCGCCACCCAGCTCAAGATCCCGCGCGCCGTACTGGCCAACCGGCTGAAGTCCCTCGTGCAGGAAGGCGTGCTGACCCGCGACGAGGACGCCGGCACGGGTGTCGAGTACCGCCTGACCGCCAAGGGCGTCGAACTGTGGCCCGTCGTACGCGCCCTGATGAACTGGGGAGACGCGTTCTACTCACCCGCGGGAGTGCGGCGCGCCCTCCGTCACGACCGGGACGGCGGACCGCTCGACCCCGAGGGCCGCTGCCAGGACTGCGGCTCGGTCGTCCCGGTCCCCGAGGTCCTGATCGAGCCCGGCCCCGGATTCGAGCCGGAGGGCTCCGACGCCGATCCCGTGTCCAGGGCGATCAACACCCCACGCCGCCTCCTGGAACCGGTCACGCCGGTTCCCGCCGGTCGCCCTTGAGGAACCACCCCCGGAGGGTGAAGCGGGGGATCCCCTTTCGCGGTGGTCTGTGGGGACGGACCGTGACCGTGCCGTGGGTCGGACGGGGAAGGGCGAGGTGGCCATGGGCGACGACAGGGCCGCACGTATAGCGGACTTCATCGAGCCCCTGCGGGTCGAGCCCGGTACGAAGGTGCGGCTGGGGAAGGACTTCGACCCCGGCTCCAAGGCGGGCGTCCGCAAGAAGAAGGACGGCGTGGAGCTGCTGCAGAGCGGCATCGAGCTGCTCGCGGACTACCAGCGGCGACTGGCCGCCCAGGACACCTACGGGGTGCTGGTCTGCCTCCAGGCGCTGGACGCCGGCGGCAAGGACGGCACCATCCGGCACGTCATGAGCGGCGTCAATCCGCAGGGCGTGAGTGTGTCGTCCTTCAAGGTGCCCTCCACCGAGGAACTCGACCACGACTACCTGTGGCGCTACGCCTCCCGCCTGCCCCGGCGCGGCGAGATCGGGATCTTCAACCGGTCGCACTACGAGGAGGTCCTGGTGGTGCGGGTGCACCCGGAGAACCTCGCCCGGCAGAAGCTGCCGGAGGCGGCGCGCGGCCCCGACGTGTGGGAGCGGCGCTACCGCGAGATCAACGACTGGGAGCGCTATCTCACCGACAACGGCTTCAAGGTCGTCAAGCTGTTCCTGAACCTGTCGAAGGAGGAACAGCGCATCCGCTTCCTCAAGCGCATCGACGTCCCCGAGCGGAACTGGAAGTTCTCGGCGGCCGACGTCCGTGAACGGGCCCGGTGGGACGACTACCAGCGGGCGTTCTCGCAGATGCTGTCCGCCACCAGCACGGAATGGGCGCCCTGGTACGTCATCCCGGCCGACCACAAGTGGTTCGCGCGGCTGTGTGCCGCGGGGGTGCTGGCGCACACCCTGATGGACATCGACCCGCAGTATCCGCGCGTCAGCAACCGGACCCGCCGCGACCTGGCCAAGGTCAGACGGGAGCTGGAGAACCAGGCCCCGGAGGGCGCCTCGCCCGATCCGTACGCGGACTCGGCCACCGAAGGCAAGAAGGGCAAAAGCAAGAAGCGCAAGAAAGGCAAGCAGGCGCCATGACCGCGCGGACAGACGCCCCGGACGGGCGGGCCGAGCAAAGCTCTCAGGAACCGGCCGGGCAGGGCCGGGAGTGGTACCGGCTGTCGGCGCCGGACGTCGCCGCCGCGCTCGAAGTCGATCCGGCCACGGGACTGTCCTCGGCGCGGGCGGCGGAGCTGCTGCGGACGCACGGTCCGAACGCGCTGCCCGAGGAGAAGCCGCTGCCGGGCTGGAAGCGCTATCTCGCGCAGTACCGCAGCTATATGCAGCTGGTCCTGGTGGCCGCCGCCGTGGTGTCCCTGGTGATCAAGGAGTGGACCACCGGGGTGCTGCTGCTGGTGCTGACCGTCCTCAACGCGGTGGTCGGCATGCGGCAGGAGGGCAAGGCGGAGAGCGCCATGAACGCCCTCAAGTCGATGATGAAGGCGACCGCCCGGGTGCGCAGGGACGGCGCCGAGTCCGAGATCCCGGCGGAGGAGGTCGTCGTCGGCGACGTCGTGCTCGTCGCCGCCGGGGACGAGGTGCCGGCCGACGGCCGCATCGTCCAGGCCAACGCCCTCCAGATCGACGAGTCGGCGCTGACCGGCGAGAGCGTGCCCGCCGCCAAGGACGCCGGCCCGCTGACCGGCGACGACCTGGGGCCGGGGGACCGGACGAACATGGCGTTCATGAACACGCCGGTCACCCACGGCAGCGCGACGGTGCTGGTCACGGGCACGGGGGCGGGCACGGAGCTCGGCCGTATCTCCGGAATGCTCTCTGCGACGCCGCGCGAGGCCTCCCCGCTGACCCGGGAGCTGGACCGGCTCACCCTGTGGATCACGGGCGCGGCCGGACTGACGATGATCGTGATGTTCGTGCTCGGACGCAGCCGCGACGAGGCGTGGGACGCGCTGTTCGTGAGCGCCGTGTCCCTGGCCATCGCCGCCATCCCGGAGGCCCTGCCCACCGTCACGCAGACCATCCTCTCGATCGGCGGCATCGATCTCGCCCGGCGCGAGGCGATCGTGAAGGACCTGCCGTCGGTGGAGTCGCTGGGGTTCACCTCGGCCATCAACTCCGACAAGACCGGCACGCTCACCATGAACCAGATGACGGTCGTGGAGGTGCTCGACCCGGGCGACCGCTACACCGTCTCCGGCACCGGGTACGGCCTGGACGGCAGGATCCACCACGCCGTCGGCAGCGCGCCGGACATCGAGGACGCGATCCTGCCGTACCTGGTCGCCTGCGACGCGAAGCTCGTGGACGGCCGGGTCGTCGGCGACCCCACCGAGGGCGCCCTGCTGGTGCTCGGCCACAAGGCCGGCCTGGACATCGACGCGACCAGGGAACGGTTCCCCCGGCTGGCCACGCTGCCCTTCGACCCCTCGTACAAGCTGATGGCCACCTTCAACTCGGCCACGGACGCGGCGGGCCGGCCCGTGGTGCGGTGCTTCGTGAAGGGAGCCGCGCCGGCCGTGACCGGCCGGGCGGCCACCGCCCTTGCGCAGGGCAGGTCCGTCCCGTGGAACGACCGGGCGCGCGGGCGGGCCCAGGAGCACATCGAACGTATGGGAGGCGAGGGCCTGCGCGTGATGGCAGCCGCGCGGCGCGACCTCGACCCCACGACGTTCGACCCGGACGGGGACCTGCTCGGATACGTCACCGACCTGGAGATGACCAGCCTCGTCGGCATGGTCGACCCGCCGCGCGAGGAGTCGCGGACCGCGGTGGCCGACGCCCAGTCCGCCCATATCCGGGTGCGGATGGTGACCGGCGACGACGTCGTCACGGGTGCCGCCATCGCACGGCAGCTCGGGATCGAGGGCGAGGCCGTCCTCGGCGCGGAGTTCGCCGCCCTGCCGGAGAACGAGCGGCTCGCCCGGATCGACGACATCGGCGTGGTCGGCCGGGTCGCCCCCGAGCACAAGGTGCTGCTCGCCGACACGCTGAAGAAGAAGGGCCATGTGGTGGCCATGACCGGCGACGGCGTCAACGACGCCCCGGCCATCAAGGCGGCGGACGTCGGGATCGCCATGGGATCCGGCACGGACGTCGCCAAGAACGCCGGACGCATGGTGCTGGCCGACGACAACTTCGCGACGATCGTCTACGCCGTCGAGCAGGGCCGCAAGATCTACGACAACCTCACCAAGTACATCCGCTTCGTGCTCGTGCTCCTCGTCGTGTTCGTGCTGACGTTCCTCGGCGCGACCCTGTTCAACATCGCCTCCGGTGAACCCTTCACTCCGGCGCAGGTGCTGTGGATCCACTTCTTCGTCAACGCGGCCTTCGGCTTCGCGCTCGGCTTCGACCGGCAGAGCCCGGGGCTGATGGAGCGCCGGCCGCGCCCGCGTGGCGAACCGGTCCTGACGAAGAGCGTGATGATCACGGTCGGGCTGTCCGGCCTTGCCATCACCATCGGCCTGCTCTCCATGATCCAGCTGGGCGAGTCCCACTTCGACAGCGTGAAGGTCGGCCAGTCGATGGCGTTCACGTCCTTCGCGCTCTGCCTGATCGTGGCCGCGCTGGAATGCCGCAGCGAGACGGACACCGTGCTGACCACCGCCAGCTTCGACAGCAAGCAGATGAACTGGGCCATGCTCGTCGAGTTCATCCTCGCGATCATGGTGACCCAGATGGACGCCTTCAACCGCCTCCTCGGTACGACGGAACTGGAGCTGCGGGAGTTCGCCTGGACCCTGATCCCACCGCTCGCCCTGCTCGCGCTGTGGGAGCTCGGCAAGTTCCTGGTACGACGCCGCAGCGCGCCGGCCCCGCGGAGGTGACGCCCCAGGCCTGCCGAACGGGGGAGCCCCGGGTGCGCACGGGTGGGGCGCGTTCGAGCCTGGTGCCATGAGCATTCGCCCCTGGGTCATCGTCGAGGCACCGGACAGCCGCGGGCTTCGCCGGGTGACCAGGGGCAGCGAGACGGTGGGCGGCGCCTGGTCACCGAGTGACCTGCGCCGAATACTGCGACGTCTCGACTTCCCGGACGACGTCGACCTGGACGACACCGCGTTCATCTGCTGGCGCGGAGGCGACAGCGGTACGTGGCCCGACCGGCCGTGGCGAAGACGCGCGACCCTCGTCGTGATGACCGTCGGACTGCTGGCCTCCATGGTGCTCAGCGCGCTGGTCGGCTGGCCGGACGCCGCCGGGGCGCTCACCTTCGCCCAGCGCATGACCGGGGTCCTCTTCATGTTGACGGGCCTGGTGCAGGGCGTGGCCGCGGCGATGGCGCTCGACTACTGGGGGAGACGGCAGTTCAGGATGTCCGGGGCGATCGTCCTGCTCGGGGTGCTCATCGCGCTGGCCACGGACAGCCTGCTGCTCTTCATGTGGCTGGAGGAGACGGAGTACACGCCGTACCTGCTGATGTTCCTGCCGCTGTGGTGCTGGTCCGTCTGGGCGCTCGTGGTCCTGGTACGGGAGGACTGCTGGAAGGGAGTGCCACGCCCGAAGAGATTCGCGGCCGGGGTGGTCGTCACCGCACTCCTGACCGGAGTGAGCCTGGCGTACTCGACCATGTACCAGCCGGCGGCGGCCCCGATGCACCTGTCCCTCCAGGCGAAGTTCGGGGCGGCACGGGCGGATCGAGGGGTGCCCTTCGTCCATGTCCCGCTGTCTCTCCACATGAAGAACACCGGCGGAATTCCCGTCTACGTCACCAATGACATCTACACGGTCCGCGGCAGAGACGCCACGTACTCCGAGTTCCGTGGAAACCAGGACATGTTGCGGGAGTGGAGAGAGAGCGCGGGGCGGGGAACCACGCTCGGGGAAGTGGAGCGTTATGCGGATGACCTCAGAGGGACCATCATCAGCAGCGGCCATGTCTACGGACCCGGCACATGGCTCGAGGTCGGGCAGGAATACTCCGTCGAGCACGTTTTCCAGATTCCCAAGGAGGCACCTTTCGGGACCGTCGCCGTCACCATGCAGGTCTCCTACATGAGGAAGGACCGGGGAAAGCTGGACGTGGACAAGTTCAAGAATCCTCATTACACATGGCGGCCGAGCGAGGAGGGGTACTACTGCCGCTGGGAGTCGTGCGGGCAGCAGCTCGTCTACAGCGGGCGGGTCCGGCACAACAACAACCTCATCAACGTGACCCGCAAGCCCCGCTTCCTGTGGGCGACCTGGGTACCGGGGCGGCGGCCTCTCGCCGCTGTCTCATCCCTTTCTCACTGGAAAAGTGGGTTGTCAGCGAATGAAGTAAGAAGGGAGCAGGACAGATACGGCGCTGCGAGGGTTCGGGTCGAGGCCGAGGTCCCGGTCACGGAACTGCTCAGATCCGCCGGTCTTTGACGACGGCCCTCGCTGCCCTGCTACTCCGAGTCGTCGCTGTCGCCCCAGTCCCCCACTATGACTCCTCGATCCTCGAGGTACTGGGCGGACTGCTTGCAATGGGCTGCCGAGCGTCCCCCGATGTCCGTGTTCAGCTCATCCACTCGCACGAAATCGGCAAAGCTGACGATGAGGTCCGCGACGACGAAGGGGGCATGGGTGTTCTGGTCGTTGCGCAGGAAGGCACGGATGTCGAGCATGCTCTTCTCATCGGCGCTGGCCTTCCAGAAGTCCTTGACTCCCACGCTGTCCCAGCTCTGCGGAGTCAGGTCCTCCAGCCCATTCGAGAGTCTCCGCTCCGAGACGGTATTGAATATCGCGTTGGCGCACCCTTCGGCGGCATCGCCGAGCGGGGCGTTAGTCGACTCCTGATCCGCGGCGGCCTTCCGCTGTTCGTCCTTCATACGGGCGGTCTGCCTCCGCATCTCGCCTCGGGCCTCGGACTGCTCCTCCTGCGAGGAATCGGGGTCGCTCGCCCGCCTCATCTCCCGTCCCGTCCGCTCGGAACGGTTCAAAAGCTCCCGTTGATTTCCGGAGCCACTCTCCTGCTGCCCGGCCATGTTCGAGCCGGTGCCGTCCTGGGGCCGGGCTGAGTCGACGAGGTAGACGATCGACGCACTCAAGGTCACTCCTGTGCGTCCCGTCTCTCCGCCGCCGTTGGTGTGCTCCATGGCGTAGTTCAGGTCTTCGACGATCGTCGCCAGTTGCTTCCGTACCTTCTGCGGTGTGTCCGTATCGGCGATCATGCCCAGGGCGGAAGTCGTCCGCGTCGACACCATGAAGAGCCTCGACCGGTCCTCGGCCGGCACATCCGGCTCCTGACCGGCCTCCAGCGCGGCCGTCACCTGCTTCACGAGCCGGGTCAGCTGATCCCGCACCCCGCCCGGTGTGCCGGCGTCGGCGATGACACCCAGCGTCGAGGCCAGCGCCTCGGCGCTCTCGGTGACCGCGCCTCGGTCCTGGGGCGTCGTCTCCGGGGCGGCGACTGCCCGGAGCATGCCGGTCAGTGAGTCGACGGACGACTTGAGCTCCTCGGGCACGTCGTCGCGCCGCGCGTTCAGAGTCGCCGTCACCTCTGCGACCGCCCGGATCTGCTCCGGCGGAGGCTCGGTCCGCCCGCCACCATCGGTGGCCTCACTTGACGGCTGCTCAGTGGGCGTCGTGCCGTCCGGACTTGTCGCATCGTCCGGTGTGGACTCGGCCGGCGCAGAAGGAGGCGTGGAATCGGGCGTGGGCGTATACGAAGGGGTGGGGGTCTCCTCCGTCGGGGTGGACGGGGTCAGCGGCGAGGACGGAGTGGGCGGGGTGGGCGGGGTGGTCTGAGCGGTGGCGGGTGCGCCCGGTCTGTCCGCGGGGGGTGTCTGCTGTGCCGCCATCGCAGTCGTCAGGCCCGCCGGCAACGCGAGTGCCGCGGCCAGGACGGATGCGTGAACCCTGTGGAAGACATGTCGCCTGATGGTTCTGGCCATGATGGTTCCCGATGCGCTGTGCGCGGTACCGCATCAACTGTTGGCCGACCCGGGCCTCTCCAATCCACTGTTCACCCCCTGCGCGCATCCCGCAATGCGAACGCCCCGCCCCGGGCCGGGTGTTGCCTGAGGCGTGCCGGAAGCCCGAAATAGTTGTGAGGTGCAATGGGATCCGGACAGGCGGCTCCGGCGTCTAGACGGATATGGACCTTGATAAGCCACCGGCTCGGCAGCAGCAGCAACAGGCGCCCGAGGGGTGTCTTGCCGTCGCGATCCGGGTGCCCGTGCGGATCGTCGTGCTCGTGCTGGTCGTGCCGGTGCGGATGGCGTGGGACGCCCTCGTCGTCGCCGGTCGCTTCCTGAACGACACGGTGCTCCGGCCGGTGGGCCGGGCGCTGCTGTGGCTCGGCCGGGCGGTGTTCGTGTGGCCGTTCGTGGCGCTGTGGCGGTACGTCGTGGTGCCGGTCGCCAAGGGCCTCGCCTGGCTGGGGAACGTGCTCTTGGTCATACCCCTGGTGTGGCTGTACCGGTACGTGCTGACTCCCGTCGGGCACGCGTGCGCGTGGGTCGCGCGCGGGATCGGCGCGGGGCTGACATGGCTGTACGCGCGCGTGCTCACGCCCATCGGCCACGCCGTGCTCTGGGTACTCAAGGGGCTCGGCGCGGTGCTCGCCGCCATCGGGCTCGGGGTGTTCGGCGCCATGGCCTGGCTGGCGCGGTACCTCCTCGTCGTACCCGCCCTGTGGCTGTACGAGTGGGTCCTCACACCGGTCGGCCATGCCCTCGCCTGGTGCGCGAAGGGCGTCGCGTGGCTCGTGAGCACAGTCGTCACGGGCATCGGCATCGCCCTGTACTGGATCGTGCGCGTACTGCTCGTGCTGCCCGCGCTGGGCCTGTACCGCTGGGTCCTCACGCCCATCGGCCGGGTGCTCGCCGTCGTCGGCAGGGAGATCTGGGACGCCCTCGGGCACGCCTGGCGGATCGCCGGCCACATCTCGCTCGCCGTCGGCCGGTTCCTCGCGAGCGTCTTCCGGTGGACCTTCGTCGAGCCGGTGCGCTGGGTGTACCGCACGGTGCTCACACCCGTCGGGCACGTCGTGCGGGACGCGGTGCTGCGACCCGTCGCCGAAGCGGCGCGCAGCGTGGGCCGGGCCACCCGGCAGGCCCTCGCCGCCGCCGGGGAGTCCGTACGGCAGGCGCGCGCCGACTTCCGGCGGATGCTGTTCGGGGAGTCCCGGGAGCGTGAAGCCGTGCCCGTGCGGGAACCTCGGGGCCGCGAGACACGTACTCTTGGTAGCAGTACGACCGCTCTCACGAAGGACTGAACGACACTGGGCAAGCGACAGCCCGAAGGCCCGCCGCCCGCACCCGCGGTGCAGCGCATCCGACTGCGCTACACCAAGCGCGGCCGCCTCCGGTTCACCAGCCACCGTGACTTCCAGCGCGCCTTCGAGCGTGCGCTGCGCCGTGCCGAGGTGCCGATGGCGTACTCGGCGGGGTTCACGCCGCATCCGAAGGTGTCGTACGCCAATGCCGCACCCACCGGCACGGGCAGTGAGGCGGAATATCTGGAGATCGCCCTCACCGAGGCGCGTGATCCGGAGCAGCTGAGAGCACTCCTCGACGAGTCGCTGCCCACCGGGCTCGACATCGTGGACGCGGTCGAGGCCCGGGTCTCCGGGCTCGCCGACCGGCTCACGGCGTCCGTCTGGGAGCTGCGGCTCGACGGTGTGGACCCGGCCGACGCCGCGCGAGCGGTCGCCGCCTTCGACGCCGCCGAGTCCGTCGAGGTCCAGCGCATGACCAAGAACGGCGTGCGCACCTTCGACGCCCGCCCCGCGGTCGTCGAACTGGAAAGCACCGACGCGACGGACGCCAAAGACGCAGCAGCCGCGTCAGGCGCTTCGGACACAACTGAAACGCACAGTTCCCAGGCTGATAGGCCGACCGACCAGCCCTGTGCGATACTGCGGCTGGTTGTTCGGCACGTGACGCCTGCCGTACGACCCGACGACGTCCTGTCCGGTCTCCGCGCCGTGGCCGACCTGGCGCCGCCGGTCCCCGCAGCGGTGACCAGGCTGGCGCAGGGGCTGTTCGATGAAGAGACCGGCACGGTGACCGACCCGCTCGCGCCCGACCGCGAGGCAGCGACGGCCCCAACCGAGGCCGAGCCCGCTGCCGCCGCGACGGCGCCGGCGTAAGGAAGGTTCCGCGCAGGGACGTACGTCGAAGCGCAGCCCTCGTACTCGGGAGCCACCTGGGTCGGGCAGCGCACCGACCAGAAGACTTTCGCCAGGCCGTACGCATGAGGCGTACGGAACCGGCGAGACAGGACACAGAGAGCTCCCGTGCGGCGCCCGCGCCCCGGACGGCGGCAGTCGCGCACCGCGCGAGCCGCGGACGTCACCGGCATGCCGCCGGACCAGGCGCGGCGCCCGGGAGCCTGACGGGAGAAACGCCCGCATGCTCGAACCGACCGAACCCACCGAGGGTTCCGAACTGAACACTCCCAGCGACACCCTGCCGCCGCGCCGTCGGCGTCGTGCGGCGTCCCGCCCGGCGGGACCGCCCGTGGCCGCCACCGAGGCGCAGCCCGCGGAGGTTGTCGAGCCGGCCATACCGGTCGCCGAGGCCGCCGATGTCGCGGCCGTGACCGAAGAGGCCGAGAAGCCCGAGGAGATCATCGAGGCCGTCGAGGCCGAGGTGACTCCCGAGGCCACCGAGGACGAAGAGGCCCAGCAGGGCGAGGAGACGACGGAGGCCGCACCCACCGGTCGTCCGCGCCGCCGTGCCGTACGCCGTGCCTCCGCGCCCGCCGGTGCGCCCGAGGCCGCCGAAGCCGCCGAGACCGTCGTTCCCGTGACGGCCGCCGCGCCGGTCGCCGAGGAAGCGACCCCGGCCGCCGCCGCGGAGAGCACCGAGGCGCCCGCGCCCCGTACGCGTCGCCGTGCCGTGCGCCGCGCGTCGGCACCCGCCGGTGCCCCCGCGCCCGTCGAGGCGGCCGAGCCCGCCGCCGAGGCGCCCGCCACGGTCGAGGCGCCCGCCGACGTGGAGACCGCCGAGGTGGCCGAAGAGGCCGCCCCGCGTCGCACCCGCCGCCGTGCCACCCGCCGGGTGTCCGCGCCCGCCGGTGCTCCGGACGCCGCCGAGACCCCCACCGAGGCGGAGGCGCCCGCCGCTGTCGAGACCGCCGAACCCGTGGAGGCCGCCGAGGAGGCCGCGCCGCGTCGCACGCGTCGCCGTGCCACCCGGCGCGTGACCGAGGAGGCCCCCGTCGAGACCCCCGAGTCCACCGAGAAGCCGGTGACGGCGGAGGAGACCCCCGAGGTCCCCGAGACCGTTGCCGAGGAGACCCCCGCCGAGACCGGTGAGGACGCCGGCCCCCGTCGCCGTCGCCGCGTCGTCCGTCGCGCCGCCGCCGGGTTCGCCGAGCCCGCCCGCGCCGCCGCCAAGGCCGAGCAGTCCGAGCAGGACACCGAGGACGCACCGCGCCCGGCGCGGCCCTCCGTGGCCGTGTTCCAGGCGCCCGTCTTCACCGAGCCCCAGTTCCAGACGCCCGAGCGCGCCGCCGCCCAGGCCGCCGCCGCGGAGGCGGAGACCGAGGACGTCGAGGAGTTCCCGGAGGAGCAGGCCGGCGCGTCCAGGCGCCGTCGCCGTCGCCGCAGCGGCGGATTCGCCGAGGAGACCGAGACCCAGGTCGCCGAGACCACCGCCGAGGACGAGACCGAGGAAGCCGAAGAGGGCGCCGAGGACATCGCCGACGGCGAGGAGACCGAGGAGACCGGGTCCCGTCGCCGCCGCCGGCGTGGCGGCCGTCGCCGCCGTCGCGGCGAGAGCGCGGAGTCGGACGCCGAGGGCGACGACACCGACGAGGCCGCCGCCGCGCAGGCCGAGCAGGACGCCGAGGACACCGCCGAGCAGGAGGAAGAGGACGCCGAGGACGGCCGCGACGACGGCTCCGGGTCCAGCTCCTCCAGCCGGCGCCGCCGTCGCCGTCGCCGTCGCGCCGGTGACTCCTCCACGGACACCGAGCCCGGCGACGGCGACCCCGAGCGCACCGTCGTCAAGGTCCGCGAGCCCCGCCCGAAGGCCGAGCCGTCCGACGAGGTGCAGTCCATCAAGGGCTCCACCCGCCTGGAGGCCAAGAAGCAGCGCCGCCGTGAAGGCCGCGAGCAGGGCCGCCGCAGGGTGCCGATCATCACCGAGGCCGAGTTCCTGGCCCGCCGTGAAGCGGTCGAGCGGGTGATGGTGGTCCGCCAGCACGGCGACCGTACGCAGATCGGCGTCCTCGAGGACAACGTGCTCGTCGAGCACTACGTCAACAAGGAGCAGTCGACCTCCTACGTCGGCAACGTCTACCTGGGCAAGGTCCAGAACGTGCTGCCGTCGATGGAGGCCGCCTTCATCGACATCGGCAAGGGCCGCAACGCCGTGCTCTACGCCGGTGAGGTCAACTTCGAGGCGCTGGGCATGGCCAACGGGCCGCGCCGTATCGAGTCCGCCCTGAAGTCCGGCCAGTCGGTCCTCGTCCAGGTGACGAAGGACCCGATCGGTCACAAGGGCGCCCGTCTGACCAGCCAGGTCTCCCTGCCGGGCCGCTACCTCGTGTATGTCCCCGAGGGCTCGATGACCGGCATCAGCCGCAAGCTGCCCGACACCGAGCGGGCGCGGCTGAAGACCATCCTCAAGAAGATCGTCCCCGAGGACGCGGGCGTCATCGTGCGCACCGCCGCCGAGGGCGCGAGCGAGGACGAGCTGCGCCGGGACGTCGAACGGCTCCAGGCGCAGTGGGAGGACATCCAGAAGAAGGCCAAGAGCGGCAACGCCCCGTCGCTGCTGTACGGCGAGCCGGACATGACCGTCCGGGTCGTGCGGGACATCTTCAACGAGGACTTCTCCAAGGTCGTCGTCAGCGGTGACGACGCCTGGTCGACGATCCACGGGTACGTCTCGCACGTCGCCCCGGATCTGGCCGAGCGGCTCTCGAAGTGGACCTCCGAGGTCGACGTCTTCGCCACGTACCGGATCGACGAGCAGCTCGCCAAGGCGCTGGACCGCAAGGTCTGGCTGCCCAGCGGCGGTTCGCTGGTGATCGACCGGACCGAGGCGATGGTCGTCGTCGACGTCAACACCGGCAAGTTCACCGGTCAGGGCGGCAACCTCGAGGAGACCGTCACCAGGAACAACCTGGAGGCGGCCGAGGAGATCGTCCGCCAGCTGCGGCTGCGCGACCTCGGCGGCATCATCGTCATCGACTTCATCGACATGGTGCTGGAGTCCAACCGGGACCTGGTGCTGCGGCGTCTGCTGGAGTGCCTGGGCCGGGACCGGACCAAGCACCAGGTCGCCGAGGTGACCTCGCTGGGCCTGGTCCAGATGACCCGCAAGCGGGTCGGCCAGGGCCTGCTCGAGTCCTTCTCCGAGACCTGCGTCCACTGCAACGGCCGCGGCGTCATCGTGCACATGGAGCAGCCGACGTCCGCCGGCGGTGGCGGTGGCAAGCGCAAGAAGCGCGCGCGGGCCGGTGCCGGTCCCGAGCACGTCCACGAGGCGTCCGTCGCCACCGAGCCGGCCGAGACGGCCGAGGAGGAGGCGGAGACCGAGGCCGAGGTCGCGGCAGAGGCCGCCGAGCCGGCCGCGCTGCCCGAGCCGGCGTTCGCGCCCGACGAGGAGCTGTACAGCAGCGTCGCCGAGGCGGAGGCCGCGGCGGGCCGTGGCGGTCGTTCGCGGCGCCGCGGGGGCCGGCGGGTGTCGGCTCCGGCGGGTGCGCCGAGGAAGGCCGAGGCGGTCCCCACCGCTCAGGACGTGACCGTCGCCGAGGAGATCGAGCGCCCGGTCCGGCCCGAGCCGGCCGCGGAGGTCAAGGCCGAGCCCGCGGCGGTCGAGGACGCGGTCGTGCAGACCGAGGCCCCGGCCGCCGAGGAGGCCGCACCCAAGGGCCGTACGCGGCGTCGCGCCACCCGCAAGGTGTCCGCGCCCGCCGGGTCGCCCGCGGGGGCCGAGGCCGCCGTCGTGACGGTCGCCGAGACGGCCGCCGCCGAGCCGGCCGAGGAGACCGCCGCCGAGCCGGTCGCCGAGAGCGCCGCCCCGGCCCGTCCGCGTCGCCGTGCCGTGCGCAAGGCCACCGCGCCGAGCGCGTCCGACGAGGCGGCCGTCCTGGTCGTCCCGGCGGGCGAGGCACCGGCCGAGCCCGCTGCCGAGGCGCAGGCCCCGGCCGCGGAGGAGGGCGTCGAGGAGGCCGCTCCGGCCAAGAAGACGGCCCGTAAGACGGCCAAGAAGGCGACGGCGAAGAAGGCCGCCACCAAGAAGACCGCGGCCAAGAAGACGGTCGCCAAGAAGACGACGGCCAAGAAGGCGGCGAAGACCGCCAAGACGGCCGCGGCCAAGGCGACGGCGAAGAAGACCACGGTCTCCGCCGCCACCGACGAGTGACACACGACGTCTGACGTGTGGTGCGGCCGGTCCCTGTGACCGGCCGCACTCCTTTGGGGACCGGCCCGGTTTGACCCCCTCGGCCACGGCCCCGTAACCTTGACCGTCGGCGTGTCCGTGGATATAGGCACGCCACATCCCCGTAAACCTCTTCCTCCGGAGCACTGGGTGTCCTGGAGAGGCTGTCCGCGTGCCGGGCGGCTGGACTGCGGGGGTGCCGTTCCCGAGCGAGAGAGTGAGATCCGCGTGTACGCCATCGTGCGCAGCGGTGGTCGCCAGCACAAGGTTGCTGTCGGCGACATCGTTGAGGTTGACAAGATTTCCACTGCCAAGGTTGGCGACACGGTCGAGCTCTCGACCCTGCTCGTTGTCGACGGCGACGCTGTGACCAGCGACCCGTGGGTCCTGGCCGGCATCAAGGTCCAGGCCGAGGTCGTGGACCACCACAAGGGCGTCAAGATCGACATCCTTCGCTACAAGAACAAGACCGGCTACCGCCGTCGTCAGGGCCACCGCCAGCAGTACACGGCGATCAAGGTCACTGAGATCCCCGCGGCTGCGAAGTAAGGGACTGAGGAGAGATGGCACACAAGAAGGGCGCATCGTCCACCCGTAACGGTCGTGACTCCAACGCTCAGCGCCTCGGCGTGAAGCGTTTCGGCGGTCAGGTCGTCAACGCGGGTGAGATCCTGGTCCGCCAGCGCGGCACCCACTTCCACCCGGGCGCGGGCGTCGGCCGTGGCGGCGACGACACGCTGTTCGCGCTGAACGCCGGTGCGGTGCAGTTCGGCACCCACCGTGGCCGCAAGGTCGTGAACATCGTTCCGGTCGCCTGAGTCTTCTGACTTAACGGCTCAGACCGAACGTCTCGCGAGGCGGACCTCACTTCCCGTGCGGGAAGGCGGGTCCGCCTTTCGCGTGTTAAAGCAGAGACATATACGTACGTTTTCGCAGTGCTGGAGGCACCTACCATGACCACCTTCGTGGACCGCGTCGAGCTGCACGTCGCCGCGGGTAGCGGAGGCCACGGCTGTGCCTCCGTCCACCGTGAGAAGTTCAAGCCGCTCGGCGGGCCCGACGGCGGCAACGGCGGGCGTGGTGGTGACGTCATCCTCACCGTCGACCAGTCGATCACCACGCTGCTCGAGTACCACCACTCCCCGCACCGCAAGGCCACCAACGGCAAGCCCGGCGAGGGCGGCAACCGGTCGGGCAAGGACGGGCAGGACCTGGTGCTGCCGGTGCCGGACGGCACGGTGGTGCTGGACAAGGCGGGCAACGTCCTCGCCGACCTGATCGGGCACGGCACGTCGTACGTCGCCGCGCAGGGCGGCCGGGGCGGTCTCGGCAACGCCGCGCTGGCCTCGGCCCGGCGCAAGGCGCCCGGATTCGCGCTGCTCGGCGAGCCCGGGGACCTCCAGGACATCGTCCTGGAGCTGAAGACGGTCGCCGACGTGGCCCTGGTGGGGTACCCGAGCGCCGGCAAGTCCTCGCTGATCTCCGTGCTGAGCGCCGCCAAGCCGAAGATCGCGGACTACCCCTTCACGACCCTGGTGCCCAACCTCGGTGTGGTGACGGCCGGTTCGACCGTGTACACCATCGCCGACGTTCCGGGGCTCATCCCGGGCGCCAGCCAGGGCAAGGGCCTGGGCCTTGAGTTCCTGCGGCACGTCGAGCGGTGCAGCGTACTGGTGCACGTCCTGGACACCGCGACGCTGGAGTCCGACCGTGACCCCGTCACCGACCTGGACATCATCGAGGCGGAGCTGCGGGAGTACGGCGGGCTCGACAACCGGCCGCGGATCGTCGTCATGAACAAGATCGACGTGCCGGACGGCAAGGACCTCGCCGAAATGGTGCGGCCGGACCTGGAGGCCCGCGGATACCGGGTCTTCGAGGTGTCGGCGGTGGCGCACATGGGTCTGAAGGAGCTGTCGTTCGCGCTGGCCGAGCTGGTGGCGGGCGCGCGGGCCGCGAAGCCGAAGGAAGAGGCGACGCGCATCGTGATCCGGCCCAAGGCCGTCGACGACGCCGGGTTCACCGTGACGCCCGAGGAGTCCGGCGGGGAGCCGCTGTTCCGGGTGCGGGGCGAGAAGCCCGAGCGCTGGGTCCGCCAGACCGACTTCAACAACGACGAGGCGGTGGGCTACCTGGCCGACCGGCTCAACCGCCTCGGTGTCGAGGAGGCGCTGATGAAGGCGGGTGCCCGTGCCGGCGACGGCGTGGCCATCGGCCCCGAGGACAACGCGGTCGTCTTCGACTGGGAGCCGACGATGATGTCCGGTGCCGAGATGCTCGGGCGCCGCGGTGAGGACCACCGCTTCGAGGCACCGCGACCCGCCGCACAGCGCAGGCGTGACAAGGACGCCGAACGGGACGAGGCGTCGCGGGAGTACGACGACTTCGAGCCGTTCTAGACAGCCGTATTCGACGACGCCGGGGTGCCGAGAGGCACCCCGGCGTCGTCGTGCCCGCCCCCGGGACTGGCCGAATCGGTGAACGACGGGAAAATTCCCGGGGTATCCGAGGGCAACCCCCCGGCAGGCCGGTGAGTCGTACTGGGCGTCGTGGATGAGGATCTTGAACCTCGTCACGCGCTCCAACCGCCTTTCCGACCGCCGGAGTTGCCGTGCCCTCGCGTTCCCGCCGCCGCACCCTCCTGTCCCGCCGCAGACGCCTGGTGCTCGCCACCGGCGTCGCAATCGTCGCCGGTGCGCTGGTGGTCCCCGCCGTCAACGCCGCCACGGAGGCGACGACCCCGGCGCCGAGCAGCAAGCGGCTGCACGACGACTTCAACGGCGACGGGTATCCCGACGTGGCGATCGGCGCGCCGGGCACCGCGCTCGGCAAGCAGACGAAGGCCGGCGCCGTCAGCGTGCTCTACGGCTCGGCCGGCGGCCCGGCGACCTCGCGCAAGCAGGTCCTGACCTGGTCGAGCCGGGCGGGAGTCACGCCGGCGCGGACCGAGTACGGCTCCGGGCTCCAGAGCGCCGACCTGGATCGGGACGGCTACGCCGACCTGCTGTCGACCATGCGGTCGAGCCCGGTGAGCGGCTACGAGGGGCGCTTCGTCGTCGTCAACTGGAGCGGGCCCAAGGGTCTTTCGGCCGAGCCGACCATCCTTCAGGGCATCCCGGCCACCAGCCTGGGTGCCTTCGCCGTGGCCGACGTCGACGGGGACAGGAACCCCGATGTGACCATGATGGGCGACCCCTACGGCGACGACTCGGCCCAGGGCGACGGCAGCGTGCTGCGCGGTCCGTTCACCCGCGGCGGCGAATCGGCGGGCAGCAGGCGCTTCACCGTCGACCCGGACAACATGAGCTTCTTCAGGCTGATCGCGGCCGGTGACGTGACCGGCGACGGCATCGCCGACCTGGCCGTCGGCAGCACCTCCACCGAGGAGTCCGACTCCCGCGTGGTGTCGCTGCTCGTCGGCGGGCCCGACGGCTTCACCGACAAGGGCGTGCTGAAGGACGGACAGGGCCGCGTCATCGGCGGCGAGGACATCGAGATCGGCGACCTGAACAAGGACGGCTACGGCGACATCGTCGTCGGCCACTCCGCCGACAGCTACGACAGCGATGTCGAACTCCCCACCAAGGGCGGCGCGTTGATCGTCGTGTACGGCGGCCCCGGCGGTGCCTCCACCACCCGCAAGCCGGTGTGGATCAACCAGGACAGCCCCGGAGTGCCGGGCGCCGGCGAGTACCACGACGGCATGGGCTCGGGTCTGTCGATCGGCGACACCAACGGCGACGGCTACCTCGACGTGGCGACCGGGCTGCCCGGCGAGGACTTCGACGGCATCACCGACGCGGGCACCGTGCTGGTGCTGCGGGGCAGCGCGAACGGGCTGACCGCGAGCGGCTACAAGTCGTTCAGCCAGAACACCGCCGGGGTACCGGGCACCGCCGAGAAGGCGGACCGTTTCGGCGCCGAGACCGCCCTGGTCGACGGCAACGGCGACAGGAAGGACGGCCTGGTCGTCGGCGACGCGGCCGAGAACGCGGGCAACGGTTCCGCGTGGATCCTCTCCGCCACCTCCGCCGGCGTCACGGCGAGCGGCTCCTTCTCGTTCGGCTCGGCCACCATGGGCCTGCCCGCGAGCGGGGCCCTGTTCGGAGCCTCGACGGCCGACTGACGGCGGCCACATCCCCGTACGAACGCGACACAGGAGAAAGTGACATGAAGAAGCAGCGCGGCACGCTCCGCACGGGTCTCGCGGTCGTCATGGCCGTCACCGGGGCCGTTGTGCTCCCGGGATCGCAGGCGTCGGCGGGTGGCGCGCCGGCCGCCGCCGAGCGGCACGACGACTTCAACGGCGACGGCTACTCCGACCTCGCGGTGGCGGCGCCCGAGGCGACCGTCGACGGGAAGACGAAGGCCGGGTACGTCGCCGTCGTGTACGGCTCGGCGACCGGGCTGAAGACCTCGTCCAAGCAGGTCATCAGCCAGAACAGCCCCGGCGTCACCGACTCCGCCGAGACGGCCGACCTGTTCGGCAGCGCGGTGAGCACGACCGACCTCGACCAGGACGGCTACGACGACCTCCTGGTCGGCGTCACCGGTGAGGACAGCGTGGAAGGGGGCGCCGAGACCGGGCTCGTGCAGGTCGTCTGGGGCGGCCCGAACGGGCTGTCCGGCGGGGCCGCGCTGGCGTACGGGCACGACACCTACGACCGGCTCAGCGACCGGGGCAAGCTCACCGTCGGTGATGTGAACGGGGACGGGGCGCCGGACCTGGTGGCCGTCGAGAGCACGTTCAAACTCCGTGTCATCAAGGGGCCGTTCGGGCGGGACGGCTCCGCGAGCGGCGGCGAGCAGACCGTCGCCGACGACTCCGACCCCCGTTTCCTGGACCTGGCCACCGGCGATGTCGACGGCGACGGCATCGACGACGTCGTCGGCACGATGAACGACGGCGACGAGTACGACGCCCGCCGCGTCACTTACTGGCGGGGCACGGACGACGGGCTCGCAGCCGAGGGCGTCGTGCTCCGGGACAGCAGGGACTGGCGGGTGCAGGGCGGCGAGTCCGTCGGCGTCGGCGACGTGAACCGGGACGGCTACGCGGACATCGTCGTGGGCCGTCCGGTCGACGGCTACGACAGCGACCTCGACACCCCGATCCCCAAGGGCGGCCGGGTCGCCTTCATCCCCGGCTCCGCGAACGGGCCCGTCGGCACGAAGGCGAAGTACGTCAACCAGGACACCGCCGGGGTCCCGGGCGCCGCGGAGCGCGGCGACGGCTTCGGCACCGACATCTCGGTCGCCGACGTCGACGGCGACGGGTACGCCGACGTCGCGACGGGCGTGCCGGGCGAGGACTTCGACGGCCAGAGCGACGCCGGCGGCACCGTCGTCCTGCGCGGCGGCCCGAACGGCCTGACCGGCACCGGCGCCAAGGGCGTCAACCAGAACACCGACGGTGTGCCGGGCGCGGCGGAGACCAAGGACGTCTTCGGCACCGCCACCCGTCTCGTCGACGGCAACGGCGACGGCCGTGCCGAACTCGCCGTCGGCGCACCGGGGGAGAACGCCGACGCCGGCTCGGTGTGGGTGTTCAGGTCGACCTCGACCGGGATCACCCCGACCGGCTCGTTCACCTTCGGGGCCGGGACCCTCGGCACGGTGGCGGCGAAGGCCAGGCTCGGAGTCGGGTTCACCTACTGATCCACCGACAGACCCGTCGTGGCCGGGGCACGTTCGTGCACTCCTGCGACGGGTCTTCTGTTGTCTCCCTGTTTGTCATGCACGCGAAGTATGCCGTTCAACGGGCGGACCGCCCTGAAGCATGAGCATCCGAAGTGTCCAAGAGGCCAGCGAGGCAAGGGAGTTCGCCGATGACCGGAGAGACCGGACCCGTGTCGACCGACAGACGCCGTTTCCTGACCGCCGGGGCCGCCGTGCTCGGCGCCGCGGCCTCTGCCCAGCTGTGGCTGCCGACCGCCGCCCGGGCCGCCGAAACCCCGCTGCCCGACGGCGTGTTCAGCCTCGGCGTGGCGTCCGGCGACCCGCTGCCCGACGGCATCGTGCTGTGGACGCGGCTCGCCCCCGACCCGTTCAACGGCGGCGGCATGCCCGACTCGGTCGTCTCCGTCGAGTGGGAGCTCGCCGAGGACGAGCGGTTCCGCAAGCCGGTGCGCCGCGGCGTAGCCCAGGCCCGGCCCGAGCTGGGGCACAGCGTTCACGTCGATGTACGGCGGCTGCGTCCGGGCCGCACCTACTGGTACCGCTTCCGCGCCGGCGGCCAGCTCTCGCCCACCGGCCGCACCCGCACCGCGCCCCACCCGCACAGCTCCGGCGGCCGGCTGCGCATGGCCCTCGCGTCCTGCCAGAACTGGCAGCACGGCTACTTCACGCCGTACGCCGACATGCTGGACCAGGACCCCGACTTCGTGCTGTTCGTCGGCGACTACATCTACGAGTCCACGCCGTCCTCGACGGGCGTGCGCCGTCACGAGGGCACGGGCGAGCCGTACAGCCTGGTGCAGTACCGCAACCGGTACGCCCAGTACCGCACCGACCCCGACCTCGCGGCGATGCACGCGAACGCGCCCTTCGTGGTCACCTTCGACGACCACGAGATCGACAACGACTTCGCCGGCGAGATCCCGCAGGACCCGGACAAGCAGACGCACGACGCCTTCGTGGCCCGTCTGACGGCCGGCTACCAGGCGTACTACGAGCACATGCCGGTCCGGGCGAGCGCCGTCCCGAACGGCCCGCACATCCAGATGTACCGCCGTCTGGAGTTCGGCAGGCTGGCCCGGCTCAGCGTGCTGGACACCCGGCAGTACCGCAGCGACCAGGTCACCAGCCAGGAGGCGGCCCAGGACCCCTCGCTCACCATGCTGGGCGCCGAGCAGAAGGAGTGGCTGGTCGACGGGCTGCGGCACTCGCCGGCCCGCTGGAACATGATCGGCTCGCAGATCATGATGGCCGAGACCGACCTCCAGGTCGGCCCGGGCAAGCTCTGGTACTACGACGCCTGGGACGGCTACCAGGTCGAGCGCAACGCCCTGATGGAGGAGCTGAAGCACGTCCGCAACCCGGTCGTGTTCACCGGCGACCGCCATCTGACGATGATCAGCGACCTCAAGGAGGACTACGCCGACCCGGACTCCGCCGTCGTCGGCGCCGAGTTCGTCGGTACGTCCATCTCCAGCAACGGCGACCAGGACCAGGCCGCGTTCCACCGCGAGTGGGACCCCCGCGTGCCCGACAACCCGCACTGGAAGCTCCTCGACGCCCACCGCGGCTACCACCTCTTCGACATCCGCCGCGACGGCATCGACGCACAGGTCAGGGTCGTGGACACGGTCCGCGCGCAGACGGCGACGCCGAGCACCCTGGCGCAGCTGCGGGTGGAGGCGGGCCGGCCCGGCGTCGAGGTCGTGTAACCGCCGGAACGGGCTGGTGGGAGACCTGGGACTCATCCGTGTCCCAGGTCACTCTCAGCGCGGTCTCAGGAACCTCTCTTACCGTCCTCTGACCATGGAGACGGACTGTACGAGAGATGAACTCCGGGCCGACGGCGCCGCGATCGCCCCGCTGCCCACCGGGACCCGGCTGCTGCACATCGGCCCGCACAAGACCGGCACCACCTCGATCCAGGGCGCGCTGTTCGCGGCGAAGGACGAGCTGGCCCGGCACGGCGTCGACTGGCCGGCCGCCACCCGGCACCCCATGGAGGCCGTCCTGGCCGCCTGCGCCCGCACCGGCATGCTGGGCGACACCGCGCCCACCGAGCGGCACTGGCAGCAGCTGCTGGCGCAGGTCCGGGCCACGGGCCGGCGCACCTCGGTGCTGAGCAGCGAGTTCTTCGCCGACGCTCCCGACGACGAGACCGTCGCGCGGGTCGTCGAGCAGCTCGGCGGCGACCGCGTGCACGTCCTCGTCACCCTGCGCCCGCTCGCCCGGATCATGCCCTCGCAGTGGCAGCAGTACGTGCAGAACGGCCTGCGCATGGGCTACGACGACTGGCTTGCGCACATGCTCAGGAAGCCGCCGTACGAGAAGCCCAACCCCAGTTTCTGGCGCCGGCACCGGCACGACCGGCTCGTCGAGCGCTGGGCGCGGGTGGCAGGTGCCGAGCGGGTCACCGTGGTCGTGGTGGACGACCGGGACCGGGAGGGGCTGACGCGCACATTCGAGACGCTGCTCGGACTCCCGAAAGGTCTGTTGCGTCCCGTTCCGGACGCGGCGAATCGCTCACTCACCCTCGCCGAGACCGAAATGCTGCGGAATCTTAATAAGGAATTCCGCGCCAATGAACTGCCCGCGGAGCTGTATTCACAGCTCGTCCGGAACGGCGCGGTGATGCATATGAAGAACACGTGCACCCCCGGTCCCGGCGATGTGAAGATCTGCACCCCGCGATGGGCCGTGGAGGCCGCCGCCGAGATCGGCGCCCGGATGGCGGAGCGCATCGGCGGGACGGGGGTGCGGGTCCTCGGTGACCTGCGGTTGCTGTCCGTGGTGGACGAGACGGGGACCGCCGTCGCCGCCGCGCCGCGCATCGCTCCCGAGGCCGCCGCGCAGGCGTTGTACGGAGCCCTCGCGGCGGCCGCCGCCGCGCCCGTTCGGCACACCGCGGCCGCCAAGTCGCGCACCGTCCACCAGACGTCTTCGGGAGAACTCGTGCGGGTACTCGGGCACCGCTGCCTCAAGAGGCTGCGGCTTCGCTGAGCCTGTGCGGTTACTCACAGCAATTTCCCGGAACTTCCGGAGGGCCTCTCGCCATCGACCATGCGTACAAGGTGAATGCCAGGTTGCGCGCACATATGCGGCCGGGGACGCTCACCTTGCACAGCGGTAACCACAAGTGGGACCATTTCCAAGTTCCCAGTCGCCACAAGGTAGGTCACCTGTGTCCCAGCACATAGCCAAGCCCCGTACCACCGCAGTGATCCTGGCCGGTGGCACCGGTCAGCGGGTGGGTCTGTCGATCCCCAAGCAGCTGCTGAAGATCGCCGGCAAGGCAGTCATCGAGCACACCCTGGCCACCTTCGAGAAGGCCGACTCGATCGACGACATCATCGTGCTGATGGCGCCCGGTTACGTGCCGGACATCGAGAAGATCGTCGCCAAGGCCGGGTTCACCAAGGTCAAGAAGGTCATCGAAGGCGGCTCGACGCGAAACGAGACCACCGAGCGCGCCATCGACGCCCTCGGTGAGGGCCTGGCCGAGGGCGAGGACCTCAACGTCCTGTTCCACGACGCCGTACGCCCGCTGCTGTCACAGCGTGTGATCGACGACTGTGTCGTGGCGCTGGAGCGCTTCCAGGCCGTCGACGTCGCCATCCCGTCCGCGGACACCATCATCGTCACGCGCACGCACGGCGAGGACGGCGAGTTCATCACCGAGATCCCGGACCGCTCCCGGCTGCGCCGCGGCCAGACGCCGCAGGCCTTCAAGCTGTCCACCATCAAGCGGGCCTACGAGGTCGCCGCCGGTGACCCCAACTTCCAGGCCACGGACGACTGCTCCGTCGTGCTCAAGTACCTGCCGGACGTGCCGATCCACGTCGTCGCGGGCGACGAGTACAACATGAAGGTCACTCAGCCGGTCGACGTCTTCATCGCCGACAAGCTCTTCCAGCTGGCCTCCACCGCCGCGCCCGAGCAGGTGAGCGAGGAGGCCTACCGCGAGCTGCTCACCGGCAAGACCGTCGTCGTCTTCGGCGGCAGCTACGGCATCGGCAAGGACATCGCCGAACTGGCCGAGTCCTACGGCTCGAAGGTGTACGCGCTGGGCCGCTCCACCACCGGCACGCACGTGGAGAACCCGGAGGAGGTCGACGACGCGCTGTCCAAGGCGTACGCGGAGACCGGCCGGATCGACTACGTCGTCAACACCGCCGGTGTGCTGCGCATCGGCAAGCTGGCCGAGACCGACAACGCCACCATCGAGGAGGCGCTGAAGGTCAACTACCTGGCCCCGGTGCAGATCGCGCGCTCCTCGTACAAGTACCTGTCCGAGACCAAGGGCCAGCTGCTGCTGTACACCTCCAGCAGCTACACCCGCGGTCGCGCCGAGTACAGCCTCTACTCCTCGACCAAGGCCGCCATGGTGAACCTCACCCAGGCCCTGTCCGACGAGTGGGCCGGTGACGGCATTCGGGTGAACTGCATCAACCCGGAGCGCACCGCCACGCCGATGCGCACCAAGGCCTTCGGCCAGGAGCCCTCGGGCAGCCTGCTCTCCTCCGAGGCGGTCGCCCGGACCTCCCTCGACGTGCTGCTCTCCGAGCTCACCGGCCATGTCATCGACGTCCGCCAGCAGGACCCGACGGCCGCCGCCGGCCAGGCCTCCGGCTTCGAGCAGGCGCTGGCGAGCGTCCTCGACCGGCAGGACGGCATGGCATAATCAAGATTTAATAGCCTTATGGAATTCAGGCCTCTGGGAATCTTCGTTCACGAAGAATTCACAGGGGCCTGAGTCCTTCCCCCTTCAGACCGGCCCCTCTCCTGAGCAGGTTCCTACGTGATATCCACTGCTATTCGCGTCGCCCGGGTGGGCAGCGCGGCCGAGCTGGCCGCGGCGGCCCTCATGGTGCTGGGATTCCCGGCGCTCATGCTGGCCGCGCTCGTCCCGAGCATTCCCGCCTTCGCGGCGGCGGCCGCCGTGACGTACCTGGCGGACCACTATCTGCACCGCAAGGGCAGCTACCTGGTCAACCGCCTGAGCAAGGTCCGGGCCGGTCTGTCGATCCGCTTCCTGATCCGGCAGCTGCTGCTGATCCTGCTGCTGGCCCGGCTCGGCCTCGCGGACGACCTGATCTACTACGGCGCGATCGCCTGCTTCATCGCCTTCTACGGTCTCCAGGCCCCGCACGGCGCGCTGGTCACCCTGATCCGCAACCGCCGCCGGATGCCGGTCGCCACCCGCAACATCGACCTGGCCTCGCGCATCCGCATCCCGGACGCCCCGCCGCGCGTGCTGCTGCACCGCTCCGCCGAGAAGATGCTGCACCTCGACCTCGCGGCCGTCGCCGGCATCCTCGTCTCGGCGTCCCTGGAGTCCGCCGTCGCCGGTTTCATCGGCATCGGCGTCACCGTGGGCCTGGGCCTGCTGTACGTGCTGGGGCTCGTGCCGTACGTGCGCGGCGCGAAGATCCCGCCGAACGCCGAGAAGGTCCTGGCCGCCGTCGACGACTGGCTGGCCGAGTACGGGCCCGAGACGGTGCTGTACTTCTCCGGCTCCAAGGACTCCGTCTACCAGGTCAACATGTGGCTGGAGACCATGGAGCAGCTGGACTCCAAGCCGCTGATCATCCTGCGTGAGCGGGCCATCCTGAACAACCTGGCGCCCACCACGGTCCCCGTGATCTGCGTGCCCGGCGGCGTCCACCTGATGAACCTGGACCTGACGAACGTACGCGTCGCCCTGTACGCCGCGAACGTCGGCAAGAACATCCACCTGCTGCGCGTGCCCACCATGAAGCACGTCTTCATCGGCCACGGCGACAGCGACAAGCTGGCCAGCGTCAACCCGTACAGCAAGGTCTACGACGAGGTGTGGACCGCCGGCCGCGCGGGTCGGGACCGCTACGCCATAGCGGACGTCGGTGTCCGCGACGACGACATCGTCGAGGTCGGCCGCCCGCAGCTGGCGCCGATCCAGGGCTGGAGCGGGGTCCCCGAGGGCCGGATCCCGACCGTCCTGTACGCCCCGACCTGGGAGGGCTGGGACGGCAACCCGGGCAACACCTCGATCGTGCTGGCCGGCGAGAACATCGTCGAGCGGCTGGTGAAGGCCGACCCGCCGGTCCGCGTCCTGTACAAGCCGCACCCGTTCACGGGCACCGTCAGCAAGGAGGCCGGCGCCGCGCACCGCCGGATCACCGCCCTGGTCGAGGAGGCCGCCGCGGAGCGCGCCACCGACGGGCGCTTCACCGCCGACGCCGCCGCGCGCGCCGCCGCCAAGGCCGAGCTCGCCCGGATCGAGACCCGCCTCGCCGAGCTGTCCGGCAAGTCGGGCGGGAACGGCAAGGGCGACGAGGCCGAGGCCACCCGTGACGGCGTGGTCGACCCGGCCGTGCACGAGGAGGTCGCCCGGCTGCGCGGCGAATGGAACACCGCGTACTGGCGTTCCTTCGGCAGCCACGAGCACCGCGTCATCACGGGCGCCGAGCCGCGTCTGTACGACTGCTTCAACGTCTCCGACGCGATGGTCTCCGACATCTCCAGCGTGGTGTCCGACTTCATCGCCAGCGGCAAGCCGTACGCCGTCACCGACTCGGCCGAGCTGGGCGTGGAGGAGTTCAAGCGGCAGAACACGGCCGTGCGTGCCGCAGTGATCCTGTCCAACGGCGCCACCGAGCTGGGCGGCCTGCTGGACGCCGTACGCGACCCGGCGGGCGACCCGCTGGCCGAGGACCGCGGTGACCTCAAGCGGTACCTGCTGGGCCCGGACGAGCCGACGTCCATCGAGCAGTTCAACACCGCCGTGGCGGACCTCGCGCTCAAGGCCGACACCCGCAACGCCGGCCAGGAGGTGCCGGCGACCGGAGCCGACGCGGACCCCGAGCCCGAGCCCGACCCCGAGCCGGCGACCGTGCCGGCGCACGGGCTGACGGCGGCCGGGGACGACCTGGCCGGCTGACCCGCGGAACCCACGAACGGCGCGGCCCCCGAGGAGTGATCCTCGGGGGCCGCGCCGTTTCACGTGGGCCTCTTACGTTTCCCGAATAGCTTGAGGCCATGTCAGTTTGCGATGTGATCTGGACCACCAAATCACAGGCCTGAGGCAACCGCTTGCAACGTCCAGCCGTCTATCAGGTAGCGAATGAGGCGATACGGGGGAAATATCCTGTTGACAAGGGGGAAACGTGACGCAGCCTGATGTGACTGTGATCATCGGGGCGTACGAAGCGATGCCGTACCTCGTCGAGTGCCTGGCTTCGGTCGAGGCACAGACCATCGACCCGGGACGCATCGAGGTGATCGCCGTCGACGACGGTTCGACGGACGGCACGGGGGAGTGCCTGGAGGAGTTCGCGGGCCGGGTGCCCATGCAGGTGACCGTCATCCGGCAGGACAACTCCGGCGGGCCCAGCGGCCCGCGCAACGTCGGACTGGGCAAGGCGACCGGGCGGTACGTCTTCTTCCTGGACGCCGACGACCGGCTGGGCCCCGAGGCCCTGGAGCGCATGGTCGCGATGGCCGACCGGAACGCCACGGACGTGGTCATCGGCCGCATCGAGGGCGTCAACCGCAGCGCGCCCAAGTCGATGTGGGGCAGGACGCTCGACCGCACCGACGTCTTCTCCTCCAACATCAGGTTCACGCTGAGCGCGCAGAAGCTGTTCCGCCGGGACCTGCTGACCCGGCACAACATGCGCTTCGACGAGTCCCTGTGGACCGGCGAGGACGCGCTGTTCACGATGGAGGCGTACCTGCGGGCGGACGGCGTCTCCGTGGTCGCCGACTACACCTGCTACTACCTGGTGGGCCGCGACGACGGCAAGCACGTGACGAAGAGCGGCGGCTACACCCTGCGCTTCGACTCCGCGCGCGCCCTGATGAACCTGATAGCCGAGCACATACCCGCGGGTGACCGCCGCGACCTGCTCATGACGCGCCCGTTACTCATCACCCTGCTGCCGCAGTTCGGGCCCAAGTACGCCAAGGACAGCGAGAAGGTCCGCCGGCACAAGCTGGAACTCGCCAAGCCCCTCATGGACGCCTTCTGGACGCCCGGCATCGCCCGCCGCATGAAGGTCGACGAACGGCTGCGACTGCACCTGGTCGCCGAGCAGCGCCCCGAACTCCTGCTGCCCGTCGTGGAGTTCGTCAAGGCCAAGAAGCAGCCGGCGGCCCTCCTGGAGAAGAAGGGCCGCCGTGTCTATCTCGCCTACCCGCACTTCCGGGACGCGGCCGCGGGCATTCCCGACTCGGTGTACCTCGCCGAACCGCGCCAGGCCCGCGCCTACCCCGGCTACCGGGAGGGCGGCGCGGACTCCTTCGTGCGGCGGGCGGTGCGCAAGGCGCGCCGGGTGCTGAGGTCCTCCGGCGGGGCTACGCCGGGTGGGCGGGCTGCGGCGGCGTAGCCGACCGCTGGTCGGGGATCTCGGTGGCGATCTCCGCCGCCATCCGCTCCGCCATCCGCGCCCGGTGCTCCCGGGCCGCCGAACCCAGCGCCCGTACGGCCTCGTTGAAGCGCTCCTGCGACGTCGGCTCGTCCGGCCCCAGCAGATGGCGCTTCAACTCGGCCCGCGCCTCGACGAGTTCGTCCTTCTCGGGGTGCCGCACCGTTTCGAGCAGGTCCGGCACCCCGGCCGCGTCCGGCGCCAGCACGGTCGCCGCGCGCACCGTCGGGAAGGCCTTGCGGAACACGTCCTCCGAGAGCCCGCTGGTGTTCGCCACGGCGTACGGCTTCCCGCTCGCCAGGAAATCGCTGACGACGCTCGACACATCGCTGATCAGCAGGTCGGCCACGTTGAAGCAGGCGTAGAGCGTGGGCCGCGCACCGATGAAGACCTGGTGCTCGCCCTCGGGCAGCGAGGCCCAGTACGCCTCCTCCCAGGCCGCCGTGGCCGCCGCCACCGCCTGGGCCCGCCCGGGCTCCGGCGCCGACTGGAGCAGCATCCGCTCCAGCTGGTCGGCGTTCGCCCGCACCGCGGTCGTGGTCAGCCGGTCCAGCTCCTTGGTCCGCAGGTCGAGCTCCGCGGTGTCGCCGGGCCGCTCACCGGCCCGCTCCCGGACCGCCGCCCGGATCAGCTCACGGATCCGCAGATCGGCCGCCCCGGCCCGCGGGTCGACCGACCCCGTCAGCGGATGCGGCTTGTACAGCAGCCGCACGCCCGGGTCCGCGAGCAGCGCCCGCACGAGGTTCTCGCCGGCCTCGATCACCGACGTGTTGCCCGGGTTGCCGTCCCAGCCCTCCCAGGTCGGCGCGTACAGCACCGTGGTGAGTCCACCGGCCGGCGTCTCCCCCTGCGGCCGTACGGCGTCCAGCTGCGGACGGCCGATCTCCACCACGTCCTTGTCCTCGACGCCGACCTCGGCCAGTGCGTACCGCTCCCGCGCCGCGGGACCGGCCACCCACACCTCGTCGTACGCCTTCGCGTACGGGTTGCAGGACGACAGCTTGTCGCTCTCCCCGTGGTTGACGAAGGTGTGCTTGAGCGTGGGGATGCGCAGGACCTGGGAGGTCTTGCCGGAGTTCGAGGGGTGGATGAGGACCTCCAGCGAGGACTCCTCCAGACGCATCAGCGTGGACACCTTCGGCAGACACAGGATCGGCACGTCGGTGGGGCCGATCTTCGCCACCATGAACCGCTCACGCAGCACGATCAGCGGACGGCCGTCCAGCTGTGCGAGCGGTTCCAGCCACATGTTCGCCTGGTACGCCGAGGAGACGCCGCCGGAGAAGTACAGGCCCGCCGTCGGCCGGTACTCCGCCAGCCAGGCGTCCAGCCACTGAAGGGTCTCGTTCTCGCCCGCCGGGCGGCGGCTCGGCAGCAGCCGTACGAGAAGGTCGTACAGGCCCACCAGGCCGAGCCCCAGGGACAGCGCGATGCCGAGGGCGGCGCAGCGCGGGTCGTCCGTGGCGGCCGTGGCCAGCAGGCCCGCGGTGGCCGGGAGGCCGAAGACCAGCAGCCGGTCGCCGGGGCGGCGCAGCAGGGCCGGCGGGGCGGTGGAAAGGCGCAGGGCGGAGGCGTCGATGTTGCGGGTGACCACCGGCAGGGTCCGGGTGCGGCGCACCAGCACCGAGACCGCCTGGATCGCGCAGTGCAGGGCGTAGAAGGCGAGCAGGCCCCCGACCAGCGGTGTGTACACCGACTCCCGGTCCTGCTCGCCGAGCCGCAGCAGGGCGACGACCAGCAGCAGGTCCCGCAGCACGTGCCGCACGGTGATGTCCGCGTGCGACTTGGCGAAGACCGAGAGCATGCCGCGTTGCCAGCGGTACATCACGCCCTCGACGGCCAGGGACACGACCGTCGAGGCGAGCAGCAGCGGGACGTGCGGCTGCAGCGCGGCCAAGGCTTGGCCGCAGAAGGCTGCGACCAGGAGCGCCGCGACCAGGGCTCTGGCCGGGACGCTGGACAAGGGTGTGGGCAACTGCGGTCACTCCAAGGTCGGCGCGGGGAAGCCTGCGCTCCGGTTAACGCGCGGCAGCGTACAGACGACACGCACATGTCTTGAAGGCTTTGGGTGGCTGAGAATGGTCACGTTTTGGCTGTCCGGGGACTGGACCGATGCGCACCGCGCGATCCGCTTCGCGTAGATTTCGGGGAGGCAGCCGGCATCCGCGCAAGGGGGAAGAGCACAGGTGGCAGGGGCAAGGCAGGGTGTGCACGAGGCCCGCAGGGTCGTCGTCAAGGTGGGCTCCTCGTCACTGACCACCGCGTCCGGCGGCCTCGACGCGGACCGCGTCGACGCGCTGGTAGACGTCCTCGCCAAGGGCCGCAGCGGCGGGGAGCGGGAGATCGTCCTGGTCTCCTCAGGCGCCATCGCCGCCGGGCTCGCCCCGCTGGGGCTGCGCCGCCGCCCCAAGGACCTCGCCCGCCAGCAGGCCGCCGCAAGCGTCGGCCAGGGGCTGCTGGTCGCCCGCTACACCGCCTCCTTCGCGCGCTACGCCGTCCGCGTCGGCCAGGTGCTGCTGACCAGCGACGACATGAGCCGCCGCGCCCACCACCGCAACGCCTCGCGCACCCTCGACAAGCTCCTCGCGATGGGCGCGTTCCCGATCGTCAACGAGAACGACACCGTCGCCACGGACGAGATCCGCTTCGGCGACAACGACCGGCTCGCCGCCCTCGTCGCCCACCTCGTCCGCGCCGACCTGCTGGTGCTGCTCTCCGACGTGGACGGCGTCTACGACGGCGACCCGAGCAGGCCGGGGACCTCACGGATAGCGGAGGTACGCGGGCCGGAGGACCTCGCGCACGTCGAGATCGGCAGCGCGGGCAAGGCCGGCGTCGGCACCGGCGGCATGGTCACCAAGGTCGAGGCGGCCCGGATCGCGGCGGCCGCCGGCATCCCCGTCGTCCTGACCAGCGCGATCCACGCCGCCGAGGCCCTGTCGGGCGGCGACACCGGCACCTATTTCCACGCCACCGGCAAGCGCTCCGCCGACCGTCTGCTGTGGCTCCAGCACGCCTCCACGCCCCAGGGTTCGCTCACCCTGGACGACGGCGCGGTACGGGCGGTCGTGGAGCGCCGCAAGTCCCTCCTTCCGGCCGGGATCGCGGCCGTCGAGGGCGAGTTCAGCGCGGGCGACCCGGTCGAGCTGCGCGACACCTCGGGGCGTGCGGTCGCCCGCGGGCTCGTCAACTTCGACGCCAAGGAGATCCCCCAGCTGCTCGGGCGGTCCACGCGCGAGCTCGCCCGGGAGCTCGGAGCGGAGTACGAGCGGGAGGTCGTGCACCGCGACGACCTGGTGCTCCTGGAGCCGTAGGCGGCCGAAAACAGGGGGAACGCCCTGTTTCAAAGTTCGCCCTGAGGTGGACGTTCCGCAAAACCGCCCCGCGAGCCCTTGCGGCCTGCTCAACTTTGTCTACGGGACACATTCCGCACGACCACAGGGTCGGTCACTGCGAAAAGGAGGCCGTCGTGAGACGAGTGCGCCCTGGGACGGCGTCCCGCAGTGCCGGTGGGGGCTCGTCCCGTGCGGCCGGTGAGGAGCGTGCGTTGACCAGCGTGGCGGCCGGCGACCGGTACGAGCAGCCCGAGGACCTGCCCCGCCTGTGGCACGTCACCCTCTCGGTCTCCGGCCGGGAGGCCCCGCTGAAGGAGGTCCGGCGCGCTCTCGAACAGCTCGCCCACGACCACCCCTTTCTGCTGACCAGCCGGTACGCGGGCGACCACGCGGAGATCCGCTACTGGGAAGAGGCCCGCGATCTGCACGACGCGGCCGCCGTCGCCCTGCGCCTGTGGGGCGAGCACCGGCAGAGCGCGGGACTGCCGCCCTGGGAGATCGTCGGCCTGGAGGTCATCGACCGCGAGACCTATCACCAGCGCATCGCCGAGGGATACGGGCCGCCACCGGCGACTCCGGTGGGTGTCCATCCGTATTGAGCGGCCCTGGGCGGCTTGTCTCGCGGTTCGGAATGCGCGGGGGAACGGCCCGGCAACCGCACTACCCTTCTTTCATGACCACGCTCTCGCCGTACGACTCCATGTCCCCGGTCAACCGGGCCGCCTACCGCGCCAAGGCCGCCGCCGCCGACCTCGCCCCGCTGCCGCGGGCCGAGAAGGACGACGCGCTGCTGGCCATCGCGGACGCCCTGGAGGTCCGTACGAGTGAGATCGTCGAGGCCAACGCCAAGGACATCGCCAAGGCCCGCGAGGCCGGCACCAGCGAGGCGATCGTCGACCGGCTGACGCTGACGCCGGAGCGGGTGCGGGCGATCGCCGCCGATGTGCGGGACGTCGTCGCGCTGCCCGACCCGGTCGGCGAGGTCGTGCGCGGCTCGACCCTTCCCAACGGCATCGACCTGCGTCAGGTCCGCGTCCCGCTGGGCGTCGTCGGGATCATCTACGAGGCCCGCCCGAACGTCACCGTGGATGCCGCCGCCCTGTGTCTGAAGTCCGGCAACGCCGTGCTGCTGCGCGGCTCGGCCTCGGCGTACGAGTCGAACACCGCCCTCGTCCGGGTGATCCGGGACGCCGTGGGCGGCGCCGGGCTGCCCGCCGACGCCGTGCAGCTGGTGCCCGGCGAGAGCCGCGAGAGCGTGCGCGAGCTGATGCGGGCCCGCGGCCTGGTCGACGTGCTGATCCCGCGCGGCGGCGCCTCGCTGATCCAGACGGTCGTCTCGGAGTCGATCGTCCCCGTCATCGAGACCGGCACCGGCAACTGCCACGTCTACGTCGACGCCCACGCCGACCTCGACATGGCGATCGAGATCCTGATCAACTCCAAGGCCCAGCGCGTCAGCGTCTGCAACTCCGCCGAGACCCTCCTGGTCCACCAGGACATCGCCCCCGAGTTCCTGCCGCGCGCCCTGGACGCCCTCGCCGAGGCCGGCGTCACCGTGCACGCCGACGAGCGCGTGATGGCGTATGCCAAGGACTCCAAGGCCACCGTCGTCGAGGCCACGGCCGAGGACTGGGAGACCGAGTACCTGTCGTACGACATCGCGGCCGCGGTCGTGGACTCGCTGGACAAGGCCGTCGAGCACATCCGGCTGTGGACGTCCGGTCACACCGAGGCGATCGTCACCACTTCGCAGCAGGCCGCCCGCCGCTTCACCCAACTGGTCGACTCCACGACGGTCGCGGTCAACGCCTCCACCCGCTTCACCGACGGCGGCCAGTTCGGCTTCGGCGCCGAGATCGGCATCTCCACGCAGAAGCTGCACGCCCGCGGCCCGATGGGGCTGCCGGAGCTGACCAGCACCAAGTACATCGTCACCGGGGACGGGCACGTACGGCGCTGAATCAGGCCGTTCCCGGGCCGTCGGCGCGCGTCGGCGGCCCTCGGGGCGCAAGGCGCGCAGCCAGGGCATATGCGCCCGACACGCGCCCCCGGAATGACTCCGTGCCGCAGGACGGGTGTCTCACAAGGCGGATGAATTTCCATACCGTCTGCCCAAATTGACCCCCCAGGACTACTCTGGATCCCGTGCCGGAGGACGTGGGGGGCACGCCGTTCCCTGACGGCTGGGAGCCCGACGACGACCACGACCGCGGGGTGTCGGACGAAGAGTTCGCCTCCGTGGTCTTCGACGAGGCCTTCGTACAGGCGGCCGCGGTGCACGAGCCGACCGCCGTCGAGCGCCTCCTGGCCGCCGCCCAGGCGAGAGCAGAGGCCTCCGAGGCGGAGGCCCGCCGGGCCCACGGCAGGGGCGAGCGGTACGAGGAGGGGTACGGCCCCGACGGCCGCGCCGGATTCGGCCATGATCCCGACCTGGACGATCTGGACGACACGGACATCCTGGAAGGCCCCTACGGCGCCCCGGGCACCTACGGCAAGCAGGTCCGCTGGCACCGTCCCGTCGCCTGGATGCTCGCCCTCGTGATGGGCATCGGCATGGTCGCGCTGGCCTTCACGGCGGTCTACCGCGGCGCCTCCTCGGGCAGCAGGGACCGGGTCCCGCCGCCGGCCTCCACCGGCCTGGAACAGGGCAGCGGAGCGGCTCCCTCCGCCTCCGCGGACTACTCGCCGCCGGCCGTCCCGGCGACCCCGCGCACGCCCTGACAGGCAGTCGGCCGAGGGTCCGGGCGCCACTCGGAGCCGCCGCGCGATCCTGGTGAGAACCTGTCAGAACTTGTCGCGCAGCGGGGCGTTTACCCGAGCTCTCCGCGACCTACCCTTGAAGATATGGGAGGGTCCGCAGACCCACCCGAGGGGACACCCGAAGGCGGCCCCGGAGGTGGCGAGGAAGAGTACCGATCCGTCGTCTTCGACGAGTCGTTCATCCGTGCTGCCCGCCTCCAGGAGTTCTCCGCCCAGGAGCGGATGGCCGACCACGCCCCCGCCGTTCGCAGGCGGGCACCCGTGCGCCGGGGCCTGTCCAGGCAGGCTCTCGTCCTCGTCCTGCTGATCGCCGTCGCCTTCGGCACGGCGATCTACATGGGTGTACGGCACCCCTACCAGGGCCCCGCAGAGTCCGGGCCGCCCGCCGAGCCGCTGCGGATGACCGTCATCCCGCTCGCCCCCGAGGGCCAGGTGCCCGGGGCGAGCGACACCGACCACCTGTACGCGAGCAGTCCGGCCGCGCAGTTCCGGATCGGCGCCGAGGGCATACCGCTGCCGGCCGCGCGGCGCACCGCGCACTTCTCGGACGGTCAGGTCACGAACGCGCTGAGCATCGCGAAGGACTACATCGTGCGGTCCTCGCTGTACCCGGAGGTGCTGACCGGCGACCAGATCCGGCCGGTGCGGGTGCTGCTGGACCCCGACCAACTGGATCAGTTCGACCAGAGCTTCTCTCACCCGGCAGCGGACGGCCGGCACGCGCCGACCGGCTGGCTGGTTCGCTTCGACTCCTCGCAGGCGCAGCTGGCCGACCGCAGCATCCGGGTGCAGGGCACGCTCCAGGCCGCCGAGACCGACGCGTCGACGCTGGAGGTCACCGCCGACCACACGTTCGTGTACGCGCTGCGGGCGGTGGCCGCCGGCGCGGGCGAGAAGGCGGGGGCCGCGGTGAAGGCGGCCGAGGCGTCCCTGTTCACCGTGCGCCGGGAGCTGCACTTCCGCTTCGACCGCGAGGACCTGCGGCTGCACCAGACCCAGCTGATGGTCTCCTACGTCCAGGCGGGCCCGCTGTCCTGCGCCGAGGACTCCACGAACCGGCTGCATCCGCTGCTCGCGGGCCAGACCGCGAAGGAGGGCGGCCCGGCCGGCACCGACCCGTACGCCACGGGCGGCGCGACGGCGCTGTGCGGATCCCTGGCGACGGGGTCGCAGCCCAAGGTGTGAGCGTCCGGTCCGGGCACCGTGCGGTCGCCCGGACCGGCGTCGAGAGGTGACCTCAGTTCTTGCTTCCGGCGTCGCCCGGACCGTCCGTGCCCGGGCCGTCGGCGCCGTTCGTGCCCGTGCCGTCCGGACCCGGCTCGTCCCTCGGGGGCGCGCTCGTGAAGCCGCCGAAGCCCCGGCGCACCCGGCCGCCCAGGTCGCCCGCACCACCGGCGATGTCCGTGACCAGCTTCATCAGCGGGTCCTTGGAGGACTTCACGTGGGTGGCGTAGTGGGACGCCGACTCGCGGAAGGAGTCGGTGACCGAGGTGTCCTTGTCCTCGCTGCGCCGCGGGTAGTGGCCGTCCATGATCCGCTGGAAGTCGCGGGACTCGGCCCACTTCTTCAGCTCGGCCGCGCGGACGGTGGTGAACGGGTGCGAGCGCGGCAGTACGTTCAGGATCTTCAGCACCGAATCGCGCAGGTCACCGCCCGCCTCGTACTCCTCGGCCTGCTTCAGGAAGGCGTCCACGTTCATCTCGTGGAGGTGGTTGCCGCCCGCGATCTTCATCAGGCCTCGCATCGACGCCTTCAGGTCCTGGCCGACCAGCAGGCCCGCGCGGTCCGCGGACAGCTCCGACTTGCGGAACCACTCGCGCAGCGCCGTCACGATCGCCATGATCGCGAGGTTGCCCAGCGGGATCCACGCGACCCGGACGGCGAGGCTGGTCAGGAAGAGCAGGATCGTGCGGTAGACCGCGTGACCGGAGAGGGCGTGGCCCACCTCGTGGCCGACGACCGCCCGCATCTCCTCCTCGTCGAGCAGCTCCACCAGGCCCGTCGTGACGACGATGATCGGCTCGTCCAGGCCGATGCACATCGCGTTCGGCACCGGGTCCTGGTTGACGTACATCGGCGGGACCTTCTCCAGGTCCAGGATGTAACAGGCATCCCGCAGCATGTCGTTGAGGTGCGCGAACTGCTGGTCCGACACCCGCACCGAGTCGGACAGGAACAGCAGCCGCAGGCTGCGCTCGGGCAGCAGTCCGCTGAGTGCCTTGAAGACCGTGTCGAAGCCGCTGAGCTTGCGCAGGGCCACCAGGGCCGAACGGTCCGCGGGGTGTTCGTACGCACGCGAGGAGATCCCCGGGAAACGCCTGCGCTGCCTGCTCGGCACGTTCTCGTGACCGTCGTGCTCGTGGCCGTCGGACATGTCTTTCCCCCATGTGCGAGTGGATGGGTCTCTCTCGGCCCTTTGCGGAGCCTTGTTCCGCCCTTTGCGCCCCCCGAAGCAGAGCCCAGCCTAGGCGGAGTTACCTTGGACGGGCACTACAGCGAAGGAGTTCCGCGTCATGGAGCACAACCCCTCGGCCGCCTGGCTCACCGAGGCCGCGAGGGCGGCCGAGCAGCAGGGAGCGGGGAATCTGCTCCGGGTCGTACTGATCGTGATGGTCGTGGGCTGTGTGCTGACCGCGTGGTTCCTGTTGCGGGGCTACAGGCAGAAGGACGACTGAACCGCCGGGAAGGTTGCCCGCCGGTCCGTCCGGGGCGCCCCAACGGTGGAGTCGGCGTGATCGCCGTCATGGCAGCCGCTTACGATGGGCCGACATCTTTATCCCGCCCACACCGATAGGTCACGCCGAAGATGAGCTTCCACAGCGCAGCTGCCCAGTTGGTCACCCTCGCCGCCGAGGGCGAGGAGCACGGCGGCGCCCACGACAGCATCAGCCCGCTGGCCACCGGTGGCGGCGCGTTCATCATTCTCATGCTGCTGCTGTGGATCACCACCCGCTTCAACCGCGACCGCTGAGTCCCGGCCAGCCCCTTCGCTCCGCCCGCGCGACTGTCGGCCGGAGCTCTCAGGCGGGGCCGGTAGGGTCTGCACGCATGGGAGAGCAGGACATGCCTACCGGCCCCGGAAACGGCCCGTCGAACCCCGGCAAGCGCCGGCTCGGCGTCATGGGCGGAACCTTCGACCCGATCCACCACGGGCACCTCGTCGCGGCCAGTGAGGTCGCCGCGCAGTTCCACCTGGACGAGGTCGTGTTCGTGCCGACCGGCCAGCCGTGGCAGAAGAGCCACCGGCACGTCTCCCCGGCCGAGGACCGCTATCTGATGACGGTCATCGCCACCGCCGAGAACCCGCAGTTCTCCGTCAGCCGCATCGACATCGACCGCGGCGGTCCGACGTACACGGTGGACACCCTGCGCGATCTGCGCGCGCTCAACCCCGACACGGACCTCTTCTTCATCACCGGCGCCGACGCCCTCGGCCAGATCCTCACCTGGCGCGACTCGGAGGAGCTGTTCTCCCTCGCGCACTTCGTCGGGGTCACCCGGCCCGGCCACCACCTGGACGACGCCGGCCTCCCGGAGGGCGGAGTGTCGTTGGTCGAGGTTCCCGCGCTGGCCATCTCGTCCACCGATTGCCGCGCGAGAGTCGCAAAGGGAGATCCCATCTGGTATCTGGTGCCGGACGGAGTCGTGCGCTACATCGACAAACGTGAGCTGTACCGCGGCGAGTGAGGCAGTGAGCCGAGAGGGGCTACCGGTGAACGACCGATACGACGCGGGGGCGGCAGGACACGGCGCCGACCAGTACGAACTCGTCGGCTACGACGAGTACGGACGGCCGGTGTACCGACAGGTCCAGCCACAGCAGCAGCCACAGCAGCCGTACGACGGCTACACACAGCAGGGATACGGCTACGACCCGTACGCGACGGGCGGGCAGCAGGCCCAGCAGTACGACCCCTACGGCGGCGGTGACACCGGACAGCAGCCGCAGACGCCGTCCTACGACCCGTACGGCACCGGCAGCCACCAGCAGCAGCACACCGGCGGCCACTCGGCGCCGTACGACCCGTACGGCCGTACCGCCTCCAGCGGGCAGCAGCCGCGGGTCGCCGAGCAGACCGCCTACATCCCGCACCAGGCCGGACCGGTCGAGGAACCGGTGACCCAGGAGCGGGGCGAGCGGGACTACCGCACCGAGCAGTTCGCCTTCGTCGAGGAGCCCGACCAGGACTCCGAGGACGTCATCGACTGGCTGAAGTTCACCGAGAACCGCACCGAGCGCCGCGAGGAGGCCAAGCGCCGGGCACGCGCGCGTGTGGTCGCCCTCGTGGTCGTCCTGGCGCTCGCCGCGGCCGGCGGCGTCGGCTACCTCTGGTACGCCGGGAAGCTGCCCGGCGTCTCGTCGTCGGACGACAAGAAGGACACCGCGACGCCGACGGGCGCCCAGAAGCGCGACGTGATCGTCCTCCACCTGCACAACACCAAGAAGGGCGGCACCTCCACGGCGCTGCTCGTCGACAACACCACCACCAAGCAGGGCACCACGGTCCTGCTGCCCAACGCCCTCGCGCTCTCGGGCGACGACGGCAGCACGACCACGCTGGCCAAGTCGGTCGACGACGACGGCTCCTCCGGCACCCGCGACGAGATCGACACCGTCCTCGGCACCGAGATCCAGGGCACCTGGCGGCTGGACACCCCCTACCTCCAGAACCTCGTCGACCTGATCGGCAACATCGACGTCGACACCAACGCGAACGTCCCCGACCCGGAAGCCAAGTCCAAGGGCACCGCGCCCCTGGTGCGCAAGGGCAAGGCGCAGACCCTCAGCGGCAAGTCGGCCGTCGCCTACGCCACCTACCAGGGCTCGGGCGAGGCACAGAACGCCCAGCTGGAGCGGTTCGGGCAGGTCATGCAGGCCGTGCTGCGCAAGCTGACCTCGGACGCGCAGGGCGCCACCACCACCGTCCAGACGCTCGGCATGATCATCGAGCCGCCGCTGACCGACAAGGACCTCGGCGCCTTCCTCGCCAGGCTCGCCGACCTCGCCAAGGGCGGCGACTACAAGACGGCCCTGCTGCCGGTGCAGACCGACGGCACGCTCAGCGCCCAGGCGAGCGCCAGCGTCGTCAAGGACGTCCTCGGCGGCACCGCGAAGAGCCCCGACAAGGACGCCGCGATCCGGGTGTCCGTGCGCAACGCGAGCGGCGTCAAGGACAACACCGGCAAGGCCCGCGTGGTCCTGCTGAACGGCGGCTTCTCGTTCCAGGACGGCGGCTCCGGGGCCGCCGAGGCCACCTCTGAGGTCGTCTACGCCGACGCCGCCGACAAGGACGACGCCACCGAGGTCGCCAAGACGCTCGGACTGCCCGCGGGCGCCGTCAGCAAGGGCGACGTGTCCGGGAACGCCGACGTGTCCGTGGTCCTGGGCCAGGACTACGCCCCGTCGTCCTCGTAACACCGGTCGGCACATCGCCGCAGGCCACCCCACGTGAAGCGATAATCACGTGGGGTGCTGTCACTGGTCCGTGAGACCCTTGATGTCGAGTGAAGTCAAGTGTCCGCCGATCGAAAGCCTTGTAGTGACCGCTACCGACCGTTCCCTCGAGCTCGTCAACACCGCCGCCCAGGCCGCAGCCGACAAGCTCGCGCACGACATCATCGCCTACGACGTCAGCGACGTCCTGTCGATCACGGACGCCTTCCTGCTGGCCTCCGCGCCCAACGACCGCCAGGTCAAGTCGATCGTCGACGAGATCGAGGAGCGGCTCAACAAGGAGCTCGGCGCCAAGCCGGTGCGCCGCGAGGGCGACCGCGAGGCCCGCTGGGTCCTGCTCGACTACGTCGACATCGTCGTCCACGTCCAGCACAGCGAGGAGCGCGTCTTCTACGCCCTCGAGCGGCTGTGGAAGGACTGCCCGGAGCTCGAACTGCCCGAGGACGCCAGGGCCACCCGCGGCAAGGCCGCCGAGCACGCCAAGCTCCAGGCCGCCGAGGAGGCCGCCGATCTCGGCGGTGAGTGGCGATGAGCACCACCGACGAGGTCCCCACGGACAGGCCAGGCCGCGGCCGCCGCGTCATCCTGTGGCGGCACGGCCAGACCTCCTGGAACGTGGAGCGCCGCTTCCAGGGCTCCACGGACGTCGCGCTCACCGAGGCGGGCATCTCCCAGGCCCGCCGGGCCGCCCGGCTGCTCGTCAACCTCAAGCCCGACGCGATCATCGCCTCCGACCTTCAGCGCGCCGCCGCCACGGCGGCCGAGCTGGCCGGGCTCACCGGCCTGGAGGTGACGCACGACGAGGCCCTGCGCGAGACCTACGCGGGCGTCTGGCAGGGCCTGACGCATGAGGAGATCATCGCCCGCCACGGCGAGGAGTACGCCGCGTGGAAGCGCGGTGAGCCGGTGCGCCGCGGCGGTGGCGAACTGGAGACCGAGGTCGCCGACCGCGCCGCGCCCGTGGTGCTCCGGCACACCGAGAAGCTGCCCGACGACGGCACGCTCGTGGTGGTCAGTCACGGCGGCACCATCCGTACGACCATCGGCCGTCTCCTCGGCCTCCAGGCCCGGCACTGGGAGAGTCTCGGGGGCCTCTCCAACTGCTGCTGGTCGGTCCTGGGTGAGGGCGCGCGCGGCTGGCGCCTGCTGGAGCACAACGCCGGCACCCTGCCAGAGCCGGTCCTCGGCGACGACGACTGAAGCCGGGCTCCCCGGCCGGGGCGACCCGGGGACCCGGATTTCACTTTCTGGCAGGTCGCAGGCTAAAGTTCTTCTTGTTCGCCCCGCTGAGCGGGGCGGAACGCAAGGGGCTATAGCTCAGTTGGTAGAGCGCCTGCATGGCATGCAGGAGGTCAGGAGTTCAATTCTCCTTAGCTCCACAGTCAGACAACAAGATCCCGTCGATCGCTCAGATCGGCGGGATCTTCTGGTATCCGAACTGTTCGGGTCCGTCTTGAGTCACTTGGGCCTCGCAGGCGTATACCTCTCAGGAGAGGCGCGTTGGGGTGCGTGTTCGCACGGTTCGTACGGCATGGAGGCTGCCGTGTCCGGACTGGTACTGAGGCGTCGCTGACCGTATTGGTCCGGCCGTGGCAGAATCAAACGGCCGGAGGGGGCGCGGCCCGACGGGAGGGAGTAGCGATGCCTGCGAGCATCCTCGGAGAGGTCGGTCACCTCTTCGAAGCAGCATTGACACGGGACACGATCACCCGCCTCAGCTGCCCTTCCTGCGGCTCCGTCCACGTCGCCCAGCTTCTCGGTGACAACGGCGGAGTTTCCTACGTGTGCACGGCCTGCGGCCACAGCTGGAGCTGATCGATGGGTGCACACAGGCGAAAGTGCGACTGGTGCGGCAGCGGAACGCCGATCGTCCGTGACATGGAACCGGTGAACCCCGACTACCAGTACTGGTGCGAGGAATGCGCGCGGGCGCTGATCATAAAAGGCGACCCGATCGAGACCTACCGTGAACTCGAGGGTGAACCGATCTACGGCCGGCTCCTCGAAGAACACTGCACGCTGAAGCGCTTCTATTCCTTCGTCACGGCATGACCTTCGGGTCATAAATTCCGACATTTCAGGGCGTACTGCCCTGGAAGGTAAACGATTTGGTGCTGCACCCGGTCGACCGGTAATGTTGGCGTCGCCGCCGGGGAAACCGGGCGGAACGCAAGGGGCTATAGCTCAGTTGGTAGAGCGCCTGCATGGCATGCAGGAGGTCAGGAGTTCAATTCTCCTTAGCTCCACAGCAAGATCCCGCCGGATGGAATCCATCCGGCGGGATCTTTTTCGTGTGCGAACACCCTTGGTTCCGAACACCCTTGGTCGCAGGGGCCGTCCGGTGGGACGGCCCCTGGGGCTCAGCGGCCCAGGGCGCGCCTGCCGCGGCCCTGGGAGAGGACCGGCAGGTTGTTCCGGGAGGTGTCCTGCCCGCGGGTGTCCTCCTCGATCCGCAGGGCGAGGGCGGGACAACGCCGCACCGCGCGCAGGGCCTTGGCCTCGGCGTAGCGCGGCACCATCGCCTGGGCGACGGTCGGGAAGCCGTCCGCGCCGAGCTGGAAGACCTCCGGGAGGATGTCGGCGCACAGCCCGTGGCCGCGGCACAGCGTCCAGTCGACGTAGATCTTCTGGCGGGCCGGGCCGTTCTCCTCCTCCTCGCCGCCGCCCGGGATGCCCGTGGGAGCCCTGCCGCCCTCGAAGAGCGGCAGAACGCCCTCCACGGGCCGTCCGCAGCCATTGCCGAGGACATGGGCCGCGAGGTCGTCCGTGAACGCCTTGATGGTCGACTCAAGGAACATCGCGGAGCCGTCCGGGTGCGAGCACGCGCCACGCCGCTTCACGTTCTTGGCGACCTGCTTGAGCGCCTCCAGGGCGGCAGGGCCGCCGCCGTTGAGGATGTCCTCCAGGCCGCGCGCGGCGGCCGGCAGACCGAGGTAGCAGGGGCCGCACTGGCCCGCGCTCTCCTCGGCCAGCCACTGCGCCACCCGCAGCGACTCGCCCAGCGGGCAGGTCTCCTGAGTGATCGGCAGGACCGCGCCGGCGCCGAGCGCGCCGCCCACCGCGTCCAGGGAGTTGCGGGAGACGATCGCCTCGTTGACCGTCGCCGCGTCGATCCACTTGCCGTGGTAGCCGCCGGTCAGCACGCCCTGCGGCACCGGCGGGGCGCCGGCCAGCTGGAGGACGTAGCGCAGCGGTACGCCCGTGGGCACCTCGATGACCATCGGGCGGGCGACCGCGCCGGAGACCGTGAGCATGACGGTGCCCGGCTCGTCGTACAGGCCGGTGTTGCCGTAGCGCTCCGGGCCGATGCGGGCGGCGATGGCCAGCTGCGCGAACGTCTCGGCGTTGGAGAGCAGGGTCGGGGCGCCGCCGACGCCGTTCTGCGAGGCGCTGACCTTGCGGCCGGGCGGGATCGCCGGGCCGCCGTCGATCGAGCGGATCACGGAGGCCGCGGCACCGGTGACCATGCGCACCGGGTTGCGCTGCACGAACGCGCGTAGCGCCGAGCGGCGGCTGTTGCTCAGGCCGCGCTCGGCGAGGGCCGCCTCCATGGAGCGCTGGGTGGACTCCCGGGTCACCGCGATCACGAGCGTGCGGGCACCCATGGCCTCGGCGCACAGCAGCGCGCCGTCCAGGATGAGATGCGGGGCACGGTTGATCATCACCGTGTCCTTGCGGCAGGCCGGTTCGTCCTCACTGCCGTTGACCACGACGACGGGCCGTACGCCGCGCTTGATCGCGGTCTCGGCGACCGAGCGCAGCTTCTTGTGGAAGGGGAAGCCCGCGCCGCCGCGGCCCTTCAGGTTGATGTTCTCGGCGAGCTTGGCGAGTTGCTCGCCGCCCATCGGTTCGAGCGGCCCGTGCACCTTCAGGTGCATGGGCAGATCGAGTCTTTCGACAAGGTCGAAGCCCGACGTGAGCTGAGGAAGCCCGACCACGCGGACTTCTGGTACGTCGGGCAGGGCCTCGTTCACTTAAACCCTCCGGAAGGCGTGTTCCAAGGTTCGCCCGAACCCGGTGCCTCGAAGTCGTAGGGGGCACCGGGGAATGTTTCAGTGGCGGGACCGCTGTTGTTGTACGTGTCGTTCTGGTTGTACGTACCGAAGACGGCGTTTGTCTCAGAGGTGTCGTACACATCACTCGACCCGTAGCCGGCCGCGTTGGAGCCGTAGCCCGAAGTGTTCGAACCGTAGGTCGTGGTTCCGGAATTGTCGTAGACCGGGATGTTGTAGCTCGTGTCGTTGAGCGGGTCGTAGGCGGACGGGGGTGCCTCGCCGACCGGCGGCGGGGAGGGGATGGGCCAGTTGCCGGTACTGCTGGAGCTGCCGTCGACGCGCGGCATCGCCTCCGTCGGCTGCATGTCCATGGGCAGGTCCATGCGGGAGGTCTGGTCGGCGTACGGCTGCTGCTGTCCGCGCGGGTTGACGGCGCGATAGGCGGCGGCGAAACCGCCCGTGGTCTCCGCGGCCGAGGGGGGCTGGGAGGGCATGCCGGGCAGTGGGCCGGTGCGCTCGTTGCGGGAGGGGCGCTCGTCGCGCGGGCCCCGCCCCGGGCGCCGTTCCTCGTAGCCGGGCAGGGAGGAGCCGGACGCCGCCCGGGCGCGGCTCTCCTCCAGGTCCTCGCGCAGGCCCGGCTCGTTGCCGATGATCTGGGCGAGGCGGTCGGCGAACTTGCGCTTGACCGGACGCGGGGCCGCGCGCAGGGCGAGGGCCGCGGCGACGGCGACCACGCAGAGTTCGTAGCTGACCATGAAGAACGTCTTCGCCGGGCGGCCGGCGAACAGGCCGTGGATCAGGGCCGCGCACCAGGCCGGGTAGGCCAGCATGTGCATCGCGCGCCAGCGGGCCGCGACCGGCGCGGGGGAGGCGAACTGGTTGCGCAGGGCGCCGGTGACGCCGACGAAGATCATGAGCAGGGCGGCCAGGGAGCCGAGGCCGATGAGGAACGCGCTGCCCGGGATCTCGCTGCCGCCGGCGAACAACAGGCTGAAGGGGATGATCGCGGCGATCGGGCTGGCGTGGTCCAGGGCCAGTTTGACGCCGATGTGCACCAGGAGGAACGCGATCGAGGCGACGGCGGTCACCCGGTGGATGCCCTGCGCGATGATCCGCTGGCGGGTGTTGAGGATCATCCGGTCCTGGGCGACCAGGCCCCAGATGACAGAGCAGGTGAGGCAGACGAGCGAGAGGACACCGGCACCGAAGTTGAGGAACTCCTGGAGCCAGGTGCCGCCGAGCAGCACGACCAGGGGTATGAGAAGCAGAACAGCGGCGGTCGCAACCCCGTAGGCCGACCGGCCCGTCCTGGGGAGCGAACTGTTACTACGACGAGGGTTCATGGGGGCAACTCCGAGCGGTTCGGGAAGGCGGTCCCGCTGCCGCACTCTAAGTGGCTCCATACCGGGGGGTACGGCGTTTGAGTTATTGCGTTGTTATCTACGGGCTGTGTGGGGCATGCGATGTCCCTTAGCGTCTGTTACGCCAGGTAACAATTGAACGTTGTTCAGCTTTTCCATGTCTTCACAACTCCCAGGTACGGATCAGGGGGCGCGGATGTTCATGTGTGACTCCTCTCATCGCGCGCCGCCGTGCGCCCCCGGAAGCCCGTCGCGACCCGCTGTGGCGCTGCGGTACCCTGACGCCATGCGTGCCGTACGCCTTCTGCTTAGCGAGCCGCGCTGATCAATCCCGACCACCGGGCGAATCGGATGGTCGGCATCGGCGCGGCGTCCCCTCCTGTGCGAGGGGATTTTTCGTTTCCAGGGAATCGCAGCCGCCGGCAGAGACGATCGATGGAGCTTTGAGGATCATGAGCGAGACGAACCCCGCTGCCGCCGAGGTGGCCGCGCCGCACCGCTACACGGCGGCCGTGGCCGCCGAGATCGAGGCACGCTGGCAGGACTTCTGGGACGCCGAGGGCACGTACGCGGCGCCGAACCCCAAGGGTGACCTGGCGGGCGATCCCGAGCTGGTCGCCAAGCCCAAGAAGTTCATCATGGACATGTTCCCGTACCCCTCCGGTGCGGGCCTGCACGTCGGTCACCCCCTGGGCTACATCGCCACCGACGTCTTCGCGCGCTTCCAGCGCATGACCGGCCACAACGTCCTGCACACCCTGGGCTTCGACGCCTTCGGCCTGCCCGCCGAGCAGTACGCCGTGCAGACCGGCACGCACCCGCGGGTCTCCACCGAGGCCAACATCGAGAACATGAAGGTCCAGCTGCGCCGGCTGGGCCTGGGCCACGACAAGCGCCGGTCGTTCGCCACGATCGACCCGGACTACTACAAGTGGACCCAGTGGATCTTCCTGCAGATCTTCAACTCCTGGTACGACGACGAGGCGCAGAAGGCCCGCCCGATCGCCGAGCTGGTCGCGCAGTTCGAGTCCGGTGAGCGTGCGGTACCCGGCTCCACGCGCGCGTGGAGCGAGCTGAGCGCCGGCGAGCGCGCCGACGTCCTGGGCGGCTACCGCCTGGCGTACGCCTCCGACGCGCCGGTCAACTGGTGCCCCGGCCTGGGCACCGTGCTGGCCAACGAGGAGGTCACCGCCGAGGGCCGCTCCGAGCGCGGCAACTTCCCGGTCTTCAAGGCCAAGCTGCGCCAGTGGAACATGCGGATCACCGCGTACGCCGACCGGCTGCTGGACGACCTGAACGAGCTGGACTGGCCCGAGGCCATCAAGCTGCAGCAGCGCAACTGGATCGGCCGCTCCGAGGGCGCCCGCGTCGACTTCCCCGTGGACGGCGAGCGCATCACCGTCTTCACCACGCGCCCCGACACCCTGTTCGGCGCGAGCTACATGGTGCTGGCTCCCGAGCACCCGCTGGTCGACAAGTTCACCCCGGACGCCTGGCCCGAGGGCACGCACGACGTGTGGACCGGCGGTCACGCTACCCCGGCCGCGGCCGTCGCCGCCTACCGCGCGCAGGCCGCCTCCAAGTCCGACGTCGAGCGCCAGGCCGAGGCCAAGGACAAGACCGGCGTCTTCATCGGCTCGTACGCGACCAACCCGGTCAACGGCGAGCAGGTCCCCGTCTTCATCGCCGACTACGTCCTGATGGGCTACGGCACCGGCGCGATCATGGCCGTACCCTGCGGCGACCAGCGTGACTTCGAGTTCGCGCGCGCCTTCGAGCTGCCGATCACCTGCATCGTCGAGCCGACGGACGGCCGCGGCACGGACACCTCGACGTGGGAGGACGCCTTCTCGTCGTACGACGCGAAGATCATCAACTCCACCGCCGAGGGCATCTCCCTGGACGGTCTGGGCGTCGCCGAGGCCAAGGCCCGCATCACCGAGTGGCTGGAGCGGTCCGGCGTCGGCGAGGGCACGGTCAACTTCCGGCTGCGCGACTGGCTGTTCAGCCGGCAGCGCTACTGGGGCGAGCCCTTCCCGATCGTCTACGACGAGGACGGCATCGCCCACCCGCTGCCCGAGTCGATGCTGCCGCTGGAGCTGCCCGAGGTCGAGGACTACAGCCCGCGCACCTTCGACCCGGACGACGCCGACACCGAGCCCGAGACGCCGCTGTCGCGCAACGAGGACTGGGTCAACGTCACGCTGGACCTGGGCGACGGTCCGAAGCGGTACCGGCGCGAGACCAACACCATGCCCAACTGGGCCGGTTCCTGCTGGTACGAGCTGCGCTACCTGGACGCGCACAACAGCGAGCAGCTGGTCGACCCCGAGATCGAGCGGTACTGGATGGGCCCGCGCGAGGGCCAGCCGCACGGTGGTGTCGACCTGTACGTCGGCGGTGCCGAGCACGCCGTGCTGCACCTGCTGTACGCCCGCTTCTGGTCCAAGGTCCTGTTCGACCTGGGGCACGTCTCCTCCGCGGAGCCGTTCCACAAGCTGTTCAACCAGGGCATGATCCAGGCCTACGTCTACCGCGACAGCCGTGGCATCGCGGTGCCGGCCGCCGAGGTGGAGGAGCGCGACGGCGCCTACTACTACCAGGGCGAGAAGGTCTCCCGGCTGCTGGGCAAGATGGGCAAGTCCCTGAAGAACGCGGTCACTCCGGACGAGATCTGTGCCGAGTACGGCGCCGACACGCTGCGGCTGTACGAGATGGCGATGGGCCCGCTGGACGTCTCCCGGCCGTGGGACACGCGCGCGGTCGTCGGTCAGTTCCGGCTGCTGCAGCGGCTGTGGCGCAACGTCGTCGACGAGTCGACCGGCGCCGTGACCGTGGTGGACGCCGAGCCCGACGAGGACACGCTGCGTGCCCTGCACAAGGCCATCGACGGCGTGCGCGGGGACCTGGAGGGCATGCGGTTCAACACCGCGATCGCCAAGGTCACCGAGCTGAACAACCACCTGACCAAGGCGGGCGGCGCGGTGCCGCGCACGGTCGCCGAGTCGCTGGTGCTGATGGTCGCGCCGCTGGCCCCGCACATCGCCGAGGAGCTGTGGCGCAAGCTGGGCCGCGACGGCTCGGTCGTGCACGAGGACTTCCCGGTCGCCGACCCGGCGTACGTGGTCGATGAGACGGTGACGTGCGTCGTGCAGATCAAGGGCAAGGTCAAGGCCCGCCTGGAGGTCTCACCGGCCATCTCCGAGGAGGAGCTGGAGAAGGTCGCGCTGTCCGACGAGAAGGTCGTGGCGGCGCTGGACGGGGCAGGGATCCGCAAGGTGATCGTGCGCGCGCCGAAGCTGGTGAACATCGTTCCGGCGTAGGGCGTCGGGGTTCTGGGCTTCGGGGCTCTGACCGGGCCGGAAGTATCGTCCGGTCGGCAGGCTTGCTGCCGGCCGTCATGATCAGCGGTCGTCCGGTCGGCGAGCGTGCCGCCGGGGCGCCATGATCACGCTGGACGGCTCGGGGTGATCCCCTGCGGGCAGGTTCGGGGTTCTGCTGGAACTCCGGGCCTGCCCGCTGCGTTTACCGTTGAAGAGTGACGTGGCATGGGTCGCGGCCGGTCGGAGGAGGAGCTCGTGGAAGCAGTGATCGCAGTCGTCGCCCTGCTCTTCGTGCTCTTCGTGGTGCTCGGCGCGTACGCCACCGTGAAGGTGGTCGGCGCCGCCAAGCGCCGCGTGGACGAGACGATCACCCACGCCCGGCGCACGGTCGAGGACCACACCCTGCGGGCCAAGTCCTTCGCCCAGCCCGGCGCGGTCGGCGAGCTGGCGCAGCTGCGGCTGAAGCTGCGCACCTCGATGCGCGCCACCCAGGACGCCCTGCACGCGGGCGTGGGCGAGGACGAGTCCCTCAAGGAGTCCCTCGGCCTCTTCGAGCGCCTGAGCGCGCACGGCCACGAACTGGACGCGGAGCTCCGGCGCCTGGAGTCCGAGCCGGACCGTACGACGCTTGCCGGGCGGCTGCCCGACCTGCGTGAGCGCACCGAGCGCATCGTCGAGGCCGCGGACTCGCTGCGCTGGGCGGCCCGCGACCGGGCCCGCCGGTTCGCCGACGACGACCTGGACACCCTCAGCGCCCAGATCGACGTGGAGACCGGCGCCCTGCGGCACTGGCAGACGACGGAATCCATGGGGACCGGGTCGACGGGGTCAGGGTCGACGGCGACCGGGGCCGGGTCCTCGACCGCAGGCTCTTCAGCGACGGGGTCTTCCACGGGATCTGCGAAGGCGGAATCCGCGGCGGCTGGGCCGGCGCCCGACCGTCCGTCTTCCCCGCCGCCCCCCTGGCCGGAGGCTCCCGCCTCGGACGCCGCCGAGACGTCCGAGCAGACCTGGCCGGACAGCCCTCAGCGGCAGCGGGCCGAGGAGCCGACGAGGCCCGCCATCAACCCGCCGGGCCCCCGCCAGACGTACCCCTGGCAGAAGAAACCCCGTCCCGAGAGCACGACTTGAGCCCCGGCGGCCACGCGTCGCTCCGGTCAAGGCTTCACCGCCTGAGCGGGGTCGGGCTGCCGCCCGGGCACTACGCCAGGTAACCTCCAGCTCATGTCCCGCCATGTCGCTATCGTCACCGATTCAACGGCCTACCTGCCGCCCCGGACGATGGAGCGCCACGGCATCACAGCGGTACCCCTGACCGTGGTCGTCGGCGGTCAGGCGCTGGACGAGGGCACCGAGATCTCGACCCGTTCCCTCGCCCAGGCGTTGCAGAAGCGACGGCCCGTCACGACCTCGCGGCCCAGCCCCGAGGTCTTCGCACGGCACTACCGCGAGGTCGCCGAGTCCGGCGCCACCGGCATCGTCTCCCTGCACCTGTCCGCCGAGCTCTCCGGCACCTACGACGCGGCGGTCGTCGCGGCGCGTGAGGCGCCGGTGCCGGTGCGGGTGGTGGACACCGGCATGGTCGCCATGGCGCTGGGGTTCTGCGCGCTCGCGGCAGCCGAGGCGGCGGAGACGGGCGGCACGGTGGATGAGGCCGTCACGGCCGCCGAGAAACGGGCCGGGGGCACGGCCGCCTACTTCTACGTCGACACCCTCGACTATCTGCGCCGTGGCGGCCGCATCGGCGCCGCGCAGGCCCTGCTGGGCTCCGCGCTCGCCGTGAAGCCGTTGTTGCAGCTGGAGGGCGGGCGGATCGGGCCCCTGGAGAAGGTCCGCACGGCTTCCAAGGCGATCGCCCGCCTGGAGGAGATCGCCGCCGACCGGGCGGGCAGCGCGCAGGTGGACATCGCGGTCCACCATCTCTCGGCACCGGACCGGGCGTCGGCACTGGCGGATCGTTTGCGGGCGCGGGTGCCGGGGTTGGCGGAGCTGCATGTGAGCGAGGTCGGGGCGGTGATCGGGGCGCATACGGGGCCTGGGTTGTTGGGGGTTGTGGTTTCGCCTCGGTGACGGGGCTTGTGGGGCTCGTGGGGCTCGCGGTGCTTGTGGTGAAGGCATTGGGGGCTTGGGGAGCCGGGGGCGTCACTCGTGTGGGTGGCTGGGTTTTCCACAACTGGTTGGTAATCCCCGGGAATTGAGCAAGATCATCGTGAGTGGGGCGGGGTGTCGGATCCTCCTCGCATGGCACTTCGATCACGTACACGTTCACGTACTGTCACGCGGCCGGGCGCTGCTACGGCGACGGCTGGGGCTGCGGCCGCATCCGTGCCCTCGGCTGCACGGGGGCGCACTGCGACGGTGACCAGTGGTCCTGGGCGCGGTCCGCGATCCGACGGGCGCACTCGGCACCGGCGAGGCACGCATGTCACCGGGAGGGCGCGTCAGCGTCAGCGCCATGCATCGGCGGAGGAGCTGCGGCGCCGGGCGGAGGTGATTTTCGCCGAACGGGGCGAGGAGTGGGGGGAATCGGGGGAGCCGGGGGGTGGGCCGCCGCCGCGGCGTAGCGGGGTTGAGGGGGTGGGGAGGGGGTTCGGTCTCGACCCGGACGTGGACCCGGACCCGGACCTGGACGTGGCGCGGGGCGGCGTGGTTGCTGGCGCTGGTGTCGGTGGCGATGCCGTTGGTCGTGCCGGGGCCGGTGACGCCGGTTTGGATGCCGGCGCGGGCGCCGGTTCGGGGGAGTGGCGGGCGCGGGCCGGGCTGGCGTTGCGGGAGCGGATGCCGGTGTGGTTGCAGGCGCGCTGTGGGCTGGAGCGGCGGAACGTGGTCGCACTCACCGTGGTGCTCGTCCTCGCCGCCGGCTTTGCTGTGCAGCACTTCTGGGCCGGGCGGGCGCAGTCCGTGCGGGCTCCTGAGGTGGTGCGGGCAGCGGCACCGTACGGGGGAGGGGAACCCGGAGGAGAGCAGGCCGGTGAGCCCGGGTCGGCTGCATCGGGAACCGCAGCTTCGACGGCAGGTGCGTCGGCGGTCGGCGCACCCGGTGCCGTGGGTACTTCGGCGCCAGAGATCGTGGTGGACGTCGGCGGCAAGGTGCGTGAGCCGGGGATCCATCGCCTCCCGGCGGGCTCACGTGTCGCCGACGCTCTGCGGGCGGCCGGTGGAGTGCGCCCCGGCACGAACACCGACACCCTGAACCGGGCCCGGTTCCTGGTGGACGGCGAGCAGGTGATCGTCGGTGCTCCGGCGGCCCCGGCACCTGAGGCCGGTGCGGGTACGGGCGTGGGCGGCGCGGCGGCTCCCGGTGCCGCACCTGCCGCGCCGATCCCTCTCAACACCGCGACCGTGGACCAGTTGGACACCCTCCCGGGCGTCGGCCCGGTGCTGGCCCAGCACATCATCGACTACCGCACCCAGCACGGCGGCTTCCGTTCGGTGGACGAGTTGCGTGAGGTCAACGGCATCGGCGATCGCCGTTTCGCCGATCTACGGAATCTCGTACGGCCATGAGTCACGACAGCCAGGACAGTCAGGACAGCCAGGACACCCTCGTCCCCGCCTCCCGGCCTGCCCGAGCCGCTGTTCACGCCACATCCGGCCGACGGCTCGGCGCAGCCCACCCGCGTCAGGAGGGGCCGACGGACCTGCGCCTGGTCCCGCCGGCGCTTGCTGCTTGGGCCACGGCGGCGCTCATGCTGGACGCACCGCCGGAGTGGGTGGCGGGCCTGGCGGTGGTCTGCTTGGTTGCGGCAGGCGTGCTGCTGCTGGTGCGGCGGGGTGGGACGGGCGGGGAGAGTCTTCGTGCGCCGGTGCTGCCAGGTGGAGCGGGCGGACGAAGCCTTCGAGCGCCGGTGCGACGAGGCGGGAGTGTCGGGAGTGGCGGGCAGAGCCTTGCGCTCCCGGTGCGACTCACATGGCCCCGCACCTCGGCCGCCGCCCTGCTGCTCTGTGTCGCGGGGGCCGCCGTATCCGCCGCGCTGCACGGAGCCGACCTGCGTCGTGGGCCGGTGCCGGGGCTGGCGCGGGAGTACGCCACCGTGACCGCAGAGATCGAGATCACCTCGGACCCTCGGCTCACCCGTCCCAGGGTCAAGGGGGACCACATGGCGCCGACCGCTGTGCTGGTCAACGCGGACGTACGACGCGTCGAGAAGCCGGACGGCACGGCGATCGACACCCGGGCGCCGGTGCTGGTGATCGTCGACGCGGGCAGGGGCTCCTCAGCCGATGCCGAGGATCAGCCTCAGCCTCCCTCCACCACCCACCCCACCCCATGGCTGACCCTCCTCCCCTCCACCCGCCTGCGTATCACCGCCCGGCTCGCACCCTCCCTCTCGGACGGGGACCGGATCGCGGCCGTGTTGCGGGTGCGGGAGTCCGCCGGGACGGAGGCCGTGGGGGAACCGTCGGCGGTGCAGCGGCTGGCGGGGCGGTTGCGGGGTGGGCTGCGGGAGGCGACCGACGGGTTGCCGGCGGATGCGCGGGCGTTGCTGCCGGGGCTGGTTGTCGGGGACACCGCACGGATCACGCCGGAGCTGGACGAGGCGTTCAAGGAGACCGACCTCGCACACACGCTGGCAGTCTCCGGCAGCAACCTCACGATCATCCTGGCCCTGCTCATCGGCCCGCCCGGCCTCGCCCAGCACGTCGAGCGCCGAGGGCTCGCACCCCGGCTCGGCATCTCACTGCGCACGACCGCGTTGTTCGGCGGCGCTCTCACGCTCGCGTTCGTCGTGGTGTGCCGGCCGGACCCGAGCGTGCTGCGGGCAGCGGCCTGCGGGGCCGTCGCGTTGCTGGCCCTGGCGACCGGGCGCCGCAGATCGCTGATTCCGGCGCTGGCGACGGCCGTACTCCTGCTGGTGCTGTACGACCCTTGGCTGGCCCGCAGCTACGGCTTCCTGCTCTCCGTCCTGGCGACGGGCGCCCTGCTCACCCTCGCACCCCGCTGGAGCGCCGCGCTGCGCAGACGCCGGGTGCCGCCGAGGCTGGCCGAGGCGCTGGCGGCCGCGGCTGCCGCGCAGGCGCTGTGCGCGCCGGTCGTGGCGGTGCTGTCGGCCCGGGTGAGCCTGGTGGCGGTGCCGTGCAACCTGCTGGCGGAGTTCGCGATCGCGCCGGCCACGGTCCTGGGCTTCGCGGCGCTGGCGACGGCACCGCTCGCGATGCCGGTGGCCAAGGCGCTGGCCTGGTGCGCGAGTTGGCCGGCCGGGTGGCTGGCGAACGTCGCCCGGACAGGGGCCGCGCTGCCCGGCGCGGGTGTGGACTGGCCCGGCAGCTGGACCGGGGCGGCACTGCTCGCCCTCGTCACGGTGGTCGTCGTGCTCGCCGGACGTCGGCTGCTGAGGCACCCCTGGTGGTGCGGGGTCTGCGCGGCGCTGCTCCTGCTGGCGGTGGTGCAGCCGCCGCCGCTGACCAGGGTCGTCACGGGGTGGCCGCCGCCGGGGTGGAGGTACGCGATGTGCGACGTGGGGCAGGGCGACGCGACGGTGTTCGCGGCGGGCGAGGGGACCGGGGTCGTCGTGGACGCCGGACCCGATCCGACGCTGATCGACCGTTGCCTGCGCACGCTCGGCATCACGAGGATCCCGCTCGTCGTGCTGACCCACTTCCACGCCGACCATGTGGCGGGCCTGCCCGGCGTGCTGCGCGGGCGGGCGGTGGGCGCGATCGAGACCACGGGGCACGAAGAGCCGGTGGACCAGGCGGAGTTCGTGCGCAGACAGGCGGCTGCCCGGCGGATTCCCGTGACGCGGGCCACCGCCGGGGAGGAGAGGTGCACCGGCCCCCTGAACTGGCGAGTTCTGTGGCCACCGCCACCGCCACTGCCAGCGCCACCGGCACCGGCACCGCACCAAGCCCTGACCCCGGACGCCCCGGAGGGCCCCAACGACTCCAGCGTCACCCTGCTCGTCCGGTCGGCGGGGCTGCGGTTCCTGCTGCTCGGTGACCTGGAACCCCCGGCGCAGCGGGCGCTGTTGAGATCGCCGGCGGGGCCGCTGCTGGGCGGCGTGGACGTGCTGAAGGTCGCCCACCACGGCTCGGCGTACCAGGACCCGGAGCTCATACGCCGGGCCGCGCCCAGGCTGGCGCTGATCTCCGCGGGGGCGGACAACCCAAAGGGTCGTGACTTCCAGTTCTAGCACGTCTGCCCTGGTCAGCGCATCAACTCAGCGGCAGTGCGCAGGTTGCGAGCCCCGAAATTGAGGCGCCCGAGGGGGTGCGAGTGTCCCTACGCTGGTGGGGTCGATACGCAGCGCCCTGGCGAGGTTTCCGCACAGGGACCACCGACCGAATTGGAGTCGGCATGCCCGAGACTGATGGCACCGAGGAAATCCGCCAGCGCACCGAGGATCACCGGATCAGCACAGCGCGAAACGATGCCGCCTATGCACTGGCCATGGTCCATCGCCCGGAAGTCGCGCGCGCTGAACTCTGCTCACTCATTGAGCGGCTGGCCGTAGCCGTCAGGGACGTTGCCCATGTTGCTGAGCTGCGTGGAGAACGGCTCAATGCGCCGGCAGCAAGGGCGCTGGAAACGGCGCTACGTGAGGCTCTGAGCCCGCGCTGAGGCTAGACAGCAGAAAGCCCCCGTCCATGCGCCACGGGGGAGGGCACACAGACGGGGGCGGTCTCAGCAGGCTAGGCGCTCCGGACAGGTACAGGGTTGCCGGGCGAGTCCAACCACACGTGTTCGCCGTCAGCGTCCACGGTCAGCCCGAATCGCTCGAAGCCGGGGCGCCCCTGTTTCTCCCACCACAGGTAGGCAGTCTCCACCTCATCCCAGAGTCGGCGCGGACCGGACTGATAGACCTCGAATTCGTCTCGGCCCTTTTCGTAGTCCGCCGTTGCCCATGACGTCACGGCCGTATCTCGCAGCCACAGCGTGTATGAGCCGTCGTTGTACGACTCCATCCATGGGAACGCACCAGGCACCTGCGCGCCGATGGCGAACATGATGTGCCAGTCGCCCACCGCATCCGGCGAGATAGGCGTAACGCTGCGAGCGCCGTCCGCTGGCCACTTCTGACCACCGAGGTATTCCCGGACGTGCGTGCGCTGGACTCGCTGAGCGCGTAGGCGCATGAACGCGGACGAGCCGATGAACGAGCCTGACGCAGTCCCGTCCTCGGCCACGGTCAGCCGCACAATGGCTTCGCCGCCGTATGTCGGTCCCCAGGGGGCAAGGATGATCCCGCCCGGCTTCGTCTGCTCGACCCATCGCCGGGGGACACTGCCGATCGATGCCGTGGCAATCAGCCGGTCGTACGGGGCGCCCTCGGCGTAACCCTCCGCACCATCACCGATGACGGACACAGGGTCGAATCCCGCGTCATTCAGGCGCTTGCGCGCTTCCCTCGCGCTGCTTCCGTCGACCTCAACCGTGAACACGTTCTCAGCACCGAGCCGATGGGAGAGCAGGGCAGCATTCCAGCCGGTACCCGTGCCGATTTCCAGCACCCGTTGACCCTCTTCAACGCTCAGCGCATCGAGCATCGAGAAAACCATGGTCGGCATGGAGCTAGAGCTAGACGGGATCTTGCCTTTTCCGGCGCCGGTGAACGCGCCGTCATCCCACTGAGTCGTGATCGGGGCGTCCGCGTAGACAGCCTCCAGCCACGCGTCAGGTTCCTCGCTGCGGATGACTCGGTCACTCTGGCGGTTCATGCCAGCGCGCCCCGGCCAGATTACTTCCGGAACGAACAGATCACGTGGCACGGCCTTGAACGCGGGAAGCCAGTCACTCGCGAGCGCGCCCTTTTCCATGAGTACGGAGGCGAGCCCCTCAGGGCCCGCCCCCTTTGTACCGAGGTTGCTCACCTACTTACCGTCCGCCGGTCCCTGACCGTCGTTCGTGTTACCGCCCTCATCCGATCCGCCTCCGCCGTGCTTGTTGCCACTGTCGCTGTCGTCCTGCCCGCCGTCTGCCATCGTGAGCCACCAGTGACGCATGTGAGTACCTCCTAGTTGATTGATCACCATGGAAGGGGCATCAGCCGCCCGCCGGCGCAGAGGGGGCACGGGACCTTGCAGCGATGCTTGCAGGACCAACACCCCTCGAATCCGAAACAGATCGGGCACCAGATTTCACGATGCCCAGCGCACATCCCGCAGTACTCGCCCCAGGACCAGAACGCTTGCATAGTCGAAATGGGCCGTCGCGGGTCAGTGCGCGCCATTACAAGATTTCGCCCCGGCTGCGAGCGTTGGCCTTGGCGACTCGTTCCCGCATGGTCGGACGCGATAGTCCGGAATGGGGTGCCATGTCGGCACCTTCAGCCGTCGTACCCAACGCGTCGTCCCGGTCTTTGAAGACCAGTAACAGGCCGTCCTGTCCGTGCTGCTGCATCGCTGTGGACAGTCGGGCTCTTGCGTCGCTCGCCATGATCGCTCGCCCCTCCGTCGTTGGTCGGTAACAGCGACGGTATGAGCGTGATCAGAGCCAATCCATGTGCGCAGAACGGTAGTTGGGTAGCTCAGCGCGCCGAACTACTACGCTCCGCAGTAGATCAGCCAGCAACGCCGAGGTGAGCGGCCATACTCCGCATTTCCTCGGTCAGCGTGCGCTTGCGAGTCTTCAGAATGTCCGCCATCACGCGCCGTGCTATGGGCTGATGAGTCAGCCACACATTGGCCGTCTCACGCAGGTTCACTAGCTCATCCATGGCGTCCTGGTGGGAGCCGAGCAGCGTGTGTGCACGGGCTACGTCGAGCCGATGGCGGCCGTAGTTGTTCGTACTGAGCCGGCCGAAGTTCTTCACAGCCTTGGGGCTCAGGGGGCCATCGTCGGCACGCCGCAGAACGCCCCGGGCATCGCCGATCAGCGCGAGATCCTCAACGGCTTTGGCCTCAGCGGTGACAGGGCCAAACGCTGACCAATGCGTGGGGAAGTCGGTGTGTTCCCGCTCGATCGCGCCCCCGGCAGTGCCAGCCATCCGGCGTGCATGCTTGGCCATGTCCGGCCGGTTGTTCCGACGAGCAGCAGCAGCGACGCGAAGCCACAGCTCACCCCACACAGCGAGTTGCGCGGGAGTCGCCTCGGACATACGCGGCTCAATGTCCGTAGCCGTCTGCGCTGCGAGCGTCTCTGACTCGTCGAATCGATCCTGCCTCAGCAGCAGCCAGCACAAGCCCACAACTCCCGTTGCTGCCAACTGAGTTTGGCCAGTCTCGCGAGCAAGCCGGATCGCCTCAGCGAGCGCGAAGTAAGCCATGTCGTATTGCCGCACCTGGGTCAGGTACTTGCCAGCGAGCAGCAGAGCATGTGCACGGGCGATCAAGGCTTGCTGCTGCTCTTCGCCCTGAAGGATTCCGGCAGCCGCCTCAGACGAGCGCAGCAAGCCGGGTAGCGCACGTGCGACGGATGAGTACCGGTCCGCCTGATAGAGCGCGTGTGCGTCCTGTACGCCCTGGCGGATGGCCGATGGCTCCACAGCCTCAGCGGGTGCTGCCAGGGGCGCAGAGAGGCCAACAGGGGGCATGAGGGCACGGCGCAGCTCTGCGAGGTTCCTGCGGTTCGCCTCATCCTGCTGGCCGAGTACGGGCTCGGGCGCCTCGCTGGCGAATAAGGCAGAGGTCTCGACTCCCAGCGCACCAGCGAGCGAGGCAAGCGTGTCCATGCTGACGTGCCCGCCCTGCTCGACCTTGCGCACTGTGCTCAGCGAGAGGGCCGATTCTTCGGCCAACCGCTCTTGGCTCCAACCCTGCTGGCGCCGGTACTTGCGGACGTTGTCTGCCAACCCTGCGGACATCGGCACTCACCTCGACACCCAGGGTACGCACTCGCCGTAGCGGAGCAACGTCGATAGGTCAAGCGGGGTTCGCGTCCGGCTGCTGGGGGGCATGATCGGTGCTCCGTGCCGGGAATGCGCACAAGTTCAAGGGAGGGCGTATGGCGGGGAACCTTGGTCAGTACGAAGTGTTCACGACAGCAGCAGGGAAAGCCGGGGGCGTAGACAAGCTGATCAGCAGCATCGAAAAGGCTGCCGCATCCAAGGCGTTCGGTAAGGGGGTCGGGCTGGGGGTGGCCGGCGCACTAGCGGCAGTCGGGGGTGCAGCCGCTGTGAAACGCTCCTTGGACGCTCGAAGAGCAGCCCGTGAAGCACTGGCCGACGAGTCAAAGGAGATTCTGAAGGCCACGATTGGTGGACCCATGGGGTCGGATGGCGACAACTCGGATAACAGCGACGGCGGAAAGTAGAAAAGCCCCGCTCCTGGGGCTATCCCAGGGCGGGGCTCAGCTACTGGTCAGGGTCAGTCTCTGCGAAGTCGGTCACTCGCTCATCGGACTCAGCGGCGAGTACATGCGCATAAGTCTCTGGGTCGGCGCCAAGCACCCTGCGGCGGGCACGCTGGACCAACGGCACTTCAAGGGGCGGGAACGTCCACAGCGGGGCGCTCAGCGCTTCAGCGGACAGCGACAGATAGTGGCGCAGTCGGTCAGCACTCACGCTGCACCCCCGGCGAGTTGCACCCGGATGCGCTGAGCACGTGCCTGACCGATACGGAAGTGCGCCTGAAGTTCACGCAGCGATGGAGCCTTGCCCGCATCCCGCTGTATCTGCTCGGCGAATGCACGTGCCTGCGGCAGCAGCGGGTCAGAGGGATGCGCAGATGCGTCCGCCGGCTCGGGTGCCGGAATGGCTGTACGGCTCTCTGCGAGGCGCTCGGGCGTTTCAGGCTCAACGGCTACCGGCTCACTCTCCTGACGCGTCGGCGGAGCGCTCAGAGCCTTCACGCGCCAGAGGACGAGCGGGGCTATCGCGCTGACAGCCACGACCAGCGGAACGGATACGGGAATCAGCCCCGAACTCACCAGATGCGCGAGCGCATTCGTCAGGATGAGCGCAGCCACAACGGCGGGTACATCGCGCCGGACGCTGAATGCACGCAGGGCGTAGACATCAAGTGCAGCCGGAATGCATCCCGCTGTGAACTCGCCGAAGCCAACTGCGCGTGCTAGTTGGTACTCAGCGGATGCGGTGGCGATGAGGGCAGCGAGCAAGGCGAGTGCGCCCAGTAGGTCTCTGTTCTTGATCATCTGACGCTCTTTCAGGCATGAGAAAGGGCCCCGAACCCGCTCGCGGCAGGGGCTCAGTGATTAGTGGTATGCATGCGCTTGACCAACTGCGCCATAGGTCAGGAAAGTTGGCGCCATGGACGCAGGATTGGCAGCAGTGCTCGGGGCGCTGGCGGGTTCAGTGGCAACGATTGGCGCAGCACTGGCCACGGGGTGGGCTCAGCGTGAAGGTGCGCGCATCACTGCCCGTGCCGAGCATCGGCGGGAGCGGCGCGAACCACGTCAGAGCGTGTACAAGGTCCTCATTAGCGAGGCATCCCAGCTACGGGACTCGTCTGCGCCTTTCGCAGTGCACCCAGACTTGTACCCAGTGTTTGAAGAAGAACCGGAAGCGCGCTGGAGGCAATTGGTTACTGCGATCAAAGAGGCTAGTACGGATGCCGCACTGGCTGGACCGCCTGAAGTGAGCGAGGCGGCCATTTCATTGTCGCGAGGCGCTTCGGCGCTGTTGGCTGAGCTGTGCGTGTACAACATCGTTGACGAAGACGGCCAGCGTGATGCTCGTGTGCGATTGTTCCTGCAATCACAGGAGTTCGATTCCAGCGTCACCGTTTTCATCATTGCAGCCCAGGCCGCACTAGACGATGACGGTAGTCGGAAGTAGGCAAGAGCGCTACTCACCCTTGGCCTTTAGGCGCCGGCCCGCTGTTCACGTGTCCACCACGCGCCATAGCCGGTCACCCCCTGTGACATGGTTAGGTAACGGAACGGTTACGAACGGGGTCTCTGACTGGGCGCGCCGGCCGGAGCCCTCCCCCGCGTTCAACTCCCCCATGGGGGCAAGGGGTACACCCCCACCCCTATCGCCCTAATCGGACATCAAGGACGTTCACTCAACGTGAATGCTCGGCGAATGTGGTGAGTAACGCAGTACGTGATGGGCCGGAGCACGTACCGAATTGGTAGGTGACTCCGGCCTACCCCGCTGTGTGATCAGCTCTGAAGCATGTGCCGAGTGAACGCGCTAGCAGCAACCCGCGCCTTACGCAGCTCGACAAGAGCGAGGTTCGTACGTGCGGCAGCAGAACGCTTAGGGTCACCGCTCCCTGCGGCTGCCCTAACCACCTCAGCGCTCACGAGAGTCAACACCGCCTCGCGCATGTCCGTGTCAATGCCCTGCGAATCCAGGAAATCACCGAGGAAACGCGGATCAGCCACCAGGGCGCCGACCCCATCACTGCGCTGAGCAAGCCGCTTCAGCGTGTCGGACAGTTCCCCCGGCTTACCGAGGTGGCGCTGAGTGAGCATCTGGAGATCAGCGCGGGCAGGCATCGAGTCTTCCGGTGAAATGAGCGGGCGGGCAGCCTCATACGTGAGCGCCGTAGCTACCTCAAGCTTCGCATCAGCGCTCTCGAACGACTCGGCGACCTTGTTGGTAGCCGTCTTGATTGCTTCGCCGGCGAGGAGTTCACGGCCCTGCGGGTAGATCTGCACATCATTTCGGATGCTGTCGGCCTTGGTCCGTGCGTCACGAGCGGTGCTCAGCGTCGACGTGATCGCCATGGAAGCATCCCGGACGATATCCCGCAGATCGGCGGGTAGAGCGCTGCTCAGATCCGCGTTGCTGCTGAATGCGGCGGCATGACCCTTAGCAGTCGTCGCCAGACCAGCAATGGAGGCGTCAGCCTGATCGGGGGTGCTCGGGCGCATGGCGTCGAAAGTCAGCGGGTCAGCCTCGGTGCCAGCGCCGGTGAATTCGAGGGGAGTCTCAGTCATGGGAATGGTTCCTTTAGTTTGGGTTGCGCTTATGCGCGGTTCGAGGGGCGGCGCATGTGGCGTAGCTTCCGCTCAAGCTCGGGATCCGGTACGCCGGGTGCCAGTTCGACGCCGTATGCGTGATGGTCATCCCCCTGCTTCGGGGCGCGGACGCTGATACCGACGCTGCGGAGGATTTCCTTCACAGTCTTGAAGGGCACGCCCGAATGCTCACCGCCCAGGTGTCGAGAAACAGCGCGATGGACGGTCGGTATGGGCAGCCGGTTTCCGGGGGCCGGAATGAGCACTTCGGTCAGTGCGCGGGTGATGTCAGCAACGGAGGGCGGGTTGTCGCTCATGTGTACTCCAGAATTCAGCGATCCGAGCCGGTTGAGGCATCGGTCAGGTACCAAATTTGGTAGGTGATGCGGCTAGCGCCTGAGTCGGCGAAACTGCGAGTCCCAATACACGTTGTGCGAGCGGCACATGGGGATGTAGTCGGCGGGATCCGGCGAATAGGTGTAGGGGCCGTCCTTCAGGCGAGGCACCAGCGGTAGCAGCGCCCAATCGGATGCGCCCTCCCCGCAGTAGCAACGGTGTTCAGCGGCCTTGCCCTTGGCCTGTATGACGGCGCGATGAGCCTGGCGGTACCGGGCGTGGGGCGCAGCATTCTGACCGGACTGCCGGCGCTGCCAACTAGCACGGCGCTCAGGGGTCTTGTTGTACGCCTTGCCTCGCGCGCGGCTACATGTCCGGCATAGGTGCTGGAAGCCAGACCATGTGTGGGAGTCACGCATTAGGCCGCTGGGCATCGTCAGCACACCACAATCGCGGCATGTAGCGGCCAGTAGCTTTCGATAGGGCATGGTGGGAAGCCTTTCAGGCATGAAAAAAGGGCCCTTGCGCACGGCGTAACCACCACCTCTGAGGCTTCCCGGCCAGAGGGTGGGATTACGACCGTGGGCAAGGGCCCAAGTCTGTGAGTGCGCGTACAGCGCTGTGTCCGGCGCAAAGGTGGGAAGCCTGCCGGAGTGGGGCGAGTGCGTGAAGTACCCGCTTAACCCGTAACTAGCGAGTCGGTTACCTGCCGCAGGCTAGTTAGGGCTGCCTAAGTGACGAGGTGACGGTTTGAGCGCCACTTCGGTTTTCTTAGTAGATCTCCTAGAAGAATTGAGATGAGCGTCAAATCGTCACCTCGTCACTTTATGCAGGTCAGAGGGTGTTTTGATCTTGAAGCCCTACCCGCTGTTCGTCACTCGCGCTGTCCCGGACGGAGGCGATTTAACGTTCTGTAATCATTTAATTACTTAACGTGATCTTCGATTCGGCCCCTACGTCCGCCAGAACGCACGAGAAAGCCCCGTCCGAGCAATCCCGAGAGGGACGCCCGAACGGGGCTCAGAGGGGCTCTCAGGTGCCTAGCCGGCCAGTTGCTCAGGGAAGCCGAGCATGGCCTGTAGCAGCCGCTCAGTGCGGTCTATTCGCTGCGCGAGGTACACAGTTGTGTCGCCAGCGCTGCGAGCTGCATAAAGCCTGTCGAGCCTGCGGCTAACGGTCAGGTACTCGTACTCCTGGTCCCACGCTGCGTTGCGGGCGTCGAACTCTTCGCGTGTCATGATGTGGTTTCCCTTTGGTAGGGACACCGGTTCGGTCTGCGTCCGCCAAGATCACTGGCCGAACCGGTGCCATCTGATTGGGTACTGTGCTAGGTGCCTACAGCCACGCAGCCTCAGCCGTGCGCTCTTCGTCAGCCATGGCCGTTAGTTCAGCGGCTGCCTCGCTGAAGAACGGGTCACGCACGCTGAAGTCCACGCGCCCCTCATCCAACTTGAACTGTCGCCCCCGCTTGCCTCGACTCACGTCCAAGCGTGCTCCGGCCCCTTGCATGAGCTGTCGCCTGCCCGCCGTGTCAGCCTTCGCCCAGAGGTCCGCATAGTTCTTGCCCGTTCGGGTTTCCTCGATACGGGGCTCAACCTTTTCCCGGGTCTCAAGCTCAGCGAGTCGGGAGTCAAGGGCGGCTGCATGCCGTTGCCAAGCAGCCTTAGCCGCCGCTGACTTCTGTCGCCCCTGCTGTTCCTGGTGTGCCTCGAACTCGGCGATAGTGGCGTCAATCTCGGGCTGAGGGTCGTAACCAGGAATGGTGCGCGTCTGTGTGACTTCCAGTGCGCCAAGCATCCGCAGGAACTCGCGCTCTGCGTACTCCTCCGCCCATTCCCGCTTGATGATTGCGCGGGTCTCGCATGTGCGGCCTTGGTTGTGTGCGCTGCACTTGTAGGTGTGGGTCTTGCTGGTGCTCTTGCTGTTGGGCGATGGCTGGTGGAGATACATACGCTCTCCACACCCAGCGCAGTGAATGACCCGAAGCAGCAGCGCAACGGTGTCCACTCGATCCGGCTTCTTGTTGTCCACGGATCGTTCATTGAGGATGGCGCCAACGGCGTCGAATTCCTCGCGGGTGAGAATCGGATCAGCGGTAGCCATGACCGGCCGGCCCTCGCTGTCCCGAACGACTCCCTTTTCGGTGACCTTCCAGCCCAACAGGCGCTCGCTGGTCAGTAGTTCCTTGATGGATCCATGCGTCCACTTGAATTGTTCGCGTACGACAGTCTCGCCGGGGTTACCGCCGGTCTTTCCGCCGGTCTTCCGCCCCTGCTTCAGACTCCAGTGGTCGCGGGATGAGGGAATGCCGTCTGCGTTGAGGTCTCGCGCGATTGCAGCGGTGCCCTTGGGGGCAACGCCGTTGAACGGGTCGCCTTTGAGTTCCTTGATGATCCGCTCAAGCACCTTCACGGCGTCCGGATCCTGAATCAGGGTGACTCCGCCACCTTCCAGTGGAGCAGGCATATAGCCGTAGGGTGGACGCGAGCCACGCCAGCGAAGAGGCATGAGCCGCATTGCTGCCTGCGCGCCGGTGACCCGCTCTCGGATGGCCTGCGCTTCCATCTGTGCGGCGAACGCGAAGAGCGTGACCATGAGGGTGGTCATGGGATTCATCGGGTTGCGGAAATCCAGATCCAGCCGCCCGCCCGGACCCTCGGCGAACACGATCAGCTTGCGGTGGTCGCGCGCCCACTTAGCCAACTCGTGCATGTCATCCATGGACCGGACGGCACGATCGAATCGCCAGAAGACAAGCGCGTCGAAATCGGCGGGACGCCGAAGCCATGCGCCTAGCCCCGGACGCTCAAAGGGCGTGGTCTTGCTCGCGCTGACTCCTAGGTCAACGGCTTCGCGGTCGGCAAGGTCGATGCCCAGCGAGGCAGCAGCACCCTGGTTGGCTTCACGCTGGCGCTCGGGGCTGGTGGTCTCGTCGGTCAGTACAGAGAGGCGGAGGGCGGACACGCCCCTGAGCTGAGAGTTCATTGGGGTGTACGAGCGAGTCGGATACCTACCCGCTCTGACCTGCGGTGATGCCGCCATTGAGGGTGTCTCCTTGAACTGCTAGTCGGAGACCCTCTGGAAACCCCTACGGTCACCCGGCTCCCGTCACGGTCGCGGCGCTGCGGGCGCAGGGTGCCGTGGTGCTGCGGACGGACGAGGACGGGGCGCTCGCGGTCGCGGGTACGGGCGCGGAGCTCATGGTGGCGGGAGACTGAGGGCATGGAATCCGTAGAGGTTGATGCCTATCTCCGGCGCCTGGGAGTCGAGCACCCGGCGTGGCCCACCGTGGACGTACTGCGTGAGCTGCAACTGCGCCACCTGCAGGCCGTGCCCTTCGAGAACCTGTCGGTCCACCTCGGCGAGGAGATCGTGCTGGAGGAGAAGCGGCTGCTGGACAAGGTGGTGGGCGCGCGGCGGGGCGGGTTCTGTTACGAACTGAACGGGTCGTTCGGGGCGTTGCTCGGCGCGCTGGGCTTCGATGTGACGCTGCTCGCGGCGCGCGTCTACGGCAAGGAGGAGCGGCTCGGGATCCCGTACGACCACATGGCGCTCAAGGTGGGCACGGTGGACGGGGGCGCGTGGCTGGCGGACGTCGGGTTCGGGGCGCACAGCCACTATCCGCTGGCGTTCGAGGCGCGGGGTGAGCAGGTGGATCCGGCGGGGGTGTTCCGGGTCGTCGAGGCGGGGCCGGACGCGGCCGGGGTACGCGGCGGGCACGACTCGGGGGAGGCGGCGGACCTGGACGTCGTGATGGACGGCAGACCGCAGTACCGGCTGGACCGGCGGCCCCGGGCGCTCGGTGACTTCGTGGCCGGGGCGTGGTGGCACAGCACCTCGCCGCTGTCCCACTTCACACAGTCGCTGGTGTGTTCGCGGGTGACGGAGGAAGGGGGACGGATCACGCTGAGCGGCCGCACGTTCAAGACGACGGCGGCGGACGGGACACGTGAGGAGCGGGAGTTGGGGACGGACGAGGAGGTGCTGAGGACGTACCGGGAGCGGTTCGGGATCGAGCTGGACCGGGTGCCGACGGTGACCAAGCCCGACCGGCCAGGCTGACGCGGCAGGCCCCGGAGCCTGGTGCCCAGCCGGCTGACGTGGCCGATCCCGGGCTCGACGCCGCGCCTTGTCGACCAGCCTGGCTGAGTGGCTGGACCCCAGGCCCGGGTCCCGACCGGCCTGGCTGACGCGGCTGGACCCCGGGCCCGGAGCGACCACCTCGGCTGACGCGACAGCGCTCCGAGCCCGGATCCCGACCGGCTGATCGACAGGACCCCGAGCCCTGCGCCCGGCCGGGCGGGCCGGCGCACGCGACTGGTTCCCGGGCTCGGCGCCGCACCTCGTGCCCCGCTGGTGCTACTAGCGCGTAGAACCAGCACATCTGCCGGTTTCCCACGATGTGATCCCGTGTTGCCCCGAAAAACTCGGCGGTGGTCGAATGCCCCTTCGGCAACGCGTGAGGTCGAGTTCGTACAGGGGTGTCGAGGATGATCGGTCGCCGGCGAGGAAGCCGAACGAACCCGGAACAGCGGACGAGCCCTCTGGCGGCGCTGGAGACCCCTCCGAGCGCGGGAGTGCTGAGCTGCCGGGTACTCGATCCGGTCAACGAGCCCGTCCGGCACGCGGAGTTCGTGGTGAGCGACACCACGGGGCGGACGGTGATGAGCGGGGGGCTGGATCCCTTCGGGTCGTTCGTGATCACGGTGCCGGCGGGTGAGTACCGGCTCGCGGTGTCGGCCGAGGGGTACACGCCGTACCGGACGACCACGACGGTCGTGGAGAACACGCTCGCCTCGCTCGGTGACGTGACCCTCCATGTCGCCCAGCCGCCGGAGCTGCCGGCGCCGGGCGACTGGGAGGTCGAGCCGGCGCACACGTCGATCGGGTTCACCGCGCGGCACATCGGGCTGGCCCGGATCCACGGCCGGTTCAACTCGTTCGCGGGGGCGGTGCGGATCACCGACCCCGTCGAGCGGTCGGCGATGCACGTGGTGATCGACGCGGCGTCCATCGACACGGGCGTGCGGATGCGGGACGACCATCTCCGGTCGGCGGACTTCCTGGACGTGGCGGCCTTTCCGACGCTGGAGTTCTACAGCGAGCGGTTCGTGCACAAGGGCGGCACCCGCTGGGCCGTGACAGGCGCGCTGACGTTGCACGGGGTGACGCGGACGGTCGTGCTCGACACGGAGTACCTCGGGCTCGGCAACGGCACGGAGGGCGAGGTGCGGGCGGCGTGCCGGGCGACGACCGAACTGCATCGCGACGACTTCACCGTGAGCTGGCAGACGATGCTGGCGCGGGGGATCGCGGTGGTGGGGTCGAGCATCCGCGTCGAGCTGGACGTGCAGCTGGTGCGCAAGGGCTGACCGGGGGATTCCCCTCGGGCCGGGTGCCCGAGAATGGCTCCGTGAGCGATGTGAGACATGTGCTGGTGCTGCCCGACCGTGACGCGGCCCAGGAGGCGGCGGAGGCGCTCGGGGAGCGGTTCGGGATCGACGAGGAGCCGCGCCTGGTGCGGGACGCCCTGGCCGGTGAGGACGATGCCGAGGACGCGCAGTGGCTCGTCGTGCTGAGGGACGAGGGTGGCCGGCTCGATCCGGGGGCGCTGGACGAGTTCGCGGGGGAGTGGGACGGCTGGCGGGAGGAGCCGTGACCGTGCCGTAGCCGCCGGGTGTCCGGCGCCGGCGGGGGTTGTCAGTGGCCCGTGCCATCCTTGTCGCGATGGCCAAGAAGAGTGCGAACGACGACCCCCTCGCCCCCGTGACCCTCGCCGTGGGCCAGGAGGAGCTGCTGCTCGACCGTGCCGTGCGGGAGGTGGTGGTCGCCGCCCGGGCCGCCGACGCGGACACCGATGTGCGGGATCTGACCCACGACCAGTTGCAGCCGGGCACGCTGGCCGAGCTGACCAGCCCCTCCCTGTTCGCGGAGCGCAAGGTCGTGGTGGTGCGCGGCGCGCAGGACCTGTCGGCCGACTCGGTCAAGGACGTGACGGCGTATCTCGCCTCGCCCGCCGAGGAGATCACACTGGTGCTCGTGCACGCCGGCGGGGTCAAGGGCAAGAAGCTGCTCGACGCCGCCCGCAAGGTGGGGGCGCGTGAGGTGGCGTGCCCGAAGATGACCAAGCCTGCGGACCGGCTGGCGTTCGTCAGGAGCGAGTTCCGGGCGACCGGGCGCTCGGCGACGCCCGAGGCGTGCCAGGCGCTGGTCGACGCCATCGGGAGCGATCTCAGGGAGCTGGCGTCCGCGGTGAGCCAGCTGGTCGCCGATGTCGAGGGCACCATCGACGAGGCCGTCGTCGGGCGGTACTACACCGGCCGTGCGGAGGCGTCGAGCTTCACCGTCGCCGACCGGGCCGTCGAGGGACGGGCGGCCGAGGCGCTGGAGGCGCTGCGGTGGTCGCTGTCCACCGGTGTGGCCCCCGTCATGATCACCAGTGCGCTCGCCCAGGGCGTGCGGGCCATCGGCAAGCTGTCCTCCGCGCGCGGCGGCCGCCCCGCCGATCTCGCGCGCGAGCTGGGCATGCCGCCCTGGAAGATCGACCGGGTCCGTCAGCAGATGCGGGGATGGACACCCGACGGGGTCGCGGTCGCGCTGCGGGCGGTCGCCGAGGCCGACGCCGGTGTGAAGGGCGGCGGGGACGACCCCGAGTACGCCCTGGAGAAAGCGGTCGTGACCATCGCGAGGGCGGCTCGGTCCAGAGGGCGCGGCTAGGCCCGGGAGAGGAGAATCGGGCGTATCAGCCGTATATCGCCGGACTGGGAAAGGTGGCGAGCACCATGGCTGAACACCCGCACGCGGCTCTCGTCCGCAAGGGCTACGAGGCCTTCCAGCGCGGAGACATGGACACCCTGCGCGGCCTGATGACCGGGGACTGCACGCACCACGTACCCGGCTCCCACCCGCTGTCGGGGGACTACAAGGGCGTCGACTCGATCTTCGAGGGGTACTACGGCCGGCTCTTCTCGGAGACCGGCGGGACGTTCAAGGTCGAGCTGCGCAACATCTTCGTCGACGGCCGCGGGCATGCCATGTCCGTGCACCACTTCTCCGCCGACCGGGGCGGCAAGCACATCGACGAGATGGGCGGCATCGTCTTCCGGATCGTCGGCGAGAAGATCACCGACCTCGACGAGTGCGTCGCGGACATCGAAAAGGGCAACGACTTCTGGTCCTGACGCAGGCATGTCGAAGGCCCCGGCGCCCACCCTGGGGAAGGGCGAGGCACCGGGGCCTTCGAATGAAGCTGCAGGATCCGCACCCGCGTGGCGAACGCAGGCCGCGTGCGAATCCGGGGTGCCGGTCGGGAGCGGATGAGAGAGGGCCCGCTCTGGGTCCTACCGGCGACTGGATCCGGGAAGCCGGATCCGATCAGACCAGATAAAGGGTTCAGCCCTTGAGGGAAGCGACCTTCGAAGCAAGCGCCGACTTCTTGTTGGCGGCCTGGTTCTTGTGGATGACGCCCTTGGAGACGGCCTTGTCGAGCTGACGCGCGGCAGCGCGCTGGTACTCGACGGCCTTCTCCTGGTCACCCGCGGCAGCGGCCTCACGGGCCTTGCGGATCGCGGTCTTCAGGGAGGACTTGACGGCCTTGTTGCGCAGCCGAGCCTTCTCGTTGGTCTTGATCCGCTTGATCTGGGACTTGATGTTCGCCACTGATTGAGCCTTTTCAGGTTCAGGCACGGGGCCGCGCGGAAGCCGCACGAAATCCGTACCGGGTGATTTCTTCGGGGTGTGCCTCGCGCTGAGAGGGCATGAGACACAGCCACCCAGAGTACCAGCGGCCCGGCCGACGGCCCAAAACGGTCCCCGGTCGCCGCCCATGGGACCATGGAACCTACGTATCGATCCGACCCGAGGCACAAGGCGCCTCAAGAGACAGGACCCTGCGTGCCCGCGACCCCTAACAATGTGCCCGAGCCGAGCCGTACCGACCCGGCTCTGATCCGCAATTTCTGCATCATCGCGCACATCGACCACGGCAAGTCCACGCTCGCCGACCGGATGCTCCAGCTGACCGGCGTGGTCGAGCAGCGGCAGATGCGTGCTCAGTACCTCGACCGGATGGACATCGAGCGCGAGCGCGGCATCACGATCAAGTCCCAGGCGGTGCGGCTGCCGTGGGCTCCCACCCACGAACCCGGCAACACGCACATCCTCAACATGATCGACACCCCGGGGCACGTCGACTTCACCTACGAGGTCTCGCGGTCGCTGGCCGCCTGCGAGGGGACCGTCCTCCTCGTCGACGCCGCCCAGGGCATCGAGGCCCAGACCCTCGCCAACCTCTACCTGGCGATGGAGAACGACCTCACGATCATCCCCGTACTGAACAAGATCGACCTGCCGGCCGCGCAGCCCGAGAAGTTCGCCGAGGAGCTCGCGAACCTCGTCGGCTGCGACCCGGACGACGTGCTGCGGGTGTCTGCCAAGACCGGTCTCGGCGTCGACGCCTTGCTCGACAAGGTGGTCAAGGAGATCCCGGCGCCGGTCGGCGTCAAGGACGCGCCCGCCCGCGCGATGATCTTCGACTCGGTCTACGACTCCTACCGCGGTGTCGTGACGTACGTCCGTGTCATCGACGGCCAGCTCAACAAGCGCGAACGCATCAAGATGATGTCGACGGGCGCCACGCACGAGCTGCTGGAGATCGGGACGAACTCGCCCGAGATGCTGTCGGCCGACGGCCTCGGCGTCGGTGAGGTGGGTTACCTCATCACCGGTGTGAAGGACGTCCGCCAGTCCAAGGTCGGTGACACCGTCACCAGCCAGCACAAGGGGGCCACGGAGGCGCTCGGGGGCTACAAGGACCCCAAGCCCATGGTCTTCTCCGGCCTGTATCCGCTGGACGGCTCGGACTACCCGGAGCTGCGCGAGGCGCTCGACAAGCTCCAGCTCAACGACGCCGCGCTCGTCTACGAGCCGGAGACCTCCGCGGCCCTCGGCTTCGGCTTCCGCGTCGGCTTCCTGGGCCTGCTCCACCTCGACGTGATCCGTGAGCGGCTGGAGCGCGAGTTCGGCCTCGACCTGATCGCCACCGCGCCCAACGTGGTCTACCGCGTGGTCATGGAGGACGGCACCGAGCACACCGTCACCAACCCGAGCGAGTTCCCCGAGGGCAAGATCAACGAGGTGTACGAGCCGGTCGTGCGCGCCACGATCCTCGCGCCCACCGAGTTCATCGGCTCGATCATGGAGCTGTGCCAGACCCGGCGCGGCACCCTGCTCGGCATGGACTACCTCTCCGAGGACCGTGTCGAGATCCGCTACACCCTGCCGCTCGCGGAGATCGTCTTCGACTTCTTCGACCAGCTGAAGTCCAAGACCCGCGGCTACGCGTCGCTGGACTACGAGCCCACCGGCGAGCAGACGTCCAGCCTGGTCAAGGTCGACATCCTGCTGCACGGCGACAAGGTCGACGCCTTCTCGGCGATCACCCACAAGGACGCCGCGTACGCGTACGGGGTGCGCCTGGTCGCCAAGCTGCGCGAGCTCATCCCGCGGCAGGCCTTCGAGGTGCCGATCCAGGCCGCCATCGGCTCCCGGGTGATCGCCCGCGAGACCATCCGCGCCATCCGCAAGGACGTCCTCGCCAAGTGCTACGGCGGCGACATCTCCCGTAAGCGCAAGCTGCTGGAGAAGCAGAAGGAAGGCAAGAAGCGGATGAAGATGGTGGGTTCCGTGGAGGTTCCACAGGAGGCCTTCATCGCCGTGTTGAGCAGTGATGACAGCGCGGGGTCGGGCAAGGGCAAGAAGTAACCGCGGGTAACACCTGCTGACCCGGCAAATCGCCGCAACAGGGGTCCGTCGTACGCAAGTGCGACGGGCCCCTTTGTGTACGCCAGGTGACCTTCTGGAGGAAGTGACAGGGCGCGGACCCTTACGCAGTGGCCTGCCGACCTTTAACCTGATCCCTGCTCGATAGTTACTCGCGAGTTAAACAACGCCTCGCGCGTAGGAAAACGCCTCGCGTGTAGGAACCAGCCGCACTGAGCCAGCCGCATCGTCGCGGGCCCCCGGAGGATGTCTTGAGCGACACACAGACACTGATCGAGAACCGTCCGCCGAGCGTGGCGACCCTCTTCCTGGAGCGCGTGGCCGCCACGCCGGACGCCGAGGCGTACCGCTATCCGGTGCCGGCGGCCTCGGGGCAGGGGCCCGACGAGTGGAAGTCGCTGAGCTGGGGGCAGGCGTCCGAGCGGGTCTACGCCATCGCGGCCGGGCTCATCGAGCTGGGCGTCCAGGCCGAGCAGCGCGTCGCCCTGGCCTCCTCGACCCGGATCGAGTGGATACTGGCCGACCTGGGCATCATGTGCGCCGGTGCCGCGACGACCACCGTCTACCCGCAGACCAACGCCGAGGAGTCGGCGTTCATCCTCTCCGACTCCGAGAGCCGGGTGCTGATCGCCGAGGATGCCGCCCAGGTGGCCAAGGCGCTGGAGAAGCGCGCCGAGCTGCCGAACCTGACCCATGTCGTCGTCGTCGACGCGGCCGGTGTCGAGACCGGTGACTGGGTGCTCAGCCTCGCCGAGCTGGAGGCCCGCGGCGCGGCCCGGCTCGAGAAGGACCCGGAGCTGATCAAGCAGCGGGTCGGCGCGATCACCAAGGACCAGCTGGCCACCCTGATCTACACCTCCGGCACCACCGGCCGCCCCAAGGGCGTACGGCTGCCGCACGACAACTGGTCGTACATGGCGAAGGCGATCGCCGCGACCGGCCTGGTCGGCGCGGAGGACGTGCAGTACCTGTGGCTGCCGCTCGCGCACGTCTTCGGCAAGGTGCTCACCTCCGGCCAGATCGAGGTCGGCCACGTCACGGCGGTCGACGGCCGTGTCGACAAGATCATCGAGAATCTGCCGGTCGTGCAGCCGACGTACATGGCCGCCGTGCCGCGCATCTTCGAGAAGGTCTACAACGGGGTCGCCGCCAAGGCCCGCGCCGGCGGCGGCGCCAAGTACAAGATCTTCCAGTGGGCCGCCGAGGTCGCCCGCGAGTACGCCAAGGTCACCCAGGACAACTTCCGGCGCACCGGCACCCACTCCGCGCCGTTCGGCCTGGCCGCCAAGCACAAGGTCGCCGACACGCTCGTGTACGCCAAGATCCGTGAGGCCTTCGGCGGCAACCTGCGCGCCTGTGTCTCCGGTTCGGCCGCGCTCGCGCCGGAGATCGGCTACTTCTTCGCCGGCGCCGGCATCCACATCCTGGAGGGCTACGGCCTCACCGAGTCCTCGGCCGCGTCCTTCGTGAACCCGGGCGAGGCCTACCGCACCGGCACGGTCGGCAAGCCGTTGCCCGGTACCGAGGTCCGTATCGCCGACGACGGCGAGATCCTGCTGCGCGGGCCCGGCATCATGGAGGGCTACCACGGACTGCCCGACAAGACCGCCGAGGTGCTGGAGAGCGACGGCTGGTTCCACACCGGCGACATCGGCGAGCTGTCCCCCGACGGCTACCTGCGCATCACCGACCGCAAGAAGGACCTCATCAAGACGTCCGGCGGCAAGTACATCGCGCCCGCCGAGGTCGAGGGCCAGTTCAAGGCGGTCTGCCCGTACGTCTCCAACATCCTGGTGCACGGCGCCGACCGGAACTTCTGCACGGCGCTGATCGCGCTGGACGAGGTCGCGATCCAGGCGTGGGCCGAGGAGAACGGGCTGTCCGGGAAGCCGTACGCGGAGATCGTGGCCGCGCCGGCCACCGTCGAGATGGTCGACGGCTACGTCAGGAAGCTCAACGAGGGCCTTCAGAAGTGGCAGACGATCAAGAAGTTCCGGCTGCTGCCGCGGGACCTCGATGTGGAGCACGGTGAGATCACGCCGAGCCTGAAGCTGAAGCGCCCCGTGGTGGAGCGTGAGTACAAGGCGCTCATCGAGGAGATGTACGCCGGCACCCGCGAAGCGTAGGGGAGGGCGGGGGACTGCGTCGCGGCTGCCGGTAGGCGGTGGCTGGTCGCGCAGTTCCCCGCGCCCCTTCAGGGCACGACGCGCCGCCCTAGCCGACGAGCCCGCGTATCTCGTGGACCCTTGCGCGCAGGTCCGTCAGGTCCGGGGCGGTGTCGTCGGACAACTGGTCCGCCAGGGCCGCCAGTCGGGTGCTCAGCTGCTTGCTCTGGATGTGCTCGCGGCTGAGCAGATGCTCCAACTGCCTGTTCTTGCGGTACAGATCCAGGAACACCGAGACCTTCGCGCGCAGCACCCACGGGTCGAACGGCTTGGTCAGATAGTCGGCCGCCCCGGTGGCGTAGCCGCGGAAGGCATAGCCGGGCTCGTCCTCAGCGCCGGTCAGGAAGATGATCGGGACGTCCTTGGTCTGGTCGAGCCGTTTGATGTTCGCGGCCGTCTCGAAGCCGTCCATGCCCGGCATCCGGACGTCGAGCAGGACCAGGGCGAAGCGCTGCCGCAGCAGCGCCTTCATGGCTTCCTCGCCCGAACGCGCGCGGATGAGCGGCTCGTTGAGGGACCCCAGGACGGCCTCCAGCGCGATCAGGTTGTCCTCCATGTCGTCGACCAGGAGGATGCCGGCACGCTCGTCGGTCGTTGCCTCAGCGATCATGGTGAAGTGGCCTCATTCGGTGATGGTCGGCGGGACCTCGTCCTCCTCGGAAGCGTCCGGTCCCGGTACTGCGGTGTCGTCCGGGCCGGCGGAACGGCCCTCCGGCTGCGTGACCTCGGGGTCCAGGAGGTCGCAGACGACGGTGAGGAGCTGATCCACGTCCACCGGCTTCGGAACGTAGTCGTTGGCGCCCCGGGCGATGGACTTCTCCCGGTCTCCGGGCATGGCCTTCGCGGTCAGCGCGACGATGGGGAGATGGGCCCAGCGCGGTGTGCGCCGGATGGCGGAGATCGTCTCATACCCATCCATCTCCGGCATCATGATGTCCATCAGGACGAGTTCGACGTCCGGTGTGCGCTCCAGCGTCTCGATGCCCTCGCGGCCGTTCTCCGCGTACAGCACCGGCATGCCGACCCGGCCCAGCACATGGGTCAGCGCGAAGACGTTGCGGATGTCGTCGTCCACGATCAGCACCCGCCGGCCCGGCAGCACCTGGCCCGCCCGGCCGGTCTGCCACGCCTCCAGCTTGGTCGGCGTGGGCCATGAGTCGTCCGTGTCGTGGGCGGCCGCGTACGGCTCGGTCGACAGCTGCTCCGGCACCGGCAGCGGCCGGTCCTCGGGCACCGGCCCGGTCGCCGGGTGACCGGGGCTGACGACGGGGACGTACAGCGTGAACGTGGAGCCCTTGCCGGGCTCGCTCTCGGCGACGATACGGCCGCCCAGCAGGCCCGCGATCTCACGGCTGATGGACAGACCGAGTCCCGTGCCGCCGTACTTGCGGTTGGTGGTGCCGTCGGCCTGCTGGAACGCCTCGAAGATCACCGGGAGTTTCTCCCGCGCGATGCCGATGCCGGTGTCGGAGACCGCGAAGGCGATCACCTCGTCGCTCTCACGCACGTAGTGGTGCTCGGGGTCCTTCAGCCGGCCCACCCGCAGCTCCACCCGGCCCGTCGCGGTGAACTTGATCGCGTTGGACAGCAGGTTGCGCAGGATCTGCTGGAGGCGCTGCTCGTCGGAGTACATCTCGCGCGGCACGTCCTCGCCCACCGACACCTCGAAGGCGAGCCCGCGGTCCAGGGTGAGCGGGCGGAACGTGGCGTGGACGTAGTCGAGGAGTTTGATCAGCGGCAGCTTCTTCGGACGTACGTCCATCCGGCCCGCCTCGATCTTCGACAGGTCCAGGATGTCGTTGATCAGCTGGAGCAGGTCCGAGCCGGAGCGGTGGATCGTCGTCGCGAACTGGACCTCCTGGTCGGAGAGATGGCCGTCCGGGTTGTCGGAGAGCAGGCGCGCCAGGATCAGCAGGGAGTTCAGCGGGGTGCGCAGCTCGTGCGACATGTTCGCCAGGAACTCCGACTTGTACTGCGACGACGTCGCCAGCAGCGCCGCCTTCTCCTCCAGCTCGGCGTTCGAGCGCTGCAACTCCGCCTGCTGCATCTGGAGTTCGTCGGAGCGTTCCTGGAGCTGCATGGCCAGGCGCTGGGACTCGCCGAGCAGGGACTCCGTACGGGAGTTGGCGATGATCGTGTTGATCGCGACGGCGATGGTGTTCACGAACTGGTCGAAGAACGCCAGGTGCACATCGGAGAAGCGGGAGAACGACGCCAGCTCGATCACGCCGAGGAGTTTGTCCTCGAACAGGATCGGGATGATGACGACGCTCGTGGGCGCCGCCTCGCCCAGCCCGCTGTTGATCTTGATGTAGTCCGGCGGGGCCTCCTCGACGAGGATCCGCTTCTTCTCGCGTGCCGCCTGCTGGACCAGTCCGTGCACAGGGAGGCCGCCGGTCTCGACGGTCGCGCCCTGCGCCGAGCCGTACCCGGCGATGAACGCGAGCCCCTTGGTCGGAACGGTCGTGCGCAGCGAGGCGCTCTCCTCGTCCGGGTCGGCCAGGAAGAACGCGCCGTACTGCGCGTTCACGAGCGGCGTGAGCTCGCGCAGCAGCAGGTCGGCGACCTCCATCAGGTCGCGGTGGCCCTGCATCAGGGCGGCCAGGCGGGCCAGGTTCGATTCCAGCCAGTCCTTGGCGCGGGTCGTCTCGCGCAGGTTGGACACCATCAGGTTGATGTTGTCCTTCAGTTCGGCGACCTCGCCGCGCGTCTCCACGGTGATCGAGCGGGACATGTCGCCCTGGGCCACGGCGGAGGCGACCTCGGCGATCGCGCGGACCTGGGTGGTCAGGTTCGACGCCAGCTCGTTCACGTTCGTCGTCAGGCGCTTCCAGGTGCCGTACACGCCCTCCACCCGCGCTTGGCCGCCGAGCTGGCCCTCGGAACCCACCTCGCGGGCCACGCGGGTGACCTCGGAGGAGAAGGAGGAGAGGGTGTCGACCATGGTGTTGATGGCCGTCTTCAGCTCCAGGATCTCGCCGCGCGCGTCCACGTCGATCTTCTTGGAGAGGTCGCCGTTGGCGACGGCGGTGGTGACCTGGGCGATGTTCCGCACCTGGGATGTGAGGTTGTCGGCCATGTAGTTGACGTTGTCGGTCAGGTCCCGCCAGACGCCGGAGACGCCCAGCACCTGTGCACGGCCGCCGAGCCGGCCGTCGGTGCCGACCTCGCGGGCCACCCGGGTGACCTCGTCGGCGAAGGCGCGCAGCTGCTGCACCATCGTGTTGACGGTGTCCTTCAGCTCCAGGATCTCGCCGCGCGCGTCGACGGTGATCTTCTTCGACAGGTCGCCGTTGGCCACGGCCGTCGTCACCTGGGCGATGTTGCGGACCTGCGAGGTCAGGTTCAGGGCCATGAAGTTGACGTTGTCGGTGAGGTCCTTCCAGACCCCGGAGACGCCCCGGACCTGGGCCTGACCGCCGAGGTTTCCTTCGGTGCCGACCTCTCGGGCGACGCGGGTGACCTCGTCGGCGAAGGCGGAGAGCTGGTCGACCATCGTGTTGATGGTCGACTTCAGCTCCAGGATCTCGCCCTTCGCCTCGACGGTGATCTTCTTGCCGAGGTCGCCCTGGGCCACCGCGGTGGAGACCAGGGCGATGTTGCGGACCTGCGAAGTGAGGTTGTCCGCCATGAAGTTGACGTTGTCGGTGAGGTCCTTCCAGACCCCGGAGACACCGCGCACCTGGGCCCGGCCGCCGAGGTTTCCTTCGGTGCCGACCTCTCGGGCGACGCGGGTGACCTCGTCGGCGAAGGCGGAGAGCTGGTCGACCATCGTGTTGATGGTCGACTTCAGCTCCAGGATCTCGCCCTGGGCGTCCACCGTGATCTTCTGCGACAGGTCGCCGTTGGCCACCGCTGTCGTCACCTGGGCGATGTTGCGGACCTGCGAGGTGAGGTTCGACGCCATGAAGTTGACGTTGTCGGTGAGGTCCTTCCACACGCCCGAGACGCCCCGCACCTGGGCCCGCCCGCCCAGCTGCCCCTCCGTGCCGACCTCGCGGGCGACGCGGGTGACCTCGTCGGCGAACGCGGAGAGCTGGTCCACCATCGTGTTGACGGTCAGCTTCAGTTCGAGCAGCTCGCCGGTCGCCTCGACGGTGACCGTACGGGTCAGATCGCCGCGGGCCACGGCCGTCGTCACCGCGGCGATGTCACGCACCTGTGCCGTCAGCCGGGACGCCATCGCGTTGACGGCCTCGGTCACGTCCCGCCAACTGCCCGACAGGCCCGTCACCTTGGCCCGTCCGCCGAGCCGGCCCTCGGTGCCCACCTCGCGGGCCACGCGGGTGACCTCGCCGGTGAACAGGGAGAGCTGGTCGACCATCTTGTTCACGGCCCGGCCCAGACGGCGCAGGTCGCCGCGTAACTGACGGGTGCCGTCGTGCAGATCGACGCGCTGGGTGAGGTCGCCGCCGGCCACCGCGTCAAGGACGCGCGTGGCGTTGGCCGCAGGGGCCACCAGGGCGTCGAGCAGATGGTTGACGTCGTTGACGCGGGTCGTCCAGTCGCCCTGGCCCGGGCTGGCCGAGAGCCGCTCGTCGAGCCTGCCGTGCCGGATCAACTCCCGTTTGACGCGCTGCACTTCCGTGTTGAAGTGCGTACTGCGGTCCATGATCTGGTTGAAGACCGCCGTCAGCTCGGCCACCACTCCCTCATCGGTCTCCGGGAGACGGCGGAAGTCCCCGTCCCGGGCCGCGGTCATCGCGGCAAGCAGGGGGCGCAGATCCGATGCTCGAATTTGACCGTCTTTCTGTCCTTCTTCGAGCACACGCGTAGCACTGTTCTCACTCATGGCGGCCCACTTCGGTAACTCGGTGCTTATGGGCGCGGCCAGTCTGTCACTCTGTCGGCGTCGACTGAGGCGTATTCGTCCGAACCGCTCGGGGAGCTGTACATGGGGGCCATTCCGGTGCAACGGGAGACCATCACCCGTGCCTGCGATGCGCCTGCGCCCGGAAACGAGTGCGCGCAGACCCGCACCGTCCTCCCCGGCAGCCCCCTCTCCCCGGGCTCCGCCCGCACCCTCGTGCGCGCCGCCCTCGACGACTGGGCCTCCTCCGGACTCCCCGGCACCGAGCACCTGAGCGAGCGGCTCCTCGACGACGCCGTCGTGGCCGTCAGCGAACTCGTCACCAACGCCGTCGTGCACGCCGGCACCGAGGTCGAGCTCAGCTGCCGACTGGAGGAGGACGGCGCCCTCCTCGTCGAGGTCCTGGACCACCACCCCTCACGCGCCCCGCGCGACGGGGAGCTGGAGGCGCCGTACGAGACGCCGGAGTACGGGCGCGGGCTGCGGCTGGTGTCCCGGCTCGCGGAGTCCTGGGGCGTCACCTACCGCACCGGCGCCAAGACCGTGTGGGCGCGGCTGCCCGCCGAGGACCCGGTGCCGCTCAAGGACGACATCGAGGCGTACGCCGAGGAACGCGCGCTGGAGCGCGGGCTGCGGGTCGCCGAGATCCTCGCCCCGGAGCCTCCCCCGCTCTCGAATCCGCTCGAGCGGGGGTACCCCCATCGGGCCGAGCGCGAGCGGGACTGGCTCAACCGGGGCGCCCTGTCCTTCCTCGCCGAGGCCTCCGACCTGCTCGCCGGGCAGCTCGACGAGAACCTCGTCGCCGCGCTCGCCGGCCAGCTGATCGTGCCGAGGCTCGCGGACTGGTGCGCGGTCTGGCTGGAGGACGAGGTCGCCGGGCGCTGGGGTTACGCCCGCTCCGGCGACGGGGACAGCGGCGGGGGCTGGGCCGTGGACGGCATCGCCGGGACCGGGCCCCGGCTCGCCCGGGTCTGGCACGGCTCCGAGAACCTCATCGAGGAACTGCGCCGGGCCCTGGAGAAGGAGCCGCCGCTGCCGCCCGACAACCACCGCACCGGGCCCGTCGCCTATCCCTGGCCCGGTGACGCGCTCGGCCGGCGCCAGGAGCACGGCACCGCGCTCGCGTACCGCCTCATCGCCGGCGGCCACCCGCTGGGCACGCTGGTCATCGGGCGGGCCGACCTCCTGCGCTTCCCCGACGAGGTCACCGGACTGGTCGAGGACCTCAGCCGCCGGGTCGCCCTCGCCATCGGCGCGGCCCGCCAGTACGCCCGGCAGGCCACCATCAGCCGGGTCCTGCAGCGCGGACTGCTGCCCGGCGCCGTCGCGGAGATCCCCGGCGTGGCCAGCGCGCTGGTGTACGAGCCGTGCGACAAGGGCGGTCCCAGCGGCGACTTCTACGACCTCTTCCCGGCCCGCGACGGCCGCTGGTGCTTCGCCATCGGCGACGTCCAGGGCAAGGGCCCCGAGGCGGCCGTGGTGATCGGCATCGCACGGCCCTGGCTGCGGCTCCTCGCCCGCGAGGGCTACCGCGTCTCCGACGTCCTGGACCGCCTCAACCAGCTCCTCCTCGACGACGCCACGGAGGCCGCGGACGCCGCCGCCCGCGCCCTCGTCGGCCCGGCGGCGCCCGGCGACGGCCCGCAGACCCGGTTCCTGTCCCTGCTCTACGGCGAGCTCACGCCCTTCGAGGGCGGCATCCGCTGCACCCTCGCCTCCGCCGGCCATCCGCTGCCACTGCTCCTCGGCGCGGACGGCGAGGTCCACACCGCCGCCCAGCCGCAGACCCTCCTCGGGGTCGTCGAGGACGCGACGTACACCAGCGAGACCTTCGAGCTGCGCTCCGGCGACACCCTGCTGTGCGTGACCGACGGCGTCACCGAGCGGCGCAGCGGTACCCGCCAGTTCGACGACGGCGACGGCCTCGCGACCGCGCTCGCGGGGTGCACGGGCCTGAACGCCCAGCTGATCGCGGAACGGATCCGCCGCCTCGTGCACGAGTTCGGCGGCCGCCCGCCCGAGGACGACCTGGCGCTGCTGGTGCTCCAGGCCGAGTGACCGACGGGGAGGGACACCCGCTCAGTACGGGACAATGGAACCCATGCCCTCCGCACTCCCCGACGGCGAGCCCGTCCCCGACGACGGCGCGCTGCCCGCCTCCGCACTCGCCGGGACCGCCGACCGCCCCCTCGGCTTCTATCTGCACGTCCCGTACTGCGCGACCCGCTGCGGCTACTGCGACTTCAACACCTACACCGCGACCGAGCTGCGCGGCACGGGCGGAGTGCTGGCGTCCCGCGACAACTACGCCGACACCCTCGTCGACGAGGTCCGCCTGGCCCGCAAGGTCCTCGGCGACGACCGGCGCGAGGTCCGCACGGTCTTCGTCGGCGGCGGTACGCCCACCCTGCTGGCCGCCGATGATCTCGTGCGGATGCTGGGGGCGATCCGCGACGAGTTCGGGCTGGCGCCGGACGCGGAGATCACCACGGAGGCGAACCCGGAGTCGGTGGACCCGGCATATCTGGCCACCCTCCGCGAGGGCGGATTCAACCGGATCTCCTTCGGCATGCAGAGCGCGAAGCAGCACGTGCTGAAGATCCTCGACCGCACGCACACCCCCGGCCGCCCCGAGGCATGCGTCGCCGAGGCCCGCGCGGCGGGCTTCGAGCATGTGAACCTGGACCTGATCTACGGCACCCCGGGCGAGTCCGACGACGACTGGCGGGCCTCGCTGGAGGCGGCGCTCGGCGCCGGACCCGACCATGTGTCGGCGTACGCCCTGATCGTCGAGGAGGGCACCCAGCTGGCCCGCCGGATCCGCCGGGGCGAGGTCCCGATGACGGACGACGACGTCCACGCGGACCGCTACCTGATCGCGGACGAGGTGATGTCGGCGGCCGGTTTCGACTGGTACGAGGTCTCCAACTGGGCCACCTCCGAGGCCGCCCGCTGTCTGCACAACGAGCTGTACTGGCGCGGCGCCGACTGGTGGGGCGCGGGCCCCGGAGCCCACTCGCACGTCGGCGGGGTGCGCTGGTGGAACGTCAAGCACCCCGGCGCGTACGCGGCGGCCCTGGCGGCGGGGCGGTCACCGGGCGCCGGCCGTGAACTCCTGTCGGACGAGGACCGCAGGGTCGAGCGCATCCTGCTGGAGCTCCGCCTGCGCGAGGGCGTGCCCCTGGCGCTGCTGCGCGAGGAGGGCCTGCGGGCGTCCCGCCGAGCCCTGTCGGACGGGCTGCTGGAAAGCGGTCCGTACGAGGAGGGGCAGGCCGTCCTGACGCTGCGCGGGCGGCTGCTGGCGGACGCGGTGGTGCGGGACCTGGTGGACTGAGCGGGCGTACCCGGCCGGCCCGGCCGCCCTACGCCGGTGTCGTGACGAAGTCGATCAGTTCCTCCACCCGGCCCAGCAGCTCCGGCTCCAGGTCCTTGTAGGAACCCACCCGCTTGAGGATCGCCTGCCACACCGCCCCGATGTTGTCCGACGGCCAGCCCAAGGCACGGCACACCCCGGTCTTCCAGTCCTGGCCGTGCGGGATGCGGGGCCATGCCTCGATGCCGAGGGCCGACGGCTTCACGGCCTCCCAGATGTCGATGTACGGGTGGCCCACCACCAGGGCGTGCTCGCTCGTCACCGACTCGGCGATGCGCCACTCCTTCGTCCCGGGGACCAGATGGTCCACGAGGACGCCGAGGCGCGCGTCCGGACCGGGTGCGAATTCGGCCACGATCGACGGCAGGTCGTCGACGCCCTCCAGGTACTCCACGACCACGCCCTCGATGCGCAGGTCGTCGCCCCACACCTTCTCGACCAGCTCGGCGTCGTGCCGGCCCTCCACGTAGATGCGGCCGGCGCGGGCCACGCGGGCACGAGCGCCGGGGACGGCGACCGAACCGGAGGCGGTACGGGTCGGGCGGGCCGGAGCCGTACCCGACGGGCGGACCAGCGTGACGACCTTGCCCTCCAGCAGGAATCCGCGCGGCTCCAGCGGGAACACCCGGTGCTTGCCGAAGCGGTCCTCCAGGGTCACCGTGCCCGCCTCGCAGCGGATCACCGCGCCGCAGAACCCCGTGCCGGGCTCCTCCACCACCAGGCCGGGCTCCGCCGGTACCTCGGGGACGGGCTTGGGCTTCTTCCAGGGCGGGGTCAGGTCCGGGGAGTACTGGCGCATTCGGATGACGATAGGAGAAGCACCCCCGCGCTCACTGCGACACGCCGAATTCCGACGCGAGCTCGTCGCGCTGGCGCCGTACGAACTCCGCGTCCACCACCGCTCCGTGACCGGGTACGTACAGCGCGTCCTCGCCGCCCAGGGACAGCAGCCGGTCCAGCGCGGCAGGCCAGTGCGAGGGCACCGCGTCGGACCCGGCCTGGGGCTCGCCCGACTCCTCCACCAGATCTCCGCAGAAGACCACCTCCCGGTCGCCCGAGACGTCACCCGGCACGAGCACCACCAGGTCGTGCGCGGTGTGCGCGGGGCCCACGTTCGCCAGCAGGACCCGGCGGCCGCCGCCCAGGTCGAGCGTCCACTCGCCGCTGACCTGGTGACGGGGCCGGATCAGCGCGTCCACCGCCTCCTCCGCCGCGGCCGGATCCAGACCGTTGCGCACCGCGTCGCCCCGCAGCTCCTCGCGCGCCTGCCGGCCCTCCAGCACCGTGTCCATGCCGACCGGGCCGTAGACCTCCGCGCCCGCGAACGCCGCCGCCCCGAAGACATGGTCGAAGTGGGGATGCGTCAGCGCGAGATGAGTCACACGGTGACCGGCGAGCCACTGCGCCTGCGTACGCAACCGAACGCCCTCCGCCAGGCTCGACCCGGCGTCGACGAGCAGCGCGGTGCCGTCCCCCACGACCAGCCCCGCCGTGCAGTCCCAGCCCGGAAGCCGGCACCGGCCCACCCCGGACGCCAGCCGCTCCCATCCCAGCTCTTCCCAAGTCACCGTCATGCGGCGACGCTAGCGGGGACACCCGCGTCGAGCACGGCGGACCTGGCCCGGCCTTGCCCGGGGTGTACCCCACCGCCGTACACTGGCCGGGGACGGCTGGCACTCGGATGGACAGAGTGCCAGGAAAGATGTCAAGGGGAACGACTTCTGGAGGTGTGCGCGAGATGCTGAGTGAACGCAGGCTCCAGGTGCTGCGCGCCATCGTCCAGGACTACGTCGGGACGGAGGAGCCGGTCGGCTCCAAGGCGCTCACCGAGCGGCACAACCTCGGCGTCTCCCCGGCGACCGTCCGCAACGACATGGCGGCGCTGGAGGACGAGGGCTTCATCGCCCAGCCGCACACCAGCGCCGGGCGCATCCCCACCGACAAGGGCTACCGGCTGTTCGTCGACAAGCTCGCCGGCGTCAAGCCGATGACCCCGCCCGAGCGGCGCGCCATCCAGAACTTCCTCGACGGCGCGGTCGACCTCGACGACGTCGTGGCCCGCACGGTACGGCTGCTCGCGCAGCTCACCCGGCAGGTCGCCGTCGTGCAGTACCCGTCGCTGACCCGGTCCACCGTCCGGCACGTCGAGCTGCTCTCGCTCGCGCCCGCGCGGGTGATGCTCGTGCTGATCACGGACACCGGCCGGGTCGAGCAGCGGATGATCGACTGCCCGGCGCCCTTCGGCGAGGCCTCGCTCGCGGACCTGCGGGCACGGCTGAACAGCAAGGTCGCGGGGCGGCGCTTCACCGATGTGCCAAGGCTCGTCGAGGACCTCCCCGAGGCCTTCGACATCGAGGACCGCGGCACCGTCTCGACCGTGCTCTCCACCCTCCTGGAGACACTCGTCGAGGAGAACGAGGAGCGGCTGATGATCGGCGGTACCGCCAATCTCACCCGCTTCGGGCATGACTTCCCCCTCACCATCCGGCCGGTCCTGGAAGCCCTGGAGGAGCAGGTCGTCCTCCTCAAGTTGCTTGGCGAGGCCGGGGATTCGGGCATGACCGTGCGGATCGGGCACGAGAACGCCTATGAGGGACTCAACTCCACTTCCGTGGTCTCGGTGGGCTACGGTTCGGGCGGCGAGGCAGTCGCCAAGCTCGGCGTGGTCGGACCGACCCGCATGGATTACCCGGGAACGATGGGAGCGGTACGCGCAGTGGCACGTTACGTCGGACAGATCCTGGCGGAGTCGTAAGTGGCCACGGACTACTACGCCGTGCTCGGCGTGCGTCGCGACGCGTCGCAGGAAGAGATCAAGAAGGCCTTCCGGCGGCTCGCTCGCGAGCTGCACCCGGACGTCAACCCGGATCCGAAGACCCAGGAGCGGTTCAAGGAGATCAACGCCGCTTACGAGGTGCTGTCGGACCCGCAGAAGAAGCAGGTCTACGACCTCGGCGGCGACCCGCTGTCCCAGGCGGGCGGCGCGGGCGCGGGCGGCTTCGGCGCCGGTGGCTTCGGCAACTTCTCGGACATCATGGACGCCTTCTTCGGTACGGCGTCCCAGCGCGGTCCGCGCTCGCGCACCCGGCGCGGCCAGGACGCGATGATCCGGCTGGAGGTCGAGCTCGACGAGGCGGCCTTCGGCACGACGAAGGACATCCAGGTCGACACGGCCGTCGTCTGCAACACCTGTAACGGTGAAGGGGCCGCACCCGGCACCTCCGCCCAGACGTGTGACATGTGCCGCGGCCGCGGTGAGGTGTCGCAGGTGACGCGGTCCTTCCTGGGCCAGGTCATGACATCGCGGCCCTGCCCGCAGTGCCAGGGCTTCGGCACCGTCGTCCCGACGCCGTGCCCCGAGTGCGCCGGCGACGGCCGCGTGCGGTCCCGGCGGACCCTGACGGTCAAGATCCCGGCCGGTGTCGACAACGGCACCCGGATCCAGCTCGCCGGCGAGGGCGAGGTCGGGCCCGGCGGCGGTCCCGCCGGTGACCTGTACGTCGAGATCCATGAACTCCCGCACTCGACGTTCCAGCGGCGCGGCGACGACCTGCACTGCACGGTGACGATCCCGATGACGGCGGCGTGCCTCGGCACGAAGGTGCCGCTGGAGACGCTGGACGGCATGGAGGAGGTCGACATCCGGCCCGGCACCCAGTCCGGCCAGTCGATCCCGCTGCACGGCCGCGGTGTCACGCATCTGCGGGGCGGCGGCCGAGGCGACCTCATCGTGCACGTCGAGGTCCAGACCCCGACCAAGCTGGACCCCGAACAGGAACGCCTCCTGCGCGAACTGGCCAAGCTCCGCGGCGAGGAACGCCCCCAGGGACAGTTCCAACCCGGTCAGCAGGGGTTGTTCTCGCGGCTGAAGGACGCCTTCAACGGTCGCTGACGGGTGGGGGGAAGTCCCGGCCCGGAGCAAGGGGAAGGGCCGATTCGGACTTGTTCGGAGGACGTGACAACATGCCGTCATGTCCTCCGCGCTGACCGATCTTTTCCCCCATCCGATCGTGCAGGCCCCCATGGCGGGCGGCGTCTCCGTGCCGCACCTCGCTGCCGCCGTGTCCGAGGCCGGTGGGCTGGGGTTTCTCGCCGCCGGGTACAAAACCGCCGACGGGATGTACCAGGAGATCAAGCAGCTGCGGGGACTGACCCAGCGCCCCTTCGGCGTCAACCTGTTCATGCCGCAGCCCGAGTACGCCGACGCGGCCGCCGTGGACGTCTACCGCCATCAGCTCGCCGGTGAGGCCGCCTGGTACGAGGTCGAGCTGGGGGACCCGGACAGCGGCCGCGACGACGGCTACGACGCCAAGCTCGCCGTGCTCCTCGACAACCCGGTACCGGTCGTCTCCTTCCACTTCGGCGTGCCCAGCGCCGAGGTGCTGGAGTCCCTGCGCCGCGCCGGCACCGTCACCCTCGTCACCGCCACCACCCCGGACGAGGCACTCGCCGTGCAGCGGGCCGGCGCCGACGCCGTGATCGTGCAGGGCGTCGAGGCCGGCGGGCACCAGGGCACCCACCGCGACCACCCCGAGACCGACGGCACCGGCATAGGGCTGCTCTCGCTCGTCGCGCAGGTCCGCGAGACCGTGAGCCTGCCGCTGGTCGCCGCCGGCGGCATCATGCGCGGCAGCCAGATCGCCGCCGTCCTCGCGGCCGGCGCCAGCGCCGCCCAGCTCGGCACCGCCTTCCTGATCACCCCGGAGTCAGGCGCCAACGCCCTGCACAAGCAGGCGCTGACCAACCCCCTGTTCGTCCGCACCGAGCTGACGCGCGCGTTCTCCGGACGCCCCGCGCGCGGCCTCGTCAACCGCTTCCTGCGCGAGCACGGCCCGTACGCTCCCGCCGCCTACCCCGAGGTCCACCACCTCACCTCGCCGCTGCGCAAGAAGGCCGCCGCGTCCGGCGACCCGCAGGGCATGGCGCTGTGGGCGGGGCAGGGCCACCGCATGGCCCGCGAACTCGCCGCCGGGCGGCTGGTGGAGGTCCTGGTCGCGGAATTGGACGCGGCGTCGACAGCGTTGTCGGGCTTCCCGAAGGGCGGTGCGACCGGATGACCGCGCCGGTGTTCGTCGTCGAGTCGCTGGAGCGGGCCGGTGGCGCCGAGTTCGTGCTCGACGGGCCCGAGGGCCGGCACGCCGTCTCGGTGAAGCGGCTGCGGGCCGGCGAGGACGTCGTCCTCACCGACGGGCACGGCCGCTGGGCCGAGGGCGTCGTCAAGGCGGCCGAGGGCAAGGACCGGCTGGTGCTGGAGCTCGGTGCCGTGGCCGAGGAGGCCCCCGAGCGGCCCCGGATCACCGTCGTGCAGGCCCTGCCCAAGGGCGACCGCGGTGAACTCGCCGTCGAGACCATGACCGAGACCGGCGTCGACGCGATCGTGCCGTGGGCGGCCGCCCGGTGCATCACGCAGTGGAAGGGCGAGCGGGGCGCGAAGGCGCTCGGCAAATGGCGGGCCACCGCCCGCGAGGCCGGCAAGCAGTCCCGCCGGGTGCGCTTCCCCGAGGTCGCGGACGCGGCGACGACCAAGCAGGTCGCGGCGCTGCTCGCGGCCGCCGACTTCGCCGCCGTACTGCACGAGGACCGCGACTACGGCAGCGAGGCCCTCGCGAGTGCCGACCTGCCGGCCGAGGGCGAGATCGTGCTCGTCGTCGGGCCGGAGGGCGGGGTGTCGCCCGAGGAACTGGCCCTCTTCGAGGAGGCCGGGGCGAAGGCGTACCGTCTGGGCCGTACCGTCCTGCGCACCTCCACCGCCGGAACCGCGGCGACGGCACTGCTCCTCGGCCGCACCGGCCGCTGGTCCTGACGGGAGGGACGTCCGCCGTGGAACTCGCCCAAGTACGGCTGCTGGTCACCGACTTCGCCGCCTGCTACCGCTTCTACGCCGACGTCCTCGGCCTCAAGCCGCAGTCCGGGGCGACGGACGGGCCGTACGAGAAGTTCAGCCCCGCCACCGGCTCGGCGGGGATCGCCCTCCAGGACCGGGTCATGATGGCCGAGACCCTGGGCGAACTCGGCGACGACGCCGCCGGCCATCGCTCCATGGTCGTCCTGCGCGTGGACGACCTGGACACCTACTGCGCCCAGATCACCGCCCGCGGCGCGACCCTCATGCACGGCCCCGCCCCGATGACCGACCGCATGCGGGTCGTCCACCTCAAGGACCCGGAGGGGAACCTGGTGGAACTCCAGGAGTGGCTGCTGCTGCGCGGCTGACCTCGACGGTCTCGACGACCGCGTGGAACAGCTCCCAGCCGTCCAACTCGCGCTTGCCCGGCAGTGGTTCGCGCCGCGCGGCCTCGTCGACGAGGGCCCGTACGACCCCCGGCTCGCGCAGGTTGAGGAGAGGCGGAGGTTCAGGACCTCACGGCACATGTCTCCGTCGCGGTGCTTCATTCGATTGTGATGTCCGAGGTCCTGGAGTGGCCGTATGCGCTCTACCGCGTCGGCGGCGACAGTGGCAGGCTGCCCTCCCATGGGGGCATTGAGCAGGGTTTGGGGTTGTGCGGGGCGTCGGCCTCGCGGCGTGCGGGTGGCCGGTGCCGCCGGGCTTGCCGTGGTCGCGGTCGGCGGGCTGGGCGCCTGTGACCCGGGCGGACTGAGCAGCGCGACCGTCGCGTTCACCACCGACCAGACCGTGACCGCGGAACTGGAGCGGCAGAAGGCCGATGTGCAGTGGCTCAACTGCACCGGCTCCTACGACGGCGGCGGCAACAAGAGCTCCGGTGCCACGGCGAGCGAGAACACCGTCGTCAAGGTCGACTGCGAGGGCGAGACGGGCGACGGCAAGGACATCGTCGTCACCGGCCGGATCACCCGGGCCGTCAGCGGCTCCTGTGTGCGCGGGGACCTCGTCGCCAAGGTCGGCGGCAAGGAGTGGTTCCACGTCAACGGCCTGGGCAAGTGCGACGCCACGCCCTCGCCGGTGAACCCCGGCGGCGGACAGCAGCCCGGGCCCACCGTCACGGTGACCGTCACGAAGACCGTCTACTGCAAGGAACATCCGAACTGCTGGCCGGAGGGCAAGTGACCGCTTTCCCCGGGCGGCGCGGGCAAGTGATCCAAGGGGCTGTTCGCGCACGCCGCCCTTGCTTAGGGTGATCGGGTGACACAGTCCGCGACGGCCGTGACGACCTCGGCCTCCCTCCCGCCGGCCGCACATCCCTCGTCCGCGTATCTGCGGTATCCGCATCTGCGCGGCGACCTGGTCGCCTTCACCGCCGAGGACGACGTGTGGATCGCCCCCCTCGACGGCGGCCGCGCCTGGCGGGTCAGCGCCGACAACGTGCCGGTCTCCCGGCCGCGCATCTCGCCCGACGGCACGACCGTCGCGTGGACCTCCACCCGTGACGGCGCTCCCGAGGTGCACATCGCGCCGGTCGACGGCGGCCCCTCCAGGCGCCTTACGCACTGGGGCAGTTGGCAGACCCGGGTGCGCGGCTGGACCCCGGACGGCCGGGTCCTCGCGATCAGCACCCAGGGCCAGGCCGGCAGCCGCCGCACCTGGGCCCACACGGTCCCGCTCGACGGCGGCCCCGCGACCACCCTGCCGTACGGCCCCGTCGGCGACGTCGTGCACGGGCCGCACCTGGTGCTCGCCTCCGCGCCGATGGGTCTGGAGGCCGCCCGCTGGAAGCGCTACCGCGGCGGCACGGCGGGCAAGCTGTGGATCGACCGGGAGGGCGGGGGCGACTTCGTACGGCTGCACGAGGAGCTGGACGGGAACCTCGAGGACCCCGTGTGGGTGGGGGACCGGATCGCCTTCCTCTCCGACCACGAGGGCGTCGGGGCCCTGTACTCCTCCCTCGCCGACGGCTCCGATCTGCGCGGGCACACAGCTGTCGACGGGTTCTACGCCCGGCACGCCGCGAGCGACGGCACCCGGGTCGTGTACGTGTCCGCCGGTGAACTCATGCTGCTGGACGACCTCGACGGCGCCGAGCCGCGCCGGCTGGACATCCGGCTCGGCGGGCAGCGCACCGACCGGCAGCCGTACCCGCTGAACGCCGCCCGCTCCTTCGGGGAGGCCGCCCCCGACCACACCGCGCGCGGCAGCGCCGTCTGCGTCCGGGGCAACGTGCACTGGGTCACCCACCGTTCCGGCCCCGCCCGCGCACTGGCCGCCGAGCCCGGCGTACGGGCGCGGCTGCCCCGCACCTTCCGCGCGGACGGCGAGGAGTGGGTGGTGTGGGTGACGGACGCCGAGGGCGACGACGCGCTGGAGTTCGCCCCGGCGACCGGGCTCGCGCCCGGGGCCACCCCGCGCAGACTGGCCGCCGGACAGCTCGGGCGGGTGCTGGAGCTGGCCATGGCGCCCGACGGGAGCCGGGCGGCGGTCGCCGCGCACGACGGCCGGGTGCTGTTCGTCGAGCGGGAGAGCGGCGAGGTCCGCGAGGTCGACCGCAGCGTGGACGGCGACGTGTCGGGGCTGGTGTTCTCGCCCGACTCGGCCTGGCTCGCCTGGTCGCACCCCGGCCCGCGCCCGCTCGCCCAGCTCAAGCTCGCCAACACCACCGACCTGTCGGTCTCCGAGGCGACCCCGCTGCGATTCCAGGACTACGCGCCCGCGTTCACGCAGGACGGCAAGCACCTGGTGTTCCTGTCGACGCGCGCCTTCGACCCGGTCTACGACGAGCACGTCTTCGACCTGGCCTTCGTCGTCGGCTCCCGCCCGCACCTGATCACGCTGGCGGCCACGACCCCGTCCCCCTTCGGCCCGCAGCGGCACGGCCGTCCCTTCGACGCGCCGGACAAGGAGGAGACACCCGACAGCGAGGGCACCCCCGCCACCCGCATCGACCTCGAAGGGCTCGCCGACCGGATCGTGCCGTTCCCCGTCGAGGCCGCCCGCTACACGCACCTGCGGACCGCCAAGGACGGTGTGCTGTGGCTGCGCCACCCGGTGCAGGGCGCGCTCGGCGCCTCCCGGGCCACGCCCGACGACCCCGAGCCCAAGACCGAGCTGGAGCGCTACGACCTCCTGCAGCGGCGCGTCGAGCATCTCGCCGACGACGCCGACGACTTCGAGGTCAGCGGCGACGGCAAGCGGGTCCTGCTGTGGACCGACAGCAGGCTCAAGGTCGTACCGAGCGACCGGCGGGCCTCCGGCGACGAGGACAGCGACTCCAACATCACCGTCGACCTGACCCGCGTACGGCAGCGGATCGACCCGGCCGCCGAGTGGCGGCAGATGTTCGACGAGGCCGGCCGCATCATGCGGGACCACTTCTGGCGGCCCGACATGAGCGGCGTGGACTGGCCGGGCGTCCTGGACCGCTACCGCCCGCTCCTCGACCGCGTCGCCACCCACGACGACCTGATCGACCTGCTGTGGGAGGTGCAGGGCGAGCTGGGCACCTCGCACGCCTACGTCGCCTCGCGCGGCGGGTACGGCGGCGGCGCCCGGCAGGGGCTGCTCGGCGCCGACATCTCCCGCCACGAGGAGGGGAGTTGGCGCATCGACCGCATCCTGCCGTCGGAGACCTCCGACCCCGACGCACGGGCACCGCTGGCCGCGCCCGGCGTAGCGGTGCGGGCCGGCGACGCGATCGTGGCCGTGGCCGGGGTGCCGGTGGACCCGGTGACCGGGCCGGGGCCGCTGCTCGTCGGCACGGCGGGCAAGGCGGTCGAGCTGACGATCTCGCCGGCCGGCGGCGGGGACGTACGGCACGCGGTCGTGGTGCCCGTCGCGGACGAGCAGCCGCTGCGCTACCACGCGTGGGTCGCGGACCGGCGGGCGTACGTCCACGAGAAGTCCGGCGGCCGGCTCGGCTACCTCCATGTCCCGGACATGCAGGCGCCGGGCTGGGCCCAGATCCACCGCGACCTGCGGATCGAGGTGGCCCGCGAGGGACTCGTCGTGGACGTCCGGGAGAACGGCGGCGGGCACACCTCCCAGCTCGTCGTGGAGAAGCTGGCCCGGCGGATCGTCGGCTGGGAACTGCCGCGCGGGATGCGGCCGTACAGCTATCCGCAGGACGCGCCCCGGGGGCCGGTGGTGGCGGTGGCGGACGAGTTCTCCGGGTCGGACGGGGACATCGTCAACGCGGCGATCAAGGCGCTCGGCCTCGGACCGGTCGTGGGCACCCGGACCTGGGGCGGGGTGATCGGGATCGACAGCCGGTACCGGCTGGTCGACGGCACGCTGATCACCCAGCCGAAGTACGCCATCTGGCTGGAGGGCTACGGCTGGGACGTCGAGAACCACGGCGTCGACCCGGACGTGGAGGTGTTCCAGCGCCCGCAGGACTGGGCGGCGGGCCGGGACGCCCAACTGGACGAGGCGATCCGCCTGGCGCTGGAAGGGCTCGAGGAACGGCCGGCCAAAACACCGCCGAGTCTGCCCACCTAGGGGCGCGGGGAACTGCGCGATCAACCCCCACGTGGCGGCACCCGACGACGATACGATGCCCCCCGTAAACCACACCGGCCCAACCCCCGGAGGGAACATGGCAGGGGAGCCGCAGGACGACTGCTTGTTCTGCAAGATCGTCGCGAAGCATGTTCCGGCGACGATCGTGCGGGAGACGGAGACGACCGTCGCGTTCCGGGACATCAACCCCCAGGCGCCCACCCACGTCCTGGTCATCCCCAAGGCGCACTACAAGGACGCCGCCACCCTCGCCGCCGCCGAGCCGGCCCTCGCCGCGGACGTCCTGCGCGAGGCCCAGACCGTCGCCGACGAGGACAAGCTGGAGAGCTACCGCGTCGTCTTCAACACCGGTGCCGGTGCCGGCCAGACCGTGTTCCACGCGCACGCCCACGTGCTCGGCGGCCGTGGCCTGCAGTGGCCCCCCGGCTAGGCCGAAGTCGTCGTGTCCGTACGTGAGTTGGTCGTCCTCGGGACGGCGAGCCAGGTCCCGACCCGGCACCGGAACCACAACGGCTATCTGCTGCGGTGGGACGGCGAGGGCATCCTCTTCGATCCCGGCGAGGGCACACAGCGCCAGATGCTGCGGGCCGGCGTCGCGGCCCATGACCTGAACCGGATCTGCGTCACCCACTTCCACGGGGACCACTCGCTGGGCCTCGCCGGGGTCATCCAGCGGATCAACCTCGACAAGGTCCCGCACCCCGTCACCGCCCACTACCCGCGGTCCGGGCAGCGTTTCTTCGACCGGCTGCGGTACGCCACCGCCTACCGCGAGACCGTCGAGCTCACCGAGGCCCCGGTCGACACCGACGGCGTCATCGCCGACACCGGCGGCTACACCCTGCACACCGCCCGGCTGTCGCACCCCGTCGAGTCGTACGGCTATCGCCTCGTCGAGCCCGACGGCCGCCGCATGCTGCCCGAACGGCTCGCCGCGCACGGCATCAAGGGCCCGGACGTGGGCCGGATCCAGCGCGAAGGCGTCCTCGACGGTGTCTCTTTGGACGACGTGAGCGAGTTCCGGCGCGGGCAGCGGTTCGCGTTCGTCATGGACACCCGGCTGTGCGACGGCGTGTACGCCCTCGCCGACGGCTGCGACATGCTCGTCATCGAGTCGACCTTCCTGGACGAGGACGGCGAACTCGCCGCCGAACACGGTCACCTTACCGCCGGTCAGGCGGCCCGGGTCGCGCTCGACAGCGGCGTACGTCACCTCGTGCTCACCCACTTCAGTCAGCGCTACACCGAGCCGGACGAGTTCGAGCGGCAGGCACGGGACGCCGGTTTCGGCGGGGAGCTGACGGTGGCGCACGACCTGCTGAGGGTCCCGCTACCGAAACGTCGGTAATGCAGCCGTACGATGCTTTGATGCCCCTCCCCAAAGCAGAACTGCACCTTCACATCGAAGGCACTCTCGAACCCGAGCTCGCCTTCGAACTGGCCGCCCGCAACGGCGTCCGGCTGCCGTACGCCGACGCCGGCGAGCTCGGCAAGGCGTACGAGTTCGAGGACCTCCAGTCCTTCCTGAACCTGTACTACGAGCTCATGGCCGTCCTGCGCACCGAGCAGGACTTCGCGGACCTCGCGAACGCCTACCTCGCGCGGGCCGCCGCCCAGGGCGTGCGGCACGCGGAGATCTTCTTCGACCCGCAGGCGCACACCAAGCGGGGCGTCGGGCTGGGCACCGTCGTCGAGGGGCTGTGGCGGGCGCTGGGCAGCAGCGAGGCGAACCACGGGGTCTCCACCCGGCTCATCATGTGCTTCCTGCGCGACGACTCCGCCGAGTCGGCGATGGAGACGCTGCGGGCCGCCGAGCCCTATCTCGACCGGATCACCGGCGTGGGCCTGGACTCGGCCGAGGTCGGCCACCCGCCGGTGAAGTTCCGCGAGGTCTACGAGGAAGCCGCCCGGCTAGGGCTGCGGCGCGTCGCGCACGCCGGCGAGGAGGGCCCGCCCGCGTACATCACCGAGGCCCTGGACGTCCTCGGCGTCGAGCGCGTCGACCACGGGCTGCGCTGCATGGAGGACCCGGCGCTGGTCGAGCGGCTGGTGCGGGAGCGGGTGCCGCTGACCCTGTGCCCGCTGTCCAACGTGCGGCTGCGGACCGTCGACACCCTCGCCGACCACCCGCTGCCGGCGATGCTCGACGCCGGTCTCATGTGCACCGTCAACTCCGACGACCCGGCCTACTTCGGCGGGTACGCAGGCGACAACTTCGACGCGGTGCACTCGACGCTGGGCCTGGACCGGGAACGGCTGCGCGAGCTGGCCCGCAACTCCTTCCTCGCCTCCTTCCTGGAGGACGACGAGGAACTGCGGGCGCGGTACTTGGCCGAGGTGGAGGGCTACGAGTTCCGCTAGCGCTCCGGGCGGCCGCTCAGATGGCGGCGGTCAGGCGGTCGGGGGCGGCCGGGGTGGCCTCGACGGTGTCCAGCGGGATCTCGACGACCTCGACCACCTCCGCCGTCTCGGCGATCTCGCCGCTCGTGCGGGTCAGGCGGCCCAGCGCCACCGCCGTCATGGGCACGGACACGACCAGCAGCCCCACCGCGAGGACCGCGCCCATGACCGGGAACCCGGCCTGCGCCGACAGCACGCTCCCGGCCAGCGGGCCCGCCGCCGTGCCCAGCGACGCCGCCGAACCCACGAGCACCGCCCAGCGGCCCCGCGGGTCGAGGGAGGCGGCGAGCCCGATGACGTACGACAGGACGATCGGGTAGATCGTGTTCCAGGCGATCTCGCCGGTCGCGAAGGTCGTCAGGTCGGTGGCGGACGCACTGAGCGCGATGCAGCCCGCGATGAGGACCGTGCCGGCGCCGATCGGCATGGCGAGGCCGAGACGCGGGCCGAGCGCGCCCGCCCCGGTTACGCCGAGCAGCCCGGCGCCGAGCGCGATGGCGAACACGGCGCCGACCGTGGCCTCCGTCAACTGGGCCTGCGTCAGGCCTATCCGGCCGCTGACGCCCCACAGCGAGTTCTGGGCCAGCGACCAGCACAGCATGCAGGCGGCCAGGACCAGGCCCGGACGGCGATGGGGGAGCCGTGCGGCGGGCCGGCGTGACTCCACCGTCGGCGCGTCGACCGGGATACGGCCCGTCAGCGGCCATACGGCGAGCGCGGTGAGCGCGATGGCGGCCAGCGGCTGGCCATGGCCCGGACCGAGGTGCGGGACCGTCAGATAGACGGCGCCCGCGAGAGCGGAGACGCCCAGCAGGCCGGCCGTGGTGGTCCGGTGCGGGTCCCTCCCCCACGCTCGAACACCCTCGCGCCGGGGGACCCCCATGGCGGCGATACGGGTGGCGGCGACGGCGGTGGCCGTACCGGAGCCGAAGCCGCCGATCAGGACGCCGAGGACGACGGCCGGGACGGCGTGCGCGAGGGCCCCGCCGCCGTAGCCGAGCAGGGCCAGGGTGAGGCCGATCCGGGCCAGCCTGCGGGCGCCGAAGCGGTCCACGCGGGAGGCCAGCAGGAAGCCTGCCGAGGCCGAACTCAGCAGCAGCGCGCTGCCGACGGCTCCGGCCTGGGTGGGGGAGAGCGGAAGTCCGGAATCGAGCCTGCCGACGACGGTCGGCAGCAGATACGGAGCGAGGTACCCGGCCGTGAAAAGGGCAACGAGAGGCCAGGGGGTGGTGCGGGGGGCGAACACGGGCGGTCCCAGGGCATGCGAAAGGAGCGGCACAGAAAAGGGGGAGGGGCGCATGCCGTCGACGGACAGGACCGCGCGGGCAATTTGTATCAAGCGGAGGGAGCCGCGAAAAAGTGGGGACGGAGTGATCTGAGGCACATTCCGTTTGTGGTGGGGGAAGGGGGGTAGCAGTGGCGCTCGCCCGGGCCTTCGGCCGGCGCTCTCAGCTGCGCCAGTGCACCGAGCCGCCCCCGCCGCCGGGGGCCCTCGCCTCGATCTTCGCGCGGGTCTCGCGCATCACCGCCACGATCCGCTCCTCGTGCGCGGCCGACAGCCGGGCCACCGGCACCGAGCAGCTGATCGCGTCCTGTGCCGGGGTGTCGTAGCGCAGCGCGAAGCCGAAGCCGACGATGCCGAGGACGCCCTCCTCGCGGTCGATCGACCAGCCGCGCGCCCGCACCCCGGCCAGATCGGCGGCCAGTGCCTCGCGGCTGGTGCGGGTGTTGGGGGTGAGGGCCCGGTAGGGGCCCTCGGGCAGGTCGGCGTCCGGGCGTTCGGCGAGCAGCGCCTTGCCCAGGGCGCCGACGTGCGCCGGCAGCCGGCGGCCGACCCGGCTGATCGTCCTGAGGTACTCGTGCGACTCGCGCGTCGCCAGGTACGCCACGTCCCGGCCGTCCAGTCGCGCCATGTGGATCGTCTCGCCCAGCGCCTGCGACGCCTCGTCGAGGTACGGGCGCACCAGGCGCACGCGCGGGTCGGAGTCGAGGTAGCTGGTGCCGGTGAGCAGGGCGTGGATGCCGATGCCGTAGAGCGAGCCGGTGACGTCGGTGCGGACCCAGCCGCGCGAGATCAGGGTCTGGAGCAGCGCGTACATGGAGCTGCGCGGCACCTCCAGCTCGTCGGCCAGCTCCTGGAGGCGCGCGGGCCGGTCGCCGCGCGCGGCGAGGAGTTCGAGGAGCTCGACCGTGCGCGCCGCGGACTTCACCTCGCGTACGCCGCCTGTCTCTGACATGGGCCGATCGTAATCGGACGGACCGTGCGATTGACGGTCACGGTTCGCGTATCTAATCTCAGTTCTTATACGTGGAAGACGTCTACATGGGGAGATGACGAGGGTGAGCCTCGATACGGACACCGACACGATCCGCCGACTGCGGGACGGCATGGCACGCGGCGTGCTGTCGTTCCCGCTGACGAGCTTCCACGACGACGGCTCGCTGGACCCGGACGGCTGCCGCGCCCATGTCGCCGCCCAGCTCGCCACCGAACCCGGCGCGGTCTTCCCGGCCTGCGGCACCGGCGAGTTCTTCTCGCTGGACGAGGACGAGTACCGCGTCGTCGTCACCGCGGCCGTCGAGGAGGCCGGCGGCCGGGTGCCCGTGGTGGCCGGGGTCGGGTACGGCTGGGCGCAGGCCGCCCGGTTCGCGCGGATCGCCGAGGAGGCCGGCGCCGACGCCCTGCTCGTCCTGCCGCACTACCTGGTCGCCGCCCCGCAGGACGGTCTGGTCGCCCAGCTGGAGCAGCTCGCGGCCCGGACCCGGCTGCCGCTCATCGCCTACCAGCGGGGCCAGGTCACCTTCACCGCCGACTCGTTGCGCCGCATCGCGCGGATCCCCGGCGTCATCGGGCTCAAGGACGGCCACAGCGACCTCGACCGCCTCCAGCGCCTCACGCTGGCCGCGCCCGAGGGCTTCCTGTTCTTCAACGGCGCCTCCACCGCCGAGATCCAGGCCCGCGCCTACGCCACCGTCGGCGTCCCCGCCTACTCCTCCGCCGTGCACGCCTTCGCCCCCGAGATCGCGAACGCCTTCTTCGCCGCCCTGCGCGACGGCGACCACGGCTTCGCCGACAAGCTGCTGCGCGACTTCTACGTCCCGCTCGTCGAACTGCGCGACCGGGTGCCCGGCTACGCGGTCTCCCTGGTGAAGGCGGCAGCCAGGCTGCGCGGCCGCCCCGTCGGACCCGTCCGCGCCCCGCTCACCGACCCGTCGCCCGGCGACCTGGCCGAGCTCAGGGCCCTGCTCGTCACCGGACTCGACCTCGTGGGAGCGGTGCTGTGAACCTCACCGTCACGGACGTACGCCTGACCCCGATCCTGGTCGCCGACCCGCCGCTGCTGAACACCCAGGGCGTCCACCAGCCGTACACGCCCCGACTGATCGTGGAGGTCGAGACGGCCGACGGGATCACGGGCGTCGGCGAGACGTACGGCGACACCAAGTACCTGGAGCTGGCGCGGTCGTTCGCGCGGAAGCTGGTCGGACGCGAGGTCACGGATCTGAACGGCCTGTTCGCCGTCGCCGACGCGGTGGCCGTCGACCGGTCCCGGGTCTCCGGCCAGGTCGACGTCGGCGGGCTGCGCGGCGTCCAGACCGCCGACAAGCTGCGGCTGTCCGTCGTCTCCGGCTTCGAGGTCGCCTGCCTCGACGCCCTCGGCAAGGCGCTCGGACTGCCCGTGCACGCGCTGCTCGGCGGGAAGGTGCGGGACGCGGTCGAGTACAGCGCGTATCTGTTCTACAAATGGGCCGCCCATCCGGAGGGCGTGCGCGCCGAGAAGGACGACTGGGGCGCCGCCGTCGACCCGGCCGGGGTCGTCGAGCAGGCGCGCAGGTTCAAGGAGACGTACGGCTTCACGTCCTTCAAGCTCAAAGGCGGTGTCTTCCCGCCGGACGAGGAGATCGCGGCCGTACGGGCGCTCGCCGCAGCCTTTCCCGGGCATCCGCTGCGGCTCGACCCCAACGGGGCCTGGTCGGTGGAGACCTCGCTGAGGGTGGCGCGGGAGCTCGGGGACGTCCTGGAGTACCTGGAGGACCCGACCCTCGGCACGGCGGGCATGGCCGAGGTCGCCGCGCGCACCGGTGTGCCGCTGGCGACCAACATGTGCGTGACGACGTTCGCCGAGATCAAGGAGGCGTTCACCAGGGACGCCGTGCAGGTCGTCCTCTCCGACCACCACTACTGGGGCGGGCTGCGCAACACCCGGCAACTGGCGGCGATCTGCAGCACCTTCGGTGTCGGGGTGTCCATGCACTCCAACACCCACCTCGGCATCTCCCTGGCCGCGATGACCCACGTGGCGTCCACCGTGCCGGACCTCCACCACGCCTGCGACTCCCACTACCCCTGGCAGTCCGAGGACGTCCTCACCGAGCGCCTCACCTTCGAGGCCGGCAGGGTCGCCGTGCCGGACGGCCCCGGACTCGGCGTCGAACTCGACCGCACCCGCCTCGCCGAGCTGCACCGCCGGTGGCTCGATGACGACGGCTCCCACAGGGACCGCGACGACGCGGCGGCGATGCGGATCGCGGAACCGGGGTGGGTCACACCGGAGGTGCCGCGCTGGTAGGAGCGGCCCGGGACGGGTGACGGCCGCTCGACCTGCACGGGCGGGCGGCTCGGGCAGGATCGTGGTGGCGTTGTCAGTGGCTTGGTGCACACTGGCCAGATCGGCACCACGTCAGGGAGCGCACCGTGACCACGCCCACCGCGCCCACCGGAAGAGGACCCTCGCCCCAGCGGCCGTCGGCCATGGCGGCGGGGCCGTACCGCCGCGCCCAGGTCGACCCGCTCGCCGGCCTGCGCGCGCCCGCCGACCCGCCCTGGGACGTGTACCTCACGGGCACCGTCTTCCTGGACATCATCTTCACCGGCCTCGACTCCGCCCCGGTGCGCGGGACCGAGTCCTGGGCGCGCGGCATGGGCTCCAGCCCCGGCGGCGTGGCGAACATGGCCACCGCCCTGGCCCGCCTCGGCCTGCGGACGTCCCTCGCGGCGGCCTTCGGCGACGACCACTACGGCGACTACTGCTGGGACGCGCTGGAGCAGGGCGAGGGCATCGACCTCTCGCCCTCGCGCACGGTCCCGGGCTGGCACTCGCCGGTCACGGTGTCGATGGCGTACGAAGGGGAGCGCACGATGGTCTCCCACGGCCACGAGCCGCCCCCGGAGCCGGTGCCGCTGCCCGAGGGGGCACCACAGTGCCCGCCGCGCGCCCGTGCCGCCGTGGCCTCCCTGGTGCCGGGCATCCGCGCGCCCTGGATCGCGCAGGCCGCGAGCAAGGGCGCCCGCATCTTCGCCGACGTCGGCTGGGACGACACCGGAGCGTGGGACCTGGCGGGACTGGCGGACCTGGAGCACTGCGAGGCATTCCTGCCGAACGCGCAGGAAGCCATGCGGTACACGCGCACCGACTGCCCCCGCAAGGCCGCCCACGCCCTGGCCGAGCATGTGCCGCTGGCGGTCGTCACCCTCGGCGCGGAGGGCGCGTACGCGGTGGACGGCGGGACCGGCGAGACCGCCGTGGTCCCGGCCATCGCCGTGGAGGCACTGGACCCGACCGGCGCCGGTGACGTCTTCGTCGCCGGGTTCGTCACCGGTACCCTGGCCGACTGGCCGCTCGCCGACCGTCTGGCCTTCGCGGGCCTGACGGCCGCCCTCTCCGTCCAGGAGTTCGGCGGCTCCCTCTCCGCCCCCGGCTGGGCCGAGATCGGCGCCTGGTGGCGTCAGGTCCGCTCCCTCGACCGGCAGGACCCCGAGGCCCTGAGCCGGTACGCGTTCCTGACGGACCTGGTGCCGAAGGACGCGGGAAGACCCTGGCCGCTGCGCAGAGCGGTGCCGACGATCGGGTTCAGACGGTCGGCGTGAGAGTGTGCTCAGCTCGGCGTCGCCGGGGTCAGCACCACGAAGTCCGCGTTCGACGGGTCCACGCACACGGCCAGCCGGCCGACGCCCTCGGCGTCCTCCGGGCCCATCTGCACACTGCCGCCGTTCTCGGTGACCTTGGCGACCGCCGCATCGCAGTCGTCGACGTTGAAGACCGGGTGCCAGTACGGCCGCCCGCCCGCCAGCGCGAGGTTCTCCGCCGGGAGCTCCATGAGGCCGCCCTGCATCCGCTCCTCGGGCAGCCCGGCGGGCGTGATGATGGTGTACGCGCCACCGCCGCCCGGCAGTTCCATGTCGCCGTACTGCCAGCCGAAGATCCCGGCGTAGAACTCCTTCGCGGCCGTGGCGTCGGTCGTGTACAGCTCGGTCCAGGACAGCGAGCCCGGCTCGTCCGCCAGCTCGAAGCCCGAGTTCTTACCCGGCTGCCACACGGCGAACTGCCCGCCCAGCGGATCGGTGAACTGCGCCATCCGGCCCCAGTCCTCCAGGTCCATCGGCGCCACCCGCACCGCGCCGCCCGCGTTCTGCACCGCCTGCGTCGTGGCGTCCGCGTCCGGGACGGTGTAGTAGATCATCCAGGCCGAGCGCGCACCCTCCTCGGTGAGCTTGCCGAGCCCGGCTACGGTCTTGCCGTCCTTCTTGAACATGCCGCCCTGGAATTCCTCGTCCTCACCCATGGACTCGTACTCCCAGCCGAGCACCGCACCGTAGAAGGCCGCGGAGGCCCGCACGTCGGGAGCGCCGAGGTCGAGCCAGCAGGGGGAACCCGGGGCCTGGTCGGTGGTGATCATGACGATTCCCTTCCGCCGATCCTGTATGCCCTCAGCGTGACACCGGGCACTGACAATCGCCCGCCGACGTTTCTCGCCCCCGCTGCCCCTACCCTCCCCCACTCTCGGCTTCGCTCGACCGGGGGGACCCCCATCGTCCCCGGGGGCTGCGCCCCCAGACCCCCGCTTCGGCCTGAACGGCCTCGTCCTCAAACGCCGGACGGGCTGAAAACCTTCGCCCACCGGCGTGTGCCGAGAAATTCAGCCCCTCCGGCGTTTGAGGAGCGGGGTCGAAGGGGCGGAGCCCCTTCAGGATGGGACGGGTAGGGGCGGCGGGGGCGAAAACGCTTCGAACCTCAGCCCGCCGTGACCGTCCCGCGTACCGACCCGTCCGGTCCCGCCACCAGCACCGGCGTTCCCGGCCCGCCCAGGTCGCGTACCGCCGCGCGGTCCGCGTCCGAGGCGCTCTCCGCCTCCGTCACGACCGCGGCCGCCTCCAGCGACTTCGCGCCCGACGCCACCGCCATCGCCACCGCCGTCTGGAGCGCGCTCAGCTTCAGGGAGTCCAGGGCCACGGTCCCCGCGACATACGTACGGCCCGTGTCGTCCCGAACGGCCGCGCCCTCGGGCACGCCGTTGCGGGCCCGAGCGGAACGGGCCAGGGTGACGATCTTGCGGTCCTCGGGGTCGAGTGCGCTGTTGTCGGTCATGCGCTGAGCATACGTAGCGCCACCGGCCCTATCCGGCCACGGGGTACATCGCCCCGCGCCGGCCCTCCGGGGACGCCAGCCACTCCAGCTTGGCCGCCGTGTTCGCCTCGTCCAGCGGCGTGTGCAGCACGATCGACAGATCGGGGCGCACCGGCATCTGCATCACGCTCGACTCCATGCACAGCAGCCCGACCAGCGGATGCTCCAGCTCCTTGCGGATCTGCCCGGCGTCCTCGATGTCGCGGCGCTCCCACAGCGCGGTGAACTCCGCGCTGGACTCCTTCGCCTCGGCCAGCACGGCCTGGAACCCCTCGTCGTCGGGGGAGGCCGAGCACACCGCGCGGAACTGCGCCACGACCGTGGCCGCGTTCGCCTCCCAGTTCCTGGAGCGCGAGCGGTACATCGGGTCGGTGAAGAAGTCGATCAGGCAGTTCCACCGCTTGCCGGGGCGCATGCCGAGCACCGTCGCGGCCGCGTCGTTGTGCAGCACGCCGTTGTAGTACTTGTCCATGATGTGCGCCGGATACGGCATCCACGCGTCGATCAGCCGCCGCAGCCCGTCGCACATCTCCTGCTTCTCGGGCGCCACTTCGGCCACCGGCGGATTGAGCCCGGCCAGCAGATACAGGTGCCGCCGCTCGGCGTTGCTCAGCCGCAGCACCCGGCCGACGGAGTCCAGCACCTGCGGCGACACGGAGATCTCCCGCCCCTGCTCCAGCCACTGGTACCAGGAGGCGCCCACCCCGGCCAGCACGGCGACCTCCTCGCGCCGCAGCCCCGGAGTACGGCGCCGCGCGCCACCGTCGGGCAGTCCCGCCTCGCCCGGTGTCACCCGGGCCCGCCTGCTCATCAGGAACTCGCGCAGCTCGCGCCGCCGATGACTCTTCAGCGTGCCCTCGGACACGTACCGATCCCCCCGTTCGCGTTGGCTGGTGGTGCCACCACCAGCACAACTTCCGGCTCCCCACGGCTATTCCGACGCCAGCAGGCTCTTGCCCATGGCGATCGACACTCCCTCACCCACCTCCCCAACCACCACCGCGCCCCTGCCCGACACCCCCCGGATGTCGACGCGCGACAGACTCGTCCTGTTCGTCCTGTGCGCCGCCCAGTTCATGGTCGCGCTCGACTTCTCCGTGCTGAACGTCGCCCTGCCCGTCCTCGGCGCCGACCTCGGCATGAGCCAGTCGGCCCTCCAGTGGGCGGTCACCGCGTTCGCGCTGCCGTCCGGCGGCTTCCTGCTCCTGTTCGGCCGCATCGGCGACCTCTACGGCCGCCGCAGGCTGTTCCTCACCGGCCTGGCCCTGTTCGCCGCCGCCTCGGTGCTCGCCACGTTCGCCTGGGACCCGGCGTCGTTCCTCGCCGGACGCGCCCTCCAGGGCCTCGGCGCGGCGGTCATCGTCCCGACCGGCATGTCCCTGCTGACGACCACGTTCGCCGAGGGGCCCGCCCGGGCCCGGGCGCTCGGCATCTCCGGGACGCTGATGTCCCTCGGCTTCACCATCGGCATGGTGGCCGGCGGCATCCTGACCGACGCGCTCGGCTGGCGCTCCACGATGGGCCTGCTCGCGGTCTTCGCCCTGATCGTGCTGCCCCTCGCGCCCGGCCTGCTGCCCGAGTCCCGCACCCCGGAGCGCCCGCACCTCGACGTACCCGGCGCGATCACCGTCACCGGCGGTCTGCTGTCCCTGATCTACGCCCTGACGACGGCCGCCGACCACGGCTTCGCCCGCGCCGACGTCATCGCGACCCTGATCGCCGGCCTCGCGCTGCTCGCCGCCTTCGTGGTCGTGGAGTCCCGTACCGCCGCTCCGCTGGTCTCCCTGCCCATGCTGCGCCGCCGCACGGTGGCCTGGGGCAACATCGGCGGCCTTGTCACCTTCTCGATGATGTCGACGGTGATCTTCGTGCTCACCCTGTACCTCCAGGAGATCCTGGACCTGTCGGCCTGGGAGACGGGTCTGGTCTTCGGCGTCCAGGGCGTGGTCTCGGTGGTCGCGGGCGCGCTCACCCCGAGGTTCGTCAGCCGCCTCGGCGCCCGCCGCACCCTGGTGCTCTCGCTCACGGGGCAGGGCGCCTTCATCTCCGGGCTGGTGTTCCTGAACGCCGAGACCTGGTCCGTCTGGCTCGCCACGGCCGCCGTCTCGGTGGCGAGCATGTTCCACCTGGGCGCGATCATCTCCTACGGCCTGACGGTCACCTCCGGCGTCCCCGACGAGGAACAGGGCCTGGCCACCGGCCTGGTCACCTCCACCCAGCAGATCGGCCTCACGGTCGGCATCCCGCTGCTGGGCGTCATCGCCACCACCGCCGACGACCTCCTGTCCGGCACCCGCACGGCGATGGCCCTGAACGCGGCGATCGTCCTGACCGCTGCGGCCCTCGTCGGCCTCGGACTGCGCACCCGGCGGACGGCCGGATCAGGGGCGGTCGAGGCGGAGGCGCTCGGCTCTCGGTAGACCGGCGACGACCAGGTCGTAGGAGTCCTCGACGAGCTCCCGGACAAGGCGGTCCGGGAGTTCGCCGTCGGCCGTGACGGTGTTCCAGTGCCGCTTGTTCATGTGATAGCCGGGGATGATCAGGCCGGGGTACTCGCCGCGCAGGCGGACCGCGTCGTCCGGGTCGCACTTGAGGTTGACCGTCAGGGGCCGGGCGTCCAGGTTCGTCAGGGCGAAGAGCTTGCCGAGGACCTTGAAGACCGAGGTCTCCGGATTGAAGGGGAAGTCCTCCACGGTCGCGTTGAACGACAGGCAGAAGGCGCGCAGCTCCTGAGGGGTCACTCGGACTCCTTCTCCTCCTCCGGGGGCACGAGGGGACCCACCGGCTCGACGAGCACGGTCACGATCTTGTTCCGGCGGCCGGCCGCGGCCTCCGCGGTCAGCCGCAGCGTGCGGCCGTCGGGCAGCTCGACCACCGACGACGCCCCGGCGATCGGGACCCGGCCCAGCGCCTTCGCCAGCAGCCCGCCGACCGTCTCCACGTCCTCGTCGTCGTACTCGTCGAGGCCGTACAGCTCGCCCAGGTCGGTGATGTCCAGGCGGGCGGTGACGCGGTAGCGGTCCTCGCCCAGCTCCTCCACCGGCGGCAGCTCACGGTCGTACTCGTCGGTGATCTCGCCGACGATCTCCTCGAGGATGTCCTCGATGGTCACGATGCCGGCGGTGCCGCCGTACTCGTCGATGACCACGGCGACGTGGTTGCGCTCCTTCTGCATCTCGCGCAGCAGGTCACCGGCGTTCTTGGTGTCGGGCACGAAGAACGCGGGCCGCATCGCCGTCGACACCAGCTCGCTCTCCGCGTCCCGGGAGATGTGCGTCTTGCGGGTGAGGTCCTTCAGGTACACCATCCCGACCACGTCGTCCTCGCTCTCCCCGACCACCGGGATCCGTGAGAAACCGGAGCGCAGGGCGAGGGTGAGGGCCTGGCGGATGGTCTTGTAGCGCTCGATGACGACGAGGTCGGTGCGCGGGACCATGACCTCGCGCACGAGGGTGTCGCCGAGCTCGAAGACCGAGTGCACCATGCGGCGCTCGTCGTCCTCGATCAGCGACTCCTTCTCGGCGAGGTCGACCAGTGCGCGCAGCTCCGCCTCGGAGGCGAACGGGCCGCGCCGGAAGCCCTTGCCGGGGGTCAGCGCGTTGCCGATGAGGATCAGCAGATAGGGGATCGGGCCCATGACGCGGGCCAGCGGCAGCAGGATGTACGCCGCCGCCGTCGCCGTGTTCAGCGGGTGCTGGCGGCCGATGGTGCGCGGGGAGACCCCGACGGCGACGTACGACACCAGGACCATGACGGCTATGGCGACCAGCAGCGCCTGGGTGGTGCTGTCGAACTCCTGAAGACAGGCGTACGTGACCAGCGCGGCGGCGGCCATCTCGCAGGCCACGCGCACCAGCAGCGCCACGTTCAGATAGCGCGTCGGGTCGGCGGCGACGAGCGCGAGCTTCTCGCTCCCGCGCCGCCCGCTGCGTACGGCCTCCTCGGCACGGAAGCTGGAGACGCGCGCCAGGCCCGCCTCCGCGCAGGCGGCGAGCCAGGCGACGACCACCAGGGCGATGGCGCCGGAGACGAGGGCGAGACTCATGACACGGTCGGGGCCGGGGAAGGACCGGTCAGGCCCTTCTCCGCACGCCAGCCGTCCACGATGGCCGCCTGGAGACCGAACATCTCGGCCTTCTCGTCGGGCTCCTCGTGGTCGTACCCGAGGAGGTGCAGCACACCGTGGACGGTGAGCAGCTGGAGCTCCTCGTCCATGGTGTGCTGCGTGGGCGCCTCGGTTCCCTGCTTGGCGGCGACCTCGGGGCAGAGCACGATGTCGCCGAGCAGCCCCTGCGGGGGCTCGTCGTCGTCCTTCGACGGCGGGCGCAGCTCGTCCATCGGGAAGGACATGACATCCGTGGGCCCCGGCAGGTCCATCCACTGGATGTGGAGCTGCTCCATGGCGTCGGCGTCCACGACGATCACCGAGAGCTCGGAGAGCGGGTGGATGCGCATCCGCGCGAGCGCGTAGCGGGCGATGTCGAGGATCGCCTGCTCATCGACCTCGGTGCCGGACTCGTTGTTGACGTCGATCGACATGGGCTTGCGTGTTCTCTACTTCCCCTTGTGCCCGGCCTTGCCGCGGCCCTTGTGCGTGCCGTTCTGGGTGCCGTGCGTGTTGTCGTACTTCTCGTAGGCGTCGACGATACGGCCGACCAGCTTGTGCCGGACGACATCCTGCGACGACAGCCGGGAGAAGTGGACGTCGTCCAGGCCGTCCAGGATGTCCTGCACCTGCCGCAGACCGGACTTGGTGCCGTCCGGGAGGTCGACCTGGGTCACGTCACCGGTGATGACTATCTTCGAGTCGAAGCCGAGGCGGGTGAGGAACATCTTCATCTGCTCGGGGCTCGTGTTCTGGGCCTCGTCCAGAATGATGAAGGCGTCGTTCAGCGTGCGACCGCGCATGTACGCGAGCGGCGCGACCTCGATGGTCCCGGCGGCCATCAGCCTGGGGATGGAGTCCGGGTCGAGCATGTCGTGCAGCGCGTCGTACAGCGGGCGCAGGTACGGGTCGATCTTCTCGTAGAGCGTGCCGGGCAGGAAGCCGAGCCGCTCGCCCGCCTCCACCGCGGGACGGGTCAGGATGATGCGGTTGACCTGCTTCGACTGCAGGGCCTGGACGGCCTTGGCCATGGCGAGGTAGGTCTTGCCCGTGCCGGCGGGGCCGATGCCGAAGACGATCGTGTGCTTGTCGATGGCGTCGACATAGCGCTTCTGGTTGAGGGTCTTGGGGCGGATCGTGCGGCCGCGGGAGGAGAGGATGTTCTGGGTGAGCACCTCGGCCGGGGTCTCCTCCGGACCCTCCCCGTTCTCACTGGCTCTGAGCATGGCGATCGAGCGTTCCACTGCGTCCTCCGTCATCGGTTGCCCGGTGCGGAGCACCAGCATCATCTCGTCGAACAGGCGCTGTACGAGGGCGACTTCCGCGGAGTCGCCGACCGCGCTGATCTCATTGCCCCGGACATGGATGTCGGTCGCCGGGAAGGCCGTCTCGATCACGCGCAGCAGGGAGTCGCCGGACCCCAGCACGGTCACCATGGGGTGCTGGGCGGGGACGGTGAAATGTGCTCTCGCCTGCCCCTGCGCGGGTGTGTGAGCTGTGGGTGTCTGAGTCATGGGCCGGCTCGTAGGCCTTGCTCGTCCTCCTCGATACGACTCGCCCGCCACATGGGCGGCCTGGCGATTTCAAGGGTACGCCGGGGGACTGACAGTGCCGTAGGCCTTTTCCAGGAGGAGGGCCCGGGGAGGCGGGACAGGAGCCGGGAGGCTCAGAAGCCCAGCTTGCGCAGCTGGCGGGGGTCGCGCTGCCAGTCCTTGGCCACCTTGACGTGGAGGTCCAGGAAGACCGGAGTGCCGAGGAGCGCCTCGATCTGCTTGCGGGACTTGATGCCGACGTCCTTCAGGCGCTTGCCCTTGGGGCCGATGATGATGCCCTTCTGGCTGGGGCGCTCGATGTAGACGAAGGCGTGGATGTCGAGCAGGGGCTTGTCGGCGGGGCGGTCCTCACGGGGCAGCATCTCCTCGACCACGACGGCGATGGAGTGCGGCAGCTCGTCGCGGACGCCCTCCAGCGCGGCCTCCCGGATCAGCTCCGCGATCATGACCTGCTCGGGCTCGTCGGTGAGGTCGCCCTCGGGGTAGAGCGCGGGCCCCTCCGGCAGCAGCGGGACGATCAGGTCGGCCAGCAGGCCCACCTGCTTGTCGCCGACCGCCGAGACGGGCACGATCTCGGCCCACTCGAAGCCGAGCTCCTTGCCGAGCTGGTCGATCGCGATCAGCTGCTCGGCCAGGGTCTTCGAGTCCACCAGGTCGGTCTTCGTGACGATCGCGATCTTCGGCGTCTTCTTGATCGACGCCAGCTCCTTCGCGATGAACCGGTCACCGGGGCCGAGCTTCTCGTTCGCCGGCAGGCAGAAGCCGATCACGTCGACCTCGGCCCAGGTCGTACGGACGATGTCGTTCAGCCGCTCGCCGAGCAGCGTGCGCGGCTTGTGCAGACCGGGGGTGTCGACCAGGATCAGCTGGGCGTCGGGCCGGTGCACGATGCCCCGCACCGTGTGCCGCGTGGTCTGCGGCTGGTTCGCGGTGATCGCCACCTTCTGGCCGACCAGAGCGTTCGTGAGGGTGGACTTGCCCGCGTTGGGGCGGCCCACGAAGCAGGCGAAGCCGGCGCGGTGGGGGGCCTCGGACGGCTCGGATGACTGATGGCGAACGCTCATGGCGCCCATTCTCCCTGATCCACAAGCCCCTGCCGCACAAGGGAGCGACCATCCCCCGTCGTGTGAGCTTCCGGAAACCCTCACGCAACGAAACCTCGTGGAAACACATCCGTACGCGACCAGAAACGCGCGCCCGTGAATCTCTGACGAGCCCCCACCCGGTTGGAGACCAACGTGCCCCTCGCCGCCGCAAGCGTCGACACCGGCGACACCGCCTGGCTGCTCGCCGCCACCGCGCTCGTCCTGCTGATGACCCCGGGCCTGGCCCTCTTCTACGGCGGCATGGTCCGCACGAAGAGCGTCCTGAACATGCTGATGATGAGCTTCGTGTCCATCGCGCTGGTCACCGTCGTGTGGCTGGTCTGCGGGTACGCGCTCGCCTTCGGTGACGACGCCGGCGGCGGCCTGATCGGCGGCCTCGACCACCTCGGCATGGCCGGTCTCGGACCGGACAGCGTCCAGGGGACCGTCCCCACCCTGCTCTTCGCCACCTTCCAGCTCACCTTCGCGATCGTCACCGCGGCCCTGGTCAGCGGCGCCGTCGCGGACCGGGCCAAATTCGGGGCGTGGCTGGTGTTCGTGCCGGTGTGGGCACTCCTCGTATACGTTCCGATCGCCCATTGGACCTGGGGCCCCGGTGGCTGGATCCTCGACGGTCTCGGCGCCCTGGACTTCGCGGGCGGTCTGCCCGTCGAGATCACCTCGGGCGCCTCCGGCCTGGCGCTCTGCCTGGTCCTCGGTCCGCGGCTCGGCTTCAAGAAGGACGCGATGCGGCCGCACAACCTGCCCATGGTCGTGCTCGGCGCCGGTCTGCTCTGGTTCGGCTGGTTCGGGTTCAACGCCGGCTCCGCGCTCGGCGCGAACGGCCTCGCCGCCGCCGTCTTCCTCAACACCCTCGCCGCAGGCTGCACCGGTCTGCTCGGCTGGCTCCTCGTCGAGCACAAGCGCGACGGCCACCCCACCACCCTGGGCGCGGCCTCCGGCGCGGTCGCCGGACTCGTCGCCATCACCCCGTCCTGCGGCTCGGTCTCCCTGCTCGGGGCGCTGGTCATCGGCCTCGCCGCGGGCGTCGTCTGCTCCTACGCGGTGAGCTGGAAGTTCAAGCTGAACTACGACGACTCCCTGGACGTCGTCGGCGTGCACCTGATCGGCGGTGTCGTCGGCACCCTGCTGATCGGCGTCTTCGCGACGGCCACGATGACGGGCGGCGCCGAGGGCCTGCTGCACGGTGGCGGGTTCGCGCAGCTCGGCAAGCAGTTGGTGGCGATCGCGGCGGTGGGGGCGTACGCCTTCCTCGTCACCTACGGCATCGGCAAGCTGATCGACAGGGTCCTGGGCTTCCGGGCGAGCGAGGAGCAGGAGCACACCGGCCTGGACCTTACGGTGCACGCCGAGACCGCCTACGATCACGGGGTCCTGGGGCACGGAGCCCCGGTGACCGCGTCCGTGTCCCCGTCCGCTCCCGCCGCGCAGAAGGTCAAGAAGCAGGCATGAAGCTCATCACCGCGATCGTCAAGCCCTACCGGCTCGACGAGGTCAAGACCGCTCTCCAGGAGATCGGCGTGCAGGGCCTGACCGTGACCGAGGCCAGCGGCTACGGCCGGCAGCGCGGCCACACCGAGGTGTACCGCGGCGCGGAGTACCAGGTCGACCTGGTGCCGAAGGTCCGGATCGAGGTCGTCGTGGACGACGCTGCGGCCGAGGACGTCATCGACGCCATCGTGAAGGCCGCCCACACCGGCAAGATCGGCGACGGCAAGGTCTGGGCGCTCCCGGTCGACACCGTCGTACGGGTACGCACGGGCGAGCGCGGCCCCGACGCGCTGTAGTCGGCCGACAGCGACGGGACCGCGCCCTTCTCACCGGGTCACACGGTTCAGTCGAACACGAACGGGCCCGGCGACTGCGGCCCGGTCGCCGTGCAGGTGATGGTGATGCCGAAGACGGTCATCTGCAACGAGCCGCCGAAGGCCTCCAGGCTGTCCCCGGAGGCGACGGTGCCGTTCAGCGGACCGACCTGGACGGGGTCGCCGGCGGCCATCGCCGGGTTCTCGGTGCCGGAGAAGGCGACGGTGCCGCCGCTCGCCCTCACCAGGGTGAGCGTCGAGGCGATCGAGTCCGCGGACAGCGCGATCGGCGCGGTGATCGCGGACGAGTTGACGGTGACGGTGGCGGCGGTGCCGCTCTGCGTCGCGGTGATGGTGGCCTCGCCGCCGCCGAAGCTGCCGCAGTCGGCGGTGATCGTCGCGGTGGCGGGGGTGACGGCGAGGGCGGCGGGTGCGAAGGCGAGGCCGGTGACGGCGAGGGCCCCGGCAGTCAGGGCCGCACCTGCTGCGATACGTGTTCGTCTCATGGGATTCGCTCCCTTTCGGGGTGGGGGAATTCCGTGGGGGGACAGCTCGGCAGGTGGGTGCGGGCACGCTGCGGGGCGAGCTGAGAACCGAGATCTGAGAGCTGAGATCTGACGGTCCGTCGGAACCGTCGTTTCCATTGATGCGCCTGGGGCGAGGGTCGGCAAGGGTGATTTCCGGCCTCAACTACCGACGGGTCAACTACCGCGTCCGATAGGGCAGTCGGCGGTGATCGTCGCGGTCAGCTCCTGCTGGGCGACATGTCCTGGAGGCCCACCACGCGCAGCAGTCGGAGGCGTTCGTAGGCGTCCGTTCCGGGGCGGGCCGAGTGCACGACCAGGAGGTGGTGGTGCTGGTGGCTGACCATGACCTCGCAGTCCAGCTCCAGCAGGCCGACCAGGGGGTGCAGGAAACGCTTGGTCGCCTCGTTGCGCCGGGACACCTCGTGCTCGTCCCACAGCCGGGCGAACTCCGCGCTGCCCGCCCGCAGTTCGGCGACCAGCTCGGTCGGCTCCGGGTCGTCGGGGCGGGCCGCGGCCACCGCGCGCAGGCTGGAGACATGGGCGCGCGCATGGCTCTCGAAGTCCTCCGGCGGGAAGAGCGTGCGCGCGGCCGGGTCGAGGAAGAAGAGCCGGGCGAGGTTGCGCTCGCGCCGCGGGCGGGACATCACGTCGCCGATCAGCGCCTTGGCCATCGCGTTCTGCGCCAGCACCTCACCGCAGTCGTTCACCACCTGCGCCGGTGAGTCGTGCAGCCGGTCCAGGATCAGCAGCAGCCCGGGGCGCACGTGCGCCGACGCCGTCTCGTGCCGTGGCGGCTCCTCGCCGGCCAGGTGGAACAGATGGTCCTGCTCGACGTCGGTCAGGCGCAGCGCGCGGCCCAGCGCGGTGAGCATCTGACGGGACGGGCGCGGGCCCCGGGACTGTTCCAGCCGGGTGTAGTAGTCCACCGACATGCCCGCCAGCTGCGCCACCTCCTCGCGGCGCAGGCCCGGTGTACGGCGCCGGGAGCCGGGCGCGAGGCCCACGTCGGACGGGGCCAGCCGGGCGCGGCCGCGGCGCAGGAAGTCGGCGAGTTCGGCTCGGTTCACCCCTCCAGCCTGCGCCACGGCGCGCGCCTTATCCAGGGACTGCCGATCCCCCGATCAACGGGTCTCTCCCGCCCGCACCGGCCCCGTCCGAGGGTGGTCGGTGACGAGAGGAGCAGATCATGCAGACATTGGTGACGGGTACGACGGGACAGGTCGGCCGGCGCTTCGTGCCGAGGCTGCTGGCGCAGGCCAGGGCGGGGGAGCGGGTCAGGGTCCTGGTCCGGGACGCGGCACGGGGCGAGCCGTTCGCGGAGCTGGGCGCCGAGGTCGTCGTCGGCGACCTGCGGGACGCGGAGGTGCTCGGCAAGGCGGTCGCCGGGGTCGACGCGGTCGTCAACGTCGCGGCGGCCTTCCGGGGCGTGCCCGACGAGGAGGCGCGGGCGGTCAACCGGGATGCGGCCATCGAACTGGGCCGCGCCGCACAGGCCGCGGGGGTGCGCAGGTTCGTGCAGGTCAGCACGGGTCTGGTGTACGGCACGGGGCGCGGCCGCGCGCTGACCGAGGGCGACGAGAGCCGGCCCGGCGGGACGATGTGGGGCGCCTATCCGGAGTCGAAGGCACAGGCGGAGCGGGCCCTGCTCGCGCTGGACGGCATGGACGTACGCATCGGCCGTCTTCCCTTCGTCTACGGCGAGGGCGATCCGCATCTCGCGCAGTCCCTGATGTGGGCCGGGAACTGGGCGGCGACCCAGCGGTTGCACATGGGGCACCATGCGGATGTCGCACAGGGGCTGCTGCGGATCCTGCACGCGCCGGGGATCGCGGGCCGTGTATACAACATCGCCGACGACGTGCCGGTGACAGCGGTCGAACTCCATCAGCTGAACGGGGTCGAGATCCCCGAGGAGCTGTACACCCGCACGGACCCGGACCCATGGCTGGCGGTCCTGTCCACCGAACGGATCCGGCGAGAACTGGGATACCGGCCACTGTTCCCGAGCGTCTACGCGGCTCGGGACGCCGGGGCGCTCTAGAAACAGGGCGCTCTAATCGACGCCCTTGATCCGCCCCACCAGCACCGCCCCCGCCAACCCGATCACCGCCGCCACCGCGTACAGCGTCCGGTAGCCGCCCAGGTACGTGACGATCGGGGCGGCGAGGGCGGGGGCCGCTACCTGGGGGAGGGCGTTGGCCACGTTGATGACGCCCAGGTCCTTGCCGCGGTCCCGGGCCTCGGGCAGGACGTCCGTCATCAGGGCGAAGTCGACCGACATGAAGACGCCGAGGCCGATGCCGAGCAGGGCCGCCACCACGATCGCGCTCGGCCAGGTCTGCCAGGCGGCGAGAAGGGCGGTGGCCGCCGCCATCAGGACGCCGGACCAGTGCACGAAGGGCTTGCGGCGGCCCACCCGGTCCGACCAGATGCCGCCCACCACGACCGTGGCCAGCAGGGACACGGCGTTCACCGCGGTCAGGATCAGCACGCCCTGCTCGGGGTCGTCGTGGTGCAGGCGGTCCCGCAGGTAGTAGAGCAGGTAGAGGATCACCAGCGCGTTGCTCAGGTTGATCAGGAAGCGGGTCAGCCAGGCCCAGCCGAAGTCCGGGTGGCGGCGCGGGCTCAGCCAGAAGCCGCGCGTGAAGGAGCGCCAGGACCAGGCCGGCCGGTCCGCGGCCGGCAGCCGGAGATCCCGGTACCGGAGCACGTACGGCAGCACCCCGGCCACGACGAACACCGCGCACGCCGCGTACCCCGCCGCGATCCCGCCGACCGCCGTCGCCAGCCCCGTCCCGGCGACCGCCCCGAGGATCTGCGCCGCCCCCAACCAGCCGCCCACGACGCCCCGTTGGAGCCGCGGCACCCGGTCCGGCACGGCCGCGGTCACCGCCGCGAAGGCCGCGTTCAGGGTCAGCTGGACCAGACACCAGCCGAGCGCCATCAGCCACAGCCCGTCCGCGCCGGCGAGCAGCAGCAGCGACAGCGCCCCGCCCGCCGCCCCGGCCACGATCCACGGCGTACGACGGCCCCGGCGGGACGTGGTCCGGTCCGACAGCGCGCCGAAGAACGGGTTCGCGGCCAGCGACACCACCGCGCCCGCGCCCGTCACCCAGGCCAGCAGGGTCTCCTTCGACATCCCCGTGCCGGGCGCGAAGTCCTCCGCCTGCTGGGCCAGCAGGATCTGGAGCGGGCCGTACCAGCCCACCCAGATCGCCACGTTGGCCAGCCCCAGCGCCGTCGTCCAGCCCCCGCCGACCCGGTCCGTGGGTTCGGCCAGGGCGTCGGCCGTCATCCCCGCGCCGGGACCTGGGCCCGGAGCACGTCCCGCAGCCAGCCGTACGACGCCTTGGGCGTCCGTTCCTGCGTCGCGTAGTCCACGTGGACCAGCCCGAACCGGCGCGCGTACCCCTCGGCCCACTCGAAGTTGTCCAGCAGCGACCACACGAAGTACCCGCGCACGTCCACGCCCGCCTCCACCGCCCGGTGCAGGGCGCGGATGTGGCCGTCGAGATAGGCGATCCGCTCCTGGTCGTCGACGCCCTCGTACGAGCAGCCGTTCTCGGTGATGACGACGGGCGGCAGCCGGTCGCCGTAGCGCTCGCGGAAGCCGGTGAGCAGCTCCGTCAGCCCCTCGGGGACCACCGGCCACCCGAAGTCCGTCGTCGGCACGCCCTCGATCTCCCTTACCGAGAAGGGCAGTTCGGCGGGCATCGTCACCCCGCCGAAGTCGATCTCGGTGCCCTGCGGGGCGCCCACGCGGGTCGGGGCGTAGTAGTTGACGCCGTAGAAGTCGATCGGCTCGGCGATGACCTTCAGGTCCGACTCGACGTCGCCGGGCATCAGCTCGCCGATGCCGTCCGGGTACCGCCCGAGCAGCAGGGGATCGGCGAACAGCCGGTTCAGGAGCAGGTCGTAGAAGTCCGCCGCCTCCAGGTCCGCCTGCTCCCGCGAGGCCGGCCAGGTCGGCCCGTGCGAGTTGGCGATGCCGATGTCCGTGGCGCCGGCCGCGCGCAGCGCCCGTACCGCCAGGCCGTGCCCGAGCAGCTGGTGGTGGGCGACCGGGAGGGCGTCGAAGAGCAGCCGTTTGCCGGGGGCGTGGGTGCCGAGGGCGTGGCCCAGCAGGGTGTGCTCGGCGGGTTCGTTGAGGGTGATCCACTTCTTCACGCGGTCGCCGAGGCGCTCGGCGACCACGGACACGTACTCGGCGAACCGGGCTGCCGTGTCCCGCTCCAGCCAGTCCAGCGTGAGGGGCAGATCCCAGTGGAAGAGGGTCGGGACCGGGCGTACGCCCGCCGCGCACAGCTCGTCGACCAGGCGGTCGTAGAAGTCGAGGCCCTTCGGGGAGTTCACCCGGGGCCAGGAGACCGAGAAGCGGTACGCGCCCACTCCCAGGCCGGCCAGCAGGGCCACGTCCTCGCGGTAGCGGTGGTAGTGGTCGCACGCCACCTCGGCCGTGGAGCCGTCCTTCACCGTTCCCGGCTCGGCCGTGAAGGCGTCCCACACGGACCGCTCGCGCTCGTCCACGGCGCCCTCGATCTGGTGGGCGGACGTCGAGACGCCCCACAGGAAACCGGCCGGGAAACGGGGTATCGGGCTCTGCGCAGCGCGCTCATCGATCGCCATGCGCCGGATCATCCGTACCGGCGGTAACGGAAGTCAACGCCCCGGCGTGAACTGCCCGTTACGCTCCCTCCTTCAGCACCCTGGTGATCAGCCTGCGCTGCTCGTCGGTGAGCCGGGGATCCGAGCAGTACACCGTCGTGCCGTCCACGGTGATCTGGTAGCTGAAGCCGTCCGGAACCCCGACCGGGGGCGTGCCCCGGCCGGACGCGACCGCGCTCTCGGCCAGGGCCTGCCACTCCGCCGCGTCGGGCCGCCCCGAGGTGTCCACCTCGGCGAACCGCTCGATGCCCGCGAATCCGCCCGTGCGCCGTACCTGAATACGCATGGGTCCCTGTCTAGTACGGAGCTACGGGATCCGCACCCCGACCTGCTCCCAGGCCTTCGAAACGGCCTGAAGCTCCTCGCCGCCGTCGCCGAAGCGCTCGCGCGCGGCCTTCACGGTGAGCGCGGCGAAGTCGGTGAACATGGCCCGGTCCGACAGCTCGCCGCCGGTCAGCACGTCGTACCAGATCCGTCCGGCCTTCTCCCAGGCATGTCCGCCGAGCGCGGTGGCGGCCAGGTAGAAGGCGTGGTTGGGGATGCCGGAGTTGATGTGGACGCCGCCGTTGTCGCGGCCGGTGCGGACGTAGTCGTCCATCGTCGCCGGCTGCGGGTCCTTGCCGAGCACGTCGTCGTCGTACGCGCTGCCCGGCTCCTTCATGGAGCGCAGGGCCTTGCCGGAGACGCTCGGGGCGAGGAGTCCGGCGCCGATCAGCCAGTCGGCCTCGGCGGCGGTCTGGCCGAGGGTGTACTGCTTGATCAGGGAGCCGAAGACGTCCGACATCGACTCGTTCAGCGCGCCCGGCTGGCCGTAGTACGTGAGGTTGGCCGTGTACTGGGTGACGCCGTGGGTGAGCTCGTGGCCGATCACGTCGATCGGGATGGTGAAGTCGAGGAAGATCTCGCCGTCACCGTCGCCGAACACCATCTGCTCGCCGTTCCAGAAGGCGTTGTTGTAGTTCTCGTCGTAGTGGACGGTGGCGTCCAGCGGCAGGCCGTCGCCGTCGATGGAGTGGCGGGCGTAGGCCTTGAGGAAGAGCTCGAAGGTGGCGCCGAGCCCGGCGAAGGCGCGGTTGACCGTGGCGTCCTGGCCGGGGTCCGTGCCCTCGACGCGGACCTCGGTGCCGGGCAGGGCGGTGCCGTGCCCGGCGTCGTAGATGGTGCGCAGCGGCCGGTCCGACGGTGCCTTCGCCGTCGGGGCGGCCGCGAGGGCGAACTCGGTCGTGACACGGCGGCGGCCGCGCAGCTCGCTGTCGCGCATCAGGGTGCGGCGGGCGGGACCGGCGAGTGCCGGGTCGTCATTGCGGGCCAGTTTGTCCAGCACGTGTGGTGGTACGACGGTGCAGAAGACGGGCTCGAAGCCCCCGTTGGTCGTCATGTCCGGCACCATTGCACTGCGTTAGTCCGGTGTCACTAGCCGCAACCATGATTGGTGAAATATGCGGATAGGGAGCGCCACTCTCCGTGACGAAGTGGTATGGCGCACGTTTTGCCCTTTTCGTCCCTGGGGTCCCGCATACTGATACAGCGCCCCGCATCCGGAGAGGCTCGGCTAGCATGCTTCGCATCATGCGTTTCGGGCTGCTTCTTCTTAGCTGCCGCGGCGAGGGCCTGTAGTCCAGGTCGACTCCCTCCCCGCGGAGCTTCGCGTTGCGTCGTCGGCCGTCCTTCCGGACATCCTGAGGAGCCCCGCAGACATGGCGAACCGCCAGCAGCCCAGCACCATGCCGATCCACAAGTACGGCCGCTACGAGCAGGTCGACATCGCCGACCGGACCTGGCCCGGCAAGCGCGTCACCGCCGCCCCCCGCTGGCTCTCCACCGACCTGCGTGACGGCAACCAAGCCCTGATCGACCCGATGTCGCCCGAGCGCAAGCGCCGGATGTTCGACCAGCTGGTCAAGATGGGCTACAAGGAGATCGAGGTCGGCTTCCCCGCGTCGGGCCAGACCGACTTCGACTTCGTACGCTCCATCATCGAGGAGCCCGGGGCCATCCCCGACGACGTCACCATCTCCGTACTGACCCAGGCCCGCGAGGACCTGATCGAGCGCACGGTGGAGTCCCTGAAGGGCGCCCACCGGGCCACCGTGCACCTGTACAACGCCACGGCCCCCGTCTTCCGCCGCGTGGTCTTCCGCGGCTCCAAGGACGACATCAAGCAGATCGCCGTCGACGGCACCCGTCTGGTGATGGAGTACGCCGAGAAGCTGCTGGGCCCGGAGACCGAGTTCGGCTACCAGTACAGCCCGGAGATCTTCACCGACACCGAGCTGGACTTCGCGCTGGAGGTCTGCGAGGCGGTGATGGACGTCTACCAGCCCGGTCCCGGCCGCGAGATCATCCTCAACCTGCCCGCCACGGTGGAGCGTTCGACGCCGTCCACGCACGCCGACCGCTTCGAGTGGATGCACCGCAACCTGACGCGCCGCGAGCACGTCGTGCTGTCGGTCCACCCGCACAACGACCGCGGTACGGCGGTGGCGGCGGCCGAGCTGGCGCTGATGGCCGGCGCCGACCGCATCGAGGGCTGTCTGTTCGGGCAGGGCGAGCGCACCGGCAACGTCGACCTGGTCACCCTGGGCATGAACCTGTTCTCGCAGGGCGTCGACCCGCAGATCGACTTCTCCGACATCGACGAGATCCGTCGTACGTGGGAGTACTGCAACCAGATGGAGGTCCACCCGCGCCACCCGTACGTGGGCGACCTGGTCTACACGTCCTTCTCCGGCTCCCACCAGGACGCCATCAAGAAGGGCTTCGACGCCATGGAGGCCGACGCGGCCGCCCGCGGGGTCACCGTCGACGACATCGAGTGGGCCGTCCCGTACCTGCCGATCGACCCGAAGGACGTCGGCCGCTCCTACGAGGCGGTCATCCGCGTCAACTCGCAGTCCGGCAAGGGCGGTATCGCGTACGTCCTGAAGAACGACCACAAGCTGGACCTGCCGCGCCGGATGCAGATCGAGTTCTCGAAGCTGATCCAGGCCAAGACGGACGCCGAGGGCGGCGAGATCACCGGCGGCGACATCTGGGCGGTCTTCCAGGACGAGTACCTGCCGAACCCCGAGAACCCGTGGGGTCGCGTCCAGGTCAAGAACGGTCAGTCGACGACCGACACGGACGGCGTGGACACGCTGAAGGTGGAGGCCACCGTCGACGGCGCCGACACGGTCCTGGCAGGTACCGGCAATGGTCCGATCTCGGCCTTCTTCGACGCCCTGGCGAAGATCGACATCGACGCGCGGCTGCTGGACTACCAGGAGCACACGATGAGCGAGGGTGCGTCCGCGCAGGCCGCCTCCTACATCGAATGCGCGATCGACGGCAAGGTTCTGTGGGGCATCGGCATCGACGCCAACACCACTCGTGCCTCGCTGAAGGCGGTCGTCTCGGCCGTCAACCGGGCGGCGCGTTGACGGTGTGCCCGCCGTGCGCCCACTGACGAGTGAGTGAGTGCGGCGCCGTCGTGGCTGGTCGCGCAGTTCCCCGCGCCCCTCAGGGGCGCGGGGAACTGTCTGTTTTCGGCCATCGGCACGTGCAGGTCACGGAAAGGTCTCGTCCGGGGTACTGACTCCGCGTCCGTGATGTGGCTAACATCACGCAAGCGCGGCGACGTTGCCGCGGGGTTTCGCGGAGGTGCGACGTGCTGCCAGGACGGGGACGAGACGGCCGTGCCGCCAGGCTTGCGCGCATCCTGGGCACCCGCACCGCATGGTCGGCCGTGGGCGACGGTGAGTTCTTCTGCCCCGGCTGCGGAGGCGACCGCAACTACCAGCGGCTGACCGGCCATCGTCGTTTCACGCTGCTCGGCGTGCCCGTGCTGCCGCGCGGCGAGACCGCCCCCGTGGTGGAGTGCGCGGCCTGCCGCCGGCACTTCGGCACCGAGGTCCTCGACCATCCGACCACCACCCGCTTCTCCGCGATGCTGCGCGACGCCGTCCACACGGTCGCCCTCGCGGTGCTGGCGGCTGGCGGCACCTGCGCCCGCCCGTCCCTGGAGACGGCCACGGCCACCGTGCGCGCGGCCGGCTTCGACGACTGCACGGAGGACCAGCTGAGCGCCCTGGTCGAGGCGCTCGCCGCCGACACCGGCCGGGTCTTCTCCGAGCCCTGCGGCGCCGGCCTCGCCATAGAGCTCCACGAGGCCCTGGACCCCCTCGCCCCGCACCTCGCCCCCGCCGGCCGCGAATCGATCCTCCTCCAGGGAGCCCGCATCGCCCTCGCCGACGGCCCCTACACCCCCGCCGAACGAGACGCCCTCGCGACGGTGGGCGCGGCCCTCACGATCTGCACGGACGACGTGACAAGCCTGCTGGCGGCAGCGGCCCGCACGCCTTCATGAGCTTCACGGGCCGACTCGGCCGTTCGCCTTCCTGAGCTGCCCGCCCTCCCGCACAATCGTGCCGTGCGCCGGAGGGGCGGCGCCTGAAGGGGGCGGCATGCGGCCGGGAGCGCGCTGGGCGGTGGCGATCGGGCTCGCCCTCCTGGGATTCGGAGCCACCTTCGCGGTCTTCTACGGCGGGGGCCTGCCCCTGCTGCCCTCGGAAGAAGGCGATCGCGCCTCGGTCGCCGTCGGCGCCGGCACGGTCGTGGCCGCAGCGATCACCGCCTGGAGCGCCTGGTACGCCACGAACAGAACCGCGCCCGCCCCGGCCGCCGACGCTCCGGTCCGGCTCGACTTCGCCCACTCGACCGTCTCCGTCACCGCCAACGGGCAGCCGGCCGAGCCGACCGGACCCCTGGTACGCATGGGCGACCTGCCCCGTCGGCCGGTCGGCTTCCAGCCGCGGGAGGATCTCGTCGCCGAACTCGCCCGGACCGCCGCGGACCACCGCCTGGCGGTCGTGCGCACGGTGACCGGAACCCGGGGCGTCGGCAAGACCCAGCTCGCCGCCGCGTACGCCCGTCGGCGCATCGAGGACGAGTGGCCCGTCGTCGCCTGGATCAACGGCGAGACGCGCGGCCAGCTGGTCTCCGGGCTCGCCGAACTCGCGGCCCAGCTCGGCGTGCGGGAACCGGGAGAGGACGCCGAGACCTCCGCGCGGGCGGCGCTGACCTGGATCGGTCGCACCGACGAGCAGTGCCTGCTGGTCGTCGACAACGCCGTCGACCCTGACGAGGCCGCCGACTGGCTGCCCACGGTGGGGCGCGCGGAGGTGGTCGTGACCACCACCAGCCGGGCCTTCGGGAACATCGCGGCGGGCGGCCAGGTGGACGTCGGGGTCTTCACCCCGCAGGAGTCGCTCGCCTTCCTCCGGGAGCGGACCGGACTCGACGACGACGAGGGCGCTCGTGACCTCGCCGAGGAACTCGGCAGACTGCCCGTCGCCCTCGCCCAGTCGGCGGCTGTGATCAAGAGCGAGCACATCGGGTACGAGGGGTGCCTGCGGCGACTGCGGACGATGCCGCTGGGGCAGTTGCTGGCGGCGGTGCCGGGCGAGCGGTATCCGCACCGCGCGGCCGAGGCCGTACTGGTGTCCGTCCAGCAGGTGGAGGGCGACGACGACACGGGCCTGGTCCGGCATCTCCTGGACGCTCTCGCCCTGTTGTCCCCCGCGGGGGTGCCCGGCGCGCTGCTGCGAGCGATCGCGCGGCGGCAGGGGCAGGAGTCCGTCACGGCGGTCGAGCGCGCGGCCGGCCGACTCGTCGAGGCCTCGCTCGCCACGCGGATGGGAGCCGAGAGCATCGCCGTACACCGGCTCACCCGCCGTGTGCTCCAGGACCGGGTTCGAGGAGAGGGGGCTCTCGCCGGGGCCGCGGCGACGATCGGGGAGTGCCTGGAGGAGGACCGGGTTCCGCTGGGCGAGGCATGGGACCGCCGGGAGGAGGGCGGTCAACTCGTGGATCAGATCGACGCGTTGTGGAACGCGGTGGTGACCGACCTCGCCTCGTTGGGGCAGGGGTGCACGGAAGGGCTGGCGCGGCTGCGCGACTGGATGGCGCGGTATCTGTACGAGGTCGGGGAGTCGGGGCGGGCCCTGGACTCGGCCGAGGAGACCCTGTTGTGCCTGGAGACGGGGCCGGGCACACGGTCGGGGGCCCTGCCCGCCGCCTTGAGATCTCTGGCCGTCATCCGGGCACGGTCCGGTCGCGCCGAGGGTGCCGTTGCCGCTCTCCAACGGCTGCACGGCCTCTTGGAGCAGGCGAACGGTCCCGACGACGAGGAGACGCTGACCGTCCGCATGGACCTGGCGCAGGCTCACAGCTCGGCGGGCCACTTCGATGTCGCCGTATCCATGTGCGAACGCCTCGTTGAGGACTTCGAGCGGCTCGGCGGGCCCGACCACAGTCGCACCATGGAAGCCCGGGCCACCTTGGCGGAGATGTACGCCGAGGCGGGACGGCTGGCCGAAGCCGTCGCCGTGTCGGAGTCCCTGCGCGAGCGGTTGATGCCGGCGGACGCGGTGGACCCCCTCCGCAGCTCCGACGAGCTGAGCCGCCTGGCTGACTTCTACGACTCTGTGGGCCGCGCGGCCGACGGTGTGGACCTGCTGCGGCGCCTGCTCGCGGAGCGGGAGGCCAGTGGGGACCACGACGAGCCGGAGGCGGTGTGGATCAGGAACCGCCTGGCCTACAACTGCATGTCGGCCGGCCTGTACGACGAGGCACTGGAGACCGCCCGACGCGCGCTGCGTGATGCCGAGCGGCTGTTCGCCGACACCCCGGCGCGGATCGCGACGATACGCGTGACCTGGGCGGACGCCCTGACACAGCAGGAACGCTATACCGAGGCACTGGACGAACTCCGGCGTGTCGTCGACGACTTGGCGGCCCTGCGCGGTCGTGACCACCCCGAGGTCCTCGGCGCCCGGCGCTCGGTCGTACGGGCCCTGAGCAGTGCGGCCAGGTACCAGGAAGCCTACGAGCAGGCACAACAACTCCTGGCGGACTACGAGCGGTTACTGAGTCCCGATGACACCGCCACCCTTCACGCCCGCGACCTGTACGCCGACACTTGTGCGGACGCGGCACAGCACACCGAGGCGATCACGGTGTCGCGGCAGGTCCTTCGGGACGCGGAGCGGATCCACGGCCGGGGTCACCCCTGGACACTCGCCTGCCGCATCGACCTGGCCGTCGCGCTGAACGGGGCCCAGTCCCAGGACGAGGCCGAAACCCTGCTCCGGAGCACGCGTACGGACATCGCCCGCCACCTCGGCCCGCGGCACCCGCTGCTGCGCCGGGTGGACGACGTACTGGCATGGGTGCTCCAGTCCGCCAACAGGCTGCAGGAGGTTCGCGACCTGCGGGCCCGTGCGCTGGAGGAGCGCATCGCGGACCACGGCGCCGACGATGCCGCCGTTCCCTGGCTCGGCGCCATGCTCGGCCAGGCCGAACTGCACCTCGGCGACTACGACAGTGCCGTGACCCGCTACCAGGAGGCCCTGACCACGGCGGAGCGGCGCAGCGGGGCCGGGCACCGGCACACGATCGTCCTGCGACGCAGGCTGGCAGGCGCCTACGGCAGTGCCTACCGCGTGCAGGAATGGCTGGCGACCATCACGCAGGTTGTCGATGAGTACACGCGGTTCTACGGCGAGCAGCACCACTGGACGCTGGTCGTGCGGTCCGAGCGGGCCGCCGCCGTGCGCCGCTCAGGGAAACGCAGGCAGGCGCTGCGGCTGCGCCGGGCCCTGTACCCCGACTACGTGCGCGCTCTCGGGCCGGATCATCCCTACACCATCGAGCTCCTGGACGACCTGGCCGACGACCACAGAGCGGCCAACCGCCGCCTGAAGGCGCTCGGACTGCGGCGCAGGGTGCTCGCGCTGGAGACCGCCAGGACCGGAGAGGACAGCAGCGAGAGCCTGCGAGCCCTGCAAGCACTGGGCCACGCCTACTGGTCGGTGGGCCTGGTGTGGAGGTGCGCCGCCGTGCAGCGACGGCTGCTGAGCAGAATGCTCGGACTCTACGGACCGGACCACCCCGAGGTGCTGAGCCAGCGCCGGTACCTGGCCGGGAGCCTGCGCGCCACGGGCAGACTGAGGCGGTCGCTCGCCGCCTACCGGAGCCTTGTCGTCGACAACGAGCGGATCTACGGCCCCGATCACCGCGAGACGCTGTACGCCCGCGGCAACGAAGCCTGGGCTCTCCGCCTGACCGGACGGGCCCACAAGTCCGTCAGGGCCTACGCCGAACTCGTCGAGCACAGCACTCGCCTGCACGGCCCGGACCACGCGGGAACCTGGCAGCGGCGGCGGCTCCACGCCTACGCGGTCCTCTGGTCCGGGCACCCCCGTCGCGCCTTCGACCTGGCCGTCCCCGTCTACGCCGACGGCATCCGCACGCTCGGCGCCGACCACCCCGACGTACGCCGGGGCCTGCGCAGACTCGCGCTTCTCGCGCTGGCCACCGGCCACCCCCGCAAGGCGCTCGACGCGTTCCGCCGGAGTACTCCCCAGGGAGTAACGCCCACCTCGGGCCACCCCGGGCAGTAGCCCCCAACTCGCCCTCACGTCCGACGATTCGGCACCCCCCTGACGGAAGTCTTGGAGTCGTCCAGACATCCGATCGGAAGGGGGGCCCGTCTCATGGGGGCCGTAGGGACGAGTGCGCGGCGGCGGGGTGTGCCCTGGCTTGTGCTCGGGTTGTGGGTCGTCGCTCTGGTGGCCGTGTCGCCGTTCGCGTCGAAGCTCGCGGACGTGCAGCGGGACCGGGCCGTGGACTATCTGCCGGCCAGTGCGGATTCCACGCAGGTGGCCAAGATCCAGGAGCAGCTGCCGGGGGGCGAGGCCACCGAGCTGGTCGTCGTATACCACCGCGACGGCGGGCTGACCGCCGGGGACCGGGCGACCGCCGCCGGGCAGATCGAGCGGATCGCGGGGGAGCACAAACTCACCGGTGAACCGCGAGGTGTGCCGTCGCGGGACGGGACCACCCTGATGTACCCGATCGCGACCACCGAGCCGGGGACCGACGAGGAGGCACGTGACCTGCTCGTCAACGACGTCAGGGACGTCGCGCGGAGCAGCGACGGGCTGAGCGTCGAGGTCGGTGGGGCGGGGGCGCTCGCCACCGACGCGAGCGAGGTCTACAACTCGCTCGACGGGCCGCTGCTGTACACCACGGCCGCCGTCGTCGCGCTGCTGCTGATCATCATCTACCGCAGCCCGTTCCTGTGGCTGGTGCCGCTCGCCGTCGCCGGCATGGCCGACTACCTGTCGATGGGCGTCGCCTACGGACTCAACCAGGGCTTCGGGACGTCGGTTTCCGGCCAGAGCTCCGGGATCATGACCATCCTCGTGTTCGGGGCGGGGACGGACTACGCACTGCTGCTCGTCTCCCGCTACCGGGAGGAGCTGCGGCGCATCGAGCGGCCCTACGACGCCATGGTCGCCGCGCTCAAGGGCTGCGGGCCCGCCGTGCTCGCCTCCTCCGGCACCGTCGCCGCCGGACTGCTGTGCCTGCTCGCCGCCGACCTCAACTCCAGCCGCGGCATGGGCCCGCTCGGCACCGTCGGTGTGCTGTGCGCCCTCGTCGCCATGCTGACGCTGCTGCCCGCGGTCCTCGTCCTGCTCGGCCGGCGCGTGTTCTGGCCCCTCGTGCCGCGCCTCGGCAGCACACCCAAGGCCCGCCGGTCCCTGTTCACGGCCATGGGCAGCTCGGCCGGACGCCGGCCCCTCACCGTCCTCGCCGGCGGCGCCGTCCTGCTCGGCGCGCTCGCCCTCGGCACCCTCAACCTGCCCGGCAACCTCAAGCAGGAGGACTCCTTCACCTCCAAGCCCGACGCGGTCGCCGCCATGGAGACCCTCGCCGCGGCCTACCCCGAGCGCGGCACCCAGCCCATCAGCGTCATCACCCCCGAGGACCGGGCGGAGGCGACCCTCGCGTCGATCCGGGACACGCGCGGCGTCGACAGCGCGCAGGAGGGCCGTACCGGAGACGGCTGGACCGAGATCTCCGTCCTGGCCACCGCGGCGCCCCAGTCCGCCGGGGAGACCGCCACCATCGAGGCCCTGCGCGACCGGCTGGAGGGCTCCTACGTCGGCGGTGCCAGCGCCGAGCAGCTCGACCTGAAGGACACCAACGCCCGCGACCGTCTGGTCGTCGTGCCGATCGTGCTGCTGTCGGTGCTGCTGATCCTCGTCGTCCTGCTGCGCTCGCTCGTCGCGCCGCTGATCCTGGTCGCGGCCGTGGTCGCGGTGTGGGCCGCGGCGCTCGGCATCGGCGGACTCGTCTTCGAGCCGCTCTTCGGCTTCGAGGGCACCGACCCCGGACTCGGGCTGCTGTCCTTCGTGTTCCTCGTGGCCCTCGGCGTCGACTACGGCATCTTCCTGATGCACCGGATGCGCGAGGAGTGCCTGAACGGCGCCGAACCGGCAACGGCCGCGCTCACCGCGCTGCGTACGACGGGCGGCGTCATCGCCTCCGCCGGGCTCGTCCTGGCCGCCACCTTCGCGGTGCTCACCAACATGCCGATGCTGCAGCTCGTGGAGCTGGGCTTCGTCATCGCGGTCGGCGTGCTCCTCGACACCTTCCTGGTCCGCACCTACCTGGTCACCAGCGCCAGCGTCGCGCTCAAGCGCAAGGTGTGGTGGCCGGGTCCGCTGTCCCGGAAGCCGGAGCCGCCCGTGCCGCCGAAGGAACCGGAGCGGGTGACCGTGTCCGCCCACTGAACCGACGGGCGCCCCTCCCTGCCGGAGGGGCGCCCCCATCGCGGAGGATGAGCCCGTGCAGGAAAACAGGACACACGTACGGCCCCGCGTCGGCGAACGGGTCATGGCGGCGATCAACCGCGACCCCATGACCGCCCCGCATCGCACCCGCAACGACGCCCTGCTGGCCGCCGGGTGGGCCGTCCTCGCCACGGCGATGGCCCTGCTCGCCGACGACGGGCGTCGACCCGACGCGCTCGGCTGGGCTCTGCTGCTGGTGGCCCATGTGCCCCTCGTGTGGCGGCGCCACCGTCCGGTGCCGGTCCTGCTCGCGGTGATGGCCTGCATCGCTCCGTACCACGCCCTCGACAACAACCACGCCGCGCCCATCTTCGCGACCATGGTCGTGCTGTACACGGTCGCGGCAACCGGCACGGTGCGCCGCACTCTGCTCACCGGCGGCGGCGTCCTCGGCGTGACACTGATCCTCAACGGCATCACCAACCCCGACGGGACGGCGGAGCTCCTGCGGATATCGGGCTGGGTCTTCGCGTTCCTCTTCTGCGGCATCGACGTGCGCTACTACCGCCAGTACTTCGCCGCCGTCGTCGAACGCGCCGAGCGCGCCGAACGCACCCGCGAGGAGGAGGCCCGCCGCCGCGTCGCCGAGGAGCGCCTGCGCATCGCACGGGACCTGCACGACCTGCTGGCCCACAGCATCACCCTCATCGGCGTGCAGACGTCGGTGGCCGCGCACGTCCTGGCGGCCGACCCCGAGCGGCTGGACCGCGCGACGATCGCCAAGTCGCTCGACGACATCGCCGAGACCTGCCGCACGGCTCGCGGTGAGGTGCGCGGCACCCTGGAAGTCCTGCGCGAACAGGGCGTCGCGGGCGAGACACGCGGGCCGCTGCCCGGACTGGACGGACTGCCCGACCTGGTGGAGGCGGCGCGGCTCGCAGGGGCGCGGGTGGAGTCCGACGTACGGGTGCGGGAGGCGCCGCCCGCGGTGGGGGCGGCGGTCTACCGGATCGTGCAGGAGGCGCTGACGAACGCGGTCCGGCACGCGGGACCCGAACCGGCCGTGCGCGTCTCGCTGTACGAGGAGATGGGCGCCCTGCGGCTGTCGGTCGCCGACGACGGCCGTGCCGCGCCCTGCGCGCAGAGCCCCGGCTACGGTCTGGTCGGGATGCGTGAACGGGCCCGCAGCGTGGGTGGCACACTCGACGCCGGGCCGCGCGACGAGGGGGGTTTCGAGGTGAGCGCCGTACTGCCCACCGGGACCGGACTGCCCGAGGAGAGCCGGGTGTCCGTCGGGACCGGCCGGGAGGGGGAGTGATGATCCGCGTCCTGCTCGCGGACGACCAGACGCTCGTCAGGGAGGCGTTCGCGATGCTGGTCGAGTCGGCGCCGGACATGGAGGTCGTCGGCCAGGCGGCCACCGGCCGGGAGGCCGCGGAACTGGCCCGCACCTCGCGCCCCGACCTCGTCGTGATGGACATCCGCATGCCCGACCTCGACGGCATCGAGGCGACCCGGCTGATCGCGGCCGACGAGGACCTGGCCGGGGTGCGCGTGCTGGTGCTGACCACCTACGACACCGACGAGAACATCGTGGACGCGCTGCGGGCCGGCGCCTCCGGGTTCCTCGTGAAGGACACCCGCCCGGCCGAACTCCTCGACGCCATCCGTACGGTGACCGCGGGCGACTCCCTGCTGTCGCCGGGACCGACCGCACGGCTGATCGAGCGGTTCCTCCGCAGCCCCTCGGCACCCGCGGCCGGCGGGCCCGAATGCCTGTCCGAACGTGAACGCGAAGTGCTGACGCTGGTCGCGCGCGGGCTCAACAACACGGAGATCGCGGAAGCGTTGGGACTCAGTCCGCTCACGGCCAAGACCCATGTCAGCCGCATCATGGGCAAGCTCGGGGCGCGGGACCGGGCACAGCTGGTCGTCGTGGCGTATGAGTCAGGGATGGTGACTCCGGGGAACCTGTGACGGACAGGTCAATGTCTGACCCTCCGTCAAGGGAGTTCGATGACCCTCCTGAGCCGCACACTCCTGGCCACCGCGGTACTGCTGACCGCCCCGCTCACCACCGCCGGCACCGCCTCGGCGGCCCCCGGCTGCACGTCCTCCGTGCCGTACGTCTCGGGCGAGGGCGGCTACGACACGTACCGCATCCCGGCGACGGTCACGACCGCGCTGGGCACGGTGCTGGCCTTCGCCGAGGGCCGGCACGACGGGGCCGGTGACACCGGCGACATCGATGTCGTCCTCAGACGGTCCCTGGACGGCGGCTGCACCTGGGGACCGGTCGCGGTGGTCGCCGCCGGGGACGGGGACACGCGGGGCAACCCGGCGCCGGTGGTGGACCCGCTCACCGGCGCGGTCGTGCTGGTCACCTCCTACAACAGCGGGGATGTGACGGAGGCGCAGATCATGCGGGGCGAGGCGACGGCGGAGCAGAGCCGCCGGGTGTTCGTGCAGCGCAGCACGGACGACGGGCGGAGCTTCGGCTCGCCCCGCGATGTCACGGGGGACGTGAAGCCGGCGAACTGGCGCTGGTACGCGACCGGCCCCGGGCACGCGATCGCGCTCCGGCACGGCAGGCACGCGGGCCGGCTGGTGGTCCCCTCGAACCACTCGGTGGCCCCGCCGGCGGGCTCCGGCCACACCGGGCAGGAGGCCAGGTACTACGGCGCCCACGCCATCTACAGCGACGACGGCGGGCGTACGTGGCAGACGGGCTTCGTCGACGAGACGTACGACGGCTACAGCAACGCCAACGAGTCCACCGCCGCCGAACTCCCCGACGGCAGGGTGTACTTCAACTCCCGCGACCAGAACGGCACGAGCGCGGGCAACCGCCTCGACAGCGTCTCCAGCGACGGCGGCGAGAGTCTGGACCGGCCGTACACGATGCAGCCCTCGCTGAACGACGTGCCGGTGGTCGAGGGCAGCGTTCTCCAACTCCCGGGCGCCGGCGCCCCGTTGCTGTTCTCCGGTCCGTCCGTGCCCACCGCCCGGCAGTCGATGGCCGTGTGGCGCAGCACGAACGGCGGGGCGACCTTCACGAAGGTACTGACGCTGTCGCAGCAGCGGGCGGCGTACTCCGACCTGGTGCGGCTCGACGGGCAGACGGTCGGGCTGCTGTACGAGACGGGGCAGTCGGGCACCTACGAGACGATCGAGTTCCGCCGGCTGCCGGTCACCGAGCTGAGCTAGCGGCCGCCGGGGCGGAACCGGCCTAGAGCAGCCCCGCTCCGGCCAGGAACTTCCCCACCCGTTCGACTTCCTCCGGCGACAGCGGCACCTGAGGCTCCGCTGTCGCCGGGCAGTCGATGACGCCCCGCAGGTGCAGTGCCGCCTTGAACGCGCCCAGCGCCGAGGAGCTGCCGCCCATCCGCTCGGTGTCGCCGACGGTCACCATCCCGAACAGGGCGCACAACCGTTCCTGCTCGGCTCGGGCCGACTCCCGGTCGCCGGAGCGGTACAGGCGGTCGAGGCGGACGTAGCCCGCCGGGTCGACGTTCGCCAGGCCCGGCACCGCCCCGTCGGCGCCGACCGCGAGAGCCGCGTCCACGATGAGCTCGGAGCCCGTCAGCACGCTGAAGCCCTTGAGGTCGGGCCGGTTGCGGACGCCCATGACGACCTCGCGGAAACCGGCCAGATCGCCGCTGGAGTCCTTCAGGCCCGCCAGCACACCCTCGGCGGCCAGGTCCAGGACGACCTCGGCGGGCAGCTTGGTGTGCACGCCGGACGGCAGGTCGTAGGCGATGACCGGGACCGGGCAGGCCGTCGCGATCAGCCGGTAGTGGTGGGCGATCTCGGCGGGGTGGGTGCGCGCGTAGAACGGGGCCGTCGCCACCACAGCGTCCGCGCCGGCCTCCGTGACCTCGTGTACGTGGTCCAGGACCCGCGGCGTCGTCATGTCGATCACGCCGGCCAGGACCGGGAGCCGCCCGGCGGTGTGCCGTACGGCCGTGTCCACCACCAGCCGCCGCTGCCGGTCCGTCAGATACGCCACCTCCGACGTCGAGCCGAGCACGAACAGGCCGTGCACCCCGCCCTCCATCAGATGGTCGATCAGCCTGCGCAGTGACGGGACGTCCACCTCGCGGTCCGGTGTCAGGGGCGTGCAGACGGGCGGGACGACACCGGTGAGCGGGGTGGGGATCATGGTCAGGGCTCCCTGGAACTGTGGCTCTGTCGTACGAGGTCGCGGGTGGCCTCGCCCTCCTCCACTGGATGGTGACACCTGTAACGGTGCGCGGGGCTCGACGCGGCCGAGAACTCCGGCATCACCTCCGCACATACCCCGTCCGCCTTCCAGCACCTGGTCCGGAAGGGGCATCCACTGGGCGGCCGGGTCGCCGACGGGACCGGCCCGACCAGCGGGATCGGATCGATCGGGTCCAGCAGCCCCGGGGTCGCGGAGAACAGGGCGCGGGTGTACGGGTGCCGGGAGCCGTCGGTGACACCGGCCGCCGGGGCCTCCTCGACGATCCGGCCCAGGTACATCGTGATCACCCGGTCGCTCATCCGCCGTACCGTCTGGATGTCGTGCGAGACGAAGACCAGGGCCAGGCCGAGGCGCTCCTTCAGGTCCAGCAGGAGGTTCAGGATCTGGGCGCGCACCGACACGTCCAGGGCACTCGTCGGCTCGTCCGCCACCACCAGGTCGGGGTCCAGGGCCAGCGCGCGGGCGATGGCGACGCGCTGGCGCTGACCGCCCGACAGCTGGCCCGGCAGGGCGTCGGTCAGGGCGCGAGGCAGGCCCACCAGGGACATCAGCTCCCGCACCCGGTCCTCGCGCTCGCGCTTGGTGCCGCGTTCGTGCACGTCCAGCGGGTCCCGCAGTATCTGCCGGACCGGCAGCCGGCGGTTCAGGGCCGTCGACGGGTCCTGGAAGATCATGCCCGTGCCGGCGCCCACGGCCGTCCTGCGCTCGGCAGGCGTCATGGCCCACAGATCACGGCCGCGGAACGCCACGCTCCCCGACGTCGGCCGCTGCACCCCGACCAGCACCTTCGCCAGCGTCGACTTGCCGCACCCCGACTCGCCGACCACGCCCACCGTCTCGCCGGGCGCGATGGTGAGCTCGGCGCCGGTCAGGGCGTACACCTTGTCCCGGGTGAACAGCCCACCACTGCGCGCCTTGTGCACGACGTGCGCGTCGGACAGCTCGACCAGAGTGTTCGTCTCGCTCGCGCTCATGTCACCGCCTCGCTCTCGGAGCGGTCCGTCGGGGACAGGAGGATCGCCGGGTGGTGGCAGGCCGCCGTGTGCGTCGGTGTTCCCGCGAGGGCGGGCGCGGTCGTCCGGCACACCTCGCTCGCCAGCGGGCAGCGGTCCGCGAAGCGGCAGCCCGCGGGGAAGTCGGCGGGGGAGGGGACCACGCCCTTGATCTGCGTCATCCGCTCCTGCGCCGACTCCAGCGAGAGCACGCTGCCGAGCAGACCCCGCGTGTAGTGGTGCGCCGGTGCCTCCACCAGGTCGGCGGTCACGCCCGTCTCCACGATCTGGCCGCCGTACATCACGACCACCCGGTCGGTGACGTCCGAGACCAGCGCGAGGTCGTGCGAGACCAGGATCAGGGCGAAGCCCAGCTCCTGGCGCAGCCTCAGCAGCAGCTCTATGATCTGCGCCTGCACGGTGACGTCCAGCGCGGTCGTCGGCTCGTCGGCGACGATCAGCTTCGGGTCCCGGGACAGGGCCATCGCGATCAGCACGCGCTGACGCTGGCCGCCGGAGAGCTCGTGCGGATAGCTGCGCAGGGTGCGTTCGGGGTCGAGGCCGACCAGGGTGAGCAGCTCGTGCGGGCCGCGCCGGCCGCCACGGCGTACGACCTGCTTGAGCTGCGAGCGGATCGTCATCGCCGGGTTCAGGGACGACAGGGCGTCCTGGTAGATCATCGCCATCTCGTGGCCCAGCAGCTTGCGGCGTACCCGCATCGGCTCGCCCACCAACTGCCGCTGGTTGAACCGGACGTGGCCGCGCACCCGGGCGCCCTTCGGCTCCAGGCCCATCACCGCGAGCGCGGTCAGCGACTTCCCGCAGCCCGACTCGCCGACCAGGCCGAGGACCTCGCCGGGCTGCACCTCGAAGCTGATGCCGTCGACGATGTCCACACCGTTGTGCCGGCCTTCGAAGCCGATCGCCAGGTTCTCCACCGCGAGCACCGGCAGCCGTCCCCCGGGCAGCGGCCGGGCCCGTGACCGCAGCCGGGCCGCCGCCTCCGTGAGCCCGGGCAGCTGGAGCACCTCGCCGCTGCCCGGCTCAGGTGCCTCCAGGTGGTCGCGCTGCTCCTTCACGTCGACCTCGCGTGCGGACGGCGCCGCCCACGCGTCCGAGACGCCCTCGGAGAGGATGTTCAGGCACAGGACGGTCACCAGCATCAGCAGCCCGGGGAAGACGGTCGCCCACCAGCCGCCGGTCAGGACCATGTTCTTGCCGTCCGCGATGACGCTGCCCCAGGACGGGTCCGGCGGCCGCACGCCCGCGCCGATGAACGACAGCGACGCCTCGAAGACGATCGCCTCGGCCACCTGCACGGTGCAGAACACCAGCACCGGGGCGGCGCAGTTGATCGCCACGTGCTTGATGACGATGTGCGGGGTGCGGGCGCCGATGACCCGTTCCGCCGTCACATAGTCCTCGCCGTACTGGTCGAGGACGTTCGCCCGGACCACCCGGGCCACGGGCGGTGTGAACAGGAAGGCGATCGCGCAGATCAGGACGGTGATGCCGCCGCCGAAGACCGCGACGAGCACCGCGGCCAGCGCGATGCCCGGGAACGCCATCACCACGTCCAGACAGCGCATCAGCGTCTCGTCGACCGCCTTGCGCGAGGTCGCCGCGACGGCGCCGATCAGAGCGCCGACCACGAGCGCGAGCAAGGTCGCGCCGAGCCCGATCGCCAGCGACCAGCGGGCCCCGTACATCAGCCGGCTCAGGATGTCCCGGCCGAGGCTGTCCTGGCCCATCCAGTGGTCGGCGGACGGATGCCCGGTGCCGTCGACCGGCGGCTGCTGGTCGAGCGGGTCGTGCGGGGCGAGCAGCGGGGCGAACAGCGCGACCACCACGACGACGGCCAGGAAGCAGACGGCCACCTTCGACAGCATCGGCAGCTTGCGCCAGCCGCGCAGACGGATGCCGGGCCGGGACAGCGCCTCGGCCAGACGCTTGCGGTTGAACGTCATGTCGCCTCCCGCAGCCGCGGGTTGACCAGCAGATACAGGATGTCGATGACGAGGTTGACGACGACGAAGCCGATCGCCGTGGTGATGACGACGCCCTGGACCACGGCCGGGTCACCGTTCTTCACCGCGTCGATCATCAGCTTCCCCATGCCCGGCAGGGAGAAGATCGTCTCGATGACGACCGCGCCGCCCAGCAGATAGCCGACCCGCAGCCCGAGCACGGTCAGCGGGTTGATCAGGGCGTTGCGGAGCACGTTCCGGCCGACCACGACCCGCGGCGGCAGGCCGCTGCCGATCGCCGTGCGGACGTAGTCCTTGTCGAGTTCCTCCACCACCGACGTGCGCACGATCCGGGTCAGCTGCGCCGCCACCGGCAGCGACAGCGCGAGGGCGGGCAGGGTCATCGTCTTCAGCCAGCCGGTGAAGGAGTCGGCCGGGTTGATGTAGCCGCCGGTCGGGAACCAGCCGAGGTCGACGGCGAGGTACTGGATCATCAGCAGCGCCAGCCAGAAGCCGGGTGCGGCGACCCCGGTGAGGGAGACGACGCGGATGATCTGGTCGGGCAGGCGGTCGCGGTAGATGGCCGCGGTGACGCCGCCGACCAGCGACAGGACGACCGCGATGCCGAGCCCCAGGAAGGTGAGCTGGATGGTCAGCGGCAGCGCGGTCATCACCTGGTCTACGACCGGCGCCCGGGTCAGGGCGCTGGTGCCCATGTCGCCGTGGACCAGGTCGCCGATGAAGACGACGTAGCGGACGGGCAGGGGATCCAGCAGGCCGTTCTGCTCGCGGAAGTCGTGCAGCTGCTGCGGCGTCGGGTTGGCGCCCTGGAAGAACGCGGACGCCGGGTCGACGTCCGAGAACCGCATGACCAGGAACACGAACAGCACGATGCCCAGCATCAGCGGCACGAGCAGCAGAACGCGCCTGGCCAGGATCCTGACGACGGTGATCACTCAGTGACTCCTAGGCCCACTTGGCCTGGAGGAGGTTGATGCCGGGGTACGGCTGTGCCCTTATCCCGGTGAGCTCCCTCGGGTTCCACGCGGTCATCAGCTCGTTGTGGACGACCGGGTAGAGGACGGCCTGCTCGGCGACGATGTCGATGTAGTCCTGGACCATTGTCTTCTTCTTCTCGGCGTCCGGCTCCTGGGTCGCCCGGTCCATGTCCTTGAACAGCGCCTTGGCGACGGAGTTGTCGGCCCACCGCGTGTACTGCATCCACAGGTTCTCGGGCCCGTAGTTGTAATGCATGATCAGATCGGCGTCGAGGCCGAACTGGTTGGGGTTCGAGGCGGCGGCGACGACCTGGTAGTCCTGCTTCTGGTCCATCTTGGTGAAGACGGCCGTCGTCTCCTGCGGGGACAGGGTCGTCTTGACGCCGATCGCGTCCCAGGACGCCTTGATGGTCGGCAGGCAGTCCACGATCCAGCTGACGTTCACCGCGAGGATCTCGATCTTCAGCCCGCTGACCCCGGCCTGCTTCAGCAGCGCCTTCGCCTTGTCGGGGTCGTAGTCGTAGACCGTCCTGGCGGGCCGGAAGCTGGGGTTGGACTGGTTCAGGAAGGACGACGACGGCTTCCCGTGCCCCTTGAGCGCGACCTCGATCATCTTGCCGGTGTCGATGGCGTAGTGCAGGGCCTGGCGGACCCGGACGTCGTCGAAGGGCTTGTGCCTGGTGTTGAACATCAGGAACAGGTTGTTCATCCCGGCGCCGCCCGCGACCGTGAGACCGCCGCTCTCCAGCTGCCCGATGTTGGCGTAGGGGATGTTGTCGGCGATCTGCGCGCCCGCGCTGGCCCCCGAGATGCGGGCCACGCGCGGTGCCGCGTCCACGATGGTCAGCCAGTTCATCTTCTTGAAGGCCGCCTTGCGCGGGCCGTTGTAGTCCGCGTACGCCTCGAAGGTGGTGTTGGACTTCGGGTGGTGCGCGGCCTGCATGTACGGCCCCGACCCGATCGCCTTGCCCTTGATGGCCTCGTCCCACGCGCCGGGCTGCGAGAACACGTGCTTCGGCATGATCTTGGCGAGGGTGAGCCGCGAGAGCCCGTCCGGGAAGGGGAACTTCAGCACCAGCTCGACGTTCTGCGCGTCGATCTTGCGCACTTCCTTCAGCCAGCTGACGAAGAAGCCCTTGGCGAGGGTCTGGGTCTTCGGGGCGAGGATCCGGTCGAAGACGAAGACCACGTCGTCGGCGGTGACCGGCTTGCCGTCGTGGAACCTGGCGCCGGCGCGCAGGGTGAACTTCCAGGATGTGGCGTTCGGGTCGGCCGGCACCTGGGTGGCGAGCGCGGCGTACGGCTCGCGGGAGATGGGGTCGGTGTCGAGGAGGCCCTCGTAGATGTGGTTGTTGGCGGCCATGCAGAAGGCGGACGCCGTCTGGGTGGGATCCCAGCTGCCGTCGTTGCCGTAGCCGATCACTGCGGTGAGGGTCCGGTTCGCGCCACCGCCCCCGCCGGTCTCGTTCGTGGACTCCGGCCCGGACGAGCAGGCCGAAAGGGACGCGGAGACGGCGGCGGCCGCGCCCAGCGCGCCGGTGTACTTCAGGAACGACCGGCGGTGCAGCGCCGGCACGTCGTGGGTCACGTCGCGCACGGTTCCTCCAGCGGTGGGTGGTGAGCTCCGGCGATGGGTGATGCGAGGAGAAGCGAGGAGATACGACGTCCTACGTCCTGACGGTCAGCGCGACCATAGGTGGGGCGCTGGGGGCGGTCAAGGGATCTCACACGAATGGCGCATCTGCCACAGGTCGGACCAATGGCGCTGTGAAATGGCGCGAGTTGACCCCCCGTCAGGGGCGATTGCGGGAGACATGGGACGTGGGACGTCCGGGTGCGCGTACGATGCGCCGCATGCCCGGGCAGCCCAGGAACAGTCGTACGTCCGAGGAGTCCAGGAACAGCCGGATCCAGCGCCAGGTCATGCAGTTGATCATCGACCGCAGGCTCCAGGCGGGCGCCCTGCTGCCCACCGAGGCCGAGCTGATGGAGGACCTCGGCGTCAGCCGCAACTCCGTGCGCGAGGCGCTCAAAGCGCTCCAGGCCCTCGACATCGTGGAGATCAGGCACGGCTACGGGACGTATGTCGGCCAGGCCTCGCTCACCCCGCTGATCGACGGGCTGACCTTCCGCACGCTCGCCCGGCACGACCACGACACCGGTGCGCTCGCCGAGATCCTCCAGGTGCGGGAGGTGCTGGAGGAGGGGCTGATCCGGCGGGTGGCGGCGACGGTGAGCGAGGGTGAGCTGGACCGGCTGGATGCGGTCGTGTCCCGGATGGAGGCGGCGGGACGGTCCGGGCGGCCCTTTCCGGAGCTGGACCGCGAGTTCCACGAGCTGCTCTACGCCTCGCTCGGCAACGACCTCGTGCCGCAGCTCCTCGCCGCGTTCTGGACGGTCTTCCGCCGTGTGAACGGCGCCCGCGGCCGCCCCGACGACCCCTCGCCCGAGGTCACGGCCCGCTGGCACCGCGATATCGTCACCGCCTTGCGTGCCGGGGACGTGGAGGGAGCGCAGCGGGCGATGGCCGTCCATTTCCGGGGGATCTCGGCGAGGGCGGGGCGGGAACCGGGGGGCGGAGGATGAGACCCGCGAGCCTCTCCTCGCCCCCGCCGCCCCTACCCGTCCCGTCCCCGGGGGCTGCCGCCCCCGGACCCCCGCTTCGGCCCTGAAGGGGCCTTGTCCTCAGACGCCGGACGGGCTGAAGATCCAGCCCCTCCGGCGTTTGAGGAGCGGGGTCTGGGGCGGAGCCCCAGAAGGACGGGACGGGTAGGGGCGGCGGGGGCGAGAAGGCATCAGGAATCGAGAAGCGCGGCACCAGCGCCACGGCTAGCGTGACGGGCATGGACATCAGCATTCACGCCAGTTTTCTTCCGCACGACGACCCGGACGCGTCCCTGGCCTTCTACCGCGACGCCCTCGGCTTCGAGGTGCGCACCGACGTGGGCCAGGGCAAGATGCGCTGGATCACGGTCGGCCCGGCGGGTCAGCCCGGCACGTCCATCCTGCTCGCGCCGCCCGCCGCGGACCCCGGCGTCACCGACGACGAGCGCCGTGTCATCGCCGAGATGATGGCCAAGGGCACCTATGGCTGGATCCTGCTGGCCACCGGGAACGTCGATGACACCTTCGAGAAGGTGCAGGCGAGCGGCGCCGAGGTCGTCCAGGAGCCCACCGACCAGCCTTACGGCATCCGCGACTGTGCCTTCCGCGACCCCGCGGGCAATCTGGTCCGTGTCCAGGAGCGGGGCTGAGCCCACCCCCGCGCCCTCACCGGCGACGTTCCCGACCGAGTTGCAGATGGAGACTTCACGATGACCGAGCCGCACGTTGCCGACAGCCACGAACTGATCCGTGTGCACGGTGCCCGGGAGAACAACCTCAAGGACGTCAGCATCGAGATCCCCAAGCGCCGGCTGACGGTGTTCACCGGGGTCTCCGGCTCGGGCAAGAGCTCCCTGGTGTTCGACACGATCGCCGCCGAGTCGCAGCGGCTGATCAACGAGACCTACAGCGCGTTCCTGCAAGGGTTCATGCCGAACCTCGCGCGGCCCGAGGTCGACGTCCTGGACGGCCTGACCACCGCCATCACCGTCGACCAGCAGCGCATGGGCTCCGACCCGCGCTCCACCGTCGGCACCGCCACCGACGCCAACGCGATGCTGCGGATCCTCTTCAGCAGGCTCGGCAAGCCGCACATCGGCCCGCCCGCCGCGTACTCCTTCAACGTCGCCTCGGTCTCGGCGCAGGGCGGCTTCACCATCGACCGGGGCGCCGACAAGACCAAGACCGAGAAGGTCTCCTTCAGCCGCACCGGCGGCATGTGCACCCACTGCGAGGGCCGGGGCCGGGTCTCCGACATCGACCTCACACAGCTCTACGACGACTCCAAGTCGCTCTCGGAGGACCCGTTCACCATCCCCACCTACACGGGAGACGGGTGGGTCGTGCGGGTCATCGCCGAGTCGGGCTTCTTCGACAAGGAGAAGCCGATCGCGAAGTACACCAAGAAGGAGCGGCACGACTTCCTCTACCGCGAGCCGACCAAGGTCAAGATCAACGGGGTCAACCTCACCTACGAGGGTCTGATCCCCAAGCTCCAGAAGACCTTCCTTTCCAAGGACCGCGAGTCGATGCAGCCGCACATCCGGGCCTTCGTGGACCGGGCGGTCACCTTCGCGGAATGCCCTGACTGCGGCGGCACCCGGCTCAGCGAGCAGGCCCGCTCCTCGAAGATCGACAAGGTCAGCATCGCCGACGCCTGCGCGATGGAGATCCGCGACCTCGCCGAATGGGTCCGCGGGCTGAAGGAGCCGTCGGTCGCGCCGCTGCTCGCCAAGCTCCAGCACAGCCTCGACTCGTTCGTGGAGATCGGCCTCGGCTACCTCTCCCTCGACCGGGCCTCGGGCACGCTGTCCGGCGGTGAGGCGCAGCGCACCAAGATGATCCGCCACCTCGGCTCCTCGCTCACCGACGTCACGTACGTCTTCGACGAGCCCACCATCGGTCTGCACCCGCACGACATCCAGCGCATGAACAACCTGCTGCTGCGCCTGCGGGACAAGGGCAACACGGTGCTCGTGGTCGAGCACAAGCCGGAGACGATCGCCATCGCCGACCATGTCGTGGACCTGGGCCCCGGCGCGGGCACGGCCGGCGGCACCGTCTGCTTCGAGGGCACCCTCGACGGGCTGCGGGCCTCCGACACCGTCACCGGCCGCCACCTCGACGACCGGGCGAAGCTCAAGGAGACGGTCCGCGAGGCCACCGGCAAGCTCGCGATCCGCGGCGCCGGCGCCAACAACCTCCAGGACGTCGACGTCGACATCCCGCTCGGCGTGCTCTGTGTCGTCACCGGCGTCGCCGGCTCCGGCAAGAGCTCGCTCGTGCACGGCTCGATCCCGGCGCCGGAGGGCGTGGTCTCGGTGGACCAGACGCCGATCCGCGGCTCGCGGCGCAGCAACCCGGCGACGTACACCGGACTCCTTGAGCCGATCCGCAAGGCGTTCGCCAAGGCCAACGGCGTCAAGCCGGCCCTGTTCAGTGCCAACTCCGAGGGCGCCTGCCCGACCTGCAACGGCGCCGGGGTCATCTACACCGACCTGGCGATCATGCAGAGCGTCGCCACGACCTGCGAGGACTGCGAGGGCAAGCGGTTCGACGCGTCGGTGCTCGAGTACCACTTCGGCGGGCGGGACATCAGCGAGGTGCTCGCGATGTCGGTGACCGAGGCGGAGGAGTTCTTCCGCGAGGGCGACGCGCGGATCCCGGCCGCGCACCGGATCGTCGAGCGGATGGCGGACGTCGGCCTCGGCTACCTCACCCTCGGCCAGCCGCTGACCACGCTGTCCGGCGGTGAGCGCCAGCGGCTGAAGCTGGCCGTGCACATGGCCGACAAGGGCGGGGTGTACGTCCTCGACGAGCCGACGACCGGTCTGCACCTGGCCGACGTCGAGCAGCTGCTCGGCCTGCTGGACCGGCTCGTGGAGTCCGGCAAGTCGGTCATCGTCATCGAGCACCACCAGGCCGTCATGGCGCACGCCGACTGGATCATCGACCTCGGCCCCGGCGCCGGTCACGACGGTGGCCGGATCGTCTTCGAGGGCACCCCCGCCGACCTCGTCGCAGAGCGCTCCACCCTCACCGGTGAGCACCTCGCGGCGTACATCGGCGGCTGAGCGGCGATGTGCATGGAGGCCGCACCGGTGCTGGCCCTGCTCTCGTCCCGCTCCCGCCGGTCGCGGGAGTGGACGGGGTGGCAGCCGGCCCGGGAGGATACGGGTGTGGGATCCAGCCGATCGACGTCCGACGAACAGCGCCTGAGCACGCTCGTCGCGCTGCGGCGCGTCCGTGACCGGATGGACCGGGAGTACGCGCAGCCGCTGGACGTCGAGGCGCTGGCGCGGGGCGTGCACATGTCGGCGGGTCACCTCAGCCGCGAGTTCCGGGCCGCGTACGGCGAGTCGCCCTACAGTTACCTGATGACGCGGCGCATCGAGCGGGCCATGGCGCTGCTGCGCCGCGGCGACCGCAGCGTCACCGAGGTGTGCTTCGAGGTCGGCTGTTCGTCCCTCGGGACCTTCAGCACCCGCTTCACGGAGCTGGTCGGCATGTCGCCCAGCGCCTACCGCCGGCAGGAGGCGGACGCGACGGACGGGATGCCGTCGTGCGTGGCGAAGCAGGTGACCAGGCCGCTCAGGAACCGGCCGGCGCCGTTCAGCCTCGCGGCCGCTGTCAACGGAGTGGTGCCGGGCGACGGTCAGCGCTCGGCATGACGACGGGTCGGGCGTGCCGTCCCCGGTGCGGCGCCCCCGACCCGTCCATGCCATTGCGCAGTGCCGCTACGGCAGGGTCCGCTCGTAGTACCTGTCCTCGTCGGAGTCGTAGATCAGCTTGCCGGCGGCGTCGTAGCCCTTGATGTGCGGCGCCCGCGTGACCTGCTCGTTCAGTACGCCGGATGCCACGAACCGGCCGTGGGTGAGGGTGGCCTCGGCGTCGGAGTCGCCGTAGGCGACCGTCACCCTGGCCACCGACGGCTTGACCGTCCCCACCACACCCCAACGGAACGGCAGCTTCCATTTTCCGCGGTCGAGGAACGACTGCTGGTAGAGCTTGCCCCCGTTGGGGTTGACCAGCACCGGCCCCTCGTCCGGGATGATGCCGCTCTCGTCGGTGAAGGCACTGATGCCCTGGGTCACCCCGTCCTTGAGGTTGCAGATCAGATAGGACTGCTCCTGGGCGTCCGTCGCCGCGACCACGTACATGCCGTCGCCCGGGGCGTTGGAGTCGCCGGTGCTGCGCATCGCCAGCACGATCGCGTACTCGTCCGCCGGGTCGAGGCCCGCCCCGCCCGGTGCGTGGCTGTTCGACAGTTCGGAGTCCAGGCAGTTCGCCAGCCCGTCCGCCGCCTGCTCGGCGGTGATCCCGTCGAGCAGCTGCCCCTCGACCGCCGGGGGCGTGCTGCCACTCGGCGTCGGCGAGGGGCTGCGCGAGGCACTGGCCGAGGGCGTCGGGGACGCGGCCGTGGTCGTGGCCGGCCCCCCGCCGCTCAGCGCGTACGCACCGACCGGCATCGCCGCCAGCGTCACCAGCGCCGCCCCGGCCGCGGCCACCCGGCGCCGCCGCTCGACCACGCCCCGCCTGCGGATCGCCGGATACGGAGCCGGAGAGGGCCGGATCGTGTACGCGTCCTCGGCGAGCAGCTCTCGCAGCCGCTCCTCGAAGTCCCGCTCGCCGTCCGCTTCCTGCCGCCGCTCGTCGTCGTTCACCTGCTGCCTCCCTGCCCGGACGGCGTCATCCGGGCGAGCCCCGGACACGCACGCAACTTCGCCAGCCCCTTCGACGCCTGGCTCTTGACCGTGCCGACGGAGCAGCCGAGCACATCGGCGACCTCCGACTCCGACAGGTCCTCCCAGTAGCGCATGACCACCACCGCCCGCTGTTTGGGCGGGAGTTGGGCCAGCGCGCCGATGAGCGCACCGCGCTCGTCCACGCCCGCGTAGCCCTCGTCGCGCCCCGCCACGTCGGGCGGCGCGGCGGTCAGCGCCTCGGCCACCCGTCGCTTGCGGAACCGGTCGCTGTTGCAGCTGACCAGCATCCGCCGGACGTAGGCCTCCGGACTGTCGGCACGCGCCACCCGCCGCCATGAGCGGTACGCCTTCGCCAGCGCCGTCTGCGTCAGGTCCTCGGCGTGGTGCGTGTCACCGGTGAGGAGATACGCGGTCCGCACCAGGTGGGACCACCGCGCCCTGACGAACTCCTGGAACTGGGCCTCTTGTTCGGCCTGCATCAAGCACCCTCCCTCGCCCTCCAGACCACCGGAGGTGAGGAATCGGTTGCCCGGTGTGTCAGACGAGGAGGTCGGAGAGCAGTGCGGCGGTCTCCGCCACCAGGGCGTCGTCCCACGCCGCGTCCTGGGCGGGCTTGGTGGACAGCACCGAGAGGACGACCGGGGTGCCGTCGGGGGTCCAGGCGACGCCGACGTTGTTGGTGGTGCCGTAGGAGCCCGAACCCGTCTTGTCGGCGACGGTCCAGGTCTTGGGCAGCCCGGCGCGGAACCGTTTGCCGCTGGTGGTGTTGCTCAGCAGCCAGTGGGTGAGCAGACGACGGTCCGGGCGGTTCAGGGCGTCGTCGTCGAGGACGAGCCGGCCGTAGGTGCGGCCGATCGCACGGGGGCTCGTGGTGTCGGTGACCCGCCACGGCTCCGCCGAGTTGAGCTCCGTCTCCCGGCGGTCGAGGCGGGTCACCGGGTCGCCCAGGGAGCGGGCGAAGCGGGTGATGGCGGTGGGGCCGCCGAGTTCGCGCAGCAGGAGGTTGCCCGCGCCGTTGTCGCTGTAGGTGATGGCGACCTCGCACAGCTCGGCGACGGTCATCCCCTCGGCCAGGTGCTCCCTGGTCTTGTCGGAGCCGGACTTCGGCAGGTCCGCCTCGGTGTAGTGGATCCGGCGGCCCAGGAACTCGCCGTCGCGGTCGAGGTCCCGCAGGACGGCCGCCGAGGCGAGCGTCTTGAAGACCGAGCACATCGGGAAGAGCTCGTCGGCCCGGTGGGTGACGGTCCTCCTCGTACGGACGTTGTACGCGAACACGCCCAGCCGGGCGCCGTGCTGCTGCTCCAGTAAGCGCAGGCGGCCGGTGGTGGCGTGGGCGGGTGCGCCGGTGAGGAGCGCTGCGGCGGTGGCGGTGCCTGCGGTGAGCAGGGTGCGTCGGCCTAGGATCTCGGTCTCCTTCGCTCGATTTCGTCGGACGGATGGTGACGATCTCGTCCGACGGTGGTGACGATCTCTTCAGTGATCGACGCCGTACGTCATTCCTTGGTTGCCGTGTCGTAGACCAACGGCCGACAGTCGACGGCGCCCGCGCCCGCCACAGTGGCCGTATGGAGAACACCAAGGGCATCAGCAGGGCACGGTTTCTCGCGGGGACGGCGGCTGCGGGACTGGCGGGCGCGGCGGCGCTGCCGGCGGGGCAGGCCGTCGCGGCCCCCCGGAAGCGGCGGGGCCTGAAGCACCGGGGGGTCGTCTACACCGTCGGCGCGGGGGAGACGCCCGGCACGGCCTGGAGCGCCGCGCGGATGCGCCGGGACGTCCGCCTCATCCGTGACGACCTGCACGCCGACACGCTCGACGTCACCGGCGACGGCGTCGACCGCCTCACCGCCACGGCCGCCGAGGCCGCCGAACGCGGGCTGCACGTCTGGCTCCAGCCGACCCTCGGGGACGTCCCGGAGCGGGAGATCCTGGACTCGATCACCGAGTGCGGCCGGTTCGCGGAGCGGCTGCGCCGGCAGGGCGCGAGCGTCGACTTCAGCGTGGGCTGCGAGTTCTGGCTGTTCGTGCCGGGGATCATCCCGGGCGAGACGGTCCTGGACCGCGTCGAGAACCTTCAGAAGGGCAACGTCGACATGGCGCGGATGCAGCGCCGCCTGGCCCGCTTCACCGCGAAGGCAGCGGCGGTGGGCCGCTCCGTCTTCCACGGCCGCCTCAGCTACGCCGCCGCCCAGGACGAGGAGTTCGAGCCGGTCGACTGGCGCCTCTTCGACATCATCGGCATCGACTACTACTCCTACTTCCGCGACCCTTCCGACCACGTCCGCGAACTGCGCCGATACCTGCGCTGGGGCAAGCCCCTGGCGATCACCGAGTTCGGCACGTGCGCCTACGTCGGCGCCCCCGAGACAGCCGGCATGGGCTGGAACATCGTCGACTACACGAAGGAGCCGAACGAGATCAAGGGCGACCCGGTGCGCAGTGAGCGCACACAGGCCGCCTACCTCGTCGATCTGCTGGACGTCTTCGAGTCGATGGACCTCTACGCGGCGATGGCCTTCGAGTTCGTCACCCCCGACGCCCCCCACCGCGCCGACAACCCCCGCTACGACCTGGACCTGGCGAGCTACGCCATCACCAAGCCGATCAGGAAGCACCCGAACGACCCGAACTCGAAGTGGCACTGGGAACCGAAGGAGGCCTACCGAGCCTTGTCACACCGTTACGCACAGCATCCCTAGGGGCGCGGGGCTGTATCGATATGCGGCTCCGCCGCGCGGGCGCGACCAGCCACAACGGCGCCGCACCCGACCGACGACCCTCATTCGCAGTACAGGTCCTTCCCCGGCCGCTTCCCCGTCACAAGGTACCGGGACACCGCAGCGTCCCCACAAGCGTTGCCGTTCTCCAGATAGGCGTCATGCCCCGTGGAGTTCACGGTGACCATGACGGCCCTCCTGCCCAACGCCTCGCGCAAGCGAATCGCCCCACTGAGCGGCGTGGCCACATCCCGCTCGTTCTGGATCATCAGCACATTCGACGGCCCCCGGTCGGTCACCCGCACCGGCGCCTCCCGCGGCTCCCACGGCCACGCGGTGCACGGCAGGGCGTTGCGCGGCATACCCGCGGTGAGCGGGTACTTCGCCCGGCTCTCGGCGACCCCCTTCTCGTACACGGCCGCCGACTCGGGCCACGCCACGTCGTTGCAGATCGTCCCGGCGCCGACCGCCAGGTAGTTCTGGAGCGCGGACTCCGGCGGACGCGGCGCAGCGGCCGGCAGTGTCCCGCTCTCGGCGGCCAGCATCAGCTTCGCCAGCACCGGATAGTCGTCGGGGTCGTACATGCTCGACAGCATGGTCTGACGCAGCACGTTGCCGTTCAGCTCCGCCGGGTTCGCACCCGGCCACGGGAGAGGCTCACGGTCCAGCCGGGCGGCGAGGGCGAGGAAGCGGGAGCGCACCTGGGCCGGGGTGTCCGCGACCCGGTCCGGATTGCCGGGCCGGGAAGCCCACTTGGCGAACTCGGGGAAGTTGTCCTCGACTCCCACCTCGAACGCCCGCAGCCAGGCGCGCTCCGCCTGCACGGGGTCTGGGTTGTCGCTGCTGTCCAGCACGATCCGGTCGGTGCGCCGCGGGAACAGCTCGGCGTAGGCGGCGCCGACATAGGTGCCGTACGAGACGCCCCAGGCGGACAGCTTGCGCTCGCCGAGGGCGGCCCGGATGCTGTCGATGTCCCGGGCGTTGTTGAGCGTGCTGATGTGCTTCATCAGCTCACCGCCGTTGCGGGCGCAGGCGTCCCCGAGGCGCCGGCCCATCGCCATGTTCTCGGTGACGGAGCCGTCGGGCGCGGGCCAGGGCAGCAGGCTGGTCGCGGACAGATCGCCGGATCCGACGTCACAACTGACCGACGTGGAGGGCGCGTTGCCGCGCGGTGCGAACCCGATCAGGTCGTAGGCGTCCCGCACCTGGCGGGGCATCAGCTTCCCCTTGTCGGACGGATGGGCGAGGCTGTCGCCGCCCGGCCCGCCGGGGATCATCAGCAGCGCGCCGCGGCGGGCGGACGGGTTCTCGCTCCGGATCCGGGACACGGCGATGTCGATCTTCGGGCCGCCGGGGTCGGCGTAGTCCATCGGTACGGACACGGTCGTGCACTCCTGGCGCGGGTCGAGCCCGTCACCCTCGCACTCGGTCCACTTCAGCGGCGCGGGCGCGCCGGTGGCGGACGCGGTGAGCGGGGTGACGAGTCCGAAGACGACTCCGGAGGCGGCGGCGATCAGGGCGGCACTCTTCGTGATCTGCTTCATGCACAGCAGCCTGACGGACCGTGACGGAGCGTCACATCCGGCCAACTCCCGGATCTTCCCTGGGGATTACCCCCGGCCCGTCCTACGCGGAACCCAACCCCAGCACCATGATGATCCGGTCCTCCCCGGGGCCCAGATAGTCCCGGTGCACGCCGCCGTCGGTGCCGAACCCCAGGGTGCGGTACAGCGTGATCGCCGCCGCGTTGGTCGGCTCGACGGTCAGCCGCACCTCGTGCACCCGCTCCCTGCGCAGCTGCCGCAGCACCTCCAGCATCAGCCGTTTGCCCAGCCCCCGCCCGCGCTGGTCGGCGCTGACAGCCAGGCTCAGCACCCAGCACACATAGCCGTCCGACGTGGTCACGAAGAGGACATAGCCGTGCAGGTACTCCCCGTCGTCGAGGACCAGGATCCGGTCGCCGTGCACGTCGATGTGCTGGCGCAGCACGAAGTACGGGTATGGATCCTCGGGGAAGACCTCCCGGTCGACACGGAGGAGTTCGGGCAGGTCCGTATCGGTGACGCCCCTCATGGTCAGCGGCCGATCGCTGCTGTCGGCGAGAAACGCCTGATCAGCGCGGCGACCCAGAAGAGGGAAACGTTCCTCCGGTACAGCCATCAACTGCCCCCTATGTGATGGAATGGTGTCACTCGTGCGGGTGAGCACCCGTTGCCCGCCGTTTCAGGCGCTCAGTTGGAGATCCGCCCATCTTGAGCAGGGCAATCCAGAGGTTCAAGAGTGCGAGATGCTTATGCCTCGACGCGCTCCCAGTGCGCCTTCATTTGGTACCGTGAGTGAATGACCCAGAGATCGTCGGGGGGCGTCCAGTTGAAGAACGCTGAGGTGCGCTGGGCGGCATTCGACCCGATCGCCTACGTTGATCACAACTACCGCGACTTACAGGCAGAGGACGCGGAGATCCTGCATATGCTGCGGGATCATTTCGGCGATCATTTCCGGAAGCGGGGCAGCGGCCCCGTCTCCGGTATCGATGTGGGTGCCGGCGCCAATCTCTATCCCGCCCTGTCCATGATGCCGTGGTGCGACGAGATCACGCTCTTCGAGCGCTCGCCCGCCAACGTCGGCTACCTCAGAAGCCAGATCCAGTCCTACGGCCCCAACTGGGACCAGTTCTGGAGCGCCCTGTGCAAGCACGAGGCGTACAACTCCCTTGGTGCGGACCCGCGTGAGCGGTTCAGCAAGGTCGTCTCGGTCGAGCAGGGCGACCTCTTCGACCTCGCGCGGTACGAGCGGCAGTGGTCCATGGGGACCATGTTCTTCGTCGCCGAGTCCATGACCACACTCCACCAGGAGTTCCGCCTCGGCGTCGAGCGTTTCATGCGCGCCCTGGCCCCCGGCGCGCCCTTCGCGGCGGCCTTCATGGAACATTCCAAGGGCTATCACGCCGGTGAGCATTTCTTCCCGGCCTGTGACGTGGGAGAATCCGAGGTGCGCGCGAGCCTTGAGACATTCGCGGGCGACTTCAAGGTCCAACGGCTCGAATCCGCGGCCGAAGTGCGGGACGGGTATTCCGGAATGATCGTCGCCTACGGGTGGCGCAGCAATTCGGACTCGATCATTCCGATCGACTGATCGGTGAATTTTCACAGTGAATCTTCACAACAGAAGAGGGATATTCCTCAACTGATGGCAGGGCGGCCTGTGTGAGGGGCATGGGATGCAGATCAAGCCACGCCAGCATCTGCTGGACATCTGGCAGGGAATCGCTCGCCACTCTTTCGACGGGGGAGAGTGGGAATGGGGCGAATGGGGCGGAGAGAGCAGTGTGGCCGACGCCGAGCGGCTGCTCTGCCTGCTGTACCCGGCAACCGAGATCCCCGCGTTCCGGCTGGACGACCCCGACACCACACAGGAGGACGTGCAGCAGGTCCTGAAGAAGGCCGGCGGACGGCTGGACATCCCGGCCAATCTCGTGAGCGCCGCCGCCGACTTCATGCGCACCCACACCGGTGACGACAAGCGGCCCACCTTCGCCGGCGGCTACTACTTCGGCTCGGCGGACAAGAAGAAGGAAGTCACCGAGGAACAACGCCAGTTGGGCGTGGTCGACTCCTTCTCCATGTCGATCACCCTGTGCCTGGCGACCCTCGGCTTCCTCAAGATCTACGAGACCAGAACCCGGCGCAGCGACGTCCGGGACACCATCGCCGAGCTGCGCCAGGCCACCAGCAACCGGCTGACCGCCGCCATGGTGAGCCTGCTGCGCTCCTTCGTCGTCAACGTCTTCGACACCGACTCCTCGCAGGGCCGCACGCTCACCGAACTCCTCGGCCAGGGACGGCTGTCGCAGCGCCAGGTGCTGAACATGTTCCAGAGCCGGTTCCGCGCGCTACGCGCGGCGATCGTCGAGAGCGTGTACCTCGGCATCGACGTCCAGGAGGGCCTCAAGGACGAGAACCAGCTGTTCGAGTGCGGCTGGGCCTGGACCATGGTCAAGGACTCGCCCGAGGTCGAGACGACGGAACCGGTCGGACCGCAGCCCGAGGGCGTCGCCAACTCGGTGCCGTACCTGTACTTCACCGTGGTCGCCCTCGACGGTATCCAGGACCTCTTCTCCGACCGCACCCTGACCCTCGGCCTGCTCAACAACGAACAGCAGCGGCTCGCCGAGGCGCTCCGCCTGCGGTGGGAACTGACCCAGCAGTACTGGTCCCGCATCGCCCGCTTCGACGACGACCGCTGGCCCCTGGAGGACATCCCCTGGCGTACGACGGGACAGAAGCTGGAGTCCGAGTACTTCTCCCTCTCCGTCGCCGCCATCCTCGTGCACGACCTGATGCGCCGCCGGGCCACCGACGACGACCTCACCCGTACCGTCGGCATCATGGAGCGCCTCGCCGAGCGCGGCCGCATCACCAGCCGTATGACCCGCGACGACCCGATGGTGCACGAGCTGCACAACGTCGGCGTCGCCCTGCCGTTGCAGGGCAGCGAGCGGCTCGGACCGCCCATGACCTGGGCCATGACCGACTTCTCGGCCCAGCTGCTGAAGCGGACCGTCCAGCTGTGCACCCTGTCCCGCAACCTCGGCTCGCACGACCGGCTGCTGCGGCTCTCCGAGGACATCTTCGACCACATGTGGCGCCGGCGTATCCGGGATGGCGAGGGCGCCGGCCTGTGGGACAACGTCCACGCCGCGTATCCCGAGGCGGAGATCCACAAACGGCGCGTACCGGTGTCATGGAGCATCACCGAGCGTGTCACCGAGGTCATGGTGCAGGCCCACGCCATGTACCGGCAGCCCCCGATCCGCAGCCTCGAACTGACCGACCTCGCAAGGGCGTTGCTCAGTGAGTCCGCGCACCTGCTGGGCAACGAACAGATGGAACCCGCGCCCTCGGACGCCGGCCGGCACGGCATGCAGCTCAGGAACATCGAGGTCAAGCTGCGCCGGGCCCGCAGCCTCGTGGACGAACAGCCGGGTACCGCCTACGCGTTGACGCTCGACGTGCTGGGACAGCTCGACTCGCTCGCCCGCGCCCGCGAAGCCGCGGACCGGGGAGTGTGAACCGTGCTGATCTTCGCCGCCTCCGACAAAGGAGGCACGGGCCGCTCCGTCACGAGCGCCAACCTCGCCTACCACCGCGCCATGGCCGGGGACGACGTCTGCTACCTGGACTTCGACTTCGGCTCACCCACCGCGGCGGCCGTCTTCGACGTGGGTGACGCCCGTCAGGCCACCGAGGACCGCGGACTGCACGCCTACCTCATAGGAGAGGTCAGCGAACCGGCCCGGATCGACGTGTGGGCCGAGACGGAACACCAGGTACTGCGGTTCCCGCCGCCGGGCAGCGGACGCCTTGTGCTGATGCCGGGTGACGTCAGCGGCGGCGAGTTCGCCACCAGCGACGACAACCTGCGCCGCTGCGTCGACCTGCTGATGACGCTGTACTACGAGTTCGACCTGGTGATCGTCGACCTCAGCGCCGGCCGCTCCTACGCCGTCGACATGGTCCTGGAGGCCACCGCACAGACCGAGATGAGCGAGGTCACCGCCCGCTGGCTGGTCTTCCACCGCTGGACCCGCCAGCATGTCGGAGCCGCGGCCAGCCTGGTGTTCGGCAAGCGCGGCATCGTCGCCGGCGGGGTCGAGCGCGGCCACGGCGAGGACGCGCTGCGCAACTCGATCCGCTTCGTGCGGGCCGCCGTACCCGACCCCGAGTCGCCGCTGTGGTCGCAGGTCTCGCCCACCCAGTCCGCCTGGATGCGCAAGACCGACGGCGACCTCAAGCAGCTCGCCTCCACGCACGGCATCGGCTACAGCCAGGTCCTCGGCTCGGTACCGCTCGAACCGGTCCTCCAGTGGCGTGAGCAGCTCATCACCGACGAGGACGTGCTCGACAGCCAGATCGCCAACCAGGAGACCTGGCAGGCGCTCAGCCAGCTCGCCGGCCGCCTGACCGACGACAAGTACTGGGAGCAGGTGTGACCGAAGCCGTGTTCCAGGAGACCACCGCGGAGCGGCGCACCCAGTCCGTTCCGCTGGCCCACCTGTCGCTCGAGCTGGGCCACCTGTACATGGAGGACTTCGAGGCGGGCCCCAAGCGGCTGGCCGAGCACTTCGCCGAGGTGCGGATCTGGGTGGACGCCGTGCGCGCCTCGGCGGCCCGCCGCAGCAAGCGGCCCCGGATCAGCACCTGCTTCCTGATCGACGACTACTTCACGCGCTTCTCCACCCCGGCCGAGCTGATCCCGATGGTGCTCAAGGAGGCCGAGAAGGCGGGCCTGGTCATCGACTACCTCGCCCGCGAGTCGGCGTGCGCGGTCGCCGAGCGCATCGAGCTCGCGGAATCGGTCATGCACCGCCTCGTCGAGTCGCCGCCGCCCGGCAGCTACGGCTCCCGCCCCTCGGTGAGCCACAGCGGCTGGCTCGCCAACGGCCAGCGCACACCGTCGACTTCACGCAGCGCCCTGGGCGCGGTCAAGGGCTGGGCGGCACCCCAGGAGACCGCGGCCCGCAACCACTCCATCTTCATGGACGTGGAGCTCTGGTCCGAGAAGGACGGCAAGCGGCTGTGGTCCTGCCCTTTCCTGGCAGCCGTCTGGCAGCTCGCCCGGCTCGGCCTGTTACGGCACCTCGGCGAGCCCGTGCTGCTGCCGGCCCAGTGGGAGGGCGCGGACTTCCCCCAGGACTGGGACCGGCTCCCGCCGCTGATCAGGCTCACCGACACCAAGGCGGCCTTCAGCGCGTACCGCACCTGCACCCTGATGCCGAACCGCTTCCTCGCCGTGGAGGACGCCGTACGGCTCATCCTGGACCAGATAGACGTCGACGCCGGTGCGCTCCAGCAGGTCGCCGAGCGGTCCGCGGGCGAGGGGATGCCGGTTCCCGCGGCGGTCGCACAGCGCGCCACCTACGTCTTCTACGAGGAGCCCGGCGACTCCTCCGAGGCTGAGGGGACCTGAGATGACGGCGGCCTTCGGACAACCCGCGCGCTCGGTCCTCGCCTGCGGCGAGGTGCGCACCTGTCTGCTGCCGTCCCATCAGGCCATGGACGGCCGGGCCGCCGCCCAGCTGCTCAGGCTGCGGGCCGACGAACACGTCCGGGTCTCCGAACGGCCGTCCATGTACGCCCTGTCGCCCGAGGTCCTGACCGGTGTGGACTGCCGGCTGCCCGCCTCCAACGGCTCCAAGGTCCGGGCCGTCGGTACGGTCGCCGCCCGCGCGTCACTGACCGAGGGCCGGCTCCTGCAGTCGACGGCGTACTTCAGCCTCCCGGCGTCCGGCCCCGACATGCGCCGCCCCTGGGGGCAGTATCTGGTCCGCCCCGGTCTGGTCGAGCCCTTCGGCAAGCTGCCCCAACAGGCGACCGCCGAGGGCGTGTTGCAGGGCGCACGGCGCGGTGAGCTCGACCTCGGGATGATCGCCGAGGGCCTGCTGGCCGAGCTGCGCCGCCATCCGCTCCTCGACCGCCGGGTGCCGTTCAAGTCCAGCCCGACGAGGCTGCGTTGGGTCGCCCGGCGCACCTCCGACGGGGAGCGGGCGGCCCTGGTGAACTTCACCCTCGCCGAGGGCGGGCTGCGGACCATGGAGCTACGGCTGCCGGAGCACATTCCGGCGGCATCCGCGGCGGGCATTTGCGAAGATCTCGCCCTGCACGACTGGCTTTTGACGACTGTTCAGCACATGCTTGACAACAGCCGGCTCGGTGCGGCGGACGGGCCCTCCGTGGTCGAGACGCTGCAACCGGTCGTCGTACATCTGCTGCATCTGTGGATGCCGCGAGCGCACGTGGACCCGGCGCTGGGTCATTTGTGGGACGTGCTGGAAGAGAAACCGGGCTTCTCCCGCCAGTGGGAGAACCTGAGCCGGCGCATCCGAGATCGACTGGCCCTCCAGGCCGTGGCCACGCCCCACCAGGCGCTGAGCACACGCTGAGGGGCAGTACCGGAAAGAAACACCCGACGGGGGATGAGAGATGAGTGGAGCGTCATCGTTAGGAGCAGGAAGTAACGGACACGCGGTACCGCGACAGGAACAGCGGATGCCGAAGATGTTCTGGCGGATCCTGATCACGGCCGGAGCGGCGGGCGGGGCCTTCCTGCTCACCAGCATTCTCAGCGAGGACGACGGCAACATCTGGCAGTGGGTGGCGTCCATCGTCATCGGCAGCGCGGCGCTGATAGTGCAGTACCTCATCGACTTCGGCGAGCGGTTCGAGAAGGTCGACACCCGCTTCAACGAGATCCTCGCCGCGACGACGCTGTTCAGCCAGGTCGACGGTTCGGTGCTGCGGTCGGACGAGGTGACCCGGCTGGTCCTCGGCTACACCAAGGTCCGTGAGCAGGGCGGCGACATCGTGCAGGCCTTCGCGGAGAAGGAGCTCGGCCGGCTGGCCAAGATGATGGAGGGTCTCGGCAGCGGCAGCGCGGACTGCCCCGGCGAGAACCACGAATGGCTGATCGACATCACCGACTGCGTGAAGATGACCCTCGACGCCACCAGCACCTCGGTGGACCGGGAGTTCTGGAACAGCGGGCCGGCCGAGCGGTACCTCGCCGCGCAGGAGAAGGCGATCAAGCGGCGCGGCGTGGAGATCCGGCGGCTGTTCATCGTGCGGGACCCCGACGAGGTCACGTCGGAACTCAGAGCGCTGTGCGAGAGCCATCGCCGGCGGGGCATCGACGCGCGTATCGCGGTGCGGTCGCTGATGCAGTCCAACCCGAGGGTGAGCGACTTCATCGTCTTCGACGGGGAGCTCTGCCACGAGACCAAGCCGGACCAGGAGAACAACCCGGACAGCACGCTGCTGAGCACCGAGCCGGACCACATCGAGGACCACATCACCCAGTTCACCGAGCTGTGGGCGGAGGCGGAACGTCAGCAGACGGCTCCGCGGGTCACCTCAGACACGTGAGGAACCTGTCCCAGGCGTGAGCGGGAACGAGGAGTACGGGGCTGTCCGAGGCCAGTTTGGAGTCTCGGACAGGGATGACGCCGGGGACTCCGTCGGCTACCTCGACGCAGTTGCCGCCCTCGCCGTTGCTGTAACTGCTCTTGTACCAGCTGGCGTTGCTCAGGTCGTACTCGCGCATCGTCTGTAGTCCTCAGCAGTCGATTCGATCAGGGCCAGGGATGCCGACGGCGACACTGCGGCGCCCCTGAGTAGATCGTATGCGCGGTGTGCCCGCTTCACCACAGCCGGATCGTCCAGCAACGTCCCCGAAAACGACGTCTCTGTATAGGCGACTGGCGGGGCGTCCTCGAATTCCATGAGCCGCAGGTCACCGGTCATCGACGCGTGTGCTCCAGCTGTGTACGGGACCACCATCACCCACACCGTGCGCTTGCGCATCAGCCGCGCGATGTGGTCAAGCTGCTCGGCCATCGCCGCCGGGCCACCCACCGGGATGCGCAGCGCGTTCTCGTGGAGGACCACCCAGTACTCGGGCCTTGTGGCGTCCTTGAGGATGCCCGCCCGCTCCAGGCGAGCTGTGACCTTCTCCCTGATGTACTCGTCGGTGACGAACGGGTTGGCCGCGAGGGTGATCGCCTCGGCGTATACCGACGTCTGCAACAGACCCGGCACTACCGAGGGCGCGAACTCGCAGATCTTCGTCGCTTGCCGCTCCAACTGCACGACCTCGGCGAAGTAGTCGGCGTACCGCTTGTCATTGATGAGCTGCCGCCACATCCGCTCGAAAATACCGTCGGTTTGCAGGGACTCGTCAATCCGCTGAGCCACATCCAATTGCGGCTTTCGAATTGCCTGTTCGAACTGGCCGATGTATCCACCGGAGACAAATACCCGGGAACCCAGTTCCACCTGAGTGATACCCGCGTTCTCCCGGCGCCGTTTCAGCTCCGCCCCGAAGAACTCCCAGGCCGCCTGACGCGAACCGTTGGCCATGGCCAACCCCCTTGCACTGCCCTGCACTTGTAGGGCACAGACTCCTGCCGAGTGTAGGCGTCGCAGGTCACCATGGAGATGGAAAGGGTGAAACCCGAATTCGAGGGGAGTCAGGTGACGGCACGACACTCGGCGCGCTGCGTCGAAGAAGCGGAGGAAGTAGTGAAGGAATTGCGGGCGGCGCTGGAGAAGGCAGGAATTACGCTCCCGACACTCCGGATCGATCCGGCGAGTCTTGCGCGTGAAGCTCCGTGCCCGCTCGTCGAATTGGGCCGTTGTTCCGTGGAGACCGCGAGGCGCCTCGTCGCGGTGCTGCGATGAAGCCACCCATCGGGTCGTACGTGATCGACACTCGTTCGGGTCGGATCGGGATCGTGATGGGACACGAGGGACCGTATGTGCAGCTGAGACCGTACGGCGGCGGCAAGGAATGGGACGTGGAGCCGGGGGTCGTACGCAATGCGACGCCCGCCGAGCGGCTGCGGGCCGCGACGGCGTACGCGAACGCACGCAGCAGGGGTGAGGTTCCTTGACGTAGGCGGGTGCGCATAGGGTGCGGCGGCATGGCCTTGTGGAGATGGAGAAGGCGTCGTGTGAAGGCGGCCCGCCGCTACCCCGTGCCGCTCACCACGCACCAGCTGTGGATGGTGTCGCTGAGCGCGCCGGTGAGCCGGGACAGGAGCGCCTCGCGGACGACGCTGTACCCGTATGTGCGGATCGACGACGACAGCGCCCGGAGCTGGTTGGCCGACCAGTGGGAGATCACCTCGCGTGAGGCCCTGGTCGGCCGGCTCGACGACCTGTCCCGCAGCGGCTACCGGGCGCGGGCGTACCAGCAGATTGGTGTCTCCCCGCTGGCCTGGGACGCGGCGCTGTACGTCGACATCACGCGCCGGGGCTTCGCGTGCGGGCTGATCGGCGAGGCCGACGCCTGGACCGCGCTGAAGAACATCGTGCCGACGGTGGTGAGGCAGTACGCCTCCTGGCAGGAGTACGCCGATCACTATCTGCTGGGCCGGCAGGTGTGGCGGGCCGGACTGCGGGACGCGGCGGACTCCGATCTGCCGGCGTCGCAGGCGATCGCCGACGAGCATCTGAGGGCCCTGCTGGACCCGGAGAACCGCGCCAGCCCGTGGAATCAGGCCCCCTGGGAGGCCATAAGCCACCCCGACCGCACCCGCTGACCCCTGCCGTACGCGAGAATGAACCCATGAGTCTGTTCCGCGACGACGGCATCGTGCTGCGCACCCAGAAGCTGGGTGAGGCGGACCGGATCATGCTGTGCCTACCCGGGGGACAACCCCCGGACCCCCGGCCGGAGCCCCGCGGAGGCCTGCGATGAGCCTGTTCCGCGACGACGGCATCGTGCTGCGCACCCAGAAGCTGGGTGAGGCGGACCGGATCATCACGCTGCTCACCCGCGGGCACGGGCGGGTGCGGGCCGTGGCGCGGGGTGTGCGGCGCACGAAGTCCAAGTTCGGTGCCCGGCTCGAACCCTTCTCCCATGTCGACGTGCAGTTCTTCGCGCGGGGGAGCGAGCTGATCGGGCGCGGTCTGCCGCTGTGCACCCAGAGCGAGACCATCGCCCCGTACGGCAGCGGGATCGTCAGCGACTACGCCCGCTACACCGCCGGCACGGCAATGCTGGAGACCGCCGAGCGGTTCACCGACCACGAGGGCGAGCCGGCGGTGCAGCAGTATCTGCTGCTGGTCGGGGCCCTGCGCACGCTGTCCCGCGGCGAGCACGCCCCGCACCTCGTTCTCGACGCCTTCCTGCTGCGGTCCCTCGCCGTGAACGGCTACGCCCCGACCTTCAGCGACTGTGCGAAGTGCGGCATGCCCGGACCGAACCGCTTCTTCTCGGTCTCCTCCGGGGGCTCGGTCTGTGTCGACTGCCGGGTGCCCGGTAGCGTCGTACCGTCGCCGCAGACCCTGGAACTGCTCGGGGCGCTGCTGACGGGAGACTGGGGGACCGCGGACGCCTGCGAGCCGCGGTACGTCCGGGAGGGCAGCGGGCTGGTGTCGGCCTATCTGCACTGGCACATGGAGCGCGGGCTGCGTTCGCTTCGGTACGTGGAAAAGTAGAGGGAGACGACAAGCACATGGCGGTAAGTGGGTTCCTCGGGCGCCGGCGACGCGAGTACAGCACGCCGGAGCCGCACCCGTCCGGCGCCCGGGCGCCGAAGCTCCCGGGCGAGCTGATCCCGAAGCATGTGGCGATCGTCATGGACGGGAACGGCCGCTGGGCCAAGGAGCGCGGGCTGCCGCGCACCGAGGGCCACAAGGTCGGTGCCGAACGGGTGCTGGACGTCCTCCAGGGCGCCGTCGAGATGGGCGTGGGCGCGATCTCGCTGTACGCCTTCTCCACCGAGAACTGGAAGCGCTCGCCCGACGAGGTGCGCTTCCTGATGAACTTCAACCGCGACTTCATCCGCAAGACCCGGGACCAGCTCGACGAGCTGGGGATCCGGGTGCGGTGGGTCGGGCGGATGCCCAAGCTGTGGAAGTCGGTCGCCAAGGAGCTGGAGATCTCCCAGGAGCAGACCAAGGACAACGACAGGCTGACCTTGTACTTCTGCATGAACTACGGCGGCCGGGCCGAGATCGCGGACGCCGCGCAGGCCCTCGCCGAGGACGTACGGGCCGGGCGGCTGGACCCGTCCAAGGTCAACGAGAAGACCTTCGCGAAGTACCTCTACTACCCGGACATGCCGGACGTGGACCTGTTCCTGCGCCCCAGCGGTGAGCAGCGCACCTCCAACTACCTTCTCTGGCAGAGCGCTTACGCCGAGATGGTCTTCCAGGACGTGCTGTGGCCGGACTTCGACCGGCGTGACCTGTGGCGCGCCTGCGTGGAGTTCGCCTCCCGCGACCGCCGGTTCGGCGGCGCGATCCCGAACGAGGAACTGCTCGCCATGGAAGGCCGCACCGAGGAGAGCTGACCTCCGGCGCATACGGGAACGGCCCCGCTCCACCGAAGTGGAGCGGGGCCGTTCGCGGTTCCGGCCGACCTTAGTGGTCGTTCAGGAACGTGTAGTCCTTGCACTCGCCGTCGGGCGCGCGGCAGAACTTGAAGCCGATGCGGGTGTTCTCCGGCAGGTCGTACTTGCCGCCCATGCTGGCCTTCTTGGTGGCGGTGTTGCCCTCGCCACCGACGGTGAAGGAGTAGCGCGGGTTGCCGTCCGGGCTGCCGATGTACACGTTCATCGTGACACCACGGCCGTCGGCGTCGTTGTCCTTGATCGTGACAACGTCACCGTACTCGTTGAAGAAGCCGGTGCCGCTCCAGTCGACGCCGGGCACGTTGCCCCAGGCGTCCCCCGTGTGCATGGTGTGGTCGGCGGCGGAGGCGGTGTTCGCGACAGCCAGCACGAGCGCGGCGCTCGCGGCGGCCACACCTGCCATACGTCCCAGTCTCAAGTTGTTCTCCCCTGTGATCTGTGCGGCTCCTGTGGTCGCAGGAGCCGTAATGATCATATGAACACAAGATCACGAAGGGATCACAAGGGGTCTATCTTTTGGCCAACTGGCCTGATTTACCTCAGCCGTTGGCGGCTGCGCACTCCGCACATGTGCCGAAGATCTCAACCGTGTGCGCCACGTTCACATAGCCGTGTTCGGCCGCGATCGCGTCGGCCCACTTCTCCACGGCCGGGCCCTCGACCTCGACCGCCTTGCCGCAGACACGGCAGACGAGATGGTGGTGGTGCTCGCCGGTCGAGCAGCGGCGGTAGACCGACTCGCCGTCGGAGGTGCGCAGGACGTCGACCTCGCCGGCGTCGGCGAGGGACTGGAGGGTGCGGTAGACCGTGGTGAGGCCGACCGAGTCGCCCTTGTGCTTGAGCATGTCGTGGAGCTCCTGCGCGCTGCGGAACTCGTCGACCTCGTCCAGGGCCGCCGCCACAGCGGCCCGCTGCCGCGTCGCGCGGCCCTTCACGGGCGGTCCAGCGGTCGTCACCGGTTTGCCTCCTCACGTCTGCGCCTTGCCGGGCCATTGTGCCAGCCCCGGCTGAGCGCGGTCAGACGCTCACCTTCCCGTCGCTCTCCCTGCTGGCCGGAATCGCGCACTCCGCCGGGTCTCCGGAAGGTTGTGCCGCCGCCAGGGCACGGGCCCTGCGCCGGGCCAGCGGGGTCGCCAGCGCGGTCAGCGCGATGAACGCGCCGATGGTCAGCAGCACGATCGTCGCGCCGGGCGGCACGTCCTGGTAGTACGAGGTCACGGTGCCGCCGATGGTCACCGTGATGCCGATCGCCACGGCGATGGCGAACGTCGCCGCGAAGCTGCGCGTCAGCTGCTGCGCCGCCGCCACCGGCACCACCATCAGCGCGCTCACCAGCAGCAGCCCGACCACGCGCATGGCGACCGTCACGGTCACCGCCGCGGTGATCGCAGTCAGCAGGTTCAGGGCGCGCACCGGAAGGCCGGTGACCCTCGCGAACTCCTCGTCCTGGCTCACCGCGAACAGCTGGCGGCGCAGCCCGAGCGTGACGAGCACCACGAAGGCGGCGAGCAGGATGATCGCCGTCACGTCCGACTCGCTCACCGTGGACAGCGAACCGAAGAGGTACGACGTCAGGTTCGCGTTGGAGCCGTTCGGCGCGAGGTTGATCAGCATCACGCCACCGGCCATGCCGCCGTAGAAGAGCATCGCGAGGGCGATGTCGCCGCGGGTGCGGCCGTACCAGCGGATCAGCTCCATCAGCACCGCGCCGAGCACCGACACCAGCGTCGCCATCCACACCGGCGACCAGGACAGCAGGAAGCCGAGGCCGACGCCGGTCATCGCCACATGGCCGATGCCGTCGCCCATCAGGGCCTGGCGGCGCTGGACGAGGTAGATGCCGACGGCGGGGGCCGTGATGCCGACCAGGACGGCGGCGAGCAGCGCCCGCTGCATGAATTCGTAGTTCAGGAAGTCCATCAGCTCAGCAGTCCCGTCCGGATCGGTTCGGCGTCGTGAGCCGCGTGCGGGTGTACGTGGTCGTGGCCGGGCAGCGCGTGCTGGCCGAGCGCCTTCGGGGGCGGTCCGTCGTGCATGACGCAGCCGTCGCGCAGGACGACCGCCCGGTCGATCAAGGGCTCCAGGGGCCCCAGCTCGTGCAGCACGAGCAGGACCGTCGCACCGCCCGCGACCTGCTCGGTGAGCGTGTGCGCGAGCACTTCCTGGCTGGCCAGGTCCACGCCCGCCATCGGTTCGTCCATGATCAGCAGCTCGGGTTCGGAGGCCAGCGCGCGGGCGATGAGCACCCGCTGGTGCTGGCCGCCGGACAGGGCGTTCACGGAGTCCTTCACCCGGTCCGCCATGCCGACCAGCTCCAGGGCGTGCCGTACGGCCGCGTGGTCGGCCTTGCGGAAGACGCCGAAGCGGGTGCGGGACAGGCGGCCCGAGGAGACGACCTCGCCGACCGTGGCGGGCACCCCGCCGGCGGCCGTCGTGCGCTGCGGGACGTAGCCCACCCGCGCCCAGTCGCGGAACCGGGCCCGCGCGGTGCCGAACAGCTCGATCTCGCCGGCGCTGACCGGCACCTGGCCGATGACGCTGCGCACGGCCGTCGACTTGCCGGAGCCGTTGGCGCCGAGCAGGGCGACGACCTCACCGCGGTGCACGGTGAGGTCGATGCCGCGCAGGACGGGGCGCGAGCCCAGCTCGGCGCGGACGCCGCGCAGCGAAATGACGGGCTCGGTCATGCCGTCCTCCGTAGGGTCGATCATTTGGCTCCCAGGGCGGTCTTCAGGGCCGCGAGGTTGGCCTCCATGACCCCGAAGTAGTCGTCGCCCCTGGACTTGTCGGTGATGCCCTCCAGCGGATCGAGCACGTCCGTCTTCAGGCCGGCGTCGTCGGCGAGGGTCTTCGCGGTCTTGTCGGACACGAGTGTCTCGTAGAACACGGTGGTCACACCGTCCGCCCCGGCCTCCTTCTGGAGCTCCTTCATCCGGGCCGGACTCGGCTCGCTGTCCGGGTCGACGCCGGTGATGGCCTCCTGCGTCAGGCCGTAGCGCTCGGCGAGGTAGCCGAAGGCGGAGTGGTTGGTGAAGAAGACCTTGGAGCGGGTGTCCTTCAGGCCGTCCGCGAACTCGGTGTTCAGCGCGCCGAGCCTCTTGACCAGGGCCTCGGTGTTCTTCTTGTAGTCGGCCGCGTGGTCGGGGTCCGCCTTCTCGAAGGCCGTGCCGACGCCCTTGGCGATCTCGGCGTACTTCACCGGGTCGAGCCAGACGTGCGGGTCGAGGGCGTGCCCCTCCTCCTCGGAGTGCGATTCCTCGGAGTGGGCCTCCTCGCCCTCGTGGTCGTGCTCGACGTCGCCGTGGTCCTCCAGCTTCGTGAGGGTGGCGGCGTCGATCTTCGTGTCGAGGCCGGACTGGCCGATGGCCTCGTCCACCGAGGGCTGCAGGCCCTTGAGGTAGAGGGCCGCGTCGGAGTCCTCCAGCTGGGCCCGCTGCCGGGCGCTGATCTCCAGGTCGTGCGGCTCCTGGCCGGGCTCGGTGAGGCTGGTGACCTTCACATGGTCCTTGCCGATCTGCTCGGCGAGGAAGGCCATGGGGTAGAACGACGCGACGACGTCGAACTTGTCCGTGTTGCCCGCGGCGGCGCTGTCCGAGGAGCAGGCCGTCAGGGTGCCGATACCGACTGCGGTGACGGCCGCGAGGGCGATCCCGGATATGTGAGGTCGTCGTACGTTCATGACAGTCATTTTCAGCGAAGTTGGAAACGGTTGTCAACAAGCGTGAGCGGCCGTCCACAGAGGGCTACCGATTTGATTGAGGGGGAGTGCCCGCCGGTACCCTGAAGCATTCGCTGTGAAGCGCCTCGCTTCGTCGCCCGTCGTCGTAATGAAGAGAGCACCGTGGCCGCCGACAAGATCGACACCATCGTCAGCCTGAGCAAGCGCCGTGGCTTCGTTTTCCCTTGTAGTGAGATCTACGGCGGCCAGAAGGCCGCCTGGGACTACGGGCCGCTGGGTGTCGAGCTCAAGGAGAACCTCAAGCGCCAGTGGTGGCGCTACATGGTGACGTCGCGCGAGGACGTCGTCGGGCTCGACTCGTCCGTGATCCTGGCGCCCGAGGTCTGGGTCGCCTCCGGCCACGTCGCCACCTTCACGGACCCGCTCACCGAGTGCACCTCCTGCCACAAGCGGTTCCGCGCGGACCACCTGGAGGAGGCGTACGAGGCCAAGAAGGGCCACCTCCCGGAGAACGGCCTCGCGGACATCAACTGCCCGAACTGCGGCAACAAGGGCCAGTTCACCGAGCCCAAGCAGTTCTCGGGTCTTCTCTCCACCCACCTCGGCCCGACGCAGGACTCCGGCTCCGTCGCCTACCTGCGCCCCGAGACCGCCCAGGGCATCTTCACCAACTTCGCCCAGGTGCAGACCGCTTCGCGCAAGAAGCCGCCGTTCGGCATCGCCCAGATGGGCAAGTCCTTCCGCAACGAGATCACGCCCGGCAACTTCATCTTCCGCACCCGCGAGTTCGAGCAGATGGAGATGGAGTTCTTCGTCAAGCCGGGCGAGGACGAGAAGTGGCAGGAGTACTGGATGGAGCAGCGCTGGAACTGGTACACCGGCCTGGGTATGCGCGAGGAGAACATGCGGTGGTACGAGCACCCGAAGGAGAAGCTCTCCCACTACTCCAAGCGCACCGCTGACATCGAGTACCGCTTCCAGTTCGGCGGCAACGAGTGGGGCGAGCTGGAGGGCGTCGCCAACCGCACCGACTACGACCTGAACGCCCACTCCAAGGCCTCCGGTCACGACCTCTTCTACTACGACCAGGAGGCCCAGGAGCGCTGGACGCCGTACGTCATCGAGCCGGCCGCCGGTGTCGGCCGCGCGATGCTGGCGTTCCTGCTCGACGCCTACGTCGAGGACGAGGCGCCGAACGCCAAGGGCAAGATGGAGAAGCGCACGGTGCTGCGCCTCGACCACCGCCTGGCGCCGGTGAAGGTCGCGGTGCTCCCGCTCTCCCGCAACCCCGAGCTCTCCCCGAAGGCCAAGGGCCTCGCCCAGGCGCTGCGGCAGAACTGGAACATCGAGTTCGACGACGCGGGCGCGATCGGCCGCCGCTACCGCCGTCAGGACGAGATCGGTACGCCGTACTGCGTGACGGTCGACTTCGACACGCTCGAGGACAACGCGGTGACGGTGCGTGAGCGTGACTCCATGAAGCAGGAACGCATCTCCCTGGACCAGATCGAGGGCTACCTGGCCAGCCGCCTCATCGGCTGCTAACCCGCACCACGATCGCCGCACGGTTCCCCGCGCCCCACGAAGGGCGCGGGGAATTGTCGTTCACAGGTCCAGATCGGCGTAGAGAGCGGCGTGATCGGAGGCGGCGTCGGCGCTCGACTTCACGGTGTCGAAGGACTTGATGCCCTCGGCGTGGATTCCGCGCGTCTCCAGGGCGACGTGCTGTACGCCGCTGAACACCTGCGGCGACATGAGCAGGTAGTCGATCTTGCGGCGTGGTGAGTCGCAGTCCCCGAAGGTGCCGGGCAGTCCCCGGTAGGCCGGGTGACTCATCGCGTCCTGAAGGCCGGTCGTAAGGAGCGCTTGGGCGGGTTCGCTGTCGGGGGAGTCGTTGAGGTCTCCGGCGACCACGACCTGCGGCGAGCGCTTCAGGGCGGCCTGGTAGATCTCCGCCACCCGCCGGGCCTGGGCCAGTCGCAGTGCCGGGTCGTCCGAGCTCTTGCTCTTGAGGTGGTTGCCGAGCAGCCACAAGGGCTTCTCTCCGCCGAGATCGATCTCGAACTCGGGGCAGTCCCGGCTGAACAACGGCCGGTTGTCGTGGCGCTCGAAGAGGTGCGGCCGTATCGAGGTGATCGGGTGGCGGCTCAGGACTCCGATGTCGATACCGCGGATGTCGTTGCCGTCGATCAGCATGCTGTACGGGTACGGCTTCATCTTCAGGGCCCCGTCGAGGATCTGCTCGTTGAAGCGTTGCAGGGTGAGCCGGTCCTCCACCTCGACCATCAGCAGGATGTCGGCGTTGACCTCGGCGACCACCCGGCCGGTGTTCTTCACGGCGTCCCCGCCCAGGTCCTCCCGCACGAGTTCGGCCCAACCCGTCCAGTTTCCACGGCCGTTGGCGACGACCCGTACCTCGAAGTCGGCGCTGCCCGGCTCTCCGAAGGTCTGGAAGAGCTTGGCTCCGCCGATACGGGTCTGGTTGACGAAGATCGGCGGAGGGTTCTTCGGGTTCGTCTCGTAGGCCCGGTGCTTCTGGACGAGTTCGGCGATCCGCAGCTTCTCGTCCCGCTCGTACCTGGCCAGGTCCAGCAGCGACACCAACTCGGCGAAGTCGGCCAGGATGCGGCGCCGGCGTTCGACATCGGGGATGCCGAGGGCCTTGGGGCGGCGGAAGAGGTTCTCCGCGTTGAAGGTGGCGATACGAATGGTCATGGCGCCTCCTCTGCGGTGGCGCAGGGCCGTCCACGGAGCCGGGGGCAGGCGCCACCGGGGGCTGCTCGCCCGACACTTCGATTCTCCGGCCATCGCCCAACCGTGTCGAACGGAGCGGTGATTGGTCCCGGAACCGGGTGGGCGATTGGCCTTGTACGGCTCCGCGGTGGGCCCGGCAGGCTGGTCCGTATGAGTCTCGCCTTTCTGCTCACCACCCTCGTCGTCGTCGCGACTCCCGGTACCGGTGTCGTCTACACGCTCGCCGCCGCTCTGTCCCGTGGGCGGCGGGCGAGTGTCGTCGCCGCGTTCGGCTGCACCCTCGGGATCGTGCCGCACATGGTGGCCACGATCACCGGCGTCGCCGCGCTGCTGCACGCGAGTGCGACCGCTTTTCAGGTGCTGAAGTTCGCGGGCGTCGCCTATCTGCTGTACATGGCGTGGGCGACGGTCAGGGACAAGGACGCCCTCGTGGTGGACGAAGAGCCCGCGCCGCTGTCCGTGGGGCGGGTGATCGTGCGGGGCGTGCTGATCAACATCCTCAATCCGAAGCTCACGATGTTCTTCTTCGCCTTCCTGCCGCAGTTCGTGGACCCGGCGGAGGCGAACGCGCTGCCCCGCATGCTCGTGCTCAGCGGGGTGTTCATGGCGGCGACGTTCGTGGTCTTCGCGGCGTACGGCGTCCTCGCGGCCTCCGTGCGCAGCCACGTCACCTCCCGGCCCCGGGTGATGACGTGGCTGCGGCGGACCTTCGCCGGGTCGTTCCTGGCACTGGGCGCGAAGCTGGCGGTCACCGCCCGCTAGGGGCTCCGCCGGGCGCGCCGTTGTTCGGCTGCGGCGCCGTGGGGGCTGGTCGCGCAGTTCCCCGCGCCCCTCAGGCGTGCAGGGGCCCGGCGTTGGTGGTGTCGGCGTTCCAGGTGGATCAGGAGCGGTCGGCTGCCGAACAGGCTGAGGCGTTGGACGTGGACCGGGGACAGGCCGACCGTCAGGGCGTGAGCGAGGCTGCTCGGGTCCGGCAGGAGTGCGACCGCGCGGCCCTCGTCCGGTCAGGACCCTGGCGAGTTCGTGCCACCAGCGCTCCGGATGCCCGGCGAGGCGGCCGGCCGCGTCGACCTGCGCGCCCCACGGCGGGTTGCACAGCACGCGGTCCACGCTGCGGTCGGCGAGGGGGAGGGCCCCGGCGTCGCCGCGCCGGACCGTGACCGGCAGCGGGCCGGCGTTCTCCCGGGCCGCCCGGCGCGCGGCCGGATCGAGGTCGAAGCCGAGCAGGGTGGTGCCCGGCGCCGTGTGATGGGCCTCGATCAGCAGCGTGCCCGCGCCGCAGCATGGGTCCAACACCCGCTGTCCAGGGCGTAGTTCGGCCGCCTGGGCCATGGCGGCGGCGACCGGCGGGTGCAGGGTGCCCGGGATCGTCGCGTTCTTGTAGGCGCGCCGGTGCGCGGGGCGCCGGCCCAGACGCAGCAGCAGGGTGGCGTCGGTGCCGTCCAGGGTCAGCCGCCAGCCGCTGTGGCCGGGCGGGGGTGCCGCACCGTGCCGGCGCGAGTGGTACGGCAGTCCCGCCCGCTCGGCCAGCACCCGGCCGACGGTGTCCTCGATGTCGTAGCGGTTGTACGTCCTGCGGCCCAGGAAGGACGCCGAGATCTCGATGCCGTCGCCGAAGCCGGACGGGCCGCCCAGGGCCCGGCGGTCGCGGGCCAGGTCCGCCAGGTCGAACTCGCGGGCCAGGGCGGCCAGTTCGGGCAGGTCGCTCTTGTGCGGGCCGATGTCCGGCCGGCGGTGGGCCGACAGGAGGACATCGTCGGCGGTGCGGAGCCGAGGGGCGATGTCGTCGCCGGTCACCCGGAAGCCCACCTCGCGGTGGCCGATCCGGTCGATGGTCGCGGAGTGCGTCCGCAGAATCTCGGTGCCGAGGGCGGATTCCAGTCCGCGTACGCACCGGGCCACCAGGAACACGCGCGGTGTGCGCATGATGCTGTCTTCTCCCACGTCGAAGCCCGGGACGGTGGAGGACCGTCCCGCATCGCCGGCGCCGGGGTGTTCCGCGTCGTGCCGACGGAGCGGCTAGCGGAGGGGGAAGAAGTACGTCGTCATCATGATCGCAAAAGCGTACCAGTCGGTCGGGTTTCCGTGAGAGCCTGCGGCATGGCCATCATTCACCACACCACCCTCAAGCCGACGAAGCTGGAACTGCTCACCGCGTGGCTGCCCACCCGCCCGTGGTACGTCGGTGCCGGTGAACCCCGGCCGGTCAAGGCCGGTGGCTTCCGGCTGGACGACCCGGAGGGCGAGGTCGGGATCGAGTTCATGGTGGTGACGGACGACTCCGGTCCCGAGACGGTCGGCTATCTGGTTCCGCTGACCTATCGCGGCGCTCCTCTCGAAGGCGCCGAGCACGCCCTGGTCGGCACCATGGAGCACGGGGTGCTCGGGCCGCGCTGGGCCTACGACGGCTGCCACGACCCGGTGCTGGTCGACCGGTTGTGGGCGCTGATCGAGGGGCGGGCCGAGGCTCAGGCGCAGAGCGTCACCGACGCCGTCGACCGGGAGGTCACCCGCTCCCACGCCGGTGCGGGCCTCGGGCCGGGACAGGTCGCAGCCCCGGTCGTCGAGGACTCGGCGAGCGGCACCCTGCTGGCCGCGCCGGACGGCACGACCCTGCGGCTGCACCGCGTCCTGCGGCCCGCCCCGCAGGGTGCCCCGCTGCAGCCCGAGGGAGCCTCCGGCCATGTCGGCGGCGCCTGGCAGCTGCCCGACGGCACCCGTGCGCGGGGCCTGTTCGCCGCCCTGTACACCGACGGGCGGGGCTGAGGGCAGGCGTCCCGAGGCTGCGTGAGATGGAACTGTCCGACGGGGTGATCACCCTGTCCCCGCTGCGCACCGCCGACGCCGAGGCCCATCTCGCGGGCGAGGACGAGCAGTTGGTCCGCTGGCTCAGCGGCGGCCCCGGCACGCGCGAGGGCGTCGACGCCTACATCCGGCACTGCGCGGAACAGTGGGCGACGTCCGGCACGCTGCGCGCCTTCGGCATCCGCGCGGGCGCCGACGGGACGCTCGCGGGCACGATCGACCTGCGCTTCGCTGCGGAGGGCCTCACCCGCGGCCAGGTCAATGTCGCCTACGGCCTCTATCCGGCGTGGCGGGGACGCGGCCTGGCCACCCGCGCCGTCCTCCTGGTCTGCCGGTACGCGGCCGGCGTGGGCAGCAAGGAGGCCGTGATCCAGGTGGAGCCCGGGAACGCGGCGTCCATGGCCGTGGCCCGCCGGGCGGGGTTCACGCCCGGCGGGCAGAGATTCACCGATGACGGCACGCTGCTCGACCGGTATGTCCGGGACCTGCGTGCCCCCGGCGTCAACGGCCCTGCAACGACCTGACGTTGTCGCCGAAGGTCCAGTTCTTCGAGCCGTCCCAGTTGATCGACCAGGTCATCAGGCCCTTGAGCGAGGTGCCGTAGTGCCGCCAGGCCTGGGCGACGAGGGACGGTGACATGTAGCCGCCGCCCGCGCCGGACTGCGCGGGCAGGCCCGGCACCTGCTTGTCGTAGGGCACCTTGATGGTGGTGCCCTGCACTACAAGGCCCTTGTTGAGGCAGTCCGTCTGGGCGGTGAAGCCGGCGACGGTGCCCGCCGAGTAGGAGTCGCCGGAGCAGCCGTACATGCTGCCGTTGTAGTACTGCATGTTCAGCCACCACAGGCGGCCGTTGTCGGCGTACTTCTTGATGACGGGCAGGTACGCGCCCCAGATCGAGCCGTAGACGACGCTGCCGCCGGTGACGTACGCCGTCTCCGGGGCCATCGTCAGGCCGAAGTTGGACGGCATCTGCGCCAGGATCCCGTCGATGATGCGGATCAGGTTGGCCTGGGACGTGGAGAGCTGGCTGATGTTCCCGCTGCCCACCAGGCCCGTCTCGATGTCGATGTCGATGCCGTCGAAGTTGTACTTCTTCAGGATCGGCACGATCGTCGCGACGAACCTGTCCGCGACGGCCGTCGAGTTGAGGTCGATGCCGGCGGTCGCGCCGCCGATGGACAGCAGGATCGTCTGGCCGGACGCCTTCGCCGCGCACATCTCCGCGGGGGTGGCCACCTTCACCCCGCTGTCCATGCCGTCCTCCCACAGGGCCGTGCCGTCGGAGCGGATGACCGGGAACGCCGCGTTGATCACGTTGTAGCCGTGCGCGGCCATGCGGGAGTCGGTGATCGGGGTCCAGCCGAAGGGCGGGTGGACGCCGTTGGCGGCGCCGTCCCAGTTCTCCCAGTAGCCCTGGAGGACCTTGCCGGAGGGCTTGGGCTTCACCGCGCAGGTGTCGGCGGCTGACGCGGGGGACGCGGCGGGGAGCTGGGCGAGACAGACGGTCGCCAGAGCCGCGGTGAGCAGGCTGAGGGCGCGGCGGAGCATACGGGGCCTCCCGGTGGGGGTCGGGGCGCGCGATGTCGTAGGCATGACAGTGCTCGTGGTCCAGACCTTTCGTCAATAGGTCTGGACCACATTGGGTGGCCGAGAACCGTGCGGACAGGTATGGAATGACAGATATTGAAATCTGTCAGCTGTTAGGGCATGGTGGAGGCATGACGATGCAAACCCGCTCCCTCGGAATCACCGGCCCCCGGGTCTCCGCCCTCGGCCTCGGCTGCATGGGCATGTCCGCGCTGTACGGCGACGCGGACCGGACCGAGTCGATCGCCACCGTCCACGCCGCCCTCGAAGCGGGCGTGACACTGCTCGACACCGGCGACTTCTACGCCATGGGCCACAACGAGATGCTGGTCGGCGAGGCCCTGCGCACCGCACCCGCCGGCCGGCGCGAACAGGCCCTGGTCAGCGTGAAGTTCGGCGCCCTGCGCTCCCCGGACGGCGACTGGTCCGGCTACGACGGCCGCCCGGCCGCCGTGAAGAACTTCGCCGCCTACTCCCTCCAGCGCCTGGGCGTCGACCACATCGACGTCTACCGGATCGCCCGGCTCGACCCCGACGTACCGATCGAGGAGACCGTCGGCGCGATCTCCGAACTGATCGAGAAGGGGTACGTCCGCCACGTCGGCCTCAGCGAGGTCGGCGCCGACACCATCCGCCGCGCCGCCGCCACCGCCCCGATCGCCGACCTCCAGATCGAGTACTCCCTGATCTCCCGCGGCATCGAGGAGTCGGTCCTGCCGACCACCCGTGAACTGGGCATCGCCATCACCGCGTACGGCGTCCTGTCGCGCGGGCTGATCTCCGGCCACTTCGCCCGCGACCGGCAGCTCGCCGCCAACGACTTCCGGGCTTACTCACCCCGTTTCCAGGGCGAGAACCTCCAGCACAACCTCGACCTCGTCGAGGCCCTGCGGAAGATCGCCGAGCAGAAGGGCGTCTCCGTCGCCCAGATCGCCATCGCCTGGGTGCTCTCCCGCGGCGACGACATCGTGCCGCTCGTCGGCGCCCGCACCCGCGAGCGGCTCTCCGAGTCGCTGGGCGCGCTGGACGTCACGCTGGACCACGCCGACCTCGCGGCGATCGAGCGGGCGGTCCCGGCGGACGCCGCGGCGGGCGACCGCTACCCGGCCCCGCAGATGGCCCACCTGGGCAGCAAGTGACCAGGCCCCTGCCAGGTACGGTCTAGGGCATGCCACCGACGCCCCAGACCCTGACCGCCGAGCGCATCCTCGAAGCCACCGAGGAGGTGCTGCGCCGCCACGGCCCGGCCAAGGCCACCGTGGTCGACGTGGCCCGCGCGCTCGGCGTCAGCCATGGCAGCGTCTACCGGCACTTCCGTACGAAGGCGGCGCTGCGCGAAGCGGTCACCAAGCGGTGGCTGGACCGGACCACCCAGGTGCTCGCGGCCATCGTCGCGGCACCGGACCTGGACCCGGAGACCCGGGTGCGCAAGTGGCTCGCGGCGCTGTTCGCCGCCAAGCGCCGCAAGGCGTTCGACGACCCGGAGCTGTTCGCCACCTACACGGTGCTGACCACCGAGACCGCCGAGACGGTCGTCGGCGAGCACATCGCCGAACTCACCGGCCAGCTCACCGAACTCGTGCGCGCGGGCGTCGCCGCGGGCGCCTTCACCGCCGAGGACCCGGCCGCCACCGCGGGCGCCCTGTTCCGGGCGACCGACCGCTTCCACGACCCGCACTACGCCCGGGAGTGGGAACAGCCGGGCGTGGAGCGCGACTTCGAGGCCCTGACGGACCTGCTGCTGCGCGGGCTGCGGGCCCGCGGCTGAGCCGTCACAGGGTGTCGAGTGCGCCCGTAGTGCGGCCGAGGAAGGTGACCGGGCCCGGGTCCGGGACGGCTATCTCGTGGAAGCCCAGCCGGTCGTAGAACGCCCGCGCCGGGGTGTTGGCGGTGACCATCGTCAGATGCACCGCCGGGACCCCCTTGTCCCCGAGGGCCTTGAGCAGGGTGCGCATCAGCGCGCGCCCGTGGCCGCGGCCCTGCCAGCCGGGCAGCAGGTCGATGTGGAGATGGGCCGGGTAGGCGGCGACCTCCGGGACGAGCATCCGCTCCGGGTCGTGCAGCAGCCCGGCCAACTCCTCGTCCGGCGTACGGGGCGGCCCCTCGGGCCGGGGATACCGGCCCGCGGCCGACGGCAGCCACCGCGTGCGGAACGCCGCCACGAAGCGCGGGGTGTCCGCGGTGCCCACGACATAGCCGACGGCCCGCCCGTCCCCGTCGTCCAGGACGAACGCCAGGTCCGGCTCAAGCACGGCGTACGGGACCGCGAAGGCCGCCGGGAAGATGCCGGGGTCCCGGTAGTGCGGCCGGCTGTCGCCGCCCAGGTGCGCCGTGCGGACGCAGATGTCCTCGACGGCCTCGCGGTCCCCGGCCCGGTAGAGGCGGATGAGGCTCATCCGTCGGTCTGCGACTCGGCCGGGTCCACCGTGGCCTGGTGGGCCTCGGCCAGATGCTCCTCGGCCTTCAGCCAGGGCAGGAACTGCGCGCCCTTGCGCCAGCCACAGGTGTCGCATCTGACCGTGCGCTGCGTGCCCCTGCGGAGTACCCGTACGACATGCTCTCGTCCGTGGTGGTCCCAGCGGCTCACCTTGCTCGTGTTGATCTCCAGCATGACGCCTCCAGCGTCCGAGGACATCGAGATTCCATGCGCGGCGCCGCGCAGCAAGGAGTGTGCAGCAAGACCAACATCAACAGGGACTCCGGCCCGGCGAGTTGACCAACCTGTGGCCACACCCTCACAACTCGATCAGGAGATCGTGCGCGGCAGACGCAGGCTGAGCAGGCCCGTCAGCGCCACACCGGCCAGCTGGACCAGCAGCGTCGTCACCAGGGCGTCCCGCATGCCCGCCCCCGGGACGAGGGAGAGGAACAGCGTGCCGAGGGTCGCCACACCCAACGCCAGCGCCGACTGCTGGGTCGTGATCATCACCCCGCTGCCCACGCCCGCCCTGGCCGGCGGCACCTCGGAGAGCACGATCCGGAAGACGACCGGGAGTTGGAGGGCCTGGCCCGCACCGGCGATCGCCGCGCCCGGCAGCAGTCCGAGCAGGCCGAGGTCCGGCCAGGAACGCCAGGCGGCCAGGGCTATCAGTGCCACGCCGACGCCCTGGATCGCGGCACCGGCGGTCACGATCCGGGTGCCGTACCGGGCCACGAGCCGCGGACCGGCGAGCGAGACGAAGAAGAACGCCACCGCCATCGGCACCAGCGCAAGACCCGCCCCGACCGGACCGAGTCCCGCACCCTGCTGCAACGCCACCGCGATCACGAACATGAAGCCGCTGAAGCCGATCGAGAACGGCACGATCATCACCAGACCGCGGCGCAGCGACAGCAGGGCGAACAGACTCGGCGGCACGAGCGGCGTACGGCCCTTGCGGTCCGCCCCGCGCTCCACCGCGTAGAACGCCGCCGCCACGAACGGGAACGCCGCCAGCGACAGCCACGTCCACAGCGGCCAGCCCGCCGCCCGGCCCTCGGTGAGCGGGGCAAGCAGCGCGATCAGGGCGGCGGCGAGCAGGACCGTGCCGGGGCCGTCGAGCGGCTCCGGGTGCTGGGAGCGGGTCTCGGGGACCGTGCGGGCGGCCAGGAACAGGCCGACGAGGACGACGGGCACGTTCACCAGGAACACCGAGCGCCAGCCGGTGCCCCAGACGTCCGCCGCGACCAGGACGCCGCCGAGGATCTGCCCGGCGACCATCGACAGGCCGGCCGTCGCGCCGTACAGGCCCATGGCCTTCGCCCGGCGCGGGCCGCTGGTGGCCGCCTGGATGGTGGCCAGCACCTGCGGCAGCATCGCCGCGGACGCCGCGCCCTGCGCGACCCGCGCCGCGACTAGCGTCCACGCGCTGGGCGCGAGGCCGCACGCCAGCGAGGTCAGCCCGAAGGCCGCCATGCCCCCGAGGAAGAGCCGTCGCCGGCCGAACAGGTCGCCGAGCCGCCCGCCGAGGACGAGCAGCACGGCGTACGCCAACCCGTAGCCCGCCACGACCAGTTCGAGCACGGCCTCGCTCGCCGCGAGGTCGTGGCCGATGGTGGGCAGGGCCACGTTGACGATGAAGAAGTCGATGAGGGGAAGTGCCGCCGCGAGCAGCACCGTGAACAGGCCGAGGCCACCGAGCGAGGGCGCCACCGCGGTGGCCCGGTCGGCCTTGTGCGAAGTGATGGTTTCGGTCACGCTCACCAGGCTGCGACGATCCTGAGACTGGTACCAGAGTGTCCTTATCCTGGTAGCGGAACCACCTGGAAACAGGGTCGGGGAAGCGGCAGGCTGGAGGGATGACGACCATGGCGCAGCAGACGACGGCGACCGCGGACGGCTCGCACGGTACGGCCGCCTCGGCGGTCCGCCGCCATGAACTCGCCGCCTTCCTGCGTCACCGCCGCGAGCACATCGCCCCCGAGCAGGTCGGCCTGCCCCGCGGGAGCCGACGCCGCACACCCGGCCTGCGCCGCGAGGAGGTCGCCCACCTCGCCGCGGTCGGCGTCACCTGGTACACGTGGCTGGAGCAGGCCCGCGACATCCAGGTCTCCGTCCAGGTCCTCGACGCCCTCGCCCGCACCCTGATGCTCGACCCCAGCGAGCGGTCGCATCTTTTCCAGCTGGCCGGCGCGGTGGACCCCACACCGGCGACGGCCTGCCCGTCGGTGACGCCCGCGATGCGGGCCGTACTGGAACAGCTGGAGCCGTATCCGGCGTGCCTGCAGAACAGCCGGTACGACATCCTCGCCCACAACCGCACCTACGGCCTGCTGCTCTGCGACCTGGAGGCGGTGCCGCCCGAGGACCGCAACTGCATGATCCTGTCGTACACCAACCAGGACTGGCAGTCCTCGATCGTGCACCTGGAGGAGACCCAGCGCCTCATGGCCGCCCGCTTCCGGGCCGCCATGGCCGGTCATCTCGGCGAGCCCGCCTGGAAGATGCTCCTGGGACGCCTGCGCACCGAGTCCCCCGCGTTCCGCGAGGTGTGGGAGCGCCACGAGGTGGTGTCCCACCGCAGCAAGCGCAAGGAGTTCCTCAACCGCCACGTCGGCCGAATCCTGGTCGACCACACCGACCTGTGGCTGAGCCCGGACGTGGGCCCGAGGATGGTGACCTACGTCCCGGCGGACGAGGAGTCGAGAGTACGTCTGGAGAAGCTGCACGAAATCGCCCTCAAAGGGGCGCGGGGAACTGCGCGACCAGCCCCCACTCACCGATAGCCGCCGAACTACGCGACAACCCTCGACGCATCGCGAATCTCAGGTGCCGCCAGCGTCTCGGCCGCACGTTCAGCCGTGCCCCGCGCCCACCGCCCACTCGTGACCAGGCCCACGACGAGAACCAGAGCCCCACACCCGGTGAGCACCCACCACCCCGGACCGGCGGCGGCCACGAACGACTCCTTGTACGAGGACGAACCGATCCCCGCCGCCAGCACCGCCCCGATCACCGCCACCCCCAGCGTCTGCCCCAGCTGACGGCTGGTGGAGGCGACGGCGGCCGCGACCCCGGCCTGGGCCCGCGGCATCCCCGACACCGCCGTATTGGTGATCGGCGCGTTCACGAACCCGAACCCGATGCCGAACAGCACGTACCCGAGCAGCAGCGTGACATTGGACGTCTCCGCCTCGAACAGCGCGAACAGCGCGCAGCTCGTCGTCATCGCGACGCCCGCGACCAGCAGCGGCAGCCGCGGCCCCCGGCTGCCGACCAGCCGCCCGGACAGCGGCGCGCACAGGAACATCGGCGTCGCCATCGGCAGCATCCACAGCCCCGCGTGCAGCGCGTCCAGGCCGCGCACGTTCTGCAGGTACAGCGTCGACAGGAACAGGAATCCGCCCAGCCCGGCGAACGCGCCGATCGCGATCACCGTGGCCCCGCTGAACGGCGCCGACCGGAAGAACCGCAGGTCGATCAGGGGCTCGGCACGGCGCGGCTCGTACCAGAGGAGGCCGAGCAGGGCCGCCGCCGCGACCCCCGCGAACGGCAGCACCGAGCCGAACCCGGCGTTCGGCGCCTCGATGATCGCGTACGTCAGCGCGCCGAACAGCGCGATCACCAGGAGCTGGCCCACGGGGTCCAGCCGGCGGGCCTTGGGCGCCCTGGACTCGGGGACGAAGCGGAGGGTGAGCAGGAGGGCGGTCAGGCCCACCGGAAGGTTGACCCAGAAGATCGCGCGCCAGTCGACCGCGTCCACGAGCAGACCCCCGACCAGCGGTCCCGCGGCCATCGAGATGCCGACGACACCGCCCCACACGCCGATTGCCCGGGCCCGTTCACGCGGGTCGGTGAAGGTGTTGGTGATGATCGACATCGCGACCGGGTTGAGCATCGAACCGCCGACCGCCTGCACCATCCGGAAGACGATCAGCGAGTCGAGGGTCGGTGCCGCCGAGCACAGGGCCGAGCCGATGGTGAACAGGATCAGGCCGGTCATGAAGACGCGTTTGCGGCCGATCCGGTCCGCCGTGGAGCCGGCCAGCATCAGCAGCGAGGCCAGGACGAGGGTGTACGCGTCGATCGTCCACTGCAGACCCGACGTGCTCGCGCCGAGATCGCGCTGCATCGCGGGGAGGGAGACGTTGAGGGCCGTGGTGTCGAGGCTCACGATCAGCAGGCTCATGCAGCAGATCGCGAGGACCAGCACTCGGCGGCGTGGGCTGAGCTCCGGCATCCTTGAATAGTACGCCTAACTAATGAATTTAGCCGCACCCGGTCCGGTACGTGAGAATGGGTGGATGCCCACGACCGCCTCGCCGTTGCAGATCGGCCCCCACACCGTCCAGCCGCCCGTCGTCCTCGCCCCCATGGCCGGGATCACGAACGCGCCCTTCCGCACCCTGTGCAGGGAGTTCAGCGGCGGCAAGGGGCTGTTCGTCAGCGAGATGATCACGACCCGGGCGCTGGTCGAGCGCAACGAGAAGACCATGCAGCTGATCCACTTCGACGCGACCGAGAAGCCGCGCTCGATCCAGCTGTACGGCGTCGACCCCGCCACCGTCGGCAAGGCCGTCCGCATGATCGCGGAGGAGGGCCTGGCCGATCACATCGACCTGAACTTCGGCTGCCCGGTGCCGAAGGTGACCCGCAAGGGCGGCGGCTCCGCGCTGCCGTTCAAGCGGAACCTGCTGCGGGCGATCCTGCGGGAGGCCGTCAGCGGGGCCGGTGACCTGCCGGTCACTATGAAGATGCGCAAGGGCATCGACGACGACCACATCACCTACCTCGACGCCGGTCGGATCGCCGTCGAGGAGGGCGTCACCGCCATCGCGCTGCACGGCCGCACCGCCGCCCAGCACTACGGCGGCACCGCCGACTGGGACGCCATCGCGCGCCTGAAGGAGCATGTGCCGGAGATCCCCGTGCTCGGCAACGGCGACATCTGGTCCGCCGAGGACGCGGTGCGGATGGTGCGCGAGACCGGCTGCGACGGCGTGGTCGTCGGACGCGGATGCCTCGGGCGGCCCTGGCTGTTCTCCGACCTGGTCGCGGTCTTCGAGGGACGTGCCCAGGACATCGCTCGCCCTACGCTGCGTGAGGTCGCCGACGTCATGGTCCGGCACGCCACGCTGCTCGGCGAGTGGATCGGCGACGAGGCGCGCGGTGTCATCGACTTCCGCAAGCACGTCGCCTGGTACCTCAAGGGCTTCGCGGTCGGCTCCGAGATGCGCAAGCGCCTCGCGATCACGTCCTCGCTCCAGGAGCTGCGCGGCGGTCTCGACGAGCTGGACCTCGACCAGCCCTGGCCCTCCGGTGCGGACGGGCCCCGCGGCCGTACGTCCGGCAACAACCGGGTGGTGCTGCCGGACGGCTGGCTGAAGGACCCCTACGACTGCGCCGGCGTCGGCGAGGACGCGGAGCTGGACACCTCCGGGGGCTGACGGGCCGGCCGGGTGCGGTCCGGCGGGGCTACTTCGACGGGTTCGGCGTGGAGCCGTAGGCCGTCAGGAAGCGGTCCCGGAAGGAGCTCATCTTCCACACCGGGGCCTTGGACGCGGGCTGGAGGCCGTCCGTCCAGTTCCAGTCGGCGATCTTGTCCAGCACCTTCGGGTCCTTCGCGACGATCGAGATAGGCACGTCCCGGCTGGCCCTGACGCCGCTGACCCGGGACATCGGCTGGTGGTCGCCCAGGAAGACGAGGACGGTGTCGTCGGTGCCGTAGCGCTCCAGCCACTGGGTGAGGCTGGTGACGGAGTACGAGACGGACTTGCCGTACTCCTGCTTGGAGCGGGTGGAGTCGGAGATGATGTCTCCCGGCTTCACGCCCGCCTTCTGGATGGACTTGAAGACCGAGCCGTCGCCCAGGTCGTCCCAGTCGACCATCTTCGGGATCGGGGCCCAGGGCTGGTGGCTTGAGGTCAGGATGATCTCCGACATCAGGGGCTTGTCGCGCTCCTTGCCGTGCACCTGGCGCTGGAAGGCTTCCAGGGCGTACTGGTCGGGCATCGTCGACCAGCTGAACTTCGGTCCCTTGTAGCCGAGTTGGAAGGCGTTGTAGACCTTGTCCAGGCCGTAGTACTTCTGTTCCGGCCAGCTCTTCTGCACGCCGGGCATCACGCCGACCGTGTCCCATTCGCCGGTCTTCTTGAAGACCTTGGTGAGGCTGAGGTGGTCGCTTGCCATGACCGTGCGGTAGCGCTGCTGGTTGTCGATCCACAGGCCGGACAGGGTGGTGGAGTGGCCCAGCCAGCTGTTGCCGCCGAACGTCGCCGACGTCAGCCAGCCGCTCTTCGCGTGGAAGCCGGCCTTCGCCAGGGCCTTCGTGCTGGTGTCGAGCGTGTTCGTGACGCCGGGGGCGATCTCCGGGTCCTCGATCGCGCTGCGGCCGTAGCTCTCGATGAAGGTGAAGACGATGTCCTTGCCGCGCAGGTCGGGGACGAGCTGGGCGGGCGGTGTGCTGCCGAAGGTGTCGGCCTTCGCGTCCTTGGCGAACTGTGCCTCGTCGCGCAGGGTGTCCAGGGCGCGGTGGGCGTGCACCTTGACGACGCCGGCGGTGTGGTCGGCGGCGATCGGCACGCCGGCGATCTGGACGCCGAACGCCGTGCAGGTGATCCAGACGGTGCCGGCCATCAGGGCGCCCTTGGACGCGTTCGCCTTGTGCCGGGCCAGGAGGTTGGCGATGTGGACGGTGGCGAGGGCGACCAGGGTTATCAGGACCACGGCGAGGAGTATCGCGCCGACCGTGAGCAGCACCGCGGTGGATCCGCCCATCGAGTCCTGCATGTACGACTGGGCGTCGTCGAGGAGTTCCCAGTCCAGGATGATGTTGAAGTGCCGGCCCAGGTACTCGTTGAAGCCCATGTCCAGGACGTTGAGGACGGTGAGGGCGCCGAGGGCCGCGCCGGATATCGCCGCGGTGATCAGGCGGGGGCGGCGGGGGAGGCTGAGGAGTACGGCGGCGCCGATGACCGCTTCCGCGGGGAGGCGGACGAACTCCCGGAGTCTGAGGTTGCCGAGGGTGTTCGGCATCTGGAGGCAGACGTAGATGAGGGCGGCGGCGAGGAGGGCGAGGGCCCAGCGGAGGTAAGTCCGCCGCCACCCTTCGTCCGCGACCGATTCCCTCCCACCCGCCCCACCCATGACACTCTCGTCGCCGGGTGCGGGTGGCCCCAGCGGGGGCAGATCGCCGTCGGCGCCCGCGGGAGTCCGTCCGCCTGCCGAGGGCTCGTCGCCATCCGCGGGTGCGAGACCCCGGTCGTCCGCCGAAGCCTCCTCTGTGTCCCCGGGGCCGCTGGGCCTGTCGCCCGTCGAGGACTCGTCGTCGGCGGGCGCGGGATCGAGGGTCCGGGCGCCCGCCGTCGAGGGCTCGTCGGCGTTGGCGGCCGCGGCTTCGAGCGCCCGCGGGTCGTCCGAAGGCTCCTCTGCGTCCGCGGGGTCGCGGGGCCCGTCGCCCGTCGAGGGCTTGTCGGCGTTGGCGTCGGCGGCCTTGGGGTCGAGGGGGCGGTCGTCTGCCGAGGGTTGGTCTGTGGCCGTGGGGGCGTCGGGCCCGTCGTCCACCGAGGGCTTGTCGTCGGCGGCGGGCGTGGGCTCGGGTGACGCCTGGCCGTCCGTTGAGGGCTCTTCCGAGGGGTTCTTGTCGGTCGGGGCCTTGTCGGTCAAGTCGTCGTTCTTGCTGATGGATTGACGAAAGCGCGTGAAGACAGGCACCCGAAGGTCCTTCCGTGCGAGGCCCCTGCTGGAGTTGTGGCGGGCCTCGCTGGGGAGGCTGGGGGCCCGCCATCTCCTCGTACGGGCTGGCCTGCACCTATGTTCAGCCCTCGAGCCCCAGCGCTCGGCAAACACCCGGCAAACGGCGGGCCAACAGGCTCGCGGGAGCGGCGGCCGCAGGTCGCACGAGCGTGCGGCCGCCGATGGTGATCAGCCCCCGCGTGCCCACCCGACCCCGGCGACGAGAGTTGTACGGGTGGGGCGGGTGGGGAGATGTGTCGAGGGGCCGCTACGCGCCGCCCACCGCCGTCAGCAGAGCCAGTGGTGCCGCCGCCGAGCGCGACTCCCGTTCGCACGCGTGCGGATACGGCACCGGCTCCTCGTGGGTGTCGCGGCCGTACCCCGCCAGCACCTCCGGCAGCCGATGCCCCGTCGTCGTCGCCGCGTCGACCAGCGCGTGCGCCACCGTCCGGGCCTCGTCATGCAGGCCGTAGCGCGCCAGCCCCAGGCTGATCAGGGCGTTGTCGTGCGGCCAGACCGAGCCGCGGTGGTACGACAGGGGGTGGTAGGCAGGCTGACCGGAGGCCAGCGTGCGTACGCCCCAGCCTGAGAAGAAGTCCGGCTCCAGCAGCCGCCGGCCCACCAGCTCGCCGTACTCCTTGTCCAGCAGCCCGGACCAGAGCAGATGCCCGGCGTCGGACGCGAGGGCGTCCACCTGGCGGCCCTCGCCGTCCAGCGCCAGGGCCGGGAAGGAGTGCTCCGGCATCCAGAAGTCCCGCTGGAAACGGTCGCGCAGATCGCCCGCCGCCTGCTCCAGGAGCGCCGCGTACGTCAGGTCCTGCCACACCGTGCGGGCCAGCCACGCCGTGCGCCGCAGGGCGTCGTACGCATAGCCCTGGGCGCCCGCCGCCATCACCGGGCCGGCCGGCCGGGTGCCGTCGGAGGAACAGATCGCGCCGGGGGAGTCCTTCCAGTTCTGGTTGGCAAGGCCGCCCTGGTCGGCGCGGTACACCAGATAGCCGCGGGTGGTGAGGCCGCCGTGGTCCAGCATCCAGCCGATCGCGGCACGGGCGTGCGACTCCAGGCGCTGCGCCAGGGGCGTGTCCCCGGTCTGCTCCACATACGCGCCGAGCAGGATCAGGAACAGCGGCGTCGCGTCCACGGAACCGTAGTAACGGCCGTACGGCACCTGCCCGAAGTGCGCCAGCTCGCCGTGCCGGACCTCGTGCACGATCTTGCCGGGCTGACAGACCCCGTCCGGTCCCGTCCGTGCCGTCGCCTGCGTCGCCGCCAGCGCGGGGAGGGTGGCCGCGGCGAGCCGGGGCCGGTAGGGCAGGGTGAAGAGCGAGGTGAGCAGGGCGTCCCGGCCCAGCAGCGTCAGGAACCAGGGGGCTCCGGCGGCCGGTACGCGCAGTTCCTCGCCGTCGGGGCCCGTCGCCGGGACCTGGAGCGCGGCGAGGTCGGCCAGGCCCCGCGCACAGGCCGCGGCGAGCTCGGGCCAGCCCGTCGGGAAGGCCACGCCCTCGACGAACTCGCCCTCTTGTGCGAGGAGTTGGGCGGAGAGGGCCGCGGGGGAGCGGGGTACGCGCAGGGCCCGTTTGTCGCCGTGCGGGCGGGCCATCACGCGCAGCGTCAGCTCCGTCGTGCCGTGCGGGTCGAGGTCCAGAGCCCACACCAGCCGGCGGGCACCGGTCCCGGTCTCCTCGACGGCGTCCGGCGCGGGCTCGGCCGTCACCGTCGTCACCGAGCGCCACTCGCCCCGCTGGTAGCTGAACTCCACGCCGTGATCGAGGGCCTGACGGCGGCGCTTGACGCCGGACTTGGCGTAGGTGCGGTGGTCCGAGCGCAGCTCGAACTGGTCGGTGAAGTCGGCGTCGACGGTCAGCGCGAGATGGATCGTCGTCGGCACCGGACGGTTGCTCGTCACACGGATCGCGTCGATGAACGAGCCGTCCCCGACGGCCTGTTCGCGGAAGAGCGTGTACGCCGGAGGCTCGTCGCGTCCGCCGCGCGGCACCAGCACACAGCGTGCCGTGTCACCGTCGGCCACCGGCGAGAGCGTCTCGGGCACCGCACCGTCCACGGTGAGCTGCCAGCGGCTCAGATGCCTGGCGTCGCGTACGAATAACCCCTCCGGAGAGCCGGCGGCCCGTACGCCGCTGATGTCGCCGGCGTCGCCCACGGCGGCGAACGTACCCCCGTACACGAGCAGATGGTGACGGTCCGTCATCCCCGGTTCCCTCCCTTGGAGTCCATGAGTTCCTCGAAGTCGTGCAGCAGGTCGAGCGTGAGCGCCGCCGTCCAGCTGAAGCGTGTAGTGCCGCAGGCCTTGCCGGTGTACGGATCGACGTACTCGGCGAAGTCGGAGGCGACGGCGAGGTCGAGCATCGCCTCGCGCATCGCCTCGGCCCGGTCCCGTTCGCCGTGCGTGCGCAGGCCCCGCTCCAGCAGCCAGCCGGTGTTGAACCAGGCCGGGCCCCGCCAGTAGCGGTGCGGGTCGAAGGCCTCGCCCTGGAGGTCGTACGACGGGGCGAGGCGGGTGGTGCGGCCGAGGCCGAAGTGCGGGCCGTACGCCGTGCCGACCAGGGTGGCGGCGATGTCGCGCGGAAGCGTGGGCAGCAGGAGCGGGATCAGGCCGCTGACGCCGCGTTCGGGGATGAGCCCGCCCGCCCCTACGTCGTGGCAGAGGAACATCCCGCTCGCCGGATCCCACATGCGGTCGATCAGCGCCGCCGTCAGGCGTTCGGCGCGGGCGTGCCGGGCCGTGCCGGTAGCCCCCAGCTCCCGCGCGATGCCGGCCAGCGCGTGCTCGGAGGCGATGAGCAGGGCGTTGAACGCCGGGTCCTCGACGGCGAACAGGCCCGCCCGTCTCCCGCCACCACCCTCAAACGAGGCCCTTCGGGCCGCCTCAGCACTTCCGCCGTCGGCGTATCCACCGTCCCGGTAGTCCGTCGCCAGCCGGACGTACCGTCCGTAGTCCAGATCCGTCGGCCGGTCCTCCGCCGCCCCGTGGTCGAGGTCGGCCCGGCGGAAGGAGCGGGTCGGCGCGGGCGGCACGCGGCGCAGGGGTGCGTCCCAGCAGGGGCTGTTGTCCATGCCCTGTTCCCAGGGGTGCACGACCGACGCGAGGCCGGCGCCGCCGAGGTCGCGCCGGTGCAGCAGATAGCGGTGCCAGGCGGCCAGTCGGGGATAGACCCGGGTGAGGAATCCGCGCGCCCGGGACAGCCCCGGGTCGGCGCGGTGCACCAGCCAGGCGGCCAGCGCGTGCACCGGTGGCTGCACGATGCCGGAGGTCTGTACGGTGCGCGGGGCGCCCGCGTCCCGCCCCGCGGTCGAGGAACGCCAGAAGTCGGGGCTCGGGAAGTAGGCGTCGAGTGGCACGGAGGGGTTGAAGACGATGTGCGGGACGCGCCCGTCACCCCACTGGGCGTTGAGCAGCGTCTCCAGTTCCGTCTGCGCCCGTAACGGTGAGACGTGCCGGAGGCCGATCGCGATGAACGCGGAGTCCCAGGACCACTGGTGGGGGTACAGACCACGTGAGGGCACCGTCGAGGTGCCGGTCCAGTTCTCCTCCAGTACGCGGGCGGCTCCGGCGTGCGGGGAATCGGCTGCGGGCGGCGGATCGTATGCAATGTCACGGGCCGCGCGGCGGGCGGTGAGTTGGGCAGTGCGATCCACTCGGGGCTCCCCGAAAAGACGTCAGGTCGACCGGTTCGGTCGGCAACACCTTAGAGTTACGTCTATTTAACACGCAAAACCTAATATGTAATGCAAGCTTGAGAAACACAAGGGGGTGTGCATGAGCGCACGGGGTCAGGCCAGCGCCGGGGATCTGCTCGAACTGGTGCGGAGCGGACGGGCCGTCACACGCGGGGCACTTCAGCAGGCGACCGGGCTGTCCCGTGCCACCGTCGGCCAGCGCCTCGACCGCCTCTTCCGCGCCGGCTGGCTGCGCGAGGGCGCCGGCGGTCCCGTGGGCTCCCCGCTGGGCGGACGGCCTTCCATCACGCTGGAGTTCGACGACGCCCACGCCATCGTGCTCGCCGCCGACCTGGAGACCCGGCACGCGCGTGCCGCCGTACTGACACTGACCGGCGAGATCCTCGCCGAGCACAGCGGGACGCTGGTCGTCGAGGACGGGCCGGAGGCGGTGCTGGGCGATCTGGGGCGCTGGTTCGCCGAGCTGCTGGAGAAGGCCGGGCGGCGGGCCGAGGAGGTCTGCGGCATCGGGCTCGCGGTGCCGGGCCCCGTGGACAGCGAGACCGGCCGCGTCGTCCAGCCGCCGATCATGCCCGGCTGGGACGGCTACGACATAACGGGCCGGCTCGCGAGGGCCTTCGGCGAGGAGACCGGCGCGCCACCGGTACCGGTCCTCGTCGACAACGACGCCAACCTCATGGCCTACGGCGAACAGCGCACCGGATACCCGGACTGCTCGGCCTTCGTCCTGGTCAAGGTGTCGACCGGTATCGGCGCGGGCGTCGTCGTGGACGGCTCGGTCTACCGGGGCATCGACGGGGGCGCCGGCGACATCGGGCACATCCGGGTGGGCGCCGACGCCCAGTGCCGCTGCGGCTCCTACGGCTGTCTGGCCGCCGTCGCCAGCGGCCGTGCCGTGGCCCGGCGGCTGGCCGAGACGGGCGTGCCCGCGGCCTCCGGCTCGGACGTGCGGGACCTGCTCGCGTCCGGACACCCGGGAGCGGCCGCGCTGGCGCGTGAGGCCGGGCGGCAGGTCGGGGACGTACTGGCGACCGTGGTGACGCTGCTCAATCCCGGGGTGCTGATGATCGCCGGGGATCTGGCCGGGACGGCCTTCCTCACCGGGGTCCGGGAGCTGCTGTACCAGCGGGCGCTGCCGCGCTCCACCGCTCATCTGGACGTCGTGACCTCGCGGCTGGGCGAGCGGGCCGGGCTGATCGGGGCCGGGGCGCTCGTCGTGGAGCATCTCTACGCGCCCGAGCGAGTGGAAGATCGGCTGGTCGCGCTGGGTGTGTGACGGCCGTGTTTCCGTTTCGAGGTGGGGTCCGCATGGTGAAATTCCGGCGGCTGTGGCAGCGTGATTCTCGCCACCCTTGATAAGGGTTCCGCTCAGATGAGCGGATCTTGAGCGGCTGCACTTCTCCAAAGGGTGGCACTGGGTGCCACCCCTTGATCGTTCATCGATCGAACTCAAACGTGCGGTAAGGCTGCTCATGTGAGCGGGAAATCGCACTTGTCGACGCTCTTGCGTTCAAGAAGTGAAAACATCAGCCCGTCACGGCTTGCCAAGCCTTGACTTTCGATCCACTGGCGGACGGGTGGTTACAGGCGCATGACGCGTGAGTAGACGTACCCAGGCGCCTTCGATCTGGGTATGTTCCTCGCCGTCAGGGCAGCCACCACGTCCTCGAGGGAGTCGAGACCGTGTCGGAAAACAAAGAACCTCACGTAGCGAAGTTCGTTTACGACTTCACCGAGGGAAACAAAGACCTCAAGGACCTCCTGGGTGGCAAGGGCGCCAACCTCGCCGAGATGACCAACCTGGGGCTTCCCGTTCCCCCGGGCTTCACGATCACGACGGAAGCCTGCAAGGTCTACCTCGACAGCGGGGCGGAGCCGGCGGCACTGCGTGACGAGGTGAGTGCGCACCTCGACGCTCTCGAGAGCCGCATGGGCAAGAAGCTCGGCCAGGCCGACAACCCCCTGCTGGTCTCGGTCCGTTCCGGCGCCAAGTTCTCCATGCCCGGCATGATGGACACGGTCCTCAACATCGGACTCTCCGACAAGTCCGTGAAGGGCCTCGCCGAGCAGGCCGGCGACGAGCGGTTCGCGTGGGACTCCTACCGCCGCCTCATCCAGATGTTCGGCAAGACCGTCCTCGGCGTCGACGGCGACCTCTTCGAGGAGGCCCTCGACAAGGCCAAGGAGGCCAAGAAGGTCACGGTCGACACCGACCTGGAGGCCGCCGACCTCAAGAAGCTGGTCACCGCCTTCAAGAAGATCGTCAAGAAGGAGGCCGGCCGGGACTTCCCGCAGGAGCCCCGCGAGCAGATGGACCTCGCCATCGAGGCGGTCTTCAACTCGTGGAACACCGACCGCGCCAAGCTCTACCGCCGCCAGGAGCGCATCCCCGGCGACCTCGGCACGGCCGTCAACGTCTGCTCGATGGTCTTCGGCAACCTCGGCCCGGACTCCGGCACGGGCGTCGCCTTCACCCGTGACCCCGCCTCCGGCCACCAGGGCGTCTACGGCGACTACCTCCAGAACGCCCAGGGCGAGGACGTGGTCGCGGGCATCCGCAACACCGTGCCGCTCGCGGAGCTGGAGTCGATCGACAAGAAGTCGTACGACCAGCTGATGCAGATCATGGAGACGCTGGAAAACCACTACAAGGACCTCTGCGACATCGAGTTCACGATCGAGCGCGGTCAGCTGTGGATGCTCCAGACCCGCGTCGGCAAGCGCACGGCGGGCGCCGCCTTCCGTATCGCGACCCAGCTCGTGGACCAGGGCCTCATCGACGAGGCGGAGGCGCTCCAGCGCGTCAACGGCGCCCAGCTCGCGCAGCTGATGTTCCCGAAGTTCGACGAGGAGGCGAAGGTCGAGCAGGTCGGCCGGGGCATCGCGGCGTCGCCGGGTGCGGCCGTCGGCAAGGCCGTCTTCGACTCGTACACCGCGGTCAAGTGGTCGCGTTCGGGCGAGAAGGTCATCCTGGTCCGCCGGGAGACCAACCCCGACGACCTCGACGGCATGATCGCGGCCGAGGGCATCCTGACCTCGCGCGGCGGCAAGACCTCCCACGCGGCCGTCGTCGCGCGCGGCATGGGCAAGACCTGTGTCTGCGGCGCCGAGGAGCTCGAGGTCGACACCAAGCGCCGCCGGATGACGGTCCCCGGGGGACACGTCGTCGAGGAGGGCGACGTCATCTCGATCGACGGCTCGTCCGGCAAGGTCTACCTGGGCGAGGTCCCGGTGGTCCCCTCTCCCGTCGTGGAGTACTTCGAGGGCCGCATGCACGCCGGTGCGCAGGACGCCGACGAGCTGGTGGAGGCCGTCCACCGCATCATGGCGTTCGCGGACCGCAAGCGCCGGCTGCGGGTGCGCGCCAACGCGGACAACGCCGAGGACGCGCTGCGCGCCCGTCGCTTCGGCGCCCAGGGCATCGGCCTGTGCCGCACCGAGCACATGTTCCTCGGTGAGCGCCGCGAGATGGTCGAGAGGCTGATCCTCGCCGACACCGAGGAGGTCCGCGAGGCCGCCCTGGCGGAGCTGCTGCCGCTCCAGAAGAAGGACTTCGTCGAGCTGTTCTCGGCGATGGACGGGCTGCCGGTGACGATCCGTCTCCTCGACCCGCCGCTGCACGAGTTCCTCCCGGACATCACGGAGCTCTCGGTCCGGGTGGCCCTGGCGGAGTCCCGTCAGGAGCCCCACGAGAACGAGCTGCGCCTCCTCCAGGCCGTCCACCGCCTGCACGAGCAGAACCCGATGCTGGGTCTGCGCGGCGTACGCCTGGGCCTGGTCATCCCCGGCCTGTTCACGATGCAGGTCCGCGCGATCGCGGAAGCGGCGGCGGCCCGCAAGAACGCCAAGGGCGACCCGCGCGCCGAGATCATGATCCCGCTCGTCGGCACCGTCCAGGAGCTGGAGATCGTCCGCGAGGAGGCCGACCAGGTCATCGCGGAGGTCGAGGCGGCGACGGGCACGAAGCTGAAGCTCTCGATCGGCACGATGATCGAGCTCCCGCGCGCCGCGCTGACGGCGGGCCAGATCGCGGAAGCGGCGGAGTTCTTCTCCTTCGGCACGAACGACCTCACCCAGACGGTGTGGGGCTTCAGCCGGGACGACGTGGAGGCGAGCTTCTTCACGGCATACCTGGAGAAGGGCATCTTCGGCGTCTCCCCGTTCGAGACGATCGACAAGGACGGCGTCGGCTCCCTCGTCGCGGCGGCGGCGAAGGCGGGCCGTGAGACCCGCCCCGACCTGAAGCTCGGCGTCTGCGGCGAGCACGGCGGCGACCCCGAGTCGGTGCACTTCTTCCACGAGGTCGGCCTCGACTACGTCTCCTGCTCGCCGTTCCGCATCCCGGTGGCGCGACTCGAGGCGGGGCGCGCGGCGTCGGAGTCGGCGGGCAGCGACCACCGCTAGCGGTACGGGCCGTACGAGCCATCGCGCCCGTACGGCCCCCTCGACCCCGGAGCCGCCGCCCGTCCCCGACCCTCAAGACCGATGGGCGGCGGCTCCGGATCACGAAGGAGGGCGGCACCCGTGCGGGGGTGCCGCCCTTCCGTGCGTCGCGTGTCAGGGCTGTCGGGCCGGGTCAGCCTGTCAGTCGGGCGAGGGCCAGTGTGTGTGCCTGGTCGAGGGAGTCGGCGGCGGCGCAGGGGACGTCCGGCTGCACGCCGGTGCCCTCCCAGTTCGTGCCGGAGACGGGGTTGATGGCGCGGCCCATGGGGATGGTGACCTCCAGGTGCGGGTGCACCGTCCAGCCCTTGCACGGATGTGCGCCGCCGCGGGTGGGCTCGCCGACGACCAGGGCGCGGCCGAGCTGCTGGAGGTCGTACGCCAGCTCCTCGGCGGCGGAGAAGGTGCTGTCGCCGGCCAGCACGTACAACGGCTTGCTGCCGCCGAAGCGGGCGCCGGGAACGTGCGGCAGGCTCCAGGACTGCTCGCGGCGCTCGCCGTCACGCCAGTGCATGGTGTTGAGGTGGGTGCGCTCGTCCAGCAGGTAGCTGCAGACGAAGGCGACCGTGTCCGGGTCGCCGCCCCGGTTGGCGCGAAGGTCCACGATCAGCGCCCGGGCGCGGGAGACCAGGGTGAGCGCGGCGCCCAGCGGTTCGGCTGCCCACTCCAGCGGAAACAGCATCGGTGCCAGCTCCAGTACGGCGACCCCTCCGTCGAGCAGCTCCACCCGGGGTGCACCGCCCAGCGAGGTGTCGAAGTCCCGGCGCATGGCTTCCATGGTGGCCGCCCCCTGCGCGGGGGACACCGGTTCGGTGTGGTGCTTCAGTCTCAGGTGCCGGTCGCCGTTGACGGACTGAAGGTCCCCGGTGACCGCACGGGCGAGCTCCTCGACGCCGTCGACGTCGTAGGCGCCCCCGGCGAGGCGTCGTTGCAGCAGGTCGGCGACCTGCTCGGCTATCTCGGGGAAGACGTAGTGCTCGGTCACCAGCCGGGTGGTCTCGTCGATGACAGGGGCAGGCTGAAGCTCCGTAAGTGTCGTCATGGCTGGTAGTAGAGCACCGACCTTGCGGAAGCGTGCTGACCTGCCGCTAGCGGGGCTTCAGTTCCTCGTCCAGGACCTGCGGCCAGTCCGGGTGGCCCAGGCCGCCGGCCACGAGGAGGTCGCGCCAGTCCGTGCGGGCGAGGCGGATCGCCGAGCGGAAGCGGTTCACGTCGCCGTCCGCGAACACCAGGGCCGCCGTCAGGAGCCGTTCCGGGTCCTCGTGCGAGCGTTCGAGTTCCGTCGCCAGCACACGCAGGGCACCCTCTATCCCCTTGGCGGCGTCGGGATCCGGAAAGTCCCGCTGGATCCTCTTGTGCGCTCGAAATCGGCCCTCTCGCCGGGAAGTTGGCCGGTCGGCCGTGATTGTGCCAACCCGTGGCGACCGCACGGTTAAGAGCTGGGGTGGGGTGGTCAGGGGGGCACAACCCCCCGGAAGTTCGCCTTGTCTGACGCGGGTGAAGTGACTGCCCAATCCATCGAGCGTGGGGAAACCAAACACCATGCGCAGACGCGCCACCGCCGTCATCGCCGGCGCCGCCGCCTTCAGTGCCGTCCTGGCCGTAGCCGCTCTCGCCGTACCGGCTGCCGGGGCCGATCAGGACGACTCGGGCACGAAGTTCTGGAACATCGACGTCAACCACGACCGCGACTACACGGTGGGTGTGGAGGCCGCCAAGAAGAGGGTGTTCTCGGTCTCCGCGACGGTCAGCGACCCGTCGGGTGTGCGGAGCGTGTCGTACGAGCTGTGGCACGGGGCGGACCGGGCGAACGCCGACGGCGTCCTGGTCGGGTCCAGCCACTGCGTGCCGCTCAACGAGACCACCTCCTTCTGCGAGGCCCTCGTGACCGCCGACCCGAACACCAATCTCCGCAGCAACGCCCTCGCCGGTGTCTGGACCATCACCCCCGTGGCCACCGACGGCGCAGGCAACGTCACCCGCGGGGACGGCGCGTACCTCGCACGCATCAAGCGCCCGACCTACATGACCCAGACCGTCGCCACCCCGCAGCCGGTGACCAAGGGCAAGGACCTCACCGTCAAGGCCCGCATGACCGTGGCCAGTTGGCAGACCCACCAGAACGCGCCCCTCATCGGGCACCAGGTGCTGCTCCAGTACCGCAAGGGCACGAGCGGCCCCTTCGTCACGCTGAAGAAGATCAAGACCGACCGCAACGGCTGGGCCACCACCACCGTGAAGGCGACGGCGGACGGCGCCTACCGCTACGACTTCGCCGGCACCAGCCTCACCGTCGCCACGAACGGCTCGGCCGACTACGTCGATGTGAAGTGAGCCCGGCCCCGTGAGGTCACCACCCGCCGCGAGCTGCACCGCGGCGGGCGGCCGTCGCGGCCCTCAGGTGTCGCAGCCCACCCCGTCGTTGTCGCGGTCCAGGTGGGAGCCATAGCCGGGTTCGCCTCGGTGGACGGGGGCCGCGCCGGCCGCGCGGGCCTCGGAGCAGTTGCCGTAGTAGACGTCCGCGCCGGAGGAGTCGTCGTCGGCGACGGTGCCGGTGTCCGGGGCGGGTGTGGCGGTGACCGTCCTGGTCACCCTGACCGTCTTCGTGGCCGTCACCGTCGGGGCCGGCTCGGGTTCGGGCGCTTCGGCCGTCGTGGTGACGGTGACCGTGGGCTGTGGTGATGCCGACGTGGGCTTGGCCTCGGTGGTCTTCGAGTCGTCGCCGGACGCGCCGCCCGCGCCGATGCCGATGAAGAAGGCAAGGGCGAGGGCGGGCAGTACGTAGCGTTTGCGGGCCCACTTCGGGGCCGGGCGCAGCGGTGGCTGCGGCGGCATGGGCGCCGTGGTGTACGGATTGGTCATGTCATCCCCCCACTGGTGTTGCGTGAGGGGATGACCGTAATGCCCGGTGGGCGGGTGTGGTGGAGGTGTGGCTGTTTTGTGACCGCTATGCGCGGAAGGGGCCCCTCACCTCATAGGTGATGCCGCCCGATGAGCTGCCGCTCGTGCCGCGTTGGCTGGAGAAGTACAGGCGGGTGCCGTCGGGGGAGAACGCCGGGCCGGTGATCTCCGAGCCGGACTGGCCGTCGATGCGCAGGAACGAGGCGACGACGTCGTCCGGGGTGATCAGGCAGATCTCCATGTTGCCGCCGTCCTCGGCGACGAACAGGTCACCGGAGGAGGAGCCGGTGATGTTGTCGACGCCGGTGAGCGGGGCCGTGCCGTTGACGAGGGAGTCGTCGTAGGCCAGCTCGTAGGTGTTCGACGTGAGGTTGAGCTGCCAGACCCGGTTGTCGCCCTTGGTCGTGAACCAGACCGTGTTGTCGGCGTAGTGGCAGCCCTCGCCGCCGTTGAAGGACTTGGAGCCCGAGACCTGCGAGCGGGTGGCGGTCGGGGAGCCGTCCGGGTCGGGGACGTTCGCCCAGCTGAAGGAGCCGGAGGTGCCGCTGCCCGCGACCATCACCTGAAGGGTGCCGGAGGACAGGTTGCCCCAGGTCGTCGGCACGAACCGGTAGAAGCGGCCGTTGGTCTCGTCCTCGGTCAGGTAGATCACCTGGCGCACCGGGTCCGCGGCCGCCGCCTCGTGCTTGAAGCGGCCCATCGCGTCCCGGCGGTTCGCCGCGTTCACACCCCACGGGTCGGTCTCGTAGACGTAGCCCAGCGACACCTCCTCGCAGGACAGCCAGGTGTTCCACGGGGTCTTGCCGCCCGCGCAGTTCTGCCGGGTGGACGAGAGGATGCGGTACGCGCCCGTGATCGAGCCCGACGACGAGAACTTCACCGCGCTCGCGCCGCCGGAGGGGTTGATCTCCGAGTTGGAGACGTAGATCCAGCCGCTGCCGTCCGCGTAACAGGCGCCGCCGTCGGGAGCGTTGTGCCAGGTGTACGACGTTCCGGAGACCGTCTGGCCCGAGCGGGCGATGACACGGCTGGTGAAGCCGCTGGGGAGTCTGATGCCGTTGGCGTCGGGGGAGCCCAGCGCCCCGTAGGGGCCGGGGCCGGGCTGGGCCGGCGCGGCGTACGCGGCGCCGCGCCACAGGGTTCCGCCGAAGACGGCGGCAGAACCGCCGAGGACGGCCGCACGCAGCAGATTACGACGTTCCACTCTCACTCCAAGAGGTGGAGACCGCCCCGCCACCGGTCGGCGACGGGGGTCGTGCCTGGGGGGCGGCATGGAAACTAGGGGCGCATGGTGGACGGACCGTAGCCAACGCATGACCGACGGACGGCATACCCGAGTGCTGCATGTGTGCTGCTCATCGGCGCTCAGCTGAGTGTCACCCGCGTACGCTCCCCGGAGTGCTGCCACCCCTGTGCGCCCCCTGAGTATCCCCGCCCTCACGCACGCAACGCCGGTATCACCCGCCTGCGTTGCCCGGACGCCTTGTCGACCCCGGGACCGAGAGGGCCGAGCGGACCGAGCGGCCCGTGGCCCTCGCGCGGCGGCTCCGTCGACGGCAGGCGGATCACCGCGTCCAGACCGCCCGAACTCGCGGCGTGCAGGCTCGCCTCGCCGCCGCTCGCGTGCGCGAGACGCTGGACCAGCGACAGGCCGAGGCCCGTGCCGCCCTTGGGGGCGCCCGGCGCCCGCCAGAACCGGTCGAAGGCGCGGTCCCGCTGCTCCGCGGTCATGCCGGGGCCCTCGTCGGTGATGTGCAGGTCGACCCAGGCGGGACGGGCGTCGCGCAGGGCGCGCCTGGCCGGGACGTGCAGCCGCAGCTCCATCGTCACGGTGGAGTCGCGCGGGGAGGCGCGCAGCGCGTTGGAGAGCAGGTTGTCCACGATCTGCTCGACGCCGCCCGGCACCGCCAGCACCGGCCCCACACTGCCCGCGAACAGCACCAGCGAGACCCGCTGTTGCTCGAACAACGGCTGCCAGGTGCGGTGCCGCTCCGCGCAGACGGCGCCCACGTCGACCTGGGCGGGCGACGCCGAGTCCTCCTCCAGGCGGGCCATCGCCAGCAGCCCCTCGACCATCCGGGACAGCCGGTCCGTCTCGGTCACGGCGGCGGTCAGACTGCCGAGGCCGCGCGCGGAGACGTTCGGCTCCAGGTTCTCCAGCCGCAGCCGCAGTGCCGCGAGCGGCGTCTTGAGCTGGTGCGACGCCTCGCCCGCGAACGCCCGCTGGGCGGCCAGGAGATGGGCGAGGCGGGCCGCCGTACGGTTGAACGCGGTCGCCAGCCGGCGCACCTCCGGCGGGCCCTTCGTCATCGTCACCGGCGTGGCCCGCCCGCCGTCGGCCAGCTCATGGGTGGCCCGCTCCAGTTCACGGATCGGCCGGCCGGTCCAGCGGGCGATGGCGAACCCGACGACCGCGACCGCCGTGAGCACGCCGAACCCGCCGAGGGCCAGCAACAGCCAGACGTGATGGACGCGTTCGTGCACCGTCCGGGTCGGCACCGTCAGCCATACGGCGCCCTGCAGCCCCGAGGTGTGCCGGACCGGCGCCGCCACCGAGAGGTACTCGACCCCGCCGATGGTCGACGTACGCACGTCCACCGTGGAGGTCCCGTGCAGGGCCGCGGCGATACCGGGTCGTGAGGCGAGGTCGGACGACATGACGGCGGCCCGCGGATGCGAGGTCGCGAGCAGCGTGCCGACGGCGTCCACGATCACCACCTTGCCGCCGATCCGCTCGGCGCAGTGCACCACCCGGCGCGGCAGATCCCGCTCCGCACGGCCCGCGCTGAGCGACAGCGAGGCGTACGCGGAGACCGACTCGGCCTCGTCCTTCGCCGCGTTCACCACCCGCTCCCGCTCGCTGCGCGAGTACACGAAGCCCAGCGGGATCTCCAGGCACAGCAGTACGAGCGCGGCCAGGCTGAGGTAGCTGAGCAGCAGCCGGCGGGTCACGGCGAGGACACCTGCTGCCCGCCCGGTTCGGTCTGCACCGCCAGCCGGAAGCCGACCCCGCGCAGCGTCTGGATCCACGCCGGGTTGCCCAGCTTGCGCCGCAGCGAGGCGACATGGACGTCAAGCGTCTTGGTCGGGCCCTCGTAGTGCGGGTCCCACACCCGGTCCAGGATCTGCTGCCGGGAGTACACCGCACCCGGATCCTCGGTCAGCAGCGCCAGCAGCTCGAACTCCTTCGGCGTGAGGGTGACGGGGATCTCGCCGACCCAGACCTGACGGGTGCGGCGGTCCACGACCAACGGGCCGGGAGGGTAGGAGGGCCGGGGTGTCGGGTCGTCGTACGACGGAAGTGGCTCGGCCTCGTACGAGGGTGCGGCGGGCGGCGGGGCGGCCGCCCGTTCCGCCAGCGCCCCGGCGCGCAGCCGCTCCACCAGCGCCTCCGTACGGCCACGGTCCAGCGCCGTCGTCTCGAAGCGCTCCGGCTCGCCCGGAGTCTCCGTACGCGGCGTCTCCGCCGCAGTCTCCGTCCGCTGGGTCCGGCGGGTCACGGCGCGCACCCGTGCCACCAGCTCCCGGATGCTGAACGGCTTCGCGAGATAGTCGTCCGCCCCCAGCTCCAGGCCCAGCACCCGGTCGGCCTCCTCACCCCGCGCACTCAGGATGATGACCGGCACGTCCGAGAGCTGCCGGATGCCCCGGCACACATCGATGCCGTCCATGTCCGGCAACCCCAGGTCGAGCAGGACGACATCGCCGTACGGCCTTCTCAACCCCTCTGCCCCGGTGGTCACGTGATCCACCGTCAGTCCGAAGGAAGCCAGTCCCTCGGTCAGCGGTTCGGCGATCGTCTCGTCGTCCTCGATGAGCAGCACTCGTATGCCCATGCGTCCTGTCTCTCCGTGAATTTGCATTCTCTGCCCTGACGTCGACACGCTACAAGAAACAAGCGCTTGCGGGGCATTGCGACAAAGAATGTCCAATTGCTGGACGCGCTCTGGGTTTTACTTAACCTTCCTCTGGTGTGCCCTCCTCTACGGTGCTGTGAACTGGTCGAACTCCCAGCTGCGGAGGCATCGTTGAAGGCATTGCTGGACCGCGCCCGCTCGTTCAGGCGCAGGGTCGATTTCGAGAGCGTCGAATACCGGAAACTGGCCGAGGGGCAATATCCCGAGGCACTCTTCATAACCTGCTCGGACTCACGGGTCATACCCGCACTGATTACCGGTGCGCGGCCCGGAGAGATATTCGAGCTGCGCAACGCGGGCAATATCGTGCCGCCGTACGGCAGTCCCGGCGCGTCGGGGGAGGCCGCCACCATCGAGTACGCACTGGAGGTGCTCGGGGTTCAGGACATCGTCGTGTGCGGTCACTCACACTGCGGTGCCATGGGCGCGCTGAAGTCCGGCGACGACCTGACCTCGCTGCCGGGCGTGGACGCCTGGCTCCAACTGGCCCGCCCCGAACTGGCGCCGGTCCTCACCGCCGCCTCCGACGACCCGTCGCTGCCGGACGTGGCACAGGGCAATGTCGTCAACCAGCTCGCCGTACTGCGGACCTACCCGGTGGTGCGGCAGCGGCTGGACGGGGGACGGCTGCGGCTGCACGGCTGGTACTACGAGGTCGACACCGGGCAGGTGCACGAGCTGGAGGGCGACGGCCGGTTCCGGGTGCATACCGGATGAGCGGGGCGCATGCGCGCGGGCGGACGCGCGGCAAGGGGGGCGGCCCGAAGGCCGGGGGCACGGGGCCGGCGCAGACCGCGAACGCGGGTCCGGCCCCGGCCCCGGCCCCGGGTGCGGGAGCGGGGGCGGCGAAGACCGGCGGTGCGCGGCTCGATCTCGCCAACGAGATCACCGCCTCCCTCGTCGTCTTCCTCGTCGCCCTGCCGCTGTGCATCGGCGTCGCGGTGGCCTCCGGCGTCCCCGCCGAACTCGGCATCATCTCCGGGGTGATCGGCGGTCTGGTCGTCGGCGCGGTCCGGGGCAGCACGCTCCAGGTCAGCGGGCCGGCCGCCGGGCTCGCCGCGCTGGTCGCGGAGACGGTGCTGGAGCACGGCCTGGCGATGCTCGGCGTGATCGTCCTGTTCTCCGGCATCCTCCAGATCGTCCTCGGCGTCGTACGCCTCGGCCGGATGTTCCAGGCGATCTCCCTGGCCGTGGTCCAGGGCATGCTGGCAGGCATCGGGCTGCCGCTGATGTTCAGCCAGGCCTATCCGATGTCCGACGCCAAGGCACCCGGCACACCGATCGAGAACATGGCCGGGATCCCGGGCCTGTTCGCCGACATCCTCACCGACCCGCAGGCGATGATCGCCACGCTGCTCGGTATCGCCACGATCGTGCTGAGCTTCCTGTGGAAGAAGGCGCCGGGCCCGGCGAAGCGCATCCCGGCCGCGCTGGTCGCGGTCGGCATCGGCATCGCGGTGGCCGCGCTGCCAGGCGTGGACGTGAAGACGCTCCAGGTCGGCAATCTGCTGGCATCCGTACGGGTGCCGGGCGCGGGGGAGTTCGCGGGGCTGGCGGACGCCGCGGTCATCACGTCCGTCCTGACCTTCACGGTGATCGCCTCGGCGGAGAGCCTGTTCACCGCGGCCGCCGTGGACCGTATGCACAGCGGCCCGCGCACCCGCTACAACACCGAACTCATCGCCCAGGGCGCCGGGAACACCATCGCCGGCATCCTCGGCGCCCTCCCGATCACCGCGGTCGTGGCGCGCAGCTCGGCCAACGTCCAGGCCGGTGCGAAGACCCGTATCTCCCGCACCCTGCACGGCCTCTGGCTGCTGGCCTTCGCACTGCTGCTGCCGCAGGTCCTGGCGCTGATCCCGATCTCGGTGCTCGCGGGCGTCCTGGTGCACAGCGGCTGGAAGCTGTTCGCGCCGGAGGAGTTCCCGAAGATGTGGCGCCAGGACCGCGGCGAGTTCGTGGTGATGACGACGACAACACTGGTCATCGTGGCGACCGCGCTGCTCGAAGGCGTCCTGATCGGCCTCGCGGCCGGGATCGTACTGGCGGCCCTGCGCATGTCGCAGACGGTGATCCGGCAGCACGTCGAGGAGGACACCGCGAAGGTCGTCATGGCCGGCAACGCGACCTTCCTACGGCTGCCGCAGGTCATCGAGGCGCTGGAGAGCGCGGCGGCCTCGGGCAGGCCACGCATCCGCCTGGACCTGACCGGCGTGACGCATCTCGACCACGCGTGCCGCAGCCAGGTGGAGGAATTCACCGCGCAGCAGCGGGGGTTGGGCCTTCGCGTGGAGCTGCTGATGCCGGGACCGGCGAAGGCGGAGGCACCGGTCAGCACCGGACCCGCCCCGCAGCCGGAACCCGCGCCCGCGGCGGCTCCCGGCCCGGGCGCCGAGTGGTTCTACCTGGACGCGGGACCGCTGCCCGGCGGCCCCATGGACCCCGCGGACATCTATGCGGAGAGCTACCGTCCGGTCACGTCACGTTAGCATCACGGGTCCTTCATAACTCCGCCGCATCAACGGCCCCTGGCTACGTTCGTCACCTCGTGAACGACCAGGGAAGGACTCCCCGTGAACCTGCTCCGCAAGCCCGGCGCCATCGTCGTCGCCGCGCTGGCGCTGGCCGCACTGCCGTCCATCGCCGCCGCCCATGACGGTGCCCACCCGTTCGAGAACTGCGCCGAGGCGTACGCCAACGGGTACTCGGACATCCCCGCGAGCGACGAGCACTACGGCTCCCATCTCGACCGGGACGGCGACGGCCTCGGCTGCGACAACCCGCCGGCCGGCTTCGTCCCGGTGGGGGAACGACCGGCGGAGGAAGGCGCCGCGGAGGAGGGCACGGCCTCCGGCGAGGAGCAGAACGGCACCGACCTCGCCGCGACCGGCGGCGACGACAGCACCCCGTACCTGGCGGCGGGCGGCGCGGCCCTGCTCGCCGGGGGCGGGGTGCTGCTGGCGCTGCGGCGGCGCGCGAGCCGCTGATCCCCATGAGCCCGTGGACTCAGGCGGTCGCCCCGCTGTCCACCACCAGGTCCGTGCCCACCACCGAACTGGCGTCGTCCGAGGCGAGATAGAGGACGGCCGCGGCCACCTCGTCCGTCGTCGAGATGCGGCCGAGGGGGAGGGAGGTGCGGGCACGGGCCGCGCGGGCCGCGTCGTCCTCGCCCGGGCGCAGGGACATCGGAGTCTCCACGGCTCCCGGGCTGACCGCGTTGATGCGGACGCCGTCGCGGATGTGGTCCAGGGCGGCGCCCCGGGTGAGCACGGAGACGGCCGCCTTGGAGGCGGAGTAGGCGGCGGCGCCGGGGTTGCGGGTGTGGACGCCGAAGGTCGAGGCGATGTTGACGATCGCGCCGCCCGTCGGCTGGGTGCGCATCTGCCGGATCTCGGCGCGCAGGGCGAGGAAGACGCCCGTGACGTTGATGTCGAGCTGGGTGCGCCAGTCCTCCTCGGAGAGCTCGGCCAGCGGGGCGCCGCCCCGGAAGACGCCCGCGTTGTTCACCGCGACGTCCAGGGAGCCGAAGAACTCGACGGCGGCGGCCACCGCGGCCTCCACGTCCGCCGCGCGCGAGACGTCCGCGGTCACAGCCAGCGCCTTGCCGCCCGCCGCCTCGATCAGCGCCACCGTCTCCTCCAGCTGCTCCCTCCGGCGCCCCGCCGCGACGACGTTCGCCCCCTCCGCCGCGAGCGCCAGCGCCACGGTCCGTCCGATGCCCGAGCCGGCGCCGGTGACCAGGGCGGTCCGGTCCGTGAAGCGGGCGCGGTGGTGCGAGGTGGTGGTCATGGTCTCCCCAGTTATCTTGAACGATCGGTTCAATATGAGCGCAGAAAAACAGAGCACCCCGGTTCGAGGCGCTCATCGGTCCAGCAGTGCCAGTGCCTGCTCCGCCGCGTCCCGCACCCGCGCCGGGTCCGACGACGCCTTGCCGACCACGCGCAGCCCCTGGAGCAGTACCAGCAGCATCCGGGCCAGGGTGAGCGGGTCGCGCCCGGCGGGCAGTTCGCCCTGCGCCTGTGCGCGGACCAGTGCCGAGTGCAGCACCGTCTCCAACTGGTCCCAGTTGCGCTCCACGTGCCGGGCCGCGGCCGGGTCGTGCGGGCCGAGTTCCGCCGCGGTGTTGGTGATCATGCAGCCGTTCAGGCGCAGTCGGGCGTCCGTGGCCTCGGCCGCGTACCGCCGGACGATGCTCCGTACGGCCGGCAGGGCGGGGCCCGGCTGGGACAGCTCCCGCACGATCGGCGGGAGTCCGGTGCGGTCGTAGCGCTCCAGCGCCTTCAGGTACAGCTCGTGCTTGTTGCCGAAGGTCGCGTACAGGCTCGCCCGTCCGATGCCGAGGTGCTCGACGAGGTCGGACATCGACGTCGCCTCGTAGCCGCGCCGCCAGAACAGCTCAAGAGCTGCCTGCAGCGCGGCCTCGGGGTCGAATTCCTTGGTCCTGGCCACGTTTCGCAGCCTAGTTCGATTGAGAACGACCGGTCAAGAAAGATTCTTACGCGGTCCGTACCTCGTACGTCGTGATCCGCACCGACTCGTCGTCCAGGCACTGCCCGGTCTCCAGGTCGAACCGCTGCTTCAGCAGGGGCGAGGCCACGAACGGACGGCCCTGGTGGCTGCCGGTCAGGCCGCGGGAGAGCACCGCCGCGCCGCCGAACGGGTCACGGTTGTCGATCGCGTACAGCTGCCCGGCGCGGTCGCGGAACAGGGCCACCTGGCCGCCGTCCGGCAGCAGCGCCGCCACTCCGCGGCCCGGGAGCAGCCGGGTCAGGTCGCAGACCGTCAACCAGTCCTCGTCCAGCCGTACTTGGATCTTCAGGTCGGTCGTCTCGGGTGCCAGGGTCATCGCTGGGCGCTTCCTTCCAGGGGACGGTGGCCGATGGTCAGCAGCGGCAGGTCGGGCTTGATCTGGTCGCGCTCGGGCACGAAGCCGACGACCGGGTCGGGGGTGTCGGGGGCGTTGACGAAGGAGACGAAGCGGGCCAGCTTCTCCGGGTCGTTGATGGTCTCCGACCACTCGTCGCGGTAGTTCGCGACATGGGCCGCCATCAGCGTCTCCAGCTCCTCGCAGATGCCGAGGGAGTCCTCGACGACCACGTCACGGACGTGGTCCAGGCCGCCGGGGATCCGGTCCAGCCACACGCTCGTGCGCTCCAGCCGGTCCGCGGTGCGGATGTAGAACATCAGGAAGCGGTCGATCAGCCGGATCAGCTCGGCGTCGGAGAGGTCCTGCGCGAGCAGGTCCGCGTGGCGCGGGGTCGCGCCGCCGTTGCCGCCGACGTAGAGGTTCCAGCCGCCCGCAGTGGCGATCACGCCGAAGTCCTTCGACTGGGCCTCCGCGCACTCGCGCTGGCAGCCGGAGACCGCCGACTTCAGCTTGTGCGGCGAGCGCAGGCCCCGGTAGCGCAGCTCCAGGTCGATCGCCATCCGGACCGAGTCCTGGACGCCGTAGCGGCACCAGGTCCGGCCCACGCAGGACTTCACGGTCCGCAGCGACTTGCCGTACGCGTGCCCCGACTCGAAGCCCGCGTCCACCAGCCTCGCCCAGATCAGCGGGAGTTGCTCGACCCGCGCGCCGAACATGTCGATCCGCTGGCCGCCGGTGATCTTCGTGTAGAGGCCGAAGTCCCGGGCGATCTCGCCGATCACGATCAGCCCCTCCGGGGTGATCTCACCACCGGCGATGCGCGGGACGACCGAGTATGAGCCGTTCTTCTGGATGTTGGCGAGGAAGTGGTCGTTGCTGTCCTGGAGGGCCGCCTGCTCGCCGTCCAGGACATAGCCGCTGGCGCCGATCGTCGGGGCGAGGGAAGCGATGATCGAGCCGACCGCCGGCTTGCAGATCTCGCAGCCGTCGCCGCCCCGGGCGCCGTCGCGGCCGTAGCGGTCCAGGAGGTCCTGGTAGGTGTTGATGCGCAGGGCGAGGACGATCTCGTAGAGCTCCTCGCGGGTCTGCCCGAAGCAGCCGCACAGGCCCTTGTCGACCTCGACGCCGGACGCCTCCAGCTCGGCGGTGATCAGCTGGCCGAGGACCTTGACGCAACTGCCGCACGTCGTACCGGCCTTGGTGCACTTCTTCACCTCGGGCACGGTGGTGCAGCTGTGCTCGGTGACCGCGCCGCGGATCGTGCCCTTGGTGACGTTGTTGCAGGAGCAGATGATCGCGTCGTCCGGCAGTGCGGACGGGCCGAGCTGGGCGGGCGCACCGGCGCCGGCCGGCAGCACCAGCGACTCGGGGGAGACCGGCGGTACCGAGCCGGTGAACGCCTTCAGGGTGCCGTACGCCTCCGCGTCACCGACCAGGATGCCGCCGAGCAGCGTGCCGTCGCGGCCGATGACCAGCTTCTTGTACAGGCCCGCGCGGGAGTCGGAGTACACGACGTCCAGGCAGTCCTCGGTGGCGCCGTGCGCGTCGCCGAAGGACGCCACGTCCACGCCGAGGAGCTTGAGCTTGGTGGAGAGATCGGCGCCGGTGAAGGACGCCTCGTCGGCGGCGATCGTCGCTGCGGCCGTCTCGGCCTGCTCGTAGCCGGGGGCCACCAGGCCGTACACCCGGCCGTCGGAGGCCAGCGCGCACTCGCCGATCGCGAAGACGTGCGGGTCGGCGACCGTACGGCACTGCTCGTCGACCGTGATGCCGCCGCGCTCGCCGACCGTCAGACCGCAGTCGCGGGCCAGCTGGTCGCGGGGGCGGACACCGGCACTGAACACCACGAGATCCGTGGCGAGTTCAGAGCCGTCGGACAGCTTCATGCCGGTGACGGCACCGCTCTCGCCGACCACGATCTCCTGCGTGCCGACCCCCGTGTGCACGGTGAGGCCCATGTCCTCGATGGTGCGCAGCAGCGCGGCGCCGCCGCCCTCGTCGACCTGGACGGGCATCAGCCGGGGCGCGAACTCCACGATGTGCGAGGTCAGTCCGAGGCCCTTCAGCGCACCGGCCGCCTCCAGGCCGAGCAGACCGCCGCCGACCACGGCACCGGTCGTGCGGGTCTTCGCGTACTCCTCGATCGCGAGCAGGTCGTCGATCGTGCGGTAGACGAAGCAGCCCTCGGCGTCCTTGTTCGGGACCGGCGGCACGAAGGGGTAGGAGCCGGTGGCGAGGACGAGGGTCTCGTACCCGAAGACCTCGCCGGACCGGGCGGTGACCTTCTTCGCCTCGCGGTCGACGGAGACGGCCGGGTCGCCGACGTACAGCTCGATGCCGTGCGTCTGGATGAACTCCATGTCCGTCATGGACAGGTCCTCGGGCGTCTTCCCCGAGAAGTACGAGGTCAGCGCCACGCGGTCATAGGCCGGACGCGGCTCCTCGCACAGCACGACCACGCGGTGGGTGGCGGTCAGGCCGCGCTGGGCGAGCGCTTCGAGGAAGCGCTGGCCGACCATGCCGTGGCCGACGAGCACGATCGTGGGGGTGGCCTCCGTGGCCTCCGGGGTGGCGGTCATCAGGAGCCTCCATCGTTGGTGAGCAGGTGGAGCAGGGGGGCGTCGTCGGGGAGCGGCTCTGCTCCCTCCCAGGCGCGGGCGAGCGCGCCGACGGTGCCGAGTTCGCCGACGAGGACCCCGCCGACCAGGCGGTCGTCGCGGACGACGACCTTGCGGTAGGTGCCGCGGGTGGCGTCGGTGAGCTGTACGACGTCGTCACCGGGCCGGGCCTCGGTCTCGCCGAACGCGGCGAGGTCGAAGAAGCCCTCACCGGCCAGCGTCAGCCGGGTCAGCGCACGCGTGCCGGTGTAGCGGGCACCGCCGTCCCCGGCCAGCGACTCGGCGAGGACGTCGGCCTGTTCCAGCGCGGGCGCGGCCAGCCCGTACACCGTGCCGTCGTGCTGCGCGCAGTCGCCGACGGCCCGGATGTGCGGGTCGGACGTACGGAGTTCGTCGTCGACGAGGATGCCCTTGTGCACGGCGAGCCCCGCCTCCTTGGCGAGCCCGGCGCGCGGGTGGACGCCGCAGGCCAGGACCACGAGGTCGGCGTCGAGGGCGTACCCGTCGGCCATCTCCACCGAGCGGACCGCGCCGCCGACGCAGCGCACGTCCCGCACCCGCAGGTCGGTGTGCACCTCGACGCCGAGACCCGTGAGGTGGCGCCGGACCAGCGTGGAGGCGGCCGGGTCGAGTTGACGCTCCATCAGCCGCTCGGACTGCTGGGCGAGCACGACCTGCGCGCCGCGCAGTGCCAGCGCGCGGGCCGCGGAGACCCCGAGGAGCCCGCCGCCGATCACGACCGCCCGCACCCCCGGCCGTACCGCCTTGGACAGGCCCAGGCAGTCGTCCATGGTGCGGAAGGCGTGGACCCCCTCGGGCAGTTGGTGGTCCGGCGTGAACAGCCCGCGCAGCGGCGGCAGCACCGCGTTGGAGCCGGTGGCCAGGACGAGGGTGTCGTACGCGATCTCCGACCCGTCCGCGAGATGTACGGCTCGCATCTCGCGGTCGATGCCGGTGACCCGGCCCCGGGTCAGCTCCGCGGGCGCCGGCAGGGCGATCACGTCGGGGCTGTACCGTCCGGCCAGCACCTCGGCGAGCAGCACCCGGTTGTACGGGCGGTGCTCCTCGTCGCCGACGAGCGTCACGGGCGTGCCCAGCTCGCCGAGCCGCCGGGCGAGCCGTACGCCCGCGAGGCCGGCGCCGATCACCACCACACGCGTATTCGAGGTCATGTCCAGGAGCGTGCGTTGCCGGTGTTTCCCGACCGCATCACGTCTGTTTCCCACGAGGAACGCTGCCCTCAGCGGGGCCCGGGTGCGGATGTGAGGGTTCGGAGGGCGCGGCGGGGGCGGGCTGTGAGGCCGGGCGGGGTGGGGTGAACCGTACCCCCGGTTTCCGTGCAGCCCCCATCGAATACGACCCGGCGCGGCGGGAGTCTGGAGGCATCGGCTTTCAGCGGCTCATGCCAGGGGGGAATGTGTGATGGACCTCGTTCGCGGGAGGGGGCCGGCCGGGCGGGACGTCGCCGCCGTATGGGTGTGGCGGCTCGTGCGTGAGCCGTTCACCGCGCGGACGTGGCGGCGGACCGCGTACGCGGTGACCGCGCTTCCGGTGGGGGCGGTGTGCGTGCCCCTCGCGGCGGCGGGACTGCCCACCGGCCGCTGGCAGCGCGGGCTGGCACGACGGCTGCTCGGCGCCGAGATCCCCTGCGGCCCCCGGACCGGGCTGGTGCACGCGCTGGTCGCGCTGCCGCTGAACCTGATCAGCGCCGTCGTCACGCTGTACGGCTGGTCGATCGTGCCGATGAACCTGGGCTGGCCCCTGCGAGCGGGCGGCGATCCCGCAGGCGCGTGGGGCGGGCCCACGTTCGCCGGGGCATGGGCGTTCCACGCGATCGTCGGCGGGGTCGGCTTCCTGCTGCTCATGCCGTGCGTCGTGCGCGCGCTGACCGGGCTCCAGCTCCGGTGGGCCCGCACGGCCCTCGCCTAGGTTGGCCGTCGTGATCCGCCTCCGCTCCCTCGCCGCCGCCACCTTCGGCCGCCGTGCCCTGGCCGCCCTGCTGTACGCGGTCGTCGCCTTCCCGCTGGCGCTGATCGGCTTCGTACTGGTCCTGGCCGGGCTGGCGCTGGGCGGAGTGCTGTCCGTGACCACGGTCGGGCTGTGGCTGATCGCCGGGACGGTGCGCGGGGCCCTGGCGCTGGGCGCGGTGCAGCGGGGCCTGGCCCGCGGGCTGCTCGGCGTGGAGATCGAGCCGCCCACCCCGCCGGGCGGCGCGGGGGTGCTGGGCCGGCGGCGGGCGCTGCTCGGCGAGCGAGTGGGCTGGCGGGCCGTGGCCTGCGCGCTGGCGACCCCGTTCACCGCGGTACTCGGACTCGTGGCCGTCCTCGCCGGATACGTGTACGGCGCCCTGTTCACCCTGCACCCGCTGCTCAAGGACCTGAACCACCGCACGGTCCACCATGCCGACGGCTCGGTGACGCGCGTGTCGCTGGAGTTCTTCGGCCACCAGGTCGACAGCTGGCCGCGCTGGCTGATCCCGGTCACGGCCGGGCTGCTGCTGCTCGCCGTCGCCCCTGCCCTGCTGCGGCACGCCCTCACCCCGCACCGTCTGCTGCTGACGGCACTGCTCGGCCCGAGCGCCGCCGACCGCCGGATCCGTGCCCTGGAGGAGACCCGCGCGCACGCCGTCGAGGACGCCGCAGCCACCCTGCGCCGGATCGAACGGGACCTGCACGACGGCACCCAGGCCCGGCTCGTCGGCCTCGCCATGCATCTGACCGTGATCCACGAACTGGTCACCGCCGACGCCGACCGCGGCCGCGTCCTCGCCGTAGTCGACACCGCCCGCTCCAACGCCGCCCAGGCCATCGCCGACCTGCGGCACCTGGTCAAGGGCATCCATCCGCCCGTACTGGACGAGGGCCTGCCCGCGGCCCTCGCCACCCTCGCCGCGGACAGTCCCCTCAGCGTCGACGTCAGCACCGACATCCGCACCCGCCCCACTCCGGCCGTCGAGTCCATCGCCTACTTCTGCACCGCCGAACTCCTCGCCAACGCCACCAAGCACAGCGGTGCCGACACGGCCACGGTGACCGTCACCGCCCACGACGGCCCGCTGCGCCTGCGCGTCGCCGACGACGGCCGGGGCGGAGCGGTGATCGGCGCGGGCTCCGGACTCACCGGGCTGCTGGCCCGGGTGCGCACGGTCGACGGCACCCTCACCTGCGACAGCCCGCCGGGAGGGCCTACGGTGGTCACCGTCGAGCTGCCCCGCGCCTGACTCGGCCCCACGGACCGCCCCCCACCGCCGATCGGAGCCGCATGCGCGTCGTCATCGCCGAGGACTCCGCCATCCTGCGCGACGGGCTCGTGCAACTCCTCCAGCTCAGGGACGTCGAGGTCGCCGCCGCGGTCTCCGACGCCGACGCGCTGCTGGCCGCCGTCGCCGAACACGCCCCCGACGTCGCCGTCGTCGACATCAGGCTGCCGCCCACCCAGAGCGACGAGGGCGTACGCGCGGCCCTGCGGCTGCGGCACGAGCACCCCGGCCTCGGGGTCCTGCTGTTCTCGCAGTACGTCGAGACCGCGCACGCCGCCCGGCTGCTCACCGACCCCGCCGGGTTCGGGTATCTGCTCAAGGAACGGGTCGTCGACATCGGGGAGTTCGTGGGCGCGCTGGAGCGGGTCGCGGCCGGCGGCACCGCGCTGGACCCCGAGGTCGTGGCCCAGCTCTTCGGCGCGAGCCGGCGCGCCACCGCCCTGGACGCGCTCACGCCCCGCGAGCGCGAGGTGCTCGCCCTGATGGCCGAGGGCCGCACGAACCACGCCGTCGCGACCGCGCTGACGGTCTCCGAACGGGCCGTGGAGAAGCACATCGCCAACATCTTCACCAAGCTCGACCTGCCGCCGTCGGAGACCGGGCACCGCCGGGTGCTGGCGGTGCTCAGGTACCTGGAGGGCACGCGGGCCTGACCGGGCTCGCGAACCTCAGATGCTCCTCAGGTACATGGACGGCACACGCATCCCCTGCCTAGGGTCGCGATCATGCCCGACATATCCCTGACCACGGTCGTCGTCCTGTGCCTCGCGGCCCTCGCGGCCGGCTGGATCGACGCCGTGGTCGGCGGCGGCGGACTGCTGCTGCTCCCCGCCCTGCTGCTCGGCCTCCCGGCGAGCACCCCGGCCGCCTACGCGCTCGGCACCAACAAGGCGGTCGCCATCGTCGGCACGACGGGTGCCGCGGTGACGTACGCCCGCAAGGCACCGGTGGACGTACGCCTCGCCGTGCGCATCGGCCTCGCCGCGCTCGCGGGCTCCTCCGGGGGCGCCTTCTTCGCGGCCGGGATGAGCACCGAGGTGCTCAAGCCCGTGATCATGGTGGTGCTGCTGGGCGTGGCCGCCTTCGTGATCCTGCGGCCCGCCTTCGGCACCGCCCCGGCGACCGGCCCGGCCTCACCGCGCCGGATCCTCGCCGCGATCGGCCTCGCGGGCCTGGGCATCGGCTTCTACGACGGCCTGATCGGCCCCGGCACCGGGACGTTCCTGGTCCTCGCTCTGACCGCCGTGCTCCACCTCGACCTCGTCACCGCCTCCGCGACCGCGAAGATCGTCAACTGCTGCACCAACGCCGGCGCGCTCGCCACCTTCGCCTGGCAGGGCACCGTCCTGTGGCAACTGGCCGCCGTGATGGCTGTCTTCAACCTCGCGGGCGGCACCCTGGGAGCTCACACGGCCCTGAAGAAGGGCAGCGGCTTCGTCCGGGTCGTCCTGCTGACGGTGGTGTTCTCCCTGGTGGTGAAACTCGCGTACGAACAGTGGCTGGCCTAGGGCAACTCGATGAACGGCCAGGTGAACGGTCGCGCTCTTGTCGTGGGCGGCAGACAGAGCGGGTGCACATTGCCGGGGCCAGGCATTGTGACGGTTGGAAAACGATGACAGCGTCTGCACCGGTGCGATCAAGAAGAGGCACATGGTCCCGTTGCTTGCGGTCGTCGATATGGCGATCGTGCTCGTCATAGGGGGTGCAGTGGCCCTGCTCACTGTTCGGGATGCTCGTCGTCGGGCAGCATCAGCTGCGGCATACGTCATCGCGGTCGGGGTGCACCTGGGAGTCGCGGGGCTGGCGGCCGGGGGAGCGCTCTTCATCGTCCTCGGCTGGGATTCCGTGGTACAACCCGTGGTCGGCGTGGTCCTGCTCGCGCTCGCCGGCTACCTGTGGCCCCGCCCGGCTAAACCGGCACCCGGCCGACTCGTGCTGGAACGGACGCAGGCAGTAGAGCTGTTCGCTCTGCTGGACCGGATTTCCCACGCGGCCGGAGTGCGGCGAATCGACGTCGTTCAGCTCGACACGCGCTTCTCGCTGAGAGTCGCCGCCTTCGGCGTCAGGCGCAGGAGGGTATTGGTCCTGGGCTATCCGCTGTGGGTGGTGACCGGATGGCAACAGCGGATGGCAGCCATCGCGCACGCTCTGGTGCGCCAGGCCCACGACATCCGTAGCGATGCGGTGATCGAAACTGCCGTCGAAACCCTGTGCAGGGCATCGCATCTGGCCGGCAGGCCATCCTCGTCGGACGATGCCGCCGATCAACTGCTGAGGCCGTCTGCGCTGTCCCGCTACGGCGACGAAATGACCACTGCTGCCGGCAAGTTCGCCTCTCGTACCCGAGCCCTGGACTGGGCACTGTGGGTGCCTGGACTGATCGCTCGCGGCACGAAGTGGCTCCTTCTGAGGGCCACCCGATCCGCGGTTCGCGATGCCGAATGTCGGGCTGACGTTCTCGCTGCCCGCATCGTGTCTCCCTCAGCGGCCGCAGCGGCAGCGCCGGACCGAGATCTTGTCCGTAGGGTCGCCGTCGAGATGCATCGCCTGGCGGTCACCTTCCGCACCTTCCCTCCTCGTGACAGGCGCAGTGCCGTGGAGGGCTACTGGGGAGCGGTCGGTCAATACGCGAAGACCCAGCAGCTCGGACCGAACGAGTCCGTCGGACCCGATGCCGAGACCGGGGTGCCGCTCCCTGACCGGGCCGCGGCAGACGCCATACAGCGTGAACTTCGCCAAGCTGCCGATGTCCTGGCCGAGACCGTCCTCCAAGGCGATCACACAGTCGGGGTGGCACCCGCGGAGAACCTCCCCTAGCGCCTCCCTCGGCATGGAGGCGGGAGAACATCCTGGGGCCGTGTGAGGAGCGGTCAGCGGCTGCCGGTCAGGTGCGCGAACACGACGACGTTGCCCCGGTACCCGGTCGTCCGTGAGTAGCCGCCGCCGCAGGTGATCACCCGCAGTTCGGGGCGGGCCGCGGGGCCGTACACCTTCTCGTCCGGGAAGCCCTTCGCGTCGTACACCTCGACGGCGTAGACGGAGAACAGGGCCGTGCCGCCGTCGCGGCGGGCCACCTCGATCGTGCTGCCCTTGCGCAGGGCACCGAGGCGGTAGAAGACCGCGGGCCCGTCGGCGTCGTCGACATGGCCGGCGACGATCGCGGTGCCCGTCTCACCGGGCGTGGTGCCGGCCTCGTACCAGCCGGCGAGGTTCTCCCGGCCGGCGGGCGGGACGTCGAGGCTGCCGTTCCGCGTCAGGCCGAGGCCCATGAGGGGGGCGTCGACGCGGATCGACGGTATGCGTATGCGGTCGGGCGGGGAGGGCGCCAGCGCGAGCGCGGCGGCGTGCAGCGGGTCGCGCGGGCCGGTGCGCGGGCCGCCGCTCCCGGTGTCCGGCAAGGCGGCCCCGGCCTGCGCCGGCGACGGCTGCGGCGGGGCGTGGGTCTCGCCGCCGCTGTGCAGCAGCCAGGCGCCGCAGCACACGGCAAGGACGGTGGCGGCGGCTATCGCGGCGTCACCGACGCTCCTTCGACCGCGCACGCGAGCCTCCCGTGACTCTCCTCGGACCACCCGTTCCCCCTCCGGGCCGCGAGGGGCGTCGGACCCGGAGGGGGAGGGGACGTGCGGTACCGGCGGACGGACAGCGGAGGGTGTCCGTCAGATCCCGTCGCCTCTCGCCCGGCGATGCAGGAGCCAGGTACCGCCCGCGGCGGCGACGGCGAGAGCCGCCACGCCGGCCGCGGTCTGCACGGGGTCGCGGCCAAGAGCTCCGCCGACCCCCGTCTTCACACTTCCTCTCGGAGGCACCTGCTGCCCGCTCGCCGGCGTCAGCGTGACCACCAGGTCGCCCGCGATCCGTTTGCCGCCGTCGGCGCAGGTCGCGACGATCTCGTACGTCCCCGGCTGCGCGCTCGGCGGCACCCGGAACCGTCCGCTCGCCGCCCGCTCCCGCGGCGCCAGCGTGAACGAACCGGCACCGACCGCGCTGGCGTCGCCCGCCGCACCGCCGTCCCGGCACGCGGTCGTGTCCACCGTGACCTGCTCGCCCGGATCGACCGACGCCGGGCGCAGCTCCAGGCCGTCCGCGTCGGTGCCGTACGCCGGTGCGACGAGGGTCGCCAGGGCGCCGAGGGCCAGTGCGGTCCCGGTCAGCAGACGGGCGGTACGACGCATCGATGCTCCTCCGAGCGCAACGGACCCACGGCCCGCGACACCCCCATGTGCCGCCGTCGGCCGAGCCCTGCCCTTCCGAGGAAAGGCCCGGCACGGCGAGCGCGCTCCCCGAGAGCACGCCGAAAGAGGGGTTGCCGGGCGCCCGAAGCGAGCGGAAGGACCCGCGTACGGCACCGTTTCAGCAGGTCATCGGGGCGGGACGAGGGTGGCGTGAAAGAGATTCGGTTGGGTGCGGCGCCGGGGTGTGAACGGGTGACGGAATCAGCCGGACACGTGGCCCGGGTGGGCCTGCGCCAGTACCTCCGCGACCGCCCGCCGCCCCACGGACGCCAGCACCGGATTCGTACCGTTTCCGCAGGTGTCGCCGTAGTGGTGCTCCGCCATCAGGCCGAAGCACAGCGCCCACCCCCGGCCGCGGGCCCAGGTCGCCTCGTCGACGTCGGCCGCCGCACGGAACACCTCGCGCGCCTCGGCGTCGAAGACCGCCCACGCGGCGATGGTGTCGGCCGCCGGGTCACCGACCCCGAGGCCGCCGAAGTCGATGACGGCGGTGAGCCGGCCGGCGGAGGTCAGCAGGTTGCCCGGGAGGAGGTCGCCATGGAGCCAGACCGGGGCGTGGTCCCACTGGGGGAGACGGAGGGCGTCCTCCCAGACCGCGGTCGCGGCCGGGGCGTCCAGCGTGCCGGCGGCGCCCAGGTCGCGGATCGCGGCGCGTACATGGGCGTCGTTCTTGCGCACCGGACCGCCCCGCCAGGACGGCGGACCGCCGGCCGCGTCCACCTTCCGCAGCGCCGCCACGAACCGGCCCAACTTATCGGCAGCCTCCGCCAGTTCGGTCAGCGGCGCGTCGTGGGCGTTCTCGCCGTCGAGCCAGCGGTACACACCCCACGGCAGTGCGTAGCCGGCGCCCGGCGCGCCCTTCGCCAGCGGTACCGGGACGGCCAGCGGAAGACGCGGCGCCAGGCGCGGCAGCCAGCGGTGCTCGGTGTCGACCTGCCGGGCCCCGCCGGGCAGCCGCGGCAGCCGTACGACCATGTCGTCGCCCAGCCGGTACATCGCGTTGTCGGTCCCGGCGGAACGGACCCGCCGCACCGCCAGCCCGCCCCACTCCGGGAACTGCTCCGCGACCAGCCGCCCGACCAGCGCCGCGTCGATGTCCAGCTCATCGGCGCGCATCTTCCCGACGAACGACTCACGACCGGACGACATACGGCTCCATCATGGCTGGGCAGGACCGTGCCAACCTAGGGGCGCGGGGAACTGCGCGACCAGCCATTTACGACCCGCACCCGGCCGCGCAGCCCACCCCCACCCCCTGTCCCCAGCGTCAGCCCACGTTCACCGCGCTCCAAGCCGCGGCGACCGCACGCTCCTCCGCACTCCCGGCCCCGTACAGGTCCTTGGCCGCGCTGAGCGTCGCCGTCCGCGCCCCCGCGTACTTCGTCGAGGACGTCATGTAGACGGTCAGCGCCCGGTACCAGATCTTCCCGAGCTTGTCCCGCCCGATCCCGCTCACCGAAGACCCGTCACAGGTGGGGGAGTTGTAGCTCACCCCGTTCACCGTCCGCGCCCCGCTGCCCTCGGCCAGCAGATACGCGAAGTGGTTGCCGACCCCCGACGAGTAGTGCACGTCCAGCTGCGCGGTCGACGTGCTCCAGCAGTCCACCGAGACCCCGTCCCTCGACGGCTTGTCCATGTACCGCAGGGCATCGCGCCCGAGCCCCGACCGGACGACCTTCTCGCCGATCAGATAGTCCCCGGGATCCGAGGAGTTGCCGGCGTGGAACTCCACCAGCGACCCGAAGATGTCGGACGTCGCCTCGTTCAGTCCGCCGGACTCGCCCGAGTACGTCAGCGCCGCCGTCTTCGACGTCACGCCGTGCGACATCTCGTGCCCGGCGACGTCCAGCGACACCAGCGGACCGAGCTGGGTGCCGTCACCGTCGCCGTACGTCATGCAGAAGCAACTGTCGTCCCAGAAGGCGTTGTTGTAGGCGTTGCCGTAGTGCACACGGTTGAACGAGCCCTTGCCGTCGCCCCCGATGCCGTTGCGGCCGTGGACGTCCCGGTAGTAGTCCCACGTCGCGTCCGTGCCGTACTGCGCGTCCACCGCGGCCGTCGAGCGGTCGGCCGAAGCCCCGGTGCCCCAGTGGTTGTCGGCGTCGGTGAAGACCGTCGCGGGCGCGCGGTCGAGGCAGATGGTCAGGATGCACAGGTCGGTCTTGTTCGCCGCGTCACCCGTGTAAGTGCCGCCGCGCGTCGCGTCCTTGAGCTGGTACGACGACCCCGACGCCGTCGTCTGCAGCGGCACCGTGCCCGCGTACAGCGACTTGCCGTCACCGGACGCCGTCTCGATGCTGTCCCACGCGTCGATCTGCCTGCCCGTGCCGGCGTCGGTCAGCACGGTCCGGGCGACCGGGTTGCCGAGAGAGTCCTGGGCGACCGCGTCGGTCCGCCAGGCCAGCTTCGGGGTGCCGTGCAGGGCGTCGACGACCAGCTCGGGCCTGGAGGTGAGCTTCTTGAGCGTCTCGCCGACGTTCACGGCACGCAGGGCGGTCGCGGCGAGGTCGGCGGCCCGGGGGCCGGAGACCCCGGGCGACACGCTCTTCAGGGAGATGGGGCGCGCGACGGCGCGGGAGGCGCCGCGGTACGTGCCGTCCTTCTTCAGATGCACGACGAAGTCGCCCCCGAGCACGGGGAGTCGGTGATACGTCCGGTCGTAGCGGACGTGCTGTGCGCCGTCCGAGTCCACCACCACGTCCCGGACGCGGGTGTCCTGTGCGGCCGTCAGGCCCAGGCTCCCCGCGACGTCGGAGAGGACCGAGGCCGCGTTCTCCACGGCGTCGGCCCTGCTGGGCGGTTCGTCCGCGCCGGCGGTGGGGGTGAGGACGGCGGCCAGCAGGCCGGCGACGGCGACCGCGGTGCCCGCGGCGGCAAGTCGGGAACGTCGGATGTGCGGCCGTATTCGGCTCATCGGTCTCCTTGAACTGGGCGGATGCTCGGGAGCTGACCCAGATTCAAGGGGGCGTGAACAGGCTGTGGCCAGGGTGAATACGTGGAGGTGTGTGAGAGGAGAGAATCGTTTCCGTGACCCTCTCTCCTCGACTCCCGTTCTTCGTCTACGGCACCCTGCGGCCCGGTGAGCCCAACCACGACCTGTTCCTGCGGGGGCGCGTGCGCGCGGAGGAGCCGGCGCGGATGGAGGGGGCGGTGCTGTACGACGGACCGGGTTACCCGTACGTCGTCGAGGAGGTGGGCGGGGGCGGCGTCGTGCACGGCGACCTGGTCACCGCTCGCCCCGAGGAGTACCCGGCCCTGCTGACCGCCCTCGACCTGCTGGAGGAGTACGCCCCGGGAGACCCCCGGAGCCTCTACGAGCGCGTCGCCCGCCAGGTGCTCCGCGAGACCGACGGAACTGCCGTACGGGCATGGGTGTACGTGGCCGCCCCGACTGTCGCGACCCGGCTACGGACCCGGGGCGCCCCGATCCCGAGCGGGGACTGGGGGCGGCGCTGAGCGGGGGCGTTACGACTCGGCCGGCTCCACCCGTACCGCGCACGTCTTGAATTCCGGCATTCGGGATGTCGGGTCCAGTGCCGGGTTGGTCAGGGTGTTGGCGCGGCCCTCGCCCGGCCAGTGGAAGGGCATGAAGACCGTGTCGGGGCGGATGGCGGTCGTGATGCGGGCGGGGGCCACCGCGCGGCCCCGGCGTGAGATCACGGCCAACGGGTCGCCGTCGGCCGCTCCGAGCCGGGCCGCCAGCCGGGGGTGGAGCTCCACGAAGGGGCCCGGCGCCGCGCTGTTCAGTTCGTCGACGCGTCGGGTCTGGGCGCCGGACTGGTACTGGGCCACGACCCGTCCGGTGGTGAGAAGGACCGGGTACTCGTCGTCGGGTTCCTCGGCGGCCGCCCGGTGCGAGACGGGCGCGAACCTCGCGCGTCCGTCGGGGGTGGCGAAGCGGTCGAGGAAGAGACGGGGCGTGCCGGGGTGCGGTGCCGCGTCGGCATCGTGGTCCTGCGCGGGGTCGTCGGGTCCGGCGTCCAGTGAGGCGTCCTCGGAGTCGCCCGCGTCGTCGGCCGCCCCCGTCGCCGCCGGACACGGCCAGAACACCCCGTTCTCCTCCGCCAGCCTCCGGTACGTGATCCCCGAATAGTCGGCCGGCCCGCCCGCGCTCGCCCGCCTCAGCTCCTCGAAGACCTCCTCGGCGTCGGTCGGGAAGCCCTTCTCCAGCGCACGTTCCCCACCCAGCCGTGCCGCGAGCTCGTGCATGATCTCCAGGTCGCTGCGGACCCCCTCCGGCGGGGTGACCGCCCGGCGGCGCAGCAGGACCCGGCCCTCCAGGTTGGTCGTCGTGCCCGTCTCCTCCGCCCACTGCGTCACCGGCAGGACGACGTCCGCGAGCTCCGCCGTCTCCGACAGCACGACGTCGCACACGGCGAGGAAGTCGAGGGACTTGATGCGCTCCTCGATGTGCGCGGCCCGCGGCGCCGACACCACCGGGTTGGAGCCCATCAGCAGCAGGGACTTGATGTCGGTGCCGAGCGCGTCCAGCAGTTCGTAGGCGCTGCGCCCCGGACCGGGCAGGCTGTCCGGGTCCACGCCCCACACCTCGGCGACATGCCGGCGCGCCACCGGGTCGTCCAGCTTGCGGTACCCGGGCAACTGGTCGGCCTTCTGGCCGTGTTCGCGCCCGCCCTGCCCGTTGCCCTGCCCGGTCAGGCAGCCGTATCCGGACAGCGGCCGGCCCGCCCGCCCCGTCGCCAGGCACAGGTTGATCCAGGCGCCCACGGTGTCGGTGCCCTTGGACTGCTGCTCGGGTCCGCGCGCGGTCAGCACCATGGCGTGCTCCGGCTCGCAGAACATCCGTACGGCCTCCCGGAGCTGCGGTACGGGCACCCCCGTGATCCGCTCCACGTACTCCGGCCAGTGCGCCATCGCGGCGGCCCGCGCGTCCTCCCAGCCGGCCGTGCGCTCCTGGACGTACTCCTCGTCCACCCGCCCCTCGGCGACGACCAGGTGCAGCAGGCCGAGGGCGAGCGCGAGGTCGGTGCCGGGGCGCGGGGCCAGGTGCAGATCGGCCTGCTCGGCGGTCCGCGTGCGGCGCGGGTCGACGACGATCAGCGTGCCGCCGTTCTCCCGCAGCTCGGTGAAGTAGCGCAGCGAGGGCGGCATCGTCTCCGCGGGGTTGGAGCCGACGAGGATGACGCAGCCGGTCCTCGGGATGTCCTCCAGCGGGAACGGCAGCCCCCGGTCCAGGCCGAACGCCTTCATCCCCGCCGCGGCCGCCGACGACATGCAGAAGCGGCCGTTGTAGTCGATCTGCGAGGTGCCGAGCACGATCCGCGCGAACTTGCCGAGGCCGTACGCCTTCTCGTTCGTCAGGCCGCCCCCGCCGAAGACACCGCACGCGTCCGGGCCATGTTCCGTACGCGTGCGGTGCAGGCCCTTCGCGACGCGGTCGAGCGCCTCGTCCCACGTGGCCGGCACGAGCGTGCCGCCCGACCGCACCAGCGGCGAGGTCAGACGGACGCCCGGGGCCAGCACCGCGGCAGCCGTACGGCCCTTGCCGCACAGCGCTCCCCGGTTCACCGGGAAGTCCGGGCGCTCGACCACCGCGACACCCCCGTCCTGCTGGGGCGTGAGGTTCATTCCACACTGCAGGGCGCAGTACGGGCAGTGGGTGGGCGTCGCGGAGTTCTGCATGCCCTTCAGCGTGCTTCCGGCGTGTTACGCCCGCGACGGCCCCCTGTTACACGGCCGGGACGGTGCCCTCCCCGCCACCGCCACGCCGTCGTGAGCTTCGCTGTGGTGCCGTGGCGCGGGTTGTCGGTCGTCCGCCGCTCCGTCGTGGCCGGTCGCGCAGTTCCCGCGCCCCTTGAGGGCGCTGCCCTGCCGCCGGCGCGAGGCCGTCCGTTCCGGGCGCCGCTACCGCCGCGCGGCCAGCGCGTTCGCGACCCCCGGCTCCTCGCGCCCGAGGAAGTGCGGGTCCGGCTCGAAGACGGCGTCCAGGGCGGCCTTGCCGGCCGCGAGGATCTCCCGGGTGCCGCCGTAGTACCAGGTCATGTCGTGCTTGTCCTGCACCCCGACGCCGTACGACGCCACCCCGGCCTCCTCGCACAGCGCGACCGCCCGCCGGATGTGGAAGCCCTGGCTGATCAGCACCGCCTCGTGCACGCCGAAGATCTTCCTGGCCCGGACGCAGGAGTCCCAGGTGTCGAAGCCCGCGTAGTCGCTGACGATGTGCGCGTCCGGCACCCCGTGCCTGGTCAGATACGTGCGCATGGCGTCGGGCTCGTCGTAGTCCTTGCGGCTGTTGTCGCCGGTGACCAGGACCACCTTGATCCGCCCCGCGCGGTACAACTCGGCCGCCGCGTCCAGCCGGTGGGCGAGATAGGGGGAGGGCTCGCCGTCCCACAGCCCGGCGCCGAAGACGACGGCCACGTCGGTGCGCGGCACGTCCGCCGTGGTGCGCAGCCGGTCGCCGGTGACGACGTACATCCAGGTGGCCGGCAGCAGCGCCAGCACGCATCCGGCCATCACGGCCTGCACCAGCCGCCGCTGCCCGGCACGGGTGCGCGGAAGTCTCGGTCGGCCCAGCTTCGGTCGGCGCATCGGACGGTCCCTCCCCGGTCGGCACACGGCCTGTCCTCGACCTTCAGGGACGCCCGCCCGGCCGCCGCGGTTCACTCCGCACGACGTGAGCAGCTTCACTTCGAGATGTGAAACCGCAGGTCATGCCACCTCACACCGCCCGGGTACCGCGCCGTGAACCCGGTGTAAGAACCCGTTATTCCTGCGAAACGGGGCGGCAACGTCCCGCCGCCACCATCGGTTCATGACGGCGTCGAACCACCTTCACGACGAGTCCACGACGGCCCACCTCGACAGTACGGCGCACCTCATGAACCGGATCAGCAGCCAGCTCGCCAGCCAGCTCAGCCTCGTCTCGCTCGACGGGAGCCGGCGCCCCCAGCCGCCCGCGCTCGTCGTCGTGGCCCACGGCAGCCGCGACCCGCGCGCCCTGAGCACCGTCCGCGCGCTCCTCGACCAGGTCCGCGCGCTGCGCCCCGGCCTGCCGGTCCACCTCGGCCACATCGAGCTGAACGAGCCCCTGCTCCCCGACACCCTCGCCGCCCTCGGCGACCGCCGGGCGATCCTCGTCCCGCTCCTGCTGAGCCGCGGCTACCACATCAAGCGCGACATCCCCGAAATGGCCGCCGAGTCGTCGGTACGCGCACGCGTGGCCGGCGCGCTCGGCCCGCACCCCCTGCTGGTGGAGGCCCTCACGGCCCGCCTGGTGGAGGCCGGCTGGCGCACCCGCATGGACGAGCCCACGCGCCGCACCAGCGCGGTCGTCCTCGCGGCGGCGGGCTCCCGCGACCCCGAGTCCAGGGTCGACACCTCCCGCACGGCCCAGCTCCTGGCCAACCGCCTGGGCGTCCCGGTGATCCCGGCCTACGCGACGACGGCGGCTCCGACGGTGCCGGACGCGCTCGCCGCGCTGGCGGCCCGGGGCCGCACGAGGGTGGCGATCGCCTCGTACTTCACGGCGCCCGGCCGTTTCGCGACGGAGTGCGCGGAGAAGGCCCCGTGGATCGCGTCGGCTCCCCTGGGCACGCACCCGGCGATGGCGAGACTGCTCCTGCACCGCTACGACCGGACGGCGGCGACGCCGGTGACGACGACGGCGGAACTGGCGACCGCCTAGGACGCCGGGGGAGGTGCCCGACTCAGGGGCGCGGGGAACTGCGCGACCAGCCACCGACGACCCGCACCCGCCGACTCAACAGCACCCGGCGGACGCGAAGCCGCACCCGGCAGACGCAAAGCCGCACTCCGTTTGTCACCCCCTGCCCGTACTGTCGAGTCATGCCGTACGACCTGCAGTCACTCGAACGCTGGGCCCCCGAACCGGACAAGCGCCCCGGCCGGACCGCCTTCCAACGGGACCGCGCCCGAATCCTGCATTCCGCCGCGCTGAGAAGGCTCGCCGGCAAAACCCAGGTCGTGACACCGGGAACCCACAGCAACGCATGGGACCCGAGCCCCCGAACCCGCCTGACCCACTCCCTGGAGTGCGCCCAGGTCGGCCGCGAACTCGGCGCGGCCCTCGGCTGCGACCCCGACCTCGTGGAGGCCGCCTGCCTCTCCCACGACCTCGGCCACCCACCCTTCGGCCACAACGGCGAAGTCGCACTGAACGAGTTCGCCGAGGACTGCGGCGGCTTCGAGGGCAACGCCCAGTCCCTGCGCCTGCTCACCCGCATCGAGCCCAAGCGGTTCACCCCGGAGGGCTCCGTCGGCCTCAACCTCACCCGCGCCACCCTCGACGCCGCCACCAAGTACCCCTGGCCCCGCGGCGCCCACCCCACCGACCCGGGGTCCGTGAAGTTCGGTGTCTACGACGACGACAGGCCCGTCTTCGACTGGGTCCGCAAGGACGCCCCCGGCACCCGCACCACCTTCGAGGCCCAGGTCATGGACTGGTCCGACGACGTGGCGTACTCCGTGCACGACGTCGAGGACGGCCTGCACGCCGGCCACATCGACCCCAACTGCCTGCACGCCGAACCCGAACGCCGCGAGATCTTCGCCGTCGCCATCGGCCGCTACGTCCCCGAGGACACCGACCCCGCCGAGCTCGCCGCCGCCCTCGACCGGCTCCAGGACGCCCCCTGGTGGCCGCACGGCTACGACGGCTCGGCCGTCGCCCAGGCCCGTCTGAAGGACGCCACCAGCCAGCTCATCGGCCGCTTCTGCCTGGCCGCCGAGACCGCCACGCGCGCCGCCCACGGAGACGGCCGGCTCACCCGCTACGGCGCCGAACTCGTCGTACCCCGCCCGACCCGCCTGGAGTGCGCGGTCCTCAAGGCCGTCGCCGACCGGTACGTCATGCAGCGCGCCGAGCAGGAGCGGCTCCGTGCCGACCAGCGGATCGTCGTCGCCGAACTGGCCGAGGCGCTCACCGCCCGCGCGCCCGAGGGACTCGACCCGCAGTTCCGGGCCCTGTTCGACGCGGCCGGCGACGATCGCGCCCGCAAGCGCGTGATCGTCGACCAGATCGCGTCCCTCACGGACGCCTCGGCGCGTGCCCTGCACGGGCGGCTCACCCGCCGGGCGTGAGCGCCGGTGCCGTCACCCCCGTGCGACGGGTGAGACACCGGGGGCGAACGGGCACTCGAAAGTGACCCTGCGTGGCCTGATCGGGTCACCCCCTCTTCCCGCATCACGCTGCGTGCGGGACGCTCATGTGGCGGCACCCTTACGAGGAGGCATCAAGTGGTCGACGCGGATCAGACATTCGTCATCGTCGGAGGAGGGCTCGCCGGCGCCAAGGCGGCCGAGACGCTCCGGGCCGAGGGCTTCACCGGGCGGGTGATACTGATCTGCGACGAGCGCGACCACCCGTACGAGCGACCGCCGCTGTCCAAGGGCTACCTCCTCGGCAAGGAGGAGCGCGACAGCGTCTTCGTGCACGAACCCGCCTGGTACGCGCGCAACGACATCGAGCTGCACCTCGGCCAGACCGTCGACGCGATCGACCGTACGGCGAAGACGGTGCGGTTCGGCGAGGACGGCACCGTCGTCCACTACGACAAGCTCCTGCTGGCCACCGGTGCCGAGCCGCGCCGCCTCGACATCCCGGGCACCGACCTGGCCGGAGTGCACCACCTGCGCCGCCTCGCGCACGCCGAGCGCCTCAAGGGCGTCCTCGCCTCCCTCGGCCGGGAGAACGGCCACATCGTGATCGCCGGCGCCGGCTGGATCGGCCTGGAGGTCGCCGCGGCGGCCCGTGAGTACGGCGCCGAGGTCACCGTCATCGAGCCCGAGCCGACCCCGCTGCACGGCGTCCTCGGCCCCGAGCTGGGCGGCCTCTTCGCCGAGCTGCACCGGGAGCGCGGGGTGCGGTTCCACTTCGGCCGGCGGCTGACGGAGATCGTCGGCCAGGACGGCATGGTGCTGGCCGCGCGCACCGACGACGGCGAGGAGCACCCCGCGCACGACGTCCTCGCCGCGATCGGCGCGGCGCCCCGCATCGGCCTCGCGGAGGCGGCCGGGCTGGAGATCGCCGACCGCGCCCACGGCCGGGGCGTCGTCGTCGACGAGCGGCTGCGGACCTCCGACCCCGACATCTACGCCGCCGGTGACGTGGCGTCCTTCCCGCACGCCCTGTTCGACACCCGGCTGCGGGTGGAGCACTGGGCCAACGCGCTCAACGGCGGCCCGGTGGCGGCCCGGGCGATGCTGGAGCGGGACGTCACCTACGACCGCGTGCCCTACTTCTTCTCCGACCAGTACGACCTGGGCATGGAGTACTCCGGCTGGGCGCCCCCGGGGTCGTACGACGAAGTGGTGATCCGCGGCGACGCCGGGAAGCGGGAGTTCATCGCGTTCTGGATGAAGGACGGCCGGGTGCTCGCCGGGATGAACGTGAACGTGTGGGACGTCACAGAGCCGATCCAGCGACTGATCCGCTCGAAGGCGCAGGTGAACGCCGAGAGTCTGGCGGATCCGCACATTCCGCTCGAAAACCTCGCACCGTAGGTGTCAGTGCGCCCCCGTAGAATTCACGCGTGGCAGGACGGATCAACGACGAGGACGTGAAGGCGGTACGGGACGCGGTCCCGATCGACGCCGTGGTCTCCGAGTACCTCCAACTGCGCAACGCGGGCGGCGGGAACCTCAAGGGGCTGTGCCCCTTCCACGACGAGAAGTCGCCCTCCTTCCAGGTCAGCCCCAGCAAGGGGTTCTTCCACTGCTTCGGCTGCCAGGAGGGCGGCGACACCATCACGTTCGTGATGAAGGTCGACCACCTCACCTTCTCGGAGGCCGTCGAGCGGCTCGCCGCCCAGGCCGGCATCACCCTGCGCTACGAGGAGGGCGGCTACAACCCCTCCCACCAGCGCGGCGAACGCATCCGCCTGGTCGAGGCCCACAAGATCGCCGCCGACTGGTACATGGAGCAGCTCGCAGCCGGTCCGGAGGCCGACACCGGCCGGCAGTTCCTCGCCGAGCGCGGCTTCGACCAGGCCGCCGCCCAGCACTTCTCCGTCGGCTACAGCCCCCAGGGCTGGGACCACCTCACCCGCTATCTGCGCGGCAAGGGCTTCACCGACAAGGAGCTCCTGCTGTCCGGGCTGTCGCAGGAGGGCCGCCGCGGCCCCATCGACCGCTTCCGGGGCCGCCTCATGTGGCCGATCCGCGACATCGGCGGCGACGTCGTCGGCTTCGGCGCCCGCAAGCTGTACGAGGCGGACAACGGCCCGAAGTACCTCAACACCCCCGAGACGGCGATCTACAAGAAGTCCCACGTCCTCTACGGCATCGACCTCGCGAAGAAGGACATCGCGAAGGCGAGCCGCGCGGTCGTCGTCGAGGGCTACACCGACGTCATGGCCTGCCACCTGGCCGGCGTCACCACGGCCATCGCGACCTGCGGCACCGCCTTCGGCGGCGACCACATCAAGATCCTGCGCCGGCTGCTGATGGACAACGGCTCGGCCCGGGTCATCTTCACCTTCGACGGCGACGCGGCCGGCCAGAAGGCGGCCCTGCGCGCCTTCGAGGACGACCAGAAGTTCGCGGCGGAGACCTACATCGCCATCGCGCCCGACGGCATGGACCCCTGCGAACTGCGCCTCGCCAAGGGCGACGAGGCCGTCTCCGACCTGGTCGAACCGCGCACCCCGCTGTTCGAGTTCGCGCTGCGCCAGATCGTCGTCCGCTACGACCTGGACACCCCGGGAGGCCGCGCCGCCGCCCTGGACGAGGCCGCCCCGATCGTCGCCCGCATCAAGAACAGTGGCGCCCAGCACGAGGTCGCCGTCCAGCTCGCGGGCATGCTCGGCATCCTGGACACCCAGTTCGTCGTCAAGCGGGTGGCCCAGCTGGCCCGGTGGGCACGCGACCGGGGCGGCAGGGGACAGGCACCCACGTCCCGCGGGCAGCAGCAGTACGACGCCGCGCCCGCGCCCCGCACCTCCGGCCCCGCCCTGACCCTGCGCAACCCCGTCTACGCCACCGAACGCGAGCTGCTCAAACTCGCCCTCCAGCGCCCCGAGTTGGTCTCCCCGGCGTTCGACGCGTACGGCATCGACGAGTTCACCGCCGCCCCCTACGCCGCCGTACGCCAGGCGATCATGGACGCGGGCGGCGCGGAGTACGGCCTCCAGGACGCGCAGGAGTACCTGGTCCGGGTCCGTGACGCGGCCCCCGACGACCAGGTCCGTGCGATGGTCACCGAGCTGGCCGTCGAGGCGATCATGCGCAGGACCGTCGACGAGAACTACGCCGGCGAACAGCTCGTCACCGTCCGCCGCCGCGCCGTGGAGCGCCGTGTGCGCGACGTACAGAGTCAGCTCACCCGGCTCGGCGCGGGCGGCGACCCGGCCCAACTGGCGTCCGTGCAGAACGAGCTGTGGGTGCTGCAGCAGTACGACCAGGCATTGCGCGGGCACGGCGCCGCGGCGCTCTGACCGTTCCCCGGTTCCCCGTCCGCCGGGATAACCGCGCGGTCACGGACCGATTGCAAAAAGTCACCGCACGCCCCTCGTGGCGGCGATGTGTCGTACTCCACACTGGGTTCCGGTGCCTGAGTCCTCGGAGCGCGGCCGATCCGTCCCCCACGGGTCCCACACCCCCGCGGTTCCGCTCATCGCGTACGGGACGGACAGCGGCGAGGCCGCCGACTCCGCCCTCGAAGCAGCGCTGCCGTACGCATCGGCAGCGATCATCCTGGAGGTCGCCCCCGTGCAGACCCAGACCCTCATCCAGACCGACACCGGTACGGACGGCAAGGCCGCTGACGCGGAGACCGAAGTTCTCGTCGCGGTGCCGCCGCAGAACCGTGTCGCGCACCACCCCGAGGCGGAACCCGATACCGCGCCCGAACCGGCGGAGCCGCCGGCCGGGGCGCTGGACACCGCTGACACCGCCGAGCCGGTCGAGGCGCCGCTGCCGGCCCGGGCCCGCGCCGACAACAGCGGTCCCTCCTCGGACCTCTTCCGCCAGTACCTGCGGGAGATCGGCCGGATCCCGCTGCTCACGGCCGCCGAGGAGGTCGAACTCGCCCGCCGCGTCGAGGCCGGCCTGTTCGCCGAGGAGAAGCTCGGCACCCCCGGTCTGGACGGCCGGCTCGCCCTCGACCTGGACCGTCTGGTCGTCATGGGCCGGATGGCCAAGCGGCGCCTCATCGAGGCGAACCTGCGCCTCGTGGTGTCGGTCGCCAAGCGGTACGTCGGCCGCGGCCTGACCATGCTCGACCTGGTCCAGGAGGGCAACCTCGGGCTGATCAGGGCCGTCGAGAAGTTCGACTACGCCCGCGGCTACAAGTTCTCGACGTACGCCACCTGGTGGATCCGCCAGGCCATGTCCCGTGCCCTCGCCGACCAGGCCCGCACCATCCGGGTGCCGGTCCATGTGGTCGAGCTGATCAACCGGGTCGTCCGTGTCCAGCGCCGCATGCTCCAGGAGCGCGGCTACGAACCGACGCCGGAAGAGGTCGCCGACCACCTCGACCTGGCGCCCGAGCGGGTCAGCGAGGTCCTGCGCCTCGCCCAGGAACCGGTGTCGCTGCACGCGCCCGTGGGCGAGGAGGACGACGTCGCCCTCGGTGACCTGATCGAGGACGGCGACGCGACGTCGCCGGTGGAGTCGGCGGCGTTCCTGCTGCTCAGGGAGCACCTGGAGGCGGTGCTGTCGACTCTGGGCGAGCGCGAACGCAAGGTCGTACAGCTGCGCTACGGCCTCGCGGACGGCCGCCCCCGCACGTTGGAGGAGATAGGCCGCATCTTCGGCGTGACACGGGAACGCATCCGCCAGATCGAGTCCAAGACCCTCAACAAACTCCGCGACCACGCGTTCGCGGACCAGCTGAGGGGCTATCTGGACTGACGCCGTCCGCGGGCGCGTGGGGGCTGATCGCGCAGTTCCCCGCGCCCCTGAAGGACGTCAGCTGCACGTACCCAAGGGGCGCGGGGAACTGCGCGACCGGCCACAACCGACCCGCGGCGGTCAGTCCACCTCGGCCACCGCCTGCGCGAACTGCGCCTTGTACAGCCGCGCATACGCCCCGTCGGCCGCCAACAGGTCGCTGTGGGCGCCCTGTTCGACGATCGAGCCGTTCTCCATGACGAGGATCGTGTCCGCGTCCCGGATGGTCGACAACCGGTGCGCGATGACGAACGACGTACGCCCGTGCGCCAGCTTCGCCATCGCCTTCTGGATCAGTACCTCGGTACGGGTGTCGACCGAGGACGTCGCCTCGTCCAGCACCAGGATCACCGGGTCGGACAGGAACGCCCGCGCGATGGTGATCAGCTGCTTCTCGCCCGCGCTGACCCCCGACCCCTCGTCGTCGATCACCGTGTCGTACCCGTCGGGCAGCGTACGGATGAACCGGTCGGCGTGCGCGGCCCGCGCGGCCTCCTCGATCTCGCCGCGGGTGACGCCCACCCGTCGCCCGCCACCACCCTTGCCGGAGGCGCTTCGCGCCGCCCCTTCGATTCCAGCGCCGTACGCGATGTTCTCGGCGATGGTGCCGCCGAACAGCCAGGTGTCCTGGAGCACCATCCCGATCCCGGCGCGCAGCTCGTCCCGCGACATGCGGGCGATGTCCACGCCGTCGAGGGTGATGCGCCCGGACGACACGTCGTAGAAGCGCATCAGCAGGTTGACCAGGGTCGTCTTGCCGGCACCCGTCGGCCCCACGATCGCGACCGTGTGCCCGGGCTCCACCTTCAGCGACAGATCCTCGATCAGCGGCTTCTCCGGGTCGTACCGGAAGGACACACCCTCCAGCGCCACCCGGCCCCGCAGCTCCTCCGGCCGCACGCCAGGCACCGGGTCCGCCTGCTGCTCCTCCGCGTCGAGGAGCTCGAAGACCCGCTCGGCCGAGGCGACACCGGACTGCACGAGGTTCGCCATCGACGCCACCTGCGTCAGCGGCATCGAGAACTGCCGCGAGTACTGGATGAACGCCTGCACATCACCGATCGACAGCGAACCCGAGGCGACCCGCAGTCCGCCGACCACGGCGACCAGGACGTAGTTCAGGTTCGACACGAACAGCATCAGCGGCTGCATCACACCGCTGTTGAACTGCGCCTTGAACCCGGCCTCGTACAGCGCGTCGTTCTGCTCGGCGAACTGCCTGGCCGACTCCTCCTGCCGCCCGAACACCTTCACCAGGGTGTGCCCGGTGTACATCTCCTCCACGTGCGCGTTGAGCTTGCCGGTCGTACGCCACTGCTGCACGAAGTGCGGCTGCGACCGCTTGCCCACGCGTGTGGCGACGAAGAACGACAGCGGCACGGTCACCAGCGCGACCAGCGCCAGCAGCCACGACACCCAGAACATCATCGCCAGCACACCGATGATGGTCAGCACCGAGTTGATCAGCTGCCCCATCGACTGCTGGAGCGTCTGCCCGATGTTGTCGATGTCGTTGGTCGCCCGCGACAGCACCTCACCGCGCTGACGCTTGTCGAAGTACGACAGCGGCAGCCGCGACAGCTTCGTCTGGACGTCCTCCCGCATCCGGTACATCGTGCGGTTCACGGCCCGGTTCACCAGCCGCGTCGCCACCGCCATCAGCAGACCGGCGACCGTGAACACGGCCAGCGCGAACAGCAGGACGTTCCCCACGGCCCCGAAGTCGATGCCCTGGCCGGGCGTGAAGTCGGTGCTGCGCAGCATGTCGGCGATCTGGCCGTCGCCGCGCTCCCGCATGGCCGCGAGGACCTGTTCCTTGGTCATCCCGGACTTGAACTGGCGCCCGACGATGCCCGCGAAGACCAGGTCGGTGGCCTCGCCGAGGATCTTCGGCCCGGCGACCGACAGGCCCACGCTCACCACCACGCAGAACAGCAGCACGTAGATGGTGATCCGCTCGGGCTTGAACCGCGCGATCAGCCGCCGGCCCGACACCTTGAAGTCCAGCGACCGCTGATCGGGCCCGCCGCCGGCCATCATCCGTCCCATGGGCCCGGCCATCAGGCGGCCTCCGCTTCCGTCAGCTGGGAGAGCACGATCTCCCGGTACGTCTCGTTGTCCGCCATCAGCTCGTGGTGCCGGCCGGTGCCGACGACCCGGCCCTCGTCCAGCACCACGATCCGGTCCGCGTCCCGGATGGTCGCCACCCGCTGGGCGACGATGACGACGGTCGCCTCGGACGTCTCACGCTGGAGCGCGGCGCGCAGGGCGGCGTCGGTGGCGTAGTCGAGGGCGGAGAAGGAGTCGTCGAAGAGATAGATCTCCGGGCGCTGCACCAGCGTGCGCGCGATCGCGAGCCGCTGCCGCTGACCGCCCGAGACGTTCGTGCCGCCCTGTGCGACGGGCGCGTTCAGCCCGCCCTCCAGGCGGTCCACGAACTCCTTGGCCTGCGCCACCTCCAGCGCGTGCCACAGCTCCTCGTCCGTCGCCTCCGGATTGCCGTAACGGAGGTTGGTCGCCACCGTCCCGGCGAACAGGTACGGCTTCTGCGGCACCAGGCCGACGGTCTTCGCGAGGACCTGCGGGTCGATCCTCGCCACGTCCTCCCCGTCCACCAGCACCCGGCCGTCGGTCGCGTCGAACAGCCGGGGGACCAGCCCCAGCAGGGTCGACTTGCCGCTGCCCGTCGAGCCGATCACGGCCGTCGTCTCGCCCGGCCGCGCGACCAGGTCGATGGACTTCAGCACCGGCTCCTCGGCACCCGGGTAGCGGAACCCGCCGCCCTGGATCTCCAGATGACCGTGCCGGCGCAGCTCCCGCACCGGCGCGGTCGGTGGCACCACGCTGGAGGAGGTGTCCAGGACCTCCTGGATGCGCTCGGCGCACACCTCCGCGCGCGGCACCATCATGAACATGAAGGTGGCCATCATCACGGACATCACGATCTGCATCAGATAGGCGAGGAACGCGGTCAGGTCACCGATCTGCATGCCGCCCGAGTCGATGCGGTGGGCGCCGAACCACACCACCGCGATGGACGACAGGTTCACCACCGTCATGACGATCGGGAACATCAGCGCGAGCAGGTTGCCGGTGCCCAGCGCCATGTCGGTCAGCCCGGCGTTGGCCTTCTGGAACCGGCTCTGCTCGTACTCGTCGCGCACGAACGCGCGGATCACCCGGTTGCCGGTGATCTGCTCGCGCAGCACCCGGTTCACCGTGTCCAGGCGCACCTGCATGGTCCGGAACAGCGGCCGCAGCCGCCGCACGATCAGGGTCACGCTGATGCCGAGGGTGGGCACCACGGCGACCAGCACCGCGGACAGCGGCACGTCCAGACCGAGCGCCAGCACGATCCCGCCGACGCACATGATGGGCGCCGACACCATCAGGGTGAACGTCATCAGCGCCAGCATCTGCACCTGCTGGACGTCATTGGTCGTCCGGGTGATCAGCGACGGTGCGCCGAAGTGGCCGAGCTCACGCGACGAGAAGGACTGCACCCGGTCGAAGACGGCGGCCCGTACGTCCCGGCCGAGCGCCGAGGCGGTGCGGGCGCCGTAGTACACGGCACCGATGTTGCACACGACCTGTGCCAGCGAGATGCCGATCATCAGGGCGCCGTAGCTCAGGATGTAGCCGGTGTCGCCGGTGACGACACCCTTGTCGATGATGTCCGCGTTCAGCGTGGGCAGGTAGAGAGTGGCGCAGGTCTGCAGGAACTGCAGCAGCACCAGCAAGGTGATGGGTTTTCGGTACGGACTGAGGTGGGTCCGCAGAAGTCGTATGAGCACGCTGCTTCTCTCGGAGTCGGCGACGGGGCGGCCTTTGGTTGCCCCTGGCCCCTATCGTCGAACACTCCAGCGGCGTTACCTCAACCGATTAAGCCGTCAGCGCCCCCTCATACGGCCTTCCGGGTCCGGTTCCTACCTCGCTCTTACCTTCCGAAGATCCACAGAGCCCGTGTCGCCACGACCGGAACGCCCCGGCCGCTACGACCGGAACGCCCCGGGATGGGTCTGCTCGCGCACCGACACGAACTGCTGGCGCACCGCCTGGCCCACCGCCAGTTCCTCGCCGGGTTCCAGGACCTGCGCCGCCGCGCCCTGCCAGATGGGCGGGGTGCGCGGGTCGAGCGAGCCCTGCGACGCGCCGAGCGCCCACGCGGCCTGCCGGGCGGCCCCCCGCGCCGCGTAGTCCGCGGGCTGCGGTACGACGACCTGCGTCCCGAACAGCGCGGGCGCCGCCGCCTGCACGGCCGGCAGCTCGGCCACCGCGCCGAGCAGGAAGACCCGCCGCACCTCGACACCCCGGCCGCGCAGCACGTCGAGCGCGTCCGCGAGCCCGCACAGCATGCCCTCGAACGCGGCCCGCGCCAGATGCTCCGGCTTCATCGACTCCCGCCGCAGCCCCGCGAGCGTGCCCGCGGTGTGCGGCAGGTTCGGCGTCCGCTCACCCTCCAGATAGGGCAGGAACACCAGGCCGTGGGAGCCCGGCGTCGACTTCATCGCCAGGTCCGACAGACCCTCCAGGTCCGGCACGCCGAGGAGTTCGGCCGTGCCGCGCAGGGTGCGCACGGCGTTGAGGGTCGTGACGACCGGGAGATGCATGCCGGTCGCGTCGGCCAGGGAGGTGATCATCCCGGAACTGTCGACGAGCGCCTCGGGGTGCACGGCCATCACGGAACCGGACGCGCCGAGCGACACGACGGCGTCGCCGAGCCCGATCCCGAGCCCGAAGGCGGCGGCCATGGTCTCGCCGGTCCCCGCGGAGATCAGCAGCCCCTCCGGAGTCGTACCGGCCGCCTCCGCCGGCCCGATCACCTCGGGCAGCATGGCCTGGTGGCCGAGGGCCAGGTCGACGAGATCGGTGCGGTAGCCGCCGGTGGCCGCCGACCAGTAGCCGGTCCCGGAGGCGCCGCCCCGGTCTGTGGTCCTTCTCACGGGCCGGCCCAGGAGCTGCCACACCAGCCAGTCGTGCGCCTGCATGAGTACGGCGGTGCGCGCGGCGTTCTCCGGCTCGGTCTTGGCGAGCCAGCGCAGCTTGGTCACCGGCTGCGCGGCCTGCGGCACACAGCCCACCGCCTGCGCCCAGGCCTCGCGCCCGCCCAGCGCGTCGATCAGATCCGCCGCCGCGACCTGGGCGCGCTTGTCGCCGCCGACCATCGCGGGACGCACGGTGTTGCCCTGCGCGTCGAGCGGGACCAGCGCGTTCTGCTGCGCCGACACGCCGATGGCCTGCACACCTTCGAGCAGCCCGCCGGTGGCCGCCTCACCGAGTGAGAGCAGCCAGGCCTGCGGGTCGACGTCGGAGGGACGCGCGCCGCCCTCCGGCGACTCCACCGGGTGCGGGGCGTACCCCTGCCTGAGCACGGCGCCTGTGTCCGTGTCGCAGACGACGATGCGCGTGAAATCGGGCGAACTGTCCAGCCCGGCGACTATCCCCATGGCCCAAATTGTGCCGTAGTGCTGCGCTGGCTTGGGCCATGGGCGTCGTGGGGGGTGCGTGTGGCTTTTCGGGTGCGGGTCGTGGAGGGCTGGTCGCGCAGTTCCCCGCGCCCCCTGGCGGCGTTGCCGTGCCCGGCGCTCAACAAGTGCTGCTCACGTGTTGCTCGTGCCCCAGTCGTCCTCTGCGCCTCCGTTGTGGGCGCTGCGCTCCCGTAGGGAGCGGACTCGTTGGGCCACTGTTTCCGGGACCCGGTCGCCGACCTTCTCGCTGACCGTGTGGTACGCCTTGCCCGCGAACACCCGGCCCTGCTGCGCCGCCGACTCCGCGGTGTTGCGCACCGCGGGGTTCTGGGAGATGTCCCGGGCGGTCTTCTTCAGCTGCTCGTAGCGCTCGCGTCCGGCGCGTGTCCCGAGGACGTAACCGACGGCTACTCCGATGACGAACGTGAGCCGGTAGCGCATGGCTGCCACCCTTCCCTTGAGTAGGTTCCTGGTGCGGCGTCGGTGCCGGGGGGAACCGATTGGCGGAGCACCCCCCTGCTTGCGCTAATGTATGTGTCGCAGCGAGCGCACGCCCCCTGGCGAATACCCAGGTAGGTACGTTCGATGCAATACGAGACCTTCCTCGGTAGCTCAATTGGCAGAGCAGCCGGCTGTTAACCGGCAGGTTACTGGTTCGAGTCCAGTCCGGGGAGCTCGGTCCTCCGTAGCTCAATTGGCAGAGCAGCCGGCTGTTAACCGGCAGGTTACTGGTTCGAGTCCAGTCGGGGGAGCACGCTGAACGAGGACCCCCTTGGGGGTCCTTTTTCATGCTTGATCACCTGCGGCGGGAACCGTGCAGGTCGGAGCGGAGTCCTTCAGGGCATGCGAAGTCGACCATACGAAGCAGGAGATCGTATGAGCGGCTATGCTGCGGCAGACGGCGCGCACACTTGTACGCGACACGCCGCTATGGGGCGGTAGCTCAGCCGGTTAGAGCAGCGGACTCATAATCCGTCGGCCGTGGGTTCGAGTCCCACCCGCCCCACCACGCACGTCTCTTTCGCGAAGAAACGTTCCGCACGAGGCGTCAACTCTGGGCCCCCGGACCGGAATCCGCCGCACTCCCGTCGGGGATGCGAGGAACTCCCCGTCGAGTGAGCATGAGACGCGAACGACGAGCGACTCAAGCGGGGGAGAAGCCGGGGAAAGCGAGCGGTGACGACCGACGAGGTCCTCTTCGGAGTGGGCCTGACCTTCGTGCTCGCGGTCGGCTCCCAGATCCTCGCCTCCCGCGCGCGCATCCCCGCACTGATCGTCCTGCTGCCGGCCGGCTTCGTCGCGGGCGCGCTGACCGACGACATCCACCCCGAGCGGCTGCTGGGCGCGGCCTTCGAGCCGCTGGTGTCGCTCGCCGTCGCGGTGATCCTCTACGACGCCGGGCTCGGGCTCGATCTGCGCCTGCTGCGCGGTCGCGAGCGCCGCACCGTGCTCCGGCTGATCGTGTTCGGCGTGGCCGTGTCCTGGGCGTTCACCACCCTGTTCGCCGTGCCCGTGCTGGGGCTGTCCGGTCAGGCCGCGGTGATGCTCGGCGCGATCCTCGTGGTGTCGGGGCCGACCGTCGTCGGACCGCTGCTGGATTTCGTCCGTCCTGCCGATCGGCTCCAGCGGATCCTCGTCTGGGAGGGCTCCCTCGTCGACCCGGTCGGCGCCGTCCTGGGCGCCCTGGTCTTCGCCGCCGTCCTCGACGACGGCACCAGGGGCGACGGCACCCAGCTCGTGCAGTTCGCGATCAGTGTCGGGACCGGTCTGGCCGGGGCCGTCGTGGGGACGGCCCTGCTGTGGCTGCTGTTGGTCCGGCTGCGGCCGAGCGAGGTGCAGGCCACCTCCGCGCAGCTGGCCACGGTGATCGCGGTGGCGGCGGCCTGCGACATGGTCCGCGCGGACTCCGGGCTGATCGCCGCGATCGTCATGGGGCTGGCGGTGATGCATCTGCCGGGCTTCGACGTGCCGGAGGAGCGACCCTTCTTCGAGACGCTGGTGCAGATCGTCATCGGCCTGCTGTTCGTGACCATCTCCGCCTCGGTCACCCCGGCCTCCCTGCACCATGTGGTCCTGCCGGCCCTCGGCCTGGTCGCGGTCCTCGTACTGCTCGCCCGCCCGCTTGCCGTGTGGCTGGCGACGCTCGGGGCCGGCCTGAGCCGTGCCGAGCGCGGCTTCCTCGCGTGGATGGCGCCGCGCGGCATCGTGGCCGCCGCCAACGCGTCGACCTTCGCCACCGGTCTGGTCGCCGCGGGCATCGGCGGGGCCTCGAAGATCCTGCCGGTCACCTTCCTGGTCATCGCCGCGACCGTGACGCTGTACGGCCTGACCGCGGTCCCCGTCGCACGGCGTCTCGGCGTCACCCGGACCACCCGCGCCCGCCCGCTGCTGGTCGGCGGCGACCCCTGGGCCGTCGCACTCGGGCGCGCCCTGCGGTCGGCGGGGCCGGAGGTGCTGATGTGGGCCAGTTCCGAGGAGCAGCGGGGGCGTATCCGGGCGGCGGGGCTTGAACTGGCGCCGGGAGAGCTGCTGGCGGCGGCCACCGGGCGCGGTGCCCGGCTCGAAGGCATCACCTCGGTGCTGTTCCTCACGGACGAGGACGACTTCAACGCGCTGGCGTCGATGGTGCTGCGCCGCGGCGCAGGGGTGCCGGTCCACCGCCTCGGCCCGCGCAGCCGCGAGTACGGAGTGGTGGCCCCGTACGGCACCGGGGAGACACTGCTCGCTCCGCGGCTCAGCCGGCTCGCCGTGGCCGAGCGGTACGCGCAGGGGGCGCGCATCGTGGCGCGGCGGTTCGAGGGCCCGGTCCCGCGCGAGTACGACCTGCTGCTCCTGGTGCGGGCCGACGGCCGGCTGGAGCCCGCGGGCGCCGGAGACCCGCCCGAGCCGCGGCCCGGTGACGTCGCCGTCATGATCGGACCAGTGCCGGATCGACCCGGGGGACCGCCCCAGGAGGGCTGAGGGGAGGGGCTCAGCGTGCCTCGGTGCGCCCGCCGCGTCGGCCGATGCGCCGCCGGATGAACCGCTGGAACCTGAGCGTCAGCACACCCACCACGATCAACAGCACGATGTTGAGCAGGAGTTGGGCCAGTGAGCCGCGTGCCTGGTCCCAGTCGGAGAACGCGAGCGACACGCCGATGCCCGCGGCCGCCGGGATCGTGGTGACCGAGATGAAGACGCCGAGCAGCGCGCTCGTCCTGGCCTGGGTCAGCGACATGATGCCGACGACGCCGGCCAGCACCGCCACGACGACGGAGAAGAAGTTGGGGGCGTCGATGAGCGAGGAGACCGGCCTGATGCCCAGTTCGAAGGCCGTGGGCTGCAGGTCGCGGGCCCGGATCACCCACGAGAACACCAGCGTCACCGCGATGGCCAGCAGGAAACCCGTGGTCAGCGCGAGCAGGCCCTGCCGGATCCTGGTGCCGCTGCGGTGGTCGATGCCCAGCGCGACGCTGGTGATGGCGCCGTACTCCGGCCCGACCACCATCGCCGCGACGATGAGGATCTGCGAGTTGGTGAAGATGCCCGACGCCGCGAGGAGACCGGCGATGACGAGATAGACGTAGAAGCTCGGCACGTAGGTGCCCTCCGCGCGGATGCGTGCCTCGACCTCCTCCCAGACGGGCGCGTGCGCGAGCGGACCGAGCTGCTGCCGTTCCGTCTCGGCGGCGATGCCGGAGAACGCGATCTCCACCGGCTCGATCACCATGGACCCGCGGCGGTCGAGACCGAGCTCGCGCAGCCCGCGCAGGACGGTGTTGGCCCCGCCCGCCAGGACGTCGCACACGATCGTGTCGCCGGTGGGACGGTGGGCCCGCACCGGCAGGACCACCAGGTTGAACACGAAGCGGTCGCCGGTCAGCAGCTCGATCGCCCGTGGGGTGAGATCGGCGGGGCTCACCAGCCTGAGGTGGATCATCTGCATGACGGCCCCTTCCGCTCCCCGCTCTCCGTGTTCTTCCGGCCGCATTCAGTAACGCCCACGGGGAGAGCGGTCGGCAAACCGACAGGGCGGGCGGCGCCGGGGCGGTTGCCGGATAGTGGGAACAGGGCCCGTCCGAGATTGCTCCTCAGAGATTCCGGAGCCGCAATGGACCGCTATCCCCCCATCGCCGAACACGGGCTGGTGGGCGACCTCCAGACCGCTGCCCTCGTCTCCTCGCAGGGCGTCGTCGACTGGTTCGCCGCTCCCCGGTTCGATTCGCCCAGTGTCTTCGCCGCCTTGCTCGACCACGACCGCGGCGGCTATCTGCGGCTGTCCCCCGAGCATCCCGAGGGGACCTGCCGGCAGCTCTACTACCCCGACACCGCCATCCTGGTCACCCGGTTCATGTCCCCGGACGGGGTCGGCGAGGTCCTCGACCTCATGCCGCTCGAGGACAGCCGCACGGCCACCGACCGGCACACCCTGATCCGGATCGTCCGGGTCGTGCGGGGCACCGTCGACTTCACCCTCGAATGCCGCCCGCGCTTCGACTACGGCCGCGCCGAGCACGAGCTCGAACTCGACGCGGACGGCGCCCTGTTCCGGGCCCCCGGCATCGACGCGCACCTGCGCTGCTCCTTCCCACTGGAACCGGACGGCCGGGACGTGCGCGGCCGGGTGACGCTGCGGGCCGGCGAGTCGGGCGGCGTCGTGTTCACCGTCTGCGCGCCCGGCGGCGCCGCGCCCGACGCCCCGTCCGTCGAAGGGCTGACCGGACAGTTCGAGGAAGTCGCCCTGTTCTGGCGGAAGTGGCTGCGTCAGTGCCGCTACCAGGGCCGCTGGCCCGAGCTGGTGCACCGCTCGGCCATCACCCTCAAGCTCCTCACCTACGCCCCCACCGGAGCGCTGATCGCTGCCGCCACCATGGGCCTGCCCGAACAGGTCGGCGGGGAGCGCAACTGGGACTACCGCTTCACCTGGGTGCGCGACTCCGCGCTGTCCGTGCGGGTCATGCTGGACCTCGGGTTCGCCGAGGAGGCCGTCTCCTTCGTCCACTGGCTGGTGGACCGGCTGCGCGAGCGCGAGGGCAAGGAGGGGGAGCCGCTCCAGACGATGTACCGGGTCGACGGCAGCCCCGACCTGCCGGAGGAGACCCTCGACCACTTCGAGGGCTACCGCGGCTCCGCGCCGGTCCGCATCGGCAACGGCGCCGCCGACCAGCTCCAGCTGGACATCTACGGCGAGGCCCTCTACGCCGTCTCCCAGGGGCAGGAGGTCGCGCAGCAGTCCAGCTTCGAGGGCTGGCGGACGCTGAGCAGGACACTGGACTGGTTCGCCGACGCCTGGGACCGGCCGGACGAGGGCATCTGGGAGACCCGCGGCGGCCGGCGGAACTTCACCTACAGCCGGGTGATGTCCTGGGTCGCCTTCGACCACGGGATGCGGCTGGCCGACACCTTCCGCAGACCGGCCGACGTGGAGCGGTGGCGCACGGCACGGGACGCCGTCTTCGACCAGGTCGTGGAGCGCGGCTGGAGCGAGAAGGAGCAGGCCTTCGTCCAGCACTACGACGGCGACGTGCTGGACGCCTCGCTGCTGCTGATGCCCAGGGTCGGTTTCGTCGCGGCCCGGGACCGGACCTGGCTGTCCACGCTGGACGCGATGGACCGCAGGCTCGTCTCCGACAGCCTCGTCTACCGCTACGACCCGGCGGCCTCCCCGGACGGCCTGCGCGGCTCGGAGGGCACCTTCAGCCTGTGCACCTTCCTCTACGTCGACGCGCTGGCCCGCGCCGGCCGGCTGCCCCAGGCCCGCTACACCTTCGAGAAGATGCAGACGTACGCCAACCACGTCGGCCTGTTCGCGGAGGAGATCGGCCCGACGGGGGAGCAGCTCGGCAACTTCCCCCAGGCCTTCACGCATCTGTCCCTGATCATGGCCGCCCTCACCCTCGACGAGGCGCTCGACGCGGCGGCGCAGGGGCGCTGAGCCATGGCCACCGACGCCCGTCCTGCCAGGCTCACCCCGGCCGAGTTCGACGCGCTGTACCGGCGCCTTGCGGGACGCGCAGCCGAGGGCGACGAGGGCGCCCGCACCCCCGCTCGGGTGCTGGCCGCGACCCGTGAGGTGCGCACCGGCCGGACGGTCACCATGGCCGCCCCGGTGCAGACGGCGCCCGGCCCCGACGATCCGGAGCCCGCCAGGCACCGGATGAGCCAGTGGCCCGGGCGGTCCGGCGAGTCCGGGAGCGGACTCCGCTTCGCCATGGACCGCTTCGCCATGAACGTCCACGGGGACGCCGACAGCCATATCGACGCCCTGTGCCATGTGATCTACGACGGCACCCTGCACGGCGGCGTGCCCGCGAGCACCGTCACCGAGGGCGGCGCCACCGCCCTCGCGATCGACGCCGCCCATGACGGCATCGTGGGCCGCGGCGTGCTCCTGGACATCCCGCGGCTGCGCGGCGTGCCCTGGCTCGAACCGGGTGATCACGTGAGTGCCGACGACCTCGGCGCGGCCGAGCGCGCCCAGGACGTCCGGGTGACCGAGGGCGACCTGCTGTTCGTCCGGGTCGGCCACCGACTGCGCCGCGCCGAGCTGGGCGCCTGGCATGTGGCACGGGCGCGCGCCGGGCTGCATCCGTCCGCGATGGAGTTCCTCGCGGAGCGCCGGGTCGCCGTGCTCGGCGGCGACGGCAACAACGACACCGCCCCGAGCTGCACCGACGGCGTCGACTTCCCCGTACACGTGCTGGCGATCCACGCCTTGGGCCTGTACCTGCTGGACTACCTCCAGTTCGAGGACCTGGTGCGGGTGTGCGAGGAGGAGGGGCGCTGGTCGTTCCTCTGTGTCGTCGCCCCCCTGCGGCTGCCCGAGGCCACCGGATCACCGGTGAATCCGATCGCCGTCCTCTGAGTACGCCCGGATCCGCGCCGAGTCGCCGCTCCCCGGGACGGCCGATACCGTCGAAACAGGGGACACATGTTCCACTCCAGGAACGGGGGTCTCGTCATGGCCGACGACCGGCACTACGACGTCATCATCATCGGAACGGGAGCGGGCGGCGGCACACTCGCCCACCGGCTGGCTCCCACCGGAAAACGCGTCCTCATCCTGGAACGCGGCGACTACCTGCCGCGCGAGCGCGACAACTGGGAGTCCACCGCCGTCTTCGTCAAGGGCAAGTACCGCGCCCCGGAGTTCTGGTACGACAAGCACGGCAAGGAGTTCCCGCCGGAGGTCAACTACTACGTCGGCGGCAACACCAAGTTCTACGGCGCCGCGCTCTTCCGGCTGCGGCCCGAGGACTTCGGGGAACTGCGCCACCACGACGGTGTCTCACCGGCCTGGCCGATCCGCTACGAGGACCTGGAGCCGTACTACACCCAGGCCGAGCAGCTCTACCTGGTGCACGGACGGCACGGCGAGGACCCGACAGAGGGGGCGGCCGGCGGCCAGTACCCGCACCCCCCGGTCGAGCACGAGCCGCGCATCCAGCAGTTGAGCGACGACCTGGAGAAGCGGGGCCTGCACCCCTTCCACCTGCCCATCGGCGTGAACCTCACCCAGGACGAGAACGGCGGGGCCACCCGCACCAGCGCCTGCATCCGCTGCGACCGGGTCGACGGCTTCCCCTGCCTGCTGGGCGCCAAGTCAGACGCGCAGGTGATCTGCGTCGACCCGGCGCTCCGGCACGACAACGTCACGATGGTGACCGGCGCCCACGTACGACGTCTGGAGACCGACCCGACCGGGCGCACCGTCACCGGGGTGGTCACTCAGGTCGGCGACATGACCGAGTCGTTCAGCGCCGACATCGTGGTGGTGGCCTGCGGCGCGGTCAACTCCGCCGTGCTGCTGCTGCGTTCGGCGAACGACCGGCACCCGGGCGGCCTGGCCAACAGCTCCGACGTGGTGGGACGCCACTACATGCGGCACAACAACCTGGCGCTGATGGCCGTGTCGAAGGAACCCAACCCCACCAAGTTCCAGAAGACCCTGGCGCTGCACGACTGGTATCTGGGCGCGGACGACTGGGACTTCCCGCTCGGCGGCATCCAGATGCTCGGCAAGTCCGACGCCGACCAGATCCACGGCGAGGCGCCCCGCTGGGCCGGCGCCGTCGCGCCCGACATGCCGTTCGAGACCCTCGCCCACCACGCCGTCGACTTCTGGCTGTGCGGGGAGGACCTCCCGCTGCCCGAGAGCCGCGTCACCCTCGACGAGGACGACGGGGTCCATCTCGCCCTCGACGAGAAGAACAACATCGCCGGGCTCGAGCGCCTCCGGCACAAGCTGCGCGGGATGCTCGAACACCTGGGCATGCACGAGCACCATCTGCTGCCGCACAGCCTCTACCTGCACAAGGGCATGCCGATCGGGGCCACCGCACACCAGGCCGGCACCGTACGGTTCGGCTCGGACCCGCGGAGCTCCGCCCTCGACGTGCACTGCAAGGCCCACGACCTCGACAACCTCTACGTCGTGGACACCGGCTTCTTCCCCAGCATCGGCGCGGTGAACCCGTCACTGACCGCCATGGCGAACGCCCTGCGGGTCGGCGACCACATCGCCGAACGGCTGCGCTGACGGGACGGCGGTCAGTAGTTGTCCCCCGGCGCCTTCGCGGCCCCGGTGTCGGAGTCCGTGAGCGGCTCCAGGGTGCCCATGGTGTCGAGCCGGTACAGCAGCACCAGGGCCGGGCCGACCAGGACGACGGCGATGACCGTGACGATCGCCAGCCAGCGCAGGGTGTGCGCGGCACCGGCCGCCTCGGACACCGTCAGGGAGGTGGGCAGCAGATAGGGCCGTTGCGCGAGGCCCCAGGCGACGACGATCAGCGCGACGCTCGCCACCGAGGTGTACCGGGTCCACGCGTAGGACCGGCGCAGCAGGAGCACCACCGTGGCCACCCCGCACACCCCGGCCAGGATCACCGGCAGCAGCCCCCAGCCGCTCGTGAGGCCGTCCCAGACGTATCGGGCGTCGTCGTGGGTGACGGGCAGGGCGACGATCGCGAGGACGACGACGGCGGCGAAGGCGAACAGCGCGCGCACCCGGAAGTAGTCCACCAGGTCCTCGGCGTCGAATCGCAGCGCGTCGGAGCAGAGGAACACCGCTCCCAGGAACGCGGTGGCGGCGACGGCCAGCAGGCCTGTCAGGACCGACGTCGGATTGGCCCAGGCGTCCGCGGTGGCGGTCGTGCCGACGGCGACCCGGCCGGCGGCGACGGCGCCGAGCGCCGCTCCGAGGAAGAACGGCGTGACCAGCGACGCCAGTGCGAACGCGGCGCCGTAGATCCGTCGTCGGGCGAGCCGCCGGGTCGGCTTGCGCAGGGCGAACCCGGCGCCGCGCAGCACCAGCCCGACCGCGGCGAGGGCGAGCGGCAGCCACAGGGCGGTGAACACGGCCTGGAACAGCGTCGGGAAGCCGGTCCACATGACGACCAGGACGAAGATCAGCCAGACGTTGTTGGTCTCCCAGACCGGCGCCATGGCGTGGTCGATCAGCCAACGGGGCCGCCGGCCGCGCTCGGCCCCGCCGGCCAGCAGGTCCCAGAACCCGGCGCCGTAGTCGGTGCCGCCGGCGCAGGCGTAGGCGGCGATGGCGAGGACCATCACCCAGGCGATGAGGTCGGCCATCATGACGAACCGCCCTTGGAGTCGCCGGAGCCGGAGCCGTCACCGGGCGCGGTGCGGGCGCCCGCCGGCTCGGGCTCGCCCCTGGGGCCGTAAGGGGTGTCGGTCTCCGGGTGCGGTCCCGTGCGGGCGGCCGGGTCGGCCTCGTCGGCGATGCGCCAGCGCGTCCGCATCTTCAGCAGGACCGCGAGGAACGCCCCGAACACGCACACGTACACGGCCATGACGATGCCGAGCATGGTCCAGAGCGAGCCGGCGCGGGTGTCGGTCACCGCCTCCGAGACCCGCATGTGGTTGTAGACGATCCAGGGCTGACGGCCCACCTCGGTGGTGATCCAGCCGCACTCCACGGTCACCAGGCAGGCCGCTCCCGCGATCGCGGCGCAGCGGAAGAACCAGCGGCTGTGCGGCAGGTCCCGGCGCCGCAGCCAGCACCAGCCGTACCACAGGGCGAGCAGGATCAGCAGGCTGCCGATGGTGGCCATGATGTCGAACGCCCAGTGGACGATGGTGGCCTGGACGGCGTTGGGACGGTCCGAGGCCGGTACCGACGTCAGCCCGGTCACCTTGGTGCTGGGCTTGAAGCCGGCGAGGATCGAGTCCAGTTGGGGGATCTTGATCCCGCCGGAGATCGATCCGTCGCTGTTCAGCCGCCCGAACAGATACTCGGGGACATGGGTGTCCGTCTCCCAGACGATCTCCATGGCCGCGAACTTGATCGGCTGCTTGTGGAAGACGGACCGGGCGGCGGAGTCGCCGAGCATGAACTGGATCGGGGTCAGGATCGCGGCCACGGTGAACGGCACCGTGAAGCCGAGCCGGTGATAACGGTCGCGCCGCCCGCGCAGCCAGCCGACCGCGTACACGCCGGCGACCAGGTAACCGGCCGTCAGGAACATCGCCACCACGAAGTGCCAGTACTCCGCGCCGAAGATCGGGGTGAAGATCGCCTGCCGTACGTCGACCTGGACGGGATCGCCGTTCGCGTCGAGCTCGAACCCCTGCGGCGTGTTCATCCAGGAGTTGGCCGCGATGATGCCGAACGCCCCCAGCAGCGCGGTCAGCGGCAGCGGCACGGCCAGCCAGAAGTGCGTCCAGGGCTTCAGGCGGCGCCAGCCGTAGAGGTAGATCGCGATCAGGATCGCCTCGAGGAAGAACGCCCAGGCCTCGACGCCGAATCCGAGGCCGAAGACGTCACCCCAGCGGCCCATCATCCCCGGCCACAGCAGGCCGAGTTCGAAGGACAGCACGGTGCCGGTGACGACCCCGACGGCGAACTGGATCGCCATCACGGCCGACCAGCGGCGGGCGAGCTTGAGCGCGACGGGGTCGTCGCGGCGCAGCCCCCGGTAATGCATGATCAGGGTGATGAGCGGCAGGGCCACGCCGAACGGGACCAGCAGGATGTGCGAGGCGAGCGTGAACGCCATCAGCTCGCGGGCCGGCAGGAGTTGGGGCGGGGTGCTCGCCGCCAGCAGGGACACGGTGCCGATCATGTGCGCCTCGGTGGTCTGGGCCCGCGGGACGCGGGGGTGCGGAACGACGAGGTGTGTGCCGGGCCGGGACGCCGGACGGGCCGGATCGCGGGCGCGGGCACCCCTGACCGGGGGTCAGCCTCCGGTGGCGAAGCCGGGGAAGAGCGTCATGCCGCCGTCGACGTAGAGGGTGCTGCCCACGACGTAGTCGAGCAGGTCGGACGCCATCGCGACCGCGGCGTTGGCGATGTCCTCCGGGTCGCCCACCCGCTTGTACGGGATCAGCCGCAGCAGGTCGGCCTCGGCCTCCGGAGTGGACCAGGCGTCGTAGTTGATCGGGGTGCGGATGGCGCCGGGCGCGATCGCGTTGACCCTGATCCGCTGCGGGGCCAGCTCCTGGGCGAGGGTCTGCATCAGCATGCCCACCCCGCCCTTGGAGGAGGCGTAGTTCACATGCCCCGACCAGGGGATGACCTGGTGGACGGAGCTCATGCAGATGATCTTCCCGGCCGAGCGGGACACCTCCTCGACCACGCCCCGGCGCATGAACTCCTTGGCGGCCTCGCGGGCGCACAGGAACTGGCCGGTCAGATTGACGTCGATGACCTTCTGCCAGTGGGCGAGCGTCATGTCGGTCAGGGGCGCGTCCCGCTGGAGGCCCGCGTTGGCCACCATGATGTCGATGGTGCCGAAGTCCTCGACCATCTGCGCGACCATGGCCACGACCTGGTCCTCGTCGGACACATCGGCCTGGTGGGCGTAGGCGCGGACCCCGTGTGCCTTGATCTGCTCCACGACCTTCTCGGCCTCGTCCGCGCCGGCGACGTAGTTCACCACGACGTCCGCCCCGGCCCGGCCGAGCGCGACCGCGGTGGCCAGGCCGATGCCCGAGTTGGCGCCGGTCACCAGCGCCTTCTGGCCCCTGAGCAACTGGGCGTTCGGCGGCGGCGCCTTGTCGTCGGCCGTTCCTGCCATCGCGATCTCTCCTTCGGCGTTTCGGACGGCACGCGTCGCCGGTGGCGGGCGACACGGTGGGGGAAGGCCGGGAGTGGATCGGCCGCCGGTACGCACGAGGACGGAAGCAGCCCGGTGCCGGAACCGTCGCGCGCCCGGTGCCCCGACCCAAGCACCACGTGCCGTGCTTGGGCCGCACCGGCACGCTGTGCGGCCGCTTCGGGCCGGTGCATGTCACACGGCCGGGCTACGGTCCTTACGGCGACTGCGGCTCGCAGACGATCTCGTCACGCGGCTTGTAGTGCGTGCGGAACGGCTCGCGCCGCACCACCTGGCCGTCCTGGACGAAGACCCGCTGCACGGCCACGTCGAAGCCCTCCAACGGAGTCTGCGGGACGCACCGTTCGGCCGTGCTCACCTTCCGCTCGGGCTGCTTCACATGGGTGCGCGGGCTCTTGATCGCGCCGATGTCGTCGTACTTGCGGGTGCCCAGGAAGGAGATCGTCACCGAGGAGTCGGTGGACTGGGCCTGGATGTAGATGGCGTGGCCCGAGTCGTTGTTGAACCTCAGGTCCAGGCTGCCCCAGGCCACCGTCGCCTCACGGCCCTCCGGGTAGCGCTCGATGTAGAACGAGTGGGCGCCGTGCTCCAGGGGTTTGACGCCGGCGAAGAACATCGCGTTGAACATGGTCGTCGCCACCGCCGACACACCGCCGCCGGGCGCCCTGGTGAACTCGTCGTTGAGGATCATCACGCCCTCGACGAAGCCATTGGCCTCGGTGCGCTCGCCGACGGTCCGGTTGAAGCTCCAGTCCTTGCCCGGCATGACGACGGAGCCGTTGATCAGTTCCACCGCACGGCCGATGTTCCGTGAGCGGTACGGCGCCGGTTCGAAGTTGACGGTGAAGGAGGACATCTGCTCGCGCAGACCGAGCCGCTCGACGTTCGCGCGGGTCACCTGCGGCTCGGCCACGAGCGTGGCGATCTCGCCGCTGCGGGCGGCGCCCCGCCGGGTGAGCAGTGGCATCACGGCCTTGCCCAGCGCCTTGTCGGTGACGACATGTCCGGCCCGGCCGTCCTCGGCCACCCCGACCCGGTTGCCGACGAGGCGCAGCTCGGCGTTGTGCGCCCGGGCGGGCAGCGTGGACAGGGGGTGGGCCACGGCGGGGTCGGCGCGCAGGCCCGCGGCGTCCAGCTTCGGCGTGAGGTGCCCGGCGTCGTCCGCGCGCATCCTCAGGTGCTCGCCCAGGACGGGCCGGTCGATGGTGAAGCGCCGGTCGGCCGCGGTGAGGGTGACGGGCGCCGACATGGCGGGCTCCGCGAACTCGCGCACCGCCCGGCGCATCTCCCGCTCGGTGACCTTGGGCTTCGTCTCATGGGTGGGCAGGGCGGTGACGGCCTTGGCGTCGCCGTCCAGGAAGGCGGTGCTCAGGGTGCCGACGGCGGCGTTCGTGTCGAGGGCGTGGCCGCTGTGCGGGGTGACCGGCCGCACCTGGCCGTTCTCGAAGCCGACGGCGCCCTCGCGGACCTTCTGGTCGAGCGCCTTCGCCATCTTCTTCAGGGTGCCATGGGCCTTGTCCTCGTCGACGTGCACGGCCGGCTCGACCGGGCCGCCCGAGCTGAAGAGGCCGCCGATCACGCTGAACGGGTCGGCGCTCTCGGTGCGGCCCGCGCGGTCCACGGTCCTCTCGTAGTCGAAGGTGATGCCCACCTTCGAAGGATCGACCGTGGTCCTGCGGTCACCGATCGTCACGGTCAGTTCGCGGGCGCCGGCCGGTCCGAGCCGGTCCTCCAGCTTCCTGACGGCCTCCGCACGGCTCAGGCCCCCGATGTCCACGCCGCGCACCGTCGTGCCGCCCTCTATGTCGCCGCCCGAGAGCAGCAGCCCGGCGAGATACAGGCCGCCGATGCCGACGGTGAGGGCACCGCCGGCCAGGGCCAGGGGCGGAAGCGAGCTGATACGGCGAGCCGAGACGGTTCGCGGGACGGAGGGGGCGCGGAGGCGCATGAGTCTCCAGGGCGGGCGATCGACGAGGACGGCGCGTGGATGACGCGACGCTGTGCGCGAGGCAAACACATCCAGCTAGCCATAATCGGGCGAAAACGCCTATGTCGTGGACCACGTTTGTCCCGGATCACGCCTTGTGTCCCGCCCGAAAGCGCCGCCCCGGAGCCCCGGCCGGCGTCTCACGCCCCCGACGCCACCTCCGCCTTCTCGTCCCGCTCGTCCGGTGCGCCGTCCTTCCCGTCCGTGGCCGCGCCGTCCGTCCCGTCCGCCCCGGACGCCTCCAGCGCCTTGTTGCGGCGCACCGAGGCGAGGAAGGACGCGGCGATCAGGACCACGCCGATCAGGCCCGTGATGATCTCGCTGATCTGGTGCTGGATGGTGATCAGCAGGATCGCCGCGAGGGCGCCGATGGCGTAGTGGGCGCCGTGCTCCAGGTAGACGTAGTCGTCGAGGGTGCCCTGCCGGACCAGGTAGACCGTGAGCGAACGGACGTACATCGCGCCGATGCCGAGGCCGAGCGCCATCCAGAAGATGTGGTTGGTGATGGCGAAGGCGCCGATCACGCCGTCGAAGGAGAACGACGCGTCCAGGACCTCCAGGTAGAGGAAGAGGAAGAACGCGGCCTTGCCGGCCAGCGCGACCGCAGAGACCGGCCGGCCCTCGGCCCGGGCCTTCTCCTCCTCCTCGTGCTCGTGTTCCTCCTCCTCTTCGAGCCGGTCCTCGAAGAACCCGGAGAGACCGCCGACCACGAGATACGTGATCAGACCGGCGACCCCTGACAGCAGCACGGTGGCGGTCTTGTCCGCGTGGCCGGTGCTGACGTGGGCGTGGCCGGCGAAGGTCAGCGCCGTCGCGAGCAGGGCGATCAGGGCCAGGCAGACCGCCAGCATGTCGATCTTGCCGAGCCTCGCGAGCGGGCGCTCCAGCCAGGCCAGCCACTTGATCTCGCGGTCCTCCAGGATGAACTCCAGGAAGATCATCAGCAGGAACATGCCGCCGAAGGCCGCGATCGCCGGGTGCGCGTCGGTGACCAGGTCCTGGTAGCGGCCGGGGTCGTCCAGGGCGAGCCGGACCGCCTCGACGGGCCCGACCTTGGCGCTGATGGCGACGATCACGACCGGGAACACCAGCCGCATGCCGAACACCGCGATGAGGATGCCGAGGGTGAGGAAGATGCGCTGCCAGAAGGCATTCATCTTCTTCAGCACCCCGGCGTTGACGACCGCGTTGTCGAAGGACAGCGATATCTCCAGGACCGACAGGATCAGCACGATCCCGAAGGCCTCCCAGCCCCACTGCCACGCGGCGAAGGCGAGGCCGAGCGCCGTGACGGCGAACGACCAGCCGAAGGTCCGCAGCACCATGTCAGCCCTCCGCCTTCACGGCCAGGACCGGGCAGCCCACGCCCAGCAGGATCTGCTGGGCCGCCGAACCCATGATCAGCTTGCCGACCGCGCTGCGCCGCCGCAGCCCGATCACCACCAGGGAGGCGTCCTTGGTCTCCGCGAGGTCGATGATCTCCTCGGCGGCGTCACGGGCGCCGAGGACCTGGCGGATGTCGAAGTCGATGCCGAGCGCCGCGAGGTCCTCGCGGACATGGCTCAGATCGGGTTCCTGCGCGAAGCGGGGATCCACCAGGGAGTCGCCCCGCGTGGTGTTCACGACCAGGAGTTTCTCCTTGCGCCGGCGGGCCTCGTCGATCGCCGCGCGCAGGGCCGCCTCCCCCTCCGGTGAGGGGACGTAGCCGACCAGGATGGTCATCTCGTTTTCTCCAGATGCTCAGGCGGCGCTACGCGCGCGCAGAGGACGTACGACGAACCTGCGGATCAGCGGCCACACCAGGACCAGGACGATCACCGTGTAGACCGTGTACGACACCGGTCCGCCCAGCAGCCCCGACATCTCGCCGCCGGACAGCTGGAGGGAGCGCCGGCCCTGGAGCTCCGCGCGCGGGCCGAGGATCACGCCGACGATCAGCGGCAGGACCGGCAGCCCGAAGCGTCGCATGGCGAAGCCCAGCAGGCCCAGGGTGAGGAGGATGAACAGATCGAGCGGCTGCGCGTTGACGGCGTAGGCGCCCATCGTGGCGAAGAAGAGGATGCCCGCGTACAGGTAGGGGCGCGGGATCTGGAGCAGCTTCGCCCACACCGGGGCCAGCGGCAGGTTCAGCAGCAACAGCAGCAGGTTGCCGACGAAGAGGCTCGCGATCAGGACCCAGACCAGGCTCGCCTCGCGCTCGAAGAGCAGGGGGCCGGGCTGGATGCCATACGACTGGAAGGCGGCCAGCATGACCGCCGCCGTGGCGTTGGTCGGCAGGCCGATCGCCAGCATCGGGACCAGGGTGCCCGCCGCGGAGGCGTTGTTCGCGGCCTCCGGGCCGGCCACACCCTCGATGGCCCCTTTGCCGAACTCCTCGGGGTGCTTGGTCAGCCGCTTCTCGGTGGCGTACGACAGGAACGTCGGGATCTCCGCGCCACCGGCCGGCAGCGCGCCGAACGGGAAGCCGAACGCCGTCCCCCGCAGCCAGGGCTTCCAGGACCGCTTCCAGTCCTGGCGGCCCATCCACGGGCGGCCGACGGGTATCACCTCGGCCGGGCGGCGGCGCAGATGCGCGGCCACCCACAGCGCCTCGCCGACCGCGAAGATGCCGACGGCGACCACGACGACGTCGATGCCGTCGGCGAGCTGCGGTATGCCGAGGGTCAGGCGCTGCTGGCCCGAGACCGTGTCGATGCCGACCAGGCCGATGGTCAGGCCGAGGAGCAGGGATATGAAGCCGCGGATGCGGGACGAGCCCAGGATCGACGTCACCGCGATGAACGACAGCAGCATCAGCGCGAAGTAGTCCGGCGCGCCCAGACTGACCGCGAAGTCCACGACGAACGGGGTGATCAGGACCAGCAGCAGGGTGCCGATGGTGCCCGCCACGAAGGAGCCGATCGCCGCCGTGGCCAGCGCCTGCGCGGCGCGGCCCGCCTTCGCCATCTTGTTGCCCTCGATGGCGGTGACCACGGACGAGGACTCGCCCGGGGTGTTCAGCAGGATCGACGTCGTCGAGCCGCCGTACATGCCGCCGTAGAAGATGCCGGCGAACATGATGAACGCCTGCACCGGCTCCATGCCGTAGGTGATGGGCAGCAACAGGGCCACCGTCATCGCCGGGCCGATGCCCGGCAGGACGCCCACCGCCGTGCCGATGATCACGCCGACCAGGGCGAGCAGCAGATTCAGCGGGTCCATGACGTCCGCGAAGCCCTGCATGAGGTTGTTCAGGTTGTCCATCGCGGCCTCACAGGATTCCTTGCAGCACGCCGGCGGGGAGGTTCACGCCGAGGCCGATCGCGAAGGCGTAGAAGGTCGTCAGGGAGAGCGTCGCGGCGATCAGCAGATTGCGTATGTAGTGCCGGTTGCCGAGCGCGAACGCCGTGCCCCAGAACAGCAGGCCGCCGCTGATCACCCAGCCGAGCCGCTCGATGAGCAGCGCGTTCGCCACGAACACCGCGACCAGCAGCGCCACCGTGCGCCAGTCGGCGCCGCCCGACAGGTCGACGTCCTCGCCGGCCTCCGGCTCGCCGTGGCCGCCCCGGGCCACGTCGACGGCGTACAGCACCGCGAGCACCACCAGCAGCGTGCCCAGGATCAGCGGGACCGCGCGCGGGCCGACCGGGTCGGTCCCGCTGGTGATGTGCGGGATGCCGACGGCGTCCACGACCACGGCGGTGCCCAGCAGGGCGAGGAACGCGCACATGCCGTACTGCGCGCGGTCCCCGCCCTCCCGGGGCGGAGGGGAGTCCTCCACGGTCCGTTCGTCCTTCACCTGGGAGCTCATGCCAGCCCGAGCTCGGCCAGCAGGTCGGCGACCGCCTTGTCCTGCTCGGTCAGGAAGGTGCCGAACTCGTCACCGGTGGCGAAGGCGTCGACCCAGCCGTTCTTCTCCAGCTGCGCCTGCCACTCCTTCGAGTCGTGCATCGTGGTCAGGGCGTCGATCCAGGTCTTCTCCTGCTCCTGCGTGATGCCCGGAGGGGCCACGATCCCGCGCCAGTTGGTGAAGACCAGGTCGATGCCGGAGTCCTTCAGCGTGGGGGCGTCCTTCAGCGCGTCGATCGGCTTCTCGCTGGTGACCGCGAGGACGCGGACCTGGCCGGCCTCGATCTGGTCGAGGAACTCGCTGTACCCGCTGGCGCCGAAGGCCAGCTTGTTGCCGAGGATGGCAGGCAGCAGCTCGCCGCCGCCGTCGTAGGAGACGAAGTTGACGTCCTTCGGCTTGATGCCGACGGCCTTCGCCAGCTGCATCGGCAGCAGGTGGTCGGGGCCGCCCGCCGTCGAGCCGCCGCCCACCGCGAACTTCTTGGGGTTCTTCTTCCAGGCGGTGACGAGGTCGTCCATCGTCTTGTACGGGGAGTCCTTCGGCACGACGATCGCGCCGGCCTCCTCGATCAGCTTGGCGATCGGCGTGGTGTCGGTCAGCGTCGCCTTGGACTTCGAGGTGTACGAGGCTCCCACGACACCGAGGCCCATCTGCATGGCCATCTTGCCGTTGCCCTTCTCGTTCACCAGGCGCTGCAGGCCCACGGTGCCGCTGGCGCCGGGCAGGTTGAAGACCTGCACGCCGGAGGCGACCTCGGTGTCCTGCATGACCTGGGTGACGGTGCGGGCGGTGAGGTCGTAACCGCTGCCCGGGGTGTTGGGGACCATCAGCCGAAGGCCGGTCACGGGCTTGCCGGACCCGCTTCCACCTCCGGACTCGTCCTTGTCGGCGGTGGCGCCGCAGGCGCTCACCGCGATCATCGACACGGCGGCAAGAGCTCCGACAAGTGCGGCTCGTCGACTTCTCATGGCTCATCTCTTTCGCTCGGCCCGTTCCGGCGCCATGATTGTGCGGTTCCTGAGACACCCCGTCTCGGTTGTGTGACCATTGAAGGTTGAGTTCATAGTGGTCATAACGTCCCGGCCACACAGGCGTCAGACGCTCGCAGGTGAGCTGCTGGTATGGCAGCTCGCCATTGTCGTGATCGTGCTCGCCGCCGTCGCGGCGGTGTCGCTGGCGCAGTCCAAGGCCACGTTCGACCGGGTCGAGGGGCGCCGGGTGACCGCCCTCGCCGAGGAGACGGCGGGCAACCCCCTGGTGCGCATGCAGCTCGTGCGGCCCGCCCCGGCCGAGATGCTCGCCCCGCTGCTCCAGTCCACGCTCACCAGGTCCGGTGTCACCTCCGCCCTCGTCGCCGACACCGACGGCGAGATCGTAGCGGCCACCGACCCGACCCTGGTCGGAACGCGGATGCCGGGTGACGGACCGCAGGTCACCGAGGCCGTCGGCTGGTCCGGGGAGCTGCCGGTGGGCGGCCTCACCCAGCTCGTGGCGCAGGCGCCGGTGCTCGGGGCGGAGAAGAAGAACGCCGGGGACCACCTCGGCACCGTGATGATCGGGCGGACCTCCCCGTCGGTGTGGCAGCGGCTCGTCGGCGCCTCGTCCTATCTGCTGGTCTACCTCGGCGTCGCCAGCGTCCTCGGGGTGGCCGGCTCCTGGCTGCTGGCCCGGCGCATCAAACGCCAGACCTTCGGCATGGAGCCGCGCGAGATCGCCGGGCTCGCCGAGCACCGGGAGGCGATGCTGTTCGGGATCGCCGAGGGCGTGGTCGCCCTCGACCCGCACCAGCGCCTCACGCTCGTCAACGCCGTCGGCCGCGGCCTGCTGGACCTGCCCGAGAACTGCGTCGGGATGAGCCTGGCCGACCTCGGGATCGAGGGGCGGCTCTACGACGTCCTGGCCGGGACCCCGCGCGAGGGCGAACCCGGCGATCCCGCGCGACGCGACGAGGTCGTCATCCGCCGGGGCCGCGTCCTGGTGATGAACCGCATGGACGTCACCAAGGACGGCCGCCTCCTCGGCTCGGTGACGACCCTGCGCGACCGCACCGAACTCGCACAGTTGGAAAGGGAGTTGGGCTCTTTTCGCAGCTCCGCCGAACTGCTGCGCGCCCAGGCCCACGAGTTCTCCAACCAGCTGCACACCATCTCCGGGCTCATCCAGATCAACGAGCACGACGAGGTCGTCCGCTACGTCCGTGCCCTGCGCAAGCACCGTGAGTCGCTCGACGTGAGCATCACCAGCCGGGTCGGTGACCGGGCCGTCGCCGCGCTGCTCATGGCGAAGTCGGCGCTGGCCGCGGAACGCAAGGTGCGGCTGAAGATCTCCGAGCGCACCTCCCTGGACCGGCTGGAGCCGACCGACTCCGCGGACGTGGCGACCGTGCTCGGCAACCTCGTGGACAATGCCGTCGACGCCGCCGCCGGCGGCGCCCGGCAGGGGGACGGCGACCCCGAGGCATGGGTGGAGGTGGAGCTGCGCCAGGACGCCTCCAGCGTGGAGATCGTCGTACGGGACTCGGGGCCCGGGGTGGCGCCCGAGCTCGCGCAGGAGGTGTTCCTGCACGGGTTCACCACCAAGGCCGCGCAGGGCGGCGACCGCGGCATCGGCCTGGCGCTGACCCGGCTGGTGTGCAAGCGCCGGGGCGGTGAGGTGTCGGTGGCCAACACCGAGGAGGGCGCCATGTTCACCGCCCGCATGTCCGTCGGCCGACCGGCCGACCGAGCGACGGAGGCAGTGCGATGATCGACGTCCTGATCGTGGAGGACGACTTCATGGTGGCGCGGATCCACCGTGGATTCGTCAACGACGTCGACGGGTTCCGGGTGATCGGCACCGCGAACTGCGGCGAGCAGGCGATCGCCGCGGTCGGCGAGCTGCAACCGGACCTGGTGCTGCTCGACCTCTACCTGCCCGACATGTTCGGCCTGGAGATCATCCCCCGGCTGCGCACCGCCGGGCACGACTGCGACGTCATGGTGATCAGCGCGGCACGCGAGTCCGAGGCGGTCCGCGGCGCCGTACGCCAGGGTGTCGTCGACTATCTGCTGAAGCCCTTCGACGCGGACGACCTGCGCACCCGCCTGGAGCAGTACGCGGCCCGGCGCAGCAACCTCTACGCGGCCGTCGTCAGCGGCCAGTCCGACGTCGACCGGGCACTGGCCCGGGGCGCCGCGCCCGCCGCCGCGCCGGCCGCCCTGCCCAAGGGCATGAGCGTGGAGACCGCCGAACTGATCGAACGCGAGCTACGGGCGGCCGACGGCAGCCTCTCCGCCGCCGAGTGCGCGGCCCGCTCCGGGGTGTCCCGGGTCAGCGCCCGGCGCTACCTGGAGCACTTCAGTGTCACGGGCCGGGCCGAGGTGTCCCTGCGGTACGGGCAGGCGGGACGGCCCGAGCGGCGCTACAGCTGGCTGGACGTCTAGGCGGCTCCCGAACCCCTCTAGGGCCGCTCCCACGCCGTACTGCCCTCCCGGTCGGCCGATCCGGCCATGTTCACGATGTCGTCGGACGCGACGTCGTGCAGCCGGACCGCCAGGTCCTCCAGGGCGCGGCTGGCGGCGAGTTCGTCGCCGATCTCGGGGATCGACCGGTCGACGGGGTTGCGGTGGGCCACACCCCGGCCGGTCACGGCCATCAGGTCCTCCGGCGTGTCCTGCGTGGTCAGCACGGCCTCGGCGCGGGTGTCGTCGCCGTCCTCGGTGATGCGGATCCGGACGGTCCATTGCTTGTCTTCCATCGAGATCACTTCCGTACGGGGGCGGTGGGGAGAGGTGTCGCGGGCCCCACTGACGAGCGTGCGCCTGTCGGCGGGCCGGGTCCAGCGCGGTCGACGGGCGGGTGGGACCGGCGGACGATGGAAGGAGAGCCGAAAGGAGGCCGGACATGACTGATCTCCTGGCACGGCCGGAGACCCGGAGCAGGTTCCAGCTCGGCAAGAACCGCAAGGAGAACCACCCTTGGGAGATACAGGTCGTCAAGCACCCGGAGCGCACCCAGTCCTCGCAGTTCCGCGCCGCGAAGGCGACCGCGAAGCTGATCCTCGCCGAGCTGGCGGCCGCGGACGCGGAGCTGCCGTACGGCCCGGGCCCCTGGGAGATGCACCACGGCGGCAGCCTCTGGGTGAAGACCGAGGAGGGCGGAGGCGGCTGGCGGATGTACCGGGCCCGGGTCGGCATCGAGTGGAGCGCGCAGTTCTGCGCCGACCCCGAGAAGGTCGACCGGCTCCGCCGGGAAGCCGCCGAGCTGATCGCCGCGTTCCCGCTGACCCTGCCCGCCCTGGACGAACTGGGCTACAAACGCGCCCGCAAGCTGCTCGACACCCCGATCGAGGACGCCGACGGCGTCGAGGCGTGGACCGACTCCCTGTTCAACTCGTGCGTGCCGCTCACCACCCCCGACCACTCCGGCGTCCTGCCCGAGGCGGCAGGCGAGCACCACTACCCCTGGCCGATCAAGGCCGCGGACTACTTCCGGTACGACGACTTCCAACTGTGGGTGACCCTCCCCGACGGCACCAACGCCGGCGTCACCCCCGTCGGCCGCCGCGGCTCCGGCGAAGGGGAACTGCGCATCGTGCACGCCCGGCACGGCAGCGCGGCCGGGGACGCCGTCGCGGAGGCGCAGCGGCGCCACATGATGGCCGTCGTACCGCCGGACAGCCCGATCGCGCTGGCCGCGTTCGAACAGCAGATCCCGCGCGGCGCCAAGACCGCCGCCGGGCCGCTGCACAACCGGCGGCGTGCCGCCACGGGCGGCGCACGCGGTGGTACCCCGAGGTGAGCCAGGGGCGCCGTCCTCCTCCGGAAGTAGCCCCGCCCCCATCCGCTCATGCCACGGAGGCATGACAAGTGCCTCCGTGGGCACGATGTGCCGAAAGGTTGCGGAGAGAAGGCTGGTCGCAACGGACCCGAGATACGAGGAGGGCGCCATGAACCGCCAGACCCATGTTCGTGTTCGTGTCACCCGCCGGCCCGCCGCTCCCCGCGACACCAGGGGCGAGATCGACCGGCGCACGCCGTCGGGACGGATCCTGCCGTACTGACACCGGGCTCGGACGCCCGCGACTCCGACGCCGTCCCGGAACTGCTCGCGCCCCGGATGACCCGCGACCTCGGCTCGCTCGACGGGCCGTGACCGCGAAGCCCTGTGGGCACGGCAGTTGGGGATCGACGCGTCCGCCGGGGTTCAGGAGGAGATCGGGTTCAGTTCCATCGGTTCCACCTTGCCCTCCAGCATGGTGCCCAGGCCCTGGACCGCGCAGATGTCGGGTCGCTCGGCGATGTGCACCGGCATGCGGGTGGCCTGGCGGAGCATCTGGTCGAAGCCGGGGAGCAGGGCGCTGCCGCCGACCATCATGATGCCGCGGTCGGCGAGGTCGGCCACCAGGTCGGGCGGGCAGTCGCGCAGCACCTTGCCGATGCTGTCGAGGACGGCGGTGAGCGGCGTCTGGATGGCGTCCCGTACGGCGGCGGTGTCGACCTGCACGGAACGGGCGAGGCCGGTGCAGACGTCGCGGCCGTGGATCTCGGTGGAGGCGGGGCCGTGCGGGGTGAGCCCGTTGCCGGACAGGGCGAGCTGGAGCGGCCGTACGTTCTGGCTGGGCAGCATCAGCTCGTGCTCGTGCCGCAGGTGCTGCACGATCGCGTGGTCCACGGCCTCGCCGCCGACCCGGATCCGCTCGGCGGTGACGATGTTGCCGAGGGAGAGCACGGCGACCTCGGTCGCGGCGGCCCCGCACACCATGATCATGCTGGCCTCGGGCTGCTCCACGGGCAGTCCGCAGCCCACGGCGGCGGCGATGAGGGTGTCGACGAGTTCCACGCGCCGCGCGCCGAGACCGACCAGGGTCTCGATCGCCGCGCGCTGGGCGAGCGGGTCGGCGTCGTGCGGCGTGCAGGCCGCCGCGCGCAGGAACGGCTTGCGGCGCAGGGCACGGCGCATCTTGTCGCCGAGCAGGTGCCGCAGCATGCGCTGCGCCATCTCGATGTCGACGACGGTGCCGCCGGAGACGGGCCGCATGACGCGGATGTAGTCCGGGGTCCGGCCGGTCATGCGCTCCGCGAACTCGCCGACCGCGATCAGGGCGCCGGTGCGGGTGTTGACGGCGGCGACGGACGGCTGGTCGACGACGAGCCCCGAGCCCTTCACATAGACACGGGTCCTGGCCGCCCCCAGATCGACGGCGAAGTGGCAGCGACGCAGCTGCTCCAGAGTGGCGGTCATGGGGGTCCTCCCGGAAAACGCAGACCATGGGTCCGCCGGGTGGGTGGCGGGCCTCGCTTTGGGTGACGGGTCGTGGGTGCGGGCCGCCGTGCGGCGAGCCTCCTTGACATCGATCGTGAGGGCGGACCGGGAGGGGGCGCCTTCTGGAGGGGGCCGGGTGGGGTGCCGCTGAATGGGGGGTTCTGGATCTGATGGGATGTCAGGCGGCGTGTCGCGGTCAGAGCGAGTGGGCGGCGTCGAGTAAAGGCGCGAGGCTGTCGACGATCAGGTCGCAGCCGGCCTTGCGCAGGCGTCGTTCGACCGCGGGGGAGCCGGCGTGGCCGATGACGGGGATGCCGCGGCGCCGGGCGGCCGTGACCTCGGCGGCCGTGGAGGTGATCAGCAGGAACGCGGCGGTGCGGCCGAAGCGGCTCTGCGCGAGGCGCAGGCGCTCCGGATCCGGCATCAGCGGCAGACTCCGGCCGAAGACCGCCGACACGGGAAGTTCCCGGGGTTCCAGGTAGCGGTGGACGACCCGCTCGCTGAAGTCGGTGACGACGGCCGGGCGGCGACCGGAGGCGTGCAGAGTACGGACGAGATCGCCGGCGCCCGGCGTCGCGCGGGCCCCGGTCACGGCCCGCAGTTCCAGTTCGTCGAGGCGGTCGCTCAGGAGCTGGGCGAGGGTGCCGTTGTCCGCGAAGGCCCGCAGTACCTCCAGGGGGTGTACGAGTTCCTCCTGGAGCGGGATGGGGGCACCGCCGGCACCCGTGAGGGGTCGGCCCGCCAGTGCGTCCTCGGGGTCACGGTGGTCGACGACCAGGGAGAGCAGGTCGAGGGCGGCGCTGCGGGCTGCCTTCGCGGAGAACGGACTGGTCAGCGGCCCCTCGAAGCCGAGCAGGACGATTTCGGCGGCGCGGAGGAGATCGGCGGGGGTGGCCGTGGGGGCCGTGTCGGACGGCTGCGGGGGCGCGGGGGCGGTCTGCTCCTGTGGCGTCTCACCCGCCAGCTGGACCGCGCACGTCACCGACAGCCCGGGCACCGGCCAGTTCTGCAGCCGGGCGCGCACGGCCTGCTGGGCCGCCCCGACCCGGCGCAAGGGGTAGCGGCGGGTGATCCGGCTGGCCTCCGTGGCGACGTGCCTGAGAAGGATGTCGGCGACGCCCGTGGCCCCGCCGCGCAGGAAGGCGACCGGGTCCTGCACGTGCCAGGACAGCTCGGCCGTGGCGACGAACGTGCCGCCGCCGGAGCCGGGGAGGGAGAGGACGGTGCCGGTGCGGTGCACCGTGAGGTCGACCTCGTAGTACGTCGTCAGCCGCGGCGGATTCCTGGAGAGGGGGTGGGCCGGGTGCAGGACGATCATCGGGCCGTCGCTCGGGGCGATCACCACGGCCGTGCGGCCCGGGTCCTGGGTGCCGAGCCTGCCCGCGTCGGGAGTGGTGAAGGGGCCCCGCACCAGGTCCTGGGTGCTCTCGTCGGCATGGCCGCGGCTCGGCAGATTCAGGGTGCTGTACCAGGCCAGGGGCGCACCGGGTCCGTGGTCCGTGCGCAGCGGTTCGAAGCGGGCCGGGCCGAGGGTGGCGGAGCCGTCCGCGAACTCCTCGTAGAGGGTGGGGGAGACGACGACCAGCACGTCCGCGTCGGCGGCGTCGAGGACGGCCTGCACCTCCTCCGGTACGACGGGCCTGGTCGACTCGGCGAACCAGGGCGCGTGCCAGAACGTCACGCGCAACCGCGGCGGCTCCTCGACCTCCGCGAGGGCCTCCGGCAGATTGCGCAGCAGCGCGACCAGTACGGGCAGTACATAGGCGTCCGGCTCGGTCAGCACGACGTAGCCGTTGTCGCGGGCCAGTACCTCGTACTGGTGCGAGGCCAGATCCCCGCGGGACAGCAGCTGGGTCACCGCGCGGCCCAGGGCGTCCCGGGTGTCGGGCCGCTCGTCCAGTCCGGCCGCCTCGAAGACGATCGTCGGCCGCTCGCGTCCGGGCGCCGCATGCAGCTCGACGTACAGCTCGTGCAGGGCGGGGTCGGTCGGGTCGCCGTGCCGGCGCTGGCGGACCTCGGCGTAGGACTCGTACGCCTCCATCGCCTCCGTGATCCGGCCCATCCCCTTCAGCGCCCGGATGTGCAGCCGGCGAAGGTCCTCGCGGTCCGGGTGATCCTGCACGAGGGCGGCCAGGTCGGCAGCGGCCTGCGCGAAGTCGCCGCATTCCAGGTCGAGTTCGGCCCGGGCGGCGCAGAGCGTGAGGCGCAGGGTGCGCAGCCGGGCACGGGTCGCCTTCGCGGCGGGGCCGGGGATGCCGTCCAGGGGATCGCCGTAGAAGAGGCTCAGGGCGTCCTGGACGAGGGAGCGTTGGGCGTCCGCGGGCAGGTCGTCGGTGCGCCGGGCGACGAGTTCCTCGCAGTGGTGGATGTCGAGGTAGTCGCCCGGCAGGTGCAGCGCGTACCCGTCGGCGAGTTCGGCGAGCGTGCCGGCGCCGAGGCAGTGCCGTACTTCCGTCGCCACCTCCTGCAGGCGGCGCGCGGCCTCCGCGGCCGACGGAGGCCGCTCCCAGAGGCCCTCGGCCAGCTGGGTGCGGGTGACCCGGCGGCCCTGCTTGAGCAGGAGGATGCACAGCAGGGCCTGAGCCTCCGGGGACGTGGTGAGGAAGCGGCCGGCCCGCCTGATGTTCAGGGGGCCGAGCAGGGTGATGCGCAGGCGGTCGGCCTCCACCCCGCCGAGCGACCAGTCGAAGGCGGCCGAGCGCGGCAGCCGCCGTACGGCGTCGACCGGATCCGTGCCCTGCGCCAGTTCCGCCTGCAACCGCTGGAATCGCAGGCTGTTCGGGCTGTCCGAGGCCAGGGCTCTGAGCATCGACCTGAACAGGAGGAAGTCCGACCTCTCGTCGTGTCCCTGTGAGTCCTCTCCCAGCGCGAACCTGCTGATCACCACTGTCCCGTCCGGGCGCAGCAGCAGTCCGTCCCAGCCTTCCTGCCCGCGCACCAGACCGTGCTCGTGCAGGGCCTCCAGCGCGGGCACGACGTCGGACACCAACTGGGCGTACACCCGGAAGGAGACTCCCGGCCCACTGCCGAGCAGCAGCTCGGCCAGGGTGATCCCGTCCTCGAACTCGGCGACCAGATAGGGCCGTTCGGCCTCGACGCCGTAGTCCAGCACGCGCACGACGTTCGGATGCCGCAGCTCCGCCAGTGCCCGTGCCTCCCGCAGGAACCGCTCCTGCGGGGCGGCTTGCGGCCCATAGCGGTGTACGACGACGGGTCGGTCGGTCCGCATGTCGACGGCCGCCCACATGCGCCGGCTCGGCCCCCGCCGGCCCAGCAACCGGTACCGCCCGCCGACCAGACCCTCCTCGGGCTCGCCGCCCAGTCGCTCCACCGTCTCGGCGCGGACCGTCGCGAACTCGGTCCCCTCCGCGCCCTGTGTCTCGACACGGAACTCACCCGGTGTGACGGCCGCCTGCTCGTCGATCAACTCGCCCACCCGCGCCAGGAACTCCCGCGTCCGTGTGCGAGCCGTCCGCGGCAGGGACCGCAGCAGCAACTCCCTCACCCCCGGCCGGAACTCGTACGACCCCGGCGGCCCCGGGACCGCTGTCAGCAGGCCGCTGAGGATGATCTCGGCCAGGTGCTGCGGGCGAGGGCTGCGGTCCAGGGCGCGTTGGACGAGACGCATCACCGGCAGGGAGGGATTGGCCAGCGCGAGATGGCCGGCGATACGGAAGGCCTCCGGGGAAGCGGTGGCCCGGAAGTGCAGGACCAGGTCCGGCGCGGGCAACGCGGTGACGGCCGGAGCCTGTTCGGCGGGCGGCTCCGGCGTCGGAGGCAGCCAGGCCAGGGCGCCGGGCGTGTGGCCGCCGCCCGGCGCGGCGATCAGGGCGGCCCAGTTGGCGAGCCAGGCGGGCGCGGGCTCCAGCACGGGAAGCGGGAGCGCGCCGTGGATCGACTCCCGCGCCGCATCCTCGTACGGCACGAAGGTCAGCGCGGCCGACGGTGCCGCCGCGGTCGGCGCCGTGAGCAGGCCGGGGACGGCGGGCAGGGCCGTGCTGTGCCAGAGGTGTTCGGGCAGTGGCTGTACGACGGCCACGGGCATGCGCGTCGCCCAGCGGCGCAGGGTGCGGTACCAGCGGTCGCCCGCCGGGCCGGGGCGCCACTGCGGGCCCATGCAGTCGCTGACGATCAGGGTGACCGTGCGGCCGTCGGCGAGCAGGGGGACGTGATGGGCGCGGCCGTCCGGGGTGGCCCGGTGCACGGTGACCGTGCGGAAGACGCCCGACTGGGCGAGCGTGGTGTGCAGTTCACGCACCAGGGGGCGCCACACGGGCATCGTGGGGCCCGTGTCGTACACCAGGTTCAGGCGCAGCCAGCGGTCCGGTGCCGGGCGCAGCACCGGGAACCACACGTCGGGACGTCCGCCGAGCCGGGCGATCCGGTCGGCCGTGGCGTCCTCGTCGAGGAGCCGGGCGCGAGGGGAGGGGACCTTGCGCTTGAGGGGGCGCAGGGCGCGCTGGAGCGCGAGGGGGTGGGCGAGCATCGGGGGCGCGGGTGCGAACAGCGGGGTGGTGCCGCGCGAGTGCGCCGCGCCGGGGTGCGAGGGCTCCGGGAGGTGGAGGGGGACGCGTCCGCCGGAGAGCGGGGCGGGAGTTGCGGGCGCCGCGGTGTCCGGCGGGGCGGGGTCTGCCGGTACGACGGTGGGCGCGTCCGGGGTGACGGTCGAGCCGACGACGAGTCCGGTGGCTGCGGCCGGGCCGTGACTGCCCTCTCTGCCTCCCCTCAACTGCTCTGCGAACCAGAGAAGTTCGGCCAATTCCCGGGATGTGGGCCCGCCGTCCGCAGACTGGTCGGAATCCGTGGCGGCGGCCAGTACGGCGGCCAGCCGGGCGACGCCGGACCCCTCACCCTCCGCGGAACGCACCGACGACGAAGCGGCCGGCCCCGGCGCCGAGCTCTGCTCCTGCCCTCGCCCCTCAGAAGCCATCGCCGTCGGCCGCCGTGCTCAGAAACGGCATCAGCCGCTCGGCCAGTTTCTCGCGGGAGTCGGCCTCCAGGCCGGCGACCCCGGTGAGGTAGATGGCGTTGAGGAGCTGGTCCGTGGCCAGTTCGCCGGTGCCGGCGCGGGTCAGGAACTCGGCGATCAGCCCCTGAGCCCGCGCGTCGGGTTCGCCGAGATGGGCACGGACGATGTCGGTGAGCTGGGTGCGGTCGGGGCGGCGCAGCCGCAGCCGCACGCAGCGGCGCAGGAAGGCGGGCGGGAACTCACGTTCACCGTTGCTGGTCAGGACGACGAAGGGGAAGGCGCGGCAGCGGACCCGGCCGCGGGCGACCGTCACCGGGGTGTCCGTGCCGTCGGCCAGGACCTGCGCGGTGCCGTCGCGGGAGTGGCGGGCCGCGCGGACCAGTTCCGGGATCTCGTACTGGCCCTCCTCCATGACGTTCAGCAGGTCGTTCGGCAGATCGAGGTCGCTCTTGTCGATCTCGTCGACGAGGAGGGCGCGCGGACGGTCGTAGGGGAGCAGGGCCGTGCCCAGGGGGCCGAGGCGCAGATGGTCCTCGACGCCGTCGGGAGCGTGGGCGTGGCCGTCGTCCTTGCGGGCCGCGTACAGGCGGGAGAGCGGGTCGTACTGGTAGAGACCGTCGGCGAGGGTGCTGCGACTGGTGATGTTCCAGCGCAGGACCGGGCCGAGACGCAGCTCGCGGGCCACCGCGTAGGCCAGTGACGACTTGCCGGTGCCGGGTGGCCCGGTGACCAGCAGCGGGCGGCGCAGACACAGCGCGGCGTTGACCAACTGGACGCTCTCCGGGGTCGGCACGTACGTCCTCGCCCGGTGCACCCGGTCCGGGGAGACCGCCGCCTCGTCGTCGGTGTCGCCGGGCGGCGACAGCGCGGGGCCGCCGTCGAACGCCCGCCACGGCGGCGGCGCGGGCAGCTCGGCGACGGCGTCGTGCGGCTCGTCGGTGCCGGTGTAGACGGACCAGTGCGGCATGGTGCTCCCAGGGGCGGCGGACGGGTCAGGCGACGGGCGACCGTCTGTGTACGGCCGTGGCGTGCGGGTCGGTGAAACGGCGGGGGTCGTCCCACAGGAGCTGGATGTCGCGCGCCCAGTGCTCCTCCTCCGCGTCGGCCAGCTGCCGCAGATTCAGCACCTGGCGCGGGAGCTGGGCGGGCGGCACATGGGAGACGAGGGTGTCGAGGGCGTCCAGGAACGCCGTGCCGGGGCAGTCAGAGGCGCCCGTGCAGTCCGCCCGGTCGGGATCGCAGCCCCGCCGGGACCACACGATCACCGGAGCCGGTGCGGTCAGCGACGTCTCGAAGTGCGGGCGGGTGCGGGCGGCGTCGGACGTCGCCCCGAAGCCGGCCAGGCACTCCTCGGACTGCACCAGCGCCAGCCGCAGCTTCCGCGGATCCTCGACACCCCCGCACGCGACGCGGTGCACACGGGCGCCGGCACGGGAGTCCAGGCGCTTCCAGGCACTGGTGAGGACATGCCGCGTGCTGGTTCTGCGCCGGGCGTGGTCGGTCACCACCACCGGGTGGACGCAGCCGAGCGGTGTGTCGTCGTCGGGCCCCTTCTCCCAGCGGTCGACGGGCCAGTCCAGCCAGTCGCGGGGCAGCGCGAAGGCGATCAACTCGTCCGCGCCGGGCGTCAGATGACAGAAGGCGTCCTCGATACGGTCCTGGATGCAGGTCCGCAGCAGGGACTTCGGAACCGTCTCCGCCGGCACCGGATGCCGGCGCCCCGCGCTGTACGCCGACACCTCCACCCGCACCAGGTCCTCACCGGCACCGCTGTGCCCCAGCTCGATGAGGATGGCGCCGGTCTCGGCCCGGGGCGGCGCGGTGAGCAGGGCGTCAAGACGGTCGGCGAACCGTGTCACGGTGTCCGGGTCGTCCACCTCGCACAGCACGAACCACGCCGCCGACCACAACGAGCCGAAGCCTTCGCGGGGCGGCAACGGGTCGTACGAGCCGGCCGCTGCCGAGTAGAGCCGCACGGGGTCACAGTCGAGACCGGCCCGCGCCGCTCGCTCGACGAGCGCACGCAGCCGGGTGCCGTCGGGGTGGCCCGGGACCGGGGTCGCGGGTTCGGAGTCGGGGACGAAGCGATGCTCCGGGTCCTGCTTCCGCATGCCGTGCGGCTGCGGCACGAGGGCGCTGAGCCCCGGCCAGTAGCGGGCGAGCACACGTGTGGGCATCATGCGTCCGGTGCGCACGCCGTGGGCGCCGGCCGCTGCCGTGACCATGCCGATGACCTGCCCGGTCTCGACCAGGGTGACCGCGGCACCGCTGAAGCCGACGGCCAGCGGCTGGCCGTGCCCGCTCCAGGTCTCCAGTTGGATCCACTCGCCGCTGAGCAGCAGCTCGGTCACGGTGCGGCACTCGGCGATCGTGCCGTCCTCGTCGTACCCGGCGGGGAAGCCGTAGGCCATGAGCCTGCGGTCGTCGTGCGCGACGTCGGCGGGGGCGAGTGGAGCCGGGACGATCTCCGGTTCACGGTCCAGCTCCAGCACGGCCAGATCGCCCAGCTCGGACGTCCGGCCGTCCCAGCCGCCGTGCGTCACGACCCGCGCGGCCACGGGAGCCTCGTCGGGACGCTGCGGGAAGGTCACCGTCACCGGTGCGACGTCACCGTCCTCGATCACGTGCGCGCAGGTCAGCACCTTGTCGCGGGCCACGAGGAATCCCGCGCCCGACACCCTGCCCCCGCACTCGATCCGGGCATGCCACTCCGCACCCCGCAGACCTGTCATGACGCCCCCGTCACCCGTTGTCCGTCGAGCACACCCATTGTTCCGGACGGCCGTCGGAGCCGCCCCCGCTTTCGGAACCTCTCCCTTCCCGACGGCCTTCGCCGCCGACCGCCCGCTCCCCTCGTCCTCCGCTCCCTACCCTTCGACGACGCCCCGGACCACCCCCAGCTCGACCAAGTCGTGCGGTCTGATCCGCAGTTGATCCGCCGTCGCCTCCACCTCCCCTTCCCCCCGCTTCAGGATCGCCGCCGCCATCTCCGGTCCGATCACCGAGAAGTAGCTGTCCGGGGTCGCCCATGTGTTGCCCGGGGCGGCCAGGGCCAGGGCGCCGCCCGAGCCGCCCTCGCCGATCAGGAGGGTGGTGATCGGGGTGCGTGCGGAGGCCACCGTGCCGAACAGGTCCGCGATGGCCGCGCCCACCCCCTGCCGCTCCGCCTCCGCGTCGTTGGCGGCGCCCGGTGTGTCCACCAGGGTCAGTACGGGGATGCCGAGCCGGTCCGCGAGGCGGATCAGGCGGGTGGCGGTGCGGTAGCCGGCGGGGCGGGTGGCCGTGCCGGTCTGGGCGGCGTAGGCGATCGTACGGCCGTCGTGCTCGCCGAAGCCGCACAGCATGCCGTCGGGGTCGGTGCCGCCGCAGCGGTCGCCGCTGAGCGTGACGCGGTGGGTGAAGTACGCGTCCAAGTAGGCGTCGGCGCGGGGGCGTCGGGGGGAACGGGCGCTTCGGACCGCGTCCCAGCCCGTGGACGGCAGGTCCGTGGCGCCGAGCGGGGCCGGTGGTGGGGCGGGGGCGGTGGAGGGTGCCGTCAGCAGGCGCAGCCAGCGGGCCAGTCGGCCCCGTAGCTCCCCGGGGCGCACCACCCCGTCCACGGCCCCCGCCGCCACCTGCGCCTCCGCCGTGAACGCCGACGGGTCCGCGTCCGGTGGGCGGACCCGGGAGCCGGCGAAGCCGATCTGGGCGCCGGGCAGGGCCAGGCTCACATCGGCGCCCGCGCCGAGGGTGGCCCAGCCGCCGCCGGTCGTCGGGTCCCGGAGCACCGCGATCTGCGGCAGCCCGGCCTCCCGGGTGAGCGCCGACTGGCGTGCCACGCGCTGGAGTTGGGTGAGGGCGAGCATGCCCTCCTGCATCCGGCTGCCGCCCGTCGCCACCAGCGGGACGACCGGCAGGCGGTGGGCGCGGGCGTGGGCGTACGCCGCCTCCAGCCGGTCGCCGGTGCGTTCGCCCAGCGAACCGCCCAGGAAGCCGAACTCGAAGACGATCAGGACCGCCCGCGTCCCCCCGATCGTGCCGGTGCCGCAGACCACCGACTCGTGCTCCCCGGTGCGTTCGACGGCGCGGGCGCGCGAGGCGTCGTAGCCGTCCCAGGCGAGGGGGCCGTCCGGCGCCGACTGCCTTTCCGGATAGGGGAGTTCGGTGAAGGAGGAGTTGTCGGTCATCAGGGCGACGACCTGCCGGGCCGCGAGCCGTTCCGTCATGAAGTCAGCGCCCGCTTCATGATCTTCCCCATGTCGTTGCGGGGCAGCGCCTCCAGGTGATGGACCCTGCGGGGGCGCTTGTGCGGGGCGAGGCGGGCGGCCACGTGGTCCGCCAACTCCTCGATCGACGGCGGCGACTGGGGGTCGGACGGGACGATCCACGCCACGATCCGCTCGCCCAGGTCCGGGTCCGGCTCCCCGGTCACCGCCGCCTCCCGCACCCCAGGGTGCTCCAGCAGCGCGTTCTCGATCTCGCCCGCCCCGATCTTGTAACCCCCGCTCTTGATCAGGTCGGTGGCCTTGCGGCCGACGATACGGACGTACCCGTCGGCCTCCCGCACCGCCATGTCGCCGGTGCGGAACCAGCCGTCGGCGGTGAACGCGGCGGTCGTCGCGTCGGGGCGGTTGAGGTACTCGGTGAACAGGTTCGGGCCGCGCACCTGGATCTCGCCCACCGTCTCGCCGTCCTGCGACGTGATCGGCGTCCCGTCCTCCTCCACCAGCCGCAGCTCCACGCCCGGCAGCGGCACGCCGACGGTGCCGGCCCTGGCCTCGCCGTCCGCGCGGACGCTGGTGTTCATCAGCGTCTCCGTCATGCCGTACCGCTCGACGACCCGCTGCCCGGTCGCCGCCGTGATCCGCTCGTGGTCGTGGACGGGGAGCGCCGCCGAACCCGAGACGAGCAGGCGGGCCTTGCCCAGCGCCTGCGCCAGACCCGGGTCCTCGGGCAGGGCCTGGGCGACGCGGTGGTACATCGTCGGCACCCCGAACATCATGGTCGCGCCCTCGTTCAGTTCCCGCGCCACGCCCTCGGTGCCGAACCGGCCCAGGTGGCGCGCCGATCCGCCGCGCCGCAGCGGGCCGAGGATGCCGAGGACCAGGCCGTGCACATGGAACAGGGGCAGGCCGTGGACCAGTACGTCCTCGCCGGTCCACTGCCAGGCGTCGGCGAGCGCGTCCAGGGTGTGGGTGACGGCCCGGCGGGGGATGACGGCGCCCTTGGGCGGGCCGGTGGTGCCGGAGGTGTAGACGATCAGGGCGGGGTCCTCGGGGGATGCGTGGACGGCCGGGAGCGGGGAGGCCCCGCGCACGTCCACATCTACGCGCTCCAAGTCGCCCAGAGCTCGGGACAGTTCGTCCCCCGCCGCCGCCAGCACCACCGTCGGCGCGCAGTCGGACAGGATGTGCCCGAGCTCCTTCTCCCCGGACTTCGGGTTGAGCGGTACGGCGGCGACACCGGCCTCCAATGCCGCCACCACCGCCACGGCGGTCTCCAGCGCCGGGGTCGCCCAGACGGCCACTCTGCCCGCCCCGCCGATCCGTGCCGCGAGGGCACCGGCGGCGGCGCCGAGCTCGCCGTACGTCAGGGTCCGGTCGCCGAAGCTCAGGGCCACCCGCCCCGCCGGACCGGCCGTCAGGGCCGGGAAGAGAGAGGACACGCGTCGTACTCCTTAGCTGTTCAACGGACACCGAGTGCTGTCGTCCACCGGCCTACCCCCAGCCCGGCACGACCATCAACAGCCACACCACCGCGGGCACCACCGCCACCACGATCCCTCCGTACACCATCAACTGCCGGAAGAAACGCTCACGGTCGACATCGGGTGCCGCGGCCAGCACCAGCGCGCCGTTCGTCGAGAAGGGGCTCACGTCGACCACCGTCGCAGACACCGCGAGTGCCGCCACCATGCCGACCGCGCCGATCTCGCCCTGCGCCAGGAACGGCACGGCGAGCGGGATGAGCGCGCCCATGATGCCCACGGACGAGGCGAACGCCGAGACGATCGCGCCGATGTAGCAGAGCAGTACGGCGGCCAGCAGCGGTACGCCGATGCCGCCGACGCCCTCGCCGGCCCAGGTGATGGTGCCCATCTCGTCGAGCACGCCGACGTACGTCAGCACACCGCAGATCAGCAGCACCGTGGGCCAGGCGATCTCGCCGACCGCCTTGCGGCTGTCGTCCGGCCAGATCGCGCTGAGGACGACGGCGAGGGTGATCGCGGTCAGGCCCGCGTCCAGGTCGAGGACGAGGACTGCGACGACGAGGGCGACCAGGGAGAGGAGGGTCGCGATGCGGGGTGGGGTGAGGGGGAGTGCGGTGGTGGGGGCGGGGTTCGCTTCGCGGGTGACGGTCGCGGTGGTGGTGGGGGAGGGGTGGGTGCCGGGATCTGTCGTGGTCCCTGTGCCGGTCGGCTGTGGCTGGTCGCGCAGTTCCCCGCGCCCCTTCAGGGCGCCTTCGTCGGCCTCCGTCACCGAGCCCTGCCGCCACAGCCGGAGGCCTCCGCACGCGACGAACACCACCGCCGCGATGACGAGGTTGACGATCAGGGAGGCCAGGAACAGCGTGACCTCGTTGCCGGGCAGCTTCTCCCGCTCGACGATGCCGTTGACGATCGAGCCGTAGATGCTGATCGGCGAGAAGCCGCCGCCCTGCGCGCCGTGCACGACCATCGCGCCCATCAGCAGCGGGCTGATCCCGTAACGCGCGGCGAAGCTCAGCGCGATCGGCGCGACGATCGCCACGGCGGCTGGGCTCACGGCTCCGATTGCGGTCAGCGCGCCGGTGAGGGCGAACATCACCCAGGGGATGAGCGCCACCCGGCCGCGCACCAGCCGGACGGAGGCGTGCACCAGCCAGTCGGTGGTGCCGTTGGAGCGGGCGATGGCGAAGAGGTACGTGACGCCGACGAGGACGACGAACAGGTCGCCGGGGAAGCCGGCGAAGATGCCGTCCGCGTCGAGGTCGGCGACCAGCGTGCCGACCGCGAAGGCGGCGGCGAAGGCCAGCGCGCCCATGTTGATCGAGCGGGTCGTCGCGATGACGAACACCACGGCGAGGACGAGGATCGAGATGAGTTCGGGGGACATGCGGGCTCCCGTCTTTGGGTCCCGGAGCGGTTGCGGGGTTCCACACCCCTCGGATTGGCAAAGTGGCTGAGCCAATTGGGGTGATGGCTGGAAAGCGTGGGCGGGCGGGCCGGGAACGTCAAGGGTTCGTACAAAAATTGGCTGAGCCAATTGGCCACTCGATGCGCCCGATCAGCTGTCCGCCCGGTGTTACGCTCCCGACGAGAAGGGGGAAATCGTGACCGACGCCCTGCGCCCCATGACCAAACAGCGCCTCTACGAGCAGGTGCTCGACCGGCTGCGCGCCTACGTCGCCGAAGGCGGTCTCGGCGCCGGGGACCGCCTGCCGACCGAACGCGATCTGGCCCAGCGACTGGGGGTCAGCCGGGCCTCCGTGAAGCAGGCGATCGTCGTCCTGGAGGTGCAGGGCCTGGTCGAGGTGCGGCACGGGGGCGGTATGTACCTCGTCCGCGACAGCCTCGACGTGGAGCCCGTGGAGCGGATGGTCGAGCGCCGCCGGCGCCTGCCGGACGTCCTGGAGGCCCGCGAGGCGCTGGAGACGAAACTCGCCGAACTGGCCGCCGAGCGCCGCACGGAGGAGGACCTCGCGGCGATGCGGTCGGCGCTCGCGCACATGGCGAAGGAGATCGAGGACGACGGCCACGGGGTCGAGGGCGACCGCCTGTTCCACGCCGCCGTCACCGCCGCCGCGCACAGCAGCATCCTCGCCGAGTTCATGCGCTCCATCGCCGGCCAGATCGCCGAGAGCCGCACCGAGTCGCTGCGCCAGCCGCACCGGCCCGCCCGCTCCCTCGCCCAGCACCAGGCCATCCTCGACGCCGTCGCCGCCGGGCAGCCGGGCCGCGCGGCCGCCGCCATGCGCCGCCATGTCCGCACGGTGGCGAAGGTGCGGCTGCTCGACTGGGAGCCGGACGAAGAAAACTGACCGGGGGTTCCATCCTCATCGGATGGCGGCAAGTCCCTGAGCCGTAGCGCATCCCGCCCCTAGCATCCCCTTGTGGACTGGGGAACGCTCGCAGGTACTGCACTCGGCGCCATCCTGGGCGTCAGCACCACACTCCTCGCCGAGCGGTCACGATGGCGTCGGGAGAATTCGGCTCGCGAACGCGCGGTCAAGCAGCAGCTGTACGCCGAATATCTCGGGGCGCTCTCGCTGACCACTCATCGCCTGCGAGACCTGAAGCGCGACGCCGGCCTCACCAGGGAAGACCGGATGAAGCAGGCAGGCGAGATACTCGGGTCGACCAATGCCTACCATCTCCGCTATCAGATGCTGATCATCGCTCCACAAGGTCTCGGCGACGACGCCGACCAGGCTTTCATGCGGATCAGAGACTTACGGGACCGCTTCGACGGAGCCGACATGGCCAACGACCCCGAGTGGCCGTCAGCCATGAGCGCCGTCAGAGAGGCACTCGACAGTTTGCGCAGGACCATGCGCTCCGACCTCACCGCCGACTGAACACGGGGGTGGCCCCTCTCAGGTCGTCGTCCGGTCCACCACGTCTGCCACCACGCAGCTGATGTTGTCCGGGCCGCCGGCCTCGTTCGCTGCTGCTGTCAGGGCGTGGACGGCCGTGTCGGGGGTTGGGGCGGAGGTGAGGAGGTCGCGGATTTGACCGTCGGGGACGACTCGGGAGAGGCCGTCGGAGCACAGGAGGTAGCGGTCGCCGGGTTCGGCGTCCTGGAGGCGCAGGTCCGGGGTGGCGGTCGGGGTCAGGGCCTTGAGGAGCAGCATGCGCTGGGGGTGGGTCGCCGCCTCCTCCGGGGTCAGGCGACCCTCGTCGATCATCGACTGGACCACCGTGTGGTCGTCCGTGATGCGGAACAGGCCGCCGCCGCGCAGCACATAGGCGCGGGAGTCGCCGATGTGGACCAGGGCCAGCCGCGAGCCCGTCCACAGCAGTGCGGTCAGGGTTGTGCCGGCGCCCTCTTCATCGCCGTCCACCGCGTCGCGCACGGCGTCCGTCGCCCCCCGTACCGCGTCGTCCAGCAGGTTCAGGACGTTGCCCGTGGGGGCCTCCGGGGTGTCCAGGACGCGGAGGGCGTCGATGGCGGCGCTGCTCGCGGGGTGGCCCGTCGGGCCGAAGCCGTCGGCCACCGCCAGCAGGCGGGAGCCGGCGTAGGCGGTGTCCTGGTTGGCGGGGCGGACCAGGCCCCGGTCCGAGTGGGCGCAGTAACGCAGTTCCAGCATGGTGGTGTCCTTCCTCGACACAGACACAGACGCAGACACAGCGGACAACTCCTCTACGAGGAACTCCGCGAGATCGCGCCGCGCCGCCGTCTCCGTCTCCACCCGCGCCCAGTACGCGCGGATCTCACGGGCGGCGTCGGCCGGTCGCAGCACGCACACCTGACGGATCCGGGCCAGCGGCATCCCCAGCCGCCGCAGCCACGCCACCAGCCTTGCCTGCTCCAGCTGCGCGACGGCGTAGTACCGGTACCCGGTGTCCGGGTCGACCCGGCCGGGCTTCAGCAGATCCAGCTCGTCGTACAGCCGCAGCGCCTTCGGCGACAGGCGGCAGGCCTTGGCGAAGGCCCCGATCGTCAGCATGTCCTCGCGCATCGCGATCCCTCCGGTTCCTCGCACCGATGCTGTGGCTTCACCAAAGGTGAAGGTCAAGCGGGCTGTCCCGGTTCCGCGGGCGCTTGTTAGCCTGCGCATCGCACACCCGTCCGACACGGAGGAGCCCGGCGTGCCCCGCATCGCCCTCGTCACCTGCCGACCCGGCGCCCAGATCAGCGTCGACCGCGACCTGCCCGTCCTGGCGCGGGCACTCACGGAGGCCGGCGCCGAGGCCGACATCGTGCACTGGGACGACGAGACGGCCGACTGGGTCCGCTACGACCTCGCCGTCATCCGCTCCACCTGGGACTACAGCTGGCGCGCCGCCGAGTTCCTGGCGTGGGCCGAGCGCTGCGGCAAGGCCACTCGGCTCGCGAACCCGGCCGGCGTGGTCCGCTGGAACGCCGACAAGCGCTACCTCGGCGACCTCGCCGCCGCCGGTGTGCCCGTCGTGCCCACCCGCTACCTCGCCCCCGGCGACACCGCCGACCTCCCGGCCCGCCACGAGTACGTCGTCAAGCCCACCTCCGGCGCGGGCGCCCGCTTCGCCGCCCGCTACACACCCGACGAGCACGAGACGGCCGTACGGCAGCTCGCGCGCATGCACGCGGAGGGGTTCACCGCGATGGTGCAGCCCTACGTCGAGAGCATCGACGTCAGTGGCGAACGGGCGCTCCAGTTCTTCGGCGGCCGCTTCCTGCACGCCGCCCGCAAGGGTGCCGTCCTCACCCCGGGCACGCCCTACGACGAGCGCAAGATCGCCCACCCCGGCCTGGAGCCCTGGACCCCCACCCCGGCCGAACTCGCCGTCGCCGAGCGCGCCCTGGCCGCCGTACCCGAGGCCGTCGAGCTGCTGTACGCGCGCGTGGACCTCGTCGACGGGGAGGACGGGCAGCCCCGGGTCATGGAACTGGAGCTGGTGGAGCCGAACCTCTTCCTCTGGCTGCACCCCGGGTCGGTGGCGCGGGTCGTGGAAGCGATCCTGGCGGAGGCCGCCACCGCTCGCTGACCCCGCGCTCTCCGGGACTAGCGCACCCCCACCCGCTGCAACAACCCCCAAGTGAACTCCGCCACCACCTCCCGCCGCGCACCCCCCTCATCAGGCGCCACGAACGTAAGACCCCACCGCGTAGGAGCCGTGCCCTCCAATGGGCGGGCCGGGGCGAAGGCCCTGGCCGCCTCGTCGACCGTGCAGGACCAGGGGGTGAGGTCGGCGAGGGTGCGCAGGGGCGGGGCGGCGGCGCCGGGGGCGCGGACCAGCCACTCGTTCCAGACCGCGCCGTTCGGGGCGAGCAGTACCTCGAAGCGCAGGTCGGGCCAGAGCGGGAGCGGCCACAGCCAGGCCTCGCACTCCAGGTCGCCGACCTTGCGGGTGACGACGGACTCCGGCGCGCCCAGCACCGACCGGTACCGCGAGGCGGCGGCGCGCGCCCGCGGCGAGCGGACCATCGCCTGCCACCGCTTGTTCGCCTCGCGCATCCCGGCGAGGGAGACGCCCAGCTCACGGCGGGCGTCCTCCACCAGGTCCGGATTGTGGTCGGCCATGCGGCGCAGCAGCACCAGCTGGAAGTCGGCGGCGGTGAACGGGCTAGCGGGAGGCTTTCCGGAGGGCATGCGACCCATGGTCGCGCACCGGTCCGGCGGGCAGGCGGCCGTCCGGCAGGAACAGGACGGAGTTGACGTAACGAGGCCCCCGGAGGGCACCGAACGGCAGGACCCGGCGCAGCAGGCCCTGGGAGGCGACGTACGACGCCTTCGCCTGGTGCGCCTCCAACGGGAACGACGCCAGCGGCACCCAACTGCTGCCGGGCAGCACCCAGCCGTCGTAGCGCAGCAGGGACAGATACGTCACCACCGGGGCGATCGGCTGGATGCGGGACTCCAGTTCCACGAAGAGCGCCGGGCGGTCGCGGGCCAGGACGCCGGTCGCGCCGCGCAGCACCGCCAGCTCGTTGCCGTCCACGTCGACCTTGATGAAGTCGACGTCCTTGAGGCCGAGGTCGTCGAGGGCGACGCAGGGCACGTGCAGGGCGCGGGCGTGGATGTCCCGGCGGACCAGCGACGACACACCGCGGTCGCCGGAGTCGCCCGGCGGCAGCCACAGGCGGGCCGTGCCGGGGCGGTCGGAGGCGGCGGCCTGGATCACGCGCACGTTCGGCGGGGTCCCCGAGGCGAGGAGCCGCGCGAGGTGGGGGACCGGTTCGACCGTCACCACCTGCCGTGCGCGTCTGCGCAGCCGGTGCGTCCAGGGGCCGTACCAGCCGCCGACGTCGACCGCCGTGCCGCAGCCGGGCGGGCACAGGTCGGCGATCCGGGCCAGCTCCGGTTCGAAGCGCGGATAGACGGCCCTGGCGGTCGCCGCGACCAGCTTCACCGGCAGGAACGGGGCCAGGCGCGCTGCCATCGTCCTGGTCATGTGGCCATCCGTTTGAGGAGTTCCTCGTGTTCGTCGTCGGAGACCTGCCGGCCGGAGTCCGGCAGCAGCTGCGGGATGCCGTCGATGATCGGGTAACGGCGGTGCAGGCGCGGGTTGTACAGAGCTTCGGCAGTCTCTGCCGGGTCCTCCTCGGTGTCCTTCCCGGCCGGGGTGTCGGGCACGACCAGGTGCAGCGGCCCTTTGTCGAGCGGGCAGGCCAGGATCCGCAGGAGTGGGTCGTCGGGTTTCACGGTGGCGTCAACTCCTTGGCACCGATGGAGGGTTGCGAGGGTGGAGCGGGCTGCCGGTCGTGCCGGGGCATCGACATCAGTACGGTCAGGGCGAGCGCCGTGCCCGCCACCCGCAGCGCCAGCCGCAGCGGGTCCTCGGGCAGCGCCTCGCCGAACGACAGCGTGCCGAGCACGGCCGTGTACACGCAGGTCACCGTCGTGCACACCGGCACGATCAGCGAGGCCCGGCAGCGTTGCAGCGCGGCCTGCGACAGCACAAGACCGAACGCGCCGGTGAAGAGCAGGAGGTACGGGTACGGCGAGCGCAGCAGGCCGAGCACCGCGCCGCCCACCCCGCTGGTCGTCAGCTGGCTCGACACCCCCTTGATCGCGAGGGAACTGACCCCGTACAGCAGCCCCACCGCCACGCCGTACTCGACGCCGGTCGTCGGCAGCCGGTGCCGGTGCCGGGTCCTGCGCTCGGCGGAGCCGTACAGCCACACGCCCGCCGCCAGCGACGGCACGCACACCAGCAGGATCAGCGGGTACGGCGCCTCCTGCCCGACCGTCTCCCCGCCGCCGGGCCCTTCGCGCAGCGACAGGACGACCATCAGCAGCGCGGCGAGGATCGCGCCGAGCGCGTACCGTTCCCGCCCGCTGGTCTCCTCGCCCAGCAGCCGCGCGGACAGCAGCACGAGCAGCACCAGGCCGGAGACGAAGATGCCCTGCGCGGCGGCGATCGGCAGGGTGCGGTAGACCACGAGCTGGGCGGCGAAACCGGCGGCGAGGGCGAGGGAGCCGCCGATCCACAGCGGGCTGCCGAGCACCAGCCGCAGCAGCCGGGCGGGTTGCCGGATCGTCACCTCCGGGAGGGCGGTGAGCGCCCGTTTCTCCAGGACGAAACCGAGGCTGTACAGGGTGTTCGCCATCAGGGCCGCGGCCACTCCCCACCACATGGTCCCCGCCCCCTAGGTCCGCCGCGCGTGCAGAAGCAGGATCGACGCGAGCGACGGCCTGGCACAGGCCAGCCGGTCGAACGGCCGCAGCGCCCGCGGTACGCCGTGGAAGGGCGCACCCGCCAGGCGTACGACCTCGAAGCCGGACGCGGCCACGAACTCCCGCAGCGCGCGGGCGGTGTAGAGCCGCAGATGCCCCACGACCTCCCGTCCCGGCCGGCCGTGGATCCCGCGCAGGCTGACCTCCGAGAACACCGGCTGCACCCCGGCCAGCAGCAGCGCCCGGTTGTACCAGGCGGCCAGGTTCGGGGTGGACAGCATCAGATGGCCGCCGGGACGCAGCACCCGGCGGATCTCGTCCAGGGCGGCGTCCGGGTCCACGAGGTGCTCGATCACCTCGCTGAACAGCACGGCGTCGGCGGCGCCGGTCCGCAACGGCAGCCCGCCGTCGGTGAGTTCACCGCGCACGGCGTACGGGATCCGGGTGCGGGCCCGCCGCAGGGCGTCCTGGGACCAGTCCAGGCCGATGATGCGGTGGCCGGTGAGGAAGGGGGCGGCGGTGGCCGCGGCGGTGCCGTCGCCGCAGCCGATGTCGAGGACGGTGCGCGCCCGTCCGGCGGTCGCCGGGCCCAGGGCCTGGGCGAGCATGCGGGCCTGGCGGCGGCTGCGGGGGGTGCCGGAGGCGACCGGGACGGCGGGGTTCTCGTAGAAGTCGCGGAGGTCCTTCGGGGGTGGGGCGGTCGTCGTCACTCGGTCACCTCCGTGGAGTGCAGGTAGTGCTCGAACAGGTCCCGCAGATGGGCGCCGTCGCCGTGGCCGAGCAGGGCCCGCGACCAGCGCAGCGCGAGGTGGAGACGGCCGGCCGTGGAGGCGGTGGTGACGGTCAGGCCGCGCGGCATCCGGGCTGGCGCCGAGAACCACACGGCGTGCGCCCGGCCGGCGTCCGCGCCGAAGTCGAGGGCGTAGGGGATACGGCCGATGTTGCTGAGCAGGGTCGTCGAGGTCCAGGGCGCGGCGGCTCTGCGCAGGCCCCGGGTGACGGCGGCGCGCCAGGCGACGGGGGCGAGCGGTGCGGTGAGGAGGGCCGCCCCGTGGCCGAGCTGGGGCCGGGGGAGGGACTTCAGGGCGCGGGTGCGGGTGGCCGTGCGGTGCAGCAGGGCCGGCATGTCGGCCGGGGCGTGCGCGGCCAACTCCTCGGGAGTGAAGGGGACTTCGACGAGGCGGGTGCCGTTGCCGATGGGCATGGTGGCGTCCCGGGGGCGGTCGTCCACGGGCATGGTGATCCGCAGCGGGCGGGGCCGGTCGCCGTGTTCCCTGTTCCAGTGGGCGATCGTCAGGGCCGTGGTGACCATGAGCTGGTCGTTGACGGTGTAGGGGGAGCCCTTGGGGCGGTGCGGCAGGGGGAGTTCGGTGACGAGCATGCCGTTGCCGGGGGACGGCTCGGGGGTGCCGGGCACCACCCGCGCGGGCGGTGACCAGTTGGAGGGGGTCTCCTCGGTCGGCGGCGGGGTCTCCTGCGTGCGGACCGGCGCGGCTGCGGGGGAGTTGTTCCGGCCGCCGTAGATCTCGGCGGCGGTGGCGAGGACGCGGAGGCAGGCGGGGCCGTCGAGGGCGGTGTGGTTGATGGTGAGGAAGAGAACGGTCCCGAGCGGCTCGCCCGGCCCGGGGCCCGGGATCTGCGGCGGCGGGGCCCCACCGACGGCCCCTTTCCCGGCAGCCGCACGGTCTTGTGTCTCGCCGACGGCCCCTTCCCCCGCAGGCGTACGGCCCTGTGTTTCGCCGACGGCCCTTCCCGCGGCAGGCGCACCGCCCTGTGTCTCGCCGACGGCCCCTTCCCCGGCAGCCGCACGGCCCCGTGTCTCGCCCACGGCCCTTGCCCCGGCAGGCGCGCCCCGCGTCCCGCCGACCGCGTCCGCCGCCTCGCTGCCCTCGACCGGCCCGCTGCGCTGTACGACCTCCAGCCTGATCGGCGGCGACAGGGTCAACGGCGGCGCCTGGGTGAGCGCCCTGGTCCGTGCGTCCCGCAGGGCGTTGCGGCCCGGCGCCGGAAAGCTCACCACCTCCACGTCCGGCTCCGCCGTCAGCTCCCATTCGTACCGGCGCCGGTACCACCGCCCCGGCGCCTCCCGCATCAGAATCCGCGGATGCCGGCCCAGCGCCTGCGCGAAGGCCGTCCGCAGCCGCCCCTCGTCCAGCCGCCCCGGCAGATGGACCTCGATATGGACCGTCTCCGGCTCCTCCTCCTGGAGGCAGTGCCGGGCGACCTCGTCCACGACGGGGAACGGCACACGTACCGGCGGCCGCGACGGACCCTCGGCGCGCGCGGGTTGCTGGAGTGCGGTCATGGGGCCTGGCCTTTCCCGGAGTCGTCCGTTCCGTTGCCGGCTGTGGCGCCGCGACGCTCGGCGGGTGCCGGTGCGGTCTCGTCCCGGTGACCGTGCCGCGCGGCCGCGTCCGCGAGGGCCGGCGGCCGCGACGGACCCTCGGCGCGCGCGGGTTGCTGGAGTGCGGTCATGGGGCCTGGCCTTTCCCGGAGTCGTCCTTCCCGTCGCCGGCCGTTCCGGTGCCGTGCTCCCGGGCGGGCGCCGGGGCGTCCTCGGGGCCGGTCGCCCGCAGGCGCGGCTTGCGTGGCGGGATGCGCGTGGTCGGTGGATCGGGGTCCGGTACGCCGGGACCGCGGGCGGAGACGGTCGGCCCGGACGCCGAAGTGTGCGGCCCGGACGCGGAGGTGTGCGGCCCGGACTCGGGGGCGGTAGGCCCGGATTCGGGAGCGGCCGGCCCGGACGCGGGGCGCGGATAGTTCGTACCCGGCTCCCACTCGCCCTCCGGATCGGTCCCGAGCGCACTGCGCCCGCGCACCCGATGCGGCAACGGCCGCGTCGGCGCCTCCGGAGGGCCACCCGGGACACCGCCCCCGGCACCCATCGGCGCCCCGGCACCGCCCCCGGCACCCATCGGCCCCCCGGCGCCACCCCCGGCGCCCGAAGGCACCCCGGCAGCCCTCTCCCGTACGCTCACGACCCCCGCGAACAACCCGATCAGCGCCAGCACTTGGGCCGTATGACCGAACGCGCCGTCCCCTGCGCCCACCGGCTCCCCGGCGCCGACCGCGGCGGCGATCCCCGCCCCGGCCAGCGCGAGGAACGCGAGCGGCACCAGCAGGGCGTGCCTGCGCCACGCCAGCAGGGCGAGGGCCGGCACCAGCAGCGCGAACCAGCCGGCGATGAACACGCCGACCACGGTCACCGCGACCGTGCCGAGCCACAGCCCCGGCAGCGGCGGCACGGCCTGCGGCTCGCCGGTGTTCGGGGCCCGCCGGCGCCACAGCACCAGCCCGGCCAGCAGGGCGACCCCGACGGCGCCGCCGATCAGCCCGGCCTCGTAGGCCACCGCCGGCTCGTACGACAGCTCGACCGTGCCGCCGGCGCCCGCCGGGATCCGCCAGCCCTGCTGCCAGCCGTCCAGCCGGACCGGCGTGAGCTCCTTGCCGTTCAGCGTGGCGTGCCAGCCGTCGTTGAAGTTCTCGTACATCGTCAGATAGCTCGCCGCGCCCGAGCCCACGGTCACCGCGCGCCGGTCGCCGAGCCAGTCCCGTATCCCGAGGTCGCGCGCCACGCTCGTGGCCTCGGCGACCGTGCCCCGGGTCAGCGTCACGTCGGTCAGCACGAGCGGCCCGCCGTCCCCGGCCTCCACTTGGTGCTCCCCGGCCGAGAGTCGCAACTCGACGTCCTCACGCCCCTGCTGACAGAGCATCACCTCGACCTGGCGCCGCTCGACCAGGTCCCCGACGGTCCCGCGCACGCTCGTCCGGTACAGCTCCCCGTCCACCGAGACGACCGGCCCCTTGCCGCACGGCAGCGAGAACGGCCGGGAGCCGCGCGGCGGCGGGGTCCGGTACTGGTCGAGGGCCGGGACGTAGGCCTCCGTGAGGCCGACCGGGAGTTGCAGGTCCTCGTCCACCACCGGGTTGTAGAGGGTCAGCGGGGCCGTCTCCGTGACGGTGACGTCCAGACGGTCGGTGGTGATCGGCGGGAAGCGGACGTTGCCGTTCTCGTCGACGCCCGCGATCGCCGCGCCGTCCGGGGAGCTGATGTGGACCTCGGTCGGGCGGCTGGAGAGGCCGCCGGCCGGCGCCAGCACGATCTCCCCGACGGCCTGCTTGTCGGGCCAGCGCAGATGGATCGTCGGACGGTCGCCCGCGATCCACGCCGTGGTCAGGTCGCCGTCGGTCAGGTTGCGCGGCGACAGCCCCGCCCCCAGCCGCGCCGTGGAGTCGGCGGTCGCGACGATCCGGTTCTTCTGGTCCGGCGCCACCTCGTACAGCAGCTCGTCCAGCTCCGTACCGGCGACCGGCACCGCGCTCGCCCGCATCTCGTACGTCCCCGCGCCGGCCGTGCCGAAGCGCCGGTGCAGGCCCGCCTCCGTGCCGGTCGCCGACAGACCGGTCGGGTCCGCCGCACGGGACAGCGAGACGATCTCGGCGGCGGCCGCGGAGTCCTCGGCGTCCGTAGGCAGCCGCAGCAGCCGGGTCACCGTCACGTCCGGCAGGGCGATCTCGGAGAAGCCCGCGCCGGTCAGTCCGGCCTGCCGGGCCACCGAGTCCGTGATCGTCAGCTTCATCCAACGCGTCGCACCCGCAGGCGCCTTGACGCTCTGGGCCGTGCCGTCCGGCCGCAGGAAGCTGCTCACCGCCCCCTTCTCCGTCTCCACCCGCACCCGCGTGGCCGCCGCCCGCACCGCCTCCTGCGGCAGCGGCGTCACCTTGAACGACGACGGCATGTCGTACGACCCGCCCGCGAAGGCGATCCGCAGCCACTCACCGTCCGGCGAGCCCTCCGAACCCTCGGTCCACGCCGTGTCCGGGTTGCCGTCGAAGGCGTTCACCGGGTCGAACTGCGGCAGATGGAAGAGCCAGCTGCCGTACGAGGACGCCGTCACCGAACGCGCCCCGCGCAGCTCGGCCACGGTCTGGTGGCCGGCGCCCGTGGTGGGCAGGATCTGGTGCGGCTTGTCGCCCGCGTCCTGTGCGGCGTCCGGCGCGTTGCGCTCGTCGCGGGTGTACGTGTACGAGGTGTTGGCGTTGACCAGCCCGAACCGGGTGTCCGCGCGCCGCAGCCCGTCGCCGGTGACCTGCACCTGCGGTGAGCCGAGGCCGGGGTGGTTGTCGCCCGTCAGCACGCTCGGCCGGCCCCGCAACTGCGACGCCAGCGGCAGCAGCGCCTCCGGGCCGCCGGAGACGACGGCCGTGTCGGCGACCGGTTGCAGCCCGGCCTGGTGCGGCCGCGGCACGTCCACGTCGGCCGGCCGGTAGATCTCCACGGCCCGCTGCCGCGGATACAGCCCCTCCACCTGGAGCGGGGTGCCCTCGGAGATCCGCCCGCCGGTCATGACCGGCCCGATGCCGGTCACCCGCTGGTACCCGGACTGCTCCAGGGCCCGCTTCACCGTCGTCGTCGGGACCGAGCCGATCTGGTCGGGGTCGAGGTCGTTGCGGACGACGACGTAGTACACGCCCGCCCGGCTCAGGAAGTCGGCCAGCCCCGGCACCCGGCCCCCGGTCATCAGGGCCTGCTCGACGGCGTCCATCGCGCGCCGGTTGCCGGGGGTGCCGAAGGGGACGTAGTCCCGCTGCGCCCAGCGCGAGTCGGCGAGGACGTCGAGGGGCTGGTCGATGGTCGAGCCCCAGGTGTAGATGCCGTGCGCGGTCGCCGGGACGACGAGCGCACGGGCGTCGGGGGAGTACTTCTTCATCCAGTCGGCCGTGCTCTGCCAGTACTTGGGGATCTCCTTGAAGGAACCCGGGTTGAGGATCGAGCCGTTGAGATACGGCAGCAGCAGACCCGGCAGCACCAGCACGGCCGCGATCAGCGCGGCGAACCGCCGCCCGGGCACCGGCCGCGCCCCGCGCGCCTGGGCCGCCACGCCCACCAGATGGGCGAGGCCGAGCACCAGCGCCAGGGCGAGCCCCGTCTGGAACTTGTAGATGTTGCGGAAGGGGACCAGCCAGCCGTTCAGCCAGTCCTGCACGACCCCGTGGAAGGGCGCGCCGAACGCGCCGCCGTACCCGGCGAGCAGGATCAGCGCCACCGTCACCACGGTCAGCACCAGCCAGCGCCGCTCCGGCATGTCCCGCCGGGCCAGCCCCGCGACCCCGAGCCCGGCGGCGAGCGCCGAGCAGACGACCACGACGACGGACGCGGCGACGGTCCAGCCGGCCGGCAGCCAGGCCTCGCCGAAGTGCAGATAGGCGACCCAGTTGCCGCCGCCGCGCAGCGCCTCCGTCGCCGACATGGTCTCGGTGGTGGTCTGCGAACTCTCCACGTAGGGAAGGAAGTTCTCCCCGTACGTGCCGAGCAGCAGCAGCGGGACCACCCACCAGGCGGTCGCCAGGATCACCCCCGGCACCCACCAGCCGATCAGCTTCCGCTGCCGTGGCCCCGGTGGACGGGACAGCAGATACAGCCCGACCGGCAGCAGCGAGGCCAGCGTCGAGGCCGCGTTGACGCCGCCCATGAAGGGGATGACCAGCGCCGACCGCAGCGCGGCGACCCGCGCCGTGTACCGCTCGTTCGTCAGCGGCAGCAGCACCCAGGGCAGGAACGCACCCGGCAGCGCGGCGGCGGACGTCGACCCGACGACGATCGTGAAGACCGGCCACAGCGCGTACGCGACGGCGGCCACCAGACGCGATCCGTCACTGCCCACGCGCAGCCGCTCCGCCAGTCGCAGCGCGCCCCAGAAGGCGACGGACACGATCAGCGACATCCACAGCCGCTCCGCCATCCACACCGGCAGCCGTACGAGATCGGCCAGCCAGTAGAACGGCAGCATCGGCCACAGATAGCCCGCGTACTGGTCCTGTATCCCGCCGAAACCACCCTCGTCGTGCCACAACTGCCCGAGGTCGGCGAGGAACTGCCCCGGGTCGACGGTCACGCCCAGCTTGGTGTCGAAGGTCTGCCGCCCCGGCTGCGCCACGAGGAACAGCACGAACACCACGGCCCAGAACCCCAGCAGCCAGCGCCGCGACCGCGGACCCTCCGGCGGGCCCGAGGCGGGCGCGGAGGTGGGCACCGCCGCCGGGGGAGGAGCCTGGACCGTGGTCGTCGTCATGGTGGACACCGCCTGAGGATGAGGAGGAGGTTCCAGGTGGCGAACTCGCGGATGCCGGGCGCCTTCACGACGGCTTCCGCGAGGAACGGCCAGTAGCGGGAGCGCGCCGAGACGACCTTCACGTCGTCGCGGGCGCGCACCTGCCGCAGGGTGGTGCCGATGTGCACGGCGAAGAGGTTCTCGCCGAGGGTGTGCTTGGCGGCCCGCCCGGTACGCCGGCGATAGCGGGCCCGGGCCCGCTCGGCGCCGAAATAGTGCCAGGGGGCCCACTCGTGGCCGCCCCAGGGGGACAGCCAGTTGGTGAACGACACGTAGATCAGCCCACCGGGCCGCGTCACCCGTGCCAGCTCACTGAGAAAGGTCTGCGGATCGGCCACGTGCTCCAGCACATTGGAGGAGAAGGTGACATCGGCGACGCCGTCCTGAAGGGGCAGCAGATACCCGTCGGCGACGACGGTTCCTTCGGGGGGTTTCTCGCCGAGTTCAGCCAAGTCCGGCTCGAAGAGGAAGGCGTGAGCACCCCTTGCCCGGAACTCCCGGGTGAAGTACCCGCCGCCTCCGCCGACGTCCACGACGACCCGCCCGTCGACCGGCCCGCCGTACGCCTCCACTTGATCGACGGCATCACGGGCAAGCAGCGAGTAGCAGAAATCGGGGTCGTCCTGCTCACGCATGAAGGCACGAAAGAGGGCGAGGGAGCGCCGGAAGGAAGGGTCCTTGACGACTGGGGGTTCGGTGGCGCCCCGATAGGGGCGCGGGGAACTGCGCGACAAGCCACGACGCACCGCCACTCGCGACACAGCCCCACCCCTACGGCGCATAGGCGTCATGCCCCTTCACCGCCTCACCGGCGACCGCCAGGAACTGCCGCACGGTCCGCTCCCACCGATACCGGGCGGCCCGGTCCCGCGCAGCCTTCGCCATCAGCTCCCGACGATGTCCCGACAGGGCGAGCGTGCACCAAGCGGCGGCGAAGGAGGACTCGCCCCGCGCCAGCACCCCGGTCTCCCCGTCCACGACGGAATCCCGAAGTCCCGGCACATCGAAGGCGACGGTCGGTGTCTCCCGGGTCGCGGCCTCGGTGACGACGAGCCCCCATCCCTCGATCGCGGACGGATGCAGCAGCAGCCACGCCGCACACAGCAGCCGGTGCTTCTCCGCCTCGGAAACGTGTCCGGTGAACTCGACGCCGGGACCGGCGAGCGCCTGCAGCCTCTCGCGCTCGGGCCCGTCACCGACGATGAGGAGCCGGCCGCCGGTCACCGGCCGCACCCGCTCCCACAGCCGCAGCAGCAGATCGATCCGCTTGTACTCCACGAGCCGCCCGACGGCCACGAACAGCGGCTCCGGCGAACGGTCGCACAGCGGGCCCGGCTCCTCGACCCCGTTGTGCACGACACGAATACGTTCCCGTTCGACGCCGATCGCCCGCAGCGCGTGCGCGGTCGAAGGGGACACGGCGACCAGCAGACCCTGCTGCTGCGCACCGGTCAGTGCCCAGTGCTCCAGTCTTCGGCCGAGCCGGGCGGCCGGTGCCAGCGGTCCGCCGAACCGCATCTGCCACAGATCGGTGTGTACGTGGTTGACCAGGCACAGCGTGGGTCCGCGGTGCCACATGGGAGCGAAGTACGGCATCCCGTTGCAGACCTCGACGAGCAGATCGCAGTCCCCGACCTGACGGGTGAACGCGGATCTGGCGCGCAGGTAGTGACCGTACGAGCCGCCTGCCGAGACGACCCGATAGTCGCGGTAGGCAGCGGGGCCTCCGCACAGCAGGGTGACCTGGTGGCCGAGCCGGGTGAGGCCGTCGGCCAGGCGGTCGACCAGCAGCTCGGAGCCGCCGGCGGATCGGTTGCCCAGGTCACGATGGGCGAGAAAAACGATTCGGCGCGGTTGTGGGGGGTGCGCCGGGGAGTGCTGCGATGCCCAAGGGAGGGTGGCATGCAGCGGGGTGGGCACGTGCTGGGGCATGGGTGCTCCAACTCGTCTCAGGGTGCGGAACTCAGTGTGGGGGAGGGAGGGTTTGGGTTCCTGTGGGGGAAACGAAGGTTTTCGGACGTCTTACGGTCGTTGTGCATGGGGTGTGGACAGGCTGTGTCCGGGTGGGGTTGGACAGTTTTCGCCCAGCGGTTCGCCACGGCTACTCACCGGCGTGACAATTTCCGGCTTTATTAGAGCTGACGTCACGTCACATTGTGAGCGAGGGCTGGGGCATCTCGACCGTCCCGGGCTCTTCCGGGCGCTTTCGCCCGCGTGCCACCAAAACCCCGCCGACCACCGCAAGCGCGAATCCCGCCACAGCGGCCCCGATGGGCAACGTCGTACCCACGAGCCGCAACCGGTCGGTGTCCTCCCGCGCCTGCCGTACGGCCTCCTTCTGCGTGGCCGTGGTGAACGCGATCTTCTCGCTGTCCAGCAGCACCGCCGCGTCCTTGTCGCCGCCGGGCGCCCGCAGCGTGCGGCGCGGTCCGGTCTGCGCGTAGATCACCCGGCCGGTGCGCTGGTCCACGACCAGCCTGAATCCGTGGTTGGAGTACCACTCCTCGGCCAGCACCTGCGGCCGGTTCGGCTCGTCGACGAGGCTGCCGGGCACGAGGCGGGTGCCGACCTTGCGGGGCGCGACCTTGGCGGTGAACCGGTAGCCCGTGTAGCCCTGGATCTTCTCGGTGCCGTCGTAGCGCATCGTCACCGTCGTGCCGCCGGTGTTGTCCCACCACTGGTAGGAGCGTTTCTGCACGTCGAAGGGGAACTTCAGATAGGCCTCGCCCTCGATGTACGGCTTCTCGCCGCAGCAGTGCACCGGCCTGGTGGTCCTGCGGTCCATCACCCAGCGGTGCGGGGTGTAGTCCAGCGCGTCGTGCGGGTCCGCGGCCGGCAGCGACTTGTCGGTGTCGACGGTGGTGATCACGTCCCAGACGGCGTCACCGCTGCGCTCGCTCGCCGCCACGTCGCCCCGCACCCGCTGGGTGACGGTGATCCGCTGGTCGGGCACGGTCTCGATCTTGTCGGTGTCGAAGACACTCCCGGTGCCTTTGTAAACGGCGGTGGTGTCGATGTCGATGGGGTTCACGGCGGCCCGCGGGGTGACGTACCAGGCCAGCAGCGGCGCCAGTACCAGCAGAAACGTGCCGAGGCCCAGCAGGATCAGCGAGAGAGATGAGGCTGTACGGCGCATCCGGCACTCCTGGGGGGTTGACGCACGGTCGATGCTCGGTCGATGCCTGGCCGTTCTTGGGCCGGGAACCGTAGGCGTCCATTGACGGAGTGTCAATGTCTTGACGCGCTGTCACGGCTTGTCGAGACTGGGCCGACAGGCAGGGGTCGGGATCGGGCAAGCGACACCGGGGTGGGGAAACCTCCGGGACCTTCGGACAGGAAGGCTGACCCTGCGATGCCCAGACTGCTCGCCGCCGCGCTGACCGTCGCGCTCGCCGCCGTCCTCGCGGTGGGAGCCGCGCTCGGCGTCGTCGCGCTCCTTGAAGCGACCCCCGACCAGCCGAACACCCCATTGATCACCTACGAGCAAGCCGGCCAGGGGAGTTGACCGTGGCCGCCACCCGCTCCACGGCCTCGCCCGCCGCCACCCGGTCGGCCTGGCGTGACGTACCCCGCTTCCAGGTCCGTCGCTTCGCGGAGCTGGCCATGGCGGACGCGCCCGCCCTCGCCGAGGAGATCCTGCGGGAGATCCAGCGCGAGTACCCGCATCTGCCGGTCGTCCTCGACGAGTCGGGCGAGCCGATGGCCCTGGTCGGCATACGGCGCGCGATCGAGGTCTTCGTGCAGCACCTGGAGACCTCGGAGGGCCGCCCGAGGGTGCCCCCGGGCGTCTTCCAGGAGTTCGGCCGCGGCGAGGGCCTGAACGGCAGATCGCTCGACTCCCTCCAGGCGATCTACCGGCTGGGCGTACGGCTGGCCTGGCGCAGGTTCGCCGAGATCGGCCAGCGCGTCGACATCCCGCCGCCCGCGATGTACGAGCTGGTGGACGCCGGTTACGAGTATCTCGACGGCCTCGTCGACCAGTCGGTGCGCGGCTACGCCGAGGCCGCGGCGCGCCAGGCGGGCGAGCGGCTGCGTCTCCAGCGCCGGCTGATGGAACTGCTGCTGGCCGAACACCACCGGGGCGATCCCGCGGACGCCCTCACCGAGCGGGCCGCCCGGATCGGCTGGCCGCTGCCCGAGAAGGTCGCGGTGGGCGTGCTGCTGCGGCCGGCCCGGGAGGCACTGGCACCCGCCGTCGGGCAGGGCGTGCTGCTCGACCTGGAGTACGAGCAGCCGCGCATGGTCGTCCCCGAGCCGGACGCGGCCGGCCGGCCCGAACTGCTGAACCGGGCGCTGTGCGGCTGGTCGGGTGCGATCGGCCCGCCGGTGCCGCTCTCCGACGCTGCGAAGTCGCTGCGCTGGGCCGAGGCCGCCGTCCACCTGATGGAACGCCGCCTGCTGCCGGCCGGCGAGGTCCTCTACTGCACCGAGCACACGGAGGCCCTGGTACTCCTCCAGCCCGAGGAACTCATCGACGACCTGGCCGTCAGATGCCTGGCACCGCTGGAGCAGTGCGGACCCACCCACGGCCGACGCCTCGCGGAGACCCTTCTGGCCTGGCTGGAAACCAGGGGCGGCGCCCCCGAGGTGGCGGCCCGCCTGGGCGTACACCCCCAGACGGTCCGCTACCGCCTGCGCCAGATCCGGGAACTCTGGGGCGAGGAGATGGACGACCCGGACCGCCGCTTCGAACTGGAACTGGTGCTGCGCGCACAGCGGTTGAGAGGAGCCCTGGGCGAGACGCCCCGGTAGTGGTCGGGCGGGCGGCCTCGCCCGGGTGCCGTCAGAGCCCGTAACGGCTCTTCAGGTGGCGCCAGAAGTCTCGGAACATCCACTTGTCGAAGTCCGTGATCTGTGTGGCTGAGCCGGCCTTCATCAGGAAGCAGCACTGGCCGGTCGGACTCCAGTCGTAGAAGTCGTCGAGGCCGAAGGTGTGGCCGACCTCGTGCAGGTAGATGTGGATGTTCTCCTGGCCGAGCGCGGAGGTGAAGTACTCCTGTCCGACGCGCTGCCCCCAGTCACCGCCGGCCCCGCCCTGGAAGCCCTTGGTCAGCCACAGCGACTGGTCGTAGTGGCGGGCTGCGCCGCCCGGGCACCTGGAGTAGTCGCCGTCCTGGTGGAAGAACCGCCCGCAGTCGGGCGCGCACTGCGGCGCACCGCCGGAGTCCAGCGTTCCGGCGTAGATGTCGACGGAGTTGTCGCTCCACTGGAGCTGGGACCGGTTCTTCACGGCCCAGCCGATGATGTTGACCGGCACGTTCCGGTACGGCCAGGCATTGTGCCCGGTGCCGTCGCTCTCGGTCATGGCGGCCGTCCACTTCCCGAACTGCTTCTTCAGCGCGGCGTGGATCTGGTCCCGCAGGGCGGTGCTGACCGGGGCGTCGGACTCCCAGCGGACGCAGTAGTTGACGCTGCCGCGGTTGGCCATCACCTGGTCCCAGCCGTAGTTGCGGAAGCCGTAGAGGTCGGGGTACGTCGACTCGACGTGGTTCCAGACCTCGCCGAGGGGCTGGACCAGACCCGAGGGCGGATTCCACTGGTCGGCTGCCCTGGCCGGGGCGGCGGTCACGCCGGGCGCGACCACGAGGGCGAACAGCGTGACGAGCAATGCGCCGAGGCGCGACAGACGGGTACGCATCGTGAACTCCCTTGGTGGGGGACGGGACTTCACGTACCGGTCGCCGCCGGGGCGCCGGAGGTTGCCCGGGGTGGGGCACTTGTGCGGGCCGGGCCCGGCGCGCATGGTGGCCGTATGCCCGCGAACCCGGAGTTACACATCTGGCTCCAGCCTGTGAAGGGCGAACCCCTCACGCTGCGCACCGGAGACTTCCCGACCCTGGACTCGGCGGTCGCGGCCCTCAACGAGGCCTTCGACGAGTCCCGCACCCTCCGCTTCGAACTGACCGCCCCGGACGACGCCGAGAACGGCTTCGCCCTGGTCAACTTCGCGCATGTGGCGGCGGTGAAGGTGTGGCCGGGGGCGGGGAAGGGGGCGGACGACGGGCAGTACCTGTGACGACGGGTTCGCGCGTCAGGTGCCCAGCCGCGCGGGCCGGCTCCGCTCGGCCGACTCGGCCGGCTTCGTGGTGGTGCCGGACCGGCGGCCGCCGGCCTCCCGCAGCCTCCGGCCGCGCTTGGTCAGCCCCCAGGGCTTGAGCACGGAGATCACCGTCATGAAGACGTACACCGACAGGGACACGATCGGCCCCATCATGACGTCACCGGCGTCCGGCAGCGGCCCGCCCGCGGCGACGGCGGCCACCGCGGAGTTCACGCCGGGGCGCAGCGCGAAGACGGTGGCGACGGTCGTCGCGAGGGTCAGCCAGAACTTGACGTAGACCCACCGGTGCCGCGCCAGCCCCCACTGCGTGCCCAGCGACAGCACCAGCCCGCTGACCAGCGTGAGGAACGCGACCGGCAGCAGCAGCCAGTCGGCGAACAGCTTCATGGCCCGCACCGACGCCTCCACGGTCACCGCGGACCCGGTACCGGCCGCGGTGACCCCGAGCGCGAGCAGCCCGAGCGTGAGCCCGACCCAGCTCGCGGAGGCGACGACGTGGACGACGAGGGCGGTCCGGCGCGCGGGCCGGCTGAGCCGCTTGGCCGAGGCGGACGACGTGTTCTTCGAGGGCGTGGAAGACATGGACATCACGGTGCCGGTCAGGGGCGGCGGGCACGTCTGACAGCGGGAGTAACCGCGCGTACTGAGGTCGGCGTACCCGCCGCGCCCCCGCCTGCTCCGCGGGCCACGCCAGAACGATGAGTTCCCGCCCCGAGCCCGGTCACCACTGCACCTGGACCCGAAGCAGGAGGAACCCCCGATGCGCCAACCGACACCCCACCCCGCCCTGCGCCGACTCGACGTCATGCTCGGCGAGTGGGAACTGTGGGCCGCGGGCAGCACCGTCGGCCCGATCCGGACCGAGTTCGCCTGGACGGAGGGCGGCGCCTTCCTCGCCCAGCGCGCGGACGTCGGCCCCGACACCGCCCTGCCCGGCGCCTGGGCCGCGAACGCCCCCTTCCCGACCCTCGCCCTGATCGGCTACGACGACACGTCCGACGAATTCACGGTCCTCTACGCCGACGGCCGCGCGGTCGCCCGCGTCTACCGGGCCACCATGACCGGCCGCACCTGGCACCAGTGGCGCGCGGCCCCCGGCTTCCACCAACGCCTCACCGTCACCGTCAGCCCCGACGGCGACACCATCGAGGGCAACTGGGAACAGTCCCCCGACGGGGAGCGGTGGACGACGGACTTCGACGTGACGTACGTCAGACCGGGGAAGCCGCGCGACTGAAGCGGTACGGCGTCACCCCGCGCCGGCGGTCTCCTTCACCGCCGCCCGGCGCGGTGCGGGGCGGTCCAGGTGCACCACGACCGACGTGTAGAAGCGGTGCACCGCGTCGTCCACGCTGCGGATGAACCCGGACTCGGCGTTGCCTCGGGTGCTGCCCATGCCCTTGAAGAGGGAGAGGCGGAAGCCGGTGATCTGGGTCGCGCCCTTCGGCAACAGGTCCGCCGGTTCCGGGCGCAGCCGCTCCAGAGTGCCCCGAGGGCCGCCCGCCGCTCCTTCCACGAGGGTTTCGACGTGCAGGTCGGCCGGTGCCTCGGCGAGGCGGCGGACCAGACGCTTGGCCCAGGTCAGGGGGTAGCCCTGCTCGGGTGCGGGGATCTCGACCGACGTACGCAGCTTGCCGGTGCGCAGATCGGCGCCGATCGTGAGCAGCCCCGGGGCCTGTTCGACTCGAAGCTCCGCCTGGAGCCGGCCTTCGTGACAGAGCTGGTCGGCCTGCTGGATCCGGCGCGCTCCGGGATCGGCGCCACGCCTGGCGCGCTGTGCGGGCAGCACCTTCAGTCCGAGGTCGCCGCCGAGCCTGAGGCACACCTGCCGGATGAGGCGCTCCCAGTTCTCGACCACTTCCAGGGCGCGCGGATCGCCCTGGCACAGGGTTTCGTCGCTGATGCCGTTGCGCACCGGCACCCACGCCGAGCCCATGTTCTGGAAACCGTGGCAGCCGGAGTTCTCGTGCTGGAGATAGTGCAGCAGCTCCTGGAGCAGCCAGGTCCGCGCCGCGTTGCCGACTCCCTCGTGCTGGATCAACAGCTGTGCCTGATGGGCCACTTCGGCCCACGACAGGTGCCAGATCGCCACCTTGTGCTTGCGCCGCCGGTCGACCTTGACGTCGACCAGCGGGCTGCCCTCCAGCGCCACATCGTTTGACACCGTGATCACGGCCTCGTAGCCGCGCCGGGCGGCGATGTCCATGTAGGCCTGCACCTGGTCGGCCTTGAGGGCGTTGCCGTTGGTCTTGGTCTCGACGAGCGCCGTCCACAGCTTGCCGGCCCGCTCGATACGGATGACTCCGTCGGGACGTCGCGGGGTGTCGCCGTGGGGGAGGGAGACCTCGGTGAACGTCTCCATGCGGCCGGACGGCGCCCCGAACGCGGCGGTGAGCCGTCTGCCGAACCGCGGTACCTGGGCCATGACCGACAACAGCACCGAGGTGGCGCGCATCTCCCTGTCCCGGTCGCTCTTGAGCGCAGAGACGGGAAACAGCCGGGCCGGCCTCCAGGAGTCGTTCTCGGCCAGCGACTTCGGAGGTGCGCTGGGCAGCGTGACCTTCTTCTTCGCCGTACGCGGGCGCGCAGCCGCCGTCCGCCTCGCCGGCTCCCCCTCGGCGACGTCCGGCCGACGAGGGGCCGGAACCGCCTCCAGGGTCGCTGCCGCCGTGGCCGGGGCCACGGTTTCCGGCTGCCCGTTGCCGCCGACCGGGTCGACCGCTTCGACCGCCTCCACCGCGGACCCGGCCTCCACCTCGGACGCGGCTTCCGCCTCCACGGCGGATGCGGCCTCCGCCTCCGCCTCCGCGGCGTCGTCCTCGATATCGACACCGAAGTCCGTGGCGAGACCGGCCAGGCCGCTGTCGTAGCCCTGTCCGACGGCGCGGAACTTCCATTCCTCCCCGCGCCGGTACAGCTCCCCGAAGATGATCGCGCTCACCGCGTCGGCGTCGGCGATGGTGAACCGCAGGAGGCTCTCGCCGGCCGCGTCGGCGAGCCTCACCCGCACGTTCTCCAGCTCGCCGAAGCGGGCTCCGCCGTACCGGCTCGCGGCCACGACGATCCGCTCGACCTGTGGCGGCACCGCCGTGAGGTCGAAGCAGATGCGGTCCTCGTTGCCGTCCTCCGTCGGTGTCTTCCCCAGCAGCTGCACGCTGCCGTCGGCGGCCACGGGGTTGTTGTAGAAGTAGAAGTCGCCGTCGCTGCGGACCTTGCCGCCCGCGTCCAGCAGCAGGACGGACACGTCGGCGTCGCCCTCACCGGTCGGGCTGACCCAGCCCAGGCTGACGATCACCGTGCCGACGTCTTCGCTCAGGGCCGTCAGCGCCACGTTCGAGCCCTTGATCATTTCGCGCACAGAATCCCCCCAAATCGCTCACCCGGGGGCATGCATCAGCGATTCCCCCAGGTGCCTCCCCGTGCGGCAGATGTGACGAGCCGCACATGGGCAACGGTACTGGCCATCTATCGCGTCCGAGGAGCTTTCGGGCTCGTCCGCGCAGGGCCATTGCCGGGGTAAACGGACTTTGAGTAGCCTGTGTTCGTTATCCCGATCGGCTGTTGAAATATCGAACGCAGCCACATTGACGTAAGGGAGGGGGCCGGACGTGGGACGCCTCGTACCAGCCGTGACGCGGGCTCTGGACATTCTCGAGCTCTTCCTCGACGGGGACGGCACGCTCTCCGCCCCCGACATCGTGCGCAAGCTCCAGCTGCCGCGCACCACCGTGCACGAGCTCGTCACCACGCTCGCAGCCCGGTCGTACATCGTCCAGGTCCCCGGTCAGCCGGGACGGTACCGCCTGGGCGTACGGCCGTACCAGCTCGGGAGCCGATACGCCGAGCAGCTCGACCTCGCGGCCGAGGGCCAGCAGGTCGCGCGGTCCGTCGCCGAGACCTGCGACGAGACCGTGCACGTGGCGATCCTCGAGGGCACGGACGTCATCTACATCGCCAAGGTCGACTCCACGCACGCGGTGCGGATGGTGTCCGCCGCCGGCCGCAGGCTCCCCGCGCACTGCACGTCCGTCGGCAAGATGCTGCTGGCCTCCCTTCCCGAGCCGGAGCTCAGCTCCCGGGTCCCCGACGGGGCCGAGCTCGTCGCGATGACTCCGAACAGCATCACCGACCCGGTCGCCCTGCGCGAGGCCCTCGCCTCGATCCGGCAGCGGGGGATCGCCGTGGAGAGCCGGGAGTCCAACCCGGACGTCTCGTGTGTGGCCGCACCCGTGCGGGACCGTGCCGGGCAGGTCGTCGCCGCCCTCTCCATCTCCGTCCCCATGATCCGCTGGAGCGACGAGCGCCGTGCGGAGCTGGAGCAGCTCGCCGCCAAGGGCGCCGCCGAGCTGTCGGAGCGCCTCGGACACCGGAGCGTGGCATGAGCGCGGGCTACGAGGTCGCGGTCCTGGCGGAGGCCGAGCTCGGCGAGGGCCCGACCTGGGACGCGCGCGGCGGCCGGCTGCTCTGGATCGACATCCTCGGGGCGCGGATCCACACCTACGACCCCGTCTCCGGGCGGCGGAGCGTCCGTACGACCCCGCAGCACGTCGGCGCCGTCAAGCCCCGTGCCGGCGGTGGGCTCGTCCTCAACCTCCGTGACGGCGTCGGACTGCTCGACGCGGACGACAGCTTCCGCTGGCTGCACCACGAACCCGTCCCCGGCCGCCGTGCCAACGACGCCGCCGTCGCCCCCGACGGCTCCCTGTGGGCGGGCACCATGCGCTACGACGGGGCCCCCGGTGGCGGCAGCCTGTCCCGCATCACCGGTGACGGTTCGGTCGACCTCGTCCTCGACGACGTGGCGGTCAGCAACGGCACGGGCTGGAGCCCCGACGGCAGCCTCATGTACTACATCGACTCGCCCACGCGGCGTATCGACGTCTTCGACCACGCGGACGGGCGGGTCGGCGACCGGCGGCCGTTTGCCGAGATCGAGGACGGCGCCGGGTTCCCCGACGGGCTCACCGTGGATGCCGACGGCTGTGTGTGGGTGGCCCTGTGGGACGGCTCGGCGGTACGCCGCTACACACCGGCCGGCGAGCTGGACCGGGTCATCGAGCTCCCGGTGCCCCGGGTGACCGCGTGCGCGTTCGCCGGACCCGACCTGACCGACCTGTACATCACCACGGCCCGCGTCGGCCTGAAGTCCCCGCTCCCGCTGTCGGGCTCATTGCTCGTGGTCCCGGGCGCGGGGAAGGGGCTGACCCAGCCCGCCTTCGCCGGCTGACGGAAAGGTTGCGGACGGGTGCCCGTGGCGGTACCCGTCAGCGTCCCGTCCGGTCCAGCTCCCGCAGGATCTCCCGCTCCTCCTTCGTGAGCGGCGCGCCCACCGCCGGCGGCAGCGGCGGGCCGCTCAGCGTCGCCAGCACCGTCGACGGACGCAGCAGCCGCGTCGGCCCCGTGGTCATGCTCGTCACGTCCCACACCGCCGACGCCGCCGTGTACGAGGCGGTCGCCGTGCGGATCATGCGGCGGGTGTACGCGGTGACCAGACGGTCCGCGAACCCGGGCGAGCCGCCCCGGGTGCCGGGGAACCAGACGTCCTGGCTGACGGCCATCGTCCACGCCCCCTCCACCGACCGCGCCGCCGTCTTCTGCACCCGCCGGGCGAGGCCGTCCCCGGCCAGACCCGTGCGCCGCAGCTCCCGGCTCAGCACCTGCGCCCCCATCGCCGCCACCGACATGCCCTGCCCGTAGGCAGGGTTGAAGGTGGCCAGTGCGTCACCGAGGACGACGAAGCGCTCGGGCCAGTGCCGCGTCTTCTCCAGGTACCGCCGGTGGTTGCTGGTGCTGCGGCTGACGTGGACGTCGGTGAGCGGTTCCGCGCCTGAGATCAGCCGGCCCACGATGGGGTCCGGCAGGTCGAGGGCGTAGCGCAGGAAGTCGTCCGGGTCCGACGGGGGTTCGCCGCCGCCCCGGGTGCCGGCGAGGCTCACCATCCAGCGGTCGCCCTCGATCGGCAGCATCATCCCGCTGCGGCCGGGCAGGCCCAGGTAGGGGTTGGCCTGCACGATGGTCAGGGGGAAGCGATCGGCGCCGGCGGGCGTGCGGTAGAGACGGGTGGCGTTCACCAGACCGGCGTCCACCGTCTTCTCACGGACATCGGAAATGCCCAGTCCCGCCAGCCATTTGACGGCCCTTGAGCCGCGCCCGCTCGCGTCCACCACGAAGTCGGCCGGGAGTTCCTCGGTCCCCTCGGCGGTCGCGAGCCGTACTCCGGTGACCCGCTGCCGTGAGCCCGTCAGCTCCAGCGCCTGCGCCTTGCGGATCTCCACGCCGGTGTTGGCGAGCACCGCGACCCGTATCGCCCAGTCCAGCAGCGCCCGCGTGCTCGTCACCATCTGCGGCCCGGGATGCCGCCAGCGCCGGAACCAGCCCTCGGGGGTGAGGGCGACCATGCCGTTGGCGACCGGAACTTCGTGCGCGCCCGCGGCGAGCAGATGCTTGCGCATGCTCACGCCCGGCACCAGGTCCTCCATCGCGGCCAGGCCGCCCGCCATGAGGAGATGCGCGTGCCGTCCCTGCGGCAGGCCCTTGCGGTGCTCCGGTCCGTCGGGCAGCTCGTCCCGGTCGAGTACGACCACCTCGTCGGCGACCGTGGACAGGGCCGCCGCGGCCAACATGCCGGCCAGTCCCGCACCGATGACGACAGCTCTACGCGCCACTGCGACCCCTCGCACTCAGCGGCCACGAAGTCCGGCCGGCCCGGGCGCCCGGCTTGTCGACGGCAGTCCGGCAGCGCCCCCGAAAGGGCGCGGGGAACTGCGCGACAAGCCACGACGGCGCGGCACACGACCGACGGCAATTCGTGGCAACTCCCCTTCGCGGCGCTCCAGCGGAGCGCTCAGGCCCTCACCGTACCTTCACGCACCGTGTCCGCGGCAGGCGTTGCCCCCAGAGCCTGCGCCAACTCCACCAGACCGCCCGCACCGGACACCTCCGTGGCGTGCAGCCGGCAGGTGCTCGGCGTACGCAGCGGCTCCTCGCGGGCCGCCGCCCGACGGGCCGCCGCGGCGAGCATGGCGGCCTCCGCGGCGACACGCGCCTCGTGCGCGGAGGCACCCTCGGCCAGGGCGGCCGACCGCGCCCGCTCGCGCACCCGGTCGTCGAAGTACGGCGCCAGCGCCAGCAGGGCATCATGGATGGCCACTTCGCGCCAGTGCAGCCGCTCCGCAGGCGACTGCCACCAGGAGGACGCGGGCTTCGGGGCCGTCGACACGAACCCCACCCGCAGCCACAGCGGGTCCAGCCGCCGGTGGTCGCGCAGCCCGCGCCAGTGCCCGACGGCGGCCGGCAGCAGCCTCGGCAGCACGAACCCGGCGGAACAGATCAGCGCGGCCAGCGCGGCCATCGGCGGGGCGACCTTGGTGGACAGGAAGTCCAGGTCGTGGCCGGTCCAACGGGCCACCACGGCCGTGTACTTGGTCAGCTGGAACCCCACCAGGTCCAGCAGCGCGCCCACGCAGATCAGCCACAGCCCGGCCCGCAGCAGCCCGGTGACCTCCCGACCCCACCGCACGCACACCACCGACATCGCCACGATCGCCGCGCTGTGCCCGAGCAGATAGAGCACGATCATCTCGCGCATGCCGGGCGTGTTGGCGTAGTACGTGTCGAGGTCGTTCAGCCGCTCCACACGCGCGTCCGCGAGCGTGAACAGCACGACGACGGCCACGATCAGCGGGGCGTACACGGCGATGCAGCGCAGCACCAGCCGCCGTACCCGCTCCCGGGGCCCGCCGCGCCAGTTGATCAGCAGGATCAGCAGCGAGCAGCTGTACGCCGAGAGCAGCCCGTAGGTCAGCGGGGCGCCGAAGTTCGGGATGCCGGTGAGCTCGTTGACGGCGGCCAGCGTCATCGGCGCCGAGCACAGGAACACGACCGCGCCGAGCGCGATGGCGACGCACGTGGACACGGTCAGCGGGTTGCGCAGGGGCGACGGCTTGCCGGGTGTCGTGCGCGGGCGGCGGAACAGCACGGCGGCGGACAGCGCGAGGACGGCGGCCGCCAGATAGACGACAAGGCTCATACGGCGGAGCTCCGTTCGGCCGCGATCGCCGGCGCCCCGGCCGTGGCCCGCACGAGCGGCGAGCCGGCCAGCGCGTCCGCGATGCGCACGAGCGCGTCCGTGCCGGGTGCCCGTTCCTGGAACCACTCCGATTCACCGGCGTACCCCGGCCGCCGGACCGCCCGCCAGGGCGCCGGATCCGTGGCTCCGCCGTCGTGGTCCGTGAGGCAGACCCTGGCCGCCGCCGAGATCACCGCCGCCCACGCCGTCGCTGCGGCCCGCTCGGGGTCGCCGGTGGTCCGCAGGGCGGCCTCACGGGTCTCGTCGTACAACTCCCGGTCGACGTGGGCGTCCAGGTGGCTGAGCCCGTTGTGGATGCTGGTCTGGCGCCAGACCAGCCGGGTCGCGGGGGAGGACCAGCGCGGGCGCGGCAGGCGCAGCCGGCGGCGGGCGAGGATGTCGTCGAGTTCCCGCTCCAGCGGCGCGAGACGTACGTACGTCCGCCAGGCCCTCCGCCACTCGGCCAGCCGGGGCCCGGCCACCGGGATCAGCACGCCGGCGGCCGTCAGCAGGGCGCCGAGACCGGCGGCGGCCTGCGCGACGTCCGTGCCAAGTGAAGGCCAGTCCTGTCCGGACCAGCGGGCGGCCACGGCGACGAGCTTGGACAGGCTGTACCCGGCGCCGCACACGGCACCGGCGCCCAGGGTGATCAGCCCCGCGCGCAGCGGGCCCCGCACCTCACGGGCCCAGCGCAGCGCCGAGACGCCGGTGACGGAGACGGCGGTCAGGTGCCCGAGAAGATAGAGCAGGATCATCTCGCGCAGATACGGCGTCGTCGCGTAGTAGGTGTCCAGGTCCTCCCGGCGCTCCACCGGGGCGTCGCCCAGCAGGAACAGCACCGCGATGCACAGCACCACACCGGTGTAGGCGAGCACCCAGCGGCGGGCGGTGCGATGCACGCCGGGGCCGCCCCGCCACAGGACGACCAGGATCTGGGAGGCGGCGCTGTAGGCGGTGATCGCCGCATACGTCAGCGGGGCCGCGAGGTTGGGGATCTGACCGAGCCGGTTCACGGCGCCGACCGTGGGCGGGGCGCCCAGCAGGAAGCACAGTCCGCCCAGGCCCAGCACCGCGCAGATGGTGCGCAGATACGGGTCGTCCCGGTGCCGGACCAGATCCGGGGCCTTCACGACCAGGACGAGCCACAGCACCGCGCAGCTGACGTAGCCGAGCAGCCCGTTCATCCCCTGGTCCCGCGGTAGTTGAGCGCGGCCCCGATGCGCCCGGCGAGGTCCTGGGCGTCCCCGCCGGTGGCGAACACGGAGTCCGCCGACGCCTCCAGCCAGGTGCGCAGCCGACGGCCCATCAGCATGCCGAACCGGTCGGCCTCCTGCTCGTCGGCGAGGGTGAAGTCGGTGCGGGCGGCGGCGGGTTGCGGGCCGGTGGCGGGTCCGCGCCGCTGGTGCATGTGCCACACCTCATGGCAGAAGATCACTATCTGGTGCCATACGGCGGCACGCTTGTCGACGATGACGTCGTCGTGCGTCTCGCGCTCCAGCCACAGCCCGCTGGCGGTGTGCGGGGGAAACACCTCGCGGTGGACGACGATGGGGCGTCCGCGCCACTGGACGGCCGAGTCGACCACCGCCTGGAACAGGGTCTCCGCGTCCGCGGGGACGGGCACGCGGATGGGACCGATGAGGGCGTCGGCGAGACGACGCATCTCCCTGTTCGTACGCACGGTTCTCCCCGTGGCCGCTGGACGTTCGACCCTGTGCAATATGCCAAGTCCCGCGTCGCCTCAGCCACCTCGAGCACCGGCGGTCGGCCAGGGATGGCCGAAACCGAGCATGCACACGGCACGTACCGCGTCCTCAGAGGTCGTCGTCCTCTGCCGGGCCGCGCTCCGTGATCATCTCGGCCCACTCCGCCAGCGCCTGAAGCTTGCGCGGCGACATGTGCGGAGCACGCCTGGCCAGCCGGTAGAACCCGGGGGTGCGCAGCGGGGCCAGCGGATCGGCCTTCGCCTCCAGCTCTCCCAGCACCGGCTGGAGCGCCGCGTGCAGGGCCTCCGCCTCGTCCGCGGTGAAGAAGCCCGCGGGCAGGTCGAAGTGGCGCCGGATCCGGTCGGCGTGCTCCAGGCTGGGCAGTCCGCTGCGCCGCCACTCGCTGAGCCACTGTCTGCTCGTGCCCGCGATTTTGGCGAGTTCGTCGAGGGAGTACCGCTTGCCGTCGGGGCGGCGCCGGGTCTCGCGCAGGAAGTCCAGCCTCTGCCGTACGCGCTCGTCCAGGTTCGTCTCCGGCACGCTCCGCCCCGCCAGCAGGGCGACGACGGTCTCCGCGGGCATGCCGGTCGCGTACGACAGCTCCGCCACGTCCAGCACGTCGGCCAGCCCGCCCGGCCGGCCGGTGAGTTCCTCGAGGCGCTCGCGCAGTTCGGCGAGGGAAGCGTGGGCGTCTCTCACCGAGGTCTCCCTGTTCTCCCTGGGCTTGGCGGCCGGATCCGTGGCTAGGGCTTACGGGAGCGTATCGGGTCCCTCGTGCCGCGGCCAGCGACAGTTGGCAGCAATAACTGCATAAGATCGCAGCAATGGTTGACAGTGAAGGTCACCGCGAGCAATGATCGCGTCACTGAAAGACGTATTCCGCTTCTGCGGCTCACGACTTCCGACTGCGCGCCCGCCTCTTGACGCGGTCGGATGAGGCCGGGGCCTGCCTCGACGGGGGACGCGAGCTCTGCCGGCTCGCTGTCTGCGGGGCTGCCCCGGGCCTGTCACGGGGGTCCGGGCGCTGCCTTGGGGGAGCAGCGCCCGGGGCGCCCCTTGGTGCGCAACTGCCGTTAAATGCAACTCAGTTGGTTACTTGCACGCCGTCCGGCCGGACCTGTGCCCGGGCCCGTTCCCGTACGGCCCGGATGTCCTCCGCGTCGCGCAGCGCCCGGGACATGGCGCCGATGTCACCCAGCAGCTCCGTGGTGTCGGCCTCGCCCGCGCCGTCGCCCTCGCGGGCCGCGTTCCTCGCGTCGACGGCGTCCAGGATCGCCACCGCGGCGGCCAGGGCCTTCGCCCGCAGCGGCGGCAGGCCGAGGCCGACTGCGGCGTCGTAGGAACGCCCGCGCTGCTCCTCGTCCACGAACCGGGCCAGCGGCAGCAGCACATCGCGGATGAACGTCTCGCGGCGGATCAGCCGCAGCTCCGGGGTGGCGCGCAGGACGAACGGGATGCCGCCGCCGTTCACGGTCCTCATCAGCAGGTACAGCGGCCGCAGTTCGTGGTGCGCGAGCCGGATGCGCCAGCGGTCGTGCAGATACTGGCCGGCGTGCGGAAGGATGAAGCCCACTGCGACCAGGATGGCGGACAGACAGGCGATGGGCGGCGCCACCGCCGTGCTCAGCCAGTCCAGGTTCCGGCCGGTCCAACGGGCCACCACCGCGGTCACCTTGGCGGCGTCGAAGATCAGCTGCAGGGTGTAGCCGACCCCGAGGCACTTCAGGCCCCAGCGCAGCCAGGCGTCCAGTCCGTCGGTGCGGATCCAGTTCCAGATCAGCCAGTTGGTGACCAGGGCCGCCGTGGTGTGCGCGAGCAGATAGAGCACGATCAGCTCGCGCATGTACGGCGTGGTGGCGTAGTAGGTGTCCAGGTCCCGCAGCCGCTCCACGGGCACCTCGGCCAGCGCGAACAGCACCCACATCGCGATGATCACGCCGGAGTACGCGGCGACGACCCCGCGCATGGCGCGGCGGGTGCGCGGGGAGCGGTCGGACAGGCCGCTGCGCCAGGTGATGATCAGCAGCAGGCAGCACGCGCAGAACGCGGTGAGCAGGGAGTACACCCAGGGCCCTGAGAAGTTCGTGATGCCCGTCAGGCGGTTGACGCGGGCGATCGTCGACGGCGCCACGAACACGAACACCGAGCAGGCGAGCAGCAGCAGCCCGCCGACCGCGCGCAGCAGCGGGTCGTGCCACAGCCGGATGATGCTGGGCAGCTTGATGGCGAGGGCGGCGGCGAGGATCCCGGCGGGGATCCACCAGAACGTCGGATAGAACTCGTTGACGAACTCCGAGGGCGTCAGCGCGAGCGCCGTCATGGTGCCGTACCCCGCTTCTGCCCCCGGTAGCCCAGGGACCGCTGGACCGGTGCGAGGGGCGCGTCCGTGCCGCCTCCGCCCGACAGCAGCGGTCGGAACGCCGCCGCCAGTCGGTGTCCGAAGTCGTCGGCCTCCGCCTCGTCCCGTTGCCGCGAGCCGTTGCGCGCGGCCACCGCGAGGGCCGTGTCCTGCCAGCCGGGATTGCCCGCGAGGGCGTGTGCGGCGGCGCTGCCGTCGGTACGGTGGTGGCGGTGGCCCGCGTGCAGATGCCACAGCTCATGGCCGAGGACGACCAGCCGCTGCACCGCCTCCGCCCGCTCCTCGACGATGACCAGGTCGAAGTCCTGGAACTCCACGCACAGACCGGTCACTTCGATCTCGTCCGGGAACCGCTCGAACCGCAGCTCCACCGGCCGTCCGCCGCGCCGCGCGCTCATCTCCGCGCACAGCGCGCGGCACAACTCGCCGACGTCCGCCGGGGGGTGGGGTCTGGCACGCACGGCCGCGCTGAGATCGGAAGCCAGCTCCCGCATCCCGGCGGCGACGGGAGAACGCCGTGGCCGTAACGCCGCGGCGACCCGGGCCGCCCTCCTGCGCGCGCCCGCGATGTCCATCGCACCCCCTGTTCCCCCACCGTTCGGTCGGGCCGTTCGAGCCTACGCGGCGCGAAGTGTTCGCGTCATGCGATCCGACGACCGTCGTTCAACCGAGAACGACCGCCGGTGGTCGGAATTCGTGCACGAGGCATTGACTGGAAAGCGCTTGCACCCTACGGTCCCGTTCGAAGTTACGTGCAGAATTCGAGATCTCGAACAGTAAGGGCAGGCAATGGGACGACCTGACCTGAATCGCAGGCAACTTCTGGCCGCCGCCGGAGGATTGGCGGTGGCCGGCAGCTTCGGCTTCGCGGCGCTGGGCACCGGCGCCGACGCGCTCGCCTCCAGCGCGGACACCCGGGTGCGCTACTGGAACCTGTTCAGCGGCGGCGACGGCTCCAACATGATCGCGATGCTCGACGCCTTCCGCGCGGCGAACCCCGGCATCGACGTCAAGGACTCCACCCTCCAGTGGGGCAACCCCTTCTACACCAAGCTCGCCATGGCCGCCGCCGGCAACCGCGCACCCGACCTCGGCGTGATGCACCTCGGCCGGGTCACCGGCTTCTCGCCCGGCCGCCTCCTGGACCCCTGGGACGTCGACCTGCTCGCCCAGTACGGCGTACGGGAGGCCGACTTCAACCCCGCACTGTGGCAGCGCGGCGTCATCGACGGCAGGCTCTACGCCCTCCCGCTCGACATCCACGTCCAGCTCTGCTTCTACCGCAAGGACGTGCTGAAGAAGGCCGGCCTGCTCGGCGCCGACGGCCGGATCGTGCCCATCACCTCGGCCGACGACTGGTTCGGCGTGCTGAAGGAGGCCAGGAAGGCCACCAGGAAGGGCCTGCAGACCATCGGACTGTGGGTCAACGACCAGAACTTCCAGTGGTGGTTCTTCGTCGCCTTCTACACCCAGCTCGGCGGCACCTGGTTCGACAAGGACAACACCGAGGTCACCTTCGACACCGACAAGGCCACCCAGGTCCTCCAGTTCCTGCGCCGGCACGTCGCCGACGGGTACGCGAACCCGGGCATGGGCACCGTCGGCGCCGAACAGTTCATCAACGGCGCTCCCTTCGCCTGGGAGGGCAACTGGTCGGTGCCGGTCTACTCGGGCGCGAAGCTCGACTACGGCGCCGTCCCGCTGCCGCCCGTCTTCGGCGAACGGGCCACCCACGCCGAGTCGCACGCCTTCGTCCTGCCTCACCAGTCGGGTCGGGGCGGCGCCGCGAACGACGGGGCCCACCGGCTCGCCGCCTACATCGTCACGCACGCCCAGCAGTGGGCGGCCGGCGGCCACATCCCCGCGTACAGCCCCACCCTGTCCACCGCCTCGTACCGAAAGCTCGAACCGCAGAACGAGTACGCCTCGGCCATGGACCACCAGGCCACCGAGCCGAAGGTGTGGTTCGCGGGCTCCACCGGCATCCTCGCCCAGCGCGTCGGCCCGATCGTCGTCTCCTCGACCATGGGCTCCGCCAAGCCCGACGCCGTCGCCCGCCGCATGAAGAGCGAACTCGCCGCGCTGCTCGCCATGAAGAACCCCATGGACGGCCGGACCGCCGCGCAAGGAGGTGCGGCCGTATGACGACCGCCGAGTCCGTCCTCGCACCGCCCCGCGTGACGACCGCCGCCGCCGGCGCGACCCTCCGCCGCAAGCAGGGCTTCCAGCACGGCGGCTGGTTCGTGGCGCCGTTCCTGGTGCTGTTCACCCTGTTCGTGATCTGGCCGTTGCTGCGCGGCATCTACCTCAGCCTCACCGACGCCAACATCACCGGCGACGGCGAGAGCTTCGTCGGCCTCGACAACTACCGCGAGGCCCTCGACGACCCGCTGATGTGGGACGCGCTCGGCCACAGCGCGTACTTCACGCTCCTGGTCGTGCCCTGCATCACGGTCCTCGCCTTCCTGCTCGCGATGCTGGCCCATCACATCGAGCGCGGCAGATGGCTGTGGCGGCTGTGCTTCTTCGCGCCCTTCCTGCTGCCCTCCACCGTCGCCGGCAACCTGTGGCAGTGGCTGTTCAACCCCGGCACGGGAATGATCAACCACGTCCTCGGCATCGAGACCCCGTGGCTGACCGACAAGTCGTACGCGATGCTCGCCATCGTCATCACCACCCTGTGGTGGACGGTCGGCTTCAGCTTCCTGCTCTACCTCGCCGCGCTCCAGTCCATCCCCGACCACCTCTACGAGGCCGCCAGGCTCGACGGCGCGAACGCCTGGCACCGCATGGTCCACATCACCCTGCCGATGCTGCGCAACATCACCGGCCTGGTCGTCACGCTCCAGATCCTCGCCTCGCTCCAGGTCTTCGACCAGGCGGTCGTGATGCTGGACTTCGGCCCCGGACCGGAGAACTCGACCCGCACCTTCGTGTAGTACACCCTCGAAGAGGGCTTCACCAGCTATCGCGTGGGCTACGCCTCGGCGATCTCCGTCATCTTCTTCGTGATCATCGCGGTCGTCGCCCTCGCCAGGATGTGGCTGCTGCGCAACCGTGAGGAGGCCACCCGATGAGTACGGCCGCACAGCCCCGCAGGCCCTGGACCCCGAGCCAGATCGTCCTCACCTTCCTCGGCACGGCGGTCTCCGTCGTCTTCCTCGCGCCCTTCGCCTGGGGCCTGTTCACCTCCCTGAAGTCCGAGACCGAGGCGGTGGAGGTGCCCCCGCACTGGCTGCCGAAGGACTGGACGGGCCAGGCGTGGACGGCCCTGTTCGAGACCGGCAACATCACCGACTGGTTCGTGAACTCGCTGGTCGTCTCGGTCTGCGTGACGTCCGTCGTCCTGGCGGTGAGCGCACTGGCCGGATACGGCTTCGCCCGCACGGAGTTCCGCGGCAAGGGCGTGCTGATGGGCGTCGTGATGGCGGGCCTGATGATCTCCCCGGCGGTCCTCGGCGTCCCGCTGTTCACCACGGTCCAGCAGATGGGGATGGTCGACACCTACTGGGGCATGATCCTGCCGCAGTGCGCGCCCGCCGCGATGGTCTACATCCTCTACAAGTTCTTCCAGGGCGTCCCGCGCGAGCTGGAGGAGGCCGCGTTCATCGACGGCGCGGGCCGCTGGCGGGTCTTCTTCACCATCGTCGTACCGCTCGCCCGCCCCTCCCTCGCGGCGGTCGGCATCTTCACCTTCATCGCGTCGTGGAACAACTTCCTGTGGCCCTACATGGTCACCAACAACCCCGACCTGATGACCATGCCGAACGGCATCGCGACCGTCATGAACTCCTACGGCATCCAGTGGGCCCAGCTCATGGCCGGCGGCCTCATGGCGGGCCTGCCACTGATCGTCGTCTTCGTCTTCTTCCAACGGCAGATCGTCGCTGGAGTGGCCCATACGGGTCTGGCAGGCCAGTAACCCGACGAGAACGGTCGGCCCAACGCCCTTCAGGGGCGCGGGGAACTGCGCGACCGGCCACACACGACCCGCAGCCGCCCACGAAACAGGAACCACCCACCCCGAAAGGCGACCATGCACACCGCCCGCTTCACCCTCGACCCCGCCTTCGTCGTCGGCGAGGTCAACCCCCGCCTCTTCGGCAGCTTCGTCGAACACCTCGGCCGCTGCGTCTACACCGGCATCTTCGAACCCGGCCACCCCACGGCCGACGACAAGGGCCTGCGCCAGGACGTCCTCGACCTCGTCCGCGAACTCGGTGTCACGGCCGTGCGCTACCCCGGCGGCAACTTCGTGTCGGGCTACAAGTGGGAGGACTCCGTCGGCCCCGCCGAGGAACGCCCCCGCCGCCTCGACCTCGCCTGGCACTCGACGGAGTCCAACCGCTTCGGCCTCTCCGAGTACATCGACTTCCTGCGCAAGATCGGCCCGCAGGCCGAGCCCATGATGGCCGTCAACCTCGGCACCCGCGGCGTCGCCGAAGCCCTCGAACTCCAGGAGTACGCCAACCACCCCGAGGGCACCGCCCTGTCCGACCTGCGTGTCGCCCACGGGGACAAGGACCCCTTCGGCATCCGGCTGTGGTGCCTGGGCAACGAGATGGACGGCCCCTGGCAGACCGGCCACAAGACGGCGGAGGAGTACGGCCGCGTCGCCGCCGAGACCGCCCGCGCCATGCGCCAGATCGACCCGCGCGTCGAACTCGTCGCCTGCGGCTCCTCGAGCCAGTCCATGCCGACCTTCGCCGAGTGGGAGGCGACGGTCCTGGAGGAGACGTACGACCTCGTCGACCACATCTCGCTGCACGCCTACTACTGGCCCGAGAACGGCGACATCGACTCCTTCCTCGCGTCCGCCGTGGACATGGAGTCCTTCATCGACAACGTCGTCGCCACCGCCGACCACGTGGGCGCCCGGCTGAAGTCGAAGAAGCGGATCAACCTCTCCTTCGACGAGTGGAACGTCTGGTACCTGCCCGAGTGGGAGGCGCACGCCAAGACCTTCGAGCAGCACGACTGGCCGGAGGCCCCGCGCCTGCTGGAGGACAACTACAGCGTCACCGACGCCGTCGTCTTCGGCTCGCTCCTCATCGCCCTGCTGCGCCACGCCGACCGCGTCACCGTCGCCTGCCTCGCGCAGCTCGTGAACGTCATCGCCCCGATCATGACCGAACCGGGCGGCCCCGCCTGGCGGCAGACGACGTTCTTCCCCTTCGCGCAGGCCGCCGCGCACGGCCGCGGCCGGGTCCTCGACGTCCGGGTCGACTCCCCGACCTACGAGACGAAGAAGTACGGCGAGGCCGACCTGCTGCACGCCACCGCCGTGCGCGCCGACGACGGCTCGGTCACCGTCTTCGCCGTCAACCGCAGCCGCACCGAGGCCCTGCCCCTCGACGTCACCCTGAACGGCCTCGACGTCACGCGCGTCGTCGAGCACAGCGCCCTCGCGGACGCCGATCCGGACGCCCGCAACACCGTCGACGACCCCGAGCGGGTCGCCCCGCACCGGGTCGAGGGCACGGCGCTGAAGGACGGACGGCTCACCGCCGTACTGGAACCGCTGTCGTGGAATGTGATCCGGCTGGGCTGACCGAGCCACCTGAGAAATCCTCATGGGGCCCCAAGACTGCGCTCAGCTTCCCTAAGGCTGCGCTCAGCTCGGGGCCCTACCGTCACCCCTCATGCGCACGCTGATCCTGCTCGCCCTCGCGGGCCTCGGTGCCCAGCTCGTGGACGGCAGCCTCGGCATGGCCTACGGGGTGACCTCGACCACGCTGCTGCTGGCCCTGGGCACCAATCCCGCCGCCGCCTCCGCGACCGTCCATCTCGCCGAGATCGGCACGACCCTGATGTCCGGGGCCGCGCACTGGCGCTTCGGCAACGTCGACTGGAAGGTCGTCACGCGGATCGGGGTGCCGGGCGCGGTGGGCGCGTTCCTCGGGGCGACGGTGCTGTCCCGGCTGTCGACCGGGGTCGCGAAGCCGGTGATGTCCCTGATCCTGCTCGGGCTCGGCGTGTACGTCATGGCCCGGTTCACCTTCCGGGGCCTGCCGGAGGACCGCCTCGGCAAGCCGCTCAGGCGCCGGTTCCTGGCTCCGCTCGGGCTGCTCGCCGGCTTCCTGGACGCCACCGGGGGAGGGGGCTGGGGGCCGGTCGGCACACCGGCGCTGCTGGCCGGCGGCCGGATGGAACCCCGCAGGGTGATCGGTTCCATCGACACCAGCGAGTTCCTGGTGGCGGTCGCCGCCAGCCTCGGGTTCCTGTTCTCGCTGGGCTCCCAGGGCATCGACGTCGTATGGGTCGCCGCGTTCCTGCTGGGCGGACTGGTGGCCGCGCCGATCGCCGCGTGGCTGGTGCGGCTGCTGCCGCCGCGGGTGCTGGGCTCCGCGGTCGGCGGAGTGATCGTCGTGACCAACGCCCGCACCCTGCTGCCGAACGACATGCTCTACGTCGCCCTGTACGGGCTGTGGGCCGCCGCCCTGGCGTACTCGGTACGCGCCCATCTGAGGGAACGGAGGGCGGCCGGAACCGAGCCCGTGGACGAACGGCAGCCCGTCGGAACCTGACCGATCCGGGCAGTGCGGCACCGGCACCCGCTGTCAAGGTCGCCTTGTGGCCGTCCGCCACCGTGTCACCACGTGCCGTGAGGACCGGCGGACCGCAGGGCCCGCCCCGTCGCCGCAGCACAGCTGCCGGATGTGAATGACCTCGCGCCCTGTGTACGAGCCATCGGTGACCGCCACGTCCGTGTGCACTCGCACACGAAAGTGCGCCGTGCGGGCGGTGAGCCCTGCGATTCGCGTCATGTGGGGGGAGTTGCGAGCGTTGCCGGTGACGGATGGGTGTGCTGGTGCGAACGGCTCAATAGCGCGCAGCTCAACTGCGGTGTAAATGGCCGGAGTTGGCCCCTGTCGGCCACATCCGTGGCTCCTACGATGCGGTACGCCTTCGACCTTCACAGGAACCTCACTGTTTCTTCAAAGATTCAACGAAGACTCGGCGGGGCCGAAAGGGGTCGGGGGCGCAGCCACCCCCCATTCCCCGAGGAGAGATCCATGGCACGTGGACTCCTGAGATTTCTGCTGAGCGGCGCCTCGCTGGCCGCTCTTCTCGTCGCTGCGCTGCCCGCGCAGGCGTCGCCGGCGTTCGAGGACCCGCCGCCGGACAAGATCGTCATCAAGGTCGCCACGGTGAACGGCTCCGGCTGCCCCCAGGGCACCACGGCGGTCGCCGTCTCCGAGGACAACACCGCGTTCACGGTGACGTACAGCGACTACCTCGCCCAGGTCGGCGGCAACTCCGACCCCACGGCGTTCCGTAAGAACTGCCAGCTCAGCCTGGTCGTGCACGTCCCCGGTGGCTTCACCTACGCCATCGCCAGCGCCGACTACCGCGGCTTCGCCGCCCTGCAGTCCGGCTCGAACGCCATGCAGAGAGCGTCGTACTACTTCCAGGGCTCGCCGAGCACGCAGTTCCGCAGCCACCCGTTCAGCGGCCCCCTCAACGACAACTGGCAGGCCACCGACGAGACCGACTGGGCCCAACTGGTCTGGGCGCCCTGCGGGGTTCAGCGCAACTTCAACATCAACACCGAGCTGCGGGTGAACCTCGGTTCGTCCTCGCCGAGCAAGGTCAGCTTCATGACCATGGACTCGACCGACGGCGACATCAGCACGGTGTACCACCTCGCCTGGAAGCAGTGCCCGGGCAAGTAGTGCGCACATAGGGCCGCGCCCGCCGGAAGTGGCGGGCGCGGCCCGGTCGCAGGGGTCGGGTTCGGCTAGCTCTCCACGCCCAGGGTCAGCGTCCCCGCGTAGCCGGCGGAGGTCGAGCTGCCGAGCGCGGTCAGGGTCAGCAGGCCGGACGCGGCGCCTCCGTCGTCGTAGATGCCGTCCTGGGCGAGGGTGGTGCGCGGGACGGTGTTGGCTGCGTAGGCGGCCAGGGCCGCGACCCGCGTGGTGATCGTCTCGCTGAAGAAGAGCTGGCCGGTGTGGAGTTCCTGGCCGCCGGTGAACGAGCCGTCGGCGGTGAGCGTGACGTCGGTGTGCACCTTGACGTGGATGTGGACGCAGCGGCCGCGGTACCAGCCGGGGTACACGGTCGTGATGCGGGCGACGCCGTCCGGGCCGGTGAGCACGCCGCCGCGCAGGAAGGTGCCGTTGTCGGGCTCGTCGTGGCCGTTGTTGCCGACGAAGCCGGAGTACTCGCCGAGCGCGTCGCAGTGCCAGATCTCCACCAGGGCCTTGTTCAGGGGCGCGCAGGTGCTGTCGTCGACGACGGTGAGGGTGAGCTCCAGCGGGATGCCGGTCTTGTCCTCGCTCACGTCGGCGCGGACGAGCTGTCCGTCGAGGTAGTAGGGGCCTTCGGTCATCTCCTTCGTGAGGGTGCAGACGGCCGCGGCGGCGACGGGTGCCTGGGCGGCTGTGGGGGCTTCGGGCGCTGCGGCGCCCACGGTCAGTGCCGCGGCCGTGGCGCCGGTGGCGATCAGTACGGTGCGGCGTCCGATCGCGGTGGGGGGTGCCTTCGAGGTGTCTGTCATGGACACGGCACCGTAGAAAGCGTTGCTGTTGATGGGCTGTCAGTTGGGCAAAGTGAGTGCCCGTCAAGTTCCTTGCCGGTCTTTCGGCGGGACCGTCCCGGCTACTTGGACTCCACCCGTCCGACGGCGTCCGGGCCGGTCGTCAGCGCGTCGCTCGTCGTGCGCCAGGCGTCGTCGGCGGGGTCGAACCGGGTGCGGAGGTAGGCCGGGACGAGGCGGCCGAGGGCGGCCACGAGCGCGGGGTTCTCGTCGGTGGTCTCGGCGGCGTCGTAGCCGGCGATGCCGCCGAGGCCGTGCTCGGCGCCGAACAGGGTGAGCAGGGTCTTGGGGCCGGGCGCGAGGGTGTAGGGGTCGGTGTGCCACTCCGGCCCGGCGTCCGTGAAGTGCCGGGATTCGTCCTTGTCGCCGGCGACGACCAGGGCGGCGGTGGTCATGGTGGAGAAGTCGGACGAGTGGACGAACGAGATGGCCTCCGCCATCGGGCCGTTCAGGACGTCGCCGCCGCCCCTGCCGGGCGCCGCGAGCAGCACGCCCGCGGTGATGCGGGGTTCGAGCAGGTCCACCGCTTCCCCCGTGTCGGGGTCGGAGTTGCGGGCGCCCAGCAGGAGGCCGGCGGTGTGGCCGCCGAGCGAGTGTCCGGCGACGGCGACCCGGGTGCGGTCCACGCGTCCGGCGAGCTGCGGCACTGCGGCCTCGATCGCGTCGAACCGGTCGAGCAAGTGCGTCATGTCCTCGGCGCGGGCCCGCCAGAAGAAGGGCGCCCCGGGGGCGTCGGTGACCAGGTGGCTCAGGGTCCTGGAGCTGAGATGGGTGGGCTGGACGACGACGAAGCCCTGCGCGGCCCAGCGGTCGGTGAGCGGCGCGTAGCCGTGCAGCGAGGAGAGGTGGTTCGAGGGGCCGTGCCCGTGCGAGAGAAGGATGACGGGCAGGTCGCCGCCGGTCGCGGGGGCGGTGACGCGCAGGTGCAGATCGACGGGGCGGCCGGGGATCGGCAGCACCACCGGGCCGTACGACATCACGGGTACCGGCGGGTCGGTGACGGTGCTCTGGGTGGATGCGGACATGACGCGATTCCCTTCTGGGGTCCTGGCCGCACCTCGGCCGCTGCGGGCGGAAGGCGGGCAGGGGCGGGCAGGGTGGTAGGAAGCGCACGGCTCGACTAACCTGAACCGGAACGCTGCTCCATTTAGTATCCGGAGCGCTGTTCCGTTTTGTCAACGGCGCCGGAGGAATGCCTGATGTCCACCGAGAATCCGGCCGGGAAGACGCCGGCCCGAACCAAGCGGGCCGACGCGCAGCGCAACCAGCAGACGCTGCTCGCCGCGGCCGCCGAGGTCTTCGTCACCTCGGGCGTCGACGCGCCGATCCGCCAGATCGCGGCCAGGGCGGGCGTCGGGATGGGCACGATCTACCGCCACTTCCCGACCCGGGCGGACCTCGTGACCGCCGTCTACCGCCATCAGATCGAGGAGTGCGCCGAGGCCGGCCCGCGGCTGCTGGCCGCCGCCGACTCCCCGTTCACCGCACTGCGCGAGTGGATCGACCTCTTCGTCGACTTCCTGGTCACCAAGCACGGCCTCGCGGGCGTGCTGCACTCCGACAGCGCGGGCTTCGAGACCCTGCACACCTACTTCCTCGACCGCCTGCTCCCCGTCTGCACCGACCTGCTTCAAGCCGCCGCCCACGCCGGCGAGATCCGCTCCGACATCGAGGCCTACGAACTCATGCGCGCCGTCGGCAACCTCTGCATCGGCGCGGACAACGACCCCCGCTACGACGCCCGCCGACTGGTGGAACTCCTCATCACGGGGCTGCGCGGGCCGGTCTGACGGGTCGGTGCGTGATGCGGTGAGCCGTCAGACCGTCCGGTTGCGGTCGAGCAGGTCCTGCACGTCGGCGGCGATGGCACGGCCCTGCTCCTCGACCGGCGTCAGGCGCCTGACGATCTCGCGGCTGCCTTCGGTGTCCTCGGCGCGCATCCGTTGCACTATCTCGTCCAGCGTCGCGCGCAGCCGGGCCCGGTGCCGGTGGTGGTACTCCGCGGCCGCGTCGATCACGCGCCGGCCGTCGCTCCGCACCATCTCCTCGAAGCCGGTGCGGGCCTCCTTGGCCTGCTCGTCGATCATGTCCTTGCGTTCCTGACGGGCCTGCTGGATCTTGGACTCCCGCTCCCGGAGGAAGTCCGTGATCCTGGCGATACCGATGGCGGCGAGGACGGCCGCTCCCACCGGTACCGCGATGGTGGCGAGACTGAGGCTCGTCGTCAGCCAGACCGCGCCGCCGGCGAGCGGGCTCGCGACACCGAGCACGTTGGCCGCGTCCTGGACCACGCCGTACGCCCGCCAGGGGTTGTCCCCGTCGTTCGCCACCGGGATGGAGTCGAGGTCGAGCGGCTCGGGTCCGACCAGCCGGGACCCGGTGTCCTCGCCGAACAGGGACCGCAGGAACAGCCGGGCGCTGTCGTCGAGTGCCGCGCGTTCGCGCTCCCAGAGCGTGCCCGGTCCGTCGGGGCCCGTCATCCACTCGTTGAAGAGCTGGACGTGACGGACGCCGATCTCGTTCACGTGCTCGGCGCTCAGGTTGCCGGCGTCGATCAAGCCGTCCAGCCCCCGGTGCAGTTCGCTCGCCAGACCGTTGAACGGCCGCTGGGTCTTGCGGATCCTGCGGTCGAGTTCGTCGTTCAGCTCCGTCAGCATCCGCTGCAGGGACTCGTCCATGCCTTCCAGCTCCTGCCGGAGGCCGTCCCGCTGGACCTCCAGCTGGTCCACGGCCACCCGGTGGGCATCCAGCACATCGGCGATGGTCCGCCGTCTGCGCCGTACGACCCAGCCCGCCTCGTCCCCGATCAGCTTCAGATGCTTGTGCCCGGCGCCGGACTCCAGCAGGCCCTGGAGGCGGTCGCGCAGTTCCCCCATCCGGCCACGCCTGCGAAGCGCGCTGCCGTCCCTGCCCTTGCCCTCCTCGAACTCCGCCTGGGCCTCCAGGGCCGCCGACACGGGAAGGAAGCCCTCCCCGATGAACCGCTCGGAGCTGGGGTAACGATCGCGCAGATACTGGTTGTTGGTCGCCAGTACGTTCTTCCAGGCCGCCTGGTTGTGCTCGCGCTGCGCCGCCCGGTCGATCCCGGAGAGGACCCACAGCACCCGCTTCCTGGCCGGTACGGCGTGCGAGTACAGATCGCGGATCAGGCGCAGTTCGTTCGAGGTGAGGGCCTCGGTGGCCTGGCTGACGTAGATGAAGCAGTCTGCCTCCTTCCAGGCCTCGTACATGATCTCGTCGCGCTCCTCGTCCTCGGACTCCGAGCCCGGCAGGTCGAAGAGCTTGATCGGCAGTCGCGCCTTGGAGATGAGGAGTTCGATCCGCTCGACGTGATCGTTGACGTGCTCCGAGCGGCGATCGGCCCTGTTGCCGTCCGCCGCCGCGTAGGCGGCCACTTCGGCGCGATGCAGATCCGTGCCGACCTCCACCCAGTCGGCCCGCCCCCTGAACTTGACCCGCAGCAGCCCCCGCCCGTACGCGTCGACGGTGGGGTCGTCCCCGACGGGGATGACCGTCGAGGGGCAGGCGGTGGTCGGACTCGCCGACGACGGCAGGATCCCGACGTATTCGTCCGACTGCTCGCCGTCCTCGTCGATGAACGGGAGGTATTCCAGGCCGCCTTGAAGGCCGCTGATGAGGAAGCTCTTGCCCGAGGACTGCCGTCCGAGGAGCGCCACCTTGAGCATGGTCGACAGGGCGCGGGTGCGCAGGGCCTCCATGCGCTCGACGTCCGAGCCCAGGTCGCGGGCGTCGGGGAGAAGCTCCGACACCTCGTCGACCGCCCGTAACCACCGTTCGCAGCGGACCAGCAGATGCTTCAGCTCGTCCTGTGCTTCCTCCAAGGGCATCATGCGTCCACAACTACCCCAGCGGGTCGAGCGCGGACCGGGAAACGACCGATGCTGTTCGGAATCCACACCTGCGTGCTACCTGGTTCACGCGCGGGGCATTGACGCGCAAGCGCTTCGATTCTACGGTCCCGTTCGAACTTGCGAGCACTGTTCGGTATGTCGACCAGACTGTCACCCCCACCGCTCTGTCACCCCCACCGCAAGGAGGACCCGCATGAGCCGCAAGCGCACCACCCTCCTCGCTCTTCCCGTCGCCGCGCTCCTCGCCCTGATCCCGTCCTCGGCGTCGGCCTATCCCAACCCCGGCCGGGTCACCGGGTCCGTCGTCACCCACGACCCGTCGATGATCCGCACCTCCTCCGGCCAGTACCTGCTGTACGCCACCGGCGGCGGCATCGCGAGCAAGACGTCGTCCGACCGCACCGCCTTCAGCGCGGGCGCCGACGCCTTCGGCAGCCGCCCCGGCTGGTGGTCGGCGTACTCCTCCGTCCCGGAGGCGTGGGCGCCGGACATCTCGTTCCACGGCGGCAAGTACCTGATGTACTACTCCGTCTCGAAGTTCGGCTCGAACACCTCCGCCATCGGCCTGGCGGGCTCCACGACCGGGCAGCCGGGCAGCTGGACCGACTACGGCACCGTCTACACCTCCGGCTCCTCAAGCGACTACAACGCCATCGACCCGAACCTCTTCGTCGACGACGACGGCAAGTGGTGGCTGTCCTTCGGCAGTTGGTGGACCGGGATCAAGATGATCCGGATCGACCCCGCCACCGGCAAACAGCTCTCCTCGAACACCACCCGCCACTCACTCGCCTCCCGCCCGACCGGCACCAAGGCCGTGGAGGCCCCCTTCGTCGTCAAGCGGGGCGGCTACTACTACCTCTTCGCCTCCTACGACACCTGCTGCGCCGGCACCAGCAGCACCTACAAGGTGAAGGTCGGCCGCGCCACGAGCGTCACCGGCCCGTACCGCGACCGCAACGGTGTCTCGATGCTCAACAACGGCGGGACGCCCGTGCTGGAGTCACACGGCAGCGTCATCGGCCCCGGCGGCCAGTCGATCATGAACGACGTCGACGGCGACCTGATCGTCTACCACTACTACGACGGCACCGACAACGGCACGCCCAAGCTGGGCATCAACCTTCTGAACTGGAGCAGCGGATGGCCGGTCGCCTACTGACCCTGCTCGCGGCACTGCTGCTCGCGCTGAGCCTCGGCCAGTCGTCCGCGAGCGCCGCCTCGTTCGGCAACCCCGTCAAGTCGTGGTCCTCGACACCGAGAACTGCTCCAGCACGGACGGCGCCGACCTGCGTCAGTGGTCGTGGCTGAACAACACCTGCCAACAGTGGCGTTTGATGCCGGTGTAGCTCAACGCCGCCAGGGGCGCGGGGAACTGCGCGACCAACCACGACGGCCCCGCAGTCGCCCACGCGCCACATCCCTACGGCGAGAGGGCGCTACCCGACCTGCCCCATCCCCGCCGCATTGGGCCAGCTCTGGCTGTTCGGCCACCCGGTCGCCGGCGCCGGAGTCAACCCCGGCCCTGTAGTACCGCGCACCTGCGCGGCCGTAAGCCCCCCACGCGCCGGCACTCCCGGCGGCGTGGGTCCGGCCGGCGGCACCACCGCCGCGGCGGGCGCCACGGGCGACGGGAACGACATCGGGGCAGGGGCGGGCGCGGGCGCGGGAGCGGGCGTCGCCACGGGAACCGGCGCCGGCATCGGCGCGGGCATGGGCGTCGGAGCGGGAGCCGGCGCAGGGGCCGCCGCGGCCGGGGCCACCGGAACCGGCGCAGGCATCGGCATGCCGCCCCCCTGCGGCACCGCCTGCGGCTGAGGCACCGCAGGCATCGGCGCCGCCATGGCCTGCGCGGCAAGACCCGGCACTCCCGCGCCGTTGGTGGAGCTGACCAACCGGTCCACGGCCGCCGTACCCGAGCTGTAGTTGGTCCCTGTACCCAGCTCGGGTACGGCGGCTCCCCTCCTGGACCCGTAGAGCACCTGCTCCAGGCCGGACACCAGGCGACGCACGTCCACCTGGGGGCGCACCACGAGTCGCAGGAAGCGGCTGGACGAACCGATCTTGTTGCCGCACTCGCGGACCAGGATCCGGTGCTCGGTGAGCAGCCGGTCGCGGACCACGGTGCCCTCGGCGCCCACGGGGAGGCGCACGAAGAGGAAGTTGCCCTGCGACGGGTAGACCGTCAGGCCGGGCAGCTGGGCCAGGTGGCTCGCCATGTCGAGGCGGTCGCGGCGCACCTGGTGCAGGCTCTGCGCGTACTCGGCGCCGTGATTCTTGAGCATGAACACCACGTGCTCGGCGAACGCGTTGAGGTTCCACTTCGGCAGCATCGAGCGGACCATGCCGGCCAGGGCCGGGTTGGCGACGAGGTAGCCGAAGCGGATGCCGTGCAGGCCGAAGTTCTTGCCGAGGCTGCGCAGCACGATCACGTTCGGGCGCAGCATCGCCTCCTGGACGACCGACGGCTCCTGCTCGGCGTCGGCGAACTCCAGGAAGGACTCGTCGATGATGACCAGGTCGAGGTCGGCCATGGCGTCCATGAACTGCACGAGCGCGTGCTTGTGAAGGTAGCCGCCGTCGGGGTTGTTGGGGTTGCAGATGACCGCCACCCGGGTCCCCCTGGCCCGGATGAACTCGGCGTACTGAGCGAGGTCCAGGGCGAAGCCGCTGGACTCCTGGAGCGGGAACATGTCGACCCGCTTGCCGGTCTCCATGGGCTGGTCGGTCCAGCGGCCGAACGTGGGGACGGGGATGGCGAGGGACTCCCGGACCATCAGGTGGTCGATCCAGGTGATCAGCTCCGTGGAGCCGTTGCCCATCGCCACGCACTGCGGCGGAAGCTGGAGCAGGCTGCACAGTTCGGCCGTGATCGTGTCGGCGCTGCTCGGGTAGTACGTGATGATGTCCCGCAGCCTGGCCCCCATGTCCTCGAACATCTCCGGCGTCGGGAAGTACGGGTTGCAGGGAATGCAGAAGTCGACCGGACCGGCCCCGTCGCCGCCCTCACGCGTCAGCGCCGCCATCGACGGGCTGTGTGCCGCGGTGCTGCGGAACAGCGAGGTGACGTTGTCGGCCATGGAACCTCCGTATGGGGCGGGCCCGGTGGGGACGACCGGGCCCGTCGTCTTTGGGTGGCCCGCGCGGGGGAGCACGGGCCGCCCTTACATACGGATACTGGGGTGGCGCTGTTCAACCACTGAGAAGTCGGTGAGAAGTTGTGCGCCACCTGTGAAGAACCGTCACAACGGACGGATCAGCCGGGCTCAGCGGCTGATCCGCACTCAGCGGCTGAACGAGTGGATCGTCGTCGACCGGTACGTCTGCCCCGGTCGCAGCACCGTCGACGGGAACGACGGCTTGTTCGGCGAGTCCGGGAAGTGCTGTGTCTCCAGGCACAGCGCGTCCCCTTGCCGGTAGGTGCGGCCGCCGGTGCCGACCAGGGTGCCGTCGAGGAAGTTGCCGGAGTAGAACTGCAGGCCCGGCTCGGTGGACGCCATCCGCAGGGTGCGGCCGAAGGAGGGGTCCTTCAGGGTCGCGATCCACTCGGGACGCGGCGAGATGCCCTTGTCGAGCACCCAGTTGTGGTCGATGCCCTTGCCGTACAGCAGCTGCTGGTGCGGCTCGCGCAGGTCCTCGCCTATGCGCTTGCTGCGGCGGAAGTCGAAGGGGGTGCCGGCGACGGGGGCCAGCTCACCGGTGGGGATGAGGCCCGAGTCGACGGGGGTGTAGCGGGAGGCGTCGATCTTCAGCTCGTGGTTCTCGATCGTGCCGCTGCCCTCGCCCGCGAGGTTCCAGTAGACGTGGCTGGTGAGGTTGACGACGGTGGCCTTGTCGGTGGTGGCCGCGTAGTCGATGCGCCAGTCGCCGTACTTGGTGAGGGTGTACGTCACCTTCACCTTGAGCGTGCCCGGGTAGCCCATCTCGCCGTCGACGGACGTGTAGTACAGGTGCAGGCCGACGTCGGAGCCCTTGGTGAACGGCTCGACGTCCCACACCCGCTTGTCGAAGCCCTTGGCACCGCCGTGCAGGCTGTTCGCGCCGTCGTTGACGTTGACCTGGTAGGCCTTGCCGTCGAGGGTGAACTGCCCCTTGCCGATCCGGTTGCCGTAGCGGCCGATCAGCGCGCCGAAGTACGGGCTCCCCGCGACGTAGTCCTCGATGTTGTCGAAGCCGAGGGAGACGTTGGCGTAGTGGCCGCGCCGGTCCGGGATCTCCAGGGACTGCACGACGCCGCCGTAGGAGAGGACCTTCATCCGCGTGCCGCCGTTGGCCAGCGACCAGCTGTACACCTTCGTGCCGTCGGCGAGCCTGCCGAAGAGCGACTTCACCGGCGTCCGGTCTCCCGTGGCGTGCGCGCTGCCGATGGTCGCGGCGGTGATCCCCGCCGCCGCGGCACCGGCGATGACCGTACGTCTGCTCATGTCCATGTGCGGCTCCTGTTCAGGAATTTGAAAGGGCCCCGCCGTTCCGGCGGGGCCCCTTGCGTGGACTTACGAACCGACCTTGCGCTTGTTCCACACGTCGAATCCGACCGCCGCCAGCAGTACCAGGCCCTTGATGACCTGCTGCCAGTCGGTGCCGATGCCGACGAGGTTCATGCCGTTGTTCAGCACGCCCAGGACCAGGCCACCGATGATCGCGCCGAGGACCGTGCCGACGCCGCCGCTCATCGACGCACCGCCGATGAACGAGGCCGCGATGGCCTCCAGCTCGAAGTTGAGGCCGGCCTTGGGAGAGGCCGCGTTGAAGCGGGCGGCGAAGACCAGACCCGCCAGGGCCGCGAGCATGCCCATGTTCAGGAAGACCAGGAAGGTGACCTTCTTGTCCTTCACACCCGACAGCTTGGCCGCGGGCAGGTTGCCGCCGATCGCGTAGATGTGGCGGCCGATGATCGCGTTGCGCATGACGTAGCCGAAGCCGACGAGCAGCACACCCAGGATGAGCAGCACGATCGGGGCGCCCTTGTAGCTGGCGAGCAGCATCGTCAGCGTGAGGATGGCGGCGCCGAGCGCGACCAGCTTCAGCAGGAACAGCTTGAAGGGCGGGACGTCCAGGGAGAACTCCTGCTGCCTGCGGCGGTCCCGGAACTCCTGGAAGACCACGAACGCGATCATCGCGAAGCCGAGCAGCAGAGTGAGGTTGTGGTAGTTCGTGTTCGGTCCGACCTCGGGCAGGAAGCCGTTGGCGACCTTCTGCAGGCCCTCCGGGAACGGGCCGAGGGTCTGGCCCTCCAGGAAGATCTCGGTGAGACCGCGGAAGATCAGCATGCCCGCGAGGGTCACGATGAAGGATGGTATTCCGCCGTACGCGATGAAGAACCCTTGTGCCGCGCCGGCGAGCGCGCCCATGGCGAGGCAGAGGATGACCGCGACGGGCCATGGCAGGTCGTTCTTGACCATGAAAACGGCGGCCATCGAGCCGATGAACGCCGTCAGCGATCCCACCGACAGGTCGATGTGGCCCGCGATGATCACCAGCATCATGCCGATCGCGAGGATCAGGATGTAGCTGTTCTGGAGCACCAGGTTGGAGACGTTGCGCGGCAGCAGCAGGTCGCCGTCGGTCCACACCGCGAACAGCACCACGATCAGGCCGAGCGCGATCAGCATGCCGTACTGCCGCATGTTGCGGCGCAGGCCCTCCAGCACCAGTTGGAGCAGGCCGTCGCCCGCGGCCCCTCCGCTCTTGCCCGGCGGCGCGGGGGCCGGGGTCTTGGCGGTCACATCCGTGCTCATCGGGTTACCTCTTTGTCCTTAGTCATCTGACGCATCAGCGATTCCTGCGAGGCCTCGGCCCGCGAGAACTCGCCGGTCAGCCGCCCCGCGGCCATCGTGTAGATGCGGTCACACATGCCGAGCAGCTCCGGCAGCTCGGAGGAGATGAAGACGACCGCCTTGCCCTGGGCGGCCAGCTGGTCGATGACCGTGTAGATCTCGTACTTGGCACCGACGTCGATACCGCGCGTCGGCTCGTCCAGGATCAGCACATCGGGACCGGCGAAGATCCACTTGCTGAGGACGACCTTCTGCTGGTTGCCGCCGGACAGCTTGCCCACCGGCTCGAAGACCGTCGGCGCCTTGATGTTCATGGACTTGCGGAAGCCCTCGGCGACCTGCCGCTCCCCGTGCTCGTCGACCACGCCCCGCTTGGCGACCTTGCCCAGCGCGCTGAGCGAGATGTTGCGGTTGATGGTGTCGATGAGGTTCAGGCCGTAGTGCTTGCGGTCCTCGGTGACATAGGCGATGCCGTTCTTCACCGCCTCGGGGACGGACTTCGTACGGATCTCCTTGCCGTCCTTGAGGACCGTGCCGCCGTGGTAGCGGCCGTAGGTCCGCCCGAACACGCTCATCGCGAGCTCGGTGCGGCCGGCGCCCATCAGGCCCGCGATACCGACGATCTCCCCGCGCCGCACCTCGATCGACACGTCGTCGACGACCTTGCGCTGCTGGTCGATCGGGTGGTGCACGGTCCAGTTGCGGATCTCAAGGGCGGGGGCCGCGCCCTCCTCCGGCTCGTGCGGGGTGCGGTCGGGGAAGCGGTGCTCCAGGTCCCGGCCGACCATGCCGCTGATGATCCGGTCCTCGCTGGTCTCCGGTGCCTTCACATCGAGGGTCTCGATGGTCTGGCCGTCGCGCAGGATCGTCACCGAGTCGGCGACCTTGCGGATCTCGTTGAGCTTGTGGGAGATGATGATCGAGGTGATGCCCTGCTTCTTCAACTCCAGGATCAGGTCCAGGAGTTTGCCGCTGTCCTCGTCGTTCAGAGCCGCGGTCGGCTCGTCGAGGATGAGCAGCTTCACCTTCTTCGACAGCGCCTTCGCGATCTCCACGAGCTGCTGCTTGCCCACGCCGATGTCGGCGACCCGGGTGTCGGGGTGGTCGGAGAGGCCGACCCGGCGCAGCAGTTCGGTGGCGTGCTTGAGGGTCTCGGTCCAGCTGATGATCCCGCGCGTGGCGTGCTCGTTGCCGAGGAAGATGTTCTCCGCGATGGAGAGGTAGGGGATCAGGGCCAGTTCCTGGTGGATGATCACGATGCCGTGATGCTCACTGGCCCTGATGTCCTTGAACTCGCAGACCTCCCCCTCGAAGAGGATGTCGCCCTCGTAGGTGCCGTGCGGGTGGACGCCGGAGAGGACCTTCATGAGGGTCGACTTGCCGGCGCCGTTCTCCCCGCAGATGGCGTGGACCTCGCCCTGCCGGACGGTCAGCGTGACGTCCGACAGCGCCTTGACGCCGGGAAAGGTCTTGACGATCGAGCGCATTTCCAGGACGGGTCCCGCCATGGTCGTGCCTTCCAATCAGTAGGAGCTGGCGGTTACTTGAGGTCGCTTTCCTTGATGTAGCCGGAGTCGACGACCTCCTTCTGGTAGTTGGTCTTGTCGACCGCGACCGGCTCCAGCAGGTACGCCGGGACGACCTTCGAGCCGTTGTCATACGTCTTGGTGTCGTTGACCTCGGGCTTCTTGTCGTTGAGCAGGGAATCGACCATGCCCGAGGCGACCTTGGCGAGCTCGCGGGTGTCCTTGTAGACGGTCATCGACTGCTCGTCGGCGATGATCGACTTCACCGACGCGACCTCGGCGTCCTGACCGGTGACGACCGGCAGCGGCTTGCTCTTGGAGCCGTAGTCGTCCGACTTCAGGGCCGACAGGATGCCGATGGAGATGCCGTCGTAGGGCGAGAGGACCGCGTCCACGCGCTCGCTCTTGTAGGCCGAGGTCAGGATGTCGTCCATGCGCTTCTGGGCGGTGCCGCCGTCCCAGCGCAGGGTGGTGACCTGGGTCAGCTTGGTCTGGCCGGAGCGGACGACGAGCTGCTTCTTGTCGATGTAGGGCTGCAGCACCTTCATCGCCCCGCCGAAGAAGTAGCGGGTGTTGTTGTCGTCGTTCGAGCCGGCGAACAGCTCGATGTTGAAGGGGCCCTTCTTCGAGCCGTCCTTCAGTCCGAGCTTCTCGACCATGTAGTTGGCCTGGAGCTCGCCGACCTTCTCGTTGTCGAACGACGCGTAGTAGTCGACGTTCTCGGTGCCGAGGATGAGGCGGTCGTAGGAGATCACCGGGATGTCGGCGTCCTTGGCCTGCTGGAGCACGTTGTTCATCGACTTGTTGTCGATGGCCGCGACGATCAGCGCCTTGACGCCCTGCGTGATCAGGTTCTCGATCTGTGAGACCTGCTGGTCCGGGTCGTCCTCGCCGTAGACCAACTTGGTCTTGTAGCCCTTGGACTCCAGGTCCGCGACGACGTTCTTGCCGTCGGCTATCCAGCGCTCGGAGGACTTGGTCGGCATCGCGATGCCGATGGTCGCGCCCTTGGTGTCCCCGCCTTCCTCCTTGCTGCCGCCCTCGCCGCTCTGGCCACAGGCGGTCAGGGTCAGCGCGAGGGACGCGGCGGAGGCGATGGCGGCGAGTGCGGCTCTGCGTGTACGCATGATCATCATCCTTGATGTGGGTGAGCAGGGCTCGGTCTGGGCGATTGCGAGGACGCGTGTCGAGGGCTGTTCGGCCAGCGGTGAGAGTAGACCGAGGGTGTGTGGGATTGTGTTCGACTGCGTCTTCTTCTGTGAAGGGGGTTTGTCCGGAACGTTATGCGGGAGTTTCGAATCGCTTCAGAGTTCCGGGCAGCCGTGAACCGAGAGGCGCCATGTCGCCGTCAGCTCCGTGCCGTGCCAGCAGGTCCAGGGCCAGCCGGCCGCGCCGTACGCGTTCCCGGGCGGTGGCCAGCGTCAGGTCCCGCATGTGGTGTCCGTAGGGGTAGATGCCGGGGGCCTTGGAGAGCCCGAACTTCAGATAGAGCGGTGCGCCGCGCCGGATCAGCTCGGCGACCTCGTACATCCGGACATAGCCGCCGAGATCGTCGGGGGCCTCGATGTACATGTCCATGGGGGCGGCGGAGACCCGCCGGATCTCGGTGAGGTGATCGAGCGTGAGATCGCTGGGCACGTTGATCGAGTCGGCGCCGAGGTTCTCGTAGACCGCGTAGGCGGCCGGGTTGACCGGGCCTATCAGCGCGCTCACCTTGAGGGTGGTGTCGGCCGGGATGATCCCGGCGGCCCGCGCCCGGTGCAGCGTCCACAGCACGCCCTCGTCGGCGACGAGCAGGCACTTCACGCCCAGCTCCGTGGCCCGTACGGCGTCCTCGACGCAGCCGGCGACGGCGTCGTGGCCCCGGGCGCGCAGTCCGGCCCCCCGCGAGTCGGTGCGCGTGGAGCCGCCGATGTCCCAGGTGCCGCGCGGGCCGGTGAACAGGCAGAGCTCGATGTCGCGTTCGTTCGTCGCGTCGACCATCTCGGCGATCTCGGCGTCGGTCAGCATCCATACGCCGCTGCCCTGGCTGATCCGGTGGATCGGCACGTCCAGCAGCGAGGCTTCCTTGAGGACGACGGCGAGCGCTTCGGGACCCTCGCACGAGGGGATCTCGGTGCGCCAGCGGCCGCCGCCCGGGAAGGTGTGGGGCGAGGCGTCGGCGGGGGAGAGGTCGGGCGCGCCCAGGCCGAGTGCGGAGAGCGCCTGCTCACCGGGTCGACGGGCTGCGGAAGCGTCGGTCACAAGCTGTCCTTCTGGTTCGAAATATCGGACGAGGTTCGCGGCTCAAGGCGTGCGGGTCTTGGTGTACGCCGGTACGGGGACCGTCAGGTTGCCCCCGTACCGGCGTACGGCTAGGGACGGAGGAGGACCTTGCCCACCTTTGGATCGCCGGATCCGACGAGCTCGATCGCCTCCGGGAACTCCTGGAGAGGCAGCTCGTGCGTGACGAGCGGCAGCGGATCGAGCAGCCCGGCCGCGAACACGCGCACCGTGTGTGCCCAGGCGTCCGGCGGTGCCCCGAACACGGTGTGCACCTCCAGCTGCCGTACGACGAGATCGGTCGGGTCGAGTCCCTGCGCGCCCGGCGCCGGGATCCCGGTGAGGACCAGCCGCCCGCCGCGCCGCAGCAGGGCGGCGGAGACCCGCGCCGCGTCCGCGGACCCGGCGGTCTCGATGACGACGTCGAAGTCGTCCGGGAGCTCCTGGTCCTTGGTGCGGAAGTCGGTCGCGCCGTACTGCCGCGACAGCGCCTCCCGGTCGCGCCGCGTGCCCACCACGAGCAGCTCGCCCGGCGAACCCGCCTTGAGGAACTGGACGGCGAACATCCCGAGCGTCCCGGTGCCCACCACGGCCACCCGCTCACCCGGCAGCGCGTGCGCCTTGATCGCCGCGGCGGCGATGCAGGCGGCCGGCTCCAGCAGGGCCGCGGCGGTCAGGTCGCAGTCGTCCGGCAGGACGTGCAGCAGCCGGGCGGGGAGCGTCAGCGTGCCCGCCATGGCGCCGGGCTGGGTGAACCCGGTCTCCTCGTAGCCCGCACCGCACAGCGTCGTCTCACCGGCGTGACAGCGGTCGCAGACCTGGCAGTTGCGGAACCCCTCGCCGACGACCTTGCGGCCGACGAGACCCGACGGCACCCCGGCCCCGACCGCCTGCACGGTCCCGGACCACTCGTGCCCCGGCGTGAGCGGGTAACGGACGTACCCCTCGGGCCTGTTGCCCTGGTACACCTCCCGGTCGCTGCCGCAGATCCCGACCGCGTGGACCCGCACCAGCGCCTCGCCGGCCTCCGGCGCACGCGGCGTGTGCTCGGTGAGCCGGTGCTCGCCGGGCGCGTCGACGACGACGGCGGTGCTCACTGCGAGCCCTTGGGCTTGCGCTGCTCCCAGCCCTCGGCCCACAGGTCGAAGCGGGCCTGCTGCTGCGGGAACTCGGCGGCGGCGTCGGCGTCGAACTCCACCCCGAGGCCGGGGGCGTCGGAGAGGTGGAAGCAGCCGTCCTCCGGGTTCACCTGCGGCGCGCCCTTGACGACCTTCTTGATCTCCGCGTCGGCGAAGTCGTTGAAGTGCTCCAGGATCTTGAAGTTCGGGGAGGTGAAGCCGACCTGGAGGGAGGCGGCGGTCAGGACCGAGCCGCCGACGTTGTGCGGGGCGACCAGCACGTAGTGGGTCTCGGCGGTCGCGGCCAGTTTGCGGGTCTCCCAGATGCCGCCGATGTGGCCGACGTCGGGCTGGATGATGTCGACGGCCTGGCTCTCGAAGAGCTCGCGGAACTCGATGCGGTCGTGGATCCGCTCGCCGGTGGCGACCGGGATGTCGACCTTGGCGGCGACCTTCTCCAGCGCCTTCAGGTTCTCCGGCGGGCAGGGCTCCTCCAGCCACGCCGGCTTGAAGGGCGCCAGCTCCTTGGCGAGCCGTACGGCGGTGGCGGGGGAGAAGCGGCCGTGCATCTCCAGCATCAGCTCGGCGTCGGGGCCGATGGCGTCCCGCACGGCCTCGATGAGCGAGACGGCGTACAGGGACTGCTCGTGGTCGAGCTCGAAGTGCCCGGTGCCGAAGGGGTCGATCTTGAGCGCCTTGTACCCGCGCTCCATGACGCCCTGGGCGGCCTTGTGGTACGCCTCCGGGGTCCGCTCCGTGGTGTACCAGCCGTTGGCGTACGCCTTGACCTTGTCGGTGACCTTGCCGCCCAGGAGCTGCCAGACCGGTACCCCGAGGGCCTTGCCCTTGATGTCCCAGCAGGCCATCTCGATCACGGCGATACCGGACATCACGATCTCGCCGGCCCGGCCGTAGTCGCCGTACTTCATGCGGCGGACGAGGTCCTCGACAGCGAACGGGTCCGAACCGAGAATGTGGTTGGCCTCGGCCTCCCGCAGGTAGCCGATCAGCGCGTCGGTGTGGCCCAGCATCCGGGTCTCGCCGACTCCGGTGACCCCCTCGTCGGTGTGCACCTGGACGTAGGTCAGGTTGCGCCACGGCGTCCCGACCACGTGTGTGCTGATTCCGGTGATGCGCACGGCAGTTGCCCCTTGCTGCGTCGTCGGCTCATTTGGCGTCGCATTCGAGTGTGTTCGAGATTTCGTCACACGTTCGAAATGCTGACGTGACAGTAGGGAGAGGGCGGTCGGAGTGTCAATGGGTCGAACACATAACGGTTTCGACACCGCTTTCGATACGGATTTCGGGCAGTCCGTCGCGCAGCGTGGAGGGCGTCTCTGGCGTGTCCGCGCATATCCGTCAACTCGCCATGCACGAACGGCTTGTTTCATACAGAACTTTCACAGCTGTGACTATGAACCGTGCGTCTGCGGAACCTAGTCTTCCCGCGTCATGGACTACTGCCACCCGTGCCGACGGCACCTGAATGGCGCCCTCGCCTGCCCGGGGTGCGGCGCCACGGTCGAACAACCCCGGGTGTACGCGGGTGCTCCGGACCAGGCGTACCCGCAGATGGCCGAACGACCCGCGGGTGCCGCGGGCCAGGGCGCGTACGACGGGTACGCGGGCGCGGGGCAGTACGGCGGCGGGTACGGCACGGACCAGTACGGCGGACAGCCCTACGACGCCGGGTACGGCGAGCGTCACCACGAACCCGGCGTTCAGCAGGCCGAGTCGGCCGCGGACACCGAGGACGCCCAGGAGGCCGAGCCGGTCGCCGCGGACGCGCCGGTCGGCGGGCGTGCCGCACGACGGGCGGCGCAGCGGCGCGGCCGTGGACGCAGGCGCGGTCACGAAGAGCCCGACGAGTACACCGAGAGCGACGAGTACGCGGAGAACGACGAAGCCGCCGGGTACGACGAGTCCGCCGAGTACGACGACGAGGACGACGCGGACCTGGACGAGGAGTCCGGGGCGGGCGGCGGGAGCCGTCGCGATCGCAAGGCCGCCGCGCACCGGCGCCGCCGTCGCCGGGTCCTGCTGATCACGGCCGGGTTCGTGCTCGCGGCCGGCGGCCTCAGCCTCGCGGAACTCGGCATGGACGCCCCCGGCAGGAGCGCCAAGCCGGCCGCCGCCGGGGACGAGTCGGCGGAGGGCGCCGCGGAGTCGGAGGTGTCGCCCTCGCCGGACGCGACGGACGGTAGCGGCGGAGCGGGCGCGGACAAGGCGTCGGACGACCCCTCGGCCTCCCCTTCGGTCTCCAAGTCCCCCAAGGACAAGGACAAGAAGGACGAGGACGACAAGACCCCGTCGAAGGACCCCCAGTCCTCTTCGACGGGCGGCGGCTCCGGGCCGTCCACCCAGGACCCGGCTCCCGCCCCCACCTCGGCGGAGGACCCGGCGCCGACGACCGAGCCGCCCGCCTCGGACCCGACCCCGGACCCGTCGCCGTCGGAGACGTGCAACCGGTTCCTGTGGTGGTGCACCTGAGCGGTCGGCGTTCGCCTCGGTGAACGTCACGCGGTGGTGCCCCCAGTTGATGTCACCCGCTGGTACCCCCGTTCCGGTGTGCGAACGCCAGGCGGCGCAGGGCCCGCCAGTCGACCGGCGGCTTCGCGTCGGGCACGCCCGGCCGGTCGCGCGGTACGCGCACACGCAGCGCGCCCGGCACGACGCGGCACACGACGGGAGCGGGCAGCAGCAGGGCCTCGCCGTCGACGCCCACCGGGACGTCGGGCGCGTCGGAGCGGACCACCACCTCCTCCGCGGCCAGTGAGATCAGTCCGCGTGCCTGCTGGCCGCGCAGCAGCCCGGCCGCCTGCGCGGCGTTGTCGACGCTGACCCCGAGGACGCCGAGGGCGCCGGAGTCCAGCCGGGGCCGCCGGCCCAGACCGGCCGCGTCCCCGAGGCCGTAGGGGTTGTTGCTGATCAGCACACCCTGGGGAGCGTCGATGGCCACCTGCCCCGCCCGCACGGTCAGCCGCGGACCGGTGTGATGGGTCAGCAGGTCCGGGAGCTCCCGCAGGATGGTGCGCACCTTGTCGTCGCGGTACGCGGGGCTCTGCACCACCGTCGCGTACGCCCCGAAGGACGCGGTGTTCACGAACACGCGCTCACCGATCCGGCCGAGGTCGACGCGGAGTTCGACGCCGTCGGTCAGCGCGTCGAGGCACTTCGAGGGGTCGTCCCGGTCCAGGCCGAGGTCCATGGCGAAGTGGTTGCGGGTGCCGGCGGAGATCACCATGAACGGCAGGCCGTGCCCGGCGGCCACCCCCGCCACCAGCGCCTGGGTGCCGTCGCCGCCCGCGACCCCCAGCAGATCGGCTCCCTCGGCGACGGCCCGGCGGGCGAGTGCCTCGACGTCCTGGGGATGCGCCGGGTCCAGCACGACGACCTCGGCGCCCCGGGCCCGCGCCTTGGCGACGAGGTCGAACCTGCCGACCTTTCCGCCGCCGGAGCGGGGGTTCATGATGAGGAACGGTGCCTTGGGCGGGGGCGTCGAACGGGTCCGTTCCTTCGCGTGCCCGGCGTCCGCCGCGAGGGCGGACCGCCCGATCAACGCCGCGACGGCCCACAGCGCGAGGGCCGACAGCACGGCCCACAGCAGCCCCACCGCCGAGTACGCCAGCAGCACCGCACCCGGCGTCAGCAACGCGAGCACGGCGGCCAGCGCCCGCACCAGCCCGCGCCGCGAGAGCGTCCACCACAGCGCGGCAGCGGTGACGGCGAGCCCCGCCAGCCCGACCGCCAACAGGCCGAGACTGTCGATCCCGGCCGCGGTCAGCACCAGCACGAGCGCCCCGGCGGCGACGAGCAACGCCAGACGCGCCGCCCACCGCGGCCCCGCGCCGGCATGTCTGCGCTCACCAAACACAGACACATCCCACCGCGCACACCCCGGCCCCCGCATCACCTGCACGGGGTGATCCGCCGGGGGATGTGCCACGACAGGTCGTCTCGCGTCTGCGGGCGCGTCGTGGCCGGTCGCGCAGTTCCCCGCGCCCCTGGGGACACTGCAGAACCGCCGCGCAAAGCCCGGCCGTCCTCGTCAGCCGCGGTGCGGCAACGCCGCAAGGGGCGCGGGGAACTGCGCGACCAGCCACCGCGGACCGGCAGACAACCGACTACCTAGCGCGGCACATCCTCCTGCCGCACCCCCAGCATGCGGCGCAACAGATCCCGCAGCGCCAACCGCTCCTCCTCCGCCAGCCCCGCAAGCGGCTCCCGAGCGAACCGCAGCGACTCACGCAGCCCCCGGGCCACCGTCCGCCCCTCTTCCGTCACCGCCGCCAGCTTCACCCGCCGGTCCGCCGGATCCGGCCGCCGTTCCACCAGCCCCCGCGCCTCCAGCCGGTCCACGATCCCGGTCACGTTCGACGGCTCGCAACGCAACCGCTGCGCCAGCTTCCGCATCGGCAACGGCTCCAGCGACAGCAGGCTCAGCAGCCGCGCCTGCGCCCCGGTCAGCGCGTGCTCGGCGGCGGCCTCCTCGTACTCCTCGTGGTACCGGGCCACGACCGAACCGATGAGGTCGACGACTTCAAGGGTCAGTTCATCCGGACGGCGGGTCTTGTGTGGAGTGGCCATGCTCTCAGGGTAACCCTGTTACTTGACATCCTGAAATATTCAGGAGCATGGTTGTTTCAGATACTGAAGTAAATTTCGCAGCAGAAGACACCAGAACCAGCAGAAGCAGTGGACCAGGAAAGGCACACCCCCATGACCAACCGCGAATGGCACCTCATCTCCCGCCCCGTCGGCTGGCCCAAGCCCGAGGACTTCGCCCTGGTCGAGACCGAGATCCGCACGCCCCGCGAGGGCCAGGTGCTGGTGAAGAACAAGTACCTCTCCGTCGACCCGTACATGCGCGGCCGCATGTCGGACGCCAAGTCCTACGCCGCGCCGTTCGAGCTCGGCAAGGTCATGCAGGGCGGTGCCGTCGGCGAGGTCGTCGCCTCCAACGCCGAGGGCATCGCGGTCGGCGACCACGTCCTGCACTTCTTCGGCTGGCGCGAGTACGCCGTCATGGACGCGACGGCCGCGGTCAAGGTCGACCCCGAGGCCGCGCCCCTGTCCACGTACCTCGGTGTCCTCGGCATGACCGGGCTGACCGCGTACGCGGGCCTGCTGCGGGTCGGTGCCTTCAAGGAGGGCGACGCGGTCTTCGTGTCCGGCGCCGCGGGTGCCGTCGGCAGCCAGGTCGGCCAGATCGCCAAGCTCAAGGGCGCCTCGCGGGTCATCGGCTCCGCCGGCTCCGACGAGAAGGTCAAGCTGCTCGTCGAGGAGTACGGCTTCGACGCCGCCTTCAACTACAAGAACGGACCGGTCCGGGAGCAGCTCGCGGAGGCCGCGCCGGACGGGATCGACGTCTACTTCGACAACGTCGGCGGCGAGCACCTGGAGGCCGCGATCGGCGCGCTCAACCTCAGGGGCCGGGCCGTGATCTGCGGCATGATCTCGCAGTACAACGCGACCGAGCCGACCCCCGGCCCGCGCAACATGGTCAAGATCCTCCAGAACCGGCTGCGCGTCGAGGGCGTTCTGGTCGGCGACCACTACGACCTCCAGCAGCAGTTCGTCCAGGAGGTCGGTCCCTGGGTCGCCTCCGGGCAGCTCAAGTACCGCGAGACGGTCGTCGAGGGCATCGAGAACAACCTGGAGGCGTTCCTCGGGGTTCTGCGTGGCGACAACACCGGAAAGATGATCGTCAAGCTCTGACGCCTTCTGTGGATTTCCGGTATGCGGTAACTTCTTTCCGAAACCGTCGTCGATCGTGGGCGCGAGTCGCGGCGGACCGAGAAGGAGAAGACACCGCATGACCATCCAGCAGTCCGACGTCCTGTACACGGCCGTCGCCACCGCCGAGAACGGTCGCGACGGCCGGGTCGCCACCGACGACGGCAAGCTCGACGTCGTGGTGAACCCGCCGAAGGAGATGGGCGGCAGCGGCACCGGCACCAACCCGGAGCAGCTGTTCGCCGCCGGCTACAGCGCCTGCTTCCAGGGCGCCCTCGGCGTCGTCGCGCGCCAGGAGAAGGCCGACATCTCCGGCTCGACCGTCACCGCGAAGGTCGGCATAGGCAAGAACGACGACGGCTTCGGGATCATCGTCGAGATCTCGGCGGCCATCCCGAACGTCGACGCCGCGACGGCCCGGGACCTGCTTGAGAAGGCCCACCAGGTCTGCCCGTACTCGAAGGCGACGCGCGGCAACATCAGCGTGACGCTGCTCTGAGGCCGCACGCCGCACAAGCGGAGGCCGCACCCCTGGACGTGGGGTGCGGCCTCTGTGCTGCCGTCCGACGTCAGCTCGCCAGTGCTGCCCTGTGCGCCGCGTGCACCAGCCGGTCGTTCTCCGGTGCCGCGCCGCCCGGGTAGGCGAACCGGCGGCGGGTGTAGCCGTAGGCGAGCCCGCTGCGGGGGTCGGCGAAGGCCTGGGAGCCGCCCGCGCCGCTGTGACCGAAGGAGCCCGCGCCCAGGAACGGGTAGACGTAGTCGGAGACCGCCTGGAAGCCGAGGCCGAAGGACTTGTGGACCCGGGCCACCAGGTCGTACCCGGTGGAGTGGATCTGGCCCACCTCGGCGATCGTGTCCGGCTTCAGCAGCGGCGGGCGCTCGTCGATCTCGCTGATCGCTGCCGCGTACATCCCGGCGAGCCCGCGCGCGGACGCCACACCCCCCGCCGAGGCCGGCCCGCTCGCCCGCACGGCACGGGAGTTGGGGTAGTCCACCAGCTCGCCGGCCCCCGGCACATGCGTGTTGAACGCGATCGAGGCCAGGGTGTGCGGCCCCGTCGGCGTCGCGTCCAGCACCGCCTGCTGCTCCGGCGTCGGCGCCATCGGCTGCACCGATCGGTAGCGCGGCTCCAGCTCCTCGGGGAGTCCGAGGTGGAAGTCCAGGCCGTACGGCGCCCGGATCCGCTCCTCGTACACCTCCTGGAGGGTGCGGCCGGTGGCTCGGCGCACGACCTCGCCGACGAGCGCGCCGATGACGAACGCGTGGTAGCCGAAGGCCGCGCCCGGCCGCCAGAACGGCCGCTGGTCGGCGAGCCGCTCGGCGATCACGCGGTCGTCGGCCAGCTCCGCCCCGGTGAACCCGGCGTCCAGTCCGACCACCCCGGCCCGGTGCGAGAGCAGTTCGCGCAGGGTCAGCCCGCCCTTGCCCTCGGCCCCGAACTCCGGCCAGTAGTACGTCACCTTCCGGTCCGGCTCCAGCGTGCCCTCCTGGATGAGCAGCGCGACCACGAGGTACGCGGCACCCTTGGTGGAGGAGAACACGCCGTGCAGGGAGTCGGCCTCGCAGCCGTCACCCGCCCACAGGTCGACGACCTTCCGGCCGTGCACATAGGCGCACAACTGCCCTTCGTAGTCGGGGAGTTCACCCGCGACGAATGCGGCGAACTCCTCGCGCACCGGCTCGAAGCCGTCCGCGACGGTGCCGTGGATTCCCTGCGTCATCCGCTCTCCTCATCTGGTGCCGGTGGCGTCCGCCATGCTGAACAACGCCCTTCCGACCTGGGCGAATTCTCCCTTGGGATGATCCCGGAACATCGGCTCGGTGCCGAACAGGACCGCCTGCGGCCCGCTGACCACCGCGGCCCGCCCCGCCGCGTCCGCGGGCCCGCCGGTGCCGTCCTGCGACGGCCGCCAGTGCCCGGAGACGAGCGGATCGCCGGTGGCGTACGACTGCTCCACCCGGACGCCCGGGCCGAGGTCGGTGAACCACACGGGCGCGTAGACGAAGCCGTGCGAGGGGGCGCCGTTCATCAGGGCGCTGCCCGAGTTCGCCACGCGCACCACACCGTTGGCGTCCCCGTTGCCCTCGACCGGCTTCACGGCGAGCAGCCCGGCCGCCGCGTTGAGCTCGGCGCCCGTGGCACCCCGCCCGACCAGGCCGTGCCCGTCCAGGAACGCGTCGAGGGCGCTGCGGGCGCCGTCGTTCAGATCGCCGTGGTCCAGCCCCGCCGACACGAACAGCACGTCCACCGACGACCAGTCGAACCCGGCGTTCAGCACGCCCGGCGAGACCGGAGTGACCTCGAAGTTCATCTCCCGCAGCGCCAGGAGCTCACCCGGCGTGACGGCGGCCGCGACGCGTGTGCGGTGCAGCGGGGCCGTGCCCTTGACCTTCGTCGCGTCGAAGGCGACGTCGTACGTCCGTGCCGCCGCCTCGGCCCTCGCGCGGGCGGACGCCGGGACGATCGCACTGCCGTCGGCCGCCCGGCGGGCCGGAACACCCTGCTGGAGCAGCGAGTTCAGGGCCGCGACCTCGCGCGGGTCGTCCAGCCGCAGCCGCAGGTCGCCGCGCGGGGCGACGTACCCGACCCGGGCGGCGGCCGACACCGGCCGCAGCGGGGCGCCGGCCAGGCTGCCGCGGGTCACGGGCTCGACCGTCGCGCCCCACAGCCGGCCCAGACTCCAGCCCGAGATGTCGTACATCACCGACACCTTGTCGCTGATGTCCCGCCCGTCCGCGAGCAGCGCGTTCGCCAGGCCGCGCTTGGACTGGCGCAGGTCGACGACGTACGAGCCCTTCGCGTACGTCCGTGAGCCGAGCCGGAAGTCGTGCAGTGCCCGGGTGACGCGGACGTCGTTGGCGAGGAGATGGTCCACCAGGCGGGCGGCGGCCGTCGCCGAGCGCTGGGCGGCCCGGCCGGCCGGGATGACGTAGGCGCGCGGGAACGTCGTTGTGTAGACGTCCTCGGGGCCGATGCCGGGGACGCCCGGGACCGTCTCCTCGGACACCGGGACCTGGGCGGCGCCCGTGGCCCCGCGCCGGAAGACCTCGATCTGGTCGGCGACGAGCGAGGCGCGCCGGGTCCGCACGAAGTCGAGGGTGGCGCGCAGGGCGGCCCCGGCGACGTCGACGTTGACGGCGGAGCGGCGGCGCAGCTCGGTGACGGGGAGATTGGCGTAGTCGGCGTTGTTCACCCGCATCGGGATCTCCACCGTGTGCGCGGCGACCGTGCCGTGGTAGGCCGCGTACTGCGGGGTGAAGATCGGCGGCCAGTCGTCCCAGCCCTCCTGCTGGTCCCGGAACGGGATCTGCGCGGGCTGCACACCGTCCTTCTCGGCCGTGTAGCCGAGGCCGTTGACGGCGGCCTCCATGCCGAGGGCGTTGGCGTAGGTGTTCTTCAGGAACAGGTCGTACTCGTAGTTCTCGCCGTGCGGGGGAGTGGTCGGCTCGATGAGGGTGCCGTTGACGTAGCCGTGCAGGTCGAGCATGACGGCCGGCTGCTTGTCGATCATGATGCGCCGCATCGCCCGCACCTCGGGCTGCGAGGCGGTGACGAAGTCCCGGTTCAGGTCGAAGCCGCCCGCGTTCGCGCGGGTCCCGGCGATCCGGCCGTCGGGGTTGGCCGTGATGTTGAAGTAGAGCCGGCTGTGCGCGAGGAGGTCGCGCGTGGTGCTGTCGTCGGCGGTGGCGAGCCGCTCGATGAGCTTCAGGGAGGCGTCGGTGCCCTCCCACTCGTTGCCGTGGATGTTGTTGTTGAGGAAGACCGGCGCCTTGTAGTCCCGCTTGATCCCGGGTGACTTGGCCGCGAGCGCGGGCGCGTTCTCGATGAGCTCGCGCATGCCGGCCTGGGCGCGGGCCTGACGGGCGCTCTCCGGGGCGGTGACGGTGACGAGGTACAGCCGGTGCCCGCCGGCCGACCGCCCCGCGACCTCCACGCTCACCCGGTCGCCCAGGGCCTGGAGGGCGTTCAGCTTCGGCGCGATGGCGTGGTACGGGGCGAGACCGAGCTTGATGGACCTGTCGGCCGGGTTCTCGGGGTCGGGGGCGAGGACCTGGCGACGGGGGTAGCCCCGGCTGTCGTCGCCGAGCACGGCGGCGGAGGCGGACTCCGCGGCGGCCTCGGTGGTGGACTCGGATTTCGCCGCGGCCAGGGCCCGCCGGGCCGCGCTCAGGGGCGTCTGTGCGGCGGGCCCCTCCGGCGCGGTCTCGCGGTGGACCGGCGGCCGGGGCTCGGCGACGGCGGTCTGCGGGGTGAGCAGCAGTGAGCCGGCCGTGGCCAGGACCAGGGCGGTGATCGGAACGGGTCTCGCAGGAACGGTTCTCGTGATGCGCACGCGTACCTCCTCCGGGAACTTCCTGTGATCGGTACGGCGAGGTGTACCTGTTCGACTCAACCGCAACAAGAGGGAGTTGGTGTCACCGATGCCCCGGACGGCCCATGCCGGGGCACCCGGACCGGGCATGCTGAGGGCTCCGGGTGTGCAACGCGAGGAGGCATCATGGCAACGATCCCCACGCTCCCCAGCAGGGACGACGTACTCCGTATGGCGCGCAGCACGACCGACATCACCGGCCAGCTGCTGGACACGGCCGGGAACCTCACCCGGATCGCCCTCAACACCTTCGATCCCAGGGACGGGTCGGGCGCCGAGGTCCTGCGGGTACTGCGGCAGACCACCGCCGAACTGGCCGAGGCCAGCGCCTCCCCGCAGGCCCAGGAGGCCTTCTACCGCATCGTCGAGACCCTCACCCGTCTCGGCACCAGCGGGGCGCCCCTCGCCGTCCACCCGGTGAGCGAACCGGCGCAGGCCCTGCTCGCGGCCCTCGGCGACAGCCTGCTGCCGGTGCTGGACGCGGTGGAACCGGCGATCGAGGAGTTCGCGGCGGCGCTCGGCGAACTCGTCGAGGCGACCTCGCCCCTGCTGCCGGCGACGGCGGGTGTCGCCGCGGGTGCCCTGCTCGCCGTGACCCCGCTGCTGCGCGCCGCCGCGGAGGTCCTGCGCGAGTCGTCCCCCGAACTGCGCCGCATCGCGGACGCGTCGACGGCCGCGCTGGCCCCGCTGATGCCGCTCCAGGTCGCCCTCGCCGAGCGGACGGCCGCCGCCGGCGCGAACGTCGTCCGCGCCGCTCTCCCGCCGCTCGCCGACCTCACGGAGGCAGCGGCGGCCACGGCCAAGGCCGCCCGTCCCGCCCTGATCGCCGGCGAGGAACTCCTCGTGGCCGGACTGGAACGCCTCCAGCCGGTCCTGCTCGCCGGGGCCTCGCGCACCGGACGCGTGGCACGCGGGGTCGCGGTACGGGTGTCGGCGGCGGTCAGTCCGGCGGCCGAACCGGGGGTCGTGGTGGCCGTCAGCCCCGTGTAGAGGTCATGGTGACCCGGCCTCGAAACGGCTGTGACTCCGGTGTGACACGCCCCGACTAGAGTTCTTGCCATGCGCGATCTTGGTGCCGGATTCAGGTATTTCCTCAAGGGCCAGCGATGGGTGGCCCGGCACGGCAAGCAGTACGGCTTCGGGCTGATCCCGGGCCTGATCACCCTGGTGCTCTACGCGGGCGCGCTCGTCGCGCTCGCGCTGTGGGGCGAGGACTTCGTGTCCTGGTCGACGCCGTTCGCCGACGACTGGTCGAGCCCCTGGCAGGGCCTGTTCCGCGGCTTCCTCACCGCCGTGCTGTTCATCCTGGGCCTGCTCCTGTCGGTCGTCACCTTCACCGCCGTGACGCTCCTGATCGGCCAGCCCTTCTACGAGAACCTCTCCGAGAAGGTCGACCGGGACGTCTCCCCGGACGGCAGCGCGCCCGAGTCCGGCCTGCCGCTCTGGCGCGAACTGTGGATCTCGGGCCGCGACAGCCTGCGGATCGTGCTGCGCGCCGCCCTGTGGGGCGTGCTGCTCTTCGCCCTTGGCTTCACCCCGGTCGTCGGCCAGACGGTCGTACCGGTGCTCGGCGTCGTGGTCACGGGCTTCTTCCTCACCGAGGAACTCACCGCCGTCGCTCTCCAGCGCCGCCGCGTCGAACTCCGCGACCGCCTCACCCTCCTGCGCTCCCGCAAGACCCTGATCTGGAGCTTCGGCACGCCCCTCGCCGCCGCCTTCCTGGTCCCGTTCGTCGCGGTGTTCCTGATGCCGGGCGCGGTGGCGGGGGCGACGCTGATGGCGCGGGAGCTGCTGGGTGAGGAGACCCAGGAGGACGGGGCGCCCGCGCCCGACCAGGAGAGCGTCAGCCGGTGACCGGGCTGCCGGCCGCCACCTTCAGGATCGTCCGGACCTGGGCGATGATGTCCAGCCGGTTCGTCACGAACTCCGGGTCGGTCACCGAGCCCGTCGCCGGGTCGGTGTTGCCCGCCCCGAACTGCAGCACCGGCGTGTGCACATGCCCGCCCGGCAGCGTGTCGTGCAGGCCGAGCCGGTCCCGCAGCAGCGTCGCCCGGTAGGCGATCTCGTTGGACAGGTAGTCCCCGCCGCCCCCGGCCCGCGCGCTCGAGCCGGGCGTCGGCCCGTCCGGCCGGACCACGGCCTGCGTCCCGCCCGCCGGGATCTCGGTCACGCTCGTGTTGTCGTACACCGGGAACCGGCCCGTGCTCGCGGCGACGATCTTCGCGTACGGCAGGGTCGTCGTCGTCCACTGCGGCTGCGAGGCCGGGTCGGTGACCGGCACGGTCTCGGTGCGGGAGACGTTGTCGTTGTCCGGGAAGCCGCCCCGCCAGGCCCCGTTGGTCCGCTCGACGTCGAACCGCCCGACCCGGCCCTGGCTCACGGTCGTGAACAGGTCGACCTGCTTCAGGTACGGCCGCAGCGTCCGCTCCACCGTGCCCTCGGCGAAGTCCTGCCAGCGCACCGGGAACACGGCGGTCTCCACGCGCGCCGGCCCGTCCGCCGTCTCGATCACCGTGCCGTCGAGGGCGAGCGCGGTGGCCCCGGACGGATTGGAGATACGGATGTCACGGTCGAGCGTGAACGGGTCGAAGCCGGTGACCAGGATCCGCCCGATCCCCTTGCCCTGCGGCAGCCGGATGTCGGTCTGACCACGTGAGGTCCGCTCCAGCGCGTCCAGCAGCGCGCCCCGCTGCCCGTCGCTCAGCCCGAAGCCCGGCTCCCAGGTCCGCACCTCGCGCGTCATCGACAACCGCGCCCAGTACAATGGCCGGTCGTCGTCCCGGCTGAGGTCACCCCCGGCCGGCCCCCGCCCCTGCGCCCGGTCGACGGCCCTGCGCCACAGCGCCGACCCCGTCCGCTCGACGACATGGCGGGCCTGCGCGTACGAGTGCGCCGCCGCGAGGTCGCGGGCGAACCGCGCGGCCGGGGCGTCGAATCCGGAGCGGCGCAGTATCTCCTGGGGCACAGCCCTGTCGAGGCGTTGCTCCTCGACGGTCGGCGGCGCCGCTTGGGTTCCGGCGGCGGCAGCGGTGCCCGCCGTCGGGGCCGAGAGTCCGGCCAGCAGGGCCAGTCCGAGGACGCCGATCCGAACACGTATGGAATTCAAAGGACTTCCGGTCCTTCCGTCACGGTGGGGGCGCATCAAGTGCGTCGTGCGGGACGCCGGAAGTATCGCGTGACGGGAGTGGTCTACGCCATGGCACCGGACATCTTCACCGCCGCTTCCCCCAGCACTTTCAGGAACTCGCGCACGGCCGGCGGCAGTGACCGCCCCCGTGCCGTCGCCGCGTACACCGCCCGCGCCGGGCCGCCCTCGTCCAGCACCGGCACCAGCCGGACGTCGGGGCGCACGGACGCGGCGGCCAGCGCCGGGACCAGGGCCACGCCGAGGCCGGCGGCGACGTACCCCTGCTTGGCGGTCCACTCGCCGACGACATGCGCGACACGCGGCCGGAAGCCCTGCCGCAGTGCCGCGTCGAGGAGGGTGCCCTCCGGGTGGGAACTGCCGGAGATCCAGTCGGCGTCGGCGAACCGGCCCAGCCGTACGGGGCCTTCGTGGCCGGCCAGGGGATGGCAGGCGGGTACGGCGACGTACAGGGACTCGTCGAGGAGGTGGTGGAGCGCGTACGCCTCCAGCGGGGCGCGGCCCGTGGTGGAGACGACGGCGAGGTCGAGATGGCCGGCGCTCAGGCGGTCGAGGAGCACCGGGGTGAAGCCCTCCTCGCGTGTCACGTGGACGCGGGGGTGCCGGGCGCGGAAGCCGGCCAGGGCCCGCGGCACCAGTCCCGCGTCGGCCGTGGCGAAGGCGCCGAACCGCAGCCGCCCGCCGGCCACCTCCCGCAGCGCGGCCAGCTCCCGCACGGCGCCGTGCAGCGACTCCCCGACGGTCTCCGCGTACGGCACGAGAACCCGCCCGGCCTCGGTGAGCCGCACCCCGCGCGGCAGCCGGTCGAACAGCGGCGCGCCGCCCAACGCCCCCTCCAGCGTGGAGATCTGACGGGATACCGCCGACTGCGTCCACCCGAGGGTGCGTGCGGCGCCGGTGAAGGAGCCCTGCCGGGCGACTTCGAGGAACGCCCGCAGCCACACGGTGGAGACCTCGGGAATGCCATGCTGATCCGTCATGGCAGCCATGCTGGACATTCGCTTGTCGCATCGCAAGGGCGAACCTAGCGTCGAGGGCATGCAGATCACCATCGGCAACCCGGCCTCCGCGCCCCAGCCGCTCAGCCCGTACTACTCCCAGGTCGCCCGCGTCGAACACGCAGACGGCAGCGCCCTGTTGTTCCTCTCCGGGCAGATCGCCGGGGGCGAGACGGTCGCCGAGCAGACCCGGGGCATCTTCGAGACGATCGCGGCGCTGCTCGCGGCGCACGGAGCGACCCTCGCGGACGTCGTCAACATCCGCACCTGCCTCACCGACATCGGCACCCTGGAGGAGTACGGCACCGTGCGGCGGCAGTTCCTCACCGGCACCCCGCCCACCAGCATGACCTTCGAGGTGCCGAGGCTGTTCCGGCCGGAGGCCCGCGTGGAGGTCGAGGTCGTCGCCGCGGTCAGTCCGTCTCTTCCCGCCTCTCGCCCAGCAGGCTGAGGAAGTCCCGGAACGCGCCCGGCATGTCCACCGACTCGGGGTCCAGGAGCCACTGGTACTGGAGGCCGTCCATCACGGCGACCAGCAGTGGAGCCGTGCGCTCCGGGGTCAGTCCGTTCGGCAGCCGGTCGCCGTACTCGGCGCGCAGCATCTCCGCCATGTTCGCGCGGACCTGGACATAGCGCTCCGTGAAGTACTCGCGCGCCGGGTGACCCTCCGTCACGCTCTCGCCGAGCAGGGCGGAGAAGGTCTGGATGATGCCGGGCCGCATCGCGTTGTACTCGACCAGCGAGGCCAGCAGGTCCATGCGCCAGCGGGTGTTGGGCACCGCGTCCCACTGGTCCCGCTCCTGGAGCACGGCGACGAGCAGCGCGTCCTTGGTCGGGAAGTAGTGCAGCAGCCCCTGCTGGGTGAGCCCGACCCGCTCCGCGACCGCGCCCAGGCTCGCGCCCCGGTAACCGCGCTCGGCGATCACTTCCAGTGCCGCCCGCACGATCTCGGCGCGGCGCTCCTCGCTCCTGACCCTCGCGTTCATGGCGTCACCGTACGGCATCGACGTACCCCAAATGTAACAGCAGAATAACGAAACCTACCAGTCTACAGGTGACCGATGCAGGATGGAGGCACACCAGGCACTCAACGAGGAGGCACCGCCATGGCGGCAAGGCGCACCCAGGCCGATGAAGCGCGCGAGGCGGTCGTCGAGACGGCCCTCGCCCGGCTCGACCTCGACGCGAAGGCGCGGCTGCTCTCCGGCCAGGACATGTGGACCCTGCCCGCGCTCCCCGGGATCGGCCTGAAGTCCCTCGTCATGTCCGACGGCCCGATCGGCGTCCGCGGCGTGCGCTGGACCTCCGACGACCCGTCCGTCGCGCTGCCCTCGCCCACCGCCCTCGCCGCGACCTGGGACCCGGCACTCGCCCGCCGCGCCGGCACCCTCCTCGCCCAGGAGGCCCGCCGCAAGGGCGTCCACGTGCTCCTCGCCCCCACCGTCAACCTCCACCGGTCCCCGCTGGGCGGGCGCCACTTCGAGGCGTACAGCGAGGACCCGTATCTGACGGGGACGATCGGCGCGGCCTATGTGAGCGGCGTCCAGGCAGGCGGCGTCGGCACCACCGTGAAGCACTTCGTCGCCAACGACGCCGAGACCGACCGCTTCACCGTCGACAACACCGTGAGCGAACGCGCCCTGCGCGAGCTGTACCTGGCGCCCTTCGAGATCATCGTCGAGAACGCCCACCCCTGGGGCATCATGACCGCCTACAACACGGTCAACGGCACGACGATGACCGAGCACCACCACCTCGTGAACGAGGTCCTGCGCGGCGAATGGGGCTTCGACGGCTTCAACGTCTCCGACTGGATGGCCGCCCGGTCCACCGCCGGCGCGATCGAGGGCGGCCTCGACGTCGCCATGCCGGGGCCCCGGACGGTGTACGGCGAGCCCCTCGCCCGGGCCGTGCGGAACGGCGAGGTCGCCGAGGACAAGGTCGACGACGCCGTGCGCAACGTCCTGCGCCTCGCTGCCCGCGTCGGCATCCTCGACGGCGCCGAGCCCGCGGTCACCGACCTCCCCGAGACCGTCGACGGCCGTGACCTGGCCCGCGAGATCGCCCGCCGCTCCTTCGTCCTGGTCCGCAACGACGGCGCCCTCCCGCTGCGCCCGAACGGCACGGTCGCCCTCATCGGCGCCGCCGCCCGCGACGCCCGTGTCCTCGGCGGCGGCTCCGCCACGGTCTTCCCCGCCGGCGTCGTCTCCCCGCTCGCCGGCCTCACCGCCGCGCTCCCCGAGGGCACCCTCACCTACGCCGTCGGAGCCGACCCGAACACCGAACTCGCCGTCGCCGACAAGGGCTTCGAGCTACGGGCGGTGTGCCGGGACGCGGCCGGCGACGTCATCGGCACGGGCTCCGCGCCAAGCGGCCACATCCAGTGGATGGGCTCCGACCTCCCCGAGGGCGTCACCCACGAGGCGCTGCACTCCGTCGAGCTGACCGGCACCTTCACCCCGCGCGACACCGGCGCGCACACCTTCGGCATCAAGGGCATCGGCGGCTTCCGGCTCGTCATCGACGGCACCACCTACTACGACGACGTCCAGCGCCCCGCCAAGGACGACCCCTTCATCACCTTCTTCGGCGCCCCCGTCCCGCGCGCCCAGCCCGAACTCACCGCCGGCACACCGGTGGAGGTCTCCCTCACCCACCTCGTGGAGTTCCCCGAGGACGTCCCGATGAAGGTCGTCGGCTTCACCCTCGCCCACCAGGAGCCGCAGCGCGCCCCCGACGAGCTGATCGCCGAGGCCGTCGAGGCGGCCCGGACCGCCGACACGGCCGTCGTCGTGGTCGCCACCACCGACCGCGTCGAGTCCGAGGGCTTCGACCGCACGGACCTCCGCCTCCCCGGCCGCCAGGACGAGCTGGTGCGCGCCGTCGCCGCCGCCAACCCGAACACCGTCGTGGTCGTCAACTCCGGCTCCCCGGTGGAACTGCCGTGGCGCGCGGACGTCGCCGCGGTGCTGCTGAGCTGGTTCCCCGGCCAGGAGGGCGGCGCCGCCCTGGCCGACGTCCTCACGGGCACCCACGAGCCGGGCGGCCGGCTGCCCACCACCTGGGGCTCCCTGGCCGACGCCCCGGTCACCGAGGTCGTCCCCACCTCCGGCGCGCTGTCGTACACCGAGGGCGTCTTCATCGGCTACCGCGCCTGGGAGAAGCACGGCAGGGCCCCGTCGTACCCCTTCGGGCACGGCCTCGGCTACACCGACTGGACCTACGAGTCCGCCGAGGTCAAGGGCAGCACCGTCACCGTCCGCGTCCGCAACTCCGGCGAGCGCGCCGGGCGCGAGGTCGTGCAGGTCTACCTGGCGCCGAGCGAGCCGGACGCCGAGCGGCCGGCGCGGTGGCTCGCCGGGTTCGCCGCCGTGGAGGCGGGACCGGGGGAGCGGGGCGAGGCCGTGGTCGAACTGCCCCGCCGGGCGTTCGAGGTCTGGGACGAGAAGACCAATGCGTGGACCTTTGTGAAGGGTTCGTACGAGATCCAGGTGGGGCGCTCGATCGCGGACCGTCGGGTCACGGCGACGATTAACGTCTGACGCGGGAGAAGTACCCAGGAACAGCCCCGGTCCAGGACCCTGACAACACCTGGACCGGGGCTCGTGGGTTCGCCGCCTGCTCAGCGCGCCGAGAAGCCGTACACCGTCTCCGAGCGGAACACCTCGCCCGGCCGCAGCACCGTGCTCGGGAACTCCGGCCGGTTCGGGGAGTCCGGGAAGTGCTGGGTCTCCAGCGCGATGCCGTCGCCCGGAGCGAACGGCTCGGGCAGATGGTCGCCGGTGTAGAGCTGGAGGCCGGGCTCGGTCGTCGCCACCGTCAGCACCCGCCCGCTCGACGGGTCGTACAGCTCGGCGACCTCCTGCGCGGTCGCCGTCACACCCTTGTCGAGCACGAAGTTGTGGTCGTACCCGGCACCGACCTTGCGCGCCTGACGGAAGTCGAAGCGGGTCTCCGTCACGTCGTCCAGGGCGCCCGTCGGAATGAGGTCCCCGTCGACCGGCGTGAACCGGGAGGCCGCCAGCCGCAGTTCGTGCCCGCCCGCGCTGCCGGAACCGGCCCCGGCGAGGTTGAAGTAGCTGTGATTGGTCAGGTTCACCACGGTCGGCGCGTCCGTCACCGCCTCGTACGCGATCCGCAGCGCCCCGTCGGCGTCCAGCGTGTAGGTCACCGTGACCTCCAGCCGGCCCGGGAAGCCCTCCTCGCCGTACGGGCTGACCCGCTCCAGCCGCAGCCCGTGCTCGACGGGCGTCACGTCCCACACCCGCTTGTCGAAGCCCCGCTCGCCGCCGTGCAGGGAGTTGGGCGGCGTGTTGGGCTCCAGCGCGTACGTAAGGTCGTCCAGCGGGAAGCGGCCGCCGGCGATCCGGTTGGCGTACCGCCCGATGAGGGCGCCGAGATAGGGCCCCGGGTGGGTCAGGTAGTCGTCGAGGCCGGCGAACCCCAGCACCACGTCCGCCCGGTGCCCGTCCCGGTCCGGCACCTCGAGCGACTGCACGATCCCGCCGTACGACAGCACTCGTACCCGCACGCCGGCGCGCTCCAGGGTCCATCGGTGGACCTCGGTGCCGTCGGAAAGTGTGCCGAAGTGTTCGCTCATGAGCGGAACACTAGTTCGTGACTGTCCGGTAGGCGATCTCGGCCAGCTGTGCCTGGCCGTCGACACTCGGATGGAACCAGTCCCACTGGCTCAGCTGCTCGGTGCCGAACCGGAAGTCGTACACCGCGCCGTCGTCGAAACGGCACCGGCGGTCCTTCCTGCAGACCTCCTTCAGCACCTTGTTGTACGCCTCGACACGCCCCTGCACCGTCTCGCGCCGCTGGTTGGACTGCGTGGTGAGGGAGTCGGGGTCGCTCAGCATCGACGGGCAGATGCCGAGCTTCCACACCTGCTTGCCCAGCGGGTTGGTACGGCCCTGCTCCCACAGCCGCATCAGATTCGGCACGCTCGCCACGAACACCTGTGTCTTCGGCAGCGACTCGCGCAGCGTGCTCATCGCGTCCTCGAACTGCGCCCGGAAGTCGGCCACCGGGGTCATCGCGTCGGTCGACGCACGGCAGGCGTCGTTCGCCCCCGCCATCACCGCCACCAACTCGGGCCTGCGTGTCGCCGCCTGGGCCATCTGCCCGGGCACGTCCGCCATCCGGGCCCCGGTCACCGCGTAGTTCCAGCTCTGCCGGGCCGCCTTCGTCTTCCCCAGCAGCCGTACGGCCAGGCTGTCGACCTGCGGGCTGCTGCCGGTCGCCCAGGACACCTCGGGGCAGTCCGACAGGACCGAGCAGGCGTCGAAACCACGGGTGATGGAGTCGCCGACGGCGGCGACGGAGGCGGGGCTGCGGTCCCAGGTGGGCGTCGGCTTCGGCGACGGGCGGGCGCTGCGCGCGTCGGTGCCGGAGGGGGCCGGCGAGTCGCCGCCGACGGCGTCACAGCCGGCGGCACCAAGGACCGCCGCGGTCACGGCGGCCAGGACGGTGCGCGAAAGGTGCCGTCGCTTCGGCATGCCCTGGTCCATCCCCTCGTCCGTCCCGGTCGGCCACCCACTGATGTGTCCAACCAATAACAACGCACGAGGGTTCCCGCCCGGCCGATGCAACGGCTCACACCCGTACAAGCGTCCCCCCGGGTGAATGGCGGGCGTTTGACGGCACCTGGACCGACGGTACGTCACACTCCTTGCGCCGCCGCACGGTAGCCTCGCCATCAACGTGGCCGCCCGGCCACGATCGTCCGCCAGTTCGCAAGATGTCCGCTCTGCCCGGAGGTCCCGGTGACGACACGTGGAGTTCTGTACGTGCACTCCGCGCCGCGCGCGCTGTGCCCGCACGTCGAGTGGGCCGTCGCCGGGGTGCTCGGCACGCGCGTCAACCTCGACTGGATCCGGCAGCCCGCCGCGCCCGGCACCTGGCGCTCGGAGTTCTCCTGGCAGGCCGAGGCGGGCACCGCCTCCAAGCTTGCCTCCGCCCTGCGCGGCTGGCACCTGCTGCGCTTCGAGGTCACGGCCGAGCCCTGCCCCACCGCCGAGGGCGAGCGCTACAGCTGCACGCCCGAACTCGGCATCTTCCACGCCGTGACCGGCATCCACGGCGACATCCTCATCCCGGAGGACCGCCTGCGTGCCGCCCTCGCCCGCTCCCAGCGCGACGAGACGGACCTGGAGGCCGAGATCGCCAAGCTCCTCGGCAAGCCGTGGGACGACGAGTTGGAGCCCTTCAGATACGCGGGTGAGGGCGCGCCGGTGCGCTGGTTGCACCAAGTGGTCTGAGTCCTGGACATGTGAAGGGCCCCCACCTCGAGAGGTGGGGGCCCTTCACGTACGTACAGAGGTCGCTCAGACCGTCCGGAACGCCAGCACCACGTTGTGCCCGCCGAAGCCGAACGAGTCGTTCAGCGCGGCGATGCGGCCCTCCACGGGCAGCTTGCGGGCCTCGCCACGGACGACGTCGGCGTTCGCCTCGGCCTCCGGGTCCAGGTTCTCGACGTTGATGGTCGGCGGAGCCACCCGGTGGTACAGCGCGAGCACCGTCGCCACGGTCTCCACACCACCGGCGCCGCCCAGCAGATGCCCCGTCATCGACTTGGTGGCCGACACGGCCATGTGGTCGGCGTCGTCACCGAACACCTTCCGCAGCGCCTTCAGCTCGGCGATGTCACCGGCCGGCGTCGACGTCGCGTGCGCGTTGACGTGCACGATCTCCGCCGGGTCCAGGTCGTTGCGCTCCAGCAGGTTCTGCAGGGCCTGCGAGATGCCCCGCCCCTCCGGCTCCGGTTGCACGATGTCGTGCGCGTCGGCGGAGATGCCCTGCCCGACCGCCTCGGCGTACACCCGGGCCCCGCGCTTCGCGGCATGCTCGGCGGACTCCAGGACGACCACGCCGGCGCCCTCACCGAGGACGAAGCCGTCGCGGGCGACGTCGTAGGGACGCGACGCGCCCTGCGGGTCGTCGTTGTTCTTGGACATCGCCATCATGTTGCCGAACGCGGCGATCGGCAGCGGGTGGATCGCCGCCTCCGTGCCACCCGCGACGACGATGTCGGCGCGGCCGGTGCGGATCATCTCGATGGCGTAGCCGATGGCCTCGGCGCCCGAGGCGCACGCGGAGACCGGCGTGTGCACGCCCGCACGGGCGCCCACGGCCAGACCCACGTTCGCGGAGGGGCTGTTCGGCATCAGCATGGGGACGGTGTGCGGCGAGACACGGCGAACGCCCTTGTCCTTGAGCACGTCGTACTGGTCGAGCAGGGTCGTCACGCCACCGATGCCGGAGGCGATGACGGCACCGAGGCGGTCGGGGTCGACCTTCGGGTCCTCACCGGCCTTGGCCTCGAAACCGGCGTCGGCCCAGGCCTCCTTGGCCGCGATCAGCGCGAACTGCGCCGAGCGGTCCAGGCGGCGGGCCTGCGGCCGCGGGATGACCTCGGTCGGCTCCACGGCGACCGGCGCGGCGATGCGGACCGCCTGCTCGGCGGCCCATTCCTGCTCCAGGGGCTTGACGCCGGACTTGCCGGCGATCAGGCCCTCCCAGGTAGAGGCTGCGTCGCCACCCAGCGGTGTGGTTGCGCCGATACCGGTGACGACCACGGTGCGATTGGTCGAGCTCACGGGAATTCTTTCTCCAACGGATACGAGGATTCAGCGGCGCCACCGCCGGGTGGCGGGGCAGGCAGCCCCAGGGTGGATCGGAGGATCAGCCCTGGTGCTTGAGGATGTAGTCGGTCGCGTCGCCCACGGTCTTGAGGTTCTTGACGTCCTCGTCCGGGATCTTGACGTCGAAGCGCTCTTCGGCGGCGACGACGACCTCGACCATGGACAGCGAGTCGACGTCCAGGTCGTCGGTGAAGGACTTGTCCAGCTGGACGTCCTCAACCGGGATGCCGGCGATCTCGTTCACGATGTCGGCGAGACCGGCGACGATCTCTTCCTGAGTGGCGGCCATCTTGGCGCTCCTTCGTAGATATCTCAGAGGGTTTGGCGTCCGCCGCGTGAGCGGCAGGTGGTGCGTTTCCCGTGCCGGCTCACATGATCCGGCACGGAGTGCCTAGGGGAGAGTAACGACCGTCGCGGCGTATACGAGACCCGCCCCGAATCCGATGACGAGCGCGGTGTCGCCGCTCTTCGCCTCGCCGGTCGCCAGGAGCCGCTCCATCGCGAGCGGGATCGAGGCGGCCGAGGTGTTGCCGGTGGTGCGCACGTCACGGGCGACCGTGACGTGTTCCGGCAGCTTGAGTGTCTTCACCATCGAGTCGATGATCCGCTCGTTGGCCTGGTGCGGGATGAAGACGTCCAGGTCGTCCGAGGTGATCCCGGCCGCGTCCAGCGCCTGCTGGGCGACCTTCGCCATCTCGAACACGGCCCAGCGGAAGACCGCCTGGCCCTCCTGCGTGATCGCGGGGAACTTGTCGACCTCGCCGGCGCGGTAGTCCGTCCACGGCACGGTCTGCTTGATCGTCTCGGACTTGTCGCCCTCGGAGCCCCAGACGGTCGGGCCGATGGCGGGCTCCTTGGCGGGGCCCACGACGACCGCCCCGGCGCCGTCGCCGAACAGGAAGGCCGTCGCACGGTCCTCCAGGTCGGTGAGGTCGGACAGCCGCTCGACGCCGATGACCAGGACGTACTCGGCGGAACCCTCGACGATCATGCCCTTGGCGAGGGTGAGGCCGTAGCCGAAGCCCGCGCAGCCGGCCGAGATGTCGAAGGCGGCGGCCTTGTTCGTGCCGAGCTTGTCGGCGATCTCGGTGGCGACGGCCGGGGTCTGCTTGAAGTGCGAGACGGTCGAGACGATCACGCCGCCGATCTGCTCGGCGGAGATCCCGGCGTCGGCGATGGCCTTGCCGGACGCCTCGATCGACATCGCGGCGACGGTCTCCTCGTCGCTCGCCCAGTGCCGCGTCTCGATGCCGGAGCGCGAACGGATCCACTCGTCGGACGAGTCGATCTTCTCCAGGATCACCTCGTTGGGCACCACACGCGTGGGCCGGTAACCGCCCACGCCGAGGATGCGCGCGTACGGGGCGCCCTTGCTGGGCTTCAGCTTCGCCATGCTCCGGGCTCCTTGTCAGGCGTGCTCTGCGATGAGCTCGCGAGCAGCGTCCAGGTCGTCGGGGGTCTTGAGAGCCAGGGTCTTCACACCCGGCAGCGCGCGCTTGGCCAGACCGGTCAGCGTGCCGCCCGGGCACGCCTCGATCAGGGCCGTGACGCCGAGCTCCTTGAAGGTCTCCATGCACAGGTCCCAGCGGACCGGGTTGGCGACCTGCCCGACGAGCCGCTCCAGCACCTCGGCGCCGGTGGCGACCGTGTGGCCGTCCTTGTTGGAGACGTAGGTGACCTTGGGGTCGCCGGGGACGAGCTCCTTGGCCGCCTCGGCCAGCTTGTCGACGGCCGGGCCCATGTGGTGCGTGTGGAACGCGCCGGCGACCTTCAGCGGGACGACCTTGCGCACGCCCTCCGGCTTGTCCTCGTTCAGCGCGGCGAGCTGCTCCATGGTGCCCGCGGCCACGATCTGGCCGGCGCCGTTCATGTTCGCCGGGGTCAGGCCCAGCTTCTCCAGGTGCGCGACGCTGACCTCGGGGTCGCCGCCGAGCAGCGCCGACATGCCGGTCTCGGTGATCGCGGCGGCCTCGGCCATGGCCAGGCCCCGCTTGCGCACGAGGGCCAGCGCGGCGGTGTCGTCGAGGACGCCCGCGTAGGCGGCCGCGGTGATCTCACCGACGCTGTGGCCGGCGACGGCACCGGGAGCGCCCGCCGCGTCAGCGGCAAATGGGTAGGCACCGAGTGCCGCGGCGGACAGGATGCCGGCCGCGACAAGCAGCGGCTGCGCCACGGCGGTGTCCCGGATGGCGTCGGCGTCGGCCTGCGTCCCGTAGTGGGCGAGGTCCAGTCCGATGGCGTCCGACCAGGCACCGAGGCGGTCGGCGGCACCGGGCAGTTCGAGCCAGGGGGTCAGGAAGCCGGGCGTCTGGGCGCCCTGGCCGGGAGCGACGAGTACGAGCACTCTCACACTCTCTCTTGGGGACGGGCAGCGCCGCCCGTGGGGACAAGGACGAAGAACACGAGGGGGTTTTGTGGGGCCCCGACAAAAGCCTAGAGCTGGAGATCGCCGTCGGCCAGACGCCCCAGGATCAGCGCGATCCGCAGAGTGAACGCGGAGCGTACATCGGACGGCGACCAGCCGGTGACGTCAGTCACACGTCGAAGCCGGTAGCGCACGGTGTTGGGATGCACGAACAGCATCCGCGCCGCGCCCTCCAGACTGCTCGCCTGTTCGAGATAGACGGAGAGCGTCTCCAGCAGAGCGGAGCCGGCTTCCTCGAGCGGTCTGTAGATCTCCTCCACCAACTGCTCGCGCGCACTGGGATCGCCCGCGATGGCACGCTCCGGGAGCAGATCGTCGGCGAGCACCGGCCGCGGGGCGTCCTGCCAGGCGGAACACGCCTTCAGCCCGGCCGCCGCGGCCTGCGCGGACCGCGTCGCGGCCAGCAGATCCGGTACGACGGGGCCCGCGACCACGGGTCCTGCGGCATACGGCCCGATCAGCGACTTGGCCACGGCGAGCGGGCTGTCGCTGCCGCCCGCGATCACCACCAGCCGGTCCCCGAGCACCCCGGTCAGCACCTGGAGCTTCGCGTGCCGGGCGGCCCGCCGGATGGCCTCCACGGTCAGCTCGCTGTCCCCGTCGGGCGCCGTCCCGAGCACCACGCACACATGCTCCGGCGAGTTCCAGCCGAGCGCCGCGGCCCGCGACACGGCACCCTCGTCGGCCTCGCCGCTGAGGACGGCGTTGACCACGAGCGACTCCAGGCGGGCGTCCCAGGCACCGCGTGCCTCGGCGGCCTGGGCGTAGACCTGGGCGGTGGCGAAGGCGATCTCCCGGGCGTAGACGAGCAGCGCCTCGCGCAGCACGCTCTCGTCGCCGGGAGCGGCGACCTCGTCGATCGCCGACTCCATGACCTCGATGGTCGTGCGCACCATCTCCACGGTCTGGCGCAGCGTGATGGCGCGGGTCAGTTCGCGCGGGGCGGTCCCGAAGACGTCGGTGGAGATCGCCTGCGGCGCGTCGGGATGCCGGAACCACTCGGTGAAGGCGGCGATACCCGCCTGGGCGACGAGCCCGATCCAGGAACGGTTCTCCGGGGGCATGGCCCGGTACCACGGCAGCGTCTCGTCCATCCGCGCGATGGCCTGCGCGGCGAGGGAACCGGAGGACTTCTCCAGCCGCTTCAGGGTCGCGGAGTGGTCATGGGCGTCGTGCGCGGCGGCGGGGGAATTTCGGGCTTCGGGTTCGGGCACGGGGACAAGACTGCCTTATCCGGACGCGAGTGCGTGCCGGAGGGTCGCGGGTGAGCCTTTCCCGGTGCGGCTACGGTGGTGCCGTGATGGATGTACGGCGCGCCGCGGAGCGCTATCCGGGAGGGGATCCGGCCTCGGGCATCGAGTCGCGCCACGCCTTCTCCTTCGGCCCGCACTACGACCCCGACAACCTCCGCTTCGGCGTGCTGATCGCCTGCAACGAGGAGCGGCTCGCGCCCGGCGCCGGCTTCGACGAGCACCCGCACAGCCACACCGAGATCGTCACCTGGGTCGTCGAGGGCGAGCTCACCCACCGCGACTCCACCGGCCACGAGACCCGGGTCGGCCCCGGCGACGTCCAGCGGCTCAGCTCGGCGGGCGGCGTACGGCACGTCGAGCGCAACGACGCCGACGTGCCCCTGACCTTCGTCCAGACCTGGCTGGCCCCGCTCTCGCCGGGCGGCGACCCCGCGTACGAGATCGTCCACGGCATCGCCGACTCCACGCCGTACGCCGTGCCGGAGGCGGGCGCCATGCTCCATGTGCGCCGACTGGGCGCGGGCGAGCGGACGGCCGTACCCGACGGGGCGTATCTGTATGTGCATGTCGTGCGCGGCGCGGTGCGGCTGGACGGCGAGGAGCTGGGCGCCGGGGACGCGGCCCGCATCACGGACGCCAAGGACGTGGAGGCCGTGGGGGTGAGCGCGGCGGAGCTGCTGATGTGGGAGATGGCCGGCTAGCGGGTGATGTTCGAGATGCCCGATCGGTCGGGGCATCGTCAAATGGAGGTCTCGAACCCGCCCGGCAGAGAAGAGCCGAGCCCATGGCAAGACGCAAGGCCGAAGGGGGACGGGGCGACGCCCCGAAAAGTGGGGGACTGCGACGGCTCGGTGAGTGGTGCGCCCACCACTTCGTGATCGTGATCGTCGCCTGGGTCGTGGCGCTCGGCGTGCTCCAGGCTCTCAACCACATCCACGGCGGGGAGTACTCGGACAACTTCGCCCTTTCAGACGTGCAGTCCGAGAAGGGCCTGGACGTCCTCAAGGAGCACGATCCGCAGGCCGGCGGCTACAGCAGCCAGATCGTCATGCACGACGCGGACAAGCCCCTGACCTCGTTCGGCTCACAGATGTCGACCACCGTCGCCGACCTCCAGAAGCTGCCGCACGTGCTGAGCGTGCAGAACCCGCTGGAGGCCACCTCCTCCAAGGTCGGGCCGCTGTCCTCGGACGGGAAGACCGGCTACATCACCATCCGCTTCGACGAACAGCCCTCCCTCCTCGGCGACAGCTACCTGAACGGCGTCGACAACGCCGTGGAGCCGCTCAGACAGGCCGGCGTCGACGTCGAGTACGGCGGATCGCTGGGCGAGCTGGAGCGGCCCGCCGGCAACGACCGGATCAGCGAGGCGATCGGGTTCGGCGTCGCCATCGTCGTCCTGCTGATCGGCTTCGGCAGCCTGATCGCCGCCTTCCTGCCGCTGATCTCCGCCCTGATCGCGGTGGTCGGTGGACTGGCCTGCCTCGGGCTGCTCGCCATCGCGTTCACCTTCGCCACCGTCTCGCCCACCCTGGCCACGATGATCGGCCTCGGTGTCGGCATCGACTACGCCCTCTTCCTGCTCACCCGGCACCGGCAGAACCTGATGGACGGCGCCGATCCGGTGCGCGCCGCCGGACACGCCGCCGCCACCAGCGGACGCGCGGTCCTGGTCTCCGGCACCACGGTGATCGTCGCCCTGATGGGCCTGTGGGTGTCCGGTGTCAGCTTCATCGGCCTGCTCGGCGTCGCCGCGGCCGTCACGGTCGTCTCCGCCGTCCTGGGCGCGCTGACCCTGGTCCCGGCCCTGCTGGGGCTGGTCGGCCGCAACATCGACCGCTGGCACGTGCGCAGGCCCATCGCCGAGACCGAGGCCGGAGGCGACATCTCGCAGGGGACCTGGCACCGCTATGCCAAGCGCGTGGAGCACCATCCGTGGCGGTATCTGTCCGCCGGCGTGGTCACCGTCGCGGTGCTGGCCATCCCCGTCTTCTCGATCCAGCTCGGTCACATCGGCGACGGCGCCGACCCCACGTCCTTCACCGACCGGCGGGCCTTCGACCTGATGACGGACGCCTTCGGCGCGGGCTCCAACGGGCCGCTCACCGTTGTCGTGGACCAGACGAACGTACCGGACTCGCAGCGCTCCGACCTGGCCTCGAAGACCCAGCAGGCCCTGAACGACGCGTCCGGCACCTCCTTCGTCAGCCCCCTGCAGCCGACCCAGGACGGCGACGTCCTGGTCGGCACGGTCTACTCGTCGGTGTCCCCGCAGAACAAGGACACCACCAACCTCGTCAACCGCCTCTACGACCACACGCTCCCCGACGCGGCGTCCGGCACCGACGCCAAGGGCTATGTCACCGGGACCACGGCCGCCCAGGTCGACTTCCGCAACATCGTCGCGCAGCGGCTGCCCCTGATCATCCTCGTCGTGGTCGGCCTCGCCTTCCTGATCGTCCTCGCGGTCTTCCGCGGCCTGCTGGTCGCCGTGAAGGCGGCCGTCCTCAACGTCCTGTCGATCGCGGCCTCGTACGGCGTCGTGGTCGCCGTCTTCCAGTGGGGCTGGGGCGGGCCGGCGCTGGGCGTGCACGGCAAGGTGCCCATCGAGAGCTATGTGCCGATGATGATGTTCGCGATTATCTTCGGCCTGAGCATGGACTACGAGATCTTCCTGCTGTCCCGGGTGCACGAGGCGTGGCGGCGCACCGGGGACGCCAAGGACTCGGTCGCGCACGCGCTGGAGATCACCGCGCGTGTGATCACCTGCGCGGCGCTGATCATGGTGAGCGTGTTCGCGGCCTTCATCATCAGCGACAACATCGTCGTCAAGATGCTGGGCCTGGGGCTCGCCGTCAGTGTGCTCATCGACGCGACGGTGGTCCGGCTGCTCATGGTGCCCGCAGTGATGACGCTGCTGGGCGAGCACGCCTGGTGGACACCCCGCTGGCTGGACAGGATCCTGCCGCACATCGACACCGAGGGCGCGGGCGAGCAACTCGGCGCCCTGCCGGAGCCCGGGTCGCCCAAGGACAAGTGACCGGGCCTACAGCCCCGCGAGCACCGCGTCCGTGAACGGCGGCCACACCTCGACGGCCCACGGCCCGAACGCCCGGTCCGTCAGCGCGACGCAGGCCGCGCCCGCCTCGGGGTCGAACCACAGGAACGTACCCGACTGCCCGAAGTGCCCGAAGGTGCGCGGCGAGGACGAGGCGCCCGTCCAGTGCGGGGACTTGCCGTCGCGGATCTCGAAGCCGAGGCCCCAGTCGTTGGGGTTCTGGTGTCCGTACCCCGGCAGGACGCCCTTCGTCCCCGGGTACTGCACCGTCATCGCCTCGGCGACCGTGCGCGGGTCCAGCAGCCGGGGCGCCTGCACCTCGGCCGCGAACCGCAGCAGGTCCTCGACGCTCGACACGCCGTCCTTGGCCGGGGAGCCCTCCAGGGAGGTGGCCGTCATGCCCAGCGGCTCCAGCACCGCCTGCCGCAGATACTCCGCGAACGGGATGTCCGTCGCCTTGGCCACATGGTCCCCGAGCTGCTCGAACCCGGCGTTGGAGTACAGCCGGCGCTCCCCGGGCGGGGCCGTCACCCGGTGCTCGTCGAAGGCCAGCCCCGAGGTGTGCGCGAGCAGGTGCCGCACCGTCGACCCCGCGGGCCCGGCCGGTTCGTCGAGCTCGACCGCGCCCTCCTCGTAGGCGACGAGCACCGCGTACGCGGCCAGCGGCTTGGTGACCGAGGCCAGCGGGAAGCGGTGCCCGACGGGACCGTGCGTACCCACGACCGTGCCGTCCGCGCGTACGACACCCGCCGCCGCGGTGGGCACGGGCCAGTTCTCGATCAGTGCGAGGCTCTGCAAGGACATGACTGTGAGCCTAAGCCGCTCAGAGCTTCAGAATCATCGTGGGGTCCGGCTTGTGGACGAAGCCCAGGGCGGCGTAGAGCGGCTCGGCCTCCGCGGACGCGGTCAGCATGACCTGCCCGGCGCCCCGCTCGCGGAACCACTCGAGCAGCTCGTCCATGCACGCGCGCGCGTAGCCCCGGCGGCGGGCCCGCGGATCGGTGGCGACGCTGAAGACGTACCCGGTCAGGCCGCGCGGATTGCCGGCCTTCCCGATCCGGTAGTCGATCGTCCCGACCACCAGAGCGGCCAGCGAGCCGGGCAGGTCCGGATGGTCGACCACGAAGGCGGCGAAGTCCCCGTCCGCCTCGCCCAGCCTCGCCGTCAGCGCCGGCAGCGACTCGGTGTGCCAGCGCGTGGACCGGTCCCCGCCGGGCAGCGCGTCGATCATCACCTGGCGCAGCCGCAGCACCTCGGCGGCGTCCTCGGGCAGGGCACGGCGTACGAGACTCATGTCCGGCACGCTAGTCACGGTGATCCCGTCACGTCCCGCGGTTTTCTTACCGTTTCCGCTTGCTTGGAGCGCACTCCAAGGTCATAGCGTTGAGGTCATGACGGTGATGGAGACCACGAGTACCAGGACCGACACCTGCGCCGCCCCGCCGCACCCCCATCGGCGGCCCGCGGGCCAGGACAGCTACACGATCAGCGAGGTCGTCGCCTTCACCGGTCTGACGGCCCACACCCTGCGCTGGTACGAGCGGATCGGTCTGATGCCGCACGTCGACCGCTCCCACACGGGCCAGCGCCGCTACAGCAACCGGGACCTGGACTGGCTCGACCTCGTCGGCAAGCTGCGGCTGACCGGCATGCCCGTCGCCGACATGGTCCGGTACGCCGAGCTGGTGCGCGAGGGCGACCACACCTTCGGCGAGCGCTTCGAACTGCTGGAGACGACCCGGCGCGACGTCCTCGCGCGGATCGCCGAGCTCCAGGACACGCTCGCCGTGCTCGACCGGAAGATCAGTTTCTACGCGGACGCAGGGCGTCTGTACGAGCAGGAGAAGACGGAGAAGGCGGTATGACCGACAGCAGGATCGCGACGGCACGACTCGGCGCGACCGGACCCGAGGTGGGTGTCCAGGGCCTCGGCTGCATGGGCATGAGCTTCGCGTACGGCCCGTCGGACGCGGACGAGTCCAGGGCGACCCTGGAGCGGGCCCTGGAGCTGGGCGTCACGCTGTACGACACGGCGGACGCGTACGGGGCGGGGGAGAACGAGAAGTTCCTCTCCCCGTTCTTGCGGGCCCACCGCGACGAACTGGTGATCGCCACGAAGTTCGCTCTGGCGATCCACCCCGACGACCCGACCAGGCGGATCATCCGCAACGACGCGCCCTACATACGCCAGTGCGTCGAGGCCAGCCTGAAGCGCCTGGACGTCGACGTGATCGACCTCTACTACATGCACCGCCGGGACGTGAACGTCCCCCTGGAGGAGACGGTCGGCGTCATGGCGGAGCTGGTCGGCGAGGGCAAGATCAAGCAGCTGGGCCTCAGCGAGGTGACGGGGGAGGAGCTGCGCACCGCGCACGCCGTGCACCCGATCGCGGCCGTGCAGTCCGAGTGGTCGCTGTTCAGCCGTGACATCGAGGCGAAGGTTGTGCCGGTCGCCCGGGACCTGGGCGTGACCCTGGTGCCGTACTCGCCGCTCGGCCGAGGCTTCCTCACCGGCTCCTTCGCCAAGGCCGAGGACCTCACCGCCGACGACTTCCGCCGCCAGCAGCCCCGCTACACCGGCGAGAACGCCGCGGCCAACGCTGCCCTCCTGGACCCGATCCGCACGGTCGCCGAGGCGCACGGAGCGACGCTCGGACAGATCGCCCTGGCCTGGGTCCAGCAGCGCGCGTCGGTGCACGGCCTCCCGATCGTCCCGATCCCGGGCACCCGCAAGCCGTCCCGAGTCGAGGAGAACACGGCGGCGACCCGGATCGTCCTGACCGAGGAGGAACTGGCACTGCTGGAGCCGATCGCCGAAAAGGTGGCGGGCGACAGGTACGCGGACATGTCCTTCGCGTCGGGAGGCAGGGAGTAGCGCAGCCCTTCGCGGCGGCGAGCAGCGGCCTCCTGAGGTGCCGGGGCCCGCAACGTCCCCAGGGGCGCGGGGAACTGCGCGACCGGCCCCCACCGACCCGCACTCGCCGACGCAGCGAACCCGGCACCCGCGAAGCGCTAAAGCTCTGCCAGCAACTCGGCCTTCTTGGACGAGAACTCCTCGTCCGTCACGAGCCCCGCTTCATGCAGCTCGCCCAGATGCCGGATCCTCTCCGCGATGTCGGCCGGATCGCGCCTCGGCGCACTGGCCGGCACCGCGGCGACCGGCCCACTCCTGCGCACGGCCGAGAGAACCGCCGCCGCGAACGGCAACGACTCGTGCACCGGCCCGTACCCGAGCCCGAACACGACGGCCGCCGGATCCTGGTCCGCCTGCGCCGGCTGCCCGTCCGCCGAGTCCCGCCGCAGCAGCCGTAGATGCCCCTCGAACACCTCCGGCGACCGCCACTCCACGCCGCTCAGCTCGGCCACCGGGAAACTCTGGTCCCCGGCCTTCCACTTCGCCGAGGACGCACCGGTCCAAAACCACCTGAAACGGACGATATTCCCGTCAAAGGTGGCTTTCGCGTCATATGCCTTGAAGTGCATCGGCACCTCGGGCGCCCCCACCAGAAACTCCTCGGCCGGCCCGGACTCCGTCAGCTGCGCCCGCAGTTCGTCGCCGTAGTACTCGGCCAGCGTCTCGCGCTCCGCCGGCAGCACCAGCCGGTACGGATCGCCGCTCTCCTTCAACTGCCCTGCCGCCGCCTCCAGCAGCGGATCGGCGCCGGGCCTGGGCTCGATGCGCAGGGCGACGGTTCCGCGTTTGCCGGGCGTCAGCGTCACCGCACCGATCGCCGCATAGGGAACACGACGCTCACCGAGCGCCTGAAAGAGCTTAGGTGTTCGAATCCCCCGTTCGTAACGGATGAGCACGGAGTCGGACTCGAACTCCCAGGCGGCATGAAATCCGGCCAGTACGTCACCCATGCGGCTCATCGTATGCGGCACGTGCTCCTCCGTCGCCACCCCGCGTACACCGCAATTCCTGCGCGTCTACGCGCGTTCGGCCGACGCCGTGTCGGACAAACCCGCCCGACAGGCCTCGGCATCGTGTGCGCAGCGCACCGCGTGGTATGCGCCAACGCCGATCTCGGCGAAGTTCGCCACACTCTCCGTGCCCGGCTCGAAATAGCCGGCGTGGCCCTTCGCGTCCCACGCCGACAGCACCCGGGCACCGAACGCGGAGGACACCGGGTCCTCCCCGTGCCCCAGCCCGCCGACCTCCAGGTACGGAACGTCCTGCACCCAGTCGTCCGCGTCCCGCATCGCCCACACCCGCGCGGACGTACCCAGCTGGGAGGCCTTCGCGACCCGCATCCCGGGGCTGCCGGCCACCGCTATGTCGGCGACCCGCTCCGGCAGCGCGGGCGCGGCGAGGCCGCACAGCACCGAGCCGTAGCTGTGGCAGAACAGGGAGACGGGCGAACCGCCGGGCAGGCCCCGCACCAGCGCGTTCAGCCGTACGGCCCCCGACTGGGCCCGCATCGCGGTCGCCGAGTCGATGCCGAGCCCGTTCGGCGCGGTGTAGTCGGCCCAGGCGATCACGGCCGTGCGTGTCGTCGAGTCGGCCTCGCGCTCGGCCGCGTACAGCGACTCGGCCATGCCGACCGGTGCCGTGTACTTGCGGTTGGTGCGCTGGAAGGTGAGCAGATCGGTGTCGACGCCGGGGACGACGACCGAGATCCGCTCGGCCCTGGTCAGGTCTCCGAACACCTCCGCGGCCCGCCCGGAGCCGTCCGGATCGAAGGCGAGGATGTGCCGTTGCGGCCGCATCATGTCCTCGAAGCGATGCATACGGCGGCCCGCCTCGCGCTGCCCGTCGGGCGTGAGCCGTTTGTCGTGCATGCGTTTGCGCTCGACCTCACGGGCGTCGTCGAGCGCGAAGCGGTTCGCGCGATAGCGCAGCTCGACCGGCGCGCCGTTCATGTTGCCGACCGCGAGCGAATAGCGGTCGGCGAGGCTGGTGCGCTGTGCGTCGGTCAGCGAGGCGAAGAACCGGGCGAGCCGCGTGGGGGAGGAGTTCACGGCCGGCAGCTCGTGCCCGGCGATGCTGCCGCGCTCCCAGGCGCTGACCGAGGCCTGGAGCGGAGCGGAGCCGCGGTGGTGCCGCAGGGCGGTCCAACCGGTGGTCGCCAGCATCACGAACACCACGGCCAGCGCGAGAAGAGCGCGCCAGACGTTCAGTTGCGGGGAGGTGTCGAAGGAAGTCACTGGGAGGACACACTAGGAGAACGGGAGGGTCTCGCGTTAACCAAGTGACAGGTATCACGTTTCGATCACAGCGCTCCGAACACGCCCATGACCTCAGTGTGTTCGCCAGCTCTCGCTGAGTGCGGGGCCGATCTGCTCGAGATACGAGACGGTCAGTGCCCGCATCGCGTCGAGGCTGAAGTCCTCTCCCGTACTCCACTGACGCTCCGTCAGCCGCATCACCCCGCCGAACACGGCCACCGTCAGGCGCGGGCGCGGATCGGTGTCCGGGTCGACGCCCTCGCGCTCGGCGAGGATGAGCGCGATGGCCTCCTCGATCTCGACGGACCGGCGCAGATGGGCGGCCAGCAGCACGGGCGTCGACTCCACCACCTGGTACATGCGCAGGTAGAGCTCGACCGGCGCGACGGACTCGATCACGTCGTTCAGCGTGTCCCAGCCCTCCAGGACCGCCTGTCGCAGCGCCTCCATGGGCGGCTCGTGCGGCGGGCGGGCGCGCACCGCGTCCAGGAAGTGCGCCACGGTCATGTCCTGGAGCGCGAGGGCGGCCTCCTCCTTGCCGGCGAAGTACCGGAAGAACGTGCGCTGCGACACATCGACGGCCGCGGCGATGTCGTCGACGGTCGTGTGCTCATAGCCCTGGCTGGTGAAGAGCTCCAGCGCGGTACGCAGCAGCGAGTCCCGGGTGCGCTGCTTCTTGCGTTCGCGCAGTGTTTCCATACGTGTCAGTTACCGACTTGTGAATTGGTTTGTCAATTGTCAGCGGCTGTCATTAGCCTCGAACACATGACTAGTCAGACCACCATCGACAAGACGGGGTCGGGGGGCGACGCACCGGCGGTCCCGTCGGACGCGGCACCGGCCAAGGGGCTGCGCGGGCACCCTTGGTTCACCCTCATCACCGTCGCGGTCGGGGTCATGATGGTGGCCCTCGACGGCACCATCGTGGCCATCGCCAACCCGGCCATCCAGAAGGACCTCGGCGCCACCTTCGCCGAGGTGCAGTGGATCACCAACGGCTACTTCCTCGCCCTCGCGGTCTCCCTGATCACCGCGGGCAAGCTCGGTGACCGCTTCGGGCACCGCCAGACCTTCCTGATCGGCGTGGTCGGCTTCGCCGCCGCCTCCGGTGCCATCGGCATGTCCGACAGCATCGCGCTGGTCGTCACCTTCCGTGTCTTCCAGGGCCTGTTCGGCGCGCTGCTGATGCCGGCCGCGCTCGGCCTGCTGCGTGCCACCTTCCCGGCCGAGAAGCTCAACATGGCCATCGGCATCTGGGGCATGGTCATCGGCGCCTCGACCGCCGGCGGCCCGATCCTCGGCGGCGTCCTCGTCGAGCACGTCAACTGGCAGTCGGTGTTCTTCATCAACGTGCCGGTCGGCATCCTCGCCGTCGTCCTCGGTGTGCTGATCCTGCTCGACCACCGTGCCGAGAAGGCCCCGCGCTCCTTCGACATCCTGGGCATCGCCCTGCTGTCCGCCGCGATGTTCTGCCTGGTCTGGGCGCTCATCAAGGCCCCCGAGTGGGGCTGGGGCGACGGCAAGACGTGGGCGTTCATAGCCGCCTCGGTGATCGGCTTCGCGCTCTTCGGCTTCTGGGAGACGAAGGTCCGCGAACCGCTGATCCCGCTCGCGCTGTTCCGCTCGGTCCCGCTGTCCGCTGGTGTCGTCCTGATGGTCCTGATGGCCATCGCCTTCATGGGCGGCCTGTTCTTCGTGACGTTCTACCTCCAGAACGTCCACGGCATGAGCCCGATCGACGCGGGCCTGCACCTGTTGCCGCTCACCGGCATGATGATCGTCGGCTCCCCGCTCGCGGGCGCGATGATCACCAAGTTCGGCCCGCGGGTCCCGCTGGCCGGCGGCATGGCGCTCACCGCGATCGCCATGTACGGCATGTCCACGCTTGAGACGGACACCGGCAGCGGCATCATGTCGGTCTGGTTCGCCCTGCTCGGCCTCGGCCTCGCGCCGGTCATGGTCGGCGCCACCGAGGTTATCGTCGGCAACGCGCCCATGGAGCTGTCCGGTGTGGCCGGCGGTCTCCAGCAGGCCGCGATGCAGATCGGCGGCAGCCTCGGTACGGCCGTCCTCGGCGCCGTCATGGCCTCCAAGGTCGACAGCGACCTCGCCGGCAACTGGGCGGACGCCGGGCTCCCGGCGCTCACCCCGGCCCAGGAGGCCCAGGCCTCCGAGGCGGTCCAGGTGGGTGTGGCCCCGGTCGCGCCGGGCACGCCGGACGCCGTCGTCACGAAGATCACGGACGTGGCGCACGACACGTTCATCTCCGGCATGAGCCTCGCCTCCCTCGTCGCCGCCGGTGTGGCGCTCGTGGCCGTCGCGGTCGCGTTCCTCACCAAGCGCGGCGAGAACGCGGAAGCCGGAGCGGGCGCCGCGCACATCTGACGCGCCCAGGGCGCCGGTTGGACTCGTCGGGAGGGATCCGGGCGTTGGTTCCCCTATCAGGGTGACAACGCCGAAGATCCCTCCCGATCGGCATTCGCCGCAGGTCACAGTGGGTCAAGCCAGGGCCTGCGGCGCGCTGCCGGAGGGGGTCAGCGCGCCGGGGCCCGGACATCGAGGCATGAAGCGCGTGCCGTGGGTACCCGCCAAGTCGAACGCCGACTCAGGGAGTTGACGATGGCAGGCTTCGGACACAGCACGCGCAGGCACCCCCGCTCACGTGGCCGGACGTGGTCACGGACCGGGCCGGACCGCGCGACTCTGGGGATCATCGGAGCCATCTGCGCGATCGCCGGTTTCTTCGTACTGGGCATCATCCTCGGCCCGGTGGCGATCGCCTGCGGCTGGTTGTCCATGGGCCGCACCTGGTCCGGAGCCCGGCCCGTCCCGGCGTTGGTCGCGGTGGTCCTGGGCTCGATCGACACACTGCTGGCGATCATCTGGCTGGCGGGCGCGGCTTCGCCGGGCGGCGGGTTGTTCTGAGCCGTTCCGGTGAACTCCGGTGCGGTGGCGCGCCCTGAAAGGCGCGGGGAACTGCGCGACCAGCCCCCACCGGCCCGCAGATGCATCACAGCCCTCGGGGCTGTACGTCCGAGGGCGGCTGCGGGTCCGTGGCTGATCGCGCAGTTCCCCGCGCCCCTGGGGTCGGCACGGTCAAGTCGGCCCCGGCCGCACCCCCCGACAGCGCGGCGACCTCCGCCCGCAGTGCCCGGACCTCCTCCGTGAGCACCCGTATCGCCTCGGTCTGGCGGCGCTCCTCGACGTCGTCCATCTCGAACCGCGCTATGAACCACGCGGCGATGTTCGCGGTGACCACACCGAGCAGGGCGATGCCGGAGAGCATCAGCCCGACGGCGAGCATCCGCCCCACCCCGGTGGTCGGGGCGTGATCGCCGTACCCCACGGTCGTCATCGTCGTGAACGACCACCACACCGCGTCACCCAGCGTCTTGATGTTCCCGTTCGGCGAGTCCCGTTCTACGGACAGCACCGCCAGCGAGCCGAACATCATCAGCCCGACCACGGCGCCGGCGACATACGTGGTGAGCCGTATCTGGGACGCCATCCGCGCCCGCTGCCCCACCAGCAGCAGCGTCGACACCAGCCGCAGCAGCCGCAACGGCTGTATCAGCGGCAGCAGCACCGCGCCCAGGTCCAGCCAGTGCGACCGTACGAAGTCCCGCCGTCGCTCGGCGAGCGCCAGCCGGACCACGTAGTCCAGCGCGAACGCTCCCCACACCACCCACTCCACCGCGAGGCACGTGTCCACGACCACGCGGCTCGCGTCGGGCCGGACGATCGGCACCGCATAGGCCACGGCGAACGCCAGGGCCAGACCGAACAGGGGCCGCTGGGCGTGCCGCTCCCAGCGCAACTGCGCCACCGCTTGCTTCATGGCCGCATCGTAGGAAATGTGAAGGGGTGGTGTATCCCCTGGTCACCCACGGGAACACCACCCCTTTGGCAGTTGACGGACGCTACGCGTCGCCTCCCGCGGCGCCCGGGTCCGCCGCCGACACATCGAGCAGCTGGTAGCGGTCGATCGCCTGCTTCAGCGCCGACCGGTCCACCTTGCCCTCCTTGGCCAGCTCGGTCAGCACCCCGACCACGATCGACTGGGCGTCGATGTGGAAGAAGCGGCGGGCCGCGCCACGGGTGTCCGCGAAGCCGAAGCCGTCCGCGCCCAGCGACTGGTAGGTGCCCGGCACCCAGCGCGCGATCTGGTCCGGCACCGACCGCATCCAGTCGGAGACGGCCACGAACGGCCCCTCGGCCCCGCTCAGCTTCCGGGTCACGTACGGCACCCGCTGCTCCTCCTCGGGATGCAGCAGGTTGTGCTCCTCGCACGCCACGGCCTCGCGCCGCAGCTCGTTCCAGGACGTCGCCGACCAGACGTCGGCCTTGACGTTCCACTCCTCGGCGAGGATCTTCTGCGCCTCGACCGCCCACGGGACGGCGACACCCGAGGCCATGATCTGCGCCGGGATCGACCCCGCGGTGCCCTCGCTCAGCCGGTGGACGCCCTTGAGGATGCCCTCGACGTCGACGTTGTCCGGCTCGGCCGGGTGCTGGATGGGCTCGTTGTAGACGGTGAGGTAGTAGAAGACGTCCTCGCCGTGCGGGTGCTCGGCGTCGCCGCCGTACATCCGGCGCAGACCGTCCTTGACGATGTGCGCGATCTCGTACGAGTAGGCCGGGTCGTAGGCGACACAGCCCGGGTTCGTCGAGGCGAGCAGCTGGGAGTGGCCGTCCGCGTGCTGGAGGCCCTCACCGGTCAGGGTCGTACGGCCGGCGGTCGCGCCCAGTACGAAACCGCGCGCCAGCTGGTCCGACATCTGCCAGAACTGGTCGCCGGTGCGCTGGAAACCGAACATCGAGTAGAAGACGTACACCGGGATCAGCGGCTCGCCGTGCGTGGCGTACGCCGAGCCCGCCGCGATCAGCGAGGCCGTGCAGCCGGCCTCCGAGATGCCGTCGTGCAGCATCTGGCCCTGCGGCGACTCCTTGTACGCGAGCAGCAGATCGCGGTCGACCGACTCGTACTGCTGGCCGAGCGGGTTGTAGATCTTCGCACTCGGGAAGAAGGAGTCCATGCCGAACGTGCGGTACTCGTCCGGCGCGATCAGTACGAACCGCTTGCCGAGCTCCTTGTCCCGCATGAGGTCCTTGAGGAGCCGGACGAAGGCCATGGTCGTCGCGATGGACTGGTGACCCGAGCCCTTCTTCACGGTCGCGTACGTCTTGTCGTCCGGCAGTGCCAGCGGCTGGGAGCGCACCACACGCGTCGGGACGTAACCGCCGAGCCCCTTGCGGCGGTCGTGCATGTACTGGATCTCCTCGGAGTCGCGCCCCGGGTGGTAGTACGGCGGCGGTCCGCTGTCCAGGTCCTTGTCGGCGATCGGCAGGTGCAGCCGGTCGCGGAAGCGCTTGAGGTCGTCGACCGTCAGCTTCTTCATCTGGTGCGTGGCGTTGCGGCCCTCGAAGTTGGGACCGAGCGTCCAGCCCTTGATCGTCTTGGCGAGGATCACCGTCGGCTGGCCCTTGTGCGCCTTGGCCGCCGAGAACGCCGCGAAGATCTTCTTGTGGTCGTGACCGCCGCGGCCCAGGTGCAGGATCTGGTCGTCGGTCATGCCCTCGACCATCGTGCGCAGCCGCTGGTCGTCGCCGAAGAAGTGGTCGCGGATGTACGCGCCCGTCTCGGTGGCGTACGTCTGGAACTGGCCGTCCGGCGTGGTGTTCATGCGGTTGACCAGCAGGCCGTCGCGGTCCTGGGCGAGCAGCGGGTCCCAGGTGCGGTCCCAGATGAGCTTGATCACGTTCCAGCCGGCGCCGCGGAAGATCGACTCCAGTTCCTGGATGACCTTGCCGTTGCCGCGCACCGGGCCGTCGAGGCGCTGGAGGTTGCAGTTCACCACGAAGGTCAGGTTGTCCAGGCCCTCACGGGCGGCGATGGACAGCTGGCCGAGCGACTCCGGCTCGTCCATCTCGCCGTCGCCGAGGAACGCCCACACATGCGACTTGGAGGTGTCCGCGATGCCGCGCGCCTCCATGTAGCGGTTCATCCGCGCCTGGTAGATCGCGCCGATCGGGCCGAGGCCCATCGACACGGTCGGGAACTCCCAGAAGTCCGGCATCAGCCGCGGGTGCGGGTAGGAGGACAGGCCGTACGGCGCCTTCGACTTCTCCTGGCGGAACGCGTCCAGGTTCTGCTCGCTGAGGCGGTCCAGCAGGAACGCGCGCGCGTAGATGCCCGGGGAGGCGTGGCCCTGGAAGAAGACCTGGTCGCCGCCGTCGCCCTCGTCCTTGCCCCGGAAGAAGTGGTTGAAGCCCACGTCGTAGAGGGAGGCGGAGGAGGCGAAGGTGGCGATGTGGCCGCCGACGCCGATGCCGGGGCGCTGCGCCCTGGACACCATCACCGCGGCGTTCCACCGGGTGGCGTTGAGGATCTTGCGCTCGATCTCCTCGTTGCCCGGGAAGAACGGCTCGTCCCTGGTCGCGATCGTGTTGACGTAGTCCGTGCTGCGCATCTCGGGCACGGCCACGCGCTTCTCACGCGCCCGCTCGATCAGCCGCAACATCAGATAGCGGGCCCGCTCCCGGCCGCGCTCGTCCACGGCGGCGTCGAGCGAATCGAGCCACTCCTGGGTTTCCTCGGGATCGAAGTCAGGAACCTGACTCGGAAGGCCGCCAATGATGATCGGGTTGCGATCTGATCCGGAAGCCACGCTGTTCCTTACCTGTCAGAGGGCCGTATTTCTGGGTGTCTGCACCGCTCCCCATCGTGTACCTCGGGGCGCCAAACGTCATCTCTACTGTTAGGTAACCGGCGCTTCGTGAACGGTGGAGTACCCACGCATGGTTCCCAAACTCACAAAGGGGGCAGATTGGTGTGGTGCGCGTCACCTTGAGACCATGAGGGTGTGCCTGGAGTTGCGGTGACACGTTCAGGATCGTCACCGTTTCGGCGGTCTGAACGGCCGGGTACTTGCGCGATCCGTCCCGCCCGTGTGGACTACGGCCAATGCTTCGCGCACGCGCGTGGCTGAGTTATTCCCAAGACATGATCAGGAGGCAACCCGTGAGCGCGACCGCGGACCACGCGGAGGAGCGGACGAGCCCTGCCGTCAGGCTGGGGTTCCAGCCCGAGCAGGTGGTCCAGGAGATCGGCTTCGACGACGACGTCGACCAGGAGCTCCGCGAGGCCATTGAGGAAGTCATCGGCAGCCAGCTGGTGGACGAGGAGTACGACGACGTCGCAGACGCCGTGGTGCTGTGGTTCCGCGACGAGGACGGCGACCTGACGGATGCGCTGGTGGACGCCACCACGTACATCGAAGAAGGTGGCTCGATCCTGCTCCTCACGCCCAAGACAGGCCGTGACGGCTACGTGGAGCCCAGCGACATCTCCGAAGCCGCGACCACGGCGGGACTGTCGGCGTCCAAGAGCGTCAGCGTCGGCAAGGACTGGAGCGGCAGCCGGCTGGTGACGCCCAAGGCCGCCAAGACCAAGAAGTAACCGGTGGCTGTGCCGGGTCGGGCCGAGGAGCCCGGCCCGGCCTCCTGCGCGACGCCCGGTGGCCGCTGCATAGGGTGGGTCCCACCCGAACAGCCCCACCGAAGGGACATCCACGACGATGGCGATCCAGGTCGGCGACAAGGCCCCCGACTTCGAGCTCAAGGACAACCACGGCGCCACCGTGAAGCTCTCCGACTTCCGTGGTTCCCAGAACGTCGTCCTGCTCTTCTACCCCTTCGCCTTCACCGGCGTGTGCACCGGCGAGCTGTGCGAGGTCCGCGACAACCTCCCGAGGTTCTCCGACCGCGACACCCAGGTGCTCGCCGTCTCCAACGACTCCATCCACACCCTGCGCGTCTTCGGCGAGCAGGAGGGCCTGGAATACCCGCTGCTCAGCGACTTCTGGCCGCACGGCGAGGTCAGCCGGGCCTACGGCGTCTTCGCGGAGGACAAGGGCTGCGCGGTGCGCGGCACCTTCGTGATCGACAAGGAGGGCGTCGTCCGCTGGACCGTCGTCAACGCCCTGCCGGACGCGCGCGACCTGAACGAGTACGTCGCGGCGCTCGACACCCTCTGACCCCTCCCGTGACCGACACCTGTGATTCTTCGGCACCAAGCCATGCGAGCCACGGGAACCCGTCACTAGGATCGAGTCGTTGATCCGATATCAAACGCACGGCGGGGCTCCCCGCCCCTGGACACCAATGGAGGACTCGTGGGAGTCAGCCTCAGCAAGGGCGGCAACGTATCACTGAGCAAGGAGGCGCCCGGCCTGACCGCGGTCATCGTCGGTCTGGGGTGGGACGTGCGCACCACGACGGGCACGGACTTCGACCTCGACGCCAGCGCGCTGCTGCTGAACAACACGGGCAAGGTCGGCAGCGATGCCAACTTCGTGTTCTTCAACAACCTCAAGAGCTCCGACGGCTCGGTCGAGCACACCGGCGACAACCTCACCGGTGAGGGCGAGGGCGACGACGAGCAGATCAAGGTCAACCTCGCGGGCGTCCCGGCCGACATCGAGAAGATCGTCTTCCCGGTCTCGATCTACGACGCCGAGAACCGTCAGCAGTCCTTCGGCCAGGTGCGCAACGCGTTCATCCGCGTCGTGAACCAGGCCGGCGGCGCCGAGATCGCTCGCTACGACCTCAGCGAGGACGCGTCCACCGAGACCGCCATGGTCTTCGGCGAGCTGTACCGCCACGGTGCGGAGTGGAAGTTCCGCGCCATCGGCCAGGGCTACGCGTCGGGCCTGCGCGGCATCGCGCAGGACTTCGGTGTGAACGTCTGAGTTCGGCATCCGAGATGTGATCGCCCGGAACACCACCGGGCGAGTCAGGCGCCGTACCGTTCGGGTGCGGCGCCTGGGGGTGCCCCCTTCGGGGTAGTGCAGGACAACCAAAGAAGCATCACGCGGGGAGGACCAGCATCATGGGCGTCACGCTCGCCAAGGGAGGAAATGTCTCCCTGTCCAAGGCCGCACCCAACCTCACTCAGGTGATGGTCGGGCTCGGCTGGGACGCGCGCTCCACCACCGGAGCCCCCTTCGACCTCGACGCCAGCGCGCTGGTGTGCAGCGGCGGTCGGGTACTGGGCGATGAGTGGTTCGTCTTCTACAACCAGCTCAAGAGCCCGGACGGCTCGGTGGAGCACACCGGCGACAACCTCACCGGCGAGGGCGACGGCGACGACGAGTCGATCCTGATCGACCTGTCCAAGGTGCCGGCCCACTGCGACAAGATCGTCTTCCCGGTCTCGATCCACATGGCCGACGAGCGCGGCCAGACCTTCGGCCAGGTCAGCAACGCCTTCATCCGGGTCGTGAACCAGGCCGACGGCCAGGAACTCGCCCGCTACGACCTCAGCGAGGACGCCTCCACCGAGACCGCCATGATCTTCGGCGAGGTCTACCGCTACCAGGGCGAGTGGAAGTTCCGGGCGGTGGGACAGGGGTACGCGTCCGGACTCCGGGGCATCGCACTCGACTTCGGGGTCAACGTCTCATAACGCGATATGAGCAAAAGCCGGGCCCCGGTGGGGTCCGGAGGGCGGCCGACTAGACTTCGGGTTCAAAGTCTTCGTAAAGCCGAGTGCGGCGCGCGGGAGCCCCGTACACATAGGATTGGGTAGCCAGTGGTTCTGAAAACCTTCGGCTGGTCGTTCGCGGTCACCGCGCTCGGCCTGGTTGCGGCGGTCCTCTTCGGGGGGTGGAGCGCCCTCGGCATCGTGGCGATCCTCTCCGTCCTCGAGATCTCGCTGTCGTTCGACAACGCGGTGGTCAACGCCGGGATCCTGAAGAAGATGAATGCCTTCTGGCAGAAGATCTTCCTCACCATCGGCATCCTGATCGCCGTGTTCGGCATGCGACTGGTCTTCCCCGTCGTCATCGTCGCGGTCACCGCGTCGCTGAACCCGATCGAGGCGGTCGACCTCGCGCTCAGCGACAAGGACCAGTACCAGCAGCTGGTGACGGACGCCCACCCGGCGATCGCCGCGTTCGGTGGCATGTTCCTGCTGATGATCTTCCTGGACTTCATCTTCGAGGACCGGGACATCAAGTGGCTGAGCTGGCTGGAGCGCCCGCTGGCCAAGCTCGGCAAGGTCGACATGCTGTCGGTCTGCATCGCCCTGATCGTCCTGCTGATCTCGGCCCTCACCTTCGCGGCCAACGCCCACCAGCACGGCGGCGCGCACGTCGACAAGGCCGAGACGGTGCTGCTCTCCGGCATCGGCGGTCTGATCACGTACCTGATCGTGGGCGGTCTCTCCGGCTACTTCGAGGACAAGCTCGAAGAGGAGGAGGAACGCGAGCACGAGGCGGAGGAAGAGGCCGAGCGCACCGGAAAGCCCCGCTCCGCGGTCGCCCTGGCCGGCAAGGCCGCCTTCTTCATGTTCCTCTACCTCGAGGTCCTGGACGCCTCCTTCTCCTTCGACGGTGTGATCGGCGCCTTCGCCATCACCAACGACATCGTCCTCATGGCGCTGGGCCTCGGTATCGGCGCGATGTACGTCCGGTCGCTGACCGTGTACCTGGTGCGCCAGGGCACCCTCGACGACTACGTCTACCTGGAGCACGGCGCGCACTACGCGATCGGCGCGCTCGCCGCGATCCTGCTGGTCACCATCCAGTACGAGATCAACGAGTTCATCACCGGCTCGGTCGGCGTGATCCTGATCGCCTGGTCCTTCTGGTCCTCGGTGCGCCGCAACCGCGCGCTGGCGGCGGCGGAGGGAAAAGCGGAGGCCTCGGACGAGAAGACTGAGGTGTCGTCCGGGGTGTGACACCCCCGCGGTTGAGGAACGCTCTCGACGGGGCGGCCGGACGTCCGGCCGCCCCGTCGGTATTTCCAGTGGACGCGGGGCTTAGTGGGACGTGGGGGCGGAATGGGCTTCTTGGACGGGCTCTGGCGTGGCCGGGCGGCCGAGTTCGACTCGGGCAGCGCGTCGTCGAACTCGATCGAACTGACGAAACGGCACGACAGGGTCTCGCTCACCAAGCAGGGCGCCGCGACCGGGCACCTGCGGATCAACCTGACCTGGCGGATGCGGACGTCCGACATCGGGGGCTCGCAGCGGGAGAGCCTGCTGCGGCACCCCTTCAAGGCGCTCAGGCCGCCGGAGGTGCTCGGGCACAGCCAGAGCATGGTCAACGTCGACCTGGACCTCGGGGCGCTGTACGAGCTGACCGACGGCACGAAGGGCGTCGTCCAGCCCCTGGGCGGCTTCCTCGGGGACGTCAACTCGCCGCCGTACGTGAAACTCAGCGGGGACGACCGGTTCGGGTCGGCGTCCGGCGAGACGATATACGTCAACCTCGATCACCGCGAGAACATCAAGCGGCTGCTGGTCTTCGTGTACATCTACGACCAGACGCCGGCCTTCGACCGCACGCACGCGATCGTCACGCTCTACCCGAGCAACGGGCCCCGGATCGAGATCGGCCTGGACGAGCGGCACCCGCAGGCCCGGTCCTGCGCGGTGGTGATGATCGAGAACGTCAAGGACGAGATCTGGGTCCGGCGCGAGGTGAAGTTCGTCTACGGGTTCCAGGCGGAGCTGGACCGGTTGTTCGGGTGGGGACTGCAGTGGGGGCGCGGCTACAAGACCAAGGCGGAGAAGTAGCCGCCCGGGCGGAGGCGCCCCTGAAGGGGCGCTCCCGTCATCGACCGATGAATTGCGGGCCCTGCGGCGGCAGGCGGAAGTCCGGGGCCGCCACCGTGGTCACCGGGGGCGGGTAGCCGTAGCCGGACTGGGCCATCGCCGGCTGGCTGGTCGGCTGGGGGTAGCCGTACGCCGGCTGGGTCGGCGGGGGCTGCTGCGGGTAGCCGTAGGCCGGCTGCGGCGGGACCGTGGTCGTGGGCTGCTCGGGCGGCAGCGGCTGGGAGATCTCGGGTGTCTGCGAGTGGTCGTCCAGGGTCTCCGACTCGTCCACCGAGATGCCGAAGTCCGTGGCCAGGCCCTTGAGGCCGTCCGAATAGCCCTCGCCGAGCGCGCGGAACTTCCAGCCGTCGCCGCGGCGGTACAGCTCCCCGCAGATCAGGGCCGTCTCCTGGCCCGTCTCCGGCTTGATGTCGAAGTACGCCAGCGGATCACCCTCGGCGGCCGCCGCGTCGTACAGCAGGATGCGCAGGTCCCGTACGCGGTCGAAGGCGACGCCGTCCGCCGATGCGACCACCAGAATCTGACCGACGCCGGACTCGACACCGGCGAGATCTGTCTGGATCGTGTCGGTGAGGCCATCGGCGAGTCGCTTCTTGCCGAGCCGCCAGACCTGCCCGGAGGGGTGCCGGGGCTGGTTGTAGAAGACGAAGTCCTCGTCGGAGCGCACACGACCGTCGGGGCCGAGGAGCAGAGCCGAGGCGTCGACATCCGGAACCCCCTGCCCGGGCGTCCAGCGCAGCACGGCGCGTACCGTCGTGGCTTCGAGCGGGACGTTCGACCCCTTCAACATCGCGTGCGTCATGCCGTCATCCTGCCTTCTCCGTCCTGGTCACGACAACGCGGGGGTACACACGGCGTGCGCGGTCGTGTTTGTCCGCGTTACCAGAAATTCATGCCCGTCGGGAACCCCTGACATGGGTATCTACGTACTATTACCGGCCACCTGTGAACCGGTCACAGGGGTCACTCAGTCTCCACGGGGGAGTTCTATGCGTCATTTCGGGCACATCGCCCCGGAGGTGCGGCAGCGCCTGTTCCACCAGGAACCGTGCGAGTTCACCGCCGACTCTCCGGCCCGGCTGCTCTCCGCGGCCCTGGGCGCCACGCTCTACAGTCCGGCCACGCGGCCGCGGCTCGCCGAGGACATCGTCAAGCAGACCGGACGCGGCGTGGTCTCGATGGTGCTGTGCCTGGAGGACTCGATCCGTGACGAGGACGTCGCTCAGGGCGAGGAGAACCTGGTCCGCCAGTTCGCCGACCTCGCCGCACGCGTCGGCGCGGACGATCTGCCGCTGCTCTTCATCCGGGTCCGCACCCCCGAGCAGATCCCCGACCTGGTGCGCAGAATCGGTCCTGCCGTGCGACTGCTGTCCGGATTCGTGCTGCCGAAGTTCACCGGGGAACGCGGCTTGCCCTTCCTGGAGGCCCTCGCGACCGCCGAGGCGCACAGCGGCCGCCGGCTGTTCGCCATGCCGGTGCTGGAGTCGCCCGAGCTCCTCTACCGCGAGTCGCGTGTGGAGACCCTGGAGGGCATTTTCCGCGCCGTCGACAAGTACCGGGACCGCGTGCTCGCGCTGCGCCTGGGCGTGACCGACTTCTGCTCGTCGTACGGGCTGCGCCGGGCCCCGGACATGACGGCCTACGACGTCCAGATCGTCGCCTCCGTGATCGCCGACGTGGTGAACATGCTGGGCCGGGCCGACGGCACCGGGTTCACGGTGACCGGGCCGGTGTGGGAGTACTTCCGGGTGCAGGAACGTATGTTCAAGCCCCAGCTGCGCCGCAGCCCCTTCCTTGAGGGCCAGGCCGAGGAGCTGCGCGAGGCCCTGATCGAGCACTCCATGGACGGCCTGCTGCGCGAGATCACGATGGATCACGCCAACGGCCTGCTCGGCAAGACGTGCATCCACCCCTCCCATGTGCTGCCCGTGCACGCACTGTCCGTGGTCAGCCACGAGGAGTTCAGCGACGCCGAGGACATCCTGCGGCCCGAGCGCTGCGGCGGGGGTGTACTCAGGTCGCAGTACACGAACAAGATGAATGAGGTGAAGCCGCACCGGGCCTGGGCCGAGCGGACCATGCTGCGGGCCGAGGCGTTCGGTGTGGCCAATGAGGACATCGGCTTCGTGGAGCTGCTGGCCGCCGGGATCCCGGCCTGAACCGGGCCGACCGGCTTCGATCCGGCCGACCGGCTACCACCGGCTGACCGGCTTCTAAAACCAAGGGACGCATGAACAAGGCAGTGAACGACGGGGTCTGGTCCGGGAGCTGGGTCGCCGAGCGGCTCGGAGTCCGGCTCGAGGGCGACGACGAGCTCACCGGGATGCTGGGGCTCGCCCTGCGGCGCAACCCCAAGCGGGCCCATCTGCTGGTCTCCAACGTGCTCGGCAAGCACGTACCGCAGTCACCCTCCGTGGTGTACGGCGCGGGCTTCGCCCTGGGGCGCCGGGTGCGGGAGCTGCTGGGCGCGCAGGAGGCCGCGAGGGCGGTCGTCCTCGGGTACGCGGAGACGGCGACCGGGCTCGGGCACTCCGTCGCCGACGGTGTCGGGCTCGCCCCGTATCTGCACTCCACCCGCCGGCCGGTCGCCGGTGTCGCCCGCGCGGGCGGCTTCGAGGAGTCCCACTCGCACGCCACGTCGCATCTGCTGCTGCCGGAGGATCCTGCGCTGCTGGTGGGTGACGGGCCGCTGGTCCTGGTCGACGACGAGTTCTCGACGGGGAACACGGTGCTGAACACCGTGCGTGATCTGCATGAGCGGTATCCGCGGCGGCGGTACGTCGTGGTCGCGCTGGTGGACATGCGGTCCGCGGCGGATGCGGGGCGCCTCGCGGAATTCGCCGGTGAGATCGGTGCCAGGGTTGATCTGGTGGCGGCCGCCACGGGGACTGTGCGGCTGCCGGAGGGGGTGTTGGAGAAGGGGCAGGAGTTGGTGGCGCGGTACGAGGCGGAGAGTGCCGGGGCCGGTGGTCCGTCGTCCGCGGCGCCGTCGGGGCCGGTCGCGCAGTTCCCCGCGCCCCCAAACAGCGGCGTCGCCGCTGAAGCCGACCGCGAGGGCAACGCGCCGGGCAGCGGGCTTGCCGCTGAAGCCGACCGGGAGGGCAACGCGCCGGGCAGCGGCCTTGCCGCCGAAGCCGACCGCGAGGGCAACCCCCCGAGCAGCGGCCTTGCCGTTGAAGCCGACCAGGAGAGCAACCCCCCAGGGGCGCGGGGAACTGCGCGATCAGCCCCCACCGGCCCGCAGCCGGAGGGCGAGCGCACCCATCCCCACGTCACCCGAGTGGACCTGCACTGGCCCCTCGGCCTTCCCGACGGCGGTCGGCACGGCTTCACTCCCGTGCACCGCGGCCACCTCGAGGACGCCCTCCCCGCCATGACGGCCCGCCTCGCAGAAGCCCTCCCGGCCGATGCGCGGAGCGTCCTCGTGCTCGGCTTCGAGGAGCTGATGTACGCCCCCCTCAGGCTCGCCCGTGAGCTGGAGCAGATCGCCGACGGCGTCGAGGTCCGCTACTCGACCACCACCCGCTCGCCCGTCCTCGCCGTCGACGACCCGGGGTACGCCATACGCACCCGCCTGGTCTTCCCGGCCCACGACACCCCCGCCGACGGCCCCGGCGAGCGCTACGCGTACAACGTCGCCGGCGCCGGCTTCGACGCCGTCATAGCCGTCGTCGACTCGGTCGCCGACACCCCCGAGCTGCACGCGCCCGACGGCCTGCTGGCCCGGCTCTCGGCCCACGCCCCGCAGGTCCTGCTGGCGGTGGTGCCGTCGTACGTCCCCGGGCCCCTGGCCCTTCCCGAAAGGCACCCGATGCTGCCCGAGCCCCTCCGCGGCCCCGCCTTCTCCTCGTACGCCCCCGAGGAGGTCGGCTGGCTGCTCCAGGACCTCTCGGACGTGACGCTGGAGGCGCCGACCGAGGAGCGGGAAGAGGCCATCCAGAGCGGGGGCGCGCACTACGCCGAGTCCCTGCCCGTGGAGTACCAGCCGAGCGAGCAGTACCAGGAGCTGTTCCAGACGGCACTGGCCGAGTCGGCGGCACGCCTCGCGCAGGCGGCCGGCGCGGTGACGGAGATCGTGCTGGCGGAGCGCTCGCCCCGCCCGGTGCTGGTCTCGCTCGCCCGCGCGGGCACCCCCGTCGGCGTCCTGATGCGCCGCTGGGCCCAGTTCCGGCACGGCCTGGAACTGCCGCACTACGCCGTCTCGATCGTGCGCGGCCGCGGCATCGACGCCAACGCCCTGCGGTGGCTGGCCGCCCACCACGACCCCCGGGACGTCGTCTTCGTCGACGGCTGGACCGGCAAGGGCGCCATCACCCGCGAACTGACCGCTGCGATACGGGAGTTCGAGGCGTCCGACGGCATCATCGGCTTCGACCCGGAGATCGCCGTACTGGCCGACCCGGGCTCGTGCGTGCGGACGTATGGCACCCGCGAGGACTACCTGATCCCCTCCGCCTGCCTCAACTCCACGGTCTCCGGCCTGATTTCCCGCACCGTCCTGCGCGCCGACCTGGTCGGCCCGAACGACTACCACGGCGCGAAGTTCTACCGCGAACTCGCCGGCGCCGACGTCTCGGTGGCGTTCCTGGACGCCGTGTCCGCGCGCTTCGCGGAGGTCGTGGACGCCGTCGACGCGACCGCCAAGGAACTGCTGTCGGGCGACCGCGAGCCGACCTGGGAGGGCTGGGCGGCCGTCGAGCGCATCAGCGAGGAGTACGGCATCCACGACGTGAACCTCGTCAAGCCGGGCGTCGGCGAGACCACGCGGGTGCTGCTGCGCCGGGTGCCCTGGAAGATCCTGGCGCGGGCCGGCGCCGGCGCCGACCTGGACCATGTACGACTGCTGGCCGAACAAAGGGGAGTACCGGTGGAGGAAGTGGCCGAACTGCCGTACACCTGCGTGGGGTTGATCCACCCCAAGTACACGCGGGGCGCGACGGGTGCCGACGGCCGGGCGGTGAACCACTGATGCCGGTGCTGGTGGCGAGCGACCTCGACCGTACGCTGATCTACTCCGCCGCGGCCCTCGCGCTGACCATGCCGGACGCGCGGGCGCCGAGGCTGCTGTGCGTCGAGGTGCACGAGAGCAGGCCGCTGTCGTACATGACCGAGACGGCGGCCCAGCTGCTGACCGACCTCGGTGACGCGGCGGTGTTCGTGCCGACGACGACCCGGACCCGTAAGCAGTACCAGCGCATCAACCTGCCGGGCCCCGCGCCGAAGTACGCGATCTGCGCCAACGGCGGCCACATCCTCGTCGACGGCGTCGCCGACCAGGACTGGAGCGCGCGGGTCGCCGCCCGGCTGGCCGAGCAGTGCGCGCCGCTCGCGGAGGTGCAGGACCACCTGATGGCGTCGGCGTCCCCGGCGTGGGTGCGCAAGCACCGGATCGCCGAGGACCTCTTCGCCTACCTCGTCGTCGAGCGCGAGCTGCTGCCCGAGGAGTGGGTCAAGGAGCTCGCGGTGTGGGCGGAGAACCGCGGCTGGACGGTGTCCCTCCAGGGCCGCAAGATCTACGCCGTCCCGAAGCCGCTGACCAAGAGCGCCGCCGTGCGCGAGGTCGCCCGCCGCACCGGCGCCGACCTGACCCTGGCCGCCGGTGACTCCCTCCTGGACGCCGACCTCCTCCTCGCCGCCGACCAGGGCTGGCGCCCTGGCCACGGAGAGCTCGCGGACGCCGACTGGACGGCCCCGGCGATCAGCGCGCTGCCGGAGCGCGGCGTACTGGCGGGGGAGCGCATCCTGCGGGAGTTCCTGAAGGTGACGCGCTCCTAGCCGCAGCACCCTCCACCGCAGCATCCGCCCCCGCCACCGCTCGCCCTCGGAGCGGCGGCCGGGGCGGACGCCGTTCCCCCGACGGCCACCGTCGACAAAAGCTTCACCGTGTCGTCATGCCCCGCAGGGCAGCTCGCCGGCGCGGAGGACTCCGCCATCGGACGGCTCAGTTCAAACGTGTCGCCGCAGCTGCGGCAGCGGTATTCGTAGCGAGGCATGGTCACAGGTTAATCGGCATGACCGGTTACACACCCCTCTGCGGTCGTTTGCGATCGACGCTGTCCGATACCGGTGTGGAGAATTTGAAAAGGTCACTGATACTTTTCGATTGCCGGGAGGAGCCGTAAGGCCGGGGGAACAGGGGGCGCGCTGCCGTTGACCGCGGTGGCCATGCCCTTCCTCGCGGGCACGACCTAATGCGGGGAGGGGCGCAGCCGTGACCAGGGCTGGGCAGGAGCCGGACGAGACCATGCAGTTAAAGGTCCCCGCGCTCCCGCCGGACGAGACCGTGCAATTGCGAACGGTCGAGGCGGGTTTATCCCGCAATTCCGACGACCCTTCGGACGAGAGCCGGGTCCGCCCACCGGGGCGCCGCCGCAGGGCCGCGCGCCCGGCCGCCCTGTCCCGCCTCAAGGCGGTCGCGGGCCCCTGGGCGACCCGCGCCGCGCCCCACGTCCGTCGGCTGCGCCCGCAGTACCCGCGCCCCGGCCGCACCGGCTGGCGCCGCTGGGCGCCCTCGTGGCGGCAGTGGCTCGGCGGCGTCCTGACGTTCCTCGGCCTGATCACCGTCGGCCTGGGCGTGGGCTACGCCACCACCGACATCCCCGAGAACCTCAACTCGTACGCGACCCAGCAGGACAACGTCTACTTCTGGTCCGACGGGACGCCCATGGCCCGTACCGGCTGGGTGCGGCGGCAGGACATGCCGCTGAAGGACATACCCGAGGACGTCCGCTGGGCGGTGCTCGCCGCCGAGAACGCCAGCTTCTACAGCGACCCGGGCATCTCCCTCAGCGGAATCGGCCGGGCCGTGTGGCGCACCTTCGGCGAGGGCGACACCCAGGGCGGCTCCACCATCACCCAGCAGTACGTCAAGAACGTCTACCTCAACCAGGACCGCTCGGTCGGCCGCAAGTTCACCGAGGCCATGCTCGCCCTCAAGCTCGACAACCGGATGAGCAAGGACGACATCCTGGAGGGCTACCTCAACACCAGCTGGTTCGGCCGCGGGACCTACGGCATGCAGCGCGCCGCCCAGGCCTACTACGGCAAGGACGTCTCCGAACTCGACGTCAGCGAGGCCGCCGTCCTCGCCTCCCTCCTCAAGGGGGCGGCCCTCTACGACCCCGCGCTGAGCAGGGCCAACCACGCGCGGGCCGTGGAGCGCTGGTCCTGGATCCTCGACCGCATGGTCGACATCGGCCGGCTGTCACCGGCGCAGCGGGCGAAGTACAGGACCTTCCCCGAGCCGTTGAAGCAGGCCCGTGGGTACGACACCGGCAAGCAGAGCGACTACCTGGTGGAGCTCGCCGCGCAGTACGCCAAGAAGGCCGCGCGTCTGACGGACAAGCAGTTCGACCTCGGCGGCTACCAGATCTACACGACCTTCGACCGCAAACGGGAGACCGCGCTCACCGACGCCGTGACCAGGGCCCGCGGCAAGGCCCGCAAGGCGGACGCGGCCACGGCGAGGGCCGCGCACTACGGTGCCGCCTCGGTCGCCACCGACGGACGGATCCTCGCCGTCTACGGCGGCCCGGACCACCGTAAGCAGGGTTACAACGAGTCCAACTCGACCACCGTGCCCGCCGGTTCGGCCTTCCAGCCGTTCGTCTACGCCTCCGCGCTCCAGAACGGCGTCCGGCGCACCCGTGACGGCGGCCCGACCGAGGTCACCCCGCAGACGCTGTACGACGGCGACGACGGCGTGCCGGTCATGACGCCCGAGGGGCCGTACTGGGACCGCAGCGGCAAACGGGTCGCCGCCCGCAACGACGGCCGCAAGGACTACGGGCGGATCAGCCTGCACCAGGCGCTCGCACAGTCGGTGAACACGCCGTTCATGCAGCTCGGCATGGACACCGGCCTGGACAAGGTGCGCCGGACCGCGGAGGCGGCCGGGCTGCTCTCCTCCAGCTTCGGGCCACAGGTGCCGGCGCTGTCCCTGGGCAGCGCCACGCCCAGCGCCATCCGCATGGCGAGCGGATACGCCACATTCGCCGCCGCGGGCACGCACGTCGAGCCGTACTCGGTGGCCAGGATCACCCGTAACGGCTCCACGGTGAGGCTGACGAAGCCCGCCTCCCGCCGCGCCGTGACGGCGAAGGTGGCCGAGCAGGTCCAGTCCGCGCTCAGGTCCGCCTTCAGCCTCGCCCACCCGGCCACCGCGGCCTCCGCCGCGCGGGTGGCGGGCAAGACCGGCACCACCCAGGACGACACCGCGGCCTGGTACGTCGGCACCGCGTCCTCCGTGTCGACGGCCGTCGTGGCCTACCGCATCGACCTCACCAAGAGCCTCGAACCACTGCCGCTGAAGGGCATCGCCGGCACCCCCGCCGGCAGCGTCCCGTACGACATCTGGTCCGGCGCCCAAGGTCTCGGCTGACCCGGCACCCCAGCCCCCCTCGCAACTCCCCACCCCCCTCGCAGATTGAGCCGCCCATGATGTCTCCGTCCGGCCGCCGTCGCCGCCCCCGCGAACCCCGCCGCAACCCGCCCCCGGGGATGCTCACCCTGGCGGCCCTCCTCGTCGTCGCGTCCCTCGTCGGCGGCTACCTGGTCCTCAACCGCACGGGCAACACAGCCCCGACCGCCTCCTCCGGCGCCTCCCCGGCGGACGGCGGCCGCGCCTCCGCCGAGCCGAGCGGCGAACCCGAGTGGGACGGCAGGACGAAGGTCCTCGGCGACGGCTCGACCTCCTACACCGGCCCGCAGAAGGGCCAGTTGAAGCCGCAGCCCCTCAAGCCCGGCCAGAAGCCGCCCCAGTTCGTCGTCTTCTCCTGGGACGGCGCGCTCCAGGGCGACGACGAACTCTTCTCGCACTACCGGGAGATGGCGAAGAAGTACGACGCCCACATGACGTTCTTCCTCACCGGCATCTACCTCCTGCCCAAGGACAAGAAGGACCTCTACTCCCCGCCCCAGCACCCCAAGGGCTCGTCGGCCATCAGCTTCCCCACCGACGAGCACATCCGCACCACGCTGGAGCAGCTCGGCAAGGCGTGGACGGACGGGAACGAGATCGGCACCCACTTCAACGGCCACTTCTGCGGCGCCAAGGGCGGCGACGACTGGAGCGTGGCGGAGTGGAAGAGCGAGATCGACCAGTTCTACGACTTCGTGGAGCGCTGGAAGACCAACACCGGCTACACCGACCTCGACCCGCTGCCGTTCGACTTCCGCAAGGAGGTCACCGGCGGCCGCGCACCCTGCCTGGAAGGCCAGGCGAACCTGCTGAAGGCCATGAAGAGCTACAAGTGGCGCTACGACGCCAGCTCCACCGGCGACTTCCAGATATGGCCGACGAAGAAGAACGGCATCTGGGACTTCCCGCTCCAGATGCTCCCGTACGAGAAGGGCGACTTCCAGGGCCTGTCGATGGACTTCAACTTCCTCTACAACCAGTCCGACGGCGAGACCGACGGCGACCCGGCCAGGCACGCCGAGTGGCAGCAGGAGACCCTCGACACCTACATGGCCGGCTTCAACCGGGTCTACTACGGCAGCCGGGCACCGCTGTTCATCGGCAACCACTTCGAGGAGTGGAACGGCGGCATATACATGAAGGCCGTCGACCAGGTCATCGAGAGCGTCTGCACGAAGAAGGACGTCAAGTGCGTGTCCTTCAAGGAGCTCGCGGACTGGATGGACGTGCAGAAGCCCGAGACGCTCCAGCGGCTGCGCGGGCTGGACCCGGCGCAGTCGCCGGACTGGTCGACGGTGGTGAAGTAGTCCACTGAAGGCTCAACTACCCCCGGGTTCTTCACAGTTGAGGAGAAGGTGTAAACATTCCTTGCCCGGGTTCGACCACCCCGGGCAAGGAGAATCCCCGTGAGATCAAGAACACCCATGCCCGCGCGCCGTCGCGCCACCATAGTCGCGGCGGCCGTCGCCTCGATCGCCGCCTCGGCGGCACTGCTGCCCACCTGGACCGCCGGCGCCACGGTCGTCGACGACCCGACGGTGGACGCCGGGACCCGGGCCACCTTCCAGCGGCTGGCGGACGCGGTCTTCACCGACCGCACCCAGGCCCTGGTCGACGGCGGGCGGAGCGGGAAGCCGCTGACCGACGGCTTCTCGGGCGACGTCCGTCTGTCCTCCCGCACGGCCCGCGGCGAGGACGCCGCCCTCACCACGCTCGACCGGCGCAAGGACCTCCTCGCGCGGCTCGGCGAGAAGTACCGCAAGGCCGACACCGCCGTCACCCTGGACGCCACCCGCGTCACGGGCCGTACGGCCGAGGCCGCCGTCACCGAGACCACGACCCTGACCTACGCCGAGGTCCGCGGCGGCGAGCCGAGGACCACCGGCTTCCAGGCCCACCACGAGCTCACCTTCACCGCCGACCGGCACGGCGACTGGCAGCTCACCGGCATCCGCGACACCGACCAGGGCATGGCGGTGAACACGGTCGCGGGGCCGTCCGTGAAGGCGCCCACGGTCGACGACACCATGCCGTCGGCCCCGCGCGCCGCGACCACCTACCCCGCCCCGGCCAAGCCCAAGACGCTCACGGGCGCGGCCCTGGACTACAAGGCCATGGCCGCCTACGCGGAGAAGTACTGGAGCAACTACAACAAGGACTACCCGGACTTCAACGGCCAGGGCGCCGGCGGCGACTGCACCAACTTCGTCAGCCAGTCCCTGAAGGCGGGCGGCTGGAAGCACGTCCCGGGCTACGTGTACGACTACACCAAGTGGTTCGGCAACGCGGACATCCAGTCGCACTCGTTCATCGGCGTCAACGAGTGGTCCTGGTTCGCCCAGAACTCCAAGCGGACCACCCCGCTCGCCAACGTCTACCAGCTCGACGTCGGTGACGTGCTCCAGATGGACTTCGACAAGGACGGGTCCAAGGACCACACCATGGTCGTCTCCTACCGCAGCCCGCAGGGCGTGCCGTATCTGACGTACCACTCCACCAACACCTACCGGCGGTCGGTGGCGAGCATCATCGCGTCGTACTCGAACGCGGCCTTCTACGCCTACCGCACCTGATCGCCCCCTGGACGGAGGCTGTACGGCTCAGTGCCCGGCGCCGCGCTCGTCGCGGATCTGCGCGACGACCTGGGCCACCGTCTGCCGTACGGCCTCCGTCTCGGTCAGGAAGTGCCAGTAGTCCGGGTGGCGGCCCTCCAGGGTGCCGATCGCCCGCTCCAGCCGGGCGACCGAGTCGTCCAGCGGGCGCGCGTGCCGCGGGTCGGGCGTGTTCCGTCCCGCCATCGCCAGCCGCTGGGCGTCCCGGATCGCGAACCGGGTCCGGTCGATCTCCTGCTGCGGGTCCTTCTGCACGGCGTTCAGCCGGCGCAGCCGGTCACCGGCCGCCGACACCGACTCGTCGGTGGTGTTCAGCAGGGCCCGGACCGTGGACAGCAGCGCGGTGGCGTCCGGCCAGCGCTGCTCGTCGCGCGCGGCCTGGGCCTCGGTCAGCTTCCGCTCCGCCTGCCGTACGTTCTCCCCGGCCTGGTCCGGCACTCCCTGGAGGTCCTGCCAGCAGGCCGCCGTGAACCGCCGCCGCAGCTCGCTCAGCACCGGCTCCACCTGCCCGGCACGGGTGGTGAGCGCCTGGGCGCGGGTCCGCAGCGACACGAGCCGGTGGTCGATCTCGGCCGCCTTCTCCGGCAGCCGCTCCGCCTCCACCCGGACCGCTTCCGCCTCCCGCGCGACCCGCTCGGCGCGCTCCAGCGTCTGCGGTACGCCGTGCTGCCCGGCGCCCTGGTTCAGCTTCGTCAGCTCCGGCGCGAGGGTCGCGAGCCGGGCCGCGAGGTCGTCGGCCCGCAGCCCCGATGTGCGCACGGTGTCCAGCGCGTTCGACGCGGCGAGCAGGCCCTGCCGGGCGCGCTCGACGGCCGGGGCGAGCCGGGCCAGCTGGGTCTCGGCCTTGCCGAGCAGCGGACCGAGACCGTCCGCGAACCGGTCCAGCTCGCGCTTGACGTTGTCGAGGTCGTCCTTGGCCTTCGCCAGCTCCGTGCGGGCGCGGGCCGCGGCCGAGGCCTCCAGGTCGTCGCGGTCGAGGTCGTGGGCGTCGACCGCGTTGATGTACTGGTGGCTCACCTCGTCGATGCGCCGCCCCAGGGCGTCGAAGTCGGTGATCGCCCGCCGGGCGGCCGGGGAGTCGTCCACGGCCGCGATCGTCTCGATCGAGATCCGCAGATCCCGCTGGGCCGTGTCCAGCTCGTAGAACGCTGCCGCCGCGGCGTCCTTCGCGGCCTGCGCCTCGGCCCGCTGGCTCTCGGCCCGGCCGCCGAACCAGCGGCGGGTGCCGCCGCCGGCGAAGGAGGCGGGCAGCGCGAGGGCGACGACCAGGGGGAGGGCGACGAGCGTGAGGGAGTCGGCGAGGGAGTCGCGCAGGGCCCGGCGCGGGCGCCCTGCGACCCGGGAGGCGGGCTGCGGGACGACCCTTGGGACGGCCTGCGGGAGGCCCCGCGCGAAGCGGCTGCGCCCACGCGGCACTGACGGCGATTTCGGCTGTCGAGGTGTCGCCGTCACATCCCTCTCCCGTGCTGTCATTCACCCTGCCCGGTGTCATTCTCCCACCGGTTTAGGACGAACACACGGGCCGGTTAGTTCGCGGTTCGCACGGTGACTTTTCCGTCGCCGGTGCTGGCGGAGACCACATGAGAGCTGGTGTCGCTGCGCGGCACGGACACATCCACGCCGCCGTCACCGGTCTTCGTCGTCACGCGGTACGTCGCCCGCGGCAGCTCGATCGTCACCGATCCGTCGCCGGTGCGGGTCTCAACCTTGTCCGGCACGGTGCCCAGTTCGAGCTTCACGGAGCCGTCCCCGGTCTGTGCCTTCACCTGGCGCGAGGAGACGTCGGAGACCCGCACCGACCCGTCGCCCGTCCGCAGGTCCAGCGGCCCGCTGGAGTCGGTGACGTGCACGGAGCCGTCCCCGGTGTGCACGCTCAGCGCGTCCCGGAAGCCGCGCGCCCGCACGCTGCCGTCGCCGTCCTCGACCTTCACGGTGACTCCGCGCGGCACCTCGATGCGGTGCTTGGTCGCGCAGTCGGCGATCATGCCGTTGCACTTCTCCCGCAGCACCAGCCGGTCGTCCTTCATCTCCCAGGTCACCTTCGGGTCCGAGCCGATCGCGACGGAGCCCTGGAACCACCGGGTGACCTCCACCGTGCCGGCCTTGTTCGAGTCGGCGGCGACGATCTCCAGCGCCGAGTCGTCCGAGTCGACGGTCAGCGTCCGGCCCTCCAGGGCGAACGACTTGTGATCGGGCTCCTTGTCGTCCCCGGCGGAGGCGCCACAGGCGGCGAGACCCGCGACGAGCGCCACGACCGCCCCGGAGACGGCTAGGGCGCGGGCTGGAACGGTACGGGCCATGACGATCTCCCCCTGAGAGTTCCCCGGGCCGACCTCTTCGGCCCAGGGCTGCGATGGTGCTTCGACCGTACGGATCCCGGACCCGGAGCGGGATCCGGGCCGCTCCCGGATCCATGGTGGGGATAACCCCAGGACTTCCCTGACCTTCGCCGGAACGGGTTTGCGGGACATGGCCCCAGGCAAGGTAGGCTGTCCACTCGTTCTCGGGTGCGTAGCTCAGGGGTAGAGCGCCTGCCTTACAAGCAGGATGTCGGCGGTTCGAAACCGTCCGCGCCCACCACGGAAAACCCGGCTCAGCCGGCGTTGTACGGCCCCCGGAGAGATCTCCGGGGGCCGTTTTTCTCGGTGGTTTCCGTCGAAACGGGTCAGTAGTTCCCGTTGGCGATCATGTCGCCGTCGCTGCCGTAGATGGTCACCAGACCGTTCTTCGACTCGTAGCAGGACGCGAAGGCCGACGCGATCAGCTTGGCGTCGCCGGCGTTCTCGCTCAGGAACCCGCCCTTGTAGTCGGTGAAGACCTCGGCGGCGTCGAGGATGTCGTTGGTTTTGTCGGTGCCGGTCACCTTGGTGACGTGGCCGACGGCGGCCTTCTCGCTGTCCGTACCGGACTTGGTGACGCAGGCCTTGAACTGCTCGGCCTGGCTCTTGTCCGCGGCCGGCTCTTCCTTCGCGGGCTCCTCGGCGGCCTGTTCCTCGGCAGCCGGCTCCTCGGCGGCCTTGGGCTTGTCCGAGGTGGCGGCGACGGCCTTGTCCTTGTTGCTCTTGTCGGTGGAGTCGTCTCCTCCGCCGCCGGCGATCGCGCCGATCACGATGAGGCCGAGGAGGACGGCTCCCGTGATGCCGAGGATCTTGCCGATGCTCCGCTTCTTCGGCGGCTGGGGCGGGGGACCGCCCCAACCGGGCTGCTGCGGATAGCCGTAGCCGGGCTGCGTCGGCTGCTGCGGCGGCCCGTATCCGGGCTGCTGCGGGTACTGCTGGCTCATGTGCCCCCCTTGGCGCAATTTGCGTGAGGGGTGAACATATCTGATGTGTGGGAGGTGTGAAGACGTTGGGATGATTCTGTGATCTGTGTGAGTCGGGGTCAGAAAACGGCGGAGGCCCGCACGATGGCGGGCCTCGGGGGCGGTCGTCGGGCGGTCCTGTCTACGCCCGGGTTCTGAACTGCCCTTCATGCGCGGGTGCTTCGGCCGCGCGCTTCAGGTTCACTCGGCCGCCCCGTGTGCGTGCTTCAGCTTCGTGCGGGCGTCGACCCGGTCCGAGCCCGCCATCTCCGACCAGAACCGGTGACCGCTGACGAACACCGCGAGTTCGTGCTCGCGCTGCCGGAGCTTCTCCACCTCGGCCTGCTCGTCCTCCGTCCAGCCGGGGGAGGCGGGGCGCTCGACCTTGCGCCAGCCGTTGTCGTCGCTGAACCCGTCCAGGGGTACGACCGACCAGGGCAGCCGCTTCAGCAGGGCCGACAGCTCGGCCCGGACCTGATGCAGCTCCTCCTGACCGGCGAGCAGGTCACTCGGAAAGTCATAGGGCGTAGCCACGCCGCAATGCTACGCCTGTTCGATTTTGGGTTGCGAGTGCCTTCGGGTGGTTCATGCGAACGAGTGTGTGGGGGCATGATCGGCACGGGCGGGGCGGGACACAGGCGGGGCGGGAGGCGGGGATGGCGGGTCCGGGCGACGGTTTCCGGCTGATGCGGGGCTCGACGGGGTTCTTCACCAGCGGCGACCCCGGCATACGGCGGACCGACCCCAGGGCGTGCCGTACGGCGTGGTACGCGGCGGCCCGGGCAGCCGGCGGACGGGTGGGGGAGTTCGAGGCGCGGCAGATCGCGCAGACCTTCCACACCGCCACGATCGAGCGCCCGGACGGGCGCTGCTGCGCCCTGTTCCAGGCCTACACACCGCTTGTCGCGTTCGTGGACGAGCCGCACGACTGGTACACCGACCAGTTCCGGGAGGCGCCCGCCTGGGCCGCCGGCCTCGGCGACTTCGGATTCACCGTGCTGAGCGCGGCGGTGCTGCTGTCGCCGCTCTCCTCGGCGGACACCTCCGCCCTGTCCGCCGTGGAGCGGCGGCAGATCGACTACTGGCGGCCTGAGACCGTCGGCGCGGTGCTCTTCAACTCGTGGGACTGACCCACCGGTCAGTGGCCCGCCGCCCTCAACTCGCCCACCAGGCGGGTCGCCACCGGTACCGGGACTTCGTGACGGTCCGCCGCGCGGAGCAACGCGCCGCCGATGGCGTCCAGTTCGAGGGGGCGGCCCGCCTCCGCGTCACGCTGCATCGAGGACTTCGTGGTGGCCGGGAAGGCGTCGTAGCGGGCGATGGCCATGGACGGGTCGGAGGGGCCGCCGCAGGCCGCGCTGACGGCTGTCGCCTCGTCGACGAGGGCGAGCAACTCCTCGCGGTGTTGAGTGCGTACGTCCCCGATGGGGAGGGCGTAGCGGGTGGTGAGGAGGGCGAAGGGCGCCAGCAGCGACATCTTCGACCACAGCGTCGCCGCCTCGTCGGCGTGCACCCGGGTCGTCGGGCCGGCCGCGTCGAGGACCTGCGCCAGGGCGGCCAGGCGGTCGTCGGGGACCGGGTCGCCGGTCAGGTCGATCTCGGCGAACGGCGTGCCGTGCTCGATCTCCCCCGGCGCGACGCGGGTCGACTCGGCGCGGATCGCGGCGGGCGCCACCCGGTCCGCGCGGTAGCGGGCGCGCAGCAGCCCGGGGTGCTCCACGCCGTTCAGGAACGGTACGACCAGCCCGTCACCCAGCACCGCGGGCGGGACCCGGGTCAGGGACGCGTCCAGGGCCGTGGCCTTGACCGCGATCAGACACGCGTCGACCGGTTCGCGGAGCTCGGTGTCGGCCTCGACCGGGGCCGTGAAGTCCCCGAACAGGCCGCTGCGGACGTGGATGCCCTTCGCGCTCAGGGTCTTCGCCGTCTCGTCGCCGGCCAGGCAGATGACACGGTGGCCGGAGCGGGACAGCAGCGCGGCGAGCAGTCCGCCGATGCCGCCCGGGCCCAGGATCGCCACGGTGAGTCCGTCGTTCGCGGTCATGCGCATCCTCTCGTCGGTCGGCCCCGCCCCCTCAGCGGTGGCCGCCCCGGACGTGATCATGGCAGACGGGCACGGTTCCGAGGGAGACTGTTCGACATGTGCCGCAGTATCAAGACACTCCGTCCGCCCGTGTTGCCCGAGGAGGCGACGGAGGAAGACATTCGGGCCGCCGCCCTCCAGTACGTGCGCAAGGTCTCCGGCTTCCGAGCCCCGGCCGCGCACAACAGGGAGGTCTTCGACCGCGCCGTGGAGGCCATCGCCGAGGCCACGGCCGAACTGCTCGACGGACTGGAGGTGCGAGGCGCGCCGGCGACGGCGCGCGGGGCTGCCGCCGGGTAACGGGGCGGGGCCGTCTGCCGGGTGCGGGTCGGCGGGGGCTGGTCGCGCAGTTCCCCGCGCCCCTGAGTCGGCCGCAGCTCAGCCCACCCAAGGGGCGCGGGGAACTGCGCGACCAGCCACACCAGCCCGCAGTCGCCGTCGGACCCGAAGCCCCGAGCCCTTGGGCGCCCCGGCTACGCCGAAGGCTCCCGCCGCACCAGATACGTCGCCCCCGCCCCCGCCGCGAACAGCGCCGCCACCGACACCGCCGTCGCCAGCCAGGTCGCGCCCAGCCACTGGGCGCCGAAGTAGCCGAGGGCCACGCTGTAGACGGCCCAGGCCAGGCCGGCAAGGGCGGACCAGGGGAGGAAGTCGCGGACGCGGCGGTGGGTGGCACCGGCGCCGAGGGAGACCACCGAGCGGCCGGCCGGTGCGAAGCGGGCCAGCACCACCAGGGCGCCGCCGCCCCGGGCCAGGGCCGCGCCGAGACGTTCCTGCGCCGCGCTCAGCCGGCGGGAGCGGGCGATCGCGCGGTCCAGTCGGGCGCCGCCGCGCCGGGCGACGCGGTAGGCGACGAGGTCGCCGAGGACGGAGGCCGTCGCGGCGCAGAGCGTCAGGGCCAGAATGTCCGGAACCTCGCCCGGGACCTCGCCGGTGGCGGCACCGGAACCCGCGGCGGCGGCCGTGGCCGCCGTGATGACCAGAACGCCGCTGGGCAGGACGGGCACGAACACGTCCAGCAGTACCGAGACCGCGACCACCACATAGATCCATGGGCTCGCGGTCAACGCGCCCACGTCCTCGATCCCCTCGAGCACTGCAACTCCCCGTTTACCCCCGTGGCCAGACCCGTGCCGCGACGTCCTGGGGGAGCGGCAGGGGCGGCCTATGACAGCCATACAGCGTACGCCGGGGGTGTGACAGGAGATCCATCGGGTGCTCGTGTGTTCGGCACAGCATGTTCACCCGGCCGAGGGCGCACGAAACACGGAGAGCACGCGCGACGGCGCCCGCACCCGCGAGGTGCGCGGGCACGGACGCCGTCGAGTGGGACCGGGTCCCGGAGGTCAGGCCGCGACCGGCGTCTGGTCGGTCGCCGTGCTGCTCTGTGCCGTGGAGCGCTTGGTGAACAGCCGGTCCAGGCCGAAGGCGCCGGAGCCGGTGAAGATCAGCAGGAACATCGCCCAGCAGTACATGGCGGCGCCCTCGCCGCTGTTCTCGATGGGCCACAGGGCCTGCGGCTGGTGGACCTTGAAGTACGCGTACGCCATCGCGCCGGAGGATATGAACGCCGCGGCACGGGTGCCGAGGCCGAGCAGGACCAGGCTGCCGCCGACGAGTTCGATCACCGCGGCGTACCAGGCGGGCCAGGCACCGGTGTCCGGGGTCTCGCCGCCGAAGGCGCCGAAGAGCGAGTTGGCGCCGTGGCAGGCGAAGAGCAGGCCGACGACGATGCGGAACAGGCCGATGGCATACGGCTGGGCGCTGTTGAGGCGTCCGGTCATGTGGGGGGCTCCCTCGGTCTGGCTGCGGCCGGTACCGGTGGGCACCGGCCTGGGGACGGAAAGTGAACGGTGGCCCCACGTTAGGCTTGCCTAATCGATGCTTGCAAGTTCAACATTTGGCCACACTTGCGTCCCGGCATCCCCTTCCGTCCCGGGGATAACGGCACGTAGTGCCGCCCTGGCCACCGCATCCGCATCCGAAAGAGTGACCGAATCCACACCCGGCCGCGCCCCCGCCGCCGTCACCCAGTGCACCCCCTCCGTCGGCACGCCGAACGCGAACCGCCTTGCGTGCGGCTGCCCCTGACGGTCGATCAGCCGATACGGGCGCGCTGTCACGTCCAGCCCGCCGGTCTCGTAGCCGTCGACCGTGTGCGGCCGGCACTGTCCCGTCTTCAGCAGCCTGGCGAGCAGTTCGTCCGCCGTGCGCCGCAAGTCCGGTTCGGGCAGCCGGGCTTCGACGAGCGTCGTCGCGCGCACCACGGAACCCGGGACCTCGGGGGAGTGCGCGACCCACGCGTCCGCCTCCTCGCGCACTTCGAGCCGCGGCCCCAGCACCTCCACCACGCCCGCCTCCATCAGGGCCACCAGTTCCTCGACGCGTCGCCGCGGCGGGCCGATGGACAGGAAGGCGTTGAGCGGGGTGTACCAGCGGTCCAGATGGTCCCGGCGCGAGGTCCCGGTCAGGCCCGCGTGGTCGACGATCAGGCGCAGTTCGTTGCGCAGGTCGCGCAGCACGTCCAGGGCCGACTTCAGCGGGCCGTGCACATTGCCCCGGGCGGCCTGGGCCGCGTCCTCGCGCAGATACGCCAGCAGCCAGTCGCGCCACCGCCCGCGATCCGGGAAGCCGTACTCCCCGTACGGCCGCGAGACCCGGTCCCAGCTCCAGCGCTCGCCCTCCGGTATCCCGAACTCGTCCAGCAGCAAGGTCTCTTGGGGATCGCGATGCGGGACGGCCAGGAAGCGCTCGGTGAACTCCGGCCGCCCGGCCCCCGGTATCAGCGCCGCGTAGTACACCGTCTCCACCTCCTTCGCCACCAGCGGCCATATCTCCGCGAGGAAGTCCGGCGCCTCGCCCGAGTCGGCGCGCTTGCGGAAGCCGGCGATCACCTCCGGCGTCAGTACGAGCGGGAGATGACGGCCGTACGGCCCCTTCGCGTTGTCGCCGCGGGCCTGGTACGGGATGCCGCGCCGCGAACCGGCGTACAGGCGCGGCTCGTTGCCGGACGGGAGGTAGCGCAGGCCCTCGTCGTCCCGGACGAAGCGGCCGCCGCGGCCCGTCGTCAACAGGGCCATGTGGTCGAAGAAGTTGAGACCGAGGCCGCGCAACAGCACGGGTTCCCCGGGGGATACGGCGGACAGGTCCACGTCGGCCGGATTGGCGGGCGCGACGTACCGCAGGCCGTGCCGCTCGGCGTGGGCGGCGAGATGGCGCTGGGCCGTGTCGGCGGCCGTCGGGAGATGGCCCTGCGCCAGCACCACGGCGGACAGGCCGGGCAGGACCCGGCCGTCGTCCAGGGTCAGGGTCTGACGGCCGTCGGGTGCGTCGTCGAGCCGTACCGCACGGGTCGCGTACGTCTCGACGCGCACGGTCGGGGAAGCCTCGCGCACGACCTTCGCGAACACCCACTCCAGGTAACGGCCGTACTGGGCGCGGGTCGGGTACTCGTCGGGGCCCAGCTCGCCCGCCGCCCAGTCGTACAGGCTGGGGCCCGGCCGGATCGGGCCCGAGCAGTCGACGCTCTCGTCGGTGAACAGGGTGACCTGCGAGGCCACCGTGTTCATCAGCAGCTCGGGCGACTGCGCGGTCCGCCACACCCGCCCCGGGCCGGGCGGCGCCGGGTCGATCACATGGACGGTGAGGCGCGCGCCGGGCGGCAGGAGTTCGGGAGCGCAGGCGCAGAGGCGTTCCAGGACGCTGGTGCCGCGGGGGCCGGCGCCGACCAGGGCGACGGAGACCGAGGTCGGAGCGGGGGTCGGTGCGGTCAAAGGGGTGACTCCCGGGCGTGTGGGGCGCATTGGAGCGGGTGAGCCGTCGGGCGGAAGCGGACGGTCCGGCTCATCATGCCGTCGTCGAAGGGGCGAACTCTGCCCGGGGGTCGGTGAGTGTGGGATGCATCACGAGCATCACGTGCCACGCCGGTCACAAGCGGTCGGAACGTTGTGAATGTGGGGCGAGTTCGGACGCGGCGGTGATATCGCGGGGGTCCGGGTTCGTCGTCGGCTGCGGGCCGGTGGGGGTCGTTCGCGCAGTTCCCCGTGCCCCTGGGGAGGCGGCCGCCAGGCCGGCCTTCAGGGGCGCGGGGAACTGCGCGAGCAACCCACGACAACCCGCAGCCGCCGACCGACCCGAACCCCCGGGCTGTCACGCGCAACGGCCCACCGTCACGGCGTGAGTTGCGACTCCGCCACCACGTCCAGCCGCGCAGCGCCCCGCGCCTGCTCCAGCCGCAGCCGCGCCGAGCGCCTCCCCAGGGTCAGGGTCATCAGCTGGTTGCCGAACCACGGTCCGCCCGTCCGGCGCCAGTCGATCGGCGGCTTCGGGCAGCCCCCGTGCCCCGCGAACCGCCGGCCCAGCACCCGGGCGAGCCCGCTCCAGCCGAAGCGGAAGCCGAGCCGGATCGCCAGCGGGATGGCGTTGTGCACGGGCGAACAGGTCAGCTGCAGGACCCGGGCGTCCGGCCCGGTGCCGGCCGGCCAGGCGGGCTCGGCGATGTACGCGTGATGCACGTCCCCCGACAGGACGCACACCGTCGCCGGGGCGTCCGGCCCCGAGCCGGCCTCGGCGATCAGCTCCGTCAGCGCGTCGAAGGAGGACGGGAACGCCGCCCAGTGCTCCAGGTCGGCCCGCCGCCGCAGATCCTCGCCGAACCGCGCCCAGCGCTCCCCGCGTTCGCCCCGGCACAGGGCCGCGTTCCACGCCTCGGCGTCGTGCACCAGATGCGGCAGCAGCCACGGCAGGGACGTACCGATGAGGAGGTGGTCGTAGGAGCCGGGGGCTTCCAGCGCCTGCTCGCGCAGCCACCGCGCCTCGCCGGGGTCGAGCATCGACCGCGCCTCCTCGTCGAGGACGCGGGCCGCCCGCGTGTCCACCATCAGCAGCCGCACCCGGCCGAAGTCGCGGCGGTAGCTCCAGCGGACCGAGGCCGGGTCGGCGTCCGCCTTGCAGGCGAAGGAGCGCAGCTCGTCGGTGCCGTCGGGGGCTTCGCGTACGGCGGCGAAGAGCGGGTCGGCGGCCAGCTCGGCCGGCGACAGATTGCCCAGGTGCTGGTGGACCCAGTACGACATCAGCCCGCTCAGCAGCCGCTCGCGCCACCACGGGGTGGCCCGCATGTCGGCGAGCCAGGCGGCGGAGGTGTTCCAGTCGTCTATGACGTCGTGGTCGTCGAAGATCATGCAGCTGGGCACGGTGGACAGCAGCCAGCGCACCTCCGGGTCGAGCCAGGACTCGTAGTAGAGGCGGGTGTACTCCTCGTAGTCCGCGACCTCGTTGCCCGGCGGTTCGCTCAGGTCGCGGCGGGCGGCCAGCCAGCGCCTGGTCGCGTTGGAGGTCTCGTCGGCGTACACCTGGTCGCCCAGCAGCACCAGCACGTCCGGCCGCTCGCCGTCCGGGTCGGCCGCCATCCGGGCGGCCAGCGTGTCCAGGGCGTCCGGCCCGACCGGGTCCTTCTCGTCCGCGGGAGGCGCCGCCCAGCGGCAGGAGCCGAAGGCGAGCCGGACGGGGTCGCCGTCGGCAGGGGTGCGGATGACGGAGGGCGGGAAGGGCGAGCCGGGGAGCGGCCACACGCCCGTGCCGTCGAGGTGGACCTCGTACGGCGTAGTGGTCCCCGGTGTGAGGCCGGTGACCGGCACGAGGGCGTAGTGATGGCCGGCGACCTGGAAGGTGCGGGCCTCACCGCCGGACCCGTCCGCCCCGCGCACCCGCACGGCGCACGGACGGCTCGCCTCGACCCACACGGTCGCGGTCGAGCCGTCGATGTACCTCAGCAGCGGACCCAGGCGCAGTTCGGCCACGTCATGCCCTCCTCCGTCGCCCCGTACGGTACGGAACGACGGAGGGGAACGGGGAGGTTCCGCAGATCACGGTTTGCCGAACTCCGCCGGCTCACGGTCGGCTCACCGTCGGCCGGGTACCGGTGCCCGGTTCAGCAGCTCGCGAGGTAGTTCGTGAGGGCGGACTTCTCCGCCGAGTCGACCGAGAGGCCGTAGTAGTACTTCACCTGCACCCAGGCGCGGACGTACGTGCAGCGGTACGCGGTGCGCGACGGCATCCAGGTGGCCGGGTCCTGGTCGCCCTTGGCCTGGTTCACGTTGTCCGTGACGGCGATCAGCTGCGGGCGGGTCAGGTCGTTGGCGAAGGACTGGCGCCGGGAGGTGGTCCAGCTGTCGGCGCCGGAGTCCCAGGCCTCGGCCAGCGGCACCAGGTGGTCGATGTCGAGGTCGGAGGCGGCGGTCCAGGTGGCGCCGTCGTAGACGGAGTACCAGCTGCCGCTCGTGGCGGCACAGGAGGAGTCCTGGACGACGTTCGTGCCGTCGCGCTTGAGGACGACCTCGCGGGTGTTGCAGGCGCCGGACTGGGTGATCCAGTGCGGGAACAGGTCGCGGTCGTAGCCCGTGCGGTCCTCGGCGGCCACGGTGAGCGAGGCGAGGTAGGTGCGGGCGGTGGCGGCGCTGACGGGGGTGGGGAGCGCGGCGGAGGCGGTCGGAGCGTTGAAAAGTGCGACGGAGGCTATGAGGCCGCTGAGGGCCGCGAGTATGCTGACCCGTCGACGCGCGTAGAACTTCGACATGCGAACTCCCTTGAGGGGTGGGGGTGTTGGCGAGCGAGCGTTGGAATGCTCGCCACGCCGCATTGCGGGGAGGTGTGCGTCCGGTAAGAAGCTAGTGACGTGTTCATGACACGACAAGGTTGAGGCTGTGACTTTCTTCCTGTGAATCCGTCGATGGCTCGTTCGACTCCGTCGCGTACCATGGGTGACGCAGAAGGGGAGTAGCTCTTCGCCGGACCGTCGACATACTGCTCAGCTCGTCTGAGCCGGCGCCCGGAGGCGGACCTCGTCCACGAGGTCGGCCAGCGAGACCTTCGGCAAGCAGTGCACGCCTGTGCCGCACGGCACGGGTGCTCAGTGTGCTGCCGTGCCGAGGTGTCGTAGCGCAGTGACATTGCTCTCGGTGGGGCAGCCCGACCGATTGAGGAACCTTGATCAGCTTCACCGTGACGGCGGTCGTCTTCGGCGTCGTCTTCCTCGCCGAACTGCCCGACAAGACCGCGCTCGCCGGGCTCGTCCTCGGTACGCGCTATCGCGCCTCGTACGTCTTCGCGGGCGTCGCCGCCGCGTTCGCGGTGCATGTCGCACTTGCCGTGGCGGCCGGCAGTGTGCTGACCCTGCTCCCGCAGCAGATCCTGCACGCGCTCACCGGTGTGCTCTTTCTGGGTGGCGCTGCCGTGCTGCTCATGAAGAAGGACGAGGACGAGGGAGAGGTCCGCAAGCCGGAGAACCAGTCGTTCTGGAAGGTCTCCGGGGCCGGATTCATGCTCATCCTGGTCGCCGAGTTCGGTGATCTGACGCAGATCATGACGGCGAACCTCGCGGCCCGCTACGACGATCCGCTGTCCGTCGGCATCGGCGCGGTCCTGGCGCTGTGGACCGTGGCCGGGATCGGCATCCTCGGCGGCAAGGCCCTGATGAAGCGGGTGCCGCTGAAGCTGATCACCAAGGTGGCGGCGCTCGTGATGCTGACCCTGGGCGTCTGGAGCCTGTACGAGGCGATCGCCGGCTGAGCCGGTGGCCGGCCGCCCGATTCCGGTCGCCCGGACGTTCTCGGGGGCCGTCCCGAGGTCGTTCGGAGCTGAACTGTCGGTGAACGGTTTCTGGAGGCGGTGGCGCGATCGGGGCTCGGTTTTGTACCGTGGAGGAACAAAGTGGCTCCCGCCCGTTTTCCCTGACCGGCGGGCGGGGTCACCTTGTCCCTCCGGGGGCCACCCCTGTACCCCCGCGCCCCTCGCCTTGGAGTTGCCGATGACGGCCACCGCCGCGCCCACCGAGTCCACCGTGATCACCGCCCGTGCCCTCCTGCTCGACATGGACGGCACGCTCGTCAACTCGGACGCCGTCGTGGAGCGGATCTGGCGTCGCTGGGCCGAGCGGCACGGGCTCGACGGCGACGAGGTGATGAAGGTCGTGCACGGGCGTCAGGGGTACGCCTCGATGGCGCTGCTGCTGCCCGACCGGCCGATGGAGCAGAACCACGCGGACAATGCGCGCATGCTCGCCGAGGAGACGGCGGACGTCGACGGCGTCGTGCCGATTGCGGGGGCGCCGGAGTTCCTGGCCTCGCTGCGGGGGTTGCCGCACGCGCTGGTGACGTCGGCCGATGTCGCGCTGTCCACGGCGCGGATGGCCGCGGCCGGGCTGGAACTGCCGGATGTGCGGGTGACCGCGGAGTCGGTCGGCGCGAGCAAGCCCGACCCCGAGGGGTTTCTGAAGGGGGCCGCCGAGCTGGGGGTCGCGCCGGCTGACTGTGTGGTGTTCGAGGACTCCGGGGCCGGCATCGAGGCGGGGCGCTCCGCGGGGATGCGGGTTGTGGGGGTCGGGGCGCGGGCCGGGTTCCACGGGCCGGATGTGCTGGTGAGGGATCTGCGGCAGGTTCGGGTCGAGGCGGTGGACGGGGGCGGGGTCCGGCTCGTCATCGCCTGAGGGGGCGGGGCGGGGGGTTCGACGGCGGGTGCGGGCCGGTGGGGGCCGTTCGCGCAGTTCCCCGCGCCCCTGAGGTCGGCCTTGCGGCCGCCGATTCAGGGGCGCAGTTCCGCGTGGTTTTGAGGGTCGGCCTTGCGTCGCCGGGCCAGGGGTGCAGTTCCGCGTGGTGTGAAGGTCGGCCTCGCTGCCGCCAACTCAGGGGCGCGGGGAACTGCGCGATCAGCCACGGGCGGCCCGCACCCGCCGACGAACCCCCCCGGCCCCGAGCTCTACCGCGTACGGCCCCCGCAGCGCCGCGTCACGGTTCCGTGGTTTCTGATTCCAGGTGTTCCCTGGTCTCCAGGTCGTAGACCCCGTAGTCGTCCGACTGGATCCCTCGCGCCCATTGGTACCGGGCGACCGCGTCCTCCACGCCCTCGTTGTAGTTCCCCCTCGCCTGCCGCGTGTACAGGCCGAGCTGGGTGAGGCGGAGTTCCAGTTCCGTGACCTCGGGACCCCGGTCGCCACGGCTCAGCACCGGCGGCGTGGGCTGGCGCGCGGCGGGGGACTCCTCGTCGGGGTCGGTCGCCGCCTCCGTCGGGGACGGCGACTTCGTCGGCTCCGTCGACGGGGTCGGGCTCGGCGACGACGTCGACCGGGTGGGGGACGGCGACTCGGTCGGGCTCTCCGACGGTGACGCGGAGGTCGGGGCCGGAGCCGAGCCGCTCGCCGTCTCGGGCGGGGCGGCGGTCGTCTCCGCCTCGCCGGTCGACGGCGCCGGGACACTCGCCCGTACGTCGTGCGGCAGCGCCGTCTTCCGGGACGGCGCGTCGTAGCTGAACATGCCGCTCGCCAGGCCCGCCGCCGTCATCACGACCACGAGCGCCCCGCCCGCGCCCAGCAGGATCGTGCGGCGGTGGCGGCGGCCGGTGCCCCGCGCCTCATCTACGTCGTCCCAGTCGGACTCGTCGGTCGGGGCCGTCGGCTGCGTCGGCGTCGACTCGAACAGGCTCAGGTCCTGGGCGTTCGGGGTCGTGGCCCCGGACGCCAGCGGGGTGGCGAGCGTCTGGGCGTCATCGGCGGCCGCACGCGCGGGCGGCGCCGGCTGCTGCGGGTCCACCTGACGCAGCTGCATCGTTTCGGCGGCGTTGTCGCCCTCCAGCTCCACGTATGGCCGAATGCGCAGCGGATCGAAGTCCCCCGCCGCTGCCGCCTCCGCCGTACGGGCGTCTCTGAGAGCCTCGGACGCGCGCTCGCCGCAGCCGCACGACGGGGTGTTGTCGGCCGCTCTCGGCGTACCGCACTCCGGGCAAAGGTGACCGTTCGGACTACCCGGATCCTGTGGATCCCCGGCGCCGTTGGTGCCCCTCGGCTCTGTCACGCGTTCGTCCCTCCCTCGCGAACTCCCCAGATTATGCAGACGTTCCTCACGCTCTCTCCCCAAGCCCCCGGAAGGGACGATTCCAATGGGACTCGACAGGCCATAACGGGACACAGCGATCATGATGGAGGGGGTAACGAGACCTTCGGGAGGTCTTCATGGCCGGGGACGCGCACGGTATGACGGGAAATGTGCGTGACGCGCAGCCCCCGGATCGGCGCGCCCCGGCGCACGAGAACGTGTCCGGCAATGTCCTCGTGTCCATCGGCGCGCTGCTCCTCGGGATGCTGCTCGCCGCGCTCGACCAGACGATCGTGTCCACCGCGCTGCCCACCATCGTCAGCGACCTCGGAGGGCTCGAGCACCTGTCGTGGGTGGTGACGGCGTACCTGCTGGCGTCCACGGCCGCCACGCCGCTGTGGGGCAAGCTCGGTGACCAGTACGGGCGCAAACGGCTGTTCCAGATCGCGATCGTGATCTTCCTCGTCGGTTCCGCCCTGTGCGGCATGGCGCAGGACATGGCTCAGCTCATCGCCTTCCGGGCCGTCCAGGGCGTCGGCGGCGGCGGGCTGATGGTGCTGTCCATGGCGATCGTCGGGGACATCGTGCCGCCGCGTGAACGCGGCCGGTACCAAGGGCTGTTCGGTGCCGTGTTCGGCGCGAGCAGTGTGCTCGGGCCGCTGCTCGGCGGGGTCTTCACCGAGCATCTGAGCTGGCGGTGGGTGTTCTACATCAACCTGCCCGTCGGGGTCGTCGCGCTCGTCGTCATCGCCGCCGTGCTGCGGATCCCGCACAAGGCGACCCGTCATGTCATCGACTACCTCGGTACGTTCCTCATCGCCTCCGTCGCCACCTGTCTGGTGCTGGTCGCCTCGCTGGGCGGGACCACCTGGGCGTGGGGGTCGGTGCAGATCGTCGGGCTGGCGCTGCTCGGAGTGGTGCTCGCCGCGGCGTTCGTGGTGGTCGAGCGGACGGCCGCCGAACCCGTGCTGCCGCTGCGGTTGTTCCGGGTGCGGACCTTCTCGCTTTCCGCGGTCATCAGCTTCATCGTCGGGTTCGCCATGTTCGGCGCGATGACCTATCTGCCGACGTTCCTCCAGATCGTGCAGGGCATCAGCCCGACCCTGTCCGGGGTGCACATGCTGCCGATGGTCGTCGGCATGCTGCTGGCGTCCACCGGGTCCGGGCAGATCGTGAGCCGTACCGGACGCTGGAAGGTGTTCCCGATCACCGGGACCGGGGTGACGGTGATCGGGCTTCTGCTGCTCCATCAGCTGGAGGTGGACAGCTCCACCTGGGCGATGAGCGTCTACTTCTTCGTGTTCGGGCTGGGGCTCGGGCTGGTCATGCAGGTGCTCGTGCTGATCGTGCAGAACGCCGTGCCGTACAAGGACCTCGGCGTCGCGACCTCCGGGGCGACGTTCTTCCGGTCGATCGGGGCGTCGTTCGGGGTCGCGATCTTCGGGACGATCTTTGCGGCGCGGCTCGACGACAAGCTCGTGGAGGCGTACCGGGGGGTGCGGCTGCCTCAGGGGGTCTCGCTGGAGGGGCTGGAGGCGGATCCGCGCGGGATCGCGGAGTTGCCGAGTGGGCTGCGGCCGGCGGCGTTGGAGGCGTACGCGTCCTCGATCACCGATGTGTTCCTGTACGCGGCGCCGGTCGCGGTGGTCGGGTTCGTGCTGGCGTGGTTCCTGCGGGAGGACAAGCTGCGGGGGTCGGTGACGGCGCCCGATGTGACCGAGACGTTGGCCAGTAATCCCGTGGAGCGGTCGTCGTACGACGAGGTGTGCCGGGCGTTGTCGGTGCTGGGGACTCGGGAGGGGCGGCGGGAGGTGTACCGGACGATCACCGAGCGGGCGGGGTACGACCTGTTGCCGGCCGCGAGTTGGTTGTTGCTGCGGATCAAGAGGTACGGGTGGGTGGAGCCGGGGGTGCTGGCCGAGAGGAGCACTGTGCCGTTGCCGGTGATTCTGGATGCGGCTCGGCAGGTGGAGGGGCGGGGGTTGGCTGTTCGGGAGGGGTTGGAGATGGTGCTGAGCGAGAAGGGGCGGGTGGTGGCCGATCGGTTGGCTCGGGTTCGGGAGGAGTCGTTGGGGGAGTTGTTGGGGGATTGGTGGGGGCCGGAGCGGCCTACGGATTTGGCTCAGTTGGTCAAGGAGCTGAATGCGGAGTTGTGTGGGTCTGAGCGGGAGCAGCCGGGGGGTGGGGGGCGGTGATGCCTGCGGCGGCCCGTTGCGCCGAGTGGGGGTTCGTGTAGCGCCTGCGGGTGGGGGGTGGGTCGGGGCCGTGCCGGGGGGTGTCCGTCCTCGGTCGGGCGGTTGCCCGGCCTCAGAAGGGTGCTGTTACTTGACGCCCGCCGCTGCGGGCGGACACCCCCCGGCACGTCCCCTCACCGCCGTACGCGGCCAGGCTGCAACGCCCCTCTTTTTGGGGGCGCGGGGAACTGCGCAACGGTTGTGTCGCATACGGTCACGTCTCGGCGCAGGCCCACTGCAACTCCTCTTCTTTTAGGGGCGCGGGGAACTGCGCGACCAGCCCCCGCGGGCCCGCAGTCGCCGTCAGACGGTCTGGTCCCTGAGGGTGAGTGTCAGGTGGGTTACTCCGCTGGGGGAGGAGATGGACTCGGTCGCGTAGTGCTGTTCGAGGCCCTCCAGGCCGTCCCAGAGGCGTTGGCCTCGATTGAGGAGGATGGGGGACACCACGATGTGCGCGTGGTCGATCAGGCGGGCGGAGAGGAAGTCGCGCAGGAGCCTCACCCCGCCGCCGATGCGGATGTCCTGGTCGCCCGCCGCCTTGCGGGCCGCCGCGAGGACCTCGGCGGGGGAGGCGTTCAGGAAGTGGAACGTCGTGCCGCCCTCCATCTCGATCGACGGGCGGGTGTGCTGGGTGGCGATGAAGGTCGGGGTGTGGAAGGGCGGGTTGGGGCCCCACCAGCCCTTCCAGTCGGGGTTCTCGTGCCAGCCGGGGTAGCCGAACTTTCCGGCACCCATGATCTCGGCGCCGATGCCGGGCATGAACTGCCGGGCGAAGGCGTCGTCGACACCGCCGTTGCCGCCGGACTCGCCGGTCCGCTCGCGCCACCAGCGAGTGGCGAACATCCACTCGTGCAGCCGTTCGCCGGCGTGGCCGAAGGGGGCGTCGAGGCTCAGGCCCTCGCCGGTGCCGAAGCCGTCGAGGGAGATGGTGAAGTTGTGGACCCGGACCAGTGACATGGCTTGAATCCTTCCGTGTGCGGCGTGTGGGTCTAGTTGCTTTCACCATGACGTCGATCGGGGAACCGTTGAATCGACACGCCGTCGGCAGCAGTTTGGGGAGCCCATTGCGGGCAACTCGCCACGCATGTCAACAGTTGTGATCATTCTGATCGTGATTGCGGCGGTCGTCGTGCTCGGCGTGACCGTCATGGCCCTGCGGACTCGCGGAGCACAGGGCGGCCGGAGCCTGAAGCGGCGCTTCGGGCCCGAGTACGAGCGGACCGTGGCCCGGCACGACGGGGACGCCAAGGCCGCCGAACGTGAACTCGCCCAGCGGGTGGAGCGGCACGGCGGGCTGCGGGAGCGGACGCTGGAGACGACCGAGGTCGAGCGCTACGAGGCCCGCTGGACGGCGGCCCAGGAGCGCTTCGTCGACTCCCCGAAGGGCGCCGTGGACGAGGCGGACCGGCTGCTCGCGGAGCTGGCGCAGGCACGCGGGTACCCGGACGGCGCTCAGTACGAGGAGCAGCTCTCCGCGCTGTCCGTGCACCACGCGAACCGTGTGCGGGGCTACCGCCGGGTGCATCGTGCAGCCCGTGCGGGGGCCGAAGGCGGGCCGGGTACGGAGGAGATGCGCGAGGCCATGGTCGAGGCCCGTGCGCTGTTCGAGGAACTGGTGGCGGTCCCGGTCGAGCGGCACCGCGAACCCCACGAGGCGCAGGAGAAGACCGGCAGCCATACGCCGTGGTCGTTCACGGGGCGTCAGGCGAAGGGGAGTTGAGTCACATGACCGACGTCACGACCGGCAGTGGGCCCGGTCACGTGCGGCTCGTGCCGGACGACGAGTCCGACAAGTTCGAGCTCCGGCTCCAGCACGCCGTCTCCGGGTTCGTCGACGGTCCCCGGGCCGCCGTCGAGGAGGCGGATCAGGTGGTCGAGGCCATCGTGGCCCGGTTCGCCGAGACCGTCCGCGAGCGGCGTCGCACCCTGCGTACGTCCTGGCAGGACACCGAGGAGAAGGCCGACACCGAGCGGCTCCGGCTCGCCCTGCGCGACTACCGGGAGCTGGCGGAGCGGCTGCTACACATCTGACGCACGCGAACCGTCCGGCGCACCTGACCCGGCCGTCGCCCGGCGCTCCCGCCACTGTCGTACGACCTCTTCCACGTCGTACGGCTTGCGGCCCAGGGGAGGGCCGGGCGGCGGCTTCAGCAGCATGTCGCGGATCTTGGCGTTGACGTCCGTGATGATCTTCCGGACCGCCCGCTCCGACGGAGCCGCGTACGCCGCCGTCAGCGCGTCCTCCGCCTCCTTGCGCAGGGCCAGCGCGGGAGGCAGGACCGACAGGCCCTCGCGGGCCATCTTGCGCTTGACCCACCACAGTTCGTCGTACGGCGCTTCCAGGTCGTTCGGCAGTGGTTCGCCCCTGCCGGGCAGCCTGTCGAAGTCGCCGCGTACCTGCGCGTCGTGAATCTGCTTGTCGACCCAGGACTCGAACGGGACACCGGGGGGCTTTCGCTCGGTCATGAGTTCATTGTGCCGGACGCGGCAGTGCCGGGCGATTTATCATGCGGCGTCGGTGGCCAAAACGGCCGCCGTAATGGACGTTTCAGGAGGGGCGCTCGTGCTCGAACTCACCATGGCCGCCGTGTCCGCGGCGGACGAGGGTGCCACGGCCGGCATGCTCATGGCCGACGCGCCCAGCGAGCCGGGCGCCGTGCTGCGGGTGGGCCGCGACAAGCAGGTCTGCCGGCTCTCGACGCCGGACGACTGGCTGTTCGTGTCCCGGGTGCATCTGGAGTTCCTGTGCGGACCGGACGGTGGGTGGCAGGTCAGCTGGCTGCGCGGCTCCCAGCCCGACCCGTCCTCCGAGGTGCGGCTGACCGTGGGGGAGTACGCCCAGCCGATCGCGTACGGCGGCTCCGTGCCGCTGCCGAGGGGCGGCAGCGGCGAGATCGTCATCCACGACCGCACCGCCCCCCGCAGCGTCAACGTCGGCTTCTACCACGAGGCCTGAGCCCGGGCGGGGCTACGCCAGCACCCGCGCCAGCGCGAAGCCGTCGTAGCCCTTGCCGCCCACCGTCTGGATCGCCGTGCCGCTCAACCTCGGGTGGCTGCCGATCAGTTCGATGGCGGCGCGGGTGCCCCGCACGTCCGGGGCGTCGCTGTCCGTCTCGACGACCCGGCCGCCGCGCACCACGTTGTCGACGACGATCAGGCTGCCGGTGCTGGTCAGCCGCAGCGCCCAGTCGACGTAGTGCGGGTTGTTCGCTTTGTCGGCGTCGATGAAGACCAGGTCGAAGGGGGCGGGGTTCTCGTCGGCCAGCTTCGGCAGGGACTCCAGGGCCGGGCCGACCCGGACCTCGACGACCTTGTCCAGGCCGGCCCGCGCGATGTTGCGGGAGGCGACCTCGGCGTACCTGGCGCTGTACTCCAGCGAGATCAGGCGGCCGTCGGACGGCAGGGCGCGGGCCATCCAGATGGTGCTGTAGCCGCCGAGGGTGCCGATCTCCAGGATGTTGCGGGCGCCCTGGATCTGGGCGAGGAGCTGAAGCAGCTTGCCCTGCGTCGCGGTGACGCTGATGGCCGGCAGTCCGGCCGCCTCGCTGTCGCGCAGGGCCGCCAGGAGGATCTCGTCGTCGGGTGAGAGCTGGGAGGAGAAGTACTCGTCGACGTCGTCCCAGACCTGCGACTCGCTCATCGCCTTGCCTTTCGTATGGCCGGTTGGAAAGCACTGAGTGGCACTACCGACTACCGACGATCTCTCCCCGGTCCGGAGTTCGGAATTCCAGGATGGTGGATTCAGCCGGTCGGCGCAGGAGGCCGCGGCACCTCGGCGAGCCGGGGCCGGGTGCGTCGTACGGCGAACACCACCGCCGCCGCGATCGCCGCGGCGAGTGCCGTGGTCACCGTCAGCAGCCACAGGGGGACGCCGGCCAGCGTGCGCAGCCGGTCCTCGTGGATGACCTGCTGGAAGGTGTCGTCGGCCGCCGCCCGGCGCAGCACGTGGTCGCCGGAGATGCGCTCGGGGGACGGGAACTCCTGGCCGATCGCCGTCAGGAACGGCGCTCCCGCCGCCAGCTCCGCCAGTGGTCCTGTCCGTGCCGTCACCCGTCCGGCGTACGTGACCCGGGGGCGTTCGCCGCCGATCCGGGACGCCGGTTCCATCCGGTGCGCGGCGAGCACGTACAGGCCCAGGGACTGCGGGGTGGCGGCCAGCCGCGACAGGCGCATCGGGTAGACCGGCTCGTCGGTGCGGAAGGTCAGGTGCAGGGGGTCCAGGGCGCCGGTGAGGGCCGTCCCGCCGGCCCGCGGGGTCAGCTTCACGGCGACGTACTCCCAGCGCCGGTCGACGTACGGCCGCAGGGCGTCCGCCAGCCGGGGCGGCAGGGCGAAGCCGTTGGCGTCGAGCCAGCCGTCCAGCGCGGCCGGGTCGGTGGCCGTCAGCCGGGCCACCTCGAAGGGGCCGAGCCGCTGCCGGCCGACCACGCCCACGGGCGCTCCGGCGCCGGGCGGTGGCGGGGCGCCCGCGGCGCCGTCGCCGGCCACCAGCGGCCAGTCGCCGTCCTGCGGCCAGAAGTGGTGGCGCGTGCGGTGCACGGGGGCGGTGACGGCGTGCAGCTCGTCGAAGAGCGCCGGGTCGCCGAGGCGGACCGTCGCCCGTCCCGGCACCGGCATGATCCACGCGACCCGCTCGGCGTCCCCGTCGACGGTCAGGCGCATGACGACCTGTTCCCGTGCCCCGTCCCAGCGGACCACGGACTCCTCCCGGCCGACGGCCACCCGGCGTGCGTCGCCGGGCACCATGGCGCCGCAGCCGCACGCCCACGCGGGTGCCACGAGCTGGCCGAGCTGGAGGGCGAGCAGCGCCAGGACGACGGCCAGAGCCCGCCCGCGTGCCCCTTGCCGCAGTGATTCCGCCATCGCGTCCAGCCCCCTCCGTCCTCCGTACCGGCCGGTCCCCCCGAAGCCCCGCCGGCGACAGGGCTTCAGACGGTACGGCGGATGATCCGGTTCCGTGGCCGGTGCCGCCCGATGTGAGCCACGCCGCCCCCAGCGGAGGCGTCCGAATCCCGCTCCGACTATCGTCATCCGGACAAAAGGAGAGCGGACGTCAGGTGAATCGGGGGTTGCCTGCGTCTCTCCCCGGGGTGGTGCGAGCCCCACTTGGTCCGTAAGGATCTTGACGCATGGGACGCGTGGGACGAATCGGGGCGGGAGGCCGACGAGGCGTGGCGAATGCGGATCATGGTGGGCGACCGGAGGCCATCGGGGCGACGGCCGTCGGCGCGGTCCAGGCGCGCGTACGCGTGGCGCGGCTCGGCCTGTGGCTGATCGTCGCGGTCCTCGCCCTGCGGGAGGTCGCCGTCGTCCTCGGCACCCCGCGCGGGGAGCGGCTGACGGATCTGGAGACCTGGGTCGGACCGGACGGCGTCCTGCACGTGAAGGGTTCGCTGTACGACTCGACCGAGTTCACCGGTACCCCGTTCGGCGGACTCGTCCTGAAACCGCTCACCCGCGCCGCCGAGCAGGCTCTCGGCTGGGGCTGGACCTTCGGCACCCTGCTGCTGGTCGTCGTCCTCGGCCTGGTCGCCGCCCGTGCCCTGCCGCAGCCGGTCAGCCGGCGCACCTCCCTGCTCGCCGCGCCCGTCGCGATCAGCCTGCTGATGCTGTCGCTGCCGGTGCGCAACACGCTCTACCTCGGCCAGACCAGCATCATGCCGGTCCTGCTCGTCCTGCTCGGCTGCTTCGCCGTGCGCGGCGAGCGGGCCAGCGGCGTGCTCATCGGCGTCGCCGCCGCCCTCCAGCCGACCCTGCTGCTGTTCACGCCGCTGCTGTGGTTCACGGGCCGTCGCCGGGCCGCGCTCTCCACGGGAGCCACGTTCGCCGCGTGCACGGCGCTCGCCTGGGTGGCGATGCCGAGCGACTCGTACACCTACTGGGTGCACCACATGGCGGGCGTCGGCCTCGGCGGACGTGCCGACGACCTCGGCAACCAGTCCCTGCACGGCGCCCTGCTGCGGCTCGGGCTGACCGGACCCCTGGAGATCGTCCTCTTCCTGCTGCTGGGCGCCGGCGTCGCCGCGCTCGCGGTGCGCCGCGCCGTGCGCTACGCCCACGACGGGCAGCTCCTCCTGGCCGTCGCCATCACCGGCTGCGCGGCGATCGTCGTGTCGCCCACCGCCTGGCAGCACCAGCTGCTGTGGGTGCTGCTTGCGGTCGTCGGCCAGGTCGGCAGACGGGCCTCCGACCGGTACGTCTGGCCGGTCGCGATCGTGCTGGTGATGACACTGCCGGCGAAGATGATGGTGCCGGACAAGCTGATCCTGCACCCGCTGCGCGCCGACCTCGTGCTGCTCGCCGCCATCGCCGCGGCGGCCGTCGTGCCGTTCCTCTCACGCGCCTCGCCGTACTGGCAGACACCGGTCCCGACCCGGTACGCCGACAAGGTCCCCGCACGCTTCCGGCACATCCCGCTGGTGCCGTTCCTGCGCCGGGTGATCAGCCGCCCGAACCTGCTCTTCGAGCTGCTGCTGATCCGGGTCACCTACTACGCCTACGCCCAGATCCGGCTGGCCGCGGCCGGTGGCTCCAACTCGGCCGGCCGGATCACCGCCGAGGAGCACGGCGAGGAGATCCACTCCGTCGAACGCGCCCTGGGCATCGACATCGAGCACTGGGCGAATCACGCGGTCGTGCAGGTCGACTGGCTGCGAGGTTTCTTCGACTTCTACTACGAGTCGTTCCACTTCGGCGTCCCGCTGGCGATCCTCGCCGTCCTGTACTGGCGCCGCCCCGTCGACTACCGCTGGGCCCGCACCGCGATCGGCTTCGCCACCGTCTTCGCCCTGATCGGCTTCTGGCTCTACCCGCTCGCCCCGCCGCGCCTGATGCCCGGCCTCGGCTTCATCGACACCGTGCACGGCCCGCAGGACTTCACGCAGCCCGACTACGGCACGCTGACCGAGCTCACCAACCAGTACGCGGCGATGCCCTCGCTGCACTTCGGCTGGTCCCTGTGGTGCGGCCTGGTCATCCTGATCCTCGCCCCGCGATGGTGGATGAAGGCCCTCGGCCTGCTGCACCCGCTGTTCACGGTCACCGCGATCGTCGTCACCGGCAACCACTGGGTGCTGGACGCGGTCGGCGGCGCGGCCGTGGTGGGCGCCGGCTTCGCGGTGACGTATCTGTTCCAGGGCCCGCGCGCCAAGACGGTGACGGCGCGGGCCGAGAAGGTCAGCAGCGACTCCCGGGCTCCGGTGAAGGACCGTACTCCGAGCTGATCCGGTACTCGCCGGGCGCGGACACGGTGAGCCGGGTGAACTCGCCCTGCGGCTTCAGGCAACCGCCGCCGTCGGTGCGCAGCCACTGCGAGTAGGCGATGCGTACGGTGGCGCTGCCCGGCCGTGACATGCGGACGACGACGTCGACGCTGGACGTCGACACGACGGTCGCCGGTTCGCTCACCAGCGGCTGTGCGTCGCGCACCCGGAACACCTTCCAGTGGGCGTCCTGCCACACCGGCTCCAGCCACGCGGGACGGTTCTCGCGCACCAGCTGCGCCTCGACCTTGGCGTACCCGTCGGGCTTGCCCAGCGGCAGCACCACGAACCCGACGGCCCAGCGGTCCAGCCACGCCCGGTAGGTGGTGGCCGAGAAGGACCCGTCGTAGAACAGCCGGGCCCGCTCCATGTCGAGCTGGCGGTTCCAGCCGCGGGCCATGTTCACGTGCGGGGCGAGTCCGCTGGCCTCACGGTGGTTGCGGGCGGGAACGACCTCGACGCGGGTGCGGTCGGCGCCGAGGTGGTCCAGGGCGCGGACCACGCCGTCGGTCTCGGCGGCCCACGCCGGCACGGTGGTGGAGACGTACAGGTCGTCGGCGGTCTTCTTGCCGACCCAGGCGACGGACAGGACCAGGGCGGTGACCAGCAGGTTGCGGCGGACCTTCGCGAGCTGCGGCTGGGCAAGCAGGACGGCGAGGAGCGCGGCGGGCGCGAACAGCTCGGCGAAGCGCTCGACGTTGGTGCCTATGGGGGAGGCGATGAGGTACGTCAGGACGGTCCCCGCCGCGTACACGGCACCGCTGATCCGGGCGACGCGCCAGGAGCGCGGGGCGAGGAAGGTGACGGCCAGGCCGAAGAGGAACGGCGGCCATATTCGTCCGGCGAACATCAGCTGCTCGCCCTTGAAGGGGAACAGCAGGGTGGTCAGGCCGACGGTGAGGGCGGGCGGCAGGAGCAGGGCGAGGGCGCGGGGCCAGTCGCGGGTGACGAGGAAGGCGGCGCCTACGACGACCAGGAACAGCCCGGCCACGGGGCTCGCCATGGTCGCGAGGGCGGCGTAGGCGGCGGCGAGGACGATCCGCCGGTCGCGGGTGAGCATCAGGCAGGCGGCGAGCCCGAAGGCGACGCCGAGCGCGAAGGTGGTGCGGCCGGAGGCCACGTTGCACCACAGGGCGAACGACGCGAGCAGGGCCGGGCCGAGGGGTCTTCGCAGGCCCGCGCGTTCCATGAGCACGGCCGCGAGCCAGGTGGCGGCGATGCCGGAGACGACGGTGAGGGCCCGCACACCGACGGCGGCCATCAAGTAGGGGGATATGAGGCTGTAGTTGGCGGTGTGAGTGCCTCCGTACCAGAAAAGGTTGTAAGCGGAATCACCGTGCCGGGCCGCGAAGCCGGCCCAGGCGTACTGCGCCGCGAGGTCTCCGCCGCCGGTGGCGAGGAACGCCCACCAGATCGCGTACAGGGGGAGCGCGGGGAGCGTGGCGAGCAACGGCACCCTGTGGCGGTGCCACAGGGTGCGCGGGAGCGACTGCCCGGCTTCGGACGCCGGGGGCGCGGGTCTGGTACGCGTGAGTTCGGCAGGGACCATGTGAGCCAAGACGCGGTTTCGGGTCGGGACGTTCATTGGCGGTATCGGCCGCGGGTTACCAGACGCGACAGGCGAGTACACGAATTCTTCATCTCCCGGCACCCGAATCTCCGCCAACTGAGGGCATTGACCAGGTATTTGACGAAGCGTCAGTCAACTCCGGTGATATGCTCCGTGCACTTGCCAGGCAGGCCACGAGCTCCGGGGCGAAACGTCTCGGCGGCAAGGGCGAGCCCCTGTCGGCAAGCCCGTGTGTACTGCCGCCCCCCGGGTCGACCGGGCGGGTTTCCAGCAACGGGGCTTCTGTCGCTCGAAGAGAGTCTTATGACGCAATACGTGATGGATCCGGCGATCTGGGGGCTCGTAGTCGGCGCCCCTGCAGCGGCCACGATCATTGTTCGCCAGCAGAAGGCGATACGAAAGTTACGCAAGCGGAACGACGAGCTCAAGTCCTCGTACGTCGATCTCGAGGGCGGATACGACGCGATCGTCCGGCAGACCGAGGAACGGGCCGGCGAAGAGACCAAAACCGTGCTGAAGTCCGCGATGCGGACACTTCAGGGCCTTGCGGCCGAACAGCAGCTGGTCATCTCCAAGTTGCAGAGCAAATACGGAGATTCACCGATTCTCCGGGATCTGCTGGAGATCGACCACATGAACTCGCAGTTCGGCCGGCGGGCGCAGTCCATCGCCGTTCTGTGCCAGGGCTGGCTCGGCCGGCAGCGTGATCCCGCCTCGGTCTACGACGTGATCCGCAGCGCGCAGGGAAGGATCCGCCACTACCAGCGGGTCGAGATCCTGTCGCAGGTGGACTACGGCGTCACCAGCAGGGCGGTCGAATCGATCGCGCTCGCGGTCGCGGAGCTGCTCGACAACGCCACCAGCTACTCGGCGCCCGAGACCGTGGTCGAGATCAACGTCCGGTCCGTGCCCAAGGGCATCTGCATCGTGGTCGACGACGCGGGTGTCGGCATGAACGAGGAGGAGAAGGCCAGGGCGGCGGAGCTGCTGTCCGGGGAACGCGCGGCGAGCGTCTCCGACCTGGGCAACCCCCCGCAGTTCGGTTTCGCGGTGATCGGCGCGCTCTGCGAGCGCTACGGCTTCACCGTCTCCGTCGACTCCACCTCCCCCTACGGAGGTGTCCGTGCGGTCGTACTCGTTCCGGAGGAACTGTTGACCAGCATGCCGGAGCCCAAGATCCCGAACGCGGCCGTCCACGCCGACGCACAGGCGGACGAACTCGGTGGCGACGCTCCGGCGACGACCTCCGACGGGCTGCCCAAGCGCCGGCGCAAGCAGCGTCCCATGGCCGTCGTCCCGAGCAGTGGCGGTACCGCGCGATCACCGGGTCGCTCCACCGAGGAGACGGCGTCGATCATGAGCGCCTTTCAACGGGGGACCCAGACCGGCCGCGCCGCGCCCCTGGACGCGATGCGCGGGAGCCACGCTGACGGACGCAAGGGACCGGAGACCACCTCGTGAAGAACGACCTGTCATGGATGCTGGACAGTGCCCTGGAGATTCCCGGGGCGCTGCACGCGGTCCTGGTCTCGGCCGACGGTCTGCTGATGGCCCGCACGAAGGACCTCGGGCGGGACTCGGCGGACACGGTGGCGGCCGCGATGAGCGGTGTGCAGTCGCTCAGCCGGTCCCTGGGCTTCTTCGTCGACGGCGAGCACATGCAGTGGCGCCAGACGCTGGTGGAGTTCGACGGCGGCTGGGTCTTCCTGATCTCCGCAGGCGAGGGCGCCTACCTCGCGGTCTCGGCGGCCCCCGAGATCGACATGGCGGACATCACCTTCCGAATGCAGCAACTGGTCGGCCAGTTGGGCAAGGAACTGGCCACATCACCCCGTGAGGACATCGGCCACCGCTCATGACTGACTACACCCCCGAAGAGTCAGAAGCCGCTGAGTTAGTACGGCCGTACGTCATCACACGCGGGCGCCAGCTGCCCGCCGAGGACAAGTTCTCCCTCATCACCCTTGTGACGACGGTCAGCGACGAGCGGCAGCGTCCCACCCGGCTCTCCCCCGAGGAGCAGCACGTCCTGGACATGTGCTCCGGCGGCTACCTCTCGGTCGCAGAGCTCGCCGGGCACACCCAACTCCCCCTGGGTGTGCTCAAGATCCTCCTCAGCTCGCTGGCAGAGGGGGGATACCTGATCACCCGAGCGCCCGTGCCGCGGGCGCGTCTCGTCGACCAACAACTTCTCCAGGAGGTGCTGGATGGACTCCAAGCGCGTTTTGGATGAGGACGCCTATGTCCGGGGCGGCGAGGCGCAGACAGCGGTGAAGATCCTTGTCGTCGGGCACTTCGCCGTCGGCAAGACCACCTTCATCGGCACCATCTCCGAGATCCCCCCGCTGTCCACCGAGGAGGACATGACGCGGGTGGCGGAGGCGGTCGACGACCTCAAGGGCGTGCGGAGCAAGACCACCACCACGGTCGCCATGGACTTCGGGCGGCTGACGATCAGCGACCACGTGGTGCTCTACCTGTTCGGCACGCCCGGTCAGCAGCGGTTCATCCAGATCTGGGAGGACATGGCCCGCGGTGCCCTCGGCGCCCTGGTCCTGGTGGACCCCGAACGGCTGGCGGACTCCTTCGCCGTGATCGACCTGATCGAGCAGTACGGCCTGTCCTACGCCATCGCCGTCAACCGTTTCGACCACACGCCCGAACGCACCGAAGCGGCCCTGCGGGAAGCGCTCGACCTGCTGCCGGACACCCCCGTCGTCGTAATGGACGCACGTGACGAGAACTCATCGGCGCAGGCGCTGATCACTCTCGTTCGCTACCTACAGGAACGCGCCGCTCTGGAGCACGCATGACCAGCGAAGACTTCCCCGCACCGCCGCCCGGTTGCCCGGCGCACGGCAGCGGGCAACGGATACCCATGTACACGGCGGAGTTCGCCGCCGACCCCCAGGCCTACTTCGACTACATGCGCCACCACGGCGCGACGGCCCCCGTCGAGCTGGCCCCGGGCGTGCCCGCGACCCTCGTGACGGACTACGCGGCGGCGCTGGACCTGCTCCAGAACCCGGGGGACTTCCGCAAGGACCCCCGCCGCTGGCGTGACCTCAACGAGGGCCGCATCAGCCCGGACAGCCCGGTCCTTCCCCTGCTCGGCCCCCGGCCCACCTGCATGTTCACCGACGGAGCCGAGCACCTGCGGCTGCGTCAGGCCGTCACCGAGAGCTTCGCCCGGGTCGACAGCCACCGGCTGAGCGTGAACGTCGACCGGATCGCGCACTACCTCCTCGCCCAGTTCAGCACCCGCGGCTCCGCGGACCTGCTCAACGACTACGCCAAGCAGCTCCCGCTGTTCGTCTTCAACGAACTGTTCGGCTGCCCGGCGGAGATCGGCGACCGGGTCATGTTCGGCGTCTCCGGCATCTTCGACGGCATCAACGCCGAGCGGGCCAACGAGGTCCTCATCCAGGCGGTCGGCGAGCTGGTCGCGCTGAAGCGGGCGCGGCCCGGCGACGACGTCACCTCGTGGCTGATGCAGCACCCGGCCAAGCTGGACGACGCGGAGATGATCCACCAGCTGGTGCTGCTGATCGGCGCCGGCGCGGAACCGCTGCGCAACCTCATCGCCAACACCGTGCACCTGCTGCTGACCAACGACCGGTACGCGCAGAACGGGCTGTTGGAGGAGGCGCTCGACGACACCCTGTGGCACAACCCGCCCATCTCCAACTACGCGCCCCACTACCCGGCCAGGGACATGGAGTTCGCGGGCGGCAAGCTCAGCGCCGGCGATCTGGTGCTGGTCGGCTTCCAGGCCGCCAACGCCGCCTCGGCGCGCGCCTCGGCAGGGCAGACCAGCAACCGGGCCCACCTCGCCTGGAGCGCGGGCCCGCACGCCTGCCCCTCCAAGGAGCCGGCCCGCCTCATCACCCTGGCGGCGATCGAGCACCTCTTCAACGAGCTGCCCGACGTCGAACTCGCCGTCCCCGAGGAGAGCCTGACCTGGCGGCCCGGCCCGTTCAACCGCGCCCTGGCGCAGCTGCCGGCCCGCTTCACCCCGACCACCCCGCGCCGCGCGGTGCAGCCCCAGCCGGCCCAGACGGCACAGGGATCGGCCGCCGACACGGACACCAACAAGGAGCGCGGAGGGCTCTGGAGTTCCTTCCTGAAGTGGGTCAGGGCGTAACCCCTGGTTCCGGATCGTGACACAGGTAACAGGCAACTGCCCCTGGCAACTGCATGAACGTTAAAGCGCCGGGGTATGACTGCGCAGGGTATCTGAGTCGTCACATGATGAAGGAGGGGCTGTGGAGTTCAACCCCGCTGCCACTCGTGCCCTGCGCCCCGTCACCCGGACCCACACGTTCATTCAGGAGAAGGACTTCCTCATAGGCCTCATAGGCGTCCAAGCAGAATGGCCCTACGGCCGGATACCCGCCTTCACCGGCGGGTATCTTTTTGCCCCTGCCGGGGAGGTCCGGTGAGCACGGCGAGCACCGCGCCGGTCACCGAGGCACCGGTCACCTACGAGTACACCCCCACTCTCGCCGATCACGTCGTCGGCCAACTGCTGCGTCTGGGCTCGGTCGTGGGCTCCTCGCCGGCGGAGTCGGCGCTGTACGCGCACATCGTCCTGGAGTCCCTCGGGGACGCGTGCGGCCGCTCGCTCTCCGAGCCGCCGGCCACACCCAGTTTCATTTCCGACGATCACACGCCGGTCGAGTTCTCCCTGGCCTTCCGCCCGGGAGCGGCCCCCGGCCTGCGTGTCCTGGTCGAACCCGGCTGCACGGCGGGCGACTTGGCGGGCAACGGCCGCCAAGGGCTCGACGCCATCCGGGAGATGGCCCGCCGCTGGGACTTCTCCACCGCCCAGCTCGACCGCCTCGAGGACCTGTTCCTGCCCTCGAACCCACAAGGCCACCTGGCCCTCTGGTACGCGCTGGAATTACGTCCCGGCGGCGTACCCGGCGTAAAAGTCTACCTCAACCCCGCCGCCACCGGCTCCGAACGGGCCACGGCCACCGTGCGGGAGGCGCTTCACCGACTCGGTCACCGGCAGGCTTTCGAGAACCTGCCCGACACGACCGGGTATCCCTTCGTCGCACTGGACCTCGGCACCTGGGACACCCCCCGGGTCAAGGTCTACACCGCGCATCCGCGCCTCGCGGCATCCGAGGCGTACGCACTGAACCGCGCGCAGCCCGGCCCGGCACGCGAGGACGTGGAAGCCTTCTTCCACCTCGCCGCCGAAGGGCGCCCGCCCACCGTGGCGGGAGGCGGGCCGGAGCAACGACTGGACCGGCGGCCCGTGCTGACCTGCCACTCCTTCACCGACACCGCGTCCGGCCGGCCCAGCGGGTTCACCCTGCACGTCCCGGTCCGTGACTACGTCAGGGACGACGAGGAGGCGCTCGCCCGCGCCACCGCCGTGCTGACCCACTTCGGCATGGACCCCTCGATGCTGCGCCGCGCCCTCGCCGCCCTCAGTACGCGGCAACTCTCCGACGGCGTCGGCCTGATCGCGTACCTGGCACTGGCGCACGAGCGCGACCGCCGACCCCGCATCACCGCGTACGTCTCCTCGGAGGCCTACGCCGTGCGTCCCCCCGCGCAGTGATCCGCGCGTCGTAAGAAAAGCCCGCGCAGCGTCACAAGGCCGCCCGCGCAGTATCGGAATGCCCCGAGCAACATCAGAAAGAAGGAGCCGTGGAGCCCTACCGCATCAAGGTCGTCGAGCCCATCCCGCTCACCACCCCCCAGCAGCGTGAGGAAGCCCTGCGACGGGTCTCCTACAACCTGTTCGACCTGCGTGCCGACGAGGTCACCATCGACTTGCTGAGCGACTCCGGCACCGGCGCGATCTCCGCCGCCCAGCTCTCCGCCGGCATGAACGGCGACGAGTCGTACGCAGGCTCCCGGTCGTTCTACCGCTGGCACGAGACCGTCAGCGAACTCACCGGCTATCCGCACCTCCTGCCCGCCCACCAGGGACGCGCGGCCGAGCGCATCCTGTTCACCTCGCTGCTCACCCCGGGCAGCACCGTGGTGTCCAACACGCACTTCGACACCACCCGCGCCAATGTGGAACTGGTCGGCTGCCAGGCCCGGGACATTCCCTGCCCCGAGGCCAAGGACCTGGACAGCCCGCACCGCTTCAAGGGCAACATCGACCTGAAGGCGCTGGAGCAGATCCTCCAGAACCAGCAGGACTCCCCGGTGGCCGCTGTGGTGATGACCATCACCAACAACGGCGGCGGCGGACAGCCGGTCTCCATGGACAACCTCCGCAGGACCGCCGACCTCTGCCGGCGCCACAGCGTCCCCATGATCCTCGACGCCGCACGGTTCGCGGAGAACGCCTGGCTGGTGACCCGTCACGAGCCCGGCTACCAGGACCGCACCCCGCGCCAGGTCGCCGAGGAGGCCTTCCGCCTCGCGGACGGCTGCATCATGAGCGCCAAGAAGGACGGCATCGTCCACATCGGCGGCTTCATCGGCCTCAAGGACCCCGAGCTCGCCCAGAAGTGCGAGCGCCTCCTCATCGCGACCGAGGGATTCGCCACCTACGGCGGCCTCGCCGGGCGCGACCTGGACATGATGGCCCAGGGCCTGGTGGAGGTCACCGAGCCCTCCTACCTGGCGGAGCGCGCCGACATCGCCGCCCACCTCGCCCAGCGCATCCGGGACGCGGGCGTCGACATCGTCGAGCCGGCCGGCCTGCACGCCCTATACCTCAACGCCGGGCGGCTGCTGCCCCACATCCCGCCCCACCAGTACCCCGGCCACTCGCTGGCCTGCCAGCTCTACCTGCGCGGCGGCATCCGCTCGGCCGAGCTGGGATCCCTCTACCTCGGCGAGGAGGACGAGCACGGCAACCCGATCAAGTCGGCGCCCTACGAACTCGTACGGCTGGCCCTGCCCCGCCGGGTCTACACCCGCAGCCACTACGACCACGTGGCCCAGACCCTGGCGGACATAGCCAAGGACCCCAGCTCGGTGCACGGTTACCGCATCACCGAGCAGTCACCGATCCTCCGCCACTTCAGCATCAAGCTGGAGCCCGCCAAGGGCTGACGGCGAGCCGGTGAATCCCGACCGTGTGGTTCCGCACTCGAACCACACGGTCTTGCCGTCCCGTCGCCCGGCGGTGTCCACGCCCCACTTGTCGGCCACGGCGTCCAGCAGCACGAGCCCCCGCCCGTTCTCGGAATCCAGGTCCAACTCCGCCACAGCGGCCGGTAGTCGGGGGCACCCGTCCGACACCTCGATCCGCACCCTGTCCCGCTGCCGCAGCACCAGCACCTCGCAGCGCCGGTCCGGAACATGCCGTACGACATTGGCGACCAGCTCGGTCACGCCCAGTTCCACGGCGTCGGTCAGTTCACGCATCTCCCACTCGCCGAGCAGCGAGCGCACGACGGCGCGGATGTGCCGGGCCGAGTGGTCACCGGCGGTCAGGCGCAGCCGGTACTGAATGTATCCGTTCACGGTACGAGCCTGACCTCGCACGACTACTTTGGGCTACGGAACGGATACAACGGGTCCCTAAGTGGGCCCAGTTGCGTGAGAGGGAGCTCTGCGTGACCCACATCAACACCCTGGACCCGGGCGCCTCGCCACTCGACTACTACGGCTTCGAACTGCGCCGGTACCGCGAGGAGGCCGGGCTGACGCAGAAGAAGCTGGGGGACATCGTCTACTGCACCGGCTCCCTGGTCGGCCAGATCGAAACGGCGAGAAAGTTGCCGACGCTGCCGTTCAGCGAGCGGGCGGACATCGCACTGGGCACGGGCGGACTGCTGTCCCGCCTGCACGAGCTGGTGATGCGCAGCCAACTTCCGGCGTGGTTCCAGCAGGTGACGGAGCTGCAGGCGCGGGCCATCGAGATCTGTTCGTTCGAGACGCAGATGGTGCACGGCCTGCTCCAGACCAGGGCATACGCGAGTGCTGTGCTGGGCGTACTCGACAAGACCGACCTCGATGACCGGACCGCCGTACGGCTGGCTCGTCAGCGCATCCTCGGAAAGACGGGATCCCCGGTCTTCTGGGCCATCCTCAGTGAAGCCGCACTGTGTCAGGAGATGGGCGGCCGGGCGGCCATGCGGGAGCAACTCGCCCACCTTTTGTCGTTCGAGGGCAATCCCCGGATCAACATCCAGGTGCTGCCGTTCTCGGCCGGAGCGCATGCCGGACTGCAAGGCTCGTTCGACGTCTACCGCTTTGAGAGCGACCCGACCATCGTCTACACGGAGGGCTACGGCAGCGGGCATCCGACCGCCAACCCGGACACCGTCAGGGACTGCTCGCTCCGTTACGATCATCTGCAAGCCGCCGCCCTGCCCATCAAGGACTCGGCGGATCTGATTCGGCGCGTGATGGAGGAACGTTATGGAGAGCACCGAGATGCTGACGGCGATCCAGTGGCGTAAGTCCAGCTACAGCGGTGACCAGGGCGGCAACTGCGTCGAGATCGCCGAAGCGACCGCCTCCGTCGCGATCCGCGACTCAAAGAACACGGCGGGCCCGATCCTCGCCTTCGAGCCCACCGCGTTCACCGCGTTCCTGGACTGGACTACAGCCGCTGAATGATCGTGCCGGTGGCCAGTCCGCCGCCCGCGCACATCGTGATCAGCGCGAACTCCTTGTCCGCGCGCTCCAGTTCATGAAGTGCGGTCGTGATCAGCCGGGCCCCGGTGGCTCCCACCGGGTGCCCGAGGGCGATCGCGCCGCCGTTGACGTTGACCTTCTCCAGGTCCTGCTCGAAGACCTGCGCCCAGCTCAACACCACCGACGCGAAGGCCTCGTTGATCTCGACCAGGTCGATGTCCTTCAGGGACATCCCGGCCTTGCCCAGCACGGCCTTGGTCGCGTCGATCGGCCCGTCGAGATGGAAGTGCGGGTCGGAGCCGACGAGGGCCTGCGCCACGATGCGGGCCCTCGGCCGCAGCTTCAGCGCGCGGGCCATCCGTTTCGACGCCCACATGATCGCCGAGGCGCCGTCGCTGATCTGTGAGGAGTTGCCCGCCGTGTGAACGGCCGTCGGCATGACGGACTTCAGGCCCGCCAGTGCCTCCATGGACGTGTCGCGCAGCCCCTCGTCCTTGTCGACCAGCCGCCACATGCCCTGCCCGGCCCGCTGCTCCTCCTCGGTCGTCGGGACCTGGACGGCGAACGTCTCCCGCTTGAACCGCTCCTCGGCCCAGGCGGCGGCGGCCCGCTCCTGCGAGACGAGCCCGAGCGAGTCGACGTTCTCGCGGGTCAGCCCCCGGTGCCGGGCGATGCGCTCGGCAGCCTCGAACTGGTTGGGCAGGTCGACGTTCCACTCGTCGGGGAACGGCTTGCCGGGCCCGTGCTTGGAGCCCGACCCCAGTGGCACCCGGGACATCGCCTCGACGCCGCAGCTGATGCCGACGTCGATGACGCCCGCGGCGATCATGTTGGCCGTCATGTGCGACGCCTGCTGGGAGGAGCCGCACTGGCAGTCGACGGTCGTCGCCGCCGTCTCGTAGGGCAGGCCCATGGTCAGCCAGGCCGTGCGCGCGGGGTTCATGGACTGTTCGCCGGCGTGGGTCACCGTGCCGCCGACGATCTGCTCGACGCAGTCGGCGGGGATGCCCGTACGGCCCAGGAGTTCGCGGTAGGTCTCGCCCAGGAGATAGGCGGGGTGGAGGTTGGCGAGCGCGCCACCGCGCTTGCCGATGGGGGTGCGCACTGCTTCGACGATCACGGGTTCGGCAGCCATGGGTGCGGGGTCCTCTCGGCTCTCCTCGGCTTTCCGCCAAGAACTAGTACGTGTTCTAGTTCCCCTTGCAGTCTGCTGACGTGATGTCGGTCACCGCAAGGGTCGTGCACGCTCCGGAGTCTTGATCTGCGGAGATCTGCACGAATTCCGCACCGGATTGGGGGTGCCGCGCCTCTTGCCACTTGTAGAACCCGTTACTACCTTCGCGGCAACCCTGTTCTGATGGACCGTCAGATGGCTGGAGCTGCCGATGTCCTGTCCAGCGCTTCCCGACGGGTTCGACTTCACCGACCCCGATGTGCTGCACCACCGCGTACCCCTCCCGGAGTTCGCCGAGCTGCGCCGGGCCGAACCGGTCCGCTGGATCCCGCAGCCGGTCAACGTGGCCGGATTCCAGGACGAGGGCTACTGGGCGGTGACCCGGCACGCGGACGTCAAGTACGTATCGACGCACCCGGAGTTGTTCTCGTCGACCCTCAACACCGCGATCATCCGCTTCAACGAGCACATCGAGCGCGACGCCATCGACGCGCAACGACTGATCCTGTTGAACATGGACCCGCCCGAGCACACCCGGGTCCGCCAGATCGTCCAGCGCGTCTTCACCCCCCGGGCCATCCGCGCCCTGGAGGAGCGCCTGCGGACGCGGGCGCTCAACATCGCCGCGAACGCCCGTGAGCACGCGGGTCCCTTCGACTTCGTGACCGAGGTCGCCTGCGAACTGCCCCTCCAGGCCATCGCCGAGCTGATCGGCATCCCGCAGGACGACCGGGCCAAGATCTTCGACTGGTCCAACAAGATGATCTCGTACGACGACCCCGAGTACGCCATCACCGAGGAGGTCGGCGCCGAGTCGGCCACCGAGCTGATCGCCTATGCGATGAACATGGCCGCGGACCGCAAGGCGTGCCCGGCGAAGGACATCGTCACCACGCTGGTGGCGGCCGAGGACGAAGGCAACCTGGGCTCGGACGAGTTCGGCTTCTTCGTGCTGATGCTGGCCGTCGCGGGCAACGAGACCACCCGCAACGCCATCACCCACGGCATGCACGCCTTCCTCACCCACCCCGAACAGTGGGAGCTGTACAAGAGGGAGCGCCCCGGGACGGCCGCGGAGGAGATCGTCCGCTGGGCGACGCCGGTGGTGTCCTTCCAGCGAACTGCCACCCAGGACACCGATTTGGGCGGGAAGCGCATAAAGAAGGGTGACCGGGTAGGAATCTTCTATGCCTCGGCGAACCACGACCCCGAGGTCTTCGAGAATCCGGACACCTTCGACATCACCCGCGACCCCAACCCCCACCTCGGCTTCGGCGGCGGAGGCCCGCACTACTGCCTGGGCAAGTCCCTGGCGGTGCTGGAGATCGACCTGATCTTCAACGCGGTGGCCGACGCGATGCCCGACCTGCGCCTGGTCGGCGACCCCCGCCGCCTTCGCTCCGCCTGGATCAACGGAGTGAAGGAACTCCGGGTCAGCAGCGGCTGACCCGTCCCGAGGGAGGCAGGAGCACCCCTGTCCCTACGCCCCGTTCCTGCCTCCCCCGCGACGGGGTCAGGCCGTGCGCGGACACGACGAAGACGGCGACCCCGGGGATCGGAGGTCGCCGCCTTCGGTTCAGGTGCGGGGTTCGGCTCGGCTCAGTACCAGCCGTTGGACTGCCAGAAGCCCCAGGCGCCGCACGGGCTGCCGTAGCGGTCCTTCATGTAGTCCAGGCCCCACTTGATCTGGGTGGCCGGGTTGGTCTTCCAGTCGGAGCCGGCGGAAGCCATCTTGTTGCCCGGCAAGGCCTGGACCAGGCCGTAGGCGCCGGACGAGGAGTTCGTGGCGTTGACGTTCCAGTCGCTCTCGTGGTCGACGATCTTGGAGAAGCACTGGTACTCGCTGGAGTCCGAGATCATCTTCTTCGCCGTGGCCTGCGCGGAGGAGGACCCGGTCGTCGCGGCCTGCGAGGGCGCGGCGGCGAACAGCGTGCAGGCGGCGGCAGCGGCCAGCGTGACACCGGCGAGGGCCTTCTTCGGGGCGGAGGCGCGGCGGAGGAGAGAAACAGCGGACACGGGGAGCCTTTCTTCGGGGACAGGGCGTCGTGTGCGTGCCGGAGCCATGCGATGCGAGGCGGTGGCATGCGTCGGCGCCGAGGCCCTGAGGGCACGTCGGCGCCGTGCGACGTCATCCAGAGAAACAGGCCGGGAGGGTGTCCGCAATGAGCCCTTTTGCTAGTTGTGGTCGTATGCGGGGGTCGGGCGACTCGTGTGACGTGGCTCTCTATCCGCAGGTCAGGACACGTGCGGACGCGTGCATGACATCCGATTTGTCCGACTAGGGTGGATCGTAGGTGACGTGGGTCATGTGGGGTGCTTCACCGCGCGAGTGACGGTCCGCGCGTGCGCCCTCACCGTGCGGGTGCGTCGAACGTGACGGGGCTCTCGAAAGCGGCCCGCCGAGTGGCCCGGCGCAGTGCCCGGAGGATCACCGGGCCGAGGAACAGGGTCAGTACGACGGTGGTGACGGCCCGGCCCAGGTCCCAGCCCAGGGAGGTGGCCAGGCAGTACGCGACGAAGCGGGCCAGGTTGACGGACACGGGGGAGTCCGCGGAGAAGGCGATGGACGAGGCCTGCCCCTTCATGAAGGTCCAGCCCGCCAGATTCGTGACGACGCCGTAGGCGAACGCCGCCGGGAAGCCGTACGCGCTCAGGAGCAGGAGTTCCCCCCGGCCGCGCAGCCGGTCGCGGTCCGGGAGCAGCCCGGCCCCCATGGTGAACCAGCCCATCGCGAGCATCTGGAACGGCATCCACGGGCCCACCCCGCCCGTGAGCAGCGCAGACGCGAACATCGTGACCGAGCCGAGCACGAACCCGAAGCCGGGGCCGAGGACGCGGCCGCTCAGCACCATGAGGAAGAACATCGGCTCCAGACCGGCGGTGCCGGCGCCGATCGGGCGCAGCGCAGCGCCGGTCGCGGCCAGCACCCCGAGCATCGCGACCGCCTTCGGCCCGAGCCCCGACTCCGAGATCGTCGCCCCGACGACCGCGACGAGCAGCACGAGCAGGCAGGCGAAGAACCAGGGGGCGTCCTCGCTGTGCGCGATGACGGCCGACTCGGGTGGCGCGAGGAAGGGCCACATCAGGGCGGCGACCCCTACGGCACTGACGAGGGCGAGGGCGGCGATGGAGCGGGGGCCGAGGTCGACGGGGCGGGTTCGGCGCGGGCTCTTCGTGGCGCTCATGCCAGTGCCTTTCGCACCTGCGTGACCGTGAGCCACTCCTGCGGGGCGAGGATCTTGGTGACCTGCGGTGCGAAGGAGGGGGAGGAGACGACGACGTCCGCGGTCGGGCCGTCGGCGATCACTTCGCCCTCGGCCAGCAGGACGACCCGGTCGGCGAGCTCGGCGGCGAGCTCCACGTCATGGGTGGCCAGCACGATGGCGTGGCCGCGGCCGGCCAGGTCGCGCAGCAGGGTCACGAGGCGTTCCTTCGCCGCGTAGTCCAGGCCGCGGGTCGGCTCGTCGAGGAGGAGCAGCGGGGGGCGGGCGGTCAGGACGACGGCCAGGGCGAGCGTCAGCCGCTGGCCCTCGGAGAGGTCGCGGGGGTGGGTGTCGTCGGCGATGCCCGGGAGGAGCTCCGAGACGAGGGCGCGGCAGGTGCCGGGTCCGGCGCCGGCGTCGGCGGCCGTGCACTCGGCGGCGACCGTGTCGGCGTAGAGGAGGTCGCGGGGTTCCTGCGGGACGAGTCCGACTCGGCGGACGAGGTCCCGGGGCGGGGTGCGGTGGGGGACGGTGCCGCCCACGGCCACCGAGCCGGTGGTGGGTTCCACCAGTCCGACGAGGGCGTTGAGCAGGGTGGACTTGCCGGCCCCGTTGCGGCCCATGATGGCGACGGTCTCGCCGGGGGTCACGGTGAGGTCGATGTGGCGGAGGGCTCGGATGTGGTCGCGGGTTACGGAGAGGGCCTTTACCTCGGCGGCATGGGGAGATGCCGGGGCGGTGGGGGTCTGTTTGCGGCGGAACCAGCGGTGGGGGGTGGGGGCGCCGGATGGGGTGGGTGGTGCGGGCTGCCGGCGGCCGCGGGTCGGTTGTGGCTGGTCGCGCAGTTCCCCGCGCCCCTCAGCGGCGATGCTGTCCTGTCCGTCGAGCTGTTGGCGTAGGTCTGCTGCCCTTCGGCGGGCGTCTCTCACCGTCAGGGGAAGCGGGTTCCAGCCTGCCAGGCGGCCGAGGGCCACCACCGGGGGGTAGACCGGGGAGACGGCCATGATCTCCGCCGGGGTGCCCAGGAGCGGGGCCTGGCCGGGGGAGGGCAGGAGGGCGATCCGGTCGGCGTACTGGACCACGCGTTCCAGGCGGTGTTCGGCCATCAGGACCGTCGTGCCGAGGTCGTGGACCAGGCGTTGGAGGACTGCCAGGACCTCTTCCGCGGCGGCCGGGTCCAGCGCCGACGTCGGCTCGTCGAGGACCAGGACGCTCGGGTGCGGGGTGAGGACCGAGCCGATCGCCACCCGCTGCTGCTGGCCGCCGGAGAGGGTGGCGATGGAACGGTCGCGCAGATCGGCGAGGCCGAGGAGGTCGAGGGTCTCCTCGACGCGGCGGCGCATCACGGCCGGGGCCAGACCGAGCGACTCCATGCCGTAGGCCAGCTCGTCCTCGACCGTGTCCGTGACGAAGTGGGACAGGGGGTCCTGGCCCACCGTGCCGACCACGTCGGCGAGTTCGCGCGGCTTGTGCGTACGGGTGTCCCGGCCGGCCACCGTGACGCGGCCGCGCAGGGTGCCTCCGGTGAAGTGCGGCACGAGCCCGCTCACCGCGCCGAGCACGGTGGACTTGCCGACGCCGGACGGGCCGGCCAGCAGCACCAGTTCGCCCTCCGGGACCTCGAAGTCCACTCCCTGGACGGTTGGTTCGGCGGCACCGTCGTACGTCACGGAGACGTTCTCGAAGCGGATCACGACGGCTCCTTGGGGGCGGCGGGAGTGCGAGGCGTGGGGCTGATGAAGGCCGGGAGGAGGCCGAGGAGGACCGCTGCCGCGGGCCACAGGGGGAGAGTGGGGGCGACCAGGGGGATCACGCCGGGGTTCAGGGCTTCCGGGGTGCGGTCCGCGGCCAGCGTCAGCAGGGCGGCGACCGCCGCGCCGGAACCGGCGACCAGCCAGGCGCGGGCGTCCCAGCGGTCGGGGCGGTAACGGGTGCGCGGGGAACGCCGGCTGCCAAGGCGCAGGCCCGCGAGGGCGGCGACGACCCCGGCGAGGAGGACCGGGAGTCCGTAGGTGCCGCCGTCGGCGGTGAGCAGCCCGTACGTCCCGGCGCAGATGCCCAGCAGGCCGCCGAGGGTGAGCGCGGTGGTCGTACGGCGGACGCGGGGCGGGACGTCGGCGGTACGGCCGTAGCCGCGCGCGTCCATCGCGGCGGCGAGGGCGACCGACCGCTCCAACGCGCCCTCCAGGACCGGGAGCGCCACCTGGAGGAGGCCGCGGACGCCGGTGTCGGGCCGGCCGCGCAGCCGGCGGGCGGCACGCAGCCGCTGGACGTCGGCGATGAGATTGGGGGCGTAGGTGAGGGCGACGACGACCGCCACGCCGATCTCGTAGAGCGCGCCGGGCAGGGACTTGAGCAGGCGGGTGGGGTTGGCGAGGGAGTTCGCCGCGCCCACGCAGATGAGGAGCGTCGCCAGGCGCAGGCCGTCGTAGAAGGCGATGAGGACGGTCTCGACGGTGACCTTGCCGCCCAGGCGGATCCCCTGCGCCCAGTCGGGAAGGGGGATCTCGGGGAGGGTGACGATCACGTGCGTGCCGGGGAGCGGGGAGCCGAGGAGCACGGCGAAGACGAGCCGGATGAGGAGGACGGCCAGGGCCAGCTTGAAGAAGACGGAGTAGGAGCGGGCCCAGGGGGCGTTCGGGCGGCAGGTCGCCACGACGTACGCGGAGGTCACGATGAGGAGGGCGAGGAGGAGCGGGTTGGTGGTGCGGGTGGCGGCGGTACCGAGGGCGAGGGCCCAGAGCCACCAGGCGCCGGGGTGCAAGGGAGGGGCGGTAGCGCCCCGAAGGGGCGCGGGGAACTGCGCGATCAGCCACGACGGCGCCGCGGAGGACCAGCCCCCCGTCCGGGGCGCGGTGCGCTCAAGCATCCCCGCGCCGCCGTGCCTGCCAGACCGCCGCCGCCCCCAGCACCACCACCACGGCGATGCCCGCGACCAGGCCGAGCGAGAGCCCGCCGTCCGAGTCGCCCTCGGCCGCGCCGGCACTCCGCCCGGCCGCGGTCGGCTGCCCGGTCTCCCGGCCGCCGCCCGACACCTGATCGCCGCAGCCCTTCTGCGGATACCCGGTGATCGCGCACAACAGGGCGTTGGTGTCGTAGCGCAGGGGCTTGGCTACGGCCGCGAGGGCCTCGGCCGTGGTCGCGTCTGGAGCCACCCGGGCACAGGCCGTACGGCGGGCGGGGGGCGTCTCGCCGGACGGGGCGTCGGCCGCCGTACCGAAGTCGATGACCAGGGCGATCCGCTTCCTGCCGTCCTCGGCGGGCGTCCTGGCGCAGATCACCGCGAACTCGGCCGCGCCCCTGGGCCGTGTCGCGTCCTTCGAGTCCTCGCTCACGGCGAACCGGAAGCCCTGGACGTCGCCGTCGGAGGGGCGGGCGAGGGAGGGGCCCTGGGTGGCGTAGACCCAGGTGTCGCCCTGGCGCTCCCAGAAGGACCAGTAGCGGTAGCCGGCCGCCTGCGCGCCCTGGGCCGCGCCGGTCAGCAGGACCAGCGCGGCCAGGAGCGGGGCGAGCACGCGGCGGATCACGCCTGGGGGCCCTTCTTGCGGCCGCTCAGCAGGAAGCCGATGCCGATGCCGACGACGAGGAAGATGCCGACGTACCACCAGACCCCGAAGGGACTGTCGTCCTTCTTCTTCTCCTCATTCGTGGCCTTTGCCGCGGCCTGCGGGGCGGGGCCGGTGGCGTTGAGCTGCTCGACCAGGTCGGCGCCGCCGAAGTCGCGGGGGTCCGTGCCGGTGGCGTGGGCGGCGAGGATCAGCTGGGCGTAGGCGGCCGGGCCGCTCTGCTTCGCCCACTTCGCGGAGTTCTGCTCCAGCCAGCGCAGCGGCTTCTCGGCGGCGTCGGCACCGGAGAGGGCGGCCAGTGCGACGACCGCGTCGGCGGTGTTGCCGTAGTCGGGCTGGTCCTCGGCGCCGGGGAGGGTGGAGGTGAGGTGGCCGTCCTTGGCGAGGGCTTCGGTGAGGTGGGCGGCGCCGTTGACGGCGGCCTGCTGCGAGGACGGGTAGCCGCCGTCGGTGCAGTTCGCGGCGGGCGTCTCCTTGCCGGGGCTCACGACGAGGCCCTTGCCGAGCGAGCCGAGGACGCCGGCCGCGGTGGCGTCGGCGTTGGCGAGCAGCTTGCCCTTCTTGTCGGGCTGGAAGGCGAACGCGCCGCCGTCGTCGGCCTTGCAGGGCAGGGCGAGCTGCTTGAGGGCGTCGTAGGCCGACTGCCCGTCCTTGCGGACATCCGCGGGCTTCTCACCGGCGGCGGCGAGCGCACCGATCACCACGGAGGTGGAGTTGGTGTCGCTGGCCCCGCCCGGCATGTACCCCCAGCCGCCGTCCTTGTTCTGGACGGACTTCAGCCAGGTCACGGCCTTGGAGGTGGCGGCGTCGTGCCCGCCGAGCGCGACGAGCGCCTGGACGGCGGCGGCCGTGTTGTTGGTGTCGACGAGGGTCTTGGCATCGCAGTCGGCGGCGGCGTCGGCACGGTAGGGCGCGAAGGCGCCGTCCGCGCACTGCTGCGTGAGCAGCCAGTCCACGGCCTTCGGGGCGGGCTTCACCCCGACGGTGTCCTGGGCGAGCATCGCGAGCGACTGCCGCCAGACACCGTCGTAGGTGGGGTCGGTGGTGCCGTACAGCTCGGCGGGGTACGTGGGCTTCGCGGGCGCGGAGGGAGAGGAGTCGGCGGGTGACGCGGACGGGGAGGAGTCGGCGGCTATGGCCGGCGCGGCCGCGCCGATCACGACGGCGGCGGCCAGAACCGCGGCGCTGTGACGGACGTACATGATCGGCGGGTGCCCTTCCCTAAGGGGAACCGGGCAGCACAGGGGAGACCCCGGCGGCTCGGCTCCGTATACCTCGACGGTGCCGCACTCCGGCGGACTGCCGGGGCACGTGAGCCGGTCACTTCCCGTACGCGGCGATCCGGCTCACCGGCCTTCGACGACGACCGGTTCACGGTTGCGGGTCAGCGCCGGATTTGCACCGGCTTTCCCACGTACGGGTGTGATGACGACGGCGACACTCTACCCGGGGGTAGGTGGGGGGTGAGAGGGGGCTGGGGGCGGCGGAGGTGGTCCGGTGCCGAGGGAGGTCGAGGGCGGCCGGTTCGGCTGGATTTCGCCCATGGGTGTTGCAGGGGGTTGCCGAGCTTCGTGGTGAGCGTGTGCATGATCCTGGCCGGGAGGTCGGCCCCTCCTTGCGGACGGATCGGTATCGGCCGACGTCAGGATGCGAGGGGTGTCGGGCGGCCCCATCATGTGGGTACTGCCCTTGGACAGCGTGATCGCCGCCCTGGGGCGTCGCGATCACAGAAGTGTCAAACCAAACATGCATTTTGCGCCGAATGGCTATCGGTGTGGCTGGAATGACCTGCCGGAGGGTGGGAATCCTCTACCGTTTGGTCGGTGCGAGCGGCCCTTCGGGACGCGCAACCGTCACCCCATGACATTGCGTCTTTCGGAAAACCCTTGGTCCGTCGCGAATGACGGCTGGTTTGTGTGTCGACTGGCGCTCTGACGGGCGGGATGCTGATTCTCTGGGTCCTGCTCCGGGCGGCCGCGGCGCTGGCGACGGGAGGCACACCTGGTGTTGGGAAGTGTCAAGAGCGGCGATGGCAGGCTGCTCTTCTTCGAGACGTCGGGGGACCCGAAGGGCCACCCGGTGTTCTTGCTGCATGGCACTCCGGGCAGCAGGGTCGGGCCGCGTCCACGGACCAGCGTTCTCTACAAGCTGGGCATCCGGCTCATCTCCTATGACCGGCCGGGGTACGGGGAGTCGCAGCGGTTAAAAGGCCGCGCTGTGCGTCACGCCGCTGCGGATGTGGCGGCCATCGCCGACCAGCTGAATCTTGGACCGTTCTCCGTGCTGGGCCGTTCCGGTGGCGGGCCTCATGCGTTGGCGTGTGCGGCGCTGCTTCCGGACAGGGTCGCCAGTGCTGCCGTGCTGGTCAGCATCGCTCCTCCCGATGCAGACGGGCTCGACTGGTTCGAGGGGATGGCTCCGTCCAACGTCATCGCCTACAAGGCCGCCAAGGCGGCTCTCCGTGATGGATCCGAGGAGTGCCTGGAAAGACTCAAGGCCAACCTGGCCAGCAACGCGGATGCCATTCGTGACAAGCCGGAGTCACTGCTGGGGTTACTGACTCCGGAGATGCCCATGGCCGACAAGGCTGTCGTGGGACACGGTGGGATCAGAGGCCTGCTCCTAGCCAACTATGAGACCAGTGTGGTGCGTTCCTCGTTCGGGTGGCTCGACGACGTGCTGTCCTTCCGGCTGGACTGGGGCTTCGAGCCAGGCAAGATCGTCGAAGTCCCGCTGCTGCTGTGGCACGGTGAGCACGACACCTTCTCGCCCGTCGGGCACTTCCGATGGCTTGCCGAACGCATTCCCTCAGCGACTGCCGTGCTGAAGCCGGGGGCGGCTCACTTCGCCGCGCTGCCGGCCGTACCGGAAATACTCGCTTGGCTACGTGACCGTGCTCGCGAGCGCTTCGGGGCCGCCGTGTAGCGGGTTCCGGCAGCCCGTCCGTGCCCGCGACGGTGGTTAGCTGTGCTCGCCGAGGCCGGCGAGCACAGCGCAGATCAGATCGGGTGTGGGTCGAACTCCCAGCCCGACCGACTCCACTCGCGCAGGGCCAGAGCGCGGGGATGATCGGCCCCGAGCCGCGCAGTGATCGCGCCCAGCACTTCCTCGCGCAGCCGTTCGGCCGCTTCGCTCTCTCCCAACTCGTTCAGGACCACCGCAAGGTTGGCCGCGCATACCAGCGGGGCGGGGTGCTGGTCGTCGTTCAGGACATCGCGAAGCCGGTCCAGTACCTCCTCGTAGGTAGCGCGGGCCCGTCCACGCTGCCCCAGTGCGGCCTGGGCATTGGCCAGGTTCACCCGGCACATCAGGGTGAACGGGTGGTCGTCGTCGAAGATCGCCGCGAAGACCCTCGCGGCTTGCTCGGCGTGTGCCAGGGAGGAAGCCGCCTCGTTGGCCGTGTAGAGCAGCACGGCCAGGTTCGCGTAGCAGGCTGCTGTGTAGGGGTGTTGGTCCTGGAAGAACCGACGGCAGTCGTCCAGGACCCGGCGGGCCAGCTCGAGGGCCTCTTCGGTGCGACCCTGCGCGCCCAGGATCCCGGCCAGGCCCAGGTGGAGCAGCAACCGGTTGGGCGAGGCCGATCCTTCCTCGGAGGGAAGGTTGGACAGCACCGTGCGTGTCAGGTCCTCCGCTTCCTGGGCCCGGCCCATCTGGTGCAGGGCACCCGACAGAGCCTTGCCCGCGTTGATGGTGGTGGGAGCGGACGGGCCGAACTGCTGATGGGAGAGGCATTGGTCGTAGGTGCGCCGCAACGGAAGCTCGGATCCGGCGTAGTCGCCGCAGTCGAGCAGATCGCGGGCGTAACTGATGGTTGATGCCCGTGTGTAGGCATGTTCCGGGCCGAGGATCTTGTTCCGAGTCTCCATAGTCTTGCGGTCCAGCCTCAGAGCGTCCGTGTACTGCCCCAACACCCGTAGACACACCGCATAATTGTTGGCCGCCATGAGGCTGCGCGGATGGTCTTCGCCGAACAACTCCAGGAACTGCTCGTGGTTGAGCCGGTCGCGATCCAGCGCCTCGCTGTAGCGGCCCAGGCCGCGCAGGTCGGCAGCCACTCCGCCGGACGTCATGAGGATGTGGAGGTCGTGCGGGCTGTCCAGGGCCGCTTCCTGGCGGTGCAGTACGTCCATGTCCAGCTCCAGGGCCTCTTGGTATCTGCCCTGGGCACGAAGGATGTTGGCGATCTGGAAGCCCATGTGCAGCACCCAGCGCTCGTCGGGTCCGCTGTGTTCGAGCCAGCCCTGATGCACGCGCGTGCTCAGGTCGTACGCCTGCTTCAGCTCGCCGCGGCGGCGCAACTGGCGAACTCGGTCGACGATCAGTTTGCGGATGCCGTAGTCGGGCGCTGCCAGGGCCCAAGTAGTTCCCAGGTGAGGCCAGATGATGCGGTAGCGCTCCCAGGTGTTGTGGTCCTCGGGGTCGTCCTGTTCGGGACGGGCGGCCACCAAGGTGCGGAAGACGACGTCCCGCGTGGCCTCCTGGTCTTCCTCCGTCATGTTCAGGCGCACCGACATCTGCACCAGGCGGTGCACACGGAGGCTGCGTGACTTGCGGTCCACCGTCGCGAGCGAGAGTCGACTCAGTTCCTGGAACGCGCGCGCGATCATTTCCGTGCTGTCGAAGGCGCGCGGCCGGAACTCCTGATCACGCGTGCTGTCCTGGCCCGTGAGGGACTGTGCGATCTGCGTGCTTTGCAGCAGATCCATGGAGATCGGCTCAGGGCTGAACCAGGCGGCGAGTTTGAGGAGTTGAACCGCCGGCGGAAAGTTCTTGTTGAGCTGCCCGATGGCCACGCTCCAGGTCTTGGAAACGTCGAGGAGCCGGTCGTCCGGGCTCAGACCGGCCGTGTCGGCAGCGGGCTGGCGCTCCAGGAGCTTGACGTACTCCTGGGTCTGAAGGCCGCTCTCCTTGAGCACGGCGGCCGCGTGCTCGACGGCCAGCGGAAGATCGCCGAGGGCGGAGGCCACCTCGTCGGCCTCTTCGGTGCTGCACTCGGTGAGCCGGCGCTTGAGGTGCGCCACGCTCTCCTCGCGCTCGAACACTCCGACATCGGCGATCTCCGCGTACCGTTCCCAGCCCTCGGAGCGCTGACTGGTGATCAGGACGTGGCCTGCCTTGCTGCTCACCAGCAGATCGGACAGATCGTTCACGTGCTCGACGTTGTCGAGGATCAGCAGCCAGCGGCTGTAGGGCCGGCCCAGACGCAGCGCATCCTTGACCGCGGCCGCCGTCGCCGTCGGGTTCTTGCGCTCGGAGACCTCCAGATGGCCTGCCAGCCCCGCGAACTGCTCCACTGCGAGGTTTCGCTGATCGGCCTGGATGTGCCAGACGACGTCGTAGTCGCCTTTGAAGCGGTGGGCGAACTCCAGGGCAAGCATGGTCTTGCCCACGCCACCCATGCCGCGCAGAAGCACCGTGCCGTTACCGGCCCGCAGCCGATCGCGCAGGTGCCCGAGCAACTCCTCGCGTCCGGTGAAGGACGGGTTTCGGATCGGCAGGGAGAACACGAAGGGTTCGGCCCCGGGGAAACGCGGGCCTCTGTCGCTTGCGGCGGCCGGGCTGAACAGCGGCTGCGTCGGGGCCTCCACGGCATTCAGCAGCGCCTGTCTCGCCGCCTCCTCATTGGGACCGCAACGGGCCAGATCGGCGGCGGCGCGATCGGAGAACGGAGGGCTCATCCGTACGTCGTCCACGCGCACGGTCACCAGGGTGCGCCGATTGCCCAGACCGTCGACAGCGTCGGTCGTCTCCCACGCCGCTCGTGCTTCCGCGGAGTCCCGGTAGGCGTGGGACAACACCGCGAGAGTTCGGGTGGCCGACTTCCCTGTCGGATCAGGGGCGGAGCGTTCGGACGGGTGGGTCGTACCGCTGGACAACAGATGCACCTGGAAACCCACGGACTTGAGCGTGAACTCGATCCAGTCGGCCCAGGTGCGATCCTCTGGGACAAAGCTGACATGGATGTCGGTGTTCTGCAGCGGCCTGGGCCGCTTGTACAGCGCGAGGACCCGCTTACGCTCCGCGTCATCCAAACGGGGGAACGCGGTGACGTCGCCGCCGGAGATGACTTCCGTCAGCCGCTCGCACGCGGCGAGCATGGAGGTAGGGCTGCCGGGGGCGTCCCTGAAGGGGGCCAGTAGTTCCTCGTAGGCGTAGAAGGGACGGTAGGGGATCTCCACCTTGCCCCAGTACTCCTGGGAGTCCAGGGAGCAGTGGCGGCGCACGATGTCGGCGAACTTCGCCCGCATCTGCTCCCGTGCCGCCTCCAGCCGGTCGGCCTCACCGTTCGCGTCCTCCACCCGCATGGGGACCGGGATGATACGGATCCCCCGATACCCGTAGAGGCTGTCGATCTTCTGCGCCACGGCCTGTGCGCCGTCCATCCCCTGACTGCTGGGGGTGAAGGCGACGACCAGGACGTCCGGCAGCAGCACGGTGCACACATCGGAGACGTCGCTCAGGCCGGTACGACTGTCGATCAGGACATAGTCGTAGTTCTGGGTGAGTTCCTGCTTCAGGGCTTCGACGAAAACCGGCCCGTGCCAGGTGTGGTCAAGGAAGCGCATCCAGTCGAACTGCGAGTACGCCGACAGATACTCCTTGTTCTGTGTACCGGGCGAGACGTAGTCCAGCCGGCCACCGTTGGGAAACGACCAGTCGATCGGGATGACGCAGTGATTGAAGTGGGCCTGTGTGGCCACCCAGGCGGCTTCGGCGGTCTCCCACTCGTCCTGTGCGTGTGTTTCAGGCTGCCTGCGTTGTTCCATCACCGTCTGGTTGAAGTGCAGGAAGAGGTCGATGATGCCTTGCGCGGTCCGTAACCGGTCCTGGTCAAGGAAGGGATGCAGGAAGCGGTCGAGGCCGGGTGCGTCCAGGTCCCAGTCGACGACCAGGACCCGCTTGCCCCCCGATGCCAGGATCCAGGCGGTGTTGGCGAGGGACATGGTGCGGCCGGTGCCGCCCTTGTAGGAGTAGAAGGTGATGACCTTGCCTCGGGTCGTTTCCTCCGGACCCGAAGTAGGCATCCCCGCCACTGCACCCGCGCCGTTCTCGTCAGTCACTGGTTGGCCTCCGAACCCCGTGACTCCGCGCCGGGTCGGACGACGGGCGCGGGGAAACATCCTGGATGGAATCGAGATACCGCAAATAGCAGCTTTTCGCCAACTCCGCGAACAGCCAGGCGAAGGCATCGGCCTTCCGGATGCCTCGTGCGGCGGTACCGCGAGCGGTGTGGGGCATCTCCCGCAGATGCCGGTGCCGGGACAGAGTCGTCTCCAGCAGCGACTGCAGCCGCGCCTCGTCGCGCTGGGTCTGTGGGTCGTCCTCGGCCAGCACTGCCATCACCGCCAGCCAGGGCCGGTTGGCCCGGACGATGTGCTGTAGCTGCTCAGCGATCCGGAGATCGCCCAGCACCCACGCGTCTACCACGAGGACTGAGGGAGCGATGGGCCTGGCGGGTTCTCGCACGGAGCCTTCGTGGGCAATGCTCTCGTAGGCCTTCTCGATCGGGACCAGCTCCGGCTCGAATCCGAGATTGCGGGCGAGAGCGAAGGCCTGCTGGGTCAGCGTTCCGTGCGCTGTGCGATAGGGCCGCCATGACTCGGTGTCTGGTCCGTAGGAGGCTGCCTCACGCCCCGGCGGGAGTCGGCTGGCGGTCGGCGCGACCACCGTGATGCGCAGCGTCGGTTTCGACGGTTGGAGCGCGAAGGCGTCTACCAGGCCACGCCGATCAGTCAGCCGCTCGATGCTGACCGGTCGCGGAGGCGTGTCCTCCCAGGCCCGCGCGATGCGCTGAGCCAGTCGTCCCAGGACCGCACGGTAGGCGCGCTGGTCGTCGTCCTCGATCTCCATGAGCTGGTAGAGGCCGGACTCTGCGTAGCGGTCCTGGGCGTGCTGTTCCTCGTCCCCGCCCTCGCGCGGCAGATGAGGAGGGATGTCCAGGGCGGCCATCGGCAGTGTGGTGCCCTGCCGGTGCGGGATCCAGAGGACGGGGACCACGGCCCGGCCGTAGTCGGGGCCGACGCGTCGCTTGAAGGCAGTCCACTGGCGGCCGCAGAGCGGATCGGTGAAGTAGCGCGGTGCGTACAGTGGGACGAAGACACTGCTGGCCGTCAGCTTCGAGAGCCATCCATCCGACGCGGTGTCCGGACGGTCCACATGGCCGGCTTGCTCTGCGGGCACGCCGGTCAGGCTGGCCACTTGCTCCCCGAGTTCTTTGAAGAAGGAGAAGACCGGCCGATCGGCTTCGGCACCCTGGGGCCCCGGGGTGCGGGCGTAGCTGAGGAAGAAGACCGGAGTCGAGTCCGTCATGAGTCCCCCTGAGTACGTGGCGCGAAGACGTTGCTCAGACCGTCGAACAGGCTGACGTCGCAGGATTTGAGCTGGGCCGCCGTGGCGACGTCGACGATTCGCTCGGCGAGCCGCCACACGGTTCGCCGGTAGACGCCCCACTTGCCCGCCTCCATCAGCCCCAGCAGCCCCATGCTCCGGTAGTCGTCTCCGAGATCGAGGTTGTACCACTGGAACGCCTCGACGACCTCGGGCAGCACGATCCTGCCGGGAGACGTCCACAGCACGGGGACGATCGCGCTGACGGTGTAGCGCTCACTTCGGTGGTGTTCGGCCTGTCGTCGGAGGAAGCCGTCGAACTCGACCCCGCACCAGCGACTGGCGAAATAGCGAGGCGAGTACACGGGCATGAAGACCCTGCAGGTAGCCAGTGCTTCCTTGAGGTGCTTCTCCCACTCGCCGCCCAGGGGCATGCGTTTGTCGAGAAAGCCGATCGGGGTTTCGCCCTCGTGTGTGGTCAGTTGCAGGACGAACTGGCACAGCAGCTTATGGAACGCCTCCTGCCGTTCGTCCGGTGCGCGCAGGCCGGCGGCGCCGGGCACCTGTGCGTAGCTGTGGAAAAAGTACAGATCCTGGCTGTCAGCCGGGCGGCCCGATAAGTGTGATTCGGTCACCTGCGCTGCCCCCTCCAGCCGTGCGGTGTTCCTTGAACCATTCCACAGCCAAGTCCACCGAATGAGCCATAGGGAGGAGCCGGGCAATTCCTCCGCCGACCCGACCGCGCCGCACGATGCTCGCCCCGGTGTCCGAGCGTCGGCGCTCCAGCCAGGCCCCCAGGTGCGCGAAGTCCCCGTCGTCCAAGGCCACATCCTCGAACGACAGCCATTGCCGCCCGGGTTCCCCGCCCGCCTGTCGTCCGTGGGCGACCACACAGTCGTAGCGACGCAGAGGAGGATCGGGCAATCGGTACTCGCCGAGGTGGAAAGCCGTGCACGACTCGAAGCCCACGCCCAGCAGCAAGATACGGGCGTCGAGCCGATAGAGGTGTCCCAGCGGAGAGGCCTCGCCGAGGTGGCAGGTGAGCAGGTGGTCCCGAGTCAGGACAGCGGCCATTGGGCCCGACGCGGCCAGCGACGTCTGCGGGTGAGTGCTGCGCCGCGCCCCCGGCGTACGGCGTACCCACTCGGCGACCGCTCCCATGCCATCGCTGGGCGTGGTGGCTGCGTCGAACCCGGGCATCGTCTCCCGGAACGCAGCGATCTCCGACTGAGTCATGCCCTGGATTCGTTTGCGGTAGGTGGAGGAGGACAGTGAGTTGGCCGCCGTGAACGTCGGCACGACGACGGTGCCGGCAGGGCCGATGACGGCTCGCAAGCCTTCGACGACCGTCGCCGCTCCGTGTTCGGTACGGCCGATGCGGCGCAGCGAGGAATGCACCAGGACGATGTCGCCCGACCGCAGTCCGAGTGCCTGTAGGTCGTCGGCCAGCCCGGAGCCCGTGTACGGCGTCGTCATGGGCCGGTCGCCAGTGAGTATGTGGCCGTCCTGATGTCCGTAGCCATGCGCAGGCCGGCTGGGGTGGGGGCGTCGGTCTCGGCGGCGAAGGCGTCCAGCGCGGCGAGCGTCTGCTTCCCCCAGAGTTCCGCCTCGGCCCGGGCGGCCTGTCCTTGACGGGCACGCCATGCTCGGGCCACGGCCAAGCGGGCGTACGCCCGTCGCAATGCCGCCTCTTGGCCTGTGCCGCCAAGGTCGAGCAGATCGCGGAGGGCTGCGAACTTCGCGTACTGCCACTCTCGGAGCATGGCCGCGACGAGGTCCTGCTCGGTGTCGGTCGGCGCCAGCGCCAGAGCGCCGAACGGCGGGCGGGAGGCGTCCTCCGACGGAGCGCTGTCGAGTAGCACCAGCGTGTTCACCCCGGCCGCCAGCGCTGCGGCTTGGTGCGGGTGCCGACGGGCAAGAACGCCCCAGGCAGCTGCCAGAGACCTTCGCCAGTTCGCCGTGAGTCGGGCCCGCGGGCCGCTGTCTCTCGTGCGGGGATCGTTTTGCTGCAGTCTCACCTCCAACCCCTCGCTCGACAGGCGTTGCACGGGTTCCCAGCTCGCCATGCCGCCGTCGGCCCGCCACACGCGCCCGCCGCTCGTGCCCAACCGGACTCTGTCCCCGACCACGAGGGAGCCGCTGTCGGGCAGCAGACGCAGTCGACCGACCGACGGCAGAGGCACGACGCCATCCGTGCCCACTCGGACCGCGAGCTCCAGACGACGTCGTGCGCGGACGGCTGTCGCCAGAGCCAGCCCTTCGAGCAGTTCGGTGTCCGGCACTGCCTGCCCATGTGCGTCGGAGGAGCAGGCCGCCACCGCCCAGGAATGGACCGCGGGGTCAGCGAGCACGAGGTCCAGGTCCGGACCGTCCAGCTCAAGCAAGGCTTGCCAGGTGTCCTCCGAACCGATGCCGGCGCGGAGAAGGTAGGCCAGCATTGCGCGGCGCAAGTCCAACTGTGCTTGCGACAGACGCAGTACGGCCGCGTGCTCCAGCGCACCGCCGATGGTGAGCGCGCCGATGTCTGCCGGCGGCACGGAGTGTCGTTGTGTCTTAGGAGCGGTCGACTGGATGTGCTGGATGAGTTTGAGCAAGTCGGCGCAATACACAGAGGGGTTGACGAATCCGGTGCCGGTGCTGAACCGGTGCCCGTAGAGACCGCCGCCGCAGATGCTCACCACCGGGCATGCCCGGCATTGCGCGGACAGCCCGTCCAGGCCCAGGCTCCGGGCCTGGAAGCCGGGGTGTCGAGCGGCCTCGTCGAAGCTGTTGACCAGGACGTGATAGCCGGTCTCGGGGGCACCCTCGGCCACCGTCTTGAGCCAGTCGGCCTGTTCGATCGCTCCGTCCGTCTCTATCACCAGGAGGTCCGGACTGCCGAGCCCGAGTGCCTCGGTGAAGCCGGGCTCGCCCGTCGCCGCAGCCTCCACCGACTCGAACACGCGGATGCTGAACGGCCGGCCGTCCGCGTTCCACCGCTCGTACGAGGTGATCAGCCAGTCCGCGTAGTCCGTGCTGCCGCGCGGCCGGGCCGGCGGGTTGTCCCATGTGGCATGAGGGAGGAGGAAGTCCACGCGTGGAGGCCGCACTTCGGCCAACGCGTCATAGACCGCGTCCGGGTCGTTGTTCACGTCCACGGTGCACAACAGGCCCGCGAACGCCGGACGGTGGGCGGGCTGTCCCAGCAGTCGCAGCGCCCGCACCGTGTCGTCATAGCTGCCGGATCCGTCGGCCCGCACCCGGTGACGGTCGTGGGAGACCCTGTCTCCGTCCAGGGAGACACCCGCGTGGATGCGCTCACGTACCAGGAGTGCGCAGAATTCGTCGTCGAGAAGTAGTGCGTTGGTCTGCATGCGGAGGTCGAGCACCGCGATGCCGTCCAGCGAACGGCGCAATTCGTGTGCCAGGGCAGCCAGTCGTTCGGGGCCGGCGAGTAATGGTTCCCCGCCGTGCAACACGACAGTGACCCGCTTGAGCCGGTGCGCCCGGGCATGCTCGGCGATGCGCTCGGCGGTGGCCCTGACGACGCGCGGCGCCATTACCCGGGGACGGCGGCGCCAGCTCTGATCTGCGTGTTTGTAGACATAACAGTGGTCACAGGCCAGGTCGCACCGACTGTGAACCTTCACTACGAACTGCCGGAAGGGCCGTGCTGCCATTGGCGCCGGCACGTCGTCCCGCTCCGTTTCAGATGTGGGAGTTGAATCCTGCGGAGGCGTTGTCGCCGATCGACGTGGCGCGCATGACGACCGACTCACTTCGGAGACTCAGTGTCGTGAGCTGCTCGCGACCGGGGTGGTCTGCCTTGCACGCGGCACGAGGGGCTTCACCCACTGCGCGTGCGGCGGCGCGGATCTCTACGTCGCTGTGCATGACAGTTCCCCTCGGGTGATGCGCCCCGGAGCACCTTGAAAACCCGCATTGTGTCGCGTCCCGTACTGGGTATTCCGGCAGCGGCGTCGGCAACTCGACACCTTCATGCTGCATTCACGCAAGGCCCATGGCAAGACGACCTCCGGCCAACCCCGTTCGAAGGGAACGGCCTTGTGAGCGCAGGTAAGAGCACTGCTGTGCGACATGAGCACAGCGGGCCTGGTACCCGGCAGACCTTCTGTCCTCACACCGCCACATAAGCCACCGGCTCACCCCCCGCCACCGCCTCCGCCCTCCCCAGCTTCACAAGTCGCCTCAGATGTGCCTCCGCCTCCGCGATCGCGATGTTGCGGGAGGGGTACGGGATCTGGGACCAGGGGCGGTTCCACTCCATGCGTTCGGCGAGTTGCCAGGGGGTGAGCGGCGTGGCGAGGAGGGTGAGGAGGTCGGTCAGGCGGTCCTCGTGGTGGGTGAGGAGCTCGCCTACGCGGGCGGGGGCGTCGGTGAATGTGTGCTGGTGGGCCGGGAGCACCTCCGCCGGGGTCAGCGCGGCGATGCGTTCCAGGGAGGCCAGGTAGTCGCCGAGGGGGTCGGTGACTGTCGTGTCGTCGGGGTCCTCGTACAGGCCGATGTGCGGGGTGATCCCGGGGAGCAGGTGGTCGCCGGAGAAGAGGCGGCCGTGGCCCGGGAGTTGCGCGGGGTGGTCCTCCTCCAGGTGGAGGCAGACGTGGCCCGGGGTGTGGCCCGGCGTCCAGATCGCGCGCAGGTGGCGGCCGGGGAGGTCGAGGAGTTCGCCGGGGACGATCTCGCGGTCGGGGGCGGCGGGTGTGAAGCCCGGCATCGTGCTGGGGCGGCGGGCCGTGCGCAGCGGGGCCACGTGGTCCTCGGGGGCGCCGGCCGCCGTGAGTTTGGCCGCCATGTAGGTGAACCAGCGGTCGGGACGGGTCGTCCGGGTGCGCCGTACGATCGCCGCGTCCGCCGCGTGCATCGCGATCCAGGCGCCCGACGCATCGCGCACCTTGCCCGACAGGCCGTGGTGGTCGGGGTGGTGATGGGTGATCACCACGCCGTGGATCTCGCCGGGCCCGGTGCCGCACGCCGCCAGGCCCTCGGCGAGGGTGTCCCAGGACGTCGGGTCGTCCCAGCCGGTGTCGACGAGCACCGGGCCCCGGTCGGTGTCGACGACGTACACCAGGGTGTGGCCCAGGGGGTTGTCGGGGATGGGGACCCGGATCGACTTCACGCCGCCGCCGTGGTCGTACACCTGCGCCATGGGTTCCCCAATCGCCGCGACACGTTCCGGCCGACCGGATCACTATAACTAGAACAGGTTCCGATGGGAGCCCGAGTCATCTACGTGCGGTCCGTGGACTACTCCGGGCGGAACTGGTATCAGTGCCGTAGATCTGATGGATCGTCAGAGTCACGCACCGGGAAGGCAGTCGGCCATGACCGAGCTCGTGGAACACGGACAGCTGTTCATCGGCGGGGAGTTGACCGACCCCCTGGGCAAGGACGTCATCGAGGTGATCTCGCCACACACGGAAGAGGTCATCGGACGCGTGCCGCACGCCTCGCCCGCCGACGTCGACCGCGCCGTCGCGGTGGCCCGCAAGGCGTTCGACGAAGGGCCCTGGCCGCGGATGAGCCTCGACGAGCGGATCGAGGTCGTCACCCGCATCAAGGACGGGATCGCCGTTCGGCACGAGGAGATCGCCCGCGTGATCTCCTCCGAGAACGGCTCCCCGTACTCCTGGAGCGTTCTCGCCCAGGCCCTCGGCGCGATGATGGTCTGGGACGCGGCGATCACGGTCGCCCGGAACTTCACCTACGAGGAGACACGCGACGGGGTGCTGGGCAAGATCCTCGTGCGGCGCGAGCCCGTCGGGGTCGTGGCGGCCGTGGTCCCCTGGAACGTCCCGCAGTTCGTCGCCGCCGCCAAGCTCGCACCCGCGCTGCTCACCGGCTGCACGGTCATCCTCAAGCCCTCGCCCGAGTCGCCGCTCGACGCCTATCTGCTCGCCGAGATAGCGAAGGACGCCGGGTTGCCCGAGGGCGTGCTGTCCGTCCTTCCCGCGGACCGTGAGGTGAGTGAGTATCTCGTCGGGCACCCCTCGATCGACAAGGTCTCCTTCACCGGCTCGGTGGCCGCCGGCAAACGCGTCATGGAGGTCGCCGCCCGCAATCTCACCCGTGTGACGCTGGAACTGGGCGGCAAGTCGGCGGCCGTCGTCCTGCCGGACGCCGACGTCGAGGCGACCGTCGCCGGTGTCGTGCCGGCGGCCTGGATGAACAACGGCCAGGCGTGCGTCGCCCAGACCCGCATCCTGCTCCCGCGCTCCCGCTACGACGAGTTCGCCGAGGCCTTCGCCGCCGCGGCCGGCGCGCTGGTGGTCGGCGACCCGCTCGACCCGGCGACCCAGGTGGGCCCGCTGGTCGCACGGCGGCAGCAGCGCCGCAACCTCGACTACATCCGCATCGGGCAGGAGGAAGGCGCGAAGATCCTGGTCGGCGGCGGGCGTCCGGCGGGGCGGGACAAGGGCTGGTACGTCGAGCCGACGCTCTTCGGGGACGTCGAGAACTCCATGCGCATCGCCCGCGAGGAGATCTTCGGACCGGTGATCTGCCTCCTTCCCTACGGCGACGAGTCCGAGGCCGTGAAGATCGCCAACGACTCCGACTACGGCCTCAGCGGCAGCGTCTGGACCGCCGACACCGGGCACGGCATCGAGATCGCGCGGCAGGTCCGTACCGGGACGTACTCGGTGAACACCTTCAGCCTGGACATGCTGGGCCCGTTCGGCGGCTACAAGAACTCCGGCCTGGGCCGGGAGTTCGGGCCCGAGGGCTTCGGCGAGTACCTGGAGCACAAGATGATCCACCTCCCGGCCGGCTGGGAGGCGTAGGGGATGGGTGACCGCTGGCAAGTCGAGGTCGACCGGTCGGTGTGCATCGGCTCGGCCCAGTGCGTCCACCACGCCCCCGACGGCTTCCGCCTCGACACCGGCCGGCAGTCCCATCCGGCCGACCCGGAGACCGACGCGAACGAGCGGATCCTGGCGGCGGCGGAGAGCTGCCCCGTCGAGGCGATCGTGATCACCCTGCTCGGGAGCGGGGAGCCGGTGTTCCCGCCCGAGGAATAGCACCAGAAATCTTCCTCTGGACGGGTTCATTTCCGGGCATTCGTTCTATTCTGGAAGTCGGCCTACGAGGTGAGTGAGGGAGTCCGACCGGAGTAGCCGACTCTGGCGAGAGACACAGGGTTTCCGCCGGTGCCGACGTCGACGGTCGGGCTGAGAGGCCGGAAGGTCGTACGCGGCGTACGACCGGAAGGCGACCCCCATCACCTGATCCGGACCATGCCGGCGAAGGGAACCCGTCTCGTAGGTCCTTCTCGTGCCGAGAGGGCCCTTCTATCGCGCAGGCCCTACTCGCGCCCCTCCGGGCTCGTCAGGTCGATCAAGCGGCACACCGTCTCGATGTCGATCTTCACCTGGGCGATCGAGGCGCGCCCGGACAGCCAGGTGATCAGGGCCGAGTGCCAGGTGTGCTCGATGACCCGGACGGCGGAGAGCTGCTCGGGCGTCGGGTTCTCCAGGCCCATCGCGTCCAGGATGATCACCGTCGTCTGGCGGGAGACCTGGTCCACCTCGGGGGAGACGCTGCGGTCGGCGAAGGTCAGCGCGCGGACCATCGCGTCGGCCAGATGCGGCTCGCGCTGCAGGGCCCGGAACGCCCGCATCAGGGTCTCCGCGACCCGCTCTGCGGCGGTCGCGCCCTGCGGCGGCTTCTTCCGGAGCGTGCCGTGCATGTGCTCCAACTGGTCCTGCATCGTGGCGACCAGCAGATGCACCTTGGACGGGAAGTAGCGGTACAGCGTGCCGAGCGCCACCTGCGAGGACTCCGCGACCTCGCGCATCTGAACGGCGTCGAAGCCGCCCCGGCTGGCGAGCTGCGCGCTGGCGTGCAGGATGCGTCGGCGACGGGCCTCCTGCCGCTCGGTGAGAGGCGGTGAGGAGGGGCTCGCGCTACTGGCTTCCGCAGGCATGGATCCCGTTCCGTGACAGTCGGTGAGGGTGAGTGACCGGACAGAGCATGCCAGGGCCTCGGTCGTGGCGTGAATCACCTGATCCATCGCTCACAGCGGCGCTACCTGCCGGTAGATTCAGAGCCTCTTGAACGATCAAGTCTGAAACTTGTTCTAGATTAGCGTCCCGGCGTAATCTCGCGGGACAGTGCAGGGAGAAGGGGGTCCGGAGTGACCGCTGGGGCCAGGGAGGCCGCGGCCTCGGAGGACCTTGCCGCCGACGGCGAGCGACCGCTCGACATCGCGCTTCTCACCTACAAAGGGAACCCGTTCTGCGGCGGCCAGGGCGTCTACGTACGTCATCTCTCCCGCGAGCTGGCCCGCCTCGGCCACCGCGTCGAGGTCATCGGCTCCCAGCCCTACCCCGTCCTCGACGAGGGCGCGGAGTACGCCGGCCGGCTGACCCTCACCGAGCTCCCCAGCCTCGACCTCTACCGCCAGCCCGACCCCTTCCGCACGCCCGGACGCGACGAGTACCGCGACTGGATCGACGCCCTGGAAGTGGGCACGATGTGGACCGGCGGCTTCCCCGAGCCGCTGACCTTCTCGCTGCGCGCCCGCCGCCTGCTGCGCGCCCGCAGCGGCGACTTCGACGTCGTGCACGACAACCAGACCCTGGGATACGGCCTGTTGGGCGACGTCGGCGCCCCGCTCGTCACCACCATCCACCACCCCATCACCGTGGACCGCCAGTTGGAGCTGGACGCGGCGGACGGGTGGCGCCGGCGGATGTCGGTGCGGCGCTGGTACGCCTTCACCCGGATGCAGAAGCGTGTGGCGCGCCGCCTGCCGTCCGTCCTCACCGTCTCCGGCACGTCCCGTCAGGAGATCGTCGACCACCTCGGCGTCGCCGGGGACCGCGTCCACGTGGTGCACATCGGCGCCGACACCGACCTTTTCTCGCCGGATCCGTCGGTCCGGCGGATCCCCGGCCGGATCGTCACGACCTCCAGCGCGGACGTCCCGCTCAAGGGCCTGGTCTTCCTCGTCGAGGCGCTCGCCAAGGTCCGCACCGAGCACCCCGACGCCCATCTCGTCGTCGTCGGCAAGCGGCCCACCGAGGGTCCGGTCGCGCAGGCCGTCGAGCGCTACGGCCTCGAAGGCGCCGTCGAGTTCGTCAAGGGCATCTCCGACGCCGAACTCGTCGACCTGGTCCGCTCGGCCGAGGTCGCCTGCGTGCCGTCGCTGTACGAGGGCTTCTCCCTGCCCGCCGCCGAGGCCATGGCCACCGGGACGCCGCTCGTCGCCACGACCGGCGGGGCGATTCCCGAGGTCGCCGGACGCGACGGCGAGACGTGTCTGGCGGTGCCGCCGGGGGACGCCGGGGCGCTGGCCGCCGGGCTGAGCCGGCTGCTGGGCGACCCGGAGCTGCGAGTACGACTCGGTTCCGCCGGACGTGAGCGGGTGCTGCGCCACTTCACCTGGGCGCGAGCCGCCGAGGGGACGGTGGCCCGGTACCGGGAGGCGGTCGCCCGCTCCGCCGGCCCGACACCGGACCGCTCCGCGGCCCCCCAGACATTCGCCCCCAAGCAACTCGCCGCATCCAACCCCGAAGGCAGGGCCTCGTGCTGACCGTCGACTTCTCCCGGTTCCCGCTCGCCCCGGGCGACCGCGTCCTGGACCTCGGCTGCGGTGCCGGCCGGCACGCGTTCGAGTGCTACCGGCGCGGCGCCCAGGTCGTGGCGCTGGACCAGAACGGCGAGGAGATCCGCGAGGTCGCGAAGTGGTTCGCGGCGATGAAGGAGGCGGGCGAGGCCCCCGAGGGCGCCACCGCCACGGCGATGGAGGGCGACGCGCTCGCGCTGCCCTTCCCCGACGAGTCCTTCGACGTCGTGATCATCTCCGAGGTCATGGAGCACATCCCGGACGACAAGGGCGTACTTGCCGAGATGGTGCGGGTGCTCAAGCCGGGCGGCCGGATCGCCATCACCGTCCCGCGCTACGGCCCCGAGAAGGTGTGCTGGGCGCTGTCCGACGAGTACCACGAGGTCGAGGGCGGCCACATCCGCATCTACAAGGCGGACGAACTGCTCGCGAAGATCCGCGGTGCGGGCCTCAAGCCGTACGGCACCCACCACGCCCACGCGCTGCACTCGCCGTACTGGTGGCTCAAGTGCGCGTTCGGCGTCGACAACGACAAGGCGCTGCCGGTGCGGGCGTACCACAAGCTGCTGGTCTGGGACATCATGAAGAAGCCGCTGGCCACCCGGGTCGCCGAGCAGGCGCTGAACCCGCTGATCGGCAAGAGCTTCGTGGCGTACGCGACCAAGCCGCACCTGCCGCGGCTGTCCGAGACCCCCGAGACCTCCGAGACCTCCGAGGCGGCCGCCAAGTGACCACCCCCCGGACAGAACACCTCGTCCTGCCCGGGGTCCTCACCGCCGAGGAGGCCGCCGCGACCGTGGCCGGCATCCTCGCGGTGCAGCGGGAGGACGGGGCGATCCCGTGGTTCCGCGGGCACCACCTCGACCCCTGGGACCACGTCGAGGCCGCGATGGCGCTGGACACCGCCGGTGAACACGCGGCGGCCGAGCGGGCGTACACCTGGCTGGCGACGCATCAGAACGACGACGGCTCCTGGTACGCGGCCTACGCGGACGGTGCCTTCGACGACGTCACCGACACCGGGCGCGAGACCAACTTCGTCGCCTACATCGCGGTGGGCGTGTGGCACCACTACCTCTCCACCGGCGACGACACCTTCCTCGACCGCATGTGGCCGTCCGTCCACGCCGCCATCGAGTTCGTCCTGCAACTCCAGCAGTCCGGTGGGCAGATCGGCTGGCGGCGCGACGAGGACGGCACGGCGAACCCGGACGCGCTGCTCACCGGTTCCTCCTCGATCCACCACGCCCTGCGGTGCGCTCTCGCCATCGCCGAGCAGCGCGAAGAGCCGCAACCGGACTGGGAGTTGGCCGCGGGCGCGCTGCGGCACGCGATACGCCGGCATCCGGAGCGGTTCCTCGACAAGGACCGCTACTCCATGGACTGGTACTACCCCGTGCTGGGCGGCGCGCTCACGGGCGCCGAGGCCAAGTCCCGTATGGAGGAGGGCTGGGAGCGGTTCGTCGTGCCCGGCCTCGGGGTGCGGTGCGTCGTACCGAACCCGTGGGTGACGGGCGGTGAGTCGGCCGAACTCGCCCTGGCCCTGTGGGCGATGGGCGAGTCCGACCGGGCGCTGGACATCCTGCAGTCGATCCAGCATCTGCGGGATGCCGAGAGCGGGCTGTACTGGACCGGGTACGTCTTCGAGGACCAGGCGATCTGGCCCCGCGAACTGACGACCTGGACCGCCGGTTCCCTGCTGCTGGCCGTCGCGGCGCTCGGCGGGCACGAGGCGACCTGCGCCGTGTTCGGCGGAGACCGCCTGCCCGCGGGGCTGGACCCGGACTGCTGCGGCTGAGGGCCCGGGTCGCCTCAGTGGCGGTGCACTCGGCCGGCGATGGCGTGACCCACGAACAGGTACACGACCGCGGCCAGCCCGTAACCGGCGACCACCCTCGCCCACTCCTCGTCGAACGTGAACAGGTCGTGCGACCAGCCGGCCAGCCAGCGGGCCGCGTCATGGACGAACTGGACGAAGTCGTTCGCCGGGTTCGCGTCCAGGAGATACATCAGAATCCACAGGCCCAGAATGAGGGCCATGACATCGGCGACGATCGCGATGACCCGGCCGGCCTGGTTGGAGCTATATCGAGGGGACATGCCCTCCGGGTTGCCCTTGATGCGTGAACGAAACCTGTCGCGCGGGGCGGAGCGCCGAGACGTGAACGGGTCGCTACGTTCAACTGGCGTTCCCCGCAATGTCGTTCACCGGTCATCATGATCATCGACGATCCTCCTCCCGGAGAGGGCAGGAGAGCCGGTGTCCGAAGCAGACAGACCGCACGCCACATCCGAAGCCGACAGACCACGCACCGCGCAGGAACCACGACTGCGCACCCGTGACAGGAACCGCCCCCGCGCACGCTTACCGGTCCACGTCCTTCTCGCCCTTCCGCTCGCCCTGGCCGGGCTGATCGCCCTGTTGGTCACGGGCAACGCGCTACGGCCGTTCGACCGGGTCGTCACGATCGAGGCCAGGATGGCCTCCAAGTCCGACTACTTCAAGGACCCCGAGGTGCAGCGGCTGCTGCTGAAGCACGGCCTGCGCGTCGACATCCACCGCCTCGGCTCCCGCGGCATCGCCACGCAGTCCCTGACGGGCATGGACGCCGTCTTCCCGTCCGGCCAGCCCGCGGCCAAGCTCATCCTCGACCGGCAGGACCGCTCGGTGCGTTCGGTGCGCCCCTTCGTGACACCGCTGGTGCTCGGCACGTTCCGGGCCTACGCCGAGACCCTGGAGAAGATGGGCGTCGCCACCGCCCAGCCCCCGGCCGGCGGCGGCAGGGCGCTCTACTACGACCTCGACATGGACCGTTTCATGGGCCTGCTCGACGGCAGGACCGGCACCAAGGACCAGACCCTGACCGGCGATCAGGACCGGGACGGCGTCACCGAACGCGCCGACACCTGGAACGGCATCGGCTTCGACCGGCCCGGCGGACGCAGCAACAGCGGCCGGGTCCTGGTGCGCACCTCCAGCGTCTGCGAGTCCAACTCCGCCGGCGCCTACCTGAGCATCCTCGCCTTCGTGGCCAACGGCGACAGCACACCCGGCGCCGGCCAGGCCGACGAGACCAAGGCGATGGAGGAGGCCCGGACCGTCGCCCGGAAGATCAAACCCCTCATCGACCTCCAGGGCATGTGGGCCGACGAACAGGCCGACAGCTACCTCTCCGACCTCGGCGAGAGCATCGCGCCCATCTCCCTGATCTACGAGCACCAGTACCTGGCCCACCAGATCGCCCACGAGCGCGAGCACGGCGAGGCCGACACCGACCGGGTCCTGCTCTACCCGACGCCCTACGCCCTCACCGAGCCCCAGCTGATCTCCCTCAGCGGCGAGGGCGACCGGCTCGTTCGCGTCATCCAGGACGACCCCGAACTGCGCCGGCGCGCCATCGAACTGGGCTTCCGCGTCCGCTTCTCCGGCGAGGACGGCACCAGCGACCAGCTCAACGCCTACCTGGCCGACCACGGCATCCAGGTGCCGAGACCCAACCGCGACGAGACCAAGGTCTACGAACCCGACCTGGACGTCCTGGAGGAGATCATCGACTCCGTGGGCACCTGCCCCCCGGCCGTCCGGGACACCCCGTGAAGCGCCGCACCCTCACCGCCTGTCTGACGCTGACCCTGCTCGCCGCCCTCACCTCCTGCGGCGGCGGAGACGAGGACATCACCCTGCGCGTCCTCGCCAGCCCCGAACTCGCCGACCTGGAACCACTGCTGGGCGACCTGAAGGACGACACCGGCGTCGAGCTCGACATGGACTACCGGGCCACGGCCGACCTGTCCGGCGCCCGCGGCTCGTCGTACGACCTGGCCTGGCCGGCCTCCGACCGCTCCTTCCTGCTGCGGCTCCAGGACAAGGGCGAACGGGCGGCCCGCCCCGAGTCGACGCCGATCATGCGCTCGCCCGTGGTCGTCGGCCTCACCCCGCGGACCGCCGACACACTCACGGCCCGGGCACCGGACGGGCGGCTGTCCTGGGCGGACATCGCGGACGCGGCGGCCGACGGCACCGTACGGTTCGGGATGGCCGATCCGCGCAGCAGCGACACCGGGCGCGCGGCCCTCGTCGGCGTCGCCACCGCCGCCGCGGGCACCGGCAGCGCACTGCGCGAACAGGACGTCTCCTGCGACCGGTTGCGCGGCTTCCGCTCCGGCCAGACCCTCACCGGCGCCAGCTCGCGCGAGCTCATCGCCGCCTACCCGGGCCATCAGGGCGAGGCGAACGCGCTGATCGCCCACGAGTCGGAGCTGCTGTCCCTCAACGCCTCCAAGAAGCTCCGCGAACCCCTGCGGATCGTCCACCCCGACGACGGCATGGTGCTGTCCGACTTCCCGCTGCTCCTCCTCGACGCCGACGAGCGGGGCGCCTACCGCAAGGTCGTCGACTGGCTGCTGAAGGACGACGTGCAGCGCGAACTGATGCGGCGCACCTGGCGCCGCCCGGTCAACCAGGACGTCACCCCGGCCGAGCCGCTGCGCGAGGCGGTCGGCAACGCCCTGTCCTACCCCGACCGGCTCTCCATCGTGGAACGGCTCGTCGCCGACTACGGCGATCCCGCGAGCGCCACCACCGACCAGGTGGTGTTCCTGCTCGACTTCTCCGGCTCCATGCGCGGCGAGCGGATCGCCGGCCTGCGCGCCGCGTTCGCCGGGCTCAGCGGCGCCGACCCCACCTCCACCGGCAAGTTCGCCCGCTTCTACCGGGGCGAACACCTCACCGTCGTACGGTTCGGCGAGCGGGTCCTCCAGGAGCGCACGGTCACCGTGCGCGGCGACGGCGACCTGCGCGCCCTCGGCAAGGTCGTGGCCGCCGGCTCCTTCGACGACTTCACCGCCGTCTGGTCCGCCCTCGACCGCGGCTACCGCATCGCCACGGACGCCGTGCGCGAGGCACCCGAACGGCCCGTCGCCATCGTGCTGATGACAGACGGCGAGAGCAACGCGGGCATCTCCTACGCCGAGTTCCTGCGCCGGTACGAGCGTCTGGGCGCCGACGCACGCGAAGTGCCCACCTTCCCAGTCCACTTCGGCGAGGCCGACGCGGCGGCGCTGGACAAGGCCGCCCGCGCGACCGGAGGCCGAATGGTCGACGCCGACGAGTCATCCCTCTCCGACGCCTTCAAGGAGATCCGTGGGTGTCATTGACAGTCAGTGGTGGAGCCTGCGGTGGCCCTGGATGGTCGTCTGGCTCCTGACAGCGGTGTGCGTCGCCGTGGTGGCGCAGTACGTGGTGGCCCGCTGGGTGGCCGCCCGGCGCAGACGGCGGGTGCGGGACGGCCGCATGTTCTCCGGAATGTGCATCTATCTCCACGAGACACGGGTCGAGGGCGTCGCGGACATCCTCGGCATACCGAAGGCCGACGTGAACGTCTCCCACGAGACCAGCGTCTCCACCGGCTTCGGGCTGTTCGGCCGCTTCACAGTCGGCGGCCGGGCCGAGCGTGACACCAACACGCAGACGCGCAGGGAGTACTGGGAGCCCAACACGCCCATGAAGACGATCCGTCTGATCATGGACCGGCTGCGGGCCCGGGACATGGTGGTGGACGCCGACCTCGCGACCGGGCAGCTCTTCCTCACCGCGGCTCTCGCCGACGAACTGCGCGGCGCCGAGGCCAGGGGCACCCCGCTGACGGCGGTCAGGGGGACGTACGTCTCGGTCTCCGGCCTGTTCACCGTCCGCAGGGACGGCGAGGACGTCGTCCTGCACGCCCGCTACGGCACCGGCGAACCGCGCGCCCAGGTGAAGATCACCTGCGAGACGTCCTGGGTGCGCGAGGAGGAGTTCCGGGTCGACCGCTACTCGGCGGACGAGGAGTTCCCGGCCACCTGCCTGGGCCGGGTACGCGCCTGGAACGCCACGACGGGCGAACTCACCCTGGACCCCATCTCGGTCTTCCAGTGAACTCTTCCTGTGCGACTACGAGTTGAGTTCGGCGAGCAGGCGCAGCGTGGGCCGGTCGGGCGAGAGCACCAGCAGATCGGTCACCGGCCCCTTGCGCCACAACTCCAGCCGCTCGGCGATCCGTTCACGCGGCCCGACGAGCGAGATCTCGTCGGCGAACGCGTCCGGCACGGCGAGCACGGCCTCCTCCTTACGACCGCTGAGGAACAGCTCCTGGATCCGCCGCGCCTCCTCCTCGTACCCCATGCGCGCCATCAGGTCGGCGTGGAAGTTGCGGGCCGCGTGACCCATGCCGCCGATGTAGAACCCGAGCATGGCCTTGACGGGCAGCAGCCCCTCGGAGACGTCGTCGCAGACCTGGACCCGGGCCATCGGCGCGACGACGAAACCCTCGGGCAACTCGGCGACTGCCTCCCCGTACACGTCGGGCCTGCTCGGCGACCAGTACAACGGCAGCCAGCCGTCGGCGATCCGGATGGTCTGGGCCACGTTCTTCGGCCCCTCGGCACCCAGCAGTACGGGCAGGTCCGCCCGCAGCGGATGCGTGATCGGCTTCAGCGCCTTCCCGATGCCGGTGCCGTCCGGCCCGCTGTACGGGTGGGAGTGGAATCGCCCGTCCAGCGCCACCGGCCCCTCGCGCCGCAGCACTTGGCGTACGACATCGACGTACTCCCTCGTCGCGGTGAGCGGCGACTTCGGGAACGGCCGCCCGTACCACCCTTCCACCACCTGCGGCCCCGACAGCCCGAGCCCCAGCATCATCCGCCCGCCGGAGAGGTGGTCGAGGGTGAGGGCGTGCATGGCGGTGGTCGTGGGGGAGCGGGCGGCCATCTGCGCGACGGCGGTACCGAGCCTGATCGTCGACGTCCGGGCGGCGATCCAGGTGAGCGCGGTGAAGGCGTCCGAGCCCCAGGACTCGGCGGTCCACACGGAGTCGTAGCCGAGCCGCTCCGCCTCCTGGGCGAGCGGTACGTGGTCCGGGGAGGGGCCGCGCCCCCAATACCCGAGTGCGAGCCCGAGCCGCATAAGCCTGCCTCCTACTGACGGATCGTCAGGTCCTTGGACCGGAGGGCGACTGTACGACAACGGCCCCTCACCGGGAAGGGTGAGGGGCCGCGGTACGGCTTGCCGTGCGACTCAGCCGCGCTGAATGCCCGAGGTGTCCTGCAGCACACCACGACGACCGTCCTGCGTCTGCGCGACCAGCGTGGCGCCACGCTGCTCGACGGCCAGGTACCAGGTGCCCGGCGCCAGTTCGGCGATCGGCGACGGCGAGCCGTCCTCCGCGAACAGCGGCCGCGGCACGGGCACGGCGAACCAGAACGGGGAGAAGTCCCCACCGGCGGTCGGCGCGGGAGCCTGCGGCTGCCCACCCCCGAACGGCTGCCCGGCCTGCGGCTGCCCACCGTAGGGCTGCGGCTGCTGGGCGCCCGGGTACCCGTAACCACCCTGCGGCTGCCCGCCGTAGGGCTGCGGGGCGGAGGGACTGGGGGCCGGGAGAAGGGCGGCCTGGAGGGCGGGGACGAGGGGGGTGGCGATGGCGCCGCCGGCGAGGATCAGGGCGGCGAGGAAGCCGAGGATGAGACCGGCGCCGGCGTTCTCGGCGTCGATCAGGTTCCACAGCATGATCCATGCGGTCAGGAGGGTCAGGGCGACGCCGGTCGGCCCCAGCTCCAGGCCCGCGACCTTGCGAGGGGCGGGAAGAAGACGCGCAACCACGATCAGCGCGGCACCGATCACGCCGCCCATGTACACACCGAGACCGAGCCCGATGCTGTCCCATGCATTCGGGATCTCGTACGAATCACAGATGTTGCCCGGAGCGTCGCAGCCGGCCAAGCCGAGGAATGACGCGATGAACAGCAATACCGCTGCTCCGATCACCACGCCGTCGCCTCGAGTGAGGGAGCGGATATTCACTTCAAAGGTCCTTCGTCGGTCGTCTCGTCGTCGGTAGAGGCGTCGCTGTCACCATGTCGCCGCAAGGCCCCTGTGTGAAGCGCGGGGGTGGCCCCTCATCGTACGGCCGACCTTATCGTCCGACCGACGAGGTTGTCCGCCGGGATCAGTCCGTGGACCACTACCCCCGCAGGAAACTCACGATCCCTTCAGAGACTCCACGCCCGCACTTGCGGCGCCCCACGCCGCTGGTCAGCAGCGCCGCGTTCTTGTTATCGCGCCGCTGCGCGAACAGCCGTATGACTTGGAAACCGTTGACGGATTGATACGTACAGGTCAGGCATGTGCGACTTCGGCCCGTGTGGTGTAGGCGTAGCCGTCGGCTCGTTGGAGGAGGCGGACGTGTCGGTGGTTGACGCCCTGGACCAGTCCATGGCGGGTCTTGATGTTGAAGTTGCCGGTGACGCGAACGGCGACGCGGCCCGTGTGGTTGCCCTGCCGCTTGCCGTTGGGGACGTTTGCGCGCACGAGGTCGCCGGTTGCGTAGCCGAAGTATTGCTTGGTGCGGGGCAGGGCGAGGCGAGGGAAGCCGTATCGGTCGGGGGCGGTGCGACGATAGGTACCGCGTCCAGTTGCCGTCACCACTTGAATGGCTTTGGGGTGACGCACCACGCTTGCCAGAACTCCGACGCACAGCGCGTCAAGGGTGTGACTTTTGGGCGTTGAGGTGCGTCGACGATTCCATCTTGTCCGGCCACCGGTGGACGGCCGTACGTCTGGGTGTAGGGCCTTGAGCGCTCGGAGCACTGCGCAACGGGTCGCGTTCATCGCTGCGGCGTCGCGCAGTGGAGTCTTCGCCTGTTGAAGAATCTTTGAGAGCACAGCGGGCTTCTTCTTGAGGAAGTCCTCGACCGGCATGTTGCTTTTCCGCTTGTTGCAGGGAAGGCAGGCGAGGGTCAGGTTGGAGACACGGTCGGATCCGCCTCGCGATCGCGGATGGATGTGGTCGATGTTGAGAGGGGTGCTCGTTGCTCCGCAGTAGGCGCACGCCCGGTTCCACTTCATCAGTAGGTACTCACGCACCTCCATTCCTTGTAGCGTGCCGCCTCGATACTCGGCAACGGATGCAGACGTGCCCGCGCTCATGGCATGAGGATCGAAGACGGAGAGTTCTACATGCACCGCGCGCACAGGAGCCCAGCGGGTCATCCTGTTCACCCACGCGGTGATGGTGTCGACCCGGTGCCTCAAGGACGGAGCGAGCCAGCCTTCTGGCCGTGCGCGGTTGTTGAAGCGGGGTGCTCGATAACGGAGGTTCCGCTGCCTGCGTGCCCGCCTGAGCGTGGCCCGGGAGGTAAGCCTGACGCTGATCGGTCCGCCTCGGTGTACGAGCTCGATCGCGAACAGGCCGTGGCGGACGGATGCATCCGCTTCGTCGACTGCCCGGAACAGGGCGATGCCGGTGAATCTGCTGCCTGGGTCGATACCCAGCTCAGCGCCGGTCACTTCCGAGGTGGCGGCAGTACGGTCTTTGAGGCGGATTACAAATGGGGTGTGACGATGCACGACGGCTCGCCCGTGACTGAGGAGTTTTGCGGGCACGGGCCGGCGTACATGGCATGAGCGGTTGGTGGTGTCTGTCCAGAACGAACACCGCTGGATGACCCTCACGGGTCTCGCCCTTCCCCGCTGAAGCGGGGGCGGGGTGACGTCCTGCCAGATGGGTGCCCGCCGACAGGATCTCCCCTCGCCCATGTTCAGCACCCGTGCCCGGCACGGTGGCCGGGGGTCCGCAAGCCGTTTCGTCCCTACTCCCAGGGGTGTCTGCTCCTGCGGATTCCAGAGCGCGCCGCTGAGGAAGCACGGCGCGGTGGGTCTTCTCACGTGAACTGAACGTAGTCATCGGATGCACCTCCTTGTGGTGATGACTGGGGCTGGTCAAACGTGGGCGTGACTCTCAACCAAGAGCCACGCCCCGGCCTTCAAGGCCGGAGAGCGAATGACTTCAGGTCCTTCGTTTCGTGCTGAGCCTCGCCGCTGCACGTATGAGAAGACGACATCGCCGGTGATCGTCGTGTGTTCGTGATGCGGCGCCGACATTTTCGATCAAGTTTGGTCGGTCAGGTTCAAGGGGACTTTGAGATGCATCGCGGACTGCAGCACCGGGCACACGACAAGAAGCGGCCCGCCGGCATGCTTGCCGGCGGGCCGCTCGAGAAGCTGGCTGCGACTCGCGACTCGGCTAACGCTCGCTGTACTTGAAGCAGACGCCGATCGGCTTGTAGGCCGTCTTGTTCCTCTGGACGATCCACTTGTCGCCCTGAGGTACGAGCATGGCCTGCACGTCGAACTTCTTCCCCGAGTACTTCACGAAGGCCGTCAGCGTTCCGTGCTTGCCCCGAGGCACTTCTTTGGAGCCGCTCACGGTGATGCTTCGTGACTTCGACACGTCCCATCCGACACCCGCACTGATGACACCCTTCGAGGCGTCGATGTGCTTCGAGAGCACCGTGCCGGTGGATCGGGTGTCATCAATGCGCAGCGTCATCCTGCCCCGGCCCGAGGCCATCGCAACGGGCGTCTTCCCGCACTTGGTCCCGATGGAGCGTACGTGGATCAACCGCTTGGCGATGATCGCGCGGTTCCCACTCGCGACTTCGGAACTCTTTGCGCTCGGGGTTGCCTGTGCTGAGGTGCCCATGCCGAGCAGGCTCACGGACAAGCCAGCAATGATGACCCCGCGCTGGGCTGTTTGGAAATTCAACTGATCCCCCATGATCATAAGAAGGCATCAGGGCCTCCGGTCGAGAACAGTTGATCAAGGGGTGTGTGCTTCTGCAACAGTCTTGAGATAGATCTGAGCGTGTGCGTGATGGCTCTGGGGTGCTCGGGATCTACTTGACGAGGAAACTCACGATTCCCTCAGAGATCCCTTGCGCCGCCTTCTGGCGCCAGGCTCCGCTGGTGAGCTGTGCCGCGTCCTTGCTATCGCGCATGTTGCCGCACTCGATGAACACCTTCGGAACCGTTGACAGATTGAGACCGCCGAGGTCCTTACGCGTGACGAGACCGGTGCCGTCGCCGATGTAGTTGGAGGGGGCGTCGCCCGTGACGCGGACGAAGGAGCCCGCGATGCGTTCGCCGAGGGCGCGGGAGGGGGCCACGATGGGGCCGGTGTTCGCGGCGCCCTCGTCCACCTTGCCGGGGAGGATGACGTGGAAGCCCCGTTGGCCGGAGCCCGCGCCGTCGGCGTGGATGGAGACGACCGCGTCGGCGTGCGCCTTGTTGCCGATCTCGGCACGCTCGTCGACGCACGGTCCCCAGGAACGGTCGCCGTCCTGCGTGAACTTGACCGTGGCGCCCTGCTTCTCCAGCAGCGTGCGCATGCGATGGGCGACGTCGAGTGTGAACTCGGCCTCGGAGTAGCCGTCGTTCGTCGACGTACCCGTCGTGTCGCACTCCTTCCAGTTCGTGCCGATGTTCACCTTGCGGTTGATCTCGGACGTGTGCCGGAAGTTGTTCGGGTTGTGGCCCGGGTCGATGACGACGACCTTGCCGTCCAGGGACCCGGAGCCGGAGCCGGCCGGCGCGGACGTGGAGTCCGTCGTCGGCGTGGGGCCCGGTGGTTTGTCGTCGCTCGTGGTGGAGTCCGTCGGCGCCTGGTCCGAGGGTGCCTGCGACGGCTGTACGGCCGCGTTGCCGGAGCCGCCTCCGTCGCCGCCCACCGCCTCGTACATCACCCAGCCGAGCAGTGCCCCGGGCACCAGCGCGGCGAGGCCCACGGTGAGGACGCGGCGACGGCCGCGGCGGGGCTGGGGAGGATCGAAGTCCGGACCTACGTACGACACGCCTGACACCTTACGGGCCGACCGCGGCCGGTGCGGGAAGGCCACGGCCGAGCCGCGCCGCAGTTCAGATTCCCGTGCCCGTCCGCTTCAGCACCCGCAGCGAGTCCGTCACCGACACCTCCGTGAACGCGCCGGACTCCAGCGCCCGGAGGTAGACCCGGTACGGGGCCTGTCCCGTGAACTCGTCCTCCGGTTCGGGGAACACGTCGTGGATGACCAGCAGCCCGCCCTCGGCGACATGCGGGGCCCAGCCCTCGTAGTCGGCGTTCGCGTGCTCGTCGGTGTGGCCGCCGTCGATGAAGACCAGGCCTAGCGGGGTGCCCCAGACCTTCGCGACCTGCGGGGAACGGCCGACCAGGGCGATCACGTGCTCCTCCAGACCCGCCGCGTGCAGCGTGCGGCGGAACGTCGGCAGCGTGTCCATGAGGCCGATCGCCGGGTCGACCGTCTCCGGGTCGTGGTACTCCCAGCCCGGCTGCTGCTCCTCGCTGCCGCGGTGGTGGTCGACCGTGAGAGCTGTCACACCGGCCTCGCGGGCGGCGTCGGCGAGCAGGATCGTGGAGCGGCCGCAGTAGGTGCCGACCTCCAGCAGGGGCAGCCCGAGGCGGCCGGCCTCGACCGCCGCCGCATGGAGCGCGAGCCCCTCGCCCGTGGGCATGAAGCCCTTCGCCGCCTCGAACGCGGCCAGGATCTCGGGCTTGGGGGCCGGTGCCATGGGGGTCCTTCCGGTTGCACACGGGCGGGGCGGTGGGTCGGTCGTACGACCGTACGGGCGCCCATCGTGCACCACGCCCCCCGTCATGTGGACGACGGGGGGCGTGGGCGGGCGGCCGGTGCGTCAGGCGGTGACCGTTTCTCCCGGCAGCGACAGGTCCAGGTCGACCGGACTGTCGTCGCCCGTGTGGGTGGCCGACGAGGCGAGCGGGGCGTGGCCGTCGGCCCGCGCTGCCAGGACGTAGGCGCCCTGGGCGGGGACGGCGAGGGCGTAGCTGCCGTCGTCGGCGGAGAGGGTGGCGCCGGCCTGGCGGCCCCGGCGGTCGATCAGGGTGACCTTGGCGCGGGCGACCGGGGTGCCCCCGGCGTCCAGGACACGGCCCCGGAAGCCGCGCAGTGCTTCTTCGGCGCGCTCCAGGTTGGCGTCCTCCTCGCTGCTGGCGCGCAGCTGCGTGTGGGCGGCCGGGCGCTGCTTCGGCAGGAAGAGGGCGAGGAGGAGGCCGACTGCGACGGCGGCGGTCGCGATCAGGAAGGAGACGCGGAAGCCGTGCATGGTCGGGATCGCCACCCCGCCGACGTTGTTCGCGGTGTTGGCCAGGACCATGCCGATGACGGCGCTGGAGACCGACGTACCGATGGAACGCATCAGGGTGTTGAGGCCGTTCGCCGCGCCCGTCTCGGAGGCGGGGACCGCGCCGATGATCAGGGCGGGCAGGGAGGAGTAGGCGAGGCCGATGCCCGCGCCGAGGACCACCGCGATGACCAGGCTCTGCCAGGCGGCGCTCATCAGGCCGAGGCCGGCGCCGTAGCCGATCGCGATGATCAGCATGCCGAGGATCAGGGTGGTCTTGGGGCCGTACTTCGCCGAGAGCCGGGCGTAGACGGGGGCCGTGAACATCATCGTCAGGCCGAGCGGGGCGACGAGCAGGCCCGCGACGACCATCGACTGGCCGAGGCCGTAGCCGGTCGCCTTCGGCAGCTGGAGCAGCTGGGGCAGGACCAGGGAGACGACGTAGAAGCTGACGCCGACCATGATCGACGCGAGGTTGGTGAAGAGGACGGCCGGGCGGGCGGTGGTGCGCAGGTCGACCAGCGGGGCCTTCGAGCGCAGCTCGTAGACGCCCCACAGGAGCAGGACGGCCGCCGAGCCGGCGAACATGCCGAGCGTGGTGGCCGACGTCCAGCCCCAGTCGCTGCCCTTGGTGATCGGCAGGAGGAAGAGGACGAGGCCGACGGAGAGGCCGAGCGCGCCGAGGCCGTCGAAGGTGCCTTCCGCGCGGACCTTGGACTCCGGTACGACGAGGGGGGTGAGGGCGATGGACAGGACGCCGAGGCCGGCGGCGCCGTAGAAGAGGGCGTGCCAGTTGCTGTGCTGGGCGACCAGGGCCGCGGCGGGCAGTGCGAGGCCGCCGCCGACGCCGATCGAGGAGCTCATCAGCGCCATCGCCGAGCCGAGCTTCTCGCGGGGCAGCATGTCGCGCATCAGGCCGATGCCGAGCGGGATCGCGCCCATGGCGAAGCCCTGGAGGGTACGGCCGACGATCATGGGGAGGAGGGCGCTGGTGAACGCGCTGATCAGGGCGCCGACCACCATCACCGACAGGCTGGCTATCAGCATGCGCCGCTTGCCGTACAGGTCACCGAGGCGGCCCATGATCGGGGTCGCCACGGCGCCCGAGAGCAGGGTGGAGGTCAGGACCCAGGTGGCGTTGCTGGGCTCGGTGCCGAGCAGTTGCGGCAGGTCCTTGATGACCGGGACGAGCAGGGTCTGCATCACCGCGACAACGATGCCCGCGAAGGCGAGGACCGGGACGAGGGCGCCGGAGGGGCCCGGGGTGCCGGTGTCCGCTCTGCCGATGGGCTGTTCGTTCGTCGTTCGTGTCATGTGTACATCGAACTCCGTCTGCCTGGGCAACTATTCCGATGCTTTGGGTCACTAACGAATTCTTGACCTTCTCTTGGGAATGGCCGGCCTGGATGGGGGCGCTGCCGGTGCCGGGGCGTGGGGCGCCGCCGCTGTCGGGGACGTGGTCCTAGGTCCACCGGGGCCGGGCCTAGGCCGAATTCCTGATGCCAGGAGCGTCGGTCGTTGAGAGCATGACACCCATGCTCGAAGCCGCCGACGTCACCCGTGCCCCTCGCCGACCCGCGCCCCCCACCTGGCTGGTGGTGGCGCTCGCCTGCGCCGGACAGTTCCTCGTCGTGCTCGACGTGGCCGTCGTGAACGTGGCGCTGCCGTCGATGCGGGCCGATCTGGGAATGGACGCGCAGGGCCTGCAGTGGGTGGTGAACGCCTACGCCATCGCCTTCGCCGGGTTCATGCTGCTGGGCGGGCGGGCCGGGGACCTGTACGGCCGCAAGCGGATGTTCCTCGTCGGGCTCGGCCTGTTCACCCTGGCCTCGCTGGCCGGCGGGCTGGCCCAGCAGGACTGGCAGCTGCTGGCCGCACGGGGCGTGCAGGGGCTGGGCGCGGCGGTGCTGGCGCCCTCGACGCTGACGATCCTGACGGCGGCGGTGCCGGAGGGAGCGGCCCGGGCGCGGGCGATAGGGACGTGGACCGCCGTCGGCGCGGGCGGCGGTGCCGCGGGCGGTCTTGTCGGCGGGGTCCTCGTGGACCTGCTGTCCTGGCGCTGGGTCCTGCTGATCAATGTGCCGGTGGGTGCGGTGGTGCTGGGCGGCGCGGTGCTGTGGCTGGCGGAGAGCCGGGCGGGGGAGGGGCGGCGGCTGGATCTCCCGGGAGCCGTGCTGGTGACCGCCGGGCTCGCGACCCTGGCGTTCGGCATCTCTCAGACCGAGGCCGCGGGCTGGACGGCACCGGACACGGTCGTGCCGCTGCTCGCAGGTCTCGCGCTGATCGGCGCCTTCCTCGCCGTCGAGGCGCGTACGGCGGCCCCGCTGATGCCGCTCGGGCTGCTCAGGGTGCGGGCGGTGGCGTCGGCGAACGCGGCGATGTTCCTGTGCGGGTCGGCGATGTTCTGCATGTGGTTCTTCATGACGCTGTACTCCCAGAACGTGCTCCACTACACCCCGCTTGAGGCCGGTCTGGCACTGGCGCCGAGCTCGCTGGCGGTGGTCCTCGGTTCCAAGCTCGCGCCGCGGCTCATGCGAGGGGCCGGGCCGCGCGCCGTGGCGGTGACGGGGACACTGGTGGCGGCCGTCGGCTTCGGCTGGCAGTCGATGCTGAGCGTCGACGGCGGATACGTCACCTCGATCATGGTGCCGGGGATCCTGATGATGCTGGGCGCGGGCCTGGCAACGCCCCCGCTCGCGTCCCTGGCCATGTCCGGGGCGCGGCCCGAGGAGGCGGGACTGGTGTCGGGGCTGGTCAACACCTCCCGCACGATGGGCGGTTCCCTGGGCCTCGCGGTCATGTCGACGATCGCGGCGGCCCGTTCGGAGGGGAGCGGGGCGCCCGGCGCGCTGACCGAGGGGTATGCGCTGGTGTTCCGTACGTCGACCGTGGTGCTGCTGGTGGGGGCGGTGCTGATGCTGGTGTGGCTGCCGAGGAAGACGGCCGCGGTCTCGCCCGAGGCCGCTTCCGTGAGTTCCTCCGCGAACTGAGGCAACGATCCGGGGGCTCCATGGACTCCTTTGAATATCTAGGGAGGTGCCCATGGGGGATCGCAAGGCGGCTCGGGACTCGGAGTTCCAGAGCTTTGTCATCGGCCGCTGGCCACGCCTGCTGCGGACGGCATTTCTCCTCACGGGGGAACAGCACGCGGCGGAGGACCTGGTCCAGTCGACGCTCGAACAGGTCTATGTGGCCTGGCGCAGGGTCGGCTCGGCCGACGACCCGGAGGCTTATGTACGGCGCGTGATGATCAACGCGCACGCACGCAAGCACCGCAGAAGGCTCAGGGAGTTCCTGGCGCCCAAGGACGACTCGGGACTGGCGCGCGAGGTGCCGGACACCGGCGACCGCATCGCCCAGGCCGAGGACCGCGACGCGTTGCTCACGGCACTGGCCCAACTGCCGCCACGGCAGCGCGAGGCGGTGGTCCTGCGCTACTGGGAGGACCTGACCGAGACACAGACGGCGGAGGCGATGGGCTGTTCCGTCGGCGCGGTGAAGAGCAACGCGGCCAAGGGGATCGCGAAACTCCGCGCCATACCGGGACTGGCCGAGATGGTGACGCAGGGAGGACGCAGCCGATGAGCGCGGACCGGGAGACGAACCACGGCATGACCAGCCACGACATGACCCACACGGACATCGCCCTGCTGCTGGCCGACGCCGCGGACGAGGTCGAGATCGGTATAGCCCCCTACGACGCGGTCCTTCGGGGCGGCCGCCGCCGCAGGGCCCGCCGCTGGGCCGTGGCCACGGCGACGGCCCTGGTGCTGGTGGGCTCGGCGGGCACGCTCGCGGTGGCGGGCATCCCGGGCGGGGACGGCGACCGGGGCGCCACACTGGCGACCAGCCCGCCCACCGAACCGGCGCCGGACGTGCGCACACCCGCGCGGACCCTGCTCGCGCTGGGGACCGACGCCGGCAAGGACTGGCGGGTGTACCTCGACGTCTGGGAGGCGCCGCGCAACGAGCGCGAGGCACGGGAGGAGCGGGGCGCGATGGCCGAGTTCGGGCACATCCCGTCGGACCTGCGCGATGCCTCCGACCTGATCGGCAGGAGCTCGTACTTCGTGCGGCGCGAGTACGGGGACGCGACGAGCGACCAGGTGCTGATCGAGGACGCCTTCACCGCGGAGGACAACATGTCCGGCAAGGACATCGAGGCCGTCTCGGTACCCCTGGAGCCGGGTTCCGGGAGCGGCCCGGAGCGACTGGTCGTGGGCCAGGTCGCGGTGACCGCCCGCAGCGTCAGCTGCACCTGGCAGGACGGCTCGAAGACCGAGGTCCCCGTGGTGTCCGAGGCGGGTGACTACAACAGCGACGACTTCGTGATCCGCCCGGCGGACGGCTCCCCGGTGAACTGGTTCGTGTGCCTCGCCCCCAAGGGGACGGAGTACAAGTCGGTGGCGGTGACGAGGTAGGCGGCGGTGCCGAGTAGGGGGAGCGGCTCGACTCGGCTCGCCGGCAGGGGCGGCTCCCGGGGTCAGAGCCACCCCTGCTGGCGGGCCTCCCGCAGCGCCTCCATCCGGTTGCGGGTGCCCGTCTTGCCGATGGCGGAGGAGAGGTAGTTGCGGACGGTGGACTCGGACAGATGGAGCTTGCCGGCGATGTCGGCGACCGTCGCGCCCTCCGTCGAGGCGTTGAGGACGTCGCGTTCACGGGCGGTGAGCGGATTGGGGCCGGCGCTCAGGGCGGCCGCGGCGAGGGCGGGGTCGATCACCGTCTCACCGGTGAGCACCCGGCGTACGGCGACGGCGAGTTCCTCGACGGGGCCGTCCTTGACCAGGAAGCCGGCGGCGCCCGCCTCCATGGCCCGGCGCAGATAGCCGGGGCGGCCGAACGTCGTCAGGATCAGCACCCGGCAGTCGGGGACCTGGTCGCGCAGCTCGGCCGCGGCGTCGAGGCCGCTGAGACCGGGGAGTTCGATGTCGAGAAGGGCGACGTCGGGGCGGTGGGTGAGAGCGGCGTCCACGATGGTGTCACCGGCCGAGACCTGCGCCACGACCGTGATGTCCGGCTCCATCCCGAGCAGTAAGGCGAGAGCTCCGCGCATCATCCCCTGGTCCTCGGCCAGCAGAACCCGAATGGACTTGGTGGGCCGATGATCCCGCGGCATCTCGTTCACGGGCCAAGCGTAGGACGCACAGGGCTGATACGGACCTCAGGGTCACCACGCAAAAGCGGGCTGCTCTCCTGACGATTCCGCGCGGCGCGGCAACTGAGGTATTCGCTTTCGGCAGGGTCTGGAAAGGAGTGGAGATGACTCTTGGAAACGTTGACGCTCTTCCGATCTTCATGAGGTCTGGGCTGTCTGCCGCAGGTAGCGGCCGTTGCGGGCGCGGGCTGGTGGCGTCGTCGCCAGTCGGACGGCGAGCGGAGTCCACGCCATGGCCTGCGGCCTCCGTCTGATCTTCGTTCGGCCACACGTCACGCGATGATCAACGGTTGCCGTACCTGTCTTCACGTTGCCCCTGACCAGCAAGATCGCGGCCTATGGCTGGGGTACTTAGGATGGGTGCGGTAGTCAATCTCGACGCCTTCGGTTGGAGGAGGTTCGTGATGACGCACGATGGCGGGCTGAGACTGCATCTGCAGCGTGTCTTCCGCGCACGGCGCCCGGTCGTATTCCGAGCCTTGACCGAACCGCTGGAACTCACCAAGTGGTGGGGACCTGACGGATTCGTCATCACCAGTGTGGAAAGCGACCTTCGGCCGGGAGGTGGTTATCGGATCGCGATGCAGCCTCCGGAAGGCGATCTGTTCTACCTGGTGGGGGAGTTCCTTGAGGTCGACCCTCCGGCACGTCTGTCCTACACCTTCCGGTGGGAGGATCCCGATCCCGAGGATCGGGAGACGGTGGTGACGCTGTCGCTTCGCGACATCGGTGGTACACGGGCTGAGTTGGCCATCAGCCAGGGCGACTTCGCCACCGAGCGGCGCCAAGCGCTCCACGTGGAGGGCTGGACGCAGAGCCTCAACAAGCTGGAGGAGCTGATGTCGTCGGCTGCGCCGGCCTGAGATCCTGCCGCAGGGGAGCGGCCCCGCCGGTGTCCGCGCCTGTCTTCATATCGCCCTGACCAGCAAGATTGCGATCTACCGCTGGAGTACTAGGGGGCGGGACTCCGTGAGCGACGGCGGGTGCGGGGCGTGGGGGCTGGTCGCGCGGTTCCCCGCGCCCCTGAGGTCGGCTCCGGCGTCGCCTGCTCACCCCGCGAGGCTTCGACGCGCAACCCCGGCGGCCGGCTCAACCCACCGGACTGCCCACACCCACCTCGACCCGCTCCTCCACCAACCCCCGCGCCTCCACCGGCAATTCCGCCGTCACCACGAACCCCTCACGCGGCCCACTCCCCGCCGTCAGCGTGCCCCCGGCCGCAGCCAGACGCTCCGTCAGCCCCTTCAGCCCGGTGCCGGCACCAGCACCAGCACCAGCACCAGCACCGATGCCGCTCCCGGCGCCCCGCTGCCCGCCGCCACCCCCGTCATCCGTCACGGTCAGCCGAACCCGCTCCCCACCACTGCCCGCCACGACGATCTCGCACCGCGCCGCGCCACTGTGCCGGACGACGTTCGTGACCGCCTCCCGCACCACCCACCCCAACAGCGCCTCGGTCTGCGGTACGAGCGGCGATCCCGAGCGGCGTACGACGGGCTCGATCCCGGCGGCCCGCAGGGCCGACTCCGCGCGGTCCAGCTCGTCGCGCAAGGTGCCCTGCCGGTACCCCGTGACGGCCTCACGGATCTCGGTCAGCGCCTGCCTGCCGACCGCCTCGATGTCGTTGAGCTGCGCCTGCGCCGCCGCCACGTCCCCCTCGGCGAGCCGCCGCGCCGCCTCCGACTTCACCACGATCACCGACAGCGTGTGGCCGAGCAGGTCGTGCAGGTCCCGGGAGAACCGCAGCCGCTCCTCCTCCACCGCACGCCGGGCCAGCTCCTCGCGGGCCGTGCGCAGCTGCCGTACCGCCTCCGACAGGGACAGGATCGCCGCCGTCACCATCGTCGAGATCCACGTGGCGTACGCGATGTCGAGGCCGCCCCAGCCGTCGTGGAACACGGAGACTCCGCCCGCCAGCACCCCCACGACCAGGCCGACCGGACGCAGCTGCGGCATCCGCACGGCCGCGCCCGTGGCCAGCCCGAGCAGCGGGAAGAACAGCAGCCAGTTGCCGCCGTACGCCAGCGCCAGCGCGCAGGTGACCAGGCCCAGCAGCGCCAGTGCCACCCGGGTCGAGGTCGCCTCGCGCGTTTCCTTCGCGAAGGAGCGGAACGACACGTAGACGTAGAGCGAGTTGAAGGTCAGCAGCCCGAGCCCGCCGATCCACGGATCAGGGGTCTCCCCCTGGAACAGGTTGGAGAAGGCGCCCATGCCCATCAGCAGCCAGGGCAGCAGACTGAAGCCGTTGGGGCTCCGCTCGTCCCTGAACGTCTCGCACGAGGTCCCGCGGGTCTTGCGCAACCAGGCCATGCCCTGCCCCCTGTCGGATGAGAACCGATGACACCGACGGTACGGACCCGGGGCGCCGCGCGGCAGTGGCGGCCGTACGCGATACGGCAGGACAAATGTCACCGCGCGCCGATCCGGCGAACCCGATCTGATGCCGCGTCAGGAGCCTTCACAACTGCGGTGCGCTCGGCTATACAGAGGTCGCCGGACTGGAACGCGTTCTAGAACGGCCCGTGACGACCTCGGTGCGGCCGACGGTGCGGACGGCCGTACCGAGGTCTTGCTCCGCCACTCGCAGGAACTCCGCAAATGTCAGGAGCCGTATGCCCATCGACGCAGCCAAGGCCCTCGCCGCCGAACCCCGGACCGGCGAGATCTCCTGGAACTCCAAGGACGTCCAGCTCTACCACCTCGGCATCGGCGCCGGCCTGCCCGCCACCGACCCCGACGAACTGCGGTACACCCTGGAGTCCCGGCTGCACGTCCTGCCGAGCTTCGCCACCGTCGCCGGCTCCGGATCGCCCGGCGTGATCAGCGGCCTGTCCATGCCCGGCATCGAGGTCGACCTCGCCCGCGTCCTGCACGGCGGCCAGAGCATCGTGCTGCACCGGCCCATCCCCGCGACGGGCACCGCCACCGCGACCAACCGGATCGCCGCCGTCTACGACAAGGGCAAGGCGGCCGTCCTCGTGCTGCGCACCGAGGTGTCCGACGCCGACGGCCCGTTGTGGACGAACGACTCCCAGATCTTCATCAAGGGCGAGGGCGGCTGGGGCGGCGACCGGGGTCCCTCGGCCCGACTCGAACCCCCCGCCGGCGATCCGGAACGGACCGTCGAGCGCTCCGTCCGCGAGGACCAGGCCCTGCTCTACCGCCTCTCCGGCGACTGGAACCCGCTGCACGCCGACCCGGAGTTCGCCAAGGTCGCCGGTTTCGAGCGGCCCATCCTGCACGGTCTGTGCACCTACGGCATGACCCTCAAGGCGGTCGTCGACACGCTGCTCGGCGGCGATGTGACCCGGGTGCGCTCGTACGTCACCCGGTTCGCCGGGGTCGTGTACCCGGGGGAGACCCTGCGGATCCGCATGTGGCCCGGCGAGGGTTCCGTGCGGGTCGCCGTGAGCGCGGTCGAGCGGGACGACGCGCCCGTCCTCGCCGACACCGTCGTCGAACACACCTGAGCCCGTACGCCCTGGAGGGGAGCCGCACCATGCGCGCAGCCGTACTGCACGAGATCGGCCAGGACAAGCTGGAGGTCCTCGACGACGTCGAGGCGGTGGGCTTCGGCCCCGGGAAGGTGCGGGTCCGGGTGCGGGCCACCGGACTGTGTCACTCCGACCTGTCCGCGATGAACGGCGTCCTGCCCCAGCCCGCGCCCTTCGTCCCCGGACACGAGGGAGCGGGCGAGATCCTCGACGTCGGGGAGGGCGTACGGAACCTCAAGCCGGGCGACCGGGTCGTGCTGTGCTGGCTGCCCGCCTGCGGCGCCTGCCCCGCGTGCAAGCGCGGCCAGACCGAGCTGTGCCTGGCCGGGTTCATGAACGCCGGCACCCCCAACTTCAAGCGCCCCGGCGGTGACCTGTTCGGCTTCGCCGGTACCGGCACCTTCACCGAGGAGGTCGTGGTCGACGCGGGCTGCGCGGTGCCGATCCCCGATGACGTGCCCTTCGACATCGCGGCCCTGATCGGCTGCGGCGTCACCACCGGGCTCGGCGCGGCCCTCAACACCGCCGATCTGGAGGCCGGTTCGTCGGTCGCCGTCATCGGCTGCGGGGGCGTGGGCATCTCGGCGATCCAGGGCGCCAGGCTCAGGGGTGCCGCCGAGATAGTCGCTGTCGACCCGGTCGCCTCCCGCCGGGAGGCCGCGCTGAGGTTCGGCGCCACCAGCGCCGTCTCCCCGGACGAGCTGGCCGACGCCAAACAGCAGGTCACCGCTGGTGAGGGCTTCGACTACGTCTTCGAGGTCGTCGGCAGGTCCGCCACCGCCCGCACGGCCTATGAGAACACCCGGCGCGGCGGCACCCTCGTCGTCGTGGGCGCCGGCGCCATGGACGACTTCCTCCAGCTCAACATGTTCGAGCTGTTCTTCGACGAGAAGCGCATCCTGCCGTCCATGTACGGCGGCGGTGACGTGCTGCGTTCCTACGAGCGGACGATCGCGCTGTGGCGCGCGGGCCGTATCGACCTGGACGGCCTGATCACCCACCGGGTGCCGCTGGCCGAGATCAACGAGGCCCTGGACCAGATGCGCACGGGCACCGCGCTGCGTACCTGCATCGAGATCTGACGGGGGTATCTCGTGTCGTTGCCACTGGAAGGACTGTCCGCCGTCGTGACCGGTGCCGGCCGGGGCCTGGGCCGGGCCGAGGCGCTCGAACTCGCCCGGCTCGGCGCCGCCGTGGTCGTCAACGACTTCGGGCAGCCGGGCCGGGACGGATCGGGCGAGGCCTCCGCCGCTCCCGCGGAGGAGGTCGCCGCCGAGATCCGCGCGGCGGGCGGGAAGGCGCTGTCCCACACCGGAGACGTGGCGGACTTCCGGCAGGCCGGGGAACTGATCCGGCTGGCGATCGCCGAGTTCGGGAAGCTGGACGTCCTCGTCAACAACGCGGGCATCCTGCGCGACCGCATGGTCTTCTCCATGACCGAGGAGGAGTGGGACTCGGTGATCCGGGTCCACCTCAAGGGCCACTTCAACACGACCCACTTCGCCGCCGCACACTGGCGGGAGCGCTCCAAGGCTGCGGGCGGGGCGGTGTACGGGCGGATCGTGAACACCTCCTCGGAGGCGTTCCTCGCCGGATCCGCCGGTCAGCCCAACTACGCGGCGGCCAAGGGCGGCATCGTCGGCCTCACCACCTCCACCGCCCTCGCGCTCGCCAAGTACGGCGTCACCGCGAACGCCATCTGCCCGCGTGCCCGCACCCGGATGACCGAGGACGTCTTCGCGGGCCTGGAGCGGCCCGAGGGCGGGCTCGACCCGCTCGCCCCCGAGCATGTCGCCCCGCTCGTCGGCTATCTGGCGTCCCCGGCCGCCGCGCGCGTCAACGGGCAGCTGCTCGTCGTGCACGGCGGCATGGTCGCCGTCGTCGAACGGCCGCGGGTGGCCGCCAAGTTCGACAGCAAGCAGGACACCTTCACCTACGACGAGCTCGACGCGCTGCTGACCGCGCACTACGCGCAGCAGCCGGCGGGGGAGACGTTCGCGGCGGCCGAGGTGCTCGGCCTGAAACGGGGCTAGGCAGGCGAAAGGCCCTGCTCCTCCGTGAGGAACAGGGCCTTTGCCGTGGCTCGCGCGGCGTCAGGCCGCCTGCTCGGTCTCCTCGACCGGCTTGCGGTGACGGCCGCGAGGGGCCGTCTCGCTGTCCTGGCCCGAGACCGGGCCGCGGTGCCTGCCGTGGCCGGCGGACTCCTGGACGTCGGACGACGACTGGGTCGTGCTGGCGTTGCTCATCGGTACAGCTCACCCCGTAAACATGATCCTTCTAACAGCCGGGCGAGTTTAACCGGCCCACCACGGGCCCGATCCAGGCGGCCACGCCAACCGGCACTACTTCGTTACAAGACCGCCCAACGGCGCCTGCTGCAACGGAACGGGCCGGGGTGTGACGGGACCCGGAGGGTCCGTTTCCGCGCCCGTGGAAGCAGCCGATTCCGCCGCCGATGCCGCCGTCCCCGGCCCTGCGTCCACGGCACCCCGCACCCCCGCGGCCTCCACCCGGGCCACCCCGCACGGCACCTCCTCGGTGGCGTACGGCAGTTGCAGCACCCCCTCCCGCGTCCACAGCCCGGCACCCGCCAGCCACCCCTCGGGCGCCGCGAGATGCCGCAGCTGCCGCTCGGCGGGCCGCCACACCGCGACCCAGCCGGCGAGCGGCCCGTCGATGCGCAGCGCCACCCCGCAGCTCTCCGGCGTCAGCACCTGCCCCGGCTGGATCGCGAACGGCGTCACCACGCACTCCGGCATCCGCAGGCACTCCGGGAAGCGCACCGGCAGGGTGCTGCCCAGCACCCCCCAGCCCAACCGTTCCTGCCCGGGCGAGGGCGCGTCCGAGCGGATCAGCAGCAGCCCGCTGTCCGGGTCGGCGAGCAGCACCCGGTCGTCGCTGTCGGCCGTGATCTGCAACAGCGGCGACACCTCGCCGCCCCGCTCCAGATCGACCACCACGGCCTTGGTACGGCCCTCCGACTCCCGGTCGAGGGCCAGCATCCGCCCCTCCCGGTCCAGCCACACCCCGCCCGAGCAGCGCCCCGGGGTCCGCGCCACGTGCTCCGGCCCGAAGGCGCCGCCCGCCACCAGCCACACCGTGCTGGAGCTCGGGCCCACCGCGAGGGCGTACGCCTTGTCGCCGCCCGGTGCCGGCGGCAGCATCCGCAGCCGGGTCCCCTCCTGCGGGCACTGGACCGCGCCCAGCGCGAGCTCGCCGGTGCCGGGCCCGGTCGGATACAGCAGCGAGAAGACGTGCCGGCCGTCGGTCGGGCGGTGGATGAGGACCCGCCCGTCGCCCATCGGCTGCACCTCGGTGCCGGGCTCCTCCGGCTGATGCGAGGGCAGCGGCACCGCGTACGGCTCGGGGCCGTCCAGGGTCCAGCGCTCCGGGAACCAGCAGTCGCCGTCGAGGGCGAGACGGGCGGCGTAGGAACCGTCCGCCGTGATGGTGCATTCCGTACGAGGCGCGTCGCCGCCCTCGTCCGCCGCCACGGGCGGTGGGGATCCCTCCTCCTCGAACGGGGTCGAGAGCTCAGGGGACGCACTGGCCGTCATGGTCCGGTCACCTCCGGTGACGAAGCTAGTTTTCGCACGCACAGGCGTGGGACCGGGGACGTTCCGCTTCACACAAAGGGATGGCAGAGGAACGATTCGCCTGAGGAAACAGGGGGGTGTGTGCTGAGCGGAGCGGCCGGTGCGCGGGGGCCGGGCGGCGGGGCGGGCGAGCGGCTCCGGCGCCGGTACATCCGCGGGGACCAGCCAGGTAGCCTTGCCCTCGTGCCCCGTCTGTCTGAAGTCATCGCCGCGCTGGAGAACCTGTGGCCCGCCGAACGGGCCGAGTCCTGGGACGCGGTCGGCACCGTCGTGGGCGACCCCGACCAGGAGGTCTCCCGGGTCCTGTTCGCCGTCGACCCGGTCCAGGAGATCGTGGACGAGGCGGTGAAGCTGGACGCCGACCTGCTGGTCACCCACCACCCGCTCTACCTCCGCGGTACGACGACGGTCGCGGCCTCCACCTTCAAGGGCCGCGTCGTGCACACCCTGATCAAGAACGACATCGCCCTGCACGTGGCGCACACCAACGCCGACACCGCCGACCCCGGAGTCAGCGACGCCCTGGCCGGGGCGCTGGACCTGCGCGTCGTCGGCCCGCTGGTGCCGGACGCGGCGGACCCGTCGGGCCGCCGTGGTCTGGGCCGTATCTGCGAGCTGGACCACCCGCTCACCGTGCGCGAGCTCGCTCTGAAAGCCGCCGAGCGGCTGCCCGCCACCGCGCAGGGCATCCGCGTCGCCGGCGACCCCGAGGCGACCGTCCGCACCATCGCCGTCAGCGGCGGCTCCGGCGACAGCCTCTTCGACCAGGTGCGGGCCGCCGGCGTCGACGCCTTCCTCACCGCGGACCTGCGCCACCACCCGGTCTCCGAGGCCCGCGCCCACAGTCCTCTCGCGCTGCTCGACGCGGCGCACTGGGCCACCGAATGGCCCTGGTGCGAGCTGGCGGCCACCCAGCTCGACGAGATCTCCGACCGCAACGGATGGGGACTGCGCGTCCACGTCTCCGACACGGTCACCGACCCCTGGACCGCCCACGCGGCGTCCAACCCGCCCACTAGAACCACGGGAGCCCCCAACTGAACGCCGCGCCGGCCGACCAGATCCGACTCCTCGACGTCCAGGCCCTCGACGTCCGCCTCCAGCAGCTCGCGCACCGGCGGAAGTCGCTGCCCGAGCACGCCGAGATCGAGTCGCTGACCAAGGACCACACCCAGCTGCGCGACCTGCTCGTTGCCGCGCAGACCGAGGAGAGCGACACCGCCCGCGAGCAGACCAAGGCCGAGCAGGACGTGGACCAGGTGCGCCAGCGCGCCGCCCGCGACCAGCAGCGCCTCGACTCCGGCGCCGTCACCTCCCCGAAGGACCTGGAGAACCTCCAGCACGAGATCACCTCCCTCGCCAAGCGGCAGGGCGACCTGGAGGACGTCGTCCTGGAGGTCATGGAGCGCCGCGAGTCCGCGCAGGAGCGGGTCGCCGAGCTGACCGAGCGGGTCGGCGCGGTCCAGGGCAAGGTCGACGACGCGACCGCCCGCCGGGACGCCTCCTTCGAGGAGATCGACGGCGAGGTCGCCTCGGTCACCAAGGAGCGCGAGGTCATGGCCGGTTCGGTCCCCGCGGACCTGCTGGGGCTCTACGACAAGCTCCGCGCGCAGCAGGGCGGCATCGGCGCGGCCAAGCTGTACCAGCGCACCTGCCAGGGCTGCCGCCAGGAGCTCGCCATCACCGAGCTGAGCGAGGTCCGCGCGGCCGCGCCCGACACGGTGGTGCGCTGCGAGAACTGCCGCCGGATCCTGGTGCGCACGGCGGAGTCCGGTCTGTAGGACCCGGTAGGCAAGGGGCTCGGTAAGGGGCGTTGATCGTGCGGGAGTTCATCGTCGAGGCCGACGGCGGGTCACGGGGCAACCCGGGGCCCGCGGGCTACGGCTCGGTCGTCATCGACGCGACCACGGGGCAGACGCTGGCCGAGGCCGCCGAGTACATCGGCGTCGCCACGAACAACGTCGCCGAGTACCGCGGCCTCGTCGCGGGCTTGCGCGCCGCGCACGAACTCGACCCGACGGCCACGGTGCACGTCCGCATGGACTCCAAGCTGGTCATCGAGCAGATGTCGGGCCGCTGGAAGATCAAGCACCCCGACATGAAGCCGCTGGCCTTCGAGGCGTCGAAGGTCTTCCCGGCGCCCCAGGTGACGTACGAGTGGATCCCCCGGGAGCAGAACAAGCACGCGGACCGGCTGGCCAACGAGGCGATGGATGCCGGGAAGCGGGGGGAGCAGTGGAGCGCGTCGGCCTCCACGGCGGAGTTGGAGGCGGCTGACGCGCGGGCCGCGCGGGCGGTCGCCGAGCCGAAGCCGGCCGGCCCGCCCGGAGATGCTGCTGCGGGCGCGGCCCGGGCGCGTGCGGCGCTGGCGGACGGGCGCGCCGATACGGCCCCCTCCGCAACCTCCGCCAAGTCCGAGGCCCCCGCCCCCGCCAAGGCCGAAGCCGATGTACGCGCCGCGCGGACCGTCGCCGCGCCCTCCACCGGCTGGGGTCCCGCCGACATGGGGGCGCCCGCCACCTTCGTGCTGCTGCGGCACGGGGAAACACCTCTGACGCCCCAGAAGCGATTCTCCGGGAGCGGCGGGACCGACCCCTCCCTCTCCGACGTCGGCCGCGAGCAGGCCGAGCGGGTCGGCGCCGCCCTCGCCAGGCGCGGCACGGTCCAGGCCGTCGTGGCGTCGCCGCTCACCCGTACCCGGGAGACCGCCGGCATCGTCGCGGCCCACCTCGGCCTGGACGTGACCGTCGACGACGGCCTGCGCGAGACGGACTTCGGCGCCTGGGAGGGCCTCACCTTCGGCGAGGTCCGCGAGCGCTACGCCGACGACCTGGGCGCCTGGCTGGCCGACCCCGAGGCCCGCCCGACCGGCGACGGCGAGAGCTTCGCGGCCACCGCGACCCGGATCGCCGCCACCCGCGACAAGCTGGTCGCGGCGTACGCGGGCCGCACGGTCCTCCTCGTCAGCCACGTCACGCCGATCAAGACGTTCGTACGCCTCGCCCTGGGCGCCCCGCCCGAGTCCCTGTTCCGCATGGAACTCTCGGCGGCCTCCCTCTCGGCGGTCGCGTACTACGCCGACGGCAACGCCAGCGTCCGCCTCTTCAACGACACCTCACACCTGCGCCCGTAGCCCCGCCGCTTCCCGGGCCAGCGCCTCGACGCGCCCCCAGTCCCGCGCGGCGACCGCGTCCGCCGGGAGCATCCAACTGCCGCCCACACAGCCGACGTTGGGCAGCGCGAGATAGTCGGGCGCGGTAGTCGGACCGATCCCGCCCGTGGGACAGAACCGGGCCTGCGGCAACGGCCCGTTCAGCGACTTGAGATACGCCGTGCCGCCCGCCGCCTCGGCCGGGAAGAACTTCATCTCCCGCACCCCGCGCTCCAGCAGTGCCACCACCTCGGACGTGGTCGACACCCCCGGCAGATACGGCACCCCGGAGGCCCGCATGGCCTCCAGCAGCAGGTCCGTCCAGCCGGGGCTCACCAGAAAACGCGCCCCCGCCGTGACGGCCAGCTTCACCTGCTCCGGCGTGATCACCGTGCCCGCGCCGACCACCGCGTCCGGCACCGCGTCCGCGACGGCACCGATCGCCTCCAGCGCGGCCGGCGTCCGCAACGTCACCTCGATCGCGGGCAGCCCGCCCGCGACCAGCGCCCGGGCCAGCGGTACGGCGTCGGAGGGATCGTCGATCACGACCACGGGGACGACGGGCGCGAGATCCAGGACTGAGGTCATGGCCTCATCCTGCCCACGAGATGCAGCCTGCGCAAAGGGCGTTGCGCAGGCTGCAATAGGAGGGGTGGGCCGGTCAGTGGATCTCGTCCACCAGCACGTCCAGCGTCCACGCCTTCCCGGCCCTGGCCGGCGCCTCCACCTCGACCTCGTACCCGAGGTCCCGCAGCGCCTCCACCAGCTCCGCCGGCCCCTGGGGCACGGCACCCGCCGTCAGCAGGCTCCGTACGATCCGCCCCTTGGTCGCCTTGTTGAAGTGGCTGACGACCTTCCGCGTCGGCGCGTGCAGCACCCGTACCGAAGCCGTCCGCCCGGCCACCTCGCCCTTCGGCTTCCACGCCGCCGCGTACGCCGACGACCGCAGGTCCAGCACCAGCCCGTCCCCGGCCGCCTCGGGCAGCACGTCCGCCATCGGCGCCCGCCAGTGCGTCCCGAGCGCCCCGAGGCCCGGCAACTTCACGCCCATCGAGCAGCGGTAGGAGGGGATGCGGTCGTTGACGCGCACCGCGCCCCACAGCCCCGAGAACACGAGCAGCGACCGGGTCGCCCGGCGCTTCGCCGCGGCGTCCAGCGACGCCAGGTCCAGGGCGTCGTACAGCACCCCGGTGTAGATCTCCCCGGCCGGCCGCGCGCCCGCCGTCGGCAGCCCGGCGTTCTTCGCGACCTCGCCCCGCAGGCCCTCGCTCAGCCCGAGCACGTCCCGCGCCTTGTCCTCGTCACCGGCACACAGCTCGACCAGCTCCCGCAGCACCGCCTCCCGGGCCTCGCCCAGCCCCGGCAGGGACAGCGACTCCAGCTTCAGCGGCGCACCACGACCGGACGAGGCCTTGCCTTCGGACGGCGGCAACAGGACAAGCACACGTACTCCCTCACTCGAACTCCGCCACAGCGTACGGCGTGCCACCCGGCGACCCTCGCCCTACGCTCGACACATGCCCCGCCGCCACATCCGCGTGACCGGCGCCCCCGAGGCCCCCCTCCGGGCCGCCCTCACCGCCCTGCGCCACGAGCTCGGCGTCCCCGCCGGCTTCCCGCCCGAGGCGCTGGCACAGGCCGAGGAGAAGGCGAAGGCCCCGGCCCTCCCCTCGCACGACGCCACCGACCTCCCCTTCCTCACCATCGACCCGCCCGCCTCCACCGACCTCGACCAGGCGATGCACCTCTCCCGGCACGGCACCGGCTACCGCGTCCGGTACGCCATCGCCGACGTCGCCGCCTTCGTCGTACCGTCGGGCCCGCTCGACCAGGAGGCACACCGGCGGGTGACCACCCTCTACTTCCCGGACCTGCGCGTCCCGCTGCACCCAGAGTCGCTGAGCGAGGGCGCGGCCAGCCTGCTCCCGGACCAGGACCGGCCCGCCGTGCTGTGGACGGTCGACCTCGACGGGGACGGCCGTACCGTCGCCGTCGACGTCACCCGGGCCCTGGTGCGCAGCCGGGCCAGGCTGGACTACGCGGGCGTGCAGAAGCAGATCGACGCGGGGACCGCCGAGGAGCCGCTGGCGCTGCTGCGGGAGATCGGGCTGCTGCGGGAGAAGCTGGAAGTGGAGCGCGGCGGGATCTCGCTCGGCGTACCCGAGCAGGAGATCGTCGAGCACGACCACACCTACGAGCTCGCCTACCGCGCCCCGCTGCCCGCCGACGGCTGGAACTCCCAGATCTCCCTGCTCACCGGCATGGCCGCCGCCGACCTGATGCTCTCCCTCGGCACCGGCATCCTGCGCACCCTCCCCGCCGCCCCCGACGGCGCGGTCGGCCGCCTGCGCCACACCGCCCACGCCCTGCACATCGACTGGCCGCACCACGTGTCGTACGCCGAACTCGTCCGCTCCCTCGACCCGCACCGCCCCCGCCACGCGGCCTTCCTCCAGGAGTGCACGACCCTGCTGCGCGGCGCCGGCTACACGGTGTTCCGCGACGGCGCCCTCCCGCCCATCACCACCCACTCCGCCGTGGCCGCCCCCTACGCCCACTGCACGGCGCCGCTGCGCCGCCTCGTCGACCGGTACGTGTCCGAGATCTGCCTGGCGGCCACCGCCGGCCGGCCGGTGCCCGAGTGGGTGGCGGCCGCCCTGGACGCGCTGCCGGCCCGGATGGCCGAGGGCAGCCGGCGCGCGGGCACGGTCGAGCGGGAGTGCCTGGACATCGTGGAGGCGGCCCTGCTGAAAGACCGGGTGGGCGAGGTCTTCGACGGCTGCGTGGTGGAGGTGGAGGAGCGCAGGCCCGCCGTCGGGACCGTGCAGTTGGAGTCCCCGGCGATCATCGGCCGGATCGAGAACACGGACGGGGAGCGCCTGCCGCTGGGGGAGCGGATCAGGGTCCGGCTCACCCAGTCGGATCCGGGATCGGCGAAGGTGCGCTTCGAGCCCGCGCGATCGCCTTGACGAGGCCGTCGGCGTCGTCGGCGTGGAAGCGCACCAGCCGGATGTCCTGACGACGCCCGAGGAAGGTGAAGTGGGCGACCGGCTCGGTGAGTTCGAGCGTCACGGTGGTCTGCGAGCCGATGGCGAGGTTCAGCTCGCCCTCGGTCCGCTCATGGGTGGTGCGCAGCTCGCGGCGGGCCCGGGCGACCTTCTCCAGCGGTATGCGCAGATCGACGTGCGCGGCACGCCGGACGCGCAGGACGCGGTCGTCGAGGACGTGCGGCCGTACGACGGAGGCGGCGTGCATCCCGACGATGAGCACCAGGGTGTACACGTCCACCGTGAACCACGCCCGCTGCACGGCGGGATGGTTGCGCAGCAGGATCGACATCATGATCGACTCGATCACGATCACGAACCCGAATCCCAGCATCATCGGGCCCTGGCCGCGCGAGTACCCGAAGGCGGCCCCTTCCCCTGTTCGGTGCCGCCGCCGGGCCACCCACAGCCCGATGCTCGCGAGGAGCCGCAGCTCGTGCCGGACGAGGACGAGAGCGGTGCGCATCACGGTCCGTCCCTTTCCATCAGGAGGTGGAGTGTGCGGCGGATGGCCGCCGCCTGGGCCGGGGCGAAGTCGGCGTAGAAGGCCCGCAGGAAGCTGCTGTCGGGGTCGACGTCCAGCTTCTCGGGCAGCAGGTCGGGGGAGAGGCAGTCGACCAGGGCGCGGGCCGCGTCGTCCACGCGCGGGTCGGCGGGGTCGGCGTCGGCGAGGTCGTCGAGCAGCGCGTAGGCCGCGAGGACCTGCTCCTTGGCGCCCGGCCGGGTGAACGCCTTCTCGAACGCGCCCACGAGCTGGTCCCGGCCCTCCGCTCCGGCCGTGGTCTCGATCAGCGCGAGCATCTCCCGGTCCTTGACGGCCATGGGCGAGTCGGAGACCTGCCCCATGTCCCGGAAGAGCGCCGCGAGCTGGGGCGACACGGGCCCCTCGGCGGTCACCGCGCCCTCGGTCTCCAGCAGCGTCCGCAGCCGCTGCCGCCGCTCCCGGATCGCCGCCTCCTGCCGCGCGAGATCCTCGTCCAGCTCGGTGAGCACCTCGGCGAAATCCTTGCCGGCGTCCTCGGCGAGCACGTCCCGCACCTCGGCGAGCCCCAGCCCCAGCTCCGTCAGCCGCCGGATCCGCGCCAGCACGACGGCATGCCGCAGCGTGTACTCCCGATAGCCGTTCGCCCGCCGCTCCGGCTCGGGCAGCAGCCCCTGATGGTGGTAGTGCCGCACGGTCCGAGTGGTGACACCGACCGCGGCGGCGAGTTCTCCGATCCGCATGGCACCAGTAGAGACGTTGACGTTGCGGCAAGGTCAAGCGGACGCCGCCCGGGCATGAAAACGGGTCGGCCCGGTGTTGAGCCCCTACAGGAGAGGGGGCGTGAAGTGGGCGAACAGGCACTGTGGACCAGAGCGCGGCTGGGCCGGGACGGCCCGCCCCTGGACCTGCTCACCGCCCGCTTCGACCGGCACGTCTACGCCCCTCACGCCCATGACGAGTTCACCATCGGGGTCTGCGTCGGCGGCAGCGAGATCATCGACTACCGGGGCGGCCACATCCGTCCCGGCCTGGGCTCCATCGTCGTACTGGCACCCGGAGAGATGCACACCGGCGGCCCCGGCGAGTCCGGCGGCTACGCCTACCGCGCCCTGTACGCCGAGCCGTCGCTGCTGACCGACGGCACCCTGGGCACCGGCACCCCGCACTTCCACGAGCCCCTCCTCGACGACCCCCAGCTCTCCGACGCCCTGCGCCTCACCCACGCCGAACTCGCCGCCTGCCCCGACCCCCTGGAGGCCGAGTCCCGCATTCCGTGGCTGATGACGGCCCTCACCCGCCGCCACTCCACCGCGCGGGCGACGGACGACACGGTCGCGGGCGCCGACCACATAGCGCGGGCGGTCCGCGACCGCCTCGCCGACGAGCTCACGGCCCCACCCTCCCTCGCATCCCTTGCCACCGACCTGGGCCTCTCCCGCTACCAGCTCCTGCGCGCCTTCCGTACGACGATGGGGATACCGCCGTACGCCTGGCTGGCCCAGCACCGGGTGACCCGGGCCCGCGGTCTGCTGGAGACCGGCCTGCGCCCCGCCGAGGTCGCCGGCCTGGTCGGCTTCGCGGACCAGGCACACCTCACCCGCTGGTTCCGCCGGGTGCTCGGGGTGACCCCGGCGGCGTACCGCAACAGCGTTCAAGACAGCGGACGGTGAGGGGGCCGAAACTCGCCGCATGACTGCACGCGGCTGGTTCCTGTTCGCCCTGATGAGCGTGATCTGGGGCGTTCCCTATCTGATGATCAAGGTGGCGGTGGACGAGGTCTCCCCGTCCATGGTGGTGTTCACGCGCTGTGCGCTGGCCGCAGCCCTCCTGCTCCCCTTCGCACTCCGCCAGGGCGGCCTGCCCCGGACGATACGGACGCACTGGCGCCCCATGCTGGCCTTCGCGTGCATAGAGATCATCGGCCCCTGGTGGACCCTGACGGACGCCGAACGCCACCTGTCCAGCTCGACGGCGGGCCTGCTGATAGCGGGCGTCCCGATAGTCGGGGTGGTTCTGTCCCGCTTCTTCGGCGCCACGGAACACCTCGGCGTCCGCCGCCTGACCGGCCTGATCCTGGGCCTGGCCGGAGTGGCGACCCTCACCGTCCCGCACCTGACGGGCGGCGACGCCCGCTCCCTGGCGGAGGTCCTGCTGACGGTACTGGGCTACGCGACGGCTCCCCTGATCGCCGCCCGCTACCTCAAGGACATCCCGTCCCTCCACCTCACCGCGGTCTGCCTGACCTTCGCGGGCCTGGTCTACGCCCCCGCGGCGGTCCTGTCCCGCCCGGCGTCACTGCCCTCGGCCGAGGCCCTCACGGCCCTCGCCGCCCTGGGCGTCCTGTGCACGGCGGTCGCCTTCGTGGCCTTCCTGGAACTGATCAAGGAGGTGGGCCCGACGCGGGCGACGGTCTTCACGTACGTCAATCCGGCGGTGGCGGTGGCGGCCGGCGCGATCTTCCTGGACGAGCCCCTCACAGCAGGCGTCCTGTCGGCCTTCGCGCTCATCCTGGCGGGCTCGGTACTGGCGACGAGCGGCGGGACGAAGGGCGGACCGCGCGGTGGAACAGCTGAGGGACCGGGCGGTGGGACAACTGAGGGACCGCGCGGTGGGACAGCTGATGCACCGGGCGCTGTCACGAGCGATGGACTGGGCGGCGCACCGAGCGATGGACCTCGGAAGACCTCTCGCCCGGTACCATGGTCGACACGGCAGACGAGCCGGGCGGACGGCCGCGTGGAGTCCCCTTAGGGGCTTCCCGAGGAACGTCCGGGCTCCACAGGGCAGGGTGGTGGCTAACGGCCACCCGGGGTGACCCGCGGGACAGTGCCACAGAAAGCAGACCGCCGGGGACCTCGGTCCTCGGTAAGGGTGAAACGGTGGTGTAAGAGACCACCAGTGCCCAGGGTGACCTGGGCAGCTAGGTAAACCCCACCTGGAGCAAGGTCAAAAGGAGCGCCGTAAAACGCGCTCTGCGGGGACGATCGAGGGCTGCCCGCCCGAGTCCCCGGGTAGACCGCACGAGGCCGGTGGCAACACCGGCCCTAGATGGATGGCCGTCTCCCCGGCCGCCGCGAGGCGACCGGGCGACAGAACCCGGCGTACAGCCCGACTCGTCTGCCGTCACTTGCGGCTTTGCCTTGGAAGGGCCTCTGATCTGCGACGGAGGCCCTATCCGATCTTTCGGAGGTTTGCCGCGTTACGCCGCAGGTAGTCCCTCGGGCAGCACTGAATGCCCTGAGGAGTGCGCGCTCGGCGAAACGCACCGCGAGTATGCCCGGGCGGACCCGACGGCCGACGGAAAACGGAGGGGAAGCCGTGGCTCGGATCGGGCGAGGCGATGAACAATGCCCGGGCGCTCGTGGAGGTGGGCGGTAGTGGCGGCGACCTTGGCAACGGTGACAGCACGGCGGAGGCCGTGGACAGCCCTCTGAGCGCAGGGGGCGGAGAACCTGTAGAAGTGACAGGTGGTCCGGCAGCCCCGCGAGTGGAGTTCGTGACCGTCGACGCCGGTCCTGCGCCGTGGAGCCGTCCCTACCAGGGGGTCGAGCCTGACCTGTTGGCAGAGGTACATGACAGGTCGAACAGCCAGCGGGGCATGTGGGGCGTGGAGTTGCTGGACCCCGATGTCCTCGACGTGGTGGCGGACGTGGCGCTGTGTGTGGTCGAGGTGGAAGGGCCCGCAGAGAAAGAGGTGATCTACACCCGGGTCCGTCTCGCGTGGGGCCTCGGACGAGCCGGCCAGGTGGTCCGCGACCGCATCGTCCGGGCTCTTCGCCGTCTACTCAAGCAGGGCAAGATCGTCCACGGCGGTACGGCCTACGACAGGCCCGGCCGCGAGACGGAGTTCGCCCGCACGCCCACTGAGCGTGCGCCCGACGAGTGGCGGAGGTTCCTGCGGCGGAGCGGCAGCTCGTGCTTCGCGACGTGGTCGACGAAGGACCGGGCATGCACCGCGAGGACCTGCTGCGGGAGGCTGCTTGCTTCTTCGGATGGGCGCGGCTCGGCGCCGATATCCGGGAAGCGTTGACTCGTGACATCGACGCGTTGATCGCCGCCGGGCACTTGATCGAGTCGGAGAGCGGCCTGATGCCTGCGGACGGTGGGTCCTGATCCAGAGGGCGGAGGCCATGCGTTCCGGCGTCCGGACGCCGGTAGGGGAGACCCGGCACGGCGTTCGCTGCCGCCACTGGGATCACCGGTACGGCTGTCAGGACCGCCAGGTACCCTCAAACACATCGTCAACGCGGCCCGACGGGCTTCCGCTCCACTCCGGTGGAGTCTCGAAGGAAATGCCCCCACCCGCACGAGTCTTTTCGTGCTGCCTGGGGGAAAGTCCTTGCTGTTCCGCGCGTCCGCGAAAACGGTCGCCGTCATGGCACTCGACGGTTCGCTGTTCCTGCACCTCACCGACCAGTTCGTCCACATGCACGGCTACCGGCCTGGGGCCTCGGAGGTGCGTTCCTGGGAGCGCAGCATCCCCGTGCTGGCCGCCGCACTCAACGACGCCGGTCTGGGCGACGTGGAGGTCATGCTGGAGTACGCGCTCCCGCTGAACAGCAAGCGCGCCGACGTCGTCCTCGCCGGAGTGCACCCGGTCACGGGAGAGCCCTCCTATGTCGTGGTGGAGCTGAAGCAGTGGAGCCAAGCACTGCCTCACGAGGACGACCCCACCCTGTGTCATGTCGACGTCTATGCCCATCCGGTGCTCAACCCCATCGAGCAGGTGCGCCGCTACTGCGAATACCTCGTCAATTTCAACGGGGCGGTGGCCGAACACGGGCACCGGGTGGCCGGAGTGGCATATCTGCACAACGCCACCGAGTTCGGAGTGACCGGGCTGCGGGAGATCGAGCGTGACGGCCACGGACTGCTCTTCACCGCGGAACGCCGAGGCGCCTTCCTAGACCACCTTCGTGCGAGGCTGAGCGACAAGCACCCGGGGGCCCGGACGGCGGACGAGCTCCACGCAGGCGCCACGGTGCCGTCGAAACAGCTCATGTCCGTGGCCGCTGAGGAGGTGCGCGAGCGCACACAGTTCGTTCTCCTCGACGAGCAGCAGGTCGCGTACCGCATGGTGCTCAACGCGGTGGAGAAGGCGAAGCGCGCCGACCGCAAGGAGGTCGTCATCGTCACGGGCGGCCCCGGCACCGGCAAGAGCGTCATTGCTCTCCAACTGCTCGGTGAGCTCTACAGGCGCGGGGTTTCGGCACTGCACGCCACCGGCTCACAGTCGTTCACGAAGACGATGAGGAAGGTCGCCGGAGCCCGCAAGCGCGAAGTCCAGGACCTGTTCAAGTATTTCAACAGCTTCATGACGGCCGAAAAGAACAGCCTGGGTGCCCTGATCTGCGACGAGGCGCACCGCGTCCGGGAGACTTCGGCCAACCGCTACACGCGCGCCGCGCACCGTACAGGCAAGGCACAGATCGACGAACTCATCGACGTGGCCTACGTGCCTGTTTTCTTCCTGGACGAGCACCAGGTCGTCCGCCCTGGTGAGATGGGCACGGTGGCCGAGATCAAGGCGGCAGCGGCGAAGCGGGGCATTCCCTGCAGTGTCGTCCCGTTGGACAGCCAGTTCCGCTGCGGTGGCAGTGACGCCTACCTGCGCTGGGTGGTCCGTCTCCTCGGCCTGGAGCCGGGTGGGCCGGTCGTATGGGAACCTGACGACCGCATGCGGTTGCTGGTCGCCGACAGTCCGCAGGAGATGGAAGCCTTCCTCGAAGCGCGCCGGGCCCATGACTACGGCGCTCGCATGTCCGCCGGCTACTGCTGGCGTTGGTCCCCGGAACCCAAGCCCGGCGACCCGCTCCCGCCCGACGTCGTCATCGGCGACTGGGTCCGTCCCTGGAATCTGCGCGGCGACCGCGCCGTCGCCGGCGCGCCACCGGCAGCCCTGTGGGCCACCGACCCGGCCGGCTTCGGTCAGGTCGGGTGCGTCTACACCGCTCAGGGCTTCGAGTACGACTGGTCCGGTGTCATCATCGGCCCCGACCTGGTCTGGCGAGGCGACCGCTGGGTCACGGACCGCACGGAGTCCAAGGATCCGGTCTTCAAGCGCTCGACGCCGGATGCCGACGTGGACCGACTGATCCGCAACACATACAAGGTGCTTCTGACCCGCGGAATGGTCGGCACGGTCGTCTACTCCACGGACCGGGAAACCCGCGAGAAACTACGGGAGTTGGTGGGTGCTGAGCGGCGCGTGGCTGTCACGACGTAACGATCGGCCTGAACCCACAGCTTTTCCGCCAACTTGCCGCTGATATGCCGTGAGTTGGGCGGGAGGAGCTCGCATGAGCTGTAGCGCTCCCTAAGATCGCCCGTACCAATTGCGGCCCGACGGGCTTCCCCTGCGCCAGGACACGCCCCCACCCGCACGAGTCACTCGTGCCCTGGGGGAACCACCTCGTGTCCATGCTCCTGCTGAGGCTGTCTGCGCAGGACCTGCTCACTCTGAACTCGAGGCGCCGGATGGTGCCCCACCTCGCGGCGAGGTGGAAGCACTTCCGGAAAACCGAAGCCTCGCTCTCCGAACGAACCGCCTGGGCGGAGAGTCTCGTTGAACTGGCCCAGGACCTCATCGAGGCGGGTCGCGGCAACGTGGAGATGATCGTCGAATGCGGTGCGACCGCCGACGAACCCGAGAATCCCCACGACCAGCGCCTGATCGACGTGGTGCTCGCCGGGCACCACCCCGAGACCCACCGCCCGTCGTACCAACTCGTGGAGCTGAAAAGATGGTCCACGGTAACGCGAGTCGAGGAGGCCACTGCCGAACTGGTCCATGTTCCGGGAATCTGCGAGCCGAAGCGACACCCCGCCCTGCAACTGCGCGAGTACTACCAGCTCTTCACGGGCGACGAGGGCCCGCTGGCCGGACACCGCATCGAATGCGGCGGCTTCACGTATCTCCACAATGCCACGGAGGAGTCCGTAAGGCCGCTGTTGTCCGTCGATGCACCCATGGGCCCCTACGCGCGCACCTACACCAAGGACCGTCGCAACAGGCTGCTTGCCGACTTGAACAAGCACTTCGCGGAAGAAGGCGGTGCCTCGGCAGCCGAGCTGCTGCTGCAGGGCCTGAGCCTCCGCAACACGCCGCTTCTCGACGCCATGATCAAGTCCCGTGGTGAGGACACCGTGTTTGCGCTGCGGGGAAAGCAAAAGGAGGTCGCCGAGGACGTACTGGAGAAGGCTTCGTTCATCCTTGGCGATCCGGACCAGCCGGGCCTCATACCGGATGACCGCCGTGCCGTGTTCATCATCACGGGTGGCGCGGGCACGGGGAAAAGCGCTGTAGGACTGGAACTCAAGGCAGAGTTCGAAGCTGCCGGGCGAACGGTGAAGTATGCGAGCGGCAGTCGAGCCTTCAACGGGGCGCTGCAGGAGCACGTGGGTTACGGCGACAAGGAATTCAAGAAGAGCTTTACCTACTTCAGCAACTTCGTCACACCACCCGAGCCGCCTCTTGATGTCCTCATCTGTGATGAGGCCCACCGCATGAGGGACCGCACCACCAACCGCTACCTGCCCGCAGAGCGGCAGGGAACGAAACCTCAGGTGGAAGAGCTGCTGGACGCGTCCCGTCTCACAGTGTTCTTTCTCGACGGAAGCCAGACTGTTCGTCCGAATGAAGTGGGCACGGTCGACCTGATCGAGAACGCCGCCAAGGCCCGAGGCCTCCTGCCGGGCCGCCACGAACTCACCGACCAGTACCGCTGCGGGGGGAGCGACGGGTATGTGCGCTGGGTGCAGGACCTTCTGGGACTGACAGGAGACGAACTGCGGACGTGGACACCTGACGGGCTGATGCATGTCGAGGTCGCCGACAGCCCGGAGGAGCTGGAGCGGATCATCAGGACGGAGTCCGAGGCCGGTGCCTCGGCGCGTATGGTCGCCGGCTTTTGCTGGCCCTGGTCCAAACCGCGAGGCAAGGGAAAGGGCAGATGGCTGGAGGAGGACGTGCGCATCGGCGGCTGGCATCAGCCCTGGAACGCCGACAGCGGCAGTTGGTGCGAGAACGGGACAGTGCCTCCTTCAAAGATCTGGTCGGTGGACCCGGCAGGCATCAACCAGATCGGCTGCGTTTACACCGCCCAGGGCCTGGAGTGGGACTGGTGCGGCGTGATCATGGGCAAGGACATGGTGCGCCGCGACGGCCGTTGGATCTTTCGGCGCGGCAAGACGCGCAAGGACCCGGAAACAGGGGTCAAGCGCGTCGCGGTCCCCGGTTCCTTCGACCCGAGGCTGCGATGGAAGAACCTGAGCGAGGAGGACTTCGGGCGGTGCATCCGGCACGCTTACCACGTCCTCATGACACGGGCGAGCCGCGCGACCGTCCTCTACTCCACGGACGAGGAGACGCAGGCATATCTGAGGGAGGCCGTCGGTGACGTGCAGATACACGGCCTGCGGCCCACGTGGGACAACCTTCCACCCATAGCCAGGGTCCCTCACCTTCCCCGCCCTACGGGGAAGCGCAACCGTTCACGCAGCCGGAAGTCGAAGCAGAACCAGCCCCACTCCGAGCAGCGACCCCTTTTCTGAGGATCTGAGGAGTGGCGGGCTCTCCGGGCCCGCCACATGCCTGCCTCAGACGAGCAGGTGCGCTGCCGCCGCCAGCGCCTCCAACACAAGGTTGGAGACGACTCCGGCGGCGGCGCCGACCAGGATCTCGCGGATCCAGGGGCGACGCGCAGGCTTGTACTCGACCGGTTCCATGAAGGGCCACTCCAGGTTGTGAGTTCGGAATGGCAGGGATCGCCCTACCGGGCATCCGCCCTCACCGAAGTGAGGTCCACATGGTGGATTCACCATCCGTCACTCACGACCAGCGGACTGGACCGCGGCTCCGCCTCGTACCCTCCGGGAAGGTGCGCAGCGAGTGACAAGCCTAGCGCACAGCCCAGACACCGAATCAGAGCAAGTCCCATGCAATCGGAGGGAGTTAGAGTGCGTGATCGGCTCAGACGGTCTTCCCTGCAGGACCCCTGATTGTGGCGGTGCTTGACCTCTGAAGGGGTGTGCCTGCGGTGACGTGCGCGAATGTCGTGTATGTACTTCCTTTACTGAGGCTTCTCATGTCAGTGCCAGCCACTAGGTTCGACGCACCTGGGGGTTTCGCCTTCCCGTGGCGGGTAGCTCCCGAAGCATCTGATGGGGTGGGTGGACGGTACGACTGGCGGGGACGGCGTGAGATGCGGGAAGGCGGCCGGTGGAAAACGGTCACCGAGTCTGAGTTCGACCATGAAGGTCGCGGCTTGGAGGCGATCCGGAATGAGCTTCCGGACTCCGACCCGTGGCGGGTCTGGTCGAACTTCATGTTCACTGCGGACACCGGGCATGTCCGCGAGGTAGATCTGCTGGTCGTCGCGCCGGGCGGCATGTGGATGATCGAGCTCAAGAACTGGCACGGCTCGCTCACCTCCGAGAACGGCACCTGGGTACAGACCACCCCGGGAGGCAGGCGCTGCACCCACGGCAACTCCAGCACCTGGTCAACAAGAAGGCCAAGGAACTGGCCGTTCTGCTGGCGCAGAACGGTAAGCGGGTGTGGGTGGGCGAAGCCGTTTGCTTCACCGACGGCGCGCTGCGGGTGCGCCTGCCCGCTCACGACCAGAACGGTGTGTACGCCGTCCGCCAGCCCTCCGGTTACGCGGTCGGCCCCGCGCTGATCTTCGACTACCACCCGGACACCCTGAAGCTGGACGAGTACCTGATCCAGTACGGCGAGAAGCTGGACTTCCACGGCCGGATGGCGCCGGTCCGCCAGCTCGCCGAGAACACGCGCTCCACGCACTCCAGCCGTATCCACCACCGGGCGCTCGCCGCCCGCTCCGTGCTTGTCGTCCCCCGGCCGCGCGGCAGGAAGGGGCCGGGCCGTGGGGGAGGAAGCCGCCTGGCTCACCCCGCGCCTCCAGATCTCCGCTGTTACGACTGCCGTCCGGTGAGCATCAGGTCCCGGTCCGTCTCTTAGCAACACCCGCACGTGAACGACGTGCACCCCGCGGACCTCACAGCGCGTCGACCCCGCTCACCTTCCACCCCCCGTCCGTGTGGGTCATCGTCATCCGCACCCGGTTCAGGTCCACCCGAGCCCCCGAGACCTGTGTGCTCTCGGTGACCTGGTTGATGAAGAGCAGGACCACGACCTTGTCCAGGGATGCCGATACGACGGAGGCGGCCGGGGTTCCGGTGGCGGGGGCGGCGATCGTGGCCTTTACGACGGCCCGGTACTTCTTGGCCGTCGGGCCGACCACGGCCTTCGTGGTCTTGCCGTACTCGGCGCGGAAGCCGCCCGTCAGGTGGGTGCGGGCGCTCGTGAAGTCCTTGTCCAGGTGACGGTAGTCGTAGGAGAGGACGAGCGGTGCGGCCTTCTGCGCGGCGGTGAGTGCCTGGGTCCGGGCGCTTTCCGTCCGGTGTCCGTCCCGGTACTGCCAGCCCAGTACGGCGGTTGCCACCAGGGCGGCCAGCAGGAGGACGCCGAGTACCAGCGTGAGCAGGCCGCGTCCACGGGGGTGCACCTCGGCCTCGGCCTCGTCCTTTGGCGGCGCGTCCTCCTCGAACGATTCGAGCGACGGCTCCGGCGGGTCCTCCCAGCCGTTCTTCGGGGCCTCGATGAGCACCGTGCGGCCGGCGACGGAGGCCTCCGGCGCCGGTACGCGGTGGCCGCGCTCCGCTCGCTTGGCCGCGGCACGGGCGGCCGCCGTCATGGTGCGCCGGGTGCCGGTGCTCGGGGTCGTCTTCGGCATGGTCGTACTCCTCTGTGGTGCTTGTCAGCCGAGCTGTGGTGCTCGTCAGCCGACGAACTCGACGTCGGACGTCAGCCAGCGCCCGTCCCGGTGGACCAGGTCCAGTTGCAGGCGGTACGTGCGCGCCTCTCCTTGGGGCACAGCCGTGTTCGTCACCTTGCTGTCGGCGACCACCAGTACTCGGGCCGAGTCCTCGGCGGAGCGGACGATGCCTGCCTCCAGGACCTGGCCCTCCGAGACGGACTTGTTCGCCGCTACGAGCCGCGTCAGTTGCCGCGTCTGTGCCGCGAACTGCTTCTTGAAGTCGCCCGTCGCGCCCGCCAGTACGTTCGCGCTGTCGCGGTCGTAGTGGCGGTAGTCGAGGGAGGTGAAGTTGAGTGCTGACTGGCGGGCCGCGGCCAGGATGTCCTGGTGGCGCTGGTCCGATTCGTGTTGTGCGTGGAGGCCCACGGCCAGCCAGATCGTGAGTGCGGTGGTCAGGACCGTCGCGGCGACGAGTCCTGCCGTCACCGCCCTGGAACTCCGCCAGTTCTTCATGCCATCGGGCCGACGAGCAGCCATTGCCACGACTCCTTTCCGAACACGGCCTGCTGGCCGCCCTTCGAGCCGATCTCGACGGCCCTTCCGTCCGGGCCGGTGGTGGTGCCGGTCTCCGGGTCGTACGGGGTGACGTACGCCGCCCGATCTGCCTCGTCGGCAGCTCCTGGAGCGTTCTGCGCTCCCCGCACCGACGACTCGCTGCCCCGCGGCAGCGTGCAGCGGGCCTGCCTATTCGCCTCGCGCGTGCTCGTGTCGGCAGGGTCGCGGCGGGCCGTGCCGTAACCCTTCGTGCAGGCCGGCGGGTCGTCGGCGTTCACCACCAGGCCGAAGTGGGTGGTGCCGTCGCCCGGGATGACCGTGTAACTGCCCGCCACCATCACCGGGAAGGTGACCAGGGCCTGTTCCACGCCGGGGAGGCGGGCCAAGGTCACCTGGCCGCCGCTGATCAGGTTCGCCAGCAGGACCGACAGTTCGGGGCCCACCGACTTCAGCAGCGAGTTCACCTCCTGCGCCGCCGGTCTCGCGTTGCCGATCAGCCTTCGCAGGTCCCCGTCGCTCGCCTTCAACTGAGCCGTCAGCGCTGCCAGATCGCTCGCGAATGATTTGATCGACGAGCCCTGGTCCGCCTGTGTCTTCAGTACCTTCCGCGAGTCCTCGATGAGCGCGATCGTCTCCGGCAGCGCCTCCGACGCCGACTCGATCAGCACGTTCCCCGAGTCCACCAGACGGCTCAGGTTCGGGCCCGTGCCCGCGAACGCCTTGCCCAACTCGTCGACCGTGACCCGCAGATCCTTCTTCCCCACCGAGTTCACCAGGCGGTCCAGGCTGAGGACCAGGTCCGTCGTCGGCAGCGGTACGCGTGTGCTCTCGCGCGGGATCGTGCCGCCGTCCAGCAGATACGGACCCTTGGACGTACGGGGTTGCAGGTCCACGTACTGCTCGCCCACCGCCGAGCGGTTCGCCACCACGGCGAGTGTGTTCGCCGGGATGCGCGGTGCCCCGTCCTCGATGTCCAGGGCGACCGAGACGCCGTCCGCGCCCGTCAGATGCAGCGCACCCACCCTGCCCACCGGCACCCCGCGATACGTCACCTCGGCGCCGGGGAAAATCCCCCCGGACTCGGCGAAGTCCGCCCGGACCGTGTAGCCGCGGTCCAGTACCTCGTCCACCAACCCGGTGTACTCGGCGCCGACGTACGACACCCCTACGGCGGTGATGGTGGCGAAGGCGAGCAACTGGGCCTTGACCGTCCGTGTGATCACGGCTGGACTCCCTTCAGCATCAGCTCGGCCAGGGCGAGGTCGATCCCCTTCGGCCCGTCGCCCCCGGCGCCGTAGCCGCCGCCGTACTCGCCGTAGCTGCTGGTGCACACCGGCGGGCACAGCGGGTCGCCACCGCCGTCGGAAGGGGCCGAGGGGGACGACGGCACGCCCGGTGTGCTCGGGAGCGCGGTGGGTGCCGGGACGGTCGGCGGGCTCGGGAGATCCGATACGTCCGGGAGGTCCGGGGTCTCCGGAAGTCCGGGTCCCTGGGGCTTCCCGTCGCCACCCCGACCGCCGCCCGGCTTCTCCGTCAAGTTGCCGTAGATCCCGGCCAGGTCGAGGTCGGCCGTGATGTGGAGATTGACGTAGTCACCCTTGATGGCGTCCACCGCGTTGCGCGGGAAGGGGTAAGTCGTCAGCAGTTCCAGGGAGTTGGGCAGGTCATCGCCCGCCTTGTTGAGTTGTTGCAGGATCGGGCGCAGCTGTCTCAGGTTCGCGACCGTGTCGTCGTGCGACGCGTTGACCACCCTGGTGCCTGTCTTGCCGAGCTTCGACAACGACGTGAGCATGCGCGTCAGGTCCCGCCGCTGGTCGGCCAGGACCTTCAGGGCCGGCGGCATCGCGTCCACGGCCTCGGCGATGGTCCTCTTCTCCCGGCCGAGGCGCTTGGCCAGCCGGTCCACCGCCTTCAGCGCCCGGACGATGTCCTGCTTCTGCTCGTCCAGGCCGCCCAGGAACACGTTCAGCTCCTTCAGCAGGGACCCGACCCGGTTCTCCCGTCCCTCCAGCGCCTTGTTCAGTTCCACGGTGATCGTCTTGAGCTGCGCCACACCACCGCCATTGAGCAGGGCGGACAGGGCGGACAGCACCTCCTCGATCTCCGGGTTGCGGCCGCTGCGGGACAGGGGGATCGCGTCGCCGTCCTTGAGGCGTCCGACCGGAGTGGTGTCCGTCGGCCTGGACAGCGCCACGTACTTCTCGCCGAGCATGCTGGTCTGCCGCAGCTCCGCGATCGCGTTGGCGGGCAGTTCGACCGAGTCGGCGACCCGGAGTCGTACGCGTGCGTGCCAGCCGTCCAGCTCCACCTTCTCGACGGCGCCCACGGTGACGTCGTCGACCTTCACCGCCGACTGCGGCACCAGGTCGAGGACGTCACGGAACTCGACGGTGACGTGGTAAGCGTCGCCGTCCGAGGCCGCTCCGCCGGGCAGCTGGACGTCGTACCAGCCCTTGAACTCGCAGCCGGACAGGAGCAGCGAGCCGACGGCCGCCCAGGCCGCCACCTTGCCCTTGCGCAGCGCGCTCGCGCGCGGCACTCTCATGCGTTCGCCTCCAGGATTCCGCCGAGGGTGCGGTCGACCGTGCCGGTGACCGCCGGGCCCCGTGGGACCTCGGGCAGGGAGTCGAACAACTCCTTCAGCTCCTTGCAGTCCGGGTTCCTTCCGCCCTCGTCCCCGGTCGTCCTGAGCACCGAGCACAGCAGCGAGGCCGGGTCCTGTGCCTGATCGGCGTTGTTGCGGGTGTCGAGGGTGCCGGCCGACGGGTTGTAGGCGTTGTTCAGGTTCGACATGCCGGTCGGCGCCACCTCCAAGAGCTCCTCCAGCGCGGCCCGTTGGGTGACGAGTACCTTGGTGACCTTGCTCAGGCCCGCCACGTTCGAGGTGAGCGACTTCTTGTTCCGCTTCACGAAGCCGGACACGTCGCCCAGTGCCGTCCCGAGGTTCCTCAGCGCCGCCGCCAGGTCCTTGCGCTCGCCCGCCAGCTGCTCGGCGACCTTCGCGAGGCTGCTGTTGAACGAGCGCACGCTCTTGTCGTCGGCCGCGAGCGCCGCCGTGAAGACCTGGAGGTTGCGGATCGTGCCGAACAGGTCCGTGCGGCCGTCGGACAGGGTCGTGACCGCCTTCGAGAGGTCCTCGACCGTCCGGTTGAGGTTCTCGCCCTGACCGTCGAGGTTGTCCGCGCTCACCCCGAGCAGCCGCGACAGGGAGCCGTCCTTGTTGGCACCCTCCGGGCCGAGGGCCTCGGCCGTGCCGTGCAGGCTGTCGAAGACGCGGTCCAGCTCCACGGGTACGGCGGTGCGCGACTCGGGGATCTCGTCCCCGTCCCGCAGCACCGGACCGCTCCGGTACACGGGCAGCAGCTGCACATAACGGTCGCTGACCACCGAGGAGTTGATGATCGCCGCCTGCGCCTGCGCCGGGACCTTGCGGCCGGCGTCGTACTCCAGGTCGACCCGCACACGGTCGCCCTCCGGCGTGATCTTCCTGACCTCGCCGATCCGGACGCCCAGCACCCGCACGTCCGAGCCGGGGTAGATGCCGACCGTGCGCGGGAAGTACGCCGTGACGCGGACCGGCTCGGGGCGCGGCCACAGGACGTAGGCGAGGGCGGCGACGAGGGACAGTGCGGTGAGCAGGGCCAGGGGCTTTCTCAGCCTGACGGGGAAGTTCACTGCGATCCTCCCGTCCGTGGCACCACGGGAGCGGCGACGAGGTTCTGGACGTAGGAGTCGAACCAGCGGCCGTTGCCGAGGGTGTTGGTGAAGAGGCGGACGTAGGGCGCCAGGAGCTTGATGCTGCGGTCCAGGCTGGACTGATTGCGCTCGAGCATCGTCACCACCTGGTTCAGGCCCTTGAGCGCGGGCCCGATCTCCTTGTCGTTGTCCTGGACCAGGCCGGAGAGCTGGATGCCGAGCGCGGCGGAGCTCTTCAGGAGCTTGTGGATCGCCTCGCGCCGCTTGCTGATCTCCTTGAACAGCTTGTCGCCGTCCTTGACCAGGGCGGTGAAGTCACCGGAGCGGTCGGCGAGTACGTCCGTGACGCCGTTGGCGTGGCCGAGCAGCTCGCGCAGCGCCTTGTCGCGGGAGGCCACCGTCCGGGAGATCCGGGACAGGCCCTTGAGGGATGCCCGTACCTCTTCCGGTGAGTCCTCGAAGGTGGCGGAGATGGTGTCCATGGCCTTCGCCACGCGATCGGTGTCGATCTTCTCCGATGTCGTGGTGAGGTCGCTGAAGGCCTGTACGACGTCGTAGGCGGGGACCGTGCGCTTCAGCGGTATCTCGCTGCCTGGAGCCAACTGGCCCCCGCCCTCGGGGTGCAGTGCGAGGTACTTCGCGCCGAGGATCGTCCTGACCCGGATGGACGCGCCGGTCTCACGGCCGAAGCCCGGCTCGCCCTTGATCTTGAAGGTGACCTTGACGTGGTCGCCGTCCAGGTCGACCTCCTCGACCTTGCCGACCTTGACTCCGGCGATCCGCACCTCGTCACCGGGCTTGAGCCCGCCCGCCTCGGCGAAGGCCGCGCTGTACGTCTCGCCGTCGCCGATCAGCGGCAGGCTGTCCGCGTTGAACGCGGCCAAGGCCAGCAGTGCGAGGGTGGTGAGGCCGACGGCACCGATGACGACGGGGTTGCGGTCGCGGAACGGGATGAGGCGTGGGCGACGGAGCCGTATCCCCGGCAGCCTGGGCGGCTCGACGCGCACTTTGAACAGCGGTTGCGGGCGGGGCCTGCGACGCGGCAGGAGTTGTGCCTTCGGCAGACGTATCCTCGGCAGCCTGGGCGGCTCCACCCGCACTTTGAACAGCGGCTCGGGACGTTGCTTACGGCTCATCCCGCGCACCTCGCCCTCGCCACATGCAGCTCGGGTGTCAGTACCTGCTTCGTCTTCGGCAGCACGATCCGCCCGTCGAAGTCGCAGAGGTAGAAGTTGAACCACGAGCCGTAGGACGCCGTCCCCGTCAGCTTGTTGAGCTTGTTCGGCAGCCGCTTCAGGACGCCCTCCACGGTCTTCTCGTTGTCGTTCAGCGTTCCGGTGAGCCCGGTCAGCTCGGCGATGTCGTCCTTCAGCGGCGGACGCGCGTCCTTCAGCAGCCCCGAAGTGGCCTCCGTCAGATCGCCGATGTTCACCAGCGACCGCCCGATGGGCTTACGGTCGGCGGCCAGGCCCGAGACGACCCGGCGCAGTTGCTTGAGGAGGCCGGAGAAGCGGCTGCCCCGCTTGTCCAGCGTCTCCAGCACGGTGTTGAGGTTGTCGATCACCGAGCCGATCAGCTGGTCGCGGTCGGCCAGGGTCGAGGTGAGCGACGCCGTGTGCACGAGGAGGCTGTTGACGGTGCCGCCCTCGCCCTGGAGGGTCCTGATGATCTCGGTGGCGAGCTGGTTGACGTCCTTCGGGCTCAGTGCGGCGAACAGCGGCTTGAAGCCGTTCAGCAGGGCGTTGAGGTCCAGCGCCGGTTGTGTGCGCGACAGCGGGATCGTCCCGCCGGGCCGCAGCAGCCGGGACCCGTCGCCCGTGCCCTCGGTCAGCGCGACGTACCGCTGCCCGACCAGATTGCGGTACCGGACGACCGCGCCCGTGCTGGTCAGCAGCGGTCGGTCCCGGCCGACGGTGAAGGTGACCTCGGCCAGCGTCCGGTCCTTGATGCGGATGTCCTCGACCTCGCCGACCCGCACCCCGGCCACGCGGATGTCGTCGCCCTCCTCCAGGCCGGTGACATCGCTGAACACGGCGCGATAGCGATCCTCCGGGGTGAGGGAGATGTTCACGATCGTGGCGGCGAGGAGGGCCGTCGCCAGGATGGTCACCAGCGCGAAGACGCTGAACTTGACGAGGGGAGCAGCGGTCTGCCGCGCGCCTGCGGTCCTCATGCCACACTCACCGCCGTCCCACGTGCCAGCGGCCCGAACAGCAACGTCGCGACCGGCGGCACCTCGTCGGCGGGCACCCCCAGCGCGGGCGCGACGAGTGAGCCGACGGCCCTCTGCTCGGCTCGCGTCGCGGACACGTCGAGCGGGCCACCCGAGGACGAACCCCCGGCCTTCGAACCGTCGTCGAGGTGGGCACCGGGCGCCGGCACCGGCGGACCCGGCAGATCACGGCAGTCGGGACCCGACCGCTCGCCGTACCGCGGCTCCTCGCCCGGTTCGTACGCCCCCTGCGGCTGTACGACCTCCAGCGTGATGTGCATTTTCCCGCCCCGGAACGCTTCCTCCGAGGCCTTCTCCTGCCGGACCAGACCGGCCAGCAGACAGGGGTACTCGGGGGAGTAGCGGGCGAACAGCTCCAGCGTCGGGCGGGAGACCCGGCCGAGGGCGATCAGCCGGTCGCCGTTGGTGTCGAGGAAGTCCTCCGTGGTGCCGGCGACGGTCGCCGTGGTGCGCAATGCCGCCGCCAGCCGGTCCTTCTGCTCGACGATCGTGCGGCTGGTGGTGACGGTGTTGCGCAGGATCTCCATCAGGTCGGGCGCCGCGTCGCCGTAGATCTCGGCGACCTCGGCGAAGCGGGCGATGTCCTCGGTGAGGGAGGGCAGGTGGGGGTTGAGGCGGCGCAGGTAGGCCTCCAGGCGAGTGAGGTTGCCGCCGATCCGGTCGCCGCGGCCCTCCAGGGCTGTGGCGAACGCGGAGAGGGTGGCGTTGAGCTTGCCGGGCTGGACGGTCCGCAGCAGGGGCAGCAGGTCGTTCATGAGCTGCTGCACCTCCATGCCGACCCGGGTGCGGTCCTGGGTGATGACGTCGCCGGCCCGGATCGGGCGGGCGGACGAAGCGGCGGACGGCACCAGGTCGACGTACTTCTCGCCGAACAGCGTCTTGGGGAGCAGCCGCGCGTGCACGTCCGACGGGATGTACGCGACGTGCTCCGGCTTGAGCGCGATGTCGAGCCGCGCCTTCGTCCCGTCGGCCCGCACCTCGCGCACCTCGCCGACGAGCAGCCCGCGCAGCTTGACGTCGGCCCGTGGATCCAGCTGGTTGCCGAGGCTGTCCGCCTCCAGCGTGATCCGCACGACCGGCGTGAACGCCTGCCGGTACACGGCGACCGACAGGGACAGCAGCAGTGCGAGTACGGCGATGAAGACGACGCCGTACAACCGCAGTCTCAGCACCCTCATCCGGCGGCTCACCCCGCGATCCGTACGGTCGTACTGGCGCCCCAGATGGCGAGCGACAGGAAGAAGTCGAGGACGTTGATCGCCACGATCGAAGTCCGCACCGCACGGCCCACCGCCACGCCGACGCCCGCGGGCCCGCCGCTCGCGTAGTAGCCGTAGAAGCAGTGGACGAGGATGATCAGGACGGCGAAGACGAGCACTTTCCCGAAGGACCACAGCACGTCGACCGGTGGCAGGTACTGCTGGAAGTAGTGGTCGTAGGTGCCGGCCGACTGGCCGTAGTAGCCGGTGGTGATGGTGCGGGCGGCCAGGTAGGAGGACAGCAGCCCGATCACGTACAGCGGGATCACCGCGACGAACCCGGCGATCATCCTCGTCGTCACCAGGAACGGCAGCGAGGGCACGCCCATCACTTCGAGCGCGTCGGTCTCCTCGCTGATCCGCATCGCCCCCAGCTGGGCCGTGAACCCGGCGCCGACGGTCGCGGACAGCGCGAGCCCGGCCACCAGCGGGGCGATCTCACGGGTGTTGAAGTACGCCGAGAGGAACGCCACGAAGTTGGAGGTGCCCAGCTGATTGAGGGCCGCGTAGCCCTGGAGACCGACCTCCGTGCCGGTGAAGAAGGACAGGAAGGCGATCACACCGACCGTGCCGCCCACCACCGCGAGCGCGCCCCGGCCGAAACTCACCTCGGCGAGCAGCCGCAGGATCTCCTTCTTGTAGCGGCGCAGGGTGCGGCCCGTCCACGCCAACGAGCGGCCGTAGAAAGCGAGTTGCGCGCCGAGGTCTTCGAGTGAGCGCAGCGGGCGTCGGAGAGGTCTCATCGGCTAACCCCTCTGCGGGACGACCTGGAAGTACACCGCGGTCATCACGAAGTTGGTCACGAACAGCAACATGAAGGTGATCACCACCGACTGGTTCACCGCGTCGCCCACACCCTTCGGGCCGCCCTTCGCGGTCAGCCCCTTGTACGAGGCGACGATCGCCGCGATCGCGCCGAAGACGAGCGCCTTGACCTCGGCCGCCCACAGGTCGGAGAGCTGGGCGAGGGTGGTGAAGGAAGCGAGGTAGGCGCCTGGCGTGCCGTTCTGCAGGACGACGTTGAAGAAGTAGCCGCCCGCCACGCCGACCACCGACACCAGGCCGTTGAGCAGCACCGCCACCAGCATCGACGCCAGTACGCGCGGTACGACCAGCCGGTGGACGGGGTCGATGCCCAGCACCTGCATCGCGTCGATCTCGTCGCGGATCTTCCGCGCCCCGAGGTCCGCACAGATCGCCGTGCCGCCGGCGCCCGCGATGAGCAGCGCGGTGACGATCGGCGAGGCCTCGCGCAGCACGGCGAGCACGGAGGCGGCACCGGAGAAGGACTGCGCGCCCAGTTGCCGCGTCAGGCTGCCGATCTGCAGGGCGATGACCGCGCCGAAGGGAATGGAGACCAGGGCCGTCGGAAGGATCGTCACGCTCGCGATGAACCATGCCTGCTGGATGAACTCCCGTGCCTGGAACGGGCGTCGGAAGACCGTCCGGGCGACGTCCAGCGCCATCGCGAACAGGCTCCCCGAGTGCCGCAGCGCTCCGATGGGTGACAGGCTCATGCGCCGACCACCGCCCTCGGGTGCAGCGCGGCCTCGCGGCGGGCGATCGCCTCCCAGCGGGGTGGCCGGGGGATGCCAGGACCCGGCAGCAGGCGGGGAGTCAGAGCCTTACTGCCGGGGGACTCGGTGCCCTTGGCGGTGTCGCCGAGGGCGGCCAGCTCCTGCTCGACCTGCGCGGCGTCCTTCTCCTCGGCCATCCCGATGGGGCCTTGCATGCGGCCGTTCAGGAACTGCCGTACGACGGGCTCGTCGCTGGTCAGCAGCTCCTCGCGGGGCCCGAACATCACCAGCTCGCGGCGGAACAGCAGCCCGATGTTGTCCGGGACCTGGCGGGCGGAGGCGATGTCGTGCGTGACGATCAGGAAGGTCGCGTCGATCTGGGCGTTGAGGTCGACGATGAGCTGGTTGAGGTAGGCGACGCGGACCGGGTCGAGGCCGGAGTCGGGTTCGTCGAAGAGGATGATCTCCGGGTCGAGCACCAGGGCCCGGGCCAGTCCCGCCCGCTTCCGCATCCCGCCGGAGATCTCGCCGGGCAGCTTTCCCTCGGCGCCGATCAGCCCGACCATGTCCATCTTCTCCAGGACGACGCGCCGGATCTCGCTCTCGGACCTACGGGTGTGTTCGCGCAGCGGGAAGGCGATGTTGTCGTACAGGTTCATCGAGCCGAACAGCGCGCCGTCCTGGAACAGCACGCCGAAGAGCTTCCGTACCTCGTACAGGTCGTGCTCGCGGAGCCTGGTGATGTCCTGGCCCTGGATCGTGATCGAGCCGCGCTCCGGCTTCAGCAGGCCAACGAGCGTCTTGAGGAACACCGACTTGCCCGTGCCCGAGGGGCCGAGCATGACCGAGACCTCCCCGGCGGGCAGTGTCAGTGAGACGTCCTGCCAGATGACCTGGTGACCGAAGGACTTGGTCAGCCCTTCCACACAGATCTCGACACCCATCCGGTCCACCCTTCGGCCCCTGGAGCAGCTCTGACATCTGCTCTACGGGGAGGGGCGGGGCGTCCGTCGCTCGGGTCGTGGATTTTTTTACGGCAGTGGGGTCGCCGTCGGAAGGGGCAGCGAGGCGGATGGCACGTCAGAGGGCTCGACCGGCAGGTCAGGGGTCTCGGGCAGGTCGGAGACTCCGGGCAGTTCCGGCACCTCGGGCACATCTGGCACCTCCGGCGCGGACAGCACCGGCAGCGGGGACACCGAGACCTTCGGCACCGCCACTTCCGGCACCGCCACTTCCGGCACCGCCACCTCCGGCACGGCCACGTCCGGCAGTGACGGCACGGACAGCGGCCGGAACGATTCTTCCGGCGGCGACCCGGCCTCGTCCGGTCCAGCTGCCGAGGCCGTCGGCCGGTTCCCCCGCGGAGCCCTGTGCCCGGCGCCGCTGTCGGGCCGCAACGCCTCCGCACCCGGCGAGGCGACCGCGGGCCGCGGAGCACCGCCCTCACCCCCGCCCCCGTCGAAGGTGTGGGGCAGCACGAACCCGGCCACCACCAGCGTCGCCGCCGTCGAAGCCACCGCCACGGCCTGCACCTTGCCGCCGCCGCGCGGCCGTCCCCACCCGATCAGGAACAGCGCGCACCCGAGCGTCGCGGCCAGCGACTGCCGCAGGGACCGGCGCGCCCTGGCTAGCAGCGACTCGACGGTCCGGTAGCTCAGCCCCATCCGGACGGCGACCTGGCCGACGTCGAGGTCCTCCGACTTCAGCCGCAGCGCCTCGGCCTGCCGAGCGGGCAGCTCACCGCTGCGGACCGCCAGCCACTTCGCCTCGGCCCGGTCGCACACCGCCTCCTCGACGGGCACCGGGCCGGGGGCGATGAGCGTCGGGCTGGTGCGTACCTCGGCCTCCCGGTTCACCTGCCGGTAGCGGTCGACGCACAGCCGCATCGTCACCGTCGTCAGCCATGCCGCGAGCCGCTCGTCGTCCAGGTCGGGGCGCTCGGCGGCCCGCAGCATTGCCTCGTGCACCGCGTCCTCGGCGTCCTCCGCGCTCATCGACCTGCGCCGGGCCACCTTGAGCAGTTGCTCGCGGTGGCTCCACATCTGCTGCCAACGGTCGTCGGAGGCTTCCGTCTCCGCGGACATGTCCGTCGCCATGAGGGCCCCTTCGCTCTCACCCACCGGTGTCGTCCCGTCCGGCGGGGCGCGACATTACCGCTCGGTATCGGCGGTTGTGGAGGGGGAGGCGGTCATCGAGTCCGCGCTGTTACTGGTCAGCGCCGCGCTGCCGGGCAGCAGGTCGTCGCCGGAGAGCCCGATGTCCGGGGCGGGAAGGGGGAGTTGCGGATTCTCTGTCTCCTCGGGGTCGGCGGCCGGACGCGATGCGGTGTCGGCCGGCGAGGCGGGGGTCGACGGCGTGCGGGTCGGGGAGGCGCTCGGACGAGCGGAGGGAGTCGGCGAGGACTGCTCCGGCTTCGAGGGCGACCGCGACGGAGATGGGCCTGGAGAGGGGCCGGCGGTGGCGTCCGGCACCACGCTGTGCCCGTCCAGGAAGTACGCGTACCAGGCCCTGACCGTGCGCAGATAGGCCGACGAGTGGTTGTAGCCGAGGATCGCCAGGTCCAGCTCGGCGGGGACGGACAGGTCCCTCCCGTCCGCGCACAGATAGCGTCCGGCGGCGAGCGCGGCGTCGAAGACGTTGTGCGGATCCGTGCGTCCGTCGCCGTTGCCGTCCGCTCCCCAGCGGGCCCAGGTCGAGGGGATGAACTGCATCGGCCCGACCGCGCGGTCGTACACCGTGTCCCCGTCGTGGGCACCGCCGTCGGTGTCCCGGATCAGTGCGAAGGCCACGCCGTCCAGCCGTGGCCCGAGGATCGGCGCCAGGGTCGTACCGTCGCCGGTCACCCGGCCGCCCCGTGCCTGCCCGGACTCGACCTGCCCGATCGCCGCCAGCAACTGCCACCGCAGCCGGCAGCCGGGCGCCTCCTGCGCAAGCCGCCGCTCCGCTCGCCGGTAGGCGGCGAACACGCTCGCGGGCACGGCGGCACCGACCCCCGCCGGGGCCCCGACGCCGTCCCGCTTCGCGGTCCGCAGCGGCGGCAGCTCGGTGCGGTACGGGGTGTCGCCGGACACGCTCGGACCGTGCTGCGCGGGCGGCTGCCCCGCCACCGACGCCGAGACCCGTGCCGGGACCGCCCCCGGCGCCTGTGACGCGGTCAGCGCCACCAGTGCCACCGCCGCGGCCGCCGTACCTCTGGCGGTTCTGACTCCCTGCCCTGCCACTCCCTGTTCCCCTCCCTGCAGACGTCCGCCTGTGTCTGCTCTACGGGGCAGGGCGCCGCGTCCGTCGCACGGCTTGCGGAACATGCCGCTCCCGCTGATTCCGGATCGTCACCCTTTCTGCCTATTCCTGGAGGCCGGAGTTCCGGGCTTCCTCTACTCAGGAGGAGAGGACCCTGGTCTCTGGAGGCAAGCCGTGGATGACAACCGCCGACTTCCCATCGTCTATGTCCGTGGCTTCGCCGGTGGCACGCGCGGTATCGACAAGGCCGTCGACGACCCCTTCTACGGGTTCAACGAGGGCTCCGTCCACGTGCGGGTCGGTGCTGACAACCAACCCCTCTTCCATCAGTTCGAGAGCCCCCTGCTGCGTCTGCTCCGGGAGGAGGGATACGAGCTGCTCGTGAAGGGGGACCAGGCCGCCTACCTCGCTCACCACACGGAGATTCCCGCCAACACCATCTGGATCCACCGGTTCTACGACCGTTCCGCCACCACCTGGGGCGGCAGCCCGCAGGAGTACCGGCTGGAGAACGCCGCCGTCGACCTGCTCGACCTGGTCGACCGGCTCCGGGAGAAGACCGGCGCGCCGGCCGTCTACCTCGTGGCGCACTCGATGGGCGGGCTCATCTGCCGGTGCCTGCTGCAGAAGGTCCTGCCCGACCGGGGGCGCGCCGCCGACGACTGTGTCGCGAAGTTCTTCACCTACGGCACCCCGCACGGCGGCATCACCTTCGACCTCGGCGGCGGGCTCCTGGAGCGGATGCGGGACCGGATCGGCATCCAGGGCGCGGACATCTTCGGGCCCCGGCGGATGTACGAGTTCCTCACCCCGCAGGCCGAGACCGACCCCGACGGGCCGCCCGACGGCTGGGACGCCCGCCCGATGCCCCAGGGGCCGGGGGCCCTGCCGCTGGAGCGCGTCTTCTGTCTCGTCGGCACCAACCCGACGGACTACGACGTCGCCCTCGGTCTGTCGTCCGCCGCCGTCGGACCGCACAGCGACGGGCTCGTGCAGATCGAGCGGGCGTACGTGCCGGGTGCCCAGCGGGCCTACGTCCATCGCAGCCACAGCGGGCGCTACGGCATGGTCAACTCCGAGGAGGGCTACCAGAACCTGCGGCGGTTCCTGTTCGGGGACACCCGGGTCGAGGCCTCGCTGGTCGGCTACCGGCTGTCCGGCGACGACGACCTGGTCTGGCAGGCCGAGACCCGGCTCGCGGTGCGCGGGCTGCCCGTCCCCATGCACGAACGGTTCGCGGCCCACTGGAGCCCGATCCAGCTCGACCCACCCCCGGACGGGCAGGAGACGTCGGTGCCGCTGGCGACCACGTTCCTCAACAGCGGTCTGCGGGCAGCCGAGGGCGAGCCCATGCGGTTCATCCTCGATCTACGGCTGATCTCCCTGCGCGAGAAGGGCGGCATCCTGAACCTCTTCGACCATCTGGAACAGTCCGCCGACTTCGCCGACACGCTGGTCATCGACGTGGGCACACCCGAGGGCGATCCCGAGGTCGAGGGGATCCGGGCCGCCTGGAACTCGGAGATCGAGGGCGCCATCCGCGACCACAGCGCGGCCGCCACGCCCCGCGCCGACGAGGACCCCGCCCCCGGCCGCTGGGTCGCCCACATCCCACTGCCCGCCATCGCCGCCTCTCTCGTCGGCCCCGACGCCAGGATCCGGCTCGTCGCCACGCCCTGGACGTGAAGAGGTGGACATGGGCCTGTGGCCGGACCCGATCGGCGTTTACTTGCCTCAGGCAACCCGCAGGTAGAGTGACCGCATGCCGAAGCCGCCGTCGACCGACGCGGTCCCGGCGATACCGGATGTCCTGCTCGTCGTCGGTGAGCCACGCACCTCCGAGCCGCTCTCCGCACTGCTGGAGCTGGCCGGCTACCGGACCGTCGTGGTCGACCGCGCCACCCACGCCGGCCCTCTCCTCACCGAGCGCCGATTCGATCTGGTCATCCTCGACGTGACCCTCCCGGACACCGCCGCCCTCAGACACAGCCGCCGTCTCCTCGCCCCCGACCGCCCCGCCGTCCTCCTGCTCACCGGGACCGGCGAATTCCTCGGCAGCCTGCCCGGCGGCGGAACGGGCCGCAGAAGGGGCGTTGGACCCGGATCCGGCACCGGCGGGCAGCCGGCAGCATCCGGCCGGGTCGCCGAAGTCCTCGCACGTGCCCGGCAGTTGGTGGGCAGCCAGGAGCCCGCCGGATGGGACGGCGCCCTCCGCTACGGCGACCTCGTGCTCGACGACGCCACCCGCCGGGCCCGCCGCGGCGAGCGCACAATCGAGCTCACGCCCGCCGAGTACCGGCTGCTGCGCTGTCTGCTGGTCAACGCCGACCGCGTGCTGTCCAAGGAGCAGATCGGCCGGCACGTCTGGACCGACCCGCCGACCGACAGCGCCATCGAGCGGCTGGTCTCGCGGTTGCGCCGCAAGGTCAACGGCGAGCAGCCGGCCCTCATCCACACCCGGCGCGGCTTCGGCTACTGGCTCGGCGGAACCGTCCAGCCGTAGCGCCGCCGGTCATGGAGCCAATAGCTCTGTGTGCCGTGGCTCACATCCGCCGGGTGTCCGGGATATGTCTGGGAGCTGTCAGCCCGATTCGCTTCACTGACCCCGACCTCCTGCTTCCCCTGTCCCGGCCCGCTCCGGCGGCGTCGGCCCCCCCACGACCGAGGAGACCGCACCCATGGAGCTGGATTTCGATCCCGAGGCGGAGCTCGGCTTCGACCCCGACGCCCTGCGCGCCAAGTACCGTGCCGAGCGCGAGCGCCGGATCCGGCCCGACGGCAACAGGCAGTACCAGCGAATCGCCGGTGAGTTCAGTACGTACGGTCACGACCCGTACGCCGACACCGAGTTCACCCGCGAGCCCCGGCACGACCGCGTAGAGGCGCTGGTCGTGGGCGGTGGGTTCGGTGGGCTGCTCGCCGGGGCCCGGCTGCGGCAGGCGGGCGTGAAGGAGATCCGGGTCGTCGAGAAAGGGGGCGACTTCGGCGGTACCTGGTACTGGAACCGCTACCCGGGCATCCACTGCGACATCGAGTCGTACATCTATCTGCCGCTGCTCGAAGAGCTCGGTTACGTCCCGAAGTGGAAGTACGCGCCCGGCGAGGAGATCCGCGAGCACGCGCGGGCCGTCGCCCGCCACTTCGGCCTGTACGACGACGTCTGCTTCCAGACCCAGGTCACCGAACTCCGTTGGGACGAAGGGGAGTCGGAGTGGGTCGTCGCCACCGACCGCGGTGACCGGATGCGGGCCCGGTACGTCGTCGTCTCCAGCGGCACCCTCAGCGAGGCCAAGCTCCCCGGCATCCCCGGCATCGAGACCTTCCGCGGGCACACCTTCCACACCAGCCGCTGGGACTACGACTACACCGGCGGCGATGCCGATGGGGGCCTGCACCGACTCGCCGACAAGCGTGTCGCCGTCATCGGCACCGGCGCCACCGCCATCCAGGTCTTGCCGCACCTCGGGGCGGACGCGGCGCACGTGTACGTCTTCCAGCGGACCCCGTCCTCCGTCGACGTACGCGGCAACCGGCCCACCGACCCGGAATGGGCCGAGTCCCTGGAACCCGGCTGGCAGCGGCGCCGGCGGGACAACTTCCTGAGGGTCGTCACCGGCGTCCGCGCGACGGAGGACCTGGTGGACGACGCCTGGACGTCCACCGCCCGGCTCCAGGAGAAGCTCATCCCGACCAACGCCTACGCGGACGTGCCGGCCGAGGAACGCGAACTCGCCTACGAGATCGCCGACTTCCAGAAGATGAACGAGCTGCGGTCCCGGGTCGAGGCCACGGTCGAGGACCCGGGGACCGCCGAGCGGCTCAAGCCCTGGTACCGCTACATGTGCAAGCGGCCCACCTTCAGCGACCACTACCTCCAGACCTTCAACCGGCCCAACGTCACCCTCGTCGACACCGCCGACACCCACGGCGTGGAGCGGATCACCGAGAACGCCGTCGTCGTCGGCGGGACCCGGTACGAGGTCGACTGCATCGTCTTCGCGACCGGCTTCGAGGTGGGTGTCTCGGGCGTGCTGTCCGGGCGGCTGCCGGTGTACGGCCGCGGCGGCGCCGATCTGCTGCGGACCTGGATGAGCGGCGGCCCGCGGACCCTGCACGGGTTCTACAGCGAGGGCTTCCCCAACCTCTTCCACCTCGGCCCGCTCCAGAACGCCTCCGCCGTGAACTACGTCCACATCCTCGATGAGCAGGCGACCCACGTCGCCGAGGTCGTCGGGGAGGCCCGCAGGCGCCGGATCCGGTGCGTCGAGCCGACCGCCGAGGCGCAGGACGCCTGGGTGGCGACGATCCGCCGCAAGGCCGCCGACCTGCACAGGTTCCAGGCCGAGTGCACGCCGGGCTACTACAACAACGAGGGCCGGCCGAGGGAGCGCAGCGAGTCGTACGGCGACGGCCCGGTCGCCTTCCACGAACTGCTGCGGCGCTGGCGCGAGGAGGGCGGCATGCGCGAGGTCCTGACGGAGGGCGGCGAGGCATGAGCAGATACGGCAACCAGCCTGTCGACAGCGTCCGTTGGGCGCCGCGGCGGCTCAACCCGCCCAACCCGCTGTGGGGTTCCAACGGCGTCGCGTTCGGGCCCGACGGGCGGCTGTACGTCGCCCAGTTCCTCGCCGGGCAGATCAGCGCCGTCGACCCGGCCACGGGGGACGTCGAGGTGGTTGTACCGATGGACGGTCCCGTCCAGTCCCCGGACGATCTCGCCTTCGGCGCGGACGGCTCGATGTACATCGCCGACCTGGTGCCGGGGCGGGTGTGGCGGCGGAGCCCGGCGGGGGAGTACACGCTGGTCTCCGGCGATGTGGCCAACCCCAACGGCATCACCTGCGTGGGCGACCGGCTGTTCGTGAACGAGATGAAGCCCGACGGCCGGCTGCTGGAGCTGTTTCCGCAGGGTGGCGACCCGCGGGTCCTGACGGAGGGGCTCGCGCTCGGCAACGCCATGCAGCTCGGCCCCGACGGCCACCTCTACTACCCGCACATGATGAGCGGCCCGAACCCCCTGCTCACCGGCCAGGTCTGGCGGATCCCGCCGGACGGGGGAGTGCCCGAGGTCGTCGCGGACGACGTCCATCAGCCGGTCGCCGTGCGGTTCGACCGGGGCGGGGTGCTGCATGTGCTCTCCCGTGGCCCCGAGGGCATCGTCACCCGGATCGACCTGCACGGCGGCGGCTCGCGGACCCTGGTCACCAGCGGGGTCGTCGGCCTTGACAACGCCGCCTTCGATGCCGAGAACCGCATGTTCGTCTCCAGCTACGCCAGCGGCGGCGTCACCGAGATGCACCCCGACGGCCGTACCCGCGAGATCGTGCCGCGGGGCCTCGACGGGCCGTACGGCGTGACCGTCGACCTGGGCGGACGGGTGTACGCCGCCGACCACTACCGCGTCGCGAACCCCGAGCCCTCACGGGAGGGCGGGGTGACCACCCTGTCCCTGCTGCACTTCTCGCACGGCATCGTCGCCGACGGCGAACTGCTGCACCTCACCTCGCAGTTCGGGCAGGTCCAGACGTACGACCCCCGGGACGGGACCACACGGGAGCGGGCCGACGGGCTGCGACGGCCGCTCGGCATCGCGGTCGCGCCGGACGGCTCGCTCGTCGTCGCAGAGTCCGGCGCGGGGCGGGTGGTGGCCGTCGGCGAGGACGACGCGATCCGCGTCCTGGCGGACGGGCTCGACCGGCCCGCGGATGTCGCGTTCGACGGCGAGGGGCGCTGCTATGTGAGCGACGAGGGGGCCGGCACCGTACTGCGGATCGAGGCGGACGCGCCGCCGACCGTCGTCGTGGACGGCCTCGACGCTCCGCAGGGCCTCGCGGTGCTGGGAGAGGAGCTGTTCACGGTGGAGACGGGACGGCGCAGGCTGTGTGCGGTGTCGCCGGTGACGGGGGAGACGCGCATCGACGCGGAGGACCTGCCGGTCGGGGCGCCGCCGGGGGTGGTGCCGGGTCCGGAACCCGCCCTCTTCGCCCAGGGGATGCCGGGGATGGCCCGGCGGTTCGCGGGGCTGGCGGTCACGCCGGAAGGGGCGTTGCTGCTGTCGGCGAACGGAGAGGGTACGGTGTTGAAGCTGACCCCGGTTGGGCGGTCGTGACGGATCTGCGGGCCGGTGGGGGCTGGCCGCGCAGTTCCCCGCGCCCCTAAAGGGGCGTCGAGCCCAAGGACCGCTTCGTCACCCTCTCCAGATGCCGGTCGAACACCTCACGCGTGTCCGGGGTCAGCGTGCGCAGGGCGACCAGGGCCGTGATCACCACGTCGCACAGTTCGCCCTGTACGTCCTCCCAGGTGTGGGTGACCCCCTTGCGCGGGTTCTGGCCGGTCGCGCCGATGACCGCCTGGGCGACCTCGCCGACCTCCTCCGACAGCTTCAGCATGCACAGCGCCATGCCCTCGCGGCCGCCGATCGGCTGGTCGGTGTCGAGCCAGGTCCACAGGGCGTCGATGGCGGCCCACAGGTCGGCGGTGGTCTCGGAGGGCACGGTTTCGGAAGGCACGGTCTCGGAGGGCACCGTCTGATCGGTCATGCGGGCAGCTTGGCACAGGGGCCGCGACGCGTTCGGACGAGGCCGTCACTCCTCGAACAGCGGCTCCTGCCCGTCGAACTGCTCGTCCTTCTCGGGCTTGTCCAGCCTCCGCTGCCGCGCGCCCACCACCAGCGCCGTGACCGCGGCCGTCGCCGCCAGTGCCGTGGGAACCATCCAGCCACGGTCGAAGAAATGCCCCATGGCGTGGTCGAGGGAGAGCCGGCCGGGGCCCGTGACGGCGAGGCCGGCCGCGGCCAGGCCCAGGGTCGCCGCGGTCTCGTAGCCGCCCTCCTGGGCGAAGAAGCCGTTCGGGGCGTGCACCGCGGACGCCCCCGCCATGCCGCCGGCCGCCGCGGCGCCCGCGAGCGGGGTCGCAAGGCCCAGCGCCAGCAGCGTGCCGCCGCCGGCCTCGGCGAGGCCCGCCGCCGTGGCGCTCGCCTTGCCGGGCCGGTAGCCGATCGACTCCATGAACTGGCCGGTCCCCTCGATGCCGTGCCCGCCGAACCAGCCGAACAGCTTCTGTGTGCCGTGCGCGGCCAGTACGCCGCCGGCACCCAGCCGGAGCAACAGCAGGCCCAGATCACGTCGGTCGTAAGCACTCACAGCGACTCCCGGTGCAGTCAGCAGGAACAGATCCCCTCCCGCGTATCCACCGTCGCACCCGCGGCACCCGACCGGCCTGCCTTCGCCGCCGTTCGGGTGGCGGGCCGCGGAGCCCGGTGTGAGGCTGACCGGTATGACGATTCAGACGTCCAAACTGAGCGACCCCGCCGTCCGTGCCTTCGTCACCGCCGTCAACGCCCACGACCGCGAGGGCTTCATGAGCATCCTCGCGCCCGGCGCGACCATGGCGGACGACGGCACCGACCGTGACCTCGCCGACTGGATCGACCGGGAGATCTTCTCCTCGAACGGTCACATGGAGGTCGACAACGAGTCGAACAACGGCCGCGACCTCCTCGCCAGCTACCGCAACGACACCTACGGCGAGATGCGCACCCAGTGGCACTTCCAGGTGGAGCAGGACGGCCGGATCTCCCGCTTCGAGACCGGCCAGGCGTGACCGGCCAGGCGTGACCCGTCAGGTGTAACCGGTTTCCCGGAGTCGGGCCCCGGGGGCTTGCCTTCGTGTGCGCTTCAACTCCTAACGTCCCACCCCATGGAGACCAAGAGGACTTTGGGACGGACCGGCATCGGGGTAAGCGCTCTCGGCTTCGGGTGCTGGGCCATCGGCGGTGAGTGGCAGTCCGCCGACGGGCAGCCGCTCGGCTGGGGCAAGGTGGACGACGAGGAGTCGGTACGGGCGGTCCGGCGCGCCCTCGACCTGGGCGTCACCTTCTTCGACACCGCGGACACCTACGGGGCCGGCCACAGCGAACGCGTCCTGGGCCGTGCCCTCGGCAAGCGCCGCGCGGACGTCGTCGTCGCCACCAAGTGGGGCAACGTCTTCGACGAGGACACTCGCACCCTCACCGGCGCCGACGACACCCCGGAGTACGCCCGCCGCGCGCTGACCGCGTCCTTGAGACGCCTGGACACCGACCACATCGACCTCTACCAGCTGCATCTGTCGGATGCGGACCCGGCGCGCGCCGCCGAACTGCGCGATCTCTGCGAGGAGTTCGTGCGCGAAGGGCTGATCCGGGCGTACGCGTGGAGCACCGACGACCCCGCCCGCGCCGCCGTCTTCGCCCGCGGGAAGCACTGCGCCGCCGTACAGCACATGGCGAACGTGCTCCAGGACGCGCCCGAGATGTTCGCGCTGTGCGAGGAGCTGGGGCTGGCCAGCATCAACCGCAGCCCGCTCGCGATGGGCCTGCTCACCGGCAGGCGCAGGAGCGGGCAGGCCCTGGAGGCCGGGGACATCCGCAGCCGGCCGCCCGAGTGGCTGCAGGGCTTCGAGGCCGGCAGCGCCGATCCGCGGTGGCTGGCCCGCGTCGACGCGCTGAAGGACGTCCTCACCAGCGGCGGCCGCACCCTCGGCCAGGGCGCCCTCGCCTGGCTGTGGGCCCGCAGCCCGCACGCCGTACCGATCCCGGGATTCCGTTCCGTCGCCCAGGCCGAGCAGAACGCGGGCGCCCTGGAGAAGGGCCCGCTCACGAGTGAGCAGCTGACGGAGGTCGACCGGATCCTGGAGCGCTGAACGCTCCGCTGTGAGTGCCGCGACGGTCGTCTCGCGGCTGCGGCGCCGTCGTGGCTGGTCGCGCCCACGTGGCGGTAGCCGCACATCGATGCAGCCCCGCGCCCCTTTAGGGCGTTGCAGAACCGCCGTAATGCCAAGACGGCAGCCGTTCCACGCACCGGTGCGTATCCCGCGGTCCCGCGCGAGATCCACCCCCACCCGGTGTCGTGGAACGGCTGCCGTCCACCCCCCTCGGGTTGGTCTGCGGAAGCACCGTGCTCCAAATGTGAAGCTCCGGTGCAGGCGAAGTTGAGCATAAGTCGTCTAACAGTACCGACGCAGCGGAATTTCACATTCCACTTGTGCAAGTTGTGCAGGCAACAACCGGCCGTCGACTCTCAGCCACGCCCCACGTACGGCATCGCCGTCGCCAGTACGGTCGCGAACTGCACGTTCGCCTCCAGCGGCAGCTCGGCCATGTGCCGCACGGTCCGCGCCACGTCGGCGACGTCCATCACGGGCTCGGGCGCCACCGAGCCGTTCGCCTGGAGGGCGCCGGTCTGCATGCGGGCCGTCATGTCGGTCGCCGCGTTGCCGATGTCGATCTGGCCCACCGCGATGTCGTACGGCCGCCCGTCCAGCGAGAGCGCCTTCGTCAGGCCGGTCAGCGCGTGCTTGGTCGCCGTGTAGGCCACCGAGAGCGGGCGGGGCGTGTGCGCGGAGATCGAGCCGTTGTTGATGATCCGGCCACCGCGCGGGTCCTGCTCCTTCATCTGCCGGAACGCCGCCTGCGCACACAGGAACGCCCCGTTGAGGTTGGTGTCCACCACGTGCCGCCAGGCGTCGTACGGCAGCTCCTCCACCGGCACCCCGCCGGGCCCGAACGTCCCCGCGTTGTTGAACAGCAGGTCGATCCGCCCGAACCGCGCCACGGTGGCGGCGAACAGTGCGACCACGTCCTCCTGACGTGAGACGTCGGTCCGTACGGCGAGAGCGGCGCCGCCGGGCACCAGCGCCGCCGTCTCCTCCAGCGTCTCCACGCGCCGCCCGGCCAGCGCCACCGACCAGCCCGCGCGCAGCAGTTCCGTCGCCACCGCCCGCCCGACGCCGGAGCCGGCGCCCGTCACCACGGCGATCCTCGTGTCCGTTTGCCTGTCATTCATGGGGTCGCAGGCTACGCGACCGTCCGCCATTCGGAACTCATCTGTCTGCCATCTGGGTGTTGTGTACGCGCCAAGAGAGTGTCGTCACCGGCCACTCCAATGCCTCATGCATCCATCAGCAAGGGGAGGACCGGATGACCACCACGACAGACCTGCCCCAGCACAGCCCCGAACTGCGCGCGGCAGCCCGCCACATCGGGCGCCGCCGCTTCCTGACCGTCACCGGCGCGGCCGCCGCGCTCGCCTTCGCCGTGAACGTGCCGGCCGCGGGCACCGCGAGCGCCGCCCAGTTCGACGCCCGCAAGATCACCGACAACCCCTTCACCCTCGGCGTCGCCTCCGGGGACCCGCTGCCCGACTCGGTCCTGTTGTGGACCCGCCTCGCCCCCGCCCCGTACCAGCCCGACAGCGGACTGCCCGCCCAGCGGATCACGGTGCACTGGGAGCTGGCGCACGACGAGGGGTTCACCAGGATCGCCAGACGCGGCGCGGCCATCGCCTACCCGGAGTTCAACCACACGGTCCACGTCGAGGTCGCCGCCCTCGAAGCGGGCCGCGTCTACTACTACCGCTTCCGCGCCGGCACCTGGATCAGCGAGACCGGCCGCACCCGCACCGCCCCCGCCCGGACCGCCGCGGCGAGCTCCCTCACCCTCGCCGCCGTGTCCTGCCAGGCGTACACCGACGGCCACTACACGGCCTACCGCCATCTCGCGCAGGACGACGTCGACGTCGTCTTCCACCTCGGCGACTACCTGTACGAGTACGCGGTCAACTCCGTCGGCGGCTACCGCAACTACACCGACCGCACGCTCCCCGCGCTCTTCAACCGCGAGACGACGACCCTGGAGGACTACCGGCTGCGCTACGCCCTGTTCAAGTCCGACCCGGACCTCAGGGCCGCACACGCCGCGCACCCGTTCGTCGTCACCTGGGACGACCACGAGACCGAGAACAACTACGCCGACGACATCCCGGAGAACAGCGTCCCGCCGGAGGAGTTCCTGCTGCGCCGGGCCGCCGCCTACCGCGCCTACTGGGAGAACCAGCCCCTGCGCCTGCCGCAGCGCCCCACCGGCCCCGACATGCAGCTCTACCGGCGCCTGCACTGGGGCCGGCTCGCCCAGTTCGACGTCCTGGACACCCGCCAGTACCGCTCCAACCAGGCCTACGGCGACGGCTCCCAGATCCCCGGCCCCGAGGTCGACGACCCGGCGCGCACGATGACCGGCGCCACCCAGGAGCGGTGGCTGCTCGACGGCTGGCGCGACTCCGCGGCGCTGTGGAACGTCGTACCGCAGCAGGTCACCTTCGCCCAGCGCAAGTTCGACCTCACCGAGCCGTCACGGGTGTCCATGGACGCCTGGGACGGCTACCGCGCCTCCCGCCGCCGGGTCCTGGACGGCGCCAAGGCCGCCGGCGTCGAGAACCTGATGGTGCTCACCGGCGACGTCCACGTCGGCTACGGCTTTGACATCAAGGACGACTTCGACGCCCCCGACTCCGCCACCCTCGGCACCGAGATCGTCGCCACGTCGATCACCAGCGGCCGCGACGGCAGCGACCGGCCCGCCAACTGGGACACGTACATGAGGGCCAACCCGCACATGCGGTTCTACAACGGGCGGCGCGGCTACGTGACCGTCGCCCTCGGACAGCAGCTCGCGCGGGCCGACTTCAAGACGGTGCCGTACGTGACCACGACCGGGGCGCCCATCGCGACGGCCGCCTCCTTCGTCACGCAGGTGGGGGCGCAGGGGCTCACGCCGGCGTGAGTTCCGGCGCCTCGCCGGCGGTCTCCTCGCCCGGGTAGCGGACGCCGACGCGGTCCCGGATCGCGTCGAGCGTCCGCATCACGGCGAGCGTGCCCTCCAGCGGGACCAGCGGCGACTCGCTCTCGCCGGCCCGCAGGGCCCGCATCACCTCGGCGGCCTCGTGGCGCAGGGTGTTGCGCGGCCCGTCGGCCGGGTCGGCCGTGAACTCCTCGGGGTCACGGCCGTCCCGGTGCAGCACGAAGCGCTCCGGGAAGAAGAAGCCGCCGGGCACGTCGATCCGGCCGGCCGAGCCGGTGATCGACGCGGCGGTCGCCGTACCGCCGACGATCGAGCAGTGCAGCGAGGCGAGCGCGCCGTCGTCCCAGGACAGCAGGGCTCCGGTCTGGAGGTCGACCCCCTCTGCGGACAGCGTCGCGCGCGCCGTCACGTCCGACGGCTCCCCGAGCAGCAGCTGCGCGAAGGAGACCGGGTACACACCGAGGTCCAGCAGCGCGCCGCCGCCCTGCGCCGGGTCGCGCAGCCGGTGCGAGGGCGGGAAGGGGCCGGCCAGCCCGAAGTCGGCCTGGACATGGCGCACTTCGCCGATCGCGCCGTCGTCGACCAGGGCCTTGAGCCGCCGCACCAGCGGGTTGCAGTACATCCACATCGCTTCCATCAAGAAGCTGCCGCGGGCCTTCGCCAGCGCGACCAGTTCCGCGGCCTCGCGCGCGTTCAGCGTGAACGCCTTCTCGCACAGCACATGGCGGCCGGCCTCCAGGCACAGCCCGGCGGCCTCGCGGTGCGCCGAGTGCGGGGTGGCGACGTACACGACATCGATGTCGCCGTCCTCGGCGAGCGAGGTCCAGTCGCCGTAGGCCCGGGGGATGCCGAACCGCTCGGCGAACGCGTCGGCGGACTCCTGGCGCCGCGAGGCGACGGCCACCACCTCGGCGTCGGGCAGGTCCACGAGATCCGCGGTGAACGCGGCGGCGATCCCGCCGGTCGCCAGAATCCCCCACCGCACCTTCTGCTCGGCCATCGCGGCCCGCCCCTCGCTCATGTGTCCCCAGGCACTGTGTACGAGCTGAGAGCATAGAGGGCGGATCACTCGGAGAGGGAGGGGCGCATGGGCGACCGTGGGGGGCCGATACCGGACGTCTCGCAGCCGGCGGTATCGAGGACGGACCGACCGCCTGCCCGTACCCTGCGCACCACCGGGCTCCTCGTCACCTTCATCCTCGGCGGGCTGACGGCCACGCCCCCGCTGGCGATGGACATGTACCTCCCGGCGCTGCCCGAGGTCACCGGTTCCCTGCACGCGCCCGCCGCGACCGTCCAGCTCACCCTCACCGCCTGCCTCGCCGGCATGGCGCTCGGGCAGCTGGTGGTCGGCCCGATGAGCGACCGCTGGGGCCGCAGACGCCCGCTGCTGGCGGGCCTCGTGGTCTACGTCGTGGCCACCGCGCTGTGCGCCCTCGCACCCACCGTCGAGTCCCTCGTCGCCTTCCGGCTGGCGCAGGGACTCGCGGGCGCCGCGGCGATCGTGATCGCACGGGCCGTCGTGCGCGACCTCTACGACGGCCTGGCCATGGCCCGCTTCTTCTCGACCCTGATGCTGATCTCCGGGGTCGCGCCGATCGTGGCGCCGCTCATCGGCGGGCAGATCCTGCGGGTGACGGACTGGCGCGGCGTGTTCGTCGTACTGACGGTCGTCGGGGTGCTGCTGACCTGCCTCGTCTGGCGCAGGCTCCCCGAGACCCTCGCGGCCGAGGACCGGCACGCCGGCGGGGTGGGCGAGGCGCTGCGCGCCATGCGCGGTCTCCTCTCCGACGGCGCGTTCGCCGGATACACGCTGACGGGAGGCTTCGCCTTCGCGGCCCTCTTCGCCTACATCGCGGCGTCCCCCTTCGTGATCCAGGAGATCCACGGCGCCTCCCCGCAGACCTTCAGCCTGCTGTTCGGGCTCAACTCCGTCGGCCTTGTGGCCGTCGGCCAGATCAACGGCAAGGTGCTCGTCGGACGGGTCGGCCTGGACCGGGTGCTGGGCGTGGGCCTGGGGATCGTCATCCTCGCCGCGACCGCGCTGCTGCTGATGTCCCTGGGCGTGTTCGGCGAGGTCGGACTGGTGCCGGTGGCCGCCGCGCTGTTCGTGCTGATGTCCGCGATGGGCATCACGCTCCCCAACACCCAGGCCCTCGCCCTCCAGCGCACCAAGCACGCCGCCGGGTCCGCCTCCGCGCTCCTCGGCACCTCCTCCTTCCTCATCGGCGCCGTCGCATCGCCCCTCGTGGGCATCGCCGGCGAGGACACGGCCGTCCCGATGGCCGTCGTCCAACTGGCCGCAGCACTGGTGGCGCTGGCCTGCTTCATGGGAATGTGCCGTCCTTGGAACAGACGTGCGGATGGCCGCGCGGTCGCGGAGGGAGCGGGGAGCTGAGCGCGCCGAGACTGCGCGGGGACACGCCGGAAAGGGCCGGACTCGACCCCGAGGAGATCCGACATCTCGTCCGCGAGGTCCACGACCTCACCACCGGCACCCGTCCCTGGGCGGCCGGAGCGGTGCTGATCGTGGGGCGGGGGCCGTACCTGGCCGTCGAGGAGGCGATGGGCTGGGCCGTGCGGTACGCCTCCTACGACGAGGAGAGGGACTCGGGCAGGGAACTCCCGCCCGACTCCCGCGTCCCGATGACCACCAGCACCGCCTTCGACCTGGCCTCCCTCACCAAGCTGTTCACCTCGGTCGCGGCGGTGCAGCAGATCGAGCGGGGCACGCTGGGCATCGACGCGCGGGTCGGGGCGTATCTGCCGGACTTCCGGGCGGCGGCGTACCACGACATCACGGTGCGCCAGCTGCTCACGCACACCTCCGGGCTGCGGCCCGAACTCCCGCTGTACGACTGCGCGGACGACGCGGAGCGGCTGGAGATGCTACGCGCGGAGGCGCCGGTCGGTGTCCCCGGCACGTACTGCTACTCCGACCTGAACATGCTGCTGCTCCAGCACGTCCTGGAACGCATCACCGGCCGCGGCCTCGACGTCCTGATCCACGACTGCATCACGCGTCCGCTGGGCATGACCGCGACCCACTTCGGCCCCTGCCCCGGTGCGGCGGCGACCGAGGACCAGCGCCGGCCCTGGGCCAAGGCGGACCGGGGCATGCTGCGGGGGGTCGTCCACGACGAGAACGCGTGGGCGCTGGGCGGCGTCGCCGGCCACGCGGGCCTGTTCTCCACCGGGCGCGACCTCGCGGTGTTCTGCCGCGCCCTGCTGTCGGGCGGCGCGTACGGCCCCGCCCGGGTCCTGGGCCCCGACTTCGTGGAACTCCTCCTCACCTCACCCGGCTTCGGCTTCGCCGTCGACCAGCACTGGTTCATGGGGGAACTGGCGGGCCGGGGAGCGGCCGGGCACACGGGCTTCACGGGGACGTCCCTGGTACTGGACCCCACCACGGACACGTTCCTGATCCTGCTGGCGAACACGGTCCACCCACGACGCCGGGATGCGGACAGCCGCCCGAGGGCACGGGCGGGGACACGGGTGGCTCGGGCGGTACGGGGCCGCTGACAACCTTCCTCGCCCCCGCCGCCCCTACCCGTCCCGTCCCAGGGGGCTGCCGCCCCCGGACCCCCGCTTCGGCCTGAACGGCCTCGTCCTCAAACGCCGGACGGGCTGGGTATGTCAGCCCCTCCGGCGTTTGAGGAGCGGGGTCTGGGGCGGAGCCCCAGAAGGATGGGACGGGTAGGGGCGGCGGGGGCGAGGGAAACCGGGTCCCCGACCACCGCACCCGCCCTCATAGAATCGCCGGGTGAACGCCCCCGTCCCCCCGTCGGCCGAGACCCTGCGCATCGCACTCGCCACCCTCCTCGACGACCTCCCGCCCCGCCAGGCCGCCCAGGCCGTCGAGCGCCTGATCGCCAACTACCGGGGCGCCACACCCACCGACGCCCCGATCCTGCGCGACCGCGCGGACGTGGCGGCCTACGCCGCCTACCGCATGCCGGCCACCTTCGAGGCGGTCCACTCCGCACTGGAGGCGTTCGCCCGGACCGTCCCGGACTGGACCCCTGCGACCCACACCGACGTGGGCGGCGGCACCGGCGCGGCGACCTGGGCCGTCTCCACCACCTGGCCGGGCGAGCGCGACGTCACCGTGCTGGACTGGGCCGAGCCCGCCCTGGCCATCGGCCGGGAGATCGCGGCGGCCGACCCGACGCTGGACAAGGCCCGTTGGCAGCGCGCCCGCATCGACTCGACGCTCACCCTGGACCCCACGGACCTGGTCACCGTCTCCTACGTCCTCAACGAACTCACCGCCCGGGACCGCGCCACCCTCCTCGACACCGTCGCGTCCGCGGCCCGGACCGTGGTGATCGTCGAACCGGGCACCCCCGACGGCTACACCCGCGTGATCGAGGCCCGCGACCGCCTCATCGCCGCCGGCTTCCGCATCGCCGCCCCCTGCCCGCACAGCGCCGCCTGCCCCATCGTCCCCGGCACCGACTGGTGCCACTTCTCGGCGAGGGTCAGCCGCTCCTCCCTGCACCGCCGCATCAAGGGCGGCTCCCTCGCCTACGAGGACGAGAAGTTCAGCTACGTCGCCGCCACCCGCCTCCCCGCCACCCCGGCCCCCGCCCGGGTCGTCCGCAAACCCCAGATCCGCAAGGGCCAGGTCCTCCTCGACCTCTGCGAGACCGACCCGTCCCTGCGCCGCACGACGATCACCAAGCGGCACGGCGACCTCTACAAGGCGGCTCGCGACACGGAATGGGGCGACCCCTGGCCGCCGGAGGCGCCGTGACGCCCCCGGCGGTACCCGGCTAGGACGTCTCCTCGTCCTGCGTCCCCGCTTCCGCCCGCCTCTCCTGGAGCTTGCGCAGCAGCTCCCGTTTCTGGGCCTGAGGGTCGAGGCCGCCGCCGATCCTGCCGTCCCGTCCGCCGCCGCGCAGGGCCTTGCGGCCGAGGTTCCGGCGCGTGCCGCCGACTCCGAGCATGTTTCCGCCTCGGGACATGCGAGGCTCCTTTCGGGATCAGAGATTAAACGAGACGTATCGTCTCGCAAGATGGAGCCCTCCCAGAGTCCGGCGAGACGCTCCGTCTTGTCAACCTGATAAATTCGAGTCATGGCAGCCCAGAAGTCCGCCCCCAAGTCCGAGGCGCCCGCGCCCAGCTCCACCCGTCGCAGTGAGAAGTCCCGGCGGGCCATCTACGACGCCGCCCTCGCGCTCGTCGTGGAGGTCGGCTACCCCAGGACCACCATCGAGGGCATCGCCGCCCGTGCCGGGGTCGGCAAGCAGACGATCTACCGGTGGTGGTCGTCCAAGGCCGAGGTGCTGATGGAGGCGTTCCTCGATCTCGGGGAGGAGGCCGCGAAGGCCGCCGGGGAGGAGCCGTACGCCATTCCGGACACCGGAGACCTCGCGGCCGATCTGAAGGGTGTGCTGCGCGCCACCATCGATCAGATGACCGACCCGCGCTTCGCCGCCCCGGCCCGCGCCCTCGCCGCCGAGGGCCTGGTCAACGAGGCGCTCAGCCGGGAGTACGTCGCCAAGCTCCTCGAACCCTCGCTCCAGCTGTACGTCGAGCGGCTGCGCGCCGCGCAGGAGGCCGGCGACGTGCGCCCGGACATCGACCCGCGCATCGCGCTGGAGCTCTTCGTCTCGCCGCTCGCCCAGCGCTGGCTCCAGTACACGGGCCCGATCTCGTACGAATACACGGACACCCTCGTCGACTACGCCCTGCACGGTCTCGCGCCGCGCGCCCGGTAAGTCGGGTAAGTCCGCAAATTCTGCCAAAGTGGCGCATAACCCCTGATCGCGGGGCTGCACACACCTCGTCCCACCTGGCCCGGTTGTCCGCTACGGCCCCCCGAGGCGCACGATGGTGGGACCATGAGGCATGCTGTTCCGCACGACAGCGAGGCGAGGGGATAGATGAGCGCGGAGTTGGGCGGCCGGACCGGACTGCAGGGCAAACTCACCCAGTGGCTGCGCGGACGCCGCCCCAAGGACACCGCCGACGACGGCGGCCGGGAGGCCATGCTGCTCGCCACGGCGGCGGCGGGACTGCCGCTGGCCCCCGCGGCGCACCCGGCCGGCTTCCGCTGCTCCTGCGACCGGGTCGGCTGTCCCACCCCGGCCAGGCACCCGGTGTCCTTCGCCTGGCAGACGCAGTCGACCACCGATCGAGGCCAGATCGAGCGCTGGGCCCGGCATCAGCCGCAGGCCAACTTCATCACCGCCACCGGCATGGTCCACGACGTGCTCGACGTCCCCGTCGAGGCCGGGCGCGAGGCCCTGGAGCGGCTGCTCGACGCCGGCATCGAGGTCGGACCCGTCGCCGAGAGCGACGACGGCCGCCTGCTGTTCTTCACCGCCACCCGCGGCACCCCCGAGGACGAGGACGAGTGGTGGCCCTGTGAGCTGGACTGCCACCCCGAGACCATGGACGAGCACCCGGGACTGCGCTGGCACTGCCGCGGCTCCTACGTCCTCGTACCGCCCGCCCAGCTGCCCGGCGAGAACCGCACCGTGCACTGGGTGCGCGGCCCCGAGCACCCGCTGCCCGACCCGCTGAGCGTGCTGGAGGTCCTCACCGACGCCTGCGCCCGCCATGCCGGCGCTGAGCCCGACCACGCATCCGCGGCCTGGCCCCTGCGCCGCCACTGAGCGGGCGCGAGGATCACTCGCCCTTCGCGGACGTCAGTCCCTGGATCCGGCCGAGCACGTCCACCTTCCCGGAGCCCTTCGGATCCAGTGCCACCTCGTTGGAGACGAACTCCATCGTCAGCGACTGCTTGATCTCGCCCTCCGTCAGCGCCTCCACCGCCTTGCCCGGTGAGGGGACCGAGGTGCCCGCGTACGCCGTCCGCTTCTCGTAGTAGCGGGTGGTGAAGAACACCAGCGCGCCGCCGTCCGCGGTGCGCAGCGCCAGCGGGGCGTAGTCGCCGTCGGTGAGCGGCTTGTCGATGAACTGGCTGACCAGGCCCGGCCGTTTGGCGTCCTTGTCCCGGTCCGCCCGCCAGGTGCTGGTGTGCGGGCCCGGTGTGAACGTATCGCCGCCGTCTTTCAGATAGCCCGCGTAGTCCTTGCTCAAGTCCCCGGGCGGAACGGCCAGTTCGGTCGAGTTGGCGGGCACGGCCTCGGCCCAGCCGTCCTTGTCCGTCTTGAACTTCGGCATGTCGCCGGGAGCCATCAGCGTCAGATACGCCGCCTCCCACGCGTCGTCCAGGCCGCTGCGGGTGAACACGAAGACCCAGCGCGCCCTGCCGCCCTTGTTCGCGGCCGTGTCGGCGACGAACCAGCGCGGCCAGCCCGCCTTCTTGGGGATCGTGATCCTGGCGTCCGACAACTCCAGCGGGGTGTGTGCCGCGTTGCCCTTGGGGCTCAGCGCCTTGCCCGCCTTCAGCCGAGCCCCGTCGATGTCGCTCAGCGCGCCGGTGACATGGTCGGCGTAGAGGGAGTTGTCGTAGGCCTTGTCCGCCTTGTTGTATGCGGTGGTGAACTCCTTGAGGGCCTCTTCGGCTTCAGCCTTGGTGGCCGAGGGGAGGATCTCCCGCTCCCCGTGGACCACCACGCATCCGCTCGCCGTCAACGACAAAGCGGTCGCACCGGCCGCTATCAGTGCCCTCCGGTCAAGCCTGCGGAGCCTTCGAGGGCCGCGATCCCTGCTCATCAGGTGCCTTCACCTTCCCCTTCCCGGAGGCGAACCCTACCGGGGCGAGGAACAGCGCGAGCGTCGGGACCAGGTACAGCAGCCACACCGTGACCTGGAGGACGGTCGGGTCCGGCTGGAAGTTGAACACGCCCTTCAGCAGGGTGCCGTACCAGCTCGACGGGTCGATGGTGTCGCTGATGTCGAACGCTTTGTTGCTCAGGCCCGGCACCCAGCGCGCCTCCTGGAGGTCGTGGAAGCCGTACGCCAGCACACCCGCCGCCACGACGACCAGCATGCCGCCGGTCCAGGTGAAGAACTTGGCGAGGTTGATGCGCAGGGCGCCCCGGTAGAACAGCCAGCCGAGGACGACCGCGGTGGCGATGCCGAGGGCCGCGCCGATCAGCGGGCGCGGGGTGCCGTCGCCGGCCGCGCGCACCGACGTCCACACGAACAGGGCAGTCTCCAGGCCCTCCCGGCCCACCGCGAGGAACGCGGTCGCCACCAGCGCGCCGGTGCCCATCTGAAGAGCCGCGTCCAGCTTGCCGTGCAGCTCGGCCTTCAGGTGCCGCGCGGTGCGCCGCATCCAGAACACCATCCACGTCACCAGGCCCACCGCGATGAGCGACAGGGAGCCGCCGAGGGCCTCCTGTGCCTCGAACGTCAGCTCCTGGGAGCCGAATTCGAGCGCGCAGCCGAAGCCGAGCGCGAGAACGAGGGCCACGCCGATGCCCGTCCAGACGGGCTTCAGCGCGTCCCGGCGGTCCGTCTTGACCAGATAGGCGATGAGGATGCAGACGACGAGGCTGGCCTCCAGGCCCTCGCGCAGTCCGATCAGGTAGTTGGCGAACACGGGCTACGCCTCCTTGCCGAACAGCGTGCTGCCCCACCAGTCGTCCTTGCCGCGGACGCCCGGCGGGACGGCGAACAGCGCCGAACCCACGTGCTGGATGTACTCGTTGAGCGAGTCGATGGCCAGGTTGCGCTGGATCCGGATGAACCCGGAGCGCGGGTCGCGCTGGTAGGCGAGGAAGAACAGGCCCGCGTCCAGCCGGCCGAGGCCGTCGGTGCCGTCGGTGAAGGAGTAGCCGCGGCGCAGGATCGTCGCCCCCTCGTTGGACTCGGGGTGCGCGAGCCGGACGTGCGCGTCGGGCAGCATCGCCTTCAGGAACGGCTTGTCACGCTCCTTGGCCTTGCCGACCGGGGCGCCCTCGCCCTTGTCGCGGCCGATGATGTCCTCCTGCTCCTGGAGGGAGGTGCGGTCCCACGTCTCGATGTGCATCCGGATGCGCCGGGCGACGAGGTAGGAGCCGCCGGCCATCCACTCGGGCCCGTCCTTCTCGCCGACCCACACGAACTTCCTCAGCCGGTCGGTCTCGGTGCCCGCGATGTTGCGGGTGCCGTCCTTGAAGCCCATGAGGTTGCGCGGGGTCTGCTCCTCGGGAGTGGTCGAGGAGGTTTTCCCGAAGCCCAGCTGGGACCACTTGATGACGACCTTGCCGAAGCCGATGCGCGCCAGGTTGCGGATCGCGTGCACGGCGACCTGCGGGTCGTCCGCGCACGCCTGCACGCACAGGTCGCCGCCGCTGCGGTTCTTGTCCAGGTTGTCGCCCGAGAAGTGCGGCAGCTCGACGAGGGCCTCCGGCCGCTGATCGGCGAGATCGAACTTCTCGAACAGCGACGGACCGAACCCGATGGTGAGCGTCAGCCGTGACGGCTTCAGACCCAGCGCCTCACCGGTGTCGTCCGGCGGCGCCTCGGCGAGACCGCCGTACGCGCCCTCGCCGACGGCCTGTCCGGCGGCCATCCGGCGCGCGGCCGCCGTCCAGTCCTTCAGCATCTGCACGAACTCGGCGCGGTCCTCGGTCTTCACGTCGAACGCGGCGAAGTGCAGCCGGTCCTGCACCGGAGTGGCGATGCCCGCCTGCCGCTCGCCGTGGAAGGGGATCGCGGCGCCCGTCTCGGCGGCGGCCGGATCCACGTCGTCACCGGTGCGTGTCATCGCCACGGCACCGCCGGCCGCGACGGCGCCGAGCGCGAGCCCGGCACCGCCCCAGCCGATCAGCGAACGCCGGGAGGGAGTGACAGTGCCTTCGGTCTGTTCCGTCATGACCGTGCCCCTACTTCACGACTACGGCGGCGGCGAGCTTGGACAGCGGCTCCGCGAGCGCGTTGACGCCGTCCGACAGCTCCTTCTGCTGGGCCTTGGTGACCTTGTCGTACGAGGTGAAGTCGTACGACGACTTGTCCGCGCGGTACTTGTCGAGCAGCGTGTTCAGCGCGCCGAACTGCTTGTCCAGCTCGGTGACGAGGGCGGGGTCGTTCTCCTGGGCGACCGGCTTCAGCAGCGCGTACGCCTTCTCCGCGCCCTCGACGTTGGCCTTGAAGTCGACGAGGTCGGTGTGCGAGTAGCGCTCCTCCTCGCCGGTGACCTTGCCGGTGGCGACCTCGTCCAGCAGCTCCTTGGCGCCGTTGGCCATCGAGGTCGGGGTGATCTCGGCCTTGCCGACCCGGTTCTGCCAGTCCTTCAGGTCAGTGATGAGCTGGTCGGCGAGCTCCTTCTCACGGTCGCCGATCTTCTTGTCCTGCCACAGGGACTTCTCCAGCCGGTGCCAGCCGGTCCAGTCCGTGGCCGGGTCCTGGCCGTCCTCCAGGCCGTCCTCGCGCACGTCGACCTTCGGGTCGATGTCGCCGAAGGACTCGGCGACCGGCTCGGTGCGCTCCCAGCCGATGCGGGAGGTGGCGTAGGCCTTCTTCGCGGCCTCCAGGTCGCCGTCCTTGACCGCCTTCGCGAACGCCTCGGCGAGCGGCAGGGTCTCGTCGGCCTGCTCCTGGGCGTACTTGCGATAGGCGGCCACGGCCTCGTCCAGGCGCGGGTCCCGCTTGGCGGCGGCGCCCTTGCCGGTGGCCTTGACGGTCTGCCGGATGCCGTCGCCCTTCATGCCGGGCTTGCAGGCGATCGTGTAGTCGCCCGCCTTCACCTCGGCGGTGACGCGCTGCTTGGTGCCGGGGCCTATGTTCTCGCGCTCGGTGACGATGCGGTCGTCCGGGAAGAGGATGTAGACCTCGGTGACCTTGGAGCCCTTGTTCTCGATGGCGAGCTCGACGTGGCCGGCCGGGAACTCCTTCTTCGACACCTCGCACTTGTCGTCCGTCGAGGTCACGTTGACGACCCGGTCGCCGCCCTCGGTGCTCCCCTTCTCGGTGCACCCCGTGACTGCGGTCAGAGCCGCCACGGCGGCGATGGCGGTGGTGACGGGGAGTCTGACGGTGCGCATGAAGGCTCCATGAGGTGGCCGGAAAGAGTGCGTGACGGGCCTCACATACCAAGGTGAGGCTCGCCTAACGGAGATAAGGATTACCTAAGTGGCCAAAATCGACCCCATAGAGAAGTCAAAGGATGGTCAAAGGTTCCGTCGCGGGGTCACCAGCAGCTCTCCTGTCCGAGGATGCGAAAGGACTTCGACCGGCTGGTCATAGACCTCCGAAAGGAGCCGCTCGGAGAACACCTCGGCGGGCGGTCCGTCGGCCGCGACCCGTCCGGCGCGCAGGATCGCGACACGGTGCGCGTACGCGGCCGCGAGCCCCAGGTCGTGGAGTACGACCACCACCGCGTCCCCGGCCCGCGCCCGCTCCCGGCACACCCGCAGCACCAACTCCTGGTGCTTCAGGTCCAGTGCCGCGGTCGGCTCGTCGAGCAGCAGCAGCGGGGTCCGCTGCGCGAGCACCCGGGCGAGCGCCACGCGGGCCCGCTCGCCGCCGCTGAGCGCGGAGAACGGCCGTACCGCGAAGTCGCTCACCTCGGTGGCCGCCATCGCGGCGGCGACGGCGAGGTCGTCCTCGGCGGGCGAGGCGGCGTGGGGAGCGCGGCCCATCCGCACGACGTCCTCCACCGTGAAGGGGAACGAGAGGGTCGCCGACTGCGGCAGCACCGCCCGGCGCAGGGCGAGTTCCGGCGCGGTCCACTCGGTCGCCTGCCGCCCGTGAATCCGTACGACCCCCTCGGCGGCCGGCAGATCCGCGGCGAGCGCGCCCAGCAGCGTCGACTTCCCGGCCCCGTTGGGTCCGACGAGCGCGAGCACTTCACCGGCCCGGACGGCGACGGACACCCCGCACAACACCTCACGGGTTCCGAGCCGAACACGAAGACCCACCGCCTCGGCAAGGGTGTCACCGGGTTCGGCGGGAGTGGGGTACGCGGGCCGGGGCCGGAGAAGTCTCATGCACAAGCTCCCTGCAGGGTTGGTCGGGGGCGGTTCGGCACCGCCGGAGAGGCCGTGGGGGTTGCGCGCCGTTGCGGCGGAAGGGGGTGGTGCGGGTGATCGGTGGCAGGGCCGGTTCGGTGGCGGGAGAGGCGAGCCGGAGTCTCTGGCGGACGGTTGGTGTCGGCGCCGGGCCGGGGCAACGTCCTTGAGGGGCGCGGGGAACTGCGCGACCGGCCCCCACCGGCCCGCAGCCGGCCCGCGACCCACGTGCCCCCACCGGCCCGCAGCCGGCCCGCGACCCACATGCCCACACTCACCCACACCCGGCCCACAACCCCTACGCCCACCCCCCTTGCCGCCGCCGAGTCCGCCGCAGCAGCCAGAAGAAGAACGGGCTGCCCAGCAGGGCCGTGAGCACACCGAGCGGCAGTTCCGCCGGCGCCGCCACCGTCCGCGCGGCGAGATCCGCCCCGAGCAGCACCACCGCCCCGCCCAGCGCACTGCCCGGAACGAGGAACCGATGCCCCGGCCCCGCGGCCATCCGCAGCAGGTGCGGCACGACGAGCCCGATGAACCCGATGACGCCGGAGACACTGACCGCCGCGGCCGTCAGCAGCGCGACCACCAGGATCAGCGCGACCCGCATCCGCTCCACGTCCACCCCCAGATGCCGGGCGGGCCGGTCGCCCAGCGCGAGCAGGTCCAGCCGGCGCGCGTACAGCGGCGCCACCAACAGCCCCACGACCGCGCACGGCAGGACCGCCGTCACCTTCGGCCACGTGGACTGCGCGAGAGAGCCGAGCTGCCAGAACGTGATCTGGTTCACCGCCGCGGTGTCCGCGAGGAAGATGAACAGACCGATCAGCGCCCCCGCGAACGCGTTGACCGCGATCCCCATCAGGATCAGGGTCACGACCTCCGTACGCCCGCCCGAACGGGACATCGCGTACACGAGCAGCACGGTGCCGAGCCCGGAGACGAACGCCATCGCGGGCAGCGTCCAGTTGCCGAGGAAGGTCAGCCCGAGCGAGATCGCGGCGACCGCCCCGACCGCCGCCCCCAGGGAGACCCCGATCGTCGCCGGCTCGGCCAGCGGGTTCCCGAACACGCCCTGCATCAGCGTCCCGGCACACCCCAGCGACGCCCCGATGAGCAGCGCGAGCACGATCCGCGGGAAGCGCACGTTCCACAGCACCGACTCGGCGACCCGGTCCAACTCGCCCCCGCCGAGGCCCGCTTTGTGCTGGATGGAGGCGAGGACGTCCCCGACCGGGATCGGATACGCGCCGATCCCGGCGGCGACCGGGACGAGGACGAGCAGCCCGAGGCCCATCCCGACGGTCAGCAGCCAGGCCGCGGTGTGCCGTCGGCGCGGCGGCGTCCCCGCCACGGCCTCGGACGGCGCGGCCTTCTCCAGTACGGTCATGCCGCGTCCCCCTCGTACAGCTGCGCCACGACCGACTTCAGCACCTGGTCGGTGCGCGGCCCGTAGCTCAGCAGCGCACCGTCCTCGATCGAGACGATCCGGCGGTCCGCGCCGGCCGGCGTCTGAGCGATGCCCGGGATCTTCACCAGCCCGTCGACGCCGCCGACCGACTCGAGTCCCTTGCTCATCACGAGGATCGCGTCCGGTGCCGCCTTGACCAGGGCCTCGCTGGTGATGGTGGTGAAGTCCTTCGCGAGGCCCGACTCGGCCCCGGCGTCGACCCCTCCGGCCGCCTCGATGAGGGAGGTGGCACCGGAGCCCTTGCCGCCGATGAGATAGACGGAGGCGGAGCCGCGCAGATAGAGGAAGGCGACCCGCGGCTTTTCCTTTTCGCGCGGAACGTCCTTTCGCACAGCGGCGATCCGTCGCTCCGTCCGATCGGTCAGCGCCTTGCCTGCAGCGGGCACCCCGAGCGCGGCGGCGACGGCCTCGATGCGTGGGTCCACGTCGTCGAGTCCCCGGGCCGGGGCGACCACCAGGACGGGGATGCCCGCGGCGCGGATCTGGTCCATGGCCTCGGCGGGGCCTGTCGTGGTCTCGGCGAGCACCAGGTCCGGCCTGAGCGACAGCACGCTCTCCGCCGAGACGTCATGGCCCCGGGTCACGACGGGCAGTTTCGCCGCCTGCGCGAAGGTGGCGGTGATGTCCCGCGCGACCACGCGGTCGCCGAGCCCGAGCGTGAAGACGAGTTCGCCGAGGCTGCCGGAGAGCGGGACCACGCGGTCCGCCTTCCCGACGGTCACCTTCCCGCCGTCGGCGGAGCGGACGGTGACCGGGAGGTCGGGGTCCGGTTTGCCGGCGAGCGGCTCGACCCGGTTGGCGTCGGCCTTCGCGCCGGTGCTCTGCGCGCCGGTCCCCGCGGGGCTCGCGCCCCCGCAGCCGGCCGTCGTGAGGGCGAGCACCGCCAGCAGCGCGCCCGTAAGTCGTGTGCGCAAACGTCGCACGGTCCCGTCCGTTCCTCTCGGTCCACTGCCGTTCCAGCCAGGCAAAGCTTAGGTTAGCCTTACCTTCGTTCGCTACCGGTCGTCGTGTCCGTCGTCTCGGAGGACCTCTCATGTCTGCCCACCCACGTGCCCTGGTCGCTGTGCTCTGCGCGGCCGTGCTCGGCGCCCTGCTCCCGGCGACCGCCGCCCACGCGGCGAGCAGGGCCGTGCAGGGCGGCCGGCTCGACTGGGGCGTCAAATCCTCCTTCCAGAGCTATGTCACCGGGCCCATCGCGAAGGGGAGTTACTCCCTGACCGGCGGCGCGGCGACCGTGGGCAGCGGCGGCTTCCGCTTCCACTCGGCGGCGGGGACGTACGACGGCGACACGGGCGCCTTCCGGGCCTCCTTCTCCGGCGGCGTCCATTTCGTCGGCCACCGCACGGACGCCGGCGCCTATCAGCTCGACCTCACGCTCAGCCGCCCCACCGTCCGCATCTCCGGCTCCACCGGAACCCTGTACGTGGACGTCACCAGCAAGGCGAAGGGCACCGGGACGGTCACGACGTCCAGTCAGGTGCCCTTCGCCGCCCTCTCCCTCGGCGGGATCGACATGCGCGGCGGCGGCGACGCGGTCGTGCTCAACAACCTCCCCGCCACGCTCACCTCCCAGGGCGCCCGCTCCTTCGCCGGGTACTACACCGCCGGGACCGCCCTCGACCCGGTGAGCCTGTCGGCGGACGTCGTCGCGGCGAGGACCACCGAGCCGACCCCCTCGCCCACACCGAGCGCCACCAAATCCCCGGCGAAGAAGAAGACTTCGGGCGGCAAGCTGGTGGACGGCGCCGTCGACTGGGGGGTGCGCCGCACCTTCCGCGAGTACGTCACCGGCGACATCGCCAAGGGCGAGTGGGCACTGTCCTCAGGCGCCGAGGACGGCGGCGCGCTGTTCCGGTTCCCCGACGGGCGGGGGACGTTCAAGGACGGCGGCCTTCAGGCGTCGTTCAAGGGCGAGGTCCGCTTCACCGGGGCGCACGGCCTCGACCTGCGGCTGAGCGGCGTCCGCGTCACCGTCGAGCACGGCAAGGGCACGCTCTACGCCGACGTGAGGGCGCCCGGCTTCACCGGCGACAAGGTGCCCCTGGTCACCTTCACCGCCGATGAACTGAAGGCGAAGGACGGCCTGGCGAAGGTCACCGAGGCGCCCGCGAAACTCACCGCCGAGGGCACGAAAGCCTTCGGCGGGATGTACCGGGCGGGCACCGGGATGGACCCCGTCTCCCTGGCCGTCGCCACCACCGCCGACGCCGGACTGCCCGCCCTGCCCGACCTCGGCAGCACCCCCACGCCCAGCGCGTCGCCGACATCGGCCGAACCGTCCGCCGAACCCGTCGCGAGCACCTCCGACGACGACGGCGTCCCCGCTCTGCCGATCGGCCTCGCGGCCGGGTCCCTGCTGCTGGTCGTGGCCGCCTTCGCGTTCGTCGCCGTACGCAGGCGCCGTACCCGGCCGGCCGCCGCGGCCCCCGCCCCCACGTCCGACACGGACTGACCCCCCATGCCCCGTCCGCCGGGCCGTGATCGGCCGCGGCGGACCACCCACCCAGTGCAAGGAGAACCCCCGCCATGCCCACCAACGACCGCAGACGCCGTCCCGTCGTCCTGGCCGCCGCCGTCGCCACCGCGGCCACCCTCGGCGCCACCGCGCTCGCCACCCTCGGCGCCGGCACCGCCTCGGCGGCCGAAGTCCCGCTCAGCGGCTACGAGTTGACCTGGGGCATCAAGCAGTCCTACCGGACCTATGTGACCGGCATGGCGGCCGGCACCTTCACCGCGACGGACGGCGCCTCGCAGGCCGCCGGCAACGGCGCGTTCACCTTCACCGACGGCTCCGGCACCTACGACTCCACCGCCCACACCGTCGACCTCGGCTTCAAGGGCAGCGTGCGGATCGTCTCTCAGGCGCACGGCTTCGACATCACGCTGTCCGACGTGCGGTTCGACAGCGCGGCGGCCGAGATCACCGCCGATGTCACCAAGTCCGGTACGACCACGCAGGACGTGCCGCTCGCCGACGTCACCGTGACCCGGACGATGACCGACATGACGACCAAGCTGACCAAGGAGGCCGCGGACACCCTCGGCAGCCCGGGGTACGAGGGGGCGGCGGGGGACCCGTTGACGGTGGTGCAGAAGACCACCTCGCCGTCTCCGACGCCGACACCGACGGCCACCCCCACCCAGTCCCCGTCGCCGACCTCGACGCCGACCGCGACCGCCACGGCCACGGAGTCGGCGACCCCGACGGCCCCCGCGACCGAGTCCGCGTCGCCCTCCACCAGCGCCTCCCCCTCCGAGGCCCCGGCCCGGGGCGACATAGCCGACGGCACGCTCGGCTGGGGCGTGAAGCAGTCCTTCCGTTCGTATGTCGTGGGCGGTGTCGCGAACGGCGGGATCACCACGTCCGGCGGTGCCTCGCAGGCCGCGGACAACGGGGTCTTCACGTTCACCGACGCGACGGGGGAGTACGACACCGACGCCGACACCCTCTCCGCGGACTTCAAGGGCGCCGTGACCTTCAAGGGCCACAAGGGCCAGGGCGAGGACGGCGGTTACGGCCTCGACCTCACCCTGACGGGCCTGCGCGTGACCCTCGACGAGGGCGTGGGCGAACTCACCGCCGACGTCACCAGCCTCGGGGAGAAGACCGAGGACGTGGTCCTGGCCGACCTGAAGGCGGACGAGCCGGACCTGGCCGCGCAGGAGGACGTCATCACGGCCGACGACGTGACGGCCACCCTCACCGAGGCCGGCGCGAAGGCGTTCGGCGGCTTCTACACCGCCGGCACCGAACTCGACCCGGTCGACCTGGCGGTGGCCCTCACGGCCGACGCCGAACTGCCGGACGACGGCGGCACGGGCGGCTCGACGGGCGGCGGCTCGGGGTCCGGCGGTTCGACCAGCGGCGGTTCGACCGGCGGCTCCTCCGGTACGGCGGGCTCGACGACCGGCGGTGTCACGGGCGGTCTGGCCAGCACCGGGTCCGATGTGCCGGTGGCCGCACTCGGCACGGCGGCCGCGGTGACGGTGGCGGCCGGCGCGGGCGTCGTGATCGCGATGCGCAGACGCCGTACCCAGGCGTAGGACACCCACCCCCATGAACCCGGGGCCGGCGCTGCCGGTCCCGGGCAGGTGCTTGAATTCCCTCGTGACTGACTACGACGTCCTCCGCGTCTTCTGCGGGCCGAGCGGCGGGTACGGCAACGAGCTCGGTGTCGTCCGCGAGGGATCCGTGCTGCCGGACCCCGAGGAACGACAGGCGTTCGCGGCGAAGCTCGGGTTCAGCGAGACCGTGTTCGTGGACGACCCCGAGCGCGGGGTCATCGACATCTACACGCCCTCCGTGCGGCTGCCCTTCGCCGGGTATCCGTGCGTCGGCACGGCCTGGCTGCTCGACGTGCCCGAACTCGTCACGCCCGCCGGGGTGGTCGGCGCGCGGATCGACGGGGAGTTCTGCTGGATCGAGGCCCGGCCGGAGTGGGCACCGCCGCGCACCCTGCGGCAGTACGGCAGCGCGCGCGAGGTCGACGGCCTCGCGGTGCCGCCCGTGGGGGAGTGGATCTATGCCTGGGCCTGGGAGGACGAGGCCGCCGGGCGGGTGCGCGCGCGAGGGTTCCCCGGGCGGGGTGACGGCGTCGCGGAGGACGAGGCGACCGGTGCCGCGGCCATCCAGCTCACCCACCGGCTCGGGCGCGCGCTCAACATCACCCAGGGCACCGGTTCCCAGCTCCTGACGGCACCTCAGCCCGGCGACTGGGTCGAGCTCGGCGGCCGGGTGGTCCTGGAGCGCTGACACCTGGTGCGGGTCGCAGGATGCGGTCACACTGGGCCCGTTGGCGGGCACAGGGGGGCATCCGGTGCGGACCGTGATCGTGGTGCTGGTCGTCGTGGGGTGCGGGCTGCTGTTCTGGCTGCTGCGCTATCCGTGCGTGCCGGGCAGAGCACGCTTCACCTTCTCGTTCGGCACCGAGGAGCGCGCGGCGCGGCGGGCGCTGTCCGACGCCCGCGGTGAACGGCGGTCCGCCTACGAGATGGCTCATCGGAGCGAGGCGGACGCGGAACGGCGCTGGTCGGAAAGGATCGCGCCGTACCGGAATCGGGTGCAGGAGTTACAGGCGGCCCGGGCGGCGCTGCCGAAACCCGGGCAGGGGCAGGCGGTGCGTCCGAAGCGGTGGCTGCCACCGCTGGAACTCCACCAGCACGTCCTGCTGTTCATGACGGAGGAGGCATCCGACGGTGCCGGGCGGCCGTCCGTCGACGAGCGGCTACCGCTGGCCGGCATCGCCGTCGAGTTCGGCCACACCCGCGACAACGTCCACATCCGGGTGACCCGCCCCGACGGCACCTCCCGCACCGAGCACTACCCGCGGGAGGCCGAGGTCGCCGCGTACGACCTGGTCGAGGACATCCGCAACCAGGTGCTGCGGCACGAGGAGTTCCTGCGCCGGCTGGAGGCCCGGGAGGCCGAGCTGGTCGCGGAGACCAAGCGCGCCGAGGCCGATCTGGCGCAGGCCGGGGAGGCGGGCCGGCCCGAGCTCGACACGATCAGGGAAGCCGCCCGCACCCGCCGGGCCCGCGCCGACGCCCTGCTGCGTGCCGCCCGCGACGGCTGGAAGAAGGACGCGGGCGGTCTGCGGCCCTGGCGCTGAAGAAGCCGAACCTGGCGGTGAGAAAGCCGGTCGGCGGTGAGGGAGCCGGTGCTCACGCCGACAGCGGGAACTCCTCGCCCAGTGCCCGGAACACCGCCGTGTTCAGCGCGAACGCCCGCTTGCACTCCGCCACGATCCGCTGCTTCTCCAGGTCGTCCGCGCGCACCTCGTCCAGCAGCTCCCGGTAACTCCGCTTGAACGCGGCCGGGTTGGAGATCTCTTCGAAGACGTAGAACCGGACCCCGTCGCCCTTGCGCGTGAAACCCCAGGTCTTCTCGGCCTTGTCGCGGATGATCTGGCCCCCGGAGAGGTCGCCGAGGTAGCGGGTGTAGTGGTGGGCGATGTAGCCGGCCGGCCAGTCCTCGGCGCACTCGCGGACCCGGTCCGCGTAGGCCCGGGTGGCCGGCAGGGCGGACACCAGCGAGCGCCACCCGGGGCCCCGCAGATGCGCCAGGTCCCGCTCCAGCGACGCCAGCCGGAACAGCTCCGGCCGGATGAACGGACCGGCCACCGGATCCGACGCCAGCCGCTCGGCACCGGCCTCCAGGGCCTCGTACACGAACCACAGCTGCTCGGTGTACCGCGCGTACGCGTCCACGCCCAGCCGGCCGCCGAGCATGTCGCTCATGAACGTCGAGGTCTCCGCCTGCACGTGCTCTTCGTGCGAGGCGGTGCGGATGACTGTCGAGAAGGAGTCCATGCCGCCATTTTCTGAGGTTAGGCTTACCTAAGTCAATAGGTTTGCCGACGTCATGTCGGTAAAAGCGTACCGAGAAAACCCGCCCTCCGCAGAGGACGGGTTCCGGCGGTCCGTACGGTCTCGGCTACGGCAGCGTGAGGATCTCCGTGCCGGTCTCCGTCACCACCAGCGTGTGCTCGAACTGCGCGGTGCGCATCCGGTCCTTCGTGACGACCGTCCAGCCGTCGTCCCACATGTCGTACTCGTGCGTGCCCAGCGTCAGCATCGGCTCGATCGTGAACGTCATCCCGGGCTGGATGACCGTCGTCGCGTGCGGGCTGTCGTAGTGCGGGATGATCAGGCCCGAGTGGAACGACGAGTTGATGCCGTGGCCGGTGAAGTCACGGACCACGCCGTAGCCGAAGCGCTTGGCGTACGACTCGATCACCCGGCCGATGACGTTGATCTGACGGCCCGGCTTGACGGCCTTGATCGCGCGGCTGAGGGACTCGCGGGTCCGCTCCACCAGCAGACGGCTCTCCTCGTCCACGTCACCCACCAGGTACGTGGCGTTGTTGTCGCCGTGCACCCCGCCGATGTACGCCGTGACGTCGAGGTTGATGATGTCGCCGTCGCGCAGGACCGTGGAGTCCGGGATGCCGTGGCAGATGACCTCGTTGAGGCTGGTGCACAGCGACTTCGGGAAGCCGCGGTAGCCGAGCGTGGAGGGGTAGGCCCCGTGGTCGCACATGTACTCGTGCGCCACCTTGTCCAGCTCGTCCGTCGTCACGCCGGGCGCGATGAGCTTGGCCGCCTCGGCCATCGCCCGCGCGGCGATACGGCCGGCGACCCGCATCGCCTCGACGGTCTCCGGGGTCTGCACCTCCGGACCCTTGTACGGCGTCGGCGCGGGCTTGCCGACGTACTCGGGCCGGCGGATGTTTCCGGGTACGGAACGGGTGGGAGACAGCTCCCCTGGTACGAGCAGCGACTGGCCAGACATGCCAGCGAGTCTAAGACAGCGGCCATGGGGGACCATGACCATGGCGAGCTCAGTCGAAAGGAGCGGGTCATGGCCCTGTTCAAGAAGCGCACGGTCGGCAAGCCGGGCGAGTGGTACTACTGCCTCGTCCACAAGAAGGTCGAGGAGGGCCCGGAGTGCCCGGCCAAGGACCGCTTCGGGCCGTACACCACCCGGGCCGAGGCCCAGCAGGCGATGGACCTGGCGCGCGAACGCAACCTGGAGTGGGAGAACGACCCCAGGTGGCACGACGCCCCGACGGGCCCCCCGGACGAGAACTGATCCCGGCCGGTCAGCCCTCCGCCGGCGCCACCGCGGGCGCCGGCGCGGCTGCCGCCCCGCGCTGCTCCCGCAGCCGGACGGCGTGCTCGTTCGTGCGCGCGTCGTACGTCATCAGCTTCGGCAGGCACAGCGCCAGCAGCCCCACCGCGCCCACGCACAGCAGCCCGCCCGACCACACGGACGTCCGCACGCCCTTCCAGGCCGCGACGCCGCCCGTGTAGGTCTGGCCCAGCTGCGGGCCCACCGAGTACGACAGCAGCTCGATCCCGGCGAGCCGGCCGCGCAGCTCGTCAGGGATCGTCTGGTTCCACATCACCCCGCGGAAGACGCCGCTGACCATGTCGGCGGCGCCGCCGAGCGCCAGGAACAGCAGCACCAGCCATACGTTCCGCGAGACACCGGCGGCCGCGACGGCCACGCCCCACAGCGCGGCCGCCAGCACCACGGCCCGCCCGTGCCGGTGCACCCGCGAGGTCCAGCCGCTGGTCAGGCTCACCACCATGGCGCCGGCCGGCATCGCGGCGTACATCAGGCCCAGCGACCAGGGGGCGTTCAGCTCGTCCGCGAGGAACGGCAGCACGGCGAGCGGCAGCGCGAACAGCATCGCCGCGATGTCGACGACGTAGGTGCCGAGCAGCTCCTTGCGGCTCCAGGCGTACCGGGCGCCCTCGGCGATGGCCTTCAGGGACGGCTTCGCGGCCTCGTGGGAGGCGGGGGAGGGGGAGAGGCCGACGGCGAGGGCGACGGAGACGACGAACGTCACCAGGTCCGCGCCGTACGCCCAGCCGAGCCCCGCGTACGCGACGACCACGCCGGCCAGGGCGGGACCCGCGACACCGCCGACCTGCCAGCGCAGCGCGTTGAGGGAGGCGGCCGCCGGGAGGTGGTCGTGGGCCACGATCCGGGGCAACAGGGCGTCCAGGGCGGGGCGTTGGACCGACACCAGCGCGGAGGACAGGGCGGCGACGACGTACAGCGGCCAGATCGCCGGGGTCGGCAGCAGCGCGTTGACCAGCAGCGCCGCGCTCAGCACCGCCTGGCCGGCCTCCGTCCACAGGATCAGCTTCCGCTTGTCGAGCGCGTCGGCGAGCGCGCCGCCGTACAGCCCGAACACGATCAGCGGCACCAGCTCCACGGCCCCGATAGCGCCCACCGCCGCGGCCGACCCGGTGAGTTCCTTGATCTGCACGGGCAGCGCGACGAACGTCAGAAAGCTGCCGAAGGTCGTCACCAGCCCCGCCAGCCACAGCCGCCGGAAGTCGGCGGAGGCCCGCCAGGGCGCGAGATCGGGGAGCACGGAGCGCAGCCGGGAGGGACGGGCAGGATCGGGCGTGGGGGATTCGGCGGTCACGAAGGGTCATGGTCGGATCGGGTAGGTGGCTGGGGCAACCGGTTTTCCGGATGGGGCCGACCGACGTGACGTCAACGCCGCTCAGGGGCGCGGGGAACTGCGCGACCAGCCCCCACAACCGAAGCCCGCCCGACAACAGAAACCACCCCAACCATCCTGCGCATTCACCACCGCGGCGGTGGCGGTGCCGTCAGCGACTCCGCCAGCCTCGACAACCGGTCCCGGAACCTCCGACGCCCCCGCCCGGAGGGCACCGTGTTCTCGCCCGCCGCCGCGCTGACCAGGTGCTGCACGGTGTCCAGGTCCAGCTCCGCGCCCTCGGGCACGACCAGCCTCTCGTGGGCCATGGTCGTCAGCTCCCCCTCTCCGGTGCCGAGCGCCAGCACCGTCGCCCCGGCCCGTCGGGCGTCGTGCACCCTCTCCAGCAGCGCCGCCCCCGGCCGGTCCGGCGACACCACCAGCAGCGTCTCGTCGCGCCCGGCCGCCGCCAGCCGCCCGAGCCCGACCGCCAGATGCGCCGGATCGGAGGCGCGCGCGTCATGCCGTACGAGAGTGGGCGCGAGCTCCGGCGTCCCCGACCACGCGGCCTCGTCCACCAGATGCGCCGCCAGATGCCACGGCTCGTACTCCCGCGTGCCGACCAGCAGCAGCCCGCCCCCGTGCGCCACCGCCGACGCCCGCAGCGACCCCGCGAACCGTCGGGTCGCCCCCAACCACTCCGTCCCGGCGAGTACTTCGCGCAGCAACGCGACACGTACGGCATCCATGCGACCGCATCCTGCCGCAACCGACCACTCGTGACCCGGAGTTCACCACGAATTCGCCCAACCTGGGCAGACGCATTCGTTATCCCGCTCAACCACCTGCCGCGGTGATACAGGCGATCCGAGGAGCCCCCATGACAGAGACCAGCGTCCCCTTCCGCGCCGGCCAAGAGGGCTACGCGAGCTTCCGCATCCCGGCCGTCGTCACCACCTCCACCGGCACCGTTCTCGCGTTCTGCGAGGGCCGGGTCAACTCCGCGAGCGACCACGGGCACATCGACATCGTGCTCAAGCGCTCCACGGACGGCGGCCGCACCTGGGGTCCCCTCGCGGTGGTCGCCGACAACAACTGGCACCTCGCCGGCAACCCCGCCCCCGTCGTCCTGGACACCGGCCGCATCCTGCTCGTCTACATCCGCAACCACGCCACCGCCACCGAGGCCGGCATCCTGCGCGGCGAGGTGAGCGACGCCGACGGCCGCCGGATCTGGGTGCGGCACAGCGACGACGACGGCGTCACCTGGTCGAGCTCGAAGGAGATCACCGCGCAGGTGAAGAGGCCGGGCTGGCGCTGGTACGCCACCACGCCCGGCCACGCGATCCAGCTGAGCACCGGCCGGGTCGTCGTCGCCGCCAACCACACGATCCCGCCCGCCGGCGACGACATCGGCACCGAACCCAGGTACAACAGCGGCCACTGCCTGCTCAGCGACGACCGCGGCGCCACCTGGAGCATCGGCTACATCGACGAGAACACCGACGGCTACATCAACGTCAACGAGACCACCGCCGCCGAACTCCCCGACGGCCGCGTCTACTTCAACACCCGCAACGACTCCGTCTCGCCCGGCAACCGCGCCGACGCCTACTCCGAGGACGGCGGCACGACCCTGACCAGACCCTTCCGCCCGCAGGCCGGCCTCGTCGCCCCCATCTGCGAGGGCAGCGTGCTCCAGCTCCGCGACCCCGACGTGCTCCTGTTCTCCGGCCCCGCCGACCCCGGCGCCCGCGCCCTGATGACGATCCGCGCCTCCACCGACCACGGCGTCACCTGGCGGTCCGCCCACCCGGTGGACGGACTGCCCGCCGCCTACTCGGACCTGACCCGGATCGACGAGGAGACGGTCGGACTCCTCTACGAGACCGGCGACTTCGGCCCCTACGAGAGCATCACCTTCCGCCGGGTACCCGTGAACCGGCTCACCTGAGCCGTCGGCGTGGCCGGGGCGGACGTAAAGTCGGCCCATGACCTCTACCGACAGTGCACAGCAGCCCGCCGACGCGCCCGCGAAGGCCCCGGCCAAGGACCCCTGGGACCTCCCGGACGTCTCCGGGCTCGTCGTCGGCGTGCTCGGCGGGACCGGGCCGCAGGGCAAGGGCCTGGCCTACCGGCTCGCCCGGGCCGGCCAGAAGGTGATCATCGGCTCGCGGGCCGCCGAGCGCGCGCAGGCGGCCGCCGAGGAGCTCGGGCACGGCATCGAGGGCGCCGAGAACGCCGAGTGCGCTCGCCGCAGCGACATCGTGATCGTCGCCGTGCCGTGGGAAGGCCACGGCAAGACCCTGGAAGCGCTCCGCGAGGACCTCGTCGGCAAGCTGGTCGTCGACTGCGTCAACCCGCTCGGATTCGACAAGAAGGGCGCCTACGCCCTCAAGCCGGAGGAGGGCAGCGCCGCCGAGCAGGCCGCCGCCCTGCTGCCGGACTCCCGGGTGACGGCTGCCTTCCACCATCTGTCGGCGGTCCTGCTGGAGGACCCGGAGATCGACGAGATCGACACCGACGTCATGGTGCTCGGCGAGGTCCGCGCCGACGTGGAGATCGTCCAGGCGCTGGCCGGCCGGATCCCCGGCATGCGCGGCATCTTCGCGGGGCGGTTGCGCAACGCTCACCAGGTGGAGGCGCTGGTCGCGAACCTGATCTCGGTGAACCGCCGCTACAAGGCGCACGCCGGACTCCGCGTCACGGACGTATGAGCCGATGGGGGACACTGTCCGGGTAGCAGTGTCCCCCGAAGGAGCCGAGTGAAATGCCCCGCCTTGGTGTCTATGCCCTGATCGTCTGTGTGCTGGCCGTGGTCGCGGCCGTGGTCTCCTTCGCGCAGGGCAGCTGGCTGGGGATCGTGTGGGTGCTGCTCGCGGGCCTTTCGTCGAACATGACCTGGTACTACTTCAAGCGCGCCAAGGACGAGCGGCGCGGCTCCGCCGCCGGCTGAGTCACTGCGCGATCGAGCAGATCTCGTTCGAGTCCCGCCAGAAGCGGAACAGGTCGTAGCCGCAGTAGGTGTCGAAGTCGCTGATGCCGAGGCCGCGCAGGATCGTGTCGATCGCGTCGAAGAAGGCGCTGTTGACCGACGGCACCCACAGCAGCGCGAACACGAACAGCAGGCCGAACGGAGCGAACGGCTCCACCTGGCGCTTGACGTTGTGCGACAGCCAGGGCTCGATCACGCCGTAGCCGTCCAGGCCCGGGACCGGCAGGAAGTTCAGGATCGCGGCCGTCACCTGGAGCAGCGCGAGGAAGGCGAGCGCGAAGCGGAAGTCCCGCGGCACACCGTCGAGGGCGCCCAGCCAGAACGGGGCCGTGCACACGACCGCGAACAGCACGTTCGTCAGCGGGCCCGCCGCCGAGATCAGACTGTGCCGCCAGCGCCCCCGGATCCGGCCGCGCTCGATGAATACAGCACCGCCCGGCAGACCGATGCCGCCCATGATCACGAAGATGACCGGGAGCACGATGCTGAGCAGCGCGTGCGTGTACTTCAGCGGGTTGAGCGTGAGGTAGCCCTTCGCGCCGACCGAGATGTCGCCGCTGTGCAGGGCGGTACGCGCGTGTGCGTACTCGTGCAGACACAGCGACACGATCCAGGCCGCCGTCACGAACAGGAACACGGCCAGCCCGGGCTGCTCGGCGAACCCGGTCCAGGTGGCCCAGCCCGTCACCGCCGTGACGGCGACGATCCCGACGAAGACGGGGCTGATCCGCCGCTCGCTGCGGCGGCTGAGGGCGGTGGTCATGGGGCTCCCTGAGCTCTTGTGCACGCGGGACCGCGTGGGGACCTGCCCGACCGTACCGGGCCTACGCGGAAAACGTCTCGCGGTGGGGCACCGGTTCCGGAGAGGGTGGAGCCAAACTGCCCGCCCGCGCCGACCGCCCGGCCGGGCCGCACCCGCTCCGCCGGGGCCGCCGCGCCTCGGACCCCAACCCTGTGACCGTCCCCGAGCCCACCAGAGACAATGGATCCCGTGCGCTATCGCATTCTCGGCACCACCCAGGTACTCCGCCCCGACGGCCGCCCCGTTCCGGTCGGCGGGGCGCGGCTTCGTGCCCTGCTGACCGTGCTGGCACTGCGGGCCGGCCGGACCGTGCCCGTGGGGCTGCTGGTCGACGAGGTGTGGGGCGACGAGCCGCCCGCCGACGCGACGGGCGCGCTCCAGGCGCTGGTGGGGCGGTTGCGCCGGGCCCTCGGGGCGGACGCGATCCTCTCCGCCGAGGGCGGCTACCGGCTCGCCGCCGCGCCCGACGACATCGACCTGAACCGCTTCGAGCGGCTCGTCGGCGAGGGCACGCGCGCGCTCGCCGACGGCGACCCCGCCAAGGCGGCCGGCGTCCTCGACGACGCCCTCGCCCTGTGGCACGGCCCGGCCCTCGCCGACCTCCCCGACCACACCGCGGAGGCGGCCCGCCAGGAGACCCGTCGCCTGGACGCCCTCCGCACCCGGCACACCGCCGCCCTCGCCCTCGGCCACGCCGAGCAGTCCCTGCCCGAGCTGACCGCCCTGTGCGACACCCACCCGCTGGACGAGCCCCTCCAGGCCCTGCGCCTGCGCGCCCTGCGCGACGCGGGCCGCACGGCGGAGGCCCTGGTCGCCTACGAGGACGTACGACGCCTCCTGGCGGACCGGCTCGGCTCGGACCCGGGCCCGGAACTGCGCGCCCTGCACGGCGAGTTGCTCCGGCCGACGGAGGAGGGGCGGGGGACCGCGCCGCGCGCAGGCGGGGGCCACGCGTCGAAGTCCCCGCCGCAGAAACCCGCTGACCAGGGCACAGCAGGGTCCGGCACACCGCACCCCGCGCCCGTCCCCGGCTCCGCGAGCGCGCTCCTGCCCGGTCGCATCGACCCGTCCGGCCCTGGCGTCCCGCGCGCCGCCCCCGCCGACCCGCCCGCGGGCAACCTCCGCGCCCGCCTCACCTCCTTCGTCGGCCGCGAGAGCGACATCGACGCCATTCGCGGCGACCTCACCGCTGCCCGGCTGGTCACCCTGCTCGGTCCCGGCGGTGCCGGGAAGACACGGCTGTCGCAGGAGGCCGCCGAGCGGGTGCGGGACGGGGCGCCGGACGGGGTGTGGCTGGCCGAGCTCGCGCCGGTCGACGACCCCGCGGCCGTACCGGAGGCCGTGCTCACCGCCGTGGGCGCCCGCGAGACCGTGCTGTACGGCGCCGGAGCCGAGGCCATGCGGGCCGGCACCGACCGCCACGACGACCCGGTCGACCGCCTCGCCGAGCACTGCGCCAAACGCCGGATGCTGCTGATCCTCGACAACTGCGAGCATGTCGTCGAGGCCGCCGCCCGCCTCGTGGAGGCGCTGCTGGAGCGCTGCCCCGAGCTGACCGTGCTCGCCACCAGCCGTGAACCCCTCGGCGTACCGGGCGAGTTGCTGCGCCCCGTCGAACCGCTGCCCGAGCCGTTCGCGCTGAGGTTGCTCGCCGACCGGGGAGCCGCGGCGCGGCCGGGCTTCCGGGTCGAGGTCGACGAGGAGACCGCCGCGGCGTGCGCCGAGATCTGCCGGCGCCTCGACGGCCTGCCCCTCGCCATCGAACTCGCCGCCGCCCGCCTGCGCATGCTCACGCCCCGCCAGATCGCCGACCGGCTCGACGACCGCTTCCGGCTGCTCACCTCCGGCAGCCGTACCGTCCTGCCCCGCCAGCAGACGCTGCGGGCCGTCGTCGACTGGTCCTGGGAACTGCTCGACGAGGACGAACGCGAGGTGCTGCGGCGGCTGTCGGTCTTCGCGGGCGGCTGCGACCTCGCCGCCGCCGAGGCCGTGTGCGGGCCGTCCGCCCTGGAGGCGCTCGGCTCCCTCGTCGACAAGTCCCTGGTCGTGGCCGCTCCCTCGGGCGACGGCGAGATGCGCTACCGGCTCCTGGAGACCGTCGCCGAATACGCCGGCGAACGGCTCGACGAGGCCGGACAGCGCGCGGAGGCCGGGCGCGCGCACCAGACGTACTACCGCGAACTCGCCCGCACCACCGACCCGTTGCTGCGCGGCCCCGGCCAGCTCGCCGCCGTCCAGCGGCTGGAGCGCGAGTACGAGAACCTGCGCACCGCCCTGCGCCACGCCGTTGCCGGCCGCGAGGAGCAGGAGGCGTTGTGCATGATCCTGTCCCTGGCCTGGTACTGGCAGATGCGCGACCTGAAGATCGAGGCCCGCAACTGGTCCCGGGAGATCATGGACCTCGGCCCCGACCCGTTCCCCGAGACGCCCCGCCCCGCCGCCCCCGTGTGGGAGCGCTGCACGGACAGCCCGCCGCCGTGGACCGGGGAGGTCCTCGCCGAGGCCCGGCGCGGCCTGCATCTGGTCCATCTGGCCTGTATGGACACCGAACTGGACGTCTGGCAGTCCCCCGAGGCGCAGACGAAGCTGCGGTCCATCGCCGCCACCTACGAACCCGGCCAGCCGCAGACCTGCCGCGTCCCCGGCATGCTCTGGTTCTTCGCCGTCATGCTCTCCGGGGACGTGTCGCGGCTGCGCACGGTCGTCGACGCCACCGTCCGCACCTCCCGCGAGACGCCCGGCTACGAGTGGGAGCTCGCCTCCAGCCTGCAGTGGCGGGCCAACCTGTACGCCAACCGCAGCGACTGGGCGGGCGACGCGACCCGGGACGCCGAGGAGTCGCTGGAGATCTTCCGCCGGCTCGGCGATCTGTGGGGCACCGCCGAGGCGTTCTCCGCGCGGGCCGAGGCCTATGAACGCAAGGGCCGGCACGACCTGGCGGCCGAGGACTACCGGGCGGCGATCGAGGTCGCCGAGCGCCTCGGCGCCCGCGCCCAGCAGTCGGTCCTCAGGGCCCGGCTCGGCAGCGCCCTGATGGAGACCGGCGATCCCGAGCAGGGCGAGGTGTTGCTGCGCGAGGTGATCGCGGGACAGGAGGGCGCCGCCAACGAGGCGATGCCCGCCGCGCGGCTCTTCCTCGCCGGGTGGCTCGCCATGACCGGCCGGACCACCGAGTCGCGCGAGCAGATCCGGCTGCTGCGCGAGCAGTTCAAGATCGCGCACTTCGTCATCTTCGACGGCTTCATCCTCGGCATGGAGGCGTTCGTGGAGATCGCCGACGACCGCTACGAGGCCGGCCTGACCAAGGTCCGCCTCGCCCTGGAGCGGGCCGAGGAGCCGCTGTCGCAGACCATCGCCCCGCACATGCCCGCGATGTACCTGCACGTCGCCGCGGTCGCCATGGCCGGCGCCGACGGCGGGAGCCGCGCCCGCGACGGGGCCCGCTGCCTCGCCGCCGGCGACGCGCTGCTTCCCGACAACCACGCCCCGACGACCGTGGAGCGCGAGACCCGCGCCAGGGCCGCGAAGGCGCTGCGCGCCGCACTCGGCGACGAGGCGTTCGAGGCGGCGTACGAGGAAGGCGGCGGACTCTCCCCCCGGGAGGCCGCCGCCCTCGTCTGACCCGTCCGCGCGGTGGACGTCAGCTCTTCGTACGGAACTTGTGGATCGCGACCGGCGCCATGACCGCTGTGATCGCCACCGACCAGCCGAGCGTCACCCACAGGTCGTGCGCGACCGGCCCGCCCACCATCAGGCCGCGCGAGGCGTCCGCGAGGGTGGACAGCGGGTTGTAGTCGGTGAAGCCCTGGAGCCAGCCCGGCATCGAGTCCGTCGGCGCGAAGATCGACGAGCCGAACTGGAGCGGGAACAGCACCAGGAAGCCCATCGCCTGCACGGACTGCGCGCTCTTCATGATCACGCCGAGGGTGAGGAACACCCACATGATCGACGAGGCGAACGCCGTGGACAGGGCCACGGTCGCCAGCAGCCCCGGCCAGCTGGTGATGTCGAAGCCGACCAGGACGGCGACGATCATCAGTACGGCGGTGGCGAACAGCATCCGCAGCAGTTCCACGGAGATCTTCGCGAAGAGCACCGAGCCGCGCCCGATGGGCAGGGACCGGAAGCGGTCCATGACACCGGAGTTGAAGTCCTGGCTGAAGCCGGTACCGACACCCTGGGAGAGCGTCATGCTCATCATCGCGATCATGCCGGGGATCACGTACTGCACGTACTGGTCCTGGCCGCCGCCGAGCGCCTGCCCGATCGAGCCGCCGAAGACGAACACGAACAGCAGGGTGAAGATGACCGGCATCAGCAGCGCGTCGGCCATCGACTCCGGGTCCTGCCGGATCCACAGCAGGTTGCGGCGCACGAGCGCGCCGGTGTGCCTCAGGTGCCCGCGCAGCGGGATGCGCGCGTCGTCCTTGATGCCGGCATTGGTCATGGTGGTGGCGCTCATACGGCGACCTCCTCGCGGTCGTCGGTGGGCACGGTGTCCTGCGGGGCACTGGCGCGGTGGCCGGTGAGGGACAGGAACACCTCGTCGAGGCTGGGCAGTTCGGTGGTGATGGAGGCGAGCGTGATGCCTCGGGAGGTGATGGCGCCGACCACGGCCGTCAGCTGCTCGTCGCTGAGGATCGGGATCAGCAGGGTGCCGCCCGCGGTGTCCACGGTGGTGGCGGCCAGCCCGGTGATGCCGAGGTCGTCGAGGTACCCGGCGAGCGGGCGCAGCTGGAGCGGGTCGACCGGGCGGACCCTGAGCGTCCGCCCGCCCACCTTGGCCTTGAGCTCCTCGATGCCGCCGCCGGCGACGACCTTGCCCCGGTCGACGACGGTCAGCTCGGTGGCGAGCTGCTCGGCCTCCTCCATGTACTGAGTGGTCAGCAGCACGGTCACGCCGTCCCCGACCATGGCCTTGACCTCGTCCCACACCTCGTTGCGGGTGCGGGGGTCGAGCCCGGTGGTGGGCTCGTCGAGGAACAGCACGGCCGGCCGGCCGATCATGGAGGCGGCCAGGTCGAGCCGGCGGCGCATACCGCCGGAATAGGTGGAGGCGGGCCGCTTGGCCGCCTCCGTCAGCGAGAACCGCTCCAGCAGCTCGTCGGCACGCGTGCGTGCCTCCTTGCGCGGCAGGTCGAGCAGCCGCCCGATCAGATACAGGTTCTCCCACCCCGGGAGCTTCTCGTCCACGGAGGCGTACTGCCCGGTCAGCCCGATCACGCGGCGCAGCTGCCGCGGCTGGCGCACCACGTCGTACCCGACGACGGTCGCCTGCCCGGCGTCCGGCGCCAGCAGTGTCGACAGGATCCGCACCAGGGTGGTCTTGCCCGCCCCGTTCGGTCCCAGCACCCCCATGACGGTGCCCTCACGTACATCCAGGTCCACACCGTCCAGAGCCTTGGTCTCGCCGTAGTGCTTGACCAACCCCCGCACGGAGACGGCGCTGGCCGCGCCGCCCGGCTTCATGTCGATTCGCGTCATGGCAACGACAGTGCCAGTCCCCACCGACAAACCACCGACAGCCCACCGACACGCCCGACAAGGGACCTACGGATAGCGCCGTGAAGGGGCGCGGGGAACTGCGCGACCAGCCACGACGGCGCGGCACCCGACCGACGGCACACCGCGCCACATCCGTAGTCGCGCCCTACCCGGACGACCTCAGCGCTGAACCGTTTCGGCCGGCCGAGGAACCCGCCCCGCAACCACCCGCGCCCGCCCGGAGGACGCAGCACCCCGCCGCCGGTCCACGGCATACGCCGCCCCGGCCACGCCGAGCCCCAGCACCGCCAGTACCGCGCCCGCCAGCGCCGGGGACGTCACCCCGAAGCCCGCCGCGAGGGCCAGCCCGCCGATCCAGGCGCCGCCCGCATTCGCGAGGTTGAACGCCGCCTGGTTGGCAGAGGACGCCAGCGACGGAGCCGACGCCGCCTTCTCCATCACCATCAGGTTCAGCGGCGAGCCCGTCACGAACGCCGCCATGCCGAGCAGGGTCACCGCCAGTGCCGCACTCCACGCCGTGGACATCAGCAGCGGGAACAGCGCCAGGACCACCGCCAGCGAGATCAGGCCCCCGAACAGCGTCCCCCGCATCGCGTGGTCCGCCAGCCGCCCGCCCAGCAGGTTGCCGACGGTCGCACCCACACCGAACAGCGCCAGCAGCAGCGTCACACTGCTGTCGGCGTACCCGGCGGCGTCCGTCAGCATCGGCGTGACATAGCTGTACGCGGCGAAGAGCGCCCCGAAGCCCGCGACCGTCGTGCCGAGCGCCAGCCACACCGGCACCGAGCGCAGCGCGGCCAGCTCGCCGCGCAGCCCGGCGGCCGGGGCGGCGTTCTCCTGTGCTCGCGGGATGAGCAGCGCCAGCGACGCCATCGCCGCCAGCCCGATCGCGCTCACGCCGAGGAACGTGGCCCGCCAGCCCAGGTGCTGCCCCAGGAGCGTGCCCGCCGGCACGCCCGCGATGTTGGCCACGGTCAGGCCGAGGAACATCAGCGACACGGAGCGGGCCTTGCGCTCCGGCGCGACCATGCTCGTCGCCACGACCGCGCCGACGCCGAAGAAGGCGCCGTGCGGCAGGCCGCTCAGGAAGCGGGCGGCGATCAGCCAGTCGTAGTCCGGGGCGAACGCGGACAGGGCGTTGCCCGCGACGAACAGGGCCATGAGGCCGATCAGTACGGTGCGGCGCGGCATCCGCGCCGTGACCGCGGCGAGCAGCGGGGCGCCGATGACGACGCCGAGGGCGTAGGCCGAGACCAGATGCCCGGCGGTGGGGATCGAGATGTCCAGGTCGCCCGCGACTTCGGGCAGCAGGCCCATCATCACGAACTCGGTCGTACCGATACCGAACGCGCCCACGGCGAGGGCGAGCAGGGCCAGGGGCATGGAGGGCCGTTGCCTTTCGGGGTGTAGAGAGCGGTGTTCCGCGACTTCGTATGTTCAAGTACGGAACAAAGTCTCTCAGGCGCAGTATTCCGGCAGCTGACAGCCCGGTTGCAAACACCCGTCCAGACGGCGCTGACCTGGGATTTTCAGGACGCGGATGTGTCGACCTTCACACGCGCCGCGATCGGCAGATGGTCGCTGCCCGTCTCCGGCAGCGTCCACGAGCTCATCGGCTCGATGCCCTTCACCATGATCTGGTCGATCCGCGCCATCGGGAACGACGCCGGCCAGCTGAATCCCATCCCGCTGCCCGAGGCGCCCTGCGTGGACCGCATCTGGGCGGTGATGGCCCGCAGCGCGCGGTCGTTCATCGTGCCGTTCAGGTCGCCGAGCAGGACGGCCTTCTGCAGCGGCTCGTCGGCGATGGCCTCGCCCAGAGCGTCGGCGCTCTTGTCGCGCTGCCGGGCGGTGAACCCGGCCTCCATCTTCACGCGCACCGACGGCAGATGGGCCACGTACACCGCGACCTGCCCGGCCGGCGTGGTCACCGCGGCCCGCATGGCGCGGGTCCAGCCCAGCTGGATGTCGACGGACCGGACGCCGCTCAGCGGGTACTTGCTCCACAGCCCGACCGTGCCCTGCACCGAGTGGTACTTGTACGTCGACGCCAGCGCCTTCTCGTACGTCGGGACCGCGTCGGCCGTCAGCTCCTCCAGCGCCACGACGTCCGCGCCGGACGCGGCGACGTCCTGGGCGGTGTCGGCGGGATCGGGGTTGTCGGCGTTGACGTTGTGCGTGGCCACCGTCAGATCGCCGCCGGAGCCGGTCTTGTCGCTGAGCTGGCCGCCGAAGAGGTTCAGCCAGACGATCGCCGGCAGCAGCACCGCGATCAGCGCGGTCGCGGACTTGCGGACCAGGCCCAGCACTACGAGCACCGGGATGAGCAGGCCCAGCCAGGGCAGGAACGTCTCGATCAGGGAGCCGAGGTTGCCGATGGCGTTCGGGATCCGTGCGTGCAGCCCCATCACCAGGGCGAGAACCACCGCGACGGCGGCCAGCACGATCCCGCGCCGCCAGATGTGCGGGTCGCCCCGCCAGCCCGAGATCAGGCGTCCTGGCAGGCGCCGGAACCCGGATTCCCGGCGGTCGGGCTCCGAGCCGCCGCTGTCCGTCTCCGTCACGTACGCCTGCTGCGCCATACCGTCGCCTCACTACCTGCCGTGCACACCGTCGTCCCCCCGCGCCCATAGAAACCCTAGGGGATGATCGGCTCCGTTCATGCCGTACTCATGACGGCCGTACGGGGTCGAGGACGTACAAGTCGGCGTCCGGAGTTCCGGTCACGGGCGGGGAAAGCGCGCTCTGTGACGAAACGCGCACATGCGTACTACGGAGTGCGCGAACTGACGGGCCGTAGACCTTCGAGGACGGCGTCGACCATCTGCTCCGACAGCCCTTCGGGAAGATCGGCGTCCGGGCGCATGACGGCACGCACCAGCATCGGGCCGAAGATCATGTCGTTCAGCACGTCGACGTCGATGTCCGTGCGCAGTTCGCCGCCCTCCTGCCCGCGGCGCAGGATCGCGTGCTGTGTCCTGCGCCGCGGCTCGACGACGATCGAGTGGTAGGCGTCCCAGATCTTCGGGCTGCTCTTCATCTGGGCGATGACGTTGTGCATGAGCACCGACGACCGGGTCATCAGGCCGCGTTGGCGCAACTGCTCCAGCAGCGTCACGAGATCGTCGCGCACCGAGGTGCCGGGCAGTTCGGGGTCCGGGGGCTCGGCGGCGCGCACGACGTCGACGAAGAGCTCCTCCTTGCCGTTCCAGCGGCGGTAGATGGTGGCCTTGCCGACGCCGGCGGTGCGGGCGATGCGCTCGATGGAAAGCTCCGCGAGCGGCACGCCCTCCTCCAGCAGTCTGATGACGCCCTCGATGATGGACCGCTCCACGGCCTCGCTGCGGGGGCGGCCCCGGCCGGGTCCTTCCGGCCGGGGATGACTGTCGGCGAGGCTCACTTGGTCGGTCCTTTCCGTGGGCTGTGCTGATTGTCCCCCGGGTACGGCACCGTGGCGCGCGCCGGCCGCATGAGCGCGTTCCGCTACTCCGAGGCCACCAACTCCTGCTCCTCCTCGCTCTTCTGCGCGGCCGCGGGCCGTCCCGGCAGGAACAGCGCCACGACCACCGCGCCGAGCACCGCGATCCCGGCGCCCCACAGCGCCGTGATGTGCATGGCGTGCAGGAACGCGTCGTGCGCCGGGCCGATGAGGGCCTCGCCGCGCGGGCCGAGCCGGTCGGCGACGCCGAGCGTGGCCTCGATGGACTCGCCCGCCGTGTGCCGTACGCCCGCGGGCAGCGCGCCGAGCCGGTCCTCGATGCCGTTGCGGTACGCCGTCGACAGGACCGAGCCGAGGACGGCGATGCCGAGGGCGCCTCCGACCTGGCGGAAGGTGTTGCTCAGCGCGGAGGCGGAACCGGCCTTCTCGCGGGGCAGGGCCTGCATGATGACGACGCTGACGGGCGTCATGATGTGGGCCATCGCAGCGCCCATGAAGAAGAACACGACCTCAAGCAGCCAGATCGGCGTGTCCGCCTCGAAGGTCGCGAACGCGGCCAGCGTGAGCGCGATCAGCAGCATGGCGCCGGTCGTCGTGGCCCGGTTGCCGAACCGGTCGACCAGCAGCCGGGCGCGCGGCGCGAAGATCATCTGCGCGGCGGCCAGCGGCAGCATCAGCAGACCGGTCTCCAGCGGCGAGTAGCCGCGCACGCTCTGGGTGTAGAAGACCGAGAAGAACGTCACGCCCATCAGCGCGAAGAAGACCAGCGCGATGACGCCGATCGCGGCGGAGAAGACCTTGTTGCGGAAGTACGTGATGTCGACGGACGGATGGTCGCTGCGCTTCTCGAACACCACGAAGGCGGCGAGCACGGCGAGGCCGGCGGCGATCGTCGCGAGGACCGTCACGTCCGTGAAGTCGGCGAGCTGGCCGCCCTTGATGATGCCGTAGACGAGCAGGACCAGGCCGACGACGGAGAGCACCACGCCGATCGGGTCGATCCGGCCGGGGTTCGGGTCGCGCGAGTCCGGGACCAGCCACAGCATCAGCCCGAGCGCGAGGAGCACGATCGGCACGTTGATGAGGAAGACCGAACCCCACCAGAAGTGGTCGAGCAGCAGACCGCCCGTGATGGGGCCGATGGCGATGGCGAGTCCGACGCCGCCGGCCCAGATGCCGATGGCCTTGGGCTGCTCGTCCCGCTCGAAGACGTTCATCAGCACGGCGAGGGTGGCCGGCATGACGAAGGCCGCGCCGAGGCCCATCACCGCGCGGAAGGTGATCAGCTCACCGGGGGAGCCGGAGAACGCGGCGAGCGCGGAGCCGATGCCGAACACGGCGAGCCCGCCGAGCAGCACCTTCTTGCGGCCGAGTCGGTCACCCAGGATGCCCGCGCTGAACAGCAGGCCCGCGAAGACGAGGGTGTAGGCGTTGATCGCCCATTCCAGCTCGCTCTGCGTGGCGCCGAGGCCGGTCGGCGCGGGGGTCGAGATGGTCTTGATGGCGACGTTCAGGATGGAGTTGTCCAGCACGACGATCAGCAGGCTGAGCATCAGCACGCCGAGGATCGCCCAGCGGCGCCGGTGCACGGCCTCCGGTATCCGGGAGCCGGTGTCAGGGACGGGAGAAGTCATGCTGTCGAGCCTAGGAGATTTTCGATACGGAACCGTCTCGTATCTTAATTTCTTACCGAGAACTTACGCGGGGTGGATCTCACACGAGGGGGCCTGGCCCCGACTGGCACGAAGTGCCACCATGGAGAGGATCCGGGGACGCCGTCAGGGCGCCTCGAGATGACAGAAGGAGCCGTTGCAATGACGCAGCTTTCGGCTGCCCAGACGCCTCAGGCGAAGCCCTCCGACGGCAGCAAGGCGCTGTACGGGGGCAAGGGCACTCGGCGCATCACTGTTCGGGACATCGCCCTCGCCAAGGAGCGGGGCGAGAAGTGGCCCATGCTCACCGCCTACGACGCGATGACCGCGTCCGTCTTCGACGAGGCCGGCATCCCGGTCATGCTCGTCGGCGACTCGGCGGGCAACTGCCACCTCGGCTACGAGACCACCGTGCCCGTGACGCTCGACGAGATGACCATGCTCTCGGCGGCCGTCGTACGCGGCACCTCCCGCGCTCTCATCGTCGGCGACCTGCCCTTCGGCTCGTACCAGGAGGGCCCGGTGCAGGCGCTGCGCTCGGCGACCCGGCTGGTCAAGGAGGCCGGGGTCGGCGCCGTGAAGCTGGAGGGCGGCGAGCGCTCGCACGACCAGATCCGGCTCCTCGTCGAGTCCGGCATCCCGGTCATGGCGCACATCGGCCTGACCCCGCAGTCCGTCAACGCCATGGGCTACCGCGTCCAGGGCCGCGGCGAGGAGGCGGCCCAGCAACTGCTGCGCGACGCCAAGGCGGTCCAGGACGCGGGCGCGTTCGCGGTCGTCCTGGAGCTGGTCCCGGCGGAGCTGGCGGCCGAGGTGACGCGCGTCCTGCACATCCCGACCGTCGGCATCGGCGCCGGCCCGGAGACCGACGCACAGGTCCTGGTCTGGACGGACATGATGGGCCTGACCGGCGGCCGCGTCCCCAAGTTCGTCAAGCAGTACGCCGACCTGCGCCGGGCCATGGGCGACGCGGCGAAGGCGTTCGCGGACGACGTCGTCGGCGGCACGTTCCCGCTGGACGAGCACTCCGTCCACTGAGCCGGGCCTTCCGGCACCTCTGAGCTCGGCCCGCCGCCACCCCTGAACCACTGCGGCACCAAGCGCCCCGCCGATCTTCCCCCGTCGGCGGGGCGCCTCTCTGTGCTGACGGCTTCGGTGCCTGAATGAGGGGGAGTTGCCGCCTCTCGTTGGCAGTACCGGGGCACTTCTTCCGTTCCGCGATCGCGCACGACGCCCAATGCAAGTCATGGGTACCGTTCTGAGCAGAGTCGGAACGGATGGAGTCCCGCGCATGCTGGAAGAAGCCGAGGAGATCGGACGCCGTATTCGCCGGGCGCGGCTGCGCCTTGGCATGCCACAGGCAGACCTCGCCGTCGCTTTGGGAAAGTCTCAGGGGTGGGTGTCGAAGATGGAGCGCGGACAGATCGAGATAGACCGCGTTGGTCTGCTCAATGCCATTGCGGCCGAGTTGCACGTACACCCCAACGACCTGATCGGGCGCCCGTACACGAGCAGTCCCGCCGAGAACCAGTGGCAGGTCGCCGCCGGGTCCATCCTGCGGGAACTGCGCCGCTACGACCTCGCACCAGCATTCGACGGCACTCCCCGGACGTCCAGCGAGCTGTGGCGCGATATGACCAGGCTGCACCGTCTGAGGGACGCTGCCGCGAACACCGCCATCCTTCGGGTGCTGCCCGATCTGCTGCGCGAGGCGCGCGCCCTGGCCGAAGCCGCCGCGGGCCGTGAGCGCGAAGAGGCCTACGCTGTGTACGCCGTCGCCTGCAAGTTCGCCCACACTGCCGCGCACGCCCTCGGACACGCCGAACTGATCACCATGACCGCTGAGCGTGCGGCATGGTCCGCTCGGTTGTCCGGCGACCCCATCATGCCCGCGCTTGCTGATTGGATGCGCGTTTGGGACATGTGGACAACCGCGGATTGGGACGATTCCTTGTACCTGTCCGACAAGGCTCTGCGTGCCATTCAGGACGTGTACGACCATGGCGACCCGCTTGCCATCCGCATGTGGGGGTCACTCCAACTGCGTGCTGCCGTATCGGCGGCCCGAGCGGGCCGACCGTCTGAATCCGAGGATCGAATCGCGCACGCTCGCGCAGCCGCTGAGCGTATGCACGGGCGCCAAGGGCCGCCCGTCTACGACCGGCACTCCGTGACGTTCTCACCCGGCAACGTCCAGATTCACGCGATCAGCGTCGCGCTGGAGACCGGCGACCAAACACGGGCCCTTTCCCTCAACCGCCGCACCAGCCCCGACTTGGTTGCTGCGTTGCCGAACTCCCGCCAAGGGCACCATCACATGGACCTCGCTCGCGCATGGCTGTGGGACGGCAACCGCGACAAGGCACTGTTCGAACTGGAGACGGCCGAACGCATCGCCCCGCAACTGGTTCGCAACCATCCCATCGCGCGTTCGACGCTGCGCAGCATCGTCCACAACGAGCGCGCGACCACCCGAGAGAAGCTGCGCCGCATGTCGAACCGCTTCCATCTCGACGGATGAGGGTCGTATTCCTCTGATTCATGTTGGTCCCCTGACGCCCTTTTAACTTCAGGGGCATGAGTCGACGAGGAACCCCCTACCAGCCCTCACAAGGCGGCCAGTTAGGCACCGCCGCGCCCTTTCACCCCCGCCTTGGCGACCTTGCCCGAGACACATCGAAGGGCGGGCAAATCGGCGTCGTCATCACGCAGCCGGCCGAGGGAAGGAACACCTATCACCTGTGTCCGCCTGGCGGCGGCGACAAGTGGTCGGCGCCCAACGACGGCAACACGCTGCGCCCCGTGCAGCCCCAAGTCGCTTACGCCACGCCGCTAGAACGCGACGTTACGTACGACGCCCGCGCCCAACACGGTGGCCTGCCGATCACTGTCCACTACGACGACGGCGGCACCTCCGAGTCCCTGCTCGTTCTCGATCCATCCCAACTGGAGCTGTACCACTACCAGACTGGGCGCATCCTCACGCTGCGCGACGAGGACCTTGGGGGCCTGCTGTGAGCGATCGCCACAGCGCAGGCCACGAGCCCCGGCCGCTACGCGCTGACCCGTTCAGGCCAACCACGCCCCGTCTCTTCGCACCGACCTCGCAGTTCCCGACCTCCGCCAGGTGTCATCCCGGCCCGGCCGGGCGCCGTCCTGCGGCCAGATACGCCGCGCACCGCAGCCGAGGCTGCCAGCAGCGGGTCCGGCACGGCGCATGAACACATCCGATGCACCACCCAACACAAGGAGGTACGGAACGTGACCACAGCAGAGAGGCGCGCCGGGATCGACGCGCGGACGCTGATCAGTACGGAACTGCGGGAAACTCTGGTCGACAACATGCGCGCCAAGTTCCCGCAACTGACCGCGGGGCATGCCGACCGCGGCGTCGGACAGATGCTTGCCTTCCTCGCCGCGTGTGACTACAGCGAGAAGCCGCTCAGTCCATCCCCCCTCGTAGACGACTTCTGGCACGCCTTCCTGCTCCACACCAAGGCGTACCGGAGGTTCTGTGAGGAGAAGTTCGGCCGGTTCCTGGACCACCAGCCCGGATACCTCGACCCGGAGGAGCATGGGGGTGGCAAGGCCCTCCGCTCTCGGACGGTCGACGCGATCACACTCGCCGGGTACGAGATCGACATGGAGTTCTGGCCGGAGCTGGACCTCGCTGAGTGCTCGCAGTGCCACGCGAATTGCTCGAACAGCCCGTTCCGTCCCTGACGGTGCCCTGTCGGCCCCTGGGCCTGTGCCACGCTGTGGCCTGACCGGGGGCCGGCCCCCTTGCTCGACCAACGCAGGAGACCGCGGGTGGATCGAATCGAATGGCACGACCTACCAGCAGAAACCCGTACCGCCGTCGAGCGATACACGGGCCCGGTCGACGACGCTCGGACCGCGCCGCACGGCGTCATGTCCCGACTCGCCTGCACCGTCGACGCCCGAACCGGCCGCGCCTTCGTCAAGGGCACCCGCCACGATGACCCACAGGCGTGGGTCTACCGCCACGAGGCCAAGGTCACGCAGTTGGCGCCCCGCGCCCCGCGCGTACTGTGGGAGGTCGACGCCTGTGGATGGCAGCTCTACGGATACGAATACATCGAGGGCCGATACCCCGACCTGAGTCCGGGATCCAACGATCTCGCCGCCCTCGTGCACACGCTCACCGCTGTATCCCGAACGCCGTGGCCCGAGACTCTGAACAAGAAACCTCTTCACACGCGGTGGGCAGAATCCCTGCCCGAGGACGTAGCGAGCGGGTTGCGAGGCAGGGCACTCGCCCACACGGACATGTCTCCCCACAACATGCTCATGAGAGACGCTGACGAACTGCTTCTCCTGGACTGGGCGCTTGCCTGCCCTGCCCCTGCATGGGCAGACACGGCGCTGACGATCCCCCGGCTCATCTCGGCCGGGCACACACCGATGCAGGCCGAGGCGATCGCCTGGCAGATTCCCGCATACCGAGCGGCCGCGCCCGACACCCTCACCTTGTTCGCGCGCACGGTCCACACCGCATGGGAGGACTGGGAGCGCACACGTCCTATGCCTCACAGAGCCGCACTCACTGCCGCTGCCCGAACGTGGGCTACGCACCGCGAGGAAAGGGGGCTGGATGCCGCGGTCGATGGTCCGTGACCGGCGGCCCCAGCCGATGAATCAGCGGGAATCCACTCTGAGCTGTGCCAAGGCAGATTCTTCCCCAGCTCGAACGCCGTGACCCCGCCGCGGTACTTCTCCCACTCGGACTTCTTGTTGCGCAGGAAGTGACAATGGTCCGGAGCGGCCTGTCTGGATCGCGGTAGTCACAGCGCTGACGTGAGATCTCGCGGTCCTCATTGGTCATCACTGTCCGTCGCGGGCCGCAGCTGACGGGACCGAATCCGACTGACCGCGGCAAAAGGGGATTGAAAATCCGCCTCATCGTGGACGGACAGGGGTTGCTTCTGTCGGTCGGCATATCCGCCGCCAACCTCCACGACAGCCAGGCACTCATCCCGCTGGTCCGCGGCATTCCGCCCCTCCGTTCTCGACGCGGCCCGCGACGCCGGCGGCCCGGCAGGCTGCACGGCGATAAGGGATTCAGGGCGTCGAGTCATCCCGACGCCTGGGCCGACACTGCTGGGTCGTGGAGCGGACCGTGGCTGTCCGGCTGCCGACGCCTCCACCGCCGCTACGAGCGCAAGCCGGAACACTTCCTCACGTTTACCTCCATCGCCGCCACCATCACATGTCACCGCAGACTCACCAAGTGAAATGACGTCTTAGGTGGCATCAGCCTTTCGTGCTGGTGAGTCCGTGGGGAGCGGTATGCCCTGAGCCCATCAGAGGGGCCGTTGAATTGTATTGGGCTGGAATGGGTATGCTGCCCCACCTTCCGATCAATCCAGGCCGGTGCCAAACTGAGCCTCCTCAAGAGTGCGGGGAACACTCGAAAGAGGGGGAAATCATGCCGATCGAAAAAGGCGACCTCATTATCGGCGACGGACCCGATGTGTATTACATCGAGAATGACAGGCGCCGTCTGGTCCCCGATTACACGACCTTACTGGCGCTGGACTCCAAGGGCTGGGACGCCGTAAAACACGTGCTGGCAGACGAACTGCTCGCCGTCGAAATCGGTCCGCCCATTCCCTCGCTCGCGAACGGCAGTCTGCTCATCGGCACCGACGGAAAGTCCTTCCTGGCCCGGCGCGGGCAGCTCCACCCCGTCCCCGACGCGGCCACGCTCGCGCTGTTTCCCCGCCACCGCGCCGCCCAGCTGCGGCCCGGGGACCTCCAGCTCTTCCCCTCGCGTCTCGGCGAAAAGCTGCCCAGCGTGCACGACGTGAGCGCGGAGGTGCTGGCCATCGACACCTACATTCGCTCCCTCGCGCCACTGCCCTACCGGGACGACACCGACGAGGCCGGTCCGGTGGTGAAGCGCCCGGGTGTCACCGAGGTGGACGGTGTGGCGGTCGAGGTGTCGGAGCAGCGGATCCGCATGTCACGGCGGGTCTCCGACTTCGTAGAGATCAACCCCATTCCGGACGTCATGTGGGCGGGTGCACTCGTCACCGGGGCTTCGGTGGCCCCCGGCGCGCTGGCCCCCATTCCGCTGCAGCGCCATCCGGGCTGGATCACGGTCGCGACAAGCCTCACCAGCCCCGCCCCGAAATCCCAGTCCCGTCGGTTGAGCGAGCCGTCGTTGCGCGCCTACCAGGATGCGCTGACCGAGCTGATCCACGAGCTGAAGCCGCAGGACAGCGCGGCGGCCATTTCCTTCCAGCTGGAGAAGATAGACACCCTGGAAGAGGGGATGCTCCGGTTCGGCCTCAATCTCAAGGGTTCGGGGTGGGGAGTAGACGCCAAAGCCCAGCTGAATACCCGCGCGAGCCGGAGCACGACCTTCGGCTATTTCTCCCAGTCGTACTACCAGGTCACTTTTGACCCCGACGGATCACCGCCCCGATTCTTCGCGGACGATGTCACTCTGGACCAGGTAAAGGCCTATTGCGGCCCCGACAACCCACCGTGTCATATCGCCACGGTGACCTACGGCAGGCTGCTGACGTTCCTGGTGGACAGCGAGGCCACGAGCTTCGAGGTCAAGGCCGCGCTCAACGCGAGCTGGGAGTCGGCCGTTTCCGGCACGGCCGCCCTGACCGGGGAGCACAAAAACACCCTGTCGCGCAGTTCGGTGACGGCGGCCGTGCTGGGCGGATCGAGCGGTGTGGTCGGGGAGGTCATCACCAACCCGGTCGCGGGCCTCGTGCCCTGGATCCAGGGGCAGCTGGCCGTGAACAGGGATTTGCCCGTGGCGCCGATCCAGTACACGGTCCGCTATCTGGCGCCGCCGCACAACCTGGTGCAGGTCTCCCGCACGACCGATGTCGTCCGCATCGTCGACGCGAATGTGTACGGCGGGCGCGAGGCTGGGGGCACCTACAAGGTAGGTGAGGGCGACGGCAAGGGACCGGTTCCCACCGGGATCCGGGTGAACCGCGGGGACGAGGTCACGTTCACCGCGACCGGACGGGTCTGGGCGGGGTGGATGTTCATCGGCGCAACGGGACCAGAGGGCATCAGCGGCCCGCCCAAGTCGTGGTACCCGCTCCCCGATGGTGAGGGCGTACGGGGCTCCATGCTGATCGGCGGGTACGACAACGGCAAGTGGTTCCCCATCGGTTCGGGCGCCCGGGTGCACGTGCCCGCCGAGTCGGATGACTGTGAACTGTGGCTGCGGCTCAACGACGACGACATGACGAACGGCGACGGTGATTTCGACGTCACCGTGTCCGTCCGCCGACGTTTGCCGACCATTCCGGCGATGACTCAATAGCTGGCGCGCGCTGGGGGCCGGCCGCTGCTGAATGTCAGCCCCCAGCACTCGGTGCCTACAGAACCGGCAGGTTCTTCCGCAGCTCGAACGCGGTGACCTCCGAGCGGTACTCCTCCCACTCGCTCTTCTTGTTGCGCAGGAAGAAGTCGAAGACGTGTTCGCCCAGGGTTTCGGCGACCAGGTCGCTGTTCTCCATGAGGGTGAGGGCCTCGCCGAGGTTCTGCGGGAGAGGCTCGATGCCCATGGCGCGGCGTTCGGCGTTGGAGAGGGCCCAGACGTCGTCCTCGGCGCCCGGCGGGAGCTCGTAGCCCTCCTCGATGCCCTTCAGGCCCGCCGCGAGCAGGACGGCGTACGCCAGGTACGGGTTGGCGCCGGAGTCGATGGAGCGGACCTCCACGCGCGCGGAGCCGGTCTTGCCGGGCTTGTACATCGGGACGCGGACCAGGGCGCTGCGGTTGTTGTGGCCCCAGCAGATGTACGACGGGGCCTCGCCGCCGGCGCCGGCCGTGCGCTCCGAGCCGCCCCAGATGCGCTTGTAGGAGTTCACCCACTGGTTGGTGACGGCCGAGATCTCCGCCGCGTGCCGTAGCAGGCCCGCGATGAAGGAGCGGCCGACCTTGGAGAGCTGGTACTCGGAGCCCGACTCGTAGAAGGCGTTGCGGTCGCCCTCGAAGAGGGACAGGTGCGTGTGCATGCCGGAGCCCGGGTGCTCGGAGAACGGCTTCGGCATGAACGTCGCCTGCACGCCCTGCTCCAGCGCCACCTGCTTCATGACCAGGCGGAACGTCATGATGTTGTCGGCCGTGGAGAGCGCGTCGGCGTAGCGCAGGTCGATCTCCTGCTGGCCCGGCGCGCCCTCGTGGTGGGAGAACTCGACCGAGATGCCCATGGACTCCAGCATGGTGATCGCCTGGCGGCGGAAGTCCATGCCGATGTTCTGCGGGGTGTGGTCGAAGTAGCCGGAGTTGTCGGCCGGGGTGGGGCGCGTGCCGTCGAGCGGGCGGTCCTTCAGCAGGAAGAACTCGATCTCCGGGTGGGTGTAGAAGGTGAAGCCCAGGTCGGAGGTGCGGGCGAGGGCCCGCTTCAGGACGTAGCGCGGGTCCGCGAAGGACGGGGAGCCGTCCGGCATGAGGATGTCGCAGAACATGCGGGCCGTGCCGGGGGCCTCGGCGCGCCAGGGCAGGATCTGGAACGTCGACGGATCCGGCTTGGCGATCATGTCCGACTCGTATACGCGGGCGAAGCCCTCGATCGCCGAGCCGTCGAAGCCGATGCCCTCGTCGAAGGCCTGCTCCAGTTCGGCAGGGGCCACGGCCACGGACTTGAGGAAGCCCAGCACGTCCGTGAACCACAGGCGTACGAAACGGATGTCGCGCTCCTCCAACGTCCGGAGCACGAACTCCTGCTGCTTGTCCATCTTCCGCTTCCCCATCCTTGCTGGTCAGGCCGCCTGTCTCCGTGTCCCGCAGGAGGCGGTCGGGCACCTGAGCATCACACCACAACACCGTTTCAGGCGCGTTGCGGACCTTGATCGCCAGGGCGACCGCGGGTCGAACGTCCGGCCTACGACAGGTGTCCCGTCACGGCCCCGGTATGCCGGTGTACTACTCCGTCGCCCATCTTGCCTGCTCGGACCCCCATTCGTAATGCCCGGCCCCTCAGGACCCACCCCGCTTTAATTTGCATCTTGGATGCAAGTTTTAATGGAGGCACGGCACTCGACCGAGCCTGAGGAGACCTGATGCTGTCCGAGCAGTCCGCCGCCACCGTCCGCGCAACCCTTCCCGTCGTCGGGGCGGCCATCGGCGAGATCACCGAGCGCTTCTACGCCGGGATGTTCGCCGCCCGCCCCGAGCTGCTGCGCGACCTGTTCAACCGCGGCAACCAGGCGGCCGGCACCCAGCGCCAGGCGCTCGCGGGGTCGATCGCCGCCTTCGCGACGCACCTGGTGGCCCGCCCCGACGAGCGGCCCGACGCGATGCTGAGCCGGATCGCCCACAAGCACGCCTCCCTGGGCGTCACGGCGGACCAGTACGAGATCGTTCACGAGCACCTCTTCGCCGCCATCGTCGACGTGCTCGGCGAGGCCGTCACGCCCGAGGTCGCGGCCGCCTGGGACGAGGTCTACTGGCTGATGGCGAACGCGCTGATCGCGATCGAGAAGCGGCTGTACGAGGAGCAGGGCGGGAACGAGTGGCGGGAGTGGGAGGTCGTCGAGCGCGTCGAGGAGACCGCCGACGTCGCCACCTTCCGGCTGCGCCCCGCCGACGGCCGCCCGGCACCGGGCTTCCGGGCCGGGCAGTACGTCTCGGTGCAGGTGGAGCTGGCTGACGGGGCCCGGCAGATACGCCAGTACAGCCTCTCCGCCGCGCCCGGCTCACCGGTCCGCCAGTTCAGCGTGAAGCGGGTGCACGGCGAGGCGGGGCCCGACGGCGAGGTCTCCAACCACCTCCACGCGCACGTGGCGGCCGGCGACCGGCTGCGCCTGTCGGCGCCGTACGGCGATCTCGTGCTCACGGACCTCGCGGCCGACGCGCCGCTGCTCCTCGCCTCCGCCGGCATCGGCGTGACGCCGATGGTCGCCATGCTGGGCCAGCTCGCGGACCAGGGGCACCAGGGCCGGGTGCTGGTCGTGCACGGTGACCGCTCCCCCGCCGAGCACGCGCTGCGCGCGGACCACGAGGCGTACGCCGGGAAGCTGGCGGACGCGTCGGTCCACTTCTGGTACGAGGACGGCGCCGAGGCGGCCCACCGCACCGGCCTGGTCGACCTCACCGGCGTCGACGTGCCGCGGGGCACGCGCGCGTACCTGTGCGGTCCGCTGCCCTTCATGCGGGCGGTGCGCACCCAGCTGATCGAGCGGGGCGTGGCTCCGGCCGACATCCACTACGAGGTGTTCGGACCCGACCTCTGGCTGGCCCAGGCGGCCTGAAGCCGCACGGGGCTCCGGCCGGGCCGAGGCCGCAGGGGGCTCAGGGCCCGCGGCCGGGCCGCCGCACCGAGGCCAGGGCACGCGGCCGGGAGGCCCCACCTCCCGACCTCTGGCTGGCCCAGGCGGCCTGAAGCCGCACCGGGCACCGGGCGGGCCGCCGCACCGACGCCAGGGCGGCGCAGCAGCTGGGAGGGCCGTACCGACGCCAGGGCGGCGCAGCGGCTGGGAGGACCCCACCGGGGCTAGGGCGCGCGGCCGATCTGGAGCAGCAGCGGCCCCGTCGGGTCCGCGCTCACGTCGGCCACCGTCAGCGGGTCCAGCGAGGCGAAGAACGCTTCCTGGGCCCGTCGCAGGGCGCCCCGCAGCCGGCACGCGGAGTTGAGCGGGCAGGGGTGGTCACCCTCGCACTCGACGACGTCGCCCTCCCCCTCGAAGGCGCGCACGATCGCGCCGACCGAGGCCGTACGGCCCTTGTCGCTGACCGAGAGCCCGCCGCCGCGGCCCCGGCGGGCGTCGACGAGGCCCATGTGCTGGAGCTCGGCGACGACCTTCGCGGCATGCGTGTACGGCACCTCCATGTCCGCCGCGACCTCACGGGTCGTCGGCGTGGCGTCCCCGAGGACGGCGAGCCGCATCAGGAGGCGCAGTGCCAGATCGGTCGAGCGCAACAGCCGCATGCAGGGAAGCGTAGATAATGCGCATCCACGGTTCAAAATATGGCCGCCGGGCCGCCGCCGCAGGACCGGCTCGAACCGTTCCGGCCTTTCCCGTCACCTCTCTACGAGAGGTCACTCCTTCCCCATTACGATCAGCGGACCCGACCGTCCCTTTCCCCCCGAAGGACATGACCTCATGGGCTCCGCCAAGAACCAGAGCAACGCGGCGCGCAAGGCGCGTATAGAGGATATGCGGCGCGCCGAGCGTGCCCGTGAGCGGCGCAACCGGATCCTGACGATAGTGGCCAGCAGCGTGGTGGTCGCGGGCCTCGTCGTCGGCGGTGTCTTCGTCGTGCAGTCCCAGGCCGACAAGGCCGAGGCCAACGACGCCAAGGACAAGGACGACAAGGTCAAGACCGCAGGCAAGCTCGTCGCGGACAAGGACGGCCTGAAGACCTGGAAGGGGACGCTGGGCCGCACCCACGTCACCGAGCCCGTGAAGTACCCGGTGGAGCCCCCGGTCGGCGGCGACCACGACCGGGTCTGGATGAACTGCAACGGCGACGTCTACACCAAGGCCGTCAACAACATGAACGCGGTGCACTCTCTGGAGCACGGCGCCGTATGGGTGACGTACAACTCCAAGGCGCCCAAGGCCGACGTCGAGGCGCTGGCGGCGAAGGTGAAGCAGACGCCCTACACGCTGATGAGCCCGGACGACGGCCAGCAGGACCCGATCGTGCTGAGCGCGTGGGGCGTGCAGCGCACGGTGACCGGCGCGAAGGACCCGAACGTCGGCAAGTTCTTCGAGACCTACGTCCAGGGCAAGCAGACGCCCGAGCCGGGCGCGGCGTGCACGGGCGGTATGTCGGAGTGAAGCGGCACGTCGGCTGGATCGCGGGGGCCGCGGCGGCAGTGCTCGTCGCGGTCGGCGCGCTCACCTACGCCGTCGCCGAGGACGGCGGCGGCAGCGGCGGTACGCCGGCCGCGGACTCGGCGGACGCCGGGTTCGCCCGGGACATGGCGGTGCACCACCAGCAGGCCGTGGAGATGTCGTACATCGTGCGCGACCGCACGGACGACAAGGACGTGCGGCTGCTGGCGTACGACATCGCGCAGACGCAGGCCAACCAGCGCGGGATGCTGCTGGGCTGGCTGGATCTGTGGGAGCTGCCGAAGGTGTCGTCGAAGCCGCCGATGACCTGGATGGGCATGGGCGGCATGCCCTCCGCCGGGGACGGCTCCCTGATGCCGGGCATGGCGACGAACGCGGAGATGAAGAAGCTCCAGGGCCTGAGCGGCAGGCAGGCGGAGGTCTTCTACCTCCAGCTGATGACGGAGCATCACAAGGGCGGCATCCACATGGCCGAGGGCTGTGTCGACAAGTGCACGGTCGGCGTGGAGAAGCGGCTCGCGCAGGGCATGGTGGACGGTCAGCAGTCGGAGATCGAGCTGATGGCGGACATGCTGAAGGAGCGGGACGCCAAGCCTCGCTCCTAGCTTCCGTGAAGCCTCGCTCCCAGCTGCCGAAATGGCCTTGTCATTGCGTTAGTTGGGACCTTCTTGAGCCGCGCATTCCCCCTGCGTGAACGGTTCGTCGCTTAAGTGGCCACCGTCGGGTGATCCACTCGCACACGAATCGCACAGGGGGTTCCATGAGATCTCGACGTGCCGCGCTGCGCACCTCGGTGAGTCTGGCGGCGACACTGCCTCTCCTCACCGGCGCGCTGGCCATCGGCATACCGGCGGCGCACGCCGCCGACGCCCCGGGCCGCGACCGGCTCGCCGGCACCAAGCCCGCCTGGGCCACGGCCCGGGCGGACAAGGGCGCGACCTCGGACAGCGCGCGGGTCTCCGCGCGCGTCTACCTCGCGGGCCGCGACGCGGCCGGCCTCACCGCGTACGCGAAGGCCGTGTCGGACCCGCACTCGGCGTCCTACGGCAAGTATCTGAGCGCCGACCGGGCGCAGGCCCGCTTCGGCGCGACGAAGGCCCAAGTGGCCGCCGTCAAGGGCTGGTTGAGGGCCGCGGGGCTGAAGGTCACCGGCGTCACGCAGCACTATGTCGCCGTCAGCGGCGATGTGGCAGCTGCGGAGAAGGCGTTCGGCACACAGCTGCACGACTACGCCAAGGGCGCCCGGACCTACCGCGCCCCGGCGACGACGGCCTCGGTGCCGGATGCGGTGAAGGACGCGGTCCTGACCGTCACCGGCCTGGACAACGCGCCGCACCTGGCGAGCCACCGGGACCAGCTCCCGCCGCCGGAGACGGTGTTCCGCAACGCCGGGCCGTTCTCGACGTACCACGGCTCGAACGTGGCGAAGACGCTGCCGGACGCGTACGGCACGAAAATCCCGTACGCCGTGAAGGGTTACACCGGCAAGCAGCTGCGTGCCGCGTACGGCGCGGGCAAGCGCACCGGCAAGGGCGTGCGGATCGCCATCACCGACGCGTACGCCTCCCCGACCATCGCCTTCGACGCGGCCACCTACGCCAAGCGCAACGGTGACGCGGCCTGGAGCACCGGTCAGCTGCGGCAGGTCCTGCCCGCCAAGTACACGCGGACCAAGGAGTGCTCGGCGGCCGGCTGGTACGGCGAGGAGACCCTGGACGTCGAGTCCGCGCACGCGGTCGCGCCGGGCGCACAGATCACGTACGTGGGCGCGGCCTCCTGCTACGACGAGGACCTGCTCGACTCACTGAGCAAGATCGTCGACAACCATCTCGCCGACATCGTCTCCAACTCCTGGGGCGAGACCGAGGACGCGCAGACCCCGGACCTGGCGGCCGCGTACGACCAGGTCTTCCAGTTCGGCGCGGTGGAGGGCATCGGCTTCTACTACTCCTCCGGCGACGACGGCGACGAGGTCGCGGCCAGCGGCACCAAGCAGACGGACATCCCGGCGAGTTCGGCCTGGGTGACGGCGGTCGGCGGTACCTCGCTCGCGGTCGGCAAGGGCGAGAAGTACCTGTGGGAAACCGGCTGGGGCACGCAGAAGGCGACCCTCTCGGCCGACGGCAAGAGCTGGACCGGCTTCCCGGGCGCGTTCACCTCGGGCGCGGGCGGCGGCACCAGCAGGACGGTCGCCGAGCCCTACTACCAGCAGGGCGTCGTCCCGCCCGCGCTGGCGAAGGCCAACAGCGCCGACGGCAACCGGGTGGTGCCGGACATCGCGGCGATCGCCGACCCGAACACCGGGTTCCTGGTGGGCCAGACGCAGACCCTGCCGGACGGGCGGACGCAGGCCTACGACGAGTACCGCCTCGGCGGCACCTCACTGGCCGCGCCGGTCGTCGCGGCCGTGCAGGCCCTCGCACAGGAGGCGGCCGGCAAGCCGCTCGGCTTCGCCAACCCCGCGATCTACGCGCGGTACGGCTCGAAGGCGTACCACGACGTCACGGACAACCCGACGGGCTCCGGACTCGCGGTGGCCCGCGTCGACTTCGTCAACGGCTATGACGCGACGGGCGGTCTGAGCACGTCCGTCCGCAGCCTCGGCAAGGACAGTTCGCTGAGCGCCGTGAAGGGCTACGACGACGTGACGGGCGTGGGCACGCCCGCGGGCGGCTATGTGGAGTCGTACAAGCGCCGCTGATCACCGGCACGCTGGCAGGTCCCCCAGGGGTGGCGCGGCGCGCGGGCCGTGCCACCCCTGGGCGTTAATCGAGCGATCGAAGGTGGCGCCGGTCGCCGTGACGGACAGATTCCACAGCCGTGCGGTGCCGTCGGGGCGATGCCCCAGGCGCGGATGCCGTCGTCGTCCATGGACTCTTCGGGAGCCGAGATCCGCGTGAAGTCCTCCGGGGAGGGGTCCGCCGCGGCCATCGAGGAAGGGCGAGGTGGCCGCCGAGAGGCAGGCGGCGGCGCCTCGGGAGGTCGCCTTGAAGCCGGCGCCGATCACGGTGTCGTGCTCGGCTATCCAGTCGCGTTCGATCGGCTCTTGTAGTCGTTCAAACGGCTGGCCCTAGGCCAGCATGTACGCCACTGCCATTCGTCGATCGTGGCCGTCTCTGGGCCGCCGAAGGGTGCCTACAGCGACCAACAGCGACTAATGACGGCTGCCCGACTGTGCGCCAGCGCTGCGCCGATGTCTATCGCGTGGTCCCAGACCGACGTCACTTCCTGCGCAACAAGCGACAGGAATGGGGGAGTACCGCAGCGAGGTCACAGCCTCGAACTGCGGAAGAACCTGCCGGTTCTGTAGGCGCAGGTCAGAGTTGGCTTTCTCTCGACATGACGAGTGGGGTTGACGATGGCTGACGTCAACCCCACTACGTTTTGAGGTCTCGGGGCGTCCATGGGCCGTCGGAGCGGTCGTTGACGCGCTGAGCCGCCCGTCAGGCATGCCCCGCAGTGGTGAACTTTCGCTGCATCGATCAAGGCGGCTCGCTTCGCTCACCGCGCGGCACGGCCCCTGTCCGGGCCTGCTCCTGTCTCCGCCTCGCTCCAGCCCGGACCTACGCCTGTGCCGCGCACTCAGGTCCACAGACTGCCCGACGCCGGAAGCTTACGGGGCCATGATCACTCGCGCCAAAGCAACGCCACCCCAAAGCCGCTACACCGACTTTGGTATTTCGGTTACACGCGGACGTGTACTCATTTTTATGCGAACTGCCGACCAAGGGCTACTACTTGCTTAACGTCGTCAATTCGCTCCGTCGAAGATCCGCGGCGAACAAAGACGGCGTCATTACAGTAAGACAGGTCGCTCTGGCCGGGAATGAGTATCCGAATCACAGAGAGCCCCTTGTACTCGATAGTGTCAACATTAGATAGTAGTTGGGGACTGAGAGGTTCACTCAGGCCCGCCTGTGAAATCCGTGCCACAAAGCGTTGAACGTAATTGTCCAGCGAGATCTTTTTATTCCGCGCTTCCCTGTCGACGCCAACTACATGATGCGGACCAACCGCGATCGGCTCGATTCTATCGACCGATTTAATTCGTGCGGCATCGCTCTCCTTGTCGGCGACACCCAAATAAAGGTAGCCGTCTACGCGTGGCTTAACATTGGCGATACCGCAGATCGTTTCAGCTAGACGGCCAATAATGGCGTCATCCCATTGACGTCGATCATCGAGACGCAAAAGGCCTTGCTTGAACTCGTAGCGGCTCGTTTCAATACGAGACCGGCGCAACGAATTCTCGAAATCAAGTGCCAGTCCGGGGCCATGCCCAAATACGGGTGGAACCTTCGCCACAAAATACCGCTGAATCAAACCTGTAACGGCATCAATGTTTGATACTCGATCTTCCGTCGAGATGTAGTGGCGACCCGTCTTTAGTCGTTGCCCAACATTACGCAAGGCGGCGATAATCGCAGCGTAGTCATCAGGGGACTTCTGCTGTTTAACGATCAGTTCAAAAAATGCCATGAATATGGCGTAAAATGGGGTTCGAATCGGGTTTGACCCTCCTGGCCTTACGAGATTCCGCAGGCCGTTGGGGGGTGTCAGTTCGCTATCGATAACCTCCGACAAGACGGAGAAGGTCGTTTGGATCTCTGACTCAAGCCGCTTAATCCCGTAGGCTGCGAGAGTGCGATCTAGGCGACGGTACTTTTCATTGCTGGTGTCGTACAATTCATCGAATGCCTCTTTGCTCGCGGCGAATGGTTCACCAAATAGGATGGAAGCGGCAATGTCCGCGACCATCTGTTCGTCGTCTCCCTCTCGGAGCTGCTTAACGTTCAGGATGCCGTGGCGGATCCACAAAGTGTCTTCAGCTTTAACTCCGTACTGCTGGCGCTCTCTGGCCGAGTCAATCGAGATGCTCGGCATATCATGGAGGAGGAGGACATCTTCAGAAACATCTCCGCGGAGGGAGCTGGCAAGAGACCGCACGGTCTCTGAAAAAGGGTTAAGCATGCCGGCTTGACGCTTCTCTTGAACGCTGAGCTGACGACCGTTGGAGTTAATTCGGCTAAAAACTTCAGTAATCTGCTGCTCGGTGTGCGTGGGGAAGATCGTCACGGCGAGCTGGTAGTCCAAGATGTTCGCACACTTCTCAGCTGGCAGTATTGTCAGTGCATCCACCGGGGAGAAGGCTCCCGCGTTTGCCGCCTGGCGGGCGCGCGCACTCTGATTTAGGTCGAAATACATCCCCTCATAGTCGAAGCTCTGCTCAATAAAGGAGAAGATTGCATCGAGACGTTGCATTCCATCGATGATTTCGTACTTACCGGCGCCGTGAATCTCAGGGCGTTCGGCAAGCAAAATAAGGGGAATCGGATAGCCGTCGAGTATGCTACGAATGAGGAGTTGCTTCTCGGCCACTGCCCATACCAGCTTTCGCTGATAGCGGCGGTTCACGAGGAGAGAGTCATCCCGAAACAGCCTGTAGGCTTCCTGAACGCTCATTCCGCGCGGAGTAATAGAAACGTGCACTTCCGTCGACAAGTTATCCTCCGCCTCAGTTCGTGTCCCGATCGGTCGCAGTGTGACACATCGTCCTGATCCGCGCCCGAACTTTGCGGCTGCCGCGCTGAGGAGCTGACCGGCAGGTCTATCAGACTTGCCGGTATGGGAGGCAGCGTCATCACACAGCTCTACCGGAACCGAGATCACCCCGGCATGAGGCGGCTTCGGCCAGGCTGACGGCCATGGCACAACGCGGCCGTTGCCTGCAGCAGGAGGCCGCAGGGATCGCGCGTGGCAAGCGTTCTTGGGCAGATGGCCATCGGCCACGGCTGCGTTGAGAATCGTCGGAACGTTGTTGTAGATCACGCGCCGATAGGTCGACACTTGTACGGCCCGCTCCAATTTGCTGAGCCAATCTCGGATGTGCTCCGGCTTGAAGGAGCCCAGCGGGCGCGAGCCTAGGTAAGGGATCGCATGGCCACGGACCGTGGAATCGACTGACTCCCGTGTGGTCACGTCGGTGACCCGCGTACTCAACCACTTCTCGGCGTACTGCCGGAACGTCACCCGGCTGGCAGCGGGATCGATGTACTGACCGGGGGACATGTCGGCCTCAATGTGAGCAAGCCACTGGGCGGCCAGTCGCTTCTGTCCGTCAGGGAATGACTTGTCTCTTCTCGGTGCCGTCTGGCCCGACGTACTGGGCGCGGTACCGCATGCCCGTGCCGTAGCGATCAGTGCGTATCCGGTGAGGCTTCCCGTTGGTGTCGGTTTCCATCTTAGGGTGCGGGGCTGGGGTCCGGGTGACGCCGGCCCCGCGTCCTTCCCGTGGGTGTTATCCGTTCGCCTGCTTCGACAAAACCTCGTGCAGCGGCTCAGTGGCGCGGCGGCGGTACTCCTGGATGGACCAGCCGTTGCCGTCCGGGTCGGTGAAGTACATGAAGGTGGCGCCGTCGTCAGGGGTGTACTGGACCGGCTCGGAGATTTCGAGGCCGCGTTCCGTCAGTTCGGCGTGGGCCGCCTTGATGTCGGCCACGCAGAGCTGGAGGCCCTGGTAGGAGCCCGGCTCCGGTACGGTCTCGCCCTTGGTCATGTCCCAGATGCTGTCGCCGAGAGCGATCGAACAGCCGGAACCCGGTGGGGTCAGCTGGACGATCCGCATGCCCGGCATGACCTCCTGGTCGATGTCGACGTGGAAGCCGACCTTGTCCCGGTAGAAGTCGCGGGCCCGGTCGATGTCGCTCACGGGCAGCGGGATCACTTCGAGGGTGAAGTCCATCAGTGGTCCTCCCTGGTGAATCGCCAGCGGGTCTGGCTGAACGGCTCACCCTTACCGAAGCCGAAAACCGTACGTGGCGCCACCGAAAAGACGTAAGCGTGCCCCGATCCGTGGCGGAATGCTCCGTTCCCCACCTCGAAGTGCCAGAAGGGTCCGTATTTCGTCTCCCACGCCACCGCCAGCTCGTGCAGCCGGGCGTCGTCGGTGACCCTTTCGGCCACGCCCTCCACCACCAGGTCGTAGCCCTCGTTCCAGAGGTTCGTGCCGGTCGTCAGCACCAGATTCGGGTTCTCGTCGAGGTTGCGCGCCTTGCGTTCCTCAGGGCCCGTGCAGAAGTGCAGCGCGCCCCGCGACCACACCGCCGGCAGCGGGGTCACATGCGGACGCCCGTCCGGCCGTACCGTCGAGATCCAGAACAGCTCGGCCTCGGACAGCCGCTTCTCCGCCTCGGACCAGGGGGTCGCGGTGGCCTTCTCGTCGCTGTAGCGCGCGTCCAGTCGGGTCTGTGGTTGGTTGTCGCTCATCGGCCGCCCTCCAGTTGGTTCGCCGGACCTCTCCCTCACCAGAGAAGACCACCCTGAGCGCCGGAACTCATCGGCGCCACTTCCAGGGTCTGCGGCTAGGCTCGATCGCGTACGACCTTGATCGGGTGCGTACGACCCCGATCGGACGGGAGGGCGAGCATGACGGCGCCGGGGCGCAGGAGCAGTACCTTCACGCGGCTGCTGCGGCACGGATTCACCCACCCCTCGGCAGCCGAGCGGCTCCTGGAGAGCCCCGAGCTCGCGCCGATCCGCAACGATCCGGTGCTGCTGGAGGCCCTCGGCGCCACCGCCGACCCCGACCTCACCCTGGACGGCCTCGTCAAGCTCGTCGAGGCGCAGCCCGACCCCACCGCACAGCGGGAGCTGCTCGACACGGTGATAGCGGCCAAGCCGCTGCGCGACCGGCTGCTCGGGGTGCTCGGCGCCTCCGCCGCGCTCGCCGACCATCTAGCCCGCCACCCCGGCGACTGGCAGGCGCTGGCCATGTACGAGCCGCGGGACCTGCACCCCGAGGTCGAGGAGTTCGAGCAGGGCCTCGCCGGCGCCACCGACCCGGTGTCGCTGCGCGTCGCCTACCGGCGCTGCCTGCTGTCCATCGCCGCACGCGACGTGTGCGGCACCACCGACCTCGCCCAGACCGCCGCCGAGCTCGCCGACCTCGCCACCGCCACCCTGCGCGCCGCCCTCGCCATCGCCTGCGCCGCCGCTCCCGAGGACGCCTCGCAGTGCCGGCTCGCGGTCATCGCGATGGGCAAGTGCGGCGGCCACGAGCTCAATTACGTCTCCGACGTCGACGTCATCTTCGTGGGCGAGGTCGCCGACGGTGCCGACGAGGCCAAGGCCCTGCGCTCGGCCACCAAGCTCGCCTCGCACATGATGCGGATCTGCTCCGAGACCACCGTCGAGGGCTCCATCTGGCCCGTGGACGCCAATCTGCGCCCCGAGGGCAGGAACGGCCCGCTGGTGCGCACGCTCAGCAGCCACCTCGCCTACTACCGGCGCTGGGCCAAGACCTGGGAGTTCCAGGCGCTGCTCAAGGCCCGCCCGGTGGCCGGCGACATCGACCTCGGCGAGGAGTACATCGCCGCCCTGGAGCCGATGGTCTGGAAGGCCGCCGAACGGGACAACTTCGTCGCCGACGTGCAGAAGATGCGACGCCGCGTCGTCGAGACCATCCCCGTCTCCGAGGTCGACCGGCAGCTCAAGCTCGGCCCCGGCGGGCTGCGGGACGTCGAATTCGCCGTGCAGCTCCTGCAGTTGGTGCACGGCCGCGACGACGCCTCGCTGCGCAGCGGCACCACCCTGGACGCCTTGCAGGCCCTCGCCGCGGGCGGCTACGTCGGGCGTGCGGACGCCGCGCAGCTCGACACCGCCTACCGCTTCCTGCGCTCCATGGAACACCGCATCCAGCTCTACCGGCTGCGGCGCACCCACCTGGTGCCCGAGGACGAGGCCGACCTGCGGCGCATCGGGCGCTCGCTGGGGCTGCGCGTCGACCCGGTCGCCGAGCTGAACCGCGAGTGGCGACGGCACTCGAGTGTCGTACGGCGGCTGCACGAGAAGCTCTTCTACCGGCCGCTGCTCGACGCCGTGGCCCAACTCGCCCCCGGTGAAGCCAGGTTGAGTGCCGGGGCGGCACGCGAGCGGCTGATCGCGCTCGGGTACGCCGACCCGGCCGCTGCCCTGCGGCACCTGGAGGCGCTGGCCTCCGGCGTCACCCGCAAGGCGGCGATCCAACGCACCCTGCTGCCCGTCCTGTTGGGCTGGTTCGCCGACTCGGCCGACCCCGACGCGGGGCTGCTGAACTTCCGCAAGGTGTCGGACGCGCTCGGCAAGACCCCTTGGTATCTGCGGCTGTTGCGGGACGAGGGCGCCGCCGCCGAGAACCTCGCCCGGGTGCTGTCGGCCGGCCGCCTCGCCCCCGACCTGCTGATGCGGGCACCGGAGGCGGTCGCGCTGCTCGGCGACGGCGACGGCGGCACCGGTCTCGAACCCCGCTCGCGCGCCCACCTGGAGCAGGAGATCCTCGCCGCGGTCGGCCGCGCCGACGGCGGCGTCCAGGCCGTCACCGCGGCGCGCGGCGTACGGCGCCGTGAGCTGTTCCGCACGGCCGCCGCCGACATCGTCGACTCCTACGGCACCGAGACGAAGCCCGCCGAGGCCGATCAGGGCGCGCTCGTGGACCGGGTCGGGGGCGCCGTGTCCGACCTGACCGCGGCGACGCTGTCGGGCACCCTGCGGGCGGTCGTCCGGGAAGGGTGGGGGGACACCCTGCCGACCCGGTTCGCGATCATCGGTATGGGACGGTTCGGCGGGCACGAGCTGGGCTACGGCAGTGACGCCGACGTCCTGTTCGTGCACGAGCCGCGGGACGGGGTCGACGAGCACGAGGCCGCCGCGGCCGCCAACCGCGTCGTCAGCGAGATGCGGCGACTGCTCCAGGTCCCCAGCGCGGATCCGCCGCTGCTGATCGACGCCGATCTGCGGCCGGAGGGCAAGTCGGGGCCGCTGGTGCGCACGCTGAACTCGTACGCGGCCTACTACCGGCGATGGTCGCTGGTGTGGGAGTCGCAGGCGCTGCTGCGGGCCGAGCCGGTCGCGGGCGACGCGGAGCTCGCGGGGCGGTTCATCGAGCTGATCGATCCGCTGCGCTATCCCGCGGAGGGGCTCGGCGACGACGCCGTACGTGAGATCCGGCGGCTGAAGGCCCGTATGGAGTCCGAGCGGCTGCCGCGCGGCTCCGACCCCAAGCTGCACTCCAAGCTCGGGCCGGGCGGGCTGTCCGACGTGGAGTGGACCGTGCAGCTGCTCCAGCTCCAGCACGGGTGGGCCGAGCCGGGGCTGCGGACGACACGGACCCGGGAGGCGCTCGCCGCCGCCTGTGCGGCCGGGCTCATTCCGGCCGAGGAGGCGGCGATCCTGGACGAGGCGTGGGTGCTGGCCACGCGGGTGCGCAACGCCGTGATGCTGGTGCGGGGGCGGGCCGGGGACACGTTTCCTTCGGATGCCCGGGAGCTGGCGGCCGTGGGGCGGTATCTGGGGTACGAGCCGGGGCATGTGGGGGACATGCTCGATGCGTATCGGCGTACGGCTCGGCGGGCCCGGGGTGTGGTGGAGGAGCTGTTCTACGGGGGGTGACGCGCCGCTCGTGGTTGCGTTTCGATGCCTGCGGCGGCCTGTGGGGGTGCGTCGGGCGCCTACGGTTTTGTCGTGGTGCGGGGCCGTGCCGGGGGGTGTCCGTCCTCGGTCGGGCGGTTGCTGTCGGGCATGGGGTGCTGTTCCTTGACGCCCGCCGCTGCGGGCGGACACCCCCCGGCACGGCCCCTCTTCGCCGTTCGCGGGTCTGCGACCGTCCTGGGCAGGGAGTACGGCAGCGCTCCGTACCAGAGGCGTGCCACCGTGTAGCCGAAGGCCAGGCAGATGAGGCCGCCCACCGCGTCCAGCCAGAAGTGGTTGGCCGTCGCCACGATCACGACGAGGGTGGCCGTGGGGTAGAGCAGGCCCAGGATCCGGACCCAGGGGGTCCTCGCCAGGGCGAAGATCGTCAGGCCGCTCCAGACCGACCAGCCGATGTGCATCGACGGCATCGCGGCGTACTGGTTCGACATGTTCTTCAGGTCGCCGGAGGCCATGGAGCCCCAGGTGTCGTGGACCAGGACCGTGTCGATGAAGGTGGTGTTGGTCATCAGCCGTGGGGGAGCGAGCGGGTACAGGTAGTAACCGATCAGGGCCACGCCCGTGGTCGCGAAGAGGACCAGGCGGGTCGCCGCGTAGCGGCCGGGATGGCTGCGGTAGAGCCAGACCAGGACGGCGAGGGTGATGATGAAGTGCAGCGTCGCGTAGTAGTAGTTCATGCCGACGATGAGCCAAGTCACGCCGTTGACGGTGTGGTTGATCGACTCCTCGACGGCGAGGCCCAGGTGGTGTTCCAGCTTCCAGAGCCAGTCCGCGTTGCGGAGGGCCTCCGCTTTCTGCTCCGGGACCGCGTTGCGGATCAGTGAGTACGTCCAGTAACTCACCGCGATCAGCAGGATCTCGAACCAGAGCCGAGGGCGGCGGGGAGTGCGCAGCCGGCGCAGGAGTCCCCGCCCCGTCTCGTCCGCGACGGGGGGCAGAACGGCCGCTTCACGGCCCTCCAATGTCGTCACGGTCGTGTCACCCATAGGCACAGAGTCTGCCAGAAAAGACTTCCCCGACCGATCATCCCGCGGTTGGGTTCAGGACGCACGTTCTACGGCCCGCGGACCGGTCCGCTCTCCTACCAACGCAGGGGTGGGCGCGGTGATTCTCCGTCCTGCGGACGACTTACGGACGAACCCTGTCACCAGGTGCCGAAGCGGTCGAACCGCGCACCACCAGCTCCGGCATGAACACGAACTCGCTGTGCGGCGCGGGAGTCCCGCCGATCTCCTCCAGCAACGTGCGTACCGCGGCCTGGCCCATCGCCGGGACCGGCTTGCGGACCGTCGTCAGCGGCGGGTCGGTGAAGGCGATCAGGGGGGAGTCGTCGAAGCCCACGACCGAGATGTCCGTGGGGACCTCCAGGCCGTGCCTGCGGGCGGCTCGTATGGCACCCAGCGCCATCATGTCGCTGGCGCAGACCACCGCGGTGCAGCCGCGCTCGATGAGCGCCGTGGCCGCCGCCTGGCCGCCCTCCAGGGTGTAGAGGGAGTGCTGGATCAGCTCGGTCTCGATGACGTCCGCGGGAAGGTTCAGCTGGTCGTGCACCGCGCGGACGAAGCCCTCGATCTTGCGCTGGACCGGGACGAAGCGCTTGGGGCCCAGTGCCAGGCCGATGCGGGTGTGGCCCAGGGAGGCGAGGTGCGTCACCGCCAGGGTCATCGCCGCGCGGTCGTCGGGGGAGATGAACGGCGCCTGGACCTTGGGGGAGAAGCCGTCCACCAGTACGAAGGGAACGCCCTGGGCGCGCAGCCGCTCGTAGCGCTGCATGTCGGCGGTGGTGTCGGCGTGCAGTCCTGAGACGTAGATGATGCCTGCGACCCCGCGGTCCACGAGCATCTCGGTGAGCTCGTCCTCCGTGGAGCCGCCGGGGGTCTGGGTGGCCAGCACCGGCGTGTAGCCCTGCCTGGTCAGCGCCTGGCCGATGACCTGGGCGAGGGCGGGGAATATCGGGTTCTCGAGCTCCGGGGTGATCAGGCCCACCAGGCCCTCGCTGCGCTGGCGCAGCCTCACCGGGCGCTCATAGCCGAGTACGTCGAGTGCGGCCAGCACGGACTGGCGGGTGGTGGCGGCGACGCCCGGCTTCCCATTGAGGACGCGGCTGACGGTCGCTTCGCTCACCCCCGCCTGCGCAGCGATGTCCGCAAGCCGTGTGGTCACGGCACTGGACTGTACCGGCCGTATGTCGCCTTGCACACCAATCGGACGCCGTGGGCGACCTGTTGACCGGCCGCGCCCGGGCTGCTGCGTCATCGCGCTCCCTCGTGAAAGTGATGGCAAGAGCTTGCAGAGTCTTGCACAAGCGGTCCGTGTGCCGCTCCACCGCTGTAAAGAAGCGTCTCACGGCGGTCGCACAGCGGTCACGCCCCGGTAACTTCCGTGTTCTCTTGCACTTTTTTTCTGCAAGGTCTTTCGCAAGTCTTTCAGCGCTGTTACGTTCACGTCGCCCGGCGGCTCCATCGGCGCAGTCGGCAAGACAGCAGGGCTCGGCAGACGGGGCCGCCCTGCATCACACGGGCTTTCACCCTCAAGGAGAACTCATGCGGCGTGGCATAGCGGCCACCGCGCTGGTGGCGTCCCTCGCCCTGGCGGCGACGGCCTGCGGCGGCGGGGACGACAGTGGCAGCGACTCGAGCGGGCCGGTGACCATCACGTGGTGGGACACCTCCAACGCCACCAATGAGGCGCCAACGTACCAGGCCTTGGTCAAGGAGTTCGAGGCCGCCAACAAGGACATCAAGGTCAAGTACGTCAACGTCCCCTTCGACCAGGCGCAGAACAAGTTCGACACCGCCGCCGGTTCCAAGGGCGCCCCGGACATCCTCCGCTCCGAGGTCGGCTGGACCCCCGCCTTCGCCAAGAAGAGCTACTTCCTGCCGCTGGACGGCACGGAGGCCCTCGCCGACCAGGCCAAGTTCCAGCCCAACCTGATCGAGCAGGCCAAGTACGAGGACAAGGTCTACGGCGTTCCGTTCACCACGGACACCCTCGCCTTCGTCTACAACAAGGACCTGTTCAAGAAGGCCGGCGTCGAGGCCCCCAAGACCTGGGACGACCTGAAGAAGGCCGCCGCCAAGATCAAGGACAAGACCGGCGTCGACGGCTACTGGGGCTCCACCCAGGCCTACTACGCCCAGACGTTCCTCTACGGCGAGGGCACCGACACCGTCGACGCCGACGCCAAGAAGATCACGGTCAACGGCGCCGAGGCCAAGAAGGGCTACGGCACCTGGCTGAGCCTCTTCGACGGCAAGGGCCTGCACAAGGCCGACACCACCGCCGACGCCTACGCCCACATCCAGGAGGCGTTCGTCAACGGCAAGGTCGCCTCGATCATGCAGGGCCCGTGGGAGATCACCAACTTCTACAAGGGCTCCGCGTTCAAGGACAAGGCCAACCTCGGCATCGCCACCGTCCCGGCCGGCTCCGCCGGCAAGGCGGGCGCCCCGACCGGCGGCCACAACCTCTCCGTCTACGCCGGCTCCGACGAGGCGCACCAGAAGGCCGCGCTGAAGTTCGTGAACTTCATGACCTCGGCGAAGGCGCAGGAGACCATCGCGCTGAAGAACAACACGCTGCCCACGCGTGACGACGCCTACACCACCGAGGTCAAGGCCGACCCGGGCATCGCCGGCTACCAGGGCGTCCTCGCCGCCGCCCAGCCGCGCCCGGCGCTGCCCGAGTACAGCTCCCTGTGGGGCCCGCTGGACACCGAGCTGCTGAAGATCGCTGGTGGCAAGGAGTCCCTGGACAAGGGCCTGGGCACCGCCGAGACCTCCATCGCCAAGCTGGTCCCGGACTTCACCAAGTGATACCGGGTGGCCGCCGGATCCTCCTGATCATGGGGGGAAGGATCCGGCGGCCACCGGCTGTGCGCCGTACACCCTGATCCGTCGATCCTCATGAAGGTTGTCGAACCATGACAGTCGCCATCGACCGCGCGACCGGGAAACCCCGAGGCGAGCGCGGGCCACGCCGCGGGCTCAGCCAGCGCCTGAAGCACGGCTACCAGAAGCACTGGTACGCCTACGCGATGATCGCTCCGGTGGTGATCGTCCTCGGCGTCCTCGTGCTCTACCCGCTGGTGTACGGCCTGTACCTCACGCTCACCGACGCCAACAGCCTCAACAGCGCCCGCACCATCGGCGTGAACCACATCGACGCCACGTACAAGTTCATCGGCCTCGACAACTACGCCGACATCCTGTGGGGCGACACGGCGTACGACCGCTTCTGGTCGCACTTCATCTGGACGGTCTTCTGGACGGCGGCCTGCGTCACCCTCCACTACACGATCGGCCTGGGCCTGGCCCTGCTGCTCAACCAGAAGCTGCGCGGGCGCACCCTGTACCGGCTGATCCTGATCCTGCCGTGGGCCGTGCCGACCTTCGTCACCGTCTTCGGGTGGCGGTTCATGCTCGCCGACGGCGGCATCATCAACTCGTTCCTGGAGACACTGCACCTGCCGACGCCGCTGTGGCTCGAGGACACGTTCTGGCAGCGGTTCGCCGCGATCATGGTCAACACCTGGTGCGGTGTGCCGTTCATGATGCTCTCGCTGCTCGGCGGGCTCCAGTCCATCGACTCCTCGCTGTACGAGGCCGCCGAGATGGACGGTGCCAGCAGGTGGCAGCAGTTCCGGTACGTCACCCTGCCGGGCCTCAGGTCCGTCAGCTCCACCGTCGTACTGCTCGGCATCATCTGGACCTTCAACCAGTTCGCCATCATCTTCCTGCTGTTCGGCGACACCGCCCCGGACGCGCAGATCCTGGTCACCTGGGCCTACTACCTCGGCTTCGGACAGCAGCCGCGCGACTTCGCGCAGTCCGCCGCCTACGGCATGCTGCTGCTGGCCATCCTGATCGTCTTCACCTCCTTCTACCGCCGCTGGCTGAACCGCAATGAGCAGCAGCTCGCGATCTGAGGCAGGAGTCCCCATGACTACGACCACTGTTGAGAACCCGGTGAACGAGAAGGACTCCGCCAAGCCGGCTGCCCCGCGCCAGGTGCGCCGCGGCGAGAACAGCCGCAGGACGTCCGTGGTCTCGCACGGCATCCTGATCGTGGCGAGCCTGATCGCGCTCTTCCCGGTGGCCTGGCTGGTCTTCCTGTCGCTCGGCCCGGACAAGGACGACTACCTGCACCCCGGCGGCATCTGGAAGAAGATGACGCTGGACAACTACACGTTCGTCCTTCAGGAGACGAAGTTCTTCGACTGGCTGACGAGCACGATGATCGTCACGCTGGGCACCACGCTGATCGGCGTAGTGATCTCCGCGACCACCGGCTACGCGGTCTCCCGGATGCGCTTCCCGGGCTACAAGAAGTTCATGTGGGTGCTGCTCGTGACCCAGATGTTCCCGGTGGCCGTGCTGATGGTGCCGATGTACCAGATCCTGTCCGAGGTCCAGCTCATCGACAACTACCTCGGTCTGATCCTGGTCTACTGCTCGACGACCGTGCCGTACTGCGCCTGGCTGATGAAGGGCTACTTCGACACGATCCCGTTCGAGATCGACGAGGCGGGACGCGTCGACGGACTGAGCCCCTTCGGCACGTTCGCGCGGCTGATCCTGCCGCTCGCCAAGCCGGGCCTCGCGGTCGCCGCGTTCTACAGCTTCCTCACGGCCTTCGGCGAGGTCGCGTTCGCGTCGACGTTCATGCTCTCCGACACGAAGTACACCTTCGCGGTGGGTCTGCAGACCTTCGTCAGCGAGCACGACGCGCAGCGCAACCTCATGGCCGCGACCGCGGTGCTGATCGCCATACCCGTGTCCGCGTTCTTCTACTTCGTGCAGAAGAACCTCGTCACCGGACTCACCGCGGGTGGGACGAAGGGCTGACGCGCCGCTGTGGCTGGTCGCGCCCACGCGGCGGTAGCCGCATCTCGATGCAGCCCCGCGCCCCTGAAGGGGCGCTTCGCCCCTGAAGCTCGAGGCGGCCGCCGTGTCCATCCGACCCCGCTGTCACTGCGGCCGCCTCGTCATCCCCGCCGTATGCACACCTGACCCCATGACCTTCCCCCACCGCACCAAGGACGCCATGAGCCAGCAGCACTCCGCCATCGCCCCGGCCCCGAACCCCGCCAAAGCCAAGCGCAGCGACTGGTGGCGGGACGCGGTGATCTACCAGGTCTATCCGCGCAGCTTCGCCGACAGCAACGGCGACGGCATGGGCGACCTGGAAGGCGTACGCTCCCGACTCCCGTACCTGCGCGACCTCGGTGTCGACGCCGTGTGGCTGAGCCCCTTCTACGCCTCGCCGCAGGCCGACGCCGGCTACGACGTCGCCGACTACCGGGCCGTCGACCCGATGTTCGGCAATCTGCTCGACGCGGACGCGCTGATCCGTGACGCCCGGGCGCTGAGCCTCAGGATCATCGTCGACCTGGTCCCCAACCACTCCTCCGACCAGCACGAGTGGTTCAAGCGTGCCGTCGCCGAGGGGCCGGGCTCCCCGCTGCGCGACCGCTACCACTTCCGTCCCGGCAAGGGCACGGACGGCGAACTGCCGCCCAACGACTGGGAGTCCATCTTCGGCGGCCCGGCCTGGACGCGGGTCACCGAGCCCGACGGCACCCCCGGCGAGTGGTACCTCCACCTCTTCGCCCCCGAGCAGCCCGACTTCAACTGGGAGCACCCGGCGGTCGGCGACGAGTTCCGCTCGATCCTGCGCTTCTGGCTCGACATGGGCGTCGACGGCTTCCGTATCGACGTCGCCCACGGCCTGGTGAAGGCGGAGGGGCTGCCCGACCTCGGATCCCACGATCAGCTCAAGCTGCTGGGCAACGATGTCATGCCGTTCTTCGACCAGGACGGTGTGCACGAGATCTACCGCCAGTGGCGCACGATCCTCGACGAGTACGCCGGTGAGCGCATCTTCGTCGCCGAGGCGTGGACCCCGACCGTCGAGCGCACCGCCAACTACGTCCGCCCGGACGAGCTGCACCAGGCCTTCAACTTCCAGTACCTGTCGACGGCCTGGGACGCGGAGGAGCTGCGCGAGGTCGTCGACCGCACCCTGGAGGTCATGCGCCCCGTCGGCGCCCCCGCCACCTGGGTGCTGTCCAACCACGACGTCACCCGGCACGCCACCCGCTTCGCCAACCCGCCCGGTCTCGGCACCCAGATCCGCACCGCCGGCGACCGCGCGCTGGGCCTGCGCCGTGCCCGCGCCGCCTCCCTGCTGATGCTGGCCCTGCCCGGTTCGGCGTACATCTACCAGGGCGAGGAGCTGGGCCTGCCGGACGTCGTCGACCTGCCGGACGAGGTCCGTCAGGACCCGGCGTACTTCCGCGGCGCCGGCCAGGACGGCTTCCGCGACGGCTGCCGGGTGCCGATCCCGTGGACGCGCACGGGATCGTCGTACGGCTTCGGCGACGGTGGCAGCTGGCTGCCGCAGCCGGCGGGCTGGGGCGAGCTGAGCGTCGAGGCGCAGACCGGTGACGCCGACTCCACCCTGGAGCTGTACCGCTCCGCGCTCGCCGTCCGCCGCGCGCAGCCGGACCTCGGCGCCGGCGAGTCGGTGGAGTGGCTGCGCGCGCCCGAGGGCGTCCTTGCGTTCCGCCGCGGCGAGTTCGTGTGCGTGGCGAACACCACCGGCGAGTCCGTGACCCTCCCGTCCCACGGCCGGGTGCTGCTGAGCAGCGGCGAGATCACCGAGGCCGACGGCGAGACGAAGGTCCCGTCGGACACCACCGTGTGGTGGACGACGGCCTGACGGTCCACTCCTGTGGCCCACCACCGCACGGTGGTGGGCCACAGGCCGTTGTACCGGTTCGGCTACCGGGATTCATTCGCAGTGCTCCGGACTTCAGGCCGGGGGTGAAGCGAATCCGATGACGGCGAGGCGGAGTGTCGCGGCGTTGTTCCGGCGGAGCCGGTCGCTGCGGTGGGGAGATGGGGCGGGAGAGTCAGGGTGATGATTCGTTCGTATGTTCTCTCTGGTGACGCGTGTGCGATCTCCTTAGTGTGATCGTCATGCAGCTCCGGTACGCCTTCAGGTTGTACCCGGACTCCGGCCAGCGGAGGGCGTTGGCGAAGGCGTTCGGGTGCGCCCGTGTCGTGTTCAACGACGCGGTGCGTGCCCGTGAGGACGCGAGGGCGGCGGGCGAGGCGTTCCCGACGGCCGGTCAGCTGTCCAGGGCGCTGATCACCGAGGCGAAGCGGACGGCGGAACGGTCCTGGCTGGGCGAGGTCTCCGCGGTTGTCCTGCAGCAGTCCCTGCGGGACGTCGAGAAGGCGTACCGCAACTTCTTCGCTTCCCTCAAGGGCACCCGCAAGGGACCGAAGGTGGGAGCACCACGGTTGAAGTCCCGCAAGGACAACCGGCAGTCGATTCGGTTCACCGCCAACGCCCGCTGGCACCTCACCGGCAGCGGTCGGCTGAACCTGCCGAAGATCGGTGAGGTGAAGGTGAAGTGGTCTCGCACCCTGCCCGCCACGCCCACTTCGGTCACCGTCGTCAAGGACGCGGCCGGCAGGTATTTCGCCTCCTTCGTCATCGACACCGACCCCGCCGCAGACGCGACCCGGATGCCCGACACAGACCGCAGCATCGGCATTGACCTGGGCCTGACGCATTTCGCCGTCCTGTCCACCGGAGAGAAGATCGACTCCCCGCGGTTTCTGCGCCGGGCGGAGAAGAAGCTGAAGAAGGCCCAGCGGGAGCTGTCCCGCAAACAGAAGGGATCCAGGAACCTGGCCAAGGCCCGCCTCAAAGTTGCCCGCGCCCATGCCAAGGTCACCGACGCACGCCGTGAGTTCCACCACCAGCTCTCCACCAGGCTGATCTCCGAGAACCAAGGGATCGCGGTGGAGGACCTTTCGGTGGCGGGACTGGCGCGCACGAAGCTGGCCAAGTCCGTGCATGATGCGGGCTGGTCCTCGTTCATCGGCATGCTGAAATACAAGGCGGCACGGTACGGACGCACCCTGGTCTCGATCGGCCGGTTCACCCCGACCTCGCAGACCTGCTCCACCTGCGGCGCCGTGGACGGGCCCAAGCCCCTGAACGTGCGGGAGTGGACGTGTGCCGCCTGCGGCGCGGTCCACGACCGGGACCACAATGCCGCGATCAACGTGAAGACGGCCGCCGGACTGGCGGTATCGGCCTGTGGAGCGCCGGTAAGACCGGGAGTAACCCCGGCACAGCGCGAAGAAACAGGAAGCCACGGATTCCCGACCGGAAACCGTGCCGCGTAGCGGCACAGCAACCAGTCAGGGAAGGCCAGAATCCTCGCCCTTCAGGGCGAGGAGCAAGTCAATTCCAGGTGTCGTTCGTCGAGTACTCCGAGGAAGTGCCCGTGGTGTACGACCGGTTGGCGCCGGACTCCCAGGTCACGTTCCCCGATCCGTCCTTCTTGATGTACTTGAACTCGAAGGCGGTGCTCCTCGGCACGATCACCGTTCCGCTCCACTTCGGGTAGGACGCCGGCGACAGCGGGATCGCGTCGGCCGGGTTCCAGGAACCCAGGGCCGCGATGGAGCCGACGACGAAGACGTTGGTGCCCCAGACGGTGGTGGCGGTGACGTTGAAGGTCATGTCGGTGCCGTCGCCCGGCTCCTCGCATGAGGTGTCGCAGGGCGTGAACTCGCCGTCGTAGAAGGCGACCGCGCTCTTCGCGGAGATCGTGAGGGTGGCGTTGCCGCCGGAGACCGTCACCGTCGTGGCGCCGTTGTCGGTGACGTTCGCGTACGTGCCGTCGGCCATGCCGGTCGCGAAGGTGTACGTCGCCGCCGACGAGCCGTTGTTGATCGCGACGTAGCCGGCCGTGCCGCGGCCGAAGCCGATCACGCTCGACGACTTCGTCGCCCAGTTGGTCACCGCCTCCGCGCCCACCGCGTTGTGCCACTTCACCATGCCGATGACGGCGGTGTCGCGCTGGAGGCAGTACCAGCCGCCGGAGCAGTTCGTGTCCGTGACGAAGCCGCCGGAGTTGGGCGGGGCCTGGTCGGAGGAGGAGAACTCGAAGCCCGAGTAGACCGTCGGCGTCGACCACTTGTAGGCGAGCTGGAAGACGTTCGCGAGCCGGTAGGTGTCGCCGTCCTTGTAGCTCATGTGCAAACCGTTGCGTTCGGTGTCGTGGTTGGTCACGAAGGACACCGAGTTGGCCGGCGGCAGCACACCCGAGGCCGGCAGCGACTCCAGGTCGCTCACGGTCCCCTGGAACGCCGACTTCACGCGGCTCGCGTACGTGAAGTCCAGGACGTCACCGACCGGGTAGTAGTCGGAGGCCGCCGGCGTCGAGCCCGGGTACACCTCCTGGAAGACGTACGGCTCGGCGCCCGACGTGGTGTCCGTCAGCTTCGCCCGGATCGCGTCGAGGTCGGCGACCGGCATGTGCTTGGCCGCGTCGACGCGGAACCCGTCCACACCCAGCGCGATCTGCTTGTTGAGGAAGGCGGCGATGCCGGAGCGGACGTCGTCGTCCTCGGTCTCCAGGTCGGGCAGGCCGAGCAGTTCGCAGTTCTGGATCTCGGCGAGGTTCGACCAGTCGTCGATGATCAGGTCGGAGTCGTTGCACTCCGCGGACGTGTGGTAGTCGTCGGGGTCCCAGTCGGGGGTGTCGTACTTGTTGGTGATCGTCGTGCCGTTGTAGCCGGTGCCGGTCTGCGCGGCGGTGTGGTTGATCACCGCGTCCGTATACACCTTCACGCCCGCCGCATGGCAGGCGGTGACCATCGAGGCGAACTCCGCCGCCGTGCCGAAGCGGCCGCTGAGCTCGTACGAGTAGGGCTGGTAGACGTCCCACCAGTAGTAGTTCGGCTGCTTGAGCGACTCGGCCGGCGGGGCCACCCAGACCGCGCCGTAGCCGTTCGGTCCGAGTACGTCCGTGCACTCCGAGGCGACCGAGTCCCAGTTGTAGGACCACAGGTTGGCGATCACATCGCCCGAGGTCGTGGCGTCGGCGCGGGCGGGGGACGCGGGCAGGGCCACGGCCCCGGCGAGGGCGAGCGCGCCGGCTGCGACGGCGCTCAGGGTGCGGCGCAGTGCGCCGGGGGAACGAGGTCTGGTCGTCATGTGCGGCTCCGTATGCGGATGGCGTCGGATGTCGATCACAGGCCAGAGGTTCAACCACGAGTGAGCGTGAGGGAGTTGAGAAGGGCACGTCAAGGTTGCGGATGAAAGTACTTGCTATGACTTTCAACTCTCTTGCTGTAAACCTTTCGCGGCGGTACGGTCACGCCGGCGCCCGGCAACGACGCCTGGCCGTCATCGCAAGGAGTCACGCCTGTGATATCGAGATGGTCCGTCACCGCGACCGCGCTGGCCGCCACTTCGGCGGCCCTGATGGCCCCCGCCACCCCCGCCGCCGCGGCTCCGCCCGGCACCAAGGACGTCACCGCGGTGATGTTCGAGTGGAACTTCGCCTCGGTCGCCAAGGAGTGCACCAACACCCTCGGCCCCGCCGGCTACGGCTACGTCCAGGTCTCCCCGCCCGCCGAGCACATCCAGGGCTCGCAGTGGTGGACCTCGTACCAGCCGGTGAGCTACAAGATCGCCGGCCGTCTCGGCGACCGCACCGCCTTCCAGAACATGGTGAACACCTGCCACTCGGCCGGTGTCAAGGTCGTCGTCGACACGGTCATCAACCACATGTCGGCGGGCAGCGGCACCGGCACCGGCGGCTCGTCGTACTCGAAGTACAACTACCCCGGTCTGTACTCGTCGTTCGACTTCGACGACTGCACCAGTCAGATCAGCAACTACCAGGACCGCTGGAACGTCCAGCACTGCGAGCTGGTCGGCCTCTCCGACCTCGACACCGGCGAGTCCTACGTCCGCGGAGCCATCGCCGGCTACATGAACGACCTCCTCTCGCTCGGCGTCGACGGCTTCCGCATCGACGCGGCCAAGCACATGGACGCCGCCGACCTCGCCAACATCAAGTCCCGGCTCAGCAACCCGTCGGTCTACTGGAAGCAGGAGGCCATCTACGGCAGCGGGGAGGCCGTCCAGCCCACCGAGTACACGGGCAACGGCGACGTCCAGGAGTTCCGCTACGCCTACGACCTCAAGCGGGTCTTCAACAACGAGAACCTCGCCTACCTGAAGAACTACGGCGAGGGCTGGGGCTACATGAACAGCTCCGTCTCCGGCGTCTTCGTCGACAACCACGACACCGAGCGCAACGGCTCCACGCTCAGCTACAAGGACAACGCCAACTACACGCTGGCGAACGTCTTCATGCTGGCCTACCCGTACGGCGCCCCGGACATCAACTCCGGCTACGAGTTCTCCGACACGGACGCCGGCCCGCCGGGCGGCGGCTCGGTGACCGCCTGCTGGCAGAACGGCTGGAAGTGCCAGCACAACTGGCCGGAGATCAAGTCGATGGTCGCCTTCCGCAACGCCACGCGCGGCCAGGCCGTCACCAACTGGTGGGACAACGGAGCCGACGCCATCGCCTTCGGCCGGGGCGGCAAGGGCTACGTCGCCATCAATCACGAGTCGGGCAGCCTGAGCCGCACCTACCAGACGTCCCTGCCCGCCGGGACGTACTGCAACGTGCAGAACAGCACGAGCGTGACCGTGAACTCCAGTGGCCAGTTCACCGCCACCCTCGGCGCCGACACGGCTCTGGCGATCTACGCCGGCAAGTCGAGCTGCTGAGCGGCCAACTGAAAGTTTTTGCCGATGGTTTCAAGCCTCTTGCTGTAAGTGTTGCGGCGGCGATACGGTCGCGCGGGGTCGGACCCAAAGAGCCGTAATCGCAAGGAGCCCATCTGTGATACCGAGATGGCCGACGCCGTCGAGGCGCCGAACCGCCCATGCCGGACGGGTCGCTGCGGTCACCGTGACCGCGCTGGCCGCAGCGCTTGTCCAGCCACTCGCGGCGCGGGCCGACACACCGCCCCCGCCTCCCTCCGACGCCCGGCTCGCCGCAGAGCCGGCCCGGCACGACGTCACCCGTGACCAGTTCTACTTCGTTCTGCCGGACCGTTTCGCCAACGGTGACACCGGCAACGACAAGGGCGGCCTGACCGGTTCCCGCCTGTCCACCGGGTACGACCCCACCGACAAGGGGTTCTACCAGGGCGGCGACCTCAAGGGCCTGACCAAGCGCCTGGACTACATCAAGGGCCTCGGCACCACCGCCATCTGGATGGCGCCGATCTTCAAGAACCAGCCCGTGCAGGGCACGGGGAGCGACGCCTCCGCCGCCTACCACGGGTACTGGATCACCGACTTCACCCAGGTCGACCCGCACTTCGGCACCAACAAGGACCTCGAGACCCTCATCTCCAAGGCGCACGCCAAGGGCATGAAGGTCTTCTTCGACGTCATCACCAACCACACGGCTGACGTCGTCGACTACGAGGAGAAGTCCTACGACTACCTCGCCAAGGGCGCCTTCCCGTATCTGACGAAGGACGGCAGGCCCTTCGACGACGCCGACTACGCGGACGGAAAGTCCGCCTTCCCGGCCGTCGACAAGGACTCCTTCCCGCGCACGCCGACCGTGCCCGCCGCGAAGAAGAACGCGAAGGTCCCGTCGTGGCTCAACGACCCGACGATGTACCACAACCGGGGCGATTCCACCTTCGCCGGCGAGAGCTCCGCCCACGGTGACTTCTCCGGGCTCGACGACCTGTGGACCGAGCGTCCCGAGGTCGTCGGCGGCATGGAGAAGATCTACCAGCGCTGGGTGCGCGACTTCGACATCGACGGCTTCCGGATCGACACCGTGAAGCACGTCAACATGGAGTTCTGGACCCAGTGGGCCACTGCCCTCGACTCCTACGCGGCCAAGCAGGGCCGCGACGACTTCTTCATGTTCGGCGAGGTCTACTCCGCCGACACCTCCATCACCTCGCCGTACGTCACCGAGGGCCGCCTCGACGCCACCCTCGACTTCCCCTTCCAGGAAGCCGCACGGCAGTACGCCTCCCAGGGCGCCGGCGCGGGCAAGCTCGCGGGCGTCTTCGGCGACGACTACAAGTACACGACCGACAAGGCCAACGCCTACGAGCAGGTCACCTTCCTCGGCAACCACGACATGGGCCGCATCGGGTACTTCCTGAACCAGGACAACCCGAAGGCCACCGACGCCGAGCTGGTGAAGAAGGCGAAGCTCGCCAACGAGCTGATGTTCCTCAGCCGCGGCAACCCGGTCGTCTACTACGGCGACGAACAGGGCTTCACCGGCGCCGGCGGCGACAAGGACGCCCGCCAGACCCTGTTCGCCTCGAAGACCGCCGACTACCTCGACGACGACCAGCTCGGCACCGACCGCACCCACGCGAGCGACGCCTACGACACCAAGGCCCCGCTCTACCGGCAGATCAGCGCGCTCTCCGAGCTCCGCAGGGCCAACCCGGCCCTCGCCGACGGCGTCCAGACCGAGCGCTACGCGGCCGACGGCGCCGGTATCTACGCCCTCTCCCGCACCGACGCCCGCACGGGCACCGAGTACGTCGTCGCCTTCAACAACGCGGGCGACGCGAAGACGGCGACCTTCGCGACCGGTTCGGCCGGCATGACCTTCAAGGGGATCCATGGCGCCGACGGCTCTGTGAAGAGCGGCGCCGACAAGAAGGTAACCGTCACGGTCCCTGCCGGTTCCGCGGTCGTCTACAAGGCGGCCGGCAAGCTCGCCAAGCCCGCCACCGCACCGACGATCGGCCTCAAGGCCCCGGCCGCCGGCGCCACCGGCACCGTCGAGATCGGCGCCGATGTCGACGGCGGACAGCTCAACCGTGTCGTCTTCGCCGCCCAGGTCGGCAGCGGCAAGTGGAAGACCCTCGGCTCCGCCGACCACGCCCCGTACAAGGTCACCCAGGTCATCGGCGAGGACGTACCGGCAGGCACCGCCCTGCGCTACAAGGCCGTCGTGATCGACACGGCGGGCCGCACGAAGAGCGCCACGGCGGCCTCCACCACGGGCACCCCGCCCGCGCCCGAGACGCCCACCGCCTCCTCCCGCGACTACGCGGTCGTCCACTACAAGCGCGCCGACGGCGACTACGCGAACTGGGGCGTGTACGCCTGGGGCGACATCGCCGAGGGCGAGTCCACGAACTGGCCGGACAGCCACCCCTTCACCGGCCGTGACTCCTACGGCGCCTTCGCCTACGTCAAGCTGAAGCCGGGCGCCTCGTCCGTCGGCTACCTCGTCATCGACAAGGACGGCAACAAGGACGTCTCCGCCGACCGCACGATCGACGTCACCAAGACCGGCGAGATCTGGGTCGAGCAGGGCAAGGAGGCCGTACGCACCGAGAAGCCGGCGGCCGACTACCCGGCGCCGGACAAGTCCAAGGCGGTCCTGCACTACCACCGGGCCGACGGGAACTACGACGGCTGGGGACTGCACACCTGGACGGGTGCCGCGAACCCCACCGAGTGGTCGAACCCCCTGAAGCCGGTGAAGACTGACAGCTATGGTGCGGTCTTCGAGGTACCGCTCACCGACGGTGCCACCAGCCTCAGCTACATCCTCCACAAGGGCGACGAGAAGGACCTGCCCTCCGACCAGTCGCTCGACCTCACGGCGAACGGCCACGAGGTGTGGCTGTTGAGCGGCCAGGAGAAGTACCTGCTCCCGCAGCCGGCCGGGTCCGCCGCCGCGCTCGACCTGACCACCTCCAAGGCGGTCTGGATCGACCGGAACACGCTCGCCTGGAACGGCTCCGAGGCCGCCGCCTCCACCCAGCTGCTGTACAGCCGGGACGGCGACATCGCGGTGAAGGACGGCGCGCTGACCGGCGACGCCAAGTGGCTGCGGCTGTCGAAGGGCTCCCTCACCGACGCCCAGAAGGCGAAGTTCCCGCACCTCAAGGACTACACCGCCTTCTCCGTCGACCCACGTGACCGCGACCGGGTCCGCGAGGCCCTGAACGGTCAGGTCGTGGCCTCGCAGCGCGCCGCCAACGGCGCCGTGCTCGCCGCGACCGGAGTGCAGATCGCCGGCGTCCTCGACGACCTGTACCCCGCGGCGACGAAGGCGGACCTCGGACCGACCTTCGACAAGGGCCGTCCGACGCTCTCCGTGTGGGCGCCCACGGCGCAGTCCGTGAAGCTGGAGATCGGCGACTCCACGGTCGCCATGAAGCGCAGCGACTCCACGGGCGTCTGGTCCGTCACGGGCTCCAAGTCCTGGAAGAACAAGCCGTACCGGTACGTCGTGAAGGTCTGGGCGCCCAGCGTCCGCAAGGTCGTCACGAACAAGGTCACCGACCCCTACTCGGTCGCCCTCACCGCGAACTCCGAGCGCAGCCTCCTCGTCGACCTCGACGACCGGACCCTGGCGCCCAGCGGCTGGTCCACGTACACCAAGCCCAGGGCCGTGCCGCTGAAGGACGCGCAGATCCAGGAACTGCACGTGCGGGACTTCTCGGTGGCGGACAAGACGGTGCCCGCGAAGGACAAGGGCACCTACCTAGCCTTCACCGACAAGCTCAGCGACGGCTCCAAGCACCTGAAGAAGCTGGCCGAGGCGGGCACGTCGTACGTCCATCTGCTGCCGGCCTTCGACATCGCCACCATCCCCGAGAGGAAGTCCGACCAGGCGAGCCCCGACTGCGACCTCGCCTCCTTCCCGGCCGACTCCGACAAGCAGCAGGAGTGCGTGGCGAAGACCGCCGCGAAGGACGCCTACAACTGGGGCTACGACCCGTACCACTACACCGTCCCGGAGGGCTCCTACGCCTCCGACCCGGACGGCACCGCGCGCACCGTCGAGTTCCGCAGGATGGTCAAGGCGCTGAACGAGGACGGCCTGCGCGTCGTCATGGACGTCGTCTACAACCACACGGCGGCCAGCGGCCAGGCGGACACCAGCGTCCTGGACCGCATCGTCCCCGGCTACTACCAGCGGCTCCTGCCCGACGGCTCGGTCGCGAACAGCACCTGCTGCTCCAACACCGCGACCGAGAACGCGATGATGGGCAAGCTGGTCGTCGACTCGATCGTCACCTGGGCCAAGAAGTACAAGGTCGACGGCTTCCGCTTCGACCTGATGGGCCACCACCCGAAGGCCAACATCCTGGCGGTCCGGGGGGCCCTGGACGCGCTGACCCTCGCCAAGGACGGCGTCGACGGCAAGAAGATCATCCTGTACGGCGAGGGCTGGAACTTCGGCGAGGTCGCCGACGACGCCCGGTTCGTCCAGGCCACCCAGAAGAACATGGCCGGCACCGGCATCGCCACCTTCTCCGACCGCGCCCGTGACGCGGTGCGCGGCGGCGGCCCCTTTGACGAGGACCCCGGCGTCCAGGGCTTCGCGTCCGGGCTGTACACCGAGCCCAACTCGTCGAAGAACAACGGCACCGAGGCGGAGCAGAAGGCGCGCCTGCTGCACTACCAGGACCTGATCAAGGTCGGGCTGTCCGGCAACCTCGCCGACTACCGCTTCACCGACACCGACGGCAAGGAGGTCAAGGGCTCCGGGGTCGACTACAACGGCGCACCCGCCGGCTACGCGGCCGCCCCGGGCGACGCCCTCGCCTACGCGGACGCACACGACAACGAGTCCCTGTTCGACGCGCTGACGTACAAGCTGCCCGCCACGACGAGCGCGGCCGACCGCGCCCGGATGCAGGTCCTCGCCATGGCCACCGCGACCCTGTCGCAGGGCCCGGCGCTCTCCCAGGCCGGCACCGACCTGCTGCGCTCCAAGTCGCTGGACCGCAACTCCTACGACAGCGGCGACTGGTTCAACGCCATCCACTGGAACTGCGCCGACGGCAACGGCTTCGGGCGGGGGCTGCCGCCGGCGGCCGACAACGCCTCCAAGTGGCCGTACGCCAAGCCGCTGCTCGGCACGGTGAAGGTCGGCTGCGAGCAGATCGACGGCGCTTCGGCGGCCTACCGCGACCTGCTGCGCATCCGTTCGAATGAGAGCACCTTCTCCCTCGACACCGCCGAGCAGGTGCAGTCGAAGCTCTCCTTCCCGCTGTCCGGCAAGGAGGAGACGCCCGGCGTGATCACCATGCGGCTCGGTGACCTCGTCGTCGTCTTCAACGCGACGCCGGACCGCCAGGAGCAGCGCGTGGCGTCACTCACCGGCGACGGGTACCGGCTGCACCCGGTACAGAGCGCGGGCGCGGACCCTATCGTCAAGTCCGCCTCCTTCGACGGGAAAACGGGCACGTTCGCCGTTCCGGGGCGTACTGTCGCGGTCTTCACCCGATCCCTCTGATACCGCACTAGCGTGAGTGGGGCGGACCCGGCCATCGGGTCCGCCCCACTCACGCGTATCCGAGGGCTCTCGACGATGACCGATGACGTCAAGCAGTCGGACACGACCGTGATGGTCGTCGACGACGTCCCGACCAACCGCTACGCCATGGGCGCGGTGCTGCGCCGCGCCGGCCACCATGTCGTACCGGTCGCCAGCGCGGGCGAGGCACTGAGCGAACTCGACATACGGCTGCGAGCGGGCGCCCTGCCGGACGTCGCCCTCGTCGACGTCGGACTGCCGGACATGAGCGGCTTCGAGCTGTGCCGCCGGGTCAAGTCCACGCCTTCCACGGCCGCGCTGCCCGTCGTCCACTTCTCCGCGACGGCCGTGGACGCGAAGGACCGGTGCCGGGGACTGGACGCGGGCGCCGACGCCTTCCTGCCCGTGCCGGCCGAGCCCAGGGAGATCCAGGCCGTCGTCCACGCGGCGGTCCGCAGAGCGCGCCGGCGCACCGACGCCGAGGCGCTCGCCCACCGGCTGACGCTGCTGTCCCAGGTCATCATCACCGTGCAGACAGCACGCTGCCTGGGAGAACTGGCCGACGCGGCAGCCGCGGGCGCGGCCCGCCTGACCGGAACACCGGCGGTCGTCTTCGTCATCGGCCCGGACGGCGAAGCCCACCACGGCACGTCCCGCAGTCGGCTGGCCCTGTCCGACGCGGGCCCACACCAGGCTGCGGCCCGGCTGATCACACGGATCGCGGACCGCAGGGCCGGCGTGCACAGCACAGTCGTCCCGGCACCCCTGTGGCCGACGGGCCTCTTCCGCCCCGGCGCCCGGGACGACGCCCACCTGGTGCTGGCGGCGACGAAGGAGGGCCGAGCCCGGGTCTGTGTGGCGACTCCGGCAATTGCCGCGCCCCCAAGGGGCGCGGGGAACTGCGCGCTCGGCCAGGACGCAGCCGCGCACGACCGACGGCATCACGCGGCACTCTCTGTCGCGGAGCGCCTCGCACAGGCCACCGCGCTCGCCGCCGAACCCCTCCTCATGTACCAGGCAGAACGGGACATCGCCCTCACCCTCCAGCACAGCTTCCTGCCCCAGCCGCACCGGCTGCCCCACCTGCCGGGCGTGGACCTCGTCGTCCGGTACGTGCCCGCCTCCCGGCACACCGAGATCGGCGGGGACTTCTACGCCGCCCTGCCCACCCGCGACGGCGTGCTCACCGCGGTCGGGGACGTCGTCGGGCACTCGCTGGACGCGGCCACCGTCATGGTCGAGATCCGCCACGCGCTGCGCGCCTACTGCGTCGAGGAGAGCGACCCGCGTGCCCTCGCCGAACGGCTCGACCGGATGCTGCTGCACTATCACCCGGAGGTGACCGCCACGGTCTGCCTGACCCTGCTCGACCCCGGCACGGGCAGGGTCCGGATCGCCAACGCGGGGCACATTCCGCCGGTGATCCTTCGGGACGGCGGCCGGGCCGAGTACGTCCGGGTGTGCGGACCCCTGCTCGGGCTCGCGCTCGACCGCCCCGAGCCGGTGGAACTGGTGCTCCACCGGGAGGACCGCCTGCTCATGGTCACCGACGGTCTCATCGAGACCCGCGGCGTCGACCTCACCACGTCCATGGAGCAGCTGCGCACGGCCGCCGCCGGGGCCCCGCCCGGCCTCGACGCGCTGTGCGACACCCTGCTGGGCTGCTTCGGGCACGACAGGGAGGACGACATCGCGATGCTGGCCCTGCGGTTAGGGTGAGCGCTGCCGACGTAGAACAGGAGTGCTCATGCCGCAGATCACCGTCGACCACTCGAAGACGATCTCCTTCGACCGGGCCGCCTTCGCCCGGGACCTGCACACCGCGACCGTCGAGATCGCGGCGGCCAAGCCGGAGGCGTGCAAGACGCAGTTCCGGCCCGGCGACTTCACGGCCTTCGGCTACGAGGACCCCGAGGAGCAGCGTCACGCGGTCGTCCACGTCACCCTCGGCCTGCTCGCCGGCCGCAGCGACGAGACCAAGGCGAAGCTCACCGAGACGGTCCTGGAACTGCTCCGCAAGCACATCGAGGACGACGGAATCGTGCTGCACGCCTCCGCCGAGATCCGCGACCTCGACCCGTCCTACCGCAAGTTCGAACGCTAGGCCGGGCTCAGGAAGCCAGCGAGATCAGCCGGGTGACCAGGTCCGCGAACGGGCCGTCGTCCGGCTCGTCCTTGAGCATGCCGCGCAGCAGCGTGCCCATCTCCTCGTCCTGAGCGGCGCTGACGGCGGCCAGCGCGGCGAAGTCGTGCACGAGCTGGACCTCCAGCTCGCCGCGCGGGATGCGCCGGCCGTCCAGCCAGATCAGCGCCGTGGACTCGGCGAGCGAGATCCAGGAGCGGACGACCAGTTCCAGTCGCGCGGGCGGATCCTGCACGCCCAGATGCGAAAGGATTTGGACATACGCGGCCTGCCGCACGGAGTCGATGAGCGCGTTGGTCGCCGAGGAGCCGACGGCCGGACCGCCGCGCATCAGCGCCGAGAAACCGGGGCCGTGCTCGTCGACGAAGTCGAAGAAGCGCCGCATCACCCGCAGCAGCCGCGCCCCCAGCGGCCCCTCGTGCGGCTCGACGAAGCGGCCCGCGAGATCCTCCGAGGCACGCTTCAACGCAGCCTCGTACAAGCTGAGTTTGCCGGGGAAGTAGTGGTAGACCAGCGGGCGCGAGATGCCGGCGGCCGACGCTATCTCGTCGATGGAGACAGCGTCGGGCGAGCGTCGGCTGAACAGGTCGAGGGCGACACCGATCAACTGCTGCCGTCGCTCCTCGACGCCCATCCTTCGCCGTATCCCGGTAGTCATGCGAACACCTTACCGATCGATTCCGGCCCCGAACGGACCGGACCGACCATGGACGTTCACATGTCCAGTACGAGTCGATCACCCCGCGCCCGCGAGACACAGATCAGCATGGAGTCCGCGCGCTCCGCGTCGGTCAGCAGTTCGTCCCGGTGGTCCACCTCGCCCTCCAGCACCCGCTGTTGGCAGGTCCCGCAGAAACCCTGCTCGCAGGAGTACAGGGTGTTCGGGAACTCCTCGCGCACCGCGGCCAGTACGGTCGAGTCGGCGGCGACACTCAACGTCCGCCCGCTGCGCCGCAGTTCGACCTCGAAGGCGTCCCCGCCCGAGGCGCGCGGCGCGAACCGCTCCAGCCGGACCCGCGGGAACCGCTCCTCCACCGCGGCCATCAGCCCTTCCGGCCCGCAGCAGTAGACGGCGGCACCCTCGGGCACGTCAGCGAGGAACCCGTCGAGGTCCGCCGGCCCCTCCACGACCGTCACACGGTCCCGGCCCAGCTTCTCGACGTCCTCCAGGAACGGCATCGACGCCCGGTCCCGCCCGCAGTACAGCAGCCGCCACTCGGCGCCGTCCGGCAGCGCCCGCAGCATCGGCAGGACGGGCGTGATCCCGATGCCGCCCGCGACGAAGACGTACGACTCGGCCTCGACGAGCGGGAACCGGTTCCGCGGCCCCCGCACCTCCAGCTCCATGCCCGCACGGATCTGCTCGTGCACCTCCCGCGAGCCGCCCCGCCCGTCCGGCACCAGCCGGGTCGCCACGGTGTACGACGAGTCGTCCTCCGGGTCGCCGCACAGCGAGTACTGCCGCACGAGCCCCGACGGCAGCACGAGGTCGAGATGCGCGCCGGGCTCCCAGCCCGGCAGATCGTGCCCCTCAAGGCGTAGTTGTACGACCCCCTCGGCGACCTCCTCGCGCGCGGCCACCAGCATGCGCAGCGCCCGCGACCGGGGCCGCCCCGAGACCGGCTCCTGAAGGGCGGGCATCGGCCACAGCGGCGAGGTGCGGATACGGCGCCGCATCGCCCGCCGGACCAGCAGGGCGGTACCAGCGACGACGGCCACGGTCCGGAGCTTCGGCATCAGGCGGCACCCTTCGCGGACTGCTCGGCCGTCTCGGCGGCCAGAGCGGCGGGGGAGGAGGCGAGATACGCGACGGCCTGCTCCGTGGAGCCCTCGTGCGAGGGGTGGTACGCGCGGCTCAGATACCGCGGGATGGACTTGAGCATCTCCCCGGTCGCGGGCAGCGTGCCGTGCCGGCCGCGGACGTAGAAGTCCTTGAAGGTGGCGCGGCCGTCGATCAGCGTCGGGTCGTTCTCCATGAAGAACCGCGCCCCGCGCTGCCAGAGGAAGACCAGGGCCGTGAAGGCGGTCGCCCAGGTCCGCACCCGCCGCCGGTAGCCGCCGTCGACGTGCATGAACAGATCGAAGGCGACCGAGCGGTGCTCGACCTCCTCGGCGCCGTGCCAGCGCAGCAGGTCCAGCATGGTCGGGTCGGCGCCCCGGCGGTCCAGCTCCTCGGCGTTGAGCACCCAGTCGCCGAGGAAGGCGGTGTAGTGCTCGATGGCCGCGATCAGCGCCACGCGCTCCATCAGCCACCAGCGGCGGGCCCGGCCCGGCGGCAGCGTGCGGTCGCCCAGCAGCTTCTCGAAGAGCCAGTCGACCTGCGCGGTGTACGGCGTCGGATCGAGCCCCTGCTCCCGCAGGTGCGGCAGCACCTCGTCGTGGGCCTGCGAGTGCATCGCCTCCTGCCCGATGAACCCGAGCACGTCCTCGCGCAGTTGCTCGTCGCGTATGTACGGCAGCACCTGCTTGTAGACGTGCACGAACCAGCGCTCACCGGCCGGCAGCAGCAGATGCAGCACGTTGATGGTGTGCGTGCTGAACGGGTCCCCGGGCACCCAGTGCAACGGGGTGTCGTCCCAGGAGAAGGACACCTTGCGGGCCTTGAGGGGCACGCGGTCCGGCGTGTTAGACATGGCGTCAATGTACTGACGGGTAGGGCTCTGGTGAACCCTCCTGCCCGCCCTTATTTACATTTCTGTCAGCAGGGCGGGTTCCCGTGTCGCACCGGGACGCCCCGGTCTCACTGGAGCCCGTTGATCACGCGGCCGCTGTTCAGCGTGCCCTTCAGCTTGGCCTGGGCGCCCTGCTCCGCCTCCGTGGCCAGCAGGTTGTTCCCGGCCGTGCCCTGAACCCCGCCCGTCGCGGTGATCGACGCCGTGTCGGCGGTGCCGGCCGCCAGCAGGTACCAGCCGCCCGCCTTCGCCTTCCACAGCACCCCGGCCAGCACATGCGGGTCACGCTCCCCGCACGCCGGAACGTTCTGCGCCTTCGCCGCCACCGCCCCGACCTTCGAGCCCGGCGTGCGGAACTGCGCCAGCACCCGCTCGCCGCCGCCCCGCCAGGTCTCGGCGCGGGTGCACACCCAGTCCGCCGTACCCGTGCCGTCGGGCAGCGGCTGCGCGGCGAACGACCAGGCGTTCACCGATCGGATCCCCGCCGAGCGCATCGCGCCCAGCCAGCAGGAGTACGGCGCCCAGGTGTGCAGCGCCCGCGCCCCGGTCACGTCCTCGGCGGCCCCGGGACGGCCCGTGGTGAGCCGGGCCGGCACCAGTTCGGCGAGGTCGGTCAGCAGCCGTGTGCCCGTCCTGTCGGTCACCTGAAGGACGTTCCACGACGAGCACGCCCCGGTCTGCTGGCCGATCGGGCTGGACAGCGGCGAGGTGATGCCCTCCCGCACCCCGAGATCCATCGCCCCGGCACCCGGCTTCAGCAGGTCCCGCTCGGCCGCGTCCTTCACCCAGGGCGCCAGCAGGTAGCGGACATTGCCGTCGGCGCGGCTCAGGACCACCGCGCTCGCCTCCGCACGGCCCGCGCCGTCGACACGGGAGAAGTCCAGGGCGGCGCCGGCCGTGCCGTCCGTCGGCTCGGCGTAGCGGGCGATGCGCAGACCGTCGTAGAGGATCACCACGCGCGCGGTGTCGACCGTCCCCGCGTACAGCAGCTGCGGCGCGCCGGGCGGGCCGCCCGCCGGGGTGCCGGGGGTGGCCGAGACGGTGACCGTCTCGCCGGGGCGGGCCCACACGGCGAGGGCGCGGCGCAACAGGGCCGAGTCGCCGGTGAGGTCGCCGCGCGCCGGCCACACGGAGAAGTCGGTGCGGGTGGCGGACTGCCAGGCCAGCGCCGGGACCTTGGTCAGCTGGGCCGGGTCGAGGGCGGCCTCGGCCGCCGGGTTCTGCGCGTACGAGGGCGCGGCGGGACCGTCGGGGCCCCAGCCCTCGCCGGGCAGCCCGAGCAGCGCCCCGCACACGAGCAGGGCGGCCCCGGCGGCGAGCGCGGCCCGCAGATGCTGCCTGCGCCGCATCAGGTCGGTGGGCCGCGCCTGGAGCGAGCAGGGGTCGAACTCGGGGGAGTCGAGCAGTGCGTACTGCGCCGGTACGGCGTCGGCCTCCTCCAGCGCGTCGTCCGCGTCCTCGACGCCGGCCGCCGTCAGCACCTCGCGTACGTCACCGTCCGGGAGCTTCTCCAGGCCGCGCAGGACGTAGGCCGCCCGCGCCGGGCCGGACAGCGCCGACAGCCGCTGGTCCAGGGCGAGTTCGTCGGCGCCGCCCGACCTGGGGAAGAGGCGCAGGCCCCAGACCTGGGGCAGCAGGGGCGGCAGTTGGGAACGCTTGGGCCAGGCGGCGCGCTTGAGCGTCCAGCCCGCCTCCAGTGCCGTACGCAGCACGCGCAGCCGCAGGAAGGCGTACCCGGGGTCGCTGTCGCGGCCCGTCGACTGCGCCGGGATCACGGGTGCCGCCGCCGTCCGGCCGCTGGGCAGCGCGCGCTGGGTGAGGGAGTGCGCGGTCAGGACGCGCCGGTTGCGGCCGAGGCTCGGAGGCAGCACCAGGTAGGCGAGCCGGACCAGACGCGGGTAGTGCTCGACGAGCGCGGCCTCGGCCCGCTCGACGTCGACGACCGGGTCGGCCGAGGCGGGCGCGGGGCGAGAGGCGACATCCTGTGACTGCACGTTCAGCAGAACGAGCGAATGGCGGGTAGGTCACAGCCAACGGTTCGGCAGCGCCGCCCAGGGGCGCGGGGAACTGCGCGACCAGCCACGACGCACCCGCAGACGCCACACGACCAATCCCGGCAATTCCTACGGCGCATCCACCAGGGCCCGCGCATAATTCGCCATCGACCTCTGATATCGAGGCAAATGCGCGGCCAGCGCACCCAGCACCAGCGACAGCCCCTCCCGGTCCCGCCCGAGACTCGACAGACACAGCGCCAGCGTCGCCCGCACCGCGTCGTCCAGCTCGTCCGACGGCGCGTCCAGCTCGGGCGTCAGCAGCGCGACCCCCTCCTCGGCCTGCCCGACGTTCCGCAGCGAGCTGGACAGCTGGATCTTGGCCCGCCGCCCCTTGTAGCCGTTCAGTCCGAGCTTCAACGCTTCCCGGTACAGCGGCACCGCCTTGTCCGAGTGGCCCGTGGAGTCCCACGCGCAGGCCTGCTCGAACGGCCCGAGCGGGCTGCCGGCGGGCAGTTCGGCGACGAGGGCGTCGACGACGGCGCGGAAGTCGGCCGCCTCCGCCTCGGCGTAGGTGTCGAAGGACGCCCATGCGGCGGCCACGCGGTCTTCCCAGTCCTGGTTCACCGGCCCACACTCGCACACCCGTGCCCATGAGAGCCTGCTGTTTGAGCGCATCGCCCGTCACAGCCGTATGGGAGACGAGGGCCCTTGCCGGGGCTCCGTGCGGCATGGACCGGAGGAACAGATGACATTGACCCGACCGATGCTCGCGCTGACCGGCGCGGTGGCAGTGCTCGCGCTGGCCGGCTGTGGCGCCGGCGGCGACAAGGCGGCCGACATGCCCGAGACGGCGACCGGCAGCCTGGAGCATCTGGCATCGATGGCCAAGTGCGACCCGAACATGCAGACCGACGCCGACGAGATCCGCCAGGCCATCTGCAAGACCGGCAAGGACAAGTACATCCTCGCCACCTTCGCCACCGACCGCGGCCAGGCCGAATGGCTGAGCGGCGCGAAGGACTACGGCGGCTACTACCTCGTCGGCCGCAAATGGGTCGCCGTCGGCCAGGAGAAGACGGTCACCACGCTCCAGAGCAAGCTCGGCGGGACCATGGAGGAAGGCTCCGCGCACATGAACCCCGGCGGCAGCCACAACAGCGGCGGCCATCACAGCTGATCGCGAATCGAGCACAGCAGAAAGCCGGCGGTGGGAATTCCCACCGCCGGCTTCCTACTGGATGAGGACTACTGGCAGTCCTGCCCGCTGTTGATGCACTGGACCATCTCGTTCATCGTGTTCTCGTCGAAGAAGTTGATGAAGTCGTTGTGGTCGGTGATGGCCTTGTGCAGCTGGTCCGGGAAGGAGTCCACCGCGAAGGCGTTCTGGACCTGCCCGTTCTGGATCTGCGGCGCCTGGACGTCGTAGACCAGGCGGACCTGGAGCTGGGGGATCGCCTGGAAACCGTTGGCGCAGGTGCCGTCGCCCTGGACGAACGCCACGTGCGTACGGTGGTTGGCGCTGTCGATGTTCTGACCGTCCCAGCAGCTCTGGAAGTTCGACGTCCGCACCACGGAGCTGCCCTCGGGGCAGATCGGGAGCTTGTCGTGCAGCTGGACCTTGTCCTCGAAGCCGGTGCAGCTCCAGTTCGCGTTGGCGTTGTTGTTGCCGTTCACGAAGGACTTGGCGTCACCGGTGATGATGCGCAGGGCCTGCGGCATCGCGACGACATCGCTGTTCTTGTTGCCGACGAACTTCAGCTGGGCCTCGCTGGCCTGGACGATCGTGCCGACGTTGCCGTCCTGACCGCCACCGGGGGCGTTCGCGTCGATGTCGTTCTGACCGTCCTGCACACGCAGCACGGGCCAGAAGTACGACGACCGGTCACCCTGGTTCTGGCAGGTGGTGTCGCCGTTGGCCAGGTCCTGGTCGCTCGCGAAAGCGTTGTTGGCCTGGTTGCCGACGTAGTCGTGCTGGTGCTGCGCACCGTTGCTGACACCGGGAGCGACGATCACGTTGTCCGAGTTGCGATTCTCGTTCTCGTTGGTGCCGCAGCTCGTGGTGAAGCTGCCGGTCGAACCGCCGTCCCCGTTCGCGGGGAGGCCGTTCGCGCCGACGCCCAGCTGCGCGTTGCCCTGGACCTGCGTGATGTCGACGAAGTCGTCCGCCGACGGGCCGTTGCCGGCCTGACCGCCGTTGCCGCCCTGGTCCTGTCCGCCGCCGTCCTGGCCGCCCTGGTCCTGACCGCCGTTGTTCTGGCCGTCCTGGTTCTGGTCCTGACCGTCGTTGTTCTGGTCCTGACCGTCCTGGTTCTGGTCGCCGCCCTGCTGACCGTCGTTGGTCTGGGGCTGTTCGGCCGGGACGCCCTGGCACTGGGCGAGCTGGTCGAGGTTCTGCGGTCGCTTGCCGCCGGCCCGGTTGATGTTGATGCCGATCCGGTCGAGCGTGGCCACGCGCTTGGACTTCAGCGGGCTCAGGATGGCGTTGTTGACGTAGTTGGCGTCCCCCGCCTGGGCCTGCCGCGTCTCGGCGAGACGCTTGTAGGCATCCGTGACCTGCCTGTCCAGCAGCGCCAGCTCCTTGGCGACGCCCCTGCGTGCGCTCCGCGGCACCTTCGTCAGCTTCTGGCCGACATCAGGGCAGTTGATCGTCGCGACGCGGGCGTTCGTGGACTTCGTCCGGTTCCACCCGGAGTTGTCCTCGTGTGCCGAAGCATAGAAGTTGGCCCATACAAGCCCGCCCCCACCGAGCGCTAGGGCCGCCGATGCGGCTATGGCCTTGGTGGCCAGCGGCGTACGGCGTTTTCGAATGTTGCGTCCCATGGAACTCCTCTGACTTCCTTTTTCGGGGCATCGAGGCGCCCGACAGGAGTGAAGCGGCTCCCTTTCATACGGAGGGGGTCCCAGGGGTGTTCAGCCGCCACAGAAATTGTTGAGAGATTCGTGAGAACACTGTGTCCCCAACAACCCCTGAAATACCTGGAGTTGTTGATCCCGTACGGCGGGTGAATGGGCGGGTCCGGTTTTACCGGCCATGGTCGAGATATGCGAGAACCGCCAGCACGCGACGGTTGTCGTCGTCCGACACCTCCAGGCCCAGTTTGGCGAAGATGTTGGCGGTGTGCTTGGCGATGGCCCGTTCCGTGACGACGAGCCGCTCGGCGATCGCCGCGTTCGACCGCCCCTGCGCCATCAGCTCCAGCACCTCCGTCTCCCGGGGTGTGAGCCTCGCCAGCGGCTGGTCGTCGGCCGCGCGCCGGCTCAGCAGCTGCTGGATCACCTGCGGGTCCATCGCGGTGCCGCCCGCCGCGACCCGCCGTACGGCGTCCACGAACTGGTCCGCGTCGAACACCCGGTCCTTCAGCAGATACCCCACCCCGCCGCTGCCGTCGGCGAGCAACTCCCGCGCGTACAGCTGCTCCACGTGCTGCGACAGCACCAGCACCGGCAGCCCCGGCTTCCTGCGGCGGGCCTCCAGCGCGCACTGGAGGCCCTCGTCGGTGTGGGTCGGCGGCAGGCGTACGTCGACGACGGCGACGTCGGGCTCCAGCTCGGCCAGCGCCCGGGACAGCTCGGGCCCGGTCTCGACGGCCGCCGCGATCTCGAAGTCGTAGGCCTCCAGAAGCCGGACGAGCCCGTCGCGCAGCAGGAACAGGTCTTCGGCTAGGACAACGCGCAAGGAATCTCCATGGTGACCATGGTGGGGCCGCCCGCGGGCGAGCTGACGGCCAGGACGCCGTCGAATGTACCCAGTCGCCGCTCGACCCCGGCCAGCCCCGAGCCGGCCCCGATCACCGCACCGCCCTTGCCGTTGTCGGTGACGTTGATCCGCAGCATGCCGGCGCCCTCGTGCACGTGATGCAGGTCGATCCAGATCCGGTCGGCGCCCGCGTGCTTGACCGCGTTGGTGAGCACCTCGCTGACCGCGAAGTACGCCGCCGACTCCACGGGCGCCTCCGCACGCCCGGGCAGCTCCACGGTCACCTCGGTCGTCACCGGCAGCCGCAGCGCCAACGCCCGTACGGCGTCGCCCAGTCCGCGTTCGGCGAGGACGGGCGGGTGGATGCCGCGCACCAGGTCGCGCAGCTCCGAGAGCGCGTCGGCGGACGACCGGCGGGCCTGCGCGACGAGCTGCCTGGCCTTCTCCGGGTCCTTGTCGAGCAGCATCTCGATCGTCCCGAGGTCCATGCCCATCGCCACCAGCCGTGCCTGCGCCCCGTCGTGCAGATCCCGCTCGATACGGCGCAGCTCGGCGGCCGAGGTGTCGACGGCGTCCCGCCGGGTCTCCGTCAACACCCGCACGCGCTCGGCCAGTTCGCCCTGGTTGGAGCCGAGGACCGCCCGGGTGAGCCGGAAGTGGGCCTGGAGCAGGCTCGGGGTGTAGAAGTGCGCGAGGAAGAGCAGTCCGACGCCGAGAGCGGCGGCGCCGAACGCGGACGTCTGGTCGGTGACCGGCACGAAGCCGTACCAGTACGTGCCGCCCGCGTCCGTGAAGACCCGCCACAGGCCCGCCGCGATCGCGAACCCCTCCAGCGGGTAGAGCAGCAGCACGGCCGGCAGCAGCGCGGTGAAGAACCCCGCCGTCATGTCGACCGGCAGCCACAGCAGGTCCCGACGGGTCGCCGGGTCGGCCAGCATCCCGAAGGTGCGGGTCCACGGGTTGGCGTCCTTCGGCAGCGGCCGGTACGCGGGCGGGATCCGCACCCCACCCCACTCGGCCGCGAGGACCCGCCGCCAGTCGGCGAACGCCCGTACCCCCGTCAGCACCCACGGCGTCGTGACGATGCCGACGCCGATCGGTATCAGTGCGATGGAGACGAGGGAGAGGACGAGACAGAGGACGGATCCCGGCAGGGACACCAGCGCCAGCGCCAGCCCGCGCACCGCGGCGATCCCCATGCCCCGCGCCCTCGAACCCGTACCGGGGCCGCTCTTCGTGTCGTTGGTCATGCCGTTCAGTCTCGCCGAGCCGGCAGCGGTGGTCACTGGGCCGGGCCCCCGGCTCAGGGGGTGGTGCCAGGTACACCCTGAGCCGACGCCGCGAGCACCTTCGCCTCCACCTCCGGATCGAGGCCCTTGACAGCCCGCGCGGCTCCCGTGGGGACCGTACCGCCGATGTCCCCGAGCCAGGCCCAGGTGTCGGCGACGGTCTCGGTGACGGGACGGCAGCGCAGCCCCGTGGCGACGGCCCGGGACACATCGGCCGAGTGCAGGGCGTCATGCACGTCGCTGCCCGGCGGCACCCACGCGGGCAGCTGCGTCCACGGCTCGATGCCCGCGTCCAGGATCACCTCCGGGTCGGTCCAGCGCAGCTCGGCACTCCCGCCGACGGTGGCCACGCAGGCGTCGAGCAACTCGCCCATGGTGGCGTGCCCCTGCGGGCTCGTGAGGTTGTACGGCCCGCTCAACCCCTGTTCCACAGCGCCGAGGATCCACTCCGAGTGGTCGCGGATGTCGACGTACTGCAGGGGCAGGTCCCGCGGCCCCGGCGCCAGCACCGGACCGCCGCGCGCGATCCGGCCCAGCCACCAGGGCAGCCGCCCGACGTTCTCGTACGGTCCGAGCAGCAGCCCCGCCCGCACCAGCACGGAGCGGTCCACCCCGAACTCCTCGACCGCCGCCAGCTCGCCGCCCCGCTTGTCCCGCGCGTAGTCGGTCTGCTCCGCACCGGCCTCGGCGCCCTGGACGAGAGGCGCGTCCTCGCCGTATCCCGCGGCCGGAGCCCACTCGTACACCGAACGGCTCGACACGTACACATACCGCCCGGCGCGGTCCCGCAGCAGCCGCGCCGCGTCCCGCACGGCACGCGGCGCCGCCGACCAGGTGTCGACGACGGCGTCCCACTCGCCCTCGGCGAGGGCGGTGAGCCCGTCCGGCGAGGTGCGGTCACCGCGCAGGGACCGCACCCCGGCGGGGGACTCGTGCCGCCCCCGGTTGAAGACGGTGACGTCCCAGCCCCTTCCGAGGGCCGCCTCCACGACGGCCCGCCCCGCGAACTCCGTACCACCCAGCACCAGAAGTCTCATACCGCCGACTCTGCCCGGTGGCGGGGCGGGACGGAACAGGACTCTGCTGTCGGCAGACAGCCTTCGCGGGGGCGGGCCGGGGGATCAGCGCCCGGTCGGCGGGGCGTACTTGTATCCCACCCGGCGCACCGTGCGGATGGTGTCGCGGTGCTCGGCGCCCAGCTTGCGGCGCAGCCGGGCGATGTGGACGTCGACCGTACGGCCGTCTCCCACATGCCCGTAGCCCCACACCGTGGTGACCAGCTGGTCGCGGCTGTGCACCCGGTGGGGGTTGGCCACCAGATGGGCGAGGAGCTCGAACTCCAGGTAGGTGAGGTCGAGTTCACGCCCTTCGACGGCGGCGGTGCGCCGCACGGAGTCGATCCGGACGAGCGGCTCGGCGTCGGTGTCGACGGCCGCCGGGACCGGCGGCCGGTGGTCGGCCGGGACGAGCACCAGGTAGCCGATCATCGGCGGCTGCCCCGGCAGCGTGGGCAGGGAGTGCTGGGGAGCGGGCAGCCAGGTGGCGCCCGGCGGCAGCAGGTCCGCGACATCGATCCCCAAGCTCTCAACTACGTTCGAGCGGGGGAGACCCCAATCCTCGTCCCGGTCCACGGCACGCAGATGATGCCGTGGCGCGTTCGAGGCGGGGTTGAGCGGGGCGGTGGACAGAGAACGAGTGGTCGCCATGAGAGGTCAGCTCTTTCGCGCGAGAGGTCCGTCGTGGGGGAGGAACGTCGTTCGCGCTGGCCGAAGGCCGGGTGACGGCTTTAGAGGGCCCGCGCGTTCATCGCGCGGCAACACACCCGGTCGAAGTCGTGGTGCTGACGGGAAGGCCAGAAGGGCTCGAGGTCATGGCGACCTGTCGCGGAGTGCTTCTGGATGCTGGCCATGCCCCCATTGAAGCAGAAGCTGTCCACGGAAAGGACCCTTCTCTCACTGGTCGGACGCTTCCCTGACGCCGATCCGGTGTCGCGTGCCTCACCCCTGAAGCCGTCGGCGCCAGTCCAGCGGCGTCACGCCGATCGATGTGCCCGGCGACCCGTCCCACTGCGTGGACAGCCCCGCGGCGTCCAGCGCGGCGACGACCTCGTGCCCGATGCCCGCGGTAGTCTCCTCGGAGCCGTCGAAACCGCCGTAGTACAGGGCGAGCCCGTGCCCCTCGGCGGCGTGCTCGACGACCTGAGCGTGGAAGAACACGAACCCGCGCGCGTCCTCCCGCTCCGCGCCGATCTCCGCCATCCCGCAGCCCCGGCAGCAGGTGAAGTTCTCGCGGGCCGTGATGCCGCTGGCCTCCAGCGCCCGGAAGGCCGCGGTGAGTCGCTCCGGGTCGGTCACACCCTCCCACGCCGCCTGCTCGTCCAAGCGCTCCAGCCACAGCCGGTCGACCAACTCCCGGGCCTGCGCGTCGGAGACGGGCCGGCTGTCGCCGTCGACCAGATACTCCTCGGCGGCCTCGGCGAGCGCCGCCCGGTCGTCGTACCCGCACCGCAGCAGCACACGCACCCGGTGCTCCACCTCCGCGCGCACGGTGGGCGCAAGCTCGGGCACCTCCCGCGGCGGATCCATCTCGACCGGCGACCAGGCGAACCCGCTGTCCCAGCCGCCCCGCTGCCGGGCCCACCCCACCAGCGCGCCGGTCACCGCCGCTGCCTCCGGGACCGCCGCGGCGACGAAGCGCTCGCGGCTCTCGCGGTGCTCCAGTTGGTAGTCCCCGCCCCGCTCGTGCCACACCTGCGCGAACACGTCCGGCACGTCCGGTATCCGCTGCATCACCAGCCAGTGGTCGCCGCGCCCGCCGAGCCGGTGCACCAGGTCGCTCAGCTGCTCCTCGGACGGCCGGACGTACGTCTCGCCGTGCTCCGTCTGCACCTTGACGGCCAGACCCTCGTCGTTCTGCATGCCGTCCACGATGGCATCCGTCACTGACAACCGGGCCGACGTACGGCGAAGGGGCGCCCACCCGTCGGTGGACGCCCCTTCACGGAGCTGTGCGAGCCCTGCCGGGATCAGACCTGGCCGGCCTTCTCCAGCGCCGAGCAGCAGGTGTCGACGAGCAGCCGCGTCACGACGTACGGGTCGACGTTGGCGTTCGGGCGGCGGTCCTCGATGTAGCCCTTGCCGTCCTTCTCGACCTGCCACGGGATACGGACCGAGGCGCCGCGGTTGGAGACGCCGTAGGAGTACTCGTTCCACGGGGCGGTCTCGTGCAGGCCCGTCAGGCGGTCGTCGATGCCGGCGCCGTAGTTCTTGACGTGGTCGAGGGGCTTGGAGCCCTCGCCGAGCGACTCGCAGGCGGTGATGATGGCGTCGTAGCCCTCGCGCATCGCCTTGGTGGAGAAGTTGGTGTGCGCGCCGGCACCGTTCCAGTCGCCCTTCACCGGCTTCGGGTCCAGCGTCGCGGAGATGCCGAAGTCCTCGGCGGTGCGGTAGAGCAGCCAGCGGGCGACCCACATGTGGTCGGAGACCTCCAGCGGGGAGACCGGGCCGACCTGGAACTCCCACTGACCGGGCATGACCTCGGCGTTGATGCCGGAGATGGCGAGGCCCGCCTTGAGGCAGTTGTCGAGGTGGGCCTCGACGACGTCACGGCCGAAGATCTCGTCGGCGCCGACACCGCAGTAGTAGCCGCCCTGCGGGGCCGGGAAGCCGCCCTTGGGGAAGCCCAGCGGGTAACCGTCCTGGAAGAACGTGTACTCCTGCTCGATGCCGAAGATCGGCTCCTGCGCGGCGAACTTCTCGGCGACCTCGGCCAGCGCGGCACGGGTGTTGGACTCGTGCGGCGTCATGTCGATGTTGAGGACCTCGCACATGACGAGGACGTCGTCGCCGCCGCGGATCGGATCCGGGCAGGTGAAGACCGGCTTGAGGACACGGTCCGAGGCGTGGCCCTCGGCCTGGTTCGTGGAGGACCCGTCGAAGCCCCAGATCGGCAGCGCGTCCAGACCGGCGGGCGCGCCCGCGATGATCTTGGTCTTGGAGCGGAGCTTGGCCGTCGGCTCGGTGCCGTCGATCCAGATGTACTCAGCCTTGAAGGTCACGGGCCACATCCTTCGGGGGTGGGTCTAGGCGCACTTGCGGGTGCTGGCGGCGCTGCGGCACTGAGGCGCCGCGTTGATGCCCGCGAGCCTGTCAACAGGCGATTTCCCGGTCATTGCTCCAATGTGAACCCCGTGTTACCTGGTGTTCGTGTGGCGCGATTCACGTGGCGTGCGTGGCCTGTACAAATACGCGGGTGCACATACGCGGGCCCTGCCACTCGTGGCCGCGAGTGGCAGGGCCCATGACACGTACGAAGTCGACGCTCTCGGCGTCACCCCACCTTCTCGATCACCGCACGGCGGATGAGGAACTTGCCGGCCTCGCGCACCTGCTCGAAGGCCGCGTTGTTCAGCAGCACACAGCTGCCGGACACCGAGGTGACCTCAACCGTCGTGGACTTGTTGTTGTCCAGGTTGGTGACCTTCAGCTTGGTGCCGGCCGGGAACTGGTTGCTGGACGCGGCCGGAGCCCCGCCCTCGCCGGAGAGCGTGACGGTGGAGCCGTTGCAGACCTGCTGCCCGGCCGCGGCACCACCACCGGCGTTGCCCGCGTTCCCGGCGTTGCCCGCGTTCTGGTCGCCCCCGGCGTCACCGGCACCCGCATTTCCGGCACCCGCGTTACCGGCGTTCCCGGCACCCGCGTTCCCGGCGTCGCCCGCGGGGGCGCTCGGCTGTGCGGCCTGGGAGTCCTGAGCCGACTCCCCGGCAGCGCAACCGGACGCTTCCTGCTGGACCTTGATCTGCGCGATGACCGCCTCGCGGTTGGCGATCCGGGCCGCGGACTGGGCGTCGGGGTTGGCCTTCTGCCCGTCGATGAACTTCTGGTTGTTGCCGAGGGCGGTGGCGAGCCCCTGGCACACGGTCGAGTCCGCGGCCGACTTGACCGTCGGTGTCTGCGAGGCGTTCGAGGTGCTCGCCATGACGAAGGCACCGCCACCCGCCACCGTCGCCGCACTGACCAGCAGAGCGATCTTCTTCTTCGTGCCGAGAGTTCTCCTGCGCGACATGCGCGCCTCCTGAGCGGTAGGGGAGCGTACGTCGGTATGTACGAGATACCGAACGGAGTTACTCAGCGGTTACGAGAGTCTCTGAAGTAACCTGCGTCACATCGCGCCTGACGGAGGTTCAGCTCTTGCGGGACAGGGCGTCCTGGACGGCCTCGTCCGTGCGGCCGACGACGGCCGTACCGTCCTGCGCGGTGATGATCGGCCGCTGGATCAACTTCGGGTGCTCGGCGAGCGCCTTCACCCACCGGTCCCGCGAGGCCTCGTCCCGCGCCCAGTCCTTGACCCCGAGCTCCTTGGCGACGGCCTCCTGGGTGCGGGTGATGTCCCACGGCTCGAGTCCCAGCCGGTCCAGCACCTCGCGGATCTCGTCCTCGCTCGGGACGTCCTCCAGGTAACGGCGGACGGTGTAGTCGGCCCCCTCGGCGTCGAGCAGGGTGAGGGCGCTGCGGCACTTGGAACAGGCCGGATTGATCCAGATCTCCATACGGCCCACGGTATCCCGCACCCACTGCGGACCCGCCGTCGACCGGGGCTCCGACCCCCGCCTCGGCGCCCGCCTCCGGAAGGTCTCTGTTCGAATTCCCCGGTGCCCCTCGCGCATCCCCTTGATCCGGTGTGACACGGTGACAGTTTCATTGCTGACCTGGGGATTTCCTGGCCGTATCAGGTTCCTCGATTGTCAGTGGCGGGCACTAAACTGTAAGCAGTGTTCGAGAGTGTCGCCGGGGAACCCGGCCGGCGCTCGACCGCGACAGGAGGATGCCTGTGCCCGCTGCCGCACTGAAGCCGAAGCCGACCCGCAAGCCGTTGCCCACCCAGTCCACCGCCAAGCACCCGGTGCTGCTCGACCTGCCGTACGCGCCGGTGGAGAAGCGAGCGCTGCCGCCGGGGCGCCCGCGCGAGTGGTACGTCACCCACAACCGCCGTCTCAAGGCCATGCGCCTCGCGATAGCGCTCCTCGACTCGGGCGTCTACATGCCGAACCAGGCACGCAACGACACGATCAGGACCGCAGCGGAGACGATCGGCGTCCACCCGCCGTCGGACACGACCTGCCACATGGTCCGGGCGCTCATGAGGTACTCCAGGTAGGCCCGGACGCCGGGTGCGCCGCGTATCGGGGCGCGCCCGGTGTTCGCGCGGCGAAGGGGGCGGGGCGGACCCGGCGTTCGCGTGAGGACGGGGGCGGGGCGGACCCGCGGCGGGCTCGTCCACGGCCGCGCCCGCCGCACCGACCGTCGGAGGGGGGCCTGTCAGGCCGACAGCTCCTTCTCCACCGGAGTCCGGAACCGGGGCGTCACCCGGGCCGCCCCCATCCACCCCCGCAGCCGCTCGGCCTGCGCCGCGACCGCCGTCTCGGCCGCCTGCCGCTCCTCGCCGCCGAGGTCCGCGAGCAGCCGCCAGACGATCTCGCCGTCCCCGCGCTGGGCCCAGCCGCCCACGACACGGCCGTTCCACCACACCGTCGGGCCGACGTTGCCGCTCCCGTCGAACAGCGACGGCCGCAGCTCCGGCGCCAGGTACCAGTCGCGCTGCTGCCAGCCCATCGCCGTGGGGTCGAGCCCGGGCAGCAGCGCCGCCCACGGCTCCGCGGGGTCGTCCACCGGTCCGGCGTCGCCCTGGACGACGTACCCCGTCCCCTCGTCCACGGACACGGCCTGCGCCCCGATCGCCGAGAGCGCCCGGCGGACCTCCGTGACCTTCCACCCGGTCCACCACTTCAGGTCGGCCTCCGTCGCCGGCCCGCACACCGTGAGCCAGCGCCGCAGGAGTTCTGCCTGGGCGGCGGCCGCGTCCAGTTCGGGATGCTCGGGCGTGACGGCCCACCGGAACTGCGAGGACGTCCAGGAGCCCAGCGGCCGGCCGCGCACGACCTTGCCCTCGACGCCGAGCACCCGGAGCAGCCGCGTCGAGACGGTGTGCACGCCCTCGTAGCTCTTCCCGGCCGCGTACACGAACCGCTCGCGCAACCGCGGCTCGTCCTGGGCGAGTTCGGCCGCCGTGGCCTGTCCGCGCCGGGCGAGCGCGGTGAGCGCCGACTCCTCGACCTCCGCCAGCCAGGCCGCGTCCGGCGCCCCGGCCTTCGCCATGCTCTTGATCAGCGAGGCACGTTCCCGGGCGGCGACCGCGAGGCCCGTGGAGGCGTGCACCACGGCGGTCAGCTCCGTGGGGAAGACGAACACGGTGTGCCGCATGCCGTGCATCCGGACCAGCGTCCGGTCCTCGTACAGCGCACGCTCGGTGTCGGCGACGGTCTTCGCGGGGTCGGCCAGTCGCGCGCCGACGGCCAGGTACACGGTCGCCGGATCGGTGCCGTGCAGCGCGACCAGCGAGTCGGCGACCCCGGCCGGGTCCTGCGCCAGTGTGGCGCCGGTCAGCCGGTGCCGCAGCCCCAGCCGGGCCCGTCGCTCCGCCGTGCCGATGTACCGCACCCCGTCACCCATCCCGGCCTCCACCCGTCACACCATCGCTCCGCCGCGGCGCCGGACGGTCACGCCGCCGAGTCCGCACACCACTGCCCGCATCCTCCCGGACACCACTGACAGCGTGCGCTTTTCCTGCCGTGGCAGCGCCCCGTGCCCGCTCCCCGCACGCCCCCCGCTCACCCTCCGCCATCACCCGAAACGCCTCCCCGACGTGCGCGGACGCGTCGCGCCGCTTTCACTGCGATCAGGAGGTGGCGGACCTCCCCCAACGGGCTGCGGGCAGTGGGAGGTGCGATGGGCAGGTTCGGCGGGCGACAGCCGCGGTGCACGTCGGTCCGACACGGGGCCCTCGTCCGATGACCAGCCCGACCACCCCCGCCGACCGGTTCCTGCGCGGCAAGGCCGCCCGCAAGCGCGCCCCGCGTTCCGCGCACGCCGCCTGGATCCCGTCCGTCGACCGCCCCGACCCGGTCGTCGTACTGGAACGCCAGGGCCGCGACCGGCTGCCCGAGCTGCTGCCGATCCGCTACGGGCGGATGGCGGCGTCCCCGTTCGCCTTCCTGCGCGGCGCCGCCGCCGTGATGGCCGCCGACCTCGCCGCCGCCCCGAACTCCGGCCTCACCGTGCAGCTGTGCGGCGACGCCCACCTGCTCAACTTCGGCCTGTACGCCTCCCCGGAACGCACGCTGCTCTTCGACCTCAGCGACTTCGACGAGACGTACCCCGGCCCGTTCGAGTGGGACGTCAAACGGCTCGCCACCTCCGTCGCCGTGGCCGCCCGCGAGAACGGCCACCCGGATCCCGCGGTCGCCCGCGCGGCCCGCGAGTCGGCCGCCGCGTACCGCACCGCGATACGCCGGCTGGCCAGGCGCGGCGAGCTCGACGTCTGGTACACCCGCATCGAGGCCGAGCAGCTGCTGCCCCTGCTCCGCACCGGCCGACGGCACCACCGCGTCGAGGCCAGCCTCGGCCGCGCACGCCGCCGCACCAGCCTGCGCGCCTTCGGCAAGCTGACCGAGACCGTCGACGGGCACCGGCGCATCATCCACGACCCGCCGCTCCTGGAACGCGCGGGCACCTCCGACATGGCCGGCCTGCGCAAGACCTTCAGCGACTACCGCTCGACCCTCTCCGAGGAGCGCCGCCTGCTCCTGGACCGCTACCGCTTCGCCGACGCCGCCCGCAAGGTCGTCGGCGTCGGCAGCGTCGGCCTGCGCTGCTTCATCGTGCTGCTCGTCGGACGCGACGCCGGCGACCCCCTGTTCCTCCAGATCAAGGAGGCCCGGCAGTCCGTACTGGAGGAACATCTGCCGAGCGGGCCGTACGTCCATCCCGGTCACCGTGTCGTCGCCGGGCAGCGGCTGTTGCAGGCCGCGGGCGACATCTTCCTGGGCTGGATGTCGGGGCCGCAGGGGCGCGCGTTCTACTGGCGCCAGCTGCGCGACATGAAGGGCACGGCGGACGTGGCCTCGATGGGCCCGGCCGACCTGTGCACCTACGCCCGCCTGTGCGGCACCGCCCTCGCGCGGGCCCACGCCCGCTCCGGCGACCGCATCGCCATCGCCGGCTACCTCGGCGGCGCCGACACCTTCGACCGCGCGGTGGCCGACTTCGCGCTGGCCTACGCCGACCAGACCACCAACGACCACACGGCTCTGGGCGCGGCGGTGGAGGCGGGCGTGGTGCGGGCCGTACCCGGCGCCTGACCGGCGCTCAGCGGTCGCCGTCGGTGGCCAGTACGGCCTTGACGAACTCCCGCCGGTCCTCGGGGTGTTCCTCGAACCACATCCCCAGCATGTGCTCGGCGCCGGGCACGTCGAACCGCGTGAACCGCGCCTTGGCGGCCAGGGCGTCCTGCACCGCCGCCGTCACCTCCGGCGGGATGATCGCGTCCGTCCCCGGCACCGCCAGCACCGCACGCCCCTCGTAGGCGCGCAGCACGTCCAGCGCGGGCGTCCCGCGCCAGCCGTCCGGCCTGCGGATGATCTCGCTGAACCGCCCGTCCCCCTCGCCGAAGGGCACGTCCCACGCCTCCTCGGCGTACACGGCCGGCGCGCACAGGCCCACCGCCGTCACCCGCTCCCCGTAGTGCCCGACGAGATCCGTCACTGTCTGTCCGCTCATGCTGAACCCGACGACGATCAGCGGGCCGTCCGCCGGCACCCGCGCGTCGATGACCGCGACCGCCTGTTCGAAGCGCCGGCGCAGGCTCAACTCCCGCAGTTCGCCGCTGCTTTCACCGTGCCCGGAGAAGTCGAAGGCCAGTCCGTGGCAGCCCCGGGACACGAACTCCGCGAGCATCGGGAGCAGCCGTTCCTTGCTGCCGATGCCCGCGCCGTGCAGCAGAACGGCCGTGGCCGCGGGGCCGTCGGCGGCACTGCCGTGGACCCCGCTGAGGAGTTCGCCGTCATGGGCGTGGGTGAAGGAGGAGAGCTCGGTCATGCGCTCCATTCATTCACACCGGACACCGGCCGAACTCCCGCCCCCGGAAAAGGAGATGCACACGCAGTGACGGGATCCCTACCCTGGACATGCGTAACGGAGCAGTTCACGCCGCTTCCCGCAGGGAAGGCGTCACCCTGCGGACCCGGGGCTACTCTCTACGCACCGACGGACGGCCGCCCGTCCCCCAGCGCCCCGTCGGAGACATTCACGCACCGCTCAGTACCGACCCACGCCCACGGAGGCCCGTGATGGGCACCATCGTCATGTCCGGGACTGTCGTCCTGGTGATCCTAGGATTCGGAAACCACGTCTACTGGCTGGCCGCGGTCGCCGTGCTCTTCCTCTACCTCCAGTACGGCCGGAGCCCCTCCGCGCCGACCGGCAGGCCCGGGGGAGGGCCCGGCGGAGGATCCTCGTCCGGAGGCGCCATGCCCGCGGACTACCGCTCCTACCGCGACCGCCGCGACATGCAGGCCAAGTGGGAGCGCCGCTACCGCCGCGAGCGCCCCCTTGAGTCCCGTCGTCAGGAGCGCGAGAAGAGCAAGTGAGACCACCTGTGGTGGTGACCCGAGGTTGAGGGTGCCCCCGGTCACAGGCCGGGGGCACCCCACACCGGGAACCAGCGGTTCAGGTCCTGCTCGATCCGCAGGTCGCCCGCGAGGGCGGCCTTCACCCGCAGCTCCAACGGGTTGTCGCGCCGCTCGGCCGCGCCGGGAAGCGGCGCGAAGGGATAGAAGGTGCCGCGCTTGTAGAGATAGACGAGCGCGAGCCGCTGGTCCCTGTCGTCCTCGAATCCCACCAGCGAGCACAGCAGCTGCGGGCCGAAGCCGTTGACCTCCATCGCGCTGTTCACCGCATGCAGGTCGTTGACCAGGTCCGGGAGCTGATCGGGCGCGCGCCGGGAGACCAGCCACGAGTAGCCGTAGTCGTCCCGGGCGAGCTGCACCGGCCGGCCGTCGCGCTCGGCGTCCGCGTCGAGCAGCGCCTGGACCTCGCGGTGCGTCTGGTCGAAGGCGGCACCCTCGACCGTGGCGAAGCACACCGCCCCGCTGCCGGTCGGCCGGAACCCGGCCGCCGCCTCCAGCGTCACCGCCGCCGAGGGCAGCGCGAACAGCCGGTCGAGATCGGGCGCGACCGGTTTCGTACGGCCGAGCAGGATGTCGAGCAGCCCCATCTCACGCCCCTTCGGGAGTCGCCGCCTCGCCCAGCTCGGCGGAGATCCGCCCCAGCTGTTCGAGTCGCTGCTCCAGCCTCGGGTGGGTGGAGAAGAGCTGGGCGATACCGGGGTCACGGCCCAGCGCCGGGGTGAAGTAGAAGGCGTTGAAGGCCTGCGCGGTCCGCAGGTCCTTCGTCGGGATCCGGGCGATGTCGCCGGAGACCTTGGTCAGCGCGGACGCCAGGGCCGAGGGACGCCCGGTGAGCAGGGCCGCGGCCCGGTCGGCGGCGAGCTCGCGGTACCGGGACAGGGCCCGGATCAGCAGGAAGCTGATCGCGTAGACGGCCGCGGACACCCCGAGCACCATGGCGAAGATCGCGGCGGTGTTCTGGTCCCGGCGTCCGCCGCCGAACAGCTGGCTGTAGAAGGCGAACCGCACGATCAGCCCCGCGATCACCCCGAGGAACGAGGCGACGGTGATGACGGCGACGTCCTTGTGCGCCACGTGCGACAGCTCGTGCGCGAGCACACCCTCCAGCTCGTCCGGCTCCAGCCGCCGCAGCAGTCCCGTGGTCACACAGATCACGGCGTGATCGGCGTTGCGCCCGGTCGCGAACGCGTTCGGCATGTCCATCTCCGACACGGCGACGACGGGCTTCGGCATGTCCGCGATGGCACACAGCCGGTCTACGACCCCGTGCAGCGCGGGATACTCCTCCCGCTCCACGACCCGCCCGTGCATCCCGAACAGCGCGACCCGGTCGGAGAACCAGTACTGGGCACCCAGCAGACCGGCCGCCACGACCACCACGAGCACCCAGGACTTCAGCAGCACGACCAGCGCGGCCACGAAACCCACGTACAACAACCCGAGCAGAAACAGCGTGACGCCCATACGAGCGGTCAACTGCCGATCACTCCGGAAGCGGCTCTGCATCTTGCACCACCCCGCACTCAGGCACTCGTCCCACTGCCAGTGTGCCTCCGCCCCACCCCATGAAGCGGTCCCGAAGGACCCTAGGAGCGGCAAAGGGTCCCTATGGATCGGGGGCGGCGTGGTCGGGGGCGGCGGTCACGGGGCGGTGAAGGCCGTGACGAAGGACCGCCCGCCGCTAGCGGCCCACCCCCGCCTCCCACTTCCTGCGTCGCAGCACGTAGGAGCTGAAGAGGTGGGTGCAGCGGTCCAGCAGCGCCTCCACCTCCGCTTCCCCGCCGGGCAGGCCGGCCGGCGGATGCCACCGCTGCACGGCCTGCTCGGCCCAGCCGCGCAGCTTCGGATCCGGATCCTCCAGCAGCTCGACCGCCGCACGCAGCGGCACGATCCCGGACCCCGCGCTCAGCAGCCGGAACGCCGTCACCCGCACATGCCGGGGCCACCGTTCCCCGAGGCGCTCCATCAGCCAGTCCGCGGGCAACTCCTGCGCGGACGGCAACAACGCCAGCCCGGTCTCCCGTACGACACCGGGCGCGGGGTCCTCCAGAAGCGGCCGCAGCCGACCGGCGTCCACCACGTCCAGCAGCCTCAGCCCAGCCACGGCCCGCGCCCGCACCGCCGGCACCGGATGCGCGAGCAGCGGCCACAGCAGCACGGCATCCGCCCGCTCCCCGCACTCGGCGAGCCCGATCACAGCCCCGGGCACGGGCACGAACGAGCCGCGCTCCGGGCCCTGGCCACTTTCCGGCTCCCGGGCGTGACCGGTCTCCGGCTCCGGCTCCCGCGCCTGGCCCGGCGCCGGCTCCCGCGTCTGGCCCGTATCCCGGAGCCCGATCACAGCTCCGGGCACGGGCACGAACGAGCCGCGCTCCGGGCCCTGGCCACTTTCCGGCTCCCGGACGTGACCGGTGTCCGGCTCCGGCTCCCGTACCTGGCCCGGCGCCGACTCCCGCGTCTGGCCCGTATCCCGCTTGGGCTCCCGCGTCTGGCCCGTATCCCGCTCCCCACCCGCCTCCGGCCCCAGCTCCGAGCACCAGGCCCGATACAGCGGCAGCGGATCCGTCCCGAGCCGGCGTACGACATACCGCGCACACGCCCGCACCACAGCGGACCGGTCGGTGAGGAACCGCTCGGCCTCCGCCGCCCGCCCGGCCCGCCGCAGTGCGGTGACGCCGGAGGAGCGGGCTCGCGGATTGCGGGCGGTGAGCAGCGGTCGCAGCACGTCGTCGCCCACGTCCGCGGACACGGTCTTCAGCACCGCCTCCGCACACAGGTCCTGGATGACGGCGTCACCGTCCCGGGCCGCCGAGCGGGCCAGCTCGGCAGGGGAGAGGAACCCCTCCGCCACGGCCAGGCGGTGGGCGAACCGGCGCACGGTGCGGTCGGCGGAGCCGTAGAGCGGGCCCAGCCGCTCGCCCGGTGCCCGGCGCAGCACCTCACCCAGCAGCCGTACGCCGAAGTCACCCCGGCCACGGCGCCCCACCAGCAGGATCAGCGGCGCCAGCGCGACGGCGGCGTCCACGTCGAGGACGTCACGCAGCAGCTCCCGGGCGGCTTCGCGCACCGGCTCCGCCCAGTCGGCCGCACGGACGACGATCAGCGGCAGCAGATCCGGGTACTCCCGGGCCCGGGCGAGCGCCGCCCCGCGGACCCGGCCGTCGGGATGGCACAGGGCGAGTGCGAGCAAGGGCTCGACGGACTCCACGGCGTCTTCGGCGCCCCGCTCGCGCCGCAACCGGCCGACCGTGGCGGCGATCAAGGAGGAGACGGTCGACCCACTCCGGCCCTCCACCCACGCCAGGCCCGGCGGCAGCCCCGGCCGATACCGGGCGGACGCACGCACTTCCACATCCAGGTCGATCCAGGAACCCGGCGCGCCCACATCGAGGACATCCCGCAGCGGCACCCCCGAGGCCAGCCGCTCCACCGTCGACCCGGTCACGGCACGCACCTCCCGCAGAGGCGCGCCCGACGCCCGCCGCGCTCCCACCGACTCGACCACGCCGCCGACGTCTCCCAGCCGCGCCACCGCGCCCTCGTCCCGCCCGTCGTCCTCCCGCATGCCCGCCCCCGCTCAGCCCGATCCGTCGGGTGATCGTAGGCCGGGGGAGACGGTCCGGTCGCGGGAAATATCGGCACCGGGGGACACCGCCCGGTCGTGGGGAATGTCGTGCCGTCCTCCCCGGTGGGACCCGCCCCGGGGTGTGGCTAGTACGGCGCTCGGAAGTTGATGTATCCCAGCAGGACGATCACCGCGACCACGCAGCCCAGGACCACCGTCGTCGACACCCAGGACGAGCGGCCGCGGGAGGCGACATGGTCCGGGTCGGCTCGGAAGGGCTGCGGCTCGGGCGGGTTCTCCTTCCAGCGGGCGGCGAGCATGCGGGCCCGTGCCGAGGGCTCCTTGTGCTCGGCGTTGTCCGCCCACCTCAGGTCGAACTCCCGCTCGTGATCGTCCTGTTCGTGCTCAGGCATCCCGTCCACCCCCGTGTCGTGTCACCGGCAGAATAGAACATACGCCCGCGCCCCCGCCGTCGGTACGACAGCGGGGGCGCGGGCGTGGTTGCCTCGGTCAGGCGTCGATCACACGTCGAAGTACATCTCGAACTCGTGCGGGTGCGGACGCAGCTGGAGCGGGGCGATCTCGTTCGCGCGCTTGTAGTCGATCCACGTCTCGATCAGGTCCGGCGTGAAGACGTCGCCTTGGAGGAGGAACTCGTGGTCGGCCTCGAGGCGGTCGAGGACGGCCGGGAGGGAGGTCGGGACCTGGGCGACGCCCGCGTGCTCCTCGGGAGCCAGCTCGTAGAGGTCCTTGTCGATCGGCTCGGCCGGCTCGATCTTGTTCTTGATGCCGTCCAGGCCCGCGAGCAGCAGGGCCGAGAACGCCAGGTACGGGTTGCCGGAGGAGTCGGGCGCACGGAACTCGACGCGCTTGGCCTTCGGGTTCGAGCCCGTGATCGGGATACGCATCGCGGCGGAGCGGTTGCGCTGCGAGTACACCAGGTTGATCGGCGCCTCGAAGCCCGGCACCAGACGGTGGTACGAGTTCACCGTCGGGTTGGTGAAGGCGAGCAGCGACGGAGCGTGCTTGAGGATGCCGCCGATGTAGTAGCGGGCGGTGTCCGACAGGCCCGCGTAACCGGCCTCGTCGTAGAACAGCGGCTGGCCGCCGGTCCACAGCGACTGGTGGACGTGCATGCCCGAGCCGTTGTCACCGAAGATCGGCTTCGGCATGAAGGTCGCGGTCTTGCCGTTGCGCCAGGCGACGTTCTTCACGATGTACTTGAAGAGCTGGAGGTCGTCGGCCGCGGCGAGCAGCGTGTTGAACTTGTAGTTGATCTCGGCCTGGCCGGCGGTGCCCACCTCGTGGTGCTGGCGCTCGACCTGGAGGCCGGAAGCGGCCAGCTCCAGGGAGATCTCCGCGCGCAGGTCGGCGAAGTGGTCGACCGGCGGGGCCGGGAAGTAACCACCCTTGTAGCGGACCTTGTAACCGCGGTTGTCCTCCAGCGCGCCCGTGTTCCAGGCACCCGCCTCGGAGTCGATGTGGTAGTACGCCTCGTTCTCGGCGGTCTTGAAGCGCACGCTGTCGAAGACGTAGAACTCGGCCTCGGGGCCGAAGTACGCGGTGTCGGCGATACCGGTGGAGGCGAGGTAGGCCTCCGCCTTCTTCGCCACGTTCCGCGGGTCACGGGAGTACTGCTCGCCCGTGATCGGGTCGTGGATGAAGAAGTTGATGTTGACCGTCTTGTCGCGGCGGAAGGGGTCGACGCGCGCGGTGGACAGGTCGGCGCGGAGCGCCATGTCGGACTCGTGGATGGCCTGGAAGCCGCGGATCGAGGAGCCGTCGAACGCGAGCTCTTCGGCCGGGTCGAAGGCCGTGGCCGGGATCGTGAAGTGCTGCATCACACCCGGCAGGTCGCAGAACCGGACATCAATGAACTTGACGTCCTCGTCCGCGATGAACTTCTTGGCCTCGTCAGCGTTCTGGAACATCCAGCTCCTCCTACTCCCGGCCCGTCCGTGCCGGGGTGGTAGTTCGTTCGTGCGGCCAGTGCGGTGGCACACGCTGACCTCGACCCTAGGGACGGGTGATTTCTCGGGCGTGACCCATTTGTTTCGCACACGTTAACCGGACATCCCGCTCCTCACCCCTCCTGTCCACATCCCAAAACGGGCGCAGTACCGTGGTCGCGTGGACAAGAGGCAAGCAATCGGATCCTGGCTCTCGGGCCCTCGCGCGGCCGCCGAGGACGCCGGTGTCGACTTCGGATACAGGGGTCAGCAGCTCGGCCTCCCGGAGGAGGGGCCGGGCTCCATCGCCCGCCCGGGGCGACGGCTCGGAGCACTCGTCGTGGACTGGGGTCTCTGCGTCTTGATCGCATACGGTCTCATCACCGACGGCTACGGCCAGGCGACCAGCAACTGGGCCCTGCTGCTGTTCTTCGTGCTGGGCGTCCTGACCGTCGGCACCGTCGGCTTCACCCCGGGCAAGCGCCTCTTCGGCCTGCGCGTGGTCGCCCTGGAGAGCGGCACGGTCAACCCGCTGCGCGCCCTGCTGCGCACGGCCCTGCTGTGCGTCGCCATCCCGGCCCTGATCTGGGACCGCGACGGCCGCGGCCTGCACGACCGGCTCGCACAGACCGTGGAAGTCCGCATCTGACGGCGGTCCGGCGAGGACGCCGGCACGGCCGGAAGACGGCCGTACGACGAAGGGGGCGCCCGGTGTGAACCGGGCGCCCCCTTTCTTGTACGGGGTGATCAGCGAGCCTTCGGCCCGCCCTTCGGCAGCTTCATGCCCTTGGGCATCGGGCCCTTCGGCAACGGCATGTTGCTCATCAGGTCGCCCATGGCCTTGAGCCGGTCGTTGGTGGCGGTCACCTGGGGGCCGGTGAGCACGCGCGGCAGCTTCAGCATGGTGGTCCGCACCTTCTTCAGCTCGACCTGGCCCTCGCCCGTGCCGACGATGATGTCGTGCACCGGCACGTCCGCGACGATGCGGTTCATCTTCCTCTTCTCGGCGGCCAGCAGGGTCTTCACCCGGTTCGGGTTGCCCTCGGCGACCAGGACGATGCCGGCCTTGCCGACGGCCCGGTGGACCACGTCCTGGCTGCGGTTCATCGCCACCGCGGGGGTCGTCGACCAGCCCCGGCCGATGTCGTCCAGTACGGCCGCTGCTGCGCCCGGCTGGCCTTCCATCTGGCCGAATGCGGCCCGCTCGGCCCGGCGCCCGAACACGATCGCCGTCGCGAGGAAGGCGAGCAGCAGGCCCAGGATGCCGAGATAGATGGGGTGACCGATCAAGAAACCGATCGCGAGGAAGACACCGAAGGTGACGATTCCGACAGCCGCGAGTACAAGACCGATCTTCTTGTCGGCCTTGCGGGTCATCTTGTAGGTCAGAGCGATCTGCTTGAGTCGCCCGGGGTTCGCAGCGTCCGCTGCCGTGTCCTTCCTCGCCATGCCACGAAGTCTACGTGGCCGCACAAGCGCCTTCGACGGCAGCGCCCTCAGAGGCGGGGAGCGGGGGTCTGCTCGAGGACGCGCTCGGCCTCCACGCGGTCCTTCGCGCGGCGACGGTCCTCCAGGACGGAGGTCCAGGCGTTGCGGCGGGCGGTGCGCTGGCCGCTGCTCATCAGCAGCGACTCGACGGCACGCAGTGCAGTGGTGAACGACGGGATTGCGGTGGCGCGAACCGGCGCGGCCTGCATGGTGGAGGTCCCCCCTCGGGATGGCGGCTTCGGTGGGTGGTGCACGGGGTGTACAACCAGGGTCACTGATTGGTGTTACCAGGGCGTGACCGACCGGTCAAACACCAATGAAGCCTTAATGCGCCGTCCGAAAAACTTGACGCGGCCCTGATGAGGCCCCTATCTGCGGGGACGTCCAGGACCGCGTCAATCGGCTTCCGCCTGCAGTCAGTTGCTTGTGCGCAGATTCACATGCGCCGAGTGGCACTCCGTGCCATCAGACGGCCTGCGAGGCCACGTACGCGCCACGCTTCTCGACGGCCATCTGGTACAGCCGCCCGGCACGGTAGGAGGACCGCACCAGCGGGCCGGACATCACACCGGAGAAGCCGATCTGCTCGGCCTCGTCCTTCAGCTCCACGAACTCGTGCGGCTTGACCCAGCGCTCCACGGGGTGGTGGCGCACGCTCGGGCGCAGGTACTGCGTGATGGTCACGAGCTCGCAGCCGGCCTCGTGCAGCTGCTTCAGCGCCTCGCTGACCTCCTCGCGGGTCTCGCCCATGCCGAGGATCAGGTTGGACTTGGTGACCAGGCCGTAGTCGCGGGCCTCGGTGATGACCTTCAGGGAGCGCTCGTAGCGGAAGCCGGGGCGGATCCGCTTGAAGATCCGCGGCACCGTCTCGACGTTGTGCGCGAAGACCTCGGGGCGGGAGGAGAAGACCTCGGCCAGCTGCTCGGGGACCGCGTTGAAGTCGGGGGCGAGGAGTTCGACCTTGGTGTGCCCGCCCTCGCGGCCGGCCGTCTGCGCGTGGATCTGGCGCACGGTCTCGGCGTACAGCCAGGCGCCGCCGTCCTCCAGGTCGTCGCGGGCGACGCCGGTGATGGTGGCGTAGTTCAGGTCCATGGTGACCACGGACTCGCCGACGCGGCGCGGCTCGTCACGGTCGAGCGCCTCGGGCTTGCCGGTGTCGATCTGGCAGAAGTCGCAGCGCCGGGTGCACTGGTCGCCACCGATGAGGAAGGTCGCCTCGCGGTCCTCCCAGCACTCGTAGATGTTGGGACAGCCGGCTTCCTGGCAGACCGTGTGCAGGCCCTCGCTCTTCACGAGGCTCTGCATCTTCGTGTACTCGGGACCCATTTTCGCCCGGGTCTTGATCCACTCGGGCTTGCGCTCGATGGGGGTCTGGCTGTTGCGGACCTCCAGGCGCAGCATCTTGCGTCCGTCCGGTGAGACTGCGGACACGTCGGCTCCCTGTGCTTCGATTCGTCGGCGTACACCAGGGTACGCCCGTGTTTACTCAGCCCTGCCGTCAGGCCAACCCCATGACTTCCGGGCTGATTCCTTCCTCAGGCGGTCGCGGTCTCGATCAGCCGCGGCTTCAGGTCCGCGTTCTCCAGTACGTCCCGCAGATGCCGCTCGACGACCGGCAGCACCTCGTCGATGGTGACGTCCCGGCCCAGCTCGGCGGCGAGCGAGGCGACCCCCGCGTCCCGGATCCCGCACGGGATGATCCGGTCGAACCACTTGTTGTCCGGGTTCACGTTCAGTGCGAAGCCATGCATGGTCACGCCCTTGGCCACCCGGATCCCGATCGCCGCGATCTTGCGGTCCTCGCGCCGCTGGCCGGCGTTGGAGGGCGCGTACTCGGGGCCGTTCAGCCGCGGGTCGAACTCCTCGTCGGTGAGCCGCGGGTCGAAGTCCAGGGCCAGTCCGCCGAGCGCTGGGCGCTGCTCCACCGGGTCGCCCAGCACCCATACGCCGCTGCGGCCCTCGACCCGGGTGGTCTCCAGGCCGAACTCCGCGCACGTGCGGATCAGGGCGTCCTCCAGGCGTCGTACGTGCGCCACGACGTCCACCGGACGGGGCAGCTTCTGGATCGGGTAGCCGACCAGCTGGCCCGGGCCGTGCCAGGTGATCTTGCCGCCGCGGTCCACGTCGATGACCGGCGTGCCGTCCAGGGGCCGCTCGTTGTCCGCCGTGCGCCGGCCCGCCGTGTAGACCGGAGGGTGTTCGAGCAGCAGGACCGTGTCGGAGATCTCGTCCGCGAACCGCGCCGCGTGCACCCGGCGCTGCTCGTCCCACGCCTGCTGGTACTCGACGGCCTCCGCGCCGAATCCCATGCGGACGAACCGCAACTCACTCACGGCAAGCGCCTCCCTGGAAGAGCCCAGAACGTCGTAAGGCACAAAGCGTGCCTACGCCACTGTACGACCGGCCCGTTCGAGTGCGATCCCGCGGCCCGCGTCAGCCCGGTGGGGCAATCCTCACACGATCGGATGAATGGACGCCGAAATGTGCGATCGGCTGCTTACTCTCCGCTACATTCGCGCCGTTCGAGAGGCCAAAATGGCTGCTCACCGGCAATCCGGGCACTCGCCGGCCACATGGCCCCGCGAGGCCCGAAAGGCAGGAGACCGCACCGCAGATGACGGAACGACCCGCGCAGCGCACTCCCAACCGCCAGCTCGCCGCGCTCATCGCAGAAGCGGGATTCTCCAACGCGGGTCTCGCCCGTCGGGTGGACCAGCTCGGGCTCGAACACGGGCTTGATCTGAGATACGACAAGACATCGGTCACCCGCTGGCTGCGCGGGCAGCAGCCGCGCGGCACGACCCCGGCCCTGATCGCCGAGGTCTTCACCCGGCGCCTCGGCCGCCGGCTCAGCGCCCAGGACCTGGGCCTCGACGCCTGCGCGCCCGTGTACGCGGGCCTGGAGTTCGCCGCGACCCCCGAGGAGGCCGTCGACATCGTCAGCGGCCTGTGGCGCAAGGACTCCGGCAGCCACGCCGAACTGCGCAAGATCGCCTTCACCCCGGCCGGACTCGTCGTGCCCAGCCGGGACTGGCTGATCGGCCGCGCCGACGACAAGGTCGCCCGCGGCGAGCCGATCGCCCGCATCCCGGCCCAGGGCCGTCCCGTCGCCTCCCCGAAGTTCCCGGCCCCGCTCGAACCCGGCGGAACCCCGTCCCGCCAGCGCCCCCAGGCCGAGCGCGGTCCCGGGCAGAAGGTCACCGGTGGTGACATCGCCGCCCTGCGTTCGGTCGGCGAGCTGTTCCGCTCCCTGGACGACATGTACGGCGGCGGCCACGCCCGGCAGGCGCTCGTGCGCTACCTGGAGCACGAGTGCGAGCCGATGCTGCGCGGCACCTACGGCGAGCAGACCGGCCGGCGCCTCTTCGCGGCCGCCGCCGACCTGACCCGGCTCGCGGGCTGGACGTCGTACGACATCGCCGCGCACGGACTCGCGCAGCGCTACTTCGTGCAGGCGCTGCGGCTCGCCCAGGCCGCCGGGGACCGGCCCTACGGCTCCTACGTCCTCGTCACGATGAGCCGCCAGGCGGTCTACCTCGGGCACGGCCGGGAGGCCGTCCAGCTGGCGCGGGTGGCCCAGCAGGGCGTGGGCACGAGCGCGCCGCCGGTCGTCCAGGCCCTGCTGCACGCGTGCGAGGCGCGCGGGCACGGCGTACTCGGCGAGGTGCGTGCCTGCACGGCCTCGCTGGTCCGGGCGGAGCGCTCCCTGGAAGGGGCCAGGCCCGGCGACGACGTCCCGTACTGGGCCCGCTTCTTCGACGAGGCCCAGCTCGCCGACGAGTTCGGGCACTGCCACCGGGACCTGCAGCAGTTCCGCGCGGCGGCCCAGCACGCCGAGCGCTCCCTGCAACTGCGCGCCCCCGCCTACGCCCGCAGCCGGCTGTTCAGCCGGGTCGTCCTCGCCTCCGCCCGGCTCGGACTCGGCGAGCTGGACCAGGCCTGCGCGCTGGGTGCGGAGGCGGCGGGCGCCGCCTCCGAGATGCGGTCGGTGCGGGCGGTCGAGTACGTCCGGGACTTCGAGCGGAGGCTGGAGCCGTATCGGGATGCTGCGCCGGTGCGGGGGTATCGCGACAAGGTCGCTGCGCTGGGGTAGGCCGACGGGGCGGCGCCGTGACTCCGGCCGGTTGTGTGCCGGGTGCGGGTTCGTCGCGGCTGATCGCGCAGTTCCCCGCGCCCCTGAAGGTGCGCGGGTGCGCGGTCGGCTTTCAGGCAGCTGCCCGTAACGGTTCCGCACGGCCCCGCGCCCCCAGGACAAGGGCGCGGGGATCCCGCGAGATCTATGCAGCTGCCCGTAACGGTTCCGCGCGGTGCAGTGAGCCCGCCGATCCCAGGTCCGCCAGGATGGCCGCCGCCGCCCTGTGGGCCGAGTGGAGGGCGCCCTGGACCGTGCTGGTGTCGCGGTGGTCACCGCAGACGTACAGGCCCGCCAGGAGGCGCACCGGGCGGCGCAGGTCGTGCGGTGGGCGCATCGCCGGGACCGCCTCCGGGGTGTGGTGCACGGCGAGCGTCTCCCAGCGGGACGTGGAGGTGCCGTAGAGCCGGGAGAGGTGCATCCGTACGGCCGTGTCGATGTCGGGCGGCGGGGTGCCGAGGACCGTCGAGGAGATCAGGGCCCGGCCCGCCGGTGCGCGGGTCGGGTCGACCTGACTGATCAGTGCCGTGTGCGCGACCGGTCCGCCCCGGTCGGCGTCCAGGAGCAGGGACGCGCCGGTCGTCGGCGGCTCGTCGGTCGTGTGGTGGACGACGGTGACCGGGTGGAAGTCGGGTACGCGCAGGCCCGGCAGCAGCTCGGCGGCGGTCCGTGCGTCCGTCGCCAGCAGCACGGCCCGGCACCGTATCTCGCCGTGCTCGGCGGTGGTCACGGACGTCGTGGCGATCGACGTCACCCGCACCCCGGTGTGCACCGTGCCCGGCGGCAGTGAGCGCGCCAGCAGTTCCGGCAGTGCCTCGGCGCCGCCCTCGGGCACGCACAGCCGTCCGCTCGCGAAGGCGCGCAGCGCGAGGTCCGCGCACCGGCTGGACGTGGTCAGCTCGGGGTCGCACAGCAGGGCGGCCAGCAGCGGCCGCAGGAAACCGTCGACCGTCCGTGCCGGAACCCCCCGCTCCGCGAGTGCCCGGCCGGCCGGCAACTCGGGCCGGGCCAGCAGCCGTTCGACGGGCGAGGAGGCCAGCCGGGCCAGCGCGGCACCGAGCCGGGCCTGGTCGACGGCGCTGCCCAGCGGGGCGCCCGCGCGCACCCTCGGGACCGAGGACTGCCCCGGGACCCGTGCGGCCCCCGTCCGAGGGGCGCTTGCCAGGGCGCGCACCGCGTGCAGTGCGCCCCTCGCGCGCCTTGCGCCCATCGCGCTCGGTACCGCGCCCGCGCGCTGCCGGCGTCCGTCGCTGTGCAGCAGCACGCCGGGGGCGAACGGGCGCAGCGCGAGCGCGTCGAGGCCGGGTGTCAGGCGTAGTTCGGGATACGACGTCGACAGGAGTTGCCCGATCCGGTCGAGTCGGAACCCGTCGACCTTCTCGGTCGACATGCGGCCGCCCGGGTAAGGGGCGGCCTCCAGGACTGCGGTCGTTACTCCTGCGCTGGTCAGCCGATGCGCCGCGGAGAGTCCGGCGACCCCGGCTCCCACGATGACGACGTCCGCCTGGTACGCGGGCTCAAGCACGTGCCCCTCCTCGAGGTTGCGCGGCCGGTGGAGACGTCATGCCCCCAACAGGCTCCGGGGATACCCGAGTTCGGGTCGAGGTTAGGGCCGTGATCGGTCAGGAACAGTCGCGCATCGACAGAGCACGGTCGCACGGTGGTCGCATGCAGACCCGGGTGTCCGCCCGGTCTGCTACCCGGCGGCCGCCCTGATCGCACCCTCGATCTCCGGGAACGCGAAGACGAACCCCGACTCCAGCAGCCGCGCCGGCAGCACCCGCTGACTGCCCAGCACATCCCCCGCCATCTCGCCGAGCACGGTCTTCAGTACCGGCGCGGGGACCGCGAACAGGGTCGGCCGGCGCAGCACCCGGCCCATCGCCTCGGTGACCTCACGGTTCGTCACCGGCTGCGGCGCGGTCACGTTGAACGGCCCCGACAGACCGTCGGTGTCGAGCAGATGCCGGATCGCGGCCACCTCGTCGTGCAGCGCGACGAACGACCAGTACTGCCGCCCGTCGCCCATCCGTCCGCCGAGCCCCGCCCTGAACAACGGGAACAGCCGCTCCCAGGCTCCGCCCTCGCGGGCCACCACCAGCCCCGTGCGCGGGAACACCGTCCGTACGCCCGCCTCCTGGGCCGGGGCCGCCGCGGCCTCCCAGTCGACGACCAGCGACGGCAGGAAGCCCTCACCGGCCGGGGCGCTCTCGTCCACGGCACGCCCGCCGGTCTCGCCGTAGTAGCCGATCGCGCTGCCGTTGACGAAGACCCGCGGCCGCTCCTCGGGCCTCAGCGACGCGATGGCCTGCGCCAGCGCCGCCGTGCCCCGCACCCGGCCGGACCGCAGCGTCGCCTTGTACTCCTCCGTCCAGCGCCGCGAGCCCACGTTCGCCCCGGCGAGGTTGACGACCGCGGCGCACCCGGCGAGCCCCGCCGTGTCCACCGAGCCGTTCTCCGGGTCCCAGCGCACCTCGTCCCTGGACCTGGGCGCCCGGCGCACCAGCCGTACGACCTCGTGGCCGTCGGCCGTCAAGGAGCGCACCAGTGCCCCGCCGATGAGTCCGGAGGAGCCCGCCACGGCGATTTTTGAAAGTTCCATAACTCCATCCTGCCTCTGACCGCATGAAACCCCGGTGGGGTTCGCGCACCCGGGACTTAGGGTGGCGCTCATGCCCGAGCCCCACCAGTCGCCGTACATACGCATCGCCCTGCCGGACGACGAGGAGGAACTCTCCCTCCTCGACCGTCGCACGTGGTCGCATCTGCATGCGGTCACGCCGCGCCCGCAGCCGCCCTACTCGCCGTTCTTCGACGAGCGCCACGCCCCCGGCGACCATCTCGTCGCCGAACTCGACCGCCGCATCGTCGGCTACGTCCGTCTCGGATTCCCCACCCCGCTCGCCTCGAACGCGCATGTGCGCCAGATCCAGGGCCTCGCCGTCTCCGACGAGGCGCGGGGGCACGGCGTCGGGCGGGCGCTGATCCGCGCGGTCGTCGAGGAGGCCCGCCGCAGGGGAGCGCGCCGGCTCACCCTGCGCGTCCTCGGCCACAACACACCGGCCCGCAAGCTGTACGAGTCCGAGGGGTTCGTGGTCGAAGGGGTGCTGCCCGAGGAGTTCTTCCTGGAGGGCGGTTACGTGGACGACGTGATCATGGGGCGGACGCTCTGAAGCCGGCTTGACGGCCGTCGACCGATCCCGCGCGCCGTCCGCGCGCCTTGGGCGGCCTCAGGAACTGACTAGTTCGCCCGTGTCCACCGCTTGGGTCGCGTTCGCCGCGCGTCTGGCGTCGGAGGCCACCTCGGCCGCCGTCAGGACGTAGCCGGTCTCGTCGTCGGAGGTGGAGCGGGCGAAGACCACGCCGAACACCTTGCCGTCGGTGGTCAGCAGCGGGCCGCCGGAGTTGCCGGGGCGGACGGTCGAGCGGATCGAGTAGATCTCGCGCGTGACGGTGTCGTCGTTGTAGATGTTCTGGCCCGTCGCCCGCACACGGTTCGCGACGGTCGCCGCCTGGAGGTTCAGGTCGCCGTCCTCCGGATAGCCCGCCACGACCGCCGAGTCGCCGCGGGCGGCCTCGTCGTCGAACTTCAGGACCGGGGCGCGCAGTTCGGGGACGTACAGCACGGCCACGTCCCGCTCCGGGTCGAAGAGCACCACCCGTGACTCGTACGACCGCCCGACGCCGCCGACGCGGACGCTCGGCTCGTCGATGCCGGCCACCACGTGGGCGTTGGTCATCACGTGCCGCGGGGAGTACACGAAGCCGCTGCCCTCGCGGCCCTGGGTGCCCGAGGAGCCCTCGATCTTGACGGTGCTGAGCTTGGCGGCGTTCGTCGCTGCGGCCGTGACGCTGTCGCCGGTGGGCTTGGCGACCTCGGCCGTCGACTCGTTCTCGAACGGGTTGAAGACCTGCGGGAAGCCGGCCTCGGTGAGGGCGGAGGTGGCCCGCGAGAACCACGCCGGGGTCGTGTCCGGCATCGCGTCCTGGACGGTGCCGAGCAGGCGGGAGTCCCGGATCGCCGAGGTGAGCAGCGGGGAGGAGGAGGCGGCGAGGACGCTGGCGGCGACCCAGGCGACGATCAGTACGGCCACCGAGTTGGCCACGGCCCCGCCGACGCCGTCGGCCACTCTGAGCGGGCCGCGGTCCAGTTCCCGGCGCAGCCGCAGGGCCAGCCTTCCCGCGAGCTCGTGCACCGCCACGGCCGGGACCAGCACGGTGAGCACCGCGGTCACGGTGGCCTGCGTCGTACCCGGTGTGACCAGGTCCATCATCCACGGCAGGATCCATACGCCGATCACCGCGCCGCCGACGAAACCGGCGAGCGAGACGCAGCCGGCGACCAGGCCGCGGCGGTAGCCGGACGCCGCGTAGGCCAGGATCACCAGCAACAGCAGGATGTCGAGCAGGTCCACAGAGCCGCCTTTCCCTCGGACCCCTTAGTACGTGCGGAAAGCTCCCGTTGATCAGCACACACGCCCGCGCCGCAGGGAACCGGCCACGCCGCGTGCACCTGGAGAAACGCCTCGGACCGGGACGATGGTTCCACTGCGTGTGACACCACACATCGCGGGCGGACCGGATCCGTCGGACAGTAGGACCATGTCTGTCTTCCGACGGGTAACCCGAGGGGTCTTCCGGAGAACACGGGGGAGACGAAGACCTCGAGCCGTACGAATACCTTGGGCTGCGCGGATACCGGGGGCGGGGTGGGGCGCGCGGGGTGCTTCCGGCGAGGCGGTGCGGGGTGCGCGAGGCGCTGCCGGCGAGACCTTAGGGGGTGCGCGGGGTGGCTCCGGCGGGGGCGTGGAGGGTGCGCGGGATGCTTCCGGCCGGGTCGTGGAGGGTGCACGGGATGGCTCCGGCGGGGTCCTGGAGGGTGCCGGCGCGCGGGATGAGGCGACCGGGGCTGCGGGTAGCGCGGTCGGTGGGGGTGTGGGGGCTGCGCGGCCCGAGTCCACCGGGGTGGAGGGGGCACGCTGCGGCGGTGCGCGGCCTGTGGAGGGGGCGTCCGGGGCTTCGCGGGCGGTGGAGGGTGAGCGGGCGGGGGCGGTCGGGGCGGAAGATTCGGCAGGGCCAGATCAAGCGGTGGTGGGGGAGCGAGGCGTCGAGCGCCAGGGGCCTGCTCCGCAGGAGCGACCTGTCGTGCGGGATGAGTCGACTCCCGATGGGCCGCCTTCCGGGCCGGAACAGTCGGCCCAGGGGGCGCGGCGTCCCGCGTCGGCAGAGCAGGTCCCGCAGGCCGAGCTCCTCGCGTCGGAGCAGTCGGTCCCGCAGGCGTCGTCCTTTGGGCCTGAGCGGCCGGCCGCCCGGCAGGTCCAGCCCCTCGGGCCGGAGCGGTCGGCTGCTTCGCAGGTCGACCCCCTCGCGTCGGAGCAGCGGGCCCCGCAGGCGCCGCTCCTCGGGCCGGAGCGGTCGGCCGCCCCGCAGGTCAAGCCCTTCGGGCCGGAGCGGTCGGCCGCCCCGCAGGCCGAGCCCCTCTCACCGGAGCAGCCGGAAGTCGTGCAGGGCCGGCCCCCTGCCGCCCCACAGGTTCGGGCCTCTACGGTCGCCCCGGCTCATGCCGAGCGGCGGGCTCGGCGGCGGGTGTTGCGGGGACGTGGGCGGGCGTCGGTCGGGAAGGTGGGCGGGGAGCGGCGGGAGGCCGTCGAATCGGGCCCTGCTCGAACGGCGGCCTCTGCTCGGGCGGCGGCTCCTGCTCGGGAGTCGGCGCCTGCGGCTCGGGAGTCTGCCCGTGCTCGGGGATCGGTTCCTGCTCGGGAGTCGGCCTCTGCTCGGAGATCGGTCCCCTCTCGGGAGTCGGTTCGGGCTCGGCGGCGGTTGCGGGCGCGGCGGTGGGGGCGGATTCGGGGGCAGGGGGAGCCGGGGGCCAGGGCCGGGGGCCGGGCGTCGGGTGGTGGCAGGGCGTTGACGGGGCGCGGGTGTCCGGGGTGCTGGTCGTGTTGCTCGCCTGCGTTCCCGGGCTCGCCGCCGTTCTCGCGCTGCTGCTGTGCGCGCAAGGCGTCGAGCGGAGTGTCGCCGAGGAGGAGCGGCCCGTCGCGGCCCGGCCCGTCGGGGCGTATCAGGCGGCCCGGCCGGAGATCGTGCCCAGGTCCGCCTGGCTGGGCGGCGACGCCCGGCGCGCTCAGCCGCCCCCGCGCTACGACGACAAGGTCGTCGCCGTGTTCGTCCATCACACCGACTCGCCCAACGGCTACGACTGCGCCGACACGCCCCGCATCATCCGCTACCTGTACGCGGGCCAGACCGGCTCCCGCGACTGGGACGACATCGGCTACAACTTCCTCGTCGACCGGTGCGGCACGATCTACGAGGGCCGTGCGGGCGGCGTCGACCGCGCCGTCACCGGCGCCCACACCCAGGGCTTCAACCACCGCACCGCCGGCATCGCCGCCCTCGGCACCTTCACCGCCGGTGTCCCCGTCCCCAAGGCCATGACCGACGCGATCGCCGCGATCGCCGCGTGGAAGCTCGGGCTCTCCGAGACGGACCCCCGGTCGACGGTCCCGCTGACCTCCAGCAACAGCCTCAGCCGCTACTCCAGAGGCACCACGGCCGACCTCCCGGCCATCGCCGGCCACAACGAGGGCTACATGACCACGTGCCCCGGCGCGGCCCTGAGCGCCCGCCTCCCGGACATCAGAGAAACAGCCGCCCGCCTCCAGGGCAGACACTGACCACGCCCACCGGTCCCACGCCCCAGCCGGCCCCACCAACCGCGCGCACCTGCCGTCTCCACAGCAGTGCCCCGGCAGGCAGCCCCTCACCACGCGCCGCCCCCGGCACCTGCCGTCTCCCCACCGGCGCCCCATGAGCCAGGCCCTGACCACGCGCCGCCCCCCGGCACCCGCCGTCTCCTCACCGGCGCCCCAGCAGCCAGGGCCTGACCGCACGGCCGCCCCGGCACCTGCCGTCTCCCCACCGGCGCCCCAGCAGGCAGGCCCTAACCGCTCGCCGCCCCGCCCCTCACCGCCGCCCCAGATAAACCCCCACCGCCCGCTGCAGCGCCTTCCCCTGGCTGCCCACCGGGCGTTCCCACTCGCCCAGGTACTCCACGGCCCTGCCGCCCGCGCCCGTCTTGAACAGGAGGCGGCCGAGGAGGCGGTCGTCCGTCAGGGTCGGGGTGATGGAGCGCAGGTCGTACGTGCGGGCCCCGGCCTGTCTCGCGTCGCCCAGCATTCGCCACAACAGCACGCTGCTCGGGCGCAGTTCACGGCCCCGGCGCCCGGAGGACGCGTAGGAGTGCCAGACGCGGGAGCCGACGCCGATCATGAGTGCGGCGGAGAGGACCTCGCCGTCGTACTCGGCGAGGTAGACCCGCACCCGGTCGCCGTCCACCGCGTTCAGGGCCGCCCACAGACGCTGGAAGTAGCTCAGGGGCCGGGCCCGGAACCCGTCCCGTTCCGCGGTCGCGGTGTACAGGCGGTAGAACTCCGGCAGGTCCGCCGCCGTGCCCCAGGACACCAGGACCCCCGCCCGCTCGGCGGTGGCCAGGGACTGCTGCCAGCGCGGCGCGAGGGCGTCCCGCAACTCGTCCGTCGAGCGGCCCGCCAGCGGCACCTGACAGCCGTAGCGCGGCTGGCCGAGGCCAAAACCGCTGCCGTTGCCGTCCGCGCACCGCCGCCACCCGAACCGCCCCAGCCGCTCCGCGAGGTCCAGCGCGTATCCGTCGAGGCCGTCCGCGGGCAGGTCGTGCAGATGCCGTACGTCGGGGTCGGCGACGCCCGCCGCGACGGTGTCCGCCTCCCAGTGCCGCACCACCAGCGGCGGCCCCATCCGCAGCGAGAACGCCCCGCGCCGCTCCACATGGGCGACCAGGGCGTCCAGCCACCGGTCCACCCGCGGGGCCCGCCAGTCGATCCCCGGCCCGTCGGGGAGATAGGCGAGACAGCGCCGGGTGCCGGGCAGCGGGCGGTACAGGACCAGCGCCGACGCGATCAGGACCTCCCCGGCGGGCCCGTCCTCGAACCAGCCGACGCTCTCCGCCCGCCAGTCGGGCTTCACATCGCCCCACTCGGGGATCTGGAGATGGCTCGCGTCGGGGTACAGCCGCAGATGGGACAGATGGTCCTCGCGCGTGATCTCCCGTACGTACGGGCTGGTCATGGACTCGATGCTCCTGTTCGGGGCGGCCACCGTAAGCCGCCGATCACGCAACCGGTCAAGAGACCGCAGGTGAACCTTCTCCACAGGTTTCTCGTAGCCGGCTCAAGGACCCTCCCGAGGCGGCCTCCCTATGGTCATGAACACGCACTGACCGGAGGTGGGGATCATGAGCAGCAGCAACAGCGGGCACGGCGGCAAGCGGGTCTGGACGGCTCTCTGCGCGGTCGCGACCGTCGTCCTGGGGCCGGCCGCCGTCACGGCGTCCGCGCTGGACCAGGCCAACAAGGCACCGATGCACCACGCGGTGACGGTCGAGCGGACGCAGGCGTACATCCCGTCGGACCCGGGCCGCAGGCGGGCCGTGGCCTGAGACGCGAGGCCGAGGCCCTGAGACCCGGGCGCCCGGGCTCAGTCCTTGAACCGCTCCCACAGTTTCGGGAAGCGCTCCGCCAGCACCCGCGCGTTCTCGAAGTCCACCGGCGTGCCCTCCGGCTCCGGGGGCGCGGGCGGGATGCCGAGGTCGGGGGCGACCGTGCCGGTGAGCTGCTCGTAGGCCTCGTCCGCGGCGTAGCCGAGCTCCTCGCCGTCGCCGTCGAACTCCTCGTCGAAGTCGTCCAGCAGGTCCGCCAGCGAGTCGGGGTCGTGCACCCCGCCCTCGTACACCTCGCGGCCCTGGCCGATCAGCCAGCACCGGAAGAAGTCGAACGCGTCGTCGCTGGCCCCGTCCAGCAGGACCCAGGCGGCCCCCCACAGGTCCCAGGTGTACGCGCGGTTGTAGCGGGCCTCGAAGTGACGGGCGAAGTCGAGCACGGCGTCGGGGTCCAGTTGCAGCAGCCGGTCCACGAGCAGGTCGGCCTGCTCCTCGGGGTCACCCTCGGCGCCCTCACGCGCGCCGTCCACCAGCTCCCAGAACTCCGTCTCGTCCATCACGGGTCAAGCATCGGCCCTGGACGGGTGGGGCGCACGTGGAGTGTGGCGGATTGTTATGCGCCGACGCTCATCCGCCGTACAGCGTCGCCGGCCGTATCGCGTCATCCGCCGTACAGCGTCGCCAGCCGTATCGCGTCGCCCGCGAAGCGCTCCCGCAGCGAGGGCGGCTGAAGCACCTCGATCTCCGGGCCGAGCGACGCGAGCTGGGTGTGGGCGACCTCCTCGGACTCCACCGGCAGCGTCAGCGTCACCCAGCCGTCCCCGTCCGGGGCGCCCGCCGCCTCCACCGCCTCCCGCGCGGACTGCGGATCCACGGTGTACGGCAGTCTGCGCACCCCGCCCGGGGACACCCGCACCACGACCTCGGACCGCAGGATGGACCGCGCGAACTGCTCGGCCCGCTCGTCCCAGAACTCCGGCAGGTCGAACTCCCCGTCCCGCTCGAACCGCTCGCCCGCGGCCTCCACGGCCGTGAACCGGTCGATGCGGTACACCCGGTACGACCCCTGCCCGGCGACCCGGGCGCACAGGTACCAGACCCCCGCCTTCAGCACGAGCCCGTACGGCTCCAGCTCCCGCTCGGCCTCGCTCTGCGCCTCCCCGCGCCGGTAGCGGGCCACGATCCGGCGGTCGTCCCACACCGCGTCCGCGACCGCGGGCAGCAGCTGGGGGGTCTTCGGTTCCTTGAACCAGTTCGGGGCGTCCAGATGGAAGCGCTGCGCTGCCGTACGGGAGGCGTCGCGCAGGGACGGCATCAGGGCGGCGGACACCTTCAGCCGGGCCGCGGACGCGGTGTCCTCCAGCCCCATCTCCCGCAGCGCCCCCGGCACCCCGGAGAGGAACAACGCCTCGGCCTCGCTGCGCCCGAGCCCCGTCAGCCGGGTCCGGTACCCGCCGATCAGCCGGTACCCCCCGGCCCGCCCCCGGTCCGCGTACACCGGGACACCGGCCTCGGACAGGGCCTGCGCGTCCCGTGTGACGGTCCGTTCGGACACCTCCAGCTCGCGCGCCAGCTCGGCGGCGGTCATCGAGGGCCGGGACTGCAACAGCAGCACCATCTTGATCAGCCGGGCAGCACGCATACGGCCATCATGCCGGGACCCACCGACAACGAAGGGGCACGGCCGCGGCCGTACCCCTTCGTCGTCGTCACTCGGTCCTACAGGCCGTACTTCTCCCGGGCCTCCTTGACCGCCGTCGCCTTGACCTCGCCGCGCTTCGCGAGCTGGGCCAGGGCCGCCACGACGATCGACTCGGCGTCGACGCCGAAGTGGCGGCGGGCCGCCTCTCGGGTGTCGGAGAGACCGAAGCCGTCGGCGCCGAGGGAGGAGTAGTCCTGCTCGACCCACTGCGCGATCTGGTCCGGGACCTGGCGCATGTAGTCGGAGACCGCCAGCACCGGGCCGTCGGCGCCCTGCAGCGCCTGCCGGACGAACGGGACGCGCTCCTCGCCGCGCAGCAGCGCGGCGTCCGCCTCCAGGGCGTCGCGGCGCAGCTCCGTCCAGGACGTCGCCGACCAGACGTCGGCCGCCACGCCCCACTCCTCGGCGAGCAGCTTCTGCGCCTGGAGCGTCCAGTGGATCGCCGTGCCGGAGCCGAGGAGCTGGATCCGCGGGGCGTTCGCGACCGGGCTGAGGCCCGCCGACTCCGCCGTGTTGAAGCGGTACAGGCCCTTGACGATGCCCTCGTCGATGCCGAGCCCGGACGGCTTCGCCGGCTGCGGCATCGGCTCGTTGTAGACGGTCAGGTAGTAGAAGACGTCCGGGTCCTCGCCCGGCGCGGCCTCGCCGTACATCCGGCGCAGACCGTCCTTGACGATCGCCGCGACCTCGTAGGCGAAGGCCGGGTCGTACGTCAGCGCGGCCGGGTTGGTCGCCGCGATCACCGGCGAGTGGCCGTCGGCGTGCTGCAGGCCCTCGCCCGTCAGGGTCGTACGGCCCGCGGTGGCGCCGACGAGGAAGCCGCGGCCGAGCTGGTCGCCGAGCTGCCACATCTGGTCGGCCGTGCGCTGCCAGCCGAACATCGAGTAGAAGATGTAGAACGGGATCATCACCTCGCCGTGCGTCGAGTACGCGGTGGACGCGGCGATGAAGTCGGCCATCGAACCGGCCTCGGTGATCCCCTCGTTGAGGATCTGGCCGTTCTTGGCCTCCTTGTAGTACATCAGCTGGTCACGGTCGACCGGCTCGTACGTCTGGCCCTTGGGGGAGTAGATGCCGAGCGACGGGAAGAGCGACTCCATACCGAAGGTGCGCGCCTCGTCCGGGACGATCGGCACCCAGCGCTTGCCCGACTCCTTGTCGCGGACGAGGTCCTTGATCAGGCGGACGAAGGCCATGGTGGTGGCCACGTTCTGCGAACCGGAACCCTTGTCGAAGGACGCGAACGCCTTCTCGGCCGGGGCCGGCAGCGGGGCCACCGGGTGCACACGGCGGGCCGGGGCCGGACCGCCGAGGGCCGCGCGGCGCTCCTGGAGGTAGCGGACCTCGGCGGAGTCGGCGCCCGGGTGGCCGTAGGGCACCTGGCCGTCGGCGAAGGCGCTGTCGGAGATCGGCAGCTCCAGCAGGTCGCGCATCGTCTTGAACTCGTCCACCGTCAGCTTCTTCATCTGGTGGTTGGCGTTCTTCGACGCGAAGCCGGCACCGAGGGTGTGGCCCTTGACCGTCTGGGCCAGGATCACGGTCGGCGCGCCCTTGAACTCGACGGCGGCCTTGTAGGCGGCGTACACCTTGCGGGCCTCGTGGCCACCGCGGGAGAGGTGGAAGCACTCGATGATCTTGTCGTCGCTCAGCAGCTTCGCCATCTCGACCAGCGCGGGGTCGGCGCCGAAGAAGTCCTGGCGGATATAGGCCGCGTCGCGGGTCTGGTACGTCTGCACCTGCGCGTCGGGTACCTGGCGCAGGCGGCGTACGAGCGCGCCGGTGGTGTCGAGCTGGAACAGCTCGTCCCAGGCCGTGCCCCACATCGTCTTGACGACGTTCCAGCCGGCGCCGCGGAACTGCGCCTCCAGCTCCTGCACGATCTTGAAGTTCGCGCGGACCGGGCCGTCGAGGCGCTGGAGGTTGCAGTTGATGACGAAGGTCAGGTTGTCCAGACCCTCACGGGAGGCCAGGGCGAGTGCCGCCGTGGATTCCGGCTCGTCCATCTCGCCGTCGCCGAGGAAGGCCCAGACGTGGGAGTCGGAGACGTCCTTGATGCCGCGCGCCGTCAGATAGCGGTTGAAGCGCGCCTGGTAGATCGCCGACAGCGGGCCGAGGCCCATGGACACCGTCGGGAACTCCCACAGCCAGGGCAGCCGGCGCGGGTGCGGGTACGACGGCAGGCCGTTGCCGCCCGCCTCCTGGCGGAAGTTGTCGAGGTGCGCCTCGGTGAGGCGCCCGTCGAGGAAGGCACGGGCGTAGATGCCGGGGGAGGCGTGGCCCTGGATGTAGAGCTGGTCGCCGGACCCGTCGGCCTCCTTGCCCTTGAAGAAGTGGTTGAAGCCGGTCTCGTAGAGCCAGGCCGCGGAGGCGAAGGTGGCGATGTGGCCGCCGACGCCGTATTTGGAGCCGCGGGTCACCATGGCGGCCGCGTTCCAGCGGTTCCACGCGGTGATCTTCCGCTCCATCTCCTCGTCACCGGGCACGGTCGGCTCGGCGGCGGTCGGGATGGTGTTGACGTAGTCGGTCTCGAGGAGCTTCGGCAGCGCGATGCCGCCCGCCTCGGCCCGCTCCAGCGTGCGGCGCATCAGGTATGCGGCGCGGTGCGGACCTGCCGCCTTGGCGACCGCGTCCAGCGAGGCCTGCCATTCGGCGGTCTCCTCCGGATCACGGTCGGGGAGCTGGTCGAGCGCGCTCGGCTGGATGGCGTTGGGGTCGGTCATGTCGCCGCCTTCCTCAGTCGAAGGGGGTTCCCTCATCGGTAAGGGTTCGGGGTTGCCCTTTGTCTTTGGCAGGACAGGGCGAAGACCTCGGTGGAGGTCCGTCGGCGACAATAACTCTCTGATCGATGATCGATCAAAGGGTAGAGGGTGAAAACCTCTTGATCACGAGAAAGTCGGCACGCGGTGCCTTTCGGACAGGCACCGGGTGCCGCGTTTTTCCCGGGTTTTCGCAGGTGAGGCCACGTATGAGCGGGGCCGCGCTCAGGACTCGTGCCGGGGGGCGCAGCCGAGCACATGCGCCTTGACGATCTCGGCGATCCGGGGGTCCCGGCGCCGGAACGCCGCCACCAGCTCCTCGTGCTCCTCCGCGTACGACTGCTGCACGGTGCCCAGCCAGCGGATGGACAGGGCCGTGAAGACCTCGATGCCGAGGCCCTCCCAGGTGTGCAGCAGCACGGAGTTGCCGGCGGCGCGGACCATCTCGCGGTGGAAGGCGACCGTGTGCCGGACCTGGCCCGTGCCGTCGGAGTTGCGGTCGGCGTCGTAGAGCGCGGTGACGTGCGGGTCCAGGGCGGAGCAGTCCTCGGCGAGGCGGTCGGCGGCGAGCTCGGCGGCGATGGCCTCCAGGCCGGCCCGGACCGGGTAGCTCTCCTCCAGGTCGGCGGCGGTCAGGCTGCGGACGCGTACGCCCTTGTTCGGCGCCGACTCGATCAGGCGCAGGGACTCCAGCTCGCGCAGTGCCTCGCGTACGGGGGTCTGGCTGACCTCCAGCTCGGTGGCGATACGCCGCTCCACGATCCGCTCGCCCGGCTGCCAGCGACCGCTGATGATCCCCTCCAGGATGTGCTCGCGGATCTGTTCGCGCAGCGAGTGGATGACGGGGGCGGTCATGAGGGCTCCTTAGGGCGCGTTGACGTTTAGACAATACGGCCGTGGCGCTCCGCTGGGTGAGCCGACAAGGGGGTCTTGGTGCAGGTGAGACGAGACTTACACGGGGTTGGGGTGGGGTGGGCGCCCAATGGGTGGGTTCGACTGTCGGCGGGCGGGTGCGGGTAGTCGTGGGCTCGTCGCGCAGTTCCCCGCGCCCCTTAGGGGCGTACATCGCACCCACCTCAAGGGGCGCGGGGAACTGCGCGACCAGCCACGACCCGCCCGCACCCGCCCGACAACCCCGCGCACCGAGCTCTCAGGCGCCCCAAAAAGCGACGCCCCGCCCGGAGAAGTTCCGGACGGGGCGTCGTACCGCTTCGTCGGCGATTACAGACCGAGCTCGACCTCGAACTCGCCGGCCTCCAGGATCGCCTTGACCGCCGTCAGGTAACGGGCCGCGTCGGCGCCGTCGACCAGGCGGTGGTCGTAGGAGAGGGTCAGGTAGGTCATGTCGCGGACGCCGATGACCGTGCCCTCCTCCGTCTCGATGACGGCCGGGCGCTTGACCGTGGCGCCGATGCCGAGGATCGCGACCTGGCCCGGCGGCACGATGATCGTGTCGAAGAGCGCACCGCGCGAACCGGTGTTGGAGATGGTGAAGGTCGCGCCGGACAGCTCGTCGGGCGTGATCTTGCTGGCGCGGACCTTGCCGGCCAGGTCGGCCGTGGCCTTGGCGATGCCGGCGATGTTCAGGTCGCCCGCACCCTTGATGACCGGGGTCATCAGGCCCTTCTCCGAGTCCACCGCGATTCCGACGTTCTCGGAGTCGAAGTAGGTGATCGTGCCCTCGGCCTCGTTGATCTTGGCGTTGATGACCGGGTGGGCCTTCAGCGCCTGGGCCGCCGCCTTCACGAAGAACGGCATCGGGGAGAGCTTGACGCCCTCGCGCGCGGCGAAGGAGTCCTTGGCCTGCGTGCGCAGACGCATCAGACGGGTCACGTCGACCTCGACGACCGAGGACAGCTGCGCCTGCTCGTGCAGCGCCTTGACCATGTTGTCGCCGATGACCTTGCGGATGCGCGGCATCTTGACGGTCTGGCCGCGGAGGGGAGAGACCTCCAGGGCCGGTGCCTTCTTGGCGGCGGCCGGGGCAGCGGCGGCGGCCGGAGCCGGAGCGGCAGCGGCGGCCTTCGCGGCCTCGGCGGCGGCGATGACGTCCTGCTTGCGGATACGGCCGCCGACGCCGGTGCCCTTGACGCTGGCCAGGTCGACGCCGTTCTCGGCGGCGAGCTTGCGCACCAGCGGGGTGACGTAGGCGCCCTCGTCGGTCGCCTGGGCGGCGGCCGGAGCGGCCGGAGCCGGGGTGACCGGGGCCGGAGCGGCCGGCGCGGGAGCCGGAGCCGCGGGGGCGACCGGAGCCGGGGCGGCAGCGGCGGGCGCGGCCGGAGCGGCGGGGGCAGCCGGGGCTGCGGGCGCGGCCGGAGCCGGAGCAGCGGGGGCGGGGGCCGGAGCCGCCGGGGCCGGGGCGGCCGCCGGAGCGGCACCCGCGACACCGATGACGGCCAGCTTGGCGCCGACCTCGGCCGTCTCGTCCTCGCCGACCACGATCTCCAGCAGCGTGCCGGAGGTGGGCGCGGGGATCTCGGTGTCGACCTTGTCCGTCGACACCTCCAGCAGCGGCTCGTCGGCCTCGACGCTGTCGCCGACCGACTTCAGCCAGCGGGTGACGGTGCCCTCGGTGACGGACTCGCCGAGCGCGGGCAGGACGACGTCCGTGCCCTCGGCGGAGCCGGCGCCGGCGGTGGCCTCGGCGGTGGGCGCCGGAGCCGGGGCGGCCTGCTCGGTGGACGGGGCAGCGGCCTGCGGGGCCGGCTCCGGCTGGGCGGGCTCGGCGGCCGGGGCCGGGGCGGCAGCGGGGGCACCCGTGCCGTCGTCGATGACGGCCAGCTCGGCGCCGACCTCAACGGTCTCGTCCTCGGCGACCTTGATGGAGGCGAGGACACCGGCGGCGGGCGAAGGGATCTCGGTGTCGACCTTGTCGGTCGACACCTCGAGCAGCGGCTCGTCGGCCTCGACGCGCTCGCCCTCGGCCTTCAGCCAGCGGGTGACAGTGCCCTCGGTGACGCTCTCGCCGAGCGCCGGAAGGGTTACGGAAACCGCCATGGTTTCGGTTGCTCCTTACGAATTGCGGAAGTCTGTGTCGTCGCTTCGTGACCGAGGGTCAGTCGTGAGCGTGCAGCGGCTTGCCGGCCAGGGCCAGGTGGGCCTCGCCGAGCGCCTCGTTCTGCGTCGGGTGGGCGTGGATGAGCTGGGCGACCTCGGCCGGCAGCGCCTCCCAGTTGTAGATCAGCTGGGCCTCGCCGACCTGCTCGCCCATACGGTCGCCGACCATGTGGACGCCGACCACCGCACCGTCCTTCACCTGGACGAGCTTGATCTCGCCCGCGGTGTTGAGGATCTTGCTCTTGCCGTTGCCCGCCAGGTTGTACTTCAGAGCGACGACCTTGTCCGCACCGTAGATCTCCTTGGCCTTGGCCTCGGTGATACCGACGGAGGCGACCTCCGGGTGGCAGTAGGTCACGCGGGGGACACCGTCGTAGTCGATCGGGACGGTCTTCAGACCGGCCAGACGCTCCGCAACCAGGATGCCCTCGGCGAAGCCGACGTGCGCGAGCTGGAGCGTGGGCACCAGGTCACCGACGGCGGAGATGGTCGGGACGTTGGTGCGCATGTACTCGTCGACGAGGACGTAGCCGCGGTCCATGGCGACGCCCTGCTCCTCGTAGCCGAGGCCGGCGGAGACCGGGCCGCGGCCGACGGCGACCAGCAGGACCTCGGCCTCGAACTCCTTGCCGTCGGCGAGGATGACCTTGACGCCGTCGGCGGTGTACTCGGCCTTGGAGAAGAAGGTGCCCAGGTTGAACTTGATGCCGCGCTTGCGGAACGCGCGCTCAAGAAGCTTGGAGGAGTTCTCGTCCTCGACCGGGACGAGGTGCTTCAGGCCCTCGATGACGGTGACCTCGGAGCCGAAGGACTTCCACGCCGAGGCGAACTCGACGCCGATGACGCCGCCGCCCAGGATGATCGCGGACTTGGGCACGCGGTCCAGGACGAGGGCGTGGTCGGAGGAGATGATCCGGTTGCCGTCGATCTCCAGGCCCGGCAGCGACTTCGGCACGGAGCCGGTCGCCAGCAGGACGTGGCGGCCCTGGACGCGCCGGCCGTTCACGTCGACGGAGGTGGGGGAGGACAGTCGGCCCTCACCCTCGATGTACGTCACCTTGCGGGAGGCGACAAGACCCTGGAGGCCCTTGTACAGGCCGGCGATCACGCCGTCCTTGTACTTGTGCACACCGGCGATGTCGATGCCCTCGAAGGTGGCCTTCACGCCGAACTGCTCGCTCTCACGAGCCTGGTCGGCGATCTCGCCCGCGTGAAGCAGGGCCTTGGTGGGGATGCATCCCCGGTGCAGGCAGGTGCCGCCGACCTTGTCCTTCTCGATCAGGGCGACGTCCAGGCCCAGCTGCGCCCCGCGCAGGGCCGCAGCGTAACCACCGCTACCACCGCCGAGGATCACTAGGTCGAAAACGGTGCTGGCGTCGTTCGCCACGTCACGTCCTCCATGCATGTGCGCCGTACGCCGGTCAGCGTTGACCGGGCGGCGGCTGGTGTCCGGCCGCTCTTTCTTCGGCCCTGTGGTGGGGGCCCTGTCCTGCCGAGCCCCATCTTCGCACTTGTCCACACCGAACGAGACGCCGGGCCGGTGTGTGAGACGTCCCACGTTCAGCTGAGCGCACGGGAGAGGCGGGCATGGAAGAGGGGCTCCGCCCTACCCGCGCGCGGAGCCCCCTCAACCCGAACGACGTCAGCCCAGGTCGCCCGCGGCCGTCAGCTCGGCGAGCCGGACCAGGGTGCGCACGGCGGAACCGGTACCGCCCTTGGGCGTGTAGCCGAAGGGGCCGCCCTCGTTGAACGCCGGCCCCGCGATGTCCAGGTGCGCCCAGGTGATCCCCTCACCCACGAACTCCCGCAGGAACAGACCGGCGACCAGTCCACCGCCCATGCGCTCACCCATGTTGGCGATGTCGGCGGTGGGCGAGTCCATGCCCTTGCGCAGGTGCTCCGGCAGCGGCATAGGCCACGACGGCTCCCCGACCTCCTCGGCGGCCTCCACGATCGCGGAGCGGAACGCCTCGTCGTTGGCCATCACGCCGAAGGTGCGGCTGCCGAGCGCCAGCACCATGGCGCCGGTCAGCGTGGCCACGTCCACGATCGCGTCCGGCTTCTCCTGCGAAGCGGCCCACAGCGCGTCGGCGAGCACGAGCCGGCCCTCGGCGTCGGTGTTGAGCACCTCCACGGTCTTGCCGCTGAACATGCGCAGCACGTCACCGGGGCGCACCGCGGATCCCGAGGGCATGTTCTCGGCCAGCGCCAGCCAGCCGGTGACGTTCACCTGGAGCCCGAGGCGGGCCGCCGCGACCACGCCGGCGAACACGGCGGCCGCGCCGCTCATGTCGCACTTCATCGTCTCGTTGTGCCCGGCCGGCTTCAGCGAGATGCCGCCCGAGTCGTAGGTGATGCCCTTGCCGACGAGCGCGAGGTGCTTGCTCGCCTTGGAGTGCGTGTACGTCAGCTTCACCAGCCGCGGACCCGCCTGCGAGCCGGAGCCGACGCCGAGGATGCCGCCGTAGCCGCCCTTGGTGAGCGCCTTCTCGTCGAGCACCTGCACCTTGATGCCGTGCTCCTTGCCGGCCGCCGTGGCGATCGCGGCGAACGACTCGGGGGTGAGGTCGTTGGGCGGGGTGTTGATCAGGTCGCGGGCGCGGTTGAGCTCCTCGGAGACGGCGGTGGCGCGCTCGATCGCGGCCTTGTGCTCCTTGTCGCGGGGCTTGCCGCCGAGCAGCGCGGCCTCGGCGAGGGGGGCCTTGCCGTTCTTCTTGCCCTGGGCGCCGGAGTCCTTGCCGTTCTCCTTGTACACGTCGAAGGCGTACGCCCCGAGCAGCACGCCCTCGGCGACGGCGCCGATGTCGGCGGCGTCGCCCAGCGGCAGCGCGAACGCGGCCTTCTTGGAGCCGGCGAGGGCGCGGGCGGCGACACCGCCGGCCTTGCGCAGCACCTCGGCGTCGTAGTCGGCGTCCTTCTCGGGCTCGGCGCCCAGCCCCACCGCCAGCACGAGCGGGGCCTTGAACCCGGCGGGGGCGGGGAGCTTCGTCACCTCGCCCTCGGCGCCGGAGGCACCGAGGGTCTCAAGGACGCCGGCGAGCCTGCCGTCGTACGCCTTGTCCACGGCCTCGGCGCCCGGTGCGACGACGAGTCCCGCGGACTTGGACGCAGCGCCCTTGGCGACACCGATCACGATCGCGTCGGCCCGCAGGCCGGGCGCCGCGGCGGTGCTGAGAGTGAGAGCAGTCACGGTGGTGAAATCTCGCTTCCGATGTGAAGTTGCGATGGCCGAATAGTGTGGGTCGACCGGGCCCGACGGCCGACCCTAGTTCCGACCTGTGGGTGCGTTGGCAGCGGGGCCTTCCCCGGTACGGCGAACACTCGGGACGAGCCTACGCTCGTGTGAGCGTTCGCTCATTCCTACGGACGTTCACCTGTGAGTGGCGTCGCGGCCGTTTCCTGATCCTCGCGACCGGCGAGCGAGCCACACTCTGTCTGGTTCCGGCGAGCCGCTCGCTCGCCGTTTCGCATGATTTCCATGGATCCTCTGCCGATTCTTCGCAATCGGCCTGCAAGGGGACCTTCTGGGGGGAAGGAAAATCAATGGCGCACACCGCGCACAGATGGAGAAACGCGGCAGCTGTCGCCGCGGCGGCCGGTCTGCTGACGCTGGGGCTCTCGGTGCCCGGCGCCGCGGCCGCCGAGGACCCGCGCATCGATCTCAGGGTCCTGGTCGTGGACAACGGCGACAGCTCCGTGAAGGCCATCACCGACCAGCTGAAGACCACCGGCATCCCGTACACCACCGTCGACCTGAACGCCTCGAACCGCCCGGCCATCACGTCGGCGTTCCTCAGCGACACCGTCAACGGCAGGCCCCGCGCCAAGTTCCAGGGCGTCGTATCGCCCAACGAGGCACCGTTCGGGGCGGGTTCCGCCGAGCAGGCGGCGCTGGAGAACTACGAGCGGACCTACGGCATCCCGCAGGTCGACGCCTACACCTGGGCCCACCCGGGCGTCGGCCTCGACTACACCACCGAGGGCGGTTGGGCCGGCTCCCTCGACGGGCACGAGGCGTCCGTGACCGCCGAGGGCCGGGCCGGCTCCTTCGGCTATCTCGACGGCGCCTTCGCCTTCGAGGACAACGACCCGTCCGTGCCGGAGAGTTACGGCTACGCGGCCCGGCCCCGCGCCGGCTTCACCAGCTACGTCGACGTGCCCGTGCCCGGCGGCACCGGGCGCGGCAGCCTGGTCGGCGAGTACAGCCACGACGGGCGCCGCGAACTGGTCGTGACCTTCGCCTACAACCAGTACCAGCAGCAGTTCCGGCTCCTCGCCCGCGGCATCGTCGAATGGCTGACCCAGGGCATCCACCTCGGCCAGGCGCGCAACTACTTCGCCGTGCACGTCGACGACGTCTTCGCGCCCGACGCCCGCTGGGACACCGAGCGCAACTGCACGCCCGGTGACATCGACTGCGTGGGCGGTGGCGGCGAGGAGGCCCCGCCCATCCGGATGACCGCCGCGGACGCGACGTACGCCGCCCAGTGGCAGCGCGATCACGGCTTCAAGCTGGACATGGTCTACAACGCCGGCTCCGGCGAGGAGTGGAAGACCGAGAACGGCGGCACCGACGCCCTCGCCGACCGGCTGCTCGCCGACAAGGCGCAGTACCGCTGGATCAACCACACCTACACGCACCCGTTCCTCGGCTGCGTCCAGGACACCTCGACCGTGCCGTGGAGCTGCGCGAAGAACGCGAACGGCTCGACGCAGTACATGAGCCGCTCGGAGATCTCGGCGCAGATCAGGAACAATTACAACTGGGGCGTCAACAAGGGACTTCCGCTCGACCGCACGGAACTGGTCACCGGCGAGCACTCGGGTCTGAAGACCCTGCCGCAGCAGCCCGCCGACAACCCCAACCTGGCCGGTGCCCTCGCCGACAACGGCGTCAAGTGGATCGCCTCGGACAACTCCCGTGAGCCCGCGCAGCGTTCGGTCGGCGCCGCGCTCACCGTGCCCCGGTACCCGATGAACGTGTACTACAACACGGGCACCGAACAGGAGATGGCCGACGAGTACAACTGGATCTACACCTCGACGGCCGACGGCGGCAGCGGCATCTGCGAGAACAACCCCGCCTCCACCTGTCTGCCCGAGCCGCTGGACACCGCCACCGGCTACGACGACCACATCGTGCCGCAGGAGGCCCGCATCGCCCTCGGGCACGTGATCGGCAACGACCCGCGTCCGCACTACGCCCACCAGTCCAACCTGGCCGAGGGCCGCATCCTGTACCCCGTCCTCGACCGGGTCCTCGCCGACTACCAGGCGCTGTTCGCCGCCGACACCCCTGTGGAGAACCTCGCGCAGGGCGCCATCGGCACCGAGCTCCAGCGCCGGGCCGCCTGGCAGAACGCGGTCGCGAACGGCTCCGTCACGGCGTACCGCATCGGCAGGACCGTGACCGTCAACGCGCCGTCCGGGACCCAGATCCCGGTGACCGCACCCGAGGGCACCGTCAAGCAACTCCTGCTCGGCACCTCCGCGTTCGGGACCCCGTACGCCGGAAAGCGCTCGGCCTGGACCACGCCGGCGCTGCTGCAGTCAGCGGTGACGCTCAAGCTGCCCTGAGGGCGACGCCCCTGAAAGGGGCGCGGGACTGTATTCGATCCGCGGCTGCCGCCGCGTGGGCGCGACCTGCCCCCATGCGGCGGCAGCCCGGCTCCCGAGCGCAGTTCCCCGCATACCATCCGCATCACAGGGGGGAGCCGGGCTGCGATGCGCCCTGGCCGTCACGTCACCATGCTCACCGAAGGCACCTATCCACATGTCCACGGCGGGGTCAGCACCTGGTGCGACCAGCTCGTCAAGGGCATGCCGGAGGTCGACTTCCACATCGTCTCGCTCACCGGGACCGGCCGCGAACCCGTCACCTGGGAGCTGCCGCCCAACGTCCACCGGCACACCTCCGTACCCACCTGGGGCCCACGTCCGGGCCGGAAACGAGCGCCGCGGGGCCGGGCCCGGCGCCGTTTCACCGACGCCTACGAGCGGTTCCTGCTCTCCTTCCTCGACCCCGGGGCCGACGGAGAAGACTTCGGCGACGCACTGGACGAGCTGGCCGAACTCGCCCGCGACGGACGCCTGTCGGCGGCGCTGCGCTCCGAGCCGGCGCTCAGGTCGCTGATGTGGATGTGGACGATGCCGCATCTGCCGACCGCGGCCGCCCGACCCACCGTGCACGACGCCCTGACCGCGACCGACCTGCTGGAACACGCCCTGCGCCCGCTCGGCATCCGGATCGCCGAGGACAGTGTCGTCCACGCCGTCAGCAGCGGCCTCGCCACCCTCCCGGCCCTCGCCGCCCGCCGGCTCGACGGCGTGCCCTTCCTCCTCACCGAGCACGGCATCTACCTGCGCGAGCGCTACCTCGGCTACCGCAGCGCCGCCCAGCGCTGGCCCGTGAAGGCGTTCATGCTCGGCTTCTACCGCGAGCTGAACTCGCACGGGTACCGCACGGCCGACCTGATCACCCCGTGCAACCGGTACAACCGCCGCTGGGAGGAGCGCGGCGGCGCCGACGCCGACCGGATCCGCACCGTCTACAACGGCGTCGACCCGCACGCCTTCCCGCACGCAGGACCCGAGCCGGACGTCCCCACCCTCACCTGGTGCGGCCGCGTCGACCCCATCAAGGACCTGGAGACCCTGCTGCGGGCCTACGCCATGGTCCGCGCCGAACTCCCCGAGACCCGGCTGCGGCTGTTCGGCCCGGTCCCGCCCGGCGGCGAGGCCTACCGCACGAAACTGGAGAAGCTCGCCGCCGAACTCGGCGTGACGGACGGCCTGACCTTCGAGGGCCGCATCACCGAGGTCTGGCGCGCCTACGCCGCAGGCCACCTCGTCATGCTGTCCTCCATCTCCGAGGGCTTCCCGTTCTCCATCATCGAGGCCATGTCCTGCGGCCGTACGACCGTCTCAACGGACGTCGGGGGAGTGCGTGAGGCCGTCGGCGACACCGGCATCGTCGTCCCGCCGCGCGAGCCGGAGAAGATGGCCGCGGCCGCCCTGACCCTCCTCAAGGACGACGAACGGCGCCTGGAACTGGGCGAGTTGTCCCGCCAACGGGTCATCGACCGGTTCACGCTGCGCCGCTCCGTCGACAACTTCCGGGCCATCTACGAGGAGCTCGCCGGCAGCACCGAGGTGTACGAGCCCACGCTGGAGACGGTCGCCGACTGGACCGCCGAACTGCACGACCCCTGGTACGAGAAGGTCGCGACGGACGGAACCGACTGGTGAGCGGCAGCCTCTGGATGCCGCCGGGCTCCCGCCCCGAGACCCTCCCGGTGGTCCCCCGCCAGCGCGCCGCACCTGGCTGGGCCCGCCCCGACCCCCTCGACGAACTCGCCGCCCGCCTCGACGACTTCACGGCAGCCGCCGTCCACCCGGACGAGATCGCCGCCCTGCTGGAGTCCGACGGCCTCTCGGACGACCAGATACGCGAGCGCTACGGCGTGAAGAACTCCTTCGCCCTAGCCGAGGAACTCTACGAACGGACCGAACGCCGCTACCCCGAGCCGGAGGACCCGCCCCACGACCCCTGGCGGGCGGGCCTGATCGGCTGCCTCCTACGGGGCCTGCTCTTCGCCCTGCCCGGCCTCGGCTACGTCCTCGGAGCCCCCCTGCTCGCGGGCCCCCGCGACGCCTCCGGCCTCCCACCGGCCACGCTCCCGCTGCTCGCGGGCGCCCTGGTCGGCTGGACCTGGAACCAGGGCCTGGCGCATCGGGCGTACGTCTGGCTGGGACTGGGCGACCGTGCTGCCGCCCGTCGGACCCTGCTCCTCGGCGCCCCGGCCGGCGCACTGCTCGGCACCCTGATCGCGCTGACCGTAGCGGGCACGTCCGGCACGACGGCCATCGCCTTCGCCGCCGGGCAGTCCTGCTACCTCGGCGCCGCCACCGTACTGCTGGTCATGGGCCGCGAACGCGCCCTGCTGGTGGCCCTGTTGCCGATGGCGGCGGGCGCGGTCCTGGCCTTGTCCGAGCCGGTGCCCGACACGGCAGGACTCGTGCTGCTGCCGGCCTCTCTCTTCGCGGTGGCGCTGCTCGCTCTGCATGAGGTCGCCCCCGCCGTACGCGCCCCGAAGGGGCTCGGGGTGCGACGGACAACGGGCCCCCGCCTCTCCGCCTCCCTCCCGTACGCCCTGTTCGGCCTGGCCACCGGCGTCCTCGTCCTCTGCACGGCCGTCGAGGACACACTGGCGGGCGAGCGGCACAGCGCCCTGGCACCCGCGGCCGTCGCCCTCACCCTCAGCATGGGCCCCGCCGAATGGCTCCTGTACCGCTTCCGCAGCGGCACCCTGACCGGCCTGCGCTCCACCAGCACCGCACGGGCGTTCCGACGGGCGACGATGCGCACGGCCGGACGATGCCTGGCGGCCTACCTCGCCGCCCTGCTCGGCCTCGTCCTGGCCACCTCGGCCGTCTGGCCCGGCACGCCACAGATCACCGGTGTCCGCCTCGCCGGCCTGCTCCTCCTCGGCGTGGTCCTGTGGACGGGCCTGCTGCTCCAGTCCTTCGGCGCGGTGCTCGGCACGGCCGCGATCTGCTGCACGGCGGCCCTCGCCCAGACGCTCGCGCTCCTCACCCACACCGGCAGCCCGCACTGGACCGCCCCGATCGTCCACGGAACGGCCGCACTGGCCCAGGCCACCCTCGTCTGCGTCCTCCTGGGAAGGGCGACCGCACACCGATGACCGACCTGCTGATCCCCTATTACGAGCACCCGTCCGACCGCCCCGCCGAATGGGACGCGATCATCGCCGCCGCGCCCCGGCTCCACGGTGTCGTGCTGAACCCGGCCAGCGGCCCCGGCGACGCGCCCGACCCGGCGTTCGCCGAGGTCGCGGCCCGGCTGGCGAGCGCGGGCGTGCGGGTGCTCGGCTACGTCGACACCGACTACGGCCGCCGGCCGCACGCCGAGGTCGTCCGCGACATCGCCCGCCACCGCGACTGGTACCGGGCAGACGGCGTCTTCCTCGACCAAGTCGCCACGAGCCGCGCTGAGTTCGCGTACTACCAGCGGCTCGCGACGGCCGCGTGGGGTGCCGGCTGCGGCACGCTCGCCCTGAACCACGGCACGGAAGCGGACCCGGCGTACGCCAGGATCGCCGACCTCCTGGTCACCTTCGAGGGCCCGTACGCCTCGTACACCCGGCTCGTCCGGCGGCACCGGCGGCCCGCCACCGGAGCGCGGCTGTGCCACCTGGTCTACGGCGTCCCGCCCGGCGTCGACCTGACGGAGACGGCCCGGTCCCACGGCGCCTCGGTGCACTGCGCGGTCCCCGGCAGGGGCCGGCATCCCTGGGGCACGCTGCCGCACACCGTGGAACATCCGCCGTGATCCGGCCCGGCCTCGCTCGGCCCGGCCACCGCACGACGACCCGCTCAGCCCAGGGAGAGCACCACGAGCGCGGTCGTCGCCGCCGTCTCCGCGAGGCCGCCGAAGACATCGCCGGTGATGCCGCCGAAGCGGCGCGTGCAGTGCCGTAGGAGGAGTTCGGCGACGGCGAGTGCGGCGAGGACCGCGAGGGCGGTGCGGGCGAGGTCGTCCGTCCCGAGCAGTGCTCCCGCCGCGGCGGCGGCCCCGGTCACGGCCAGGGCGACGGCCACCGCACCCCGTACCGGGACGACGCCGGCCACCGCGGCCCCCAGCCCCTCCGGCCGGGCGGCGGGTACGCCGGTCCGGGCGGCGAGGGTCAGGGCGAGGCGGGCGGCGACGGCCGCGACGACGGTGGCGAGGGCACCCCGGGCCCATGAGTCGTCGTACAGCCGCGACAGCGCGGCCACCTGCGCGAGCAGCACGAACACGAGCGTGATGACGCCGAACGGCCCGATGTCCGACTGCTTCATGATCCGCAGGGCGTCCTCGGCGGGCTTGCCGCTGCCGAGCCCGTCGGCGGTGTCGGCGAGCCCGTCGAGATGCAGCCCACGGGTCAGCGCGGCGGGCACGGCGGCGGCCGCGACGGCGGCGAGGAGGGAGCCGGCGCCGAGGAACAGCAGCACCAGCGCGAGCAGGGCGGCACCGCAGCCGAGCACGACCCCCACCAGCGGGGCGCAGAGCATCCCGCCGCGTGCCGCCTCCCGGTCCCAGCGGCTCACCCTGACGGGGATCACGCTCAGGGTGCCGAAGGCGAAACGGAGACCGTGCAGGTGCGGCGGGGTCATGGACACGCCCGCAGGGTAGCCCGGACGTCGTTCCCACCAGGCAGCCCACCCCTGCCCGGCAGACACTGAGAGCATGGGTGACTGGTGGCAGACCAACATCGTCGAACCGGGCAAGCTCCCGCTGCTCCTCGCCCTGACCGCGTTCGTGGTCACCTTCTTCGTCACCCGGCTCATCACCCGTCTCATCCGGGCGGGCAAGGGCCCCTTCCGCAACATCGAGACCGGCGCCGTCCACATCCACCACGTCGTCCCCGGAGTGGTCCTCACCGTCATCGGCGGCTTCTGCGCGGTCGCCGGCGGGCAGCGCGGCTTCGGCTCGGCGGCGGCCGCCGTGATCTTCGGGGTGGGCGCGGGTCTGGTCATGGACGAGTTCGCGCTGATCCTGCACCTCGACGACGTCTACTGGACCAAGGACGGCCGCAAGAGCGTCGAGGTGGTCGTGATCACCATCGCCCTGGTCGGCCTGCTCCTGATCGGCTACGCGCCGTTCGGGGTGAACGATCTCAACGACAGCGAGATGCAGAACCGCGGGACAGTGCTCAGCACGATCGCCGTGAACTTCCTGATCGCCCTGATCGCCCTGTTCAAGGGCAAGCCCAAGATCGCGCTCTTCGGGGTGATCATCCCCTTCGTCGCGCTGTTCGGCGCGATCCGGCTGGCCCGTCCGACGTCCCCCTGGGCGAAACGCTTCTACCGCCGCCGGCCACGCGCCCGCGCCAAGGCGATGCTGCGCTCCTACCACCACGACCGGCGCTGGCTCGGTCCCAGCCGCAAGTTTCAGGACTGGATCGGCGGCGCCCCCGACGTGGAACCGGCGCGTGCCCTGGAGCGCCGCTGACGCACCGCCGACACCGCGCACAGCACCAGCACCGCCGTGACGGCCGCGACGTGCTCCTTCCCGGCGAGGTTCGGCTTCAGCGCGACCTCGGCGACCATCGCCGCGACCACCACACCGGCCGTGACGTACGCCCCGTACCGCCAGCCGAGGAACACGGCCAGCCCCACGACGGCCGCCGACGGCCCGGTGTCCACGACCCGCGCGTCCGAGGCGGGCAGCCCGAACGGGCTGTCCGGGCCGATCGCGATGGCCACGCGCGCGTACAGGGTGCCGGCGAGGGTCGCGACGTAGGCGATGACCAGCGTGCGCCACCGGCCCAGGCACATCTCGGCGATCCCGAACGCGATCAGGACCTGCGCCAGCGCACCCCACACCGGCAGGTCGAGCGCGGGCACGAACAGCGACAGCGGGGTCCGCAGGAGTGCCAGCCACAGAGGGTCCTCGGCACGTACGGCGCCGAGATCCTGGACGATCCGGTAACCCCAGGACCGGTTCTGCACGACCTGAGTGACTCCGGTCAGACACACGACCCCGACGGTCATGGGCGCGGCCCGCCACCGCCGCTCCACCACGGCCCCCCGTACGGCGAGGTACAGCGCCCCCCACTCGGCACGGGCCCAGCGACCGAGGGTGTCAACTGTCACAAGTTGTGATCATATGTCCACTCTCGATGCCGGTCCCGCTGAGCCTGCGGCCGTCTATTCGGCTTCCTGCGCCTCGGAGTCCTCCGGCTTCACCGGCTCCTCCAGCTCTTCCGCCTCCTCCGGCTTCTCCGGCAGCTCCGCCGCCAGTGCCGCGGCGGCCTGGACCGTCGGCAGTGCGAGCAGACCCCCGGCCCCCTCGCCCACCCGCACAGCGTGGTCGAGCACCGGCTCCAGGGCCATCCGGTCCAGCGCCTTCGCCTGACCCGGCTCCCCGCTGTCGTGCGCGGCCAGCCACCAGTCCGGCGCCCGGAACGCGATCCGCTGGCCCACCAGCGCGCAGGCGGCCACGACGACGCCGTCCAGCACCACGGGGAGCTTGCGCACCGCGCTCTGGAGCAGGAACCCGGTGATCGCGGCGAGGTCGGCCCCGCCCACCGTCGCCAGCAGCTGGAGCTGGTCCCCGAGCACCGGCCGGGCCCGCCGCAGCGCGTCCCGGATCGCCGCGCACTTGCGCATCCATACGAGGTCGTCGATGGCGAGGCCGCCCCGCCCGGTCACCACGGACGCGTCGGTCCCGCACAGCGCGGCGACCAGCACCCCCGCGGCCGTGGTCCCGCCGACGCTCACATCGCCGAGCACCACCAGATCCGTACCGGAGTCGGCCTCCTCGTCGGCCACCGCGACGCCGGCCCGGAAGGCCGCCTCGGCCTCCTCGAGCGTCAGTGCGTCCTCGATGTCGATACGGCCGCTGCCGCGCCGCACCCGATGCCGTACGACCGTCTCCGGCAGCGACTCCGGGTCGCAGTCCAGCGACATGTCGACGACCCGCACCGGAACCCCGAGCCGCCGCGCGAGCACCGACACGGGCCGGCCGCCCGCCAGGATCTCCCGCACCAACTCCCCGGCGCCGCCCGCGGGCCGCGCCGACACGCCCAGCTCCGCGATGCCGTGATCGCCGGCGAACAGCACGACCCGCGGCTGTTCGATCGGCCGCACCGGCACCGCGGACTGCGCCGCCGACAGCCACTCGCCCAGTTCGTCGAGGCGGCCCAGCGCACCGGGCGGCACGATCTGACGCTCACGGCGGGCCTCGGCGTCACGGCGCACCCCACCGTCGGGGCGCTCGATCAGGTCGGAGAAGTCGTCGAGATTAAGCGAGCTCATTCGCCGAACAGTACCGGCACCGGTCGAACAGAACGGCGCCACATGGCCACCACGAGGTTCGCCACGTCACCCCCGTATCCACGCGACGTCGTTGCACCCTAGATCCTCATCCCATACGTTCCGTTTTGCAGTGGATTGTCGGGGCATGCTCGGACCGTCTCGCACCGCCTGTGCCGTACGCCCCTCTCGTACGCCCCCACGCCCGGGAGCCGCCATGACCGCGACCGCACCCCCCGAACGCCCCCGCGCCGACTGCGCGTTCACCCCCGCCGGGTGCCGGGAGCACACCTACGTCCCGCGCCACCTGGGACTCACCCGGCGCGGCCCGCGCCGGCTGCGCGCCGCGGCCCGCGTGGCGCTCCCCCTCCCCGAGCCGGAGAGCTGGCTGGATGTCGGCACGGGTTACGCCCGCTTCCCGGAGACGGCGAAGGAGGTCTTCCCCTACACGGCGTTCGACGGCCTGGACCCGACCTACCGGGTCCTGCACGGACGGGTGGCCGAGCGGGTCGAGGAGGCCCACGTCGGCAGCCTCACCGACCCGCGCGTCACCGCCCGCCTGCGCGCCCGCTACGACGTCGTCAGCATGTTCCGCCACCTGGAACACGCCCCCGACCCCCGCGAGGAACTGCGCGCCGCCCTCACGGTCCTGCGCCCGGGCGGCCATCTCCTCCTCGAACTGCCCAACCCCCGCTGCCTGTTCGCCGGCCTGCTCGGCAGACTCTGGGTCCCGCACAGCCCTCCGGGCCATCTGCACCTGCTGCCCATGGAGACCCTGTGCGACGAACTCCGCGCCCAGGGCTGCACGATCGTCGCGACGGGCCACCGCACCGCCCACATCCCCTACGACCTCGCGGCCGCGACCTCGCTGGTGTTGTCGTACCTGCTGCCGGGCCTGCTGTCGCCCCTGGGCTCCCCCCTGGTGGCCGCCGCCTGGACCCTGGACCACCTCCTGGCCCCACTCCTGCGGGCCACCCGCTACTCGAACGCCTACCGAGTCATCGCCCGCAAGGAACCGACCTGAGTTACGCGCAATACACCAATCCGCCGCACTCTCATCCGCGCAGCACAACCGCCTGCCCCGCCACCACCAGAACAACCTGCTCGCACTCACCCGCGAACGCGGCGTTCAACCGCCCGAGCTCGTCCCGATACCGCCGCCCCGACGCCGTGGCCGGCACGATCCCCGACCCCACCTCGTTCGACACGGCGACAACGGTCCGCCTAGTGGCCCGCACCGCCTCCGTGAGCCCGCGCACGCGATCCCGCAGCGCCCGCTCCCCACCCTCCGCCCACACCGCGTCGTCCCACGCCCCGACGGAGTCCATCGCGTCCGTCAGCCACAGGGACAGACAGTCGATCAGCAACGGCGCCCCGTCCTCGGAGAGGAGCGGCACCAGGTCGCACGTCTCCGCCGTACGCCACGACCCCGGCCGCCGCTCCCGGTGCACGGCCACCCGCTCCGCCCACTCGTTGTCCCCGCCCCGCGTGCCGCCGGTCGCGACGTACAGCACGTCCGGGAAGGACTCCAGCCGCCGTTCCGCCTCGACGGACTTGCCCGACCGGGCGCCGCCCACCACCAGGGTCCGCCGCGGCACGTCCGGCACGTCCTCGTACGCCCCCACTTCCAGCGTCGTCCCGTCCGGCACCGCCCGCGCGCCCGCCGCGGCCAGCCGGCGCCGCAACTCCGCGCCCGGCGCCGCGTCATGGTCCAGATGGACGGCGATGACGTCAGTCGTGGGCCCCACGGCCCCCACCGCCCGCAGCTTGGCCAGGGCGTCCGGCCGCCCCACCACATCGGCGACGACCATGTCGTACATCCCGTCGGCGCCGTTCTCCAGCCCGGCCGGCGCGCCCCCGGGCGGCAGGTACAGCAGCCGCTGCCCGTCCGGCCCGGTCACCGCGTACCCGGTGCCCGGCGCGTCCATCGCCACCGCCCGCACCCGATGCCCCGTCAGCAGCGCCAACTCCCGCCCGTCCGGCACCCGCCCGGGCTGCGGCAGCCCGGCCGGCACCTCGACGGCGGGCCCGTCGTGCGGATGCGACAGCAGCACCTGCCGTACGTTGCCCAGCGAACGGCCGGCGCGCGCCGCCGCGAACGCCGCCCCGGGCGTCAGATCGAGCAGCAGCGCCCCGTCCACGAGCAGCGCGGTGGCCGCCCGGGCGTCACCACCTAGCGCACTGGCACACGCAGCGCACGGACAGTCGGGGCGGGGGAGTCCCGCGGGGGCACCGGTGCCGAGGAGAGTCAGTTCCACGCACTGATTTTCGCCGCTCGCCGCTCGTCCCGCGTGATGGAGGCCCCCTAAGGAGCAGACGCACACGAACCGCATACGCTGGTGCACTCAACGTGCTGACACCTTGGAGGCGTACATGGCGGCATGGACGTGGCGGTTCGAGAAGGCCGACGGGGCGGAGATCCAGCCCGCGGTGCAGCCCGAGGAGTTCACCACCCAGGGGGACGCGGAATCCTGGATCGGGGAGCACTGGAAGGCACTTCAGGAGGGCGGCGCGGACCAGGTGCGGCTGTTCGAGGACGCCACCGAGATCTACGGGCCGATGAGCCTGCACGCCGAGGCGTGACCGGACGGGGGGCGAGGGGCACACCCCTTCGCCCCCGTCACTGTTCGCCCAGCGTCACATCGGCCTTCTTCCGGTCACCGTCGCGGGTGTACGTCACCGTCGTCCGGTCTCCCGGCTTCTCGTCGGCCAGTGCCTCGGACAGCGAGGTGATGGTCGTGATGTCCGTGTCCCCCAGCCGGGTGATGATGTCCCCGGGCTGCAGACCGGCCTCGTCGGCCGCCCCGCCCTCCTCCACCTCGACCACGGCCACACCGGCCGCCTGATAGGCGTCGTTCACGACGGTACGGCCGGTGATGCCGAGCGCGGCCCGGCCCGAGTCGGTGACCCGGCCGTCCTCGATGATCTGGTCGGCGATGTTGCGCACCGTCGACGCCGGGATCGCGAACCCGATGCCGGGCGCCGCGCTGTCCCCGACGTCCGGGTCCACGGCGGCCAGCGTCGGCACGCCGATGACCTCGCTGTCCAGGTTCACCAGGGCGCCACCGCTGTTGCCGGGGTTGATGGCCGCCGACGTCTGCACCATGTTGGCGATCGTCGCGCCCGTGGTGCCGTCGCCGCCCTCGGTGACGGTCCGTCCGGTCGCCGAGACGATGCCCTGCGTCACGCTGGACGACAGCCCGAGCGGCGAGCCCATCGCCAGCACGATCTGCCCCACCTCGACCTTCGAGGAGTCCCCGAACTTCGCCGCCTTCAGCCCGTCCGGCGGGTCCTGGAGCTTGACCACGGCGAGGTCCTGCTGCGGATAGGAGGACACCAGCTGGGCGGTGAACTCCTTCTCGCTGCCGGCGGTCGTCACGCGGAAGGTCTTCTCGTCGCCGACGACGTGCGCGTTGGTGACGATGTGCCCCTGGTCGTCGTAGACCACGCCCGACCCCAGATCACGTCTGCCCTGGATCTGCACGACCGACGGCAGCACGTTCCTGATCACCTTCAGATAGCCGTCCTGGAGGTCGTCCACCGCCCGGAGCGCCCTCGGCAGGGCGGCCTGGGTCGTCGAATCCCCCTCCTCACGCGACGACGAGGAGAAGGGGGAGGACGAACAGGCTGACAGGAGGCCGAGGCAGCACAGGAGGGCGAGGACCGCGACGACCGGACGCCGGGTCCGCAAACGGCGAGCATCCATGCCCCGAGTCTCACCGCGGGGCGGGCGACCGGCGCGTGCTGCTCACCCGAACGGGGTCAGCCGCGGACCCCGCACAGATGCAGCAGCGCCGCAACGCTCCGATACGGATCGGCCTTCCCGGCCCGCTCCTCGACCGCCAGCAGCGCCTCGACGTCCGCCGGGACCCCGGCCCCGTCCGCCGCCGTGTCGGTGAACACCCGCACGCCGTACCAGGCGTGCAGCGGCGCCCCGATCCCCGCGAGCGTCGCCGTCAGGTCCGACAGCCGGTCGGCCCGTACGTCGCCCCCGGGCCGCACCGGGCTCCCGCCGTCGTCCGAGGTCACCCGCGGATGGGGCAGATGGGCGGTGGCGTCGAAGGCGGACAGTGCCCCGGACCAGTCCCCGGACAGGCCGGGCCGCATCGCGAGCGCGTCGCCGTTGCACACGAGCAGCGAGAGCAGACCGCCCGGCGCGAGCATCCGGGCCAGCCCGGCCAGCATCGGATCGGGCTCCTCGATGTGCATCAGCACGCCGTGGCACAGCACGACGTCGAAGCTGCCCGGCAGGAAGTGGACGCCGGTGTCCCGCCCGTCGCTCTGGACGAGCCGCACCCGCTCCCGGATCCCCTCCGGCTCACCGGCCAGCTCCGCACGGGCCGCGGAGATCAGCGTCGCGTCCTGCTCGACACCGGTCACCTGGTGCCCGGCGCGGGCCAGCCGAAGCGCCTGAGCGCCCCCGCCCATCCCGACGTCGAGCACCCGCAGCCGCTGCCCGACCGGGAAACGTCCCGCTATCTGCTCGTCGAGCTGCCGGGCCACCAGCTCCTGTCGTACGAATTCACGCAGCCCACCCGGCCCATCGATCAGGGCCTCGGCCGCACCCCCGGGGACAGCGGCAGCGCTCAGGGCCGCTCTCCGCGCTTGACCTGCGGCTTCGGCAGCCGGAGCCGGCGCATCTGGAGCGAGCGCATCAGCGCGTAGGCGACGGCGCCGCGCTTGTTGTCGTCGGGGAAGCGCTCCGCGAGCCGCTTCTTGATCCGGAAGCCGGTGACGACCGAGTCCAGCACGATGAGGACGATCACGATCAGCCACAGCAGCAGCGCGATGTTCTGCAACGCGGGCACCTGCACGATGCTCAGCACGAGGATGACCACGGCCATCGGCAGGAAGAACTCCGCGATGTTGAAACGCGAGTCGATGAAGTCACGCGCGAACTTGCGGACCGGACCCTTGTCACGGGCCGGCAGGTACCGCTCGTCGCCCCCGGCCAGCGCGTTGCGCTGCTTCTCCATGGCGGCACGGCGCTCTTCGCGTCCGCGCTTGGCGGCCTCCTTGCGCGTCGTCGGCGTGTTGGCCACGCTGCGACGCTGGGACTGGGCCGCACTGCGCTTGGGCGTGGGCCGGCCCTTCGGGGCCTCGGGGTGACGGGTCTCATTGGAGTCGGTCACCAGCGCCTTGTCGGCGGTCTGGGCCTTCTCTTCCTTCGCACGGCTACGGAACACAAAACCCAAGGGTACGGGGTGCCCGGGGTTGGACCCCAGCCCCGTGGGGAACGATCCGGCAACACCAGTCGTCGTAAGGGGACAGAGGGGACGTCGCAGACGGTTCGTCCGGCGGCCACGGGGGAGGCACGTGGGCGGCACCGGGTGGGCACCCGGGAGTCACCTACTCCTTACGCCGGAGCGCGATCGTACGCAGTCGTCCTTGGGGATGAGCGCATCCGTCCCCGAACAGTGCGTCAATGGATGCAGGGCCCGTACTGTGGGTTCTGTCGCAGAGCTGGAGCTGGACGTCAGAAGGGGGCGCGCGAAGCCCATGAGCGGTGTCATGAAGCGTATGGGGATGATCTTCCGCGCGAAGGCGAACAAGGCCCTTGATCGGGCCGAGGACCCGCGCGAGACCCTCGATTACTCGTACCAGAAGCAGCTGGAGCTGCTCCAGAAGGTGCGCCGCGGCGTCGCCGACGTCGCCACGTCGCGCAAGCGTCTGGAGCTCCAGCTGAACCAGCTGCAGCAGCAGTCGTCGAAGCTGGAGGACCAGGGCCGCAAGGCGCTCGCGCTGGGCCGCGAGGACCTGGCCCGCGAGGCGCTCTCGCGCCGCGCCGCCCTCCAGCAGCAGGTGACGGACCTGGAGACCCAGCACGCGACCTTGCAGGGCGAGGAGGAGAAGCTCACCCTCGCGGCCCAGCGGCTCCAGGCCAAGGTCGACGCCTTCCGCACCAAGAAGGAGACGATCAAGGCCACGTACACCGCGGCCCAGGCCCAGACCCGGATCGGCGAGGCGTTCTCCGGCATCTCCGAGGAGATGGGCGACGTCGGCCTGGCGATCCAGCGGGCCGAGGACAAGACGGCCCAGCTCCAGGCCCGCGCCGGCGCCATCGACGAGCTGCTCGCCTCCGGTGCCCTGGACGACCAGTCGGGCATGCACAAGGACGACATCCAGGCCGAGCTGGACCGGCTCTCCGGTGGTACGGATGTAGAGCTGGAACTGCAGCGCATGAAGGCGGAGCTGGCGGGCGGCCCGTCGGGCGGCCAGCAGGCCATCGAGGGCGGCTCGGGCCAGCAGTCCCAGCAGCAGCCGCAGGACACCCCGCGCTTCGACAAGCAGTAGCCGACGGCCGGGGCCCACGCCTAGGAGGGCGCGATGGGCGACATGATCGTCCGGATCATGGGTGAGGGGCAGGTGAAGCTGTCCGACAGCCACCTGCCCGAGCTCAACAAGCTCGACGACGAGCTCCTCGTGGAGATGGAGAACGGCGACGGCCCCGGCTTCCGCCGCACCCTCACCGCTCTCCTGTCCAAGGTCCGCGAACTGGGCACGCCCCTGCCCGACGACTCCCTCGAACCGTCGGAACTGATCCTGCCGTCCTCGGACGCGACCCTCGAAGAGGTCCGGGAGCTCCTCAGCGACGACGGTCTGATTCCGGGATAGGTGAATCAGCCCGGGCCGCGACGCCGCGTTCGAATCGTGCGGAACCTCAAGTCCACCCCCGTTCCAAGCCCCGCAGCGACGCCGTACCGTAATTCAGCGTGAGCACCCTCGAACGCGCCAGGCGGCACCTCAAAGCACACCCCATGGCGCTGGACACGGCGCTGGCGGTCGGTGTGCTGGCGTGCATGGTGGCCGGCTCGTTCGTGGACCCGCACGGGAAGAGCGGCGTCACCTGGGCCCTGCGCACCCCGGACGTGCTCAGCCTCCTGCTCATCACCCTCGGCTCCGCGGCCCTGGCCTTCCGCCGCCGCGCCCCCATGACGGTGCTCGCCCTGACCGGCGCGGTCTCCCTCGTGGAGTCCGTCACCGGTGACCCCCGCGCCCCGGTCGCCATGTCCGCGGTCATCGCCCTCTACACCGTCGCCTCGACCACCGACCGCACCACCACCTGGCGCGTCGGCCTGCTCACCATCACCGTGCTGACCGGCGCGGCGATGCTCGCAGGACCGCTGCCCTGGTACGCCCAGGAGAACCTCGCGATCTTCGCCTGGACCGGCATCGGCGCCACCGCGGGCGACGCGGTCCGCAGCCGCCGAGCCGTCGTCGCCGCCATCCGCGAGCGCGCCGAGCGGGCCGAGCGCACCCGCGAGGAGGAGGCCCGCCGTCGCGTCGCCGAGGAGCGGCTGCGCATCGCCCGGGACCTGCACGACGTCGTCGCCCACCACATAGCCCTGGTCAACGTGCAGGCAGGCGTCGCCGCCCACGTCATGGACCGGCGGCCCGACCAGGCCAAGGAGGCCCTCGCCCACGTGCGCGAGGCGAGCCGCTCCGCGCTGAACGAACTGCGGGCCACCGTCGGTCTGCTGCGGCAGTCCGGCGACCCGGAGGCGCCCACCGAACCCGCCCCCGGCCTCGACCGCCTCGACGAACTCGCGGGCACCTTCCGCAGCGCCGGCCTCCCCGTCGAGGTCGCCCGCACCGACCAGGGCACCACCCTCCCGGCCGCCGTGGACCTGGCCGCCTACCGGGTCATCCAGGAGGCGCTCACCAATGTGCAGAAGCACGCGGGCACGGCCGCCAAGGCCGAGGTGAGCGTCGTGCGCGTCGGGCCGAACGTCGAGATCACCGTCCTCGACGACGGCGCCGGCGACGACGACACCGTCGAGGGCGGCGGCCACGGCCTGCTCGGCATGCGCGAGCGCGTCACCGCCCTGCGTGGCACCCTCACCACCGGCCCGCGCTACGGCGGCGGCTTCCGCGTCCATGCGATCCTGCCGGTCAAGAGCCGTACCCGCGCCGCCGAGGACGCCGTATGACGACGCCGCGGAACTCAGGAGCCCCCCGCGGCAGTTGTCGTATCAGCAAGCCGTCCGCCCCGTGAACCGCTGAGGACTCCGCATGACCATCCGCGTCCTGCTCGCCGACGACCAGGCCCTGCTGCGCAGCGCCTTCCGGGTGCTGGTCGACTCCGAGCCCGACATGGAGGTCGTCGGCGAGGCGTCCGACGGTGCCGAGGCGGTGCGCCTTGCCAAGGAGCGCGGCGCCGACGTCGTCCTGATGGACATCCGGATGCCCGGCACCGACGGCCTCGCCGCCACCCGCATGATCAGCGCCGACCCGGCCCTCGCCCACGTCCGCGTCGTCATCCTCACCACCTTCGAGGTCGACGACTACGTCGTGCAGTCCCTGCGCGCGGGAGCCTCCGGATTCCTCGGCAAGGGCTCCGAACCCGACGAACTCCTCAGCGCCATCCGCGTCGCGGCCGGCGGCGAGGCGCTGCTCTCGCCGGCCGCCACCAAGGGCCTGATCGCCCGCTTCCTCGCCCAGGGCGACGGCGCGGACGACGACCGCGACCCGGCGCGCGCCGAGCGGCTCGACGCCCTCACCGGCCGCGAGCGCGAGGTCCTGGTCCAGGTCGCCGGCGGACACTCCAACGACGAGATCGCCGAGCGCCTGGAGGTCAGCCCGCTGACCGTGAAGACGCACGTCAACCGGGCCATGTCCAAGCTCGGCGCCCGCGACCGGGCCCAGCTCGTGGTGATCGCGTACGAGTCGGGGCTGGTACGTCCAAGGGTGGAGTGAACCCGGCCGCGCATACTGCGCCCGGAGTATGCGCCGTATAAGGAAATGGACCTGGGGCCTACGAAACGGGGCTTGCCGATGGCTGAGGGTGTAGGGGCGGGAGCTGCCCGCTTCTGCCGCTCACAGAAGAGAGACCCTCACCCATGTCCTGGCTGTCCCGATTCAGCCTCGCCCAACGCGCCCTGATAGGCCTGATCTCGATCATCGCGATCGCCTTCGGCGCGATCGCGATCCCTCAGCTCAAGCAGCAGCTCCTGCCCTCCATCGAACTGCCCATGGTGTCCGTCCTCGCGCCGTACCAGGGCGCGTCGCCGGACGTGGTCGAGAAGCAGGTCGTCGAGCCGATCGAGGACAGCCTCGAAGCCGTCGACGGCATCACCGGCGTCACCTCCACCGCCAGCGAGGGCAACGCCGTGATCATGGCGTCCTTCGACTACGGCCCCGACACCCAGCAGCTCGTCGCCGACGTCCAGCAGGCCGTCAACCGGGCCCGGATCCAGCTGCCCGACGACGTGGACCCGCAGGTCATCGCCGGCTCCACGGACGACATCCCGACCGTCGTCCTCGCCGTCACCTCCGGCAAGGACCAGCAGGCCCTGGCCGACCAGCTCGACCGCACCCTGGTGCCGGACCTGAAGGACATCGACGGCGTCGGCCAGGTCACCGTCGACGGTGTGCGCGACCTCCAGGTCACGATCACGCCGAACGACGCCAAGCTGGCGAAGGCCGGCCTGACCGCGCAGTCCGTCTCCCAGGCCCTCCAGGCGGGCGGCGCCACCGTGCCGGCCGGCTCCTTCGACGAGGACGGCAGCAACCGCACCGTCCAGGTCGGCGGCGGCTTCACCTCGATCCAGCAGATCGAGGACCTGATGGTGAGCGGCGAGCCGGGCGCCGGCAAGCCGGTCCGCCTCGGCTCGGTCGCCTCCGTGAAGCAGGAGCAGGCCCCGGCCGACTCCATCACCCGCACCGACGGCAAGCCGTCCCTCGCGGTCGCGGTCACCATGGACCGCGACGGCAGCGCGGTCGCCATCTCGGACGCCGTCGAGGACAAGCTCCCGGAGATCCGCAAGGACCTCGGCTCGGACGCCACGGTCACCGTGGTCAGCGACCAGGGCCCGGCCGTGAAGAAGTCCATCGACGGTCTGACCACGGAGGGCGCGCTCGGTCTGCTCTTCGCGGTGCTGATCATCCTGGTCTTCCTGGCGTCGATCCGCTCGACGCTGGTCACCGCGGTCAGCATCCCGCTCTCCGTCGTGCTGGCCCTGATCGTCCTGTGGACCAGGGACCTCTCCCTGAACATGCTGACGCTCGGCGCGCTCACCATCGCCATCGGCCGGGTCGTCGACGACTCGATCGTGGTCCTGGAGAACATCAAGCGGCACCTCGGCTACGGCGAGGAGCGCGAGGACGCCATCATCAAGGCGGTCCGCGAGGTCGCCGGCGCGGTGACCTCCTCGACGCTCACCACAGTGGCCGTGTTCCTGCCGATCGGCCTGGTCGGCGGCATGGTGGGCGAGCTGTTCGGCTCGTTCAGCCTGACCGTGACGGCCGCGCTGCTCGCGTCGCTGCTGGTCTCGCTGACGGTCGTGCCCGTCCTGTCGTACTGGTTCCTGCGCGCCCCGAAGGGCACCCCGGAGGACGCCGACGAGGCACGCCGGATCGCCGAGGAGAAGGAGGCGAAGAGCAGACTCCAGCGCATCTACGTCCCCGTCCTGCGGTTCGCGACGCGGCGCCGGCTGACCAGTGTGCTGCTGGCGATCGTCATCCTCGTCGGCACGTTCGGCATGGCGCCGCTGCTGAAGACGAACTTCTTCGACCAGGGCGAGCAGGAAGTCCTCACCGTCAAGCAGGAGTTGAAGCCCGGCACCAGCCTGGCCGCGACCGACGAGCAGGCGAAGAAGGTCGAGCGGCTGCTCGCCGACACCAAGGGCGTCAAGGACTACCAGGTCACCATCGGCTCGTCCGGCTTCATGGCGGCCTTCGGCGGCGGCACCGACACCAACCAGGCGTCGTACCAGGTGATGCTGGAGGACTCCGCGTCCTACGACGACGTCCAGGGCCGCATCGAGGCGGGCCTGAAGAAGCTCGACGGCGTCGGCACCACCACGATCGCCGCCGGTGACGGCTTCGGCGCCCAGGACCTGAGCGTCGTCGTGAAGGCGGCCGACGGGGACGTGCTGCGCAAGGCGTCCGAGCAGGTCCGCGAGGCGGTCGCCGGACTGGACGACGTCACCGACGTCACCAGCGACCTGGCGCAGAGCGTGCCCCGCGTCTCGGTGAAGGCCAACGACAAGGCGGCCGCGGCGGGCTTCAACGACCAGACCCTCGGTCTCGCCGTCGCCCAGGCGGTGCGCGGCAACACCGCCGCCCAGGCGACCCTGGACGACACCGAGCGCGACATCGTCATCAGGTCGGCGAAGCCGGCGACGACCCTGAAGCAGCTTCAGGGCCTGCGCCTCGGCCCGGTGAAGCTGGGCGACATCGCGGACGTGAAGCTGGTGGACGGCCCGGTCTCGATGACCCGGATCGACGGCCAGCGCGCGGCCACCGTCACCGCGAAGCCGACCGGCGACAACACGGGCGCGGTCAGCGCGGACCTCCAGTCGAAGATCGATCAGCTGACCCTCCCGGCGGGCGCGACGGCCTCGATCGGCGGTGTCTCCGAGGACCAGGACGAGGCGTTCGTCAACCTGGGCCTGGCGATGCTCGCGGCCATCGCGATCGTCTTCATGCTGCTGGTCGCGACGTTCCGCTCGCTGGCCCAGCCGCTGATCCTGCTGGTGTCGATCCCGTTCGCGGCGACCGGCGCCATCGGCCTCCTGGTGGCGACCGGCACCCCGATGGGCGTCCCCGCGATGATCGGCATGCTGATGCTGATCGGCATCGTGGTGACGAACGCGATCGTGCTGATCGACCTCATCAACCAGTACCGGGGGCAGGGTTACGGCGTCGTCGAGGCCGTGATCGAGGGCGGCCGGCACCGGCTGCGCCCGATCCTCATGACGGCCCTGGCGACGATCTTCGCCCTGCTGCCCATGGCCCTGGGCGTCACCGGCGAGGGCGGCTTCATCGCCCAGCCGCTGGCCGTGGTCGTGATCGGCGGTCTGATCACCTCCACCCTGCTGACCCTCCTCCTCGTCCCGACGCTCTACGCGATGCTGGAGCTCCGCAAGGAGCGCCGGGCGAAGAAGCGCGCGGCGAAGCGGGCGAAGAAGGCGGGGCTCGCCGAGCAGCCGGCGAAGGACGCCGAGGACGCTTCCTCGGACGAGGCGGAGCCCGCGTCCGTGTGAGCGGGTGACCCCGTGAGCGAGTGACCCGCGATGGCCGGGTCCCGAACCGGAAAGCACGGTTCGGGACCCGGCCATCGTCGTCCGGGCGTTACGTATCCTGAGCCCCGGACTGCATCACGGGGGAGGGGTACCGGGCGTGCCGCTGCACAAGGACGATCCGAAGTCGGTCGGTGGCTACAGACTCGTCGGCCGGCTCGGGTCCGGGGGCATGGGCGTCGTCTACCGGGGCAGGGCACGCTCGGGGCGCGAGGTCGCCGTCAAGGTGGTGCACGCGCAGTACGCCGAGGACGCCGTCTTCCGCGCCCGTTTCCGGCAGGAGATCGAGGTCGTCCGCAAGGTCAGCGGCGCCTTCACCGCCCCGGTGCTGGACGCCGACGCCGACGCGGTACGGCCCTGGATGGCGACCCAGTACGTGCCCGGGCCCTCCCTCGCCGCCAGGATCCGCGACGGGGGCCCGCTCAAGGGCACCGAACTGCGGCGGCTGGTCCTCGGCCTGGTGGAGGCGCTGCGGGACATCCACCGGGCGGGCGTCGTGCATCGCGACCTCAAGCCCGCCAACGTCCTGATGGCCGAGGACGGCCCCCGCGTCATCGACTTCGGCATCTCCCGCGCCGCCGAGAACCACAACACCCTCACCGAGACCGGGCAGATGATCGGCACCCCGCCGTTCATGTCCCCGGAACAGCTCACCGACGCCCGCTCGGTGGGCCCCGCCTCCGACGTCTTCTCCGTGGGCGCCCTGCTCGTCTTCACGATGACGGGCCGGGGCCCCTTCGACGCCGACAGCCCCTACCTCACCGCCTACCGGGTGGTCCATGACGCCCCCGTCCTGGACGGAGTGCCGCAGCCGCTGCACGCGGTCCTGGAACGCTGCCTGGCCAAGGACCCCGCGGACCGGCCCGAACTGGACGAAGTGGCACGGGAGTTCGTGGCCGCGCTGCCCGAGTCGGGCGAGGACGACCAGGCCACCGTGACACTGCGCACGGACGAGGTGGCCATGGTCCGCACCCGGCCCGCCTCGGCCGCCGACCAAGCGGCCCCCGTTAGGCGCCGGAGCCGGGTACGAGCGTGGGCCACGGCCGGTGCGGTCGGCGCTCTCGCGCTCGGACTGACGGGATACCTGCTGATGGGGCCTGGGCTCGAGGACGACGACGCCCGGACTGGTGCCGACACCGCCGCCCCTTCCCGGTGGGCGGCGCTACCGTCCGGCTGGAAGCCCTGGCAGACGACGGCGGACGCCACCGCCACGCGGGGCGTCAAGGACGTGACCGATGTCGCCGGCTACGGCCCGGAGCGAACCCCCGAGTGCGAGGTGTACGAGGGCGCGGTCCACTGCGCGGGCAACGGAGTCCTGCCCATGCGCATCGACGCCCTCACCGGCCGGGTCGTCTGGCGGGCCGACGGGGTGCCGTCCGCCCTGGACAAAGGGACGTACATCTTCTCCGTCCTAGGTGTCGTCGACGACACGATGGTCGTCGAGCAGGAGTACCGCCCGGGGACGGGGGACGACGCGGAGGTCTCGGTGACCGCCCTCGACACGGGGACCGGAAAGAGGCTCTGGCACCGTGCTGTGAACACGCTCCAGGTCCGCCCGCACCTTTCCGGCGACCTGGTGATCGTCCCTGACGACAACGGCAGTTCGGTGACAGCCCGCTCACCGCGAACCGGCACCGAACGCTGGACGGCACCGCTGCCGGCAGGGCTGTACTGCAACTGGGCGGATGCCGGCGAGGATCCCTACGTCCGGTGCGTCCCGGAGCTGACGGGTGGCAAGGAAGCGCTGCTCCTGGGGTGGGACCGGGCCGACGGCTCGGCGCGGCGCCAGACGGTGCCCAGGGACGGAACTCTCGTCGGGACGTTCGACGGCGGCCTGCTCTTCCTCGACCCTGTCGAGGACAAGAGCGTGGAGGCGTTCTCCCGGATCCGGCTGCTGGATCCGTTCACGGGCAGGACCACTACGACGAAGCTGGCGGAGGAGTTCGAGGGCAACGCGACTCTGTCGGACGACACCCTGTGGTTCGCCACGTCCTCCGGCCAGGTGACCGCCGTGTCGGCCCGGACGGGAGAACGGCAATGGCAGACCCGGACGAGCCTGGAGCAGCCGAGCGACATTACCCACGACCCGCGCGCCCGGGTGCTCTACATGTCCAGCGCCAGCGGCCGGGTCGCCGCCCTCGACACCAGGAAGGGCACGCTGCTGTGGGAGACCCTGCCGCGTGCCCAGCGGGTGACCAACCAGGGCTGGTCGCTGTCCGAGGTGCTGCTGCACCGGGGTGCCCTGGTCGTCGCCACCCCGGACGGCGACGTATTCACCCTCGACCCGGCTCACCCCGACCGGAAACCCGTGTCGGGGTGAGCCTTTCGAGCAGGGGCTACGGCAGCGCCAGCATGCGCTCCAGCGCCAGCTTCGCGAACGCCTCGGTCTCCTTGTCGACCTCGATCCGGTTGACCAGGTTGCCCTCGGCCAGCGACTCCAGCGCCCAGACCAGGTGCGGCAGGTCGATGCGGTTCATGGTCGAGCAGAAGCAGACCGTCTTGTCGAGGAAGACGATCTCCTTGCCCTCGGGCGCGAAACGGTTCGCCAGCCGGCGGACCAGGTTCAGCTCCGTGCCGATGGCCCACTTGGAGCCGGCCGGGGCGGCCTCCAGGGCCTTGATGATGTACTCCGTCGAACCGACGTAATCCGCCGCGGCCACGACCTCGTGCCTGCACTCGGGGTGGACCAGGACGTTCACCCCCGGGATGCGCTCGCGCACGTCGTTCACCGAGTCCAGGCTGAAGCGGCCGTGCACCGAGCAGTGGCCGCGCCACAGGATCATCTTCGCGGCGCGCAGCTCGTCGGCGGTCAGCCCGCCGTTCGGCTTGTGCGGGTTGTACAGGACGCAGTCCTCCAGGGACATGCCCATGTCCCTGACGGCGGTGTTGCGGCCGAGGTGCTGGTCCGGCAGGAAGAGCACCTTCTCGCCCTGCTCGAAGGCCCAGTCCAGCGCGCGCTTGGCGTTGGATGAGGTGCAGATCGTGCCGCCGTGCTTGCCCGTGAACGCCTTGATGTCGGCGGACGAGTTCATGTACGACACCGGCACGACCTGCTCGGCTATGCCGGCGTCGGTCAGCACGTCCCAGCACTCGGCGACCTGCTCGGCCGTCGCCATGTCGGCCATCGAGCAGCCGGCGGCGAGGTCGGGCAGGACGACCTTCTGGTCGTCGGAGGTCAGGATGTCCGCCGACTCCGCCATGAAGTGCACACCGCAGAACACGATGTACTCGGCCTCCGGGCGCGCGGCCGCGTCCCGGGCGAGCTTGAACGAGTCACCGGTCACGTCCGCGAACTGGATGACCTCGTCGCGCTGGTAGTGGTGGCCGAGCACGAAGACCTTGTTGCCGAGCTTCTCCTTGGCGGCGCGGGCACGCTCGACCAGGTCCGGGTCGGACGGCGAGGGCAGGTCGCCGGGGCACTCGACGCCACGCTCGCTCCTCGGGTCGGCCTCACGGCCGAGGAGCAGCAGGGCGAGGGGCGTCGGCTGTACGTCGAGCTCCTGGGTCTGGGCGGTGGTCACGACACGCACCCTTTCTGTTCTGCGGCTCGCCGGGACCGGAGGATCCGGTCCCGGCGGGTCAAGCGGGACACCTTCACCGACTTCTCGTCGGATTGACGCTATCTATCATAACCGGTTCACGTCAGTTTGACGATGGCCATCGTGTCGATGTGACGTGAATCCCGGTGACCGACCCGCGCAATCCCGAATGAGGCGTTTTCCGCTCCGCGCGCCGTGTGCGAGCATGAAGAAGGACCGAAAGACAAGCATCCGGCCCCGGAATGAATCCGCCGACCCGCCGGTTGCAATGGTTGGCAAGCAGTCTCCGTACAACCCGGGAGAGATGTAGATGTCCGTATCGGACGAGACCAGCACCGCCACCGACGGCATCGTTCTGAGCGACGCCGCCGCGGCCAAGGTGAAGGCCCTGCTCGACCAGGAAGGCCGTGACGACCTCGCCCTGCGTGTGGCCGTCCAGCCCGGTGGCTGCTCGGGTCTGCGCTACCAGCTCTTCTTCGACGAGCGTTCCCTCGACGGCGACGTCGTCAAGGACTTCGGCGGCGTCAAGGTCGTCACCGACCGCATGAGCGCCCCGTACCTGGGCGGCGCGTCCATCGACTTCGTGGACACCATCGAGAAGCAGGGCTTCACGATCGACAACCCGAACGCGACGGGCTCCTGCGCCTGCGGCGACTCCTTCAGCTGATCCCAGCCGAATGTCCGGCAGATCCAGGCCGGACACACGGAAAGGCGGCGACCCCCTCCGACGGGGCCGCCGCCTTTCCTTGTCCGAGGACCCTTACCGGGCCCCGGACGTCTCCGGTGCGTCCGGGAGCATGCCGGGCTTCTCCAGCGGAACCGCCTGACCGTCCGTGCCCACGACCTTCCGGTCCCCGAGCGGCTTGTCCAGCTGCACGGTCTTGTGGAACACCTTGGCGATCAGGATGCAGACCTCGTCCGGCTGTGAGGTCTCGGTCACCCGGACGGTCACCTCGTCACCGCTCTCGCTCGCCGTCACCTTGTAGTCGGCGCACACACCGCCGGTGAAGGCGACGGTCAGCTTCGAGTCGTCGGCCTTGTACGCGTCCACGCCCCCGTTCCGGGTGACCGGCGACGCCGTCGAGTCGTCCTTCGGCCCGGTCGGCCGCGGGCTCGGCTGCCCGGACGGCTCCTGCGAGGGCGTGGCCGAGTCCAGGTACTTCGGGTCGATCGCCGGGTACGTCACCGTGAAGCTGTCCTGCGCGCCCTGCGTCCGCACCTCGAACAGCCACGACGGCACCAGCGCCTGCCGGGCGTCCACGTAGTGCGAGGCCAGCCCGAACACGGCCTTCTCCACGGTGATGGTGTCCTGCTCCGGCGGCGCACCCGTCGACCCGGACGCCTGCATCGACGCCTCCGCACCGCAGGGCGCCTCCATCCGGTCCTTCAGCGGTACGGGGCTGGCGCAGCCCCCGATGCCCATGCGGTGGTCGGCCTTCGGCGCCGCGTTCATCAGCCTGAGCGTCTTCTCCGCGCTCAGCACGGGGTACGTGTCCGTCTTCACCGGCGCCTTCAACTGGCCGCTGCCGCCGACCACTTCACCCTGGGCGTTCACGGTGACCCCGGTCGTCCAGCCGTAGGTGGGCAGTCCGCCGACCACCGGATCGGCGTTCACCACCCGCTGGTCGCCCATGACCTGGCCCGCGTCGAGCTTCGCGTCGTCCTGACCGATCGCCTTGAGTACCGGCGCGGCGGCCTTCTTCGCGGCGTCCTCGCTCACCGGGTCGCCGGCCCGGTCGGCGGGGGCCTTCGCGCACACGGTGGTGCTCTGACAGTTGTCCGTGCCGGGCGCGTAACGGTAGAAGGTCCAGGTCCCCGGCGCCTGCTTGTTCACCTGGAGGCTCGGCCCCGCGCCGTCCGACGCGCCGACCCTCCAGGTCTCACCCTGCGCCACCGGCGTCCCGTCCACCCCGAGCGCCTCGGCCAGCCGCGCCACCTCGGCCGCGCCGACCTCGCCGCCGGCCCGGTACACCGGCGCCGACCCGGGCCCGTCCGGCAGATCGCCGCCGGCCTTGTAGGTGGCGCCGTACGGGTTGGGCTCCCCGGGCGCGATGCCGCCGGTGCCGCCGCCTGCCTCGGTGTAGCCGTCGAGGTGCAGCGGCGGGGGAGTCTCACCGCCGGGCGCCCCGGACGACGTACCGCCGTCCGAACCACCGGACGCGTTCGCGGCGAGATAGGCCCCACCGCCCCCGACCAGCAGCACGGCCGCGGCGACGGAGGCGATGATCGCGGGGGATCGGCGACGTGCACCGCCGTCCAGTTCGTCCGGCCCGTGGGTGGGCGTGGCGTCGTGAGCCTCGACGGCGGGCGGGACGGGAGAGCCGGGCTCGGCAGGGCCGGCGTCGGCACTCTCCGAGGCGCTCTCGTCGGCCGAGGCACTCTTTTGGCCGAGAGCGGGCTCCTGGCCGGAAGCGGACTCCTCGCCCGAGGCACTCGCGTCGTCCGAGGCGCCCGCGTCGCGCGACGCCCCTTCGTCCTCGGCGGCAGCCTCGTCGGCCCGGTCGGTCCCGCCGGCCGACTCGGTCCCGTCGGCCTTCCCGGTCCCCTCGACCTCGCCGTCAGCAGCTCCGCCTGCCGTCCCGCTCTCGTCGGCGAGCCCGTCGGCGTCGGCGGCGTGCTGCTCCGCCCGTGCCTCCTCCGCGTCCTTGCCGGAGGCGCCCGCGTCGTCGTTGTCGGGTCGCTCGGTGTTCACCGCATCGCTCCTTCGGCTGCGCACATGTCCCAGGACCCTGACCCGACCCTGTCAAAAGGCCGGTCCACCGGGTCGTATCCCGCATCCCCTTTACGGGGGACGCCGATGGGACGCAGCGGGGGAGCGCACGGTTCCCTGAAAAGCGCCGATCGGGCTGCCGGAGTTCGATCGGCCTCCCGGTCAGTCGCCGTAGTCGGACATCGCGTCCAGCAGTCGCGCCGACTTCGAGGGCACGGTCACCCCGTGGATGCGTGACGGAGAGACCGGACGGGAAAGGACACGGTCGGGGGCGGCCCAGTGCGGAGCCATCCGCGCGCAGTCACCCAGCAGTGACGCCAGGTCGACCTCCAGGTCGGCCGGAGCGGGGGCACGGACCTCGAATTTCGTCATAGCTGCACCGTATGCTCGCTCGAGCCCGCGAAGAAAGATCTACTATCAGGTAGTTTTGGCTGCTTCTGTGTCCCGGTCACGAACGGTAGCGTGGATTGTCAATTCCACCTCCCCGCAGGAGACCTCACGCCGTGCGCATCGCAGTCACCGGCTCCATCGCCACCGACCACCTCATGACCTTCCCCGGCCGCTTCGCCGACCAGTTCGTCGCGGACCAGCTGCACACGGTCTCGCTGTCCTTCCTGGTCGACAACCTGGACGTACGCCGGGGCGGCGTAGGCGCGAACATCGCCTTCGGCATGGGTCAGCTGGGCACGAAGCCGATCCTCGTCGGCGCCGCGGGCTCCGACTTCGACGAGTACCGGGCCTGGCTCGACCGGCACGGAGTCGACACCGGATCGGTCCGTATCTCCGAGACCCTGCACACCGCCCGCTTCGTCTGCACCACCGACGCCGACCACAACCAGATCGGCTCCTTCTACACGGGCGCGATGAGCGAGGCCCGGCTGATCGAGCTGAAGACCGTCGCCGACCGCGTCGGCGGCCTGGACCTGGTCTCCATCGGCGCCGACGACCCGGAGGGCATGCTCCGCCACACCGAGGAGTGCCGCTCCCGCTCGATCCCCTTCGCCGCCGACTTCTCCCAGCAGATCGCCCGGATGAACGGCGACGAGATCCGGATACTGCTGGACGGGGCGACCTACCTCTTCTCCAACGAGTACGAGAAGGGGCTCATCGAGTCCAAGACCGGCTGGTCGGACGAGGAGATCCTGTCCAGGGTCGGCCACCGTGTCACCACCCTCGGCGCGCGCGGCGTACGCATCGAGCGGGCCGGCCACGACCCGATCGAGGTCGGCTGCCCCGAGGAGGAGCGCAAGGCCGACCCCACCGGCGTCGGCGACGCCTTCCGTGCCGGGTTCCTGTCCGGACTGGCGTGGGGCGTCTCCCTCGAGCGCGCCGCCCAGGTCGGCTGCATGCTGGCCACGCTCGTCATCGAGACGGTGGGCACGCAGGAGTACCAGCTGCGCCGCGCCCACTTCATGGACAGGTTCACCAAGGCGTACGGCCACGACGCGGGCGAGGAGGTCCGGACGCACCTGGGCTGAGGTCCGCCTCGGCGGGTTCGTCGTCGGCTGCGGGCGCGTGGGGGCTGTTCGCGCAGTTCCCCGCGCCCCTCAAGGGGCGTTCAGCTCACCCGGCGCACGAGATATGCGGCCCCGCGCTCAGCCGACTCCTCGCCCACGTACTCCTGCCCCCGCATCTCGCACCACGCCGGGATGTCCAGGCGGGCCGCCTCGTCGTCGGACAGGACCCGGACCAGGCCGCCCACCGGCACGTCCCCGATGACCTTGGCGAGCTCGATGACGGGGATCGGGCACCGCTTGCCGAGGGAGTCCACGACGAGGACGTCCTCGTCCCGTACGACCTTCTCCGCCGTCGGCGCCCCGAGCTTCTCGCGCATCCCGGCGACCGCCGGCGCCAGCACCCGGAGGAACCGCTCGACGTCCTCCTCCGGCGTCCCGAACGGCAGGGACACGCGCACGTTCCCCTCGCTCAGCACCCCCATCGCCTTCAGCACATGGCTGGGCGTCAGCGTGCTGCTCGTGCAGGACGAGCCGGAGGAGACCGAGAAGCCGGCCCGGTCCAGCTCGTGCAGCAGTGTCTCCCCATCGACATAGAGACAGGAGAAGGTGACGATCCCGGGCAGCCGCCGCTCCGGGTCGCCGACCACCTCCACGTCCGGCACCAGCCGCGGCACCCGGGCCCGGATCCGCTCCGTCAGCTCCCGCAGCCGTACCGCCTCTTGGGCAGCCTCCGCCCGCACGGCCCGCAGCGAAGCCGCCGCGGCGACGATCGCCGGGATGTTCTCGAACCCGGCGGCCCGCCCCGACTCCCGCTCGTCCACGGGCCCTTGCGCGGCGAACCGCACCCCCTTGCGCACGACGAGCAGCCCGACCCCCGACGGACCACCCCACTTGTGGGCACTCCCGGTCAACACCGACCAGTCGCCCTCGACGCGTCCCCAGCCGAGCGACTGCGCCGCGTCCACCAGCAACGGCACCCCGGCCTCCCGGCACGCGGCGGCCACCTCGGCCACCGGCTGCTCGGTGCCCACCTCGTGGTTGGCCGACTGGAGACACGCGAGCGCGGTGTCCGGACGCAGGGCCTGCGCGTACGCCCCCGCGTCCACCGCCCCGCTCCGGCCCACCGCCACCTGACTGACCGAACCCCCGCCGGCCTCGTGCGTGTCAGCCGCATGGAGCACAGAGGAGTGTTCGACCGCGGACACGATCAGGTGGCTTCCGATCCGGCGACGGCCCGCCAACACGCCCGCGACGCCCGAGTGCACGGCCCGCGTCCCCGACGAGGTGAACACCAACTCGTCCGCCCGGCAGCCCACGGCCTCGGCCGCCGTCTCCCGAGCGGCGTCCAGGAGCATGCGCGCCCGTCGCCCCTCCCTGTAGAGACGGGCCGGATCGGCCCATCCCTCATCAAGGGAGGCCAGGAGCGCCTGCCGGGCGACGGGATGAAGAGGAGCACTGGAAGCAGCGTCGAAGTAGGCCACACAGCAACGCTAGACGTCCGGTCACCGGGGCGCCCAAAAGGGGCGCGGGGCGGTGGTGTCAGCGGCTCCGCCGCGGGGCGCGACAAGCCACGACGGGCCTTCAGCCGCCAATCCAGCGAACCCCCCACTCCAGTAGGCCCCCCTCCCCGCGAACCCCCGGAGGGCGTCGGCTAGGGTTTGGTCCGCATAAACATCCAAACCCCTGCCCGACGCAGGGCGGCGACCGACCAGCGAGAAGGCCAGGCCGCAGCCGATCCGCGCGGGCGAGACTCTCGGGAAGGCGCTACGTGAGTCCCAACGGCTCCGACCGCTCGCCGCGGCGCCCGATGCGGCGGAAGCTGCTGCAAGGCATGACCGCGGGCCTGGTCCTGGCGACAGCCAGCGGTTGCTCGTACAACTGGGAAGACTTCCCCCGCCTTGGTATGCCCACCCCGACCACGGAAGAGGCTCCGCGGATCCTCTCCCTGTGGCAGGGCTCCTGGGCGGCTGCGCTCGCCGTCGGCGTGCTGGTGTGGGGTCTGATCCTGTGGAGCGCCATGTTCCACCGGCGCAGCCGCACCAAGGTCGAGGTACCTCCGCAGACCCGGTACAACATGCCCATCGAGGCGCTGTACACGGTGGTCCCGCTCATCATCGTCTCGGTCCTGTTCTATTTCACGGCCCGCGACGAGTCGAAGATCCTCAGCCTCAAGGACAAGCCCGACGTCACCGTCAACGTCGTCGGCTTCCAGTGGAGCTGGTGCTTCAACATGATCGCGCCCGTGGAAGGCTCCACGGGCGACGCCAAGACCTCCAAGGAACTGGCCGCGATCCCGGACCGGTTCAAGGAGGACTTCCCGGCGAACGCCGGCGGTGTGTACGACTGCGGCACGCCCGGCACGCGCAACCCTCAGACGGGCAACCCGGGTCCCACCCTGTGGCTGCCGGAGGGCAAGACGGTCCGCTTCGTCCTCACCTCGCGTGACGTCATCCACTCCTTCTGGGTGGTGCCGTTCCTCATGAAGCAGGACGTCATCCCGGGCCACACCAACGCCTTCGAGGTGACCCCCAACAGGCAGGGCACCTTCCTGGGCAAGTGCGCCGAACTGTGCGGCGTCGACCACTCCCGGATGCTGTTCAACGTGAAGGTCGTCTCCCCCGAGCGCTACGAGCAGCACCTCAAGGACCTCGCCAAGAAGGGGCAGACCGGTTACGTTCCCGCCGGCATCGCGCAGACGAGCCACGAGAAGAACCGGGAGACGACAAACCTGTGAGCATCCTCAACGAACCCCAGGGTGCCGCGGCAGCTGAGGACTCGTACGAGAACGAGCTGCCGGTCCGGCGCAGGCAACCCGGCAACGTCGTGGTCAAGTGGCTCACCACCACCGACCACAAGACGATCGGCACGCTGTACCTCGTCACGTCGTTCGCGTTCTTCGTGATCGGCGGCGTGATGGCGCTCTTCATGCGCGCCGAGCTCGCCCGACCCGGTCTTCAGATCATGTCGAACGAGCAGTTCAACCAGGCGTTCACGATGCACGGCACGATCATGCTGCTGATGTTCGCGACGCCGCTGTTCGCCGGCTTCACGAACTGGATCATGCCGCTCCAGATCGGCGCGCCGGACGTGGCGTTCCCCCGGCTGAACATGTTCGCCTACTGGCTCTACCTGTTCGGCTCCCTCATCGCGGTGGGCGGCTTCCTCACCCCCGACGGTGCCGCCGACTTCGGCTGGTTCGCCTACAGCCCGCTGTCGGACGCGGTCCGCTCGCCGGGCATCGGTGCCGACCTGTGGATCATGGGTCTGGCCTTCTCCGGCTTCGGCACCATCCTCGGCTCGGTCAACTTCATCACCACGATCATCTGCATGCGTGCGCCGGGCATGACCATGTTCCGCATGCCGATCTTCGTGTGGAACGTGCTGCTGACCGCGGTGCTCGTCCTGCTCGCCTTCCCCGTCCTGGCGGCGGCGCTCTTCGCGCTGGAGGCGGACCGCAAGTTCGGCGCCCACGTCTTCGATGCCTCGAACGGAGGAGCGTTGCTATGGCAACACCTCTTCTGGTTCTTCGGCCATCCAGAGGTGTACATCATCGCGTTGCCGTTCTTCGGCATCATCAGTGAGGTCATCCCGGTCTTCTCCCGCAAGCCGATGTTCGGCTACATGGGTCTGATCGCGGCGACCATCGCCATCGCGGGTCTGTCCGTGACCGTGTGGGCCCACCACATGTACGTCACCGGCGGCGTCCTACTGCCGTTCTTCTCCTTCATGACGTTCCTCATCGCCGTACCGACCGGCGTGAAGTTCTTCAACTGGATCGGAACGATGTGGAAGGGCTCGTTGTCCTTCGAGACACCGATGCTCTGGGCGGTCGGCTTCCTCATCACCTTCACCTTCGGTGGTCTGACGGGTGTCATCCTGGCCTCGCCGCCGATGGACTTCCACGTGTCCGACTCGTACTTCGTGGTGGCGCACTTCCACTACGTCGTCTTCGGCACCGTGGTGTTCGCGATGTTCTCCGGCTTCCACTTCTGGTGGCCGAAGTTCACGGGCAAGATGCTCGACGAGCGGCTCGGCAAGATGACCTTCTGGACGCTGTTCGTCGGCTTCCACGGCACCTTCCTGGTCCAGCACTGGCTGGGCGCCGAGGGCATGCCGCGTCGTTACGCCGACTACCTGGCGCAGGACGGCTTCACCGCCCTGAACACGATCTCGACGATCAGCTCGTTCGTGCTCGGCGCGTCGCTGCTGCCGTTCTTCTACAACGTGTGGAAGACCGCCAAGTACGGCAAGAAGGTCGAAGTCGACGACCCGTGGGGCTACGGCCGCTCGCTGGAGTGGGCGACCTCCTGCCCGCCGCCGCGGCACAACTTCCTCACCCTGCCGCGGATCCGTTCCGAATCCCCGGCGTTCGACCTGCATCACCCTGAGATCGCGGCTCTCGACCAGCTCGAGAACGCGCCTCACGGTGAAAAGGCCCTGGCTGGTGGCAAGGAGGCCGGCAAGTGAAGACCCAAGGCACGATGTTCGCCTGGCTGGGCATCTTCGTCCTGGCCATGGCGATCGTCTACGGCGTCTGGTCGAAGGAGCCGGCCGGTACCACGGCCCTCTTCCTGGCCTTCGCGCTGTGCATCATGATCGGCTTCTACCTGGGCTTCACCGCCCGGCGGGTCGACGCGGGTGCGCAGGACAACAAGGAAGCGGACGTCGCGGACGACGCCGGCGAGGTCGGGTTCTTCAGCCCGCACAGCTGGCAGCCGCTGTCCCTCGGTATCGGCGGCGCGCTCGCCTTCCTGGGGATCGCGGTCGGCTGGTGGCTGCTCTACTTCTCGGCCCCGCTGATCCTCATCGGTCTCTGGGGCTGGGTCTTCGAGTACTACCGCGGTGAGAACCGCACCCAGTAGCACGAGCTGAGCTCACAGGAGCCCGGACACTCCGTCAGGAGGGTCCGGGCTCCTTCTTTTGCCGCAACGCATGTCACCCGTACGTGTCCTCCGGCGCGCCGCCGCTGACGCTGCTTCCTAGCGTGAGGCCATGAGCAAAACACCGAGCAAGAGCACCGTCATAGGCTGCACGCTCCTGCTGATAGCGCTCGGCGCGAGCGCCGCCGCATGCAGCAGCGACGGCAATCCGCTGTCCGCGGAGCCGTACGACGCGGCCGACCAGATCGCCTTCAACGGCCCCTCGGGCGACGGCGAGAAGGCCGACCCCGACAAGCCCCTGGAGATCACCGCGGAGGACTCCGACGGACGGATCACCGACGTCACCGCCAAGGACGCCGCAGGGCGCTATGTGACGGGCGAACTCTCCGCCGACGGCACCAGGTGGCACAGCACCTCCCCGCTGGCCGCCAACGCCCGCTACACGGTCCGCGTGAGCACCGAGGACGAGGACGGCGCCCCCGGCCGCAAGGTCCTCACCTTCGACACCAGCAAGCCGACCAGCAAGAAGCACCTGACGGTGACGTTCGGGCCCAAGGCGGGCAAGTACGGCGTCGGCCAGCCCATCACCGCCGAACTGAGCCGGCCCGTCAAGGACAAGAACCAGCGGGCGACGGTCGAGCGGGCCCTGCGGGTCGACTCGGTCCCCGCGGTCGACGGCAACTGGCACTGGGTGGACGACAAGAAGCTCCACTACCGGCCCAAGGAGTACTGGCCCGCCGGCGCCACCGTCCAGGCCCGCAGCGACCTGGAGGGCGTGAGGATCAGCGACCGCCTCTGGGGCGGCAAGGGCAAGCCCCTGAAGGTCACCATCGGCGACCAGGTCATAGCCGTCACGGACGCCTCCACCCACCAGCTGACGCTCTACCGCAACGGCGAGGAGGTGCGGTCCATACCCGTGACGACGGGCAAGCCCGGCTTCGAGACCCGCAACGGCGTCAAGGTGGTCCTGGGCAAGGAGTACTTCGTACGGATGCGCGGAACCAGCATCGGCATAGCCGAGGGCTCCTCCGAGTCGTACGACCTACCCGTCTACTACGCCACCAGGGTGACCTGGAGCGGCGAATACGTGCACGCAGCCCCCTGGTCGGTCGGCTCCCAGGGGTACGCCAACGTCAGCCACGGCTGCACCGGCATGAGCACCGCCAACGCCGAGTGGTTCTTCGACAACGTCCGCGAGGGCGACATCGTCAAGGTCGTGAACTCGTACGGCAACACGATGGAGCCGTTCGGCAACGGCTTCGGCGACTGGAACCTGGACTGGAAGAAATGGCGCAACGGCAGCGCCCTGGTCGCAGGCACCCCTGACGGCCCGAGCCCCGCGGAACGGGCACGGCTGAGGCCACAGAGCGTCTGAGCAGACCGGGCGGCGGAGCCGACCCGGCAGGGGCGCGGGGAACTGCGCGAACAGCCCCCCACGGCCCGCAGCCGCCCGATCACCTGCTGAACCGAGCTCCTAGGCGCTCTGCAGCCGCTTCGTGCGCAGCAGGCCCGCCAACGCCTCCGCGAACTCCACGGGCTCCACAGGCAGCGTCACAGCCGCCTCGGCACGGCTCCACGTGGCCAGCCACGCGTCCTGCGGCCGCCCGATGAGCAGCAGCACCGGCGGGCAGTTGAACACCTCGTCCTTGATCTGCCGGCAGACCCCCATGCCGCCCATCGGCACGGCCTCGCCGTCCAGGACGCAGACGTCGATCCCGCCCTTGTCCAGCTCCTTGATGACGGCCGCGGGCGTCGCGCACTCCACGAACTCCACCACGGGGACGTCCGGAGCGGGCCTTCGCCCGGTCGCCAGCCGCACCTGCTCGCGAGTGTTGGAGTCGTCGCTGTAGACCAGCACCGTGGCGGTCGGCTGCATGCTTCCTCCGAGACGTAAGTGTCGTACGGAAAGACCCGATGCGGCGGATGCTACTCCCTTGAACACCACGTCAACACCGGTACGAACGGCCAAGACACTCCGAACGGCACCCCCCGGAGTGAGGGCGGGATAAGCGACCGACATAATGTCGGTCGTGGCGACAGCAACGACAGTAGAAACCGGGCACGCGCACCCGTCGGTCAACCGGCCGAACCTCACCAGCGTCGGAACCATCATCTGGCTGAGTTCCGAGCTGATGTTCTTCGCGGCCCTCTTCGCGATGTACTTCACCCTGCGATCGGTGACGGGGCCCGAGTACTGGGATTCACAGGCCGAGGCCTTGAACTTCCCGTTCTCGGCGACGAACACCACGATCCTGGTGCTCTCCTCCCTCACCTGCCAGCTCGGCGTCTTCGCCGCCGAGCGCGGTGACGTGAAGAAGCTCCGGGGCTGGTTCATCGTCACCTTCATCATGGGTGCGATCTTCATCGGCGGTCAGGTGTACGAGTACACCGAGCTGGTCAGGCACGAGGGCATCTCGCTCTCTTCCGGCCCGTACGGCTCGGTCTTCTACCTGACCACCGGCTTCCACGGACTGCATGTGACGGGCGGACTCATCGCCTTCCTGTTTGTCCTCGGCCGCACCTACGCGGCCCGGAGGTTCACGCATGAGCAGGCGACCGCAGCGATCGTCGTGTCCTACTACTGGCACTTCGTCGATGTCGTCTGGATCGGCCTCTTCGCCACGATCTACATGATCAAGTAGCCGGGCCCGATCCCGCGCGCGTTCCACAACGCACCTAACAGAAGCATCGACGCAGAAGATCCTGACACCGGGGTAATCCGTGAAAAAGCTCTCCGCACGACGACGCCACCCGCTGGCGGCAGTCGTCGTCCTACTCCTCGCGCTGGCGTGCACGGGGGGGCTGTACGCCGTGTTCGCTCCCGCGGACAAGGCGCAGGCCGAGGAAACCGCCCAGTCCCTCACCATCGAGGAGGGCAAGAAGCTCTACACCGTCGGCTGCGCCAGCTGCCACGGAGCCAGTGGTGAGGGGACCTCCGACGGCCCGAGCCTGGTGGGCGTCGGCGCTGCCGCCGTCGACTTCCAGGTGTCGACGGGCCGTATGCCGGCCGCCACCTCCCAGGGCGCCCAGGTCCCGGCGAAGAAGAACATCTACTCGCAGGCCGAGATCGACCAGCTCGCCGCGTTCATCGCCTCTCTGGGTGCGGGTCCGTCCGTCCCCACCGAGGAGCAGTACGGACCGGAAGGTGCGGACATCGCCAAGGGCGGTGAGCTCTTCCGCAACAACTGCGCCCAGTGCCACAACTTCACGGGCAAGGGCGGCGCGCTGACGAAGGGCAAGTACGCCCCGAGCCTCGAGGGTGTCGACCCCAAGCACATCTACGAGGCCATGCAGACCGGCCCGCAGAACATGCCGTCCTTCCCCGACACCACGCTGTCGGAGCAGAACAAGAAGGACATCATCGCGTACCTCCACGCGGTCAACAGTGACGAGACGGTGAACCCGGGTGGTCTTGAGCTGGGCGGCCTCGGGCCGGTCAGTGAGGGCCTCTTCTCCTGGATCTTCGGTCTCGGTGCCCTGATCGCGGTCGCCATCTGGGTCGCCGCTCGGACCGCAAAGGCCAAGAAGTCATGAGTAGCCAAGACATTCCAGAAGAGAACCTGCCCGCTGAGCAGGACGCCACCGTCGCGGTAGCGGACGAGAAGCACCCCTTCGCCGACCCCGGCCTGCCGCCCCACGAGCACCGGATCCAGGACATCGACGAGCGGGCCGCCAAGCGGTCCGAGCGCACGGTCGCCCTGCTGTTCACGGTCTCGATGCTCGCCACCGTGGGCTTCATCGCCTCGTACGTGGCGATCCCGCACGACAAGTCGATCTTCGTCTTCCCGATCGGTCACCTCAACGCGCTGAACTTCGCGCTGGGGCTGACCCTCGGCGCGGCGCTCTTCTGCATCGGCGCGGGCGCGGTCCACTGGGCCCGCACCCTGATGTCGGACGAGGAGGTCGCGGACGACCGGCACCCGATCGCCGCGGAGCCCGAGGTCAAGGCCAAGGTCATGGCCGACTTCAAGCAGGGCGCCAAGGAGTCGGCACTGGGTCGGCGCAAGCTGATCCGCAACACGATGTTCGGCGCGCTGGCCCTGTTCCCGCTCTCCGGTGTCGTCCTGCTGCGTGACCTCGGCCCGCTGCCCGGGACCAAGCTGCGCCACACCCTGTGGTCCAAGGGCAAGCTGCTCGTGAACATGAACACCAACGAGCCGCTGCGTCCCGCGGACGTCGCGGTCGGCTCCCTCACCTTCGTCAAGCCCGAAGGCCTCGAGGAGCACGACCACGACTTCCAGAACGAGATCGCCAAGGCGGCCCTGATGGTCATCCGGCTCCAGCCGGACGACATCAAGGACAAGCAGGAACTCGACTGGTCCTACCAGGGCATCGTCGCGTACTCGAAGATCTGCACCCACGTCGGTTGCCCGATCTCCCTGTACGAGCAGCAGACGCACCACGCGCTCTGCCCCTGCCACCAGTCCACCTTCGACCTCGCCGACGGTGCCAAGGTCATCTTCGGCCCGGCCGGTCACCCCTTGCCGCAGCTGCGCATCGGTGTGAACGACGAGGGTTACCTTGAGGCGCTCGGCGACTTCACGGAGCCCGTCGGTCCTGCATTCTGGGAGCGCGGATGAGCACTACAGAGACCACCGAGTCCCGCTCTCGCGGGAAGGCACCGGCCGGCGAGCGCGTCGCCGACTGGGCCGACGGCCGGTTGGGGATCTACTCCCTCGCCAAGGCCAACATGCGCAAGATCTTCCCCGACCACTGGTCGTTCATGTTGGGTGAGGTCTGCCTCTACAGCTTCATCATCATCATCCTCACGGGTGTGTACCTGACGCTGTTCTTCCACCCGTCGATGAACGAGGTGGAGTACCACGGCTCCTACGTCCCGCTCCAGGGACAGCTCATGTCGGAGGCGTTCAGCTCCACGCTGCACATCTCCTTCGACGTGCGCGGTGGTCTGCTCATCCGGCAGATCCACCACTGGGCCGCGCTGATCTTCCTCGCGGGCATGTTCGTGCACATGATGCGCGTGTTCTTCACGGGCGCGTTCCGCAAGCCGCGTGAGATCAACTGGCTGTTCGGCTTCCTGCTGTTCGTCCTGGGCATGTTCACCGGTTTCACCGGCTACTCGCTCCCTGACGACCTGCTCTCCGGCACCGGTGTCCGCTTCACCGAGGGCGCGATCCTGTCCATGCCGATCGTCGGCACGTACATCTCGTTCTTCCTCTTCGGCGGCGAGTTCCCGGGCGTCGACTTCGTCGCCCGCTTCTACTCGATCCACATCCTGCTGCTGCCGGGCATCATGCTCGGTCTGGTGGTCGGCCACCTGATCCTGGTCTTCTACCACAAGCACACGCAGTTCGCGGGTCCCGGAAAGACGAACAAGAACGTCGTCGGCATGCCGCTGCTGCCGGTCTACATGGCCAAGGCCGGAGGCTTCTTCTTCCTGGTCTTCGGTGTCATCGCGGTGATCGCGGCGGTCGCGCAGATCAACCCGGTCTGGGCCATCGGTCCCTACCGGCCGGACATGGTCTCCACCGGCGCCCAGCCCGACTGGTACATGGGCTTCGCCGAGGGTCTGGTCCGGTACATGCCGGGCTGGGAGGTCAACTTCTGGGGTCACACGCTGGTCCTCGGCGTGTTCATCCCGCTGGTGCTCTTCGGCCTGGTCCTCGGTGCGATCGCGCTCTACCCGTTCATCGAGTCCTGGGTCACCGGCGACAAGAGCGAGCACCACATCCTGGACCGCCCGCGCAACGCCCCGACGCGTACCGCGTTCGGCGTCGCCTGGGTCACGGTGTACATGATCGGTCTGGTCGGCGGTGGCAACGACCTGTGGGCCACCCACTTCCACCTGTCGATCAACGCCGTCACCTGGTTTGTCCGGATCAGCTTCTTCGCCGGACCGGTCCTCGCGTTCATCGTCACCAAGCGCATCTGCCTCGGCCTCCAGCGCCGGGACAAGGACAAGGTGCTGCACGGCCGCGAGTCGGGCATCATCAAGCGCCTGCCGCACGGTGAGTTCATCGAGGTCCACGAGCCGCTCAGCCAGGACGCGCTGTACACGCTCACCGCGCACGAGCAGTACGAGCCGGCCCAGATCGGCCCCGCGGTCGACGAGAACGGCGTCGAGCGCAAGGTGAAGGGCTCCGAGAAGCTGCGCGCCAAGCTCAGCAAGTCCTACTACGGCGAGGACGGCCAGATCCCGAAGCCGACCGTCGAGGAGTACAAGGAGATCACGAGCGGCCACGGCCACCACTGATCGCTGCGCACGCCACGCCACGGCAGAAGGGCCCCGTCCGATCTTCGGACGGGGCCCTTCTCCGTGTCCCGGGGCTGGATAGGGTGGACTCGTTGAGACTCGCGTCCCGTAGTGCGGGACGCCTGAACCTGGAGCGGCTTATGAGCGCTGTGACCCCCGCTGGAGGCGACACCGCGGCGGGCCGCTCCTGGCCCCTGCTGCTGAACGGCCTGCTGGACGGCCGGGACCTGTCCGCCGACGACACCGCGTGGGCGATGGACCTGATCATGCGCGGCGAGGCGACGGACGCGCAGATCGCCGGGTTCGTGGTGGCGCTGCGGGCCAAGGGCGAGACGGTGCAGGAGATCACCGGACTGGTCCGGACGATGTACGCGCACGCGAATGTGATCGAGGTGCCGGGGCCGACCGTCGACATCGTCGGCACGGGCGGCGACGGCGCGAAGACCGTCAACATCTCCACGATGTCGGCGATCGTCATCGCCGGCACCGGCGCGAAGGTCGTCAAGCACGGCAACCGGGCCGCGTCGTCGGCGTCGGGTGCCTCGGACGTGCTGGAGAAGCTCGGCGTCAATCTGGAACTGCCGGTCGGGCGGGTCGCCCAGGTCGCCGAGCAGGCCGGGATCACCTTCTGCTTCGCGGTGAAGTTCCACCCCTCGCTGCGTCATGTGGCCGCCGCGCGCGGACAGCTGGGCATCCGGACGACGTTCAACGTGCTCGGTCCGCTGACCAACCCCGCCAAGGTGCGGGCCCAGGCGGTCGGGGTGGCCGACCCGCGCATGGCACCGATCGTCGCGGGCGTCTTCGCCGAGCGCGGCAACTCCTCGCTGGTGTTCCGCGGCGACGACGGCCTCGACGAGCTGACGACCACCGCCACCTCGCGGGTGTGGGTCGTGCGCGACGGCAAGGTCACCGAGGAGGCCTTCGACCCGCGCGACGTCGGCATCGAGCTGGTCCCGGTGGAGGCGCTGCGCGGCGCCGACGCCTCCTACAACGCCGAGGTCGCCCGGCGCCTCCTGGACGGCGAGACGGGGCCGGTGCGCGACGCCGTACTGCTGAACTCGGCGGCGGCGCTGGTGGCGCTGGAGCCCGGCGACGGGCCGCTGACGGAGCAGATCGGGGCCGGTATGGCGAAGGCGGCGGAGTCCATCGACTCGGGGTCCGCGAAGCGGACGCTGGAGCGGTGGGTCGCCGCGAGCAACGCCTGACCGGCACCTGACGTCGTCCCGCGATCCGGACACGGGTTGCGGGACGACGATCATTTCACGTACGTTCCTGTACCAGGTCATGAGTGACAGTCATGAGGCCCCGGCCGACTGTCCGGCAACCCTCCGTCCGTGGCGGGGTGCCCCGGGTGAAGACCAGGCCGTAGGCAGCGAGGTCTACGGCAAGCGCGGGCCCCTCTCGAAACCAGGGGTCCTGGTCGTTCGAGGGAGTCTTCCGTGAGCAAGCGAATGCGATAGGGCCGCCGAGCCCCGCCTCCGCGCACCCATTTTCACTTTCTTCTTTCCTCTCACGGGAGTTCCGTCATGTCTGTCTCCACCGCTGCCTCCGTCCAGACCATTTGTGCCCCGCTGCCCGTTCTGGGCCGCGATGTCACCGTCCCGCTCGTCACCGGCGGCGAAGTCACCTACGCAGCGCTGGACTACGCCGCCAGCGCCCCCGCCCTCCAGCGCGTCTGGGACGACGTGGCCGCCTACGCGCCGTACTACGGCAGCGTCCACCGCGGGGCCGGATACCTCTCCCAGCTCTCCACCGACCTGTTCGAGAACGCCCGCCGGACGGTCGCCGAGTTCCTCGACTGCCGGGACGAGGACCAGGTCGTCTTCACCCGGTCCACCACCGACTCGCTGAACCTCCTCGCTGCCGCCCTCCCGGCCGACTGCCAGGTCTTCGTCTTCGAGACCGAGCACCACGCCTCGCTGCTGCCGTGGCGCGACGCCCGCGTCACCTACCTCAACGCGCCCCGCACCCCCCGCCAGGCCGTCGAGACCCTGGAGCGCGCCCTCGCCGACCGTGACCCCTACGGCCCGGCCCTGGTCTGCGTCACCGGCGCCTCGAACGTCACCGGCGAGCTGTGGCCGGTGCGCGAACTCGCCGCCGCCGCGCACGCCCACGGCGCCCGGATCGTCCTGGACGCCGCCCAGCTGGCCCCGCACCACGCGGTCAGCGTCCGTGACCTGGACGTCGACTGGATCGCCTTCTCCGGACACAAGCTGTACGCCCCGTTCGGCTCCGGTGTCCTGGCCGGCCGCTCCGACTGGCTGCGCGCGGCGGAGCCGTACCTCGCGGGCGGCGGCGCCAGCCGCAAGGTGTCCCGGCGCGAGGACGGCGGCGTCGACGTCGAGTGGCACGACAGCGCCGCCCGGCACGAGGCGGGCTCCCCGAACGTCATCGGCGCCTACTCCATCGCCTCCGCCTGCAAGGCGCTCACCGAGGCCGGTTTCGACGACCTCGTCGCCCGTGAGCAGTACCTGATCGAGAAGGTGCGGGCCGGTCTCGCCGAGGTGCCCGAGGTCAGGATCCTCTCCCTCTTCGGCGACGACGCCCCGCGCGTCGGCGTCCTCTCCTTCGTCGTCGCGGGCTGGAACAGCTCCCACTTCGCCGCCGCCCTGTCCGCCGAGTACGGCATCGGAGTCCGGGACGGCCTGTTCTGCGCCCACCCGCTGGTCCGCACCCTGCTCGGCAGCGACCCGCAGGCCCAGGGCGAGTGCGGTGCCCCGGAGGCGGCGCCCGGCGAGAAGTCCCTCAACGCCATCCGCGTCAGCTTCGGTGCCGGAACGCCGGACGAGCACGTCGAGCGGTTCGTGAACGCCGTGAAGGAGCTCGTGACGGACGGCGCGAAGTGGAACTACCGCACCGAGGACGGCCGTTGCGTGCCGGACACCTCCGCGTGAACCGGTAGCCGGGCGCCCAGCAGGATCATCCGCAGGGCGCGTTCGGTCGCGTCCGTGAGGAGTTCGGAGGCCCGCACCAGGGCCTCCGCCAGGGCCATCGGCGCGGGCAGGATGCCGCTGAACGCGTCGACCCCGGGCACCTCGTGCGCGCCCTCGCCCAGCGTGCCCGCCAGCGCGAGCACCGGGCGGCCGTACAGCTTGGCCCGGCGGGCCACCTCGGCCGGGACCTTGCCGCGGGACGTCTGGTGGTCCAGGGCGCCCTCGGCGGTGACGACCAGGTCGGCGCGGGCCAGACGGGCATCGAGGTCGAGGTGGTCGAGGAGCACGTCGAAGCGGGGGAGCAGGCGGGCGCCGAGCGCGGCGAGGCCGGCGCCCAGACCGCCGGAGGCTCCGGTGCCGGGGCCGCCGTAGAGGTCCGTCCCCACGACACCCAGGTCACGGGTGAGGACGCTTGCCCAGTTCTCCAGCCCCGCCGACAAATGCTCCACCTGCGCGGGCGTCGCGCCCTTCTGCGGTCCGAAGACACGGGCCACGCCGCGCTCGCCGCACAGCACGTTGTACGGATTGCACGCCACGAGCAGCTCCACGTCCCGCAGACGCGGGTCGAGGCGGGCCGGGTCGATCCGCGCGAGCCGGACCAACTCGCCTCCACCGTGCGGGAGTTCGAAGCCGTCGGCGTCCAGCAGCCGGGCACCGAGCGCCTGGAGCGCGCCGGCGCCCCCGTCGGACGTGCCGGAGTCGCCGCAGCCGACCAGGATCCGCCGTACGCCGGTGTCCAGCGCGGCGCGGATCAGCTCGCCGACGCCGTACGTCGTCGTGGCGCCCGGGTCGCGCCGGGCCCGGGGGACGAGGGACAGCCCGGCCACCGCGGCCATCTCCACGACCGCCGTGTCCCGGGAGCCGAGCAGCGCGAAGTGCGTGCCGACGCGTTCGCCCACCGGCCCGGTGGCGGGCAGGGCGACGAGCCGCCCGCCGGTCGCGGCGGCCAGCGCGGTGGCGGTCCCCTCACCGCCGTCCACCAGCGGAATCAGATCGAGCACGGCATCCGGCAGCACCCGCCGCACCCCGCCCGCGATGGCATCGGCGGCGGCCTGCGCGGACAACGACTCCTTGAACCCACTGGGGGCTACGACGACGCGGGTCAGCATCAGATCTCCTCAGCAGGTCGGGACAGGACAACGCCCTGAGGGGCAACGCCCCCAAGGGGCGCGGGGAACTGCGCGACCAGCCACAACGGCGCAGCAGCCGAAAGACGACACACACGCGGCACCGTCATCGCGTCACCGGCACACCGAGCACCGGCCACACCACAACGGCGAACAACAGAACGACCGCGGCGGTCGACGGAGCCAGCACCGCAGCCAGCCGCAACAGGTCACGCGGGGTGTAGGTCGGCGTCCCCGGAAGGTCGGAGAAGAGCGTCACCGGCTTCGCCGAAGCCGGCAGCGTATGGCAGAACCCCGCCGCCGCGGTGGACGCGAGCGCCGCCGCGACCGGATTCACCCCGGCCCCCACCGCCGCCGCGACCACCAACGGCACCAGTACCGAGGACCGGGCCGACCGGGACTGCAGGACCAGATGGGCCGCCGTACTGATCACCACCACGACGACCAGGAACAGCAGCGGGCTGACGCCCGACGGGAGCCCGCCGACCAGCCACCCAGCCGCCCCGGAGTCGGCGAGCGCCACACCCATCGCCATCGTCGCCGCCATGAACAGCAGCAGCGCCCACGGAACCGTCTTCAGCGCGTCCTTGAGATGCACCGTCCCCAGCGCGGGCGAGGCCGCCACCACCGCGCCGATCAGCGCCACCACCGCGGGCGGCACCCGGTGCAACGGCTCGCTGCACCACAGCACCACGACCGTGCCGAGCAGCAGCGCACACCGCTTCTCGGCCTGCGACCAGGGCCCCGTGACCGGGTCGTCGCTGTGCTCCTGGATCTGCTCGGCCGTGATGCGCACGGCGCCCTCGCGGTCCGCGCGACGGGTGGTGGTCAGGAGTACGGCCTCGGCGGCCAGGTGCGAGGAGGCCACGGCGAGCGGCAGCCCCAGCAGCAGCCACTCGGTGAAGCCGATCCGGTCACCCGTGGCCTGCCACAGCACCGACACGGTGATCAGATGCGCGCCGGCCCCGATCAGGGTCGCCACCGCCGACAGCAGGATCACGGTCGGGAACAGCAGCGCCAGCATCACGACCAGTCGCCGCCGGTCGGCCAATGCCTTGGCGAGCGCGAGGAACACCGGCAGCGCGAGCGCCGCCCGCCCCGAGGTGGCCGGCACCGCGAACGCCGTGACGACCAGCGCGGCCGTGGTCAGATGCACCAGTTGCCGCACCGTGCGGGCCCCACCGACCAGGAACGCCGCCGCCCGGCCCGCGAGCCCCGTCCGGGTCACCGCGGCCGCCAGCACGAAGGCGCAGATCAGCAGCCACACCGTGGAGTCGCCGAGGGTGCCGAAGAGCGTGTCGCTGCTGATCACGCCGGTCACCGTGAGCGCCAGCCCGGCGCCCAGCGCGATGTACGTGTCGTCGACCGGCGTCGCGATCCAGGCGCTGGTCGCCAGCGCGAACACGGCGAGGGTGAGGCGGGCGTCGGCGCCGAGACCCGCGAAGTTGCCGGGCACCGCGAGCAGCGCGCACAGCGAGAGCGCCACACACAGGGCCGCGAGCGGACGGAGGTTCAGGGTCACGTCATCGAGGGTTCACCTGAGCCGTGAGCCCTCGATGAGCGGTACATGAAGGGGACTTCACGCGGGCAGCCGGTACCCCACGCCGCGGACCGTCTCGACCCGTTCGGCGCCGAGTTTCTTGCGCAGCGCCCGCACGTACACGTCCACGATGTTGGAACCGGGGTCGAAGTCGTAGCCCCACACGTGCGACAGGATCTGCTCGCGGGACAGTACCTGCCCCGGGTGCCTCAGGAACAGTTCCAGGAGCACGAACTCACGGGCCGTCAGATCGACCGTCCGCTCCCCGGACCGGGCCCGCCGGGTGCGCAGGTCCAGGGTGAGCGGGCCGGACCGCAGCACCGTCACCTCGGGCGCCCTGGCCGCCGTACGCAGTCGCAGCCGGACCCGGGCGAGGAGCTCCTCGAAGCGGAACGGCTTGGTCATCCAGTCGTCGGCGCCGCCCTCAAGACCGGCCACCGTGTCCCGTACGGAGTCCCGCGCCGTCAGCACGATCACCGGGACCGTCACCCGGGCCTCGCGCATCTCGCGCAGCACCGTGAAGCCGTCCCGGCCGGGCAGGCCGATGTCGAGGACCACCAGGTCGAAGGCGCCCGTGACGGCGTACTCGTACGCCGCCTCGCCGTCACCGACGACGGTCGTGGTGAAGCCGTTCGAGCGCAGTCCCTTCTCGACGAAGGAGGCGATGCGCTCCTCGTCCTCGACGATGAGGATCCGGTTCACGTGTGTCCCTCTCCCAGTGCCAGTACGAAGGTGGCGCCGCCGCCCTCGGTGGCGCGCAGCCGGACCCGGCCGCCGTGCGCCTCGGCGATGGCCCGGACGATCGACAGGCCGAGCCCGGCCCCGGAGCCGCGGGCGCCACGCCGGGACGTGCCGCGCCGGAACCGCTCGAAGATCACGTCCGCGTCCTGCGGCTGCACCCCGCAGCCGGAGTCGGCGACGTACAGCTCGATGGCGGTCCCGTCCGCACGGGAGCCGATCCGCACCGCCTGCCCGGGCGCGGTGTGCTGCACGGCGTTCTGGGCGAGCTGGACCATCGCCTGGGTGATCCGCTGGGCGTCCAGCTCGGCCTCGACGTCGGCGACCTCGGCGAGCTGCCAGTCCCGCTCGCCGAGGGTGCGGGCCTTGACGTAGACGTCGGCGGTGAGCTCGGCGAGCTGCACCGGCTCCGGGGCGACGAAGTCGGGGCGCTCGGCCTTGGCGAGCAGCAGGAGGTCCTCCACGATGCGGCTCATCCGGTCCAGCTCGTCGGTGACCAGCCGTATCGTCTCCTCGCGCTCGGCCGGGTCGTCGCCCATCAGCTCCAGGTGGCCGCGCACGATGGTGATCGGTGTGCGCAGTTCGTGGCCCGCGTCGTCGACGAACTCGCGCTGGGCGGCGAAGGCGCGCTCCAGCCGGTCGAGCATCGCGTTGAAGGTCTCCGCGAGCGCGGCGATGTCGTCGTGCCCGTGCACGGGGATACGGCGGGTGAGGTCCTGCTCGGTGAGCTGCGCGGCCGCGGTGCGCACCAGCCGTACGGGTTTGAGGATGCGTCCCGCCACCGCCCAGCCGATGCCGGTCGTCAGCAGCAGGGCGACGCCGGAGATGGCCAGCAGGATGCGGAACTCCTCGTTCACCGCGGCCTGTTGGCGCCCCGGGTGGAACGCCACGACGAACGCGGCCTCCGTCTCGCCGCCCGCCCGCGCGACGGCGACCTTCGCCCAGCGGATCTCGCCGGAGGACCGGTCGACCGTGCCCGTGGAGTCGGGGGAGTCGAAGATACGGCGGCGGGCGGCGGCGTCCTCGTGCAGCGGCACGGCCACCGGGATCTCGCGCGGCTGGATGATCTGGGCCGGGGTGTCGCCCGCCCGCCCCACCAGGCCGATCAGCTCCTCGTCGGGGTCGGCGTACTGCCGCACCAGGAACTCCCGCAGCAGCCGCGACGGGTCGGTGAACGGCCGGCCCGTCTCGGGGTCGACGCCCCGCTCCTCGAAGTTGGCGAACTCCCCGGCCTCCTGGGCCAGCAGCCCGTTCGCCCGGTGATCGACGTCCCGCAGCAGGATCGATCGCGTCGTCGTGGCCACGGACACCAGCCCCACGGCCATCACGAGCAACAGCCACAACAGAATCCGAACCCGCGCGGAGACCCGCCGGGGTACGGGGCTAGGGGGTGTCGCCACAGAACACCGTTCCGTGCAGCCGCGCCCCAAAGGGGCGCGGGGAACTGCGCGACCAGCCACAACGAACCCGCGGACGGATGATCACGGCTCTTCCGGCAAGGCGCTCAGCCGTCGTCGCGGTCGTCGTCGGAGGCATCGTCATCGTCGTCACTCGCGGGGCTGTCGGTCACCGGTGGGCGGGAGACGACCTCGTCGCTCGGCGTCGGCGTCGGCGCCGGTGCGGGCCGGGTGGGCGTCGGCGTGGGGGAGCCGCTGTCCAGCTCCACCCTGGTCGGCACCTCGGGCGACTTCGGCTGGTCGGTGAGGGCGAAGCTGGTCGCGGCGATGCCGAGCGGGATCGCCACGACGGCGGCGAGGGCCGCGATCCGGTGCGAGAAGGCCATACGGGCGATCCTGCCCACGGCACACGGCGTTCAGGATGAGCCCAGGATGAAGAACTCCTCATCCTGAGCGGCGGCATCCTGAGCGGCGGCCCCGGGCGTCAGCTGTCCAGGCCGATGGCGAACGCGGCCTCGATGTCGTGCTGGGAGTAGGTGCGGAACGCCACGTGCGTGTCCGTGCCCTCGACGCCGGGGATCTTGCTGATCCGGCCCGGGATGACCTCGGCGAGCTCCTCGTGCTCCGTCACCCGGACCATGGCGATCAGGTCGTAGGTGCCGGTGACGGAGAAGACCTCGGTCACGTTCTCCAGCGAAGCGATCCGCTCCGCGATCTCGGGGATCCGGTCCACGCTGGTCTTGATCAGGACGATCGCGGTGATCACGGCTGGTTCTCTCCCTCGGGGGCCGGAGCTGGGGCGGCTTTCACTCTAGTAGGCCGCCCGAACCGGGCCCACGCGTAGCCGAAGCCCAGCCCGAACCCGACCAGGTGCGCCAGATACGCCACCCCGGGCCCCTGCGCCGCCCGCCCGGCCGCCACCCACTGCAGGGCCGCCCAGAAGGGCAGCACGACCCAGGCCGGGAAGCGCAGCGGCAGGAAGAGCAGGAACGGCAGCAGGCTTGTCACCCGCGCTCCGGGGAAGAGGAAGAGGAACGCGCCGAGGACGGCCGAGATCGCCCCGGACGCGCCGACCAGGGACTGGGTGGAGTCGTCGTTGGCGGCGGCGTAGCCCAGCAGGGCCAGATAGCCGCAGCCGAGGTAGAACAGCGTGAACTGGACGCGGCCCATCCGCTCCTCGGTCATCGCGCCGAAGACGTAGAGGAAGAGCATGTTGCCGAGCAGGTGCACCCAGCTGCCGTGCACGAACAGGGCCGTCGCGGGAGTGAGGACGGCCCGGGGTGCCCCCTCGAACAGCTCCGCCGGCACCACGCCCCAGCGATGGAAATAGGCCCGCTGCGCGGCGATCAGCTCCTCGCCGGAGCCGTACGCCGGATTGAGCCCCGCCGCCGGGCTCAGCAGGAAGAGCAGACAGCACAGGGTGATCAGCCCGTACGTCACCGGCGCCGGCGACGCGAGGGCCGACCGTCCCGCGGCCCTGCCGAACCGAGCCCGGAAATGCGCCACGCTCCAGTTGCCGATCATGGCTACAGAGCATGACGTAACCGGACGCAGTCGCACAGACCGCCTCGCCGCCGTGGACGGACGGGCGACGAGTACCCGCCAGGCCGTAGGGTTACGAGCCACACGCACCGCAGCCCGGCGCGTGGCCGACAATAGAAGGCCTAGAGGAAAAGAGCGCAGTCACGATGACGGTTCCCCTGCCGACCGACACGACGCGGTGGCGTTGCACCCTCTGTGGCAACCTCACCCGCTTCGACGTGACGCGTTCGTCCAAGGTCGTGGAGTACCTGCACCTCGATCTGGCCGGCGAGCCGAAGGTCGAGGAGCGCGAGGTGCTCAGTGAGACGATCGAGTCGGTGCGCTGCCGCTGGTGCAACGCGGTGGACAAGGTGGAACTCGTGGACAGGCCGGGCGCCGGCTCCTGACGATCGGGGACGGCCCCGCACGGATATCGAGGTGTGACGGATGGTGGAGACACAAGGCGGGGGGCCGGGCGACGGCGCCGCCGAGGTGCTCGACCGTCCGCTGCCCGACGGCGTGCGGCGCAAGGTCGTCCAGATCGTGTCCGACGGCTTCGGCGGGCTGACCGTGGGCGAACTGCCCGCGCAGCTCCGCCAGTACGCCAGATTCGCGCCGAACCGGCGGGCCAAGTTCGCCGGCAACGCGATGGCCGCCGCGCTGGAGACCGATCCGCTGTTCCGCCAGCGCATCGGCGAGAAGCTCAGAGAGGCCCAGCCGGAACTCACCGGCGCTCTCGACTCAGGCTCGGCGCCTCCGGCCGCGGACCCGCTCGACGTGGCGGCCGCGGCCTATGTTCTGCGGCCCACCGGCTGGGTCAAGCTGGTCACGGCGGCCGGTGAGGAGGCCCAGCGGGCCGACGCCGAGCGCGCCGACGAGGAGACCCGCGCCGAGCTCGACCGGCTGCGCGAGGAGCTCGCCCACGCCCGGGAGCACACCCGGGACGAGGCCGAGCGGCTGCGCACCGAGCTGGACGCGGCGAAGAAGGAAGCCGAATCACTTCACCGCAAGCTGCGCTCCGCCCTCAGTGACGTCAAGCGCGGTGAGGCCGCCCTGCGCAAGGTGCAGACCGACATCGAGACCGTGCGCGCCGAGGGGCAGGCGCAGGTCTCCGCGGCCGAGAGCGAGACCCGCCGGCTCAAGGCGCGGCTCGGGGAGGCCGAGGCCGCCCTGGAGGGCACGCGCAGAGCGGCACGCGAGGGGCGCAGTGTCGAGGACATGCGCGTCCGGCTGCTTCTGGACACCCTGCTGGACGCCACCCAAGGGCTGCGCCGGGAACTGGCGTTGCCGCCGGTCTCCGTGCGCCCCGCCGAGACCGTGGACGCGGTTGAACCGGGACGAATGACCCCGAAGGACATCGCCGCGCGGGCGCTGTCGGAGAACGACCCCGCGATCCTCGACCAGCTTCTCGCCCTGCCGCAGGCCCACTTGGTGGTCGACGGCTACAACGTCACCAAGACCGGCTATCCCCAGATGCCCCTGGAGAAGCAGCGTCTGCGGCTGCTGGGCCAGCTCTCGCAGCTCGCCGCGCAGACCGGCGCCGAGGTGACCTGTGTCTTCGACGGGGCCGAGCTGGCCGCGCCGGTGCTGCTCGCGCCGCCGCGCGGCGTACGGGTGCTGTTCTCCAAGCCGGGCGTGACCGCCGACGAGCTGATCCGCCAGCTGGTGCGCGCCGAGCCGCCGGGGCGTCCGGTCATCGTCGCCTCCACCGACCGCGAGGTCGCCGACGGAGTGGCGCGCGCCGGCGCACGCCCGGTGGCTTCTGCGGTGCTTCTGAAGCGACTGTCCTGAATCGGTCAACGTACAGGGGCAATGCCCGAATTGGGTGGACCGTCGCGCAACGTAGTGTCAACCGCGCATCACACCATGTGAGTTGTGTGTAAAGAATGCAGTGTGTGACGAGATTTTTCTTGTGAGGATTTGATCTGATCACAGGAGGGTCACTAGGGTCTGGCCTCGAACCTCCGAGCGGGTGATCACTCACAAGAAGGGTTTCACCTCAGTGGCGTCCCACCGTCGACCGAAGCAGCCGAGCCGAGCGCGCGTGACCGTGCTCACCACCGCGGCGGCTGCTGCCGTGGCCATAAGTTCGCAGGCGGCCAACGCGGCCCCCAGCGAGAAGCCGAGCAAGGACGAGGTCAAGGCCAAGGTCGACAAGCTCTACGAGGAGGCCGAGCAGGCCACCGAGAAGTACAACGGGGCCAAGGAGAAGCAGGAGAAGCTCCAGAAGGAGATCTCCACCATCCAGGACAACGTGGCCCGCGGTCAGGAAGACCTGAACGAGCTGCGCGACTCCATGGGCCTGGCCGCCGCCGCCCAGTACCGCACCGGCAGCATCGACTCCTCCCTCCAGCTGTTCCTGTCGTCGAACCCCGACGACTATCTGGACAAGGCGTCCACCGCCGACCAGCTCAGCGCCCAGCAGGTCGAGCAGCTGAAGAAGGTCCAGGAGAAGCAGCGCGAGCTCGCACAGCAGCGCGCCGAGGCCTCCGAGAAGCTCAAGGACCTCGCCTCCACCCGCACCGAACTGGGCAAGAAGAAGAAGCAGGTTCAGGGCAAGCTCGCCGAGGCCCAGAAGCTTCTCAACACCCTGACGGCCGCCGAGAAGGCCGCCATCGCCGCCGAGGAGCAGCGCGCCAGCCGTTCCGCCGCCGACCGCGTCGACCTCGGCAACACCGGCTCCGCCTCCGGCCGCGCCATGGCCGCGTTCCAGGCCGCCCAGAGCCAGCTCGGCAAGCCGTACGTCTACGGCGCCACCGGCACCGCCTCCTACGACTGCTCGGGCCTGACCTCCTGGGCCTACGGCCAGGCCGGCGTCTCCATCCCGCGCACCTCGCAGGCCCAGGCGAACGCCGGCACCCGCATCTACAGTCAGTCGGCCCTCAAGGTCGGCGACCTGGTCATCTTCTACGGCGACCTGCACCACGTCGGCTTCTACGCCGGCAACGGCCAGGTCCTGCACGCCCCGCGCAGCGGCACGGTCGTGCGCTACGAGTCGATCAACAACATGCCGTTCCAGTTCGGCGTCCGGATCTGATCCCGGCTCGACGCCCGCAAGATCAACACAGAGTGCCGCCCGAACGAGCGAATTACGGCACCCCCGACTGACCCAACGCCCCGCCGATGACCTGCGTCAGAGGCGGGGCGTCACTTTGTGTGCCCGCCACGGTCGTTGGTCGCCGCCCCCGCACGGAGCTACTGTCTGCCGCGTTTCCCCGACGCCGGGGAAACGGTCCTGTCCGCCAGCGGAAGGAGAGCGGCTTCCCGTGGGGTCCCATCGTCGCCTTGCATCGCCCGGGTTCGACCGGGGCGCCAACGCAGCGCTCTGCGTCATGTCGGCCGCCGCCGCGGCCCTAGGGGTCACTCCGGCCACGGCCGCGCCACAGGACGACACCCGCGCCAAGGTGGACCGCCTCTACGAGGAGGCCGAGAAGGCCACCGAGGCCTACAACAAGGCCGACGAGCGCGCCGACGCGCTCCGCGAGCAGGTGGGCCGGGCCCAGGACCGCATCGCCCGGCAGCAGGAGCACATCAACTCCAAGCGGGACGTGCTCGGTTCGCTGGCCGGCGCGCAGTACCGCTCCGGCGGCCTCGACCCGTCCCTCGCCCTGCTGCTCTCCGACGACCCCGAGGACTACCTCGACAAGGCCGCCGCGCTCGCCCGCATCACCGCCCACCAGGCCGGTGAGCTGAAAGAGCTCCAGGACGCCATGCGCGAACTCGCCCAGGAACGCGCCGAGGCCACCGGGAAGCTCGTCGAGCTGGAGAAGAGCCGCAAGGCCGTCGCCGGCCACAAGCGGACCGTCGAGCGCAAGCTCGCCGAGGCCCGCAGACTCCTCAACACCCTGACGGCGAGCGACCGCGCCGCCTACGACCGGGCCTCGCGATCCGGCCGGCTGGACCTGCCCGACCTCGGCGGCGTCGGCCCCGCCTCGGGCCGCGCCGCGGCCGCCGTAGCCGCCGCCCAGTCCGCGCTGGGCCGGCCGTACATCTGGGGCGCCAACGGACCCTCCGGCTTCGACTGCTCGGGCCTGATCCAGTGGTCCTACGCCCAGGCCGGCGTCTCCCTGCCGCGCACCTCGCAGGGCCAGCGGTACGCCGGCCGGCAGGTCCCGCTCTCCGAGGCCCGGCCCGGCGACGTCGTCACCTACCGCTCCGACGCCAGCCATGTCGGGATGTACATGGGCAACGGCCAGGTGGTCCACGCGCCCTACCCCGGCGCGCCCGTGCGCTACGACCCGGTGGGCATGATCCCCGGGGCGACGGTCACCAGGGTCTGACCCCGGCGCCCCCGCCGCCGTACGATCGGGAAGTGGCTGGTCGAAGGCGGGCGTCGGGAACGCGAGTCGTCGTCGCCGTCTGCCTGCTGCTGATCGGGCTGGTGGGCTGCGGCGGGCGGCCCGCCACCGACAGTGCCCGCGCCGAGGTGCAGAGCCTCCTGGACCGGCGGGCCACCGCCGTCCTCGACCGTGACGAGACCGCCTACCTGCGCACCGGCGCACGGGGCTGGTTCGGCAATCTGCGCGCGATGCCCCTCGCCGACTGGTCCTACCGCCTGACCGGGCTGCGCCGCACCGGCGACACCGCCGTCGCCGACGCCGAGCTCCGCTATCGCGTCCGGGGCTACGACCGCGCTCCCGTCCGGGCCGGCCGCACCCTGCGCCTCGCCCTGAGCGGGGGCCACTGGTACGTCCGGTCGGACAAGCCCGCCAAGGGCTCCGCCGAGCAGCTGTGGGACCAGGGCGAGGTCGCGGCCGTACGCGGTCAGGACAGCCTGGTCCTGGGCGTCGGGCAGTCCGAGACTCAGCTGCGGTCCTACGCGCGGCTGGCCGACCACGCGGTGCCGGCGGTCGCCCAGGCGTGGGGCACGGAGTGGGCCCGGCACGTCGTCGTCCTCGTCCCGGGGTCGCTGTCCGACATGGCGGGGCTGCTCGGGGCGCCGGAGTCCTCCTACCGCGGGATCGCCGCGGTCACCACCGGCGAGACCGGTGCCCCGGCCGGCGCCCCCGCCGACCGGATCATCCTGAACCCCGACGCGTACGGCGTCCTCGGCGACACCGGCAAGCAGGTCGTCCTCACCCACGAGACCACGCACGTGGCCACCCGCACCCACACCACCCCCTCCACTCCGCTGTGGCTCTCCGAGGGCTACGCGGACTGGATCGGCTACCTCGGCAGCGGCCGTTCCCCGTCCCAGGCGGCCCCCGAGCTGCGGCGCGCGGTGGCCGAGGGCCGGGTGCCCGGGAGCCTCCCGCTGGACGCGGACTTCGGGTTCGCCGGTGACGCGACCGAGCTGGCCCAGGCGTACGAGGGCGGCTGGATGGCCTGCCGGATGATCGCGGACCGCTGGGGCGAGGTCAGACTCGCCGAGTTCTACCGTGCCGTGGGCGGCCACGAGCGGCGGGCCGGCGCGGTCGAGGGCGCGATGAAGGACGTGCTCGGGACCTCGCTGGAGGACTTCACGGCCCAGTGGGGCGAGTATCTGCGGGCGCAGCTGGGCTGAGGCGGCGGGCCGGGGCTCAGGAGGGCAGAGACGTTTCCCTGGGGCGGGTGGGCTGCGCCGGTACGGCGACGGAGGCGGGGCGGATCACCGTCGAGCGCCAGAGCACGCGGGCCGCGAGGACGGTGGCGAGCACCAGCAGGCCGTTGCGCAGGAACAGGAGCGTGACGCCGAGGCCGTCGCTGGCGACCACGTGCGAGAACCAGACCGGGAACTCCAGGACCGTGGCCAGGCACGCCGCGAGGACCAGCGCGACCGGGAGCCGCATCCGGCTCTCCCGGAAGCACAGGCACACGGCCGCAAGGCCGACCAGCCACACCATGTACTGCGGGCTGATCACCCGGCTCGTCGTCGTGAACATCAGCACCGCCACGAAGGCCGCCTCGGCGACCGTGTGCGCCTCGAACCGCCGCGCCCGCAGCCGCCACAGCAGCAGCCAGGCGAAGGCAAGCCCGCTCAGCACCAGGGCCGCCGTGCTGACGACGTCGACGTACGGGCCGAGGAACTCCACCGAGCCGTAGTTCAGCAGCACCTCGCCGCTCCAGCCGTACTGCCGGGCCACATGGAAGACCAGCGCGCCCAGCGACTCCACCTCGGTGCCGCGGTCGCGCTGGAAGGTCAGGAAGGCGAACGCGCCCGGCATGGCGAGCGCGAACACCGCCGCCAGGGCGCCGGCGGTCACCGCGGCCCAGGCCCAGGCGGCGCGGCTGCGGGCCGCGAGGAGCAGCAGCACCGGCCACACCTTCAGCATCGCCCCGAAGGCCGTCAGGGCCCCCATCAGCCGCGGATGACGGGCGCCCGCGAGCAGTGCGGCCACGGCGACGGCGGTGACCATGACGTCGTAGCGCGCGTACACGGTCGGTCCGAGCAGCGGTACGCCCGCCACCCACACCGCGGCGCCGCGCAGGGTGCGGCCCCGGCGCAGGCCCCCGTTCAGCAGGAGCAGCAGGACGGCCAGGTCGGCGGTGAACGCCAGGACGAAGAACGCGGACGGGTAGTCCAGCCAGAAGACCAGCGCGGGGGAGAGTATGGCGAGGGCGCCGGCGGGCGGGTACTGCCAGGTGACGTCGTCCAGCGGGAAGGTGCCGGTGCGCAGCACGTCGTACCAGCCCTGGTAGATCACCGAGACGTCGCTGGTGACGTCGGGGCCGGGGAAGACGTACACCTTGAACACGAAGAGGAGCAGGACGACCCTGGTCAGGCCCCAGACGCCCAGAAGCCACGCCGAGGACCGCCGCGTGCCCGTCGTCTCCACGAAATCCCCTGCCGTTCGGTGCCCGCCTTGAATGGAACATGATGTCCCCTCCGGCTGTGTGCGGGCCACAGACGTGGCCGGGCCCGGCTGTGAACGGGCCCTTCGGTAAGGTCGGCGGCGATGCACAAGACCCTGATCGTGACGAACGATTTCCCGCCCCGCCCCGGCGGTATCCAGGCGTTCCTGCACAACATGGCGCTGCGGCTCGACCCGGAGCGACTCGTCGTCTACGCCTCGACCTGGAAGCGGGGCCACGAGGGCGCCGAGGCCACGGCCGCCTTCGACGCAGAGCAGCCCTTCACGGTCGTACGGGACCGTACGACGATGCTGCTGCCGACGCCCGGGGCGACCCGGCGGGCGGTCGGGCTGCTGCGCGAGCACGGCTGCACGTCGGTGTGGTTCGGGGCCGCGGCACCGCTCGGCCTGATGGCGCCGGCGCTGCGGAAGGCGGGGGCCGAGCGGCTGGTGGCCACGACCCACGGCCATGAGGCGGGGTGGGCCCAGCTGCCCGCGGCCCGGCAGCTGCTGGGGCGGATCGGGGAGGCGACGGACACGATCACCTACCTCGGCGAGTACACGCGCTCGCGGATCGCGACGGCGCTGACGCCCGAGGCGGCCTCGCGGATGGCGCAGCTGCCGCCGGGGGTCGACGAGAAGACCTTCCATCCCGGGTCGGGCGGCGACGAGGTGCGCGCGCGGCTCGGGCTGACGGACCGGCCCGTCGTGGTGTGCGTGTCCCGGCTGGTGCGGCGCAAGGGGCAGGACACCCTGATCCGGGCCCTGCCGCGGATCCTGGCCGCCGAGCCGGAGACCGTGCTGCTGATCGTCGGCGGCGGGCCGTACGAGAAGGACCTGCGCAGGCTGGCCCACGACACGGGCGTGGCCGGCTCGGTCCACTTCACCGGCCCGGTGCCCTGGGCCGAGCTGCCCGCGCACTACGGCGCCGGTGACGTCTTCGCGATGCCGTGCCGGACCCGGCGGGGCGGCCTGGACGTCGAGGGGCTCGGGATCGTCTACCTGGAGGCCTCCGCGACGGGGCTGCCGGTCGTGGCCGGGGACTCGGGCGGGGCGCCGGACGCCGTGCTCGACGGGGAGACGGGCTGGGTCGTGCGGGGCGGTTCCGCCGAGGACACCGCCGAGCGCGTCCTCGCCCTGCTCGGCGACGCCGAGCTGCGCCGCAGGATGGGGGAGCGGGGCCGGGAGTGGGTCGAGGAGAAGTGGCGCTGGGACCTGCTGGCGGAGAAGCTCAAAGCTCTGCTGTGACAGGGGTCTTCGGCAGCCGGCCGGACGCCGCACGCACGAAGGCGCGGGCCCTCGCCGAGGACCCGCGCCGTGAACTCGTGTGCCGGGGGGACTACTTCTGGTAGATCGCCTCGATCTCGTCCGAGTAGTCCTTCGCGACGACGTTGCGCTTCAGCTTCAGCGACGGCGTCAGATGGCCCGAGTCCTCCGTGAACTGGGCGGGCAGGATACGGAACTTGCGCACCGACTCCGCCTTCGACACCGCGGCGTTGCCGTCGTCGATCGCCGACTGGATCGCGGCCAGCAGGTCGGTGTCCTCGCGCAGGGACGCGGCGGTGGAGCCGGCGGGCTTGCCGTGATCGGCGCACCAGCGCTCCAGGAACTCCTCGTCGATGGTGACGAGCGCGCCCACGAACGGCCGGCCGTCGCCGACCACCATGCACTCCGCGACCAGGGCGTGCGCCCGGATGCGGTCCTCGATCACGGCCGGGGCGACGTTCTTGCCGCCCGCGGTGACGATGATCTCCTTCTTGCGGCCGGTGATGCGGAGGTAGCCGTCCTCGTCGAGGGTGCCGATGTCACCGGTGTGGAACCAGCCGTCGGCCAGCGCCTCCTCGGTCGCGCCCGGGTTGTTCCAGTACTCCTTGAACAGGTGCTCGCCGTGCAGCAGCACCTCCCCGTCGTCCGCGATGCGCACCACGGAACCCGGCAGCGGCTGACCGACCGTGCCGATCTTCTGCCGGTCCCAGGGGTTGAACGCGGTCGCGGCGCAGGACTCGGTCAGGCCGTAGCCCTCCAGGACGGTGAAGCCGATACCGCGGAAGAAGTGCCCGAGCCGCTCGCCCAGCGGGGCGCCGCCGGAGATGGCGTACTCGCCCTTGCCGCCGAGGACCGCGCGCAGCTTGCTGTAGACCAGCTTGTCGAAGACCTTGTGCTTGATCTTCAGACCGACGGGCGGGCCGGACGGGGTGTCCAGCGCCTGGCTGTAGGCGATCGCCGTGTCGGCGGCCTTGTCGAAGATCTTGCCCTTGCCGTCGGCCTGGGCCTTGGCGCGCGCCGAGTTGTAGACCTTCTCGAAGACGCGCGGCACGCCCAGGATCAGCGTCGGGCGGAACGAGGCCAGCTCGTCGGTGAGGTTCTTGATGTCCGGGACGGTGCCCAGCTTGATCGGCGCCATCATCGGCGCCACCTGCACCAGGCGCCCGAAGACGTGCGCCAGCGGCAGGAAGAGCAGGACCGAGCACTCGCCGGTGCGGAACAGCGGGCGCAGCCGCTCGACGATGTTGCCGCACTCCGCGAAGAAGCTGCGGTGGGTCAGCACACAGCCCTTGGGGCGGCCGGTGGTGCCGGAGGTGTACACGATCGTCGCCGGGTCGTCGGCCTTCGCCAGCGAGCTGCGCTCCTCGACCGTCGCGTCGCTGATGTCCTGGCCGAGCCGGCCCAGCTCCTCGACGCCGCCGCCCTCGATCTGCCACACGTTCTTCAGCGCGGGCAGCCGGTCGCGCACCGACTCGACGGCGGCGGTGTGGCCGTCCAGCTCCGTGATCATGGCGGTCGCGCCCGAGTCGCCGAGGATCCACTGCACCTGCTCCGGCGAGCTGGTCTCGTACACCGGCACGGTGACCGCGCCGGCCGACCAGATCGCGAAGTCGAGCAGCGTCCACTCGTAGCGGGTGCGGGACATCAGGCCCACCCGGTCGCCCGGCTGGACACCGGCGGCGATGAGCCCCTTCGCGGCCGCGCGCACCTCGGCGAGGAACGTGGTGGCCGAGACGTCCTGCCAGGCACCGCCCACCTTGCGGGCGATGACGGCCACGTCCGGGTGCTGCGCGGCGTTTCTGCGGACGATGTCGGTCAGATTCCCGTCCGCAGGGACCTCGTACAAAGCCGGAAGGCTGAACTCGCGCAAGACTGCTGCTCCTCATAGGGCGCCGGCGCCACGACGTTGTGTGATGCGACGGTGCGGTCCACGGCTCGGGCAAGTGCTCACGGATTCACAAGTTGAAATCCAGAGCACGACTGGACCGACCGGACGTTACCCGCCGGTATGGCTTCTTCGACAGGGGGTCCCGGCGAGATGTTCGCTGCGTCACACGGATTGGTGTTTCTGCGCGCACAGTAGTCGAGCGCTCTGACGACTGGCCAGTAACCGCCGGTTCGGCTGCCACTGTTCACGTATGCCGCACACGCCTACCCTTGATCGCCATGGCACCGACACCGACCCGAAACAGCAGGACCCGCGTTCATGTGGTCAGCGATGTGCACGGCAACGCCCGCGACCTGGCCCGGGCCGGCACGGGCGCGGACGCCCTGATCTGCCTGGGTGACCTGGTGCTGTTCCTGGACTACGCCGACCACTCGCGCGGCATCTTCCCCGACCTGTTCGGGGTGGAGAACGCCGACCGCATCGTGGAGCTGCGCACCGCCCGGCGCTTCGAGGAGGCACGGGAGTTCGGGGCGCGGCTGTGGGCCGGGATCGGCGCCGACCGGGGCGCGGCGATCGAGAAGGCGGTGCGCAAGCAGTACGCCGAGCTGTTCGCGGCGTTCCCCACCCCGACGTACGTCACCTACGGCAATGTCGACATGCCGCCCCTGTGGCCGGAGTACGCCGGGCCCGGTACGACGGTGCTGGACGGGCAGCGCGTCGAGATCGGCGGGTGGACCTTCGGCTTCGTGGGCGGCGGACTGCGCACCCCGATGCGCACGCCGTACGAGATCAGCGACGAGGAGTACGCGGCGAAGATCGAGGCCGTCGGCGAGGTGGACGTGCTGTGCACGCACATTCCGCCGGAGGTCCCGGAGCTCGTCTACGACACGGTGGCCCGCCGGTTCGAGCGCGGGAGCAAGGCGCTGCTGGCGGCGATCCGCCGCACCCGGCCCCGCTACTCCCTCTTCGGACACGTCCATCAGCCACTGGTGCCGCGGATGCGGATCGGGGCCACGGAGTGCGTGAACGTGGGGCACTTCGCGGCGTCCGGCACCCCATGGGCACTGGAATGGTGAGTGAATTCGGGTGCGGTGGACGCTTTCGCGACAATCGCGCAGGTGGGGGTGAAGTCGGCCGGTCGGGCGCGCGGTAGCCTTCACGCTGCGCACGCGTGCGCACCACGACTTCCTACCCGGCCCGCATCTGGAGGAGCCACGGCGATGGCGGAACACACCAGCTCGAGCATCACGATCGAGGCGGCACCGGCCGACGTGATGGGGGTGATCGCCGACTTCGCCCGCTACCCGGACTGGACCGGCGAGGTGAAGGAGGCGGAGGTCCTCAAGACCGACGCCGAGGGCCGGGCCGAGCAGGTCCGCCTCGTCATGGACGCCGGGGCGATCAAGGACGACCAGGTCCTCGGGTACACCTGGACCGGCGAGAACGAAGTGTCCTGGACGCTGGTGAAGTCCCAGATGCTGCGCTCCCTCGACGGCTCGTACATCCTCAAGCCGGCCGGCGCGGGCTCCACCGAGGTCACCTACCAGCTGACGGTCGACGTCAAGATCCCGATGCTGGGGATGATCAAGCGCAAGGCCGAGAAGGTCATCATCGACCGCGCGCTCGCGGGGCTGAAGAAGCGGGTCGAGTCGGGCAAGTAGGGGTTCGCCGCCGGGACACCGGCAGAGGCACGGCCCCGCGCCGCATGAGGCGTCTCGGTTACCGTTCACCCCCATGCGCACCATCCTGATCACAGGCCCCGGCGGCAGCGGCCGTACCACCGTCGCGGCCGCCACCGCGCTGGCGGCGGCGGCCGAAGGCACCCGAACCCTCGTCCTCAGCGCCGACCGCACCGACACCCTGGGTGCGGCCCTCGGCGTGGCCACGGGCGCGACCCCGACCCGGGTCGCCGAGACGCTCACCGCCTGGCGCCCCGACGCCGCCACCGGATTCCGGGACGACCTCGCCGCCTTCCAGGAACGCGCCACCACCGCCCTCGACCTCCTCGGCGCCTCCCGGCTCGACCCGGAGGAGGTCACCCCCCTCCCCGGCGCCGAGGAACTCGCGCTGCTGCGGGCGCTGCGGGACGCCGCCCTCGCCGAGGCCCACGACCTGCTCGTCGTCGACCTGCCCGCCACCCCGCACGCCCTCGCCCTGCTCTCCCTCCCCGAGGAACTGCGCCGCTACCTGCGCCGCCTCCTGCCGCCCGAGCGGCAGGCGGCCCGGGCACTGCGGCCCGTCCTCGGCCGGCTGGCCGGTGTGCCGATGCCCGCGGAGTGGCTGTACGAGACCACCGCCCGCTGGGACGTCGAGCTCGCCGCCGTCGAGGCCGTCCTCGCCGACCGCGACACCGCCGTACGTCTGGTCGCCGAGCCCGGCCCCGGCGGCGCCGACGCCGTGCGCGCCGCCGGCCTCGCCCTCGCCCTGCGCGGCCTGCGCCCCGACCTGCTGATCGCCAACCGGGTCCTGCCGGAGGCGGAGGCCGCCGCAGGCAGCTGGCTCGCCGGACCCGTCGCCCAGCAGCGCAAGGCCCTGGAGGAGTGGGAGGAGGCGTACGACGTCCACCGCGTCGCCCACCTCGGACACGACCCCCGCGGCGCCGAGGACCTCGCCGCGCTCACGGCGCCCGCCGTCAACGGCACGTCCTCCACCGTCGAGTGGCCCGTCACCGACCGGCTCGCCGACGACGGCGTCCTGGTCTGGCACATCCCGCTGCCGGGCGCCGCCCGCGAGGAGCTCGACCTCGTCCGGCGCGGCGACGAACTCGTCGTCACCGCCGGGCAGTTCCGGCGCATCGTGCCGCTGCCGTCCGCCCTGCGCCGGTGCTCCGTGGACGGGGCCGCGCTGCGCGACGGCGAGCTGCGGATCCGGTTCGCGCCGGATCCGGACCTCTGGCCGCGGTCCCGGTGAAGCAGGTACGCCCGTTCGGGTAACGTCGTAGGGACGAACCGTAGTCAGGAGTCCGTCATGAGCGAAGAGCTCCCCCCGTCCGACGCCGCCGAGCCCGAGGCCGTCGACGAGGCACGGGCGACCGACGCCGACGCCTGGGCGACGGCGTGTGCCGAGGACCTCGCGGAGGAGAAGGCCCGCCGCCGCGCCGAGCACGGTGTGCCGCCCGGCTCCGCCGCCGAGGAACTGCGCAAGCTCGTCGACGCCGTCGCGGACAAGCTCTCGACCATCCAGTCGCCGCTGCTCGGCGCGGTCGCAGGACCCGCCGCCCAGCAGGTGGTCAAGCAGGTCGTGGAGCAGGCCAAGGCCGCCGTCGAGCCCGTCATCGACCGCAACCCGGACGTCTTCGACCACCTGGCGGCCGCCGGCAACGAACTCCTCGCCGCCTACCGCTCCGCCGTCCAGAACCAGGAACAGCGCTGGACGAGCGGTCCGAAGGACGCCCAGGGGCTGGACGAACTCGACGACGACAAGCGCGACCCCGGCGAGGGCACCGGCCCCGGCCAGCGCATCGATCTGGACTGAGCGCGCGCGACTCCCTCTTCACGCCCGGTCCGCCGGGCGGACGCCGGGAACCCGGGGAGAGGGCCTCGGGTACGGTTGGCCGTAGCGGGGCTCGACCGAAACTGAGGGATTCATGGGACTCACCATCGGCGTCGACATCGGCGGTACCAAGATCGCGGCCGGTGTGGTCGACGAGGAAGGCAACATCCTCTCGACCCACAAGGTGCCCACCCCGGGCACGCCCGACGGGATCGTGGACGCCATTGCCTCCGCCGTCGAGGGAGCACGGGCCGGGCACGAGATCGTGGGCGTGGGCATCGGTGCGGCCGGTTACGTCAACCGCCAGCGCTCCGAGGTCTACTTCGCGCCGAACATCGACTGGCGCAACGAGCCGCTGAAGGAGAAGGTCGAGGCCCGCGTCGGCCTCCCGGTCGTCGTGGAGAACGACGCCAACGCGGCCGCATGGGGCGAGTACAAATTCGGCGCCGGCAAGGGCCACCGCAACGTCATCTGCATCACGCTGGGCACCGGCCTCGGCGGCGGCATCATCATCGGCAACAAGCTGCGCCGCGGCCACTACGGCGTCGCCGCCGAGTTCGGCCACATCCGGATGGTCCCGGACGGGCTGCTGTGCGGCTGCGGCTCGCAGGGCTGCTGGGAGCAGTACGCCTCCGGCCGCGCCCTGGTCAGGTACGCCAAGCAGCGCGCCAACGCCACCCCGGAGAACGCCGAGATCCTGCTCGCCCTGGGCGACGGCAGCCCCGACGGCATCGAGGGCAAGCACATCTCCGTGGCCGCCCGCCAGGGCGACCCGGTCGCCGTCGACTCCTACCGCGAGCTCGCCCGCTGGGCCGGCGCCGGCCTCGCCGACCTGGCCTCCCTGTTCGACCCGTCCGCCTTCATCGTCGGCGGTGGCCTCTCCGACGAGGGCGAACTGGTTCTGGACCCCATCCGCAAGTCCTACAAGCGCTGGCTGGTGGGCGGCAACTGGCGCCCGGTCGCCGACGTCATCGCCGCCCAACTCGGCAACGACGCGGGCCTCGTGGGCGCGGCGGACCTGGCCCGGGAGCCGGACCCGATCATGTAGGCAAGGGGCACATCGACGCCCTGAAGGGGCGCGGGGAACTGCGCGACCGGCCACGGACGACCGTCGGTCGCGCACGAAACCTCGCGCCCCGACCTCTTGGGCGCACCGACACCCGGTCCCGGCGTAGATTGACGGGCATGGCAACGTCCCCCTCGGCGCTCCCCACCTCCCGCACCGAACCCGACGGCTCCGCAGTCATCCGCGTCCTCAGCTACAACATCCGCTCCATGCGCGACGACACCGACGCCCTCGCCCGCGTCATCCGCGCCTGCGCCCCCGACCTGGTCCTGATCCAGGAAGCCCCCCGCTTCTTCCGCTGGCGCAAGAAGCTCGCCCGCCTGGCCCGCGCCTCGGACCTCGTCGTCCTCACCGGCGGCGCCACCGCCGCCGGCCCCGCGATCCTGTGCAACCTGAGGGCGACCGTGGAGCGGACGGAGGACATGCTCCTCCCGCTCACCCCCGGACTCCACCGGCGCGGCTTCGCCACCGCCGTGGTCCGCTTCGGTGGCGCCCGCCTCGGGGTGCTCAGCTGCCATCTCTCGCTGCAGAAGGACGAGCGCCTCGAACAGGGCGGCATGCTCCTGGACCGCCTCGCCGGCCTGGGCACGGAGCACGCGATCGCCGGCGGCGACCTCAACGACCGCCCCGCCGGCCGCACCTTCGGCCTGCTCGCCGACAGCCTTCAGGACTGCTGGGCCACCGCCCCCTGGGGCGGCGAGTACTCCTCGACCCCGGCCGATCCGCACCAGCGCATCGACGCGATCTTCGCCACGAAGGGCGTCGAGGTGCTCGGCTGCGGTGTCCCGACCGGCCGGCCGGGGGTGACGCAGACGGACCTGAGGGCGGCCACGGACCACCTTCCGGTCCTGGCCGCCCTCAGAGTCCCCGCAGCGCTGTAGGTCAGACGACGGCGCCCCGGCCGGGGTCGTCGTCGCCCTCGTCATCCGTCTTCATCCGCATCACCAGGGTGGCGAACCCGCCCAGGAACCCGCCGATGCCGAGGGTGGCCAGCCACCACGTCATCTCCCAGCCGAACAGCACGGCGAGCAGCAGCAGGAGCGGTCCGCCGACCACCGCGAGCCAGGCGAACTTCGCCGTCGCGTCGGCGGCGGGCAGCGGCGGCGGCTCCGGCGGCACGAAGTGACCCTCGTCGTCGGGTTCGAAGTCGTCCTCGGACGGCTCGGCCACGCTGTAGTCCCGCGGTCCGACACCGGGCGCGAAGGACACCGAGCTGCCCAGCGGCCCGGCCGGCTTCTCCTCGCCGGGCTCCTCGGCCGGCTGGGCCGCCGGGGCCGTCTCGCCCTTGTCGCCCTTGGGCTCCGGGGCCGAGACACCGCTCGTCTCGCCGTTCGCCTCGGTCTCCAGCAGCGCCAGGTCCTCGACCGACTTGAAGGGCTTCGAGCCCGGCGGGTCCTTCGGCTCCTCGCCGAACCCGGCGACGATCGCGGCCCAGGCGGCGTCCTCGTCGAACGGAACGTTCTGCTCCTCGGGATCGCTGTCCTCGCGCCTCTCGCGATCGGAGTCGTGCTCAGCCACGTGTGGTCGTCCCTTCCTTGCCGACGCCGGTCGCGAGCCGGTCGATGAATCCGAGGCTCTCCTCGAAGATCCGGTCCGCATCATGGTCCAACGTCGCCACGTGATAGCTCTGTTCCAGCACGATCTCCGTTACGTCCGTGGAGGACACCCGGCTCAGGATCCGGGCGGTGTCCACGGCGGGCACGGTGTGGTCCTGCCTGCTGCGCAGCACCAGCAGCGGCTGGGTGACCTGCGGCAACTCGCCGTCGACCAGCCGGAAGAAGTTCCGCAGGGAGTGCGCCGAGTGCAGCGGCACCCGGTCGTACCCGAGCTCGGTAGCGCCCTCCTTGGCGATGTCGCTGGCGATCCCCGGCACCGTGCGGACCAGGTGCCGGGAGACCGGAAGGGTGTACGCGAACAGGCCGTGCACCTTGTTCGCCGGGTTGACGACGACGACCCCCGCCACGTCGTCCCCGTGCTTCGCGGCGAGCCGCAGGGCCAGGGCGCCGCCCATGGAAAGGCCGGCCACGAAGACCCGCGCGCACCGGTCGCGCAGGGCGCGCAGCTCGCGGTCCACCTCGGCGTACCAGTCCTGCCAGCCGGTGAGCCGCATGTCCTCCCAGCGGGTGCCGTGCCCCGGCAGCAACGGCAGCGAGACGGTGAGCCCGCGCTCCGCGAGGTGCTCCGCCCAGGGGCGCAGCGACTGCGGGGAACCGGTGAAACCGTGGCAGAGGAGAACCCCGACCTCCCCGCCGTCTCGGCGGTACGGCTCGGCTCCAGGAAGGACCGGCACCTTACGGTCTCCTGTTCGTGAGAAGGACGACATGGACGACAGCAATGACATCAACCCACGCGGCGGAGCCGCGTGCCGACAGAGCCAGGTGTGCTTCACCGTACGCGACCGCACTGACACCGACCAGGGCCGTCGGGCTCATTGACGGCGCTCCGGGTTAAGGTCTGACCGACAGACACAGGAGGCACTCGGTTGTTGTACGGCACGATGAAGGTGGCCATCGGGGGACCGTTGAAGGTCGCTTTCCGGCCATGGGTGGAAGGGCTGGAGAACATTCCGGCCGAGGGTGCCGCGATCCTGGCGAGCAATCACCTGTCGTTCTCCGACTCGTTCTTCCTGCCCGCGGTCCTGGACCGCAAGGTGACCTTCATCGCGAAGGCCGAGTACTTCACCACCCCCGGCGTCAAGGGCCGATTGACGGCCGCCTTCTTCAAGGGCGTCGGCCAGCTGCCCGTGGACCGCTCCGGGGCGCGCGGCGCGGGTGAGGCCGCCATCAAGAGCGGCATAGAGGTCCTGGAGCGCGGCGAGCTGTTCGGCATCTACCCCGAGGGCACGCGCTCGCCCGACGGCCGGCTCTACCGGGGCAAGCCCGGCGGCCTCGCGCGCGTGGCGCTCGCCACCGGCGCGCCGGTCATCCCGGTCGCCATGATCGACACGGAGAAGATCCAGCCGCCGGGCAAGGTCATGCCCAAGCTCATGCGGCCCGGCATCCGGATCGGCAAGCCCCTCGACTTCAGCCGGTACCAGGGCATGGAGCACGACCGCTTCGTGCTCCGCGCGGTGACCGACGAGGTCATGTACGAGATCATGAAGCTCTCCGGCCAGGAGTACGTCGACATGTACGCGACCGCCGCCAAGCGGCAGATCGCGGACGCGGCGAAGGCCGAGAAGGAACAGGCGAAGAAGGCCCAGCAGGAGAAGTAGCGGGCCGTCACGAGAAGCGGGCGGACGAGGCGGAGCGGTCCGGGCCGGGACAGGGCAGTCTTGGCCGGGGCGTTCCGACAACAAGGGGGTGGGGGCATGGCCAAGCGCGAGCGGGTCATGCGGATGTCCGTCGAGCAGCCGCTGTGGCGCGCGCTCACCGGATACCGGGTACTGACGATGGTGTACGCCATCGGGCTGTTCGTGAGCGCCTACGACGAGGTCGCCCACCCCTGGGTGGCCATCTCCTACTTCGCCGTCCTGGCCGTGTGGACGCTGGCCACCCTGCCGAGGGTCGCGAACGCCGCGAGCTGCACCAAGCGCTTCCTCGCCGCCGACCTCACCATCGCCCTGACCGGCATCCTCCTCACGCGGATCGCCGAGACGCACGAGCGGATCGAGGCCGGCGCCCCGACCCTGCCGTCGATATGGACGGCGGGCGCCGTGCTGGCGTTCGCCATCAAGGGCGGCTGGCGCTGGGCCGCGTTCGCCTCCACGCTGGTCGCCGCCGCCAATCTGATCCACCGCTCCGGAGTACCGACCCGCGACACCGTCCACATGGTGCTGCTCGTCTGGATCGCCTCCATCGCCATCGGCTACGTCGTCGAGGTCGCCCGCGCCTCCGAGCGCACTCTCGCCCGCGCCCTGGAGATCGAGGCGGCGACCCGGGAGCGGGAGCGGCTCGCCCGGGACATCCACGACGGCGTGCTCCAGGTGCTCGCGATGGTGCAGCGGCGCGGCGCCGTCATCGGCGGCGAGGCGGCCGAGCTGGGCCGGCTGGCCGGCGAGCAGGAGGTGGCGCTGCGCACCCTGGTCTCCGGCGGCCTGGTGCCCGTGTCCCGGGTGTCGGAGGACGCCGCCGAGGGCGCCGTCGTACGGGCCGTGGACGAGCCCGACGACTCCGACGGTGCCGTCGACCTGCGGGTGCTGCTCGCCAGGTACGCCGGTGCGAAGGTCAGCCTCGCCGAGCCGGGGGCGCCGGTGCCGCTGGCGCCGGCCGCCGCTCGGGAACTGGCCGCGGCCGTCGGCGCCGCCCTGGACAACGTCCGCAGGCACGCCGGCGAGCAGGCACGCGCGTGGATCCTCGTCGAGGACGAGCCCGGCGAGGTGATCGTCACCGTCCGGGACGACGGACCCGGCATCCCCGAGGGCCGGCTCGCGCAGGCCGAGGGCGAGGGGCGGCTCGGCGTCGCCCTGTCGATCCGGGGGCGTCTGCGGGAGCTCGGCGGCAGCGCCGAACTGATCTCGGTGCCGGGCCAGGGCACCGAGGTGGAACTGAAGGTACCCAAGGCCACCAGCGCTTCACGGGGGAAGGCGGAGCAGCGATGACGGACACCGGCGAGCAGCGGGACCCGATCAGGGTCATGGTGGTCGACGACCATCCCATGTGGCGCGACGCGGTCGCCCGCGACCTGAGCGAGTCCGGCTTCGACGTGGTCGCCACGGCGGGCGACGGCGACCAGGCGGTACGCCGCGCCAAGGCCGCCGCCCCCGACGTCCTGGTCCTCGACCTCAACCTGCCGGCCAAGCCCGGCGTCCAGGTCTGCAAGGAACTCGTCGGCCACAACCCCGCCCTGCGCGTCCTCGTCCTGTCCGCGAGCGGTGAGCACGCCGATGTGCTGGAGGCGGTGAAGTCCGGCGCCACCGGCTATCTGCTGAAGTCGGCCTCGACCGAGGAACTCCTCGACGCGGTGCGCCGCACGGCGGTGGGCGACCCGGTGTTCACGCCGGGCCTGGCCGGTCTGGTCCTCGGCGAGTACCGCCGGCTCGCCTCCGAACCGGTGCCCGCCGCCCAGGACGCCGACCAGCCCGGTGCCCCGCAGCTCACCGACCGCGAGACCGAGGTGCTGCGGCTCGTCGCCAAGGGCCTGAGCTACAAGCAGATCGCCGAACGCCTCGTGATCTCCCACCGCACCGTGCAGAACCACGTCCAGAACACCCTCGGCAAGCTCCAGCTCCACAACCGTGTCGAGCTGGTGCGATACGCGATCGAGCGTGGCCTCGACGACGAGTGATCCGGCGGCGCCGGCTTGACGGCGCGTAAACCGGCCACCCGGCCATTCACCGGAATTGCCGTTCCGACCCATCCCGCTGTGACCTGGCTCACCATTAGCGTGGCCCTCACCAGGCAACCGCGGCGAAGGGACATTTCCATGCGGGTCGGAGTACTGACCGGAGGCGGCGACTGCCCCGGTCTCAACGCCGTCATCCGGGCCGTCGTCCGCAAGGGCGTGCAGGAGTACGGCTACGACTTCGTCGGCTTCCGGGACGGCTGGCGAGGTCCGCTCGAGAACGACACCGTCCGTCTCGACATCCCCGCCGTGCGCGGCATCCTGCCCCGCGGCGGCACCATCCTCGGCTCCTCGCGCACCAACCCCCTCAAGCAGGACGACGGCATCCGCCGTATCAAGGAGAACCTCGCCAAGCAGGAGGTCGAGGCGCTCATCGCCATCGGCGGCGAGGACACCCTCGGCGTCGCCACCCGACTCTCCGACGACTACGGCGTGCCCTGCGTCGGCGTGCCCAAGACCATCGACAACGACCTGTCCGCCACCGACTACACCTTCGGCTTCGACACCGCCGTCGGCATCGCGACGGAGGCCATCGACCGGCTGCACACCACCGCCGAGTCCCATATGCGCGTCCTCGTCTGCGAGGTGATGGGACGTCACGCCGGCTGGATCGCCATCCACTCCGGGCTGGCCGGCGGCGCCAACGTCATCCTCATCCCGGAACAGCGCTTCGACGTCGACAAGGTCTGCGCGTGGATCACCTCGCGCTTCAAGGCGTCGTACGCTCCGATCGTGGTCGTCGCCGAGGGCGCCATGCCCAAGGACGGCGACATGGTGCTCAAGGACGAGTCGCTGGACTCCTTCGGACACGTCCGGCTGTCCGGGGTCGGCGAGTGGCTGGCCAAGGAGATCGAGCGGCGGACCGGCAAGGAGGCCCGTACGACGGTCCTCGGGCACATCCAGCGCGGCGGCACCCCGAGTGCCTTCGACCGCTGGCTGGCCACCCGCTTCGGACTGCACGCCATCGAGGCCGTCCGCGACGGCGACTTCGGCAAGATGGTCGCCCTGCGCGGCACGGACATCGTCCGCGTCCCGATCGCGCACGCCACCGCCAAGCTGAAGACGGTGGATCCGAAGCTGTACGAAGAGGTCGGGGTCTTTTTCGGCTGACCCCTCCGGCGACCCGTCCGGGCTGACCGCTTTCCGCCCGGCGGCACTGGGTCGTGGGCCGTATATTCGGCCCACGGCCCAGTGCGACGGGAGCAGCCTTGGAGATTCTCGCCTTCGGAGTGCAGGCGGACGAGAAACCCCTGATCGAACAGGCCTTCCGGGGCCATCACGAGGTCCGCTGCCTGGACGTCTTCCTCAACGAGGACACCGCCCCCATCGCGGCCGGCTACGAGGTCGTCTGCACCAGCGTCAACTGCGACCTCGGCAACCACGTCCTGCAGACCCTCGCGGCCGGCGGCACCCGGATGGTCGCCCAGCGCTCCACCGGCTTCAACAACATCGACCTCAAGGTCGCCGAGCGCCTGGCCATGACCGTCTCGCGGGTCTCCTACTACTCGCCCTACTCCGTGGCCGAGTTCGCCTGGACCCTCGCCATGGCGGTCAACCGCCGTATCGTGCGCGCCTCCACGCGCACGCGTGACTTCGACTTCCGCCTCGACGGCCTGATGGGCCGCGACATGCACGGCCGCACCGCCGGCGTCCTCGGCACCGGGAAGATCGGCGAGGCCTTCGCCCGCATCGCCCACGGCTTCGGCATGAACCTGCTCGGCTGGGACGTCGCCGAGAACCCCGCCTGTATGCAGCTGGGCATGCGTTACGTCGCCAAGGAACGCCTTCTCGCCGAGTCCGACCTGGTCAGCCTGCACGTACCGCTGATGCCGGAGACCAGCCGGCTGATCGACGCCGACGCCCTGAAGGCGATGAAGGACGACGCGATCCTGGTCAACTCCAGCCGCGGCGGCCTCATCGACACCGCGGCCCTCGTCGCCGAACTGCGCGAGGGCCGCTTCACCGGTGTCGGCCTCGACGTCTACGAGGCGGAGGCCGGGCTCTTCTTCCTCGACAAGTCGCTCCAGGCCGTCGAGGACGACACCCTGGCCCGGCTCGTCACCTTCCCGAACGTCCTGGTCACCTCGCACCAGGCGTACTACACCGAGGACGCCGTCGGCCAGATCGTCGAGACCACCCTGAGGAACGTCCTCGACTACAAGGCCGGCCGCCGCTCGGAGAACGTGCTCGTGCCCCGCAGCTGACCCACCAGATCACGGACGACGGCGGCGCCGTTCAGCGTCAGGACCGACTCCGGGTGGAACTGCACCCCCGCGAAGCCGGGCCCGCGCACGGCATGCACCTCGCCGTTGCCGGCCCGGCTGACCTCGATGCCGTGCTCGGCGAGCTCCGCGTGCACCTCGTCGTCGCAGTGCGCCACGAAGCTGTTGTAGAAGCCGACCGTCTCCGGCCGCCCGAACAGGTCGATCGTCGTCTGCGCGCCCTGGTACGGCACCTCCTTGCGCACGATGTCCAGCCCCAGCTCGGCGGCGATCAGCTCATGGCCGAGGCAGACGCCGAGCACACCGTGCCGGTGCTCCGTGACGACCTCGGCCGCGAGGTCCCGCAGGAAGCGCATCTTCGGGTCGTCCAGGTCGGAGGGGTCACCGGGTCCGGGACCCAGCACGAGCGGCCCCTCGTGCGCGAGCACCGCCTCCCGCAGCCCCGGCTCGTCGTAGCGCCGCACGGTCACCTCCAGGCCGCTCGACCGCAGCACATGGCCGAGCATCGCCGTGAAGGTGTCCTCGCCGTCGACGACCAGGGCGTGCCCGGAGAGCTCCCCGGACCGCTCCTGCATCCGCAGCCAGAACGGCGCCAGCGAGGCCCGGCGCCCGTCGAGCGCGGCACGCACGCGTGGGTCGTCGGCGAGACGCACGCGCGTGTGCTCCTCCCGCGGCCGGCCCGGCCGTACACCGAGGGCCGCAAGGACACCCGCCGCCTTCGCGTGCGTCTCGGCGACCTCGCTCGCCGGGTCCGAGCCGCGTACGAGGGTCGCGCCGACCGGCACCCGCAGCCCGCCGTCGGCGTCGATGTCGGCGGTGCGGATGAGGATGGGGGAGTCGAGGGTCTGGGCGCCGCCGGAGTCCCGCCCGATCAGGGCCAGCGCCCCCGCGTAGTACCCGCGTCCGCCGACCTCGTGCCGCTCGATGACCCGGCACGCGTTCTGCACGGGCGAGCCGGTCACGGTGGCCGCGAACATGGTCTCCTTCAGGACCTCGCGCACATCCAGCGAGGACTTCCCGCGCAGCTCGTACTCGGTGTGCGCGAGATGCGCCATCTCCTTCAGCCGCGGCCCGACGACGACCCCGCCCATGTCGCCGACCGTGCACATCATCTTGAGCTCCTCGTCGACGACCATCGACAGCTCCTCGATCTCCTTGCCGTCGGCGAGGAAGTCGAGCAGGTGCTCCGGCGTCGGGCCCTCGGCGGGGTAGCGGTACGTCCCGCTGATCGGGTTCATGACGACCGTGCCGCCGGACATCCGGACGTGCACCTCGGGGCTGGCGCCCACCAATGTCCGCTCCCCGGTGTGCACCACGAACGTCCAGTAAGCGCCCCGCTCGCCCTCCAGCAGCCGCCGGAACAGCGCGAGCGCGTCGGCGCGTCCGAACCCCGGGATCGCCCCCTCGTAGGTCCGCCGGATCACGAAGTTGGCGCCCTCGCCCTGCCCGATCTCGTCCCGCAGCACCCGCCCGACGATCTCCGAGTACTCCTCGTCGGCCACGTCGAAGCCGCCGCCCTCGACGCGCACGTCGTGCGACGGGAGCTGCTCGAGCGCCTCGGCGAGCGGGATGGCGTACGACTCCTCGGGGATGAGCACCGTCAGGGGCGTGCCGTCGTCGCGGACGTCGAAGCCGCGCTCGCGGATCTGCCGGAAGGGGATCAGCGCCAGGCCCTCGTCGGGGACGTCGGCGAGGCGGTCGCGGGTGGACACCGGGCCGATCAGGACCTCGACCGTCTCGCCTTCTTCGACGGCGCGGCCGGGTGTGCGGCGGCGCAGCAGGGCGAACGGGCGGGGATCGTCCGGCAAGCCGAGCAGGTTCATGCGTCCGTGCTCCTTCTCCGTGGATGCGGTGGGAGAGGAACGGACCCCGGGAAACACCGAAGGCCGCCCCTCGGGCGGCCTTCGCGAAGTCTTTCGTACGCGCAGTCAGTGGGCCGCCGGATGAGCGGTCCACCACCAGTTCTGGGTCGAGTGCGCGAACATGCCAGGCACAGTACCTCATGTCCGAGTCGTGTACGCGGTGTCTCAATTGCTGGGCATGGGGCTGGACCCCCGACACGACCCCGTAATGTTGAGGCGTGACCGTGAACGCTAAGACCAGCGCGAGCGCTGGCAACACCTGGCGAGACCTGCCCGCGGCGCAGCAGCCCGAGTACCCCGACACCGAGGCTCTGCGCGCAGTGATCGCGGACCTCGAGTCGTATCCGCCGCTCGTCTTCGCGGGCGAGTGCGACCAGCTGCGCGCCCGGATGGCGGCCGTCGCCAAGGGAGAGGCGTTCCTCCTCCAGGGCGGCGACTGCGCCGAGGCCTTCGACGCGGTGTCCGCCGACCACATCCGCAACAAGCTGAAGACCCTCCTGCAGATGGGCGCCGTGCTGACGTACGCCGCCTCGGTGCCGGTCGTGAAGGTCGGCCGCATCGCCGGCCAGTACTCCAAGCCGCGCTCCAAGGGCACCGAGACCCGTGACGGCGTCACGCTGCCCACCTACCGCGGCGACTCGGTCAACGGCTTCGACTTCAACGAGGCCGCCCGCGTCCCGGACCCCGAGCGCCTGAAGCGGATGTACAACGCCTCCGCCTCCACGCTCAACCTGGTGCGCGCCTTCACCACCGGCGGCTACGCCGACCTGCGCCAGGTGCACGCCTGGAACCAGGACTTCGTACGGTCGTCCCCGTCCGGCCAGCGCTACGAGCAGCTGGCCCGCGAGATCGACAACGCGCTGAACTTCATGCACGCCTGCGGGGCCGACCCGGAGGAGTTCAAGACGGTCGAGTTCTACGCCTCGCACGAGGCGCTGCTGCTCGACTACGAGTCCGCGCTGACCAGGGTCGACTCCCGCACGGGTCAGCTGTACGACGTCTCCGGCCACATGGTGTGGATCGGTGAGCGCACCCGGCAGCTGGACCACGCGCACATCGAGTTCGCCTCGAAGATCCGCAACCCCATCGGCATCAAGCTCGGCCCGACGACGACGGCCGAGGACGCGCTCCAGTACATCGACCGGCTGGACCCCGAGCGTGAGCCGGGCCGGCTGACGTTCATCGTCCGCATGGGCGCGGACAAGGTCCGCGACAAGCTCCCCGAGCTGGTCGAGAAGGTCACGGCGTCCGGCGCCACGGTGGCCTGGGTGACCGACCCGATGCACGGCAACACCTTCGAGGCGGCCTCCGGTCACAAGACCCGCCGCTTCGACGACGTGCTCGACGAGGTCAAGGGCTTCTTCGAGGTCCACAAGGGCCTCGGCACCCACCCGGGCGGCATCCACGTGGAGCTCACGGGCGACGACGTCACGGAGTGCGTGGGCGGCGGCGACGAGATCTTCGTCGACGACCTGCACCAGCGCTACGAGACGGCCTGCGACCCCCGGCTGAACCGCAGCCAGTCGCTTGACCTGGCCTTCCTCGTCGCGGAGATGTACAGGGACCAGTGACGGGGTCGCCTGTTACAGGGACATGAGTGGGGCGCGGATCACATTCGATCCGCGCCCCACAGCACTTTTGCGGTTCCCATGAGCCGGGTAAGGTTAGGTTAGCCTCACCGATCAAGGGGATGGCACTTCGATCCCGCCGGGAGGTGAACCGCGTGTACGTCTGCAGTTGCTTCGGTGTCACCGAGCAGCAGGTCAAGAAGCACGCGGAGGACGGCGCCTGCACTCCCCGCCAGATAGCCTCGGCCTGCAAGGCCGGCACGGACTGCGGGTCCTGTGTACGCCGCATCCAGGCGATCCTGGGACGGGGCGCGTGCCCTCGTCGTGAGCTGGCCGACCAGGGTCAGCCGATTCTCACCGACCTGGCGGACGCGGCCTAGCTGGGCTGCTCGATCTGCTGCGCGAGGTAGAGCGCCTCACCGAGCTTCTCGATCAGTTCGAGCTGGGTGTCCAGATAGTCGATGTGGTGCTCCTCGTCCTCGAGGATCGACTCGAAGATGTTCGCCGACGTGATGTCGCCCTTGTTGCGCATCACCTCGATACCGCGCTTGAGGCGGTCGATCGCCTCCACCTCGACCTGCCGGTCGGCCTGGAACATCTCCGTCACCGTCTGGCCGACCCGGACGTGGAACAGCCGCTGGTAGTTGGGCAGGCCGTCCAGCATGAGGATGCGCTCGGTGAGCTTGTCCGCGTGCTTCATCTCATCGATGGACTCTTCACGCGTGTACTTGGCGAGCTTGGTCCAGCCTTTGTTGTCCTGGATCCGGTAGTGCAGCCAGTACTGGTTGATCGCGGTGAGCTCGCCGGTCAGCTGCTCGTTCAGGAATTCGAGGACCTCGGGGTCGCCCTGCATCGCAGAGGCTCCTTCCAAGCGGGGGAACTGGCAGGTTGCGCCGCATGATTGCACCGGCGGGAAAGATCGTCCAGTAAGTCTTCACTTAGTAAGTAAGTGCATGCTTAGTCCGGTTTGAACTGATTTACGGAGGGTGGGGTCAGGTGCACCCCTTCGGGTCTGTCAGGATGGAGTCATGGGTCAGCCGGAGGAGCGCGAAACTGGAGCAGCAGCACACTCCGAGCTCCCGCCGGGGCAACGGATGCAGCGCGGCTGGCCGGTCACGCACTACGGCCCGGTCCCGAAGTTCCGGCCCGAACGCTGGGAGTTCAGGGTGTTCGGGGCGACCGCCGACGGCGAGAAGCACTGCTGGACCCATGAGGAGTTCGCGGGCCTGCCGTACACCACCGTCGTGGCCGATCTGCACTGCGTCACGAAGTTCAGCATGCTCGGTGCGGAGTGGGGCGGCATCCCGGCGCGGACGATCCTGGAGCTCGCCCCGCCCGCGCCCGCGGTCACTCATGTGATGGTGTGGGCCGAATACGGCTTCAGCTCCAACCTCCGCCTCGCCGACTTCGCCTCCGAGCGCACCATCTTCGCCACCCACAAGGACGGCGAACTGCTCACGGCGGAGCACGGTTTCCCGCTCCGTCTGGTCGTCCCCCATCTGTACGCCTGGAAGGGGCCCAAGTGGGTCCGTGGCGTGGAGTACATGACCGCCGATCGCCGCGGCTTCTGGGAGGAGCGCGGCTATCACAACATCGGCGACCCCTGGCGGGAGCAGCGCTACTCGTACCAGGAAGAGCCCGGGGACGGCCCCGAGCTCTGACTCCTGGCCCCCGTGCCGGGGTTCAGTGGAGTTGGTGGACCACCGCGTGGCCCTTGCCGCGGCCGATCATCCACTTGTTGACCGGCGTGGTGAGGACGAAGGCGACGGCCAGCGCGATCGCCAGCACCCACCAGAACAGCGGGTCGGCCAGCCCGGCGTCCATGGCACCAGGCCACAGCACGATCACGCCGTTGTCGACCAGCTCCATCACGGCGATGGACAGGGTGTCCGCCGCCAGCGCCACCTTGAGCGCGGCCCCGAGACTCAGGCCCGCCTTCAGTACGCCGCGCAGGGTGAGCGCGTAGCCGAAGAAGAACGCCAGGACGATCGCCAGGATCAGCGTCGGCACGTTGCCCCAGCCGAACGCGGTGCCGATCACCATGCCGAGCACCTCGCCGATCGCACAGCCGGTGAGGCAGTGCAGGGTGGCCTGGACGGCCATCGCCCAGCTGCCGGCGGCGACCGCCTGCTGATGGTGATCGTGTGCCGTGTGTGCTTCGTGCTGCATCACTGCCCCCAATGTCAGGTCACGGTTCCTGCATCGAGCAAGAACCGTATACCCCCCTGGGGTATTCCGTAACGGGCTACGAATCGCGAAGTTTCTTCAGTCGCTCCACGTCCGCCGCGTGCCCTTCCTTCCCGCCGGGCGTCTCGATGATCAGCGGTACGCCCTCGGTGGCCGGGTGCGTCATCAGCGCCCGGAACGGGTCCTCACCGATGTGACCTGCGCCGATGTTCTCGTGCCTGTCCTTGTGGGCGCCGACGACATCCTTGGAGTCATTGGCGTGGATCAGCTTCAGCCGGCCCTCGCCGACGGTGTCCACCAGCAGGTCCAGGGTCTGGTGCATGCCGGACGGGCCGGTCAGGTCGTGGCCGGCGGCGAAGATGTGGCAGGTGTCCAGGCACACGCCCAGCTTCGGGTGGGCGTCCAGCGCCTCGAAGTACGGCCCGAATTCCCAGGTCCGGGAGCAGAGCGAGAAGCCCTGGCCCGCCGTCGACTCCAGCAGCAGGAACGGGGCGTCGTCGTGGGTCAGCTCGTCCAGCAGCGGCAGCATGTGCTCCCGCACCTGCTTCAGCGCCACCGAGCGCTCCCGGCCGCCGGTCGCGCTGCCCGTGTGCACGACCACGCCCAGCGCGCCGATCTCCCGCCCGCGCCGCAGCGAGTGCCGCAGCGACTCCACCGACTTCTCGACGGTCGCCTCCGTGTGCGAACCGAAGTTGATCAGATACGGCGCGTGCACATACGCCGGGATCGACTCGGCCTCGCACACCGCACGGAACTCCTCGTCCTGCCGCGGGTTTCCGGCGGGGGTGGCCCAGCCGCGCGGGTTGGCGACGAAGACCTGGACGGTCTCGGCCTCGAGCTCGCGGGCGTAGCCGATCCCGACGGAGTGAAGACCACCGGCGACCGGGACGTGGCCGCCGACTGGGTTGCGGGAGGGGCCCGTGAGGGCGGTTCCGGACTGCTGACTTCTCACCCGTTCAGGGTGTCATGCGGTCCGGACCGCCCGGCTACCGGATGGTGATCGTGATCGTCGAGCCCTTGGGTGCCGTCTCGCCGCCCTCGACCGACTGCTTCTTGACAGTGTCGCCGAACAGGCCGAGCAGACCGCGGTCCTCGTCGACCTCGAAGCCGGCCGCCTTCAGCTCGGTCGTCGCGTCGTCGACGTTGTCGCCGACCACGTCCGGGACCTCGATCATCTCGGGACCCTTGGACAGCGTCAGCGTCACGGTGTCGCCCTCGGCGGCCTGCTTGCCCTCCGCCGGCGACTGCTGCGCGACCTGGCCCGCGTCGAACTCGGAGTTGACCCGCGCGGAGGCGATCTTCACCTTCAGGCCGGCCTCCTCCAGCTCGGCCCTGGCGTCGGCCGGGTCCTCGCCGGTGACGTCCGGGACGTCCACCGGGCTGCCCTTGCTGACGATCAGCTTGATCGCGGAGCCGGAGCGGACCTCGGTGCCGGTCCCGGGGTCCGCCGAGAGCACGTAGCCCCTGGTGACGTCGTCGTTGAACTCCCGCTTCACCATGCCCGGTTGCAGGCCGCTCTCCTTGAGCTCGGTCCTCGCCTTGGCCAGCGGATAGCCCTCGATGTCGGGCACCTTCACCGTCTCCGGGCCCTGCGAGATGACCAGCTTCACGGAGTCGTTGTGCCGTATGCGGGCGCCCGTGCCCGGGTCCGTGCTGATGACGGTGCCGCGCTTGACGGTGTCGCTGTAGGCGCGCTCCACCTTGCCGACGTCGAGCCCGGCGTCCTCCAGCCGGTCCCGGGCCTGCGCCTCCGTCTTCGACAGCAGCGGCGGGACCTGGGTGAACTGGCCGGAGTTGATGTACCAGATGCCGACACCGAGGCCGAGGACCAGCAGCACGGCGGCGACGATCATCATCGGGCCGCGCGGCCGGCGCGAGGTGCGCGGCCGGTGCGAGGGCGGCGGAGGCGGCGGGCTCTCCAGCCGGCTCGTCCGGTTGAAGTCGGCCTGCGGCTCGTCGCCGTTCACCGGCAGCGGGCGCTGGATGTTCAGTGAGCGCGGGATGACGCTCGTACGGTCGTCGGAGTTGCTGTGCTCCGCCGAGAGCGCCTGCGGCGGCATCGCGTCCAGCTGGTCCGGGCTCAGCCCGGCGCGCGTCTCACGGGCCTGCGCGAGGAGCGCCACGGCGTCGTACGGCCGGATCTGCGGGGAGCGCGCCGTCGCCGACGCGACCAGCTCGTCGAGCTCGTACGCAAGCCCCGGGACGACCGCCGACGGCGGCGGGACGTCCTCGTGCAGGTGCTTGTAGAGCACCACGGCGGGGGAGTCCCCGTCATGCGGCTTCTCGCCGGTGAGCATCTCGTACAGGACGACACCGCAGGCGTACACGTCGACCCGGGCGTCCGCGGTGCCGGGCTGCTCTATCTGTTCGGGCGCGAGATAGGAGACGGTGCCGAGCACGGCGCCGGTCGTGCTGGTCACGGTGTCCACGGACCGCACGAGGCCGAAGTCGGCGACCTTGACCCGCCCGTCGTCCCCTATCAGGACGTTCTCCGGCTTCATGTCCCGGTGCACGAACCCGGCGCGGTGCGCGGCGCCGAGCGCGGCGAGCACCGGTTCCAGGATGTCGAGGGCGGCCCGGGGCTGGAGCGCCCCGCGGTCACGCAGGACGTCGCGCAGGGTGCAGCCGGCGACGTACTCCATGGCGAGATAGACGTACGACCCGTCGGTGCCCTGGTCGAAGACCTGCACCACATTGGGGTGCGCGAGCCGGGCGACGGACTTCGCCTCCCGGATGAACCGCTCGACGAACGCCCCGTCGACCGCCAGCGCGGGGTGCATCACCTTGAGCGCGAGCACGCGGTCCAGGCGGGTGTCCAGGGCCCGGTAGACCGTGGCCATCCCGCCGACCGCGATCCGCGCGTCCACGCGATACCGGCCGTCGAGCACCTGCCCGACCAATGGGTCCTGAAGGGTCGTATCCACGCAGGTGAGTGTACGAGCCGACACCGACAGCCCCGCCCGTTCGGGCTGGATCGGGGCGGGACTGCAGCTGAGCTGTGACGGATGCCTCACCGGCCGAAGGGCTTCGTCGAACGGACGTTCAGAACGCGGGGCGCTCCGGGTCCAGCCGCGCCATGCCCTCGACCGGCGACGACGCCTCGGCGAAGTGCCGCCTCGGGATCCGTCCCGCGAGCCGTGCCAGCCGCCCCGCCTCCACCGCGTGCCGCATCGCATCCGCCATCAGCACCGGCTCCTGCGCCCGCGTCACCGCCGAGGCGAGCATCACGCCCGCGCACCCCAGCTCCATCGCGAGCGCCGCGTCCGACGCCGTACCGGCACCCGCGTCCAGGATCACCGGCACCTGCGCGTGCTCCACGATCAGCTGGAAGTTGTGCGGGTTGCGGATGCCGAGCCCGGACCCGATCGGGGAGCCCAGCGGCATGATCGCGGCGCAGCCGGCGTCCTGGAGCTTGCGCGCCAGCACCGGGTCGTCGTTCGTGTACGGCAGCACCGTGAAACCGTCGTCCACCAGTGTCTCCGCCGCGTCCAGCAGCTCGATCGGATCCGGCAGCAGCGTCCGCTCGTCGGCGATGACCTCCAGCTTGATCAGATCCGTGCCGAGCGCCTCGCGCGCGAGGCGGGCCGTCAGCACAGCCTCTCCGGCGGTGAAGCACCCCGCGGTGTTCGGCAGCACCCGGATCCCGAGCTTCTCCAGCACGGACAGCACCGAGCCGTGCACCGAGGCGTCGACCCGCCGCATCGCGACGGTCGTCAGCTCCGTCCCGGACGCCACGAGAGCCCGCTCCAGGACGTCCAGGCTGGGTGCGCCACCGGTGCCCATGATCAGGCGGGACGTGAAGGACGTACCGCCGATGACAAAGGGATCGTCGGCCATGGTTCAGCCTCCTTGGACGGCGGTGAGGACCTCGACGCGGTCGCCCTCGGAGAGGGGCGTCGACGGCCACTGCGCACGCGGGACGACGGTTTCGTTGAGGGCGGCGGCCACTCCGGAGGGCGCCGTGGTGACGGACGAGACGAGCGTGTCGAGAGCCGTGCCCGGCTCGATGTGGCGGCGCTCGCCGTTGACCGAGATGCTGACCTGGACGCTCATGCGGGCTGCTCCGTGAGTGCGGCGGGACTGAAGCGCCTCGGCGTGAACGCGCGGGCCTCCTCGGGAAGTTCACCGGTGGCCAGGACGTGCGCCATGGCGTCCCCGGTGACGGGCGTGAGCAGCACGCCGTTGCGGTAGTGCCCGGTGGCCAGCGACAGCCCGGCCAGCTCCGTCGGGCCGAGCAGCGGCGCGTTGTCGGGGGAGCCGGGGCGCAGACCCGCCCGCGTCTCGGTCAGCGGGAGTTCGGTGATGCCCGGCACCAACTCGTGGGCGTCGCGCAGCAGCTCGTAGACGCCGCCCGCGGTCACCGTCGTGTCCCAGCCCAGCTCCTCGCTCGTCGCGCCCACGACCAGCTCGCCGTTCTCGCGCGGCACCAGGTACACCTGGCTGCCGCGCACCACGGCCCGCACGGTCCGGCTCAGGAACGGCGCGTACCGCTGCGGCACGGTCAGCCGCAGCACCTGCCCCTTCACCGGCCGCACGGGCGGCAGTACGGCGTCGGGGACGCCCGCGAGCCGCCCGCTGAGGCTGCCGGCCGCGAGGACCACCTGGTCCGCGGTCAGAGCGGTGCCGTCCGTCGTGGTGACCCCGGTGGCGCGGTCCCGTACCACGTCGACGCGCTCGGCCCAGTCGCGGTGGAGGACCACGCCGGCCCGCTCGCAGGCGGCGAGCAGCGCACCGGTGAGCCGCCGCGGGTCGATCTGGTGGTCGCCGTCCACCCGCAGCCCGCCGCGCACGCCCGGCGCGAGCATCGGCTCCAGGCGCCGGCACTCGCGCCCGGACAACCACTCGGAGTCCAGCCCCGACTGGCGCTGCAAGGCGTGCAGTTCGCGCAGATGGGCGCGGTCGTCGGCGTCCAGCGCGACGGCGAGGGTGCCGCAGCGGCGGTAGCCGAGGTCGTGGCCGGTGACGTCGGTGAGCTCGGCCGCGAAGTCCGGGTAGCGGCGGGCCGAGGCGAGGTTCAGGCCGAGCAGGGTCTGCTCGCCGTAGTGCAGTTCCGTGACGGCGGCCAGCATTCCCGCGGCCACCTGGGCGGCCCCGCCGCCCGGCTCGGGGTCCACCACCGCAGTGGTGAACCCGCGTTGCGCGGCCCGCCACGCCGTGACCAGGCCGATGATTCCGCCCCCGATGACGAGGACGTCTGACGTACGCGTACGCGACATGGGCGTCCAGCCCCTCCCTTCGCCGGCATGACCCGGATCAGGTTCGTACGGTCGGAGGCCGCCAGCCTCCCTCTCAGCCCGGTGCGTCCGGGCTCCCGCGAGTGCTCTACGTTGGCCACCCTAGCCCGCCTCGTTAAGTCTCAGTAAGGGAGCCTCACCCCATGGCCCGCTCGCTCGACGGTCTCGTCCTGGCGCCCGTCGCCGACCAAGCGCCAGGTCAGGTGGGTACCCGCACCCGGTTCGCGTACCACGAGAAGGACGGCGAGATCTGGGCCGAGTACGCCGGCGGGGACGTCGTGCGCGGGCACCTCGTGGGCACCCGGGACGGCGACCGGCTGGACTTCCGGTACGTGCAGCTGAAGCGGGACGGGTCGACGTCCTCGGGGCACTGCGTGTCGACCGTGGCCGAGCTCGCCGACGGGCGGGTGCGGCTGGAGGAGACCTGGGAGTGGGAGTCGCAGACCGGCAGCGGCACCAGCGTTGTGGAGCAGGTCACTGAGCACGACTCCTGACTGACAAATTGTCAGTTGTCTATGGTGATCAGGTGAGCGAGCAGACGACGCAGTCGCAGCGGTCAGTGGTCGTCGCCGGCGCCGGCATGGCCGGTGTGCAGACGGCGGTGGCCCTGCGCGAACAGGGCTTCACCGGAACCGTCACACTGATCGGCGCCGAGCCCCATCAACCGTACGACCGGCCGCCCCTGTCCAAGGCGGTGCTGCTCGGCAAGGCCGAGGGCTCCGCCTTCGACGTCGACTTCGAGTCGCTCGGCATCGACCTGCGCCTGGGGCGCGAGGTGCTGGGCGTGCGCGTCGCCGACCGCGAACTGGACACCGAGGCCGGGCCCGTCCCGTACGACGTCCTGGTGCTGGCCACCGGCGCCGAACCGATCCGGCTGCCGGGCGTGCAGGGCGTGCCCGGCGTGCATCTGCTGCGCACCCTGGACGACGCCGAGCGGCTGCGCCCGGTGCTCGCCCGGCAGCACGACATCGTGGTCGTCGGCGCGGGCTGGATCGGCGCGGAGTTCGCGACGGCCGCGCGCGAGGCGGGCTGCGCGGTGACGGTCGTGGAGGCCGCCGACCGGCCGCTGGCGGGGGCACTGCCCGCGGAGGTGGCCGCGCCGATGGCCGCCTGGTACGCGGACAGCGGGGCGGTCCTGCGCACGAACACGCGCGTGGCGGGCGTCGAGCCCGGCGCGGTGATCCTCGACGACGGCTCACGGGTGCCCGCGGGCGCCGTCGTGGTCGGCATCGGGGCGCGGCCCGCCACGGCCTGGCTGGCCGGCTCGGGCATCGAGCTCGGCGCGCACGGCGAGGTCGTCGCCGACGACCGGCTGCGCACCTCGGTGCCGGACGTCTACGCGGTCGGCGACTGCGCGTCCTTCCCCTCCGGACGCTACGGCGAGCGGCTGCTGGTCCACCACTGGGACAACGCCCTCCAGGGCCCGCGCACGGTCGCCGCCGACATCCTCGGCCAGACCCCCGCGGTCTACGACCCGGTGCCGTACTTCTGGTCCGAGCAGTTCGGCCGCTTCGTCCAGTACGCCGGCCACCACGCCGCCGCCGACACGACCCTGTGGCGCGGCGACCCGTCGGGCCCGGCGTGGTCGGTCTGCTGGCTGCGGGACGACCGCCTCGTCGCCCTGTTGGCGGTGGGCCGGCCGAGGGATCTCGCACAGGGGCGGCGACTGATCGAATCGGGCACGCCGATGAACACGGAGCTGATGACGGACCCGGCACGCCCTTTGAAGGCCGCGGCGGCGTAGCGCGGCGGGGCGACGCCCGTACCGGGTGGACCGGCCTGACTTCCGACTGTCAGTGGCAGATGGCAGGCTTGTTCCGTGACCGAGATTGACGCAAAGACTGATGCTCTCGTCCCCGCCTGGCTCAACCTGCCCGACATCGCCGAACAGCTCGGCGTCGAGGTGACGCGCGTCCGGCAGCTGGTCAAGGAGGGCCAGCTCATCGCCGTACGCCGTGGTGAGAACCGCGCGCTGCACGTCCCCGCCGCCTTCATCGACGGAGACAAGGTCGTCAAGGGCCTGTCCGGGACCCTGACGCTCCTGCGGGACGACGGCTTCACGGACGAAGAGATGCTGGAGTGGCTCTTCACGCCCGACGAGAGCCTGCCGGGCACCCCCGCGCAGGCCCTCAGTGAGAACCGCGGCACGGAGGTGAAGCGGCGCGCCCAGGCGCTCGCCGTCTGATCCGAAGCACGCCACACGCGCGAAGGGCGCGAATCCGAATACCGTCCGGCGTACTGGCCGGGGCCCAGGGCCGCGGTCGCGGGTGACTGCGGCCGCGGCCGGGGCTCCGGCCGACTGCGACCGTGCGAGGCGCGCGGCGGGCAGCACCTGCCGCGCGCACCCGCCGCGCCTCCGGGGTCTCCGGCCGGAAGGGCACGGCATCCGTGGCGGGTGCCCCGAGGGCCGGGTCCGCCGCACCGTCGGCTGCGGCTACCGTGTGCCACCGTCCGGCAACAGCCCGACCTCACCGGCCGGTCCCACCCGCCCGGCAACCCGATCACAGGGGGCACCGCATGTCCGACACCGTCACCGCCGGCAGCGTCCGCAGTCAGCTCGCCGACGCCCGGCTCTACCTCTGCACCGACGCCCGCAAGCGGCAGGGCGACCTCGCGGAGTTCCTGGACGCCGCCCTGGACGGTGGCGTCGACATCGTGCAGCTGCGCGACAAGGGCATGGAGGCCGCCGAGGAACTGGAGCACCTGAAGGTCTTCGCCGACGCCTGCGCCCGGCACGGCAAGCTCCTCGCGGTCAACGACCGGGCCGACGTGGCCCACGCCGCCGGCGCCGACGTCCTGCACCTCGGCCAGGGCGACCTTCCGGTCCCCGCCGCCCGCGCGATCCTCGGGGACGACGTCCTGATCGGCCGCTCCACGCACGCCGACCCGGAGGCCGACGCCGCCGCCGGCGAGGAGGGCGTGGACTACTTCTGCACCGGTCCCTGCTGGCCCACCCCCACCAAGCCCGGCCGTCACGCACCCGGCCTCGACCTGGTCCGGCACACCGCCGCGCTCGGCACCGACCGCCCCTGGTTCGCCATCGGCGGCATCGACCTGGGCAACCTCGACCAGGTGCTGGAGGCGGGCGCCCGCCGTGTCGTCGTCGTACGGGCGATCACGGAGGCCGGCGACCCGGCGGCCGCGGCGGCGGAGTTCGCCAAGCGACTGCGGCAGGCGTAGGCGTAGACGGCCGATGGGGTGTGTCTCAGCCAGTGGGCACCCTGGCCGGTTCCCGGCGGGACGATCCCCGTATTCGGCCGCTGTTCGGCCCTTGTTTGTCCAAGGCGTGGACAACCACCAGACAATTCGGGCAAATGTCCGGCGTGCGGTTGGGGGACCGGTGCCCCCTGGCTAACCTGCGAGTATGGCCCTCGGCACCGCATCCATCAGATCGGACCACGCTCGTACCGTGCGCGAGATGCTCGCGACCGGCAAAACGACGTATTCCTTCGAGTTCTACGCGCCCAAGACCCCGAAGGGCGAGCGGAACCTGTGGAACGCGCTGCGCCGGGTCGAGGCCGTCGGACCCGACTTCGTCTCCGTGACCTACGGCGCGGGCGGTTCCACCCGCGCCGGCACCGTCAAGGCGACCGAGGCCATCGCCTCGGACACCACGCTCACCCCGATCGCCCACCTCACAGCCGTCGACCACTCGGTGGCCGACCTGCGCAACATCATCGGCCAGTACGCCGACGCCGGGATCCGCAACATGCTGGCGCTGCGCGGCGACCCGCCCGGCGACCCGCTGGGCGACTGGGTGTGCCACCCCCAGGGCCTCACCTACGCCGCCGAGCTCGTCGAGCTGATCAAGGCGTCCGGCGACTTCTGCGTGGGCGTCGCGGCGTTCCCGGCGATGCACCCGCGCTCCGTCGACTGGGATGCCGACGTACGTCACTTTGTCGACAAGTGCCGTGCGGGTGCGGACTATGCGATCACGCAAATGTTCTTCGAACCCGAGGATTACCTGCGGTTGCGCGATCGTGTCTCGGCCGCCGGCTGCGACACCCCGATCATCCCCGAGATCATGCCGATCGCCAGCGCGAAGACGCTGGAGCGGATCCCCTCGCTCACCAACGCCGGCTTCCCGGCCGCCCTGAAAGAGCGGATCCTCACAGCAAAGGACGATCCGGCGGCTGTACGCTCCATTGGCATCGAGTTCGCCACGGAGTTCTGCGCGCGGCTTTTGGCCGAGGGAGTGCCCGGACTGCACTTCATCACGCTCAACAACTCCACGGCGACACTGGAAATCTACGAGAACCTGGGCTTGCACCATCCCCCGCAGGCCTAGACCGGCCGTCCTGACATACGTCACACTGCGTAGGCGGCCACTGGGAGAGGGGCGTACATGGGCTGGACGGTCCTCTACATCGCGTTCGGCATCGTCGCGCTGTGGCTGCTCGGCGAGGTGCTGCTGCAGTACAAGGCGCGGCTGCGCTGGCGGCTGCTGGCGTTCGTCGGGTTCCTCGGCGTCGTCGTCGGGGTGCTGATCCCGTCGGTCGTCGTCATCGGTCTGGGCGCGGCCGCCTTCGCGATCGGCCAGACCTACGTCACGCTGTCGTTCCGCCGCGGCTTCTCGGCGGGCTGGGCGGTCTCCGCGCCGGCCCTGGGCCCCCTCGGCAACAAGCGCCGCCGCGACGAGCCGGACCGCCAGGACCCGACCCTGGAGGTCTCCGACCTGGAGCCGTCCGAGGGCGGCTTCGCGGGCCACGACGCCTACGGCCCGGACGGCGCCGGATACGGCGACGACTACGACCGCGACGACGTCTTCACGCCCACCCGGGGCGGGCAGCCCACGGCGGCGGAGTCGAACGCCGTCTACGAACCGCAGCCCATGCCGGAGGACACCGGCTCGTACGGCATATACAGCGACGCCGCCTACGCCGCCGCGGGCCAGCAGAACTACGCCGCCGCCGGCCAGTCCCAGGACCAGTACGCGACGGCCGACCAGGGCTACGGGTACGACGCCTACGCCGGCTACGACCAGCAGCAGTACGGCTACGACCCCAATGCCCAGCAGCAGTACGCCGCCTACTCCGACCCGTACGTCGGCAACCAGAACTACGACGGCGCCTCCTATGACGCCTACGGCCAGCAGCAGTACGGCCAGCAGGGCTACGGCCAGGACCAGTACGCGACCGGAACCTACGGGGAGACCCCGTCCAGCGGCGTCTGGGTCCCCCAGCAGCGCACCGACGAGGCCTACGGCGGCGAACTCCCGCCGGAGCAGCAGTACCCCTACCAGGGCAACGGTCAGCAGCAGGGCCAGGGGTACGACGAGCAGTACCGTTTCTGACGGTTTGTGCGGCCGGGGATCACTGTGAGCCCTGGAACTCCGGCCCCTCCACGATCAGTCCCGCCACCAGCGCGCCCGACATGCCGGCGTGCGGAAGTCCGCCGCCGGGGTGGGACCAGCCGCCAACGGTGAACAGGCCCGCCAGGCTCGTGCTGTTGGACGGGCGCAGGAAGCTCCCCTCCGCCGCGGCGAGCGCGGGTGCGGGTACGGCGCCTCCCTCGGCGCCGGTCTCCAGCCGGGTGTGCACCGGAGTGCGGACCTCGCGCCACAGGACGCGCTCACGCAGGCCGGGCAGGGCCCGTTCGGCGGCGGCGACCATCCCGTCGGCGAACGCGTCGGCCGCACCCGCCGCTTCCCAGTCGTACCGCGCCTGCGACGGCACCGTCGCCGTCAGCACCATGGACTCGTGGGCGTCGTCGGGGCGCAGGGCCGGGTCGTCCGGGCGGTCCATCACGACGGTGGGACGTACGGCGGGCTCGCCGCGCCCGAACGCCTCCAGCTCGCCCTGCCGGTCCGGGGTGTGCACCACCGTGCGGTGAGCGGCGTCCGCGTCCCGTGCGCCGGACAGCGCCAGGCAGACCACGACCCGACCCGGGGACACGCCCTCGCGGGTGGGCCCGATCCCCTCCGGCGCGTACAGCTCGCGGCCGTGCGCCAGCTCGCCCAGGCGCCACGGCCCGGTGCCGACGACCAGGTCCGCCTCGGCCACCGACGGTCCCTCGGCACCGGCCAGTTCCAGCCCCGCAGCGCGCCCGTCCTTCTCCAGGATCCCGGTGACCTCGACGCCGAAGTGGAACTCGACCTTTCTGGCCAGGCACCGCTCGTACACGGCCCGCGCCAACTCCCGTATGCCGCCGCGGACATACCAGGTCCCGAAGGCGTGCTCCATGTACGGCAGCACGGCCGCGTTGGCCGGGGCGGTGCCGGGATCCAGGCCGTACGCCAGCGCGTGGCTCTCCAGCAGGGCGACCAGCCGGGGGTCGCGCAGCTCCCAGGCGCCGACCTCGGCGAGCGTGCCCGCCCGGCGGGTGCGCAGCAGGCGCTTGTGCGGGACCGCGGGGTAGGGCTCGCGCTCCGCCAGCACCTGCCAGTTGGGCCACAGGGGCTCCTCCAGCAGCGGCCTGCGGGTGCGGTCCCAGGTCTCACGGGCACGGATCAGGAAGTCGCCCCAGCGGCCGCCCGCACCGGCGCCCAGTGCCTCGTCGAGGGCGGCCACCACGCCCGCGCGCGATGCGTTCGGCAGGGACGCCTCGGTGCCGTCCGCGAAGACGTGCCGCGCGGACGGGTCGACCTGGACCAGCCCGACGCACGCCTCCAGCGGCTCCTTGCCGGTCTTGATGAACAGATCGCGGTACACGGCGGGGACCGCGAGCAGTCCGGGGCCCGTGTCGAAGCCGAAGCCGTCCCGCTCGAAGCGGCGCACCGCTCCGCCGTACGTCTCCGTGCGCTCGTACACCGCCACCCGGTGGCCCGCGACGGCCAGTCGGGCGGCGGCCGCCATCGCGCCCATCCCCGCGCCGATCACCGCAATCCTCGCCATGCCAGGGACTTTATCGGCCGGCACCGACAACGGCTCACCGACCTGCACGAAGGCTCAGCCGGGCCGTTGCGTCACCGCCTGCGCGAGCCGCTTCTCCGCCCGCCGCTCGGCCCTGCGCCGCAGGAAGCGACGGATCCGGGAGACCAGGAAGTAGAGCAGGAACACCCCGGCGAGCAGCAGGGCGCCCGCGACGGTGGCCGCCGCGACGGGGTGGAAGATCGCGAACGTGATGATCGCGGCGACCCCGAGGTCCTCGGCGAGGCTCACGATGACGTTGCTGAACGGCTCGGGCGAGGAGTTGACCGCCATCCGCGTCCCGGCCTTGACCAGGTGGCTGACCAACGCCGTGGAACCGCCGACCGCGCCCGCCGCCAGCTCCGGCACCGACCCGCTCTGCCCGGCGAGCAGCGCCGCGACGACCGCGCCCGACACCGGCCGGATCACGGTGTGCACCGAGTCCCACGCCGTGTCGACGTACGGGATCTTGTCGGCGACGGCCTCGATGAGGAACAGCACGCCGGCCGCTATCAGGACGTCGGGCCGCTGCAGTGCCTCGGGCACCTCGTCGCTCAGCCCCGTCGCGCCGAATATGCCGAGCAGCAGGACGACGGCGTAGGCGTTGATTCCGCTGGCCCAGCCGCTTGTGAACACCAATGGGAGTACAGACACGGGGGCGATCGTAACCACTGGGCAACACAGGGTCTTGGGGATGAGCACGCAGCTCTGAGTACGCGTACCTAGCCGACGAGATGAGTACGCGCGCGGATGGGGCGCGACCTGCGTGAACGAGAGAGTGGAGACACGGAGAAGGGGATCGGCTCCGGCACCGACGACACGGGGCGCCGGAACGGAGCATCCCCGGATCCGCTCCTTCCGCCGGCCTGGTGTCGGCGGGAGTGAGACCGGGGGACCCGGGGGAACGACCGCACGGGGGTCCAGGGGGACACGGGGGAAAACGGGGGGCGTACGGGGGAACGGGGGAGCACGAGAGGGCGCCGGTTCGAAGTGGCCCGCGGGGGACGCGGCCACTTCGGACCGGCGCTTTCGTGTGTGCGCTCCGGCCGGCCTCAGCGGTGGCCGCTCACCCGGCCCTGCAGCAGCCGGGACAGCGCCGCGTGCACATCGTCCAGGGAGCGCTCCGGCTGGAAGGACTTCCAGTCCAGCGCGGCCACCAGGACCATGCCGACCAGGGCCGCGGCCGTCAGCGGTACATCGATCTCGTCGCTGAACTCGCCGCTCTCCACGCCCTCGCGCAGCACGCCCTCGACGACCGCCACGGCCTGCTGACGGACCACCATCAGCGTGGACTGCCAGGCCCGGTTCGTCCGCCACAGCTCGGCGACGTACAGCTGTGTGAAGGACGGGTACCGGTCGATGAAGACCAGCCCCGCGCGGACCATCGCGTCCAGGGCGTCCACCTTGCCGCCGCCCTCCCGCGCGGTCCGCTCGGCGGCCTCGCGCAGGGAGGCGGTCAGGAGGCCCACTCCGTGCCGCAGCAGCTCCTCGAAGAGGACCGACTTGCTGGCGAAGTTGTAGTAGACCGTGCCCTTCGCCACCCCGGCCCGCTCGGCGATCTCGTCGACGGTGGTGGCGGAGAAGCCCTGCTCGGCGATGAGCGTGACGGCCGCTTCGTAGAGCTTCTGCCGGGTGGCCTCACGGCGCGTGCTGCCGCCCGACGCGGCGCTGCTGCTTTCCATGTGGCTGATTGTCCCGCGCGCGCTCACAGGCTCAGCTCCGGGTGCAGCCGGTCGAGCGTCCACACCTGGCGGCGCCGGGCCGACAGCGCGGTCAGCGCGAGGGCGCCCGCGGTGAAGGCGACGAGCACCACGCACGCGTGCCACACCGGTCCCAGACCGCCGCCCGTGATGAGCCTCCTGAGAGCCTCCACGACGTAGCTCATGGGCAGGAAGGGGTGCAGCGCGTTGAAGAAGCCCGGACTGGTCTGTACGGGGTAGGTGCCGCCCGCGGACGTCAACTGGAGCATCAGCAGGGCCAGGACGAGGATCCGGCCGGCCGCCCCGAAGCGTGCGTTCAGCCACTGCACGATCGCCGCGAAGCACGCCGTCACCAGGAACAGGAAGCCCACCGTGCCCGCCGCGCGCGCCATCTGGAGCCCGACGGCCCAGTGCAGCACCGACATCAGGGCCACCGTCTGGAGCACCCCGATCGCCACCACGGGCAGCCATCCGGCCAGCGCGATCCGCCACGCGGGGGCGCCCGCGGCGAGCGCACGCCGGTTCATCGGGGAGATCAGCATGTACGCCACCATCGCGCCCACCCACAGGGACAGCGGGATGAAGTACGGGGCGAATCCGGTGCCGTAGTTGGGCGCCTTGTGCAGGTCCCGGGAGAGCAGCTGGACCGGGTCGGCCATGACCTCGGTGCGCTGGTCGCGGTCCTTCTTGTCGTAGTCGGGGATCTGCTTGGCGCCGTCGTGCAGTCCGTCCGAGAGCTTCCCGGAGCCGTCGACGAGCTTGTAGATGCCGCCGTTCAGGTCGTGGGCACCGGTCTTCAACTCGCCCACGCCGGTGTCCAGATCGGCCGCGCCGCCCTTGGCGTCGCCGAGCCCGGAGTGCAGCTTCTTGGCGCCCGCCGCGACCTTCGCGGCGCCCTGGTTCAGCTTGTTGATCCGCCCGACGGCGTCGTCGAGGTCCTCGGAGAGGCGGGGCGCGCGGTCGGCGAGACCCTGGGCCTGCTTCTGGAGGGTGGCGAGGTGCTTGTCGAGCTTCTTCAGGTCGCCGTCCTGGTCGGCGATCAGGGTGTTGAGGTCGTCGGCGATCAGCGCCACGTCGGCCGCCGACTGCTTGGCCTTCTTCAGGTCTGAGCAGGCCGGATCGGGCAGTACGGGGTCCTCGCAGCGCGCCTTGTAGATGAGGTCCAGCGCGTCGGAGGCCGTGTGGGCGCCCTTGGCGGCGGCAGGGGCGCGCTCGACCAGGTCGTCGAGGTTGTTGCGGATCGCGCCCGAGGAGTCGGCGACCAGCTTGGCCGTGTCGCCGATGGTCTTCTCGTTGTCCTTCAGGAACGGGCCGATCTTCTTGTCGATGCCGTTGACCTTGTCGGCCAGCGTCTGCGTGCCCTCCGCGACCCGCCGGGAGCCGTTCTCCAGGTCGCCCGCGCCCTTGTTGAGCTTCTTCAGGCCGGTGGACAGCTTGCCGCTGCCGTCCTTGGCGTCCTTCAGGCCGTCGGCGAGGTCCTTGGAGCCCTTCTCCGCCTTGCCGATGCCGCCTTCGAGCCGGTCGGCGCCGTTGGCCGCGTCGACCGTCGCCCCGTGGATGTCGGAGAACGACACGAAGATCCGGTCCAGGAACGACCGCGACGCCTTCGTGGAAGCCGCCTCGCGCACCTCGCTGAAGACCGTCCGCGAGATCTGCCCGACGATGTAGTTGTTCGCGTCGTTCGTACGGACCTGAAGGGCGCCCGTCTCCGGTGCGTCGCCCGCGCTGGATGCGATCCGCTCACTGAAGTCGGACGGCATGGTCAGCGACAGGTAGTAAGTGCCGTTCTCGACGCCCTTCTCGGCCTCGGCCGAGCTCACCTCGCGCCAGTCGAAGACGTCGCTCTCGCGCAGGCCCTTGGTGATGTCGTCGCCGGCCGTCAGCTTCTTCTCGCCGACGGCCGCCCCCTTGTCGTCGTTCACGAGCGCCACGGGGATCTTGTCGAGACGGCCGTACGGGTCCCAGAACGACCACAGGTACAGGGCTCCGTACAGCAGGGGCAGCACCAGCAGCGCGACCAGGGCGGCGCGCGGCAGCTTCCCCCGGCCGAAGCGCCTCAGCTCAAGCGCGGCCAGCCTCGGCGATCGCATCGGCGGCCTCCTTTCCGTCGGATTCCTGCACGTTTTCCTGCGCGTCTTCCTGCGCGTCCCGGGAGGCCGGCGCCTCGTCCGTCGCGTGGGTGGGCTCGGTCGGTGCGGTCGGTGCGGTCGGTGCGGTCGGTGCGCCGGGCTCGGCGGGCTCGGTCGGCCCGGTGGAGACCACGACCGTGCCTGCGGGGGCCTCGCTGCATACCGCGACGACCGTGGTCCCGTTCTCGGCGACGGACCTCAACAGCGCCCAGATCTCGGCCCGTTCGGCGTCCGAGAGCTTCAGGTCGGTGTCGTCGACGCCGAGCAGCTGCGGACGCCCGATCAGGGCCAGCGCCAGCGACAGCCGCAGCGCCTCCGGACGCTCCAGATCCCGTACGGCCGTACGGGAGCCCTTGGGCAGCGACGCCAGGTCCAGGCCGGCCGCCTTCAGCGCGGCGTCGATCCGGAGCCGTTCCTCCGACTTCCGCTCGGCACGCGGGCGCAGCAGCCCGCGCAGCGAGTCCCCGAACCGCCGCTGGAGCAGCGCGCGTTCGTGGAGGTGCTCGGCGACGGTCAGGGCCGGCTCCAGGTCGGTCACACCCGGAACATGGGCCACGGCACTGACGTGCCGCACCGCCGCCATGCGCTTGGGCAGCGCCGAACCGCCCACGGTCGCGGTCCCCTCCGTGGACTTCATCCGCCCGGTGAGCGCGAGCAACAGGCACGTACGGCCGGTGCCCGACGGCCCCTCGATCGTGATCAGCGAGCCGGGCTCCGCCTCGAACGAGACCCCGCGGAACGCCCATCCGCGGGGCCCCTCGAGCCCGAGCCCCAGGGCCGTGACGCCGACTCCGGCCACGGTTCCCCCCATCCCTGCCCCCTCGATTTGAACTGACTGGTCAGTGCAAAAACTAGTCCGAACTTGCGATCGAAGCAAAACCGCAGGTCAGAACGGATTGTCAGTGCCATACCTCACGATGGGCACATACGGCATCCCGTATCGGGCATGCCGTCACACAGACGACAGGAGGTTCGTCATGGCCAGCTACCACGCAGCCGCCGCCCGTCGGCGCCGCGCCACCGGCCCTGCCCCCTCACTGACCGGCCCGGCGAGCGACGTGCACCCCGTGCTCCGCCGGGCCACGGCCCCGCCCGCCGCCCTCGACCTGCTCGCCCAGGCCCGTGCCGGACTCGACGAGGCCGCCGTTCTGGAAACACCCAACGAGAGGTACGCGACCGCGCACCTCGCCGCCCTGCGCACCGCCGCCGCCGTACTGGCCGCGCGCGGGCGCCCGGAGCCCGCATCCAGGCGCCGGGCCCGCATCCGGAGCGCCTGGGAAGTGCTCCCCGAGATCGTGCCCGAACTCACGGAGTGGAGCGCCCTGTTCGCCTCGGGTGCCCGGCGCCGCGCCCGGGCCGAGGCCGGCATCCAGGGCGCGGCCAGCCGCCGGGACGCCGACGACCTCATACGCGACGTGGCGATGTTCCTGCGCCTCGTCGAGCGGATGCTGGTGCTCCAGCCGGTCCTGCCCCAGCCACGCACGGACGCGGACGCCGGCCCGGGAGAGCCTGGCGGCACGCAACGGGAGAGGGACGAGATGCCGGACGCGGGGTGAGGGGAACCGGCTGACAGGGGACCCGGCTGACGGATTGAAGGCGGTCGGGGTGAGGGGGTCGGGTCGTGGAGGGGAGGGCGATCCAGCCGGTGGGGCGGAAGGGGCCCGGGTCACGGCCCTGCCGCGCGGCAGGTGTCCGCCGTGCGAGACGTACGGCGTCGCGCGGCACCGCGATGGCCGAGTGGGCTGCCGCAGGCAATAGGGTGGAGGGCGCCTGAAGCCTTCCCGCCCGTGACCCGGCCGGGGGAGGCAGCCCGCTCGCCCCGCCGTGCAGTCGGCGGTGCCCCGCCGAGGAGTCAATCGCCGTGTCGGACCCGATGCGCCCGCCCGTCTCCCACCAGCACCCTCAGACGGCGTCGCTGCGCTCCGACCCCCCTCGCCCCCGTGCCTCCCTGCGTACCGCCGTGGTCTGGGAGGTCCTCCAGGACGCCCTGGACCGCCGGGTGAAGGCCACGGGCCGCCAGGCGCTGGACGTCCTGGACGCCGGCGGCGGCAGCGGCAACTTCGCCGTGCCCCTGGCCCGCCTCGGCCACCGCGTCACCGTGGTCGACCCCAGCCCGAACGCGCTCTTCGCCCTGGAGCGCCGCGCCGCCGAGGCCGAGGTCGCCGACCGGGTGAAGGGCGTGCAGGGAGACGCCCACGGCCTGTTCGACGTGGCCGAGCGCGGCGGGTACGACGTCGTGCTGTGCCACGGCGTCCTGGAGTACGTCGACGACCCCGCCGAGGGCATCCGCAACGCGGTGGCCGCCCTGCGCTCCGAGGGCGTCCTCAGCCTGCTCGCCGCAGGTCTGGGCGGTGCCGTGCTGGCGCGTGCCCTCGCCGGGCACTTCAAGGAGGCCAAGCAGGCCCTTCAGGACCCGGACGGCCGCTGGGGCCAGGGTGACCCCATGCCGCGCCGTTTCACCGCCGAGCAGCTCACCGAGCTCGTCGAGGGAGCCGGGCTCAGGGTCGGTGCCGTGCACGGTGTGCGGGTCTTCGCCGACCTGGTTCCCGGCGTGCTCGTGGACACCGAGCCGGGGGCGCTGGAAGCGCTGCTGAAGCTGGAGGAGGCGGCGGCCGAGCTGTCCGCCTTCCACTCGGTGGCCACCCAGCTCCATGTGCTGGGCGAGACGGGGGAGACCTCCGGGACCTGAGCCGCCCACTGCGCCCGGACCCCCAGGGTGCGCCTTGATCAGGGACTTGGCTGCACATGGAGTACGCCACAGGCCCCCCGATCCAGCGCGCGGCGCCGTATGATCGAGGGAGACCGTTCCGGCATGACGGGTCGGCCGCTGGGGAATGAAGATCTCAGCGAGCCGGGGCGTCCATGCCGGAGCCCGGTTGGCCAATTGGCGTAGAGGGGCGGGTTTCACGGGGGCGATTCCCTGCCTATCCTGAAGGGACCCCCCGGGTCGCCCCGGCGACTGCACGATGAGGAGGACTCCGTGCCGCTCTCGGAGCACGAGCAGCGAATGCTCGAGCAAATGGAGCGAGCGCTGTACGCCGAAGATCCCAAGTTCGCGACAGCGCTTGAGGGAAGCGGGCTGCGTACGTACACCCGGCGACGGGTCTACCAGGCGGTCGCGGGCTTCCTCGTAGGTATCGCGCTCCTCATGGCTGGAATGGTCGCCAAGCAGGTGTGGCTCAGCGTGGTGGGCTTCCTCGTCATGCTGGGCTGTGCGGTACTCGCGGTGACCGGCTGGCGCAAGGCCCCCAAGCCGGGCGAACAGCCCTCCGGCGGCCAGCAGGCCCGCCGTCAGCCACGCCAGAAGCGCTCCATGATGGACCGCATCGAACAGCGCTGGCAGCGCCGCCGTGACGAGCAGGGCGGCCATTAATTCGAAGAGCTCCCCAACAGCTCCACGACATACGTCAGGGGGGTGACCACCGACCGGTGGTCACCCCCTGACGTATGCCCTGTGACGGCCACCGCGGGCGAGGACGCGAGCCGGTTCGCCGGGCCCTCCGAGCCCGGCGAACCGCAACCGCAGTCGCCACTACCCCTGTCGGCCGGACGTCGACGGCCTCCGCAGCGTCGGACGGGCCGCTGCCGCGCGGCGCTTGAAGGCGATCCACCAGTCCGATACCGCCCAGGCCACGCGCACGCTGGACCGGGGCAGCAGCAGGGCGCGCAGTTCGGCCGTCCAGGCCGCCCGGGACCGGAGGTCGGACCGCACCCGCCGGACGTCGTCCGCGAGACCCGCCGTCGAGTGGGGGACGGGGGCGTAGAGGACCTGCTCCACCGCGTCGGCCACCCGGTGGACCGAAGCCGCTGCCGGCGGGTCGAGGTGACCCAGACGGATGATGCGGGCGGCCGTCTTGCGGGGGGTCTGGGAGTCGTCCGGCGGAATGCCGAAGTCCCAGGCCGTGTCCGTCAGTTCCTGCCACACCGACAGGGTGTGCAGCGGGATGTCCGCCTCGGCGCGGCCGTGCGCCCCCAGCCGTACCGATCTCGTCCTCAGTCGCCACAGCATCGGAGCCGACGGGATCAGCAGTGCCGCGGCCCCGCCGAGCGCCCATGCCAGCAGGACGTACCACTTCGGGCCGTCACCGCCGACGGCCACCGCGGCCTCCGGCGACTCGCTCGCGCACAGCTCCGGGTTCTGCCCCGCGCAGCTCTCGCTGGTCGACGGAGTGGCGGACGGGCCCGTGCTCGTCGACTGCGAGGGCCGCGCCACGTCCGGGAGCGTGGAGCCGGGCGTGTCCGCCTGGGTGTACGAGGGCACCGAGCCACGGGTCGGCGTCGGCTCGAAGCGGGTCCAGCCCACGCCCTCGAAGTACAGCTCGGGCCAGGCGTGCGCGTCCCTCAGCCCCACCGAGACGGAGCCGTCGCCCTGCGGGGTGCCGGGCGCGAAGCCCACCGCGACCCGGGCCGGTATGTCCAGCGAGCGGGCCATCGCCGCCATCGCGAAGGAGAAGTGGACGCAGAAGCCTTCCTTGTCCCGCAGGAAGCGGGCGATGGCCTCGGGACCGCTGCCGACCTTCACGTCGGTGTCGTACTGGAAGCCGCCCGTGATGGAGAAGTACTCCTGGAGCTTGACCGCCTGCTCGTAGTGGCTGGTCGCGCCGTCGGTGACCTCGCGCGCGGTCCGGCCGACCACGTCGGGCAGCGAATCCGGCAGCCTGGTGAACTCGCGCTTCAGCGCGGCCGGCGGCTCCGGGGCGCCCGCGAGCTGGTCCGCCGTCGGCTGCACGTCGAGGCTGCGCACGGTGTACGTCGCCCCGCGCGTGGTCTGGCGGCGGTCGCCGACGACCGTCATGCCCAGCGGCTCGTACCGCCAGTTGCCCCTGATGTCCACGGCGCTCGGCGGGTACGGCATCGGCAGCCAGTTCTGGGCGTACCAGTCGGCCGCCGAGACGGTCGTCTCCACTTCGGCGCGCTTGACGTCGGCGCCCAGGCCGAACGGGGTGGGGAACTTGTCCGGCACCGCCTCGATGCTGCGCTTGGACGGCTGCCAGGTGGTGCCGTCGAAGTCGTCCAGCGACACTATGCGCAGGTAGAGATTGGAGACGTCGGCCGAGTTGGTCTTCAGGGACAGGACCTCACGGTCCTCGTCCACGTTCAGGCTGTCGCGCAGTGACACCAGCGGGTTCACCGCGGATATCGTGCCGCCGTTCCCACTGCCGGAGCCCACGCCCGCGCCCGCGGCGTCCAGCAGGCCGCCGTTCATCGAGGGCAGCGCCAGCGGAACCGCGAGAGCGATGCCCAGCGCGACCACACCGATGCGCCGGCCGGTGCGGACCGGCGCCACCGCGCCGCTCGGCTCCCCGCCCGGCGTCCGCGGCGCCCCGCCGAAGACCCGGCCCCACTGCGAGAGCCGGTCGCGGCCCTCGGCCAGGAGCAGCATCAGATAGCCCATGGCGGCGACCAGGAACCACAGCCAGTCCGCGCCGCCGTCGGACAGCCCGGCAGCCACGGAGTACAGCGCCAGCAGGGGCAGCCCGGCCGGCGCGGCGCTGCGGAACGTCACCGCGAGGGTGTCCACCGCGAGCCCGATGATCAGGACGCCGCCGATGAGCATCAGCCGGATGCCGTCGGACAGCGGCGCCGGGATCGAGTACCGGCTGACGTCGTCCGCGCCGGACTGCAGCAGGTCGGCGAAGTGGGTGAAGGCCTCCGGTCCCGGGATCACTCCGGCGATCGCCTGCTGGTTGGCGAAGGTCAGGGTCAGCAGCATCAGCGCGACCAGGGCCTGCGCGGCCACCGTCAGCGGCCGGGCCAGCGGCACCCGCCGGGTCGCCATGCCCACGCCCGTCTGGATCGCGAGCAGGAAGATCGCCTGGAGCAGCCAGGTGACCGGAGAGACCAGCGGCAGCAGGGCGCACGAGGCCATCAGCGTGGCCGCCGCGGCGCACAGCGCCATCCGTGTCCGCCCGCTCATGCCGCTCCCCCCTCGCCCAGCACACCGCCGGTCGCCACGGCGTCCGTGCGCGCTCGGTCCGCCTGGCGCCACAGGTCGTTCAGCGAGGCGCCCCGCGGCACGCTCAGGGCCGTCCAGCCCGCCTCCCGCAGCATCCGCAGCCGCTCCTCGCCCCTGTCCAACGCGCCGGGCACATCGGTGGGTTCCCGCCCCCAGGTCCCGCTGTCCAGCACGAACGCCACCGCGCCCCCGCTGCGCTGACGCATCTTTGCGGCCACCGTGGCCTGCTCCTCGTCCAGGTCGCCGAAGAAGGCGACCAGCAGCCCCTCGTTGCCGCCGCGCAGCAAGTCGTAGGCCCGCGACAGCCCCGTGCCGTCGGAGTGGTCGATCACCGCGAGGGTGTCCATCATCAGGCCCGCCGCGTCCGCCGACTCCTGGCTCGCGCCCGCGAACCCGTCGGCGCCCTCGCCGGGCACCGAGCTGCCGGTGTCGGTCAGCAGCCGGACGGAGAAGCCCCGCTCCAGCATGTGGACCAGCACGGACGCCGTGCCCGACACGGCCCACTCGAAGGCCGAGTCCGGGCCCGCGCCCTGGAAGGCCGGGCCACGGGTGTCCAGCAGCACGGTGCAGCGGGCGCGCTGCGGCTGCTCCTCGCGGCGCACCATCAGCTCGCCGTAGCGGGCGGTGGAGCGCCAGTGGACGCGGCGCAGGTCGTCGCCGTAGCGGTAACCGCGCGGGATCACGTCGTCCTCGCCGGCCAGCGCGAGCGAGCGCTGCCGGCCGTCGCCGTACCCCTTGGCCTCGCCGCTGAAGCGCACCGGCGGCAGCGGCTCCACGCGCGGGATGACGGTGAGGGTGTCGTACGTCGAGAAGGAGCGGGTCAGCTCGCACATCCCGAACGGGTCGCTCAGGCGCAGCTGCAACGGGCCCAGCGGATACCGGCCGCGCAGGTCGGAGCGGACCCGGTAGGACACCTCGCGGCGGCCGCCCGGCTCGACCCGGTCCAGCACGAAGCGGGGACGCGGGCCGAGGACGTAGGGCACCCGGTCCTGGAGCATGAGCAGGCCGGTGGGCAGCCGGGAGACGTTGTCCATGCGCAGGTGCACCCGGGCCTCGCTGCCTGCGGGCACGCGCGCGGGGGAGAGCCTGCGGCTGCCGGAGACGCGGTAGCGGGTGCGGTACAGCACCGTCGCGCAGACCAGCGGGAGCACCGAGAGCAGCAGTCCGACGCGCAGCAGGTCGCTCTGGCCGAGGACGTAGGCGCAGACGGCGGCGGCGACACCGGCCGCCAGGAAGGAGCGACCGCGCGTGGTCAGACCGGCCAGTGCCGTGCGGATCCCGCCCTTCTCGTCGCGGTCCGCCTCGGCCTGGCCCGTACTGCCGGAGGTCATCCGAGCCTCCGCGGCGGCTGCTGGCCGTACGACTGAGTGCCGCGGCCCAGGCCACCGAAGCCGTGCTGCTGTTGCTGCGCGGCGGGCACGGGGGTGCGCTGGAGGATCTCCTGGACGACCTGCTCCGACGTACGCCGGTTGAGCTGGGCCTGCGCGGTGGGCAGCAGGCGGTGGGCCAGGACGGCCACGGCGAGAGCCTGCACGTCGTCCGGCAGCGCGTACTCCCGGCCGCTGAGGGCCGCGGACGCCTTCGCGGCGCGCAGCAGGTGCAGCGTCGCGCGCGGGGAGGCGCCGAGTCTCAGGTCGGGGTGGTTGCGGGTGGCCCCGACCAGGTCGACCGCGTAGCGGCGGACCGGGTCGGCGACGTGCACCCCGCGCACCGCGTCGATCAGCTTCACGATGTCGTGGGCGTGCGCCACCGGCTGCATGTCCTCCAGCGGTGAGACGCCGCCGTGGACGTCCAGCATCTGGAGCTCGGCCTCCACGCTGGGGTAGCCGACCGAGACGCGGGCCATGAAGCGGTCGCGCTGGGCCTCGGGCAGCGGGTAGGTGCCCTCCATCTCGACCGGGTTCTGCGTGGCCACCACCATGAAGGGGCTCGGCAGCTCGTAGGTCTGGCCGTCGATCGTGACCTGGCGCTCCTCCATGGACTCCAGGAGCGCGGACTGCGTCTTCGGCGAGGCGCGGTTGATCTCGTCGCCGATCACGATCTGGGCGAAGATCGCGCCCGGCTTGAACTCGAAGTCCTTGCGCTGCTGATCCCAGATCGACACACCGGTGATGTCCGACGGCAGCAGATCCGGCGTGAACTGGATGCGGCGCACCGAACAGTCGATGGACCGCGCCAGCGTCTTGGCCAGCATGGTCTTGCCCACGCCGGGAACATCCTCGATCAGAAGATGTCCCTCGGCGAGCAGTACGGTCAGCGAAAGCCGTACGACCTCGGGCTTGCCCTCGATCACTCCCTCCACCGCGTCGCGGACTCGCTCCACAGTGGCGGTCAGATCAGTGAGGCTCGCTCGATCGTCATAGGTCGTCACCCGGCCCTCCTCGGCCCGTTCTTTCCGGGCCGACGCGATGCGCGGACCGGCCCACCCCTTGAACACGGACACCACGCGTGAAGTGTTCCGCGTGTTGCCACACCCGCATTCTTGCTGCCGTTACCGATTCGTGTCACTCGCCTGTGGACAACTGCCTGCGATATGTCGGGTCTTACGGCCTTTTGGGCACGCCCGAGCGCAAATTGACAGCGAAACGACAGGTGCCACGCATGGTCACGCGACTCCCGCGCAACGGTCACACGGAGTCCACCGCACGGCATCCGGGCCGACCGTCGCACGGAGCGCGCTCCGGCGGTTACGCGGGGTCGATCTCGCGCAGCAGCCCCGTCTTCACGTCGAAGACAAAGCCCCGCACCTCGTCGGTGTGCAGCAGGAACGGCGAGGTGCGCACGCGCTGCATCGACTGCCGGACGTCCTGGTCGACGTCACGGAACGCCTCCACCGCCCAGGCCGGACGCTGGCCCACCTCGAGCTCCAGCTCGTTGCGGAAGTCCTCGGTGATGCTCTCCAGACCGCACCCGGTGTGGTGGATCAGGACGATGCTGCGGGTGCCGAGCTTGCGCTGGCTGATGGTGAGCGAGCGGATCACGTCGTCCGTGACCACGCCGCCCGCGTTGCGGATGGTGTGACAGTCGCCGAGCTCCAGACCCAGTGCGGCGTGCAGGTCGAGACGGGCGTCCATGCAGGCCACGACGGCGACGTGCAGGACGGGGCGGGCGTCCATGCCCGGGTCGGTGAAGGCGTCGGCGTAGCGCTCGTTCGCGTCGACGAGACGGTCGGTGACCGTGCCGCGGCGGTCTATCGCACTGTCGGGGCCGGTGGGAACCGATGCAGAAGTCGTCATACCCATGACGTTACTGGTCACGTCCAGAGCGGTCCTGTTGTGAGAGGGGACAAAGAACGTCATCGAGGCTTGTTGTGAGCTAACCCACAAGGGTGGTGTGAGTGCCCCCATACGAGCCTTTTTCCCGGCCGTACGACTTCTGCCGAACCCGAAGCGGCGACGCGCAGGCCGGTTGATTGACCGTGCCACACGGTGGACTAAAGTGACGCGGAGCGGGAGGCGTGACTCCCTGCTGGACTGTTTTTCCCGGAGACACCGGCGATTCTTCCGGAGATCTCCCCGCGTGCGCGGCGCGTACGTACGGCTCGGCCTCCTCCCGCTCCCGGTCGGCTGACGCTTCCGGCGCCCGTTCGCTGGGGGTCCCCCAGTCTGTCGGGGGAGGGTGGGGACCCGGCGGTGCGTACCGTCCCGCCGGATCTGAGAGGGCCCCTTGAGTTCCAGTCGACACGTCCCGGTGATGCTCCAGCGGTGCCTGGACCTGTTGGCCCCCGCCCTGCAGCGGCCGGGAGCGGTCGTCGTCGACTGCACGCTCGGGCTCGGCGGCCACAGCGAGGCCCTTCTGACGCAGTTCCCCGAGGCCCGGCTCGTCGCCCTCGACCGCGACAAGGAGGCGCTGCGCCTGTCCGGCGAGCGGCTCGCCCCGTACGGCGAGCGCGCCACCCTCGTGCACGCCGTCTACGACGAGCTCCCGGACGTCCTGGCCAGGCTCGGCATCGCGCGCGTGCAGGGCGTCCTGTTCGACCTCGGCGTCTCCTCCATGCAGCTGGACGAGGCCGACCGCGGCTTCGCCTACGCCCAGGACGCGCCCCTCGACATGCGCATGGACCAGACGACCGGCATCAGCGCCGCGGAGGTCCTCAACACCTACCCGCCCGGCGAGCTCGTCCGGATCCTGCGCGCCTACGGCGAGGAGAAGCAGGCCAAGCGGATCGTGGCCGCCGTCGTGCGCGAGCGCGCCAAGGAGCCGTTCAGCAACAGCGCCCGGCTCGTGGAGCTGATCCGGGACGCGCTGCCGCAGGCCGCCAAGCGCACCGGCGGCAACCCGGCCAAGCGGACCTTCCAGGCGCTGCGCATCGAGGTCAACGGCGAGCTCTCCGTCCTGGAGCGGGCGATCCCGGGCGCCGTGGCGGCCCTCGCCGTCGGCGGGCGGATCGCGGTGCTGTCGTACCACTCGCTGGAGGACCGCCTGGTCAAGCAGGTGTTCGCGGCCGGCGCCGCCAACACCGCCCCGCCCGGGCTGCCCGTCGTCCCCGAGCAGTACCAGCCCCGGCTCAAGCTGCTGACGCGCGGTGCCGAACTTCCCACCGAGGAAGAGATCGCCGAGAACCGGCGCGCGGCACCGGCGCGGCTGCGCGGGGCCGAGCGCATCAGGGAGTCCATCGAATGAAGGCCGTGAGGCAGGGGCGGGAGTCCGGGTCCACGACGCGAACGCGTCGGTCGGAGAACCGGACCCGGGGGAGGGCGAGTGAGTAGGAAACCCGAACTGAGGGGGCGGGCCGCCCGGCTCGCACGGCTCCTGCCCCCGGGCGCGGGGCAGGCCGCCCGTGCCCCGTTCGTCCTCCTGGTCGTCCTTCTCCTCGGCGGCGGCCTCATCGGCCTCCTCGTGCTGAACTCCGCCCTCAGCGAGGGCGCCTTCCAGAAGGACGACCTCCAGAAGGAGACCAAGGCCCTCACCGACGAGGAGCAGTCCCTCCAGCGGGACATCGACGCCTACTCCGCCCCCGACGCGCTCCAGCGCCGGGCCCGTGAACTCGGCATGGTCCCCGGCGGCGACCCCGCCTTCCTCGCCCCGGACGGCACCGTCAAGGGCGTCCCCAGCGCCGCGCCCGCCGGGCAGACCGCCGCCCGCGACGCCCTCTTCCTCGCCCCCGAGGCCATCCCCGGCTCGCCCGCGACGCCCTCGACGTCCGGCCCGGACACCACCTCGACGACCTCCGCGACGACACCATCCGCGCCGGGCCCCGGCCAGGCCACCCCGCAGACCGTGCCCGACTACACGGCCCCCCTCCAGCAGTCCGCCCCGTCCGCCCAGTCCTCCACGTACCCGACCCCCGGCAGGTGACGGAAGTGTCCGACAGGGAACCGCCGCGCCGCCGCGTGCCCGGACCCGCCAAGCCCGCCCGCCCCGGCGGCGCCCAGCGACGCCCGGGTCCCGGCGCCCGCCCGGCCCGCCGCCCGGCACGCCCACGTCCCGGGGCGTCCGCCGCCATCCGGCTCGGCAGCCCCCGCCCCCGGCTGCGCATGGTCAGCCTGGCCCTGACGCTCGTCCTGCTCGCCTTCGTCGTACGACTGCTGCAGGTGCAGGGCGTCGACGCGAGCACCTATGCCGCCAAGGCCGAGAAGAACCGCTACGTCGGCTACACCCTGGCCGCCGAGCGCGGCGGCATCACCGACCGCAACGGCGTGGCGCTGGCGACCAGCGTGGACGCGTACGACATCACGGCCGACCCCACGCTGTTCTCCCGTGACCAGTTGAAGATCGACGACGGTCCCGAGCAGGCGGCAGCCCTGCTCGCCCCGATCCTCGGCCAGGACCAGGAGAAGATCGCCAACAAGCTCCGGCCGGCGAACCGGAACCTGCGCTACACGCTGCTGGCCAGCCGCCAGACCCCCCAGGTCTGGAAGCAGATCAAGGACCTCAAGACCGCGCTGGCCACCAAGGCCGAGACCGACAAGAGCGCGGTCAACGTCCTCGCGGGCGTCCTCTCCGTCGCCAGCAGCAAGCGGGTGTACCCGAACGGCGACCTCGCCGCCGGGATACTGGGCTGGGTCAACGCCGACGGCAAGGGCGGCGGCGGTGTCGAGCAGCAGCTGAACAAGGCGCTGTCCGGCAAGGACGGCGAGATCCGCTACGCCCAGTCCGGCGGCCGGCAGGTCCCCACCGTGAACGCCACCGAGACGCCCGCCGTGCCCGGCAGCGACGTCGAGCTCACCATCGACCGCGACATCCAGTGGGCGGCGCAGAACGCGATCACCAAGCAGGTGGAGGAGTCCAGGGCGGACCGCGGCTATGTGATCGTCCAGGACACCCGCACCGGCGAGATCCTCGCCATGGCCAACTCGCCCGGCTTCGACCCGAACGACCTCTCCGAGGCCTCCAGCGCGAACATGGGCAACGCCGCCCTCCAGGACGCCTACGAGCCCGGCTCCACCGCGAAGGTCATGTCGATGGCCGCCGTACTGGAGGAGAACGTGGCCACGCCCGGCACGCATGTCATCGTGCCCAACCGGCTGCACCGCGGCGACCGGCTCTTCAAGGACGACATCGACCACGAGACCTGGTACCTCACGCTCAACGGCGTGCTCGCCAAGTCCAGCAACATCGGCACCATCCTCGCCACCGGCCAGCTCGGCAAGACCCAGCGGCAGTCCAACAAGGTCCTCTACGACTACCTGCGCAGGTTCGGCCTCGGCAGCTACACCGGACTCGGCTTCCCCGGCGAGACCCCCGGCATCCTGGCCGCCCCCGACAAGTGGTCGACCTCGCAGCAGTACACGATTCCTTTCGGCCAAGGTCTGTCCCTGAACGCGATGCAGGCGGCGTCGATCTACTCGACCATCGCCAACGGCGGCGTACGCGTCGAACCGACGCTGGTACGCGGCACCGAGGGACCCGACGGGCAGTTCACCGAGGCGGCGAAGCCCAAGAAGACGCGGGTCGTGAGCGCGAAGACGGCGAGGACCCTCGCCCAGATGCTGGAGTCCGTCGTGGACGATCGGGAGGGCACCGGTACCAAGGCGCGCATCCCCGGCTACCGGGTCGCGGGCAAGACCGGTACGGCGAACCGCGTGGATCCGGCCACCGGGAAGTACCACGGCTACACGTCCTCCTTCGCCGGCTTCGCGCCCGCCGACAACCCCCGGGTCACGGTCTACTGCGCCATCCAGAACGCCACCCAGGGCAACTACTTCGGCGGCCAGATCTGCGGCCCCATCTACAAGCAGGTGATGGAGTTCGCGCTGAAGACCCTCCAGGTCCCGCCGACCGGGGCCAAGTCCGCCAAGCTCCCGGTCTCCTACAAACCCTGACCACCCTGATCAGCACCGAGCAGCCAGGAACCACCTCGTGACAACGATCACCCCCGACTCCGGGAACCAGGGCACGCCCCGCCCCTCACTTCGCCCTGACGCCGGTACGCCCGGTACGCTCACCGCCGTGCCACACGCTGATCAGTCCCAAACCACCCAGAAGGGGCATCCTGTGACATATCCGGGACCGCCCAGGCCGGCGCAGGTCTCCGCCACACCCCTCGCGGAACTTGCCGACCAGCTGGGTGTTCCCGCGCCGGAACAGCAGGACGGCTCCGCCGAGGTCACGGGCATCACCCATGACTCGCGAGCCGTCCGCCCCGGCGATCTGTACGCCGCCCTCCCGGGTGCCCGTATGCACGGCGCCGACTTCGTCGCGCAGGCCGCGGGCCTCGGCGCGGTCGCCGTGCTGACCGACCCGACCGGCGCCGAACGCGCCGCGGAGACGGGGCTGCCGGTCCTTGTCGTCGAGGATCCGCGCGGGCGGATGGGTGAACTGGCGGCCACGATCTACGGCCACCCCGGCCGCGATCTGCTCCAGATCGGCATCACCGGCACCTCCGGCAAGACCACCACCGCCTATCTCGTCGAGGGCGGCCTGAAGACGCTCAGGTCGACCGGCCTCATCGGCACGGTCGAGATGCGCATCGGCGACGAGCGCATCAAGTCCGAGCGGACCACCCCCGAAGCCACCGACCTCCAGGCGCTGTTCGCCGTCATGCGCGAGCGCGGCGTCGACGCGGTCGCCATGGAGGTCTCCAGCCATGCCCTGGTCCTCGGCCGGGTCGACGGCTGCGTCTTCGACATCGCGGTGTTCACCAACCTCAGCCCGGAGCACATGGAGTTCCACTCCGACATGGAGGACTACTTCGGGGCGAAGGCGCAGCTGTTCACCCCGAAGCGCAGCAGGCTCGGCGTGGTCAACCTCGACGACGAGTACGGCCGCCGGCTGGCCGAGGAGGCCACCGTCCCGGTCGTCACCTTCTCCGCCGAGGGCCACCCCGACGCCGACTGGCGCGCCGAGGACGTCCAGGTCGGCCCGATGGACGCCACGTTCACCGTGATCGGCCCCAAGGGCGAGCGCATCGCCGCCACTTCGCCGCTGCCGGGCCCCTTCAACGTGGCGAACACCCTCGCCGCCATCGTCGCCCTGGCCGCCGCCGGCCTCGACGCGCAGACCGCGGCCGACGGCGTGGCCGCCGTACCGGGTGTGCCGGGCCGCCTGGAGCGGGTGGACGCCGGACAGCCGTATCTCGCGGTCGTGGACTACGCCCACAAGACCGACGCCGTCGAGTCGGTCCTCAAGGCGCTGCGCAAGGTCACCGAGGGCCGGGTGCACGTCGTGCTCGGCTGCGGCGGGGACCGTGACAAAACCAAGCGGGAGCCGATGGGCGCGGCCGCGGCCAGGCTCGCCGACACCGCCGTACTGACCTCCGACAACCCCCGCTCTGAGGACCCCCTCGCGATCCTTGCAACCATGCTGCAGGGCGCGGCGTCCGTGCCGGTACACGAGCGTGGCGAGGTCCAGGTCTTCGAGGACCGGGCAGCCGCGATCGCCGCGGCCGTCGCGCGCGCCCAGCCCGGCGACACGGTGCTGGTCGCGGGCAAGGGCCATGAGCAGGGCCAGGACATCGCCGGAGTGGTCCGTCCCTTCGACGACCGCCAGGTGCTTCGCGAAGCTATCCAGAAGACCCAGGGATGAACTTGTGATCGCCCTCTCTCTCGCCGAGATCGCAGAAGTCGTCGGCGGGCAGACGCACGACATACCGGATCCGTCGGTCCATGTCACCGGATCCGTCGTCCGGGACTCCCGTGAAGTGGAGCCCGGCAGCCTCTTCGTCGCCTTCGTCGGCGAGCGCGTGGACGGGCACGACTACGCGGAGGCCGTCGTCGCGGCCGGCGCGGTCGCCGTCCTCGGCTCGCGGCCGGTGGGTGTGCCCGCGATCGTCGTGGCGGACGTGCAGAAGGCGCTCGGCGCCCTCGCCCGCCATGTCGTCCGGCGGCTCGGCGCGACCCTCGTGGCGCTGACCGGCTCGGCCGGCAAGACCAGCACCAAGGACCTGATCGCCCAGGTGCTCCAGAGCAAGGCGCCCACCGTGTTCACGCCGGGCTCGCTCAACAACGAGATCGGGCTGCCGCTGACCGCCCTCAGCGCCACCAAGGAGACGAAGTTCCTCGTGCTGGAGATGGGCGCGCGGGGCATCGGCCACATCCGCTACCTCGCCGGTCTGACACCGCCGAGGATCGGCCTCGTCCTCAACGTCGGGACCGCCCACATCGGTGAGTTCGGCGGCCGCGAGCAGATCGCACAGGCCAAGGGCGAACTCGTGGAGAGCCTGCCGGAGGACGGCGCCGCGATCCTCAACGCCGACGATCCCCTCGTACGGGCCATGGCGTCCCGTACGAAGGCGAAGGTGCTTCTTTTCGGAGAGTCCGGCGAAGCGGACGTACGCGCCGAGAACGTGCGACTCACGGACAGCGGACAGCCTTCCTTCATGCTTCACACACCCTCCGGGTGCAGCGATGTGACCATGCGCCTGTACGGTGAGCACCACGTGTCGAACGCGCTCGCCGCGGCCGCCGTCGCCCATGAGCTGGGCATGTCCGCGGAAGAGATCGCCACCGCGCTCTCCGAGGCGGGCTCCCTCTCCCGCTGGCGTATGGAGGTCACCGAGCGCCCGGACGGCGTGACCATCGTCAACGACGCCTACAACGCGAACCCCGAGTCCATGCGGGCCGCCCTCAGGGCGCTGGCTGCCATGGGCGGCGCCTCACGGGCAAAGGGGGGTCGTACGTGGGCGGTGCTCGGCAAGATGGCCGAGCTCGGGGACGAGGCGCTCGCCGAGCACGACGCGGTCGGACGGCTCGCCGTCCGGCTCAACGTCAGCAAGCTCGTCGCGGTCGGGGGCAGGGAAGCGTCCTGGCTGCAACTGGGCGCATATAACGAGGGTTCGTGGGGTGAGGAGTCGGTGCACGTGTCCGACGCACAGGCGGCGGTCGACCTGTTGCGCAGCGAGTTGCGCCCAGGGGACGTCGTGCTCGTGAAGGCGTCCCGTTCGGTGGGTCTTGAGAGCATCGCCGAAGCGCTGCTCGCGGGCGGCGCCCAGGGTGAGGTCGACGCCCGATGATGAATCAGATCCTGTTCGCGGGTGTCATCGGGCTCTTCCTGACACTGATCGGCACCCCGCTGCTGATCAAGCTCCTCGCCCGCAAGGGCTACGGCCAGTACATCCGCGACGACGGCCCGCGCGAGCACGCCAGCAAGCGCGGTACGCCGACCATGGGTGGTATCGCCTTCATCCTCGCCACGATCGTGGCGTACTTCCTGTCGAAGGTGATCACCGGAAAGCCGGTGACCTACTCGGGCCTGCTGGTGCTCGGCCTGATGGGCGGCATGGGCCTGGTCGGCTTCCTGGACGACTACATCAAGATCGTCAAGCGTCGTTCGCTGGGTCTGCGGGCCAAGGCCAAGATGGCCGGCCAGCTGCTCGGCGGTATCGCCTTCGCGGTGCTCTCGCTCCAGTTCGCGGACAACCGCGGCAACACCCCGGCCTCCACCAAGCTCTCTTTCGTGCAGGACTTCGGCTGGTCCATCGGCCCGGTGCTGTTCGTGGTCTGGGCGCTGTTCATGATCCTCGCCATGTCGAACGGCGTGAATCTGACGGACGGTCTGGACGGCCTCGCCACCGGCGCCTCCGTGCTGGTCTTCGGCGCCTACACCTTCATCGGCGTATGGCAGTTCCAGGAGTCCTGCGCCAACGCGCAGACCCTGACCAACCCGGGCGCCTGTTACGAAGTGCGAGATCCACTCGACCTCGCCGTCGTCTCCTCGGCACTGATGGGTGCCTGCCTCGGCTTCCTGTGGTGGAACACCTCGCCGGCCAAGATCTTCATGGGCGACACCGGTTCGCTGGCCCTCGGCGGCGCGCTCGCCGGTCTCGCCATCTGCTCGCGCACCGAGCTGCTGCTCGCCATCCTCGGCGGCCTGTTCGTGCTGATCACCATGTCGGTGGTCATCCAGGTCGGCTCCTTCCGCCTTACCGGCAAGCGTGTCTTCCGAATGGCGCCACTCCAGCACCACTTCGAGCTCAAAGGCTGGTCAGAAGTGCTCGTAGTGGTCCGCTTCTGGATCATTCAGGGCATCTGTGTGATCGTCGGACTGGGCCTCTTCTATGCGGGATGGGCAGCGGACAAGTGACCGACTGGCAGGGGAAGAACGTCACCGTCGCCGGGCTCGGCGTCTCCGGGATCCCGGCGGCCAAGGTGCTGCACGGCCTCGGCGCGAAGGTCACCGTCGTCAACGACGGCGACGACGCACGCGCGCGTGCCCAGGCGGCCGAACTCGAGGCGCTGGGCATCGCCGTGCGCCTCGGTGACGGGGCGACCCTGCCCGAAGGCACCGAACTCGTCGTCACCGCGCCCGGCTGGAAGCCGGACAAGCCGCTGTTCACGGCGGCCCGGGAAGCGGGCGTCGACATCTGGGGCGACGTCGAGCTCGCCTGGCGGCTGCGCGGCCCGGACGCCGCGCCCTGGCTCGCCGTCACCGGCACCAACGGCAAGACCACGACCGTCCAGATGCTCGCCGAGATCCTGAAGGCGGCGGGCCTGCGCACCGCCGCCGTGGGCAACATCGGCGTCTCGTTGCTGGACGCGGTGCTCGGCGAGGAGCAGTACGACGTCCTCGCCGTGGAGTTGTCCAGTTACCAGCTCCACTGGGCGCCCTCGCTGCGGGCACACTCGGCTGCCGTGCTGAACCTCGCGCCCGACCACCTCGACTGGCACGGCTCCATGGAGGCGTACGCCGCCGACAAGGGCCGTATCTACGAGGGCAACCGCGTCGCCTGCGTCTACAACGTCGCCGACAAGGCGACCGAGGACCTGGTGCGCGAGGCGGACGTCGAGGAGGGCTGCCGGGCCATCGGCTTCACCCTCGGCGCCCCGGCCCCCTCCCAACTCGGCGTCGTCGACGGCATCCTCGTCGACCGCGCCTTCGTCGAGAACCGGCAGAAGAGCGCCCAGGAGCTCGCCGAGGTCTCCGATGTCAACCCGCCGGCCCCGCACAACATCGCCAACGCCCTTGCGGCGGCGGCCCTCGCCCGGGCCTTCGGGGTGCCTCCCAAGGCCGTACGGGACGGTCTGCGGGCCTTCACCCCGGACGCCCACCGCATCGCTCACGTGGCGGACGTCGCCGGGGTCTCCTACGTCGACGACTCCAAGGCGACCAACACGCACGCGGCGGAAGCCTCGTTGGCGGCGTACGAGTCCATCGTGTGGATCGCGGGCGGCCTCGCCAAGGGCGCCGTCTTCGAGGAACTGGTCGCCAAGTCGGCCGGGAACCTGCGGGCGGCCGTCCTCATGGGCGCCGATCGTGCCCTGATCCGGGAAGCCCTCGCGCGACACGCGCCGGAAGTACCCGTCGTCGACCTCGACCGGACCGACACTGGGGCGATGCTCGCGGCAGTCCAGGAGGCGCAGCGGCTCGCCCGGCCCGGTGACACGGTGCTCCTCGCCCCCGCGTGTGCCTCGATGGACATGTTCGCCAACTACAACCAGCGCGGTGACGCGTTCGCGGAAGCGGTTCGCGAACTCGGCGCGGGCGCCTGACGGCGGGTCTCGGCCACAGCGGGTGCTTCGGGACCCTTGGAGGGACGCGTGACTCGGATGTGGCCGGACAGTTCGTACGCCCACGGCGAAGCGGTGAGCGCCGATGCCCGGTAGCCGTACGGGCCGGCCGCCCGTGCAGCGGGCCGTTCGGCGGCCCGCGACGACGGGGCCGCCGCGCGACAACCCGGTACGGCGGCTCTACACACGTCTGCAGCGGGCGTGGGACCGGCCGCTGACCGCCTACTACCTGATCCTCGGCGGCAGCCTGCTGATCACGGTGCTCGGTCTGGTGATGGTCTACTCGGCCTCCCAGATCACCGCGCTCCAGATGTCGCTGCCCGGGTCGTACTTCTTCCGCAAGCAGCTGCTGGCAGCGGTGATCGGCGCCGGGCTGCTCTTCGCGGCCTCCCGGATGCCGGTGAAACTGCACCGGGCGCTGGCCTACCCGATCCTCGCGGGCGCCGTCTTCATGATGGCGCTGGTGCAGGTGCCGGGGATAGGAGTCGCGGTCAACGGCAACCAGAACTGGATCGCCCTCGGCGGCTCCTTCCAGATCCAGCCCAGTGAGTTCGGCAAGCTCGCGCTCGTGCTGTGGGGCGCCGACCTGATCGCCCGCAAGCAGGACAAGAAGCTGCTGAACCAGTGGAAGCACATGCTGGTGCCGCTCGTGCCGGTCGCCTTCATGCTGCTCGGGCTGATCATGCTCGGCGGCGACATGGGTACGGCGATCATCCTGTCGGCGATCCTGTTCGGCCTGCTGTGGCTGGCGGGGGCCCCGACCAGGCTGTTCGTGGGCGTCCTTTCGGTCGCCGGACTGATCGGGCTGCTCCTGATCAAGACCAGCGCCAACCGGATGGCCCGCCTCCAGTGCCTGGGCGCCACCGAACCGCGCAGCGGCGCCGTCGACTGCTGGCAGGCGGTGCACGGCATCTACGCGCTCGCATCCGGCGGAATCTTCGGCTCCGGGCTCGGTGCGAGTGTGGAGAAATGGGGCCAACTACCCGAAGCCCACACCGACTTCATCTTCGCCGTCACAGGTGAGGAACTGGGCCTGGCGGGGACGCTGTCGGTGCTCGCCCTCTTCGCGGCTCTAGGCTATGCGGGTATCCGCGTGGCCGGACGCACGGAGGACCCCTTCGTGAGGTACGCCGCGGGAGGCGTGACCACCTGGATCACCGCGCAAGCCGTGATCAACATCGGTGCGGTGCTCGGCCTGCTGCCGATCGCCGGCGTCCCCCTGCCGCTGTTCTCGTACGGAGGGTCCGCCCTGTTGCCGACCATGTTCGCCATCGGGCTGCTCATCGCCTTCGCACGCGACGAGCCCGCTGCGCGGGCAGCGCTTTCCGTGCGGCAACCCCGCTTTGGTAGAAAGCGTGCGGGAGGCGCCGTGCGTGATAGGGGGCCTCGGAGATGGAACACGATGCGACGGCGTGCCTCGGCGGCGCGTTCGTCCGGAGAGCGGTGAATTTCGGTGCATGTCGTACTCGCCGGTGGGGGGACCGCCGGCCACATCGAGCCCGCGCTCGCCCTCGCGGACGCCCTGCGCAGGCAGGACCCGACCGTGGGGATCACGGCCCTGGGCACGGAGCGCGGCCTGGAGACCAAGCTGGTGCCGCAGCGCGGCTATGAACTCGCGCTGATCCCGGCGGTACCGCTGCCGCGCAAGCCCACTCCCGAGCTGATCACCGTCCCGGGCCGGCTGCGGGGGACGATCAAGGCGACCGAGCAGATCCTGGAGCGCACCAAGGCGGACGCCGTGGTCGGCTTCGGCGGCTATGTCGCCCTGCCCGGCTACCTCGCCGCCAAGCGCCTGGGTGTGCCGATCATCATCCACGAGGCCAACGCCCGCCCGGGCCTGGCCAACAAGATCGGCTCGCGCTACGCCGCCCAGGTCGCCGTCGCCACGCCGGACAGCAAGCTGCGCAACTCCCGCTACATCGGCATCCCGCTGCGCCACACCATCGCCACCCTGGACCGGGCCGCCCGCCGCCCCGAGGCCCGTGCGATGTTCGGGCTCGACCCGAACCTGCCGACGCTGCTGGTCTCCGGCGGCTCGCAGGGCGCGCGGCGGCTGAACGAGGTCGTCCAGCAGGTCGCGCCCTGGCTCCAGCAGGCCGGGATCCAGATCCTGCACGCGGTCGGTCCGAAGAACGAACTGCCGCAGGTGCATCAGATGCCGGGGATGCCCCCCTACATCCCGGTAAGTTACTTGGACCGGATGGACCTCGCGTACGCCGCGGCCGACATGATGCTCTGCCGCGCGGGCGCGATGACCGTCGCCGAACTCTCCGCCGTCGGACTCCCGGCCGCCTACGTCCCGCTGCCCATCGGCAACGGCGAACAGCGGCTGAACGCCCAGCCGGTGGTCAAGGCCGGCGGCGGACTGCTGGTCGACGACGCGGAACTCACGCCCGAATGGGTGCAGCAGACCGTCCTGCCCGTACTCGCCGACCCGCACCGGCTGTACGAGATGTCCCGCGCCGCAAGCGAATTCGGCCGCCGGGACGCCGACGACCTGCTCGTCGGCATGGTGTACGAGGCGATCGCCTCGCACCGCCGCCAGTAACCGTGTGACGGAGGGCAGGGAGCGTGGCCGGACCGACGACCGCCGAGCGCGGTGAACGCAAGCAGGAGTCGTCCGACCCGCCCCTCGCCCGGCGGCGGTTGAGGCTGTCGCGTCTTCGTACGATCATCATCCTTACCGTCGTCCTGGTGCTCCTGGGCGCGGGCTCCGTGTGGCTGCTCTACGGCTCCAAGTGGCTGCGCGTCGAGCGCGTATCGGTCGCGGGAACCCGGGTTCTGACGCCCGAGCAGGTCCTGGAGGCGGCCGACGCCCCCGTCGGGGCACCGCTGATTTCCGTCGAAACCGATGCGATTGAGGCGCGCCTGCGCCGGAAATTGCCCCGAATTGACGAGGTTGACGTAGTCCGCTCCTGGCCCCATGGAATCAGCCTGAAAGTGATGGAGCGTACTCCGGTTCTCATGGTGCAAAAAGGCGGAAAGTTCATCGAAGTGGACGATGAAGGTGTCCGTTTCGCCACGGTTTCCACGCCGCCTAAAGGCGTTCCCGCACTGGAATTGACGGTGTCCCGGTCGAGCTCCGCCGCCGCGAGCCTGCGCCGCTTCGGAGAGGCTCGTCTGGTGCGCGAGGCGGTGCGGGTTGCCGACGCCATTCCGGCCGCCGTCCTGCACGACACCCTGGTCGTCAAGGTCCGTTCCTACGACGACATCTCGCTGGAGTTGCGCGACGGCCGGACCGTCGTATGGGGGAGTGGCGAGAAGGGAGCCGCCAAGGCTCGCACACTCACCGCTCTCATGAAAGCCTCGCCGCGTGCGCGGTACTTCGACGTGAGCGTTCCCACCGCCCCCGCGTCATCGGCGAGTTGACGCACATCTGCGCAGGCCAGCACCCTGGTTGGGCAGCGACATGGCTGATCACATAGGGTGAAAAGAAAAACGGGAGGTTCGGCGTGTTCGTTGAACGTGCGCCACTTGTCGACTTAGTGTCCTGTTCAGAAGACTTCAAGGAACAGACACACTGGTAACCCTAAACTTCAGGGTTAGGGTTCGGGTCGGCGCTACGGACCGTCCCATTCGGCATCAGTCGCCGGCTCCGGAAGCGCAGCGCTTCTTGTGAACCGACGACCCGTAACTCGAGGCGAGAGGCCTTCGACGTGGCAGCACCGCAGAACTACCTCGCAGTCATCAAAGTCATCGGTGTCGGCGGCGGTGGTGTCAATGCCATCAACCGGATGATCGAGGTCGGTCTCAAGGGCGTCGAGTTCATCGCCATCAACACTGACGCACAGGCGCTGTTGATGAGCGACGCCGACGTCAAGCTCGACGTCGGCCGGGAACTCACCCGCGGACTCGGCGCCGGAGCCAACCCGGCCGTCGGCCGCAAGGCCGCCGAGGACCACCGCGAGGAGATCGAGGAGGTCCTCAAGGGGGCCGACATGGTCTTCGTGACGGCCGGTGAAGGCGGCGGCACCGGCACCGGCGGCGCGCCCGTCGTGGCCAACATCGCCCGCTCCCTGGGTGCCCTCACCATCGGTGTGGTCACCCGCCCGTTCACCTTCGAGGGACGGCGCCGCGCCAACCAGGCCGAGGACGGCATCGCCGAACTCCGCGAAGAGGTCGACACCCTCATCGTCATCCCGAACGACCGGCTGCTGTCCATCTCGGACCGCCAGGTCTCGGTGCTCGACGCCTTCAAGTCGGCCGACCAGGTCCTGCTCTCCGGTGTCCAGGGCATCACCGACCTCATCACCACGCCCGGCCTGATCAACCTCGACTTCGCCGACGTCAAGTCGGTCATGTCCGAGGCCGGTTCGGCCCTCATGGGCATCGGATCGGCCCGTGGCGACGACCGCGCGGTGGCCGCGGCCGAGATGGCGATCTCCTCGCCGCTCCTCGAGGCGTCCATCGACGGCGCCCGGGGCGTGCTGCTCTCCATCTCCGGTGGCTCCGACCTCGGCCTGTTCGAGATCAACGAAGCGGCCCAGCTGGTCAGCGAGGCCGCCCACCCCGAGGCCAACATCATCTTCGGCGCGGTCATCGACGACGCCCTCGGCGACGAGGTCCGGGTGACCGTGATCGCCGCCGGCTTCGACGGCGGCCAGCCGCCGGCCCGCCGGGACAACGTCCTCGGCTCGACCTCCTCCTCGCCCCGCCGCGAGGAGCAGCCCGCTCCGGCGCGGCAGCCCGAGAGCCGCCCGTCCTTCGGCTCGCTCGGCAGTGTCACGCCGAAGGAGGAGCCGGAGCCCACGCCGGAGCCGGTGGCCGACATCCCGGTCGCCCCGCCGGTCCCGCCGTCCCGGACCTACGCCGACAGTGCGGCGGAGGAGCTGGACGTCCCGGACTTCCTTAAGTGATCCTTCTGACGTGATAGGACAGCGCGACACCGTGAGCGGCGCGCACTTCGCTTTCACCGACAGGTGGGGCGGGGTGAGCGCCGCTCCGTATGAGGAGCTCAACCTCGGCGGAGCGGTCGGCGACGACCCAGGGACCGTGACGGCCAACCGCGACATCGCCGCCAAGTCGCTCGGGCTCGACCCGGGCGACGTCGTCTGGATGAACCAGGTGCACGGGTCGGACGTCACCGTGGTCGACGGACCGTGGCGTGATCGTCCGGTTCCCGAGGTCGACGCGATCGTCACCGCGCGGCGGTGTCTCGCCCTCGCCGTCCTCACCGCCGACTGCGTGCCGGTCCTGCTGGCCGACCCGGTCGCCGGGATCGTTGCCGCGGCCCACGCGGGACGGCCCGGCATGATCGCCGGGGTCGTCCCGGCGGCGCTGCGCGCGATGACGGAACTGGGCGCCGACCCCGCCCGGATCGTCGCCCGCACCGGCCCGGCCGTCTGCGGCCGGTGCTACGAGGTGCCGGACGCGATGCGCGCCGAGGTGGCCGCCGAGGAACCGACGGCGTACGCCGAGACGAGCTGGGGCACGCCGGCGGTGGACGTGGCCGCCGGAGTGCACGCCCAGCTCGCGCGGCTCGGGGTGCACGACCGGGCGCAGTCCCCGGTGTGCACGCTGGAGTCGGGTGACCACTTCTCGTATCGCCGAGACCGCACCACGGGGCGGCTCGCGGGATATGTCTGGCTGGACTGAATGGACATGAAGGACCGTAAGGACGAACTCGCCGCAAATCTGGCGCAGGTGGAGGAACGAATCGCCGCCGCCTGTGCGGCCGCCGGGCGTGCCCGCGAGGAGGTGACCCTCATCGTGGTCACCAAGACCTACCCCGCGAGCGATGTGCGGATCCTGTCGGAACTCGGTGTGCGCCACGTCGCCGAGAACCGCGACCAGGACGCGGCGCCCAAGGCCGCCGAATGCTCGGACCTGCCCCTCGCCTGGCACTTCGTCGGGCAGTTGCAGACCAACAAGGTGCGGTCCGTGGTCGGTTACGCGGACCTCGTGCAGTCGGTGGACCGCTCCCGGCTGGTGACGGCGCTCTCCAAGGAGGCCGTGCGGCAGGAACGCGAGGTGGGCTGCCTGATCCAGGTGGCGCTGGACGCCGGCGAGAGCGCCCGCGGTGAGCGGGGCGGTGTGGCACCGGGCGGCATCGAGGAGTTGGCCGGGCTCGTCGCCAAGGCTCCGGGGTTGCGGATGGCCGGGCTGATGACCGTCGCGCCGCTCACCGGGGAGTATGCGGGGCGCCAACAGGCGGCCTTCGAGCGGTTGATGGATTTGTCGACCGACCTGCGGCGAGCCCATCCGGCTGCGAACATGGTGTCGGCAGGGATGAGTGCGGATCTCGAGGAGGCGGTGGCGGCGGGTGCGACACATGTGCGCGTCGGCACTGCGGTACTCGGAGTCCGCCCCAGGCTCGGGTAACGTCGCCAAGAAGTCGGACCACAGCAGAAAATATGGTCAATGTCGCCGAAAGGCGGGCGTAACGACCTCGTGGATGGCGGGCACTTGGCAGTCGCCGATCCACCACAGAGCGGAGGACTCAGAGCATGGCCGGCGCGATGCGCAAGATGGCGGTCTACCTCGGCCTCGTGGAGGACGATGGGTACGACGGCCGGGGGTTCGACCCCGATGACGACTTCGAGCCCGAACTGGACCCGGAGCCCGAGCGGGACCACCGACGGCATGAGCCGTCTCACCAGTCCCACAGCGCACATCAGTCCCAAAGGGACGAAGAGGTGCGAATCATTCAGCCGCCCGCGCCTCGCGAACCCGTGGCCCGTGCGACTTCGCTACCCGCGGAATCCGGCCGCCCGGCGCGCATCGCGCCCGTGGCGTCCATCACACAAGAACGCGCAAGCCTGGAGAAGAACGCACCGGTGATCATGCCCAAGGTCGTGTCGGAACGAGAGCCGTACCGGATCACCACACTTCACCCCCGGACCTACAACGAGGCCCGTACCATCGGGGAACACTTCCGTGAGGGCACCCCGGTGATCATGAATCTGACTGAGATGGACGACACAGACGCGAAGCGACTTGTCGACTTTGCGGCAGGTTTGGTGTTTGGTCTTCACGGCAGCATCGAGCGGGTGACGCAGAAGGTGTTCCTGTTGTCGCCTGCTAACGTCGATGTCACGGCGGAGGACAAGGCCCGCATCGCAGAGGGCGGGTTCTTCAACCAGAGCTGAGACGCACCACCGGAAGAACAGCACGGAACTGGGAAACAGGGGAGAGGGAAACACCAGTCATGAGCGTGGTCTTGCAGGTTCTCTACATCGCGCTGATGGTGTTCCTCATCGTGCTCATCTTCCGGTTGGTCATGGACTACGTCTTCCAGTTCGCCCGCTCATGGCAACCCGGCAAGGCGATGGTGGTCGTTCTGGAGGCCACCTACACTGTCACTGATCCACCGCTGAAGCTTCTGCGGCGGTTCATCCCGCCGCTGCGTCTCGGGGGCGTGGCGCTCGACCTGTCCTTCTTCGTACTGATGATCATCGTCTACATCCTGATCACCGTTGTACGGAGCGCGATGTGAACGATGTGACAGATACGGTCTTGCCGACTGCCGACGACTACGTTGAGGTGAAGAGATGCCGTTGACCCCCGAGGACGTGCGGAACAAGCAGTTCACGACCGTCCGCCTCCGAGAAGGCTATGACGAGGACGAGGTCGATGCCTTCCTCGATGAGGTCGAAGCCGAACTGACGCGCCTGCTCCGCGAGAACGAGGACCTGCGCGCCAAGCTGGCCGCGGCCACGCGTGCTGCTGCCCAGAACCAGCAGAACATGCGCAAGCCTCCGGAGGGGCCCGGCGGTCCGCAGGACCAGCAGCAGGGCGGTATGCCCCAGCAGGGCGGAATGCCTCAGGGCGGTATGCCCCAGGGCGGAATGCCGCAGCAGGGCATGCGCGGTCCGGGGGCTCCTGTCCCCGCCGGCATATCGGGCCCGCCGCAGCAGCAGATGGGTGGCCCCATGGGTGGTCCGCCCCAGCTGCCGAGCGGTGCCCCGCAGCTGCCCGCCGGTCCCGGCGGTCAGGGTGGCCCTCAGGGTCCCGGTCCGATGGGCCAGGGTCCGGGGCCGATGGGCCAGCCCCCCATGCAGCAGATGGGCGGCCCGATGGGCGGACCCATGGGTGGCCCGATGGGCGGTCCCGGTCAGGGCGGCCCCGGCGGCGACAGCGCCGCACGCGTTCTGTCGCTCGCGCAGCAGACCGCCGACCAGGCGATCGCCGAGGCCCGCTCCGAGGCCAACAAGATCGTCGGCGAGGCGCGTTCGCGTGCCGAGGGCCTCGAGCGTGACGCCCGTGCCAAGGCCGACGCCCTGGAGCGGGACGCGCAGGAGAAGCACCGCGTCGCGATGGGCTCCCTGGAGTCCGCCCGCGCCACGCTGGAGCGCAAGGTCGAGGACCTGCGCGGCTTCGAGCGCGAGTACCGCACGCGACTGAAGTCCTACCTCGAGTCCCAGCTGCGCCAGCTGGAGACGCAGGCGGACGACTCGCTCGCCCCGCCGCGCACTCCGGCCGCCGCGTCGCTCCCGCCGTCCCCGGCGCCTTCCATGGCTCCGGCCGGTGCGAGTGCCCCGTCGTACGGCGGCAACCAGGGCATGGGCGGCGCCCCGTCCCCGGCTGCTCCGTCCTATGGCGGTCAGCAGCAGATGTCCCCGGCGATGACCCAGCCGATGGCTCCGGTCCGGCCGCAGGGCCCCGGCCCCATGGGTCAGGCCCCGTCGCCGATGCGCGGGTTCCTCATCGACGAGGATGACAACTGACGGTTGGTAGTACGCCGTAGGCGTCGGCAGCGTTCAGGGCGGGGCCCCGGATTTCGATCCGGGGCCCCGCCCTTTTGCTACGCGTGTTCACGGAGTTTGCGGTGTTTGTTCGCAGCCCGGTGTGGGTGTCCGACGTACGCAACGCCGAAGGCCCGGGACCACCAAGATTCTTTGGTGGTCCCGGGCCTTCGGTCGTGCGGGCGGGTCCCGCTACTGCTTGCGCAGGCGGAACGTCAGGGTCAGACCCTCGTCCGTGAAGGCGGCGCCGTATGTGTCGTCCGCCTCACCCTGGGCGAAGTCCGTCGCCAGGACCTCGTCGGCGATCAGCTCGGCGTGCTCGGCGAGCGCCGCGATCGTCGCCGGGTCCGTCGCCGTCCAGCGCAGGGCGATGCGGTCGGCAACGTCCAGGCCGCTGTTCTTGCGGGCCTCCTGGATCAGGCGGATCGCGTCACGGGCCAGGCCCGCACGGCGCAGCTCCTCCGTGATCTCCAGGTCCAGGGCGACCGTGGCACCCGAGTCGGACGCCACCGACCAGCCCTCGCGCGGGGTCTCCGTGATGATCACCTCGTCCGGGGCGAGGGCGACCGTCTCACCGTCGACCTCGACCGACGCGGTGCCCTCGCGCAGGGCCAGGGACAGCGCCGCCGCGTCCGCGTTCGCGATGGCCTTCGCCACATCCTGGACGCGCTTGCCGAACCGCTTGCCCAGGGCGCGGAAGTTCGCCTTGGCGGTGGTGTCGACCAGGCTGCCGCCGACCTCGGAGAGCGAGGCGAGCGAGCTCACATTCAGCTCCTCCGTGATTTGCGTGTGCAGCTCACGGTCGAGGGCGTCGAAGCCCGCGACGGCCACCAGGGCCCGGGACAGCGGCTGGCGGGTCTTGACGCCCGACTCCGCGCGCGTGGCACGGCCCAGCTCGACCAGCCGGCGCACCAGGACCATCTGCTTCGACAGCTCCGGGTCGATCGCCGACAGGTCCGCCTCCGGCCAGGCCGCCAGGTGCACCGACTCCGGGGCGCCCGGGGTGACCGGGACGACCAGGTCCTGCCAGACCCGCTCGGTGATGAACGGGGTCAGCGGGGCCATCAGCTTGGTGACCGTCTCGACGACCTCGTGCAGGGTGCGCAGCGCCGCCTTGTCGCCCTGCCAGAAGCGGCGACGCGAGCGGCGGACGTACCAGTTGGACAGGTCGTCGACGAACGCCGAGAGCAGCTTGCCGGCGCGCTGGGTGTCGTAGGCGTCCAGGGACTGGGTCATCTGGTCGACCAGCGCGTGCAGTTCGGACAGCAGCCAGCGGTCCAGGACCGGGCGGTCGGCCGGGGCCGGGTCGGCCGCGGAGGGCGCCCAGTTCGACGTACGGGCGTACAGGGCCTGGAAGGCGACCGTGTTCCAGTACGTCAGGAGCGTCTTGCGGACGACCTCCTGGATCGTGCCGTGGCCCACGCGGCGGGCCGCCCACGGGGAGCCGCCGGCCGCCATGAACCAGCGCACCGCGTCGGCGCCGTGCTGGTCCATCAGCGGGATCGGCTGGAGGATGTTGCCCAGGTGCTTGGACATCTTGCGGCCGTCCTCGGCGAGGATGTGGCCGAGGCAGACGACGTTCTCGTACGACGACTTGTCGAAGACCAGCGTGCCGATCGCCATCAGCGTGTAGAACCAGCCGCGGGTCTGGTCGATGGCCTCGCAGATGAACTGCGCCGGGTAGCGGGCCTCGAACAGCTCCTTGTTCTTGTACGGGTAGCCCCACTGCGCGAACGGCATCGAGCCCGAGTCGTACCAGGCGTCGATGACCTCCGGCACGCGCGTGGCCGTCTTCGCGCAACTCGGGCAGTCGAAGGTGACGTCGTCGATGTACGGGCGGTGCGGGTCGAGGGCCGACTGGTCGGTGCCGGTCAGCTCGGTGAGCTCCGCGCGGGAGCCGACCACGGTGAGGTGGTCGTCCTCGCAGCGCCAGATCGGCAGCGGGGTGCCCCAGTAGCGGTTGCGGGAGAGCGCCCAGTCGATGTTGTTGTTCAGCCAGTCGCCGTACCGGCCGTGCTTGACCGTCTCCGGGAACCAGTTGGTGTCCTCGTTCTCCTGGAGGAGGCGGTCCTTGATGGCGGTGGTGCGGATGTACCAGGACGGCTGCGCGTAGTAGAGCAGCGCGGTGTGGCAGCGCCAGCAGTGCGGGTAGCTGTGCTCGTACGGGATGTGCCGGAAGAGCAGGCCGCGCTGCTGGAGGTCCTCGGTGAGCTTCTCGTCGGCCTTCTTGAAGAAGACGCCGCCGACCAGGGGGACGTCCTCCTCGAAGGTGCCGTCGGGGCGGACCGGGTTCACCACCGGCAGGCCGTAGGCGCGGCAGACCTTGAGGTCGTCCTCACCGAAGGCGGGGGACTGGTGGACCAGACCCGTGCCGTCCTCGGTGGTGACGTACTCGGCGTTGACCACGTAGTGGGTGCCGCCCTCGGCCTCCGGGAACTCGACCAGCTCGAACGGACGTTGATACGTCCAGCGCTCCATCTCGGCGCCGGTGAAGGTCTGGCCGGTGGTCTCCCAGCCCTCCCCGAGGGCCTTGGCGAGAAGCGGCTCGGCGACGACGAGCTTCTCGGTGCCTTCGGGGCCGTTCGTCGCGACGACGTACGTGACCTCGGGGTGCGCGGCCACGGCCGTGTTGGAGACGAGCGTCCAGGGCGTGGTCGTCCACACCAGGAGCGCGGCCTCGCCGGCGAGCGGACCGGAGGTGAGCGGGAAACGGACGTACACGGACGGGTCGACGACCGTCTCGTAGCCCTGCGCCAGCTCGTGGTCGGAGAGGCCGGTGCCGCAGCGCGGGCACCACGGGGCGACGCGGTGGTCCTGGACCAGCAGGCCCTTGTTGAAGATCTCCTTGAGCGACCACCAGACGGACTCGATGTACTCGGGTTCCATCGTGACGTAGGCGTCGTCGAGGTCGACCCAGTAGCCCATGCGGGTCGTCAGGTCGGAGAAGGCGTCGGTGTGGCGCAGCACGGACTCGCGGCACTTGGCGTTGAACTCGGCGATGCCGTACGCCTCGATGTCCTTCTTGCCGCTGAAGCCGAGCTCCTTCTCGACCGCCAGCTCCACCGGCAGGCCGTGGCAGTCCCAGCCGGCCTTGCGGGCCACGTGGTAGCCGCGCATGGTGCGGAAGCGGGGGAAGACGTCCTTGAAGACGCGGGCCTCGATGTGGTGGGCGCCGGGCATGCCGTTGGCGGTGGGCGGGCCCTCGTAGAACACCCACTCGGGGCGGCCCTCGGACTGCTCCAGGCTCTTGGCGAAGATCTTCTGCTCGCGCCAGAAGTCGAGCACCGCGTGCTCGAGCGCGGGCAGGTCGACCTGGGCGGGCACCTGGCGGTACGTCGGCGTTGTCATCAGCGAGCTTCCTCCGGCGGACTTGCTGCCTTCCGTCCGGAGGGACGAGAGCCGAATCTTCCTTACGCCGGTTTCGGCGCGCTCCCGCGGTACCACCCTCCTTGGCCCTCCGACGCGAGGTGTGCGTCGGCGAGCCCCCTCATTGGGGTCGCGATACCGGGTCTACCGGCCACTGCCTGTCGGCTGCGGCTTTCTTCCGGCGGCTCCGGGGTGATCTTCACGTCGCGCTCGCCCCCGGGCTTCCACCGTCCCCGGGTCGCTCTGGGCTGCGTACGCCGCTACTCGTCCCCATCCACGCTTTTCGCTCCGCCCAGTGTACGGCGCCGCGCGGACAGCGGCCGACCGGATTTCCGGGGCGCCGGGGCGGGCATCGGCCTCGGGGCGCGATGACCCGAATGGTGCGGTACGCCTGTTCGGATTCTGGGACGTCCGGCTCGTCGGCATACCCCGCGGGGAGCTGGGCACAACGCATGCATGTCTCCCGCGCGGCATGCGCGAGGCGGGCGAATCGGGCGGTGTGCCCCGTTGCCGCGGGACTCAAGTCGATTTATCGTCCCAGCACGATTCGCGAGCAAGATCACAATATGTGAAGGGGCCGCGGCATGGTGGCGAAGAAGACCGCCGTACAGCAGTCGGCGTCGAGCAGATCCACACATGCGCGTGCCGGTTCCGCCGGCGGGGCGGCCAAGGACGGTCACGGGAAGAAGGCCACGCAGGGGGGCGCGGCGCAGGAGAAGGAGAAGGGCCGCAAAGGGACTGGTCAGGAGGCCGGAGAGACGTCCGGCAAGGGCGCGGCGAAGAAGGCGGCCGCCGCTCCCAGGGCGGCCGGGAAGAAGACGGCGGGCAAGAAGGCCGTCGGCAAGAAGGAGGCGGCCGCGGCGAAGCCCGCCGCCGGGAAGTCGGCGGAGAAGGGCGAGGCCAAGGAGGCCGCGGCCGGGAAGAGCGCCGCCAGGAAGAGCGCGGCCAAGAAGAGCACCGCCAGGAAGAGCGCGGCCGGGAAGCGTGCGGTCGCCGAGAGCAGGGCCAAGAAGGTGGGCGCGGCGCAGGCCGCGGAGCAGACAGGAGCCACGACGGTGGTTGCGAAGAAGACCCCTGGCACGGCCACGGCGGCCAAGACCGCCGTTCCCAAGGCACGCATCGCCGCGGCGGTGGAGCCCGGCGAGCTCGCGGTGCGCCCCGGTGAGGACCCCTGGACCTTGGAGGAGGTCGAGGAGGCACGAGCCGAGCTGATGGCCGAGGTGATGCGGCTGCGCAACGAGATCGAGTCGTCCGAGCAGTCCCTCGTCGGCCTGATGCGGGACTCCGGGGACGGCGCGGGCGACGACCAGGCCGACACCGGCGCCAAGAACATCACGCGCGAGCACGAACTGGCGCTCGCCGCGAACGCCCGCGAGATGCTCACCCAGACCGAGCGCGCCCTGGAAAAGCTCGACGCGGGCACCTACGGCCTGTGCGAGAACTGCGGGAACCCGATCGGCAAGGCCCGCATGCAGGCCTTCCCGCGCGCGACCCTGTGTGTCGAGTGCAAGCAGAAGCAGGAAAGGCGGTACTGACCGGTGGCCCGGGCCCCGCGGGACGTGTCGTACTCTCGTCCTCAGTCAGGTACCTAGGTCGAGGGACTCACGTGGCAGAGGCGGAGCGCATCATCGGTACGCCGGATACTCCAGAGCCGGCGGCGGCCGAGCCGGAGCAGTCCGGCGAGGAGCGGCCCCGGGGCAGGCGCCGGATCGCCGTGCTGTTCGGCGTGGCCGCGTTCGCGTACGCCCTCGACCTGATCAGCAAGATGATCGTGGTCGCCAAGCTGGAGCACCATCCGCCGATCGAGATCATCGGGGACTGGCTGAAGTTCGAGGCGATCCGCAACGCGGGCGCGGCCTTCGGCTTCGGCGAGGCCTTCACCGTGATCTTCACGGTGATCGCGGCGGCCGTGATCGTGGTGATCGCCCGGCTCGCCCGCAAGCTGTACAGCCTGCCCTGGGCGATCGCGCTCGGCCTGCTGCTCGGCGGTGCCCTCGGCAACCTCACCGACCGGATCTTCCGCTCGCCGGGCGTCTTCGAAGGCGCGGTCGTGGACTTCATCGCGCCCAAGCACTTCGCCGTTTTCAACCTCGCGGACTCGGCGATCGTGTGCGGCGGCATCCTGATCGTGCTGCTGTCGTTCCGGGGGCTGGACCCCGACGGCACCGTGCACAAGGACTGATTCCCGCAAGGGGCCGCCACCAGGGGCCCGCGGGAGTTGTCCACAGGCTCCGTACGGGGCTGTCGGCCCGGTCCGGCATACTCGTCGGGTGAGCACGATTCCCGAGATCCGAACCCTGCCCGTGCCCGACGGCCTGGAGGGCGAGCGCGTCGACGCCGCCATCTCCCGCATGTTCGGCTTCTCCCGTACGAAGGCGGCCGAGCTCGCCGCGGCGGGGAAGGTCATGGTCGACGGGTCGGTGGTCGGGAAGTCGGAGCGGGTGCACGGCGGGGCCTGGCTGGAGGTCGAGATGCCGCAGGCTCCCGCGCCCGTGCAGATCGTCGCCGAGCCGGTCGAGGGCATGGAGATCGTGCACGACGACGAGGACGTGGTCGTGATCGTCAAGCCCGTCGGCGTCGCCGCGCATCCGTCGCCGGGCTGGAGCGGGCCGACCGTCATCGGCGGGCTGGCCGCCGCCGGCTACCGGATCTCGACGTCCGGCGCCGCCGAGCGCCAGGGCATCGTGCACCGCCTCGACGTGGGCACCTCCGGCCTCATGGCGGTCGCCAAGTCGGAGCGGGCGTACACCTCGCTCAAGCGCCAGTTCAAGGAGCGCACGGTCGACAAGCGGTACCACACGCTCGTCCAGGGCCACCCCGACCCGACCAGCGGCACCATCGACGCCCCGATCGGCCGCCACCCCAACCACGACTACAAGTGGGCCGTCACGGCCGACGGCAAGCCGTCGATCACGCACTACGACCTCATCGAGGCGTTCCGCGCGGCCTCCCTGCTCGACGTGAAGCTGGAGACCGGGCGCACCCACCAGATCCGCGTCCACATGGCCGCCCACCGGCACCCCTGCGTCGGCGACCTGACGTACGGCGCCGACCCCACGCTCGCCAAGCGGCTGCGGCTGACCCGCCAGTGGCTGCACGCGGTGCGGCTCGGCTTCGAGCACCCCGGGGACGGGCAGTGGGTGGAGTTCGAGAGCGAGTACCCGGCCGACCTCCAGAACGCGCTGGACCAGGTCCGCGAGGAGACGTGGGGATGAGCCCGGTGACGTACGCCGTGCGCGTCGCCGACGACCCCACCGACCGCGAGGCGTGCTTCGCGGTGCGCAAGGAGGTCTTCGTCGTCGAACAGGGCGTCCCGCAGGACATCGAGTACGACGCCCACGACGCCGAGGCCGTGCACGTGCTGGCGGTCCGGGAGGACGGGCTGCCGCTCGGCACCGGGCGGCTGCTGCACGGCGAGGCGGCCGCGGCCAAGACCGGCGGCGACCTCACGGTGGGGTCGCTGGGGCGGCTCGCCGTCACGCAGGAGGCCCGCGGGCTCGGCGTCGGGGCGGCCCTGGTGCGGGCGGTGGAGGACGCGGCCCGTGCGCGTGGCCTCGCCGCCGTGGACCTGCACGCGCAGACCCACGCCCTGGGCTTCTACGAGCGGCTGGGGTACGTGGCGTACGGGCCGGAGTTCCCGGACGCAGGCATGCCGCACCGGGCGATGCGGCGCGCTCTTTAGCCGACGCCGCCGGCCGCCCCCGCCCGGCGAGGCGGCCGTTGCAGGGGTGGGCGTGGCACGCTGGACGTTTGAAGGTTCTTGATCGTCCAGACCTGCGGAGCGCTGACCGTGGATCAGTTGGCCCTGTTGTTCGTGCTGTTGCTCGGGGCCGTGGTGAGTGTCCCGGTGGGGGAGCGGTTCGGGCTGCCCGCGCCGGTGCTGATGACGCTGCTCGGGATCGTGCTCGCGCTGCTGGAGTTCGTGCCGAACGTCGAGATCCCGCCGGACCTGATCCTCCCGCTGCTGCTGCCGCCCCTGCTGTACGCGGCCGTGCGGCGGACCTCGTGGCGGCAGTTCGCGGCGAACCTGCGGCCCATCTTCCTGCTCGCCGTGGCGCTGGTGTTCATCACGACGTTCTGCGTGGCCGCGGTCGCCCACGCGATCGTGCCGGGGCTGCCGCTCGCCGCCGCCGTGGCGCTGGGCGCGCTCGTCGCGCCGCCCGACCCGGTCGCCGCGACCGCCGTCGCCGGGCAACTCGGGCTGCCGAGGCGTCTGGTGTCCATCCTGGAGGGCGAGGGGCTCTTCAACGACGTGACGGCCATCGTGCTGTACCACGTGGCCATCGCCGCCGCCGTGAGCGGCGACTTCACCGCGTGGGAGGCCGGACTCGACCTCGTGCTGTCCGCCGTCGTCGCGCTGGCCGTCGGGCTCGCCCTCGGCTGGGGCGCCTACAAGCTGATGGACCTGCTGGGCGACGCGACCCTCCAGATCGGGCTCTCGCTGCTCGTGCCGTACGCCTCGTACGTGCTGGCCGAGGAGCTCCACGGCTCCGGTGTGCTCGCCGTGCTGGTCACCGCCATGTTCCTCGCCGAGTACGCCACCGACGCCGACGACGTGATGACACGGCTCGCCGGGCACACCTTCTGGGACATCGTCGACACGCTGGTCACCGGCGTCGCCTTCGGACTGATCGGGCTCGAACTGCACATCGCGGTGCGCACGGCGTCCGGGCGCTGGCAGGAGATGCTCGGCTGGGCGGCCACGGTGGTCGGGGTCGTCGTGGTGGTACGGCTGCTGTGGCTGCTGCCGGCCACCTGGCTCACCAAGCGGCTGCACGCCAAGCGGGACATCGACGAGGAGATCCCGGTGAGCTGGCGCGAGACCGTCGTGATGTGGTGGTCGGGTATGCGGGGCGTGGCGTCGGTGGCCCTGGCGCTGGCCATCCCGCTGGAGACCGACGCGGGTGACCCCTTCCCCGACCGCAACGAGATCATCTTCATCGCGTTCGGGGTGATCATGGCGACGCTGGTGGCGCAGGGGCTCACCCTGCCGTGGCTGGTGAAGCGGCTGGGCGTGCGCGCGGACAGCGAGCGGGAGGCGGAGTTCGAGAAGCAGCTGGCGGTGCGCGCGGCGAAGGCGGCGAAGCGACGGCTGAAGGAGATCGAGGCCGTCGAGGAACTGCCCGAGGAACTGTCCGAGCAGATGCTGCGGCGGGCGTTCGAGATCGGGGTCCGCATCAGCCCCGACATGGGCGAGGACGAACGCCGCGAGGCGCATCAGCAGCGGGTGCGGCGGTTGAAGCGGGTGCGGCGGATCCAGGGCGAGATGCTGAGCGCGGCACGCCACGAGGTGCTGGCGGCACGCAGCGAGCCGGGTGCCGACCCGGAGGTGGTGGACCGGGTGCTGCGGCATTTGGACGTGCGAAGTCTGCGCTGACCTCGCCGCGAGGGGCTCCGGCTTCGTACGATCTGATCATGGCTCGCAACGTTGTCATCAGTGGTGGCGGTACCGGGATCGGGCTCGCGGCGGCCCGGCTGTTCGCGGCGGACGGGGACCGGGTGCTCCTGCTCGGGCGCCGCGCGGAGGTGCTGGAGCGGGCCGATGTGCCCGGGGCCCTCACCTACGCCGCGGATCTGAGCAGGCCGCGCGGGGCGCGGGGGGTGGAGCGGTTCGTGGCGTCGGAGCTCGGCACCGTGGACGTCCTCATCCACAGCGCCGGCGGCTCCGGGTATCTGGAGCCGAAGGTCGACAGCGACGAGCCCCTCGACGTCGTCCTGCACAACTGGACCCTCAACTTCGGCCTCAACACCCTGACCGCCGCCCTGCTCACCGAGGCCCTGAAGGACCGGCTCGCCGATCCCGGCGGGCGGGTGCTGTTCCTCAGCTCCATCGCCGCCTTCCGGGGGTCCGGCAGCGGAGCGTACGCGGCGTCCAAGGCCGCGCTGCACCCGTACGCCCACGACCTGGCCCGGCAGCTGGGGCCGCGCGGGATCACCGTGAACGTGGTCGCGCCCGGCTATGTCGAGGACACCGAGTTCTTCGGCGACGGGATGGACGAGGAGCGGCACGCCCGGCTGGTCGCCGAGACCTCGACCGGGCGTGCCGGTACGCCGGGGGACGTCGCCACGACCCTGCACTGGCTGGCGTCCCACGGCGCCGGGCACATCACCTCGCAGATCATCCAGGTCAACGGGGGTGCCGAGCGCGGCCACTGAGCCGGTTCGGGACCCGGTGGGCGGTCAGGGGCGTTCCGGGCGTGCCGGCTGATGGTCGTGGTGGAAGGTGCGCCTGGCGCCCGGGAGCCGGTCCGGGACCGGCCAGCCGGGTGGCAGGGCCGCGTCCGCCGCGTTGACGCGCGGCAGCGCGTACGGGTGGTGCTCGGACAGCCAGCGGATCAGCTGCTCGCGCACCGTGACCCGGACCGTCCACAGGTCGTCCGCGTCCTTCGCCGTGACCAGGGCCCGCACCTCCATCGTGCTGGGCGTGGAGTCGGTGACGACCAGGCCGTAGTCCCGGCCGTCCCAGGCCGGGCAGTCCCGCAGCACGTCGCGGAGCCGCTCGCGCATGGCCTCCAGCGGTGCCGAGTGGTCGAGATGCAGGAAGACGGTTCCGGTCATCTGGGCGCCGCCGCGCGACCAGTTCTCGAAGGCCTTCGACGTGAAGTACGACACGGGCATCGTGATCCGGCGCTCGTCCCAGGTCCGCACCGTCAGGAAGGTCAGGGTGATCTCCTCGACGGTGCCCCACTCGTCGTCCACCACGACGGTGTCCCCGATGCGCACCATGTCGCCGAAGGCGATCTGCAGCCCGGCGAACATGTTGCTCAGGGTGGACTGGGCCGCGACACCGGCGACGATGCCGAGGATGCCGGCCGAGGCCAGCAGCGAGGCACCGGCCGCCCGCATCGCCGGGAACGTCAGCAGCATCGACGCCGCCGCGACCACGCCGACGACCGCGGACACCACACGCATGATCAACGTCACCTGCGTGCGCACCCTGCGGACCCGCGCCGGATCGCGGTGCACTCGGGCGTAACGGCTGTACGACGTCTCCACGACGGCCGCCGCTATCCGGATCGCCAGCCAGGCCGCAGCCCCGATCAGCACCAGCGTCAGCACCCTGCCGACGGCGACCCGGTTCTCCAGGAACAGCTCGGCCTCGTCGTAGGACCCTCTGAGCAGGGCCGTGCAGAGCACGAGCTGGTAGGGAACGCGGGCCTGGCGCAGCAGACCCCACAGCGGGGTCTCGTTGTGCCGTTCGTCGGCCTTGCGCATGAGGCGGTCGGTGGCCCACCCGATGACGAGGGTGAGCAGCACCGAGCCACCGATCACGATCAGCGGTCGGAGTATGTTCTCCATGCCTCCGAACGTAACCAGCATCGGGGGGTCATGAACATCCGCGTCGGTGAGGCGGTGGTCACGGCACTGTCGTACCCGGCTGGCACCATGGCCTCATGAACATCATGCTGTTTCACTCGACGTACGGCCTCAGGCCCGCCGTGCGCCAGGCCGCGGACCGGCTGCGCGCCGCCGGACACGAGGTGTGGACGCCGGACCTCTTCGAGGGCCGCACGTTCGACACGGTCGAGGAAGGCATGGAGTTCAACCAGCAGATCGGCAAGGACGAACTGCTGAAGCGGGCCGTGCTCGCCGCCGCGCCCTACTCGGAGCGGGGGCTGGTCTACGCCGGGTTCTCGCTCGGCGCCTCCGTCGCCCAGACCCTCGGGCTCGGGGACGAGAAGGCACGCGGGCTGCTGCTTCTGCACGGCACGTCGGACATCGCGGCGAACGCCTCGGTGGACGAGCTGCCGGTGCAGCTGCATGTCGCCGAGCCGGACCCGTTCGAGACGGACGACTGGCTGAGCGCCTGGTATCTGCAGATGGGCAGGGCGGGCGCCGACGTCGAGGTCTACAGATACGCCGGGGCCGGCCACATCTACACCGACCCCGACCTGCCGGACTACGACGAGGAGGCCGCCGAGGCCACCTGGCGGGTGGCGCTCGGCTTCCTGGCCTCCCTCTAGGCTCAGCCCGCCGCCCGGTACGCCGCCCAGTTCTGCTGCATGCGGCTCACCTGGCCCGCGGTGAACTGGTACATGCAGGCGTCGTACGTGTAGTCCATGAAGTTGTGGATCGGGTCCGCGCCCGCCTTGCGGGTGCAGGTGTTCCGTCCCTCCGGGCACTCGTAGGCGGCGCTCTTCTCGGCCGGGGTGTCGTCGACGTAGTCGCCGTTGCCGTTACAGCCGCCCTGGAAGGTGTGGTACAGGCCCATCCAGTGGCCGACCTCGTGGGTCGCGGTGTCGCCCTCGTCGTAGTGGGTGGCCGAGCCGCCCGGCAGCGAGGTGTCGAGGAGGACCACGCCGTCCATGGAGGGGCTCGACTTGTAGGAGCTGGGGAAGGTCGCCCAGCCGAGGAGGCCGTCGCCGAGGTCGGCGGTGTAGACGTTGAGCGCGTTCGCGCCGCCCTTGCGCAGGGCGGACTTCATCGCCTTCTCCTCCGGCGAGCCGTAACCGACGCCGTACCAGGCCGCGTTGTCGGTGTAGTCGGTGCCGGCCAGGGTGAACTGGTAGCCGGAGTCGACGTTTCCGGTGCCCTGGCCGGCGTAGGCCGCGTTCAGGACGTTCATCTGGGCGTTGATGTCGGCGGAGTCGAGCTGCCCGGTCGCGCCGTCGTGGATGACGTGGAAGTAGACCGGGATGGTGGTCGAGGCGGCGGCCGCGAGGCTGCGGTTGCCGGTGGCGGGCAGCTTGTCGAGCTTCTTCCGCAGGTCGGCGTCCATCGCCTGGGCCTTGGCCGCGCTGACCTCGTTGGGCTCGGCGACGGCCTCGCCGCCGTGTCCGGGGCGGGCCTCGCGGGCCGCGGCGTGGCCGCCGTCCTCGGCGCAGTCGGCGGCCGGAGCCTGGGCCGCCGCGACCGTGGTGGGCGCCGAGAGCGGAGTGAGCATCAAAGTTCCGGCCACGGCTGTCGTGGCGAGAACACGTCTGCGCGTAGAGGGAGATATTCGGGCAAGCGCACGCACGCTGACTCCTGGCTGATGCGTTGGGGAGGGGGCGCAGGGGTCTTCCTGGCCGCCGCCCGGACATTACGTGGACATGCCCATGTCCGAAGAGAATCGATCAGGCCCAATCAAATACCCGGCAGATAGGGATATTTGGGGTAAGTGAATGATCAACTGTCTGGAGTGTGAGATCGCGGCGTAACGGGTTCCGTTGCCCGGGCGGGTGGTGTGTCCGTATTCGGAACGCGACTCGCACCACCCGCCGTAGCGATGTGATCTCCGGTTAACGGCCCGCAATCGGGCCAGGAGTGGCCGAAAATCGACCATGCGGCACAGGGTTTACACAGGGTCGTAGGTGCGCTCGACCTTCTGCGTTCCGGTGCGGGTGCGGTACGAACGTGCCCAGGACGCGCCGGAGTCCTGCTTCGTCTTGTCGGCCAGGACGTAGTAGTCCATCTGCGCGCGGGCGGCCGTGATGTCCAGGATTCCGTAGCCGTGACGGTCGGTGTCGACCCAGTGGACGTGCCGGTTGGCGGCCCGGATGAGCGGCGAGGCGATCGCGGAGACAGTGCCCTCGGGGACCTTCACGAGGTCGTCGAGGTTGTCGGAGGTGACCGACGTGACGACGAACTCCGTGGCCGCGGAGGCGGACAGCGGGTAGGTGCCGGCGTCCACCGGGACGTCGTTGGCCCACGCCATGTGGATGTCGCCGGTGAGGAACACGGTGTTGCGGATCGCGTTCGAGCGCAGATGGGCGAGCAGCTCGCGGCGGTCGTCCGTGTAGCCGTCCCACTGGTCGGTGTTGAGGGCGAGACCCTCCTGCGGCAGGCCCAGCAGCTTGGCCAGCGGCTTCAGCAGGTCCGCGGAGAGGGAGCCGATCGCGAACGGCGAGATCATCACCGAGTTGCCGACCAGCCGCCAGGTGGTGTCGGAGGACTTCAGGCCCGCCTTCAGCCAGTCCAGTTGGGCACGGCCGGTGAGCGTGCGCTCGGGGTCGTCGACCTCGCCGTTGCCGACCTTGACCTGCTCGGAGCGGAAGGAACGCAGGTCCAGCAGGGACAGGTCGGCGAGCTTGCCGAAGCGCAGCCGCCGGTAGGTGGTGCCGGCGACGGCCGGACGCACCGGCATCCACTCGAAGTACGCCTGCTTGGCGGCGGCCTGACGCGCGGCCCAGGCGCCCTCGGCGCCCTCGGTGTGGTTCTCGGCGCCGCCCGACCAGGCGTCGTTGGCCATCTCGTGGTCGTCCCAGATCGCGATGACGGGTGCCTTCGCGTGCAGGGCCTGGAGATCGGCGTCCGTCTTGTACTTGCCGTGCCGGCCGCGGTAGTCGGCGAGCGTGAGGATCTCGTTGGCGGGCGCCGTCTGCCGCACCACGGTGCCGCGCGTGCCGTACTGGCCGGTGCCGTACTCGTAGATGTAGTCGCCGAGGTGCAGCCAGGCGTCCAGGTCGCCGCGGGCGGCGAGGTGGCGGTACGAGGCGAAGTAGCCGGCCTCCCAGTTGGCGCAGGAGACCACGCCGAAGCGCAGGCCGGCCACGGAGGCGTTCGCCGCCGGCGCGGTGCGGGTGCGCGCCACCGGGGAGTCCGTGCCGCCCGCCGAGAAGCGGAACCAGTAGTCGGTGGCCGGCTCCAGGCCCCGTATGTCCGCCTTCACGGTGTGGTCGGAGGCGGCGGTCGCGGTGGTCGAGCCCTTGGCGACGATGTTCGTCAGCGCCTTGTCGCGGGCGACGACCCAGCTGACCTCGGTGTTCGGGCCGAGCCCGGAGCCGGGCGTGGCGTCGGCGGTCGGCGTCACACGGGTCCACAGCAGGACGCCGTCGGGCAGCGGGTCACCGGAGGCGACGCCGTGCAGGAAGGCGGGCCCCTGCCCGGCCGCGCGCGCGGGCAGCGCGGCGGCGAGCGGACCCGCCAGGACAGCCGTCGCCGCCGCGGCCTTGACGACCGTACGGCGGCGCGGGGTATGGGAATTGAACGGCTCGGATGATCTGTATCGACTGGTCACAGCCGATCAGGTTACTGAGCGGTATGCACAAGAGCGGGCGAACTCGCAAAAGTTCGCCCGCTCTTCCTCTGAAGGTCGGATCAGCCCTTGAGGGCCGTCTCCATCGCCTTGTTGAAGTCGGCCACCGTCATCGGCGCGTTCTTCCCGTCGGCGCCGGTCAGCGTCTTGCCGTCCATCTTCAGGGTCGGGGTGCCCTGCACGCCGCTGTCGTCGAACGTCGCCGACATCTCCAGCGCCCACTTGTCGTAGGTGCCGTTCTTCACGGCGTTCTGGAACTCCTTGTTGCCCTTCAGGGCGTCGACCGTGTCCGCGATCTTGATCAGGTAGGCGTCGTCCTTGAGCTTGTCGTCGGACTCCTCCGGGTGCCACTTGGCCGAGTACATCGCGGCCTTGTACTGGAGGAACGCGTCGTCGCTGACGTTCAGCGCCGCACCCAGGGCACTGAGGGCGTTCTTGGAGCCCTCGCCGCCCAGACCGTTGTCGAGGAAGGTGGCCCCGACGTACTGCATCTTGTACTTGCCGTCCTCGACGCCCTTGTCGACGGTCGTGCCGACGGTCTGCTCGAAGGAGGCGCAGACCGGGCAGCGCGGGTCCTCGTACATCACGAGGGTCTTCTTGGCGCTGTCCTCGCCGATGGTGACGGTCGTGCCGTTCTTGCCCGAGGTGTTGGCCGGCTTGACGAGCTTGTCGTCCTTCGCGGCCTCCCAGTAGCCGGGCTTGTTGCCCTGCACGACCGCGTAGCTGATGCCGCCTGCTATCGCCAGGACGCCGACGATGGAGCCGGCGACGATCAGCTGCCGCTTGATCTTCGCGCGCTTCGCCTCGCGCTCGCGCTCGATGCGCAGCCGCTCCCGGGCCGCCGTCTTCGCGGCCTGGCTGTTCCGCTTGCTCATGTTGGTGATCTCCATGGGGACACGCACACGTCGTGTGCGGGATTACGTATGGGTGGGCTGTGCCGCTCAGCTGCCGTCACGCGCAGGTGAAGGCAGGGGAGCGAGGCGGTCCACGCCGTCCCAGGGAGTGCACGAGGAGGCGGCTGCGGGCGGCGGCCGTACGGTCGGTGGGGCGCGGCAGACGGCGGGCCGGGGCGGTCGTGGGGACCGTCACCGCGGCGACCGCAGTCAGCAGCGGCCGGAAGGTGGTCGCCGCGACCGCGCTCAGCAGCTGGGCCAGGGCCCGCTCGCCGCGGCGCAGCCAGGCCGCGGCGAGGAGGCCGACGCCGATGTGGGCGGCCAGCAGGAACCAGGCGGTGACCGGGTCGACATGGCCGAGCAGGCCGCCGAGCCGCTCGGGGTCGGTGCCGGTGACCTGGGCCAGCGGGGCCCCGACCTGGGTGCCCTCGCCGCACAGCACGTCCCAGCCGACCGACGCCAGCGGACCGGCGACCGGGCCGCCCGCCCTGCCGTAACAGACGTGCTGGCCGGTGGTGAGGATCGTGTCGGCGGCCAGCTCCAGCGGCACCAGCAGAGCGGCGATCCGGCCGAAGGTCCGCTCCCGGCCGGCCAGGGCGTAGGCGAGCACGAACACGGCGCCCGTGAGCAGGGTCACCGTGTTCAGCGGCAGGGGTGCCCGGGACAGCAGCACGTGCGACGCGGTGCTCAGTGTCACGACGAGTGCCGTGAAGAGCGCCGCGCGTACGGCTCGCAGCTGGGTCCCGGATATGTCCATAGCGGTGGAGAGTGTGTCACGTGCTCCTGTAAGAGACCCCTAAAGGGTGCCTGTGAATGGCCGGGGAGCGACCGTGCGTGGCCTGTCCGTCACAGACCCGGGATCCGGCCGTTGCGGAACAGGTCCACGAAGGTCTGGTGATCGGCACGCGCGCGTGCGCCGTAGCTGTGCGCGAAGTCGACCAGGAGCTCCGCGAAGCCGTCCTCGTCGGCCGCGATGGCCGCGTCGATGGCGCGCTCCGTGGAGAACGGCACCAGGGACTCGCCGGAGGTGTCGTCCGCCGCCGCGTGCATCGTGGCCGTGGCCCGGCCGAGGTCGGCGACCACCGACGCGATCTCCTCCGGGTCGTCGATGTCGCCCCAGTCCAGGTCCACCGCGTACGGCGAGACCTCGGCGACCAGCTGGCCCGCGCCGTCCAGCTCGGTCCAGCCCAGCCACGGGTCGGCGTGCTGCTGGAGGGCGCGCTGGGAGATCACCGTGCGGTGGCCCTCGTGCTGGAAGTAGTCCCGCAGCGCCTGGTCGGTGATGTGCCGGGAGACGGCCGGGGTCTGGGCCTGCTTGATGTAGATCACGACGTCGTTCTCGAGGGCGTCGGTGTGGCCCTCCAGCAGGATGTTGTACGACGGCAGCCCGGCCGAGCCGATGCCGATGCCGCGGCGGCCCACGACGTCCTTGACCCGGTAGGAGTCCGGGCGGGCCAGGGACGCGTCCGGCAGCGTCTCCAGATAGCCGTCGAACGCGGCGAGGACCTTGTAGCGGGTGGCCGCGTCCAGCTCGATGGAGCCGCCGCCGGGGGCGAAGCGGCGCTCGAAGTCACGGATCTCCGTCATGGACTCCAGCAGCCCGAAGCGGGTCAGCGCGCGGGCGTCGCGCAGCGCGTCCAGGAGCGGGCCCTGGGCGGTGTCCAGCGTGAACGGCGGCACCTCGTCGCTCTTGGCGCCGGTGGCCAGGGCGTGCACCCGCTCGCGGTAGGCGGCCGCGTAGATCCGCACCAGCTCGCTGATCTGGTCGTCGCCGAACGCCTTGGCGTACCCGATGAGCGCGACGGAGGCGGCGAAGCGCTTGAGGTCCCAGGTGAAGGGGCCGACGTAGGCCTCGTCGAAGTCGTTGACGTTGAAGATCAGCCGGCCGTTGGAGTCCATGTACGTGCCGAAGTTCTCCGCGTGCAGGTCGCCGTGGATCCACACGCGCGAGGTGCGCTCGTCCAGGTACGGGCCGCCGCGCTTCTCGGCGTCGAGGTCGTGGTAGAAGAGGCACGCCGTGCCGCGGTAGAACGCGAAGGCCGAGGCCGCCATCTTCCGGAACTTCACGCGGAACGCGGCCGGATCGGCGGCCAGGAGCTCGCCGAAGGCGGTGTCGAAGACGGCGAGGATCTCGTCGCCGCGCTGCTCGTCGTTGAGCTGGGGGACCGACATCGCTGGGTGCCTCCTGGTGCATGTGTACGACAGCGTTTCTGTCGTATCCAACGGGCGGGCCGACCGGAAAGTGCCCGCGGCCCTCGCTGTGAAGGTACGCGGGGCAGCCCCGTGAGTGTCAGTCCCGAGGCATAGACTTCGACGCTGTCCCCAGAAGTGTCCGTCCGCCTGTCACCGAGCGTTTTCCATGGAGGCCAAGCCGTGTCAAAGCCGCCGTTCACGCACCTGCACGTCCACACCCAGTACTCGCTGCTGGACGGTGCCGCGCGGCTGAAGGACATGTTCGACGCGTGCAATGAGATGGGCATGACGCACATCGCCATGTCCGACCACGGCAACCTCCACGGGGCGTACGACTTCTTCCACACCGCGAAGAAGGCCGGGGTCACCCCGATCATCGGGATCGAGGCCTACGTCGCCCCCGAGTCCCGGCGCAACAAGCGCAAGATCCAGTGGGGCCAGCCGCACCAGAAGCGCGACGACGTGTCCGGTTCCGGTGGTTACACCCACAAGACGATGTGGGCCGTGAACAAGACGGGCCTGCACAACCTCTTCCGGCTGTCCTCGGACGCGTACGCCGAGGGCTGGCTCCAGAAGTGGCCCCGGATGGACAAGGAGACGATCTCCCAGTGGTCCGAGGGGATCGTCGCCTCCACCGGCTGCCCCTCCGGCGAGCTCCAGACCCGGCTGCGCCTCGGCCAGTACGACGAGGCACTGAAGGCGGCGGCCGACTACCAGGACATCTTCGGCAAGGACCGCTACTTCCTGGAGCTGATGGACCACGGCATCGAGATCGAGCACCGGGTCCGTGACGGTCTGCTGGAGATCGGCAAGAAGCTCGGCATCCCGCCACTGGTGACGAACGACTCGCACTACACGTACGCGCACGAGGCGACCGCGCACGACGCCCTGCTGTGCATCCAGACCGGCAAGAACCTCTCCGACCCCGACCGCTTCAGGTTCGACGGCACCGGCTACTACCTGAAGTCCACGGACGAGATGTACGCGGTCGACTCCTCGGACGCCTGGCAGGAGGGCTGCGCCAACACCCTCCTCGTGGCCGAGATGGTCGACACCGACGGCATGTTCGAGGCGAAGAACCTCATGCCGAGGTTCGACATCCCCGACGGCTACACCGAGGTCACCTGGTTCAAGGAGGAGGTCCGGGTCGGCATGGAGCGCCGTTTCCCGGGCGGTGTCCCCGAGGACCGGCAGAAGCAGGCCGAGTACGAGATGGACGTCATCATCCAGATGGGGTTCCCGGGCTACTTCCTCGTCGTCGCCGACTTCATCATGTGGGCCAAGAACAACGGCATCGCGGTCGGCCCCGGCCGAGGCTCCGCGGCCGGCTCGATCGTCGCCTACGCCATGGGCATCACCGACCTCGACCCGATCCCGCACGGCCTGATCTTCGAGCGGTTCCTCAACCCCGAGCGCGTCTCCATGCCCGATGTCGACATCGACTTCGACGAGCGCAGGCGCGTCGAGGTGATCAGGTACGTGACGGAGAAGTACGGCGCCGACAAGGTCGCCATGATCGGCACCTACGGCAAGATCAAGGCGAAGAACGCCATCAAGGACTCCGCGCGCGTGCTGGGCTACCCGTACGCGATGGGCGACCGCCTCACCAAGGCGATGCCCGCCGACGTCCTCGGCAAGGGCATCGACCTCGACGGCATCACCAACCCCTCGCACCCGCGCTACAGCGAGGCAGGCGAGATCCGCGGGATGTACGAGAACGAGCCGGACGTCAAGAAGGTCATCGACACCGCGAAGGGCGTCGAGGGCCTGGTCCGGCAGATGGGCGTGCACGCCGCCGGCGTGATCATGTCCAGCGAGCCCATCGTCGACCACGCCCCGATCTGGGTGCGGCACACCGACGGCGTCACCATCACGCAGTGGGACTACCCGCAGTGCGAGTCGCTCGGCCTGCTGAAGATGGACTTCCTCGGCCTGCGCAACCTGACGATCATGGACGACGCCAACAAGATGGTGAAGTCCAACAAGGGCATCGACCTCGACCTGCTCTCCCTGCCGCTCGATGACCCGACGACCTTCGAGCTGCTGCAGCGCGGTGACACCCTGGGCGTGTTCCAGTTCGACGGCGGACCGATGCGTTCGCTGCTGCGGCTGATGAAGCCCGACAACTTCGAAGACATCTCCGCCGTCTCCGCGCTGTACCGTCCGGGCCCGATGGGCATGGACTCGCACACCAACTACGCCCTGCGCAAGAACAAGCTCCAGGAGATCACCCCGATCCACAAGGAGCTGGAGGAGCCCCTCGAAGAGGTCCTGGCCGTCACCTACGGCCTGATCGTCTACCAGGAGCAGGTGCAGAAGGCCGCCCAGATCATCGCCGGGTACTCCCTCGGCGAGGCCGACATCCTGCGCCGCGTGATGGGCAAGAAGAAGCCCGACGAGCTGGCGAAGAACTTCGTCCTCTTCCAGAAGGGCGCCCGCGACAAGGGCTACAGCGACGAGGCCATCCAGGCCCTGTGGGACGTGCTGGTCCCCTTCGCCGGCTACGCGTTCAACAAGGCGCACTCCGCCGCGTACGGCCTGGTGTCGTACTGGACCGCCTACCTCAAGGCGAACCACCCCGCCGAGTACATGGCCGCGCTGCTGACCTCCGTCAAGGACGACAAGGACAAGTCGGCCGTCTACCTGAACGAGTGCCGGCGCATGGGCATCAAGGTGCTCCCGCCGAACGTCAACGAGTCGGTGCACAACTTCGCCGCCCAGGGCGACGACGTGATCCTGTTCGGCCTGGAGGCCGTGCGCAACGTCGGCACCAACGTCGTCGAGTCGATCATCAAGAGCCGCAAGGCGAAGGGCAAGTACGCCTCCTTCCCCGACTACCTCGACAAGGTCGACGCGACCGCGTGCAACAAGCGCACCACCGAATCGCTGATCAAGGCGGGCGCGTTCGACAGCCTGGGGCACACCCGCAAGGGCCTCACCGCGCACTTCGAGCCGATGATCGACAACGTGGTCGCGGTCAAGCGCAAGGAGGCCGAGGGCCAGTTCGACCTCTTCGGCGGCATGGGCGAGGAGGAGAGCAACGAGCCCGGCTTCGGGCTCGACGTGGTCTTCACCGAGGACGAGTGGGACAAGACCTATCTGCTCGCCCAGGAGCGGGAGATGCTCGGTCTGTACGTCTCCGACCACCCGCTCTTCGGCCTGGAGCACGTGCTGTCCGACAAGGCCGACGCGGGCATCGCCCAACTCACCGGCGGTGAGCACGCGGACGGCGCGGTCGTCACCATCGGCGGCATCATCTCGGGCCTCCAGCGCAAGATGACCAAGCAGGGCAACGCCTGGGCGATCGCCACCGTCGAGGACCTCGCCGGTTCCATCGAGTGCATGTTCTTCCCGGCGACGTACCAGCTCGTGTCGACCCAACTCGTCGAGGACGCCGTGGTGTTCGTCAAGGGCCGCCTCGACAAGCGCGAGGACGTGCCGCGGCTGGTCGCGATGGAGCTCCAGGTCCCCGACCTGTCCAACGCGGGCACCAACGCGCCGGTGATCCTGACCATCCCGGCCACTCGGGTCACCCCGCCGATGGTGAACCGCCTCGGTGAGATCCTCAGTCACCACAAGGGCGACAGCGAGGTCCGGATCAAGCTCCAGGGCCCGACGAAGACGACGGTCCTACGGCTGGACCGGCACCGGGTGAAGCCCGATCCGGCGCTGTTCGGTGACCTGAAGGTGCTGCTCGGACCGTCCTGTCTGGCCGGCTGAGCCAAGTCGTGCGAGAGGGGCGCACCCCGCGCGTGGGTGCGCCCCTCTTCGTGTGCCTGGGCCGCAACGGCCCGTCCTGCGGATGTCAGTTGTGGCCGAAGCGCTTCTGCTTGCCCTTGCGTGCCATGTCGGCGGGAGTCACCTGCGGCATGTGCTGCTCGGTCTGCGTCTCCATCGAGGAGTGCTGCGCCTGCTGCTGTGCACGCTCGGACTGCGGCTGCTTCCGGTCCTGCTTCTTGTTCTTGGCCATGGTGATCTGCCTCCTGTGGGGACTAGGGGCCAGGGCCGGGACCAGATTCACATAGGCTGATAAAGAACGCATTTCGGATAATTACCGTCTGTGACAGCGGTTGTCGGGGCGTGAGGCGTGGCGCGCCGAGGGCTCGATGCCCCGAAACGCCACGCCGAAGATCGAGTTCGGCCCGTTAACCCCCGCGCGGTCGGGCAGACTCGAAGGAAGCCCAAAGCAAACCTCCCGGGAAGAGGGTGAGTCGCGTGGACCGCTGCATCGTCCTGGTGGACGCCGGGTATCTGCTGGGGGCCGCCGCCAGCCTGCTCGCCGGGGAACCCTCCCGGTCCCGGATCACCGTCGACCACACCGCCCTCATCCAGGGGCTGCGCGAACGCGCCGAGTCCGACACCCAGCAGCCCCTGCTGCGGATCTACTGGTTCGACGGCGCCCCCGACCGCGTCCCCCAGCCCGAGCACCGCAGGCTGCGCGTGATGCCCCGGGTCACCGTCCGGCTGGGCGCACTCACCCGCAGCGACGGCCGCTGGGCGCAGAAGGGCGTGGACGCCGCGATGCACGCCGAGCTCACCGAGCTGGCCCGCAACCGCGCCTGCTCCGACGTGGTGCTGGTGACCGGGGACGGCGATCTCCTGCCGGGCATGATGGCCGCCAAGGAGCACGGCGTCGCCGTACATCTGTGGGCCGTGCAGGCCGCCGACGGTGACTACAACCAGTCCGAGGACCTGGTCGCCGAGGCCGACGAACGGCGCGTCCTGGACCGTACGTGGATCACCAAGGCCGTGCGCGCCAAGGAACTCACCGGGGTGTGCGCGCCACAGCCCGTGCCCCGGCCGGAGATCGCCGCGATCCTGTCCGCGCCGCTGCCCGACTCCGCGCTCGGCGCGGCGACCGAGCGGCCCCCGGCGGAGGTCGAGCACGCCACGCCCGTCGCCTCGGAGAACGGCACGCAGGAGCGCGTTCCGGCGCCCAAGGGCGTGCCCACGCCGAAGGACCTCGCCGCCCTGCGCGCCCCAGGCGTCCAGCCGGCCCAGCACCCGTCGAACGCGACGCTGCGCTGGTCCTCCGACAAAGGGTGGGTCGACCGGCCCGGTGTCGCGGCCGAGTCGGCCGAGGCCGCGTCCATGCCGACGCTGGCACAGCTGACCACCGCCGAGCAGCGCTGGGCCGACCGCGAGGAGGACATCACCACGGTCGGCGGCGACCCCTACGAGGTGGGGCAGGTCTTCGCGCGGCGGTGGATGGCGCGGCTCGGGGACCAGAGCCACTTCCAGCGGCTGTCCGGGATGTATCCGCGGATCCCGCACCGGATCGACGGCGAGCTGCTGCGCTACGCGGCCCGGTTCGGCCTCCTCGCGCACAAGGACGACCAGATCGACGAGCACGACCGGTACGCGATCCGGGCCGGGTTCTGGCGCGAGATCGACGTCCGCACGGCCGCGGAGCACGCGCCCGCCGGTGAGTGAGCCGGACGGGCGGCGGACGAGCCCGGCGCCGCCGGGCCACGCCGCGCGGCGAGCGGCTTTGTGGCGGTGAGCGGCCGATTTGTGCCGAGTCGCCGACCCGAGGGCGGATCGGGCTCGTGGACCCCGTAGTCTCGTCCCTTGTGAGTACGCGCGCGGCACAGGCATTTCGGCACGGTGGTGACGTCGTGTGTGCCGTGCGCGGGCTGACCAAGACCTACCCGGCGGTGCGTGCACGGCGCGGGGCGCCCGGCACTCCCGAGGTGCGCGCCACCGACGACGTACGGCTGGACATCCGGCGCGGCGAGATCTTCGGGCTGCTCGGCCCCAACGGCGCCGGCAAGACCACCCTCGTACGCCAGCTGACCGGGCTGATGCGGCCCGACGCCGGCAGCGTCGAGATCCTCGGGCACGACATCGTGCGCCACCCCGAGCGGGCCGCGCGCATCCTCGCCTACCTCGGGCAGGAGTCGACCGCCCTCGACGACCTGACCGTGTCGCTCGCCGCCGAGACGACCGGACGGCTGCGCGGCCTGGACGTACGCCAGGCCCGCGACGAACGGGACGCCGTGCTCGACGAGCTGGGCCTCGGACCGCTCGCCGGGCGGCCGATCAAGAAGCTGTCCGGCGGCCAGCGCCGGCTCGCCTGCTTCGCCGCCGCCCTGGTGGGGGAGCGGCCGCTGCTCGTGCTCGACGAGCCGACCACCGCGATGGACCCGGTGGCGCGGCGGGCCGTGTGGTCGGCCGTGGACCGCCGGCGGGCCGAGCACGGCACGACCGTCGTCCTCGTCACCCACAACGTCATCGAGGCCGAGACCGTGCTTGACCGGGTCGCCGTGCTCGACCGGGGCCACGTGATCGCCTGTGACACCCCGTCCGGGCTCAAGGAGCGCGTCGCCGGCGAGGTCCGGGTCGAGCTGCTGTGGCGGGACCGGGCGCCGCTGGACGTGCCCGAGGTCGCAGCCCTCCAGGACCGCGTCGTGGAGTCCGGCCGCCGCTGGACGCTGCGGCTCGCCCCCGAGGAGGCCCGCGCGGTCGTCGCCACTGTCACCGGCGGCGCCGCCTTCGCCGCGCTTGACGACTTCACGCTCGCCACGCCGAGCCTGGAGGACGTCTATCTGTCGCTGGGCGGGGCCGCGCAGCAGGGGCTGGTGAAGGCGTGAGTACGCAGACCGCCGCATCCGTACAGAACTCCGTACGGAACAGGGCCACCTCCCCGGTGATCCCCCGTGTGAAAGGGAGCAGCGCCACGTGAGTGTCGTACCCGCCGAGGTTCTGCCGGGCAGCGCCCTGGCCGTGGACGAGACGGCCGGCCGGGCCGCGGCCGAGCTCGGGCCGCGCGCGCGGCTCTGGCCGTCGCTGTGTGCCGTGTACCGGGCGCAGCTGTCCCGGGCCCGGGTTGCGCGCATCCCGCTGCTGTTCGTGGCGACCTTCCAGTCGATCGGGATCATGATCCTGATGCGCGGGGTCGTCGACGGCGGCGCCGAGGCGCAGGCCGTGGTCGCCGGTTCGGCGGTACTCGTCGTGGCCTTCGTCGCGCTGAACCTGCTCGCCCAGTACTTCGGGCAGCTGCGGGCCAGCGGCGGGCTCGACCACTACGCCACGCTGCCGGTGCCGCCGGCCGCGGTGGTGCTGGGCGCGGCCGGGGCGTACGCCTCCTTCACCGTGCCGGGGACCGTGGTGACCGCCGTCTTCGGATGCGTGCTGTTCGGGCTGCCGATGGCGAACCTCTGGGTGCTCGTCGCGGTGATCCCGCTGGCCGGGGCCGCGCTCGCCGGGCTCGGGGCGGCGCTCGGGCTGCTCGCCCCGCGCCCCGAACTGGCCACGCTGCTCGGGCAGCTGGGCATGTCCGCGGCGCTGCTGCTGGGCGTGCTGCCCGCCGACCGGATGCCGGACGCGGTCCGCCTCGCCCGGGACCTGCTGCCCTCGACGTACGGCGTGGAGGCCTTCGCACGGACCTTCGCGGAGCGGCCGGACTGGGCCTTCGTGCTCGGTGACCTGGCCGTGTGCGGGGTCGTCGGCGTCGTCTCGCTGGCCGTGGCCACCTGGGCGTACCGTCGGGCGGCCGTCCGGTGACGCGCCGCACAGAACGGCCTGGCACGATGGCAGGGTGACCGCTCCGCTGACTCCTCCACCGCCGCCGCGTGAACCGTCCCCGAACGGGGGATGGCAGCAGCCCGCTGCCGGGCACGCGGCCGCCGTACCGCCGCACGACGCCATATCCGGTGCCCCGGGCGGGATACCGGGCCACCCCGGCGCTCCCGGCCCGTACGGCATGTATGGCTCGTACGAACAGGACGGTCCCGGCATGAAGACCGAACTGCGAGAGGCAGCGATCGTCACGGTGGTGGTGGCGCTCCTCGGCGCGCTGCTCGGGCTGCTGTGGTGGCGGCTGGCGCCGAGCGTGCCGCTGGTCGGGGACGTCGTCGACGACAGCTGGGTCGTCTACTTCAAGGATTCCGAGGGGGAGCAGGCCATCGGGGTGGACGGAACGTTCACTCTGCTCGCGCTGGCGTTCGGCCTGGTCAGCGCGGTCGCCGTGTTCCTGTGGCGGCGGCGCGGGGGTGTGCCGCTGGTGATCGGACTGGCCGTCGGGGCGTTCCTCGGGTCGCTGCTCGCCTGGTGGCTGGGAGTGCGGCTCGGGCCCACCGGGGACGTCATCGCCCACGCCAAGGAAGTGGGCAAGGGCGTCGCGTTCTCCGCGCCGCTGAAGCTGGGGGCCAAGGGCGCGCTGCTGGCCTGGCCACTGGCCGCGCTGCTCGTCCATCTCGGGCTGACCGCGCTGTTCGGCCCCCGGGACGCGGACCCGTACCACCAGCACCCGCCGGAGGGGCAGCCGAAGGACCCGTACGGAGCACCGCAGGCCTAGGGCCTGCCCGGCGGATCAGGAACCGGGGCCGGGATGCCCAGGGGGCCGTGGCCCCCCGGGACGGTGGTTCGTCATGCCGGGCGGCGTCCGTGGTTCGAGCGGCCCTTCTTGATGCGCCACTTTCGTTTCCGCGTTTTCTTCGACATGTCCCTCGTACTTAACCGAGGACACCCCAGCCGTCGAGAGGTCACGCACGCCCGATGGGCGCCAGGACCGCTTCCGTGAGCTTCGCCAGGTCCTCGGGGGAGAGTTCGACCTCCAGGCCGCGACGGCCCGCCGAGACGCAGATCGTGGCGTGGGCCGAGGCCGAGGCGTCCAGGACCGTGCGGAGCTTCTTGCGCTGCCCCAGCGGGGAGATGCCGCCGCGCACATAGCCCGTGGTGCGTTCCGCAAGGGCCGGGTCGGCCATCGCCGCGCGCTTGCCGCCGACCGCCGACGCCAGGGACTTGAGGTCCAGCTGCCCGGCCACCGGGACCACCGCCACGGTGAGGCTGCCGTCCACGTCCGCCACCAGGGTCTTGAAGACCCGGTCCGGGGACACGCCCATCGCCTCCGCGGCCTCCTCGCCGTACGAGGGGTGCGCGGGGTCGTGCTCGTAGGAGTGGACGGTGTAGGCGACACCCGCGGCCGTCAGGGCGACCGTCGCGGGAGTGCCGCCCGGCTGCTGGTTCTTCTTGGACTTCTTCGCCATGGTGGCCGGTTTCCCCAGTGGTCGTGCGTCAGTTGAGACTCGTCGGACCGCGCGTCAGGTCCGACGACGGCAGCGACGGCAGGCTACGGATGATCGAGGTCTCGGTGCGAAGGAGTTTCAGCTCGTCGCGCAGCCGGGACGCGGTGTCCGGGGCCTGGAGCAGGCGCTGCTTCGTCGGGGTGTCCAGCATCATCGCGGCCGCCACCAGGTAGGAGACCACCGCGGGCTGGTCGGGCAGCTCGGCCCCCGTGGACAGGGAACGTTCACGGGCGCCCGCCAGACGCTTCTGGTACTGCCGGAACGCGCGTAGCACGCCCTCGGCCAGCGCCCCCGCCTCGTCGCCCGGCTCCTCCTGGAGCTCCTCGAGCTCCGCCGTCAGGAACGGGCCCGAGGCGTCCACCGAGACCAGCCGCACCCGGGTCGTGCCCGTCGCCAGCACCTCGAAGGTGCCGTCGGCCCGCTCCCGGATCGTCGCGGCGTCCGCCACACAGCCCACCCCGTGGAAGGCCTTCACCGGGTCCGGGCCGAAGCCCGCGGCGGGCCCGCGCTCGGGCAGGGCGGTGGGATCGGGCATGCCGGGAGCGCTCTGGGCCACCTCGTGGCCGTCGCGGATGGCCACGACGGCGAAACGGCGCGGCTCCTCCTCGGGGGTCTTCAGCAGATCGCGCATCATGGCGCGGTACCGCTCCTCGAAGACGTTGAGCGGCAGCACGAGTCCCGGGAACAGCACCGAGTTCAGGGGAAACAGCGGAAGGCGGACGGTCACGGCGCCAAAGCCTAGTGGTCGCCGGAGTGAACGCGTCCGCCGCGCCCACTCCGTGGATGTCCGCCGGCGGCACCCCGCGCGGCGGAGCCGGCCGCCCGGCGCCGTACCTCGTCACGTGTCTCCAGGAACCGGCCCAGCGGATCCTCCGAGAGCCTGCTCCACGGGAACGAGGTGGCGTGCGGCCCGATCAGCGTGAGCTGCTCCAGGGCGTCCTCCCAGCGGCCCAGCCGTACCAGCACGTACGTCAGCTTGTTGCGGATCGCGGCCGGCCACAGGTCGGCCGCCGGGAACCGGGCGGACAGCGCGACGGCCCGGTCGGCCGCCTCGTCCAGCCGCTCGTGCGGCACCCCCGGACCGCAGTCGTCGTCCAGGTAGGCGAGGACGGCCCGGGTCGGCAGCGCCTGTACGAGGGAGTCGGCGGGGGCGTCCTGCGCGGCACGGTCGGCGAAGTCCAGGCACTCGCGGTGGGAGCCGTGCCAGGAGGAGGCCAGGTAGCGCAGGGCCGCCACATGGCAGCCGTAGTGGCGCGGGGCGCGGCGCAGCGCCGCCTCCCACAGCTCCCCGAAGTAGGTGTGGCCGGCGCGTGAGCCGCGCGCGTGGTCCAGGGCGATCCGCCAGGGCACCGGGTCGCGGTCGTCGGTGCGCGCGGCGGCGGTGATCAGCGGGCTCACCCCGCGCAGCACCTCGGCCCGGGCCGGCGAGCCCCAGGCTTGGTCCACCGCGAGCTGGGCCCTGACCAGCAGCGCGTCCGGGTCCTTCGGGTCGGCCCCGTACCAGGTCTCCAGCCACTCCGTCCGGGAGCGTGCGAAGGCCGCCAGGCGCAGCGCGTAGCGGTCGCGGTGCTCCCACTCGGCGTGCTGCCTGGTGTGGGCGAGCAGCGCCGCGGCGGGTTCGTACTCGCCGCGCCCGGCCGCGACCAGGGCGGGGCCGAGACGGTCGTCGGGCGCGTCGAGAAGCACCTCGTCGTCGCCGGGGAGTGCGACGGCGGGGTGCTCCGCGGTCCTTGTCGTCCGGGACGCACGGCCGAACGGAAGCATCAGAGCCATGGTGTCGACCATTGAAAGACCGCTGGTCACGCCGCGCCAGAGGGAAAAGCCAAGATGTCGAAAGTTGTACGCCCGTAGGTCAAGAACGGGTAAAGGTCAACTGTTCAACAACTGTCCGACATCTGAGTCTTCACCTCAGTGGTCCCACACGTCCCACCGGCCTCATCGGTTCGTGCGGATCAGTTCCGCCGCAGCATGCGCGTGGCTCCCGTCGCCACGGTCGTCGCCAGAATCCAGCCGAGCAGGATCATCGCCGCCGCCAGCCACTGCCAGGCGCCGCTCAGCTGCCAGAACCCGACCTGGCCCAGGTCGATCACCGGCAGCAGCAGATCGAGGGCGAACAGCGGCGGGTTCCAGGTCGGATGCTCGCCGCCCTTGATCGGCGGATGGTCGGCGTGCGCGAACGCCAGCGAGCTCGCGGCCCACAGCACCGCCATCCACACGGCGGCCCGCCCGGGCCGATATCCGTAGGCGACCATCCAGTCCTGTGCGTAGCCCCACAGCTTGGCCGCCGGCGGCAGCGTCTCGCGGCGCCTGCGCTGCTTGGCGAGCAGCACCTCGCGCGCGTCCTCGTCCTCGCCGCCGGCCCGCAGCACGGAGGCCAGGAGCTCGTACGGCTCCGGGTTGTACTCGGCGGTCGCCGCGGCCACCCACTGAAGCCGCCGCTCCAGCGGGAACGGGCCGCGCGGCACGAGGTTCTCGTACGTGAAGCCGCTCATGTGCAGCAGCCCGGGGTCCGGCCAGGCGTCCGCGCGGTCCATCAGGTTCACGGTCCGCGCCCCCGACAGCACCACCCCGCCGCGCTCCGGCCGCTCCCCGAGGAAGCGCAGCTCGGGCGTCTGGATGCGGCGCAGCGACAGCTCCTGCTCGTCGGTGAAGGTGAACCGCGCCCGTTCCAGGTCGACCGCGTCCCCGAACCGACCGTCGTCGAGCCGCACCCCGCCCTGGCACTCGAACCGCTGGATACGCGTCCCGCGCGCGGGAGTGCGGCCGCTCAGCAGCGGACTGCCGACGCCCGCCGGCGTCATGTACAGCGTGCGCCCGACGGTCAGCTGGGGCGCGTTCAGCGCGAGCCGGGTGTACGGGTTGACCAGCCGGGCGCCGCGCAGGCTCAGCGACACGCCGATGCTCGCGCCGCGCAGACTCAGCTCGCCGTGCGACTCCAGCATCTCGGCCTGGAGGTCCTGGCCGACGCTGATGCCGTCCGCGGCGATCGAGCGCCCGCTGCGGTCCCGGTAGACGATCGCCTGGTTCAGCAGCAGATCCGTGCCGATGTGGGCGTCGGTCAGCCGTACGCCGTTGTGGAACCGGCAGCGCGGCAGATGCAGATCGCCCTCGGTGTGCACCCGCGCCGCCTCCAGCCGCGGCACCGCGCAGTCCACGAACCGTACGGTCGTGAAGCGGGCCTCCGGCAGCAGGACCTCCCGGTCGAAGCGGCAGCCGCGCAGCTCGACGTACGGCACCACCGTGCCGCCCGCGAGGTCCATCGGGTCGCTGATCCGCACGCCGACCAGCTTCAGCGAGGACACCCGGCCCGCGAGGGCGGGCGGCCCGTCCAGCAGCAGCCAGCAGATGATCCGCGCGCGCACGGTCCGCTCCGGGCCCCAGGGGTGCCCGCCGTGCGGGTCGTCGACGACCGTGTCGCCGCTGCTCAGGTCGTACACGCTGCCGTTGCGGAAGGCCTGCCACATGCCGAGCTCGGCGGCGGTCAGGTCGTTCGGCAGGTCGTCCGGCAGGTCCCCGTCGCGGAGACCGCCCCGTTCGGTCACGTTTCGCCCATCCCCCTCGGCTACTCGTGGGTTTATACAACCGTTCATGCCCGCTGGGTGACGCCCCGAACGCTAGACGTGAAGAGGATCTTCCGGGTTCCGCCTGCGGTCTGTATCAGCCATTGATACGCGCGAACGACGCCGGACCCGGGTCTGAGAGAATTGCACCCGTGATCTCCCGAATCGATCTGCGCGGCGACGCCCTCCCCGAGGGTCCGGCCCTGCGCGACCTGCTGCCCCGAGCCGACTTCGACGTCTCGGCCGCCCTGGAGAAGGTGCGTCCGATCTGCGAGGCCGTGCATCATCGGGGCGACGCGGCGCTGATCGACTTCGCGGAGAAGTTCGACGGGGTCAGGCTCGACCAGGTCCGGGTGCCCGCCGAGGCCCTCGACAAGGCCCTCGCGGAGCTCGACCCGGCCGTGCGCGCGGCCCTGGAGGAGTCCATCCGCCGCGCCCGTCTCGTGCACCGCGCACAGCGCCGTGAGACCCACACGACCCAGGTCGTGCCGGGCGGCTCGGTGACCGAGAAGTGGGTGCCGGTCGACCGCGTGGGGCTGTACGCGCCCGGTGGCCGCTCCGTCTACCCGTCGTCCGTGATCATGAACGTGGTCCCGGCGCAGGAGGCCGGCGTCGAGTCCGTCGCGCTCGCCTCGCCCGCCCAGGCCGAGTTCGGGGGTCTGCCGCACCCGACGATCCTCGCCGCTTGCGCGCTGCTCGGCGTCGACGAGGTGTACGCCGCCGGCGGCGCCACGGCCGTCGCGATGTTCGCGTACGGCACCGAGTCCTGCCCGCCCGCCAACATGGTCACCGGCCCCGGCAACATCTGGGTCGCCGCCGCCAAGCGCTACTTCACCGGCAAGATCGGCATCGACGCCGAGGCGGGCCCGACCGAGATCGCGATCCTGGCCGACGCCACCGCCGACCCGGTGCACGTCGCCGCCGACCTGATCAGCCAGGCCGAGCACGACCCGCTGGCCGCCGCCGTCCTCGTCACGGACTCCCCGGAGCTCGCGGACGCGGTGGACAAGGAGCTGGAGCCGCAGGTCGCGGCCACCAGGCACATCGACGACCGGATCGTGCCGGCCCTCAAGGGCAGGCAGTCCGCGATCGTCCTGGTCGACGGCGTCGACGAGGGCCTGAAGGTCGTGGACGCGTACGGCGCCGAGCACCTGGAGATCCAGACCGCCGACGCCGCCGCCGTGGCGGACCGCGTGCGCAACGCCGGCGCGATCTTCATCGGGCCCTGGGCACCGGTCTCGCTCGGCGACTACGCCGCCGGCTCCAACCACGTCCTGCCCACCGGCGGCTGCGCCTGCCACTCCTCGGGCCTGTCCGTCCAGTCCTTCCTGCGCGGCATCCACATCGTCGACTACACGAAGGACGCGCTGGCCGAGGTCGCGCATCACGTGGTGACGCTGGCGGAGGCGGAGGACCTGCCGGCGCACGGCGCGGCGATCAAGGCCCGGTTCGGCTGGAAGGTACCCGAGAGCAAGTGACAGGCATCGACGATCTCCCCGTACGGGACGAGCTGCGCGGCAAGTCCCCCTACGGCGCGCCCCAGTTGGACGTCCCCGTACGGCTGAACACCAACGAGAACCCCTACCCGCTGCCCGAGCCGCTGGTCGAGCGGATCACCGAGCGCGTCCGCGAGGCGGCCCGCGACCTCAACCGCTACCCGGACCGGGACGCCGTCGAACTGCGCACCCGGCTCGCCGAGTACCTCAGCGACACCTCCGGCCACGAGGTCGGCCTGGCCAACGTCTGGGCGGCCAACGGCTCCAACGAGGTCATCCAGCAGCTTCTGCAGACCTTCGGCGGACCCGGGCGCACGGCGATCGGCTTCGAGCCGTCGTACTCGATGCACGCGCTCATCTCCCGCGGCACCGGCACGGGCTGGATCTCCGGCCCGCGAGGCGACGACTTCACGATCGACGTGGAGGCCGCCGGGCAGGCCATCGCCGAGCACCGCCCCGACGTCGTGTTCATCACGACGCCCAACAACCCCACCGGCAACGCGGTCCCGCGCGAGACCGTCCTCGCGCTGTACGAGGCCGCGCAGGCCGCCAAGCCGTCGATGGTCGTGGTCGACGAGGCGTACATCGAGTTCAGCCACGGCGACTCGCTGCTGCCGCTGCTCGAAGGTCGGCCGAATCTCGTCGTCTCCCGGACGATGTCGAAGGCCTTCGGCGCCGCCGGTCTGCGCCTCGGCTACCTCGCCGCGCACCCGGCCGTGGTGGACGCCGTCCAGCTCGTACGGCTGCCCTACCACCTGTCGGCCGTCACCCAGGCGACCGCGCTGGCCGCCCTGGAGCACACCGACACGCTGCTGAAGTACGTCGAGCAGCTGAAGTCCGAGCGGGACCGGCTGGTGCACGAACTGCGCGCGATCGGCTACGACGTCGTCGAGTCCGACGCGAACTTCGTGCAGTTCGGCAGGTTCGAGGACTCGCACACGACCTGGCAGAAGATCCTCGACCGGGGCGTCCTGGTCCGGGACAACGGCATCCCCGGTTGGCTGCGGGTGTCCGCCGGAACTCCCGACGAGAACGACGCGTTCCTCGACGCGGTACGTGAACTGAAGAAGGAGCAGAGCGCATGAGCCGCGTAGGCCGCATAGAGCGGGTGACGAAGGAGACCTCGGTCCTCGTCGAGATCGATCTCGACGGATCCGGCAAGGTCGATGTGTCGACAGGCGTCGGCTTCTACGACCACATGCTCGACCAGCTCGGCCGGCACGGTCTGTTCGACCTGACCGTGAAGACCGAGGGTGATCTGCACATCGACTCCCACCACACCATCGAGGACACCGCCCTCGCGCTGGGCGCCGCCTTCAAGCAGGCCCTCGGCGACAAGGTGGGGATCTACCGCTTCGGCAACTGCACGGTCCCGCTGGACGAGTCCCTCGCCCAGGTCACCGTCGACCTCTCCGGCCGCCCCTACCTCGTGCACACCGAGCCCGAGAAGATGGCGCCGATGATCGGCGAGTACGACACCACGATGACCCGGCACATCCTGGAGTCCTTCGTCGCCCAGGCCCAGATCGCGCTGCACGTGCACGTGCCGTACGGGCGCAACGCCCACCACATCGTGGAGTGCCAGTTCAAGGCGCTGGCGCGGGCGCTGCGGTACGCGAGCGAGAAGGACCCGCGCGCGGCCGGCATCCTGCCTTCCACGAAGGGCGCGCTGTGAACGGGCTGTCCACCGTCCTGATCGTCGTCGGCCTCTTCCTCGTCGGCGGCATCATCTCCTTCGCCAAGCAGGGGATGCCGAAGAGCCTCATCACACTGCTCTCGATAGGCGCCGCGATGTGTCTCGTCGCGGGCGTCCTGAGGCTGGAGGTGTGGAATTGAGCACCAAGAAGGTCGTGGTCTTCGACTACGGCTTCGGCAATGTGAGGTCGGCCGAACGCGCACTCGCGCGCGCGGGGGCCGACGTCGAGATCACCCGTGACTTCGACCGGGCCATGAACGCCGACGGGCTCCTTGTGCCGGGCGTCGGCGCCTTCGCGGCCTGCATGCAGGGGCTCACCGAGGCCCGCGGCGACTGGATCATCGACCGCCGGCTGTCCGGCGGGCGCCCCGTGATGGGCATCTGCGTCGGCATGCAGATCCTGTTCGCGCGCGGCATCGAGCACGGCGTCGAGACCGAGGGCCTCGGCGAGTGGCCGGGCTCGGTGGAGCCGGTGCAGGCCGACGTCGTGCCCCACATGGGCTGGAACACCGTGGACGTGCCGCCCGGCAGCGAGCTGTTCGCCGGCCTGGACGCGGACGCGCGCTTCTACTTCGTGCACTCCTACGCCGTCCAGGACTGGACCCTGGAGACCGCCAACCCGCTGATGACCGCCCCGCTGGTCACCTGGTCGACGCACGGCAAGCCCTTCGTGGCCGCCGTGGAGAACGGCGCCCTGTGGGCCACGCAGTTCCACCCCGAGAAGTCCGGCGACGCCGGAGCGCAGCTGCTCACCAACTGGATCGGAACCCTGTAGAGACATGGCCAAGCTCGAACTCCTCCCCGCTGTCGACGTCCGTGACGGTCAGGCCGTCCGCCTCGTGCACGGCGAGTCCGGTACCGAGACGTCCTACGGCTCCCCGCTGGAGGCCGCCCTCGCCTGGCAGCGCTCCGGCGCCGAGTGGCTGCACCTGGTCGACCTGGACGCCGCGTTCGGCACCGGCGACAACCGCGAGCTGATCGCCGAGGTCGCGAGGGCGATGGACATCAAGGTCGAGCTGTCCGGCGGCATCCGCGACGACGCCTCGCTGGCCGCCGCGCTCGCCACCGGCTGCACGCGCGTGAACCTCGGCACGGCCGCCCTGGAGACCCCGGAGTGGGTCGCCAAGGTCATCGCCGAGCACGGCGACAAGATCGCCGTCGGTCTCGACGTACGCGGCACGACCCTGCGCGGCCGCGGCTGGACCCGCGACGGCGGCGACCTCTACGAGACGCTGGAGCGCCTCAACAACGAGGGCTGCGCCCGCTACGTCGTCACGGACATCGCCAAGGACGGCACCCTCCAGGGCCCCAACCTGGAGCTGCTGAAGAACGTGTGCGCGGCGACGGACCGCCCGGTCGTGGCCTCCGGCGGCGTGTCCTCGCTGGACGACCTGCGGGCCATCGCCGAGCTGGTGCCGCTCGGTGTCGAGGGCTCCATCGTCGGGAAGGCCCTGTACGCGAAGGCGTTCACCCTGGAAGAGGCCCTGGAGGCTGTGCTGTGACTGTCCCGAAAATGGATGCAGTGTCATGACGTCCGATGCCGTGCGGCGGGTGCAGAGCGGGAGTGCCTGGGAAGAGTCCTTCGGCTTCGCACGTGCCGTCGCGGCGGGCGACCGCGTGCTGGTGGCGGGCACCACGTCCTTCAAGGGTCAGGTGCTGTACGGGGAGGGCGACCCGTACGAGCAGGCCAAGGTGGCCTTCACCAGCGCGATCGAGGCGATCGGCGAGTTCGGGCTCGGAGTCGGGTCCGTGATCCGCACCCGGATGTTCCTGACGCATCTGCGGGACGTGGACGAGGCGGGCCGGGCCCACAAGGAGATCTTCGACGCGGTGCGACCGGTGTCGACCCTGCTGGTCGTGGAGGGTTTCGTCGACCCGCGCATCCTGGTCGAAGTAGAGCTAGAGGCATACAGAGGAGCCGTGGATTCATGACCCTGGCGGTCCGAGTCATCCCCTGCCTGGACGTGGACAACGGCCGGGTCGTCAAGGGCGTCAACTTCCAGAACCTGCGCGACGCGGGCGACCCCGTCGAGATGGCCAAGGTGTACGACGCCGAGGGCGCCGACGAGCTGACGTTCCTGGACATCACCGCCTCGTCGGGCAACCGCGAGACGACGTACGACGTGGTGCGCCGCACCGCCGAGCAGGTGTTCATCCCGCTGACGGTCGGCGGCGGCGTCCGTACGGCCGAGGACGTCGACAAGCTGCTGCGCGCGGGTGCGGACAAGGTGGGCGTCAACACCGCCGCCATCGCCCGCCCCGACCTGATCCGTGAGATCGCGGAGCGGTTCGGACGGCAGGTGCTGGTGCTGTCGGTCGACGCCCGCCGCACGCCCGAGGGCACCTTCGAGGTGACCACCCACGGCGGCCGCAAGGGCACCGGCATCGACGCCGTCGAGTGGGCACACCGGGCCGCCGAGCTGGGCGCGGGCGAGATCCTGCTCAACTCGATGGACGCCGACGGCACCAAGGACGGCTACGACCTGGAGATGATCCAGGCCGTCCGGGGGCACGTGACGGTTCCGGTGATCGCGTCCGGCGGCGCCGGCAAACTCGCCGACTTCTCGCCGGCCGTCGAGGCCGGCGCGGACGCGGTGCTGGCCGCCTCGGTCTTCCACTTCGGCGATCTGCGGATAGGCGAGGTGAAGGACGCGCTGCGGACGGCCGGTCACCCCGTGAGGTGACGCCGGTCGGAGTCCTGAGCCCCGGTCACCGAGTGGCCGGGGCTTTCTCACGGGGAGATGCAAAAGGAAAGTTGCGCAAAATATGTTGTGCAATTTTTCTTTTGTATCTACGGTGAGGGCATGACAGGCAAGGAGAGAGACCGCCGGATCACGGACCTGGGCACGCTGAAGGCCCTGGCCCATCCGCTGCGGATGAACCTGATCCGGGCCCTGACGATCAGGCGCGTCGCCACCGCCTCACAGCTCGCCGAGCAGGTCGACGAGGCCGTCTCGCTGGTCAGCTACCACCTGCGCAAACTCGCCGAGCACGGACTCATCGAGGAGGCGGAGCCGCAGAGCGGCGACGGCCGCGAGCGCTGGTGGCAGCCCGCCTCGGACGGCGTGCACATCCGCGACGAGGACTTCCGGGACGCCCCGGAAAAGGCGGCCGCACACACCGCGGCGAGCCGGCTCTTCGCCGAGCAGCGCACCGAGATGTACCGCCGCTGGCTCGACGAGCGCGCCCACTGGGGCCCCGAGTGGAACCGGGCCGCCGAGTCCTCCGAGTCCAACCTCCGCCTCACGGCCGACGAACTGACCGAGCTGAACAAGGAGTTGCTGGCCCTGCTGCGCCGCTACGACGAGCAGGGACGGGCCGCCGAGGCCGCCGGCGACACCGACGGCCGCGCGAACGTCGCGGTGCACACGTACACCTTCCCGTTCCGGCCCTGAGAGGACCGACGTGCCTTCGACGCTCACCGCACCCGGGACCGCACCGGTCGCCGAGCGGCCCGCCCACCGCGACCCCAACGTGCTGCGCTGGCTCGCCGCCTACACCTCCTCGATGATCGGCGACAGCGTCTACTACATCGCTCTGTCCTGGGCGGCCGTGCAGTCCGGTTCGCCGTCGCAGGCCGGAGTGGTCATGGCGGTCAGTGCCCTGCCCCGGGCCCTGCTGATGCTGGGCGGGGGAGTGATCGCCGACCGGCTCGGGCCGCGCAGGGTCGTCATCGGCAGTGACGCGGTGCGGTGCGCGGCCGTCCTCGCGGCGGCGGCGCTGCTGTTCCTCACCACCCCGGGCCTGTGGCCGCTGGCCGCGCTCGCCCTGGTCTTCGGCACCGTCGACGCGGTGTTCATGCCGGCCGTGGGCGCGCTCCCCGCGCGCGTGACGACCCGCGGCCAGCTCGCGCGCGTGCAGGGCATGCGGGGGCTGGGCATCCGCTTCGCGAGCGTCGTCGGCGCTCCGCTCGGCGGACTCGCGGTCGCGGCCGGCGGCGCGGCGGCCGCGTTCGGCCTCGCCGGCCTGCTGATCGCCGTGTCGCTGCCACTGCTGATCTCCGTACGGGTGCGGGAGCTGCCCGCGGACGACACGCCGGCCGCCCGGCGCGGCACCGCCTGGCGCGATCTGACGGCCGGCCTCGGCCACATCCGCCGCCACCGGGTGCTCGCGCCGCTCATCCTCGCCATCGCCCTAGGTGACCTCGGCTTCGTCGGCCCGCTCAACGTCGGCCTGACCCTGCTCGCCGACGAGCGGGGCTGGGGCGCCTCGGGAATGGGCTGGGTACTCGCCGGTTTCGGCGTCGGCGCGGGCGCCGTGTCCCTGCTGCTGACCGTGCGCGGACGCCTGCCGCGCGCCGGGCAGGTGGCCGGGTGCGCGATCCTCGCCGGGTCGTGCGCGATCGGCGCCCTGGCCTTCGTGCCCGGCGTGGCCGCGGCCGTCGGGGTCGCCCTGCTCATCGGACTGCTCGCCGGGCTCAGCGGCGCCATGTGCGGCGCCCTGCTGCAAACGCAGACCGACGCCGCCTATCTGGGACGCGTCACCGCGGTCTCCGGGCTGGTCAGCCTCGGATTCGCGCCCCTGAGCATGCCGCTGTCCGCCGCCGCCATCGGCCTGTGGGGCACCGGCCCGGTCTTCGTGGCCAGCGCGGCGGTGTGCGGGCTGGGCGGAGTCATCGCCCTGAGTGTGCCCGGCCTGCGCCGCGCCGAACTGCCGAAGTGACCCTCAGATCCCCAGCTGCTTGCCCTCGTGCAGCTTGGCGATGGCGTTCTCGTCGCCGTCCAGCTCGACCTTGGCGGCGTTCTGCCGGCCGTAGGCGAACATCAGCAGCTCCGACGGCTCGCCGGTCACCGTGACGACCGGCGCGCCCTTGTGGGCCACCGCCGTCTGGCCGTCCGGGCGGCGCAGCACCAGACCCGTGGGCGCGGAGCGGCCCACCAGGCGCGCGGAGCGCTCCAGACGGGACCACAGGGCGTCCTGGAAGACCGGGTCGAGCTCGCGCGGCGTCCAGTCCGGCTGGGCCCGGCGGACGTCCTCGGTGTGGACGTAGAACTCGATCGTGTTCGACGCCTCGTCGATCTGCTTGAGCTGGAAGGGCGAGAAGCGCGGCGGGCCGGTGCGGATGAGCCGGATCAGCTCCTCGTACGGCTTCGCGGCGAACTCCTCCATCGCCTTGTCCAGGCGCGGGGCGAGCGGCTTGATCAGCAGACCGGCGGCGGCGTCGGGGCGGCGCTCGCGCACCACCACGTGCGCGGCCAGCTCACGGGTCTGCCAGCCCTCGCAGAGGGTGGGGGCCTCGGGGCCCTCGGCCTCCAAGAGGTCGGAGAGCAGAAGTCGTTCACGCTGGGCGAAGGTCGACATACAGTCAGCCTACGACCACCCCCCGAGTCCGCCCAGTGGACGTGGAACCGTCACTGTCAGTCGCGCGCGGCACAATGGCAGGCATGACCACCAGCACGCCCCGCCGGCCCAGCCGGCTGGACCCCGGGATCGCCGCGCGCCTCAAGCGCAGCGAAGACGGCCTCCTGCCCGCCATCGCCCAGCAGTACGACACCCAAGAGGTGCTGATGCTCGGCTGGATGGACGACGAGGCGCTGCATCGCACCCTCACCACCGGCCGCTGCACCTACTGGTCCCGCAGCCGCCAGGAGTACTGGGTCAAGGGCGACACCTCCGGTCACTTCCAGTGGGTGAAGTCGGTCGCCCTGGACTGCGACGCGGACACCCTCCTCGTCAAGGTCGACCAGGTCGGCGCGGCCTGCCACACCGGCGCGCGCACCTGCTTCGACGAGGACGTGCTGCTCAAGGACGGCGCCGATTCCGGCGTACCGGCCTCGGATCAGTAGGGTCAGCCGCCATGGACCTCGAGACGTTCCGCAAGCTCGCCACCGACCGCCGGGTCATCCCGGTCACCCGCAAGCTCCTCGCCGACGGCGACACCCCGGTCGCCCTCTACCGCAAGCTCGCCGCCGAGCGCTCCGGCACCTTCCTGCTGGAGTCCGCGGAGAACGGCCGCTCCTGGTCCCGCTACTCCTTCGTGGGCGTCCGCTCCGCCGCGACCCTCACCGCGCGCGACGGCCAGGCCCACTGGCTCGGCACCCCGCCCGTCGGCGTCCCCGTCGAGGGCGACCCGCTGGCCGCCCTGCGCGCCACCATCGAGGCCCTGCACACCCCGCGCGACCTCGCCCACGACCTGGGCCTGCCGCCCTTCACCGGCGGCATGGTCGGCTACCTCGGCTACGACATCGTGCGCCGCCTGGAGAAGATCGGCCCCGGCGAGCGGGACGACCTGAAGCTGCCCGAGCTGACCATGCTGCTCACCAGTGACCTCGCCGTCATGGACCACTGGGAGGGCTCGGTGCTGCTGATCGCCAACGCGATCAACCACAACGACCTCGACACCGGCGTCGACGAGGCCTACGCCGACGCCGTCGCCCGCCTCGACGCCATGCAGGCCGACCTGACCCGCCCGGTCGCCCAGCCCCCGGCCGTCCTCCCGCCCTCCGAGCTGCCCGAGTACTCCGCGCTGTGGGGCGGCGAGGACTTCCAGGAGGCCGTCGAGGACATCAAGGAGCGCATCCGGGCCGGCGAGGCGTTCCAGGTGGTCCCCTCCCAGCGCTTCGAGACGCCGTGCACGGCGAGCGCGCTCGACGTCTACCGGGTGCTGCGGGCGACCAACCCCTCGCCGTACATGTACCTGTTCCGCTTCGACGGCTTCGACGTCGTCGGCTCGTCCCCGGAAGCCCTGGTGAAGGTCGAGGACGGCCGCGCCATGGTGCACCCCATCGCCGGCACCCGGTGGCGCGGGGCGACCCCGCAGGAGGACCAGGCCCTCGCCGACGAACTGCTCGCCGACCCCAAGGAGCGCGCCGAGCACCTGATGCTCGTCGACCTGGGCCGCAACGACCTGGGACGGGTCTGCGAGCCGGGCTCCGTCGAGGTCGTCGACTTCATGTCCATCGAGCGGTACTCCCACGTGATGCACATCGTCTCCACGGTGACCGGCCGCGTCGCCCCGGGCCGCACGGCCTTCGACGTCCTGACGGCCTGCTTCCCGGCGGGCACCCTCTCCGGCGCTCCCAAGCCCCGCGCGATGCAGATCATCGACGAGCTCGAACCGTCCCGGCGCGGGCTGTACGGCGGCTGCGTCGGCTACCTCGACTTCGCGGGCGACTCCGACACCGCCATCGCCATCCGTACGGCGCTCCTGCGCGACGGCACCGCCTATGTGCAGGCGGGCGCGGGCATCGTCGCCGACTCGGACCCGGTCGCCGAGGACACCGAGTGCCGCAACAAGGCTGCGGCGGTCCTGCGCGCGGTGCACACGGCGAACCGGCTCGGCTGAACCGGCCCCGCGCGGGGCCGAGTAGGCGTTCTCACATGAACCCCGGGTGACTGATCGCCCGGGGTTCGGGTGATAGTGGAGTACGTGACTGCTGTTCCGCACCCCCGTTCCGAAGCCCCCGGCTCCGCCCGGGCCGGCCGTATGAGCCTCGCCGTAGCCCTGCTGTGCGGGGCGGTCGGCGCGGCCGTCGCGCTGCTCGCCACCCGGCAGCGCTGGTCGGAGGGCACCGCCACGGTGGCGGGCGGCCCCTTCCCCCTGACCGCCAAGGGCAGTGACGTCACCGGCGTCCCCGCCTCCCTGGCCATAGTGGGACTCGCCGCGCTCGTCGCCGTCTTCGCCGTCCGCCGAGCCGGCCGCTTCATGGTCGCCGGCCTGCTCGCGCTCTCCGGCGCCGGCACCGTCGCCGCCGCCCTGCTCGGCGCCTCCGACAGCACCGCGCTGGACGAACAGGCCGCCCGGGCGTCCGGCGACACCTCGGCCACCGTCCAGGCCCTCACCCACACCGCCTGGCCGTACGTCGCCGCCGTGGGCGGGGCCCTGCTCCTGCTCGCTGGACTGCTCGCCCTGCGCTACGGCCGGCTGTGGCCCGGCATGTCCGGCCGCTACGAGCGCAACGGCACGCCCAGGCCGCGCCGCAAGGCCGAGGCCGCCGGCGACCCCGACCGGCCCGAGGAACTCTGGAAGGCCCTGGACCGGGGCGAGGACCCGACGTAGCGCTCCGCGGGGAGGCCGGTGATTCGTCTGCCGGTCGGCGGGGGCTGGTCGCGCCGTTCCCCGCGCCCCTATGGGCGCGGACACACTCGGCGTCGAACCACTCGGGCTACCCCCGATCACCGCAGCCGCGTGCGTGCGGGACAATGACTGCGAGCGTCCGGCTCGACACGTACTTCAGCAACGAGGAGCAAGCAATGGCGGGCAGCAGCCACGGTCACACCCCGGCCGCCTGGACCGGTGTCACGATCGCCTTCATCGGTTTCTGCGTGGCGGGCGCCTTCATGGTGATGGACCAGCCCGCGGGCTTCTGGGCCGGCATGGGCGTCGTGGTCCTCGGCGGCATCATCGCCTGGATCATGAGCGCCATGGGCATGGGCCAGCCCAAGGACGCCCACCAGGCGCTGCTCACCACGCAGCAGAGCGAGGCGGCCAGCGCCAAGGGCTGACGGCCGCAGGCCTTCGCCGAGGGGCGACCCGGCACCGATGGGTGCCAGGGGGCGCCCCTCACGCGTGTGCGGGGCACAATGCATGACGTGAACGCCGACAGCCAGAGGGTGACACAGCCGCGTACCGGCGCCCTGTGGGGGCGCCTGGCCGTCCCGGCGGGCGTGCTCGCGGCCGTCGCCGCCGCCTTCGCCTACGTCGGCGCCGTGGACCCGAACGAACCCGGCCACTACCCCGCCTGCCCGCTGCTCCAGTACACCGGCATCTACTGCCCCGGCTGCGGCGGACTGCGCAGCGCCCACGCCGTCGTGCACGGCGACTTCGCCGCGGCGCTCCAGGACAACGCCCTCGCCGTCGCCGGCTACGCGCTCTTCGCCCTGATGTGGACCGTCTGGGTGGTGCGCACGGTGCGGGGTCGCCCACTGCGGATCGATCCGGGGCCCGTGCAGCTCTGGACCGCGGGCGCGTTGCTGCTGGTCTTCACCGTTGTCCGGAACCTGCCCTTCGGTGGCTGGCTGCACCCTTGATCAACTCGGAACGTCCAGGTACTGGGACCGGCGTCAACCGGATGTGAGGCCTACGCCCTGCTCCGGATACCATCGCAGTGACCGGCGGTTTCGTACCGCTTTCACAGCCCACCGTCTGAAAGGGGGCCGCTCGCGTGAGTGTGCTCGACGAGATCATCGACGGAGTCCGTGCCGACCTCGCGGAGCGGCAGGCGCGCGTCAGCCTCGACGAGCTCAAGGAGCGCGCGGCGAAGGCTCCCGCGGCCAAGGACGGAGTGGCCGCGCTCAAGGGCGACGGCGTCAAGGTCATCTGTGAGGTCAAGCGCTCCAGCCCCTCCAAGGGCGCGCTGGCCGCGATCGCCGACCCGGCCGGGCTGGCCGCGGACTACGAGGCGGGCGGCGCCGCCGTCATCTCCGTCCTCACCGAGCAGCGCCGCTTCGGCGGCTCGCTGGCCGACCTGGAGGCCGTCCGCGCACGCGTGGACATCCCGGTCCTGCGCAAGGACTTCATCGTCACGTCGTACCAGCTGTGGGAGGCCCGCGCGTACGGCGCCGACCTCGTGCTGCTCATCGTGGCGGCACTGGAGCAGCCCGCCCTGGAGTCCCTCATCGAGCGCGCGGTGTCCATCGGCCTGACCCCGCTCGTCGAGGTGCACGACGAGGACGAGGTCGAGCGTGCCGTGGACGCGGGCGCGAAGATCATCGGTGTCAACGCGCGCAACCTGAAGACCCTGGAGGTCGACCGCGGCACCTTCGAGCGGGTGGCCCCGGAGATCCCCGACCACATCGTCAAGATCGCCGAGTCCGGCGTCCGCGGCCCGCACGACCTCATCGCCTACGCCAACGCCGGCGCCGACGCGGTCCTGGTCGGCGAGTCCCTGGTGACGGGGAAGGACCCGAAGTCCGCGGTCTCCGACCTGGTCGCGGCCGGCGAGCACCCGGCACTGCGCCACGGCCGCAGCTGATCACCGGCTAGGCTTACTGCGATGAACCGCACTGTGACGACTGTGGACCGGTACGCCCGCCTCGCGCGCGGCTGCCGCCCGAGGGGCTGCCGAGCCCCGGCGAGGCGTGTCCACGGTCGCCGGGTGCGGTATGTCATCGGTGACGAACCTGGGCAGGTCAACGGCCGTCGATGGCAGCGCGCCCCTCAGGGGCGCGGGGAACTGCGCGACCAGCCACACACGGCCTGAGGTCGTACGACGGACTCCGCCCCCACGGCGAATAGTGTCTTTTCCACGCACTCACCGTGAGGTACACGCATGCCCAGCGACTTCTTCATCCCAGACCCGGAGGGTCAAGTCCCCAGCGCCGAGGGCTACTTCGGCGCGTTCGGCGGCAAGTTCATCCCGGAGGCCCTCGTCGCCGCCGTGGACGAGGTGGCCGTCGAGTACGACAAGGCCAAGCACGACCCCGAGTTCGCCCGCGAGCTCGACGACCTGCTGGTCAACTACACCGGCCGCCCCAGCTCCCTCACCGAGGTGCCGAGGTTCGCCGATCACGCCGGTGGCGCCCGGATCTTCCTGAAGCGGGAAGACCTCAACCACACCGGCTCCCACAAGATCAACAACGTGCTCGGCCAGGCACTGCTCACCAAGCGCATGGGCAAGACCCGGGTGATCGCCGAGACCGGCGCCGGCCAGCACGGCGTCGCGACGGCCACCGCCTGCGCCCTGTTCGGCCTCGACTGCACCATCTACATGGGCGAGATCGACACCCAGCGCCAGGCCCTCAACGTGGCCCGGATGCGCATGCTCGGCGCCGAGGTCATCGCCGTGAAGTCGGGCAGCCGCACCCTGAAGGACGCCATCAACGAGGCGTTCCGCGACTGGGTCGCCAACGTCGACCGCACCCACTATCTCTTCGGCACGGTCGCCGGACCGCACCCCTTCCCCGCCATGGTCCGCGACTTCCACCGCGTGATCGGCGTCGAGGCCCGCCGCCAGCTCCTGGAGCGCGCCGGACGCCTCCCCGACGCCGCGATCGCCTGCGTCGGCGGCGGCTCCAACGCCATCGGCCTCTTCCACGCCTTCATCCCCGACACGGACGTACGCCTCATCGGCTGCGAGCCCGCCGGGCACGGCGTCGAGACCGGTGAGCACGCGGCGACGCTGACCGCCGGCGAGCCCGGCATCCTGCACGGCTCCCGCTCCTACGTCCTCCAGGACGAGGAGGGCCAGATCACCGAGCCGTACTCGATCTCGGCCGGCCTGGACTACCCCGGCATCGGGCCCGAGCACTCCTACCTCAAGGACAGCGGCCGCGGCGAGTACCGCGCGGTCACCGACGACGCGGCGATGCAGGCCCTGCGCCTGCTGTCGCGCACCGAGGGCATCATCCCGGCGATCGAGAGCGCCCACGCGCTCGCCGGAGCCCTGGAGGTCGGCAAGGAGCTGGGCAAGGACGGCCTGATCGTCGTCAACCTGTCCGGCCGCGGTGACAAGGACATGGACACGGCCGCCCGCTACTTCGGCCTGTACGAAACCGACGCCGAGGTCGCCGCCGACGCGAACGGCGCCGCGGAGATCCAGGGGGACGCCAAGTGAGCGGCAACATCCAGCTGTTGACGGACACCCTCAAGGCCGCCAAGGACGAGGACCGCTCCGCCCTCATCGCCTACCTCCCGGCCGGGTTCCCGACCGTGGACGGCGGCATCGAGGCGATCAAGGCCGCGCTCGACGGCGGCGCCGACGTCGTGGAGGTGGGGCTGCCGCACAGCGACCCCGTCCTCGACGGCCCGGTCATCCAGACCGCCGACGACATCGCCCTGCGCGGCGGCGTCAGGATCGCGGATGTCATGCGCACGGTCCGCGAGGCGCACGAGGCCACCGGCAAGCCGATCCTCGTGATGACGTACTGGAATCCCATCGACCGCTACGGCGTCGAGCGCTTCACCGCCGAGCTGGCGGAGGCGGGCGGCGCGGGCTGCATCCTGCCCGACCTGCCCGTCCAGGAGTCGGCGCTGTGGAGGGAGCACGCCGAGAAGCACGGACTCGCGACGGTCTTCGTCGTGGCGCCGAGCAGCAAGGACGAGCGGCTCGGCCAGATCACCGCGGCCGGCAGCGGCTTCGTCTACGCCGCCTCGCTGATGGGCGTCACCGGCACCCGCGCGTCCGTGGGCGCACAGGCGCAGGACCTGGTCGAGCGCACCCGGGCCACCGGCACCGACCTGCCCGTCTGCGTCGGGCTCGGCGTCTCCGACGCCGACCAGGCGGCCGAGGTGGCCGGCTTCGCCGACGGCGTGATCGTCGGCTCGGCCTTCGTCAAGCGGATGCTGGACGCGCCGGACGACGCGGCCGGAGTCGAGGCCGTGCGCGAGCTCGCCGGCGATCTGGCGAAGGGCGTGCGCCGCCGGGCGTAGCCCTGACCTGCGGCGGACTCCCTCCGCAGGGGACATCTTCAGAAGAAGGGCCTTCCGTACGAGTCGCTCGAACGGGTGGACCTGAGGCCGGGGAGGCGCGCTGCGCCTCCCCGGTTCGTTCTGCGGGTGTGAGCGAAAAGAATCGTGAGGGAAAGCGGACCGCCCGTGAGCGGCTGGCGGTCGAGCGTGAGAAGCAGAAGGCCGCCGACAAGCGCCGTCGTGCGCTGATCGTGGGCGCCAGCGTCGTCTGCGTCCTCGGACTCGCGGCGGTCATCGGCGTCGTCGCGGCCAACGCCGGCAAGGACAGCGGCAGCGAAGCGGGACCCGTGGTCGGGCCCTCCGGGGCACAGGGCAAGGACGGTCTCGCGATCCCGGTCGGCCAGGAGAGCGCCAAGTCGACGCTCACGGTCTGGGAGGACTTCCGCTGCCCGGCCTGCAAGTCCTTCGAGGACGCCTACCGGTCGACGATCCACGAGCTGACGGACGCCGGCCAGCTCAGGGTCGAGTACCACCTGGCGACGATCATCGACGGCAACATGGGCGGCACCGGCTCGCGCAACGCCGCCAACGCGGCCGCCTGCGCCCAGGACGCCGGTAAGTTCACGCAGTACCACGACGTGCTGTACGAGAACCAGCCGCCGGAGGTCGACGACGCCTTCGCGAAGAACAGCAAGCTCTTCGAGCTCGCGGGCAAGGTCAAGGGCCTGGACACGCCCGCCTTCCGCAAGTGCGTCGAGAACGGCACCCACAACAGCTGGGTGGAGAAGTCCAACGACGCGTTCAAGAGCGGCGGCTTCAGCGGTACGCCGACGGTCCTGCTCAACGGCAAGAATATCTACCAGGACCAGACGATGACTCCGGCCAAGCTGAAGCAGATGGTGGAGGAAGCCGCCAAGGGCTGAGCCCCGGCGCCTGTTATGGACCCGTAGCCGGGCTGCCTGACATCGGTGCCGCCCGGCAGGGTAGCGTCGACCTTGCCATGGAACTTGCCTACATTCCCAGCCCGTCGCGCGGGGTGATCCACCTCGGCCCCATTCCGCTGCGCGGCTACGCCTTCTGCATCATCATCGGTGTCTTCGTAGCCGTCTGGCTCGGCAACAAACGCTGGATCGCCCGGGGCGGGCGGTCCGGCACCGTCGCCGACATCGCGGTCTGGGCCGTCCCGTTCGGACTGGTCGGCGGGCGCCTCTATCACGTGATCACGGACTACGAGCTGTACTTCAGCGAGGGCCGTGACTGGGTTGACGCCTTCAAGATCTGGGAAGGCGGCCTCGGTATCTGGGGCGCCATCGCCCTCGGCGCGCTCGGCGCGTGGATCGGCTGCCGCCGCCGCGGCATCCCGATGCCCGCCTACGCCGACGCCGTGGCGCCCGGTATCGCCCTCGCCCAGGCGATCGGGCGCTGGGGCAACTGGTTCAACCAGGAGCTCTACGGACGCGAGACCGACGTCCCCTGGGCGCTGAAGATCACCTCCTCGACGGACGGCCGGGTGCCGGGCACCTACCACCCGACGTTCCTGTACGAGTCGCTGTGGTGCATCGGCGTCGCGGTGCTCGTGATCTGGGCCGACCGCCGCTTCAAGCTGGGACACGGGCGGGCGTTCGCGCTGTACGTCGCCTCGTACTGCGTGGGCCGGTTCTGGGTCGAGTACATGCGGGTCGACGACGCCCACCACATCCTCGGGCTGCGGCTGAACAACTGGACCGCGCTGATCGTGTTCCTGCTCGCGGTGGCCTACATCGTGATCTCGGCGAAGAAGCGGCCGGGCCGCGAGGCCGTGGTCGAGCCGGGCGCGGGTGCCTCCGGCGGTGAGACCGAGGGTGATGCGGACGCCGACTCCGACTCCGCCGCAGAGGCGAAGGACGAGGACGCCAAGGGCGAGGCCGAGGAAGACGTCGAGGAAGACGTGAAGGAAGACGTCAAGGACGAAGCCGGGTCGGGGACGAAGAAGACCTGACGTTCGGCTCCACGACGACGAGGGCGCCCGCATTCTCCGGGCGCCCTCCGTCGTGTCCGGTCAGCGTCGACGGGCCAGCGCCAGGGTGCGGTGCGCCGCGGCCACCACCGCCGCGTCGATGAACGTGCCGTCCTTCAGGGCCTGCGCGCCCTGTTCCGTCGTGGCCGCCTTGATGATCGTCTCCGCCTGCTCCAGCTCCTCCTCAGTGGGGAGGTAGGCCCGCTCGATCACCGGGAGCTGGCGGGGATGGATCGCCGCCCGGCCCAGGAAGCCGAGGGTGCGGCCGTGGGCGCAGGAGGCCGCCAGGCCCTCCAGGTCGCGGATGTCGGGGTGGATCGACTGCGAGGGCGGTGGCAGGGCCGCCGCGCGGGCGGCCACGACGACGCGCGAGCGGCACCAGTCGAGGCCCGCGTCGCCGCGTACGCCCAGGTCGGCCCGTAGATCCGCCTCGCCCAGCGAGATGCCGCGCAGGCTGGGGTGGGCGGTGGCGATCGCGTGGGCGCGTTCGATGCCCAGGGCCGATTCCAGGAGGGCGTGCAGCGGGGTCGTGCCCGGAGCGGTGGGCGGGGTGGTCTGGGCGAGGTGGATGATCTGCTCGGCGGAGGTCACCTTCGGCAGGCGCAGCGCGGCCAGGCCGGGCAGGGCGGCCAGGATCGAGAGGTCCTTCACCCCCGGAGGGGTGTCCAGGGCGTTGACCCGGACATGGACGGGGACGGGGTGCTCCGGGTCCGCGAGCAGGTCGGCCGTGGCCGCCCTGGCGTAGTCCTTGCGGTCCGGGGCGACGGCGTCCTCCAGGTCGACGATGACGACGTCGGCACCGGACAGGAGAGCCTTGGCCACCACACGCGGGCGGTCGCCGGGGGCGTACAGCCAGGTCAGGGGGTAGGCGGCGGCGGTCCTCGCCCGGACGGTCACAGGGCGCCTTCCTCGCGCAGCGCCGCCAGGTCGGCGGGGGTCAGGCCCAGGCCGGTGAGGATCTCCTCGGTGTCCGCGCCGTGCGGGCGGCCGGTCCAGCGGATCGTGCCGGGCGTGGCGGAGAGCCGGAAGAGGACGTTCTGCATGCGGAGCGGGCCGAGTTCGGGGTCCTCGACGGTGGTGATGGTGTCCAGGGCCGCGTACTGCGGGTCCGTCATCACATCGCGTACGTCCTGGATCGGGGCCACCGCCGCCTCCGCCTTCTCGAAGGCGGCCAGGACGTCGGCACGGGTGTGGCGGGCGATCCAGCCGCCGACGGCCCGGTCGAGTACGTCGGCGTGCCGGGCCCGGTCGGCGCCGGTCGCGAACCACGGCTCGTCGATCAGATCCGGCCGTCCCACCAGGTGCATCACGCGCTCGGCGATCGACTGGGCGGAGGTGGAGACGGCGACCCAGCTGCCGTCCGCCGTGCGGTAGGTGTTGCGCGGGGCGTTGTTGGCGGAGCGGTTGCCGGTGCGTTCCTGGACGTAGCCGAGCTGGTCGAACCAGGTCGCCTGGGGGCCGAGGGCCAGCAGCATCGGCTCGATCAGCGCCATGTCGACGACCTGGCCCTCGCCAGTGCGTTCGCGCGCTGCCAGGGCCGTCATCACCGCGTACGCCGTCGCCAGGCCCGCGATCGAGTCGGCCAGGCCGAACGGCGGCAGCGTCGGGGGCGCGTCCGGTTCGCCGGTGAGGGCCGCGAAGCCGCTCATCGCCTCGGCGAGGGTGCCGAAGCCGGGGCGGTGGGCATAGGGCCCGAACTGGCCGAAGCCGGTGACGCGGGTGAGGATCAGGCGGGGGTTGGCGGCGGAGAGCTCGGGCCAGCCGAGGTCCCACTTCTCCAGGGTGCCGGGGCGGAAGTTCTCGATGACGACGTCCGCAGTCGCGGCGAGACGCAGCAGGGTGGCCCGGCCGCCGGGCTTGGACAGATTCAGGGTGATCGTGCGCTTGTTGCGGCCGAGGACCTTCCACCACAGGCCCACGCCGTCCTTCGACGGGCCGTGCCCGCGGGAGGGGTCGGGCCGGTCGGGGTGCTCGACCTTGACGACCTCCGCGCCGTAGTCGCCGAGCATCGTGGCGGCGAGGGGGCCCGCGAAGAGGGTCGCCAGGTCGAGGACGCGCAGGCCGGTGAGGGGAGCGGCGGGAAGGGGGCGGGTCTCGGTGCCGGGGGCGCTCATGACGCGTACGCCTCCTCGATCTCGGGGCGGTACGGCATCGCGACCGAGGCGCCCTCCCGCTGGACCGACAGCGCGGCCGCCGCGGCCGCCCACTTCAGGGCGTCCGGCATGGGGCGCCCCTCGCCGAGCGCCACCGCGAGCGCGCCGACGAAGGTGTCGCCGGCGCCGGTGGAGTCGACGGCGGTGACCTTCGGGGCGGGCACGGTCAGGGGTTCGGCGCCGCGGGTGACGTAGAGGCTGCCGGCGGCGCCGAGGGTGACGACCACCTCGGGGACCTGGTCCAGCAGCGCGGTGGCCGCCTCGCGGGGGTCGGTGCGGCCGGTGAGGGCGGTGGCTTCGTGCTCGTTGGGCACCAACAGGTCGACCGTGGCGAGGAGTTCGCGCGGGAGGGACCGGGCGGGGGAGGGGGTGAGGATCGTACGGACGTCGTGGCGGCGGGCCGCCTGGGCGCCGGCGAGGACGGCGGGGAGCGGGATCTCCAGCTGGAGCAGCAGGGTGCCGGCGGCGGCGATGACGCCCTCGTCGCCGGGGCTGAGGTGGTCCAGCGTGCCGTTCGCGCCGGGGATCACGACGATCGCGTTGCCGCCCTCGTCGTCCACGACGATGTGCGCGGTGCCGGAGGCGCCCTCGGCCGTGCGGAGGTCGTCGGTGTCCACGCCGGAGTGCTCGAGGTTGGCGCGCAGGCGGGTGCCGAAGGCGTCGTTGCCGACCGCGCCGATCATCGAGACCAGGCCGCCCGCGCGGGCCGCCGCGATGGCCTGGTTGGCGCCCTTGCCGCCGGGGATCGTGCGGAAGTCCCGGCCCGTCACGGTCTCGCCGCGCTGCGGGGCCTTCTCGACGTAGGTGACGAGGTCCATGTTCGTGCTGCCGAGCACGACGATGTCGGTCATGGGCGAGGTGCCTCCCGGGGGGTGTGCTGGTGGGTGAGGTCGTGGGTGAGCCGGGCCAGTGCGTCGAAGCCGGTGCCGTTGAAGTCGGCGACGGAAGTGGCGAGGCGGTTCTTGAGGGGGGTCGTCCAGCGGTCGGGGAGGGCGGCGGGGGCGCCGGCGAGGAGGGCGGCGACGCTGCCCGCCGTGGCGCCGTTGGAGTCGGTGTCCCAGCCTCCCGAGACGGCTCGGCAGATGGAGCCGGTGAAGTCGCCGTTCGCGTGGGTGAGGGCGGCGGCGATCAGGGCGGTGTTGGGGACGGCGTGGACCCAGTGGTGGGTGTCCGCGTGGGTGGCGTGGAGTTCGTCGACGACGGTGTCGAAGTCCTCGTGGACACGGGCCAGTTGGACGGCGTGCCGCACGGCCTCCGCCAGCCGGGACCTCGGGGGGACCACCGTGAGGCCGGTGCGCAGACAGGCGTGGATGTCGTCCGGGGCGGTGGCCACCGCCGCCCGCGCGACGACCGCGGCGGTGAACATGGCCGCGTAGACGCCGTTGGCGGTGTGCGTGAGGGTGGCGTCGCGGTGGGCCTGTTCGGCGGCGGCACCGGGGTCGCCGGGGTTGGTCCAGCCGTGGACGTCCGCGCGGATGAGGGCGCCGATCCACTCGCGGAAGGGGTTGCGGTGGCGGGCCGTGTACGGGGGCTCGATGCCGAGGAGGAGGTTGCGGTACGCGACGCGCTCGGCGGTGAAGGTGCGGCCGGCCGGGAGCTCGTCCAGCCAGAGGCGGGCCACGTCGGTGGTGGTGAAGTCCCGGCCGTGGCGCTGGAGCAGGAGCAGGTCGAGCAGGGGGTAGTTGAGGTCGTCGTCCTCGGGCATCCCGTCGATGTTCTCGGCGAGGGAGGTGGGGGCGGAACGGCGGTTCCAGGGGTGGGCCGCGAGCAGTTCCGGGGGGACTCCCTTCGCCGTGAAGTACGAGTTCAGGGGCCGGTTGCCGGTGGCCGCTGCGAGCAGACGGATCCCTTCCAGGGGGAGCTTCTCGACGGGCTTGCCGAGCAGACAGCCGACGGCCCGGCCGAGCCAGGCGGCCTCGTAGCGGGACACGGCCGGAGCGGCCGGGGAGGCGGCCGGTGCGGGCCAGGACGGGCAGCTCGCCCTGATCCTCGCGAGGTCGGTGGGCTCCCGGTCCGCCAGCCTGCTCGGCAGGTCCGCCAGTTCGTCCAGCAGATCCTCCGCCAGGGTGCGCAGATATCTCGACGTGGGCTCCGGTGACGCCCCCGCGCGCAACGGCGCCTCCCGGCCGCCGGCCGCCCGCCACCTCGCCGCGATCCTCGACGGCTCCCGGCCGTCCAGGGCGGCCTGCCGAAGCTCGTGGCCGATCAGGTCCTCCGGCTGGACCCAGGTCAGTCGGAGCACGGCCGGCCCTCCAGCGCCGCGAACGCCGCCTCGTGGGCGCGGCGCCGGCGTACGTCCCGGGCGTGGATCTCCCTCGTGACCTCGGTCAGGGTGCGGGGCGGTTCCCACAGGTCCAGTCGGCTGGCCTCCGCGACCGCCTTCGACCAGTCCTCGGGGACCGGTGAGCCGAGTGCGCCGGCGAGGGCGCCGGCCATCGTGGCGATGGAGTCGCAGTCGCGGCCGTAGTTGACGGCGCCCAGAACCGAGCGGCGGTGGTCGCCGCCCGCGATCAGCAGCATGGCCAGGGCGACGGGGACTTCCTCGATGGCGTGCAGACGGGAGGGGCGCCGCGCGCCGAGGGAGGGCCGCCGGTAGTCGGGGCCGACCGTGTCGTACGGGGCGATCGCCTCCCGCAGCGGGATCAGCGCCGACTCGAAGTCCTGGTGGGCGCCCGCCACTTCGCAGACCTTCTCGATCGCCGTCCGCGTGCCGTCCTTCGCCAGCGACAGACAGGCCTCGATCACCGAGTCCGGTGTCGCCCCCGGCGCGCAGGCCGCCGCCACCGCCGCCGCGAAGACGCCCGCCGCCTCACGGCCGTACGACGACTGGTGGGCGCCCGCGATGTCCAGGGCCTCCGTGTACGCCGCCCTCGGGTCGGCCGCGTTGACCAGGCCGACCGGGGCCATGTACATCGCCGCACCGCAGTTGACGATGTTGCCGACGCCGGCCTCCCGCGGGTCCACATGGCCGTAGTGGATGCGGGCCACGAGCCACTTCTCGGCCAGGAAGACGCGGTGCAGGGGGAGTGCCTCCGCCTCCAGCTCCGGGATCCAGCGCGGGTTCGTCATCAGGTCCGGGACCAGGTGGTCGGCGACCGCGTACGCGTCGAGGTGGTCGCGGACGGAGCCGTAGACGCGGACCAGCGCGTGCGTCAGCAAGGTGTCGTCGGTGACGTGCCCGTCGCCCTTGTGGTACGGAGCGATGGGGCGGGCCGTACGCCAGGCGTCGCCGTTCCACGGGCCGACGATGCCGTGCACCCGGCCGCCGTGGCGCTCGAGGATCTGGTCGGGGGAGTAGCCCTCCACCGGGCCGCCGAGGGCGTCGCCGACCGCCGCGCCGACCAGGGCGCCGGTGATCCGCTCGTCGAGACGCGGACCACTGCTTTCGTCTGCTTTGGGCGTCATGCCCCGAATCATCCTCCTGGTCGGGCCGGTTGTGTGGCTTCCAGGAGTTCGGCGAGTTCCACCAGGTCGGTGCCGGTGAGGCGGGGGAGCACGCAGCCGGAGAGGGTGCGGCAGGTGTCGCGCCAGGACGTGGGGATCGACGCGCCGCCGCCCAGGGCGCCGGTCAGCGCGCCGGCCAGGGCCGGTGCGGAGTCGGCGACGCGGGAGAGGCACGCGGCTGCGGGTACCGCCTCGGCGATACGGCCGTCGGAGGCGACCGTGAGGGCGAGGGCGACCGGGACCGTCTCGGCGGCGGCGATGCCGTAGCTGTAGACGTGGTCGACGATCTGGTGTTCCAGGAGGGGGATCAGGGCGAAGGCGCTGTCGGCGGTCCGGGCGAGGTGCAGGGCGTGGCGGGCGTTCCGGCCGATCTCCGTCTCCTCGGGGAGTTCGGCGAGCGCGGCTGTCACACAGGCCGTGGTGTTCGCGCCGGTCAGGGCCAGGGACACGGCCGCCGCCATCGCCCTCGCGCCGTGCACTCCGTCGCCGTCCTGGGTGTAGCGGGCGTCGAACTCGGCGAGGTCGGCGGCGCGGTGGGGGTCGCCGGGGTGGGCCACAGCGAGGACGCAGGCGCGGATGCAGGCGGCGTCGTCGAAGTAGTGCGGGTTGTCGTGGCCGGTGGCGGGTGGACGCAGGCCGGTGGCGAGGTTGCCGAGGCCGGCGCGGACGGAGATGCGGGCGCGCAGGGGGAGGATGGCCGACTCGATCTCCGGGGCGCGGTCGGCTGCGGCGGCCACCTCGCTGGCGACGGCGTTCCAGGTGAGGTCGATGGCGGCTCGGGTGCGGCGTTCCCGGCTGAGGTCGCCGAGGGCCGTGTCGTCGCCGGCTCTCAGTACGGCTTCGGCGGCGAAGGTCGCCCATTCCGCGTCGTCGGAGGGGCCGAGGCGGAGGGGTTCGGGGGGCTGGTTGAGGGCGATCGGCACGGGGAGGGTGGTGGTCGCGTTCTGCTCGGCGAAGGTGTCGAGTTCCCGGGTGAGGCGGCGGGTCCATTCCGGCATGCGGGCGGCACGGTGGCGGGCGGCGGGCCAGCCGGCGGCGTCGCCTGCGGCGAGGCCGAGGAGGAGACCGAGGACACGCTGCCCGGCCTCGGCTCCGCCTTCGGCCTGCTGTTTTCCACCCGCGCCGCCTGTGCGGCTTTCGTCGTCGGGTGCGGGTGGCCGTGGTGGGGACTGCTCGCCGTCGGCGACTGCGGGCGGGTGGGGCGGGGGCGTTCGCAGGTCACCCGGGGCCGTGAGCAGTGTGGGGCCTGTGTCGTCAGGGGCGTTCGGGGTCGGGAGTGGGGCGGGTCCGGTGTCGGGGGAGTCGGTCGGGGGCGTCAGTGGTGCGGGCTCTGTGTCCGTGGGGGTCGGGGAGTGGGTCAGGAGGGCGTGGTCGGCTTCCGGTGGGGGAGTTGTCGAGGTCGCCTCGTCCCATGGGGTCGGTGGTGTCATCGGGCGGCCCCTTCGCGTGCGGAGGGTGCCTCGGCCGGTGTGAGGCCGCCGGTCACCCACTTTCTGTCCTCGCCCGGGACCAGGAGTTCCGCCACGTCCAGTACGTGGTGTCCGGCCATCGACGGCAGGCAGCTGCCACGGGCCGGGCCGATCGCCGCCGCCCAGTCCGCGGGGATCGCCGACTCGCCCTGGGTCGCGCCCGCCAGTGCCCCGGCCACCGCCGCCGTCGTATCGGCGTCGCGGCCCATGTTCACCGCCGTCAGCACCGCCTGGACGAAGTCGCCGTCCGCCGCCGCGTACGCACCGAAGGCGAGCGCGACCGCCTCGGGGGCCAGGTCGGTCCACGGGTAGCCGCCGATCACGACGGCGGAGCGGACCGCGCGTTCGCCGCGGTGGGCGACCGCGACCGCCCGGCGCAGGGAGCGGGCCGTCCAGGAGTCGTCCGGGACCACGGCGAGGGCCGAGGCGACCACGGCGATCGTCGGCGCCCCCGCCATCGCCGCGGCGACCCCAGCCGCCACCGCCTGGCCGCCGTAGATGCCCTCGCCGTCATGGCTGACCGAGCCGTCGATCGCGACCAGGCGAGCCGCCTCGGCGGGGCGGCCGGCGGCGAAGACGCCGAAAGGCGCCGCCCGCATCGCGAGACCGTCGCTCCAGGCATGCCGGTGCTGGGCGGAGATGGGCGCGGCCAGACCCCGGCGCAGGTTCTCCAGCGTGCCGCGCTCGCTGAAGCCCGCGCCCCGGAAGGGGCCCTCGGCCCGGTCCGCGATCCACTCGTGCCAGGCCGCCTCCACATGGGCCGGCGTGAGGGCCGATCCGTGCCGGGCCAGGAGGAGTCCCGAGAAGATCGCGTACTCGGTGTCGTCCGTGCCCGAGGGGTTGTCGGTGACGAATCCCGTCACCCGGCCCCAGCGGGCCCGGATCTCCGAGGGCTTCATGTTCTCCGCGGGAGCGCCGAGCGCGTCGCCGACCGCCAGGCCCAGCAGCGCGCCGCGCGCCCGTCGGCGCAGTTCGGCGGCGTCCCCGGGCGTCGGAACCGAGGGGATGCAGGCGATCGATGCCATACGCGGCCTCTCCTCCGGGGGCTCCACCCAGGGCGCGGAGCCCTTTGCGGATGTGTCCCACCGTCGGCGGTTGACCTGAGCCTCGGAAGCCTCAGAGTCACCCGGTCGACATTTGTGCGCACCCTTACACGAATGAGCGTTCTAGGTAAAACCGCAGGTTAGACGAGCCTTTCCTTGCTGGCGAGGTGGAATTTCCCGGCGTAGATTTGGCGTTGTCAAAGAGTAGAACGCGTCTAAAGACAGCCTTGCCTGAGTACCTGGGGGACACCTTCATGGCCATCATCGAAACCGAGGCCGCGCTGCACGAGGCGCACCGTGACAACCACACGCACCGCGATGTGAACGGCGGCTGGCTGCGCCCCGCCGTCTTCGGCGCGATGGACGGCCTGGTCTCCAACCTCGCTCTGATGACCGGTGTCGCGGGTGGTGCGGTCAGTCATCAGACCATCGTGCTGAGCGGTCTCGCCGGTCTCGCCGCCGGTGCCTTCTCCATGGCCGCCGGCGAGTACACCTCCGTCGCCTCGCAGCGCGAGCTCGTCGAGGCGGAGCTGGACGTCGAGCGCCGGGAGCTGCGCAAGCACCCCAAGGACGAGGAGGCCGAGCTCGCCGCGCTGTATCAGGCCCGAGGTGTCGAGCCCGAGCTCGCGAAGGCCGTCGCCGAGCAGCTCTCCCGCGATCCCGAGCTGGCCCTTGAGATACACGCCCGCGAGGAGCTCGGCATCGACCCCGGCGATCTGCCGTCGCCGCTCGTCGCGGCCGTGTCGTCGTTCGGCTCGTTCGCGCTGGGTGCCCTGCTGCCCGTGCTGCCGTATCTGCTCGGTGCGACCACTCTGTGGCCGGCCCTGCTGCTGGCGCTTCTCGGCCTCTTCCTCTGCGGTGCGGTCGTGGCCAAGGTGACGGCACGCAGCTGGTGGTACAGCGGTCTGCGGCAGCTCGCCCTGGGTGGTGCCGCGGCCGGTGTGACGTACGCCCTGGGCAGTTTGTTCGGAACGGCCGTAGGATAGCTCGGCTGGAACTTATGCGTTGGGCCGCATAAGTAGCCGTTACTCGCTGGTTTCGGATGCGTGACCACCGGGCATGAGCCGTAAGCGCTGTGGGCAATGACGCCTGGGGCGCACTCGCGGGGTCGGCGACGACGCCTCCTCCGCCCCCCTGGACCGTCGGACATAGACCTGTCCCGCTCGGTCCCCACATACTTCGAGCCATGTGCGCGGAACCCTTGCCGTAGCCCGTGGTGTCCGCATGGTGGAACGGATTATCCCGCTTCCCGAGAACCGCCCCATCATGTAACCTGCACGAAATTTTGCACTCACGCAGAGGGCCAACGTCGTCCCTCGGCAATTTGCATATGCCAGATGACGACGACGGGAGAGCCGATGCGTACGCCGCGCCAGCCGTCCCAGCACTCCACGAATGGCCAGAACTGGTCGTTCATGGATGCTCGCCCTGCTGCGCAGGGTATGTACGACCCCCGCAACGAGCACGACGCCTGTGGCGTCGGCTTCGTGGCCACCCTCACCGGTGAGGCGAGCCACACGCTGGTCGACCAGGCGCTCACCGTTCTGCGCAATCTCGAACACCGCGGCGCCACGGGCTCCGAGCCCGACTCGGGCGACGGCGCGGGCATCCTTTCCCAGGTGCCGGACGCCTTCCTGCGTGAGGTGGCCGGATTCGAGCTTCCCGAGGCCGGTGCGTACGCCGTCGGTATCGCCTTCCTGCCGGAGGAGGGGACCCAGGACGCCGTCTCGCAGATCGAGACGATCGCGTCCGAGGAGGGTCTGACCGTCCTCGGCTGGCGCGAGGTTCCCGTCGCCCCCGAACTGCTCGGTGCCACGGCCCGCTCGACGATGCCCGCCTTCCGGCAGGTCTTCGTCACGGACGGCTCGTCGAAGGACATCGCCCTCGACCGCAAGGCCTTCGTGCTGCGCAAGCGCGCCGAGCGCGAGGCCGGTGTCTACTTCCCGTCGCTGTCGGCCCGCACCATCGTCTACAAGGGCATGCTGACCACCGGCCAGCTGGAGCCCTTCTTCCCGGACCTGTCCGACCGCCGCTTCGCCTCGGCCGTCGCCCTCGTCCACTCGCGCTTCTCGACGAACACGTTCCCGTCGTGGCCGCTGGCGCACCCGTACCGCTTCGTCGCGCACAACGGTGAGATCAACACCGTCAAGGGCAACCGCAACTGGATGCGCGCCCGCGAGTCGCAGCTCGTCTCCGACCTGTTCGGATCCGACGGCAAGGCGCTGGAGCGCATCTTCCCGGTGTGCACCCCGGACGCCTCCGACTCCGCGTCCTTCGACGAGGTGCTCGAACTCCTGCACCTGGGCGGCCGTTCGCTGCCGCACTCCGTGCTGATGATGATCCCGGAGGCGTGGGAGAACCACGACTCCATGGACCCGGCCCGGCGCGCCTTCTACCAGTTCCACTCCACGATGATGGAGCCCTGGGACGGCCCGGCCTGTGTCACCTTCACCGACGGCACCCAGGTCGGCGCCGTGCTCGACCGCAACGGCCTGCGCCCCGGCCGCTACTGGGTCACCGACGACGGCCTCGTCGTCCTCGGCTCCGAGGTCGGCGTCCTCGACATCGACCCCGCGAAGGTCGTCCGCAAGGGCCGCCTCCAGCCCGGCCGCATGTTCCTCGTGGACACCGCCGAGCACCGCATCATCGAGGACGACGAGATCAAGGCCCAGCTCGCCGCCGAGCAGCCCTACGCGGAGTGGCTGGAGGCCGGCGAGATCGAGCTCTCCGACCTGCCCGAGCGTGAGCACATCGTGCACACCCACGCCTCGGTCACCCGCCGCCAGCAGACCTTCGGTTACACCGAGGAGGAGCTGCGCGTCATCGTCGCCCCGATGGCCAAGGCCGGTGCCGAGCCGATCGGTTCGATGGGCACCGACTCGCCGATCGCCGCGCTCAGCGAGCGCCCGCGTCTGCTCTTCGACTACTTCACCCAGCTGTTCGCGCAGGTCACCAACCCGCCGCTGGACGCCATCCGCGAGGAGCTCGTCACCTCGCTGAACTCCTCGCTGGGTCCGCAGGGCAACCTGCTCGACCCGACGGCCGCCTCCTGTCGCAGCGTCACCCTGCCGTTCCCGGTGATCGACAACGACGAGCTGGCCAAGCTCATCCACATCAACGCCGACGGCGACATGCCCGGCTTCAAGGCCGCGACCCTGTCCGGCCTGTACCGGGTGCACGGCGGCGGCGACACGCTGGCCGCGCGCATAGAAGAGATCTGCGCCGAGGCCGACGCCGCCATCGAGAACGGCGCCCGGCTGATCGTGCTGTCGGACCGCCACTCCGACGCCGAGCACGCGCCGATCCCGTCGCTGCTGCTCACGGCGGCCGTCCACCACCACCTCATCCGCACCAAGCAGCGCACCCACGTGGGCCTGCTGGTCGAGGCCGGCGACGTCCGCGAGGTCCACCACGTCGCGCTGCTCATCGGCTTCGGCGCCGCCGCGGTCAACCCGTACCTGGCGATGGAGTCCGTCGAGGACCTGGTCCGCGCCGGCACCTTCCTGCCCGGCATCGAGGCCGAGACGGCGATCCGCAACCTGATCTACGCCCTCGGCAAGGGCGTTCTGAAGGTCATGTCCAAGATGGGCATCTCCACCGTCGCCTCCTACCGCGGCGCCCAGGTCTTCGAGGCCGTCGGTCTCGACGACGCCTTCGTGGAGAAGTACTTCAACGGCACGGCCACCAAGATCGGCGGCGTCGGCATCGACGTCATCGCCAAGGAGGTCGCCGCCCGGCACGCGAAGGCGTACCCGGCGAGCGGCATCGCCCCGGCCCACCGCGCCCTCGAGATCGGCGGCGAGTACCAGTGGCGCCGCGAGGGCGAGCCGCACCTGTTCGACCCGGAGACGGTCTTCCGCCTCCAGCACTCCACGCGGGCCAACCGCTACGACATCTTCAAGAAGTACACGGACCGGGTGAACGAGCAGTCCGAGCGTCTGATGACGCTGCGCGGCATGTTCGGCTTCAAGTCCGACCGGCAGCCGATCTCCATCGACGAGGTCGAGCCCGCTTCCGAGATCGTCAAGCGCTTCTCCACCGGCGCCATGTCGTACGGCTCCATCTCCAAGGAGGCGCACGAGACCCTCGCCATCGCCATGAACCAGCTGGGCGGCAAGTCCAACACCGGTGAGGGCGGCGAGGACCCGGACCGTCTCTACGACCCGGCGCGCCGGTCCAGCATCAAGCAGGTCGCCTCCGGCCGCTTCGGTGTCACGTCCGAGTACCTGGTCAACGCCGACGACATCCAGATCAAGATGGCCCAGGGCGCCAAGCCCGGCGAGGGCGGCCAGCTGCCCGGCCACAAGGTCTACCCGTGGGTCGCGAAGACGCGTCACTCGACGCCGGGCGTGGGCCTGATCTCCCCGCCGCCGCACCACGACATCTACTCCATCGAGGACCTGGCCCAGCTGATCCACGACCTGAAGAACGCGAACCCGCAGGCGCGGATTCACGTCAAGCTGGTCTCCGAGGTCGGCGTCGGCACGGTCGCCGCGGGTGTCTCCAAGGCACACGCGGACGTGGTGCTCATCTCCGGCCACGACGGCGGTACGGGTGCCTCCCCGCTCACCTCGCTCAAGCACGCGGGCGGCCCCTGGGAGCTCGGCCTCGCCGAGACCCAGCAGACCCTGCTGCTCAACGGCCTGCGCGACCGCATCGTCGTGCAGACCGACGGCCAGCTGAAGACCGGCCGCGACGTCGTCATCGCCGCGCTGCTCGGCGCCGAGGAGTTCGGTTTCGCGACCGCGCCGCTCGTCGTCTCCGGCTGCATCATGATGCGCGTCTGCCACCTGGACACCTGCCCGGTCGGCATCGCCACCCAGAACCCGACGCTGCGCGACCGGTTCTCCGGCAAGGCCGAGTACGTCGTGAACTTCTTCCAGTTCATCGCCGAGGAGGTCCGCGAGATCCTCGCCGAGCTGGGCTTCCGCACCATCGAGGAGGCCGTCGGCCACGCCGAGACGCTGGACGTCACGCGTGCCGTCGACCACTGGAAGGCGCAGGGCCTGGACCTGGAGCCGCTGTTCCACGTGCCCGAGCTGCCCGAGGGCGCGGTGCGCCACCAGCTGATCGAGCAGGACCACGGCCTGGCGAAGGCGCTCGACAACGAGCTCATCAAGCTCGCCGCCGACGCGCTGGCCGCGGACTCCGCGACCGACGCCCAGCCGGTGCGCGCGCAGATCAAGGTCCGCAACATCAACCGCACGGTCGGCACCATGCTCGGCCACGAGGTGACGAAGAAGTTCGGCGGTGCCGGTCTGCCCGACGACACCATCGACATCACCTTCACCGGCAGCGCGGGCCAGTCCTTCGGCGCCTTCCTCCCGCGCGGTGTCACGCTGCGCCTGGAAGGCGACGCCAACGACTACGTCGGCAAGGGCCTCTCCGGCGGCCGTGTGATCGTCCGCCCGGACCGGGCCGCCGACCACCTCGCCGAGTACTCGACGATCGCGGGCAACACCATCGCCTACGGCGCGACCGGCGGCGAGCTGTTCCTGCGCGGCCGCACCGGCGAGCGGTTCTGCGTCCGCAACTCCGGCGCGACGGTCGTCTCCGAGGGCGTGGGCGACCACGGCTGCGAGTACATGACCGGTGGCCACGCGGTGGTCCTGGGCGAGACGGGCCGTAACTTCGCGGCCGGCATGTCCGGCGGCATCGCCTACGTCATCGACCTCGACCGCGACAACGTCAACGCCGGCAACGTGAGCGCCGTCGAGACCCTCGACGACACCGACAAGCAGTGGCTGCACGACGTCGTGCGCCGCCACCAGGAGGAGACCGGCTCCACGGTCGCCGAGAAGCTCCTGGCCGAGTGGGACACCGCCGTCGAGCGCTTCAGCAAGATCATCCCCAGCACGTACAAGGCAGTGCTCGCCGCCAAGGACGCCGCCGAGCAGGCGGGACTCTCCGAGTCCGAGATCACCGAGAAGATGATGGAGGCGGCGATCAATGGCTGACCCGAAGGGCTTTCTGAACCACGGCCGCGAGGTCGCCAAGTCCCGCCCGGTAGACGTGCGTCTGAAGGACTGGAACGAGGTCTACGTCCCCGGCTCCCTGCTGCCGATCATCAGCAAGCAGGCCAGCCGCTGCATGGACTGCGGCATCCCGTTCTGCCACAACGGCTGTCCGCTCGGGAACCTCATCCCCGAGTGGAACGACTACGCCTACCGCGAGGACTGGGCCGCCGCCAGCGAGCGGCTGCACGCGACCAACAACTTCCCGGAGTTCACCGGTCGCCTCTGCCCCGCTCCCTGCGAGTCGGCATGCGTGCTCGGCATCAACCAGCCGGCCGTCACCATCAAGAACGTCGAGGTCTCCATCATCGACAAGGCGTGGGACAGCGGTGACGTCGCACCGCAGGCCCCCGAGCGCCTGTCCGGCAAGACCGTCGCCGTCATCGGCTCGGGCCCGGCGGGCCTGGCCGCCGCCCAGCAGCTGACCCGGGCCGGCCACACCGTCGCCGTCTACGAGCGCGCCGACCGCATCGGCGGCCTGCTCCGCTACGGCATCCCCGAGTTCAAGATGGAGAAGCGGCACATCAACCGCCGTATCGAGCAGATGCGCGCGGAGGGCACCCGCTTCCGTACCGGCATCGAAATCGGCCGCGACCTCAAGGCGACCGACCTCAAGAAGCGGTACGACGCCGTCGTCATCGCCGCCGGCGCCACCACCGCCCGTGACCTCCCCGTCCCCGGGCGGGAGCTCAAGGGCGTCTACCAGGCGATGGAATACCTGCCGCTGGCCAACAAGGTCCAGGAGGGCGACTACGTCACCTCTCCGATCTCGGCCGAGGGCAAGCACGTCGTCGTCATCGGCGGCGGCGACACCGGCGCCGACTGCGTGGGCACCGCCCACCGCCAGGGCGCTGCCTCCGTCACGCAGCTGGAGATCATGCCCCGGCCGGGCGAGGACCGTGCCCCGCACCAGCCGTGGCCGACCTTCCCGATGCTCTACAAGGTCACCTCGGCGCACGAGGAGGGCGGCGAGCGGGTCTACTCCGTCTCCACCACCCACTTCGAGGGCGACGAGGACGGCAACGTCCAGTGGCTGCACCTCACCGAGGTGGAGTTCATCGACGGCAAGCTGACCCCGAAGCCGGGCACCGAGCGCAAGATCCCGGCCCAGCTGGTGACCCTCGCCATGGGCTTCACCGGCACCGACCGGGAGAACGGCGTGGTCGAGCAGTTCGGCCTGGACCTGGACGAGCGCGGTAACATCGCTCGCGACGCCGACTTCCAGACCAACGTCCCGGGCGTGTTCGTCGCCGGTGACGCGGGCCGCGGTCAGTCGCTGATCGTGTGGGCCATCGCGGAGGGCCGCTCGGCCGCCCGCGGCTGCGACCGCTTCCTGACCGGCGCCAGCGACCTGCCGGCCCCGATCAAGCCGACGGACCGCTCGCTGATGGTCTGACGGCCACCAAAACGTCCCGTACAACGGCGTACGGAACACTGACGGCGCCTGCCTCTTGTCCCCGACCGGACGAATGGGTGGGCGCCGTCGCCCTTTCTGTGAGTCGGCCGGCTGCGGCGCCGTCCTGGCCGGTCGCGCAGTTCCCCGCGCCCCTTCAGGGGCGCGCTGTCGAACCGTCGCGATTTCAGGGCACCCTGTACGTCTCCCCGTACACCTGCCACCGCAGCGGCGGAGTGAGCTTGAGGTTCCCGTCGTACAGGAACTGCCGCTGGGCCGTGTCGATACGGCTGGTGTCGGTGCCGGGACGTTTCTCCTTCATGGCCTCGCGGCGGATGTCGAGGAAGATGTCCAGGTACGCCTTCTCGGAGCCGCCCTGGGCCGGTGAGTCCGCCTCGCGCAGGGCACGCTCGCGCAGGACGTAGAAGCCGTCGTCGTCGATGCCGGGGCCGTGGAAGACCATTGCGTCGTAGTAGATGAACTGGCCCAGAGTGCCGAGGCCGTCGAGCTTGGCGAGGCGGACCGCCGGTTCGAAGTAGGCGCGGTCGCGCTCGGCGAGCTGCGCCTCCTGGAACGCCGGCTGCCGGGCCTCCGCCTTCCAGGCGGCCGTGAAGCCGGGGTCGAGACCCTCGTGCGAGTCGGTGCCGTCGACCGCGCGCAGGGCGGGCAGGTACTTGGCGAGCCCGTTGTCCGGATGCCCGTCGGTGTAGCGCTCGACCAGGGTGCGCAGGTCGTTCGTGCCGGTGCAGAAGCCGATGATGCCGGCCGTGTAGCCCTGGCCGTCGCCGATGTCCTCGATGTAGCCGAAGGTGGTGCGCCAGTTCAGGGTCGAGTTCTCGGCGCTGGAGACCAGTTGCTGGGCCAGTGCCTTCTTCGCCGGGGCGGCCAGGCCGGGCGGCAGGCCCGCGATCAGCTTGTCGTCGGCCGCCCGCTCCTGCTCGGCGCGGCTCTTGGCGTCCTGGCGGGTGGTCTGCTGGGCGGTGACGACGGGCGGCTCGGCCGGGCTGTCGGCGGAGTCGGTCGGGGCGAGGAAGTAGGCGGCCGCGGTGATGGCCACGGGGACGGCCGCGAACAGCAGGATGCCGGTACGTCTCACTGGGCCACGCCTCCACCGGTCAGCTCGGACACCTTGGCGAACGCGGCCGCCGCCAGCAGCACCAGCACACCCGCACACGCGACCGCCTGGATCAGGGCCTGCCGCGGCCCGCGCGGGGCGTACGCGTAGGCGAACGTCACCGCCGCGCCGGTCAGCAGACCGCCGAGGTGGCCCTGCCAGGAGGTGAGGCCGGCGGACAGCAGCAGCCACAGCAGCAGGAAGACCATGAACCGGTTGACGGACCGCATGTCGGCGCCGACCCGCCGGGCGAGGACGTAGTACGCGGCGCCGAGCCCGAAGATCGCGCCCGAGGCGCCGACCGACTCCACGTTCACCTCGGTGAGCAGCAGCTCGAAGACCGAGCCGCCCAGGGTCGCCAGCAGATACAGGGCGACATAGCGGATCCGGCCCAGCATGGGCTCCACGACCCGGCCCAGCTGCCACAGCGAGAGCATGTTCATCACGATGTGCAGCAGCCCGAACGTGCCCTCCGTCGGCGGCAGATGCAGGAAACCGCCGGTGAGCAACCGCTCCCACTGCCCGGCGACGACGCCCTCGGCGTGGAAGTCCGACGGGTACCCGGACTGGTAGAGGTAGAAGCCGCCGTCCGGCCCGACCAGCCGGGCGCTGAGCATCGAGAACCGGTCAAGGATCTCCGGGCGCACCACCTCGGCCAGATAGGCGAGGACGTTCAGCCCGATGAGCACCGACGTCACCAGCGGGGTCGCGGCGATCCGGCCGCCGACGACCGTCCGGGCCTGCCGCACCGACCGCGCGCCGTCCTTCACGCACTCCACGCACTGGTGGCCGACGGACGCCTCGCGCATGCAGTCCGGGCAGATGTACCGGTCGCAGCGGGTGCAGCGGACGTGGGACTCGACCTTGGGGTGGCGATAGCAGGTCGTGACGGTGGGCTGGGGCGACTCGGACTGGGGCGACTCGGACTGGGTGGACTCGGACTCCACAGCCGGCTCCTCGGAGAACTGGACGAACGGTGAGCCGGTGGGGACGGCGGCGAACAAAATATCGAACACCTGTGGACCGAGGGAGGGGCGGGGCCCATGGTGTCGTAATCTCGGCAGCCAGTGTGACGCGCGAGGGGGAAAGCATATGGCTGCGATCAGTCTGAGCAAGGTGGAGGAGACCGCGCCCGCGCTGGTCAGCCTGTACAAGAGCGCCGGGGTGTCGCTCCGCAAGCACGGGCTCGACGGGGTGCGGGCGGCGGTCTATCTCGTGGTCGACTACTCGGGTTCGATGAAGCCGTACTACAAGGACGGCAGCGTGCAGGCGCTCGCCGACCGGGTGCTCGGGATGTCGGCGCACTTCGACGACGACGGCACGGTTCCGGTGGTCTTCTTCTCCACCGACGTCGACGCCGTCACCGACATCGCGCTCGCCGACCACCGGGGCCGTATCGAGCGGATCGTGGCCGGGCTCGGGCACATGGGCAAGACCAGTTATCACCTGGCCATGGACGCCGTCATCGACCACTACCTGGACAGCGGCTCCACGGACCCCGCCCTGGTCGTGTTCCAGACCGACGGCGGCCCCATCAACAAGCTCGCCGCGGAACGCTATCTGTGCAAGGCCGCCCGGCTCCCGCTGTTCTGGCAGTTCGTCGGGTTCGGGGACCCGACCAGCAAGCAGTTCGACTTCCTGCGCAAGCTCGACGACCTCGCCGTGCCGCAGAAGCGGGTGGTCGACAACGCCGGGTTCTTCCACGCCGGCGCGGACCCGGGCAGGGTCTCCGAGGCGGAGCTGTACGACCGCCTCGTCGGGGAGTTCCCGAAGTGGCTGGTCGCCGCGCGGGCCCAGGGGATCGTACGGCCGTGACGGCCCGGGTTTCCGGCTTGTCCGCACCGTTGGCCGGGCCCCCACCCCCGTGACACCCTGAGGTGATCCGACGGGAGGGGCGACGGTCCATGGACGGCGCGGGATCGGGCAACGGGGTGGCTGCGGGGCGAAGGTCCGCACCGCCGGGGAAGGGCGAGCGGGTCGCCGACTGGGCGGACGGGCGGCTCGGGATCTACGCGCTGGCCAAGGCCAACATGCGCAAGGTCTTTCCGGACCACTGGTCGTTCATGCTGGGCGAGGTCTGCCTCTACAGCTTCCTCGTACTGATCCTCACCGGCGTCTACCTCACCCTGTTCTTCGAGCCGAGCACCGCCGAGGTCGTCTACAACGGCACCTACGAGCCGCTCAACGGCGTCCTGATGACCCGGGCCTACGAGTCCACGCTCGACATCAGCTTCGACGTGCGCGGCGGGCTGCTGATCCGGCAGATCCACCACTGGGCGGCACTGGTCTTCGTCACCGGCATGCTCGTGCACATGATGCGGGTGTTCTTCACCGGCGCCTTCCGCAAGCCGCGCGAGCTGAACTGGGTGTTCGGCTGGACCCTGCTGATGCTCGGCATCATCACCGGCCTGACCGGCTACTCCCTCCCCGACGACCTGCTGTCCGGCACCGGCCTGCGGTTCGCGTACGGCGCGATCCTGTCGGTGCCGATCGTGGGGACGTATCTGGCGTTCTTCCTCTTCGGCGGGGAGTTCCCCGGCGAGGACTTCATCGCGCGGCTGTACCCGGTGCACATCCTGCTGCTGCCCGGGATCATGCTGGGCCTGGTCGTCGCCCATCTGATCCTGGTCTTCTACCACAAGCACACGCAGTACCCGGGTCCCGGCCGCGACCAGAAGTCGGTCGTCGGCATGCCGTTCCTGCCGGTGTACATGGCCAAGGCGGGCGGCTTCTTCTTCCTGGTCTTCGGTGTGCTGGCGCTCATGGGCGGCGTCGCCAGCATCAACCCCGTGTGGGCGTTCGGGCCCTACCGGCCCGACCTGGTGACCACCGGCGCCCAGCCGGACTGGTACCTCGGCTTCTCCGAGGGCCTGATCCGGGTGATGCCGGGATGGGAGCTCAACGCCTGGGGCCACACCCTGGAACTGGGCGTCTTCATCCCCTTCTCGCTCTTCCCGCTGATCCTGCTCGCGCTCGGCCTCTATCCCTTCCTGGAGGCATGGGTCACCGGCGACAGACGGGAGCACCACATCCTCGACCGGCCGCGCAACGTGCCCGTGCGCACCGGGCTCGGCGCGGCCTGGCTGAGCCTGTACGCGGTGCTGCTGATCGGTGGCGGCAACGACATCGTGGCCACGCATCTGCATCTGTCCATCAACGTGATCACCTGGTTCGTGCGGATCGCGGTGTTCGTGGTGCCGGTGCTGACCTATCTCGTGACCAAGCGGATCTGTCTCGGGCTGCAACGCCGGGACCGGGACAACGTGCTGCACGGCAGGGAGACGGGCACGATCAAACGGCTGCCGCACGGCGAGTACATCGAGGTCCACGAGCCGCTCACGCAAGGTCGGCTGCACACCCTGACCCAGCACGAGCAGCATCCGCCGTACGAGATCGGGCCGACGGTCGACGCGAACGGCGTCCGGCGCCGGGTCACCCCGTCCCAGCGGGTGCGGGCCCGGCTGGCGCGGGCGATGTTCGGGTCCGCGTCGCGGATCGAGAAGCCGACGGTGGAGGAGTACCGCGAGGTCACCAGCGGCGAGCACCACTGAGCACCTCGGCCCGGCACTCCTGCGGGCCGCCCCACGCGGTGCGCAGGACGCGGGCCTTGGTCAGCCACAGAGACAGGTCGTACTCCGCGGTGTAGCCGATCGCGCCATGCAGCTGGAGCGCGGTCCGGGCGGTGGCGTACGCGGCCTCGCAGGCCGTGACCTTGGCGGCGGCGACGTCGGCCGGGTCCATGGTGAGGGCGGCGCCGAACAGCAGGGGCCGGGCGAACTCCAGCGCCACCTTCGCGTCCGCCAGGCGGTGCTTGACGGCCTGGAAGGAGCCCACGGGGACGCCGAACTGGGTGCGCTGCCCGACGTGGGCGACGGTCCGGTCGAGCAGGGCGAGGCCGATGCCGAGGGCCTGGGCCGCCGTGGCCAGACGGGCCCGTACGAGCGCTTCGGCGGTGGGCGGGTCGGTGCCCAGGAGTTCGCCGCCGGGGTCCAGCGGGGTGAGGCGGCGGGCCGGGTCCAGGGAGGCGCGCACCGGGCCGTGGCCGGGGGCGAGGCGCAGGCCCTCGGCGGTGAGCGCGAGACGGGTCGCGGCCACGTCGCCGTCCAGGGCGTACGGCGTCCGCCACGCCAGCGTCGCCATGGCATCCCCAGCTGCCAGAGCCGGCAGCAGCCGCTTGGCCGGGCCGGGGTCCGGCAGGGCGGCGAGCAGTGCCGCCGCCGCGACCGTCTCCACCAGCGGCCCCGGCACCGCGTGGCGGCCCAACTCCACGAAGGCGACGGCGAGTTCGACGGGTCGCACCCCCAGCCCCTCGTGGACCTCGGGCACCGCCAGCGCGAACACTCCGGCATCGGCGACCCGCGACCACAGCGCCCGGCCACTCGCGTGCTCGCCCCGGCTCCACTCCCGCACCACCGACGGTGTGTCCGCCGCCGTCAGCATCGCGTCCAGCGAGCCGGCGAAGGCGCGCTGCTCGGCGTCGAGGAGGAACCTCATCAGCGGCGCCCCTTCGGCAGGCCGAGCAGCCGCTCGGCGATGATGTCGCGCTGGATCTCGTTCGTCCCGGCGTAGATCGGCCCGGCCAGGGCGAAGACATAGCGCTCGGACCAGTCGGAGTCGGCCAGCTCGCCGTCGGCGCCCAGGAGGTCGAGGGCCGTCTCGTGCAGCGCGATGTCGTACTCCGACCAGAAGACCTTGTTCAGGCTGGACTCCGGGCCGATGGACTCGCCGTCGAGGAAGCGGGAGGCGGCGGCGTAGGTGAAGAGCTGGTAGGCGCGGGCGCCGATCAGGGCGTCGGCCACGCGGTCACGCGCGTCCCGGGGGCTGCCCTGGGACTGCCAGAGGCGGTGCAGCCGGTCGGCGCCCGCGAGGAAACGGCCGGGGGAGCGCAGCATCAGACCGCGTTCGTTGCCCGCCGTCGACATCGCGATCCGCCAGCCCTGGCCGGGCCCGCCGATGACGTCCTCGTCGGGCACGAACACCTCGTCCAGGAACAGCTCGGCGAAGGCGGGCTTGCCGTCGAGACGCGCGATGGGGCGGACCGTGACCCCGGGGGCGCACAGGTCGAACATCAGGTACGTCAGGCCCTGGTGGGGTCTCGGGGTGTCCGGGTCGGTGCGGAACAGGCCGAACGCGCGGTCGGCGAAGGCGGCCCGCGAGGACCACGTCTTCTGGCCGCTGAGCAGCCAGCCGCCGTCCGTGCGCACGCCCCTGGACCGCAGCGAGGCGAGGTCGGAGCCCGCCTCCGGCTCCGACCACGCCTGCGCCCAGATCACCTCGCCGGTGGCCATGGACGGGAGCACGCGCGCGCGTTGCTCCTCGGTGCCGTGGTCGAAGAGGGTCGGGGCCAGCAGGCTGACGCCGTTCTGACCGACGCGGCCCGGCGCCCCCGCCGCGTAGTACTCCTCCTCGAACAGCAGCCAGCGCATCAGTGAGGCGTCCCGGCCGCCGTACTCGGCCGGCCAGTTCACCACCGACCAGCGGCCCGCGGCGAGTTCGGCCTCCCAGACCCGGTGCGCCGCGAAACCCTCCTCGGTCTCCAGGGAGGGCAGCGGAGCGGGCGGCACATGCGCGTGCAGCCAGGCACGGGCCTCGGCGCGGAACGCCTCGTCCTCGGCCGAGTGACGCAGATCCACGGTCGCGCTCCCTCCCTGCGGGGCCTGTCGGTCTTCCCTAACAAGTGTTTGGTAGGTTAGCGTGCTGCCATGACAAACGTCGAGGCACCGACGTACGTTCCCGGGCACGGACTGCTCCGTGGGCGCACCGCCGTCATCACCGCGGCGGCCGGTGCCGGCATCGGCGGCGCTACCGCCCGACGCTTCCTCGAAGAGGGCGCGCGCGTGCTGATCAGCGACGCGCACGCGCGGCGGCTGAAGGAGCACGAGGCCGAGCTGGCCCGGGAGTTCGAGGGCGCGGTCAGCTCCGCGGTGTGCGACGTCACCGACGAGACACAGGTGCGCGCGCTGTTCGACACCGCCGTGCGGGAGCACGGCCGGCTCGACGTCGTCGTCAACAACGCCGGCCTCGGCGGGACTTCTCCGCTCGCCGACATGACCGACGAACAGTGGTCGAAGGTCCTCGACGTCACCTTGAACGGCACCTTCAGATGCACCCGGGCCGCCCTGCGCCGCATGCGGGACACCGGCGGCGGCGTGATCGTCAACAACGCCTCCGTCGTCGGCTGGCGCGCCCAGACCGGACAGGCGCACTACGCCGCCGCCAAGGCGGGCGTGATGGCGCTGACGCGGTGCGCGGCGATCGAGGCCGCCGAGTACGGAGTGCGGGTCAACGCGGTCTCGCCGTCCCTCGCCATGCACCCGCACCTCGCGAAGGTGACGACCCCCGAACTGCTCCGGGAGCTGACCGCGCGGGAGGCGTTCGGGCGGTACGCCGAGCCCTGGGAGGTGGCCAACGTGATCGTCTTCCTGGCCTCGGAGTACTCCTCGTACATGACCGGGGAGATCGTCCCCGTCAGCAGCCAGCACGCCTAGGACGACAATGGACCCGTGCCGACCAAGAAGAAGCCCCAGGTGACCGCCGCGGCCGCCCGGCGTCGCGAACTCCTCGAAACCGCCGCCGAGGTCTTCGCCGAGCAGGGCTACAACGCCACCACCGTACGCAAGATCGCCGACCACGCGGGCATGCTCGCGGGCAGCCTCTACTACCACTTCGACTCCAAGGAGTCGATGCTGGAGGAGATCCTGCGGACCTTCCTCGACGAGCTGTGGAGCGGCTACGACGCCGTCCTGGAAGCCGAGCTGGGCCCCCGCGAGACGCTGGAGGCGCTGGTCACCGAGTCGTTCCGGGAGATCGACCGGCACCGGGCCGCCGTCGCGATCTACCAGAAGGAGAACCGGCAGCTCGTCGCGCAGGAGCGGTTCTCGTTCCTCGCCGAGTCGCAGCGCAAGTTCGAGAAGGCTTGGCTGTCCACGCTGGAGCGCGGGGTCGCGGCCGGGGTGTTCCGCTCCGACCTCGACGTCCGGCTCACCTACCGGTTCGTGCGCGACACGGTGTGGGTCGCCGCGTCCTGGTACCGGCCGGGCGGACAGCACAGCCCCGAGGAGATCGCCCGGCAGTACCTGTCGATGGTGCTGGACGGGATCGCCGTACGCACGTAACCCACTGTTCCCACCGGGGAGTTGCCATGGCCGAGGCCTACATCGTCGAAGCGGTCCGTACGCCCGTCGGGCGGCGCGGAGGAGGACTCAGCGGGGTCCATCCGGCCGACCTGGGCGCGCATGTCCTCAAGGCGCTGGTGCAGCGCGCGGGCATGGACCCGGCGGCCGTCGAGGACGTCGTCTTCGGCTGTCTGGACGCCGTCGGGCCGCAGGCCGGGGACATCGCGCGGACCTGCTGGCTGGCTGCAGGACTGCCCGAGGAGGTGCCGGGCGTGACCGTGGACCGGCAGTGCGGCTCCTCGCAGCAGGCCGTGCACTTCGCCGCGCAGGGCGTGCTGTCCGGCACCCAGGACCTGGTGGTCGCGGGCGGCGTGCAGAACATGTCGATGATCCCCATCGCCTTCGCCACCCGGCAGGCCGCCGAGCCCCTCGGGCTGACCGCGGGGCCCTTCGCGGGCAGCGAGGGGTGGCGGGCGCGGTACGGGGAGAAGCCGGTCAACCAGTTCGTCGGCGCCGAGATGATCGCCGGCAAATGGGGGATCACCCGGCAGGACCAGGAGGAGTTCGCGCTGCGCTCGCACCGGCGGGCCCTGCGCGCGATCGACGAGGGCCGCTTCGAGCGGGAGACCGTGGCGTACGGCCAGGTCGGCGTCGACGAGGGGCCGCGCCGGGACACCTCGTTGGAGAAGATGGCCGGGCTGAAGCCGGTCGTCGACGGCGGCACGATCACCGCCGCGTGCTCCTCGCAGGTCTCAGACGGCGCGGCGGCGATGCTGCTGGCCTCGGAGCGGGCGGTGCGCGAGCACGGCCTCACGCCCCGGGCCCGGGTGCACCACCTCTCGGTGCGCGGTGAGGATCCCATCCGCATGCTCACCGCACCGATACCCGCCACCGCCCACGCCCTGAAGAAGACGGGCCTGTCGATCGACGACATCGACCTCGTCGAGATCAACGAGGCCTTCGCGCCGGTCGTCCTGGCCTGGCTGAAGGAGACCGGCGCGGACCCCGACAAGGTCAACGTCAACGGCGGCGCGATCGCCCTGGGGCATCCGCTGGGCGCGACGGGCGCGAAGCTGATGACGACCCTGCTGCACGAACTGGAGCGCACCGGCGGCCGGTTCGGGCTCCAGACGATGTGCGAGGGCGGCGGACAGGCCAACGTGACGATCATCGAGCGGCTGTGAGACGCCTGGGGGAGTGCCGCGAGGGGGCTCAGGGCGGCCGCGGGCCCGCGGTGGCCGGTCGCGCCCACGCGGCGAAGCCGCATGTCGATACAGCCCCGCGCCCCTTCGGCGGCGTTGCCGGGCCGTGCCGTCAGAGCACTGCCAGTCGCTCCCGTGTCTCCTCCGCCTCCTTCATGATCCGGTCCACCAGTTCCGCGCACGACGGCAGGTCGTCGATCAGGCCGGCGACCTGTCCGGAGGCCATCACGCCCAGGTCCGTGCGGCCGTCCACCATGGATGCCCTGAGCAGCATCGGGGTGTTCGCGGCGAGCAGGACCTGGCTCCAGGTCAGGTCCTTGCCGTGCCGCAGTGCCCGGCCGTCGCGGAGCATGCGGCGCCAAGTCGTGCCGGACAGCTTGCGGTAGCCCGCCGCCCGGCGGACCGCCTGGAGGAACGCCCGCGCGCGGCCGGAGCGCTCCAGCGCGTCGACCAGGTCGGTGCGCAGCATGCGGTGGGGCAGTCCGTCCACGGCCGTGGTGACCGTGACATCCCGTACGGTCGCCGCCAGATACCGCGCCTTCACCGCGTTCGGCACCGTCGAGTCCGACGTCAGCAGGAACCGCGTGCCCATGGCGATGCCGGCCGCCCCGTAGGACAGCGCGGCGACCAGCCCCCGCCCGTCGAAGAAGCCGCCCGCCGCCACGACCGGTATCTCCACGGCGTCCACCACCTGCGGCAACAGCACGGTCGTCGCCACCTCGCCGGTGTGCCCGCCGCCCTCCCCGCCCTGCACGATCACCGCGTCCGCACCCCAGGCCGCGACCTTCTCGGCATGCCGCCGGGCGCCGATCGAGGGGATCACGACCACGCCCGCGTCCTTGAGCTCGGCCATCAGCTCACGGGACGGCGCGAGCGCGAAGGACGCGACCCGCACCCCCTCGTCGATCATCACGCGGACCCGGTCGCCGGCGTCCGAGGCGTCCGCCCGCAGATTCACCCCGAACGGCGCGTCCGTACGGGACTTCACCTCCCGTACCGCCGCCCGCAGCCCGTCGACCGTCATCGTCGCGGAGGCCAGGATGCCCAGCGCCCCCGCGTTCGCCGTCGCCGAGACCAGCCGGGGTCCGGCCACCCAGCCCATCCCCGTCTGCACGATCGGATTGCGCACCCCGACCAGCCGGGTCAGCGGCGTCTCCATCACGCGCCGACCTCCCTGGCGCGGGTGTTCCCCGGGTCGAGCACCTCGCGGATGAGCCGAAGCTCCTCGGCGGTCGGCGGCCGGGTCCGCGGCACCTCGTCCGGGACGGCCAGTTCGAAGGACGTCGCCTCCCTGACCTGCTCCAGGGTGACGCCCGGGTGGAGCGAGGCCAGCCGCATCGAGCGGTCGGGCGTGTCGAAGTCGAAGACACCCAGGTCGGAGACGACACGGGGGATCCGGTGGTACCGGGCGCCCGCCGCGTGGTCGTATCCGACCCCGCACACCATGTCGACCTTCTCGACGAAGACCCGCCGGGAGTGCCTGGGAATCCAGTAACTGGTCGGGTTGTTGAGGGTGTTGACCGGGGCGCCCCGCACCCCGAGCAGCTGCCGCTTCGGCCGCTCCCAGTCGCCGATGCACGAGATGTTCTGGTTGCCGTACCGGTCGATCTGGCTCGCGCCCATCATCACGTGCCGCCGGCCCCCGGTGACCAGGGCGAGGTGCTGCCGGTACGGCAGCCAGCCCTCCACGGTGCCGTCCGGGGTGACCAGCAGCGCCTCGCCGTCGGTCAGCAGCAGGTCCGGCGAGAAGGTCAGGCGTGCCAGCCGGGCCCCGACGGACGGGATCAGGCCCATCGGGCTCGCCAGCACCTCCCCGGCGTCGCGCCAGGCCTCGGCGCAGGCGATCACGCAGTACTCGGCTCGGGTGACCTCCGTCATGACGTCCATTCCCCCTCCCTGACCGCCGACTGGTAGGCCTGCTCGTCCCCGCCGAGGAACTGCGCCGCGAAGTCCGCCCAGGGCGTCGTCGCGTACGCCTTCTGGAAGGCCTCGTCGCGGCCGTAGTCGGGGGCGCAGGACGTGAAGTGCGCGCCGTTCGGGGCCTCGACGACCCCTGTCACCGTGTGTCGCTTGATCAGCAGCGACTGCGGGGCGGCCTCCTTCGTCAGCTCGGCCGTGTCGACGATCCGTTCGCAGGAGAGGTACGCCGTGTCCGCGGCCTCGCAGAAGAGGTCGTCGAAGTAGGGGTCGGGTCCCAGATACCGGCCGTTGCCCTGCCGGTCGGCGCGGCCCACGTGGACCAGGGCCGCGTCGAGCCGCAGGGCGGGCACGGCCACGAACGTCTCCCCGTCGTCGTACGGCGAAGTCACCGTCTGCAGGCCGGAGTTGACCCGCATGACGTCCGAGCCGAGTCCCGCCCGCACCGGCAGGAACGGCAGCCGGTTCGCGGCGGCGTGCAGGCCCCACATGAACATCGCCTCGTCGATCTCCATGAGCTCGAAGGCGCCGCGCTCGCGGGCCGCGCGGTAGTGCGGTTCCAGCGGGATCGAGTCGAGGGTGACGAAGGGGGCGACCAGCTTGCGGATCCGTCCCGCGGCGGCCAGCATCCCGACGTCCGGGCCGCCGTACGAGACGACCGTGAGGTCCGTGACGTCGGAGCGCAGCAGTGCGCGGACCAGGGCCATCGGCTTGCGGCGCGAGCCCCAGCCGCCGATGCCGAGCGTCATGCCGCTGCGCAGCCGCGATGCGACCTCGTCCGCGGTCGTCGTCTTGTCGCTCACTCAGCCACCGTCCCTTCCGAAGGTGTCCCGGACCCGGTCGGCCACCCCGCTGAGCCCCGCCTCGAAGGTGAAGCCCTGCTCGAAGCGGTAGCTGCGGCGGACGTCGACCGGGTCGATGCCGTTGATCGCGGCCTTGGCCAGGCGCAGCAGCCGCCCGTCCTTCGCGGCGATCTCGCGCGCCAACTCCATTGCGCGGGCGCGCAGTTCCTCGCGCGGCACCACCCGCCACACCGAGCCGTGCGCGTGCAGCTCGGCCGCGGTCGCGGTGCGCGAGGTGTAGTACAGGGCGCGCATCAGGTGCCGGGGGACCAGGCGGGCCAGATGGGTGGCCGCGCCCAGGGCGCCCCGGTCCAGCTCGGGCAGCCCGAAGGTGGCGTCCTCGCTCGCCACGATCGCGTCCGCGTTGCCCACCAGGCCGATGCCGCCGCCCAGGCAGAAGCCGTGCACCGCGGCCACCACGGGCACCTCGCACTCGTACACGGCCGCGAAGGCTTCCGCGCAGCCGTGGTTGACGCCGATCAGCGCGTCGTTCCCGCCCCGCTGGAGCTCCTTGATGTCCACACCGGCGTTGAACCCGCGCCCCTCCGCCGCGAGGACGACACACCGGACCTCCGGGTCGCGGCCCGCTTCCCGCACCGCGTCGGCCAGGGCGAACCAGCCGGCCACCGGCAGGGCGTTCACCGGTGGGAAGTCGACCGTGACGACCGCGATTCCTTCTTCTTCGGACCCCTTTTCCGGGGACGAGGTGGAGACACCCATGGCCGCATCAGCTACCTTTCCACCAAACGTTTGTTAGGTGGAAGGGTAGCCGCCAATGGGGCTGGACGGGAAGGTCGTTGTCGTCACGGGGGGCACGCGCGGTGTCGGCGCGGGGGTGACGAGGGCCTTCGCCGAGGCCGGCGCGCAGGTCGTGATCTGTGCCCGCAGACCGCCCGAAGTCCCGCTCCCGGGCGCCGAGTTCAGGCCGCTGGACCTGCGCGACCCGGCTGCCGTACGGGACTTCTTCGCGGCTCTGCCCCGGCTGGACGTGCTCGTCAACAACGCGGGTGGCACGCCGTACCGGAGGTTGACGGACGCGGACGCCGAGCGGCACGCGCACGTCGTCGAACTGAACCTCGTCGCCCCGCTGACGGCGTCGCTGGCCGCGTACGAGCACCTGGAGCGGTCGCGGGGATCCGTCGTGATGATCGGCAGCGTCAGCGGCGGGCGGCCCTCGCCCGGCTCGGCGGCGTACGGGGCGGCCAAGGCGGGCCTGGAGAACCTGGCCCGCTCGATGGCGGTGGAGTGGGCGCCGCGGGTGCGCGTCAACACACTCGTCGTCGGCATGGTCCGCACCGAACTGTCCCACCTGCACTACGGCGGCGAGGAGGGCATCGCCTCCGTCTCGCGCACCGTCCCGCTCGGCCGTCTCGCCGAACCGTCCGACATCGGCGCGGCCGCCGTCTTCCTCGCCTCCGACGCCGCCGCCTACATCAGCGGGGCGAGCCTGCATGTGCACGGCGGGGGCGAACCGCCCGCGTTCCTGGACGCCGCAACGGTCAACAAGGAGGCCTGACATGAGCCGGATGTGCGAAGGACGGGTCGTCGTCGTCACCGGGGCGGGCCGGGGGCTCGGCCGTGCGCACGCGCTCGCGTTCGCCGCCGAGGGGGCGAAGGTCGTCGTCAACGACCTCGGCGTCGGCCTCGACGGCACACCGGGCGCCGACGGCCCCTCCCGGCACGTGGTCGAGGAGATCCGCGCGGCCGGCGGGGAGGCGATCGCGCACGGCGGCGACGTGGCGACGAGCGCCGGGGCCGCGTCCCTGGTGGCGGCCGCGCTGGACACGTACGGCCGGCTGGACACCCTCGTCAACAACGCCGGGTTCCTGCGCGACCGGATGCTGGTCAACCTCGACGAGGACGACTGGGACGCCGTCGTACGCGTTCACCTCAAGGGCCACTTCCTCCCCCTGAAGCACGCCGCCGCGCACTGGCGGGCGGAGGCCAAGGCGGGCCGTACCCCGGCCGCCCGGATCGTCAACACGAGCAGCGGGGCGGGGCTGCTGGGCTCGGTCGGGCAGTCGAACTACAGCGCCGCGAAGGCGGGGATCGTCGGCCTCACCCTGGTCGCGGCGGCCGAACTGGCCCGCTACGGCGTCCAGGTCAACGCGATCGCCCCGGCGGCCCGCACCCGCATGACTGAGCGCACCTTCGCCGACACGATGACCGCCCCCGACTCCGGCTTCGACGCCATGGCCCCCGAGAACGTCTCCCCGCTGGTCGTCTGGCTGGGCGCGGAGCAGAGCGCCGGCGTCACGGGCCGCGTCTTCGAGACGGAGGGCGGCCGGATCACGGTGATGGAGGGATGGCGCCCGGGGCCGAGTGCGGACCAGGGGGCGAGGTGGACGCCGGGGGAGGTGGGAGAGGCGGCACGGAAGTTGCTGGGGGAGGCGGAGACACCGGGACAGGTGTACGGAGCTTGACCGGGACGCCCCTCCAGGGGCGCGGGGAACTGCGCGACAAGCCCCGAACGACCCGCAGCCGCCCGACAACACAACGCGGCACCCCACTAGGCGCTCACGTATCACATTCGAGCACCGTCCGGCACAGCCCGCACCGCGCCCGAACCCGCCCCTTCACCGGCACCCGGATCCGCTGCTGACACGTAGGACACGGAAACGACACCCGCAACGGCCCGTGCCCGTCCGGCGTGAACGTGTACGGAACCCCCGCCTGGGGAGCGGCCCCGGCATGGTCCTGCGCATGCCGCCGGTCCCGGGCGTAACGCCGCCGCCCTGCCCAGCCTGCCGCCGTCAGCGGGGGCTGCTGCTCGTCGTGCCGGGCCTGCGCCACACCCTTGCCGTACGCCGTGTACGCCTGCGGGCTGGTGAACCAGATCGACGGGTCCTCGGCGAAGACCTGCGCCCGCTTGGCGAGGACGTACCCGAACTCCTCCGGCGTCAGATACCCGAGCTTCTGCGAGGACGCCGAGTCCTCCCGGTACGCGTCGAGGAGCAGCCAGCCCGCGCCCAGGTACGTCGTCACCGTGTCCGTGAGGATCTCGTTGTCGCGGGTGCCCGGGAAGGACAGGCCGAGGCGGTGCAGATACACATGCGTCACCTCGTGGGCGAGGGCCGCCCCGATGTCCCGGCGATGGGTGCGGAAGCGGTCGTTCAGCTCGACGAAGTACTCGGGCCCGGCGGCGAGTTCGACGTTCGCCGCGTGGCTCATCTCCCGGAAGCCGACGATCAGCCGGGCGTCCGGCAACCGGTAGTGCCGCACCAGCTCGCGGGCCACCCGCTGCGCGCCCAGATGGAGGTCGTCGGTGTCGCAGAACGCCACGTCGGCCGGGGCCACGCTGGTCGCGAAGGTCTGGACGGTGTCGTACGACAGCCGCCTGTAGAGCGCGGTGATCGAGGCCCGCACCGTCTCCAGATGCGGGAAGCCGTGCTGGACCGGTCCGCCGTTCGCCACGCCGGTACCCCCAAGACGCCTGGAAACCGATTCCACTCTACGGGGATGTGAGGGGATTTTCCCTGGTGGGGTTCCATGCCCGGGACGTGAGATCCGTCCTTGTCATGGACGCCCCTTGATCTTCATACTCCGGGATCGCTCAACCCCCCACGAAAGGACGAATGTTGAGCCATCACATATCCCGGAGAACCGGCATCTCCCTGGCGAAGAGAGCCGCCGCGGTCGGCGCCGTCGCGCTCGCCGTCGCCTCCCTCCAGCCGGTCAGCGCGCAGGCCGCGTCCACCCGTATCGTCGGTGGAACGACTGCCGCGCAGAACGAGTTCCCCTTCATGGTCCACCTCTCGATGGGCTGCGGCGGGGCGCTCTACAAGAAGGACGTGGTGCTGACCGCGGCCCACTGCATGTCGGGCTCCGGCAACAACACCAGCATCACCGTCACCGCGGGTGTCAACGACCTCAACTCCTCGGCTGCCATCAAGGTGAAGTCGAAGAAGGTCAAGGTCGCCCCGGGCTACAACGGCAACGGCAAGGACTGGGCGCTGATCAAGCTCGCCCGGCCCATCGACAAGCCGACGCTGAAGATCGCCACGACGGACCAGTACAACCGCGGCACGTTCACGATCGCGGGCTGGGGTGACACCGAGGAGGGGGCCAACACGGGCACGACCAAGCTGCGTAAGGCCAGCGTTCCCTTCGTCGCCGACCGCGTGTGCAAGCGCCACTACGGCAACCGGCTCGTGTCGAAGGAGGAACTGTGCGCCGGCTGGCAGAGCGGCGGCATCGACACCTGCCAGGGCGACTCCGGTGGCCCCATGTTCCGCAAGGACGACGCGGGCAAGATGATCCAGGTCGGCATCGTCAGCTGGGGCGACGGCTGCGCCCGTGCCGGGGTGCCCGGCGTCTACACGGAGGTCAGCCACTTCGCGAGCGACATCGCCCGCGCGGCGGCCGCGCTGTAGGCAACCGCCGCGGCGAGGTCGTCAGACGGCCCGCAGGACCGGAGTTCCGGCCTCGCCGGACCCGGTCCGGGCCGTCCCTTCCAGCTCCAGCACCCACAGCTCGTTGCCGCCCTCGCGCAGCACGGGCCCCGGCACGAACAGGGTGCGCTGCGGCCCCGCGGACCAGTAACGGCCCAGACCGAAGCCGTTGATCCACACGAACCCGCGGGTCAGGCCCGGCAGCTCCAGACGGGCGTCACCGGCGCCCCGCACCGTGACGGTGCCCCGGTAGAGCCCCGGGGCACCGTCCCCGGGCAGCTCACGGAACGGCACCGCCCGCACCGCCCCGGCGTCCTCCAGCGCCTCCAGCCGCAGCGCACGCGCGCGTACGCCGTGCAGGAACTGCCGCTCGTGCAGGACACCCCCGGTGATCCCCTTGGACTCGCCCAGCCGCGGCCCGTAGTTGACCCTGCCCAGGGACTCCACCCACAGCTCCACGCGCGCGTGCCCGGCGACGGGCTCCTTCAGGCACGGGTCCTCCTCGGTGAGCACCCCGGCCCGCTCCCCGTCGACGTACACCACGGCGAGGTCCCGCAGCCCGCGCACCGTCAGCGGATACGGCTCGCGCGGCCCCGGCACCGTCACCTCGTAGCGCACCAGGCCCCGTTCGACGCCCAGTTCCTCGAAGGTGGCCGGGACGGGACCGGACGCCTCCGGACCGCCCAGCGTCTCCAGTACGTCCGCCAGCGGCGCCCAGCCGGTCAGGACGGCCTCCGCAGGCTCGCCCAACGACGCGGGCGCGGGCGGGACTTCGGGCAGCGGGCCGTCGGCGTACTCGGCGAGGACCTCGCGCAAGGCCCGGAACTTCGCGGTGGGGCGGCCGTACTCGTCGATCGGGGCGTCGTAGTCGTACGACGTCACATCGGGCTCCAGCGGCCCGTCGTGCAGCGCGCCGCCGCCCCGGTTGGCGCCCGCCCAGCCGGCGAAGCTCGTGCCGCCGTGCGCCATGTACAGGTTGACCGAAGCCCCGCACCGAAGGATCTCCCGCAGCGCCGCCGCCGCGTCCCGGGCGTCCCGCACGGCGTGCTCGCCGCCCCAGTGGTCGAACCAGCCGCACCAGAACTCCATGCACATCAGCGGACCTTCGGGGCGGTGCCGGCGCAGCGTCTCGAACGCCACGCGCGCGTGCGAGCCGAAGTTCACCGTCGCCAGGACCCCCGGGACCGAACCGCCGGAGAGCATGTGGTCCTCGGGGCCGTCCGAGGTGCACAGCGGGACCGTGACGCCGAGTTCCCGCAGCAGGTCGGCGAGACGGCGCACATAGGCCGCGTCCGAGCCGTAGCTGCCGTACTCGTTCTCGACCTGCACCATGATCACCGGACCGCCGCGGTCGATCTGCCGGGGCACGATCTCCGGCAGCAGCCGCCCGAACCAGTCCGACACGTGCCCCATATAGCGCTCGTCACGGGTACGCGCGCGTGCGCCGGCCTCGGCCGTCAGCCAGTACGGCAGCCCGCCGTTCTCCCACTCGGCGCAGATGTACGGCCCCGGACGCACGATCGCCCACAGGCCCGCGTCCCGGGCCGCGTCCAGGAACCGGCCGAGCGCGGCCACGTCCCGGGTCCGCCCCGGCGCCGGCTCGTGGAGGTTCCACGGCACATACGTCTCCACGCAGTTCAGGCCCATCGCCCGCAGCATCGCAAGACGGTGCCCCCACTGCGCCTCGTGCACCCGGAAGTAGTGCAGCGCGCCGGACAGCACCCGCACCGGCCGCCCGTCCAGCAGAAAGTCTTCGTCCCCCACCGTGAACTCGCTCATGCGCCCACCCTCGCCTCTGGCGCAGGTCAGGGTCCATGGACAAAGATCGGCGCTGCTTGGACCGAAGACGCGGACGGGAGGTACGGGCATGTACCACACCTGGATGCGGTTCTTCACGCCCGGCCCCGCCCACCACCGCCTCGGCCTCGCCTGCCTCGGCGTCGGCCTCCAGTACGGCGCCCTGCCCACCGTCGGCCCCCGCGTCCTGGACCACCATGTCGCCGTCGTCATCAGCACCGGCGCCGGTTGGTACGCCGACCCCCGAGGCTGCCGTACGCCCGTCACCGCGCCCGCCCTGCTGTGGCTCACCCCCGGCGTCCCGCACCACTACGCGCCCGACCCGGGCACCGGCTGGGACGAGGGCTTCGTCGACTTCACCGGGCCCGCCGCCGCCTCGTACACCGAACTCGGCTACATCGAGCCGGACCGCCCCGTCGTGGCCCTCTCCGACGCTGCGGGACCGCGTGCCGTCATCGGGCGCATGGCCCGCGCCGCCCGCCGCGACAACCCCCTGCTGGAGGTGGAGACCGGCGCCGCCGTGCACGAGCTCCTCGTCGCCCTGCGCCGAGCCCGCGCCGACCTCGCCCCCGACGGCGAGGCGGTCCTCAAGGCCCTCGCCCGCGACGCCTGTCTGCCGCTGACGGTCGCCGACCACGCCGCCCGGCACGGCATGACCCCCGCCGAACTGCGCACGGCCGTCCGCAGGGGCGCCGGATGCAGCCCCAAGGACTATCTGCTCGGCATCCGCCTGGGCCGCGCCAAGGAACTCCTCGCCGCCACCGACCTGCCCGTCGCCGCCGTCGCCCGCCGCGTCGGCTACGACGACCCCGCCTACTTCTCCCGCCTGTTCACCCGCCGGGTCGGCATGGCACCGGTCCGCTTCCGCGCGCAGCAGGGCCGCGCCGTGCCCGGCGGCTGGAGCAACCAGGTCCCCGATCCCGCCGATCCACCCGTGATCGGCCGAACGACGGGCGGGGCGGCCCCGTAGGCTGAGCGCCCATGACCAGCAACACGTCCCCAGGCGACGTCGACCCCGCCGTCCGCGAGGAGCTCGCCCGGCTGCGCGACAGCATCGACAACATCGACGCGGCCGTCGTCCACATGCTCGCCGAACGCTTCAAGTGCACCCAGCAGGTCGGCCACCTCAAGGCCCGCCACCAGCTCCCGCCGGCCGACCCGGACCGGGAGGCCCGCCAGATCGCCCGGCTGCGCACCCTCGCCGAGAACGCCAAGCTCGACCCGGCGTTCGCCGAGAAGTTCCTGAACTTCATCATCGCCGAGGTGATCAGGCACCACGAGAGCATCGCCGAGGACGCCGTCAACGGCGCTGCGCCCACGGCGAACTGACGCCTGCCGGCCGGCCCGGGGGGTGACAGGGCGGCCCGCGCGGGGCATGCTGCGCTGTGCACCGCATGCCAGCTGACGAGCACGCTCCGTCAGCACCCCCGGACATACCCGGTATGTCCACGCGGGAGGGACGTCGGGCCATGCCGTCGGATGCCAAGATCCTCATCGTCGACGACCACGAGGAGACGCTGTACGCCCTGGAGAGCGCCCTGGCCCCGCTGGGCTACCGGCTGGCCCGCGCCACCAGCGGAGACGAGGCGCTCAAGCAGGTGCTCCGCGGCCAGGTCGGCCTCCTGCTCCTGGACGTCCGCATGCCGGGCGTCAGCGGCCTGGACGTGGTGCGGTACATGCGGCGCGTGGAACAGACCCAGAACATTCCGGTCATCCTCCTCACGGGCTTCGGCGCCGACCACGAACTCACCGCCACCGCCTTCGGACTCGGCGTCGCCGACCTCATGATGAAGCCCACCGACCCCTGGGCGCTGCGCACCAAGGTCCGCTACCTGTACGACGCCTACCAGCGCCACCAGGCCCTGGAGGAGGAGGTCCGCGAGTTACGGGCCCTGGTCAAGGGCCACGCCGACGCCCCTGAGCGCCCCGGGCGCCCGGCGCTGCCGCACCCCGAGACGCGCGTCCCGCCCCAGCGCGACAGCCCCGCCGCGAAGAATCGGGCATAGCGCACGTACTGATCCACCCCTGTGCCTGGTCAGCGGCATCAGGCAGCATGTCGTTCATGTCCGTACTGACGCGCAACGAAGCGCAGACTCGTGCCCAGCTCCTCGACGTCCATCGCTACACCATCGAGCTCGACCTGACGACCGGGGACGAGACCTTCGACTCCCGCACCGTCATCGCGTTCACCGCGCGCACCGACGCGGACACCTTCGTCGAGGTCAAGCCGGCCGAGCTGCGCTCCGTCACGCTGGACGGCAGGCCCCTGGACCCGGAGACCCTGGACGGGAACAGACTGCCCCTGAAGGGCCTGGCCGCCGGTGAGCACGAGCTGCGCATCGACGCGGCCATGCGCTACTCCCGCACCGGCGAGGGCATGCACCGCTTCACCGACCCCACCGACGGCGAGACCTACGTCTACACCCAGCTGTTCATGGAGGACGTCCAGCGCGTCTTCGCCGCCTTCGACCAGCCCGACCTCAAGGCCGTCTTCGAGCTGTCCGTGACCGCCCCCGAGGGCTGGAGCGTGCTGGCCAACGGCCGCACCGAGCACACCGGCGATGGCCGCTGGCAGGCCACGCGCACCCCGTTGATCTCCACGTACCTCGTCGCGGTCGCGGCCGGCCCCTGGCACTCGGTGCGCACCGAGCACCGCGACCTGCCCTTCGGCCTCCACTGCCGCCGCTCGCTCGCCCCTTACCTGGACACGGACGCCGACGAGCTCTTCGAGGTCACCCGGCAGTGCTTCGACCGCTTCCACGAGAAGTTCGACGAGCCCTACCCCTTCGACTCCTACGACCAGGCGTTCGTCCCCGAGTTCAACGCCGGCGCCATGGAGAACCCCGGACTGGTCACCTTCCGCGACGAGTTCGTCTACCGCTCCGCCGTCACCGACACCGAGCGGCAGACCCGCGCCATGGTCATCGCCCACGAGATGGCCCACATGTGGTTCGGCGACCTCGTCACCCTGCGCTGGTGGGACGACATCTGGCTGAACGAGTCGTTCGCCGAGTACATGGGCTACCAGACCCTCGCCGAGGCCACCCGCTTCACCGACACCTGGGTCGACTTCGGCGTCGCCCGCAAGGCCTGGGGCTACGAAGCCGACCAGCGGCCCTCCACCCACCCCGTGGCCCCCGAGAACGTCCACGACACAGCCTCCGCCATGCTCAACTTCGACGGCATCTCCTACGCCAAGGGCGCCTCCGCGCTGCGCCAGCTGGTGGCCTGGCTCGGCGAGAAGGACTTCCTCGCCGGCATCAACACCCACTTCGAGAGGCACAGGTTCGCCAACGCCACCCTCGCCGACTTCATCGACTCCCTCGCCTCCGCGACCGACCGCGACGTCCACGCCTGGGCCGACAGCTGGCTGCGCACCACCGGCGTCGACACCCTCACCCCGCAGATCGCACCCGGCGACAACGGCACCTACAGCCTCACCGTCGACCAAGCGGGCAGCCGCCCGCACCGCGTCGCCGTCGGCCTGTACGACCAGGACCTGGGAGACGACGAGGGCCGCCACCTGACCCTGCGCCGACGCCTGGAGATCGACGTCCCGCAGAGCACGCCGCTGCCCATCGGCAAGCGCCCGGCCCTGCTGGTGCTCAACGACGGAGACCTGACCTACGCCAAGGTCCGCTTCGACGCCGAGTCCTTCACGACCCTGCGCGAGCGCCTCTCGGGGCTGCCCGACCCGCTCACCCGCGCGGTCGTCTGGAACGCCCTGCGCGACGCCGTCCGCGACGGCGAACTGGCCGCCACCGCCTATCTGGAGGCCGCCCGCGCCCACCTGCCCCGCGAGACCGACCTCGCCGTCGTGCAGGGCGTCCTGGCCTTCGCCGTCGGCCAGGTCACCGACCGCTACCTGCCCGCGGAGGAGCGGCCCGCCGCCCTGGCCACCCTGTCCGCCCTGTGCCGCGACCTGATCCGGCGCACCGAGGACGGCGACAACCCCGGCCTGCGGCTCATCGCCGTACGCCACTTCATCTCCGTGGCCGCGCACCCCGACACGATCGCCGCCTGGCTCGCCGACGGCACGGTGCCCGGCGGACCCGAGCTCGACCCCGAGCTGCGCTGGCGGGTCATGGGCCGCCTCGCCGTACTCGGCGCCGTCGACGAGGCCGCCATCGCCGCCGAGCTGGAGCGCGACCAGAGCGCCAGCGGGCAGGAGGGCGCCGCCCGCTGCCGGGCCGCCCTGCCCGACGAGGAGGCCAAGGCCAGGGCGTGGGAGGCGCTGTTCACCACCGACGAGAGCAGCGACCTGTCCAACTACCTCTTCACCGCGACCGCCATGGGCTTCTGGCAGCCCGAACAGGCCGACCTGGTGAGCCCGTACGTGGCGCGCTTCTACAAGGACTCCGTCGCCCTCGCCGCCCGCCGCGGCCCCGCCATCGCGGAAGCCGCGGGCCGCTACGCCTTCCCGGTGCACGCCGTGGACGCCGAGGCCCTCAGGCTGGGGGAGGAGTGCCTGCGCGACGGCGATCCGATCCCGGCCCTGCGACGCCGGCTCGCCGACCAACTCGACGACCTGGCAAGGGCGTTGAGGGTGCGGGAGGGCCGGACGCACTAGTACGTCCGACGTAGGGGGCGCCGTCCCTGCGGGCGCCCCTTACTCCGCCGAAGTCCGCACACCGAGTCCGACACGCTTTCCTCGCACGGAAGTACCCCCTTTCGGGTTCCGGTCATTGGGCTTTTCGGGCGGCGTCGTCCATCCGGGTACAAGCTGGAAGTCCTTCTCGCCCAGCGCCCGGGAGGACACGATGAGCACGCCTGCGTCGCTCGCGTCAGGCCCCGAAGGTCCCCACGCCCTGCGGCCGTTGCTGGACACCGTGCTCCACGCGCTGAGTGAGGGCGCGCTGCTGCGCCAGGGGCCCCTGCCCGCGGGCGGGCCGGACGCGGTGGCGGCGCGGATGCGGGCCGCGGTCGGGGACGTACTGCCGGACCAGGGCGAGCCGAACGCCCTGCACACCGTCGTCCGCGCCCTCGCGGAGACCGCCGCCGACCCCGCCGACCCCCTCTGCACCGCCCACCTCCACTGCCCGCCCCTCGCCCTCGCCACCGCGGCCGACCTCGCCGTCTCCGCCCTGAACCCCTCCCTCGACTCCTGGGACCAGGCCCCGGGAGCCTCGGAGCTGGAGGCGCTGGTGACGGGGGCGCTCGCGCGCGAGGTCTTCGAGCCCGGGACCGGGGGACGAGGCGGTATCGCGGCCCGGCAGGTGCCCACGGCCCTGATCACCACCGGCGGCACCGAGTCCAACCAGGTCGCCCTGCTGCTCGCCCGGGAGGCGCGCGGCGCGGGGGTACGGCTGGTGCACGGTGCCAACGCGCACCACTCGCTGCCGCGCGCCGCCTGGCTGCTCGGGCTGGCCGAGCCCGTCGTCGTGCCCGCCCCGGCCGGTGCCCTCGACCCCGCCGCCCTCGACGAGGCCCTCACCGCGCTGCCCGGCCCGCACCTCGTCGCCGCCACCGCCGGCACCACCGACGCCGGGATGATCGACCCCCTCCCCGAGATCGCGGCCGTGTGCGCGGCGCACGGCGCACGGCTCCACGTGGACGCCGCCTACGGCGGTGGCCTGCTCTTCAGCGACCGCTACCGCGATCTGCTGGCCGGCCTGGACGCCGCCGACAGTGTCACCCTCGACCTGCACAAACTCGGCTGGCAGCCCGTCGCCGCGGGTCTCCTCGCCGTCCGTGACGCGGCCGATCTCGCCGTGCTCCACCACCGCGCCGACTACCTCAACGCCGGCGACGACACCGAAGCGGGCCTGCCCGATCTGCTCGGCCGCTCCCTGCACACCAGCCGCAGGCCCGACGCCCTCAAGATCGCCGTCACCCTCAAGACCCTCGGCCGCAGCGGCCTCGGCCGGCTGGTAGAGCAGGTCTGCGACGGCGCCCGCGAGTTCGCCGCCCTCGTCCACGAGCACCCCGGCTTCGAACTCCACGACCGGCCCACCCTCAGCACGGTCCTGTTCCGGCCCGCACACGCCGCCGACGACGACGTCGCGGCCGTACGGCGAACGCTCCTCACCGACGGCCGAGCCGTCCTCGGCCGGGCCCGCGCGGACGGGCGCCTGTGGTTGAAGGTGACCCTCCTCAACCCCCGTACGCGCCCGGACGACCTGGCCGCCCTCCTGACACTGGTGGAAGGAAACACCCCCCGATGAGCCCGCAGTCGAACCCCGCTGCCGACCCGCACCCCAACCCCCCGGGCCAGGACGCCGACACACCCCGAGACCTGGTCGGCATCGGCATCGGCCCCTTCAACCTCTCGCTGGCCGCCCTCGCCCAGCCGCTCGCCGAACTCGACGCCGTCTTCTACGAACAGCGCACCGCCTTCTCCTGGCACCCGGGGCTGCTCATCGACGGCTCCCGGCTCCAAGTGCCCTTCCTCGCCGACCTGGTGACGCTCGCCGACCCCGCCAGCCCCTGGTCGTTCCTGAACTACCTCAGGCACCGCGACCGGCTCTTCCCCTTCTACTTCGCCGAGCGCTTCCACATCCAGCGCGCCGAGTACGACGCCTACTGCCGCTGGGTCTGCGAGAACCTCACCGGGCTGCGCTTCGGCCACCAGGTCGACGCGGTCCGCTTCAACCCCGAACGCGACGTCTTCGAGGTCGACTTCACCCAGATCGCCCCCGGCGGGGAGGCCGAGGCGCTCGGGCGCACCTACGCCCGCAACATCGTCCTCGGCATCGGCACCGAGCCGTACGTCCCCGACCCGCTGCGGCCCCTGGTCGAGGCGCCCGCCGTGCCCGTCATCCACGCCACCGACTACCTCGCCCACCGAGAGACCCTGCTCGCCGCCGAGCACATCACCGTCATCGGCTCCGGACAGTCGGGCGCCGAGATCTTCCTGGACCTGCTCCGGCACCGCCCCGCCGGCCGCGAGAAGCTGCACTGGCTCGGCCGCACCGAGGCCTTCGCGCCGATGGAGTACTCCAAGCTCGGCCTGGAGCACTTCACCCCCGACTACACCCGCTACTTCCACGCCCTCGCCGAACCGGTCCGCGACCGGCTCCTCGACTCCCAGTGGCAGCTCCACAAGGGCATCGACGCCGCCACCCTCGCCGCCATCCACGACGAGCTCTACGGCCGCACCATGCACGGCGGCTGGCCCGACACCGTCCTCACCCCGGGCGTCCGTGTGCGCACCGCAGGCCGGCTCGCCACGACCAGGGTCGAGCTGCACCTGGAGCACATCCAGCAGAACACCCGCTCACGGCTGACCACCGACGCGGTCGTCCTGGCCACCGGCTACCGCGAGCGCTCCCTCGACCGCATCCTCGCCGGCCTCGACCCCTACATGCGCCGCGACAGCCGGGAACGCCCCCGGATCGACGACCGGAACCGCCTGGTCATGGACCCGGCCGTCACCGGCTCCGGCTGCCATGTCTACGTCCAGAACGCCGAGCGCCACACCCACGGCATCGGCACCCCGGACCTCGGCCTCGCGGCCTGGCGCAGCGCCGGCATCCTCAACTCCGTCACCGGCAAGGAGACCTACGCGCTGCCCGGCCGCACCGCGTTCACCACCTTCGGCCTCGAACAGCAGCCCCTCATCCCGGCCGCGCGCAAGGCACCGGTGCTCACCCCGCTGGTCGACAGGCGGTGAAAACGGGGAAGGGGTGAAGAATCGCGGAAGAGGGCGCGGAAAAGGCCACTTGAATATCCCGTGTCCCTCCCATCCTTCCCGGCGCGCTGATATCTTCCGGTTCATGCGGCGGCAACGGGGGCGTCCGATCCGGGAAACGATTCTTTCGATCGAGGGCCGGCCTTCCGATGCCGCCGGTCTCGGCAACCCCGCTGCTCCAGGCGCGGTGTCCCGCCCCCGCCGTATCCCTCGCCGCTTTTTCCGCGAGCGCCTTTCCGATCACCGGAAATGGCTGAATCTCATCACCGTCCGAATCCGAATGGCGCCGCCGATTTCGAAACGGACGGGCACGACCTGAGCGCGAAAACCGAGAGGAGGAAACAGAGCCATGACCACTCCCACCCTCAAATGCCCGCGCTGCCAGGCGGACAACGATCGCAGCTACACCGCCTGCGCCAACTGCGGCCTGTTACGCGGCGCCGACCCGACGAAGAGTCCGGACCCGGCGCCGCCCACCGTCCCCGCCGTACCGACGCAACCGCCCGCCGGCGCCCGGCGCGCCGCCCCCGCCCCGCCGGCCCACGCCCCCGGGGCGGACCGGAGCACCCGCTTCGCCCCCGACATCACCCGGTACCTGTGCACCGCCGTCCACACGGACACCAAGTTCGCCCGCAAGGCCGTCGAGCAGATCGTGGAGGAGCCGCGCCGCGCGGTCGCCTCCTCGCCCGGCGTCGACCTCGGCTGCGTGCTGCGGCACGCCCTCGCGGCCCGGCGCCGCCAGGTGGGGCGGGACGTCCTGCTCGCCGTACTGCTGCTGATCGTGGTGATCATGCTGCCGAACGGCTTCGGCTCGGCGGTCGTCCTGGGCTGGCTCGTCGCCTGGATCATCGTCGCCGTCGAGTCCCTGCTGGTGCACTACGGCGTGGTCGCCAAGCAGCTCAGCCGGGCGAACTTCGCCCCGGACAAGGCCCCAGATCCGGTCAGTTCGGAGGCACGGCGGCGCATCCAGGAGATCGAGCGGCGCGACCGCGGCAACGTCGTGGTCTCCTCGATGTACGCGCCCTTCGTCGGCTACGGAGAGACGACGAGCACCTGGTCGTTCGCACTCGACACGGCCCGCCCCGAAGAGGGCAAGCAGGTCATGCCGTTCACCGTGCACGAGCTCAACGACCATCTCGCCGCCCGGGTCGGGGACCTGAAGCTGCCCGGCGTGCACGTCGAGGACCTGCTGTTGGTCAACGGCAAGGACCTCCAGTACGAGGTGGACGGCCGCACCCGCTCCGAACTGCTGCCGAACCCCGCCGGACCGCCGAGCGCGAGGGTCTCGCCGGAGCTCCTCGACGCGCTGCGCGAGGACGGCAAGGGCCGGGCCCGTCCCTATCTGGCCATCCGGGTCACCGGCTGGAGCGGTGAACTCGCGATCACCTTCTTCCTGCGGTGCGCCCTGCTGTCCGACCGCAAGATGCTCTTCATCGAGGGCAGCAGCTCCCTGCTCGCCCCGGTGCGCGAGCGCTACCGCATCGCGGACCAGCTGCTGGACACGCCGACCTTCCGGCAGTTCTCGACCCTGGTCGCCCAGGCCGGCCTGCGGGCGCCGCTCCAGCTGGTCGGGGCGCCCTTCTCGGTGGCCGCGGGCCTGTTCGCGCCGTTCAACCAGCACGGCAAGCAACGCCGTCAGGCCCAGGAGATCCGCCACCGCACCTTCAACTACGGGGCGTCCTTCAGCATCAGGGACGCGGCCAGCGACAAGCTCTACTACCGCTACTTCCAGCAGCTCGACCGGGAGTTGTACGCCAAGACCGTCGAGCACCGCGTACTGGACGCCCTGGTGGAGTTCCTGGAGGACCACGACATCGACACCAACGAACTGATCCAGCGTCAGACCACCATCTACAACACCGGCTTGTACGCGGGCGGCGACGTGACTCTGAACGGCTCCGCCGTCGGCGTCGGCGGCAGCATCGCCGGAGTCTTCAAGCGCGGCCAGGCGGCGGGTGCGGCAGGGCAACCGGCGCCCGCCACACCTCCCGCCCCCGCCGCGCCCGCCAACCGAGGAAGGTGACCGCATGACAGGGACCGGTGCCGGCGACAACAGCGGCATCCAGGCCGGCGGCGACATCCGCATCGACGGCAGCGCGGTCGCCGTCAACCGCTCGACCGCGACCACCGGCGCCCCGGCCGCGGCCGACCGCGAGGCCGCCGTCGCCGAACTGCGCGCCGCCGCACGGCTGCTGCTCGAACAGGTACGCAGCCACCAGGACGAGTACGAGGACGGCGAGGAACTCGTCGACGCCGCCGAGCGCGTCGAGGCCGAACTCGCCGAGGACGAGCCCCGCCGGGGCGTCCTGCTGCGCTGGCTCGGCTTCCTCGCACCCGGCGTGGCGGCCACGGCCGCCGTCGCGGGCGATGTGGCGGCCATCCAGGACAGCGTGACGAGCCTGTTCTGAACGGACGGGAAGGCCGACGGCTCGCAAGAAGCGGCCGTCGGCCTTCCCCTGCCCGCCCCTAGAAGACGGGCGTGCCGTTGCGCGTCAGCTTCCAGTCCAGGGACGCGAAGTCCTTCGGGTCCAGCACGCCCTTCGCGGTCACCCACTCCGCGATCCGGGTGCGGATCTCCGTCGACTCCGACCACAGCTCCTGCGCCACCGCCACATGCGGGAACGCGCCACCGCCGTTGGCCCGGTAGTTGTTCACCGCGAACACGAACTTCTGCGCGTCGTCGAGCGCGGCACCGTTGTAGGTCACGTTCTTGATCCGCGAACCGGCCGCCTGCGCGATGTCGATGTCGTACGACAGTCCGGAGACGTAGTCGTAGTTGTAGTCGGGACGGTTGCCCGCGTTCGTCAGCTTCTCCACGTCGACGGCGGCGTCGGGGGCGGTCTGCACGAAGTACTCGGCGGAGTACTCCAGGTACGCCTTGAGCTGCGCGCCCGTCATCAGCTTCGCGACCAGCGTGTTGTCGTACACGTACAGACTCGACAGGTCCCGGATCGTCACCTCGCCGGCCGGGATCTCAGAGGTGCGCGAGAACGGGGACGCCTGCGCGATGACGGGCAGCGAGGCGTACTCCGTGCTCGCCAGGGCTGCCTTGACGACGTCCTCCTGGACCTTGGTGATCAGGTCGATGATCGGGGCGTCCTTGTAGCGGGCGTCGACCGTGGTCAGCGTCGCGGTGGCGGTGCCGACGACCTGGTTGACGTACGCGACGACCTTCTCGTGCTCGTCGGAGAGCAGCTTGGTGATCTTCGGGTCGTCCGCGACCGTGTTGGAGTTGAGGACCGACGCGGCGACCTTCTCGACCGTCCAGCGGCCCTTGGCGAAGGTCAGCTCGATGTCGAACAGCGACAGCCGCTCGGCGAAGCACAGCGGCTCGGACAGCACGACGTCCTTGCCGGTCTTGGCGTTGGTGACCCGCAGCTCCGGGATCTCCACGTGCGCGTGGCCGACCAGGATCGCGTCGATGTCCGGCACCTGCTGCGCGACGAGGGCCGCCGAGTTCTCGATGTACGGCAACTGGTCACCGTAGGAGGAGGTGCCCGAGGAGCCGGAGTGCGCCGAGACGATCACCACGTCCGCGCCCATCGCCTTCAGCTTCGGCACCCACTTGGCGGCCTGCTCCTCCAGACCCGGGAAGGTCAGCTTGCCCTGCACATAGGCCTTGTCCCAGATCGCGATGCCGGGGTTGGTCAGGCCGAGGACGGCGACCTTCACCGGCGGAGCGCCCTGCACCCGGAAGCTCTTGATGAAGTACGGCGGGAAGGCGGGCTTCAGCGTCTTCGCGTCCAGCGCGTTGGCACCGAGGAGCGGGAAGCGGCACTGCTCCTCGAACTTGCGCAGCGTCTCGATGCCGTAGTTGAACTCGTGGTTGCCGAGCGCCACCGCGTCGTAGCCGATGGCGTTCATCGCCAGCGCCATCGGGTGCACCGGGCCGCCCTTGGCGGTGATCGGGTCGACCTTGGCGTAGTAGTACGTCAGCGGGGTGCCCTGGATCGTGTCGCCCGCGTCGATCAGCAGCGTGTTGCGCCGGCCCCGTTCCGCGCGGATCCCGTCCACCAGCGTCGACACGCGGGCCAGGCCCTGCGCGTTGCCCTTGGCGTCGGTGTAGTCCGCATTCTTGAAGTAGTCCCAGTTGAAGACATGACCGTGCAGGTCGGTCGTGCCCATCACCGTCAGCGAGTACCGCTTCTCGCACTTCTTCGCCGTCATGGCCTCTGCCTCCGCCGCCTGTGCCGTCGGCGCCGCCGCCCCGGCCAGTGCCACCCCCGCTCCGGTCACGGCGGACTTCTTCAGGAACTTCCGGCGGTTCAACGGCATGAGTGCTTCTCCCGTGGGAATGGTCGACAACGCGCGTAGATTCTGACCTGGTCATGGCGAGCGGCAACAGACCCGTGAGGTTTCGATCTGGTGACCCGTGGGAGCCGTACCAGAGCAAGCGATGACAGAGTGGGACGTATGACCGTGCCATCAGAGGAACTTCAGCCGGCCGTCCCCTACGGCACCCCCGACGCCCCGCGCATCGCCGTGCGCGGTGAGGCCCGTCTGGAGGTCGATCCCGAGATCGCCCGCATCGGCGTCACCGTCGCCTCCCGCGGCAAGGACCGGCGCGCCGCCCTCGACGACCTGACCCGCCGCAACACCGCCGTCCTCGACCTCGTCAAGACCTACGGCGACGCGGTCGAGCGCCTGGAGACCGGCGCCTTCTCCATCAGCCCGGAGCTCAAGGACAAGGGCCGCGGCGAGCGCGTCCACGCCTACCACGGCCGCGTCCACATCACCGCCGTCCTCTCGGACTTCACCGCGCTGGGCGAACTGACCACCCGTCTGGCCGACTTGGATCTCACACGCGTGGACGGTCCCTGGTGGGCCCTGCGCCCCGACTCGCCGGCACACCGTCAGGCGCGCCAGCAGGCGGTGCGGGAGGCCGTGCAGCGGGCGCGGGAGTACGCGGAGGCGCTGGGTTCGTCCCTGGCGGCGCTGGTGGAGCTCGCCGACATCGGCGCGGAGAACGCCCCGCCGCCCTATCCGCAGGCGCCCGGCGGCCGGATGCGCTCCATGGCCTACGGAGCGGCGGAGGACGCGGCGGCCCCGCTCGATCTGGAGCCCCAGCGCCAGCACGTGCACGCCCAGGTCAATGCCCGCTTCACCATGACGCCGCCGCAACTCTGAATTGCCCGGCGGGGCCTTTCGAACGCTCATCGGAGCGCCCCGCCGCACAATTCAACACTTGTCAATAGCCCTTCACGTAAAGGTTGTTGAGTAGTCACGCTGGGCCAATTCTCTACCCGCCGGTAAGTCATAGAGTCGAAACATGCGCCGAGCAAAGATCGTCTGCACCCTGGGCCCCGCCACCGACTCGTACGACCAGATAAAGGCACTGGTCGACGCCGGAATGGACGTCGCCCGCTTCAACCTCAGCCACGGCGACCACGCCGATCACGAGGAGCGCTACGAGCGCGTGCGAAAGGCCTCCGACGAGACCGGCCGCAGCGTCGGCGTGCTCGCCGACCTTCAAGGCCCGAAGATCCGGCTCGGCCGCTTCACCGAAGGACCTGTACTCCTTGAACGCGGCGACTCGTTCGTCATCACCGTCGAGGAGGGCGCGGAGGGTGACCGCCACCAGTGCGGCACCACCTACTCGGGCCTCGCCGCCGACGTCTCTCCCGGTGAGCGCATCCTCGTCGACGACGGCAAGGTCTGCCTGGAGGTCACCTCCGTCGACGGCCCCCGCGTGCACACCGCCGTCGTCGAGGGCGGCATGGTCTCCGACAGCAAGGGCCTGAACCTCCCCGGTGTCGCCGTCTCCGTGCCGGCCCTCTCCGAGAAGGACGAGGCGGACCTGCGCTGGGCGCTGCGCACCGGCTTCGACGTCATCGCCCTGTCCTTCGTGCGCAGCGGGCGCGACATCGAGGACGTCCACCGCATCATGGACGAGGAGGGCCGCCGCCTCCCGGTGATCGCCAAGGTGGAGAAGCCGCAGGCCGTCGAGGCGATCGACGACATCGTGGCCGCCTTCGACGGCATCATGGTGGCCCGCGGCGACCTGGGCGTGGAGATGCCGCTCGAGCAGGTCCCGATCGTCCAGAAGCGTGCCATCAAGCTCGCCAAGCGCAACGCCAAGCCGGTCATCGTCGCCACCCAGATGCTCGACTCGATGATCGAGAACTCCCGCCCGACCCGCGCCGAGGCCAGCGACGTGGCCAACGCGGTCATCGACGGCACCGACGCGGTGATGCTGTCCGGCGAGACCAGCGTCGGCAAGTACCCGATCGAGACCGTCCGGACGATGGCGAAGATCGTCGAGGCCGCCGAGGAGGACCTGCTCGCCAAGGGCCTGCCGCCGCTGACCGAGCGCAACAAGCCCCGCACCCAGGGCGGCGCGGTGGCCCGTGCCGCGGCCGAGATCGGCGACTTCCTGGGCGCGCGGTTCCTGGTCGCCTTCACCCAGTCCGGCGACACGGCCCGCCGGCTGTCCCGCTACCGCTCGCCCATCCCGCTGCTGGCGTTCACCCCGGAGCCGGCCACCCGCTCGCAGCTCAATCTGACGTGGGGCGTGGAGACGTTCCTGGGTCCGCACGTGGACTCCACGGACGCGATGGTCGACCAGGTCGACGAACTGCTCCTGAAATACGGCCGCTGCCAGAAGGGCGACACCGTCGTCATCACCGCCGGATCCCCGCCCGGGGTTTCCGGTTCGACGAACCTGGTCCGCGTCCACCACATCGGCGAGGACGACAGCCCCAAGTAGAAAATCCCGGAAAAGCTTTAGGGCCCCTCATACCTGAGGGGCCCTAATTGCGACCTTGAAATCGAAGGAAAAGTGCCCCGGGTCGGACTCGAACCGACACTGTACGGGTTTTGAATCCGTTGCCTGCTGCCAATTGGGCTACCGGGGCTCGAAGAATCCAAGGTTTCCCCCGACCCTCCGCGCGTCCACCTTACCGTAGCTAGGTAGGCTCTTGTCAGCAGCACCCATGCCCCTGAACGAGGAGCCTTCGTGACCGCCCCCGAGTCGCCCCAGCCCGTAGACGCGCCCGACGACGACAAGTCGCACGTGCCTCCGCTGACGACCCGCGTCGTCATCGCCGAGGACGAGGCGCTGATCCGGCTCGATCTCAAAGAGATGCTCGAGGAAGAGGGGTACACGGTCGTCGGAGAGGCCGGTGACGGTGAGCAGGCCGTGGAGCTGGCCCGCGAGCACCGGCCCGACCTCGTCATCCTCGACGTCAAGATGCCGAAGCTGGACGGCATTTCGGCGGCCGAGAAGATCGCCGAGGAGAGCATCGCCCCGGTGCTGATGCTGACCGCGTTCTCGCAGCGCGACCTCGTCGAGCGGGCCCGGGACGCCGGTGCCATGGCCTACCTGGTCAAGCCGTTCAGCAAGAGCGACGTCGTGCCGGCCATCGAGATGGCCGTCTCCCGCTTCACGGAGCTGAAGGAGCTGGAGAAGGAGGTCGCCGACCTCACCCTGCGCCTGGAGACCCGCAAGCTGGTCGACCGCGCGAAGTCCATCCTCCAGACCGAGTACGGCCTGACCGAGCCGGCCGCGTTCCGGTGGATCCAGAAGACCTCGATGGACCGCCGCATGTCGATGCAGCAGGTCGCCGAGGCCGTCATCCAGGACGCCGACGAGAAGAAGGCATCCAAGGGCTGACGCACCCGCGAACACGAACGAGGCCCGTGCCACTGACCGGGGGGCACGGGCCTCGTTCGTGCGGCTGATCAGCCGGGTGATCAGTCCTCGCCGAGGTACGCCTTGCGCACCGACTCGTCGTGCAGGAGGTCCTGCCCCGAGCCGGAGAGGACGATCTTGCCGACCTCCATCACATGGCCGTGGTCGGCCAGGGAGAGCGCGGCCTGGGCGTTCTGCTCGATGAGCAGAATGGTGGTGCCCGCGGCCTTGAGCTCCTGGATGGTGGCCATGATCTTCTGCATCATGATCGGCGACAGACCCATGGAGGGCTCGTCGAGCATGAGCAGCTTCGGCCGGGACATCAGCGCCCGTCCCATGGCGAGCATCTGCTGCTCACCGCCGGACAGGGTGCCCGCGGCCTGCTTGCGACGCTCCCCGAGGATGGGGAACAGGTCGTAGGCGCGCTGGATGTCCTTCTCGATGCCCTCCTTGTCGGAGCGCAGGAACGCTCCGAGGCGGAGGTTGTCCTCGATCGTCATGCGCGGGAAGATGTGCCGCCCCTCGGGGGAGTGGGCGAGCCCCAGCGAGACGACCTTGTGCGCGGGGACCTTCTTCAGCGACTTGCCGTCGAACTTGATCTCGCCCGACAGCGGCTGGAGCAGACCCGACAGGGTGCGCAGGGTCGTGGTCTTGCCGGCGCCGTTGGTGCCGATGAGGGTGACGACCTCGCCCGCGTCCACCTTGAACGAGATGCCCTTGACGGCCTCGATCTTGCCGTAAGCGACCCTGAGGTCCTCGACCTCGAGCAGTGCGGTCACTTGTCGTCCCCTTCCGTGGTGCTCTGCGCGTCAGCCTCCGCAGCCTCGACCTCGGCGGCTTCCGCCGCACCCGGCGCACCCTCGAACGGGGTGCCGAGGTAGGCGGCGATGACGCGCTCGTCGGCCTGGACGACCTCGGCGGGGCCCTCGACGATCTTCTCGCCCTGGACCAGCACGGCGACCCGGTCGCAGAGGTTCATGATGAACCGGATGTCGTGCTCGATGACGAGGACGGCGATGCCCTGGTCCCGGATGGCGAAGATGAGCTCCTCGGCCGCCCGGGTCTCCTGCGGGTTCATACCGGCGGTCGGCTCGTCGAGGAGGAGCAGACCCGGCTCGCTCGCCAGTGCCCGGGCGATCTCCAGCTTGCGCTGCTCACCGTAGGGCAGGTTGCGGGCGAGGTGGTCGGCCTTGGCGGCCAGACCGGTGAACTCCAGGAGCTCCATGGCACGGGCCCGGGACGCGTCCTCGGCCTTCTTGAAGCCGGGCAGGCGCAGGAGCGCCGACCAGAGGCCCTCCTTGGTCCGGGTGTGCCGTCCGACCAGCACGTTCTCCAGAACGGTCATGTTGGCGAAGAGCCGGATGTTCTGGAACGTACGGGCGATGCCGGCCTGGGTGACCAGGTGCGGCTTGGGCGGCAGGACGGTGCCCTTGTAGGCGACCTTGCCCTCGGTCGGCACGTACAGACCGGTGAGGCAGTTGAAGAAGGTCGTCTTGCCGGCGCCGTTGGGGCCGATCAGTCCGACGATCTCTCCGGTGTTCACGGTGAGGTCCACGTCGCGGACGGCGGTCAGACCGCCGAAGCGCATGGTGACACCGCTCGCGTCGAGCACCGTGGTCGTGCTGGGTGCTGTCGTGGTGGTCGTCATGGCGGTCACGCCCCTGCCTTCGCGACGCCGGTCGCGCCTTCGGGCAATGGCTTGTCCTCCGGTACGTCGAGCTGTCCGGTCTCGTGGAATTCGAGCTGCTTCCTGCGGTCGGCGACCAGGCCCTCGGGACGGAAGCGCATCAGCAGCATCAGCGCGAAGCCGAAGAGCAGCAGCTGGTACTCCGCCATGAACTGGAGCTTGGCCGGGATCAGGTAGAGCAGCGCGGCGCCGATCAGCGGGCCGCTGATGGTGCCCATGCCGCCGAGGATGACGGCGGCGAGCAGGAAGGCCGAGTTCGGCGGCACGGAGCCGGCGAACTGGTACTGCTCGGGGGTGACGCTGTAGGACACGTGCGCCTGGACGGTGCCGGCGAGACCGGCGAGGGAGGCGCCGAGCGCGAAGGCGAGGAGCTTCAGGCGGAAGCCGTTGATGCCCATCGCGGTCGCGGCGGTCTCGTCCTCGCGGATGGCCACCCACGCACGGCCGATGCGGGACTCCGCCGAGCGGCGGAAGACCATCACCACGATCGCCGTGAACACCAGCATCAGCAGGTAGTAGTTGGCCGAACGGGTCAGCTCGTGGCCGAGGACGTTGTGCGGGACTCCGAGGTTGAAACCGAAGATCTCCAGGTCGGGGATCTGCGGGATGCCGTTGGAGCCGTTGGTGACGTCCGGGCCGCTGTTGCCGTTCAGGTTGTTCATGGTGATGCGGAAGATCTCACCGAAGCCGAGCGTCACGATGGCGAGGTAGTCGCCGCGCAGTCGCAGGGTCGGAGCACCGATCACCACGCCGAAGATCAGCGAGGCCGCGGCGCCGGTGAGGACGGCCGCCCAGAACGGGAACTGGACGCCGATCGTCGACGAGGGAGAGCCGGAGACCAGGGCGGCGGCGTAGGCGCCGACACCGAGGAAGGCGACATAACCGAGGTCGAGCAGGCCGGCGAGGCCGACGACGACGTTGAGACCCAGGGCGACCGTGGCGAAGATCAGGATGTTCGCGCCGATGAGGGCGAACTGGTCGTTGGACTGGGTGAAGGGGAAGCAGATCGCCGCCGCGAACGCCGCCCCGAGGGTGACGTTGCGGTGCTTGGCGGTCAGCGCGGACAACCGCTTGAGCAGACCGGCGCGGGTGACGGCGGTGAAGCCGAACGCCGCGACGATCAGGAAGCCGATGAACAGCTCGGAGTACTCGGTGCTGATGCCGTACGCGAAGACGTACAGGCCGACGCCGAAGCCGGCGGCGATGATCAGGATCTCCACCCAGGAGGAGAGTTCCTTGGCACGGCCGGGGTCGGGAGCGGTGAGCGAGTGACGGATACGGCCCCACAGGCTCGGGCTCGGGTCCGACGGGTCGTAGGGCTGGTCGACGGAGAGGCCGAGGGCGCCGATCACGGCGACGAGCGCGCCGATGCCGGACACCCAGGCGCCGGGCTCCAGGTTGACCAGGCCGCCGAGCTCCTGCGTGATCGCGCCGATGGCGTAGCCCGTGGTGCCGAACACGCCGAGGGCGGCGAGCAGGACGGGGCTGTTCTTGCCGCCGGGGGTCAGCCAGCGCAGACCGCGGATGCCGTAGCCGGAGAGGGCGAACAGCAGCGTCAGCAGGGAGCCGAAGAGGGTGAGGATCTGAAGGCCGCCCGGATAGCCGGTGACCGTCAGGTTGCCCGGGAACTCCTCGGTCCAGGTCCAGGCGAGGAAGGTGCCTATCAGGGCGATGCCGGAGCCGGCGACCGCCAGTCCGCGGGCCAGGGCCTGCGGCAGCGGGATGATCGGCGTGGCCTCGGCAGTGGACACCTTGGTGGTGTCGGTGCTCTTGTCCATGGGGATCTCGGTGGTCATGGGTATCACGCCCGATCCGCGACGCGTTCGCCGAGCAGACCTTGTGGCCTGAACAGCAGTACGAGGATGAGCAGAGCGAACGCCCACACGTCCTTCCAGGCGCCGCCGCCGAAGAGGTCCATGCCGGGGATGTCGCCGATGTAGCCGGTGGCGAGGGACTCGGCGACGCCGAGCACGATGCCGCCGAGCATGGCGCCGTAGATGTTGCCGATGCCGCCGAGCACGGCCGCCGTGAAGGCCTTCAGGCCCATCAGGAAGCCCATGCGGAAGCCGACCTGGCCGTTCTTGAGCCCGTAGGCGACGGCGGCGACGGCGGCGAACGCGGCACCGATGGCGAACGCCATGACGATGATGCGGTCGGTGTTGATGCCCATCAGCTTGGCCGTGTCCGGGTCCTGGGCCGTGGCCTGCATACCGCGGCCGGACCGCGTCTTCGTGACGAAGAAGCCCAGGGCGAGCATGCACAGCGGGGCGGCTATGAGGACGAAGAGGTCACCACGCTGGATGTTGGCGCCCAGGATCTCGATGGGGCCGCCGTGGAACTGGGGGAACGGGTGGTCCTTCTTCGCGTCCGGGTACCACATCCACACGGCCTGCTGGAGGACGATGGACAGGCCGATCGCGGTGATGAGGGGCGCCAGTCGTGGCGCGGTGCGCAGAGGGCGGTAGGCGAACCGTTCCGCCGCTGTGCCGACGGCGACCGAGACGAGGACGCCGCCGATGATCATGAGCGGGACTGCAGCCCCGAGGCCGAAGCCCTCGGGGAGTACCAACCAGACGGTGAGGGCCCCGAAGCCCCCGACCATGAAGATCTCGCCGTGGGCGAAGTTGATGAGCTGGACGATGCCGTAGACCATCGTGTAGCCGATCGCGATGAGTCCGTACATCGCGCCGAGGATGAGTCCATTGGCCAGCTGTTGCGGCAGTTCGTTCACCGCAGGGCCTCCGTGGAGTGGTTCGGATATGGCGCCGCGCGGGAGCGCCGATGGACGCTTCCCGCGCGGCCTGGATCAATGTGTGAGTGGGGAGTCTCTACTCGTCCCTCGTCAGCCGAGCTTGGGTTCGCCGCTGAACTCCGGCGCCCAGGCGTCGCTCTTGACCTTGTACGCGGTCATCGTGTGGTTCGTGGTGTCACCGAACTCGTCGAACGAGATGGTGCCGGTGACGCCGTCGAACTTGACCTTGGCCATGGCGTCCAGGACAGCCTTGCGGCCGTCGGACGGAACCTTGCCGTCGTTGCCCTCGACCGCGAGCTTCACGGCCTCGATGATGGCCCAGGTGGCGTCGTAGGTGAGGCCGCCGTACGCCTCGTAGGCGTCCTCGTAGCCCGCCGCCTCGTAGTCCTTGATGAACGTCTTGGCGGAGTCGAGCTGCTCGACCGGCTTGCCCACGGAGGTCGCGAGGTCACCCTCGGCCTTCTTGTTCAGCTTCGGGAACTCACCGGAGTAGATGCCGTCGCCGCCCATGAGCGGGATGTTCTGGCCGCTGTCCTTGAGCTGCTGGCTCAGCGGACCGGCGGCCGGGTACTCGCCGCCGTAGTAGAGGGCCTGGGCACCGGTCTTCTTGATCTTGGCGACCACGGCGTTGAAGTCACGGTCGTCGGGGTTCACGTGGTCGGTGCCCACGATCTGGCCACCGAACTTGGTGAAGTTCGCCTTGAAGGAGGCGGCGAGGCCCGCACCGTAGGTCTTCTGGTCGTCGATCAGGTAGACCTTCTTCAGCTTCGCCTGGTTGTACAGGTAGTCGGCTGCGAAGGCGCCCTGGATCTCGTCCGTGGTGGCCGTACGGAAGAAGGTCTTGAACTGGCGGACCGAGTCGCCGGTCTTCCAGCCGTCGCCCTGGGTCAGCTCCGTACCGGTGTTGGCCGGGGAGACCTGGGTGAGGCCGGCGTCGTTGAACGGCTTCTGCATCTGCTGCGAGACGCTGGAGTTCAGCGGGCCGACGACCCCGAGGACGTTCTTGTCGCTGATGAACTTCTGGGCGTTCTGCTGGCCCACGGAGGGCTGCGCCTGGTCGTCGAGGGGCTCGATCTTGAACTCGACGCCCTTGACGTACTCCTTCTTGTTGGCCGTCTTGGCGGCCAGGTCCGCGGAGTTCTTGATGCCGAGGCCGAGGGCCGACAGGTCGCCGGTCAGCGGAGCGTCGACACCGATCACAACCGTGGTCTTGTCGCCGTTGCTGCTGCCGCCGTCGTCGTCACGCGACCCACAAGCCGTGAGTGTCAGCGATCCCGCCGCGAGCGCGGCGGTTATGGCGATGATCGAACGTTGACGCACGAATCAGGTCCTTTCCCTGGCACGGCGGCTCCCCATGGAACTCGCCGAGTCGAGCGCTGGGCCGAAGTGACTTCGAATCCGATGGCGCGGTGACTGGCGGTGACTCTAAGCGGGGGTGGGGAACATCGAGGAGGCTCTGACCAATGCTGTGACGCTCTTGTTATGACACGGGGTAACACAGAGCGGTACTCCGTGGGGGGAAGAGCGGATTTCCGGCCGATTCGCCCTGTCCGCATTGTGAGAACTCGCAGCGTTCGCGCGTAGCTTCTTCACGAGTGTTCACGCGTTTTGGTGATTACCGAGGTCGTTGCTGGAGGCTACCAGGGGGCTTTGGGTGGCTTGTGCGAAAGATGATCACCGCTGAGGAAGCGCCGGTTCGTATTGCACCCGTATTACACAGAGTTACGAATGTGAAAGGTGTTCGGCACCCCCGGATTTTCCGTGTACAGGGCACCGAAATAGGAATTGCGGAATGCCTCACTCAGCCCCATGGACCCCCGGTCGGCTCGCCCTCGCGGTACCGCTCCGTACACAACTCCCGTGCCCTGCGGTCGATCAGGCGGTCCGCCGACCGCTCGTCCGCGCGCTCCCGCTCGGCCCGCGCGCCGTCCACGACCTTGCGCAGGATCTCGTACTGGCCGTCGGACAGGCCCATCGACTGGTAGTCGCCATAGGTGTCGCCGGTCAGCGACCGGCGCGCCCAGTATCCGATGAGGTTCGCGCACAGCCGCGCGGGCGGAGTCGCCGACGGGGAGGGGGAGTTGACGCCCGCCCTGGACTCGGGGGCGTCGCTCCCGGCGCCGGGGTCGCCGCAGCCGGCCACCGATACGGCGGCCAGCAGCGCCAGTCCGAGCGCGGCCCCCCTGCGGCGGGGCCCTCCCGTCGTCATGCCCCCGACGTTATGCCGTCGGGTGCCGGCGTTTCAACGGTCCGCGGGCGCAAGGGGGTTGTGATCACACTGTCGTCGTCAAGGAGCCGGTGTCAGTTCGCCGGGCGGAGGTGCTCCCCGTCGCCCGGGTTCACGTCCCGCAGCAGACAGGTGAGCCGCGCGGTGCACACCCGCCGCCCCTGCTCGTCACTGATCACGATCTCGTACGTCGCCGTCGAGCGGCCCTGGTGCAGCGGCGTGGCCACGCCCGTCACGAGGCCGGAGCGAGCCCCCCGGTGGTGGGTGCAGTTGAGGTCGACACCGACCGCGATCTTGGAGCTCCCGCCGTGCAGCATCGACCCCACCGACCCCAGCGTCTCGGCGAGCACCGCCGAGGCGCCGCCGTGCAGCAGCCCGTACGGCTGGGTGTTCCCCTCCACCGGCATGGTCCCGACGACCCGCTCCGCGGACGCCTCCAGGATCTGCACGCCCATGCGCGTACCGAGGTGTCCGGCGGAGAACAGGGCCGGCAGGTCGACGCCGAGCGCGGCGTACTCGTCGATGACCTCTTGCGGGAACTTCACGTGCTGCTGCTCGCCCATGGGATCGGCTCCGTTCGTGGTGCTCAGTCGCGTCCAGACGACTGAGCAAACGCTCAGTCGGTCGCCGATTGTTCCAGACGGACGATGACGGACTTGCTGGCCGGGGTGTTGCTGGTGTCCGCGGTGGCGTCCAGCGGGACCAGCACATTGGTCTCCGGGTAGTACGCCGCCGCGCAGCCGCGGGCCGTCGGATAGTGCACGACCCGGAAGCCGGGCGCCCGCCGCTCGACGCCGTCCTTCCACTCGCCGACCAGATCGACGTACGAGCCGTCGGCGATCTTCAGGCGCTGTGCGTCCTCGGGGTTGATCATGACCACGCGGCGGCCGTTCCGGATGCCCCGGTAACGGTCGTCGAGGCCGTAGATCGTGGTGTTGTACTGGTCGTGCGACCGCAGGGTCTGGAGCAGTAGCCGGCCCTCGGGGACCTCCGGGTACTCGACCGGGGCCGCCGTGAAGTTGGCCTTGCCGGTCGCCGTCGGGAAGCGGCGCTCGTCGCGGGGGGCGTGCGGGAGCGTGAAGCCGCCGGGGTGGGCCACGCGCGCGTTGAAGTCCTCGAAGCCGGGGATCACACGCGCGATGCGGTCGCGGATCGTCGCGTAGTCCTTCTCGAACTCCTCCCACGACGTGCGGCTGCCCTCGCCCAGCACCCGCCGCGCCAGACGGCACACGATCGCCGGCTCCGACAGCAGATGCCCGCTCGCCGGGTCCAGACGGCCGCGCGAGGCGTGCACCATGCCCATCGAGTCCTCGACGGTCACGAACTGCTCGCCGCTGCCCTGGAGGTCGCGCTCGGTGCGGCCCAGCGTCGGCAGGATCAGCGCGCGGGCGCCCGTGACGGCATGGCTGCGGTTCAGCTTCGTCGACACGTGCACGGTCAGCCGGGCGCGCCGCATGGCCGCCTCGGTGACGGCGGTGTCGGGCGTGGCGGCCACGAAGTTGCCGCCCATCGCGAAGAAGACCTTCGCCTCGCCGTCGCGCATCGCCCGGATCGCCCGCACGACGTCGAAGCCGTGCTCGCGCGGGGGCGCGAAGCCGAACTCCTTCTCCAGGGCGTCCAGGAAGGCCGGGGCCGGCCGCTCGAAGATGCCCATCGTGCGGTCGCCCTGCACGTTGGAGTGACCGCGCACCGGGCACACGCCCGAGCCCGGGCGGCCGATGTCGCCGCGCAGCAGAAGGAAGTTGACGACCTCGCGGATCGTCGGCACCGAGTGCTTGTGCTGGGTCAGGCCCATCGCCCAGCACACGATGGTGCGCCGCGAGGACAGGACCATCTCCATGGCCCTGTCGATCTCCTCGCGTGACAGGCCCGTCGCCGTCAGCGTCTCGTCCCAGTCGGCGGCGCGGGCGGCCTCGGCGAACTCCTCGTAGCCGTGGGTGTGTTCGCGCACGAACTCCTCGTCGACCGCGCCCTCGGTCTCCAGGATCAGCTTGTTGAAGAGGCGGAACAGGGCCTGGTCGCCACCGATGCGGATCTGGAGGAACAGGTCCGTGAGCGCCGCGCCCTTGAGCATGCCCTGCGGGGTCTGCGGGTTCTTGAAGCGCTCCAGGCCCGCCTCGGGCAGCGGGTTGACGGTGATGATCCGCGCGCCGTTCGCCTTGGCCTTCTCCAGGGCGGACAGCATGCGCGGGTGGTTCGTCCCCGGGTTCTGCCCGGCCACGATGATCAGCTCGGCCTTGTAAAGGTCGTCGAGCAGGACGCTGCCCTTGCCGATGCCGATGGTCTCGGAGAGCGCCGAGCCGGAGGACTCGTGGCACATGTTGGAGCAGTCCGGCAGGTTGTTCGTGCCGAGCTCGCGCGCGAAGAGCTGGTAGAGGAACGCGGCCTCGTTGCTGGTGCGCCCGGAGGTGTAGAAGACGGCCTCGTCGGGGGAGCCGAGGGCGGCGATGTCCTCGGCGACTATGTCGAAGGCCCGCTCCCAGGTGACCGGCTCGTAGTGCGTGCCGCCCTCCGGGAGGTACATGGGGTGCGTCAGCCGGCCCTGCTGCCCCAGCCAGTACCCGCTGCGGGTCGCGAGGTCGGCGACGGAGTGCGTGGTGAAGAACTCCGGGGTGACCCGGCGCAGGGTCGCCTCCTCGGCCACCGCCTTCGCGCCGTTCTCGCAGAACTCCGCCTTGTGCCGGTGGTCCGGCTCGGGCCAGGCGCAGCCCGGGCAGTCGAAGCCGTTCTTCTGGTTGACGCTGAGCAGCGTCAACATGGTCCGCTTCACACCCATCTGCTGCTGCGCGATGCGCAGGGTGTGCCCGATGGCAGGCAGCCCCGCCGCCGCATGCTGAGGCTCGGCGACCTGCGGCGCGTCCTGAACCGGATCACCCTTGGGCGGCTTGGATGCCATCGCGCACTCCTCTTCGTGTACACGTGTGAGCTACGTCGCCGATCCTCGCATGCGGTACCGGCAACGCGGCGGGGGGTCCCGGCACCTGGACCGGTTGCCCCCATGGGCCCGCACATCCCCTCCACAGGGCCGCACCCCCGATGGGGACCGAGTGTCAGTGGGGCGTGGCAGGATCGGGGGCGTGGCAGAGACAGCATCGAAGAAGACCGACAGCAACCCCGGGGGCAGCCGGCCCCGCCTGATGCTCATGGACGGGCACTCGCTGGCCTACCGCGCGTTCTTCGCGCTCCCCGCGGAGAATTTCACGACCGCGACGGGCCAGCCGACGAACGCGATCTACGGCTTCGCGTCGATGCTGGCCAACACACTGCGCGACGAGGCGCCCACGCACTTCGCCGTGGCCTTCGACGTGTCCCGCAAGACCTGGCGCTCCGCGGAGTTCACGGAGTACAAGGCGAACCGCTCCAAGACCCCCGACGAGTTCAAGGGGCAGGTCGAGCTGATCGGCGAGCTCCTCGACGCGATGCACGTCTCGCGCTTCGCCGTCGACGGCTTCGAGGCCGACGACGTGATCGCCACCCTCGCCACCCAGGCCGAGGCCGACGGCTTCGAGGTGCTGATCGTCACCGGCGACCGCGACTCCTTCCAGCTGGTCAGCGACCACACCACGGTCCTGTACCCGACGAAGGGCGTCTCCGAGCTGACCCGCTTCACCCCGGAGAAGGTCTTCGAGAAGTACGGCCTGACGCCCGCCCAGTACCCCGACTTCGCGGCCCTGCGCGGCGACCCGTCCGACAACCTGCCGGGCATCCCGGGCGTCGGCGAGAAGACCGCCGCGAAGTGGATCAACCAGTTCGGCTCGTTCGCGGAGCTGGTCGAGCGCGTGGAGGAGGTCAAGGGCAAGGCCGGCCAGAACCTCCGCGACCACCTGGACGCGGTCAAGCTCAACCGCCGCCTCACCGAGCTGGAGCGCCAGGTCGAGCTGCCCAAGACCGTCACCGAGCTCGCGCGCGAGCCGTACGACCGCAAGGCCGTCTCCATGGTCCTGGACACCCTGGAGATCAGGAACCCGTCCCTGCGCGAGCGGCTCTTCGGCGTCGACCCCGGCGCCGAGGAGGCCGAGGCCACCCCGATCACCGCCGAGGGTGTGGAGATCGACGGCGCGGTGCTCGGCACCGGCGAGCTGGCGCCCTGGCTGGCGGAGCACGCGGGCGACGTCCTCGGTGTCGCCACCGTCGACACCTGGGCGCTGGGCACCGGCTCGGTCGCCGAGGTGGCGCTCGCGGCGGGCGACGGCGCGGCCGGCTGGTTCGACCCGGCGCAGCTGGACGAGGCCGACGAGAAGGCGTTCGCGGCCTGGCTGGCCGACGCCGCCAGACCGAAGGTCTTCCACAACGCCAAGGGCGCGATGCGCGTCTTCGCCGAGCACGGCTGGAGCATCGAGGGCGTCCGCATGGACACCGCGCTCGCCGCCTACCTCGTCAAGCCGGGCCGGCGCTCCTTCGACCTGGACGCGCTGTCCCTGGAGTACCTCCACCGCGAGCTCGCCCCGGCCGCCGCGGCCGACGGCCAGCTCGCCTTCGGCGCGGACGACGGCGCCGAGGCGGAGGCGCTGATGATCCAGGCCCGCGCGGTCCTCGACCTGGGCGAGGCCTTCGACGCCCGCCTGGAGGAGGTCGGCGCCGCGGACCTGCTGCGGGACATGGAGCTGCCCACCTCCGCCCTGCTGGCCCGCATGGAGCGGCACGGCATCGCGGCCGACCGGGCGCACCTGGAATCCATGGAGCAGATGTTCGCGGGTGCCGTGCAGCAGGCCGTGAAGGAGGCGCACGCGGCGGCCGGCCACGAGTTCAACCTGGGCTCGCCCAAGCAGCTCCAGGAAGTCCTCTTCGGCGAACTGGCCCTGCCCAAGACGAAGAAGACGAAGACCGGCTACACCACGGACGCCGACGCCCTCGCCTGGCTGGCCGGCCAGACCGACAACGAACTGCCGGTCATCATGCTGCGCCACCGCGAGCAGGCGAAGCTGCGCGTCACCGTCGAGGGCCTGATCAAGACGATCGCCGCGGACGGCCGGATCCACACCACCTTCAACCAGACGGTCGCGGCGACCGGCCGGCTGTCCTCCACGGACCCGAACCTCCAGAACATCCCGGTCCGCACCGACGAGGGCCGGGCGATCCGCCGGGGCTTCGTGGTCGGCGAGGGCTTCGAGTCCCTGATGACCGCCGACTACAGCCAGATCGAGCTGCGCGTGATGGCCCACCTGTCCGAGGACGAGGGTCTGATCGAGGCGTTCACCTCGGGCGAGGACCTGCACACCACGGCCGCCTCACAGGTGTTCGCCGTGGAGCCGGCCGCGGTGGACGCGGAGATGCGCCGCAAGATCAAGGCCATGTCGTACGGCCTGGCCTACGGTCTGTCCGCCTTCGGCCTCTCGCAGCAGCTGAACATCGACGCGGGCGAGGCCCGTGCCCTGATGGACGCCTACTTCGAGCGCTTCGGCGGCGTACGGGACTACCTCCGCCGCGCGGTCGACGAGGCACGGGCGACCGGCTACACGGCGACGCTCTTCGGTCGCCGCCGCTACCTCCCCGACCTCAACAGCGACAACCGCCAGCGCCGCGAGGCCGCCGAGCGCATGGCCCTCAACGCCCCCATCCAGGGCACGGCCGCGGACATCGTCAAGATCGCCATGCTGAACGTGGACCGGGCCCTGCGCGAGGAGAACCTCACCTCCCGCATGCTCCTCCAGGTCCACGACGAAATCGTCCTGGAGATCGCCCCCGGCGAACGCGAGGCGGCCGAGACCCTGGTCCGCCGGGAAATGTCCGACGCCGTCCACCTCAACGTCCCCCTGGGAGTCTCGGTGGGCGACGGCCCCAACTGGGAATCAGCAGCCCACTAGCGCCTCCGGCGATCGAGCGGGATGAGTGCCGGGCGTGCCTTCTGCAGGCCCGGCACTCGTCGCACGAGGGTTGCGTCAGCGCCCTGAAGGGGCGCGGGGAACTGCGCGACCAGCCACCGCGGACCCGCGGCCCCACACGAACCGCGCCCCGGCAGACGAGGCGGCACCGGCCACAACGAACCGGCAGTCTTCAGGGGCGCGGGGAACTGCGCGCCCAGCCACCGCGGACCCGCGGCCCCACACGAACCGCGCCCCGGCAGACGAGGCGGCACCGGCCACAACGAACCGGCAGTCTTCAGGGGCGCGGGGAACTGCGCGCCCAGCCACCACGGACCCGCGGCCCCAATCGAACAGCGACCCGGCACACGCATCGGCCCCGGCCCAACCCCCGGAGGGCCCGTCACCCACGTGGCCCCCGCAAACACGCTCCCGCCACCCCCCGCCCGTAAGGATGCGGGCATGGGTATACGCACGCTCCACCGCCGGACGGCCCCGGCACCGGCGAACGTGGACAGCCAGGACACCCGCTCCACAAAGCCGCCCAAGGTCCCGTTCTTCGCCGCCGACGCGAGCACCGCCCGCATCCCGGCCGACCTGATCGCCCCCCTGCGGCGGACGGCGGCGACGGCAGCCACCCTCCGCGCCCGGCTCGCCCTCACCCGCACCGCCCTCGCGCGCCGTCGGCCCCTGCGCACCGTCAAGCTGTTCGTCGCGACGGCCCGCGCCCTCAGCGAGCAGCTGGACGGCTCGGCTCCCGCCCCGCCCCACCGGCACCCGCACTGCCCGGGCGCGGAACCGGACGCCACACTCTGACCCCGAGGGCGTACAGCACCAGCCCGAGGACGAGCCCCGCGCCCGCACCGAAGCACAGCGTGGGAATCAGCTCCCAGTACTTGGCGGTCGACCCCCAGTACGCCCACCACCGCGACGCCCGCTGCACCGCGGCAACCGCGGCCAGGCCGCCGATCACGGCACAGGCCCACCACCGGTCCCGTACCGAGAGCGCCGCGACCCCGACCGGCGCGGCCGGCGCGGTCCGTCGCAGCGCCACGACCACGAACGCGGCGATGACCACCGCGGCCACCGCCGAACCGCCGTACTGGAGGTACCAGTACAGCGGTGACCCCGCGATCTCCTCGCCCAGCACGGGGAACAGCCGCATCCCCCAGCGGTCGAGATGCGTGAACGCGTCCCACACGACATGCGTCAGCGAGCCGAGCACGGCCGAGACGTACCAGCGCGCCGCCACCGACGCCCGTACACGCGCGCGTGGCGCCCCGCAGCGCAGCAGCGTGGCCACCCGCGCCTGCCGTCGCGCGGGCAGCAGCGCCACGAACGGTTCGCGCAGCAGGAGCCACAGGCCCACCAGCGCCAGGGCGACCACCACATCGACCGTGAACACGCCCGCGAACGAGTGCGTGACGTCGCCGAATTCCATCGCCTGGGGCAGGACACTCGCCGCGTAATAGGTCATGTCGGGAGAGAACGAACCCGCCACCAGCATGGCCGGTACGAGCGGGCCGCGGCCGGTTCCGTCGGTGCGGACGGCCGGCAGTACGGCCGCCGCGTGGCTGAGCGTGAACGGCAACGGGGCTCCTCGTGCGGGGTGTTGCGGGACCGGTCCATCCAGGTCGCCGGAGTAGCCAGTATGCGGGGCGTACGACGGACATCTCTCACATGGCCAAGGGGTAAAAATCGGACGCCAACGGGTGACCCTGCAAAGGAAGTTGTCGTAGGGTCGCCTGGGTCGCCCCGGCACGGGACTGCGGTCGAACAGATGAACAGCGACGAAGGTGTGCCGCGAGGGCAACTGTCGCGGCCGGTCGATCGTCACTACAAGGGCGGGCACGGCTGCCCGGCAGACAGAGATGGGCGCTCGGGCGTCCGCGGGAGGGGTCCATTTCATGGCGGCGCAATTCGGCAGGCTCCGCAAGGGCGCGGTGAACACCACGGTCGCCGCGGTAGTGGTCGCGGCACTGGCCGCGTCCCAGGCTCCGGGAGTGACGACCGACGACGCCGGCAGAAAGGTCACCACCGGCACCCAGCCGTCCCCGGACACGCCCGCCGAGAACAGCGCGACCGGCAACTCCCCGTACTACACGGACCTGCCGCCGCTCAACAGCCCCAACCCCTCGCCCACCACCGGCACCCCGGTCACCCAGGGCACGAGTGAGGCGGGCATACCCGCGACCGTTCTCGACGCCTACAAGAAGGCCGCGAACGCGCTCCAGGAGTCCAAGCCCGGCTGCAACCTCCCCTGGGAGCTGCTCGCCGCCATCGGCAAGGTCGAGTCGGGCCAGGCCCGCGGCGGCCGGGTCGACGCGAACGGCAACACGCTCTCCAAGATCCTCGGCCCGCAGCTCAACGGCAACGGCTTCGCGAGCATCAGCGACACCGACGGCGGCGCCTACGACGGCGACAGCTCCTACGACCGTGCCGTCGGCCCGATGCAGTTCATCCCCTCCACCTGGGAGTGGGCCGGCCGCGACGGCAACGGCGACGGCAAGAAGGACCCGAACAACGTCTACGACGCCGCACTCGCCGCCGGCCACTACCTCTGCCGCTTCGGCTGGGACCTGTCCACCAAGGGCGACCTCGACAGCGCGATCCTCAGCTACAACAACTCGCAGGACTATCTGAACCTCGTCCTGACGTGGCTGGAGTACTACCGCAAGGGCACCCACGAGATCCCGGACGGCACCGGCACCCTCCCCGCCGACCGCAGCGACGACACGGCGGGCGCGAGCCCCACGCCGACGACGCCCGGCAGCCCTGCCACCCCGACCACACCGTCATCGCCGAGCACCCCCAGGCCCGGCGGCGGCGACGGCGGCTCCACGAGCCCGAAGCCCACCCCGCCGCCGAGCACGACGCCGCCCGCCACGCCGGCGCCCACCCCCACCGACACCGTCCACCACCTGGAGGACGCGGGGACCGCCAAGCTGAGCGCGATGGCGGGCGACGCCTTCACCGAGAAGATCACCGCCCGCGCCGAGACCAAGGCCGGCAAAGCGGTCCCGAAGGTCCGCGTCCGCTTCGCGATCATCGGCGCCACGGATGCCGCGTTCAGCACCGGCGAGAAGTACGCCACGGTCCTCACCAACAGCATCGGTGAGGCGGTGGCACCCGCGCTCAAGGCGGGCGAGAACACCGGCGAGTTCGTCGTACGCACCACCGTCGTCGGCCGCACCGTCAGCGGCCTCGACTACACGGCCACCGTCACCGAGCGCGCCGCCGACACCCTCGCCCGTACCGGCGAGGACGCCCTGACCTGCACCCCGGGCGGCGAGTTCGCCGACCAGGTCGAGGTGAAGGCGACGTACAAGGGCGCCGTCGCGGACAAGGTGGCGGCCACCGCCACGCTCATCAAGTCGGCGGACGACGCGACCGAGAACGACAAGGGTCCCTACTTCAAGGACGCCGACGGCAAGCCGGTGCGCACCCTCACCGGTCTGACGACGGACGCGAAGGGCCTGCTCAAGCTGCCCAAGCTGTACGCCGACGACACCACCGGCACGTTCCTGCTCCGCATCAACACCGCGGGCGGCGCGACCCTGACCGTCGAGCTCAAGGTGGCGGCGGCCGACACGTCGCCGAGCCCCACCCCCTCGGAGCCGGCGTCCGGCACGGACTCGGCGAGCCCGAGCCCCGGCGCCTAGCACCACCGGCACCCGTACGAAGGGCGCTCTTCCGCTCCGGCGGACAGGGCGCCCTTCGGCTGTGTGCAACGTGTTCTCATCTCGCCCGAGCGTTGCTACGGTGCCGGACCTGACGATGTATCAGATGAATGCCGAATCAGTTCCGGGGCTCCGGGAGGCCCGTATGCGCGCCCTGATCGCCGCCGCGACCGGTCTCGCCGTCGCGCTCGCCCTGGTCCTCGCGCTCACCGCGATGGGCTCACCGGCGGGCGAGACCTCCCCGAAGCCACTGCTGACGACGGTGCCCGCACACCCGTAACCGCCCCGTCCGGGAGGGAGGCCGAGATGCGCCGCAAGGCCAGTCTGATCCTGCTCGCCCTCGCCGTGTTCTTCGCGGCCCTGTCCCCGCTGCTGCGCTGGTACGCCTTCCCGCGCCTGGCGAAGATCCCGGCGAACCAGTACCAGGACATGGTCCTGGAGGCGAAGGACGCGACCCTCCTCGACTACGGCACGATGAAGGCCCGCAAGGTCCCCAAGGTCACCATCGTGCAGACGCTGAAGGGCAACGTCGAGGAGTCGGAGAAGATCGAGCGGACGGCCGGCAAGGACGTCGTCGTCTGGGACGGCCTGTCCTACGTCGTGGGCCCCGACGGCAAGATGGTCTCCAAGATCCCCGAGCGCTACATCTTCGACGCCCACAGCCAGGAACCCGTCCACGCCACCGGCGAGATGGTCGACGGCGATCCGGTCAAACGGCAGGGCATCGAGTTCAAGTGGCCCTTCCTCACGGAGAAGCGGGACTACGAGTACTTCGACGCCCAGGCACGGATCACCGCCCCCATCCACTACAAGGGCACCCAGGACTTCCGCGGCGTCGAGGTCTACTACTTCGAGCAGACCATCCCGTGGACCAAGGTGACGTTCCCGAAGACGATGCCGGTCGAGGGCATCACGCCGGAGTCCGTCGCCAAGACCGGCACCACCCGCTGGTACACCACCGTCCGCAAGTTCTGGGTCGAACCCCTCACCGGCGCCCCCGTCTACGGCGAGGAGATCCACAAGGAGGAACTGCGCGGCGGCACCCTGCTCGGCGACCGCGACAAGGTGACGGCGTTCGCGGGCCACGTGAAGATGCGCGAGGACTACATCGAGTACACCGTCGACCTCGTCAACTCCAACCGCACCCTGGTCCTGCTGCTGACGTCGTACCTGCCCTGGGGCTTTCTGACCCTGGGCGTCCTCCTCCTCGCGCTCTCCCTCTACCTGGAGGCACGCGGCCGCCGCCCCGGCGACCCGGAACCGACGAAAGACACCGAGCCGGAGCCGGTCACCGCCTGAGCCGGGCGTTGGTGTGCCGGGTCGGCTCGGCGCCGGCCGGGTCCTCGGGCCACGGGTGCTTCGGATAGCGGCCGCGCAGCTCCGCCCGTACGCCCTTGTAGCCGTCCTTCCAGAAGGAGGCGAGGTCGGCGGTGACGGCCGCGGGCCGCCCGGCGGGGGAGAGGAGGTGGACCAGCAGCGGCACGCCGGCGACGGCCGGCGACTCGTGCAGTCCGAACATCTCCTGCAACTTCACGGCGAGAACGGGCTGCTCCGGATTGCCGTAGTCGATCCGGATCCTGGACCCACTGGGTACGGCGATCCGCTCCGGGGCCAGCTCGTCCAGTCGCCCGGCGTCCCCCGAGGCCCACGGCAGCAGCCGTACGAGCGCCTCCCCGGCGTCGATCCGCGCCAGGTCGCCCCGCCGCCGCGCCCGCCCCAGCTCGGGCTCCAGCCACTCGTCCACGCGCGCGTGCAGCGCGTCGTCACAGACATCGGGCCACGGCTCCCCGAGATGCAGTCGCAAAAAGGCGAGCCGCTGCCGCAGCACGAGGGCGTCGGCGGACCACCGCAACAGACCGAACCCTTCCTGCCGCAGCCCTTCGAGCAGCGCCTCGCGTACGAGAACGGGGTCGGCGTCCTTCATGGGCCGCACCGCCAGCTCGATCGCCCCGAGCCGCTCGACCCGCCGGGCGACGACGTCCCCGTCGGCCCAGTGCACCTCCTGGCCCGAGTGATACAAGGAGGCCGCCGCCGAGCGGGCCGTGTCCTCGTCCACCGCGGCGGCGAGCTGCACCCGCGCATGCCCCTTGCCCACGGGCCGGTCCGCCACGGCCACGGCGATCCACGGCGCACCCCGCAACGGACTCCCCTCCCGCAACTCGGCCCGCGTCCCGGAGGCCATCAGATAGGAACCACCGTCGGCCTTGGCGACCCGCTCGGGGAACGCGAGGGCGGCGACGATCCCGGCGGTCCGCTCGTCGCCGCCGTGCGCCGCGGGACGATCGCCCCTGTCACGCACCGCCGTGCCGTCGCCCGCACCCCCGGCGTTCGTCCGCAGCCGACGCACCTCCGTGCGCCAGCGCCCCGCGTACGCGTCACCGCCGCGGCGGGCCGTCCGCAGCGCCGCGGCCAGGTCGTCGCCGTACTCCCTCGGGGGCTCCTCGCTCAGCAGCGCGACCACCTCGGCGCCCGAGCCGGACGTGTCCAGGAGTGCCCGTCCCAGACGGGGATGCAGCCCCAGGCGGGCCAGGGCGGTGCCGCGCGGGGTGGCGCGGCCGTCGGTGTCCACGGCGCCGATGGCCGTGAGGACGCTCCTCGCCGCCGCCATCGCGCCGCCCGGCGGCGGGTCCAGCAGGGCAAGGCCGGTCGCCTCCGGGTCGCCCCAGCACGCCGCCTGCAGGGCGAAGGCCGTCAGGTCGGCCACCTTGATCTCCGGGGACGGGAAGCGGGGGAGCCGGGTGTCCTCGGCCTCCGCCCAGCAGCGGTACACCGCGCCCGGCGCCTCGCGCCCGGCCCGCCCTGCCCGCTGCCGGCCGGCCGCCTGCGAGGCCCGTACCGTCGTCAGCGCGCTCAGCCCGCGCGCGTGGTCCACGCGGGGCTCCCGCGCGAGCCCGGAGTCGACGACCACCCGCACCCCGGGAACCGTCAGGGACGACTCCGCCACGGACGTCGCCAGCACCACCCGCCGCCGCTCCCCGCCGGCCAGCACCGCGTCCTGCACGGCAGCCGGCGCTCGCCCGTGCACCTGGAGCACCTCGACGTCCCCGAGAGTCCCCAGCTGCCCGGCCACCCGAGCGATCTCGCCCGTGCCCGGCAGGAAACACAGCACGTCCCCGGCCCGCTCGGCCAGCGCCCGCCGTACCAACGACGCCACATGCGTCAGCAGCGCCGGGTCGACCCGCATCCCGTGCGGCGGCCGTACGGGACGGGTCGGCGGGGCCCAGACCACGTCCACGGGGTGCGCGGTGCCCTCGGCCTCGACGACCGGCGCGTCGCCCAGCAGCCGCGCCCACCCCTGCGCGTCCGTCGTCGCCGACGCGGCCACCAGCCGCAGCTCCGGCCGCAACGCCTGCCGTACGTCCCACAGGAACGCCGCCACCGTGTCCGCGTCCAGATGCCGCTCGTGGCACTCGTCCAGGACGACGACGTCCACGCCCGCGAGCTCCTGGTCGCGCTGCAACCGCTGGAGCAGCACACCGGTCGTGACGACCTCCACGCGCGCGCGGCGCCCGACGACCCGCTCCCCGCGCACGGTGTAGCCGACGCTCTCGCCGACCTGCTCGCCCAGCAGCCACGCCATCCGCCGCGCGGCGGCCCGGGCGGCGATCCGCCGCGGCTCCGCCACGACCACCCGCCGCGCCGGCCCCTCGCCGAGCAGACCCGCCAGCGCCAGCGGCACCAGCGTCGTCTTGCCGGTGCCGGGCGGCGCGACGAGCACCGCCGTGCCGTGCCCGTCCAGGGCGTCGGTCAGACCGGGCAGGGCACCGCGTACGGGCAGCGCGTCCAGGGCGTCGTAACGGATCACATGTTCAGTCTCTTACGCACACGAAGATCGCCGTCCCCGGGATCAGGTTCCCGCGCAGCGGCGACCAGCCGCCCCACTCGGAGGTGTTCCAGGCCGGCCACTCCGGCTCGACCAGGTTCACCAGGTGGAACCCTCCGGCCACGACGTCCCGCACCCGGTCGCCGATGGTGCGGTGGTGCTCGACGTAGACCGCGCGGCCCTCGTCGTCCTGCTCCACATACGGGGTGCGGTCGAAGTAGGAGGCGGCGACGGACAGGCCCTCCGGGCCGGGCTCGTCGGGGAAGGCCCAGCGGATCGGGTGGGTGACCGAGAAGACGAAGCGGCCGCCCGGCCGCAGCACCCGGCGCACCTCGCGCAGCACCCGCACCGGGTCCGCGACGAACGGCAGCGCGCCGTACGCCGAGCACGCCAGGTCGAAGGAGCCGTCGGCGAAGGGAAGCGCGCCCGCGTCGGCGCACACCAGAGGGAACGCGCCCCCGATGCGCAACGAGTGCTGGAGCTGGCGGTGCGAGATGTCCAGGGCGACCGGACGGGCCCCCTGCTCGGCCAGCCAGCGCGAGCACTGGGCGGCGCCGGCACCGATCTCCAGGACGTCCTTGCCCTTGAGGTCCTCCGGCGGTCCGAGCAGCTCGGCCTCCACCTCGTCCAGGCCCTCGGGACCCCAGACGAAGCGGTCGTCGCCGAGGAAGGTGCCGTGCTCGATCTGGTACTCGTCCGCGTTGCGGTCCCACCAGCCACGGTTGGCGCGGGAACTCTCGGCGACGTCGGCCTGACGCCGAGTGGCCTCCGGCTCGGCGGACTCGATCTCGGGCGATACGGGCTCTTGGATGATCGGCTCCCTCGTCGTACTCTTCCGTCACCTGAATGGCGCGGCCCCTCCCGGCGGTGTCACGAAAGGGACTGCCCAAGGCCCGCGTGGCCTCAAGAGACAGGTTTTGTGCCGGGTATGGGGCGATCCGCCCCGGGTGTGCGGCTTCGCGCATTGACCCTGTCCGGCTGCCCCCGTATGCTACAAGTTGCGCTGCGGGCCTGCGCACCTCAGACGTAGCAGGCTGCGCTCGCATCTGTCGTATGTCCCCTCGGTTTTCGAGGCGCCCCACGATTTGTGTGGCGCTTCCTTGGCTGTCCGGCTTCTTCAGAGCGATACGGGCTCCCGGCGTAGCAGTACCTACGACTCAATGTCCGTACCGGAGCCCTTTCCCACATGACGAGCAGCACCGAGACCACCGCCACCACCCCGCAGGTTGCGGTCAACGACATCGGTAACGAGGAAGCCTTCCTCGCCGCGATCGACGAGACGATCAAGTACTTCAACGACGGCGACATCGTCGACGGCGTCATCGTGAAGGTCGACCGGGACGAGGTCCTGCTCGACATCGGTTACAAGACCGAAGGTGTCATCCCGAGCCGCGAGCTCTCGATCAAGCACGACGTCGACCCCAACGAGGTCGTCGCCGTCGGTGACGAGATCGAAGCCCTTGTTCTCCAGAAGGAGGACAAGGAAGGCCGCCTGATCCTCTCGAAGAAGCGCGCCCAGTACGAGCGTGCCTGGGGCACCATCGAGAAGATCAAGGAAGAGGACGGCATCGTCACCGGTACCGTCATCGAGGTCGTCAAGGGTGGTCTCATCCTCGACATCGGCCTCCGCGGCTTCCTCCCGGCCTCCCTGGTCGAGATGCGCCGTGTTCGCGACCTCCAGCCGTACGTCGGCAAGGAGCTCGAGGCCAAGATCATCGAGCTGGACAAGAACCGCAACAACGTGGTCCTGTCCCGCCGTGCCTGGCTGGAGCAGACCCAGTCCGAGGTCCGCCAGACGTTCCTCACGACCCTCCAGAAGGGTCAGGTCCGTTCCGGCGTCGTCTCCTCGATCGTCAACTTCGGTGCCTTCGTGGACCTGGGTGGCGTCGACGGTCTGGTCCACGTCTCCGAGCTGTCCTGGAAGCACATCGACCACCCGTCCGAGGTTGTCGAGGTCGGCCAGGAAGTCACCGTCGAGGTCCTCGACGTCGACATGGACCGCGAGCGTGTCTCCCTGTCGCTGAAGGCGACGCAGGAAGACCCGTGGCAGCAGTTCGCCCGCACCCACCAGATCGGCCAGGTCGTGCCCGGCAAGGTCACGAAGCTGGTTCCGTTCGGTGCGTTCGTCCGCGTGGACGAGGGCATCGAGGGTCTGGTCCACATCTCCGAGCTGGCCGAGCGCCACGTGGAGATCCCGGAGCAGGTCGTCCAGGTCAATGACGAGATCTTCGTCAAGGTCATCGACATCGACCTCGAGCGCCGTCGCATCAGCCTCTCGCTGAAGCAGGCCAACGAGGCCTTCGGTGCCGACCCGGCGACGGTCGAGTTCGACCCGACCCTGTACGGCATGGCCGCGTCGTACGACGACCAGGGCAACTACATCTACCCCGAGGGCTTCGACCCCGAGACCAACGACTGGCTCGAGGGCTTCGAGTCGCAGCGTGAGGTCTGGGAGAACCAGTACGCCGAGGCGCAGACCCGCTTCGAGCAGCACCAGCAGCAGGTCATCAAGAGCCGCGAGGCCGACGCTGCTGCCGCTGCCGAGGGTGGCGACAGCGCGGGTGCGGCTCCGGCCGCGTCCGGTGGCGGTTCGTACTCCTCCGAGGGCGCCGACAACAGCGGTGCGCTTGCCTCGGACGAGGCGCTTGCCGCGCTGCGGGAGAAGCTGGCGGGTGGGCAGAGCTGAACGCCTGCCGCTGAGGCTTAGCCTTTGACTGAGGGGCCGCACCTTTCGAGGTGCGGCCCCTCAGCTGTTTCCGGTCGTTGTCCGGCCGCGGGCGGGTGGGGGCCGTTCGCGCAGTTCCCCGCGCCCCTGAAAACTGGCGGTGTTGCCGCCCGCCTTCTCATGATCTTGGCCTCCTCCTCCGGGAATGCCGCCGCCCGTAAGGGTGTTGTCACGTATGGACACGAGGAGGAGCGGTCACAGTGCTTGATCCGCAGGGTTTGTACGCATGGGAGCCGAAGGGCCTCGCCGTGGTGGACATGGCGCTCGCCCAGGAGTCGGCCGGTCTTGTCATGCTCTACCACTTCGACGGATACATCGACGCGGGTGAGACCGGCGACCAGATCGTCGACGGACTCCTCGACTCACTGCCTCACCAGGTCGTCGCCCGATTCGACCACGACCGGCTGGTGGACTACCGCGCCCGCCGGCCGCTGCTGACGTTCAAGCGCGACCGCTGGGCTGACTACGAGGTGCCCTCCATCGAGGTACGACTCGTCCAGGACGCCACCGGAGCCCCCTTCCTGCTGCTGTCCGGGCCCGAGCCGGACGTGGAGTGGGAGCGCTTCGCCGCCGCGGTCAAGGAGATCGTGGAACGGCTCGGGGTGCGCCTGTCGGTGAACTTCCACGGCATCCCCATGGGCGTCCCGCACACCCGCCCGGTCGGCCTCACCCCGCACGGCAACCGCACCGACCTCGTCCCGGGCCACAGCAGCCCCTTCGACGAGGCGCAGGTGCCCGGCAGCGCCGAGTCCCTCATCGAGTACCGGCTCATGGAAGCCGGGCACGACGTGCTGGGCGTCGCCGCGCACGTGCCGCACTACATCGCCCGCTCCCCGTACCCGGACGCCGCCCTGACCGTCCTGGAGGCCGTCACCGCGGCCACCGGACTGGTGCTGCCGGGCATCGCGCACTCCCTGCGCACCGACGCCCACCGCACACAGAACGAGATCGACCGCCAGATCCGCGAGGGCGACGAGGAGCTCACCAACCTCGTCGAGGGCCTGGAGCACCAGTACGACGCCGTCGCCGGCGCCGAGAGCCGCGGCAACATGCTCGCCGAGCCGGTGGACATCCCGTCCGCGGACGAGATCGGCCGGGAGTTCGAGCGGTTCCTGGCCGAGCGCGAGGGCGACGGCTGAGCGGACGGCCGGCGGCGAGGACCGGTCCTGCCCGGTGCGCGGTCAGTGGCAGGACCTAAGCTGTCGGTCATGCTGAAGGTGGGCCTGACCGGCGGTATCGGCGCCGGTAAGAGCGAGGTGTCACGGCTGCTCGTGGAACACGGGGCCGTGCTGATCGACGCGGACCGGATCGCCCGGGAGGTCGTCGCGCCCGGCACCCCCGGTCTCGCCGCCGTCGTGGAGGCGTTCGGCGAGGACGTGCTCGCCGCGGACGGCAGCCTGGACCGGCCGAAACTCGGCTCGATCGTCTTCGCGGACGCAGAGCGGCTCGGCGTGCTCAACTCGATCGTGCACCCCCTGGTCGGCGCCCGCTCCCGCGAGCTGGAGGAAGCCGCCGCCGAGGACGCGGTCGTCGTCCACGACGTCCCGCTCCTCACGGAGAACGGCCTGGCGGCGCTGTACGACCTCGTGGTCGTCGTGGACACCGCCCCGGACACCCAGCTCGACCGCCTGGTCCGGCTGCGCGGCATGACCGAGGAGGACGCACGCGCGCGCATGGCCGCGCAGGCGACGCGTGAACAGCGCCTGGAGATCGCGGACATCGTCATCGACAACGACGTACCACTTGAGGAGCTTCAGCGGCGCGTGAAGGACGTATGGGACGAGCTCGTGCGGCGGGCGCACGGGGCCCAGGAGGACCCGTCGTCCCGCTCGGCACAGGAATAGCCCTGCCGCGTTCGCGCGTTGAACCCTCGCAGTGAGGGAAGGACTCTGCCGTGCCCGAGACCAGCGGTTCGACCGGACGTACTCCGGAGACGCATGTCATCGACTTCCGCGCCGCCGAGCAACTGCTCGCCGCGCGGGACCCGCGGGGTGCGGTGAAGCTGCTCGACGAGGTCATCGCCGCCCACCCGGAGAACACCGCCGCCCGGCTGCTGCGGGCGCGTGCCTTCTTCGCCGCCGCGCAACTGCGGCCCGCCGAGCTGGAGTTCACGATCGTCCTGGAGCGCGAACCGGACAACGCGTTCGCACACTTCGCACTCGCCCGCACCTACGAGCGCCAGGGCCGGGCCGGCCAGGCCAAGCGGCACTTCCGGCTGGCGGCCGCGCTCGACCCGAACCCGCAGTACCTGAAGGCGGCGCGGTTCGACGCGTGAGCGACGGCTCCCGGCGCGGCCGGGGGCGTAGCCTCTCCGGCCGGTCTACGGCGGCGGGCGGTCCGGGTGCCTCTGCGTCGGCGGCGCAGGAGGGGTCCCGGGCGGTTGCCGGGGCGGGCGGTAGGGGCGGTCCTCGGGCGGGAGGTACGGCGGCACGTCGCGGCCCGGCTGGTAGTGGGGCCCCTGGCGGATGTGCCGCAGGATCATGGTCATGTCGATCGTGATCACCAGCCACAGCACGCCGCAGGCCGCGGCCCAGCCGGGGCGTCCCGCCAGGGCGAACGCGGCGGTGCCGAAGATCGCCCAGAGCACACCCCACACGCACAGCCAGAAACGGACCCGCAGTGCACTGCGTGCCGTCGTAGGCTCACTGCCTGTACGCATCGGATCACCACTCCTTCTTGAAACGTACTCCTCGTTCTTGCCGCAGGGGGCTCAGTGCTGCCGGACACCGATGAACTCGCAGAAGTGCTGCTCGACCTTTCCGTACCTCATGAGGACGTCAACGACCTCGTACGGATGGGCCGCCGGGTGACGGACGACCCGGAGCTGCGGGGATTCCTGGAGCGGTCCGTCGACGAGCTCGTCCGGGGGATGGGCGAGGTCGGCGGCCCGGTCGACCTGCCCGACCTCGACTGGGCCTCGGGCCCCCTGCAGCGCTGCTTCTCCGTGTACGTGTTCGTCGCCGCGCTGCCGCACACCCGCGCCTACCACCGCGAGCGCGGCATTCCGGCCGACGTCTCCCGGCACACCCTCGCCGACCTCGGGCGGAACATGGCCGTGCACCGCAGGCGGCACGGCCGGGCGGGCGTGCAGGCGCCGTGGTGGCTCATCCATCACTTCCGCGGCGAGCTGTACCAGCTGGGCCGGTTGCAGTTCGAGCGGGCACGCCTCGGGCAGCGCGCCGGGACGCGGCTCGCGGCGGCGGGCATCGACGTGGGCCCTGACTCGCTCTGCCTCAATGTGCACATACCCGACTTCCGCGGCCCGATGTCCCCCTCGGCGGTGGACCGTTCGCTGGCGCTGGCCCGGGAGTTCTTCGCTCTGCACTTCCCGCTGGAGCGGTACCGGGTGGCGACCTGTCACTCCTGGCTGCTGGACGACCAGCTCAGGAAGTACCTTCCCGGCGACTCCAACATCGTCCGCTTCCAGGAGCGGTTCCGCATCGCCCGCGAGGACCGGGAACCGGCCGACACCGAGCCCGTGCAATTCGTCTTCGGCGACCCGGAGTTGCCGATCGAGAGCCTGCCGCGCGGCACGGCCGTGGAGCGGGCCGTCGGGGACCATCTGCGGGCGGGCGGACACTGGTACATCGGGCACGGGTGGCTGCCGTTCGAGAAGAACGGCTGAAATTCCGTTCGTACGCCGATGAGTTCGGGAGCGAGTGCCGGTCTACCCCTGTGACAGCACCACGGACCGCTGAACACAGGAGAACCTGATGTCCGAGACCACCGCCTCCGTCGCCACCGGCAACTCCCGCACCGTCATCGCCGAGTCCGCGACCCCGCGCGGCCGCCGCGCCCGGATCGCCCTGCGCGGCCTCCAGATCCTGCTCGCCCTCTTCTACGCGATCGCCAGCGCGCTGCCCAAGCTGATCGCGCACCCCTCGGCCGCCGAGGGCTTCGACGAGCTCGGCTGGGGCAGCGCCGGGATGTACACCATCGGCGCGCTCGAACTGGCCGGTGCGATCGCGCTGTTGATCCCGGTGCTCCAGTCGGTGGCGGCGATGGCGCTGAGCGCGCTGATGGTCGGCGCGTTCATCGTCACGATCACCGCCTTCGGCGGCGAGAACGCGGCGACACCGCTCATCCTCATCGTGCCGCTCGCCCTGATCGCCTGGGCCCGGCGCAGTTCGAACGCGGATCTGCTGCGGCTGGTGCGACGACGCGCGTGAGCCGATGGGTGCCGCTCGCGCAGTTCCCCGCGCCCCTGGAACGGTGGTCCTCAGGCCACCCCAGGGGCGCGGGGAACTGCGCGATCAGCCACTTGCTCTCCGGCGGCGCACGTCAGTGTTCGCGCGGCCGTCCCGCGCTGCCGCCCATCAGTCCGCGCAGGCGTTCCATGTCGCGGCGGTCCCGCTTGGTGGGGCGGCCGGTGCCGCGGTCGCGGATGCCGGCCGGGGCGACGGCCTCGCGCGGCGGCGGAGGGGGCGAGTTGTCGACGTAGCACTGGGCCGCGACCGGGGCGCCGACCCGCTTGCGGATGAGGCGCTTGACGACGACGATCCGCTCCCGGTTCTCATGACGCACCCGCACCTCGTCGCCGATGCGCAGGGTGTGCGACGGCTTCACGTTCTGGCCGTTCACACGCACGTGGCCGCCCTTGCAGGCGGTGGCGCCCATGGAACGGGTCTTCACCAGGCGTACGGCCCAGATCCAGCTGTCGACGCGCACGGACTCGCCGTTCTGCACACCGGCGGCCTCGGCGGCGGCCACGGCGTCGGCGATCTTCGGGTCGACGGGCTGCTCGGCGGCCGGCGTCTCGGCGGGCTGCCCGGCGCTCGCCGCGTCCGCGGGCTGTCCCTCGGCCGTGTCGCCGCCCCGTTGCTCGTCATCCTCGACTGCCATGCCTCGACCTTAGTCGCCGCGGGGAGCAGGCAAGGCCGTACGGTGGAGCCGTGGACGCCCTCGACGATCTCGACCTGCGGGTTTCGGGCTGCCGGGCCTGTCCGCGGCTGGTCGACTGGCGGGAGGAGGTGGCCCGCACCAAGCGCGCCGCCTTCGCCGACCAGACGTACTGGGGCCGACCCGTGCCCGGCTTCGGACCGCCCGACGCCCGGCTGCTGATCATCGGGCTCGCACCGGCGGCGCACGGCGGCAACCGCACCGGCCGGATGTTCACCGGCGACCGCTCCGGTGACGTGCTGTACCAGGCCCTGTACGACGTCGGACTCGCCTCGCAGCCCACGTCGGTCGCCGTCGACGACGGCCTGGAGCTGTACGGCGTCCGCGTGACCGCCCCCGTGCACTGCGCCCCGCCCGACAACAAGCCCACCCCCGGCGAGCGGGAGACGTGCCGGCCCTGGCTGGTGCAGGAGCTGATGCTGCTGCGGCCGACGGTCCGGGCGGTCGTCGTACTGGGCGGCTTCGGCTGGCAGGCGACGCTGCCGGCGCTGGCGGAGGCGGGGTGGCTGGTGCCCCGGCCGCGGCCCGCGTTCGGGCACGGGGTCCGGATCGGGATCGACGGGTCCGTCGGGGGCGGCGGGCCGGAGGGGCTGGAGCTCTTCGGGTGCTTCCACGTCAGTCAGCGCAACACCTTCACCGGGAAACTCACGCCCGCGATGCTGCGGGAGGTGCTGAGTACGGCGGCTCGGGCGGCGGGGCTCGGAAAGTGAGGGGACGCCGTCGCCGCAGGGACGATACGTTGCCCGGATGGGCCTGTATCCGCAGATCGAACCGTACGACCACGGCCTGCTCGACGTCGGCGACGGCAACCGCGTCCACTGGGAGACCTGCGGAAACCCCCGGGGCAAGCCCGCACTCGTGCTGCACGGCGGGCCCGGGTCCGGCTGCACCCCCTACTTCCGGCGGCTGTTCGACCCCGCGGTGTACCGGATCGTGCTGCTGGACCAGCGCGGGTGCGGGCGCTCGACACCGCACGCGAGCGCGTACGGGACGGACATGAGCGTCAATACGACCGCTCATCTCATCGCAGACCTGGAGCTGCTGCGGCGGCACCTGGGGATCGGGCGGTGGCTGGTGTGGGGCGTGTCGTGGGGGTCGGTGCTGGGGCTGCGGTACGCGCAGACGCATCCTGCGGTGGTGTCCGAGCTGGTGCTGACGGGGGTCACGACCGGGTCGGACGCCGAAGTCGCCCTGCTGACCCGGGGGTTGGGGCGGATCTTCCCGGAGGCGTTCGAGCGGTTCACGGGCGGGCTGCCGGCCGCTGAGCGGGACGGGGACCTGGCGGCCGCCTACAACAGGCTCATCGAGTCGTCCGACCCCGAGGTGCGGGCACGGGCGGCGCGGGCCTGGACGGACTGGGAGACGGCGATCGTCCCCGCGCCGCCGCGCTCGGTGGAGCGGTTCGAGGACCCGGGGTTCCGCATGGGCTTCGCCCGGACCGTGACGCACTACTGGGGCAACGGGCACTTCCTCGGCGAGGGCGGTGGCGAAGCCGGTCGTGGTGAGGGTGTCGTGCTGCGGGACGCGCCTCTGCTGAAGGGCATTCCGGGCACGCTGGTGCAGGGCAGCCTCGACTTCGGGAACCTGCTGGGCATCGTGTGGCGCCTCCATCACGCCTGGCCAGGCAGTGAGTTGGTGGTCGTCGACGAGGCGGGGCACGACGCCGGGGCGCCGGGGGTGGCGGAGGCGCTGGTGGCGGCGACGGACAAGTACGCGCGGCGCTAGCGGGCCTTGCCGGCCCCGGCGTCTCCGGAGGCATCGGCTGCGGAGGCAGCCCCTCCCAGGGGGTCGTCTCCGAAGAGGTGGCGGACCGTCGAGCGGTAGTTGGCCTGCACGTGGGTGAGGGTGTGGCTGCGGGCGCGGTCGGGATCGCCGGAGGCGATGGCCTCGTACAGGTCCTGGTGCTCGGTGAGGAGTTGGGGCCACTCCTCGTTCTGCCGGGTGAGCCAGCGCAGGCGGCCGTCGACAGGTTCCATGACCGAGGTCAGCAGGCTGTTGCCGGCCATCGCGAGGATCCGGTTGTGGAACCGGGTGTTGACGTCGGTGATCTTCTCCGCGTCCCCGGCCTCGGTCGCGCTCGCCGCGGCGCGCAGCAGCTCCCGCAGGTCCGCGAGGTCCTCCGGCGTCGCCCGTGACGCCGCGAGCCCGGCGGCGTACACCTCCAGCGCCTCGCGCAGCTCGAAGAGTTCCTTGACGTCGGCGGGGCTCAGCCGCCGTACGACTGTCCGGCGGGGTGTCTCGAAGTGGACGAATCCCTCGGCGACCAGCGCGCGGATCGCCTCGCGGACCGGCACCCGGGAGACCCCGAAGCGGTCGGCCAGCTCGCGCTCGACCAGGCGATCGCCCGGAAGCAGGCGGCCCGCGATGATGTCCTGCCGCAGCGTGGCCAGGACGCGCTCGCGGATCGCCCCGAGCGGTTCGATCTTCGTCATGGGCCCATCTTCGCCGACTCCGGGCCTGTTTTACGGAGCGTTAACAGCAGCGATATCTGTCCGAACGGTTGACGGGAGGACCATGAGCGCAGTTTGGTATACCAAACGCGTTGCCAAGTGACCGGAAAATAGCCAAGCGACCGGAAAGCAGCCCTCCTCCGTCCCCTCCCTCCTGGAGGCCCCGTGTCCCTCGCCGACCGTGCCGAAGCCACCACCGGCACATCAGCGTTCGTCCCCGATCCCCGGCTCACCAACGAAGACCTCGCGCCCGCGGGCAAGCGCAACTGGAAGGTCTTCGACCTCTTCGCCCTGTGGATGTCCGACGTCCACAACCTCGGCAACTACACGTTCGCGGCCGGCCTGCTCGTCCTCGGCATGAACGTGTGGCAGGTCTTCACCTCGCTGCTCGTCGGCTTCGTGCTCATCTACATCGGCATGAACTGGATGGGAAAGATCGGCCAGCGCCACGGCGTCCCGTTCCCCGTCGTCAGCCGCATCAGCTTCGGCGTCTGGGGCGCCAACATCCCGGCGCTGATCAGGGCCGTGATCGCCATCATGTGGTACGGCATCCAGACCTACCTGGCCTCGGTCGCCGTGAATGTGATGCTGCTGGCCGCCTGGCCCGGCCTGGAGTCCTGGACCCACAGCTCCTTCCTCGGCCTGCACGCGCTCGGCTGGGTCTCCTTCCTCTCCCTCTGGCTCATCCAGGCGCTGATCATCAGCCAGGGCATGGAGTCGGTGCGCAAGTTCCAGGACTTCTGCGGCCCGGCGATCTGGGTCGTGATGATCGCGCTGGCGGTCTGGGTGCTGGCCAAGGCCGGCTGGACGATCTCGCTCACGTCCACCCCGCACCCCGTGTCGGCCGGTGAGCAGTGGCGCCAGTGGTTCGGCGCGATCGGCCTGATCCTCGCCACGTACGGCACGCTGATGCTCAACTTCTGCGACTTCTCGCGCTTCGCGCCCGACTACCGCACGGTCCGCAAGGGCAACTTCTGGGGCCTGCCCATCAACTCGACGGCGTTCGTGGTCGTCTCGGTGATCGTCACCGCCGGTTCGCTGGAGGTCTTCGGCGAGGCCATCACGGACCCGGCGGAGCTGGTGGCGAAGGTCGGCAACACCTGGGTGCTGGTGCTGGCCGCGCTGACGTTCGCCATCGCCACCATGGGCGTCAACATCGTCGCCAACTTCGTCTCACCGGCGTACGACCTGGCCAACGTCTGGCCGCAGAAGATCACCTTCAAGGTCGGCGGCATGATCAGCACGGTCGCGGCGCTGGTGGTGACGCCGTGGAACCTCTTCTCCAACCCGACGGTCGTCAACTACTTCCTGGGCGGCCTCGGCGCCTTCCTGGGCCCGCTGTTCGGCGTGATCATGGTCGACTACTACCTGGTCAAGCACGGCAGGGTGGACGTGAACGAGCTGTTCTCGGCCGAGCCCGGCTCCCGTTACTACTACCGCAAGGGCTTCAACCCCAAGGCGCTGTGGGCGTTCCTGCCGACGGCGGGTCTCGCGGCGGTGCTCGCGCTGGTGAAGACGTTCAGCGACGTGGCGCCGTACTCGTGGTTCATCGGGACGGCGACGGCGGCGGGGCTGTACTTGGTGCTGTGCCGCGGCGAGCGGGCCGCCGGCGAGCCTTCCGGTGGGCCTGACGCGACGGTTGCCGGGTCCGTGGAGCGGGAGGTCTGAAGGACGTGCGGATCGTCGTCACCAACTGCAACACCACGCAGGAGATGACCGAGGAGATCGTACGAGGTGCCCGGGCCGCCGCAGGCCCGGGCACCACCGTGACCGGCCTGACCCCGGGGTGGGGGCCGGAATCGGCGGAGGGCTGGCTGGACAGCTACCTGTCGGCGGCCGCGGTGCTGGACGCGCTGCGGACGTACGACGGCCCCCCGTACGACGCGGTCGTCATGGCCGGCTTCGGCGAGCACGGGCGGGAGGGCGTCCGGGAACTGGTGGACGCACCCGTCGTCGACATCACGGAGGCCGCCGCGCACCTGGCCTGCCTCCTCGGGCGGCGCTACGGCGTGGTCACCACGCTGGAGCGCTCGTGCGGACAGATCGAGGACAGTCTGGAGCTGGCCGGGGTCGGGCGGAACTGCGCCGCCGTGATCGGCACCGGGCTCGGGGTGCTGGAGCTGGAGGACGCCGAGCGCACGGAGGCCGCCTTCCTGACGGCAGCCGAACGGGCCCGGGACGCCGGTGCCGAGGTCCTCGTGCTCGGGTGCGCGGGGATGACCGGGTTGCAGCAGGCCGTGTCGGAGAAGCTGGGGGTACCGGTGGTCGACGGGGTCGGCGCGGCCGTCAAACTCGCCGAGTCGCTGGTGGGGTTGGGGCTGCGGACGAGCCGCGTCGGGGGGTACGCGAGGCCGTTGCCGAAGCGGCGGGTGTGGGGTGGCGGTGCTGAGCCGGACTGAGCGTGTCCGGGCAGCGCTCGGCCGGACTGGGCGTGTCCTGGCGGCGCTCGGCCGGATTGCGGCGGCGGCTCAGCCTGACGGAGAGTGTCCTGGCGGCGCTCGGCCGGACTGCGGTTGCGGTTCAGCCGGGCTGAGGGCGTCCCGGCTGCCAGACGCACCGCACGTCCGGCTCCCGCTCCTCGTTGCCGCTGCCGTCCGTGTGCTCGACGGCGACGAAGCCGTGTCTCTCGTAGAAGCGGTGGGCGGGCTTGTTGACCTGGAAGGTCCACAGGCTCAGCCCGCCCGGCCGGCACCGCTTGGCGAGGTCGACGAACCGGCCACCGATGCCGCGCCCGCGCCAGTCGGGGTCGAGGTAGAGCTGGGAGAGCACCTGGCCGTCGAGCACCATGACCCCGACGACCCGGCCGGCGGTCTCGGCCACCCAGGTCTCCCGCAACAGCACCACGACCTCCCGGAAGTACGTCCGCACCTCGTCGTCGGAACGCGGCCGGACGACCGTCGGCAGCGCGGCGGCGAAGGACCGCAGCCAGACGTCGGCGGCGGCACCGGCGTCGGTGGGCAGGGCGCGGCGGAGGGCGACGGCGGTCATGGTCAGGCCCTCTGCGCGCTCTCGTCGGGAACGGCGGCGGTGGCCGTGATCTCCACCAACTGCCCCGTGTAGCCGAGGCAGGCCACTCCGAGCAGCGTCGACGAGTGCGGCCCGGCGCTGAGCCCGGACGCCTCGACGACCTCCCAGACGGCGGACAGTACGGCGGTGTCACTGCTCACGACGTACACGTCGGTCGACAGCACATGCGCCAAGTCACTTCCGACGGCCCGGAGTTGCTCACCGAGGTTGGCGATCACCTGCTCGGCCTGCCGTAGGGGATCTCCCTCGCCGACGATGTTCCCCTCACCGTCCAGCGGCACTGACCCGGCGAGAAAGGCGATCCTCGTGCCGGCCTCCACGACCGAGGCGTGGGAGTAGGTCGGGGGAGGGAAGAGGGCGGGGGTGGTGACGCGGCGGATCATGCGGGCTCCTGCGGGCCGGTGCGGGGCGTTCGGCGGTCAATCTGCCGATCATGCGTGTCCGAGTCGGCCGACGCATCCGAATTTCCCGGCCCCGTCGGCGCACGCAACTGCGGTACGCGCTCCCGCGCAAGATCCGGGTAGGCGCCGGCGATGGCCGCGTAGACCCTGCGCCGCAGGTCCAGCACCTTCCGCCGCCTGCGCAGCGCCGAAGCCCGCGCGGTGGCGGACCGCCGCACGGCAGCCGCCGCAGCGCCCCGGAACGCCTCGCCCCGCTCGGCGGCTTCAACCCGCTCCACGCGGTAGAGACGGGTCTGAGGGGCAGACCGGAACTGCGGATGAGCGAGCAACAAATCAGGCTCACCGAGCAGTTGACGCACCATCGCCGGTGTCCAGCCGCGGCCCCGCAGCCCGGCGGCGGAGAGATGCGTGCGCTGCCCCGGCCGCTCCCGCTGCCGTTCCCCACCGAACTCCTCCGGACTCTCCTCGAACATCGTCATCACTGCTTCCCCCGTTGCCATAACACTGAGTGACGACTCCATTGATAACGCGCGCCACTGACAATGCCCCGCTCGCCCGCCGGGCCAACGGCCCCCAACCGCCTGGAACCACGCCCCCACCAATTGCCTGGAACCACCCCCCCACCACTCCGTACGCTCACCCCCATGCCCACCCCCGACGACACCGCCTTCCTCAACACCACCGCCGACCGCCTGGCCGCCCTCCCCACCGTCCGAGCCGTCGCCCTCGGCGGCTCCCGGGCCCAGGGCACCCACCGCCCCGACAGCGACTGGGACCTGGCCGTCTACTACCGAGGCCCCTTCGACCCGTCCGACCTGCGCGCCCTCGGCTGGGAGGGCGAGGTGTCGGAGGTCGGCGGCTGGGGCGGCGGGGTGTTCAACGGGGGAGCGTGGCTGACGATCGAGGGACGGCGGGTGGACGTCCACTACCGCGATCTCGACGTGGTGGAGCGGGAGTTGGCGGAGGCGGAGGAGGGACGGTTCCGGGTCGAGCCGTTGCTGTTCCATCTCGCGGGGATCCCCAGCTACCTGGTCGTCGCGGAACTGGCGATCAACCGAGTCCTGCGGGGCGATCTGCCGACCCCCGCCCACTACCCGCAGCAACTCCGCCGCACGGCGAGCGAACGCTGGTACGCCACGGCCCAGGCCACCCTCGCCTACGCAAAGGCCAACCACGCCCCCGCCGCCCGCCTCACCGAGGTCGCAGGCGCCCTCGCCACAGCCGCCGCACAGACGGGGCACGCGGTGCTGGCGGGCCGGGGGGAGTGGGTGACGAACGAGAAGAGGTTGCTGGAGCGGGCCGGGCTGCGAACCGTGGACGGCGTTTTGGCGTCACTGTCCGAAGGAGCGGATCCGGAGGCCCTGACCCAGGCGATCGCCCGAGCCCAGGCGATCTTCGAGGCAGCGAACCCGAAGCGGATCCTGGATTTCTGAGCGAACCGAGCGAGAAGGAATCGAATGGTGCGGGTGCTCGTATCCCCGTCGTACGGAAGCCCTGAAACACGCCGTCACTGGGCGGACACGGTCGACCGGCAAGTGGAGTTCACAGCGTCGCGCGTGGACCGTGTGCTGACCGTCGAGCAACGTGAGCAGCTCGGGTCTCTTCATCCCGAAGGCAGCGCCAGGTTCTGGGGAGCGACCCCCGCACACGATCGCAAGCTCGCGGACGTCGCCGCCGGAGATGTCGTCCTGTTCACGGGCCAAGGGCAGGTGCGCGCCATAGGGGAGGTCGGGGCGATCTTCCGCAACGGGGCCCTTGCCGACCTGCTGTGGCCGCCCCGGAACGGCGGAGCGAGCTGGCACACCGTCTACAGCCTTCTGGACCTGGTTCCGGCCGACATCCCGTACGAGGAACTGAACGCGTCCATCGGATACCGGCCCGCTCACAACTTTCCCGGCCAGATGGTCCTGAGGGGCGACAAGGCACGTTCGGTCCTCGAAGACTTCATGATCACGCCGAGTGCGGCTGAGCCACCGGTGCTCCGACCGCCCACGCCTGATGGCCCGGACCCCGTACGCCTCGCGGCCCTCGAGGAGTTGCGCACCAACCGCACCCAGTACCGGCGGAGTCGGCGTCTGATCGTCGTCGATCGGCGGGAGGCCCGGCTGGTCCGGGAGTATCGCGAGTTCCTCGCCGCTCGCGGTGTGACAGCGAGTCGGTTCTACTGCCCGTCCGGCATCAGCGACATGTACGTCGATGCCGCCGATGAGCCGGAGGTGATCGAGGCGAAGAGTGCGTCGGGCCACGGTCATGTGCGGCAGGCGTTGGCACAGCTGCTCGACTACGCTCCCCACAGCCCGTCGCCGGCGCGGCGGCTCACCGCTCTGTTCCCCGAGGCACCCGAGAGCGCGGACGTGGAACTCCTCCACCGTTACGGCATCGACTGCGTCTACCACGATCCCCCGCAGGGTGGCTTCCGTCGGCTGCCGGCATCGAGCGAACGCCGGGCGCTCATGCGTGAGATCTGGTCGGGGGAAACTCCCGCGCCGTGAACCGCACCCGGGCGGCAGCCGCCGACCCCGTGAGAGCGGCGAACGCCCTCACCGGAGTTGCGTTCATAAAGAACGTGCTGTTTTCAAGCATCGTCACATCCTCGAAACCCGGATGTCCCATCCCCACCAGGGACTCACCCCTACCGTGGACATCACAGGCCGCAGTCGATATCGCGGTCTCGTCGCTCGGCCACCGTCGCCCGAAGGCGTGCTTCCTCGCCCTCGTTCCGACAGGAGCCCTGTGTCCCGCCCCGTGCGTCGTGTTGTGTTGCGTCGGCCGCAGCTTCCGCCCTGGATCGCGCATGCTCTGCGTGCGCAGCGGGGGCCCGTTCCATGGAGTGCGGTCGCGCGTGGGGCGTTGGCCGCTGGGCCGTTGTTGCTGGTCGCGGTCGTTGTCGGTCGTACCTCGCTCGGTGTTGTCGCGGCCATCGCCGCCATGCTCGCCGGGATCAACGACCGGCCCGGTAGCCGCCGGGGCTCCGTGCGGCGGCTCGGGGTGCCCGCTGTGGTGGGTGCGGCCGGGCTGTTCGTCGGGACGGTCGCGGGGGATCGGCTCGGGGCCGTCGCGCTCACCGTTCTGCTTGCCGGGCTCGGGCTCTTCGCCGGAGGCATCAGCGCCGTCGGGCCCGTCGCGTCCGCCGCCGGGACCCAGTTGCTGGTCGCCGCCGCCATCGGGGCCGGGATGCCGTTGCCCGAGAGCGGGTGGGAGCGGGCGCTCGCCTATCTCGGGGGTGCCTTGTGGCTGGTGCTGCTCCGGCTGGTGCTGCCCACGCCCGGGTCCCTCGTCGGGGACTTCCGGTTCGACGGGGAGCGGGACGCGGTGGCCGGGGTGTACGACGCCGTCGCCGAACTGCTCGACGCCGTGGGGACCGACCGGGCCACCGCCCGCCGTGCCGCCCTCACCGCCACCCTCGACCATGCCCAGGACGCCCTCACCGGGCCCCGGCTGCGCCGGTACGCCTCCTCGTCCGCCGAGCGCCGGCTGCACGCGCAGTACGCCGCCGCCCTGCCGCTCGGCGAGGCCGCCACCGCGCTCGCCTGGGCCGGCGAACCCGTGCCCGCCCGCGCCTCCGAAGGCCCCCGGCGTCTCGCCGCCGCCGTACGCGGCAACACCCACACCGGCCCCCTCCCCGCACCCTCCCGATCCGCCCCCGCCCTGCGCGCCCTCGACGACGCCCTGCTGCACGCCGCCGAAGCCTTCGACCGGGGCAGGGAGAACCGGGACCTGCACACCCGGCGTCGTACGGCCGGGGATCTCCTGCGGTCCGTGTTCGGGGCCGGCGGCAGGGAGTACGGGCTGCGTGTCGCCCTCTGCTTCGGGGCCAGCGCCGCCATCGCGCAGGTGCTGTACCGCGCCCAGTGGTACGGGCAGCACGAGCACTGGTACTGGCTCCCGGCCACCGCCGTCTTCCTCGTCAAGCCCGACCTCGGGCCGCTCGTGTCCCGGGTGCTGTGCCGGGCCGCCGGCACCGTGCTGGGTGCCCTGCTGTTCGCCGGGTTCGCGGCCGTGTTGCCCCGGCCGGAAGGGCTCATCGCGCTCGTGGCTCTCAGCGGCGCCCTCATTCCCGTGGCCACCCGGCACTTCGCCGCGCAGACCGCCGTCGTGACCGTCCTCGTGCTCGCCCTGGTGATGGTGGGCGGCGAGCCGCAGGCCTCCGTGAGCCGGATCGGGGAGACGTTGCTGGCGTGCGCGATCGTGCTCGTCGTGGGGCATCTGCCGATGCCGGGACAGAGGGGTGGGGGTGTGCGGGCGCGGCTGGGGGCGGCCGGGCGGGCCGCGTACGCCTATCTCGGTCATGTGCTGAGCGAGTCGGGCGGAGCCGCACACCACGGGGCCGACGCCCGTGCCCTGCGCTGGACCCTCCGCCGCGAGGCCTACCGTGCGCTCGCCGAGTCCCGTACCGCCATCGCCCTCGCCGCCGCCGAACTGCCCACGCTCGCCCGGCACACCGAGGGCGCGGACGACGTCGTCGCCACCCTCGAACGGCTCGTCGACACGACGACCGCGTGCGCCGTCCACCTGGACGACTCGGGGCGGCTCACGCCGTGGCACCTCGCTCAGCTGAACGAACTGCTCGACGAACTCGCCGAGGAACGTGACGAGATCGGGCTACGGATGCCCGACGCCCCCGAGGTGCCCCTCGCCGGGTGACACCGGAGCCCCTCCGGGGCCCACGGGAGCCCCCACGGGACCTCCTAGTCCCCGACCCGCACCCAGACCGGCGCATGGTCCGAGCCCGCCTCGCCCCGCCGCTGCTGCGGATCCGGCCCGACCGACGGCAGTTCCGGCGTACCGGCCGCCCCGGGCACTCCCGTCCCCGCCGCCGTCACCCGCCCGATCAGACGGTGGCTGCACAGTATGTGGTCGATCAGCTCGCGGCGGCCGGAGTTGACGCGTGAGAAGCGCTGCTCGGCCGGGATCAGCGGTGCCACGTTCCACAGGCGGGCCGCGTCGCCCTTGTCCTTCACCCGGAATCCGGGCGTGCCGATCTCCGAGCCGGGCGGGCCCAGCAGGATCTGCGTGGTCGCCGCCTGGACCTCGTCGTTCAGGTCGCCGACGACCGCCACGTCCCGCTCTCGGCCGTCCCCGGCCAGCAGTACGTCGGCCAGCGCGCGCAGCGCCGTCGCCTCGGCTGCCCGCCGGTACAGCGCGTAGGCGCCGTGGCGGGCGCGTTCGCCCTCGTCGCGCGGGTTGAAGCGGCCCCCGGGGTAGGACAGCAGCTTCGACTTGAGGTGGGCGACCGCCATCCGCAGCGGCCCGGCCCCCGGCTCCGGTTCGGTCTCCACCGCGAGGAAGCCCCGGCCCGAGCCCGACACGGTGGCTCCGTCGTCGTCCGTCTGCACCGGCTTCAGGCGCTGCGGGAAGGCGGACGTGTCGTGCAGGACGCGCAGCGGCGTACGGCTCAGGAAGCCGACGCGTATGCCCCGGCCGTCAGGGTGCTCGGAGAGCGCGATGTGCCAGTCGCCGGTCAGCAGCCCGGCCAGGTCGCCCAGGGCCTCCGGGTCACCGACCTCCTGCACGCCGAGCAGCGCCGGGTCGAGTTCGGTGACGACCGCCGTCAGCGCCGCGAGCTTCGACTCGTACGCCGCCTTGTCCTTGGGGCCGAACTCGCCGCCGGGCCGGTAGAGGTTCTCGAGGTTCCAGGTGCCGAGGAGCATGCCGGGCTCCTTCCAGAAGCCGTGGGCCGCGATGCCGCCGGAGGGCCTTGGTGCGGCCGTCGGGCAGGCCGTGACGAGGCCAGCGTGCCCGTGCTCCGGACCGGTGCGACAGACCTCTGACCGGATGCGCGGTTCACCTCACCCGACCCGACGACCGCGTCGTACGTTGGCGTGATGACGCCTTCTCCCGCAGAAGCTCCCGCCGACCTCATCATCACCGGATGCACCGTCCTCGTGCACGACGACCAGGAGCGGATCGGGTTCGAGGAGGACGCCGCGATCGTCGTACGCGACGGAGTCGTCGAGTCCGTCACCAGCGCCGACGCCGTGCGCGGACGGGACGCCGCCGAGCGGATCGACGCCGCCGGGCAGGTCGCGCTTCCCGGCCTCGTCAACTGCCACACCCACGCCCCGATGGTCACCCTGCGCGGCGTCGCCGAGGACCTGCCCATCGAGGAGTGGTTCAACGACGTCGTGTGGCCGATCGAGTCCAACCTCACGGAGAGAGACGTGGAGTTGGGGGCGCGGCTGGCGTGCGCCGAGATGATCCGCGCGGGCGTCACCTGCTTCGCCGACCACTACTTCTCCATGGACGCCGTAGCCGCCGTCGTCGAGGAGTGCGGGATCAGGGCGCATCTCGGCGAGGCGTACTTCTCCTCCCAGGGGCCCCGAGGGCGGGAGAAGTCGCTGGAGTTCGCGCTGCGGCACCGCGGCGGCGCCGACGGCCGCATCACCACCGCCCTCGCCCCGCACGCCCCGTACACCGTCGACGACGCCGACCTCGCCGCCACCGCCGCACTCGCCCGCGACCACGGCCTGCCCGTCCACCTCCACGCCGCCGAGAACCGCGACCAGGCCGAGGCCAGTCTCGCCCGGCACGGCGTCACCCCCATCGAGGTGCTCAGGCGCACCGGCATCCTCGACACCGACGTCCTCATCGCCCACGGCACCGGCATCCTCGACAGCGACCTGCCGCTCCTCGAAGCAGCCAGCGGCAGTACGGCCGTCGCCACCGCCCCGCGCGGCTACCTGAAGTTCGCCTGGCCCACCACCACACCCGTGCGCGCCCTGCACGACATCGGCATCCCCGTCGGCCTCGCCACGGACGGCGCCGCGTCCAACAACTCCCTGGACGTATGGGAGTCGATGGCGCTCACCGCCCTCGTCCAGAAGTCGACCACCGGCGACCCGCGCTGGCTGACGGCACGTCAAGCCCTGCACCACGCCACGCTCCAGAGCGCCCGCGCGGTCGGACTCGGCGACCGCCTCGGCACCCTCGCACCCGGCCGGCGCGCCGACATCGTCCTGGTCGACCTGAGCGGCCCCCACACCCAGCCGGTGCACGACCTCGCCGCGACCCTCGTGCACAGCGCCCGTTCCTCCGACGTGCGTACGACCGTCGTCGACGGGCGGATCCTGATGCGCGACCGGGAGCTGCTGACGCTCGATGTGCCAGCGGTGGTACGGGAGTTGGGGGAGCGCATGCCCGCTCTGCTCGACCGCGGTCATGGCAGGCGGATCCAGGACTACGACAGCTGAGGCCGCCCCTAGGCTGATCCCCATGGATCCCGCCGACGGCCTCATCGACCACCCCCACGACGTGTACCGGCGCCTGCGCGACACCGCGCCGGTGCACCGCATCGCCGGCGCCGACGGCAACCCGGCCTGGATCGTCACCCGGTACCAGGACGTACGCGAGGCACTGACGGACCCGCGGCTCTCCGTGGACAAGCGGCACGCGAAGGAAGGCAACTACCAGGGCCTCACGCTGCCGCCCGCCCTGGACGCCAACCTCCTCAACATGGAGGCGCCCGACCACACCCGCATCCGCAGGCTGGTCGTGCGGGCCTTCACCGCGCGCCGGGTGGAGCAGCTCCGCGCGCCCATCCGAGAGACCGCCGACCGGCTGCTCGACGCCCTCGGCCCACACGGCACCACCGATCTGATCGCCTCCTACGCGGCGCCCCTGCCCATCACCGTCATCTGCGACCTCCTCGGCGTCCCGGACCGGCACCGGCGGGACTTCCGGGTCTGGACCGACACCCTCGTCGCCCCCGACCCGTCCCGCCCGCAGGACGCGAAGGCGGCCGTCGTCGCCATGCTCGGCTTCTTCGGCGAACTCCTCGCCGACAAGCGCGAGGAACCCGCCGACGACCTGCTCTCCGACCTGATCGCGGTCCGCGACGAGGGCGACCGGCTCAGCGAGGACGAGCTGATGTCCCTCGCCTTCCTCATCCTCTTCGCCGGCTACGAGAACACCGTGCAGCTCATCGGGAACGCGGTGCTGGCGCTGCTCCGGCACCCCGAACAGCTCGATGCCCTGCGTGCGGACCCCGAGGGCATCGCCGCCGCCGTGGAGGAGTTCCACCGCTTCGAGGGCCCCGCCCTGCTCGCCATCCGCCGCTTCCCCACCGAGGACATGACCATCGGCGGTGTCCCCGTGCCGGCCGGCGAGACCGTCCTGCTGTCCCTGGCCGCCGCCAACCGCGACCCGGCCCGCTTCCCCGACCCCGACCGCCTCGACCTCTCCCGCGACACCTCCGGACACCTTGCCCTCGGCCACGGCGTCCACCACTGCCTCGGCGCGCCGCTCGCCCGTGCCGAGACCGAGATCGCCCTGACCGCGCTGCTGGAACGGTTCCCCGAACTCGCCCTCGCGGACGGGGAACCCCGGTGGCGTCGCTCGCTGCGCGCGCGTGGCCTGCTCGCGCTGCCGGTGTCGTACTCCGGGAAGGAGTTCTGAGAATTCTTCGGGCCCGCCGATGAGTTCCGCCCCCGGCTCCGGTCACCACCCCGAACGGACCGTTGCACAGGAGGGGCGTCCCATGTCGCTTCCGGAGATCGTCTCGCGCGAGCAGTGGCGCGCGGCACGTGAGGAACTGCTGGTCAAGGAGAAGGCGGCCACGCGCGCGCGTGACGCCCTCAACGCCGAGCGGCGCAGACTGCCCATGGTGGAGGTCGAGGAGGAGTACGTCTTCGAGGGCGGAGACGGCAAGGCGACCCTGCTCGACCTCTTCGAGGGGCGGCAGCAACTCGTCGTCTACCACTTCATGTTCGCCCCCGAATGGGACGCGGGCTGCCGCAGCTGCTCCGGGTTCCTCGACCAGATCGGTCACCTGGCGCATCTGAAGGCGCGCGGGACGAACCTCGTCGCCGTCTCCCGGGCGCCGTTCACCCGGATCCTGCCGTTCAAGGCGCGCATGGGCTGGACGCTGCCGTGGTTCTCGTCGTACGCCGGTGACTTCAACCGCGACTTCGAGGTGACCCTGGAGCTCGACGGCGAGCTGGTGGAGCGGCCCGGCGTCAGCTGCTTCCTGCGGGACCGGGACCGCGTCTTCCACACCTACTCGACCTATGAGCGAGGCCTGGACGGACTGGGCTCGACGACCGGGTTCCTCGACCTCACCGCGCTGGGCCGGCAGGAGGAGTGGGAGGAACCCAAGGGGCGCGCGTCGGCTCTCGGGGCGCCCGCGGGCAGCGAACGCGTCCGGTATCACGACGAGTACGACGACTGACACGGGACGTAGCGGAAGATCATCGTGAGTGAGCGAGTGCTCACACATAGCCGTGAACGAGTGTCAACTACGTCTCAGTCCCGTCACTGACCGAGGCGATTCACCTCCGCCAGGCGTTAACTCCTACAAGTACGACGCTTATCGGAGGTCAGGATGGTGAACGGGCGAACAGTGCTCGAACGCTTTCCCGCGGGCGGGCCGCGAGGATCGTGGCCGGCGGAGGAGTTCGCGCACGCGCGACGCATGGAGGGGCTGCCCGCCGAGGTCGTCATGGACCTCGCGACGGACGCGTTCCTGGTGATCGTGCGCGGCGACGGAGCGGTGGACGCCGCCGCGTGAGCCCGGGCAGGGGCGAGCCGGTCAGCTCGCCTTCGGGGCCGGCACCCGGGTCGTGAACTGCTCGGCCTGGAGCGAGTACAGCTCCGCGTAGACACCGCCGGTGGCCAGCAGTTCGTCCGGAGTCCCGGACTCCACGAGCCGGCCCTGGTCGAGGACGTGCACCAGATCGGCATGGCGGACGGACGCCAGCCGGTGCGTGATGAGGACGACCGTCTGGCCGGTGGAGGCCAGGGCGCGGATCTTCTCGAACACCTCCAGCTCGGCCCGTGCGTCCAGGGCCGCCGTCGGCTCGTCCACGATCAGGATGCGGCCCCGCCGGTAGGCCGCCCGCGCGATCCCGAGCCGCTGCCACTGCCCGCCGGACAGCTCGTGCCCGCCGTTGAACTGCCGGGCCAGCAGGGTGTCCAGGCCGCGCGGCAGGTCCGCCACCACCTCCTCCGCCCCCGCCTCGGCGACCGACGTGGCCAGACGCTCCTCGGTGAGCGGCGCGGAGGACCGGCCCACGGCCACATTGACCCTGGCGGTGAACGGCCAGCGCTTGAAGTCCTGGGCCACCATCGCGATGCGCTCGGCGAGTTGGTGCCGGTCGGCGCCGGCCGCGTCGACGTCGTCCCACAGGACACGGCCCCGGTCCGGGGTGTAGAGCCCCGCGAGCAGCTTGACCAGGGTGGTCTTGCCGGAGCCGTTCTCGCCGACCAGCGCGACGATCCGGCCGAGGGGGAGGGTGAGCGTGACGTCGTCGAGGGCGGGGCGCGCGGATTCGCCCGGATAGGAGAAGCTGACGTTCTCGAAGCGGATCTCCCGGGGGTCCACGGGCAGGGCGGCGCCGCCGACCGGGATCGCCCGTTCGGCCGCCTCGACGTAGAGCCGTTGCAGATCGCCGACGAAGAGCGCCTCCTCGTGGAGCGCGTTGACCTCCAGGACCAGGCTGTCCAGGCTCGACGACCCGGTGCGGATGGCGATCACGGCCGTACCCGCCACGGACAGTGCCATGGCGCCGGCCAGCAGCAGACCGCCCAGCGTGGCGTACGTCGCCACGGTCGCGAGCCCCGTCCACGCCGCCGCGATGAGCCCGGTGCGCGCGGCGAGCCGGGCCAGCCGGGCCTGCTCCGCCTCCGCCGTCTCCGACATCGCCCGGTAGTGGCGCAGCAGGAAGGGCCCGACCCCGTGCACCCGGATCTCGGGCGCGGCGGCGGGCTCGGTCAGCAGCCCGCTGATCAGATGGCCGGCGCGGGCGTGCTGCACCCAGGTGTGGAAGGACTCGTAGCGGCGCCGGGCGTTGGTCAGGGCGCTCCAGGCGCTCGGCAGCGTCATGGTGGCGAGGAGGGGCAGCAGGGCGGGGTGCAGCACGGCGAGCACACCGGCCGCGGCGATCAGCGAGATGCCCGCGTTCACCACGCGGGCGCTGTAGGAGATCATGCGGCGGGCGGACGCGGCGCCGTACTGCGCGGTGTCCAGCAGCTTGTGGAAGGCGTGGTCCTCGATCGCGGACAGCTCCACCGCGGCCGCCCGCTCCAGATACAGCTCGGTCGCCACGCGCTCCACCTTGGGCTCCAGACGCCCCGTGGCGTACGTCGACGCGGCCCGCAGCAGCGTCGAGACGACCATCACGGCGGCCATGGCGACCAGTGCGGGAACGGCACCTCGCAGCCGCTCCGCCAGCTCCCCGGGCTCGATCAGCCGCCCCAGCACACTGTTGACGGCGAGCAGCCCGACCGCCTGCGCCAGACCCCGGCCCACCTCGGCCGCCAGCACGGTCCGTGCGGCCCGCCGGTCGGCCTGCCAGGCGAGCCTGAAGCTCGACCCAAGCAGGGACGGCAGCCGCGTCACCATGGCCCGCAGGCTCAGCTCCAGGAACGCGTCCCGGTGCTGGTTCCACCCCATGTCGTAGCGCAGCGGACCCCCGAAGAGCAGCCGCTCCGACTCCGACACCCGAGCCTCACCGGCGCCCTGTTTCTTCCCCACCGCACAGCCTCCCCCGACCGCCCTCGACGACGGAGGGCCACTATGGCGGGGCGGGGACGTTCGAGGGGAGGGCGTAAGTGGGGGTGGGAGGTGCACGCGGGCGTGCGCCGTCGGGCACCCGTGCCCGAGGACGGCGGACGGGGCCGCCGAGCGCTATGCGGTGATCTGCTTGGACCAGGTCGGCGTGGTTCCCATGACCCTGCACAGCGCCAGATACAGCGGGATCGGCGGGGTGTAGGGCACCGTCCCGTCCCCGCGGTGGATCAGCCGCGGGGTGTCCACGACGACCGCCCCCGTGCTGTACCGCACGCCCGTCGGCCACTCCAGTGCGTAGTCGGAGTCGGACGGGAGGATCCACCACCAGTGGACGTCGTCGGCGTACACGGACCCCACGCGCGGCAGCCGGGGCAGGACCAGGGGACCGAAGCGGGCGGGAACCGCCACCGCGTCGCAGCCCAGGGGAGCCGTCATCCCCTCCGGAACGGGCAGGCGGCGCGGGGCGGCCGATGTGCGCATGCCGCGACGGAGGCGGACCAGCGAATCCAGGCTCAGCACCTGACCGCCGCCGGACACGCCGCTCACAGCCATGCGGATCCCGTTCCCCCGTCGTGTCGTGCCTCGGCCTCGTCCTCGTCGCCCGGGACACCGGGCGGACCCGGTTTGGGCCGGGACCCCCAGCCGAGGTCGCTGCAAGGCTCGTTGTCGGTGTGCGGCACGTCGCCGAAAGCGGCTCCGCGCGGCAGATCGGCCCAGACCACCAGTCCGGACCCGTGTTCCTGCGCCCCCCAGGCGTGACAGAGGGCGTCTATGAGGAGCAGTCCCCTCCCGTGCTCCTCCTCGGGACGCGCGGGCGACGGGTGGGGCTCACCCGGCGCGCAACCCTCGTCGCGCACCGCTATGCGCACCAGGTCGGTGCCGTCGTGCAGCTCGCACACTATGTGCTCGCTGGCGGTGTGCACGATCGCGTTGGTGACCAGCTCGGACACGACGAGTGCCGCCGTGTCGCAGGTGTCCTCGCACACCGACCAGCCGTTCAGCCGCGCCCTGGTCAGGCGTCTGGCCTGCGCGGGAGAGCCCGGATGGGCGGCCAGTTCGAACCGGAACCGGCGCTCGTCGCCGACGCTCCGCTGGGGGCCGATTCCCGTGGTGGCACCGAGGCCGTGGGGGACCACAGTGGCGTTTGTTCCTAAGGGCGGGGACGGAATCACGCTTGCCACTATCGCCCCGCCGTGAACACTTGGCAAGTGTCACTCTGAAATATGCAGAGTGCTGTGTGACTCTCTGGAAGGCCGTGGCACACTGCTCGCAACAGCATGTCGAACGGCGCCAGTTGGGATCACCGGGGATCCGCCGCGATCTTCGAATAGGTCTTCGAATGGCGCCGTCGGCCTGTCGGCGTTCGGTTGGCCTGTCGGCGTTCGGTCGATCTGCCGGGATTCGGTCCTTCTGTCTATATTCAGTCGGTCCGACTCGGCCGGTCCGGCCCAGTCGGTCTGCAGGGATGCGTACGGATTCATTCGTGGAGGTGGAGCGTGAGCGAGCCGCGGTCCGCGCCGACGGTCGGCCAGGTCGTCCTGGGTCGGCGCCTGCTGGACCTGCGGGAGCGCGCAGGGCTCAAGCGTGAGGAGGCCGCCCGTGTCCTCCGCGTCGCGCCCGCGACGGTCCGGCGCATGGAGATGGCCGAGGTCGGCCTCAAGATCCCGTACCTGCAACTGCTCCTGAAGGCCTACGGCATCTCCGAGGAGGAGGCCGAGGCGTTCGTACTGCTGGCCGAGGAGGCCAACAAGCCCGGCTGGTGGCAGCGGTTCCACGACATCCTGCCGGGCTGGTTCTCCATGTACGTCAGCCTGGAGGGCGCCGCCGCCCTCATCCGGTCCTACGAACCCCACTTCGTGCCCGGTCTGCTCCAGACCGAGGGCTACGCGCGCGGAGTGCTGAAGTCGGGCGCTATCGGCCAGACCAGCCCCGACGACATCGAGCGCCATGTCGCCCTGCGCATGCAACGCCAGCGACTGCTCACTCGTGAGGACGCTCCCCGGCTGTGGGTCGTGATGGACGAGACCGTGCTGCGCCGCCAGGTGGGCGGCCCGGAGGTGATGCGGGACCAGATCGACAGACTGCTCGAGGCAACGAAGCTGCCCAACGTGACGTTGCAGGTGGCCCCGTTCGCGAACGGGCCGCACCCCGGCACGTACGGGCCCTTCGTGCTGTTCCGATTTGCCATGTCAGAACTGCCGGACATGGTCTACAGCGAGTACCTGACCGGCGCCGTCTATCTCGACGCGCGCGCGGAGGTGGCGACCCACCTCGAGGTCATGGACCGCATGGCGGCGCAGGCCGCTACGGCACATCGCACGAAGGAGATCCTGCGGGATCTCCGCAAGGAGCTGTGAATGGATCGCATCAAGCCGCGCATAAGCGTCTACAACGGTATGCCCGCGCGGGACTTGGGCAGCGAGGGCTGGCATAAGCCGTGGAGCGGGGGCAACGGCGGCAACTGTCTGGAGGCGATGAAGCTCGCCGACGGCCGTATCGCCGTGCGCCAGTCGACCGACCCGGACGGGCCGGCGCTGATCTACACCACGGACGAGATGACCGCGTTCATCGAGGGCGCCAAGGCGGGGGAGGCCGACTTCCTGCTGTCCTGACCGATTGCCTTCTCTTCTCTCGTGCAACTTTCTTGATTTGGTGCTTAGTTGATAATCCATTGCGTGTTACGGAGTGCCTTATGACCGAGATCGACACCAGCAAGCCGCATCCCGCGCGGATGTACGACTGGTATCTCGGCGGGAAGGACAACTACCCCGTCGACGAGGCCATGGGGCAGCAGATGCTCGCCCTCGACCCGCGCGTCCCCGTGATGGCGCGGGTCAACCGGGCGTTCATGCACCGCTCCACCCGCTGGCTCGCCCGGCAGGGCGTGAGGCAGTTCCTGGACATCGGCACCGGTATCCCGACCGAGCCGAACCTCCACCAGATCGCCCAGCGGATCGCCCCCGACGCCCGGGTCGTGTACTGCGACAACGACCCCATCGTGCTGGCCCACGCGGCGGCCCTGCTGCGCGGCACGGAGGAGGGCGTCACCGAGTATCTGCAGGCCGATGTCCGCGACCCGGACGCCATCGTCGAAGGTGCCCGGAAGATCCTGGACTTCAGCGCCCCGGTCGCCCTGTCCCTCGTCGCGCTGCTGCACTTCGTCTCCGACGAGGACGGCGCGCACGAGCTGGTCGGCCGGCTGCTGTCCGAACTACCCTCGGGCAGCTATCTGGTGATGACCCACGCGACCGCCGACTTCACTCCAGAGGAGTCGGCGGCGGCGACCGAGAAGCTCAAGGCGGCGGGCGTCACGCTGGCCCTTCGCTCCCGCGACGAGTTCACCCGCTTCTTCGACGGCCTCGAACTGGTCCCGCCGGGCGTGGAGGTGCCGCACCAGTGGCACCCCGACCTGGGGGACCCCGTGGCGGGGCAGGAGGACGGGGTCATTCCCGGGTACGGGGCGGTGGGCCGCAAGCCGTAGGGCGACCGACCCTCGCAGAAGGAAGACCCCGCAGAGCGACTGAGGCCGCTCTGCAGGGTCTGACGGGTATACAGGGAGCCTGGTCGGCCCTCTCATTCGCCCGGTGTCGGTTCCTCGGCAGGGGGCAGTACCCCGCACAGCGCCTCCAGCGCCGCCCCGTAGGCATGCTCCGAGGGCGTGGCGCAGCCGACGACGATGCCGTCGCGGGCCGGCGTGTCCTCCTCGTGCGCGTCCGGGTGCCGGAACTCGGCGAGGCCGTCCAGGGCGACGCCCTGCCAGGTGGCCGCCTTCACCGTGGACCGCTCGGTGCCGGGCGGCAGCCGCAGCACCGCGTGGAGCCCGGCGGCGACACCCGTCACCTCAACGTGCGGCGCATGCTCGGCGAGCGCGGCCACCAGCCGGTCGCGGCGGCTCCGGTAACGCTGCCGCATGCGCCGTACATGACGGTCGTACGCCCCGGAGACGATGAAGTCGGCGAGGCTCAGCTGATCGAGGACGCTCACCCATGCCTCGCGCTCGCCCTTGGCCGCGAGCAGGTCGCCGACGTACCGCTCCGGCAGCACCATCCACCCCAGCCGCAGCGCGGGTGACAGGCTCTTGCTGACCGAGCCGATGAAGATCACCCGCTCCGGATCCAGTCCCTGGACGGCTCCGACAGGCTTGCGGTCGTAGCGGAACTCGCCGTCGTAGTCGTCCTCCAGGACCACGCCGCCACGCGCGCGTGCCCAGTCGATCACGGCGGTACGGCGCTCGGGGTGCAGCGGGCCGCCGGTCGGGAACTGGTGCGCGGGCGTGAGCAGCACCGCGCGCTCCCGCGCCAGCCGGTCCACGCGCGCGCCGTCCTCGTCGAGGGGGAGCGGTACGGTCCGTACGCCCGCGGCGGTGAGCAGTTCCCGGTGGAAACCCAGCCCGTACGCCTCCACGGCCAGCGGCCCGCGCAGCACACCGCCGCCCCCGGACCGGTCCTGGCCGAACAGCAGCCGCAGAGCGTGCGCGAAGCCGGAGCAGATCACGATCCGGTCCGGCTCGGTGCGCACGCCACGCGCGCGTGCCAGGTACTCGGTGAGCGCCTCGCGCAATTCGATCCGCCCGGCAGAGTCGCCCGGCCCGAAGACCTCGTTCGGCGCCTGCTGGAGCGCCCGCCGGCAGGAGGCCAGCCAGGCCGCCCGCGGGAACGCCGACGCGTCCGGCGTCCCCTGCCGCAGGTCGTGCCGAGGGCCACGCGCGCGTGGCGGCGCCTTGCGCGGCACCCGCTCGGCGCGCCGCAGGGGCTCGGCACGCTCGGCCACACGCGTCCCCGAGCCCTGCCGGGCCGAGAGCCAGCCCTCGGCGACCAGTTCCGCGTACGCGTCGGCCACGGTGTTGCGGGCGACCCCGAGGTCGGCGGCGAGCGAACGGTACGGCGGCAGCCGGGTGCCCGGCGCGAGCCGCCCACTGCGCACGGCGTCCCGCAGCGCACGGGTCAATGCGGCCCGCCGACCGCCGGGACCGGACGACTCCGAGAGGTCCAGATGCAGGTCGGCGCCGATCCGCCGCGCCGGGTCCACCCAGGAATTGACCCGTGAATCCGTCATGGAATTGCACCCTACAGTGGGTCTTTCCGATCCGTAGGTTGGTCCACATGACGACGAACACGATCGAGAACAGCACCGGCATCGACATCCCCGGGGCCATCACCGAGGCCGAGGCCGCCCGCACCCGACTGGACTTCGCGAAGTCCGCCCCGAAGGTCTTCCGCGCGATCGTCGGCTTCGACGCCGCCGCCCGGGAGGGCCTCGACCCGGCCCTCGTCGAACTGATCCAGATCCGCGCCTCGCTCCTCAACCAGTGCGCCTACTGCCTCCACATGCACACCAACGACGCCCGCAAGGCCGGTGAGAGCGAGGACCGGCTGCACCTGGTCGCCGTCTGGCGCGAGGCCCGCCACTTCTTCACCGAGCGCGAGCAGGCGGCCCTGGCCCTCACGGAGGCCGTCACCCTGGTCGCCGACGGAGGCGTCCCGGACGAGGCCTACGCGCAGGCGGCCGCCCACTTCGACGACTCCGAACTGGCCCATGTGCTGGCCCTGATCATGACGATCAACACCTGGAACAGGGTGGCGCTGGCGACGGGGAAGGTGGCGGGGACGGACGAGCGGCGGTGATGAGGCGGGGCGGAGTGGCGGGGACGGACGAGCGGCGCTGATGAGGTGGGGCGGAGCTGGCGGGGACGGACGAGCGCCGCTGCTGAGGCGGGGCTGGTGGGGCGGGGCTGAGGTGGCTGGGCTGGTGGGGCGGGCTGACGCGGCGGCGCTGTGGGGCGATGCGGCGCTGGTGAGCGGCCCCATCGGCTGCCGCCCCGGCACCCCATCGAGCGGCGCCGCGTCAGACGGTCATCGGCCGGTCGTACGGCGAGATCGGTGCCGGCAGCCTCGAACTCCCCGTCAGGTGATGATCGACGGCCGCCGCCACCGCCCGTCCCTCGGCGATCGCCCACACGATCAGCGACTGCCCCCTGGCAGCGTCCCCGGCGGCGAACACGCCCGGCACGTTCGTCGCGAACCCGACGTCCCGTGTGATCGTGCCGCGCGGCTCCATCTCCAGCCCCAACTGCTCGATCAGCCCGTCCGTCCGGTCCGGCCCGGAGAAGCCGAGGGCGAGCAGCACCAGGTCGGCCGGCAGCGTCCGCCCGGTGTCCGGCCTGTGACGGCGCTCGGCGTCCACCTCGACCAGGTGCAGCGACCTTACGTGCCCGTCGGCGTCGCCCGTGAAGTGGAGCGTGGACGCCGCGAACAGGCGCGCGTCCGCGTCCGCCGCCGGCGCGGTCTCCAGGTCGCGCGCCTCCTCGTGCGCGGCCGAGAGCCGGTAGATCTTCGGGTACGTCGGCCAGGGCTCGGCGTCCTCGTCCCGCTCGGCGCCCGGCTGGGCGTAGATGTCCAACTGGGTCACGGACGCGGCACCCTCGCGCACGGCCGTGCCCAGACAGTCGGCGCCGGTGTCCCCGCCGCCGACGATGACGACATGCTTCCCGGCGGCGGACATGGGGGACGACTCCAGATCCCCCTCGCACACCCGGTTGGCCAGCGGCAGATACTCCATCGCCTGCTCGATGCCGCTCAACTCCCGCCCGGGAACCGACAGTTCACGCCAGGCCGTGGCCCCGGTGGCGATCACCACGGCGTCGTAGCGCGACCGAAGCTCGGCCGCCCCGATGTCCCGCCCGACCGCCGTCGACGTACGGAACTTCGTCCCCTCGGCCCGCATCTGCTCGATCCGCCGCTCCAGATGGTGCTTCTCCATCTTGAACGCGGGGATGCCGTACCGCATCAACCCGCCGATCCGGTCGTCCTTCTCGTACACGGCGACCGTGTGGCCGGCCCGGGTCAGCTGCTGTGCCGCCGCGAGCCCCGTGGGCCCCGACCCGATGACCGCGACCGTCCGGCCCGACAACCGGTCCGGCGGCCGGGGCGGAGCGAACCCCTCCTCCCACGCCCGGTCGCCGATGGCGCACTCGACGTTCTTGATGGTGACGGCCGGCTGATTGATCGCCAGCACACACCCCGCCTCGCACGGCGCCGGACACAACCGCCCGGTGAACTCGGGGAAGTTGTTCGTCGCGTGCAGCCGATCCGCCGCCGCCCGCCAGTCCTCCCGCGACACCAGGTCGTTCCACTCGGGGATCAGATTCCCCAGCGGACAGGCTTCGTGACAGAACGGGACGCCGCAGTCCATGCAGCGATCGGCCTGCTTGCTGATGATCGGCAGCAGCGCCCCGGGGACGTACACCTCGTCCCAGTCCCCGACCCGCTCCTCGACGGGCCTGCGCGGCCAGTCCTGGCGGGGGGTGGTCATGAAACCCTTGGGATCGGCCATGGCCGTCTTCCTCGCATGCGCGTGCGCGTGCGCGCGTGACGCGGGTGGAGCCGTGCGTCATCGGGCGGCACTCTTCCCGCAACGATACGTCTCACCGGTCACGTGCGCAGAGTGGAGGGACAGCGCTTTCTCGGGGTGTTTCCGTCAGCGGACGGCCGTTCTCGGAGGCGTCCGGGTCAGCTGACGGCCAGCACGAACGACACCGTCGCGGCGGCCGAGGCGACCGTCCGTACGTGGTTCCACATCGTCCACTCCCGCACGTACGTCGGCCAGTAGTCGGCCGCCTCCTGCGTGCCCGCTTCCAGCTTCATCAACGTGTCGTTGCGAGGCACGTTCGCCACCATGGTCACCCCGAACGAGCCGAACAGATACAGCGCGCTGCCCAGCAGCAGCGCCACCGTCCCCTCGTCCGGCCAGAGCACGAACGTCACCACGGCGATCACCGCGCACAGCACCGCCGTCCCGATGAACACCAGCATGAACGCCGGCATCAGCGCGGTCACATTGATCGCCTTCATCGCGGCGACGCCCTGCGCGGGCGGCAGCGCGGCGAGCCCCCGCATCACGAAGGTCGAGAAGGCACAGAAGACCCCGGCCACGAGGCCGGTGCCGACCACACCGATCACGATCAGTACGAAGTACGGCCCATCGATCATGTCAACTTCAACTCCCGCATCCCGCCGAGATCATGCCCGGCCCCGTCCGTCACCTCAAGTGAAATCCTGTACGACCTCAGTGACCATGGCCGAACGACGCGACCACATGCGCGAACGTCCAGGGGGTGGGCGTCGAGGTCGTGGGGGTGGGCGTCGAGGTCGTGGGGTGGGTGTCGAGGTCGTGGGGTGGGTGTCGAGGTCGTGGGGGTGGTGGCGAGCGCCGGCCGGGGGTGGGGCGGCGGGGTCCGAGCTGGCTCCTCGGGCGGCCGGGGCGGCGAGCTCGATCGGTGTCGGGGACGGGCTTCGGGAGCCGTCGGGGACGTGGGTCTGTTCGGCGTGTTCGGCGTGTTCGGCGTCGAGGCCTGGGTGTCGCCGCGGTCGGGAGCGTGCGCTTCGGGGTCGGGGACGAGAGCTCCGAAGCATCCGGGGACGCGGACTCCCGCGGCCCGGGAAGCCGTGGCGCATTGCGATGCTTCACCATCAGCCGGCCTCGGACACCCCCGCCCGCCACGCCCTCAACGTCGTCTCCACCATGGCCATGATCCGGCGCCGCGCCTCGTGCCGCGGCACGCCGCTCATCAGCAACTGGTCGTACGGCGTATCCGTGTGCCGCACAGCCGCCACGACCGCCGACGTCACCGCCACCTCGGTCAACGCCCGCCCCGCCGCACTCCGCCCCACCCGCCCGCTGCCCCGCACCGACGCGTGCCCGGCGATGTCCCGCGCCCGGTCCGCCGGACACCCCGGGAACAGCCGCCGTATCTCCGCCCCGAACGCCTCCGCGAACCGCACGTCCTCCCGAGCCCGGCGCCGCGCGTCCCGCATCCGACGCCGCCGCCGAGCCTCCGCATCCGCCAGGCACCGCTCCTCGGCCCGGGCCAGCGCCGCCTCCTCGACCAGAACCCCCTGCCGCTCATAGCGACTCCTGCGCCGGTTGAACCGCACAACCACCGCCGACAGCGCACTCTCCTCCCGCGACCGACGCGTCAACGCCGTGTCGCCGCGCGGCAGGAACACCAGATGCCCGAGGTCGGCACAGTCCAGACACCGCGGCGCCCCGTCCTCCAGTACGAGCATCTGCAACGGCCCCGCCTGACACTCTCCGCAATGCCGCCGCTTGAGAGGCTGAACCACCAGAAGGCCGGTGCGGTGCGGGGGAGTTGCGAGAGGTGCCATATCGATTCCTTCCCCTCGGACCGGGCCCGAGGAACTCACCGACGGGCTTCTCGGACCCGCTCGTGACGCCGCGGACGCGTCTCGCGGGCTGGCGCGGGAGGCCTCACCGAGCGGGCTCGTCCACTCGGCCGGCTCTGCCCCCGACCCCACCGGACCCGTGCCTGCCTCACCCCCTCCGACGGACCCCTCACCCTCTCCGACAGCCCCCTCGCCCCCGAACCGCAACGCACCCCACCCACCCCCTGCCGCATCATTGGCCCTGTGCGACTGGAAGCGATCACCTGGGACCGGCTCGGCGAGCATCTGGCCGAGCGGCTGCTCGATCTGGAGCCGGCCGACGGCAGCCCTTGGCCGCGCGTCGCCTTCGACGGTGCCCCCGCGGCCCGTCCCGGCGACCTCGCCGAGCGGGTCGGCGAGGCGCTGCGCATACGCGGCCGCCCCTCGCTCACCGTCGGCACGGAGGGCTTCCTGCGTCCCGCCTCGGTCCGCCTGGAGTACGGCCACCGGGACATCGAGGCCTACTACGACGGCTGGGTCGACACCGGCGCCCTGTGGCGCGAGGTCTTCGGTCCCCTCGAACCCGGCGGCGACGGCCGCGTCCTGCCCGACCTGTGGGACCCGGCCATCGACCGAGCCACGCGCAGCCCTCACGTCCAACTCCCGCCCGGCGGAATCCTGTTGATGCACGGCCCCCTCCTGCTGCGCCACTGGTTCCCCTTCGACCTGACCGTCCACGTCCTCCTCTCACCCGGCGCCCTGCGCCGCCGCACCCCCGAGACCGAGCACTGGACCCTCCCCGCATTCGACCGCTACGGCCACGAGACCGACCCGGCCAACGCCGCCGACGTCCTCGTGCGCGCCGACGACCCACGGCACCCGGCGTGGAGCGGCTGAAGCGAGATCCGGAAAAACCCTTCTGCATGCACGTGCATTTAAATACCCTTGGGGCATGACGACCTCCGCGAGTGATCCGGTCCCCTTCGACGACTCCGTCCGCACCCTGCTGGACGGCAAGAACTTCGCCAGCGTGGCCACCCTCGGCCCCGACGGTGCTCCCCAGAACTCGGTGGTCTGGATCAAACGCGAGGGCGACACCGTCCTCTTCTCCTCGGTCGACGCCCGTCAGAAGGTGCGCAACCTCCGCCGCGACCCCCGCATCAGCGTCTCCGTCTACGACCTGGCCAACCCCTACTCCTCCGTCGAGATCCGCGGCGTCGCCGAGATCGTCCCGGACGAGGCCAAGCGGCTCCCGTTCGAGCTCTCGCACAAGTACCTCGGCATCGAACCGCCCGCCGAGAAGGACGACGAGACCCGCGTGATCATCCGCGTCGTCCCGCGGAAACTCGTGCGCTTCTCGGCCTGATCGCCGCCTGTCGGCGATGGCCGTTACCGCTCGGTTCCGGGTGCATCGGCCGGACGCCCCGGCGAGAATGAAGGGCGCCGGGACTAGCGGTGCGTCCTGCGCCGCGCCGGCCGTCCGGCATCGGGAGGTAGTCCATGACCACTGCCGGAGACATCATGCACCGAGGCGCCCAGTGGATCCCGACCCACGAGACCCTGGACCGTGCCGCCCAGCTGATGCGTGAGCTGGGTGTCGGAGCCCTGCCCATCAGCGATGAGAACGAACGGCTCTGCGGCATCCTCACCGACCGCGACATCGTCATCGGCTGCGTGGCCATGGGCCACGACCCGAGCAAGGTCACCGCCGGCGAGATGGCGCAGGGCACCCCGCGCTGGATCGACGCGAGCGCCGACATCAGCGACGTGCTCCGGGAGATGAAGGATCACCAGATCCGACGGCTCCCCGTCATCGAGGACAAGCGCCTCGTCGGCATGATCAGCGAGGCCGATCTGGCCAGGAGCCTGCCGGAGGACGAGATCGGTCCATGGGCCGAGAGCGTCTATGCCATGAGCGCGGCGCCCAGGACACATTGACCCGACGAGGCCCTGAGAACGCGCTCGCCGATTCGGCGAACGCCCCTCACTCCACGGATCGTCCTCGTTCGGCCGGCCGTGCCGGACGAGGACGCGTCGGAGTTCGAGGGCGCCACCGGTCGGTGACGGGCGTTCGCCGCGTCAGAGCCACCCGTTGCGCCGGAAGCCCCGGTACAGCACCACGCACGCGACGGATATCACGCCGATGACCAGCGGATAACCGAACGTCCAGCGCAGTTCCGGCATGTAGTCGAAGTTCATGCCGTAGACCCCGCACACCATCGTCGGGATGGCGATGATCGCGGCCCAGGCGGTGATCTTCCGCATGTCCTCGTTCTGCGCGACGGTGACCTGTGCCAAGTGCGCCTGGAGGATCGAGTTCAGCAACTCGTCGAAGGCGAATATCTGCTCCTTGGCGCGCAGCAGATGGTCGGAGACGTCACGGAAGTAGGCCTGTATCTCCGGCTCGACCACCCGTATGGGACCCGTGGCCAGCTCCTCCAGTGGTCGGCTCAGCGGAACCACGGCCCGCTTCAGCTCCAGCAGCTCTCGCTTGAGCTGGTAGATCCGCCCCGGGTCGGCCCGCGCGCCGTTCTCCGCGAACACATCCGTCTCGACCTCGTCGATGTCCTCCTGCACCGAGTCGGTGACGCTCAGATAGTCGTCGACCACATGGTCCGCGATGGCGTGCAGCACCGCCGCCGGGCCCTTGGCGAGCTGCTCGGGATCGGACTCCAGCTCCTCACGCAACGGGCCGAGCGAGCCGTGCCGGCCGTGCCGCACCGTGATCACGAAGTCCCTGCCGACGAACACCATGATCTCGCCGGTGTTCACCACCTCGCTCGTCGCAGTGAGCTGCTCGTGCTCGACGTAGCAGACGGTCTTGAACACCGCGAACAGCGTCTCGTCGTAGCGCTCCAGCTTCGGCCGCTGATGCGCCTCGACCGCGTCCTCGACCGCCAGCGGGTGCAGATCGAAGAGTTCGGCGATGCCGGCGAACTCCCCGTCCGTCGGCTCGTGCAGACCGAGCCAGACGAATCCGCCGCCGCGCTTGCGCACTCTCTGCACCACGTCGACCAGATCACCCGTCTCCGGGATCCGGGCGCCGTCCCGGTAGGCCACGCAGTTCACCACGGAGGAGCCCAGCGGGGACCTGGCGGGGTGGCTGAGGTCGACGCGGGGGCGTCGTCGAGCCAGCCGTGCCACCTTGCGCAGGCCGCCGACCCGGTCTAGGCCCGTGACCTTCCGCAGATTCCCTGCCATGGACATCTGGATCTCCTTGCATGGATCCCTCGCGCCGCATCTCTGCGCCTTGGCGTGCCAGTTTGCCAGCCGCTGGTGAGCGCCGGGTAAGCCTGTGGGAATCACTGATTCCGCTTTGTTCCTGCCTGTGGACAACCAGCCCACCCAGGTAGGACGCAGTCTTTGCCGGGCTGGATGCACCGTCCGCTGCCGGGCTGGATGACCATTCCGCCGCCGGACCGGACGAGCCGTTCCGCCGGGAGTCTGGACCCCTGCCCACCGATTCCCCCGTCATGCCGACCCACATGCCGTCACGCATGTCATCGGCTCCGAATCCTGCCCTGCCCGGGACCCGGCGTCCGCCATCTCGTCGTAGGCGCCGCGTCGCCCCGTCGAGACAAGCGGGGCAACTGGAATGATCGCGGCATGACGCGAAACGACGGGTATCTCCTCGACAACCGGCAGACCGAGGCGGGCGAACGTTTCGACGCTTTCGCCACTCTCTTCGACCCCACGACCTTCCGGCACATCGAAGGATTCGGCATCGGAGCCGGCTGGCGCTGCTGGGAGGTCGGCGCCGGCGGCACGTCCGTGGTGTCCTGGCTGGCCAAGAAGGTCGGCCCGACCGGCAAGATCGTCGCGACCGACATCGACACCTCGCAACTCGCCTCCGACGCCCGGCCGCCTGTGGAGGTCCGCGTCCACGACGTGAGCGCCGACGAACCGCCGGGGGAGGGGTTCGACCTGGTGCACGCCCGGCTCGTCCTCGTCCATGTGCCGGACCGGGAAAGGGCGTTGCGCTCCATGATCGAGTCCCTGCGTCCCGGCGGGCGGCTCCTGATCGAGGACGCCGACCCCGCCCTCCAGCCCCTCATCTGCCCCGACGAGTACGGCCCCGAGCAACAGCTGGCCAACCGGCTGCGCCAGGGCTTCCGCAAGCTCCTCGCCGACCGCGGCGCCGACCTGTCCTACGGCCGCCGGCTCCCGCGTCTGCTCCGCGAGGCGGGGCTGCGCCAGGTGACGGCCGACGCGTACTTCCCGATCACCTCGCCCGCCTGCGCCGCCCTGGAGTCCGCCACGGTCCGCCAGGTCCGCGATCAGCTGGTGACCGGCGGCATCGCCACGGACGCGGACATCGACCGCCACCTCGCGAACGTCGCCTCCGGCAGGATGGACCTGGCCACGGCCCCACTGATCTCGGCGTGGGGACGCAAGCCGTAGCCGACGGCTCGCGGAACCCGGCCTGCGGGCGTGGCGCAAGCCCCGGCCGACGGCTCGCGGACCCCGGCCTGCGGGCGTGGCGCAAGCCCCGGCCGACGGCTCGCGGACCCCGGACTGCTGGCGTGGACGCAAGCCCTGGTCAACGGCTCGCGCACCCTGGCCCATCGGCGCCGTCACCCGACCCTCGGCGGCCTCCCGCCCACCCGTTCCACCGCCATGGCCCCCGCCCGGCACCCTTCCCCGGCCGCCTCCTCCGGAGCGGCACCGGTGAGCAGGGCGGCGAGGAACGCACCGGTGAAGGCGTCGCCCGCTCCGGTGGTGTCCCTCGGCGTGGCCGGCACTGCGGGGACGTGGGCGGTGACCGTGCCCGACCGCGCCACCAGCGCGCCGTCCGCGCCCTGCTTGGCGACGACCATCGGCACATGGCGGCTCAACTTGGCGGCCGCGTCCGCAGCGTCCGGCAACCCAGTGAGCAGGCACGCCTCGTCACGGCTCGGCAGCAGGACGTCCACGCCCTCCACCAGCGCAAGGAACCGGTCGACGCCCAGCTCCACGAGGAACCCGGCCGACGCCGGATCCAGGCTCACCGGCACTCCACGCGCGCGTGCGGACGCGATAGCCGCCGTCACCAGCGCGCGGCTCGGTGCGGAGAACAGCAGATAGCCCGAGAGGTGCAGCCACGCGACACCGTCGAGGAGCGCGTCCGACCAGTCGCGCGGCTCCAGCCGCAGCGACGCGCCGCTGTCGGTCAGGAACGTCCGCTCGGCCGCGGCACCTGTGTCGACCAGGCAGATCACCGTCCCGGTCGGCGCCTGCGGATCGACGACGAGGCAGGGCCGCACCCCGCTCGCGGTCAGCTCCCGCTCGTGCCACTCGACGGCGTCCGTGCCCACCCGCCCCAGCAGCCGTACCTCGCGACCGCCCCCATATGCCGCCCAGCAGGCCACATTGGCGCCCGCACCGCCCGGCACGGTCCGGATGGCCGCGGCAGTGTCCGTCCCGGAGGCCACCGGCCCTTGGTGGCGGGCGATGACGTCCGTCACCACGTCACCGACGACCAGCAGGGCACCGTCCCGAGCACTCAAGGCGCCCGGACCACCGGACGGCGTTCCGCTCACGCCCTGGCCCGGGCCGCTGGAGGGTGTCCCCTTCGCGCCCTGGCCCGGGCCGCTGGAGGGTGTCCCCTTCGCACCCTGACCCGGGCCGCTCGAAGGTGTCCCTTTCGCACCCTGACCCGGGCCGTCGGACGGCGTCCCGTTCACGCCCCGGCCCAGGCCGCCGCGATCCGCCCCGCCAGCCGTACGTTGCCGCGCACCGCCGCCAGGTTGGCGCTCAACGAGGCGCCGTCCGTGTGCCGTACCAGGTAGTCCAGCAGGAACGGCGTGACCGCCTGACCGGTGACGCCCTGCTCCTCGCACGCGTGCAGCGCGTCGGCGAGCACACGCGCGTGCAGCTCCGGATCCAACTGCTCCGCCTCCGGTACCGGGTTGGCGACGATCAACGCCGACTCCGGTTCGTCGAGCCCGTCCTGAGCGCGCATCACCTCCGCCGCCTCCTCCGGAGACCGCAGCGTCCAGTCCACGGGGTGACCCGAGTCGGAGAGGTAGAAGCCGGGGAAGTGGTCCGTGCGATAGCCGGCCACCGCGACACCCAGGGTCTCCAGCCGTTGCAGGGTCGCCGGGACGTCCAGGATCGACTTCACCCCGGCGCACACCACCGTGATCCGGGTACGCGCGAGCAGCCCCAGGTCGGCCGACTCGTCCTGCGTCACCGTCCACTCCCGGTGCACACCGCCGAGCCCGCCCGTCGCGAACACCCGCACGCCCGCGAGGGCCGCCAGCAGTGCCGTCGCCGACACCGTGGTCGCCCCGCTCGCCCCGGCGGCCACCGCGAGCGGCAGATCCCGGTGCCCCAGCTTGCGGATCCCGTCCTCGTTCGCGACCCGCTCCAGCTGGTCCTTGTCCAGGCCGACATGAGGGCGCCCGTCCAGCACGGCGATCGTCGCCGGAACAGCGCCCTCCCGCCGTACGACGTCCTCCAGCTCCAGCGCCACCTGGAGATTGCGCGGGCGCGGCAGCCCGTGCGCGATGATCGTGGACTCCAGGGCCACCACGGGTCGACGCGCGTCGATCGCTTCCCGTACTTCTTCCGACACCACCAGCACCACGCGCCTGCCTCCTGTTTGTCGGTACTCCCTCATCTCTGGCGGGCGCCGTGCCCGATCAAACCCCTTGCGGCCTGTGGCGGACGACACCAGCCTTGGCTGCATGAAGGACCACATCGCACGTCTCGACCATGTCGTCCTCTGGGTGCGCGACCCGGAGGCGTCGGCCGACTTCTTCGAGAAGGCGGTCGGCATGGAGCCGGTCAGGCTCTCGGAGTTCTCCGCGGGGGCCGTTCCGTTCCCCTCCGTACGTCTCAACGAGGAGACCATCCTCGACCTCATGCCGCTCACCATGGCGGAGCGCATGAAGATGCTGCCGGGCTCCGCCGAGAGCTCCGGGCACCCGGTCAACCACGTCTGCGTGGCGCTGCCCGGCGACGAATTCGACGCCCTGCGCGCCCGCCTGGAGGAGCACGGCGCCCCGGTGTCGGACATCGCCCGCGACTCCTTCGGCGCCCGCGGAAAGGCCAAGCGCAGCTTCTACTTCCGCGACCCCGACGGCAACGTCTTCGAGGCCCGGCACTACGACTGACAGGCCGCGAGAGGGGGCCACGCGTGCGTGGCCCCCTCTCAGGCAGTTGCCCGCGTAGGTGACGTCAGACCGGCCGGAGCCCGTCCAGCGCACCGTGCGGATTCAGCACGTACTTACGGCTGGCGCCCTGGTCGAACTCGGCGTATCCCCGCGGTGCTTCCTCGATGCCGATCACGGTCGCGTTGACCGCCTTGGCGATCTGCACCCGCTCGTGCAGGATCGCCATCATCAGGCCGCGGTGGTACTGCATCACCGGGCACTGCCCGGTCGTGAACCGGTGGCTCTTGGCCCAGCCGAGGCCGAGCCGCACCTTCAGCGTCCCGGACTTCGCGTCCTCGTCGATCCCTCCGGGGTCGGCCGTGACGTACAGGCCGGGGATGCCGAGGGCACCGCCCGCACGCGTGATGCCCATCAGCGAGTTCAGGACCGTCGCGGGCGCCTCCTCGGCGTTCCGCCCGTGGCCCCGCGCCTCGAAGCCGACCGCGTCGACCGCGGCGTCCACCTCGGGCTCCCCGAGGATCTGGGCGATCTGCTCGCCCACATCGCCCTGAGAGACGTCGACGGTCTCGCAGCCGAAGCTCCGCGCCTGAGCCAGACGCTCGGCGTTCAGATCGCCGACTATGACGACCGCGGCCCCCAGCAGATGCGCAGAGGCGGCCGCCGCGAGCCCGACCGGGCCCGCCCCGGCGACGTACACCGTCGAGCCGACACCCGCACCCGAGGTGACCACACCGTGGAAGCCGGTCGGGAAGATGTCCGACAGCATCGTCAGATCGAGCAGCTTCGCGCGCGCCTGGTCCCGGTCGGGGAACTTCAGCAGATTGAAGTCCGCGTACGGGATCATCGCGAACTCGGCCTGCCCGCCGACCCAGCCGCCCATGTCGACATAGCCGTACGCCGCTCCCGGCCGGGCCGGGTTGACGTTCAGGCAGATGCCGGTCTTGCGCTCCTTGCAGTTACGACACCGCCCGCAGGCGATGTTGAACGGTACGGAGACGATGTCGCCCACGTCGATGGTCTCGACGTCCGGCCCCCGTTCGACGACCTCTCCGGTGATCTCGTGTCCGAGGACCAGCCCTTCCGGCGCGGTCGTACGGCCGCGCACCATGTGCTGGTCACTGCCACAGATGTTGCTCGCGAGGACCTTGAGGATCACCCCGTGCCGGCACTTGCGGCCGATGTTGTCGCGGGCGACGCCCGGTCCGTCCTGAAGCTCGAGCGTCGGATAGTCGATGGTCCTGACCTCGACCGTGCCCGGCTTGAGATACGCCACTGCCCTGTTTCCGCTCATGCGTGATCGCCGTCCCTTCGGCTCCGTGTCTTCCGGATGCCAGTCGGATGCCAGCGGCTGTGCGCACGGCGGAGTCTGCTACCGGCGCCCCGGTCCGACCACCCTCCGCGTGACAACTGGAGGCCACGGCCTCCGGCCTCCCGGTGGAGCGGGACTTGACGTCAGTCGGCCGCGGGAACTTCCTTCGCCCACCTGCCCCGCGTGAACAGCGCCAACGCAGCCAGCGGGAGCAGCAGGCACGCGGCCGTGAGATTGAGCCAGCCGTAACTCGCCTTGGCGACCACGAGACCCGCAACCGCTCCGCCAATGCCCGCGGACGCGTTCATCACGAGGTCGGAAAGGCCCTGCGCGGCCGCCCGCGCGGGCTGCGGCACCGAGTCCGTGAGCAGCGCGGAGCCGGAGACGAGCCCCGCCGACCAGCCGAGCCCCAGCACGAACAGCCCGACGGCCGTCTGCCCGTGACTGCCGCCCGCGGTGCCGGCGAGGAACACCGCACACGCCAGCAGCCCCACGCAGAGCCCGATCCCGGACAACCGCCCCAGCCGGTCCGACAACCGCCCCATGAGCGGCGCGAACGCGTACATGCCCGCGATGTGCCCGCTGATGACCAGGCCGATCAGATCGATCCCGGCGCCGTGATGAGCCAGGGCGACCGGGGTCATCGACATCACCGACACCATCGCCGTGTGCGCCACGGCCACCGACACCACCGCGAGCCGCGCCCGCGGCGAGGCGGCCACGGCGGCCATTCCGGCACGCAGCGAACGAGCCGCGGGCGTCCCCTCGTCGGCGGGCGCGAGCGCACGCGCCGTCAGCAGCGGGTCGGGCCGCAGCAGTACGGCCACCACCAGCGCCGATATCAGGAAGATCCCGGCCGCCCACAGGAACGGGCCCGCCGTCGCCGGTATCCCGAGGCCCGTGACACTGCGTCCGGCGGGCGCGGCTATGTTCGGGCCGAGGACCGCCCCGAAGGTGGTCGCCCACACGACCAGCGAGATCGCCCGCGCCCGCCGGTCCGGCTCGGCGAGATCCGCCGCCGCGAACCGCGCCTGGAGATTCGCCGACGACGCCGCGCCGAACGCGGCCATCCCGCACAGCAGCAGCGGAAAGCTACCGACGCGGGCCGCGACCACCGTGACGGCGGCGCCCACGGCACCGATGAGATACGCCAGGACGAGCCCGGGACGGCGGCCGCGCGCGGTCATCAGCGCGGCCAACGGCATCGACAGCACCGCAGTGCCGGCGACGGTGGCCGTGGGCGCGAGCCCGGACAGCGACTCGGTGCCGCTGACCTCCTTGGCCAGCACGGCCGCGAGCGCGATGCCGGTGGCGACGCCGAGCCCGCCCAGGATCTGCGTCGTGATCAGCACGGCCGAGATACGGCGCCGCAGGGCCGGCAGCCGGTCGGCCGGGACCGACAGGACGACCTGACGCTCGACGGCGGTCACGCCGGACACCCGGCGCTACGACGCCTCCGAACGGCCGGCCCCCGGGGACAGCACACCGGACCGGCCGCGTACATGTGGGTGAAAGGTGTCGTCACAGGCGCAGTCTCCCCCCTCTGCTCTCGCCTGCCCACCCCGCGAAAAAGCGGGGAGTCCTCAGAACAGGGGCTCCGGCAGTACGCCCTCCAGCGCCAGCAGCTTCCGCTTGGTCTCCAGACCGCCCCCGAACCCGCCGATGCCGCCGTCACTCTCCACGACCCGGTGACAGGGCACGACGACCGGCAGGGGATTGGCGCCCATCGCCACCCCCACGGCCTGGGCCGCGCCCGGCTGCCCGACCCGCCCGGCCAGGTCGCCGTACCCCACGACCGTGCCGAACGGGACACCCGTCGCCAGCTCGCGGAGAACCTGCCGGTTGAAACCGGAGATCAACGACCAGTCCAGCGGCAGCTCGAAGTCCCGTCGCGTACCCGCGAAGTACTGCTCCATCTGGCGTATCGCCTCGGCCAGCAGCGGGGAGTCGGGCGCCTCGACCGGTTCGACGCCCAGCCGGGACGCCAGCCGGTCGAGCATCGTGTCGCGCACCTTCGGCGAGGCGTGGAAGACGACGCTGACCAGGCCGTCGCGGGTCGCGGCCAGCATCAGCGGCCCGATGTCGGAACCGACGACGGCCCACACGACCTGCTGCTCGTACTGCCCATGGCTGTCCATGCGCCCACCGTACGGCCCGCCACTGACAACGCCCCCGGGAGCGGGCGCCGGTGCGGGCCTCAGCCCGCGGGCAGGGCGTCCCGCACCACGTCGGGGGTGTTCGTGATGATGCCGTCGACGCCGTACCCGGCGACCAGCTGTGCGGTGCCCGCGTCGTTCACGGTCCAGGTGAAGACCTCCAGCGGCTTGCCGTGCGCCCCCTCGACAGCATGGACGGAGGCGACGTAACCCGCGGAGACGGAGCCGTAGGAGGGGTTGATCTGATCTGTGAAGGCCGCGTAACCGTCCAGATCCGCCACGGCAGGCGTCCCCAGCAGACCGGTCTTCACAGCCGGCTTCAGCTCATGGACGGTCCGCACACTGTCGGCACTGAAGCTCTGCACGATCAGCCGGCTTTCGAGGTGGGGCCCGTCGAGCCACCCCTCGTTGTCCAGCACCTTGAGGGTCTCCTGCTCGATGCCCGGGTACAGCTCAGGGTTCTTGATCTCCAGCAGCAGCTTCTGATGGTGCAGCTCCACACGGTCCATGTACTTCTTCAGCGTCGGCACGCGCGCGTCCGCGTACGCGGGGCCGAACCAGCTGCCCGCGTCCAGCCGGGCGATCTCGGCGGCCGTGAAGTCCTTCACCTTCCAGGGCGCGCGGTCGGGGAAGACCTCCTCCGCGTCCGTCGTCCGCTTCAGGTTGTCGTCGTGGACGACGACCAGCTCGCCGTCCTTGGTGCGCTGGACGTCGTTCTCGACCCAGTCGATGCCCAGCTCGGCGGCCTTGTCGACGGCTTCCAGCGTGTTCTCGGGGGCGTAGGCGGAGGCTCCCCGGTGGGCGATGACCGTGGGCTGGGCCGAACCGGCCCGGGCTTGAGGGGCAGGGAGAAGCAGCGTGGCGGTTCCCAGGAGTGCGGTCGTCGTGGCGGCTACAGCGCGCGCGTGCATGCGTACTCCTCGCTTCGGACGATCACGAACAGCTCAACTGTGACAGCAGAGGGTCAACGGCAGAGGAGTACAGAATGACCACAGATTGAATGGAGTTGCCTGTGCACGCTCACTCGTGCGGCACAACTGGGGCAAGGCCGTGTTTGTTTGCCGGAAAATCGTTCGACCATTCCGGTGGGGGTTACCCTCAGCCTCAACCCTGACCGTTCGGGCGGTCCTGGGAGGGGGCGCATTTCACGGAGTTCCGGGACGTAAAAGGGCGGGAAGGGCAGCCGCGTATGCAGGGCACGATCGACGGATTCAGCTATGGACTCGTCACACCTCTGGTGGCTTACCTCATGGCCTGTCTCGGCGGTGCGCTCGGCCTGCGCTGCACCACCAGATCGATGCTCGTCTCGCGTTCCTGGCGCCCCGGCTGGCTCGCCCTGGGATCGGCGGCCATCGGCTCCGGCATATGGACGATGCACTTCGTCGCCATGATGGGGTTCACCGTCAAGGAGACGCCGATCCACTACGACAAGGCCATGACGTTCGCGAGCCTCGCAGTCGCCGTCGTCATGGTCGGTGTCGGGATCTTCATAGTCGGTTACAGAGGCGCCAGAGGTGCGGCGCTGTTCACCGGCGGCACCATCACGGGCCTCGGAATAGCGTCGATGCACTACCTGGGCATGGCCGGCATGCGGCTCGACGGAAAGCTGGAGTACAACACGTTCACCGTGGCCGTCTCCGTCGTCATAGCCATGGGCGCCGCCACGGCCGCCCTGTGGGCCGCCGGGCAGGTCAGGGGGCTCATGTGGAGCGTCGGCGCGAGCCTCGTCATGGGCCTCGCCGTCAGCGGCATGCACTACACAGGCATGGCCGCCCTCGACGTCCACCTCCACGGCACGGGAGCACCCGCCGGCGGCGACTCGCCCGCCGCCCTGCTCGCCCCGATGCTGGTCGGCCCGCTCGCTTTCCTGCTCCTCGCGGGGGCCGTCGTACTGTTCGACCCGAAGATGATCATGGGGCGCCCGGCCGAGGCCCCCGTCGTGGACAAGCCTGGCGTCCCCGCCCACCCCACCGTCCCGCACCAGGTCCGCCGCGCCACGCTGCGCACCCGCCGCACCGCCGGAACCCGAGGCTCCAGGACCCCGCAGAACCACTGATCGGACCGCGTTGTCAGTGGGGGGTCGTACGGTGGATCCCATGCGGCCCGTTTCCAGCATCGAACGCACGGTGGCGCCTTTCGAGGTCGTCAGCCCCTACCAGCCCAGCGGCGACCAGCCGACGGCCATCGCCGAGCTCGCCCGGCGCATCGAAGCCGGCGAGAAGGACGTCGTCCTGCTCGGCGCGACCGGCACAGGCAAGTCCGCGACCACCGCGTGGATGATCGAGAAGCTCCAGCGGCCCACCCTGGTGATGGCACCGAACAAGACACTTGCCGCCCAGCTGGCGAACGAGTTCCGCGAGCTCCTGCCGAACAACGCCGTCGAGTACTTCGTCTCGTACTACGACTACTACCAGCCCGAGGCCTACGTCCCGCAGTCGGACACCTACATCGAGAAGGACTCCTCGATCAACGAGGAGGTCGAGCGCCTGCGCCACTCGGCGACCAACTCGCTGCTCACCCGCCGTGACGTCGTCGTGGTCGCCTCGGTCTCCTGCATCTACGGCCTCGGTACACCGCAGGAGTACGTGGACCGCATGGTCCCCCTCAAGGTCGGCGAGGAGATCGACCGGGACCAGCTGCTGCGCCGCTTCGTGGACATCCAGTACACGCGCAACGACCTGGCCTTCACCCGCGGCACCTTCCGCGTGCGCGGCGACACCATCGAGATCTTCCCGGTCTACGAGGAGCTCGCCGTCCGCATCGAGATGTTCGGCGACGAGATCGAGGCCCTGTCCACACTGCACCCGCTGACCGGCGAGATCATCAGCGACGACGAGCAGCTGTATGTGTTCCCGGCCTCCCACTACGTCGCCGGCCCCGAGCGCATGGAGCGGGCCGTCAACGACATCGAGAAGGAGCTCGGCGAGCGCCTCGCCGAACTGGAGAAGCAGGGCAAGCTCCTGGAGGCCCAGCGACTGCGGATGCGCACGACCTACGACCTCGAGATGCTCCGCCAGATCGGCTCCTGCTCCGGCGTCGAGAACTACTCGATGCACTTCGACGGCCGCTCGCCCGGCTCCGCGCCGAACACTCTGCTCGACTACTTCCCCGAGGACTTCCTGCTCGTCATCGACGAGTCGCATGTGACGGTGCCGCAGATCGGGGCCATGTACGAGGGCGACGCCTCCCGCAAGCGCACCCTCGTCGACCACGGCTTCCGCCTGCCCTCCGCCCTCGACAACCGCCCCCTCAAGTGGGAGGAGTTCCAGGGGCGCATCGGGCAGACCGTCTACCTGTCGGCGACCCCCGGCAAGTACGAGCTCTCCCGCGGGGACGGCCAGGTCGAGCAGATCATCCGCCCCACCGGCCTCGTCGACCCGGAGGTCGTCGTCAAGCCGACCGAGGGCCAGATCGACGACCTGGTGCACGAGATCCGCACGCGCGTCGAGAAGGACGAGCGGGTCCTGGTCACCACCCTCACCAAGAAGATGGCCGAGGACCTCACGGACTACTTCCTGGAACTCGGTATCCACGTGCGCTATCTGCACAGCGACGTGGACACCCTGCGCCGTATCGAGCTGCTGAGAGAGCTGCGCGCCGGCGAGTTCGACGTCCTCGTCGGCATCAACCTGCTGCGCGAGGGCCTCGACCTGCCCGAGGTCTCCCTGGTCGCGATCCTCGACGCCGACAAGGAGGGCTTCCTGCGCTCCGGGACCTCCCTCATCCAGACCATCGGCCGCGCGGCGCGCAATGTCTCCGGCCAGGTCCACATGTACGCCGACAAGATCACCCCGGCGATGGAGAAGGCCATCGACGAGACCAACCGCCGCCGGGAGAAGCAGGTCGCGTACAACAAGGCGAACGGCATCGACCCGCAGCCACTGCGCAAGAAGATCAACGACATCGTCGCGCAGATCGCCCGCGAGGACGTCGACACCGAGCAGCTGCTCGGCACCGGCTACCGCGCGAAGAAGGACGGCCGGGGCACCAAGGCCCCCGTACCCTCCCTCGGCGACAAGGCGGCCAAGGGCGCGAAGTCGGCCAAGGGCAAGGCCAAGGAGACGGTGCCGACCGACCGGCCGGCGGCGGAACTCGCCGAGCAGATCGAGGAGTTGACGGAGCGTATGCGGGCAGCTGCCGCGGACCTCCAGTTCGAGATCGCGGCACGGCTGCGCGACGAGGTGTCCGAGATGAAGAAGGAACTGCGGCAGATGAAGGAGGCGGGACTGGCCTGACGGGGCCCGTGGCGCCGGTCCGCAGCACGGCACCGGCGCCGCCCGAACGGCCGTCCAGCGGCTTTCCGTACTCGCTGTGTTGCAAGACCGACACAAAGTGGGGACCGGGGTACGTCACTGTCAGTGCCCCTGCGTAGGGTTCTCGTCATCCGCGGACTCCGCGGCCAACAGGGGACAGCTCGAGAGGGGAATCAGCACGTGACCGTCAACATGACCAAGGGTCAGGCAATCAGTCTGCAGAAGAACGACGGAGGCAGCCTGACCGCGGTGCGCATGGGTCTCGGCTGGCAGGCGGCTCCCCGGCGCGGCCTGTTCGGCTCGCGCACGCGGGAGGTCGACCTCGACGCCTCGGCCGTCCTGTTCGCGGACAAGCAGCCGGTCGACGTCGTCTTCTTCCGCCACCTGGTGAGCGACGACGGCTCGGTGCGCCACACCGGCGACAACCTCGTCGGCGGTGTCGGCCAGGGCGGCGACGACGAGGCGATCCTCGTCGACCTGGCCCGCATCCCGGTCCACATCGACCAGATCGTCTTCACCGTGAACTCCTTCACGGGCCAGACCTTCCAGGAGGTGCAGAACGCGTTCTGCCGCCTGGTCGACGAGACCAACGGCCAGGAGCTCGCCCGCTACACGCTCGCGGGTGGTGGCGCCTACACGGCCCAGATCATGGCGAAGGTGCACCGCTCGGGTCCGGGCTGGGCGATGACGGCCCTCGGTACGCCGGCCAACGGCCGTACCTTCCAGGACCTGATGCCGGCGATCCTGCCGCACCTGTAAGACACGCAAGGCGGCCCGGCGGGCGGCACACGACAACTGACACAGGGGGACGAAGGCATGACGGCCGAGCTGGTGCGGGGGCAGAACCACCCGCTCTCCCAGGCCCGTCTGGAGATCCGGGTCTCGGCCGGCACGCCGATCGTGGCCGCCGCCGCGCTCGGCGACGAGCAGGGCAGGATCCACGGCGTCGAATGGGTGGCCCACCCGGGCGCCCCGACCCTGCCCGGCCTGGAGGTCTCCCGGCAGGCGGCCGCCGACCATCGCCTCGCGGTGGACCTGGACGCCATGCCGGAAGCCGTCCACCGTGTCAGTGTGCTGCTCGCCCTGCCGACCGGGGTCGGGGGTCCGACCAGCTTCGGCGCCGTCCCCGCCCCGTTCGTCGCGGTCACCGGTCTCGACGGTGCCGAGGTCGCCAGCTACACCGTCGCCGGCCTGGAGTCCGAGTCCGCCGTCGTCGCCCTGGAGCTCTACCGCCGCCAGGGTGCCTGGAAGGTGCGCGCCATCGGCCAGGGGTACGCCGGTGGCCTCGCCGACCTCTTCAACGACCAGGGCCTGGCCCAGGCCCACCAGCTCGCCGGCGGCATCAACGACGCGGTGGCCCAGGGCGTCGCCCGCTCGATCCCGGCGCCGCCGCGCCCGGACGGCGACCGTTCCCGGCAGGCCGCAGCCCCCGCCGTCGGCCCGGACCAGTCCGGCCAGGCACAGCAGGGCACCTCCGGTGCCACGGCACCGCAGCCGACGTCGCCCTACAGCAACCAGACGCCCGGCCAGCCGACGCCGCCGCCGAACTCTCCGTACGGCACCACCGACCCCACCCAGCCGTCCGCCCCCACGTCCGGCGGACCCATCGACTACAGCCACCCGCGTCGGCAGAACGCGGCTCCGCCGCCGCCCCCGCCGACCGCGCCCCCGGCCCAGCCCGGCCAGCCCGCGCAGCCCGTCGCGGGCGACGCCACCGGCTGGTCCATGGAGGAGCGGCTGTACAACCAGGTGTGGGGCATGTTCGAGGACCTCGCCCGCACCACCGCCGCCTATCGCAGCGCGGTCGACTTCGCCGAATCACGCATGGAGAAGGAACTCGACCAGGTCCTGTCGGACCCGCGCAGCCGGATCGGCGGACAGGGCGACGCCGCCCGCGAGGCGGCCCAGGCCAAGCACTCACAGCTCGTCAACCAGGCGAGGGCGACGCTCGACCGGGATCTCGCCCAGCTCAGCGCGGAGTCCCAGGTCGTCGAGCCCGCGCTGCCGCCCGCCTATGCCCGCTGGGACAACCCGGTCTGGCACGGCTACCGCGTACCGATGGAGATCCCCATGGCCCTGCGCCTGGGTGAGCTCCACCTGCCGGAGAGCGCCGAGCTGCGCATCCCGATGCTGGTCCGCCTGCCGCTGGAGCGCGGCCTGTGGATCGACAGCGGACGCGGCGGGTCGCTCGAGGGCTCCTTCCACGACTCCCACGACCTGAGCCGCCTCGCGATGGAGACGGCCGTGGCGCACGCGGCCCGGCTGCTCGCGGTCTACCCGGCCGGCGAGTTCACCGTGCACGTCATCGACCCGGCCGGTTCGGGCGCCCAGGCACTCGCACCCCTGGTGCAGACCGGTGTGCTCGCGGCCCCGCCCGCCGTGGGCGCGGCCGGAGTCGCGGACGTCCTCGCGCGGCTCACGCAGCGCGTCGACCTGGTGCAGATGGCGCTGCGCGCCGGTGCGCCCGACTCCCTGCCGCCGGGCTTCGACACCTCCCAGCAGCTGCTGATCGTCAATGACTTCCCGCACGGCTTCGACGACCGTGCCGTGAACCAGCTGCGCTACCTCGCGGACGAGGGCCCCGCTGTCGGCGTCCACCTGATGATGGTCGCGGACCGCGAGGAGGCCGCAGGCTACGGCCCGCTGCTCGACCCGCTGTGGCGTGCGCTGCTGCGTCTGACTCCGGTGGCCGACGACCACCTCGCCGACCCGTGGGTGGGGCACGCCTGGACCTACGAGCCCTCGCTCGTGCCGCCCGGCAGCCAGGTCCTCCAGCAGGTGCTCACGCAGGTCGCGGCAGCCCGGGCCAAGCACTGGTAAAAGGCCTCTGACCAGCTAACTTGGTACTTCTTTTGCCAATCGCTTTACCTTTCCTTGGTGATTGGGGTACTGTTTGTCGCACGGAGGGGAGTACTCCCTGTCTGCTGCGACGTACCCGTCAATACGGATCCGGCCAGATCCCGGGGCGTCGGCCCATCGTGGGTGGAAGAGACCTCCGGCGCGCGACGACGCTGACATCTGCCGTTACGTACTGCCGGAGGCGCAGTGGAAGTTTCAACGACCCTGTGGGTCTTGACCATCGTGGGCCTTGCCGCCCTGATCGCGGTCGATTTCTTCATCGGCCGAAAGCCGCACGACGTATCAATCAAGGAAGCCGGAATCTGGACGGTCGTCTGGATCGCGCTGGCTGGCCTCTTCGGGCTCGGCCTGCTGATCTTCGGCGGCGGACAGGCCGGCGGTGAGTTCTTCGCCGGCTTCATCACCGAGAAGTCGCTGAGCGTCGACAACCTCTTCGTCTTCGTTCTGATCATGGCGAAGTTCGCCGTGCCGTCCCAGTACCAGCAGCGAGTGCTGCTGGTCGGTGTCCTCATCGCCCTGGTGCTGCGAGCGATATTCATCGCCGCCGGCGCCGCGATCCTCGCGAGCTTCGCGTGGGTGTTCTACATCTTCGGCGCCTTCCTGATCTGGACCGCCTGGAAGCTCATCCAGGAGGCCCGGTCCGGCGACGAGGAAGAGGAGTTCGAGGAGAACAAGCTGCTGAAGGCGGCCGAGCGCAGGTTCGGTGTCGCCGACCGCTACCACGGCACCAAGCTGTGGATCCGGGAGAACGGCAAGCGGGTCATGACCCCGATGCTGGTCGTGATGCTCGCGATCGGTACGACGGACGTGCTCTTCGCCCTGGACTCCATCCCGGCGATCTTCGGCCTGACGCAGGACCCGTACATCGTGTTCACGGCCAACGCGTTCGCGCTGATGGGTCTGCGACAGCTGTACTTCCTCATCGGCGGACTGCTGAAGAAGCTGGTCCACCTGAGCTACGGCCTGTCGATCATCCTCGGCTTCATCGGTGTGAAGCTGGTGCTGCACGCACTGCACGAGTCCGGGGTCCACGTCCCCGAGATCAGCATTCCGGTCTCGCTCGGCGTGATCTGCTCGGTCCTGATCGTCACCACGATCACCAGCCTGAGGGCCTCCAAGAAGCAGGCGGCGGCCGAGGCGGCGCAGGAGCGGAGCGATGGCGCTCCGAAGGACAGCATCGACGTCTGACCATGTCGGACGTAGGAAGAACCATCACCGGGAGTGGTGCTCGGCGAATTGCCGAGCACCACTCCCGGTGCTTCTTTGGGTGCTGGATGTCCTCGCCGGGGGACACCACGGCCGGGGGTGGAGGCACCTGTGGACGCACCCATGAAGTTCGTACAGATCATCGACTTCGAGACCGAGCGCATCGACGAGATGCGGGAGCTGGCCCGAGAGACGGAACAGCGCTTCGCGGGCCGCGACGGCGGCCCCACACGGCGCCTCGTCATCAAGGACCGGGCGCAGACCAACCGCTACCTCGTGGTGATCGAGTTCGACTCCCACGAGGACGCGATGCGCAACAGTGACGACCCCGAGACGACCAAGTTCGCGGAGCAGATGGCCGCGCTGTGCACGAGGCCGCCGTCCTTCACGGACTGCGACGTACAGGAGATGACCGATTTCGCGTAGCGACACAAGAAGCACAGGCGCCCCGCACCCCGAGGGCGCGGGGCCGCCCGACCACCGTCCTGACAACCACACGGACCAGAATGCGAACCCTCAACCCCTCTGCGACGATCGCTCCATGATCGATCGGCTCAGGTCGCTCGCGACGGGCTGGACGTACCTCGTCCCGGTGCTCGCGGTCATCCTGCTGGCCTTCACCTGGGGACGGGACCTGCCCGGCGCGGTCGTCGCAGTCGTGACGCTGGTCCTCGCGGGTGCCGTCCTGGCAGCCGTTCACCACGCCGAAGTGGTCGCGCACCGCGTCGGCGAACCCTTCGGTTCCCTCGTCCTCGCCGTCGCCGTCACGATCATCGAAGTCGCCCTGATCGTGACCCTGATGGTCGACGGCGGCGACAAGAGCGCCACCCTTGCCCGCGACACGGTCTTCGCGGCCGTGATGATCACCTGCAACGGCATCGTCGGCCTGTCTCTGCTCGTAGCCTCGCTGCGGCACCGCACGGCCGTCTTCAACCCCGAGGGCACCGGCGCCGCCCTGGCGACCGTCGCCACCCTGGCCACCCTCAGCCTGGTGCTGCCGACGTTCACCACGAGCAAGCCCGGCCCGGAGTTCTCCACGGTGCAGCTGACGTTCGCCGCGGTCTCCTCACTGATCCTGTACGGCCTCTTCGTGACCACGCAGACCGTGCGGCACCGCGACTACTTCCTGCCCATCACGCGGCAGGGCGACGTGATCGACGGTGACGACCACGCCGACGCGCCCTCCGCGCGTACGGCGATGGTGAGCCTGGGCCTGCTGGGCCTCGCCCTGATCGGCGTGGTCGGCCTGGCCAAGGGGGTGTCGCCGACCATCGAGGACGGAGTGGCCGCCGCCGACCTGCCCCACGCCGCCGTAGGCGTGGTCATCGCCCTGCTGGTGCTGCTCCCGGAGACGATCGCGGCACTGCGCTCCGCCCGCCGTGACCGTGTGCAGACCAGTCTGAATCTCGCGCTCGGCTCGGCGATGGCCAGCATCGGACTGACCATCCCGGCGGTCGCCCTGGCCTCCGTCTGGCTCACCGGCCCGCTCGTCCTCGGCCTCGGCCCCACTCATATGGTGCTGCTGGCCCTGACGGTGGTGGTGAGCTCGCTGACGGTCGTACCGGGGCGGGCGACGCCGCTCCAGGGCGGCGTCCACCTGGTGCTGTTCGCGGCCTACCTGGAGCTCGCGATCAATCCGTGAACCCGCCCCGACTGCGGAGCCCGTCACCCAGTGGCGGGCTCCGCAGCCGAGGCCGGCACCGGATGCGTCTCCGGCAGCAGCGTGAAGCACCCCAGACTCAGCAGCGCGACCCCGGTCAGATACGCACCCACACCCCACGGCACCCGCCCGTCGCTCTGCTCGACGAGCGCCGTCGCCACGATCGGCGTGAGCGCACCCCCGACGACCCCACCGAGGTTGTAGCCCACCGCGGCGCCCGTGCAGCGCACCCGGGGCTCGTACAGCTCCGGCAGATACGCGGCGATCACGGCGAACATGGTGATGAAGGCGAGCATCGCGCCGAGGAAGCCCAGGAACATCAGCAGCGGCTGACCCGTGGCGAGCAGCGCGACCAGCGGGAACATCCACAGCGCGGACGCCGTGCACCCGATGAGGCACAGCGGCCGGCGCCCGTACCGGTCGCCGAGGATCGCCACCAGCGGTGTCAGCGAGCCCTTCACCACCACCGCGGCCATGATGCAGGTCAGCATGACGCCCCGGCTCACACCGAGCCGCTCGGTGGCGTACGCCAGGGACCAGGTCGTCACGGCGTAGAAGATCGCGTACCCGATCGCGAGCGCGCCCGCCGTAAGCAGTACGAGCCGCCAGTGGTCGCGCACGACCTCGGTGAGCGGCACGCGCGCGTGGTCGTCGATCTCCAGGAACCGGGGACTCTCGGCGAGCGACGACCGCAGCCACAACCCCACCAGCGCGAGCACACCCGCCGCCCAGAAAGGCACACGCCAGCCCCACGAGGCGAACTGCGCGTCGGACAGCGTCGCCGACAGCCCCAGCACCACACCGTTGGCGAGCAGGAAACCCAGCGCGGGCCCGACCTGCGGAAAGCTGGACCACAGACCCCGCCGGCCGGGCGGCGCGTGCTCGACGGTCAGCAGGACGGCCCCGCCCCACTCGCCGCCGAGCCCCAGTCCCTGGAGGAAACGCAGCACGAGCAGCAGCAGGGGAGCGGCCACACCGATCGTGTCGTACGTCGGTACGCAGCCGACCGCGACCGTGGACGCCCCCGTCAGCAGCAGTGAGGCGACCAGGACCGGCCGGCGTCCGCGGCGGTCCCCGATGTGCCCGAACAGCACCGACCCCAGGGGCCGTGCCACGAAGCCCACCCCGAACGTGGCGAACGCGGCCAGGGTTCCCGCCACCGGCGAGAACGTCGGGAAGAAGAGCGGCCCGAGGACCAGCGCCGCCGCGGTTCCGTAGACGAAGAAGTCGTAGAACTCGATGGCCGTCCCGGCGAGCGAGGCGCCCGCGAGCCGCAGCATGGACGGGGGTGCCTTGACTGTGCGTGCATCGTGCATGCTGCGTCAACTACCCACCGTGATCGCCGGTTACGGGGGCGTACGGGCGCGCTGGGGTTTCGTCAGTACGTGACGGTGATGCGCCGGGCAGGGCCGTCGACGCGGACGGTGCCGCCGTAGGGGATCACGAGTTGTGGATCGGTGTGGCCGAAGTCCACGTCGAAGACGACCGTGGTGTTCGGGGCATACATACGCATGGCCCGAAGCACGGCCTCCCGCTGGTCCGCGGCGTAACGATCCGCCTCCTCGGGGCCGTTGGGGCGCTCGAAGGACCAGGTCTTCGCCCGGCCCATCAGGAGTGCGGAGAATCGCTGGAGCAGCCCGCGCTCGCCCATGTTGCGCAGGGTCCAGAAGACCTCGGAGGCGCTCGGCATCTCCTCCGACGTCTCCAGCAGCAGCACCCCGCCGTCGTACTCCGATGGGTCACGCGCGATCTCCCGGTCGGCCATGAGCAGCCAGCCGACGATCTCCAGGCAGCCGCCCCAGGTACGGCCCTCCACCACCCGGTCGGCGTTCACCCAGGTCCATCCGGCGCCGGGCCGTGTCTCCGGCTCCGCGTCGAAGGTCGCGGGGTCGGCCCAGTCGCGGTTGATGTCGTTCCAGCGCTCGGCGGGCCGGAGTTCGTACTCGCCGGAGGTGAACAGTGCGGCCCGCAGCGAGTCGGCGGTCTGCGGGTGCATCGCGCCCGGGCGGCCCAGCTCGCACATCACGGTGGCGCCGTGATAGCCGACGATCCCGGTGTTGCGCAGGAACATCAGCAGGTTCGTGTTGTCGCTCATCCCGAAGAACGGCTTCGGGTTCGCCCGGATCAACTCCCGGTCCAGCAATGGCAGCACGGTGATCTGGTCGTCGCCGCCGATCGAGGCTATGACCGCCTTGATGCCGGGGTCGGCGAATGCGGCGTGGATGTCGTCGGCGCGTTCCTGCGGCGTCGCGCCCAGCTTGCGGGTCGTCGGGTACTCGACCGGTTCGAGTCCGTACTCCTTGCGCAGCCGCTCCAGGCCCAGTTCGAAGGGCAGCGGGAACAGCCCGGGGAGGCCCGCGGCGGCCGAGACGACGGCGACGCGGTCGCCCGGGGAGGGCTTGGCAGGGTACGAGATCGTGGTCATGTCCGGAGGGTAGGGCGCGATGCGTGCTCGGTGCATCGTGATAAACCGGGGTCTGAGCAGCGGTCATCGACGCACCGCCGCACTTCGAACGGACCGGAGGAACCGTGCCCCGCACCCTGGCCAACGCCCCGATCATGATCCTCAACGGCCCCAACCTGAACCTGCTCGGCCAGCGCCAGCCGGAGATCTACGGCTCCGAGACCCTGGCCGATGTCGAGGCCCTGTGCGCCAAGGCGGCGGCCGCGCACGGCGGAACGATCGACCTCCGGCAGTCCAATCACGAGGGCGAGCTGGTCGACTGGATCCACGAGGCTCGGCTGAACCACTGCGGGATCGTGATCAACCCCGGCGCCTACTCGCACACCTCCGTGGCGATCCTGGATGCGCTCAACACCTGCGACGGCATTCCTGTGTTGGAGGTCCACATCTCCAACATCCATAAGCGCGAGTCCTTCCGACACCACTCCTACGTCTCACTGCGCGCCGACGGGGTCATCGCCGGGTGCGGTGTGCAGGGTTATGTGTTCGGCGTGGAGCGGGTCGCGGCGCTGGTGGGAGCGGGACAGACGAACACCTGACGCGGCCGGCCCGCGGACGCTGGAAGGCGCAGATGTCCCGCGGACGCGGGAGGCACAGCTGTAAGGACCGCCCGCCATAGCGGTGCGGTCCTTACAGCCGCCCGGCCTCCACGATGCGACGCAGGAAGCGCTGAGTGCGCTCCTGCTGCGGATCACCGAAGATCTGCTCGGCCGTGCCGTGCTCCAGCACCACCCCTCCGTCCAGAAAGCAAACCTGGTCGGCGACCTCGCGGGCGAACCCCATCTCGTGCGTGGCCAGCACCATCGTCATCCCGTCCGCCTTCAAGTCGCGGACGACGGCGAGAACTTCGCCCACCAACTCGGGGTCGAGGGCGGCGGTGATCTCGTCGAGCAGCAGCAGCCGCGGACGTACGGCCAACGCGCGGACGATCGCGACCCGCTGCTGCTGGCCGCCGCTCAGCCGGTCCGGGTACTCGCCCGCCTTCTCGGCGAGCCCCAGCCGCTCCAGCAACTCACGCGCGTGTGCCTCGGCCTCGGCACGGGACTGCCCGTGCACCCGGCGCGGGGCGAGGGTGATGTTCTCCAGGACCGTCATGTGCGGGAAGAGGTTGTACGCCTGGAACACCACGCCGATACGGCGGCGTACGGCGTCCTGGTCGACGCGTGGGTCGGTGATCTCCTCGCCGTCCAGCCAGATCGCGCCGTCGTCGATCTCCTCCAGCAGGTTCGCGCACCGCAGCAGCGTGGACTTGCCGGAGCCGGAGGCACCGATCAGCGCGGTCACCGTGTGCGGGGCGACCTCCAGGTCGACGTCCCGCAGTACCACCGAGTCGCCGAAGGTCTTGCGGACGGACTCCATGCGCAGCACGGGTGCGTCGCTCACAGGGCACCTCCTTGGGCGCGCCGACGGTCCATGCGCGCCGTCACCCAGTCCGTGAAGCGCGTCATCGGAATGGTCAGCGCCACGAAGATCAGGCCGGCGACGATGTAGGGCGTGTAGTTGAGGCTGCGGCCCACGATGATGTCCGCGGCCCGTACGGCGTCCACCGCGCCGCCGATCGACACCAGCCCGGTGTCCTTCTGCAACGACACCAGGTCGTTCAGCAGCGGCGGCACCTGACGGCGTACCGCCTGGGGCAGCACCACGTGCCGCAGTGCCTGCCGGTTGGTGAGACCGAGCGAGCGTGCCGCGGCGCGCTGCGAGGGGTGCACGGACTCGATGCCCGCGCGGAACACCTCGGCCACGTATGCCGAATACGTCAGGGTGAGGGCGGTGCCGCCCAGCAGCACCGGATCGACGGTCACGCCCTGGAGCCGCAGCGCGGGGACGCCGAGGACGACGATCATGAGGTTAATGATGAGCGGAAGGCCCCGGAAGAAGTCCGTGTAGGCGGCCGCCAGCACGCGCAGCGGGAAGAACACCGGGCCGCGCAGCGTGCGTGCGACGGCGATCAGCATCCCCAGGACCAGCACGCAGGCGCCGCAGATCAGCAGCAGCCGGACGTTGAGCCACAGCCCATCGAGGACCTTGGGGAACGCCTCGCGCGCGTACTCCTGGTCGAAGAACGTCTCCTTGGTGCGCGGCCAGCCCGGCGCGTTGACCACGACCAGGTAGAGGACGACACCGGTGACCAGGGTGGAGAGGGCGCCGATGGCGGTGGCACGGCGGGCCCGGGCCCGCTTGTGGCGCTCACGGTCGAGCCGCCGCTGCGAGGGGACGTAGCCGTCACCCGCGCCGGACCTGCCGCCGTCGCCGTCCGCCCCCTCCTGGCCGGACTCCTCCTTGGTGACCGTCACTTGAGCACCGGGGCGTCGACGGCGTCGGACAGCCACTGCTGCTCGAGCCTGTCCAGGGTGCCGTCCTTGCGCAGGGCGTCCACAGCGTCCGTCACACACGGGGTCAGCGCGCTGCCCTTGTCGAGGACGAGCCCGAACTGCTCGGGCGTACCGCCCTGGTTCTCGAACTGGCCGACGATCGTCGCGTCCGTCACCTCGGCCGCGGTGATGTAGAAGGCGGTCGGCAGGTCGACCACGATGGCGTCCACCTGCCCGTTCTTCAGCGCCGACTTGGCCTGGTCGTTCTTCGCGTACGCGGCGGCCTCCTGGGTCGGCTTCACCACGTCGTCGATGTAGTCGAGACTCGTGGTCCCGACCTGCGCGCCCAGCTTGAGGCCCTTCAGATCGGCGACGCTCTTCGCCTTGGCCGCCTTGCTGTCCTTCAGCGCGATGACGGCCTGGCGGACGTCGTAGTAGCCGGACGAGAAGTCCACGGCCTTCTTGCGCTCGTCGCTGATCGACACCTGGTTGATGTCGAAGTCGAAGGTCTTCGCGCCGGGCGCGAAAGCCTTGTTGAACGGGACGCTCTGCCAGACGACCGCGCTCTTGTCGTAGCCGAGCTGCTTCGCCACGGCATACGCGACCGCCGACTCGAAGCCCTCACCGCCCGCGGGCTTGTCGTCCTTGAACCAGGGCTCGTACGCGGGCTCGTCGGTGGCGACGGTCAGCTTGCCGGAGGTCTTCGTGGCCAACTTGCCCTTGGCGCAGGTGTTCCCGGCCGCACCCGACGGCGCGTCGGCGGCCTTCTCGTCCGGCTGCGGAGCACAGCCGAGAGCGGTGGCGAGCAGGGCGGTCGTTGCGACGGCGACGGCGCGGCGCAGCGCGCGAGGGGCAGGGTGCATGGCGCGAGATTGACAGTACATCGTCGACTTTGTCGAGGTCACGACGGTGAATGTCCGCATATTGGGAACGGGTGTTGCGTTCCTGTGAACACTCGCGCGAGAGCCCGCCGGGGCCGCCGGTCGAGGGCGGGGATTGAGAGACCGGCGGCCCTTTCCGCTCAGGAGCCGTCATCCTTCGCGGGGCTGCTTCCAGTTGACTGCGCAACAACGCGCGCCGGGAGCGCGCGCATGACACCAGAGTGTGTGAACGGTTCACACGGGGCGCGTGCGCGGGGCGCGCGGTGATTGGCCCCGCGCTCCTAACCGTTCAACGGCCCCACGTCTGCCTCGTTCAAAGGCCCCGCGTCTGCTCCCGGTTCGGGCTCACCAACCCCGCGCGTGCCACTCCGGCAGATGCGGCCGCTCGGCGCCCAGCGTCGTGTCGTTGCCGTGCCCGGGGTAGACCCACGTCTCGTCGGGCAGCGTGCCGAAGATCTTCGTCTCGACGTCGTGGATCAGGCTGGCGAACGCCTTCGGGTCCTTGCGGGTGTTGCCCACGCCGCCGGGGAAGAGGCAGTCGCCGGTGAAGACGTGCGGGTGCCCGTGCGGGTCGTCGTAGACGAGAGCGATCGAGCCCGGCGTATGCCCCACCAGGTGGCGCGCGGTGAGCTCCACGCGCCCCACTCGGATGGTGTCGCCGTCGTCGACCAGTACGTCGGTCGGCACCGGGATGCCGTCGGCGTCGTCCCGTCCGGCGTACGTGCGGGCGCCGGTGCCCTCGACGACCGCGGCGAGCGCCTGCCAGTGGTCGCCGTGCTGGTGCGTGGTGACGACGGACGCGATGCCGTCGTCCCCGATCATGCCGAGCAGCGTGTCCGCGTCGTTGGCGGCGTCGATCAGCAACTGCTCGTCCGTGGCCCGGCACCGCAGCAGATAGGCGTTGTTGTCCATCGGGCCGACCGCGATCTTGGTGATCATCAGGTCCTTGAGCTCATGCACGTCGGCGGGGCCACCGACCGTCACCTGTCCGCTGTACGTCATGGCGGCAGCCTATAGCGGCGGAGCGGCCGGTGGCCCCCGGCGCTACAGCGGCGAAAGCGTTGGCAGGGCGGCCGGTGGCCCCCGGCGCTACAGCGGCGGAAGCGCCGGCAGTACGCCGCCCTCCGCGGTCAGCCCGGCCCCGTCGCGGCGCCCGGCGAGCCAGCCGAGCAGGTCGGGCGCGGTGCCCCGGACGGTGACCTCGGCGGCGTCCGCCTCCCGGCCCGTGCTCCACGCGCGCGTGCCGTCCGTGAGCCGGGTCGGCGGCACGTCGGCGTGCCCGGTGAACCGGTCCGCGAGGAAGTCGATCTCCCGCTCCACGAATTCCGCCGGGAGGTCCTCAAGCTCGTATCCGATCCCGAGATCGACGTGGTGCAGCTCCACCTCGACCCACCGCCGGAACGGCACCCTGGCCGCCGCGTCGGTCACGCCGTTCCGCAGCTCCACCGTGCGCGCCCAGTCCGCGGGCACGGCGCCCGCCTCCTGGAAGCGGCTGCCGCTCTCCCGCACGTCCGTGAGCTGGACATCGAGGGGGCGCGGGGCGTCGCGCTCGATGTCGGCGTCCCGGGCGGTGGCGGAGACGTACATGGGACGCCCTTGAAGGACGTTCACGAGGGCGTCCGCGTTGCGGGCGATGTGTGCGAGGACGTGGCCGCGGCTCCAGCCGGGGAGCCGTGACGGCTCGGCCACTGACGCGTTGTCCAGTTTTGCCGCTGCGGTGAGCAGCCGATCGGTAGCTTCACGTACAGACACCAGGTCACGAGCGTGATCAATCATGGTGCTGACATTAGCCCCGCCACACCTTTGGGTGAAGGTGGTGAACGAGTGCCGTAAATCGAATGCGCGTGCTATAGGGTCGGTCGTGGCGTCGGGCATGCTGGATGGTCGGGGATTGTTGACGCATCCGGGAATCCGACCGGCGTTGTCAGTGGCGCCCCCTAGTCTGAGAAAGCACGGGGGACTCGAGTCCGAGAACACACGGGGGCCTCGCCTTCGTGTCACTTCTCTCAAGAAAGGTGCGGACCGGCGTGGCCGACCGTCTCATCGTCCGTGGCGCGCGCGAGCACAATCTGAAGAATGTCTCGCTCGACCTGCCACGCGACTCGCTCATCGTCTTCACGGGCCTGTCGGGGTCGGGCAAGTCCTCGCTGGCCTTCGACACCATCTTCGCCGAGGGACAGCGGCGCTACGTGGAGTCGCTGTCGTCGTACGCCCGGCAGTTCCTCGGCCAGATGGACAAGCCGGACGTCGACTTCATCGAGGGTCTGTCCCCGGCCGTCTCCATCGACCAGAAGTCGACCTCGCGCAACCCGCGCTCGACGGTCGGCACCATCACCGAGGTCTACGACTACCTGCGGCTGCTCTTCGCGCGCATCGGCAAGCCGCACTGTCCCGAGTGCGGCCGGCCGATCTCCCGCCAGTCGCCGCAGGCCATCGTCGACAGGGTCCTGGAGCTGCCGGAGGGGAGCCGCTTCCAGGTGCTGTCGCCGCTGGTGCGCGAGCGCAAGGGCGAGTTCGTCGACCTCTTCGCCGACCTCCAGACCAAGGGCTACTCCCGCGCGCGCGTGGACGGCGAGACGATCCAGCTGTCCAGCCCGCCCACGCTGAAGAAGCAGGAGAAGCACACCATCGAGGTGGTCGTCGACCGCCTCACGGTGAAGGACTCCGCCAAGCGCCGCCTCACCGACTCCGTGGAGACCGCCCTCGGGCTCTCCGGCGGCATGGTCGTGCTCGACTTCGTCGACCTTCCCGAGGACGACCCCGAGCGCGAGCGCATGTACTCGGAGCACCTGTACTGCCCGTACGACGACCTCTCCTTCGAGGAGCTGGAGCCGCGCTCCTTCTCCTTCAACTCGCCGTTCGGCGCCTGCCCCGAGTGCACCGGCATCGGCACGCGCATGGAGGTCGACCCCGAGCTGATCGTCCCGGACGAGGACAAGTCCCTCGACGAGGGCGCCATCCACCCCTGGTCGCACGGCCACACCAAGGACTACTTCGGCCGTCTGATCGGTGCCCTGGCGGACGCGCTCGGCTTCCGGACCGACATCCCCTTCGCGGGCCTGCCGCAGCGCGCCAAGAAGGCCCTGCTGTACGGCCACAAGACGCAGATCGAGGTGCGCTACCGCAACCGGTACGGCCGCGAGCGCGTCTACACGACGCCTTTCGAAGGGGCCGTCCCCTTCGTCAAGCGCCGGCACAGCGAGGCCGAGAGTGACGCCAGCCGTGAGCGCTTCGAGGGCTACATGCGCGAGGTGCCCTGCCCCACCTGTGAGGGCACGCGACTGAAGCCGATCGTCCTCGCGGTCACGATCATGGAGAAGTCGATCGCCGAGGTCTCCGCGATGTCGATCAGCGACTGCGCGGAGTTCCTGGGCGAGCTGAAGCTCAACGCCCGCGACAAGAAGATCGCCGAGCGCGTGCTGAAGGAGGTCAACGAACGACTGCGGTTCCTGGTCGACGTCGGCCTGGACTACCTCTCGCTGAACCGCGCGGCCGGCACGCTCTCCGGCGGCGAGGCCCAGCGCATCCGCCTGGCCACCCAGATCGGCTCCGGACTCGTCGGCGTGCTGTACGTCCTCGACGAGCCGTCCATCGGTCTGCACCAGCGCGACAACCACCGGCTGATCGAGACCCTCGTCCGACTGCGCGACATGGGCAACACGCTCATCGTCGTCGAGCACGACGAGGACACCATCAAGACCGCCGACTGGATCGTCGACATCGGCCCCGGCGCCGGTGAGCACGGCGGCAAGGTCGTGCACAGCGGCTCCCTGAAGGAGCTTCTCGCCAACGCCGAGTCGCAGACCGGCCTGTACCTGGCCGGTAAGAAAGCGATCCCGGTGCCCGACATCCGGCGCCCGCACGACCCGTCCCGGCTGCTCACGGTGCACGGTGCCCGGGAGAACAACCTCCAGGACATCGACGTCTCGTTCCCGCTGGGCGTGTTCACGGCCGTCACGGGCGTGTCCGGCTCGGGCAAGTCGACGCTGGTCAACGACATCCTGTACACGCACCTGGCCCGCGAGCTCAACGGCGCCCGGAACGTCCCGGGGCGGCACACGCGCGTGGACGGCGACGACCTCGTGGACAAGGTCGTGCACGTCGACCAGTCGCCCATCGGCCGCACCCCGCGCTCGAACCCTGCGACGTACACCGGTGTCTTCGACCACATCCGCAGGCTGTTCGCCGAGACCACCGAGGCGAAGGTCCGCGGCTACCAGCCCGGCCGCTTCTCCTTCAACGTCAAGGGCGGCCGCTGCGAGAACTGCGCGGGCGACGGCACCATCAAGATCGAGATGAACTTCCTCCCGGACGTGTACGTCCCGTGCGAGGTCTGCCACGGCGCCCGGTACAACCGGGAGACCCTGGAGGTCCACTACAAGGGCAAGTCCATCTCCGAGGTCCTGAACATGCCGATCGAAGAGGCCATGGACTTCTTCGAGGCCGTCCCGGCGATCAACCGCCACCTGAAGACGCTGAACGACGTCGGACTCGGCTACGTCCGGCTCGGCCAGTCGGCGACCACCCTGTCCGGCGGTGAGGCGCAGCGCGTGAAGCTCGCGAGCGAGCTCCAGAAGCGCTCCACCGGCCGCACGGTCTACGTCCTCGACGAGCCGACCACCGGTCTGCACTTCGAGGACATCAGCAAGCTGCTGAAGGTCCTCTCCGGCCTGGTCGACAAGGGCAACACGGTCATCGTCATCGAGCACAACCTCGACGTGATCAAGACCGCCGACTGGCTCGTGGACATGGGCCCCGAGGGCGGCGCCGGCGGTGGCCTGGTCATCGCCGAGGGCACGCCCGAGGAGGTCGCCGCGGTGCCCGCCAGCCACACCGGCAAGTTCCTGCGCGAGGTCCTCGGCGCCGACCGCATCAGCGACGCGGCCTCGGTGAAGGCCCCGCGCAAGGCGGCGGCCAAGAAGACGGTCGCGGCAAGGACGGCGGCGAAGAAGACGGCGACGGCGAGAACCACGAAGGCGGCCAACAACAAGGCCACCGACAAGGCGACCGGCGCCACCAAGAAGGCAGCCGCCACGAAGAAGACGACTCCCGCGAAGAAGACGACGCGGGCCCGCAAGGCCTGACCTCGGCGAGCGACGAGTCCGAAGAAATACCGAAACGGGCGGCGCCCCGCGGGAACTCCCCGCGGGGCGCCGCCCGTTGGATCATCAGCGGCCCGAGCCAGGCGGCCGCGAAGGACCTTGACTCCTCAAGAGCGGAATGAAGGAAGCGCGCAACGCCTCCTAGAAGTCCCCCAGTTCGGAGGCGTACGGCGGTTCGGCACCCGCCCGGGAACAGGTGATCGCGGCAGCCCGCGCCGCGAACCGCAGCAGCCGTGTCCAGCCGTCGGCATCGAGTCCCACGAGCGCCTCGGCGGACAGGGCGTCCAGGGCCGCCAGACCGTGCAACAGCGCCGCGTTGACGGTGTCGCCCGCACCGATCGTGTCCACGACGTCGACTGCCTCGCCCGGTACGGAGTGCACGGCGCCGTCCCGTGTGAACGCGGTCAGCCCGTCACCGCCCCGCGTGATCACCACGGCAGCGGGTCCCGCCTCCAGCCACTCACGCGGCGTGCCGCCCAGCCACTCCGCGTCCTCCTCGGAGAGCTTGAGCAGCGTCACCGACGGCAGCCAGCTCTTGAACCGGGCCCGGTAGCCATCCGGGTCGGGGATCAGTCCGGCCCTGATGTTCGGGTCGAGCGCGGTGAACACCCCTTGCGCGGCCGCACTCCGCATCAGCTCCTCATACGCGCTCGCCCCCGGCTCCAGGACGAGCGAACAGGTGCCGAAGGAAACCGCGCGGGTCTGAGTGGGCAGCTCCGCGGGTGCCGTGAAGAGCCGGTCGGCGGTGCCCTCGACATAGAAGGAGTAGGCGGCCGACCCCTTCTCGTCGATGGTGGCGACCGCGAGAGTCGTCGGCTCTATCCCGCGCTGCACGGCCGACACGTCCACCCCGGCCTCCCGCAGCCCGTCCAGGAGGGCCTCACCGAACGCGTCGGAGGAGGTCCGGGAGCAGAAAGCACCGGGGGAGCCGAGTCGGCCCAGGGCAACGGCGGTGTTGTAGGGGCCGCCGCCGAGCGCCGGCTTCAGGCTCGCGAGGGCGCCCGTGCCCTGCGGTACCAGGTCGATCAGGGCCTCACCGGCGACGACGATCACGAGGCGGTTCCTTTCACGGACGTCAGGGACTGTTCGGGGCAGCCGCACGACGTGCGGTGCACGAAGGTGCAGGGGAGACGCACGGTCCGGGCGGGCCGGTCCGGTGCGGCGAGACGGTCCAGCAGCACGCTCACCGCCTGGGCGCCGATGTCCCTGCTGGGCTGGGCGATCGCGGTCAGCCTGGGGGAGAACAGATCGGCCCAGGCGAAGTCGTCGAAGCAGCACAGGGCGATGTCATCGGGCACGGACAGCCCGTGGTCGCGCAGGCTGCGCAGGGCGCCCATGGTCATCGCGTTGTTGGCGGTGACGAGAGCGGTGGGCGGCGAGGTGAGCGACAGGAGCGCGGTCGTGGCCTGTTCGGCGCCGGGCGACTCGGAATTGCCGTGCACGACGAGCCCCTCGTCGTGGGCGAGTCCGGCGGCCGCCAGGCCGTCCCGGTATCCGGCGAGACGCTCACTGGTGGTGCTGAGCCCGGGAAGGCCGGCGACGAGGCCGATCCTCCGGTGACCGAGACCGGCGAGATGGGTGACGAGCCGGGCCGTGGGCTCGGCGCTGTTGGCGCAGACCTGGTCGAACTCCGTCGAGCCGTCCGCCGGGGCGTCGACCACGCGGTCGAGGAGGACGGCCGGCACCTTGTGGCGCCCCAGGTAGGCGAGGAGCTCCCGCGGATCGGCGGAGGGCGCGACGATCATGCCGTCCACGCGACGCTCGTGCAGAAGCTGCACGACCTTGCGTTCATGCACCGGATCGTCGTGCGGGTCGGCGATGAGCAGGCTGTAGCCGTGCTCCAGGGCCGCGGCCTCGACGCCCTGGAGGATCTCCGTGAAGTACGGGTTGCTGATCGCCGACACCGCGAGCCCGATGGACCGGGTGCGGGAGGTCACCAGAGAGCGGGCGAGGGTGTTGGGCGTGTAGCCGAGCTCCTCCATGGCGTCCAGTACCGCCTGGCGGGTGTGGGGCAGCACGTGGCGGGTTTCGTTCAGCACATGGGAGACGGTCGCTACGGACACGCCGGCACGCCGCGCGACGTCGGCCATGGTCGCCATCGAGACGCTCTCCCTCTCCGTCGCCCCCGCGCGGCGCCTCGTCCCGGGCCGCCGCAGTTTCTCTTCTGGCGGGGAAGGTATCCCATCCGGGGGCGGACGTAAACGCTTGCGCAATCGTTTACGTCCCGGACCGGCAGCATCGAGAGGAACCTTAGGAGCGAGGGGTGTGGAGGCGCACCAGGGCCTCCCGAGATCAGCGGACCGACCTCAGAAGCCGAAGCGCGATGAGGCAGCAGAAGCGCGATCAGGCTACGGACAGCGCGCGGTGGCGCCGGCCGCGGGCAACGCGAGGTGGCCGCCAGTCCGCGGACAGCCCGAGGCGGGGCCACGAGCGCCCGAGAGGACGGCTCACTCCCACTCCCACCCGATGCCCACGATCCCCGTCCGCACCCGTGGCTCGACAAGGTGGACGGACCGGTGCAGCCCGCTGATGGCCAGCCCTTGGCGGCCACTGCGCGGTGCCGCCGCCGAGTGCTGGGCGAATCGGTGGCAGCGGGCCGGGAGGGCGTGCTCGGCGAAGCGGACCTGGAGGGCGTACTGGCCGCCCGCGAGAGGGAAGCCGCGGGCGTACTCGCGGGACACGTCGGCCGTGCCGTCCTCGACGCCGTAGCGGAAGAGGTAGGTGTCGCCGGCCCGCAGGCGGGTGCCGAAGAGCAGCTCGGCGACGAGGACACCGGTGTCGTGGTGCCAACGGACCCGGCCCGTGCGGCAGTTCTCCAGCGCGTGCACGGTCATGCGCTCCGGGGTGCACCCCGGGTCGCCGTGGTGGACGGCCACGAAACGGTCCACGCCGTCCTTGTGGGCCCGCACTATGTGGTGCGACTCGCGTCCCGCCAGCTCACGGCGCGCCCCGATCCGGACCTGCTCGTGGTGGGCGAGGGTGTGCAGGCCGCCGTCGACGGGGCAGTCCAGCTCGGCCAGCAGCCGCTCCAGCATGCCCGAGGCCTCCACCAGGGAGCGGTAGGAGCGGGCGGCGGGCTGCTGGAGGGCGGAGTGCTCGTCGGCCTCGGACAACAGCCTGATCAGGGACTCCTCCGGCAGCTGAAGGATCTCCTCCAGCGCCCGCACCGCACGAAGTGACTCGGGCCGCTGGGGCCGCCGGGCCCCCTGCTGCCAGTAGCTCAGGCTGGTGACGCCGACCTTCACACCGCGACGGGACAGGTGGTGCTGCACGCGCTGGAGAGGCAGTCCCCGGGCGGCTATCGCTGCACGCAGGGCGGCATGGAAGGGGCCGCCTCGCAGGGCCGAGTCCAGTTCCGCGGAGGCGACGGCGGCGATGTCCGCGTGCTGTGTGGCGTGCGGCATGCAGGGGCCTTTCTGTGGGTGTTTCACAACGGCTGGTCAGACCGTTCACGCGACTGATCGGGGTCACCCCGTCGGGGCGTCGGGGGGTGTTCACATCCGTACGCCGCCGTTCAGTTCCCCGAGTTCCCCCGCATTGAAGCGTGTTGACCAAGTCCCGACAACACCTGATGCCCAACAGCAGCCCACTCCTGGCCGAGTCGCGATACGTCCACATCAAGTCGCCGTGTCCGGGCCGGCGTTGCCGAGCACGCAACTGAAGGCCTACAACGGCGGGGCCGTTCTCTGCGGGAAAGCACGCCGGACCGTGGCGACGAGCACCTGGCGATTGTGGAGATCGACCTACGGCCCCCGGCGCAGGACGCACACCCACGCCCGCGGCCCCGGGGCGCGGACCCAGCACGCCCGCCCCCGCGAGCCCTCGCCCCGACGGCCGGGGTCACTCCGGCCGGGGCGCACCCCGACGCCGCAGGTCACCGAGGGCAGAGACGGATGTCCTGTGCCGGTCGTACTCCGGAGGTCCGGTGCCGGGCGTTCCCGCCTTCCCGGTGATCCGCCGACTGTGGCGGAGGTTATCCACAGGCTCGCCGGACTGTCACCGGGCGCCAGTAGGGTGTGAGACATGGCCGACCCCTCCAGCTACCGCCCCAAGCCGGGACAGATCCCCGACTCTCCCGGGGTGTACAGGTTCCGCGACGAGCACCGCCGGGTGATCTACGTCGGAAAGGCGAAGAGCCTGCGCCAGCGCCTGGCGAACTACTTCCAGGACCTGGCGGGCCTGCACCCGCGCACCCGCACGATGGTGACCACGGCGGCGTCCGTGGAGTGGACGGTGGTGTCCACGGAGGTCGAGGCCCTTCAGCTGGAGTACTCCTGGATCAAGGAGTACGACCCTCGGTTCAACGTCAAATACCGCGACGACAAGAGCTACCCCTATCTCGCGGTGACGATGAACGAGGAGTTCCCGCGTGTGCAGGTGATGCGCGGTCACAAGAAGAAGGGCGTCAGGTATTTCGGGCCGTACGCGCACGCGTGGGCGATCCGGGACACCGTCGACCTACTGCTGCGCGTCTTCCCGGTCCGCACCTGCTCGGCCGGCGTGTTCAAGAACGCCTCCCGCACCGGCCGCCCCTGCCTGCTCGGCTACATCGGCAAGTGCTCCGCCCCCTGCGTGGGCCGCGTCTCCGCCGAGGACCACCGTGAACTCGCCGACGAGTTCTGCGACTTCATGACCGGCCGCACCGGCACCTATCTGCGCCGCCTGGAGAAGCAGATGATGGAGGCGGCCGAGGAGATGGAGTACGAGCGGGCCGCCCGCCTGCGCGACGACATCGAGGCCCTGAAGAAGGCCATGGAGAAGAACGCGGTCGTGCTCGCCGACGCGACCGACGCCGACCTCATCGCCGTCGCCGAGGACGAGCTGGAGGCGGCCGTGCAGATCTTCCACGTCCGCGGCGGACGCGTACGCGGCCAGCGCGGCTGGGTCACCGACAAGGTCGAGGAGATCACCACCGGCGCCCTCGTCGAGCACGCTCTCCAGCAGCTCTACGGCGAGGAGACCGGGGACGCGGTGCCCAAGGAGGTGCTCGTCCCGGCCCTGCCCGACCCGCTGGAGCCCGTGCAGGAGTGGCTGTCCGGGCGCCGCGGCTCCAATGTCTCGCTGCGCATCCCCCAGCGCGGCGACAAGCGCGCCCTCATGGAGACGGTGGAGCGCAACGCACAGCAGGCCCTCGTCCTGCACAAGACCAAGCGGGCCTCCGACCTGACGACCCGCTCGCGCGCGTTGGAGGAGATCGCCGACGCCCTCGACCTGGACAGCGCCCCGCTGCGGATCGAGTGCTACGACATCTCTCACCTCCAGGGCGACGACGTCGTGGCCTCCATGGTCGTCTTCGAGGACGGCCTGGCCCGCAAGAGCGAGTACCGCCGCTTCCAGATCAAGGGCTTCGAGGGCCAGGACGACGTCCGGTCCATGCACGAGGTGATCACCCGCCGCTTCAGGCGCTACCTCGCCGAGAAGGAGCGCACGGGCGAGTGGTCCGACGGCGAGAGCACCCTCGCCGGCACGCCGTCCGACTCCACTGGCGACACGCCGTCCGACTCCTTCGGCGACACGTCCTCCGACACGTTCGGCGAGGCGTCCTCCACCCCGTCCGGCGACACGCCGTCCGACGACCTGACCACCACGTCCCCCGACGCCCTCACCAGCAGCCTCAAGGACGACGACGGCCGCCCCAAGCGCTTCGCCTACCCGCCCCAGCTCGTCGTCGTGGACGGCGGCCAGCCGCAGGTCGCCGCAGCTCAGCGGGCCCTGGACGAGCTCGGCATCGACGACATCGCTGTCTGCGGCCTCGCCAAGCGCCTGGAGGAGGTCTGGCTGCCCGGCGACGACGACCCGGTCGTCCTGCCCCGCAGCAGCGAGGGCCTCTATCTGCTCCAGCGCGTCCGTGACGAGGCCCACCGCTTCGCGATCACCTACCAGCGCACCAAGCGCGCCAAGCGCTTCCGGGCCAGCCCCCTGGACGACGTCCCCGGCCTCGGCGAGACCCGCAAGCAGGCGCTGATCAAGCACTTCGGTTCGGTGAAGAAGCTGCGAGCTGCGACCATCGACCAGATCTGCGAGGTCCCCGGCATAGGCCGCAAGACGGCCGAGACCATTGCCGCGGCCTTCGCCCAGGCGGCCCCGGCCGCGCCCGCCGTGAACACGGCGACTGGAGAGATCATGGATGACGAGGAATCCGAAACGACGGCGGAGACCTCGGGGGAGCCCGTGTCCGCGGGCGCCCCGGACGAACGACGGGGGCAGGAGAGATGAGCGAGCACCACACACAGCCCACAGGCGAGCGAGATCAGCAGGCCCAGGAAACGCACAAGAAGACCGGCGAGGATCTCACCCAGCAGGACGCACCTCAGAACGACGGAGCACAGGTGAGTACGGGTAGCGACACGGCCGGGGCCCCCGAGGCGGCCATCCCCGAGCTCGTGATCATCTCCGGCATGTCCGGGGCCGGCCGCTCGACGGCGGCCAAGTGTCTGGAGGACCTCGGCTGGTTCGTCGTCGACAACCTCCCGCCCGCGCTGATTCCCACGATGGTGGAGCTCGGTGCCCGTTCCCAGGGCAACGTGGCGCGGATCGCGGTGGTCGTCGACGTCCGCGGCCGGCGCTTCTTCGACAACCTCCGCGAGTCCCTCTCCGACCTCGACACCCGGGGCGTGACGCGCCGGATCGTCTTCCTGGAGTCCTCCGACGACGCCCTGGTGCGCCGCTTCGAGTCGGTGCGCCGCCCGCACCCCCTCCAGGGCGACGGCCGTATCGTCGACGGCATCGCCGCCGAGCGGGAGCTGCTGCGCGAGCTGCGCGGCGACGCCGACCTGGTGATCGACACCTCCAGCCTCAACGTGCATGAACTGCGGGCCAAGATGGACGCCCAGTTCGCCGGCGAGGAGGAGCCCGAGCTGCGGGCCACGGTCATGTCCTTCGGGTTCAAGTACGGCCTCCCGGTCGACGCCGACCTGGTCGTGGACATGCGCTTCCTGCCCAACCCGCACTGGGTCCCGGAGCTGCGCCCCTACACCGGCCTCAACGAGGAGGTGTCGGCGTACGTCTTCAACCAGCCCGGCGCGAAGGAGTTCATCGACCGCTACTCCGAGCTGCTCCAGCTCGTCGCGGCCGGATACCGTCGCGAGGGCAAGAGATACGTGACCATCGCGGTCGGCTGCACCGGCGGCAAGCACCGCTCGGTCGCCACCTCCGAAAAGCTCGCCGCCCGCCTCGCCTCCCAGGGCGTGGAGACGGTGGTCGTACACCGGGACATGGGACGGGAATGACGGCACGTACTCCGCGGCTGAGCAGATTGCGCCGGGCGATGCCCGAGTCACGCGCAAGCCGGCCCGCCGAGGCCCGGGGCGGCCGACCACGCCGCCGTGGCACCCAGCCCAAGGTCGTCGCCCTGGGCGGCGGTATGGGTCTGTCCGCCTCGCTCGCCGCACTGCGCCGGATCACCGGCGACCTTACCGCCGTCGTCACCGTGGCCGACGACGGCGGCTCCAGCGGGCGTCTGCGCGACGAGCTTGGCGTGCTGCCGCCCGGCGACCTGCGCAAGGCCCTGGCCGCGCTGTGCGGCGACGACGACTGGGGCCAGACCTGGGCCCGCGTCATCCAGCACCGCTTCCACTCCCAGGGCGACCTGCACGACCACGCGGTCGGCAATCTGCTGATCGTCGCCCTGTGGGAGCAGCTCGGCGATCACGTCCAGGCGCTCGACCTGGTCGGCAAGCTGCTCGGCGCGCACGGGCGCGTGCTGCCGATGTCGGCCGTGCCGCTGGAGCTCCAGGCCCTGGTCAAGGGCCACGACCCGGACCGGCCCGAGGAGGTCGACACCGTTCGCGGACAGGCCACAGTCGCCCTCACCCCCGGTGAGGTGCAGTCGGTGCACCTCGTGCCGCTCGACCCGCCGGCCGTCCCGGAGGCCGTCGCCGCCGTCCGGGACGCGGACTGGGTGGTGCTCGGCCCCGGGTCCTGGTTCTCCTCGGTCATCCCGCACCTGCTCGTGCCGGAACTCCTGGACGCGCTCACCGAGACGAAGGCGCGCCGGGTACTCTCCCTGAACCTCGCGCCGCAGCCGGGAGAAACAGAGGGCTTCTCCCCGCAGCGTCATTTGGAGGTTTTGGGACGACACGCCCCTAAACTCGCCCTGGACGTGGTGCTGGCCGACGAGGCCGCCGTGCCCGACCGCGATGTCCTCACCGAGGCCGCCAAGCGGCTCGGTGCGGCGGTCGAGCTGGCGCCTGTGGCCCGGACGGACGGGACGCCCCGGCACGACCCGGAGCTCCTCGCCGCCGCGTACGACCGTATTTTTCGGATGCATGGAAGGATCGGCCCATGGCGATGACGGCAGCGGTGAAGGATGAGATCTCCCGACTCCCCGTCACCCGGACCTGCTGCAGGAAGGCGGAGGTCTCCGCCATTCTGCGGTTCGCCGGCGGCCTCCACCTGGTCAGCGGGCGCATCGTGATCGAGGCGGAGCTGGACACCGCCATGGCGGCCCGCCGCCTCAAGCGCGACATCCTGGAGATCTTCGGCCACAGTTCCGAGCTGATCGTGATGGCCCCGGGCGGGCTGCGCCGCGGCTCGCGTTACGTCGTACGGGTGGTTGCGGGCGGTGACCAGCTGGCCCGGCAGACCGGTCTGGTCGACGGGCGGGGCCGCCCGATCCGCGGCCTGCCCCCGCAGGTCGTGTCCGGGGCCACCTGTGACGCCGAGGCCGCCTGGCGAGGCGCGTTCCTCGCGCACGGCTCGCTCACCGAGCCCGGCCGCTCCTCCTCCCTGGAGGTGACCTGCCCCGGCCCCGAGGCCGCGCTCGCCCTGGTCGGCGCCGCCCGCCGGCTGTCGATCGCCGCGAAGGCCCGCGAGGTGCGCGGCGTCGACCGGGTCGTCGTCCGTGACGGCGACGCCATCGGCGCCCTGCTCACCCGCCTCGGCGCGCACGAGTCCGTGCTCGCCTGGGAGGAGCGCCGGATGCGCCGCGAGGTCCGCGCCACGGCGAACCGCCTCGCCAACTTCGACGACGCCAACCTGCGCCGCTCCGCCCGCGCGGCCGTCGCCGCCGGTGCCCGTGTCCAGCGCGCCCTGGAGATCCTCGGCGAGGAGGTCCCCGAGCACCTCGCCGCCGCCGGACGTCTGCGCATGGAGCACAAGCAGGCCTCCCTGGAGGAGCTGGGCGCGCTCGCCGACCCGCCGCTGACCAAGGACGCCGTCGCCGGCCGTATCCGCAGGCTGCTGGCCATGGCGGACAAGCGGGCCCAGGACCTCGGCATCCCGGGCACCGAGGCCAACCTCAGCGAGGAGCTGGCGGACAACCTCGTCGGATGACGTGACTGATCGTCAACGTCTCGGTGCCGACGTCCACTTGGGACGTCGGCACCGGTATTTGTCGGTCTTTGCGGCACTCTTGACTGGAACATGAAGTGGCCCGAGCCTGGCAGTCATTCGTCACTGTGGCGAAACACTGCTAGGGGGGTACATGAGACCCAGAGCGAGATCGATCCTCGCTGTCGGCGCTCTCCTCATAGGTGGAGCGAGTATCGCACCCATAGCCCAGGCACAACCGGGCAGTTCACAAGATTCCGACCCGAGTGAAGTGAAGGTCTTCCGGGCCGAGATCACCAAGAAGCAGGTACCCCTGCTGCTGGCGGCCGGTCAGGACGGCCACGAACTCAGTGAGCAGGCGCCCGCCAAGGGCACGGCCACCGTCGAGGTCTACCTCACCGACGACCAGGCCGAGAAACTCCAGAAGCAGGGCGTCGAGCTCACCGAGCACGACCTCTCCGCCAAGGCGGAGGCCCGCACCGAGAAGGCCGCGGAGGGCGTGTTCCGCCCGTACAGCGGCGCCGGGGGGCTCAAGGAGGAGATAGTCAGGGCCGGGCAGCAGAACCCGGGCCTCACCAAGGTCGTCTCCATCGGCAAGACGGTGGGCGGCCAGGACATCCTCGCGCTCAAGCTCAGCAAGAACGCCAAGAAGAACAAGGACGGCGCCAAGCCCGCCGTCCTCTACATGTCCAACCAGCACGCGCGCGAGTGGATCACGCCGGAGATGACCCGGCGTCTGATGCACTACTACCTGGACAACTACAAGACGGACAAGCGCGTCAAGAAGATCGTCGACTCGACCGAGCTGTGGTTCGTCCTCTCGGCCAACCCCGACGGCTACGACTACACCCACAAGGACGCCGCCAACCGCCTGTGGCGCAAGAACCTGCGGGACATCAACGCCGACGGTGTGATCAGCACCGGTGACGGCGTCGACCTCAACCGCAACTTCTCCTACAAGTGGGGCTACGACGACGAGGGTTCGTCCCCGAACCCCACCAGCGAGACCTACCGCGGGGCGAGCGCCGGCTCGGAGCCCGAGACCAAGGCGATCGATGCCTTCCAGAAGCGCATCGGCTTCACCTACGGCATCAACTACCACTCCGCCGCCGAACTCCTCCTCTACGGCGTCGGCTGGCAGGTGGCCACCAACACCCCCGACGACGTGTTGTACAAGGCGCTCGCCGGCACCCCGGACAACTCCGCGATCCCCGGCTACCGGCCGCAGGTCTCCTCGGAGCTGTACACGACCAACGGCGAGGCGGACGGTCATGCCTCGAACGTCAACGGCCTGGCGATGTACACGCCCGAGATGTCGACCTGCCAGACCGCGTCGAACATCGACCCGAACGACCAGTGGAACGCGGCCGACTGCCAGTCGGTGTTCAACTTCCCGGACGACGAGAAGCTGATCCAGGACGAGTTCGCCAAGAACGTGCCGTTCGCGCTGTCCGTCGCCGAGAGCGCCGAGCGGCCCGACCAGCCCGTCTCCTCGCTCGGCCTGAAGGCCGCCGACTTCACCCCGGCGCCGTTCACCACGTCGTACTCCCGCGGCGCGGACCAGGAGGTCTCCGTCGTCGTACGCAAGTCCGTGCGCGACAAGGAGCTCAAGTACCGCGTCAACGGCGGCCGTACGCACGACATGTCGCTGCGGCCCTGGAGGGGCGGCGAGACGTACGGCGGTGAGGACAACCTCTACTTCGACGAGTACCGCGCCAAGGTCGCCGACGGCGATCGCGGCGACAAGGTCGAGGTGTGGTTCACCGGCGAGACCAGGAGCGGCAAGAAGGTCTCCAGCGAGCACTTCACGTACACCGTGGCCGAGCGGCCGCGCGCGGACGTGCTCGTGGTCGCCGAGGAAGGCGCCGGCGCCACCCACGCGCAGAAGTACGTCGACGCGCTGAAGGCCAACGGCCACCGGGCGATCGTCTGGGACGTCGCCGCGCAGGGCGCGCCCGACGCGCTCGGCGTGCTGGACCACTTCGACACGGTCGTCCACTACACGGGCGCGAACGTCCCCGGCAACGCCACCCAGCTCCAGCTGCGCGCCTACCTCAACGAGGGCGGCAAGCTGGTGGAGGCGGGCGAACAGGCCGGCGGCAACGTCGACCTCGGCGACGGCACCCTGTCGAACGACTTCAGCCAGTACTACCTGGGCGCGTACACCCGTACGTCGCTGCCCGGCGCCACCGGCTTCACCGGTTCCGGCAAGCTCGGCGGGGTCACCGGAGCGCTCGGTGACGCGACCGGCAACCCGCTGGACAAGGCCGGGAGTTACAGCGTCACCTCGGACCAGCTGGCCGCCGACAAGTACCCGCAGTTCGCCAGCGCGGGCGCGGGCCAGTTCGCCGGCACGGTCAACCCGTACGGTCCCTACGCGGGTTCGTGGATGGCGGCGGCCGTGCACACCGACGACGCCTACAAGCGGCTCACCAGGACGGTCGACCTCACCGGGGTGACCGCGGCACAGCAGCCGACCCTGCGCACCCAGTTGCTGTGGGACGTCGAACCTGGCTACGACAACGTCCTGATCGAGGCGCACGTCACCGGGGCCGAGGACTGGACGACACTCCCCGAGAAGAACGGCGCCGGCTCCAACGCCGTGCCTGCGGAGTGCGAGGCCGGCTTCTACATGGCCGAACACCCCTGGCTCAAGCACTACCTGACACAGTCCGCCGCGGGCTGCACCGCGTCCGGCACCAGCGGCCAGTGGAACGCGCTCACCGGCGCCTCCGCGGGCTGGAAGCAGGTCGAGTTCGACCTGAGCGCGTACGCCGGCAAGTCGGTGGAGCTCTCGATCGCCTATGTCTCCGACCCGGGCTTCGGCGGGCGCGGCGTTCTCGCCGACCAGGCCTCGCTCGTCGTCGGCGGCGCAGCCACCGAGACCGACGGCTTCGAGACGTCGCTCGGCGCCTGGAGCGTGACCGGACCGCCCGCGGGCAGCCCGGCCGTGCTCAAGGACTGGACGCGCACCGGGGCGCTGTTCCAGACGTACGGCGCGATCACCACGGACGACACGGTGCTCCTCGGCTTCGGCCTGGAACACGTCGCCGCGGCGGCCGACCGGACGGCGCTCATCGGAAAAGCCCTTTCCTCACTTGAGAAATGACACGCCGAGGTCAACCGCGCGCAACGCACGGTGACCGGAACGAGTGATCCGGGCTTCCCGGCGGGGCGGTCCGTACCCCTACTGGCGGGTACGGACCGCCCTGCGGTCTATGAGGCATCTGGATGTCACCACGGAGGCCACAGAGAGGTAGGGTCGTAGGCGGTCGGGGACATCCCAAATAGAGCTCGCCGGCACCGCATGGCCGGCGTACCAACGAGGAGATCGGTTCGTGACGATCCGCGTAGGCATCAACGGCTTCGGTCGTATCGGTCGCAACTACTTCCGCGCGCTGCTGGAGCAGGGTGCTGACATCGAGATCGTGGCTGTCAACGACCTGGGTGACACCGCGACCACTGCCCACCTGCTGAAGTACGACACCATCCTGGGCCGTCTCAAGGCCGAGGTGTCGCACACCGCCGACACGATCACCGTCGACGGCAAGACCATCAAGGTCCTGTCCGAGCGCAACCCCGCCGACATCCCGTGGGGCGAGCTGGGCGTCGACATCGTCATCGAGTCGACCGGCATCTTCACCAAGAAGGAAGACGCCGCCAAGCACCTCGCCGGTGGCGCGAAGAAGGTCCTCATCTCGGCTCCGGCCAAGGACGAGGACATCACCATCGTCATGGGTGTCAACCAGGACAAGTACGACCCGGCGAACCACCACGTCATCTCCAACGCCTCCTGCACCACCAACTGTGTGGCGCCGATGGCGAAGGTCCTCGACGAGAACTTCGGCATCGTCAAGGGTCTGATGACCACGGTGCACGCGTACACCAACGACCAGCGCATCCTGGACTTCCCGCACAAGGACCTGCGCCGCGCCCGTGCCGCCGCCGAGAACATCATCCCGACCACCACGGGTGCCGCGAAGGCCACCGCGCTGGTCCTGCCGCAGCTCAAGGGCAAGCTGGACGGCATCGCCATGCGCGTCCCGGTCCCGACCGGCTCGGCCACCGACCTCGTCGTGGAGCTGTCCCGCGAGGTCACCAAGGACGAGGTCAACGCCGCCTTCAAGAAGGCCTCCGAGGGCGAACTCCAGGGCTACCTGACCTACACCGAGGACGAGATCGTCTCCTCGGACATCGTCAGCGACCCGTCGTCCTGCACCTTCGACTCCTCCCTGACCATGGTCCAGGAGGGCACGTCGGTGAAGATCCTCGGCTGGTACGACAACGAGTGGGGCTACTCCAACCGCCTCGTCGACCTGACGGTCTTCGTCGGCAACCAGCTCTGATCGGCAGAGCAGCACCTTGATGTAGGGCAGGGCCCGTGCGGCGCAGGGACGCGCCGCCCGGGCCCTGACTCACGTGCAGACCAGGCCTTTTAGGATCACTGGCGATCCGAGCATACGAACCCTCCTCGGGAGTCCCCTTCCATGAAGACGATCGACGAACTCCTCGCTGAAGGAGTCGCGGGCCGGCGGGTCTTCGTCCGCGCCGACCTGAACGTGCCGCTGGACGGCACCACCATCACCGACGACGGCCGCATCCGCGCCGTGCTGCCCACCGTCAAGGCTCTGGCCGACGCGGGCGCGCGCGTGGTCGTCGCCTCGCACCTCGGCCGCCCCAAGGGTGCCCCGGACCCCGTGTTCTCCCTCGCGCCCGCCGCCGCGCGCCTCGGTGAACTCCTCGGCGCCGACGTGGCCTTCGCGACCGACACGGTCGGCGAGTCCGCCCAGGCCGTCGTCGCCGGCCTCTCCGACGGCCAGGTCGCGGTCATCGAGAACCTCCGCTTCAACGCCGGCGAGACGAGCAAGGACGACGCCGAGCGCGCCGCCTTCGCCGACCAGCTGGCCGCCCTCGCCGATGTCTATGTCGGAGACGGATTCGGCGCGGTGCACCGCAAGCACGCGTCCGTGTACGACCTCCCGGCCAAGCTGCCGCACTACGCCGGCTACCTCATCGCGAACGAGGTCGCCGTCCTGAAGAAGCTCACCGAGGACGTCAAGCGGCCGTACGTCGTCGCGCTCGGCGGCGCCAAGGTCTCCGACAAGCTCGCCGTCATCGACCAGCTGCTCGCCAAGGCCGACCGGCTGCTCATCGGAGGCGGCATGGCGTACACCTTCCTCAAGGCCAAGGGCTACGAGGTCGGCATCTCCCTCCTCCAGGCGGACCAGATCCCGGCCGTCATCGAGTACATGGAGCGCGCCGAGAAGAACGGCGTCGAAATCGTTCTGCCGGTGGATGTCCTGGTCGCCGGCGAGTTCCCGGACCTGAAGACCAAGGCCCCGGCCAACCCCACGACCGTCGCCGCGGACGCCATGCCCGCCGACCGGATGGGCCTGGACATCGGTCCGGAGTCCCGCAAGTTGTACGCCTCGAAGCTCGCCGACGCCGGCACCGTTTTCTGGAACGGCCCCATGGGCGTCTTCGAGCACCCCGACTACGCCGAGGGCACCAAGTCGGTCGCCCAGGCCCTCCTCGACTCCCCGGGCTTCACCGTGGTCGGCGGTGGCGACTCCGCCGCTGCCGTCCGCACCCTGGGCTTCGACGAGAACGCATTCGGCCACATCTCGACCGGTGGCGGCGCCTCCCTCGAATACCTCGAGGGCAAGACGCTCCCCGGCCTCGCCGCACTGGAGGACTGACCTCAATGAGCACGCGCACGCCGCTGATGGCGGGCAACTGGAAGATGAACCTCAACCACCTCGAGGCCATCGCGCACGTCCAGAAGCTCGCCTTCGCCCTGGCCGACAAGGACTACGACGCCGTCGAGGTCGCCGTCCTGCCGCCCTTCACCGACCTGCGCTCCGTGCAGACCCTGGTCGACGGCGACAAGCTGAAGATCAAGTACGGCGCCCAGGACATCTCGGCGCACGACTCCGGTGCCTACACCGGCGAGATCTCCGGTCCGATGCTGGCCAAGCTGAAGTGCACGTACGTGGCGATCGGCCACTCCGAGCGCCGCCAGTACCACGCGGAGACCGACGAGATCGTCAACGCCAAGGTCAAGGCCGCCTACAAGCACGGCCTGACCCCGATCCTGTGCGTCGGTGAGGAGCTGGAGGTCCGCGAGGCGGGCAACCACGTCTCCCACACCCTCACCCAGGTCGAGGGCGGTCTGAAGGACCTCCCGGCCGAGCAGGCCGAGTCCGTCGTGATCGCCTACGAGCCCGTGTGGGCCATCGGCACCGGCAAGGTCTGCGGCGCCGAGGACGCCCAGGAGGTCTGCGCCGCGATCCGTGGCAAGATCGCCGAGCTGTACACGCAGGAGCTGGCCGACAAGGTCCGCATCCAGTACGGCGGCTCCGTCAAGGCGGGCAACGTCGCCGAGATCATGTCGCAGGCCGACATCGACGGCGCCCTGGTCGGCGGTGCCTCGCTGGACGCCGACGAGTTCGTCAAGATCGTGCGCTTCCGCGACCAGTGAGTATGCGGTAGCGGCGATCCGTCGTACCCTGGCGGGGGCACAGCCCGGTGGCTGTGCCCCTGTCGTCCATCCAGATCCGAGGAAGTTGGTCCAGCCGTGGTTATGGGGTTCTCGATCGCCCTGATCGTCTTCAGCGGGCTGCTGATGCTGCTGGTGCTGATGCACAAGGGCAAGGGCGGCGGCCTCTCCGACATGTTCGGTGGCGGCATGCAGTCGTCCGTCGGTGGCTCCTCGGTCGCCGAGCGCAACCTCGACCGGATCACTGTTGTGGTCGGTTTGCTCTGGTTCGCGTGCATTGTCGTGCTCGGCATCATGATGAAGGTCAACAACTGACGAGCACGCACAATCCACACGTAAGGCCCCATGTTCGGTACGCGCAGCTCAGCGCGGCCTATCATGGGGCTTGCGTCTTGGTGTAGGGGTCTGTAACTCCAATCACTGGACGCGCGTTGGGCCTTACGTAGACTGAGGCGCTCGCAGCGAAGCGAAACGCCGACTCGCTTTGCGGCACCATCACGCAGGGAGTTACGACCGTGGCAAGTGGCAACGCGATCCGAGGAAGCCGGGTCGGGGCGGGGCCGATGGGCGAGGCCGAGCGGGGCGAGTCCGCGCCCCGGCTGCGCATCTCCTTCTGGTGCTCCAACGGGCATGAAACGCAGCCCAGCTTCGCCAGCGACGCGCAGGTTCCCGAAACCTGGGACTGCCCGCGCTGCGGCTTTCCCGCCGGACAGGACCGGGACAACCCGCCGGACCCGCCGCGCACCGAGCCCTACAAGACGCACCTCGCGTATGTACGGGAGCGACGCAGTGACGCGGACGGCGAGGCGATCCTCGCCGAGGCGCTCGCCAAACTGCGGGGCGAGATCTAGGAATTGAGGACCGGCCGGGTGCCCATGGGTGCCTGGCCGGACCTGTCCGACGGGCTGCCCGGATTCCGCTCCGGGGCCGATTGTCAGTGGTGCCCTCTACGGTTTGTGTATCGATCTTTCGGATCGATCGACCGGGAGGGGGAGCCGTGGCGACGGCTGAGACGGTGGGCGGGCGCGCGCCGGCATGGCGCGGTGGCTTCGGACGGCTGTGGGGCGCCGCCGTGCTCTCCAGCTTCGGAGACTCCCTGCGTACGGCAGCCCTGCCGCTCCTCGCCGTCACGCTCACGGACCGGCCGCTGCTGATCGCCGCGGTCACCGCCTGTGGCTATCTCCCCTGGATCGTCTTCGGGCTGCTCGGCGGCGCCGTCGCCGATCGGGTGGACCAGCGGCGCGCGATGTGGACGGTGGACGCGTTACGCGGACTGCTGGTCGCCGCGTTCGCCGTGGTCGTGGCGCTCGGGCACGCCTCGATCGGCCTGCTCATCGCGCTGGCCTTCACCCTGACCACGCTCCAGACCCTGTTCGACAACGCCTCCACGGCCCTGCTCCCCGCCCTGGTGGACCGGGACGCGCTCGGCAGCGCGAACGCCCGGCTGATGACCGGGCAGCGCATCGCGGGCGGCCTGATCGGCGGGCCGCTCGTGCCGTTGCTGCTGGTCGCGGGGGCCGCCGTGCCCTTCGTCGCCGACGCCGCCACCTTCCTGGTCGCGGCCGCGCTGGTGGCCTCGCTGCGGATCACGGCGCCCGAGCGGACGCCGGCCCCGGCGGGCAGCACCCTGCGCCGGGAGATCGGCGAGGGGCTGCGCACCCTGTGGCGCGACCGGGCCCTGAGAGGGCTGTGCGCCGCCACCGCCCTGTGCAACATCGGCATGGGCGCCCAGCTCGCGACCCTGGTCGTCCTGGTGACCGGGTGGCTGGACGCCGGGGCCACGGGGTACGCGGCGGCCGGCGCGGCCTTCACCGTCGGGGGCCTGGCCGGGGGAGTGGTGAACGGCTGGATCGTGAAGCGGCTGGGCCGGGTGCGGGCCGTGCTGGTCGCGGGCGCGGTGCAGACCGGGGCCCTGATCGTCATGGGCACCGTGCGCAGCCTGGCCGTGCTGGTGGCGGCGCTGATCGTCTTCGGACTCATGGGCATGGTGTGGAACGTCAACACGACGACGCTCATGCAGCAGTGCAGCCCTGCCGAACTGCTCGGCCGGGTCGCCTCGGCCTTCAGAACCCTGGCCTTCGCCGGAGTGCCGCTCGGCGCTTTGCTGGGGGGTGCCGTCGCCACCGCCTGGGGCCTGAACACCCCGCCCCTGCTCACGGCGGCCTTCTTCGTGCCGGCCCTGATCGCGCTGATACCTGCGGGCAAGCGGGACGTACCTGTTGTTGCGCAGGACGACGACCGCAGGACAGCTCACGTCCAGCGCTGATCAATTAGGTTGGAACAGCTGGGACAGGCACGAAAGAAGGCTGAAGTCGGACATGAACGCAGACGGCCGTACCAGGCTCAATCAGACGCCCGAGTGGAGCGCGCTGACCAAGCACCGCGAGGAGCTCGGCGACGTCGGGCTTCGGGAGCTGTTCGCCGCCGACCCCGATCGCGGCTCGGGCTACACCCTCCAGGTCGGCGACCTGCACATCGACTACTCCAAGCACCTGGTCACCGACGAGACGCTGCGGCTGCTGCGTGAGCTGGCCGCCGCCACGGACGTGTTCGGGCTGCGGGACGCCATGTTCCGCGGCGAGAAGATCAACACCACCGAGGACCGCGCCGTGCTGCACACCGCGCTGCGCGCCCCGCGCGAGGCGGTGATCGAGGTCGACGGGGAGAACGTCGTGCCGGGTGTGCACGCCGTCCTCGACAAGATGGCCGGCTTCGCCGAGCGGGTCCGCTCCGGCGTCTGGACCGGCCACACCGGCAAGCGGATCAAGAACGTCGTCAACGTCGGCATCGGCGGCTCCGACCTCGGTCCGGCGATGGCCTACGAGGTGCTGCGCAGCTTCACCGACCGCGACCTCACCGTCCGCTTCGTGTCGAACGTCGACGGTGCCGACCTGCACGAGGCCACCCGGGACCTGGACGCGGCCGAGACGCTGTTCGTCATCGCCTCGAAGACGTTCACCACGATCGAGACGATCACCAACGCCACGTCCGCGCGGGACTGGCTCCTCGCCGAACTGAAGGCCGGGCCGGAGGCCGTCGCCAAGCACTTCGTCGCCCTGTCGACGAACGCCGAGAAGGTCGCCGACTTCGGCATCGACACGGCCAACATGTTCGAGTTCTGGGACTGGGTCGGCGGGCGCTACTCCTTCGACTCGGCGATCGGCCTGTCCCTGATGATCGCCATCGGGCCGGACCGCTTCCGTCAGATGCTCGACGGTTTCCGCACCGTCGACGAGCACTTCCGCACCGCGCCCGCCGAGGAGAACGTCCCGCTGCTGCTCGGTCTGCTGGGCATCTGGTACGGCAACTTCCACGACGCCCAGTCGCACGCGGTGCTGCCCTACAGCCACTACCTGTCCAAGTTCACTGCGTATCTCCAGCAGTTGGACATGGAGTCCAACGGCAAGTACGTCGGCCGGGACGGTCGGGAGGTCGACTGGCAGACCGGGCCGGTGGTGTGGGGCACGCCGGGCACCAACGGGCAGCACGCGTACTACCAGCTGATCCACCAGGGCACCAAGCTCATCCCGGCGGACTTCATCGGCTTCGCCGAGCCGGTCGCCGAGATGAGCGACGGACTCAAGGCGCAGCACGACCTGCTGATGGCGAACTTCTTCGCGCAGACGCAGGCGCTGGCGTTCGGCAAGACGCCGGAGGAGGTGCGCGCGGAGGGGGTGCCCGAGGAACTGGTGACGCACAAGACGTTCAAGGGCGACCACCCGACGACCACGATCCTCGCGCGTGAGCTGACGCCGTCCGTGCTGGGGCAGTTGATCGCGCTGTACGAGCACAAGGTGTTCGTGCAGGGCGCGGTGTGGAACATCGACTCCTTCGACCAGTGGGGCGTGGAGCTCGGCAAGGTCCTCGCCAAGCGGGTCGAGCCCGCGCTGACCGAAGGGGCCGAGGTGCCGGGTCTGGACGCGTCGACGAAGGCGCTCGTCGCCAAGTACCGGGAGCTGCGCGGCCGGAAGTGACACGGTTACGGAAAGCGGGCGGCGCGTGGCCGTCCGCTTCCCGTAGACTCCCTCGTCGATCATGACAACGATCACTCGGGGGAGTGCAAGTTGACTTATCCACAAGGGAGTTGGACCGGCGGTACGCTGACCGCGCGGTCCTTCCTGAAGCCCCATCGTGTGGCGCGGGCGGTGTTCCATCCGGCCTGGATCCCACAGTCGCTGGATCCTTCGGTGGATGCCCTCAAGAAGGTGCGGGTCATCGCCGGCGCGGTCGCGGGGTTCGGCGTCTACACCTTCGTGGAGGGCGGGTTCGCCTTCGACGAGATGCTGGACAACGCGGCGACGGCCTGTCTGGTGCTGCTGTTCATCACGCCGCTCACCGTGGGCGTGATGCTCTACCTCTGGCAGCGCTCCGGCGCCGGCACGGTGGCGCAGCTGAAGGATCCGCTTCTGCGGTCGCTGAAGTTGCTGCTGCTGTTCATCGGCTCGGCGCTCGGCACAGTGCTGATCTTCCAGCTGGGCGGGTCCCTCGGGATGCTCGGGACCCTGCTGGTCAGCGTCGTGGGGCTCTGGATGGCGTTCTTCGTGATCGCCGGCGCCTACCGGATCTCGGGGAACTTCTTCGGCACCGCGGTCGTGCACCGCTGTCTGCCGCCGCTGCTGGCCACGGTGACGACATGGCTCATGGCCATTCCCGATCTCGTCACCGGTGATCTGCACGGCCTCAGCCTCGCCATGGGCGTCTTCTTCATCCTGGGCGCCCCGGTGACGGTCACGGCCATCGCCATGCTGGAGATGGGCCGCCTCAAGAACCGCTACGGCATCCGGCTCGCGGACCACCCGGCCGTCCTGTCACCGATGCCGGGACCCACGCCCGGTCCGGCGCCGACCCCGCCGCCACCGTCGTACGCCCCGAACGGCTTCGTGCCGCCGCAGGGCAACCCGTACGGGACGCCCCCGCACGGCAGCCCGTACACGCAGGGTCCGCAGAATCCGTACGCGCCGCAGCCGCCGTACAACCCGCCGGCGCCGCCCCCGTACAACCCGCAGTAGCTCCACGCCCCCGGCCGCCGCGGTCGTCGGTCAGGCGACCGCGCTCAAGGTGTCGGCGAGGCGGCGGCGGGCCGCGCGGGAGGCCGGGACCGCGGCGAGGGCGGCCGCGCCGGTGACCGCCGCGGTGCCGAGCAGGAGCAGCAGAGCGGGGGACGGGCCCTGGGCGATGCCGGCGCCGATACCGCTCGACCGGCCCTGGGTGTCGATCAGCCAGTGCGCGAGGGGTGTGCCCAGGGCCGTGCCGATGACGACCGCGGCCAGGGCGGTGCAGGCGGTGGAGGCGACGGTGATCGCGGTGATCTGGCGGGGCGAGAGGCCGATGGCCTTCAGGGCCAGCAGGTCGCGCTCGCCCTCGCGGACGGTGCCGCCGATCGCGGTCAGCAGCTCGATGAGCCCGATGAGGGCGAGGACGGCGATCAGGCCCACGACGACGCCGCGCAGGGGTGAGAGCCCGTCGGCGGGGTTCGGCACGGCGTGCACGTCCAGGCGTCCCTGCCCGGCGTCGGCCAGCCGGTCGGCGACCTCGGCCGGGTCCGCGCCGGGGCGCAGCCGCAGTTCGTAGAGGGTGGGGCCGAGGCCGGGGTCGTTCTCGCGCAGGGTGTCTAGGGAGGTGGAGATGACCCGGCCGGCGTTCTCCGGTTCGATGCTGCGGCCCACGATGTGCAGGATCTGCGGCTGGTCGCCGACGGTCATCCGCACCCAGTCGCCGACCTGCGCGTTCAGCAGATCCAGCAGCCCCTGACCGGCGACCGCCTCGTCGCGGCCCTGCGCGGCGCGGCCCTCGGCGAGCGCGTACGGGAAGGGGTCCTGGTGGGTGCCGAGGCCGCGCAGGGCGATCGTGGCCGTCTGGCCGGGGACCAGGGCGGCCACCTCGACGCCCGGGTAGGCGGCGGCGACCTGCGGGTCGCGTTCCAGCAGCGTACGGGCGTCCCCGTCGGCCAGTCCGGCCTCGGTGTGGACGCTCAGCGAGGTCGGCAGGCCGATCTGCTCGGGCCGGCTGTCGAAGCGGTCGATGGTGGTCCACGCGCTCATCGCCACCACGATCAGCAGCAGCGGCAGCGCCAGCCGGGCGACCGTGGCCAGCGACCGCGGGCGCCGGTTGAACGCCCGGTGCCAGCCCAGGACCAGCGCGGGCGGCAGCCGCAGCCCGAGCGCCTGCCGGGCCGCGCCCGAGAGCCGCCCGCCCAGCGGAGCCGCACGCCGCGGCACCGGCACCGGCGGCACCCGCCCCGCCCGCCACGCCGCGAGCCCCGTGGTCGCGCCGATGAACAGCACCGCCCCCACCGGCACCGCGAACAGCGCCACCGTGTGCCCGGGCAACCCCTGCCACACGCCGACCGCGTCCCCGAGCCGCCCCGGTATGCGGCTGCCCAGGGCCTGGATGAGGGTGGCCGCGGCCACGGCGCCGAGCAGCGCGAAGGCGAGGTGCTGGAGCACGAAGACCCGGACCACCTGACCCGGGGTGAAGCCGATCGCCTTCAGCACGGAGATGTCCCGCAGATGGCCGCGGATCCGGGTACCGATCGCCCCGTGCACGGCGAGCCCGGCGGCGACCAGCGCGCCGAGGCCGAACAGTCCCAGGACCTGTCCGAGCAGCCGGTTGTCGCCCTGTGCCTCGGCGCGGGCCTGCTTCCAGGTGGAGACCTCGCTGACCGCGCCGGCGCCCAGGACCGTCACGGCGCGCTGGACGGCGTAGTCCGTGTCGTCGGGGTCGGTCAGGCGCAGCCCGATCACCTGGCCGCCCGGGTTGCGCACGGCGGACGGCGGTGCCCAGACGAGGCCCGCCTGCTCGCCCGCCCGGTAGCGGGGCTCGGCGCTGTCGGCGATGCCGAGGACGGTCAGGGACCGGCCGGTGCCGGGCAGCGTGAGGGTGTCGCCGGGGGCGGCCAGCAGGGCGCGGGCCAGCCGGCTCTCCAGGACCACGCCGTCCGGGTTCGCCGGGTCCAGCCAGTGGCCGGAGGTCAGCAGCGGGCGGCCGACGGCGGGGCGCTCGGGTGTGCCGCGCAGCTCGACCGAGGCGCGGGTGCCGCGGGAGGCGAGCGTGGTGGACGCGGTGGGGTAGGGGCCCGCGACGGACTCGACGCCGTCGAGGTCCGCCAGCTTCGCGGAGTCGGCCGCGGCGCCGGTGTGCAGCCATACGTGGGCGCCGCGCGCCTGTGTGAAGACGCGCTGCCAGGGGTTGGTGGCGTAGCCGAAGAGGGCCGTGGCCAGCAGCAGCGAGACGACGATGCCGGCCGTGGCCAGCACGAGGAACAGGGCCTCGCCGCGGTGCGTACGCAGATCGGAGTGCGCCCAGCGCAGGGTGGCTCGCACGGGCCTCAGCCCCTCGGCCCGGCGGCAGGGAGAAGATCGTGGGAGAAGTGCTCGTAGACCCGCATCTCAGTCCCTGAGCTCCAGCTCCAGCACGCCCGAGGTGCCGGCGCGGCGCGGCGGTGGGCCGGCGTCCAGTTCGGCGTCGTCGGCTATTCGGCCGTCGAAGAAGCTGATCACCCGGTCCGCGGCGCTCGCCAGCCGGGCGTCATGCGTGACCAGCACGATCGTCTGGCCCCGCTGGTGGAAGCGGGACAGCAGCCGCATCACCTCGCGGGTGCCCTTGCTGTCCAGGCTGCCGGCGGGTTCGTCGGCCAGCAGCAGCGGCGGCCGGTTCACCAGTGCCCGGGCCAGCGCCACGCGCTGCTGCTCACCGCCGGACAGCTCGCCCGGCATGCTGCGCTCCTTGCCGGTGAGCCCCAGCTCGGCCAGCAGCTCCGTGCGCTCGGCACGGGCCCGCTTCGGCGGTACCCCGGCCAGCAGCGCGGGCAGCTCGACGTTGTCGGCGACGGAGAGGTTGGAGACCAGGTTGAAGAACTGGAAGACGATCCCGATGCGCTTCCTGCGCTCCACCGACCAGCGGGCCTCGCTCCAGCGGTCCGCGCACTCGCCGTCCAGCCAGATGCCGCCGCTGTCCGGCCGCTGCAACCCGCCCAGCAGATGCAACAGGGTCGACTTGCCGGCACCGGACGGACCGGTGACGGCCACGAACTCGCCGCGCCGGACGGAGAGATCCACACCGCGCACGGCATGCGCCGGAGCGCCCTCGCCGTGGTGCGTCTTGACGAGGGCCTCGGCGCGCAGCGCGGGACGCTCGTCGGCCTGTGTGGGACCGTCGGCGCGCAGCACGGGAGCGGAATCGTCGCTCACTCCAGCTCCTCCAGCTCTTCCTGGCACCGCTCCAGCCAGTCGAGGTCGGCCTGAAGGTGCAGCATCGCGCCCTCGATCAGCAGATGGGCGATGCGGTTGTCGCGGTCTTCGGCGGCGGCCAGCTTCGACAGTTGACGCATGGTGTTCAGGTACTGACGCCGTTGCTTGTTGATGAGGGCGATCTGGTCGGCGAGACCGGTCTGCGGGGCGACGGCCAGCTTCATGAAGAACTCGTCCCGCACCCGCGGCTCGTCCTCGGTCTCCTCGAACCAGGCGCGCAGCGCCTCACGCCCGGCGTCGGTGAGGTGGTAGACCTTCTTGTTGGGCCGGCTCGACTGTTCGACGTCCTCGCCCTCTATCAGTCCCGATTTCTCGAGACGGCCGAGGGTCACATAGATCTGGCCGACGTTCGGCTGAGGGTACGCGGAGCCCAGCAGTACCTCAAGGTCCTGCTTGAGCTCGTATCCGTGCGCCGGGCCGCGCGCCAGCAGGGCCAGGAGGGGCAGCCGCACTCGTGCTCTCCTCCCATATCCCGAGTAATGTGCCGCAGGCCCTAGTATCGCGCATACCTAACAGGTATACATGGCCTCTGACTCCGGACGAAGACGCCCGGTGCCAGGTGTACAGGGAGGAACCTATGCGGTGGATCCACGCCGCGGGTAGGGGCCTTCTCGTCCTCGTCGTGATCCTGACCGGCTATGTCGCCTCCGGCGCCCGTGCCGACGAGGGTCCCGCGGGCGGCAGAGGGCCGTTGACCCTCGCCACCGCCGGAGACCTCACCGGCTATCTCGGCTCCGTGCTGGAGGGCTGGAACCGCACTCACCCCGGCGAGAAGGTCACCCTCGTCGAGCTGCCCGACTCCGCCGACGAGACCCACGCGCAGATGACCACCGATCTGCGCGGCGGCGACCGCAGCCGCTTCGACATCCTGAACATCGACGTCAACTGGACCTCGGAGTTCGCGGCGCACGGCTGGATCCGCCCCCTCGCCCGCGACCGCTTCCCGCTGGACACCTTCCTGCCACCGGTCGTGGACACGGCGACCTACGACGGACAGCTGTACGCGGTCCCGTACGTCACCAACGCCGGCCTGCTCCTCTATCGCAAGGACATCCTCGCCAAGGAGGGCCTCGACCCGCCGCGCACCTGGGCCGAGCTGGAGAAACAGGCGAAGACCGTCGCCCCGAAGTACGGCCTCGACGGCTACGCGGGCCAGTTCCTGCCGTACGAGGGCCTTACCGTGAACGCCGCCGAGGCCGTCTACTCGGCGGGCGGTTCGATCCTCGGCGACGAGGGCGAGCGGGTCACCGTCAACTCGATGGCGGCCCGTGACGGCATCGACTTCCTCGCCCGGGGTGTGCGCGAGGGCTGGATCCCGAAACAGGCGCTCACCTACAAGGAGGAGGAGTCCAAGCGGGCCTTCCAGGACGGGCGCCTGCTGTTCCTCCGCAACTGGCCGTACGCCTACGTCGGCGCGTCGGCCGCGGGGTCGCCGGTCGCCGGGAAGATCGGCGCCGTACCGCTGCCGGGGCCGGACGGGCCCGGGACCAGTGTGCTGGGCGGCTCCAACCTGGCCGTCAGCACGCATGCCCGGCACCCCGACTCCGCCGCGCGGCTGCTCGCGTATCTGACCAGCGAGCGCGTCCAGCGGCAGGTCCTCACGCGTGGCGCGCTGCCGCCCGTGCGGGCCGACCTGTACGAGGATCCGGCGCTGGTGCGGGAGTTCCCGTATCTGCCGACCCTGCGCGAGAGCGTGCGCACGGCCGCGCCGCGACCCAAGAGCCCGCGCTACGACCAGGTGAGCCTGGTGGTGCAGGCGATCGTGCACGACGCGATGACCGGGCGCGAGACGCCCGAGGCCGCGGTGCGCCGGCTGGCGCGCGAGCTCGACGCCGTCGCGCGCTGAGCAGTCATTCGCTCCGTGGAGTAGTTACCTGTTAGGTAACGGCAACATCTCATCCCCTTTCATGGTGCCCTTGTATGTCCTGGTTTGCCAGGTCAACTGTTCGGTAGCTTGTGTCCAGTTCATTGACACCCTCCGGAAACGGCTACTTAACATGCATGCATGCTGAGTAAGTACCACTGGTGGCGTGACGCGGTGATCTACCAGGTCTACGTCCGCAGCTTCCTCGACAGCACCGGCGACGGTGTCGGCGACCTCGCAGGGGTCCGCGCGGGGCTGCCCTACCTCAAGAAGCTCGGGGTCGACGGGATCTGGCTGAGCCCCTTCTATCCCTCCCCGCAGCACGACCACGGCTACGACGTGGCCGACTACTGCGACGTCGACCCGCTCTTCGGCGACCTCGCCGAGTTCGACCTGCTGGTCGCCGCGGCCCGGCGCCTCGGGATCAAGGTGCTTCTCGACATCGTCCCCAACCACTGCTCCAGCGAGCACCGGTGGTTCGAGGAGGCGCTGGTCGCCGAGCCCGGCAGCAAGGCCCGCGCCCGCTTCCACTTCGCCGACGGCCGTGGCGCCGACGGCTCCGAGCCGCCCAACAACTGGCACGCGATGTTCGGCGGCCCGGCGTGGAGCCGGGTGACCGAGGCGGACGGGCAGGCCGGCCAGTGGTACCTGCACATGTTCACGCCCGAGCAGCCCGACTGGAACTGGCGCAACCCCGAGGTCGGCGCCGAGTTCGACCGCGTCCTGCGGTTCTGGCTGGACCGCGGTGTCGACGGCTTCCGCATCGACGTCGCCGCCGGACTCTTCAAGCACCCGGAACTGCCCGACTCCGACGACCCGGAGGCCGACGCCCGCACCCGCGACTCGGTCAACCCGCTCGCCTGGAACCAGCCCGAGGTGCACGCGGTGTGGCGCCAGTGGCGCTCCATATGCGAGGAGTACACCGCCCGCGACGGCCAGGAACGGCTCCTCGTCGGCGAGGTCTCCGTCCCGACCGCCCGCGAGCACGCCTTGTACGTCCGCTCCGACGAACTCCACCAGGCGTTCTTCTTCGACCTGCTCAGCGCGCCCTGGGAGGCCGACGCCTTCCGCAAGGTCATCTCCGAGGCCATGCAGGACATCGCCGGCACGGGCTCGACGGTCACCTGGGTCCTCAACAACCACGACCAGGTCCGCACCGTCACCCGCTACGGCGAGCCCGCCACCGGGGGCAGCGGCCTCGGCGCCGCCCGCGCCCGCGCCGCCGCGCTGCTGATGCTGGCGCTGCCCGGAGCCGCGTACATCTACCAGGGCGAGGAGCTGGGGCTGCCCGAGGTCGTCGATCTGCCCGACGACGTGCTCACCGACCCGATCTTCCGCCGCACCGGCAGCCGGGCGCGGATCCGCGACGGCTGCCGGGTGCCGCTGCCGTGGTCGGGACAGGCCTCGCCCTTCGGCTTCACCTCCGGCGCGGAGAGCGCCAAGCCCTGGCTGCCGCAGCCGGAGTACTTCGCCGAGTACGCCACCGACCGCGCGCTGGCCGACACCCGCTCCTTCTGGCACCTCTACCGCGACGGTCTCCAACTGCGCGCCGGACTCCCGCAGTTGGGCGAGGGCTCGCTGCGCTGGCTGGACAGCCCGCCCGGCGTCCTGGCCTTCGAGCGCGGCGACGGCGTGGTCTGCGCCGTCAACTTCGGCACGGCGGCCACCGCCGCGCCCGTCTCCGGCACCCCCCTGCTGTCCAGCGGTCCCTGCCCCGCCGGCGTACTGCCCGGCTCCACCGCCGCCTGGTGGATCAACGACCGCTGACTTCTCCCGACCTCCGTCAACTCCCCATCCCCGAAGGGACATCAACGATGATGCGACGACGTACCACCCTGCTCACCGGCTGCACCGCTCTCGTCCTGGCGCTCGGCGCGACCGCCTGCGGCGGCGGCGACGTCTCCGCCGGCGGCGGCGACAAGGCACTCAACGGCCAGACGGTCAACGTGGCCGGTGTCTGGTCCGGCAGCGAGCAGAAGAACTTCCAGAAGGTGCTGGACGCCTTCAGCGAGAAGACCGGCGCCAAGACCCAGTTCACCTCCACCGGCGACAACGTCTCCACCGTCGTCGGCAGCAAGATCGAGGGCGGCAACGCCCCCGACGTGGTGATGGTCCCGCAGGTCGGCGTCCTGAAGCAGTTCGCGCAGAACGGCTGGCTCAAGCCGCTGTCCGGCGCCGCCCAGAAGTCCGTCGACGGCAACTTCGCCCCCGTGTGGAAGAACTACGGCAGCGTCGACGGCACCCTCTACGGCCTCTACTTCAAGGCCGCCCACAAGTCGACCGTCTGGTACAGCCCCGAGGCCCTCACGCAGGCCGGCGTCGAGGCGCCGAAGACGTACGACGACATGCTGAAGGCCGGACAGACCGTCTCCGACTCCGGCCTCGCCGCCTTCTCGGTCGCCGGACAGGACGGCTGGACCCTGACCGACTGGTTCGAGAACGTCTACCTCTCCCAGGCCGGACCCGAGAAGTACGACGCCCTCGCCGCGCACGAGCTGAAGTGGACCGACGCGTCCGTGGTCGAGGCGCTCACCACCCTCGGCAAGCTTTTCAAGGACAAGCAGCTGATAGCGGGCGGCCAGAAGGGCGCCCTCAACACCGACTTCCCCGGCTCGGTGGAGAAGGTGTTCGGGCCGAAGCCCGAGGCGGGCATGGTCTACGAGGGCGACTTCGTCGCGGGCGTCGCCAAGGACCAGTTCGGCAAGAAGATCGGCGAGGACGCGAACTTCTTCCCGTTCCCGGCGGTCGGCGGCGGCAAGGCGCCCGTGGTCAGCGGCGGTGACGCGGCCGTCGTCCTGAAGGACGGCAAGAACCAGAAGGCCGGCATGGCGCTCCTGGAGTACCTGGCGACGCCGGAGGCCGCGGCGGTCTGGGCGGAGGCCGGCGGCTTCCTCTCCCCGAACAAGAACGTCGACCTCGCCTCGTACGGCGACGACGTCACCCGCGCGACCGCCAAGTCCCTCGTCTCCGCGGGCGACTCGGTCCGCTTCGACATGTCCGACCAGGCCCCGGCGGCGTTCGGCGGCACCAAGGGCGCGGGCGAGTGGAAGCTCCTCCAGGACTTCCTGCGCGACCCGTCCGACCCGAAGGGGACCGCGGCGAAGCTGGAGGCCGCGGCGGCCAAGGCGTACGAGGGCCAGGGCTGACCTGACATGACCGCCACTCTCGTCACGGAGGCGAGCCGGGGGGCCGCCGCGAGCCCCGGCAAGGAACGTGCCCGGCGCTCGCGGCGGCGGGCGCGGATCGTCGCCCTCCTCTTCGTCTTCCCCGCGCTGCTGCTGCTCGGCGCGCTGGTCGTGTATCCGGTGCTGTTCTCGATCGGCCGCAGCTTCTTCGACGCCTCAGGCACCCGCTTCGTCGGCGGCGAGAACTACACCGAGATGTTCCGCGACCCCGCCACCCTCAAGGCGATCCGCAACACCACGATCTGGGTCGTGGTGGCCCCGGCCCTGCTCACCGGCCTCGGTCTGATCCTGGCCGTGCTGGTGGAGAAGGTCCGCTGGGCGACGGCGTTCAAGCTGCTGCTGTTCATGCCGATGGCCGTGTCCTTCCTCGCCGCCGGCATCATCTTCCGCCTCGCCTACGACGAGGACCCCGACAAGGGCGTGCTGAACGCCGCCGCCGTCTCCGTGCACGACGCCTTCCAGGGCACGTCGACCTATCCGACGGCCCGGGCACGCGACGGACAGGGACTGACCAAGGACCCGGACGGCTCGTACCGCACCAGCACGAGCGTGTCCCCGGGTGACGCGCTCACGCTCGGACTGGTCGGTGTCCTGCCCGACGACCTGCCCAGCGGCACCGAACCGGCGTTCACCGCGGCGGGGCAGAAGGCGGGCCCCGGTGAGCTGCGCGGTGTCGTGTACCTCGACTTCACGCCCGGCGGGGGAGGGGAGCAGGGCAAGGTCGACCGGCGCGAGAACGGGCTGCCGGAGATGACGGTCGAGGCCTCGCGGGCCGGGAAGACCGTCGCCACGGCGACCACCGCGTCCGACGGCTCCTTCCGCTTCGAGGGGCTGGACGACGGCTCGTACACGGTGAAGCTGCCGGCGTCGAACTTCGCCGCCCCCTACGAGGGCATCTCCTGGCTCGGGCCGACGCTCGTCACACCGGCGATCATCGGGGCGTACCTGTGGATCTGGACCGGCTTCGCGATGGTCCTGATCGGCGCGGGCCTCGCGGCCCTGCCCCGGGACGCGCTGGAGGCTGCGCGGATGGACGGGGCGAACGAGTGGCAGATCTTCCGGAAGATCACGGTGCCGCTGCTGGCACCGGTGCTGACGGTCGTCTTCGTCACCTTGGTCATCAACGTGATGAAGGTGTTCGACCTCGTCTACATCATCGCGCCCGGTCCCGTGCAGGAGGACGCGACCGTGCTCGCGACGCAGATGTGGCTGGTGTCGTTCGGCGGCGGCAACAACCAGGGGCTGGGCAGCGCGCTCGGCGTCCTGCTTCTGCTGCTCGTCATTCCGGCGATGGTCTTCAACGTCCGCCGCTTCCGAAGGAGTCAGCGATGAACGCGGTCAGGCGGGGCCTGGGCAACTCACTGGTCCAGGCGTTCCTCGTGGTGATCGGGCTGGTGTGGCTGACGCCGCTGGCCGGGTTGTTCCTCTCCTCCCTGCGGTCCGCCGAGGAGACGGCGAGCGGCGGCTGGTGGACGGTGTTCACCAGCCCCGGCCAGCTGTCCTTCGACAACTACTCGGCGCTGCTGGGGAACGCCGGCATCAGCCAGGCCTTCTGGAACACCGTGCTGATCTCGGTGCCGACGACCCTGCTGGTGGTCGTCCTCGCGGCCCTCGCCGGATACGCCTTCGCCTGGCTGGACTTCCCCGGCCGCGAGGCGCTCTTCCTTCTCGTGGTGGCGCTGCTCGTGGTGCCCGTGCAGATCGGCCTGCTCCCGGTGGCCAAACTCTTCGGCCAGCTGGGGCTGTTCGGCACGATCCCCGGCGTGGTCCTCTTCCACGTGGCGTACGGGCTGCCGTTCGCGGTGTTCCTGCTGCGGAACTACTTCGCCGAGATGCCGAAGGAGATGCTGGAGGCGGCGCGGATGGACGGCGGCAGCGAGTGGCGGATCTTCACCCGCCTGGTGCTGCCCGTCGGACGCCCGGCGATCGCCTCGCTGGCCATCTTCCAGTTCCTGTGGGTGTGGAACGACATGCTGGTGGCCCTGCTCTTCGCCGACAGCTCCGCACAGCCGCTGACCGTGGAACTCCAGTCCCAGATACGGCAGTTCGGCAGCAACATCGACGTCCTCGCACCCGGCGCGTTCGTCTCCCTGGTGGTGCCGGTGGTCGTGTTCTTCGCCTTCCAGCGGCACTTCGTGCAGGGAGTCATGGCGGGCTCGGTCAAGTAGCGCACATGTCTCGGGCCCTCACTTCGCGGTGAAGTGAGGGCCCGAAACGGCGTTCAGGGTGACGCCGGTGGATACAGCGACCTCGGCAGCTGTGAAGCCGCCGCCGAGTCCAGGAGCCACAGGGTCCTGGAACGGCCGCGGGCGCCCGCCGCCGGGGCCTGGATCTCGCCCGCGCCCGACAGGGCGATCGCCGCGGCCTGGGCCTTGTCCTCGCCCGCCGCCAGCAGCCACACCTCACGCGCCGCGCGGATCGCGGGAAGCGTGAGGGTGACACGGGTCGGCGGGGGCTTCGGGGCGCCGTGCACTCCGACGACCGTGCGCTGGGTCTCCCGTACCGCGGGCAGCTCCGGGAACAGGGAGGCCACGTGGGTGTCGGGGCCCACGCCCAGCATCAGGACGTCGAAGGTGGGGACCGCCCCGTGGTTCTCCGGGCCGGCCGCCCTGGCCAGTTCCTCCGCGTAGGCGGCGGCCGCCGCCTCCACGTCCGAGCCGAACGGGCCGTCCGAGGCGGGCATGGCGTGCACCCGCTTCGGGTCCAGCGGCACCGCGTCCAGCAGGGCCTCGCGGGCCTGCGTGACATTGCGGTCGGGGTCGCCCTCGGCGAGGAAGCGCTCGTCGCCCCACCACAGGTCGAGACGGCCCCAGTCGACGGCGTCCCGCGCGGGGGCCGCCGCCAGCGCGGCCAGCAGGCCGTTGCCGTTGCGGCCGCCCGTGAGGACCACGGACGCCGAGCCCCGGGAGGCCTGCGCGTCCACGATCTTCGTGATCAGGCGGGCCGCCGCGGCCTGGGCCATCAGCTCCTTGTCGTGGTGCACGACGAGCTGCGGAGTACTCACTTCGCCGCCGCCTTCTTCGTGCCCTGCGCCGTCACTTCCTGCGCCGACGCTTCTTTCCCGGATGCTTGCGCAGCTGCCTGGGCGGGCTGTCCGGCCGGTTCTCCTTTGGCCGGAGACGCCCCCTCGGCCTGCGTCTCCCGAGCCGCCGGCTCACCGACCCGGGCCACTGCGGCCTGGGCCAGTGCCACGGCCTGCTCCGCCTTGGCCACGGCCGCCTCGGCGCCCCTGACCGAGGAGACCGGCATCGAGTTCAGCCGCTCCACGCCGAAGCGCAGCGCCGAGGCGTAGGTGTCGTCCGGGTCGAGCCGGCGCAGCTCCTCCGCGATCAGCTCGGCCGTCTCGCGCCGCTTCAGCGCCACGGCACGGTCCGGCTGGCCCTGGATGGAGAGGGTCGCGAGCGAGCCGTCCGCCCGGTCGAGCACGATCGGGCCGCAGTCGGTGTCCATGCGGACCGCCGTCAGACCGGGGCCCGACGACAGCGACCGCTTCACGGGGACGTCCAGCCGGTCCGCGAGCCACATCGCCAGCAGCTCACAGCTCGGGTTGAACTCCTCGCCCTCCACCTCGACGGCCTTCACCTCGCAGACCACCTGGTCCAGAGCCGCCGCGAGCATCGAGCGCCACGGCGTGATCCGGGTCCAGGACAGGTCGGTGTCGCCCGGGGTGTAGGCGTCGGCGCGGGACGACAGCTCCCGCACCGGCTGCTCCGAGGCGTAGGTGTCGGTCACCCGGCGCTGGGCCAGCGCGCCCAGCGGGTCGTTCGCCGGGTCGAGCGGCGCGTTCACCGGCCACCAGACCACCACCGGGGCGTCCGGCAGCAGCAGGGGGAGGACGACGGACTGGGCGTGTTCGGACACCTCGCCGTACAGCCGCAGGATCACCGTCTCACCGGTGCCCGCGTCCGCGCCCACCCGCACCTCGGCGTCCAGCCGGGACGCCGTACGGTCGCGGGGCGAGCGCGAGACCCGCTTGATGACCACCAGCGTGCGCGAGGGGTGCTCGCGCGAGGCGTCGCTGGCGGCCTTGAGCGCGTCGTACGCGTTCTCCTCGTCCGTGACGATGACCAGCGTGAGCACCATGCCCACGGCCGGCGTGCCGATGGCCCGCCGCCCCTGCACCAGCGCCTTGTTGATCTTGCTGGCCGTGGTGTCCGTGAGGTCTATCTTCATGGCCGGCGCCAGCTCCGTCCCTCTCGTGCGAGCATTTCGTCCGCCTCGACGGGCCCCCAGGTACCGGACGGGTACTGGGCGGGCTTGCCGTGCGTGTCCCAGTGCCGCTCGATCGGGTCGAGGATCTTCCAGGACAGCTCGACCTCCTCGGTGCGCGGGAAGAGGTTGGAGTCGCCGAGCAGGACGTCGAGGATCAGTCGCTCGTACGCCTCGGGCGAGGACTCCGTGAAGGACTCGCCGTAGGCGAAGTCCATCGACACGTCCCGGATCTCCATGGAGGTGCCGGGCACCTTGGAGCCGAAGCGGACCGTGACGCCCTCGTCGGGCTGGACGCGGATCACGATCGCGTTCTGGCCCAGCTCCTCGGTGGCCGTCGTGTCGAACGGGGAGTGCGGTGCCCGCTGGAAGACGACCGCGATCTCCGTGACGCGCCGGCCGAGCCGCTTGCCGGTGCGCAGATAGAAGGGGACACCCGCCCAGCGGCGGTTGTCGATCGACAGCTTGACCGCGGCGTAGGTGTCGGTCTTCGACTTGGGGTCGATGCCCTCCTCCTGGAGGTAGCCGACCGCCTTCTCGCCGCCCTGCCAGCCCTCCGCGTACTGCCCGAAGACGGTGTCGCGGCCCAGGTCCTTCGGCAGCCGTACGGCACCGAGCACCTTGGTCTTCTCGGCGGCCAGCGCGTCCGCGTCGAAGGAGGCGGGCTCTTCCATGGCCGTCAGGGCCATCAGCTGCAGGAGGTGGTTCTGGATCACGTCCCGGGCGGCGCCGATGCCGTCGTAGTACCCGGCCCGGCCGCCGATGCCGATGTCCTCGGCCATGGTGATCTGCACGTGGTCCACGAAGGACCGGTTCCAGATCGGCTCGAACATCGTGTTGGCGAAGCGCAGCGCCAGGATGTTCTGGACGGTCTCCTTGCCCAGGTAGTGGTCGATGCGGAAGACCTGGTCCGGGGCGAAGACCTCGTGCACGACCTTGTTGAGCTCCTCGGCGGAGGCCAGGTCGTGGCCGAACGGCTTCTCGATGACCGCGCGGCGCCAGGAGTTCGACGTCTGGTCGGCGAGGCCGTGCTTCTTCAGCTGCTGGATGACCACCGGGAACGAGCGCGGCGGCACCGACAGGTAGAAGGCGAAGTTGCCGCCCGTGCCCTGGGCCTTGTCCAGCTCGTCGATGGTGGCGCGCAGCCGCTCGAAGGCGTCGTCGTCGTCGAAGGTGCCCTGCACGAAGCGCATCCCCTGGATGAGCTGCTGCCAGACCTCCTCGCGGAACGGCGTGCGGGCGTGTGCCTTGACCGCGTCGTGGACCTCCTGCGCGAAGTCCTCGTTGGCCCACTCGCGGCGGGCGAAGCCGACCAGCGAGAAGCCCGGCGGCAGCAGACCCCGGTTGGCGAGGTCGTACACGGCGGGCATGAGCTTTTTCCGTGACAAATCGCCCGTAACGCCGAAGATCACCAGGCCCGACGGCCCCGCGATGCGCGGGAGCCGTCGGTCGGCGGCGTCACGAAGCGGGTTCGCTTCAGTGACGTTGAAGGGTGGCAAAGGGATCAGCCCTCCGAGGGGGCGAGGCGCTCCAGCTCCGCCTCGGTCGACTTGAGCAGGTCGTTCCAGGACGCCTCGAACTTCTCGACGCCCTCGTCCTCCAGCAGCTGCACCACGTCGTCGTACGAGATGCCGAGGCGCTCGACGGCGTCCAGGTCCGCGCGGGCCTGCTCGTAGGTGCCGGCGACGGTGTTGCCGGTGATCTCGCCCTTCTCCTCCGTGGCCTGGAGGGTGGCCTCGGGCATGGTGTTGACCGTGTTCGGGGCGACCAGGTCGTCGACGTACAGGGTCGGCTTGTAGGCCGGGTCCTTCACGCCGGTCGAGGCCCACAGCGGACGCTGCTTGTTGGCGCCCGCGTTCTCCAGCGCGCTCCAGCGGTCCGAGGAGAAGACCTCCTCGTACGCCTGGTAGGCGAGCCGGGCATTGGCGACGGCGGCCTTGCCGCGCGCGGCCTTGGCCTCGTCGGTGCCGAGCGCGTCGAGGCGCTTGTCGATCTCGGTGTCCACACGGGACACGAAGAAGGACGCCACCGAACGGATGAGCGACAGGTCCAGTCCGCGCTCCTTGGCCTTCTCCAGACCGGCCAGGTAGGCGTCCATGACCTCGCGGTAGCGCTCCAGTGAGAAGATCAGCGTGACGTTGACGCTGATGCCGAGGCCGACGACCTCGGTGATCGCCGGGAGACCCGCCCTGGTGGCCGGGATCTTGATCAGGGTGTTGGGACGGTCGACCAGCCAGGCCAGCTGCTTGGCCTCGGCGACGGTCGCGCGGGTGTTGTGCGCGAGCCGCGGGTCGACCTCGATGGAGACCCGGCCGTCCTGGCCGCCGGTGGCGTCGAAGACCGGGCGCAGGATGTCGGCGGCGTCGCGGACGTCCGCCGTGGTGATCATGCGGATGGCCTCTTCGACGGTGACCTTGCGGGCGGCGAGGTCGGCGACCTGCTGCTCGTAGCCGTCACCGCCGCTGATCGCCTTCTGGAAGATCGACGGGTTCGTCGTGACACCCACGACGTGCTGCTGGTCGATCAGCTCGGCGAGGTTGCCGGACGTGATGCGCTGGCGCGACAGGTCGTCCAGCCAGATCGCGACGCCTTCCTCGGAGAGGCGCTTGAGTGCGTCTGTCATGGAAAATCAAACTCCTACGTCTCGTATATGAGCGTCAGCGCTGGGCCGCGGCGAGGGATTCCCGCGCGACGGCCGCCACGTTCTCGGCAGTGAAGCCGTACTCCCGGAAAAGGACCTTGCCGTCGGCCGAAGCACCGAAGTGCTCCAGGGAAACGATGCGACCCGCGTCCCCGACGTACTTGTGCCAGGTCAGACCGATACCGGCCTCGACCGCCACCCGCGCCTTGACGGCCGGCGGCAGAACGCTGTCCCGGTACCCCTGGTCCTGCTCCTCGAACCACTCCACCGAGGGCATGGACACGACCCGCGTCGGCACGCCGTCGGCCTGGAGCCGCTCGCGCGCCTCCACGGCCACGTGCACCTCGGAGCCGGTCGCGATGAGGACGACCTGCGGCTCGCCGCCGTCGGCCTCGAACATCACGTAACCACCGCGCACGGTGTCCTCGTTGGCCTCGTACGTGGGCACGCCCTGACGGGTCAGCGCGAGCCCGTGCGGGGCACCCTTGCCGAACTCCTTCGTGTAGCGCTTGAGGATCTCGCGCCAGGCGATCGCGGTCTCGTTGGCGTCCGCGGGGCGGACCACGTTGAGACCGGGGATGGCGCGCAGCGACGCCAGGTGCTCGATCGGCTGGTGGGTGGGGCCGTCCTCACCCAGACCGATGGAGTCGTGCGTCCAGACGTACGTCACCGGCAGGTGCATCAGCGCCGACAGCCGGACGGCGTTGCGCATGTAGTCGGAGAAGACGAGGAACGTACCGCCGTAGACACGGGTGTTGCCGTGCAGGGTGATGCCGTTCATCTCCGCGGCCATGGAGTGCTCGCGGATGCCGAAGTGGATCGTGCGGCCGTACGGGTCCGCCTCCGGCAGCGGGTTGTCCGCCGGCAGGAACGACGACGTCTTGTCGATCGTCGTGTTGTTGGAGCCCGCCAGGTCGGCCGAGCCGCCCCACAGCTCCGGAATGACCGCGCCGAGCGCCTGGAGCACCTTGCCGGACGCGGCGCGGGTGGCGACGCCCTTGCCGGGCTCGAAGACCGGGAGCTTCTCCTCCCAGCCGGTGGGTAGCTCGCCCTTGCTGATGCGGTCGAACTCCGCGGCGCGCTCGGGGTTGTTGTCCCGCCACAGCTGGAAGGACTTCTCCCACTCGGCCTTCGCCTCGGCGCCCCGCTCCAGTGCCTTGCGGGTGTGGCCGATGACCTCGTCGGTCACCTCGAAGGACTGCTCCGGGTCGAAGCCGAGGACGCGCTTGGTGGCCGCGACCTCGTCGTCGCCGAGCGCCGAGCCGTGGGCGGCCTCGGTGTTCTGCGCGTTCGGGGCGGGCCAGGCGATGATCGAGCGCATCGCGATGAAGGACGGCTTGTCCGTCACCTGCTTCGCGGCCTCGATCGCGTCGTAGATGGCGTTCGGGTCGAGGTCGCCGTCCGGCTTCGGGGCGATCCGCTGCACATGCCAGCCGTACGCCTCGTACCGCTTGCAGACGTCCTCGGAGACGGCCGTCTCGGTGTCGCCCTCGATCGAGATGTGGTTGTCGTCCCACAGCAGGACCAGGTTGCCGAGCTGCTGGTGCCCGGCCAGCGAGGACGCCTCGCCGGAGATGCCCTCCTGGAGGCAGCCGTCACCGGCGATGGCGAAGACGAAGTGGTCGAAGGGGGAGGTGCCCGGGGCGGCCTCCGGGTCGAACAGACCGCGCTCGTAGCGGGCGGCCATCGCCATGCCGACGGCGTTGGCGACGCCCTGGCCCAGCGGTCCGGTCGTCGTCTCGACGCCCGTGGTGTGGCCGTACTCCGGGTGGCCCGGGGTCTTCGAACCCCACGTCCTGAAGGCCTTCAGGTCGTCCAGCTCCAGACCGAAGCCGGCCAGGTAAAGCTGGGTGTAGAGGGTCAGGGACGAGTGGCCTGCGGACAGCACGAAGCGGTCGCGACCGACCCACTCGGCGTCCGCGGGGTCGTGCCGCATCACCTTCTGGAAGAGGGTGTAGGCGGCGGGGGCCAGGCTCATCGCCGTACCCGGATGGCCGTTTCCGACCTTCTGTACGGCGTCGGCGGCCAGGACGCGGGCGGTGTCGACAGCCCGCTGGTCCAGCTCGGTCCACTCGAGGTCTGTGGTGGTCGGCTTGGTGCTCACCCTGGGTCAGGGCTCCTCTCCACATGTCGGTTGCCGGTGTCACGGGCACACGGCCCACCGGCTGCCGGCGTACTCGGCGTCGGCCGGCCGTTGTCGAGCCTACCCCCGGAAGTACGTGCGTTTTTTCGACTCATTCCAGACTGCCGGGAGTCGCCGGGATGTGCCTCCCGACTGGGACGTTCCGCATTCGGCAAGTGAATACGGAGCCGCTCATCCGGGTGCTCAATCGAGCTTCGGCGCGCCCGTCGGACGCCCCCCTGGACCACCCCCTCCAACACGACCCCACCCCCGCGAATGTCCGGGTCTGGGCAACGTCTACAGTGGCGTGGTACGCGCGAGCCTTTACCGGGACTTCACACGGGGAGGCTTGCTGGGATGTCTCTGTCAGGGGTGTGCGTGACGGCCGTTGAATCCCGTCCAGCGGGGATTATCGGGACGAGCCAGAGCCCGAGCCGGCGGCCGATCGGGGCCCGGGTCAAGGGGTTCGTGGCGCTTACCAAGCCGCGGATCATCGAGCTGCTGCTCATCACCACGGTTCCGGTGATGTTCCTGGCCGAGCAGGGGGTGCCCGACCTCGGTCTGGTGCTGCTCACCTGCATCGGCGGCTACCTCTCCGCGGGTGGCGCCAACGCGCTGAACATGTACATCGACCGTGACATCGACGCGCTCATGGACCGCACGTCGCAGCGGCCGCTGGTGACCGGGATGGTCAGCCCGCGCGAGTGCCTGGCCTTCGGCATCACCCTCGCGGTCGTCTCCACCCTGCTGTTCGGCCTCACCGTCAACTGGCTGAGCGCCTGGCTGTCCCTCGGCGCACTCCTCTTCTACGTCGTCGTCTACACGATGATCCTCAAGCGGCGTACGTCGCAGAACATCGTGTGGGGCGGCATCGCGGGCTGCATGCCGGTCCTGATCGGCTGGTCCGCGGTCACGAACTCGCTGTCCTGGGCCCCGCTCATCCTCTTCATGGTGATCTTCTTCTGGACGCCGCCGCACTACTGGCCGCTGTCCATGAAGGTGAAGGACGACTACGCGCGCGTGGGCGTGCCCATGCTCCCGGTCATCGCCTCCAACAAGGTCGTCGCCAAGCAGATCGTCATCTACAGCTGGGTGATGGTGGCGGTCTCCCTGCTGCTGACCCCGCTCGGCTACACGGGCTGGTTCTACACCGTGGTCGCGCTGGGCGCGGGCGGCTGGTGGCTGTGGGAGGCGCACGCCCTCCAGAACCGCGCGAAGGCGGAGGTGACGGGCGGCAAGCTCAAGGAGATGCGGCTGTTCCACTGGTCGATCACCTATGTCTCGCTGCTGTTCGTCGCGGTCGCGGTGGATCCCTTCCTGCGCTGACGCACGTCACAGTGCCCCGCCCTCGCCAGCTGATCTACTCGTGAGTAGCATCCTGGCCATGGCAGACACGCAGCAGGTTGACCAGAAGGCCGAGCGCAGGGTGGCCAAGCTGGCCAAGCAGATCAACTCCTTCGCGAAGTCCCACGGCGGCGCCGAGGGGCAGGTGGCCTACATCGGCGAGCGGGGTGCCCGGATCGTGCTCGTGGGCGAGGACGGCGGCTGGGGAGACCTGGTGGCGCCGTCGTACGAGATCGCCGAGAAGGCGGTGGAGAAGTCCGGCATCACCCGCCACGAGTCCTTCGACGGCGAGTTCGCGGCGAAGGTGACGACCGGCCCGTACGAGTGGAAGAGGATGGCGGGCATCCAGATCGGCGGCTGAGTCCCGCCTTTTCCTGAGCAGCCCTCCCCTTTCGCAACACCAACTCACCGGTTCACCCGTTAGGACGTGTAAGAAGCGTCCACCCACGGGGAGCCCGGATGATCGAGACGCCGTCCCTCGTGGACCAGTACTGCCACGGCGTACTGCGCACGGAGCTGGGCCTTGGCACCTTCGAGGCCCAGCTGGCCCGCACCGAGGGCCCGCCCGCGCCCGGCACCACCCTCTTCGACACCCAGACGGGTTTCGCCGTACGACGCTGGTGCCCGCCTCTGCTGGGCCTGGAACCGCACTGCCCGCCCGCCCGCTATCTGGCCCGGCGTCGTGAACTCGGCGTACTGGAGGCGGGCCGGCGGCTGCTGCGGGGCAGCGGCATCACCACGTACCTGGTCGACACCGGACTGCCCGGCGATCTCACCGGCCCGCCCGAGATGGCGTCGGCCGGCTCCGCCCGGGCCCACGAGATCGTGCGCCTGGAGCTCCTCGCCGAACAGGTCGCCGACACCTCCGGCACCGTCGAGTCCTTCCTCGCCAACCTCGCGGAGTCGGTGCACGGCGCGGCTGTGAACGCCGTGGCCTTCACCTCGGTCGCGGGAGTACGGCACGGCCTCGCGCTCGCACCCGAACCGCCGGGCCCGGGGGAGGTGCGCGGCGCGGCGGGGCGCTGGCTCACGGCCCGCAGGGTCGGCGGCGAGCTGAGCGATCCCGTGCTGCTGCGGCACCTGCTGTGGATCGCCGTCGCCTCGGGGCTGCCGCTCCAACTGCACGCGGGGCTGGGCGAGCCGGGCCTGCGCATCGACCGCACCGACCCGGTGCTGCTCACGGACTTCGTCCGTGCCACCGCCGGCCTCGGCACCGACCTGGTGCTGCTGCACGGCTACCCGTACCACCGGCACGCCGCCCATCTGGCCGGCGTCTTCCCGCACGTCTACGCCGACTCCGGCGCCGCCCTCATCCGCACCGGCGCCCGCGCGGCCACGATCCTCGCCGAGATCCTGGAGCTCGCCCCCTTCGGCAAGATCCTCTTCTCCAGCGGCGCCCAGGGCCTGCCCGAACTGCACGTGGTGGGCGCCCGGCTCTTCCGCGAGGCCCTCGCCAGGGTGCTCGGCGGCTGGGTCGCCGAGGGCGCGTGGTCGCTCGCGGACGCCCAGCGGGTCGCGGGGATGGTCGCGGCGGCCAACGCCAGGCGGGTGTACGGGCTGGACTGAGCGTACGGACGGCTACGCGCGCGTGCCGACCGCGGCCTCGGCGGCCGGCTCGGGGATTCCGATCTCGTCGAGCGGCCGTTCCCGCAGGGCGAGCAGCACACGGAGCGTGGCGATCCAGACCAGGGCCGAGCCGAACATGTGCAGGCCGACCAGCAGCTCGGGCAGGTCGGTGAAGTACTGGACGTAGCCGATGACGCCCTGTGCGAGCAGGATCAGGAAGAGGTCGCGGGTGCGGTTCAGGGGGCCCTTCGGGGCGTCGACCGCCTTGAGGACGAACCAGAGCGCGAAGGTCAGGGTGACCACGATCCACGCCAGCACGGCGTGCAGCTTGGTGACGTTCTCCCAGTCGAGCGGCATCCGCTCGACCTCGCTGGAGTCGCCCGCGTGCGGGCCGGCGCCGGTGACCACGGTGCCGACCAGGATCAGCAGCACCGAGGCCGTGACCAGGACCCACACCAGCTGCTGCACGGCCTTGCCCACCAGAGGACGCGGAGTGCTGTCGCCCTCCCGGGTGCGCTGCCACATCACCGTGGCGACGGCGATGAGCGCGGACGTCGCCACGAAGTGGGCCGCGACCGTGTACGGGTTGAGGCCGACCAGGACGACGATGCCGCCGAGCACGGCGTTGCTCATCACGATCCAGAACTGCGCCCACCCCAGGCGGGTCAGGTCCCGCCGGTACGGCTTCGTGGCGCGCGCGGCGATGATCGCCCAGCCGACCGCGGCGCACAGCACGTACGTCAGCATGCGGTTGCCGAACTCGATGGCGCCGTGCAGGCCCATCTCGCTGGTGGCGGTGAGCGAGTCGTCGGTGCACTTGGGCCAGGTCGGGCAGCCGAGCCCGGACCCGGTCAGGCGTACCGCGCCGCCGGTGACCACGATGAGCACCGACATCACGAGCGCGGCGAGGGCCGCCCGTTGGACCGTCCGCGGAGCGGGGGTCCAGCGTGCGGCGATGAAGGCGAGCGGGTTGCGCACTGCCGCTACGGCGTCGGCGCGGGTCACGTTTGGCACGGGCCCTATCGTAGGCGGCCGCTTGTGCACGCTTTCACGAGGGTCCGCCCTGGCTTCGTGGAGCCCTACTCCCAGCGGAAGAACCTGCCGGCCGCGGCCAGGCCCACGACCGCCCAGATGGCCAGGATCCCCAGGTCGCCCCATGGCATCCCGGCCCCGTGCTGGAGCACGTCCCGCAGCCCGTCGGAGAGCGCGGAGATGGGCAGCAGCCCGAGGACGTCCTGGGCGGCGGCCGGGAACTTGTCCAGCGGCACGATCACCCCGCCCCCGACGAGCAGCAGCAGGAACACCAGGTTGGCGGCGGCCAGGGTGGCCTCGGCCTTCAGCGTGCCGGCCATCAGCAGGCCGAGCCCCGAGAAGGCCGCGGTGCCCAGCACCAGCAGGAGCAGGACGGCCAGCGGGTTGCCCTGCGGCGACCAGCCGAGCGCGAAGGCGATCACCGTCAGCAGGACGATCTGGAGTACCTCGGTGACCAGCACCGACACCGTCTTCGCCGTCATCAGGCCCCAGCGCGGCAGCGGTGAGGAGGCCAGCCGCTTCAGCACGCCGTAGCGCCGCTCGAAGCCCGTGGCGATGGCCTGTCCCGTGAACGCCGTCGACATCACGGCGAGCGCCAGGATGCCGGGGGCGAGGAAGTCGACGGCCTCGCCGGCGCCGGTGTCCACGATGTCCACCGAGCCGAAGAGGACCAGCAGCAGGGTGGGGATCACCACCGTCAGCAGCAGCTGCTCGCCGTTGCGCAGCAGCATCTTCGTCTCCAGGACCGCCTGCGCCCCGATCATGCGGGGGAGCGGGGCGGCGCCCGGCCTCGGGGTGTACGTACCCGAACCTGTACCGACGACGGTCACGCGCGCAGCTCCTTACCGGTGAGCTCCAAGAAGACGTCCTCCAGGGTGTGCCGCTCGACCGAGATACGGTCCGGCATCACCCCGTGCTGTGCGCACCACGACGTCACCGTCGCGAGCAGTTGCGGGTCGACCTTGCCGACGACTCGGTACGAGCCCGGCGTCAGCTCCGCCGCCGTGCAGTCCGCGGGCAGCGCCTTGAGCAGGGACCCCACGTCCAGGCCGGGGCGGCCGGTGAAGCGGAGGGTGTTCTCGGCGCCGCCGCGGCACAGGTCCTCGGGGGAGCCGTGGGCGATGACCCGGCCGGCGTCGATGATCGCGACGTCGTCGGCGAGCTGCTCGGCCTCGTCCATGTAGTGCGTCGTGAGGATCACGGAGACGCCGTCCGCGCGCAGGTCCCGGATCAGGTCCCAGGTGGCCCGGCGGGCCTGCGGGTCGAGACCGGCGGTCGGCTCGTCCAGGAACACCAGCTCCGGGCGCCCGACGACGGCCATGGCGAGCGCGAGCCGCTGCTGCTGGCCGCCGGACAGCCGGCGGTAGGAGGTCCGGCCGCAGCTGCCGAGACCGAGCCGCTCGATGAGGGCGTCCACGTCCAGGGGCGCCGCGTGCAGCTTGGCGACATGGCGGAGCATCTCGTCGGCCCGCGCGCCCGAGTAGACGCCGCCGGACTGGAGCATCACGCCGATCCGGGGCCGCAGCGCCGCGGACTGTCTCACCGGGTCGAGCCCCAGGACCCGTACCGTGCCGGAGTCCGGTCTGCGGTATCCCTCGCAGGTCTCGACGGTCGTGGTCTTGCCCGCGCCATTGGGTCCGAGTACGGCGGTGACACCGGCCCGGGCCACCAGGTCGAGGCCGTTAACCGCGGTTTTGTCGCCGTAGCGCTTCACCAGGGCCTGGACCTGGAGCACGGGCTCAGTTCGCATGGCTCCAGAGTCTAGGTAGGCCGCGGGTCCCCCGGACGGCCGGGTTCACATCTCCTCGTACGACCCTCCTCATATCTCCTCCGCGCGCGGCCGGTGGATGCCCAGCCACCGCTGTGCGTACGCCACCGCGTCGGCCACGGGGAACAGCCGTACGTCGGCCGCGCCCGCCTTCCCGCGCACCACGGGACGGTCCCGCTCGAAGTCGTGACCGAGCTCGTCGAACCGGTCCGAGGTGATCGACACCTCGGTGACCACCTCCCAGCCCGTGGGCCCCGGCCGCCCCACCTTCACCAGCGGTGACGGGATCCGGTACTCGGCCAGGTGGAAGCTCGTACAGGTGTCGTAGCCGGCGCCGAGCAGCAGCACGCGCGCGTGCAGCGCCTCCAGCCGGGCCAGCGGGCTGCGCTCGCCGAGCCGGCAGTCGAGTGCGTGGCCCCCGACTATCTCGGCGGCGCGCGGGCCGAGAGCCGCGAAGGACGTCTGCGGATGCGCGCTGCGCAGGGCGCCCGGCCAGGTCCGCACGGTCTCCGGGACGACGCCGACCCCGCGCGTGGGCGTCACGGCCGGGTCGTACGGGGGCATCGTCACCCGAATGGGCTCCCACCACTCCTCGGGAACGGGCGGGTTGCTCCACACCGCCGGATCCGAGAGGTCGCCGGTCTGGGTGGGCACCACCAGCGTGCCCTCGGGACCGAGGACGTCGAGCAGTGCCTGGACCACCGCGACGGGGCCTCCGCAGACCCATCCGAGGGAGCTGAGCGAGGAGTGCGCGAGCAGCGTCTCACCGGAATGGACGCCGATCTCGCGCAACTGTGCGGCGAGGGTGTCCCGAGTGACAAGAGGGCCGGTCGGAGGGGGTGTGGGCATGCTTCCGGAGTGTTCCGGAAGGGGCCTCGCGGCGCCACTGGTTTGATCGATCAAAGATCGTTTCCGCAGGTCAGATTAGGTATGCCTAAGTGACGTAGCGCACCGTCGAGGGGAGCGGACGCGGCTTGCCTGGCTTTGAGGAATTACGCAACAATGGCGTTGTGAAAAACGTCGGCGAGGCTCGGGAGACCCCCATGGGGGCCCCTCAGGAGGAGCTCGCGACCGGGGAGCGTTCGACACGCAACCGGGTCGCGCGGTCCATCCTGGACCACGGCCCGTCGACCGTCGCCGAGCTGGCCGGCCGGCTGGGTCTCACCCAGGCCGCCGTACGCAGGCATCTGGACGCGCTGGTCGCCGATGACGTCGTGGAGCCCCGGGAACAGCGGGTGTACGGCACGCGTACGCGCGGCCGTCCCGCCAAGGTCTTCGCGCTCACCGACTGCGGCCGGGACGCCTTCGACCAGTCCTACGACAAGCTCGCCGCCGACGCCCTGAAGTGGATCGCCGAGCGCGAGGGCGGGAGCGACGCGGTCGCCGCGTTCGCCCGCGCCCGGATCGCAGCCCAGGCGAGCGCCTACCGCAAGGCGATCGAGGCCGTCAGCCCTGATGAGCGGACCGAAGCCCTGGCCAAGGCCTTGAGCGTCGACGGGTACGCTGCTACGGCGCGCAGCGCACCCCTCCCTCAAAAAGGCGAGCAGCTCTGCCAGCACCACTGCCCGGTCGCCCATGTCGCGGAGCAGTTCCCGCAGCTGTGCGAGGCGGAGACGGAGATCTTCGCCGAGCTGCTCGGAACGCACGTCCAGAGACTGGCGACGATCGCGCACGGCGACGGCGTCTGCACGACGTTCATCCCCAAGATTTCCCAGAACACCGATAACGCATCTGCAAGCACGGCCGGGAGGAACCCCGCATGACTCTCCCCACGGAGACCGCCCACCCCGAGCTCGAGGGCCTGGGCAAGTACGAATACGGCTGGGCCGACTCCGACACGGCCGGCGCCTCTGCCAAGCGCGGCATCAACGAGGACGTCGTCCGGGACATCTCCGCGAAGAAGTCCGAGCCGGAGTGGATGACCAAGCTTCGTCTCAAGGGTCTGCGCCTGTTCGACAAGAAGCCCATGCCGAACTGGGGCTCTGACCTCTCCGGCATCGACTTCGACAACATCAAGTACTTCGTGCGCTCCACGGAGAAGCAGGCGGAGTCCTGGGAGGACCTGCCCGAGGACATCAAGAACACGTACGACAAGCTCGGCATCCCCGAGGCGGAGAAGCAGCGCCTCGTGGCCGGTGTCGCGGCCCAGTACGAGTCCGAGGTCGTCTACCACCAGATCCGCGAGGACCTGGAGGAGCAGGGCGTCATCTTCCTGGACACCGACACCGCCCTGAAGGAGCACCCGGAGCTCTTCAAGGAGTACTTCGGGACCGTCATCCCGGTCGGTGACAACAAGTTCGCCTCCCTGAACACCGCCGTGTGGTCGGGCGGCTCCTTCATCTACGTGCCGAAGGGCGTGCACGTGGAGATCCCGCTCCAGGCCTACTTCCGGATCAACACCGAGAACATGGGCCAGTTCGAGCGGACGCTGATCATCGTCGACGAGGACGCCTACGTCCACTACGTCGAGGGTTGTACGGCCCCGATCTACAAGTCGGACTCCCTGCACTCCGCGGTCGTCGAGATCATCGTGAAGAAGGGCGCCCGCTGCCGCTACACGACCATCCAGAACTGGTCGAACAACGTCTACAACCTGGTCACCAAGCGCGCCGTCGCCTACGAGGGCGCGACCATGGAGTGGGTCGACGGCAACATCGGCTCCAAGGTGACCATGAAGTACCCGGCCGTCTACCTGATGGGCGAGCACGCCAAGGGCGAGACCCTGTCCATCGCCTTCGCGGGCGAGGGCCAGCACCAGGACGCCGGCGCCAAGATGGTCCACATGGCCCCGAACACCTCGTCCAACATCGTGTCGAAGTCCGTGGCGCGTGGCGGTGGCCGTACCTCCTACCGCGGTCTGATCGAGATCGGCGAGGGCGCCCCGGGTGCGAAGTCCAACGTGCTCTGTGACGCTCTGCTCGTCGACACGATCTCCCGCTCGGACACCTACCCGTACGTCGACGTCCGCGAGGACGACGTCTCCATGGGCCACGAGGCGACCGTCTCCAAGGTCTCCGAGGACCAGCTCTTCTACCTGATGAGCCGCGGTCTCTCCGAGGACGAGGCGATGGCGATGATCGTGCGCGGCTTCGTCGAGCCGATCGCCAAGGAGCTGCCGATGGAGTACGCCCTCGAGCTCAACCGGCTGATCGAGCTGCAGATGGAAGGTGCGGTCGGCTAAGGCCCACCACCGAAGCAGCAGGCGGCCCGCCTCTCCGGGGCGGGCCGAAGATCGCAGAACGCAGGAAAGAGAGCAGACCGACAGCCATGGCTGAGGCCCAAAACATCCCGGTGGGCTCCACCACCGCCGGCTCGATCGCGGTGGCCGCCGAGTCGACCGTCGCCACACGCATGAGCGCGCCCCCGTCCTTCGACGTGGCCGACTTCCCGGTACCGCACGGCCGCGAGGAGGAGTGGCGGTTCACCCCGCTGGAGCGCCTGCGTGGGCTGCACGACGGCACCGCCGTCGCCACCGGCGAGGGCGTGAAGGTCGACGTCCAGGCCCCCGAGGGCGTCACCGTCGAGACCGTCGGCCGCGACGACGCCCGGCTCGGCAAGGCCGGCACCCCGGTGGACCGCGTCGCCGCCCAGGCGTACTCGGCCTTCGAGAAGGCCGGCGTGGTCACCGTCCCCAAGGAGACGGTGCTCACCGAGCCGATCCGCATCGCCGTGCACGGCGAGGGCGGCACCCGCTTCGGCCACCAGGTCATCGAGCTGGGCGCCTTCGCCGAGGCCGTCGTCGTCATCGACCACACCGGTGACGCGGTCCTCGCCACCAACGTCGACTACATCCTCGGTGACGGCGCCAAGCTGACCGTCGTCTCCGTCCAGGACTGGGACGACAAGGCCGTGCACGTGGCCCAGCACAACGCCCTCGTCGGCCGCGACGCCTCCTTCAAGTCCGTGGTCGTCACCTTCGGCGGCGACGTCGTCCGGCTGCACCCGCGCGTCTCCTACGCCGGCACCGGCGGCGAGGCCGAGCTGTTCGGCCTGTACTTCACCGACGCCGGCCAGCACCAGGAGCACCGCCTCCTGGTCGACCACAACACCCCGCACTGCAAGTCGAACGTCGTCTACAAGGGCGCGCTCCAGGGCGACAACGCGCACGCGGTGTGGATCGGCGACGTGCTGATCGAGGCCAAGGCCGAGGGCACCGACACCTACGAGATGAACCGCAACCTGGTTCTGACCGACGGCGCCCGCGTCGACTCCGTGCCGAACCTGGAGATCGAGACCGGTGAGATCGTCGGCGCCGGCCACGCCTCCGCGACCGGCCGCTTCGACGACGAGCAGCTCTTCTACCTGATGGCCCGCGGCATCCCGGAGCACGAGGCCCGCCGCCTCGTCGTCCGTGGCTTCTTCGCCGAGCTGGTCCAGCAGATCGGTGTCGCGGACATCGAGGAGCGCCTCATCGCCAAGATCGAAGAGGAGCTGGAGGCGTCGGTCGCATGACCACCTTCGTACGCGCGTGCGCACTGAGCGAGCTGGAGGAGGACACCCCGAAACGGGTGGAACTCGACGGCACGCCGGTGTCTCTCGTGCACACCGAGGGCGAGGTCTTCGCGATCCACGACATCTGCTCGCACGCGAACGTCTCGCTCTCCGAGGGCGAGGTGGAGGACTGCCAGATCGAGTGCTGGCTGCACGGCTCCGCGTTCGACCTGCGCACCGGTAAGCCGTCCGGCCTCCCCGCGACGCGCCCCGTCCCCGTTTACCCCGTAAAGATCGAAGGGGGCAGCGTCCTTGTCGACGTCCACGCCTCCCTCACCCAGGAGTCCTGAGGCACCCATGGCAACGCTTGAAATCCGAGACCTGCACGTCACCGTCGAGGCCGACAACGCCACGAAGGAGATCCTCAAGGGCGTCGACCTCACCGTGAAGCAGGGCGAGACGCACGCCATCATGGGCCCCAACGGCTCCGGCAAGTCGACCCTCGCCTACTCGCTCGCGGGTCACCCGAAGTACACCGTCACCGGCGGCTCCGTCACCCTCGACGGCGAGGACGTCCTTGAGATGTCCGTCGACGAGCGCGCCCGCGCCGGCCTGTTCCTGGCGATGCAGTACCCGGTCGAGGTCCCCGGCGTCTCGGTCTCCAACTTCCTGCGCACCTCCGCCACCGCCATCCGCGGCGAGGCCCCCAAGCTGCGTACCTGGGTGAAGGAGGTCAAGGAGGCGATGGCCCGCCTCAACATGGACCCGTCCTTCGCCGAGCGCAACGTCAACGAGGGCTTCTCCGGCGGTGAGAAGAAGCGCCACGAGATCCTTCAGCTGGAGCTGCTCAAGCCGAAGGTCGCGATCCTCGACGAGACCGACTCCGGTCTGGACGTCGACGCCCTGCGCGTCGTCTCCGAGGGCGTGAACCGGGTCCGTGAGACCGGCGAGGTCGGCACCCTGCTGATCACCCACTACACGCGCATCCTGCGCTACATCAAGCCCGACCACGTGCACGTGTTCGCGAACGGCCGTATCGCCGAGTCCGGTGGCGCCGAGCTCGCGGACCAGCTCGAGGCCGAGGGCTACGACAAGTACGTGAAGGGTGGCGCATCCGCGTGACACAGCTGCCGGGCCTCCTCGACACCGAGGCGCTCCGCAAGGACTTCCCGATCCTGGACCGCGTCGTCCACGACGGCAAGAAGCTTGTGTACCTGGACAACGCGGCGACCTCCCAGACGCCGCGCCAGGTCCTCGACGTGCTCTCCGAGTACTACGAGCAGCACAACGCCAACGTCCACCGTGGCGTGCACGTCCTCGCCGAGGAGGCCACGGCGCTGTACGAGGGCGCGCGCGACAAGGTCGCGGAGTTCATCAACGCGCCCTCGCGCAACGAGGTGATCTTCACCAAGAACGCCTCCGAGTCGCTGAACCTCGTGGCCAACATGCTCGGCTGGGCCGACGAGCCCTACCGGGTGGACCACGAGACCGAGATCGTCATCACGGAGATGGAGCACCACTCCAACATCGTGCCGTGGCAGCTGCTCGCGCAGCGCACGGGCGCGAAGCTGAAGTGGTTCGGCCTCACCGACGACGGCCGTCTCGACCTGTCCAACATCGACGAGATCATCACGGAGAAGACGAAGATCGTCTCCTTCGTGCTGGTGTCGAACATCCTGGGCACCCTCAACCCGGTCGAGGCGATAGTGCGCCGTGCGCAGGAGGTCGGTGCGCTGGTCTGCATCGACGCCTCGCAGGCCGCGCCGCACATGCCGCTGGACGTGCAGTCGCTGCAGGCCGACTTCGTGGCCTTCACCGGCCACAAGATGTGCGGCCCGACCGGCATCGGCGTGCTCTGGGGCCGCCAGGAGCTTCTTGAGGACCTGCCTCCGTTCCTCGGCGGCGGCGAGATGATCGAGACCGTGTCGATGCACTCGTCGACCTACGCTCCGGCCCCGCACAAGTTCGAGGCGGGCACGCCCCCGATCTCCCAGGCGATCGGCCTCGGCGCGGCGATCGACTACCTCAACTCGATCGGCATGGACAAGATCCTCGCCCATGAGCACGCCCTCACCGAGTACGCGGTGAAGCGGCTCGCGGAGGTCCCCGACCTCAGGATCATCGGCCCCACCACGGCCGAGGACCGCGGCGCCGCGATCTCCTTCACCCTCGGCGACATCCACCCGCACGACGTGGGCCAGGTCCTCGACGAGCAGGGCATCGCCGTCCGGGTCGGTCACCACTGCGCCCGTCCGGTGTGCCTGCGGTACGGAATTCCTGCGACCACGCGAGCGTCGTTCTATCTGTACTCCACGCCGGCCGAGATCGACGCTCTGGTGGACGGCCTGGAGCACGTCCGGAACTTCTTCGGCTGACGGGACGAGCGATCGCATGAAGCTGGATTCGATGTACCAGGAAGTCATCCTGGACCACTACAAGAACCCGCACGGGCGGGGCTTGCGGGATGGCGACGCCGAGGTGCACCACGTCAACCCGACGTGCGGCGATGAGATCACCCTGCGCGTGAAGTACGACGGCACGAAGATCGAGGACGTCTCGTACGAGGGCCAGGGCTGTTCCATCAGCCAGGCGAGCGCGTCCGTACTGAACGAACTCCTCGTCGGCAAGAACCTCTCCGACGCGCAGAAGATCCAGGAGACCTTCCTGGAGCTGATGCAGTCCAAGGGGAAGATCGAGCCGGACGACGCGATGGAGGACGTGCTGGAGGACGCGGTGGCGTTCGCCGGCGTCTCCAAGTACCCGGCCCGGGTGAAGTGCGCCCTCCTCAGCTGGATGGCGTGGAAGGACGCGACGGCCCAGGCCCTGGGCGGAGCCGACGCCGAAAGGAAGACGGCATGAGCGAGACCGTTGAGATGAAGCCGGCCTCGGAGGAAGAGGTCCGCGAGGCGCTGTACGACGTCGTTGACCCCGAGCTGGGTATCGACGTCGTCAACCTCGGCCTGATCTACGGCATCCACATCGACGACGCGAACATCGCGACCCTCGACATGACCCTGACGTCGGCGGCCTGCCCGCTGACGGACGTCATCGAGGACCAGGCCAAGTCCGCCACGGACGGCCTCGTCAGCGAGCTCCGGATCAACTGGGTCTGGATGCCGCCGTGGGGCCCGGACAAGATCACGGACGACGGCCGCGAGCAGCTTCGGGCGCTCGGGTTCAACGTCTGAGATTCCCCGTTCACGCGGAAGCGGCGGCACCTGCCTGGTGCCGCCGCTTTCTTGTGCCCGGGCCGCCCTGGCCGACCGGGCCACGAGCGCCGACCCGGCTCAGGCCAGCCCGTCCACCACGCGGAACGACGAGTCCGCCAGGTACAGGGAGCTGTGTTCGTAGCGTTCGAGGCGGACCACGAAGTTCTTGTGGCGCAGGAAGTAGCCCGGGTAGTTCACCGACTCCAGCATGGTCGCGCCGGAGGCATAGGCCGATCCGCGCGGGCAGAACGTGGCGTCCTGGGTGAACAGGGCGGAGCCGTCGTTACGTTCGGCGCGCAGGACGAAGTTGCGGTGGCGCAGGTACTGGCCGTCGCGGGTGGCGAAGGAGTAGCAGGAGCTGTCGGCCAGGCCCTTGACCTGCTTGAACGTGGAGTCCTCGCGGGACTCGGAGCCGCGGACCTGGTCGAGGCCCACCCGGCCGTCGCTCATGTGCCAGTAGCGGTCGGGGTAGTTGACCGAGCGTACGGAGCGCCATGTGGTGGTGGCAGGGGGCTTCGGGGCCTTCGTCGGTGAACCGGCCCCGCCGGAAGGGGACTTGGAAGGCGCCGGCTCGGGTTTGGAGGCGTTCTGCTCATGGGGCGCCTCGGGCGTCGGTTTCTCCTTCGACAGTCCGCTCTTGCCCGACGGGGGAGCGGTCCCCGAGGGCGTGGCGAAGGAGATCAGGCCGGGGACCGTCGAGTCCGCCGCGGGAGTCGAGGCCGCGGCCGAGTCACCGTCGGAGTCCCTCTCCGATATGGCTATTGCCGTGACGCAGGCGATGATCGTCGCCATCGCCATCCCGCCCGCGAGCCACAGACGGCGCGTTCCCGGTGCCCGTGAGGTGTCCGGGGCCCAGCCGTCCTCCCAGGGTCGGCCCTGGGACGGCCGGGACTTGTTTTCAGGCATGCGGTGTTCCTCCAACGGCGTCACGAGACGACAACCGCGGCTGCGAAGGACCGGTATGTGAACGGTGAAACACTAGTGGACCCAGTGGTTCGGGAGCAGCTGTTTGGAACGGCCCGTATCCACATCGATCTCTCCGCGCGAACCGGAGTGAATCAGCGTCAACCGGCTTTCCCCGGCGGCCACTTGCCGTCAGGCGCGGTACGCGGCCGTCGCGATCCCGACCAGTGATCCGATCAGCGGGTTCCTGTCGCCCTCCTGCCACACCGCCAGCACACGGCTCGGCGCCATGTCGACGACCGGGACCACGGCCAGCTCCTCGGGCATCTCGTGCCCGAGCGGCGTCATCCCGACCGTGCCGTTCCACAACACGGCCTGTACGCACTCCTGGACGCCGCGCACCACGGGACCCTCGCGGCGCTCACCGCCGTTCCAGTACGCCTGCCAGAGCGGGTCGGTCCCCGCCGGGAACCGGAACCAGCGCCGGCCGGCCAGGTCGGACAGCGTCAGCCGGTCGCGGCGCGCCAGCGGATCGTCGGCGCGCAGGACCGCGCCCACCGGGTCGGCGCGCAACTCGTGCACCGTCAGCCCCGTCTCGTCGAACGGCCCACGGGTCAGGGCGACATCGACGAGACCGGCGCGCAGCCCGCAGGTCGGATCCGTCAGGTCGGTCTCGCGGACACGGACCTCCACACCGGGGTGGCGTCCCCGGTAGGCGTCGGCCAGCCGCCGCGCGCCCCGGTCGGTGCTGTCGCCGAGGAAGCCGACGGTGAGGGTGGTGGCGCCGGCCGCCGTCGCCACCCGTACCCGCACCCGGTCGGCCTGGTCGAGCAGGGCACGCGCCTCGTCCAGCAGCGCCGCCCCGGCCGCGGTGAGGGTGACGCCCGCGGGCGAGCGGTGCAGCAGGGTGGCGCCGACGTCGGACTCCAGCTGTCTGATCGCCCGGCTCAGCGGCGGCTGGCTCATGTGCAGACGGGCGGCGGCCCGGCCGAAGTGGAGTTCCTCGGCGACGGCCACGAAATAGCGCAGGGTGCGCAGCTCCATGAACAGCGACGATACCCGTACGGTATCGAGCCCACCGTAAGGGTCTTGGACGGCCGGGGGACCTCGGCGGTGGACTCGGGGCATGGCTGACGATCCGATGCCCGAAGAGACCCCGCTGCCCGATGTGCCCTTGACCCACGGGGCCCTGCCCGACCCCGCCGTGCACACGGCGGGTGCCGAGGAGATCGCCCCCGATCTGCTGCTGATCCCCGACCGAGGGGTCCCGCTGGTGCCCAACATCGGTGTCATCGGCGGCACCCGGGCCGTGCTCGTCGTCGAGACCGGCATCGGCACCGCCAACGCCGAGCAGGTCCTCGCGTTCGCCACCGAGTTCGCGAAGGGTCGCCGCCTGTACCTGACCACCACCCACTTTCACCCCGAACACGCCTTCGGCGCCCATGTCTTCGCCGACGAGGCCACCTACCTGGTCAACCGCGCCCAGGCCGACGACCTCGGAACCAAGGGCGCGGGCTACCTGGAGATGTTCCGCGGCTTCGGCGGGGACATCGCCCGCCGTCTCGAAGGCGTCCGCCCGCCCACCCCCGACGTGGTCCACGACGGCGGTCACGAACTGGACCTCGGCGACCGGATCGTCCGGCTGCGGGCCACCGGGCGGGGTCACACGAAGGGCGACCAGGTCGTCGAAGTGCCGGACGCCGGGGTGCTGTTCACCGGGGACCTGGCCGAGACCGGGCAGTTCGCCATCTTCCCGTGGTTCCCGCCGTACGACACGGACGTCTCCGGCGTGCGCTGGCTGGCGGTGATGGACCGGCTGGTCGCCGACCGGGCCCGGGTGGTGGTCCCCGGACACGGCGACGTCGGCGGTCCGGAGGCGCTCACCGGCGTCCGGGACTATCTGCGGGAGCTGCGCGACGAGACCTGGCGGCGACGGGACTCCGCGATGGGCGAGGACGAGATCGCCGCCGAGGTCGCGGCGCTGCTGATCGAGCGGCATCCGGAGTGGGCCGGGCGGGAGTGGATCGAGCGGGGCGTGGGGTGCCTGTGCGCCGAGCACACCGGATGAGCCCGGCGCGCGGACTGCCGCTCGGCCGGCGGCATCGAGGGGGAGAGTGTGTGCGGGTCGCCGTAGGGGCGGGCGGGTGCGAAGCCGGGCCCCGGAGCAGGGCATCATGGCCGGGCAGCACCGTAGTTCACGCACCGACAGGAGCCCCCGGATCATGGTCCACCGCGTCCCCCGTGCCCTTCGCCGAGCGTCGGCGGTCGCGGCCCTGTGCGGTGCGCTCGCCCTCGGCGGCTGCACGGCGTCCGACGGCGAGGACGGCGCCGCCCCGGACCGCACCACCGCACCCTCGACCACGGGCCCGGGCGGCAGGGCGAAGGTGGAACTGCCCGAGCCGGGCATCGGCTTCGACTACCAGATCGGCGGCGCCTACCCGCCGCCCGGCGGCGTGGAAGCGGTCTCCCGCGACCGTACGGCGAAGCCCGCGCCGGACGTGTACAACGTCTGCTACGTCAACGCCTTCCAGGCCCAGCCGGACGCTGCGGACTGGTGGGAGGAGCACGCCCCCGACCTGGTGCTGCGCGACGACGACGGCACGCCGGTCGTGGACCGGGACTGGGACGAGATCCTGCTGGACACCTCCACCGCCGCCAAGCGCGAACAGCTCGCCGGGATCGTGGGGGAGTGGATCGACGGCTGCGCGGACGCCGGCTACCAGGCCGTCGAGGCGGACAACCTCGACTCCAACGAGCGGTCCGACGGGCTGCTGACCGCCGACGACAACGTGGCCTTCGGGAAGCTGCTCGCCGCCCGCGCCCACGCCGCGGGCCTCGCGCTCGGCCAGAAGAACGCGGCTTCCCTCGCAACGCAGGGCCGCGAGGTCGGCTTCGACTTCGCGGTCGCCGAGGAGTGTGGCCAGTACGACGAGTGCGGCGAGTACGCGGACGCCTACGACGACCGGGTCTTCGTCATCGAGTACCGCGCCGACGGCCTGGCCGCCGCCTGCGCGCAGTGGGGCGACCGGCTCTCGGTGGTGCTGCGCGACCTCGACGTCGTACCGCAGGGGGCGGCCGGCTACCGCCGCCGCACCTGCTGACCGGTCAGTCGAGTACGGCCGTGGCCTCGACCTCGACCAGGTGCTCCGGCACGTCGAGGGCGGCGACCCCCAGCAGCGTGGCCGGCGGCACGGGGGCAACCCCCAACTTGGCGGCGGCCCGGGTGATGCCCTCCATGAGCAGGGGCATCTTGTCGGGGGTCCAGTCCACGACGTGGACGTTCAGCTTCGCCACGTCCTCGAAGGTGGCGCCGGCCGCGGCCAGGGCGGTGGCGACGTTGAGGTAGCACTGCTCGACCTGGGCGGCGAGGTCGTCCGTCCCGACGGTGACACCGTCCGCGTCCCAGGCGACCTGCCCGGCGACGAAGACCAGCTTCGAGCCGCCGGCGATCGCCACCTGACGGTAGGCGTCGACCTCCACGAGTCCGGCCGGGTTCATCAGGGTGATGGCCATGCTGTCCGCTCCTTGCGCTCCGAGCCCGAGCCGCGTGCCACGGGCTCCGTAGTCACTTGTGGTTACTCAGAAACCGTAGGAGAGTGAACGCTGACATGGAAGAACGCACTTTTCGGTGACTGGGGAACCTCATGGGTACCAAGCAGCTCGGCGGCTCGGTCGACCAGGCGGACGTGACGCGGGCGGACTCGTTGGCCCGGGAGATCTTCACGGACATCGCCAACAAATGGGCGCTGCTGATCATCGAGGCGATCGGGGACAGCACCCTGCGCTTCAGCGAGCTGCGTGACGAGGTCGACGGCATCAGCCACAAGATGCTCACCCAGAACCTGCGCATGCTGGAGCGCAACGGCCTGATCGAGCGGACCGTGCACCCCACGGTGCCGCCGCGCGTCGAGTACACCCTCACCGAACCGGGCCGGGCCCTGCGGGTGACCATCGACGGCATGTGCGACTGGACCCACCGCTACATCGGGCACATCGAGCAGGCCCGCGACAACTTCCAGGCGCGCAAGCAGTAGCGGGGGGTCACGAGGCCGTTTCACGCGCAGGACGGTTTGTGTACGACCGTACGCATCGTTGTGTACGCTTGTACATATGGGATACCTGCTGCTCGCCGGAGCCATAGCGGCCGAGGTGGCCGCCACTACCGCGATGAAATACAGCGAAGGCTTCAGCCGGCTGCTGCCCTCGCTGCTGACCGCCCTCGGTTACCTGCTCTCCTTCACACTGCTCGCCCAGACGCTGAAGACCGTCTCGGTGGGCACCGCCTACGCGATCTGGGCCGGCGTCGGCACCGCCGCCATCGCCACCATCGGCATCCTGTTCATGGGCGAGGGGATGACGGCCACCAAGGCCGCCGGCATCGCGCTGATCATCGTCGGCGTGGTCGTGCTGAACCTGGGCGGTGCGCACTGATGGCCCGGCGCTACGACCCCGAGCGGCAGCAGCGGATCATCGACGCCGCGATCCGGGTCGTGGGCGAGAAGGGCATCGCCGGGCTGAGCCACCGCACCGTCGCCGCCGAGGCGGACGTGCCGCTCGGCTCGACGACGTACCACTTCAAGACCCTCGACGACCTGCTGGTCGCCGCGCTGCGCCAGGCGAACGAGGGCTTCGCCAAGGTCATCGCCTCGCGCGGCGGCCTGGAGGACCCGGAGACCGACCTCGCCGGCGAACTCGCCGGCTGGATGGGCGAGTGGCTCGCGGGCGACCGCACGGGCGTGGAGCTGGAGTACGAGCTGTACCTCGCCGCGCTGCGCCGCCCCGCCCTGCGCCCGGTCGCCGCCGAGTGGGCCCACGACCTCGCCGACCGCCTGTCCCACCGCACCGACCCCGTCACCGCACGCGCGCTGGTGGCGCTGATGGACGGCATCTGCTTGCAGGTGCTGCTGACGGAGGCGACGTACGACGAGGAGTACGCGCGTGACGTGCTGCGCCGGATGATTCCCTGACCTGCGGTGCCTCGCCGCCCGCCCGGCTCGAAGTGCCCTGTGGGGCAAGGCTTCTGACCCGTCGTGAACTCTTTCCCGCCCCGCGGGGAACAGGGGGTGACACGCTCAGGACGACACGACAGGGGGAGGCCTTGTGAGCGGACCACCGCCGCAGGCGGAACGCGTGGCGAACGACGCCGACGTAGTGGCCGGATCGCTCGAACAGCCCGAGCTGTTCGCCCGGCTCTACGACCGCTACGCGCCCGACATCCACCGGTACGCGGCCCGGCGACTCGGGGAGACGGCGGCCGACGACATCACCGCCGACACCTTCCTGACCGCCTTCCGCATCCGCGCCCGCTACGACCGCACCCGCCCCAGCGCACGCCCCTGGCTCTACGGCATCGCCGCCAACCTCATCGGCAAACAGCGCCGCGCCGAGGTACGGGCACTGCGGGCGCTGGCCCGCACGGGGCACGACCCGGTCGCCGCTTCCTGGGTGGAGGACACCGACAGCCGCGTCGCCGCGCAGGGCCCGCTCGCCGACGCCCTCGCCTCGCTCTCGGCCGGCGACCGGCATGTGCTGCTCCTCGTGGCCTGGGCCGACCTCACCTACCAGGAGGTCGCCGAGGCACTGGACCTCCCGGTGGGGACGGTCCGCTCCCGGCTCAACAGGGCCCGGCGCAAGGTACGTACGGCGCTGGGCGCCGATCCGGCATTCGTGAGCGACACGGCGGAGGTGGCGTGAGGGTGGACGAGATGACCCAGGTGCGGGAACTGCGTGCCGATGCCCCCGTCGCCGACCGGGCGCGGCTGGCGCCGGGGCGGGCCCGGCTGGTCGAGACGGCACTGACGGCGAGGCGGAGCCGGGTGACATGGGGACGACGGAGCCCGCTGCTGATCGCCGCGGTCTTCGTCGCCGTGACAGCGGTCGTCATCACCGCGACGCTGCTGGCCGGCGGGCACCGGGCAGGACGCGAGGGCACGCCCGCCACGGCGCCGGGGCTCGATCTGAAGGGGATGAACGCGCGTGAGCTGCTGGAGTTCGCGGCACGGACGGTGGAGAAGCAGCCGCCGCTCGCCGAACCGCGCGCCGACCAGTGGATCTACACCGAGGAGACGCAGGAGGGCGCCGGCGCGGACTTCGAGCTGGAGACATGGCTCCGCTACGACGGTGCCGAGCTCGCCTCCTACTCCAGGCCCGGGGCGGATGACCCGGGCGAACTCGAGACGACCGAGCTGAACCTCGAACAGCTCGGCGACGAGTACGACGACCGGTCGCCCCGCGAGATGTACCGCTTCCTGGCCACCCTGCCGGCCGACGGCGAGGGCACGCTCGAGGCGCTGCGCGAGGAGAACGCCCTCGTCGACGACAAGAGCCTGACCCAACAGGGCAACGACTACACCGAGATCTCGGTCCTGCTCGACGCCTACGTCCAGCCCCCCAAGGGCCTGGCGGGCCTGTACCGCGCACTGGCCACGATGAAGGGCGCGGAGCTGGTGGACCACCTGGTCGAGGACGAGGCCGGCCAGTACGCCGTCGCCGTCAGGTTCCCCGAGCCCGGCCGCGAGGGCGAGAAGCACGCCGACGAGTGGCTGCTCGACCCCGTGACCTTCGAGGTCGTCGGCGAGCGGGCGATCGAGGACGGCGAAGTGGTCGGCGGCAACGCGTACGTGGTCAAGGCGGTGGTGAACGAGGCGGGCCGACGGCCCTGACACCGGACGTCGGGCAAGGCGCGGGCGCCGGGGGCTCCGCGAGCGGGAGGGGCCCCGGGGACCGGGACCCGGGACCCGGGACCCGGGGCCCGGATGAGCAGCCGACCGGCGTCTCCGAGAACGCGAAGGGTTCCCGGCGCCCGTATGAGCACCCGCCCGGCGGCCCGCACCCTGAGACGCCCCGTGCCCGAGTTAGCCCCGACGTGCCCCGGCCGGTTAGGTTGCCCTCATGACCGACACGACTGCTCCTCGCACCAGCGGCGCCGTGGCCGCCGGCCTCGCCACGATCGCCGCCGACGGCACTGTTCTCGACACCTGGTTCCCCGCGCCCGAGCTCGTGGCCGAGCCCGGCCCCTCCGGCAGCGAGCGGCTGTCCGCCGACCGTGCCGTCGAGCTGCTCGGCGAAGGCGCCGCGAAGGCGATCGGTCCGGACGCCCGCCGTGGCGTCGAGGTCGTCGCGGTCCGTACGGTCATCGCCTCGATCGACGAGAAGCCGATCGACGCCCACGACGTCTACCTGCGCCTGCACCTGCTCTCGCACCGCCTGGTCAAGCCGCACGGCGTGAACCTGGAGGGCCAGTTCGGCTTCCTCGCCAACGTGGCCTGGACCTCGCTCGGCCCGGTCGCCGTCGACGACCTGGAGAAGGTCCGGCTGAACGCGCGCGCCGAGGGCCTGCACCTCCAGGTGACGTCGGTCGACAAGTTCCCGCGCATGACGGACTACGTCGCGCCGAAGGGTGTCCGCATCGCCGACGCCGACCGGGTCCGCCTGGGCGCGCACCTCTCCGAGGGCACCACGGTCATGCACGAGGGCTTCGTCAACTTCAACGCCGGCACCCTCGGCACCTCCATGGTCGAGGGCCGTATCTCCGCGGGCGTCGTGGTCGGCAACGGCTCCGACATCGGCGGCGGCGCCTCGACGATGGGCACGCTGTCCGGCGGCGGCAACGTGATCATCTCCATCGGCGAGCGCTGCCTGGTCGGCGCCGAGGCGGGCGTCGGCATCGCGCTGGGCGACGAGTGCGTCGTCGAGGCGGGCCTGTACGTCACGGCCGGCACCCGCGTCACCATGCCCGACGGGCAGATCGTCAAGGCCCGCGAGCTGTCCGGCGCGTCCAACATCCTCTTCCGCCGCAACTCGGTCACCGGCACCGTCGAGGCCCGCCCGAACAACGCGGTCTGGGGCGGCCTGAACGAGATCCTGCACAGCCACAACTGACCGACCCCGACAGGCCGACAGCCGTCGGCCCCCGGTCATCGCCGAGCGCCCTCCCCCGACCGAACGCGGTCCGTGGGAGGGCGCTCGCGTGACCGGGGCGGCGCGCCACGCTCACGTACGGGTTACTCCTCGTGACCTCCCGGCGGTCCGGACCGATGAACCGGTGGACGCAGTTTCCGATCACACGCCGAAACGACGAGATGAGGGGCCGAGGGCTGATGACGGGTCGAGTGGAGACGGGCGAACGGGGCCGGGTCGCGGCGCGACTGGTGGTCGGGGTGATCGCCGCGGGGGCGGCCTGCTGGCTGCCGGCCGGGAACGCGCACGCCGACGAGACCAACACGGGCTCGCACAACGGGCCCCGGATCGGGCTGGTCAACGTGGGGCAGGTGGACGACCCCATGGAGGACGTGCTGGAGCACTTCCTGCTCGTCGGCGACGGGTACACCTGGGGCTGAACGCCCACGGGGCGCACGGGGCGAGGGCCGGGGCCGGGACGTGTCGCAGGGGTGCGGTACGGTCCCGGCCCTTTCCTGTGAGATTTTCCCGGGGAGCAGGCATAGCCGCGGCGACCCGCACGCGTCACATGGGTCAGGAGCGGCAGGCGTCCGGCCCGCCCGGGGGAAGAGAAGGTGACGATGGATGCCGAAGCGCAGGACAGCTTTCGGGAGTTCGTGGAGAACCGGTCGTCCGCGCTGCTGAAGACCGCCGTCCTGCTGTCCGGCGGCGACCGGCACGCGGGCGAGGACCTCCTGCAGAGCGCGCTCATGAAGGCGGCCGACCGCTGGCATCGCATCGACGAGCCGGAGGCGTACGTACGGCAGATCCTGTACCGGCAGCAGATCAGCCGCTGGCGACTGAAGTGGCCGCGGCGCGAGCTGAGCGTCGCCGAGCCCCCGGAGGCCGCCGCCGGCCCCGACGGTGCGGCGGCGGCCGAGCTGCGGCTGCTGATGCGCGGCGCGCTGGCCCGGCTGACCGCACGGCAGCGCACCGTCCTGGTGCTGCGCTACTTCGAGGACCTCCCCGAGGCCGACGTGGCCCGGCTCCTCGGCTGCACCGTCGGCACCGTACGCTCCACGACCCACCGCTCACTGGCCAGACTGCGCGCACTCGCGCCGGAGCTGGGTGCGCTGAGCCCGGCCGACAGCGAGTCGCGGCTGCCCCGTGATCACTCGCCCGTGGAGGTACGACCGTGAACGTCGAGGAACTCGTGCGTGACTCCCTGCGGGAGCAGGCCGCTGAACAGACGCCGGCCGGGCCGGACTTCGCCGACCGGGTCCTGGTGGCCCGCCGGCGCCGAGGGGTCCGCAGGCTGGCCTGCGCCGCCGCAGCCACCGCCGCCGTGGTGGGCGTGGCCGTGGTGGTGCCGATGCTGGACTCCGGGAAGGACGACATCCGGCCCGCGGATGTCGTGCGGCGGGACAGTGTCAACGCGCGCACGGACCAGTCGCCGCCGCGTGACGTGGTGTCGGTCGCCGACACGGTGATGGCCGCCTACTACGTGCCCAGGAAGGTCAAGCACTCGGCGAACCAGGCCGAATCCGTCCGTGACTACTGGCTGCTCGACCCGAGGACCGAGAAGTACGTGAAGGCCACCAAGTGGTCCTACGTCGCCGTCGCCCCCGGCCTGAAGACCGCCGCCGTACTGGAGCGGGACCTGCCCGCCTCGCGGATCGGCCTGCTCGACCTGGCCACCGGCAAGATCCAGCGGTGGATCCAGGTCGACCACGACGTCGCCGGGCTCGCCTTCTCACGGGACGGACTCAAGCTGGTCGCGACGACCTACAGCGAGAACCCCGACCAGCTGGTCAAGTTGCAGGGGTCGGACACCTGGCAGCAGAAGGAGCCGACGAGCCGCACCGGTTTCTACGTCCTCGACGTGGCCTCCGGGCAGGGCGCCTGGAGCGAGGTGAAGATCGAGACCGACCCGAACGACCCACTCGGCGGCTTCATCAACTCCCGCCAGGACTTCGCGATGAGCCCCGACGGCCGGTATGTCTGGGCGGGGACCCCCGAGGAGCCCGGCAAGTATTTCTACGACCTCAAGGGCACCGAGGTCGCCGTACCGGCGAACCAGAAGTACCTGGAGTGGTACGTCGACGCGGGGGTTTCGCCCAGTGGCACCCTCGTCGCCGGTCAGTTCGCGGGCGAGAAGTGGAAGACGTCGTCCTGGGTCCTCGACGCCCTCACCGGCGAGAAGACCGAGGTGCGCGGTCAGCAGCTGCTCGCCTGGGTCGGCGACAAGTCGCTGATCGCCTGGGACATCGCGGAGGACAGCAAGAACGAGTTCCACGGGCGGCTGGTCAAGGTCACCATCGGCAGCGACAAGACCGTTCCCCTCAGCGGCTTCCGCAAGGGCAATGACGGGGACGCGGGTCGCTGGGAGCCCGTCTTCGCCCAGCGCTGACCGAGCCGGCGCCGATCAGTCGGTGACGAGCTCCTCGTACGCCGCCAGCAGCCCGTCGACCGCCTCGCGGTCGGCGGGCCGCAGCGGCGTACGGACGGGACCCGCGGGCAGGCCGAGCTCATTGAGTACGGCCTTGGCGGTGACCGCGCCGGGCAGTCCCGCCGCCATCATCAACTCGATGAGCGGCGTCGCACGTTGCTGGAGGTGGGCGGCCACGGGGGTGTCGCCCGCCTCGAACGCGTCCAGTACCGCCCGGAGCCGGGCGGGGACCACGTTGGCGACCGTACTGATGTAGCCGGTGCCGCCCACCGCGTACAGCGCCAGATTGTGCTCGTCGCACCCCGCGTAGTACGCCAACTCCGTGCGGGCCAGCACCTTCTGGGTGCCGAGGAAGTCGTAGGAACAGTCCTTCACCGCGACGATCCGGGGGTGCTCGGCGAGCCGGATCAGCGTTTCCGGCTCGATGCGCGTGCCGGTGCGGCCGGGGATGTCGTACAGCGCGACCGGCAGCCCCGCCGCGTCGGCGATCTCGCGGAAGTGCGCCTCGACCGCGTCCTGCGGGGGCCTGCTGTAGTACGGCGTGACCACCAACAGGCCGTCCGCGCCCGCCTTTTCGGCCGCCAGGGCCAGCTCGACGGTGTGCCGGGTGTCGAAGGTGCCCACGCCCGCGACGATCGACGCCCGCTCGCCCACGGCCTCCCGGACGGCCCGGACCAGCTCCGACTTCTCCGCGTCCGTCGTGGTCGGCGACTCGCCCGTCGTGCCGGAGAGCACCAGGCCGTCGCAGCCCTCGTCCACCAGCCGGGCGGCGAGCCGTTGCGCACCGTCGAGGTCCAGTGCCCCCGCCCGGGTGAAGGGCGTGATCATGGCGCACAGGGCGCGGCCGAACGGCGGGGATGCGGCGGGGGCGTCGGCAGTCGTCATGGGAGTAGTCTCGGCAGGGCGATCGCGTAGCTCCACTTAATTCTTCTACCAGGTATTGATAAGGAGTCCTGCGACATGAGGGCCGTTGACTGCGTAGAGCGCGTCGACCTCGGCGAAGTCCCCTACGAGGACGCCGTGCGGGACATGACCGACTGGGTCGCGCGGCGCCGCGCCGGCGAGATCCCGGACCGGCTCGCGCTCCTCAGTCACCCGCCCGTCATCACCTACGGCTCCCGCACCCCGCCCGCCGAGCTGCCCGCGGGCCTGACGGTCCCGCTCGTCCCCGTCGACCGCGGCGGCCAGGCCACCTACCACGGCCCCGGCCAGCTCATCGGCTACCTCGTGCTGAATCTGCGCGAGCGCGGGCCCGGCGACATCGTGCGCCGGGTGGAGAACGGCCTGATCGCCGCCTGCGCAGACCTCGGCTTCGAGACGGTACGCCGGGACACCCCGCCCGGCGCCCAGTCGCTCGTCGGGGTCTGGACGCCGGACGGGCGCAAGCTGGTGTCGATCGGCATGCGGATCAGGGGCGGCGTGACCAGCCACGGCTTCGCGCTCAACATCACCTCCGACCTGGTCGAGTTCACCAGGTTCGTGGCGTGCGGACTGCCCGGCGTCGCCATGACCTCGCTCGCCGAACTCGCCGCCGAACAGGGCCGGCCGGCCCCCGCGGAGCGGGAGGTCAGGGACGCGGTGGCGCGGGCGCTGGGGGCGCGATAGGCGGCCGTATGCCCTATGTCCAAATCCGGGCGTCATGGGTCACCATGGCCAGGACGGTCAACGACCCCTGGTCCTGGAGGCGTCATGAAGCTCGGCAAGGCACTCGCCACCGGCGTCGCTGAAGAGCGGCCGCAGACCCACGACGAAGAACTCGAACTCGCCGACGAGATCCGCGGCATCGAGCCGCCCGCGTCCGAGTCCGAGTCCGAGTCCGAGTCCGAGTCCGAAGAGGTTCCGGCCGCCCGATGAGGCTGCGGCTGCCCGAGGAACGCCCGACGGAGCCGCCGATCGGATACAAGATCGCCCACCCGATGCTGTCCCAGGACGGCACCCGGGCCGGGTTCACCGGCGTGTCGCTGGGCGGCGCGCTGCCGTACGGGGTCCTGGCCGACGCGTCCTGCGTCTACGGCTTCAGGCACCGGTCGCCGAGCCGCCGCTGCGACTGCGGCTTCCACTGCGTGCACGACCGCACGACGGCCGAAGGGCTGCTGTGCACGGCCGAGCACCGGACGGCCGTGCTGCTCGAAGTGACCGTGCTCGGCCGCTACCTCCGCTTCGAACGCGGCTTCCGCTACGCCCGTCAGCGGGTGCGCATCGCCACGGTCGGCCCGTGCGCCTGCGGCACGGTCGCCGCGGCGCTGGCCGACAGCGGCCGGGGCCGCCCCGGCTGGCGGGAGCTCGCCCCGTCCTGCGGGGGCTGTCTGCGCGGCCGTACGTCCATCTCGCTCGCGGGGTTCGCCCGGCTGGCCGGGGAGGGGCTGCGGGTGGTCGCGGGCAGGGCGGTGGCCGTGGCGCCGGGCGACCTCGGCGTCGTCGAGGAGCTCGGCGTTCCCGAACTCACCGCGGAGGCCGCGTTGTTGCAGGCCCGCCTCGACTGGTTCCAGGCTCAGCTGGCCCGGCTGGGTGAGCACGGACCGGGAAGCGGAAGGGAGGGATAGCGGGGGCAGGGCCGGGTACCCGGGAGTTCCGAACCGAGAGGAGGCGGAACACCGTGACCGGGACCATGGCCCCCGAACCGGTGCGCGAGGAGCACCACTCAGTGGGCGAACTCGTCGCACAGGCAGGCGAACAGCTCTCCCGACTCGTACGACAGGAAGTCGCCCTCGCCAAGGAGGAGTTGGCGCAGAAGGGCCGGCGGGCCGGTCGCGGCGGCGGACTGCTGGGCGCGGCGGGTGCCGTCGCGTACGCCGGGCTGCTCTTCCTGGCCGCGGCCGCCACCGCCGCCCTCTCGCTGACGATGTCCCTGTGGGCCGCCGCGCTCATCGTGACCGGGGTGCTGTTCGCGCTCGCGGCTGTGCTCGCGGCGACCGGCCGCGCCCAGCTGCGCCGGGCCGCGCCTCCCACGCCCGAGGAGGCTCTCGGCAGCGTCAGGACGGACGTCGAGGAGATCAAGGAAAGGGCGCACCGATGACGGACAGGACTGCGGGGGACATGCACGGCTCCGCCGCGAAGGCCGCCGACGGGGCCGAGGAGCTGCGTGACCAGATCGAGCGGACGCGCGGCGAACTCGGCGACACCGTGGCCGAGTTGATGGAGAAGGCCGATCTGAAGGGCCGGGCCATGGCCCGCGCCGCCGACCTGAAGGACAAGGCGGGCGCGATGACCGTGCAACTGCGCAGCAGCGCCGCCCAGGCCGGCCACGCGATGCAGGACAAGGCGACACGCGCGGGGCACGTCGTCCAGGACCGGGCGACCAAGGCCGGCCACACGGTCCAGGACCGGGCCACCCGCGCCGGTCACACCGTCCAGGACAAGGCGACCGAAGCGGGCCATGCGGCGGAGCACGGCGCACCGCGCCCGCTCGGCACGGTCGTCCGGGCCGGCCTGCGGCACCCCCGGCCCGTGCTGGTGGCCGGTGCGGCGGTCGGAGCGCTGGTCGCGGCCTCGGTGCTGCGCCGCAGGCGCGGCGGACGCCGCCGCTGAGACGGCGGCCCCGCCGGGTCCGGTTGGGACGCCGGCCCCGGCGGGGTCGCAGACGTGGTGCGGGAGCGGAGGCACGCGGCAGGGTCTCCGCCCCCGCACCGCCGTGTACCGGGCCGGCCGTCCCCGGGACACGTTGTCCGGGGACGACAACTCGCCGTCCCCGGACCCGCCGTCCGGGCCGAGAGCCCGCCGCTCCTGGGACCGCCGTCCGGGGCGAGAGCCCGCCGCCCTCGGAACCACCGTCCCGGGATGGCAATCCGCCATCCCCGGAACCACCGTCCGAATGCGACAACCCGCCCCCTCCAGAGCCCACTTGACCTCAAGTCCGCTTGAGGGCGAAGGGTGATCGGTGCGCACACCGACCGCCGAGCCCTGGAGGCCGCCATGACCCGTCGCACCGACGCCCACCCCGACCTCACCCGCCCCGAGGCCGGTGCCCCCTTCTTCAGCACGTGGAGCGTGGGCACCCCGCTGCGGCAACGGCAGACCGTCGAGGCGATCGGGGCCACCTGGGAACGCCGCCCCTGGCCCTCCGACGGGCTGCTCGGCTACTACGTCTACACCGGCCACGACGCCTCCACCCTCCTGCACCACTCGCAGTGGAGGAGCGAGCAGGCCTACGAGGCCTTCGTCAAGACACACCGGCAGGAGCGCGTCGACGAGATCGACACCGTCGTGCCGGGCATCGAACGGCTCCGGCTCGACCGCTACCGCCACTACCGCAGCGTCCGCCGGCCGGACGACACCCGTGTCCCGGGCTGCATCGTGATCGTCGAGATCGAGTTCGAGGAATCCGCCGCCGACAGCCGCCGCGCCTGGGTGGACGCCGTCGTCGAGGCACTGGAGTCCGAGCCCGACCCCCACCCCGGCGGCATCTCCGGCCACTTCCACCTCGGCACCGACGGCAACCGGGTCCTCAACTACGCCGAGTGGGAGAGCGCCCAGGCCCACATCGACGCCCTCGCCGCCCCGGGCGACGGGATCGGCTCGGCGCGGGAGCAGTGGGAGCGGGTGCAGACCTGGCCGGGGCTGAAGAGCAGCACGGTCAGCCGGTACGAGTACGCCCTCGGGCTGATCCCCGGCTGAACCCGTTCCCGACCGACGCCACCGAAAACTTCAGCATCCTGGACAAAAAAAGTTTTCGGTGAGACGGTGGACCCATGCTGGACGTCACCGTGATCGAGGACCCCGAGGCCGCAGCCGTCTCCCTGGACCCCATAAGGGCCCGGCTGCTCGCCGAACTGGCGGCCGGCCCCGCGTCGGCCGCCATGCTGGCGGGCAAGGTCGGGCTGCCCAGGCAGAAGGTGAACTACCACCTCAAGGCACTGGAGCGGCACGGCCTGGTCGAGCTGGCCGGCGAGCGCCGCAAGGGCAATGTCACCGAGCGGCTGATGCGGGCGACCGCCGCGTCGTACGTGATCTCACCGCTCGCGCTCGCATCGGTGCAGCCGGACCCGGACCGCTTCCGCGACCAGCTCTCGGCCCGCTGGCTGCTCGCGCTGGGCGCCCGCCTCGTACGGGACGTCGGTTCGCTGATCACCGGCGCGGCCAAGGCCCGCAAGCGGCTGGCGACCTACGCGCTGGACGGCGAGGTCCGCTTCGCCTCGGCCGCCGAACGGGCGGCGTTCATCGAGGAGTTGACGGCCGGAGTGAGCGCGCTGATCCGCAAGTACGACGCGCCCGGCGCCGAGGGCGGCCGCGATCACCGGATCGTCGTCGCCGTCCACCCCACGGTCAAACCCCCGTCGGCCACCCCCGAGGCGACGGAAACCCCGGAACTGAACCCGTAGTACCAGGAGCCCACCATGTCCAAGGAATTCGAGATCGCCGACGAGTTCGAGGTCGACGCCACGCCCCAGGAGGTGTGGGAGGCCGTGACCGCCGGCACCGGCGGCTGGCTGTGGCCGATGGAGGCACCCGAGCCGCGTGTCGGCGGCAAGGGACCCTTCGGCTCCACCGTGACCGCCTGGGACCCTCCGCACCACTACACCAACCGCGTCGAGAACGTCGACGGCATCTCCGAGCAGACCCTCAACCAGCTCGACTACACCATCGAGCCCCGCGACGAGGGCCGCCGCGCCTGGGTGCGCTACGTGCACAGCGGCATCTTCGTCGACGACTGGGACAACCAGTACGACGGCGCCAACCGGCACACCGAGTTCTATCTGCACACCCTGCGCCAGTACCTCACCCGCTTCCGGGGCCGCCCGGTCACCGCCTTCGCCACCTTCGACGGGCCCGAGGCGTCCAAGGCGGCCGACGCGTTCGTCACCGTGGGCCGTGCGCTCGGTCTCGCCGACGACACCGCGCAGGGCGCGAGCGTGCAGGTGCGCGGTCCGAAGGGGCAGGTCCTGGACGCCGTCGTCGACTTCCGCAACCCGTACTTCCTCGGGCTGCGCACGGACGACGCGCTCATCCGCTTCTTCGGCCGCAACCACTGGGGCTACATGGTCGGCATGTCGGTCCACGACTTCGCGCCCGGCGCCGACGCCGCGGCGGACGAGGACATGTGGAAGGGCTGGCTGAACGGCGTGTTCAGCCAGCCCTGAGCCGCACCGGAGGTTACGGGCGGAAGCGCAGCACCTGCGGGTCGTGGTCGCTGATCTGGTCGTTGAACTCCGAGTTGATGTGCACGCTGTCGTACTCGAAGTCGCAGCCGCGCCGGATCGACGGGCTGACCAGGATCTGGTCCAGCGTCTGGGCGTTGCCCTGGTAGACGTAGGAGTAACGCTCGCTCCTGGGCAGCGACTTGATCGCCGACCACAGCTCGCCGTCGCCTTCGAGGATCTTCACGGTGTCGGAGAACTCGAAGTCGTTGATGTCGCCGAGGGCGATGACGTCCGCGTTCTTCTGCGTGTCGAGGACATCCTTGACGAACGAGTGGATCGCCGTGGCCTGCGCGTGGCGCTGCACCTCGGAGCTGCGGCTCGGCGGCTGGTACTGCGCCGTCAGACCCTGGTCGCCGCCCTTGGAGTTGAGGTGGTTGGCGATCACGAAGACGGTCTTGCCGCGGAAGACGAACTCGCCGACCAGCGGCTTGCGGCTGCTGCCGAAGGCCGCGTTCGCCGGGTCGATCCGGCCGGGGGAGAGGGTCAGGGCGGCCTTGCCGCGCACCTTCGTCACACCGACGGCGGTCGTGGCGTCGCCGCCCGCACGGTCGGTGAAGGACACCCGCTCCGGGTTGAACAGGAACACCTGGCGGATGTTGCCGCCCGGCTCGCCGCCGTCGGCGTTGTTCACCGGGTCGATCGAGCGCCAGTCGTACGTCGGGCCGCCCGCGGCCACGATCGCGTCGATCAGCTTGGTCATCGTCTGGTCGGCGGCGACCGTGCCGTCGTTCGTCGCGCCGTTGTTGTCCTGGATCTCCTCCAGGGACACGATGTCGGGCGACTGGAGGTTGTTCACGATCGCGGACGCGTGCTCGGCGAACGTGGCGTCGGACGGGTCCAGGTTCTCCACGTTGTACGTGGCGACCGCCAGCTCGCCGCGCGACTGCTTCTGCGTGGCCTCCTTCTTCAGACCGGCGCTCTTCAGCGTGCCGAGCTGGTTGGCGACCAGGGTGTAACCGCCGAACTGGTTGTAGTCCAGCGGGCCCGAGGTGGCGCCCTGAAGGACGTCACCGACGTTCGCGGTGGGGAAGTCGGCGGGCTTGCCCAGGGACTGGATCTGCAGCCGACCGGTGTTCTGGGAGTCGTACGTGCCGTAGACCGTGCCGCCGCGGCGGTTGCGGTTCTCCCACGGCTTCACCGTGACCCACAGCTCGGTGTACGGGTCGGTGGCGCCGACCACGCGGGTGTCGGCGACCTGGACGTTCTCGCCCTCGAGGGACTCGTAGTAGTCCAGGGCGTACTTCCCGGGCTCCAGGGTCAGGCCGTTGACGGAGCCGCCGGCGGCGGTGTCGCCCTCGGGGCTGTAGGCGGCCGGCACCGACTTCGCGTCGATCACCTTGGCGGCCGGGACGGCGTTGCCGCTGGAGACGACGGTGATCACCGGCTTGGTGATCTCGGTCAGAGACTGGTTGCCGGAGGAGGCGCCGCCCGGGACGTACTCCGAGACCGTGCCCGAGACCAGGACCGAGTCGCCGACGGCGACCTTCGGGTTGGAGCTGGTGAAGACGAAGACGCCCTCGCTGGTGGCCGGGTTGTCGTCCGGGGTCGGGTCCTGGATCCAGAAGCCTCTGGACGACCCGTAGGTGCGTACGCCGGTGACGATTCCGGCCACGTCCGTGACCTGCTTGCCGGCGTACGGGGATATTCGAGTACTGCCCTGGACGTCATGGATGCGCATGGAGTCGGCGTGCGCGGGCGCCGTGAGAATGACGGTGGACGCCGCGGAACAGACGGCGGCGACGGTGAGCGCGGCGAGACGCGCGGACTTCTTGCTCGGCAACGGGATCCCTCCGGGGACATGCGTGGGTGCCGGGACGAGGGTGAAAAGCAGGATGGAGCGTGGGACCGGTCGGTCATGCCCGGTCGGACTGCAACGCGCGTAGAAAATACAGTGAACAGATGTCCGCCAAATTTCTACGCGCGTAATCTCCTGCGTGGTCACGCCACTTGTCAAGGTTTCGGCCATGTACACCGGCCGACAGGGAGATGAACCGGGCGGCATGGGTCGAAATCCGTCTAGGCTGAGCGACTGAGCCGCGGTGTGCAGCGGCTGATGAGCCGTGCTGAGCACGGCCGTGCAAGCGCCTAGGAGAACCATCCGATGTCAGACAGCGCCCCCTTGCCGCCGGTACGGCTGCACCCCGAAGCGGAGCTGGCGCGGGACGCGCTGTCCACGCCGTTGCTCTCACGCGCCGCGCGGCTGGCCCGCTGGGCCGGGCCCGACACCCGGATCGACGCCGGGGGCGGCCTCGTCGACGAGCAGTTGCCGGCCGCCGCCGAGGAACTCGGACTGAGCGGGGACGACGCCGCCGCGTACGCCGCCGAGGCCTGGCGGGTCGCTGTCGACACCGGACTTGTCGAGATCGTCGACGAGGAGGAGGGCACCGTCGAGGCCGGCGCGGAGCTGGCGCTGCTGACCGGCGGCGCCCCGCACGACGTGCTCGGTGTGTGGCTCGAAGCGCTGGAGACGGTGCTCGCCGACGCGAGCGTGCCCGACCTCGACGACCTGGTCGACGCCATGGACGAGGGCGGCGAGGTCGACCTCTCCCAGCTGGACTGGGACCCGGAGGCCGAGGCGGAGTTCCTCGACGGCGTGCTCGGCAACCTGTATCTGCTGACGGCCAGTGAGGACGGGCCGGGCGACGGGCCCGTGCCGCTGCCGGCCCTCGCCGCGTCGATGATCGTGCCCAGCGACATGGGCGAGCCCACCAACGACGTACTGGAGCAGGTCTCCGACGCGATGATGCGCCTGGACGACCAGTTCCGGCTGCTGGACCCGGTCGGTCTCGTGGAGTACCAGCCGGTGGACGAGGCGCTGATGGCGGAAGCCGAGGCCGCCGAGGAACTGCCGGGCGGCATCGACGACACCGACGTGTCGCGCTACGGCATGGTGCGGCTGACCCCGCTCGGGCTGTACGGGATGCGGGCGCGGCTGCTGGAGGCCGGGTTCGAGGCGCCCGCGGTCGGCGACCTCGCGGACAAGGGCGCCGACGCGCTCCTCGACGGGACGGCCACCTTCCCGCAGGCCGCCGCGCAGACCGAGACCGAGCAGTGGCTGGCCCGGCGCGAGTCCCTCGCCGCGGCACGGGAGTTGCTGGCGGCGGCGCGCGGCGGGGACGCCGGGGCACCGCTCAGGCGGCTGCGGTGCCAGCAGGCCCTGTCGCTGGTCGGCCCGGAGGCCGAGCCGGCGCTGCGGGAGGTCCTCGACGACCCGGAACTGGGCGGCCTGGCACGCGTGTGGCTGACCGAGGCCGGGTTCCCGGACGTGCCCGCGCCCTCCCAGGACCTGGTGTTCTGGCTGACCGTCGACACCGTGGCCGCACAGCTCGCGGCCGAGGGGAACTCCGACGAACTCCGGGCCCTGGTGGAGGGCCTGGCCGCCCAGCACAGCGGGTTCTTCGCGGCGGCCTGGCGGGTGGAGCACCCGGCGACCGCGGATGTCCTGGAGGCGATGGGCCGGCTGCACCCGGACAAGAAGGTCGCGAAGGAGGCGCGGAAGGCCGCGTTCAAGGCACGGTCCCAGCAGGGCGGTTGATGCGGGTTTGCGGGTGCGGGCCGTGGGTGGCCGGTCGCGCCCGCGCGGCGGAGCCGCATATCGGCAGAGTCCAGCGCTCCTTAGGGCGTTGTTCAACTGGTGTTAAGGCATGAGCGGAATTCTGGCGCCGTCGCGCAGCCCGCCACCCCCTCCACGGCACACCCACTGTCACAGGAGACACCATGTCGCTCACCCGTAGGGACTTCGCCAGAACATCCGCGGTCACCGGTGTCGCGCTGGCAGGCAGCGCAGGCGTTCTCGCCACCGCACCGAACGCCCTCGCCTCCACCGAGTCCGAGATCGCGAGCGAGGAGTCCGGGAACGCCCACGGTGGCGGTGTCGGCTACGGACCGCTCGTCGCGGACCCCAAGGGCCTCCTCGCGCTGCCCGCCGGATTCAAGTACCGCGTCATCACCTACAGCGGGAAGACCAAGCTGGAGTCGGGCGAGTTCACCCCCTCCAACCACGACGGCACGGCCGCCTTCGACGGCCCGCGCGGCACCACCCTGCTGGTCAACAACCACGAGCTCGGCGGCCCCCGCGCCCAGTGGCCCCACCCGGTCCCGCTGACCGAGGGCCTCGTCTACGACCCGGCCGCCTCCGGCGGCTGCACGGTCGTCGAGGTGCGCCCCGACGGCCGCGTCGCCGAGTGGGTCGGCATCGCCGGCACCGCCACCAACTGCGCCGGCGGCAGTACCCCTTGGGACACCTGGCTCACCTGCGAGGAGACCGAGGACAAGGCCGGCGCCAACGGCATGACCAAGGACCACGGCTACGTCTTCGAGGTCGACCCCGCCGACCACCGCGCCAACAAGAACCCCAAGCCCGTCAAGGCGCTCGGCCGCTACGCCCACGAGGCCGTGGTCATCGACCCCAAGCGCGGCCACGCCTACCTCACCGAGGACGCCTCCAACCCCAACGGCCTGCTCTTCCGCTGGACCCCGCCCGAGCACTTCCGCCACGGCCGCGGCAAGCTGCGCACCCTCGCCGACGACGCGGGCACGCTCCAGGCGTTCAAGTGCTTCGACTCCGGCGGCAAGTTCGTCGACGACCTCTCCCGCGCCACCAGGATCGGCACCGTCTACGGCGTCGACTGGGTCGACGTGCCCGACCGTGACGCGCGCACGACGTCCGTGCGCAAGCAGTTCACCACCGGCCAGGTCACCCGCGCCCGCAAGCTCGAAGGCATGTGGTGGGGCGACGGCGGCGTGTACATCGTCTCCTCCTACGCCCGCGCGGAGAGCCCCGGCCGGCCGCACGACGGCTCCGTCTGGTTCTACGACCCCAAGCGCCGCACCCTCACCCTGAAGGTCCTCATCGGCGTCAACCCCGACCCGTCCAAGGACGGCGCCTTCGACGGCCCCGACAACATCACCGTCTCCCCGTACGGCGGCCTCGTCATCGCCGAGGACGGCGAGGGCATCCAGCACCTGTTCGGCGCCACCGACAGCGGCCGCACCTACCCGATCGCCCGCAACGAACTGAACATCGGCACCGCCGAGGAGCCGGAGTACAGCGAGTTCACCGGCGTCACCTTCTCCTGCGACGGCCGCACCCTCTACGCCAACATCCAGACGCCCGGAATCATGCTCGCCATCACCGGTCCCTGGAAGCGGCAGCGCCGGTAATACGCTCACGGCGGCCATTAATTCGCTCGCCCGTCCCGAGCTGCGCCTCCTACAGTGAGATCACAACGTCACGCACCTCCCGGTGCGATGGCAGCGGCTACTTCTCTTCCAAAGAATCCCAGCCGCCGCCGACTTGATCTCGGGAGGCGCAGCTCATGGTGGGTGCCCGGTGCGCAGGCAACGGTTACTTCATTGGATCTGGTGGTTGCGGGTTCGAATCCCGTCATCGACCTCGGGTCGGTGTAGCTCAATTCGGCAGAGCACCAGGCTAAAGTCCGTCGCCGACTCCTGATCTCGGGCACCCATCTTTTGCTGCGCCTTCCTCCGAAACACGAACGAATTCGGGGGGAATTCAACATGGCGCGATTCAACACGCGCGCCGCCAAGGCGCGTTTCACCTCGCGGGTCACCTCGACCGGCCGTGTGCTGCGCACCTACGAGGGCGGCCGCGGCCGTGAGCGCGACGCGCGCTCCGAGCTGTTCCTGCTCGCCGTCTCCAACTTCGTCTCCCAGCAGACCTTCTACGAGACCGGCGCCGACCGCGACGACCGCTTCGCGCGGCTCGTGCGCGAGCTCGCCGTCACCGACCCCGAGTGGACGGCCGGCCTGCTCGGCTGGCTGCGCGGCGAGGGCAACCTCCGTACGGCCTCCGTCGTGGGCGCCGCCGAGTACGTCAAGGCCCGCCTGGACGCCGGCGCTACCGACGGCCCGTCGAACCGGCAGGTCGTCGCCTCCGTCCTCCAGCGGCCGGACGAGCCCGGCGAACTGCTTGCGTACTGGACGGCGCTGTACGGCCGTAACGTCCCCAAGCCCGTCAAGCGTGGTGTCGCCGACGCCGTACGGCGTCTGTACAGCGGCAAGTCGCTGCTGAAGTACGACACCGCGTCCAAGGGCTACCGCTTCGGCGACATCCTCAACCTGGTGCACGCGGCACCGGACCCGGACAAGCCGTGGCAGGGCGAGCTGTTCCGGTACGCCCTCGACCGCCGGCACAACCCGGACACCGCGCTGCCGCCCGCGTCCAGCGACGTCCTCACCGCACACCGCGAGCTGATGGCGCTGCCCGTCGACCGGCGGCGGACGGTGGTCACGTCGGACGGCGGTGCCGAGCGGCTGGCGGCGGCCGGTATGACGTGGGAGGCGCTGGCGGGCTGGCTCCAGGGGCCGATGGACAAGGACGCCTGGGAGGCCGTGATTCCGTCGATGGGCGCCATGGCGCTCGCACGGAACCTGCGGAACCTCGACGAGGCCGGTGTGTCCGACGAGGTCGCGGCGCAGGTCGCCGCGCGGATCAGCGACCCGGCGCAGGTCGCGCGCTCGCGGCAGTTCCCCTTCCGGTACCTCGCCGCGTACCAGCACGCGCCCTCGCTGCGCTGGGCGTACCCGCTGGAGCAGGCACTCGGCCACTCGCTGGCCAACGTGCCCAGGCTGCCGGGCCGCACGCTGGTGCTCGTCGACCGCTCGGGCTCGATGTTCTGGTCGCGGCTGTCCGACCGCTCGCAGCTGAGCCGGGCCGACGCGGCGGCGATCTTCGGTACGGCGCTCGCGCTGCGGGCGGCGAACGCGGACCTCGTGCAGTTCGGTTCCGACAGCCGCGAGATCGCCTTCCGCAAGGGCGAGTCGGTGCTGAGGATCCTGGAGCGATTCGGGGACCTCGGCGGCACGAACACCACCGAGGCCGTGCGCCGGCACTACCGCAGGCACGACCGGGTGCTGATCGTCACCGACGAGCAGTACGCACCCAGCCACCACGGCGACCCGACCGAGCAGATCCCGGCCGACGTGCCGGTCTACACCTGGAACCTCGCCGGGTACCGGGCGGGCCACGGCCCGTCGGGCACCGGGAACAGGCACACCTTCGGCGGCCTGTCCGACGCGGCCTTCCGGATGGTTCCGCTGCTGGAGGCCGCGCGGGACGCCGACTGGCCCTGGGCGGCCTGAGGCGGAAACGCCCCGGACGAGAGTGGCCCGCACCACGTGGGGAGTGCGGGCCACTCTTCTGTTCCCGCCCGTCACCTCCTGCCTCCTGTCTCTTGTCCGTTCTCTTGTCGGGCCGAGGGCTGACATCTAACATTTCAGTTCATGGAGGCCATACGACCCGTCGGCCGGACCCTGCTGAGGGACCGGGCCTACGAAGCGATCCGGGACGCCATCGTCGCCGGGGAGATCGAGCCCGGCGCGGTGGTGCGGGACGCCGATCTCGCCGAGCGGCTGGGGCTGTCCCGGGCGCCGGTGCGCGAGGCGTTCTCACGGCTCGTGGACGAGGGTCTGCTGGAGAGCAAGCCGCAGAGCTACACCCGGGTGACGCCGGTCGTCGCCGCCGACGTACGGGACGCGGCCGCCGTGGTCGGCGCCATGCACGAGCTGGTGACCAGGGTCGCCGTGCCCCGGCTGACGGCCGCGGACCTGGACGTCATGCGCGCCGCCAACGACCGCTTCGCCGCCGCCGTCACGGCCGGCGAGGTGGACCTCGCGCTGCGCGCCGACGACGAGGTGCACGACGTACTGGTGCGGGTCAGCGGCAACCGCGCCGCCGCCGCCACCGTCGCCCGCTACACCCCGCTCATCCGCCGCCTGGAGCGACGTCGCTTCGGGGAGGGCGGCAACTGCCGTTCGGCCGGACTGCACGAACGGCTGATCGCGGCCTGCGCGTCCGGTGACACGGCCACCGCGGTCGATGTCACCGCGGAGATCTGGCGCAGCCTCGCCGACCTCGTGGACGAGGACCCAGCCGACGACGACTGACCCGGGAGGACCCATGTCCCTTTCCTCGTACGACCGTTACCCGCTGCTCTTCGGCCGCTCGCCGATCCACCCGCTGGAGCGCCTCACCGCCCACCTCGGCGGCGCATCCCTCTGGGCCAAGCGCGAGGACTGCAACTCCGGTGTCGCGTACGGCGGCAACAAGACCCGCAAGCTGGAGTACCTCGTCGCCGACGCGCTCGCGCAGGGCTGCGACACGCTCGTCTCGATCGGCGGCGTGCAGTCCAACCACACCCGCCAGGTCGCGGCCGTCGCCGCCCGCGCCGGACTCAAGTGCGTGCTGATCCAGGAGAGCTGGGTGGACTGGCCCGACTCCGTCTACGACAAGGTCGGCAACATCCTTCTCAGCCGCCTCGCCGGGGCCGACGTACGGCTCGTACGGGCCGGGTTCGGGATCGGCTTCAAGGAGAGCTGGGAGCAGGCGCTGCGGGAGGTCGAGGAGTCCGGCGGCAAGCCGTACGCCATCCCGGCCGGCGCCTCCGACCATCCGCTCGGCGGCCTGGGTTTCGCCGGATGGGCGTACGAGGTAGCCGAGCAGGAAAGGCAGTCCGGCGTCTTCTTCGACACGGTGATCGTCTGCTCGGTGACCGGCTCCACCCAGGCCGGCATGGTGGCCGGCTTCGCGGCCCTGGAGGAGGCGGGCGGCCGGCCGCGCCGCGTACTGGGCATCGACGCCTCCGCCAAGCCGGCCACCACCCGCGAGCAGATCGCCCGGATCGCCAAAAACACCGGGCAACTCATAGGCGTCAAACGCGAGTTGACCGTCACCGACGTCGAACTCGACGAGCGCTACCACGCAGGCATCTACGGCATCCCCGACGAGACGACCCTGGAGGCGATGCGCCTTGCGGCCCGGACGGAGGGGATGATCACCGACCCGGTGTACGAGGGCAAGTCGATGGCCGGGATGATCGACCTGGTCGAGCGGGGCGAGATCGACCGGGACTCCACGGTGCTCTACGCCCACCTGGGCGGCCAGCCGGCACTGAACGCGTACAGCGCACTTTTCTAGGGTGACAGCTCGGGAGCGCCCCTCCTTTTTTCAGGGGCGCGGGGAACTGCGCGACCAGCCCCCACGACGCCGCAGCCGACGAACCAGCAAGCACGCACCCCCGTAGTCGCACACTTCGGCTCCCCCCGGCGGGGATAGGGTGCTCAGCGTGTTGGCGGACGATCAGCAGCGGGAGTCGGGTCTCGGTCGGCCCGGTGGTGCCCGGCGGCGGGCCACGATCCACGATGTCGCCAAGCTGGCCGGGGTGTCGCGTCAGACGGTGTCCCGTGCGGTGAACGACAAGGGCGAGATCGACCCGGGGACCAAGGAACGTGTCCTGGAGGCGGCACGGCTGCTGGACTACCGGCCCAGCCGGTTCGCGCGCGGCCTGGTACGCAAGGGGACCGTGACGGCCGGGCTGGTGATCCCGGACCTGATGAACCCCTTCTTCCCGGAGGTGGCCGCCGGTGTGCTGGAGGCCGCCGAGCTGCGCGGCTGGCAGGTGGTCGTGTGGGACTCGCGTACCGACGAGGCCCGGGAACGGGAGGCGCTCGACGTGCTCTCCCACCAGGCGGACGCGGTCGTGGGCTACTTCAGGAGCCCGGACGACGAACTGGCCCGCCACCTCGGCGGCGTACCGCTGGTGCTGCTGGAACGCGGCCCGCAGCACACCCGGTTCGCGGCCGTGGGCATCGACGCCGCGGCCGGGGTGGAGCAGGGCATGGCCCATCTGGTCCGTGCGGGGCATCGCCGTATCGGCATGCTGGACGGCGTGCACGGACCCGCTCCCAGGCGGCAGGCGTTCCTCGCGGAGGCCCGGCGCCATGGGCTGTCCGTGGACGACGGCTGGATCGCCATGTGTCCCGAGCACAGTGTGGCGGGCGGCGAGGAGGGCATGGCGCGGCTGCTGGACGCACGGCCCGAGCTCACGGCGGTGTTCGGCTTCAACGACCTGATCGCGGTCGGCGCGATGCGCGCGGCCCGGGGCCGGGGCCGGCGGGTGCCGGACGAGCTGGCCGTGCTCGGCTTCGACGGCCTGTCGCTGGGCGAGTTGGTCGACCCCGGGCTCACCACTCTGCACATAGACAAGCGCCGGCTGGGCCGCCTGGCCGTGGAGCAGGTGGCGCGGCTGCGGGCGGGCGAGGAGCCGATGAACGGCACCGACGCCTGGGTGATCCCCGAACTGGTCGTCCGGGCCTCGGCCTGACGCGCCCGGACGGGTCCGCCGCGGGAGTTCGACGGGCGTGACAGCGCCGGGCGCCCCTCGGAGCGGGGGCGCCCCGCACGTCGTACGGTCGGCTACAGGGACTGGGCCGCCGGCTTCACCATCCCCCGCACGGTCCGGGACTTCACGAAGTCGCCCATCGCCGTCATCTCCCACTCGCCGGAGAACTGGCGGATGAGCTTGGCCATGATCACACCGGTCTGCGGCTCGGCGCTGGTGAGGTCGAAGCGGACGAGCTCCTCGCCGGACAGGGCGTCGATCAGCCGGCAGTAGGCCTTGGCGACCTCGGTGAACTTCTGGCCGGAGAAGGAGTTGACCGTGAAGACCAGGCCGGTGACGTCCTGCGGCAGCCGGCCGAGGTCGACGGTGATGACCTCGTCGTCCCCGCCGCCCTCGCCGGTGAGGTTGTCGCCGGAGTGGCGGATGGCGCCGTTCACGATCTGGAGCTTGCCGAAGTAGCAGCTGTCGATGTGGTTGCGCTGCGGGCCGTAGGCGATGACCGAGGCGTCCAGGTCGATGTCCTTGCCGCGGTACGCCGGCTCCCAGCCGAGGCCCATCTGGACCTGCGAGAGCAGCGGGCGGCCGCCCTTCATCAGGGAGACGGTCTGGTTCTTCTGGAGGCTGACGCGGCCCTTGTCGAGGTTGATCTTGCCGGCGCCGGGCGCGGGCGGGGCGGGAGGCGCGGCGGGGGCCGGGGGAGTGACCGGGGCGGACACCGGCGGGGCCGGCGGAGCGGCCGGGGGCTGCATGGCCGGCTGCGGCGGGGCCACGGGGGCGGCGGCCGGGGCGGGCTCCTCGACCGTGACGCCGAAGTCGGTGGCGATGCCGGCCAGGCCGTTGGCGTAGCCCTGGCCCACGGCGCGGGCCTTCCAGGCGCCGTTGCGCAGATAGATCTCGACGACCACCAGTGCCGTCTCGGCGCCGAGCTGCGGGGGTGTGAAGGTGGCCAGGACGCTGTTGTCGTCGGCGCTGCGGATGGTGGCCGTCGGCTCGATGCCCTGGAAGGTCTGGCCGGCGGCGTCCGGGCTGGCGGTGACGACGATCTTCTCGATGCCCGGCGGTACGGCCGCGGTGTCGACCGTGATCGCGTCGGGGGCGGTGCCGCCGCCCGAGCGGTACGTCACGCCCGGGCCGCTGGGCTGGTTGTAGAAGATGAAGTCGTCGTCGGAGCGCACTTTGCCGTCGGCGGTGAGCAGCAGGCCCGATACGTCGAGCCGCACCGGGGCGGCGACGTCCACCGTCACGCGCGCGGTGGAGAGAGGGATGTTCGAGCCGGGGGTCATAGCTGTCATGCCCCGTGAACGAGCGGGGGCGCTTTACCGTTCCCTTACTCTGCGCCCAACTGACCGGCAGCCGTCAAAAGCCCTGGAGAGCCTGAGCCAGCTGCGCTGCTGCGGTGCCGGCGGCCGCCACGCCACCCACGGAGGCCGTGACCCTGTCCAGCAGGGCGAGGACGCGGAGCCGGTCGACCCTGCCGTGCTCCAGCTCGGCGTCGATGGTCGCGGCTTCCGCCGCGACCGCCGGGTCCGCCACGGGGGCTCCGCCCGGATCCAGGGAGGAGGCCACCAGTTCCTGGATGAGCGAGCGGATTCTCTCGAGGTCCGGGCCGTGGTGGTGGATCACTCCATTAGGGCCCATGATGTGGCCGGTTCCGGATACATGTCCGATCCGGTAGTTGACCGCAGGGGCCGGCTGCGGAACCTGCGGCGCGGGGTCAGGCGGTGTGACCTGTGGAGTCGTCGGCGCGTCGGCCTGTGGGCCGGGCTCGTTCGCTTCGTGCGGACTGGCCATGGATCACCTTTCCCTGCGGGCCGATGTGATGCCCGGAGCCTTCGACGTGCTGGATCTCGTAGGTGGTGTTGTTGATGATCTGGTCACGCCGAACGCGGAATTCGGATGTGTCGACATGCCGCTCGGTGAGGAAGTCGTCCAGGCAGTCGATCACGCTGCGCTGCATCCGCTGGAGGCAGTCCCGGGTGTCGAGGATCTCGAAGTAGTCCGCCATGTAGGGGTGCGCCGCCCACTCGCGCAGGCTGGTCTCGGCGCCGAAGTCGTAGGCCCGTTCCCCGAGGGCCGCGCTGCGCTCGATCTCCTCGGTCTCCCTCTTGCGTACCTCCGCACTCCTCGCCTGCCCGTCCGAACCCCCTTCCGTCTCCTGGGCTGTGTCGTCGTCCCGCTCGTTCTCGTCGGCCTCGGGCGGTGCGTCCCAGGACCCGGTGGTGAGGTAGCGCGTGAGGAGCTGTCCGGTGATCCGGCGACAGGCGGCGTCCACGGTGTGGCCGGGGAGGGGATCGAGGTTGCCGTCGAAGTACGTCCTGAAGGGCTCGTCGAGCCGTACGCGCCGGGGGTCCAGGCCCGGTAGAACGTACGTGGCGATCTCGAGGGAGAGCATGTTGCCCTCGCGGGCGACGCGGACGAACATCGAGACCACCAGTCGGCCGCCGTTGAGACTGCGTTCCAGGCAGACGTAGGTCCGCGCCCGCCCGGTCGGACGGTCCACCCCCTCCTTGACCCATTGGGGCGAGACCTTGCTCGGAGGCGGCTTCTCACGGTCCTCCCACGGGCTGCGCACCGTGGCCGCGATGGCGTCCCCCCTGATGAAGAGGCGTTGTCTGGGAGCCACCGAGTCCAGGCCCCGGGCCGGCAGGTGGTCCATCAAATAGTCGTGGACATGGTGGGCGTCGAAGGGCAGCGGCTCCACGTTCTGGTCGCCCGCGCCCCGGTGGATGTCGACGGGCTGCATCACCACGGCCTCGACGGGGATGCCGCTGCCTATGAACGGGGTGGCGGAGCGCGACGAGAAGACGATCATGTCGGCGTCCTCGATCTCCTCGATGCGCCGTTCGTCCTCGCTGTCCTCCTCGTTCTGCTCCGTCACACACGGCAGTGGGGGAACGTCCGTCTGCCGCAGCCGTGTCGCCGTCTCGACGGTGTCTCTCACAGTCGCGTGCACGATAGTCCGCCCGTGGCGGATGGCCGCCGCGCCGGCCACGACGGCCGCGGCACCCGCCCACAGCCACTGCGCTGAGAGGTACAGCGGCGCCGACGCGGCGAACACGGTCACCGCCAGCGACAGCCCCAGGACCACCCGCACCGTGTTCAGGCGCAGAGCCGCGCTCTGCCGGCGATCACGTGCGAGCCGGGCGTGGCGCCACACCGCGACCATGTCCACCCCGGCCGAAGGGCACCCGGCCTTGCGTCCCGTCGGCAGCGTGTGCTCACCGACCTGGTCCCGGAACTCCCGGTTCAGATGAACGGCGAAGCACATGGCTCTCGTGACGGCGTCCTGCGCCGCCTCCGGAAGGCGCGGGTGCTCCTCGGCTGCCCAGGGTGCTGGTGTCCCTCCGTCGGAGGATTCCTTGTGAAACGCCACACCCGCTCCTTAGGCCCGCGAGTACGTTCATCACACGAACGCAGTCGAGCTTCCCCGGGCACACATCCGCTCAAGCCGGGCGACCGGAACTGGCCGGAATCGGCCGGGGACGGACCGCCGACGCCATGTCTCCCACCTGACCGCGACCGCTGTTGACCGTAGGCGATCCGGCCGGGGACACCGATGAGGGCGGGCCATGGCGCTGCCGCACGGCCTACGGCACGACCACGATCTTGCGGCCCACGCCGGACGCGAACTGCTCCAGGGCCTGCGGATACTGCTCCAGCGGGATGCGGTCGCTGATGAAGACGTCCGGGTCGAGGACCCCGTTCGCGAACAGCTCCGCCGCCCGCTCGAAGCTGTGCAGGACGGCCATCGAGCCGGTGATGGTGATCTCCTGGTTGTAGATGCGGTACGGGTCGATGCTCACCCGCGTCGCGTAGTCCGCCACGCCGAACTGCAGGAACGTTCCCGCCTTCGCCACCCGGTCCAGGCCGTCCTGGATCGCCGCGGCGTTGCCGGTGGCGTCCACGACCAGGTCCCAGCCCTGCGGGCGGTCCAGCTCGTCCGGGTTCGCCGCCGACGCCGAGACGCCGAGGCGGCGGGCCGTCTGAAGGCGCTGCTCGTTGATGTCCACGACGTCGACGCTGGCCGCGCCGGTCCGCTTGGCGAGCTCCAGCATCATCAGGCCCATCGTGCCGGAGCCGTAGATCAGGACGTGGGCGCCGAGGCGGGACTGCAGGACGTCGTAGCCGCGCACCGCGCAGGACAGGGGCTCCACCAGGGCCGCGTCCTGGGTGCGGACGTGCTCGGGGAGCTTCACGCAGTTCGCCACCGGGGCGACGGCGAACTGCGCCGCGCCGCCGGCCGTGGTCACGCCGATCGCCGCCCAGCGTTCGCAGAGGTTGTTGTGGCCCGTACGGCAGTAGCGGCACTCGAAGCAGTACAGGGACGGGTCGACCGCGACCCGGTCGCCGACCGCCACCTCGGTGACCTGGGTGCCGACCCCGACCACCTCGCCGGCGAACTCGTGCCCGGGCACGATCGGCAGCTTCGGCGCGAACTCGCCCTGGAGGATGTGCAGATCGGTGCCGCACAGCCCGCAGGCCGCCACCTCGACGACGACCTCGCGCGGCCCTGGCGTCGGGTCCGGGACCTCGGCGACGACGGCCCTGCCCACGGACTCGATGACGGCGGCCTTCATTTCACTGCTCCCAACGACAGGCCCTGGACCAGCTTGTCCTGGGCGGCGAACCCCGCGGCGAGCACCGGCAGGGAGATGACGAGCGACGCGGCGCACACCTTCGCCAGGAACAGGCCCTGGCTGGTGATGAAGCCGGTCAGGAAGACGGGCGCGGTCTCGGCCACCACGCCGGTCAGGACTCGGGCGAACAACAGCTCGTTCCAGCTGAAGATGAAGCAGATCAGGGAGGTCGCGGCGATGCCGGGCAGCGCGATGGGGGCCACCACGCGTGTGAGGATCGTCGGCAGCCTCGCGCCGTCCACCCGTGCCGCCTCGATGATCGCGACCGGGATCTCGGCGAGGAAGGAGTGCATCATCCACACCGCGATCGGCAGGTTCATGGAGGTGTAGAGGATGACCAGCAGCCAGATGTTGTCGAGCATGTCCGTGTTCTTCGCGAACAGGTACAGCGGCAGCAGGCCCGCCACGGCCGGCAGCATCTTCGTCGACAGGAAGAAGAACAGGACGTCGGTCCACTTCTTCACCGGGCGGATCGACAGCGCGTATGCCGCCGGGAGGGCGAGCACCAGGACGAACAGCGTCGAGGCGAGCGAGGCCACCGTCGAGTTGATCAGCGCGGGCCAGGGGCTCGCGCCGCCGCCCGCGCCGAAGAACTCGCGGTAGCCGTCCAGCGTCAGCGACGCGGCGAAGGACGGCGGGTTGGTCGCCGCGTCCTGCTCGGAGTGGAAGGACGTCAGCGCCATCCACGCGATGGGCAGGAAGAACACGATGCCGAGCAGCCAGGCCACCAGGCCGAGGCCGGCTCCCTTGCGGCGGCTGCGAAGTCGTACGGCCACGTCACTCATGCGCGCGACACCTCCTCGCGGAACAGGGACGACACCACGCGCAGCGCGAAGGTCGCGATGATGATCGAGCCGATGACCACCAGGACGCCCGCGGCCGAGGCGAGGCCGTTCTCATGGGCCTGGTAGAAGCTCTGGTAGACGGTGTAGGGGAGGTTGGCGGTGCCGAGGCCCCCGGACGTGATCGTGAAGACCGCGTCGAAGTTCTGGACGATGTAGATCGAGCCGAGCAGGGCGCCGAGTTCGAGGTAGCGGCGCAGGTGCGGCAGCGTGAGATGGCGGAAGATCTGCCAGTCGCTCGCGCCGTCGACGCGGGCCGCCTCGATCTGCTCGTGGTCGCGGCTCTGAAGGCCGGCCAGCAGGATCAGCATCATGAACGGCGTCCACTGCCAGACCAGCGAGGCCTCCACCGCGAGCAGCGGGGTGTTGGAGATCCAGTCCGGCTGTGGGCCGCCCACATAGTGCAACAACCCATTGAACAGGCCGTACTCAGGGTTGTAGAGCACATGCTTCCAGAGCAGGGCCGCCGCCACCGGCACCACCAGGAACGGGGCGATCAGCAGCGTGCGGACCACACCGCGGCCCTTGAACTTACGGTCCAGCAGCAGCGCGAGCACCAGGCCGAGGATCAGGCTGGCCAGCACCACGGCGACCGTCAGGAGCACGGTCGTCCACACCGACTGGCGCAGATCGGCGTCGGTGAGGACTTCCTGGTAGTTGTCCAGGCCGGCGAAGTGCCGGGCGTCGGGATAGAGGGAGTTCCAGTCGAAGAAGGAGATCACCAGCGTGGCCACGAACGGCAGCTGGGTCACGGCGATCATGAAGATCAGCGCGGGCAGCAGGGGAGCCCTGGTCGCCCAGGCGCGCAGCCGGGCGGAGGGCGGACGGGTCGTACGCACGGGAGTCGAGGCCACGGGGGCCGTTGTCGTCGCTGTCATCGCCCCTCGTACTCCTCGGAGATCTCGTCGGCGAGCTGCTGGGACTTCTTCAGGGCCGACTCGACGGACTGGCGTCCGGCGATGGCCGCGCTGATCTCCTGGGAGACCTTGGTGCCGAGGTCGGTGAACTCGGGGATGCCGACGAACTGGATGCCGGGCGCGGGGCGCGCCTGTACACCGGGGTCGTTCGGGCGGGCGCCCTCGATGGCTTCCTTCGTCATCTCCTGGAAGGCCGCCGCCTCCTCGCGGTACGCGGGGTTGGCATAGGTGGAGGCGCGCTTGCCGGCCGGGACGTTGGACCAGCCGATCTCGTCGCCGACGAGTTGCTCGTACTGCTTGCCGGACGCCCAGGAGACGAACTTCCAGGCCTTGTCGGGGTTGCGGGACGCCTGCTGGATGCCCCAGGCCCAGGTGTAGAGCCAGCCGGAGGACTCGGTCTTCTCGACGGGGGCGGGCGCGTAGCCCACCTTGTCCTTGACCGGGCTGTTCGCCGCCTCCAGTGAACCGGCCGCGGAGGTGGCGTCGTACCACATGGCGACCTTGCCCTGGGTCATGTTGTTCAGGCACTCGGCGAAGCCGGACTGGGCGGCTCCCGACTCACCGTGCTCGCGGACCAGGTCGACATAGAACTTCGTCGCCTTCTTCCACTCGGGGGAGTTCAGGCGGGCCGACCAGTCCTTGTCGAACCAGGTGCCGCCGAAGGTGTTGACGACGGTGGTGAGCGGGGCCATCACCTCGCCCCAGCCGGGCAGGCCGCGCAGACAGATGCCCTTCATGCCCGGCTCGGCGCCGTCCACCCGCGCCGCGAGGTCCGCGACCTGCTGCCAGGTGGGGTGGGCGGGCATCTTCAGGCCCTCCTTCTCGAAGACGTCCTTGCGGTACATCAGGAAGGACGACTCGCCGTAGAAGGGCTGGCCGTAGAGCTTGCCGTCGTCGCCGGTCAGGGACTGGCGCATCGGCCCCAGGACGTCCTGCTCGTCGTAGCCGGGGTCCCCCGCCACGTAGGAGTTCATCTCCTGGAGCCAGCCGTTGCGGGCGTAGATCGGTATCTCGTAGTTGGAGAGGGTGGCGACGTCGTACTGGCCCGCCTGGTTGGCGAAGTCCTGGCTGATCTTGTCGCGGACGTCGTTCTCGGGCAGGACGGTGAAGTTGACCTTGATGCCGGTCTCTTCGGTGAAGCGGGGGGCGAGCTTTTGCAGCTCGGTCATCTGGGGGTTGTTGACCATGAGGACGTTGATCGAGTTGCCGCCCGACCCCGCCCCGCCGGCGCCGACCCAGCAGCCGGAGAGCAGCGGGGCGAGCAGCGTCCCTGCGGCGGCCGTGGCGAGCGTGGCTCGCTTGGGCCGTCGACGGCTCTGGGTTCGCATGGATCGCTCCTGGACGTATGGGGGGATGAAGGGAAAGAAGAGATAGGTGTGGAGGGGATGTACAAGGAGATAAAGGGCATGCGGGGGTGTGGGCGTGCCCCGGGGGGAGTGGGTTCGCCGTTCAGACGCGGATGACCTGGGGTCCCAGGAGTGAGTAGCGGTGCGCCTCGGCCGCCGGCAGCAGCGTGCTCGTCACGATCGTCTCCAGCGTGCCGATCTCCGCGAACCGGCAGAAGCTGACGGCGCCGAACTTGGTGTGCACGCCCGCGAAGACCGTGCGGCGCGCGGCCCGGATGGCCTGCGCCTTGACCTCGCTGACGGCCGGGTCGGGGGTGGTCAGGCCGTGCTCGCGGGAGATGCCGTTGGCGCCGATGAACGCGAGGTCGATGACGAAGCCGGCCAGCATCTTCGTCGTCCAGTGGTCGACGGTGGCCAGGGTGCCGGAGCGTACCCGGCCGCCGAGCAGCAGCACGGAGGCGTTCTCGGACTCGGCGAGGGCGCCCGCGACCGGCAGGGACGCGGTGACCACGGTCAGCGGCCGGTCCAGGGGCAGGGCCTCGGCGATGAGCTGGGGGGTGAAGCCCTCGTCGACGAAGACCGTCTCGGCGTCCCCCAGCAGCTCGGCCGCGGCGGTCGCGATCCGGCGCTTCTCGGGGACATGGCTGGTGGCGCGGAAGGCGAGCGTCGTCTCGAAGCCGGCGCTCTCCACGGGGTAGGCGCCGCCATGGGTGCGGCGGAGCAGTCCGTGGTCCTCCAGGACGCGCAGATCCCGCCGTACGGTCTCCTTCGCCACGCCCAGCTCGTCGGCGAGCGCGGTGACGTCGACCGAGCCGTCACGGCGTGCGGCCAGCACGATCTCGCGCTGGCGTTCTTCCGCCGTTCTCGTGCTCATGCCGACACCTGCCTTCCGCTTCGCTGCCCGTTCGGGCCCGGTGGGACCCATGGGGGAAGTTCTACAGGGGGTGTCTGGCACTGACCAGGTCTGTTGCAGGTTCGATGCTGCCCGTGTGTGCCCGTTCACCGTGTGGTGTGCCCGTCTCGGACCTGCGTGGTTGTGGTGTGGCAGGTGAGATCGGGCGCATGCAGTGCCCGAATACGGGGGCGGGCGGGCCCGTTCGGTGCCCGCCCGCCCTTTTGCCGCACTTCGTTTCGGTCAGTACGGCCAGATCGGCGGGTCGCTCACGAAGTGGCCGCCCAGATAGGCGTGCGCGATGTTCTCCGGGTCGAGCTCGCCCTGCTCGGCGATCAGCTTCTCGGCGTACGGCTCGGAGTCGTCCTGGGGGTCGTAGCCGAGGGAGCGGGCGGAGGTCAGGTCCCACCACAGGCGGGTGTTCGCGGAGGAGCCGTGCACGACGGTGTGCCCGACGCTCTCGGCGGTCAGGGCCGCGTGCAGGAGGCGGGCGCCGTCGGCCGGGCTCATCCACACCGAGAGCATGCGCACGCTGGTCGGCTCGGGGAAGCAGGAGCCGATCCGCACGGACACCGTCTCCAGGCCGTGCTTGTCCCAGTAGAACTGGGCGAGGTCCTCGCCGAAGGACTTGGACAGGCCGTAGAAGGTGTCGGGGCGGCGCGGGGTGTCGATGGGGATGAGGGGGTCGTCGCCGCGGGGGCGGGGCGTGAAGCCGACCGCGTGGTTGGAGGAGGCGAAGACGATCCGCTCCACGCCCTCCTGGCGGGCGGCCTCGTACAGGTTGTACGTGCCCTCGATGTTGGCCCGCAGGATCTTCTCGAACGGGGCTTCCAGGGAGATGCCGGCGAGGTGGATGATCGCGTCGACGCCCCGCACGGCCTCACGCAGCGCGTCCCGGTCGGCGAGGTCGGCGACGATCGCGTCCGCCGCGCCCTCCACGGGGCGCAGGTCGAGCAGCCGCAGCTCGTAGCCGTACGCCGGGAGCAGGTCCCGCATCAGGGTGCCGAGGCCGCCGGCGGCGCCGGTGAGCAGAACGGTGCGGGGGGCTGGCATCCTCGGTTCTCCTTGAGTCCAGGGCCGTATGCATGCGCGCACGGTATTCACATTCATGGACAAGCTAAGGATCAACGACCTTACCCGTCAAGGGTGGTGCGGCTTGCGTTCATAAACGTAAACTCTGATCAGGATCCTGTTTGTGGTCGTCCTCGTCCTATCTAGGGAGAGCCCGTGACGCCAGCCCCTCTCGCCGCACGCCTGAGCATCCCCGGCGGGCCGCTGTTCTTCCCCGTCACCGCCTACGGCCCCGACGGCTCGGTCGACCTCGACACCTACCGCACCCATGTGCGCCGCGGCGTCGAGGCCGGGGCCGCCGCTGTGTTCGCCTGCTGCGGCACCGGCGAGTTCCACGCCCTCACGCCCGAGGAGTACGAGGCGTGCGTGCGGGCGGCCGTCGAGGCGGCGCAGGGCAGGGTGCCGGTCGTCGCCGGCGCCGGGTACGGCACCGCCCTCGCCGTGCGGTACGCGCGCCTCGCCGAGGGCGCCGGCGCGGACGGACTGCTCGCCATGCCGCCGTATCTCGTACTCGCCGGGCAGGAGGGGCTGCTGCGGCACTACCGGGAGGTCGCCGTGGCGACCGGGCTGCCCGTGATCGTCTACCAGCGCGACAACGCCGTGTTCACCCCGGAGACCGTCGTCGAACTGGCCCGCACGGAAGGCGTCATCGGCCTCAAGGACGGCCTCGGCGACCTGGACCTCATGCAGCGCATCGTCAGCGCCGTACGCACCGACTTCCCCGGCGAGTTCCTCTACTTCAACGGACTGCCGACCGCCGAACAGACGCAGGTCGCCTACCGCGCCCTCGGCGTCACGCTGTACTCCTCCGCGGTGTTCTGCTTCGCCCCGGAGATCGCCCTCGCCTTCTACCGGGCGCTCGAAGCGGGCGACGATGCGACCGTGCACCGCCTCCTGGACGGCTTCTACCGGCCGTTCGTCGAACTGCGCGCGCAGGGCCGGGGATACGCCGTCGCGCTGGTCAAGGCGGGCGTACGGCTGCGCGGTCTGGACGTGGGGGAGGTCCGGCCCCCGCTGCACGAGCCGGGCGAGGATCATGTCAAGCAGCTCGCGCAGGTGATCGAGCGCGGTCACGCGCTGCTGGAGCAGGATCCGGAGGAGACCAAGTGAAGGCGTCGGCATTCGTCTACCCCTGGGACGTCAACGGAGATCCCGGGGCACCCGGGAGGATCGCCGCCCTCGGAGTGCGCCAGGTGACGCTCGCCTCGGCCTACCACTCCACCCGCGCCCTGACCCCCCGCCACCCGCGTCACCGCATCGTCACCGCCGAGCACGCGGCCGTGCTTTACCCGGTGGACGGCCGCTGGGAGGGGCGGACGCTGCGCCCGTACCCGGCCGGGGACTGGGCGCCCGGCGACGCCTTCGGCGAGGCCGCCGCCGCGCTCACGGAAGCCGGTCTTCAGGTGCACACCTGGGTGGTCCTCGCGCACAACTCCCGTATGGGCGCCGACCATCCGGACACCTGTGTCGTCAACGCCTACGGCGACCGCTACCCGTGGGCCCCCTGCATCGCGCAGCCCGCCACGCGCGCGTACCTCGTCGACCTCGCCGCCGAGGCCGCGGTACGGCCCGGGGCGCGCGGCACCGAGCTGGAGTCCCTCGGCTGGTACGGGCTGCAGCATCTGCACGCCCACGACAAGACCGCCGGGGTCACGCTCGGCGACGCCGGGCACTACCTGATGGCGCTCTGCTTCTGCCCGGTCTGCAAGGAGGGTTACGGAGCCCAGGGCCTGGACGCGGGCGAACTGGCGGCCGCCGTGAGGCACGCCCTGGAGCCGCTGTGGCAGGGCGCTCCGGACGACGGGGGCTGGGCCGGGGTCGAGAAGCTGCTGGGCGTGCGGACGGCGGCGGCCACGCGCGCGTGGCGTGACGAGAGGGCCCGCACGCTCCAGGAGGCGGCTGTCCGCGCGGTCCGCGATGCCGCCCCCGACGGCTTCCAGGTCCTGCTGCACGCCGACCCCGTGACCCACCACGTCGGTGCCAACGCCGGCGTCGACCCCGCGCACATCCTGTCCGTCGCGGACGGCGTGGTCGTGCCCTGCGCGGGCGGGCCCGCCCTGCTCGCGCCGTTCGCCGAACAGGGGCGTGCGGACGCGGTCCTCGCCGCCAACCTCGGCGTGGTCTCCGGGATGGGCGGCAGCCCCGGCACGCTCGCCGAGGACGCGGCACGCGCGCGTGAGCTGGGCGCCACCCAGATCCGGCTCTATCACGCGGGGTTGGCGTCCGACGGCGACCTGGACGCGGTACGGGAGGGCCTCGCCGCGCTCTGAAGCAGCGGTACGGCACTCGACAGCCACACCACGCCGAGGACGGCCAACACCAGCCGTACGTCCAGCAGTTCGACCAGGGCCGCGCCGGCCGCCAGCCCGATCACGTTCGGCGTGAACACGAGCGTGTTGGCCGTCGCGGTCGTACGTCCGAGCAGCGTGTGCGGTGTCTCGCGCTGCACGGCCGTGAGCGCGGCGATCAGGACGCAGGGCAGTCCGGCGCCGATCGCCGCGCTGCACACCAGGGCCACCGGGTCGGACGGGATCGCGCGCAGGCCCACCGCGACGGCCGTGAGGGCGATGCCGTACCCGGCGAAACGGCGCTCGCCGAGGCGGCGCAACGCCGGCCCCGACAGCAGCCCGATCGCCACCGAACCGGCGCCCTGGGCGGCGTACAGCACACCGGCGTACGCGGGGGCGTGCCCGAGGCTGTCGATGACGGCGTAGAGCAGCGCCCCGCTGAGCCCGGCGAACAGCATGGTGGTGCCGCCGGCCAGGACGAGCGGGCGCAGCACGGGGTGCGTCCACAGGTACCGGGCGCCCTCGGAGGTCTGCTTGCGCCAGCCGCCGACCGGGGGCTTCGGCCTGCTCTCGCTCACGCGCAGACAGGCGTACAGGCCGGTGGCGAGCACGAACGTGACCGCGTCGAGCAGGGCGACGCCCGGGCCGCCGTACGCCGCGTAGAGGCCGGCGCCTGCCAGCGGGGCGAGGAGTTTCATGCCCTCGTTGGCCGTCATCCGCAGTCCGTTGAAGTCGCCGAGCAGGGGCGCGGGGACGGCGCTCGCGACCAGGGCCGACTCGGCGGCGTCATGGACGACGCCCGCGGCGCCGTAGGCGAACAGGACCGAGAACACCAGCCAGACCCGGTCCGCCGAGTCGACCGCGAAGAGGGTGGGCAGCAGCGCGGCCAGGAGCAGGTTCACGCCGAGCAGCAGGGGCTTGCGGCGGGTGCGGTCGGCGATCGTGCCGAGGAGCGGGCCGGCCAGGGTGGGCGCCCACATGGCGAGCATGCACAGCGCGGCCAGACCGTCGGAGCCGGTGAGGTCCTTCACCCATACGCCGGAGACCAGCCACAACGCCGAGGTCCCGAAGCCGGACACCACGACTCCGGCGAGATAGAGACCGGAGTTGCGGTCGCGCAGGACGGGTGGAAGTGCGCTGGTGATGGTGGTCGTCATGTCGGGCCACTGTGCGGCTAAGGCGGGGGTGTGGGGATCGGGCAAGTGCCCTAATCGTGGGCGTGGATGCCACTGGACACGAAGCATTTGAACGTGTTCAAATCTGAGTGGAGCGAGGTTTCGCGAGGGGGGAAATCATGGGGGCGGGGATCATGCTCATCTGGCCGGCGTTCTTCTTCTACGTGCTCCTCATGGGGCCGTTCTGCGCCCTCATCGGCGCGCGGACGACCACGCGCATGGGCTGGCTGATGTCGGTTCCGTTGATCTTCGTGCCCTTCGCCCTGCTGGTCGCGTTGGTGATTCCCTGAGACCGCCCTGCCGGAGCGGGCGTCGGCGGGAATCCGTTGGAAGGTGTCGATTCAGCCACTGGGGCGGGCGGGACCCCGGCCATAGCGTGGTGATCCGTCCAAGTCATCGGCCGGAAAAGGCACTTCCCATGCAATACGTCGCGCCCATCGGCGTCGGTCTCCTCTACGCCCTTCTGATGTCCTTCATCCGCGAGCCGCACCGGCGGCGTTTCAACGCGATCATGGTCGCCGGAGCGGGCGCCGCCTATCTGAGCGGCGGCGGTCTCGGCGGCTGGGAATTCGTGTTCACCGCGGTGATCACTTACGTCGCCTACCGCGGCCTGGATTCGTGGACCTTCATCGGCGTCGCCTGGCTGCTGCACACCGGGTGGGACATCGTCCACCACATCAAGGGAAACCCGATCATCCCCTTCGCCCACACCTCCTCACTGGGGTGCGCGATCTGCGACCCGGTGATCGCACTGTGGTGCTTCACGGGCGGGAGGACGCCGAGGGAACTGGTGGCGTGGGTGCGGGGGGCCAGGGAGCGGAAGGGTGCGGTGGCGGGGGAGGCTGGGCGGGTGCCGGAGCCGGACGCCGGGCTGTCCGGCGCATAGGGCGGCAGGTCGGACCGTTCGCCCGGCCATCGGCCCCCAGAGCAGCAGGTCGGACCGGTAGCCCGCCCGGCCGCGTCGGATCGTCTCTCCATCGGCGATGAGTTTCGCCGCCCCGGTCGGTCCACCTCTCAGGAACAGATCTGTGAGGAGCCCGCCCATGACCGATCCGACCATCGACCTCGGACCGCAGACCCGCGTCGTCGCCCGTCTCGTCGAGGCCGTCACCGACGAGCAGCTCTCGGCGCCGACGCCCTGCCCCGAGATGGCTGTGCACAATCTGCTGGGCCACCTGCTCGGCCTGTCCGTCGCCTTCCGTGACGCCGCCCGCAAGGAACTCGGCCCCACCACCGACACGAACCCCGGTTCGGTCGTCCCGGACATCGGCCCGGCCTGGCGCGAGGAGCTGCCCAAGGTGCTCGACGAACTGGGGGAGGTGTGGCGCGCCCCGGACGCGTGGACCGGCATGACCCGCGCGGGCGGCGTCGACCTGCCCGGTGCAGTCGCCGGCGCGGTGGCCGTGGACGAGCTGGTGATCCACGCCTGGGACCTGGCCGTCGCCACGGGGCAGCCGTACACCCCGGACCCGGCCGCCCTCCAGATGTCCCACGACTTCCTGCGCGCCGCAGCCGACGCCGGCGACCGGGGCGGCGGCATCTTCGGCCCGGTCGTCCCGGTACCGGACGATGCACCCCTGCTGGACCGCGCGGTGGGGCTGAGCGGGCGGGATCCGGGCTGGAACCAGGGGGCGTAGGAGGTAAACGGCACACGCGCCACGAATCACGGGCCCCGCCGGCATCGGCCGCGCGAGGGCCCGTACGCATGCCGGCCCGTACGCATGCCGGCCCGTACGCATGCCGGCCCGTACGCATGCGGGGCTGGTCGACTGCGGGTGCCGGGTCCGGCCGCGGAATCCGCGCATCCGTCCGGCACGGCAGGCGCAGGCTTCTGACCTGCGCATCCCCGGCCCGGATCCCATCGGCGCGCCCCAACACCCCCGCCCCTCCCCGAACTTCCTTTGTCAGAAGCGTTGACGAATCTTGCTGCCCCTCCTACCTTCATCGCGTCGCACTTCGTACGTCATATATGAGACGCGATACGTGAGATCCCATACGCGAGATCCGATCCCGCGAAGATCCGAGAGGCGCGCATGACCTCTGTGCCCACGCCGATCCCCTCCCGCACGCAGTTCGTGCTGGAGGAGATCAAACGCCGCATCCTCACCGGGCAGTTGACGCCGGGTCAGGCCCTGGTGGAGACCGAGCTCGCCGCGCAGTTCGGGGTGTCCAAGACCCCGGTGCGCGAGGCGCTCAAGACGCTGGCCGGGACCGGGCTGGTCGTGATGAACCAGTACAAGGGCGTCACGGTGCGCATGGTGGACGCGGACATGGCGCGCGAGGTCTACGACGTACGGCTGCTCCTTGAGCCCGAGGCGCTCAAGCGGGCCGTCCGGCGCGGAGCCTCCCTCGACGCCGCCCGCGACGCGCTGACCCGCGCCGACGCCGCCACCGACACCGCCGAACGCTCCCTCGCCAACCGGGAGTTCCACCGCGCCCTGTACCTGCCGTGCGGCAACCCGCTGCTCGGCCGGATGCTCGACGAGGTGCGAGACCAGGCCGCCCTCGTCTCCGCCGTCGCCTGGGCCGCCTCCCCCTCCTGGGAGCGCGAGGCCGGCGAGCACCGGGAGATCCTGCGGCTGGCGCTCGAAGGGGACGCGGACGGCGCCGGGCGCGCCCTGCACGCCCACATCGCGTCGTTCGTGCAACGGGCCTTCCCGGACGCGGGAGTCGAGGCCCAGGGAGAGGACGGTCCGGCATGACAACGACGTTCGAGTCTCAGCGGACGGCCCTGGCCGACGTGGTGGCGATCCCGGTGACCCCGTTCGCCGAGGACGGCCGCGTGGACCAGGACGCCCACCGGGCCCTGCTGCGTCGTCTGCTCGACGGGGGCGTCACCACCCTCACCCCCAACGGCAACACCGGCGAGTTCTACACCCTCACCCCCGAAGAGCGCCGCCTCGTCACCGAGTTGACCGTCGACGAGGCCGGCGACCGGGCCGCGATCCTCGTCGGCGTGGGACACGACGTGCCCACCGCCGTCGCCTCCGCACGGCACGCCCGTGAACTCGGCGCCCGGATGGTGATGGTCCACCAGCCCGTCCACCCCTACGTCTCCCAGGGCGGCTGGGTCGACTATCACCGTGCCATCGCCGAGGCCGTGCCCGAGCTCGGCGTCGTCCCGTACATCCGCAATGCCCAGCTGACCGGCGCCCGCCTCGCCGAACTCGGCGCCGCCTGCCCGAACGTCATCGGCGTGAAGTACGCCGTCCCGGACGCCGCCCGGTTCGCCGCCTTCGCACGGGACGCGGGAGGCGACCGCTTCGTGTGGGTCGCCGGCCTCGCCGAGCCGTACGCCCCCTCCTACTTCTCCGCGGGCGCCACCGGCTTCACCTCGGGTCTCGTGAACGTCGCCCCGTCCGTCTCGCTGAACATGATCGAAGCGCTCCGGGCCGGTGACTACCCGGCCGCCATGAAGGTCTGGGAGCAGATCCGCCGCTTCGAGGAGCTGCGCGCCGCGAACGGCTCCGCCAACAACGTCACCGTCGTCAAGGAGGCCCTCGCCTCCCTCGGCCTGTGCCGCCGCGACGTCCGCCCGCCCAGCCGGGAACTCCCCGAGGACGAGCGCGCCGAGGTCGCCGGGATAGCCGCCGGGTGGTCCCTATGAGCGAGGGAAGGCGGCCCGAGGAACTCAGAAGCCATCAGTGGTACGGCACCGAGGGCCAGCTGCGCACCTGGTCGCACAACGCCCGGATGCGCCAGCTGGGATACGAGGCGGAGGAGTACCGGGGCCGTCCGGTGATCGCCGTCCTCAACACCTGGTCCGACATCAACCCCTGCCACGTCCATCTGCGCGAGCGGGCCGAGGCGGTCAAGCGGGGGGTGTGGCAGGCCGGGGGCTTCCCGCTCGAGTTCCCGGTCGCCACGCTCTCGGAGACGTACCAGAAGCCGACCCCGATGCTCTATCGCAACCTGCTCGCGATGGAGACCGAGGAACTGCTGCGGTCGTATCCGATCGACGCGGCGGTGCTGCTCGGGGGCTGCGACAAGTCGACACCGGCGCTGCTGATGGGCGCGACCTCGGCCGATGTGCCGTCGATCTTCGTCCCCGCCGGGCCGATGCTCCCGGGGCACTGGCGCGGCGAGACCCTCGGGTCCGGCACCGACATGTGGAAGTACTGGGACGAGCACCGCGCGGGCAACCTCACCGACTGCGAACTGCGGGAGCTCCAGGGCGGGTTGGCGCGTTCCCCCGGCCACTGCATGACCATGGGGACCGCCTCCACCATGACCGCGGCGGCGGAGGCCCTCGGCATGACACTGCCGGGTGCCTCCTCGATCCCGGCCGTCGACTCCGGGCACGAGCGGATGGCCGCCGCCTCCGGGCGCCGGGCCGTGGAGCTCGCGTGGAGCGGGCTCAAACCGTCCGGGATCCTCACCCGCGAGGCGTTCGAGGACGCCGTCACCACGGTGCTCGGGCTGGGCGGCTCCACCAACGCCGTGATCCACCTGATCGCGATGGCCGGCCGCGCCCGCATCGAGCTCACCCTCGACGACTTCGACCGCATCGCACGCACCGTCCCGGTGCTGGCGAACGTGCGGCCCGGCGGACAGACGTACCTCATGGAGGACTTCTACTTTGCCGGCGGCCTGCCCGCCTTCCTCTCGCGGATCACCGACCTGCTGCACCTGGACCGGCCGACCGTCGCCGGCACCCTGCGCGAGCAGCTCCAGGGCGCAGTCGTCCACGACGACGACGTCATCCGCACCCGCGAGAACCCGGTCGCCGCCGAGGGCGGAGTGGCCGTGCTGCGCGGCAACCTCTGCCCGGACGGCGCCGTCATCAAGCACATCTCCGCAGAACGGCAGCTGCTCAAGCACACCGGTCCCGCCGTGGTCTTCGACGACTACAAGACCATGCAGCGGACCATCGACGACCCGTCCCTCGGCATCACCGCCGACAGCGTGCTCGTGCTGCGCAACGCCGGGCCCAAGGGCGGTCCCGGCATGCCCGAGTACGGCATGCTGCCGATCCCCGGCCACCTGCTCAAGCAGGGCGTGCGGGACATGGTGCGGATCTCCGACGCCCGGATGAGCGGCACGAGTTACGGCGCCTGCGCGCTGCACGTCGCGCCCGAGTCGTACGTCGGGGGACCGCTCGCCCTGGTCCGCGCCGGGGATCTCATCACCCTCGACGTCGAGGAACGCACCCTCCATCTCCACGTGGACGACGCGGAGCTGGAGCGGCGCAGGGCGGACTGGACGCCGCCGCCCACACGTTACGAGCGGGGCTACGGCGCGCTCTACAACGAACAGATCACCCAGGCCGACACCGGCTGCGACTTCGAGTTCCTCGCCCGTCCGGGCAAGGTCGCCGACCCCTACGCCGGCTGACCGGCGGCACGACCTCGCACAGCCCTGCACATCGAGTAAGCGCTTCCCGAACGACGTACGCACACCCGCACGACGTACCAGAACGGAGAACAGTCATGGCCCAAGCCGCAGCCGTGGCGAAACCGCCCACGCCACCCCGGCGACGCCGTGCCTCCGCCACGCCGCGCAGGCTCCCGTATCTGCTGATCGCCCCGGCCGCCCTGCTCATGCTGGGCTTCATCGCCTACCCGGTCATCGGCGTCTTCTACTACAGCCTTCAGGAGTACAACCCCACCAAGCCCTGGCGGAACGGCTTCGCGGGCCTCGACAACTTCGTCCACGCCTTCACCGAGGACCCGCTGTTCTGGGACACGCTGGTCTTCAGCGCCAAGTGGGTGTTCGTCGAGGTCGGACTCCAGCTGCTGTTCGGGCTCGCGCTCGCGCTGATCGTCAACCAGACCTTCGTGGGGCGTGCGCTCGGCCGTGCGCTCGTGTTCTCCCCGTGGGCCGTCTCCGGCGTGCTCACCTCGGCGATCTGGGTGCTGCTCTACAACTCCCAGACGGGCATCACCCGTTACCTCGCCGACGCCGGGATCGGCTCCTACGGCACGAGCTGGCTGTCGGACACCTCCACGGTGTTCCCGGCGGCGATCGTCGCCGACCTGTGGCGCGGTGTGCCGTTCTTCGCGATCCTCATCCTCGCCGACCTCCAGTCCGTCTCGAAGGACCTGTACGAGGCCGCCGAGGTCGACGGGGCCAGCCGGATCAAGCAGTTCTGGCACATCACGCTGCCCCATCTGAAGGACGCGATCGTCCTGTCCACGCTGCTGCGCGCGGTGTGGGAGTTCAACAACGTCGACCTGCTCTACACGCTGACCGGCGGCGGCCCCGCGGGAGTCACCACGACCCTGCCGCTGTACATCGCCAACACCAGCGTCGACGCCCACAACTTCGGCTACGCGTCCGCCCTGACCACGGTCGCGTTCGTGATCCTCCTCTTCTGCTCGGTGGTCTATCTGCGGCTGAGCAAGTTCGGAGGTGAGGACAAGTGAGCGTGCAGGAAGCCACCAAGGCCGCGCCCGCGCCGATGCACACCACCCCCGAGCCGCCGCGTCCGGCGAAGCGGCACCGCAACTGGGACGAGGTCCCGCGCTGGCAGATCTACCTCCCGCTGGGGATCTACCTGCTCTTCACCCTCATCCCCTTCTACTGGATCCTGCTGTTCTCGCTGCGCCCGGCCGGCTCGACCTCCCTCGTGCCCTGGCCGATGACCTTCGACCACTTCGAGAAGGTCTGGACGGAGCGCAGCTTCGGGACGTACTTCCAGAACAGCGTGCTGGTCGGCGTCGTCACCCTGCTGATGACGACCCTCGTCGCCCTGGCCGGCGGCTACGCCCTCGCGCGCTTCAACTTCAGGATCAAGCGGGCGTTCATGCTCGGGCTGCTGTGCTCGCAGTTCGTGCCGGGCGCGCTGCTCCTGGTGCCGCTGTTCGAGATCTTCGCCGAACTGCAGATGATCAACTCGCTGGGCAGCGTCATCATCGCCGAGACGGTGTTCCAGCTGCCGTTGTCGATGATCCTGATCAGCAACTTCATCAAGAACGTGCCGTACTCCCTGGAGGAGGCGGCCTGGGTCGACGGCTGCAACCGGATGACGGCCTTCAGGATCGTCGTCCTGCCCCTGCTGCGGCCCGGTCTGATCGCCGTCGGCTCCTTCGCCTTCGTGCACTCCTGGAACCACTTCCTGTTCGCCCTGATGTTCCTCAACAACCAGGAGAAGCAGACCATCCCGGTCGGCCTCAACACCCTGATGGGCGCCGACAGCGTGGACCTGGGCGCGCTCGCCGCGGGCGGCATCATCGCGGCCGTACCGGTGGTGATCGTGTTCGCCTTCATCCAGAAGTGGCTGATCACGGGCTTCAGCGCGGGGGCGGTGAAGGGATGAGACCCCGTCACATCGGCGCCCTGATTGCCATGTTGGGACCGCTGCGCGTCCCCGCCCACGCCGACGACGCCAATGGCTCCGCCGGCAGTGCCGCGACGGGTCTTCGGCCGACTGAGACGCCGTCGTGGCTGGTCGCGCAGTTCCCCGCGCCCCTGAAGGGCGCTGCCGCGCCCGACCCGCTGAGCGACATCAGCCGCGACACCCTTGCCCCGAACGACGTCGGCCGGACACCTACCCTGCACACAAAGATCGACAGCGCCGGGGCGGCCGACCGAGCGGTGGCCCGTGGCGCGGGCGCAGGGAGGCTTCCTTGAGCAGTGCCGTACCCATCGTCCTGGCGGGCGCGCGCGGCCACGGCCGGTGGCACCTGGACAACATCCGCCGGCTCCAGGACAAGGGCATCGTGCGGCTGGCGGGGATCTGTGAGCTGACCCCGCTGGGCGACGACGAGCTCCCCGAGGGCCTCGGTTCGCCGGAGCAGTCCGCCGACTTCGGCGCCCTCCTCGACTCCACCGGCGCCCGCGTCGCGGTGATCTGCACGCCGATCCCGACCCACGCCGACCTGGCGCTGACGGCCGCCCGCAAGGGCGTGCACCTGCTGCTGGAGAAGCCGCCCGCGCCCTCGTACGCCGAGTACCGGCGCATGGCCGACGGGATCGCGGAGACCGGGGTCGCCTGCCAGATCGGCTTCCAGTCGCTCGGCTCGCACGCCGTGCCCGCGATCCGGACGATGATGGCCGAGGGGGCGATCGGCGAGATCACCGGCATCGGCGGAGCGGGCGCCTGGGCACGCCCCGAGTCGTACTACCGGCGCGCGCCCTGGGCGGGCAGGCGCAGGCTGAACGGCGTCGACGTCGTCGACGGGGCGCTCACCAACCCGCTCGCGCACGCCGTCGCCACCGCACTCGCCCTGAACGGCACCCTGCGCGCCGACGATGTCACCGGCGTCGAGACCGAGCTGCTGCGCGCCAACGACATCGAGTCCGACGACACCTCCTGCGTCCGCGTCGGCACCGCGCAGGACCGCCCGGTCGTCGTCGCCGCGACGCTGTGCGCCGAGGACCCCGGCGAGCCGTATGTCGTCGTCCACGGCGACCGCGGCCGGATCACCTTCTGGTACAAGCAGGACCGCGTCCTGCTCCAGCGCGCGGGCCGTGGCCCCGAGGAGTCCGAGTACGGCCGCACCGACCTGCTGGAGAACCTCGTCGAGCACCTGATCGACGGCACCGACCTGCTGGTCACGCCCGAGGCGACCGGCGCCTTCATGAAGGTCGTGGAAGCGATTCGACTGGCCCCCGACCCGGCCCCGCTGCCCGCCGGCGCCTGGCAGCCGCTCCCCGACGAGCAGCGCCGAGTCGTGCCCGGCATCGACGGCCTGGTCGCGGCCGCCGCCGACACCCTCGCCCTCTACTCCGAGCTGGGCGCCCCCTGGGCCGACCCGGCGCGAACGAAAGAGGTGAGCACTGATGACTCCCCCTGACACCGCGGTGCTGCGCGTCGCGGGCCGACCGGTCGGCCGGTACGTCACCCGGCCCGAACTGCCCGCCCGGCTCGCCCCGCGCCCGTATCTGCACCCCGTCACCACCCTGGCCGGCACGGCGGTCACCGAGATCGGCCCCGCCGACCACATACACCACCTCGGCGTCGGTGTCGCCGTACCCGACGTCGAGGGGGCCAACTTCTGGGGCGGGCGCACCTTCGTCCGGGACCGGGGCCCGACCGAGCTCGACAACCACGGAGCCCAGCGGCACACCGCCTTCCAGCTGCGCGACCCCGACGGCTTCGTCGAGGAACTGCGCTGGGTGGCGGCCGGGGCCGAGCTGCTGCGCGAACGCCGTACGGTCGCGGCCACCGAACTCACCCGGGCCGCCTGGGCGCTGGACTTCACCTTCTCCCTCACCAACGTCACCTCCCAGCCGCTGTCCATCGGCAGCCCCGCCACCAACGGCCGCCCCGGCGCCGCGTACGGCGGTTTCTTCTGGCGGGCCCGCAAGGAGGCGCAGGCACCTGAGGTGTTCACCGTCGACCGCGAGGGCGAGAGCGAGATCCACGGGACCGTCGCGCCCTGGGTGGCGCTGGTGGGCTCCACCTGGTCGCTGATCTTCGCCGGGGCCACCGAACGGACCCGCCGCGACCCGTGGTTCGTGCGCGCCGAGGAGTACCCCGGCGTCGGCTCCTCCCTGGCCGTCGACGAGCGCCTGCCGATCCCGCCCGGCGAGACCGCCGTACGCCGGATCGTCACCGTCGTCGCCGACGGCCGGATCAGCCGGCTCGAAGCGGCGTCCCTGGTCCGCAAGGCGGTGAGCCCGTGACCGCCGAGACGTACACCAACCCCGTCCTGGACGCCGACTGGTCCGACCCGGACGTCGTCCGCGTCGGCGACGACTTCTACCTCACCGCCTCCAGCTTCGGCCGCGCTCCCGGCCTGCCCCTGCTGCACTCCCGCGACCTGGTCAACTGGACGCTGGTCGGCCACGCCCTGGAACGCCTGGAGCCGGCCGGGGAGTTCACCGGGCCGCGTCACGACTGCGGAGTCTGGGCCCCTTCCCTGCGCCACCACGACGACCGGTTCTGGATCTTCTGGGGCGACCCCGACCAGGGCATCTTCCAGGTCAACGCCCCCGAGATCCGCGGCCCCTGGACCCGCCCGCACCTGGTGAAGGCGGGCAAGGGCCTCATCGACCCCTGCCCCCTCTGGGACGACGACACCGGCGAGGCGTACCTCGTGCACGCCTGGGCCAAGTCCCGGTCCGGGGTGAAGAACCGGCTCACCGGTCACCGGATGCACCCCGACGGCACCGAACTCCTGGACGACGGCAAGGTCATCGTCGACGGCGACCGGATCCCCGGCTGGTTCACCCTCGAAGGACCCAAGCTCTACAGGCACGACGGCTGGTTCTGGATCCTGGCGCCCGCCGGGGGAGTGGAGACCGGCTGGCAGGGCGCCTTCCGCTCGCGCGGGTTCTTCGGGCCGTACGAGGAGAGGACCGTCCTCGAACAGAAGGACACCGACGTCAACGGACCGCACCAGGGCGGCTGGGTGCGCACCCCGTCCGGTGAGGACTGGTTCCTGCACTTCCAGCAGCGCGGCGCGTACGGCAGGGTCGTCCACCTCCAGCCGATGTGCTGGGGCACCGACGGCTGGCCGGTGCTCGGGGCCGACGGCGCCCCCGTCGCCGTACACCGCAGGCCCGGTCTGCCGCCGCAGCCGCCCGCCGCGCCCGCCACCGACGACGACTTCCCCGGCGGACGCTTCGGACGACAGTGGTCCTGGACCGCGAACCCCCATGCCGGCTGGGCCACCCAGCACTCCGGTGACGGACTGAAACTGGCCTGCGTACGCTCAGCCGAGGCGCACGACCTGCGCAGAATTTCGAGCGTCCTCACCCAGCGGCTGCCGGGCACGCCGTCGGCGGTCGAGGTCGAGCTGCGGCTGGACAGCCGGGAGCCGGGGGCGCGGGCGGGGCTCACGGTGCTCGGGGACGCGTTCGGCTGGATCGGGCTCCAGCGCGGCACGGACGGAGCCGCGCATGTCGTGCACCGGTTCGCGGAGGCCGTCGCGGAGCGCGAGCGGGACGCCGGTCACGCGACGTTCGCACCGGAGGGACGGGTGCGGCTGCGGATCGAGATCGGGGCCGGCGCACGGTGCCGGTTCCTCTACGACGTCGGGGACGGCCCGCGTGCGTCGGGGCCGGTGTTCGCCGCCACGCCCTGGCGCTGGGTCGGCGCCCTGCTCGGTCTGTTCGCGCTGGCTCCGGCCGGCCAGGGACACGCCGGCGCGGCGACCTTCACGCAGTTCAGGATCAGCGCCTTGTAACGCACCGCACTCGTAGGCCTGTCGAGCCTGTTGGGAGCCGCAATGACGCACCTCCGTAGCAAGCGCTTGCCGGGAGTCGCCGGCAGAACCTCGGCCGCCGTCCTGGGGCTCGTCGCGGCCCTCGGGCTGGGCGCGATCGGCGAGGCCGAGGCCGACCCGCACGCCTCCTCGGCGGCCGCGCCGCGCTGGACCGACCGGGTGCACGGCTTCGCCTCCCTCGCCGGCGGCACCACCGGCGGGGCGGGCGGCAAGGTCGTCACCGTCACCGACCAGGCCGCGCTGGCCGAGTACGCGGCGGCGCCCGAGCCGTACGTCATCCGGGTCCGGGGCGCCATCACCGCGCAGCCCTTCGGCGCGAACATCACCGTGGCCTCGGACAAGACGATCGTCGGGGTCGGCACGAGCGGGGAACTGGTGCAGGGCGAGTTCCATCTCGCCCCCGGCACGCACAACGTGATCATCCGCAACATGACGATCCGCGACTCGGCGATCGAGGGCAACTGGGACTGCAAGGACACCGACTTCGACGGCATCCAGATGGACACCGCCCACCACGTGTGGGTCGACCACAACAGGTTCTCGAACATCTGCGACGGCCAGCTCGACGTCCGCAAGGACAGCGAGTACGTGACCGTCTCCTACAACCGGTTCGAGAACAACAACAAGACCTTCGGCCTCGGCTGGACGACCGAGGTCAGGACGCAGATCACCATCGACCACAACCTCTTCGCCCACACCAAGCAGCGCAACCCCTCGGTCGACAACGCCGCCTACGCGCACCTCTACAACAACTACCTCACCGCGCAGGCGGACCCCGGCGACCCGGTGTGGACGTACGGCAACTGGTCGCGCGGCCGGACGAAGATGGTCATCGAGAACAGCTACTACCAGGACGTCCAGCACCCCTACCAGGCCGACGCCACCGCGGAGTTGGTGCAGCGCGGATCGATCCTGAAGAACACCACCGGCCGGCACGACGAGTGGGGCGCCGCCTTCGAGCCGCGGGACTTCTACGACTACCGCCTCGACCCGGCCGCCGCGGTACCGGCGCTGGTGACCCGGTTCTCCGGACCGCAGAAGAACATCGGCGTACCCGCGCACGGGCCCGCCGTCACGTCACGCCACTGACTCCCCCCACACCTGTATGTCTCCGCTGGATCCAGAAGAAGAGAGCCGACCAATGAAGATCAGCATCCGCAGAAGCAGGCGCGCCGCGACGGCCGTCGCCCTCGGGTCCGTCCTCGCTCTGACCGCCACCGCCTGCGGTGACGACGGCAGCAGCGCGGGCGGCGACAAGGGCGCCGAGGGCAGCGGCACCGGAAAGATCGTCTTCTGGGACAACAACGGCGGTGTCCGCACCGACATCTGGAAGGAGATCATCGCCGACTTCGAGAAGGCGAACCCGGACATCAAGGTCGAGTACGTCGGGATCCCGTCCACCGACTACCAGTCCAAGGTCGACACCGCCATCCAGGGCGGCGGCCTGCCGGACGTCGGCGGTGTCGGCGCGGCGATGCTCGCCGGGTTCGCCGCGCAGAACGCGCTGGAGCCGCTGGACGACCGGCTCGCGAAGTCCTCCCTGAGCGGCAAGCTCAACAAGGACATGGTCACCTCGCTGACGGCCGCCGGCGGCGGCGACGGCAAGCTGTACTCGATCCCGACCTCCGCGAACAACGGCGTGCTGTACTACCGCACCGACCTGTTCGAGAAGGCCGGGCTGGACGCGCCGACCACGTGGGAGAAGTTCTACGCGGCGGCGGAGAAGCTGACCGACTCCGGCAGGAACGAGTTCGGTTACACCATCCGCGGTGGTGCCGGTTCGATCGCACAGGCGCTGGACGCCATGTACGGGCAGTCCGGGATCACGTCCTTCTGGGACGCCTCCGGTGAGAAGACGACCGTCAACGACCCGAAGAACGTGGCCGCGCTGGAGAAGTACGCCGCGTTGTACAAGAAGGTCACTCCGGCCGCCGACCTCAACAACGACTTCACCAAGATGGTCGCCCAGTGGGATTCCGGCACGATCGGAATGCTGAACCACAACCTCGGGTCGTACCAGGACCATGTGAAGGCGCTCGGGACCGAGAAGTTCCGCGGCATTCCGCAGCCCACGCTCGCCGACGGCAAGCGGGTCCAGGTCTCCAACCCGGTGGACGGGGTCGGGCTGTTCAAGAACTCCAAGAACAAGGAGGCCGCCTGGAAGTTCATCGAGTTCGCCTCCTCGCACGCGGAGAGCTCGAAGTTCAACGAGTCGGCGGGGCAGGTGCCGGCGAACAACGACGCGGCCAAGGACGCGTGGATCTCGAAGGCCGAGCCCACGAAGTTGGCTGCGGCGGCGTTGACGGACGGGTCCACGACGATCGTGCAGCTGCCGTACTACCTGCCGGACTGGAACACGATCTCCAAGGCCGACAACGAGCCGAACTTCCAGAAGGTGCTGAACGGGGACATGAAGGCGAAGGAGTTCCTGGACACCATGGCCGGTCAGCTCAATGAGGCTCAGACCGAGTGGAACGAACGCAACGGCTGAGAGCTCGGTCCTTTCGCTGCGTGGCCGGCTGCCGGTTATCCGTGGCTGGTCGCGCCCACGCGGCGGAGCCGCAAATCGATACAGCCCCGCGCCCCCGGGTGGGGCAACCCGACCTTGCTGAAAGGCACCGCTGTGTCGCTTACCCGAAGACAGATCAGTCTCGCGGGCCTCGCCGCCCTTCCTCTCGCCCTCCCGGGCATGGGTACCGCCGAAGCAGCTCAGCGCCACCGCACCCTCTACATCGCCGGGGACTCCACCGCCGCCCAGAAGTACGCCGACGCAGCCCCCGAGACCGGCTGGGGCATGGCGCTCCCCTTCTTTCTGCGCAAGCGGCTGTCCGTCTCCAACCAGGCCGTGAACGGGCGCAGTTCGAAGAGCTTCGTCGACGAAGGGCGGCTCGACGTCATCCTTCAGGCCATTCGGCCCGGTGATCTTCTGCTGATCCAGTTCGCGCACAACGACGAGAAGGACACCGATCCGACCCGGTACACCGAGCCCTGGTCGACGTATCAGGACTACCTGCGGCTGTACGTCGACGGCGCCCGTGCGCGGGGTGCGCGGCCGGTGCTGGCGACCGCCGTCGAGCGGCGTCGGTTCGACGCGGGCGGCAACTCCGTGCCGACCCACGGCGACTATCCGGCAGCGATGCGCGCGCTCGCCCGCGAGGAGCGCGTGGCGCTGCTCGACATCCAGGCGCTGTCGCTCGCGTTGTGGCAGGAGCTCGGGGTCGAGGGGACGAAGACGTACTTCAACTGGACCGCCACCGAGCAGGACAACACGCACTTCAACCCGCCGGGCGCGATCGCCGTGGCGCGGCTCGTCGTGCGGGAGCTGGTGCGCACCCGTGTGTTGGCCGCGCGGGACGTGCGCCGGCTGGACGACGAGATCCCGGAGTCCTGGATCACCTGGCCGCAGGCCACCGCATAACCCACCGATCGTGGAAGAGAGAGCCGCACAATGAACGCACAGATATGGCATGGGCATGCCACAAGAAAGGCTGCCGTCCTGGTCGGATGCACCGCGCTGGTGCTCGGACTCACCGGGACCGGGTCGGCGCAGGCCGGCGGCCGGGGCCTCGGGCGCGAGGTGCTCCCCGCGGGGGACGGCTGGGCCTCGGAGGGTGCCGGCACCACCGGCGGGTCGGCCGCCGACGCCGCGCACGTCCACACCGTCACCACCTGGGCGGAGTTCCGGCAGGCCCTCGCCGACGGCGGCAGCGCACCGAAGATCATCAAGGTCAAGGGCATGATCGACGCCGTCTCGGAGGGGTGCGACGCCTTCGCGGCCGAGGGGTACGACTTCCAGCGCTACCTCGCCGACTACGACCCCGCGGTGTGGGGGCACGACACCCCCGTCAGCGGGGCCCAGGAGGACCTGCGGGCCGCGTCCGCCGCCGCCCAGGACCAGGCCATCAAGGCGAACGTCCCCGCCAACACCACCATCGTCGGCGTCGGGAAGGGCTCTGGCATCCTAGGCGGCAGCCTCCAGATCAAGGGCGTCGACAACGTCATCCTGCGCAACCTCACCGTCGAGGCCCCCATCGACTGCTTCCCGCAGTGGGACCCGACCGACGACAACAGGACCGGCGCCTGGAACTCCGAGTACGACTCAGTCGTGGTGTACGGCTCCACCCATGTGTGGATCGACCACAACACGCTCACCGACGGCCGTTACCCCGACAGCTCCCTGCCCTCGTACTTCGGCAAGGTCTACCAGCAGCACGACGGACTGCTCGACGTCGTGCGCGGCGCCAACCACGTGACCGTGTCCTGGAACTCCTTCGAGGACCACGACAAGACCATGCTGATCGGCAACAGCGACAGCGCCGGCGCCACCGACACCGGCAAGCTCAAGGTCACCCTGCACCACAACCGCTTCGAGGGCATCGTCGAGCGGGCGCCGCGCGTCCGGTTCGGGCAGGTCGACTCGTACAACAACCACTTCGTCGTCACCAAGGGCCAGAACTACGGGTACGTCTTCGGCATCGGCGCCTCCTCGCAGCTCTACGCCACGCACAACGCACTGTCGCTGGCCTCCGGCGTGAGCGTCGGCAAGGCGCTGAAGAAGTGGAACGAGGCACCGCTGACCGCCGAGAGCAACTACGTCAACGGCAGGCCGACGGACCTCATCGCCGTCCACAACTCCGAGATCCCCGGCGAGATTCTCCAGTCCGGCGCCGGATGGACACCGACCCTGCGGACGAAGGTCGACAGCCCCAGGGCCGTGCCCGGGATCGTCGACCACCGCGCGGGCGCCGGCCGCCTGCGCTGACCCACCCGGTGGGGGAGGGGCGCACGGCGGACACCGCCCGCACGGTGGACACCGCCCGCCCCTCCCCGGCAACCCAGCAGATCCGCCCCGCGAAGGAGCACCCGCATGCCGTCGCACGACCGTGTCCTACCGCCCCTGTCCAGAAGGGGGTTCCTCACGGCGGGCACCGCCGCCGCCCTCGCCCTCGCACCGGGACCCGCGTGGGCCGGGCCCCGCCCCTTCGGCCGGTACGGCTCGCCCACCGCCCGCCTCACCCCGAAGACCCTGTACGTCCACCCCGCCGGCCGCGGCGACTTCACCTCCGTCCAAGCCGCGGTGACCGCCGCGAGCGGGAGCGGCTGGACGCTGGTCGTCGCGCCGGGGACCTACCGGGAGACGGTCGCCGTCGACGCGACCCGGACCGACATGACCTGGATCGGGGCCGGCGACGACCCGCGCGCCGTCGTCATCGTGTACGACAACGCCGCCGGCACCCCCAAGCCCGGCGGCGGCACCTACGGCACCACCGGCTCCGCCACCACCCTCGTCCAGGCCGACGGATTCACCGCCCATCGCATCACCTTCGCCAACGACTGGCTGCGCGCCGACCACCCCGGCGTCAGCGGCACCCAGGCCGTCGCCATCAAGGTGCAGGGCGACCGGTCCGCGTTCCACCACTGCCGGTTCCTCGGGCACCAGGACACCCTCTACGCCGACTCCATGGCCCTCGGCGTCCTCGCCCGTCAGTACTTCGCGCACTGCTACGCCGAGGGCGACGTCGACTTCGTCTTCGGCCGGGGCACCGCCGTCTTCGAGCACTGCCGCTTCCGGACCCTGACCCGGACCGACCTGTCCTCCGCGCCGTACGGCTTCGTCTTCGCCCCCTCGACCGCCGGCGCCAACCCGCGTGGCTATCTGGTGACCCGCAGCCGCGTCACCGGCGAGGCCCCCGACGCCTACTACAAGCTGGCCCGCCCCTGGGTGCCCAGCTCCGACCCCACCGCCCGTCCGTCGCTCACCGTCCGCGACACCCACCTGGGCCCCGGCATCGACGCGGTCGCGCCCTACGCCAACATGTCGGACAGCTTCCCGTGGCAGGACCAGCGCTTCGCCGAGTACCGCAACGCCGGCCCCGGCGCGGTCGTCACCGTCCCCGAGAACCGGCCCCGACTCACCGCCACCGAGGCCGAGTCGCACACCCGCGGGGCGTATCTCGGGGACTGGCGGCCGTATGAGCGGCCATGACGCGGTGGGACGCCGGGCGTTCGTGGTGGGTGCCGGGGCGGCACTGTTCACCGGGGGCACCGTGACCGGCGCGGAGGCGGCCGTCGTGGAGGGGCCGCTGCCCGACTTCCACGCCGCACTCAAGGCCGAGTTGACCTTCCCGCTCGCGTGGGGACGGTCGCCGATCCGTGACTTCCGTGCCTGGCGCCGGGCCGCCCGCGCCAAGGTCGAGGAGCTGCTGCTCGTCGACCGGGACGAGCGGACGCCGTACGCCCCCGAGTTCGGCGGACGGTCGGAAGCCGACGGATACACGCGGAAACTGGTGACCCTCTCCCTCACCCGCCACGAACGCGTCCGCGGCGCCCTGCTCACCCCGCACGGGCGCGGCCCCTTCCCGGCCGTCCTCCTGCTGCACGACCACGGTGCCCGGTTCGACATCGGCAAAGAGAAACTGGTTCGGCCCTGGTACGACGACACCCGGGCGGCCGCCGCACAGGGCTGGGCGGACAAGTACTTCAGTGGACGCTTCGTCGGCGACGAACTGGCCCGGCGCGGCCATGTCGTGCTGTGCCTGGACGCCCTCGGCTGGGGCGACCGCGGCCCGCTCACCTACGACCAGCAGCAGGCCCTGGCCGCCAACTTCTACAACCTCGGCTCCTCACTCGCCGGCCTGACGGCCCACGAGGACGCCCGTGCCGCCGGCTTCCTTGCGGCACTCGACCGCGTGGACGCCCGCCGGATCGCCGCCGTCGGCTACTCCATGGGTGCCTTCCGGGCCTGGCAGACCGCCGCGCTCAGCGATCACATCGCCGCCGCGGCCAGCATCTGCTGGATGACGGGGCTGAAGGAAATGATGGTGCCCGGCAACAACACCCTGCGCGGGCAGTCGGCGTACTACATGCTCCACCCCGGGCTTCCCCGGTTCCTCGACTTCCCCGACGTGGCGAGCATCGCCGCGCCCCGGCCGATGCTCTTCCTCGACGGCGGGCTCGACCCGCTGTTCCCCGCCGACGGCGTCCGTGTCGCCCACGACAAGCTGCGCGCCGTCTGGCGCTCCCGCCACGCGGAGGAGCGGCTGCGGCTGACGACCTGGCCGGACCTCGGCCATGTGTTCACCGCGCCGATGCAGGACGAGGTCTTCACCTGGCTCGACACCGTCCTGTGAACCTCCCCCTCACCCGCACGAGAAGGGAACCGCTCTCCATGTCCCGTCGTACCGCCCACGGGGCAGGGTAAAGATCGGGCAACGGGTCTCGCGCTCGCCCGGGTGACGCGCGTAGAACTCTTTGTCATGCATAAACCACTGCGTATCGCGGCCGTCGCCACCGCCTGTGCCGTAGCCGGTGCCGCCCTCTACGGCGCCGGCGCCGCCACGGCCGGACAGTCGACCGCGAACAGCACGCACGAGCCCTACAACATCGGTCTGCTGACCAAGGACATCGACACCTACTACGGCACCACGCTCGACGCGGCCGGCGTGTACCAGGCGTCCCCGGACAGCCCGTACGCCAAGGACCTCGCCCGGATCGACGCGGCCGCGCGCAAGTACATCGACAAGGCGGCCCGCAAGGCGCGCCACCACGGCGAGAAGCCGGCCGTCGTCTTCGACATCGACGACACGCTGCTGCTCAGCCTCGACTACGAGAAGAAGACCAACTACACGTACAACGGGACCACTTGGGCCGAGTACGTCAACAAGGCCGACCGCCCGGCGGTCTTCGGCAGTGCCGAGCTGGTGCGGTACGCCGAGGGCAAGGGCGTCGAGGTGTTCTACAACTCGGGCCTGAGCGAGGCGCAGCGGACCGCCGCCGTCGAGAACCTGAAGAAGATCGGCGCCGACGTGAACCTCGACGCCGGCCACATGTTCCTCAAGGACAAGGCGAACCCGCCGGCCTACCTCGCCGAGTGCGCCACGCCCGGCACCTGGAACTGCACGACCGTGCAGTACAAGTCCGGCACCCGGCAGCACATCGAGGACGACCTCGGCTACGAGATCGTCGCCAACTTCGGCGACCAGTACAGCGACCTGGACGGCGGGTACGCCGACCGCACGTACAAGCTGCCCAACCCGACGTACTTCGTGAGCTGAGCCTCAGCCCCGTACGGGATCCACCGACTCCGGCGCCCGGTCGCACGGGAGCGCGAACGCCCCCGCCAGTCGTCACTGGCGGGGGCGTTCCACTGCTGACCGAAGGGGGGCTCAGGCCAGCAGGCCTGGTGCCAGCGTGCTCACTGGTACGTGATGTCAGATGACGAGAACCTGCAGGAGGTTCCGTCCGGACCGCTGCCGAGTTCCTTCGGTTCCTTGCCGCTGCTGTTGCCCTCGAAGCGGGTGCAGGTCTTGATCTTCTTGCCGCTGTCGCCGTGGACACGGATCTTGCGCAGCGCGGCCGTGTCGCCGTAGTTGGAGTTGATGCCGACGATCGACTTGCCCGGCGCGGTGACGTCCACGTCGTTGATGATGATCGTGCGCTTGTACTGCGTGGAGCAGTTGCCGCAACTGCGCACCAGCTTGCCGAAGTTCTCGACGCGGAACTTGGTCACGACCAGCTTGCCCGCGCCGTTGAACTGGAGGACCTTGTCGTCGGCGTTCTTCGCGCCACCGCCGTGGACCGTGTACACGGCCGACGACGACTTGCCCTTGAAGGTGGCCGCGTCCTCGCCGACGTCCAGCCACCACACGTTCTGCAGAGTGCAGGAACCCTTGCAGTGCACCCCGTCCGCGGCCGGGCTGCCGATGATGACGTTCTTGAGGACCGCGCCGTCGGCCAGCTCGAAGATCGGGTCCTGGCCCTCCTCCTGGCCGCTGCCGCCCAGGTCCCCGGTGCCGTAGAACCTCGCCAGCCCGCCGTCGTAGGTGCCCGACACCGGGATTGTCCTCGACACCGGCTTGCTGCCGTTCTCCGTCGGCCAGGACGTGGCCGCGCCGGCCGTCGACAGCAGCGAGGTGGTGGCGACGAGGGCCGCGCCGGTGATGCCGAGCGCGGAGACGCCGGCGATCACCGCCCGCCGCCTGGTGACCTTGCGGCGGTGCCGGACGCGCTGTTCGGTCTGTGCAGTCATGAACGGGTTTTCCTTGCGTGGAGGGGATCCTTGCGTCTCCTGGTCGCCACGCGTGCGGAAAGGGTTGCCGGTGCCGCGGAACTTCTCTACGAACCCCCGCCGGGCGTCGGGCCGTTGCCGTCGTGCGCCGCGAAGCCGCCCGTCACGGAGAGCTGTTCGCCGCCCGCCGTGGCCGTCATCGCGTAGCTGTCGTCCTTCGCGTCCCGGCCGCCGCGCTCATGGTCGTACTGCCCGGCGAACACCCACTCGCCCGCGCGGACCGTACGGCCCTCCTTGAGCACCCACGTGTAGACGAGGAAGCCGTCCTTCTCCCCGACCGTCAGCGTGAAGTCGTCCTCCGGCAGCGAGCGCCATGCGCCGGTCGAGGTGACCCCACCGGTCTGCGCGACCTTCAACCGGACGGTGAGCGCGGTGAGCTGCCCGCCGGTGCGCAGGGTCAGATTGCTCTGCGCCCAGAAGTCGTTGCTGTGCGGGTCCACCGAGCCGTCCGACCACAGCGGGCCGTCCTTCTCGCCCTTCGCGGTGGGCGGCCCGGGCGTGGCGGTGGGCTGCCGGGCCGGTGCCCCGGTCGTCCCGCGGGATGTCGGCGTCCGCTCCGGCGCCGGGTCCGTGGACGGGGCGGGCGGGAGCGGGGCGCGGCTCGTGGCGTCCGGGGACGGGGCGGGCGTCGGTGACGTGGCCACCGTCTGCTGCGGGCGGTCCTCCTTCACGGCGGACGCCACCGCGTAGCCGCCGACCGCGAGCACGCCGGCCACCGCGGCCGTCGCGGTCACCACCCGGAGCCAGCCGTACGCCGGCGGCCGCGTCGCCCGGTGGTCGGGGCGGGACTGCTCGGCCATGCCGCGCTCGACGCGGGCCAGGATCCGCTCGCGGTCGGGCTCGTGCGCCCCGGCCGCCTCGTGCAGCCGCGCACGCAGTTCGTCGTGCACGTCCCGCCGCATCATCGGTTCCTTCCTCGGGCGTCCCCGGCGCGGTCCCCCAGGCTCTCCACCGCGAGCGGGCGGGGAGCCGCCCCCAACGCCGCGGCATGCACCCTGAGCGGAGCCTGCCGGGTCCCGAGCAGCCGCTGGAGCTCGGCCATCCCCTTCGAGGTCTGGCTCTTCACCGTACCGACGGAGATGCCCAGGGCGAGTGCCGTGTCCTTCTCGGACAGGTCGAACGCGTGCCGCAGCACCACACAGGCGCGTTTGCGGAACGGCAGTCCACGCAACGCCTCCTGGACGTCGACGACGCCCGCCACATCCGGGTTCTCCGCCTTCTCCTCGCGCTGCGACCAGAACAGGGCGACCCGCCGGCGTTCCCGGACCGCGCTGCGGATCCTGGTGCGGGCCAGGTTGGCCACGACCCCGCGGGCGTAGGCCGCCGGATGGTCGGCCGCACGCACCCGGTCCCAGCGGTGCCACAGCGCGAGCAGCGCGTCCGCCGCGAGGTCGTCGGCGGCGTCCGCCTCGCCCGTCAACAGATGGGCCAGGCGGGAGAGTTCGGCGTAGTGGCGCTCGAAGAAGGCGTGGAACTCCACGGCGGCGGCGTCGTCGACGACCGTGCCCACGGGCGACCCCTCCTGCCTGCCGGTGGCGTGTGGACGGCGTGTGTTCCTCCGGCGATCATTTCGCGATCATCCGGGCGGGATGCGGAAGCGTAGCAGTGCCCAAAGGCCCTTCTTGTGCGGGATGTCGAACGTCGTGTGGAACCTCGCACGTGAACAGCGCTGATTCCGTAACACGAAGAAAACCTGAAACGCGTTCAACGCGGGAACAATCCAGCCAGCATCCGCACACCGATCCGTCAGGCAACAAGGAGTTGGCGCCATGTCCGAATCGCAGAAGGTGGCCGACCGGTCAAGTGCCCCACCGCCAGGGGGGAACGGCGTCGACCGGTACTTCAGGATCTCCGAACGGGGATCCACCTTCGCCCGGGAGATACGGGGCGGCTTCGCCACGTTCTTCACGATGGCCTACATCCTTGTCCTGAATCCCATCATTCTCGGCAGCGCGAAGGACAAGTTCGGCCACCAGCTGGACGCGGTCCAACTCACCACCGCCACCGCCCTGGTGGCCGCCGTCATGACGATCATCATGGGCGTCGGCGGCAACCTGCCGCTCGCGCTCGCCGCCGGCCTCGGCCTGAACGCCGTCGTCGCCTTCCAGATCGCCCCGCTCATGGCGTGGGACGACGCGATGGGTCTGATCGTCCTGGAAGGCCTGTTGATCTGTGTGCTGGTGGTGACCGGTCTGCGCGAGGCCGTCATGCACGCCATCCCGCAACCGCTGAAACAGGCGATCAGCGTGGGCATCGGCCTGTTCATCGCGTTCATCGGCTTCGTCGACGCCGGGTTCGTCAGCCGGATCCCGGACGCCGCGAACACCACCGTGCCGGTTCAGCTCGGCGGCATCGGCCGGCTCACCGGGTGGCCGATCCTCGTGTTCTGCGCCGGAGTCCTGCTGACGATCGCGCTGCTCGCCCGCAAGGTGAAGGGCGCGATCCTGATCAGCATCGTGACGATGACCGTCGCCGCGATGATCATCAACTCGATCGCCGACATAAAGGCCTGGGGCCTGACCACACCCGCGTGGCCCGACAAGCTGGTCGACACCCCGGACTTCGGACTCCTCGGCGACTTCAGCCTGTTCGGGGCGTTCGGCGAGACCACCGCCATCACCGTCGTGCTGCTGATCTTCACGCTGGTGCTGTCGGACTTCTTCGACACCATGGGCACCGTCGTCGGCGTCAGCGCGGAGGCCGGTCTCCTCGACGACGAGGGCAAGGTGCCGAACCTCGGCCGGGTGCTGCTGATCGACGGTGCCGCGGCGGCCGCGGGCGGAGCGGCCTCGGCGTCCTCGGCGACCTCCTACATCGAGTCGGCGGCCGGCGTCGGCGAGGGCGCCCGCACGGGCTTCTCCAACCTGATCACCGGCGGCCTCTTCGCCCTCGCCCTGTTCCTCACCCCGCTGCTCACCATCGTCCCGCTCCAGGCCGCGGCGCCCGCGCTGGTCGCCGTCGGCTTCCTGATGATGACGCAGGTCAAGCACATCGACTGGGACAAGTACGAGATCGCCATCCCGGCGTTCCTGACCATCGCCGTCATGCCGTTCACCTACTCGATAACCAATGGCATCGGCGCGGGCTTCGTCGCGTTCGTGCTCATCAAGACGGTGCTCGGGAAGGCCAAGGAGATCCACTGGCTGATGTGGGGGACGTCGGCGCTGTTCCTGGTGTACTTCGCGATCGACCCGATCGAGCAGATCCTCGGCGTGAAGTGAGGGACGCTGCGCGGCCGGTCCGGGATCGTCGTGGCCGGTCGCGCAGTTCCCCGCGCCCCTGAAGGGGCGCTATCGCAGTGCCGCCTCCATGACCGCCTTGGCCACCGGCGCGGCCAGCCCGTTGCCGCTGACCTCCGAGCGGGCCGCGTCCGACTGCTCGACCAGGACCGCCACGGCGACCTCCTTGCCGTCGGCCTTGCCGTACGACGTGAACCAGGCGTACGGCGTCTTGCTGTTGTTCTCGCCGTGCTGGGCGGTACCCGTCTTGCCGCCGACCGTCGCGCCGGCGATCTGCGCGTTCGTGCCGGTGCCGTCCTCCACGACCGTCTGCATCGCCGACTGGAGCTGCTCGGCGGTGGAGGAGCTGACGATCTCCGTCGTGTCGGCCGAGTCGTCGTAGTTCTCCAGCGCGTTGCCGCCGCTGTCGGTGATCTGGGACACCATGTGCGGCGAGACCAGCTTGCCGTCGTTGGCGATGGCGGCGGACACCATGGCCATCTGCAGGGGCGTCGCCGTGACGTCGAACTGGCCGATGCCGGACAGCCCGGTCTGCGCCTTGTCCATGTCCTTGGGGTAGACGCTCTCGTACGCCCGCACCGGCACGTCCTGCGACGCGTCGTTGAAGCCGAACTTCTCGGCCATCGCCCGCACCTTGTCCTGCCCCAGGTCGACGGCCAGGCTGCCGAAGACGTTGTTGCACGAGTACTGCAGAGCGACCCGGATCGAGGCGTCCTCGCAGGGGGCGGACGGGTTCTCGTTCGTCAGCTTGCTGCTGGAGTCAGGCAGCGGGTACGGATCCGGGCTGTCCGTCTTCTCGTCCACCGACGAGTACAGCCCGTCCTCCAGCGCGGCGGCCGCCACGACCAGCTTGAACGTCGAACCCGGCGGCAGCGGCTGGCGCAGCGCCCGGTTCGTCATCGGCTTGTCGGAGTCCTTCGTCAGCTCCTTCCAGGCGGCGGAGTCGCCCGTGGTGATCCGCGACGGGTCGTACGACGGGGTCGAGACGACCGCCAGGATCTTCCCGGTGGCCGGGTCGATCGCGACGGCCGCGCCCTTCTTGTCGCCGAGCGCGTCGTACGCGGCCTTCTGCACGTCCGGGTCGATCGTCGTGATCACGTTGCCCGGCTCGGACCGCTTGTTGGTGACCGTGTCCAGCACGCTCTTGAGCCGGTTGTCGGTGCCGTCCAGCAGATCCCGGTAGATCCCCTCCAGCTGGGTGGCGCCGAACGCCTGCGAGCTGTAGCCGGTCACGGCGGCGTACAGCGAGCCGTCCGTGTACGTCCGCTTGTAGGCGAGGTCACCGCTCTTCGTGCGGGCCGAGCCGGTGATCGACTCTCCGCCCACGACGATGTTGCCGAGCGGCTCGCTGTACAGCGCGATCGTGTTCCGTCGGTTGTCCTTGTCTTCCGCGAGTGCCTTGCCGTCGTAGAACTGCACCCAGGTCGCCCTGACCAGCAGAGCGAACACCAGCAGCAGCGTGAAGACGGACGCCCGCCTGATCGTCTTGTTCATCCCACTTCCAAGGACGATCAGGTTGGGGGCAATCGTTCCCTTGCGCCCCGTTTTCTCATCGGGCGTTCATGAAGCCCGCCTCGTACGCGGCGATCACCGCCTGGGTGCGGTCCCGGGTGCCGGTCTTCGCCAGGACCGCCGCCACGTGCGATTTCACGGTCGCCGGACCGACCTCCATCCGCCGTGCGATCTCCGCGTTGGTCAGACCCTGCGCCATCAGCCGCAGCACATCGCTCTCCCGCCCTGTGAGCCGCGCCACCCAGGGCGGCGGCGTGCGGTACGCGCGCGCGTGCTCGGCCGCCAGGGCGCGTACCGCCGACGGGAACAGCAGGGTGTCGGTGTGCGAGACCAGCCGTACGGCCTGGACGAGCGCGTCGGCGTCCGACCGCTTCAGCAGGAACCCGGCGGCTCCGGCCCGCAGGGCGTCGTACACGTAGGAGTCGTTCTCGAAGGTGGTGACGACGACGATGCGGGGCGGGTCGTCGAGGGTGGCCAGGATCTGCTCGGTGGCGCGGATGCCGTCGATCTCCGGCATCCGGACGTCCATGAGGACGACGTCTGGCCGCAGCTCCCGCACGACCGACACGGCCTCGGCCCCGGACGCCGCCTCGCCGACCACCTCCAGGTCCGGCTCGGCGGACAGGATGGCGCGCAGGGCGCTGCGCACCATGCGCTCGTCGTCGGCGAGGACGATCCGGACGGGCGGGCAGGTCGTCATGCGGGTCCCTTCATGGGCAGTCGTACGTGCAGCCGCCACGCTCCCCGCTCGGGGCCGGCCTCGGCCGTGCCGCCCAGCAGCCGGGCCCGGTCGGCGATGCCGCGCAGGCCGTGACCGCCGCCGGGACGGCAGGACGGGGCCCGCTCCAGCGGATTCTCGACGGTGATCTCCAGGTGCCCGTCGGCGATCCCGATGCTCAGGCTCACGCTCGTCGCGTCACCGGCGTGCCTGAGGGCGTTGCTCAGCCCCTCCTGCACGATCCGGTACGCCTCGCGGGACAGGACGGGCGGCAGGGCCTCCGGGTCGACGCCGACCGTCGAGGTCACCCGAAGCCCGCACGCGCGCGTGCGCCGCAGCAGACCTGCGAGGTCCCCGGCGAGGGTGGGCGCCGGGGCCGTACCGGGTGCGTCGCCGTCCCTCAGCACGCCGAGGACGGCGTCGAGTTCGCCGACCGTGCGCCGGGTCGTGTCCTCGATCGCGGCGAGCGCCTCACGGACGAACTCCGGGTCGGTGTCGAGCACCCGGCGGGCCGCGCTCGCCTGAAGGGTGACGGCGCTCAGCGCATGGCCCACGGAGTCGTGCAGCTCGCGTGCGAGCCGGTTGCGCACGGCGAGGTCGGCGGCGCGCGCCTCGGCAGCCGCGAGCCGGTCCTCCGGCGCGGGACCGAGCAGTACCGGCGCCCAGCGGGCCAGGAGCGTGCCGGAGACCGCCGCGCAGCCGGCCAGCGCCAGCATCGTCGCCACGCCCGCGACCGGCGCGAGCGCCAGTACCCAGGTGTGGTCGAGGGGCCCGGGCAGCTCGACGAGGGTGTCCCCGCCCAGCCACACCAGCAGCGGCAGCGCGGTCAGGAACCCGGCGAACGGCGGCACCGCCAGCGACATCCCCGAGATGATCCCGCCGAACCCGAGATGCAGCGTGAACCAGGCCGCCGCACGCCCCTTCGCCGCCCACGTCCGCGCGGGGCCGTGGGCCAGCCGGTCCGCCCCGATGCCGCACAGCGACCGCACGGCACCCGACTCCAGCGGCCGGGTCAGCGGGAACACGGCGGCGGTGACCGCGGCCAGGGGCAACCCGACGGCGAAGGACAGGAGTTGGAGCGGCAGGTCGTTGAACACGTACCGGGAGTCCATGGCGGGGCCCACGACGAGCTGGCCCACGAAGACGTACGGCATGGCGAGCGCACCGCCCAGGATCAGATGGATCCAGCGCAGCCGCGCCTGCCGGCCGAACAGCAGACGGAGGAAGCCGTTCACGGCGTACGGCACTTGGCCCTCGCCGAGCGCTCCGCGAGGAAGTGGACGCCGAGACTGGCGACGAGGATGCCGACGATCATCTGGCCAGCGTAGGTGAGGTTCATCAGCTGCGTCGGGCGGTCGGCGACGTCGTCGACGCCGCCCAGCGAGGCCAGCGACAGCCAGCCGCCCCAGCAGGCGACGGCGGCCGAGCCGACCCAGGCCAGGGCGAGCGGCACCAGGACGGGCAGGGTGCGTCCGCGGCGGAAGGCGAGCTGCCAGGCACCCGCGACGGCGGCGGCGAGGAAGACGACGTACATGACCTCCAGGACCTGGAAGTCGGCGGTCGCCTCGTCCGCGCGGCCCTCGCTGAGCCCGGCCGTGCTGCCGCAGGCCCACAGCAGGTGCACGGTGAGCGGGAACAGCGCGAGAAGGCCGGCGGCGACGGCGGTCACCCGCTGGGCCGCGCCGAGGACGCCGACCGGCAGCTCCCACACCCGCCCCCGCCACAGCGGCGCCCAGCGGTCCCGGGCGTACAGCGCGAACAGCGCACTCAGCGCCAGCCCCTGCACGATGAACCCGCTGTACACGACGGCGAACACCCACTCGTCGAGGAAGGGCTCGCCCGCGGGTCCGCGATGGCCGCCCCCGCCGAACAGGCGCACGACGAGCTGGAGCGGGAACCCGGTCATGATCGGCGCGAGCAGCCCGGTGGCCACCCAGGCGGGGAGGACGAGCAGCCACGCGGGCACCCGCAGCCCCCACGGCCGGGTCAGCACCAGCGCGAGCACGATCACGGCACTGTCCAGCAGTACCGAGACGCCGTTGGCCACCGCCATCGACAGCCGGTGCTCCAGCAGCGAGCTGCCCGCCGGGATCCCGATGTGACTCCCGGCGATCCAGGCGGCCTTGAGCCCGAGATAGGGCACGCACGAGACGATGGCGACGGCCCGCAGGATCCTGCGGGGCCGGCCGGGACCGACGGATCCTGCGGGGGCGGTGCCCGGGGTGGGAGCGAGCGTCTGCGTCATGCCCCCACGCTCCCGCGCGGCGGCAGGAGTACACCTCCTGCGCGACGGTGATCCGTCTCCGCCGCGCGGGGGAGGCCCGCTCAGCCCAGCAGCGTCAGGACCAGCTCGTCGATCTCCTCGCCGCGCGCGTTCGCGAACCCCCGCGCGCGGGCCCTGACTTCGAAGCCGCACTTCGTCAGCACCCGCAGCGAGCCCTCGTTGTCCGCCGCGGTCCGTGCGTACAGCGGGCGTTCGGGCACCTCGGTGAGCAGTCCGCGCAGGGCGGCCGTGGCCACCCCGCGGCCCCAGTACGCGCGGTCGACCCAGTAGGTCACCTCCCGCTCGCCGGGCTCCCCGTACACCGCCGCGCTCCCGACCACGTCACCGTCGGCCAGGATCGTGCGCAGCACGTACGCGGAGGACCGGATCCGGCTCCAGTGCGCGTCGAACGCGTCCCGGTCCGCCGGGTCCTTGGGGGTGAAGGCCGCCATCCGCAGGGCCTCGGGGTCGTTCATCTGGCGGTAGAAGACCGGCAGATCGCTGTCGTGCACCTCGCGCAGTTCCACATCCATGGATCAGAGCCTACGAGTGGCCAGTGTCAGTCTGTCCCGCGCGTCGAACAACGCGTCCTTCACCATCTGTTCGTGCGCGGGCGTCAGCCGGGCCACCGGCACCGAGCAGCTGATCGCGTCGCGGGCGGGAGTGCGGTACGGGATCGCCACGCCGAAGCAGCGCAGGCCCAGGGTGTTCTCCTCGCGGTCCACGGCGAAGCCCTGCTCGCGGACCTGGTGGAGCTCCTCGATCAGCTTCTCGCGGTCGGTGATCGTGTTCTCGGTCAGCGCGGGCAGCGTCTCCGGGAGCATCTTGCGGACCTGCTCGTCCGAGTACGTGCTCAGCAGCGCCTTGCCGAGGGAGGTCGAGTGCGCGGGCAGCCGGCGGCCGACCCGGGTGAAGGGGCGCAGGTAGTGCTGGGACTGGCGGGTGGCGAGGTAGACGACGTTCGTGCCGTCCAGACGCGCCAGGTGGATGGTCTCCGTGGTGTCGTCCGACAGCCGGTCCAGGGTCGGGCGGGCCGCCGCGACCACCTCGTCGCCGTCGATGTACGAGGTGCCGACCAGCAGCGCCCGCACGCCGATGCCGTAGCGGGTGCCGGTCGCGTCCGTCTCCACCCAGCCCAGTTCCACGAGTGTGCGCAGCAGCATGTAGAGGCTGGACTTGGGGTATCCGACGGCCTCCTGGACCGCCGCGAGGGAGTGCATGCCGGGGCGCCCGGCGAAGTATTCGAGCAGTTCAACCGTCCGTACCGCGGACTTGACCTGCGCTCCGCCGCCCGTCTCGCCTGCCGACATCGCCCTTGACCCCTTCGTTCGACGGGAAATAGTCTCCGACAGCGTATTCATCATCAGAGACAGTGTTCAGTATATCGAACACCCCTGGTGGATGACCCAGTACTGCGGCATTACATGTGTGGAGGGACCCGCGGTGGCAGCAGCACCAGTCTGGAGTGTCGACCCCCGAACCGGGAAGCAGCGTGAACAGGTTGCGGTGGAGGCCACAGCCCAGGAGGTGGACACCGCCGTCCGCGCCGCGCACGAGGCGCGCGGCTCCCTCGCCGACCGCACGGTCCGCTCGGCGTTCCTGCGCACCGCCGCCGACCGGCTCCAGACGGCCAAGGACCAGCTCGTCGAGGCCGCCGACGCCGAGACCGCGCTCGGCCCGGTCCGCCTCACCGGCGAACTCGCCCGCACCTGCTACCAGCTGCGTGCCTTCGCGGACATCGTCGACGAGGGCGCCTTCCTCGACGTCGTCATCAACCACCCCGACGACACCGCGACCCCGCCGGTCCCCGACCTGCGCCGCTACAAGGTGTCCCTCGGGGTCGTCGCCGTCTACTCGGCGTCCAACTTCCCCTTCGCCTTCTCCGTCGCCGGCGGCGACACCGCCAGTGCGCTGGCCGCGGGCTGCCCGGTCGTCGTCAAGGCCCACCCCGACCACCCGGCGCTCTCCGAGCTGGTCGCCAAGGTGCTGCGCATCGCCGCCGCCGAGCACGGCATCCCGGCCGGCGTCGTCGGCCTGGTGCACGGCTTCGAGGCCGGCATCGAACTGATCAGGCACCCGCTGCTCGCCGCGGCCGGCTTCACCGGTTCCGTACGAGGGGGCCGCGCCCTCTTCGACGCGGCCGCCGCCCGCCCGGTCCCGATCCCCTTCCACGGCGAGCTGGGCTCCCTGAACCCGGTCGTCGTCACCGAGGCGGCCGCGACCGAGCGCGGCGAGGCCATCGGCACCGGACTCGCCGGGTCCATGACGCTGGGCGTCGGGCAGTTCTGCGTGAAGCCGGGTCTGGTGCTGGTGCCGTCCGGCGCCGCGGGCGACGGTCTGCTGAAGTCCCTCACGGACGCCGTCAGCGACACCGACGCCGGGGTCCTGCTTGACCACCGGATGCGGGACAACTTCATCGCCGGGGTCGCCGAGCGCACCGAACTGCCGGACGTGCAGTCGCCGGTGACGCCGGGCGCGGGCGGCGAGCACACGGTCAGCGCCGGGTTCCTGACGGTCGCGGCCGACAGGCTCACCACCGAGGGCGCCTACGACCTGCTCCTGGAGGAGTGCTTCGGCCCGGTCACGGTGGTGGCCCGCTACGACGACGACGCGCAGGCGCAGGCCGTGCTGTCCCGGCTGCCCGGCAACCTCACCGCGACGGTCCACCTGTCCGCCGAGGAGGCGGCCGGCGAGGGACGCGGCGCGGAGATCCTCGCCGAGCTGACGCCGCTGGCGGGGCGCGTGCTCGTCAACGGCTGGCCGACGGGTGTTGCCGTGGCACCGGCCCAGCACCACGGCGGTCCGTACCCGGCGACGACTTCGACGTCCACGTCGGTGGGGGGTACCGCCATCGAGCGGTGGCTGCGGCCGGTGGTCTATCAGGGGGCGCCTGCGGCGCTGCTTCCTGCGGAGCTTCGGGACGAGAATCCGCTGGGGCTGCCTCGGAGGTTCAACGGGCGGTTGGAACGCTGAAAGGCTTCTAGGGGAGTGCCGCGATCGGCCGTCGAAAGGCTGCGGCAGCGTCGTGGCTGGTCGCGCAGTTCCCCGCGCCCCTTTGGGGCGCGGCAGAACCGTCAGCCCGTGTTCGACTCCAGGCCCGCGTCCCGGGCCAGGAGGGCTGCCTGGACCCTGTTGTCGCAGTCGAGCTTGGTCAGGATGCGGCTGACGTACGTCTTCACCGTGGCCTCGCTCATGTGCAGGCGGCTGCCCGCGTCCGCGTTGGACAGGCCCTCGCCGAGCAGGGCCAGGACCTCGCGTTCGCGGGCCGTCAGGCCGGCCAGCCGGCGGCGGGCCTCCTCGCCGCGCGCGGTGGCGGCGGGGGAGGCGAGGGTGTCCACCACGTGCCGGGTGGCGGCGGGGGAGAGATAGGCGTTGCCGGCCGCCGCCGCACGGACCGCGTGGATCAGCTCCTGCGGCGCGGAGTCCTTCAGCAGGAACCCCGCGCCACCGTGACCGAGCGCCCGCAGCACGTTGTCGCGCTCGCCGAACGTGGTCAGGATCAGCACCCGTACGTCCGGCGCGGCCCGGCCCAGCTCGGCCAGCGCGGTCAGCCCGTCCATCACCGGCATCTGGATGTCCAGCAGGGCCACGTCGACCGCGGTGCGCCGTGCGGTCTCCACCGCTTCCCGCCCGTCCGCCGCCTCCGCGACGACGTCGATGTCGTCCGCCGAGGTGAGGATCATCCTGATGCCGGCCCTGATGAGCGGCTCGTCGTCGGCGACGAGGACCCGGATCACGCGGCCTCCTGCGCGGTGTCGGTGCGATGAACGGATGGCAGAGCCCCGTCATCATGCCCGATCCGGTCACGGGGGCGACCATGTGCCGCCGGTCAGAGCTTGTCCTTGAAGCTCTCCTTCGCGACCAGCTTCCCGTCGCGGAAGCAGAACCGGTAGACGATGTCCTCGTCGAGGTCCAGATAGTGACGGCACTTCGCGCCCTCGGGCAGCGGCGGGCCCTGCTTCTCCTGGCCGTCGGTGAGCAGCGAACTGCCCTCGGGCAGCTCCGCCTTCACGTCCGCCTCGGCGTCGCCGATCTTCGCGGAGTCGTACACGTCGGCCGATATCGTGCCGCTCTCCATCTCGTCCCACAGCGCCTTCAGCCCCCAGGCCCCGAGGGCGACGACGCCCGCGACCAGGACGACGGCGGTGACGACACAGCCGAGGGCGACCTTCTTCTTGCTGCTCATGATGGCGGCGAACTCCCCTTGCGGATCGGAACGGTCGATGACCGCTCCACCGTCGCCCGCCGCACCCTCGAAGGGCTGCCCCCGAAAGTCGTCGCCCGCCGCGACGGAGGTCGCGCCCTTCGGGCCGGGCAGGGTCTCGCCGCCGCCGTAGGGCAGCACCCCGGCGAGCCGGAAACCGCCGTCGGGCGTGGGACCCGTGTGCACCATGCCGCCGACCAGCCGGGCCCGCTCCCGCAGACCCGCCAGGCCCTGGCCGCCGCTCACCGCGGGCGGGGACGCGGGCGCCCCGTCCGGCACCGGCCCGTTGGCCACCTCGACGACCAGACTGTCCGGTTCATAGCGCAGCGCCACCGTGATCGGGGCACCCGGCGCGTGCTTGTGCGCGTTGGTCAGCGCCTCCTGGGCGATGCGGTACGCCGCGTGGTCGGCGGCCGGCGCGAGGGGCCGTACGTTCCCGGAACGGTGCAGCTCCACGGCCGCGCCCGCCGCCCGCGACGACTCGACCAGGCCGTCGACTGCGGCCGCCACCCGGGCCGGCGGGTGCTCGGCGTCCGCCGGGTCCGGCCGCTGCCCGGCCGCCTCACCGAGGTCGTCCCGCAGGATGCCCACCGCCTCGCGCAGCTCCCGCATCGCCGTCCGGGACGCCTCGCGCAGGATGCCCACCCCTTCGCGGTGCCGGTCGCCCAGCTCCGGGTCCACCTCCAGCGCTCCGGCGTGCACCGCGATCAGGGCGAGCTGGTGACCGAGGCTGTCGTGCATGTCCTGGGCGATGCGCTGGCGCTCCAGGAGCCGGGCCTGCCGTGCCACCATCGCCTGCTCGCGCACCAGTTGGGCGTTGTGCCGCCGCAGCGCGTCGAGCAGCGCGTGGCGCTGCGCGCGATAGCGGGAGGCCAGCCCGGGCACGATCACCAGCGCCACGAAGGAGCCCGCCGCCAGTGAGCCGATGACGAGCGGTGAGAACTGGACCTCCCCGTCGGGCGCCTTGGCGATGCCGACGGCGGCGTACAGCACGAACCCGGCGGCGTACGCGGCCAGCGCGCGCGAGGGGCGCATGATCCGGCTGCCCGCCGACCAGCTCGCGCACACCAGCAGCGGTACGGCGCCCGCCACCACCCCGGACATGGCCGACGCGACGAGCAGCACCGTCGCCGGCAGCGAGCGGCGGGCCAGCGACAGTACGGCAGCCGCGAGGGCCACGACGACGGTCCACGCGCTGAATCCGGGCTGGTCGTCGAAGAGGCCCGCCATCCCGGCGAGCACGAGGGCGAGCACGCTCTCCCCGACGATCCGTTTGCGGGGCCAGGGGGAGGCGGCGAGGAGCCGGGAGCGGAGCGGCCGGTCGGTGCGGGGTGTCTGGCTTACGTCCACGCGCAGACGATAGTCAGCCGCCCGGTGCCGCCCGCATCCCCCCTTCGGCGCGGTCCCGAACGACGAAAGTCGACACCCTCCCCCCGCCGGGCCCGTCATCTTTGGTCGCTGCGCACGTCGACTTACGGAGACTGCCCCGGGCGAGGGCGCGCGATGAGTATGGGTCCGCCGGACGAGGACGCCGGCGGACACCGACACCGACACCGACAAGGGGACTGGGACAGTGGACAGCGCGCGACCGCAGGCGAACGAGCGATTCACCATCCGGCAGAAGACCACGTTCATGATCAACCGGTACGTCGTGACCGAGACGCTTCCGGACGGTTCCGACGGCAAGGTCGTCGCCTTCGCCGAGCAGAAGCGGATGGCGCTCAAGGAGCAGATGACCTTCTACACCGACGAGTCCAAGGGCCACGTGCTGTTCACCGCGAAGGCCCGGCAGGTCCTCGACGTCGGCGCTGCCTACGACGTGTGCGACGCGGCCGGCAACCCCGTCGGCACGTTCCGCAAGAAGTTCGCCGCCTCCCTGCTGCGCTCGACGTGGGAACTGGAGCAGCCGGGCTCCCTCACCGCCGTGGGGACCGAGCGCAACCGCTTCGTGGCCGTGCTGCGCCGGGTCTGGGAGCTGCTGCCGCTCGACTTCGTGCCGTTCGCGTGGCCGTACCACTTCGACTTCGCCTCGGACGGGAAGCCGGTGATGAAGGTCGACAAGAAGATAGGGCTGCGCGACCGCTATCTGCTGGACGTGGCCTCGCCCGACCTCGACCTGCGCCTCGCCATCGCGCAGGCCGTCGCCCTGGACGCCCTGCAGTCCCGCTGACCGGGACCCCCCCTCGGGCGCGCGGTACGGGGGACGGCCTGGAAGAATCCCGCCATGGACCTGGAAATCCCCGAACTCCCCTTCCCGCTGCGCACCTACGGCCCCGACGGCCACTGGTCCTACGAGGACGACGGCATCCTCTCCGGATGGGCCGGCCCCCGGCAGGACCGTTTCGTGCCGCCCACCGGCGAGGCCCTGGACGCCGCCTCCGACGCACCCCGGCTGCTGGGCGCCCCCGAGGGCGACTTCCAGCTCATCGCCCGCGTCACCGTCGGCTTCGCCGGTGCCTTCGACGCCGGGGTCCTCTACGTCCACGTCGGCGAGCGGGCCTGGGCCAAGCTGTGCCTGGAGTACTCCCCGGACGTGCCCACCGTCTGCACGGTCGTCACGCGGGGCCACTCCGACGACGCCAACTCCTTCACGGTCGAGGGCAGCTCCGTGTGGCTGCGGGTGAGCCGCACCGGCCGCGCCTTCTCCTTCCACGCCTCCCGCGACGGCGAGCGCTGGACCTTCGTCCGGCTGTTCACGCTCGGCGACGAGACGGAGACCGGCGCCGCCCTGGTCGGCTTCATGACGCAGTCGCCGCTGGGGGAGGGGTGCGTGGTGACGTACGACCACCTGGAGTTCAGGCCGTACTGGCCGAAGGACCTGCGAGACGGAAGCTGAGCAGGCCCGTCACCGCGAGCAGCGCCGCGCTGATCACCAGGCTCAGCCGCATCCCGGCCACGAAGCCGTCGGAGATCAGCGCCCCGAAGACGGCGATGCCCAGCGCCCCGGCCATCTGCCGGGCCGCGTTGAGGACGCCCGCCGCGAGGCCCGCCCGTTCGGCGGGCACGGCGTCCATCATCGCCGCCGTCAGCGGCGGCACCGTCAGCGCGCAGCCCAGCGCCATCGGGACGAGCAGCAGCGCCACCACGACCGGGGGCGTACCGGTGTCGACGAACAGCATCACCAGCAGCCCCACCACGGCGATGCCCTGCCCCACCGCCATCGGCAGCCGGGGGCCGTACCGCCCGGCGAGCTTGCCCGCCACCACGTTCGTCACCGCGATCAGGCCCGTCATCGGCAGGAACATCAGGCCGGCCTGGAGCGCGGAACGGCCCTGGACCTGCTGGAAGAAGAGCGAGAAGACGAACACCATGCTGTAGAAGGCGACGCTGACGGCCGCCCCGGTCGCCACCGTCACCGCGACGGTGCGGTTGCGGAAGAGGCTGAGCGGGACGACCGGGTGCGGCCGGCGCGCCTCGATCCGCAGGAACGCCCCGGCCGCGACCACGGCCACCGCGAGCGCGGCCCAGCCCGCCGTGCCGCCCTCGATCACCGCGAACGTCAGCGCGGTGAGCGCCACCACCGCCGTCACCTGGCCCGGCAGGTCCAGCGGCGCCGGACGGCGCTGCGAGCGCGGGGCCCGGACCAGCAGCGCGAGGACCAGCGCGCCCACCGGAAGGTTGACGAAGAAGATCCCGCGCCAGTCCCAGGCCGTGGTCAGCACACCGCCCACCACCGGCCCGAGCGCCACCGCCGCCGAACCCCCGGCTGCCCACACGGCCACCGCACGCGCCCGGCGCGCCGGATCGGCGTACGCCTGCCGCACCAGCGCCAGTGAGGCCGGCAGCACCACGGCCGCCGCGACACCCTGCACGACCCGCGCCCCGATCAGGGCGGGCAGGTTCGGCGCCAGACCGCAGGCCGCCGACGCGAGCGTGAAGACACCGGCGCCCAGCGCGTACGCCCGGGTCGCCCCGGCCCGGTCGGAGAACGCCCCGGTCGACAGCATCAGCGCGGCGAAGGCAAGCGTGTAGGCGTCCACCACCCACTGCAGGCCCGACATCCCGCCGCCGAGGGAGGAGCCCATCGCGGGCAGGGCCACGTTCACGATGGACGCGTCGAGGCAGACCAGCGCGAAGCCGAGCAGACCGGCGGTGAGGGTGAGAGCGGCGGAGGGTGTCTTGGGTTCCTTGGACTGCGGCTTCAACTCACCATGGGTCATGGGGAGTTGCTTGCCGTCGCGCGTCACGTTCGTCGACATGCCTCCATGCTGCGGATCGCCGCCGTCGTACAGTAGTGGCCAAAATGCCATGCAGCCGGAGGTTCTGGCCATGACCCAGCCGCCCGCCCCGCACCGCATCGCGGTCGTAGCGCCCTCACCCGTGTCCATGTTCAACCTCGCCATCCCGGAGATGCTGTTCGGCAAGGTCGAGGTCGACGGGCGGCCCGGCTACGAGGTGGTCATCTGCGCGGCCGAGCCCGGACCGGTGCCCACCAGCGGCGGGCTCGACCTGTACGTACGGCACGGACTCGACGTCGTCGGGACCGCGGACACGCTGCTCGTCGCCGGGACCGGGGAGCCCTTCGAGCCGGACGGGCGGATCGTGGCCGCCGTGCGCGAGGCGGCCGCCGCCGGCAAGCGCATCGCCTCCCTGTGCACCGGCGCCTTCCAGCTCGCCGAGGCCGGCCTGCTGCACGGACGCCGGGCCACCACCTACTGGGCGCACGCCGAGGAGCTGCGCCGCCGCTACCCGCACGTCGACCTGCGCGGAGACGTGCTCTACGTCCAGGACGGGCCCTACGTCACCTCCTCCGGCTACGCCGCCGGCATCGACCTGTGCCTGCACATCGTCCGCACCGACTACGGCGCCGCCGTCGCCAACGAGGTCGCCCGGCGCGCCCTGGTCGCCCCCGTACGGCCGGGCGGTCAGACCCAGTTCACCCAGACCCCGCTGCCGCCCGAGCGCGGCAACGCCTGCTCCGACACCCGCGGCTGGGCCATGCGCAACCTCGACAAGCCGCTCACCCTCACCGACCTGGCCCGCCACGCCGGCGTCAGCGTGCGCACCCTCACCCGCCGCTTCCACGCCGAGAGCGGGGTGAGCCCCTTGCAGTGGCTGCTGCACCAGCGCATCGAGCGCGCCAAGGAACTGCTGGAGACCACGGACCTGCCGATGGACCAGGTGGCCCGCGCCAGTGGCCTGGGCACGGCCGACTCGCTGCGCGGGCACCTGGTCCGCCGCACCGGGCTGACGCCGAGCGCCTACCGGGCGCAGTTCAGCCGGCTCGGAACCGGGGCGGCCGGGGTCACGTCCTCCGTTGCATGATCAGTGACCGAGTGACCGCACACCGGATGATCCGTACCGTGCTGCCCGCGGAGGCGGAGACGGTCGCCGCCCTGCACGCGCGCGCCAGGGCGACCTACTACCCGGACGGGCTCCCCGACGACGGCACCGACTGGTCCGCCGCCTGGCGCGGCGCCATCGAGCGGCCCGACGGGCATGTGCTGTGTCTGGTGGAGGGCGGCCGGATCGTCGGCCTCGCGTCCTTCCGGCGGCCCGAGGGCGGCCCCGCCGACACGGTCAAGCTGTTCCAGTTCCACGTGGACCCCGACCACTGGGGCCGCGGCCTCGGTACGGCCCTGCACGCGGCCTGCGTCGAGGAGTGGCGGGCCGACGGCATGCGCACGGCCGTGCTCGACGTCCACGTGGACAACCGGCGGGCGCAGAGCTTCTACGCCGGCCGGGGCTGGCAGCCGGACCCGGAGAACCCGCCCGCCGAGGGGGACCACCACCTGTACCTGCGTTTCTCCGTGACGGGAGACGCACCCGACCGGGAATGAAGCCCGCTGCTTGAACGTTCATCCAGTCTGCGGAGGGTGTCTCCGTATCCGTCCGAGCTGGAGAGAGCCGAAGAATGCGCGTCGAGATCTGGAGCGACATCGCCTGCCCCTGGTGCTACGTGGGCAAGGCCCGCTTCGAGAAGGCGCTCGAAGCCTTCCCGCACCGCGACCAGGTCGAGGTCGTGCACCGCTCCTTCGAGCTGGACCCCGGGCGCGCCAAGGGCGACACCCAGCCGGTGATCACCATGCTCACCAAGAAGTACGGCATGAGCGCCGCGCAGGCACAGGCCGGCGAGGAGAACCTCGGCGCGCAGGCCGCCGCGGAGGGCCTCGCCTACCGCACCGAGGGCCGCGACCACGGCAACACCTTCGACATGCACCGGCTGCTGCACTTCGCCAAGGAGCAGGGCCGCCAGGACGAGCTGATCCAGGGCCTGTACAAGGCGAACTTCGCCGAGGAGCGGTCCGTCTTCTCCGAGGGCGACGAGCGGCTCGTGGAGCTGGCCGCGGCCGCCGGACTCGACGCCGACGACGCCCGCAAGGTCCTCGCCGACCCGGACGCCTACGCCGACGACGTCCGCGCCGACGAGCGCGAGGCCGCCGAGCTCGGCGCGAACGGCGTGCCCTTCTTCGTCCTCGACCGCAAGTACGGCGTCTCCGGCGCCCAGCCCGCCGAGGTCTTCCAGCAGGCCCTGACGCAGGCATGGGGCGAGCGGTCGCCGCTTCGGCTCATCGACCAGGGTGACGCGGACGCGTGCGGCCCCGACGGGTGCGCGGTACCGCAGAACTAAAAGCGCAGGTGACGGCGGATCTATAAGGGCTCCTTGGCGAAACCACGCAAAAATAGGCAATGGACTGTTAGTTCTCCGGGGCCCACAGTGGAGCCATGGAGACCTTCGAGAGCCTCGTCCGCACCGAGTTCGCGCCGAAGAACACCTACCTGAACACGGCAAGCACCGGCCTGCTGCCCGCCCGTACCGTCGCCGCCATGCACACCGCCGTCGAGGCCGCGGCGGCCGGACGGCCGACCGACATGTTCTCGGACGTCGAGGCGAGCCGCGCCTGCTTCGCACGGCTCGTCTCGGTGCCCGAGCGCCGGGTGGCGGCCGGGGCCTCCGTCGCCGTCTACAGCGGCCTGATCGCCGCCTCCCTCCCGGAGGGCGCCGAAGTCCTCACCGCCGAGGGCGACTTCAGCTCGGTCGTGAACCCCTTCCACGTCCGCCCCGGCCTCAAGGTGCGCACCGTGCCGCTGGAGGGGATCGCCGAGTCCGTGCGGCCCGGCACCGCCCTGATCGCGGTGAGCGCCGCCCAGTCCGCCGACGGCCGGGTGGCCGACCTGCCCGCGATCCGGGATGCGGCGCGCGAGCACGGGGCGCGTACGTACATCGACGCGTCCCAGGCGAGCGGATGGCTGGACTTCGACGCGGACGCCTACGACTACTCCGCCTCCGTCGCCTTCAAGTGGCTCGTCTGCCCGCGGGGCGTGGCCTTCCTGGTCGTCCCGGAGGACCTCGGCGGGCTCAGCCCGCTGTTCGCCGGCTGGGTGGCCGGGGAGCGCCCCTGGGACGCGTGCTACGGCCCCATCGCCGAACTCGCCCACTCCGCACGGCGGTTCGACGAGAGCCCCGCACTCTTCTCCTACGCCGGCGCCCGCCGCTCCCTGGAACTGCTGGAGGAACTCGGCGTGGACGCCGTGCGCGCCCACGACCTCGCCCTCGCCGACCGCTTCCGCGCGGGCCTGGCCTCGCTCGGCCACGAGCCCGTCCCCGCACCCGGCTCGCCGATCGTCTCCGTGCCCGGACTCGGCAGCCGCCAGGAGGGGTTGAGCGGCGCCGGAGTGGAGGTCTCCGATCGCGCGGGCAACCTGCGCGCGGCCTTCCACCTCTACAACACGCCCGACGATGTCGACCGCCTCCTCGACGTCCTCTCCGCCTGAACCACTGGCGCGGGCCCTGCCGGGACGCTAGGAAGGGCACGTGGAGTCCACGGGCGGTACCTCCGCACCGCCGCCTGCCGACGCGGAGGTGCACCGGCGGCTGGTGTACGGTGACGAGTCCGCGCTGGCCGAGGTGTACGCGGCGTACGGCGGGCTGGTGCGCCGGGTCGCCGTGCGCGTGACACGCTCCCCGGCCGCCGCCGAGGACGTGGCGCAGGAGGTCTTCGCCCACCTGTGGAGCCGGCCCTACACCTTCGACGCGAGCCGTGGCTCGCTGCGCACCTGGCTGTCCCTGCTCGCCCACCGGCGGGCCGTGGACTGGGTGCGCGGCGAGGCCCGGCACCGCAAGGACGCGGGCGCCGACGACTCCGCCCTCCAGGCGATCCCCGACGCCGGGCCCGGCCCCGACGAGACGGTCGTCGACCGCGAGCGCTCCCTGCTGCTGCACACCGCCCTCGCCGAACTCCCGCAGCCGCAGCGCGAGGTCGTGCACCTCGCCTACTTCGCCGGCCGCACCTACCGCCAGGCCGCCGTCGAGCTGGGCATACCCGAGGGCACCGCCAAGACCCGGCTGCGCAGCGCCCTGCGCTCCTTGGCGGAAACTTTGGCCGACCCGCCCGACCCCGCGCTCGAAAGGGGCGCATGATGGCGAGAGGGGTACCCGCAGGCAACGGGCACGCAGAGGAGGGACGCGATGACCGACGGGCACGAGGCCGTGACTGATCTGCTGGCCGCCTGGGCCTTCGGCGCCCTCGACCCGGCCGAGGCGGAGACGGTGTCGGCGCACCTGGCCGGCTGCGAGAGCTGTGCCGCCGAGGCGGCGAGGCTGAAGGAGACCGTACGGCTGCTCGACGGGCCGCCGCTCACCGCTCCCACCCGGTCGCCCGACGGAGTGCTCTCCCTCGCCCTGCGCACCCGGGCCCCCCTCGCCCACGTCGCCGCGCACGCCGCCCCCTACGCCGCCGCGGTCGCCGGGCTCAAGGCGCTGCTGCCGGAGCTGGCGGGCCGCTGGACCACACCCGTCGTGCACGACTGGGACGCGCACGCCACCGTCGCCCACCTCCTGGCCGCCGACGAGCACCTGGCCGGCCGGCTCGGCGTCGACGCGCGCGTGCCGCCCTCGCACATCGAGGAGGGCGCGCACTGGGAGGACGCCTGGAACCGCCGCAGCGCCGACGTCATCGCGCACGAGCACGGCCGTACGCCCGAGGAGACCGTCGCCGACTGGGCCGCGCAGGCCGGGCAGCTGCTCGGCACGCCCGAGGCGCGGGACGCCGAACTCGCCGCGCGGGCCGTGACCTTGATGGGGATGCGGCTGCCCGTCGCCGACCACTTCCTGGTGCGCGGGTTCGAGACGTGGATCCACACCGACGACCTCGGCCGCGCGCTCGGCCTCGCCGTCCCGCTGCCGCCGCCGGAGCACCTTCAGCGGCTGGTCCGCCTCGCCGTCCGCGTCCTCGGACTGGCCCTGGGACCGACCGCGCCCCCGGTGCTGTTCTCGGTCACCGGGGGCGAGGAGTGGGTGCTGGGTTCCGCGGACGAGCCCGTACAGGCCGAACTCAGCCTCGATCCGTACGACTTCTGCCTGCTGGTCGGCGGACGGTACACGCCGCAGGCGGTGCCGCGGGGAACCACGGGCGACGCGGCCGCCGTACGGAACGTACTGGAGCGGGCCGCGTCGCTTGCGTGGCTGTGAAACGCACCTGCGCGAGGCTCACTTCACGGGCGTGAAGTCCCGTGCCCCGATGAACTCCGGACGCCGGATCGGAGCGGCGAAGGGCTCCACGGCCGCGTTGTCCACGCTGTTGAACACGATGAACACGTTGCTGCGCGGGAACGGCGTGATGTTGTCGCCGGAGCCGTGCATGCAGTTGCAGTCGAACCAGGTCGCCGAACCGGCCTTGCCCGTGAAGAGCTTGATGCCGTACTCGGAGGCCATCTTCGTCAGCGCCTCGTCCGACGGCGTACCCGCGTCCTGCATCTGGAGGGACTGCTTGTAGTTGTCCTTCGGAGTGGCCCCCGCGCACCCGAGGAAGGTCCGGTGCGAGCCGGGCATGATCATCAGCCCGCCGTTGGTGTCGTGGTTCTCGGTCAGCGCGATCGAGACGGACACCGTCCGCATGTTCGGCAGACCGTCCTCGGCGTGCCAGGTCTCGAAGTCCGAGTGCCAGTAGAACCCGCTGGCCCCGAAGCCCGGCTTGACGTTGATCCGCGACTGGTGGACGTACACGTCCGAACCGAGGATCTGCCGCGCCCGGCCCACGACGCGCTCGTCGCGCACCAGCGCGGCGAACACCTCGCTGAGCTTGTGCACCTCGAAGACGGACCGGATCTCCTTGGACTTCGGCTCGATGATCGACCGCTCGTCCGCGCGGATCGCCGGGTCGGCGATCAGCCGCTCCAGCTCGCGGTGGTACACGTCCACCTCGTCCGCGCCGATCAGCTGGTCGACGGCGAGGAAGCCGTCACGCTCGAACGACTGGAGGTCGCCGGCCGGGATCGGCCCCGGAGTGCCGGGGGCACCCCATACGACGGGGTCCTGGCGCGGCGTCGACACCTCGGTGGCGCCGCGGCTGGGGTAGAGATCGGTGACGTTTCCGGTCATGGCGGTGGTCATGGGGTTCTCACACCTCCTCGGGCTCGGTGAGCAGCGGGTACACCCCGTTCTCGTCGTGGTCCTCGCGGCCGGTCACGGGCGGGTTGAAGACACAGATGCAGCGGAAGTCCTCCTTCACCCGCAGCGTGTGCCTCTCGTGGCCGTCCAGGAGGTACATGGTCCCGGGCGTGATGACGTGCGTCAGCCCGGTCTCGTGGTCGGTCAGCTCGGCCTCGCCCTCGACGCAGACGACGGCCTCGATGTGGTTCGCGTACCACATCGACGTCTCCGTACCCGCGTACAGGATCGTCTCGTGCAGCGAGAAGCCGACCTTCTCCTTCGCGAGGACGATGCGCTTGCTCTCCCAGGTGCCGGACGCCGATTTCACATGGCGGTCGGTGCCTTCGATGTCCTTGAACGAACGGACGATCACGGTGCTGCGATGCCTCCTAGGTGGGGGTGTACTCGGTGCACCCGGCCGGACGGACGGCCCATCGGGCGGGCCGTCCGTCGGCCAGGGGTCTTTCGGCGCCCGTCAGGCGGTCTCGGTGACGGCGCGGGCCAGGACGCGGAGCCCCTCGTCGAGCTCGTCCGGGGTGATGGTGAGGGCGGGCAGCAGTTTGATGACCTCGCTCTCGGGGCCGGACGTCTCCACGAGCAGTCCGAGCTCGAAGGCGCGGCGCGCGACCCGGCCGGCCCGCTCCTTGTCGTGGAACTCCATGCCCCAGACCAGCCCGCGGCCCCGGTACTCCTTCACATCGGCGAGGTTCTCCTCGCAGATGGCGATCAGGCCCTGCTCGACCTGCTCACCGCGGGCCCGGGTCTGCTTCTCCATCGCGCTGCCGTCGGCCCAGTAGGACTCCAGGGCGGCGGTGGCCGTGACGAAGGCGGGGTTGTTGCCGCGGAAGGTGCCGTTGTGCTCGCCCGGCTCCCAGATGTCCAGCTCGGGCTTGAACAGGCACAGCGACATGGGCAGTCCGTAGCCGCTGATGGACTTGGACACGGTGACGATGTCGGGGGTGATGCCCGCCTCCTCGAACGAGAAGAAGGCACCCGTACGCCCGCAGCCCATCTGGATGTCGTCGACGATGAGCAGCATGTCCTGGCGCTCGCACAGCTCGGACAGCGCGCGCAGCCACTCCGGGCGCGCCACGTTGATGCCGCCCTCGCCCTGCACGGTCTCCACGATCACGGCGGCCGGCTTGTTGAGGCCGGAACCCTGGTCCTCCAGGAGCCGCTCGAACCACAGGAAGTCCTCGACCGTGCCGTCGAAGTAGTTGTCGAACGGCATGGGGGTGCCGTGCACCAGCGGGACGCCGGCGCCGGCCCGCTTGAAGGCGTTGCCGGTGACGGCGAGCGAGCCCAGGGACATGCCGTGGAAGGCGTTGGTGAAGGAGACGATGGCCTCGCGGCCCTTCACCTTGCGCGCCAGTTTCAGCGCGGACTCCACGGCGTTGGTGCCGGTCGGGCCCGGGAACATGACCTTGTACGGCAGGTCGCGCGGGCGCAGCACCAGGTCCTGGAAGGTCTGCAGGAAGGCCCGCTTGGCGCTGGTGGACATGTCGAGTCCGTGCGTGACGCCGTCACGCTCCAGGTAGTCGATCAACGCCCGTTTCAGCACGGGGTTGTTGTGCCCGTAGTTCAGCGAACCCGCGCCGGCGAAGAAGTCCAGGTACTCGTGGCCGTCCTCGTCGTACATACGGCTGCCCCGCGCGCGGTCGAAGACTGTGGGCCAGCCGCGGCAGTAGCTGCGCACCTCGGACTCGAGGGTCTCGAAGACGCTGAGGTCGGGCTGGGTGATGGTCACGACGAATCGCTCCTCGTTGCGTGGGGGGTGTTCAGAGGGACAGGGGGCCGATGCGGTACAGCACTTCGGGGGCGTGCGGTCCGTCCGGGAACAGGTCGGTGGGGAAGAGCACGTCCCGCTCCAGGGCGGCGCCGTGCCGCTCGGCGAAGGAGTCGAACAGCCGATCGGATGCGGTGTTGCCGGGCGTGATGGTGGTCTCGATGCTCGTGATGCCGTACTCGCCGCTGACCCGCGCGACCAGTCCGTCGAGCAGCGCGGCGGCGATGCCGCGGCCGCGGTACGCGTCGTCCACGGCCACCTGCCAGACGAGGAGGGTGCGGGGGCGGTCCGGGCGTACGTACCCGGTGACGAAGCCGACCGGCTCCCCGCGCTCGTCGCGCGCGACGGCCGACGTGCCGGCGAAGTCGCGGCACCACAGCAGATAGCTGTACGACGAGTTGAGGTCGAGGGCTTCGGAGTCTCTGGCAATACGCCACAGCGCGGCCCCGTCGGCCACCGCCGGACGGTCGATTTGCAGGTCTGCTTGTGCGGCAGTCATGCGAATTGAATTTACGGGGGAAAATTCGAAATTGCATGGCCGCGTGGGGTTACGTATGGCACTCGGATGTGTTATCACGCGGGCGCGAGGTAGGTGCTCCGTGCCCCTTATTACGCCCCATTTTGCCCCCTTAATACCGCACAAAACGGGCACAGTGTGGAACGCGTCACAGGCGTGTAACTTGTAGGAGACCGGACCGAATTAGTCCGGTCGGCGTTCGCGAAATCTTTGCGTTTAGGTTCGAAGAAAGCGGGCAGAAGAGTATGGGGAGCTGCCCTGGAAAAGAATTCCAGAATTACCCTGAATTCAGGCTCCGGTAACTCCGTCGATGTGCACCCGCAGAATGTCGGCGTGACCGTTGTGCCGCGCGTACTCCTCGACCATGTGCACGAACACCCACCGCAGACTGACCTCCGCCCCTGCCATCGGCCCCTCCCCGATCCGCCCCACGCTCTCCAGCGTCCGCCCGGCACACACCTCACGCCCGCGGACGATCTCCCGCCGCCAGACGTCCAGCGCCTCACGGATCCCGCGCCCGGGCTCGAGCCCGTACCCGCTCACGTTGCCCTCGCCGTACACCGGCGGCAGCTCGACCCCGCCCGCCGCCCGCTGGAACCAGTTCCGCTCGCACTCCGCGAGATGCTGCACCAGCCCGAGCAGCGTCAACTCCGACGGTCCTGCCGCCGCGCTCCGCACCTGCGCGTCGTCCAGCCCCGCGCACTTGAGCTCCAGCGTCGCCCGATGGAAGTCGAGCCAGCTCTCGAGCATGGCTCGCTCGTCACCGGTCATGAGGGGGATGGGGCGGCCGTCGGGGAGGTTCTGGGGGAGGTCGGTGGTCATAGGGGGAGCGTGGCACGGACCCGATCGGCCATCCAGCCCCTCCGGCGTCGGAGGAAGGGGGCGATCGGGGTCGAGGGGGCCGAGCGGGTCGAGGGGCGTAGCGGCTAGCGCCAGTCGCCCGCGTCCGCCGCTCGGAGCGCCGCCTCCACGTTCACGGCCAGGCCCTTCTCGGCCAGCGCGGCGCCCAGGGCCGCCAGGGAGCCGCGGACTGCGCCCGCCGTCGCGTCCGCTCCGTAGTGGTTGACCCGCACCATCTCCTTGGCCAGGGCTCCGCCGCCCGCCGCCAGCGGCAGTGCGGGATCCGAGGTCAGGGCCCGGGACACCAGTTCCGAGGCCACCACGCCCGCCGGCACCCGCAGTGTCGTCGCGACGGGAGCCGCGTCCCGTTCGTCGGAGACATACGGCTCCAAGCCTCCGCCCAGCGCCACCGCGCCGGCACGGGTCGAGCGGGCAGCGGTCCGGTGGCGGTTCATCACCGTCTCCAGCCCGTCGCCCTCGATCCGCTCCACGCACGCCTCCAGCGCGAGCATCTCCAGCTGTGCGGGAGCGTGCAGCAGCGCCTTGCGGCCGCCGTCGACCCACCGCTCCTTCCAGTCGAGCAGCGACAGGTACGACCGCCGCGGCGCCCCCGGATTCGCCGCCATGCGATCCCACGCCCGCGCGCTCACCGACACCGCCGACACCCCGGCCGGCCCGCCCATCGCCTTCTGCGCCCCGATGACGCACAGGTCCACGCCCCACGCGTCCGGCAGCACCGGCTCGGCCCCGATCGACGCCACCGCGTCCAGGTAGAACAGCGCCCCGTGCTCCCGCACGACCTCGCCGATCTCCGCGACGGGATTGGTGTTGCCGGTGGCCGCCTCCGCGTGCACCAGGGACACGAAGTCGATCTCCGGGTGCTCGGCGAAGGCCGCACGGATCTGCTCCGCCGTGACCGCCGTGTGGAAGGGCACCGCCAGATCGATCACGGTCGCTCCGCAGTCCCGCAGCCAGTCCCCGAAGGTCTGCCCGTACGGGCCCGTGATCACGTTCAGCGCGGTCGTGCCCGGCCCGGCCGTCCCGCGGATCGCCCCCTCCAGCGGCAGCAGCGCCTCGCCCTGCATGATCACGACGTCCTGCCGCGTCCCGAGCAGCCGCGCCACCCGGTCCTCGATGGCCGCGAATCGGGCCGCGCTCAGCGGTGCCAGGTCCAGGAAGGGGTGGGTCACGACGGGCTCTCTTCGCTCAGGGATCGACGCCACGAGCGTAACCGGGCGGTAACCGGGCACCCCGACACCCCGCCCCGGGCGCCATACAGGGCATCTGGCACCCGACTTCTTAGGTCGAACGGCCACAGAGCCATCGGTTTGGTTTGAGGAGCCCAAACCTTTCCTTATAATCGGAACCCAATGTTCCCTCACAGGAGGCCCCCCGTGAAGACGACCCTCGGGCGCCGGACCCGCATTCTGGCCGCCACCACCGCGACGGCCGGGCTGGTGCTCGTGGCCGGTTGCTCCTCCGACGACGGCGGCAGCGGCAAGAAGACCGCGGCCGGCGGTGTCGAGCTCGTCAAGGCGGGCCAGCTCACCACCTGCACCCACCTGCCCTACCCGCCCTTCCAGTCGGAGATCGACGGCAAGGTGCAGGGCTTCGACGTCGCCCTGATCGACCTGGTCGCCAAGGACCTCGGTGTGAAGCAGGAGATCCTCGACACGCCCTTCGAGAACTTCAAGACGGGCGCCTTCCTGAACGCCGGCGAGTGCGACCTCGCCGCCGCCGGCATGACCATCACCGACGAGCGCAAGAAGAACGTCGACTTCTCCGACCCGTACTTCGAGGCCACCCAGGCCGTCCTGGTCGACAAGAAGAGCGGCATCTCCTCCTTCGCCGACCTCAAGGGCAAGAAGGTCGGCGCCCAGGCGCAGACCACCGGCGAGGACTACGCCAAGAGCAAGGGCCTGGACCCGGTCTCCTTCGAGTCCTCCGACGCCGTCCTCAACGGCCTGCGCACCGGCCAGGTCGAGGCCGTCGTCATCGACTACCCGGTTGTCCAGGGCTGGCTGAAGGACAAGGCCAACGCCGCCGCCTTCGAGGTCGCCGAGCAGGTCAACACCGGTGAGCAGTACGGCGTCACGGTGAAGAAGGGCAACGACAAGCTCCGCGAGGCCATCAACAAGGCGATCAAGGACGCGAAGGCCGACGGCACGTACAAGAAGCTGTACGAGCAGTGGATCGGCCCGTACGACGAGTCCGCCGCCTCTCCGTCGCCCGCCGCCTGAGCCCGATGAGCGGCGCTGAGGTACCACTCCAGCCGAAGAAGAAGGGCCTGACCCGGCGCCAGAAGCGCAGCCTGTCGCGCGGCGTCCAGTACGTCGTCTTCGTCGCGGCCGTGATCGCCTTCGCGGTCGCGGCCGACTGGGGCCGGCTGAAGAACCAGTTCGCGCAAGGGTCGATCGCCCGGGAGATGTTTCCGGACGTCATCACCCTCGCGCTGAAGAACACCGTGCTGTACACCGTGTCCGGCTTCGTCGTCGGACTGGTCCTCGGCATGGTGATCGCACTGATGCGGCTGTCGTCCGTGGGGCCCTACCGCTGGCTCGCCGGCATCTACATCGAGATCTTCCGCGGCCTGCCCGCCCTGCTGATCTTCATCTTCATCGGCGTGGCCGTACCCCTGGCCTTCCCCGGCACGGAGATCCCGGGAGGCACCTACGGCAAGGTCGCGCTCGCGCTCGGCCTGGTCGCCGCCGCGTACATGGCGGAGACGATCCGCGCGGGCATCCAGGCGGTGCCCAAGGGGCAGATGGAGGCGGCGCGTTCGCTCGGCTTCTCGCCCGCCCGCGCCATGATCTCGATCATCATCCCGCAGGCGTTCCGGATCATCCTGCCGCCGCTCACCAACGAACTCGTCCTGCTGTTCAAGGACTCCTCGCTGGTGCTGTTCCTCGGTGTGACGCTTCAGGAGCGCGAACTGTCCAAGTTCGGGCGTGACCTGGCCAGCCAGACCGCCAACTCCACGCCGATCCTGGTCGCGGGCCTGTGCTACCTGCTGGTCACGATCCCGCTCGGCTTCGTCGTGCGCCGTATGGAGGCGAAGGCCCAGGAGGCCGTGAAATGAGCGAGAGCCTTCGCAAGGCGGCCGCGGAGATCGAGGTCCGCGGCCTGCACAAGTCCTTCGGCGACAACGAGGTGCTGCGCGGCATCGACCTGGAGATCGCGCAGGGCGAGGTCGTGTGCGTCATCGGCCCGTCCGGCTCGGGCAAGTCGACGCTGCTGCGGTGCGTCAACCTGCTGGAGGAGCCCACCAAGGGCCAGGTCTTCGTCGGCGGCGCCGAGCTCACCGACCCGGACGTCGACATCGACGCCGTACGCCGCGGCATCGGCATGGTCTTCCAGCAGTTCAACCTGTTCCCGCACCTCACGGTGACCGAGAACCTCACCCTGCCGCAGCGCCGGGTCCTCGGGCGCGACAAGGCGGCCGCCGCGAAGGTCGCCGCCGAGAACCTGGAGCGGGTCGGCCTCTCGGAGAAGGCGACCGCGTACCCGGCGTCCCTCTCCGGCGGTCAGCAGCAGCGCGTCGCCATCGCCCGTGCCCTCGCCATGGGCCCGAAGGTGATGCTCTTCGACGAGCCGACGTCCGCGCTCGACCCCGAGCTGGTGGGGGACGTACTGGCGGTCATGCGCATGCTGGCCGACGAGGGCATGACCATGATGGTCGTCACGCACGAGATGACCTTCGCCCGCGAGGTCGCCGACCGGGTCGTCTTCATGGACGGTGGAGTGGTCGTCGAGGACGGCACCCCCGACCAGGTCATCGGCGACCCCCGGCACGAGCGCACCCGTCACTTCCTGTCGCGGCTCCTGGACCCGGCGATGGCCGAGGTCGAGGAGGAGACCTCCGACCAGGTGGGCAAGGGCGACTAGCCGCTCATTAAGGTGCAGGGCATGAGCGAACGCGCGGTGCTGCACGTAAAGGGGCGGGTCCTCGTCGGTCCGGACGACGTCCGGGACGAACTGTGGGTCGTCGACGGCCGGATCTCCTACGACCGTCCCGTCGGCGCCCACGACATCCGTACCGTCGAGGGCTGGGCCCTGCCCGGCCTCGTCGACGCGCACTGCCATGTCGGCCTCGGTGCGCACGGCCCGGTCGACGACGACGTCGCCGAGAAGCAGGCGCTCACCGACCGTGAGGCGGGCACCCTGCTGATCCGCGACGCCGGCTCGCCCTCCGACACCCGCTGGGTCGACGACCGCGACGACCTGCCGAAGATCATCAGGGCCGGCCGGCACATCGCCCGCACCCGCCGCTACATCCGCGGCTACGCGCACGAGATCGAGCCGGAGGACCTGGTCGCCTACGTCGCCCAGGAGGCCCGGCGCGGCGACGGCTGGGTCAAGCTGGTCGGCGACTGGATCGACCGCGACCTCGGGGACCTCGCGCCCACCTGGCCCCGCGAGGCGGTCGAGGCGGGCATCGCGGAGGCCCACCGGCTGGGCGCCCGGGTCACCGCGCACTGCTTCGCCGAGAGCTCGCTCAGGGACCTGGTCGAGGCGGGCATCGACTGCATCGAGCACGCCACGGGCCTGACGGACGACCTGATCCCGCTGTTCGCCGAGCGCGGGGTCGCCATCGTCCCCACCCTCGTCAACATCGCGACCTTCCCGAACCTGGCCGACGGCGGCGAGTCCAAGTACCCGCGCTGGTCCGACCACATGCGCCGGCTGTACGAACGCCGCTACGACACGGTCCGCGCCGCCTACGACGCCGGGATCCCCGTCTTCGTCGGCACCGACGCCGGCGGCACCCTGCCGCACGGGCTCGTGGCGGCCGAGGTGGCGGAGCTGGTCACCGCCGGGATCCCCGCCGTGGAGGCCCTCGCGGCGACCACCTGGGGGGCTCGGGCCTGGCTCGGCCGGCCGGGTCTGGAGGAGGGCGCGGCGGCGGACCTCGTGGTGTACGAGACCGACCCGCGCGCGGACGTCCGTGTCCTTGCCGCACCCCGGCGGATCGTCCTCAACGGACGCGTCGTCGGCTAGCCGCTCGTTCACTCAGCGTGACGGGCCTCGGGCCAAGCTGTTGCGCAACCTCCCTGGCGTGCGCCGATGCCGCCACGCGCGCGCTCGCACAGGAGGGGGTACGGCGGCGACTTCGAGGAACATCCGTGCCCGGGGATTCGAAAAGGTTCACGGGAAAGTCACGTTGGAGTGAAGTAGCGCCGGAATGCTGACTGTTCACTCTCAGTGCGCAATTCTTGCCGGGTCCCGAGCAAGTCTCCTCTGGGGGTCCCCACCTTGAACGGCAAGAACTTCCGCCTGCCCGCACGCCGTCTCGCCACCGTCGCGACGGCCACCGCCCTGACCGCCGCCCCGGCCGTCATGGGCGTCGCGGGCCCCGCACACGCGACCGGCGACGAGGGTCGCGCGAGTGCCGTCGTGCTCCGTACGGGGCTCGACGTCTCCCTGCTCAACAAGACCGTGAACGTCCCGCTCGCGGTCTCCCTGAACGAGGTCCAGGCGCCGCAGAGCGCCGAGAAGGCCACCCTGACGGCCCAGTTGAACGGCGTCGACGGCGGCCAGCCGTTCAGCGTCCTGAACGCCGAGGTCGCCCAGTCCAAGGCGACCGTCGAGGACGGCAGGGCCGAGGGGTACACCAACCTCGCCCACGCCAAGGTCCACGTCCCCGGTCTGCCGCTGCTGTCGCTCATCGAGGTCGGCCAGGTCACCTCCAAGGCGACCTGCGAGGCCGGCAAGGCGCCGACCGCCTCCTCCAACCTGCTCGGCGACGTCACCGTGCTGGGCAAGAAGGTCACGCTGACCGCAGGCGGCACCACGAACGTCGAGGTGCCCGGCGTCGGCGAGGTGCGGCTCGACTACTCCAAGACCGAGCAGACCTCGCGCACCGCCGCCGCGACCGCCCTCGAACTCAAGGTCTCCGTCGACCCGTTGAAGCTGAACGTCGCCGAGGTCGAGGGCACCCTGACGCTGGCGAAGGCGACCTGCGAGAGCCCGGCCGCGCCCGAGCAGCAGGCCGAGCCGAGCACGGAACCGGCCGGGGACGTCAAGCCCCAGGGCGAGCCCGCCGACGAGGGCCTCGCCGAGACCGGCGGCAACTCCATGACGCCGTACATCGCCGGCGGCGCGGTGGCCCTGCTCCTCGCGGGCGGCGGCGCGGTGGCCTTCGCGCGACGCGGCCGCAACTGACCGCGAGCGGCACGGAAGTGGACGGCGCGCCGGCTCAGCGCGCCGTCGACGTCAGCGCACGCTCCAGCGCCCGCAGGAACCCGCTGACGGTCGCGCGGTCCCGTACCGCCAGGCGCAGCCACTCCTCGCCCAGCCCGGGGAAGGTGTCCCCGCGCCGGACCGCGTACCCGAGGTCGCGCAGCCGCCGGCGCACCACGGCCGCCCCCGGCAGCCGTACGAGCACGAAGGGCCCCTCGGCCGGTTCCACCACCCGCAGTCCCGCCGAAGCGAACCCGGCCAGTCCCGCGACGAGATGGGCCCGGTCGGCGGCGATGCGGTGGGCCGCGTGGGCCGCCTCCGCCAGCGCCTGCGAGGACACACAGGCCTCGGCGGCTGCCAGCGCCGGCGTGGAGACCGGCCACAGCGGCTGGGCGCGCTCCAGGTCGGCGACCGTCTCCGGGGCGGCCAGGACGTAGCCGATCCGCAGCCCGGCCAGCCCCCAGGTCTTGGTCAGGCTGCGCAGCACCACCAGACCCGGCACGTCCGTCCGCCCGGCGAGCGCCTCCCGCTCGCCCGGCACCGCGTCCATGAACGCCTCGTCCACCACCAGCGTCCGCCCGGGACGCGCCAGTTCGGCGACCGACCCGGCCGGGTGCAGGACCGACGTCGGGTTGGTCGGGTTGCCGATCACCACCAGGTCGGCGTCCTCCGGGACGGCCCGCGGATCGAGCCGGAAGCCGTCCTCCTCCCGCAGCAGCACCCGGTCGACGGTGTGCCCGGCGTCCCGCAGCGCCGCCTCCGGCTCCGTGAACTGCGGGTGCACGACGACCGGCCGACGCACCTTCAGGGCGCGGGCCAGGAGCACGAACGCCTCCGCCGCCCCCGCCGTCAGCAGCACCCGGTCAGTCGGCAGCCCGTGCCGCGCCGCGACCGCCGCCCGCGCGGCCCGCCCGTCCGGGTAGGCCGCGAGCGAGCCCAGCGACCCGGCGATGCGCTCGCGCAGCCACACGGGCGGCGTGTCCGCGCGGACGTTCACCGCGAGGTCGACCAGCGCCGAGCCGTCGTCGCGGACCTCGGCGTCGCCGTGGTGGCGCAGGTCGTGCGCCTCAGTGGGCATGCGAGTGGGCGCCGTGGTGGTGATGACCGTGCCCGTGGTGGTGGTCGTCGTCGTCCGGGTGGAAGTGCGGCTGCTGCGGCATGCCGACCTTGTCCTCGAAGCCGGGCAGCGCGATGCGGTACACGCACGAGTCGCAGTTCATCCGCAGGTCGCCCTTCACCGCCTCCTGATAGCGCTCCATCACCAGGTCCAGCAGCTCCGGCTCGGGTCCGATGACGTCCGCCGAGCGCACGTCGACCTCCGGGTGGGCCGCCGCCCAGCCCTCCGTCTGGTGGCGCACCCGGTCCGGCAGGATCCCGGTGAACAGGAAGTACGGCAGGACGACGATCTTCCGCGCACCCAGCTTCACGCACCGGTCGAGCCCGCTGGGCACGTCAGGCGCCGCCAGCGACACGAACGCCGTCTCCACACCCGCGTAACCGCGCCCCTCCCACAGCAGCCGCGCCGCCTTGTGCACCTCGGCGTTGGCGTCCGGGTCGGTCGAGCCGCGCCCCACCAGCAGCACGGTGACGTCGGCCCGGTCGCCGGGCGTGCGGCTGCCCTCGGCGCCGAGTGCCTCGTCCAGCCGCCGCTCCAGCACCGACAGCAGCGACGGGTGCGGGCCCAGCGGACGGCCGTAGGTGTACGAGATACCGGGGTGGCGCTCCTTCTCGCGGGCCAGCGCGGCCGGGATGTCGCCCTTGGCGTGCCCGGCGGACACCAGCATCAGCGGCACCGCGGCGAACCGCTGGACGCCGCGCTCGACCAGTTCGGCGACGGCCTCGCCCAGCGGCGGCGGGGACAGCTCGATGAAGCCGCCCGCGACGGGCAGTTCGGGGTGGCGGCGCCCCAGCTCCCGGACGAAGTCGCGGAACGCCTCGGCTCCGGCTTCGTCCCGGGTGCCATGACCGGCGATGAGCAGGGCGGGCGGCGGGGTGGTCACGATTTCTCCTCGGAGTGCGAAACGGGGTGGTACAGCAGGGCGTTGAGCGCGGCGGAGGCCACGGCCGAGCCGCCCTTCTCGGACACGTTGCTCACGGCGGGCAGCCCGCTCTCGCGCAACGCGGCCTTGGACTCGACCGCGCCGACGAAGCCGACGGGCAGGCCGATGACGAGCGCGGGGGAGACGTCCAGGGCCAGCAGCTCCTCCAGGGCGGTCGGCGCGTTGCCGATCACCCACAGCGCACCCGGACCGACCTGCTCGTGGGCGAGCCGGATCGCGTGCGCGGAACGCGTCAGCCCCGGACCGGCCACGGCGTCCCTGAGCCGGCAGACCGTCTCCCGGCGGGTGATCCCGGCGGCCACCATCTCGACGTCGGTGACCACGGGCGCCCCGGCGTGCAGCGCGGCATGCGCCTTTTCGAGGGAACTCTCGTCCATGACGAGATCGGACGCGTAGTCGAGGTCGGCGGCGGAGTGGACGACCCGCTCCACCACGGCCCGGGTCAGCGGCGGGAGGTGCGAGGTGTCCAGCCGGGCGCGCATCCGCCGGTAGGACTCCACCTCGATGGGATGGACGACTCGGTTCACCTCGGGCCCTCCTGCGATGCCTGCCAGCGGTAGCCGCGCGGCGTCACCATGCGCCCGGCGATGTCCCGGGTCGCGGTGTTGCCGACGGTCACGACCGTCATCATGTCGACCGTCGCCGGATCCAGGGAGCCCAGTGTCGTGAGCCGACTGGACTCGTCCGGCCGCGACGCGTTCCGTACGACCCCGACCGGCGTCTTGGGCGTCCGGTGCTCGGCGAGGATCGCCAGCGCCTTGGGCAGCTGCCAGTCGCGGCCCCGGGAACGGGGGTTGTAGAAGGTGACCACGATGTCCGCCTCGGCCGCCGCCCGCACCCGCCGCTCGATGACCTCCCACGGGGTGTGCAGGTCGGACAGGCTGATCGACACGTGGTCGTGGCCGAGCGGGGCGCCGAGGATCGCGGCGGCGGCGAGCGCGGCCGTCACCCCCGGTACGCCGATCACGTCGATGTCGTCGGACGCCTCCGCCAGCGCGGGGGAGGCCATGGCGTACACGCCCGCGTCGCCGCTGCCGATCAGCGTGACGGCCTGCCCCTTGCGGGCCTCCTCGACGGCCGTGCGCGCCCGCTCCTCCTCGGCGCCCAGTCCGGACTCCAGGATCCGGGTGCCGGGCCGCAGCAGGTCGCGGATCTGGTCGACGTACTGGTCCAGCCCGACCAGCACCGACGCCCGCCGCAGCTCCGCCTTCGCGCGCGGCGTCAGCAGGTCACGGGCACCGGGCCCGAGCCCGACGACCGAGAGCCTCCCGCGCCCCGGCCGCCGTACGACCGCACAGGTCGCCATCGCCGGGCGCCCGTCGGCACGCTCGGACTTCCGCTTCGGTACGAGGAGTTCACCGCCGCCGACGAGCGCGGCGGCCTCGGCGACCGACGGGGTGCCCACGGCGGCCAGTGGCGCGTCGGAGGGGTTGGGGACCTCCACCACGGCCAGCTCGTCCGCGGAGCGGGTGACCAGAGGGACGCCGAGACGCTCGGCGGCCTCGACGATGCCGGGCTCGTCCGCCTTGGCGTCGACGGTGGCGAGTTCGGCGAGGGACGCGGGGGACAGACCGGCGTCCCGCAGCGCGCTCTCGACCAGCCCGAGCACCTCGTCGACCGGCGCGCCCCTGGACGCCCCGACGCCGACGACGAGCGACGGCGGACGCAGCACGACCTCCCGCTCGCCGGGCTCCACCAGCCGGTCCGTCACCCGGATCGTGTAGGACCCCTCGGCGCCGGCCCGCAGCGGCGGCAGCGGCCAGGCCACCTCGGCCCGCAGCGCCACCGGCTCCCCGTCGAGCAGCGCCCGCGAGACCCCGGCGACATCGCCCTCGACGGGCAGCCATAGCGTGTCCAGACCGGGCACCCCCACGGCATCGGTCGCCGTCGTCACCACCGGCTCCGCACCCAGCAACTCACCCACCTCACGGGCGAGTTCGTTCGCGCCGCCGCCGTGCCCGCCGACCAGCGACACGGCGAACCGTCCGCCCTCGTCGACGCACACCACACCCGGGTCGGCCGTCTTGTCGCCCAGCAGCGGGGCGATCAGCCGTACGACCGCGCCGGTCGCCAGGAAACACACGAGCTGCTCGCACTCCGCGAACGCCCGCCGCACGGCGTCCCCGACGGGCCCGTCGTACACACGCACCCGGTCCGGCCATGCCGCGGCCAGCCGGTCGCGCGCCGCCGCCCCCGCCGCGGTGGCGGAAATGAGGCCGATCACTGAGCAACTCCCTCACGGTCCAGGGGCTTTCTGACACCCCACAACAGGAACACCGGATTCGTCGACGCGAGCCGCGTCACATCACCCGGCAGCGGCGCGAGCCGCGAGGAGTGCAGCAGCACCCCGTCGCAGTCGAACCCGGCGCAGGTCAGCGCCTCGCGGGCGGCCGGCACCCGGTCCAGCGCCGCCATCGCGACGACCACCGAGCGCCGGGCGCGCCGCGCGCACGCGGTGACGATGGCAGGCAGTTCGCGCCCCCCGCCGCCGATGAACACGGCGTCCGGATCCTCCAGATCGGACAGGACGGTGGACGCCGCCCCGTGCACGACATGGACGTCGACGCCGTGCGCGTCGGCGTTGGCGCGGATCCGCTCGATCCCGTCCCGGGTCTTCTCGACCGCGGTCACCGCGGCACCCAGCCGCGCGCACTCCACGGCCACCGAACCCGAGCCCGCGCCGACGTCCCACACCAGGTCGCCGAGCCGCGGCCCGAGGCGGGCCAGCGCCAGCGCCCGTACCTCGAACTTGGTGATCATCGAGTCGCGGTGGGCGAACTCGCCCTCGTCCAGCGCCCACGCGGTGGGCCCGGCGCCCGCCCCGGCGACCGTACGCAGCCCGCCGAGCGCCCGCGCCGGGTCCAGACACAGCACCACGCTCACGGACGTGCCCCAGTCACGGGCGGCGGCCTCGGCCGGCGTCACCCGCTCCACGCGCTCGTCCCCGGTGCCCAGCGCGGAGGCGACGACGAGCACCCGCGCGTCGGCCTTGCGGGCGAGCGCGGCGCCCAGTTCGGCGGGCCCGGAGCCCGGACCGGTCAGCACGGCCACCTTCGGACGGGCCCGGCACACGTTCACCGCCGTGCGCAGCTCCCGCCCGTGGGCGCTGACGACGACCGCGTCGTCCCAGGGCAGCCCGATCCGGGCGAACGCGGCGGCGACGGACGACACCCCGGGCCGTACCTGGAGCCGCTCCGGGCCGAACCGCTCCGCTAGCGCCCGCACGATCCCGAAGAACCCCGGGTCGCCGGAGGCCAGCACGACCACGCGCCGGTCCTTCTCCGCGTACTCCGCGATGGTGTCGAGAGCCGGAGCCAGCGCCCCGAGCACGACCCGCTCCACCTCCTCGCCCGGGCCGGCGGCGTCCAGGTGCCGCCGCCCGCCTACGACGAGTTCGGCCCCGGCGAGGACGTCCTCGGGCAGCGGCTCGCCCGTCCCCGTGCCGACGACGGTGATCACGTACCGGCTCCCCGCTCCCGCAGCGCCTTGCGCGCCTGCGGGTCGGCCTTGCGGTACCCGTGGAAGTGACCGGGGTGGTACAGGTGCGAGCGCGTGCCGTGGGCGTCGAGCGCCGGCCCGACCAGGAACAGGGTGTGCTTCCAGAGCTTGTGCTCCTTGACGGTCTCCTCCAGCGTCCCGATGGTGCACCGCACCACCAGTTCCTCCGGCCAGGTCGCCTGGTAGGCGACGACGACCGGTGTGGACGTCGGATACCCGCCCTCCAGCAGTTCCCGCACGAGCTGCCCGCTGCGGGCGGCGGACAGGAAGATCGCCATCGTCGTGCCGTGCTTGGCGAACTCCCGCACCTCCTCGCCCGGCGGCATCGGAGTCTTGCCGCCACCGAGCCGGGTCAGCACCACGGACTGGGCGACCTCGGGGATCGTCAGTTCCCGCTGGGCGAGCGCGGCCACGGCGGAGAAGGCGGAGACGCCGGGGACGACCTCGGTGGCGATGCCGATCGAGGCGCACCGGTCGAGCTGCTCCTGCGTGCCGCCCCACAGCGCCGGGTCGCCCGAGTGGATACGGGCGACCTTGAGGCACTCGGCCCACGCCCGCTCGTACACGCCGACGACGTCCTCCAGGGACATGGTCGCCGAGTCGAGGATCTCGGCACCCTCCCGCGCGTGCTGGAGGACCTCCGCCTGCACCAGGCTGGCCGCCCAGATCACGACGTCGGCCTCGGCGATGGCGCGCGCGGCACGGAACGTCAGCAGATCGGCGGCGCCGGGGCCGGCACCGACGAAGGTCACTTTGCCGCTGGGGGCATCGGCCATGGGGATCGGTCCTCTCCTACAGGTACAGGGGTCGGTGGGCGCGGGGGCGGGCGTCAGAGCTTGCCGCCCCGGCCGCCGTCGCGCCGGGCGGGTGCGATCAGGGTCGAGAGGTAGGGCAGCGGGGTGTCGTCGAGGTCGGCGGCCGGCCGGATCGACTCCTCCGCGAGGCCCAGCGCCGACCCCCACACCGCGTCGTCGATCCGCCCGGTCTCCCGCAGCGCCTCGGCGACCTCGGCCGCCTGCCGCCCGAACTTGTAGGCGACGACGGTGCCGGGCCCGGCGAGCGCGTCCTTCAGCACGGCCGAACCGGCGGTGACGGGCACCAGCGTGAGCGGCTCCGTCCCCTCGGTGAGGACCGCTCCGGAGCGCGCGGCGAGGTCCTGCATGGCGGTGATGCCGGGCACGGTCTCCACGACGGTGCCGGGGACCAGCTCGCCGATGGTCTGGGCGAGATACGTGAACGTGGAGTACACGTTGGGGTCACCGATGGTGGCGAAGGCGACGGCGCCGTGCTCCGCCAGCAGCCCGGCGACCCGCTCGCCCGCGGCGTCCCAGGCGGCCTCGCGCCGCGCCCGGTCGGTGCGCTCGTTCAGCGCGAACACGACCCGTACGACCTTCTCCTCGGGCACGTAGTGCAGCACGGTCGCCTCGGCCCGCCCCCGCTCCCCGCTGTCCATGACGGGTACGACGACGACGTCGGCGGCGCGCAGCGCGTTGACGCCCTTCACGGTCACCAGCTCCGGATCGCCGGGACCGACCCCGACTCCGATCAACCTGCTGCTCATGACGTCCGGCACCTCTCCACGAACCGACGGGCGACACCGGGCTCGGCGGCCCAGTGCGTGTGCAGATAACTCGCGTGCACGCCCTGCTGTACGAAACCTTCGACCCGGCGCTGAGGGGACCTGACTCCCCAGGCGGGCGCCGTCCCCGAGCCGGGCTCGACGACGGTCCGATGAAACTCGTGCGCCCGCATCCGCGTCCCGGCGACGGCGAGCGAGCTGTCGCCGACGGCCACGGCGTCCCGGTACCCGAGGGTGAGCCGCTCGCTCATCCGGGCGCTCGCGTCGAGCACCCCGCACATGGGCAGCCCGTCCAGTTCGCGGCACAGATACAGCAGCCCCGCACACTCGGCGGCCACCGGAGCGCCGCTCTGCGCGAGTGCGGCGACGGCCTTGCGCAGCGGCTCGTTGGCGGACAGCTCGGCCGCGTACACCTCGGGGAACCCGCCCCCGATCACCAACCCGGCCGTCCCGTCCGGCAGTTGCTCGTCCCGCAACGGATCGAAGGCAACGACGTCCGCACCGGCGGCGCCGAGCAACTCGGCATGCTCGGCGTAGGAGAACGTGAAGGCGGGGCCGCCGGCGAGGGCGACCACCTCACGCTTCTCCGTCGTGGTGAGCTGGGGTTCCCATGCCTCGCACGACAACGCACCCGCGCTCCGCGCCAACGCCAGCAACCCGTCCAGGTCACACCCCTGCTCGACCCGCGCCCCCATCGCCGCCACCGCGTCCACCGCCTCGGCGCGCCGTTCCGCGACCGGCACCAGCCCCAGATGCCGCGAAGGCGTGTCCACCTGGACGGCCCGGCGCAGCATCCCGAGGACCGGTACCCCCGCCGAGTCCAGGGCGTCCCGCAGCAGTTCCTCGTGCCGGTCCGAGGCGACCTTGTTCAGGATCACGCCCCCGACCCGCACCTGCGGATCCCAGGACGCGAACCCGTGCACCAGCGCCGCCACGGACCGCGACTGCGACGAGGCGTCCACGACGAGCACGACCGGCGCCCGCAGCAGCTTCGCCACATGGGCCGTGGACGCCAGCTCGCCCTCCCCGGCGGCCCCGTCGTACAGCCCCATCACACCCTCGACGACGGCGATGTCACACCCGCGCGACCCGTGCAGGAACAACGGCCCGACCAGCTCCGGCCCGCACAGATACGGGTCGAGATTCCGCCCCACCCGCCCGCTCGCGAGCGTGTGGTACCCGGGGTCGATGTAGTCCGGTCCGACCTTGTGCGGGGACACGGCGAGCCCCCGCGCGGCGAACGCGGCCATCAACCCCGTGGCGACGGTGGTCTTGCCGCTGCCGGAGGACGGCGCGGCGATGACCAGCCGAGGGACGGAAGGCATCACCACTCGATGCCTCTCTGGCCCTTCTGGCCCGCGTCCATCGGGTGCTTGACCTTGGACATGTCGGTCACCAGATCGGCGAACCCGACCAGCTTCTCCGGCGCGTTCCGCCCGGTGATCACGACATGCTGGGTCCCCGGCCGGTCGCGCAGCACGTCGACGACCTCGTCGGTGTCGATCCAGCCCCAGTGCATCGGGTACGCGAACTCGTCGAGCACGTACAGCTTGTACGTCTCGGCGGCGAGGTCCCGCTTGACCTGCTCCCAGCCCTCCCGGGCCTTCTCCTCGTTGTCCATCTGGGCGTCCCGCTGGACCCAGGACCACCCCTCGCCCATCTTGTGCCAGTCGACGGAGCCGCCCTCGCCGGAGGCGCCGAGCACCCGCAGCGCGTTCTCCTCGCCGACCTTCCACTTCGCGGACTTGACGAACTGGAACACCCCGATGGGCCACCCCTGGTTCCAGGCGCGCAGCGCGAGCCCGAACGCGGCGGTCGACTTGCCCTTCCCGATGCCGGTGTGCACCACCACCAGCGGCCGATTACGCCGCTGACGTGTCGTCAGACCATCGTCCGGCACCACACTCGGCTGCCCCTGCGGCATTACGCGGCCCTCCTCTTCGACCCACCCTGAACATCCCTGACCAGCCCCGCGATCGAGTCCGCCCGCAACTCGTCCAGCGTCACCGCCGTACCGCCCAGCTCACCCGCGAGCTGCCCCGCGAGCCCCAGCCGCACCGGCCCCGACTCGCAGTCCACGACCACGGAGGCGACCTCGTCGGCCGCGAACAGCCGGGCAGCCCGCCCCGCGAGCGCCACCGGCTCCGGGCCACCCGTGGCCCGCCCGTCGGTCACCAGGACCACCAGCGCCCGCCGGGCGGGATCGCGCAGCCGCTCGACCCGCAGCACCTCGTGCGCCTTCAGCAGCCCGGCCGCGAGCGGGGTCCGCCCACCGGTCGGCAGGGACTCCAGCCGGGCCGCCGCGGCGTCCACGGACGACGTCGGCGGCAGCGCCACATCGGCGGCCGACCCCCGGAACGTCACCAGGCCCACCTTGTCCCGCCGCTGATACGCGTCCAGCAGCAGCGACAGCACCGCCCCCTTCACCGCGCCCATCCGCTGCCGCGCGGCCATCGAACCGGAGGCGTCCACCACGAACAGCACGAGGTTCCCCTCGCGCCCCTCCCGCACGGCCTGCCGCAGATCGTCCCGGCGCACCACGAGGCCGCGCCCCGACCGTCCCCGGGCCCGCTGATGCGGCGCCGCCGCCTGCACGGTGGCCGCCAGGTGCAGCTTCGTCAGCGTCCCGCGGGGCCGTCGGGCCCCCGTGGTCCGCCCGTGCTCGGTCCGCGCCCGCGAACGCCGCCCGGCGGCACCGCCCTCACCGACACCCGGCACGCTCAGCGCCTTCGCCCGGAACGGCTCGGAAGCCCGTACGGGAGTCTGCTCCCCGGCCCCGGAGCCCTGCGGCTCCCCGTCCTCACCGGCCTCGGGACGCGCGGCCGTGTCGCCCCCTTGCGGGCCGTCGTCGGACTGCGGCGGCTGCCCGCCGCCCCCGCCGGGACCGTCCGGCCCGGGATCCGGGTCCTCGTCCTCGGAGCCCCCGAACTCCTCCAGGGTCTCGTCGAGCTTGTCCTCGTCCAGACCGGGCGCGTCGAAGGGGTTGCGGCGCCTGCGGTGCGGCAGCGCCAGCAGCGCCGCCTGCCGCACATCCTCGGCGAGCACATCGGTCCGTCTGGCCCAGGCGGCCAGAGCGGTCGCGGTGCGGGCCATCACGATGTCGGCCCGCATGCCGTCCACCTCGAAAGCGGCACAGGTCGCCGCGATCTGCCTGAGCGCCCCGTCACCCAGCCGCACCGACGGCAGCAACTCCCGTGCGGCGACGATCCGTCGACGTACGGCACGCTCCTCGTCGGCCCACCGGGCGGCGAAGGCACCCGGGTCGTCGTCGTACGCGAGCCGCCGTCGTACGACCTCCACCCGCTGGTCGGGCTCCCGCGAGGCGGCGACCTCGACGGTCAGTCCGAACCGGTCGAGCAACTGCGGCCGCAGCTCGCCCTCCTCGGGGTTCATGGTCCCGACGAGAAGGAAACGGGCGGCGTGCCGGACCGAGACACCCTCGCGTTCGACGTACGACGCACCCATCGCCGCCGCGTCAAGGAGCAGGTCGACCAGGTGGTCGTGGAGGAGGTTGACCTCGTCGACGTACAGGATCCCGCGGTGGGCGTCGGCGAGGAGGCCCGGCTCGAACGCCTTCACGCCCTCGGCGAGCGCACGCTCGATGTCCAGCGCGCCGACCAGCCGGTCCTCGGAGGCACCGACGGGCAGTTCGACCATGCGGGCGGGGCGTCGCGTGCCGGCGCCCGTCTCCTCGTGCGGTCCGTCCGGGCACGCGGGGTCCGGGGCGCCCGGGTCGCAGGAGAAACGGCAGCCGGGGACGACCGGGACCTCGGGCATCAGCGCCGACAGCGCCCGTACCGCCGTCGACTTGGCGGTGCCCTTCTCGCCGCGCACCAGCACACCGCCGACCGCCGGCGACACGGCGTTCAGCAGCAGCGCGAGCCGCAGGTCGTCCTGGCCGACAACGGCCGTAAAGGGGAAGGGGGTGGTCACTTCTCGTCGCCCTCCAAGTCGCCTTCCAGCTCCAGGTACGTGGCGCGCAGCCGCTCCAGCGTGTCGGCGTCCGGCTCGGCCCACAGCCCGCGGTCCGCGGCCTCCAGGAGCCGTTCGGTGATGCCGCGCAGCGCCCAGGGGTTGGACTTCTTCATGAAGTCCCGGTTCTCGGCGTCGAAGACGTACTCCGCGCTGAGCTTCTCGTACATCCAGTCGTCGACCACGCCCGCGGTGGCGTCGTAGCCGAACAGGTAGTCCACGGTCGCCGCCATCTCGAAGGCGCCCTTGTAGCCGTGCCGGCGCATGGCCGCCATCCAGCGCGGGTTGACCACGCGGGCGCGGAAGACGCGGTGGGTCTCCTCGCCGAGGGTGCGCGTCTTCACCTGGTCGGGGGTGGCGCTGTCGCCGACGTACGCCTCGGGGTTGGCGCCCGTCAGGTGCCGCACCATGGCGACCATGCCGCCGTGGTACTGGAAGTAGTCGTCGGCGTCGACGAGGTCGTGCTCGCGGGTGTCGACGTTCTTCGCGGCCACGTTGATCCGCTTGAACGCGGTCTCCATGTCGCCGCGCGCCGCCCGGCCGTCGAGCCCGCGCCCATAGGCGTAGCCGCCCCAGACGGCGTACACCTCGGCGAGGTCGGCGTCCGAGCGCCAGTTGCGGGCGTCGATCAGCGGCAGCAGACCGGCGCCGTACGCGCCCGGCTTGGAGCCGAAGATACGGGCCGTCGCCCTGCGCCGGTCACCGTGCTCGGCGGTGTCCTCGTCGGCGTGCGCCTTCACGAAGTTCCGGTCGGCGGGCTCGTCCAGTTCGGCGACCTTGCGCACGGCGTCGTCGATCAGGCCGACGACGTGCGGGAACGCGTCCCGGAAGAACCCGGAGATACGGACGGTGACGTCGATGCGAGGCCGCCCGAGCTCCTCAAGGCCGATGATCTCGAACCCGGTCACCCGGCGCGAGGCGTCGTCCCACACCGGGCGGCAGCCCAGCAGCGCGAGGATCTCGGCGATGTCGTCGCCCTGGGTGCGCATGGCCGAGGTGCCCCAGACCGTCAGGCCGACGGACTTCGGGTACTCACCCGTGTCCTGGAGGTACCGCTGCACCAGCGAGTCGGCGAGCGACTGCCCGACCTCCCAGCTCAGCCTGGACGGAATGGCCTTGGGGTCGACGGAGTAGAAGTTCCGGCCCGTCGGCAGGACGTTGACCAGACCGCGCGTCGGCGAACCGGACGGGCCCGCCGGGACGTAACCGCCGTCGAGCGCCTTGAGGATGTGGCCGATCTCGTCCGTGGTCCGGGCGAGACGCGGCACGACCTCGTCGCAGGCGAACTTCAGCACGGCTACGGCTTCGGGGAGTTCGGCGCCGAGGACGTCACGGACGAGGCCGGGGGCCTCGGACACCGTCCAGCCGTTGGATTCCATCCCCTCCGCGACCCGCCGACACAGCTGCTCCAGCAGGTCGATGGCGTCGGCGGCCGTGCGGGAGGGGCCCTCGACGAGGTCGCTCAGCTCGACCGGGACCTTCACCGGAGCACCCGGCTCGGCGAGCAGCTCCTTCTCCACCAGGCCGAAGTGCTCGGCCAGTGAGGCCCGCAGGCCCGGCAGCGCGTTCGCCTGTCCGCCCCACACCTGCGAGGCACGCAGCACCGCGAGGACCAGGTTCACGCGCGGCTCGCCGACCGGGCCGCCGCCCAGGATGTGCAGGCCGTCGCGGATCTGCACGTCCTTGATCTCGCACAGATAGCCGTCGATGTGCATGACGAACTCGTCGAAGTCACCGTCGTCCGGCTGCTCGTCCACGTGGAGGTCGTGGTGCAGCTCCGCCGCCTTGACCAGCGTCCAGATCTGGGCCCTGACGGCCGGCGCCTTCGTCGGGTCCAGGTCCGAGACGAGCGCGTACTCGTCGAGGAGCTGCTCCAGCTTTGCCAGGTCGCCGTAGGTGTCCGCGCGGGCCATCGGCGGCACCAGGTGGTCGACGACCGTGGCGTGACCGCGGCGCTTGGCCTGCGTGCCCTCGCCGGGGTCGTTGACGATGAACGGGTAGATCAGCGGCAGATCACCGAGGACGGCGTCCGGGGCGCAGCCGCCGCTCAGCCCGAGCCCCTTGCCCGGCAGCCACTCCATCGTGCCGTGCTTGCCCATGTGCACGATCGCGTCGGCGCCGAACGAGTTCTCCAGCCACCGGTAGGCGGCCATGTAGTGGTGCGACGGCGGCATGTCCGGGTCGTGGTAGATCGCGATCGGGTTCTCGCCGAAGCCACGCGGCGGCTGGATCATCACGACGACGTTCCCGAACTGGAGGGAGGCCAGCACGATGTCGTCCCCGTCGACGTAGAGAGCGCCCGGCGGCTCGCCCCACGCCTCGGTCATGGCGTCCTTGAGTTCCGCATCGAGCTTGTCGAACCAGGCCTGGTAGTCGGCCAGCGGCACGCGCGCGGGCGCCGACGCCAGCTGGTCCTCGGTCAGCCACTCGACGTCGTGCCCGCCCGCCTCGATGAGCCGGTGGATCAACTCGTCGCCGTTGTCCGGGTACTCGGTCACCCCGTACCCGGCCTGCCTGAGCGCGTCCAGCACCCGCACCGCGGAGGCGGGGGTGTCCAGGCCGACCGCGTTGCCGACGCGCGAGTGCTTGGTCGGGTAGGCGGTGAAGACGAGCGCGAGCTTCTTGTCGGCGTTCGGCTTGTGCCGCAGCCGGGCGTGCCGTACGGCGATCCCGGCGACGCGTCCGGCCCGCTCCGGGTCGGCCACGTACACGGGCACGTCGTCCGGGCCCTGCTCCTTGAAGGAGAACGGGACGGTGATCAGCCGGCCGTCGAACTCCGGGATCGCGACCTGCATCGCCGCGTCCATCGGGGAAAGGGCGGCGTCGGACTCGTCCCAGGCGCTCCTGGACGACGTCAGGCACAGCCCCTGCAGGACGGGGACGTTCAGCTCGGCCAGCCTGCCGATGTCCCAGGCCTCCTCGTCGCCGCCCGCCGAGGCCTGCGAGGCGTGCGTGCCGCCGGCGGCCAGGACGGTGGCGACCAGGGCGTCGGCCTGACCGAGGATCTCGTACAGCTCCGGGTCCGCGCCGCGCAGCGAACCGCAGTACACCGGCAGCGCGTTGGCGCCCCGCGCCTCGATCGCGTCGCACAGGGTGTCCACGAACGCGGTGTTGCCGCTGAGCTCATGGGCCCGGTAGAAGAGCACCCCGACGGTCGGGCGGCCGCTCTCCAGGGGCCGGGCGCCGTGGACGCCGTACTCCGGCATCTTCTGCGGCTCGACGAACCCCTCGCCCGTCAGCAGCACGGTGTCGGAGAGGAACCGGGCGAGCTCGGTGAGGTTGGCGGGGCCGCCCTCGACGAGGTACTTCAGCGCCTCGGCGACCACACCGGCCGGGACGGACGACTCCGCCATCAGCTCCGCGTCCGGCACGGCCTCGCCGCCCAGCAGCACGGTCGGCACACCCGACGCCTTCAGCTTCGCGAGCCCGTCCTCCCAGGCCCGCTTGCCGCCCAGCAGCCGGACGACGGCGAGGTCCGCGCCGTCGAGCAGCGCGGGCAGCTCGGTCTCGACGTCCACGCGCGTCGGGTTGCCGATCCGGTAGTCGGCACCGGAGGCGGCGCGGGCCGCCAGCAGATCCGTGTCGGCGGTCGACAACAACAACACTGTGCTCATGCGGGCGCTCCCGGTGGAATGAAAGGCAGTCCTTGCGGCGCGCCGGACTCGATGAGCCGCCACAGCGCGTCCGTGTCCGCGTGCTGTTCGATGAGATCGCCGAGCCGGTCGAGCTGCTCCTCGCGCAGCGCGGCGAACGAGGTGTCGGGCGCCGGCACGAACCGGCGGCCCGCGGCGGCCGCCACCTCGCGCAGGAACGCCCGCCTGAAGCCGTCCGACTCCAGCGAGCCGTGCCAGTGCGTGCCCCAGGTCCGGCCGACCCGGCAGCCGTCCAAGAAGGGTTCTCCCCCTGTCACTTCGGCGACCCCGTGGTGGATCTCGTACCCCTCGACCGGCTCCCCGAGGGCCTCGCCGACGGGCCGGGTCAGGGTCTTCTCCCGGGCGAACCGCACCCGGACGGGCAGCACCCCGAGCCCCTCGACCTGTCCGCGCCGGCTCTCCACGTCGTCCTCGATGTGCTCGCCGAGGAGCTGGAAGCCGCCGCAGATGCCGAGGATCGGCCGCCCCTCGGCGGCCCTGCGGACCAGGGCCCGCGCGAGGCCGCGCTCCCGCAGCCACTCCAGGGCACGGACGGTGCCCCGGGTGCCGGGGACCACCACCAGGTCCGCGTCGGCCAGTTCCTCGGGCCGGTCCACGAACCGCACGACGACGCCGGGCTCGGCGGCGAGGGCGTCCACGTCGGTGAAGTTGGACATCAGCGGCACGGCACACACGGCGACGCGCAGCACGTCCTCACCGACGGGGGAGGAGACCTCCGACTCCCGTACGGCGCCCCGCAGGGAGATCCGCAGCCCGTCCTCCTCGTCGATGCCGAGGCCGTGCCGGAAGGGCAGGACGCCGTACGTCCGCCGCCCGGTGAGGTCGTGCAGCATGTCGAGGCCGGGTTCGAGGAGCGAGACGTCGCCGCGGAACTTGTTGACCAGGAACCCGGCGATCAGCTCCTGGTCCTCCCGGGACAGCAGCGCGACGGTCCCGAAGAAGGAGGCGAAGACGCCGCCGCGGTCGATGTCGCCGACGACGAGCACCGGCAGCCCGGCATTGCGGGCGATGCCCATGTTGACGATGTCGGTCCGCCGCAGATTGATCTCGGCCGGAGAGCCGGCCCCCTCACAGATCACCGCGTCATACGTGCCCCGCAACTCGGCGAGGCACTCCAGCACCGTCCCCAGCAACTGCTGCTGCCGCCCGCCGTGGTACCCGCGTGCACTCAGCTCGCCCACCGGCTTGCCCAGCAGCACGACCTGACTGCTCTGCTCGCCGCCGGGCTTCAGCAGCACGGGGTTCATCAGCGCGGTCGGCTCGACCCGGCACGCCTGGGCCTGCATGGCCTGCGCCCGCCCGATCTCGGCGCCCTCGCGCGTCACGAACGAGTTCAGGGACATGTTCTGCGCCTTGAACGGCGCGACCTTCACCCCCTGCCGCACCAGCCACCGGCAGATCCCGGCGGTGACGACGCTCTTGCCCGCGTCGGAGGTGGTGCCGGCGACAAGAAGGCCACCGCCCGTCATGAGGTACGCCCCTTCGCGATACGGCGCGCGGCGACACACACGCCGAGCGCCAGCCAACTCACACGCTTCGACAGCCGTACGGCCCGCTCGACGTCGTGGACGCCCACGGCCCGTCCGTTCCCGTTCAGTACGGGACGGTGCTCGACCCGGCCGCCGTAGGAGAGGGTCCCGCCCAGCCGCACCCCGAGGGCGCCCGCGAACGAGGTCTCGACGGGCCCGGCGTTGGGGCTCGGATGCGCGGCGGCATCGGCACGCCAGGCCCGCACCGCACCCAGGGGATCGTCGCCGGCGAGGGTGGCGAGTACGGCCGTCAGCCGTGCCCCCGGCCAGCCGGCCACGTCGTCGAGGCGGGCCGAAGCCCAGCCGTAGCGCAGGTACTTGGGCGACCTGTGCCCGACCATCGCGTCGAGCGTGTTCACGGCCCGGAAGCCGAGCAGTCCGGGCACCCCGCCGACGGCCCCCCACACCAGGGCGCCCACGACCGCGTCGGAGGTGTTCTCGGCGACGGACTCCACGACCGCCCGCGCGATCCCGTCCGCGTCCAGCGCCTGCGGATCCCGTCCGCACAGATGCGGCAGCCGCGCCCGGGCCGCCTCGACGTCCCCCGCCTCCAGGGCCCGCCCGATGGCACGGGCCTCCCGGGCGAGCGAGGTGCCCCCGACGACCGCCCAAGTGGCGGCGCCGGTCAGCGCGAGGGAGGCGGCCGGAGAGGTACGGACGACACGGGCGGCGACGGCACCCAGGGCCACGGCGCCACCGGCGCACACGGCGGTGTGCAGGGCGCCGCGTGCGCGGTCGTCGCGCCACAACACCCGTTCCACGGCGGCCGCGGCCCGTCCGAACGCGGCGACCGGATGCCCCCGGCGGGGATCGCCGAGCAGCAGGTCACCGAGGAGCCCGGCGGCGGCGCCGTACGCGAAGACGCGATCGGCTCGCATCGGGGTCAGCCGACCGTAGGGCCGGACGAGGGTCTGCTACTGCATGTCGATCGGCAGGCGAGCATCGCGTTGTGTCCTCACTCAGGGTGTCCGCGCCCTGGTTCGACGAGACCGACGGCGAGAGTTCCTGGCTCCCGGGGATTGCTACCCCGGTCACAGTGGCGGGACCGCGCCGGATTCTCACCGGCTTCCTCTTCTGCCGTCGTACTTGGCCCCGGAAGTCCACCACGGGGTTCCGAGGGGCGTCAACTTGCCGTTGACCTGCGACGGGAGAGTGTGCGAAGGCCCACACAGCGGCGAGGTGCGGGACGGTCGTCCGTCCCGCACCTCGGGTGTTTCGCGTGTTGTGGGTCAGGCCACGGCGGGCCTGTGGGTCACGCCACGATCAGATAGATCCCGTAGCCCACGGCGGCCGCGCAGGCCGCGAAGCAGGCGTAGGCGCCGGTGACCGCGAGCGAGGCCGAGTCGCCCTGGGCCACGGCCCGTTCGCGGCGCGAGAGGCCCGCGACGCCGAGGGTGAACAGGCCCACCAGGGCCACCGTGACCACGAGGCTGACGCCGAAGACGGAGCCGAGAGCCGCCCAGTCGATCTTCATGCTTCTACTTTCTGGATAGCCGGATTACGCGGCGGTCAGACGGTGGCCTGCGAGGACGCGGGCTCGGAGGACGACGGGGCCGGGATGGTGGCCGAGAGGTCCTCGGCCGGCGTGCCCGCCGGGGGCGGGGTGACGGCGGCGATGGCGGTGGTGACCACGCCGGGCGCCTCGTCGGTCTCGTTGACGTTGGTGTGGTCGACGACCTCGCGGCGGGAGATCTTCCAGATCGCGGCGCTGGAGGCGACCAGGAAGACGGCGACGACGGCCGTGCCCCAGGTGCCGAAGCCCGTCACGTACTCCGCGAGCGCGCCGACCAGGGCGGCGGCCGGCAGGGTCAGGCCCCAGGCGACGAACATCCGGGTGGCCGTCGACCAGCGGACGACGCCGCCCTTGCGGCCGAGGCCGGCGCCCATCACCGAGCCGGAGACGGAGTGCGTGGTGGAGAGGGAGAAGCCGAGGTGGGAGGAGGCCAGGATGACGGTGGCCGCGCTGGTCTGGGCGGCGAAGCCCTGCTGCGGCTGAAGGTCGGTCAGGCCCTTGCCCATGGTGCGGATGATGCGCCAGCCGCCGAGGTACGTGCCGAGCGCGATGGCCAGGCCCGCGGAGAGGATGACCCACATGGGCGGGTCCGAGTCGGGGGCGACGACGCCGCCGGCGACCAGGGCGAGGGTGATGATGCCCATCGTCTTCTGCGCGTCGTTGGTGCCGTGCGCGAGCGAGACCAGGCCGGCGGAGGCTATCTGGCCGGTCCGGTAGCCCTTGGCGGCGGCCTGGCCGTCGGCCTTCTTGCCGAGGCTGTAGGTCAGGCGGGTGCCGAGGAACGCGGCGATGCCCGCGACCAGCGGGGCGGCGATCGCCGGGATCAGCACCTTGGTGACGAGCGCGTCGCCGTGGACCGCGCCGACGCCGGCCGAGGCGATGGTGGCGCCGATCAGACCGCCCATCAGGGCGTGCGAGGAACTGGAGGGCAGGCCCACCAGCCAGGTGAGCAGGTTCCAGAGGATCGCACCGACCAACGCGGCGAAGATGACCTCGGGACGGATGCCGGTCTCGTCGACGAGACCTTTGGAGATCGTGTTGGCGACCTCCACGGAGAGGAAGGCGCCGACAAGGTTCAGCACGGCGGACATGGCCACCGCGACCTTGGGCTTGAGCGCACCGGTCGAGATGGTGGTGGCCATCGCGTTGGCGGTGTCGTGGAAACCGTTCGTGAAATCAAACGCGAGTGCGGTTACCACCACAATCGCGAGGATCAGCGAGAAGTTTTCCATTTACCCAGGCAATCGTTCGAGGTCATTGGCTGGACGAACGTAGGTAACCTGGATGAACGCAAGGTGAACTGGGGTGGGCCGCATGGTGTCCGGGAAGGCTGGAAGAGGCAACCTCGGAACGGCCGGTGGCCGCGCGGCCCGGACGCTGCGGGGCTAGTGGCCCCGGGCGAACTTCTGGAGCTGGGTCATGGACCCGTTGAAGAGATTCTGGTCACCCGGCAGGCTGCCGGCGTTGTCGTACTGCCAGAAGGTCCAGAACTGCCATCCGGCCGGCATCGAACCGGCCGTCGACGAATTGTAGCGGGCTATCCACAGAGCGTGGTTCGACGCGAAGGCGCGGCTGGTGCCGGTGCAGGTGTTCCACCAGTGGGTCGTGGTGTAGATCACCGGGCGGCGGCCGGTCAGCCGCTTCACCTCGTTGCTGAAGGACTGGATCCAGGCGACCATCTTCGCCTTGCTCAGTCCGTAGCACTTCTGCCTGCCGTACGGGTTGTACTCGATGTCCAGGGCGGGCGGCAGGGTCCAGCCGTCCGGCCGCCAGGCGCCGCCGTTGCGTACGAAGAAGGCGGCCTGGGTCTTGCCCGAGGACTTGTTCGGCAGTGCGAAATGGTACGCGCCGCGGACCAGGCCGGCGTCGCGTGAGCCGCTGTACTGCCGGCCGAAGTAGGGGTTGCGGTAGGTGTGGGACTCGGTGGCCTTGACGTAGACGAACCTCGCGCCCTTCGCCCTGGAGCTCTGCCAGTCGACGTCCTTCTGGTGGGACGAGACGTCGTGGCCCTTGGGCTTGCTCGCGGCCGCCGCCGGGATCTCGGCGAGTGCGGTTCCGCTGAGGGTGAGGGCCGCCACGGATATCGCTATGAGGCGGGAGCGGTGGGTGCGTTGACTGAGGCGGGAACGGTGGCGGGACGGTTTGTGATCACGGGCCATATTTCCCCCCGGAATGGCGACGTGTGCGACAAATCTCCCAGAGGCTACTGGAAGATCGTTGAAATCCGATCGATCTCAGGCCAAGGCGGGAGTGGGGTGGTGTATCGGCCTGTGCGCCCTGCCGGAGGCCGGGCTTCCCCCTTAAAGTGCGCCGCCCCGGCGGCGACTTGACGCCGTGTCGGCGTGGTGGCTGGCAGGATCGCCGCATGGTTGAGGAGCGGCGGGATCAGCGGGGCGGGCGGGATGCGCGGGAGGGCGCACAGGGAGTGGGGGAGGCGTGGGGCAGGAGTGCGCGCCCTGAGGAGGTGGAGGCATGGGAGGCCCTCGTGGCGACGGCTCGGCGGACCGTCTCGGAGGGGCTCGTCGTGGGTACGTCCGGCAATGTCTCGGTGCGGGTCGGGGACACGGTGCTGGTCACGCCGTCGGGGGTGCCGTACGACCGGCTGTCGCCGGACGATGTGACGGGGGTCGATCTGGCCGGGGACCGGGTGCTCGGGTCGCTCGTGCCGACCAGTGAGCTGCCGATGCACCTGGCGATCTACCGCGCCACGGACGCCGGTGCCGTTGTCCACACCCACGCGGTCCATGCGGCGGCGGTCTCGACGCTGGTGCCGGAGCTTCCGCTGATCCATTACATGGCCGCGGCGCTCGGGGGGCCGGTTCGGGTCGCCCCATATGCGACGTACGGCACGCCGGAGTTGGCCGAGAACATGCTCCGTGCACTCACCGACCGCACCGCCTGTCTCCTGCAGAACCACGGCACGATCGCGTACGGCGCGGGCCTGGACCAGGCGTACGACCGGACGGCCCAGCTGGAATGGATGTGCCGCGTCTGGCTGACGGCGTCGTCGGTTCCGGGGCTGGCTCCGACGCTGCTGTCGGAGGGGCAGGTGGCGGAGGTGGGGGAGCGGTTGCGGGGGTACGGGCAGCGGTGATGCCTGCGGCGGCCTGTTGCTGATGGGTGGGGGTTCGCGTAGCGCCTGCGGGTGGGGGGTGGGTCGGGGCCGTGCCGGGGGGTGTCCGTCCTCGGTCGGGCGGTTGCCCTCACTTAGAAGGGTGCTCGGCGTTGACGCCCGCCGCTGCGGGCGGACACCCCCCGGCACGTCCCCTTGCCACCGTGGGCGACTGCGACCCCCTAGGGGCGCGGGGAACTGCGCAACGGTTGCGAAGCCCGCGGTCAGGTCTCGGTCTTTGGGGGCGCGGGGAACTGCGCAACGGTTGTGAGGCCCGCGGTCACGTCTCGGCGCAGGGCCATTGCAACCCCCTGCCTTTAGGGGCGCGGGGAACTGCGCGGCCAGCCACCGCGGGCCCGCAGCCGCCGGACTGCGAACACCGGCGCACTCGAGGCGCGGCGTCCTTCCACTGGCCGGTGAGGCCGTCCGCCCGGACACTGGATGGGTGCGCACTGTCAAAGCGACGGCCGCTGCCGTCACCGTGGCTCTGGCCGCCGGCGCCGCGAGCGTCGCCGCCGGGCGGTTCGCCAGTGGCGCCGCGCTGACGGCGCAGCCCGGCAGGCCCCTGCCCACCGAACCCCGTCTCACCGTGCACGCCACGGCCGCCGGCCAGATCGCGCTCACCCGCGACCTCGCCACCCTGCGCCCCGGCACCTACGGCCTGTCCGGCGACGGCTCGCACGCGGTCGTCGGCCCCGTCCTCGCCGCCGCGAAGCACTCCGCCGACACCGTCGTACGCCGACTCGAACGCGTCACGCACGGCACCCTCCAGCCCGGCGACAACGTCTGGCTCACCCCGAACGTCTACGTCGGCAACCCGAGCGCCGCCCTCGACCTCGACCACGCGGACGTCGACATCCCCGGCGAACTCGGCTCCCTGCCCGCCTGGTTCGTGCCCGCCGCCCGGGACACCTGGGTCATCGCCGTGCACGGTCTCGGCACGACGCGCGAACAGGCCATGAACGTCATGCGGTTCCTCAACGGCCGCCACTTCCCCGTCCTCGCCCTCGCCTACCGCGGCGACCTCGGCGCACCCCGCCCGCCCGACGGCCTGAACCACCTCGGCGAGACCGAGTGGCGGGACCTGGACGCGGCGATGCGGTACGCCGTGCGGTACGGCGCCAAGCAGCTCGTCCTGCTCGGCTGGTCCACCGGCGCGACCATGGCGCTGCGGGCCGCGGCCCACTCGGGACTGCGCGACCGGGTCTCCGGCCTCGTCCTGGACTCCCCGGTCCTGAGCTGGGAGACCACCCTGCGCGCCCTCGCCACGGCCCGCCACACGCCCAGCGCGCTGCTGCCGCTCGCCGTCCGCGCCGCACAGGGCCGCACCGGCATGAACGCCGACGGCCGGGTCCGCGCCCCCCTGACCGTGCCGACCCTGGTCTTCCACGGTCCCGACGACCGGGTGGCGCCCTGGGCCCTGTCCCGCCGCCTGGCCGACGCCCACCCCAACCTGGTGACCCTCCAGAGGGTCGACCGGGCCCCCCACGCGGCCATGTGGAACGCCGACCCCGAGTCCTACGAGGAGTCCCTGCGCCGGTTCGTCACGCCCCTCATGTGACGGCTGCGACGGGCATCGCCTGTGGGGCCTGGCGGTGCTCCTTCCGCCTGCCCCGCCCGCACCGGTCCCGAAGGTTCCGTTTAAGGGCGTACCACTGGCCTGTTATCGGCCCTCAGCCGCTCGCCGGACCCCGTGCGTTGGCCATCCCCGTCGCCCCTCGTGACATTCCGTTTGGGTTTTCGGACCGTCAACCGGAAGACTGCACCCGTGACGTCCCGTATCCCGCGCGACTCCAGGCTTCGACTCGTCCGCCCGCGACCCCTGGCCGCCGCCCCCCGAGCCGTGAACCAGCGGCGCCCACGCCGTCCCGCACCACGCCCCCCGGAGGGCACGCCGGCCCGGTCCGAGCTGGCCAGAATGGCTCGCTCGGGTCTGGCCGCCGCCGCCCGCGTCGCCCACTGGGCCGACACCGCGCTGCGCCCCGGCCGCGGCGGCACCCACTCCGACGGCAAAGGCACCCTCTCCGACGCGACCGCCGAACGGGCGGCCGCCGACCTGGGTCTGACCGTGGCTCAGGTGCGCGCCGACTGGGACACCGCGCGGCTCGCCGGTCTCGTCGAGGTGCACGGCGACAGCGCCCGCCCCGGCTGGCGACTGCGCGCCTGGGACCGCGACGACAGCGCCGTACTGCGCGGCTGGGTGGCCCTTTTCGACGCCTGGTCGCTCGCCCACCCGGAACCCGACCACTTCGAGCACGGCGCCGTCGCCGACGTCGTCTCCGGCCTGCCCCAGGTGCTCTCCTTCCTCCAGCTGTCCGCCGGGCCCGTCCCCGTGGAACAGCTGCTGGACCTGCTGGAGCAGCGCGTCACCGAACTGCGCACCGAGCGCTGCGAGGTCCCCTACGGGCCGCGGCCCGAGCCGGTCGCCGTCCCGGTTCCCGTCGACGACACCCCGCTTGCTCCGCTCCTGGACTGGGCTCTGCACGCCCTCACCTCCGTCGGCGCCCTCACCTGCGGCGACGGACAGGCCACGCTCACCCCGCTCGGCAGCTGGGCCGTGTGGGTCAAGCTGGAGCAGATCTGCGTCGCCGCCCAGAGCCCCGCCGGGAACATCGAGCAGGCCGCCGAGGACATGCTGCGCGGCTGCGCCCAGCTGCGCCCGAACGCCGCCCGTGACGAGTACCGCGCCTGGCTCGCCGCCCGCCCCGTCGGCAGCGCCGTCACCGAGCTCCTGGTCGCCGCCCGCGGCGACGACGCCCTCCTGCGCGGCCTCGCCTTCGAGGCACTGCGCGTCGTCGGCGCCCCCGCCGAGCCCGACGTACGCGGTGTCGTCGACGAGCCCGCCCTGCGGCCGTACGCACTGCTGTGGCTCGCCGAGCACGACGGCGTCGACCCCGAGGACGCCCACGAGGTGCTCACCCGGGAAGAGGCCACCTGGCTGTGGGTCGACACCGCCGCCGCCGTCACCGACCACGGCGAGGCCCCGATGCTCGTCCGGCACCTGGAGTCCGCGCTCCAGCCGACCGTCCCGGCGCTCCTGGACGAGGTGCGTGCCGTCGGCCACCCCCGCACCGTCCAGGTCCTGGTCGCGCTCGCCGCCGCGCACCCCGACCCCGCCCTCGCGAAGGCCGTGCGCCGTGCCGCCTTCCAGGTGCACACCGGGGGGAGCTGAGCCGGGCCGGCGTCAGCCCTTGATCTCGGGGGCGTAGGTGCCGAAGCTCCACACATTGCCCTCGAGGTCCCGGGCCATGTAGTCCCGTGAGCCGTAGTCCTGGTCCGTCGGGGGCATCAGGATCTCCGCGCCGTGCTCCACGGCCCGCCGGTGGTGTGCGTCGACGTCGTCCACCACGACGTACACCCCGGTCGTGCCGTCCCGCATCGCCTTGTCGAAGGCGCTGCCGGTGCCCTTCGAGCCGAGCATCAGCGCGCCGTTGCCCTGCGCCAGCTCGGCGTGCGCCACCTTGCCGTCCTCGCCCTCGTACACCGCGAGCTCCGTGAACCCGAAGGCCTCCGTGAGCTGCTTGATCGCCGCCTTCGCGTCCGCGTACCGCAGCGTCGGATAGATGCTCGGACGCCCCTCACCGTTGCCTGCCATGCCGATCACCCCTTTGTGATCCCCACCTGTGATGGATGCGCCCAGTCTCGCAGCGGCCACTGACAACGGCCCGCGAACCGGATCCACATCCCCCTGAGTGCCGTACGTCACGGCAGGGCGCCCGAACACCCGATCCCAGAAAAAGTGGTTGCACGGCCCCGTTAGACTGGCCTCATGGCCATTCTCCTCGCGCATTAGACGGCGGGAACGTCCTCAGCCGCCCATCCCGCCACCTACCCCTGCCTGGAGTCTGTCCGTGATCTCCGCCTCCGGTATCGAGCTGCGCGCCGGTGCGCGCGTCCTCATCGAGTCCGCGACCTTCCGCGTCGCCAAGGGCGACCGAATCGGCCTGGTCGGCCGCAACGGCGCCGGCAAGACCACCCTCACCAAGTGCCTCGCAGGCGAGGGCATCCCCGCCGGCGGCAACATCACCCGCTCCGGCGAGGTCGGCTACCTCCCGCAGGACCCCCGCACCGGCGACCTCGACGTCCTCGCCCGCGACCGCGTCCTCTCCGCGCGCGGCCTCGACGTACTGATCCGCAAGATGCGCGACAACGAACAGCGCATCGCCAACGGCCAGGGCGCCACCCGCGAGAAGGCGCTTCGGCAGTACGAGCGGCAGGAGACGGAGTTCCTCACCAAGGGCGGTTACGCCGCCGAGGCCGAGGCCGCCACCATCGCCGCCGCGCTGAACCTGCCGGACCGGGTGCTCGGCCAGCCGCTGCACACGCTCTCCGGTGGTCAGCGCCGCCGTATCGAGCTCGCCCGGATCCTGTTCTCGGACGCGGACACCCTGCTGCTCGACGAGCCGACCAACCACCTCGACGCCGACTCGATCGTCTGGCTGCGCGACTACCTCAAGACCTACCGCGGCGGCTTCATCGTGATCTCCCACGACGTCGACCTGGTCGAGACGGTCGTGAACAAGGTGTTCTACCTGGACGCCAACCGCGCCCAGATCGACGTCTACAACATGGGCTGGAAGCTCTACCAGCAGCAGCGCGAGGCCGACGAGAAGCGCCGCAAGCGCGAGCGGCAGAACGCCGAGAAGAAGGCCGCCGCACTGCACTCGCAGGCCGACAAGATGCGCGCCAAGGCCACCAAGACGGTCGCCGCGCAGAACATGGCCAAGCGTGCCGACCGGCTGCTCGCCGGGCTGGAGGCGGCACGCGTCTCCGACAAGGTCGCCAAGCTCCGCTTCCCGGAGCCGGCGCCCTGCGGCAAGACCCCGCTGACCGCCGAGGGCCTGTCGAAGTCGTACGGCTCGCTGGAGATCTTCACCGACGTCGACCTGGCCATCGACAAGGGGTCCCGGGTCGTCATCCTCGGCCTCAACGGCGCCGGCAAGACCACCCTGCTGCGACTCCTCGCCGGTGCCGAGCAGCCGGACACCGGCGCCGTGATCCCCGGCCACGGCCTCAAGATCGGCTACTACGCCCAGGAGCACGAGACCCTCGACCCGGAGCGCTCGGTCCTGGAGAACATGCGCTCGTCCGCCCCCGACCTGGACCTGGTCGAGGTCCGCAAGGTGCTCGGTTCGTTCCTGTTCTCCGGCGACGACGTCGACAAGCCCGCCGGCGTCCTCTCCGGCGGTGAGAAGACCCGTCTCGCCCTCGCCACCCTCGTGGTGTCGTCGGCGAACGTCCTGCTGCTCGACGAGCCGACGAACAACCTCGACCCCGCCAGCCGCGAGGAGATCCTCGGGGCGCTGCGCACCTACAAGGGCGCCGTCGTCCTCGTCACCCACGACGAGGGTGCCGTCGAGGCGCTCCAGCCGGAGCGGATCATTCTGCTGCCGGACGGCGTCGAGGACCTGTGGGGCGCCGATTACGCGGATCTCGTCGCTCTCGCTTGATCGAATGCGTGATCAACGGGCTATGGATCATTCGGCCCATCGGTGATCCATCATCTGTGTGAGATCTCCTCGTACCGAGGTGTGTGCTACATCGAATTCGCGGCCGAGTCCTTTATCGACAAGGGCTCGGCCGTCGTGCCGCCCTGACCTGGGCCTTCGTGAAAGAACCCGTTCGGGCGTACGGACGGAACAGGTCGGAATTCAAGATTCCGCATGTGGGGATGTGCTCCTGTCGTCAAAACCATGTCTCACGGACCTTGCCGAATGGGTGGCCATGAAGGCCCGGAGGGGTGATCATGAGGAGACCAGAGCGCACTTCCCATGAGGAGGCACGGGTGGCCGAGACTCTGAAGAAGGGCAGCCGGGTAACCGGCGCCGCGCGCGACAAGCTCGCGGCAGACCTGAAGAAGAAGTACGACTCCGGTGCGAGCATTCGGGCGCTGGCCGAGGAAACCGGTCGCTCGTATGGCTTCGTTCACCGGATGCTCAGCGAATCGGGCGTCACGCTCCGTGGGCGTGGCGGGGCGACGCGGGGCAAGAAGGCCGCTTCGTCCTGAGCCCGGGCGGCCCATCGGCTTCGATGGTGGCCACCCGGTCGGTCGGCTGACTGGCCGGGTGGTTACTGTGCAGTCACTTAGTGGGTGCCTCTCCGGCATCCCTGGCTGACCGCACGCATCGGAGGCACCGCATGGCTTCGCCCGACCAGGAACTCGCTCCCCTGCTCGACAAGAACGGCGTACGGCTCACCGTCGACGGCGCGATCGCCACGGTGAGCCTGACGAACCCGGCCAAACGCAATGCGCAGAGCCCCGCCATGTGGCGGACGCTCGCGGAGGCCGGGCAGGTCCTGCCGGGCAACGTGCGGGTCGTGGTGCTGCGCGGGGAGGGCCAGGCCTTCTCCGCCGGACTCGACCGGCAGATGTTCACCCCCGAGGGGATCGAGGGCGAGCCTTCCTTCGTGGAACTCGCGCGCAGCAGCGACGGCGAACTCGACGCTGCCATCGCCGAGTTCCAGGAGGGCTTCACCTGGTGGCGGCGCAACGACATCGTGTCCATCGCCGCCGTGCAGGGCTACGCCATCGGGGCGGGCTTCCAGCTCGCACTCGCCTGTGACGTGCGCGTCGTCGCCGACGACGTGCAGTTCGCCATGCGTGAGACCAGCCTCGGGCTGGTTCCGGACCTGACGGGCACGCATCCGCTCGTCGGGCTGGTCGGCTACGGCCGCGCGCTGGAGATCTGCGTGACGGGTCGCTTCGTGCTGGCCGAGGAAGCCGTGACCAGCGGTCTCGCCAATCTCGCGGTGCCCGTCGACCAGCTCGACGACGCCGTACGGGACCTGGCGGGGGCGATCGTCGCCGCGCCGCGTGACGCGGTCATCGAGACCAAGGCGCTGATCCGTGGTGCCGTGGACCGCACGTACGACGAGCAGCGCGCTGCCGAGCGGGCCGCGCAGGCACGACGGCTGCGGGATCTGGCCGGCCTCGGCGAGTGAGCCGCGGGCGGTCAGCCGACGGCTGTCACCAGCACGGCCACCGTCGGACGGTCGGTCAGTGCCGCCCGCACCCTTTCGCGGACCTCCCGGGCCACGTCCAGGGCCCGGTGGTCCCCGTCCACGGCGATCTCCACCCGCACATGCCGGTGCGGCAGGGCGGCCGTGCCCTGCCGCTGCTCGATGTGCACCGCATGACCCAACCCGCCCAGAGCGGCGGTCAGCCGGTCCACTCCCGGGACCGCGAGGGCCGCGGCCGTGACGCGTTCCTCGTCGGGGCCGGCGGGCCCCGCGGCCTGCGCCGGGTCCGGCGGACGTACGGCATCCGGCTCGGCGTTCTCGTCGAGCAGGGCCGTCACGCGTAGGTCCACCTCCGTCACGGTCAACCCCAGGCGTTCCGTCGCCGCAGCCGTCAGCAGTGCGCGCAGCCGGTCCGCCGTCGCAGGCAGCGGCTCGGCCGCCGTCGCCGCGAAGTCTGCCGTCACCCGCAGCGGGCCCGGCGGGAGGGCGCTGGGCGGTGCAGGTACGGCGGCGTCCCGGGTGTCCTCCGGATCGCCCAGCGCGATCCGCAGCGCGCCCAGACGCGCCCCGCGCATGTCCCCGGCCGCGCGCCGCAGCACCGCCTCGGCCGCCTGCTCGGAGATCCAGGCGCCGTCTTGCGCGCCCCCGAGCGGCAGCAGTCTGCCGAGCCCCACCTGTTGCCGGACCGCCTGCGTCCACCTGTCCGCCGTCGTCATTCCTCCAGCCTGCCCCATCCCCGAAGCGCGGTGCGGCAACCGCACTTACGGTGGTCGAAGGAACGACATACCGAAGGGACGTACGGCGATGACCGAGACGGAGCAGAACCGCACGCAGCACCCTGAGGAGACCGTGGCGCCGTCGCGCAGGACCACCAAGCGCGGCGGGGGCGACCCGGCCGGCCGGGGACGGACCACCATCGCCGACGGCGTCGTGGAGAAGATCGCCGGAATGGCCGCGCGCGACGTGGTGGGCGTGCACACGATGGGCAGCGGCATCAGCCGCACCTTCGGCGCCGTCAAGGAACGGGTGCCCGGCGCGTCGAAATCCGTGACCCGCGGCGTCAAGGCCGAGGTCGGCGAGGTGCAGACCGCGCTCGACCTGGAGATCGTCGTCGACTACGGCGTCTCGATCGCCGACGTGGCGCGTGCCGTACGGGAGAACGTCGTCGCCGCCGTCGAGCGGATGACCGGCCTCGAAGTCGTCGAGGTCAACATCGCGGTGAGTGATGTGAAGCTTCCCGAGGAAGAGGAAGAAGAGCCGGAGCAGCCCCGGATCCAGTGACTGGGGACGTGAGCGGGCGCCGGCGGCAACCGATCGGAGGGCATCATGAGCATGGCCGTGGTCGGCATGATCGCCGGCATGGCACTGGGCTTCGCCGGGTACTTCGGCGGGTTCGGCGCCTTCGTGCTGGTGGCGGCACTGGGTGCCGTCGGATTCGGTGTCGGCCGGTTCCTGGAAGGCGACTACGAGCTCGGCGACTTCTTCCGCCAGCGTGACGGCCGGCGCGAACGGCGGTGACTTCGGTGAGCGCCGAGGCCGCGGAACCCGGCGGACCGCCGGCCGTCGTCCCGGCCGGTGAGCGCGGGGCGACCCGGATCGCCGACCGCGTCGTCACGAAGATCGCCTCCCAGGCGGCACGCGAGGCCGTCGGCCGGTTGCCCAAGGACGCCGCCCGGGCCTACGCGCATGTCGTCATCCGCCCCCAGGCCGCGGAGGGGCGCACCGCCGAGGCCGCCCGGGTCCGCGTCCACGTCGAGCTCGACTACCCCACCGACATCGGCTCCCGGTGCGCGGCCGTGCGTCGGCGGGTCGTGGAGCGGGTAGGCGCGTTGGTGGGCATGGAGGTGCCGGAGGTCGCCGTGCACGTGGAGCGGCTGCACCCGGCGCCCGGACAGGGCGCGGCACAGGGGAGGACGCGATGAGCGAGTCCCAGGGGTCCGAGGGCACCACACAACCACTGCCGGTCCTGGAGAAGGAGGCCGGTCCCGAGCCTCTCGACCAGTCGGCGTCGGCGGCGGACTACGAACCCCCGCCCGTCCTCGAGGGCGACGGCGGTCACGAGCGCCGGTTCTGGTCGGCCCGCCGGATCCCGGCCGCGATCACGGCGCTCGTGCTGCTGTTCCTCGCGGGCGTCTTCCTGTACGACATCGCCTCGGTGCGCGCCGAGCGGCCGCCCATGCGCTGGCGCCGGGAACTGGCCCACCAACTCGCCGAGCGCCCCCTCGACGACATCTGGGTGCTGGTCGGCGCGGGCGTCGCCGCCGCCCTCGGACTGTGGCTGCTCGTCCTGGCAGCCACGCCCGGACTGCGCCGGGTGCTGCCGATGCGGCGCACCCACACCGACGTACGCGCCGGACTCCACCGCGACCTGGCCGCCCTCGTCCTGCGCGACCGGGCCATGGAGATCTCCGGCGTCCAGTCGGTACGGGTACGGATGCGCCGGGCCAAGGCCGACGTCCGCGCGGTCTCGCACTTCCGCGACCTGGACGACGTACGCGCCGACCTGGACGCCACGCTCGCCGACGCGATCAGGGGCCTCGGGCTGTCCCGCCCGCCGTCGCTCTCGGTTCATGTACGCCGGCTCGGACGGAAGGGGTGAGGGCCGTGCTCAGGGTCGTCAACCGGGTGCTGATCGGGTTCGTCGGACTGGTGCTGCTCGTGCTCGGAGGTTCGGTGCTCGCCGTGGGACTGGGCGCCCCGGCGCCGTCCTGGTGGATCCACGACGACCGCCACGACGTGCTGCTCAGCGACGCCGAGCGCACCCGCTGGCGCGAGGACACCTGGTGGTGGCCGACGGTCATCGCCGTGCTGGTCGTCCTGATGCTGCTCGCCCTGTGGTGGCTGACCGCGAACCTGCGCCGACGCCGCCTCGCGGAGGTCCTGGTGGACACCGGGGACGGGGAGGGCGCACTGCTGCGCGGCCGCGCCCTGGAGAGCGTGCTGGCGAACGAGGCGGCCGGCCAGGAGGGCGTCCAACGCGCCCACGTGCACCTGACGGGCAGGCGCAGCACCCCGCAGACCCGGGTACGGCTGCTGCTGGCACCGCATGTGAACCCGGGTACGGCGTTGAACGACCTCACCGACCAGGCCCTCGCCCACGCCCGTAACTCGGCGGGCCTGGCGTCACTGCCGGCGGAGGTCCGCCTGAAGGGCGTCAAGCACGGTGCCGAGAGGGTCAGTTGACGCAGTGGGCGCTCAGAACCCGTGCCGCATGCCGCCGTCCACCGGCAGCATGATCCCGGTCAGATAGGACGCGGCCGGCGACAGCAGGAACGCCGCCGCGCGCCCGAACTCCTCCGGGTTGCCGTACCGCCGCAGGGGAATCCGTGCCTCGTTCGCGGCCCTGGTGGCCTCCGGGTCCGCCGACATCCCGTCCAGCTCGCGCACCCGGTCGGTGTCGATGCGGGCCGGCAGCAGCCCGACCACCCGGATCCCGCGCGGCCCCAGCTCGTCCGCGAGCGACTTGGCGAAACCGGCGAGCCCCGGCCGCAGCCCGTTCGAAATGGTCAGCCCCGGAATCGGCTCGTGCACCGACCCCGACAGCACGAACCCGATGACCCCGCCCTCGTCGAGTTCCGCCGCCGCCGTCCTGGCGAGCCGCACCGCGCCGAGGAACACCGACTCGAACGCCGACTGCCACTGCTCGTCCGTGTTGTCCGCGAGAAACCCGGCCGGCGGCCCGCCGACGCTCACGAGGATGCCGTCGAACCCGCCGAAGGTGTCGCGCGCGGCGGCGACGAGCCGGGCCGAGGCGTCCGGCTCGGCGTTGTCGACGGCGATCCCGACCGCGTTCGGCCCCAGTTCGGCCGCCGCGTCGGCGACCCGCTTCTCGTCCCGGCCGGTCACCACGACCTTCGCCCCGTCGGCGACCAGCTCACGCGCCGCCGCGTTGCCCAGTCCACGGGTGGCCCCCGTGACGACGTACACCCGGTCCTTCAGTCCAAGATCCATGGCCCCTATCCTGCCCCGTCCTCCCCGTACAGGGCGAGGGCGGTGTTCACCAGGCCGATGTGGCTGAAGGCCTGCGGGAAGTTGCCGAGCTGGCGGCCGGAGACCGGGTCGTACTCCTCGGCCAGCAGACCCACGTCGTTGGTGAGCCCCACCAGCCGGTCGAACAGCTCGCGTGCCTCCTGCTTGCGGCCCGTCATGTGCAGCGCCTCGGCCAGCCAGAACGAGCAGGCCAGGAACGTGCCCTCGCTGCCCGGCAGTCCGTCCACGGTCGCCTCGTCGGTGCTGTAGCGGCGCAGGAAGCCCCGGTGGCTCAGCTCGGCTTGGATCGCGTCGATGGTGCCGACGACACGCGGGTCGTCGGGCGGCAGGAAGCCGACGCGCGGGATGAGCAGCAGCGCGGCGTCCAGTTCACGGGAGCCGTAGGACTGCGTGAAGGTGTTCCGCTCGGGGTCGTACCCCTTCTCGACGACCTCGCGGTGCACCTCGTCGCGGAACTCCCGCCAGCCGTCGAGGTCGCCCTCCAGCTCCGGGTTCCGCTCCAGGGTGCGCACCGCTCGGTCCGCGGCCACCCACACCATCACCTTCGAGTGCACGAAGTGCCGCCGGCCGCCGCGCACCTCCCACAGCCCCTCGTCCGGCTGCCGCCACGCCGAGCGCAGCCACTCCACCAGGGCGACCTGGATGGCCCACATGTGCGGCTTCGTGGGCAGCCCCGCCTCCCTCGCCAGCGCCAGGGTGTCCATGACCTCGCCGTACACGTCCAACTGGAGCTGTTCCACGGCCTGGTTGCCGATGCGTACGGGCACCGAGTCCGCGAAGCCCGAGAGCCACGGCACCTCGAACTCGGGCAGCCGGCGCTCGCCCGCGATGCCGTACATGATCTGCAGGTCGGCCGGATCGCCGGCGACCGCGCGCAGCAGCCAGTCGCGCCACGCCTCGGCCTCCTTGCGGTAGCCCGCCGAGAGGCCCACGTTGAGGGTGAGGGTGGAGTCGCGCAGCCAGCAGTAGCGGTAGTCCCAGTTGCGGACACCGCCCGGCTCCTCGGGGAGCGAGGTGGTGGGGGCGGCGACGATGCCGCCGGTCGGCCGGTGGGTGAGGGCCTTCAGGGTGATCAGGGAGCGGACGACGGTGTCACGGTAGGGGCCGTCGAAGCGGCAGTGCCCCACCCACTTGCGCCAGTCCCGGATGCTGTGGTGCAGCGCCTTGTACGGGTCGATCATCGGCGGGCGGGGCTCGTGCGAGGGGTGCCAGGTCAGGACGAACGCGACCTTCTCGCCCTCCTCGACGGTGAACTCCGAGTGCGTGCCGAAGTCCTCGCCCCAGGTCGGCACCGCGGGGTCGCTGCGCAGCCAGACCGAGTCCGGGCCGGCGACGGCCACCCGGTGGCCGTGGGACTTGCGCACCCACGGCACGATCGAGCCGTAGTCGAAGCGCAGCCGCAGGGTGCTGCGCACGGTGACCCGGCCGCGCAGCCCCTCCACGACGCGCACCAGGTCCGGGGCGCGGTCGCGTTGGGGCATCAGGTCGGTGACCCGGATCGCCCCCTCCTCGGTCTCCCACTCGGTGTCCAGGACCAGGGTGTCCGGGCGGTAGGCACGGCGGGAGCACGGACCCTTGGCGTGCTTGGGGGCGATGCGCCAGTGGCCGTTGTCCTTGTCGCCGAGGAGTCTGGCGAAGCAGGCGGCCGAGTCGAACCGTGGCAGACACAGCCAGTCGACCGAGCCGTCCTTGCCGATCAGGGCAGCCGTCTGCTCGTCACTGATCAGGGCGTAGTCCTCGATGCGCGGGTGCACGCAATTGCGGGTTCCCCGAGGGCGGGTGGGCCAATCAGGGGTGGGGCCGGGGGAGTGACGTGGCGGCCGGGGAACCGGTGCCGGAGAAGATGACACCGGGCTCCGCGGGGGCGTGGTTGAGGACCCACAGTCCGATCAGGGTGGCCAGGGCGAACACGACCGTGATGAGGACGGCGAGGACGAGCCGGCGGCGGCGTTCCCGGCGCAGCCACTCGCCGCGCGCCGTGCGATAGGTGTCGGGCGTGGCCTCCGGCACCCCGCCGGCGAGCGCGGCGAGCGCCTCGCGCAGCTCCCGCTCGGTGCGGTCCGCCGATGCGCCGGGCGACGGAGTGGTGTTCTGGTGCGTCATCGCCGGGCCTCCATCGCCTGGGTCAGGGCGGCGAGGCCGCGTGCCGTGTGCGTCTTGACGGAGCCGCAGGAGATCCCCATCGCCGCGGCGATCTCGCTCTCCTTCAGCCCGAGCCAGTGCCGCAGCACCAGCGCCTCGCGCTGCCGGGCGGGCAGCTGCTGGAGCGCGTCGATCAGGACACGCTGGTCGTCCCGCAGCAGCGCGGTGCTCTCGGCGGACGCGACGACCTCGTCGGCCGGCTTCTCGACGTGCTTGCGGGCCACTTGGAGGTGCCGTATCCGCATCCGCGTCAGATTGCACACGGTGGAGCGCAGATACGCCTCCGCCGCCTCGGCGTCCCGCAGCCGGCGCCACTTGCGGTAGATCTGGTAGTAGGCCTCGGCGACCACGTTCTCCGGGTCGTCGGCGCCGAGCAGGACCGCCAGGCGCAGCATCGAGGAGTAGTGCAGCTCGAACAGCCGGGCCAGGCCCGCCTCGCGCGCCGCGTCCGCCGGGTCGCTCGCGGCCGGGGCCAGCGGGACGGCGCCGGCCGGTATCGCGGCACCGGTGTCCGGTCTCAGGTGCTGTCTCACGGGTTGTTCGCTCCCGTCTCGGGGCGCCGCCCGACGCTCAGGCGCGACGGCAGGTCGGTCAGATCGGCGCCCCGCGGGACGCCGAGGCGGCTCAGCACCGCGGTCCCCGCCGCGGCGACGGTCAGATTGAGCAGCAGCGCGGCGAGCCCGGCGTAGATCTCCGGTCCCGAGCCGAGCGACACGATGGACGAGAAGCCCTGCCGTACGACCATGAAGGTCCCCGCCACCATGCCCACGCCCCACCCGGCGAGCAGTGCCCGCGGATGCAGCCGTGCGGTGAACAGCCCGATCGCGACGGCCGGGAAGATCTGCAGGATCCACACCCCGCCGAGCAACTGGAGGTTGATGGCGTCCTGGTCGCGCAGCCCGAACACGAACGCCACCGCGCCCACCTTGGCGGTCAGCGACACCGCCTTGGCGATGCGCACCTGCCGCTTCGGCGTGGCCGTCGGATGCACGTACTCCACGTACACGTTGCGTACGAAACTCGTGGCGGCCGCGATCGACATCACCGCCGCCGGGACCAGCGCGCCCACGGTGATCGCGCCGAACACCAGCCCCGCGAGCGGCGCCGGCATCAGCCGGTCGACGAGCATCGGTACGGCCGCTTCGGCACCGCCCTTCGGGGCGCGCACGCCGGTCGCGAGGGCGGCGATGCCGAGGAAGCCGAACAGGGCGAGCAGCCCGGTCCAGGCGGGCAGCGCCACGGACACCTTGCGCAGGGTGCGCGGGCCGTCGGCGGCGAACCCTGCGGTCAGCACATGCGGGTACATCAGCAGGGCGAGCGCGGAGCCGAGGGCGAGTGTGGCGTAGGCGGGCTGCTGCTCGGGGGTGAGGAGCAGCGCGGGGCCGCCGAGGCGTTCGGCAGCGCCGTCGAAGACGGGACCCGGGCCGCCGAGCCGTTCGAGGACCAGCCAGGTCACCGCGGTCAGCGACACGAAGACGGCCACGGCCTTGAGCGCGGAGATGACGGTGGGAGCGCGCAGCCCGTGCCGGTAGGTGGCCACGGCGAGCCCCGCGAACAGCGCCACCATCACCAGATCGCCGGCGGCGCCCCGCGGATACACCCCGCCGGCCGCGAGCACCGCCCGGATACCGAGCAGTTGCAGCGCGAGATACGGCATCGTCGCGAGGATCCCGGTCAGCGCGACCACCAGCGCCAGCGGCGGCGAGCCGTACCGGCCGCGCACGAAGTCGGCCGCCGTGACATAGCCGTGCCGGCGGGCCACCTCCCACAGCCGGCTCAGCAGCACGAAGGCCAGCGGGCAGACGATCACCGTGTACGGCACCGCGAAGAAGGCGGGCGCGCCGTTGCCGTAGGCGAGTCCCGGTATGGCGGCGAAGGTGTACGCGGTGAAGATCGTGCCGCCGAGCAGCAGCCAGGTCCACAGCGGGCCGAGGCTGCGGTCGGCCAGTGCCCAGCCCTCCAGGGACGGCAGCCGGTCGTTGGGGCTGAGGCGCCGCGCGGTGACGGCGAGCAGCGACGCTCCGCCGATCACGGCGAGAAACGTCGCGGTCATGGCTCCGTCGGCCATGGGTCACCGTCCTTGGTGTGCCTGTGCCCCTGCGCATGAGTTGCGCGAACCGCCGGAACGGAGGACAGGGAACCGGCGGAAATTTTCCCGGCATCCCGCTGTCAACCGGTTCCGGGGGGTGGGCAACTCTTGCACAGACCCACAGCGAGCGGGAGAGGAGCGCAGGTCATGGCACGCACCGGTCAGCACCGGCTACGGCACGTCGCGATCGCCGTACTGCTCCTCGCGCCCGCCGCGGGTCTGCTGTGGGTCCCCTGGTACGCCGGTGCCGAGCCGCGGCTGGCCGGGACGCCGTTCTTCTACTGGTACCAGCTCGCCTGGGTGCCGGGGTGCGGCCTCTGCCTGCTCGCCGCCTACGCGCTGACGGACCGACATCGACGTCGCTGATCCCTAGATCCCTTTCTGCCGCACCGCTGTCCCGCCTGTTCAGGTCAGGAGCCGCCATGCCCGTATCAGCCATGCCCGAATCCGGTAGCCAGGCGCCGGAAAGATCCCGGATGTCGCGGAAGTCCTTCGCGATCTGGACCGCTGTCGCCCTCGCCGGCGCCCTCGGCTGGGCCGTGCTCGCCCTGTCCCGGGGCGAGGAGATCTCGGCCGTCTGGCTGGTCGTCGCGGCCCTCGGGTCGTACGCGATCGCCTACCGCTTCTACTCGCGCTTCATCGCCCGCCGGGTACTTGAGGTCGACGACACCCGAGCCACCCCCGCCGAACGCCTGGAGGACGGCGTCGACTTCCACCCGACCGACAAGCGGGTGCTGTTCGGCCACCACTTCGCGGCGATCGCCGGCGCCGGCCCACTGGTCGGCCCGGTGCTGGCGGCCCAGATGGGCTATCTGCCCGGCACGATCTGGATCATCGCGGGCGTGATCTTCGCCGGGGCGGTGCAGGACATGATCGTCCTGTTCCTGTCCATGCGCAGGGACGGCAAGAGCCTCGGCCAGATGGCCCGGGACGAGATCGGCAGGGTGGGCGGCGCCGCCGCGCTGATCGGCGTCTTCGCCATCATGATCATCCTGCTCGCGGTGCTGGCGATGGTCGTCGTCAACGCGCTCGCCGAGTCCGCGTGGGGCACCTTCTCCGTCTCGATGACCATCCCGATCGCCCTCTTCATGGGCTTCTACCTGCGCTATCTGCGGCCGGGCCAGGTCGTGGAGACCAGCCTCATCGGCGTGGCCCTGCTGCTGCTCGCCATCCTCGGCGGCGGCTGGATCCAGGACTCCGCACTCGCCGAGTACTTCGTCTGGAGCCCCGAGACCCTGGTCTTCTGCCTGATCGGCTACGGCTTCGTCGCCTCCGTGCTGCCGGTGTGGATGCTCCTGGCGCCCCGTGACTACCTGTCGACCTTCATGAAGGTCGGCACCATCGCCCTGATGGCCGTCGGCGTGGTGATAGCCGCCCCGAACCTCAGGGCCGAGCCGGTGACCGACTTCGCCTCGACCGGCGCCGGACCGGTGTTCGCCGGCTCCCTCTTCCCCTTCCTGTTCATCACCATCGCCTGCGGCGCCCTGTCCGGCTTCCACGCCCTGGTCTCCTCGGGCACGACCCCGAAGCTGATCCAGAAGGAGTCCCAGGTCCGGCTGATCGGCTACGGCTCCATGCTCACGGAGTCCTTCGTCGCCGTCATGGCCCTGATCGCCGCCTGCGTCCTGGAACCCGGCCTGTTCTACGCCATGAACTCCCCGGCCGCCCTGCTCGGCCCGACCGTGGACAGCGCCGCCGAGGCGGTGAAGAACCTCGGCTTCACCATCACCCCGGACCAGCTGACGGCCGCGGCGAAGGCGGTCGAGGAGGAGACCCTGGTCGGCCGCTCCGGCGGCGCGCCCACCCTCGCCGTGGGCATGTCGGAGATCTTCTCCGGGGTGCTCGGCGGCGCCGGGATGAAGGCCTTCTGGTACCACTTCGCGATCATGTTCGAGGCGCTGTTCATCCTGACCACGGTGGACGCCGGCACCCGCGTCGGCCGCTTCATGCTCCAGGACATGCTCGGCAACGTCTGGAAGCCGATCGGCCGGGTCACCTGGAAGCCCGGCATCTGGATCACCAGCGCCCTGGTCGTCGGCGCGTGGGGCTACTTCCTCTACGCCGGTGTCACCGACCCGCTCGGCGGGATCAAGCAGCTGTTCCCGCTGTTCGGCATCGCCAACCAGTTGCTGGCCGCCGTCGCCCTGGCCGTCACCACCACGGTCCTGATCAAGTCCGGCAGGCTGCGCTGGGCCTGGGTCACCGGCATTCCGCTGGCCTGGGACGTGGCCGTCACCTTCACCGCCGGCTGGCAGAAGATCTTCTCCGACAACCCGGCGATCGGCTTCTTCGCCCTGCGGGACAAGTACGCGCAGGCCATCGAGGACGGTCAGCTGCTGCCGGGCGCCACGGACATGGACGACATGCACACCATCGTGCTCAACAACACGGTCGACGGCGTGCTCATGGCGATCTTCCTGCTCCTGGTCCTCACGGTTCTGGTCAACTGCGCGGTGGTCTGCGTCCGCGCGGTCCGCGCCCCCGGGCCACTGCCGACGACCGAGGCGCCGTACGTCGAGTCCCGGCCGCTGTCGGGGGTGGGGTCATGAGGGCGGTGCGGTGGGTGCGGTGGTACGTGCGTGAGCTGACGACCGTCCTGAGCCTGCGACACCGGGAGGGTCGGCCGGAGGGCCGCTGCTGTTGATGCCGGTGGGCGGCTGCGGGTGGTTCGTGGTTGCTCGCGCAGTTCCCCGCGCCCCTTTGAGGGACATCTGCTGGGCGCCCCTTCAGGGGCGCGGGGGACGGCGCGACCAGCCACAGACGACCCGCGGCCGCCCACGGTCACAACTCAGACGGCGAGACCGCTACACCGCAGCCGGCGTCGACTCGGACTCCTCCGGCACCACAGCGGAAGCGCCGCGATCCCGCGCCTCCCGACGAGCCAGAATCCACCACCCGACCGGCACCCCGGCCGCGAACAACCACCACTGCAGCGCATACGCGTAATTCAGCGGAGCGTTCTCGTTCCCCGGCTTGCCGATCAGCTCCGGAGTGTCCCCCTTCGGCTCCGGCGCCGTCTGCACGACGTACCCGCCGAGCACCCGCGCGTCGAGCCGCCCGGCCTCCTGCTCGCTGTTGATCAGCATGACCTGCCGGTCGGGCAGACCCTTGAGGTTCTTGATGCCGCTCGCCTCGGTCGTCTCGTCCGGCATCAGCCGCCCGGTGACCGTGACGGTGCCGCCGGGAGCGGCGGGGACCTTGGGGAAGGCGGTCTGGCTCGGACCGTCGGCGGGGATCCAGCCACGGTTGACCAGCAGCACCTTGCCGTCCGTCAGCACCAGGGGCGTCAGGACGTGGAACCCGACCTCCTCGTCGGCGTTGACGCGCCGCCTGACCACGACCTCGTGCCCGGTGTCGAAGCGGCCCTGCGCGGTCACCGGGCGATACCGCTCCTTGGTGGTGACCGTGTGCCCGGGGGACGTCAGCGTCTCCACCGGTACCGGCTTCGACTCCAGCGCGTCGGCGACCAGCTGATTGCGGGCGCTGCGCTCCTCGTAGCGGTGCATCTGCCAGAAGCCCAGCCGGATCATCGTGGGGATGAGGATCAGGGCGACCAGCGTGAGGATCACCCACTGCCGGGACAACAGGAAGCGGTACACCCCACGACCGTACAACTCGGTCGTGGGGCGCTCTCGGCCGGGTACCCGCTCACACCTTGTCGACGATCCCCGCCTTTCCTTCCGCGCGAGCGCAGTGGGCGCCGCAGAACCATTGACCGTCGACCTCGACGCCCTGCCCGATGATCTGCACACGGCAGTGCTCGCAGATGGGGGCCATACGGTGGATCGCACAGGAGAAGCAGTCGAAGACGTGCACCGCGCCCTGCGCGTGCACCTCGAAGGTCATGCCGTAGTCGTTTCCGCAGACTTCACATGTCGCCATGCGCCACAGGGTGAGCGCTCCCCGCGGCGCGCGGCGGGACGGCCCCGGGCGAGTCGCCCGTCAATCACCCGTCCGTACGGTCACTGCTCCGACGCCGGTTCCACGTCCCGAAGGAGCTGTCCGAACGCCGCCTCGTCCACCACCGGCGTCCCGAACTGGCGGGCCTTGACCACCTTCGAGGTGCCCGAGTCCGGGTCGTTGGTGACGAGCAGGCTGGTCAGCCGGGACAGGCTCGTGGCCACGTGCAGCCCGGCCTCGACCGCGCGGTCCTCCAGCAGGTCGCGCTCGATCGACGTGTCCCCGGAGAAGGCCACCCGCATGCCCTGTTTGAGCCTCTTGCCGTCTTCGTACCGACCTGGGTTGGGATGGGGGCAGGCGGGCCTTTTGCGGGACGGGCGCCAACTGGTCGGCCGATAGCCGCCGCTGTAGCCCCCCGCCTGCTGCCCGATCCGGGGCGCGGCGGTGTCTCGCCATTCGGTCAGCGGCCGGCACTCCTGGAGCGGCAGCCGCACACTGCCCGCCGCCGCGGCCCGCAGGCTCGGTCGGAACGCCTCGGCCAGCACGCGCGCGTCGTCCAGCGCGTGGTGCGCCCGCTGCTGGACGACGCCGAAGTGCGCCGCCAGCGACTCCAGCTTGTGGTTGGGCAGGGGCAGCGCCAGCTCCTTGGACAGCGCGATGGTGCACAGGCGCTGCCGCACCGGGGCCTCGCGCTCCGCGCGCGCGTACTCCCGCGCGATCATCTGCCAGTCGAAGACGGCGTTGTGCGCGACGAGCACCCGGCCGTCGAGCCGCGTCGAGAACTCCTCGGCGACGTCCTGGAAGAGGGGTGCCGACTCCAGCACGTCGCTCGTCAGACCGTGGATCCAGACCGGGCCCGGGTCGCGCTCCGGGTTGACCAGTGTGTACCAGTGGTCCTCGACCTCGCCCTGCGCGTCCAGCCGGTAGACGGCCGCGGAGATTATCCGGTCGTCCCGGGCCAGGCCGGTGGTCTCCACGTCAACGACCGCGTATCCCCGGGGATACGCGGCCGGCCACGCTGTGGGGGAGGGCGCCTCGGTCGTACGGTCTTCGAGCATGGTCACTGAGGATACGGGCCGCCACTGACAGTCCTCGCCGTCAGGTGCCTTGCCCCGCCTGCCTGTTCGAGCCCGGCGAACGCGAGAATGTCAACCGCGCGGCAGGCGCCCGCCGTTGTCGTACGCCGGCGGGGCCGCCGCCCGCGGTGGAGCGTCGGTACGTCCCCGATGCCCCCCGCGGTGCGATCCTCCGCATATGACCGAACCAACGCATGACGAGGCGCACGGCGGCGCGCTGGGGGAGCGGCTGAACTGGCTGCGGGCGGCCGTCCTCGGGGCGAACGACGGCATCGTGTCGACCGCGGGCCTCGTGGTCGGCGTGGCGGGCGCGACCGACGACCGCTCGGCCCTCCTCACGGCCGGGCTGGCCGGGCTGCTCGCCGGGTCGATGTCGATGGCGGCGGGGGAGTACGTCTCGGTCTCCACCCAGCGCGACTCGGAGAAGGCCGCGCTCGCCCAGGAGAAGCGGGAGTTGCGGGAGCAGCCGGAGGCGGAGCTGGAGGAGCTGACGGAACTGCTGGAACGCCGGGGCCTGTCCCGGGACGTGGCCCAGGAGGCCGCGGTGCAGCTGACGGAACGTGACGCGTTGAAGGCGCACGCGCGCGTGGAGCTCGGCATCGACCCCGACCGGCTGACCAACCCGTGGCACGCGGCATGGGCGAGCTTCCTGGCGTTCACGGCCGGGGCGCTGCTGCCGCTGCTCGCCATGGTGCTGCCGCCGGCCGAGTGGCGGGTGACGGTCACCGTCGTCTCCGTCCTGGCCGCGCTCGCCCTGACGGGCTGGAGCAGCGCCCGCCTCGGCGCGGCCGCCCCGGGGCGGGCCATGCTGCGCAACGTGGCCGGCGGGGCACTCGCCATGGCGGTCACCTATGCGGCGGGGTCGCTGCTGGACGTGGCCGGGGCGTAGCGCTCGGCCGTTTGCGCAGCTCAGCGCCGATCACGGCACCCTCGAAGCGCGCCGGGTGCCGTGCGCGACGTACGGTGAGAGACGCGTTCACCACCCCTTGAGCGCTCGTACGACGAAAGACGAGAAGGACCCTCGCCATGCGCGCCACCACCATTCACGCCCCCTTCGACATGCGCGTGCAGAACGTGCCCGACCCCGTGGTGCGCGAGCGCACCGACGCCGTGGTCCGGGTGCTGCGGGCCTGCATCTGCGGCAGCGACCTGTGGGCGTACCGGGGCGAGGCGGCCCGGCAGCCGGGTCAGCGGATCGGCCACGAGTTCCTCGGCATCGTCGAGGAGACCGGCTCCGAGGTGAGCGACATGAAGCGTGGCGACCTCGTCGTCGCGCCCTTCATGTGGTCCGACGGCGTCTGCGACTACTGCCGCGAGGGCCTGACGACCTCCTGCCGGCACGGTGGCTTCTGGGGTTCCGTCGGCTCCGACGGCGGCCAGGGCGAGGCCGTGCGCGTGCCCTTCGCCGACGCCACCCTCGTCCGGCTGCCCAAGGACGCCGCCTCCGACGACCACCTGCTGTCCGCCCTGCTGACCCTGTCCGACGTCCTCGGCACCGGCCACCACGCCGCTCTCGGCGCCGGGGTCCGCCCGGGCGCCACGGTCGCCGTCGTCGGGGACGGCGCCGTCGGGCTGTGCGCGGTGCTCGCCGCCAAGCGGCTCGGCGCCGAGCGGATCATCGCGCTCGGCCGCCACCAGGTCCGTACCGACATCGCACGCCGCTTCGGCGCCACCGACGTCGTCGCCGAGCGCGGGGACGCCGCCGTCGAGACCGTGCGCGACCTGACGGGCGGGCAGGGCGCGCACGCCGTCGTCGAGGCCGTCGGCACCGAGCAGTCCATGCGGACGGCCGTCAACATCACCCGCGACGGCGGCGCCATCGGCTTCGTCGGAGTGCCGCACGGCAGCGGCATCGGGCTCGACCTCGGCGTCATGTTCGACGGGAACATCGCACTGCGCGGCGGCGTCGCGCCGGTCCGCACCTACATCCCCGAGCTGCTGCCCGACGTCCTGAACGGCACCATCGACCCGTCGCCGGTCTTCGACCTGACCGTCGGTCTGGAAGAGGTCCCGGCCGGCTACAAGGCGATGGACGAGCGCACCGCCCTGAAGGTCCTCGTCACCGGCTGACCCCGGTGCGGGGCCTGCTGACGGCGTGACGGTTCACCAGCGGATCGGTACCGGCAGCGCCGTCAGCAGCCCCGACAGCGCGACCACCACGCCCAGGGCGACGACCTCCGCCCGCGCGGGGGAGCAGGCGGTCAGCGGGTCGGCCGCGCGGCTCAGCCGGATCCGCGCCCACAGCGCGAGCCCTGCCACGGCCGCCACCAGCAGCACCTTGGCCAGCAGGGCCCGCCCGTACGCCGTCCCGGTCAGCTGGTCGAGGATCGTGTCCGACGGCATCCGGCGCAGCGAACTCCACACCCCCGTCGCGGTGATGGCGGCCAGCAGTACGGCCGCCACGCGCGCGTAGAGGCCCAGCAGCGCCGCCCCCGCCTCCCGGACGCCCCACCCGCGCAGGGTCCGCAGGGCGTACAGCAGCCCGCCCACCCAGAGCGAGGCACAGGTCAGATGCACCAGCGTCAGACCCGAGCCGAGCAGCGGGCCGTACTCGGTCGTGGGGTGCGCGCGCAGCGCCTCGGCGACCACCACCGCGGCCAGCGGCCAGACCTGGGAGGCGGGCCGGCGCGAGAGGGCGCACAGGCCGGCCGCGGCGAAGGCGTTGACCTCCAGCAGCGCCAGCTTGCCGTCGCGCGAGGCGTACAGACCGCCGACGTCGAGGTCGGCCGGGCTGTGCGGCACGAGGTTGCCGGTGGAGACGACCGAGGCGAGCCCCAGCGCGGCGACGAAGCCGACGCCCGCCGCGTACGGCGCCCAGCTGCGCGGCCGGACCGCGGGAGCGCCGGGCACGGACCGGGCCAGCCGGTCCACGAACACTTCCCCCAACGGAACGCACAGCGCCGCGAACAGCACCGCACGCAGCAGCCCGATGCCGCGGGTGCCGGGCGCGGCGGCCTCCCCGGTGCCGTGCAGCGCGGCCGGCGGCCCGAGCAGCGGTATCAGCGCCGCGAGCGCCACCAGGGCCACCACGGCGACAGCCCGCGCCAGGCCGGGGCGCGGGCCGGGCGCGCTCCCGTCGGACACGCCGGGGGAGGATCCTGTCGACATCACCTCAAGATCTTCACAAAGCAACGCAGAGCTGGGCAAGCGCCGGAAAACAAGTAGGGGCAGAGCATTCCGTCCCGGGTACCGCTCCACGCATTCCGTCCCTGGGTACGGCTCCTGCGCCCCCGGCGCTCAGTCCCACCGTGCCGGATCCGCGCCCCACACCCCGGGCGGGCGTGCCCAGTCGCGGGGGCCGTCCTCGAACGACACCGGCGACAGGGCGTACCGCAGCCGCCCGAGCGCGCTGTCCCGCTCGCCGAGCCACGCGTCCGGCGCCTCGTACGCCACGTCGCCCCGAGGCCCCGGCTCGATCCCGTCCGTCAGCCAACGAGCCGTACGCGCCAGCGCCAGTCGTACACGGCGCCCGTCCCCCTGCTCCGCCCGCTCGGTCAGCGCCCGCAGTACGGCCGCCGCCAGCAGATACCCGGTGCCGTGGTCGAGGGCCTGCGCGGGCAGCGCGCCTGGCTGCTCGGCCGAGCCCTCGGTCGCCGCGATCCCGGTGGCGACCTGCACCAGGCTGTCGAAGCCGCGCCGCCCGCTCCACGGCCCGTACGCGCCCCACGCCGACAGCTCCGCCACGATCAGCCCGGGCCGGCGTTCGGCCAGCGCCCGCGCGGACAGCCCGAACCGGTCCAGGGCGCCCGGCCGGTAGCCGGTGACGACGACGTCGGCCGCGGCGAGCAGTTCCTCGAAGGTGCGCCGGTCGGCCGCCAGGTCCAGCGTCGCCGACCGCTTCCCGAAGCCCGTGTCGGTGTGCTGGTCGAGCAGTTCGGGCAGCAGCGGGGTGTCCAGGCGCAGCACGTCCGCGCCGAGCAGCGCGAGCGTGCGGGTGGCGACCGGTCCCGCGATGACCCGCGTCAGGTCAAGCACGCGGACCCCTGCGGCGGGCAGCAGGGGGGTGCCGTGGAGAGGCGGGAGCGCACGCGCGCGTGCCGTGCCCAACCGCTCGTGCTCGACGAGCGGCCGCCGGGCCACCTCCACCGCCTGCTCGTGCGCCGCCCACTCCCGCGGCGTCCGCAGCGCTACGGCCAGCCCGCCGGCCGCGTACACGGCCTGTTCGACCTCGTGCGAGGACCGCTCGGCGAGTACCGCCCCGACGGCGTCCGGATCGTCCTGCGTCATCCCCAGCCCGGCCAGCAGCCCGGCCCGGTGATGCGGATAGTTCGCGTGCGTGCGGACCCAGCCGTCCGCCGTCCGCCAGAACTTGGACAGCGGCGCGAACCAGACCGGGGCGCGCCCGTCGACCAGCAGATGCCGCTCGCTCACGAACGCCGTGGCGATCGCCCCGTCGTCCAGCCGGACCCGCGGCACCTCGGACCGCCCGGCCCGCCGCGCCCCCAGCTCGGCGGCGGCCAGCGCGCACGCGCCCACACAGGCGCGCGCCAACTCCCGTACGGGAAGGCGCGCATCGAGCGCGCCCTCCCGCACCACGGTCGACACCCGCGGCAGCAGGGCGGCATCGCCGCCCACCGCGGACCAGGCAGTACCGAGTGCAGTCATGACCGCACTATGCAGTACGGATCTCAGTCGACGGCATCCAGGGCGTTGACGATCCCGAATCCGTAGAACCCGTTGACCCGCTTGCCGCCCACGCAGACCGCGTCCGGCGTGCCGTCGCCGTTCTGGTCGTACGACTCCGGGCAGCCCGGGTTGTCCGCCTGCGCCTTCAGCAGCGCCTGCAGTTGGTCCGGAGTGGCCTTCGGATAGCGGGACTTCAGCAGCGCGGCGACGCCCGCGGCGTGCGGCGAGGCCATCGACGTGCCCTGGAGGTAGCCGTACTGGTTGTTCGGAAGGGTGGCCAGGATGCGGCCGTTCTTCGACGGCGTGTCGGGGATCTGGTAGAGCCGGTCGCCGCCGGGGGCCGCGATGTCGACCACGCCGTAACCGTACGAGGAGTAGTACGACTTGAGGTTCTTCACGCCCGTCGCGCTGACCGTCACGATGCCCGGCAACTGGGTCGGCACGTCGAAGCACTTGTGCGGGTCGATCGTGCGCTCGACCGGCGTCGAGTCGTCGGGGCTGCTGTCGTCGACGAGGGCGTCGGAGTCGAGGTCGTGGTTGGAGTTGCCGGCCGACGCCAGGTTGAGGGTGCCCTTGCGCTGGGCGTACAGCTGCGCCCGGTTGACGGCGTCCACGATCGCCCGCTGGTCCGGGTCGTCCACGCAGTTGTAGAGCCACGGGTCGACGTAGTAGCTGTTGTTCGTGATCTCCACCCCGTGGTCGGCGGCGAACACGAAGGCGCACACGACACTTTCGGGGTAGTAGAGGCCGTTGACGGGGTCGCTCACCTTGATGGCGGAGACCTTCACGCCGGGGGCGACGCCGGCTATGCCGATGCCGTTGCGAGGCGCGGCGATCTCACCGGCCACGTGCGTGCCGTGCGAGTCGGCGGTGGTGTACGGCCGCCAGGCGCCGTCACCGGTGTCCGCCTTGCCGCCGACACAGTTCGCGGACTGGGCGGCGGAGAAGTTCGGGGCGAGGTCGGGGTGGGTGTCGTCGACGCCGTTGTCGATCACGGCGACGGTCACCTTGGGGCTGCCCGGGTTGATCGTGGCGGCCCGGTCGGCGCCTATGGCGCGCAGGTTCCACTGGTCGGCCTCGAGCGGCTCGCTCTCGCCCGCGGCGTCCGACGCCCTGGTGGTCCGCGCGGCCTGCTGCTCCGTCAGGACCTGCACGGGACCCTCGTCCGTCGTCCCTGCGGCCGTCAGCGGCGTCGTACGCGTCACGCCCGCCGACTGCACCCCGCGGACCTTGCGCATCGTCTCGGCGAAGCCGGAGTGCGCCGAATGGACGACGATCACGCCTATCCGGTCGTACGCGATCACGACGGTCCCGCCGGCCGCCTCGATCGCCTTGCGCACCGACGCCACCGTGCGGCGGTCGGGCTTGGTGTTGACGACATAGGCCAGTGCGGGCCCGTCCGCGGCCTGTGCGACGGATTCGGTGGGCGGTGCCGCCGAGGCCGCCGTCGGCAGGAAGCCGAGCGAGGCGGTCAGCGAGAGAACGAGCGGGACGGCGAGGGCGAGTCGCCGTCTGGACCGCAGATGAGCCATGGGATCTCCACATCATCCGGAACCGGAACCGCCCGAGCCGCGTGTGGCGCTCGGGCAGGTACATGACGAGTGGTGCTGGGGCGAAGTTATCCCTGAACCTCCTGGCCAGCAATCCGGCCGAGGCGACTTCGGAAAGAAGCCCCGGGAGTTGAACCGGTCCTCGCGTGGCGCCGTGACCTTGGACAGGAGGCGCGAGCACGATCGAGCCCCCTGCCGGATCACCCGCCGTGGCCCTACTATCGCCAGCCGGCTCATGTGATCCATGTCACTGCTAAGAACAGAGCCGCCATGCCCGCACCCGAACCGTCCCCGACCCCTGAGCCGTCCCCAACCCCCCAACCGTCCCCGTCCAACGTCGCAACAGCGCCCGCAACGCGAGGAGACTCCGTGGCTACCGACGCACCGCCCCCCTCGAAAGAGCAACACCAACTCCCCTCCACCGAGGAGTTCACCGAGGTGCAGCAGAGTGCGGAGTTCGGTGAACTGCGCCGCTCCTACCGCTCCTTCGCCTTCCCGCTGACCGTCGCCTTCATCGCCTGGTACCTGCTGTACGTCCTGCTCTCCAACTACGCGGGCGACTTCATGGGCACCAAGCTCTTCGGCAACATCAACATCGCGTTCGTCTTCGGTATCGCCCAGTTCGTCACCACGTTCCTCATCGCCTGGTGGTACTCGCGCCACGCCGGCGCCAAGCTCGACCCCAAGGCCGAGGCCATCAAGACACGTATGGAGGGCGGCGCATGAGCCCCGCGATGACCCTTGCCGCGAACGAGGCCAGCGAGCACCGGCCGCTGATCATCACCCTGTTCGCCTGCTTCGTGGTTGCGACCCTGTTCATCACCGTCTGGGCGGGCCGCCAGACCAAGGACGCCGCCGACTTCTACGCGGGCGGCCGGTCCTTCAGCGCCTTCCAGAACGGCCTCGCCGTCTCCGGCGACTACATGTCCGCCGCGTCGTTCCTCGGCATCGCGGGCGCGATCGCCCTCTTCGGCTACGACGGCTTCCTGTACTCCATCGGCTTCCTGGTCGCCTGGCTGGTCGCCCTGCTCCTGGTGGCCGAGCCCCTCAGGAACTCCGGCCGCTACACGATGGGTGACGTGCTCGCGTACCGCATGCGTCAGCGCCCCGTGCGCACCGCGGCCGGCACCTCCACCATCGTCGTGTCGATCTTCTACCTCCTGGCCCAGATGGCCGGTGCCGGTGTCCTGGTCTCGCTGCTGCTCGGCATCACCACCGACGCCGGCAAGATCCTCATCGTCGCGCTCGTCGGCGTCCTGATGATCGTGTACGTCTCCATCGGCGGCATGAAGGGGACCACCTGGGTCCAGATGGTCAAGGCCGTGCTGCTCATCGGTGGCACGATCCTCATTACGTTCCTGGTGCTGCTGAAGTTCAACTTCAACATCTCGGATCTGCTCGGCAAGGCCGCCGAGAACAGCGGCAAGGGCGCCGCCTTCCTGGAGCCCGGCCTCCAGTACGGCGCCACCGGCACCTCCAAGCTGGACTTCATCTCCCTCGGCATCGCCCTGGTCCTGGGCACCGCCGGTCTGCCGCACATCCTGATCCGCTTCTACACGGTGCCCAACGCCAAGGCCGCCCGTAAGTCCGTGAACTGGGCGATCGGCATCATCGGCGGCTTCTACCTGATGACCATCGCCCTCGGCTTCGGCGCCGCCGCGCTGATCTCCCAGGACGAGATCATCGCCTCCAACCCGTCCGGCAACACCGCGGCGCCACTGCTCGCCCTGCATCTCGGCGGCGTCGATTCGGCGTGGGGCGCGATCCTGCTCGCCACCATCTCGGCGGTGGCCTTCGCGACGATCCTCGCGGTCGTCGCCGGTCTGACGCTGGCCTCGTCCTCGTCGTTCGCCCACGACATCTACGCGAACGTGATCAAGAAGGGCCAGGCCACCGAGAAGGAGGAGATCCGGGCCGCCCGCCTCGCCACCATCGGCATCGGCGCCGTCTCCATCCTCCTCGGCGCCCTCGCCCGCGACCTGAACGTCGCCGGCCTGGTCGCCCTGGCCTTCGCGGTCGCGGCCTCCGCCAACCTGCCGACGATCCTCTACAGCCTCTTCTGGAAGCGGTTCACCACCCAGGGCGCGCTGTGGTCGATCTACGGCGGCCTGATCGTCGCCGTCGGCCTGGTGCTGTTCTCGCCGGTCGTCTCCGGCGACCCGAAGGCGATGTTCCCGGACGTCGACTTCGCCTGGTTCCCGCTGAAGAACCCGGGCATCATCTCCATCCCGTTCGGCTTCCTCATGGGCTGGCTCGGCACGGTCCTGTCCAAGGAGGAGCCCGACGCCGGCAAGTACGCGGAGCTGGAGGTCCGGTCCCTGACCGGCACCGGCGCCCACTGAGCAGGCCCCCCGAGCGGCCGCGTCGTAGGGATCTACGACGCGGCCGCGTCGTACGTCGTGGGATCGGGCCTGTGTCACTGTCAGTGCGGTCACGTAGGCTCGCAGGTGACGGAAGTTGAAACTGGTCGCGTCGAGGGAGGGGGCCCACGTGCTCATCGACACATACGGCCGAGTGGCCACCGACCTGAGAGTCTCGCTGACCGACCGCTGCAACCTGCGGTGCACGTACTGCATGCCCGAGGAGGGCTTGCAGTGGCTGGCCAAGCCCGACCTGCTCACCGACGACGAGATCGTCCGCCTGATCGACATCGCCGTCACCTCCCTCGGCATCGAGGAGGTCCGCTTCACCGGCGGCGAGCCCCTGCTGCGCCCCGGCCTGGTCGGCATAGTGGAGCGCGTCGCCGCGCTGGCCCCGCGCCCCCAGATGTCCCTCACGACGAACGGCATCGGCCTCAAGCGCACCGCCGCCGCCCTGAAGGCCGCCGGCCTGGACCGGGTCAATGTCTCCCTGGACACCCTGCGCCCCGATGTCTTCAAGACCCTGACCCGCCGCGACCGCCACAAGGACGTCATCGAGGGCCTCGACGCCGCCCGCGCCGCCGGCCTGACCCCGGTCAAGGTCAACTCGGTCCTGATGCCGGGCCTGAACGACGACGAGGCCCCCGACCTGCTGGCCTGGGCCGTGGAGCACGACTACGAACTGCGCTTCATCGAGCAGATGCCCCTGGACGCCCAGCACGGCTGGAAGCGCGACGGCATGATCACCGCCGGTGACATCCTGACGTCCCTGCGCACCCGCTTCGAGCTGACCGCCGAGGGCTCGGAGAAGCGCGGCTCGGCCCCGGCGGAGCGCTGGGTGGTCGACGGCGGCCCGCATGTCGTCGGTGTCATCGCCTCGGTCACCCGCCCGTTCTGCTCGGCCTGCGACCGCACCCGCCTCACCGCCGACGGTCAGATACGCACGTGCCTGTTCGCCACCGAGGAGACGGACCTGCGAGCGGCCCTGCGCTCCGGCGCACCCGACGAGGAGATCGCCCGCATCTGGCGCCTGACGATGTGGGGCAAGAAGGCGGGCGCGGGCCTGGACGACCCGTCGTTCGTCCAGCCGGACAGGCCGATGTCAGCCATCGGTGGCTGAAGAGGCCTCTTCCCATTCCTTCAGCAGGACGACGTCCTTCAAGAACCCCCGCACTCCGAGAAACTGCGACAGATGCTCGCGATGCTCCTCGCACGCGAGCCATGTCTTGCGCCGCTCCGGCGTATGAATCTTCGGGTTGTTCCACGCCAGCACCCACACGGCGTCGACGCGACATCCCTTGGCAGAACAGATGGGTGTGTCACTCACGAATTCATCTCACAAGTCGCGCACAAAAAGGCGACGCCGAGCAGCCACGGGGGGAGCTGCCCGGCGTCGGTCCGTCGCTCCGACGGGGGATGCGGAGCGCCTACGAAGTATGTCACGGGTAACCCGTCGCCCGGCACCTGAACAACACGATTGATCTGAGCTTTTCATGAGCTTGGCGCGGAGTAGTCTTTCGGAACCGACCGGTCCGCGGCATCACGCCCCGTCGCGCGGTTTGCTTTGTGCGCCGGGCGCGGAGTCGTCCACCACATCTTCCGGGACCGATTCCGCGAAACCGTCGTTCGTCCGCGGCGGCGCGATCATCGTCCGCATCGGCGAGCTCACGAACGTCGACGGCAGTGACGGCGCATTCTCCCGCCCCGCGTTGGCGACGACCACCGCGATGTACGGCAGGATCGCGCCGAGCACCAACGCCACGATCGCGACATGCCGTTCCACGTTCCACAGGGTGGCCGCGAGGATCACCGAAAGCGTGCGGATCGACATCGAGATGATGTACCGACGCTGCCGGCCGCGCACATCCTCCTGGAGACCCGTGCGGGCCCCGGTGATCCGGAACACCTCGGTGGCGCCGCCGGCGTGCAGCTTCCGCATCACATTCCACCATCCGCCCGCATCGGACTCTCCCCCTGCCCGTACCCCTCCGTTCCCGGTCGGGGGACCGTGCCGGGACACCGTCCACGTTACGCCTCGCCTGCGCCGCCTACGAGACCGGGGCCCATGCCACCTGGGGGAACGCGGGGAGCCGTAACGCGTACGGCGGTACCCCGCATGCGGCGTACCAGGGCCGGACCAAGACTGGGCCTACTGCTCACCCCGAGCCGTACGAGGAGGCAGCCATGGGCTGGTTGTGGGCGATCATCGTGGGATTCGTGCTGGGCCTGCTGGCCAAGTTGATCATCCCCGGCAAGCAGCACAGCCCTCTCTGGCTGACCACGATCTTCGGCATCCTCGGCGCCATCGTCGGCAACTCCATCGCCCGCGCGTTCGGCGTCGAGTCCACCCGCGGCATCGACTGGAGCCGGCACATCTTCCAGATCGTCGCCGCGGTGATCATCGTCTACCTGGGCGACATGCTCTACGTGGCGACGATCGGCAAGAAGAAGATGCAACAGACGTAACTGATGATCAGTGTGCTTTTGGGGCGTTGCCCCTGGGGCAACGCCCCAAAGGGGCGCGGGGAACTGCGCGACCGGCCACGACGAAAGCCGCACCCTGCAGATCGCCGCACCCCTACGACGCACCCCTATCCGGCGCCCCCGCGGAGCGCTACGCGCCGGTGAACTCCACCGCCGCCAGGTTCTTCTTGCCGCGCCGCAGCACCAGCCACCGCCCGTGCAGCAGGTCCTCCTTCGCGGGCACCGCGTCCTCGCCGGCGACCTTGACGTTGTTCACGTAGGCCCCGCCCTCCTTCACGGTGCGCCGAGCGGCCGACTTGCTGGCCACCAGCCCGACCTCGGCGAACAGATCGACCACCGGGCCGAGCTCGCCGACCTGGACGTGCGGCACCTCGGACAGCGCGGCCGCCAGCGTCGCGTCGTCGAGATCCGTCAGCTCGCCCTGCCCGAAGAGCGCACGGGACGCGGCGATCACGGCGGCCGTCTGGTCGGCGCCGTGCACCAGCGTCGTCAGCTCCTCGGCCAGCGCACGCTGCGCGGCCCGCGCCTGCGGACGCTCCTCCGTCTGCTTCTCCAGCTCCTCCAGTTCCGCACGGGACTTGAAGGACAGGATCCGCATGTAGGTCGAGATGTCCCGGTCGTCCGCGTTCAGCCAGAACTGGTAGAACGCGTACGGCGTCGTCATCTCCGGGTCGAGCCAGATGGCGCCACCCTCGGTCTTGCCGAACTTGGTGCCGTCCGCCTTGGTCATCAGCGGCGTCGCCAGCGCGTGCACACCCGCGTGCGGCTCCAGCCGGTGGATCAGGTCCAGGCCCGCCGTGAGGTTGCCCCACTGGTCGCTGCCGCCCTGCTGGAGCGTGCAGCCGTACCGCCGGTACAGCTCCAGGAAGTCCATGCCCTGGAGCAGCTGGTAGCTGAACTCGGTGTAGCTGATGCCCTCTTCGGACTGGAGCCGGCGGGCGACGGAGTCCTTGGTGAGCATCTTGTTGACACGGAAGTGCTTGCCGATGTCCCGCAGGAACTCGATGGCCGACAGGCCGGCCGTCCAGTCGAGGTTGTTCACCATCACCGCGGCGTTGTCGCCCTCGAAGGAGAGGAAGGGCTCGATCTGCCCGCGCAGCCGGTTCACCCAGTTCGCGACCGTCTCCGGGTCGTTCAGCGTGCGCTCGGCCGTGGGGCGCGGGTCACCGATCTGGCCCGTCGCGCCGCCGACCAGCGCCAGCGGGCGCAGGCCCGCCTGCTGGAGGCGGCGCATGGTGAGGACCTGCACCAGGTGGCCGACGTGCAGGCTGGCCGCGGTCGGGTCGAAACCGCAATAGAACGTGACGGGACCGTCCGCGAGCGCCTTGCGCAATGCGTCCTCGTCAGTGGACAGGGCGATCACGCCACGCCACTTCAGCTCGTCGACGATGTCCGTCACGGTTCTCGTGTCTCCTTGATGATCTCGGGCAGTCGGGTGACAGCCGACTACGAGGTTATACGCCCTGACTGACAGAGCTCATGTTGAAATCGGGGACGCGCAGAGCCGGCATCGCGGCCCTGGTGAACCAGTCGCCCCACTCCCTGGGCAGGGTCTTCTCCGTACGGCCGGCCTCGCTCGCCCGTCCCAGCAGATCCACCGGCGATTCGTTGAACCTGAAGTTGTTGACCTCGCCCTTCACCTCGCCGTTCTCGACGAGGTAGACACCGTCCCGGGTCAGGCCCGTGAGCAGCAGCGTCGCCGGGTCGACCTCCCGGATGTACCAGAGGCAGGTCAGCAGCAGCCCGCGCTCGGTGTTCGCGACCATCTCCTCGATCGAGCGGTCCTGGCCGCCGTCCAGGATCAGGTTGTCGATCGCAGGTGCCAGCGGCAGACCGGTCAGGCCCGCGCTGTGCCGGCTGGTCGTGAGGTGGCTCAGCTCGCCCTCGCGCAGCCAGTCGGTGGCCGTGAGCGGCAGCCCGTTGTCGAACACCGACTGGTCGCCACCGGAGGAGTGCGCGATCACGAACGGCGCGGACTCCAGGCCCGGCTCGTTCGGATCGCTGCGCAGCGTCAGCGGCAGCTCGCTCAGCTTCTCGCCGAGGCGGGTCGCGCCGCCCGGCTTGGAGAAGACGGTCCGGCCCTCGGCCGCGTCCCGGCCCGATGCCGACCAGAGCTGGTAGATCAGCAGGTCGGCCACGGCGGTCGGCGGCAGCAGCGTCTCGTACCGGCCGGCAGGCAGCTCAAGGCGCCGCTCGGCCCAGCCGAGGCGTACGGCCAGCTCGGCGTCCAGCGCCGTCGGGTCCACGTCCTTGAAGTCCCGGGTGGCGCGTCCCGCCCAGGCCGAGCGGGTGCGGTCGGGCGACTTGGCGTTCAGCTCCAGCGTCCCGTTGGGCTGGTCGTGCCGCAGCCGCAGCCCGGTGGACGTGCCCATGTACGTCGAGACCATCTCGTGGTTCGCGAAGCCGTACAGCTCCCGTCCGCCCGCACGCGCGCGTGCGAACGCCTCGCCCAGCGCCGGGGCGAAGTCGGCGAACACCGTCGACGACGTCTCGGCCGGCGCGTCGGTGAAGTCGGGGGACGCCGGTACGTCCGTCGCCAGCGGCTGCGCGTCCTCGGCGGGCCCGGCGGAGCGGGCGGCGGCCTCGGCGGCCCGCACCAGCGGCTCCAGCTCGTCCAGGGTCACGGCCGAGCGGGACACGACACCGGAGGCGGTGCCCTCCTTGCCGTCGACGGTCGCGACGACGGTGAGCGTCCGCCCGCGCGTGACGCCGTTCGTGGTCAGCGCGTTGCCCGCCCAGCGCAGATTGGCGGTCGACTGCTCGTCGGCGATGACGACGCACCCGTCCGCCCGCGACAGCTCCAGGGCCCGCTCGACGATCTCGTGCGGCTTGTTCGTGCGGGCACTCATCGACCGGCCTCCTGCGTGGTGTTCAGAATGTTGACGCCCTTGAAGAGGGCCGACGGGCAGCCGTGCGAGACCGCCGCGACCTGGCCCGGCTGGGCCTTGCCACAGTTGAAGGCGCCGCCGAGGACGTACGTCTGCGGACCGCCCACCGCCGCCATCGAGCCCCAGAAGTCGGTGGTCGTCGCCTGGTAGGCCACGTCCCGCAGCTGGCCGGTGATCCGCCCGTTCTCGATCCGGAAGAACCGCTGCCCGGTGAACTGGAAGTTGTAGCGCTGCATGTCGATCGACCAGGACCGGTCGCCGACGACGTAGATCCCGCGGTCCACGCTGCCGATCAGATCCTCGGTCGACATCCCGGCCGGATCCGGCTGGAGCGAGACGTTGGCCATGCGCTGCACCGGCACATGGCCGGGGGAGTCGGCGAACGCGCACCCGTTGGAGCGCTCGAACCCGGTCAGCCTCGCGATGCGCCGGTCCAGCTGGTAGCCGACCAGGGTGCCGTTCCGCACCAGGTCCCAGGACTGGCCCGCGACGCCCTCGTCGTCGTAGCCGATCGTCGCGAGGCCGTGTTCGGCGGTGCGGTCACCGGTGACGTTCATCAGGTCCGAGCCGTAGCGGAGCTTGCCGAGCTGGTCGAAGGTGGCGAAGGAGGTGCCGGCGTAGGCGGCCTCGTAGCCGAGGGCGCGGTCCAGCTCGGTGGCATGCCCGATGGACTCGTGGATCGTCAGCCACAGGTTGGAGGGGTCCACGACGAGGTCGTACGGCCCCGCCTCCACGCTCGGCGCCCGCATCTTCTCGGCGAGCAGCCCGGGGATCTGCTCCAGCTCGCTCTCCCAGTCCCAGCCGGTCCCCGTGAGGTACTCCCAGCCCCGGCCGACCGGCGGCGCGATGGTGCGCATGGAGTCGAACTCGCCGCTCGACTCGTCGACCGACACCGCGGTCAGCTGCGGGTGCAGCCGGACGCGCTGCTGGGTGGTCACGGTCCCGGCGGTGTCGGCGTAGAACTTGTTCTCGTGGACCGTCAGCAGCGAGGCGTCCACGTGGTTCACGCCGTCCGCCGCGAGCAGCCGCGCGCTCCAGTCCGCCAGCAGCGCCGACTTCTCCTCGTCGGGCACGGTGAACGGGTCGATCTCGTACGACGAGATCCACGTCTGCTCGGCGTGCACGGGCTCGTCGGCGAGCTCCACCCGCTCGTCCGACCCCGCCGACTTGATCACCTGGGCGGACAGCTTCGCCATGGCCACCGCCTGCGACGCGACCTTGGCGGCGGCGTCCAGCGTCAGATCGACCCCGGAAGCGAAGCCCCAGGTCCCGCCGTGCACCACCCGCACCGCGTAGCCGAGGTCGGTGGTGTCCGAGGACCCGGCGAGCCGTGCGTCCCGCAGCCGCCAGGACGCGCTGCGCACCCGCTCGAAGCGGAAGTCCGCGTGCTCCGCACCGAGCGCACGCGCGCGTGCCAGCGCCGCGTCGGCCAGGGCGCGTAGCGGAAGCGCCGTGAAGGCTTCATCGATCGTATGAGGCACGGAGGTCTCCCTGCTGTCGTGGCCTGTCGGCACGATCATGTCGCGCGGGCGGGCCGGTGGACCACACGTTTCCGGCTGGAGTCGGCATCTTTCTGTAGAGACCCGACAGTGACTCCCGTACGCCACTGTCGGTGCCCGAATGTCCCCGGCGGGGAGCGGCCAGATAGGTTTTCGGAGAAGCCGCCTGTCACCCAGCTGTTCGGGCGGGTGTGTCAGACCCCTATCGAAAGGGTGATCCGTTGAGCCGCTCGGTTCTCGTCACCGGAGGCAACCGGGGCATCGGCCTCGCCATCGCCCGCGCATTCGCCGACGCCGGCGACAAGGTCGCGATCACATACCGCTCGGGTGAGCCGCCGGCCGGCTTCCTGGCCGTCAAGTGCGACATCACCGACACCGAGCAGGTGGAGCAGGCCTACAAGGAGATCGAGGCCGAGCACGGCCCCGTCGAGGTGCTGATCGCCAACGCCGGCGTCACCAAGGACCAGCTCCTGATGCGCATGTCCGAGGAGGACTTCACCTCGGTCATCGACACCAACCTCACCGGCACCTTCCGCGTGGTCAAGCGGGCCAACCGCGCCATGCTGCGCGCCAAGAAGGGCCGCGTGGTGCTGATCTCGTCCGTCGTCGGGCTGTTCGGCGGTCCCGGCCAGGCCAACTACGCCGCCTCCAAGGCCGGCCTGGTCGGCTTCGCGCGCTCCCTCGCCCGTGAACTGGGCTCGCGCAACATCACCTTCAACGTCGTCGCGCCCGGCTTCGTCGACACCGACATGACCAAGGTGCTCACCGACGAGCAGCGTGCGGGCATCGTGAAGCAGGTGCCGCTCGGTCGTTACGCGCAGCCGGAGGAGATCGCCGCGACGGTGCGGTTCCTCGCCTCGGACGACGCCTCGTACATCACTGGAGCCGTCATCCCCGTTGACGGCGGACTGGGAATGGGTCACTGATCAACATGAGCGGAATTCTCGAGGGCAAGCGCGTCCTGATCACCGGTGTGCTGATGGAGTCCTCCATCGCCTTCCACACCGCCAAGCTGGCCCAGGAGCAGGGTGCCGAGATCATCCTGACCGCCTTCCCGCGGCCCACGCTGACTGAGCGCATCGCCAAGAAGCTCCCCAAGCCCACCAAGGTCATCGAGCTCGACGTCACCAACGACGAGCACCTCGGCCGGCTGGCCGACGTCGTCGGCGAGGAGCTCGGCGGCCTGGACGGCGTCGTGCACTCCATCGGCTTCGCCCCGCAGGACGCCCTCGGCGGCAACTTCCTGAACACGCCGTTCGAGTCCGTCGCCACGGCCATGCACGTCTCGGCGTACTCCCTGAAGTCGCTGACCATGGCCTGCCTGCCGCTGATGCAGAACGGCGGCTCGGTCGTCGGCCTCACCTTCGACGCGCAGTACGCCTGGCCGCAGTACGACTGGATGGGCCCGGCCAAGGCCGCCCTGGAGGCCACCAGCCGCTACATGGCGCGTGACCTGGGCAAGCAGAACATCCGCTGCAACCTCGTCTCGGCCGGCCCCATCGGCTCGATGGCCGCCAAGTCCATCCCGGGCTTCGCGGAGCTCGCCTCCGTGTGGGACACCCGCGCCCCGCTGGAGTGGGACCTGAAGGACCCGGAGCCGGCCGGCAAGGGCGTCGTCGCCCTGCTGAGCGACTGGTTCCCGAAGACCACGGGCGAGATCGTCCACGTGGACGGCGGTCTGCACGCCATCGGCGCCTGATCCTCCGCACACCCTCGACGCCCCGTTTCCCGCCGCCGCGCGGGGAGCGGGGCGTCACCCGTTCGGCCCATCCGGCGAGGCGGCCGGGGCCCTCGGCCGCGCACCCTGGAGTACGCGTTCCTCACGCGAACCCCTCTCCCGTACGGCCGAGGAGGTCCCGTTGTGCGCTTGTCCCGCCGCTTGGCCTCAACGACCGTCGCCGTCGCACTCGTCCTGCCGGTGTCCTGCGCGGCGATAGCCCACGCGCGTGTGCACTCCGTCGAAGCGGGCGCCGGGACGGAGCCCGCGGAGCCGTTCGGTGCCGCGTGCCGGATCAGTGTCACCGGCTCCCGGGTGACCGCGTTCTGCCACAACCCGTATCCGGAGACCGACAGCGTGAGCCTGCACGTGGAGTGCGCCCGCTGGTGGGACCTGGACAGCGACGGCTCCCCGGTGGCCGCCGAACCCGCGCAGACCGTGCGGATGTCGGCGCGCTGCTGGAAGGAGATCGACTCGGCGTGGGTCAGCCACCGGCGGGAGGGCTGACGCGGCCCGGACGGCAGTGGAACGGATACCCCGCCGCCTCGTCCGCGGCGGCGGACGCGTCGCCCGCGCGGATCGCGTCGACCAGCCGCGCGTGGTCCAGGTACGTCTCCGGCGTCAGCTCCGTGCCGACGTCGTCGCGCAGCCAGTCCACCAGGACCTCGCCCAGATCCGCGTACATCGCGGTCATGACGTCGTTGTGGGAGGCCGCGACCACCGCCAGGTGGAAGGTCGCGTCCGCTGCCACGAACGCCTCCGTGTCGCCGGACTCCCAGGCCTCCTCGCGCCGCGCCAGCAGCGTGTCCAGCTGCTTGAGGTCCTTCTCCGTGCGGCGTACGGCGGCCAGCTTGGCGGCACCCGACTCCAGCGTGGAGCGCAGCTCGGCGATGTGCCGGGGGTCGGCGTCGGTGAAGCGGCGGTGCATGACGCCGGCCAGCTCGCTGGTCGCCACGACGTAGGTGCCGGAGCCCTGCCGGATGTCCAGCAGGCCGTTGTGCGCGAGCGCGCGGACCGCCTCGCGGACCGTGTTGCGGGCCACGCCGAGCTGCTCGACCAGTTCCGGCTCGGTCGGGATGCGGGAGCCGACGGGCCATTCGCCCGTGGCGATCTGGTTCCGCAAGGCCGCGATGACCTGCTCGGACAGCGCCGAGCGGCGGGGGTGGCTCAAGGGCATGGCACACCTTCGCACGTGAGGACCCGGACCGGGCGGTCCAGGGGTGGACAACCAATCATCCCATGATTCTATGATGGGCCTCATGGCAAGCGAGGAATCCACCCGGACGGTGACGTCCATGCGAATACGCACCCCCGAGACCCAGACCCTCTCGGAGCCCGCCACGCGCGCGTGGACGATGCGGCTGCTCGTGGCCGGCATCGTGCTGACCGCGCTCAACCTCCGCCCCGCCATCACCAGTCTCGGCGCCCTCCTCGAAGAGGTCCGTGACTCCCTCGGCATGAGCGGCAGCGTGGCCGGACTGCTCACCTCCGTGCCCCCGCTGTGCTTCGCCGTCTTCGGCGTCGCCGCCCCGCGCCTGGCCCGCCGCTTCGGCCCCGGCGCCGTGGTGTGCGCCGGCATGGTCGCCATCACCACGGGACTGCTGCTTCGGCCGTACGCCGGCGGCACGGCCGGCTTCCTGGCCGCCACCGCACTCGCCCTGATGGGCATAGCGGTCAGCAACGTCCTGATGCCGGTCATCGTCAAGCGCTGGTTCCCCGACCGGGTCGGCTCCATGACCGGCCTGTACTCGATGGCCCTCGCCCTGGGCACCGCGTCCGCCGCGGCCGTGACGGTCCCGATGACCGATCTGCTGGGCGGGAACTGGCACAGCGGCCTCGCCGTGTGGGCGGGCCTGGCGGTGGCCGCCGTGGTGCCGTGGATCCCCTTCGTGCGGGACCGGTCGGCGGCGCCCGGCACGGCAGCCCAGGAGAAGCACGCGCGCGTGGACGCGCCCCCGGTGCGCATCACCCGCAGCCGCACCGCCTGGGCCCTCGCCGTCTACTTCGGGCTCCAGGCCACCGGCGCCTACATCACGATGGGCTGGATGGCGCAGATCTTCCGCGACTCCGGGGTGCACGCCGGCAAGGCGGGCCTGCTGCTCGCCGTCACCATGGTCATGGGCGTGCCGCTGGCCTTCGTCATACCGCGCCTGGCCACCAGGCTGCCCCACCAGGGGCCGATCGTGCTCGCGCTGGGCGCCTGCGGCCTCGTCGGCTACGCCGGGCTGTTCCTCGCCCCGGTCTCCGGCGCCTGGGTCTGGGCCGTGCTGCTGGGCGTCTCCAACTGCTCGTTCCCGCTGGCCCTCACCATGGTCGGCATGCGCGCCCGGTCCAGCGCGGGCGTGGCCCAGCTGTCGGGCTTCGCGCAGAGCACCGGCTATCTGATCTCCATCCCCGGCCCGCTCCTGGTCGGCGTGCTCTACCAGCACAGCGGCGGCTGGGGGCTGCCGATCGCCCTCATGGCGGGCCTGATGATCCCGCAGATGGCGGTAGGCGTCCTCGCGGGACGCAACCGTGACGTGGAGGAGGAGGCGGCCCGCTGACCGCACCCCGGCGGGGCGGGCACGGGCGGCGGATGGGAGACTTCCCTCATGCCAGTGCTCGACCCGAACCCCCAGAACGGCCAGAAGAAGCTGCTGCTCGTCTTCGGCGCGTTCTTCGCCATCTTCGTGATCATCGGCATCATCGCGACGATCGCCTCACCCTGAACCCGGTCCCCGAGGGGCGCCGCGAGGCACACCTCAAAGGCCCATGGTGGGGCTAGCACCACCATCCCCTAGGGGGTGAGTGTCAGGGTCAACTGGGTGGATCACCGGATGGGTTGAGGGCCGATCGGTCCGTAACTTCGAAGTGTGGCCGCGAAGAGCGGACACCGACCACTCGAAGATCCGCGGAGGCATCATGTCGGCCCGTACGCACACCCCGCCCCAGCCGGCGTCCACGGGCCGTGCCGACATCCGGCTGCCCTGGTGGGCCCTCGCCCTGCCCACGCTCGCGTTCATCACGCTGCTGACGCTGATTCTCAACCCGGCGGACGCGCAGGCCGCCACCGCCGAGCCCGCGGTCACCCAGCTCTTCGAGCGCATACAGCAGCTGATCACGCACTGAGCGCCCCCGGAGGCGCCGGTCAACTACCTGCGCCCCATGGCCTGTTTCGTGCGAAGCTGGATCTCATGAGCGTCCCAGAATCCCGCAGGATCGTCCTCTTCCGGCATGCGAAAGCCGACTGGCCACAGGTGACCGACCATGAGCGGCCGCTCGCCGAGCGGGGCCGCATGGACGCGGCGGAGGCCGGCCGCAGGCTGGCCGACACCGCCATCCCCTTCGACCTGGCCCTGTGCTCCACCGCGATTCGGACCCGGGAGACCTGGAAGCTCGCCGTCCACGAGTTCCAGCACCGGCCGAAGACCGTCTACGAGGAGCGGGTCTACGAGGCCTCGCCCGGCGAGCTCATCGCCCTGCTCAACGAAACCCCGGACGACGTGCAGAACGTCCTGCTGATCGGCCACAACCCCGGAGTACAGGGCCTCGCCGACGTCCTGTCCGGCTCCACCGACGGTGACGCGCGTGAGCGGATGAGCCGGCGCGGCTTCCCGGCCGCCGCCTTCGCGGTCCTGTCCTTCAGCGGCTCCTGGAAGGCGCTGGAGCCCGGCGTGGCCACGCTCCTCGACTACTGGGCCCCGTCCGAGTGACCGACCCGCACGAAGGGGCCCGGCACCGTCACGGTGCCGGGCCCCTTCGCACGCAGGTCGCCCGGGTCTCCCCGCAGGGGGCGCCCGGTGCGGGTCGTCAGTCCTCGTCGTCGTGCATGTCCGCGGCCTCGACCTCTTCGCGGGTGACGCCGAGCAGATAGAGGACCGTGTCCAGGAACGGCACGTTCACCGCCGTGTGCGCGGCCTCCCGCACCACCGGCTTCGCGTTGAAGGCGACGCCGAGCCCCGCCGCGTTGAGCATGTCCAGGTCGTTGGCGCCGTCACCGATCGCCACCGTCTGTGACAACGGCACCCCCGCCTCCGCGGCGAACCGGCGCAGCAGCCGCGCCTTGCCCGCCCGGTCCACGATCTCGCCGGTCACCTTGCCGGTGAGCTTGCCGTCGACGATCTCCAGCGTGTTCGCCTGGGCGAAGTCGAGTCCGAGCCGCTCCTTGAGGTCATCGGTGACCTGCGTGAACCCACCCGAGACGACTCCCACTTGATAGCCGAGCCGCTTCAGCGTGCGGATCAGCGTGCGCGCGCCCGGCGTCAGCCGCACCTCGCTGCGCACCTTCTCCACCACCGAGGCGTCCAGCCCCGCCAGCAGCGCCACACGCGCGTGCAGCGACTGCTCGAAGTCCAGCTCCCCGCGCATCGCGGCCGCCGTCACCTCGGCCACCTTGTCCTCGCAGCCGGCGTGCGCGGCGAAGAGCTCGATCACCTCGTCCTGGATGAGCGTGGAGTCCACGTCCATGACGACCAGACGCTGGGCTCGCCGGTGCAGCCCGGCCGCGACGACCGCGACGTCGACACCCAGTGCCGCGGACTCCGTCACCAGACCGGTGCGCAGCGGCTCCGTCTCCGCGCCCGAGACCGCGAACTCCACCGCCGTCACGGGGTACTTGGCGAGCCGGAAGATACGGTCGATGTTGGCGCCGGACTTGGTGATCCGGGCCGCGATGGCGGCCGTCGCCTCCGCGGTGAGCGGGTGCCCGAGCACGGTCACCAGGGAGCGCCCGAGGCCACGCGGACGGTTGTCGCCGAGCCCGGAGATGATCTCCGCCTGCATCTTCATCGACTCCGCCCAGCTGTGGACGGTCGCCCGCAGGTCCCCCTCCATGCCGGCTGGCGGCTGCGTCACGAGCGCGCACAGCGTGATCCGGCCCCGGGTGACGACCTGCTCGATGTCGACCACGTCGACCGAGTAGGCGGCCAGGGTGTCGAAGAGGCCGGCGGTGATACCCGGCCCGTCCTTCCCGAAGATCTTGACGAGAAGTGTGGGGACGGCGGGGATCTCTGAGGTCTGCGAAGCGCTCATGGTGCTTCCACCGTATCCGGCACCCAGTGCCTGCCGCCCCCGAGGTCCGTCTAGCGGACACGGAACACTGGGTGTCGACCGGGTGGCGAACGGCTTACGTTCCGGACACCTCCGCACCGGTTGCTGTGAACCGCCCCAGGAAAACCTGTGGCCCGACACCTCACGGCCTCGCGCCGGTGGCCTCCCGGACCTTCAAGGCCGCGCGCCGTGGCCTCCGGGACTCTCAGGGGCGCGTGCCGGTGCCCCCCGGACCCTCAGGGGCGCCCCTTGGGCTTCCTCGGCGGCGGCGCGGGAGGGGGTGGCGGCGGAGGCGGCGGCCCGTCGCCCGTCCCGGACGACGACGACCCGTTCTCACGCCGCCGCGGAGTCCGGGGCGACCTCGGCGGCGGCGTGAACGGCCGCATGACCGTGGGCGCGCCGTACATGTCGTCGCCCCTGTCCGGAGGCGATCCGTCGGGCACGCCGTCGGCGTGGGGCGGCCGGGCGTCCTCCGGCTCGCGCATCTCGTCCGGCACCCGCAGATACGGGTTCGTGTCGGGGTTCGGGGGCCGGTACGGCGTTCCCGGGGCGTACGGCCCGGACCGGCCGGCATGCCCCGCAGCACCCGGTGCCTCGGCGGCCGTACCCGCATCGGAGCCCCGGTCCGCCGTGCCCGCCGCCCCCAGGGCCAATGGCGCCGCCCGCTGCCCCGCGGCGCCGGTCGCACGGGCCAGCAGCGCACCCACCGCACCCACTCCCGCACCCCAGACCGCCCCGAGGACCAGCGCCATGCCGAGGTTCCCCCGCAGCTCCACTCCGGCGCCGAACGCGTCGAACCCCAGCACCGACAGCGAGGCGTCCACGGACACCTCCGCCAGCCATGCGAGCAGCGGCAGCGCCAACGCCGTGGCGACCCCGAGCCGCAACGCACACCGCCCGGCGAAACGGAGGGCCCCCGGATCCCGTACGTCCCCGCGATCACCCGCACCACGCACGGACCCGCCACGCGAGCCACCGGCCGACCCCGCACCCGCGCCGGTCACCACACCGCCGCCCGAGCCGGCCATCGCCCCGACCCCAGCCCCCGACACCACCGGGGTCCGCGCAGCCGTCAGAACCCCCGCCAGCAGCATCATCACGGCCGCGGCGACGCCCAGCAGCCACACCCGGCTGTCCAGGTCGGCCAGTCGGCTCAAGGTCACGGACTGGTCGGCGTCGCTGTTGAGGAGGTCGTCCAAGGGGTCCGGGAGCAGGCCGACCAGAACTCCCGAGGCCCGGCCGTCGAAGGGCACGAACAGGCCGATGGGGATGCCGAGCCACACGCCGTTCGGGGCGCCGAGCAGCGCGGCACCGGCGATCCGCTTCGGGTGGTCGTCGCCGATCGCCGCGTACGCAGCCGCCGCGAGCCCGGCCACGACCGCCATCAGCAGCACCGTGACGAGGGCGGACACGGCGGGCCGTACGACACGGTGTGCCGCGTCCCAGGCGCGGGGGAGCGGGGTGCGGCGCGAGGCCAGCAGCGCGATCAGCAGGACGCCGGCCGACCAGGCGAGGCCGCCGAGCAGCGTCGGCGCCGTGTCCACCGTGAAGCCGACCGCCGCCTTGGCGTCGATGAGGTCGCCGACCTGGTCGGGGAGCAGCCCGCCGATGTCGCCGACTCCGGGGATCTCGAGACCGCCGCCGCCACCCCCGCCCGGCAGGTCGTCGAGCCCCAGGGAGCTCCCGTCGATCGTGATGACGTCGTGCCCGGCCCACGCCAGGCCGCCCAGCGTCGCCACGAACAGCGCGACCACCGTGCCCGCGCGTGCGAGGAGTTCGGCCGGCGCGATCACAACTCCCGCGCCCCGCAACGACCGTAGGAAGAACCACGACAGCAGGACCGCACCGACCAGGCTCACCCCGAGTGGCGTGATCTCGATGGCGGTCGCCGCCTCCGCGCCGGTCAGCCCGAAAGCGGACACATCGCCGGACGGCGTGACGGAACCACCCGCCCCAAGGGCCACCACAGCGGCGGTCATCGGGCCCAGGGAGCTCGCCGAGTCCGCCTCCAGCAGATGCAGTCCGAGCGCCGCCGTGCCGGCCATCCCGATCAACGCCCAGCTCACCGCCGCGATCGCGGAGAGCAGGACGTCTCCCCACGGCAGCCTCGCGCCTTTCGAGGTCCCGACGTACGTGGACGCACTCATGGCAGACCCCCCGATCCGCGGCGCGGCCGAGCACCGCGCATGTCCCCCTCGCGTGGATTACCACTCTCCGGGCTGGTTTCAACCCCGTCAACGGAACCAGTCGAAGCCCGTGGGCGTGGTCCACACAAGGCCCGGCTTTCGGTCAGGGGGGCGAGCCTGAAATAGTTCCCGACGATGTTCGACATCCCTAGACTCCCTGTGATGGGGGTAACTCGGGGGACTACTCAGTGGGGCATGGAGTGCCGGAACTCGTACTGGAATTGAATGGAAGGACCTGGACGCTCGACCCGTCCAGGCCCTACACCCTCGGACGCGATCCGCAGGGTGACATCGTGCTCGACGACGCCAGGGTGTCCTGGCGGCATGCCACGATCAGCTGGAGCGGCCGCAGTTGGGTCATCGAGGACCACGGCAGCACCAACGGCACGTTCGTGCAGGGTCAGCGGATCCACCACCTGGAGATCGGCGCGGGAACGGCCGTTCACCTGGGCAACGCGACCGACGGACCGCGCGTGAACGTCTCCGGCACCGCGGCCTCCGTCGCCACGCCGCAGGCCCAGCCGCAGCAGCAGCCGTACGCCGCGCAGGGCGCCCAGGCGGGCTGGGCCCAGCAGGCCCCGGCCCAGCAGCCGACGCCGCAGCAGCAGCCGCAGGCCCAGCAGGCCGGCTGGCAGCAGCCGCAGCAGGCCGCGCACATCCCGCAGCAGCAGGGCCCCGGTGGTGGCGCGGGGGCGCCGCCGGTCTACGGCGACCGCAGCCCCACCACGTTCCACCAGTTCTCCATCGGCCGCGTGATGCGCATCGGCCGTGCCCTGGAGAACGAGCTGGTCGTCTCCGACCTCCAGGTCTCCCGGCACCACGCCGAGTTCCACTCGACGCCCGACGGCCGCATGGAGATCCGCGACCTCGGCTCCCACAACGGCACGTACGTCAACGGTCAGCCGATCGCCAAGGGCGGCTCGCAGCTGCTCGGCCCGGCCGACATCGTCGGCGTCGGTCACTCCACGTTCCGCATCGTCGGCGACCGCCTCGAGGAGTTCGTCGACACCGGTGAGGTCTCCTTCTCGGCCCGCCACCTCACGGTCACGGTCGACGGCGGCAAGCAGATCCTCAAGGACGTCTCCTTCGGCGTCCCGGAGAAGTCGCTCATCGCGGTCATCGGCCCGTCCGGCTCCGGCAAGTCGACCCTGCTCAAGGCGCTGACCGGCTACCGCCCGGCCAACCAGGGCGACGTCCTCTACGACAACCGGAACCTCTACAAGCAGTTCGCCGAGCTGCGTCAGCGCATCGGTCTGGTCCCGCAGGACGACATCCTGCACAAGGAGCTGACCGTCAAGAAGGCTCTCAAGTACGCGGCCAAGCTCCGCTTCCCCGCCGACACCACGGCGGCCGAGCGCGAGGCCCGGATAGACGAGGTGCTGCGCGAGCTGAAGCTGGACATCCACCGGGACAAGAAGGTCACGTCCCTCTCCGGCGGCCAGCGCAAGCGCGTCTCGGTGGCCCTGGAGCTGCTGACCAAGCCGTCGCTGATCTTCCTGGACGAGCCCACCTCGGGCCTCGACCCGGGCATGGACCGTGACGTCATGCAGCTGCTGCGCGGCCTCGCCGATGACGGCCGTACGGTCCTCGTCGTGACCCACTCGGTGGCCGAGCTGGCGCTGTGCGACAAGCTCCTGGTGATGGCGCCCGGCGGTGCGGTCGCCTACTTCGGCCCGCCCGAGGAGGCGCTGAACTTCTTCGGCTACGACACCTGGGCCGATGTCTTCTCCGCCTTCGAGAACTACCGCGACTACGACTGGGCGGGACGCTGGAAGGGCTCTCAGCACTACCAGATGTACGCCGCGGACATCGACGCGATTGCTCCGCAGTCCGTACAGATGCCTCCGATGCAGGCGATGAAGCCGCCGAAGCCGCAGGGCTGGATGTCGCAGTTCGTGACGCTGGTGCGCCGCTACGTCTCGGTGATCGTCTCCGACAAGGGCTTCCTGGCCCTGATGGTGATCCTGCCGGGCGTCCTGGGCGCGGTCAGCCTGCTGATCGACTCGGGCAAGGGCCTGCTGCCCAACCCGGCCAATCCGCAGACGGGCCGGATCATCCCGAACGGCACGGCCACCACCGTGCTGCTGATCCTCGCGGTGGGCGCCTGCTTCGCCGGCGCCGCGAACTCCGTGCGTGAGCTGATCAAGGAACGGGTCATCTACGAGCGGGAGCGCGCTACCGGTCTGTCCCGCTCGGCGTACCTGATGTCCAAGGTGTTCGTGCTCGGCTTCATCACCGTGCTCCAGGGCCTGATGGTCGGCGTCATCGGCTTCGCCGGCCGGGAGATCCCGGAGGAGGGCCTGGTCTTCGGCAAGCTGACGCTGCTGGAGCTGTCGGTGCCGATCATGGCGCTGGGCTTCACCTCGATGATGTTCGGCCTGATCATCTCGGCGCTGGTGAAGACCGCCGAGAAGACCATGCCGCTGCTGGTCATGTTCGCGATCATCCAGGTCGTGTTCACAGGCTGCCTCTTCGCCCTCAACGGCTCGATCGGCGCCAACCAGATCTCGTATCTGATGCCGTCGCGCTGGGCGGTGGCAGCCGCGGGCGCCACGCTGGACTTCAACAAGATCAGCCCGCCCGGCCAGGGCGAGAGCAACGACCCGCTGTGGGAGCACACCGTCGGCGTCTGGGCCATGGACATGATCGCCCTGATCGTCCTTGGCGTGATCTGCGGCATCTTCGTGGCCCGCTTCCTGCGCCGCCACGAGCCCGAGGTCATGCGCAAGTAGCGGGACCGTGAGACGCCCGAAGGGCGGCACCCCGTCAGGAGGGTGCCGCCCTTCGGCGTACGGATCAGAGGCCCGCGCCTACCTCGCTCAGTACGCGCTGTTGACGTTGTCGATCGAGCCGTACCGGTCGGCCGCGTAGTTGGCGGCGGCGGTCAGGTTCGCGACCGGGTCGTACTGGCTGTGCGCGGTGCCCGGCACGTGGTACGCGTCGAAGGTGGGCTTGATGACCTGGAGCAGACCGATCGACGGGACGCCGTTCTGGGCGTTGATGTCCCAGTTGTTGATCGCGTTCGGGTTGCCCGAGGACTCGCGAATGATGTTCTTGTGCAGGCCGTTGTAGGTGCCCGGGATGTCGTGCTTCTTCATGATGTCCAGGGCCTCACGGATCCAGCCGTCGAGGTTGTTCGCGTAGGACTTCTTGGCGGCGACGGGCTTGACCGCGACGCGCTTGGCGGACCGGCTCGCGGCCTCCTTCGCCTTGCGCTCGGCGGCGGCCTTCTTCGCGGCGGCGGCCTTGGCGGCGCGCTGCTTGGCGGCGGCCTGGGCGGCCACGTGCTTGTCGTGGGCCACGGCGGCCCGGTGCTTGGCGGTGGCCACGGCAGCCTTGTGCTTGGCGACCATCGCCTCGGCCTTCACCTTGTCGCCGGCGAGCTGGTCGGTGACGCTGCCCTTGACGTCCTTTATCTGCTCGTTGCTGTAGGCCACCTTGCCCGCGGGGGCTTCGGCCGTGGTCGTCGTGGCGTTGCCGGGTACGGCGGAGATGGCCAGGGCGGCGGCACCGAGCGTGGTGACACCTGCGATCGCGATCTTCTGACGCTTGTTGATGGAACGACTGAGACCACGGTTCTTGGTGTTCTTGAGCATGGCAGTGGGACCTCTTCGAATAGCGCGGAGGTCGCTCGCTGTCCGACAGGGGACACGGGTGCTTCCGGCACAAACGCCGCGGGCTGAACCCACGGCGCTGAGCGACGAGAGCCATTGTTAGCGGCCGCAAAATTGCCTGGCAAAGGTGTGACGTACGATCCTCGATAGTGGAGCCGGGAAGGGCAAAATAGGACAGACAGGGCCGTCTGTGCCGCTCAAAAGGGACGTCACTACCTACTACGGACTTTCGTACGTGATGTGGACCCTATGCGCGGGCTCACATCGGCCGTGCGTCAGTCTCACCAGCAGTTGCTGGAGCAATGCACTGTGTGAGGGTTCTCCGCCGGGAGGATGAGGTGCACGTCGCCGAACTCGTGCCACAGGTAGAGCCCGCGCAGCGCCTCCTCGTAACTGCGGCTGATCGCGTCCCGCCCGGCGACCGCCTCCAGCATCAGCAGATGCGAGGCCTCCGGCTCGTGCAGCCCGGTCAGCAGCCCGTCCACCACCCGCACCCCGCGCTCCGGCGTCACGACGAGATCCGTCCATCCCTCACGCGCGCGTACGACCCCGTCGGCGTCCACCGCCGACTCCACGGCCCGTACGGCAGTCGTCCCCACGGCGACGACCCGGCCGTCCCCGGCCTTCACCGCGTTGATCAGCCGGGCGGACGTCTCCGGCACCGCGAACCGCTCCGGATACGGCGGCTCGTGCGCCTCGGCCGAGGCCACCCCGGTGTGCAGGCTGATCGGCGCGATCTGCACACCCCGGCTGACCAGCTCCGTCACCAGCCCGGCCGTGAAGGGCCGCGCCGCGCTCGGCATCTCCGCACTGCCCGCACCGTCGGTCGATGGCAGCGCGAACACCGTCTGATACACGGACAGTGGCTGATCCCGCTCGGTATAGGAGTAGCGGATCGGCCGCCCGTGCTCCCGCATCAGCCCGAGGATCCCGGTGCCGGGCGCGGCTGTGAGGTCCTCACCGGCGCCCTCCACGTCCAGGGGCCCGGCGACCCGAGCCCACCACAGCCGCTCGCTCCCCGTGCTCAGCGGCTCTTCCAAAACCAGCCGCAGCCCGCCCGGCAGCCGCACCTCACAACCCGCGGGCCCTCCCGCCCGTCGCCCGCCACCACCCTTCCGGCGAGCGCTTCGCGCACTGTTCCATATACGCGCGCGCGTAGTGCCCCGCTCGTCCGGATCCCGCAGCTCGACCGCCCACCGCCCGTCGTCCCCGCGCGTGGAGAAGTGCACGACCACGCGCGTGTGCCCGAGCCGCCCGTCCACGGCCGCGGCCAGCGTCTCCGACGTATTCACGACCAGCAGATCCCCGGCCCGCAGCAGCCGCGGCAGCTCACGGAACGCGTGATGCGACACCGCGGTGCCCCGCGACACCAGCAGCCGTACGGCATCCCGGCCCAGCCCCGGCCCACGCTGCTCGGCCGGAACCCGCGCCGACAGCTCCTCGGGCACCTTCCCCCACGCTCGGACCGGCTCGCGCGGGGGGACTCCCATCGCCAGCGTCATCGCCGCCCCTCCAGCAGAGCCGGAGCCCCGTAGCGGCCGCTCGCCGGACGCTCGTCCAGCAGCCGCAGGAACGCCGGCACGACACTCGCCGGCGCCGGCCGCGGACCGTCGTCGTCCGGTACGGCCGCCGCGTACAGGTCCGTGGCCATGTCCCCGGGGTCGACCGCCCACACGCGCAGCCCGGGCTCCTCCTCGCCGAGCACCGCCGCGAGATGGTCGAGGGCCGCCTTCGACGCCCCGTAACCGCCCCATGTCTCGTACGCCTCGGCCGCCGCGTCCGAGCTCACCGTGATCACGGCCCCGGTCCCGGCCGCCCGCAGCAGCGGTAGTGCCTCCTGCACCAGGCCCAGCGCGGCGACCACGTTCACCTCCAGCGCCTGCCGCAGCCCCGCCGGCGGCAGCGCGTCCAGCCGCAGTAGCGGCTCGGCGCCCAGCGCGCTGGCGTTGCTCACCAGCAGATCGACGCCGCCCAGCCGCCAGGCGGCCGCCACCAGAGCGGCCCGGTGCCCGGCGTCCGTGACATCCCCCGGCACCGCCGTCACGCGCGTGCCGTGCGCGTCCCGCAGCGCGGACGCCGTCTCCTCAAGGACCTCCGGCGTCCTGGCGTCCAGCACCAGATCCCAGCCGCGCGCGGCCAGCGCCTCGGCGAGCGCCCGCCCCAGCCCCTTCGAGGCCCCCGTGATGATCGCTACCGGCATGACAACCGTCCCCTCGTCCAGCCGCCTCGGATCGGCGGTGCCCTCAACGTAGGAACGGGGCCGCCCGCACCGCCTCGGACGCGGGCCGCAACATCGCGGGGCCCTTCGTCCTAGGCCGAGCACCCGGGGCCGTTCGCCCTACGTCGCCGACCGGGGGACCAGAGGACTAGGACCGGCGCCCTAGCCGGCCGCCGCCACAGGTCCGATCCGGCCGTCACACCCCGCCGGTACGGTGAGGGCATGAGTCAAGCCCCCAGGTCCGGCCTCGCCGCGGTGAGCTCCGCGTTGCTGGCCATGAGCAGGCATCTGGAGGTGCGCGACGTCCTCAAGACGATCGTCGCCTCCGCCCGCGAACTGCTCGACGCGCAGTACGCCGCGCTCGGCGTGCCGGACGACCACGGAGGCTTCGCCCAGTTCGTCGTCGACGGGGTCAGTGACCACCAGTGGAAGGCCATCGGCCCGCTGCCCCGCCAGCACGGCATCCTCGCCGCGATGCTCCAGGAAGCCAAGGTCGAGCGCCTCGCCGACGTCCGCAAGGACCCCCGCTTCGAGGGCTGGCCGTCGGCACACCCGGACATGTCCGACTTCCTGGGCCTGCCGATCCGCGACGGCGACGAGGTCATCGGCGCCCTGTTCCTGGCGAACAAGAACTGCCCCAAGCCGGAGGGCAGTTGCGGCTTCACCGCAGAGGACGAGGAACTCCTCGGCATCCTCGCCCAGCACGCCGCGATCGCCCTGACCAACGCCCGCCTGTACGAGCGCAGCCGCGAACTGACCATCGCCGAGGAACGCTCACGCCTGGCCCATGAACTGCACGACGCGGTCAGCCAGAAGCTGTTCTCGCTGCGCCTGACGGCCCAGGCCGCCACCGCCCTGGTCGACCGCGACCCGGCCCGGGCCAAGGGCGAGATGCACCAGGTCGCCGTGCTCGCCGCCGAGGCCGCCGACGAACTGCGCGCCGCGGTCGTCGAGTTGCGCCCCGCCGCCCTCGACGAGGACGGCCTCGTCGCCACCCTGCGCACCCAGATCCAGGTCCTCGACCGTGCCCACACCGCCCGCGTCACCTTCGCCGGCCGCGGTGTGAAGGCCCTGCCCTCCGCCCAGGAGGAGGCCCTGCTGCGCGTAGCCCAGGAGGCCCTGCACAACGCCCTGCGGCACTCCGGGGGCGAGCACGTCGACGTGACCCTGGACCGGCGCGGCGGCGGAGCGGTCCTGCGGATCACCGACGACGGCAGCGGCTTCGACCCGAAGGCGGTACGCCGCGCGGGACGCCACCTGGGCCTGGTCTCCATGCGGGACCGGGCGAGCGGCGTCGGCGGCACGCTGACCGTGGAATCGGCGCCCGGCAAGGGCACCGTGATCGAGATGGAGGTCCCCGGTGGCTGACGCAATCAAGGTGCTGCTCGTCGACGACCACCAGGTGGTCCGCCGTGGCCTGCGCACGTTCCTCGAAGTGCAGGACGACATCGAGGTCGTGGGGGAGGCCGCGGACGGCGCCGAGGGAGTGGCCCGCGCCGAGGAGCTGAAGCCGGACGTCGTCCTCATGGACGTCAAGATGCCGGGGATGGACGGCGTCGACGCCCTGCGCAAGCTCCGCGAGCTGGACAACCCCGCGCGCGTGCTCATCGTCACCAGCTTCACCGAACAGCGCACGGTGATCCCGGCCCTGCGCGCGGGCGCCGCCGGGTACGTGTACAAGGACGTCGACCCGGACGCGCTCGCCGGAGCCATCCGCTCGGTGCACGCAGGGCACATCCTGCTCCAGCCCGAGGTCGCGGGCGCCCTGCTGTCCCAGGAGGAGGCCAACTCGGGGCAGGGGAGAGGCGGTTCGCTGACGGAGCGGGAGCGCGAGGTGCTCGGGCTCATCGCGGACGGCCGATCGAACCGGGAGATAGCCAGGGCCCTGGTCCTGTCCGAGAAGACCGTCAAGACGCACGTCTCGAACATCCTGATGAAGCTCGACCTCGCGGACCGCACCCAGGCCGCGCTGTGGGCCGTACGCCATGGCGTGACCGGCTGAAACGCTCTGCGCAGGGCGTGACGGACGGCAATTCGGAGGGTTCCGCTCCGGACTGAGATTCATACCGTCGTGGGAATGTCCCCCGGATGGCGCATCCTTCGTGGATCTCCCCCGTTCTCCAGTGCGTGCTGCGGCGACTGCCGCGGCAATCGCAAGGAGGGCTTAGAAGTGAAGAACCTGAAGAAGGCAGCGGCCGTGACGATGGTGGCGGGTGGCCTGCTGGCCGCCGGTGCCGGAATGGCCTCCGCCACCGACGGCGCGCACGCCGACGGCCAGGCCGTGGGCTCCCCGGGCGTCGCCTCGGGCAACCTCGTCCAGGCCCCGGTCCACATCCCGGTCAACGTCTCGGGCAACAGCGTGAACGTCGTCGGCATCCTGAACCCCGCCTTCGGCAACCTGGCCGTCAACAAGTGACGACCCCCCAGTACAGGCAGTGACCTCCGGCCCCCCGGGTTTCCCCGGGGGGCCGGTCTGTTCCTGCCGAAGGCCTCAGGAGCGCTCCGCTACGGCCGCCCCGCGGACGCTCACCGCGCGCCCCGCTCCCGCTCCTCCACATACGCGTTGTACGCGGCCACCTGCGCCCGCCGGGCCACCCGCTCCACCGGCCGCAACGCCTCCGTCCGGGCCCCCATCTCCGCGGAGCTCACCGCACCCCCGTGCCCGTTCTCCCGCGCCAGTGACACCAGCAGCCCGACCCGCTGCGCCAGCTCCAGCACCCGCACCGCCCGCGGCGGATACCCCGGCGCCAGCACCTCCCGCCCCCGCTCGGCCCGCGCCCGGTAGGCGTCGATCGCCGCCTCGGCCACCGGCCCCGAGCCGGCCACATCCAGCCGGGACAGCACCTCCGTCGCCTCCCGCAGGCCCTCCGCCAGCTCCCGCTCGGCCTCACCCAGCGACGGCACGTCCGCCGGCGGCGCCTCCCGCACGGGCAGCACCCGCCAGACGACCTCGACATGCACATCACCGTCGGGCCCGGCCTCGGACACCTCCGGCACCAGCCCGAACGCGGCACCGTGGCAGATCACCGCCTCCTCGGCATCCATCGCCCGCGCGTTGAACTCCGGCGGGCCGCTCAGCCCCAGCGGATGCCCCGGCGCCGGCAGCGCGATGCGCAGTCCGCTCACCCCGAGCGCCCGCAGCCGCCCCAGCCCCAGCGTGAGCCCCACGGGCGCCGACTCGCCGGGCAACCCCTCCACCCGGTGCACGGCGTCGTCACCGACGATCTCGTGCACAGCGTCATCCGGTGAGACAAGTCCGGCCAAAAGGGCATTTCCCCAAGCGGCAAGGCGTCCTGAACGTGGTTCCGAGAGCATGCCCCCACCCTAAGGACCGGACCGATGGAATGAAGGGGTGGACCGGTGGCGTAGATTTCGTTGAGGGCTGCGCCCACAGGCGCACGCGACCACCGAGACGCCGAGACGCCGAGACCGGTCACACTGCAAGGGGAGACAACGCGCTCATGAGCGATGTTCTGGAGCTTCAGGACGTATCCGTGGTCCGCGAGGGCCGGGCTCTGGTGGACCAGGTCTCCTGGTCGGTCAAGGAGGGCGAGCGCTGGGTCATCCTCGGCCCGAACGGAGCCGGCAAGACCACCCTCCTCAACGTCGCGTCCAGCTACCTCTACCCCAGCAAGGGCACCGCGACCATCCTCGGCGAGACCCTCGGCACCCCCGGCACCGACGTCTTCGAGCTGCGCCCCCGCATCGGCGTGGCCGGCATCGCCCTCGCCGAGAAGCTCCCCAAGCGCCAGACGGTCCTCCAGACGGTCCTGACCGCCGCCTACGGCATGACCGCCACCTGGAACGAGGACTACGAGGACGTCGACGAGCAGCGCGCCCGCGCCTTCCTCGACCGCCTCGGTATGAGCGACTACCTCGACCGGAAGTTCGGCACCCTCTCCGAGGGCGAGCGCAAGCGCACCCTCATCTCCCGCGCCCTGATGGCCGACCCCGAGCTGCTCCTCCTCGACGAGCCCGCCGCCGGCCTCGACCTCGGCGGCCGCGAGGACCTCGTACGCCGTCTCGGCCGCCTCGCCCGCGACCCGATCGCCCCCTCGATGCTCATGGTCACCCACCACGTCGAGGAGATCCCCCCGGGCTTCACCCACGTGCTGATGATCCGCCAGGGCAAGGTGCTCGCCGCCGGCCCCATGGAGCTCGAACTGACCTCCCGCAACCTCTCCCTCTGCTTCGGCCTCCCGCTCGTCGTCGAGCAGGTCGGCGACCGCTGGACGGCACAGGGCCTCCCGCTCTCCTGACCCACTCCTTCACCCCGCGAAACCCCGGTAAGAAGGGCCTCTCGAACGATCGGCCCCTGTCGGTGACAGGGTCCGCGGTCCTACCATGACCATGTGGAAATCGACGCGTGGGTTTGGTGGTTGATCGGCGCGGCAGCGCTCGGCATCGGGCTCGTGATCACCGCGATGCCCGAACTCGGCATGCTCGCGGTCGGTGCCGTCGCCGCCGCCGTGGCCGCCGGCATCTTCGGCGGTGACGCCGTGGTCCAGGTCGTGGCCTTCGTCGTCGTCTCGACCGCACTCATCGCCGTCGTACGGCCCATCGCCAACCGGCATCGCGCACAACGACCCCAACTCGCCACCGGCATCGAGGCGTTGAAGGGCAAACAGGCCGTCGTTCTGGAACGCGTCGACGCCTCGGGCGGCCGGATCAAGCTCGCCGGAGAGATCTGGTCGGCACGCGCCCTCGACACCGACCGCGCCTACGAAGCAGGCCAGGAAGTGGACGTCGTGGACATCGAGGGGGCCACCGCGATCGTCATGTGACCGCGCACCGTGACCTCGCACGACGTATCTGGCGCGAACGCGCCACGGGGTACGCGACGGTCTGTCAGACTCGACCAGCAAGATCTTCAACAGGCATAAGATCTGCCGAAGTTGCCGCAGCGGAGAAGGGGAACGGGGAACGACGATGGAACCGGTCATCATCGTCCTGATCATTCTGGTGGTGTTGGTCTTCATCGCCCTGATCAAGACGATCCAGGTCATCCCGCAGGCGAGCGCGGCCATCGTCGAGCGCTTCGGCCGCTACACACGGACACTCAACGCGGGCCTCAACATCGTGGTCCCGTTCATCGACACCATCCGCAACCGCATCGACCTGCGTGAACAGGTCGTGCCGTTCCCGCCGCAGCCGGTGATCACCCAGGACAACCTGGTCGTGAACATCGACACCGTCATCTACTACCAGGTGACGGACGCGCGGGCGGCCACCTACGAAGTCGCCAGCTACATCCAGGCGATCGAGCAGCTCACGGTCACCACGCTCCGCAACATCATCGGCGGCATGGACCTGGAGCGGACCCTGACCTCCCGCGAGGAGATCAACGCGGCCCTGCGCGGCGTCCTCGACGAGGCGACGGGCAAGTGGGGCATCCGCGTCAACCGCGTCGAGCTCAAGGCGATCGAACCGCCCACCTCCATCCAGGACTCGATGGAGAAGCAGATGCGCGCCGACCGTGACAAGCGCGCCGCGATCCTCACCGCCGAAGGTACGCGCCAGGCGGCCATCCTCACCGCCGAAGGTGAGAAGCAGTCCCAGATCCTCCGCGCCGAGGGTGAGGCCAAGGCCGCCGCCCTGCGCGCGGAAGGCGAGGCCCAGGCGGTCCGTACGGTCTTCGAGGCGATCCACGCCGGCGACCCGGACCAGAAGCTCCTCTCCTACCAGTACCTCCAGATGCTCCCGAAGATCGCCGAGGGCGACGCCAACAAGCTCTGGATCGTCCCCAGCGAGATCGGCGACGCCCTCAAGGGCCTCTCCGGCGCCATGGGCAACCTGGGCGGCCTGGGCGGCGGTTCGGGCAACGGCGGTTCCCCGGGCATCCCCGGCCAGGCAACGGAACGCCGAGAGAAGCCGTCGATCGACTGACCTACGGTGTGAAAACGGGGCCCGCCTTCAAAACGAAGACGGGCCCCAACTCCTTCAGGGGCGCGGGGAACTGCGCGACAAGCCACAACCAACCCGCAGCCTACGAACCACCGATGGGCCCACGCCGAAGGATCAGGCCGCGTCCGTCGCCAGCCAATCCGGCAGCGCAGCAAACTCCTCGGCCCCCAGCGTCAGCAACATCGCATCGGCAGGAGTCGGCTCGAACGGCTCCCGAAGCAACGGCATACCCGCCTGCTCAGGCGTCCGGTCCGCCTTCCGGTGATTGTCCTCCGCACACGAGGCGACCGTATTCAGCCACGTGTCCTGCCCACCGTGCGACCGCGGCACCACGTGGTCCACGGTCGTCGCCCGCCGCCCGCAGTACGCGCACCGGTGCCGGTCCCGCACCAGCACACCCCGCCGCGACCACGGCGCTTGTCTTCGGAACGGCACCCTTACGTACCTGCACAGCCTGATCACCCGGGGCGCGGGTATGTCGACCTCGGCTCCACGCATACGCAGTTCGGGGTGGGCCTGCTCGACGACGGCCTTGTCCTGAAGCACCAGAACGACGGCTCGATTCAACGTCACCGTCGACAACGGCTCGAAGCTCGCGTTCAGTACCAGCGTGTCCCGCATTGCAGCCCACCTCCCGTGCGCACCTGCCCACCCCCTGGCGGGCTGGGATCAACTCTGGCCGGGCACGCCGAGATGGACAACGAAATAAAAAATGCCCGCCCCCGATCACTTCCATGACCGGGGGCGGGCAAACGTTCCATGAACGTCAGGATTCGGCGGGCACCTCGTACTCGGCGATCACATGCGCACGCGCGAGCGTGTGGAACCGCAGGTTGAATCCGACGGCGGCCGGACTCGCGGTCGAGTCCGGTCCGAGCTTCTCCTGGTCCACGGCGTACACCGTGAACACATAGCGGTGCGGCCCGTCCCCGGGCGGCGGTGCGGCACCGGTGAAGTCCTTGGACCCGGCGTCGTTCCGCGCCTGTACGGCACCCTCCGGCAGCCCCTCGAACTTGCCGCTGCCCGCACCGGCCGGCAGCTCGGTCACGGAGGCCGGGATGTCGAAGAGGACCCAGTGCCAGAACCCGCTCCCCGTGGGGGCGTCCGGGTCGTAGCAGGTCACGGCGAAGCTCTTGGTCCCGGCCGGGAAGCCCTCCCAGCGCAGCTGCGGCGAGGTGTTGCCGGCAGCCTGGACCTGAGCGTCCTTGAGGGTCCCGCCGGCCTCGACGTCCTCACTCGTGACCGTGAAGGACGGCACGGGCGGATGGAAGTCGTGGGGCAGCGGCCGCCGCTTGAGCTCGGTCACTTCGATACCTCCTGACGAAACAGTGGAATCAGCAGTTCCGAGCCTAGAACCAGTTGCGCTTGCTGCCGACCTCGGACAGCCACTGGTTGAGGTACGCCGCCCAGTCGGTCCCGTGGAAGTCGTTCAGACCCACCTGGAACGAACGGAAGGTGTCGCTGCCCTCGCTGAACAGCCCCGGCTTCTTGTCCATTTCCAGGACGACGTCCATCGCGTTGCCGTCCGCCACGAAGCTCAGCTCGACCTGGTTGATCCCGCGGTACTGCTGCGGCGGGAAGAACTCGATCTCCTGGTAGAACGGCAGCTTCTGCCGGGTGTTGCGGATGTGGCCGCGCTCCATGTCCGCGTTCTTGAAGCGGAAGCCCAGCTGGATGAAGGCGTCGAGGATCGCCTTCTGCGCCGGCAGCGGGTGCACGTTGATCGGGTCCAGGTCGGTGGAGTCCACGGCCCGGGCGATCGCCAGCTCCGTCGACACACCGATGTTCATGCCGCGCAGCGACTGACCGTCGATCATGGTGACCGGCGTCTCCCACGGGATCTCCAGCCCGAACGGCACCGCGTGCACCGCGCCGGGCTGAAGCTCGAAGGCACCGCCGAGCTGCATCTTCGTGAACTCGATGTCCTGCTTGTACTCCGAGTCCTGGGTCTCGACCTCGACACGGGCCTGAAGACCCACGGACAGGCCCTCGATGTTCTGGCTCACGGACCCGCCCTGAATCCGCACCTCGCCCTGGACGACACCGCCCGGAACGACGTTGACCTCGGTCAGCACCGTTTCGACCGAAGCACCGCCGGCCCCCAGGCTCGCGAGCAGCTTCTTGAACGCCATGACTCTCCTCTTCTCAGAGTGGATCCCTGATCCCTACAAACGCGATCCGGCCGTGGCCGGTTCCGCGCCCCACCCTGGCAAGGCGCAGGCTTCCTGACCACCCCGTCGCGACGACCCGTCTCCACTACCCTCGGACGGCATGATCGCGACCCCCGACCGTACGCCCCTTCCCCGGGACTTCTTCGACCGCCCCGTCCTGGAGGTCGCCCCCGATCTCCTGGGCCGGATCCTCGTACGCACCACCCCGGACGGTCCGATCGCCCTGCGCCTCACAGAGGTGGAGGCCTACGACGGCCCTAATGACCCCGGCTCCCACGCCTATCGCGGCCCCACACCCCGCAACGGCGTGATGTTCGGTCCCCCTGGGTACGTCTACGTCTACTTCACCTACGGCATGTGGCACTGCATGAACCTGGTGTGCGGCCCCGAGGGCCGGGCCAGCGCGGTCCTGCTGCGCGCAGGTGAGATCGTGGAGGGCGCCGAGCTGACCCGTAAACGTCGACTCTCGGCCCGTAACGACAAGGAACTGGCCAAAGGCCCGGCCCGCCTGGCCACCGCCCTGGACGTCGACCGCGCGTTGGACGGTACGGACGCCTGCGCCTCGGGCGAGACCCCGCTGAGGATCCTCGCCGGCACCCCCGTCCCCTCCGACCAGGTACGGAACGGTCCGCGCACCGGAGTGGCAGGTGACGGTGGCAATGGCGACGTCCACCCGTGGCGCTACTGGATCGCCAACGACCCTACGGTCAGCCCCTATCGGGCCCACGTCCCCAAGCGTCGCTCAAGTTGACTCCCCATGACGGGGCGCGTAACGTGGCCCGAGCCGCTGAACCGGGTACTGCGAAGTCAGCAGCCGGAGCGGCCAACCCACTACCTAGCAACAACCCCTCAGCAGGGTCGATTCCGGCGTGCCCGCATGCCCGAATTCGAATCCGCAGAACCCCGATTATGAATCGGGCGGGGGAATCGGCTAACGTAGTGAATGTCGAAAGGCCGACAGGCGAAAGCCCAGGGCTCAAGACAATCCCGCCGACAGGGAATCGGATCGGAAAACGATCTGATAGAGTCGGAAACGCAAGACCGAAGGGAAAAGCCCGGAGGAAAGCCCGAGAGGGTGAGTACAAAGGAAGCGTCCGTTCCTTGAGAACTCAACAGCGTGCCAAAAATCAACGCCAGATATGTTGATACCCCGTCTCCGACCGTTCGGTTGGGGCGAGGTTCCTTTGAAATAACACAGCGAGGACGCTGTGAACCGGGAGACTATTCCTCTCCTGGTTCCGCTCTCGTGTGTGTGCACCGGATGACCGGTAAACATTCACGGAGAGTTTGATCCTGGCTCAGGACGAACGCTGGCGGCGTGCTTAACACATGCAAGTCGAACGATGAACCACTTCGGTGGGGATTAGTGGCGAACGGGTGAGTAACACGTGGGCAATCTGCCCTTCACTCTGGGACAAGCCCTGGAAACGGGGTCTAATACCGGATAACACTCCTGTCCTCCTGGACGGGGGTTAAAAGCTCCGGCGGTGAAGGATGAGCCCGCGGCCTATCAGCTTGTTGGTGAGGTAATGGCTCACCAAGGCGACGACGGGTAGCCGGCCTGAGAGGGCGACCGGCCACACTGGGACTGAGACACGGCCCAGACTCCTACGGGAGGCAGCAGTGGGGAATATTGCACAATGGGCGAAAGCCTGATGCAGCGACGCCGCGTGAGGGATGACGGCCTTCGGGTTGTAAACCTCTTTCAGCAGGGAAGAAGCGAAAGTGACGGTACCTGCAGAAGAAGCGCCGGCTAACTACGTGCCAGCAGCCGCGGTAATACGTAGGGCGCAAGCGTTGTCCGGAATTATTGGGCGTAAAGAGCTCGTAGGCGGCTTGTCACGTCGGGTGTGAAAGCCCGGGGCTTAACCCCGGGTCTGCATTCGATACGGGCTAGCTAGAGTGTGGTAGGGGAGATCGGAATTCCTGGTGTAGCGGTGAAATGCGCAGATATCAGGAGGAACACCGGTGGCGAAGGCGGATCTCTGGGCCATTACTGACGCTGAGGAGCGAAAGCGTGGGGAGCGAACAGGATTAGATACCCTGGTAGTCCACGCCGTAAACGGTGGGAACTAGGTGTTGGCGACATTCCACGTCGTCGGTGCCGCAGCTAACGCATTAAGTTCCCCGCCTGGGGAGTACGGCCGCAAGGCTAAAACTCAAAGGAATTGACGGGGGCCCGCACAAGCAGCGGAGCATGTGGCTTAATTCGACGCAACGCGAAGAACCTTACCAAGGCTTGACATACACCGGAAAGCATTAGAGATAGTGCCCCCCTTGTGGTCGGTGTACAGGTGGTGCATGGCTGTCGTCAGCTCGTGTCGTGAGATGTTGGGTTAAGTCCCGCAACGAGCGCAACCCTTGTTCTGTGTTGCCAGCATGCCCTTCGGGGTGATGGGGACTCACAGGAGACCGCCGGGGTCAACTCGGAGGAAGGTGGGGACGACGTCAAGTCATCATGCCCCTTATGTCTTGGGCTGCACACGTGCTACAATGGCAGGTACAATGAGCTGCGATACCGTGAGGTGGAGCGAATCTCAAAAAGCCTGTCTCAGTTCGGATTGGGGTCTGCAACTCGACCCCATGAAGTCGGAGTTGCTAGTAATCGCAGATCAGCATTGCTGCGGTGAATACGTTCCCGGGCCTTGTACACACCGCCCGTCACGTCACGAAAGTCGGTAACACCCGAAGCCGGTGGCCCAACCCCTTGTGGGAGGGAGCTGTCGAAGGTGGGACTGGCGATTGGGACGAAGTCGTAACAAGGTAGCCGTACCGGAAGGTGCGGCTGGATCACCTCCTTTCTAAGGAGCACTTCTCACCAACTCCGGTTGGTCAGAGGCCAGTACATCGGCGAATGTCTGATGCTGGTTGCTCATGGGTGGAACGTTGATTATTCGGCCGATCTTCTGGGTCGGAGGCTTGCCAGTACTGCTCTTCGGAGCGTGGAACGCATGATCTCCGGACAGGGTCCGGCCGGGCACGCTGTTGGGTATCTGAGGGTACGGATTTGATCCCGACCTCAATGCCGGCGCCGGTGAAGCACCACAGGGTGGTGTGTGACGGTGTACTGGTCGTTGTTTGAGAACTGCACAGTGGACGCGAGCATCTGTGGCCAAGTTTTTAAGGGCGCACGGTGGATGCCTTGGCACCAGGAACCGATGAAGGACGTGGGAGGCCACGATAGTCCCCGGGGAGTCGTCAACCAGGCTTTGATCCGGGGGTTTCCGAATGGGGAAACCCGGCAGTCGTCATGGGCTGTCACCCTTGCCTGAACACATAGGGCAAGTGGAGGGAACGCGGGGAAGTGAAACATCTCAGTACCCGCAGGAAGAGAAAACAACCGTGATTCCGGGAGTAGTGGCGAGCGAAACTGGATGAGGCCAAACCGTATACGTGTGAGACCCGGCAGGGGTTGCGTATGCGGGGTTGTGGGATCTCTCTTCTGTTGTCTGCCGGCAACAGGACGAGTCAGAAACCGTTGATGTAGGCGAAGGACATGCGAAAGGTCCGGCGTAGAGGGTAAGACCCCCGTAGTCGAAACATCAGCGGCTCGTTTGAGAGACACCCAAGTAGCACGGGGCCCGAGAAATCCCGTGTGAATCTGGCGGGACCACCCGCTAAGCCTAAATATTCCCTGGTGACCGATAGCGGATAGTACCGTGAGGGAATGGTGAAAAGTACCCCGGGAGGGGAGTGAAATAGTACCTGAAACCGTGTGCCTACAAGCCGTGGGAGCGTCGGATATGTGCTTGCACATATCTCGTGACTGCGTGCCTTTTGAAGAATGAGCCTGCGAGTTTGCGGTGTGTTGCGAGGTTAACCCGTGTGGGGAAGCCGTAGCGAAAGCGAGTCCGAATAGGGCGATTTAGTAGCGCGCTCAAGACCCGAAGCGGAGTGATCTAGCCATGGGCAGGTTGAAGCGGAGGTAAGACTTCGTGGAGGACCGAACCCACCAGGGTTGAAAACCTGGGGGATGACCTGTGGTTAGGGGTGAAAGGCCAATCAAACTCCGTGATAGCTGGTTCTCCCCGAAATGCATTTAGGTGCAGCGTCGTGTGTTTCTTGCCGGAGGTAGAGCACTGGATAGGCGATGGGCCCTACCGGGTTACTGACCTTAGCCAAACTCCGAATGCCGGTAAGTGAGAGCGCGGCAGTGAGACTGTGGGGGATAAGCTCCATGGTCGAGAGGGAAACAGCCCAGAGCATCGACTAAGGCCCCTAAGCGTACGCTAAGTGGGAAAGGATGTGGAGTCGCAGAGACAACCAGGAGGTTGGCTTAGAAGCAGCCACCCTTGAAAGAGTGCGTAATAGCTCACTGGTCTAGTGATTCCGCGCCGACAATGTAGCGGGGCTCAAGCGTACCGCCGAAGTCGTGTCATTGCAGCAATACTCCCAACGGAGGCTGTGATGGGTAGGGGAGCGTCGTGTGCCGGGTGAAGCCGCGCCGGAAGGCAGTGGTGGACGGTTCACGAGTGAGAATGCAGGCATGAGTAGCGATTCACACGTGAGAAACGTGTGCGCCGATTGACTAAGGGTTCCTGGGTCAAGCTGATCTGCCCAGGGTAAGTCGGGACCTAAGGCGAGGCCGACAGGCGTAGTCGATGGATAACCGGTTGATATTCCGGTACCCGCTGTGAAGCGTCAAACATCGAACCCATTAATGCTAAGGCCGTGAAGCCGCCCTGGAGCCTTCGGGCAAAGGGGAGTGGTGGAGCCGCCGAACCAAGGTGGTAGTAGGTGAGTGATGGGGTGACGCAGGAAGGTAGTCCATCCCGGGCGGTGGTTGTCCCGGGGTAAGGGTGTAGGACGTCAGGTAGGCAAATCCGCCTGACATGTGTCTGAGACCTGATGCCGAGCCGATTGTGGTGAAGTGGATGATCCTATGCTGTCGAGAAAAGCCTCTAGCGAGTTTCATGGCGGCCCGTACCCTAAACCGACTCAGGTGGTCAGGTAGAGAATACCGAGGCGTTCGGGTGAACTATGGTTAAGGAACTCGGCAAAATGCCCCCGTAACTTCGGGAGAAGGGGGGCCATGTCCGGTGATTGGATTTACTCCATGAGCTGGGGGTGGCCGCAGAGACCAGCGAGAAGCGACTGTTTACTAAAAACACAGGTCCGTGCGAAGCCGTAAGGCGATGTATACGGACTGACGCCTGCCCGGTGCTGGAACGTTAAGGGGACCGGTTAGCTCCATTTCGGTGGGGCGAAGCTGAGAACTTAAGCGCCAGTAAACGGCGGTGGTAACTATAACCATCCTAAGGTAGCGAAATTCCTTGTCGGGTAAGTTCCGACCTGCACGAATGGCGTAACGACTTCTCGACTGTCTCAACCATAGGCCCGGTGAAATTGCACTACGAGTAAAGATGCTCGTTTCGCGCAGCAGGACGGAAAGACCCCGGGACCTTTACTACAGTTTGATATTGGTGTTCGGTTCGGCTTGTGTAGGATAGCTGGGAGACTGTGAACTCTGGACGCCAGTTCAGGGGGAGTCGTCGTTGAAATACCAGTCTGGTCGTGCTGGATGTCTAACCTGGGTCCGTGATCCGGATCAGGGACAGTGTCTGATGGGTAGTTTAACTGGGGCGGTTGCCTCCTAAAGAGTAACGGAGGCGCCCAAAGGTTCCCTCAGCCTGGTTGGCAATCAGGTGTTGAGTGTAAGTGCACAAGGGAGCTTGACTGTGAGACCGACGGGTCGAGCAGGGACGAAAGTCGGGACTAGTGATCCGGCGGTGGCTTGTGGAAGCGCCGTCGCTCAACGGATAAAAGGTACCCCGGGGATAACAGGCTGATCTTCCCCAAGAGTCCATATCGACGGGATGGTTTGGCACCTCGATGTCGGCTCGTCGCATCCTGGGGCTGGAGTCGGTCCCAAGGGTTGGGCTGTTCGCCCATTAAAGCGGTACGCGAGCTGGGTTTAGAACGTCGTGAGACAGTTCGGTCCCTATCCGCTGCGCGCGCAGGAATATTGAGAAGGGCTGTCCCTAGTACGAGAGGACCGGGACGGACGAACCTCTGGTGTGCCAGTTGTTCTGCCAAGGGCATGGCTGGTTGGCTACGTTCGGGAGGGATAACCGCTGAAAGCATCTAAGCGGGAAGCCTGCTTCGAGATGAGTATTCCCACCCACTTGATGGGGTAAGGCTCCCAGTAGACGACTGGGTTGATAGGCCGGATCTGGAAGCACGGTAACGTGTGGAGGTGACCGGTACTAATAGGCCGAGGGCTTGTCCTCAGTTGCTCGCGTCCACTGTGTTAGTTCTGAGACAACGACCGTTGTCGGCTTAGAGCAGAACAGACAAAAGAAAAGTGTGCTTGTTCGCTCGAAACCATTAGGGTTTCGGTGGTTATAGCGTGAGGGAAACGCCCGGTTACATTCCGAACCCGGAAGCTAAGCCTTACAGCGCCGATGGTACTGCAGGGGGGACCCTGTGGGAGAGTAGGACGCCGCCGAACAATCTTTGGAGGACCCCTGGTCCCAGCGTTCAGCTGGGACCAGGGGTCCTTTTGTTTTTACAATGCTTGAGGTACCGAAGACAGGAGTCACCCATGTCCACCAACTCTCCCGACGACCGACCGGAGCGCGACCAGCGTCGACGGGACGGCGGTGACCGTGGTGATCGAGGCGGTTTCCGGGGAGACCGCGGTGACCGTGGGGGCTTCCGCCGGGACAACGACCGTCGCGACAACGACCGCGGTGGCGACCGCAGTCGCTTCCGTCGTGATGACAGCCGCGGCGACAGTCGCGGTGGATACGGCCGGCGTGACGACCGCCGAGACGATCGGCGGGACGACCGCCGCGACGATCGTCGTGATGACCGGCGTGACGGTGACCGTGGGCCCCGTCCCTCCTTCCGTCGTGACGAGCGGCCGAGTGGGCCGCGTCGGGACGACCGGGATCGTGACCGTGGGTTCCGTCGGGACGGCGACCGTCCGTCCTTCCGTCGTGACGACCGGCCGAGTGGACCGCGTCGGGACGACGACCGCGGTGGATACGGCCGGCGTGACGACAGGCGCGACGACCGCCGGGGCGATGACCGGGACCGTGGCTTCCGGCGGGACGACCGCCGTGATGATCGCCGCGACGACCGTCGGGATGACCGGCGTGACGATCGGCGTGATGACCGCCGGGACGACCGTGGTGGCTTCCGGCGTGACGATCGCGACCGTGGCTTCCGGCGCGATGACCGTGGTGACCGTGGTGGTTTCCGACGCGACGACCGTCGCGATGACCGCCGTGACGACCGGCGCGACAGTGACCGTGGCGAGCGCGGCGATCGTGGTGGTTTCCGGCGTGATGACAGCCGCGGGGACCGCGGCGACCGTGGTGGTTTCCGGCGTGATGACAGCCGCGGTGACCGTGGTGACCGTGGTGGGTTCCGGCGCGACGACCGTCGCGATGACCGCCGTGACGACAGGCGTGACGATCGGCGCGACGACCGTCGGGACGGTGACCGTGGCGAGCGCGGTGGGTTCCGTGGGCGGGACGACCGCGGTGGCCGCGGGCCTCGTCGGGACGACCGTGGTGGGCGTCCCGGAGGGTTCCGTGGGCGTGACGACCGGCGGGACGATCGCCGCGATGACCGTCGGGACGACCGGCGTGGTGGCGGGCGGTTCCGGGACGAGCGGGACCGTGACCGGGACCGCGAGCCGATCAAGCGGCTGCCGATCCCCGAGGACGTCACGGGCGACGAGATCGACAAGGACGTACGGCAGGAGCTTCAGAGCCTGCCGAAGACGCTCGCGGAGGACGTCGCCAAGAACCTGGTGATGGTCGCGCGGCTCATCGACGAGGACCCCGAGGGTGCCTACGGCTACTCCAAGGTGGCCCTTCGGCTCGCGTCGCGTGTCGCCGCCGTACGAGAGGCGGGCGGGTTCGCCGCCTATGCCAACCAGAAGTACGCGGAGGCGCTCGCCGAGTTCCGGGCGGCCCGGCGGATGACCGGTGGCGTGGAGCTGTGGCCGCTGATGGCCGACTGTGAGCGTGGGCTCGGGCGGCCGGAGAAGGCGCTGGACATGGCCGGGGCTCCCGAGGTGCAGAAGCTCGACAAGGCCGGGCAGGTCGAGATGCGGCTCGTCGCGGCCGGCGCCCGGCGTGACATGGGGCAGCTGGACGCGGCCATCGTGACGCTGCAGAGCCCCGAGCTGGCCTCCAACTCCGTGCAGCCCTGGACCGCACGGCTTCGGTACGCCTACGCGGACGCGCTGCTCGCCGCCGGGCGGCAGGGTGAGGCGCGTGAGTGGTTCGCGAAGGCCGTCGAGGCCGACAAGGACGGCAGCACGGACGCTTCCGACCGGCTCGCGGAGATGGACGGTGTGGAGTTCGTCGACGCCTTCGAAGGGGACGAGGACGAGGGTGACGAGCGGGAGGCTCGCGGCGAGGCCGACGAGGACCGCGACGCGTAGCGGCGAGTGACGTGAGGGGCGGGATCCGGCAACGGGTCCCGCCCCTTTCGCGTTCTAGAGGTCCAGTGCGCGCAGGACCAGGCCGGACGCCGGCTTCGGGCCGAACGACGTCGACTTGCGGGGCATGGTGACGCCCTGGCGGGCGAGGTCGCGTACGACGTCCTCGCGGACGGGGTGCATCAGGACTGCCGTACCGCCGTCGCGTTCCGCCTTGGCGACGGTGGCGGCGGTGTCGTGGATGTACGCGATGCGGGTGGGGTCGTCCTCGGGGACGTGCCAGACGTGGGCGAGGAGCGTGGCGTGCAGGACCGTCGCGTCCAGGGTGCGCCAGGCGGTGGGGCGGTCGGCGGGGACCGTGCGGGCGAGGAGGTCCGCGTCCGGCTGGTCGACGAGGTGGAAGGCGCCGTCGCCGGCGATGAGGAAGGCGTTCCCCGCGCAGGCCGCGTCGGCCAGGGTCTCCAGTGCCGCGGCGAGCGGGACTTCGAGGCGGCGGACGTGGAAGAGGCCGTCGAGGGCGGCCAGGGCGTCCGGTACCGGCACGCCGTGCAGCAGACGGTGGATGGCGCGCACGCGCAGGGGGTAGCGGGCCGTGTCGACCAGGAGGACGAGGCCGTAGTCCCAGGCGCTCGGTGAGCCGTGCTCCGCGCGTAGACGTCGATAAGTCGCCCAGCGGTGATGGCCGTCGGCGATCAGGGCCTGGCGCCGGGCCAGGTCCGACTGGATGCGGTCCAGGTCGGCGGGGTCGGTGATCGACCACAGGCGGTGGCTGAAGCCGTCCTCGGTGGTGGTCGCGAGCAGCGGCGGGCCCTCGATGGTGCGCTCGATGACGGAGGACGTGTCGGCCGCCGTGCCGTTGCCCCGGTAGGTCAGCAGCAGGGGTTCGAGGTTCGCGGACGTGGCACGCATCAGGTCCGCCCGGTCGGCGACCACGTGCGGCATGACGTCCTCGTGCGGCAGAACCAGGCCCTCCGACGGCTCCGACACCCGCAGGGCGCCGATGACACCGCGTTGCAGCATGCCCGCGCCGTCGCGCTGTTCGTAGACGTAGAGACCGGGGTCGGTGTCGGTGGTCAGTACGCCTTCGGACAGCCAGCGGTGCAGGGTGCGCGCCGCCTGTTCGTTGCGGGCGGCCGGTGTGTCGGCCTGGGGCAGGATCAGCCGGACGATGTTGTGCGGGTCCGAGTCCTGGAGGTGGTGCAGGCCGTCGGGGCGGACGACGACGTCGTACGGAGGGGATGTCACGGCGGCCAGGCTGCCGACCCGGTCGGGGTCGTAGCGCAGCCCTCGGAACGGGGTCAGTTCGAGGCCTCGGCGCGCCGTTGCTTCCGGGTGACCTGCTGTGTTCATCCCGGCATCGTACGGGTGTCGGTGGCATGGGGGATGATCGGGGGAAAGCCGTCGAACGAGGAGCGATGCCAAATGAGCCAGAGCGTCAGGACGAGCCCCTCGGGCAGTGGCCGGGCCCTGAGCGAGGCGTACGACACGGCGCTGCTCGACCTCGACGGTGTGGTGTACGCGGGCGGGAACGCGATCGTGCATGCCGTCGAGTCGCTCGCGGCGGCGCGGACGGGCGGGATGCATCTCGCGTACGTCACGAACAATGCCCTGCGGACGCCGGACGTCGTGGCCGCTCATCTGACGGCACTGGGGATACCCACGGGCGCGGACGACGTCATCACCTCGGCGCAGGCGGCCGCGCGGCTGATCAGCGAGCAGGTGCCGGAGGGCGCGCGGGTGCTCGTCATCGGCGGCGAGGGGCTGCGGGTGGCGCTGCGCGAGCGCGGCCTGGAGCCGGTCGAGTCGGCGGACGACGATCCGGCGGCGGTGGTGCAGGGGTTCGGCGGGCCGGAGCTGGTGTGGGGGCGTTTCGCGGAGGCGTGCTACGCCATCGCGCGCGGGGTGCCCTGGTTCGCGTCGAACACGGACCTGACGATCCCGGGCGCCCGCGGGATCGGGCCGGGCAACGGCGCGGCGGTGGAGGTCGTTCGGATCGCCACCGGCGCCGAGCCGCAGGTGGCGGGCAAGCCGTTGCCTCCCATGCACCGCGAGACGATCCTGCGTACCGGCGCCGAGCGGCCGCTGGTGGTGGGGGACCGGCTGGACACGGACATCGAGGGCGCGTTCAACGGAGAGGTCGACTCGCTGCTCGTCCTGACCGGCGTGACCGACGGCGCCCAGCTGCTCGCCGCGCCGCCGCAGCACCGGCCGACCTATGTCGACGCCGATCTGCGCGGGCTGCTCACCGGGCAGCCGGAGGTCGCCGGGCAGGGAGAGGGTTTCCGGTGCGGCGGCTGGACGGCGACCGCGCGGGCTGACCGGCTGGAACTCGACGGTGACGGAACGCCCTTGGACGGCCTGCGGGCGCTGTGCGCGGCGGCCTGGACCGCGGCCGGCGACGGCTCGTACGCCCTGGATTCGGGGAAGGTGCTGGCGCGGCTGGGGTGGTGAGCCGCAGGACAGCCGCGGTGTGAGGGAGCACATGCAGCGGGATCGTGGCTGGTTGGGAGGGTAGGCTAACCTAACTGCGTGTTGGTTGACAGTCCTCCCGAACAGCGCGCGGAGTCCGTGTCCGCGCCACCAACCCGACGGGCGACACGTGCCGTTGGGTTGCTCGTCTCTGTCCTGATCCTGCTGGCCGTCGTGTTGGCCAGTATCGCGATCGGGGCGAAACAGCTGTCCCTGGGGGAGGTCTGGCACGGGCTCTTCGAGAGTTCGGGCACCTACGGCGACGTCGTGGTCGGCGACCGGATCTCGCGCACCGTCCTCGGACTGCTCGCCGGCGCCGCCCTCGGGCTCGCCGGTGCCGTGCTCCAGGCGCTCACCCGTAACCCGCTGGCCGACCCCGGTCTGCTCGGCATCAACGCGGGCGCGTCCGCGGCGGTCGTCACCGCCATCACCTTCTTCGGCATCACCAGCCTGAGCGTCTACGTCTGGTTCGCCTTCCTCGGCGCCGCCGCGGTCGGGGCGATGGTCTGGTTCCTCGGCGGCAGCCGGGGCGCCACACCGGTCCGGCTCGCGCTGGCCGGCACGGCGATCAGCGCCGCGCTCTACGGCTATCTCCAGGCCGTGATGATCATGGACAGCGCGGCGCTGAACAGGATGCGCTTCTGGACGGTCGGTTCGCTGACCTCGGCGACCGACTCCACCATCAAGCAGGTGCTGCCGTTCCTCGTGGCCGGCATGGTCCTCGCGCTCGCTCTCGCCCGGCCGCTCAACGCCATGGAGATGGGCGACGACACCGCCAAGGCGCTCGGCGCCAACCTGAACCGCACCCGGGTGCTGTCGATGCTCGCGGCCACCGTGCTGTGCGGTGCCGCGACCGCCGCGTGCGGGCCGATCGTGTTCGTCGGCCTGATGGTGCCGCACGTCGTGCGTTCCTTCACCGGGCCCGACCTGCGCTGGATCCTGCCGTACGCGGCCGTGCTGTCGCCCGTGCTGCTGCTCGGCGCCGACATCATCGGCCGGATCGTCGCCCGGCCCTCAGAGCTCCAGGTCGGCATCGTCACCGCGATCCTCGGCGGACCGGTCTTCATCTTTCTCGTACGACGGCGGAGGACGGCCCAGCTGTGAGGACCGCAGTGAAGAGCGAACCGAAGGCCGACGCGCCGGACGCGGTGAAGTCGACCCGTGCCAACCGTGCCGTACGGACCCCGGGCGGGCTCTCCGTCCGCCTGGACGTGCGGGCGCTGACCGTCGTCCTGCTGTTGCTGCTGGCCGGGCTCGCCGCGAGCGTGCTGCTGATCGGCACCGGCGACTTCCCGATCGGGGCCGGCGACGTCCTCAGGACGCTGTTCGGCGGGGGCGACGCCGGGCAGGAGTTCATCGTCAACGAGTTGCGGCTGCCGCGTGTGCTGGTCGGGCTCCTGGTCGGGGCCTCGCTCGGCCTCGGCGGCGCGCTGTTCCAGGCGCTGTCCCGCAACCCGCTGGGCAGCCCGGACATCCTCGGCCTCGGGCAGGGCGCCACGGCCGGCGCGCTCGTGGTGATCGTGCTGTTCTCCGGAGACGCGGGCCAGGTCACCGTCGGCGCGCTCGTGGGCGGACTGGCGACCGGTCTCGCCATCTATCTGCTCGCCTGGAAGCGGGGTGTGCACGGCTATCGACTGGTCCTGGTCGGTATCGGCATGTCCGCGATCATGACGGCGGTCAACGGCTATCTGCTGACCAAGGCCGACCTGGTCGACGCGGCCCGCGCGGTCGTGTGGATGACCGGCTCGCTCAGTGGCCGTGACTGGGCCCAGGTCTGGCCGCTGCTCGCCCTGTGCGGCCTCCTCGTGCCGCTCGTCCTCGCCAACGCGCGCGGGCTCAGGATGATGGAGATGGGCGACGACGTGTCGTACGCCCTCGGGGTGCGCGTCGAGCGCGTACGGCTGCTGCTGATGCTGGCCGCCGTGCTGCTCACCGCGGCGGCCACCGCCGCCGCCGGTCCCGTCAGTTTCGTGGCGCTCACCGCCCCGCAGCTCGCCCGGCGCCTGACCCGCTCGCCGGGGCCGAACCTGCTGCCCTCCCTGTGCATGGGCGCCGCGCTCCTCGTCGCCGCCGACTGGATCTCCCAGCGGGTCTTCGGCGCCGACCAGATGCCCGTGGGCGTGGTCACGGGCGTGCTCGGCGGCGTATATCTGCTGTGGCTGCTGGTCACCGAGCGCAAGGCGGGCCGGATATGAGCGCCGGCGACAACAAGAGCAGCAAGAGCAGTCACGGCCTCAGCAGCGGGCCGAACCACCGAAGGAGCACTGTGAACCGCCTGTCCGCCGACAACGTCACCCTCGCCTACGACCAGAGGGTCATCGCCGAACAGCTGTCGGTGGAGATACCCGACAACTCCTTCACCGTGATCGTCGGCCCGAACGCGTGCGGCAAGTCCACCCTGCTGCGGGCGCTGTCGCGGATGCTCAAGCCCAGCCAGGGCCGGGTGCTCCTCGACGGCCAGGTCATCCAGTCGATGCCCGCGAAGAAGGTCGCGCGCACCCTCGGGCTGCTGCCGCAGTCCTCGATCGCGCCCGACGGGATCACCGTCGCCGACCTGGTGGGCCGCGGCCGGTACCCGCACCAGGGGATCCTGCGCCAGTGGTCGACCGAGGACGAGCGGGTCGTCCAGGAGTCGATGGAGCAGACCGGCGTCGCCGAGCTCGCCGATCGCTATGTCGACGAACTGTCCGGCGGTCAGCGCCAGCGCGTGTGGATCGCGATGGCGCTCGCCCAGCAGACGCCGCTGCTGCTGCTCGACGAGCCGACGACCTACCTCGACATCCAGCACCAGATCGACGTCCTCGACCTGTGCGCCCAGCTGCACGAGGAGCAGGGCCGCACGCTCGTCGCCGTGCTGCACGACCTCAACCACGCGGCCCGCTACGCCACCCACCTCATCGCACTGCGCGGCGGGGCCGTCATCGCCGAGGGCGCGCCGAACGACATCGTCACGGCCGAGCTGGTCGAGGAGGTCTTCGGGCTGCGCTGCCAGGTCATCGACGACCCGGAGACCGGTACGCCGCTGGTGGTCCCGGCGGCGCGCAAGGCACGAGAACAGGTCAAGAAGGAGCAGGGCACGAAGGACCGGGCCGAGCGGGAAGCCGCCGAGGTGGCCCAGGGCGACAAGGTGGCGGCTACAGAAGCTTCCTGAGCAGCAGCAGGTCGCGCATCCCCGCGTGCAGCTTCACCCGGCCCGCGCCCCAGGCCTTGGCGAAGTTCAGCTCGCCGGCCACCAGGGCGACCAGATCGTCGCCGGTCATGCTCAGCCTGATCTGGGCCTTCTCGCGTGGTGGGCCCTGAAGTGTGTCGTGGACGTGGATCCGGCCGCCCGCCATGCGGCCGGCGAAGGTGACGTCCAGGTCGGTGATGTGGCAGCTCACCGAGCGGTCCAGGGCCGCGGCCGAGCGGGCGTCCCCTTCGGCGCGCTGCATGTTGTCCGAGAGCTTTTCGAGTGCGGCGCGGCACTCCTCAGTCGTGGCCATCGCGATCGACGGTACCCCAGCGGTTCGGGGTAGCGTCTGGGCATGAGCGACACGGTTCCGGAGACGCAGATCCCGGTGGCGCAGGCCGAGGCGGAGACCGCGGCCGAGGACGCGACCGGGCTCGCGGCCGAGCCCGAGTACGACCCGGCCGCCCCCGCCCCGCTGAACGTTCCGCGCGTGCCCACCGGCGATGCCGAGGTGGACGCCCGGCTGGAGCGCCTCGGTGATGCCGACCACCTCGCCACCGACGGGCACCTGGAGGTGTACGAGGATGTACACCGGGGGCTGCGCGACGCGCTGACCGCGCTCGACGCCCGCCCGGGACCTCCGGCGCCCCCGTCGATGCCTGGGATGAGGAGCTGAACCGAACGTGGCAGGAGTCGCACGCCGCCGTCTTGACGCGGAGCTGGTCCGCCGGAAGCTCGCGCGTTCGCGTGAGCACGCCAGCCAGCTGATCGCCGCCGGACGGGTGACCGTCGGCAAGACCGTCGCGACCAAGCCGGCCACCCAGGTGGAGACCGCGGCGGCGATCGTCGTCCAGGCGGACTCCGGCGATCCCGAGTACGTCTCCCGCGGCGGGCACAAGCTCGCGGGCGCGCTGGAGGTCTTCGTGCCCCGGGGGCTCGAGGTGCGCGGGCGGCGGGCGCTGGACGCCGGCGCGTCCACCGGAGGCTTCACCGACGTGCTGCTGAGGGCCGGAGCCGCGCACGTCGTCGCGGTGGACGTCGGATACGGACAACTCGCCTGGACTCTCCAAAGCGATGAACGCGTCACCGTCAAGGACCGTACGAACGTACGCGAGTTGACGCTCGAAGCGATCGATGGGGAACCAGTGGATCTTGTCGTGGGGGATCTGTCCTTCATCCCGCTCGGCCTGGTGCTGCCCGCCCTGGTGCGGTGCGTGAAGCCGGACGCCGATCTGGTGATGATGGTGAAGCCGCAGTTCGAGGTGGGGAAGGAACGGCTGGGCAGTGGGGGAGTCGTACGGAGTCCGCAGCTGCGGGCGGAGGCCGTGCGCGGTGTCGCCGAGAAGGCGTGGGATCTCGGGCTCGGGGTGAACGGGGTCACGGCGAGTCCGTTGCCCGGACCCTCCGGAAATGTCGAGTACTTTCTGTGGCTGCGTGCCGGGGCGCCCGCTCTGGACCCGGCCGACGTTGACCGAGCAGTGGCGGAGGGGCCGCGTTGATGCAGAACTCAGCTCGTACTGTTTTTCTCCTCGCCCACACGGGGCGGCCGGCGGCCATTCGCAGCGCCGAACTGGTGGTCAAGGGACTGCTGCGGTCGGGGATCGGCGTGCGGGTGCTGTCGGCGGAGGCGCAGGACCTGCCCCTGCCGGACGAGGTGGAACTCGTCAAGGAGGCGACCCCGCAGTGCCTCGACGGGTGCGAGCTGCTCATCGTGCTCGGCGGCGACGGGACGCTGCTGCGCGGCGCCGAGTTCGCGCGGGCGTCCGGGGTGCCGATGCTGGGCGTGAACCTCGGGCGTGTCGGGTTCCTCGCGGAGGCCGAGCGGGACGACCTGGACAAGGTTGTCGACCGGGTCGTCACCAAGGCGTACGAGGTCGAGGAGCGGATGACGGTCGACGTCGTCGTGCACAAGAACGGCGACATCGTGCACACGGACTGGGCGCTGAACGAGGCGGCCGTGCAGAAGGCCGGCGCCGAGAAGCTCCTCGAGGTCGTGCTGGAGATCGACGGGCGGCCGGTGACCGGGTTCGGGTGCGACGGCATCGTGCTGTCCACGCCGACGGGGTCGACCGCCTATGCGTTCTCCGCCGGCGGGCCTGTGGTGTGGCCGGAGGTCGAGGCGCTGTTGATGGTGCCGATCTCGGCGCACGCGCTGTTCGCGAAGCCGCTGGTGACCTCGCCGGACTCCGTGCTCGCCGTGGAGGTGTTGCCGCACATCCCGCCGGGGGTGTTGTGGTGTGACGGGCGGCGGACCGTGGAGCTGCCGCCGGGGGCGCGGGTGGAGGTGCGGCGGGGGGCCGTGCCGGTGCGGCTGGCCCGGTTGCATCACGCTTCGTTCACCGACCGGCTCGTGGCGAAGTTCGCGTTGCCGGTTTCCGGGTGGCGGGGCGCGCCGCACTAGCGGTTCGTAGGGGGGTGTGGGGAATTCACGGCGGCTGCGGGTGGTCTGTGGTTGCTCGGGCAGTTCCCCGCGCCCCTGAAGGCGTTGCACTCGCCTGGGTGACAATGTGCCCGCGATACACATTCGTCACCTGCACCTTCACATCACTGACCCGGGGGCCGTCGCATCCCCGGCCCCTGACCTCGTAAGGTCGTGTCCGTGTTGGAGGAGATGCGGATACGGTCGCTCGGAGTCATCGACGACGCGGTCGTCGAGCTGTCGCCGGGGTTCACCGCCGTGACGGGCGAGACGGGTGCGGGCAAGACCATGGTGGTCACGAGCCTGGGGCTGCTGCTCGGCGGGCGGGCGGACCCGGCACTCGTGCGGATCGGGGCCGAGAAAGCGGTCGTGGAGGGGCGGATCACCGTCCCCGCGGGCACCTCGGCCGTGGTGCGGGCCGAGGAGGCGGGGGCGGAGCTCGACGACGGTGCGCTGCTCATCAGCCGTACCGTTTCCGCCGAAGGGCGGTCCCGGGCCCACCTGGGCGGGCGCAGCGTGCCCGTGGGGATGCTGGCCGAGCTCGCCGACGAGCTGGTGGCCGTGCACGGGCAGACCGACCAGCAGGGGCTGCTGAAGCTCACCCGGCAGCGGCAGGCGCTCGACCGGTACGCGGGCGACGCCGTCGCCGTGCCGCTCGCGAAGTACGGCGAGGCCTACCGGCGGTTGCGGGCGGTCGCGGTCGAGCTGGAGGAGATCGTCACGCGCGCGCGTGAGCGGGCTCAGGAAGCCGACATGCTGCGGTTCGGGCTCGACGAGATCGCCGGTGTCGAGCCGCGCGCGGGCGAGGACGTGGAGCTCGCCGAGGAGGCCGAGCGGCTCGGGCACGCGGAGGCCCTGTCGTCCGCCGCCACGGCCGCTCACGCCGCTCTCGCCGGGAATCCGGAGGACCCCGAGGGCATCGACGCGGCCACGCTCGTCGCGGGCGCGCAGCGGGCCCTGGACGCCGTCCGCGCGCACGATCCGGCGCTGGCGGCGCTCGCCGACCGGATCGGGGAGATCGGGATCCTGCTGGGCGACGTCGCCGGGGAGTTGGCGGGATACGCCGACGACCTCGACGCCGATCCGCTGCGACTCGCGGCCGTCGAGGAACGGCGGGCCGCGCTGAACACGCTCACACGCAAGTACGGCGAGGACATCGCCACCGTGCTCGCCTGGGCCGAGCAGGGCAGCAGCCGACTGACCGAACTGGACAGCGACGACGACCGGATCGGCGAGCTGACCGCCGAGCGGGACGGGCTGCGCGCCGAGCTGGGCGGGCTGGCGCAGGCGCTGACGGACGCGCGCACGGAGGCGGCCGAGCGGTTCGCCGCCGCGGTGACGGCGGAACTGGCCTCGCTCGCGATGCCGCACGCGCGCGTGTCGTTCGCCCTGCGGCAGACCGAGGACCCCGAGGGCGTCGAGGTCGACGGCCGTACCGTCGCCTACGGGCCGTCGGGCGTCGACGAGGTCGAGCTGCTGCTCGCCCCGCACCCGGGGGCGCCGCCGCGGCCCATCGCCAAGGGTGCCTCCGGCGGTGAGCTCTCGCGTGTGATGCTGGCCGTGGAGGTCGTGTTCGCGGGGACCGATCCCGTGCCGACGTACCTCTTCGACGAGGTCGACGCCGGTGTCGGCGGCAAGGCGGCCGTGGAGATCGGGCGCCGGCTCGCCCGGCTGGCGAAGACCGCGCAGGTCGTCGTCGTGACGCACCTGCCGCAGGTCGCCGCGTTCGCCGACCGGCAGTTGCTCGTCGAGAAGACCAACGACGGGACGGTCACCCGCTCCGGCGTGAAGGTCCTGGAGGGCGAGGAGCGGGTCCGCGAGCTGTCCCGGATGCTGGCGGGCCAGGAGGACTCGGAGACCGCGCGGGCGCACGCCGAGGAACTGCTGGAGACGGCTCGGTCCGACGGCTAGGGGAGGCCGTGGCGCGAGACGCCGGCGTGATCCGGAGGACACCCACGGGCCCGCGCCCCGGGGCCCGTAGGGTGGCCGGATGATCAGGCAAGGCGTTTCGCTCGGGCTCTCCGCCGCCCTCACCCGTGCCACCGCCGGTGCCCTGCGCGCCAAGGCCCCCGGTGGCCGGGAGCGCTGGGAGCGGAAGAACTACGCGGGGCGGAAAGTGGAGTTGTACGCCGGTCCCGCCTCGGCGCTGGCCGTCGCGGTCGGTGCGGGGCGGGTGTCGCCGGCCGCCGGGGTCGCCGTGGCGGCCGCCGGGATCTGCGGGGCATACGACGACATCGCCGGGGCGGATGACGCGCGACGCGGCTTCCGGGCGCATCTGCGCGCCCTGCGGGACGGCGAAGTCACCAGCGGGGCCGTCAAGTTGCTCGGGATCTCGGCCGCCGGGCTCGTCGCGGGCGCGTTCCTGAAGGAGCGGCCGCTGGACAAACTCCTCGCGGGGTCGTGATCGCCGGTGCCGCGCACTTCGTGAACCTCGTGGACGTACGGCCCGGTCGGGCCGCCGCCGCGGTGCTTGCGCTCGGCGCGCCGGGACTGTTCCGGGCCGGAGCCGGTGCCGAGATCGCCGCCACCGCCATGGGCGCCGCCGCGGCCGTACTGCCCGACGACCTCGGTGAACGGGCGATGATCGGCGACACCGGGGCGCATGCGCTGGGCGCTGCCCTGGGCGCCGCAGTCGTTGCCGGATGGGGGTCCCCCCGCTCGAGCGGAGCCGAGAGTGGGGGAGGCCGCGCGGGACTTCTCGCGCATGCCGCCGCTGTCGTGGCCGCGGCGGTGTACGGGGACAAAGTGAGCGAAACGGTACGGGTGTTGGGCGGGACCTGAACCGCAGGGGCTCGGCTCGTTGAGACATGCGCCACGCGCGCGTGTTCGTGCACAACGGCCACCGCGACTCACTCGTGCAGGTGACTCCGGCCGCCGCGTTGCCCGCCCTCGTACTCCCGACGGTCCCGGAACACCCGTGCGTCCTGGCATCCTTGGCGTAAACACGTCGTACGCGAAGGGATCCTCGCGGTACACCCCCTCCGCCCGATCCTTCTGTACGTTCTTCGTGACCGTCCCACCCACAACCAGGAGCCCCGGCCACGTGACCCCCGTGAGCAGCCACTCACCGCACGGCCAGTCGTCACTGCGCACCGTGCAGGTGCTGGGCGGCGGCAACGCAGGCAGCAGCGCGCATGTGCGATCGCTGGCCTCGGGGCTGGTCGCGCGGGGCGTGCGGGTCACCGTGTGCGCCCCTGTCGAGGCCGATCGCGCCTACGACTTCACGGGCGCCGGCGCCGAACACGTACATGTGCCGCGCAGCAGCGATCCGGCCTCCGTGGCCGCGCTGCGGGCGGTGTGCGCGGACGCCGACCTGGTGCACGCGCACGGGCTGCACGCCTCCTTCCGCGCGGTGCTGGCGCTCAGCGGTCGGCGCACTCCGCTCGTCGTCACCTGGCACGACCGGGCGTATGCCGAGGGTGCCCGCGCCCATCTCGTGCGGCTGTTGGAGCGGCGGGTCGTCAAGGCCGCCTCCGTCGTCCTCGGCACCACCTCGGCACTGGTCGACCGGGCCCGCCGCACCGGTGCCCGGGACGCGCGCCTCGCCGCCGTCGCCCTGCCGGGCCGCCGGCCGGAGGTCGAGAAGGACGACCCCGACCGGCGCCGGCCCAAGGTGCGCGCCGAACTCGGTGCCACCGGAAGGCCGTTGCTCATCGCGGTCGGCTCGCTGGAACGGCATCGCGGATACGGCGTACTGCTGGACGCCTCGCGCGCGTGGCGCAAGCTCGACCCCGCCCCGTTGCTCGTGATCGCGGGGGAGGGGGCGCTGCGGGCCGGGCTCCAGCGCCGTATCGAGGACGAGGAGCTGCCCGTGCGGCTCATCGGGCGCCGCGACGACGTCTCCGAGCTGCTGGCCGCCGCCGACATCGCGCTGCTGTCCAGCAGTTGGGAGTCACGGTCCGTCCTCGCGCAGGAAGCCCTGCACGCGCGCGTGCCGCTCGTCGCCACCGATGTCGGCGGAATGTCCGAACTCGTCGGCGACGCCGCCGAACTCGTCCCGTACGGCGATGCGGGCTCCCTCGCCGGCACCGTCGTACGACTGCTCGCGGACCCCGAGCGGCAGGACCTCCTGCGGGAGCGGGGTGTGCGGCAGGCGGCGACCTGGCCGACCGAGGACGAGACGGTGGCCCAAGTGCTCAGCGTCTACGACGAGTTGACGCAGCCCCGGCCCATGATCTGAGCGGACGCTAGGCGACGTGCCGTCTGGCCCGCAGTGCCAGGCTCAACGCCAGTACCGTCTGCGGGTCGTCGAGGTCGGTGCCGAGCAACTCGCCGATGCGGGCGAGGCGGTTGTAGAGCGTCTGCCGGTTCAGGTGCAGTTCGCGGGCCGTCTCCGCCTTGCGGCCCGCGTGCGCCAAGTACGTCTCCAGCGTGGGCAGCAGCGGCGGCTTGGAGCGGTCGTCGTGGTCGCGCAGCGGGCCGATCGCGCGGTCCACGAAGGCCGCCAGGTCGGGATGGTCGCGCAACCGCCACAGCAGCAGGTCGATGTCCAGCCGACGGGCGTCGTACCAGGGGCGGTCCGCCAGGCCCTGCGCTGCCGTCGCCGTCTCCGCCGCGTGCCGCAGGCCCGCCGAGGCCGCCGTCCAGCCGCCCGCGACGCCGACCACCACGACCGGCGGCCGGGCCCCGGGACGCTGGATCCCGGCCCGCTCCACGCCCGCCCGCAGCGCCATCGCGACCCGGTCCGCGACCGCCGGCCGCTCCGTCTCCGCACGCAGGCCCACCAGCAGCGGCACCCGGCCCTCCACCGGCCGCACGCCCAGCAGCACCGGCACCCCCACCGAGGCCAGCTCCTCGCCGACCGCGCGCGCCAGCACCGCCCAGCCGCCACCCGGCGACAGCACGTCCCCGAGCCGCATCACGACCGGCAGCAGCGGGCCGTCACCCGGCTTGAAGCCCAGCACCCGCGCCTGCGCCGGGGCGTCCTCGGCGGCGACCCGGCCCTCCGCGAGGTCGGTCAGGAAGTCGCCCCGCCCGCGCGCCGCCAGCTCCTCCTCCTGGCGGGCCTGCATCAGCACCACGGCGAGGATGCCCGCGGCCCGCTCGGCGGCCATGCGGTGCACCGGCGCCAGCGGGCCCAGCACGGGCAGCAGGACGATACGGCCGCGCACCGACCCAGCGCCCTGGCCGCCGCCCGGCACGTCCACCAGCACCGAACCCGTGGGCGGCGGCGTGTCCTTGTGCTGCCCCCGCAGCCCCTCCCACACCTGCAACGGGTCCGCGCCCTCGGGGCCGGCGCCGGCCGCGTACAGCAGCCGCCCGTCGGTGGCCTCCAGGAAGACCGGGTTGCCGCTGAAGTCCGCGAGGATGCCGAGCACTTGGGGCACCCCACCGCCGCCGAGCAGGGCCTCGGTGCAGCGACGGTGCACCTCCTCCGCCCGTTGCAGCAGCGCGTAGTGGCCGTTGACGATCTCGGTGTGGATCTCCTCGGTGACGGTCACGAAGGGGACCTGGCGATGCAGCTGGACGAGCGGCAGTCCGGCCGCGCGGGCCGTGTCGACCAGGGCCGCGGGCAGCCGGGTGAAACGGGCGCCCAGCTCGATGACCAGCGCCGCGATGCCGCGCTCGGCCAGGGTGCGCACGAACGCGCGCTGGTCGGCGGGGCGGGTGCCGAGACCGTAGCCCGTGGTCAGCAGCAGTTCCCCGCCCTTGAGCAGGGAGGCGATGTTGGGCACCTCGCCGGCGTGCACCCAGCGCACCGTCCGCCCCAGCCGGTCGGCGCCCGCGAGGATCTCGGGCAGCCCGCTGCGCAGACCGGGCAGCTCCAGCGCCCGCCGGACGGTGATCCCGGCGCCGTGAGTGTCGAATCCGCTGTTCGTCGCGCTGTCCATAGGCGGACGCTACCTGTGCGAATGGCCTCCTGACACCTCCGAGGACGTTCATCGGGAGGGGCGGACGGACGCCGATGCCGCCGGCGGGCGCCCGAGCCGGCGAGCCGGTCAGGCCGGCCTGATGTTGTGGTTGAAGCGGAACACGTTGTCCGGGTCGTAGCGGCGCTTCAGATCGGCCAGGCGCCGGGTGTTCTCCGGGCCCAGGCCGGCGACGACCCGCTCGGCGCCCTCGTCGCCGATGAAGTTGAGATAGACCGCGCCCGTGCTCCACGGCTGTGCCGCCGCTCGCACCTCGCGGACCCAGCTCACGCAGCGCTCGTCGTCCGCAGGGTCCTCCCAGATCGCGAAGGGGTGTACGGCCCAGGGCGCATCCCGGTAGGGCACGGGGTACTCGTGCGGGCCCGCCGCGATCGCCCCGCCCTGCGGGAACAGCACATGGATGGTGCCGGTCGCCGGCATCGCATCGCCCCCGGCGCAGAACGCGTCCAGGTAGGAGTCGGGCGCGCTCGTCAGATACTCCGCCGACCAGTAGTTACGCATCCCCGGCGGATCGTCGAGCATGCACTGGACGTCGGCGTACGGCATCGCCCCGACGATCTCCGACTCGTGCGGCAGCGCCAGCAGGGGCTCGGCCAGCTTGCGCATGTCCTCCTCGGGCCCGGCGTACGTCAGCAGCGCGCCACACAGGAGCGAGCCGACCAGGTGCGGCGGTACGAACTCCTCGGGCGGGCCGGTGAGATAGAGCACGCCGCCGCTCGCCTCGTCGGGGGCAATGGTGATCAGCTCGCGGTAGGTGCGGGTGACCTCGGGGCCGAACTCCGGGAGGTACAGCACCAGCGCGATGGAGAACTCGGGCAGCTCGTGGAGCTTCAGGGTGAGCGCGGTCGCGACACCGAAGTTGCCGCCTCCGCCGTGCAGGCCCCAGAACAGCTCCGGGTTCTCGTCGGCGCTCGCGTGGACCCGCTCGCCGTCCGCCGTGACGAGTTCGACGCCGACCAGGTTGTCGACGGCCAGCCCGCACCAGCGGTCCAGCCAGCCGGAGCCGCCGCCGAGGACGAAACCGCCGACCCCGGTCGTGGAGGCCCGGCCGCCGGTCGTGGCGAGGGCGTGCGGCTGGCAGGCGCGGTCCAGGTCGCTCATCGTGGCGCCGCCCGCGACCCGTACCGCCTCGGCCGCGGGATCGACGCTCACCGCGCGCATGTGCCGCAGGTCGACGACCAGTCCGCCGTCGTTGACCGCCGTGCCCGCCACGCTGTGCCCCCCGCCGCGCACCGCGATGTTGAGATCGAGGTCCCTTCCGAACCGCACGGCCCGCACGACGTCGTTCTCGTCCACGCACTGGGCGATGACCGCGGGCCGGCGGTCGATCATCGCGTTGAAGACCGTGCGGGCCTCGTCATAGCCCGCGTCCGACGGGGCGAACACGTCGCCGACCAGATCCTCGCGCAGCGCGGCGAGGGCCGCGCCCGCCTTCGATGGGGAGGCCATGAGGGCGCCCCCTTTCGTGCAGGGGCTGATGCATCCCAGCGTAGGCAGGCTTCGGCCGGCGGTCCTGTTCAGCCGCCGTAGGCCCCCGAGGCCGTCAGGCGCAGCGCGGTGTCGATCAGCGGGACGTGGCTGAAGGCCTGCGGGAAGTTGCCGACCTGGCGCTGGCGCACCGGGTCCCACTCCTCGGCCAGCAGACCCAGGTCGTTGCGCAGCGACAGCAGCCTCTCGAACAGCTTGCGGGCCTCGTCGACGCGGCCGATCATCGCCAGGTCGTCCGCCATCCAGAAGGAGCAGGCGAGGAAGGCGCCTTCGTCACCGGACAGACCGTCGACGCCCTCGTGCTCGCCCTGCGTCGGGTAGCGCAGGATGAAGCCGTCCGAGGTGGACAGCTCGCGCTGGATCGCCTCGATGGTGCCGATCACGCGCTTGTCGTCCGGCGGCAGGAAGCCCATCTGCGGGATCAGCAGCAGGGAGGCGTCCAGCTCCTTGGAGCCGTACGACTGCGTGAACGTGTTGCGTTCCTTGTCGTAGCCCTTCTCGCACACGTCCCGGTGGATCTCGTCGCGCAGTTCCTTCCAGCGCTCCAGCGGGCCGTCCGCGTCGCCGGACTCGATCAGCTTGATCGTGCGGTCGACGGCGACCCAGGCCATCACCTTGGAGTGCACGAAGTGGCGGCGCGGGCCGCGCACCTCCCAGATGCCCTCGTCCGGCTCCTGCCAGTGGTCCTCCAGGTAGCGGATCAGCTTCAGCTGGAGCAGGGAGGCGTAGTCGTTGCGGGCCAGGCCCGTCATGTGCGCCAGGTGCAGGGCCTCGGTGACCTCGCCGTAGACGTCCAGCTGGAGCTGGTGCGCGGCGCCGTTGCCGACCCGGACCGGCGCGGAGTTCTCGTAGCCGGGCAGCCAGTCCAGCTCCGCCTCGCCGAGCTCGCGCTCGCCGGCGATGCCGTACATGATCTGGAGGTTCTCCGGGTCGCCCGCGACTGCCCGCAGCAGCCACTCGCGCCACGCGCGGGCCTCCTCGCGGTAGCCGGTGCGCAGCAGCGAGGACAGGGTGATCGCCGCGTCGCGGAGCCAGGTGTAGCGGTAGTCCCAGTTGCGGACGCCGCCGATGTCCTCGGGCAGGGACGTCGTCGGGGCGGCGACGATGCCGCCCGTCGGGGCGTAGGTCAGCGCCTTGAGGGTGATCAGCGAGCGGATGACCGCCTCGCGGTAGGGGCCGTGGTACGTGCAGTGCTCGACCCACTCGCGCCAGAAGTCCTCCGTCGCCGTCAGCGACAGCTCCGGCTCGGGCAGCGCCGGGGGCTGCTTGTGCGAGGGCTCCCAGGAGATCGTGAACGCGATCCGCTCACCCGGGGCGACCGTGAAGTCCGAGTACGTCGTCAGCGACTTGCCGTAGGTCTCGGCCTCCGTGTCGAACCACACCGAGTCCGGGCCCGCGACGGCGACCGTACGGCCCTCGTGCTTGTGCACCCAGGGCACCACCCGGCCGTACGAGAAACGCATCCGCAGCGTCGAGCGCATGGGCACCCGGCCCGAGACGCCCTCCACGATCCGGATCAGCTGGGGCGCGCCGTCACGCGGGGGCATGAAGTCGATCACCCGGACCGTGCCGCGCGGCGTGTCCCACTCGGACTCCAGGATCAGGGAGTCGCCGCGGTAGCTGCGCCGGGCCGCGGTGGGCGGCGGGGAGTCGGAGGCGTGCGCGGGGCCGAGCCGCCAGAAACCGTGTTCCTCGGTGCCCAGCAGTCCGGCGAAGATGGCATGCGAGTCGAAGCGGGGCAGGCACAGCCAGTCCACTGTGCCGTCCCGGCAGACCAGCGCGGCGGTCTGCATGTCTCCGATGAGTGCGTAGTCTTCGATGCGCCCGGCCACGTGCAACTCCAGTCGAACGGCCACGTCACCCCCTCTTGGGAACAAGGGGGCTCTCGCTAGTGCGGTCAAGGGGTGTTGTAAATCGTCGTTGAGCGGTGAAGCAAAGCAGCCGCTTCGGCCGTGAGGCAAAACGACTGTCGTTTCTCGACAATCTCTGCTCAACGAACTGACGAGCTCTCGTTGTTCCGGAGGCTACGGGCGAGGGGTGGTGCCGTGTTACCGGCCGGGCTCGGCAGCGAATGTCCGAGCAGGATACGACGCACGTAGATGATCTGCGTGCCGCTCCGGGCAACCCGGGTCCGCCGAACGGGTGAGCAAGGGGTGAGAAACCGGGACGGTCGTGCAGGTTCGTGGCGGGACGTGTGCGGAGCGTGGCCGGAAGCCATCGGTTCCGGTCGCTGATACCCTGGTAGCCCGTGGACCGGTGGGAGAAAAACCCCCGAACCGCAGCGACGGCGACGCCGGAGATTTCTCCGGTCGGGCAGCCGCACCGCACCCCAGATCGCGACCACGGGAGCTCCCTCTTGGCCATGCCGCCCAAATCCACGACGACCAAGCACATCTTCGTCACCGGGGGTGTCGCCTCCTCGCTCGGCAAGGGCCTGACGGCCTCCAGCCTCGGCATGCTGCTCAAGGCGCGGGGCCTGCGCGTGGTGATGCAGAAGCTCGACCCGTACCTCAATGTCGACCCTGGCACGATGAACCCCTTCCAGCACGGCGAGGTGTTCGTCACCAACGACGGCGCCGAGACCGACCTGGACATCGGTCACTACGAGCGGTTCCTCGACCGTGACCTGGACGGTTCCGCGAACGTCACCACCGGCCAGGTGTACTCGACCGTGATCGCCAAGGAGCGGCGCGGCGAGTACCTCGGCGACACCGTGCAGGTCATCCCGCACATCACCAACGAGATCAAGCACCGCATCCGCCGCATGGCGACGGACGAGGTCGACGTGGTGATCACGGAGGTCGGCGGCACGGTCGGCGACATCGAGTCGCTGCCGTTCCTGGAGACCGTCCGCCAGGTCCGTCACGAGGTCGGTCGTGACAACGTCTTCGTCGTCCACATCTCGCTCCTGCCGTACATCGGCCCCTCGGGAGAGCTGAAGACGAAGCCGACCCAGCACTCGGTTGCGGCTCTGCGCAACATCGGTATCCAGCCAGATGCGATCGTGCTGCGCTGCGACCGCGAGGTGCCCACCGCGATCAAGCGGAAGATCTCGCTGATGTGCGACGTCGACGAGGCGGCCGTGGTCGCCTGCCCCGACGCCCGCTCCATCTACGACATCCCCAAGACCGTGCACGGCGAGGGCCTGGACGCCTATGTCGTCCGCAAGCTGGACCTGCCGTTCCGCGACGTGGACTGGACGACCTGGGACGACCTGCTCGACCGCGTCCACAACCCCGACCACGAGATCACCCTCGCGCTGGTCGGCAAGTACATCGACCTGCCCGACGCCTACCTCTCGGTCACCGAGGCGCTGCGCGCGGGCGGCTTCGCCAACAAGGCCCGCGTGAAGATCAAGTGGGTCACCTCCGACGACTGCAAGACCCCGGCCGGCGCCAAGCAGCAGCTCGCCGACATCGACGGCATCTGCATCCCCGGCGGCTTCGGCGACCGCGGTGTGCTCGGCAAGGTCGGCGCGATCAAGTACGCCCGCGAGAACAAGATCCCGCTGCTGGGCCTGTGCCTGGGCCTGCAGTGCATCGTGGTCGAGGCGGCCCGCAACCTGGCCGACATCGGCGACGCCAACTCCACCGAGTTCGACCCGGCGACGTCCCACCCGGTCATCTCCACCATGGCCGAGCAGCTCGACATCGTCGCCGGTGAGGGTGACATGGGCGGCACCATGCGGCTCGGCATGTACCCGGCCAAGCTGGCCGAGGGTTCCATCGTGCGCGAGGTGTACGACGGCAAGGAGTACGTCGAGGAGCGGCACCGGCACCGCTACGAGGTCAACAACGCCTACCGCGCGGAGCTGGAGAAGAAGGCGGGCATCGTGTTCTCCGGCACGTCTCCGGACGGCAAGCTCGTCGAGTACGTGGAGTACCCGCGCGAGGTGCACCCCTACCTGGTGGCCACGCAGGCCCACCCGGAGCTGCGCTCGCGTCCGACGCGCCCGCACCCGCTCTTCGCCGGCCTCGTGAAGGCCTCGGTCGAGCGCAAGAATTCGAAGTAACACACCACTTGTACGGTGGCCGGGGTGCAAACCTTCAAAGGGTGCGCACCCCGGTTTTCTTTGGCGGGTTCTTTTTGAAGCGTGTGGAAGGGCAGGGCATGACGATCAAGGACACCCCCGAGGAGTGGGAGATCCGGGCGACGGACACCCCCTTCGTGGGCAACAAGACCTCCGTCCGCACGGACGACGTGGTCATGCCCGACGGTTCGGTCGTCCGGCGTGACTACCAGGTCCACCCCGGTTCCGTGGCCGTGCTCGCCCTCGACGACCAGGACCGCGTCCTGCTCATCAGGCAGTACCGCCACCCGGTGCGGCACAAGCTCTGGGAGATCCCGGCGGGCCTGCTCGACATCCCCGGCGAGAACCCGCTGCACGCCGCCCAGCGCGAGCTGTACGAGGAGGCGCACGTCAAGGCCGAGGACTGGCGGGTGCTGACGGACGTCTACACCACCCCCGGCGGCTGTGACGAGGCCATCCGGATCTTCCTCGCCCGGAACCTGTCCGAGGCCGACGGGGAGCGCTTCGTCGTGGAGGACGAGGAGGCCGACATGGAGCACGCGCGGGTGCCGGTCGACGAGCTGGTGCGGGGCGTGCTCGCGGGCGAGCTCCACAACAACTGCCTTGTCGTGGGCGTGCTGTCGCTGGTCGCCGCGCGTGCCTCCGGCGGTCCGGACGGGTTGCGTCCGGCGGGGGCGCCCTGGCCGGCGAGGCCGTTCGAGGTGTAGGCGGGGGCTCTGTTCGGCCCTGAGTCCTACGATCTGCTGATCCGATCGGGCGACGTCCCGCCATGCCCGCCTCGCTCCGCCCGGAACGTAGCAGAGCGTGAACTAGGCTCTGATACACGCCCGAACCGGAGTCCCGGCGGGCTTGCGCGTGCGTGGGACGGGAGTGTGGCCCGTGACGGATCAGGTGGTGGACACAGGCGGCGTGCAGGTGTCGGCACGGACCTCCGATGCGAACCAATTCCTGGGCCGCACCCGCGAGTTGAAGGAGCTGCGCGCCGACATCGAGCGCGCGGGCCTGGACACCCTCTCCGGTCGCAAGGCACCACGCGCGCGCGTGCTGCTCATCGCGGGCCGCCCCGGCTCGGGCCGCACCGCCCTCGCCGAGGAACTCGTACGGCAGGTGGCGGACCGCTACCCGGACGGGGTACTGCGCGCCAGGCTCACCGACCCCGACGGCACCCCCGTCCCCGTCCGGCGCACCGCACGCCTGCTGCTCACCGCCCTGGACCGGCCCACCCCGCCCGGCGCCCCCGAGGACGACCTCACGGCAGCCCTGCGCGAGGCCCTCGCCGACCGCCGGGTCCTGCTGCTGCTCGACGACGCCGCCGAGGCCGACCAGGTCGACGCCCTGCTGCCGGACACCCCGGAATGCCTGGCCGTGGCCGTCTCCGGCGGTCCGCTGACCGGGATCTCGGACGTCCGGCCCTGCACGCTCGGCGGCCTCGACACCAAGTCGGCCGTCGAGATGCTGTCCCGGCACGCCGGGTCGGTGCGCATCACCGTCGACCCGCGGGCCGCCGAGGGCCTGGTCGAGGTGTGCCAGGGCCAGCCCGCCGCGCTGCGGCTGGCGGGCGGCTGGCTCGCCGCCCGGCCCAAGTCCGCCGTGGCCGACCTCGCCAAGCAGCTGCGGGCCGAGGGCGAGGAGGGCACTCCGCTCAGCCGGATCTTCCGGCTCGCCTACACCGGCCTGCCCGCCCCGGCCGCCCGCATACTGCGGCTGCTCTCCCTCGCCCCCGGCGGCCTGATCGACCCGCACACCGCCTCCGCGCTCGCCGGCTCCTCGGTGGAGGGCGCCCACACCACCCTGGACGACTTCGTCGCCCTCGGCCTGCTGCACGCCGTCGACTCGCCGCTGCCCCAGTACGAGGTCCCGGCCTGTCTGCACCCGCTGCTCACGGCCCTCACCGAGACCCAGGACCGCCCCGCCGAGCTCCAGCTCGCCCGCGCCCGGATGCTGGAGCGGACCGTACGGCTGCTGCAGTCCTGCCGGGCGATCACCGAGACCGACAGCCCCGAGACCCGGCAGAAGCTCCTCGGCATGCCGCGGGCCCTGCGCTTCCCCAACCCCCGCGCCGCCGCCGACTGGCTCGACATCCGCAGGCCCGCCCTGCTGGCCTCGGCCCGTGCCGCGGTCGCCGACGGGGAGCTGGACACCCTCGCCAGACGGCTGATGTCCCAGCTGGTCAGAGCCATGGTGGCGCACTTCGGCACCAAGGCCGCCGCCCCCGACCTGTACGACGTGCACGCCCTGGTCCTCGACGTGGCGCAGCGCCGCAACCTGCCCCGCGAGCAGGCCGCGGCGCTGCTGAACCTCGGCGACCTCGACGTCCGGACGGGGCGCACCCGGGAGGCGCTGGTGCGGTTCCGGGCCGCGCTGGACGCCGGACGGGAAGGAAATGACCCGTACGCGACCGGTCGCGCGATGGAATCCGTAGGCGGCGCGCATCTGGAGCTCGGGGACTACGACCGGGCCGCCGACTGGTTCGGCCGCGCCCTGGCCCAGCGGCAGGCCCGGGCCGAGCGGGTGGACGAGGCCCGGCTGTACGGCCGTATCGCCGAGGCGCACACCTACGCGGGCCGGTACGGCGAGGCGCAGCGGAGCTGGCGGGCCGCGGTCGCCGGGCACCGCAAGAACGGTGATGTGGGGGGCCACGCACGGGCGTTGAGCGAGCTGGCCCGGGTCCAGGAGTACGCCGGGCGGCTGGAGGAGTCGCTGCGTACCTGCCAGGAGGCGGTGGACTGGGCGCGGCGCGCCGAGGACCCGCGGCTCCAGGGCGCGCTGTATCTGCGGCTCGCCGACACCCTGGACCGCCTGGGCGATCCCGCGGCCGCGCAGCTGCACCGGGGCGCTGCCGAGCGGATGCTGGGAGAGGAGCCCGAGGACTCCGATGCGGCCGAGTCCGAGCCCCGGCAAGAGGCAATCGAGCCGGAACCAGACCCTAACGCCTGCGAAATCCGTAGTGCATCCAAAGAAGATTGATGCAATGAAAGGCTAGACAGCGGGAACGCCTTCATTAGACTGGCTCTGCCGCACCTTCTCCTGCGGTGTCTCCCGGTGTGCCCTGCACGCCTGGGTATGTATGGAAATGCCCCCACACCCTCTGAGCCAAGGACCGTGATCGACGTGAAGGTCGGCATCCCCCGCGAGGTCAAGAACAACGAGTTCCGGGTGGCCATCACCCCCGCCGGCGTGCTGGAGCTGGTGCGCCATGGCCACCAGGTCGTCATCGAGCAGGGCGCCGGTGTCGGCTCGTCGATCCCGGACAGCGAGTACGTGGCCGCCGGTGCCCAGATCCTGCCCACGGCGGACGAGGTGTGGGCCACCGCCGACCTGCTGCTGAAGGTCAAGGAGCCCATCGCCGAGGAGTACCACCGCCTCCGCAAGGACCAGACGCTCTTCACCTACCTGCACCTGGCCGCCTCCAAGGAGTGCACGGACGCCCTGATCGAGTCCGGCACCACGGCCATCGCCTACGAGACGGTCGAGCTGCCCTCCCGGGCCCTGCCGCTGCTCGCCCCGATGTCCGAGGTCGCGGGCCGCCTGGCCCCGCAGGTCGGCGCCTACCACCTGATGCGCGCCAACGGTGGCCGCGGTGTGCTGCCCGGCGGCGTCCCCGGCGTGCTCGCCGGCCGCGCCGTCGTCATCGGCGGCGGTGTCTCCGGCTGGAACGCCGCGCAGATCGCCATCGGCATGGGCTTCCACGTGACCCTGCTCGACAAGGACATCAACAAGCTCAAGGAGGCGGACAAGATCTTCGGTACGAAGATCCAGACCGTCGTCTCCAACACCCTCGAGCTGGAGAAGGCCTGCCTGGAGGCCGACCTCGTCATCGGTGCCGTCCTCATCCCGGGCGCCAAGGCCCCGAAGCTCGTCACCAACGAGCTCGTGTCGCGCATGAAGCCGGGAAGTGTTCTTGTCGACATCGCGATCGACCAGGGCGGTTGCTTCGAGGACTCGCGTCCCACCACGCACGCCGAGCCGACCTTCCCGGTCCACGAGTCGGTCTTCTACTGCGTCGCCAACATGCCGGGCGCGGTGCCCAACACCTCCACCTACGCGCTCACCAATGCGACGCTGCCGTACATCGTCGAGCTGGCCAACCGCGGCTGGGTCGAGGCGCTGCGCCGTGACGCCGCGCTGGCCAAGGGCCTCAACACGCATGACGGCAAGGTCGTTTACCGCGAGGTGGCGGAGGCGCACGGCCTGGAGCACGTGGACCTCGAAACGCTGCTCGGCTGAGCCGATCGCCTAAGTCACTTTCTGATAAAGGCGATACGTCAACACGAGTCGTCAACCGCACGCACCCGGCCGGACCTTGCCCGAAAAGGTCCGGCCGGATGTGTGTATGGTCACTTTGCGACTCTCGGTCAACTCGCCTCGAACGCAACCCTTCGACCGATTCGCACACCGGTGAAACCTGCTGTGCGACGGCCGTACGCCCTTGACAGCGGGATGTTTCATTGTCGACACATCTGCTCGGTCCGGCGGATTGTGTTGCTGCGGACCACCGACACGCCATAGAGTCGCCAACCGTCGGCATGGTGCAACGCTGACCTGTCTAGAAGTTTCCTGGTCACCAAGGAGGTAAGACGACTTGTGAATGAGTCGACATTTTCTCCCGGGGGTGGTCAACCAGGAACGCCGGTACGGGACCAGGGTCCCGCGGGGTTCGAGGCTGTCGGCTCCGTCGCGGTGCGCACCTTCGCAGCCCACCAGGGTCACAAGGCCCCCTCAAGGGCGACTCTGCCAGCACACATGAGCATGGATGGCCATCACGTGAACGCCATGGCCGGCGACGGAAGTGGCGCGCCCCACAACCACTTCGCCGACTACGACGAACTGCCCGCAGGGCACTTCTACGACCCCGACGCGGAGTACGAGCCCGACCCCGAGTACGCGGCCACGCTCGCGCCCGACGCTGCCCGGCAGCGCCGTGAGCGCATCGGCCCGACCGGGCGCCCGCTGCCGTACTTCCCGATCCCGGGTCCGCTGACCGACCACGGTCCCGCGAAGATCATCGCGATGTGCAACCAGAAGGGCGGCGTCGGCAAGACGACGTCGACCATCAACCTGGGTGCCGCGCTCGCGGAATACGGACGCCGGGTCCTGCTCGTCGACTTCGACCCTCAGGGCGCGCTCTCGGTCGGCCTCGGCGTCAACCCGATGGAGCTCGACCTCACCGTCTACAACCTGCTCATGGAGCGGGGCATGTCGGCGGACGAGGTGCTCCTGAAGACGGCGGTCCCCAACATGGACCTGCTGCCGAGCAACATCGACCTGTCGGCCGCCGAGGTCCAGCTGGTCAGCGAGGTCGCGCGCGAGTCGACGCTCCAGCGCGCGCTGAAGCCGCTGCTGCCCGACTACGACTTCATCGTGATCGACTGCCAGCCCTCGCTCGGCCTGCTCACGGTCAACGCGCTGACGGCCGCCCACAAGGTGATCGTGCCCCTGGAGTGCGAGTTCTTCGCGCTGCGCGGTGTGGCGCTGCTGACCGAGACCATCGAGAAGGTCCAGGAGCGGCTCAACCCGGAGCTGGAGCTCGACGGGATCCTCGCCACGATGTACGACTCGCGCACGGTGCACAGCCGTGAGGTGCTCGCGCGTGTGGTCGAGGCGTTCGACGACCACGTCTACCACACGGTCATCGGACGCACCGTCCGCTTCCCGGAGACCACGGTCGCCGGTGAGCCGATCACCACCTACGCCTCCAACTCCGTCGGTGCCGCCGCCTATCGCCAGCTCGCCAGGGAGGTGCTCGCCCGGTGTCACGCCGAGTGAGTCTGCCGGGGGCCGACGAACTGTTCCGTACGACAGGGGGTATGGCGCTCCAGCCGTCCACTCCCCGGCGTCCCGCCAACGGCGAGGCCCGGGTGCCGGCTCCCGCGGGGGAGAGCGACTCGGCCGCGGCCGTGGAGGACGCGCCGCAGTCGGTGCCCGCACAGGGCGGTGACGGCGACGGCGCGGAACATGTCGCGGCCGACGCGGAGTCGGCCGATGCCGGCGAGTCACGCAGCCGGTCCGCCGCCGCGGAGCGTTCCTCGCGTCGTCAGGCGGCGCAGGAAGGTTCTGCCGGAGCCTCCGTGAGTGCCGGCGCCGCCTCCGGTGCGGCCGCCGCGGCGCCGCGCAAGCGTGGGCGTTCCGCCTCGCGTCGGCCCAGTGGCCGCGAACGGCACGACGAGAAGATCACCGTGTACGTCTCCGCCGAGGAGCTCATGGATCTGGAGCACGCCCGGCTGGTGCTCCGCGGAGAGCACGGGCTGGCCGTCGACCGCGGGCGGATCGTCCGTGAGGCGGTGGCCGTGGTCCTCGCGGATCTGGAGAGCCGCGGAGACGCCAGCATCCTCGTCCGACGGCTTCGCGGGCGGTAGCGGTAGCCTGCGGGGGCCATGACCTCGAACGACGTTCCCGCCCGCGGTGCCGGTGCCTCCGGCGGCCGTCGGCGTGCGCTGGGGCGGGGGCCGGGAACGGTGCCGGTTTCCGTGCCGGGTCCTGTCGCTCCGGAGCCCGAGCCGGAGCTGGACATGGAGCCCGAGGTCGCCGAGGTTCCCGAAGCTCCTGAGGTTTTCGCGGTTCCCGAGGCTCCTGAGGTTTCCGAGGTTCCGGAGGTCGTGGTCCCGGAGCCGCAGCCGGAGCCCCCGGCCGTCGTGCCGGAACCCGAGCCCCCCGCCCCGCAGGACGGGACCGAGGCCGGTGACGGCGGTGACGACGGCGGTGTCTTCAAGGTCCGGCTCGCCAACTTCGAGGGCCCCTTCGACCTGCTCCTCCAGCTGATCTCCAAGCACAAGCTGGACGTCACCGAGGTCGCGCTGTCCAAGGTCACCGACGAGTTCATGGCGCACATCCGGGCCATGGGACCGGACTGGGACCTCGACGAGACGACCGAGTTCCTCGTGGTCGCGGCGACCCTGCTCGACCTCAAGGCGGCCCGGCTGCTGCCCTCCGCCGAGGTGGAGGACGAGGCCGACCTCGCGCTGCTGGAGGCCCGGGACCTGCTGTTCGCCCGGCTGCTCCAGTACCGGGCGTACAAGCAGATCGCCGACATCTTCAACCGCCGGCTCGACGAGGAGGCGCGGCGCTATCCACGTACCGTCGGCCTCGAACCGCACCACGCCGAGCTGCTGCCAGAGGTCGTCATCAGCATCGGGGCGGAAGGATTCGCCAGGCTCGCGGTCAAGGCGATGCAGCCCAAGCCCAAGCCGCAGGTCTACGTCGATCACATCCACGCGCCGCTGGTCAGCGTGCAGGAGCAGGCCGGGATCGTCGTCGCGCGGCTGAAGGAACTCGGCGAGGTCAGCTTCCAGGCCCTGGTCGAGGACACCGACGACACCCTGACGGTCGTCGCGCGCTTCCTGGCCCTGCTGGAGCTGTACCGGGAGAAGGCCGTCGCCCTCGACCAGGAGACCGCGCTCGGCGAGCTCCTGGTGCGCTGGACCGGCGGGGAGGGTGACGAGGCGCCGATGGTGACCGACGAGTTCGACCGGCCGCCCGAGCCGCCCAAGCGGGAGGAGAAGAAGGCGTGAGTGAGGAGACCACCGAACTTCCGGCCGGGCTGCGTGCCGTCGCCGACCTCGACCTCAAACCCGCCCTTGAGGCGATGCTCATGGTCGTGGACGAGCCCGCGACCGAGGAGCACCTCGCGAAGATCCTGGAGCGGCCCAGGCGCCAGGTCGCCGACGCCCTGCGGGAGCTCGCCGACGAGTACGCCGTGCAGGGCCGCGGCTTCGAGCTGCGGTTCGTGGCGGGCGGCTGGCGCTACTACACGCGTGCCGAGTACGCCCCGGCCGTGGAACGCCTGATCCTGGACGGGCAGACCGCCCGGCTCACGCAGGCCGCACTGGAGACCCTCGCGGTCGTCGCCTACCGCCAGCCGGTCAGCCGCAGCCGGGTTTCCGCCGTACGCGGAGTCAACTGCGACGGTGTGATGCGCACCCTCCTCCAGCGCGGGCTGGTCGAGGAGGCGGGCGCGGAACCCGAAACAGGTGCGATCCTGTACAGGACGACGAACTACTTCCTGGAGCGGATGGGCCTGCGCGGTCTGGACGAGCTCCCGGAGCTCGCGCCCTTCCTCCCGGAGGCGGAGGCGATCGAGGCCGAGACCCAGGAAGGCGTGCCGTCGTTCGACCCGGACGCTCCCGATGACGGTCCGGGCGCCCCGGCACCACGGGGCACCGACGACGTAGACGACCAGACGGAATTTTGATGCGAAGCAGCAGCGGCAGGAACAGCAGCGGAAACAACGGCGGGAGCCGTGGTGGCAACAGCGGCGGCCGCGGCGGAAGCAGCGGTGGCCGCGGTAACTTCCGCGGCGCCGGAAACAACCGCGACGACAAGCAGGGCGGCCGGCCGAAGAAGCCGCGCCCGGAGGAGCGGCGCTACGACGTCGGCCCCGGCGCCACCCCGGACGGTCCGAAGTCGGGGCGCGGCGCCTCGGCGCGCGGCGGCGCCAAGGGCGGCCCCAAGCAGTCCCAGGGCACCGGCCGTGGCCGTTCGGCTCCGGCGACGTCCCGCGAGTACGACGCGCGGGCCGAGGAGCGCAACCGCGAGCGCTACGCCGGCAAGAAGGACGTCAAGCTGCCCAAGACCTTCCCGGGCGCGGAGCAGGAGGGCGAGCGGATCCAGAAGGTCCTCGCCCGCGCGGGCTACGGCTCACGGCGCGCCTGCGAGGAGCTGATCGAGCAGGCCCGGGTCGAGGTCAACGGCGAGATCGTCCTCGAGCAGGGCAAGCGCGTCGACCCGGAGAAGGACGAGGTCAGGGTCGACGGCCTGACGGTCGCGACGCAGTCGTACCAGTTCTTCTCGCTGAACAAGCCCGCCGGCGTCGTGTCGACGATGGAGGACAACGAGGGCCGGCAGTGCCTCGGGGACTACGTCACCAACCGGGAGACGCGGCTCTTCCACGTCGGGCGGCTCGACACCGAGACCGAGGGCGTGATCCTGCTCACCAACCACGGTGAGCTGGCGCACCGGCTGACCCACCCCCGGTACGGCGTGAAGAAGGTCTACCTCGCGCACATCGTGGGCCCGATCCCGCGCGACCTGGGCAAGAAGCTCAAGGACGGCATCCAGCTGGACGACGGTTACGCGCGCGCGGACCACTTCCGGGTCGTCGAGCAGACCGGCAAGAACTACCTGGTCGAGGTCACCCTGCACGAGGGCCGCAAGCACATCGTGCGTCGCATGCTCGCCGAGGCGGGCTTCCCGGTCGACAAGCTGGTGCGCGTCGCCTTCGGGCCGATCACGCTGGGCGACCAGAAGTCGGGCTGGCTGCGACGCCTGTCGAACACCGAGGTCGGGATGCTGATGCAGGAAGTCGACCTCTAGGAAGCCCGAAAGCCCCTTGTGTCGGCCGGTCCCGGAACAGATCCGGGGCCGGCCGATGCGTTTTCGCCCCCGCGCCGGTCTGTACTGGTGACGGAGGGAGCGGGGATGAGTGCGACCACTGCGGACCGGGACGAGTTCGTCCGGCTGACCGACCCGTATCGGAGAGAGCTGCTCGCGCACTGCTACCGGCTGCTGGGCTCGGTCGACGAGGCCGAGGATCTGGTGCAGGAGACGTATCTGCGGGCCTGGCGGTCCTACGACGGCTTCGAGGGCCGCGCCTCGTTGCGGACCTGGCTGCACCGGATCGCCACCAACACGTGTCTGACGGCCCTGGAGAGCCGCGCGCGACGTCCGCTGCCCTCGGGGCTCGGCGGGCCCGCAGAGACGCCTGAGGAGCCGCTGACGGCCCCCTTGACGGACGTTCCGTGGCTCCAGCCGCTGCCCGACGCGCTCGTCGACCCGGCGAACGTCGTGGCCGCGCGGGGGAGCCTGCGCCTGGCGCTGGTCGCCGCGCTCCAGAATCTGCCGGCGCGGCAGCGGGCCGTGCTGATCCTGCGGGACGTGCTGGCGTGGCGGGCGGCCGAGGTGGCCTCGCTGCTGGGCACGTCCACCGCGGCCGTGAAGAGCAGCCTGCAACGCGCGCGTGCCCGGCTCGACGAGGTGGCGCCCGACGAGGACCTCGTTCAGGAGCCGGAGGGCGCCGCCGACCGCGAGGTGCTCGACCGGTACGTGGCCGCCTTCGAGAACGCCGACCTGGACTCGCTGATCGACCTTCTCCAGGACGGCGTCGAGCTGGAGATGCCGCCGTTCGCGCAGTGGTACAGCGGCAGGGCGGACGTGCTGCGGTTCCTGCGGGCACGGGTGCACGAGAAGGGCACCCTGCGGATGCTGCGCACGCGCGCGAACGGGCAGCCGGCCGTGGCGATGTACGTACGCGGCGCGGACGGCGTCCTCCGCGGGCACTCCGTGCAGGTGCTGACCGTGCGCAAGGATGCACTGGCCCGCGTCACCGCCTTCCTCGATCCGCGGGTGCTGGACCGGTTCGGACTGCCGAAGGAGCTGTCGTGAACTCCGGGGAACTGCTGGAGCGTTCGCTCGCCTACACGCTGGGGAGCGTCGCGGAGATCGGGTCCGTGAACCTGGGGCGCGGGACACCCTGCGCCGAGTGGGACCTCGGGGAACTGCTCACACACATCGACGACTCGCTGGACGCGCTGTACGAGGGCCTGACGGGCGGGCGGATCGGGCTGTTCCCGCGTGCCGACCGGGTCTGCGGCCTGCGTACGCGTGCGTGCGCGGTGCTCGGCGCATGGACCGCCGGGCCCGCCGAGGAGCGCGTCCTGGTCGGTGAACGGCCGCTGGACGTGCGGGTGATGGGTGCCGTGGGCGCCGTCGAGATAGCCGTGCACGGCTGGGACGTCGCCCAGGCCTGCGGCCGGCCCCGGCCCATCCCGGCCTCCCTCGCCGCCGAACTGCTGAGCGTGGCCCGCCTGGTGGTCGCGGAGGAGGACCGGGGCGTGCGCTTCGGCGCGCCGGTCGACGTGGCGCCACGCGCGCGTGCCGACGTGCGGCTGCTGGCCTTCCTGGGCCGCCGCGATTCCTTTCCGGGGTGAGCCGGGTCTGCCTTCCGTGAGTGATCCGAGCGACTCACGGAAGGCACGGCCATGACCGACATCCTCAAAGCCCCGCCACTGCGCACCCCACCCGCCGAACGGGCCCCGACCAGGCGCGTGTGGACCGTCGCCCTCGCCGGCCTCGGCGCGCTGCTGTGCTCCCTCGACGTCGTGGTCGTCGCCACCGCGCTGCCCGCGCTGCGCGCGGACTTCGGGGCGAGCCTGTCCGAGCTGGAGTGGACGATCAACGCCTACAACCTCGTCTTCGCCTGCCTCACCCTGACCGGCGCCGCGCTCGGCGACCGGTTCGGGCGGCGGCGGATGTACGTCGTCGGCCTCGCCGTCTTCACGCTCGCCTCGGCCGCTGCGGCCCTCGCCCAGGGCCCGGGCCAGCTCATCGGCGCCCGCGTGCTCCAGGGCGCCGGGGCCGCCGTCCTGCTGCCGCTCACCCTGACCCTGATCAGTGAGGCGTTCCCGGCCGAGAAGCGGGGCGTCGCCATCGGGATGTGGGGCGGTGTGACCGGACTCGGCGTGGCTGCCGGGCCGGTGCTGGGCGGCGCCGTCACCGAGGGCCTGTCCTGGCAGTGGATCTTCTGGCTGAACGTGCCCATCGGGCTCGCCATGCTGCCCCTGGCGGCGACCAGGCTGCGCGAGAGCTACGGCACCCGGCCCCAACTCGACCTGGTCGGGCTGGCGCTGGCGGCCGTGGGCCTGACGGGTCTCGCCTGGGCGCCGGTGCGGGCGCCCGAGGCCGGCTGGGGGAGTGCCGAGGTGCTGACCGCGCTGGCGGTCGGGGTGGTGTTCGTCGCGGGGTTCCTCGCCTGGGAACGCGCCGGCGCCCGCTATCCGATGCTGCCCCTGTCGCACTTCCGGCGGCGCGGCTTCTCGACCGCCAACGCCTCCGGCTTCCTCCTCTTCGCCTCGCTGCTCGGCGCCCTGTTCATGATCACGCAGCTCTTCCAGCTCGGCCTCGGCTACTCCCCGCTGGAGGCGGGCGTGCGCATCCTCGTCTGGAACGCCACGCCCCTGCTGGTCGCGCCGATCGCCGGGGCGCTCGCCGACCGGTTCGGGAACCGGCCGTTCATGCTCGGCGGCCTCGTCCTCCAGGCGACGGGCCTCGCCCTGCTGGCCGCACGGCTCGAACCCGGCGTCGGATACGGCAGCCTCGTCCTCCCGCTGATCGTCGCGGGCATCGGCATCTCCATGGTGTTCCCGAGCGTGGCCAACGCCGTGACCTCGTCCGTCCCGCTGGGCGACGCGGGCGTCGCGGCCGGCGTCAACAACGCGCTGCGCGAACTGGGCGGCGTCTTCGGGGTCGCCGTCGCAGCGGCCGTGTTCACGACGTACGGCGGCTACGGCTCGCCCGGGGCGTTCATCGACGGCGCCGGGGCGGCGCTGTGGGTGAGCGCGGGCGCGGCGGCCGTCGGAGCGGCGGTGGCGGCGTTCGCGCCCGGCCGCGGCCGGACCTAGGCCAGGGGGTTGCCCCGACCCTCCCACCCTCTTTATAGTCGTAGTGACTATTAAGGGGGTGGGTTCGTATGGACCGCGACACGGTGGAGTACGACAAGTACGCCCATGAACCCTTCGCCGTCACCGCCGACCTCGCCGTCCTCACGATCCTCGACGGCGTCCTGCACGTCCTGCTCGTCGAGCGCGGGCAGGAGCCGTACCGCGGACACTGGGCGCTGCCCGGCGGCTTCGTGCAGCCGGACGAGTCGGCGGAGACGGCCGCCCGGCGTGAACTTGCCGAGGAGACCGGCCTGTCGGACGTCTCAGGGCTGCACCTGGAGCAGCTGCGGACCTACAGCGAACCCGACCGCGACCCCCGGATGCGGGTCGTGACCGTCGCGTTCGCCGCGCTGCTGCCCCACCCTCCCGAACCGCACGGCGGCAGCGACGCGGCGCAGGCCCGCTGGGTGCCGTACGACAAGGCGGGGCCGCTCGCCTTCGACCACGATCGGATCCTGGCCGACGCCCATGAACGCGTCGGCGCGAAGCTGGAGTACTCCGGACTGGCCACCGCCTTCTGCCCGCCCGAGTTCACGCTCGGCGAGTTGCAGCACGTCTACGAGGTGGTGTGGGGCACCGCCCTTGACCGGCCCAACTTCCGCCGCAAGGTGCTCGCCGCGCCGGGCTTCGTCGAACCCGTCGCCGGCGCCGCCCGGCTCACCGGCGGCCGCGGCAAGCCGGCCGCGCTGTACCGCGCCGGCACCGCCACGACCCTTCACCCGCCCCTGCTGCGGCCCACTTCGGAAGGACCCGCATGACCACGACCACCGTCCGCAAGCGCGCCGCCACCGGCTCCCTGCTCGGCCTCGCCCTCGGGGACGCGCTCGGCTTCCCGACCGAGTTCAACGACGTGCCGTCGATCCTCGCCAAGTGCGGCCCGTGGCGCGGGATGGAACTGCCGACTCCGGCCATCGTCACCGACGACACCCAGATGACGCTGGCGTTGGGGAAGGGGCTGCGGACGGCGATGGATATGGGCGTACTCGGGCCCGAGGCCATGGTGGAGCCGGTCCGCGCGGAGTTCGTCGCGTGGAACCGTTCACCGGAGAACAACCGCGCCCCCGGCAACACCTGCCTCAGGGCCTGCGATCTGCTGGAGCGCCCCGACCTGCCCTGGCAGGACGCCAGCCAGATCGGCTCCAAGGGCTGCGGCGCCAACATGCGCGTCGCGCCGATCGGGCTCGTTCCCGGGCTGAGCGACGAACAGCGCGCGGGCGCCGCCCAGTTGCAGTCGGCGCTCACCCATGGGCATCCGACGGCGCTCGCCGCGTCCGACCTGACCGCGCACGCCGTACGGCTCCTCGCGCAGGGTGCCGAGCCGACCGGGCTGGTCGGGCTGCTGCGGTCGTACGCCTACGAGAACCGCACCCAGTACCACGAGCGCTGGCTCGGCGATCTGTGGACGCGCAGCCAGGACCCCTCGGCCGAGCACTTCATCGCGCGTGGCTGGGACGAGTGCCTGGGTGTCCTGGACCGTCTCCAGGAGGCCGTGCGCACCGTCTCGCCGGAGACCGACCCGTGCCTGGCGACCGGCGAGGGCTGGATCGCCGAGGAGGCCATGGCCACCGCGCTGCTGTGCTTCCTGTGGTTCGTCGACGAGCCGCTGACCGCGCTGCGGCGGGCCGCCTGCACCGCCGGGGACTCGGACTCGATCGCCTGCCTGGCCGGGGCGTTCGCGGGCGCCTGGCTCGGCGCGGACGTCTGGCCGACTCAATGGGCGGACCGGATCGAGTACCGGGGCGACCTGATGACGCTCGGGGCGCTCTGGGACGCTTGAGGGGTGATCGACGCCCTGGACATCGACCTCGCGCCCGTCGTCGCCGAACAGCCCGACCCGGTGCTCTTCGCGACCGTCTCCGGCGCGCATCTGTACGGCTTCCCGTCGCACGACTCGGACGTCGACCTGCGCGGGGTGCACCTGCTGCCGGCCGCCGACCTCGTCGGGCTGCGGGAGCCGGACGAGACACGGTCGCGGATGTGGCTGCGGGACGGCGTCGAGATGGACCTGGTCACACACGACCTGCGCAAGTTCGTACGGCTGATGCTGCGCCGCAACGGCTACGTGCTGGAGCAGCTGCTCTCGCCGCTCGTCGTGCACACCACCGACGCCCACCGGGAACTGACCGACCTCGCGCCCGGCGTGCTCACGAGCCACCACGCGCATCACTATCGGGGGTTCGCCGGCACGCAGTGGCGGCTGTTCGAGAAGACCGGCGAGCTCAAGCCGCTGCTCTACACCTTCCGGGCGCTGCTCACCGGGGTGCATCTGATGCGCAGCGGTGAGGTGCAGGCGCATCTGCCCACGCTGCTCGGCGAGGTCGAGGCCGAAGCGCCCGGCTACCTGCCGGAGCTGATCGAGGCCAAGGCGGCGCGTGAGCACGGGGCCGCCGACGTCGACCGCGCGCGCGTGGCGGCCGACGTGGAGCGGCTGCACGGCGTGCTGGACGAGGCGCAGGCGGCCTCAGCCCTGCCCGACGCCCCCGCTGCCCACGACGCCCTGCACGCCTTCGTCGTACGGATCCGGCTGGAGGGCTGAGGCGCGGCGGACGCGGACCAGGAAGTCCTCCACCCGTCGGCGGTCCGGCTCGGCCGGGAGCGGGCTCGCGCGCAGGGCCTCCTCCGCCTCGCCCGCCAGGCGGGTCATCCGGGACTCCACCTCCGGCCAGGGCACCTCGCCGCGCTTGACCTGGAGCAAAGGCTCGCGCAGATCGCCGACGTCGATCGTCAGACGCCCGGTGCGCAGCAGGTCGCGGGCGCTCGTCAGCAGCCGCAGGAGGTGCATCGCGTGCTTCCAGCGCGGGGCGCCGTGCAGCCGGATGTCGGCCTCCAGCTTCTTGCGCTGGCCGAGCGCGTAGCGCGTGAACGTCTCGTACGCCTGCCGGGACAGGAACGCCTCGCGCAGGGCGAGCAGCTCGCGGCCGGTGCCGTCGACGTGCTCCACGAGCGGGGAGTGCAGGCATTCCAGGATGTTCGGGTTGGCGCGCAGGGCCAGCTCGCAGAAGCGCTCGAGCTCCCAGCTGAACTGCTCCTTCAGCGGGCCTTCGACATGCGTCGGCGGCTTGTCGAAGCGCCAGAAGAGCGGCGTGGGGGCGAGGAACACGCCCCGGCGATCGGTGTCGCTGCCGTCCGTGGCCAGACCGAAGGCGCGCGAACCCATCACACAGGCGTAGACCGTGTGGTCGCGCACCAGGGTCTCGGGATGCATGTCCCGGAGCGTACGCGGCGGATCACGCCAGGCTGATCGAATTTCCGTCCACGACGATGTTCTGCGCCGGCAGCGGCCGCGTGGCCGGAGGGTTGGCGACCGCGCCGTCGGTGATCTTGAACTTGCTGCCGTGGCACGGGCAGTTGATCGTCCCGTCCGAGACACTGCCGACCAGGCACTGCTGGTGGGTGCAGATGGCGGAGAAGGCCTTGAACTGGCCCTCCTCCGGCTGGGTCACCACCACCTTCTGGTCCTTGAAGATCGTGCCCCCGCCCACCGGGATGTCCGCCGTGTCGGCGAGCTTGTCGCCCGCGCCGTCCTGGCCGGGGGCGGTGGTCGTGGTCGACGCCGAGTCGCCGCCGCTGTCGTCGGAGCCGCCGCAGGCGGCGACGAGCGCCGTCGCGCCCGTCGCGCCCGAGGCGATGAGGATCGTGCGCCGCGTCGGACGGTTGGTCATGTCGTCACTCCGAAAGTGCGGAAGAAACCAGAGGGCAATGGCCGGCCCGGAAGCCGCTCCGAGCGGATCAACAGCATCTTTGCACCGAAAGCAGCAAAGACGAAGCAACCTTGGATGTAGTGGATGAAAGCGCGCGAACCGCTCGCGCGGCGGCCCGGCGCGCCGGGTGTCTCAGCGGGCGGGCGTGAGGCGTGAGCCGCACGCGGGCTGACTAGGCTGGACTTCCGAAGAGCCGATCCGTGACTCAGCAAGGAGCAGCGCCGTGGCGGTACGAGCGGTCCGGGGGGCCGTCCAGCTGGAACGGGACGACGCCGGCCACATGGACGAGCAGGTCGGGGCCCTGCTCACCGCGATCCTGGAGCGGAACGACCTCGCCGCGGACGACCTGATCAGCATCTGGTTCACGGCCACGCCCGACCTGCACAGCGACTTTCCGGCGGCCGCCGCCCGCAAGCTCGGCCCCGGCTTCGCCGACGTACCGCTGATCTGCGCCCAGGAACTGGACATCGAGGGCGCCATGCCCCGGGTCGTACGCGTCCTCGCGCACATCGAGTCCCCCCGGCCCCGCGCCGACATCGCGCACGTCTACCTCGGTGCCGCGGCCGCCCTGCGCAAGGACATCGCCCAGTGAGAACCGCACTCGTCATCGGCACCGGCCTCATCGGCACGTCCGCCGCGCTGGCGCTCGCCGCCCGCGGTGTCGTCGTCCACCTCGCCGACCACGACCACGAGCAGGCCCGCACCGCCGCCGCGCTCGGCGCCGGCACCGACGAGGCCCCCGACGGGCCCGTCGACCTCGCGATCGTCGCCGCCCCGCCCGCGCACGTGGCCGGCGTGCTCGCCGACGCCATGCGCAGGGGCGTGGCCCGCGGCTACCTCGACGTGGCCAGCGTCAAGGGCGGACCGCGCCGTGAGCTGGAGGCGCTCGGGCTCGACCTGTCGGCGTACATCGGCACGCACCCCATGTCCGGCCGCGAGAAGTCCGGCCCGCTCGCCGCGACCGGCGACCTCTTCGAGGGCCGGCCCTGGGTGCTGACGCCGACCCGCGACACCGACACCGAGGTGCTGAACCTCGCCCTGGAGCTGGTCTCGCACTGCCGCGCGGTGCCGGTGGTGATGGACTCCGACGCCCACGACCGCGCGGTCGCCCTGGTGTCCCACATGCCCCATCTGATGTCCAGCATGGTCGCCGCGCGCCTGGAGAGCGCCGAGGAGACGGCCGTACGGCTGTGCGGCCAGGGCATCCGGGACGTGACCCGGATCGCGGCCTCCGACCCCCGGATGTGGATCGACATCCTCTCCGCGAACCCGGGACCGGTCGCCGACCTGCTCACCGACGTCGCCGCCGACCTGGAGGAGACGGTGCGGGCGCTGCGCGCGCTCCAGTCGTCCGACGAGGACAAGCGGACCGAGGGCACGGCCGGGATCGAGGACGTGCTGCGCCGCGGGAACGCGGGCCAGGTACGGGTGCCCGGCAAGCACGGGGCCGCTCCGCGGGTCTACGAGGTCGTCGCCGTGCTCATCGACGACCAGCCGGGACAGCTGGCGCGGATCTTCGCGGACGCCGGCCGGGCCGGGGTCAACATCGAGGACGTACGGATCGAGCACGCGACCGGGCAGCAGGCCGGCCTGGTCCAGCTGATGGTCGAGCCCAAGGCGGCGACGGTGCTCAGCGCCGCCCTGCGGGAGCGGGGCTGGGGGATCCGGCAGTAGTCCGCCGATCAGGCGCGGCCGGACGAGTGACGGGAACCCAGTAACCTTGTGCGGGGCGCCTTCGCGTCCCCACACTCCCGCCACACCGCACCAGGAAGGTGTCCCCCCGTGGAAAACGGTGCCGCCAAGCCCGTGATTGTCGCCATCGACGGCCCCTCCGGCACGGGCAAGTCGAGCACGTCGAAGGCCGTCGCCGCGCAGCTCGGGCTGAGCTACCTCGACACCGGCGCCCAGTACCGGGCCATCACCTGGTGGATGGTGACCAACGGCATCGACATCGAGGACCCGACCGCGATCGCGGCCGTCGCCGGCAAGCCCGAGATCATCTCCGGCACCGACCCGGACAACCCGACGATCAACGTCGACGGCACCGACGTGGCCGGCCCGATCCGCACCCAGGAGGTCACCTCCAAGGTCAGCGCGGTCAGCGCGGTGCCCGAGGTCCGGACCCGGATCACCGAGCTCCAGCGCTCGCTGGCGACCTCCGCCGAGTACGGCATCGTCGTCGAGGGCCGCGACATCGGTACGACCGTGCTGCCCGACGCCGACCTGAAGATCTTCCTCACCGCCTCCCCGGAGGCCCGTGCCGCCCGCCGCAGCGGTGAGCTCAAGGGCGCCGACGTCAACGCCACCCGTGAGGCCCTGATCAAGCGTGACGCGGCCGACTCCAGCCGCAAGACCTCGCCGCTCGCCAAGGCGGGCGACGCGGTCGAGGTGGACACCACCGCGCTCACGCTGCAGCAGGTCATCGAGTGCGTCGTCACGCTCGTCGAGGAGAAGCGAGCCGCGAAGTGAGCCTTCCGTCAGAGCGGGGTGCCGACGTCGGTCGGCGCATCGGCGTCGGCCTGATGTTCGGGCTGTGGCGGCCGCGGGTCCTGGGTGCCTGGAAGGTGCCCGCGACCGGGCCGGTCATCCTCGCGGTGAACCACAGCCACAACATCGACGGGCCGATGGTGATGGGCGTGGCGCCCCGCCCCGTGCACTTCCTGATCAAGAAGGAAGCGTTCGTCGGCCCGCTCGACCCCTTCCTGACCGGCATCGGCCAGCTGAAGGTGGACCGGCACGCCGCCGACCGCACGGCCATCACGCAGGCCCTCGACGTCCTGAGGAACGGCGGCGTCCTCGGCATATTTCCCGAGGGCACCCGGGGCGAGGGCGACTTCGCCTCGCTGCGCGCCGGACTCGCCTACTTCGCCGTGCGCGGCGACGCCCCGATCGTCCCGGTCGCGGTGCTGGGAAGTTCCGAGAAGCGCGGACGGTTGGTCAAGGGGCTGCCTCCGCTGCGGCACCGGGTCGACGTCGTCTTCGGCGAGCCCTTCGAGGCGGGGGACGGCAGCGGGCGGCGCACCCGCAGGGCGCTGGACGAGGCGACCGAGCGCATCCAGAAGGAGCTCACCGAGCACCTGGAAAACGCCAGGCGGCTGACCGGCCGCTAGGCGACACTGAGTAGTGGATCAGCCGGGAGAAACCGGGCGTTCCACCGATCACCACGATGAACGACGAGGTACGGACTTCATGAACGACCACATCCACTCCGACGGCTCGGGCGAGGAGCACGACCACGGAGCACTTGGCGACGCCGAGTACGCGGACTTCATGGAGCTCGCCGCGGAAGAGGGCTTCGACCTCGAGGACGTCGAGGGTGCCATCGAGGAGGCCGGTCACGGGCCGCTGCCCGTACTCGCCGTCGTCGGCCGCCCGAATGTCGGCAAGTCGACCCTCGTGAACCGCATCATCGGGCGCCGCGAGGCCGTCGTCGAGGACAAGCCGGGCGTCACCCGCGACCGCGTGACCTATGAGGCCGAGTGGGCGGGCCGCCGCTTCAAGGTCGTCGACACCGGCGGCTGGGAGCAGGACGTCTTCGGCATCGACGCCTCCGTGGCGGCGCAGGCCGAGTTCGCGATCGAGGCCGCCGACGCCGTCGTGTTCGTCGTCGACGCGAAGGTGGGCGCCACCGACACCGACGAGGCGGTCGTACGACTGCTGCGCAAGGCCGGCAAGCCCGTGGTGCTGTGCGCCAACAAGGTCGACGGCCCCAGCGGCGAGGCCGACGCCTCCTACCTGTGGTCCCTCGGCCTCGGCGAGCCGCACCCGGTCTCGGCGCTGCACGGCCGCGGCACCGGCGACATGCTGGACGCCGTCCTGGAGGCGCTGCCGGAGGCGCCCGCGCAGACCTTCGGCACCGGCGTCGGCGGCCCGCGCCGCATCGCCCTGATCGGCCGCCCGAACGTCGGCAAGTCCTCGCTGCTGAACAAGGTGGCCGGCGAGGAGCGCGTCGTCGTCAACGAGCTGGCCGGCACCACCCGCGACCCGGTCGACGAGCTCATCGAACTCGGCGGTGTCACCTGGAAGTTCGTCGACACGGCGGGCATCCGCAAGCGCGTCCACCTCCAGCAGGGCGCCGACTACTACGCCTCGCTGCGCACCGCGGCCGCCGTCGAGAAGGCCGAGGTCGCGGTCATCCTGATCGACGGCTCCGAGTCCATCTCGGTCCAGGACCAGCGCATCGTCACCATGGCCGTCGAGGCGGGCCGGGCGATCGTCATCGCCTACAACAAGTGGGACACCCTCGACGAGGAGCGCCGCTACTACCTGGAGCGGGAGATCGAGACCGAGCTCGGCCAGGTCGTCTGGGCGCCCCGGGTGAACGTCTCGGCGCGCACCGGACGGCACATGGAGAAGCTGGTCCCGGCGATCGAGACGGCCCTCGCGGGCTGGGAGACCCGGGTCCCGACCGGCCGGCTGAACGCCTTCCTCGGTGAGCTGGTCGCCGCCCACCCGCACCCGATCCGCGGCGGCAAGCAGCCCCGCATCCTGTTCGGCACCCAGGCGGGCACCAAGCCCCCGCGGTTCGTGCTCTTCGCCTCCGGCTTCATCGAGGCGGGCTACCGCCGCTTCATCGAGCGCCGGCTGCGCGAGGAGTTCGGCTTCGAGGGGACGCCGATCCACATCTCGGTGCGGGTCCGCGAGAAGCGCGGCAAGAAGAAGTAGCAGAAGTAGCAGACACGGCTGAAGGGCGGCCCGCAATGGGGCCGCCCTTCACATGTCTTCAGCCTCGGCGCGCCGGCGGCAGCGCGGCCGGGACGTGGTGCATCCCCGTGCCCTGCTGGCCGATGTGCCCGACGCGCTGCCACTGCGGCTGCTGACCGCTGCCGTGGCGCGCGCTGTGCGCCCCCGCGCTGTAGGCGCTGTACGAGCTGCTGAACGACCCCGGGCGATGCCCGCCGTACGGCCCCGTGGCACGCTCGATGTTCCCGAAGGCGATGAACCCCAGGTCCTCCTCGCCACTGCGATCACCCGGCAGCGAACGGAAGGACTTGACGTACTCGGCATAGAGCGCGTCGTAGATAGGCGTGGGCGATGGGCCGCCCTGATGGCGGGGAACGTCGTATGCATGCACGTATGTCCAAACGACCCGGCACCGGAAGGGATGCGGCTGGGCAGCGCCCTAAAGGGGCGCGGGGAACTGCGCGACCGGCCACTCCTGACCCGCAGTCGCCGGACTCCGTGCAGTCCCCGTTGAACAGGCGCTTCTCACGTGCCGGCAAGCGGCAGCGCCGCCGCGACCAACTTCCCGTTCGCCGCGGCCTTGTCCAGCGCGTCCCGCAGCAGATCCTCGCGGGGCTGACGCCCGATGGACCCCACCGGCGCGGCGAACATCAGCACCTGCTGGTGCTTGTTCGCGGCGGCCCGCCACCCGTCCGTCACCAGCAGCGGCTGATGCGCCTGCCACCACGCGATCGGCTGCCCGCCGTTCGCGCCCGGCTGGAGCACCGCGTGCAGCTGACCCATGGCCAGCAGTACGGACCACCCGTGCAGCACCGGCGGCACATCGGCCAGCTCGGTCGCCGGCATGAACCCCTGTTCGATGAGCAGCGGCAGGAAGTCGTCCCCGGCGCCGACCGCGCCGGGGCGCACGATGGGCCCGGTCGGCTCGACGACGAGCGCGGGGTGCAATTCCCCGGCGATCAGCACCAGTCCGCTGGTCACACCGAGTACGGCCTGCTCCGGCACGATCGCGTCCGGCTCCAGGTCGACCCGGTCACCGGTGATGGACTTCACGGCGCCCTGCAACTGCTCCTCGGTGACCTGGACGACCTGTGACGGCAGGCAGGTGGCGTGGGCGAAGGCGAGGACGGCGGTCTCGTCGCCGATGAACAGGACGGTGCTGGTGCGCTCCTGTCCGGAGTCGCCAGGGGTGCGGCAGGACGTGCAGTCGTAACTGCCGGGGGCGTTCTCCCCGGCGAGCAGCCGGTCGGCTTCCTCGTCGCCGATCTCGGCACGTACCTCGTCGCTGACATCGAGCATGCGCGGCACGGGTGGCTCCTCGGGATGTGGTGCGTGGCGGGGCCGGGTGGCTCCCGGTCCGTGAACCGGGCGGGTCCCGGGCTCATGAAGAAGACAACGGGCGATCTGTGGCGGGAGTCACGCACGACAGCGAACGGAATCGAACCATCCGACGCGCAGGGTCACCTTGCGTGCGGAATTGCCCACTCACCGTCAAGTCCTAGGAAATGCAAGGAAGTTGGTTGCGTGGGGTGTATCACAGATCGTCAGGGTTGCTGGTCGACAAATCCGGAAATCAGGGAATGAAGTGGGTGGCCGAAAATCGCTGATACCGGAGGTAACCGCGAACTGGCCTGGACCGACAAGGAGTTGGTTGATCCCGGCCGGTCGATGTCCCTACATTCCTCCGCCGTGTGCAGCGAGCACCGCTCGGGTACGTCCGCCGAACGCACCAACAGGCTTCACAGCACGACCTTCCGGCGGACGGGGCGAGCGCCGTCCACACGCCCCATGGCGTGGCGGGCGGCGTTGCGTCCTGGGGGAGCCCGGGTCCTTCGAGAGGGACCTACATGTCCGAATGTGCCGATAACACTCACAACAACGCTCGCAAGGCGCCGAAGGCTTCGAACGCGAGCCGGACGCGTACGACGGCGGTCCTCGCCGGGGCGGCACTGCTCGCCCCGCTCGGACTGCTGGCCGCGACCGGCAACGCCGCGGCGGCGGACAGCGGAGTGTGGGACCGCATCGCCCAGTGCGAGAGCGGCGGCAACTGGCACATCAACACCGGCAACGGCTACTACGGCGGGCTTCAGTTCTCCCCCTCCACCTGGCGCGCGTACGGCGGTACGGCCTACGCGCCGACGGCGGACGGGGCCACCAGGGCCCAGCAGATAGCCGTGGCCACCAAGGTCCAGCGCGCCCAGGGGTGGGGCGCCTGGCCGACCTGTTCGGCCCGGGCCGGCGCGTACGGGAGCGCACCCGCCGCCTCCGCGGGCGGTTCGGCGTCCTCCGCGGGCAAGGCGGCCCCGTCGACCGCCAAGTCGGCGCCCGCAGCTCCGTCACAGGCGCCGGAGCGCTCCTCGGGGAACACGACCCGAAACTCCTCCCGCGGCGACTACGCCGTCCGTGCGGGCGACACGCTGAGCGGCATCGCCGCCCGGCACGGGACCACCTGGCGGCAGCTCTACGCCGCCAACAAGTCCGTCATCGGCGGTGATCCCCACCTGATCATGCCGGGGCAGCGTCTCGAACTCTGAGCACCGCCCCCGGGGCCCCGCCCGGTCCGCCGACCGGGTGGGGCACTCGTCGTCGTCGGACGCGCCGCACCGGTCGTCGGCAATAAGCTGCCTAGCGTGCTGATATGAAATACGCACCGCTCACGATCGCCCTGGCCACCGCCCTGTTGACCGCCGTCAGCCCGGGCGCGTCGCACGCCACGTACGCGCCCCAGGTGGCGTCTCCGCTACCGGCCTCCGGTCCGCCTCCCAAACCCGCGTCCCTGGCCTGTGCCAAGAGTCATTGGCCCTGGGGCTGTGTCGCCAAGTGCGAGAGCGGCGGGGACTGGCACATCAACACCGGCAACGGCCACTTCGGCGGGCTTCAGTTCTCGCAGTCGACCTGGGAGGCCTTCGGCGGGCTGAAGTACGCCCCGCGCGCGGACCTCGCCAAGCGCACCGAGCAGATCCACATCGCCCGCAAGGTCGTGGAGGTGCAGGGCTGGGGGGCCTGGCCGCACTGCTCCAGGCGGTACGGGCTCAAGGGCCGTATGAAGCTGGAGAAGCCCCAGGCCGAAGTCACCAAGAACCGCCTCGCGCCCGAAGTCACCAAGAACCGCCTCGCGCCCGGCCTGCTGATCATGCCGAGGGGCGCGAGGCTGAACGCCGCGCTGCCCGGCTCTCGTACTCGCCCGCCTCTCCGCTGAACACGACAGCGCCCCGCCGCAGTTCGTGAACGACTGCCGCCCGGCCCCGCAGGCCGGGCGGCAGTCGTTGCTCGGCGACGACAACGCACGCGTCGAGGCCGCTCAGCAACTCGTACGTACGGGCGGCGACCGGGGGCGACATGCCCTGCGCCGGCTCGTCCACGAGGACCACACGCGCGCGTGCCAGCAGGGCGCGGGAGAGCGCCAGCATGCGCTGCTCGCCGCCCGACAGCGTGCCCGCGCGGCGCGCGAGGAGGGGTTCCAGCGGCGGGTAGGCGTCCAGGGCGACGCCGTACGACCGGGACGCCAGTTCGAGGTTCTCGCGCACCGTGAGGGAGCCGAAGACCGCCTGCCGCTCGGGGACCAGGCACAGTCCGCGGCGGGCCCGCTCGTGGGCGGGCATCCGGGTCACGTCGACGCCGTCCCACACCACCGCGCCCGCGGACAGCCGTACCGTTCCGGCCAGTGCGCGCAACGCTGTCGTACGCCCTGATCCGTTGCGTCCCAGCAGGACGGTGAGGCCGGGGCCCGCGGCGGCGACCGTGACGCCGTGCAGGGCCTCCAAGGGGCCGTAGCGCACGCGCGCGTGGCGCAGCGAGATGGTCGTCATGCGGGGGCCTCCCCGGTGCCTGCCGTGTCGAGTACGTCGAGTACGCGGCCGGGCGGGCCGGAGGCGACGATGCGGCCAGCCGTCATGACGTGCACGGTGTCGGCGAGGTCGACGACCAGGTCGAGGTCGTGTTCCACGACCAGCAGGGCCATGCCGTCCGCGGCGAGGGCCTTCAGGATGCGGGCGAGCGCGGTGACTTCCGCCGTGTCCAGGCCGGCGGCGGGTTCGTCGAGCAGCAGGACACGGGGGGCGCCGGCGAGGGCGCGGGCCAACTCGACGCGTCTGAGGGTGCCGGTGGGGAGGTCCGCGGCGGGCAGGGAGCGTACGGGGCCGTCCAGGCCTAGGAGTCTGAGGGACCTCTCCACGGCCGACGGGTCCTGGAGCCTGCCCTGTTCGGCACCCACGCGCACGTTCTCGGCGACGGTCAGGGAGGGGAACACGGCCAGTTGCTGGAAGGTGCGGGCGATGCCGAGGCGGGTGCGGGCGTGGGCGGCGAGGTGGGTGATGTCGCGGGTGCCCAGGCGGACTTGGCCCTGTGCGGGGCGGTGGGTGCCGGCCAGGCAGTGGAACAGGGTGCTCTTTCCCGCGCCGTTGGGACCGACGACGGCGGTGATGTGGGCGGGCGGGACGGTGAGGGTGATGTCCTGGAGGGCGGTGAATCCGTCGTAGCGGGCCTGGAGATTGTGGGTGGTGAGGACGGGCGCAGGGGTGGGGGTCTCGTCGTCGGGCGCGGGTGGGGCCTGAGCGTCGGCGGCGGCCTCGGGCGCTCGTGGCGTTCGGTGTGCGGTCGAAGCGGTCAGGCCCGTCAACGTCGGGCTCGGAGCGGGTTCCGGCCCCGCAGGGCGCAGTAGACGCCGTACCCGTGCGCCCTGTTCCGTCAGTCGGGCTCCTCGGCCCGGGCGCAGGCGGGTCGTTGCCGAGCGGAGGGCCTCGTACGGGCCTGCAGGGAAGCGGCCCACCAGGACTGCCAGTACGCCGATGAGCGCTGCTGCCACGCCGCCGCGGGCGCCCGCGTCCAGGCCGACCAGGAGGGCCGCGGCCGCCAGGGCGCCCAGGGTGCTGTCGGCGCCCAGGACCACGACCGCGGCGAACCAGAGCAGGCCGCGGACCGGGTCGTAGGCGGCGGGGTCGAAGGCGCGCAGGCCCATGCCGAGCATGCCGCCGCCGAGGGCGGCCAGGGCGGCGCCCGACACGAAGGCCAGGAGCTTGAGCGATGGCACCTGGACGCCCGCCGCCGACGCCCCGGACTCGTGGTCCCGCATCGCCGCCAGGGCCCGGCCCGTGCGGCCCCGGCGCAGCAGCCAGGTCGCCAGCAGGGCCGCCGCGAGGAGGGCGAGTTCCAGGACGTAGTACGCGCGGTCGCCCTCGAAGCCCGCCGGGCGGCCGAGGGAAAGGCCCGCGATCGCGTACGGCTGGGCGAACACGAAGCGGCTCACGCCGACGCCGACCGCGAAGGTGGCCAGGGCCAGTGCGAGGCCGCGGCGGCTGATCGCCGGCCAGCCCGTCAGGAGGCCCAGCGGGGCCACCAGGACGACCGCAAGGGCCAGTGCGGCGAGCTCCGGCAGGCGGGGCAGGCCCGGGAAGCGGCCGGCCGCCAGCAGGGCCGTGAACAGGGCGCCCAGGCCCGCGTAGGCCGCCTGTCCGAGGGAGATCTGGCCGCCGCGGCCCGTGACGACGACCAGGGACAGCAGCACCACGCCCAGCGCCGGCACCTGCACCGACGTGTGCAGGTCCGAGCCCGCGAAGCCGAGCGGGAGCAGGAAGAGGACGATCGCCACGATCCAGGCGCCCGGAGGGGTCGGCACGCGCGCGCCGGCCGTGCGCGGGAGCGCGTCGCGTGTGCCCACGCTCGGCATGACCAGGGCCGCGATCAGCAGGGCCACGACGAAGAGGTTCGTGCCGACGGCCTGGAGCAGCGGCGCGCCCCAGCCCGACGGATGCAGCCGGGTCAGCTGGCTCTGCGCGACACCGATCGCCAGCGCCGTCAGCACCGCGACCGGCAGACTGCGCATCCGCGCGACCACCGCGACCGCGACGACCTCCATCACCAGCAGCGGCAGGCCGTACGGGTCCAGGCGCACGTACGGGGCGAGCAGGACGCCCGTCAGGCCCGCCGTGAACGAGCCGAACGCCCAGCCCGCCGCCGCGACCCGGTCGGCGTCGATGCCCCCGAGGACGGCGAGCTGCCGGTCGTCGACCACGGCCCGCAGTTCCCGGCCGAAACGGGTCCAGCGGATCACCACGCCGACCGCGGCCGCAAGCACCAGCGCCACCGCGAGCTGCCCCCAGGGGTCCGCCGACACCAGCTCCGGCGCGTCGTCCCGCGCCCCCTGCCCCCACAGCAGCGCCGCACCCCCCACGAGCAGCACGAACACCCCGATGGACGCGACCAGGGTCTGCGCCGGGTCACCGCCCAGGACGGACAGCGGCCGGAAGACGAACCGTTCCAGCAGCATCCCGATGCCGGGCGCCAGGACCAGCAGCGTCACCGTCGCGCCCGCCCACAGCGGCCAGCCCCACTCCACCACGAACTGGCGCAGCGCGTACGCGCACACCATCGCGATCGCCCCGTGCGCGAAGTTCAGCACGCCCGTCGAGCGGTACGTCACGACCAGGCCGATCCCGGTGAGCGCGGCGGCGCTGCCGACCGAGAGACCGGCCAGCGTGAGGTCGTACGTCAGCGAGGACATCAGTCATCCGCTTCGGCGGGCTCACAGATCGGGCACGGGCCCAGTTCACCGCTCCTCACCAGCTTGGCATCGACAGGGACGGCCTCCGCCTTCCCGGCGACCAGCGGGCAGTCCGCCCGGTGCCAGAGCGTGCCGCCGGGCACCATCAGCAGGTCCCCGCTGACCGCCAGAGGCGCCGCGGCGTCCTGCCCGGCCTCCTCGGCGTCGGCGGGCTCCGCAGCCACCAGAAGGCCGTACAGCTCCTCCACGCGCGTGGCGGCGAGGGCGCCCCGGCCATGGGTCAGCAGGACCGCCCCGGCGACGATCAGCGCGGCGCCGGGCACCGTGCAGGACGCCAGATACGGCAGCTGGCGCTCGGCGAACCGCTCGCCGGAGACGCCGTACCAGCCGATGACGCACAGCACCGCGCCGGCCGCGAGCGCGGCCCAGCCGGCCCACAGGACGGGGTGCACGGTCCGCAGTCGGGCTGTCCGCATCGCTGGCTCCCACACGTCGGGTTTGTGTGCACGCACACGGGGTTTCTGCGCATGTGCCTGTCCATGTCAGCCAATGGCTTGCACTATGCCTCCTGCAAGCTGACCCTGAAAGCACCGGGCGCACACGGCCCGGATCGACACCCGGTGGTGAGCCAGATGGTTCTCGGGAGCGACCTCAGGCGACACGGAACACGCAGGCGGCGGGGGACGGCACTGGCGGCCGCCCTGCTCCTCTCCCTCGGCCCGGCCCTCGCGGCGTGCAGCGACGACGAGGGCGGCGGGAGCAGCGAGACACCGCCGACTCCGACCGTGGAGCAGACCCGGCAGTCACCGGCCGCGACGGCGCCCGCCGACGCGGGGGCGGCCGAGACCGAGATCAAGCAGAACTGGCAGAAGTTCTTCGACCCCAAGACCTCTCTCGAGGACAAGCAGACCGTCCTGGAGAACGGCGCGCGGATGGCGCCGGTCCTCCAGGCGTTCAGCGGCGACGAGCGCGGCGGACAGGTCGAGGCGCAGGTCTCCAAGATCGAGTTCACCTCGCCCACCGAGGCGGACGTGACCTACGACCTGACCCTCAAGGGCGCCACCGCCCTGCCCAACGCCTCCGGAACCGCGGTCGAGCAGGACGGCACCTGGAAGGTGTCCGCCAAGACCCTGTGCGCGCTGGTCCAGTTGAGCGGCAATGGGTCACCGATCCCGGGGTGCTGAGGCGGCGATCGCCGTGCTGCTGCTGACACTGGGTACGGCGTGCGGCAGCCGGTTGCCGGAGAGCGACTTCGAACACCGGGACCGTGGCAGCCCTTCGGAGCCGGCCCGGGACCGCACCCCGATCCGCGTCGGCGTCATCACCAGTGCCACCAGCCCCGTCGGCGGCAACGCCTTCACCGGTCCGCGCGACGGCGCCAAGGCGTTCTTCGACCGCCTCAACGCGCGCGGCGGCATCGACGGCCGCCGCGTCGAGGTGCGCCTGTGCGACGACGGCGGCAGCGGCATCGGCAACAACGAGTGCGTGCACCGGCTGATCGACGAGGACAAGGTCGTCGCCCTCGTCGCCACCACCGCCCTCGACTACGCGGGCGCCTCGCGCGTCTCGCACGCGCGCGTGCCCGACATCGGCGGCCAGCCCATCGGAGCCGCCTACGACACCTGGCCGCACCTGTACGGCATCTACGGCAGCCTCGCGCCCCGTGACGGCACCACCGGCTGGGACGGCGAGCAGTACGGCGGAACGGAGGTCTACCGCTACTTCAAACGCGAGCACGGCGCCCGGACGGCCGCCGTCGTCTCCTACAACCAGCCCGCGTCGGCCGCCTACGCCCGGCTCGTCGAACGGGGACTGAAGGCCGAGGGCTACAAGGTCGTCACCGAACAGGTCGACTTCGCGCTGCCCAACTTCCGCGCGGTGGCCGCCGACCTGAAGGAGCAGGGCGCCGACCTCGTCTTCGACGCCATCGACACGCACGGCAACGCCCGGCTGTGCGAGGCGATGGACGACGTCGGCGCCGACGTCACCGCCAAGGTGACGAACGTACAGAACTGGACGTCCACCGTCGCCGAGGACTACAAGGACGCCCCGCGCTGCCGCAACGCCCTGTGGGCGACCGGGTCGTCCCGCAACTTCGAGGACACCGGCCAGGACGCCGTACGCGAGTTCCGGGACGCCACCGAGGGACTGGACAGCCATTCCCAGTGGCAGCTGGAGGGCTGGGCGGCGGCGAAGTGGTTCACGGACGCGGCGAAGGCCTGCGCGCCGAAGGGCGTCACGCGCGCGTGCGTCGACGACCACATGAACCACAGCCAGGGCTACACCGCCGGCGGCCTGCTGATCCCGGTCCGGTTCGAGCGGCTGCCCGAGCCGCCGAAGAGCCGCCGCACCTGTCTGTCGGTGGCCCGCTGGACGGACGGCAGGGGCTGGGTGTCCCAGGGAGACATGAACGACACGTGCTTCGAGGTCCCGCAGCTGCCGTATCGGCCCTGAGGGGCAACCGAACAGCCGGTTCGCCGGTCCAACCCACGAAGCGGAGAGACCGAGGAGGAACCCCAGCGCATGACCCCCGTGTCGCACGCCGTACCCCTGCGCGCCGACTGCATAGCGGACTCGGCCGGCGGGCTGACCTTCGACGTCAGCGCGACCGGGGCGCCCGACACGGCCCATCTGGTCCTGCGTCACCGCGAGGGCCCGGAGGAGGTCACCCTGCCCCTCGCTCCGGCGACGAAGGGCCGCCTGCGGGCGGCGCTGCCCAGCAGCGTGTCCCTCCTGGAGGGCCACTGGGACGCGTACGCCAGCGTGACGGAGGAGGAGTCGGACCACCGGGTGGCGTCGGGCGCCATGGACGTGCACCCGCACGCCTCCCGGGTCCCCTACGAGACCCGGCAGGGGAACCTGAGCGTCGAATGCCGATTACCGGCATCCCCCTCAGGGGCGCGGGGAACTGCGCGATCAGCCACCATGGACCCGCACTCGCCCGCGAAATCCGCACTTCCGAGCTGTTAGGCGCCACATGCTGGACACATCCGCACGACTCCTGCGGCTGCTCTCCCTCCTCCAGGCCCATCGCGACTGGTCCGGCGCCGAACTCGCCGGCCGCCTCGGCGTCACCCCGCGCACCGTCCGCCGCGACGTCGACCGGCTGCGTGAACTGGGCTACCCCGTCAACGCCAGCCCCGGCACGGGAGGCGGCTACCAGCTGGGCGCCGGCGCCGAGCTCCCGCCCCTGCTGCTGGACGACGACGAGGCGGTCGCCGTCGCCGTCGGACTGCGCACCGCCGCAGGGCAGGGCATCGAGGGCATCGGCGAGACGTCCGTACGCGCCCTCGCCAAGCTGGAACAGGTCCTGCCGAACCGGCTGCGCCGCCGTGTGAGCGCCCTGAACGCCTTCACCGTGCCGATGCTGCGCGGCCCCCAGCCCTCCGCCGTCGACCCGGCCGTCCTCACCGAACTCGCCAACCTGTGCCGGGACTCAGAGCGCCTCAGGTTCGAGTACCGCGACCACGAGGGCGCGTCCACCCGCCGCAGCGTCGAACCGCACCGCCTGGTGTGCAGCGAGCGCCGCTGGTACCTGGTCGCCTGGGACCTCGACCGCGAGGACTGGCGTACGTTCCGCGTCGACCGCGTCATCCCGAAGCCGCCGCACGGCCCCCGCTTCGCCCCGCGCACACCGCCCGCCGAGGACCTCGCCGCGTACGTCTCCCGGGGCGTCTCCACGCGCGCGTACGCCGCGCAGGCCGTCGTCCGGCTGCTGGTGCCCCTGGCGGAGGCGGCCGAGAGGGTCTCGCCCACGGCAGGGCAGCTGGAGGCGGAGGGACCGGACAGCTGCCTGCTGCGCACCGGCGCCGGGAGCCTCGACGTGATGGTGATCCATGTGATGCTGATGGGCTTCGAGTTCGAGGTCCTGGAGCCGGCCGAACTGGTCGAGACGATCAGGACGGCTCAGAGCCGGCTTGCTCGCTCTTTGGCTCGGGCTGCGGAGCCTCCAGCGCGTGCTGCGGATGGTGCAGATCGAACGCCGGGGACTCCGAGCGGACCTTCGGCAGCGTCGTGAAGTTGTGCCGCGGGGGCGGGCAGGAGGTCGCCCACTCCAGGGAGCGGCCGTAGCCCCAGGGGTCGTCGACCTCGACCTTCCTGCCGTACTTGGCGGTCCGCCAGACGTTGTAGAGGAACGGCAGCGTCGACAGGCCCAGCAGGAACGCGCCGATCGTGGAGATGGTGTTCAGCGTGGTGAAGCCGTCGGCCGCGAGATAGTCCGCGTACCGCCGCGGCATGCCCTCCGCGCCCAGCCAGTGCTGCACCAGGAACGTGGTGTGGAAGCCGACGAACAGCGTCCAGAAGTGCATCTTGCCGAGCCGCTCGTCGAGCATCTTCCCGGTGAACTTCGGCCACCAGAAGTGGAACCCGGCGAAGATCGCGAAGACGACCGTGCCGAAGACGACGTAGTGGAAGTGGGCGACCACGAAGTACGAGTCGGAGACGTGGAAGTCCATCGGTGGCGACGCCAGGATCACCCCGGTCAGACCGCCGAAGAGGAACGTCACCAGGAAGCCCGTCGCCCACAGCATCGGTGTCTCGAAGGACAGCGAGCCCTTGATCATGGTCCCGGACCAGTTGAAGAACTTCACGCCCGTCGGGACGGCGATCAGGAAGCTCATGAAGGAGAAGTACGGCAGCAGCACCGCGCCGGTGACGAACATGTGGTGCGCCCACACCACGATCGACAGACCGGTGATCGCCATCGTCGCCCCGACCAGCGTCAGATAGCCGAAGATCGGCTTGCGGCTGAAGACCGGGATGATCTCCGTGATGATGCCGAAGAACGGCAGCGCGATGATGTACACCTCGGGATGCCCGAAGAACCAGAACAGGTGCTGCCACAGCAGCGCCCCGCCGTTGGCCGCCTCGAACACCACCGTGCCGAACCGGCGGTCGGCCTCCAGCACGAGCAGGGACGCCGCCAGGACCGGGAACGCCATCAGGATCAGGATCGACGTGAACAGGGTGTTCCACACGAAGATCGGCATCCGGAACATCGTCATGCCGGGGGCGCGCATCCCGATGATGGTGGTGATGAAGTTGACCGCGCCGAGGATCGTGCCGAAGCCGGCCAGCGCCAGGCCCATGATCCACAGGTCGGGGCCGATGCCGGGGGAGCGCTCCAGGCTGTTGAGGGGCGCGTAGGCGAACCAGCCGTAGGAGGCGGGCCCGTCCGGCACGATCAGCGAGCCCATCACGATCAGGCCGCCGAACAGGAACAGCCAGTACGAGAGCATGTTCAGCCGCGGGAAGGCGACGTCCGGGGAGCCGATCTGGAGCGGCATCAGCTCATTGGCGAAGCCCGCGAAGGTCGGGGTCGCGAAGAGCAGCAGCATGATCGTGCCGTGCATGGTGAACAGCTGGTTGAACTGCTCGTTGCTGACGATCTGCATCCCGGGGCGGGCGAGCTCGGCCCGCATCACCAGGGCCATGGCGCCGCCGGCCAGGAAGAACATGAACGAGGTGATCAGGTAGAGGTGACCGATCTTCTTGTGGTCGGTCGTGGTCAGCCAGTCGACGACCACGCGGCCGCCCGGCGGCCTGCTCCGCACGGGTCGTGCCGTCGCCTCTGCGGTCTGCGTCCCCATCGCTCGCTCGCCCCTTCGCTCGTCGCGTCCCGGGCCCGCTGAAGCCCGCGTCGCACGCGCCGACGCGAGCTCACGACATGATGCTCGCGTCGACAGCGCTCCGACAGGGGGCGTACGGAGGTCCTGTGGTGGAACCATGTACTTTCTGTGCGGTGCCGGCTCCCGTGGCCCGCGCGGAATCGAGGGGAAAAGGAGTCCGCGGACAGTTCTCCGGGAACTTTTCCGCCGCGCTATCGGACCGGTCCGCGCGACACGCGGGAATTACGATCGAATGCCTGCGGAAGGCCCAGAGAATCCCTCGTCCGTGTGACAGTCCGTCGATGTCGGAGTGACCGAAACGCGTGTCGTGATTCTGTGACAAAAGCGTGACCCCGGAGGGACGTGTGCCCTCGGATGGCCGCTACAAAGGTTCACCCTCCGCACTGGCCCGATCCCTCGGCGAGGCCCTAGCGTTGGCCGCATGGCACCCATTCCGAAACCCCCCGCAGATCCCCAGGACAACCCGGATGCGTATGTCGGACTCGACGCCGACGGGGCCGAGCGGCTCGCCCGCGAACGCGGTTGGAGCACGGTGCGTTCGCTGCCGCCGGGGGCGATCATCACCATGGAGTACCGCGTGGGACGGCTGAACTTCGAGGTGAAGGACGGCCAGGTGGCGCGGGCCTGGAAGGGCTGACACACGGCGACGGCCCCGGTTCCTGCTCGGGAACCGGGGCCGTCGCCGTGCGGTCGGTCGTGCGTACCGGACCGCGCCGTACGGGGCGGGTCAGCCGCCCGTCAGGGGTCGGGCCGTCGGGGTGCCCCCGCGGCCGATGCGGTCCGTGTGCGGCGGGCGGCGGCTGCCGGCCGGGGTGACCGGCGTGCGCTCCCCACGGGCCGTGTGCGGGCCCGGAGCGAGGTACACCGGCGCCCGTGGCGACCGGGCCGGCGGCGACGCCTCGCGCGCCGCGGCCTCGTCGCCGGAGGCCGTGGGACGCGGCTTGAGCAGCACCGGAGCCTCGACCGGGACCGGGGCGGTCGCGGGCAGGGCGCCGGCCCGGCGGGCGCGCAAGCGGTCGCGCAGGGCGAACAGCCAGGCCTCGGAGCGGGCGATCAGCGGCTCGAACCACGGCAGGGCGAGCAGGATCAGCAGACCGGCGGCCCAGCCGAGCAGCACGTCGCTCAACCAGTGCGTACCGAGGTAGACGGTGGACAGACCCACGCCCAGCGAGGTCACCGCCGACAGGGCCGACAGCCAGCGGCGCGCTCTCGGGGTCGAGGCCAGATAGGCCAGGATTCCCCAGGTCACCACGGCGTTGGCGGTGTGGCCGCTGGGAAATATATCGCCGCCCAGGCCCATCTCGTTCGAGCCGATGGTGGTCGCGTAGTGCGGGCCGAGCCGGCCCATGCCGATCTTGGCGGCACCGACGGTGATGTTCAGCAGCAGCAGCGAGACGCCGAGCGCGAGCAGCGGACGCAGGGTGTGCTGCCGCCACGAGCGCCAGCCCAGCCAGGCCGCGACCATCACGGCGGTCGGGCCGCGCTGGCCGAGCACCACGTAGTAGTCGACGAACGCGTGGATCTCCGCCCACTGCTGGTAGGGGCGGAAGAACATGACCTGCCAGTCGAGCCGGACGAGCCACGAGGTGATGACTACGGCCCACACGATGGCCCCGTAGAAGGCCAGGGTCGCGGAGAAGAGCACGATCCTGTGCCGGGTCATCCGCGGCACATCGATGTGGGCCGGACGTTCCGGTTCCCGGTCCAGCCTGGCGAAGACCCGGTCCAGACGGGTCAGCTTTCGTTCGGTACGCACCCAATCGACGTTACAGCGAGTGAGCGCAGTTCAAGGGCGATTCCACGGCTTTGTGATGACGATGTGATGTGGGATTCCTCTCAGGGGGCGGTTTATTTCCAAGGAATCCGTAATCATCCGCGGCTGCATCCTTCAATTCCTTTGATCATTCTGTTGGTTCGTTTTTCACCGCTTATGAATTCGTTCACCGAATCCTTGGGTGGAATTCTCCTGGGGCTCACCGGCCGCGGCCGGGTGCGTGTGGCGTACGCCACACGCGATCGTGTGCAGTCTGAGAGGTCCGCCACTCGGCCCGGACCTGGACTCGCGTACCCTGACGAGTCACTCGCCCTGGTTGCGCGGGCCGGAGACCACCGCTCCTCTCCGGCAGAGTCGCGGGGAGTCCCCACCCCGTGTGCCCGCCGAGGGCGAGGGAACATCTGGGAGGTACGTACATGTCCGGGACGACCACGGCTGCCGCTGCGCTGCGCCGTCGGGCGGCCGGGGCCGGTGCCAACCGCTGGGTCGTCCTCGTAGTCCTCTGCGTCAGCCTGCTGCTGGTCGCCGTCGACGCGACCGTGCTGCATGTGGCTGTGCCGGCCGTCACCGAGGACCTTCGCCCCGGCGCGATAGAACTGCTCTGGATCGTCGACATCTACCCGCTCGTCTGCGCCTCGCTGCTGATCCTCTTCGGCACGCTCGGTGACCGGGTCGGCCGCAGACGCGTCCTGCTCCTCGGGTACGGCCTCTTCGGCCTCGCCTCCGGCCTCGCGGCCCTCGCACACGACCCACAGGTGCTGATCCTGGCCCGCGCCCTGCTCGGGGTCGGCGGCGCGATGATCATGCCCGCGACCCTGTCGATCCTGCGCCAGGTCTTCCCGGACCGGCGCGAGCGCGCCCTCGCCATCGGCATCTGGAGCGCGGTGGCCGCGGTCGGCGCGGCGGTCGGACCGCTGCTCGGCGGCTTCCTCCTCGAGCACTTCTGGTGGGGCTCGGTCTTCCTCGTCAACATCCCGCTGATGCTGGTCAGCCTTCCGGTGGGCCGGCTGCTGCTGCCCGAGTCGAAGGGCGACCACAAGGGCCCCTGGGACGTGATCGGCGCGCTGCTCGCGGCGGCCGGTCTGTTCGGCGTCGTCCTCGGCGTCAAGCGGCTCGGCGGCGGGGAGCCGGTGGCCAGCCTGTTCACCCTGGTGCCGCTGGTGGTCGGCGCGGCGATGCTGATCCTCTTCGTACGGCGGCAGCGGCGGCGGACGTATCCGCTGGTCGACCTCAAGATGTTCGCGCGCCCCGCGTTCAGTACGTCCGTCGGGTGCATCGTGCTGGCGATGCTCGCGCTCGTCGGCCTGGAGCTGATCGCGGCGCAGTATCTGCAGCTCGTGCTCGGTCTGTCGCCGCTGGAGACCGGGCTGCGGCTGCTGCCGCTGACCTTCGCGGCGATGGCGTCCGGGCTCGCGGGGGCGCGGATGCTGCGGCGGTTCGGGCCGCGGCGGATGGTGTGCGCCGGGTTCTGTCTCACGGCGCTCGCGGTGGTCGTGCTGACCGCCATGGGCGGCGAGGACAACCCCGGGCTGCTGCTGGTCGGGTTCGTGTTGCTGGGCTTCGGCCTTGAGACGACGCTCTTCGGGGCGTACGAGTCGATGCTGAGCGAGGCTCCGCAGGAGCAGGCCGGTGGGGCGGCGGCGATCGGGGAGACGTCGTACCAGCTGGGCGCCGGTATCGGCATCGCGTTGCTGGGCAGCGTGATGAACGCGGCGTACGCCCCCGGGCTGTCGGCGGTGTCGGGCGTGCCGGATTCGGCCTCCACGGCCGCCTCGCACTCGTTGGGGGAGGCGTACGAGGTCGCCGGGCAGCTCGGTGGGTCGGCGGGGGCGGCGCTTCAGCACGCGGCGCGGAACGCGTTCGTGCACGGGCTGCATGTGACGTTGCTCGTCAGCGCGGGGCTGCTGCTGCTCGGGGCCGCGATGGCGTTGCGGTTGCCGCGGACCATGCAGTGCGAGGCAGATGCGGAGAGTGTGGAGCTGCCGAAGCCGAGGGAAGTCGCGGAGACCCGCGTCTCCGCCTGACCCGGCCTGCTCCCGCAGGCAGGTGCATCGTCACGCACTGGACGTGCGCGAGACTGCGTCGTAGCGTCTGGCTCACAGTCGTGACTAGCGGCGCTAGTTTAATTCGTTGCCGGAGGGTCTTCCATGTCCGCGTCCTCGAAGTTGCCCCCGTTCGATCCCGCTGATCCGCTCGGTGTCGACGATCTCCTGGAGCCCGAGGATCTGGCCGTGCGGGGCACCGTGCGGGCATGGGCGGCGGATCGGGTCCTGCCGTATGTCGCCGAGTGGTACGAGAAGGGCGAGCTGCCGGGGATCCGGGAGCTCGCGCGGGAGCTCGGGGAGATCGGTGCCCTCGGGATGTCCCTGGAGGGGTACGGGTGCGCCGGCGCCTCCGCCGTGCAGTACGGGCTCGCCTGTCTGGAGCTGGAGGCCGCCGACTCCGGGATCCGGTCCCTGGTGTCCGTGCAGGGGTCCCTCGCCATGTACGCCATTCACCGCTTCGGCAGCGAGGAGCAGAAGCAGACGTGGCTGCCCCGTATGGCCTCCGGCGAGGTCATCGGCTGCTTCGGGCTGACCGAGCCCGACCACGGGTCCGACCCCGGCTCCATGCGGACGTACGCCAAGCGCGACGGCTCCGACTGGGTCCTCAACGGGCGGAAGATGTGGATCACCAACGGGTCCGTGTCCGGTGTCGCCGTCGTGTGGGCGCAGACCGACGAGGGCATCCGCGGGTTCGTCGTGCCGGCCGACAGCGCAGGGTTCTCCGCGCCGGAGATCAAGCACAAGCTGTCGCTGCGGGCCTCCGTCACCAGTGAGCTCGTGATGGACGACGTACGGCTGCCGGCCGACGCGGTGCTGCCGGAGGTCGTCGGGCTCAAGGGGCCGCTCAGCTGTCTCTCGCACGCCCGGTACGGGATCGTGTGGGGCGCCATGGGCGCGGCGCGGTCCTGTTTCGAGGCCGCCGTGGACTACGCGAAGACGCGGGAGCAGTTCGGCCGGCCGATCGGGGGCTTCCAGCTCACCCAGGCCAAGCTCGCCGACATGGCGCTCGAACTGCACAAGGGGATCCTGCTCGCCCACCATCTGGGGCGGCGGATGGACGCCGGTCGACTGCGTCCGGAACAGGTCAGCTTCGGCAAGCTGAACAACGTCCGCGAGGCCATCGACATCTGCCGTACGTCGCGGACGATTCTCGGTGCCAACGGGATCTCGCTCGAATACCCGGTGATGCGGCACGCGACCAACCTCGAATCGGTGCTCACCTACGAGGGCACCGTCGAGATGCACCAGCTCGTGCTGGGCAAGGCGCTCACCGGGCTCGACGCCTTCCGCTGACCCACCAGGGGGCAGGGCCGGTGAACGGCCCTGCCTCAGCTCTGGTTGTAGAAGCCGTCCTCGCGGTGAGCCGCCCGCTCGCCGCTGATGATCTCCGTGTCGGCCGGCGTCAGCAGGAACACCCGGTTGGACACCCGGTCGATCGAACCGCGCAGACCGAAGATGAGCCCCGCCGCGAAGTCGACGACACGCTTGGCGTCGGCCGGCTCCATGGCCGTGAGGTTCATGATGACCGGGACCCCGTCCCGGAACAGCTCGCCGATGGCGCGGGCGTCCCGGAAGCTGTCCGGAGTGACCGTGCCGATCCGGCGGCCCTTCTCCTCCGCCACGTCCGTGGCCACCTTGACCCGCGGGTCGGTGACCCAGGCCTCCCCGGGCTCGGTCCCTTCGGAGTAGTCGTCGTCGTAGTAACGCTCGTCATCGTTGTCGTCGACGAGGCCCAGCCAGGCGCTCGCCTTGCGTACCGATCCCATGGACGCCTCCTCTCACAGCGGTCTCTGTTGCCTTCCGCATCCCTATGGTCATCCATGATGCGGACGTCGCGCCAAGTGGATAGACGCCGCGCGGGGGGTTTGTGACGGTACTGGTGCACAGCGAATACGTCGAGAGCCCGTGTCCCCCAAGGGGCATGCCACGTACGGCTGCTGACTGTGAGTGAAATATGATTCTTCGCGGCGTATGGGTGAGGCGGGGTGCGTACGGGTGAACGAGCCGTCCGTGGCGAACGACACGACGGCCGGTACGATGCGGCAGCTCAGCGTCGTAGATGCGTCGTAAGAACCTCGGGGGAGCGTCGTGTTCGGAATCGTCAGGCCCTGTCGTCATCGGCTCGGAGAGAACCTCACGGGCCAGTGGATGGCGCATTTGTGCGGGTTGTGCCTCTCGTTGCGCGGGGACCACGGTCAGTTCGCTCGGATCGTCACCAATTACGACGGGCTTCTCATCTCCGTCCTGACGGAAGCTCAGGCGGAGAATGCCGGCGGACTGCGGCGTACAGCAGGACCCTGCCCGCTGCGCGGGATGCGAACCGCGTCCGTCGCACAGGGTGAGGGCGCCCGGCTCGCCGCCGCCGTCTCGCTGGTGCTCGCCTCGGCCAAGGTCCGTGACCATGTCACCGACGGGGACGGGCTGCTGGCCCGTAAGCCGGTGGCGCTCGCCGCGCGCCGGGTGGCCGCCGGCTGGGGCGCGGCGGGTGCCCGTGGCGGCTCGGCCGTCGGGTTCGACACCGCCGTACTCGTCGACGCCGTGGACCGGCAGGTCGGCATCGAGACGCTGGCCGGGCTCGGCACCTCGGTGCTCACCGTGACCGAGCCGACCGAGACCGCGACCGCCGCGGCCTTCGCGCACACCGCGATCCTGGCAGGACGGCCGGGCAACGCCGAGCCGCTGGCCGAGGTCGGGCGCATGTTCGGGCGGCTGGCCCACCTCCTGGACGCCGTGGAGGACCGGGCGGCCGACGCCGAGGCGGGTGCGTGGAACCCCCTCACCGCGACCGGGACCTCGCTCGCCGAGGCGCGCCGGCTCGCCGACGACGCCGTGCACGGGGTGCGGCTGGCGCTGCGCGAGGTGGAGTTCACGGATCCGGGACTCGCCCACCTTCTGCTGGTGCACGAGCTGCGGCGCTCGGTGGACCGGGCGTTCGGCACGGTGCCGACCTGTGGGTCCCATGCCTCGCACGCGTCGCATCAGCCGGGGCAGCCCGGACCCTATGGACAGCCGCCGCAGCAGCCCGGGCCGTACGGCGCGCCGCAGAATCCGTACGCCGGGGGCGGGAATCCGTACGCCGGCGGGAACCCGTATGCCGGGGGCGGAGGCGCGCCCGGCGGTGGCGCCGGTGGAAGTGGTGGCGGTGGCGGTGACTTCGGAGGTTTCGGCGGGTTCGGCGGTGGGCCGGCCCCTCAGCCGCCGAAGCGGCGTGGGTTCTGGGCCGGCTGCGGGATGTTCTGGCTGCTGTGCTGCACCTGCAAGCTGTGCTGCGCCAAGGAGTACGAGGGCCCGTGGTCCCGCAAGAAGCGCGAGGGCTGCTGCCGTGACTGCGACTGCGACGGGTGCGACTGCTGCTGCCCCTGCGACGGCTGCTGAACGCCGCGCGTAGATGGCGGCTACTTCCGGACATCCCTGACACGGGGACCGTGCCGTACGGGCTCAACCGCGTCATGTTGCCGCTCCCTGCCTCCGCCGACCAATCCGTGCGTTCCTTTGCGCCACCTGGCAACACGTCCGACCTCGCTGTCGGCCGGGTGGGCGCAAGCTGCGCCGAGTGGCTCTGACCGGCTCTGACCGGGGCAGGAGCGGCCAACTCACACAGATGGTTCAAAAGTTGACGGCCGAAAGGCGCCCTTGTGCCGACCGGCCGTTCGACCGAATACTCCCCTCAGCGCTTGTCAGGGGCACGGCATGTTCGGAATCCGGACAGCAGCCCACTGACTGCGCCTCACCGGGCCCCGACCCCACGCGGGCCCCCGACTTCCCTTGGAGGGAACGAAAAGTGAGGATCAAGCGCACCACCCCCCGCAGCGGCATCACGAGACGGACCCGGCTGATCGCCGTTTCCACCGGCCTCGTTGCCGCGGCCGCGATCGCGATCCCCAACGCGACCGCCGCGGAGACTCCCGCCACCTTCAGTGCCGCCCAGCTCAAGAGCGCAAGCGGCTCCGTGCTGAAGGCCGACGTCCCGGGCACCGCCTGGTCCGTCGACAGCAAGACCAACCGCGTCACGGTGACCGTGGACAGCACGGTTTCCAAGGCGGAGATCGCGAAGATCAAGGAACAGGCCGGGGCGAACGCCGACGCGCTCACCATCAAGAGCGTCCCCGGCAAGTTCAGCAAGTTCATCCAGGGCGGCGACGCCATCTATGCGAGTAGCTGGCGCTGCTCGCTCGGCTTCAACGTCCAGGACAGCAGCGGTAACCAGTACTTCCTGACGGCCGGCCACTGCACCGACGGTGCGGGCACCTGGTGGTCCAACTCCGGCCACACCTCGGTCATCGGCTCGACCGCCGGCTCCAGCTTCCCGGGCAACGACTACGGCATCGTGCGCTACTCCGGTTCCGTCAGCCGGCCCGGTACCGCGAACGGCGTGGACATCACCCGCGCGGCCACGCCCAGCGTGGGCACCACCGTCATCCGTGACGGCTCCACCACCGGCACGCACAGCGGCCGTGTCACCGCCCTGAACGCCACCGTCAACTACGGCGGCGGCGACGTCGTCGGCGGGCTGATCCAGACCACGGTCTGCGCCGAGCCCGGTGACTCCGGCGGTTCGCTCTACGGCAGCAACGGCACCGCGTACGGTCTGACCTCCGGCGGCAGCGGCAACTGCTCCTCCGGCGGTACGACCTTCTTCCAGCCGGTCACCGAGGCCCTGAGCGCGTACGGCGTCAGCGTCTACTGAGTCCCGGTCCGGATCTGTTCGGTCCCGCCGCAGCCAGCAGCAAGCGAGCCCCCGCACGGCAACTGCCGTGCGGGGGCTCGCCCTTGCTCCGGTGGCGGGGTTACCGTCGACGTACAGGCAGTACTCCGCTGTAATGCGCCCACGTCGGACCCTGGGGGTCGGTGATGGTCGAGGAGCTGGTGGCGGCGGGAGTGACGCTCGCGTCCGCCGGGCTGGTCTATGTCGCGGCGGCCGCGCGGGTCGTCAAGCAGTACGAACGGGGCGTGGTCTTCCGCCTGGGGAAGCTCCGGCCCGAAGTGCGCGGGCCCGGGTTCACGATGATCGTGCCGGGCGTCGACAAGCTGCGCAAAGTGAACATGCAGATCGTGACGATGCCCATTCCCGCGCAGGAGGGCATCACCCGGGACAATGTGACCGTGCGGGTCGACGCCGTCGTCTACTTCAAGGTGACCGCGCCGGCCGAGGCGGTCGTACGGGTGGAGGACTACCGGTTCGCGGTCTCGCAGATGGCGCAGACCTCGTTGCGGTCCATCATCGGCAAGAGCGAGCTGGACGATCTGCTGTCCAGCCGCGAAAGGCTCAATCAAGGGCTGGAGTTGATGATCGACAGCCCGGCGGTCGAGTGGGGCGTGACGATCGACCGGGTGGAGATCAAGGACGTCTCCCTGCCCGAGACCATGAAGCGGTCGATGGCGCGGCAGGCCGAGGCCGACCGGGAGCGGCGGGCGCGGGTCATCAACGCCGACGCCGAGCTCCAGGCCTCGAAGAAGCTCGCGGAGGCCGCGCATCAGATGTCCGACGCGCCGGCGGCCCTTCAGTTGCGGCTGCTTCAGACGGTGATGGCGGTGGCGGCCGAGAAGAACTCCACGCTGGTGCTGCCGATTCCGGTGGAATTGCTGCGATTTCTGGAGAAAGGGGCGCAGGTTGCGGTCCCCGGCCAGGGGTCGGGTGGTGACGCGCAGCGGGCGGCGCCTGTTGAATCCCGGACCGTTCAGGACGAACTTCCCTCCGGTGAAGCTCGTTTGGATCCGGAGCCGGATGTGTCGATTTTGAGACAGGAGTAGACCTCACGCACTGCTTATGCTTCGCTCGCTTGCGGTGTTTGCTGAGCGAAGAGAGCGTGCGTGACTGTGCACGGTCAAGACAGCGGGGGCGTGCAAACGTGTTCTACGCGCGTCCGGAAGTCGACCTTGTGTGCTCCCTTCGAACCTAGGAATAGTGAACCTTGTTCAACCGGCGCGGACGCGGCTTTTGTTGTGAGCCGTCCCCGTGGCCGTACGCCTTCCGGTCCGGCGAGGTCCCCACAACCTCTCGGGCCGACCCCCCCACAGGAGGACGTGAGTTGAAGCACCGACGCATACCCAAGCGACGGGCAGCCGTGGCAGGTGCGGGTATCGCCGCGCTGGTTGCCGCGGGCGTGACCTTGCAGACTGCGAACGCCAGCGAGACGCCCGAGACTTCCGCGCCGAAGACCCTGTCGGTCTCCGCGGCCGGAAAGCTCGCCTCGACGCTGGTCAAGGACCTGGGCGGCGATGCCGCGGGCTCGTACTACGACACGCAGGCCAAGAGCCTCGTGGTGAACGTGCTCGACGAGGCCGCCGCGGACGCCGTCGAGGCGGCCGGCGCCAAGGCGCGGGTCGTCGAGAACTCGCTGGCCGAGTTGAAGAGCGCGCGTACGACGCTGAAGCAGGACGCGACGATTCCCGGTACGGCCTGGGTGACGGACCCGGCGACGAACAGAGTCGTCGTCACCGCCGACCGTACGGTGTCCGACGCCGAGTGGGCCAAGCTCGGCAAGGTCGTCGACGGGCTGGGCGCCAAGGCGGAACTGAAGCGGTCGAAGGGGGAGTACAAGCCCTTCATCGCGGGTGGTGACGCGATCACCGGTGGCAGCGGGCGTTGCTCGCTCGGCTTCAACGTGGTCAAGGGCGGCGAGCCGTTCTTCCTGACCGCCGGGCACTGCACCGAGAGCATCAAGGACTGGTCGGACTCCAGCGGGACGCAGATCGGGTCGAACGAGTCGTCCAGCTTCCCGGACAACGACTACGGGCTGGTCAAGTACACGGCCGAGGTCGAGCACCCGAGTGAGGTGAACCTCTACAACGGGTCCACGCAGGCGATCAGTGGGGCCGCGGAGGCCACCGTCGGTATGGAGGTCACTCGTAGCGGGTCGACCACGCAGGTGCACGACGGCAAGGTGACCGGGCTCGACGCCACCGTGAACTACGGCAACGGTGACATCGTCAACGGGCTGATCCAGACCGACGTGTGCGCCGAGCCGGGTGACAGTGGTGGTTCGCTGTTCTCCGGTGACAAGGCGATCGGGCTCACCTCCGGCGGTAGTGGTGACTGCACCGCCGGTGGGGAGACGTTCTTCCAGCCGGTGACCGAGGCGCTGTCTGCCACGGGTACCGAGATCGGCTGACGTACGTAGCTTTGCGGAGTCCCGTCCCTGGTTGTGGGGGCGGGGCTTTCGCGTTCGTGATGCCTGCGGCGGCCCGTTGCGCCGGGTGGGGGCTTGCGTAGCGCCTGTGGGTGCTTTGTGGGTCGGGGCCGTGCCGGGGGGTGTCCGTCCTCGGTCGGGCGGTTGCCCTCACTTAGAAGGGTGCTGTGTCTTGACGCCCGCCGCTGCGGGCGGACACCCCCCGGCACGTCCCCTCACCGCCGTGGGCGACTGCAACTCCGTAGGGGCGCGGGGAACTGCGCAACGGTTGTGACGGGTGCGGTCACGTCGCGGCGCAGGCCCACTGCAACGCCCTTCTTTTAGGGGCGCGGGGAACTGCGCGATCAGCCCCTACGGAGTTGCAGTCGCCGTCGGGCCCGGTGCGGCAGGTTCCTTTGGCGTTCGGTCCTTGCCTCGAAGCGCCGCCGCCAAGAGGGTGATCGCCGCTCCTGCTACCGCCCAGGCCGAGAGGACCAGCAGGGAGCCGGTCGTGTCGTTGCCGTTGAAGTAGGCGACCGAGCGGGTTGTCCAGGTGCCCGCGCCGGGGGGTAGGGCCGGGCCGATGTCGTGCCAGAACGGGGGGAGCAGTGGGGGTGGCAGGGCTCCACCCGCGCTCGGGTTGCCCAGGATCACCACGATCAGGATCACCAAGCCGATTCCGGCCATGCCGAAGACGGCCTGAAAGGCGAAGGTGGCCGCGCCCACGGCGAAGACGATCAGGGTGCCCACGCCCCAGAGGGCGGCGATGCTGCCGGGCAGTGCGCCCAGGATGGGGCCGACGATCAGGGCGCCGCCCAGGCCGGCCACGGCGGCCACCAGGGCCATGACGATGAGGCGGATCACCGAGCGTCTCAGGGTGGGGCGGCGGGCGCCCGAGCTGATCGTGATGATCGACGCGCAGAGGTAGCCGCCGACGCACCAGCCCACGGTCACGTAGAAGGAGGTCAGGCCGTTGGCGTCGTGGCGGTCCGCAGGGGCCACGTCGACAACGCGGAGGGTGCGGGCCTCGGACCTTTCCAGGGTGGCCACCAGGGACTCCAGGGTGGCGGCCAGTGCTCTGCCGCCTCCGGTGGCCACCAGGAGGGTGTCCGTGGTGGTGGTCGGGTCGATCACCAGGGCGCCGTCGATCTCCCGGTCCAGGATCTGGTCGCGGGCCGTCTCCACGTCGGGCAGGGCGCGGGGGTCCAGCGGGTCGCCTGGCAGGTTCTGCAGTCGGTCCACCGTCTGCTGGGCGGCCACCTCGGGGGCCACTACTCCCAAGGGCACGTTCTTGGGTTTCGGGTCGTGGAGGGCGCCCACATAGGAGGCGATGAAGAGCAGGGCGAGGACCACCGTGCCGGTCACCAGGATCGTGGCCCGGGGGGTGACGGCGTCCTTCACCTCGGCCAGGAAGGAGGGGTGGGGAGTGCCGGCGCCGGGGGTCTGCGTCATGCCCCCACCGTCCGGGTCGGCGAGTGTTTGCGCAGGTGGGAGGCGGCCGAACGGATGTCGTACGAGTGTTCGATAACGGTCCCGGAATGGTCTATGGTGGAGGTGGGAGAGTTGGGAACTGATGTTCGAGTGATGGCTCGGACTCGCTGGCGCGGGAGGTGCGTGTGTCGGGCTTCGCGCATCTGCACACCGCCTCCGGGTTCTCCCTGAGGTACGGCGCCTCGCACCCGGAGCGGCTGGCCGAGCGCGCCTCCGAGCGGGGGATGGATGCGCTGGCGCTCACCGACCGGGACTCGCTCGGGGGTGCGGTCCGGTTCGCCAAGGCGTGTGCGGCTGCGGGGGTGCGGCCGCTGTTCGGTGTGGAGCTGGCTGTGGAGGGGTTCGGGGTTCCGGAGGGGGGTGCGGGGCGGCGTCGGGCTCCTGTGTGGGGTGGGGCTTTTGTCGATGAGTCGACTCCTCGGGTCACCTTTCTCGGGCGGGACGGGGCCCGGGGGTGGGGCGATCTGTGCCGAATCGTTTCGGCGGCGCATGGTGGGGAGGGGGCGCCGATGCTGCCCCGGGAGGACAACCGGGGGGACGGCCTGATCGTCCTGCTCGGGCCCGACTCCGACGTCGGACGCGCGCTCGCCGCCGGCCGGCCCGATCGCGCGGCCCGGCTGCTCGTGCCCTGGCGGGAGATCTACGGCCACTCCCTGCGGCTGGAGGCCGTGTGGCACGGGCGCAAGGGCACCGGTCCGGGGTCGCTGCGGCTGGCCGCCCGTACCGTCGGCTTCGCCGCCGAGCAGCAGCTGCGGCCCGTGCTGAGCAATGCCGTCCGCTATGCCGATCCGGGCCTCGGGCCGGTCGCCGATGTGCTGGACGCCGCGCGCCGGCTCGTGCCCATCGACTCCACCAAGGAGCTGGACTCCGGTGAGGCCTGGCTCAAAGGTGCCGGGGACATGGCGCGGGTCGCCGAGCGGGTCGTCGAGGCCGCGGGGTTCCGGCGTGACACCGGGTACCGGCTGCTGGAGCAGACCGGGGCGACGGCTGCCGAGTGCCTCGTCGATCCCGAGGACGACCTCGGCATCGGCACCGTCCACTTCCCCGAACCGCATCTCGTCGGCGCCGGGTGGCGCAGCGCACAGCGGGCGCTCGCCTCGCGGGCGGCGGCGGGCATGGTGCTGCGCGGCTACGACGGGCGGCGGGCGTACTGGGAGCGGGTGCACCAGGAGCTGGACATCATCGCCCACCACGGGTTCGCCTCCTACTTCCTGACGGTCGCCCAAGTCGTCGATGACGTAAGGAGGATGGGGATCCGGGTGGCCGCCCGGGGATCCGGTGCGGGGTCGCTCGTCAATCATCTGCTCGGCATCGCGCACGCCGATCCCGTGGAGCACGGGCTGCTGATGGAGCGCTTCCTGTCCAAGCGCCGGCCGGTGCTGCCCGACATCGACATCGATGTGGAGTCCGCTCGGCGGCTGGAGGTCTACCGGGCGATCATCGACCGGTTCGGGACCGAGCGGGTCGCGACCGTCTCCATGCCGGAGACCTATCGGGTACGGCACGCGGTACGGGACGTGGGCGCGGCTCTGTCCATGGACCCCGCCGACATCGACCGGATCGCCAAGTCCTTCCCGCACATCCGGGCCCGCGACGCCCGCGCCGCGCTGGAGGAACTGCCCGAGCTGCGGCAACTGGCCGGGGAGCGGGAGCGGTACGGCAAGCTGTGGGAGCTGGTCGAGGCGCTGGACGCCCTGCCGCGCGGCATCGCCATGCATCCGTGCGGGGTGCTGCTGTCGGACGCCTCCCTGCTCTCCCGTACGCCGGTCATGCCGACCAGCGGCGAGGGCTTCCCCATGTCGCAGTTCGATAAGGACGACGTAGAGGACCTCGGGCTGCTCAAGCTCGACGTGCTGGGCGTACGGATGCAGTCGGCGATGGCGCACGCGGTCGCGGAGGTGGAGCGGGCCACGGGGGAGCGGGTCGACCTGGACGGGGTGGCGGACGGGGATCCCGCCACGTACCGACTGGTCCGGTCGGCCGAGACGCTGGGCTGCTTCCAGATCGAGTCGCCGGGCCAGCGCGACCTGGTCGGGCGGCTCCAGCCGGCCACCTTCCACGACCTCGTCGTCGACATCTCGCTCTTCCGGCCCGGCCCGGTCGCCGCCGACATGGTGCGGCCGTTCATCGAGGCGCGGCACGGGCGGGCGCCCGTGCGCTATCCGCACAAGGATCTTCAGGGGCCGCTGCGGGAGACGTACGGGGTCGTCGTCTTCCACGAGCAGATCATCGACATCGTGCACATCATGACCGGCTGCGGGCGGGACGAGGCCGACCGGGTGCGGCGCGGGCTGTCCGATCCCGAGTCGCAGGGGCGGATCCGGGTGTGGTTCGCGCAGCACGCGGCGGCCAAGGGGTACGACGCGGAGACCATCGGGCGGACCTGGGAGATCGTCGAGGCCTTCGGGTCGTACGGCTTCTGCAAGGCGCACGCGGTCGCCTTCGCGGTGCCGACCTATCAGTCGGCCTGGCTGAAGGCGCATCATCCGGCCGCCTTCTACGCGGGGCTGCTCACGCACGACCCCGGGATGTATCCGAAGCGGCTGCTGCTGGCGGACGCGCGGCGGCGTGGGGTGCCGATCCTGCCGTTGGACGTGAACGCGTCGGGAGTCGCACACCGTATCGAACTGGTGTCTGAATCTGGGGAGTCGAAGAGCTCGCGAAAGGTGTGGGGACTGCGGCTCGCCCTCTCCGACGTGCACGGCATCAGCGAGGCCGAGGCGGCACGGGTCGCGGACGGACAGCCGTACGCCTCGCTGCTCGACTTCTGGGAGCGGGCCCGGCCCAGCCGTCCGCTGGCCCAGCGGCTCGCGCAGGTCGGCGCGCTGGACGCCTTCGGGGCCAACCGGCGTGATCTGCAACTGCATCTGACCGAACTGCACCGGGGCGCCCGCAGCGGTGGCGGCGGGCAACTCCCGCTGGCCGGCGGACGGAAGACCGCCGCTGCCGGGCTGCCCGACCTCACCTCGGCGGAGCGGCTCAGTGCCGAGCTGGGAGTGCTGTCCATGGACGCCTCACGCAATCTGATGGACGACCACCGGGCGTTCCTCGACGAGCTGGGCGTCGTGTCGGCACGGCGGCTGCGCGATGCCGGGCACGGCGAGAGCGTGCTGGTCGCGGGCGCCAAGGCGGCCACCCAGACGCCGCCGATCCGGTCCGGCAAGCGGGTCATCTTCAGCACCCTGGACGACGGGACGGGGCTGGTGGACCTCGCCTTCTTCGACGACTCGCACGATGCGTGCGCCCACACCGTCTTCCACTCCTGGCTGCTGCTGGTGCGGGGCGTGGTGCAGCGGCGCGGGCCGCGCAGTCTGAGCGTGGTGGGATCCACCGCCTGGAACCTCGCCGAGCTGATCGAGCTGCGCGCCGAGGGCGGCCTGGACGTGGTGGCGGCCCGGCTGGCGGAGCCGGTGGCGGCGCCGGAGGGGGACGACGGGGATCCGGCACGCGGCCGGCGAATCCAAATGCCCACCGGATACGAACTGAACCCGTGGGCCGATCTACGACCGGCGGGTCAAGAGCCTTCACAGGTACGGAAGTTGTGGCACCAGAGTCCGGGGAGTGCGGGATGACCATCCTCTGCGTACGTTTCCAGCTGCCGCCGACGCGCGAGGCGGCCCTGCCGGGGCTGCTCGGGCTGCTGGAGGACTTCACGCCGGTCGTCCAGGCGTTGCCACCGGATGCGGCGCTGGCCGATCTGCGGGGTGCCGAGCGGTACTTCGGGCGGGACGCGGTCGAGCTCGCGTCGGTGATCCGGGTGCGCGCCCTCGCCCATCACGGGGTCGACTGCGCGATCGGCGCCGGGCCGGGGCCGATGCTGGCCCGCGTGGCGCTGGGGGAGGCGCGGCCCGGAGTGACGTGTGCGGTTCCCGAGGACGCCGCCACGGAGTTCCTCGCCGACAAGCCGGTCGCCGCGCTGCCCGGCGTCGGTGCCGCGACCGCCCGCACCCTGTGCGAGTACGGCCTCGACACCCTCGGCCTGGTCGCCGCCGCCCCGCTGTCCACGCTCCAGCGGCTGATCGGCGCGAAGGCCGGCCGCGAGCTGCGCGAGAAGGCGAGCGGAATCGACCGGGGCCGGGTCGTCCCGGACGGCGTGTCGCGGTCGCTGGCCACCGAGCGCCCCTTCACCCGCGACGAGCTGGATCCCGACCGGCACCGCCGTGCCCTGCTGTCGGCCGCCGAGGAACTGGGCGCCCGGCTGCGCGCCCTGGACAAGGTCTGCCGCACCCTGACCCTCACCGTCCGCTACGCCGACCGTTCCTCGACGACCCGCAGCCGCACCCTGAAGGAGCCGACGGCCCACTCGGCGGCGCTGACCAGGGCGGCGTACGGCATGTACGAGGCCCTCGGTCTCCAGCGCGCCCGCGTCCGGGCCCTCGCCCTGCGCGCCGAGGGCCTCGACCCCGCCGAGCAGGCCTCCTACCAGCTCACCTTCGACCCGCTCGACGAGAAGGCCCGCCGTATCGAGGAGGTCGCGGACCGTGCGCGGGCGAAGTTCGGGCCGCATGCGGTGATGCCGGGGTCGCTCGCCGCGTAGTCCCCTCGCGCGCGGGTCAGTTGGCCCACGGCGGCGTGATGACGGTGCCGTCGGCCAGCTCCGCGGTCAGACCGATGGACGTGGTGACCCAGGTGACGGCGGTCCGCCCGGTCGGGTTCTCGACGGTCAGGGTCGCGCCCGGGTTGATGATCAGGGTGTCGCCCGCGGTGATCCGGTCGGTGCGGTCGTCGAGCGTGACCAGCAGTTCGCCGTCGAGGAGGTGCAGGATCTCCTCCCGGTTGACGGTGTGGGCGGGCGCCTTGGTCCCGGCCGGTATCTCGCCGCGCCAGGCGCACAGCTCCTTGCTGCCGGTGCCGGGGGTGGCGTACGAGACGAAACGGGCGCCGTGGATCTCGTGGGTGACGGCCTCGGACGCTCGGATCACGGGCATGTGTGGCTCCTTGGGGAGATGGTCGAGCTCGGGAAAAATGGTCAAGCTGCTTGACTATATGAACCTATGGTCAAGCTGCTTGACCGATCCGTCAAGGGTGTTTCAATGCCTGCGTGCAGAACTCCGAAGCCATGGCCCTGTCCGCCGCCCTGCTCGCCGTCGCCGGCGAACTCACGCAGCGCATCAACGACGGCGTGGTCGCCCGGGGCTTCGAGGGGGTCAGGCCCGCGCACGGTTTCGCCTTCGCCCGGCTCGCCCCGGCCGGGGCGACCGTCACCGACCTCGCCGTCCATCTCGGCGTGACCAAGCAGGCCGCGAGTCAGCTCGTGGACGAGATCGTGCGCAAGGGGTACGCCGAGCGCCGGCCGCACCCCGATGACGCGCGGGCCCGTCTGGTCGTGCTGACCGAGCGGGGGTGGGCGTGCACCCGTGCCGCCGAGGAGGCGGCCGCCGAGGCCGTCCGGGGGTGGGCCGATGTACTGGGGGAGGCGCAGGTGCGGGCGCTGCTGGGGCAATTGGCGCGCATCGCGCCCAATGGCCCCATCCGGCCTGCCTGGTGACGGTTCATCAGTAGATGTAGTGCACCTCTGACTATCACTGGAAGTTTTTACTGACGCGTAACTTCACACGTGTGCTACTCGCCCGTAACTTGACGAGTGAACAGCATCCTCGTGATCCGGATCACAGGGCGTAAGGCCGTCGCACCTCCCTTGAGCCGCAAGGAGATCACACGATGCTGCCCTGGAAACGAGTGCTCAGACCGCTGGCCGCACTGCTCCTGACCGCCGCCGTCGCCGTCGTCCCCGCCGCCACCACCGCCCAGGCCGCCGAAACGGCGGCGGCACCCAGCAGAGGTTGGAACGACTACTCCTGCAAGCCGTCCGCCGCCCATCCCCGCCCCGTCGTCCTCGTCCACGGAACCTTCGCCAACTCCGTCGACAACTGGCTGGGGCTCGCGCCCTACTTGAAGGACCGCGGCTACTGCGTCTTCTCCCTCGACTACGGCCAGCTGCCGGGCGTGCCGTTCTTCCACGCCCTCGGACCCATCGACAAGTCGGCGGAGCAACTGTCCGCCTATGTCGACAAGGTGCTTGCCGCGACCGGTGCCGCCGAGGCCGACCTCGTCGGCCACTCGCAGGGCGGCATGATGCCCCGCTACTACCTCAAGTTCCTCGGCGGTGCCGGCAAGGTGAACGCCCTCGTCGGCATCGCGCCCAACAACCACGGCACCACCCTGTCGGGGATCGCCAACCTGCTGCCGTACTTCCCCGGCGCGGAGGACCTGCTCAGCGCCGCGACCCCCGCCCTCGCCCAGCAGGTCGTCGGCTCCGACTTCATGACCAAGCTCAACGCGGGCGGCGACACCGTCCCCGGTGTGCGCTACACGGTCATCGCCACCAAGTACGACGAGGTGGTCACGCCGTGGCGGACCCAGTTCCTGACCGGGCCCGACGTGAAGAACGTCCTGATCCAGGACCTGTGCGCCGTCGACATCTCCGAGCACGCGCTCATCGGCATCACCGACCGGATCGCCTTCCACGAGGTGGCCAACGCGCTCGACCCCGCCCACGCCCGCCCCACCACCTGTGCGTCCGTGTTCAGTTGAGCGACTGAGCGACTGAGCGACTGAGCGACTGAGCGCGGGACCGGGACACACCGCCGGGGCCTGACCGGCCTGAGCCGCCGTTCAGGCCCCGGAGTCCTTGTCGTCAGCGGCCGTGCCGACCACCGGCCGCCGCCCGCCGGCGCACCGAGGCGAACAGCACCGCCGAACCCAGCGCCAGCGTCGCCGCACCACCCATCGCGAGATACGCCGTGCTGCTGTCCCCGCCGGTCTCGGCCAGGTTCTCGGTGGCGCCCGCCGCCTTCGGCCGGTTGGCCGGGGCGGTGGACGCGTCGTCCTCGGCCGCCGCGACCGGCTCCGCCGACGTGCTGGCGTCCTGGTCACCGTGGCCGTGGTGCTCGATCGTCGACTGGTCGGCACCGGCCTCGATCTGCTCCTCGGAGGGCGCGGAGGCGCTGGGGGCGGCGGACGCGTCGGTGTTGGAGTCGCCACTGCCACTGCCACTGCCGGTGCTGCCGCCACCGTTCGAGGTGCCGCCGCCGCTCGCGCCGCCGAAGGCGACGTCCGAGCAGGAGTAGAACGCCTCCGGGCTGTCCGAGCGCTGCCAGACCGCGTACAGCAGCTGCTTGCCGGAGCGCTGCGGCAGGGTGCCGGAGAACGTGTAGAAGCCGCCCGAAGCCGCCGGGTCGGTGACCGTCGCCACCGGGTTCGACAGATCCAGGTCGCCCCAGGCCAGCGGCTTCGCGGGGTCATAGCCCGCCTTGGTGATGTACACCTTGAAGGTGCCCTTGTGCGGGGCGGTCACGCGGTACTTGAAGGTGTACGACCCGCTGCTCACGCTCGTCGCCGGCCAGTCGGCGCGGGCCAGGTCCAGGCCCTTGAACTCCTCGCTGTTCGCGCTGCACAGCTTGCCGTCCGGGATCAGCTCCTGGTGCCGGCCGGCGGCGTCGCCGATGCGTATGCCGTTCCAGTCGTAGAGGGCTTGCGTGCCGCCCGCCGCGACCGCCGCCTTGCACGCGTCGGACTTCGGGCTCTCCGGGCCCTCCGCGTAGCACTGCGAGACCCGGCTGACCGGGTCGCCCATCGAGCCGTGCGCCGAGGCGGGCGCGGCGGCGAGGGCGGTCAGCGCGAGCGGGGTCAGGCCGAGAGTGGCGACGGCGGCGGCCTTGCGGCGTGCGGACATGGAAGGTCTCCTCGAGGGCCTGATGCATGGGGTGAATCCCGTGGGGGCGATCAGAAACTAGCCCGGGAAACCCGCGAATTCGCCTGCTGGAGACGGCTGATGGCGATCTTTAGGGCCGCCTTAAGGTACGGCTAACCAGGGGCTCAGGATGCCGGGATGCCGAAGAGTCTCACCTGGCGTGGCGAATGCTGATCGGACGGATGGGCGGCTGAAGTTGCGGCGGAGCCACTACGCAGGTGGTGCGTCCTTGCGCAGGGACTTGTTGACGCCGGTGATGACCACGGTGACGAGGCAGAGGGCGATGATCGACTCCGCCCAGAGGAAGGCGAACCAGTCCAGGGCGCAGCCGATCGGGGGTGTGCCGGGCGCGGTGTTGCGGAACGCGGCGAGGGCGAACAGGGTGGCGGCCATCCAGGCGAGGCCGGGCCAGACCAGGCCCTCGCTGCCGGTCGTCAGGTACCAGGCCCCGATGAGCACGGACGCCGCCAGCGCCCACATCGCCACCATCATGAAGACCGCGAAGACGAGCAGGCTTCCCGATCGCGTCAGCTCCAGCGCCACCACGGCCTCCTGCCGGGCGGGCACAGGTTCCGCGGAGGCCGAGAAGAGCGTGTCGTTGTTGGAGAACAGCATCCGTACCGGCACCTGCTCGCCGCCCATCTGCGCACGGAACGCGATGTCGGTCTCGTAGGTGTCGAACGGGTAGTCACTGATCGATCCGCCCCTGAGGGCAACCTGCACGTCTCTCGTCGCGAGCCGCTCGTGCGCCGCGAACTCCAGGTCGCCGAGGGTCGCCCCCGAGGTCTGGAGGCTGAGGTCGGCCACCGGGGCCGCCCCGCCCTTCTCACCGAGGCTCCCGCGCGGGGTCACCCAGACCCGCAGTACGAGCTCTCTGCCCGCGGCGTCGACGCTCTGCACCGCGGCCTCCACATCCACCCGGTCGGCGTCCGAGGATCCGACGGTGTGCACCGTGTCGGCCCTCTGCCGCTCGCTGAACTGCAGCCACGAGCCCACGGCCACCGCCACCACGATCAGGATCGCGATGAGAACGAGCACGCGCAGGACGGACCGCCTGGAGCGTCCTGGGCGAGGCGAGTCGGCAGGTGCCGCCGGACGGCCCGGACGCATCACTCGGTCCGGCTGCCCGGCACTTGGAGGGGACTCCCGGGCACCACCGAGGCGGTGTTGGCGGAACGCACGTGATCCACGCTACGGGGCGGTCCGAGGACGTGCATGCGGACGGGGCGCGGTGGGAGGGACGAGCGCCGGGCTGTGGACAGGCACGCCGAAACGGCCTGGGTAGCCTTCGGGCCATGACGACCGAGGAGATCCGGCCGGCGACGGCCGCCGACGTGCCGGCGGTGAAGGCCGTGACGGATGCCGCGTACACGCCGTACATCGAGCGCATCGGGGTGACGCCCGTGCCCATGACGGCGGACCACGCGGCGGACGTGGCCGCGGGGAAGGTGTTCGTGACGGGTGACCCCGTGCTGGGGCTCGTGGTGATCGAGGCGCACGAGGACCATCTGTTCCTCGACAGCATCGCCGTGCACCCCGACGCCCATGGCAGGGGCGTGGGGAGACGGCTGCTGCACTTCGTGGACGCACACGCGCGTGCGCTCGGCCTGCCCGAGGTCAGGCTCTACACGAACGCCCTGATGTGGGAGAACCAGAAGATCTACCCGAAGTACGGCTATGAGCTCGTCGAGCGCCGGGCGGTGGGCCCGTACGACCGGGTCCACTACCGCAAGCGGCTCACCTGACGCGTCTCATACGGCCGGCCGGGTTTCTCAGCTGTCCGGCCACCAGGTTCGTGCGATGTCCTTGCGGACCTCGGGTCGTCCCGAGGGGCTCTCCTCGGCCTCCTCCTGGACCCGGCGGCGGGTGCTGGACTGCCTCTTCAGGGGCTTCTGCACGGTTGCACGGCGCATGGCTGCCTCCTTCAGGGCCTACCGAGTTCCGCGTTCTCACCGGGGTAGACCCGTTGGGGGAGAGTTCCTCATCGGTACGGGCTCTGTCAGTGGCGGCAGTCACGATTGGACTGTCAGTGGCGGGTGTCACTCTTGGCCGCATGACGAACGGTGAACACGCCATCACAGGGGCGGACCTGGACTGGGACTCGGCCGCCGCCACCTTCGACGACGAGCCGGACCACGGCCTGCGCGACCCCGAGGTCCGCCGGGCATGGGCCTCCCGGCTGCGGTCCTGGCTGCCCGACCGCGCCTCGGACGTCCTCGACCTGGGCTGCGGCACCGGCAGCCTGTCGCTCCTCGCGGCCGAGCAGGGGCACCGCGTCACCGGGGTGGACCGGTCCCCGGCGATGGTCGATCTCGCCCGCGCCAAGCTCGCCGGGCGTGACGCGGTGTTCCTCGCCGGTGACGCGGCGGCGCCCCCGGTGGGGGAGGAGCGGTTCGACGTGGTGCTCGTACGGCATGTCCTGTGGGCGCTGCCCGACCCGGGCCGGGTCCTGCGGCACTGGCGCGGGCTGCTGCGCCCGGGAGGACGGTTCGTGCTGGTCGAGGGCGTGTGGGAGACCGACGCCGGCCCGGCCGGCATACCGGCGGACCGCCTCACCGACCTCCTCGCGCCGCTCGCCGGCCAGGTACGGGTGGAGCACCTGTCGGACGACGAGCCACTGTGGGGCAGGGCCGTGACCGACGAACGCTACGCCGTGGTGGCGACGGCCTGAACGAGCGACGGGGCCGGCGGGCCTAGGCCAGCAGTGACTCCAGGCCGCCCTCGACCGTGGCGAACGCCTCCAGCTCGTCGAGAGCCGCCACGGCCGCGGCGGCCGCCTCCGGGTCCGAGCGCTCCAGACCGCTCTCGGCGAACTCGTCCTCGTCCAGACGCAGCACGTCCGTGCCGTCGGCGGAGCGCCACAGGTCCAGGTCGAGGTCCTCGACGACCAGCTCCGTGCCCGACAGCGCGGCCGGTCGTGTGACGTCGCAGTACCAGCCTTTCAGGGCGCCCGCGGCGTCGCGGACCTCCTTCACGGCGTACCAGCGGTCGCGCCAGTAGTACTCGGTGAAGACGTCGCCCGGCTCGAACCGCACGAAGCCGAAGTCGCGGACACCGTCACCGGACCAGGGGGCGCGCACGGTGATCCGGGTGCCGTCGTCGGCGACCAGCTCGGCCGCGTAACGGATCTTCGTACGGCCGCCCTTGACGAGGACCACCTCCAGGGAGCGTGGCCGCTCAGCCGAGTTCGCGGACATGGCGGACCTCCGTCGCGCAGATCTGGTAGCCGAACCAGAAGTTGATCGCCAGCATGGGCTCGTTGTCGGTGTCGTTGCCGGTGAAGGCCTCCCGGTAGCCGGCGGCGCGGGCGCGGTGCAGGGAGGCGTTCTTGGCGAGCTTGGCCAGCCCTCGGCCGCGGTGGGCGCGGGCGGTGCCGGTCATCGCCGTGGCGTATCGGGTGGCCCGGTCCGTGAAGGCGGAGCTGAACGCGGCGGGACGGCCGTCGACGACGGCGACCGACGTCAGGTCCAAGTCGAGGAGCGGATGCTTCCAGGTCTCCGCGAGCCATGCCTCGTAGTCGGTGAACTCGGCGCCCACGTCGCTCGGTTCGTCCGACGTCGTCTCCGCGTCGAGCAGGAACAGCGGGCGCGGGTCGTCCGCGAAGTCGGCGGCGGTGCGCAGCTCGACGCCGGGCGGGAGGTCCTGGAGCGGCGGCAGGGTGCCGCCCGCCAGGTCCAGGCGCAGGAAGTGGGCGGAGCGGCTCGCGCGATAGCCGTGCCGCTCGGCGAACGCCCGGTTGCCCGGCTCGTCGAGGACCCACGAGAACAGCTTGGTCGCCCCGAGCGAGCGCAGGTGCTCCTCGGCGGCGCGGACCAGCAGCTCGCCCGCCCCGCGGCGGGTGCGGTCCGGCCGCACATAGACGTTGAGGTAGCCCTGGCCGGGCTCCGGACTGTCGTACGCCATGCCGACCTGGGCCGTGCCGATCGTCTCGCCGTCCTCCTCCGCGACCAGGGAGCGGTAGTGGGCGTCGGGATGGGTGTGGGCCTGGCGGTGGGTGATGGCCTCCGGGGTCCACAGGATGTACGGCAGGGCGAGGTGGCGGCTGTGGGCGAAACGCTCGACGTCGGCGGGCACTTCGGGGCGGAGGTCGCGCACGGTCACGGTCATGAAGGCGCACGCTACGTGGGGGATGTGCGCGGATGCCTCTCATTTTCCGGCGGGTACGGGACAATCGGCCCTGTGACCTTGAAGATCCACATCGACGACAGTGCCGCACCGTACGAGCAGGTGCGGGCGCAGATCTCGGAGCAGGCCCGATCGGGGGCGCTGCCGGTCGGCTACCGGCTGCCGACCGTGCGCGGGCTGGCGGAGTCCCTGGGGCTGGCCGCCAACACCGTCGCCAAGGCGTACCGGGCGCTGGAGAGCGACGGGGTGATCGAGACGCGGGGGCGCAACGGCACGTTCGTGGCCGCTGCCGGCTCGGCCGCGGAACGGGAGCTCGCGTCGGCCGCCCAGGCGTACGTCGATCGTGCCCGTCGGCTGGGGCTGACGGAGGCGGACGCGCTCGGCGCCGTACGGGACGCGCTGCGGGCGGCCTACGGGGAGTAGGCAGTCGTCAGGCCGGTGAGAGAAGGCGCCGTGGCGTGCGCGTCGGCTCCAGGCCCGCCGCCGTCGCCGCCCTCGCGAATGTCATCGCGTCCTGCACCGCCGCCCCCGTCGGGTCGTTGTTGAAGTACGCGTACACGTCCTCGGTGTCCGACCACTTGTCGGTGATGCGCTCCACCCATGTCGCCAGTGCCTGTCGGCCATAGTGCGGCCACACATGTGCGCGGCCCACATGGAATCGGACGTATCCCCAGCCGGTGGTGCGCCACAGCGGTGTCACCGGGCGGGACTCGACGTCGGCCCAGCACAGGGCCGCGCCCCGGGACTCCAGCACCTCGCGCACCTGATGTGTCCACCAGCTGTCGTGCCGTGGCTCCACCGCGACCCGCGTCGAGGACGGGAAGCACGCCAGGCACGCGTCCAGCAGGCCGGCGTCCGCTCGCAGCGTGGGTGGCAGTTGCAGCAGCACCGGGCCCAGCCGGGCGCCCAGCCCCTGCGCATGCGACATCAGCCGGTGCACCGGCTCCTCGGGCTCCCGCAGCCGCTTGATGTGGGTCAGATAGCGGCTCGCCTTCACCGCGACCACGAAGTCCTCCGGCACCCGGTCCCGCCACGCCTCGAAGTTCTCCCGCGTCGGCAGCCGGTAGAAGGCGTTGTTGATCTCGACCGTGGCGAAGTGCGCGGCGTACTCCTCCAGCCAGAGGCGCACCGGTACGTCGGCCGGGTACAGGACGTCCCGCCAGTCCTTGTACTGCCACCCCGACGTGCCGACGAACAGGGTCATACCCCCATCAAAGCACTACAGATACAGCCCCGCGTCGGCCCCGTCCCGCGGATCCGGCACTGCCGTCGGCGAAGTGCCCCGCTTCAGCGCGTACAGCTCCGCCAGTGTGGCGCCCTCGCGGCCGATGCCCTCCTCCGCGCCCAGCCAGCCCACCGCCTCGCGGCGGGTCAGCGGACCCACCTCGATGCGGGCCAGGCAGCGGCCGGGGCGGACGACGGCGGGGTGCAGGCGCTCCAGGTCCTCGTTGGTCGTCACCCCGACCAGAACGTTGCGGCCCTGGCCGAGCAGGCCGTCCGTCAGGTTGAGCAGCCGCGACAGGGCCTGGCCCGCCGTGTGCTTCGCCTCGCCCCTGATCAGCTCGTCGCAGTCCTCCAGCAGGAGCAGCCGCCAGCGGCCCTTGCCCGTCGAGTCCTCCTCGCCGATCGCGATGTCCATCAGATAGCCGACGTCGGAGAAGAGCCGCTCCGGGTCCAGCACGCAGTCCACCTGGCACCAGTCCCGCCAGGAGCGCGCAAGGGTCCGCAGCGCCGACGTCTTGCCGGTGCCCGGCGGACCGTGCAGCAGGAGCAGCCGGCCGGCGATGTCCTCCGGGGTCGTCTTCATCAGGCGGTCCATCGCGTCCGCGACCGGCGCGGTGTAGTTGGCCCGCACCTCGTCCCAGGTGCCCGCCGAGATCTGCCGGGTCGTGCGATGCGGGCCGCGCCTGGGGGAGACGTACCAGAAGCCCATGGTCACGTTCTCCGGCTGCGGTTCGGGCTCGTCGGCCGCGCCTTCCGTCGCCTCGCCCAGCACCCGCTCGGCCAGTTCCTCGCTGGTCGCGGTCACGGTGACGTCGGCACCGCGGTTCCAGCGGGAGATCAGCAGGGTCCAGCCGTCGCCCTCCGCCAGCGTCGCGCTGCGGTCGTCGTCACGGGCGGTGCGCAGCACACGGGCGCCCGGCGGCAGGAGCGTCGCCCCGGACCGTACGCGGTCGATGTTCGCCGCGTGCGAGTACGGCTGCTCGCCCGTCGCGAAGCGGCCGAGGAACAGCGCGTCGACGACGTCGGACGGCGAGTCGCTGTCGTCGACGTTGAGCCGGATCGGCAGAGCGTCGTGTGGGTTCGCAGACATGCGGCCATGATCCGGCACGCGGCGGCCCCGTGCACCCGGTTTCCGTGCCACTTCCCGCCAACGGTGCACGTCCGGTGCGTGCGTCGCGTTCCCCCGGCGCCGCACGTCGCCTCCCCGCGTCCCGATCGCATCCCCGTGCGCCCCCGCGCTCTGTTACAGGACCGTGTGGGGACGAAACCTGCCCGAGCGGCCGACACCCCCGTTACCGTTGTCCTTGATGGGACGTCATGGGTGGAATTCGGGGGCACGGCGGTGGCGGCTCACCGCGCTGCTCGGCGTGGGCGCCGCGGCACTGGCCCTGCTCGTGACCCTCCTCAACACGTTCGTGGGCAACGGCGTGAACACCGACGGCACCACACGCGACGGCGACAAGCCGCACGGCAACCCGACGGCCACGCCGGACGCGACGGATCCGCAGGTGGGCTGGGGCTTCACGCACACCCAGCACAGCGCCGACGAGGGCGCCTCCGCCGCCGTGAAGCGCGTCGAGGGACGGCTCGCGGACGCCGGTGGGCTGCCGCAGATCCAGCACGTCATGGGCTGGGGCGCCGACAACCCCGAGCCGGTCAGGGGGCGTTACGACTTCGAGGCGATGGACCGCCGCATCGACTTCGTCCGCGCCTCCGGCAGCACCCCGGTCGTCACCCTGTGCTGCGCCCCCGACTGGATGAAGGGCGGCGAGGCCGGCGTCGACAACACCGACTGGAGCCAGGCCGCCCTGGAGACGGCGCCCGACCCCGAGCACTTCGACGACTTCGCCGCGCTCGCCGTGACGGTCGCCAAGCGCTACCCGGACGTACGCCACTTCATCGTCTGGAACGAGTTCAAGGGGTTCTGGAACGACGCCGAGGCCCGCTGGGACCACGAGGGCTACACGAAGCTGTACAACCTCGTCTACCGGGCGCTGAAGAAGGTCAACCCGGACATCATGGTCGGCGGGCCGTACCTCGTGATGGACAGCGTCGACCCGCGCGCCGCGGAGGCGTCCAAGGCCCTCACCGGCCCCTGGGGCGCCCTCGACCGGCGCACCGTCGACGCCTTCGGGTACTGGAACGAACACAAGGCGGGCGCCGACTTCGTCGTCGTCGACGGCTCCAGCTACACCCGCGACGACGAACTCCTGCCCGACGAGTTCACGGCCACCGACAAATTCACGGCCGTGAGCCGGTGGGTGCGCGGGCAGACCGGTGATCTGCCGCTGTGGTGGGCCGAGTACTACGTCGAGCCCGCCGACGGCAACGACGAACGCAAGGGCTGGTCCGAGGCCCGCCGAGGCGCCGTCCAGGCCGCCGGCATGATCGCGCTCGCCAAGGGCGGCACCACCTCCGCCTTCTACTGGAACCCGGAGAAGGAGAAGGGCACCGAGTGCGCAGGCTGTCTGTGGACGCCGACCGACACCGCGGACGGCGGCGCGAAGCTGCCCATGTACGACCTGGTCTCGCGCTTCGGCAAGGAGTTCAGTCCCGGGACCGAGTACCGGTCGGTGTCCGTGGCCGGGCCCGACGTCCGGGTCCTGGCCACGGACAAGGTGATCCTGGCCGTGAACACCCTCGACCGGCAGACCACCGTGAAGATCGACGGCAAGAAGGTCCAGCTCCAGGCGTACGAGGTCAAGTGGCTCGAGCGCTGAGCCACTTGACCCGCACGGCCCTCACTTGATCGTCAGGAACCGCTGCACCAACGAGGCCAGCAGCACCGCCAGCAGCGGCAGCGAGAACCAGAAGCTGCTCTGGAGCCAACGCAGCTGCCGTACGCTCGGCGCCGCCGCCACCCGGACGATCTCGCGGGCCATCAGCAGCACGATCAGCGCCACCGCCGCGAGCCCGCCGACCACCGACCACGGCGTCCACGTCACCTGCGGCCCGATGGGCCCGGGATCGGCCTTCGGCACCACGCCCGCCGGCTGCTTCCGCAACGCGTACATCGTCACGTCGGAATTCGCGAAGACCCGCTTCAGCTCCTGGCGCTTGTCCAGGTTCAGCAGCAGCCGCGCCTCCCAGCTCGCCGAATAGCCCACGTCCAGCCGGAGATAGGTGACCTGACCCCGGTTGATCATCAGATACGAGTTCGGGCCGGCGTCCTTCAACGCCTTCACCAGGCCGGACACCAGCACCGGGTCGACCGGCGCCTGCGTCGGCAGGTAGGAGACCTTGTCCATGTCCCCCGAGCCCCACGGCATCGCCGGTGTCACGTCGTTGACCGGGTCGCTGCTCAGCCACAGCAGTCTGAGGCTCGGATCGTCATGGGCGTACACGTACTCCATGGCGGCGACCTCGCCGGGTTTGACGCGCTCGAACGGCTCGTTGCCCCAGCGGGCCACCAGGAAGCCGCCCATCAGCACCAGGCCCGCCATCAGCGCGGCCAGCGGCGCGAGGCTCACCCGGTCCTTGTCGCGTTCCTTGGCGGTGACACCGGTGCGCGGGAAGAACGCGAGACCCGTCAGCAGCGCCGCGCCGGGCAGGGCGAACATGAACACCCGCAGGGCCATCTCACCGCCGTACGACTGCATCCCGAAGCCCAGGAACGGCACGAAGGTCAGGACGAGCAGCGAACGCTCCCGGTAGTGGTGGAAGCGCCTGCGCCACCAGCCCCAGCAGGCGAACGCCATCACACCGCCGGCCAGCAGCACACGCACGTACAGCACCAGCTTGTGGGTCGAACTGCCGCCCTCGATCCGGCCGGACACCGACGACGACACGTTCGAGCCGACGCCGCCGACCCCGCCGAAGAGCTCGTCGAAGTGGCCCGACCAGTACGGCTCGGCCATGAAGCCGATCCACACCGTCACCATGACGCCGAACAGGATGGGCAGGCCGCGCAGTTCGGACCTGCCGACCAGGACGAGCGCCGTCAGCACGCCCAGCATCACGAACGGCGTGAGCTGGTGCGCCGGGACGCTCGCCGCGAACAGCCCGATGACCACCATCAGCAGCACGGCCCGCTGCCGCCGGTCCGTCGGCTCGACCTCCAGCTCGCCGGGCCGCCGCTTCGTCCAGATCACCCTCGGCGCGCGGAACCAGACCAGCAGGACCGCCGCGAACACCAGGTACAGCAGATAGGTGAAGCCCTGCGGCGAGAAGTAGTCCTGGCCCACCCAGCCGCTGAGCACGAACACCCAGATGCCGGTCCACTTGGCCCGCCAGCTCGCCCGCATGTGGCGCACCAGCAGGAACATCGGGACCAGGTAGAGCAGCTGCATGGTCAGCGGCCACCAGCGGATGAGCTCCGTCGGGTCGCTGACCCCGCACGCCTTCGCGGCGAACGCGGCCACCGCGAAGAAGCCCGGCCAGCTCCAGCGCGCGTCCAGGTCGGGCACGGCCGAGCCGGTGCGGTCGATGTAGTCGAGGAAGCCCAGGTGCTGCCAGGCCGTCGCGAACCGCGGCTCGGTCTCGATCAGGGCGGGCAGGGCGTGCAGCGACACGACCGTCGCGAGCAGGGTGATCAGCAGCAGCGCCCGGTGCTCACGGCCCAGCCACAGCAGCGACGCGAACGTCACCGCCAGCAGCGCGGCCCCGAGCAGCGTCGGCGGCGGCAGCACCGAGATCAGCCCGAGCCCGCCCATGCCGTCCAGGTCGCTCTCGCCGAGCCGCAGCGCGGGCACCCAGTACAGCAGCAGCGCGGCGATCAGCAGACAGCCGAGGATCACCCCGAGCCGGGTCGGCAGCAGCCGCTCCCGCCCGCCCGGCGCGGGCACGTCGGCCGGCGGCACGGGCTCTTCGTGCATGGACGGCTCTTCCGGTACGGCGGTCTCTTCCCGTACGACGGCCTCCTCGCGTTCCTCCGGTACGGCCGCCTCGCCCTTGCCGGCGTCGAACTCGTCCTCGAACGGGGCGTCCACCTCGGTCGGCTCGGCCGACGCCCGGCGCTCCTCCACCGGAAGACCGAACTCCGAGGTGCGGGCCCAGGTCGGGCGGTGCTCCGGCCGGATCCGCGGTGTGCCCGTGGGCGGCGTTCCCGGTCCGGGGCGGACGTCGGGCCGGCGTTCCAGGTGGTCGAAGTCGACGTGGATGCCGAGCGCGAGGGTGTCGTTGTCCAGCGACCAGGCGGCCCCGCGCTTGCGCGCCCCCTCGGGCACCTCGCGCGCCCCCAGGTCGGCGAGGTCGCCGTCGGGAGCGGCGTCCTCGGGCACCTCGCCCTGGGAGGCCCGCACGGTCCGGTACAGCCTGGGCGCGGCGATCGCCACGATCACCGACAGGGACGCGATCTCGGCGACACCGGCGCCGGTCAGGCCCATGCGCGGGAGCAGCACCAGCGTCAGACCGAGCACCAGGGCGCACAACAGGCCCTGGAGCCATGCCAGTCCGGCGGTCCGGCTCTGGGCGCGCAGCACCGCGAAGTACGTCTCCATGACGACCCGCAGCAGCCCGCCGACCGCGAACCAGCGCAGTAGCGGGGTCGCCGCGTCCGCGTAGCCCGGGCCGAACACGCCCAGGATCCAGGGCGCCCCGAAGAACAGGATCGCGGCGACCGGAATCATGATCCGCGCCATGCGCCTGAGCGCCGCACGGGTGTTGGCGGCCAGCCGGCCCGGATCGTGCGCGCCCTCCACGGTGAGGGAGGCGCCCATGTTGATGGCGAGCAGATTGACGGTGCCGCCGATGGTGGCCGTGATGTAGAAGTAGGCGTTGTCCTCGGAGGAGACCTGCGCGGCCACGATCACGGGGATGAGATAGACCACGGCCAGCGAGAACAGCGAGCCGGTGTAGTCGCCCGCCAGGAACCGGCCGATCTCCTTCAGCGACGGCGGACGGGTGTGTTCCGCGGTCGCCGCGGCATGGCGTGGCACCAGTCGCCGGAACACCAGCCAGCCCAGCGGCAGCACCGACACCGCGATGGCCGCGACCCACGAGACGAAGACACCGGCGGTGGGGATCGCCACCGCGAACGCCACCAGCAGACCCAGCTTCACCGCGGAGAACACGGTGTTGCCGACCGGCACCCACAGCGCGCTGCGCAGCCCGGTCAGCACCCCGTCCTGGAGCGTGAGCAGGTTCCAGGCGATGACGGCCACGACGAAGAAGAGACCGTTCAGCGGTCCGTTCAGGAACCGGTACGACGGCCCCCACAGGTCCAGCGTCACCAGGAAGACGCCCGCGGCCAGCGCCACGATCACGCAACTGCCCGCGTACGTACGGAAGATCAGCCGGCCGCTCCGGCGTCCCGCGACCGGGATGAAGCGGGCCAGCGCGCCTGTCAGGGTCACCGCGGTGAGCCCCGCGAGGAACTTCATGGCGGCGATCGCGGCGGACCCCTGGCCGACCGCGGACTCGGAGTAGTAGCGGGCGGCGGCCAGCCAGAAACCCAGCCCCAGCACGGCGGAGACGCCGGTGTTGATCATCAGGGCGGAGGCGTTGCGGAACAGCTGGCTGCCCCCGGAGGACCTGCCCAGGCCGGGCAGGCGAAGGCGGCGCCCCGACTGCTCGGGCGCCTTCGCGTCGGTCGATGCGGGCTCGGTCGTGGTCGTCGTGTCAGACACGGGAACGGATGGCCTTCCGGCGGACCTGTCGGGCTCTGCGGACCACTGCGTACCCCTTGGTGAGGGCGCGGTCCCTGGCGAAGGTGCGGGCGATCGCACGGCCCTCGACCATCCGCCGGAACTCCTCGATACCGGTGGTGCGGCGCACGGTGAGGCGGGTGAGTGCGTACGGCCCCTGCCGGCGCCGCGCGAGCCCGTTGTTGACGGCGAGCGCCTGGGCGTACCCGGTCTCGCGCACCGCCGCGCGGACCCGACGGCTGGAGTAGCCGTAGGGATAGGCGAACGAGGCCGGGACGGTGCCGAGCAGGTCCGAGACGATCTCCTTGCACAGGATCAGCTCGGAGCGCAGCCTGTCGTCCGGGAGCTGGTCGAGCTGCGGATGGGTGTGGCTGTGGCCGCCGATCTCGACGTCCGCGGCGGCGAGTTCGCGCACCTGGTCCCAGTCGAGCATGGTGTCCAGGCCGCCGCCCGTGTCGTGCGGGCCCCTCAGCCAGCCCGTGGAGACGAACACCGTGGCCGCGAAGCCGTGCTCGGCGAGCACTGGCAGCGCATGCCGGTGCACGCCCTCGTAGCCGTCGTCGAAGGTGATCAGCACCGGCCGCTCGGGCAGCGGTTTGCCGCAGCGCCAGCGCTCCGCCAGGTCGGCCGTCCGCACGGGGGTGAGGCCCAGGTCGCCGATCAGCGCCATCTGCTCCGCGAACGCCTCCGGCGCCACCGACAGTTCGCGGGTGGCGTCGTTCGGCGAGGTGGAGACGGCGTGGTACATGAGAATGGGCACGCGCCCGTCGGTCATCTGCTTCCCCCCTCGCGGCGCGGTTCCCCCTCGATGCCCGCCACCGAGTACGTAACGCCCCCTCGGCGCACCCGGACACTCCCCACGACGTACCCACCGGCCGCCGTCAGCACCCCCGCGACGATCGCGCCCGCCCGGCCCGCGCCGCCCCGCCGGGCCAGTACGGCATCCCGCAGCCCGCGCGCCACCCCGGCCGGCAGGACCCGGGTGGTGTACCGCCGCTCGGACTCCAGGCCCTTGCCGGCGCCGACACTCCGGGCCACGAGCGCCTTGGACAGGCCCTCGGCGTACGTACGTGTGCGGAAGTACCGGAAGTGCTCGCGCGGTTCGGGCACCCGGTGGTGGATCACCGCGCGGTCGTCGATCAGCAGCACCGTGTCGGGCCTGGCTCGGGCGAGCCGGATGCACAGCTCCGTCTCCTCGCAGCCCAGCGGCAGCCGGTCGCCGTCGCGCCCGATGCCGGTGGCGAAGCCGCCCGCGAAGTCGAACGCGGTGCGCCGGAAGGAGGCGTTGCCGCCGAGGACGTTGCGCACCTCGACCCGCCCGTCCGGCAGGCCCCGGTAGGTGCAGCCGACGACCCAGTCGAACTCCTCCGGGAACCAGTCCGGACGCCTCCCCGACGCCCAGATCGGCTCGGTGCGCCCGCCGACGGCCATCACGCGCGGGTCGGCGTACCCCGCCGCGAAGTACCGCAGCCAGTCGCGCTCGGCCACGGCGTCGTCGTCGAGGAACGCGACGACCTCGCCGCAGGAGGCGGCGATGCCGGTGTTGCGGCCTGCGGACAGACCGCGGGGGCCCGCGTTGGCGAGCACCCGTACGTCGGCCGCTTCCTTGTACTCCTTGGTCAGCCGGTCCAGGAGCGCCTCGTTGTGGTCGACGACCAGCAGCGTCTCCAGGGCCGGATACGCCTGCGCCCGTACCGAGGAGACCGCCGCGAGGATGTCCTCCCAGCGGTCCTCGGTGTACACGCAGATCACGACGGAGATGTCGGGACCGCTCAAGACGCCTCTCCCCGGACCGAGTGACCCGGCTGGACCGAGTCGAGCACAGGGGAGTGCGCCGCGGCGGTGCGGCGGCGCAGGGCACGCCGGTTGGAGCGCTCCTTCAGGATCACCTTGAGCACCCGCAGCCCGTCCCGCACGGCCCGCAGATTGCTCGTGCCGTGGATGCGGAGGTACTCGTGGCTCGGGATCTCCTGCACCTTCAGGCCCGCCTTGACGACCCGGATGTTCATCAGGGTCTCCACCTCGAAGCCGGTGCAGTCGAGTTCGATCTTGTCCAGGCAGTGCCGCCAGAACGCGTTGTATCCGTAGCAGAGATCGGTGTAGCGGGCGCCGAACTTGCGGTTGACGGCCGTGCACAGGGCCCAGTTGCCCAGCTTGCGGATCGGTGTCATGTCGTCGGTGCCGCCGCCGTTGGCGAAGCGGGACCCCTTGGCGAAGTCGGCGCCGGAGACCAGGGCGGAGACGTAACTCACGATCTCCTGGCCGTCCGCCGAGCCGTCGGCGTCCACCATCACGATGATGTCGCCGGTGGCCGCCGCGAACCCGGTGATCAGGGCATCCCCCTTGCCCCTGCCGCGCTGCCGGACGACCTTCACCTCGGGCCACAGCTCACGGGCCACTGCGACGGTGTCGTCGGTGGAGTTGCCGTCCACCAGGACCACTTCATGGATCCAGTCCGGAAGGGTCTTGAAGACGTACGGCAGGTTTTCCGCCTCGTTCATGGCCGGGATCACCACGCTCACCGGCGGCGCGATGGCCAGGTGAGAGGAGATGGGCCGGTACTTGCCGACCGGCGACGGATCTTGGTCCGCGACCGCCGGGCGCAGAAAAGAACTCATGAGTCAGGTCCCTCTCGTCCGGTGGGCCGCCCGCCCCTGGGCGGCCCGGCTGTGTGTCCGGTTCGAAAGGGGGGTTTCTCACTCACGGCACGGCAGAACGAATCCCCGTACGCGTGTGGTGAGCTGGCATTTCTGGCCGGCCACCCGAAAAGCGGCAGCCGGTCGCGCGGCACGACTCGGACTCAAGTGCGGACACCTTCACCGAGCACCCCCCTACCGCGCCCCGCGCCGGGACCGTCGCGGTTCTTGAGCCCTCCCCCAGAGCCGCGACCGACCGTCCGATGCGAGTGAGATATACGACGGTATTGACGATTGAGCCAGTATGGCAAGAGCTGGAACGAGCCCTCACGTTTTTGTTGGTTTGACCGGAGTTAGCTATTTCCGGACCGGATCTTCCCCATACGTTTGAGGAGCCGGTCCGCCGGTTCGAACAGCTCCGGCCGGGTCTGCACCGTGTTGCGCAGCGCCCGGACCGGGGCACGGCGTGCCCGGTGTCCGAACGCGACCGGGTGACGCCTGGTCACCCACCCCTCCGACACCGTCAGCTCGCGTGTCTTCAGGGAGTCCTTGTACTCCTTCTGGCCCCGGCCGAGATCGAGGTACGCGATCCCGTCGGCGGCGGCCGCCTCGGCCATGCGCAGATGCAGGACCAGACCCGGCGAGTACTTCGAGAACGCCGGGTCGTACGCCGGGAACCAGCAGGCCAGCACCCGTTCGGTACGCAGCCCGAAGTGCGCGGCGATCGGCCTGCCGCCGGCGTAGAGCACCGACAGGATCCCGGCGAACGGCTCCGAGCGGGTGTGGAACAGCTGCTCCACCAGGAGCGTGATCCACGCGTGCGCGAAGCGGTCGCTGCGCCCGGTCCTGCGGTACTGCGCCGACTTCCAGGCCATCAGCGTGCGCAGCGCCGCCGGGTCCCGCTCGTCGTGCACGTACCGCACGCCGTCGTGGTCCCGGCCGAGCTTGCGCTCCTTGGCGAGCGTCGTCCGAGTGAACTTCGGTGAGCGCTCCCGGAGTTGGGCCAGATACGCCTCGTACCCCTGGTCGACGTCCATGACCGGGGACGGGAACGTGCCGGAGGCCTCCGCCGCGAACGCCACCTGGCCCTCCACCAGATGGTCGAACTCCCATACGGCGAGCCCGCACGCCTTCAGCAGCTCCCGGGCCTCCCAGGTGAACCCGGGCCGGTGCACCACGCCCTGGGCGTCCGAGACGCCGAGGCCGATGGCCCGGCCCACGCCGGACGCGGTCCGCTGGAACGGGAAGAACGCGGCCGGCTCGCCGCCCTCCCGCACCACCGCGACGCGCACCCCGCGCCGGCAGCGGCCGACGGCGAGCGTGAACTCGGGCGACAGAAAGGGGTTGGCGAGCTCGGGCGAGCCCTGGAGATGGGCCTTGGACTGCATCGATGTCCACGCCGCCCGGTCGGCGGAGCTGAGCTCTCCGGGACGGTACACGCTGATGTCCACGTCAGTCAGTCCGCCTTCGGGTCGTACGGCCGCTCAGCCGCCTCAGCAGAACCAGCAGGAGAATCAGGGCGCTGATCGCGGTCACGGCCACGATTCCGCCGCGTACCGACCACCGGTGCACGGCGAGCATGCCCTGGGCCACCAGCATGTTGACCACGACCGCGCCCGCAACCGAGGCCACGGCCCGGCCGAACGGTTCCAGCCCGCGCAGCGCGGCGGCGATGGCCCCGGCGGGTGCCGCGAGCAGGAAGAACAGGGTGAAGGGTCCGCGCAGCGGCGAGTCGGAGTCGACCAGCGCGAGGACCGCGCCGATCACCCCCACGGCCGTCGCGGCGCCCGCGAGCAGCGCCGTCAGGTCCCTCCCCGGACCTGGTCGCGCACGCTCGGCGTCGTCGGCCGAGTCTGTCTTGATACGTGCCTTGATACGTAAGGTCTGCATTGGCGACTTTGCCCCCCGAAGCGCCGGATGCCGGGCTTCAATGTGGCTCAGTGCCGCGCCGGTCGTCAAGATGCGAACGACCTCTTGACATGTGTTCGGGTCCCGCCGCGCACGAACGGCCCCCGCAGGCGTGGGGCCTGCGGGGACCGCTGGTTCAGATGGTGCTCGCGCGGGTCACGGAACGAGCTTCAGCAGCCGGTTCGGGGAGCCGCTGCCGGGGCTGGTGACCACGTTGGCGGTGGCGCCGCCGGTGAGTGCGGAGGCCACCGCGGCCGGGGTGGCCGAGGTGTGGCTCGCCAGGTAGACCGCGGCGGCGCCGGCGACGTGCGGGGTGGCCATCGAGGTGCCGGAGAGCGTGGCGGTGGCGGTGTCGCTGGTGTTGTAGCCCGCGATGATCGACGAACCAGGCGCGAAGATGTCCAGCACCGAGCCGTAGTTGGAGTAGCTTGCCCGGGCGTCGGAGCTGGTGGTCGCGCCGACCGTGATCGCGGTGGCGACGCGGGCCGGGGAGTACGAGGAGGCGTTCGCGCTGCTGTTGCCGGCCGCGACCGCGTAGGTCACCCCGCTCGCGATGGAGTTCGCGACCGCGGTGTCCAGCGACGTGGAGGCGGAGCCGCCGAGCGACATGTTGGCGACCGAGGGGCCGGAGTGGTTCGCCGTCACCCAGTCGATGCCGGCGATCACGCCCGCCGTGGTGCCGGAGCCGCTGTTGTCCAGCACCCGGACCGCGACGATGTTCGCCTTCTTGGCGACGCCGTAGGTGCTGCCCGCGATCGTCGTGGCCACATGGGTGCCGTGGCCGTTGCCGTCGGAGGCGGTGGTGTCGCCGTCGACGGCGTCGTAGCCGTAGGCGGCCCGACCGCTGATCTGCTGGTGGGTGATGCGCACACCGGTGTCGATGACGTACGCCGTCACACCGCTGCCGGCGCTGTCCGGGTAGGTGTAGGTGCCCGAGAGCGGAAGCGCGGCCTGGTCGATGCGGTCCAGGCCCCAGGGGGCGCTGGTCTGCGTGGTGTCGGCCAGCCGGACGCGCTGGTTCTGCTCGACGGAGGCGACGGCCGGGTCGGCGGCGAGGCGTCTGGCCTCGGTCGCGGAGAGGGTGGCGGAGTAGCCGTTCAGCGCGGTGCCGAACGTCTTGTCCACCGAGCCGCCGTACTCCTTGACCAGGCTCTTGCCGGCACCGGAGGCCGCCTTGAGGCCGGCGCTCCTCTTCAGCGTGACGATGTAGCTGTCCTTGACGGCGGTGGGGGAGCCGGCGGCCAGGACCTTGCCCTCGGCCGGAGCGGCCTGGGCGGGGAGGGCGGTGAGTCCGCCGACGAGGGCGGCGGTCGCCAGGCCGGTTATCGCGGCGAACCGGAAGTTCTTGCTACGCAGTTGTGCCATTGCGAGGGAGTCCTCCTCCAGGCGGTGCGCATGTGGTGGGCGCACATGTGGGGGGTGCGTGCGGGGGCGCACGCACAGCCCGGAACGTCGCGTTCCCGTTCCAGGCCGAGGTAAAGGATCTGTGGTCCACCGGTGACGGACAAGAGAGTTGACGACCTGTCAACAAGCTTGTCATGAACACGAAATCAAACTCATAAGCCACTCATAGGTTGAGGGCCGCGATGCCCGGAAAAGTCTTGGCATGGACACTTCCCGTCAACACGCGTAGTTGGTACGACGGTTATGGCAGAGATCCTGCTATAGGGAGGTTCCATGAGACGTTCCCGACTTTCCGTATACGTCGCCTCACTCCTCCTCGCCGTCGGCACCGCCCTCACCGGGGCAGCCACCGCGCAGGCCGCCGACTCCGCCGCGATCGGCGGGTACGTGGCCCTCGGCGACTCCTACTCCTCGGGCCTCGGCTCGGGCAGCTACATCAGCTCCAGCGGCGACTGCAAGCGCAGCACGAAGGCGTACCCCTACCTGTGGGCGGCCGCCAACTCACCCTCGTCGTTCGACTTCACCGCCTGCTCGGGCGCTCAAACGGGTGATGTGACCGCGAGTCAACTCGGTCCGCTCAGCTCCGCCACCGCACTGGTGTCCATCTCGATCGGCGGCAACGACGCCGGTTTCGCGGACATCATGACGACCTGTGTGCTCCAGTCCGACAGCGCGTGCGTCTCACGCATCAACACCGCCAAGGCGTTCGTCGACTCCACACTGCCCGGCCGGCTCGACACCGTGTACTCGGCCATCCGGGCCAAGGCCCCCACCGCCCATGTGGTCGTGCTGGGCTACCCGCGCTTCTACAAGCTGGGCGCGACGGGGTGCCTCGGCCTGTCCGAGACCAAGCGCAAGGCGCTCAACGGAGCCGCCGACTACATCGACGCGGCCGCCGAGAAGCGCGCCCTGAACCACGGGTTCGCCTTCGGTGACGTACGGACCACCTTCACCGGGCACGAACTCTGCTCCGGCAGCTCGTGGATGCACGCCGTCAACTGGCTCAACATCCCCGAGTCGTACCACCCGACGGCCGCGGGCCAGTCGGGTGGCTATCTCCCGGTCCTGAACAGCGCGGCCTGAGACCCCCGCCGAGCCGGTTCCGCTACGACTCCGGTGACCCGCTCGGCGTCTGCGAGACCCCGCCCGTCGGGGTCTCCGTCTCACATGTCACCGAGAACGGCACCGAGTTGGACTTCGTCTTCACCGGGTCGCGGACCTCGACGCTGATCTGATTCTCGAAGGTCCCGTCGTCGTCGTACGTCGTCACGAACGCCCGGTCCTGCTTCGTCCGACCGCCGCCCTCCGGGAACGACAGGGTCTTCCAGCCCTGGTCCATCACCTTGCCGTCCTCGGACACCCACCGATAGGTGACCTCGGCCGGCAGCCGCCCCACCGTGAACGAAGCCGTGAAGGCGGGCGCCTCACCGCTCGGCGGCGGACACGCCCCCGAGTACTCCAGGTTCGAGCCCGTCAGCGCCACCTGCACCGTCTGCGGCGCCGGCGCGCTGGTACGGCTCTCGCTCGGACTCGGCGACGGACTGTCCTTCTCGCCCGAGCCGCCCTCGTCCTCGGTCTCCTTCTGCGAGGTCCCGCCGCCCGCCCGGCTCGTCGTGCCGTCGTCACCCGCGTTCCCGCCGCCGCCCCCATGGTTGAGGAGGGCGTACGTCAGCCCCGCCACTGCCAGCGCGAGGACGGCGATCCCCGCGATCAGGGTGAGCGCGGCACGCCGGTTGCGGTCGGGCCGGACGGGGCCCGTCGCCGGGCCGGGAGTCACGGGCCGGGTCGGCCCGGGCGCGGGGACCGGAGCCGTCGGGGCGGTCCGCGACGGCGCCGGGAACGCCGCGACGGTCGGGGCGTACGGGGTCGCCCGTACGGTGCCCGCGCTGGGCGTGCCTCCCGCGCCGACGATCCGCAGATCCTGCTCCGCCTGCCCGGCCGACAGCCGCTCGGCCGGGTCCTTGCGCAGCAGCCCCTCGATGACGGGGGCCAGCGGGCCGGCCCGGTGCGGCGGGGGCAGCTCGTCGTCGACGATCGCGCGCAGGGTGCTCAGCGGGGTGTTCTGGCGGAACGGGGAGTTGCCCTCCACCGCCGCGTACAGCAGCACCCCCAGGGACCACAGGTCCGACTCCGGGCCCGGTGTGCGGCCCAGCGCGCGCTCCGGGGCGAGGAACTCGGGGGAGCCGATGACCTCGCCGGTCATCGTCAGTGCCGAGCTGCCCTCGACCATCGCGATGCCGAAGTCGGTCAGCACGACCCGGCCGTCGTTCGACATCAGCACGTTGGCCGGTTTCACGTCCCGGTGCAGCACCCCGGCGTCGTGCGCGGCCCGCAGCGCGGACAGCACCTCGGCACCGATGTGCGCGGCACGCTGCGGGCTCAACGGGCCCTCGGCGTCCAGCAGCTCGGCCAGCGAGATGCCGCGGACCAGCTCCATCACGATCCAGGGCCGGCCGTCCTGCGCGGCCACGTCGTACACCGTGACGACATTGCGGTTGGCGACCCGCGCCGCCGCCCACGCCTCGCGCTCCAGCCGGGCGTACATCCGCTCGACCTCCGACGTCGCAAGGCCGGCCGGCGCCCGCACCTCCTTGACGGCCACCTCGCGGTGCAACACCTCGTCGCGGGCCCGCCACACGGTGCCCATGCCGCCCTCGCCGAGCGGGGACAGGAGGCGGTAGCGGCCCGCGATCACCCGTTCACTGCCGTGTTCTTCGGACACGGGCGTCCCCCATTCGCATCCGTGCGAAATCTCCACTCCGTGCGATTTCTTCCCAAAAGTAGCTCAGCCGAGTACTGATGCCGCCCCCTTGAACACCAATCCGGCCCCGAGCAGCACGACGAGGAGCGCGGACGCCAGCGGGGCCGTCCTGCGCAGGAACGTCGTGACCGGGTGCGCGGTCCAGCGCGGGCGCCTGTCCAGTACCCGGGTGACACCGGTACCCAGCTTCACGACGGCGAACCCGGCCGCGGTCAGGGTCAGGGCGAGCCCGACGCCGTACGCCACGACGAGCAGCAGCCCGAACCACGCCTTGCCGAGCGCCGCCGCGCCGACGAGCACGACGACCGCGGAAGGACTGGGGACCAGCCCACCGGCGAAGCCGAGCAGGATCGTGCCGCGGAGGGTGGGGGCGGTGGAGTGGGTGTGCGTGAAACCGCCGTGGGTGTGGGTGAGCATGCCGCGCTTGGGGGCGGGGTTGTGGGGGTGGTGGGGATGGGGATGTGCGGGGGCGTGCGTGTGGGCGAGGGGCTGGGTGGCTGTGGGGGTTTCGGTGGGGGAGTGGGTGTGGGCGGCGACCAGGACCGGTTCTCGGTCGTGGTCGTGGTCGGTCTCGTGGGTGTGCTCGTGGGGGTGATCGCTGTGGTCGTGCGGATGCTTGTGGTCGTGGTCGTGGTCGTGGTCGTGGGAGTGCCCGTGCCCGTATCCGTGCTGTCGGATGTGCCAGGCGCGGCGTACGAGGGTCGTGCCGGCCGCGAGCACCAGGGCGCCGCTCGCCATGCCCAGCCAGGTGATGACCGAGGGCGCGGCGGCCGAACCGGCCGTGATCAGCAGGCCCAGGGCGACCACGCCCAGGGTGTGGGTGACCGTCACCGAGGCGGCGAGCGGCATGACGTCCTTCAGGCGTGCCCGGCCGCCGCGGGCCGTGGCGACCGCGGCCATGATGGTCTTGCCGTGGCCGGGTGCGAGCGCGTGCATCGCGCCCAGGAAGACCGCGATGACCAGGGCGAGCGCGGCGAAGCCGAAGGTGAGTTCGTGCCGGGAGACCAGGTCGTCCAGGGCACGGGTCCAGCGGTCGGCACCACGCGGCAGGACCGAGGCGGCGGGGGCGTCCTTCTCGGACTCCGCGAGCGCGGGACCGCCGGGGCGCACGCGCAGCGAGGCGGTCGTGGTGTCCGCCGGGGAGGAGAGCAACTCCTCGGGATATTTGGTCAGCTCGCCGGAGACCGAAGTCTTCGGTACGTCCGACGCGGTGAGCGTCATACGGTCGCCGCGCGCCGTGACCTCCCGCCATCCAGGGCCGGAGTCCGCGCCCGCGCCGCGGAAACCGAGGGCGACGGTCGCGCCCTCGGAGACCGGTGCCGAGAGCCGGCACTCCACCCGGAGCGTGTCGAGGCCCGCCTGGCCGGGGCGCACGCGCGCCCGGCTGCTCCTGAGCTTCAGTTCGACCGTACGGCCGTCGACCGTGACCTCGCTGCCCCGCGCGGCGGTTTCGCAGCGCTGCCGGGCCCACGCCGTCATGCCCGCCTTCTCGATGTCGGGCTTCGCCTGTGTCGCCGGGATCTCGGCGAGGTCCTCCACGTGGTGGACGCGCAGTTCGCCGGGGGCGACGACCAGGCCGTCGTAGCGGTTGACGGTGAAGTTGCCGAGGGGGTGCGCGCTCGCGGGAGGGGAGGCGAACAGCGCGAGCGCGCAGGCCGCCGTGAGAGCGGCGGCGCCGGAGGCGAACAGACGACGGGGAGTCACTTGGCCGCCTCCAGGTCCTTCAGTGCCGTACGGGCCTGACGGGCGCCCAGCGGGGAGAAGCCGGGGTTCAGCTTCAGAGCGGCCGACAGGTGCTCGCGGGCGTCCTTCGCCTTGCCCGTGGCGTGCTCGATGACGCCTCGGTGGTAGAGGAACGCGGCGTTGCGGTAGCCGGTGGCCGTGGCCTTGCGGGCGTACGGGAGGGCCTCTTCGTCCTTGCCGTTGACGTGCAGCGCCCAGGCGAGGGCGTCCGCGGTGTGCACCGTCTGCCGGCGGTCCCACTCGGCCCGGGCGGCGCGCAGCGCGGACTTCGTGTCGCCGTGGTCGGCTGCCGCGAGTGCGGTGTCGAGGTCGGCGTTGACGCCGTTGGCGCGGGCGAGGGCCGTCCAGGCGTCGACGAGGGCGTACTGGTCGTCCGCCTTCACCTTGTCGCCGGCCGACTCGTACAGCTCGCCGAGTTCCACCAGCGGGCCGGGGAGGGGGTAGCGGGCGACGACGTCCTTGAGGCCCTTGAGCGCGCCGGCCCGGTCGCCGCTCGCGGCCTGGGCGCGGGCGCGGCCCTCCAGGGCGGGGAGGTAGTTCTCGTCGGCGGCGAGGGCTCGGGCGTAGTGCGTGAGCGCGGTGTCGTAGTCCCCCTGGTTCCAGGCGAGTTGGCCGAGCTGTGTCGCGACGTACGCGAGGTCGCCTGGGGAGATCGCGGAGGAGAGTGCCTGTCGCAGTACGCGCTCGGCCGTGCGGACGTCACCGCGCAGCTCGCGCACGTACGCGTAGCGGGTGAAGACCGGGATGCCGGGGCGGCGGTCGTCGGCGGTGTCGGCCGCCTTGGCCGCGTCGGCGTAGCGACCGAGTTCGACCAGCGCGTCGACGCGGGTGCACAGGGCGCGTTCGCTGTAGGGATTCACCTTCAGGGCCTGGTCGGCGTACTTCAGGGCGTCCTCGAAGTCGTGCCGGGCGGCGGCGAGGGCGGCCCGGCCGGCGAGGGCCTGGTCGTTGTCGGGGGACAGGGCGAGTGAGCGCTTGAACGCCTGTTCCGCCTGGGGGTAACGGGAGGGGTCGCCCTTGGTGCGGGCCTGCTCGACGTAGGCGAGCCCGAGGGTGGACCAGCTGCCGAAGTCCCTCGGCTGGTCGCGGAGGTGGGACTGGAGGGAGGCGATGCCCGTGTCCAGGTCGCCGGTGGTGAGGAGGCCGGGGGAGACGGCGGCGGAGGCCGGGGCGACGTGCTGGCCCGTGTTGTCGCGGGCGGCGCCGAGGGCGATGGAGCCGGCGGTGAGGGCGACGGCCAGCAGCGCCGCGCAGCCGGCGAGGTGCAGGGCCCGGTGACGCCGTGCGGCGGCGGCGAAACGCCGCAGTGCGGCGACACGTTCCTCGCCCCCGCCGCCCCTACCCGTCCCGTCCCCCGGGGCTGCCGCCCCTGGACCCCCGCTCCGGCCCTGAACGGGCCTCGTCCTCAAACGCCGGACGGGCTGAAAGGCCTCGTCCTCGGGGGCGTCGTCGTTCTTGCGCGGGGCCATGCCCTCTCCTCGATTTCTTCTCGCGTGCTGCGGCGCGGCCCGCGCCGTGGGGGATGAGTACTTCGCGGGCCGCGCCAGTAAAAGGGGCGTCCGGCAACGCCCTGAGGGGCGCGGGGAACGCACTCGACCTACGGCCGTTCCCCGCACCCCCGCGGAGCGTCTAGTACGCCCGGTCCCGCATCCGGCGCCACCACATCAGGGCCCCGCCGATGAGGAGGATGCCCAGGGCGCCGGCACCGGCAGAGCCGGCGATCAGGGCCATGTTGTCGGTGCCGCCGGAGGCGCCGGCCGGCTGGAGGGCGTCGCCGAGCTGGCTGCGGACGTCCGTGCCGCCGTCGGTGCCCTTGGCGAGCGGACCGCGCGAACCCTCGGTCGGCAGGGCGACGTACGGGAAGGCCTTCTCGAAGTCCTTGTCGTTCTTGTCGACCGCGTCGCCCAGGTCGTTCTTGGCGCCCAGCAGCTCACCCTCGACGACCTGGAGAGAGGCGTCGATGACGTCGTCGCTGAGCCGGCGGCCGTTCGGGAAGCCCGCGTTGTCGCCGTCGAGGACACCGAGCCGCTTGGGCTTGTCCGTCGGCTTGATCGACGTGTTCAGGCGCAGTTCCTCGGCCGGGCGCACGTGCGGCGGCTGGTTGAGGCCCTTGACGCCCTTGAGGAAGACGTCGACCAGGTCGTTGCGCGGCTCGTCGGGCGCCGGGATCTTGTAGATCCCCTCGATGAGCTTCGGCAGCTCGGGGTTGGTGACGTTCTTCAGGAACTGGGCGTCGTCCCAGGGCGCGGACGCGTTGAACTTGTCCTTGTCCTTGATCGGGTTGACGACCTCGTTCACCAGCGGGCTGCCCAGGCGCGAGACCTGCTCGTAGTAGCCCTTGGCGTTCTGCCGCTGCGTCGTCGACCAGATGCCGACGATCGGCTGGTCCGCCGACTCGGTGATCATGTGGGTCGGGACCTGGAGGGCTATGGAGTTGACGTTGTAGCCCTTGAGCGTGTCGTTGCCGACCTCGGAGAGGTTCCCGCCGTACAGCAGGTCGAAGACGCGCAGGTCCAGGAAGAACGGGTCGTCGGCCTGACCGGCGAACGTGGTCGTGCCGCCGTGCAGCTCGTGCACGGCCTGCTCGCGCAGCTTCGCGTAGTCCGGCATCGACGCCTTGCCGACGTTCGAGGGCGCCACCGGAACGTCGTTGGCGACCTTCGTCTTCGAGACCAGCTTCTGGTTCTTGAGCTTGATCAGCTCGATGTCGTACGTCTGCGTGACGTTGAGGTCCGGGTCGTCCAGCGACTCGACCGCACCCGTGTTGTACAGGAACGTCTTCTTGTTCTTGACGTGGGTGTCGAACGTGAACCGGTACAGCAGTTCGCCCTGCGCGTCACCGTTGTTGTCGATGTGGAGGTCGTACTGCGCGTCCTCCGCGAAGGGGAAGAAGTTCGGTCCGCCGGCCGGTTCCTCGAACGGGATCCAGTTCGCGACGATCGTCGTCGTGTCCGGCTTGTCCGGGCTGACGAACGCGTACACGTCCGTGTTGTCGTACTGCGGGGTCCCCGAGATGAGCGGGGCCTCCCGGTGGCTGGAGGCGGAGGCCGCCCCCGGTTCCAGCGCGGCGACGCCGGCGGCTGCGAGCCCCCCGGCGGCCAGCGCACCACATACGAGGGTCGCGAGGCCCTTGCGTCCCGCACCGCTCCTGGAATTAGGTGTCATGCCGTCCGTCCTCAGTGCCAACTTGCCTGACGCACCGGGATTCGGAGCGGGGGGCGGGCCGGATTGGTCGATCTCGAAAACAAATTTTTCGGCCGCCCGACCCGCTTTTTCGGTCCGTTGATCCGTAACCCCATCCGGAGGTGTGTTCGTTGCGAATACCTCGTGGGACAAGGCGGCCGAGATGCGGTCTGGCTGGAGGGGGAGACGAGTTGGAGGCGGACGAGCTGCTGGTGCTCGTGGCGGGCGGTGACCAGAAGGCCTTCGAGGAGCTGTACGGCCTGGTCTCCGGCCCGGTGTTCGGGCTCGTGCGGCGTGTGGTGCGCGACCCCGCCCAGTCCGAGGAGGTGGCGCAGGAGGTGCTGCTCGAACTGTGGCGGTCCGCAGCGAAGTTCGACCCGGGCCGGGGCAGCGCCCTGTCCTGGGTCCTCACCCTCGCCCACCGCCGCGCCGTCGACCGGGTGCGCAGCGCCCGCGCGGCCGGTGAGCGCGAGCAGCGCGAGGCCCTGCGCGCGAACCACCCCGCCTTCGACCATGTGGCCGAGGAGGTCGAGGCCGGCCTCGAACGCGAGTGGGTGCGCCGCTGCCTGGAGCGCCTGACCGCCCTCCAGCGCCAGTCGGTCACCCTCGCCTATTACGACGGCTACACATACCGTGAAGTGGCCGAGCGGCTGTCCCTGCCGCTGGGCACGGTCAAGACCCGGATGCGCGACGGACTCACCCAGCTGCGCAAGTGCCTGGGAGGAGTCGCGTGAGCTTCGTCGACCGTCTGCTGCGCCGCGAGGACCTGCACTCCCTCGCCGCGCCCTACGCCCTCGACGCGCTGGAGCCCGGCGAGCGGCTCCGCTTCGAGAAGCACCTGAGGGCCTGCGACAGCTGTCCCGCCGAGGTGCGCGCGCTGTCCGAGGACGCCGTGCGCCTCGCCTGGTCGACGGCCGCCGCGCCGCCGGCCGCGATGCGCGACCGGGTCCTGGCCGCCGTACGCGCGACTCCGCAGGAGCATGTCGGGCGGGAGTCGGCGCACGCGCGGGCGCCTCAGTTGCCGCCGCACGTGTGGGGCACCCAGCCGCCGCCGCGCTCCCGTGCGCCCAGGACGCGCCCCTTGTTCGTGCCGTTCGCCACGGCCACCGCCGCCGCGGCCCTCGTCGTCGCCTCCCTCTTCGCCGTCCAGGCGAACCGGACGCAGGATCAGCTGGACGCCCAGCAGGCGCGGGCGAGTGAGATCGCTAACGTTCTGGGCGCTCCCGACGCCCGGGCGGCCGCCGGCGAGGACGCCGAGGGCCGGACGATCGGAGTGCTGGCCTCCGCATCCGAGGGGCGCGCCGTCGTCACTCTGAGCGGATACGGCGATCTGCCGAGCGGCCGGGTGCACCAGCTCTGGCTCATGCGCCCCGATGTGCAACCACGCTCCCTGGGGCTTTTCGACGGCGACACGCCCTTGGTCGCGTCCGGTCTCGACAAGTCGGCGACGTCACTGGCTGTGACGGTCGAGCCCGACGGGGGATCACCGCAACCCACCAGCCAGCCAGTTGTCCAACTCGCCCTGAAATCGGTCGGATTCGGAGAGTAACCGCGAACGAATCGTCAACACCCTTACGGGGAAGGTGAATCCTGTGACCGCGATACACGAGTGCCCCACCGGGACGATAGGGTTAACCTGCCCGGGCCGGGTGGACTCGTACGGGTGGGGAGTGACATGGATCAGATAACAGTGCGCAGCAGGGCCAGGGTCCCTGCTATCACCTGCGGGAGCAGCGCGACCAGCTCGCGTCTCGACCGCCATCTCTCGGTGCTGGCGGGTCCCGCCGTGCCCCAGCGGGAGGCGGCCGAGGCCACTTCGCTGATGCTTGAGCTGACGACGCGTGACAAGACGCACGAGCGCAGCGACCGTGGTGCGCGCGTCCGTCGGGTCTCGCTCTTCGCCCCGCTGCGCCGGCTCCGGCGTTCGCTCTTCGGCGGGCGCTGAGCCGCACCGGCGTTCCTCGCGCGACTCACGAGGCCCGCGCCCGGTTGCAGGCTCCGTCCCGGCACCGCGCTGTCGCCGCCGTCATCCCCACGGCAAGCAGCGGTGCCCCGGAGTGCTACCCGAGCGCGGGCACGTCCCCCAAGTCCACCCCGCCTCGTTCACCGGCCCGCGTCCTGTACGCAACGCTCCAGCCGCGTACGGACGTTGACGAGACGGCCCTTGCGAACCCCGGTCCTCCCCACCCGGGGTGTCAGCCCTCGCCGCGCCCGTACCGCCGCACGGCGAGCGGCGCGAACACCGCGATCAGTACCGCGCACCACATCAGTGACCCGGCGACAGGGTGTGCGACCGGCCAGGCGGCGTCCCGCGGCACGGGCGCGTTGCCGAACAGGTCCCGCAGCGCCGTGGTGACCGCGCTGATCGGATTCCACTCGGCGACGGTGCGCAGCCAGCCCGGCAGACCGTCCGTCGGAATGTAGGCGTTGGACAGCAGCGGCAGGATGAACGTCGCCCCGCCCAGCTGGCCGGCGGCCTCCTCGCTCCGGGTGAGCAGCCCCAGGAAGATCCCGATCCACGTCGTCGCGAACCGGAACAGCAGCAGCAGTGCCACGGCGCCCGCCGCCTCCGGCGCGGACCCCTCGATCCGCCAGCCCACCGCGAGCCCGACCAGTAGGAACGGCACCGTCCCGGCGGCCGTCACGGCCAGATCGGCGGCGGCCTGCCCGAGCGGTACGGCGGCCCGGCTCATCGGCAGCGTCCGCAGCCGGTCCATCACTCCGCGGTGGGTGTCCTGGGCGGCCTGGAACATCCCGGTCATGATCCCGTTCGCCGCGGTCGCCACCAGGAGCCCCGGCACCAGGAAGGACCGGTACTCCTCGCCCGGCATCGCCAGCGCGCTGCCGAACACGTAGCCGAAGAACAGCAGCATGGTGATCGGCATCGTCTGGGTCAGGATCAGCAGCCCGGGGTTGTTGCGGATCCGCCGCAGCTGCCGGCCCAGCATCGCGCCGCTGTCGTACGCCAGGGTGCTCATGCGGCACTCTCCTCGGTGAGTCGAAGGAAGACATCGTCGAGCGTCGGCGGCTGGATGCTCGCGTCCAGCAACGGCACCCCCGCCGCGTCGAGTTCGCGCACCAGCCGGGGCAGGGTGAGCGTGGCGTCCCGGGTGACCGCCCCCACGGAGCGCAGGTCGTGGTCGAACGACGGCTCCGAACCGGTCAGTTGATCGAGCACGGCCGCCGCCTTGACCAGGACGTCCGCGTCGGCCACGACGACCTCCACATGCGCGCCGATGGTCGCCTTGAACTGGGCCGGCGAGCCGCGATGCGCGACCCGGCCCCGGTCCACCAGGGCGATGTCGTCGGCCAGTTGGTCGGCCTCCTCCAGGTACTGCGTGGTCAGCAGCACCGTCGTGCCGTCGGAGGTCAGTTCCCGTACGGCGTCCCAGATCCGGTTGCGGCTCGCGGGGTCGAGGCCGGTCGTGGGCTCGTCGAGGAAGAGCACGTCGGGGCGGCGCACCAGGCTCGCCGCGAGGTCGAGGCGGCGGCGCATCCCGCCCGAGTACGTGGACGCCGGCCGGTCGGCCGCCTCCATCAGGCCGAAGCGGTCCAGCAGCTCGGCGGCCCGGTCGGCCGGCCCGCGCACCCGGTGCAGCCGGGCGAACAGCCGGAGGTTCTCGCGGCCGGTGAGGTCACCGTCGACCGAGGCGTACTGGCCGGTGACGCCGATGCTGCGGCGGACCGCCGCCGGGTCCCTGAGCAGGTCGTGCCCCGCGACCCGGGCCGAGCCGGCGTCCGGCCGCAGGAGCGTGGTGAGCAGCCGTACGGCCGTCGTCTTGCCCGCGCCGTTCGGGCCGAGGATGCCGCAGACGGTGCCCTGCGCCACGGCCAGATCGAGTCCGCGCAAGGCGTGGACCTCTGCTCCTTTGGGTCCGAATCGCTTCTCCAGACCCTCACTAAGTACAGCGTACGTAGAAGTCATGGGTCGACCATAGCGCACTACGTACGGTGTACGTAACTAGGATGGTGGTCGAGGTGATGATCGATGGCAGGCAAGGCGGCCGAGCCCGGCGTGATCTGGGCGCGTCCCGAGCGGACCGGGCGAGGCCCAAGGCCCGCGTTCACGCGTGCGGACATCGCGGCCGCGGCGGTGCGCATCGCCGACGCGCGCGGGCTGGACGCCGTGTCCATGCGGCACGTCGCGGCCGAACTGGGCTGCGGGACGATGTCGCTGTACAACTACGTCCCCCGTAAGGAGGACCTGCACGAGCTGATGATCGACGCGGTGGGCGCCGAGCACGAGATCCGGGAGCCCTCGGGCGACTGGCGTGCCGACATGATCCGCAACGCGCAGGAGACGCGCGGCATCATGCACCGCCACACCTGGGTGCCGCGGCTGATGTCAGGGGTGTACGGCTTCAGCCCCAACACCCTGCGCTACCTGGAGCACTGTCTCGCCTGCCTCGAACCACTCGGCCTTCCCTACAGCGTGAAGATGGAGCTGGTCGCGCTGCTCAACGGGGTCGTGACGACGTACACCGCGAACGAGATCGCCACCGCCGAGCGCACCCGGTCCATGCCGTGGTCCGAGGAGGAGGAGAACGCGGTCCGTATCGCGTATCTCGGCAGTCAGGTGGCCACCGGCAAGTATCCGCTCCTTGCCGCCGCCTTCATGGCGGACAGTGGGCCGATCGATCTGGAGGGGGTGTTCCGGCGGGCGCTGGAGCGGGTGCTGGATGCATTTGACCCCGAGTGCCGTGATGCGTAGTTGTTCGGGTGCGGCGCCGTTGTGGCTGGTCGCGCAGTTCCCCGCGCCCCTTGGTTGGCTAGATCAACGCGAATTGGCCTTCTGGCCCTTCCTCGTGATGGTCCAGGACTGAGGCCGGGCGGCGGGCCGTTTCCGGCACCGGCAGGACGCCCGCCTTTCTCAGGTCCGTTGCCGTGATCGAAGCTTCTTCCGTCAACTCTTCCTGCTGGGGCCGCAGTTCCGCCAGCAGGGTCAGGACCGTGATCAGTTCCAGCAGTTCCGACGTCCACGCCTGCGGCCAGGTCGGCGGGCGGATAGCCGCCAGGGTGCCCGGCTCCGGGTCGGCGGTGCGGGTCGTGAACCACTGCTCCAGGACCTTCACGCCCGCCACCTCGTAGTCCCAGGCCTGCGGCGGGACCGGTGAGATGCGGCCCTCGTCCAGCAGCAGGGCCTCCTCGTCGCGGTCGTAGTCCAGCGTCAGCGGGCGGGAGGGGAGTGGCGCCCGGACGTACGGGCGGCGGCCGCCGGGCAGTTTCGGGCGGTCGCCGTTGCGCCGCATCAGCCACAGGGCGCGGCGGCCCGACTCCACGCCGCGTGCCCAGAGTTCCGCGTCGGCGGTCAGGGGGACGGTGAGATCGGGGCGTACGGCCGCCAGGGTCCAGGCGAGGAGGTCCAGCGGCTCGACCGGCCCGCCCAGCCGGTCCCGGAGGTGCTCCACGAGGCCCGGCGCCAGGTTGGGTTCCGTGCCGCCCGGGCGACGGAACAGCGGGCGGACGCGCCCCGGACGGACCAGCGGGAGCACGGAGGTCGCCAGCAGGCCGGACTCCGGCGTCTCCAGGACGAAGACCTGGTGCTCGTCGATCACCCGCCACAACTCCGGGCGGGCCGCGTCGATCAGACGCTGGTCGGGGATCAGCCACTGCTCGTCGAAGGGGGCGTGCAGGACGCGCACCGGCTCCGGGCAGGGGCCCGAGGCGCGGACCAGCTTCTCCGTACCGGCGGAACCGCCGGGCAGTCGGCCGACCGCGGAGTGCAGGGTGCGGGAGCGGGTCGGCTCCAGCAGGGCCTCCCGGTCCGGGCCCTCGGCCTTGACGAAGGCGTCCCAGCGGGCCTTCAGGGTCGCCGGGTCGGGGCCCGCCGGCCACCCCCGGCCGAGCCGCGGCGGTGCGACGGACCACGGCATGAGGTCCGCCAGCGGCGGAGCGTCGTCGTGCGTCACGCTGGGCATCGTACGGCCTGGGTCCGACACGGTGGTCAGTTGGCGTCCAGGGTCACCGTGAAGGAGAAGCGGTCGCCCCGGTAGTGGATGACCGCCGCGTCCAGCACGCACCCGGCCGCGTCGTACGTCACGCCCGTGTAGTGCAGGATCGGGCTCAGCAGGGGCACTTGGAGCAGCTTCGCCGTCTCCGGGTCCGCCAGGCGCGCCTCCACGGTGTCCGTGATGCGGCTGATGTCCGCCCCGACGACGTCCCGCAGCACCTTCGTCATCGGCCAGCGGACGAGGTCGCCCAGGTCGATGCGCGCCGCCAGTTCGGGGCGGACGTAGTTGCGGGCGTGGTTGGTCGGCTCGCCCGTCTTCTCGTCGCTGCGCAGGCGGTGGTACGTCGCCACCTCGTCGACGTCCGGGAAGTACTCCGCGAGTTCGGCAGGCACCTGCGCCCTGCCGTGGTCCAGCAGTTCGGTCGCCATGCCTGACTGCTGGGCCACGATCGCGTCCACCGAGCCGAGCAGCCGCACGGGGGCGCCCCGGCGGGCGTCCGGCTCGATGAACGTGCCGCGCCTGCGATGGCGTGTGATCAGGCCCTCGTCCTCCAGCTCCTTCAGCGCCTGCCGCATGGTCAGCACGCTCACGCCGTAGTGCTCCGCCAACTGCTCCTCGGTGGGCAGCCGCAGCGGGTCCTGCGGTCGGCGGCCCAGTATCGAGGCGCGCAGCGACTGCGACACCTGGTACCAGAGCGGCAGCTTGCGGTTCAGGACGATCGAGTCCGGGGCGAAGGAGGTCACTGGGCCATCCGTACCGGTAGGGGATCTCTACTGCAAGGGGCGGAAGTGACGCTCCATGCCGAGCCAGACGTCGTCATAGCGCTGTTGCAGGTGGTCGGCGCCCGCCGCCTGCGGGGTCAGCGTCACCGGCCAGCGGGTCTCGAACATGAACGCAAGACCGTCGTCGATCTTCTGCGGCTTCAGCTCGGCCGCGCTGGCCTTGTCGAACGTCTCCCGGTCCGGGCCGTGCGCCGACATCATGTTGTGCAGCGAGCCGCCACCGGGCACGAAGCCCTCCGCCTTCGCGTCGTAGGCGCCCTCGACGAGGCCCATGTACTCGCTCATCACGTTCCGGTGGAAGTACGGCGGCCGGAAGGTGTCCTCGCCGACCAGCCAGCGCGGCGCGAACACCACGAAGTCGACGCCGGCGAGACCCGGGGTGTCCGAAGGGGACGTCAGCACCGTGAAGATCGACGGGTCGGGGTGGTCGTAGGAGATGGTGCCGATCACATTGAAACGGCGCAGATCGTAGATGTACGGCACATGGTTGCCGTGCCAGGCGACCACATCGAGGGGTGTGTGGTCGTACATGGCCGTCCAGAGATTGCCGCAGAACTTGTTCACCACCTCCACCGGGCCCTCGACCTCCTCGTACGCGGCCACCGGCGCCTTGAAGTCACGGGCGTTGGCGAGGCCGTTGGCGCCGATCGGGCCGAGGTCGGGGAGGTGGAAGGGTGCCCCATAGTTCTCACACACATAACCCCGGGCCGTCGCGCTCCGCGCGCCCTCGGACGCGGCGTCCAGCAGCTCCACACGGAAGCGCACCCCACGTGGAATCAGCGCCACATGTCCTGGCTCCACATGCAGCAGCCCGAACTCCGTGCGCAGCAGCAGCCCGCCGCGCTCCGGGACGATCAGCAGCTCGCCGTCGGCGTTGCTGAAGACACGGTCCATGGAGGAGTTGGCGTGATACAGGTGCACGGCCATGCCGGTGCGCTGGGCCGCGTCGCCGTTGCCGCCCAGGGTCCACAGGCCGGCCAGGAAGTCGGTGCCGGGCGCGGGCTCGGGCAGCGGGTTCCAACGCAGACGGTTCGGGTCCGGCACCGACTCCGTGAAGGGCGCCGTCCGGATCGCGCCGTTGTCCGTGCGGGTGAACGCCGGGTGGGCGGCCGACGGGCGGATGCGGTACAGCCACGAGCGGCGGTTGTGCGCCCTCGGCTCGGTGAAAGCCGAACCGCTCAGCTGTTCCGCGTACAGGCCCAGCGGGGCGCGCTGGGGTGAGTTCCGGCCCTCGGGGAGGGCGCCGGGCACCGCCTCCGAGCTGTGCTCGTTGCCGAAGCCGGAGAGGTAGGTCAGCCCCTCCGCGGTCTTCCGCGCTGCCTCACGCCCGAACACGTCCGCGCGGGAGGTGCCCCCATCGCTCATGATCGCTCCCTAGTGATCTGATTCCTATGCTTCACCGTAGGATTGCGATTTCCCCGGCGCAAGAGATCGGCCGGTCCTCCTCTGCGGGTACGACCGGAAACGGACGCCGACCCGACTCAAGGGGGATTCGGCTGTCGGACCGGTGTTCTAGTCTCCGGGCATGCCATGGACCCGGACCCTGCTCGCCGCGTCGGCGGTCTGTGTCCTGCTGCTGACCGGATCCGCCGCCTGTGGCTCCGGCGACGCCCGGGACCGGGGCGACGGCGGCGTATCGCCCTCCCCGGTGGGCAAGGTTCTCGACGACACCGACGACGACGGGCGGCACTACCGGGAGGTCGACAAGGACGAGGCGCCCGAGGTCGCCATAGAGGTCCAGCCGGACCCGGACGGCGAAGGGAGCGGCTGGGACGTACGGCTGACGCTCCACGCCTTCCGCTTCTCGCCCGCCGGCGCCGAGGCCCGGGCGGTGGCCGGGCGCGGGCTCGCGTACCTGTTCGTGGACGGTCGCCTCGTCACCCGGCTCCGTACCCTGGAGCACCGCCTCCCGGCGGACCTCGTCCCGCGCGGCACGCACCAGGTCACGGTCCGGCTGTACGCCGACGACGGCACGGTGTGGGCGGTGGACGGCGACCCCGTGGAGAGCACGGCCGACGTCACGGCCTCGGAAGCGGAGACCGGAACGGGAACGGGAACGGAGATGAAGACGGACGCGGAGACGACCGAGGTGCCGGCACCGACGGCATCCGCCCCTGTACCGAGCGCAGCACTGAGTGCACCGGGTACCCGCCTCCGTACCGGGGGGCAGGGTTCACCGGACCGAGCCGGAAAGGCATCATGAAGACCGTGCCCCATCCAGCAACGCTTCGCCGGGCGCCCGTGCAGCGGCGCAGCGCAGAACGGCTCACCAGGATCCTCGACGCCTGCGCCGACCTCCTCGACGAGGTCGGCTACGACGACCTGAGCACCCGGGCCGTCGCCCAGCGGGCCGGCGTCCCGATCGGCTCGGTCTACCGGTTCTTCGGCAACAAACGCCAGATGGCCGACGCCCTCGCCCAGCGCAACCTCGAGCGCTACACCGCCCGGGTGACCGAGCGCCTGGAGAGGGCCGGCGGGGGAGGCTGGCGGGTGGCGATGGACGCCGTGCTCGACGAGTACATCGCCATGAAGCGCACCGCGCCCGGCTTCTCCCTGGTCGACTTCGGCAACCAGATCCCCGTCGGCACCCGCGGCGAACCCAACCACCGCGTCGCCGACCGCCTCACCGAGCTGCTCTCCGGCTACCTCGACCGCGAGCCGGACGAGGATCTGCGCCGGACCTTCCTGGTCTCTGTCGAAACCGCCGACACCCTGGTCCACCTGGCCTTCCGGGTGGCTCCGGAGGGCGACGACCGGATCCTGGAGGAGGCCCGGGAGCTGCTGCGGGCGTATCTGGCGCGCGTGCTGGACTGACCACCCGCCGCGGCCGGTCCCGCGGCGCGGGACCGGCCTCTCGCGAATTTCCGACCTCACCTCCGGAGAGGGCTCCCCTCCATGCATACCGGTCGGTATGCTCGGCCCGAGTCCCCGCGCCACTGACGCCGCCATCCGGGAGGACCCCGTGTCCCGCACCGCACTGCGAATCTGCCCCCTGTGCGAGGCCACCTGCGGCCTCACGCTCACGATCGAGGGAACCGCCGTCACCGGCGCCCGCGGCGACCGTGACGACGTGTTCAGCCGGGGGTTCATCTGCCCCAAGGGCGCCTCCTTCGGCGCCGTCGACGGCGACCCCGACCGGCTGCGCACCCCGCTGGTGCGCCGGGACGGCGAACTGCGCGAGGCCACCTGGGAGGAGGCCTTCGACGCGGTCGCCGCCGGACTGCGCCCGGTCGTCGAGCGGTACGGGCCCAACTCCGTGGGCGTCGTGCTCGGCAACCCCAACGTGCACACCGTGGCCGGCGCGCTCTACCCGCCGATCCTGATGGCAGGACTGCGCACCCGCAGCGTCTTCACCGCCTCCACGGTCGACCAGATGCCCAAGCACGTCTCCAGCGGGCTGCTCTACGGCGACGCCCTCGCGATCCCCGTGCCGGACCTCGACCGCACCGACCATCTCCTGCTCATCGGCGCCAACCCCCTGGAGTCCAACGGCAGCCTGTGCACCGCCCCCGACTTCCCGGGCAAGCTCAAGGCGCTCAAGGCCCGCGGTGGCACCCTCACCGTCATCGACCCGCGCCGCACCCGCACCGCCAGGCTCGCCGACCGGCACGTCGCGATCCGCCCCGGCACCGACGCGCTGCTGCTGGCGGCGATGGCGTACGTGCTCTTCGAGGAGGACCTGGTCGCCCTCGGCGAGTTGGCCCCGCACGTCCAGGGAGTCGAGGAACTGCGCGCGGAGGTACGGGACTTCACCCCGGAGTCCGTCGCCGACGCCTGTGACGTGGACGCCGGCACGATCCGTGCCCTGGCCCGCGAGCTCGCCGCCGCCCCGACCGCCGCCGTCTACGGCCGCATCGGCAGCTGCACCGTCCCGCACGGCACCCTCGCCAGCTGGCTCGTGGACGTCCTCAACATCCTCACCGGCAACCTCGACCGCCCCGGCGGGGCCCTCTTCCCGCAGGCCGCCACCGACAAGACACCCCGCCCCGCCGGCCCCGGCAACGGCTTCGCGCTCGGGCGCTGGCACTCCCGGGTCAGCCGGCACCCCGAGGCCAAGGGCGAGTTGCCGCTGTCCGCGCTCGCCGAGGAGATCGACACCGCCACCGCCGAGGGCGAGCCGATCCGGGCCCTCGTCGCCGTCGCGTCCAACCCGGTCCTGTCGGCCCCCGACGGCGACCGGCTCGACAAGGCCCTCGGCTCGCTCGACTTCATGGTCAGCGTCGACCCTTACCTCAACGAGACCTCGCGGCACGCCCATGTCGTGCTGCCGCCGCCCCCGCCCTCACAGAGCCCGCACCACGACTTCGCCTTCAACACCCTCGCCGTGCGCAACCAGGTCCGCTACACCCCCGCGGCCGTCCCGCTGGAACCGGGCCGCATGGCCGAGTCCGAGATCCTGGCCCGGCTGATCCTGGCCGCGACCGGCATGCACGGCGCCGACCCCGCCGCCGTCGACGCGATGGTCGTCGACCAGACCCTCGGCAAGGCGGTCAAGGAGCCGCACTCCCCGGTGCACGGCCGCGACCCCAAGGAACTCGCCGCGCAGCTCACCGGCGTCAGCGGCCCCGAGCGACGGCTCGACATGATGCTGCGCCTCGGCCCCTACGGCGACGGCTTCGGCGTACGCCCCGACGGGCTGACCCTTCAGAAGCTGCTCGCGCATCCGCACGGCATCGACCTCGGGCCGCTGAAGTCCCGTCTGCCGCAGCCGCTGAAGACCGTCAGCGGCAAGGTGGAGCTGCTGCCGGCGCCCATCGCCGGCGATCTGCCCCGGCTGCGGGAGGCGTTGCGGCACCGCCCCGAAGGGCTCGTCCTCATCGGCCGCCGGCATCTGCGGTCCAACAACAGCTGGATGCACAACGTCCCCGCGCTCACCGGCGGCTCCAACCGCTGCACCCTGCACATCCACCCGCAGGACGCCGAACGGCTCGGCGTACGGGACGGGGCGGCCGTACGCCTCAAGGGCGCCGGCGGAGAGGTGACCGCGCCCGCCGAGGTCACCGACGCCGTGCGGCCCGGTGTGGTGAGCCTGCCGCACGGCTGGGGTCACGACCGTCCCGGCACCCGGCTCGGCCACGCCGCCACCGACCCCGGAGTCAACGTCAACCAGCTCCTCGACGGCAGCCTGCTCGACCCGCTGTCGGGCAACGCGGTGCTCAACGGAGTGGCCATCGAGGTGTCCCCGGTGTCCGAAAAGATCACGGCTCTGACCTGAGCAAAGCTCTGACCTGGAGTTTTGCGCTTATTGCTCGCATGTCAACGTCTTGTTAACGCTGCCGAGCGAGTCCTAACGTCGTCGCACCCCCGGCCCTCGTGGGATGTTCAAGGGCGAACGTTAGGTATCCACATGCTGACCATCCTCGGCTTCGCCATGATCGCGACCTTCCTGGTCCTGATCATGATGAAGAAGATGTCGCCGATCGCGGCGCTCGTGCTTATTCCGGCACTGTTCTGTGTGTTCGTCGGAAAGGGCGCCAAGCTCGGTGACTACGTCATCGAAGGCGTCACCAGCCTCGCCCCCACCGCGGCGATGCTCATGTTCGCGATCGTCTACTTCGGTGTGATGATCGATGTCGGCCTCTTCGACCCGATCGTTCGGGGCATCCTGAAGTTCTGCAAGGCCGACCCGATGCGGATCGTCGTCGGCACGGCGATCCTCGCCGCGATCGTCTCGCTCGACGGCGACGGCTCGACCACCTTCATGATCACCGTCTCGGCGATGTACCCGCTGTACAAGCGCCTGAAGATGAGCCTGGTCGTGATGACCGGTGTCGCGGCGATGGCCAACGGCGTGATGAACACCCTGCCGTGGGGCGGCCCGACCGCCCGTGCCGCCACCGCGCTCAAGCTCGACGCCAGCGACATCTTCGTCCCGATGATCCCGGCCCTCGCCGTGGGTCTGCTCGCCGTGTTCGTGCTCTCGTACTTCCTCGGTCTGCGCGAGCGCAAGCGCCTCGGCGTGCTCACGCTGAACGAGGTCCTGGTCGAGGAGAAGGAGACCGAGACGGTTCTCGTGGGCTCCGCCGGCTCCGGCTCCGGTGCGGCCAAGTCCCCGGTGACGACCGGCGGTTCGGGCTCCGGCACCGACGCGGAGGACACCGAGGACGACGAGCGTTTCCAGGCCCTGGACCCCGACCGGCCCACCCTGCGCCCCAAGCTCTACTGGTTCAACGCGCTGCTGACGGTCGGCCTGCTGACCGCCATGATCATGGAATGGCTGCCGATCCCGGTGCTGTTCCTGCTCGGCGCCGCGCTCGCGCTCACCGTGAACTTCCCGCACATCCCGGACCAGAAGGCCCGTCTGGCCGCGCACGCCGACAACGTCCTGAACGTCTCGGGCATGGTCTTCGCCGCCGCCGTCTTCACCGGCGTCCTCCAGGGCACCGGCATGGTCGACCACATGGCCAAGTGGATGGTGGACGTCATCCCCGAGGGCATGGGCCCGCACATGGCCCTGGTCACCGGTGTGCTGAGCCTTCCGCTCACGTACTTCATGTCCAACGACGGCTTCTACTTCGGCGTCCTGCCGGTGCTCGCCGAGGCCGGTGCGGCGCACGGTGTCACCCCGCTGGAGATGGCCCGCGCCTCCCTGGTCGGCCAGCCGCTGCACATGTCGAGCCCGCTCGTCCCCGCCGTGTACGTCCTCGTCGGCATGGCGAAGGTGGAGTTCGGCGACCACACCAAGTTCGTGGTGAAGTGGGCGGCCCTCACCTGTCTGATCATCCTCGCGGCGGGCATGCTCTTCGGAATCATCTGATCCGCATCGCCCGGTCCACGCACACAGCTCACGGAGGACACGTTCAATGAGGCCCGGTGGGAACCGCGGCTGGCTGCTCCGCCTCGTCATCGCCTTCAGCTTCGCGCAGGGGGCGGTGTCGATGGCACGGCCCGCCGTCTCCTACCGGGCCCTCGCGCTGGGTGCCGACGAGCGGGCGATCGGTGTGATCGCGGGCGTGTACGCCCTGCTCCCGCTGTTCGTCGCCGTCCCGTTGGGCCGCCGGACCGACCACGGCCGCTGTGCCCCGCTGCTGCCGGTCGGCGTGGTCCTGATATCCGGCGGCTGTGCCCTCAGCGGCCTCGCGGACTCGCTGTGGGCGATGGCGGTCTGGAGCGGGGTGATGGGCCTCGGCCACCTCTGCTTCGTGATCGGCGCCCAGTCCCTGGTCGCCCGGCAGTCCGCCCCGCACGAACAGGACCGCAACTTCGGCCACTTCACGATCGGCGCCTCCCTCGGCCAGCTGGTCGGCCCGATCGCCGCGGGCGCGCTGATCGGCGGCCCGGACATGGCGGGGACCAGCGCGCTCGCCCTGCTGGTGGCCGGTGCGGGCGGCGCGGTCGCTTTCACCTCGCTGTGGCGCATAGAGAGCCCCGCGACGGCCGACTCCCGCAGGGAACAGGGCGAGCGGGTGCCCGTGCAGCGCATCCTGCGGGCCCGCGGCGTGCCCGCAGGCATCTTCATCAGCCTCGCCGTGCTGTCCGCCACCGACATTCTCACCGCCTATCTGCCGGTGGTCGGCGAGCACCGGGGCATCGCGCCGGCCATGATCGGCGTACTGCTCAGCCTGCGCGCGGCGGCCACCATCGCGTGCCGGCTGGTCCTGACGCCCCTGCTGCGGCTGCTCGGCCGCACCCTGCTGCTGACCGTGACCTGTCTGCTGGCGGCCCTGTTGTGCGCGGGCATCGCGCTGCCGGTGCCGGTGTGGGCGCTCGCCGTGATCCTGGCGGTGCTCGGCTTCTGCCTCGGCGTGGGCCAGCCGCTGTCCATGACGACGGTCGTCCAGGCGGCCCCCGAGGGCGCCCGCTCCACCGCCCTCGCGCTGCGGCTGACCGGCAACCGGCTCGGCCAGGTCGCCGCACCGGCGTCGGCGGGGCTGGTCGCCGGGCTCGCGGGGGTGGCGGCGCCGTTCGTGATGCTGGGCGCACTGCTGCTGGTGTCGGCGGGGACAGCGCTACGAGCGCCCGCGCGGCCGGCGGGGGAGCCCGAGGACGCCGGTAAGGCGAGCCTGCCGAGGGCGATCTTGCGTCGAAAGAGTGGTATCTGATGGGCCGTAAGGCGCTGCTTCCACGATTCGGCGTGCACATGTGAAAGAGAGTCAGAAGAGCGATTTGTACGAAAATCGTCTGACTCGGAGGACTCGCATGCCCACCACGCCTCTTCCACGCCGCGCCGCGCGCATCGCCGCCGTCACGGCGCTGACCGCCGCGCTGACTCCGCTCACCGGGATGCCGACGTCGGGAGCCGCGCCGATGGCGCCCGGCGACAATGGCACGCTCAAGATCCACACGGCGCCGTGGGACGGGGTCGCGCGCACGCCGTACGGGGACGCGATCGACGAGCCGAGGGTCTGCCGGTTCTACCTCGACGCGGCCAACTTCGAGACCATCACGGCCGTCACCTGGAACATCGGGACCCAGCCGAATGTGCCGGGCGGCGCCACGCTGCGCGGGACCCTCAACCTCGCGGGGGGCATCGGCCACACCGAGGACCTGAACCTGCCCGACGGGCAGTACCAGCTGACGTGGACGTTCACGGGCATCACGGGCGGCGAGCGGCAGAAGACCTTCTCGGTCGACTGCCGTACCTCGATGACGACGCCCCCGCCCGGCCCGCAGGGCGGTCCGCCGGCCGGCGGTGGTGGCATCGCGCGCGGCGAGGCCTTCACCACGGTCGCCGGTGCCGGCATCGTCGGCCTGGCCGCGGTGGGCGGGGTGATGTGGTTCCGGCTCCGTCGCCGTACGCATGGCGCGTAGAAGACGCAGGCCCTGGTATCGCCGGCGCGCCTACCGCCTGGCGAGGACGGCCGTACTGACCGTCTCGCTGGTGGTGGTCTGCGTCCGGTGCGACCACGAGCGGCCCGGAGCCGGTACGACCGCTTCGGGCTCCGCCGAGGCCTCCGAGGTCCGAGCCGCCGGCACCGGAGACGGTGCCGGCGGGGCGGGCGCCGACTCCCGCCCTCGCGCGGGCGATCCGCCTCCCGGCACCCGCGAGGCACCACCCGAACCACCCCCCGCCCCTGCCGTGCCCGCGACCGCCGGTACGGGCACGGCGAGCACCCCGGCCCCACTCACGCCCTCCCCGACACCCCAACCCGCCCGCGCCGGAAAGTCCGCCAAGCGCCCCGCCGGCCCCGCCCCCCTGCCCCGCTCCCGCGCGACCCGCCTCGTCATCCCCTACATCAGCGTCGACTCCCCGCTGATGGACCTGCACCTCGACAGCGAGCGGCGCCTGCCCGCGCCCCCGGAGGACGAGCCGAACCTGGTCGGCTGGTACGCGGACGGACCCTCACCGGGGGAGACGGGAACCGCCATCGCCGTGGGCCACCTCGACACCGATACCGGCCCCGCCGTCTTCGGCGGCCTCGGCGAACTGAAGCGCGGCAAGCGCATCGAGGTCCGGCGCGCCGACGGGCGCACCGCCGTCTACTCCGTCGACGCCATCAAGACGTACCAGAAGGACAAGTTCCCCAACCGGGAGGTGTACGGCGCCCGGTCCCGGCCGGAGCTGCGGCTGATCACCTGCGGCGGCAACTACAACCGCAGGACCGGCTACACCGGCAACGTCGTCGTGTACGCCCATCTGAAGGCGACCCGGGAGCCGAAGGGCGGCGGCCGGCGCTGAATCCGGCCGTCCGTTTGCCCGCCTGATGGACAGCGGCGCCCGATTCGGCCCGTTCCCTTCCCCCGGCCGCATACATTCCGTTAACTTCCGTGACTCACACACCCCGTGCGACCCGCACGAGGCGTTCGACCGCGGAGCACCAGGGCCCGTCCGGCGGAGCGCGTGCCGGACCGTACGCACCCATCGCCCGGCATGCCGGACGGGCCCCGGCGCCTGAATGAGCCCCCGGGGGCATCCGTCATGACACGCGCCATCTCCCTGCACGACGTGAGCAAGTCCTACACGCGGGGCACCCGTGTCGTGGACCGGCTCACACTGGACATCGAGCCCGGTGAGTTCCTCGTGCTGCTCGGGCCCTCCGGCTGCGGCAAGTCCACCGTGCTCAGGATGATCGCCGGTCTTGAGGAGATCGACGAGGGCGAACTGCTGCTGGACGGCGAGTGGGCCAACGACCTGCTGCCGGCCGACCGGCGCATCGCGATGGTCTTCCAGAATTTCGCCCTCTATCCGAGCATGACCAGCCGCGACAACATCGGCTTCCCGCTGCGCATCGAGGCGCCCGGCGAGGACCCCGGTACGCGGGTGGACGCCACCGCCCGAATGCTGGGCATCGAGGACCTCCTCGACCGCTTCCCCGCCCAGCTCTCCGGCGGCGAACGCCAGCGCGTCGCCATGGGCCGGGCCATCGCAAGGCACCCCTCCGCGTTCCTGATGGACGAGCCGCTGTCCAACCTCGACGCCAAGCTCCGCAACCATCTGCGCGCCGAGATCTCCGGTCTCACCCGCAAGCTGGGCGTCACCACGGTCTACGTCACCCACGACCAGGCCGAGGCGATGTCCCTCGGCGACCGGGTCGCCGTGCTGCGCGGCGGCGTCCTCCAGCAGGTCGGCACGCCCCGCTCGGTGTACTCGCTGCCGCGCAACGTCTTCGTCGCCGCCTTCATCGGCACCCCGCGGATCAACCTGCTGCGCGGCGTCGTGCGCGCTCCGCTGGACGGTGCGATGACCATCAGCCTGGGCAAGCAGTACCTCCGGCTGCCCGAACCCCTTTGCCTGGACCACCAGTTGCTGCGGGTGCAGCAGGGGCGCGAGGTGATCGTGGGCCTGCGTTCGGAGGCCGTCCGCATCGCGAAGCCCGCCAGTGCCCGCCCCGGCGAGGTGCACATCACCGGCCTGGTCGAGCATGTGGAGTTCCAGGGCCACGAGGTCCTCGTCCACTTCAACACCGGCTCCCGGCCGGCCGTCGTCCCCGACCTGGAGGCCCCGCGTCCGGCGCCGCCGGTCCGGCGCAGACGCCGTGACTCCGGCTCGGTGCTGGAGCGGCTGCGCAACCGCGCGGGCGCCCTGCGCGCCGGTCCTGTGGTGGCACTGGAGCACCCGGCCGACGGCGCCCACGACCCCGCGCCGCCCGAGGGCCGGCTGCCCGGCGACCTCATCGTCCGCACCACCCCGGACTTCGACCTCCGGCACGGCATGCACGTCCCGCTCCTCGTCGACCTCGCCCATCTGTTCGTCTTCGACCAGCACGGCGACCGCATCTGCCCGGCCCCGACGCGACTGCCGGATCTGGAGGAATGACGCACCTCGGACATAGGTAGTCATGGGTGCATGAACGTGCAACTCACCCGAACTCGGGCTTCCTTGGTGGTCGCCGGCCTGCTCCTTGCCGTCGGCGCCCCGACCGCCTACGCCACCCTCGACGACACCGCCGCCGCGGTGCCGGCGCGCGGAGAGCCGTACGTCGAGACCCGGTTGTTCTTCGGCACCGCACGCCCCGACGGCGGCCCGGCCGTCACCGACCGGCAGTTCATGGAGTTCGTCGACGAGGAGGTCACGCCCGGTTTCCCGGACGGGCTCACCGTGCAGAGCGGGCGCGGGCAGTGGCGGGACGCGAACGGGACGATCGAGAAGGAGACCTCGTACGAGCTGATCCTGCTCTACCCCGAGGCGCTGGCGCAGGACGGCGACCGCAGGATCGAGGGGATCCGGAGCGCCTACGAGAAGGCCTTCGGGCAGGAGGCCGTGGGGAGGGTGGACGACCGGGCGCGGGTCGACTTCTGATGTCATGGGGTCCGGCTGATCGGCCGGGGTGTCTGGCGCGCAAAAACTATCGCCGCTAGTTTATGAGCCCGGCGACCGCAGCCGGACGACGAGGCGCCCCGCCCGGGAGGAAGCGTGATGAAGGCACACGACGGCATGTACATCGACGGCGCGTGGCGCCCCGCCACGAGCGGGGACGTGATCGAGGTGGTGAACCCGGCCGACGAGCAGGTCATCGGGCAGGTCCCGGCCGGCACCGCCGCCGACGTCGACGCGGCCGTACGGGCCGCCCGAGCCGCCTTCCCGGGCTGGGCCGCCACCCCGCCCGCCGAACGGGCCGCACGGCTGGCCGCCCTGCGGGACGTCCTGGTGGCCCGCAAGGACGAGATCGCCGAGACCGTCACCGCCGAACTCGGCTCGCCCCTGAAGTTCTCCGAGGCCGTCCAGACCGGCGCGCCGATCGGGGTCGCGGGCTCGTACGCGGAACTCGCGGCGACGTACGCCTTCGAGGAGCGGGTCGGCAACTCGACCGTGTACCTGGAGCCCCTCGGTGTGGTCGGCGCGATCACGCCCTGGAACTACCCGCTCCACCAGATCGTCGCCAAGGTCGCCGCGGCGCTGGCCGCGGGCTGCACGGTGGTCCTCAAGCCCGCCGAGGACACCCCGCTGGTCGCCCAGCTCTTCGCCGAGGCGGCCCACGAGGCCGGCGTCCCCGCGGGCGTCTTCAACCTGGTCACCGGCCTCGGCCCGGTCGCGGGCCAGGCGATCGCCGAGCACCCGGACGTCGACCTGGTCTCCTTCACCGGCTCCACGGCCGTCGGCCGGCAGATCGCCGCGGTGGCCGGAGCGGCGATCAAGAAGGTTGCCCTGGAGCTGGGCGGCAAGTCCGCCAACGTCATCCTGCCGAGCGCCGACCTGGCCAAGGCGGTCAACGTCGGCGTCGCCAACGTGATGTCCAACTCCGGCCAGACGTGCAGCGCCTGGACGCGGATGCTGGTCCACCGCGACCAGTACGACGAGGCCGTCGAGCTCGCCGCGACCGCCGCCGCGAAGTACGGCGAGCGGATCGGCCCGGTGGTCAGCGCCAAGCAGCAGGCACGGGTCCTCGGCTACATCGAGAAGGGCGTCGCCGAGGGGGCACGGCTGGTCGCGGGCGGCACCGAGGCGCCGCGCGAGCAGGGCTGGTACGTCAGCCCGACCGTCTTCGCCGATGTGACGCCCGAGATGACGATCGCCCAGGAGGAGATCTTCGGCCCGGTCCTGTCGATTCTGCGCTACGACGACGAGGAGGACGCCCTGCGCATCGCCAACGGCACCGTCTACGGCCTCGCGGGCGCCGTGTGGGCCGGCGAGGAGGCGGAGGCGGTGGCCTTCGCGCGCCGGATGGACACCGGGCAGGTCGACATCAACGGCGGCCGCTTCAACGTCCGCGCCCCCTTCGGCGGCTACAAGCAGTCTGGCGTGGGCCGCGAGCTGGGCGCACACGGCCTGGCCGAGTACCTCCAGACCAAGTCCCTGCAGTTCTGAGGAGCCCGCACATGGTTCGCGCCGCCGTCCTGCCCGCCGTCGGGGCCCCGCTGGAGGTCACCGACATCGAACTGCCCGAGCCCGGCCCCGGCCGGGTCCGCGTCCGCCTCGCCGCCGCCGGCGTCTGCCACTCCGATCTGTCCCTGTCGAACGGCACCATGCGCGTCCCCGTCCCCGCGGTCCTCGGCCACGAGGGCGCCGGCACCGTCGTGTCCGTGGGGGAGGGGGTCGGTCATCTCGCGCCGGGCGACGGAGTCGTCCTCAACTGGGCCCCCTCGTGCGGCAGTTGCCACGCCTGCGGGCTCGGCGAGGTCTGGCTGTGCGCCAACGCGCTGAACGGCGCCGCCGACGTCCACGCCCGCACCGCCTCGGGCACCGAACTGCATCCCGGCCTGAATGTGGCCGCGTTCGCCGAGGAGACGGTCGTCTCCGCCGGCTGCCTGCTGCCGCTCCCGGACGGCGTCCCGCTCACCGACGCCGCCCTGCTGGGCTGTGCCGTCCTCACCGGCTACGGCGCCGTGCACCACTCGGCGCGGGTGCGGGAGGGCGAGACCGTCGCCGTGTTCGGCGTCGGCGGGGTCGGCCTGGCCGCCCTCCAGGCCGCCCGGATCGCGGGAGCCTCGAAGATCGTCGCCGTCGACGTCTCCCCGGAGAAGGAGGAACTGGCGCGTGCGGCGGGAGCCACCGACTATGTGATCGCCTCCGAGAACACCGCCCGTGAGATCCGGGGCCTGACCGGCAAGCAGGGCGTGGACGTGGCCGTCGAGTGCGTGGGCCGCGCGGCCACCATCCGCACCGCCTGGGACTCCACCCGCCGCGGCGGCCGCACCACGGTCGTCGGCATCGGCGGTAAGGACCAGCAGGTCACCTTCAACGCGCTGGAGATCTTCCACTGGGGCCGCACCCTCTCCGGCTGCGTCTACGGCAACTCCGACCCGGCCCGGGACCTGCCGGTGCTGGCCGAGCACGTGCGCGCGGGGCGCCTGGACCTGGGCGCGCTGGTGACGGAACGGATCGCGCTGGAGGGGATTCCGGCGGCCTTCGAGAACATGCTCGCGGGCAAGGGCGGCCGGGCCCTGGTGGTGTTCTGAGCCTCTGATGTCGCCCGGGGCCCTCGGGTGCCCCGGGCAACCTTCCCGCGCAACCGTTGACCCCATACCGTCCGGTCAGTACGTTCGCCGCCAACGTCCCCACCGCACCCACCGGAGTGTGCACGCATGGACATGGCCCCCTCCGCTCACCCAGCCACCACGACCGCCCTCCCCACGGTCAACCGGCGCCGCGTGGCCACAGCGGCGGCCCTCGCCTCGGCCGTCGAGTGGTACGACTACTTCGTCTTCGGCATCGCCGCAGCCCTCGTCCTCGGCGATCTGTACTTCCCGGCCGGTAGCCCCACCGCCGGAGTGCTCGCCGCCTTCGCCACCTTCGCGGTCGGCTTCCTCGCCCGCCCCATCGGCGGCATCGTCGCGGGCCAGCTCGGCGACAAGCGCGGCCGCAAGCCCATGCTGGTCCTCGCGCTCACCCTCATGGGCATCGCCACCACCGGCATCGGCCTGCTCCCGACGTACGAGACGATCGGCGTCGCCGCCCCCATCCTGCTCGTCGTGCTGCGCATCGCCCAGGGCGTCGCCGTCGGCGCCCAGTGGGGCGGCGCGATGCTGATGGCCACCGAGTACGCCCCCGAGGGCAAGCGCGGCGTGTACGGCAGCGTCGTCCAACTCGGCGTCCCCATCGGAGTGGTGACCGCCAACACCGTCTTCCTGCTGGCCGGAGCGTTCACCAGCGACGCCCAGTTCGCCGCGTGGGGCTGGCGGGTGCCGTTCCTGATCGGCCTGTTCGTCCTCGCCCTCGCCTGGTACATCCACACCCGCGTCGAGGAGACCCCCGAATTCCGGGAGGCCGAGCGTGCGTTGACCGAGAAGGAGAAGACGGAGCAGGGCAGCCCGCTCCGCACCATCCTCAAGGACCACCTGGGCACGGTCCTCCTCGCCGGCGGCTCCTTCGCCGTCAACACCGCGACCTTCTACATCCTGATCACCGGCGTCCTCGACTACACGACCCGGGAACTCGACATGGAGAAGAGCGCGGTCCTCACCGTCTCGCTCTGCGTCAGCCTCACCCAGCTGGTGCTGATCCCGGCCGCCGCCGCGCTCTCCGACAAGGTCGGCCGCATCCGCGTCTACGCGCTCGGCGCGGCCGGCATAGCCCTGTGGGCAGTCCCCCTGTTCCTGCTGATCGACACCGGTTCACTGCTGTGGCTGGCGGTCGGCAGCTTCGTCGCGAGCTGCTTCCTCAGCATCATGTACGGCCCCCAGGCGGCCCTGTTCGCCGAGCTGTTCACGCCCGAGATGCGCTACACCGGCGCCTCCCTCGGCTACCAGATCGCGGCCGTGCTCGGCGGCGGGCTCGCCCCGTTCGTCATGGTGCTGCTGCTGGAGGCCACGGGCACCTCGATGGCGGTGTCCGCCTACATCATCGTCCTCGCCGTGATCGCCCTGCTGTCCATCAAGGTGCTCGCCGACAAGGCGCGTTCACTGTGACTCGCGGGTCTGCTCGGGTCGCGGCACGCTCGCCACGACCCGGGCCGACCGGGTCCTGGACCGGGACACCGCCACACCCGCCAGACACAGCAACCCGCCCGCCAGCGTCAGCAGCCCCGGTACCTCGCCGAGCGCCAGCCACGACATCAGCACGACCAGCGCGGGCACCGCGTACGTGGTCGCGCCCATCCGGCTCGCGGTCGTCCTGGCCAGGGCGTACGCCCACGTCGTGAACGCGAGCGCCAGCGAGAAGACGCCCAGATAGACCAGGTTGAGCGTCGCGGACAGCGAGGCGTGGGCCGCGTCGTCGACGAGCTGCCCGGCGAACGGCAGGCAGAGCGCCGCGCCGACCAGACACCCGTACGTCGTCACCTGGAGCGCGCTCGCATGGCCGAGCGCCGGCTTCTGCGCCACCGCGCCGCCCGCGTAGCCGATCGCTGCGAGCAGGCACAGCACCACGCCGAGCATCGAGGAGCCGCCTTCGCCGGACATCGAGAGCCCCACGGTGACGGCACCGGCGAACGACACGGCCATGCCCGCCAGCAGTCGCGGCGGCATCGGATCGCCGAGCACCCGGGCGCCGAGCAGCGCGATGAGGATCGGCCCGGTGTTCACCACGAGGGCCGCCGTGCCGGCGTCCACCTGCTGCTCGCCCCAGCTCAGGACGACGCTGTAGAAGCCGAACCACAGCAGCCCCGATATCGCGATCCCGGGCCAGGCCGCCCTGGGCGGCAGCCCCTCCCGGCGAACCAGGCAGATGAGCCCCAGCACCACGGCCCCGACGAGCAGCCTCCCCAGCGCGAGCGCACCGGGCGAGTACTCGGCCCCGGCGCTACGGATGGAAACGAAGGCCGAGGCCCACATCACGACAGTGACACCGGCCGCCCCGGCGGCGAGCAGGTCGGGACGGCTGGCGGAGGAGGTGTTCATCATGCTCCAGAGGCTAGAAACGAAGGCCGACGAAGACCGGCGGATTTCGGACGGGGCATGGCTGCCGGGCCCGGCGAAGACCCCGCCGACCCCCGCCAACCAGGGGCGCGGGGAACTGCGCGACCAGCCCCCACGCACCCGCACTCGACACGTCGAAGGACACGCCGGGCCCGGCGAAGACCCCGCCGACTCCCGCCAACCAGGGGCGCGGGGAACTGCGCGATCGACCCCCACGCACCCGCACTCGACACGTCGAAGGACACGCCGGGCCCGGCGAAGACCCCGCCGACTCCCGCCACCCAGGGGCGCGGGGAACTGCGCGACCAACCCCCACCCACCCGCACCCGGCACACAACACAAGGCCCCGAGCCGCCGTCTCACCCCAACGCCCCCGCCTCGATCCCCAAGAGTTCCCCCAGCGCCCGCGCCCCCGCCGGAGTCACCTTCACCGCCCGCTCCGACCCGATCCGCACGCACCACCCCGCCTCCAGCGCATGCCGGCACAGGGCAGCCCCGGAGACCCCCGCGAGATGGGGCCGCCGTTCGGTCCAGTCGAGGCAGCCCCGGGCCAGCGGACGACGGCCACTGCGGTCGAGGGGGATGCCCGCGGCGTCGAACCAGCCGAGCCCCGCCTCGGTCAGCGCGAACCCCGTGTCCTGCCGCAGCAACCCCCGCGAGGTCAACGCGTCGGTGACCGCGATACCGAGCCGCCCGGCGAGATGGTCGTAGCAGGTCCGGCCGCGGGCCATCGCCGAACCGGCGCTGGACTCCCGCAGATTCCGGGGCCGGCGCACCGCCCCGGGGCTCACCTGCGCGGCCAGGTCCTCCACCAGCTGTGCGACCCGCTCGTCGGCCAGCCGGACGTACCGGTGCCGCCCCTGCCGCTCCTCGGTGAGCAGCCCGCCCCCGACCAGCTTGCCGAGGTGCTCGCTCAGCGTCGACGCCGCGACGCCCGCGTGCCGCGCCAGCTCACCGGCCGTCCAGGCCCGCCCGTCGAGCAGCGCCAGCAGACAGGCGGCCCGGGTCTCGTCGGCGACGAGTCCGGCGAGGCGGGCGAGCTGCGTCGCCTGGGGGTCCTTGGTGGCCATGCGTCCAGGATGGGGCACGGACACTTCGGCGCGGGCCGAAGAATAGGCCGAGCCGACGCCCGCAGGGTAGTGATCGACCGACCCACCCGGCAGGACACTCAGGCGTCCGGTGCCGCAGGACCAGGTGCTCACGCGTCCCGCATAGCCCCACAGGGCTCAGACGTACCGCACCACCCAGCCCCGCAGGGCTCACGCGTCCCGCATCGCCCCGCAGGGCTCACGCGTCCGCCCCGCCCCGCAGCGCTCAGACGTCCCGGCCGACCTGCTCGTACTGCCCGGCCAGCCCGTCCAGCAGCGCCGTCAGCCCCGTTTCGAACGCCCGCTCGTCGATCTTCTCCTGCTGCTCGGCGAGGAGGTGGGCCTGCCCGAGGTGCGGGTAGTCGGCGGGGTCGTACGCGCTCGCGTCGTCCACGAACCCCCCGGCGAACGAGCCCAGCGCCGACCCCATGATGAAGTATCGCATCAGCGCGCCGATGGACGTGGCCTGCGCCGCCGGCCACCCCGCCGCCACCATCCCGCCGTACACGGCGTCGGCGAGCCGCAGCGCCGCCGGGCGACGGCCGGGCCCGCGGGCCAGGACGGGCACGATGTTCGGGTGGTCGCGCAGGGCCGCACGGTAGGAGACGGCCCAGTCGTGCAGCGCGGTCCGCCAGTCCCGGCCGTCCTCGAACATCGACAGGTCGACCTGCGCGCTCACCGAGTCGGCGACCGCCTCCAGGATCTCGTCCTTCGTGCGGAAGTGGTTGTACAGCGACGGCCCGCTCACCCCGAGCTCGGCGGCGAGGCGGCGCGTGGAGACGGCCGACAGGCCCTCCGCGTCCACGAGTTCGCGAGCCGTCTCGACGATCCGGTCGTAGCTGAGGAGGGGCTTGCGCGGTCGGGCCATGGCGCACATAGTAGGGCTGCTCAACGGAAACTAGCAGTGCTAATTTAAATGTACGGCTTTCAATCTACGTCTGTGGGGTGACTCCGCATGAACCTGGAGCTCAGCGAGGAGCAGACCGCCGTCCGCCGCCTCGCCCGGGACTTCGTGGACCGCGAGATCGCACCGAACGTCGTCGAGTGGGACCGTGCGGAGGAAGTGGACCGTGCGCTCGTCAAGAAACTCGGCGAGGTCGGCTTCCTCGGCCTGACGATCGACGAGGAGTACGGCGGCTCGGGCGGCGACCATCTCGCGTACTGCCTGGTCACGGAGGAGCTGGGACGCGGCGACTCCTCGGTGCGCGGAATCGTCTCCGTCTCCCTCGGCCTGGTCGCCAAGACGATCGCGACACGGGGCAGCGAGGAGCAGAAGCGGCGCTGGCTGCCCGGGCTCACCACGGGCGAGCTGGTCGGCTGCTTCGGCCTCACCGAGCCGGGCACCGGCTCCGACGCCGGCAACCTGTCCACGCGGGCGGTGCGCGACGGCGGGGACTACGTCCTCAACGGCACCAAGATGTTCATCACGAACGGCACCTGGGCCGACGTCGTCCTGCTCTTCGCCCGGTCCACCGACGCGCCGGGCCACAAGGGCGTCTCGGCCTTCCTGGTCCCCACCGACACGCCCGGCCTGACCCGCCGCACCATCCACGGCAAGCTCGGCCTGCGCGGCCAGGCCACGGCCGAGCTCGTGCTGGAGGACGTACGGGTGCCCGCGTCGGCCATGCTGGGGGAGGAGGGCAAGGGCTTCTCGGTCGCGATGGCGGCCCTGGCCAAGGGGCGGATGTCGGTCGCCGCGGGCTGCGTCGGCATAGCCCAGGCCGCACTGGACGCGGCCGTCCGCTACGCGGGGGAGCGCGAGCAGTTCGGCAAGCCGATCGCCCACCACCAGCTGGTCCAGGAGCTGATCAGCGACATCGCCGTCGACGTGGACGCGGCGCGGCTGCTGACCTGGCGGGTCGCCGACCTGATCGACCGCGGGCAGCCCTTCGCGGTGGAGTCCTCCAAGGCCAAGCTCTTCGCCTCCGAGGCGGCCGTGCGCGCGGCCAACAACGCCCTCCAGGTCTTCGGCGGCTACGGCTACATCGACGAGTACCCGGCGGGCAAGCTGCTGCGGGACGCCCGGGTGATGACCCTCTATGAAGGCACCAGCCAGATCCAGAAGTTGCTCATCGGGCGGGCGTTGACGGGAGTTTCGGCGTTCTGAGTATCCGCGCCCGCCGGCTAGGTACTTCGGCGGATGTGGTTACGGCCACATCCGCCGACCCTTGTCCCCATGAGTGACGCATCGGGCAAGCAGCAGAACACCGCCGCCTTCTACGGCCAAGCGGTCGCCTCCTTCGCGGTCGCCATGGCCGCCACCGCCATCGGCATCTTCAAACTCAACGCCGACGCCTGGGTGCGGGCCTTCCTCGCGATCGCCGTCCTGTACCTCGTCACCTCCGCCTTCACGCTCGCCAAGGTGATCCGGGACCGCCAGGAGGCCGACCGGCCCGCCTACCACCCCTTCGAAAAGCTCTGAGGACCCCGGACACCGTGTCGGGCCGCTAAGCGCCCGCTCACCCTGGGCGGTATGGTGGTCCCTCTGTCAGCGAGAGGGGCGAGTGAGCGATGAGTACGGCGGAGGAGACGGCCGGCGGCGAGACGTCGGCGTGGGCCGAGGTCACGCCCGACGCGGCCCGGCGGCTGCTGATCGCCGCCGTGGAGGCCTTCGCCGAGCGCGGGTACCACGCCACGACGACCCGTGACATCGCGGGCCGCGCCGGCATGAGCCCGGCCGCGCTCTACATCCACTACAAGACCAAGGAAGAGCTGCTCCACCGGATCAGCAGGATCGGCCACGAGAAGGCCCTGGACATCCTGCGGACCGCGGCCCGGCGCGAGGGCACCCCCGCCGAGCGGCTCTCCGACGCCGTGAGCTCCTTCGTCCGCTGGCACGCCGGGGGCCGCACCACCGCACGGGTCGTGCAGTACGAACTCGACTCGCTCGGCCCGGACGCCCGCGCCGAGATCCTCGCGCTGCGCCGGCAGTGCGACGCCGAGGTGCGCGCGATCATCGAGGACGGGATGGGCGCCGGCGACTTCGACGTCCTCGACGTCAAGGGCACGACCCTCGCCGTGCTGTCGCTGTGCATCGACGTGGCCCGCTGGTTCAACGTCGACGGCCCTTGGACGCCCGACGAGGTCGGCGCGCTGTACGCCGACCTCGTGCTGCGGATGGTGGGGGCGAAGTAGGCCCGGCCGGGAGCCCTCGGGCTACAGGTAGTAGCGCGAGACGGACTCGGCGACGCACACGGGCTTGTCCCCGCCCTCGCGCTCCACGGTGAACGCGACGCTGACCTGGACGCCGCCCGTCACGTCGTCCACGCCGGTGATCGTCGCGGTGGCGCGCAGCCGCGAGCCCACGGGCACCGGGGCGGGGAAACGCACCTTGTTCGAACCGTAGTTGACGCCCATCTGCACGCCCTCGACCGTGATGAGCTGAGGGCCGAAGAGCGGGAGCAGCGACAGGGTGAGGTACCCGTGGGCGATGGTCGTCCCGAAGGGGCCGGTCGCGGCCTTCTCCGGGTCGACGTGGATCCACTGGTGGTCACCGGTGGCCTCGGCGAACAGGTCGATCCGCTTCTGATCGACCTCCAGCCAGTCCGTGTACCCCAGCTGCTCGCCCACCGCCGACCTCAGGTCGTCGACGGAGGTGAAGATCCTCGGCTCTGCCATGTCCCGGCCTCCCGCGTCACGTATGCCCAGTGTGTGATGTGCCCAGTGGGCAATGCCTGCGCCCATGTCTAAGCAACTGCTTAGCATGCTAGGTGACGGGGCCTCTGTCAACGGACCGGGAGGGTGACGCGGGTAGGTAGGTTTGAGGGGTGCCCCAGATCCCCGAGAAGATCCACGAGCTCACGGTCGGCCAGCTGTCCGCCCGTAGCGGCGCCGCCGTCTCCGCCCTGCACTTCTACGAGTCCAAGGGCCTCATCAGCAGCCGGCGCACCTCCGGCAACCAGCGCCGCTACACCCGTGACACGCTGCGCCGCGTCGCCTTCGTGCGGGCCGCGCAGCGTGTCGGCATCCCCCTGGCCACGATCCGGGACGCCCTCGCCGAACTGCCCGAGGAACGCACGCCCACCCATGAGGACTGGGCGCGGCTGTCGGAGGCGTGGCGCTCCGAGCTGGACGAGCGCATCAGGCAACTCAACCGCCTGCGCGACCACTTGACCGACTGCATCGGCTGCGGCTGCCTCTCGCTGGACAGCTGCGTCCTGTCCAATCCGGACGACGCCTTCGGCGAGAGGATGGCGGGGTCGCGACTGATGGTGGAGCGAGGGAGAGGGCGTCGGGGATGAGGCGTTGCAACGCCCGCTCCGTTCACTCGTACTCCGTGCCGCCCTTGCGTGTCAGATAGGCCGGGCTGACCGCCTTCGCTATCGCCCGACCGCCGGTCACCGTGCTGTACCGCTCGACGGCCGGACGTATCACCACGCCCTCCCGCAGATGCAGCTCCCGCCCGGACACGGTCTCGCGCCCGCTCGCGACCTGAAGCACCCGCTCGATGTCGAAGGGACCCTCGAACAGCCGCGGCACCAGGGGCAGTTCCCCGTCCAGGACTTCCGCCGCGTCCAGCCACCGCACATGCCCGTCGATCTCCGCGGACACGTCGAACGCGGCGTACCCGAGCGTCTCGCGTCGGCCGTCGGCGCCGTACGTCAGGTCCTGCACGCCGGCTCCGAAGACCTCGCCGAAGACGCCGACCCGCCGGGCCCCGAGCCGTTCGGCCAGCCGGGCCGCCGCCTCGGCGACGCCGTGCCCCCGGATCGCCCGCCAGTACAGGTTCCGCGACTCCTCGCGCAGCGCCAGCGACTTCGATCCGAAGCCCTTGGAGGAGACGTACACCCGCTCCTCGTCGGCGACGTAGGTCAGCAGGCAGGCGGAGCCGTGCAGCTTTTCGGTCAGGACCACCGGCTCGCCGGGCGTGAAGATGTCCGGATACCGCTGGATGTTCTCGATGTCGACCCACGGCAGCAGATCCGGCGCCGATTCCACGTCGCCCGACATCGTCGGAGGGATCGGCGGCACCCACTTGGTGATCCCGAGCAGCTCGGCGAAGTCGGTGCCCTCCGCGGCCGCCCGCGTCAGGTCCACGTCGCCGAGCGCCTTGGGCCGGCACACGATCCCCTGCGACAGCTCACCGCGCAGCCGCACCGCCTTGACCCGGTCGGACGCGCTGCCCGCCAGCCGCCCGGTCAGCCCCAGCTCCTCGATCAGGCCGGCCGGCAGCACCGCCTGTTCGGGGATGTACACCGCGGCCTCACCGGAGCGGTACGCGCCCTTGGCGACGACGGCCCGGTACAGACCCACCTGGGCCAGCTCCAGCGCGTCGGCGTTGGGATGTTCATGGACGGTCAGCACTTCGGCGGTGACGCGCAGCGTCGACATGAGGGAGCTCCTTCAGGTCCTCGGTTCTCGTTTCATCGCCCCCAACTGTCCGTACGGGAAAGGGATGGAGCGACCGATTTACGCCCTGCTATCGTCGCGGACCCCGGCCCGGCGCTCAGGGCAGCCGGCCGTACTGGACCAGCCCTTCCGCCACCAACCGGGCGTTGGACAGGGCCCGTTCGCCGTTCGGCAGGGTCAGCGTGTCCTCCAGGCCGATGCGCGTCGCGAGCCCCAGCCGTCCCGCCAGTCGCAGCACCGGCCATGCGCCCCCGTCCTCCCCGTGCAGCAGCACCGGGCGGCCGAACGCCGGGCCCAGGCCGGCAAGCAGCGCCCGCGCGCTCGCCTCGGCCGTCTCCGCCGAGGTATCCGTCACCTCCGCCAGCACCCGCAACACCCTTGGCCCCAGCGGCGAGGCGGCGAACCGGGCCGCTCCGTCCGTGCCGGACCAGATGCCCGCCTCCACGCCCACGCCCCGCTCGATCAGCGCCGCCGCGAGCTCCTCGGCACCCGCCTCGTGCCAGTTGACCGAGGCGTGGTCCGGCAGCACCGTCCAGCTGCGAACACGCTGTAGCCGCGCCACGGGATCCGGCTCGGTCCACGCGCCCGTCGTCACCCCGACCGGCACCGACACCCGGGCCCGTATCGCCTCCAGCGTCGGCGCGAGCACGCGGGGCGAGAGGCTGTCCTGCCCGCAGGGGGTCTTGGGGTGGACGTGGATGTCCGTGGCCCCGGCCGCGACGGCCCCGGCCGCGGATTCGGCCAGCGCCTCGGGCGAGAGCGGCACCACGGCGCCGTCGCCCGCTCCGCGCGGTCCGTTCAGACACACCTGGATCATGTGCCGATGGTGCCAGTCACCACTGACAGTCGTCGCTGCCCCGGCAAAGGGGGGTGCGGCATCCCCGGCGCACCCCCGTCGTACTAGGCGGACACCAGCAGCCGCCGTCCGCGCCTGGCCGCCGCCAGCGCCTCGGGCGTGAGAACCGGACGCGGCACCACGATCCCGCAGTCCGTGCAGACCGGGCCCGACGAGGGTTCATGGGCCAGGTCGTACTTCCAGATCAGCCGCCCCCCGCTGCACGCCGGGCACTCCGAGCCCGGTTCGCGCTCCAGCGCGGCGATCAGCCGGCGCAGCACCTCGCCCAGGGATTCCTGCGGGTGGACCCGGGGGTCGTCGCACCAGGCGACTCCGAAACCGCCCCAGGTCAGCCGGTGCCAGTCGTCCACGCTGCCCGGCCTGCGCAGTCCATCGTGCTTTTCCTTCTTGCGCCGCTCGGCGAACTCGACCTCGTAGGCCAGCCAGACCGAACGCGCCTCCTCCAGCTCCTCCAACGCGGCCACGAGCCGCGCCGGGTCGGGGGAGCGGTCCTCGGGACCGAATCCCGCCCGGGAGCACAAGTGGTCCCAGGTCGCCCTGTGCCCGTAAGGAGCGAACCGCTCCAGGCACTTACGCAGCGAGTAGCGCCGCAGCGCGAGATCGCACCGCGGATCGCGCACCTGTCTCGCCAGACTCCGGAAACCGGCCATCGCCCTGCACCTCCGTCACATCTGCACCTGTACTTCGGTCACTTCGGCGTTGCCGCACGGACTTCGTGCGACGTTGACGAATAGACGTATCGACAAGCGATTCGGCTCCATCCGATTTCCGACGGCCTCCAAAGCGAGTCCTGGTGACTCGAAAAGTGACGCATGTTCATCTTCAATCCCGGGGATACCGCCGGTAACACTCTCGGCCCACCCTCGTCGGTAGGAGCTGCCATGCCACGGCGTACCCCACGCACCGCGCCAGTCAGACTGAGAACTCCCGGCAGATCTCCCGGGTTCCTGAAGGCCGCATCCGTATGCGCGCTGATTGCCGGACTTTTGTCTCCTCTTTCCCCGGCGGCCGCGGCGCCCCAGGTCGCGGCGGCCGAGGCCACGGCCGCGAACGACCACTGCGGGAACCAGTGCGCCGACATCCTGCCGCCCGGCCAGAACGGCAACGCCACCCTCGCCCAGATCCTGCTCAACCAGGCCTTCGGCACCCAGCCCGAACACGCGGAGGACCAGCTCGGCCCCTACGCCAACCTGGCCAAGGGCTACTCCGGCCTCACCAACGCGACGATTCTCAACTTCTTCAACGACGCCTCGTTCGGCGTCCCGTCCGATCAAGTCGCCTCCACCGTCAGTCCCGCAGGGCGCGGCGATGTGACGATCGTCCGCGACAAGAAGACGGGCGTGCCGCACATCACCGGTACCACCAGATACGGCACGGAGTTCGGTGCGGGCTATGCCGCGGCCCAGGACCGGCTGTGGCTGATGGACGTATTCCGCCACGTCGGACGCGGCGGGCTCACCTCCTTCGCGGGCGGCGCACCCTCCAACCAGGGCCTGGAGCAGCAGTTCTGGCGCAACGCGCCCTACACCGAGGCCGATCTCCAGGCGCAGATCGACAACGCCGTCGCCTCCAACGGCGAACGCGGACAGCTGGCCCTCGCCGACGCCAAGGCCTACCTCGACGGCATCAACGCCTACATCGACGCCTCCGACAGCGGCCGCTACTTCCCCGGCGAGTACGTCCTGACCGGCCACAAGGACTCCGTCACCAACGCCGGCACCATCGAGCACTTCAAGGTGACCGACCTGGTCGCGCTCGGCTCGGTGATCGGCGCCCTGTTCGGCTCCGGGGGCGGCGGCGAGGTCAACAACGCGCTCTCCCTGCTCGCCGCCCAGGAGAAGTACGGCGTGACCGAGGGCACCAAGTTGTGGGAGTCGTTCCGCGAGCGCAACGACCCCGAGGCCGTCGTCACCGTCCACGACGAGAGCTTCCCGTACGCCACCAAACCCGCCGACCCGCAGGGCGAGGCCCTGCCCGACGCCGGCTCGGTCAACGAGGAACAACTGGTCTACGACCGCACGGGCAGCGCGTCCGGCGCGGCGGCGTCCGGCGCCACGACCACGGCCGCCCGGACGGCGATGACCTCGGCGAAGCGGGGCATGTCCAACGCCCTCGTGGTCGGCGGCGAGCACACCGCGAGCGGCCACCCGGTCGCCGTCTTCGGACCGCAGACCGGCTACTTCGCACCCCAGCTGCTGCTCCTCCAGGAGATACAGGGACCCGGCATCAGCGCCCGCGGCGCCTCCTTCGCCGGCCTGAGCATGTACGTCGAGCTCGGCCGCGGCCAGGACTACTCGTGGAGCGCCACCACCTCCGGCCAGGACATCATCGACACCTACGCCGTCGAGCTGTGCCAGGACGACTACCACTACCTGTACCGAGGCACCTGCACGGCGATGGAGAAGATCGAGCAGAAGAACGCCTGGAAGCCCACGACCGCCGACAGCACCCCCGCCGGCTCGTACACGATGCGCGTGTGGCGCACGAAGTACGGTCCCGTCACCCACCGCGCGACCGTCGGCGGCAAGAAGGTCGCCTACACCACCCTGCGCTCCTCCTACATGCACGAGGCCGACTCCATCATCGGCTTCCAGATGCTGAACGACCCCGACTACGTCAAGGGCCCCGAGGACTTCCAGAAGGCGGCGCAGCACATCAACTACACCTTCAACTGGTTCTACGCCGACTCCGAGCACACCGCCTACTACAACAGCGGCGACAACCCGGTCCGCGCGAGTGGCGTCGACGCGGAGTTCCCGGTGTGGGCGCAGCCGGCGTACGAGTGGCGCGGCTGGAACCCGGTGACGAACACGGCGACCTACACCCCGCCGTCCGAGCACCCCAACTCCATCGACCAGGACTACTACGTCTCCTGGAACAACAAGCAGGCCAAGGACTACACGACCGCGTCCTGGGGCGACGGCTCGGTGCACCGCGGCAACCTGCTGGAGAACCGGGTGAGGAAGCTGGTCACCGCGGGCGGCGTGACCCGCGCCTCGCTGGTGAAGGCGATGGCCGACGCGGCCCTCGCCGACCTGCGCGCCGAGGACGTCCTGCCCGACCTGCTCAAGGTCGTGGGCAGCTCCCCGGTGACCGACACCACGGCGGCCGCGGCCGTGAGCAAGCTCCGGACGTGGCTGTCGGCAGGCGGCAGGCGCACCGAGACGTCCGCCGGTTCGAAGAAGTACGCCGACGCCGACGCGATCCGCATCCTGGACGCCTGGTGGCCGCTGCTGGTGAAGGCCGAGTTCGAACCGGGCCTCGGCAGCGAGCTGTACACGGCGATGACCGGCAACCTGCCCGTCGACGAGGCCCCGTCGGCCGGGCACGGCCCGACCGGCTCGCACGCCGGCAGCTCCTTCCAGTACGGCTGGTGGAGCTACGTCGACAAGGACATCAGGGCCGTGCTCGGTGAGTCCGTACAGGGCCCGCTCGACCGGAAGTACTGCGGCGGCGGCAGCCTCAGTGCCTGCCGGGACCTGCTGATCAGCACCCTGAAGACGGCCGCCGGCCGGACCGCGGCCCAGGTCTACCCGGGCGACGACCAGTGCTCGGCGGGCGACCAGTGGTGCGCCGACTCGATCGTCCAGCGCACCCTGGGCGGCATCAAGCACGGCAGGATCAGCTGGCAGAACCGGCCTACGTATCAGCAGGTCGTGGAGTTCACGTCACACAGGTGACGGTGGGCGGCCGGCGGCGGGGTCAGCGGATGCGCCCCGCCGCCAGCACCAGCCGCGCCAGCTCGGGATGCACGATGTCGCAGTGCGCCCCCGCGGGCGGCCCGCCCCGCCGGACCACCGCCGCCGCGTCGACGTTCACGCACCCCGACGCCGGCAGCTTCGCCCGCAGCGCGCCGACCAGGTCGTACGACTTCGTACCCGGCACCGCCTGGACCCCGTCGTGCCCCATCGCACCCCACTTGGCCCCCAGCATCCGGCCGATGTCCGGCGCCGCGATCCCGCGCGCGTCCCCGGCCATCCGGGAGGCCAGCGGGTACATCGTGGACAGGGCCGAGTCGTGCCGTGAGTGGCAGCACACCAGCGGCCCGTCGATCCGGTTGTGCTGGCCCTCCAGCACCCCGCCCGCCCGGGCGTCGTGCGGCAGCCGGGACGCGAACGCGTAGTGCGAGAAGGCGCCTTGGAGCAGCGTCACCGACTTCACCGACCGCACGCCCTCGGGCAGCCCGCGCAGCGCGAACGACACCAGCCGCGCGCCGAAGCTGTGCCCGACGAGGTGCACCCGCAGCTCGGGCGAGCGGGCGGCGAGCTGCCCGACGATCCGGCCGAGTCCGCGCTCGCCGACGGTCCCCGCGCGCCGCTTCATCGCGTAGTACGTCGCCTGCCGCAGCAGCTCGTGCGCGCCCTCCCACGGGTTCGGCAACGAGAAGGACGCCACGCTCTCCGGCGCCGGGTCCGGGGCCTCGAGATGCGTCAGTGCCTGCGCGAAGTCCTCGCAGACCGCCGCCGTGGAGTCCGCGAAGAGGTCCGGCGAGTCCTGCGGCACCCCCTCGCACAGCGTGTCCGCCGCGAACAGCGCCTGCGGCCCCGGCGGCACGACGTCCACCAGCAGCCGCACGAGGCGCCCGAACTCCGCCAACTCGGCCTCCTCGCGCGGCTGCTGGTCCAGCATCCGCGCGATCTGCTCGATCACGGTCGCCCGCCCCGGGAACGTCTCCAGCAGGGCGTGCCGGGTGTCCTTGTCGAGCGCCGGCCGGCGCGGCATCTCGGCCGCCACGGCCCGCGGGAAGTCCGGGATCGGCTCGTCCGAGAACCGCATCGAAGGCCAGACCACCCCGACGTACCCGACCCTCGCCTCGGGCACGAGCCCCGGGATCGGCGCGAAGAAGGCGTCGTAGAGCCGCGTCGCGCCGGAGCGGTCGCTGTTCCAGCCGTGCGCGAAGACGATCAGATCACGGACGCCGTGCCGCGCCACCCCGGCGAGCAGCCGGTCCCGGCGGCCCGCGTCCGGGTCCCCGTCCGCGTCGAAGGTCAGCTCCCAGTACGGACTCACGCCCACTGCCGGTTCCGCCATGACAGGCCCCCTCGTCCCCCGTGACAGTGCGATACGGGCGCATCGTCCTGCCGGCGGGCGGGAATGGCCATACGTCGGCACCCCATCCGTGGACCGCTCATGTGTACAGCAGGTACTCCCGACGGGTCCGGCGGAACGCCGACAGCTCCTGCTGCCAGTCCGCGACCACCTCGTCGGCGCTCGCGCCCGCGTCGATCAGCGTCCGCACCCGGGTGTTGCCGGTGAGCTTGTCGATCCAGTTGTCCGGGCGCCAGGCGAACCCGCTCCACACCTTCTTGGCGGTCACCAGCAGGGCGATTCCGGTGCGGACGGGGTCGTAGGCGGCGCGGTCGTGGATGTGGATCTGCACCCCGCCGACGGTCTTGCCCTGGAACTTCGAGAACGTCGGCGCGAAGTACGCCTCCCTGAAATGCACACCGGGCAGCCCGAGTGCCTCCGCCGCCTCGGCCCAGCGCCGGTCGATGCCCTCCGCGCCGAGCAGTTCGAAGGGCCGGGTGGTGCCGCGGCCCTCGGAAAGGTTCGTGCCCTCGAAGAGACAGGTGCCCGAGTACACCAGGGCCGTGTCCGGAGTGGGCATGTTCGGGCTCGGCGGCACCCAGGGCAGACCCCAGGCGTCGTAGAACGAGGACCGCTTCCAGCCGGACATCCGTACGGTCTCCAGGGGGACCGGGGTGGTCAGGAACTCCCCGTTGAACAGTCGCGCCAGCTCGGCGACCGTCATGCCGTGCGCCTGCGAGACGGGCCTGCGGCCGACGAAGGTGGAGAACTCCATGTGCAGGACCGGACCCTGCGCGGCGCGGCCGGTCACGGGGTTCGGCCGGTCCAGCACGACGAAGCGCTTGCCGGCGAGTGCGGCTGCCTCCATGCAGTCGAAGAGGGTCCAGATGTAGGTGTAGAAGCGGGCGCCCGCGTCCTGGATGTCGAAGACGACCGTGTCGACGCCGGAGGCGGTGAAGATGTCCGCGAGCGGCTGACCGCTCTTGAGGTACGTGTCGTACACGGGGAGGCCGGTCGCCGGGTCGTCGTAGCGGCCCTCCGAGCCGCCGGCCTGGGCGGTGCCGCGGAAGCCGTGCTCGGGGCCGAAGACGGCCCGCAGGTTCACCCTTTCGTCGGCGTGCATGACGTCCACGATGTGACGGACGGTCCTGGTGACGCCGGTGGGGTTGGTGACGATCCCGACCTTTTGGCCTTCCAGGACCGAGTATCCGTCGGCCGCGAGGCGCTCGAAGCCGGTCCGCAGGCGGCCGGTGCGTTCGGCTGCCGCCGCTGCCGAAGGGAGGGATGCTGCTGCCGTGGTCGCTGCGAGGAGAGCTCGTCTGGATAGGCGCATGGGGGGCACGGTATTGCTCCCGCAGGTTGTGGGGAAGGTGCGGGTACGTCGTGGCTTGTCGCGCAGTTCCCCGCGCCCCTGAGCGGTGTTGCAGTCGCCCTTCCCTGGCACATACCGACCGGTTAGTCTGACGATCGCAGGAGAGCCGCAGCCGAAGGAGACCGATGGTGGAAGCCGTGCAGGGTGCCGGAGTCGTCGTTACCGGGGCTGGGGGTGGCATCGGCGCGGCGCTTGCCCGGCGGTTCGCCGCCGAAGGGGCTCGTGTCGTCGTCAATGACCTCGACGCCGCGAAGGCCGGGGCCGTCGCCGAGGAGATCGGCGGCATCGCGGTTCCCGGCGACGCCTCCGCGGTGGTCGCCGACGCCAGGGACGCGCTCGGCGGTGCCGTCGACGTCTACTGCGCCAACGCCGGTGTCGCCTTCGGCGGGCCCGAGCTCGACGACCTCGCGGACGAGAAGTCCTGGTCGGCGTCCTGGGACGTCAATGTCATGGCCCACGTCCGTGCCGCCCACGCCCTGCTTCCCGAGTGGCTGGAGCGCGGCAGCGGACGGTTCGTCTCCACGGTCTCTGCCGCCGGCCTGCTCACCATGATCGGCGCCGCGCCCTACGCCGTCACCAAGCACGGCGCCTACGCCTTCGCCGAGTACCTGTCGCTGACCTACCGCCACCGCGGGATCAAGGTGCACGCCATCTGTCCGCAGGGGGTGCGCACCGACATGCTGGACGCCACCGGCAGCGCGGGCGACCTGGTGCTCAAGCCCACCGCCATCGCGCCCGAGGACGTGGCGGACGCCCTGTTCAAGGGCATGGAGGAGGACCGCTTCCTGATCCTGCCGCACCCCGAGGTCGCCGGGTTCTACGAGGCGCGGGCAGGCGACCCCGACCGCTGGCTGGCCGGCATGAACCACATCCAGCGGAAGTGGGAGGAGACCCTGTGACCGACTCCCGCTACACCGCGAAGCCCTGGCTGGCGCTGCTCAGCGACACCCAGCGCGCCCCCATAACCCCTGACGACTCCCTGGTGCACGCTCTGCGCCGGGTCGCCGACCGGCACCCCGACCGCCCCTTCCTCGCCTACTTCGACGGCCGTCTGACCTACCGCGAGGTCGACGAGCTCAGCGACTCCGTCGCCGGGCACCTCGCCGCGCGCGGCCTGGAGCGCGGGGAGCGGGTCGCTGTCCTGCTCCAGAACTCCCCGCACTTCGTGCTCGCCGTGCTCGGTGCCTGGAAGGCCGGGGCGGTCGTCGTGCCCGTCAACCCGATGTACAAGTCGGGGGAGGTCACCCACGTCCTGCGGGACGGCGAGGTGGCCGCGCTGATCTGCTCCGACCGGGCCTGGGAGTCGTATCTGCGCGAGACGGCGGCCGACTCGCCCGTGCGGATCGTGCTCACCGGGTGCGAGCTGGACCTCCAGACCCGCGGTGACGCACGCGTGCTGACCTTCGAACGGCTCCCGCAGGCCGGCGACGCCGACGACCTCGTGGCGATCGCGCGCGGTGGGCACAAGGCGCCGGACGGCCGCGACCCCGGCCCCTCTGACATAGCGCTGATCAGCTACACCTCGGGCACCAGCGGCACGCCCAAGGGCGCCACCAACACGCACGGCAACATCATGTACAACGCCGAGCGGCAGCGCACCGGCCTCGCGCTGCCCGAGGCGCCCGTCTACTTCGCGATGGCGCCGCTGTTCCACATCACCGGGATGGTCGCCCAGTTCGCCGCCTGCCTCAACAGCGCCGGACTGCTCGTGCTGGCGTACCGCTTCGAGGCGGGCGTCGTGCTCGACGCGTTCGCCGAGCACGGGCCGCACTACACCGTCGGCCCCTCGACGGCCTTCATGGCGCTGGCCGCCCACCCGGACGTCCGCCGCGAGCACTTCGCGTCCTTCGTCAACATCTCCTCCGGCGGCGCCCCGCTGCCGCCCGCCCTGGTGGAGAAGTTCCGGGCCGGCTTCGGGCCGTACATCCGCAACGGCTACGGCCTCACCGAGTGCACCGCCCCCTGCGCCGCCGTGCCGCCCGGCCTGGAGGCCCCCGTCGACCCGGCCTCCGGGACGCTGGCCGTGGGCGTGCCGGGGCCCGAGACGGTCGTACGGATCGTCGACGACCTGGGCGAGGAGGTGCCGTTCGGCGAGCAGGGCGAGATCGTCGTGCGGGGGCCGCAGGTCGTCCCCGGCTACTGGCGGCGCCCCGACGCCACCGCCGAGACCTTCCCGGACGGCGAGCTGCGCACCGGCGACATCGGCTTCATGGACGCCGAGGGCTGGCTGTACGTCGTCGACCGCAAGAAGGACATGATCAACGCGTCCGGCTTCAAGGTCTGGCCGCGCGAGGTCGAGGACGTGCTCTACACGCACCCGGCGGTGCGCGAGGCGGCCGTCGTCGGCGTACCCGACGGATACCGCGGAGAGACCGTCAAGGCGTACATCAGCCTCCGTCCGGGTGCCGAAGCGGACCCCGACGCACTCGCCGCGTACTGCCGGGAGAGACTGGCGGCCTACAAATACCCGCGGCAGGTGGAGGTCCTGCCCGACTTGCCCAAGACGGCAAGTGGGAAGATCCTCCGTCGGGAACTTCGTTCCCGCGCGAACGACGGCTAGACAGCGGTCGGCACCACGGCAAGCGGAACATCTCGGAAGGGCAGGTGGCGGCACAGTGGCCAGGACGACGGACGGAGACGGTACGCCCGTCCCGCAGCGGCTGCTCGCCGCCGCCACCCGGCTCTTCGCCGAGCAGGGCTACGACCGCACCTCGGTGCAGGAGATCGTCGAGGCGGCCGGCGTCACCAAGGGTGCGCTGTACCACTACTTCGGCTCCAAGGACGACCTCCTGCACGAGGTGTACGCGCGCGTGCTGCGCGTCCAGCAGGAGCGGCTCGACTCCTTCGCGGACGCCGACGAGCCGGTCGAGAAGCGGTTGCGGGGCGCGGCGGCGGACGTCGTGGTGACGACCATCGACAACCTCGACGACGCGATGATCTTCTTCCGCTCGATGCACCACCTGAGCCCGGAGAAGAACAAGCAGGTGCGCGCCGAGCGCCGGCGCTACCACGAACGCTTCCGTGCGCTCATCGAGGAGGGCCAGGAAGCGGGCGTCTTCTCGAGGGCGACCCCGGCCGACCTGGTGGTCGACTACCACTTCGGCTCCGTCCACCACCTGTCGACCTGGTACCGCCCCGACGGCCCGATGAGCCCCCAGCAGCTCGCCGACCACCTGGCCGACCTGCTGCTGAGGGCCCTGCGGCCCTAGCGCACGGGTACCTCAGCTCACAGGTACTTCTTCAGCTCCCGCCGCGCCAGTGACCGCTGGTGGACCTCGTCCGGTCCGTCGGCGATCATCAGCGTGCGCGCCCCGGCGTACAGCTCCGCCAGCGGGAAGTCCTGGCTGACGCCGCCCGCGCCGTGCAGCTGGATCGCGCGGTCGATGATGTCGACGACCGCGCGCGGGGTGGCGATCTTGATGGCCTGGATCTCGGTGTGGGCGCCTCGGTTGCCGACGGTGTCCATCAGCCAGGCCGTCTTCAGCACCAGCAGGCGCAGCTGCTCCACGGTCACCCGCGCGTCGGCGATCCAGTTGTGCACCACGCCCTGCTGGGCCAGCGCCTTGCCGAACGCCGTGCGGGAGACCGCCCGGCGACACATCAGCTCGATCGCCCGCTCGGCCATGCCGATCAGCCGCATGCAGTGGTGGATGCGGCCGGGGCCGAGCCGGGCCTGGGCGATGGCGAAGCCGCCGCCCTCCTCGCCGATCAGGTTCGTCACCGGCACGCGCGCGTGGTCGAAGATCACCTCGGCGTGGCCGCCGTGGGAGTGGTCCTCGTAGCCGAATACCTGCATGGCGCGCTTGATCGTGACGCCCGGGGTGTCGCGGGGGACCAGGACCATGGACTGCTGACGGCGGATGTCCTCGCCGTCCGGGTCCGTCTTGCCCATCACGATGAGGATCTTGCAGTCCGGGTTCATCGCCCCGGAGATGTACCACTTGCGGCCCGTGATGACGTACTCGTCGCCGTCCCGCTCGATGAGCGTGGTGATGTTGGTGGCGTCCGAGGAGGCCACCTCCGGCTCGGTCATCGCGAAGGCCGAGCGGATCTCACCGGCGAGGAGCGGCTCCAGCCACTGCTTCTTCTGCTGCTCGTCGCCGAACTGGGAGAGCACCTCCATGTTCCCGGTGTCGGGCGCCGCGCAGTTCGTGGCCGTCGGTGCCAGGTGCGGGGAACGGCCGGTGATCTCGGCCAGCGGGGCGTACTGGAGGTTGGTGAGACCGGCGCCGTACTCGGCGTCGGGCAGGAAGAGGTTCCACAGGCCCTGCCTGCGGGCCTCGGCCTTGAGCTCCTCCACCACGGCCGGGGTGTCCCAGGGGGAGGCCAGCTCGGCCCGCTGCTCCTCCGCGACCGCCTCGGCCGGATAGACGTGCTCGTCCATGAAGGCCAGCAGCTTGGCGCGCAGTTCCTCGGTGCGTGCGTCGAACGCGAAGTCCATGTCCCGTCAGCCTTCCTGGATGCCTTCTTGAAGAGTGGTCAGGCCGTGCTCGATGAAGACCGGGACCAGGTCGCCGATGCGGTCGAAGCCGCGGCCGACCGTCTGGCCCAGCGTGTAGCGGTAATGGATGCCCTCCAGGATCACGGCGAGCTTGAACCAGGCGAACGCCGTGTACCAGGAGACCGCGGAGACGTCGCGCCCCGAGCGCTCGGCGTACCGCTGGATCAGCTCGGCGGGGGAGGGGTGTCCGGGCGCCTCGGCGGTCGTGGAGACCGGGGAGTGCGTCATGCCCAGCGGCATGCTGTACATCACCAGCAGGCCGAGGTCGGTCAGCGGGTCGCCGAGCGTCGACATCTCCCAGTCGAGGATCGCCTTGATCCGGTCGTCCTCGCCGATCAGGACGTTGTCGAGGCGGTAGTCGCCGTGGATCACCGTCGCCGTGGGGGAGGAGGGAAGCTGCCGGCCCAGCGTGGCGTGCAGCTCGTCGATGCCGGCCAGCTCACGGTTGCGGGAGGCGTCCAGCTGCTTGCCCCAGCGGCGCAGCTGGCGGTCCAGGAAACCCTCGGGGCGGCCGAAGTCCTCAAGTCCCACCGACGCCGGGTCCACCGCGTGCAGCTCGACGAGGGTGTCCACCAGCGACAGCACCGCGCCCCTGGTGCGCTCGGGGCCGAGCGGGGCCAGCTGGTCGGCGGTGCGGTACGGGGTGCCCTCGACGAACTCCATGACGTAGAACGGCGCGCCGAGCACCTCCTCGTCCTCGCACAGCAGCACCGGCCGCGGCACCGGCACGTCCGTCGGGTACAGGGCGCTGATGACCCGGTGCTCGCGCTTCATGTCGTGCGCTGTGGCGAGGACATGGCCGAGCGGGGGGCGTCGTACGACCCAGTTCGAGGCACCGTCGGAGACCGCGTAGGTGAGATTGGACCGTCCACCCTCGATCAGCCGGCCGGTCAGCGGACCGTGCGCCAGACCGGGCCGCTCGCGCTCGAGCAGGCCGCGCAGCCGGTCCAGGTCGAGGCCGGGCGGATGGTCGGGGCTCATACGTGGCTCCTAAAGGCAGGTGAACGCGACCTGACTCATGATGCCGACCAGTCGGTATGTCGTCCAGTACGGGAGCCGAACGTGATCGGGGCCACGATAGGCCGACAGCTCCCCGCGCCGGGCGCCGGGGAGCTGTCGTTGGGGAGCTTTTTGGACTCGGTGGGGTGCCTGTGACCTCAGTGGTCGTCCCAGTGGCCGTCGTGCGCGGCGTGCCGGTGGCCGTCGTGGAGGTAGTCGACGTGGTCGCCGTGCAGCACGCTCTCGTGCCCGCAGTCGGCGCCGTGCCGGTGGGTGTGGCCCTCGTGTGCGTTGTGGCCGTCCGTCTCGCACTCGTCCCAGTGCCCGGCGTGCTCGCGGTGCAGATGGCCGTCGTGCGCGTAGTCGGTGTGGTCGCCGTGCGGCACCGCGGTGTGCCCGCAGGAGGGGCCGTGGGCGTGCGCGTGGGAGCGGTGTTCCGTATGGAGGGTGGTCATGGTGCTCACCTTCGGAGGAGCGGGTGATGACGTCGGACAGGCTGCCACGCGAACGCCGCATATCGGGCTATTCGGCTTGCGTGGCGTCCGGTCACCCCGGAGGGTCGAAGCCATGAAGGGGATCAGCTACTCACGCTACGGCGGGCCCGAGACGCTCGCACACGGAGATGTGCGCGACCCGCGGGTCGGGCCCGACTCCGTGCTGGTGAAGGTGCGGGCGGCGGCGGTCAACCCGGTCGACTGGAAGTGCCGCGAGGGCTACCTGGACGGGCTGATCGAACCGGTCTTCCCGGTGGTCCCGGGGTGGGACGTCGCGGGCGTCGTGGTCCAGCCCGGCGCGTCCGTCACGGAGTTCGCCGTCGGAGACGAGGTCATCGGATACGTCCGAGAGGACTTCCTGTCCCGGGGCACCTTCGCCGAGTACGTAGCCGCTCCCGTACGCACCCTCGCCCGCAAGCCCCGCAACCTCACCTGGGAGGCCGCGGCCGGGCTGCCCCTGGTGGGGCTTACGGCGTACCAGGTCCTGACCGGGGTGCTCCAGGTCAAGCGGGACGAGACCGTCCTGGTGCACGCCGCGGCGGGCGGGGTCGGCTCGATCGCCGTCCAGCTGGCCCGCCATCTGGGTGCCCGGGTGATCGGCACGGCGAGCGAGCACAACCACGACTTCGTCCGTGGCCTCGGCGGTGAGCCCGTGGCGTACGGCGACGGTCTGATGGAACGCGTGCGGGGGCTGGCTCCCGAGGGCGTGAACGTCGCCTTCGACACGGTCGGCGGCGACGCGCTGAAGGCGTCCGCCAATCTGCTGGCCCCCGAGGGCCGCCTGGTGTCGATCGCCGACCCGGACGTCGTGGACTACGGCGGCCGCTACTACTTCGTGCGCCCCGACGCCGGGGACCTGCTGCGGCTGTCCGAGCTGGCGGAGCAGGGCGTGGTGAGCGTCCATGTCTCCGAGACGTTTCCGCTGGAGCGGGCGGCCGATGCCCACCGGCTGAACCAGGAGGGCCGCACCCGGGGCAAGATCGTGGTCACCGTGGACTGGGACACGGAGGAGGCGTCGGCGCCGGACGGGCTGTGGCAGGAGCGCGAGCAGGCGGAATAGCGGGCGAGCGGTCGGGGCGGGGGCTCTCGGTTCAGCGGCGACGCCCCGCAGGCGGCCAGGGTCACCGAGGGTTGGGACAGGGGAAGCGACGGCGCTGTACGGGCTGTGGCACGAGCCCGGGCGGACGGGGCGCCGGCGTCGCGGTGCCCTCAGAACAGCAGCGCCGCCCCGCACGCGGCCAGGGCCACCGTGATCAGTACGGTCGCCGTGGCGTGCCGGGGAGCCAGCGCGGCCGGCCGGGGCGACGAGGAGAGGTCGCGGATGCGCCGGTGCGCGAGTGCCAGGAAGCCCAGCCACAGCCCGCAGCACAGGGCGCTGACGAGGCCCCCGGCCACCGAGACCCCGCCGTGCAGCGCGGTCTTCATCGCGAGCACGGCGGCGACGGTGCCGGCCAGCGTCGTACGGCGCCACGCGAGGCGTGTTCGCTCGGGCTGGAGTCCCGGGTCCCGGACGGGCTCCGCCGCGGAGGCGCTCATCCCTCCCACCCGACGAGCACGACGACCACCATCGCCACCGCCACGACCGCGACCACCAGGCTCAGCACCGCCGGGAACCGCGACACCGGCAGGTCCTCGCCCCGGCGCATCGCCCGCTCGCAGCGCACCCAGTGATTGACCGCGCGCAGCGAGCACAGCACGCCGGCCGCGAGCAGCGCGAGCGCCAGGCCGACGCGCCAGCCCCAGCGCAGGTCCGGCAGGAACTGGTCGACGGCGAAGCCGCCGCCGATGAGGGCGAGCGCGGTGCGCAGCCAGGCCAGGAAGGTGCGCTCGTTCGCCAGCGAGAATCGGTAGTCGGGGGTGCCGCCTTCCTGGCGCACCTCCTGCGGCGCGAACCACAGCCGGACGTTTCGCACGAACTCGCTCACATGCCCGACCCTATCCGGGCGCTCCGCCGGGGGCTTCGCCGGATCCGCCCGCCGGGGGTCGGCTCAGCGGGCCGCCCGCAGGGCCTTGAGCCGCTCGTAGGCGGCCAGCCCGTCCGGCACCCACGGCCAGTCCGTGAGTCGCCGCTCCACCTCGTCCTCGGGCAGGAAGTCGTACCAGGCGACCTCCTCCACCTGAGGGTTCACCGGCAGCTCGCAGCGCACCTCGTACACCGCCGACCACCAGGTCTGCCCGGCACCGTTGTCGTACAGGAACTTGAAGAGCAGTGTCGGCCGGGGCAGCCCGTTCACCCCGAGTTCCTCCTCGGCCTCGCGCAGGGCGGCCTCGTCGTACGACTCGCCCGCGCCGACCACCCCGCCCACGAACATGTCGTACCGCGAGGGGAACACCAGCTTGGTGGGGGTGCGGCGGTGCACGAAGAGGCGGCCCTCCGCGTCCCGTGCCTCGATGAAGACGCAGCGGTGGCGCAGCCCCTTGGCGTAGGCCTCGCCGCGCGGGGACCGTCCGATGACCCGGTCCTGTTCGTCGACGATGTCGAGGATCTCGTCAGCAGAGCTCATGGGGCCATCCAAGCAGGGGCGGCCCGGACGCGTTCAGGGCGTCTGCAGAGCCGGCGTGCGCTTCGGCTGGATGACTCCGGACGGCATCGCCCTGTGCGTGCCGAGCATGATGATGCCGACCACGATCCCGGCGAGTCCGGCCGCCTCCCAGGCCAGCGCGCCCGCGTCGGTGCGCAGCCGGTCGCCGAGGAAGCCGACGCCGCAGAGGATGCCGGCCAGCGGCTGGGCGGCGGTCAGGGCGGGCAGGGACATGCGCAGGGAGGCCGTCTCGAAGGCGCTCTGCACCAGGATCAGGCCGGTCAGACCGAGCGCCACCACGGCGTACGGCTGCCAGCCGGTGAGGACCTCGGCCATGCCGCCCTCGGCGAACCGCTCGCCGGTCACCCGGGTCAGGGCGTCCTGCACGCCGTAGAGGAGACCGGCCGCGGTCGCCAGCAGTGCGGGGCCCGAGCTGAGCCGGGAGCGCTTGGCGTAGGCGGTGAGCAGCAGGGCCACGCCGACCATGAGGCCGATGATCAGCCAGTGCCGCATGGGGTCGCTGGTGGCTGTGCCGCCGGTCGGCTGGCCGGCCACGATGAAGGCCGTCACACCGCCCGCGAGCAGCGCGAGGCCGGTCCAGCCCTGGCGTCCGAGGGGCTGCTTGGTCTGGCGGCGGGAGAGCATCAGCGCGAACAGCAGGTTCGTCGCGAGCAGGGGTTCCACCAGGGAGATCTCGCCCTGGCCCAGCGCCATCGCGCCCAGGGCCATGCCGACCACCATCAGGCCGATGCCGCCGAGCCAGCGCGGCACCTTCATCAGGTCCAACAGGATCCGCGGCGAGAGGAAGTCGCTGAGCGGAGCCTTCTGGGCCGCGTTCTGCTGGAGGACGAAACCGAATCCAAGACAGCATGCGGCGGTCACGGCGAGTATCAGGATCTGGAGCGACACGCTGCGTACCTCGAATCCTGCCGGGCTGGGACGGGGTGCGTTAAGGGCCGACTGTAGCGGCCCCTGGCCCGGCGTGCGCGTTCCACCATCGTGCGATGCCCAAACGGACCTCGCCATGACGTACGCCACACACAACGAACAAATCCGGCATTGTGGACAGGTTGAATGCCACAACTGCCTCATCAGTAACACTAGTTGACGCGTGTAACGCGTCGGCGGCACTTGACGCGCACCCTTGGCGGGGGGTTTGCTGCGAGTGATCGCTTGATGACAGTCCACGATTTGCTCACAACAGGACCCAAGACGGTGTCCCCACCACCTCCTCTGGGCCGCGGCCGAAAGCGCGCTGCCCACGCCTACGACGCGGCCCTCGACGACGCCGAGCTCGCCGCCGCCCGCACCGCCCTCGCCCAGGGCAGGTGGCAGACCGCCCGCTCGCTGCTCGCCCGAACCGGCGACGAATGGGACCGCAGGGGCCACCGCGTCACCGTCCTCGCCCGGGAGCAGTACTGCGTCCCCTGGACCCGCGACTGGCTGCTCGCCGAGCCCGACTCCGCGGACGCCGCCGTCCTGCTGGCCCTCGCCCAGGTGCAGCGCGCGCTGCGCGGCAAGGAGAAGCCGCCGCGCGCCCGTGAGGCCTGCCATGCCGCCGCCGCGCTCGCGCCCGCCGACCCCACGCCCTGGCTGGGCCTGCTCATGCTGGAGAAGGCCCTGGGCGCCGAGCCCGAGGTGCGCCGCCTCTTCGCCGAGGTCCGCGCCCGGTACGCCGACCACCACCACGCCCACCACCTGATGATCGCCCGGCTCGCCGAGCACCAGTCCGGCACCGGCACCGACCCGCTGCACGAGGTCTACGACTTCGCCAACGCGGCCGCGGAACGGGCGCCCGCCGACTCCCCGCTCGCCGTCCTGCCGGTCATCGCGCACGCCGAGCGGTACCGCGTCCTCGCGGCGGCGGGCCACGAGCCGCGGGACGCGGCCGCCTCCGGGCACTGGACGGGCCGCCGGGCCCGCCAGGTGATGCGGGCCGCCTTCGACTGGTGGCTGGAGTGGGAGCAGGAGGGCCACCCGCGGCGGCTGATCGACCTGAACTTCCTGGCCCACGCCAAGGTGTGCGAGGGCCGGGGCGCCGAGGCCGCCGCCCTCTTCCACCGCATCGGCGAACACGCCACCCCGTCGCCGTGGTCCTACCCCGACCGCGATCCGTACCCCGCCTTCCGCACCGCCCGCGACACCGCGCTCGGCACGGCCTAGGGCCCGCGGGGAGCCGCTCGACATCGCCCGACCAAGACGCACCGCCCCGACGAACACGCACCGGCACCGACCGCACACCAGCGCCCCCGACCCGACGAAGGACGGTCATTCGATGACGACGGGCAGTTCCAGCACGAGCAGAGCCACCGCCGACGGCGGCATCAGTACGTTCAAGGGACAGGACCGCGCCCTGCGCGCCGACCGGCTGGGCACCACGGGCCTGCTGCTGTCCGTGCTCGCCGCCACCGCGCCCCTCATGGTCGTCGCGGGTGTCATGCCCACGACTTTCGGGGTCATGGGGGTCCTCGGCCAGCCGCTGCTCTTCGTGATCCTCGGCGTCGTCCTCGCCCTGTTCAGCGTCGGGTACGCCGAGATGAGCCGGCACGTCCACAACGCGGGCGCCTTCTACGCCTACATCTCCCGCGGCCTCGGCGGCACCGCCGGCGCCGGCGCCGCGATGGTCGCGCTCGTCGCGTACAACGCGCTCCAGGTCGGCATCTACGGCATCTTCGGCTTCGAGGTCTCCGGGCTGTTCGCCACCTACCTCGACACCGAGATCGCCTGGTGGATACCGGCGCTGCTGGCGGTGCTCGCCGTCGGCGCGCTCGGCTGGCTGAAGATCGACCTCAACGCGCGCGTCCTCGGTGTGCTGCTGATCATCGAGGTCGTCCTCGTGGTCATCTTCGACGTCGCCGCCATCGCCGACCCGGCCAAGGAAGGCCTGTCCCTGCACGCCTTCAACCCGGACACCCTCAGCGGCGCGGGCATCGGCACCGCCCTGTGCTTCTGCGTCGCCGCCTTCCTCGGCTTCGAGCAGGCCCCCGTCTACGCCGAGGAGACCAGCCGCCCGCACGTCCTCGTGCCGCGCGTGATGTTCCTGGCCATCGGCGGCATCGCCGTCTTCTACACGATCAGCTGCTGGGCGTACACCGTCGCCGCGGGTCCCTCCGCGATCGTCGGCACCGCGCAGGACCAGAGCGCCGGGCTGCTGTTCTTCCTCACCGAGGACCTGCTCGGCAACACCTTCACCGACGTGCTGCACGTGCTCTTCGTGACCGGCATGTTCGCGGCGATGCTCAGCTTCCACAACGTCGTCGCCCGCTACGCCTTCGCCATGGGCCGCGAGGGCCTGCTGCCCGCCGCGTTCGGCCGCACCAGCGGCGCGAGCGGCGCCCCCGGCACGGGATCGCTGCTCCAGACCGCGATCTCGCTCGTGGTCGTCGCCGTCTTCGCCCTCACCGACGACAGGCCGACCGGCGACCCGACCGCGCCGGTGCTGCACCTGTTCACCTGGATGGGCAACCTCGGCGCGCTGGGCGTCGCCGCGCTGATGGCCGCCGCGTCGGTCTCCGTCATCGCCTTCTTCGTGCGCCGCGGGGCCGCCGCCGCCCAGTTCTGGCGGCTGGCCGCCTCCGGGCTCTCGGTCGTCGGGCTGCTGTTCATCGTCGTCTACACCGTCAAGGACTTCGATGTCCTGATCGGCGCGGGCCCCGACTCCGCCCTCAGCTGGGCGCTGCCCGCCGTCATCGTCCTCGCCCTGGCCGCCGGCGTCGCCCAGGGGCTGCTCCTGCGCTCCCGCGCCCCCGAGCGGCACGCCCGCATCGGGCTCGGCAACGAGGCGTTCCAGCTGGACAAGGCGGCGGCGGAGACGCCGTAGCCGCGCCCCCGGCCCGCGGCCACGCAGGAACCGAGAGCCACGTAAGAACTGATTACGGAACTCTGACGAGCACCCGCGATCCCTGGCCCCGCCGGGGTCGCGGGTGTTCGAATGAAGAGGTGAACCCCGAACAGCCCGCACCGCGCGACGAGGAACCGGGCGAGGGGAAGGGCAGGCCGATCGGCCGCCGCGTCCTCCTCGGCACCCTCGGCCTGGGCGTCCTCGGCGTCGTCACCGCGCCCACCCTCCAGCGCGGCCTGGAGTCCTTCCTCGCCGGGGCCTCCGACAAGGACCCCACCGGCCTGACGGACCTGCTGCCCAACGGCGGCGGCTTCCGCTACTACTCGGTGACCTCCTCCGTACCCCGCAAGACCGCCACCACCTACCGCCTCACCGTCGACGGCCTCGTCGACCGCCCCGGGTCCTACACCCTCGCCGACCTGCGCGCCCTGCCGCAGACCCGGCTGGTGCGCGACGTCCAGTGCGTCACCGGCTGGCGGGTCCCCGGCACGCCCTTCGAAGGGGTGCGCCTGTCCCGGCTGCTGGACGCCGCGGGAGTGCGCGAGGGGGCCGGCGCGGTCCGCTTCACCTGCTTCGACGGCGCCTACAGCGAGAGCCTCACCCTCGACCAGGCCCGCCGCGCGGACGTCCTGGTCGCCCTGCGCATGCAGGACAAGGACATCGGCCACGCCCACGGCGGCCCCGCCCGCCTCTACGTCGCCCCCATGTACTTCTACAAGTCGGCCAAGTGGCTCTCCGGCATCACCGTCACCAAGGACGTGAAGCCGGGCTACTGGGAGGAACGGGGCTACGACGTCGACGCCTGGGTCGGCCGCTCGAACGGACGCGACGATGAGCCTACGACTTGACGCGCCCGGCGCGGCCACCGGCGTCCGGCGCTTCGGCCGGGCCACGCGCTGGGTGCACCGCACGACGGCCGTGCTGATGGGTGTGTGCGTGGCGACGGCGGCCTGTCTGTACATCCCGCAGTTCGCCGAACTCGTCGGCCGCCGCGAACTGGTGGTCCGTATCCACGAGTGGGCCGGCCTCGCCCTGCCGGTGCCCCTCCTGGCCGGCCTCGCCTCCCGGCTGTTCCGCGCCGACCTGGGCTTCCTCAACCGCTTCGGCCCGCACGACCGCGTCTGGCTGCGGGCTGCCGTGCGGCGCGACAAGCGTCGGTCCTCACGTCCGGCGGGGAAGTTCAACGCCGGGCAGAAGATCTACGCGGCCTGGATCGCCGGTGCGACGCTGGTGATGCTCGGCACCGGCCTGATCATGTGGTTCACGCATCTCACGCCCCTTCAGTGGCGCACCAGCGCGACGTTCGTCCACGACTGGCTGGCTCTCACGATCGGGATCGTTCTCGCCGGTCACATCGGGATGGCGCTGGGGGATCCGGAGGCCCGCCGCGGCATGCGGACCGGCCTGGTCAGCCGGGAGTGGGCCGAGCGGGAGCACCGGCTTTGGCGGCCGTGACGGGCGCCCAGAGGGATGGGGCGGCTTGTGTGCGCGGGTTCGTTGCGGCTGGTCGCGCAGTTCCCCGCGCCCCTTGGGGGGTGGGTGGACCGTCGGTTGCTTCGTCGGGGGCGTTCGGCTCGGGCAGGGCGACGGTGAAGGCCATCGGCAGCCGGACCTCCGTGCCGCCGTACCGTACCGCCACGTCCACCGGACCCGGCGCCAGTGCCGGTACGACCACCGACAGCACCCCTCGATCACTCAGCACCGGCACCTCCTGACCTCCGATACTCACGCCCCCACCGCGCGGCAGTTCGCCCGGGTCGAAGTACGTGTCCGCCAGCTCGATGCCGATCGTCTCGCCCGGTATCGCCGTTCCGTCTCCGCCCGTGTCCACCCCGGCGATCCGGTAGCCGCAGGCAGGCGGGCCGCCCGACGCGGGCTTCAGCCGCACCGAGGCTCCGGGATGCCGTCGATGGAAGTCGAGCAGCCCGCCGAGCACGGCGTGCGCGGCCCGCCCCTTGCAGGAGTCGCCCCCGCCCGCCGACGCGGCATGGTCCCGGACCGCCTGCGCCCAGTCGCCGCCCTCGCCCTGCACGGCGAGACACGCGGAGGCCAGGCCCCGCAGCAGGGCCCGGTCGCCGTCGGTGGTGAGCCGGGGGATCACGCCGAGGGCGGCCCGGCAGTCGGCGGGGTCGCTCAACAGGTCGTACACGCTCGCCGGGTCGGGGACGCCGTCGGCGTCCGGCGAGGCGGGGCCGGGCGGCAGCCAGCCGGGGACTTCGATAACCCTCCGGCTCACGGAAGGGCTGGGGGAGGGGCTCGGGAGTTCGCTCGGGGTGCGGCCGGCCGGAGGAGCGACGGGCCTCCCCGTGACCGCGGGTGCGCCGATGTGCCCGTCGGGCCGCTGTTCCGTCGGGGCCGAGGCATTGCCGGCCGGGTCGGTCGGCGGCCTCGCGGCGCCTGCCGTCGGTCCGGCGGTGACGACGGTGCCTCCGCCGCCCCTGCCGTCCGCCGTGCCGCGCCCGTCACCGGTGAAGGCCGCGGCGGCCACCGCCACACGCCCCTACCACCAGCAGCCCCGAGATGCGCATCCCGAGGGAAACCGCCATGACGCCCCCCGTCGTCCTCGCCCCCGAAGGCCGTCACCGCCTTCGGGAGTCTCCTCATCATCGGGCTCGCGGCGCTCCCGGGGAAGGAGCTTCAGCTGATCGTCGGGGCGAGTTCAGGCCCGCGTGGATCACGGACCGGGCAACCGGAAGCCGGACCGGTCAGCCCTCGAAGTCCAGCAGCACCTTGCACGACCGGCTCCGGTCGGCCGCCAGCGCGAACGCCTCCTCGGCCCGCCGCACCGGCACCACAGCGCTGACCAGCCCGTCGAAGGAGCCCTCGACGGCCAGCAGTTCCAGCGCCGCGTCGAACTCCGTGTCGAAGCGGAACGCCCCGCGCAGCTCGATCTCCCGGCTCACGACGAGGTTGCCCGCAAACGGACTCTGCCCCGGCGGCAGCATCCCCAACTGCACCACGACACCGCCCCGCCGCACCAGCCGCAGACAGGTGTCCAGTCCGGCGGCCACCCCGGACGCCTCGATCGCCACGTCCACCTCGGCGGGCCACCCGGCATCGTCCGGCTCGTCGGCCCGTACGACGGTGTCGGCGCCGGCGGCACGGGCGTACTCCAGTGCCGCAGGCAGCAGGTCCGTCACCGTCACGCTCGCCGCGCCGGCCGCCTTCGCCGCCGCGACCACCAGACACCCGATGGGCCCGGCGCCGGTGACCAGGACATGCCTGCCGGCCACGTCCCCGGCCCGCCGCACGGCGTGCAGCGCGACGGACAGCGGCTCGGCGAGCGCCGCCCGCCGCAGGTCGAGCCCCGCCGGGAGCGGCCGCAACTGGTCGGCGGGGACGACGACTCGGGCCGCGAATCCGCCCTGTACGTGCGGGAAGCGTGCCGCGCTGCCGAGATAGCGGGTGTCCCGGCAGACGTTGCGCCGCCCGTCCACGCACTCCGGGCAGCGCCCGCAGGGCGTGGCGGGGTGGACCGCGACGGCCGTACCGGCGAGGGGGCCCGACGCCCCGTCGCCGTACGCGACGACCGTTCCGACCACCTCGTGCCCGAGCAGCATCGGCTCCCTGAGCCGGAAGTCGCCGACCCCGCCGTGCCGCCAGTAATGCAGGTCGGAGCCGCAGACCCCGCCGTACCGGACGGCCACCAGTGCCTGTCCGGGGCCCGGGAGCGGCACCGGGAGTTCCTCGACCCGCAGGTCGTCCCGACCGTGGATCACACAACCGAGCATCCCTCGGGCCTCCTTCACAGCACGCTGGTCATGCCGCCGTCGACGTACAGCACCTGCCCGCCGACGAAGTCCGCGGCCGGGGAGGCGAGGAAGAGCAACCCGCCCACCAGGTCCTCGGTGCGTCCCCAGCGGCCGGCCGGGGTGCGGCGGCGCACCCAGGCGCTGAACTCCTCGTCCTCGACGAGGGGCCGGGTCAGCTCGGTCTCGATGTAGCCGGGGCCCAGGCCGTTGACCTGGACGCCGTAGGGGCCCCAGTCGGCGCACATGCCCTTGGTGAGCATCTTCAGGGCGCCCTTGGTGGCCGCGTACGGCGCGATGCCGGGGCGGACCACCTTGCTCTGGAGGGAGCAGATGTTCACGATCTTTCCGTGCCCGCGTTCCGTCATCCGGCGGGCCGCCTCCCGGCCCACCAGGAACGCGCTGGTGAGATTGGTGTCCAGGATGCGGTGCCAGTCCGCGTCCCCGAACTCCAGCAGGGGCGCGCGCAGTTGCATCCCCGCGTTGTTGACCAGGATGTCGAGCGGGCCCACCCGCTCCTCGACGTCCGCGATCCCGGCGGCCACCGACGGGCCGTCGGTCACGTCGAACGCGGCCGTGCGGACGTCGCCGGGGAGTTCCCCGGCGGCCTTCGCGAGGCGTTCCGAGTCGCGTCCGTTGAGGACGACCGTGCAGCCGGCCTCGGCGAGACCGCGGGCGAGCGCGAGGCCGATGCCCCGGCTGGAGCCGGTGACCAGGGCCGTGCGGCCGCCGATGTCGAAGAGCGGGTGGCTCATGGGCGTACCCCTAGATCACGAGCGAGAGCAGCAGGACCAGACCGCCGGCGACCACCGAGATGATCGTCTCCATGACGGACCAGGTCTTGACGGTCTGTCCGACGTTCAGGCCGAAGTACTCCTTCACCAGCCAGAAACCGGCGTCGTTGACATGGCTGAAGAACAGCGAGCCGGCGCCGATGGCGAGGACCAGCAGGGCCGCGTGCGTCGTCGACATGTCGGCCGCGAGCGGGGCGACCAGACCGGCCGCGGAGACCGTGGCCACCGTCGCCGAGCCCGTCGCCAGCCGGATCGCGACCGCGATCAGCCAGGCCAGCAGCAGCGCCGGGATCGACCAGTCCTTGGAGATCTCCAGGACCATCTGGCCGACGCCGGTGTCGATCAGCGTCTGCTTGAAGCCGCCGCCGGCGCCCACGATGAGCAGGATGCCCGCGATGGGGGCGAGGCTCTTCTCGACCAGCGGCGAGATCCGCTCCTTGCTGAAGCCCGCGGGCCTGAGCAGGGTGAAGATGCCGACGAGCACGGAGGCCAGCAGCGCGATCAGCGGCGAGCCGATGACGTCGAAGACCCGCTGGACGGTGTTCTCGGGGTCGTCGACGACTATGTCGACCAAAGCCTTCGAGAGCATCAGGACGACGGGCAGCAGGATGGTCGTGAGCGTCGCGCCGAAGCCGGGCCGCTTCTCCAGGTCCTCCGACGCACGCTGCGGAATCATCCGGTCCGGAGCCGGTACGTCGACCCAGCGGGCCGCGTACCGCGAGAACAGCGGCCCCGCGATGATCACCGTCGGGATGGCGACCAGGACGCCGAGCGCCAACGTCACACCCAGGTTGGCGCCGATCGCGTCGATGGCGACCAGCGGGCCCGGGTGCGGCGGGACCAGGCCGTGCATCACGGACAGGCCGGCGAGGGCGGGGATGCCGATGCGCATCAGCGAGTAGTTGCCGCGCTTGGCGACCATCAGCACGACGGGGATCAGCAGGACGACGCCGACCTCGAAGAACAGCGGCAGACCGATCACCGAGGCGATCAGCACCATCGCCCAGGGCATCGAACGGCCGCTCGCCCTGGCGAGGATGGTGTCGACGATCTGGTCGGCGCCGCCGGAGTCGGCGAGCATCTTGCCGAGGATCGCGCCGAGCGCGATCAGCACGCCCACGCCGGCGACGGTGGTGCCGAGACCGGTGGTGAAGCTGACGATGACCTTGTCGAGCGGTGCCCCGGCGAGGGCGCCGAGCACGAGCGAGCCGAGGGTCAGCGACAGGAAGGCGTGGAGCTTGAACTTGGTGATGAGCAGGACGATGACGGCGATGCCCACCAGGACGGCGACACCGAGCTGAGCGTGGCCGGCCGAGGTGATGGGCTCGACGGTGTCCGCTGCCAGCATCTCGACGCTGAGTCTGGTCACGGGGGTTCCCTTGCAGATACGGGGGTTGGGGAGGGGGTGCTGCCGTGGGGGGTTTCCGGCGGCTGCCGGAGGTGGAGCGCGGGTGGTGCGGGTGGTGCGGGTTACGCGGCCGACTCGGGAATCCCGCTCAGCGCTTCGACGGCCCGTTCGGTGATCTCCTCGGGGCTGCCTGCGACATCCACCGCGACCCCGGCCTCGTCGGCCTGGAGCGGCTGGAGCGTGGCGAACTGCGAGTCCAGCAGCGCGGTCGGCATGAAGTGCCCCTGCCGGTGCGCCATCCGGTCCTCGATGAGGGCCCGGTCGCCGCTGAGGTGCACGAACACGACTCCGGGCGCCTCGGCCCGCAGCCGGTCACGGTACGACCGCTTCAGTGCCGAGCAGCTGACCACCCCGCCGAGCCCGGCCCTCTCGTGCGCCCAGGTGCCGATGGCGTCGAGCCAGGGCCACCTGTCGTGGTCGTCGAGCGGGACGCCGGCCGACATCTTGGCGATGTTGGCCGGAGGGTGGAAGTCGTCGCCCTCGGCGTAGGGCACGCCGAGCCGGGCGGCGAGCAGGGGACCGATGGTGGTCTTCCCGGTGCCCGCGACGCCCATGACCACGACGACATGGGGGGTACTCATCGCTGCCTCACTGTCTGCTGTCCTCGTCGACACGTGATGTCGACGCCCATGAAACGCATTAGGTACGACGAATTCAAGAGTGTGTGATGTATAAGTCTGACTTTTTAAGATCGTGATCCACCGCGTACGCTGAGTGCATGACCACTCCGGGCCGGGGTCTGCACGGCCATGTACTGGAAACACTCGGCCCCGCGATCACCGCCGGCGAGTACCCGCCGGGCAGCGTCCTGCGCACCGACGAACTGGCGCAGCGCTTCGATGTGTCCCGCTCGGTGATGCGCGAGGCGGTCCGCGTCCTGGAGTCCATGCACCTGGTCGAGTCCCGCCGCCGCGTCGGTGTGACGGTCCGCCAGAAGTCCGAGTGGAACGTCTACGACCCCCAGGTCATCCGCTGGCGGCTGGCCGGCGCCGACCGCCCCCACCAGCTGCGCTCGCTCACGGTCCTGCGCTCGGCGATCGAACCGGCCGCCGCCGGCCTCGCCGCGAAGCACGCCACCGCCGAGCAGTGCGCCGAGCTCACCGAGTGCGCCCTCGGCATGGTCGCCCACTCCCGCGGCCACCAGCTGGAGGGCTATCTGATCCACGACATGGCCTTCCACCGCGTCGTCCTGAACGCCTCCGGCAACGAGATGTTCGCGCGCCTCGGCGACGTCGTGGCCGAGGTCCTGACGGGCCGCACCCACCACGAGATCATGTTCGAGGACCCCGACCCCGCCGCCGTCACCCTCCACGTACAGGTCGCCGAGGCGATCCGCGCCGGCGACGCCGCCCGCGCGGAACACCTGACCCGCGAGATCACGGTCGGCGCACTCCAGGAGCTGGACATCCTGGCGCCATGACCGAGGACGGCCGGCGGGCGGACATCGAGCGCGTCATCGCGCCGCTGACGGAGAACATGCTGAAGGCCGGCGACTTCGGCTTCGACGCGATCCGGCGCCTGGGCAACCCGATGCCCATGCTCGTGCACAACGAGGGGCAGGAGCGGTTGGAGCTGTGGCTGGAGCCGTTCGGGCAGGACTACTGGCTGGAGCCCGGGGAGGCCGTCCACGTCACGTCCTACGGGACCTGGAGCGACCATCCGTTCGAGACGGTCCACGAGCCCGGCCGTCTCACCGTCTGGGCCACGTCCTGGTTCGCGACCGTCACCGACCGCGAGGGCAACGAGTTCCCGCCGGGCCGGCGGGACGCCACCCCCTAGTCAGTCCAGGAACTCCCCGTCCACGTACACCCAGGCCCCGTCCACCCGCTCGAACCGGCTGCGTTCGTGCAGTGAGCCGCCCCGGTAGGAGGCGCGGAAGGTCACCGTGCCCGTGGTGTGGAACGCCGAGCCGTCCGTCGTGGCCACGATCTCGAGGCCGGTCCACCGCATGCCGGGATCGAGGTCCAGCCGGGCGGGACGCGTCCGTGGATGCCAGGTGCGCAGCAGGTACGCCGGATCGCCCTTGACGAAGGCGCTGTAGCGCGAGCGCATCAGCGCCTCGGCGGTCGGCGCGGCCGCGGCAACGGAATGGAAGCGGCCGCAGCACTCGTCGTACGAAGCGGGCAGGCCGCACGGGCAGGAACGCGTGGTCATGCGTGCCATTGTGCTAGCCCGCCGCCCGTGTCTCGGCCCCCGGCAGCGGCGGCAGCGCGGGTCCGTGCAGCCACGCCCGCAGCAGCTCGTCCACCGGCTCGCTCGCGAAGCGGGCCACATGGGACGTGAACGCCGTCGTCGTCACCGTGCCGCCCCGGTGCAGCTGACCCCAGCTGCGCAGCATGCGGAAGAAGGCGATGTCGCCCAGCGCGCAGCGCACCGCGTGCAGGGTCAGCCCGCCGCGCTCGTAGAGCCGGTCGTCGAACATCGCCTTGCGGCCCGGGTCGGCCAGCCGCAGGTCCTGCGGCATCGACGACAGCAACCGGTGCGCCGCGGAAGCGAGTTGCTGCGCCGTCCGCCCGCCCGAGCGCTCCGACCACAGCCACTCCGCGTACTTCGCGAGCCCTTCGTTCAGCCAGATGTGCCGCCAGTCCGCGATGGACACGCTGTTGCCGAACCACTGGTGCGCCAGCTCGTGCGCCACCAGCCGCTCCGAACCCCGCCCCCCGTCCACATGGTTGGCGCCGAACAGCGACAACCCCTGTGCCTCGACGGGCACATCGAGTTCCTCCTCGGTCACCACGACCGCGTACTCGTCGAACGGGTACGGCCCGAACAGCTCCTGGAAGACGTCCATCATCTGCGGCTGACGCGCGAAGTCCCGCGAGAAGTCCGCCAGCAGATGCGCCGGGATGTGCCCGTGCTGCGGCACCCCGCCCAGCCCCGGGTCGCCCAGCAGCACCGTCTGGTACTTCCCGATCGACAGCCCGACGAGATAGCTGGAGGTCGGCGCGGCCTGCTCGTAGACCCAGGTGGTGGTGCTCGCCTTCGTCGTCCGCGTCAGCAGCCGCCCGCCCGCGACCACCGCGTACGCCGACGGCGTGGTGATCGAGATCTGGTACGACGCCTTGTCGGCCGGCCGGTCGTTGCACGGGTACCACGACGGCGCCCCGATCGGCTGGCTCGCCACCAGCGCCCCGTCCTCCAGCTCCTCCCAACCGACACCGCCCCACGGGCTGTTCACCGGCTTGGGATTGCCCGACCAGTGCACCTCGACCGTGAAGGCGGCCCCGGCCCGGACCGGCTTCGCCGGGCGCACCCGCAGCCTGCCGCCGCGGTGCGTGTAGTGCGGCTGGCGCCCGTCCACCCGGACCCGCCCGATCTTGAAGTCGGCGAGGTTCAGCACGAACTCGGCCAGCGGCGAGCGCCCCGCGATCGCGTTGATCCGGGCCGTCGCCGACAGCCGGTTCGGGCCCGGGCGGTAGTCCAGCGCCAGCTCGTACCGGTGCACCCGGTAGCGGGAATCGCCGTGCTCCGGGAAGTACGGGTCCGCGCCCGCCGCCTGCTGAACTGCCACTGCTGTCTGTGCTCCCTGCGCCTTGCCGCTGCCACTCCGTGCCGGTCCACCGCTCTCCGGCCCGGGGTGGGCCGTGCTCAGGGACGCCATGCCTCGATCGGGTTGCCCAGCCAACGGGTGTCGTCAGGGACGGACTCCGCAGCCATGACGAGCGACGCGGGACCCAGAGTCGTGCGGGCCCCGATCGCGCTGCCGGGCAGGACGATCCCGCCAGGACCCAGCGTCGCGCCCTCACGGAGGACCACAGTATCCGTCCGCAAGATCCGGTCGTGGAAGAGGTGTGTCTGGAGCACACAGCCCCGGTTCACGGTCGCGGCGTCCTCCAAGGTCACCAAGTCCGTCTCCGGCAGCCAGTAGCTGTCCACCCACACGCCCTTGCCGATCCGCGCGCCGAGCCCCCGCAGCCACGCCGTCATCACCGGCGTACCCGGTACCGAGCCCGCCAACCACGGCACGGCGAGCACCTCGACGAAGGTGTCGGCCAGCTCGTTGCGCCACACGAAGGACGACCACAGCGGATGCTCCCCGCTGCGGTGCCGCCCCACGAGCAGCCACTTCGCGACGATCGACACCAGCCCGGCGGCGGCACCCGCCGCGAGCAGCACCAGCCCGGACAGCAGCGGCGCCCAGACCCCCAGCACGCACAGCGCGGCGACCGTCAGCACCGCGATGCCCGCCGAGCAGAACACCGGCACGATCCGGCACAGCTCCACCAGGCCGCGCGCCCACAGCAGCCGGGCCGGCGGGTCGTACGTCCGGCTCTGGTCGCCGTCGGACGCGGCACGCGGCAGCTTGACCGGCGGCAGCCCCAGATACGAGGTGCCCTTCTTGGCCTTCTTCGGCGTCGCCGACAGCACACCGACAAGCCCGCCGTCCGGCACGGTCCGCCCGGGCCCGGTCATCCCCGAGTTCCCGAGGAACGCCCGCCGCCCGATCTCCGCGCGCCCGATCCGCATCCAGCCGCCACCGAGCTCGTACGGCGCGGTCAGCGTGTCGTCGGCCAGGAACGCGCCCTCGCCGACCGTCGTCAGACTCGGCAGGGCGAGCACCGTGGACACCTCGGCGCCCCGCCCGATCCGCATCCCGAGCAGCCGCAGCCACACCGGCGTGGCCAGCCCGGCGTACAGCGGGAACAGGGTGTCGCGGGCACGGTCCATCAGCTGCGTCACGGTCCAGGCCTGCCAGCCGACCCTGCTGTGCGTGGGATGAGTGCCCTCGCGCAGCCCGAGGCTCAGCAGCCGTACGGAGACCAGGATCAGCAGCGCGTACGCCGCCCCGAAGGCGAGCGTCGCCGGTACGAGGGCCAGCGCGGCGCCCACCAGGGGCGAGCCCGGCGTGAAGAACACCCGGCCGACGAGGAACGCGGCCGCACCCGCCAGCACGGGCAGCGCGCTCAGCGCGAAACCGGTCAGGCCGTACATCACCCGCCAGTACGTGCCGCGCCGCGGCCGGTCCTTGGGCCAGTTGCGCTTGGCCTTGCCGAGCTTGACCGCGGGCGCACCCGCCCAGCGCTGCCCGGTCGGGACCTGCCCGGTCACCGCCGAGCCGGGCGCCACCTCGGCCCGCTTGCCGACCCGGGCGCCCGGGAAGAGCATGCTGCGGGTGCCGACGACGGCGTGCGCGCCGACCTTGACCGAGCCGATCTCCAGCCGGTCCCCGTCCAGCCAGTACCCGGACAGGTCCACCTCGGACTCGACCGCGGCGCCGCGCCCCAGCTTCAGCAGCCCGGTGACCGGCGGCAGCGAGTGCAGGTCCACCTCGGGCCCGACCTTGGCGCCCAGCGCCCGCGCGTACCGCTCCAGCCAGGCCCCGGTCAGCGAGGTCGCCCCGCTGAACTCGGCCAGCCGCTCGGCCGTCCACAGCCGCAAGTGCACACTGCCACCGCGCGGGTACCGGCCCGGCTTCACGCCCCTGAGCAGCAGCCGCGCCCCGCCGGCGGCCAGCGCGAGCCGCCCCGGCGGGCTGAACAGCGCCACCGCCCCGGCCGCGAGCAGCCACCAGGGCGCCGTCGGCAGCCACCCGTAGGCGGGCAGCAGGTTCCCGAGCGCGGCCAGCACGACCGTCCAGCGCAGGCCGAGCAGCGTGAACAGCGGAACGAGCAGCAGAAGCTGGATCAGCTGCGCACTCCGGGGCACCGGCGCGACGATCCGCTCCGCCCCGTCGTCGTGCGCGGACTTCTCCAGGTGCCGGGCCAGCTTCCGCAGCACCGGCTGCTGGTAGATGTCCAGGACGGCCGCGCTCGGATAACGGGTGCGCAGCCGCGTCGTCAGCTGTGCGGCGGCCAGGCTGCCGCCGCCGATCGCGAAGAAGTCGTCGGAGGCGCTGGTGACGGGGATGCCGAGGACCTCGGTCCACTGCTCCGCCAGCCATGCCTCGGTGCCGTACAGATGCTCCGCAGGTCCGCCCGTCTCCAGGCCCTCCAGCGGCCAGGGCAGCGCGTTGCGGTCCACCTTGCCCGAGGTGCGGGTCGGCAGGTCGTCCACCGGCGCCAGCAGCGGCACCAGCGCGGCCGGCAGCTCCGCGCGCAGCTTCTCCACCGCGGTCGCCTGGTCCCAGCCGTCCTGCGTGACGACGTACCCGACGAGAAGCTGATTGCCGCTGCGGGCCGTCCGCACGGCGGCCGCCGCACCGGCGACACCGGGCAGCGCCTGCAGCGCTGCGTCCACCTCACCGAGCTCGATCCGCCGCCCGCCGAGCTTGATCTGCTCGTCGGCCCGCCCGAGGAAGACCAGCCCCTCCGGCTCCGCCTTGACGAGGTCACCACTGCGATACGCCCGCTCCCAGCCCAGCGACTGAAGCGGGGCGTACTTCTCCGCGTCCTTCTCGGCGTCGAGATACCGGGCGAGACCGACCCCGCCGATCACCAGCTGCCCGCTCGCGCCCATCGGCACGGGCTCCCCGGCCTCGTCCACGACGGCCAGCTCCCAGCCGTTCAGCGGCAGCCCGATCCGGATCGGCTCCTCGCCGCTCATCAGCGCCGCGCAGGCCACCACGGTCGCCTCGGTGGGCCCGTAGGTGTTCCAGACCTCACGGCCCTCGGTCACCAGCCGCTGCGTCAGCTCGGGCGGGCAGGCCTCACCGCCGAAGATCAGCAGTCGTACGTCGTTGAGGGTCTCCGGCTCCCAGAGCGCGGCGAGCGTGGGCACGGTCGACACGACCGTGATCTCCTGCTCCACCAGCCACGGCCCGAGATCGGCACCGCTCCTGACCTGCGAACGCGGCACCGGCACCAGACAGGCGCCGTACCGCCAGGCCAGCCACATCTCCTCGCAGGAAGCGTCGAACGCGACCGACAGGCCCGCCATGACCCGGTCGCCGGGCCCGATCGGCTCCTCGGTGAGGAACAGCGCGGCCTCGGCGTCCACGAAGGCGGCGGCACTGCGGTGCGAGACGGCGACGCCCTTCGGCTTCCCGGTCGAACCGGACGTGAAGATGATCCAGGCGTCGTGCCCGACACCGGGGCGCGCGGCGGGAACGTCACTGCGGGAGTGCACGGTCAGCTCGTGCCCGGCGCCCACGACGGCCCGTACGTCCGCCTCGCCGAACACCAGCTCGGCCCGCTCGTCCGGGTCCTCGGCGTCCACCGGGACATAGGCGGCACCGGCCGCGAGCACGGCGAGGATCGCGACGTACAGGTCGTTGGTGCCGGACGGCACCCGCACGCCCACCCGGTCCCCGAGCCCGACCCCGGCCGCGCCCAGCGCGCGCCGCAGCCGCTCCACCTCGACCGCCAGCTCCCGGTAGGTCAGGCCGGTCGTGCCGTCGTCCAGCGCCGGCTCGTCCGGGAAGGAGCGCACCGACGCGTCGAAGACGTCGACGAGCGTGCGCGGGGAGGCCGCGGGGCCTCCGGAGAAACGGGCGGTGTCGCCGAACTTCTCGCGGAGTTCTTCGTCGAGCAGGCCGAGAGCATCGCTCTCGTGTATCGCTGCCATCCGGTCCTCGCGTCTCGATCCCGGATGCCTCCGGGGCGCTGGCGGGCCCGCAGGTTTGCCTGGGGTTGTCCGGCTCCAGCTCCGTAACAAGCCGGAAATTTTAGTACGACGCTAGGTTCGGGGTCGGGGAACGGCCACTCGGAGCACCCGTTCGAGGCTACACCGGAGCCCGGCGAACCCACGCTGACCTGGTGATCTTCTCTCGAACGAGACATCGCCCACACAGTGCGTGACAACGCGGTCGACGCAGCGTCCGGATGGCCCATCCCGGGATGCCGGGATCCCCGCGTTCGGCGGGAATGGACTTGAGCCGCGGCGGGTCGCGGCCGGTGTCCCGATGCCGGAGGGCGGATGACGAACCCACCACAGGGAAGTCGCGCGACCAAGATCCTGCGGAGCACGGCCTCGGCCGTACTGATCGTCCTCGCGTGCATCCTCGTCCCCGTCACCGTGATCACGGTGTGGGTGCACGACATCGCCCTCGACACCGACCGCTACGTCAAGACGATGAAGCCGCTCGCCACCGACCGCGACATCGAGGACGCCGTGCGCCACCGGCTCGTCGACGCGGTGGACGTCCGTGTGGACGGCAAGCAGGTCACCTCCGACATCTCCGACTGGCTGAAGTCGCAGGGCCTGCCGCCCCGCGCTGCCGACGCCGTCAAGGCACTGGCCCCGCAGGTGGACGAGGCCGTGAACGCCGCCGCGGACCGGGTGGCGAAGCGCTTCGTCGAGAGCGACCGGTTCGAGAAGCTGTGGGTCACGGCGAACCGGACCGCCCACTCGGCCGTGGTGCACGCCCTCACGGGCAAGGGCCGCGGGGCCATCGGCGTCGAGGAGGGCACCGTCACCCTCGACGTCGGAACCGCCGTGGAGCAGGTCAAGAAGGACTTGGTGAACGCCGGTATCCAGCCGGCTTCCAAGATCCCGGCCGTCGAGAAACAGGTGGTCCTGTTCAAGTCCGACAAGCTCGACCAGTTCCAGGACGGGGCGCGCGCGCTGGACCTGGCCGGCTACTGGATGCCGGTGATCACCGTGCTGCTCGGGGCGGTGGGCGTCCTGCTGGCCCGACGGCGACGCCGCGCCCTGGCGAAGGCGGCCCTGGGAGCGGCCTTCGGCTGTCTCGTCGTGGCCATCGCACTCGTCATCGCCCGCCACTACTACCTGGACCATCTGCCGCCGACCGTCCTGTCCGAGCCGGCCGCCGCCTCCGTCTTCGACACCCTGCTGCGCTTCCTGAAGGTCACCCTGCGGACCGTGATCGTGCTGGGTGTGGTGGTCGCCCTCGGCGCCTACTTCGTCGGTCCCGGGCGGCTGCCGCGCGCGGTGCGCGGCTGGGCCGAGCAGGGCGCGGACACCACGGCGGGATGGGCGGGCTCGCACGGCGTCACCACGGGCCGCGTCGGCACCTGGACCGAGGCCAACCGCAAGTGGCTCACCGTCGGCGTCCTGCTGCTGATCACGCTGGTGTTCGCGCTGTGGAACAACCCCACGGTCCTCACGGTCGTGGTGCTGGTGATCATCCTGCTCGCGGCGCTGGCGGTGATCGCCCTGCTCGCGGCCGACGGCCGCGGCAACGCGGGGAGAACCCCGGAAAAGCAAGAAACCCCTGGTTGACAGGGGTTTCAGCTGGTGTCCGAGGGGGGACTTGAACCCCCACGCCCGATAAAGGGCACTAGCACCTCAAGCTAGCGCGTCTGCCATTCCGCCACCCGGACAAGGTGTCTGTCGTGCGGGATTTCCCCCGCGGCGACAGAGGAAACATTACCAGGCTTTCGAGGGGTGCCCGATCACCCCCCGTCGCGACGTGAACGGCGTGTGACGGGTCGCGGCCGGTCTTGGGCAGGGCCGTGGTCGGGGGGAGGATGAGGGGGACCACCAGCAGCGACCGCGCGGAAGGAAGCAGCGTGAGCGACACGGACACGGCCAGGGGCGTCACCGGCGAGGACGAGGTCGTGGACCTCTGCCGCGAGCTGATCCAGATCGACACCAGCAACTACGGCGACCACTCGGGACCCGGAGAGCGCAAGGCGGCCGAGTACGTCGCCGAGAAGCTCGCCGAGGTGGGCCTCGAACCGCAGATCTTCGAGTCGCACCCGGGGCGCGCCTCCACGGTGGCCCGCATCCAGGGCGAGGACCCCTCCAGGCCCGCACTGCTGATCCACGGCCACACCGACGTCGTACCGGCCAACGCCGACGACTGGACCCACCACCCCTTCTCCGGCGAGGTCACCGACGGGTGCGTGTGGGGACGTGGCGCCGTCGACATGAAGGACATGGACGCGATGACCCTGGCGGTCGTCCGTGACCGGCTGCGCAGCGGTCGCAGGCCCCCGCGGGACATCGTCCTCGCGTTCCTCGCCGACGAGGAGGCAGGCGGCAAGTTCGGCGCCCGCTTCCTGGTCGACAAGCACCCGGACCTCTTCGAGGGTGTCACCGAGGCGATCAGCGAGGTGGGCGGCTTCTCGTTCACGGTGAGCGAGCAGCGGCGGCTCTATCTGATCCAGACGGCCGAGAAGGGCATGCACTGGATGAAGCTGACCGTGGCCGGCACCGCCGGGCACGGCTCGATGATCCACCGGGACAACGCGATCACCGAACTGTCGGAGGCGGTCGCGCGCCTGGGCCGCCACAAGTTCCCGGTGCGGGTCACCAAGACCACCCGGGCCTTCCTCGACGAGCTCGGCGACGCCCTCGGCACCGAGCTGGACCCGGAGAACATGGAGGGCACCCTCGCCAAGCTCGGCGGCATCGCCAAGCTCATCGGCGCGACCCTCAGCAACACGGCCAACCCCACCCAGCTCGGCGCCGGCTACAAGGTCAACGTCATCCCCGGCGAGGCCACCGCCCATGTCGACGGCCGCTTCCTGCCCGGCTTCGAGGAGGAGTTCCTCGCCGACCTCGACAAGATCCTCGGCCCCAACGTCAGGCGCGAGGACGTGCACTCCGACAAGGCCGTCGAGACGAGCTTCGACGGGGCCCTCGTGGACGCCATGCAGTCCGCGCTGGTCGCCGAGGACCCGGCCGCGAAGGCGATCCCCTACATGCTCTCCGGCGGTACGGACGCCAAGTCCTTCGACGACCTCGGCATCCGGGGCTTCGGCTTCGCCCCGCTGAAGCTGCCGCCCGAGCTGGACTTCGCGGGCATGTTCCACGGCGTCGACGAGCGGGTGCCCGTGGACGGGCTGAAATTCGGGGTCCGTGTACTCGACAGGTTCATCGACGCGTCCTGAAAGGGACGGCCGTTACAACCATCCAGTAATCGTCCAGACGTACTGGCCGTGACTGGCGAGAGTGAACCCGCTCATAGGGTCGTAGCCCTATTAGTTCCTCCTCGTTACAGGTGATGCGATCAGCTACTTGAGATCGCATTGCCAACAAGGAGGAATAATGATCAAGAAGGTCGTCGCCGCTGCGGCTGCCACCGGTGGGCTGGTTCTCGCGGGCGCGGGCCTGGCCGTCGCCGACTCGGGTGCCCAGGGTGCCGCGGTGCACTCCCCGGGTGTCCTGTCCGGCAACGTGGTCCAGGTTCCGGTTCACGTCCCCGTGAACGTCTGCGGCAACACGATCTCGGTGATCGGGCTGCTGAACCCCGCCTTCGGCAACACCTGCATCAACAAGTGACGTTGTGCCTCGCCCCGTGATTCGGGGCTGAGCCCGTCGGCCCCGGAGCGCGCGCCATGCGCTCCGGGGCCGACCGGCCTTTCGGACGTCGGTCGAATTCCGACGTCGTCCTCTCGGAACAACGTCGAAGGCAGGTAATCAGCAAATGCGACAGGTCACCCGCAAGGGCCTGATGACCGTGGCGGCCGCGACCGGCGTCATCGCCGCAGCGGGCGGCACGGCCCACGCGACCGGCGCGGGAGCGCACGGCTCCAGCGTGAGTTCGCCCGGCGTGCTGTCGGGCAACACGGTGCAGGTACCGGTGGACGTGCCGGTCAACGTCTGCGGCAACACCGTGAACGTCGTCGGCGTGCTCAACCCGGCGGTCGGCAACAAGTGCGCCAACGGGGGAGGCCACGGCGGCTCCAACGGCGGTGGTCATGGTGGTGGGGGCTCGTCCTCCGACGGTCACGCCAGTGACTCGCCCGGCGTCGGCTCCGGCAACCACGTCGAGGTGCCGGTCCATGTACCGGTCAACGTGTGCGGCAACAGCGTCGACGTCATCGGCATCGGCAACCCCAGCGCGGACAACGACTGCGGCAACGGCGGCGGTCACAACTCGCCGGGCGAGCCGGGCAACCCCGGAAACCCGGGCAACCCCGGGAACCCCGGCAATCCGGGGAACCCCGGTAACCCGGGAGAGCCCGGAAATCCGGGAGAGCCGGGGAATCCGGGGGAGCCCGGTAACCCTGGAAATCCCGGTGAGCCCGGCAACCCCGGTAACCCCGGGAACCCCGGAAACCCGGGCAATCCGGGGAACCCCGGTAACCCGGGGGAGCCGAACCAGCCCGGTACCCCGAGCACGCCGCCCGGAACCGGCGGCGAGACCCCGGGCGGTGGCCCCTCGAACCCGAATCAGCCGGGCGCGCACTTCGTCACCCAGCCCGGGGGCGACGCGGAGCTCGCCCAGACCGGCAGCGACCTGCCGCTGGGCCTCGTCCTCCCGGTGGGCGCGGGCGCGCTGCTGGCGGGCGCGGTGCTGTACCGCAAGGCACGGCCGTCGCAGTAGGGCGGCCCGCCAGGAGGCTCTGACCTCCGGTACGAACGGAGCGGGCCCCGCCTCGGCGGGGCCCGCTCCATATGTTTCCTGTCCGGCGCCCTAACTCACCACGTGGCCCGCACCTGCCGGATGATCCGGCGGCGCAACCGCACCCGGCGGCTTCCGTCCCGCAGCAGGCTCAGGCGGTCCAACTCCCAGTGTCCGTACTCGGCATGGTCCGTCAACAGGCGCGTGGCGTCCTTGCGGGAGACCCCGCGAGGTACGTACACGTCGACAAATTCGTATTCCGGCATCGCATCTATTGTGCGGGCTGGGGCCCGGTACGGATAGCGTCTGCACTATGTCTGATGCTGTGCAGCCCACCGCTGCCGAGGTACGCGCCGCCGCCGAGGCGGTCAAGACCGCGCTCGACCGCCATCTGGCCGCGGTCGAAGGCCGGTCGGGGGAGGACGACCCGGCCGTCTACGAGGCGTTCAACCAGCTGGCCGCGGCCGCCGAGGCCTACGACGAGCTGCTCTACGACCGCTACGACGAGGTCACACCCTTCGAGATCCCCGGTACGGAGGACGCGCTGCCGCCGTACACGGGCCCCGAGGAACCGAACGCGCTGAGCGTGCTGATCCGCCGCGACTACGCCGTGGCGGAGCCGCAGCGGCTGCTGGCACAGGCCCAGCGGGTCGAGGCGGCGGACTACGACGAAGGTGCGGACGGCGAGGCCTCCGGCACGGTGCACGGGGCGCTGGGCATCCTGTTCGGCGAGTTCGAGCCGGACGAGATCGCCTCCCGGCACAAGGAGTTCGGCCTGGAGGAGGGTGACTCGACGCTCTGGGTGACCGCGGCGGACGACCAGACCGATCCCGGCGAATGGCTGGAGGCGCCCTTCGAGGGGGTCGACCCGCAGCGGGTGGTCTGCCGCTTCGACGTCAGCACGGTGTTCGACGACGACCTCGACGACGAGGACAGAGCCGGCGGCACCCGCAGGCGGCTCCCGGTGGACTCCGAAGGGGACATCGAGGACGAGCTCGACACCGACCTCGACGAGGACGACCTCGAACCCATGGACGCGGATCGCTGATCCACGGCTGAGGCTGCCCGGGCGGCGGCGGTCACGGAGCCGATGCTTCCGTGACCGCCGCCGTCGCGCGTCGGGGGCGCCGGACGCCGTCGCGCCCGGCGGGGGTCAGCCGGCCGCCGGCGGCTGAGGTGCCAGCAGCGCCGGCAGGCGGGTCGTGCGCGGCTTGGCCGGGATCTCGGCGACCGCCCGGGCGAGAGCCTGCTCGACGCCGTGGACCACGGACAGATGACGGTCGGCCCGGCTGAAGGCCGTGTAGACCCACGGGCGGCTCAGGGCCTGGGCCGCGTCACCGGGCAGGACCACGACGACCGCGGGCCAGCGGGCGCCCGCCGCCTGGTGGGCGGTCAGCGCCCAGCCGTGCCGCAGCGACTGCTCCACCCGCTGCTTCGGTACGACCACGGCCTCGCCGGCGCAGGACAGGTGCAGCCCCTCGGCGTCGGCCTTCACCACCTGGCCCGGCACCGTACGGCCCGGCGCGGGGGAGTACGCGATGCGGTCACCGGGGTCGAACCCGCCGAAGCGCCCGGGGCCCGGGTTGAGCCGCTCCTTGAGCGCGGCGTTCAGCGCGCGGGTGCCGGCCGCGCCGCCGTGGCCCGGCGTGATCACCTGGGTCTGCTCCGCCGGGACACCGATCGCCCGCGGCACCGAGTCCGCGACGAGCTGCACGGTGCGGTGCACGGCCTCGCCCGCGTCCCGCACCGGCACGATCACGACCTCCTTGGCGGGCGCCTCGACCTGGTTCAGCTCACCGATGCCGACACCGGACACCAGCTCGCCGAGCGGGCCGGGATCCGGCCGGCGCGAGGCGATCTGCGGGCAGATCCGCGCCGCCAGCAGATCGGCGAACACCCGCCCGGGCCCCGCCGACCACAGCACCCCGGGATCCCCGGCGAGCACCAGCCGGGCCCCGTCCGGCAGCGACTCCGTGAGCAGCGCGGCCGTCTCGACGTCCAGCTGGGGTGCGTCGAGCAGGACGAGCAGGTCGAGGTCGAACGCCCCGTCCGCGTCCCTTCCGGGCCCCTCGCCGGACAGCAGCCCGGCCATGGTGGTGACGCTGGGCGACACGGCCCCGGTCCCAGTGGCGTCGCCGGGCAACTCGGCTGCGGTCCCAGTGGCGTCGCCGGGCTCGCTCAGCAGCGCCGAGAAGCGCTCCTTGCCCTGCGGGCCCGCTGTGGCCGCCCAGGCGCGCAGTCCGAGGGCCCGCGCGGCACGCAGCAGCGCCGCCGGTTCGGCGCGGGACGCCTCCCCACCGGTGTGCAGGACCAGGCCGTGGCCCGCGACCGCCCGGACCAGGTCGGCGGCGGAACCCGCGCCGCCCGCCTCCCGCTCCCAGTCCTCGGCCGAACCGTCCTGCTTGGGCGCCGAGTTGATCAGGCGGCCCAGTCCGTCGGCGAGGCTCTCCTCCGCCAGGGCGTACCGCTCCAGGCCGACGAGGACACGGACCGGCCGCTCCTCGCCCTCCTCCGCCTCCTCGTCCCGCCGGGCCGGGGCGCCGGGCTCGTCCAGGGCGTCCTGGAAGGCCAACGCCTCACCTTCGGCGAGGGTGTTCTGCACGGCCGCATCGGCGTCCGGCACGCCCCGCTGGGCCAGCGCGGCGGTGAGCGCCGGCAACTCCAGGGCCGTGTGCCCGGCCAGAGCCGCCTGCTCCAGGAGCCAGACGGTGACCGCGCGGCCGCGCCGCTCGTCGTCCGGTCCGGCCTCCGCGCCGAGCAGCGCCCGCGCGAACCCGTCGGCCTGCTCGGGCCGTACACCGGCGATACGCAGCAACTGCCAGGGGTCCGCCCGAAGCTGGTCCGCGGCGCCCTCGCCGAGCGCGGCGGCGACCTGCGCGGCCAGCGCCTCCGGGGCGCCGCCCTCGGTCAGCAAGGCTCGCACGGACTCCACGGTCTCCGACGCGGGGGCCGCGGGCGCGGCGGACCCGGGTGCGGGCTCCGGTCGGCGGGCCGGCTCCGCAGCGGGGCGCCGCGGCGGCTCAGGCTCGCTGAAGACGGTCGCCGTGGGCTTCGCACCGCTCTCCACGGCCCGTACGGCGGCGAGGAGATCGGCGGCCTGCCCGCTGAGCTTGGCCCCGCTGTCGACGGGCGCCGCCCGCTCGGCCTTGCGCCGCGCGATCCGCTCCCGCTCGACCCGCTGGGCCGCGAGCTCGGCCTCGGCCTCCGACTGCTGCGCCGCACCCTCGGAGGCTTCGCCATCGCCGCCGTCCGACTCGGCCCCGGTGACGTCCTCGCCGTCGGTGGACGTGCCGTCCGCGCCGTCGCCTCCCGACCCCGAAGCGGCGGCCCCGTCCTGGGCGGCGGCCCCCGGCTCCGAGTTCTCCGTGGTCTCGGGTGGCTCCGTGCTCACAGCGTGCTCCAGTCGTGATCGGGATAGCGGTGCACGGGCGCCGACACGTCGTCGAGCGCCCGGCAGATCTCGTCAGGAAGACTAAGGGCCTCCACTGACAACGCCGCTGTGAGCTGCTGGGCGTTGCGCGCGCCTATCACGGGAGCGGTCACGCCGGGCCGGTCGCGGACCCAGGCGAGGGCGACCTGGAGCGGGGAGACGGCCAGCCCGTCGGCCGCCGTCTGCACGGCGTCGACGATCCGGCTGGCCGTGTCGTCGAGGTACGGCGCGACGAACGGCGCCAGATGCTCCGAGGCGCCGCGCGAGTCCGCAGGAGTCGCGTTGCGGTACTTGCCGGTCAGCACGCCCCGGCCGAGCGGGGACGAGGGCAGCATGCCGATGCCGAGGTCGAGCGCGGCCGGCAGCACCTCCCGTTCCACACCGCGCTGGAGCAGTGAGTACTCCAGCTGTGTGCTCGCCAGCCGGGTGCGCGTGCCGGGCGCCGCGAGCTGCCATGTCGCGGCCTTGGCAAGCTGCCAGCCGCAGAAGTTGGAGACCCCGGCATAGCGCACCCGACCGCTGCTGACAGCGAGGTCGAGCGTCTGGAGGGTCTCCTCCAGCGGGGTGTACGGGTCGAAGGCGTGGATGTGCCAGACGTCGACGTGGTCCGTGCCGAGCCGGGCCAGTGAGGCGTCCAGCGCGGAGAGCAGATGGCCGCGCGAGCCGTCGAAGCGGCGGTCGGGGTCGGGCACGCTGCCCGCCTTCGTCGAGATGACCAGGTCCCGCCGCGGGATCAGCCCTTCCATCAGCCGCCCGAGCAGATACTCGGCCTCCCCGTCGCCGTACACGTCGGCCGTGTCGACGAGGGTGCCGCCCGCCTCCCAGAACGTCTTCAAGAGGTCCGCGGCGTCGTGCTCGTCGGTGTCCCTGCCCCAGGTGAGGGTGCCGAGCCCGATCCGGGACACGCGCAGGCCGGTGCGGCCGAGATGCCTCTGCTCCATGAACGCCGAGATTACTGGCCAGAACCTGCCATGTGGGGGCCTGTGGATAACCAGTTTTCCGGACCGTCACCAGGGATGGGCGGGGGCAGTCGGGCGACGCCCGCCACATCGGCCTCCCCGTGAGTGGCCCCCCGCGCTAAGGTCTGGCCCACAAGGGACGTTACTGATCGGTAAGGGGATCGGCCATGCAGCTCGGGATCAACCTCGGCTACTGGGGTGCCGGAATGGACGCGGACAATCTCGCCGTCGCGCAGGAGGCCGACCGGCTGGGCTACGCCGTGTGCTGGGCCGCCGAGGCGTACGGGTCGGACGCGGCCACCGTGCTCAGCTGGGTCGCCGCCCAGACCGAGCGCATCGACGTCGGCTCCGCCATCTTCCAGATCCCGGCCCGCCAGCCCGCGATGACCGCGATGACGGCCGCGACCCTCGACTCCCTGTCCGGTGGCCGTTTCCGGCTCGGCCTCGGCGTCTCCGGACCGCAGGTCTCCGAGGGCTGGTACGGCGTCAAGTTCGACAAGCCGCTGGCACGCACGCGTGAGTACGTCGAGATCGTCCGCAAGGCCATGACCCGCGAGCGCCTGACCTACGAAGGCCGGCACTGGACGCTGCCGCTGCCCGGCGGCCCGGGCAAGCCGATCAAGCTGACCGTGCACCCGCAGCGCGAGCACATCCCGCTGTACATCGCCGCCATCGGCCCGAAGAACCTGGAGCAGACCGGCGAGATCGCCGACGGCGCACTGGTGATCTTCCCCTCCGCCGACCACCTGGAGGACACCACCGTCAAGCACCTGCGCGCCGGGCGCGAGAAGGCCGGCAAGAGCCTCGACGGGTTCGACATCTGCCCGACCCTGCCGCTCGCCGTCGGCGACGACAAGGACGTGGCCACGCTCGCCGACACCTTCCGCCCCTACACCGCGCTGTACGTCGGCGGCATGGGCAGCCCCAAGCAGAACTTCTACAACCAGCTCGCCCAGCGCATGGGGTACGAGAAGGAAGCCGCCGAGATCCAGACCAAGTACCTCTCCGGCGACAAGCAGGGCGCCGCGGCCGCCGTACCGCACGACCTGATCGACCAGACCACGCTGCTCGGCTCCGTCGACCGGATCGCGGACCGGATGAAGGCCTACGCCGCCGCCGGGGTCACCACCCTGTCCCTCGCGCCGGCCGGCTTCACGCTCGACGAGCGGCTCGCCTCCCTGCGCGCCGGCACCGAGGCCCTGGAGCGTGCCGGACTGGCGTGACGCGAGGGCCGTACGGGCCGGGGAAGTTCTGCGGCCGTGGTGGGGGCTCGGGGGTCTTCCCCGCCACGGCCGTCACGCAGAACAACGCGCGCGTGCCCACCCGGTTACGCCCCCGTCGTGACCCCGATGGTCATTCTTTTGGCGGAGTTGTCCGACTCAGCTGTTGCAGCGGCTCTCTCACCGCATTTGACTCGTTCTTTGCGGAATCCTGCGGCGTCCTGAGAGAGGTGCCCCACGATGCTTTCGGCCAAGAGTCTGTTCCAGGAGATCCTCGACAACGACGATTCCTTCCGGCTGTTCTGCTCGATCGCCGCCAGCGGCGAGTCCCAGGGCGGCTGGGAGAACGCGCGCATCGCCGCGCTCGTGCCCGACAGCGAGCGCGCCATGGCGCCCAAGATCACCCGGCACGGCGCGGACGAGGACAAGCACGGGCGGATCTTCAACGCCCTGCTGAAGAAGCGCGGGCTCGACCCCGTCCCCGTCCCGCCCGAGACCGATTACACGATGCTGCTCGAGAAGCACGGCATCGGCCTCGCCCACGACAAGCTGAAGGCCGACAGGTCGCTCACGGTCGACGACATCATCACCTACCTCGCGCACAGCCGGGTCACCGAACAGCGCGCCTCGGAACAGATGATCATGCTCCACAAGTACTTCGCCGACGACCCCGTGATCGGCAAGGCCGTCCGGATGATCTCCAACGACGAGGACAACCACCTCGCCTACACGCACGAGGAACTCCTGCGCTTCGCGGCCGCCGGCCACGGCCGGCAGATCCAGGCCACCCTGCGCGAGTGCGCCCTCGCCGAGATCCGGGTCTACCGGGACGTCAGCCTCGCGGTCATGGACCACATGGGACGCGTCCTCGGCTGGCCCCGGGCCAAGGCCGCCGCGCTCGCCGCCGGCATCCACGCCGTGTACGCCTGGGAGCGGCTCGCGGGCTGGCGGCGCATGGTGTCCCTGGCGATGCCGGAACGCCGCGACGCACTCGGCGGACCCGCCACCTCGGCACCCGAGTTCGCCTGACCGCTACAACCAGCCCCGGCGTTTGAACAGCCGGTACAGCAGCACCTCGACGGCGGCCATGGCCAGGATCAGCACCGGATAGGAACCGGTCCAGTGCAGCTCCGGCATGTGCTCGAAGTTCATGCCGTAGATCCCCGCGATCATCGTGGGGACCGCGGCCATGGCCGCCCACGCGGAGATCTTCCGCATGTCGTCGTTCTGCCGGACGCTCATCTGCGCCAGATGCGCCGACAGGACGTCCGACACCAGCCGGTCCAGGCCCTCCACGGCCTCGTTCACGCGCGTGAGGTGGTCGCTCACGTCGCGGAAGAAGGGCTGCGCCTTGTCGTGCACGAACGGCACACGCGCGCCGATCAGGCCCGTGCCCGCGAGCCGGGACACCGGCTGCGCGAGCGGGCCGGTGGCCCTGCGGAACTCCATGATCTGCCGCTTGAAGGCGTAGATGCGCGAGGCCGTGTGCCGGGAGCCGCCGGCGGTCGGCGAGAACACCTCCGCCTCCAGCTCCGCCAGGTCGGTGCCCAACTCGCCCGCCACCTCCACGTAGTGGTCGACCACCGCGTCCGCGATCGTGTAGAGCACCGCCGTGGGACCGTGCCGCAGCATCTCCGGCTCGTGCTCCAGACGTTCCCGGACGACCCCCAGCGGCGCCTCCTCGCCGTGCCGGACGGTCACCACGAACGAGTCGCCGATGAAGACCATGACCTCGCCGGAGGAGACGATGTCGCTCTTCGGCTCGTAGCCGACCGGCTTGAGGACCATGAACAGCGAGTCGTCGTACACCTCCAGCTTGGGCCGCTGGTGCGCGTTCAGGGCGTCCTCCACAGCCAGCGGATGCAGCCCGAACTCCTCGGTGACCTTGTCGAACTCCGTCTCCGTCGGCTCGTACAGACCGATCCAGACGAACGCGTCGTCCTGAAGGCGGCACAGATCCAGGGCGTCGGAGAAGTCCGCGGGCCCCTCCGTCCGGCGCCCGTCCCGGTAGATGGCGCAGTCGACGATCACGGAGCGTATTCTCCCGCCCTCCGCCCGCTGACGCACCCCGTCGTGCGCCTACGCTGGGCGGCATGCCCACGCTGATCCTGGTCCGGCACGGACGTTCCACCGCCAACACCGAGGGAGTGCTCGCCGGGTGGACACCCGGCGTCGCCCTCGACGAGCGCGGCGGCGAGCAGGCCGCCGCACTGCCCGCCCGGCTCGCAGCCCTGCCGATCTCCGAGGTCGTCACCAGCCCGCTGCAGCGCTGCCAGGAGACGATCCGGCCGCTGCTGGAGGCCCGGCCCGGACTTACCGCGCACACCGAGGAGCGGATCGGGGAGTGCCACTACGGCGACTGGTCCGGCCGCAAGCTCGCCGACCTCAAGGACGAGCCGCTGATGGAGGTCGTGCAGGCCCATCCGTCGGCGGCGGCGTTCCCCGGCGGGGAGTCGATGCGGGCCATGGCGACCCGGGCCGCGGAGGCGGTACGGGAGTGGAACGCGCGCGTGGAGCGCGATCACGGTGCCGACGCCGTGTACGTGATGTGCTCGCACGGCGACATCATCAAGTCCCTCGTGGCGGACGCACTCGGTCTTCATCTCGACCTCTTCCAGAGGATCTCCGTTGAACCGTGTTCCATCACCGCGATCCGTTACACACGCCTGAGGCCGTTCCTCGTACGTCTAGGGGACACCGGGGACTTCGCGTCCCTCGCCCCGCGCGAGGAGCCGCCGGCCGGTGACGCGACGGTCGGGGGCGGCGCGGGCGCACCGTGATCGTCGGGCGCAGTAGGGTGAAGCGGTCGAAGCAGCGCCGCACTCACGAGTCGTCGCACTCACGATTCGCCGTACCCACGATTCCAATGGAGACAGGACGTGTCCCGTCAGGTGTTCCTCTACGACCCCCCGGACCGCTTCGTGGCCGGCACGGTAGGACTGCCCGGACGCCGTACGTTCTTCCTCCAGGCCGTCGCCGGCTCCCGCGTGACCAGCGTGGCCCTGGAGAAGACCCAGGTCGCCGCACTCGCCGAGCGCATGGACGAACTGCTCGACGAGGTCGTACGGCGTAGTGGCGGAAGCGCAGCCGTCCCCGCCATGACGCCCAGCGAGGTCGCCGACACCGGCCCGCTGGACACCCCCATCGAGGAGGAGTTCCGCGTCGGCACCATGGCTCTTGCCTGGGACGGCGAGGAACAGCGCATGATCGTCGAGGCGCAGGCCCTCGTGGAGCTCGACGCCGACTCCGAGGAGGACCTCGCCGAGGCCGAGGAGCGGCTGCTCCAGGACGAGGAGAACGGTCCCCCGATGCTGCGGGTCCGGCTCACCGGCGCGCAGGCGAGGGCTTTCGCCAAGCGTGCCCTGGACGTCGTCAACGCCGGGCGGCCGCCGTGTCCGCTGTGCAGCCTCCCGCTCGACCCGGAAGGACACGTATGTCCGCGCCAGAACGGATACCGCCGCGGAGCGTGACCTCGGTGGAGCTGCTCACCCGGGGTGAGCTGACGGTGCGCGGACGTATCCGCGAGGCGTCCAACGCCGCCCTGTACTGCACCGTCGCGCACGAGGGCCGTGAGGCCACCTGCGTCTACAAGCCGGTCGCCGGTGAGCGGCCGCTGTGGGACTTCCCCGACGGCACCCTCGCCGGGCGCGAGGTCGCCGCGTACGAGATCTCCGAGGCGACCGGCTGGGGTCTCGTACCGCCCACCGTGCTGCGCGACGGGCCGTACGGCGAGGGCATGTGCCAGCTGTGGATCGACGTGACCCCCGAGGCCGAGCTGCTCGCGCTGGTGGACGGCGAGGAACCCGAACCGGGCTGGAAGGCGGTCGCCTTCGCCGAGGTCGGCGACGGGAAGACCGCGCTGCTGGTGCACGCCGACGACGAGCGGCTGCGGCGCCTCGCCGTGCTGGACGCCGTGATCAACAACGCCGACCGCAAGGGCGGCCATCTGCTGCCCACCGAGGACGGGCGGCTCTACGGCATCGATCACGGCGTCACCTTCAACGCCGAGAACAAGCTGCGGACGCTGCTCTGGGGCTGGGCGGGGGAGCCGCTCACCCAGGAGGCCGTCGAGGTCCTCGGGACGCTGCGGGAGGGCCTGAAGGAGGGCGGCGAGCTGGCCGTACGGCTGGCCGGGCTGATCACCGGCGCCGAGGTGGACGCCACGCGCGCGCGTGTGGACGCCCTGCTCGCCTCCGGCAGGCACCCGGAGCCGAGCGGGGAGTGGCCTGCCATTCCGTGGCCGCCGGTCTAGCCGCACCCACGGACACGACTGCGACCCAGGGCGTCTAGCACAAGGGCCGGTGTCGCGCAAGAACGCCTCTCCGGCCATCCGGCCCGGTCCGGTTCGTGTACGGAACATCAGTCCGGTTAGGCTCATGACATGTATGCCTGGCCCGCTTCTGAGGTCCCCGCCCTGCCCGGTCAGGGCCGCGACCTGAGGATCCACGACACCGCGACCGAGGGTCTCGTCACCCTGGACCCCGGTCCCGTCGCCCGTATCTACGTCTGCGGTATCACGCCGTACGACGCGACCCACATGGGGCACGCGGCGACCTACAACGCGTTCGACCTCGTGCAGCGCGTGTGGCTCGACACCAAGCGGCAGGTCCACTACGTGCAGAACGTCACCGACGTCGACGATCCGCTCCTGGAGCGGGCCCTGCGCGACGACATCGACTGGGTCGCCCTCGCCGAGAAGGAGACCGCCCTCTTCCGCGAGGACATGACCGCGCTGCGCATGCTGCCGCCGCGCCACTACATCGGTGCCGTCGAGGCGATACCCGGGATCGTCCCGCTCGTCGAGCGGCTCCGGGACGCGGGCGCCGCGTACGAACTCGACGGCGACATCTACTTCTCCGTCGAGTCCGACCCGAACTTCGGCAAGGTGTCGAACCTCGACGCCGCCGCCATGCGCCTGCTGTCCGCCGAGCGCGGCGGCGACCCCGAGCGGCCCGGCAAGAAGAACCCGCTCGACCCGATGCTGTGGATGGCCGCCCGCCCGGGCGAGCCCAGCTGGGACGGCGGTTCGCTCGGACAGGGCCGGCCCGGCTGGCACATCGAGTGCGTCGCCATCGCCCTCGACCACCTCGGCATGACCTTCGACGTCCAGGGCGGCGGCTCCGACCTCGCCTTCCCGCACCACGAGATGGGCGCCTCGCACGCCCAGGTGCTGACCGGCGAGTTCCCCATGGCCAAGGCGTACGTCCACGCGGGCATGGTCGGCCTGCACGGCGAGAAGATGTCCAAGTCCAAGGGCAACCTCGTCTTCGTGTCCCAGCTGCGCCGCGACGGCGTCGACCCGGCCGCCATCCGGCTCACCCTCCTCGCCCACCACTACCGGGCCGACTGGGAGTGGACCGACCAGGTGCTCCAGGACGCCGTGGACCGCCTCGGCCGCTGGCGGGCCGCCGTGTCCCGGCCCGACGGACCCGACGCGGAGGTGCTCGTCGAGGAGATCCGCGAAGCCCTCGCGAACGACCTCGACGCCCCGGCCGCGCTCGCCGCGGTCGACCGCTGGGTGACCCGGCAGGACACCGAGGGCGGCACGGACATCGGCGCCCCCGGCGTCGTGTCGCGAGCCGTCGACGCACTGCTGGGCGTGGCCCTGTAGCGGACGCAGCACGAGAGAGAGGGGGCGCTTCCTCCCCGCGGGTGGAAGCGCCCCTTTTCGGTGGCCGGCCGGTTCGGCTACGGCCGGTCAGATCCTGCGGATCTGGATGCTCCGCAGGACCAGCGGCTGGCTGCTGTCCCAGACGCCGACGACCTGGTGGCCGTGTGCGAAGGCCTCCTGGACCTGGCTGTGGATCTGCGGGTTCGGGTTGTTGAAGACCCGGAACACGTCGTGGATGCGCAGGAAGATCTGCGCCGGCTGCCCGGGCAGCGGCTGGACGATGTCGATGTAGCCGTCCGCGACGCCGGCCTGCGGGGCCTGCTGTACGGCGGCCTGCGTGACCTGCTGCATCAGGTGCAGCACCTGCTGCTCGGACTGCTGTTGCTGCTGCTCGCCCTGGAACGCCTGGCCCTGGACCTGCTGCTGCCCGTAGCCCTGCGGCTGGCCGAGCTGCTGGAGCAAGTGCTGGAACGGCTGCTGCCGGCCGAGCTGCTGGAGCTGCTCGAGGGAGCCGCTCATGCCGTACGCCTGCTGCTGGCCGTAGCCCTGCTGCTGCCCGAAGGGCTGCTGGTACGGCGACGTGCTCGGGTACTGCTGGCCCTGCTGTTGTCCCATGTGACTCATCTGCGGGGTGGTGCTCATACGGGTGTCACCTTCCCTTGATGCGATGGGCTGCGTCAGCCGGTGATGACCAGGCCGACGATCTCGTCGTCCGAGAACCACACTCGGACCTCCGGCCGTCCCCCCGCGAAGGCGGTATGGACTGCCTGGCGGATCTCGGGGGACGGATGGTTCAGGTTCCGCCACTCACCGGCCACGAACAGCCGGAGCCGGGGCGGAAGTTCGCGGGGATACGGCAGCAACTCGTCCCAGTACCGCTCGGCGAGGCCGGAGCCGACCGCCTGCGGCACCAGATGGGTGACCGCCGCCTTGATGTCGGGCCGGTTGCCGATCCGTTGCGAGGCCGGCCGGCCCGGCGCGTCCTGCTGCGGGGAACCCGTCGCCCGCAGCACCGCACGCGCCTGCTCGGGGGACATCGGAGGCTGCGCGGCGGCCTTCAGCATGCCCTGGAGCGCGGCCAGCGCGCCGACCACCACCGGGGACGCGGACGACGTACCCGAGAACGTGTCGGTGTACCAGGCGATCTCCTCGGGTCCGCCCTGGAGGTCGCCGGGCCGGTCCCAGAAGCCGCCGGTCGTCGTCACCTCGCGGCCCCAGCCCTGCGCGTCCACCCGGGCGCCGTAGTTGGAGAAGGCGAGCCGGGAGCGGTCCGGGCCGTGATCGCGGCCGTGCGTGCCGGGGGGCGGGGCGCCGGCGCCGACCAGGACCGCCCCCGAGGACGGGTTGGACGGGTTGAACGGGTTGCGCCACGACTCCGGGAACTCGTCCGGGCGGCGCTCGTAGACCGCGTCGTCGAGGGACTCGCCGCCGTTGCCCGCGGCGGCCACGACCAGCACGCCCCTGGCGGTGGCGCAGCGGATCGCGGCGTGGTCGTCCGGCCACCATTCCAGCGCGACGTAGCCGCACTGGTCGTCGCGGTCGGCGAACTCGAACCGGGGTCCCGGGCGGTGCAGTTCGACCAGCACGATGTCGCCGGGGCCGAGCCGCTCGGCCGCCGCGTGGATCGCGGCCGCCGTGCCGATGCCGTGGAAGGAGGCGGCCGCGGTCACCGTCTCCGGCACGATGCCGGTGACGCCGTGGTCGTTGCGGTCGCCGCCGATCACGCCGATCACCGCGGTGCCGTGGTTGCGCCAGGCCAGGTCGGTGAGAGGGGTGCCGACGACGACGCCGGCCAGCTTGCCGGCCAGGTCCTCGTGGCCCAGCTGCCAGGAGCCCTCGACGTCGATCACGGTCACGCCCTGACCGGCGCCGCCCGGCCGCTGCCAGGCCCAGAGCGCGTCGACGCCCTCGGGCGCCGGGCGCAGATAGCCCTGCCGGCCGCTGTAGTCGGGCGTGAGGGGCGCGCCCTCCTTCAGGCGCCCGCTGCCCTCGCCGAACTGCCCGAGAGAGGCGGGCACCGCGCCCGGTTTCACGTACGCCGTGTCGATGCCGGGCAGCGCGGCCATACGGGCCCGCAGTACCTCGGCGCGGCTCTCCCCGCCGCGCACCCGGTAGAACAGGGCCAGGTCGGACGTGTCCTGCGTGTCCGTGGTCTGCTGAAGCCGTTCCTCGCTGCCGAACAGCGGCTCCAGCGCGAGCTGTTCGTCACTGAGGAACATGTTGAGAGCCGACACATCGGCGCCCGCGACCGACCGGACGCCCTCGGCCTGGGCCCGCAGCCGGGCCTCGGGACGGGCGACGACGATCAGTTCCGGCTCGGCTCCTCGATAGGTGAATCCCGCTCCGTCGGGCCCCGGCCCGGCCGTTCCCGGGCCCTGCGCCGGCTGTCCCTGGTCGGTCATGGTCTGCCGCTCCCTTCGGTCCTGGGGTTGCCAAGTGCGGTTGGTGCGGCGCGCCTTCGGTGGACAACCAAGCACGCGCGGGCCGGTCCGTCCAGACTAATTTCGCCAACTTGGTTTGGGAACAAGTTGAATTGGGCAACGTGTGCAATCCGTCCGGAAAGAGATGTCACGTCATAATCCGGCCAGCTGCTGTCCAGTCCCTGTCGAGACACCGGCCTCGGCTGCGGAGGTGCCCGGCGTGTGGTGGGGTGGGGGAGTCAGTTGACCGTTGGACCAGCTGTCGGCCGGTCCTCTCAGCGGAAGGACGCACAGTGGCCCCCGAACACCGCTCCTTCGCACCTCGTCCCACCCGCCGCAGACTCCTCGCGACGGGCGCCGCGACCGTCGGCGCCGCACTCGTCCCGGCCACCGGCACCCCCGCCGCCGCGGCCGGAAAGCGCCGCCCCACGGTGCTCCGCCTCCCGAACGGCTTCCGCCCGGAGGGCATCGCCGTCGGCGGCGGACCGTACGCCTATCTCGGCTCGCTCGGCGACGGCTCCCTCTACCGCGCCGACCTGCGCACCGGCGAGGGCGCGATCTTCTCGGCGGGACCCGGCACGCCCTCGGTCGGTCTCAAACTTGACCACCGGGGGCGCCTGTTCGTCGCCGGACGCGGGCAGGGCGCCCGCGTGGTGGACGCCCGCAGCGGCGCGATCCTCGCCTCCTACGCCCTGACCTCGGCGACCCCGACCTTCGCCAACGACGTGTTCCTCACCCCGCGCGCGGCCTGGTTCACGGACTCCTTCCAGCCCGCGCTGTACGCCCTGCCGCTCGGCCGGAACGGGCAACTGCCGGACGCGGACGAGGTCGTGACGCTCACCCTGAGCGGCGACTGGAGCCAGGTCGCGGGCGAGGTCGTCAACGCCAACGGCATCACCGCCACGCCGGACGGCTCCGCGCTGCTCGTCGTGCAGTCCGGGGTCGGCGGGCTGCACCGGGTGAACCCGCGCACGGGCGTCACCGAACTCGTCGACCTCGGCGACGCGGCACCGCTCACCAACGGCGACGGCCTGCTGCTGATCGGTCGGACGCTGTACGTCGTGCAGAACCGGCAGAACGCCATCGACGTCTTCAGGCTCGCCGCCGACGGCCGCAGCGGCGTCTTCCAACGCCGCGTCACCGACCCGCTGTTCGACGTGCCGACCACGGTGGCCGCGTACAAGGGCCGCCTCTACCTGCCCAACGCCCGCTTCACCACGACACCTACACCGGACACGACGTACGACGTGATCTCCGTGCCCTTGTGACGCATGCGCCGATCGAGGAAGAGGGCGGTGCGCATATCCGGCGCACCGCCCTCTTCCTCGATCAACCGGCTTCAGTCGTCCGACGAGTCCTCGTCGTCCCTGTTGCCCGGCTTCGGAGGCATCGGCGGACGCGTACGGTCCTCGGGCGACGGGCCGCCGTCCCGGCGCCGCAGATATCGCTCGAACTCGCGCGCGATGGCCTCGCCGGACGCCTCCGGCAGCTCCGCGGTGTCGCGGGCCTCCTCCAGCGTCTGCACGTACTCCGCCACCTCGCTGTCCTCGGCGGCCAGCTGATCGACGCCGACCTGCCAGGCGCGCGCGTCCTCGGGCAGCTCGCCCAGCGGGATGCGGACGTCGATCAGGTCCTCCAGCCGGTTGAGCAGCGCCAGTGTCGCCTTCGGGTTCGGCGGCTGCGAGACGTAGTGCGGTACGGCGGCCCACAGGCTGACGGCCGGAACGCCTGCGTGCGTGCACGCCTCCTGGAGGACGCCGACGATGCCCGTAGGGCCCTCGTACTTGGTCTCCTCCAGATCCATGCGGCGGGCCAGGTCCGGGTCGGACGTGGTGCCGCTGATCGGGACCGGACGCGTGTGCGGGGTGTCACCGAGCAGGGCGCCCAGGATGACCACCAGCTCCACGCCCAGCTCGTGCGCGAAGCCGAGGAGCTCGTTGCAGAACGAGCGCCAGCGCATGGACGGTTCGATGCCTCGGACGAGAACGAGATCACGTGGCTTGTCGCCGCCGACCCGGACCACCGAGAGCCGGGTCGTCGGCCACGTGATCTTGCGGACGCCCGCGTCCATCCACACCGTGGGGCGGTTCACCTGGAAGTCGTAGTAGTCCTCGGCGTCCAGCGCCGCGAAGACCTCGCCCTTCCATTCCCTGTCCAGATGCGCGACCGCGGTGGAGGCGGCGTCGCCGGCATCGTTCCAGCCCTCGAACGCGGCCACCATGACCGGGTCGATCAGCTCGGGAACCCCCTCGAGCTCGATCACCCAGTGCCTCCTTCCGACGTGCCCTCGCCTGACGAACCAACCTTACGGCGTGCGACGGGGGCGCCCGCAGCCCCCTTGCACGGGGACATGAACGGATCACTGCCCCGTTCGTCCCCCCGAAACACCCCACAGTCATCCGAGCTGTGCCCGGGCGGGGGCGGGGGTTGATCTGGGGGGTTCGGCGACTGCTCAGGTCGTCTCCGGGCCGCCGCGCGCAGGAACGCATCATACGTCGGATGATCGTTCAGAGGTCCGATGTCCGGCCCGTGCCGGGAGCCGGGCGGCCCGCATCCGCCCGGACCGGTCACCCACTCGTGTGGCCGCGGCCGGAACGGCTCCGGACGGGGGAGCGGCTGCGGAACTCTACGTCGGGTGAGCGGAGTTGCCCCCAGGTCGCGTGTGCGGCGGGTCGGGATCGGGTATCTGACGCTGCTTGGGGTGGGGACGCTGGGGGCACTGCTGGTCGCGCCGCGCGTCGAGGACCCGGCGGCTGTCGTCGCCGCGCTGCTGCCCACCCTGGCCGGCGCCTACCTGGCGTGGAGCGCCTACCGGGCGGACCGCGCCGAAGCGGCGTTCACGCCCGCCGACCCGGGCGACGTCGCCGACCGGCTCGCCGTCGCCGTACGCCGGCAGTGGGAGGCGGAGGCGCGGGCACGGCGGCTCGCGGACCCGTACCCGCTGCCGGTCGCCTGGCACGGCGCCGATGCCGGCCTGGCCGAGGTGACCGAGGGCCTGGCGGGCCGGGACGGCGAGATCGGCACGATCCTCGCGGGCCTGATGCCCGATCCACGGCTGCTGGTGCTGGGCGCCCCGGGATCGGGCAAGACGCTGCTGCTCGTACGGCTGCTGCTCGCGCTGATCGAGGACCGCGCGGCCGGCGATCCGGTGCCCGTGCTCTTCCCGCTGGCCTCCTGGAATCCGACGGCCCTGGACCTACGGGGCTGGATGGAGCGCAAGCTGGTCCAGGACCACGCCGAGCTGGGCGTGCCGGCGCCGGGGGAGTACGGGGACGTCACGCTCGCCAGGATGCTGCTGGAGCGGAGGCTGGTGTTCCCGGTTCTGGACGGGTTCGACGAACTGCCCGCCGGGACGAGCGGGTTGGCGCTGCACCGGATCGGCGAGGCGTTGCCGTACGGCTGCGGACTGGTGCTGTCGAGCCGGCCGGCCGAGTACCGGGCGGCGCTGCGGCCCCGCACGGGCGTGCCGGCGCGGCTCTCCGGCATGGCCGGAATCGAACTGGAACCGCTGGACGCCATTGATGTCTCCCGCTATCTGCTGCGCGACGCGGGCGGCGACGGCACACCGGCTGCGGAGCGGTGGGCGCCGGTCGTCTCGACGCTGGGCACGGGTACGCCCGCTGCGAGGGCACTCACGAGCCCGTTGACGGTCTCGCTGGCCCGTGCCGTGTACAACCCGCGGCCCGGGGAGCGTGAGGGGGAACTCCCCGAGCCGGCCGAACTGCTGCGGCATCCGACGCGGGCCGCGGTGGAGCGGCGTCTGCTCGACGCGTTCGTCGATGGCGCCTACCGGCCGGGGGCGGAGCGGCGCTGCCCGTGGACCGTTCGTGAGGCGCGGCATGCGCTGCGGTTCCTGGCGCGGCACATGGAGCGCGGTGCGGACGGAGCCGCCGAGGTGGCGTGGTGGAAGCTGGGCCGTGCCGTGCCGGACGTCCTGTTCCAGGTGCTGGGCGGCATCCTGCTGGGTGCGCTCGGATGGCTGGTCGAGGGCGTGGTCATGGAAGTCATCCATTCCTTCGCTCCACAGTTGCAGTCGTCGCCACGCTGGGAGGAGCGCGGAGGGCTCGGAGTCGTGGCGGCCGGGATCTGCGGCGGTCTGGCGGGGGGTCTCGCGGCGGCCCTGACCGTCACGCTGCTGTGTGTGGCGGTCGCCGCTCCCGAAGTCCTCGACGAACTCGTGCTGCGCCGCCTGGCCGACGGTGGTTCCCTGGCGCTCGTCGGAGTGATCATCTGCGGGTTCGCCTTCGGCGGCCGGACCGACGTGCGGCCGCCCGCCGACTGGGACTGGAGGCTCCCGACGACCGGGTTCGCGGCCGCGATCTGTTACGGACTCTGTTTCGACAACGCCTGCGGAACCGTCAGCGCACTGCTCTACGGCATCACGGCGGCAACCGTCGGCAGGGACGGCGTGGGCACGGACCCGGCCTGTCCTGTCGCCCGGGTGCGCTGGCACTGGAGCCGGAGGGGCGTGTGCCGCGGGCTGCTGGGCGGGCTGCTGCTCGGGGGCAGCATCCTGCTGGAGGGCCTGCTCGCGGATGTGCTCTCGGGAGGGTCCACCCAGATGTACATCGCGCCCGCCGATCCCGTCGCGGCCACTTGGGCGGCACTCCAGGTGGGCGCTGTGTTCGCGGTGGCCGGTCTGCTCCTGAACGGCCTGCGGACGGTTCCGGTCGACCTCGGCGCAGATGTCGAGGGCCGCGCCCTGCTGGTCAACGACCGGCGAACGCTCGGCACCTGTGTCCTGACGTCGGTCGTGGTCGGTGCTCTGGTGATCGGTACGCAAGGTTGGTGCGCGACCGTATGGGGGTCCACGGGGGTGTGGGGCGCGACCACCGGCGAGAGCGGGCAGTGGGCCTACGCGGTGGGGCTGATCCCCTCGCTGCTGACGGGCCTGGCCATCGGAATCCGCCAGTCGGCCTGGACCCGCTACGCGGTCGCCCGCTGCTATCTGGCCCTGCGCGCCAGGGCGCCCTTCGACCTCATGGCCTTCCTCGCCGACGCTCACGAGAACCGGGGTGTCCTGCGCCGCACCGGCGCCGTCTACCAGTTCCGCCACATCGAGTTGCAGCACCGCCTCGCCGAGGCCGAACCCGGCACCGTGAACCCTTCACCACGGCCCTGACTCACAGCGTGGAGCGCAGCCACTGTTCCACGCTCGCGATGTGCACCGTCGCCCACGAGCGTGCCGCCTCCGCGTCCCGGTCGCGCAGGGCCGCCAGGATCGCCCGGTGTTCGTGCAGGGTGCGGCTGACCGCGTCCTCCTGGGTCAGGCCGCGCCAGATGCGTGCCCGGGTCGTCGGTCCGGAAAGGCCGTCCAGGAGCGAGCACAGCACGGAGTTGCCGGAGCTCTGCACGATGCCCCGGTGGAACTCCAGGTCGCAGGCGACGAGTTCCTCCACCGACGGGGCGTCGCCCAGCTTCTCCAACTGGGCCGACAGCGCGTCCAGTTGCTGCTCGCTGATCCGGGACGCGGCCATCGCCGTTGCCGCCGGCTCCAGGATGCGGCGCACGGCGAGGAACTCCAGCACCGTGTCGTCGCGGTGGAAGTCGACGACGAAGCTCAGCGCCTCCAGCAGCAGTTGCGGGTCCAGGCTCGTGACGTAGGTGCCGTCGCCCTGCCGTACGTCCAGGATCCGGATCAGCGACAGGGCGCGCACGGCCTCCCGCAGGGAGTTGCGGGACAGTCCGAGTTCGGCGGCCAGCTCGCTCTCCTTGGGGAGCCGGTCGCCGGGGCGCAGGGCGCCGGAGACGATCATGCCCTTGATCTTCTCGATCGCCTCGTCGGTGACTGCCATGGCCGGCCTCCCTGTCGTTCAGGATGTCGTGATGAGACATCCGACGTATCCCGCCATTATGCGGGGCTCCGGTCCGGGCCCCCGAGCGGCTACCGGCGGGCGTGCGGCCGCTGATCCTCGGTATGGGGGGCCGGCTCCGAGGCCAGTTGCCGCTGGAGCCGCAGATGCCGGAACTCGTAGTACGCCCCCGACTGCCGCAGCACCCCCCGGCGGTGCGCCTCGTCCAGGAACGCCATGAGCCGCCAGGGCATACGGCCGGACGCGGCCAGCCAGACCCGCGTGACGGCCAGACGGCCCCAGGCGCTCAGGGCGAGTGCGGCGGTGCCGACGGGAACCCACAGCTGGGTGCCCGCGTGCATGAACCCGCCCCAGTCGCGGGAGAAGGCCACGACCGGCAGGCAGACGGCCCCGGTGACCAGGGCCGCGACCCCGCCCCGCGCGAGGGTGGCCGTGCGGTCGGTGCGCAGCGAGGACCGGGGACCCGCCGCTCGTATCACGTCGGACGGCGCGCTCAGGGCGTGATGCACACCGCACACGCAGCCGCCGACCACCCCGACCAGGAGGCCCGCCGCCAGGATCGGCGGAAGCAGCCGCCCCGCGACGCCCCACGCGGGCCCCTCGGTGAGCCAGTCACGACCTCGCGGCGGCAGCGCGTCCCGCATGCCCGCCGCCTCGGCCGTCACCGGCCCCCGCGAGGTGGCCAGGCGGAGGACCACGGCGCCCCGGTGCGACCGGAACTCGGTGCGGGCGGAGACGAAGGCGCGGCACCGCCGACCGGTCAGCAGCGGCACCTCGCAGTTCGGCGGTGTGGTCCCCCTCGGATAGGCCACCGGCCGGGTGCGCTCGGCGGGGTACAGCAGAGTGCCTCGCACCGGCCGCTCGGTGTCCGCGATCCGCACGCCGTGCCGCTCCCGGAACTCCCAGCTCTCGATCCGCCGCCCGTCGAGGTCGTCCCGGGACCCCGATTTGAGGACCGTGACACTCACCGCGACGGTGCCTCCGACGCCCGTCGCGACCAGGCCGATCAGCAGCGTCGCAGCCGTACCGCGCGCCAGCTCCGCCGCGAGGCGCCGGGTCGTCCGGCCGGGCCGGGCCCGTGGGACGCTGTCCCGTTCGGCCCGCCGGGTGGCGCTCAGCAGCAGCACGGCCCCCGCCACCGCGCAGACCGTGCCGATGAGCGCGGTCCAGGGGCTGTCCGCCACTCCGAGCAGCACCCCGCCGACCACCGAGAGACCGCCCACCAGGAGCGCGCCCCCGCAGCCCCGTGCGGCGGCCCGCCCCCGGTGATCGCCCGTCCAGGGCAGGCTCAGCGGCACGGGACGCCTCGGCAGCCCCGCGATGCCGAAGAACAGCGTGAACAACAGCGCGAACAGACAGCCCCCGAACATGTCCGGCATCCAGCCGTCGGTCACCGCGCCGAAGCGGTAGCCGAAGCGCAGATCGTCCCCGAGCGCGAAGCCCGCCCACAGCACACCGGCGGCCGCCGTGGTGATCGCCAACTGCCGGCGCAGGAAGACGATCCGGCGCACCCGGCCGGCCACCGGCTGCAGCAGGAAGGCCACCCCGAGCGAGTAGCCCAGCGTCTGGCCCACCAGGTTCATCACGAACGAACCGGTGTCCTCCACCGTGGCCAGATCCGCCGACGCACGGCTCAGCAGCCCGGGGACCAGCAGCACGGCGGTCGCCGCGATCGCCACCAGCCCCGGCGCGTACACCCGCAGCACCCGCGGCGCCATGGCCTCCAGCTCCCACCACCCCAGGCGCCAGGTCCCGCGTTTCTGCAACTCCCGCGCCAGCGCCCCGAGTCGGCGCCGCGCCTCCACCGCGCCCCGGTCCCCGGCGTCATGGAACGCCGCCGGCACGAACGCCTCCAGCAGGTGTTCCTCGATCCGCTCGGCGCTCTCGAAGCGGGCGTCGTCCAGGAGTTCGGCCGGATCCCGGGACCTGTCGCCGTAGACCGTGCGGGCCAGGGCCACCATCAGCGGCACCGTCAGCACCGCGGCCAGCGGGTGCCCCGGCTCCTCCTCCAGGTACCGCAGCACCGGCGTCCACACGGTCGCCCGACGGCCACCGTCGGCGGGCAGGGGCCGGGCTGTGCGCTCCAGATACGCCGCCGACTGCCCGATGTCCAGCGGCAGCAGCTTCACGACCTGGGCGGCCGTGAGGACATCGCCCTCGTCCACGGCCGTCGCCCAGGCCTGCGGACGGCTGGTGAGCAACAGCGGCAGGTCGTCGTCGAGTTCGGCGTTGATCCGCCGTACGGCCTCCCCGTACACGGCCTGCGGCAGTTCGTCGAAGCCGTCGAGGACGGGCAGCACCAGCCCGGTGTCGAGCAGGGCGCGTGCCATGGTGCGCCGCCCGTCCGCGGGCGCGGCCAGGGGGCGGTAGTCGGCGGCCAGGCGCTCGGCGAGCCAGTCGCGCAGCCCGCTGTGCCGGGGGTCCCAGCCGGCCAGTGGGAAGATCACCGGCACCGCGCCGCCGGGTCGCCGGACTGCCAGCCGGCCCAGGGTGAACCGCAGGGCCAGCACGCTCTTGCCGGAACCGGGGCCGCCGAGGACCACGAGCCGGCGGCCCGGCGCGGCCGCGAACGCGTCCACGATGCCGCCCAGTTGCCGTTCGCCGTCGCGGGGCGCGGGGATCCGCCGGACGTTCTCCGGATGGTCGGCCAGCCGCGGATCCGCAGCGATCCACCGCACGTCCACCGGCTCCGGGTCCTGGAGCCTGCGCAGCCGGAACTCCGCCGCCCACTGCTCCCGTACGGCGTCGGCGAGCGCGTCCGCGGCCCGGTGCCGTAACTCCGCGGCCGGCCGGGGCAGGGGATCGGCGTCACCGCGCAGCACGTCGGCGAGGAGTGCGGCGACCGACACGACCGCGCCGATCACGGAGACGAGCACGCTCGCGGCACTCACGTCGTCGATCGTGCGCAGCACGGCCGCCAGCGCCACCAGCGCGGCTCCGCACACCCCGAAGGCCACGCGTCGGCGCAGCCGCGCACTCCGCCATCCGCCACTCATGACCGAACGCTCCCCGTGCCGAACCGAACCCTGTGCAAAGGCACTTTTCTAGCGGCCGTTCCAGGTGCGGATCACCGATTCACCGGTCCGGGGGAGGGGCGCGCGGAAGCAGTCGGAGGGCTGCCGGAAGCTCGGGCCGCCGGCCTCGTGCATCAGTTCCGCACAGACGGAAGGGGCGGCTCCCATCGGCGTGGGGCCGCCCCTTCCGGTGGTGGCCGGCCCCGGTGCGGAAGGGGCCGCCCTCGTACGGTCCGGCGTGGTCAGGGGAGTGGCCGGACCCTGCGCGGCGAGTGGCTCATCCGGCGAAAATCCGCCCGCCGCGCGTGCGAGGTCACTTCTTGTCGAGCAGGTCCTGCACCTTCGCCCGGACGTCGTCCGTCGCAAGACCGCGGATCGTCAGCGTCGTACGGCGGCGCAGCACGTCGTCCTGCGTCTCGGCCCACTCGTTGTCCCGGGCGTAGACGACCTGCGCCCAGATCTCCGGGGCGTCCGGGTGGACACGCTCGCCGAGCTCCGGGTTCTCGTTGGCGATGCGGGCGATGTCGAAGGCCAGGGAGCCGTAGTGCGTCGCCAGGTGCTTCGCCGTGTCGGCAGCCATGCGCGGACCCGGCGCCGGACGGTCGGTGAGCAGCCGGTGGGCGACCGCGCGCGGGTTGGCGATACCCGGCAGCGGCAGCTTCTTCGGCAGGGAGGAGATGGGCTCGAAGTCGTCGCCGAGCGGGTGGCCCGGCAGCGCCTCCAGCTTCTGCATGATCGTGCGGCCGATGTGGCGGAACGTCGTCCACTTGCCGCCCGCGACGGACAGCATGCCGCCGGTGCCCTCGGTCACGACCGTCTCGCGCTTGGCCTTCGCCGTGTCACCGGGACCGCCCGGCAGCACACGCAGACCCGCGAAGGCGTAGGTGATCAGGTCGCGGTCGAGCTGCTGGTCGCGGATGGAGAACGCGGCCTCGTCGAGTATCTGGGCCGTGTCCTTCTCGGTGACCGCGACATCCGCCGGGTCGCCCTCGAACTCCTCGTCCGTGGTGCCGAGGAGCAGCATGTCCTCCCAGGGCAGGGCGAAGGTGATGCGGTACTTGTCGATCGGGGTCGCGAGCGCCGCCTTCCAGGGCGCCGTCCGCTTCAGGACCAGGTGCGCGCCCTTGGACAGCCGGATCGACGGGGCGGCGTTCGGGTCCTCCATCTTGCGCAGGTGGTCGACCCAGGGGCCGGTCGCGTTCAGCACGAGACGGGCGTTGACGCCGAACTCGTCACCGGACAGACGGTCCTTGAGGTCCGCGCCGGTCACCCGGCCCTTGGTGAAGCGCAGGCCGGTGACCTCGGCGTGGTTGAGCACGACCGCGCCGGCCTCGACGGCCCCGCGGACCGTCATCAGCGCCATGCGCGCGTCGTTCATCTGGTCGTCGCCGTACACGGCCACGGCCTTGAGGTTGTCGGTGCGCAGCTCGGGCACGTCCTGTGCCGCCTTGGCGGGGGACAGGAGGTGGCCGACGCCGTCACCGAAGGCGGAGAGCGCGGAGTAGGCGAAGACGCCCGCTCCGAGCTTCGCGGCGCCGTGCGGCCCGCCCTTGTACACGGGGAGGTAGAACGTGAGCGGGTTCGCCAGGTGGGGAGCCACCTGACGGGAGACCGCACGGCGCTCGAAGTGGTTCTCCGCCACCAGCTTCACCGCGCCGGTCTGCAGGTAGCGCAGACCGCCGTGGAGCAGCTTGGAGGAGGCGGAGGAGGTGGCGCCGGCGAAGTCGCCGGCGTCGACCAGAGCCACCCTGAGGCCGGACTGCGCGGCGTGCCAGGCGGTGGAGATGCCCAGGATGCCGCCGCCGATCACGAGAAGGTCGTACGACGCCTTGGAGAGCTGCTCCCGGGTCTCGGCTCGGCTCGGGTTGAAGCCGGAGGCCGGGCGCGTACCGAGGGCAGGCACGGACTGCAGGGTGGTCTGACTGGTCATTTCGGGTTCTTACTCCTCATCAGAGTTCGAGGGCCGGCGAGTGCTGTGGTCAGCTCTCGTCGTCCTCGATCCAGCCCATGGTCCGCTCGACGGCCTTGAGCCAGTTCTTGTACTCACGGTCGCGGGTCTCCGCGTCCATGCGGGGGGTCCACTCGGCGGCCCGGCGCCAGTTGGCGCGCAGTTCGTCCGTGCTGGACCAGAAGCCGACGGCGAGACCGGCGGCGTAGGCGGCACCGAGGCAGGTGGTCTCGGCGACCATCGGGCGCACCACGGGGGCGTCCAGGAAGTCCGAGAGGGTCTGCATCAGCAGGTTGTTGGAGGTCATGCCGCCGTCGACCTTGAGGGCCACCAGCTCGTCGCCGGAGTCCTTGACCATGGCGTCGGCGATCTCGCGGGTCTGCCAGGCGGTGGCCTCCAGGACGGCGCGCGCGAGGTGCGCCTTGGTGACGTACCGGGTCAGACCGGCGATCACACCGCGGGCGTCGGAACGCCAGTGCGGGGCGAACAGACCGGAGAAGGCCGGCACGAAGTAGGCGCCGCCGTTGTCTTCGACCGAGAGCGCGAGCGTCTCGATCTCGGCGGCGGTGGAGATCAGCCCCATCTGGTCGCGCATCCACTGCACCAGGGAGCCCGTGACGGCGATCGAGCCCTCCAGGGCGTAGACCGTGTCCTGGTCGCCGATCTTGTAGCCGACAGTGGTCAGCAGCCCCGCGTAGGAGTTGATGATCTTGTCGCCGGTGTTCATCACCATGAAGGTGCCGGTGCCGTACGTCGACTTGACCTCGCCCTCGGAGAAACAGGTCTGGCCGAACAGGGCCGCCTGCTGGTCGCCGAGCGCGGAGGCGACCGGGATGCCGCCGAGCAGGTCGCCCAGCTTGCCGCCGGTGACCTCGCCGTAGACCTCCGCGGAGGAGCGGATCTCGGGCAGGATCTGCAGCGGCACGCCGATCGACTCGGCGATCTTGTCGTCCCACTCCATGGTGTGCAGGTTCATCAGCATGGTGCGGGACGCGTTCGTGACGTCGGTGACGTGCTTGCCACCGTTGACACCGCCGGTCAGGTTCCAGATGACCCAGGTGTCCATGGTGCCGAAGAGGATGTCGCCGGCGGCGGCGCGCTCCTGGAGGCCCTCGACGTTGTCCAGCAGCCAGCGGGCCTTGGGACCGGCGAAGTAGGAGGCGAGGGGCAGACCGGTCTCACGGCGGAAGCGGTCCTGCCCGACGTTGCGCCCGAGCTCCTTGCAGAGCCCGTCGGTGCGGGTGTCCTGCCAGACGATGGCGTTGTGGACGGGCTCACCGGTGTTCTTGTCCCACAGCACGGTGGTCTCGCGCTGGTTGGTGATGCCGATGGCCTTGATGTCGTCACGGGTGATGCCGGCCTTCTGGATGGCTCCGGCGACGACCTCCTGGACGTTGGTCCAGATCTCGTTGGCGTTGTGCTCGACCCAGCCCGGCTTCGGGAAGATCTGCTCGTGCTCCTTCTGGTCGACGGAGACGATCCGGCCGTCGCGGTCGAAGACGATGCAGCGGGACGAGGTCGTGCCCTGGTCGATCGCGGCGATGAAGGGGCCGGCGGTGTGGGCGTCGGTCACAGTTAGCTCCTGGAAGTTCCGTGGTTATGGGGCTTTACGTACGGCGCGCGCTGAGAGTTTCGGTGCATCTCACCCGGATGGGTGAACTCACTGTTCCTAAGCGAAAGCGACGTTGTAGATGCCTGCCGCGATGGCGCCGCCGACGAGCGGACCGACCACGGGGATCCAGGCGTAGCCCCAGTCGGAGCCGCCCTTGTTGGGCAGGGGCAGAAGGGCGTGCACGATGCGCGGACCGAGGTCACGGGCCGGGTTGATCGCGTAGCCGGTCGGGCCGCCGAGCGACAGACCGATCGAGACCACCACGAGCGCGGTGATCAGGGCGCCCAGGGTGCCCAGGCCCTTGCCACTGTCGTTCAGGCCCTGGGTCAGGACCGCGAGCACCAGCACGATGGTGCCGATGATCTCCGTGAGGAGGTTCTGCACCGCGTTCCGGATCTCAGGACCGGTGGAGAAGATGCCCAGGACCGGGCCCGCGCCCTTCTCCTGGGCCTCGACGGCCTTGGCGGCCGTGGCCTGTGCGCCCGGACCGCCGACGATCTCCTTGTCGGTGAGGTGGGCCTGGAACTGCCCGTAGTAGGCGACCCAGACCAGAGCGGCACCGATCATGGCGCCGAGGAGCTGACCGGCGAAGTACGTCGGAACGTTGCTCCAGTCGTTGTCCTTGATGGCCAGAGCGACCGTCACGGCCGGGTTCAGGTGGGCGCCGGACAGCGGCGCCGAGGTGTAGACCGCCGTGAGCACTGCGAAGCCCCACCCGAAGGTGATGGCGAGCCAGCCGGCGTTGCGAGCCTTGGAGGCCTTCAGCGTGACGGCGGCGCAGACGCCCCCGCCGAGCAGGATGAGTATGGCGGTACCGATGGTCTCGCCGATGAAGATGTCGGAGCTGGACACCCGCGACTCCTTTGTCCTTCGTCCAGGGGAAGCCGAACCCCGGGTCCCACCGGTGGTTCGCGTTGCCCTCGGGGGTGAGGGCGATGCCGGCCCTTGGCACTGTCACACTCTAGCGCGTATTGCCGGTAGGTGTTCGACAATGCCGACCGATGGACGGGAGCTTGCCCCGGTGTAAGGCGTGCGTCAAGGGTCCTGTTATCGAATGCTCGATCGTTATCGGATGTGTTGATTTGTCGACACGGGTCGATCGAATGCGTACTGCCGCGTAGGGAACACGGTGAGTTCCCGGAGGGTGATTCGCCCGGCTGTGTGTGGTTATGCCGAAGACCGGAACGTCCTATGACGTCCCGGTCGGTAACTACTTGTCCGTACGGCGCTCAGAAGCGTCCGGCGCCCAGATCCCGTGACACGGCCCGCGCGCAGTCCCGCACCGCCGCGATCAGCTCGGGACGCAGCTCGCCGTCCCGGCACAGCCGCTCCACGGCGCCGGTGATGCCGACGGCGCCGACCGGCATACGTCGGCGGTCGTGGATGGGGGCGGCCACGGAGGCGACGCCCTCCCAGGTCTCCTCGACGTCGGCGGCGTACCCACGCGCGCGTGTCATGTCGAGGATGTGCTCGAAGCCGTCCAGCTCGCACATGGTGCGGTCGGTGAAGGCCTTGCGGTCGGCCTCGATCGCCTCGCTGTGCGCGACCGGGTCGTACGCGGACAGGACCTTGCCGAGCGCCGTGGAGTGCAGCGGCTGCATGGCGCCGATCTCCAGCACCTGCCGGCTGTCGTCGGGGCGGAAGACGTGGTGGACGATCAGCACGCCCTGCTGGTGCAGGACGCCCAGATAGACGCTCTCGCCGCTGGAGCGGGCCAGATCGTCCGTCCAGACCAGGGCGCGTGCCCGCAGCTCGTGCACGTCCAGATAGGTGGTGCCCAGGCGCAGCAGCTCGGCGCCCAGCTGGTAGCGCCCCGACGCCTCGTCCTGCTCGACGAAGCCCTCCTGCTGGAGGGTGCGCAGGATGCCGTGGGCGGTGCCCTTGGCGAGGCCCAGTGAGGAGGCGATGTCCGACAGGCCGAGGCGTCGCTCGCCGCCTGCGAGAAGCCGCAGCATCGCGGCCGCCCGTTCGAGCGACTGGATGTTCCGTGCCATCCCCGTGCTGCCTCCGTCCCCTTCGAGCGTCGACCCTGCGACGTCGTTGCCGCCGTTCGGCAATGTCGAACACTACCGGTCGATGCCGACCTCTCGCTAATGGTCGGCCGGTATCGGTCCGCTTCGGTCACCGCACCCGTGGCCGAAGATCGACCCGGGCATCATGCCCGTCCCGCGTCGTGGACTGCCCGACCACTTCCGCACGGACCCGGCTACGCTGGCGGCGTGCGCCCACAGCGGACCGTTCCGTGCCGGGCGCAAAGCCGACAGCCGTCGCACTCCAGGGAGCCCTTTCATGGCCTCGTTGCCACCGACCCCTTCCGCCGACAGCCGGACCCGTGTGTCCGCACTCCGTGAGGCGCTCGCCACCCGAGTGGTGGTGGCCGACGGAGCGATGGGCACCATGTTGCAGGCCCAGGAACCCACCCTGGAGGACTTTCAGAACCTCGAGGGCTGCAACGAAATCCTGAACGTCACCCGTCCGGACATCGTCCGCTCCGTCCACGAGGCGTACTACGACGCCGGCGTGGACTGCGTGGAGACCAACACCTTCGGCGCCAATTACGCCGCGGCGGCCGAGTACGACATCGCCGACCGGGTGTACGAACTGTCCGAGGCCGGCGCCCGTATCGCCCGCGAGACCGCCGACGCGTTCGGGGCCCGGGACGGCCGCCAGCGCTGGGTCCTCGGCTCCATCGGGCCGGGCACCAAGCTGCCCACGCTCGGCCACATCGGCTACACCACGATCCGCGACGCCTTCCAGCAGAACGCCGAGGGCCTGATCGCGGGCGGCGCCGACGCCCTGATCGTGGAGACCACCCAGGACCTGCTCCAGACCAAGGCCGCCGTGATCGGCGCCCAGCGCGCCCGCGAGCTCGCCGGCCTGGACGTGCCGATCATCGTCTCCGTCACCGTCGAGACCACCGGCACCATGCTGCTGGGCTCCGAGATCGGCGCCGCGCTCACCGCGCTGGAGCCGCTCGGCATCGACATGATCGGCATGAACTGCGCGACCGGCCCCGCCGAGATGAGCGAGCACCTGCGCTACCTCTCCCGGCACTCCCGCATCCCGCTGTCGTGCATGCCGAACGCGGGCCTGCCGGTCCTCGGCAAGAACGGCGCCACCTACCCGCTCACCGCCCCGGAACTCGCCGACGCCCACGAGACCTTCGTACGGGACTACGGCCTCTCCCTGATCGGCGGCTGCTGCGGCACCACCCCCGAGCACCTGCGCCAGCTCGTCGAGCGCGTCCAGGGCGTCACCCCGACCGTTCGCGACCCGCGCCCCGAACCCGGCGCCGCCTCCCTCTACCAGACGGTTCCGTTCCGCCAGGACACCTCCTACCTGGCCATCGGCGAGCGCACCAACGCCAACGGCTCGAAGAAGTTCCGCGAGGCCATGCTGGAGGCCCGCTGGGACGACTGCGTGGAGATGGCGCGCGAACAGATCCGCGAGGGCGCGCACATGCTCGACCTGTGCGTGGACTACGTCGGCCGCGACGGCGTCGCCGACATGGAGGAGCTCGCCGGCCGCTTCGCCACCGCCTCCACCCTGCCGATCGTCCTGGACTCCACCGAGGTGCCGGTCATCCGGGCCGGCCTGGAGAAGCTCGGCGGCCGCGCGGTCATCAACTCCGTGAACTACGAGGACGGCGACGGCCCCGAGTCCCGCTTCGCGAAGGTCACCGAGCTCGCCCAGGAGCACGGCGCCGCCCTGATCGCGCTGACCATCGACGAGGAGGGCCAGGCCCGCACCCCGGAGAAGAAGGTCGCGATCGCCCAACGGCTGATCGAGGACCTGACCGGCAACTGGGGCATCCACGAGTCGGACATCCTCATCGACACCCTGACCTTCACCATCTGTACCGGTCAGGAGGAGTCGCGCAAGGACGGCATCGCCACCATCGAGGCGATCCGCGAACTCAAGCGCCGCCACCCGGACGTCCAGACCACCCTCGGTCTGTCCAACATCTCCTTCGGCCTCAACCCGGCCGCCCGCATCCTGCTGAACTCCGTCTTCCTCGACGAGTGCGTCAAGGCGGGCCTGGACTCGGCGATCGTGCACGCCTCGAAGATCCTGCCGATCGCCCGCTTCAGCGAGGAAGAGGTCCAGACGGCCCTCGACCTCATCCACGACCGCCGCAGCGAGGGCTACGACCCCCTCCAGAAGCTGATGCAGCTCTTCGAGGGCGCCACCGCCAAGTCCCTGAAGGCGGGCAAGGCCGAGGAACTGGCCGCCCTCCCGCTGGAGGAACGCCTCAAGCGCCGCATCATCGACGGCGAGAAGAACGGCCTGGAGGCCGACCTGGACGCCGCGCTCCAGGACCGCCCCGCCCTCGACATCGTCAACGACACCCTCCTGGACGGCATGAAGGTCGTCGGCGAACTCTTCGGCTCCGGCCAGATGCAGCTGCCGTTCGTCCTCCAGTCCGCCGAGGTCATGAAGGCCGCCGTCGCTTACCTCGAACCGCACATGGAGAAGACCGACGCCGACGGCAAGGGCACCATCGTGCTGGCCACCGTGCGCGGCGACGTGCACGACATCGGCAAGAACCTCGTGGACATCATCCTGTCCAACAACGGCTACAACGTGGTCAACCTGGGCATCAAGCAGCCCGTCTCCGCGATCCTGGAGGCCGCCGAGGAGCACCGGGCCGACGTCATCGGCATGTCCGGCCTGCTGGTGAAGTCCACGGTGATCATGAAGGAGAACCTGGAGGAGCTCAACCAGCGCGGCCTGGCGGCGGACTACCCCGTCATCCTCGGCGGCGCCGCCCTGACCCGTGCCTACGTCGAGCAGGACCTGCACGAGATCTACGAGGGCGAAGTCCGCTACGCCCGCGACGCGTTCGAGGGCCTGCGCCTGATGGACGCCCTCATCGGCGTCAAGCGCGGCGTGCCCGGCGTCCAGCTGCCCGAGCTCAAGCAACGCCGCGTGCGGACCGCCGCCACGGCGGCCGTGGTGGACGAGCGGCCCGAGGAGGGCCACGTCCGCTCCGACGTCGCCACCGACAACCCGGTCCCCGAGCCCCCCTTCTGGGGCACCCGCGTCATCAAGGGCATCCAGCTCAAGGAGTACGCCTCCTGGCTCGACGAGGGCGCCCTGTTCAAGGGGCAGTGGGGCCTCAAGGAGGTCCGCAGCGGCGAGGGACCGTCGTACCAGGAACTCGTCGAGACCGAGGGTCGCCCGCGGCTGCGCGGTCTGCTCGACAAGCTCCAGACGGAGAACCTCCTCGAAGCGGCCGTCGTCTACGGCTACTTCCCGTGCGTCTCCAAGGACGACGACCTGATCCTGCTCGACGAGCACGGCAACGAGCGCACCCGCTTCACCTTCCCGCGCCAGCGCCGCGGCCGCCGGCTGTGCCTCGCGGACTTCTTCCGTCCGCAGGAGTCCGGCGAGACCGACGTCGTGGGCCTCCAGGTCGTCACCGTGGGCAACCGCATCGGCGAGGAGACCGCCCGGCTCTTCGAGTCGAACTCCTACCGCGACTACCTCGAACTGCACGGCCTGTCCGTGCAGTTGGCCGAGGCGCTCGCCGAGTACTGGCACGCGCGCGTGCGTTCGGAACTCGGCTTCGCCGGTGAGGACCCGGCCGAGATGGAGGACATGTTCGCGCTGAAGTACCGGGGTGCCCGCTTCTCGCTTGGCTACGGCGCCTGCCCGAACCTGGAGGACCGGTCCAAGATCGCCGACCTGCTCCAGCCGGAGCGCATCGGCGTCCACCTGTCCGAGGAGTTCCAGCTGCACCCCGAGCAGTCCACGGACGCGATCGTGATCCACCACCCGGAGGCGAAGTACTTCAACGCACGGTGAGGCGCCCCGCGCCGCCGCCCCCGGGCCCGCTTCCACGCAGGTCGGAGCGTCCCCCGGCGTGTTTCCGGTGTGCCCCGGGGCACACCGGATAAACCAGGCGCTTCGGCGGCGCACGTCGTACACTGGACGGTCCACCGCAGGCCGGTTCCCTTAGTGGGAGCCGGCCTGTCCGCCCCTCAAGGAGGTGCGCCAGGATGACCAGCACGGTCCCCGCGCCAGGAACCCTTCCCCAAGCTCTCGGCTCCGCTCGAGCAGGGGACACCCCAATGGCCGATGGGTCGGCTCTTCAGGCTGTTCTCCTCGACATGGACGGCACTCTGGTGGACACGGAGGGCTTCTGGTGGGACGTCGAGGTCGAGATCTTCGCCGGCCTCGGTCACACCCTCGACGACTCCTGGCGTCATGTGGTCGTCGGCGGCCCCATGACCCGCAGCGCCGGCTTCCTGATCGAGGCCACCGGCGCCGACATCGCGCTCGCCGAACTCACGGTGCTGCTCAACCAGGGCTTCGAGGACCGTATCGACCGCGCCCTGCCGCTGATGCCGGGAGCGGCCCGGCTGCTGGCCGAACTGGCCGCGTACGAGATCCCCACGGCCCTGGTCTCCGCCTCGCACCGGCGCATCATCGACCGCGTCCTGACCTCGCTCGGCCCTCAGTACTTCGCGCTGACCGTCGCGGGTGACGAGGTCGAGCGCACCAAGCCGCACCCGGACCCCTACCTGCTCGCCGCGGCCGGACTCGGCGCCGACCCGGCCAGATGCGCGGTGGTCGAGGACACGGCGACCGGCGTCGCCGCGGCGGAGGCAGCCGGCTGCCATGTGGTGGCCGTACCGTCGATCGCCCCCATCGCGCCGGCCGACCGCCGCACCGTCGTGTCCTCCCTCGAAGAGGTCGATCTGGCATTTCTGCGCGGGCTGATGGCCGCCTGACAACGCAAATGCGCCGGACGTTCACCCAGCGTGCAACATCGATAACGCGAGAATTCCACGGGTGAATTCGAACGTGCCGGATGGCTGAATTCCGGTGCCTCCGAAGACCGTTCAGTTTGTGATGTTCAACACTTCAACGGGGGTCGACAGAAGCCGCACGCTGTGCCGTCGACCCCCGGCCGGGGGTGCCGGACGCACCTTTGTGTCCCGATTGATGGACCGGTGCACGAATCCTTCCCCGGTCAGGTTTTCGTTGCGTCCGCGCCCGGTTCCGCTCCGTGATGGATCCTCAACTCCGGTCGCTTCGAACCGTCCTGCGCGCGCGGACTAATCTCATCGCGAGAACATCGAACTTACCCCGTGATCCGCCGCGACACCCCTGCATGCCGGGTACACGGAGTCGACCGCTGGAGAAACCCGAGCATGAACCGCAAGACTTTGGTGCTGCCGGCCGTCATCGGCCTGCTCGTGCCGGTTCTCGCCGCCTGTGGCGGGACCGACAGCGGCAGCGACAATGGCGACGCGATCGTCGTCGGCACCACCGACGCGTTCACTGCCTCGAAGGACGCTCCCGCCCCCCTCGACCCGGCCTTCGCCTATGACGTCGGCACCTGGAACATCCTGCGCCAGACGGTGCAGACCCTGATGATCCAGCCGCGCGGTGAGGGCGAGCCGGTCCCCGAGGCCGCCGAGAGCTGCGGTTTCACCGACAGCGGCAACGAGCGCTACGCCTGCACGCTGCGCAAGGACCTGAAGTTCGCGAACGGCGACCCGGTCACCGCCTCGGACGTCAAGTACTCCATCGACCGCGCCCGCGCCCTCAAGGCCGACAGCGGTGTCTTCGCCCTGCTGTCCACGATCGACACCGTCGAGACCCAGGGCGACAACGAAGTCATCTTCCACCTGAAGACCGCGGACGCCACGTTCCCGTTCAAGCTGTCGACCCCGGTCGCCGGCATCGTCGACCCCGACATCTACGACAAGAGGAAGCTGCGCGACGGCTTCGAGCTCGACGGGTCCGGCCCTTACACGCTCAAGGCCGAGGTCGAGGACGACAAGCTGGTCTCCGCCGTGTTCACCAAGAACCCCAATTACCAGGGGAGCCTGAAGGTGAACAACGACAAGGTCGAGCTGCGGAACTTCAAGGACGCCGACGAGATGGGCAGCGCCCTCGACAAGGGCGACATCGACCTGATGACCCGCACCATGTCGCCCGAACAGATCCAGAAGCTGTCCGCCGACTCCGACGACAAGGTCGACCTCGTCGACATGTCCGGCCTGGAGATCCGCTACCTGGCCTTCAACACCAACGCCCCGACGGTGAAGAGCAAGGCCGTCCGCCAGGCGATGGCCCAGGTCATCGACCGCGGCGAGCTCGTCTCCAAGGTCTACGGCTCGCAGGCCGAGCCGCTGTACTCGCTGGTCCCGGCCAGCATCACGGGCCACTCCAACTCGTTCTTCAACAAGTACGGCGACCCCGACGTCGACAAGGCCAAGTCGATGATGGAGCGGGCCGGCGTCACCACCCCGGTGAAGCTGACCCTGCACTACACGACCGACCACTACGGCTCGGCCACCGAGAAGGAGTTCGAGCTGCTGAAGAAGCAGCTGAACGACAGCGGTCTGTTCGAGGTCGACATCAAGGGCACGCCCTGGGCGACGTTCCGCCCCGCCGAGCAGAAGGGCGCGTACGACGTCTACGGCATGGGCTGGTTCCCGGACTTCCCCGACGCCGACAACTACCTCGCGCCGTTCCTCGACAAGGACAACTTCCTCGGCTCGCCGTACGCCAACTCCGCGATCCGCAGCGATCTGATCCCGGAGTCCCGCCGGGTCGCCGACCGGCTGTCCGCCTCCGGCAGCCTGACGGAGATGCAGGACATCGTCGCCAACGACGTGCCGGTGCTGCCGCTGTGGCAGGGCAAGCAGTTCGTCGCGGCGAACGACGCCGTCACGGGCACGGCCTACGTCCTCAACTCCTCCTCGACCCTTCAGCTGTGGGAGCTCGGCCGTGGCGTGAGCGGCTGACGTCTCTCCGAGCCCGGCGCCCCCACCGGGACGCCGGGCCTGGCCCGGGGACCCGGGACGGGTTCCGCACAATCGACGACAAGGCACTCGTAAGTGAACATGCGCAACCAGTGGCCAGTCCTGCCCGTAGTGGCAGGGCTGGCCTCCGGCCTGTTGACCGGCTGTGGCACGGAGACGGGGGACGCCGGCGGCACCGGCACCTCGGTGGTCATGGGGATGTCGGACGACGTCCTGGCCACGGACCCCGCCTCGGGCTACGACCCCGGCTCCTGGCTGTTGTTCAACAACGTCTTCCAGTCGCTGCTCAGCTTCCCCAAGGGAGCCACGGAACCGCAGCCCGAGGCCGCCGAGGAGTGCGCCTTCTCCGACTCCAAGGCCACGGTCTACGAGTGCACGCTCAAGGACGGCCTGAAGTTCAGCAACGGCGACGAGCTCACCTCGAAGGACGTCAAGTTCTCCTTCGACCGCCTGCTGAAGATCAATGACCCCGACGGCCCCGCGGTCATGTTCCCCACCCTGAGCAAGGTCGAGACGCCGGACGACAAGACGGTCGTCTTCCGGCTCAACTCCTCCGACGCCACCTTCCCGAGCAAGATCGCCTCGGGTGCCGGCTCCATCGTCGACGAGGACCAGTACGACGCCGCCGGCCTGCGCAAGGACGGCCAGGCGGTCGGCTCCGGCCCGTACAAGCTCGACAAGTTCGACGACGACGAGGCCGTCTTCTCGGTCAACGAGAACTACAAGGGCACCGCCGAAGTGCAGAACTCCGGCGTGACGATGAAGTTCTTCCACGGCGACCAGGAAGCCCTGAAGAAGGCCATCAAGGAGAACGAGGTCGACATCGCCTACCGCGGTCTCACCGCCGGCGACATCACCGACGTCGAGAACTCCGGCGGCGACTCCGGCATAGAGGTCGTCGAGGGCGGCAGCGCCGAGGTCCAGCACCTGGTCTTCAACATGGACGACCCGGTCACCGGCAAGCTCGGCGTGCGCAAGGCCATCGCCTACCTGCTCGACCGCGACGCCCTCATCAGGGATGTCTACCAGGGCACGGCCACGCCGCTGTACTCGATCATCCCGGCCGGCATCGGCGGCCACAACACGGCCTTCTTCGACACCTACGGCGCCCGCCCCTCCCGCTCCAAGGCCGCCGCGGCGCTCCAGGACGAGGGCGTGAACGGCAAGGTCAAGCTGACCCTGTGGTCCACCCCGTCGCGCTACGGCCCCGCCACCGACGACGAGTTGAAGGCGATCGCCAAGCAGCTCAACGCCAGCGGCCTGTTCGACGCGGACGTGCAGTCCGTCGCGTTCGACCAGTACGAGAAGGACATCGCCGACGGCAAGTACGGCGTGTACGTGAAGGGCTGGATCCCGGACTACCCGGACGCCGACAACTTCACCGCGCCCTTCTTCGGCAAGGGCAACGTGCTGAGCAACAACTACAGCAACAACGCGATCACCGGCACGCTCATCCCGCGCACCGCGGCCGAGAGCGACCGCGCCGCGACAGAGGACGACTTCGGCCAGCTCCAGGACATAGTCGCCAAGGAGCTGCCCGTCCTGCCGGTCTGGCAGGCCAAGCAGTACGCCGTCGTCCGGGACAACGTCTACGGCCTGGAGTACTGCCTCGACGCGTCCACCGTGTTCCGCTTCTGGGAGCTGAGCAAGGGCTGACGGACGGCTGCACACGGCCCGAACGCACCGAGGGCGCCCCTTCCTTCCGGAAGGGGCGCCCTCTTCGTCGTGACCCGGCCTCCTACTGCGCGCCGGGGCGCACCAGACCGCTCTCGTACGCGTACACCGCGGCCTGCACCCGGTCCCGCAGACCCAGCTTGGTCAGCACATGACCCACATGGGTCTTCACGGTCGTCTCGCTGACGAACAGGTCGGCGGCGATCTCGGCGTTAGACAGCCCACGCGCCACCAGCTTGAGCACCTCGACCTCGCGCTCGGTCAGCGTGTGCAGGGTGTCCGGGACCGGCTCGTCGCCCGAGGGCAGATGCGTGGCGTACTTGTCGAGCAGCCGGCGCGTGATGCTCGGCGCGAGCATCGCCTCACCGGCGGCGACGACCCGGATCGCCTGCACCAGCTCGTTGGCCGGGGCGTCCTTCAGCAGGAATCCGCTGGCGCCCGCCTTCAGCGCCTCCACCACGTACTCGTCGAGATCGAAGGTCGTCAGCACCAGAACCTTCGCCGGGCCGTCCCGCCCGGGCCCGGTGATCTGCCGCGTCGCCTCCACCCCGTCCATGCGGGGCATACGGATGTCCATCAGGACCACGTCGGGCTGCAGAGCCCGCACCTGGTCGAGGGCCTGGAGGCCGTCACCGGCCTCGCCCACGACCGCGATGTCCTGCTCGGCCTCCAGGATCATCCGGAAGCCGGTTCGCAGCAGGGGCTGGTCGTCGACCAGTAGGACGCGGATGGCCACGTGAGTCTCCTTCGCTAGTCCGGCCCCATTCTGCCCTGCGCACCGCCACCGGACTCGCCCGCCCCGACCGGCAACGGATACGGCGGGGGAGTGCCCCCGAATTCCGGGCAGTGGGCCTGGTGATCGCACCAGCCGCACAGCTTCGTCGGCCGGGGCCGCCAGTCGCCCGACTCCGTCGCCTGCCGGATCGCGTCCCACAGCGCGAGCAGCTTGCGCTCGACCCGCTCCAGGTCCGCGAGCACGGGGTCGTACGTCAGTACGTCACCGCTGCCGAGGTACACGAGCTGAAGCCGGCGCGGGACGACGTTCTTCAGCCGCCAGACCACCAGGGCGTAGAACTTCATCTGGAACAGCGCGCCCTCGGCGTACTCGGGCCGGGGCGCCTTGCCCGTCTTGTAGTCGACGATCCGCACCTCGCCCGTCGGCGCCACGTCGACGCGGTCGATGATCCCGCGCAGCTTCAGGCCCGAGTCCAGCCGGGCCTCGACGAACAGCTCGCGCTCGGCGGGCTCGAGGCGGGTCGGGTCCTCCAGCCCGAACCAGCGCTCGACGAGCTGCTCCGCCTCGCCCAGCCAGGTCGCCAGCCGCTCGCCCTCGGGGTCGTCCGCGAACAGCTCCACGACCTCCGGCCTGCTCTCCCGCAGCCGGTCCCACTGCCCGGGGATCAGGGACTTGGCCCGCGGAGCGGTCCGCTCGGCGGCAGGGGAGTCGAAGAGCCGCTCCAGCACCGCGTGCACGAGCGTCCCCTTGGTCGCCGCCGCACTCGGCTTCTCGGGCAGCCGGTCGATCACCCGGAACCGGTACAGCAGAGGGCACTGCATGAAGTCACTGGCACGGGACGGGGACAGCGAGCTCGGCGGTATCACCGGCAGGGCGGCGACCTCCACGGCCTCGCCGGCCGGGCCCTCAGCGGCCGTTCCCTCACCCGTCACGCCCTCACCGGTCGCGACCGCATCCGCCGTACCGTCCGCCCCCGCCGGCTCCTCGTCCGCCACCGGCCCTGTGACCGGTGCCGTCACCGGCGTGACGTCACCGCCGCTGTCCGCCGCGGCACCCTCCGTGCTCGTCTCCATGACCACAGACCTTACGGCCCACCACTGACAGTGACCCAGCCCGGCTGTTACGGGCGGTACGTCAGGGGAAACTCAGGGGGTGCCGGGGCGGAAGGCTTCAGGACGGCCGCATACCATCGACCCGAGACCCTTCCGCCCGGCAGGCGCGGAAGACGCTTGGGCGGAAGACGCTGAGAACGAGGGGACATCGTGGACGAGAGCGGCGGGAGCGGGCAGCCGCGGTCCGGCACCGACGAGTCGACCGAGCGCCGACCAGACCGTACGGCCCCGGCCACCGACCCCACACGCCCCGACCCGACCCCGTCCGACACCGCGCACGCGGACCCCGAGCCCGAGAACGGCACGCAGGGCTCAGCGGGCACGGACGGCGCGGGCGACACCGGGAGCAGGTCCGCCGACCGCCCGGAGGTGCGGGACACCACCGCCCCCGAGGCCCCGCGATCGAGCTCCACTCCTTCCGAGCCCGGCACGGGAGAGGGCGCCGCCTCCGGCGCCCACGAGCCCCGGCGCCCGCACCCCGACGCCCCCACCCCGCACGACCACCAGGCCACCCCTCACCTCGACCGCACGCTCGCCCACTCCGGCACCACCAAGGGGCGTCCGCCGCAGCGGCCGAAGGACCCCCGGGGCGGGCTGCTGATGGGGCGGCCGTTCGGCGTGCCCGTGTACGTCGCGCCCAGCTGGTTCCTCGTCGCCGCCCTGATCACCTGGGTGTTCGGCGGGCAGCTCGACCGCGTACTGCCCGAGCTCGGCGCCGCCCGCTATCTCGTCTCGCTCTTCTTCGCGGTCGCCTTCTACGCGTCCGTCCTCGTCCACGAACTCGCCCACACGGTCGCCGCCCTGCGCTTCAAGCTCCCGGTCCGGCGCATCCAGCTCCAGTTCTTCGGCGGCGTCTCCGAGATCGAGAAGGAAGCCGAGACCCCCGGCCGGGAGTTCGTGCTCGCCTTCGTCGGCCCCCTGCTCTCCCTGGTCCTCAGCGGCGTCTTCTACGGCGCCATGCAGTTCGTCGAACCCGGCACCGTCCCCGGCGTCCTGCTCGCCGGCCTGATGATCTCCAACCTCATCGTCGCCGCCTTCAACCTGCTGCCCGGCCTGCCCCTCGACGGCGGCCGCATGCTCCGCGCGGTCGTCTGGAAGATCACCGGCAGGCCGATGAGCGGCACCGTCGCCGCCGCCTGGATCGGCCGGGCCCTCGCCGTCTCCGTCCTGGTCGGCCTCCCGTGGCTCACCCAGTCCGGCGCCCTCGGCTCCGACGCCGTCGACAACGTCGGCATGGACACCGTCATGGACGCCCTGCTCGCCGCCATCCTCGCGGCGATCATCTGGACCGGCGCCGGCAACAGCCTGCGCATGGCCAGGCTGCGCGAGCACCTCCCCGAGCTGCGCGCCCGCAACCTGACCCGCCGCGCCGTCCCCGTCGAGACCGACACCCCCCTGTCGGAGGCCCTGCGCCGTGCCAACGCTGCCGGCGCCCGCGCCCTGGTCGTCGTCGACGCCGACGGCAACCCCCTCTCCCTCGTCCGCGAGGCCGCCATCGTCGGCGTACCGGAACACCGCCGCCCCTGGGTCCCCGTCAGCGGCGTCGCCCACGACCTGACCGACGGCATGCGCGTCTCCGCCGAACTCTCCGGCGAGGAACTCCTCGACGCCCTGCGGGCCGCCCCCGCCACCGAGTACCTGGTCGTCGAGGAGACCGGCGAGATCTACGGCGTGCTGTCGGCGGCCGACGTCGAGCGCGCCTTCGTGAAGGCGATGGCCCGCCCGAACTGACGCAGCCCGCTCCCGGGGCCGCTCACCCGTGGTCGGCGGCCCCCGGAAACGCCGGTAGGCTGTTCACATGTCCGAACCGACCGGTGCCGCCCGCCGTCGCGGGCCCTTCAAGGTCGGGGACCAGGTTCAGCTGACCGACCCCAAGGGCCGCCACTACACGTTCACGCTCGAAGCCGGGAAGAACTTCCACACCCACAAGGGTTCCTTCCCGCACGACGAACTGATCGGTGCTCCCGAGGGCAGCGTTGTCCGCACCACCGGGAACGTCGCCTACCTCGCGCTGCGCCCCCTGCTCCCCGACTACGTCCTGTCCATGCCCCGCGGGGCAGCCGTCGTCTATCCCAAGGACGCGGGACAGATCCTCGCCTTCGCCGACATCTTCCCCGGCGCCCGCGTCGTTGAGGCCGGCGTCGGCTCCGGCTCGCTCAGCAGCTTCCTGCTGCGCGCCATCGGCGACCAGGGCATGCTGCACTCCTACGAGCGCCGCGAGGACTTCGCCGACATCGCCCGGCAGAACGTCGAGCGCTACTTCGGCGGCCCCCACCCCGCCTGGCAGCTCACCGTCGGCGACCTCCAGGACAACCTGTCCGACACCGAGGTCGACCGCGTCATCCTCGACATGCTCGCCCCCTGGGAGTGCCTGGAGGCCGTCTCCAAGGCGCTCGTCCCCGGCGGCATCGTCTGCTGCTACGTCGCGACCACCACCCAGCTCGCCCGGACCGTCGAGTCCATCCGCGAGATCGGCTGCTTCAACGAGCCGACCGCCTGGGAGTCGATGATCCGCAACTGGCACATCGAGGGCCTGGCCGTCCGCCCCGACCACCGGATGATCGGACACACCGGCTTCCTCCTCACCGCCCGCCGACTCGCCGACGGTGTGGAGCCGCCCATGCGCCGCCGACGCCCCGCCAAGGGCGCCTACGGCGAGGACTACGAAGGCCCCAACGCCGACGGTGGCACCGGCCGCTGAGCCGGCCCCGTACCGCATCCAACGCACCGGCGCTGCGGTCGAGTTCCCAGGTCACCCCGGGAACTCGACCACAGCGCCTTTCTGTTGACGTGCCCCCGGAAACCGACCGCCTGCCGAGCGCCGCGCGCCCCGCCCGCACCTCCGGCCACCCGACATCCGGCACCGGAACTCCACACCCCCGCCGTTCCGTGACACTGTGACGTGTGGCACGATGCGTGCCACCCACCCCCACCGGCACAGCCCTCACAGGAGACGCTCCTAGTGCAGCAATCCGCCGTCCCGGAACTGGCACACACCCACACCCGGCCCATCCACTGGCTCGCCACCGCCACAGCGGTCGCCGGTGTCGTGGCGTTCTCCTCGGTCCTCCAGCCCGGTGCGGCGACAGCGGCCCAGGCAGCCGGTCCGGAGACGAAGCACGCCGCCGCGGCGGTCACACCGCCCGACCCCGCGCGCATCGACTTCCCGCTCGAATGCGGCCCCGTCAAGGCGGTCGTGGTGAAGAAGGCCAGCGGAGACCTCGACGGCGACGGCAGCCCCGAGACCGTGGCCGTGGTGCACTGCGACTCCCCGATGGGCACCCCGCCCGACGGCGTCTACGTCCTCACGAACGCCAAGGAGACAGCCGCTCCCCGCGTCGTCGCGACCCTCGTCGACACGAAGGACAGCATCACCGTCAGTGACATCGCCGTCCGTGACGGAGCGGTCGAGGCCGAGCTGCTCGGCTACTCCTCGACCGACGTACCGCGTTGCTGCCCGGACGTGAAGAAGAGCGCGAAATGGCAGTGGCAGAACGGCTCGTTCGTGCGCTCGACACCCGCTGGTGCCCACAGCGTCTGACCCTCGCCACAGAGAGTTGTGAGAAATCAGACAGTCGTAACACCCCGTGCGCGAAAGGTCACTCGGCGTCCGGGCCGAACACCTCGACCTTGTCCGAAACGCGACGCACATGGATGCAGTCGCCCGGGCACTCCTTCGCCGAGTCCACGACATCCGTGAGAAGCGGCAGGGGTACGGGCGTTGTGGCCCCCTTGGCCTGCAAGAGCTCGTCCTCGGAGCTCTTCACATAGGCCAGACCGTCGATGTCCAGCTCGAACACCTCGGGCGCATACTGGGCACAGATGCCGTCGCCGGTACAGAGATCCTGATCGATCCAGACCTCCAGCGCCTCACCCTCGACCCCGGCCGTCCGCTCCACGCTCATCTCTCCTACCGCTTGCTGCGCCGAGCCGAACGGGAATCCGGCCAGCTCTGACGGGTGTTGAACGCTTCGACCCTACCTTCGACTGGGTTCCAATCATGTCCGGTGGGTATTCCCCTGGCGTGAGGGAGAGCGCAAGGGTGAAGATCGGACACACCCCGACCGTCTTTGTGATCTAGGGGTTTCAATCGACACCCACCCAGGTAGGGTCTGGAAGCGTCCAGCTCCCCTTGGAGGAGGTGAGGACCGTGGCAGCCCACGACGACGACATGAACCGCGGCATCCGCCCGGGACGAGGGTCCGACGACCCGGCCGGGCAGATTGCCTACCTTGAGCAGGAGATCGCCGTCCTGCGACGCAAGCTCGCCGACTCTCCGCGACACACGAGGATTCTCGAAGAGCGGATCGTCGAGTTGCAGACGAACCTGGCCGGCGTGTCCGCCCAGAACGAGCGACTGGCGAACACGCTCCGTGAGGCCCGAGACCAGATCGTGGCCCTCAAGGAAGAGGTCGACCGGCTCGCACAGCCGCCGGCCGGCTTCGGTGTCTTCCTGCAAGCCAATGAGGACGGCACCGCGGACATCTTCACCGGAGGACGCAAACTCCGCGTGAATGTCAGCCCGAGCGTCGAACTCGACGACCTCCGGCGCGGCCAGGAACTGATGCTCAACGAAGCCCTCAACGTGGTCGAGGCCATGGAATTCGAGAGCGTCGGGGACATCGTCACCCTCAAGGAGATCCTCGAGGACGGCGAACGCGCCCTGGTGCTCGGGCACACCGACGAGGAACGGGTGGTACGGCTCGCCGAGCCGCTGCGCGGCGTGAACATCCGCCCCGGCGACGCCCTGCTGCTCGAACCCCGCTCCGGCTATGTATACGAGATCGTTCCGAAGAGCGAGGTCGAGGAACTCGTCCTCGAAGAGGTTCCCGACATCGGCTACGAGCAGATCGGTGGCCTGGGCGGCCAGATCGAGGCCATCCGCGACGCCGTCGAGTTGCCGTACCTCTACCCGGACCTGTTCAAGGAGCACGAACTGCGCCCGCCCAAGGGCGTCCTGCTCTACGGGCCGCCCGGATGCGGAAAGACGCTCATCGCCAAGGCCGTCGCCAACTCGCTGGCGAAGAAGGTCGCCGAAGTCACCGGCGTGGCCGCGGGCAAGAGCTTCTTCCTCAACATCAAGGGCCCGGAGCTTCTCAACAAGTACGTCGGCGAGACCGAGCGGCAGATCCGCCTCGTCTTCCAGCGTGCGCGTGAGAAGGCCTCCGAGGGCACGCCCGTCATCGTCTTCTTCGACGAGATGGAGTCCCTGTTCCGCACCCGTGGCTCCGGTGTCAGCTCGGACGTGGAGAACACCATCGTCCCGCAGCTGCTCGCCGAGATCGACGGTGTGGAGGGCCTGCAGAACGTGGTCGTGATCGGTGCCTCCAACCGCGAGGACATGATCGACCCGGCCATCCTGCGCCCCGGCCGCCTGGACGTGAAGATCAAGATCGAGCGTCCCGACGCCGAGGCCGCCAAGGACATCTTCGGCAAGTACCTCACTCAGCGTCTCCCGCTCCACCCCGAGGACGTCGGCGAGCACAGCGGCGACAAGGCCATGACGGTCCAGAGCATGATCCAGACCGCCGTCGAGCAGATGTACGCCGAATCCGAGGAGAACCGCTTCCTGGAAGTCACCTACGCCAATGGCGACAAGGAAGTCCTCTACTTCAAGGACTTCAATTCCGGTGCCATGATCGAGAACATCGTGGGCCGCGCCAAGAAGATGGCGATCAAGGACTTCCTCGAGCACAAGCAGAAGGGCCTCCGCGTCTCCCACCTGCTCCAGGCTTGCGTGGACGAGTTCAAGGAGAACGAGGACCTGCCCAACACCACCAACCCGGACGACTGGGCCCGGATCTCCGGAAAGAAGGGCGAGCGGATCGTCTACATCCGCACCCTGATCACCGGAAAGCAGGGCGCCGACACCGGACGCTCCATCGACACGGTGGCCAACACCGGACAGTACCTGTAAAGACCAGGGCGGCTGCGGGTGCCCTCATCGGGTACCCGCAGCCCACTGTTTTTCCGGCCACAACCGGAACACAAGGCGTGCAAGGCAATGACGCAAATGATCTCCCCACCAGGGCAAAGGCGCTCTAGGCTCTTCCGTACCGCCGAGTCGCGCAGTGCGGGGACGGGCACCGCACACGCAACCGAGCGCCAGCGGTACTTGTGCGGCGCCCACGACCGAGGGTGCCGCCGGGCAAGGAGGGCCGCATGACCGTACGGCGAGTAATGGGCATCGAGACGGAGTACGGGATCTCCGTCCCCGGCCACCCCAACGCCAATGCCATGCTCACCTCATCCCAGATCGTCAATGCCTACGCGGCGGCGATGCACCGGGCCCGCCGGGCCCGCTGGGACTTCGAGGAGGAGAACCCGCTGCGGGACGCGCGGGGCTTCGACCTCGCCCGTGAGGCCGCCGACTCCAGCCAGCTCACCGACGAGGACATCGGCCTCGCGAACGTGATCCTCACCAACGGAGCGCGGCTCTACGTCGACCATGCGCACCCCGAGTACAGCTCGCCCGAGGTCACCAATCCGCGCGACGCCGTCCTGTGGGACAAGGCCGGCGAGCGCATCATGGCCGAGGCCGCCGAGCGGGCCGCCCAGCTCCCCGGCGCCCAGCCCATCCATCTCTACAAGAACAACACCGACAACAAGGGCGCCTCCTACGGCACGCACGAGAACTACCTGATGAAGCGGGAGACCGCCTTCTCGGACATCGTGCGCCACCTCACGCCCTTCTTCGTCTCCCGTCAGGTCTTCGCCGGAGCGGGCCGCGTGGGCATCGGTCAGGACGGCCACGAACACGGCTTCCAGCTCAGTCAGCGCGCGGACTACTTCGAGGTCGAGGTGGGGCTCGAGACCACCCTGAAGCGCCCGATCATCAACACCCGCGACGAGCCCCACGCCGACGCCGAGAAGTACCGCCGGCTCCACGTGATCATCGGCGACGCCAACCTCTCCGAGATCTCGACCTACCTCAAGCTGGGCACGACGGCCCTGGTCCTGTCCATGATCGAGGACGGCTTCATCGCGGTGGACCTGGCGGTCGACCAGCCCGTACGCACGCTGCACCAGGTCTCGCACGACCCGTCCCTCAAGCGCCTGGTCACCCTCCGCAGCGGCCGCACACTCACCGCGGTTCAGCTCCAGATGGAGTACTACGAGCTGTCCCGCAAATACGTCGAGGAGCGCTTCGGCGCGGACGCCGACGAGCAGACCAAGGACGTCCTGGCCCGATGGGAGGACACCCTGAACCGGCTCGAACGCGACCCGATGAGCCTCTCCGGCGAGCTGGACTGGGTCGCCAAGCGGGAGCTCATGGAGGGCTACCGCCGCCGCGACGACCTCGACTGGGACGCGGCCAGGCTGCATCTGGTCGACCTCCAGTACGCCGACGTACGCCCCGAGAAGGGCCTCTACAACCGTCTGGTGGCCCGCGGACGCATCAAGCGCCTCCTGGACGAGCAGACCGTGGAGCGGGCGCAGGTGAAGCCTCCGGAGGACACCCGGGCCTACTTCCGGGGCCGCTGCCTGGAGCAATACGCCGACGACGTCGCCGCGGCCTCCTGGGACTCGGTCATCTTCGATCTCCCGGGCCGCGACTCCCTCCAGCGGGTTCCAACCCTCGAACCGCTTCGCGGAACGCGAAATCACGTCAAGGAGCTCCTGGACCGCTGCCGGACGGCAGAAGACCTGGTCAGGGTCCTGTCAGGCAGCTGATCGGCCTCCGGGTCCGCCCGGCCGGGGTCGGCCGGGCAGGGTGGAAAACCCGGCGTCCGGGAATCATCGAGATGGCCCCCGTACGTTGGAGAAACTGCGGGGCCGATGTCAGACCCGGCTTGTAGGGTCTGATCATCACCGATCGGCAGGAAAGCCGACCTGCCGAACATGTCGGGCGACACGAGCGGGGTGAGGGATATGGCAACCAAGGACACCGGCGGCGGACAGCAGAAGGCCACGCGCTCCACCGAGGAGGTCGAGGAGCAGGCTGCGGAGACGCAGGCCTCCGAGGACCTCAAGGAGCGCCAGGAGAAGCTCAGCGACGACGTGGACTCCGTCCTGGACGAGATCGACGACGTGCTCGAGGAGAACGCAGAGGACTTCGTCCGGTCCTTTGTCCAAAAGGGCGGGGAGTAGCCGCTTTTCCCCTTCGAATCGAAGGTGAACGGGGTGGCGTGGTGGTCGGCGAGCCGGAGATGAGGCGCTGCGTGCGGCGCGGCGGATTCACGCCGTGCGCAGCCTTCGCGCCCGGGCGCCCACCCCTCGCCGGCTCGCGGCACCACGGTCGTGCGCGCCCTGCCGCGTCCGGCCGGAACCGGGATGCCCACCGGCTCCCGGCGGCTCCGCGTCATCTGTCCGAAGGCCGCGGCCGTTCATGTGGATCACAGCCACAAGACGGGTAGGGTCCGTGGCGTACTGTGCTTCAACTGCAATTCGGCCATCGGCCAGTTGGGGGGAGAACCCCGACGCCGTCTGCCGGGCCGCCGCTTATCCGGAAGGAATCGCGTGGAAGCCAACACTCGTAGCACCGGGCGTCTACCAGCTGCCTTCCTGACGCCTGGGTCGTCCTCCTTCATGGACTTTCTCTCCGACCACCAGCCGGAGCTGCTGCCCGGCAAGCGTCAACTCCCGCCCACGCAGGGCGTGATCGAGGCGCCGCACGGCACGACCATCGTCGCCGTCACGTTCCCCGGAGGCGTCGTCCTCGCCGGTGACCGCCGCGCCACCATGGGCAACGTCATCGCGCAGCGCGACATCGAGAAGGTGTTCCCCGCCGACGAGTACTCGGCCGTGGGCATCGCCGGTACGGCCGGTCTGGCCGTCGAGATGGTCAAGCTCTTCCAGCTGGAGCTGGAGCACTTCGAGAAGGTCGAGGGCGCCCAGCTGTCGCTGGAGGGCAAGGCGAACCGGCTGTCGACCATGATCCGCTCCAACCTCGGCATGGCCATGCAGGGGCTGGCCGTGGTGCCGCTCTTCGCCGGGTACGACGTGGACCGGGAGAGGGGACGGATCTTCTCCTACGACGTCACCGGTGGCCGTTCCGAGGAGCACGGTTTCGCCGCCACCGGCTCCGGTTCGATCTTCGCGCGTGGCGCCATGAAGAAGCTCTTCCGTGATGATCTGAGCGAGGCCGACGCCACGACGCTCGTGGTGCAGGCCCTGTACGACGCGGCCGACGACGACTCGGCGACCGGTGGTCCCGATGTCGCCCGCCGGATCTACCCGATCGTCACCGTGATCACCGAGGACGGCTTCCGCCGGCTGGGCGACGACGAGTCCTCCGAGATCGCCCGCTCGATCCTGGAGCGGCGTCTGGAGCAGCCCGACGGCCCGCGGGCCGCGCTGCTGTAGGCGCGGGTTCCGTCTTATCAAGGTGATCCTGTGACTTCGACAGAAAGGGACGGATAACCGGTGTCGACGCCGTTCTATGTCTCACCCCAGCAGGCCATGGCCGACCGGGCGGAGTACGCCCGCAAGGGCATCGCGCGTGGTCGCAGCCTGGTCGTGCTCCAGTACGCCGACGGCATCGTGTTCGTCGGCGAGAACCCGTCCCGTGCGCTGCACAAGTTCAGCGAGATCTACGACCGCATCGGCTTCGCGGCGGCCGGCAAGTACAACGAGTACGAGAACCTGCGGATCGGCGGCGTGCGGTATGCCGACCTCCGTGGTTACACATATGACCGTGACGACGTGACCGCCCGCGGTCTGGCCAACGTCTACGCCCAGACGCTGGGCACGATCTTCTCCTCCGCGGCCGAGAAGCCGTACGAGGTGGAGCTGGTCGTCGCCGAGGTCGGCGCGACGCCGGAGGGCGACCAGATCTACCGGCTGCCGCACGACGGATCGATCGTGGACGAGCACGGCTCGGTCGCGGTCGGCGGCAACGCGGAACTGATCAGCAACTATCTGGACCAGCGCCATCAGGACGGCATGACCCTCGCCGAGGCGCTGAAGCTGGCCGTGCAGGCGCTGTCGCGCGAGTCGAACGGCACTCAGCGGGAGATCCCCGCGGAGCGCCTGGAGGTCGCGGTGCTGGACCGTACGCGTCCGCAGTCGCGCAAGTTCAAGCGCATCGTCGGCCGTCAGCTCGACCGGCTCCTCGAGGCCGGCGGAGCGGCCACCGAGGCCGAGAGCGCCGAGGACGACGAGTCCTCCGAGGAGTCCGGCGCTGCCGAGGAGTAGTCCCACCGGCTTCACCCCGCCCGTACTGTGCCCCGGCCGACCCTCGGCCGGGGCACAGGGCGTGTCCGGGGGCCGTCAGGGGGCGCTGGGCGGGGCTGTGGAGCCTCGTACGACGAGCTGGACCGGAATGTCGCCCTCTTCCGGCTCGCGGCCTTCCAGGACCGCCAGAAGGGCCTGCATGCCGCGCTCGCCGAACAGTTCCGCGTCCAGCCGGACGGTGGTGAGTTCGGGGTCGATGGCGGTGGCGAGGGCGAGGTCGTCGAGGCCGGTGACGGAGATGTCGTCGGGGATGCGCAGGCCCAGGCGCCGTACGGCCTTGTAGGCGCCGGCGGCGAGCTTGTCGTCGTCGCAGATGATCGCGGTGGGGCGGGGGTCCTGGGCGGCGAGCGCGGTTTCGGCCGCGGTGCGGGCCGCGTCGATGGAGATGGGGGCGCGTACGGTCCGCAGTGAGGTGCCGGGCGTCCCGGCGAGCCGCGTGGCCAGCTCGTGTGCGCGCACTTCGAACGTCCAGGACGCGATGTCGGCCGCCAGGTGCAGGAAGCGGCGGTGGCCGAGGCCCAGCAGGTGCTCGGTGACCTGACGGACGCCGTCGGCGATGTCCAGGTTCACGGTCGCGCCGCCGAGGCTGCCCGCGGGGTCGCTGTCGAGCATGACGAGGGGCAGCTGGTCGCCGCGGATGGCGGTGAGGGCGTCGGCGGCCATGGAGGAGGCGATGACGCCGTCCAGGGCGGCCTGGGCGGAGGCGAAGGGGTTGCGGGCGGGGCCGATGCCTTCGGGGGAGGGGTAGAGGACCACGCCGAAGCCGTGCCGGGCGGCCACGCGGGCGGCACCGGTGTAGACGCCGGCGAAGAATTCCGTGGTGAGGGCCGGGACCACCAGGAGTACCGTGCGGGTGTGGCCGAGGCGCAGGTTGCGGGCCGCGAGGTTGGGCCGGTAGCCGAGCTCGCGGGCTGCCTCGCGTACGCGTTCGGCCGTGGCCGCGGAGACGCGGCCGCGCCATTTGTCGCCCAGGACGAGGGAGACCGCGGCCTGGGAGACGCCCGCGGCCTGGGCGACGTCCCGGCTGGTGGGGCGCGTGCTGCCGTGTGCCACCGTCCGCCTACTCCTTCACCTGGACTCGTGAACAGCGCACATGGTACGTATGACGAAGGACGTTATACGTAAAACTTCAGCGGAGGGCGGCGCGGCCGATGACCGGCGCATACGTGGAGATCCTCAGGGCGAGGCATGCCGCCCGGCTGCTCGTCGGCACCCTCATAGGCCGGCTGCCGAACGCCGTCGCCGCGCTCGCGATCCTGCTGTTCGTGCGCGCCGAGGGCGGCTCCTACAGCCTCGCCGGCGCACTGGCGGCCGTGTACGGCGTCGCCAACGCGATCGGCCAGCCGGTGCTGGGACGCATCGTGGACCTGCACGGCCAGCCGCGGGTGCAGCTGCCCGCCGCGATCGCCTCGGCGCTGGCCATGGCCGTGTTCGCCTTCGTGGGCATCTCCCCGCTGCCGCTCGCCTACGCGGCCGTGGCCGCCGCCGGACTCTTCACGCCGCCCCTGGAAGGCGGTCTGCGGGCCCTGTGGGGCTCGGTCCTCCACAAGGAGGGCCAGGTGCACACCGCGTACGCCATGGACGCCGTGGCCCAGGAAGTCATGTTCACCGTGGGACCGTTGCTGCTGACCCTGTGTGCCTCGCTGTGGTCGGCCCAGGCGGCGCTGCTCGTGCTGAACGTCATCGGGGTGCTGGGCGCCCTGTCGGTAGTCGTGTCGCCGCCCTCGCGCGCGTGGCGCTCGGCACCGCGCGAGGCGCACTGGCTGGGTGCGCTGCGCTCGCCGGGCCTGCTGGCGCTGCTCGGGGCCTTCCTGTTCGTCGGCGTGGCGATGGGGTCCATCGCGGTGGCGGCGGTGTCGTACGCGGACGACCACGGCGGTGACGTGGTGTACGGCTGGCTGATGGCGGGGCTGGGGCTGGGCGCCCTGATCGGCGGGACGGCGTACGGGGCGCGGCAGTGGGGCGGTGAGCCCGCGCGGCGACTGCGGGTGCTGGTGGCCCTTCTGGCGGTGTGTTACCTGCCGCTGATGCTGATGCCAGGAGCGGTCGCCATGACCTTCCTCGCGGTGCTCGCCGGAGTCTTCCTGGCGCCGTGCATCGCGTGTGCCTTCGTGCTCGTCGACCGGCACGCGCCGCAGGGCACCGTCACCGAGGCGTTCTCCTGGCTTGTGACGACGTTCACCGTGGGCGCGTCCGTCGGAACGGGCCTCGCGGGGCCGGTGGTCGAGGCCGGCGGGGCCTTCTGGGGTTTCGCCGTGCCGGGTGGCGCGGGGGCCGTGTCATTGCTGGTCCTGCTGGCCACCGGAAGGGTCCTCGCAGCTCCCGGCAGGGGTGCGGTGGTTGCGGCTTCATCGGAAAATGATCCAAACCGTGCCGTCGAACCCCGTTTCAGCTCAGGGGATCGGGCGTAATGTTCAGTCATGGACCGCCGCATTTTCGGGCTGGAGAACGAGTACGGCGTCACATGTACGTTCAGGGGACAGCGCCGCCTGTCTCCCGACGAGGTGGCGCGGTACCTCTTCCGCCGTGTCGTGTCATGGGGCCGCAGCAGCAATGTCTTTCTGCGAAACGGCGCCCGCCTCTATCTCGACGTGGGATCACATCCGGAATACGCCACACCGGAATGTGACAACGTGACCGAACTGGTCACCCACGACAAAGCGGGCGAGCGCATTCTCGAAGGACTCCTGGTGGACGCCGAACGACGCCTGCACGAGGAGGGAATCGCGGGCGACGTCTACCTCTTCAAGAACAACACCGACTCGGCCGGTAACTCCTACGGTTGCCACGAGAACTATCTCGTGGCGCGGCACGGAGAGTTCTCCCGGCTCGCGGACATCCTCATCCCGTTCCTGGTCACCAGGCAGCTTCTCTGCGGCGCCGGCAAGGTGCTGCAGACCCCGCGGGGCGCGGTGTACTGCGTCAGCCAGCGGGCAGAGCACATCTGGGAGGGCGTCTCCTCGGCGACGACCCGCTCCCGGCCGATCATCAACACGCGCGACGAACCGCACGCGGACGCGGAGCGCTACCGCCGCCTCCACGTCATCGTGGGCGACTCGAACATGTCCGAGACGACCATGCTCCTCAAGGTCGGCGCCACCGACCTGGTGCTGCGCATGATCGAGGCGGGCACCGTGATGCGCGACCTGACCCTGGAGAACCCCATCCGGGCGATCCGCGAGGTCAGCCACGACATCACAGGGCGGCGCAAGGTGCGCCTGGCCAGTGGCCGCGAGGCCTCCGCGCTGGAGGTGCAGCGCGAGTACTACGAGAAGGCCGTGGACTTCTGCGAGCGCCGCGGCATCCGCACCGGCACCGTCGAGCAGGTCCTGGAGCTGTGGGGCCGCACCCTGGACTCGATCGAGTCCGAGGACCTCGACCGCATCGGCACCGAGATCGACTGGGTCATGAAGTACAAGCTCATCGAGCGGTACCGGGCCAAGCACAACATGACCATGTCGCATCCGAGGGTCGCTCAGATAGACCTCGCCTACCACGACATCCACCGGCGTCGTGGCCTCTACTACCTGCTGGAGAAGAAGGGTCAAGCGGCGCGCATCTGCAACGACTTGAAGATCTTCGAAGGCAAGTCCGTTCCGCCGCAGACCACTCGGGCCCGGCTGCGCGGCGATTTCATCCGCAGGGCCCAGGAACAGCGCCGCGACTTCACCGTCGACTGGGTCCACCTCAAGCTCAACGACCAGGCGCAGCGCACCGTCCTGTGCAAGGACCCGTTCCGTTCGGTGGACGACCGGGTGGAGAAACTCATCGCCGGAATGTGAGGCATTCGCTGAGACCGGCCTGACATCGCACAGCGGTCACATCCGGCCGGAACGCAACACGGGCGCCGTACGTTTCCCGTACGGCGCCCTTCTCACGCCGTAGAGTTGCGCGCACGCCATCCACAAGATCGACCGATTACGAGGCCCCCACCGTGCGCCGACGCTCACTTCTCATCGCTGTTCCCGCAGGACTGGTCACGCTCGCCGGATGCGGTGACGACGACGGATCGGACTCCGGACAGGGAAGCGACAGCGCGTCGCCGTCGAACCCGGACGGCTCGGCCGCGCCCTCGCCGAAGATCGTGGACGGTCCGCTCCCGGCGATCACCGCGGGCACGAAGTTCGGCGAGAAGCCCACGGTCGCCAAGGGCGAGGGCGAGCCGTCGAAGGACCTCGCGGTGAAGACGGTCATCGCGGGCAACGGCAAGGTGGTCGCCGAGAACGACTACCTCCAGGCGAACTACCTGGGCCAGATCTGGGCCACGGCCAAGGTCTTCGACAACTCCTACGACCGTAAAACCCCGCTGCTCATCCAGCTCTCCCAGGGCCGCATCATCGACGGCTGGCGGTACGGCCTGGTCGGCAAGAAGGTCGGCAGCCGCGTCGAGATGGCCGTCCCGCCGGAGCTGGGCTACGGCAAGGAGGGCAACGCGCAGGCCGGGATCAAGGGCACCGACACGCTGGTGTTCGTGGTCGACATCGAGGCCTCGTTCAACTCCAAGAGCTCCGCCAAGGGCAAGACCGTCGCCCAGAACGACGCGGACCTGCCCAAGGCCGGCACCAACACCGACGGCAAGGCCCCCTCCATCGAGATCCCCAAGACGGATCCGCCGAAGAAGCTGGTGGCGAACTACGTCATCGAGGGCGACGGCGACGCGGTGGCCGCCGAGAACACGGTGCTCGTGCAGTACAAGGGCGTGCAGTGGTCCAACGGCAAGGAATTCGACTCGACGTACGCCAACAAGCAGCTGGTGTCGTTCGCGCTCGCACAGGTCGTCAAGGGCTGGTCGCAGGGCCTGACCGGCAAGAAGGTCGGCAGCCGTGTGCTGATCGTCATCCCGCCGGACCTGGGCTACGGCGACAACCCGCCGCAGGGCAGCGGTATCGAGAAGGGCGCCACGCTGGTCTTCACCGTGGACATCCTGGCCAAGATGTGAGTCCGGCCGTCGTGATGAAAGACTGAGAACGTTGCCTTTCCACAACAAGCATGGAGCGTAAGACGTGAGCATCGACAAGCCCGAGATCGACTTCCCGGGCGGCGAGCCGCCGAAGGACCTGGAGATCAAGGACATCTGGGAGGGCGACGGCGAGGTTGCGCAGGCGGGCCACACCGTCACCGTCCACTATGTGGGCGTGTCCTTCAGCACCGGTGAGGAATTCGACGCCAGCTGGAACCGCGGTACGCCGTTCCGCTTCCCGCTCGGCGGCGGTCGCGTCATCAAGGGCTGGGACCAGGGCGTGCAGGGCATGAAGGTCGGTGGCCGTCGCCAGCTGACCATCCCGGCGCACCTCGCCTACGGCAACCAGAGCCCCACCCCGGCGATCAAGCCCGGCGAGACCCTGATCTTCGTGGTCGACCTGCTCGGCGTCTGATCGTCGCGTCCGATCGCCGACTGTGATCGGCGGGCGATCGGAGCCGACAACCTGGGGCCCATGCCTGTGCGGGCATGGGCCTCGGCTTTTGTCACGCCACTGCGGAGCGGTACGGTCATCGCTCGTAAGCACCATAGGGAAGGCGAAGGGCGTCGATGGCCATTGCCAAGGCCGAGCGGCTCATGAACCTGGCGCTGTGTCTGCTCGGGACGCGGCGGCCACTGAGCAAGCGCGAGCTGCGTGAGTCCATCGAGGCCTATCTCGAAGCGGGCAGCGACGACTCCTTCAACCGGATGTTCGAGCGCGACAAGGACGATCTGCGCGAACTCGGGCTGGTCATCGAGACCGTGGAGAATCTCGACGGCGACGTCGGCTATCTGGCCCGCCGCGACAGCAACCGGCTGCCGCCGATCACCCTGGACGCCGAGGAGGCCGCGGCGCTCGGCCTGGCCGCCAAGGTGTGGCAGCAGGCCAGGCTCGCCGGCGCGGCCAGCGGCGCCCTGCAGAAACTGCGCGCCGCGGGACTGCCGGAGGACGTCGACCCGTACGAGGCGCACGGCGCGCTGGAGCCCCGTATCCCCGTGCACGAGGCGGCGTTCGAGCCGCTGATGCTCGCCTGCCGGGACCGCCGTCCGGTCGTCTTCGACTACCGGAAGGCCACCGCCGCCCGCCCCGAGCAGCGCCATGTCGAGCCGTGGGCGCTGGAGTGCTGGCGCGGCCACTGGTATCTGGCGGGCTGGGACCGCGACCGCGGTGCGGAGCGGGTGTTCCGCCTGTCCCGGATCACCGGCAAGGTGCGCAGCCGCAGCGGCCGCTTCACCGCCGAGATCCCCGACGTCGTCACCGTGCGGGAGACCGTCGCGAGCTGGGCGGGGGAGAACGCCGACCGTTCCGCGCTGATCCGGCTGCGCACGGACGCCGGGTACCCCCTTCGGGCGAAGGCCACGGCGGTTCGGGAACTCGGCGACGGCTGGGACGAGTTGGAGATTCCGTACGGCCACGGGCTGGATGCCTGGCTGGTGGAGTTCGGGCCGGACGTGGTGGTGCTGGAGCCCGCCGAACTGCGGGCCGATGTCGTGGACCGGCTGCGTGCCGTGGCCAAGGGCTGAGGGGGAGCGGAGCGAGACAGTGGCAGGCAAACCGGTCAGGCCCGTCAACGCCATCGACCAGACCCGGCGGATGCTCTCGCTGGTGACGTATCTGAAGGAGCGTCCCGGCGCCCGCGTCGAGGACGTCGCGCGCGCCTTCGGGATCTCCGAGGACGAGCTGGTCTCCGACCTGGACGTGCTGCCCATGTGCGGCACCAGCTTCCGCGGCGGCGATCTCCTCGACATCGACACCGACGGCGAGCGCATCTGGTGGCACAACCCCGACGACGTGGCCGAGCCGCTGCGAATCGCCGCCGACGAGGCGACCGCGCTGCTGGTGGCCGCCCGCGCGGTGGCCACGCTGCCCGGCCTGCGCGAGAGCGACCGGCAGGCGCTGCTGCGGGCGACCGCCAAGGTCGAGGCCGCCTCGGGCGAGGCGGCCGGCGCGAGTGCCCGGCTGTCGGTGACCTTCGAGGCCGAGGGCGGTGTCTTCGCGGACGTCGACCGGGCGATCTCCGAGCGGCGCCGGCTCTGGATCCGCTACTACTCACCGGCCCGCGACGAGGTCACCGAGCGCGAGATCGACCCCATCCGCCTGGTCAGCGTCGGCCACACCTATGTCGAGGCCTGGTGCCGGCGCTCCGAGGCCCGGCGTACCTTCCGCCTCGACCGGGTCGCCGAGATCAAGATCCTCGAAGAGGCGTCCGCGCCGCCCGAGGTGGAGCTGCGGGACCTGTCCGAGGGGCTGGTGCAGCCCGCGGCGGAGGACCCGGAGGTCGTCGTCGAGGTCGGTCCGGGCGGGCGCTGGGTCGCCGAGTACTACCCGCACGACAGCGCGGATGAGCTTGCGGACGGCGGGCTGCGTATCACCTTGCGTACCCCCGACCCGGCGTCGCTGCGGCGCCTGGCGCTCCGGCTGGGCCGCGACGGCCGCATCGTGTCGCCGCCCGAGCTGGCCGACAGCGCCCGGCAGGCGGCCCGCGAGGCACTGACGGCGTACGACGGGGTCGAGGTGCAGGAGTCCCACGGGACGCGTGTGGTTCAGGAGCGGCAGGGCGACAGGCAGGAGCAAGGGCTTTGAGCGAGTCGGCTACGTCCGGGTCCGGTGTGCGGGGAATCACGGTGGCGTCAGCGTTCGCCGGGATGAGAAGCGTGGCTCCGGTGGTGTTCAGAGCCGGCTGCCCGGACTGCCGGGGCCGCTTCGAGCTCGGCGCGAGCGCCCTGCGCCTCGCCATCGGCGCCAGCAGCCGTACGACGTTCTACTCCTTCACCTGCCCCGACTGCGGCGTCGCCGTCCGCAAGCCCGCCGGCGAGCGGATCATCGAGCTGCTGACCGGCGGCGGTGTCAGCACCCTGCGGCTGCACTCCACGGTCTAGGACGGTCTAGGCTCGCCCTCATGTTCTGGCCGATGTTCGCGGTAGCTGTGGGTTTTCTGGGTCTCGCCGTCCTCGGTGTGCTCGCCGTGCGGGTCTTCCTGGAGGCTCAGCGGCTCGGCCGGCAGGTGACGGACTCGGCGCAGCGCATCAGCAGGGCCGCCGAGGACCTGGAGCGGGCGAGCATGAGCGCGGCCCGCGCTGTGGACTCCCAGTAGTCACCCCAAGGATTGGGTGTGAGTGCAGTGCCGCATGCGTTTTGGGCCACTTCGCCCTGTCAACCTGGCGGCGGGGAAAGGTACGCTGCTGGTCGCGGGTCGGAGAACGAGGCCCGGACCGCGGACAGGGAGTAGTACGCACGGGGATTGCCTCTCGTTTACCCCTGAGCGTTACGATCGCTGTCAACACGATCGTTCGGACACATGTCCGACCGATCGGACAGCATCCCACCCCAGCCGCCTCGGTGAGAAGGTAAAGACTTATGTTCGGAAGGCTCGGAGCCCCCGAGATCATTCTCATCCTCGTCGTCATCATCCTGCTGTTCGGCGCGAAGAAGCTTCCGGACATGGCGCGCTCGCTCGGCAAGTCCGCCCGGATCCTGAAGAGCGAGGCCAAGGCGATGAAGGACGACAACAAGTCCGCCGCCCCGGCCGACCCGCCGAACAACGCCGGCGACGACCAGCAGCCCCCGGCTCAGCGCATCATCCAGGCTTCCCCCGGTGACGTGACCAGCTCGCGCCCGGTCAACGAGCCGACGGACACCACCAAGCGCTGACGCAGGGCCGGTGACCTCCGGCCCGCCGCACGAGATGGGAACGTGGGTTGCTGAAGTCTGCCCGCAAAGAGGAGAAGGATCCCGAGGGGCGGATGCCCCTCGCGGAACACCTTCGTGAGCTCCGCAACCGGCTCGCGAAGGCGCTGCTCGCGATCGTCATCATCACGATCGTCGCCGCCTTCTTCTATCAGGAGATCATCAACTTCTTCACCAAGCCGGTCCTGGAGTCGGTCGGCTGCCCGAAGTCGTTCGAGGAGCTGGCCAAGACTGCGCGCGACGAGAATCCGTGTGCGCAGATCACGATCAACGGCCTGCTCGCGCCGTTCACGCTGGCCCTCAAGGTGTCCCTGATGGCCGGTGTCGTGTTCGCCGCGCCGGTCTGGTTGTACCAGCTGTGGGCCTTCGTCGCCCCCGGCCTGCACAAGCACGAGCGGAAGTACGCCTACGCCTTCGTCGCCACGGGCTTCCCGCTCTTCCTCGCCGGCGCCTTCTTCGCCTACAAGGTGCTGCCGAAGACCGCCGACGTGCTCATCGAGTTCACCCCGTTCGGCGTCGACAACCTGCTGCCGCTCGACGATCTGCTCGACCTCGTCACGCGCATGGTGATCGTCTTCGGTCTCTCCTTCGAGCTGCCGCTGCTGCTCGTGATGCTCAACTTCACGGGCGCGATCACCGGCAAGCGCATGCTCGGCTGGTGGCGCGGCATGATCATGGGCATCACCGTCTTCGCGGCGATCGCCACGCCGAGCACCGACCCGCTGACGATGATGGCCCTCGCCGGACCGATCTGGGTCCTGTACTTCGCCGCCGTCACCGTCTCCATGCTCAACGACCGCCGCAGGCGCCGCCGGGATGCCATGGGCCCCGACGACGACGAGGCCTCCGACCTGGATCTGACCCCCGAGGACATCGGTGAGGTCGAGTCCGTCTCCGCGAGCCGGGCGCTGCCCGAGCAGGCGACCACGGAGCGGGTCAACGGCTACGACGACGTCACCTGAGAGACGCCTCTCAGCGGGAAGCGGCCGGGGCGCCTACGGGGCGCACCCGGCCGCTTCCGCTTCGCGGTCGTGAGCTGCGCGGATCCCGGGTTTGCGGAGTGCCGATCCGGATAATGATCGTCCTGTTGTCAGTGGCGCCCGGTACGCTCGAAAGCACGATGACAGAGGACCTCTCACCGGCCGAGCGGTATGCGGCAGCACACAGGCGCGCCGCCGAGCAGGCCACCGCGCTCGCCTCCTTCCGCGAGATGTACGACTTCGGCCTCGACCCCTTCCAGATCGAGGCATGCCAGGCGCTCGAGACGGGGAAGGGCGTGCTGGTGGCCGCGCCCACCGGCTCCGGCAAGACGATCGTCGGCGAGTTCGCCGTCCACCTCGCCCTCATGCAGGGCAAGAAGTGCTTCTACACCACCCCCATCAAGGCGCTCTCGAACCAGAAGTACGCCGACCTGTGCCGCCGTTACGGCAACGGCATGGTCGGCCTGCTGACCGGCGACAACAGCGTCAACCCCGACGCCGCGGTGGTCGTGATGACCACCGAGGTGCTGCGGAACATGCTGTACGCCGGGTCCCAGACCCTCCTCGGCCTCGGCTACGTGGTCATGGACGAGGTGCACTACCTCTCCGACCGCTTCCGTGGCGCCGTATGGGAAGAGGTGATCATTCACCTTCCCGAGTCGGTCACCCTCGTCTCGCTGTCGGCGACCGTGTCCAACGCCGAGGAGTTCGGCGACTGGCTCGACACCGTCCGCGGTGACACCGAGGTCATCGTCTCCGAGCACCGGCCGGTCCCGCTGTTCCAGCACGTGCTCGCCGGACGCCGGATGTACGACCTGTTCGAGGAGGGCGAGGGCAGCAAGAAGGCCGTCAACCCCGACCTCACACGGCTGGCCCGCATGGAGGCGACCCGGCCGTCCTACCAGGACCGCAGACGCGGCCGTGCCATGCGCGAGGCCGACCGGGAGCGCGAGCGCAGACAGCGCTCCAGGGTGTGGACGCCCGGGCGGCCCGAAGTCATCGAACGCCTCGACGCCGAGGGCCTGCTGCCCGCCATCACCTTCATCTTCAGCCGCGCCGCCTGCGAGGCCGCCGTCCAGCAGTGCCTGCACGCGGGGCTGCGGCTGAACGACGACGAGGCCCGGGAGAAGGTGCGTTCCCTCGTGGAGGAGCGCACCGCGTCCATCCCGACGGAGGACCTTCACGTCCTCGGGTACTACGAGTGGCTGGAGGGCCTTGAGCGAGGCATAGCCGCCCATCACGCGGGCATGCTGCCGACCTTCAAGGAGGTCGTCGAGGAGCTGTTCGTCCGCGGCCTGGTCAAGGCCGTGTTCGCCACCGAGACCCTCGCCCTCGGCATCAACATGCCCGCCCGCTCGGTGGTGTTGGAGAAGCTCGTCAAGTGGAACGGCGAGCAGCACGCCGACATCACCCCGGGCGAGTACACCCAGCTGACCGGCCGCGCGGGCCGCCGCGGCATCGATGTCGAGGGACACGCCGTGGTGCTGTGGCAGCGCGGCATGAGCCCGGACCACCTCGCTGGTCTGGCCGGCACGCGCACCTATCCGCTGCGCTCCAGCTTCAAGCCGTCGTACAACATGGCGGTCAACCTCGTCGAGCAGTTCGGGCGGCACCGCTCGCGCGAACTGCTGGAGACGTCCTTCGCGCAGTTCCAGGCGGACAAGTCGGTCGTCGGGATCTCGCGCCAGGTGCAGCGCAACGAGGAGGGGCTGGAGGGCTACAAGGAGTCCATGACCTGCCACCTCGGGAACTTCGAGGAGTACGCGCAGCTGCGCCGCGAACTGAAGGACCGCGAGAACGAGTTGGCCCGCCAAGGCGCGGTGGAGCGCCGCGCGGAGGCCGCCGTCGCGCTGGAGAAGCTCAAGCCGGGCGACGTCATCCATGTGCCGACCGGCAAGTACGCCGGGCTCGCGCTGGTGCTCGACCCGGGGCTGCCGGCCGGCCGTTCCAACGGCCACCGCGGCTTCGAGCACCACGACGGGCCGCGCCCGCTGGTCCTGACAGCCGAGCGGCAGGTCAAGCGGCTGGCGTCGATGGACTTCCCGGTGCCCGTGGAGGCGCTGGAGCGGATGCGCATTCCGAAGTCCTTCAACCCGCGCTCCCCGCAGTCCCGTCGGGACCTGGCGTCCGCGCTGCGCACCAAGGCCGGGCACATCTCACCCGACCGGCACCGCAAGCGGCGCTCCCAGGCCGCGGACGACCGGGAGATCGACCGGCTGCGCAAGGCCCTGCGGGCGCACCCCTGCCACGGCTGCAACGAACGTGAGGACCACGCCCGTTGGGCCGAGCGCTACCACCGGCTGCTGCGGGACACCTCGCAGCTGGAGCGCCGTATCGAAGGCCGCACGAACACGATCGCGCGCACCTTCGACCGCATCGTCGCGCTGCTGACCGAGCTTGACTATCTGCGCAGCGACGAGGTGACCGAGCACGGCAAGCGCCTCGCGCGGCTGTACGGCGAACTCGACCTGCTGGCCAGCGAGTGCCTGCGCGAGCGGGTGTGGGAGGGCCTGGGTCCTGCCGAACTGGCCGCCTGCGTCTCGGCGTTGGTGTACGAGGCACGGGTCGGGGACGACGCGATGGCCCCGAAGCTGCCGTCGGGCAAGGCCAAGGCCGCGCTGGGTGAGATGGTGCGGATCTGGGGCCGGCTGGATGCTCTGGAGGAGGACTTCCGGATCACCCAGACCGAGGGCGTCGGGCAGCGTGAACCGGATCTGGGCTTTGCCTGGGCCGCCTATATGTGGGCCAGCGGCAAGGGGCTGGACGAGGTGCTGCGGGAGGCGGAGATGCCGGCCGGCGACTTCGTGCGGTGGTGCAAGCAGGTGATCGATGTGCTGGGGCAGATCTCTGCGGCGTCTCCTTCGGACTCGACCGTGGGGAAGAGTGCGCGCAAGGCCGTCGAGGGGCTGCTGCGGGGGGTTGTCGCCTACTCGTCGGTGGGGTGAGGGGTTTGCCGGCGGGCGCGGGGTTCGTCGTGGCCGGTCGCGCCCGCGCGGCGGGGCCGCATTTCGATGCGGCCCCGCGCCCCTAGGGCGTGCACTCGGCGCCTGTCAGGATGATCAGTTGCCGGGTTGCCCGGGTCATCGCCACATAGTGGTCCACCGCTCCTTCGATGCCCTCGCCGAACTTCTCCGGGTTCATGAGGACGACCAGGTCGAATTCCAGGCCCTTGGACAGCTCGGGGGTCAGTGACCGTACCCGGTCCGTCGGGCGGAACGTGGGGTCGCCGATGACGCAGGCGATTCCCTCGGTGTGCTCGGCGAGCCAGGTGTCGAGGACCGCGTCCCGCTCCGAAACCGATCCGTGGACGACGGGGAGCCCTCCGCTGCGGATCGACGTCGGCACATTGGCGTCCGGCAGTGCGGCGCGGATGACCGGCTCGGCCTCCGTCATGATCTCCGCCGGGGTGCGGTAGTTGACGTTGAGGGAGGCCAGTTCGATCCGGTCGAGGCCGATGCGGGCCAGGCGGTCCTGCCAGGACTCCGTGAAACCGTGCCTGGCCTGGGCACGATCGCCGACGATGGTGAAGCTGCGCGAAGGACAGCGCTGGAGCAGCATCTGCCATTCCGCGTCGGTCAGTTCCTGCGCCTCGTCCACGACGATGTGCGCGAACGGGCCGGCGAGCCGGTCCTGGGCGATGTCGGTCAGCTCGGACTCGTCGACCAGACTGACCTGGGCGTCCTGGCCGCGCAGCATGATCACCAGGCCCTCGCCTTCGTCGCCGTCGGCGCCGGAGTTCGCCGTGGCCTCGATGAGGTTGTCGACGACCTGCGTCATCCGCTCGCGCTGGGCGGCGAGGATGCCCGCATGCCGGCGCTTGCGGCGGGCGGTCTCCGGATCGCCCAGCCGTTGCCGTGCCGCGTCCAGCAGCGGCAGGTCGGACACCGTCCACGCCTGGGCGTCCGCGCGCTGGAGTCGCCGCACCTCCTCGCGGTCGAGCCAGGGAGCGCACATCCGCAGATACGCCGGCACCGACCACAGGTCCCCGACCAGGTCGGTCGCCTCCAGCAGCGGCCAGGAGCGGTCGAAGGCGCCGCGCAGCTCCCGGTTCTGCGACAGGGACCTGCGGATCAGCTCGGGGGAGACCTCGCCGTCGTCGCCGGAGGCGTCCTCCTCGTGCTGGTCGACCAGGATCGTCAGCAGTTCCTCCCAGACCTGGTCGCGGGCCTCGTTGTGAGGGACGCCGGGCTCGGCCGCGTCGAACGCCACGGCCCAGTCGCGAGCGGTCAGCCGTACGTCGGACCAGTGGGTCGTGACCGTCATGGTCCCGGTGGGCGGCTCCTCGTAGAAGCGGACGGCCTTCGCGATCGCCCGCACCAGGTCCGCGGACGACTTCAGGCGGGCCACCTCCGGGTCGGGCTCGACGGTCGCCGCGGCCCCCTCGGGGACCAGGTCCCGCAGGATGCAGGTCTGCACGCCCTCCTCGCCGAGGCTCGGCAGGACATCGGAGACGTAACTCAGATACGGCCGGTGCGGACCGACGAACAGGACGCCGCCCCGGCGCTGGTCGAGCCGTGGGTCGGAGTACAGCAGGTAGGCGGAGCGGTGCAGGGCGACGACGGTCTTGCCCGTGCCGGGGCCGCCGTCGACGACGAGTGCGCCGCGGGATCCGGCGCGGATGATGGCGTCCTGGTCGGCCTGGATGGTGCCGAGCACGTCGCGCATCCTGGGGGAGCGGTTGCTGCCCAGGCTCGCGATGAATGCGGACTGGTCGTCGAGCGCGGCATGCCCGGCGAAGCCGTCCGGGGTGAACACCTCGTCCCAGTAGTCGCTGATCCGGCCCTGGGTCCAGCGGTACCGGCGGCGGCTTGTCAGGCCCATCGGGTTGCCGTGGGTGGCGCCGAAGAACGGCTCGGCCGCGGGGGAGCGCCAGTCGACGAGCAGTCGGCGGCCGGTGCTGTCGGTCAGGCCGAGGCGGCCCACGTAGACCGGTTCGGGGCTGTCCGCGCCGACCATGTGTCCCAGGCACAGGTCCAGGCCGAAGCGGCGAAGGGTGCGCAGACGGGCGCTGAGCCGGTGGATCTCGTTGTCGCGGTCCATCGCCTCCCGGCCGGTGCCACCCGGTTCCCTGCGCGCGGCGGCGAGTCGGTCGGACAGCTCGGCGATGGACTGTTCGAGGCACTCGGCGATGGCGGCGAAGTGCCGCTCGTCGGCGGCGACGAGTGCCGGGTCCGCCTTGGGGGAGAGGCGTTCGGGCAGGGCGAAGGCACTGGTGGTCAGGGGGTTCAAAGCATTGGCTCCGTAAGTCGCTCGTCGGCGGACCTCGTGTGCGGCGACGCTCCCGGCGCCCGCAGCCACATCACACGCACGCACTGGTATGCCTCCCGTTTCCGCAGGTCGTGGGCCTACGGCCGGAGATTCTGCGGCATGGAGGGGGCCTTGCCGCAAGCCCCCCAGTGCGCTATAAGTTGAGAGTGGCAAGGAGCGGAGAAGCTCCTTGCCTTTGTTGTTTCCGGCGCCGTTTGCCGTTTCCGCCGCGGTCCGGGCGCGCAGCGCCTCTCGTCCGCCTTCGCCGGACCGGCGTCACATCTCCCGCTGATCGCCGGCTGATCGCTCGCTGATCACTTGATCCCGGGTCTGATCCCGGGTCCGGAACCCGATCTTCACCCCTCACGGTGAGTGACCTTCGAACATTCTCACGCTGTTACGGATCGTGTTCGAATGTTATCTGAGCGTATAAATGAGGCTGAGCGTACCGCCGTTGCGCACGCCGTTTCAGGTGCTTGCTGAATATGACACAGCGATGATCCGGTCGGACTAAGCTCGCCCGCAGCGCACCGAGTTGAGGTGTAATCGTGCGCTTGTTCCCAAACGCGCAGAAGATTCCGACATACCCATGACGTACCCCGCTGCAAGCTCCCCCTACACCCACCCGATCAGTTTCAGAGGGCCCACATGGTGAGCGTTCAAACCCCGCCCCGACGCCGTGAACTCCCCTATGCACGTGTGCTGTTGCTGCCGGCCATAGTGATGGCCGCGGTGATCGGAGCCGCCGTCGCCCTGGTGGCGGTCCCGGCCCGGACGGCCGTCGGCGTGTGCGGTGCCGTGGCCATGCTGCTGGTGCTGGCCTCGGCGGCCGAAGCGGTACGCCGCGGTCGCGCACTGCGGGACACGCGGGCCGAGCACGCCCGTCACACCGCGTATCTGGAACACCGCGTCGCCGCCCACAGCGAGGAGATGGCCCGCCTCGCCACGGAGATCACGCCGGCCGCGATCTACTCGCTGCGCTGCGGCAATTCACCCCACGAAGTGATTCGCGACCTCGCCGAGCTCGACCAGTCCTACGGCCAACTCGCCCCGTCCCAGGTCGAGTTGGTGAAGTCGATGCTCGACATCGTCGACCACGAGGAAGCCCTGCGCGACTCGGCCCAGCGCTCCTTCGTCAACATCGCACGTCGCGTCCAGTCGATCGTCCACCAACAGGCCGTGGAACTCCGCGAGATGGAGGAGGACCACGGGCGCAACCCCGAGGTCTTCGACGACCTCCTGCGCATCGACCACGGCACCATGCTGATCGGCCGCCTCGCCGACTCCATCTCCGTGCTCGGCGGCGGCCGCCCCGGACGCCAGTGGCCCGACCCCGTACCGCTGTACAGCGTGCTGCGCGGCGCGATGTCCCGGATCCTGGAGTACCGCCGCATCAGCCTGGACTCCATCGTCCAGGTCAACATCGCCGGCATCTCCGTCGAGCCGATCATCCACGCGGCGGCCGAACTCCTCGACAACGCCACCCGGTACTCGCCGCCGCAGACCAAGGTGCACGTCACCGCGACCGAGGTGCAGACGGGCGTCGCGATCGAGATCGAGGACGCCGGTGTCAGCCTGAGCGAGGAGGCCCGCGCCAGAGTCGAGGGCATGCTCGAACGTGCCAAGCAGGGCACCGACCTCCAGGACCTCGGGGAATCCCCACGCCTGGGCCTGGCAGTCGTCGGTCGCCTCTGCACGGCCTACAAGATGCAGGTCTCCCTGCGGTCGTCCGCGTACGGCGGCGTCCGCGCCGTCCTCGTCGTGCCGCGCGAGATGATGACCAGCGAGCCCGCGCCCGGACTCGCCCACGGCATCGGAGCGGGGGCGGCGCCCAAGGCCGACGACCCCGACGCGCTCGAAGGTCCCAAGCGCGCTCCCAAGAAGCGGCGCCCGACCAGCCCGAAGATCGCCGCCGCGGCTTCCATGGAGGACGACGTCCCGGTCGTCACCGAATGGACTCCGGGCGGGCTGCCCCAGCGCCGCAGCCGGGTCAAGACCCCGCTCAGCAAGCGCATCGCCGAGCAGGCGGCCATTGAGCAGGCCGAGCGAGAGGGGCGGCCGACCATCTGGTCGACGCCCGCGCCCGAGCCCGAGCCGATGAAGGACGAGCCTGCCCCCGGAGCCTGGGTCGAGGCGTTCTGGGACGGACTCAAGGACAAGCCCGACCCGCTCACACTCCAACCGCGAACGCAACCGGCCGGCGCCGAGGCCGAAGACGAGGGGGACCTCAAGTGATCCAGCAGCGCGCCAACTTCGACTGGATGCTCAAGGAGCTCCACGACGGCGTACCGGGCATCCAGATGATCGTGGTGCTGTCCGCGGACGGCCTGCGCATCGCCCGCTACGGCGGCGACCCGGACACCGCCGACCGAGTCGCCGCGGCCTGCGCCGGACTTCAGAGCCTGGCGAGCGCGGTCGCCTCGGAGATCCCCAAGAGCGACGGCAAGATGAAGATGGTCCTCATCGAGATCAACGGCGGCTACTTCTATCTGATGGCCGCCGGCGCCAACGCCTATCTCGCCGTGCTGTCCGACACGTTCGCCGAACCCGGCCGGATGAGCAACCGCATGTCCGACCTCGTCGCCCGCATCGGCGCCCATCTCACCAGTCCGCCCAGGCGCAACGGCCAGACCGTATGACTCCTCCGCAACGCCAGCGGCGATACCCCAAGGAGCAACCGCCCTCCCCGCCTCCCCCTCCCGGGCCCGGGAAGCAGAAGAACCCCGAGCGGCTCTTCGTGGTGGCCGGACCGGACGGTGGCGAGCGCGACGGCGACCTCGACCTCGTCGCATTGATCGTGGCGCGCGCCGACCCCCCGCCTGCCGCGACGCCCGAGCAGTCGGCGTTACTCCGGCTCACCAACACCCCCCTGTCCGTGGCCGAACTCTCGGCCTATCTCAACCTTCCGTTCAGCGTGATCACGGTCCTGCTCACCGACATGCTGGCGGCCGGGCTGGTGACGGCACGCGCCCCGATCGTGCGTCAGACCGTCGCCGACCGTTCAATCCTCGAAGCGGTGATGCATGGACTTCAAAGGCTCTGACACCGTCCCCGGCCCCCGGACCGAGGACCAGCTGCCGCAGACGGCCGAGGCCGCGGTCAAGATCGTGATCGTGGGCGGCTTCGGCGTCGGCAAGACGACGATGGTCGGTTCGGTCAGCGAGATCAGGCCACTGACCACCGAAGAGACCATGACGCAGGCCGGCATCGGCGTCGACGACAACTTCGGCTCGCCGACCAAGACGGCCACGACGGTCGCGATGGACTTCGGCCGCATCAGCATCACCGAACAGTTGGTGCTCTACCTCTTCGGCACCCCCGGCCAGGAACGCTTCTGGTTCCTGTGGAACGGGTTGTTCGAGGGTGCGCTGGGCGCGGTCGTGCTGGTCGACACCCGCCGCCTCGAGGTCAGCTTCGACGTCATCGGGCGACTCGAGGAGTGCGGAGTGCCGTTCGTGGTGGCCGTCAACACCTTCCCGGACGCGCCTCGTTACCCCGTCTCCGAACTCCGTACGGCGCTCGACGTGCCCGAGGAGATCCCCATCGTGGAGTGCGACGTCCGCCGCCGGGCGTCGAGCCGGGACGTACTGATGAAGCTGATGCACTTCCTGCACGCGCTGGCTACGGCGAAGGCGCCTGCGTGAGCCACGTACTGGTCGAGCCGTACGGCTGCCTCCCCCTGTCCCGGAGCCGTACGGCCGGCTCATGTCCCATGAGCCGCATACGCGTTGTCTGAGCCGCACGCTTACGGCTTCCCCGCAGCCTCGGCCTTGTTCAACCGCCCGAACCGGCGGATCTCATTACCTCCTGTACACACTTAAGCTTCGGAGCGACCATCGTGACGCCTGAACCTCTCTCCCCGATCGGTACGGACGAGCCCACTGCCACCCCGCCTCCCGGCTGCCCCGCACATGACATCGGCGCCGGTGGCCTGCGTCGGCTGCACGGTCCTGAGGCAGAGGACCTGGGAGCCGTCTACGAGAAGCTTCGTGCCGAGCACGGTTCCGTGGCTCCGGCGCTGCTGCACCAGGACGTGCCGGTCTGGGTGGTGCTCGGCCACGCCGAGAACCTGCACATGGTGAGCACCCCCTCGCAGTACTGCCGTGACAGCCGGTTGTGGAGCGCCTTGCAGGACGGATCAGTCAAACCCGACCATCCGCTCATGCCGGTCTTCGCCTGGCAGCCCGTCTGCAGCCACGCCGAGGGTGACGAGCACCTGCGGCTGCGCGGCGCCGTCACGGGCGCCATGTCGACCATTGACCATCGGGGCATCCGCCGCCACATCAACCGGGCGACCCAACAGCTCGTCAACAAGTTCTGTGAGGAGGGCAGGGCCGACCTGGTCAGCCAGTTCGCCGAGCACCTTCCCATGGCGGTGATGTGCGAGATTCTCGGCATGCCGGACGAGTACAACGACCGGCTCGTGCAGGCCGCCCGCGATCTGCCCAAGGGCACCGAGACCTCGATCGCCAGCAACGAGTACGTCATGGACGTCCTGATGCGGCTCACCGCCCGCCTCCGAGCCGAACCCCAGGACGACTTCACCAGCCACCTCATCAACCACCCGGCCCGGCTCACCGACGACGAGGTCGGCCAGCACCTGCGCATCGTCCTGATGGCCGCGTACGAGAACACCGCCAACCTGCTCGCCAACGTACTGCGGGTGGTGCTCACCGACCCACGGTTCCGAGCCCAGCTCAAGGGCGGCCAGATGACGGTGCCCCAGGCGGTCGAACAGTCCCTGTGGGACGAGCCGCCGTTCAGTATCGTCCTGCCGTACATCGCGAAGCAGGACACCGAGCTGGGCACCCAGCGCATCCGCAAAGGCGACGGCCTCCTCTTCGGCATCGCGCCGGGCAACGTCGACCCGCGCGTCCGACCCGACCTCAAGGCCAATATGCAGGGCAACCGCTCCCACCTTGCCTTCGGTGGCGGCCCTCATGAGTGCCCGGGCCAGGACATCGGCCGCGCCATCGCCGACGTCGGCGTCGACGCGCTGCTGACCCGCCTTCCGGACGTCCAACTCGCCTGTGACGAGGACGAGCTGCGCTGGCGCTCATCGGTCTCGAGCCGGCACCTCGTGGAACTGCCGGTGAAGTTCGCGTCGAAGCCCCAGCAGGGCGTCACAGAGAGGCCCTCCAGCAATCCGGTGCCACCGTGGAGCCGGCAGGTCGGTGCGGTGCCGCCGCAGCCTGGTTCGGAGCACGCCGTTCCGACACCGGCGCCTGCCAACGGACCGGTCAGCCGGCCAGGTGTGTTCCGGCGTCTCCTGCGCTGGTGGCGCGGCGACTGAGCCGATCGGTCAACGGGGCTACCCGGCCCACTCGTCGTACGACGACCAGGCTTGTAGCAGGCGCGAGCTGACGAACCTGTGCTCGCGCCCCGTCACCGGATCGGTGAACTCCAGCACCCGTGCGAGCAGTTGAAGCGGGCGTCGGAAGTCACCGTCCGCCACGGGCCCGGTCACCACGGGATAGAGGGGATCGCCGAGGATCGGTACCCCCAGCGCGCTCATGTGCACCCGCAGTTGGTGCGTCTGCCCGGTACTCGGCATCAGCCGGTACCGGGCGAGCCCGTTGTGGTGCTCCAGCAACTCGACCCGGCTGACGGCGTTGGGCTCACCCTCGACCTGGCGGGCCGCCATCACCCCGCGCTCCTTGACGATCCGGCTGCGCACAGTGCGCGGCAGGTCCAGTGCGGGTTCGTACCGGGCTACGGCCTCGTACTCCTTCGCCACCCGCTTGTCGCGGAACAGTGACTGATAGGAGCCGCGTTCCTCGGGCCGCACGGTGAACATCACCAGGCCGGCCGTCAGTCGGTCCAACCGATGTGCCGCGCCCAGCGTCGGGATGTCCAGCTGCCGCCGCAGTCGTGCCAGGGCAGTCTCGGCGACATGGCTGCCGCGTGGTGTGGTGGCAAGGAAGTGTGGCTTGTCGGCCACCACGAGGTGGTCGTCCCGGTAGAGAACGTCGATTGCGAACGGCACCCGCTCCTCATCGGCCGGCTGCCGATGGAACCACACATACATCCCCGGCACGTACGCCATGTCCCGCGTCACCGGATGTCCCGCGGCGTCCACGATCAGCCCCGCGTCGAGCATCCCGTCGATCGCTCCGGCCCCGGCCGAGAGCCGCGTCACGAGATGATCGCGAACGGTGGCCCACGCGTCCCCGACAGGCAACCGCACCCGCACCGGATCCACCCCATCGCGCTGCGGCAGGGGAGAGGGCGGGGGCGGAGTGCGGCGTCTCATCACGATCAAGCGTACGAGAGATTGTTCGGTGGCCGACGCCAGGCACTGCCCTCATGGCCGGGCAGTATCCCGGCGTCGCCGGTAGCCAGTTTCGGATCGGTCGCCCGGCGTCGCACCCAGGAGGCGGGCCGCTGACCCCGGCCGTCAGGTTGCTGTTCCGCCCGGTCGTCCGGGCCGCGACCTGCGTGCGAGGCGACACCTGGCTGCCCGGTTCGGGTCTCCAGGTCGGCGATCCAGGCCCGGCCGACTCCAGTTCGGCCCCCAACCCGACCACACTCGGGGCCGACAGCCGATCGAGTCAGGACCCGAGGACGAGCCTTATGCGCCGGCCCTCGGCGGTCCTGTGCTCCACCTGGTACCTGGGCGCGTTTCGGTGCCAGAGGCACAGACCAGTGATCATGAAGTGCACGCAGTCCAGCCACCACGCGATATCGATGTCTGTCCGGCTGCTGCGAAGCCGGCGCTCCACCGACATGAATCGGCTCACGAGCTGATCGTGCCAGTCCAGCAGCCGTGCGCAACTCTGGACTTCGCTCAGGCCCCGGTCCCGTGCGGTGGCCGAGACGAGGTTGGGAAACCCTGCGACCCGGTCCTTGGTGATGCAGTGCAGATCGTTGTCGACGAGGCACAGGGCTGAGATGAGGCGGTAGATCTCGGTGACATCCGGGTCGGCGAAGACTTCTGGTGGCAGTTCTCGCCCCAGGGTGTACTCGATCATGTCGGTGGCGACGTACATCCCCAGTGTGTGCAGGCGAACCGTCAGGTATGTGTCGAGATCGGCTGCCAGGCCCTCGCGGCGGAAGAGAATTGCCTCGTCAGCGACGGAGTACTGCCACGCTTCGAACCGAGCGGTGAAGCGTCGGCACCACTGGGGGCTCATGTTCTCGGCCATCTCGCTGCCAAGTGCCAACCATGGGGTCAGTGTCGGCGTCGCTGACAGTGGCTCAGAGCTGAACCCTGTGGTGAGGGCCTTCGAGATCAAGCTGGGATAGCCGTCCTGGGTGCCGATTCCTTCGATGCTGTCCTCGTAGAGGAACCACAGGCCCAAGAACCTGGCATAGAAGGTCAGTCGGTCATCCGATTGCGCGGTGGGGTTACTTCGCGCGACAGCCTGTCCCAAGTCGCAGGTCTCAGCGTTGCGCCGGTTCTCCGGGTCCGTCAACAGACCGTGCTTGTCCAGCCAGGCCAACGCGGCGTCGTCGAGCTTCTCGGCGAGACCTTCGCGGGCCGGTTTCATCCAGGAGACGGGATAGCGGATCTCTATGTTCACGGGTTGTTCGTCAAGGGGCATGCGACACCTTCAACCTGTGCATGTGGAGCTGACGACAATCGGCTCGGCAGTGGGCCACCCGCTCGTGAAGCGGCGTCAAATCAGCACGATGGTCCCGCTGTCGTCCGCCTTGAGCTCGTGGCTGCTTGGGCGTGCATCCGGACCTGACAAATCGGCTAACGGGACCTCCCACCCGAAAATATGGCCGACTTCAATCCTATGGTAGGAGCGCGCGTAGCCTGCACGGCAGGGCGCACGAATCGGCGCACGCAGCACCACCGCTGGCCGCAGTGTTGAGGTGAAGATCGAGCGGACCTGCACGCCGGCCCGGGAGGGGTGGAATCTGCGCATATTGCCGTGGATCTCCTGAAGTGCCCGCGGGTTGCGGCTGAAACTCATGGGCTGCGGACGAGCCACTGCGCACGTGTACCAGCGCCCCACCCGCAGCAGGAGTAATGCGGCGGTGAGTAACCGGAACCACCGATACCCGCCCGTCGCCGGAAACGTCTCACCTCGAACGCGATACATCGTGTCTATTGACTCACCAAGTCAGCTCGCGATATGTTCGGCCACGAATATCCGGATGCGAGGTGGACATCATGGCCCTGAGGCGTCGCAAGCTCGGTAACCCGCTCGCGCTCGCCGTGCTGACGACCCTCTGGCAGAAGCCGATGCATCCGTACGAGATTGCGCAGACCCTGCGGCAGCAGGGCAAGGACGCCAGTACGAAGATCAACTACGGCTCGCTGTACACCGTCGTGCAGAACCTCGAGAAGCACGGATTCGTCGAGGTCACGGAGGTGCAGAAGCAGGGAAACCGGCCCGAGCGCACGGTGTACGGGCTCACCGAGGCCGGCCGTGAGGAGATGACCGAGTGGTTGTCGGACCTCATGGCCGTGCCCGCGAAGGAGTACCCGATCTTCGAGACCGCTCTCTCGCTGATGGGCGCGCTGCCGCCCGACGAGGTGGTGCGGCTGCTGGAGGAGCGGGTCAAGGCCCTGGAGGTGCAGGCGGCGAGCGGCCGTGGAGCGCTGGAGAAGCTCTACGAGACGCTGCCGCGGCTCTTCCTGGTCGAGACCGAGTACCAGTTGCACATGGTCGAGGCGCAGACCGAGTGGGTCCGCGGCTTCCTCGAGGAGATCAGGAAGGGCACCCTGCCCGGCGTCGAGCCGTGGCGGCGGTATCACGAGACGGGGGAGATGCCGCAGGAGTTCACCTAGCAGCTCCAGGAACGGGAGTTCGCCCAGCGACTCCGAGAAAACAGACCCCGGCGGTGCTGTTGCAGCAGCCCCGCCAGGGTCTCGAACCCCGAACCGAGTCCGCCGTGAGGCGCGACCGGGCGATCGAGGTGCGGCACACCCAGGATAGCCCGGCGCTCCTCACGCGGATCGATCACGCATCCGCTCACCAGGAGAGCAGTCGTCATGAGCAGTACCAGTCCAGGCACCCGTGCGCCCGCGGTCGAGGCGCGCCAACTGATCAAGACCTACGGCGACGTCACCGCACTCGACGGCATGGACATCACCGTCGAGCCGGGCACCGTCTTCGGCCTCCTCGGGCCCAACGGCGCAGGCAAGTCCACCACCGTCAAGATCCTCACCACCCTGGCCCGACCCGACTCGGGCTCGGCCACCGTCGCCGGCCACGACGTGCTGCGCCACCCGGACCGGGTGCGCCGCGCGATCGGCGTGGTCGCCCAGAGCTCCGGCGCCGACCCGGTCGCTACCGGGCGCGAGAACCTGCAACTGCAGGGCAGGCTGTACGGCTTGGGCCGCGCCGACCTCGGCCGCAGGGTCGCCGAGCTGCTCGACCGCTTCCGGCTCACCGACGCCGCCGACCGCCCGGTCAAGGGGTACTCCGGCGGTATGCGCCGCCGCCTCGACGTCGCCCTCGGGCTGGTGCACCGGCCCGAGGTGCTGTTCCTGGACGAGCCCACCACCGGACTCGACCCCGAGACCCGCGCCGCGATGTGGGACGAGATCGGGCGGCTGGCCGTCGAGGACGGCATGACCGTCCTGCTCACCACGCACTATCTGGAGGAGGCCGACCGGCTCGCCGATCGCATCGCGATCGTCGACCGCGGCCGGATCGTCGTCGCCGGCACCCCGGACGCCCTCAAGGGCGAACTCCGCGGTGACGCCGTCCATGTGGAGCTGCGTCAATCGGTCGGGGACGCGGGACGTACGCTCCTCGTCGGCGCCCTCGACGGGCTGCCGGGCGTGCACGAGGTGCTGGTCGACGGGCGCCGCGTCAGTGTCCGGGCCGACGAAGGCGCCGCGGCGATGCCCGCGCTGCTCGCCGCGCTGGAACGCGCCGGGGTCGGAGTCGCCACCGCGACAGTCGCCCGCCCGTCCCTGGACGACGTCTATCTCCGCTACGCGGGCCGCCGTTACGCCGAGGCCGAGGCCGGGGCCGACCGCTCCGAGGACCTCGTCCTCGCCGGAACCGGAGGCGCCCGATGAGCACCGCGATCTCCCAGACCTGGTACATGACGCAGCGTCAACTCATGGTGTTCGTACGGCAGCCTGCCTACGCGATCATCACCCTGATCCAACCGGTCATCTGGCTCTTCCTGTTCGGCAGTCTCTTCAGGAAGGTCGTCGAGCTCGGCGGCTTCGGCACCACCTCCTACCTCGACTACCTGGTGCCCGGCGTCGTCGTGATGAGCGCCCTCAGCTCCAACATGTGGGCGGGGATGACCACACTGGACGAGATCCAGCGCGGCACCCTCGACCGGTTCCTGACCACCCCGGTCAGCCGGGCAGCGCTGATGAACGGCAACGTCGTCAACAACGGCCTCGTCACCGCCCTCCAGTCGGTCGTCATCGTGCTGCTCGGCCTGCTGGGCGGCGCCGACTACCCGGGCGGCATCGTCGGTATCGCCGTCCTGGTCGTCGCCGCGGTCCTGCTCGGCACGGTCTTCGGGGCGCTGTCCAACGCACTCGGCATGCTGGTGCAGGAGCGCGAGTCGATCATCGGCATCAACACCTTCCTGCTGCTGCCGCTGACCTTCCTCTCCTCCGCCTTCATGGCGCCGTCGCAGATGCCTGGCTGGATGCGGCACATCGCCGACTTCAACCCGCTCAACTGGGCCATGGTCGCGGGCCGTTCGGCGATGTCCGACCACCCCGACTGGGGCGACGTCCTCACCCGGGGCGGCGGGCTGCTGGCGCTGGCGGTCGCCGCGGTGTGGCTGTCCATCCGGACGTTCCGCTCCTACCAGCGCTCGGTCTGAGGGCACACAAAAGGGGCGGCACCCCGCGAGGGTGCCGCCCCTTCCGAACGTCCGCTCAGGGCTACGCCGCCGGCGCCGCCCCCTCCTGCTCCGCCTCGATCCGGGCGTTCCAGTCCCGCTTCGACGCCTGCCAGCCGTCCTCGTTGTGGCCGAGGCGCCAGTAGCCGGAGATGGAGAGGTCCTCGCGGGGGATGCCGCGGTCGACGCGCAGCAGTTGGCGCAGCTCCTTCACGAAGTGGGCCTCGCCGTGCACGAACGCGTGCACCCGGCCCTCCGGGAAGGCGAGCGTGCGCACGGCCTCGACCAGCGCCTCGCCGACCGGCCGCGAGCCGCGGTGCAGCCAGCTGACCTCCACGTCGGAGTCGATCTTCTGCTCCTCCTCGGGGCCGGAGATCTCCACGAAGGCATACGCCGTGACACCCTCCGGCAGCGACTCCAGGGAACGCGCGATCGCGGGCAGCGCGCTCTCGTCGCCGACGAGCAGATGCCAGTCGGCGTCCGGGTCGGGGGCGTAGGCGCCGCCGGGGCCCATGAAATGCGCGGTCTCGCCCGGCTCGGCGCGCATCGCCCAGGGGCCGGCCAGGCCCTCGTCGCCGTGCAGCACGAAGTCCAGGGTCAGTTCACGATGCTCGGGATCCCAGGCCCGCACGGTGTACGTGCGCGTCACCGGCCACTGCTCGCGCGGCAGCTCCTCGCGGATGCGCTCCAGGTCGAACGACTCGGGGTAGCTCGCGCCGTCGGGGGAGAACAGCATCTTCACGTAATGGTCCGTGCAGGTGTCGGCCGCGAAATCGGCGAGCCCCTCACCGCCCAGCACCACACGCTGCATGTGCGGGGTCAGCCGTTCGGTACGGATGACCTGCGCGCAGTGGGGCTTCCGCGGCTTGCGGGCAGGGCGTAGCGCCATCACTGGCCTCCCTCGTTCCAAGCTTAGGTTTACCTAAGTTAGCACCTCCGCCTGGCGAATGCCGCTATGAACGTTCATGGATCGGTGCATGTCGCTCATCTACGGAACGAATTCCCCGTGTCACGAGCCCCAAGCGCGCGACCGGGACGCGCTTTCACGCCCCGTCGTCTCACGCCCCCAGGGTCACCAGAAGCCGCTGGAGCGACCCGCCCAGCCCCCAGCGCGCCGCCAGCTCGTCAAGGCCCGCCGGATCCCGGGGCGTGCGCGGCAGCGTGGTGTCGACGTCGGGCAGCGGGACGTCCTGCGCGACCCGTACGACCTTCGGGGCGACGGCGACATACGGCCGCGACTCGTCCAGCCGCTTGCGCTGCGAGGCCGTCAGCCTGGCCTTCGGGTCGTCGACCGCCGCCATGATCCCGGCCACGTCGCCGAACTCGGCCAGCAGCTTCGCGGCCGTCTTCTCGCCGATCCCGGGCACGCCCGGCAGGCCGTCGCTCGGGTCGCCGCGCAGCAGCGCCAGATCGGCGTACCCGCCGCCGTCGACGCCGTACTTCTCGCGCAGCCAGCTCTCGTCGGTGAGCTGGAGGGTGCCGACGCCCTTGAGGGGATACAGCACCCGCACCCCGCGCTCGTCGTCCACCAGCTGGTACAGGTCGCGGTCGCCGGTGACGATGTCGACCGGGCCCTTCGCGCGTGCCGTGAACGTGCCGATCACGTCGTCCGCCTCGTACCCGGCGACGCCCACGCGCGCGATGCCGAGCGCGTCCAGGACGGCCTCGATGACCGGCACCTGCGGCGACAGCGTGTCCGGCACCTCCTCCTCGTCCGGGCCCACCTCGCGCTCCTCGGCGACCCGGTGGGCCTTGTAGGAGGGGATCAGCTCGACCCGCCACTCGGGCCGCCAGTCGGCGTCCATGCAGGCCACGAGCGCGTCCGGCCGGTGGTCCTTGACCAGGCGGTCGATGAAGTCGAGGAGCCCGCGCACGGCGTTCACCGGGGAGCCGTCCGGCGCCCTCACGGAGTCCGGGACGCCGAAGTAGGCGCGGAAGTACAGCGAGGCGGTGTCGAGGAGCATCAGTCGTCCGGTCACGCCTCGCATCATGCCGTACGGCACTGACATCGAGCCGTCATGCCGTACGGCACCGACGCCGAGCCGTTCGGTGAGCGCCGTGTCGCGCTGCGTGCCCGCCCTGTGGCCTGGACCACTTGTGCGTTTGTGTGCCGGGAAGCAGGGCAGGCGCCAGCCCGGAGCGACGCCCCCTGCGCAACTGTTGCGCCAGTCGCTCCTTTCATCTGCCGTCGAGACAAGAGGTACCCGTGTCATCCAGGCTTGAGGCCGACCATCTGTACAAGGTGTTCGGCAGACGACCGGAGAAGGCCGTCGAGCGGCTCCGCCAGGGAGCCGACCGTGAGGAGCTGCGCGCCGACGGCACCACCGCCGCCGTGATCGACGCCTCCTTCACCGTCGAACCCGGCCAGATCTTCGTCGTCATGGGCCTGTCCGGGTCCGGCAAGTCCACCTTGCTGCGCCTGCTCAACGGGCTCCTGGAGCCGACCGCGGGCCACGTCCGCTTCGACGGCCGGGACCTGACCGCGATCAGCGACCGCGAGCTGCGCGAGGTCCGCGCCAAGAAGATCAGCATGGTGTTCCAGCACTTCGCGCTGTTCCCGCACCGCAGCGTGCTGGAGAACGCCGCCTACGGCCTCGCCGTCCAGGGTGTGCCCCGCGCCGAGCGCGAGAAGCGTGCCGCCGAGGCCCTTCAGCTGTGCGGTCTGGGCGGCTGGGAGAAGTCCTGGCCCGACGAGCTGTCCGGCGGCATGCAGCAGCGTGTGGGCCTCGCCCGCGCGCTGGCCACCGACGCCGATCTGCTGCTGATGGACGAGTCCTTCAGCGCGCTCGACCCGCTGATCCGCCGCGACATGCAGGACCAGCTGCTCCAGCTCCAGAAGACCCTGAAGAAGACGATCGTCTTCATCACCCACGACCTCAACGAGGCCATGCGCCTCGGCGACCGCATCGCCGTCATGCGCGACGGCCGCATCGTGCAGACCGGCAGCGCCGAGGACATCCTCCTGCGCCCGGCCAACGACTACGTCGCCTCCTTCATCCAGGACGTCGACCGCTCGCGCGTGCTGACCGCGGGCGCCCTCATGGACACCTCGGTCACTGCCGACGCCCCGCTGTGCACCTGCGAGACCGCGACCAGCGAGACGCCGTTCGTGGAGCTGTGCGCGATCAGCGCGCGCCTGTCGCACCGCGTGACGGTCGTGGACGAGGAGAACCGGGTCATCGGCGTCGTACCGCGCCAGCGGCTGGTCGGGTTCCTCGGCGACGAGAGCGCCGATCCTTCCCCCTGCGACAACCCCGAGGGGAAGGTGATCGCCCATGCCTAGGCTGCATCTCGGCGACTGGGTCGACTCCGGCGTGGACTGGCTGGTCGCCCACATGGGCTGGCTCTTCGACGCGATCAAGGCGGTCGTGGAGGGCATGTACGACGGCGTCAACGCCGTCCTGACGGCCCCCGAGCCGCTGCTCCTCGCCGGCATCTTCGCCGTGCTGGCCTGGTGGCTGCGCGGTGTGGTCGCGGGCGTCCTCGCCTTCGGCGGGTTCGTGCTGGTCGACTCGCTGGAGCTGTGGGACCGCGCCATGTCGACGCTGGCCCTCGTCCTGGTCGCCACCGTCATCGCCTTGGTGCTGTCGATCCCGCTGGGCATCTGGGCGGCCCGCTCCAGGACGGTCAGCGCGACCGTGCGGCCCGTCCTGGACCTGCTCCAGACGATGCCGTCGATGGTGCTGCTGATCCCGGCCATCCTCTTCTTCGGCCTGGGCACCGCCGCCGGCGTCATCGCCACCCTGATCTTCGCGCTCGCCCCCGGCGTCCGCATGACCGAGCTCGGCATCCGCCAGGTCGATGCCGAGCTGGTCGAGGCGGCCGAGGCGTTCGGCACCACACCCCGGGACACCCTGCTGCGCGTCCAGCTGCCGCTCGCCCTGCCGACGATCATGGCGGGCGTCAACCAGGTCATCATGCTGAGCCTTTCGATGGTCGTCATCGCCGGCATGGTCGGCACCGGCGGCCTCGGCGGCGCGGTCAACGAGGCCATCGGTCAGCTCGACATCGGCTTCGGCTTCGAGGCGGGCGTCGGCATCGTCGTCCTCGCCATCTACCTGGACCGCATCACCGGCGCGCTCGGCGCGCAGATCTCCCCGCTCGGCCGCCGTGCCGCCGCCAAGGCGCGTGCCGCGGGCGGCGTCAAGGTCTGGAACCACCGCCCCCGCCCGGTCGTCGCCGTCGCCGGCGTGGCCGCCCTGGCCCTCGTCGCGGGCGGCATGGGCGTCTTCGGCCCCACCTCCGGCACCGCCGAGGCCTCCGCCACGGACGTCGGCAAGGGCAAGGAGCTCAAGATCGGGTACATCCCGTGGGACGAGGGCATCGCCTCCACGTACCTCTGGAAGGAACTGCTGGAGCGGCGCGGCTTCAAGGTCACCACCAGCCAGTACGCCGCAGGGCCCCTCTACACCGGCCTCGCCACCGGCCAGATCGACTTCGAGACGGATTCCTGGCTGCCCACCACGCACGCCGAGTACTGGAAGAAGTACGGGAAGCAGCTGGAGGACCTCGGCTCCTGGTACGGCCCCACGTCCCTGGAGCTCAGCGTCCCCTCGTACGTCAAGGGCGTGAACTCGCTGGAGGACCTCAAGAACAACGCCTCCAAGTTCAAGGGCAAGATCATCGGCATCGAGCCGAGCGCCGGAATGATGGGCATGCTCAAGGACACGGTCCTCAAGAAGTACGGCCTGGAGGGCACGTACGAGGTCGTGGACGGCTCCACGCCCGCGATGCTCGCCGAGCTCAAGCGCGCGTACGCCAAGAAGGAGCCCGTCCTCGTCACGCTCTGGTCGCCGCACTGGGCTTACAGCGACTACGACCTGACCAAGCTCAAGGACCCCAAGGGCGCCTGGGGCAAGGGCGACGGCGTGCACACGCTGGCCCGCAAGGGCTTCGCCGGGGACAACCCCGAGGTCGGCAAGTGGCTGAAGGACTTCTCCATGACCGAGAAGCAGCTCACGAGCCTGGAGTCGCAGATCACCAAGGCCGGCAAGGGCAAGGAGCAGGACGCGGTACGCACCTGGCTGAAGCAGAACCCGGGCCTGCTGGACAAGTGGGCCCCGGTCGCCGGGTCCCAGGAGAAGAGCCAGGCGGCCGGGTGACCTGACGGGCCCGACCGCCACCCGAGGGGTGGGTCACGCCGTACGTTTTCCCCTCCGTACGGCCGGCCCACCCCTCGCGGCGTCTCCGCATAGTCGCCCGGCATGCTACGAAAAGGATCCGGCCAACCACGCAGCGCTATCCCACCACCTGAACCGGGCCGTACGAACTCCCTCCGACCGGCACCGACTTCCCGCCGCCGCGCGCTTTCCCTCACCATCTCTTTCCGCAGGCCCGCCCATCGGCACGGAAGAGGGAAGATAGGAGTGTGCGGACGCATTGAACAGAACAGCGGCGCTCGCGTACTGAGCGGCAGTCAGGGGTGCCACGGGGGCGCCCGGCGGGTCGCGCGAGCGGATCGGCTGGCGCGAACCTGTGGGTCGTACCTCACCCGATGTGTCGTCGATGTGACGGCCGCGTGAAACGGTTTGCCGAACATGCGTAGGGTGCAGAGAACTCAACAGAAGGTGTGCGCCGGAAGTCGGGCGCGAGGACAGTGGACCGACGAGCGAAGGAGGGAGCCGGAGCGATGGGCGACCACAAAGAACAACCCCTTCGGGTGGGCGCGGCCGTACGGCGGCGACGCCGCGCGCTGGACCTCACGCTCGCCGTCGTGGCCGAACGCAGCGGCCTGTCGGTGCCCTTCCTGAGCCAGGTCGAGAACGACCGGGCGCGCCCCAGCCGAAGCTCCCTGGAGAAGGTCGCCGACGCGCTGCGGACGACCGCCGTCGAACTCCTCGCCGCCGCCGACCCCGCGTGCAGCGTCGACGTCGTGCGGGCCGACACCACCGAACTGGCGCCGGAGCCCCGCACGCGGTCCCTGGTGCGCGGTCACCACCAGATGCACGCCTCGGAGTTCACCGGCGACCACGACGCGGGCCGTGAATTCCAGTACCGCAACGACCAGTTGATGTACGTCGCCGACGGCGCCGTCGAGATCGAGGCCGAGGGCCGCGCCTATCGCCTCGGCCGCGGCGACACCCTCTACCTCACCGGCGGGGTGCGCCACCGCTGGCGCGCGACCGTGCCGGACACCCGTGTGGTCGTCGTCGCGGTGGCGGAGCACATCGAGGCGGTCCGGGACCGGCCGCGACGCTGATGCGCGTCGTCTCCCTGGTGCCGTCCCTGACCGAGGCCGTGGCCGTCTCCGCCCCGGGCGCCCTCGTCGGTGCCACGGACTGGTGCAGCCACCCCGTCGGCCTGGACGTCACCCGCGTCGGCGGCACCAAGAACCCGAAGGCGGACCGGATCGTCGCCCTCGCGCCCGACCTGGTGATCGCCAACGAGGAGGAGAACCGCGCCTCCGACCTCGACGACCTGCGCACGGCCGGCATCGAGGTCCTGGTGACCGAGGTGCGGGACGTCCCGCAGGCCTTCCGCGAGCTGGCTCGCGTGCTGGACGCCTGCGGGGTGCGGGCCCGCCCTCGCTGGCTGGACGAGGCGGAGCGGACCTGGTCGTCGCCGTCGGCCCCGGACCGCCGTACGACGGCCGTGGTGCCGATCTGGCGGCGGCCCTGGATGGTGCTGGGCCGCGACACCTTCGCCGGCGACGTTCTGGCCCGCCTCGGCGTGGATCACCTGTATGCGGCCCACGAGGACCGCTACCCGCGCATCCCCCTGGACGACCTGCTCGCGGCGGCCCCGGACGTGGTCGTGCTGCCCGACGAGCCCTACCGCTTCACCGCCGACGACGGCCCGGAGGCGTTCCCCGGCCTGCCCTGCGCGCTCGTCAGCGGGCGGCACCTGACGTGGTACGGCCCGTCACTGACCGAGGCACCACGAGTGTTGTCCGAGGCGCTGCGAGCAGCGCGCCGCTGAACAGTCCGCGGGCGGTGTGGACGGCCGCCGCGGCCCAGGCCACGACGAGCACGGCGTACAGCCCGATGGCCAGCCCTTCGTAGACCACGAGCCCGGTGTGCCGGGCCAGCGCCGCGGCGCCGGTGACACAGGTGCCGACCGGGAAGGTGAACGCCCACCAGGTCATCGCGAAGCCCATGCCGTGCCGGCGGGCGCGCACCACATGGGCGGTGGCCAGCCCGAACCACAACAGCGCGAAGCCCATCACGGGCACGCCGTACAGGACCGCGAGAATCCCGAAACCCTCGCTGTACGGCGCCGGGACCACGCCCGGGGCTACGTCGGCGAACGCGCCGACGGCGGTGGTGGACTGCCCGAGCGGGCCCAGCACCAGGAACAGGGTCGGGGTGAGCGCGAGGGGCAGCGGGCCGCCGGTGATCAGCCGGGCGAAGACCAGCGGCAGCATCAGCAGGGTGGCGAGCAGGCTGAGCCCGAACATCGCGACACAGGCGAGCAGCAGCGTCTCCCGGGCCTGCCCGGGCGGCAGATGCGGCACCAGCAGCGGCCCGAGCGCGGCGGACACCATCGGCGCGACGAGCGGCAGCAGCCACACGGGCGTGGCCTGCGAGGGCTCGATGCGATGACGTACGGCCATGAGGTACGGGACGGCGACGGCGGCCGCGAGACCGATCGCCGTACCGGCGACGAACAGCACGGCGTCGAGCGCTACCGCCGCCGCGGAGCCGATCCAGTCCCGGCCGACGGTGAGGGCGCCGCCGCCGACCGCGAGCAGGGCCATGGACAGGCAGCCGTAGAAGGGCGCCATCGCCGGGTCGAGGAGGTGGGCGCGGGCCTGGTCGCGGTGGCGGGTCCAGTGCCGGGCGCGGGCGCCGAGCAGGGCGAGCAGCAGGAGGAGGGAGAGCGCCCAGACCGCTGTGCACAGGGTGCGCAGGCCGGGTATGCGCAGTGGCAGTCCGGCGCCGGCGGTGGCGACGGCGGCGGTACCCATGACGGCGGAGTACCAGTTGGGTCCGAGGTGACGGACCGTGCCGAGGCTACGAATGGGCCCGGGGTGACGGGCGACGGTGACCATGTGCTCAGGGTGGTTGCGCCGGTCGTCTCCCACCAGGGAGTCTGCCTCTATGGCGACATAAACTGGGCTTATGACTCAGGCGGCGGAGGGGCAGTTTCGCGCGGGAACCCTGGCGCACCGCGTCCCGGATCTCGGCGGGTTGGAGCTGTTGCTGGCGGTCGCGCGGCTCGGCTCCCTCGGTGGGGCGGCGCGTGAGCTGGGGATCACCCAGCCCGCGGCGAGCAGCCGGATCCGGTCGATGGAGCGTCAGCTCGGGGTGGCCCTGGTGGACCGGTCGCCCCGGGGCTCTCGGCTCACGGACGCCGGTGCGCTGGTGACGGACTGGGCGCGGCGGATCGTGGAGGCGGCGGAGGCGTTCGACGCCGGGGCGCAGGCGTTGCGGGATCGGCGGGACTCGCGGTTGCGGGTGGCGGCGAGCATGACGATCGCGGAGTATCTGCTGCCGGGCTGGCTGCTCGCCCTGCGGGCGCAGCGGCCGGACACCGCGGTGTCCCTGCTCGCCGGGAACTCGGCGGCGGTGGCGGAGCGGTTGCTGGCGGACGAGGCGGACCTGGGGTTCGTGGAGGGGCTGACCGTGCCGACGGGGCTGGACTCCGTCGTGATCGCCCACGACAACCTGATCGTGGTGACGGCGCCGGGGCATCTGTGGTCGCGTCGGCGGCGGCCGCTTCAGGGGTCGGAACTGGCGGCGACTCCGCTGATCCTGCGGGAGAAGGGGTCGGGGACGCGGCAGGTGCTGGACGCGGCGCTGGGGGGTCTGGCGCGGCCGCTGATCGAGTTGTCGTCGACGACCGCGGTGAAGGCCGCGGCGGTGAGCGGGGCGGGGCCGGCGGTGCTCAGTGAACTGGCGGTGGGGGAGGAGCTGTCGATGCGGCGACTGGTCAGCATCCCCCTCGCGGACGTCACCCTCGCCCGCGACCTCCGGGCGGTCTGGCCGACGGGCCACCGGCCGGTGGGCCCGGCACGCGACCTGCTGGCGCTGACCCGGGGGTGACCTCCTCGCCCCCGCCGCCCTTACCCGCCCCGTCCTTCTGGGGCTCCGCCCCAGACCCCGCTCCTCAAACGCCGGAGGGGCTGACATACCCCGCACCCGCGGCCCGCACCAATGCCCGCATCACCCGCAGGTCCTCGCCCATCTCCGGATGCCACTGCACCCCCAACGCCCACTCGGCCGACGGCAGTTCCACCGCCTCGATCGTGCCGTCCGGCGCGTAGGCCGTCGCGATCAGGCCCTCGCCCAGGCGGTCGACGGCCTGGTGGTGGTAGGTCGGTACGGACGTCTCCTCCGGTACCGCGGCGGCGTACAGGCTGCCGGGCACCGGCTTCACGGTGTGGCTGCCGAAGACGCCGACGACCTCCGCGTGCCCGTCGATGTGCTGCCGGAGCGTGCCGCCGAGGGCGACGTTCAGCAACTGCATGCCCCGGCAGATGCCCAGCAGCGGCACCCCGGCGGCGAGCGCCGCGTCGATCAGCGCCAGCTCCCACGCGTCCCGCTCACGCGCCGGGGGTCCCGTGCGTGGCTCGCGCTCGGCGCCGTAGCGGACCGGCTCGACGTCCGGTCCGCCGGCGATGACCAGCCCATCCAGCCGGGCCACGGCGGCGGCCGCGTGCTCCGGGTCGTCCGGCGGCAGCATCGCGGCCAGGCCGCCCGCCCGCTGCACCAGCCGGGGATAGCCGGCCGGCAGCAGCGCGGCCTCCAGCTCCCACACACCCCAGCGCGCACCTGACTCCAGATAGGTGCTGACCCCGATCAGCGGCCTGGCCACAGCAACTCCCTCAACTCTCGAAACGTCAGTCCCGTGCCAACTCTGCCTCGGCCGCCGCCAGCGCCGCGAACTCCTCCTCCGGAGCCTTGGCCACCAGATGCCTACGGCTGTAGAGGCCGAAGTACGCGATCGCCACCCCGTACACCACCAGCGCGATCACCGCCGCCGTCACGTCCACCAGGAACGTGGCCACCAGCGCCGCGCACGCAAGCACCAGCGCGACCGACGAGGTCAGCACCCCACCCGGCGTGCGGTACGGCCGCTCCAGCTCCGGCTCCCGGCGGCGCAGCACGATGTGCGACAGGGACATCAGGGCGTAGGAGATGGTCGCGCCGAAGACGGCGATGTTCAGCATCCGCGCGCCGTTGCCGGACAGCGCGGCCAGCAGGAAGCCGATCGTGCCGGGCACCAGCAGGCCCAGGTACGGCGCCTTGCGGCGGCTGGTGAGGGACAGGAACCGGGGCAGGTAGCCCGCGCGAGACAGGGCGAACAGCTGCCGCGAGCCGGCGTAGATCAGGGAGAAGAAGGACGCCACCAGACCGGCCAGGCCCGCGTAGTTCACGATCCGGCTCAGCGTCGTCGCCTCGCCGTCCGGCTGGAGCGCCTCCACCAGCGGGTTGCCCGCCTCCTGGATCGCCGCCGAGCCGCGTGCGCCGGCCGCCGCGAAGAAGGTCACCACGGCCAGCACGACCAGGATGGCCATCGACCAGCGGATCGCCTTCGGCAGCGTACGGGCCGGCTCCTTGGTCTCCTCCGCGGCCAGCGGCACGCCCTCGACGCCCAGGAAGAACCACATGCCGAAGGGGAACGCGGCCCAGATGCCGAGCAGACCGAAGGGCAGCCAGGAGTTCGAACCCGCCGCGGAGGTGTCGACCGGGATGTCGTCCAGCGAGCCGATGGAGAAGTCGGGCAGCGCCGCCAGCGCGAACACGACCAGGGCCACTACGGCGATGCCGGTGACCACGAAGCTGAAGCGCAGTGCCTCGCCCACGCCCCAGAGGTGGATGCCGAGGAAGATCGCGAAGCAGACCAGGTACACCGGCCAGCCCGACTCCAGGCCGAACAGGCCCAGCGACTCGACGTAGTCGCCGATGAAGATGACGATCGCGGCGGGCGCGAGGACGTACTCGATGAGGATCGCCGTACCGGTCAGGAACCCGCCCCAGGGGCCGAGGGCGCGGCGGGCGAAGCCGTAGCCGCCGCCCGCCGTCGGCAGGATCGAGGACAGCTCGGCGAGGGCGAAGACCATGCAGGCGTACATGGTGCCCATGAGGACCATGGCGATCGCCAGGCCGCCGAAGCCGCCCTCGGCCAGACCGAAGTTCCAGCCCGAGTAGTCGCCGGAGACGACGTACGCGACGCCGAGTCCGGTCAGCAGCACCCAGCCGGCGCTGCCGCGGCGCAGGGCTCTGCGCTCGAGATAGTCGTCCGCCTCCGGGGCGGCGGGTGGTGTGTTCGTGGATTCCAGGGACATGGCCAACTCCCCACGTGCGGTGGACACCGGGCGTTTCCGGGCACGGTGGGGTGGTCGACCGGGCTCCGGTTCAATGGAATGGATGCATACCTTTGCCGGGTCGGCCGCTCGAACGCAATACCCTTGCGTTAATCGCCGGTAAATCCACCCGCACCGGGGACCGGGCGCCGCTCAGCCGAGGAAGCCCCGCAGCAGTGCCGCCGTGCCCCCGCAGTGCTCGCGCATGATCTCCCGCGCGCACTCCGCGTTGCCCTCGATCACGGCCTCCACCAGAGCCGTGTGCTGGCGCTGCGAGTGCTCCAGGTTGCGCACCAGCAGCGGGATGCAGTCGAGCAGGTCGTTCACGGTCGCGCGCACGGCCGCGTACTGGGCGGTGAGCGTGGGGGAGCCGGACAGTTCGGCCAGGGTCAGGTGCAGCAGGGTGTCCAGCCGGCGGTACTCGGCGAGCGGGGCGTCGTGCGTGCGGGCCAGCGCCTCGCGCAGCCGGTCCGCCTGCTCCTCGGCCAGCCCGTGCGCCGCGCACAGCCCGGCCGCGCCCACCTCCAGCACCTCGCGGAAGCGCAGCGTGTCCTCGACGTCGACGTCCTTCAGGCGGCGCCGCAGCTCCTCCTCGCCGGGGCTGGCGGGGCGCGGCAGGACGAACGTGCCGCCGTAGCGGCCGCGCCGGGACTCCACCAGGCCCTGGTCCTGGAGCACCTTCAGCACCTCGCGCAGTGTCACCCGGCTGATCCCCAGCCGGTCGGCCAGCTCACGCTCCGCGGGCAGCCGTTCGCCGCCCGGCACCAGGCCGAGCCGGACGACCTGGAGGATCTGCTCCAGGGCCTCCTCGAAGCCGTTGCCGGCCCGCACCGGCCGCAGTACCGACGTCAGCCGGTCGTCGTCGGCCCCGGTCGCCCCGTGCTCTTCGGGCGCCCCGTGCTCCGTGCCCGTCTGCGACATATGGCCGGACCCCCTTCCCAATCAATGGTCCTGCGCAATACCTTATGGCTCCCGGCTGACCGAAGTAGCCGAATGGAGGCTCTCCCGTGGCAGACCGCACACCCCCGCTGAGCGTCGAGGAGCTGCACGCCCTCGTCGCGAGCGGTGAGATCGACACTGTCGTCCTCGCGTTCCCCGATATGCAAGGGCGGCTCCAGGGCAAGCGGTTCGCCGCCCGCTTCTTCCTCGACGAGGTCCTTCACCACGGCACCGAGGGCTGCAACTACCTCCTCGCCGTCGACACCGAGATGAACACCGTCGAGGGCTACGCCATGTCGTCCTGGGACCGCGGCTACGGCGACTTCGCCATGCACCCGGACCTGGCCACCCTGCGCCGCGTCCCGTGGAACGCCGGCACGGCCATGCTGATCGCCGACCTCGCCTGGAACGACGGCTCGCCCGTGGTCGCCGCGCCCCGCCAGATCCTGCGCCGCCAGCTGGAACGCCTGGCCGAGCACGGCTACACGGCGAACGTCGGCACCGAGCTGGAATTCATCGTCTTCAAGGACACCTACGAGCAGGCCTGGGACGCGAACTACCGCGACCTCACCCCGGCCAACCAGTACAACATCGACTACTCGGTGCTCGGCACCGGGCGGATCGAGCCGCTGCTGCGCCGCATCCGCAACGAGATGGCGGGCGCCGGACTCACCGTCGAGTCGGCCAAGGGCGAGTGCAACCCCGGCCAGCACGAGATCGCCTTCAAGTACGACGACGCCCTGGTCACCTGCGACCAGCACGCGATCTACAAGACCGGCACCAAGGAGATCGCCGCCCAGGAGGGCGTCTCGATCACCTTCATGGCCAAGTACAACGAGCGCGAGGGCAACTCCTGCCACATCCACCTCTCCCTCGCGGACGCCGCCGGCAACAACGCCATGGCCGGCGACGGCGAGGGCGGCATGTCGGACGTCATGCGCCACTTCCTCGCAGGCCAGCTCGCCGCCCTGCGCGACTTCTCCCTGCTGTACGCGCCCAACATCAACTCCTACAAGAGGTTCCAGCCGGGCTCCTTCGCGCCGACCGCCGTCGCCTGGGGATACGACAACCGCACCTGCTCCCTGCGCGTCGTCGGCCACGGCCGCTCGATGCGCTTCGAGAACCGCCTCCCCGGCGGCGACGTCAACCCGCACCTCGCGGTGGCGGGGCTGGTGGCCGCCGGCCTGTACGGCATCGAGCAGAAGCTGGAGCTGCCCGAGCCCTGTCCCGGCAACGCCTACGCAGCCGACTTCGAACACGTCCCCACGACCCTGCGCGAGGCCGCCGAGCTCTGGGAGAACAGCCCGATCGCCAAGGCCGCCTTCGGCGACGAGGTCGTCGCCCACTACCGCAACATGGCCCGCGTCGAACTCGAGGCCTTCGACGCCGCGGTGACCGACTGGGAGCTGCGCCGCTCCTTCGAACGCATGTGAGGCACTTCTTGTCCGACCAGCTCCAGGTACTCAATCCGGCCACCGAAGAGGTCGTCGCCACCGTCCCGGCCGCCACCGCGGCCGACGTGGACGCGGCGGTCGTACGCGCCACGAAGGCGCAGGCCGTGTGGTCCGCCCTCGCGCCCGGCGAACGCGCCCGACTGCTGCGCCGGTTCGCCGTCGCCGTCGACGAACACCTCGAAGAACTCGCGCAGTTGGAGGTCAAGGAGGCCGGGCACACCGTCGGCAACGCCCGCTGGGAGGCGGGCAACGTCCGCGATCTGCTCGACTACGCGGCCGGGGGAGTGGAACGGCTGACGGGACAGCAGATCCCGGTCCCCGGCGGCCTGAACGTCACCATCCTCGAACCGCTCGGCGTCGTCGGCGTCATCGCCCCCTGGAACTTCCCGATGCCGATCGCGGCCTGGGGCACCGCCCCCGCGCTCGCGGCCGGCAACGCGGTCCTCCTCAAGCCCGCCGAGACCACCCCGCTGACGGCGCTCCGGCTCGCGGAACTGGCGCTGGAGGCGGGCCTTCCCGAGGGCCTGTTCCAGGTGCTCCCCGGCCACGGTCCCGTCGCAGGCAACGCCCTCGTCGAGCACCCCGGCGTCGCGAAGATCGTCTTCACCGGTTCGACGGGCGTGGGCAAGCAGGTCCTCGCCAAGGGCTCCGCGCTGCTCAAGCGCGTCACCCTCGAACTCGGCGGCAAGAGCCCCAACATCGTCTTCGCCGACGCCGACCTCGAAGCCGCCGCGGCCGCCGCCCCCATGTCCTTCCTGGACAACTCCGGCCAGGACTGCTGCGCCCGCACCCGCATCCTGGTCCAGCGCTCCGCCTACGACCGGTTCCTGGAGCTGCTGGCCCCCGCGATCGAGGCCGTGACGGTCGGCGACCCGGCCGACGAGACGACCGACATGGGCCCGCTGATCTCCAGGTCCCAGCTGGAGCGTGTGCGTTCGTACGTCGACGCGGGTGCCGAGGGCATCCGCGGCAAGGCCCCCGAGGGCCCCGGCTTCTGGTTCCCGCCCACGGTCCTCACCGGCGTCGACGCACGCGCGCGCGTGGCCGTCGAGGAGGTCTTCGGGCCCGTCGCCGTCGTCCTCCCCTTCGAGGACGAGGCGGACGCGGTGGCCCTCGCCAACGCCACCGACTACGGCCTCTCCGGCTCCATCTGGACCCGGGACGTCGGCCGCGCCCTGCGCGTCTCCCAGGCCGTACGGGCCGGCAACCTGTCCGTCAACTCCCACTCCAGCGTCCGCTACTGGACCCCGTTCGGCGGGTTCAAGCAGTCCGGCATCGGACGCGAGCTGGGTCCGGACGCCCTGACCGCCTTCACCGAAACCAAGAACGTCTTCATCAGCACGGAGGGTCCCGCACAGTGACCGCAGACAACATTTGCCGGCGTCTCGTCGGCCGTACCGCCGTCATCACCGGCGCCGGCAGCGGCATCGGTCTCGCCACCGCCCGCCGGCTCGCCTCCGAGGGTGCCCACGTCGTCTGCGGTGATGTCGACGAACAGCGCGGCAAGGCGGCCGCCGAGGAGGTCGGCGGGACCTTCGTGAAGGTCGACGTCACCGACCCCGAGCAGGTCGAGGCGCTGTTCAAGACGGCGTTCGACACCTACGGCAGCGTCGACATCGCCTTCAACAACGCGGGCATCTCGCCGCCCGACGACGACTCCATCCTGGAGACCGGCCTGGACGCCTGGAAGCGCGTCCAGGAGGTCAACCTCACCTCCGTCTACCTGTGCTGCAAGGCCGCCATCCCCTACATGCGGCAGCAGGGCAGGGGCTCCATCATCAACACGGCGTCGTTCGTGGCGAGGATGGGCGCCGCCACGTCCCAGATCTCGTACACGGCCTCCAAGGGCGGCGTCCTCGCCATGTCCCGCGAACTGGGCGTGCAGTTCGCCCGCGACGGCATCCGGGTCAACGCCCTGTGCCCGGGACCGGTCAACACCCCGCTGCTCCAGGAGCTGTTCGCCAAGGACCCCGAGCGCGCCGCCCGCCGGCTCGTGCACATCCCGGTCGGCCGCTTCGCCGAGGCCGAGGAGATCGCCGCCGCGGTCGCGTTCCTGGCCAGCGACGACTCGTCCTTCGTGAACGCCACCGACTTCCTGGTCGACGGCGGAATCTCGGGGGCGTACGTCACGCCGCTGTAGGCCGCCCTACAGTTGCCGGAATGAGCGTGACACCCCCGCCCGGCTGGTACCGCGACCCCTCCGCCCCGCACTTGGAGCGCTGGTGGGACGGCACGGCCTGGACCGAGCACCGGCGTGCCCCCGAGGCACCGGCGGCCCCGACGCCGCCGGTGTCCGGCCCGCCGGCGTACGGGTCGCCGCCGACGGTGCCGCTGACGCCGGGGCGGCCCTCGGACCGGGGTGCCTCCGGGAAGGGGCCCAAGGTCGTCGCCCTGATCGCCGCCGGGGCCGTCCTGCTCACGGCGATCGTCACGGGCGTGATCGTCCTCGGCGAGGACGACGGGGGCGGGAGGGTGGAGACCGCGCCGACGCTCGCGACCTCGCCGCCCGTGGAACGCGATCCGGCCCCGGACACCCCGAGCCCTTCCGAGTCCGCCTCCGAGCCCCCCGCCGACGGCCCGGCGGTGGTCACGGACCAGCTCAACGGCATCACCCTGCCGCTGCTCGACGGCTGGGTCAGACCGCGCAACGTCACCGAGGCCGACATCCTCATGACCACGGACGGCACCTACGACTGCCCCGCCGACTTCGGCTTCTGCCGGCACGGCAAGGTCACCTCGCGCACGGCGAGCGCGGACGACGGGAGTTCCCCCGAGGCGATCGCCAAGGCCGACATCGAGGAAGCGGCCGACGCCGCCTACGACCGCGACCTCATCGGCCGGCGCCCCTTCGGCGGCATCGAGTCCCACAAGGTCATGGGGTCCGGCCCGGTCTCGGTGGCGGGCCGCGCCGGCTGGTTCGTGCGCTGGCGGGTCACCACCGCCGAGGGCCCGGGCGGCTACGTCCAGTCCCTCGCCTTCCCCACCGGCGTCGGCACCGGGTCACCGGTCGTCGTCCGCTACGTCTTCGACGCGGGCGACGACGGGCCGCCGCTGGCCGACATGGACCGCCTCACCAAGGGCATCCGGTCCACCACGGACTGAGCCGCGGGACGCGCTACAGGAACGTGTGGCCCTCGCCCCGGTACGTCGGCACGGTCGCCGTCACCTTGTCCCCCTCGATCAGGTGCAGCGCGTCGAACCGCTCGCACAGCTCGCCGGCCTTCGCGTGCCGGAACCACACCTTGTCGCCGAGCAGCAGATCGTCGGCGGGGGAGCCGAGCAGCGGCGTCTGCACCTCGCCGGGGCCCTCCTGCGGGTCGTAGCGCAGTCCCTCCGGCAGATACGGCACCGGCAGCCGGTCGGGACCCGCCACACCCGAGGCGGGATATCCGCCGCCGAGGACGGTCACCACCCCGACCCCCGGCCGGCGCACGACCGGCTGGGCGAACAGCGCGGCGGGACGGCCGCTGAAGGACGTGTAGTTGTCGAACAGCCGCGGGACATACAGCCCCGACCCGGCACCGATCTCGGTCACGGCGTCCTCGGCGGCCGTGAACTGCACACTGCCGGTGCCACCGCCGTTGACGAACTCCAGGTCCGGCGCCACCGCACGCACGGCCCGCACCACCTCGGCCCGGCGCAGGGCGAGCTCCCGGCGGGCGGTGGCCTGCATCAGCCGTACGGCATGCGACCGCAGCGGGCGGCCCGCCACCGAGTCACCGACCCCGGCGATGTGTCCCTCGTACGCCATGATCCCGACGAGCCGGAACCCCGGCTGCCGGGCGACGGCCCGGGCCATGTCGGCGACCTGGGCGGGGGAGTGCAGGGGCGAGCGCCGGGCGCCGACGCGGACCCGTCCGCCCAGCAGCTTCAGGGACGTGTCCAACTCCAGGCAGACCCGCACCACTTCCCGGCCGCCGTTGCGGGCGGCGTCGATCAGCCGCAGCTGCGCCGGGTCGTCGATCATCACCGTGACGGCGGCGGCGAGCTTCGGGTCGCCGGCCAGCTCCGCGAACCCGGCGTGGTCGGCCGACGGATAGGCGAGCAGGACGTCGTCGAACCCGGAGCGTGCCAGCCACAGCGACTCGGCGAGGGTGAACGACATCAGGCCCGCGAAGCCGTCCTTCGCGAGGACGCGTTCCAGCAGCGCCCGGCAGCGCACGGACTTGCTGGCGACCCGGATCGGCTTGCCGCCGGCCCGGCGGCGCATGTCCTCCGCATTGGCGTCGAAGGCGTCCAGGTCCACGATCGCGAGGGGGGCGTCGAGATGGGCGGTGGCCCGGTCGTAACGGGCCCGGTCGGCGGCGCGCGCAGTCATGAACGAAGCCTGCCAGACGGGATTACCGCAGGGTAGGGGGACGTTCCGGGCAGATCTGTACGGGGTCGCGGACTGGTTCCCGTTCGCGCAGGTTCAACCCGTAGAGTGACGCGCACGCATGTGGGAACGTCCACGGCCGCGTCTCGCGCCGGGATGACGGTCCCTCGGCGCGGGTATGCGTGCCTGGTCGGAGGAGTCCGTACCGGGTGGGGCAGACCGAGAACGACAACGGCGGCCCACGCCCGGGGACGGGCCAGGGGACGAGGAAACGGGGGGTGCATGAGCACGGAAGCGCGTCGCGCCCCCATCCCCCCGCGCCCGTCGACCCCGCCTCCGCCCGCCGTGCCGCCGCTCCCGCCGAGACCCCCGCGTCCGCCGGTCACCGGCGATCAGAGGGACTACGAGAGGGACGGCGGCGAGGACACGCGAACGGAGGGATCGGTGCCGGGCGGTGTCGACGTGAGCCCGGACCCCAAGGGCGACGGACGCGCTCCCGACCCGACCGGCTCCCGGACACCCACCTCCCCGAGCGCCCGCATCCCGTCACCCGGCTCCGGCACCGCCCCACCCCCGCCCCGAGCCTCGGCCCGCTTCCCGGACACCCCACCCGACGCGGGCCGCCCGGGCCCGGGAGCCACCCCGAACACCGAGAACACGGCCCGCGGCCCGGCCGCAGGCGTGTCGCCGAACTCCGAGAGCCTGGGCCGTCGTCCGTCCACGGGCATGTCACCGGGCGCCGAGAACTCCGGCCGGCACCCGGCCACGGGCGCCTCCCGTAACTCCGGGAACGCGGGCCCGGCCGCCTCCGGCGGCACCCCGCCCCGCCCCGCCGACCGCCCCTCGACCCCGCGCCGCACGGGCGCCCCCGCCGAGACAGCCGCGGAAATGACGTTCCGCCTCCGCCCGATCCCGGCGGCGGACCCCACCAACGGCACTTCCGGCGCCCAGAGTTCTGCCGGCACGGCTGCCGGCCGAGGCACGCCCTCCCGCCCCGGCGGTGCCCCGGCCCAAGGCGCGTCCGGGATGCCTCCGCATGCGGGCAACGCCTCCGGGCAGGGCTCCTTCGGCAGCTCTTCGCGTTCCGGCAGTGGTCAGGCCGAGGGTTCCGCCGGCATCGCTCCCGGGCGGGGCACGCCCGCCGGCGCACCGACGCACGGTTCCCCCGGCGTGCCCCCGCGAGCGGCCTCCGCTTCCGCGCCAGGTTCCCTCGGCACCCCTCACCATCCCGGCGCCGCCCCCTCCGAATCCCCCCGGCGTTCCGCCTCCGCGCCGTTGCCGCCCATGCGTCCGCCCGTGCAGGCGCCCCCGGGCGGTGGCGGGTACGGGGCGGCCGGCTCCGGTGGCGGCTCGGTCGGTTCGTCGTACTCGGCAGGGGGGCATGGGTCCTCCGCACAGTTCTCGCCGGACCCGGCCCTGTCCTGGAGCGCCCCCATGGCGCCCGGTTCGGGGCGGCCCGTCGTGTCGTTCGGGGAGCCCGAGGGGTACGACGAGCAGGCGCGGCCCCGTCCGCTCGGGATGCGGCTCAGGCCCCGGCTCGCTGTCGCCGCCGCCTGTGTCGTGCTCGGCGTAGGGCTCATCGGCGGTGCCGTGACCGGGAGTTGGCTCGTCGGGGAGCCCGGTGACGGCGGTGCCCGGGACACCTTCGCCGCCGCCGGAAGCCTCTGGCACGGAGTACCCGTGGACCAGCTCTTCCCCCGCACCGTGATCGGGAAGGGCGCCGGCCCCGGCGGAGCCGACCGGATCTGGACGCGGATCGCCGTCGCCCCCGACAGCGGCTGCACGGGCGCCTTCGACCCCCTCCTGCGCAAGGCCCTCGCCCCCGTCGGCTGCCAGCGCCTGCTGCGCGCCACCTACACCGACGCCACCCAGAGCTACGTCACCACCGTCGGCCTGCTCTTCACCGACGCCGACGCCACCGCGATGCGCTCGCTCGACGGCCGCTTCTCCAAGGAGGGCCTGGACCGCCGTACGGACCTCATGCCCCGTCCGTACGCCGCCAAGGGCACGAAGGCCGCCGGCTTCGGCAACGACCAGCGCGCCTCCTGGACCGTCTCGGTGCTGACCGACGCCCCCGTCGTCGTCTACGCCGTCTCCGGCTGGGCCGACCACCGCACCGTCGACGAGCCCCAGCCCGCCGACGAGGCCATGGAGTCCGGCGCCACCACGGCCGTCGCCCAGGCCGGACTCGGCCACGAGGCAAAGGGCCTCGCCGACCGGATCGAGCGCGCTCTGCGCAAGAACGTCGGCCCGTCCACGGAGCAGTCGTCATGAACCCCGGCACGCACCCCGGCGCGAACCCAGGTACGCGGACCGGCCTGAACGACGCGGCCCCCGCCACCGTGACCAGTGGTGTGAAGCACCTCGTGACCCGACGCACCGGCCCCCTCGCCGCCCTCCTGGGCGCCTGCCTCGCTCTCCTGCCGCCCACCACCGCGCACGCAGACTCCATACGCGCCCAGCAATGGGCCCTGGAGGCCATGCACACGCAGGAGGCCTGGCAGACCACCAAGGGCAAGGGCGTCACCGTCGCCGTCCTCGACACCGGCGTCGAGGGCGACCACCCCGACCTCGCCGGCAACGTCCTCCAGGGCAAGGACATGGTCGGCTTCGGAGCCGACCGCGGCGACCGCGCCTGGGCCAGGCACGGCACCGCGATGGCCGGCATCATCGCCGGCCACGGACACGGCGCCGACAACGGCGACGGCGTCATGGGCATAGCCCCCGAGGCCAAGATCCTCCCCGTCCGCGTGATCCTGGAGGACGGCGACCCCGCCCGCGCCAAGGCCCGCAGCACCCGCGGCAACGCGCTCGCCGAAGGCATCCGCTGGGCCGCCGACCACGGCGCCGACGTCATCAACCTCTCCCTGGGCGACGACTCCAAGTCCGCCCACCCGGAGGCCGGCGAGGACGAGGCCGTGCAGTACGCCCTGAAGAAGGGCGCCGTCGTCGTCGCCTCGGCCGGCAACGGCGGCGAGAAGGGCGACCACATCTCCTACCCGGCCGCCTACCCGGGCGTCATCGCCGCGACCGCCGTCGACCGCTACGGCACCCGCGCCTCGTTCTCCACCCGCCGCTGGTACGCCACGGTCAGCGCCCCCGGCGACAAGGTCGTCATCGCCGACCCCGACCACAAGTACTACGAGGGCTGGGGCACCAGCGCCGCTGCCGCGTTCGTCTCCGGCGCGGTCGCCCTGGTCAAGGCCGCCCACCCCGGCCTGACCCCGGCCCAGATCAAGAAGCTCCTGGAGGACACGGCCCGCAACGCCCCGGCCGACGGCCGCGACGACTCCCGCGGCTACGGCTTCATCGACCCGGCCGCCGCCATCAAGAAGGCCGCCGGCATGAGGCCGGAGGACCTGAAGGCGGCGTCGTACGGCGAGGAGTACTTCGGCGCGGGCCCCGACGCGGCGTCCTCGGACGACGACGCGACGGGCTGGACCGCGTGGCTGGCGGGCACCGCCGGCGGACTCCTGCTGGTGTCGGCGGTCGTCGTGTGGCGGGGCCGCCGAGGCCGCTTCGGCCGCTAGTCGTCGGGTCCGCTGGTCGCCGGGTGCGCTACGAGGCGGCCGGTGTCATGGCGCCCGGGGCGGTGGACGCGCCCCCAGCGGTGAACACCGACACCGCCGCCCGCGTCGCCGCCTCGACCAGCGCGACGCCCTGCTGCTTGGTCGAGTTGCCGTCGGAGAGCACCGCCACCAGATAGCCCGTGCCGTCCACCGTCACCCGCCCGATGCTGTTGATGTCCCACAGCCCGGTGGCCGTGCGCGGCAGCCAGCCGTTCTTCAGCGCCCACGCGGAACCGTCGGCCACGGCCGACACCCCCCACCGCTGGTCGGCCGCGACCTGCCCCATCAGCCCGGTGAGATACGCCCGCGAGGCCGCGTTCAGCTCCGAGTCCGCCGCCCCGAACACCTGCCGCAGCAGAGCGAGTTGATCGGCGGCGGTGGTCTGGGTCAGCCCCCAGTACATGTCGTTGCCGCCGGCGGTGTCCGTGAGCCCGAGGCGTCCGTTCGCCGAGTCGAGCCCCTCCGCCCGCCCGATCGTCCGCCACAGCGCCGAGGCGGCGGTGTTGTCGCTGTACTCGATCATGTCGATGGCGTACGACCGCTCTGCCGCCGTGAGCTCACGCCCCGCGTCCTGGGCCTGGAGCAGCAGCGCGGCCAGGATGTCGACCTTGACGATGCTGGCGGTGTCGAAGCCGCCGTCGCCGTAGGTGGCGCTCGCGCCCGAATTCAGGTCCAGCACCGCCACCGACACCGCGGCGCCGTCCTCGACGTGCACCGCCTTCATGGCGTCCGCCAGCAGCGCGTCATGGTTCACCGTCGGCTCCGCCACCGGTTCCACAGAGGCCTCCCCACCCGCAGCGGCCGAGATCGACGCCGAGGGCGACGACGTCGCCGCCGACGATACGGCCCGCACCCCGGGGCGCGCCGCCGTGTTCACGTACGCGGTGCCCGCGGCCGTACCGCACACGACGACGACGGTCGCGAGGGCGCCGTGGAGCAGGGGACGGCGTCGGGGCGGATGGGCGCGGCGGTCGCGTCGGGCTCTGGATGACTCCATGCACGCGATCGTCGTGGCTCTGTCTGTGCATGCCGTGAGACGCACGTTAGAGGCGTGTCAGAGATTCGCAGATTCAGGCGACCGGGCGTCACGCGCGGGTTACCGGGGCCGCACAATCGCAGGAGTATCCCCCCGATAGGGTCGTCGACCGTGGCGAACAAGAACATTCCCGACTCCCCCTTCTCCGACGACGACGGCTCCGCCGACCCGAGGCTGAGTGCCGCGCTCGCCGCCTGGGCCGAGGACCGCACCGCCGAGGCCCCCGTCCTGGGCGCGCTCAAGGACGCCCGGCTGCTCGTCCCGGTCGTCGCCGTGCTCGGCGAGGTCGAGGAGGACGAGAACGGGCTGCGCCGCGAGAAGACCAGCGACATGGCCGTCCCCACCCTGAAGGCCGGCGACCGCACCGCCCTGCCCGCCTTCACGTCCACCGAGTCCCTCGCCCGCTGGGACCCGGAGGCCCGCCCCGTCGCCGTACGGCTGCACCAGGCCCTGGAGGCCGCGGCGCACGAGAAGGCGGACACGATCGTGCTGGACATGGCCGGTCCGGTGCCCTACGAGCTGACGGGGCGGGCGCTGCTCGCGGTCGCCGAGGGGCGTACGACCACGGATCCGCTGGCCGATCCGGCCGTGCGGGAGGCGGTCAGGGCCGCCGTGTCCGAGGTGCCCGCCGTGCTCAGCGCCCACCTGGGGCCCGGACAGGCCGACGGCACCCTCGCCCTCGTCCTGGACGCCTCCGCCGCCCCCGCCGAGGCCGCGCGTGCGGTCGCCGAACGGCTCGCCGCCGCCGAAACACTGAGGGCCCGCCTGGTGCGCGGTCTCGACCTGGCAGTGCTGCCGGCCGGGACGACGCCACCGGGCGAGCCCCTGTACGTACGCGGATGAGCTAGCCGTAGACGGGGCCCGTGTACTTCTCGCCGGGCCCCTGGCCGGGCTCGTCCGGGACGATCGACGCCTCGCGGAAGGCCAGCTGGAGCGACTTCAGGCCGTCGCGCAGCGGCGCCGCGTGGAACGAGCTGATCTCGGTCGCGCTGGCGTCCAGCAGGCCGGCGAGCGCGTGCACCAGCTTGCGGGCCTCGTCGAGGTCCTTGAACTTGTCGCCCTCGTCGGTCAGACCGAGCTTCACGGCGGCGGCGCTCATCAGATTCACGGCGACCGTCACGATCACCTCGACCGCCGGGACCTCGGCGATGTCGCGGGTCATGGCGTCGAAGTCGGACGGCTGCTGCGTACTGTCGGTCATCGCTCACTTCTCTTTCAGGGCGCGGAACCCCTTCAGCGTAGTCTCACCGGTCACCGGGAGATCCGCCCCTCCGGTCTCCGCCGCGGAGAGAGCCCTGACGGAGAGGTCGTCCTCCGCTGTCGCGGCCGGGCGGCCGACGGCCATGGTCGTGTCCGGGAGGGACGGCGGGTTCTCCACCGCCCACAACCGCGCCGGGCTCGACGTCGTGTCCCGCACGGTGGCCCGGTCGGCCCCGGGCACGGTGTCCCACCGGCGCAGATCGACGCTCAGTCCCACCCCCACGGCCTTCAGCACCGCCTCCTTGCGGGTCCAGCAGCGATAGAAGCCGAGCAGCCGCTCCCGCGGGTCGGTGAACCCCTCCAGCCAGGCGGCCTCCGCCGGGGCGAGCGTGTCACGGCCGAGGCCCGGCAGGTCGACCGGCCGGTGCGTCTCGATGTCCACCCCGACGGCGGCCGTGCTCACCGCCAGGGCGCCGTGGCGCTCCGCACGGCTCAGGCTGATCCACAGGGACGTCTCGGGCCACACCACCCGAGGCGGCCCGTGGCCGGGATCCCCGCATCCGGGGCAGGGGCGGTTCCCCAGCACGATGTCGCCGCCCGGCACCCCGAGCAGCTCCCCGAGGACCGTCCGCACCGCCACCCGGGCCGCCGTGTAGTACGACCCCAGGGGCTCCCGCAGCGCCGCGGCCCGCCGTCGCTCCGCCTCGCCGAGTACGTCATGATGAGGGACGTCCTCGGCGGACCAGAGCCAGATCGACGTGGCCATGCGGCCGACCCTAACCGCCCGGTGAGCGGTCCTTGCAAAATTTGGTACGCTGGTTCTCGACCGGTCGGTCATGTACCGACCCACAAGTGGAGGCTCCGAACTCCCACCTGATCGTCCCTCGGGACGGCGGGTCACCCCGGTCAGGCGGCCACCATCGTTCCGTACGGACGATGGAGCCGTCCGAAATCGCGCCCCGCGATCATCGCGGCGGTGCTCCGGTAGTGCTTGGAGCCCCGCCTGTGATCGTCCGGGGCATTTTTTGTGCTTCGGCGCGGTTAGGTCTGTCGAAAAGAGACATACGCGGCTGTCCGCCAGACCGCCGTGTGGTGCTAACCGAGGAGGATCCATCAGCGCCGAGCCCCGCATCAACGACCGGATTCGCGTTCCCGAGGTGCGACTTGTCGGTCCCAGTGGCGAGCAGGTGGGCATCGTCCCGCTGGCCAAGGCACTGGAGCTTGCGCAGGAGTACGACCTGGACCTGGTCGAGGTCGCGGCGAACGCCCGTCCGCCTGTGTGCAAGCTCATGGACTACGGGAAGTTCAAGTACGAGTCGGCCATGAAGGCCCGTGAGGCGCGCAAGAACCAGGCGCACACGGTCATCAAGGAGATGAAGCTCCGGCCGAAGATCGACCCGCACGACTATGACACCAAGAAGGGTCACGTCGTCCGGTTCCTCAAGCAGGGCGACAAGGTCAAGATCACGATCATGTTCCGTGGTCGCGAGCAGTCCCGGCCCGAGCTGGGCTACCGACTGCTGCAGCGGCTCGCGACGGACGTCGAGGACCTCGGGTTCGTGGAGTCGAACCCGAAGCAGGACGGCCGCAACATGATCATGGTTCTCGGTCCGCACAAGAAGAAGACCGAGGCGATGGCCGAGGCCCGCCAGGCGCAGGAAGCCCGCAAGGCAGACGCGAAGGCCAACCCCGGCAAGTCGCAGAACGCCGCGGAGTCCGAGGTGGCCACGGAGTCCGAGGACGCCGTGGAGACCGAGGCACCTGCCGAGGCTTCCGCCGAGGCGTGATCCCGGGGGACATCCAGTCCCCAGGACGTAATCGATATACGAGCGACGCTCCACCTGTGCCCGGTTTCACGACCGGGCACCGGAGCGCCACCCACGAGGAGAGAACGGCGCTATGCCGAAGAACAAGTCGCACAGCGGTGCCAGCAAGCGCTTCAAGATCACCGGCTCCGGCAAGGTGCTCCGTGAGCGCGCCGGCAAGCGCCACCTGCTCGAGCACAAGTCGTCCCGCGTGACGCGCCGCCTGACCGGCAACGCCGAGATGGCCCCGGGCGACGCCGCGAAGATCAAGAAGCTTCTCGGCAAGTGACGTCGGGCGCGGACCGGAACGCATCGGTCCTCGCGCCTGACCTCCGACCGGGACCCAATCGATACCGGGTCGTGTGAGTCCAACCACGGCCCCGCTACAAGGAGTTAAAAAGTGGCACGCGTCAAGCGGGCAGTCAACGCCCACAAGAAGCGCCGGGCGATCCTCGAGGCGGCCTCCGGCTACCGCGGTCAGCGTTCGCGCCTGTACCGCAAGGCCAAGGAGCAGGTCACCCACTCGCTGGTCTACAACTACAACGACCGCAAGAAGCGCAAGGGTGACTTCCGCCAGCTGTGGATCCAGCGCATCAACGCCGCTGCCCGCGCCAACGGCATCACGTACAACCGCTTCATCCAGGGTCTGAAGGCCGCCAACGTCGAGGTCGACCGCAAGATCCTCGCCGAGCTGGCCGTCAACGACGCGAACGCGTTCGCCGCGCTCGTCGAGGTCGCCCAGAAGGCGCTGCCGAGCGACGTCAACGCCCCGAAGGCGGCGTGACGCTGCGACGGCGCTGAGCCGACGTGACTGAAGGGACCCGCAGGCCGAGAAGGTCTGCGGGTCCTGTTGTTCGTGACTCCCGGAACTCCAAGGTGAAGCCCATGCCCCCCGTCAGCCCCGAGCTGATCTCCCCCCGTTCCCCTCGCGTCTCCGCCGCCCGGCGGCTCGCCAAGCGGAACTTCCGGAGCAAGGAGCGGCTGTTTCTCGCCGAGGGACCGCAGGCCGTGCGGGAGGCGGCGGCCCACGAAGCCACGCTCGTGGAGCTGTTCACCACCGTCGAGGCCGCGGAGCGCTACGCCGACATCGTCGCGGAGGCCCGGGCCGCCGGGGCCCGGGTGCACCTCGCCGACGAGCAGGTGATCGCCGACATCTCCACCACCGTCACACCGCAGGGCCTCGTCGGCGTCTGCCGGTTCGTCGACACCCCCTTCGAGGAGATCCTCGCCGCCCGGCCCAGGCTCGTCGCCGTGCTCGCGCACGTGCGCGACCCCGGGAACGCCGGGACCGTGCTGCGCTGCGCCGACGCCGCCGGCGCCGAGGCCGTCGTCCTCACCGACGCCTCCGTCGACCTGTACAACCCCAAGGCCGTACGGGCCTCCGTCGGCTCCCTGTTCCATCTGCCCGTCGCCGTCGGCGTGCCCGTCGAGCGGGCCGTGGCCGGACTCCAGGAGGCCGGGGTGCGCATTCTCGCCGCCGACGGTGCCGGCGACCGCGACCTCGACGACGAGCTCGACAAGGGGAGCATGGGCGGGCCGACCGCCTGGGTGTTCGGGAACGAGGCATGGGGGCTCCCGGAGGAGACCCGCGCGCTGGCCGACGCCGTCGTGCGCGTCCCGATCCACGGGAAGGCCGAGAGCCTGAACCTCGCCACCGCCGCGGCCGTATGTCTGTATGCGTCGGCCCGTGCACAGCGCGCCTCCGGAGGGTGCCGCAGCGTCACCGAGAGCTAGTAGGGTGACCAGCTCGGGGGCCCCTCAGCCGTCGTGAGAGGTGGGGTACGGGGATGAGTGTCGGCACGAGCAGCGCACCGGGAGCACAACAGGTGCCGCGGCCGTCCGCGTCCCGGACCGGTGACCCCGCCGACCTCGGCTTCGACCCCGACGACCTGCCCGACGGCCTCGTCGTCGCCGACGAGCAGGGGCACGTCATCTGCTTCAACGCCGCCGCCGAGCGCATGACCGCCGTCCGCGCCGCCGACGCCCTCGGGCAGCGCCTGGAGAAGGCCCTGCCGCTGGAGGATCTGGAGGGCCGCCGCTGGTGGCAGCTGACCGATCCCTACGGCGGACTGGCCATCAGGCGCCGGCAGCCCGAGCGCAACCTGCTGCTGCCCGGCGGGCGCGAGGTGCTGGTCTCCGCGCGCTACGTCCGCACCGAGCCGACCGGGCCCGTCCACCGCGTCGTCGTCTCGCTGCGCGACACCGAGGCCCGCCGCCGCACCGAGCGCAGTCACGCCGAGCTGATCGCGACCGTCGCCCACGAGCTGCGCTCCCCGCTGACCTCGGTCAAGGGCTTCACCGCCACGCTCCTCGCCAAGTGGGAACGCTTCACCGACGACCAGAAGCGGCTGATGCTGGAGACCGTCGACGCCGACGCCGACCGCGTCACCCGCCTCATCGCCGAGCTGCTCGACATCTCGCGCATCGACAGCGGACGCCTCGAGGTGCGCCGCCAGCCCGTCGACATAGGCGCGGCCGTGGGGCGGCACATCCAGGCGTACGTCGCCGCCGGCCAGGTCGCCGACCGGTTCCTGCTGCGCATCGAGCAGCCGCTGCCCGCCCTGTGGGCCGACCCCGACAAGATCGACCAGGTGCTCAGCAACCTCATCGAAAATGCCGTGCGGCACGGCGACGGAACGGTCACCATTGACATCACGGCCACGGAGTCCCCCCGAGAGGGCGAGGACACCGGCACGTCGGTCACAGTGAGCGACGAGGGGCCCGGCATCCCGGAGGAGTCCATGAACCGCGTCTTCACCCGCTTCTGGCGGGGCAGCAAGCGCGGCGGCACCGGCCTCGGGCTCTACATCGTCAAGGGCATCGTCGAGGCCCACGGCGGCACCATCACGGTCGGCCGCGCCCCCGGCGGCGGCGCGCAGTTCCGATTTACGTTGCCCGTGGCGGCACCGGCCTTCATGGCCTGAAGCACCACGGGCGCATTCGCATACCCCGACCCCGTTAGACTCGGCCATTGGCACCTTTGCGTCCAAAACCAGAGACGAAGCGTCTCCAGGTCGAGACGGGGCACTCAGCCAGCCAATCGGAAGCACGGGAAGAGATGTCGGCACCGAATAAGTCGTACGACCCTGTAGAGGTCGAGGCCCTGAAACCGGATGAGATCGAGCGGATGCGGGACGAGGCGCTCGCCGCCTTCGCCGCCGCGGACTCCCTCGACGCGCTCCAGGAGGCCAAGGTCGCCCACACCGGCGGCACCTCCCCGCTGGCCCTCGCCAACCGCGAGATCGGCGCCCTGCCCCCGCACGCCAAGGCCGAGGCCGGCAAGCGGGTCGGGCAGGCCCGTGGCGCGGTGAACAAGGCACTCGGCGCCCGCCAGGCCGAGCTGGAGGCCGAGCGCGACCAGCGCGTGCTGGTCGAGGAGGCGGTGGACGTCACGCTGCCGTACGACCGCGTACCGGCCGGCGCCCGCCACCCGCTCACCACGCTCTCGGAGCGCATCGAGGACATCTTCGTGGCCATGGGCTACGAGGTGGCCGAGGGCCCCCAGGTCGAGGCGGAGTGGTTCAACTTCGACGCCCTCAACATCGGCCCGGACCACCCGGCGCGCGGCGAGGCGGACACCTTCTTCGTGCAGGGCCCGGACGGCGGCACCGAGTCCGGTGTCGTGCTGCGCACCCACACCTCGCCGGTGCAGATCCGCTCGCTGCTCAGCCGTGAGCTGCCGGTCTACGTGATCTGTCCCGGTCGCGTGTACCGCACCGACGAGCTGGACGCCACCCACACCCCGGTCTTCCACCAGGTCGAGCTGCTCGCCGTGGACGAGGGCCTCACCATGTCGGACCTCAAGGGCACCCTGGACCACATGGTCCAGTCCCTGTTCGGCGAGGGCATGAAGACCCGGCTGCGGCCGAACTTCTTCCCCTTCACCGAGCCCAGCGCCGAGATGGACATGCTCTGCTACGTCTGCAAGGGCGAGTCCGTGGGCAACCCCGACCGGCCCTGCCGTACCTGCTCCTCCGAAGGCTGGATCGAGCTCGGCGGCTGCGGCATGGTCAACCCGCGGGTCCTCACCGCCTGCGGCGTGGACCCGGAGAAGTACAGCGGCTTCGCCTTCGGGTTCGGCATCGAGCGGATGCTGATGTTCCGCCACAACGTCGAAGACATGCGAGACATGGTCGAGGGTGACGTCCGGTTCACCCGGCCGTTCGGGATGGAGATCTGATGCGGGTCCCGCTTTCTTGGCTGCGGGAGTACGTCGACCTGCCGGCGACGGAGACCGGGCGCGACGTCCAGGCCAAGCTCATTTCCGCCGGTCTCGAGGTCGAGACCGTCGAGCAGCTCGGCGACGGCCTCAAGGGCCCCCTCGTCGTCGGCCAGGTGCTGACCATCGAGGAGCTGACGGAGTTCAAGAAGCCGATCCGCTTCTGCACCGTCGACGTCGGCCACGCCAACGGTACCGGCGAGCCCCAGGAACTCATCTGCGGCGCCCGTAACTTCCAGGTCGGCGACAAGGTCGTCGTGGTCCTCCCGGGCGCCGTGCTGCCCGGCGGCTTCTCGATCAGCGCCCGCAAGACCTACGGCCGCACGTCCCACGGCATGATCTGCTCCAGCAGCGAGCTGGGCATGGGCGACGACGGTACGCACGGCATCATCGTGCTGCCCCCGGAGACCGAGGTCGGCAAGGACGCCATCGAGCTCCTTGAGCTGGTCGACGAGGTCCTGGACATCGCCGTCACCGCCAACCGCGGCGACTGCCTGTCCATCCGCGGCGTCGCCCGCGAGACCGCCATCGGCTACGGCCTGCCGCTGCGCGACCCGGCGCTCCTCGACGTGCCCGGCCCGAACGCCTTCGGCTACCCGGTGCAGGTCTCGGACCCCATGGGCTGCGACCGCTTCACCGCCCGCACGGTGACCGGCCTCAGCCCCGAGGCCCGCTCGCCGATCTGGCTCCAGCGGCGCCTGCAGAAGGTCGGCATGCGCCCGATCTCGCTCGCCGTCGACGTCACCAACTACGTGATGATGGAGCTCGGCCAGCCGCTGCACGCCTATGACCGCAACCTGGTCCAGGGCACCATCGGTGTGCGCCGCGCAGAGGAGGGCGAGAAGCTCGTCACCCTCGACGACGTCGAGCGCAAGCTCCACTCCGAGGACCTCGTCATCACCGACGACCGCGGCCCCATCGGCCTCGCGGGCGTCATGGGCGGCGCCAACACCGAGATCGCCGACCACGAGGACGTCGAGAACGCGTCCACCGCGGTCGTCATCGAGGCCGCCCACTTCGACCAGGTCGCCATCGCGCGTACGGCCCGCCGGCACAAGCTGTCCTCCGAGGCGTCCCGTCGCTTCGAGCGCGGCGTCGACCCGGCTGCCGCCGCCGCGGCCGCCCAGCGCACCGTCGACCTGCTGGTGCTGCTCGCGGGCGGCACCGCCGACGCCGGTGTCACCGAGGTCGTCACGCCGTCCGCGCCGCACACCATCACCGTCCCGGCCAACCACCCGGACAAGGTCGCGGGCGTCGAGTACGGCCGCGAGACCGTCGTACGCCGGCTCCAGCAGATCGGCTGCGACGTCTACGGGCAGGACGAGCTGATCGTCACCGTGCCGTCCTGGCGGCCCGACCTCCTCGAGCCGAACGACCTGGCCGAAGAGGTCATCCGGCTGGAGGGCTACGAGAACCTGCCCTCCACGCTGCCCAAGCCGCCGTCCGGCCGCGGCCTGACCCACCGTCAGCGCCTGCACCGCCGCGTCGGCCGTGCGCTGGCCGGGGCCGGCTACGTCGAGGCGCCGAACTATCCCTTCGTCAGCGAGCAGGTCTTCGACCAGCTCGGCCTGGCCGCCGACGACCCGGCCCGCCGTGTCGTGAAGCTGGTCAACCCGCTCAACGACGAGGAGCCCGCGCTGCGCACGTCGCTGCTGCCGGGTCTGCTCGGCGCGCTGCGGCGCAACGACGGACGGGGCTCGCACGAGCTGGCGCTCTTCGAGACCGGGCTGATCTTCCTCCCGAACGAGAAGCGGGGCACCGCCGGGCACCTGGCGGTCGACCGCCGCCCGACCGACGAGGAGCTCGCCGCGCTCGACGCCGTGCTGCCCGAGCAGCCGCGGCACGTGGCCGTCGTCCTCGCCGGTGCGCGTGAGCAGGCCGGCTGGTGGGGCGCCGGGCGTCCGGCCGACTGGGCCGACGCCATCGAGGCGGCCCGGCTCGTGGCCCGCGAGGCCGGTGCCGAGCTGATCGTGCGCGGCGGCCAGTACGGGCCGTGGCACCCCGGCCGGTGCGCCGAGCTCGCCGTGGCCCTGGACGGCACGGAGACGGTCGTCGGTCACGCGGGCGAGCTGCACCCCCGGGTGCTCAAGGCCCTCGGTCTGCCGGCGCGCACCTGCGCGATGGAGCTGGACCTGGACGCCCTGGAGCGGGTCGGCGACGGCACGCCCCAGGCGCCGAGCATCTCCACCTTCCCGGTGGCCACCCAGGATGTGGCCCTCGTCGTGGACAAGCCGGTGCCGGCCGCCGAGGTGGAGGACGCGCTGCGTGAGGGCGCGGGTGAACTCCTCGAAGCCATCCGCCTGTTCGACGTGTACGTCAACGACGAGCAGCTCGGCGACGGCAAGAAGTCGCTCGCGTACGCGTTGCGCTTCCGCGCGGGGGACCGGACGCTGACGGTTGACGAGGCTTCGGCTGCTCGGGATGCGGCGGTTGCCCTGGCGGGCGAGCGTACGGGTGCCGTGCTGAGGGGCTGATCGCCGCGGGACTGTGTCGTCCGCCGGCTGCGGGTTTCGTCGTGGCTGGTCGCGCAGTTCCCCGCGCCCCTTGTGGGGGGATGCCCCCCACACCCCCTATCGGCCCGTTGTGGTTACCTCACTCGATGGGGTGACTTCTCGGGATGATCTGGTACTTCCGGACTATCTGCCGACAGAATCGGACCGGCCTTTCGAGGCCGGTCCGTTCTGCTTTGTCAGGGCCTATTGGGGGACCATCGGCATGCTCCGCTTCAAGGCTCGGGTTCCCCGCAAGGTGCTCGCGTTCGGGCTGCCCACCGCCTGGGGTGCGATGGCGATCACCTACAAGCTGACCTGCCCGCTCGCCCAGCAGGACGGCCTCGGCGCGCGGATCGTGACCAGCGCCGTCTTCTTCGCCGTCGGGACCGGGCTGATCCTGCACGTCCGGCGGGCCCTGGTGCGTGAGCTCCGGCAGATGCGCGAGGTCGCCGGTGCCGCGCAGAGCGTGCTGCTGAGGCCGCTGCCGCCGCGCATCGACGGGCTGAACGTCGCCGCCGCCCAGCTCTCCGCGGACCGTGGTGCCCGGGTCGGCGGCGACCTGTACGAGGTCATCGCCACCGAGCACGGCGTACGCGCGGTCATGGGAGACGTCCGCGGCCACGGCATCGAAGCCATCGGCACGGTCGCCGCCGTCCTCGGCAGCTTCCGGGAGGCCGTCCACGACGAGCCCGATCTGCGCCGGGTGCTGCACCGGCTGGACCGGGCGCTGGCCCGCCATCTGCGCGAGCGGGCCCCCGACGAACACCCCGCGGCCGAGGACTTCGTCACCGTACTGCTCCTGGAGATCGGCCGCGACGGCGAGATCACGGCGCTCAACTGCGGCCATCCCTGGCCGTATCTGCTGAGCGGCACCAGCGTCGAGCCCCTCGCCCGCACCGATCCCCTTCCGCCCCTGGGCCTGTTCCCCCTGCCGACGGAACTGCCCCCGGTGCCCTGCGGCTCCCTGTTCCCCGGCGACTCCCTGGTCCTGTACACGGACGGTGTCGAGGACGCGAGGGATGCGAGAGGCCGGTTCTTCTCGCTGCAGGCGGCGCTCGCCGGTGTCGTCAGGCAGCATCCGGTCACTCCCCAGGCCATCATGCGCAGCCTGTTCACAGGGGTTCTCCGCCACACGAGGGGCAGGCAGTCGGACGACATGGCGCTACTGGTCCTGCGCAACGACCGGACGAGGCTCGCCTGCAACTCCCTTGGGGCGCGGGGAACCGCGCGACCAGCCACGACGAACCCGCAGTCGACCAACTACCTCTAGTGCAACGGCGATCGGTCGAGCTGCCGAGCCGGCGGCGGCCGTCCGCCCCGCCACGGAGTGTCGGGCAGGCAGCTGGGCGGACGGCGCGGAAGCGGGCCGCCGCACTGTACGAGGGGGAGCCGGCGGCCCGGCCGGCCTCTTTGCGAGGCATCTCAGTCAACCGGTAGGAAACTCTCCGCAACAGCGCGCGCACGCTACGGATTCGCGTACTTCGTTCACACCCCGTGTGAACCGGTTCGCACTAGTCTGACGGTCACCGAGGCCACCCGGGGGGCATATATGCAGCCCAACACTCTGCTCGACGCGATCCTGGACGAGGCCGGGATCTCGCACGCGGGGCTGGCAGCACACGTGAACCAGGCGGGGCGGGCGCGTGGGCTCGCGCTGAGATACGAACACACCGCCGTCGCGCGGTGGTTGAAGGGGCAGCGGCCCCGCGGTCAGGTGCCCGACCTGATCTGCGAGGTGCTGGCCGGCCGGCTGCACCGTACCGTCACACTCGACGACATCGGTCTCGGCGTCCCCGGTGAGCCCAACTCCGCGCACACCACCACGCTGTCCGGCTTCGTCGAGCGGGCCACCGCCCTGTGGCGCTCCGACGAGCAGCAGCGGCCGCACATACTGGGCGCCCCCGCGGTCACCGGCACACCCGCGGTGATGCCGGTGTGGGAGTGGGAGAACCCGCCCGAGGACGTCGACGTCTCACGCGGGGGACGGCACCGGGTCACCTCCGCCGACATCGACATGCTGCGCGCGGCCCGCACCCACTACGAGCAGATGTACCGCAAGGCGGGCGGCATCGCGACCCGCACCCGGATCGTCGGCTTCCTCAACGCCGAGGCCGCCCCGCTGCTGCGCGGCAGCTACACCGACGCCACCGGGCGCCAACTGCACCGGGCCACGGGCGGGCTGGTGGCCATCGCCGGGATCTGCGCCTACGACTCCGACGCGCACGGGCTCGCCCAGCGGTACTTCCATCAGGCGCTGCGGCTGGCGAAGGCCAGTGGGGACCGTGGGCTCGGTGCGTACGTGATCGCCCTGCTCGTCAACCAGGCGCTGTTCATGCGGGAGTTCCGGCAGGCGGTCGCCTTCGCGGAGGCCGCGCTGCGGGCCGCCGGCAAGCACATCACCCCGGCACTCGCCTCCGATCTGTACGCGATGCAGGCGAAGGCGTACGCGCACCTCGGCGACGGCACGAGCGCCCTGTCCTGCATCCGGCGTGCCGAGCAGGCCGCCGAACGCATCCACCGCGGATACGAACCCGACGAAACGGGCTATGTCCAGCCCGGCCTCGTCAACGTCCAGGTGGCGGAGGCGCTGCTGAGTCTCGGGGAGCTCGCGGCCGCGGGGGAGCACGCCACGGCAGCCGTCGACAACCCCGCCCACGACCGGGGCCGGGTGCACCGGCTGGCCATGCTCAGCACGATCGAGCTGCGCCAGGGCAACGCGGACAAGGCCGTGGCCACCGCCGTGCAGATGGCCGAGCAGGCGCGGGGAATGGAGTCCCAGCGCCTGCGCGACAGACTCCGGGCGGTACGCGAACACCTGGTGCGCAGCGGTGGCGCGGGCACCTCCGAGGCCGCCGAACTCATCGACGGAGCGCTGCGCGTACCGCTGTAGGCCGGTGCACGCGGGGTACTCGAACACCGACACCTCATAGTCCCTGCTGCGATATTGCCACTTACTCGACGGAAGGTGGCAGAACCGTGCAGTGGACGAAACAGAACGAACAAACTGTGTATGAAAACCGCTGGTTCACCGTCAACCTGGCAGACGTGGAGCTGCCTGACGGCCGGCACCTGGACCACTTCCTGATACGGCTGCGGCCGGTGGCCGTGGCCACGGTGGTCAACGAGGCCAATGAAGTCCTCCTCCTGTGGCGCCACCGTTTCATCACCGACAGCTGGGGGTGGGAACTCGCGGCAGGCGTCGTCGAGGACGGCGAGGACATCGCCCGGGCGGCCGCCAGGGAGCTCGAGGAGGAGACCGGCTGGCGGCCGGGACCTCTGCACCACCTCATGAGCGTGGAGCCCTCCAACGGGCTCACCGACGCCCGGCACCACATCTACTGGGCCGACGAGGGCGAGTACGTCGGGCATCCCGTGGACGACTTCGAGTCGGACCGCAGGGAATGGGTCCCGCTCAAGCTCGTCCCCGACATGGTCGCCCGTGGGGAGGTCCCGGCCGCCAACATGGCGGCCGCGTTACTGCTGCTGCACCATCTCAGGCTCGGCTAGCGCCCGACGGCCTGCCAGATCGCCACGACGAGAGCACCCACGGCGGTGAGGGCGGCGACCGCGGGCAGCGGCCAGCGCGTGTGTTCCAGTGTGTGGATCCGGGTGTTCAGCTCGTCGAGCTCCTTGGCGGTCTCCTCGGTGCGGTGCGTGAGCAGAGTCAGCCCGCCCTCCACGCGGGCGTAGGCGACGTCGAGTCGGCGTCGTAACTCTGCGAGTTCTCCAGATACGACTGGATGCTCGGGATCGGCGGTCACGTGTCCGCTCCTTTCCGTAGTCGTCTCGAATCCCTGGCATGCGCAGGAAAAGTGAACTCGCCTGGTGGACGCATGGGGAGAGTGTGCGAACGGCATATGCGAGCCCGCCGCGCACACGGTGTGTGAATGACGCGGGCCCGGCACCTGTCCGGTGCCGGGCCCGTGTACTTGGCCGGAATCTGACCGACCGTAATCAGCCGTAGGTGTAGAAGCCGGAGCCGGTCTTGCGGCCCAGCCGGCCCGCGTCCACCATGCGCTGTAGCAGCGGGGGTGCCGCGTACAGCGGCTCCTTGAACTCGTCGTACATGCTGTCCGCCACCGAGGCGACCGTGTCCAGGCCGATGAGGTCGGACAGCTTCAGCGGGCCCATGGGGTGGGCGCAGCCGAGCTCCATGCCGTTGTCGATGTCCTCGCGGCTGGCGATGCCCGACTCGAACATCCGGATCGCGGAGAGCAGGTACGGGATGAGCAGCGCGTTGACCACGAAGCCGGAGCGGTCCTGGGCGCGGATGGCGTGCTTGCCCAGCAGCTTCTCGGCGAAGGACTGGGCGCGGGCGATCGTGCCCTCGGAGGTGGTGAGCGCCGGGATCAGCTCGACGAGCTTCTGCACCGGGGCCGGGTTGAAGAAGTGCACGCCGATGACCTGGTCCGGGCGCGAGGTGGCGACCGCGAGCTTCACCAGCGGGATCGAGGAGGTGTTGGAGGCGAGGATCGCGTCGGGCCGGGTCACGACCTGGTCGAGCACCTGGAAGATCTCGGTCTTGACCTGCTCGTTCTCCACGACGGCCTCGATCACGAGATCGCGGTCGGCGAACTCGCCGAGGTCGGTGGTGAAGGACAGCCGCGCCAGCGTCTCGTCCCGCTCCGCCTCGCTGATCTTGCCGCGCTCGGCGGCCTTGTCCAGGGAGTTGAACAGCCGGGTGCGGCCGATCTCCAGGGCCTCGCCGGTGGTCTCGGCGACCTTCACGTCCAGCCCGGCGCGGGCGCACACCTCGGCGATGCCCGCTCCCATCTGGCCGCAGCCCACCACACCGACGCGTGCAATATCTCCGGAGATGCCGGTCACATCGACCCCTTCGCTGATCCACGACTGCGGCAGGTCCGCCGTTGTTCGGCGCCTGCTCCAAACCTGCACGTTACCTTCGGCGGCGCGTGATCGATCGTTCGGGTGCCGCATGAAAGGCTGACGCGGGATCAGGTCCAGAACATGTGGATCCGTCCCGGGGCGGGGCCATTGACCACGGCACACGGAGGTACGAAAAGGATGCGCAACCGGAAGGCATGGCTGTCACGGCGGGCATTCACGGTGACCGCGCTGTCGGCACTCGTGGGGTCAGGCGGCGCGATGGCGGCCGGTTCCGCCGTGGCGGACGGAGCGAACCGGAACCGGCGGTGGGCGACCCGTGAGATGCGCGGGGTCTGGGTGGCGACCGTCGCCAACCGGGACTGGCCCTCCAGGCAAGGGCTCACCGCGGACGAGCAGCGCGCCGAACTGATGGCCCACCTCGACGCGGCCGCCCGCTGCCGGCTGAACACGGTGATCCTCCAGGTGCGGCCGACCGCCGACGCCCTGTGGCCCTCGCCGTACGAGCCGTGGACCCAGGTCCTCACCGGCACCCAGGGCCAGGACCCCGGCTGGGACCCGCTGGGCACGGCGGTGGAGGAGGCCCACGCCCGCGGGCTCCAGCTGCACGCCTGGTGCAACCCGTACCGCATCGCCAACCACACCGACCTCGACCGGCTGGCCGAGACCCACCCCGCCCGCCGGCACCCGCACTGGGTGGTGTCGTACGGCGGCAAGCTCTACTACAACCCGGGGCTGCCCGAGGTCCGGGCCTTCGTGCAGCGGGCCATGCTGGACGCGGTGGCGCGCTACCCCGTCGACGCGGTCCACTTCGACGACTACTTCTACCCCTATCCGGTGGCCGGGCAGAGCTTCGACGACGACGAGGCGTACGACACCTACGGCGGCGGCTTCGAGGCCAGGGCCGACTGGCGGCGGGACAACATCGACAAGCTGATCCTGGAGATGGCGGCCGGCATCAGGGCGATCAGGCCCGCCACGCAGTTCGGCATCAGCCCGTTCGGCGTGTGGCGCAACGCCGCCTCCGACCCGCTGGGCTCCGACACCCGGGGCGGTGTCGAGACGTACGACGACCTGTACGCGGACACCCGCAAGTGGGTGCGCGAGGGCTGGATCGACTACATCTGCCCGCAGCTGTACTGGAACATCGGCTTCGACGTCGCGGACTACGCCAAGCTCCTGCCGTGGTGGGCCGAGGTCGCGCGGGGGAGCCGGACGCAGCTCTACGTCGGCGAGGCGCTCTACAAGGCCGGGGACGCGGCGCAGCCCGCCGCCTGGCAGGACCCGGCCGAGCTGTCGCGGCATCTCACGCTGGCCGAGGACCACCCGGAGGCACGCGGACACGTCTACTTCGCCGCGAAGGACCTGGCGGCGGACCGGATCGGGGCCATGGCACGGGTGGTCGCCGACCACTACGGGCAGCCGGCGATCGCACCACGCTGATCCGTCCTCCGGCACTGCGAACGGGCCGCCTCGCCGGGCTACCTCGTCGTCGTCTTCCGGTGACGGATCTCGGTGTCGGGGCCGGGGGAGCACAGACCCTCGTGCCCGTCCTCGAAACGGACGCGGTACGGGGGGTTGCCCTCATGGCCGAGGATTTCGACGATCTCGCCGACCTTGTCGTGTTGTCCGACCACCCTGCCGTGCTGCACAAGCTGGTCGCCCACGGTTGCACGCATCTGTCGGTCCTCCTCACCAGGTGCGGGAGCAGCGGTCCGTGGCCTTGAGTCTACGGCGTGGAGCGGTGGTTGGAAGTGGGTCGTCAGGGCCCGCTCAGCCACGCGCCCGCTGCGTCACGGCGATGCACACGAGTACCGCCGCGGCCGTCAGCGGGGCGGCCACTGTCAGGTGCTCGCCCAGCAGCAGCACCGACCACACCAGTGTGAGCAGGGGCTGGGCCAACTGCAACTGGCTGGCCTTCGGGATGCCGATGGCCGCCATGCCCCGGTACCAGACGACGAGCCCGAGGAACTGCGAGCCCGCCGCGACCCACAGCAGCCCGGTCACGCCGTGCCAGGACAGCTCGACGGCTTCGTGGGACAGGGCCACCGCGGCGGCCGGCACACCGATGGGCAGGCACAGCACCAGAGCCCAGCCGATCACCTGCCAGCCCGGCATGACCCGGGCCAGCCGGCCGCCCTCGGTGTAGCCGGCGGCGCACACCAGCAGGGCCCCGAAGAGATACAGGTCGGCGGTGGTCAGCGCGCCGCCGCTCTGCTGCACCGTGAAGGCGGCCACCGCGGCGGCGCCCGCGAGCGCCGCCAGCCAGAAGGTGCGCGAGGGGCGGGTGCCGACGCGCAGGGCCGAGAACAGGGCGGTGGTCAGCGGCAGCAGACCGACCACGACGGCCGCGTGCGCGGTGGTCGACGTCCGGAGCGCGAGCGTGGTGAGCAGAGGGAAGCCGACGACCACTCCGGCGGCGACCACCGCGAGGCCCGCCCAGTGCCGGCGGGCGGGCAGCGGGACCCGCAGCGCGAGCAGACAGCCGCCCGCGATGAGCGCGGCGAGCACACTGCGCACGGCGACCAGGGACCAGGGGCCGAAGCTCTCCAGACCCCACGCGGTGGCGGGGAAGGTGAGGGAGAAGGCCGCGACACCGAGCGCGGCCTGGAAGGTGCCGCCGAGGGTCGCGCGCGCCGAAGCGGCCTGCCTGACGGGGGTGACCGGGGCGGCGGACGTCGTAGTGGCCGTCGGGGCCGGGTCGGCGGTGACTGCTATCGGGCTCGTGCCGGTAGCGCTATTCTTGGTCCTCATGCAAGAGCGTAGCAGTGTCAGTGAACTGGCGAATCAGCTGCGACGGGAACTGAACCGCTACTCTCCAGGTGGAAAGCTCCCGTCGAGCCGTGCGCTCGTCGAGCGGTTCCGGGTGAGCCCGGTGACCGTCTCCCGCGCCCTCGCCCAGCTGGCGGCCGAGGGCCTGGTGGTCACCCGCCCCGGCGCCGGGGCGTTCCGCGCCGAGCCGCACACACGCGTGGACCCCGCCGGGGACACCTCCTGGCAGGAGGTCACCCTCAGCGCGGAAGGCGGGCCGGAGCTCGTCCCGCGTTCGGTGGACGCCTCGGGGGTGCTCGTCTCGCTCGCCGCTCCGCCGCCCGGCGTGATCGAGTTCAACGGCGGCTATCTGCACCAGTCCTTGCAGCCGGAGCGGGCGATGGCCGCGGCGCTGTCGCGGGCCGGCCGGCGGCCCGGCGCGTGGGGGAGGCCGCCCATGGAGGGGCTGCCGGAGCTGCGGGACTGGTTCGCACGCAGCATCGGCGGTGCGGGCGGCGCCGTCACGGCGGCCGAGGTGCTGATCACCGCGGGCGGTCAGTCGGCGCTGACCACGGCGCTCAAAGCGCTCGCGCCGCCGGGAGCGCCGGTGCTGGTGGAATCGCCGACCTATCCGGGCATGCTCGCGATCGCCCGCGGGGCGGGTCTGCGTCCGGTCCCCGTCCCGGTGGACGCCGACGGGGTACGCCCTTCGCTGCTCGCCGACGCGTTCCGGGCGACCGGTGCCCGCGTCTTCGTCTGCCAGCCGCTGTTCCAGAACCCGACCGGCGCGATGCTCGCCCCGGACCGGCGCGGCGAGGTGCTGCGCATCGCGCGCGACGCCGGTGCCTTCGTCGTCGAGGACGACTTCGTACGCCGGCTGGTGCACGAGGACGCGGGTCCGCTGCCGCGTCCGCTGGCCGCCGACGACCCCGACGGCGTCGTCGTGCACGTCTGCTCGCTGACCAAGGCGACCTCGCCGAGCTTCCGGGTGAGCGCGCTCGCCGCCCGCGGTCCGGTGCTGGAGAGGCTGCGCGCGATCCAGGTCGTCGACTCCTTCTTCGTGCCGCGCCCCTTGCAGGAAGCGGCCGTGGAGCTGGTCGGCTCGCCCGCCTGGCCCCGTCATCTGCGGGCGATCTCCGCCGAGTTGAGGACGCGCCGCGACACCATGACGGCCGCGCTGCGTCTGGACCTGCCCGAGCTCGCCCTCCCGCACATCCCGTCCGGCGGCTACCACCTGTGGCTCCGCCTTCCTGACGGCACTGGGGGCACCTCCCGGGCTTTCGGCCCTGGGGGAGAGTCGGCGCTGAACTCCGCGGCGCTGCGTGCGGGCGTCGCCGTCACGCCGGGGCGTCCGTACTTCAGCGCGGAGCCGCCGGCCGGTCATATGCGGTTGAGCTTCGCGGCCGTCGCGGGGCTGGGGGAGATCGCGGAGGGGGTGCGGCGGTTGCGGGTGGCTTGCGACGAAGTGCTTTAGCGCTCCGCTGGGTGGGTCGCGGTGGGGTGTCGTTCATGTGCGGCGCCGTCGTGGCTGGTCGCGCAGTTCCCCGCGCCCCTTGGGGGGCGATAGCCGCTCCCCGGAGGGGCCTGCGAAAACCGGTCGACGTCGGTGGCCTCGTCCTGGGAATCTCGCCGCATGACCGACACCCCGAGCCTCGCCGCGGGCTATGAGATCTCTGTCGACCCGGACCGTATCGACCGGGAGCGGGTGCATCGGTGGCTGTCCACCGATGCGTACTGGGCGCTCGGGCGGGAGCGTGAGAAGCAGGAGCGGGCGATCGACGGGTCGCTGAACTTCGGGGTGTACGAGTCGGTCTCGGGGGATCAGGTGGCGTATGCCCGGATCATCACCGACCGGGCGACCTTCGCGTGGCTGTGCGACGTGTACGTGGACCCGTCGGTGCGCGGCAAGGGCATCGGATCGGCGCTCGTGGGGGAGGTGCGGGAGCACCTGCGGCCGTACGGGCTCCGGCGCATCCTGCTCGCCACGCACGACGCGCACGGGGTCTACGCGAAGCTCGGGTTCGCGCCGCTGGAGAACCCGGACCAGTGGATGGCGCTCTACTTCTGACCGTGAGGCCTTCCGTCGAGGTCCCCGTGACGGGCGTACTTGAAGTTTCCATCTGCTCGTTTTCCGGCCACTTGTCCGCCTGATCCTGACCCCGCAGTAAGCCTTCGTCCACCCTCGGTGACGCCGGCACAACCACTCTTGACCTGGTCACTTCGGCGTCACACCATCACCGCATGTCACTTCGGGTCACGTTCGTCGCCGCCGCGCGCAGCTCCTCGCTGCTCGCGGAGCGCTTCCAGGACGACCGGCCACTCGACCAGGCCGGCTGGGACGAGGTGCAGAGCGTCGCGCACGGCCTGCTGCCGCTGGCCGCGGCCGAGCTGCGCTACTGCTCGCCGACCCCGCGCAGCCGCGCGACCGGCGACGCCCTCGGCTACGCCCCGCTGGTGCAACTCGCCCTGCGCGACTGTGACATGGGCCGCTGGCAGGGGCTCACGCTCGGCGAGGCGATGGCCCGTGAGCCGGACGCGGTGGACGCCTGGCTGGCCGACCCGCGCGCCACGCCGCACGGCGGAGAATCGCTGCTCGGGTTCATCGGCCGCGTCGGCGGCTGGCTCGACACCCGGCCCGTGGACGACGGCGACCGTATCGTCGCCGTGGCCGAACCGTCGGTGATCCGCGCGGCCCTGGTGTACGTGCTGAAGGCGCCGCCGTCGACGTACTGGAACATCGACGTACGTCCGCTGTCGGCGACCACGGTCACCGGTCGCGCGGGGCGCTGGCACCTCCGCTTCGACGCGGGGTCCGGTCAGCGCTCGCGTGCGTAGTCGGTGGTGAGGACCAGGTCCTTGGCCGGTCCGCGCACCCGCCACACCGACCGCCAGTGGTCCGCGTCCCGGACGGTGAACTCGCCCCGGTAGAGATCGGCCGAGCAGGGGTGATCGGCGACATGGCGGCCGGACGACAGGTCCAGGTCGTGGAACGGGCGACCGTCGGCGAAGCGCACGTCCACCGCCCCCGGTGAACTCCCCGGCAGGAAGCGCAGCGTCCGCTCGGCGGGCCGCGGTACGCCCCGCCACACGAACGTGCCGGACTCGCGGTGCAGCAGCCCCCGTGACAGCCCTTGCGGTGCCTCCTGCGACAGCCCTCGCGGCGGCTCCCCGTCCTCCATTGGCTCGAAGACCGTCGTACCGGAGAACTCGCCCTCGTCCCCGCTCGCGAGATCCCGCACCGACCGCTCGGCGCGCCAGCCTCCGGCCAGATACGCCAGCGCATCCGGTACCGGCCAGAACTCGCCCATCAGTTCCACCCTCCCGACCCTTCCGGCTCGTCCGACAACTTTCGAAACCGTGCGAACCGTTGACGCCTCCGAATCACCCTCCCTATCTTGCCGTTCGAAGTGTTGATCAGTGTCTGATATTTCGAACATCGAGCCGCGGAGTATCCATGTCACGCATCCGCTGGAGATACGGCACCGCCGCCACCGCCCTCCTGGTCGCGGCCGGCCTCGTCCCCACCGCCACCGCGCACGCCGAGGACGTCACCGACTACTCGATCACCGTCGACCCGGCCGCCAGGGGCGCCGCCATCGACGACACGATGTACGGCGTCTTCTTCGAGGACATCAACCGGGCCGCGGACGGCGGTCTGTACGCCGAGCTCGTGCAGAACCGGTCCTTCGAGTACTCCACGGACGACAACCGGTCCTACACGCCCCTCACCTCCTGGACCGTCGAAGGCGCCGGTGAGGTAGTGAACGACGCCGGCCGACTGAACGAGCGCAACCGCAACTACCTCTCCCTGAGCGCCGGTTCGTCCGTCACGAACGCCGGCAACAACACCGGGATCCGGGTCGAGCAGGGCAAGCGGTACGACTTCTCGGTGTGGGCCCGCGCCGGCGGCGGCAGCACGCTCACCGTCGCCCTGAAGGACGCAGCCGGCGCGCTGGCGACCGCCCGACAGGTGGCCGTCAAGGGTGGCTGGGCCAAGTACAGGGCCACGTTCACCGCGACCCGCACCAGCAACCGCGGCCGTCTTGCCGTCGCCGCCAACGACGCGGCGGCCCTCGACATGGTGTCGCTCTTCCCGCGCGACACCTACCGGAACCAGCAGAACGGCCTGCGCAAGGACCTCGCCGAGAAGATCGCCGCCCTGCACCCGGGGTTCGTGCGCTTCCCGGGCGGCTGCCTGGTCAACACCGGCTCCATGGAGGACTACAGCGCGGCCTCCGGCTGGCAGCGCAAGCGCTCCTACCAGTGGAAGGACACCGTCGGCCCGGTCGAGGAGCGCGCCACCAACGGCAATTTCTGGGGCTACAACCAGAGTTACGGCCTCGGCTACTACGAGTACTTCCGCTTCTCCGAGGACATCGGCGCCATGCCGCTGCCCGTCGTCCCGGCCCTGGTGACCGGCTGCGGCCAGAACAAGGCCGTCGACGACGAGGCGCTGCTCAAGAGGCACATCCAGGACACCCTCGACCTGATCGAGTTCGCGAACGGCCCGGCGACCTCGAAGTGGGGCAAGGTCCGTGCCGAGATGGGCCATCCGCGGCCCTTCCGCCTCACGCACCTCGAAGTCGGCAACGAGGAGAACCTCCCCGACGAGTTCTTCGACCGCTTCAAGCAGTTCCGCGCCGCCATCGAGGCCGAGTACCCGGACATCACGGTCGTCTCCAACTCCGGCCCCGACGACGCCGGCACCACCTTCGACACCGCCTGGAAGCTCAACCGCGAGGCGAACGTCGAGATGGTCGACGAGCACTACTACAACAGCCCCAACTGGTTCCTCCAGAACAACGACCGCTACGACTCCTACGACCGCGGTGGCCCGAAGGTCTTTCTCGGCGAGTACGCCTCCCAGGGCAACGCCTGGAAGAACGGCCTCTCCGAAGCCGCGTTCATGACCGGCCTGGAGCGCAACGCGGACGTCGTCAAGCTCGCCTCGTACGCCCCGCTGCTCGCCAACGAGGACTACGTCCAGTGGCGTCCGGACCTGGTCTGGTTCAACAACCGCGCCTCCTGGAACTCGGCGAACTACGAGGTCCAGAAGCTGTTCATGAACAACGTCGGCGACCGGGTCGTCCCCTCGAAGGCCACCACCACGCCGGACGTCAGCGGCCCGATCGCCGGCGCGGTCGGCCTCTCGACGTGGGCGACCAGCGCCGCGTACGACGATGTGAAGGTCACCGGGGCCGACGGCTCGACCCTGCTGAGCGACGACTTCTCCGGTGACGCCTCGAAGTGGACGCACACCGCCGCCGGCAGCTGGAGCGTCCAGGACGGCCAGTACGTCCAGACGGACGCGGCGGCGGAGAACACCATGGTCCAGGCCGGCGACCCGTCCTGGCACGACTACGACCTGCATGTGAAGGCCACCAAGAAGTCCGGCAAGGAGGGCTTCCTCGTCGCCTTCGGCGTCAAGGACACCGGCAACTACTACTGGTGGAACCTGGGCGGCTGGAACAACACCCAGTCCGCCGTCGAGCAGGCCGTGGACGGCGGCAAGGGCACGCTGCTCACCAAGGCCGGCTCGATCGAGACGGGCCGCGCCTACGACATCGACGTCAAGGTGCGCGGCCGCCAGGTCACGCTGTACCTCGACGGCCAGGAGTGGGGCGGCTTCACCGACGACAAGCCGGCCGAGCCGTTCCGTCAGGTCGTCACCAAGGACGCCCGGACCGGCGACCTGATCGTCAAGGTCGTCAACGCCCAGCCGGCCGAGGCCCGCACCGCGATCGATCTGGGCGGCGCCAGGGTCGCCTCCACGGCCCGGGTCACCACCCTCGCCGCCGGCCAGGACGCGGTGAACACCGAGACGGACGCACCGGTCACCCCGGCGACGTCCACCTTCGCGGGGGTCGCGGACAGGTTCGCGTACACCTTCCCCGCGAACTCCGTGACGTTCCTGCGGCTCAAGCAGAGGTGACGGAGCGCGTCAGCTGCCGGCGGTCCATCCCGGGACCGTCGGCAGCACCTTCTCGGCGAGCCGCAGCAGGACGGCGTCGTCCGGCACCATGCCGTCGGCCCGCCACAGGGTCACGTCGAAGGAGCCACCGCCGTCCTTCGCGTCCTTGGCCACCATCAGGGACCGCAGCGGGACCCCGGGGCCGCTGTCGGTGTCGCCCCCGTCGAGGCGGAAGGCGATCCTGATCGTGCGGTCCGAGTACAGGACCGCCGGCCGGCCCAGCACCGTGCGCTTCTCCGCGTCTCTCAGCAGCGACTCCGACCCGGCCACCGGGAGGTCGTCGTAGGTGGCCGAGAGCGTCACGGTGTACGTGTCGAACTCGACCTCGGCGGAGGGCATCGGGATGTCCTTGCCGCCGGAGAGCCCGACGGAGCCGTCGCTGCCGCTCGCGGTCCTCGCGGCCTCGGCCGGCGTGCCCAGGAGCTCGGCGAGGTCGGGGCGGAGCAGCGCCTCGCACAGCTGCGCCCCGGTCACCCGCCCGGTCGGCTTCCCCGGCGTCTCGTCCGAGCAGGTGGCGGGCGGCGGCCCACTGCTCTCGGACGTCTGCCCGTACGCCCACAACCCCCCGCCGAGTGCCGTCACCATCGCCACCGCCGCGATGGCCTGCCCCCATACGTTCGCGCCCTTTTCGGGCGCGCGGCCGCTTCCGGTCATGTCCCCCACCTGTAGTGATCCCCCTGATATGCGCCCGGGGACACTAGCTCCTGGACATGTCCCGGACAAAGCTGATTCTCTCGGCCCGGGTCGTGGATGTGACTGAGCGCCGTAGATGGCGGACTTCGCCAACTGAAGTGCGCGAGTACTGGTGAGTCTCATTCGTGTGCACACGCTGAGCCGTCCCGACGACGAGGACCTGGGCCTTGGTACTGGTGGGCTCGCGTATTCAACTGTCGCGAGTTCGCCGGGGACTCCAACCGGTTCGTGACGATGCGTGATCGCGAACGGCGTCCGGTTTGAGGGCCGGTTGGTCTCCTTCACCGACCAGTGCCAGGATCGTCGAGCAGCGGACAGGGTGCCCGCAGCGCCTCACCTACGGCCGCATCATCGGCGGCTGAGGCTCCCGCACCCGGTGACGTACGTCCGTGAACGCCCCACCCACGACGTGTCGCCCTGCGATCATTGATCCATCTTTGAGTGAGCGACACGAATTGAGGAGCACCATGGCGTGGGCCTACGCGGAACTGGCCAAGGAAGCAGCCAAGCGCGGCGGTCCCACCGCGCTGCGCGCCTTCTACACCGGGCGGGGCATCATCATCGGCAGCGCCATCACCAGCGCCTCTATCGCGGGGACCGTCGCCTACGACAAGTGGAGCAAACGCCGCACCGCTGCCGCTGCCGAAACGGCGTCCGACGCTACAACGGGAACTCTGGCCGCTGGCGACACCCGGAGCGGGCAACCTGCCGATAGCTCCTGTACGGACCGGCTGCTGCCGTGAGCGAACAGCTACCCAGCGGCGGCATCGGAACGGAAACCGGCACTAACGCCGAATTCGCCGCCCGCGCGGTCGTCGCGTGCTGGGACCTGATCACCCAGGAGCGGGTGGGCAAGGCGGTGGTCGACGTCGCCGAGGAGAAGCGACAAGCCGGTCAAGGTCCGTGCCGACCGGCGGCGTGGCATCACCGACGACGGGATCGTGCAGCTGGTGACCATCGACGGCTGGCAGGCGTCCGTGCCGCGTTCCCGCGACCTGATCGCGAGGGACCTGGTCCGGCCACGGGTCTACGGCCCGTGGCCGGCAGGACTGCCGTCGGCCACAGGCCCCTGCACGAGCGCCGCCGAACGGCTGTCACGGGACACCGGACGGGCGTCTGTCTCCGGGTACCCGAACCCCCTGAACCCGCCGCCGAGGTAGCCGCCGATCACGATGACCGACGCCGCAGCGCCGATGGCGTACGCGAGCCGTTCGCCCTTGGACATCTGGACGGGGGACCCCGGAGCCGGGGCCGTCCACCGGTAGACGAGCCAGGCGAGCACCAACGCGACGGCGACGATGAAGGCGGTGAACACGTCGAACGTCACGGCGGGCATAGGCGCTGTGTCCTGGGCGGCGGCCGCCGAGGTGACGCCGTCGATGCTGAACATATGAGGGACCTCCGGTGAGTTGGGATCGCCACGATGGAGGGCGCGGGGGTTAGCCCCGCAAGACCTCGTCCTCGTGGAGAGCCCATCGGACCGCAAGCGCCGGATGGCGGGCAGGCAGAAAAGTGGACCCCCACCCCGTGAGGACGCCTAGCCTCGGGGCGTGAGCCGTAACAACAAGCCACCCCTCGCGTTCCGGCCCGTACGGCAAGCCCTGGACGCTGCTGGCTACGGTCCGGACGTATACAAGGACAAGACGTTTCTTCGGGACTACGACGTCGGCTTCATCCCGAAGCTGACCGCGGACGCCACGGCTGAAGAGATCGATAACGCAGTGCTGGCCGCCGAACTCTGCGCCAGGGCCCGCACTGCCGGCCAGCTGTGCCCGGGGGTGAAAGGGAGGTTGTTGGCGATGAACCCGGATCCCCGCGCCACTCGCAACCTCCGCACCTCACTGCGAAAGGGAGTCGAGAACCTTCTGAAGCGACCTGAGATCGGACCGCCGCCTCCTAGAATCAACGTCAACTCCCAGAAGGCCATCGAGGCGCTGCTTCCGCTTTCACCCAAGCCGGTGCTGGGGATGATCGTCCACCTCTCCCAGATTCGCGGGATCAGCCAGGATCAGATCAACGCCTTCCTGGAGGACGTGCAGAAAGCCACCGGGGGGAAGCACGCCTGGAGAACCGGTCTGCGCGAGGCGTTCGGGGTCATGTGCGCCGAGATGGGAAAGCCCCTCAGCACGCTGAGCCAGAAGGCCCTAGAAGGGGCATTCCTCTCCGCCGACCCTCGCGCGAGACGCCTGCGCGAGCTGATAGAGAACCAGGGCTACAAGCCGGGATCCACGCGCGGCGACGGCATGGTCAGCCTGATGGACATGGTCAGCACGGCCCACCTCACCGACACCGACCGCGCGTTGCGTCTGCTCGATGAAAGCAGTGACGTTGTCCTACGGGACAGCGTGTTGCGGGTAGGGCAGACACGACGCACGGGGCTCTTCCCGCACGAGGACCACCATATGCAACGGTGTCGGGTGGCAGCCGACTGGGACGCGCTCATCACGTGCCAGATCCTCGACCCGCGCACCTCGGCGTGGTGGAAAGCCGCTCATGGGGACTTCCGCCCCCTCCTCGGCATCGCTACGGAGGTCATGGCCGAAGTGGCCCGTGGCGCACGGGAGGAGTGAGAGGCGGGCGGTCAGTCCGGCCCGCGGTCCGACGAGGCGGCCTTGGTGCGTGACGCGGTGCGCGATCTGCTCGGCGAGGTGTCCGCGCCCTCCGTCGCGGGTTATCTCGGGTGTCTGGGAAGCAGCAGGCACGTCAGGCATGCAGCCGTTCTCGTACGTGCCTGACAAATATCCGATGGTCTTCAGGCACCCTTGCGGCTGGAGCCGGGGCCAGGCAGGTGAGTGTCGGTCGCCGGAGCCGGGTCGGGGCTGGGCTGGTGGGGTGTGGGCAGGCACGATGCGCAGGTGGACTCGGTGACGCTGGTGGCGCTGGTCGGTGTCGGGGGGACGGCGGTGGCGGCGCTGGGCGGCGTGGCCGGTGGTGTGTGGGTGGCCCGGATCGGTGAGCAGGGCGGGCGGGCGCTGGAACAGGAGAGGGTGCGGCGGTCTGTCTACGGTGCGTGTGCCGAGGCGCTGCTGGTGCGGCGCGATGCGTGACGCGGCTGATGGATGTGCTGAGCAAGCCGGAGGTAGATGAAGGCCGGGCGCACGAGCGGCTGGAGCGCGCGCAGGCGGCACAGGACGAGCTGGGCGCGGCTGTGGGTGCCGTCGCCGTTGAGGGGCCGGAGAAGGTGGCCGACTGTGCGGTGGCGGCCGCGGACCGGCTCGGGGCCTGGGTGGACGAGGTGATCTGGTGGTTCGAGCTGGGCCGACCGCACGACCAGCGGCGCACCATCGTGGAGTTGCAGGGCCGCGCCCTGGAGAAGGTGGACGAGTTCTTGAAGGAGTGCCGGACGGCGCTGTATCCGGAGCCGCGGTGGCGATGGCCGCATCCCATCAAGCGGCTGCGCTGGCAGCTTGGGCCGTGCCGTAACCGCAAGCGCCTGGGGTTCCCACGGCGCTAGCACACGAGCAACGGCGCCTACCAATCTCAGACCCCGGAACGGCGGAACTACTCACCGTCCCGGCTGGTCTCCCGCTGCTGAAGGTGCGCTTCGAGGGCTTCTTGGATTCCCAGGAGCATGCTTCGGTCGTGCTCCTCGGCGCGGGCCAGGATGTCCCACTGGTGTACGTCGCGCACCTGGCGCTCGATCGCGGTCTCCAGGCGGTCCCGCAGCGTTCCCGGGCGTAAGGGCCTCCACCTCGACCGCCTCATACGGGTTCAGGCCCTCCCGGAGGCACTCCTCCCGGAACCGCTTGAAGTTGCTGTCCCCGGTGTTGGCCTCGTGCGACACCAGGTGCCCGCCACGGACGTCGTTGGCGGTCACGGCGATCTGCCGGAAGTCCAGGTCGATGCCGTTGTTGCCGTACCGCTCGATCCGCTCCACGACGGAACGAGGCACCCACCGCCCACTCGGGTCCCGGTCGCCGACGTTTCTCTGGGGCACCGCGAGCGTGTGATTGGAGTTTCCACAGCTCAGAAGCCGTCGGGATGAGCCTAACGGGTGCAACACCTGTGCTGCACGGATCCGCCTCAAGATTCACTTCAAGGGCTTCCTGGCCAATAGGGAGGCACGTCTCGGCTGGGAGGTGTACGCATAGATCTCGGCGAGCTCGGCGATGTTGCCGGCTGCGGAGCAGAGTGACCGACGCTTGGGGGCGTGCACATGACGTTGCGACGGGGCCGGAAGGGCAACCTGGGACTCGAAGTCATGCCGTTGATCGAACTGGCGCTTCCGTCCCCCGACGGGCAACGGCTGCTGAGTGACCGGCATGCAGAGAGCATCTCAGCGATCAGCGACGCCCTTAGCGAATCCCTTGGCAACATCTCCAGGCTGCAAGGCTGGCAGACGCAGTACGCGTTTGAAGCGGTGGTGGTTGCCCTCGATTCTGTTCGGCTGATCAAGACCGAGGACTCTGGGCTGTTCTACTTCGATGACGCAGACGGAGAACTTCAACCGCCGGACTACCGCATTGTCCTGAAGGATGGCACTCAACTCCTGATCGAAGTCAAGAATGTGGCTCCCGGCGTCCTTGAGGCTAAGGTCCGTGCCAAAGATATGGCTGCTGCCCAGACTTATGCTAAGGCCACGGGCGGTCGACTGCTCTACGCACACTTGTGGAGCAGCATGGGTATGTGGACGCTTGTCGACCCATCCGTCTTCAACCTTGTCGGAAGTCAACAGCGACTACCCTTCGTCAACTCCATGAAGGCCAATGAAATGCAATCTCTTCTCGGCGATGGAATGCTTGCCTCTGAGCCACCCCTCACGTTCTCGGTGATGATGGACCGGGAAAAGGAAAAGCTGGCGGGGGATGACCGGCGGGCGCTCACGATTGGCGGTGTGGAGTTGCTCAGCGCTGGGCGGGTCATCACCGACCCTGATGAACAGAAGCTGGCATGGTTCCTGGTCTGGCACGGTGGCTGGGATGAGACCACGGAGACCCACGTTGACGATCAAGGTCGTGTTGAGAGAATCGACTTTATTTACCGGCCAGAAACCGACGAAGACGGGGAACGCCAGATCGCCGAGCAGGGATTCGCGTTCTTCGGACCGCTCAGTAAGATGTATACTCTCCGGTTCCTGCAATCCATCACCACCGATGAAGGTGACATCCGCGCGTTACGTGAAGAGCCAGAGCCGGCCCTCCTCGCCCAGTTGATCCCTGAAGACTACTGGGCGAAGGAAGACCACGTTTTGCGAATCTGGCGGTTCCGTCAGATTCCAACGAAGGAAGATTTCGGAAGTTCACACGCCGAAAACTGAATGCGAAATCTCACGCGCGTGCTGAATCTTGACGGTTGAGTTGGGCCATCATTTCGCGGTTCGCGGAGCATGCGGCAGCAAGGTCGTCATCGCGCTTCTGGAGTTTCAGTTCCAGGTCGATCATATGCTGTTCGAGGGTGGTTATCCTGGCCTTTAGCCTCGATCGTTCATGAGGGTCCGTCAGAAAGCTGGCGGACCCTCATGAACGATCGAGGCTAGTTTTGTAGGGCAAGTCTCACGAACTTGCGCCAACAGTGCGGAGAATCTTTCCTCAGTTGCAGAAATTTTTCCTCTGTCGCACCTTCTCGCAGCGCGAACCATCCTGATACGCCATACTCATCTTCTCTGACTTCGCGTGCCAGACTTGCAAAAAGGGCTGAGGAGTCACTGGATTCAAGTATCCGGTCGATAGCTTCGTAGTAGCGGCGAATAACGCGTTTCCGCCCTTCAGTGACAGACTCGAAATTTATACAGGAGAGAACGTCTAACGTTGCCTCCCCCATAGAGTCGAAGTCATCATCGAGGAACCGTGGAGCCAAGTATCCTGTAGCCGTGTCCAAGATTAGATGATCCCATGGATCAACTCGGGTCGGATCGATAATAAGTGGCGCACCTGTTGAATCAAGCGGGAATCGTTTACCCTTCCGCCTGTTGCACTCTGGGCACACCCAGATGAAGTTCGCCCACTTGAATGCCTTTGTGAAGTCGATGCCGATTGGAATGAAATGATCAACATCGGCTGAACGTGAGTCGCAACAGTAGAGGCATCTTTGACGGATGCCTACAGCGCTTTTCAGTGCGTCGACTACAACCTTACTCTTCACCGACCTTCGGTACTTATTCCACTCCTCCCTAGCTTTTTCTTGAGAGGTTGCTAGTCTCTGACGCTTGTAGAGTTCTTGGCGCGCTTGGAGAGGGATTTCCCCTCTCGCGATCCTCCGCAATTTCCCCCCCTGGTTAATCGGCGAAGAGTGAGAGCTGATCCAGCTCTTTCTCCTCGTTCTTGCTGAGCTTTCCAGAGAGCTGCTTGGCGCGAAGGCGAGAGTGTTGTCGGTTTGCCATCACTGCCCTTGGAGACCTGGTATGGGGCATGCCGAACGCTGGTGAAATAAGGATCTGGTCGGGCTTTCCTGCGATGACTCGGTTGAAGTCGTTTTCGTCGAGTCGGAAAGGGATCTCGCCTGATCCAGGCTGAGCCATGTGGTAAATGCGGCCGCGATCTGCGGCCTGGCAGACCAGTGGGCTGTGGGTAGTGACGATGAACTGAACCAGCGGGAAATGCTTTTTCAGCCAGAACCCGATTTCCCTCTGCCAGGCTGGGTGAAGATGCGAGTCGACTTCGTCGATAACTACAACGCCGGGACGGTTTACATAAGAAGACCCGTCTTCGCTCTTCGCTGTTAGGTCCGCGGCTCCATACACATCTACCATGTGCCGGAAGATGTCGATGAGCATCGCCAGAGCTGACCTGTAGCCTTCGCTCATGTCGGACAGGGGCATGTCCCGTCCAGCTGAGTCGGTCAACCAAATACCCTCGGAGTTGACGCCTCGCACGGAAACCCCTTGGCGCAAGAAGTCATCGTTTAGGATCTCAAGTAGGCTATCGAGGGCAATCTTTTCTGACTCTTGCTGTTCAAGTTTCTTGTAGTTGAGCTGCTTCACCCACTGCTCGCACTCGCCGAGCGTCGCGTCTTCCTTGAATAGAGTCGCAAACCTTGGAACGCGGCCAGGGATCACCATAAGTCGCTGGGCATCGGGAGAACTTCCGTATAGGCGCCGAAACGGACCGTACCCTAGCGAAAACCATCCGGGAGTTCCGACCGACCATGGTCCGTTGAACGCTCCTTTTTTCTTGTTTCGGTAGATGTCGGCAGAGGAAATGGCCCAAGAGCCACTCTCCCGCTTGAATTCGATCTCTGCCCAGAAGGTGTTCTGGACGCGAAACCCTCCCTTGGCTGTCCGATCGAATTCGTGGTGCGGTTTTACTTCGACTGAAATTGAGCCAGTATCTTGCCCTTCCGTAACCCATCCGCGCAGGTCGGGAATTAGAACGCGAGAATCGTCAGGCCCAAGAAGGGCCATGCAGAGAGATTTTAGAAAGGCGGTCTTTCCTGAACCGTTATCGCCGGTTATTACAGCCCAACCCGCATGCTTCCCATCGTTTCCTGAAAAGTCTAGTTCCGCATCCGTAAACCCCTTGATATTCCTCAGGGCCACTCGCTCTACATACATGCCGCCCCCTGGAGAATGGCTAGGTAAGATCGGTACGTACCCATGCCGATAGCATAGATGCGACCTGCGTGTACGCACTGCCCAAACTGCGTGTCTCTCTGCAAGGTGGGCGACGCGTGGCTCATGGCCGCGAAGGCGGCACGTTCAAGGCGTGCGCGTGAGTGTCGGCCTGCCCGCCTTGTTGGTTCCTGTGCCACCCTGCCTCCCTTTCGCCTCCACTCTGTGCGCGTATCACCACTCCCTGCCCATTGCGATCGTCTGAAATGCGCAGACCCAGTCCGGAGCCCTCCAATTGGCGGGCACGGTACTTGACTCTGCCTCTCACCGGCGGAGCTTTCCCGAGAAGCGGCTGGAACGGGCTGTGCTGGGTACATGGAGGCTTCGGTCTGCACACCGGCCGTCGAGGTGGGATCGGTGTGGTCGCATAGTTGTACCTTGGACGATCTCCTCTCGTCGTACGTCCTTGATCCCGTGGCAGGCGCGTCTCTGGAGTCGGGGCCGGGGTGGACACGTCGGTGGAAGACGGTGTGGCGAGCGTCCCGGGCGGAGGTGGTCTGCCCGGTCCAGGACTTGGCCGTTTTCCCGACGTTTGCCTCGGTGCCGGTTCGCGGCTTCACATGGCGGGCTCGTCAGCGTCATCGGCCGGGACTTGCGTACATGGTGACCACGGGCCGGATGCACGGTTTCGAGAGCCTGGCTGAGCGTCGCCTGCTGTTGGCCCTGGACTTTCTGGACAGCGCCGAGGAGGTGCTGTCTCAGCAGTTCAAGCTGAAGTTCACCACTGTCGACGGTTCCGAGGACCACACTCCGGATTTCCTCGTCCTGCTGCCCGGGACGGCGGTGCTGGTCGACGTCCGGCCCGGCCATCTGATCAAGGACAGGGATCTGGTGAAGTTCGCTGCGGCCGAGCGGGCGGCTGCAGTGGCGGGATGGCGCTACCTGGTGGTGACCGGCTGGCGCCGTCACGTGGCCACCGGACTGGATGTGTTGTCGGCCCGGCGGCGGCCGATGGCCGACCGTCTTGGGCTGCACGGTGAACTGCTGGGTCTGGTTGCCGAACGTCCGCGACGGTTCGGCGAGCTGGTGGAGGCGACGTCGCTGACGGCGGTCGCCCGTGCACACGCTCTTCATCTGCTTTGGCGCCGGCAGCTGGCGGTGGATCTTGCCCAGCCGCTGGGTGATGCCGCGTGGGTCTATCCGGTGGGGAGGCCGTGATGGGTGGGGAGCGCCAGCCGCAGCGGGTCGAGGACCTGTACGGCCATGACCTGACGCGGGCTCAGATCCGGGCGGCGCATCTGCTGGAGGCGCAGACCGGTTATCGCAGCGGGAGCCGCTATTGGGCCCTGCCGGGAGAGTCGAGGCCCGAGTACGACCTGGAGCGCACCACGCTGACCGAGCGGCGCCGGGCGAAGGCGGCCGAGCTGAAGGCGCTGGACCGGAGGGAGGCCAAACAGCTGGGGCTGGAGTGGATCAGCCAGCGCACGCTGGAGCGGATGGCCGCCCAGTACACCGAGCACGGGCTGACGGGGTTGGCGGACGGGCGGTGGACACCGCCGCTGCGGGGCAGACGGACGGTCACCGATCAGGTTACCGAAGCGATCCGGGCCGTCCATGCCGAGTGCGAGCACCGCTCCAGGGTGAGCATGAAGACCAAGGAGCGGTTGATCCACCAGTACGTGCGCGAGAAGTTCGGCCCGGCGGCGGAGGAGAAGATCCCGCACTACACGACGCTCGCGAAGATCTGGAAGGAGTGGTTCGGTTCGCAGGGCGCCCGCCAGCGCTATGTCCGGTCGGCCGCGGCAGTGGAGACGGGCAAGGCGAAGGTCGTGGTCACCCGGCCGGGGCAGGTGGTCGCGCTGGACACCACGCCGCTGCCGGTGAAGGTCCTCGACGACGTGTTCGGCGCCCCTGTCACCGTCCATCTGACGCTGGCTCTCGATTCCTACTCGCATTCGCTGGTCGCCTTCCGGCTCACGCCGGTGTCGGAGTCGTCGGTGGAGCTGGCGATGCTGCTGCGGGATGTGCTGCTGCCGCTGCCCATGCGCGCGGACTGGGGTGAGGAGATGGAATGGTCTTACCCCGGGGTGCCGGGCGCGCTGGTGGCGGAGTTCGCCGGGCATCCGGTGGCGGGGCTGCGGTTCTTCGCGCCGGAGACGGTGACGGCCGATCACGGGAGTGTCTACAAGAACCATCACGTCGTTGCTGTCGCCCGTCGGCTGGGGATCGATCTGCTGCCGGCTCGCGCGATGCGTCCCACAGACAAGGCTGCCTGCGAGCGCGCGTTCGCAGGAATCCAGTCGCTGCTGCTGGAGTTGTTGCTCGGCTACCGCGGTGTCGATGTTGCCGACCGCGGCGCCGATCCGGAGGGCGATGCGGTTTGGACGCTGTCGCAGATGGAGCACCTGCTGGCGACCTGGATCGTCTCGGTGTGGCAAAACCGCAGGCTGGAGCAGTGTGCGGCGGCGTGGGACCCGGGTGGGCGGCACAGCCCGAACACGCTGTTCGCCGCTGCCGCGGCCCGCGACGGGATCAGTCTGGAGATGCCGGAGCCGGAGTTGTACTACGAGCTGCTGCCCGCCCACTTCGTGAAGATCGACGCCCGGCGCGGGGTGAAGATCGGCGGACTTTGATACGGCGGCGCCGACCCGGTGCTCGATCCCTGTCGCGACAGGCGCTCCGGGCGCAGTGGGCGCCACGCGGGCAAGTGGGCGGTCCACCGCGATCCGCGCGACTGCCGTCAGGTCTTCTTCGAAGATCCCGCTCGGCGGGGCTGCTGGCACGCCCTGGACTGGAACGGCCTGCCGCCTGGAGGTGACGTTCCGGCCTTCTCCGATGCGCGGGTGGGTGAACTCCTCACCCAGGCCGCCTGCGCCGGTCTAAGGCCGCTCGATGACCGGGAACTGCTGCCGGTGCTGCTGAAACTGCTAGCCACGCGGACTCCGGTGAACCAGTGGCCGACCCAGATGACGACAGCGCAGAAGGCCGAGCGGGCCCGCGAACTGGCCAGGGCACGGTCGGCCGCAGCCGACCGGCCACCCGCCACAGTCACTGCCCTTCCCGACCCGGCCCGGCCGTCCGAGCTGGCCATCTCCATCCGCAGGGCCGTCACCGCCGACCGGCAGTAGCGCCGTCAGGCGGCGCTGGCCTTCAGGCCGCCGACTCCGCCAGCCCTGCTGGGCGAGGCACTGCGGGAACGCAGCTTCTTCCGATTGCCCGGCGACCAGGACGACGACCAGCCGGACGAGCAGGGCCCGGAGCCAGCATGAATACGACCGGGCCGACGGAGCTTCTTCGTCCCGGGCCGCCGCCAGTGCGGGACACCGTCGAGCGCTGGCAGAACTGGGTGGCCACCCGGACCACCTTCGTGCCCACACCGCGGCTGACGCTCGCTGGGTGGCGGCACCTGAGCCCCAAGGACAAGGCCCTGCACGATCTGCACCGCGCGGTCACCCACGCCAACCTGCCGCTGTTACAGACCCCGATGAGCCTGGCCGTCACCAAACGGCTGCGGGGACGGGTCCAGAGCAACGCGGTCAAGCAGAAGCCGACCACCTTGTCCGGCCTGATCATCACCGGCGGCGGCTATCAGGGGAAGACCGAGACGGCCTGCGAGTGCTTGGCCACGTTCGAGGAGGACTGGCTAGCCCTGCACCGCTACCTCAACCCCCAGGCCGTCCCTGGCGCCCGAGACCTCCACGTTCCCGTCGCCTACGTGCAGACACCGGTGACCGCGAAGCCCAAGAGCCTCTGCAAGGCCATCCTTCCCTTCTACGGCGCCGAGGTGAATCCGCGCTTGGACCTGCCCGATCTGATCCGTCAGGTCGCACTGTCCCTACGCGAACACGGAACGAAAGCCCTGCTGCTGGACGACATCACGAGGCTCCGCATGCACCGCGCAGATGACCAGGGCACGCTCGATTTGATCCGGGCGTTCATGAGCATGAACGTCACCCTGATCCTGGTCGGCGTCAACATCCACAGCACCGGCCTGCTGCGCGAAGGCCGTCCCGATCCGCGCACCGGCCAGGTCGCCTTCCCACCCTCCCGCCACAAGCTGGTACACGGAGAGGAAGCCACGCAGACCGAGCGGCGCTTCGACGTGGTCGAACTCGACCGCTTCCGCTACGACACCGACGCGCAGATCATGGCCTGGGCTGATCACCTCGCCGACGTCGAGGGCCACCTTCGCCTGCTCAAAGCCGAGCCGGGCATGCTCACTTCGGGCACCATGCCCGAGTACCTCTACGAGCGCACGGCCGGTGTGGTCGGCCTCCTTGAGAGGCTGGTCGAGGACGGCTGCCAGGAAGCCATCAGCTCCGGCGCCGAATACCTGACCGAGTCTCTCCTGGACGGCATTCCTATCAACCTCGGTTCCGCCGACAGCCGCGACCTGGGTGCCGGGAAGATCTCCGACATTCCCGGCCTGAAGGCGCCGCCCAAGAGCAGCAGCCGGAACCGTCCGAGGAACACCGTCCTCGACGACCAGGGTCCGGCCGCAGGGACCGGTAGCTGAGGATGCGTCCGCTGCCCCGGAGCCTTGACCCGCTGCCGGGGGAGTCCCTGCCCGGCTACGTGTTGCGGCTCGCCCACCGGCTCGATCTCGCCCCCTCTGACGTGGCCCGGCGAACCGGCCTGCTGTCGATGGCCGGCCAGGGTCTGGTCAGCCTCAGCCACCAGCTCTTGATCAACCCAGCGCCGGAGACCCTCGCCGGATTCGCCGCCGCGACCCGGCTCAGCCGCGAAGAAGCCGCCGCACTCACTCTGACCGGCCTGCGCGAGCACTACCCACCCCTGGCTCTCAGCCTCGGACAGCCCCGGGGCGCCGGATACCGTCGCCTCGACCACTGGCTTTTCACCGGCTCCCCCCCGCTACTGCCCGCAATGCCTGGCCGGAGACGGATCGGCCATCCAGCAGGCCCACGGCGGCCCCTGGGAGAAGCAATGGCACCTCGCGGTCGTCTTCGCCTGCCTTGAGCACGAGTGTTTCCTGGAACACCAGTGCCCCACCTGTCGCCGCCCCGACAGACGGCCCGCAGGCGGGCCGTTGCTGATCCGACCCGGCGCCCGCCTCCTGCACCCCGCCCAATGCCGTTTCCCCGCCCCCGACTCAGGACGCGGACCGCAGGATAGCCTGCGGAACCTTGCTCGACCTCACCGGGACGCCGATCCGGCCCAGCCGGAATCTTCTCGGCCTCCAGCGCGACCTCCTGAACCAACTCGACCCCGCCCTGTCCGGAGCCTCCACCACAGAGAGTCTGACCGACCTGCGGATGGTCATGGGCTTCATCGCCTCCTCATGGCCCCGCTCCCGTTACCTTCTGGAGCCCGACCTCCTGAACTCCGTGAACGCGTACTTCCGGGCGGGCAAGAACTCTCCAGCCGAAAGGCGCAACCGGGTGAGCGTGATGAACACGGCACCGGCAGACGCCGCGGTCTGCGGGGCGCTGATCGGCGTTGCCGACTCCATGCTGTTCGCCACGAACTCCAAGCACCGGATCATGAGCCTGTTCGAGGTCTCCTTCTACACCCACGACAGCCGCATGTCCTGGTTCCGCTTCGTCGCGCGACACCAAGGCACTTGCTCGCAGCGGCTGCGCGAGATCCTGAAGCCGCTGGTTAACGCCACTCCGGCCACTGTCGACCGGTTCGTCCCCCGCGGCCCAGGGTTCGTGCCCCACCACATTCCGGCGTTCCTGGAACAGGACTGGTACGACCGCTTCATCCGGCCCGCTGGCATCCCCCTCGATCAACGGCTAGTCCGCCGCTGCGCGGCCATCAACCTCGTTCGCCGGGCCGCCCACTGCGAGACCCGCGAGGCCGCCCTCCTCCTGGGCATCCCCATCGACAAAATCCCCGTCGGCATCGACGACGACCGCTTCTGGATCGGCGCCAAGGACGCCCCCACCGACTTCCGCATCGCCATGACCGAACTCGGCCTACACGTAGGCGAGCATCGAGACCGGCTGCCCGACTATCAACGGCGGCGGGACTCCCTGCGCGACTGGGTCCTTCCTCAAAATGACTGGGGGGAAATGACCGCCCAGCTCCCCCGGACCATCGGCAAACAGCCCGTCCTCGACGACCGCAAGCGCCAGGTTGCATCCATCTTCATCTGGACCCGTGTCACCGGCGGCGAACACCTCTTCGCTCCGCGCCCCCTCGAACATGACCAGCCTCCGCAGATTCGGCAGGCCTGGGCTACACGCCGCCCCACCACCTGGCACCAGCTCGCCGGCCGACTGGACCCCGGCCCGCACTACGCGACCCTCCGGCGACTCCTCGGCGAGTACGCCGACAACCTGACCAGGAAAATCGACGCCGACACACTCCCCGCCAACCAGCACACACGGCCCCGCCAACTCAGCCGCTCACCCGCCACCTGAAGCGCTCAGTCACAGTGGAGCGCCGTCACGGCGATCAGTGATTGCATAAAACTGCGGCGAAACGTATAGTCATGCCGTCTAGGAGGAGGATTCCATGGCGGTACGTGCGGCAGTGGCCGGAGCGAGCGGGTATGCGGGCGGGGAACTGCTGCGCCTGCTCCTGGCGCACCCCGAGGTCGAGATCGGCGCCCTGACCGGCAACTCGAACGCCGGGCAGCGACTCGGTGCGCTCCAGCCGCACCTGCTGCCGCTCGCCGACCGCGTGCTCCAGGAGACCACTCCCGAGGTGCTGGGCGGGCACGACGTCGTCTTCCTCGCCCTGCCGCACGGGCAGTCCGCGGCCGTCGCCGAGCAGCTCGGCCCGGACGCGCTGGTCGTCGACATGGGCGCCGACTTCCGGCTGAAGGACGCGGGCGACTGGGAGCGGTTCTACGGCTCCCCGCACGCCGGCACCTGGCCGTACGGCCTTCCCGAGCTGCCGGGTGCCCGCGCTGCGCTGGAGGGGTCCAAGCGCATCGCGGTGCCCGGTTGTTACCCGACCGCCGTCTCGCTCGCCCTCTTCCCGGCCTACGCCGCCTCGCTCGCCGAGCCCGAGGCCGTGATCGTCGCCGCCTCCGGCACGTCCGGCGCGGGCAAGGCGCCCAAGCCGCATCTGCTGGGCAGCGAGGTCATGGGGTCCATGACGCCGTACGGCGTCGGCGGCGGTCACCGGCACACGCCCGAGATGATCCAGAACCTCAGCGCGGCGGCGGGGGAGCGGGTCTCCGTCTCCTTCACGCCGACCCTCGCGCCCATGCCCCGCGGCATCCTCGCCACGTGCAGCGCGCAGGCCAAGGACGGTGTCACCGCCGAGTCGGTGCGCGCCGCGTACGAGAAGGCGTTCGCCGACGAGCCCTTCGTCCACCTGCTCCCCGAGGGGCAGTGGCCCGCCACGGCGTCCGTCTACGGTTCGAACGCCGTTCAGGTGCAGGTCGCGTTCGACGCCGACGCGAACCGCATCATCGCGATCAGCGCCATCGACAACCTCACCAAGGGCACGGCCGGTGGTGCCGTCCAGAGCATGAACATCGCCCTCGGGTTTCACGAGAACACCGGGCTTTCCACGATCGGAGTCGCACCGTGAGTGTCACGGCAGCAAAGGGGTTCCGGGCGGCGGGTATCGCCGCCGGGATCAAGGAGAACGGCAATCCGGACCTGGCCCTCGTGGTCAACGACGGTCCCCGCCGCGCCGCCGCGGGCGTCTTCACCTCCAACCGCGTCAAGGCCGCCCCGGTCCTGTGGTCCGAGCAGGTCCTCAGGAGCGGTCAGATCTCGGCCGTAGTGCTGAACTCCGGCGGCGCCAACGCCTGCACCGGCCCGAAGGGCTTCCAGGACACCCACGCCACCGCCGAGAAGGTCGCCGAGGTACTCGACCGCGGCGCGATCGAGGTCGCCGTCTGCTCGACGGGTCTGATCGGCGTCCTGCTCCCGATGGACAAGCTGCTGCCCGGCGTCGAGACCGCGGCCGCTTCCCTGAGCGAGCACGGCGGCGAGAAGGCCGCCATCGCCATCAAGACCACCGACACGGTCCACAAGACGTCCGTCGTCAGCAAGGACGGCTGGACCGTCGGCGGCATGGCGAAGGGCGCGGGCATGCTCGCCCCCGGCCTCGCCACCATGCTGGTCGTGCTCACCACGGACGCGGTCGTCGGGAGCGTCGATCTGGACAAGGCGCTGCGGGCCGCGACGCGTACGACCTTCGACCGCGTCGACTCCGACGGCTGCATGTCCACCAACGACACCGTGCTGCTGCTCGCCTCGGGCTCCTCCGAAGTCACCCCGGAGTACGCGGAGTTCGCCGAGGCCGTACGGGCCGTCTGCGACGACCTCGGCCAGCAGCTGATCCGGGACGCCGAGGGCGCCAGCAAGGACATCAAGGTCGAGGTGATCAACGCCGCGACCGAGGACGACGCCGTCGAGGTGGGCCGCTCCATCGCCCGCAACAACCTCCTCAAGTGCGCCATCCACGGCGAGGACCCCAACTGGGGCCGGGTGCTCTCCGCGATCGGCACGACGAAGGCCGCCTTCGAGCCGGACCGGCTCAACGTCGCCATCAACGGCGTCTGGGTCTGCAAGAACGGCGGCGTCGGCGAGGACCGCGAGAAGGTCGACATGCGCTACCGCGAGGTGCACATCGTCGCCGACCTCGCCGCGGGCTCCGACACCGCCACGATCTGGACCAACGACCTGACCGCGGATTACGTCCACGAGAACAGCGCCTACTCGTCATGACCAACGCACCCGCGCGGAAGCACACCGCGCTCCCGAAGGCCCAGATCCTCATCGAGGCGCTGCCCTGGCTGGTCCGGCACAACGGCAAGACCGTCGTCATCAAGTTCGGCGGCAACGCCATGATCGACGAGGAGCTGAAGGCCGCGTTCGCACAGGACGTGGTGTTCCTGCACCACGCCGGCCTCAAGCCCGTCGTCGTGCACGGCGGCGGCCCGCAGATCAGCGCCGCCCTCGACAAGCACGGCATCGTCAGCGAGTTCAAGGCCGGCCTGCGCGTCACCACCGAGGACGCCATGGACGTCGTACGGATGGTGCTGGCCGGACAGGTGCAGCGCGAGCTCGTCGGCCTGCTCAACCAGCACGGCCCGCTCGCCGTCGGCCTGACCGGCGAGGACGCCCACACCATCACCGCCACCCGGCACCGGCCCGAGATCGACGGCGAGCTCGTCGACATCGGACGGGTCGGCGAGATCACCGACATCGACACGGGCGCGATCGAGGCCCTGCTGGCCGACGGCCGTATCCCGGTCGTCTCGTCGATCGCCCGGAGCCAGGACGACGGACATGTCTACAACGTCAATGCTGATACGGCGGCTGCGGCACTCGCTGCTGCTCTTGGCGCCGAAACCCTCATGGTCCTCACGGACGTCGAGGGCCTCTACGAGGACTGGCCCAACAGCGACGAGGTGATCAGCCGCCTCACCGCTTCCCAACTGGAGAAGCTGCTGCCGGAGCTGAGCTCCGGAATGGTGCCGAAGATGGAGGGCTGTCTGCATGCCGTCCGGGGCGGCGTGACCACCGCCCGCGTCATCGACGGCCGGGTCCAGCACTCGATCCTGCTGGAGATCTTCACCGACGAGGGAATCGGCACGATGGTCGTGCCGGACGCGCCAGAGGGGGACGCCGAATGACCGTCAATCAGGAGTACGCCCAGCGGTGGCAGGGCTCGCTGATGAACAACTACGGCACCCCGCGGCTCCCTCTCGTGCGCGGCGAGGGCCTGAAGGTCTGGGACGCCGACGGCAGGCAGTACCTCGACTTCGTCGGCGGCATCGCCACCAACGCGCTCGGCCATGCCCACCCGGCGATCGTCGACGCCGTGAGCAGGCAGATCGCGTCCCTCGGCCACATCTCCAACTTCTTCATGGCCGAGCCGACCGTCGCCCTCGCCGAACGGCTCCTCCAGCTCTTCGGCCGGGACGGCAAGGTCTTCTTCTGCAACTCCGGCGCCGAGGCCAACGAGGCCGCGTTCAAGATCGGCCGGCTGACCGGGCGGACCCACATGGTCGCCACCGACGGCGGCTTCCACGGCCGCACCATGGGCGCCCTCGCCCTCACCGGCCAGCCCGCCAAGCAGGACCCGTTCCTGCCGCTGCCGGGCGACGTCACCCACGTGCCCTACGGCGACGCGCAGGCGCTGGCCGCGGCCGTCACCGAGGAGACGGCCCTGGTGATCATCGAGCCCATCCAGGGCGAGAACGGCGTCGTGGTCCCGCCGGCCGGCTACCTCAAGGCGGCACGGGCGATCACCGCCGCCACCGGTGCGCTGCTGGTCCTGGACGAGGTGCAGACCGGCACCGGGCGCACCGGGCACTGGTTCGCCTACCAGGCCAGCGAGGGCGTCCTGCCGGACGTCGTCACCCTCGCCAAGCAGCTCGGCGGCGGGCTGCCGCTGGGCGCGACGGTCGCGTTCGGCCGGGCGGCGGAGCTGCTCCAGCCCGGTCACCACGGGACGACCTTCGGGGGAAACCCCGTCGCGTGCGCCGCTGGTCTGGCCGTGCTGGACACCATCGCGAACGAGGGGTTGCTGGAGAACGTCAAGCAGCAGAGCGAGAAGTTGCGCGACGGAATCGACGCTCTCGATCACCGGTTGATCGATTATGTCCGGGGTGCGGGCCTGCTCCTGGGTATCGTGCTCACCGAGCCGCTCGCCGCCAAGGTGCAGCAGGTGGCTCAGGACGCCGGATTCCTGGTGAACGCGCCCGCCCCCGATGTCGTACGGCTCATGCCGCCGCTGAACCTCGGGGACGACGAAGTGGAGGCGCTTCTTCAGGCCCTTCCCGGCATCCTGGACGGGGCCGACACGGCCGACGGGGACGCATGATCCGGAGAATGGGACGACGATGAGTCAGGCGCAGGACCACGAGCACAACGGGGTCGCAGGGCCTGCCGTGCCACAGACCCGCACCGCCCGCCACCGCCGGATCGTGGACATCCTCAACCGGATGCCGGTGCGGTCGCAGAGCCAGCTGGCGAAGCTGCTCGCCGACGACGGGCTGAGCGTCACTCAGGCGACGCTCTCCCGGGACCTCGACGAGCTGAACGCCGTGAAGATCCGCAACAACGACGGCGACCTCATCTACGCGGTGCCGAGCGAGGGTGGTTTCAGGACCCCCCGTGCGCCGCTGGGCGAGTCGGCGAAGGAGGAGCGGATGCGGCGGCTGTCGCAGGAGCTGCTGATCTCCGCGGAGGCCTCGGCGAATCTCGTGGTCCTGCGTACCCCTCCGGGGGCCGCGCAGTTCCTGGCCTCGTCCATCGACCAGGCCGAGCTGCACGACATTCTGGGGACGATCGCCGGTGACGACACGTTGCTGCTGATCAGCCGGAACCCCACGGGGGGTCAGGCTCTCGCCGATCACTTGCTGCGGTTGGCTCAGAACGGGCACTGAGGGGGCGGCGGGTGCGCTGCCGACCACGGGTGCGTCGGGGCTGATCGCGCAGTTCCCCGCGCCCCTGGGTGGGACCGGTCACCCGAGTCGAGCCGCCAGGCCCCCCGTGCACCGCACCTCGTCGCCCGCCGTGATCAGCAGGGCCTCCACGTCCGGGAGCGACTCCAGCCAGGTCAGGCCCTCGCGTGAACCCATCGCGAAGGCTGCCGTCGCCCAGCAGTCCGCCCAGGTGAGCCGGGGGGCCACCACCGTCACGGCCACCAGGTCCGTCACCGCGGAGCGGCCCGTGCGGGGGTCGACGATGTGGGCGCCGCGTTCCGCCGTGCCGGAGGTGGCCACCGCCAGTTCGTTCAGGCCGGCGGCGGAGATCACCGCTGCCAGGCCGCCGGGGCGAAGCGGGTCGGACACGCCGACGCGCCAGGGGCGTTGGGGGCCCGGTGTGCCCAGGAGCTGGACGTCGCCGCCGCCGTTGACGCTGACGCCGGTCACGCCCGGGACGTCCGCCAGGCGGCGCGCCGCCCGCTCGACCGACCAGCCCTTGACGATGCCGGTCGGGTCGAAACGGCCCTCGTAGGTCGTGCTGAACCAGCCCTCGCTGAGCCGCTCCGCCTCGGCGCCCAGGTCCAGGACCTCGGTCACCTCCGGGTCGCACTCGTCGATGGTCAGCTCCCCGCGCGCCAGCCGGCAGATCTGGCTGCCGTCGCGATACGTGCTGAACACCTCGTCGACCCGGTGCAGCCCCGCGACCGCCTCCTCCAGCGCCGACCGCACGGCATCGGGATCCCCGCCGCGGACGTCGAAGGAGACGACCGTCCCCATGACCTCCTCCGCCCGACGTACCGCGGCGGGAGCCTGTGTCGGTTCCACCACCGTGTCAGCCACCGGCCTGGTCCAGCGCCGACTGGAGCGACTCCTTGTAGCCGGCGCTGGTGTAGGTGGCCCCGGAGACCGCGTCGATGTCGGCACTGCCGGCGGTCACGGCCGCCTGGTTGAGCTTGGGCACGGCGTTCGCGGTGATCTGGTCGCTCTGCCCGCCCTTGGGCGCCTGCACCGTCTCGGCCTGGGTGATCTTCCCGCCGGTGACCGTGATCCGGACCTGGACCGCGCCGTACTGGGTCTGCGCGACGCTGCCGGTGACGGTCTTGGCCTGCGCGGCGCCCGAACCCTGCGAACCGGAGCCCTCTGAGCCGGCGCCCTGCGAACCCGAGCCCTGTGAACCCGAGCCCTGTGAAGAGCCGCCGGCCGCCTTCGCCTTGTCGATCGCCGACTGGAGGGATTCCTTGTAGCCGGCGCTGGTGTAGGTGGCCCCGGACACCGCGTCGATGTCGGCGCCCTGCGCGGCGACGACCGCCTGGTTCAGCTTCGGTACGGCGTTCGCGGTGATCTGGTCGCTCTGCCCGCCCTTGGGCGCCTGGACGGCCTCGGCCCGGGTGATCTTCCCGTTGCTCACGGTCAGCCGCACCTGCACGGCGCCGTACTGCGTCTGCGCCGCCTCACCGGTGACCGTGCCGGACCCGGCCGCCTGGGCGCCGCCCTGGGCCGAGGCCGCCGGCGGTGCGCCGACGCCCGCCGCCTGCGCGGAACCCGGGTCGGACGCCGGCTTCAGCGACAGCAGCAGCACGATCCCGGACACGGTGGCGGCTCCGGCAAGCACGACACGCCGGATGGGGTGACTCTTCCTCATGGCTTCTACAGCTCCTGAAGTCTTGAAGTCCCGTCGCTCACATCTCGAACGACTCGTGATGGATGCGGCGGGCAGGCACACCCGCGTCGCGCAGTGCTTCGTAGACGGACTGTGCGAAGCCGGTCGGCCCGCACATGAACACGTCGTGCTTGTCGATGTCGGGGAGCTTCTGCTGCAACCGCTCCGCCGAGATGTCGGGCCGCTCGCCGTCGGGGCTGTTGACGGCGTACATCAGCCGGGCCCCGCGCTCGTCGGCGATCTTCGCCAGCTCGTCCCACAGCGCCAGGTCCTGGGTGCTGTTGGCCCGGTAGAGCAGGGTGATGTCGCCGGACGCGCCCGGCAGCGTCTCGAACAGGGCCCGCATCGGTGTGATGCCGACGCCGCCCGCCACCAGCAGCACCTTGCCCCGGCTGCGGCGCTGGGCGGTCATGGCGCCGTACGGACCCTCGGCCCACACCTTGGTGCCGGGCTTCAGATCCCGCAGGCGGGAGGTGTGGTCGCCGATCGCCTTCACGGTGATCCGCAGCATGTCGGGGCGGGGCGCCGCCGACAGGGAGTACGGGTGGGAGCTGAACCGCATGCCCGGCGCCTTGAACCGCCAGCGGAAGAACTGCCCGGCCTCCGCGCCCATCCGGTGCAGCTTGCGCCCCCCGATCAGCACCGACACGATGCCCGGCGTCTCCTCGATGACCGCCTCGACGTACATCCGGTGCCGCAGGTTCAGACGGATCGGGGTGATCACGCGGTACCAGAGCACGGCCGCGGTCACCGCGCCGTACAGCCCGTACCAGAAGGTCTTCGCGGTGGGCTCGACGGCGAACTCGTTGCCGGTGGTGATCTGGTGCCAGAACGTCAGGAACACCGCGGCGTACGTCAGCAGGTGCACGTGGTACCAGGTGTCGTACGGGATCCGGCGGCGGATGCCCCCGATGGAGATGAGCGCGATGAAGAACAGCAGACCGGTGCCGATGGCCGCCTTGCCCATGTCCGGCAGGGTGTTGACCGAGTCGATCGTCTGCTGGACGATGCCGCCCAGCGTCTTGCCGGCCTGGAGCGCGTAGCCCCACATGATCAGGAAGACGTGCGCGATGACCAGGCAGACCGTGTAGCGGCCGCTCATCGCGTGCCAGCGTGCGACCCGGTCCGAGCCCACCCGCCGCTCCAGCGCGGGCACCCGCGCCATCTGGAGCACCACGAGCGCCATCAGGTAGCCGGCGAGCAGACCGGTGATCCGGCCCGCGGCGATGATCTTGGCGGTGTTGTCCGCGAGGGACGGGGTGTTGTCCCACCACAGCCACAGCACGGCGGCGGCGCCCGCCCATAGGGCGATCACCAGCGGAACGGCCGGGGAGCGGCGCGGTCGGATGCGGCGCATCGTCTGGCGTCGGGCGGCACGGCCGCCCGCGATCGTGGTGGTCACGGTTCCTCCGGGGACGGGAGCAAGGGGGGTGGCGTGGTCCCTTGGCCCTGAGATACGTGCGGGGAGGTCCGTGTGTTCAGCGGTGGTTGTTCGGTGGTGGTGGTCCTGTGCCGGTCAGTACCGGGTGATCGCCGTGGTGCCGCCCGCCGTGCCGATCGCGATGTGCGGCCGGCGCTTCGGCTCGGCCCACTTCAGGATCCGCCGCATCGCGTCCCGCGACACCGACACACAACCGGCCGTCGCCCCGCGCCCCTTCACATGGAGGAAGATCCCGGCGCCGCGCCCCTTCACCGGACGGTCGTAGTTGAAGCCGATGACGAGCGCGTGCGCGTACGGCGCCCCGTAGGAGATCAGGTGCTCGGACTCGGAGGCCCGGCAGTCACGGGCCCGCGGCTCGCTCCACCGGTTGTAGGCACGGGAGCCGTTGTCCTGGCACCACCAGGAGCCCTGGTGCACACGGCGGTACCTGTACGTCGTCCCGCGCGGTACCTTCTCGATGCCGAAGGCGTACGGCAGCCCGTACAGCCCCGTCGGTGTCGTGTTCGTGCCCTGCCTGCGCTTCGTGCCCCGGACGAGCCCCTTCGCGCCGAACCGGGCCGACGCCGAACCGGCCTTCACCCAGCGCCCGCCGGCCCGGTTCCACCAGGTCACCGTCCCCGACGTCGAGCCGGCCCGCGCCGCGACGGCGGTGATCAGCTGGCTGCCGCCCCCGGTGTCGGCCATACGCGCGGGCAGCGGCCGCGGTCCCTCACCCGGCGCGGCGCCGAGCACGAGGAGGGACGCGGAAGCGAGGGCGACGACACCGGGGCGCATGGCTCAGAAGCTAGACGGAGGCAGCGGCAACGGCACGCCGGGTAGGCCATCCAGGCTGGTCGCGATGTAGTCCTTCTTGGCGAAGTACGCGCTGAGGGACTCGTCGTCCTCCCGGGCGAACCGCTTGCCGTGCAGATCGCGGTCCTCGTCGTACGTCATCAGGGGGACCGCGTAGCCGCAGGAGTCGCGGATGTGATCGGCCCGCACCAGGATGATCGCGCGCAGCCCGTGCAGCGACGGGTCGATGTCGGGGAAGTGCCCGAGCAGTTCCTTGAACCGGGGGTCGTCGCGGAAGACCGCCTCGCCCCGGCCGTGCACCCGCACGATGTTCGGCGGGCCCTGGAAGGCGCACCACATGAGGGTGATACGGCCGTTCTCCCGCAGATGCGCGATGGTCTCGGCGTTGGAGCCGGCGAAGTCGAGGTAGGCCAGCGTGAGTTCGTCGAGGATCACGAACGAGCCCTTGAGGCCCTTGGGGGAGAGATTGACCGTGCCGTCGGCGGACAGCGGAGCGGTCGCGGTGAAGAAGAGCGGCTGCTCCTCGATGAACGTGCGCAGCCGGCCGTCTATGCGTTCATAAGTTTTTCCCACGTCAACCGATTATGGACGGGGATCGTTCGCCTGTCTAAGGAATTGTGGCGTCCAGTTGACGTCCAGTTGGCGTTACCAGGGCCGCCCCGGCCGGCGTGCCAACGGGGCGGCCCTGGCTGCCTGTCACGTCACCGGGTGAGCGTGCAGGCGGCGAACGCCTCCAGCCCTTCGGGCTTCGCGGCCGCGCGGCCGATGGCGGTCTCGATGCGGTTGAGGGTGGCGATGCGCTTGTCCTCCAGGGGGCCGAGGATGGCGTTCTGGACGAAGTTGGGTCCGCCTTGTCCGACGGTGTCGACGAGGCGCTGGTTGGCCTCGTCGATCTGGGTCTGGAGCAGTGCGATGTTCCGGTCGACCTCGGCCTGTGCGGAAGCCGGGATCGCGGGCAGCTCACCGGTCACGTCCGGGCAGCCGATCCGCCCGACGCCGGCATTGCCCGCGTCGCCGCCGGCGCCCTCGCCCGCGTCACCCGCGTTGCCCGCGTCGCCCGCCGCCGTCTCGCTCGGCGTGGCCCCGGCCTCCTCGCCCGCACCGGCGCCCGCCTCCTCACCGGCACCTGCTCCAGCACCGGCCCCGGCCCCGGCCTCCTCTCCCGCGCCCGCCTCCGCGCCGCCTCCGGCGTTCAGGGAGCAGGCGGCGAACGCCTCCAGTCCCTCGGGCTTCGCGGCCGCGCGGCCGATGGCGGTCTCGATGCGGTTGAGGGTGGCGATGCGCTTGTCCTCCAGGGGGCCGAGGATGGCGTTCTGGACGAAGTTGGGTCCGCCCTGGCCGACGGTGTCGACGAGTCGCTGGTCGGCCTCGTCGATCTGGGTCTGGAGCAGTGCGATGTTCCGGTCGACCTCGGCCTGTGCGGACGCAGGGATCGCGGGCAGCTGACCGGTCACGTCCGGGCAGGAGATGGTGCCGGGCCCGGCGAGCGTGCGGGCGTTCGTACCAGCGTTCCGGGACGTCTCCCCGGCGAGGGCGAACCCGGCGATGACCGTGCCGGACAGCGCCACCGCGGCGGCGCCGCCGATGAACGCGACGCGACGCTTGTTGTACTTCGGAAGAGCCCTGGACATGCGGATGCCTCACTCGGGTTCGGGGGTGTCGTCGGTTGCGAACGCGGCGCCTGCGTCCGGCGAGAAGTACGGGTAAGCGGTTTCTCGCGTTCAAAGAGCACACCGGAATTTCCACCGCACCCGACCCGAATTGACGAATCATGCGGCCCTCTGCATACTCATGCATGTCAATGCATGGTGAGCGTGCTGAGTGCGCACTAGCCTGACGACCGCCTCCCCGTTTCACGCCACGGGGAGGCGGTGCCACACCCAGACCTCCCGAGGAGCGCAGCGAGTGAGCAGCAACAGCGGTGACGTACGGCTCTGGGGCGGCCGTTTCGCCGACGGTCCCGCCGAGGCCCTGGCCAAGCTGTCCGCGTCCGTCCACTTCGACTGGCGGCTGGCGCCGTACGACATCGCCGGCTCCCGCGCCCACGCGCGCGTGCTGCACAAGGCGGGGCTCCTCACGCAGGACGAACTGACCCGGATGATCGAGGGCCTCGACCGGCTCGAAGCGGACGTGGCCTCCGGCGAGTTCGTCGGCACGATCGCCGACGAGGACGTCCACACCGCCCTGGAGCGGGGCCTGCTGGAGCGCCTCGGCCCGGACCTGGGCGGCAAGCTGCGCGCGGGCCGGTCCCGCAACGACCAGGTCGCGACCCTCTTCCGGATGTACCTCCGGGACCACGCCCGTATCGTCGGCGGCCTGATCGCCGACCTCCAGGACGCACTCGTCGGCCTCGCGGAGGCCCACCCGGACGTGGCCATGCCCGGCCGCACCCACCTGCAGCACGCCCAGCCGGTGCTCTTCGCCCACCACGTCCTCGCGCACGTGCAGTCGCTGGCCCGGGACGCCGAGCGGCTGCGCCAGTGGGACGAGCGCACGGCCGTCTCGCCGTACGGCTCGGGCGCGCTCGCCGGCTCCTCCCTCGGTCTGGACCCGGAGGCGGTGGCGAAGGACCTCGGCTTCGAGCACGGGTCCGCCGCCAACTCGATCGACGGCACGGCCTCGCGTGACTTCGTCGCGGAGTTCGCCTTCATCACCGCGATGATCGGTGTGAACCTCTCCCGGATCGCCGAGGAGGTCATCATCTGGAACACGAAGGAGTTCTCCTTCGTGACCCTGCACGACGCGTTCTCCACGGGCTCGTCGATCATGCCGCAGAAGAAGAACCCGGACATCGCGGAGCTGGCGCGCGGCAAGTCCGGCCGGCTGATCGGCAACCTCACGGGCCTCATGGCCACGCTCAAGGCGCTGCCCCTCGCCTACAACCGTGACCTTCAGGAGGACAAGGAGCCGGTCTTCGACTCCTGCGACCAGCTGGAGGTCCTGCTCCCCGCCTTCACCGGCATGATGGCGACCCTCACCGTCAACCGCGAGCGCATGGAGGAGCTGGCCCCGGCCGGCTTCTCCCTCGCCACCGACATCGCCGAGTGGCTGGTCAAGCAGGGCGTCCCCTTCCGGGTCGCCCACGAGGTCGCCGGCGAGTGCGTGAAGGTCGCCGAGGCCGAGGGCAAGGAACTGGACGGCCTGACGGACGAGCAGTTCGCGAAGATCTCCGCCCACCTGACGCCGGAGGTGCGCACGGTCCTCAATGTGCCGGGTGCCCTGGCCTCCAGGAACGGCCGCGGCGGCACGGCACCGAGCGCGGTGGCGGTCCAGCTGGCCGAGGTGAAGCAGGACGTGGCGGGGCAGCACGTCTGGGCGAACGCCAAGCGGCAGAGCTGATCCAACGCCGCCGATCTCCGCGCCCGGAGGGGTGCGGGGCTGTATCGATGTGCGGCTCCGCCGCGTGGGCGCGACAAGCCACGACGAGCCCGCACTCGCCGAATCACCGCGCGAGCCGAGCTCCGATTGCCGGGGGCATCGCGGGGTACGTTGATCGGAATCCGGTACCGGAGCCGACCGAACGGAGCCCGCGATGCCCTTCGCCCGACTGGCGACAGCAACCACCCCGACCTGCCACATCGGGCTCGGCCTCGCCGCGGTCGGCCGCCCCGGCTACATCAACCTCGGCCGGGAGACCGACCTCGGGGACGACCGCAGCGTCGAATCGCTGCGCACCCGAACCCATGAACTCCTCGACGCCGCCTACGCCCAGGGCGTCCGCTACTTCGACGTCGCCCGCTCCTACGGGCGCTCGGAGGAGTTCCTCGCCGACTGGCTCAATGCCCGCCCCGCGTTCGACGACATCGTCGTGGGCAGCAAGTGGGGCTACACCTACACCGCGGACTGGACGACCGACGCCGACAAGCACGAGGTCAAGGACCACGGTCTGCGGACCTACGAGCGTCAGCGCGCCGAGTCCGACGAGCTCCTCGGCGACCGTCTCGACCTCTACCAGATCCACTCGGTGACCCCGGACAGCCCCGCCCTCACCGACAAGGACCTCCACGCGAGGCTCGCCGAGGCGGCGGCCGCCGGCCTCACCGTCGGCTTCTCCACCAGCGGCCCCGCCCAGGCCGACGCCATCCGTGCCGCCCTCGCGGTGACGGTCGACGGCGAGCCCCTCTTCCGTACCGTCCAGTCGACGTACAACGCCCTGGAGACCTCGGCCGCGCCCGCGCTCGCCGAGGCGCACGACGCCGGGCTCACCGTGATCGTCAAGGAGGGCATGGCCAACGGGCGGCTCGCGGACCCGTACGCGCCGGACGCGCTCAAGGCTGTGGCCGAGGAAGTCTCCCTGGGCTGCGACGCCGTCGCGCTCGCCCTGATCCTGCGCGAGCCCTGGGCAGGCGTGGTCCTCTCCGGTGCCGCGACGACCGTCCAGCTCGTGTCCAACCTGCACGCCGCCGCCGTGGACCTCGACGAGGCCCAGCTGGAGCGGCTCGCCGGGCTGGTCGAGGAGCCGGGCGCGTACTGGGAGCGGCGCGGGCAGCTGCCCTGGCACTGACGTAGAACCCCGTTGATCAGCGGCGTGAGCCACGCATGCCTAATGTGAGACACCAATGTCTCACATGCGCTACTCTTGTCTCATGGCCGTCGATCGTGATCATGTGCTGCGCACCGCCGCGGCCCTGCTGACCCGCAAAGCCACCGCGACCATGGACGAGGTCGCCAAGGCCGCCGGGATCAGCCGCGCCACCCTGCACCGGCACTTCGCCGGGCGTGACGCGCTGGTGCGGGCCCTGGAGTCGCTCGGCATCGCCGAGTGCGAGGCCGCGCTGGACGCCGCCCGCCCGGACGAGGGGCCGGCACGGGACGCCGTGCACCGGCTGGTCCGCGAGATCGAGCCCTCGGCCGGACTGCTCGCCTTCCTCTACACGGAGAACCAGCTGTTCGAGGGCGAGGAGCAGAACGCGGGCTGGGCCCGCATCGACGAACGCATCGCCGCGCTCTTCCGACGCGGCCAGCAGAGCGGCGAGTTCCGTATCGACCTCAGCGCTGTCTGGCTCACCGAGGCGCTCTACGGCCTGCTCGGCTCCGGAGCCTGGGCGGTCGCCGAGGGCCGGGTCGCCCGCAACGACTTCACGCACATGATCGTCGAGCTGCTGCTCGGCGGCGCACTGCGTCACCCCGCACAACCGAGAGAGGAATCATGACCAGCACCGTGCAGACGGCGAACCCGACCGAGGCGGTGACGAAGCGCCCCGGCCGTTGGCTGGCGCTGTCCGTCCTCGTGCTCGCCGTGCTGCTGGTGGCCGTCGACGCGACCGTCCTCGGCCTTGCGACGCCCTACATCAGCGAGGACCTGAAGCCCTCCGGCACGCAGCTCCTGTGGATAGGCGACGTCTACTCCTTCGTGATCGCCGGTCTGCTCGTCTCCATGGGCAGCCTCGGCGACCGCATCGGCCGTAAGCGGATCCTGCTCGTCGGCGCCACGGCGTTCGGCGCGATATCCGTCCTCAACGCGTATGCGACGACCCCGGAGATGCTGATCGTCGCCCGGGCCCTGCTCGGTGTCGCGGGCGCGACCCTGATGCCGGCGACCCTCGCCCTGATCCGCAACCTCTTCCACGACCCGCGCGAGCGCAGCCTCGCCATCGGCATCTGGGGCGCGACCGCGTCCGCGGGTACCGCCGTCGGCCCGATCGTCGGCGGCTTCCTGCTCGAACACTTCTGGTGGGGCTCGGTCTTCCTGATCAACCTGCCGGTGATGGTGGTCCTGGTCCTCGTCGGCATCAAGCTGCTGCCCGAGTCCCGCAACCCGAGCCCCGGACCGTGGGACCTGATCAGCGTCACCCTGTCGCTCGTCGGCATGATCGCTGTCGTGTACGCCGTCAAGGAGGCGGCGACCCATGGCTTCACCTTGGTCACGCTCGCCGCGGGCCTGCTGGGCGCGGCCGCACTGTACGGCTTCGTACGCCGCCAGCTCACCCTGCCGGCCCCGCTGCTGGACATGCGGCTGTTCCGCAGGCGCGGCTTCAGCGGCGCGGTCCTGGCCGACCTGCTGACCATCCTCGGCCTGTCCGGCCTGGTCTTCTTCCTCTCCCAGTTCCTGCAACTCGTGCAGGGCAGGGGGCCGTTGGAGGCGGGCCTCGCCGAGCTGCCGGCCGCGATCGGCGCGGTCGTGGCCGGTCTGATCGCCGGTCGTGTGGCCCGCCGCTTCTCGGTACGGGCCGTGGTCTCCGGCGGTCTCGCGGCGATCGGCCTCGCCCTGGCCGTGCTCACGGTGATCGACGGCTCGACGGGCTACCCGCTGCTCGGCACCGCTCTCCTCGTCGTCGGCATCGGCGCCGGCTTCTCCTTCACGGTGACGTCCGACGTGATCCTCTCCTCCGTACCGAAGGAGCAGGCGGGCGCGGCCTCGGCGGTGTCGGAGACGGCGTACGAGCTGGGCGCGGCGCTCGGCATCGCGGTCCTCGGCTCGATCGTGACCGGCGTCTACCGGGACTTCACCGGCCCGGCGGGCACCCCGCCCGAGGCCCACGAGTCCCTCGGCGGCGCGGTCGAGGCGGCGGCGGGCATGCCGGCCCAGTCGTCCGAGGCGATGCTCGACGCGGCCCGCACCTCATTCGTCGACGGCCTGGCGATCGCGGCGGGCGCAGGCGCGGCAGTACTGCTGGCAGCAGCGGTGGCGGCCTGGTTCCTGCTCAGGGGCCAGCGCCTGGAGAACACCGCGTCGTAGCGAAGTACGCGAACGGCGGGCCGCCAAAGGAGCGGCCCGCCGACCGGGCGACCCACCTGAGCGGCGCCCCATAGGGGCGCGGGGAACCGCGCGACAAACCACAACGGACCCGCACCCGACCGACATTCGCCGGCCCCACGAACCCCCGGCCCAACCAGCGGAGCTACGCCGCTTCCTTGGCCTTGCTCGCGTACATGTCCACGTACTCCTGCCCCGACAGCCGCATGACCTCCGCCATCACGGAGTCGGTCACCGCCCGCAGCACGTACCGGTCCCGGTCCATGCCCTCGTACCGGGAGAACTCCATGGCCTCGCCGAACCGCACCGTCACCTTGCGCGGCCGCGGCATGCCCGCCCCGCCCGGCTGGATCTTGTCCGTGCCGATCATGGCGAAGGGCACCACCGGCGCGCCGGTCATCAGCGTCAGCCGGGCGATGCCGGTACGGCCCCGGTAGAGCCGCCCGTCGGGTGAGCGCGTGCCCTCGGGGTAGATGCCGAAGACCTTGCCCTCCTCCAGGATCCGGCGCCCCGTCATCAGCGCCGCCACACCGCCCCGGCCGCCGTCCCGGTCCACCGGGATCATGCCGACGCCGGTGAAGAACCAGGCCATCAGGCGGCCTTTGAAGCCCTTGCCGGTGACGTACTCGTCCTTGCCGATGAACAGCACCTGACGGTCGCAGACCAGCGGAAGGATCATCGAGTCGATGAAGGTGAGGTGGTTTCCGGCCAGGATGACCGGGCCGTCGCCCGGAATGTGCTCGGCGCCCTCCACCTGCGGGCGGAACATCAGGCGCATGATCGGTCCGAGCACTGCCTTGATGAGCGCGAAGCGGGACAACGGGCCCTCCGGTGTCAAGGGATTCGTATATGTCTGTGCAGGTGAGGACGATACTCGCGGTCCAGGGGGTACCGCACATCGGGTGGGCCGACTTCACCGAGGTCTTACTCGCCGTTGACGCACTTTTACCTGCGGTGACGCGACGCCGACCCTCCGTAACACGGGCGCAACGTGTGACGGACATCGCTCACGGGCACCCTGTGCGGGTGCCCCGCGGGCCCGCGTCGAATCCGACGCGTCGTCACCTCGCCTTTCTCATGCGACATCCGGAGTCCCCCGCGAGTTACGCCCCAGGTCTCCCCCCTGTCATGGACGCGCACCTACGATCGGCCCGCATCGACGAGGAGAAGGCAGGAAGGGCGCTCATGGGAACCCAGGAGAACGAGCAGACGGCGGTAACCGGACGGCGGATGCTTCTCGGCGCGGCCGTGCTCGGCGCGGGCAGCGCGGTCCTCGGGCTGTCCGGTACGGCGAAGGCCGCGGAGGCCCGGCACGGAGGCGGTGGCGGTGGAGTGAAGAGCCTGCCGAAGCCGACGATCATCGGCCACCGGGGCGCCAGCGGCTACCGGCCCGAGCACACCCTCGGCTCCTACCAGCTGGCCCTCGACATGGGCGCGGACATCGTCGAGGCGGGCGACCTGGTGCCCACCAAGGACGGCCATCTGGTCTGCCGGCACGAGCCGGAGATCGGCGGCACGACCGACGTCGCGGACCACCCCGAGTTCGCCGACCGCAGGAAGACGAAGTCCCTCGACGGCGTCGCCACGACCGGCTGGTTCACCGAGGACTTCACGCTCGCCGAGCTGAAGACCCTGCGCGCGACCGAGCGCATCCCGGCCAACCGCCCGCACAACACCCTCTACAACGGCCGCTGGGGGATCCCCACCTTCGAGGAGGTCCTGCGCTGGCAGGACGAGCAGACCCGCAAGCGCGGCAAGCAGGTCTGGATCTACCCCGAGCTCAAGCACCCCACCTACTTCCGCAAGCAGGGCCTCGCCCTGGAGGAGCGGGTCGCCAAGGTGCTGCACAAGTACGGCCGCGACAGGCGGAACTCGCCGGTCATCCTCCAGTCCTTCGAGCCGACCAGCATCCAGCGTCTGAACAAGCTGGTCGACAACCCGCTGGTGGTCCTGCTCTCCGGCGCGGCCTCCCGCCCCTGGGACTTCGTCGAGACGGGCGACCCGCGCACCGTCGCCGACCTGGTCAAGCCGGCCGGCCTCAGGGAGATCGCCTCCTACGCCCAGGGCATCGGCCCCACCCTGGACCTGGTCATCCCGAAGGACGCGGCCGGCAACCTCACCACGCCGACCACGCTGGTGGCGGACGCGCACAAGGTCGGGCTGATCCTGCACCCGTACACGATGCGCAACGAGAACCCCTTCCTGCCCGCGAACTTCCGCAAGGGCACCGACGCGGACGCCTACGGCGACGTCTTCGGCGCCTACCGGACGTACTTCGCGACCGGCATCGACGGTGTCTTCACCGACAACCCCGACACCGGAGTGCTGGCCCGCGAGGACTTCGTCAACGGCTGAGCCTTTCGCCCCGATTGGGGTGACCGCCGGCCGCCCGGGCAACCTCCGCCCGGGCGGCCGCGTCGTGCCGGATATGAGGGACGACCTGGTTTCCGCCCTGCGCCCGCTGCTCGTCGCGGAGGCCCGTGCCGAGGCACCCGCCTCCGGAGCGGAGCCGGGCGACCTGGAACAGGCGGTCTGGCTCCGCCTCCTGGAACGCCTCGACTCCGACGGCCCGCCCGCCGATCCGCACCGCTGGCTGCGCAGCGCCGTCCGCTTCGAGGCCCGCCGCAGCCGCCGTACGACGAGGCGCGAGCGGCCGTACGAGAACGAGCCCGCCGCCGACACCGATCGCCACGACCCCGAGCACCTCGCCCTGGCCGCCGCCCGGCACCGGGCGCTGCGCGACGCGGTCCGCCGGCTGCCCGGCCGTTGCCCCCGTCTCATGGAGGCGCTGCTCTCGCCGAACGACCTGACATACCGGGAAATCGCGGGGGAGTTGGGTATCTCACAGGGCAGTCTCGGCCCGGAACGTTCCAGATGCCTGGGATGTCTGCGCCGATTGCTCACGCCGGAGGTTGCGGCCCGCAGTGCGCGGGGATAGGAGTGGGGGACAACAGGCGATCAGGTGAGCGGGAGGCGTGCGCACATGGGCATGAGCGTGACCATCTCTGCGGCGACCGAGCAGGACGCGGAGCAGATCTTCAGGTTGCAGTACCTGTGCTTCCAGAGCGAAGCGGCGCTGTATGGCAACTACCGCATCGACCCGCTCGTCCAAACCCTGGACTCGGTCCGGGCCGAGGTGACCGGGGACTGCGTCTTCGTGGCACGGCTCGGTGAAGAGGTGGTCGGCTCGGTGCGCGGCAGTGTCACCGCGGACGGCGCCGCCGCCATCGGCAAGCTCTGCGTCCACCCCCGCCTCCAGGGCCACGGCATCGGCGCGAGGCTGCTGCGCGCGGCGGAGGCGGCCCTGACCGAGCAGCGCGGCGCCAAGAGGTTCCGCCTCGAGGCCGGCCACCGCAGCGAGGGCAACCTCCGCCTGTACCGCAAGGTCGGCTACGAGGCGGTGGGCACGTCCAAGGGCGCCGACGGGGTCCCGATGGTCGTCCTGGAGAAGCCGGCCGGCGCCTTCGTCGCTACGGCTTAGGGGTTCGCGCCCTGCGCAGCCAGTAGATGGCCGACAGCGGCAGCAGCACGGGGATGAACAGGTACCCCATGCCGTAGTCGGACCACACCGTCGCGTCGGGGAACGCCGAGGGCTCCACCAGGGTCCAGGTACCGACGATCAGCACGCCCGCGAGCTCGGCGGCGCAGCACACCAGCGCCGCCCTGCGGGCCTTTTCGCCACCCCTGACGAGCGTGTACGTGATGAACCCGTACACGATGCCCGCCAGCGCGGAGAGCGAGTAGGCGAGCGGCGCCCGGTCGAATTCCGTCGCGATCTGGTACGCCGACCGCGACACGGCCCCGACGACCATCACGCCGTACAGCCAGACCAGCAGCACCCCGGGCCCGCTGATCAGCCGCGTCGGCTTCTCCTCGGTCACGGCCACCTCAGCCTCCCCAGATGTCAAAGAGCCGTACTTCCAGCACGGCCAGCACCACACCGCCGGCGGCCACCGTCACCGAACCCCACTTGGACCGCTCGGCCAGCGACATGAAGCCGGCGGCCGGCACGCACGCGAACGACCCCAGCAGATACGCCACGAAGATCGTCGTGCCCTGCTCCGGCTTCTCGCCCCGCGCCAGCTGCACGATCCCGACCACCAGCTGCACCAGGGCCAGCAGCGTCACCACGGCCATCCCGATGAAGTGCCAGTCCTTGGTGGGCTGGTCACGGTAGGCCGCCCAGCCGCACCAGGCGGCGAGCAACAGCGCGGCGACCCCGGTCACCAGCGTCAGGGCATCAAACATGCGGCGAGCCTATTACGGCCCAAAAGACCTGATGCGGCCGCCCCCGGACGGCACCGTAGGGTCGGGGGCATGAAGATCCGTGCACATGCCCTCCTTTTCGACAACGACGGCACTCTCGTCTCCTCCCTCGCCTCCGTGGACCGCTGCTGGGCGCGGTGGGCCGAGGAGTACGGGATCACGGAGGAGTTCGGCAGGGTCGAGCTGCACGGACGTCCGGCCGTCGAGATAGTCGCCGAACTGCTGCCCGCCGACGTCGTACCGGAGGCTCTCGCACGCATCGAGGCGATGGAGGTCGAGGACGTGCCGAACGACGGGGTGCAACTGCTGCCCGGGACCAAGGCGTTCCTCGACTCGCTGCCCGCCGACCGCTGGGCCGTCGTCACCTCCGCCACCCGCCGCCTCGCCGAGGCCCGGCTCGACGCCGTCGGCATCCTCCCCAAGACGATGATCACCGCCGACGACATCACCCGCGGCAAGCCCGACCCCGAGCCCTACCTCCTCGCCGCCCGTGAACTGGGCGTCGATCCGGCCGACTGCGTCGTGTTCGAGGACGCCCCCGCCGGTCTCGCGGCCGGTCGCGCCGCCGGCATGACCACCGTGGCGTTGACCACAACCCACCAGGCCCACGAGGTCGACGCCGACCTCGTCGTGAAGGACCTGTCGGCCCTGTCCGCGCTGGTCAGCGACGGGCGAGTGGAGATCTCCGTCCGCGACTGAGGACTGTCCACCGCTGTCCGCAATGCGGACAGCGGTTCTTGGTCAACGCAATACGTCTGATTTACTGATCGCATGACCACGACGAGCTGCCGCACCACTGCGACCGAGGCGACCATGACGCCCGGTGCTCGTTGTATGTGTCGAATGCGCGCCTTCTAGAGGGCCCCCGCACCACTCCTGAGCCTCGCGCCCCGAAGCGAGCCGCCGTGGCACGTCCGTACGCCTGACGCCGTACGAGACCGAGTTGCCCGCGCATGACTTCCCTCCCGTACCAGGGCACACCCACGCCCGCGTACTCGACAGTGACGGAACCCCCTGTGATCACGACATCAGGCCTGACCAAGGTCTATCGCTCACGCGGCCGCGAGGTCACCGCCCTCGACGGCGTCGATCTGCACGTCCGCGAAGGCGAGGTGTACGGCGTCATCGGCCAGTCCGGCGCCGGCAAGTCCTCGCTCATCCGCTGCGTCAACCTGCTGGAGCGCCCCACCTCCGGCACGGTGACCGTCGCCGGACAGGACCTCACCGCCCTCGCCGGACGCGGCCCCCGGGCCGGCAAGGAGCTGCGGCAGGCGCGCAGCCGTATCGGCATGGTCTTCCAGCACTTCAACCTGCTGTCCTCGCGGACGGTCCAGGACAACGTCGAGCTGCCGCTCGAGATCCTCGGCAAGTCGGGCAAGGAGCGCTCCCGCAAGGCGCTCGAACTCCTCGACCTCGTGGGCCTCGCGGACAAGGCCGGGGCCTACCCCGCCCAGCTCTCCGGCGGTCAGAAGCAGCGCGTCGGCATCGCCCGCGCCCTCGCCGGCGATCCCAAGGTGCTGCTCTCCGACGAGGCCACCAGCGCCCTCGACCCGGAGACCACCCGCTCCATCCTCCAGCTGCTGCGCGACCTGAACCGGCAGCTGGGCCTGACCGTCCTGCTCATCACCCACGAGATGGACGTCGTGAAGTCGATCTGCGACTCGGCCGCGCTGATGGAGAACGGCCGCGTCCTCGAGTCCGGCACCGTCAGCGAGCTGCTCGCGACGCCCGGCTCCGAACTGGCCTCGGCGCTCTTCCCGGTCGCCGGCGAGGCCTCCGCGGACGACCGCACCGTCGTCGACGTCACCTTCCACGGCGAGGCCGCCACCCAGCCGGTCATCTCCCAGCTCGCGCGGACCTACAACATCGACATCTCCATCCTCGGCGCCGCCATCGACACCGTCGGCGGCCTCCAGGTCGGCCGGATGCGCATCGAACTGCCCGGCCGCTACGAGGACAACGTCGTGCCGATCGGCTTCCTGCGCGAACAGGGCCTCCAGATCGACGTACTGGGCCAGGAGCCCGTTCTGCTCAAGGAAGGTGCCCAGCTGTGACCTGGTCCGAAATGCAGCCCCTGCTGGAGCAGGCGTGTTGGGACACCCTCTACATGGTCGGCTGGTCCACCCTCATCGCCGTCGTCGGCGGCCTGCCGCTCGGCATCCTGCTGGTCCTCACCGACCGGGGCGGTCTGCTTCAGAACGTCCTCGCCAACAAGGTCATCGGGCAGATCGTGAACGTCGCCCGGTCGATGCCGTTCATCATCCTGATGGTCGCGCTGATGAGCTTCACGCGCTGGGTCACCGGGACGACCATCGGCCGTGAGGCCGCCATCGTGCCGCTCGCCATCGGCGCCATCCCGTTCTTCGCGCGCCTGGTCGAGACGGCCGTCCGCGAGGTGGACGGCGGGCTCGTCGAGGCCGTGCAGTCGATGGGCGGCAACACCTGGACCGTGGTGCGCAAGGTCCTCGTGCCCGAGTCACTGCCGTCCGTCATCGCCAGCACCACGACCACGATCGTCGCCCTCATCGGCTACTCCGCCATGGCGGGCACGGTCGGCGCGGGCGGCCTCGGCGACATCGCCATCCGCTACGGCTTCCAGCGCTTCGAGACCGAGCTGATGTGGATCACCGTCGCGATCCTCGCCGTCGTCATCTCCCTCATCCAGTCCGCCGGCGACTACGCGGCCCGCTCCCTGCACCGCCGCGGCGGCCAGTCGGGCCCGGCGCCGAAGCTGCGGCTGCTGAAGGCCTCCACGGCCACCAGCAAGACCGTCTGAACGCCCCCAGATCTCCCCGTACCACCACCACGGGGTCGCACCACCCATAAGGAAAGGCACTTTTCGTGCGTAACACCGCCAAGATCACCACTGCCGTCCTCGCCGCCGGAGCCCTCACCCTCGGGCTCAGCGCCTGCGGCTCGGACAAGGACTCCGGCTCCGACGCGAGCGCCCCGCTGAAGGTCGCCGCCACGCCCACCCCGCAGGGCGAGATCCTCACCTACATCAAGGACAACCTCGCGAAGAAGGCCGGCCTCGAACTCGAGGTCAAGGAGTTCACCGACTACGTGACGCCGAACACGGCCGTCCAGCAGGGTGAGGTCGACGCCAACTACTTCCAGCACCAGCCGTACCTGGACGACTTCAACAAGAAGAACGGCACCGACATCGTCGCCGTGCCGAACGCCACGGTGCACCTGGAGCCGCTCGGCGTGTACTCCCAGGGCGTCAAGAAGCTGACGGACCTGAAGAAGGGCGCCACCGTCGCCCTGCCGAACGACACCACCAACGAGGCCCGCGCGCTGAAGCTGCTCGAGGCCAACGGCCTGATCGAGCTCAAGGCCGGCGTCGGCTACGAGGCGACCCCGAAGGACATCGCCTCCAACCCGAAGAACCTTCAGTTCAAGGAACTGGAGGCGGCCCAGCTGCCGCGCTCCCTGAGCGACGTCGACGCCGCCGTCATCAACGGCAACTACGCGCTGGAGGCCGACCTCAGCCCGGCCGAGAACGCCCTCGTCGCCGAGTCGCCCAAGGACAACCCGTACGGCAACTTCCTCGCCGTGAAGAAGGGCAACGAGGACGACCCGCGCGTCGAGAAGCTCGCCAAGCTGCTGACCTCGCCCGAGGTGAAGAAGTTCATCGAGGACAAGTACGACGGTGCGGTCGTCGCGGCGTTCTAAGAGGTCAAGCGTTATCTGGCGGTGCGTTTACCGCGTATCGCCACGCACGGGGTCCACTCCTTCACTTGGTGTGGACCCCGTGGTGCAGTTCAGTGCTTTCATGCTGCATGCTGGGCAGTTCAGCAGGCCTTGAACGTTCGTCGAAGGTTACGGAGCGTCGCATGACTAGCACCTTCCCCAACATCTCCATCAGCACGGAGCGGTTGGTGCTGCGCCCCCTTGACGAGGACGACGTGCCCGCGCTGGCCGAGATGATGAACGACGAACAGGTCGGCGCCTGGACCGACGTCCCGCAGCCCTTCTCCGAGGAGGGCGCCCGCACCTGGATCGCCGATTACGCCCCGACGGAACGCGAGTCCGGCCGCGGACTCGACCTCGCCGTCACCGAGTTCCTCACCCAGCGCCTGGTCGGCGTCGTCCAGCTGACCAAGACGAACTGGCATGTGCGTGCCACCGAGTTGTCGTACATCGTCGCCCCCTGGGCCCGCGGCGAGGGGTACGCCTCCGAGGCCGCGCTCGCCACCGCCCAATGGCTGTTCACCGACCAGAAGTTCGAGCGCATCGAGCTGCGCACGGCCGCCGACAACACCGCCTCCCAGCAGGTCGCCCAGAAGATCGGCTGCATCAGCGAGGGAGTCCTGCGCAACGCGTGCATAGCGCACGTCCGCACGGACGACGGCACCTGGGCCGACGTACGCACCGACTTCATCGTGTGGAGCCTCCTGCCGGAGGACCTCGACGGCGCCGGTGAGCAACTTGCCGACAGCGGCGGCTTCACGTCGTTCGGCGAGTGGAACTGACGGAAAACGAACCCGTCGGCGGGGTCGGTGCCGAGCCGGTGACCAGGTACCCTCACGGAGCCTGCCCCTCGGGCTGCCCCGCAACGACCTGCGCAAACCCTGGAGACTGACGACGATGGCCGACCGCGTCACGGTGATCGGCTGGGACGGCTCGCCGCTGACCGCCGCGGCCCGCTCAGCCCTCGGCGCCGCCACGCTCGTGGCCGGTGCCGCCCACCACCTGGCGCTCCCCGAGGTGCCGCCCAACGCTGAGCGCATCCGCCTCGGCAGCGTCTCCCTCGCCGCCCGCCGCATCGCGGGCCACCGCGGCACCGCGGTCGTGCTGGCCGATGGCGACCCCGCCTTCTTCGGCGTCGTACGGACCTTGCGCGCGCCCGAGTTCGGCCTGGAGGTCGAGGTCGTCCCCGCCGTCTCCTCGGTCGCCGCCGCCTTCGCCCGCGCCGGCATGCCCTGGGACGACGCACAAGTGGTCGTCGCACACCGGCGCACCCTGCGACGCGCGGTGAATGTGTGCCGAGCCCACACCAAGGTCGCCGTCCTCACGTCACCCGGCGCCGGCCCCGCCGAACTCGGCCTGCTGCTGGAGGGCGTCCACCGCACCTTCGTGATCTGCGAGGAACTGGGCACCGAGCGGGAACAGGTCACCGTCGTCACCTCCGACAAGGCCGCCGACCACACCTGGCGCGATCCGAACGTCGTCATCGTCATCGGCGGCCACGCCGGCACCACGGAGGCCGGGGAGTGGATCGCCGGCCGGGACCCGAGCGCCGGTCCGCGCGGCTGGACACTGCCCGCCGAGTCCTACGGCGGACTCATGAGCGAGAGCGAACTCGAACCGCTGCGTGCCGCCCAACTCGCCCGCCTCGGCCCGCGCGTCGGCGACCTCGTGTGGGACATCGGCTGTGCCAGCGGCGCCTTCGCCACCGAGGCCGCCCGGGCCGGCGCCGCCGTCATCGCCGTCGACCGCGACCCGCAGGCGTGCACCCGCACCGAGGCCAACGCACGCGCGTTCGGGGTCCAGCTCCAGATCGTCCACGGCACCGCCCCGCACGTCCTGGAGAACCTCCCCGAGCCGGACGTCGTCCGTGTCGGGGGCGGGGGAGCGGCCGTCGTGTCGGCCGTCGCCGACCGGCGCCCGCAGCGCATCGTCACGCACGCCGCGACCCGCGACGACGCCGAACTCATCGGCCGCGGCCTCTCCGAACACGGCTACGACGTCGAGTGCTCCCTCCTCCAGTCCGTCGAACTCGACACCCGGGCCTGGACGGAGCGCGAGCGCAGCGTCGCCTTCCTGCTCACCGGGCAGTTGGGACCGCGCCCGACGTCTCGCTGAGCAACGCCGGTCGGGCGACGGGCGGGCACCGCCCGATCGCACGGTGTGACCGTCCACCCTCCCCGTGATCCTGTTGTCGTACCGCGCGCGGTAGGCTGGCCGATCGTTGTACCGCACTCGGTCGCCCGGCTATTCGTCGGTCAATGTCCGGAAAAACATGCCCCGTTTGGGGTGGGTGTGGTACGGCGAAACCGGAGGACGCGCAACGTGGCGCAGTCCACATCGGCCTGTCGCGGATCAAGCTGTCGCGACGGACGAATGACCACGACAATGCCACTGAATGGCTTTGTCGCCTTTTTGGGACGGGTCGTTCGTGCCGCTGGGCAAGCACGCTCGTTCTTCACTGCGGGGGCGGTCGGTGCGCCGTTCCCGGTGAGCTGGTCGTATAAGCACTAACCGATGGGCGAGGGGTACGCATGACCGACACCGGCCAGGTCCCGGGCGAGGGACTGCCGGAGAGCGCAGGCACGGTGGAGCAGCCGGGCGCCCCCGCGGCGCACGGTACGTACACCTACCTCTCCGAGACCACCGCCGAGGACGAGGACCTCCTGATGCCCGGCACCCAGGGTGCCTGGGGCAATGAGGTCGCCCCACCCATGCCGGAGCCGGTCGTCGAGGCACTGCACGAGCCGGGCGCGCACGAGATGTCCGGCCGCGATAGCGGCTCGGTCGACCTCAGCGCCGTCCGCCTCCCGGGCCCCACGGCTCCCACGTCGCCGATCCCGCCGATCACCCCGCGGCGCCCCCTGCACCTCGGCCCGCCCATCCCGGACGCCTCCGCGAGCCCGGTCCGCTCCCTCGCCGACCGCGGCGCCGTCGGCGCACCGGTCCGCCAGGCCGGCCCGGTCCCGGTGAGCCCCGAGTACCCGGACGCCACGGTCCCGCAGCCGGCGGCACCCTGGGGCGCCGCCGCCCAGATTCCGGCCCCCGGGCCGTCGAGCACGGAGGCGTTGGCTGCCGAAACGGTTATTCCCACGCAGCAGCCTGTCGGTGTGGCACAGGCGGCGGTGGCTCGGGCGGCCGGGTCCGCTCCGCAGGAGGGTGTGTACGCGGGGCAGGAGCCGGTTGCTGTTGCTGCTGCCGGTGTCGCGCCGGTTGCCGAGGCGATGCCCGGTCATGACGTTGCGCAGGGGCCGGTGGCCTCGGGCGCCGGGGAGGGCGACGGGGCTGTTTCCGGTGCCGAGGAGGGCGCGGGAGCCGTGCCCGTCGGCGCCGGTGACTCGGTCACTGGTGGGGGCGAGGCCGCTGACGCCGTGCCGACTGCTGGGCCCGTGCCCGGCGGGGACGGTGGCCAGGAGGTTCCGGGCGTCGGTGCGGCGTCGGAGGGTGACGCCGGGATCGGGCAGCGCCCGGTGGGTGCTGAGGGCACCGAGGTCGCTGGGGCTGTCGAGGCTCCGACGGTTGCCGAGCCGCTCGTGGCCGGAGAAGCGCCCGCCGGTGAGGCCGTTCCGGCCGCCGAGGTCGCGCAGGCTGCTGAGGGCTCGGTCCCTGAGGCTGCCCAGCCTTCCGAGGCACCCGCCGCCCAGGCCGACGACGTGATCGCCGACGCAGGCCAGGTGGCCGAAGGCGTCGCCGGGGATGTGGTTGCCGAAGCTGCCGCGCCTGACGCCGCCCAAGTTGCCGAGGCCAAAGCCGCTGAGGCCGGTCACATGGCCGACGCCCCCGCCTCGCAGGGCCAGCCGCTTCCCGAGGCCGCGGCCCCCGACGCCGCACAGCTCCCGGGTGCTCCCGCTCCCGGCGCCGCACAGGTTCCCGGTGCCCCCGAGGCCGCCCAGGCCCCCGACGCCGTAGTCCCCGCCTCCGCCGAGGCCCCCGCACAGATCGTCGAGCCCCACGCCCCGCAGGCCGTGCCCGCTCCCGAGGCGGTTCTGCCGCCCGAGGGAGCCCTGCCGCCCGAGGCCGCGCAGTTCCCGGAAGCCGCGCAGTTCCCCGAAGCCGCGCAGGCTCCCGAAGCGGCACAGCACCCCGAGGCCGCCCAGGCCCTCCCGGAAGCCTCTCAGGCCCCCCAGCTCGTGGACGTCGAGCACGCCGCTGCGGCCCCGCAGCCGGCCGACGCCGTCGCCGCGCCCACCGACGGCGCCCCCGCGGCCGTAGCCCCCGAAGCGACCCCGCAGCCCCAGGACGCGGATCAGCCCGTCCAGCAGGACGCCCCCGCCGTTCCGGCCGAGCTGCCCGCCCACGAGCCGCAGCAGGCACCGGCCCCCGAGGCCGTCCCGGACGCCGATCTCGTATCGGCCCCGGAGGCCGTCCCGGACGCCGGCCTCGCGCCGGCACCCGAGGTCCTCCCGGACGCCACCCCTGCACAGGGTCCCGGAGCCGTCCTCGCGCAGGCCCAGCAGAACCCCACGCAGGACGGAGTTCCGGTGAACGCCGACCCCGCCGCCCAGGCCACGGACGCGAGCGCGCCCGCCGCCGACGCGGAAGCCCCCGTAGCGGATCCCGCAGCCGAGGCCGACCCGACGGCCTTCGCGGCCCCGGCACCCGACGCCGCTCCGTCGGCCCCGCTTCCGGACGCCCCGCAGACACCGGACGGCGAACCGACCGGAGCCTCCCAGCCGGCCGCCGCGATGCCGCAGCCCCTCGCCGCCGCAACCGCCGGCCCGGGCATGACCGAGCACCCCGCGACCCCGGCCGAGACCTACGAGTCGTTCGTCGCCGAGCCCGCGGGCCCGCAGCTCCGGTCCCAGCCCCACCCCGCGCAACTCGCCGAGGACCCGGCCCGACCGGGCGTCGAGTCCGCGGCGTCCGGCGAGGCCGAGCCCGTCGCCGTGCTGCCGAGCGGCATCCCGCAGGAGTCCGCGCCCGGACAGCCGCTGGGCCAGTTCGTGCCGGTGGAGGGCTCGGTGCCGACCACCCCGCACCTCGCCCCGACCCCGCCGCAGCCGATCGTGCTGCCGGTGACGGAGGGGACCGGCCCCGCCGCCACGGTGCCCGCGCCCCGGGACGGCGACCCCGAACTCGTACAGCACGCCGACGACCTGGACACCCGGGCCGCCGATCAGGAAGACCAGGAAGAGCAGGCGGAAGAGAGCACGGCCGTGGTCGAGGAAACACGACAGTCCACCGGTCCGGCGGCGCCCGCCTACGACGACGCCGAACGCGCGGCCGTCCTCAAGGTCATGCGCGAGCGCCGCGACATCCGCAACGGCTTCCGCAGCGACCCGATCCCGCACGAGGTCCTGCTCCGGGTCCTGGAGGCCGCCCACACCGCGCCCTCCGTCGGCCACTCCCAGCCCTGGGACTTCGTCGTCATCCGCTCCGCTGACACCCGGCGCACCATGCACGAGCTGGCGTCGCGTCAGCGCGAGGCTTACGCCAAGTCCCTCCCCAAGGGCCGCGCGAAGCAGTTCAAGGAACTGAAGATCGAGGCCATCCTCGACACCCCGGTGAACATCGTCGTCACCGCCGACCCGACCCGCGGCGGCCGCCACACCCTCGGCCGGCACACCCAGCCGCAGATGGCCCCGTACTCCGCGGCTCTCGCCGTCGAGAACCTGTGGCTCGCCGCGCGCGCCGAGGGCCTCGGCGTCGGCTGGGTCAGCTTCTTCGACGAGCGCGAGATGGTCCGCGCGCTGGGGCTGCCCGAGCACCTGGAGGTCATCGCCTACCTGTGCGTCGGGTACGTCGACGAGTTCCCGGACGAGCCCGAGCTGATGCAGGCCGGCTGGTCCAAGCGCCGCCCGCTCTCCTGGGTCGTCCACGAGGAGACGTACGGCCGTCGTGCCCTGCCCGGCGAGGAGCCGCACGACCTGCTCGCCGAGACCGTCGCCCAGATCCGCCCGCTGGACGCCAAGGCGCTCGGCGAGGCCTGGGAGCGGCAGAAGCGGATGACGAAGCCGGCCGGCGCGCTCGGCATGCTGGAGATCATCTCCGCTCAGCTGTCCGGGCTCTCGCGCCAGTGCCCGCCGCCCATCCCGGAGCCCGCGGCCGTCGCGATCTTCGCCGGTGACCACGGCGTGCACGCCCAGGGCGTCACGCCGTGGCCCCAGGAGGTGACGGCCCAGATGGTCGCCAACTTCCTCGGCGGCGGCGCGGTCTGCAACGCCTTCGCAGGGCAGGTGGGCGCCGAGGTGTGCGTCGTCGACGTCGGCGTCGCGGCCGACCTCCCGGCCACCCCCGGCCTCCTGCCCCGCAAGGTCCGCGCGGGCACCTCGGACATGACGACCGGCCCCGCGATGACCCGCGAGGAGGCCAAGCAGGCCATCGAGGTCGGCATCGAGACCGCCCGCGACCTGGTGGCGGCCGGCAACAAGGCGCTGCTGACCGGCGAGATGGGCATCGCCAACACGACCGCGTCGGCCGCCCTGATCTCCGTCTTCACGGGCGCTGACGCCGCCGAGGTCACCGGCCGCGGCACCGGCATCAACGACGAGACGCTGGCCCGCAAGACCGAGGTCGTGCGCCGCGCGATCGAGGTCCACCAGCCCGACCCGGCCGACCCCATCGGCGTCCTCGCCGCGATCGGCGGTTTCGAGCACGCCGCGCTCGTCGGGCTCCTGCTGGGCGGCGCGTCGCTGCGTACGCCGGTGATCCTCGACGGCGTCAGCGCCGGTGCCGCCGCCCTGGTGGCGCGCGCGATCGCCCCCGAGGTGCTCGCCGCCTGCATCGCGGGCCACCGCAGCGCCGAGCCGGGCCATGTGGCCGCCCTCAACAAGCTGGGCCTGCGCCCGCTGGTCGACCTCGACCTCCGCCTCGGCGAGGGCACGGGCGCCCTCCTCGCCCTCCCGCTGGTGCAGAGCACGGCGCGGGCGATGCACGAGGTGGCGACGTTCGACTCGGCCGGGGTCACCGAGAAGTAGCCGGGCGACTGGGGACCCGGGGACGTGCACCCCGGGTCCTCAGTCACGTCACTGCGACTCGGGGAAGCGCGATCCCGGGTCCCCAGTCATATCGCTGCGGTCGCCCAGCCACCGGACACTTGAACCGCCGAAACCGCCCGCAGCATAAAATCCGCACGTCAGGGCATCGCACCGCCGCCGCAAAAGGGAGCCGCACCCTCATGGCCGAAAATCCCGCCTACCCCGTAGGCCTCCGCCTCACCGGCCGCCGGGTCGTCGTCCTCGGCGGCGGCCAGGTGGCCCAGCGCCGCCTCCCGGCCCTCGTCGCGGCGGGCGCCGACGTCCTCCTGGTGTCCCCCGAGGCGACCCCGTCGGTCGAGGCGATGGTGGACGCGGGCGAGGTCACCTGGCACCGGCGCCGTTACGAGGACGGCGACCTCGCCGACGCCTGGTACGCCCTGATCGCCACCAGCGACCACGAGGCCAACACCGCCGCCTCCGCCGAGGCCGAGCGCCACCGCGTGTGGTGCGTCCGCTCCGACGACGCCGACGCGGCCACCGCCTGGACCCCGGCCACCGGCCACAGCGAGGGCGTCACGGTCGCCGTCCTCACCACCGACGCACGCGGCCGCGACCCCCGCCACACCGCCGCCATCCGCGACGCGGTCGTCGAGGGCCTGCGCGACGGCACTCTCGTCGCCCCGCACCACCGCACCCGCACGCCCGGCGTCGCCCTCGTCGGCGGCGGCCCCGGCGACCCGGACCTGATCACCGTGCGCGGCCGCCGTCTGCTCGCCGAGGCCGACGTGGTCATCACCGACCACCTGGGCCCGCGCGACCTGCTCGCCGAACTGCCGCCGAGCGTCGAGGTGATCGACGCGGCGAAGCTGCCGTACGGCCGTTTCATGGCCCAGGAGGCCATCAACAACGCGCTGATCGAGCACGCCAAGCAGGGCAAGTCGGTGGTCCGCCTCAAGGGCGGCGACCCCTTCGTCTACGGCCGTGGCATGGAGGAGGTCAACGCGCTCGCCGAGGCCGGCGTCCCGTGCACGGTCGTGCCCGGCATCTCCAGCTCCATCTCGGTCCCGGGTGCCGCCGGCATCCCGGTCACCCACCGGGGCGTCGCCCATGAGTTCACCGTGGTCAGCGGCCACATCGCCCCCGATGACGAGCGCTCCCTCGTCGACTGGCCGTCGCTCGCCAAGCTCACCGGCACCCTGGTCGTCCTCATGGGCGTCGGCACCATCGGGAAGGTCGCCGAGACCCTCGTCGCGCACGGCAAGTCCCCCGACACCCCCGTCGCCCTGGTCCAGGAGGGCACGACGGCGGCCCAGCGCCGGGTCGACGCGACCCTCGCCACGGCGAGCCAGGCGGTGCTCGACCACGAAGTGAAGCCGCCGGCGGTCATCGTCATCGGCGAGGTCGTGAAGGTCGGACCGACCCCTTCCGCGTAACCGCGGGTAACCCAACCCGTCCCGAACCGTTGGCACCGCACCCAGGACAAGGCAGTATCACTCTGTGGCCGATCTCATCACCGTCGATGACCCCACCGACCCGCGCCTGCGCGACTACACGGGCCTGACCGACGTCGAACTGCGCCGCAAGCGCGAACCGGCCGAGGGCCTGTTCATCGCCGAGGGCGAGAAGGTCATCAGACGGGCCAAGGAAGCCGGCTACGAGATGCGGTCGATGCTGCTGTCGGCCAAGTGGGTCGACGTCATGCGCGACGTCATCGACGAACTCCCGGCCCCGGTGTACGCGGTCAGCCCGGAGCTCGCCGAGCAGGTCACCGGCTATCACGTGCACCGCGGAGCGCTCGCCTCCATGCAGCGCAAGCCGCTGCCGACGGCGACCGAGCTGCTCCAGACGGCCCGCCGCGTGGTGGTCATGGAGTCGGTCAACGACCACACCAACATCGGTGCCATCTTCCGCTCCGCCGCCGCCCTCGGCATGGACGCGGTCCTGCTCTCACCGGACTGCGCCGACCCGCTGTACCGCCGCAGCGTCAAGGTCTCCATGGGCGCGGTCTTCTCCGTGCCGTACGCCCGTCTCGACACCTGGCCCAAGGGCCTCGAATCCGTCCGCGAGGCCGGCTTCACCCTCCTCGCCCTCACCCCCGACGAGAAGGCCAAGACCCTCGACGAGGCCGCCCCGCACCGCATGGACCGGGTCGCGCTGATGCTCGGCGCCGAGGGCGACGGCCTCTCCACCCAGGCTCTTGTCGCCGCCGACGAATGGGTCCGCATCCCGATGGCCCACGGAGTCGACTCCCTCAACGTCGGCGCGGCCGCCGCGGTCGCCTTCTACGCGGTGGCCACCGGCCGCCCCCGGCTTTAGGGCCTGCGCACATGAGCCGGGGTGAGGCGATCGTCGCGGTCCTGCTGCGCGCCGACCGCGTCCTGGCGATCCGCCGCGGCCCGTCCGTCGCACGCCCCGGCTACTGGCAGCCCGTCAGCGGCAGGATCGAGCCCGGGGAGTCCCAGCGCGACGCCGTCGCCCGGGAGGTCCACGAGGAGGTCGGCCTCACCGTCGTACCCCTGGCCAAGGTCTGGGAGTCGGAGACCGACGACGGCAGCTTCCGCCTGCACTGGTGGACGGCGCGGGCAGAGTCGGGCGACGTGGTGCCCGACCCGGACGAGGTCGCCGAGGCCCGCTGGGTCACACCGGGGGAGTTCCTGTCCCTGACCCCGGTCTTCGAGGGCGACCGGGAGTTCTTCGAACGGATCCTGCCCCCGCTCCTCTGACCCCGCGCACCCCCGGGAAAGACCCCCGGCGGGCTCCTACTCCGGAATCTCGAACGTCGACTCGTACCGCTCGGACATCGTTTCCTGGTCCAGCGGCTCGAAGTCCGAGTCCACCTGCTCCTGCTTCGGACGTACGACATCCCCGTCGCCGTCCCCGCCGAGCCCGCGGTCCGGCCCCTGGCAGCCCTGGGCCGCCGCGATGCCGAGCGCCACGAGCAGCGTCACCACGACGAACACGAACAGCCGCTGCCGTAGCAGCTGAGGGTTGGCAGGCCGCAGCCCCGTCCCGGTGTTCCGGGGAGCCGGCCGTCCGTTGCCACCGCGCGGGGCGGGCCGGTTGCCGTTGGGGGAGCGGGGCGAGGTACGCGGACCGGGCATCGGACGGCCCCCGGGGCGGCCCGACGCCGTACCGCTCTGCGGACCGCCGGCACCGCGCTGCGGCGGAGCCGTGTCACGGGCGGGACCGGGGACACGCGGGCCGCCGTTGCCCCGCGGCATACCGGTGCCGCGCGTCGGGGGAGTGCCCTGCGCGCGCCGCTGGGCACGCTGCTGATCGGCGTAGGTGTCGGCGAGCCGCCCCGTCGGCCGGTCCGACTCGGGGGAACGCTGGGCAGGCGGGCGCACGTCCGCGAACCCCTGCGCCTCCCGGGCCGCGATCTCCTTCAGCCGCAGCGACAGCTGAAGGGTGCTCGGCCGGTCCTCCGGATCCTTCGCCAGACAGGCCCGCACCAGCGGGGCCAGCGCGTCCGGCACGCCGTGCAGCTGCGCCTCCTCGTGGACGACGCGGTACAGCATCACCTCGGAACTGCCGTGCCCGAAGGGCGAGTCCCCCATCGACGCGTACGCGAGCGTGGCGCCCAGCGAGAACACGTCCGTGGCCGGGGTGACGGCGGCGCCGCGCACCTGCTCGGGGGCGAGGAAGCCCGGCGAGCCGACCGCCGTGCCGACGTGGGTGAGGGTCGAGGCCCCCGTGGCCCAGGCGATGCCGAAGTCGATGATCCTCGGCCCCTTGGGGGACAGCAGGATGTTGGACGGCTTCAGATCCCGGTGCACGACACCGGCCTCGTGGACGGCGACCAGCCCCTCGCTCAGGGCGGCCCCGACAGCGGCGACCTCCGCGGCGCCCAGAGCGCCCTCGTCGGCGACCTTGTCGTGCAGGGAGGGACCGGGCACGTACTGGGTGGCGAACCAGGGGCGCTCGGCCTCGAGATCGGCGGCCACCAGCCGGGCCGTGCAGCCACCGCGGATCCGCCGTGCCGCCGAGACCTCACGCGCGAAGCGGGAGCGGAACTCCTGATCCTCCGCCAGATCGGGCCGGATGACCTTGAGCGCGACCCGCTGCCCCTTCTTGTCGGAGCCCAGGTAGACGACGCCCATGCCGCCCGCGCCGAGCCGTCTGTGAAGCCTGAACGAGCCGACGACGCGCGGGTCCTCGCGCCTCAGGCGCATCATCGCCATGTTCATCCCCGCTGCCCGGTCCGTCTGACGAGCCACAGCTTACGTTTCCGCGGGCCGCCGTGCGCAGAGGCCGCGCCCTCTCGGCCCGACGGATTGTCAGTGGTGGGTGGGAGACTTGAAAGGTGGTCAGAGGGTGGGCGAACAGGGCGACTTAGCAGCGAAGGCGCCCCCAACCACCCGTGACGAAAGGGGGATTGGGCCCGTGAAGGGTGATCGCGTGGAGATAGTCGTGGACGCCGGGGACACGACGCGCACGTACGAGGTGGTGGCGAGCAGGGCGGGCCGCAGGGTGGAGACGGCGGTGCGTCGAGGTGTCGTGGAAGTGAGCGAAGTCACCCGAAGCGGGTCCGTGGTGCGTACGGCGCGCTTCATGGCGAACCGGGTCCTCGCGCTGGTCGAGCAGCCGATCCCGCGGGAGGACAGCTCGGAGCGGAGCCATGAGAAAGCGGGGCACACCGGGCGTCCCCTCGGGGATGACCCCGAGACCTAGGACCTCGTCTCCACCCAGGGGAGTACTCCGCAGGTCATGGCTCATCCTCCGGGAGGCCCGCCAATCGGTACGAGGGCATGACGTGCCGGAGCTGCCACCGGCCTAGATTTGAGGTCAAGCGGCGGGTGCAGCACTCGTCCCCCGAGGTCAGACACCCGCCGCTGCCAAACGACAACTGACACAGGTCAGGAGAGGGACCATGGCCCAGACGGCACCGCGGACAGTGATCCGCATGCAGGAGCGCACATGGCTGCGCCCCCGTCGCCAGGGCCGCCGCCACCCCCTGGTGGCGACGCTCATGGCCCTTCCCCTGGCGGCCCTGCTCCTCCTCGTCTTCGACGGCTGGGAGACAGTGGCCACACAGGCGTCGTCCGTGGGCGTGATGCTGGGGCGCTGAGCGGCGACCCCAGGCCCGGAAGAGCGGTCCGGGCGGGGACATCCACCCATGAAACCCCGTGGGGACGGGGGTGCGGCGGACGGCAAAAATGCCGGCGCAGCTGGGGAGCTGCGCCGGCATTGCTTTTCCCTGAAACCGACGGGGGCGTTTGAGCACGGCCCGCATCATCCAGCCCGCCTGGTTCCCAGGCTCCGGGCCCCTTCCAGACGCCGGCCGTATCATCCAGCCCGTCCGGCGTTTGAGGACGAGGCCCCTTCAGGGCCGAAGCGGGGGTCTGGGGGCGGCAGCCCCCAGTCAAGGCCCCATCGACGCCGAGCACAAAGATCGCCCCGGCGCCCAGCGACCCGGCTCAGCCAACCCGCGCACAAGGGACCCCGTGACCTCCACCCCGCTCCTGCCCGACCTCACCGCGCAAGCGATAGCCGCGGCTCACTCACGCACGTCCGCCTGTCCCTGCGGAGCAACCGTCACCCTCGCCGAGCGCCCCGACGCCACCGTCGTCCGGCACGCCGACACCGTCGCCAAGGCCCACGCCCCGGACATGGACGCCACCGACCTGGCGTCCCGCATGGCGGCAGCCACCCGCCTCCCCGGGATACTCCTGCCCCCGCTCACCCCCATACCCGTCGACCTCCACGACCGGCCCGTGAGCTTCTGGCCGTACGGCACCCCGGTCGACCCGGAAGACCCGGACGCGGCCCCCTGGGAAGCCGCCGCAACCCTGCTCGCCCGTCTCCACCGCACCCCCGCGCCCGTCCCGCTCCCGCCCATGCGCGGACCGGCCAAGGCGGCCCTCGCCCTGTTCCGCCTCCGCGCGACCACCGACGGCACCCTCGCCACCCCGGTCCTCCGCGCCTGGGACACCCTCCCCGCCTGGGCCCGCGGCGAGGCTCCCCAGCCGGACGCCACCACCCTCTGCCACGGCGACCTCCACCTCGGCCAGCTCGTCCGGCACCCGGTCCCGGACGGCCCCTGGCGACTCATAGACGTCGACGACCTCGGCGTAGGAGTACCGGCCTGGGACCTGGCCCGCCCGGCCGCCTGGTTCGCGTGCGGCCTGCTCCCGCCCGACGAATGGCACCGGTTCCTCACCGCCTACCGCGCCGCCGGCGGCCCGGCCGTGCCCGCCGACGGCGACCCCTGGCCCGCGCTGGACGTCCCCGCCCGCGCCCTCACCGTGCAGACCGCCGCCCGCGCGATCACCAAGGCCACCGCCGAGGGGCGCCGCCCGGACGAGATCGAGCAGGCCCTGATCGACGCCTGTGACCGAATGGGGTCCGTCCCCCCGGAGTTGGTCCGAGAAGAGGCGAAGTAGGGTGCAACCGACCGCAGCCGGACAGAGTCTGTCCTGGCGATACACGAAGCAGGACCGACCGGCGAGGAGTTGACTCGAGCATGCAGTGTCCGAAGTGCCATGCGCCGATGCACACGTACAACCGCAACGGTGTCCAGATCGAGCAGTGCAGTGGCTGCCGCGGGATCTTTCTCGACTACGGCGAGCTGGAGGCGCTGACCCGCCTGGAGTCCCAGTACACCCAGCCCGCCCCGCCGCCCCCGGCCGCCCCGCAGGCCTACCCGGCCCCCGCCCCGCAGGCCCCCGCCTGGGGCGCCCCGCACGGTGGCCACCACGGCGGTCACTACGGTCACAAGCGCCACAAGAGCTTCGGCCACATGCTGTTCTCCAGCTGAGCCGCACGAGACCACGAAGAAGCCCCCGGTCGTCTGACCGGGGGCTTCGGGGTGTGGACGATACTGGGATTGAACCAGTGACCTCTTCCGTGTCAGGGAAGCGCTCTCCCGCTGAGCTAATCGTCCTCGGGGCCGTGATCGACGATCGATCCGAAGATCACGGATTGCTGCGTGCGCGATACTGGGATTGAACCAGTGACCTCTTCCGTGTCAGGGAAGCGCTCTCCCGCTGAGCTAATCGCGCGGGCCAGACCTTCGATGATCTGTCGAAGATCCAGTGGACGATACTGGGATTGAACCAGTGACCTCTTCCGTGTCAGGGAAGCGCTCTCCCGCTGAGCTAATCGTCCTTGGAGGTGGAGACGGGATTTGAACCCGTGTAGACGGCTTTGCAGGCCGTTGCCTCGCCTCTCGGCCACTCCACCAGGAGTGTAGGGGTTCGGGATGATCCCCTGTTCCTTCGAGCGGACGACGAGGCTCGAACTCGCGACCTCAACCTTGGCAAGGTTGCGCTCTACCAACTGAGCTACGTCCGCTTGTCGTTTCGTTCCGCTCCCGCGGCCCGGCGACGTGTTGAACTCTAGCGGATTCCGGGGCCAGCACAAAAACGCGTTTGTGCAGCGTGCTGCGCTTCACCTGCTCAGGGACCCGGCGGAGCTCCCCGAGGGGACATGGCCAGGTCACCCGCAGGACACCGGCCATAGACTCGACTGCGTGCTCGACCTCCCTCCCCTCGCCCGCTTCGGCGACCGCGTCGCCACCGGCCTCCTCGATGTCACCAGCGACCTCGCGGCCCTGGACTCCAGTGGTTTCTGGGCCGTCTGCGCCGACTTCGAGGGCGGTCTGACCTGCGCCCGCTTCCGGGACGTACGCGAGGAGCCAGTGCCCGCCCCGGTGCCGGGGGAGTGGCTGGGCCCCACCGCCGATGACTGGACGTCGTCCCTCGATCGCGCCGCGTACACGGCGGGAGTACGGCGGATCCGTGAGTACATCGCGGCCGGCGAGGTCTATCAGGCGAATCTGTGCCGGGTGCTGAGCGCGCCGATCGGGGCGGGCGCCGATGTGGACGCCCTGACCGCCCTGTTGGCCCTCGGCAACCCCGCACCGTATGCAGGAACGATCCGGCTGCCGGGGCACGGAGTCGAGATAGCCACCGCCTCTCCCGAACTCTTCCTGCGTCGCGACGGGCGTGTCGTCGAGTCCGGGCCGATCAAGGGCACCGGGCGCACCGAGGCGGACCTGCTGGAGAAGGACTTCGCCGAGAACGTGATGATCGTGGACCTCGTGCGCAACGACATCGGCCGCGTGTGCGCCACCGGGACTGTGACCGTCCCCGATCTGTGCGCCGTGGAGAAGCACCCGGGCCTCGTGCACCTGGTGTCCACCGTGCGCGGTGAGCTGCGGTCCGGCGCCGGCTGGCCGGAGCTGCTCGGCGCCGCGTTCCCGCCCGGCTCGGTCACCGGCGCGCCCAAGTCGAGCGCGCTGCGGATCATCGACGAGCTGGAGACGGCGCCCCGCGGGCCGTACTGCGGCGGCATCGGGTGGGTCGACGCCGACCGGGGCGTCGGCGAGCTGGCCGTCGGGATCCGTACGTTCTGGATCGACCGGGGCGACGGAATGCTGCGTTTCGGAACCGGCGCGGGGATCACCTGGGGATCGGATCCCGAGGGCGAGTGGCGGGAGACCGAGCTGAAGGCGTCCCGGCTGCTCGCGGTAGCGTCGGGGGCGTACGAGGTGAGTGGAGAGGGACTGCAATCGTGAGGATCTGGCTCGACGGCGGGCTCCAGGACAGCGAGTCCGCCCGTGTCTCCGTCTTCGACCACGGGCTGACCGTGGGCGACGGCATCTTCGAGACCGTGAAGGCGGTGGACGGCCGTCCGTTCGCACTGACCCGGCACCTCGACCGGCTGACCCGCTCGGCACTCGGTCTGGGCCTGCCCGAGCCCGACCACGACGAGGTCCGCCACGCCTGCGCCGCCGTCCTGGAGGCCAACCCGATGCCGCTCGGCAGGATGCGCATCACCTACACCGGCGGCCACGGTCCCCTCGGCTCGGACCGCGGTGACCAGGGCCCGACCCTCGTCGTCGCCCTCGGTGAGACCAGCCGCCGGCCCGACTCCACGGCCGTGATCACGGTGCCCTGGACCCGTAACGAACGCGGCGCCCTCACCGGCCTGAAGACCACCTCGTACGCCGAGAACGTGATCGCTCTCGCCCGCGCCCATGAACGCGGTGCGAGTGAGGCGCTGTTCGCGAACACCGTCGGCCAACTCTGCGAGGGCACCGGCTCGAACGTCTTCGTCGTCCTGGACGGCGAGATCCACACCCCGCCGGTCGCATCGGGCTGCCTCGCGGGCATCACCCGTGCGCTCACCGTCGACTGGACCGGCGCCAGGGAGACCGACCTGCCGCTGGACGCGCTGGAGCGGGCCGAAGAGGTCTTCCTCACCTCCACCCTGCGGGACGTCCAGGCCGTGCACCGCGTCGACGACCGCGAACTGCCGGGCGCACCGGGCCCGGTGACCGCCAAGGCCATGCGGATCTTCGAGGAGCGGTCCGGCGACGACCTGGATCCCTGAGGACCGGAAAATGGGCTGCAGTGGCTCGGCAGGGTGGGTAGAACACCCCTGATGACCACGACCCTGCGGCCGACCGAGCCGCTTCAGCACAACGCGGACGGGACGCGTTCGCGCCGCTACCAGGTGTGCGTGAACAGCCGTCCCGTCGGCGGGATACGACTGGCCACGCACGCCCAGTACGGCCCGACCGTGGCCTGCGTCTCCGAGCTGCGCATCGAGGAACCGGACCGCGGGCGCGGCCGTGCCACGGTGGCCGCGCTGGCCGCCGAGGAGGTCCTGCGCGGCTGGGGCTGCAGGCGCGTCGAGGCGTCCGTGCCGGGCGGCGCCGACGTCGCGCTCCGGCTCGCCCGGGCCCTCGGGTACGTCGTGCGCAGCCGCAACATGACCAAGCGGCTGAACGGCACCCCGCCCGTACTCCCCGCAGGCAGCGTCCCCCGGCCCATGACCGAGGCCGAGTTCGGCCCCTGGCTGGCCTATGAGCGCGAGGAGTTCGCGCGCAGTCTGATCGCGAGCGGGGTGCCCGCCGCCGACGCGTACAAGAAGGCGGACGACGGGCACAACAGGTTCCTGCCGGACGGGCTCGCCACCGAGAACACGCTGATCAGCGTGCTGGAGCACGAGGGCGAAGCGGTCGGCAAGCTGTGGCTGGGCCTGTGGCCCGAGACCGCGTACGTCCTCGATGTCGAGGCCGACTCACGCTTCCGCGGACGTGGCCACGGCCGGGCCCTGATGCTGCTGGCCGAGGCGCAGGCCGCCGCCGGCGGCAAGGACCGCGTCGGCCTGCACGTCTTCGCCGGCAACGCCCCGGCGGAGCGGCTGTACGAGTCGCTGGGCTACGAGACGACCGCGTACAACCTGGGCAAGGACCTGCTGTAGCACCGAGCCGGGGCTCGGCGCCGGGGCCTAGGCCCCGGTCCCGTCCGCCAGCAGTCGGTCCGCGATCTCCTCGATGCGGGCGCGCAGGCCCTCCTGGCTCTTGCCGCCGTCGAGGCGCTCGCCGTCGATCACATAGGTCGGGGTGCCGGTCACGCCGATCGCCTTGCCCTCGGCCTGGTCGGCGTCGACGATCAGGATGTGCCGCCCGTCGATCAGGGCGATGTCGAACTCCTCGGCGTCCAGACCGAGTTCCCGGGCCACCTCGATGAGGAAGGGCTCTCCCTCGCGGTCCAGCTCCTCGACCCGGCCGAGCACGGCCTCGACGTACTCCCAGCCCTTGCCCTGCTCCAGCGCCTCCTCGGCGGCCTGCGCGGCGGCGAAGGCGTGCTTGTGCTTCTCCAGCGGGAAGTGCCGCAGCCGCAGCTCCAGCCGGTCGCCGTAGCGGGCGCGCAGGGCACGGAGATCGTCCAGGGCGCTGCGGCAGTCGGGGCACTGGAGCTCGCACCACACGTCGAGGACGGGGGCGGCGGGACGGTCGGGGGAGGAGTCGCTCATTGCCCCAGTCTCCCAGCCCCGGCCCGCACGACCCAATCCGACCTGGGGCTTCCGCGCGGGCCGGTCCGGGTACCGCGAGCCGACCGGCACCTGCGGAGGAGGCGACCCGGAGATGTCCCTGATGTCGGGCCCAGGCATGGCCGGGCGGGCCCGGAACGGTGCAGGATGGAAGGGACGAAGTGCCCTGTCCCGACCCGGCATGCCTGGAGGCCCGGATGATTGCCGAGACCGTTTGTTCAGCCGTCGCCGCGGCCGGCCTGGGCATCGCGGCGGTCACGGCGTACCGCAAGCGTTTCCTCGCGGCCACGCGCATCGCCGCCTACTCCCTCGTGCCCCTCGGCCTGGTGATGACCGGAGTCGTCGAGTGGCTCGCGGACACCGCGTTCAGCCCGACGGCCTGGGCGGGCTTCGGAGTCCTCGGAGTCGCATGGGTGCTGTTCATGACCACCCGGGCGGTGGAGCGCCGCCGCGGCGGTACGCGCAGGGAGCGCAAGGAGGCCCGTGCCGCCGCGCAGCGCGACGCGGTGGCCCCGGCGGCCTCGGCGCCGTCGCTCGGCGCGGGCTCCCGGCAGTCGACCCGGCCCGCGACCGCGCCCAAGGCGCAGGGCGGGGACGACTTCAGCGACATCGAGGCCATCCTCAAGAAGCACGGCATATGACCCCTGCGCAGGGGATGAAACGACACAGTGGGTCGTGCCGCGGCCGTAAGTGATCAAGACTCGAAGCGGACATCACGGAATCCAGCGAACTCCCGCTCATTCCGGGCGTGTTGATCGCGCGGTGACGTGGATCTACGTCATCATCGCCGCGAGATGCTGGACACGACACAGAGCGAGGCCACTCCGTCTCAGGACGAGCCTCGTGGGTGCCTCTTCGCCCTTTCCCAGCCACCGCTGATGATCTTCCTTGCGGTGATCGGGTGTCTGCTCCTCATGGCTGCGCTGCACGACCTGCTGCTGCTCTGAGCCGTACCCGCGGCCCCCGGCGCCACCCGCCGGGGTCCGCGTCGACACACATCTCGTGCCGGGCGGGCAGCCGCTCAGCCGGCCGCTTCCTTGCGGCGCGCACGGTAGGCGGCCACATGCAGACGGTTCCCACAGGTACGGCTGTCGCAGTAGCGCCGGGACCGGTTGCGGGAGAGGTCCACGAAGGCGTGCCGGCAGTCGGGCGCCTCGCAGCGGCGCAGCCGCTCCTCCTCACCGGCGACCACGAAGAACGCCAGCGCCATGCCGCAGTCCGCCGCGAGATGGTCGGCGACGGAGGCGCCGGGGGCGAAGTAGTGCACATGCCAGTCGTAGCCGTCGTGGTCGGTGAGCCGCGGGGTGGTGCCCGCGGCGGCGACCAGCTCGTTGATCAGGCTCGCGGCGCTCCGGGGATCCGGCGCCGCGAAGATCGCGGCGAACCGTGCGCGCACCTTGCGCACCGCCGACAGATCGAACTCCGAGAGGACCCCGACATCGCTGATTTCGTGCTTTCCTACGAAATCCTCCAGGGCGGCGACATCCGGCAGCCCGTCCGACGTCCCGTCCTCCGGCACGGTGTTCACCAGATCCACCACGGCATCGAGTGCACACCGGGTGTCATGGGTGATCAGCACGTTTCGCTCCCTGGCCTGGTGGTCGGGCGGGGTGCCCGCCGATGCTGGCCGATGGTAGTGGCTCGCGGAGCCCCCACACGGGCCGCGCCCGTGCGCGGCTTCCGATTACAACGCCACAGCGGCGCCGACGGTTCCCGCTGGAGCGGACCTCGTCCGCCTCAGGCGCCTCTCCCGCCCCGTGGGCGCCTCTGCCCCACACGCACACCAGCGCCGCCCCCGCGGAGCGGAGACGGCGCTGCTGTGTGCCGTATGCGGTTGTCTTGGCCCGAGCCGTCTCCCCGAGTCGACGGCGCCGGGCGGCTTGTGGGGACCTCGCCCTAACTTTCCGCCAGGATGTGTGACAGCTCCTGATCGAGGTCGAAATGCCGATGCTCCGTACCGGGAGGCACGGCGGCATCCGTCCGCTTCAGGAACGACTCCAGGGCACGCGCAGGCGCTTCGAGCAGCGCCTCGCCCTCAGGAGAGCTCAGGGCGATGCAGACGACGCCCTGACCATGACTGCGCGACGGCCAGACACGGACGTCGCCGGTGCCGGTGGGCCGATGCAGCCCCTCCGCAAGGAGGTCACGGGCGAACACCCACTCGACGGTCTCTTCGGCTCCGGTGTGGAAGGTGGCGTGCACGGCGTAGGGGTCGGCCGTGTCGTACCGCAGGCCTGCGGGGACAGGCAGGGATGACTCGCTCGACACAACGAGGCGCAGGTGCAGCTCGCAGCTGACCGTGGTGTTCATAAGCGCCAGGGCCTTTCGCTCAGTGTGCGCTCGGGGATTCGCACGTCGGCGAAATCGACATGCCACCTACGGTGCCGTTGTAAACCCCTCTGAGTGTTTTGCGTGTCTTTACGTAACTCTTCCGGCCGAGAACCTGTTCGCGAGGTACGCCCATTCCGGTGACTGGTTTCGGTCCGGTAGGGTTTGGCCGTATGAATACGGGGAGTAACGAGCCGGGCGATGTTGCCATGGCTGCAGACGAGACCGAAGTGGACGGAGTGAAGGACGACAGCGAGCAGGGCCTGGGCTCGAAAGCGCCGGAGTTCATCAAGGCGCGCCGTGTGCTGCACCTGAGCTGGCAGGTGGGCGTCTTCATCATCGGTCTCGCGATAGTGGGCGCCGGCATCGTCATGCTGCCGCTGCCGGGCCCCGGCTGGGTCGTGATCTTCGGAGGCATGGCGGTCTGGGCGACCGAGTTCGTCTGGGCCCAGCTGGTGCTGCGCTGGACCAAGCGCAAGGTCACCGAGGCGGCCCAGAAGGCGCTCGACCCGAAGGTGCGCCGCCGCAACATCATCCTGACTTCGATCGGCCTCGTGATCATCGGCGTGCTCGTCGGGATCTACCTCTGGAAGTTCGGCATCGTCATGCCCTGGAAGATCAAGGACCAGTGATCCACGAGGGGGGTGCGGACGTCGGCCGGTGCGCGTTCGCGCTGGTCACGCGCACCCCCTGACATGGGGTAATGTTCTTCCTGCGTCCGGGCGATTAGCTCAGTGGGAGAGCGCTTCGTTCACACCGAAGAGGTCACTGGTTCGAACCCAGTATCGCCCACCCGGATCCGACGGCCCGTCTGCGACTGAGCAGGCGGGCCGCCGGCGTTCGTGCGGCAAGAGGCATTCCTGGCGCGCCGGTGTCCGGCGCCTCCGAAGCCGTCGAGGGCGTCGGCGCCTTCGGTCGAGAGGCAGTCGCCCGCCGCACCCCGCCCGCCGTTCGGCCCGTCGGCCGTGCGCCCCTCACCTGCGGCGTCGCACCGCCTGCCCGGCCCGCCGGACCTCACGCGCCGTCAACTCGGCCGCCGGGTCCGCAAGAAATTCCTGTCCGAGTCATTGACGCACCCCGAGGCCCTCCGTAGCTTGTGCCAGCAAGCGCTTACTTGAAACGATTCATGCAGGCGGCGACGACGCTGCGGAGGGGGCCCGACTGTGGGAACCAACAGGAATGTCGACAGGCGCACGATCCTGAAGGCGGCCGGTGCCACGGCTGCCACGATCGGGCTCGCCTCGACCACGGCGTGCGGGGGCGACGGGGGTGCCTCCGCCGACGGGACGGTGACGATCCGTTACGCATGGTGGGGCGCCGAGGACCGCGCCGAACGGATCAACAAGACCATCGCGCTCTTCGAGAAGAAGTACCCGAAGATCAAGGTCAAGACGGACTTTCAGCCGTACACCGACTTCTGGAAGAAGTTCAACACCCAGGCCTCCGGGGGGAATCCGCCGGACGTGTTCCAGAATGCGATTGGATTCCTGCGCAAATACGACGCGAAGAATGTGCTGCTCGATCTGAGCGAGCAGGTCGAGGCCGGCAACCTCTCCATGGACGGCTTCCGCGCGGGCCTGGACAAGTTCGGTGAGATCGACGGCAAGCTCCTCGGTGTCCCGGTCGGCTCCAACTCCATGGCGCTGGTCATCGACAAGCCCGTCTACACCAAGGCCGGCGTCAAGCCGGAACAGGGCTGGACCTGGGACGACTTCGACGCGGCGATGAAGCGGATCCGCGACAGGGCCGGCCGCGCGGGCGACAGCGGCATGTACGGGGTCATGTACCTCTACGACCTCTACCTCCGCCAGAACGGCAAGGCGTTCTTCACCGAGGACGGACTCGGCTTCACCGAGACGGATCTGACGGACTGGTGGACCAAGGCCGAGAAGGGCGTCGAGGAGGGCGTCTACGCGGACGCCAAGAAGGTCGCCCAGATCAAGCCCAAGTCGGCGGTCTCCGCCGAGCTCGCCGGTGGCGAGTTCACCTGGGACAACTTCACCGTTCGCTACACCTCCGAGGGCAAGAGCGAGTACGGCCTCGCACCGATCCCGACGACGGACGGCAAGAAGACCGGCCAGTACCTCGGCTCCCTGATGCTCAGCGCCTCCAAGCGCACCCAGCACCCGAAGGAGGTCGCCCAGTTCATCGACTTCATGGTCCACGAGCCCGAGGTCGCCAAGATCATGGGCTACGACCGGGGCGTGCCCGCCACCCAGGCCCAGTTCGACGCCTTCCAGCCGACGGACGAGGTCAACAAGGGGATCGCCGCCTACGAGACCTCCCTCGTCGAGGCGGGCGTCCTGGAGCCGATCACCCCGCACCCGAACGGCGCGGACATCTGTGAGGCCGCGTTCCTGCGCATCGCCGAGGAGCTCGCGCTCGGCAAGCGCTCGGTCGACGAGGCCGTCAAGCAGTTCTTCACCGAGTCGAAGACGGCTCTCGTCGTCTGATGGGGATGACCGTGACACACGCCCCTGCCACGGAGGACCTGACCAAGGTCTCCGAGCCGCGGCACGGACCGGTGAAGCCCGAGCGACCCGCCGCCCTCAAGCGGCGGGTCCGCCGGGAGAACCTGGCCGGCTACCTCTTCATGTCCCCCTGGATCGCCGGGTTCCTGCTGCTCACAGCGGGCCCGATGATCGCCTCGCTCTACTTCGCCTTCACCGACTACAACCTCTTCGACGCACCCAAGTGGATCGGCCTCGACAACTTCTCCGAGATGTTCGGCGATCCCCGCTGGCGCCACTCGGTGCAGGTCACGCTCCGGTACGTCGTCGTCGGCACGCCCCTGAAGCTGCTCGCGGCGCTCGGCGTGGCCCTGCTCCTCGCGCAGAAGCGGCGCGGCCAGGCCTTCTACCGGGCCGCCTTCTACGCCCCGTCGCTGATCGGCGCGAGCGTCTCCGTGGCCATCGTCTGGAAGGCGATCTTCTCGGACGACGCGATCGTGGACCGTACGCAGAAGATCTTCGGGATCGACGTCGGCGGCTGGACCGGCGACCCGGACCTGATCATCTACAGCCTGGTGGCGCTCACCGTCTGGCAGTTCGGCGCCCCGATGGTCATCTTCCTCGCCGGCCTCAAGCAGGTCCCGCGCGAGCTGTACGAGGCCGCCGAGGTCGACGGGGCCGGCAGGCTCCGCCGGTTCTGGAACATCACGCTGCCGATGATCTCCCCCGTCCTCTTCTTCAACGTCCTGCTGGAGACCATCCACTCCTTCCAGATCTTCAGCTCGGCCTACATCGTCGGCGGCGGCGCCGGAGGCAACGCCTGCGGTCCGGCCGACGGCTCGATGGTCTACACCTGCTACCTCTACGTCCAGGGCTTCGAGAACAGCCGTATGGGCCTGGCCTCCGCCATGGCCTGGATGCTGCTCGTCGCGGTCGCCCTGGTCACGGCGGTGCTGTTCTGGTCCCAGCGGCGCTGGGTGCACTACGAGGAGAGCGCCTGATGAGCACCACCGGTATCCCGACCTCGCGCGCCGGGGCCCTGCGCCGCAGGCTGCCCGGGTCCGTCGCCTGGCACATCGGCTCCCTGCTGGTCCTGGCCGTGATCCTCTACCCGGTCATCTGGGTCGTCGGCGGCTCCTTCAAGAAGAGTGAGGACATCGTCGGCAGCCTGGACCTGTTCCCGGGCGAGCCGGTCCTGTCCAACTACACGAGCCTCGCCGACGGCATCGCCGACATCTCCATCTCCACCTTCTTCTTCAACTCGCTCTTCCTCGCGGTCGGCTCGGTGATCGGGATCGTGGTGTCCTGCTCGCTGACGGCCTACGCCTTCGCGAGGATCAGGTTCGCCGGGCGGAATCTGCTCTTCACGCTGATGATCGGCACGCTCCTGCTGCCGTACCACGTACTGCTGATCCCGCAGTACGTGCTGTTCCGCAACATGGAGATGATCAACACCTACACCCCGCTGCTGCTGGGGAAGTACCTCGCCACGGAGGCGTTCTTCGTCTTCCTGATGGTGCAGTTCATGCGGAACCTGCCGAAGGAACTCGACGAGGCGGCCCGCCTGGACGGCTGCGGGCACCTCAGGATCTACTGGTCGATCATGCTGCCGCTGTGCCGGCCGGCGCTCATCACCAGCGCGATCTTCACCTTCATCAACGCCTGGAACGACTTCATGGGCCCGCTGATCTACCTCAACGAGCCCGACAAGTACACCGTCTCCCTCGGTCTGAAGATGTTCGTCGACCAGGAGGGCCTGGCGAACTACGGCGGCATGATCGCCATGTCCCTCGTCGCCCTGCTGCCGGTGCTCGCCTTCTTCCTCGCCTTCCAGCGGTATCTGATCGACGGAATGGCCACCTCCGGACTGAAGGGCTGAGGCGGTCACGATGGCCCGAGCGCGCACGAAGGCACGTACGGCAGCCGGCGGGGAGTCGGTCCTCGCCGAGCGGTTCGGCCTGTTCGCCGAGTGTCTGCTCACCGGGGTGTGGATCGCCGTGGCCTCCCTCGGCGTGCTGACCTACCCGGCCGCCTTCGCCGCCGGGGCCCGGCATCTGCACCGCCGGATCGCCCATGAGAGCGGGGGTCTGCGGGAGTTCGCCGCCGACTTCCGGGTGGCCGTGCGCGGCGGTTGGGTCGTCGGGCTCGCCGGGTGGGCCGTGGTCGCCGCGGTCTGGGTCGATGTCCAGGCCGCGCGTGCCGGGATTCCCGGTGGGCCGCTGGTCGGCGCGATCGGGGTGCTCGCGCTGATCGGGGCCGTCGTGGCGCTGCTGCGGGCGGCGGCCGCCTGGACTCCGGACGCCGGCTGGCGGGCGCTGCTCGCGGGCGCCGGACGACGGACCGTGCTCGACCCCGCCGGGTCCTTCCTGATCGTCGGCGGACTCGCCGTCGTGGCCGCGTCCGCCTGGTTCTCCGCGCCGTTGGCGGTGCCCGTGCTGGGGGCCGTCACGGCGGCGGCCGTCGCCGTGGAGGAGCGGCACCGGCACCGCTGAGCGGCGGTGTCCCGCCGTACGAAGGCCGGTGCTCTTCAACAAGGCCGGCGCTCCCGGGCGCCGCACCTCTCTCTGTCATGCCCCTGACCATCCCTTGCACGCGCACGGAAAGGAAAGGCCATGTCCCCCATCCCCCGCAGGTCCCTTCTCAAGGCGGCCGCGGTCGCCGGAGCCGCCGCACAGTTCAGCTGGGCGCCAGGGGCGAAGGACGCGCAGGCCGCGCCCCGAGCCGAGGCCGCCGATGCGGAGCCCGTGACCCTGGACTGGCTGGAGGACGGCGGCCTGGGCGCCGCACCCGGCTCCACCGTCGGTGTGCCCTGGCCGAAGGGCACGTACCAGGAGGACCAGACGTTCGCGCTGACGGACGCCGACGGCAAGGCCGTCCCCGTGCAGTCGTGGCCGATCGCCTACTGGCCCGACGGCTCCCTCAAGTGGACGGCGCACGCGGTCGGTTCGGGCGACGGCAAGCTCACCCTCACCGCGGGGGAGCCCGCCGCCCCCGCCAGGAAGGTCACCGTCGACAGGAGCGGCGGGACCATCGACGTCTCGACCGGCGTCATCACCGCGAGGATCGGCAAGTCGGGCGCGACCCTCGTCAAGTCGGTCACCCGCGGCTCCACGGAGATCGCCAGGAACGGCCGGCTCGTGCTGATCCGCCAGCCCGAGATCGAGGACGAGGACCAGGGCGCGGTCAGGACGGAGCGTTTCGAGGGCGCGATCTCCGAGGTCACGGTCGAGCAGGAGGGACCGGTCCGCGCGGTCGTCCGGATCGACGGAAAGCACCGCAAGGGCAGCCGCAGCTGGCTCCCCTTCTCCATCCGGCTCTACTTCTACGCGGGCGCCGACTCCTTCCGCATGGTGCACACGATCACCTTCGACGGCACGCAGGAGCCGGGCAGGGCGAGCGGCGACTTCATCCGCGGCATCGGCGTGCGCTTCACGGTGCCGATGCGGGACCAGTCCTACGACCGTCACATCCGCATCGGCGGCGAGGGCACCGGCATGCTCCGCGAGGCCGTCAAGGGCATCACCGGACTGCGCCGCGACCCCGGGGCGGCCGTACAGGCGGCGCAGTTCGCAGGGGAGAAGCTGCCCGACCCGGCCACCTGGGACCAGCGCGTCACCACCCGCCTCCAGTACATCCCCGAGTGGGGCGACTACACCCTCTCCCAGCTCTCCGCCGACGGCTTCACCCTGCGCAAGCGGACCAAGAAGGGGTACGGCTGGATCGGCGCCGGCGGTGGGCGGCGGGCCTCCGGGTTCGCCTACGTCGGCGGTGCCGGCGGCGGACTCTCGCTCGGGCTGCGGGACTTCTGGGAGAAGTACCCCGCCCAGCTCGACATCCGCGACGCCCACACCGACGCGGCCGAGGTCACCATGTGGCTCTGGTCGCCCGAGGCCCAGCCCATGGACCTGCGCTTCTACCACGACGGCATGGGCCAGGACACCTACCCCGAGCAGCTCGAGGGCCTCAACATCACCTACGAGGACTACGAGCCGGAGTTCGGCACGCCCTACGGCATCGCCCGTACCTCGGAACTGCTCTTCTGGGCCAACGAGTCGACGCCCGCGCCGGCCGCCCTGGCCCGGCAGGTCGAGGCCGTACGGGTGCTGCCGCAGCTCGCCGCGCCGCCCGGGCAGCTCATCCGGGCCAAGGTCTTCGGGCCGGGGCTCTACTCCGAGCCGGACCGCTCCACACCCGCGAAGGCGAAGATCGAGGACCACCTCGACTTCCTCTTCACCTACTACAAGGACCAGGTGGAGCAGCGCCGTTGGTACGGCTTCTGGGACCACGGCGACATCATGCACACCTACGACACCGTCAGACACCAGTGGCGGTACGACATCGGCGGCTACGCCTGGGACAACTCCGAGCTCTCGCCCGACCTCTGGCTCTGGTTCGCGTATCTGCGCTCCGGCCGCGCGGACATCTTCCGCTTCGCCGAGGCGATGACCCGGCACACCGGCGAGGTCGACGTCTACCACCTCGGCGAATGGGCCGGCCTCGGCACCCGGCACGGCGTCCAGCACTACGCCGACAGCGCCAAGCAGCAGCGGATCGCCAACACGACGTACCGCCGCTACTACTACTTCCTCACCGCGGACGAGCGCGTCGGCGACCTCATGCACGCCAACGTCGACTCCGACGAGACCTTCCTCGTCCTGGACCCGATCCGCAAGATCCGCACCGAGCCGTACACCCCGGACCGGCACGCGCTGTCGATCGGCTTCGGCACGGACTGGAGCGGGCTCGTCTCGGCGTGGCTGACCGAGTGGGAGCGCAAGGGCCCCAAGTGGGAGAAGGCCAAGGCGCGGGTGCTGTCGACGATGGAGACCATCGCCGCGCAGCCGAACGGGTTCGTGCAGGGCAGCGGGCTGTACGACCTCGACACGGGCAGGTTCGCGATCGCGGCGGAGCCGGTGGTCGGGGTCTCGCACCTGTCCGCCGTCTTCGGGCTCAATGAACTGTGCGCCGAGCTCATCGACCTCGTCGACATGCCGGAGTTCGACGAGGCGTACTTCGACTACTGCCGGTACTTCAACGCCACGAAGGCGGAGCAGGCGGCGCGGTACGGGTCCAACTTCGGGTCGCTGCTGCTGTTCCAGGGACACTCGCGGCTGGACGCCTACGCGGCCGTGCGGACGGGGGACGCGAAGCTGGCCGCCCGCGCGTGGGAGAAGTTCTACAACTCCGACGGGTACAAGGAGTCGGCGCCCTGGAAGACGAAGGCGCTGAGTGGGCCGACTGGCTTGGTACCGGGTAGTGAGGCCGCCTGGGTGTCGACGAATGACACGGCGCTGTACGGGCTTGCCGCCATCGAGAACCTGGCGCTGCTCGGGGACAGGATGCCGTGACGGTTCGTGGGGAACTGCGGACCGTTGTGGCTGGTCGCGCAGTTCCCCGCACCCCTTTCAGGGGCGTTTCAGTGCATGTTGCCCAGGAAGTCCCGCATCTTTCGGGCGTCCCTGAGGCGTTGCTCGTACGTCGCTCCGATGGCCAGCAGGAGGAGGCCGGCCAGGGCCGGGGGTACCCAGCGGGGGAGTGCGTCGGTCACCTGGGCGATGTACGGGGCGAGTTCGTGCAGGGCGTCCAGGGCCAGTACCGCGCCGCCGAGCATGAGCGGTGCCTGGAGGTGGTGACGGGCGCCGAGCAGGGTGACCGCCAGGGCCGCGAGGCCGAGCAGCAGGGGGCGGGTCCACTGCGGGTCGCCCCAGGCCGCGAGGAGGCTCGGCACGAGGGTGGCGGCGAGTCCGGGGCCGTACGCCGTCCAGGACGAGGTCTGCGGATCGCGCCGCCTGCGCAGGGCGCCGACCAGCAGCGCCGGGACGCTGACCGGCAGGGTGTACGCCTCGGGGGTCCCGACGTCCCAGGCCGCCAGGCGCACCCAAGTGGCCAGCACGAACAGCGCGGCGGAGGCGTAGGCCACGGACCGGCGTTCCGGGCGGACGGCGACACCGGCGGTGATCACACCGCACAGCGCCAGCACCAGGGCCAGCATCGGCAGGTCGGCCGGGGCCGCGGCCAGTGCGACGGCGAGCAGCGCGGCGAGCGCGCCCGTCACCTCGACCGGCACCGTCGCCCGCGCGTCACCGAGCCGTGCCGCGAGCAGAGCCGCCGCCACCGGGACCACCAGGACCAGCAGGGCGACGTACTGCGACTGCCAGCCGGCCGCAGCCCCCGCCGCACAGGCCAGTCCGGCGGCGTACGCGAGCCCGGCCGGTGCCGTGACCGGGGCGAGGTGCGTCTCCCAGGAGGCCGCCGCGAAGAGCGCCGTCAGCACGGCGAGCACGGTGAGGGTCGCGGCCTCGGTGGTCAGCGAGAGGAAGGCGAGGGGGAGGGAGGTGAGGAGGGCGAGGACCGTGGCGGTCGTGCGCGGGGTGGGGAAACCGATGGGAGCGGCCGTAGCGGCTGAGGGCTGTTCCGCGGAGGTGGTCGTGGGTTCCTCCGTGGAGGCCGCCGCTGGCTCCTCCGTCGTGTCCGGCTGCTCGGACGGCCGTATCCACGCGGCCGCCGAGAGGGCGCCGGCCGTGGTGATCGCAAGTACCACCAGGCCCATGGCGTAGGGGAGTTCGAGCACGGCGGGCAGGACCAGCGCCGTCGCCCATGCCAGGACCAGCGATCCGGTCAGGGCCCGGGTCCGCCACGCGGCGTCGCGTGCCGCGAGGAGCAGTACGGCGGCGACGATCGCCAGGACGACCGGCACCGTCTCCGTGTCCGGCGGCCACGGAGCGTCGACCGCCATGGCCTGCCGCACATCGCCCGGCGCCCCGGACCACACCTGCTCCACCCAGGCGACCGGACCCACCAGCGCGAGCGCCACCGGCGGCAGCGTCCACAGCAGGGCCAGTCCCTGTACGGCGGCGGAGGCCCGGACGAGCCCGTCGCGCAACGCCTGCGGCAGCCGGTCCGCCCAGATCGCCGCCGGCAGGGCGATCCCGCACACCAGATACACCGGAACCGTCCACGCCTCCGGCAGCACGGGACGGGCGGTGCCGCCGAGCGCGGCGACCGTGAGGAGGCCGGCGGCGACGGAGAGGCCGAGGGCCTGCTTCGCGGCGGCCTGCTGCCACGCCGCCGTGACCGCGATGCCCGCGGCCAAGAGGAGGAGCGCCGCCGCACGGGCGGCGGCGCTCGGGCCGGTGGCCGTCCAGGACAGCCAGCCGGCGGCCCACACGCCCCAGGCGCCCATGCCGTACGCGCCGATCACCGCGGTGATCCGCACGGACCCGGCAGGCGCCCGGAGCGCCACACCCGCGTCGAACCCGGCCGTCACCAGCACGGCGGCCGTGATCCCGAACAGGCTCGCGTCGGCCGCCACCGCCCACAGCGTGAGCGGGAGTTGGGCGGCGAGCAGAGCGGCGGGCAGGGGCAGACGCAGCTCGCAGGTGCGCGGCAGCAGGCCGTACGCCGTCCACAGGGCCGCCAGCACCGCCGAAGCGGCCGCGAGATACCCCGTGGCGTCCACGTCGGCCAGTCCGACCTCGTGCAGCGCGTAGGCGTCGAGCACCGTCAGTACGAGCCCGAGGCCCGCCACCGACTCGGCCGTCGACCGCAGCCCGCGCTTCAGCAGCGGCACCGGCGCGGCGAGCACCGCCACCGTGACCGCGCCGAGCACCAGGGCCCGCCCGGCGATCCCCATGTGCCCCCAGCTGACCAGTGTGAACGCCATCGCGGCGATCGTCAGCAGGACACCGCCCAGCACGAGCAGGACGTTCTGGACCCGGGGCGCCGAGGCCTCGGGGCGAGGTGGGGCGAGAGGCGCCGGAGCGGACCGGGGCGCCGCCGCTTGCAGCGCGGTGACCAGCCAGGCTCGGCGGTGCAGCAACTGGGCCCGGCGGGCGTCCAGTTGGCGCAGCTCGAGGTCGAGGAGCCGCAACTCCTCGGCCGGGGGCGGAAAGTGCGTCATGCCAGGAGTGTGGTCCGCGTCACGCCGCAGGACATGAGTGCGCATACTCAGTCCGTACTCAGATACGGCACAAACGCCCTGGCGGGGGCAGACTCGGCCCATGGACTGGAGCCACTACCGCTTCCGCGCCCTGTGGGCCCTGCCCGCGCCGCCCGCCGCCGTCTACGACGCCCTCGAACGGGCCGAGGACTACCCCGGCTGGTGGCCGCAGGTCCGCGAGGTGACCAGGACCGACGACACCAGCGGCGTGATCACGATCCGCTCGGTCCTGCCGTACGCCATGACCTTCACCGCGCGCGAGGTGCTCCGGGACCGTGCGGCCGGAGTGCTGGAGGTCGCCATGAGCGGCGACATCGACGGCTGGGCGCGCTGGACCGTCACCCCGCGCGGCGGCGGGAGTCTGGCTCGCTACGAGCAGGTCGTCGACGTGAACAAGCCGTTGCTGCGGCGGCTCGCGGTGCCCGGGCGGCCCTTCTTCCGTGCCAACCACTGGCTGATGATGCGCTCCGGACGGCGCGGTCTCACGGCCCACCTGGCCGGAGGTCATCAAGCGGTTTGAAGGAAACGCGCGGGGACCTGTATTGTTCAGTGCGTTCCCGGGCGATTAGCTCAGTGGGAGAGCGCTTCGTTCACACCGAAGAGGTCACTGGTTCGAACCCAGTATCGCCCACCGGGAAGAGGCCGGTCCGCAGCAGCGGACCGGCTTTTTTCGTCGTGGTGGCGGACCCTCCTTCCTCATGCCGCCGCCGGCAGGTCCGGGCGCAGTGGCCACGCCGGGTCCACCGCCTCGTCGTTGCCGCTGCGGGCGAACCACGCCTGGAGGCCGCGCGCCTGCGCCGCGTGCCACACCGCCTGGAGCGTGTGCAGCTCCGCGGGGGACAGCCGCTCCAGCCGGGCCGCGAAACGCCGCCCCACGGCCCGTACCACCTCCAGTGACGCCAGTGCGTCGGCCGCCGCCTCGTGCGCGCCGTCCAGCGTGACGCCGTAGTGCTCGCACAGGTCCGTCAGGGTGCGACGGCCCTTGCGGTAGCGGTCCAGGTGTTTGTCGAGGACGCGCGGGTCCAGCACCAGCATCGGAGTCGTCTCGAACCAGTGGTCCAGCGACGACGCGCGATGGCGGCGCAACTCGCGGTCCAGCAACGTCAGATCGAACGGTGCGTTCATCACCACGATCGGCCGGTTCACCGCGGCCTGCGCCGCCAGTTCCTCGGCTATCTCATGCATCACCGGCGCCGGCCAGCGGCCGTTGCGCTGCAGATGCTCATCCGTCAGTCCGTGCACCGCCGTCGCCGCCTCCGGCACCGGTACGCCCGGGTTGACCAGCCACCGGATCACCCGGGGCCGGGCCCCCGGGGCGTCCTGGACGACGACGGCCGCCGAGACGATCCGGTCGGTCTCGACGTCCACGCCTGTTGTCTCCGTGTCGAATGCCGCCAGCGGGCCCTCATACCAGCACGCCATAACTACACAACCCCTCGTTCACCCACGGCAGCTGACGTACCGTCTTCTGCCCGTTTGGTGATACCCGGGCCGTTTGCGACGTACGCCGGAAGGACACAACAGGAGTGCGGGTCTTTGCAGTTCAGCGGCCCGGTACGGGGATTCACCTTGCGTGGAAGGCTGTTGGTCATGGCGATAGCGCAGCCCGAGCGGGGCGGGCTGCTGCCCGAACGCACGGGCCCCCATCGCGGTTCACTCGCCACCACCGCCTGCATGGAGACATTGCAGGTGGGCTATCTGCACGCCGTCGCCGCGGCGTCGGGATGCTCGCTGTCCCAGCCATTTCCGGACAACGGCATCGACTGGCACGTCAGCCACAGCGCGCCCGGCCACACGGTCGACGACGAGGTCACCATCAAGGTGCAGCTCAAGGCGACCTATCAGCTCGCGCCGAACCCGCCCGGCCGCTTCTTCTCCTTCACGCTCGACAACGACCATCTGGCGAAGCTCGCCCGGACCCCGGTCTCGGTGCACAAGATCCTGGTCGTGATGATCGTCCCGCGGTCGCAGGAACAGTGGCTGCGCGCCGGTCACGACCGCCTCGACCTGCGGCACTGCTGCTACTGGGTCAACCTGGCCGGGCACCCGATCACCGGGCGGCGCCGCACCACCGTGCGGATACCGACCTCACGCATCTTCGACGACCGGGCGCTCTGCGAGATCATGACGCGCGTCGGGACGGGAGGCAGACCATGACGCACCGCCCCCTGGAGGAGCCGATACGACCAGCGAGGCCGCACCCGGCCGACGCGTCCTGGGAGCGTCCCCCCGCGCCCGGCGAGGTCGACCCCGCCGTCCTCAGCGCCCTGCTGCACAGGCACGGCTGGCAGCGGCGCGGGGGAGCGGCCGGGCGCTACGGCCGCTGGACCCCGCCCGGCCCGGGCGGCAACGGCACCAGCCTGCTCGTCCCCGAGTCCCGCGCCTTCCCCGACAGCGACGACCTGCTCGGCGAGGCGCTCATCGCCCTGTCCCGCAGTGGCACGCCCTCCGCGCGCGAGGTGCTGGTCGGGCTCGCCGTGCCCAGCGACGAGGTGCGCTGGTGGCGGGACGCGCCGAGCGGGCCGGCCGGAGCCGCGCCCTGGACCGTCGAGGAGGAACTGCGCACCGCCGCCCGCCAGATGCTCCTCGCCGCGGCTCTCGCCACCCGCGCCCGGGCCGGCTACTACGGCGCCCGGCACCGCCGCTCGGCCGCCGCCATGCTGGAGAGCGTCCTCGTCGGCTCCGGCGGTCACCACCTCGCCGCCTTCGTGCCGGTCGGGGCGGCCCGACCGCTCGCCGTGCGCCTCCACCAGGCCCTGTACGCCGCCCGCGAGGCCATCGACTACCAGCGGGCCACCGGCGGCATGGACGCCTTCGACGGTGCCGTCGAGGCGGGTGTCAGCAGGGAGCTCACGGAAGCGCTGGTGATGCTGGTGCGCGGCACCGAGGGCGCGCGCATCGCCGTCGACTGGTCGCCCGCGGCCGGGGTGCCCGCGGACTGCGCGGCCGGGGTCGAGCCCGTCGAGTTCTCGCCGGGCGACCTGCCCGTGCTGCGCGAGGCCGGCGCCCGCTATCTGCGCGAGGAGCCGTCCGTGCCGGTCAGGATCACGGGCGCGGTCGTCCGAATGCGCAGGTCGGGGCCGCGCGGCGAGGGCACCGTACGGCTGCGCGTCATAGCGGGCGCCGAGGTGCCGCACGTCCGGCTGACCCTGGACGAGGAGGCGTACCGCATCGCGGGCCACGCCCATCTCGTCGGTCTCCCCGTCCGGGTGCACGGACGGCTGGAGAGCCGGGGCGGCTTCCGCAAGATCACCGACGCCTCCGGGGTCGTACCGGTCCAGGTGGACGAGGCCGAGCGGGACCGGCTGATGAAGTCGCTCCAGGAGGATCTGGACTTCTTCGAGGAGGCGTGCGGCGGGGAGGACGCCGGCGACTGAAGGCGGCCTGAACTGGTCGACGCGGGGTTCGGCAGCGCCGGAAAGGGGCGCGGGGAACTGCGCGACCAGCCACGACGGCGCCGCAGACGACGACCGACCCGTCACGGCCCTCCCAGCGGAGCGGAGCGCACCGTTTCGCGGTCGGCCGTCCGAGGTCGGTACGATCGCGTAATGCGCGCGCTCCTGGTATGGCGCCGCACCCCACCTTCAGTCAGGAGAGACCGGTGTCAGACGTCCGTGTGATCATCCAACGCGATTCCGAGCGGGAAGAGCGCGTGGTGACAACGGGGACTACGGCCGCCGACCTCTTCGCCGGCGAGCGCTCGATCATCGCCGCGCGCGTGGGCGGCGAGCTCAAGGACCTGTCGTACGTCCTCGCCGACGGCGAAGAGGTCGAGGGCGTCGAGATCTCCTCCGAGGACGGTCTGGGCATCCTGCGGCACTCCACCGCGCACGTGATGGCGCAGGCCGTGCAGGAGCTGTTCCCCGAGGCCAAGCTGGGCATCGGCCCGCCCGTCAAGGACGGCTTCTACTACGACTTCGACGTCGAGAAGCCGTTCACGCCCGAGGATCTCAAGGCCATCGAGAAGAAGATGCAGGAGATCCAGAAGCGCGGGCAGAAGTTCGCCCGCCGCGTCGTCACCGACGAGGCCGCCCGCGAGGAGCTCGCCGCCGAGCCCTACAAGCTGGAGCTGATCGGCCTCAAGGGCTCCGCGTCCTCCGACGACGGCGCGGACGTCGAGGTCGGCGCCGGTGAGCTGACGATCTACGACAACCTCGACGCGAAGACCGGCGACCTGTGCTGGAAGGACCTCTGCCGCGGTCCCCACCTGCCGTCGACCCGCGCGATCCCCGCGTTCAAGCTGATGCGCAACGCCGCCGCCTACTGGCGCGGCAGCGAGAAGAACCCGATGCTCCAGCGCATCTACGGCACCGCCTGGCCGTCCAAGGACGAGCTGAAGGGGTACCTCGACTTCCTCGCCGAGGCCGAGAAGCGCGACCACCGCAAGCTGGGCAACGAGCTCGACCTGTTCTCCATCCCGGAGCAGATCGGCTCCGGCCTCGCCGTCTTCCACCCCAAGGGCGGCATCATCCGCCGGGTCATGGAGGACTACTCGCGCCGCCGGCACGAGGAGGAGGGCTACGAGTTCGTCTACACCCCGCACGCCACGAAGGGGAAGCTCTTCGAGACGTCCGGGCACCTGGACTGGTACGCCGAGGGCATGTACCCGCCCATGCAGCTCGACGAGGGCGTGGACTACTACCTCAAGCCCATGAACTGCCCGATGCACAACCTGATCTTCGACGCGCGCGGCCGCTCCTACCGCGAACTGCCGCTGCGCCTCTTCGAGTTCGGCACCGTGTACCGGTACGAGAAGTCGGGCGTCGTGCACGGCCTGACCCGCGCGCGTGGCTTCACGCAGGACGACGCGCACATCTACTGCACCCGCGAGCAGATGTCGGAGGAGCTCGACAAGACGCTCACCTTCGTCCTCGGCCTGCTGCGCGACTACGGCCTGACCGACTTCTACCTGGAGCTGTCCACCAAGGACCCGGAGAAGTTCGTCGGCTCCGACGAGGTCTGGGAGGAGGCCACGGAGACGCTCCGCCAGGTCGCCGAGAAGCAGGGCCTGCCCCTGGTCCCGGACCCGGGCGGCGCCGCCTTCTACGGCCCGAAGATCTCCGTCCAGACCAAGGACGCCATCGGCCGCACCTGGCAGATGTCGACCATCCAGCTCGACTTCAACCTGCCGGAGCGCTTCGACCTGGAATACACCTCCGCGGACGGCTCCAAGCAGCGCCCGGTCATGATCCACCGCGCGCTGTTCGGTTCGATCGAGCGGTTCTTCGCGGTGCTCCTGGAGCACTACGCGGGTGCCTTCCCGGCCTGGCTGGCCCCGGTCCAGGCGATCGGCATCCCGATCGGCGACGGGCACGTGGACTACCTGGAGAAGTTCGCCGCGGCCGCCAAGAAGAAGGGCCTGCGCGTCGAGGTCGACTCCTCCTCGGACCGCATGCAGAAGAAGATCCGCAACGCCCAGAAGCAGAAGGTGCCCTTCATGGTCATCGCGGGCGACGAGGACATGGCCAACAACGCCGTCTCCTTCCGCTACCGCGACGGCTCGCAGGAGAACGGCATCCCGTTCGACGAGGCCATCGCGAAGATCGCGCAGGTCGTCGAGGAGCGGGCGCAGGTCTGATCCGGCCGAACACGGTCACGAAGCCCCCGGGAAGCTCAGCTCTCCGGGGGCTTCGTGTCGCTCTCGCGGGAGAAGATCTGCAGCAGCCAGGACGAGAACGAGCCCGTCACCGCGCCGAGCAGGGCCAGCCCGCCCACCATCATCCCGATCGCGATCGACCGGCCACGCGTGGTCACCGGGGTGATGTCGCCGTATCCGACCGTGGTGAGGGTCGCGGAGGCCCACCACAGCGCGTCCCCGAAGGTCTTCATGGTGGCGTCGGGCGCTCCGCGTTCGGCCTGGTAGACCGCCAGGGAGCCGGCGAAGCCGAGCAGCAGGGTGGCCAGGCTCGCGTAAGCGATCACGCGGGCGTGCAGCGAGATCCGGGGCTGCCCCTGCCGGCGCTGGATCACGTCGTAGAGCGGCACGATCCGCAGCGGCCGCAGGAGCGGCAGGATGACCACGACCGTGTGCAGGAAGTGGGTCCTGGCGAAGTGCAGGAAGCGCCCCCCGAAGAGCCGCCAGCGCACGATGTAGTCCACGGCGAACAGCAGCCAGAGCGCGATGTTCGTGTAGACGCACACGTCCCTCCAGAAGGACGGCATGCCCACGGCGAGAACACGGGCGGCATAGGCGCCCAGGAAGAGCAGCGAGGCCAGGAACAGCGGGATCTCGGTGCGCTGCTCCCAGCGGGAATAGGGGCTGTCGTCGTCCACCGGCTCAGCTTGGCCGGTGCCTGCCCTGCCGTCGCCCCGGCGACACGCCGCGAATGGACGAAGCAATATGCTTCACGCATGACGAGTGAGCCGGAGCAGCAGTGGGGAGTGGGGATCCAGGACGCGTTCCAGCGCCTGTGGACGCCCCATCGGATGGCCTACATCCAGGGTGAGAACAAGCCGACCGGTCCCGGTGCCGACGACGGCTGCCCCTTCTGCTCGATCCCGGCCAAGTCCGACGAGGACGGCCTGGTCGTCAAGCGCGGGGAGCAGGTGTACGCGGTCCTCAACCTGTACCCCTACAACGGCGGCCACCTGATGGTCGTCCCCTACCGTCACGTCGCCGACTACACCGACCTCACCGAGCCGGAGACCATCGAGCTCGCCGCGCTGACCAAGCAGGCGATGACCGCTCTGCGCACCGCCTCGGGCGCCCACGGCTTCAACATCGGCATGAATCAGGGCACGGTCGCCGGCGCCGGCATCGCGGCCCATCTGCACCAGCACATCGTCCCGCGCTGGGGCGGCGACACGAACTTCATGCCGGTCGTCGGCCACACGCGAGTCCTGCCGCAGCTCCTGGCGGACACGAGGAAGATGCTGGCGGAGGTCTGGCCGACGGCCTGACCATTGAGCCCGTCCGGCGTTTGAGGACGAGGCCGTTCAGGCCGAAGGGGGTCTGGGGGCGCAGCCCCCAGGGCACGGTCACCCAGACCCACCCGACGCGGCCGGACCGGCGGAGCCTTACGCGTCGTACAGGTCCGCCTTCCGCGGCGACGGATCCTGCACCGCGGTGCTCAGGAACGACGACCTCGCGCCGAACTTCTCGGTGTCCACGCCGTTCTCGGCCAGCACCTTGATCGCCGCGGCATGCACCACCCGCAGCACCGGAGTGGCCGCGCGCAGCGCGTCGTCCGCCATGAAGCGGTGCCGCCACGGCTGGTCCGCCCACGCGTGCCGCACTCCGAACGGCTCGGGCAGCCCGATCGTCCCGCCCAGCCAGTTCAGCAGTGGCGGATACCAGGAGATCGGGGCCCGCACCGCCAGCCGTACCACCTCGTCGGTGTTGACCAGCGGAAGCTTCACCTTGCGGGTCTCCCACGGCTTGAACGACTTGGTGACCTCCTTGGTCGGCGCCTCGGGCTTCTCCTGGAACAGCCCGTTCACCGGACCGAGGGCGTGCCCGGTCACCTCGATGCGCAGCGTCTCGTGCAGCACGGTCACCGTGATCAGCATCGTGATGATCAACTGGCCGTCCCACAGCGTCCACTGGACGCCCAGATAGTGCCGGTCGCCGCTGCCGAACTGCTGCTTGTTGCAGATGTCCTGGATGGCGTGCGACTTGACCTGGTACGCCTCGACGTCCGTGCCCTCCGGCCGGGACACGGCCTTGGCGCCCTCGGCGATCGGCGTGACGACCCAGTGCCGTATCGAAGCCTTCGGGAAACCGCCGGTGTTCAGCGGGCCGCGCTCCAGCATGCGCAGCTGGTCGTGGATCGCGCGGATCACGTCCCAGCTGCGGAAGGGGTGGATCTCGCGGGTGGAGTCGGCGGCCACCAGGTCCTCGGCGAGCTGCCAGCTGCCCCAGCGCGTGCCCATGCCCAGTATCCCCTTGGGCCCCGCGTAGAACACGGAGTTGGACTGCTGCTCGGCGCTCAGCTTGGCCAGGGACTGGCGCAGCTGCTCGGCCTGGGTCTCGGTCGGACTGGTCGGCACCGCCTCCGGCACCTTCGCGCCGACGCTGCTGCCGGCCAGCAGGCTGTCCCACCGCTCCCGCAGATCCCGCGCGGTGCGCTCGCAGACCTGCTTCGCCCAGAACCAGCCGACGACCGGCATGAGTACACAGGCTCGCGCGTACCAGGCCCAGAAGCCGGTGAACGGCATCTTCAGCAGGAAGAGCACGGCGAACGCCCCCGCCGCGACGAGCAGCACGGAGGCGAGCGCGCCGCCCCGCTTCGCGTCCCGCTTGACGATGGTGGTGCGCAGCGTGAAGACCAGCAGCCACAGCAGCAGCCCGGGCAGGAACAGCACGCCGCAGACGACCATGATGCCGCTCAGCATGCGGTCGCGGGTCTTGCGGATGTTGTTGGCGGCCAGTGCGTGCTCGACCACTACCTGCGGCTCGGTGCCGAAGGACTGGATCAGCGGCTTGCGGCCGCTGCCGAGCATGCGGTCGACGACCGCCCGCGAGTAGGCCTCACCCAGGTTGGGCCGGAAGATCTTGGCCCACTTCCGACCGGCCTTGACATCGGTCTTGTGCCATTCGTTGTCGGCCTTCTTGATGTCCTCGTACGGGTTGTCCCGATAGGCCGCCGAGGCCAGCGCGAACGTCGCCGTCTGCCCCTCGCCGGCCGTGCGAGGCACCTGCGGACCGAAGATGTCCGCGTAACCGCCCTCAACGGTCATTCCCGCCCCCAGTCGCCGCACTGTCGCTTCTGCGGCCTTCCCGACTTCCGTATCGCGCACACCTGTTGATCAATGATCAGAGTATCCCCAGCCACCGACAACCGTCGGCGGACGGCCGAAGCCGCCCGCCGACGCGGAGGGGAGTCGCCGGTGTGCGCCCGGCGCCAACTGCTAGGCGTCGCGCGCCTCTTCACGGATCCTTTCCGCTATCTGCTGCGGCATCGGCTCGTGCCGCGCGTACGACCGGTTGAAGCGCGCGGTGCCGTGCGAGAGCGACCGCAGGTCGACCGAGTACCGGCCGATCTCGATCTCGGGCACCTCGGCCTTGATGACGGTGCGGTTCCCGCTGGTCTGCTCGGTGCCGAGGACACGGCCGCGCCGCCCGGACAGGTCGCTCATCACGGCGCCGACGTAGTCGTCGCCGACGAGCACGGACACCTCGGCCACCGGCTCCAGCAGATGGATCTTCGCGTCCCCCGCCGCCTCCCGCAGCGCCAGCGCGCCCGCCGTCTGGAACGCGGCGTCGGAGGAGTCCACCGAGTGCGCCTTGCCGTCCAGCAGCGTGACCCGGACGTCGACGAGCGGATGGCCCGCCGCGACGCCTCTGGCCGCCTGGGCCCGGATGCCCTTCTCCACCGACGGGATGAACTGCCGGGGCACCGCGCCGCCGACCACCTTGTCCACGAACTCGATGCCCGAGCCGCCCGGCAGCGGCTCCACCTCGATCTCGCAGATCGCGTACTGCCCGTGGCCGCCGGACTGCTTCACATGCCGGCCGCGGCCCGCCGACCGGTCGGCGAAGGTCTCGCGCAGGGAGACCTTGTGCGGCACGAGGTCGACCTGCACGCCGTAGCGGCTGCGCAGCCGTTCCAGGGCGACGTCCGCGTGCGCCTCGCCCAGGCACCACAGCACCACCTGGTGGGTGGACTGGTTCTGCTCCAGACGCATGGTCGGGTCCTCGGCGACCAGCCTCGACAGACCCTGTGACAGCTTGTCCTCGTCGGCCTTGCTGTGCGCCTCGATGGCCAGCGGCAGCAGCGGATCCGGCATCTGCCAGGGCTCCATCAGCAGCGGGTCGTCCTTGGCCGACAGGGTGTCGCCGGTCTCCGCGCGGCTCAGCTTCGCCACACATGCCAGGTCCCCGGCGATGCAGTGGCTGAGCTGGCGCTGCTGCTTGCCGAACGGGGCCGACAGGGCGCCGATCCGCTCGTCGACGTCGTGGTCCTCGTGCCCGCGGTCCTCCAGGCCGTGCCCGGAGACGTGCACCGTCTCGTCGGGGCGCAGGGTGCCGGAGAAGACCCGGACCAGCGAGACCCGGCCGACGTACGGGTCGGACGCGGTCTTCACGACCTCCGCGACCAGCGGGCCGTCCGGATCGCACAGGTTCAGCTCGCGCGGCTTGCCGTCGACCGTGGTCACCCGGGGGGCCTCACGCTCCAGCGGGGTCGGGAAGCCCCGTGTGATCAGCTCCAGCACCTCGACGGTGCCGAGGCCCTGCCGGGCACCTTCGGCGGCGGGCGCGGCGGCCAGCACGGGGAAGAACGTGCCGCGCGCGACGGCCCGCTCCAGGTCCTCGATGAGCGTCCTGACGTCGACCTGCTCGCCGCCGAGATAGCGGTCCATGAGGGTCTCGTCCTCGCTCTCGGCGATGATCCCCTCGATCAGCCGGTTGCGGGCCTCGTCGATCTCGGGCAGCTGGTCCTCGCCCGGCTCGGACTCCTTGCGCTCCCCGGAGGAGTACTCGAACAGCTTCTGCGACAGCAGCCCTATCAGTCCGGTCACGGGCGCGTGCCCGTCGGGACCCTGGGGGCCGTGCAGCGGCAGATACAGCGGGAGCACCGCGTCGGGGTCGTCGCCGCCGAAGGCCTCCGCGCAGATCCGCGTCATCTCCTCGTAGTCGGCCCGCGCGGCCTCCAGGTGCGTGACGACGATCGCGCGCGGCATGCCGACGGCCGCGCACTCCTCCCACACCATGCGCGTCGAGCCGTCCACGCCGTCCGAGGCCGAGACGACGAAAAGGGCCGCGTCCGCCGCTCGCAGACCGGCCCTGAGTTCCCCGACGAAGTCGGCGTATCCGGGGGTGTCCAGAAGATTGATCTTGATGCCGTCCCAGTCGACCGGCACCAGGGAGAGCTGTACCGAGCGTTGCTGCCGGTGCTCGATCTCGTCGTAGTCCGAGACCGTGCCGCCGTCCTCCACGCGGCCCGCCCGGTTCACCGCCCCCGCCGTCAGCGCGAGGGCCTCCACCAATGTGGTCTTGCCCGATCCGGAGTGGCCGACCAGCACCACATTCCGTACGGACGCGGGTTGGTCGGCCGCCGTAGCCCTGCCGGCGGCCCCAGGGTGTGCGTTCGCCTTGTCGCCCATGATCCTGCCTCCCGTGCACGGTGAGGTCACTGTGGGCGCGGACATCAGCATCCGCGTGCGATGGCGGCTTCGATGACGCCCGCGGTCCTTCGAGCTTTCCACTCCCGTCACGGTGCGTCCATACGGCGGACGGGATCCTGCCATCCGGGACCGGTGGACCGGTGCCGCCGACGGCCTGTGCGAGTGCCCGGCGGTCGCACGCACGCGCGCGTGGCTACGATGGGCCAGCCGGTGGCCAGTGGGGCCGCGGCGTCACACCGACCCTCGGGAAGGCCATGCTGAACAAGTACGCGCGTGCATTCTTCACGCGTGTCCTCACACCGTTCGCCGCGTTTCTGATCCGGCGGGGCGTCAGCCCCGACACCGTGACGCTCATCGGCACGGCCGGTGTGGTCGCGGGCGCGCTGGTCTTCTACCCCATGGGCGAGTTCTTCTGGGGCACGGTCGTGATCACGCTCTTCGTGTTCTCCGACCTCGTCGACGGCAACATGGCCCGGCAGCTCGGCCGCTCCAGCCGCTGGGGCGCCTTCCTCGACTCCACGCTCGACCGGGTCGCCGACGCCGCGATCTTCGGCGGCTTCATCCTCTGGTACGCCGGTGACGGCGACGACCTCGTGCTGTGCGCCGTCTCGATCTTCTGCCTCGCCAGCGGCCAGGTGGTGTCGTACACCAAGGCGCGCGGCGAGTCGATCGGCCTGCCGGTCGCCGTCAACGGCCTGGTCGAGCGCGCCGAGCGGCTGGTGATCTCGCTGGTCGCGGCCGGTTTCGCGGGCCTGCACAAGTTCGGCGTGCCCGGCATCCAGTACCTGCTGCCCGTCGCCCTGTGGATCGTCGCCGTCGGCAGCCTGGTGACGCTGATCCAGCGCGTCGTCACGGTCCGCCGCGAGTCCGCCGAGGCGGAGGCCGCCGCGGCCGCGGCGGAGAAGCCGCAGAACGCCTCCCACGGGAGCGAGGCAGCCAAGTGAGTGCCCGGGACCGGCTCACGGACGCGCTGTACGGACTCGGCTGGGGCACCGTCAAGAAGCTCCCCGAGCCGGTCGCCGTACGGCTCGGCCGCACCATCGCCGACCTCGCCTGGAAGCAGCGCGGCAAGGGCGTCAAGCGGCTGGAGAGCAACTACGCGCGCGTGGTGCCCGACGCGAGCCCGGAACGCCTCGCGGAGCTCTCGCGCGCCGGCATGCGCTCCTACCTGCGCTACTGGATGGAGTCCTTCCGGCTGCCCGCCTGGAGCCCCGAGCGCATAAGGAACGGCTTCGACCCCAAGGACGTCCACCACCTCACCGACGGCCTGGCCTCCGACCGGGGCGTCATCCTCGCCCTGCCGCACCTGGGCAACTGGGACCTCGCGGGCGCCTGGGTCACCACCAAGCTGGAGACACCGTTCACGACGGTCGCCGAGCGCCTCAAGCCCGAGACGCTCTACGACCGCTTCGTCGCCTACCGCGAGGGCCTCGGCATGGAGGTCCTGCCGCACAGCGGCGGCACCGCCTTCGGCACGCTGGCCCGCAGACTGCGCGACGGCGGCCTGGTCTGCCTGGTCTCCGACCGCGACCTGTCCGCCTCCGGCGTCGAGGTGGACTTCTTCGGCGCCACGGCCCGGATGCCGGCCGGTCCCGCGCTGCTCGCCCAGCAGACCGGGGCGCTGCTGCTCCCCGTGACGCTCTGGTACGACGACTCGCCCGTCATGCAGGGCCGGGTGCATCCCCCGATCGAGGTACCCGAGTCAGGTACCCGGGCCGAGAAGACGTCTGTCATGACACAGGCGCTGGCCGATGCCTTCGCCTCGGGGATCGCGGAACATCCGGAGGACTGGCACATGCTCCAGCGCTTGTGGCTCGACGACCTTGAACCACGACCATCGGCCGCCGGCGCCCGGGACGGGGAACGTCCGTGAGGATCGGCATCGTCTGCCCCTACTCCTGGGACGTCCCCGGTGGCGTCCAGTTCCACATCCGCGACCTCGCCGAGTACTTCATCCGGCTCGGCCACGAGGTGTCGGTCCTCGCCCCCGCCGACGACGACACCCCGCTCCCGCCCTACGTCGTCTCGGCGGGCCGCGCCGTGCCGGTGCCGTACAACGGCTCGGTCGCGCGCCTGAACTTCGGGTTCCTCTCGGCCGCCCGGGTGCGCCGCTGGCTGCACGACGGCCGGTTCGACGTCATCCACATCCACGAGCCGACGTCACCCTCCCTCGGCCTGCTGGCGTGCTGGGCCGCGCAGGGACCGATCGTGGCGACCTTCCACACCTCCAACCCGCGCTCCCGGGCCATGATCGCCGCGTACGCCATCCTCCAGGCGGCCCTGGAGAAGATCAGCGCCCGGATCGCGGTCAGCGAGTACGCCCGCCGCACGCTGGTGGAGCACCTCGGCGGCGACGCGGTCGTCATCCCCAACGGCGTCGACGTCGACTTCTTCGCCGAGGCCGAGCCCAACCCCGAGTGGCAGGGCGACACGCTCGGCTTCATCGGCCGCATCGACGAGCCCCGCAAGGGCCTGCCCGTCCTGATGCGGGCCCTGCCGAAGATCCTCGCGGCCCGCCCGCAGACCAGGCTCCTGGTGGCCGGCCGGGGCGACGAGAAGGAGGCGGTGGAGTCCCTGCCCGCCGAGCTGCGCTCCCGCGTCGAGTTCCTCGGCATGGTCAGCGACGAGGACAAGGCCCGCTTCCTGCGCAGCGTCGACCTGTACGTCGCCCCCAACACCGGCGGCGAGAGCTTCGGGATCATCCTGGTCGAGGCATTGTCGGCCGGCGCCCCGGTCCTCGCCTCCGACCTCGACGCGTTCGCCCAGGTCCTGGACCAGGGCGCGGCCGGCGAACTCTTCGCCAACGAGGACGCAGACGCCCTCGCCGAGGCCGCCGTACGTCTCCTGGATGACCCGGTCCGCCGGGCCGAGCTGCAGAAGCGGGGCAGCGCACACGTCCGCCGCTTCGACTGGTCGACGGTCGGCGCGGACATCCTGTCCGTGTACGAGACGGTGACCGCGGGCGCGGCGGCGGTGGCGGCCGACGACCGCCCCTCGGGCGGCGGGAGCGGGCTACGGGCCCGGCTGGGGCTGGCGCGGGACTGACCACCGTAGTGCCGGGTGAGCCGGCCGTCCGGGGCACGGGCGGGCCGAGCGGTTCACCCGGCGGGGCACCCCCGTAGGCTTTCCGCCCGTGACGGCAACTCTCATCTGGATTCTCGTCGCCCTCGTGGCGATCGGCCTCTACCTGAGCTGGACCGCGGGGCGCCTCGACCGCCTGCACGCCAGGATCGACGCGGCGCGTGCCGCACTCGACGCGCAGCTGTTGCGCCGGGCTTCCGTGGCCCAGGAACTGGCCACCTCAGGCGTGCTCGACCCGGCCGCGTCCATCGTCCTCTACGAGGCCGCGCACGCCGCCCGGCAGGCCGAGGAGGAACAGCGGGAGGTCTCCGAGAGCGAGCTGACCCAGGCGCTGCGGGCCGTGTTCGCCGAACCCCAGCAGGTGGAGGCCGTACGGGAGGCGCCCGGGGGAGAGGAAGCGGCCCGTGAGCTGACCGAGGCGGTGCGCCGGGTACCGATGGCCCGGCGGTTCCACAACGACGCCGTACGGGCGGCCAGGGCGCTGCGCCGGCACCGCAAGGTCCGCTGGTTCCGGCTGGCCGGACACGCGCCGTTCCCGATGGCGTTCGAGATGGACGACGAGCCCCCCACGGCACTGGTCGCACGGGCCGCCTGACCGGCGCGAACACCGCGAGGGCCGGCAAAACGATCCACCGGCTTGTCATTGGCCCTTGCTGTGGCCTGGTCCGTTCCCGTTTCCTCAGTGCTTGCAGTAACCCTCTTTCACCGTGTGAGGTCACCCGTGTCCAACTCCGAAAACCAGACCCCCGAGATCGGCACCGCCCGTGTGAAGCGCGGCATGGCCGAGCAGCTCAAGGGTGGCGTGATCATGGACGTCGTCACGCCGGAGCAGGCGAAGATCGCCGAGGACGCGGGCGCCGTCGCCGTGATGGCCCTGGAGCGGGTCCCGGCCGACATCCGCAAGGACGGCGGCGTGGCCCGGATGTCCGACCCGGACATGATCGAAGGCATCATCGAGGCCGTCTCGATCCCGGTCATGGCCAAGTCCCGCATCGGCCACTTCGTCGAGGCCCAGGTCCTGCAGTCCCTCGGCGTCGACTACATCGACGAGTCCGAGGTCCTCACCCCGGCCGACGAGGTCAACCACTCCGACAAGTGGTCCTTCACGACCCCCTTCGTCTGCGGCGCCACCAACCTCGGTGAGGCCCTGCGCCGGATCGCCGAGGGCGCGGCCATGATCCGCTCAAAGGGCGAGGCCGGCACCGGCAACGTCGTCGAGGCCGTCCGCCACCTGCGCCAGATCAAGAACGAGATCGCCAAGCTGCGCGGCTTCGACAACCACGAGCTGTACGCCGCCGCCAAGGAGCTGCGCGCCCCGTACGAGCTCGTCAAGGAGGTCGCCGAGCTCGGCAAGCTGCCGGTCGTGCTGTTCTCCGCCGGCGGTGTCGCCACCCCGGCCGACGCCGCGCTGATGCGCCAGCTCGGCGCCGAGGGCGTCTTCGTCGGCTCCGGCATCTTCAAGTCCGGCGACCCGGCCAAGCGCGCCGCCGCCATCGTGAAGGCCACGACCTTCTACGACGACCCGAAGATCATCGCGGACGCGTCCCGCAACCTCGGCGAGGCCATGGTCGGCATCAACTGCGACACCCTCCCCGAGACCGAGCGCTACGCCAACCGCGGCTGGTAAGGCGCTGCGTCCCATGAGCAACACCCCCGTCATAGGCGTCCTGGCCCTCCAGGGCGACGTACGGGAGCACCTCATCGCCCTGGCCGCGGTCGACGCCGTGGCCAGGCCGGTGCGGCGCCCCGAGGAACTCGCCGAGATCGACGGTCTCGTCATCCCCGGCGGCGAGTCCACGACCATCTCCAAGTTGGCCGTCCTGTTCGGCGTGATGGACCCGCTGCGCGCACGCGTGCGTGACGGCCTCCCCGTCTACGGCACCTGCGCCGGCATGATCATGCTCGCCGACAAGATCCTCGACCCGCGCTCGGGTCAGGAGACCATCGGCGGCATCGACATGATCGTGCGCCGCAACGCCTTCGGCCGCCAGAACGAGTCCTTCGAAGCCGCACTCGACGTGAAGGGCATCGCGGGCGATCCTGTGGAGGGCGTCTTCATCCGCGCCCCCTGGGTCGAGTCCGTCGGCGCCGAGGCCGAGGTCCTCGCCGAGCACGAGGGCCACATCGTCGCGGTCCGTCAGGGCAACGCGCTGGCCACGTCGTTCCACCCGGAACTGACCGGCGACCACCGCGTGCACGGTCTGTTCGCCGACATGGTGCGCGCGAACCGGACAGCGGAGTCCTTGTAGGATCTCTGGGGTTCGTTCATAGATGGGTTACGCGAAGGAGACAGGCAGATGTCCGGCCACTCTAAATGGGCCACGACGAAGCACAAGAAGGCCGTGATCGACGCCAAGCGCGGCAAGCTCTTCGCGAAGCTGATCAAGAACATCGAGGTCGCGGCGCGTATGGGCGGCGTCGACATCGAGGGGAACCCGACGCTCTACGACGCCATCCAGAAGGCGAAGAAGCAGTCGGTCCCGAACAAGAACATCGACTCCGCGGTCAAGCGCGGAGGCGGTCTCGAGGCCGGTGGCGCCGACTACGAGACGATCATGTACGAGGGTTACGGCCCGAACGGTGTCGCGGTGCTCATCGAGTGCCTCACCGACAACCGCAATCGCGCCGCCTCCGACGTCCGCGTCGCCATGACCCGCAACGGCGGCAACATGGCCGACCCCGGCTCGGTGTCGTACATGTTCAGCCGCAAGGGCGTCATCATCGTCCCCAAGGGCGAGCTGAGCGAGGACGACGTCCTCACCGCGGTCCTCGAGGCGGGCGCCGAGGAGGTCAACGACCTCGGTGAGTCCTTCGAGGTGCTCAGCGAGGCCACCGACCTGGTCACGGTCCGCACCGCCCTCCAGGAGGCCGGCATCGACTACGACTCCGCGGACTCCAGCTTCGTGCCGTCCGTCCAGGTCGAGCTGGACGAGGAGGGCGCCAAGAAGATCTTCAAGCTGATCGACGCGCTCGAGGACAGCGACGACGTGCAGAACGTCTTCGCCAACTTCGACGTCAGCGACGAGATCATGGAGAAGGTCGACGCGTAACGCGGTCGCGAGCTGCACGGACTCAACGGGCCGACGGGGCATCCCCGTCGGCCCGTCGCTTTGTCGGGAGTTGCTGACCGGCGTTGTCGGTGGCACCGGATAGCCTGCACAAACAGGCGATCGAAGGAGGGGGCGCGGGGTGCGCGTACTGGGGGTGGACCCGGGGCTGACGCGATGCGGTGTCGGTGTGGTCGAAGGCGTCGCCGGACGCCCGCTCACCATGCTCGGCGTCGGTGTCGTACGGACGCCCGCGGACGCCGAGTTGGGCCACCGCCTCGTCGCCGTCGAGCAGGGCATCGAGATGTGGCTGGACGAGCACCGGCCCGAATTCGTCGCCGTGGAGCGGGTGTTCAGCCAGCACAACGTCCGCACCGTGATGGGCACCGCCCAGGCCAGCGCCGTCGCCATGCTCTGCGCCGCCCGCCGCGGCATCCCCGTCGCCCTGCACACCCCCAGCGAGGTCAAGGCGGCCGTCACCGGCTCGGGCCGCGCCGACAAGGCACAGGTCGGTGCCATGGTCACCCGCCTGCTGCGGCTCAGCGCCCCGCCCAAACCGGCCGACGCCGCCGACGCCCTCGCACTCGCCATCTGTCACATCTGGCGGGCCCCCGCACAGAACCGACTCCAGCAGGCCGTCGCCCTGCACTCCGCCAAGGCTCCCTCGAAAGGCCGTCTCGCATGATCGCGTCTCTCAGCGGCCCGGTCGCCGCGCTCGCCCCCGACTCCGCGGTGGTGGAGGTCGGCGGGATCGGCATCGCCGTCCAGTGCACGCCGAACACCCTCTCGGGCCTGCGGATGGGCCAGCAGACCAAGCTGGCCACCTCCCTCGTCGTCCGTGAGGACTCACTCACCCTGTACGGCTTCGCCGACGACGACGAGCGTCAGACCTTCGAGCTGCTCCAGACCGCGAGCGGCGTCGGCCCGCGCCTGGCCCAGGCGATGCTGGCCGTGCACTCGCCCGACGCCCTGCGAAGAGCGGTGGCCACCGCCGACGAGAAGTCGCTCACCGCCGTACCCGGCATCGGCAAGAAGGGCGCCCAGAAGCTGCTCCTGGAGCTGAAGGACCGCCTGGGCGAGCCCATCGGCGCGCCCGCCGTCGGCGCCCCGGTCAGCCAGGGCTGGCGCGACCAGCTGCACGCGGCCCTGATCGGCCTGGGATACGCGACCCGCGAGGCCGACGAGGCGGTGACCGCCGTGACACCGCAGGCCGAGGCCGCCGAGGGCACGCCCCAGGTGGGGCAGCTGCTGAAGGCCGCGCTTCAGACCCTGAACAGAGCGCGCTGACCCGGTGGCGTCCCGGGACGGCCCGAAAGTGCCGGTCCCGGGGACGTCCCGCCCCTCTCGCCCGACCCGTCCGACCGCGACCCCGAGGCACACCCGGGGGCCGGCCCCCGGACCCCGGCCGCCCCTACCGTCCGGCGCTTTCATCGCTAGGAGAACCGCAGTGAACTGGGACGACACCACCGACAGCCCCGCCGCCGAGCGGCTCGTCGGTTCGTCGGCCGACCGTGAGGACCAGGCCGTCGAGGCCGCGCTGCGCCCGAAGGACCTGGGCGAGTTCATCGGCCAGGAGAAGGTCCGCGAACAGCTTGACCTGGTCCTGCGCGCCGCACGCGCGCGTGGCGCCACCGCCGATCACGTGCTGCTCTCCGGCGCCCCCGGCCTGGGCAAGACCACCCTCTCGATGATCATCGCGGCCGAGATGGGCGCCCCCATCCGCATCACCAGCGGCCCCGCCATCCAGCACGCCGGCGACCTCGCCGCGATCCTCTCCTCCCTCCAGGAGGGCGAGGTCCTCTTCCTCGACGAGATCCACCGGATGTCCCGGCCCGCCGAGGAGATGCTGTACATGGCGATGGAGGACTTCCGCGTCGACGTGATCGTCGGCAAGGGCCCCGGCGCCACCGCCATCCCGCTGGAGCTGCCCCCGTTCACCCTGGTCGGGGCCACCACCCGGGCCGGTCTGCTGCCGCCGCCGCTGCGTGATCGCTTCGGCTTCACCGCGCACATGGAGTTCTACGAGCCCGCCGAGCTGGAGCGCGTCATCCACCGCTCGGCGAACCTCCTCGACGTCGAGATCGAGGCCGACGGCGCCGCCGAGATCGCCGGCCGCTCCCGCGGCACCCCCCGTATCGCCAACCGCCTGCTGCGCCGCGTACGCGACTATGCCCAGGTCAAGGCGGACGGGATCATCACCCGGGACATCGCCGGAGCCGCCCTCGCCGTGTACGAGGTCGACGCCCGCGGACTCGACCGGCTGGACCGCGGTGTCCTGGAGGCCCTGCTCAAGCTGTTCGGCGGCGGCCCGGTCGGCCTTTCCACGCTCGCTGTCGCTGTGGGGGAGGAGCGTGAGACCGTGGAGGAAGTCGCCGAACCCTTCCTCGTACGGGAGGGCCTGCTCGCCCGGACCCCGCGCGGACGCGTCGCGACGCCTGCCGCGTGGGCACATCTCGGACTGACCCCGCCGCGCTCGTCAGCTGCGGGAAACGGACAAGGGGACCTCTTCGGGGCGTGATGGGGCGGTGACGGCGAGCTTGGTGGCCGGAGTAGGAACCCCGGTGCCATGCTGAGCGTTGTTCCATGCGCGGAGACTCGCTTAGACTCCGCCGATGCCGCCTTTGTCGGCGGCATACAATCCCCCAACCATCAGGCCGCTCACCATCGCGGTCGTGTGAAGGAAGTTCCGACCCGTGAGTCTCGTGACCCTCCTCCCGTTCATCGTGCTCATCGGGGCCATGTTCCTGATGACCCGGTCTGCGAAGAAGAAGCAGCAGCAGGCCGCCGACATGCGGAACCAGATGCAGCCCGGATCCGGTGTCCGCACCATCGGTGGCATGTACGGCACCGTCAAGGAGGTCAGCGACGACACCGTCCTCGTTGACGCCGGCCCGGGCGTGGAGCTTCTCTTCGCCAAGAACGCGATCGGTGCCGTCCTCTCCGACGACGAGTACAACCGGATCGTGCACGGCATCGAGCACGACCTGAAGTCCGACGTCGTACCGGACGACGCCTCCTCCCTCACCGAGACCGACGAGCCCGACGCTGCCGCCGCCTCCGACGAGAAGGCCGTCGACCTCGGTAAGAAGGACGAGAACGACGAGGCCGAGGAGCCGTCCGACGCCTCCGTCGCCGCCGACGCGAAGTCGGACGACGAGCCGAAGAAGACCGACGGCGGCGACTCCGACGCGAAGTAGCCATGTTCCGGGGCGCGCGGGCCACGCCTGCGCGCCCCCGGGCATGCCGACTTCGCACGGGATCCCGACACCATGTCATGGCCGCCAGCCCGTCGATCCGGAGTGAGGCGGCCCGAGAGGGAGTACGAGAAGGTGGCAGCACCTAAGAAGGGCCGGAGCGCGAGCGCCCAGAGCAAGCCAGGGCGCTCGCTGGCCCTCATCCTGATCGCCATCGCGGCGCTCACCGGAGGGATGTTCGCCTCGGGGCACACCACTCCGCGACTCGGTATCGACCTGGCAGGCGGCACGAGCATCACGCTTCGCGCGGTCGCCGAGCCCGGCCAGGAATCCGCGATCAACAAGACCAACATGGACACCGCGGTCGACATCATGGAGCGCCGTGTCAATGGTCTGGGTGTCTCGGAGGCCGAGGTACAGACCCAGGGCGATCGCAACATCATCGTCAACATCCCCAAGGGCACCAACTCCAAGGAAGCCCGGGACCAGGTCGGCACCACCGCCAAGCTCTACTTCCGTCCGGTGATCGCCACCGAGGTCGCCGGCGCCGCCGCGACGCCGACCCCGTCGCCGAGCGCCTCCTCCAGCCCGTCGGGCAGCTCCGGCGACGAGGCGACGGACAAGTCGACCCCCTCCGGCACGCCGTCGGCGAGCTCCACCACCCAGGGCCGCGCGGTCACCGACGCCCTGAAGGCCGACTCCACGCCGTCCCCGAGCGCCACCCCCACCGGTGACGGCGCCGGGAGCAAGCTCGAAGCGCAGTACGCCGCGCTCGACTGCACCAAGAAGTCGGCCCGCGCCAAGGCGGGCGACGGAGCCAAGCCCACCGACTACACGGTCGCCTGCGGTCAGAACTCGTCCGGGCAGTGGCAGAAGTACATCCTCGGCCCCGCCGAGGTCGACGGCACCGACGTCGACAAGGCCCAGGCCGTCCTGAACACGCAGACCGGCGCCGGCTGGACCGTGACCATGGACTTCACGAACGGTGGCAGCAAGAAGTTCGCCGCCATCACCGGCAAGCTGGCCAAGAACCAGTCCCCGCAGAACCAGTTCGCGATCGTCCTGGACGGCGAGGTCGTCTCCGACCCCTTCGTGCGCCAGGCCCTGACGGGCGGCAACGCCGAGATCTCCGGCAACTTCAACCAGGAGTCGGCCCAGGCCCTCGCCAACATGCTGTCGTACGGCGCCCTGCCGCTGACCTTCCAGGAGGACAGCGTCACCACGGTGACCGCCGCGCTCGGCGGTGAGCAGCTGCACGCCGGTCTGATCGCCGGTGCGATCGGCCTCGGCCTGGTCGTGATCTACCTGCTGATCTACTACCGCGGCCTGTCGGTGATCGCCCTGCTGTCGCTGCTGGTCTCCGCGGCCCTGACCTACACGCTGATGGCGCTGCTCGGCCCGGCCATCGGCTTCGCGCTGAACCTGCCGGCCGTCTGTGGAGCGATCGTCGCCATCGGCATCACAGCGGACTCGTTCATCGTGTACTTCGAACGCGTCCGCGACGAGATCCGCGAGGGCCGCTCGCTGCGCCCCGCCGTCGAGCGTGCCTGGCCGCGTGCCCGGCGCACCATCCTGGTCTCCGACTTCGTGTCGTTCCTCGCCGCCGCGGTGCTCTTCATCGTCACCGTCGGCAAGGTCCAGGGCTTCGCGTTCACGCTCGGCCTGACCACCCTGCTCGACGTGGTCGTCGTGTTCCTGTTCACCAAGCCGCTGCTGACGATCCTGGCCCGCACCAAGTTCTTCGGGAACGGCCACCCGTGGTCCGGTCTCGATCCCAAGCGACTGGGCGCCAAGCCGCCGCTGCGCCGCACCCGCCGTCCCGCCAGCCCTGCCGCGGGCCCTGTCGACCCGAAGGAGGCGTGAGATGTCGAAGCTCGGCAACCTCGGCGCCCGACTGCACCGTGGCGAGGTCGGCTACGACTTCGTCGGCAACCGCAAGATCTGGTACGGCCTCTCCATCCTGATCACCATCACGGCCATCGTCGGCCTGGCGGTGCGCGGCCTGAACATGGGCATCGAGTTCCAGGGCGGAGCCGTCTTCAACACCCCGAAGACCAGCGTCTCGGTCGCACAGGCGCAGGAGTACGCGGAAGAGGCGTCCGGCCACGACGCGATCGTCCAGAAGCTCGGCAGCGGTGACGACGCCAAGCTGCGCATCCAGGTCTCGGGCATCGACACCAGCCAGGCCGACAAGGTCTCGGCCGAGCTGGCCGAGAAGCTGGGCGTCAACGAGAACGACGTCACCGGCGAGCTGGTCGGCCCCAGCTGGGGTGAGCAGATCGCCAACAAGGCCTGGCAGGGCCTGGGGATCTTCCTGGTCCTAGTGGTGATCTATCTGGCGATCGCGTTCGAGTGGCGCATGGCACTCGCCGCGTTCGTTGCGCTGATCCACGACATCACCATCACGGTCGGCATCTACGCCCTCGTCGGCTTCGAGGTCACGCCAGGCACCGTGATCGGTCTGCTGACGATCCTCGGTTATTCGCTCTACGACACTGTCGTCGTCTTCGACAGCCTCAAGGAGCAGACGAAGGACATCACCAAGCAGACCCGCTGGACGTACAGCGACGTCGCCAACCGTTCGATCAACAGCACCCTGGTCCGCTCGATCAACACCACGGTGGTCGCGCTGCTGCCGGTGGCGGGCCTGCTGTTCATCGGTGGCGGCTTCCTCGGCGCCGGCATGCTCAACGACATCTCCCTGTCGCTGTTCGTCGGTCTCGCCGCCGGTGCGTACTCCTCGATCTTCATCGCCACGCCGCTCGTCGCCGACCTCAAGGAGCGCGAGCCGCAGATGAAGGCCCTGAAGAAGCGTGTGCTCGCCAAGCGGGCCCAGGGCGCCGCGCAGGGCGAGGCCCCGGAGCCCCAGGTCGCCGACGAGTACTACGACGACGAGCCGGAGGACGCCGCCCCCGCGGTCGTCGGCCCCCGCAACCAGCCCTCGTCCCGTAACCGGGGCCGTGGCCGTCCTTCGGGGAAGCGCCGATGACCGGCATCCAGGAGCTCCTGCTCAGCCGCATCCGTGACGTGGCGGACTACCCGGAGCCGGGCGTGATGTTCAAGGACATCACCCCGCTCCTGGCGGACCCGGCGGCGTTCACGGCGCTCACCGACGCGCTGGCGGAGATCGTCGTGAGCACCGCCGCCACGAAGATCGTCGGCCTGGAGGCCCGCGGCTTCATCCTCGGGGCGCCGGTCGCCGTCCGCGCGGGCGTCGGCTTCATCCCCGTACGCAAGGCGGGCAAGCTCCCCGGGGCGACCCTCAGCCAGGCGTACGACCTGGAGTACGGCTCCGCGGAGATCGAGGTGCACGCCGAGGACCTGGCCGCGGGCGACCGCGTCCTCGTCGTCGACGACGTCCTGGCGACGGGCGGCACCGCCGAGGCCTCGATCCGGCTGATCCGCCGGGCCGGCGCCGACGTGGCGGGCCTCGCCGTCCTGATGGAGCTGGGCTTCCTCGGCGGCCGTGCCCGCCTGGAGCCGGCCCTGTCCGGAGCCCCGCTGGAGTCGCTGCTCACGGTCTGAGCGACCCCCGTTCCACCGCACGTATGCCGCGCGCCCCGAAGTCGAGGGCGCGCGGCATACGCGCATCCGGGGGCAGGACCCGCACGCGCCCCCAGGCGCTACGGCGTGCACGCCCGCCCGCTCGGCCACCCCCGCACCCCGTGGCTCAAAACAAACGCTGCGAGCCTCGAACGGGCCCTCCACGACGGCGTACGCAAACCTCACGTCAGCCCCGGGCAACGCACACGCCACCGCCAGGACACGGGCCGGAAGGCACGGAGGAATCCGGCGGCAGCCCCTTGTGTTTCTCCGGTAGACGGCCCTCACATCGGCCTGAAGGCGATCCTGCGGCCCAGGATCGCTACCATGGGGTCTCCGGAGCCTGACCGGGGGACCCGGATCGCGCACGAGGAGTCCTCTTGCCAGACGAGGCCCAGCACCTGACCGCCGCCAAGCCCGAGTCCGCCTCGGCATCGGCGGCCAAGCCCGCGCCGAACGCGCCGCACGCGAAGAACGACTCGCGCGGGACGGTCGAGCATGCCCAGTCCGCGCCCGTCGACAAGCCGGCGGAACCGCCTCGTCCCAAGCCCGCCTCGTCGACGCCGGCGGTGCGCCCGAACACCGGCCAGCCCGCCCGCAGCGGCTCCTCCAACCGCGTCCGGGCCCGTCTCGCCCGCCTCGGCGTCCAGCGCTCCAACCCGTACAACCCGGTGCTGGAGCCGCTGCTGCGCATAGTCCGCAGCAACGACCCGAAGATCGAGACCGCCACGCTCCGCCAGATCGAGAAGGCGTACCAGGTCGCCGAGCGCTGGCACCGCGGCCAGAAGCGCAAGAGCGGCGACCCCTACATCACGCACCCGCTGGCGGTCACCACCATCCTCGCCGAGCTGGGGATGGATCCGGCCACCCTGATGGCGGGCCTGCTGCACGACACCGTCGAGGACACCGAGTACGGCCTCGACCAGCTCCGCCGCGACTTCGGCGACTCCGTCGCCCTGCTCGTCGACGGCGTCACCAAGCTGGACAAGGTCAAGTTCGGCGAGGCCGCGCAGGCCGAGACCGTGCGCAAGATGGTCGTAGCCATGGCCAAGGACCCCCGTGTCCTGGTCATCAAGCTCGCCGACCGCCTGCACAACATGCGCACCATGCGTTACCTCAAGCGCGAGAAGCAGGAGAAGAAGGCGCGCGAGACTCTGGAGATCTACGCGCCCCTCGCCCACCGCCTCGGCATGAACACCATCAAGTGGGAGCTGGAGGACCTCGCCTTCGCGATCCTCTACCCCAAGATGTACGACGAGATCGTACGGCTGGTGGCCGAGCGGGCACCGAAGCGTGACGAGTATCTGGCCATAGTGACCGACGAGGTCCAGCAGGACCTGCGCGCGGCCCGCATCAAGGCGACCGTCACCGGCCGCCCGAAGCACTACTACAGCGTCTACCAGAAGATGATCGTCCGCGGCCGCGACTTCGCGGAGATCTACGACCTGGTGGGCATCCGCGTCCTCGTCGACACGGTCCGCGACTGCTACGCCGCCCTCGGCACCGTGCACGCGCGATGGAACCCGGTCCCCGGCCGGTTCAAGGACTACATCGCGATGCCCAAGTTCAACATGTACCAGTCGCTGCACACGACGGTCATCGGCCCCAACGGCAAGCCCGTCGAACTCCAGATCCGCACCTTCGACATGCACCGCCGCGCCGAGTACGGCATCGCCGCGCACTGGAAGTACAAGCAGGAGGCCGTCGCCGGCGCCTCAAAGGTGCGTTCGGACGCACCGAAGAGCACCGGCAAGGACGACCATCTCAACGACATGGCGTGGCTGCGCCAGCTCCTCGACTGGCAGAAGGAGACCGAGGACCCCGGCGAGTTCCTGGAGTCCCTGCGCTTCGACCTGTCGCGCAACGAGGTCTTCGTCTTCACCCCCAAGGGCGACGTCATAGCGCTGCCGGCCGGTGCCACACCCGTGGACTTCTCGTACGCGGTGCACACCGAGGTGGGCCACCGCACCATAGGAGCCCGTGTCAACGGACGCCTCGTGCCGCTGGAATCGACCCTGGACAACGGCGACCTCGTGGAGGTCTTCACCTCCAAGGCAGCCGGGGCCGGACCGTCCCGGGACTGGCTGAACTTCGTGAAGTCGCCGCGCGCCCGCAACAAGATCCGGGCCTGGTTCTCCAAGGAGCGCCGCGACGAGGCCATCGAGCAGGGCAAGGACGCCATCGTCCGGGCGATGCGCAAGCAGAACCTGCCGATCCAGCGCATCCTGACCGGCGACTCGCTCGTCACGCTCGCCCACGAGATGCGCTACGCCGACATCTCGGCGCTGTACGCGGCGATCGGCGAGGGCCATGTCTCCGCACAGAACATCGTGCAGAAGCTGGTCCAGGCCCTCGGCGGCGAGGAAGCGGCCACGGAGGAGATCGACGAGTCGGTCCCGCCGACCCGCAGCCGCAGCCGCAAGCGTCGCTCCAGCGCCGACCCGGGGGTCATCGTCAAGGGCGTCGAGGACGTGTGGGTCAAGCTGGCCCGCTGTTGTACGCCCGTACCCGGCGACCCGATCATCGGCTTCGTCACGCGTGGTAGTGGTGTATCGGTTCACCGCAGCGACTGCGTCAACGTGGAGTCACTGTCCCGCGAGCCCGAGCGCATCCTCGAGGTCGAGTGGGCGCCCACGCAGTCCTCGGTCTTCCTGGTCGCCATCCAGGTCGAGGCCCTGGACCGCTCCCGGCTCCTGTCGGACGTCACCCGTGTGCTCTCCGACCAGCACGTCAACATCCTCTCCGCGGCCGTCCAGACCTCCCGCGACCGCGTAGCCACCTCCCGCTTCACCTTCGAGATGGGCGACCCGAAACACCTCGGCCACGTCCTGAAGGCGGTCAGGGGAGTGGAGGGCGTGTACGACGTGTACCGCGTGACGTCGGCGCGCAGCCGGTCGTAGCGACGCTGTAGGACCAGACGCGAAAAGGGCCCCGTACGTGACGTACGGGGCCCTTCTCGTCGTACCGGTGTCGGCTGCGGTCAGCCGCCGAACTCCTGGAGGCCCTTCAGGGCCTGGTCCAGCAGGGCCTGGCGGCCCTCCAGCTCGCGCTCCAGCTTGTCGGCCTTCGCGTTGTTGCCCTGGGCGCGGGCCTGGTCGATCTGGCCCCTCAGCTTGTCCACGGCGGCCTGGAGCTGGCCGGTCAGCCCCTCGGCACGCGCGCGTGCCTCCGGGTTGGTCCGGCGCCACTCGGACTCCTCGGCATCCTGGAGGGCCCGCTCGACGGCGTGCATCCGGCCCTCGACCTTCGGCCGGGCGTCCCGCGGCACGTGGCCGATGGCCTCCCAGCGCTCGTTGATCGAGCGGAAGGCGGCACGCGCGCCCTTCAGGTCACCGATCGGCAGGAGCTTCTCGGCCTCGCCGGCCAGCTCCTCCTTCAGCTTCAGGTTCTCGGACTGCTCGGCGTCGCGCTCCGCGAAGACCGAGCTGCGGGCCGCGAAGAAGATGTCCTGGGCACCGCGGAAGCGGTTCCACAGGTCGTCCTCGTGTTCGCGCTGGGCGCGGCCCGCGGCCTTCCACTCCGACATCAGATCGCGGTAGCGCGCGGCCGTCGGGCCCCAGTCCGTCGAACCGGACAGCGCCTCGGCCTCGGAGACCAGCCGCTCCTTGGTCTTGCGGGCCTCCTCGCGCTGCGCGTCCAGCTGCGCGAAGTGCGCCTTGCGACGCTTGGAGAACGCCGAGCGGGCGTGCGAGAAGCGATGCCACAGCTCGTCGTCGGACTTGCGGTCCAGCCGCGGCAGTCCCTTCCAGGTGTCCACCAGGGCCCGCAGGCGCTCACCGGCGGCCCGCCACTGGTCGGATTGCGCCAGCTCCTCGGCCTCGACGACCAGCGCCTCCTTGGAGTGACGCGCCTCGTCGGACTGCTTGGCCCGCTGCTGCTTGCGCTCCTCGCGCCGCTTGTCGACCGTCTCGACCAGCTTGTCCAGGCGGGTCCGCAGGGCGGCCAGGTCACCGACCACGTGATGGGCGTCGACCTGCTCACGGATGTGGTCGATCGCGGTCTGGGCGTCCTTCGCCGACAGGTCGGTGGTCTTCACTCGCTTCTCGAGGAGGCCGATCTCGACAACCAGGCCCTCGTACTTGCGCTCGAAATAGGCCAGCGCCTCTTCAGGAGTGCCTGCCTGCCAAGAGCCGACAACCTGCTCGCCGTCGGCCGTACGCACGTACACGGTCCCCGTCTCGTCGACGCGGCCCCACGGGTCGCTGCTCACAGCGCCTCCTCCACATGATGCCTGCGAGGGGCTTCTGTTCCCCCGGGCATCGTCCACAGTTTCGTCACGGCCAACATAGGCGACCGGCGGGTTGCCTGTCCGCATCCCGCGCGACCGAAATTTCGCACTTGGCGGTCAGGATTTCGTGACCGTCGCCTTGTTGATCACGACCGTCGCGTTCGGTGCGCCGTCGCCCTGGCCGGTGCTCTCACCCGCGTCGGCAATCTTCTTGAGTACCTTCATGCCGGATTCGGAAACGGTGCCGAACGGTGTGTAGCTGGGCGGAAGCTGACTGTCCTGGAACACGAGGAAGAACTGGCTGCCGCCGGTGTGCTTCTGGCCGGTGTTCGCCATGGCCACCGTGCCCGCCGGATAGATGTTGTCCTTGAGGCTCTTGTCCTTCAGGTTCTCGTCCGGAATGGTGTAGCCGGGACCGCCCGTGCCGACGCCCGTCGGGTCGCCGCACTGGAGCACGTAGATGCCGTTGGTGGTGAGCCGGTGGCACTTGGAGTGGTCGAAGTAGCGCTTGCCGGCCAGGAACTCGAACGAGTTCACCGTGTGCGGCGCCGCCGACGCCTTCAGGTCGATGTCTATGTCACCGCAGGTCGTCGCGAGCTTCATCGTGTACTTCGCCGACTTGTCGACGGTCAGCTCCGGCTCCTTCTTCCAGGTCGCCGTCCTGACCTTGCCCTCGGCGGGCTTGTCGCACGGGTCCGGGGCCTTGCTGGTCGGGCTCGCGCTCGGCGTGACCTCGGCGCCCGCGTTCTCCTTGCTGTCGTCCCCCTTGAGGACGCCCGTCGTGTACAGCGCGAGGCTGCCGATGACGACCACTCCGAGCACCGACGCGATCACCGAGTTGCGCATGCGCGCCTTGCGTCGGGCGGACGTACGCCGCTGCTGCTGCCGCAAGAACTTCTCCCGGGCGAGCTGACGCCGCCGCTGTTCCTGGCTGACCACGGGGTTCTCTCCTCATGCGTCGTAAGTGTCGACCGGTACGCGTGTGTTCATTGAGCCGACCGCCTGCGTGTGCCCCGTACCGTATATGGGTTCGCTGAGGAATCGGCAGCGCCGGTAGGCTCTGACGTCAGGCGGAGTCCGCCGACAAACCACACGTGTCGACACAAACGAAGGACGATCGTGCTCATTGCCGGGTTCCCCGCCGGGGCCTGGGGGACGAACTGTTATCTCGTCGCCCCCGCCGCCGGTGAGGAGTGCGTGATCATCGACCCGGGCCACGAAGCGGCCCCCGGAGTCGAGGAAGCACTGAAGAAGCATCGGCTCAAGCCCGTCGCCGTCGTCCTCACCCACGGCCACCTCGACCACGTCGCCTCGGTCGTACCCGTGTGCGGCGCGCACGACGTGCCGGCCTGGATCCACCCCGACGACCGGTACATGATGAGCGACCCCGAGAAGGCGCTCGGCCGCTCCATCGGCATGCAGCTCATGGGCGAACTGACCATCGGGGAGCCGGACGACGTCAAGGAGCTGACCGACGGCGCGAAGCTGGAGCTGGCCGGCCTGGAGCTCACGGTCGCCCACGCGCCGGGCCATACCAAGGGGTCGGTGACCTTCGGCATGCCCGAGACGGCGGACATCCCGCCGATCCTGTTCTCGGGCGACCTGCTGTTCGCCGGCTCCATCGGACGCACCGACCTGCCCGGCGGTGACATGGCCGAGATCCTCGACTCGCTGGCACGCGTGTGCCTGCCGCTCGACGACTCGACCGTGGTGCTGTCCGGCCACGGCCCCCAGACGACCATCGGCCAGGAGCGCGCCACCAACCCGTATCTGCGGCAGGTGGCCGCCGGCCCGGGAGCCCAGGAAGCTCCCCGACGAGGAATGTGACGAGACCTTCCGTGAGCACCTTCAAGGCCCCCAAGGGCACGTACGACCTGATCCCGCCGGAGAGCGCCAAGTACCTGGCGGTTCGTGAGGCGATCGCCGCGCCCCTGCGCAACTCCGGCTACGGCTACATCGAGACGCCCGGCTTCGAGAGCGTCGAGCTGTTCGCCCGCGGCGTCGGCGAGTCCACCGACATCGTGACCAAGGAGATGTACGCCTTCGAGACCAAGGGCGGCGACAGGCTCGCCCTGCGCCCCGAGGGCACGGCGTCGGTCCTGCGCGCGGCGCTGGAGGCCAACCTGCACAAGGCCGGCAACCTCCCGGTCAAGCTCTGGTACTCCGGCTCCTACTACCGCTACGAGCGCCCTCAGAAGGGCCGCTACAGGCACTTCTCCCAGGTCGGCGCAGAGGCGATCGGCGCCGAGGACCCGGCGCTTGACGCCGAGCTGATCATCCTGGCCGACCAGGCCTACCGCTCGCTCGGCCTCAGCGACTTCCGGATCCTGCTGAACAGCCTGGGCGACAAGGAGTGCCGCCCGGTGTACCGCGCGGCCCTCCAGGACTTCCTGCGCGGCCTCGACCTGGACGAGGACACCCGGCGCCGCATCGACATCAACCCGCTGCGCGTCCTCGACGACAAGCGCGAGTCGGTGCAGCAGCAGCTCACCGGCGCCCCGCTCCTGCGTGACTACCTGTGCGACGCCTGCAAGGCGTACCACGAGGAGGTCCGCGAGCTGATCACCGCGGCGGGCGTCTCCTACGAGGACGACCCGAAGCTGGTGCGCGGCCTGGACTACTACACGCGCACGACCTTCGAGTTCGTCCACGACGGTCTGGGCTCCCAGTCCGCGGTGGGCGGCGGCGGCCGCTACGACGGGCTGTCCGAGATGATCGGCGGCCCCGCGCTGCCGTCCGTCGGCTGGGCCCTCGGCGTCGACCGCACGGTCCTGGCGCTGGAGGCGGAGGGCGTGGAGCTCGAACTCCCCTCTTCCACCAGCGTGTTCGCGGTGCCGCTCGGCGAGGAGGCCCGCCGGGTCCTGTTCGCCAAGGTCACCGAGCTGCGCAAGGTCGGCATCGCGGCCGACTTCTCCTACGGCGCCAAGGGCCTCAAGGGCGCTATGAAGAACGCCAACCGCAGCGGCGCCCGCTACACGATCGTGGCCGGCGAACGCGACCTCGCCGAAGGCGTCGTCCAGCTCAAGGACATGGAGTCCGGCGAGCAGTCGGCGATCGGCGTCAACGAGATCGTGGCCGAGCTGGAAGCCCGATTGGGCTGATTCCGCTCACGGGGCGGGGACCGGACGGTCCCCGCCCCGTGAGCTCCGTCCGTGTCTTGAACTGAGCGCCTTTACCGGATTGCGCGTATTTCCTTATACGCAGCGAACGGTGGGCACGCCTGCGTGTACGGCACAATGTGCCGTGTCCGGAGAAACTCCAAGTCTCAAGTGACGGAATCGGCGTGATGAGCAAGACGACAGTCAAAGACGTCTCCACCGAGCCCGAGTCGGAGCCTGCGGAGGCGGCACCGCGGTCGGTGGGCGGCAGCCGTGCCCTCGCCCTGATGCTGGTGATCACCGGCGCGGCGGGACTGCTTGCCGCGTGGGTCATCACGATCGACAAGTTCAAGCTGCTCGAGGCCAAGGTCGAGGGCAAGACCTTCACCCCCGGGTGCAGCCTGAACCCCGTCGTCTCCTGCGGCAGCGTCATGGAGAGCAAGCAGGCCGCCGCCTTCGGGTTCCCCAACCCGATGCTCGGCCTCGTCGCCTACGGCATCGTCATCTGCGTCGGCATGAGCCTGCTCGGCCGCGCCCGCTTCCCGCGCTGGTACTGGCTCACTTTCAACGCAGGCACCCTCTTCGGCGTCGTGTTCTGCGCCTGGCTCATGTACCAGTCGCTGTACAACATCAACGCGCTGTGCCTGTGGTGCTCGCTGGCCTGGGTCGCGACGATCATCATGTTCTGGTACGTGACCTCGTTCAACGTCCGCAACGGCTTCCTGCCCGCGCCGAACTGGCTCAAGAGCTTCTTCGGCGAGTTCACCTGGGTCATGCCCGTGCTGCACATCGGCATCATCGGCATGCTGATCCTGACCCGCTGGTGGGACTTCTGGACCAGCTGAGCCCGCTCCCCGGGGGCCGGGCGGGATTGTCAGTGCGGTGATTTAGGGTTTCCAACGTGGAGCCCGACCTGTTCACCGCCGCCGCCGAAGAACGCCAGGAGAAGGACCCAGCCGGCAGTCCCCTGGCCGTGCGCATGCGCCCGCGCACCCTGGACGAGGTGGTGGGCCAGCAGCACCTGCTGAAACCGGGCTCGCCGCTGCGCCGGCTCGTGGGCGAGTCCGGCGGCCCCGCCGGACCGTCCTCGGTGATCCTCTGGGGCCCGCCCGGCACCGGCAAGACCACCCTGGCCTACGTCGTCTCCAAAGCCACCAACAAGCGCTTCGTCGAGCTCTCCGCGATCACCGCAGGCGTCAAGGAGGTCCGCGCGGTCATCGAAGGCGCCCGCCGCGCCACCGGCGGCTACGGCAAGGAGACCGTCCTCTTCCTCGACGAGATCCACCGCTTCAGCAAGGCCCAGCAGGACTCCCTCCTCCCGGCCGTCGAGAACCGCTGGGTGACCCTGATCGCGGCGACCACCGAGAACCCGTACTTCTCGGTCATCTCCCCCCTGCTGTCCCGCTCCCTCCTGCTCACCCTCGAACCCCTCACCGACGACGACGTCAGGGGCCTGCTGCGCAGGGCACTGAGCGACGAGCGCGGCCTGAAGGACTCCGTCGGCCTCCCCGAGGCCACCGAGGAGCACCTGCTGCGGATCGCCGGCGGCGACGCCCGCCGCGCCCTGACGGCCCTGGAGGCCGCCGCGGGAGCGGCCCTGGACCAGGACGAGAGCGAGATCAGCCTCCAGACGCTGGAGCAGACCGTCGACCGCGCCGCCGTGAAGTACGACCGCGACGGCGACCAGCACTACGACGTGGCCAGCGCCCTCATCAAGTCCATCCGCGGCTCCGACGTCGACGCCGCCCTGCACTACCTGGCCCGGATGATCGAGGCCGGCGAGGACCCCCGCTTCATCGCCCGCCGCCTGATGATCTCCGCCAGCGAGGACATCGGCCTCGCCGACCCGAACGCCCTGCCGATCGCGGTCGCCGCGGCCCAGGCCGTCGCCATGATCGGCTTCCCCGAGGCCGCCCTCACCCTCAGCCACGCCACCATCGCCCTCGCCCTGGCCCCCAAGTCCAACTCCGCGACGACGGCGATCGGCGCCGCGATGGACGACGTACGCAAGGGAAAGGCGGGCCCGGTGCCCCCGCACCTGCGCGACGGGCACTACAAGGGCGCCGCCAAGCTGGGGCACGCCCAGGGGTACGTGTATCCGCACGACCTGCCCGAGGGCATCGCCGAGCAGCAGTACGCCCCGGACGCCCTCAAGGACAGCGAGTACTACACGCCGACCAGGCACGGCGCCGAGGCGCGTTACGCGGACGCGGTCGAGTGGACCAGGCAGCACCTCGGTCGCAAGCGGTCCTGAGCGCCCTGTAGAATCGCCCGAAGTGCTGTGTCCCGTGCAGTCAGAACGGGACGGTCAGCCGGAACCCCCAGTGGGTTCCAGGAGCGTCGCGCACCGTTCGAATGGTGTCGCGGGCAGCCCACCACCTTCACGGTAGGTGGGCCACTCGCGTGCTGCACGTATGTGCCCAGACCAGGGGAGCGGCTGCCCACCCCGTCCACCAGGACGAGGAGGGTTTCCCCGGCTGCGGATGCGACCTCCGTCAACACCCTGACAAGCCGAACACTGAGAAATGAGAGATTGTGGCGAACCAGTCCCGCCCCAAGGTCAAGAAGTCGCGTGCCCTCGGCATCGCGCTGACCCCGAAGGCCGTCAAGTACTTCGAGGCCCGTCCCTACCCGCCGGGTGAGCACGGCCGTGGCCGCAAGCAGAACTCGGACTACAAGGTCCGTCTGCTCGAGAAGCAGCGTCTGCGTGCGCAGTACGACGTGTCCGAGCGTCAGCTCGTCCGCGCCTACGAGCGTGCCTCCAAGGTTCAGGGCAAGACCGGTGAGGCCCTGATCATCGAGCTCGAGCGTCGTCTCGACGCCCTGGTCCTGCGTTCGGGCATCGCCCGCACCATCTACCAGGCCCGTCAGATGGTCGTTCACGGCCACATCGAGGTCAACGGCCAGAAGGTCGACAAGCCGTCGTTCCGCGTCCGTCCCGACGACGTCGTGATGGTCCGCGAGCGCAGCCGCGAGAAGACCCTCTTCTCGATCGCCCGTGAGGGCGGCTTCGCCCCCGAGGGCGAGACCCCGCGCTACCTCCAGGTGAACCTCAAGGCCCTGGCGTTCCGCCTGGACCGTGAGCCGAACCGCAAGGAGATCCCGGTGATCTGCGACGAGCAGCTCGTCGTCGAGTACTACGCCCGTTGATCCTTCAGCGGTCGTAGGACACCTGCGCCTCAGCCCGTCGTCTCCCCGCCCTTGCGGGTGGGGGAGGCGGCGGGCTTCCGCATGTCCGGGGCCGTTCTGGCCGGCCGGGCCGATCCCCGGGGCGCCGGCAGCGCCGCCTGTCGCCGTCCGAGCGCCCGGCGCACCGCCTCCTCACGGCCGAGCGCCGCGCCCTGCCGTACGCACTCCTCGTACCGCTCGTCCCCGAGACGTTCCCGCGCCGCCGTCTCGCACAGCTCGTGCGGCGCGTTGAAACTGGCCGAGCCGAACAGCGGCAGCCCGACCGACGGCCACATCCTGGCCGCCGCGCCCTGGAGCACCGCGGCCTCCGCCGAGTCGCCCTCCGCCCCCGTGACCAGGGCCAGCAGCTCCACGGCCAGCACCGAGCCGAGCAGGTCACGGAAGGAATGGGCGTTGCCGAGGCACTCGGTCAGCAGGCTGCGGGCGCCGGACAGATCGCCGTCGGCCCAGGCCGCGTACGCCAGGACGTACAGCGCGTAGGAGCGCGCCCAGCGCTCGCCGTGGTCCTCGCACACCTGCCGGACGTCCTCGCACAACCGCACCGCCTCCGGCAGATCGCCCCGGAACGCCCGCGCCATCGCCAGCTCGATCTGGCCCATCAGCACATTGCTGTTGAGCTCGCCGATCTCCTGATAGCGGGCCAGCGCCGAGCTCAGCAGCGTCTCCGCACGCTCCATGTCGTCCGACAGCAGCGCCAGACAGCCCGTGCGGTGCTCGGCGTACGCCACCGCCGTGGGGTCGGCGGCACGTTCCGCCTCCTCCCGGCACTCCAGCAGCGTCCCGAGGGCGGGCACCGAGTCGCCCTGGAGGATCGCCACATAGCCGAGCACCCACAGGGCCTTCAGCCGGGACCGCTCATGACCGCTGTCCAGCGCCACCGCCTGCTCCAGCCAGTGCCGCCCCTCCGAGAGCCGGCCGCAGCCGACCCAGTAGAACCACAGGGAGCCCGCGAGGTAGTGCCCCAGATGCGCCTCGTCCGGCTCGCTCAGGCAGTACTCCAGGGCACAGCGCAGATTCGGCAGCTCCGCCTCGACACGGGCGGCCACCTCGTCCTGCCGAGGCGAGAACCACTCCAGCTCGCACCAGGTCGTCAGGCCCAGGTACCAGTCGCGGTGCCGGCGCCGCAGCCGGGCCGCGTCCCCGGTGGCCTCCAGCCAGTCGGCGCCGTAGGCCCGGATCGTGTCCAGCATGCGGTAGCGCACACCGGACCCGCTCTCCTCGCGCGCGACCACGGACTGCGCGAGCAGCTGCGACAGCACGTCGAACACGTCGTCGGAGTGCAGACCCTGGCCGCCGCACACGTACTCGACCGCCTCCAGGTCGAACCGGCCCGCGAACACCGACAGCCGCGCCCACAGCAACCGCTCCTCGGGCGTGCACAGTTCATGGCTCCAGCCGACCGCCGTGCGCAGCGTCCGATGGCGGGACGGAGGCCCACCCGGGATCGGGCGGGAGTGCGCGGCAGCGTCCGGCCCGCCGTCGGCCAGCAGCCGGAACCGGTCGTCCAGCCGCTCGAGCAGCTGCCCCGGCGACAGCATCGGCAGCCGCCCCGCGGCCAGCTCGATCGCGAGCGGGATCCCGTCAAGACGACGGCACAGCTCCCGTACGTCTGCGTCGTCCCGTACGGCCAGCCCGTGCTGTGCCGCCCGCTCCACGAACAGCCGCACGGCCTCGTCCTCGCCCAGCGGCGCCAGCGGAAGCAGCTGCTCGCCCGCGACGCCCAGCGGCCTGCGACCCACCGCGAGCACCCGCAGACCCGGCACCCGGCGCAGCAGATCCGTCACCAGCTCGGCGCAGGCGTCCAGCAGGTGCTCAAATCCGTCCAGGACCAGCAGCAGTTCACGACCGCCCAGACGGTCCAGCAGCGTCTCGCGCGGCAGCCGGGTCGTGTGGTCCGTCAGGCCCAGGGCCTCCACGACCGCGTAGTCGAGGAACTCCGGATCCCGCACCGGCTCCAGCTCCACGTGCCGCACGCCGTCGCCGGGCGCGCAACCCGAGGCCGCGCGCGCCGCCAGCCGTGACTTGCCGACGCCGCAGGCACCGGTCACCGTCACCAGCCGAGCGGCGCCGAGGGCCTCGGCCAGCTCGGTCAGTTCGGCCGCACGGCCCACGAACGTGCTGAGTTCCAGAGGCAGATCGCCGGATTCGGGGGAGTGGGGGCGCTGTTGATCCCGCATGGAATACGGAGCGTACTGAAGCGTGTTCGGTCCGTACAATCGCTTCTCGCGACCCGGCCCCGCGCGGGCGGTAATCCGGTGCGGATCGGCGCCCCCGGCGCGATAGGCTCGGTGCACGACTTTTTCGATGTAGACCGATGTAGAGGCACGTTTCAGGGAGCGGGTGCACACAGTGTCCGGTGGAGAGGTTGCCGGGATCCTGGTGGCCGTCTTCTGGGCGATTCTGGTCTCCTTCCTCGCCGTCGCCCTGGCGAGGCTGGCCCAGACGCTCAAGGCGACCACCAAACTCGTCGCGGACGTGACCGACCAGGCAGTCCCGCTCCTGGCAGACGCCTCCTCGGCGGTGCGCTCGGCGCAGACCCAGATCGACCGGGTCGACGCGATCGCCTCGGACGTCCAGGAGGTCACGTCGAACGCCTCCGCCCTGTCGACCACCGTGGCCTCCACCTTCGGCGGCCCCCTGGTCAAGGTCGCGGCCTTCGGCTACGGCGTGCGCCGGGCCCTCGGCGGCCGCAAGCAGGAGGACGTGCCCGCCAAGTCGCCCCGGCGTACCGTGATCGTGGGCCGGACGGTCCCCACCGCACGCCGCAAGCGGAAGTAAGGACTGAGACCGAGCGATGTTCCGCCGTACGTTCTGGTTCAGCACGGGTGTCGCCGCCGGTGTCTGGGCCACCACCAAGGTCAACCGCAAGCTCAAGCAGCTGACCCCGGAGAGCCTCGCCGCGACCGCGGCGAACAAGGCCCTGGAGACCGGTCAGCGCCTGAAGGACCGCGCGGTGGGATTCGCGCTCGACGTCCGCGACAACATGGCCCAGCGGGAGGCCGAGCTGGAGGACGCGCTCGGGATCCAGGACAACCCCGAACTCCCCGCGCCCAGGCGGTACACCGCCATCGAGAACAACCGCAGCAACCCGAAGTACGTCGACAACCAGACGTACTCGTACAACCGGAATGAGGACCACTGATGGAGTCGGCCGAGATTCGCCGCCGCTGGCTGAGCTTCTTCGAGGAGCGCGGGCACACCGTCGTCCCTTCGGCGTCGCTCATCGCGGACGACCCGACTCTGCTCCTCGTCCCCGCCGGCATGGTGCCCTTCAAGCCCTACTTCCTGGGTGAGGTCAAGCCGCCGTTCGACCGTGCCACCAGCGTGCAGAAGTGCGTGCGCACGCCGGACATCGAAGAGGTCGGCAAGACCACCCGGCACGGCACCTTCTTCCAGATGTGCGGCAACTTCTCCTTCGGCGACTACTTCAAGGAAGGCGCCATCAAGTACGCCTGGGAGCTGCTCACCAGCCCCCAGGACAAGGGTGGTTACGGCCTGGAGCCGGAGAAGCTCTGGATCACCGTCTACAAGGACGACGACGAGGCCGAGCGCATCTGGCACGACGTCGTCGGCGTGCCGAAGGAGCGCATCCAGCGCCTCGGCATGAAGGACAACTACTGGTCCATGGGCGTCCCCGGACCCTGCGGCCCCTGTTCCGAGATCAACTACGACCGCGGCCCCGAGTTCGGCGTCGAGGGCGGCCCCGCCGTCAACGACGAGCGGTACGTGGAGATCTGGAACCTCGTCTTCATGCAGTACGAGCGCGGCGAGGGCATCGGCAAGGACAACTTCGAGATCCTCGGCGAGCTCCCCAGCAAGAACATCGACACGGGCCTCGGTCTCGAACGACTCGCCATGATTCTGCAGGGCGTGCAGAACATGTACGAGATCGACACCTCCATGGCCGTCATCGACAAGGCCACCGAGCTGACCGGTGTCGCCTACGGCGACGCCCACGGCTCGGACGTCTCCCTGCGCGTGGTCACCGACCACATGCGTACGTCCGTGATGCTCATCGGCGACGGCGTCACCCCCGGCAACGAGGGCCGCGGCTACGTCCTGCGCCGCATCATGCGCCGCGCCATCCGTAACATGCGCCTGCTCGGCGCCACCGGCCCGGTCGTCAAGGACCTCATCGACGTCGTCATCGGCATGATGGGCCAGCAGTACCCCGAGCTCATCACCGACCGCGAGCGCATCGAGAAGGTCGCCCTCGCCGAGGAGAACGCCTTCCTCAAGACGCTGAAGGCCGGCACCAACATCCTCGACACGGCCGTCTCCGACACCAAGGCCGCGGGCTCCACCGTGCTGGCCGGCGACAAGGCCTTCCTGCTCCACGACACCTGGGGCTTCCCGATCGACCTCACCCTGGAGATGGCCTCCGAGCAGGGCCTCTCCGTGGACGAGGACGGCTTCCGGCGCCTGATGAAGGAGCAGCGGGAGCGCGCCAAGGCCGACGCCCAGGCCAAGAAGACCGGCCACGCCGGCGCCGGCGCCTACCGGGAGATCGCCGACAAGGTCGGCGAGACCGACTTCATCGGCTACGGCGACACCGAGGGCGAGTCCACCGTCGTCGGCATCCTCGTCGACGGCGCCTCCTCGCCGGCCGCCACCGAGGGCGACGAGGTCGAGATCGTCCTCGACCGCACCCCGTTCTACGCCGAGGGCGGCGGCCAGATCGGCGACACCGGCCGCATCAAGGTCGACACCGGTGCCGTGATCGAGATCCGCGACTGCCAGAAGCCGGTCCCGGGCGTCTACGTCCACAAGGGCGTCGTCCAGGTCGGCGAGGTCACCGTCGGCGCCAAGGCCCACGCCTCGATCGACTCGCGTCGCCGTACGGCCATCGCCCGCGCCCACTCGGCCACCCACCTCACCCACCAGGCCCTGCGCGACGCCCTCGGCCCGACGGCCGCCCAGGCCGGTTCCGAGAACCAGCCCGGCCGCTTCCGCTTCGACTTCGGTTCGCCCTCCGCCGTCCCGACGGCCGTGATGACCGACGTCGAGCAGAAGATCAACGAGGTGCTCGCCCGCGACCTCGACGTGCACGCCGAGGTCATGGGCATCGACGAGGCCAAGAAGCAGGGCGCCATCGCCGAGTTCGGCGAGAAGTACGGCGAGCGCGTGCGCGTCGTGACCATCGGCGACTTCTCCAAGGAGCTCTGCGGCGGCACGCACGTGCACAACACCGCCCAGCTCGGCCTGGTCAAGCTGCTGGGCGAGTCGTCCATCGGCTCGGGTGTGCGCCGTATCGAGGCCCTGGTCGGCGTGGACGCCTACAACTTCCTCGCCCGTGAGCACACGGTCGTCGCCCAGCTCCAGGAGCTGATCAAGGGCCGCCCGGAGGAGCTCCCGGAGAAGGTCTCCGCCATGCTCGGCAAGCTGAAGGACGCCGAGAAGGAGATCGAGAAGTTCCGCGCCGAGAAGGTGCTCCAGGCCGCAGCCGGTCTCGCCGGGTCTGCCAAGGACGTACGCGGCATCGCCGTCGTCACCGGTCAGGTCCCGGACGGCACCACGCCGGACGACCTGCGCAAGCTGGTCCTCGACGTGCGCGGCCGTATCCAGGGCGGACGTGCCGCCGTGGTCGCCCTGTTCACCGTCAACAACGGCAAGCCGCTGACGGTCATCGCCACCAACGACGCCGCCCGTGACCGCGGCCTCAAGGCCGGTGACCTGGTCCGCACCGCCGCCAAGACCCTCGGCGGCGGCGGTGGCGGCAAGCCGGACGTCGCCCAGGGCGGCGGCCAGAACCCGGCCGCCATCGGTGACGCCGTCGACGCCGTCGAGCGGCTCGTGACGGAAACGGCCAAGTGAGCGAAGACACACACGCGAGCGGCGACGGCCGGGGCATGCGCCGCGGCCGTCGTCTCGCGATCGACGTGGGCGACGCCCGTATCGGCGTCGCCTCGTGCGACCCCGACGGGATCCTCGCCACCCCGGTGGAGACGGTCCCGGGCCGGGACGTTCCCGCAGCTCACCGCCGCCTGAAGCAGCTCGTCGAGGAGTACGAGCCGCTTGAGGTCGTCGTCGGCCTGCCCCGCTCCCTGAAGGGCGGCGAGGGCCCGGCCGCGGTAAAGGTCCGGGGCTTCGCGCAGGAATTGGCACGCATGATCGCGCCCGTACCGGTCAGGCTCGTGGACGAGCGGATGACGACCGTGACGGCCAGTCAGGGACTGCGCGCCTCGGGCGTGAAGTCGAAGAAGGGCCGGGCCGTGATCGACCAGGCAGCCGCTGTGATCATCTTGCAGCAGGCGCTCGAATCCGAACGGGTGTCAGGTAAAGCTCCGGGCGAGAGCGTCGAAGTGGTTATCTGATCGCGATACGGTAACGTTCCGCGCGATGCGCCGGTGTTCGAACAGCTGGCGCACAAAGAGAGGCGGGACGGAAGCCGGATCTGCAGCAGCCGGGCGACCGCCGCCTCGCGGCTCTAGGGGATCGATGACTGAGTATGGCCGGGGCCAAGGCTCCGAACCGTGGCATCCGGAGGACCCGTTGTACGGGGACGGCGGATGGGAAGGCCAGCAGGCCCACACGGGCCAGCAGGCTGCCTACGGCGGCCAGCAGCACTATCCGCAGCAGCCGCAGCAGCAGCACTACGACGAGTGGGGCCACGGCCAGCAGGACGCGTACGGTCAGCAGCAGTACCAGCAGCAGGGTCAGGCGCAGCAGTACCCGCACCAGTACGACCAGCAGCAGTACCCCGGGCATCAGCAGCAGCCGCAGCAGACGTACGACAACAACGGCTGGGCCACCGGCACCCATCAGCACGCCCAGTACCCCAACCACCCGGACCCCTACGGGCAGCAGGCCGCGGCGTACGGCGGTGAGCACGCCGACTACTACGGCACTCCCGACGCCTATCCGCCGCCCGAACCGCCGAGCCGGCGGCAGGCCGAGCCCGAGCCGCCGCAGACCGACTGGGATCCCGGCCCCGACCAGGGCGAACACGCCTTCTTCGCGGGCGGCGACGATGACGACGACTCCGACGACGACTCGGGGGACGGCCGCGGTGACCGTCGGTCCCGGGGCGGCAAACCCAAGAAACGGCGCAGTGGATGCGCCTGTCTGGTGGTGTCCCTCGTCTTCGCGGGCGGCGTGGGCGGAGTCGGATATTTCGGATACCAGTTTTACCAGGATCGTTTCGGCTCGGCGCCGGACTTCGCCGGGGACGGCACGGGCGAGACCGTCACCGTGGAGATCCCCAAGGGTGCCCTCGGCAACGAGATCGGCCAGCGGCTCAAGCAGGCCGGTGTCGTCAAGAGCGTCGACGCGTTCGTCGCAGCCCAGTCGCAGAACGCCGACGGGAAATCGATCCAGGCCGGCGCCTATCTCCTGCACAAGGAAATGTCCGCCGAGAGCGCCGTCGAGATGATGCTCGACCCGAAGAGCCAGAACAATGTCCTGGTAAAGCCGGGCGAGCGGAATGTGACCGTCTACAAGGCGATCGACGAACAGCTGGATCTGTCGGCCGGCACCACGAAGAAATTCGCCGAGAAGGATTTCAAGAGCCTCGGACTGCCGAGCTGGGCGAACGACAACAGCGAGATCAAGGATCCGCTGGAAGGATTCCTCTACCCGGGCACCTATCCCGCCGCCAAGGGCATGAAGCCGGAGACGGTCCTGAAGGACATGGTGTCCCGGGCCACGAGCAAGTACAAGTCGCTCGACCTCGAGGCCAAGGCCAAGGCGCTCAAGCTGGACAGCCCGTTGCAGGTCATCACGGTGGCCAGCCTCGTCCAGGCCGAGGGCAAGACCGACGACGACTACCGCAAGATGGCGGAAGTGGTCTACAACCGCCTCGACCGCGCGAACCCCGAGACCTATGGACTGCTGCAGTTCGACTCGACCTTCAATTACCTGAAGGGCGAGAGCAACATCAATATCAGCGAAGACGAGATCAACAGCAATCAGGACCCGTACAACACGTATACGCAGAAGGGTCTTCCGCCCGGACCGATCGGCAATCCCGGCGACGGTGCGCTCAAGGGGACGCTGAATCCGACCGATCAGGGCTGGTACTACTTCGTCGCGGTCGACGGCGTCAGCAAGACCGAATTCGCCAAGACGCACGCCGATTTCCAGAAGCTCAAGGACAAGTTCAATGAGAGCTCGGGCAACTGACGCCCGCCGGGCCGCCGTTCTCGGCAAGCCCATCGCCCACTCCCTCTCCCCGGTGCTGCACCGCGCCGCCTACGAGGAACTGGGGCTCACGGACTGGACGTACGACCGGTTCGAGATCGACGAGGCGGCGCTGCCCGCGTTCGTCGCGGAACTCGGGCCGGAGTGGGCGGGACTGTCCCTGACCATGCCCCTCAAGCGGGCGGTCATCCCGCTGCTCGACGAGATCAGCGAGACGGCGGCCTCGGTGGAGGCCGTCAACACCGTCGTGCGTACCGAGGACGGCCGCCTCGTCGGCGACAACACCGACATCCCCGGCATGGTCGCCGCGCTGCGCGAACACGGCGTCGAGCAGGTCGACTCGGCCGCGATCCTCGGCGCCGGCGCCACGGCCTCCTCCGCGCTGGCCGCACTCGCGCGCGTCTGCACCGGCGAGGTCGTGGCGTACGTACGCAGCGAGGCCCGCGCCGCCGAGATGCGGCAGTGGGGCGAGCGGCTCGACGTCGAGGTCCGCACCGCCAACTGGGCGGAGGCGGAGCGGGCGCTGCACGCGCCGCTGGTGATCGCGACCACCCCCGCCGGTACGACGGACGCCCTCGCCGCCGCCGTACCGGAGCGCCCCGCCACCCTGTTCGACGTGCTCTACGACCCCTGGCCCACCTCCCTCGCGGCGCGCTGGTCCATGTTCGGCGGAGCCGTCGTCAGCGGTCTCGACCTGCTCGTGCACCAGGCGGTGCTGCAGGTCGAGCAGATGACCGGCCGGGTCCCGGCGCCCCTGGAGGCCATGCGAAAAGCGGGCGAGCGGGCTCTCGCGAGCCGCTAGGATCCGCTGAGTTCCGCAGGGGGCGGAGAGGGTCTAGGGGGAGTACAAGCAGTGTCCACTGGTGTGCCGATGGCGTCCGGCAAGAGCGAAATATTCGAGATCGTCCTGCAATTCATGCCGGACTGGGTGCAGATTCCGGTGCTCGTCCTGGTGATCCTGCTCGTCGTCGGATCCTGGGTCTTCAAGATCAAGCGCAAGATCGACCGGCGCCGCGCCGCACGTCAGGCGCAGGCCGTGCCGACGGCCCAGCCGGGGCCCCAGCACCGGCAGAGCCGCGGCGCCGACTACCTGGGACCGTACGCCCCGCAGCAGCAGGCACAGCCGCAACCGGCGCAGCCCAGCGGCGCCGACTTCCTCGGTGCGTACGCCCCGCAGCAGCCGCAGGGCAACACCCCGGCCTGATCGCCGCCCGGTCCGGCACCCGTCCATTTTCCGTCCGCCTGATGGACCGGCGGCCGGGGACCGGTGCCGGACGTGGGAGGATCGAAGGTGGCGGGCCGGGGCCGCGCACCTGGTCGCGCCGTCGACGTACGCGAGGACACGCGTACGCAGGGCAGTACCAGGGCGCGAGCACTGAGGAGCACCGTTGAGCAGGTTGCGCTGGCTGACCGCGGGGGAGTCCCACGGTCCCGCACTCGTGGCGACGCTGGAGGGTCTTCCCGCCGGCGTGCCGATCACCACGGAGATGGTGGCGGACCACCTGGCCCGGCGCCGGCTCGGTTATGGACGCGGTGCGCGGATGAAGTTCGAGCGCGACGAGATCACCTTCATCGGCGGCGTCCGGCACGGCCTCACCCTCGGCTCCCCGGTGGCGATCATGGTGGGCAACACCGAGTGGCCCAAGTGGGACCAGGTCATGGCGGCCGACCCGGTCGACCCGGAGATCCTCGCCGGCCTCGCCCGCAACGCCCCGCTGACCCGCCCGCGCCCCGGCCACGCCGACCTCGCGGGCATGCAGAAGTACGGCTTCGACGAGGCCCGGCCGATCCTGGAGCGCGCCTCCGCGCGTGAGACCGCGGCCCGTGTCGCCCTCGGCGCCGTCGCCCGGTCGTACCTGAAGGAGACGGCCGGCATCGAGATCGTCAGCCACGTCGTCGAGCTGTGCTCCGTGAAGGCCCCGCAGGGTGTGTACCCCACGCCGGCCGACGTCGAGAAGCTGGACGCCGACCCGCTGCGCTGCCTCGACGCGGACACCTCGAAGGCGATGGTCGCGGAGGTCGACCAGGCCCACAAGGACGGCGACACCCTCGGCGGTGTGGTCGAGGTGCTCGCCTACGGCGTCCCCGTGGGCCTCGGCTCGCACGTGCACTGGGACCGCAAGCTCGACGCCCGTCTCGCCGGCGCCCTCATGGGCATCCAGGCGATCAAGGGCGTCGAACTCGGCGACGGCTTCGAGCTGGCCCGGGTGCCGGGTTCCAAGGCGCACGACGAGATCGTGAACACGCCGGAGGGCATCCGGCGCGTGTCCGGCCGCGCCGGCGGCACCGAGGGCGGCCTCAGCACCGGCGAGCTGCTGCGGGTGCGCGCCGCGATGAAGCCGATCGCGACCGTGCCGCGGGCCCTGCAGACGGTCGACGTCACGACCGGTGAGGCCACGCAGGCCCACCACCAGCGCTCCGACGTCTCCGCGGTCCCGGCCGCCGGCATCGTCGCCGAGGCCATGGTGGCGCTCGTCCTCGCGGACGCGGTCGCGGAGAAGTTCGGCGGCGACTCGGTGACCGAGACCCGCCGCAACGTCGTGTCGTACCTCGACAACCTCGCGATCCGATGAGCGCAGCGCCTGTGGTGGTGCTGATCGGGCCGATGGGCGTGGGCAAGTCCACGGTCGGACAGCTGCTCGCCGAGCGCCTCGGCGTGGGCTACCGGGACACCGACGACGACATCGTGGCCGAGCAGGGCCGGACCATCGCGGAGATCTTCGTCGACGAGGGCGAGCCGGTCTTCCGCGCGATCGAGAAGCAGGCCGTGCAGCGGGCGCTGACCGGGCACGACGGCGTTCTGGCGCTGGGCGGCGGCTCGATCCTGGACGAGGACACGCGCGCGCTGCTGCTCGGGCAGCGGGTCGTCTACCTCTCGATGGACGTCGAGGAGGCGGTCAAGCGCACCGGCCTGAACGCCGCCCGCCCCCTGCTCGCGGTCAATCCGCGCAAGCAGTGGCGCGAGCTGATGGAGGCCCGCCGCCATCTGTACGAGGGGGTGGCCACGGTGGTCGTGACCACCGACGGCCGTACGCCCGAAGAGGTGACTCAAGCCGCCCTGGACGCACTGGAGTTGAAGGACGCATGACTGAGGCAGTGACGCGGATCCAGGTCGGCGGTACCGCGGGCAGCGAGCCGTACGAGGTCCTGGTGGGCCGTCAGCTCCTGGGTGAGCTGGGCGGGCTGGTCGGGGCGCGGGCCAAGCGCGTGGCCGTGATCCACCCGGAGGCGCTGGCCGAGACCGGCGAGGCGCTGCGGGCCGATCTGGCCGAGCAGGGCTTCGAGGCGGTCGCCATCCAGGTGCCGAACGCCGAGGAGGCCAAGACCGCCGAGGTCGCGGCGTATTGCTGGAAGGCGCTCGGGCAGTCCGGGTTCACCCGCTCCGACGTGATCGTGGGCGTCGGCGGCGGCGCGACCACCGACCTCGCCGGGTTCGTGGCCGCGACCTGGCTGCGCGGGGTGCGCTGGATCGCGGTCCCGACCACCGTGCTGGCCATGGTGGACGCGGCAGTCGGCGGCAAGACCGGCATCAACACCGCCGAGGGCAAGAACCTCGTGGGCGCCTTCCACCCACCGGCCGGAGTGCTGTGCGACCTGGCCGCGCTGGACTCCCTGCCCGTCAACGACTACGTCTCCGGTCTCGCGGAGATCATCAAGGCCGGTTTCATCGCCGACCCGGCGATCCTGGAGCTGATCGAGGCCGACCCCGAGGCCGCGCGCACCCCGGCCGGCCCGCACACCGCGGAGCTGATCGAGCGCTCGATCCGGGTCAAGGCCGAGGTCGTCTCGTCGGACCTGAAGGAGTCGGGCCTGCGGGAGATCCTCAACTACGGCCACACGCTCGGCCACGCGATCGAGAAGAACGAGCGCTACAAGTGGCGGCACGGCGCCGCGGTGGCCGTCGGCATGCACTTCGCCGCCGAACTGGGCCGTCTCGCCGGGCGGTTGGACGACGCGACGGCGGACCGGCACCGCACGATCCTCGAATCGGTCGGCCTGCCGCTCACCTACCGCTACGACCAGTGGCCCAAGCTGCTCCAGACGATGAAGGTCGACAAGAAGTCCCGCGGCGACCTGCTGCGCTTCATCGTCCTGGACGGCCTGGCCAAGCCCACCGTCCTGGAGGGACCGGACCCGGCCGTGCTGCTCGCCGCGTACGGCGAAGTCGGCCAGTAAGTCCACCGAATCACCGTTCCGTCCGATTCGCCTGTGGCGATGGGCACTTCAGACCGCCACCGGCCGTTCACCAAACGGCGGCCGGGGGCGGTACCGTTCGGTAGCAGGCGGGCCGCGTGCCCGCTGCCAGCGCCAATGGCCATGGAAGACGAGACGGAGTGGCACCGGATGCAGCATGCAGTGGGTTCTCCGCTGCCGCCGCCCCATCAGTCGGGGCACGGGTGGACGCCGGCCGCACACGACCCGGGTGCGCATCACCCGGGCGGGCACCCGGGACCCGCCGCGCACCAGGGTCAGGTCCCGCATCAGGGGCCTGCCGCGCATCAGGGGCCTGCTCCCCACCAGGGTTCCGCCCCGCACCAGGGATCCGCGCCGGTGCCTCCGCCGCCCCCGGCGCCGGGTTTCGCACCTCCCGGACCGGTCCCGCACACGCCCCACCACGTCCAGGCCCCGCAGGCCCCCGAGACCACCGGCCATGTACCGCTGCCGCCCGGCGGCCCCGTCGGCATGCCGAGCGCCCCGCCCGCCGCCGCGGTGCCCGACGCGTCGACCACGACCATCGCGGTGCTGCTCATCGGCCCGGCAGGGGCCGGTAAGACGAGCGTCGCCAAGTACTGGGCGGACCACCGCCGGGTCCCCACGGCCCACATCAGCCTCGACGACGTGCGCGAATGGGTCCGCTCGGGCTTCGCCGACCCGCAGTCCGGGTGGAACGACAACTCCGAGGCCCAGTACCGCCTGGCCCGCCGCACCTGCGGCTTCGCCGCGCGGAACTTCCTGGCCAACGGCATCTCGTGCATCCTCGACGACGCGGTCTTCCCCGACCGCCCGGTGGTCGGCCTCGGCGGCTGGAAGCGCCACGTCGGTCCGGGGCTGCTGCCGGTCGTGCTGCTGCCCGGCCTGGAGATCGTCCTGGAGCGCAACGCGGAACGCGCGGGCAACCGCCGCCTCACCGACGAGGAGGTCGCCCGGATCCACGGCCGCATGGCGGGCTGGTACGGCTCGGGGCTGCCGATCATCGACAACTCCCAGCTCGACGTCCCGCAGACGGCCCGGGTCCTGGACGACGTACTGGCCCGCTCGATCGCGAGCCCGCCGAGCTGGTAGCCAACGCGATCGGGCCGACCTGAAGGGGCGCGGGGAACTGCGCGAGCAACCCCCACCCACGCGCACACGGCACCCGGCCTCAGGTGGCACCCCCTCGTCCGAACGGCTCCCTCCCAACCGGCACAAACCGGACGAGCCTCCTACGCTCGTGTCATGTCAGAGGTGTACGCCGCCCGCCGAACCCGCCTACGGGAACGCTGCCAAGCCAGCGGCAGCGCCTCCGCGCTGATCTCCCGTCCCGCGAACGTCCGCTACCTCGCGGGCGCCGCCCCGCAGGACTCCGTGCTGCTCATCGGCAAGAACGAGGACCTGCTCGTGTGCGTCGGCCCACCCGGCGACCGCCCCGCCGAGGGCCGCCCCGACGAGGCCCTGCGGACACACATCCTTCCCGGCGCCGGCGGTGACCCCGCGGTCGCCGCTGCCGACCTCGCCGCCGGACAGGGCGGCGACTCCCTCGCCGTGGAGGAACATCACCTCACCGTCGCCCGGCACCGGGCGATGCGCTCCGTCGTGCCCCGGCTGCGCCTGACCGACCTCGGCGGCGCGGTCGAACAGCTCCGCGTCGTGAAGGACGAGGAGGAGATCTCCTGCCTGCGCATCGGCGCCGAGATCGCCGACCAGGCCCTCGGTGAGCTCCTCGAATCCATCCTCGTCGGCCGCACCGAGCGCCATCTCGCCCTCGAACTCGAACGCCGCCTCGTCGATCACGGCGCCGACGGCCCCGCCTTCCCGACCGCCGTCGCCACCGGCCCGAACTCCGGCAGACGCGCGCACCGGCCCACCGACCGCCGGGTCGAGGAGGGCGATTTCCTCTCCGTCTGCCTGGGGGCGACGTACCGCGGCTACCGCTGCGAGATCGGCCGTACCTTCGTCATCGGTACGTCCCCTGCCGACTGGCAGATCGATCTGTACGACCTGGTCTTCGCAGCCCAGCGGGCCGGACGGGAGATGCTGGCACCCGGCGCCGCCTACCGTGACGTGGACCGTGCGGCGCGCCAGGTGCTGGACTCCGCGGGGTACGCGGAGGGCCTTCCGTCGCTGACGGGGCACGGTGTGGGACTCGAAATCGACGAGGACCCGCAGTTGGCTCCCGCGGCCATGGGTAAACTGGACGCTTGCGTGCCGGTCACCGTCGAACCGGGGGTCCACCTCCCGGGCCGGGGCGGCGTCCGGATCGATGACACGCTCGTCGTCCGCCCCGAGGCGGACGGCGGACCCGAGCTACTCACCATCACGACCAAGGAGCTGCTCGCGCTGTAGGAGTGCGTGCGCCGGGGTCGTCCACGTCAGTCCAGGAGATTCCGCAACCGTGGCTTCCACGAACGACCTCAAGAACGGCATGGTGCTCAAGCTCGACGGCGGCCAGCTGTGGTCCGTCGTCGAGTTCCAGCACGTCAAGCCCGGCAAGGGCCCGGCCTTCGTGCGCACCAAGCTCAAGAACGTGCTCTCCGGGAAGGTCGTCGACAAGACCTTCAACGCCGGCGTGAAGGTCGAGACGGCCACCGTCGACAAGCGCGACATGCAGTTCTCGTACATGGACGGCGAGTACTTCGTCTTCATGGACATGGAGACCTACGACCAGCTCATGGTCGACCGGAAGGCCGTCGGCGACGCCGCGAACTTCCTGATCGAGGGCTTCATGGCCACCGTCGCCCAGCACGAGGGCGAGGTGCTCTTCGTCGAGCTGCCGGCCGCCGTCGAGCTGGTCATCCAGGAGACCGAGCCGGGCGTCCAGGGCGACCGCTCCACCGGTGGCACCAAGCCCGCCACCCTGGAGACCGGCCACCAGATCAACGTCCCGCTCTTCATCACCACCGGTGAGAAGATCAAGGTCGACACCCGCACGAGCGACTACCTCGGCCGGGTGAACAGCTAAATTGGCTGCCCGCAACACGGCCCGCAAGCGCGCCTTCCAGATCCTCTTCGAGGGTGACCAGCGCGGAGCGGACGTCCTGACGGTCCTCGCGGACTGGATCCGGCTCTCCCGGACCGACACCCGGCAGCCGCCGGTCAGCGAGTACACGATGCAGCTCGTCGAGGGCTACGCGCAGCACGCGAGGCGCATCGACGAACTGATCGCGCAGTACGCCGTCGGCTGGACGCTGGACCGGATGCCGGTCGTGGACCGCAACATCCTCCGCCTCGGCGCGTACGAGCTGATCTGGGTCGACGAGACCCCGGACGCCGTCGTGCTGGACGAGATGGTGCAGCTGGCGAAGGAGTTCTCCACGGACGAGTCGCCCTCGTTCGTCAACGGCCTCCTCGGCCGTTTCAAGGACCTCAAGCCCTCGCTGCGCCGCGAAGAGGCGTAAGGGCTCGACGAAGACGCGGGAGGGCCCGCAGCGGATGCTGCGGGCCCTCCCGCGTCTTCTTGTGCCTTCCGAGGTCCTCAAGGCGGCAGAACGCCGCCGGGGTGGCCGCAACCCAATCGGTTTCGGCCACCCCGGCGGTACGTTTCTGCTCAGGCGTGGAGGGCTCAGCCCTCGTCGGCGTGGGAGACCGCGCGGCGCGCGTCCGCGTCCAGCACGCCCCAGCTGATCAGCTGCTCGGTGAGGACCGAGGGGGACTGGTCGTAGATGACGGCGAGTGTGCGCAGGTCGTCCTGGCGGATCGAGAGCACCTTGCCGTTGTAGTCACCGCGCTGCGACTGGATGGTCGCGGCATAGCGCTGCAGCGGACCCGCCTTCTCGGCCGGCACATGAGCCAGCCGCTCCAGGTCCAGGACCAGCTTCGGCGGCGGCTCGGCGGCCCCGCCCGGCGTGGTGCCCGGCAGCAGCTCCTGAACCGGAACGCCGTAGAAATCCGCCAACTCGGCGAGGCGCTGCACGGTCACGGCGCGGTCACCGCGCTCGTACGAACCGACCACGACGGCCTTCCAGCGTCCCTGGGACTTCTCCTCGACACCGTGGAGGGAAAGGCCCTGCTGGGTGCGGATGGCCCGGAGTTTGGCCCCGAGCTGTTTGGCGTATTCGCTGGACATATAGCTCCCCGGACACTGTGTCGACGCGGTCTGGCTTGGGTTCCATGCCGCGCGGTTGGTAACTCACTGTGAGGTTACGCAGCGTTACTCTGGCCCGTCAAGCCGAATGGTCCACACCGACGCTTCCGTGCTATCGGTGGCCGATTGGGCCAAGGGGGTGATGAGGCGCCCTCCGGCGGCCTGCTAACGTGTATGGCGCAAACCAGACGTCCTTTAAGGTCCGTCCCGTGAGGCGGAGAAGGAGGTCCTTTTCGTATGGACAGGCAGCAGGACACGCAAGCGTCCGACGCCAGGCCCGTTCTCGAAGGCCCTGACATCGCGCGGGTGTTGACCCGCATCGCCCACGAGATCGTCGAGCGCGCCAAGGGCGCCGACGACGTGGTGCTCCTCGGGATTCCCACCCGAGGCGTCTTCCTCGCCCAGCGGCTCGCCGCCAAGCTCGAGGAGATCACCGAGCGCAAGATGCCGGTCGGCTCGCTCGACATCACGATGTACCGCGACGACCTGCGCATGCACCCGCCGCGTGCGCTCGCCCGCACCGAGATCCCCGGTGACGGCATCGACGGCCGCCTCGTCATCCTCGTCGACGACGTCCTGTTCTCCGGCCGCACCATCCGCGCCGCGCTCGACGCCCTGAACGACATCGGCCGTCCGCGCGCGGTCCAGCTCGCGGTCCTCGTCGACCGGGGCCACCGCGAACTGCCCATCCGCGCCGACTACGTCGGCAAGAACATCCCCACGTCGCTGCGGGAGACGGTCAAGGTCCAGCTCGCCGAGGAGGACGGTCGCGACACCGTGCTGCTCGGTGCCAAGCAGACCTCCCAGTAGCGCCTGAGGCGTACGCCGCTGTCGTACGTCCGCTCAGTGCGCCCTCGCGCGCACCCGTCTGCCCTGATTCTCCCGATTGAACTGCCTTACGGAGCCTGACAGATGCAGCGTCATCTCATCTCGGCCGCCGACCTCACCCGCGACGACGCCGTCCTGATCCTCGACACCGCCGAGGAGATGGCCCGGGTCGCCGACCGGCCGATCAAGAAGTTGCCGACCCTGCGCGGCCGCACCGTCGTGAACCTCTTCTTCGAGGACTCCACGCGCACCCGCATCTCCTTCGAGGCGGCCGAGAAGCGGCTGTCCGCGGACGTCATCAACTTCACCGCCAAGGGATCGAGCGTGTCCAAGGGCGAGTCCCTGAAGGACACCGCCCAGACCCTGGAGGCCATGGGCGTCGACGCCGTGGTCATCCGGCACGGCGCCTCCGGAGCGCCGTACCGCCTCGCCAACTCCGGCTGGATCGACGCGGCCGTCATCAACGCCGGCGACGGCACCCACCAGCACCCCACGCAGGCCCTCCTGGACGCCTTCACGATGCGCCGCCGGCTCGTCGGCCGGGACGCCGGGCTCGGCCAGGACCTCGACGGCCGGCGCATCACGATCGTCGGCGACGTCCTGCACAGCCGCGTCGCCCGCTCCAACGTCGACCTGCTGCACACCCTCGGAGCCGAGGTCACCCTGGTCGCCCCGCCCACCCTGGTGCCGGTCGGCGTCGAGACCTGGCCCTGCGAGGTGTCGTACGACCTCGACAGCACCCTTCCGAAGTCCGACGCGGTGATGATGCTGCGCGTGCAGCGCGAGCGGATGAACGCCGCGTTCTTCCCGACCGAGCGCGAGTACTCGCGGCGCTACGGCCTCGACGGCGAGCGCATGGCGAAGATGCCCGAGCACGCCATCGTGATGCACCCCGGCCCGATGGTCCGCGGCATGGAGATCACCGCCGAGGTCGCCGACTCGGAGCGCTGCACCGCCATCGAGCAGGTCGCAAACGGAGTCTCCATCCGGATGGCCGTTCTCTACCTGCTGCTGGGCGGGAACGAACCGGCCGCCTCCCACACCCGTACCGAGGAGAAGTAAGACCATGAGCAAGATCCTGATCCGTGGTGCGAAGGTGCTCGGCGGCGAGCCGCAGGACGTGCTGATCGACGGCGAGACCATCGCCGAGGTGGGCACCGCCCTGAGCGACGAGGGCGCCCAGGTCGTCGAGGCGGCCGGCAAGGTCCTCCTGCCGGGCCTGGTCGACCTGCACACCCATCTGCGCGAGCCGGGCCGCGAGGATTCCGAGACCGTGCTGACCGGCACCCGCGCGGCGGCCTCCGGCGGCTTCACGGCCGTGTTCGCCATGGCCAACACCTTCCCGGTCGCCGACACCGCCGGCGTGGTCGAGCAGGTCTACAGGCTGGGCCAGGAGCACGGCTACTGCGACGTGCAGCCCATCGGGGCCGTCACCGTCGGCCTTGAGGGCCGCAAGCTCGCCGAGCTGGGCGCCATGCACGAGTCGGCCGCCGGCGTCACCGTCTTCTCCGACGACGGCAAGTGCGTCGACGACGCCGTGATCATGCGTCGCGCGCTGGAGTACGTGAAGGCCTTCGGCGGGGTCGTCGCCCAGCACGCGCAGGAGCCGCGGCTGACCGAGGGCGCCCAGATGAACGAGGGCGTCGTCTCCGCCGAGCTGGGTCTCGGCGGCTGGCCCGCGGTGGCCGAAGAATCGATCATCGCCCGGGATGTCCTGCTCGCCGAGCACGTCGGCTCCCGCGTCCACATCTGCCACCTCTCGACCGCCGGGTCCGTCGAGATCGTCCGCTGGGCCAAGTCCCGCGGCATCGACGTCACCGCCGAGGTCACCCCGCACCACCTGCTCCTCACCGACGAGATGGTGCGCACGTACAACCCGGTCTACAAGGTGAACCCGCCGCTGCGCACCGAGCGTGACGTGATGGCGCTGCGCGAGGCGCTCGCCGACGGCACCATCGACATCGTCGCCACCGACCACGCCCCGCACCCGCACGAGGACAAGGACTGCGAGTGGGCCGCGGCCGCCATGGGGATGGTCGGCCTGGAGACCGCGCTGTCGGTGGTGCAGGCGACCATGGTGGACACCGGGCTCCTGACCTGGGCCGGGGTCGCCGAGCGCATGTCCGTCAAGCCCGCGCAGATCGGCCAGGCCGGCGGGCACGGCCGTCCCGTCTCGGCTGGTGAGCCCGCCAACCTCACGCTCGTCGACACGGAATACCGTGGGTCCGTGGACCCCGCGGGCTTCGCCTCGCGCAGCCGCAACACCCCGTACGAGGGACGTGAGCTGCCGGGCCGTGTGACGCACACGTGGCTCCGGGGCAAGGCCACGCTCGTCGACGGGAAGCTCACGTGACACCTGCAACTCTGCTCGCCGCCGGACTCGCCGCCGAAAAGAAGTCGGCCGAGGTCACCGACTGGGCCGCCCGCCTGGGCTGGCTCGTCGGACTCGCCCTCTTCGTCGCGCTCGTCTACTGGCTGATGCGCGAGGGCTGGAAATGGCGCGGCACGCTCCAGGGCGACCTGCCCGAGCTGCCCAGCGCGCCGGACGACCCAGGCCCGGCGAGACTGAGCATGAGCGGCCGCTATCACGGCTCGACCACCGCAGGTCAGTGGCTCGACCGCATCGTGGCGCACGGCCTGGGCACCCGCAGCCGGGTCGAGCTCACCCTGACGGACGCGGGACTGGACGTCGTACGCCCCGGCGCGACCGACTTCTTCGTCCCCGCCGCGCAGCTGCGCGAGGCCCGGCTCGACAAGGGCATCGCCGGCAAGGTCCTGACCGAGGGCGGACTGCTCGTGGTGACCTGGGCGCACGGCGAGCGGCTGATCGACTCCGGATTCCGCTCGGACCACGCGGCCGAGCACAACGAGTGGGTCGACGCCATTAACTCCATGATCGACAACAACAGCACGGAAGGCGCCGAACGATGACGACCTCCACAAGGGGAGCCGGCAAGGTTCCCGCGGTACTCGTCCTGGAGGACGGCCGGATGTTCCGCGGCCGCGCCTACGGGGCCGTGGGGGTGACCTTCGGCGAGGCCGTGTTCTCCACCGGCATGACCGGCTACCAGGAGACCCTCACCGACCCGTCGTACCACCGCCAGGTCGTCGTGATGACCGCCCCGCACGTCGGCAACACCGGCGTCAACGACGAGGACCCGGAGAGCAAGCAGATCTGGGTCGCCGGCTATGTCGTGCGCGACCCTGCGCGCGTGCCCTCCAACTGGCGCGCCAAGCGCTCGCTGGACGAGGAGCTGCGCCACCAGGGCGTCGTCGGGATCTCCGGCATCGACACGCGCGCCCTCACCCGCCACCTGCGCGAGCTCGGCGCCATGCGCGTCGGCATCTTCTCCGGCAACGCCCTGCCCGACGAGGGCACCATGCTCGCCGAGGTCCGCCAGGCCCCCGAGATGAAGGGCGCCGACCTCTCCGCCGAGGTCGCCACCAAGGAGGCGTACGTCGTCCCGGCGATCGGCGAGAAGAAGTTCACCGTCGCCGCCGTCGACCTCGGCATCAAGGGCATGACCCCGCACCGCATGGCCGAGCGCGGCATCGAGGTGCATGTGCTGCCCGCCACGGCCACCGCCGACGACGTCTACGCCGTGAACCCCGACGGCGTGTTCTTCTCCAACGGCCCCGGCGACCCGGCCACCGCCGACCACCCGGTCTCCGTCATGCAGGCGGTCCTGGAGCGCGGCACCCCGCTCTTCGGCATCTGCTTCGGCAACCAGATCCTCGGCCGCGCGCTCGGCTTCGGCACCTACAAGCTGAAGTACGGCCACCGCGGCATCAACCAGCCGGTCCAGGACCGCACGACCGGCAAGGTCGAGGTCACCGCGCACAACCACGGCTTCGCCGTGGACGCGCCGACCGACAAGGTCTCCGAGACCCCCTACGGCCGCGCCGAGGTCTCCCACGTCTGCCTCAACGACAACGTGGTGGAGGGACTCCACCTCCTCGACAAGCCGGCCTTCAGCGTCCAGTACCACCCCGAAGCGGCAGCGGGCCCGCACGACGCCGCCTACCTGTTCGACCGCTTCGTATCCCTGATGGAGGGCCAGCGTGCCTAAGCGCACCGATATCCAGTCCGTCCTGGTCATCGGCTCCGGCCCGATCGTCATCGGCCAGGCCGCCGAGTTCGACTACTCCGGCACGCAGGCCTGCCGGGTCCTGAAGTCCGAGGGCCTGCGCGTCATCCTCGTGAACTCCAACCCGGCGACGATCATGACCGACCCGGAGATCGCCGACGCCACCTACGTCGAGCCGATCACCCCGGAGTTCGTCGAGAAGATCATCGCCAAGGAGCGGCCCGACACGCTGCTGCCCACCCTGGGCGGCCAGACGGCCCTCAACACCGCGATCTCGCTGCACGAGGCGGGCACGCTGGAGAAGTACGGCGTCGAGCTGATCGGCGCCAACGTCGAGGCCATCAACAAGGGCGAGGACCGCGACCTCTTCAAGGACGTCGTCGAGGCGGTCCGCGGCAAGATCGGGCACGGCGAGTCCGCCCGCTCGGTCATCTGCCACTCGATGGACGACGTCCTCCAGGGCGTCGAGACCCTCGGCGGCTACCCGGTCGTGGTGCGCCCGTCCTTCACCATGGGCGGCGCCGGCTCCGGCTTCGCGCACGACGAGGAGGAGCTGCGCCGCATCGCCGGCCAGGGCCTCACGCTCTCCCCGACCACCGAGGTGCTTCTGGAGGAGTCCATCCTCGGCTGGAAGGAGTACGAGCTGGAGCTGATGCGCGACAAGCACGACAACGTCGTGGTCGTCTGCTCCATCGAGAACTTCGACCCGATGGGCGTGCACACCGGCGACTCCATCACGGTCGCACCCGCGATGACCCTCACCGACCGCGAGTACCAGGTGCTGCGTGACGTCGGCATCGCGATCATCCGCGAGGTCGGCGTCGACACCGGCGGCTGCAACATCCAGTTCGCGGTGAACCCCGAGGACGGTCGTGTGATCGTCATCGAGATGAACCCGCGCGTGTCGCGCTCCTCGGCCCTCGCGTCCAAGGCGACCGGCTTCCCGATCGCCAAGATCGCGGCCAAGCTCGCCGTCGGGTACACCCTCGACGAGATCCCGAACGACATCACGCGGGAGACCCCGGCCTCCTTCGAGCCCACGCTCGACTACGTGGTCGTCAAGGCCCCGCGGTTCGCCTTCGAGAAGTTCCCGCAGGCCGACTCCACCCTCACCACCACCATGAAGTCGGTCGGCGAGGCCATGGCCATCGGCCGCAACTTCACCGAGGCCTTCCAGAAGGCGCTGCGCTCGCTGGAGAAGAAGGGCAGCCAGTTCACCTTCGTCGGCGAGCCCGGCGACAAGATCGCCCTTCTCGAAGAGGCCGTCCGCCCGACCGACGGCCGTATCAACGCCGTCATGCAGGCCATCCGCGCGGGCGCCACCCAGGAGGAGGTCTTCGAGTACACGAAGATCGACCCCTGGTTCGTCGACCAGCTCTTCCTCATCAAGGAGATCGCCGACGAGATCGCCGAGGCCGCGAAGCTCACCCCCGAGCTGCTCGCCGAGGCCAAGCGGCACGGCTTCTCCGACCAGCAGATCGGCGAGATCCGCGACCTGCGCGAGGACGTCGTGCGCGAGGTGCGGCACGCGCTGGGCATCCGCCCGGTCTACAAGACGGTCGACACCTGCGCCGCCGAGTTCGCCGCGAGGACGCCGTACTTCTACTCCTCCTACGACGAGGAGAGCGAGGTCGCGCCGCGCGAGAAGCCGGCCGTCATCATCCTCGGCTCCGGCCCCAACCGCATCGGCCAGGGCATCGAGTTCGACTACTCCTGCGTCCACGCCTCCTTCGCGCTGAGCGACGCCGGGTACGAGACCGTGATGGTCAACTGCAACCCCGAGACCGTCTCCACGGACTACGACACCTCCGACCGCCTGTACTTCGAGCCGCTGACGCTCGAGGACGTGCTGGAGATCGTCCACGCCGAGCAGCAGGCCGGGCCGGTGGCGGGCGTCGTCGTGCAGCTCGGCGGCCAGACCCCGCTGGGTCTGTCGCAGGCCCTGAAGGACAACGGCGTGCCGATCGTCGGCACCTCCCCGGAGGCCATCCACGCCGCCGAGGACCGGGGCGCCTTCGGCCGCGTCCTCGCCGAGGCGGGCCTGCCGGCCCCCAAGCACGGCACCGCGACCACCTTCGCGGGCGCCAAGGCCATCGCGGACGAGATCGGCTACCCGGTCCTGGTGCGGCCGTCGTACGTCCTCGGCGGGCGCGGCATGGAGATCGTCTACGACGAGACCCGGCTGGAGTCCTACATCGCCGAGTCGACCGAGATCAGCCCCTCGCGGCCGGTCCTCGTCGACCGGTTCCTGGACGACGCCATCGAGATCGACGTCGACGCGCTCTACGACGGCCATGAGCTGTACCTCGGCGGCGTCATGGAGCACATCGAGGAGGCCGGCATCCACTCCGGCGACTCGGCGTGCGCCCTGCCCCCGATCACCCTCGGCGGCTTCGACATCAAGCGCCTGCGGGCCTCCACGGAGGCCATCGCCAAGGGCGTCGGCGTCCGCGGCCTGATCAACATCCAGTTCGCGATGGCCGGCGACATCCTGTACGTCCTGGAGGCCAACCCGCGCGCGTCGCGCACCGTCCCCTTCACCTCGAAGGCGACCGCGGTGCCGCTGGCGAAGGCCGCCGCCCGGATCTCGCTGGGCGCGACCATCGCCGAACTGCGCACGGAGGGGCTCCTTCCGGCGGCCGGCGACGGCGGCGAACTCCCGCTCGACGCGCCGATCTCCGTCAAGGAGGCCGTCATGCCGTGGTCGCGCTTCCGCGACATCCACGGCCGCGGCGTCGACACCATCCTCGGCCCGGAGATGCGCTCCACCGGCGAGGTCATGGGCATCGACTCCGTCTTCGGCACGGCGTACGCCAAGTCGCAGGCGGGCGCCTACGGCCCGCTGCCCACCAAGGGCCGCGCCTTCATCTCGGTCGCCAACCGCGACAAGCGCTCGATGATCTTCCCGGCGCGTGAGCTGGTCGCCCACGGCTTCGAGCTGATGGCCACCTCCGGCACCGCCGAGGTCCTCAAGCGAAACGGCATCAACGCCACCGTCGTGCGCAAGCAGTCCGAGGGCGAGGGCCCGAACGGCGAGAAGACCATCGTCCAGCTCATCCACGACGGCGAGGTCGACCTCATCGTCAACACCCCGTACGGCACCGGCGGCCGCCTCGACGGCTACGACATCCGTACGGCGGCCGTGGCGCGGTCCGTGCCCTGCCTGACGACGGTCCAGGCGCTCGCCGCCGCCGTCCAGGGCATCGACGCCCTCAACCACGGAGATGTGGGCGTGCGTTCCCTCCAGGAACACGCCGAGCATCTGACCGCGGCCCGCGACTAGCAGCCCTGAGGGGGACACCGGAAACGGTGTCCCCCTCTTCATGAGGCTCACCGAGGCTTCGAAGAGGACAACACGATGTACAAGCTTTTCTTCCGTCTGGTTTTCAAACGGATGGACCCGGAGCAGGCCCATCACCTGGCGTTCCGCTGGATCCGGCTCGCCGCCCGCATCCCCGTGCTGCGCATCTTCGTCGCGGCCGCCCTCGCGCCCCGCCACAAGGAGCTGCGCACCGAGGCCTTCGGGCTGCGCATGCACGGCCCCTTCGGGCTCGCCGCCGGCTTCGACAAGAACGCCGTCGCGATCGACGGGATGTCGATGCTGGGCTTCGACCACATCGAGATCGGCACCGTGACCGGCGAGGCACAGCCGGGCAACCCCAGGAAGCGGCTGTTCCGGCTCGTGCAGGACCGCGCGCTCATCAACCGCATGGGCTTCAACAACGAGGGCTCGCTGGCCGTGGCGGCCCGCCTGGCCTCCCGTACGCCCGTCTTCAGGACCGTCGTCGGCGTCAACATCGGCAAGACCAAGGTCGTCCCGGAGGCCGAGGCCGCCGCCGACTACGTGAAGTCGACCGAGCGGCTCGCGCCGTACGCCGACTACCTGGTCGTGAACGTCTCCTCGCCCAACACGCCCGGCCTGCGCAACCTCCAGGCCACGGAGTCCCTGCGGCCGCTCCTGAGCGCCGTCCGCGAGGCCGCCGACCGCACGGTGCCCGGCCGCCGGGTGCCGCTGCTCGTGAAGATCGCGCCGGACCTCGCCGACGAGGACGTCGACGCCGTCGCCGACCTGGCCGTCGAGCTGGGCCTGGACGGGATCATCGCCACGAACACCACCATCGCGCGCGAGGGACTCGGCCTGAAGTCGGACCCCACCCTCGTCAAGGAGACCGGCGGCCTGTCCGGAGCGCCCCTCAAGGCGCGCTCCCTGGAGGTCCTGAGGCGCCTGTACGCGCGCGTGGGCGACCGGATCACCCTGGTGGGCGTCGGCGGCGTCGAGAACGCCGAGGACGCCTGGCAGCGCATCCTCGCCGGTGCCACGCTCGTGCAGGGGTACAGCGCGTTCATCTACGAGGGGCCCTTCTGGGGCCGTGCCATCCACAAGGGGCTCGCCGCGCGCCTGCGCAACAGCCCGCACGCCACCCTCGCCGACGCGGTCGGCGCCGACGTAAGGAAGCCGGCATGAGCTCTCTCGAACCCTTCGGCGCACGTCTGCGCCGCGCCATGGACGAGCGCGGCCCCCTGTGCGTCGGGATCGACCCGCACGCCTCCCTGCTGTCCGAGTGGGGTCTGAGCGACGACGTGGCGGGCCTGGAGCGGTTCAGCCGCACGGTCGTCGAGGCGATGGCCGACCGGGTCGCCGTGCTCAAGCCGCAGAGCGCGTTCTTCGAGCGCTTCGGGTCGCGCGGCGTCGCCGTCCTGGAGAAGTCGGTCGAGGAGGCGCGCGCGGCCGGGGCGCTGGTGGTGATGGACGCCAAGCGCGGCGACATCGGCTCGACCATGGCCGCGTACGCCGAGACCTTCCTGCGCAAGGACTCGCCGCTGTTCTCCGACGCGCTGACCGTTTCGCCGTACCTCGGCTACGGATCGCTCTCGCCGGCCATCGCACTGGCCCGGGAGAGCGGCGCCGGGCTGTTCGTGCTCGCGCTGACGTCGAACCCGGAGGGCGGCGAGGTCCAGCACGCGATCCGCACGGACGGCCGCACCGTCGGCGCGACGATGCTGGCGCACCTGGCGGCCGAGAACGAGGGCGAGCAGCCGATGGGGTCCTTCGGCGCGGTCGTCGGGGCCACGCTCGGCGACCTGTCGTCCTACGACCTCTCGATCAATGGTCCGATCCTCGCGCCCGGCATCGGGGCCCAGGGCGCCACGGCGGCGGATCTTCCGCACGTCTTCGGCGCCGCGGCGCGCAATGTCGTCCCGAACGTCAGCCGGGGCGTTCTGCGGCACGGACCGGACGTCGTCGCACTGCGTGAGTCCGCGTCACGCTTCGCCGATGAGATCGCGCACGCCGTTTCGGGCGTCTGACCGCCGTCAGAGGTGTTCGAGCCGGTCGCGGGGGTCCTCCGATGAGTGGCCCGCGGCCGACTTGAGTCTGAATACATCCTCAAATCCAGGGCATTATGTCCTAAATGTCCGACCTGACGGAGGCTGACCAGGACTTTTCCGCTGTTCTCGCTGACTCTGGCGGACTTGGCCGCTAGTCTCCGACGAGTGAGGGAGCCTCCCACGCCCTTCAGGCAGTGGGGGAGTGCGGGCAGCGTGTTGCTCGTGGCTCCCCAGGTGTGGGGCGACTAGGTTCCTCACCGGTCCGTATCCGACAGTTCGACATCCGAGGTGACGTAGGCGTGGCTCTTCCGCCCCTTACCCCTGAACAGCGCGCAGCCGCGCTCGAAAAGGCCGCCGCGGCTCGCCGGGAGCGGGCCGAGGTCAAGAATCGACTCAAGCACTCCGGCGCCTCCCTGCACGAGGTCATCAAGCAGGGCCAGGAGAACGACGTCATCGGCAAGATGAAGGTCTCCGCGCTGCTCGAGTCCCTGCCGGGCGTGGGCAAGGTCCGCGCCAAGCAGATCATGGAGCGACTCGGCATCTCCGAGAGCCGCCGCGTACGCGGTCTCGGCTCGAACCAGATCGCCTCCCTGGAGCGTGAGTTCGGCAGCACCGGCTCCTGAGCCGGCGCTCTTGAGACAGGGAGTCCCGGGCACTCCGGGATTGCTGGAATAATCGCTGCATGAGTGAACGTCCGCGGCTGACCGTGCTCTCCGGCCCCTCAGGGGTCGGCAAGAGCACGGTCGTCGCCCATATGCGCAAGGAACACCCCGAGGTCTGGCTCTCGGTGTCGGCGACGACCCGCAAGCCCCGCCCCGGCGAGAAGCACGGTGTCCACTACTTCTTCGTCACCGACGACGAGATGGACAAGCTGATCGCCAACGGGGAGCTGCTGGAGTGGGCGGAGTTCGCCGGCAACCGCTACGGCACGCCGCGTGCGGCCGTGCTGGAGCGGCTGGAGGCGGGTGAGCCCGTCCTGCTGGAGATCGACCTCCAGGGGGCGCGGCAGGTCCGTGAGTCCATGGCCGAGGCTCAGCTGGTGTTCCTGGCTCCTCCCTCCTGGGAGGAGCTCGTGCGCAGACTCACCGGGCGTGGCACCGAGCCGCCCGAGGTGATCGAACGCCGGCTGGACGCGGCGAAGGTCGAGCTGGCGGCCGAGCCGGAGTTCGACACCACCCTGGTCAACACCTCCGTCGAGGACGTGGCGCGCGAGCTGCTAGCCTTGGTGGACGTTGTGTGATCGTGACTGTGTGGTCATGACTGTTCGGTCCTGGCCGATTCAGCCAGACCGGTTCAGCCGGACCTGATCATGCGCACTGAATCTTTCCCATCCATCGGAAGGTAGAGCGTGTCCTCTTCCATCTCCGCGCCCGAGGGCATCATCAACCCGCCGATCGACGAGCTCCTCGAGGCCACCGACTCGAAGTACAGCCTCGTGATCTACGCGGCCAAGCGGGCCCGCCAGATCAACGCGTACTACTCGCAGCTCGGCGAGGGCCTCCTCGAGTACGTCGGTCCGCTCGTCGACACCCACGTCCACGAGAAGCCGCTCTCGATCGCCCTGCGCGAGATCAACGCGGGTCTGCTGACGTCCGAGGCCGTCGAAGGCCCCGCGCAGTAAAAGGCTCGGCGCAGTAAGTAGTATTTTCAGCTTTGAGCTGGCTTTTCCACAGGCCCGGCAGCAGCGACTGTCGGGCCTGTGGTCTGCTCTGGGTGCGGGGACCGCCCCGCCCGTGATGCAGCATGGAGTCATCGGTCAACGAGTGGGGAGGCCCGGTGGACAAGCCGAAGGTCGTTCTGGGGGTCAGCGGCGGCATCGCCGCGTACAAGGCCTGTGAGCTGCTGCGCAGGCTCACCGAGTCGGGGCACGACGTCCGCGTCGTCCCCACGGCCTCCGCCCTGCACTTCGTCGGCGCCGCCACCTGGTCCGCCCTCTCCGGCAACCCCGTCTCGACGGAGGTCTGGGACGACGTCCACGAGGTGCCGCACGTCCGCATCGGCCAGCACGCCGACCTGGTGATCGTCGCCCCGGCCACGGCCGACACCCTCGCCAGGGCCGCGCACGGCCTCGCCGACGACCTGCTGACCAACACCCTCCTCACCGCCCGCTGCCCGGTGGTCTTCGCGCCCGCCATGCACACCGAGATGTGGGAGCACGCGGCCACCCAGGAGAACGTGGCGACGCTGCGCCGGCGCGGCGCGGTCGTCATCGAGCCCGCCGTCGGCCGCCTCACCGGCGTGGACACCGGCAAGGGCCGGCTGCCCGACCCGGCCGAGATCTTCGAGGTCTGCCGCCGGGTGCTGGCCCGCGGCGTCACCGAGCCCGACCTCAGGGGACGGCACGTCGTCGTCAGCGCCGGCGGCACCCGCGAGCCGCTCGACCCGGTCCGCTTCCTCGGCAACCGCTCCTCCGGCAAGCAGGGCTACGCCCTCGCCCGCACCGCCGCCGCCCGGGGCGCCCGCGTCACGCTGGTGTCGGCGAACGCGGGGCTGCCCGAGCCGGCCGGCGTGGACGTCGTGCCGGTCGGCACGGCCGTGCAGCTGCGGGAGGCGGTTCTCAAGGCGGCCTCGGACGCCGACGCGGTCGTGATGGCGGCCGCGGTCGCCGACTTCCGCCCCGCGACCTACGCCGCCGGAAAGATCAAGAAGAAGGACGGGGAGGATCCGGAACCCATCGTTCTGGTGCGTAATCCGGACATCCTCGCGGAGATCTCCGCCGACCGGGCCCGCTCCGGCCAGGTGATCGTCGGCTTCGCCGCCGAGACGGACAATGTGCTGGCCAACGGCCGTAAGAAGCTGGAACGCAAGAGGTGCGACCTCCTCGTGGTGAACGAGGTGGGGGAGCGCAAGACGTTCGGCTCGGAGGAGAACGAGGCGGTCGTCCTGGGCGCCGACGGCAGCGAGACCCCGGTCCCGTACGGGCCCAAGGAGGCCCTGGCCGAAACGGTGTGGGACCTGGTGGCGCGACGGCTCGGGTGAATTGTTTGATGCGCCCGGGCTTCTCTCGTGCCTTCCTTGATTCCGGTGTGGCGTGCCTGGTCAAGGGGGTGTGACATTGGGCAGAATGCCCGTGCCGCAGGTCACAGCCCTCCCGAGAGGCGAGACAGGGGGTCCGTGACCGAGCACGACAGATAAACTGTCCTCGGACGACGCCGGGCGCAGCTCCCGACCGTCCGCCAATGATCAGCCAGCAGCCGCTGCAACCACAGGGAGCGTTGTGTCCCGTCGCCTGTTCACCTCGGAGTCCGTGACCGAGGGTCACCCCGACAAGATCGCTGACCAGATCAGCGACACCATTCTCGACGCGCTTCTGCGCGAGGACCCGTCCTCCCGGGTCGCTGTCGAGACCCTGATCACCACCGGGCTCGTGCATGTGGCCGGAGAGGTCACGACCAAGACGTACGCGGACATCGCGACGCTGGTCCGCAACAAGATCCTCGAGATCGGCTACGACTCCTCGAAGAAGGGCTTCGACGGCGCCTCCTGTGGAGTCTCCGTCTCGATCGGCTCGCAGTCGCCCGACATCGCGCAGGGCGTGGACACGGCGTACGAGTCCCGGGTCGAGGGCGACGAGGACGAGCTGGACCGTCAGGGTGCCGGTGACCAGGGCCTGATGTTCGGCTACGCGACGGACGAGACGCCGACGCTGATGCCGCTGCCGATCTTCCTGGCGCACCGCCTGTCCAAGCGCCTCTCCGAGGTCCGCAAGAACGGCACCATCCCCTACCTGCGCCCCGACGGCAAGACCCAGGTCACCATCGAGTACGACGGTGACAAGGCGGTCCGTCTGGACACCGTGGTCGTCTCCTCGCAGCACGCGAGTGACATCGACCTCGACTCGCTTCTCGCGCCCGACATCCGCGAGTTCGTGGTCGAGCCCGAGCTGAAGGCTCTCCTCGACGAGGGCATCAAGCTGGACACCGAGAACTACCGCCTCTTGGTCAACCCCACCGGTCGCTTCGAGATCGGCGGTCCGATGGGTGACGCGGGTCTGACCGGCCGGAAGATCATCATCGACACGTACGGCGGCATGGCCCGCCATGGTGGTGGCGCCTTCTCCGGCAAGGACCCGTCCAAGGTGGACCGTTCCGCGGCGTACGCGATGCGCTGGGTCGCCAAGAACGTCGTCGCCGCGGGTCTGGCGGCCCGCTGCGAGGTGCAGGTGGCGTACGCGATCGGCAAGGCCGAGCCGGTGGGCCTGTTCGTCGAGACCTTCGGCACCCACAAGATCGAGCCCGAGAAGATCGAGAAGGCCATCGACGAGGTCTTCGACCTGCGCCCGGCCGCGATCATCCGCGACCTCGACCTGCTCCGCCCGATCTACGCCCAGACGGCGGCCTACGGCCACTTCGGCCGCGAGGTGCCGGAGTTCACCTGGGAGCGGACGGACCGCGTCGAGGAGCTGAAGAAGGCTGCGGGGCTGTAAGCCCGGCTCCACGCTTCGTACGAGGCCCGGTCCCTTCGGGGGCCGGGCCTCGGCGCGTCCCAAAACGGTTGGCGGGCCGGCGTTGCGGATTCGTACGCTGGTGGTCTCCCGGTGCGAAGGTTGCGGCTGCTTCTGTGGAGCGGGCCCTTGGGCGCGCGGTGAAACTGAGAGTTTGTGTGCCGTGGCCGAGGTGATCTCGGGAGGTTCGATGCCGGGGCGTCCGGTGCGAAGGTGACGGGTACTTCGGGGCTGTGGCCCCCGCGGGTTCGAATCCCGCCGTCGGCCGGGGTGGGTCCGGTGGCGTGGCCGAGTGGTCCAAGGCAGAGTGCGGTCCGTCGCCGGTGGGGAACTCGGGCGGGCGTCGGATGTCAGTGGCGTTTGGTAAGAATGCAAGCGTGAGCAGCGAGAACGGGACTGAGGGCGGCGGCGCCGAGGGGGCGTCGCCCGAGCAGCTCGCGCTCATCCGGGAGAGCGTGCGGCAGGCCAGGACACCGCGGGCCAAGCCCAGGACCTGGCGGGGGGCCAAGCTCGCCGAGCGGTTGCCGGTGGCGCGGGTGCTGGTCGACAAGGGCGTACTGCATCTCGACCGGTACTTCGACTACGCCGTGCCGGAGGAACTGGACGCGGACGCGCAGCCCGGGGTGCGGGTGCGCGTGCGGTTCGGGGCCGGGCGGCATCGTGTGCGCGAGGGGCGGCGTGAGGGCGGCGGGCTCATCGACGGGTTCCTCGTCGAGCGGGTCGCCGAGTCCGACTACTCGGGTCCACTGGCGGCGCTCGCCCAGGTCGTCTCGCCCGAGCGGGTCCTGAGCGAGGAGCTGTTGGGGCTCGCGCGGGCCGTCGCCGACCGGTACGCCGGTGGGCTGGCCGATGTGCTTCAGCTGGCCGTGCCGCCGCGCAGCGCCCGGGCCGAGCAGCGGCCCTCACCGGAGCCGCTTCCGCCGCCCAACAAGCCCGAGGCGGGGTCCTGGGGGCGCTACGAGCGTGGCGCCGGCTTCCTGGACGCGCTCGCTTCCGGGGGTGCGCCGCGTGCCGTGTGGAACGCCCTGCCCGGACCCGAGTGGAGCGAGGAACTCGCCCGTGCCGTCGTCGCCACACTGGCCTCCGGGCGGGGAGCGCTCGTCGTGCTGCCCGACGGGCGGGCCGTGGCGCGGGTCGACGCCGCTCTGACCTCGCTGATGGGCGAGGGACGGCATGCGGTGCTCACCGCCGATGCCGGGCCCGAGAAGCGGTACCGGGAGTGGCTCGCGGTGCGGCGGGGGAGTGTGCGGGCGGTCGTGGGGACCCGTGCCGCCATGTTCGCGCCCGTGCAGGACCTGGGGCTTGTCGCCCTCTGGGACGACGGCGACGACAGCCACAGTGAGCAGCACGCCCCGCAGCCCCATGCGCGCGAAGTGCTGCTGCTCCGGGCGGCCCAGGACAAGTGCGGCTTTCTGCTGGGGAGTTGGAGCTGCACCGTCGAGGCCGCGCAACTCGTGGAGAGCGGCTGGGCCCGGCCGTTGGTCGCCGCGCGGGAGCAGGTGCGGGGCGCGGCTCCGCTCGTACGGACCGTCGGGGACGGTGATCTCGCGCGGGACGAGGCAGCCCGCGCCGCCCGGTTGCCCACGCTCGCCTGGCAGGCGGTGCGGGAAGGGCTGCGGACCGGGCCGGTGCTCGTGCAGGTGCCCCGGCGCGGCTACGTGCCCCGGATGGCGTGCGCCAACTGCCGTGCTCCCGCCCGGTGCCGGCACTGTTCCGGGCCGCTGGAGGCGCAGGGGTCCGGGGCCGATCTGAAGTGCGGGTGGTGCGGGCGCGACGAGGGTGCCTGGCACTGCCCGGAGTGCGGCGGCTTCCGGCTGCGCGCCCAGGTGGTGGGGGCGCGCCGGACCGCCGAGGAACTGGGGCGGGCCTTTCCCGCCGTTCCGGTACGGACGTCCGGGCGTGAGCACGTCCTGGACACCGTGCCGGGCACGCCCGCGCTGGTCGTGAGCACACCGGGCGCCGAGCCCGTCGCCGAGGGCGGCTATGCCGCGGCGCTGCTGCTGGACGGCTGGGCCATGCTCGGACGGCCCGATCTGCGGGCGGGGGAGGACGCGTTGCGCCGCTGGATCGCGGCGGCCTCGCTGGTACGGCCGCAGGGCGCCGGTGGGACGGTGGTCGTCGTCGCCGAGCCCACACTGCGGCCCGTACAGGCGCTGGTGCGGTGGGACCCCGTCGGACACGCCGTGCGCGAGCTCGGCGAGCGGGCCGAGCTGGGGTTTCCGCCGGTGTCCCGGATGGCCGCGGTGTCCGGACCGGGGGAGGCGGTCGCCGAGTTCCTCCGTACGGCCGAGCTGCCGCGGGACGCCGAGGTGTTGGGGCCGGTACCGGTTGCCGTCACGGCGGTGGGGCGGCCTCGTCGGGTGGGCGGGCCGCCGCCGGGGGAGCACTGGGACCGGGCGTTGATCCGGGTGCCGCCGGGGAGCGGGGCCGCGTTGGCCGCGGCGCTGAAGGCCGCGCAGGCGGCTCGGATGGCGCGGGGCGCGAACGAGGTCGCGGTGCGGGTTCGGATTGATCCGCCAGATATCGGGTGAGGGCGGAGGCGGCGCTTCCTGTACCGGGTGAGGGTGGAGGCGTCGCCTCCTGTACCAAGTGAGGGTGGGCGCGGCGCCTCCCGTATCGGGTGACGGTGGAGGCATCGCCTCTTGCGCCTGGCGCCGACCGGCATGCGCCTCGATGCCGAGCAGCGACGGCCCCCGTGCCCGCGCCCGGACAAAACTCTGCCCTCCCGGGTGCGCTCCAGGAGGGCAGAGTGCTGGGGGGTCAGCCGTTGCGCGGGCCCGGGAACGCGGTGGGCCTGGCCTCGTCGCGGAGGCCGGGGCTGCCTGCCGTCGGCTGTGTCGGCATCGAGCGGGCCGCGGGGACCGTCGGCACCGGCGGGAGGGCGGTGGAGACGTTGACCGTCCGGGTGCCCGACGGTTCGGACGTGCGCTCGGCCTCGGCCGCCGCCTGGGTGGCGGCGCGGCGCGCGCCGTAGCGACGGTGGACCGCCTGCTTGGTGACACCGAGCGCGGAACCCACCGCGTCCCAGGAGAAGCCGAGCGAGCGGTCGAAGTCCACGGCTGCCGTGACCAGGGTTTCGACGCTGTCCCGCAGCTCCTGGGCGAGACGGACCGTCGGGGCGGGTGCGCGTCCGTAGACGACGAAGCCCGTGGAGGGACCGGAGCGGCGCGGGCGGTAGACATTGCCCAGTTGCGCGGTGAGCGTGCGCAGTGCGTCCACCTGCCGGCGGACCCGCTCGATGTCCCGCACCAGCAAGTGCAGGCTGGCCCGAGCCTGGGCGTCGTGGGTTGCGTGGTCGGCCATGAACAAGCCTCTCGAACCGGCGATGAAAGGAGAGGGCCGCGGGTACGGCGGTTGCGGCCCGTTGTGGTCAACTCTTTCTTGACCAACGCGGGAGTGCTCCGCGGGTCACGCAATAGGGGCGTGTGGGCATATGCCCACGCCCCTGGGTGGTGTCTACGCCCAGACCCTCGGCCTCGGACGACTCCCATAGACTTGTGCGTTGCCCAACCGATCCCCACCGCCCCCTACCGATCTCCTCCGATCCCGACCGAGAGGCCCGTGCCCACCCATGAAGCTTGTCTTCGCCGGTACCCCCGAGGTCGCCGTTCCCGCTCTGGACGCCCTGATCGCCTCCGGGCGGCACGACGTGGCCGCCGTCGTCACCCGGCCCGACGCGCCCGCCGGCCGTGGGCGCAGGCTGGTGGCGAGCCCGGTGGCCGAGCGGGCCGAGGAGGCCGGGATCGAGGTGCTGAAGCCGGCCAAGCCGCGCGATCCCGAGTTCCTGGAGCGGCTGCGGGAGATCGCGCCGGACTGCTGCCCCGTCGTCGCCTACGGCGCCCTGCTGCCCCGCGTCGCCCTCGACGTGCCGGCCCACGGCTGGGTCAACCTGCACTTCTCGCTGCTGCCCGCCTGGCGCGGGGCGGCGCCCGTGCAGCACTCCATCATGGCCGGCGACGAGATCACCGGGGCCTCCACCTTCCTCATCGAGGAGGGGCTCGACTCCGGGCCCGTCTACGGCACCGTCACCGAGGCGATCCGGTCCACCGACACCAGCGGCGACCTGCTCACCCGGCTCGCCTTCGCGGGCGCCGGGCTGCTGTCCGCGACCATGGACGGGATCGAGGACGGCACGGTGAAGGCCGTACCGCAGCCGGCCGACGGGATCACCCTCGCTCCCAAGGTCAACGTCGAGGACGCGCACATCGACTGGAGCGCCCCCTCGTTGCGCGTCGACCGGCTGGTGCGCGGCTGCACCCCCGCGCCGGGCGCCTGGACCACCTTCCGCGGTGAGCGGCTCAAGCTCATCCAGGTGCAGCCGGTTCCGGGGCGGGACGACCTCGCCCCCGGTGCGCTCTCCGTGGGCAAGAACAACGTGTACGTGGGGACCGGGTCGTACGCCGTCGAGCTGCTGTGGGTGCAGGCGCAGGGCAAGAAGCCGATGCGCGCCGCCGACTGGGCGCGGGGCGTGCGGATCGGCGACGGGGAGAGCGTGGGGGCGTAACCGGCCGTCCGCCGGGCCGACCCTGCGACGTAGGCTGGTCGTACATCTCATCCAGTAATCCGGAGCACCTTTTCGTGAGCGACACCTCCCGTCGGCCCCGCAGAACCGGCAAGCCCTACCGACGGCCCCAGAAGGACCCCGTCCGCGTCCTCGCCTTCGAGGCGCTGCGCGCGGTGGACGAGCGGGACGCGTACGCCAACCTCGTTCTGCCGCCGCTGCTGCGGAAGGCGCGCGAGAAGGGCGACTTCGACGGGCGGGACGCCGCGCTCGCCACGGAGCTGGTGTACGGGACGCTGCGGCGGCAGGGGACGTACGACGCGATCATCGCCAAGTGTGTCGACCGGCCGTTGCGCGAGGTCGACCCGCCGGTGCTGGATGTGCTGAGCCTGGGTGCGCATCAGCTGCTGGGGACGCGGATTCCCACGCATGCCGCGGTGTCGGCGTCCGTCGAGCTCGCCCGGGTCGTGCTCGGCGACGGGCGCGCGAAGTTCGTCAACGCCGTGCTGCGGAAGGTCGCGCAGGACGATCTGGACGGGTGGATCCAGCGGGTCGCGCCGCCGTACGACGACGATCCCGAGGAGCATCTCGCCGTCGTGCACTCGCATCCGCGGTGGGTCGTCTCCGCGTTGTGGGACTCGCTCGGCGGCGGGCGCGCCGGGATCGAGCGACTGCTGGAGGCCGACAACGAGCGGCCCGAGGTGACGCTGGTCGCGCGGCCCGGGCGGGCCACGACCGAGGAACTGCTCGGCGAGGAGGCCGCGGTGGCGGGGCGCTGGTCGCCGTACGCCGTGCGGTTGGCCGAGGGCGGGGAGCCGGGGGCCATCGAGGCCGTGCGCGAGGGGCGTGCGGGGGTGCAGGACGAGGGCAGTCAGCTCGTCGCGCTCGCGCTCGCCAACGCGCCGCTCGACGGGCCCGACGAGAAGTGGCTGGACGGGTGTGCCGGGCCCGGCGGGAAGGCCGCGCTCCTCGCGGCGCTCGCAGCCGGGCGCGGGGCGACGCTGCTGGCGTCCGAGAAGCAGCCGCACCGGGCCGGGCTGGTGGCCAAGGCCCTGCACGGCAATCCGGGGCCCTACCAGGTCATCGCCGCCGACGGGACGCGGCCGCCGTGGCGGGCCGGGATTTTCGACCGGGCGCTGGTGGACGTACCGTGCACCGGGCTCGGGGCGCTGCGGCGCCGGCCGGAAGCGCGGTGGCGGCGGAGGCCGGAGGACCTGGACGGGTTCGCCCCGCTCCAGCGGGAGCTGCTGCGCAGCGCGATCGACTCCGTGCGGGTGGGCGGTGTCGTCGGGTACGCGACCTGCTCGCCGCATCTTGCCGAGACGCGGGCGGTGGTCGACGACGTGCTGAAGCAGCGGGCCGACGTCGAGCTGATCGACGCGCGGGAGCTGCTGCCGGGTGTGCCGGAGCTGGGGGAGGGGCCCGATGTGCAGCTGTGGCCTCATGTGCACGGGACGGATGCGATGTACCTGGCGTTGATGCGAAAGGTCGGCTGAGGGCACGGGCGTAGTCGCAGCCCGCTGCATGCTCCGTCAGCCGCCCCGCTGACCGACCCTCGTCTCCGCCCCCGTGACCGCCGCCGGATCTCCGTCCCCCCGGGACAATCTGTGTGGCCACCACACCTTCTTGCCCACGTCCAGGAACAGGGACGTCACCAGTACCGAGCGCACGATGAAGGTGTCCAGGAGCACGCCCAGCGCGACGGTGAAGCCGATCTCGGCGAAGGCGACCATCGGGAGGGTGCCCAGGGCGGCGAAGGTGCCGGCGAGCACCAGGCCGGCTGAGGTGATGACCGCGCCGGTGGCGGCCAGGCCCGTGATGACGCCCTTGCGGGTGCCCTGGTGGGCGGCCTCCTCGCGGATGCGGGTGGTCAGGAAGATGTTGTAGTCGATGCCCAGCGCCACCAGGAAGACGAAGACGAACAGCGGGAAGTCGGTCGACTCGCCGGCGTAGTCGAAGATGTGGCGGAAGGCCAGCGCGCTGATGCCGAGCGCCGCGGTGAACGACAGGATCACCGTACCGATCAGCAGCAGCGGGGCGATCAGGGCCCGCAGCAGGGCGGCCAGGATCAGCATCACCACGACCAGGACCAGCGGGATGATCAAAATGTTGTCGTGGGTCGTCGCCTTGTCCGCGTCCAGGAGGGCAGCCGTGCCGCCGCCCACCTGGGCGTCGGCGTCCGGCACCGCGTGCACGGCGTCCCGTACCCGTTCGACCGTCTGCTTCGCGGCCTCGCTGTCGGACGGGGCGGTCATCGTCGCCTCGAAGAGGACCTTGCCCTCGAAGAACGGTTTCGTGCCCGGGGGCAGGCCTAGGGACTCGGGGACGACGCCCGGGGTGTCGGCGACGGCGCGGCCCACCTCGCGGGCCTGGGCCTGGTTGCTGACGATGACCAGGGGGTCGCCGCTGCCGGCCGGGAAGAACTCCTCGGAGATCTCCTGCCCGGTGATCGACTCCGGTTTGTCGGTGAAGGCGTCGGCGTTGCTCAGCCCCTCCGCGCGAAGCTGGATCAGGCCCAGGGAGCAGACCGCGAGGACCGCTGCCGTGATGGCCCAGGTCATACGGGGGCGGCGGGCGATGTTGCGGCCCATGCGGGCCCAGACGCCGCGCTCGTGCGGGTTCTCCGCCCCGACGTGGGGGATCACCGGCCAGAAGATCCAGCGGCCGAAGATGACGAGCAGCGCGGGGAAGAGGGTCATCATCGCGAGCAGGCCCACCGCCACACCGATCGCGGCGACCGGGCCGAGGCCGCTCGTCGAGTTCATCTCCGCCGCGAGCAGCACCAGCATGCTCAGGACGACGGTCGCGCCGGAGGCCAGCACCGCCGGGCCCGCGCGGTGCAGGGCCAGGGCCATCGCCTCGTGACGGTCCTCGTGATGGCGGAGTTCTTCCCGATATCGGGCGACGAGCAGCAGCGCGTAGTCGGTGCCCGCGCCGAAGACGAGGACCGTCAGGATGCCCGCGCTCTGGCCGTTGACCGTCAGACCGCCGTGCTGCGCCAGGAGATAGATCAGGGCCTGCGCGGTGAACAGGGCGACGATCACGGCGACCAGGGGGACCAGGAGCAGGGTCGGGCTGCGGTAGGTGATCAGCAGCATGACGATGACGACCGCCATCGCCGAGAGCAGCAGCGTGGAGTCGATGCCCTCGAACGCCTCGGCGAAGTCCGCCGAGGTGCCGCCCGGCCCCGTGACGTACACGGCGAGGCCGCCCGTGCTCGTCCCGACGATGTCCTTGATGGAGTCGACGGCGGGTGCGATACGGTCCCAGCCCTGCTCGTCCATCGTGATCGGGACCTGGACCTGCGCGGCGCGCGGATCGATGTCCCGGTCGAAGACGGGCCCACGCGTCTCGTCGCCCCGGATGCCGTGGGCGGTCAGCTGCTTGAGCCGGGCCACGTCCTCGGTGATCGCGGCCCGGTCCTGTGCCGTCAGGCCGCCGTCGCGGGCGTAGATGACGACCGCGGGGATCTGCTCAGGCCTGAAGTCCTCCGAGATCTGGAGGACTTGGGTGGATTCCGCGGACCCGGGCAGCCAGGACGCCGCGTCGTTGTCCTGCGCGTCGCTCAGCTTCTGGGCGAGCGGCGCCGTCACGAACAGCACCACCAGCCACAGGGCCAGCACCACCCACTTGGCGCGTCGTCCGCAGACCAGATGGGCTATGCCCTGCTGTCCCGAACCCGACCGCCGGTCCTTCTCCTGGGTCTCCGTCATGGTCACCCCCGCAGCCGTACAGCGATCCGGCCGGCGGCCCAGCATGGCACGCACGGCCCGGCCACAACATCCGATGAACGTCTTAGGTCTGGACCGGGGCGAACATTCGTGCCCGGACATGGCAGGCTTGGGTCATGGCCGCGCAGATCAACCCCAGCATCCTGTCCGCCGACTTCGCCCGCCTCGCGGACGAGGCGAAGGCGGTCGAGGGAGCCGACTACCTCCACGTCGACGTCATGGACAACCATTTCGTCCCGAACCTCACGCTCGGCGTGCCGGTCGTAGAGTCCCTGGCCCGTGCGACGGACACCCCGCTGGACTGCCATCTGATGATCGAGGCCCCCGATCGGTGGGCGCCCCAGTACGTGGAAGCGGGGGCCTCCTCCGTCACCTTCCATGTCGAGGCCGCCGCGGCCCCCGTGCGACTGGCCCGGGAGATCAGGGCCAAGGGCGCCCGCGCCTCCATGGCGCTGAAGCCGGCGACGCCCATCGAGCCGTACGAGGATCTGCTGCCCGAACTCGACATGCTGCTGATCATGACGGTCGAGCCGGGTTTCGGTGGTCAGGCGTTTCTCGACATCATGCTTCCGAAGATTCGCCGCACCCGCGAGTTGATCAGCAAGCACGGCCTCGACCTGTGGCTCCAGGTCGACGGCGGTGTCTCGGCCACCACCATCGAGCGGTGCGCGGAGGCGGGCGCGGACGTCTTCGTCGCCGGTTCGGCGGTGTACGGGGCGGACGACCCCGCCGCGGCGGTCCGCGCGTTGCGCGCTCAGGCGGAGGACGTCACGAAGTCCGCCGCCTGGGCATGCGACCACTGAGCCAAGGGAACGTGAACGGCGCCCATCAGGGCGGATCAAGAGCGCCGGATCTGCAAGGATGAACGGCGAATCCAGAGTGTGAACAGCAGTGAGGAGATCGCCGTGTCGGGTATGTCGGCGGGCCGGTCAGCCATGCGGATGGGACCCGCTGAGCTGGTGCAGGCGGCGGCCATGGCCCGCCGCTTCTACCTCGAGGGCAAATCCAAGATCCAGATCGCCGAGGAGTTCGGCGTCAGCCGCTTCAAGGTGGCCCGGGTCCTGGAGACCGCTCTCGAACGGGATCTGGTGCGCATCGAGATCCGGGTGCCGGCCGAGCTGGACGCCGAGCGCTCCGACGCGCTGCGCGCCCGCTACGGCCTGCGGCACGCGGTCGTGGTCGAGTCCCCGGCCGACGCCGAGGAGACGCCCGACCCGGAGAACCTGGGAGAAGTGGCCGCCGACCTGCTCGGCGAGCTCGTGAACGAGGGTGACGTGCTTGGCCTGGCCTGGGGCCGGTCCACCATCCACATGGCCGCGGCCCTCGACCGGCTGCCGCCGTGCACGGTGGTGCAGCTGACGGGTGTCTACGACGCCGGGACCGCCGAGCGCGGTTCGGTCGAGGCGGTCCGCCGCGCGGCCCAGGTGTCGGGCGGCGACGCCCACCCCATCTACGCGCCGATGCTGCTGCCGGACGCGGCCACCGCGGCTGCGCTGCGCCACCAGACGGGCATCGCGCGGGCCTTCGAGTACTTCGACAAGGTCACCGTCGCCTGCGTCTCCATCGGCTCCTGGGAGCCGGGCATCTCGACGGTGCACGACATGCTCAGCGACGAGGAGCGCGCGCACTACGCCTCGCTCGGTGTCGCCGCGGAGATGTCCGCGCACCTCTTCGACACCGAGGGCCGGCGTGTGGGGCGGGACCTGGGCGAGCGGTGCATCACGGTCAAGGCCGACCAGCTCCGCCGTATCCCGGAGGTCGTCGCGATCGCGGGCGGCGCGCGCAAGGCGGCCGCGATCGACGCCGTGCTGCGGTCCGGGCTCGTCACCAGCCTGGTGACGGACACTTCGGCGGCGGACGTGCTGATGGCGGCCGGTCCGACCCCGAGGCCGGCGCTCAACAGGGCGGATCCGGACGGGAACTGACGGAACATCAGGAGGGGGTGGCCACGGCCGCCCCCTCCTTCGTGTACGACCACCACGAATCGACGACCACTACGACGGGGCGGTGCCGGTATGACGGAGCTCGTGGTCACGCTCGACCTGGACGGGGTCACGGACAAGGCGGGCCTGATGGACCGCTGCGCCCGCGATCTGCGGCTGCCCGACTGGTTCGGGCGCAACTGGGACGCGCTGGCCGACTCCCTCTCCGACCGAACGGTGTGGCCGGAAAGCGCCGCCGAGCAGGGAATGCGGATCGTCGTGAGGAACTGGCGGCCGTACGCGAAGGCGCGGCCCGACGAGTGGGAGACCGCTCAGGAGGTGTTCGCCGAGGCGGTGGACCGCACGTCGGCGCTCTCCGTGCTGCTCGCCCTTGGAGGATCCTCCTAGGAGTCCTCTGACCTGCTCGTATGAAGCAACCGTGCATCGCAATCCGGTCAGCATGGGACAATGAAGTACGTGCTCTTCCCCCTGGCTGACCTGTCCGGGGGCCACCTCTGATCGACTGGGATGTGCAGCACGTGCGTTTCCTCAATGACATCCAGCCCCCGTACGACCTGACGTACGACGACGTCTTCATGGTCCCGAGCCGTAGCGCGGTCGGTTCGCGGCAGGGGGTGGACCTCAGCGCCCCGGACGGCACGGGCACCACGATCCCGCTGGTCGTCGCCAACATGACCGCCATCGCCGGCCGCCGTATGGCCGAGACGATGGCCCGGCGCGGCGGCCTGGTCGTCATCCCGCAGGACATCCCGATCGAGGTCGTCACCGAGGTCGTCGGCTGGGTGAAGAGTCGGCACCACGTCCTCGACACGCCGATCGTGCTGGCGCCGCACCAGACCGTCGCCGACGCGCTGGCCCTGCTGCCCAAGCGGGCCCACAACGCCGGTGTGGTCGTCGACGAGAACCAGCGGCCGGTCGGCGTGGTCACCGACGAGGACCTCTCCGGTGTGGACCGCTTCACGCAGCTCGAAGTGGTCATGTCCCGAGACCTGCTGCTCCTGGACGCCGGAATCGACCCCCGTGAGGCCTTCAACAAGCTCGACGGCCACAACCGGCGCTACGCCCCGGCCGTGGACTCCGAGGGCCGTCTCGCGGGCATCCTGACCCGTAAGGGCGCCCTGCGCGCCACGCTGTACACGCCCGCGCTGGACGCCGACGGCAAGCTGCGCATAGCGGCCGCCGTCGGGATCAACGGCGACGTGGCGGGCAAGGCCAAGCAGCTGCTCGACGCGGGCGTCGACACCCTCGTCATCGACACGGCGCACGGCCACCAGGAGTCGATGATCGCCGCCATCCGGACCGTGCGGTCGCTCGACCCGCAGGTGCCGATCGTCGCGGGCAACATCGTCGCCGCCGAAGGTGTGCGGGACCTGATCGAGGCCGGCGCCGACATCATCAAGGTCGGTGTCGGACCGGGCGCGATGTGCACCACCCGCATGATGACCGGCGTCGGCCGGCCGCAGTTCTCCGCGGTGCTGGAGTGCGCGGCCGAGGCGAAGAAGTACGGCAAGCACGTGTGGGCCGACGGCGGTGTCCGGCACCCGCGTGACGTCGCCATGGCGCTCGCCGCCGGCGCGTCCAACGTGATGATCGGGTCCTGGTTCGCGGGGACGTACGAGTCGCCGGGCGACCTCCAGCAGGACGCCGGCGGGCGGCTGTACAAGGAGTCCTTCGGCATGGCCTCCGCGCGTGCCGTGCGCAACCGTACGTCCGAGGAGTCGTCCTACGACCGTGCCCGCAAGGCGCTGTTCGAGGAGGGCATCTCCACCTCCCGCATGTTCCTCGACCCGGCCCGGCCCGGCGTGGAGGACCTGATCGACTCGATCATCGCGGGCGTGCGGTCGTCCTGCACCTACGCGGGCGCCGGCTCCCTGGAGGAGTTCGCCGAGAAGGCCGTCGTCGGCATCCAGAGCGCCGCCGGCTACGCCGAGGGCAAGCCGCTGCACGCCAGCTGGAGCTGACGCCTCGTCAATATTGTTTTGTACGGCCCCTGTTGTCCCGCACGCCGGGATGGCGGGGGCCGTTTCGCGTGCCGGTTCCCGCCGGACGGCTCGGCTCCTGCCGTGTTCGGGCGGCTGCGGGTGCGTGGGGGTTGTTAGCGCAGTTCCCCGCGCCCCTTCAGGTGCGTGCGGAGAACGCGCCTTCAGGGGCGCGGGGAACTGCGCGACGGGCCCCCGATCGCCCGCACCTTGCAACGGTCGAAAGCCCCCCTGCAACGAAACCCCACCCAGCCGCCAGACACGCAATGATCATGCGGGCACACGCAAGGTTGCTGCATTTCACCAGCAACGTCACTCCTCGTAGGCTGTCGCCTCGTACGTGGCGTGGCAGGGACCCCGCTCGGTGGGTCCCTGTCGCCAGGGGTGCCGCTGGTCCCTGTCGCCCTGAACGGCAGCGATAAGGAGCCAGCGCGTGCTCGACCAAGGCGCACCCCCGCAGTCCCCAGGCCAGAAAGCCGCCCCCGCGTCCCCGGGCGTCGGCGCGCGCCTGATGCGTCGCAAGCCCGTGGAACACCTGGTCGCAGAGGGTGGCCAGGGCGACGGAGGGTCCCTGCGACGCTCCCTCGGCCTGTGGCAGCTCACCATGATCAGCATCGGTGCCACCCTCGGCACCGGCATCTTCGTCGTCCTCGGCGACGCCGTCCCGGAGGCCGGTCCCGCGGTCACGCTGGCCTTCGTGATCGCCGGTCTCACGGCGCTGTTCTCGGCCCTGTCCTACGCCGAACTGGCCGGCAGCATCCCGGTCGCGGGCTCCTCCTACTCGTATGCGTACGCAACGATGGGTGAGCTGGTCGCCTGGGTCTGCGGCTGGTGTCTGGTGCTGGAGTACGGCGTCTCGGTGGCCGCCGTCGCCGTCGGCTGGGGCGAGTACCTCAACGAACTGCTCGACGGGACGATAGGCGTCACCATCCCGTCCGTGCTGTCCTCCGCGCCCGGCGAGGGCGGGATCATCAACCTGCCCGCGCTGATCGTCGTGATGCTGGCGATGGTGTTCCTGCTCGGCGGCGTCCGCGAGTCCGCCCGGGCCAACACGATCATGGTCGCCGTCAAGATCGTCGCGCTGGTGCTGTTCTGCGCGGTCGGCTTCATGGGCTTCAAGTCCGGCAACTACGAGGACTTCATGCCGCTCGGCATGGCCGGCGTGAGTGCCGCGGGCGCCACCCTGTTCTTCTCCTACATCGGCTTCGACGCCGCCTCCACCGCCGGTGAGGAGGCCAAGGACCCCAAGCGGGACCTGCCGAAGGCGATCATGCTCTCGCTGATCATCGTGACCGCGCTGTACGTCCTCGTCGCGGGTGTCGCCGTCGGCGCCTGGAACTGGACCAAGTTCGAGGGTTCCGAGGCCTCCCTCGCCGCGATCATGAACGACGTCAGCGGCCAGTCCTACTGGGGCACTCTCCTCGCCCTCGGCGCCGTCATCTCCATCGCGAGCGTCGTCCTGACCGTGCTCTACGGCCAGACCCGCATCCTCTTCGCCATGTCCCGTGACGGCCTGGTGCCCAAGGCGCTCGGCAAGGTCCACGCGAAGACCGGCGCGCCGCGCCTCAACACCGTCATCGTGTCCGTGTTCTGCGGCGCCCTCGCGGCCCTCATACCGCTGGGCAAGCTCGTCGACGCCACCAGCATCGGCACGCTGTTCGCCTTCGCGCTGGTCAACATCGCGGTGATCGTGCTGCGCGTGAAGCGGCCGGAGCTCGAGCGCACGTTCAGGGTGCCGTTCGGGCCGGTGCTGCCGGTGCTGGGCTTCCTGTTCTGCGCGTACAACATGTTCAGCCTCGACACCGTCACCTGGGTGGTCTTCGGGTGCTGGATGGCCGCCGGTCTCGTGTTCTACTTCCTGTACGGCTACCGCCGTTCCCGTCTTGCCACGTCAGAAGTGAAGTGAACCACCCGCAGTGCTGAACGATCTCGACGAACGCATCGTGCACGCCCTCGCCGAGGACGCCCGCCGCTCCTACGCGGACATCGGGCAACTCGTCGGCCTGTCCGCGCCCGCCGTGAAACGGCGCGTGGACCGGCTGCGTGCCACCGGAGCCATCACCGGATTCACCGTGCGGGTGGATCCGTCGGCCCTCGGCTGGGAGACCGAAGGGTTCGTCGAGATCTACTGCCGGCACAACACCTCGCCGGAGACGATTCGGCGGGGACTCGAGCGGTATCAGGAGGTCGTGGCCGCGTCCACCGTCACCGGTGAGGCGGATGCGGTGGTGCAGGTCTTCGCCTCTGACATGCGGCATTTCGAGCGGGTGCTCGAGCGGATCGCCGGGGAGCCGTTCGTGGAGCGGACCAAGTCCGTGCTGGTGCTGTCGCCGTTGTTGCGGCGGTTCTCTTCCGGGTCGCCGACCTAGTTTTTCGGGTGCGGCTGGGTGGGGGCTTGTCGCGCAGTTCCCCGCGCCCCTAAAGAAGGGCGTCGTTGCGGAGCTTTCTCAGAATGCGCCGGACGATCAGAGCGTGGGCGCCCGTCCCTATGACGAGGCGTCGGTAGACGGCACCCGCCGGGCCCGGAAAGGTGGCCCTTGTCTCGGCCCGCAGGCGGGTGTGGCCCTGGTCCGTCTCGTCCAAGTGGAAGATCAGGGCGTATCGCGAGAAGGGGTGGTGGCCGACCAGGGCCAGCTCCTGGCCCGGCGTCGACACGGCCACCCGGAATCCTCGGGCGCCCTTCATCCGGGCGGTCAGTTCGTGCCAGACGGCGTCCGCGTTCGTCTCGACGGTCGTCGCGTGCTCGTCGACGAACGGCAGGGCGGGGATCTCGGTGGCGTCCATGGGGGAAGTCTCGCCCGCCCGCCACGCCGCTGCCTCCTCCCGCAGGCGGACCCGCACAGCCGAATGGCGGAGGGCGTCAGTCGGCCGTCTTCCTGGCCAGGGCGTTGTTGTCGATCGAGTTGTGGACGCTGAAGCTCACCGCGTCCGAGCGGTAGCGGTCGTCCGACCACTCCACCGGGCGGCCCTCGCGGGTCGTCGTCACGCGTCGTACCCGCAGCAGCGGACTCGTGCGGCGGATGCCCAGCAACTCGGCGTCCTGGGCGCCCGCCGACACCGCGTCGATGACGTGCTCGCCGTAGGCGAAGACCAACCCCGTGTCCTCGTACAGGCGTTGGGTGACCGACGCGCAGTCGGGCTCTATGGACTCGACGGCCGGCGAGATCCAGTCCGCGTAGACGGTGCGCTCCAGCAGGACCGGTTCGCCGTCCAGGCCGCGCATCCGCAGGACGTGCAACACCGGGGTGCCGGCGGACAGTTGGAGGCGTACCGCGTCCTCCTTCGTCGCCGGGTGGTACTCCTGCGAGACCACATGGCCGGTCGCCTCCCGGCCCATCGCGTTCGCCCACTGGGCGAAGCTGCGCAGCTCCGCGAAGCTCTGGCTGCGGCGGCTGGCCAGGACCACCCGGCGGGCGCCCTGGCGCGAACCGATGAGGCCCTCGGCGGTCAGTGCCGCGACGGCCTGGCGGACCGTGCCGCGCGAGACGCCGTACCGGGCCGCGAGGTCCGTCTCGGCGGGCAGCAGCGAGCCGACCGTGTACTCCTCGCGGTCGATCGCCTGACGCAGTTCGTCGGCGATCTCCTCGTGTCGCGCCGTCATGCTTCCCCTCTGAGTCCGTTGCTGTGCACAGCGTGACCAGCGTAATCGAGATCGTCCAGCACTCCGTTTCTGAGGGGAGTGTGCACAAATTCAGGGCAGAGGCTTTCGCCAGTGTTTACGAACGTGTCACCATCGGCGGGCCTACTGGGGCCAACTTGTTCAGACAAGTTTGAGATCTTTCCTGGGCAAGATCCTCCTGCACCCTCGCGCGTCCCCTGGAGAAACCGTGTCCACGTCCCTGTCGAGTACAGCCCTGCCGAGAAACGCCGCCCTCGGCGGTGCCCTCGCCGTCGTCGCCGCGCTCGCCCTGAGCGCCTGTGGCGCCGCCCCTGACAACGCGTCCACCGCCGCCGACGGCAAGAGCGCCGCCACCGCCACCTCCGCCGCCGACCTCGGCGGGATGGACAAGCTGGTCGCGGCGGCCAAGAAGGAGGGCACGCTGCACGCCATGGCGCTGCCCCGCGACTGGGCCAACTACGGTGCCCTCATCGACGGCTTCCAGAAGAAGTACGGCATCAAGATCGAGGTCGAGAACCCCGACGGGTCAAGCCAGGACGAGATCAACGCCGTGACCTCGCGCAAGGGGCAGGACCGCGCCCCCGACGTGCTCGACCTCGGCAGCTCCTTCGCGATCAGCGCCGCCCAGCAGGGGCTGCTCGCGCCGTACAAGGTCGAGGCCTTCGCCGACATCCCCGAGGGCCAGAAGGACACGCAGGCCCGTTGGTACAACGACTACGGCGGCTACATCTCCATCGGCTGCGACGCGAAGCGGGTCAAGGAGTGCCCGAAGACCTTCGCCGACCTGCTAAAGCCGCAGTACAAGGGCCAGGTCGCCCTCAACGGCAACCCCACCAAGTCCGGCTCCGCCTTCGGCGGCGTGTACGCGGCGGCGCTCGCGAGCGGCGGCTCCTTCGACGACATCCAGCCCGGCCTGGACTTCTTCGGCAAGCTGAAGAAGAACGGCAACTACACGCCCGTCGAGTCGACGCCGGCCACCGTCGAGAAGGGCGAGACGCCCATCAGCATCGACTGGGACTACCTCAACGCCGGCTACGCCGAGGAGTTCAAGTCCAAGGGCGTCGACTGGCAGGTGTCGGTGCCGAGCGACGGCAAGTTCTCGCAGTACTACTCCCAGGCCATCAACAAGGACGCCCCGCATCCCGCGGCCGCCCGCCTGTGGCAGGAGTACCTCTACAGCACCGAGGGCCAGAACCTGTGGCTCGAGGGCTTCGCCCGCCCGGTGCTGATGCCCGCCATGGACAAGGCCGGCACCCTCGACAAGACGGCCGCGGCCAAGCTGCCCGAGGTCTCCGGGACGCCCGCCTTCCCGACCGAGGACCAGCAGAACAAGGCCAAGACGGCTCTCGGTCAGGGCTGGGCGAAGGCCGTCTCCGGATGACGACCACCCCCACCCGGGTCGACACGGCGACCGCCGCTCCGCTGAAGCGGCGGCGCCGTGCCGTCGGCGGCTGGCTCGCCGTCCTCCCGCTCCTCGTCTTCACCGCACTGGCCTTCGGGCTCCCCGCCCTGGCCATGCTGAACGGCGCCTTCACCGTCAAGGACCCGGCCACCGGCGCGACCTCGTACACCGCCGACAACCTGACGAACTCGCTGCAGGGCGCCTACCTCACGGCCCTGCTCGGCAGCGTCAAGCTGTCCGCGGTCTCCGCCGCACTCGGCGCCCTCCTCGGGCTGCCGCTCGCCCAGGCCGTGGTGACCTCCCGCTTCCGCGCGCTGCGCGAGGCCGTGCTCACCGCGTCCGGGGTGCTCGCGAACTTCGGCGGCGTCCCGCTGGCCTTCGCCTTCGTCGCCACGCTCGGCAACGCCGGTGTGCTGACCCGGCACCTGGGCCTGAGCGACAAGGGCTGGGACCTGTACAGCTTCTGGGGCCTGGTCCTGGTCTACCTGTACTTCCTGATCCCGCTGATGGTCCTCACCATCACCCCCGCCCTGGAGGGCCTGCGCTCACAGTGGCGCGAGGCGGCGCAGAACAACGGCGCGACGACCGCGCAGTACTGGCGGCACGTGGCCCTGCCCGTACTGCTGCCCACGCTCCTCGGCGGCTTCGTCCTGCTCTTCGGCAGCGCCTTCGCCGCGTACGCCACGGCCGCCGCCATGGTGGGCAGCTCGATCCCGCTGGTCACCCTCCAGATCGCCGACGCGCTCTCCGGGAACGTCCTGGTCGGGCAGGAGAACGTGGCGCTCGCCCTCAGCCTCGACATGGTCCTGGTCGCCGGCCTGGTGATGGCCGTGTATCTGCCCCTGCAACGACGGAGCGCCCGATGGCTCGCCTGAACCTGTGGCGGTGGGGCGTGCTCGGCCTCGCCGGCCTGTACTTCCTGGTGCCGCTGGCCGCGTCCGTCGTCTTCACCGTCGACGTGCCCGGGCAGGGCATCACCTTCGACGCCTACGGACAGATCTTCTCCACCGAGGGCTTCGTCTCCAGCCTGCTGCTCTCGCTGGAGCTGGCCCTCGCCACCATCGTCGTCGTCCTGCTGCTGATGGTGCCCGCCATGGTCGCCCTGCGGCTCGGCGCGCCCCGGCTGCGGCCGGTCGTCGAGGTGGTGTGCTCGCTGCCGCTGGTCGTGCCGCCGATCGCGTTCGTCGCCGGCATCGGGACGGTGCTGAAGTGGGGGCCCGAGCACCTGTCGCGCACGCCGCTGTTCCAGACGTTCGTCGCGATCCAGAACCCGGACTTCCCCGTGGTGCTGGTGCTGGCCTACGTCGTGATGGCGCTGCCGTTCGTGTACCGGGCCCTGGACGCCGGACTGCGCGCCATCGACGTACGCACCCTCGTGGAGGCCGCCCGCAGCTGCGGTGCCGGCTGGCCGCAGGCGCTGGTCCGGGCCGTGCTGCCCAACCTCCGCGGCGCCCTGCTCAACGCCTCCTTCCTCACCCTCGCCCTCGTGCTCGGCGAGTTCACGGTCGCGCAGCTGCTGGGCTTCCAGCCCTTCGCAGTGTGGATCGTGAACGTCAGCGGCTCGCAGGCCCAGCTGTCGGTCGCCGTGTCCGTGCTGAGCCTGCTCGTGACCTGGGTGCTCCTTCTCGTGATGGCCGGCTTCGGCGGCCGTACCCGTTCCGACTCCCGGGGATGATCATGACCGTGCTCGAAAAGACAGCCGAAGCGACGGCCGTGCAGGCCGCCACCGTCGAATTCCGCGGCCTGCGCCGGGAGTTCGGGTCCACCGTCGCCCTCGACGGACTCGACCTGACCGTCCAGCCGGGCGAACTTCTCGCCCTGCTCGGCCCGTCCGGCTGCGGCAAGACCACCGCCCTGCGCATGCTCGCCGGCTTCGAACACCCCGACTCCGGGCAGGTGCTGGTGGACGGCGAGGACGTCACCGCCATCCCCGCGCACCGCCGGGACGCCGGCATGGTCTTCCAGTCGTACAGCCTCTTCCCGCATCTGAGCGCCCTCGACAACGTGGCCTTCGGGCTGCGCATGCGCAAGGTGCGCACCGCCGAACGGCGGGCCCGCGCGGCCGAGTTGCTGGAGCTGGTCGGCCTCGCCGACAAGGGCGAGCGCTACCCGCACGAGCTCTCCGGCGGCCAGCAGCAGCGCATCGCCCTGGCCCGGGCGCTCGCCCTGCGCCCGCGCGTCCTGCTCCTCGACGAGCCGCTCTCCGCGCTGGACGCCAAGGTGCGCCTGACGCTGCGCGAGGAGATCCGGCGGCTCCAGCGGGAGCTCGGCATCACCACCCTGTTCGTCACCCACGACCAGGAGGAGGCCCTGTCCATGGCCGACCGGGTCGCGGTCATGCGCTCCGGCCGGCTCGAACAGTGCGCCGAGCCCGCCGAGTTGTACGGCCGGCCCGCCACCGCCTTCGTCGCCGAGTTCGTCGGCACCATGAGCCGGATCCCGGGCACGCTCGTCGACGGCGATGTCGAGGTGCTGGGCCGGCGGCTGCCCGTCGACGGCGACGCACCCCAGGTGTCCGAGGTCGACGTGCTGGTGCGGCCGGAGGCCGTGACCGTGCGCGCCGACGACGCCTCCGACGCGCGCGTGGTCGCCACCGCGTTCCTCGGCGCCACCACCCGGCTGACCGTACGGCTCGCCGACGGCACCGAGGTGAAGGCCGACCTGCCCGCCCACGAGACGGCCGCGCTCGGCGCGGGCGCCGCGGTGAGCGTGTCGCTGCCCGAGCGGCCCGTACTGGTGGCCGAACGCAGCCGCTGACCCCGTACGACCCACCTGCCCCCCACGCAAGAAAGAGACAACCGTGACTCGACTCCCCCTCCAGGCCGTCCTGTTCGACATGGACGGCACGCTCGTCGACACCGAGCGACTGTGGTGGGAGGCGGTGGAGCAGGTCGCCGGCCGGGCCCTGACCGAGGCGGACGAGGCGGAGGTGCTCGGCCGGCCCGTCGAGCACACCGCCGACTGGCTGGCCGCGGCCACCGGCGCGCCGGCCGCCGATCTCGCCGACGCGCTGCACCGCGAGTTCGCCGACCGGGTCCGCGCCGGCATCGTCCCGCGCCCCGGCGCCCTCGACCTGCTCGACGCGCTCGCCCGCGACGGCGTCCCCACAGCCCTGGTCACGGCCTCGCCCCGGGCCGTCGCCGACACCGTCCTCGAAGCCCTCGGCGCGAGCCGCTTCGCGGTCTCCGTCACCGCCGACGACACCGACCGCACCAAGCCCGCCCCCGACCCCTACCTCGCCGCCTGCCGCGCCCTCGGCGTCGACCCGGCGGCCTGCGTCGCCGTCGAGGACACCCGCACCGGCGTCAGCTCCGCCGAGGCGGCCGGCTGCACTGTGCTCGCGGTGCCCTCGCTCGCCCCGATCGAGCCGGCCCCCGGCCGCACCGTCCTGCCCAGCCTGGAGGGCGTCACCACGGAGCGGCTGCGCACCCTGCCGACCGCCGCCGCGCCCTCGCACGAGCTGCGCGTGATGAGCTGGAACCTCTGGCACGGCGGCACCAAGGTCCACGACCACCTCGCCAAGCAGCTCAAGGTCATCGCCGAGACCGGCGTCGACGTGGTCGGCCTCCAGGAGACCGACGGCACCGCGGCCGAGGACCTCGCCGACGCCCTCGGCTGGTACCACCACCGGGCCGGCGAGAACCTCGGCGTCATCAGCCGCCACCCGATCACGGCCCGATTCGGCGACCCGGCCGTCGGCTTCTACGGCGCGGCCGGCGTCCGCGTCAGGGCGGGCGAGCGGGAGGTCGACATCTGGACGGCCCACCTCGACTACACGCCCTACGGCCCCTACGAGTCCGCCTTCGACGGGCTCCCGGCCGCCGAGCTCGTCGCCCACGAGCAGGTCCGGCTCGCACAGATGCGGGACGCCCTGCACCGGATCGAGGAGGCCGCCGCTCCCGGCGTGCCCGTCGTCCTCGTCGGCGACTTCAACAGCCCCTCCCACCTGGACAGCCCGGACGTCGAGTGGCCGGTGACGAAGGCGGCCGAGGCGGCGGGCCTGCGCGACTCCTACCGTGAGGCCCACCCGGACCCGGCCGCCCAGCCCGGCCACACCTGGTCGCCGATCCACGCCCTGCACGAGGACGGCAGCGGCCGCCCGGAGCCGCAGGACCGGATCGACTTCGTGCTGCACCGGGGCCTGCGCGTGCTGCACTCCCAGACCTGTGTCAGCGGCACACCGCGCCCCTGGCCGGACGTGGAGCACAACGAGTGGCCCTCCGACCACGCCGCCGTGATCACCACATTCTCCCTGCGCGAGTGAGCCGGACCGGCCTACCATCGGTGCCATGACCTGGCGACATTGATCCACCAGCCGTGCCTCCCGAGGGCCGCCTCGGACGCCGTACCCCCGGTGTCCGAAACGTCCCTGCGGGAAGGCCTCATGACACTCTCACCTGCGCGTGTGCCCGCCACCGGTGTCCGGCGGCTGACGGCCACGCTGTACGGCTACTCGTTCCTCGACGACTTCGTCCTGCTCTACCCGGTGTACGCGCTGCTGTTCGCCGACACCGGCATGTCGCTCTGGCAGATCTCCTCCCTGTTCGCCCTGTGGTCGATCACCGGTGTGCTGCTGGAGGTGCCCTCCGGTGCCTGGGCCGACGCCGTGTCGCGGCGCCGGCTGTTGTGGATCGGCCCGCTGCTCACCGCCGCCGGCTTCGCGCTGTGGGTGGCCGTCCCGTCGTACTGGGCCTTCGCGGCCGGCTTCGTCCTGTGGGGCGCCGGCGGGGCGCTCGGCTCCGGTGCCCTGGAGGCGCTGGTCTACGACGAACTGCACCGGCTGGGCGCGGCCGACCGGTACGCCGGTGTCATGGGCCGGTCCCGGGCCGCACGGCTGCTGGGCACCGTGTCCTCCATCGGCCTCGCCGGGCCCGTCTTCGCCCGCGGAGGCTACGCGGCGGTGGGTGCCGCCAGCTTCGTCGCCTGTGTGCTGACCGCCGCCGTCGCGACCCGCTTCCCCGAGCACCGGGTGCGGGTCGGGACCGACGACGACGGCTGGGCGAAGACCCTGCGGACCGGACTCGCCGAGGTCCGCGGCGATCGTGCGGTGCGCGGCGCCCTGCTGCTGGTCCCCGCCGTCGCCGCGGTGTGGGGCGCCCTCGACGAGTACACCCCGCTGCTGGTCCGCGACATCGGCGTCGCCGAGGCGACCGTGCCCTACCTGATCATGCTGATCTGGGCCGGTGTCACCCTCGGCAGCCTCCTGACCGGACCGGCCGAACGCCTCGGCACGGCCGGGCTCGCGGCGCTCCTCGCGGCCAGTGCCCTCGCCCTGGCCGTCGGCGCCGCGGCCCGGTCCCTGGCCGGTATCGCGCTGGTCGGCCTAGCCTTCGCCGGGTTCCAGCTGGCCGAGGTGCTCGCCGACGTCAGGCTCCAGCACCGCATCGACGAGTCGCGCCGGGCCACGCTCACCTCCGTGGCGAGCCTGGGCACCGAGCTCGCCACGGTCGTCACCTTCGGCGTGTACGCGCTGCTCGGCACGGAGGTGGCGCACAGCACGGTCTTCGCGGTGCTCGCGGTGCCCTACCTGGTGACGGCGGCGGCGCTCGCTAGAAGTCGGGCCGCCACGGCACGACGGTGAAGTCGCCCGTCCCCTTCCTGACCTTCTCGAAGGGGGCGGAGCCCACGCACTTGGGCAGCTCCTTCGTCTCGACGGGGCTGCCCGTGGAGGCCCAGCTGTAGCCGAGCCGGTCGCGGCGGCCGATGTCATGGACGGTGATGCCGACCCGCTTGCCCTCGGCGCCCGGCAGGTCGGAGTCGGTGATCACACCGGATACGACGGCCACCTTCCCGCCGGTGACCAGGCAGTCGACCTTCGCCTTCGCCCGGGCACCCTCCCCGTCGAGGTAGTGGCTGAACTCGAAGGTGCCGGTGGCCTTCGTCGGATCGGCGTCGTCCTTCGCCGCCAGATGGGCGTCGAAGGAGAACGTGATGTCGTCCCCGGCCGAGCGGTACAGCTTTGCGGTGCCGGTGAGCGCGGCTGCCTCCCGCTGCCGCGGTGCCTCTTCGGACGCCGTGGCGGCGGAGGCCGCCGTGGCGCCGAGCAGCAGTGCGGAGCCGAGCACGACGATCTTCGTACGGCGGTTCATCGCGGTCCTTTCCCCAGGTCAAACGGTCGGTCCCCACTCTCCCGGCGTCGCGCTCGAGCCACATCGCACCGGGGGCGGGACCCCGTCTCCGCCGCTCGGCGGGGGCGCCGCCGGGCCCTGCGCCCCGGGGACGAGCGGAACTACGCCCGAGGTCGCGCAACGAATCGCCGCCGACCCCCAGGCGCACGCAACAAACCGCTCACCGGCGCGCAACGGCTCCTTCTTGTCCGGCCTGGTCAGCCGCCCGTACCGTCTACATGGCCCCCACAATCACCCTTTCGCCCCGGTGAGGACACGCATGCGCACCGCCCTGCTCCAGAGCTCCGGTCGTCCCGGCTCGACCGTCGAGAACCTCAAGGTCCTCGACGACGCCGCGGACCGTGCCGCCGCCGCGGGCGCCGGGCTGCTGGTCGCGCCGGAGATGTTCCTCACCGGCTACGCGATCGGCGACGACATCGCCCGTCTCGCCGAGCCCGCCGACGGCGACTGCGCGGACGCGGTCGCCGAGATCGCCGGCCGGCACGGCCTGGCCGTCGTCTACGGCTACCCGGAGCGCGAGGGCGACGTCGTCTTCAACTCCGCCCAGCTGATCTCCGCCGACGGCACCCGACTGGCGAACTACCGCAAGACGCACCTCTTCGGCTGCTTCGAGCGCGACCACTTCACGCCGGGCGAGCAGCAGATCGTCCAGGCCGAACTCCATGGCGTCCGGGTCGGCATCCTGATCTGCTACGACGTCGAGTTCCCGGAGAACGTCCGGGCCCACGCCCTCGCCGGCACCGACCTGCTCGTCGTCCCGACGGCGCAGATGCACCCGTTCCAGTTCGTCGCCGAGTCGATGATCCCGGTGCGGGCCTTCGAGAACCAGATGTACGTCGCCTACGTCAACCGGGTCGGCCAGGAAGGGGAGTTCGAGTTCGTCGGCCTCTCCACGCTCGCCGGCCCCGACGGAGTCGCCCGCACCCGGGCCGGCCACGCCGAGGAACTCGTCCTCGCCGACGTCGACCCCGCCTTCGTCGCCGCTTCCCGCGAGGCGAACCCGTATCTGAAGGACCGCCGCCCCGGCCTCTACGGGTCGCTCGTCTGAATTCCCCCGCTTCCCCAGCTTCCCCCCTGACGCAGTCGCAAGGAGTCCGTACCCCATGACGTCCATGGTGCCCAACGCCGTCGAGCACACCGACGAGCAGCAGCAGCCGCCGATCACCATGTTCGGCCCGGACTTCCCCTACGCCTACGACGACTTCCTCGCCCACCCGGCGGGGCTCGGCCAGATACCTGCGACCGGGCACGGCACCGAGATCGCGGTCATCGGCGGCGGCCTGTCCGGCATCATCGCCGCCTACGAGCTGATGAAGATGGGCCTGAAGCCGGTCGTGTACGAGGCCGACGAGATCGGCGGCCGGCTGCGTACCGTCGGCTTCGACGGCCCCAGCACCGAGGGCCTGACGGCCGAGATGGGCGCGATGCGCTTCCCGCCGTCCTCCACGGCGCTCCAGCACTACATCGACCTGGTCGGCCTGAAGACCAGCCCGTTCCCCAACCCCCTCGCCGAGGCGACGCCGTCGACCGTCGTCGACCTCAAGGGCGAGTCGCACTACGCCGAGACGATCGAGGACCTGCCGCAGGTCTACCGCGACGTCGCCACCGCCTGGAACAAGTGCCTCGAAGAGGGCGCCGACTTCTCCGACATGAACCGGGCCATGCGCGAGCGGGACGTGCCGCGCATCCGCGAGATCTGGGCGAAGCTCGTCGAGAAGCTCGACAACCAGACCTTCTACGGCTTCCTCTGCGACTCCGAGGCCTTCAAGTCCTTCCGGCACCGCGAGATCTTCGGCCAGGTCGGCTTCGGCACCGGCGGCTGGGACACCGACTTCCCGAACTCCATCCTGGAGATCCTGCGCGTCGTCTACACCGAGGCCGACGACCACCACCGCGGCATCGTCGGCGGCTCCCAGCAGCTGCCGGTGCGCCTGTGGGAGCGCGAGCCGGAGAAGATCGTCCACTGGTCCTACGGCACCTCGCTCGCGTCCCTGCACGAGAACGGCGCGCCCCGCCCGGCCGTGACCCGGCTGCACCGCGCCGCCGGCAACCGGATCACCGTGACCGATGCCGACGGCGACATCCGCACCTACCCGGCGGCGATCTTCACCGCCCAGTCCTGGATGCTGCTGTCGAAGATCGCCTGCGACGACTCGCTCTTCCCGATCGACCACTGGACGGCGATCGAGCGCACCCACTACATGGAGTCCTCGAAGCTGTTCGTCCCCGTGGACCGGCCGTTCTGGCTGGACAAGGACGAGGAGACGGGGCGTGACGTCATGTCGATGACGCTCACCGACCGTATGACGCGCGGTACTTACCTCCTGGACGACGGCCCGGACAAGCCCGCCGTCATCTGCCTGTCGTACACCTGGTGCGACGACAGCCTGAAGTGGCTGCCGCTGTCCGCGAACGAGCGGATGGAGGTCATGCTGAAGTCGCTCGGCGAGATCTACCCGAAGGTCGACATCAGGAAGCACATCATCGGCAACCCGGTGACGGTCTCCTGGGAGAACGAGCCCTACTTCATGGGCGCGTTCAAGGCCAACCTGCCCGGCCACTACCGCTACCAGCGCCGTCTGTTCACGCACTTCATGCAGGACCGGCTGCCCGAGGACAAGCGGGGCATCTTCCTCGCAGGCGACGACATCTCCTGGACGGCCGGCTGGGCCGAGGGCGCCGTCCAGACCGCGCTGAACGCGGTCTGGGGCGTCATGCACCACCTCGGCGGGTCGACGGACGCGGTCAACCCGGGTCCGGGCGACGTCTACGACGAGATCGCGCCGGTCGAGCTGCCCGAGGACTGACCCCGGGCGGGGTCGTCAGAGTCCGGCGGCCCGCACCGCCTCGTACACCTCGGCGGCGACGTCCTTGAGTTCCTGGGCGTCGCGCGCGAGGCCCTGGAGCTCGAAGAAGAACTCGTCGAGCCCGTCCGCGGCGTGCGCGGCCAGGTCCTCCACGATCTGGTCGGCACTGCCCTGGAACGCGGCGCGGTCGGAGCCGTCGTACGCCTTCGCGCTGTACTGCGCGTTGATCCGGACCACGGCCTGGATCGGCTCGGTGCGTCCGCGCTCGGCCGCGAGGTCCTGCAACTGCCGCCACTGCGAGGTGAGTTGCTCGGCGCCCATGGCGATCGGCATCCAGCCGTCGAGGCGGTCGACGAGCCGGGTCATCGCCTTCTTGCTGTTGGTGGGCACCAGGATCGGGATCGGCCGGGCGGGCTTGGGCGCCACCACGGCCGAGGCGACCTTGGAGTGCGGGCCGTCGTAGGACACCGGGTCCGGTCCCCACACGGCCCGGCACACCTCGATCATCTCGTCGAGGACCTTGCCGCGCTCCTCGAACGGCGCCACGCCCGCCGCCGCGTACTCGTCGAGCGACCAGCCGGTGCCGAAGCCCGCCACGACCCGGCCGCCGCTCGCCGCATCCAGCGTGGCGAGCGCCTTGGCCAGCTGGAACGGGTTGTGCAGGGGTGCCACCAGGATGCTGGTGCCGAGCCGGGCCCGCTCGGTCGCCGACACCGCCAGGGTCAGCGTGACCAGGGGGTCCGGGACGCCCCGGTACATGTCGGGCCACGCCAGCCCCTCGATGCCGTACAGGCCCTGGGTCTGGGGCTCGGGGAACAGGGCCCGCTCGTAGACCCAGAAGCTCTCGTAGCCGATCCGCTCGGCGGTGCGCGCGACGTCCGGTACGTCACGGCCGATGTCGTACTGCTGTGCTTGAGGGAGGCTGAGCCCCAGCCGAAGGGCCATCCGTACGCTCCTTTGCGTCGGTCCGTCACAGATCGGTTCGGGTCCGTCACTGACGGTTCAATCATCAACTTAACCCGGGTACCCGCGTGGGTCAGGTGTACCGCGCGGTGTGGCCGAGATCAGTCCGCCAGTGGCGTGAGCAGCATGCGTCCCGCGAACCCCACCGCCGCGTCGAGCCGCTCGGTGAACTCCTCGGCGAGCTCCGGGTACCCGCGCAGCGCCCACAGCGCCCGGGCCGACGACCAGGTGGCGTCCCGCGCGCGCTCAAGGCTCCAGGAGCCGAGCAGATGAGTGATCGGGTCGGCGATCTGGAGCAGATCGGGACCCGGCATCAGATCTTCGCGGATGCGCTCCTCCAGCGAGACGAGGAGATCACCCACGCGATCGAACTCGTCCTCCAGCTCGACGGGTTCGCAGCCGAGGCTACGACAGGCGTCCACCACCGCGAGCGCCAGATCGTGGCCGATGTGCGCATTGATGCCCGCGAGCGCGAACTGCAACGGCCGTACGCCCGGATGGTGCCGCATCTGGAACAGGGGCCGCCAGCACGCGGGCGGGCGCCGCTCGTCCTCGGCCTTCTCCACCGCCGCGAGATACCGCTCCGCGAACCGCACGTCCAGCGTGATCGCCGCCCCCCGGTCCGGGAACCGGCCGCCGTCGATGTGCCGGTCGACCTCCTCCGTGACGGCGAGGTAGACGCGGTTGAAGACGGCGACACCGTCGCGTTCGGGGAGCATCGCTGCAAGGGAGCGCATACGGGAGATGACCGCGTCCACGGCCGTGGTGAATTGTTCGCATTGCGCCATGGGGGCAATGTCCCAGCTTTAGGGTGGCCGCAGTGTCGGCGGGCCCGGCGCTTCCCCAGAACGGGGGATGCGCTCGCTGTGGGGGAGGGGGAGCAGGACCGTGCCAGGCTCACGCGCCCAGCGACTGGCCGCACGCCGGGCCGAGCGCCGCAGGGGCGTCAGGCGGAGCGTCATGGCGGTGGCGGCCTCGGTCGTGGTCGCCGTCGGCGCGGTCACCGGAATGGTCTCCGCGCTCGACGACCGCGGGGGCTCCGACGAGGCCGGGCCGCCCCGGGTGACGCGCTCGCCGGGCCTTGATTCCCTGCCGCTCCTGCCGTCCGCCTCGCCGTCGGTCACGAGGTCCCCCTCGCCGACGTCCGCCTCGCCCACCCGGACCCGGGAGAAGGCCACCCCCGCGCCCTCGGCCACACGGGCCGAGAGGAAGCAGAGCACGGCCGTGGTCTCCAGCCGCCTGTACCGCCACCCCGACTCCCAGGTCCTGGAGTGGGTCCGCGACAACCCCGCCGACCCGCGCCACGCCGTCATCGAGTCCCGGATCGCCGCCCAGCCGGCCGCGGTGTGGTTCGCGGACTTCACGCCGGACACCATCACCGCCCGGGTCCGCGCGGTCACCTCGGGCGGTTCGGCGCTCGGGCGCGTCCCGGTGGTCGTGCCGTACGCGATACCGGACCGCGACTGTGGCGGGTACTCCGAGGGCGGGGCGCCCGGCCTCGACGCCTACGACGCCTGGATCGACCGGTTCGCCGCCGGGCTCGGCTCCGGCGACGTCATCGTCGTCCTGGAGCCCGACTCCGTCGCCCAGGCCGACTGCCTCTCCGAGCGCGCCCGCGCCGACCGCTTCGCCTCCCTCGCCCGCGCGGGCCGCGTGATGAAGGCCGCCAACCCCAGGGCCCGCGTCTACTACGACGCCGGGCACTCCGGCTGGAACGCGCCCGCCCGGCAGGCGGACTGGCTGCGGCAGGCCGGCGCCGCCTCGACCGCCTCCTCCGACGGCGTCTTCAGCAACGTCTCCAACTTCCGCACCACGTCCGCCGAGGCCGCCTACGACCGGCAGGTCCTCGACGCCCTCGACGGTCCCGCGAGTCTGGGTGCCGTCGTCGACACCAGCCGCAACGGCGCCGGTGCCCCGGCGGACGGGGAGTGGTGCGACCCCTCGGGCCGCAAGCTGGGCCGGGCGCCGACCCTCGCGACGGGCGAGTCCCGGATCGACGCCTACCTGTGGGTGAAGCTCCCGGGGGAGTCGGACGGGTGCAAGGGCAGGCCGGGCACGTTCACCGCGTCGTACGCCTACGAGCTGGCGCGCTGAGTGCCCTCGCCGGTGCCGTGCTCCTCGTCGTAGGACGACATCCCCTCGTCGAGGAGCGGCTCCTGGGTCTTGAGGTGGGCCGGGGCGAACGCCCGCAGCGTGTGGTAGCCCGTGATGACCACCAGCGTGCCCAGCGCGATGCCGCTCAGCTCGAAGGTGTCGGTGAACTCCAAGGTGACGTTGCCGACGCCGATGATGATGCCCGCGGCGGCCGGCACCAGGTTCAGCGGATTGCGCAGGTCCACCTTGGCGTTGATCCAGATCTGCGCGCCGAGCAGGCCGATCATGCCGTAGAGGATGACGGTGATGCCGCCGAGGACGCCGCCCGGGATCGCGGCCACGATCGCGCCGAACTTGGGGCAGACGCCGAAGAGCAGCGCGAAGCCTGCGGCGGCCCAGTAGGCGGCGGTGGAGTAGACGCGGGTCGCCGCCATCACGCCGATGTTCTCGGAGTACGTGGTGTTGGGCGGGCCGCCCACCGCGGTGGAGAGCACCGAGGCGGCGCCGTCCGCAGAGATCGCGGTGCCCAGCTTGCTGTCGAGGTTGTCGCCGGTCATCTCGCCGACCGCCTTGACGTGTCCGGCGTTCTCGGCGACCAGGGCGATGACGACGGGCAGCGCGACGAGGATCGCCGACCATTGGAAGGACGGGCCGTGCAGATCGGGCAGGCCGATCCAGTCGGCGTTGCCGACGCCGGAGAGGTCCAGGCGCCAGTGGTCGGTGACCTTGCCGCTCGCGTCGGCCGAGTGGATCCGGCCGAAGATCCGGTCGAAGGCCCAGGAGATGCCGTAGCCGAAGAGCAGGCCCAGGAAGATCGCGATCCGGGACCAGAAACCGCGCAGGCAGACCACCGCCAGACCGGTGAACAGCATCACCAGCAGCGCCGTCCACTGGTCCTGCGGCCAGTACGTGGAGGCCGTCACCGGGGCGAGGTTGAAGCCGATCAGCATGACCACCGCGCCGGTGACGATCGGCGGCATCGTGGCGTGGATGATGCGCGCCCCGAACCGCTGCACCGCGAGGCCCACCAGGAACAGCACGGCGCCGACGACCAGGACCGCGCCGGTCACGACCGCGCTGGAGCCGCCGTCGGCCCGGATGACCGCCGCGACGCCGACGAAGGACAGCGAGCAGCCGAGGTAGCTGGGCACCCGGCCGCGCGTGGCCAGCAGGAAGATCACCGTCGCGACGCCCGACATCATGATCGCCAGGTTGGGGTCGAGCCCCATCAGGACCGGCGCCACGAACGACGCGCCGAACATCGCCACCACGTGCTGGGCGCCGAGTCCGACCGTGCGGGGCCAGGTCAGGCGTTCGTCGGGCCGGACGACCGCTCCGGGCGCCGGGGTGCGTCCGTCGCCGCCGTGCAGTTTCCAGCGGACGCCGAGATCCATGGTGCGGTTTCGCTTTCGTCGTGCGGGTGGGTCCGGACCATTGTCAGGGACACCCGAGGCGGCGCCGACCCGGGCCCATCAGGGATGCTGAGCGTCCGCTTAGGATGGTGGGAGTCAACTCGTACGTCCCAGGAGTCCCGCACGTGACCGCCGAAGCCCCGACAGCGCCCGCTCTTTCCTACGGCCGGCTCATCCCCGTGACCGTCCACTTCGACGACCTGGACGCGCTCGGGCTGCTGCACAACGCCCGCTACCCGCTGATGGTCGAGCGGGCCTGGACCGAGCTGTGGCAGGAGCACGGCTTCCGCTTCGAGGGTGACTGGGTCGCCGCCGGCGACGCCTGCAACGCGGTCAAGGAACTGCGCATCGGCTACGAGGCACCGGTCACCAAGCCCGGCGTCTACGCCGTCCACCTCTGGCTGGAGCGGCTCGGCAACACCGGGCTGACGTACGGCTTCCGGTTCTGCTCGGCCGACGGCTCGGTGACGTACGCCCACGGCACCAGGGTCCTGGTCCGGCTGGACGCCGGGACGCTGCGCCCGGCGCCGTGGAGCGAGGGATTCAGGGCCGCGGGTCGGGAACTGCTGCGTCCGGCCGGCTGACCTTCGGGCGCTCACGGTCACCCGCGCGCAGGACGCGCGCGAACACCACGAGCCCGAAGGACAGCACCGTGACCAGGCAGAACGACACCACCAGGCTGGTGGCCTGGGCGATCCCGCCGATCGCGCTCGGGGCGACGAGCCCCGAGGTGTAGGTGATCGTCGCGACACCGGCGATGGCCAGCGAGGGGTTCGGGCCGCTGCGGCCCGCCGCCGCGAAGCACAGCGGCACGACCACCGCGATGCCGAGGCCCAGCAGCGCAAACCCGGCCATCGCCAGGACCGGCTGGTCCGACACGATGATGAGCAGTCCGCCGAGCGTGGCGAGGACGCCGCTGAACCGGACCGTGCGCACGGAGCCGTAGCGGTCCACCACCTTGTCGCCGACGAGCCGGGCGATCGCCATGGTGAGCGTGAACCCGGTCGTGCAGGCCGCCGCGAGACCCGCCGAGGTGTCCAGCTGGTCCCGCAGATAGACCGCCGACCAGTCCAGGCTCGCGCCCTCCGCGAACACCGCGCAGAACCCGACCGCGCCGATGAGCAGCGCCGACTTGGGCGGCAGCGCGAACCGGGGCGGCGGCTCCTCGTCCTCGGCGGGCTGGAGGTCGAGCACCCACTGGCAGGCCGCCACGCCGAGAAGCGTGAGCGTCACCGCCGCGAGCGCGTGGTGCAGCCGGGCGTCCGAGCCGAGGTGCGCCGCGAGCGTGCCGGCCGCCGAGCCGATCAGGGCGCCCGCGCTCCACATGCCGTGCAGGCCCGACATGATCGACCGGCCCAGCCGGGTCTCGACCTCGACGCCGAGCGCGTTCATCGCCACGTCCGCCATGCCCGCCGTGGCGCCGTAGACGAACAGCGCCAGACACAGGGTCAGCAGATTGGGGGCGAGGGAGGGCAGGATGAGCGCCAGCGTCCACAGGGCGATCAGCCCGCGCAGGGCGTTCCGGGCGCCGAAGCGGTGCGAGATGCTCCCCGCCAGCGGCATCGCGACGGAGGCGCCGAGCGCGGGGAAGGCGAGCGCGATGCCCAACTGGCCGGCGCTGACGCCGGCATGGTCCTGGATCCACGGCACGCGCGTCGCGAACGAGCCGGTGACGGCGCCGTGCACGGCGAAGACGGCGGCCACGGCGTACCGGGCGCGCCTCACTTCGCGCAGGTCGTAGACCATCCCACCCATTGTGCGACCCCTCCCGGTCTTCGTTTCGTGCTGAGCCCGGCGTAAACTATCAGGAACCCTGCCTGATAGATAGAGTGCCTTCGCGACCACCCACCAGCCTTTCCCGGCCACTCGCTGCCGTGCCCCGCACGGCCCAGCCGATCTGGAAGGATCCCGGCATGCCCGCATCCCCGAGCACCGCCCGGGCCATCAACGACCGGCTCGCCCTCCGACTGCTCCAGCAGCAGGGCTCGTTGACGGCAGGACAGCTCAAGCAGCTGACCGGACTGTCCCGGCCGACCGTCGCCGACCTCGTCGAGCGCCTCACCGACGCCGGCCTGATAGCGGTCGTCGGCGAGGCCGGCGAGCAGCGCCGCGGCCCGAACGCCAAGCTGTACGGCATCGTCGCCGGCCGCGCCCACCTCGCGGCCCTGGACGTCCGTACCGAAGGCGTCTCGGTGATCGTGTCCGACCTGGTCGGGTCCGTGCTCGCCGAGGCGTCGGCGCCGATCGGCGGTGACGCCGGGACCGGGCCCGCGGTGGAGCAGGCGGTGGCGCTGGTGGAGCGGGTCGTGAAGGAGGCCGGGGCGGACCGGCTCCATACGGTGGGGATAGGCGCCCCGGGCCTGATCGACCCGGCGAGCGGCGAACTGCGCGACTCCACCGGCCTGCCCGAATGGCACCGCAGCCTGGTCGCGGCCCTCCAGGAACGGCTGCCCGAGGCCCGCGTCATCGTGGAGAACGAGACCAACCTCGCCGCCCTCGCCGAGCAGCGCGACGGAGTCGCCGCCGACCGGGACACCTTCGTCCTGCTGTGGCTCGGCCACGGCACCGGCGCGGCCGTGGTCCTCGACGGGGCGCTGCGCCGCGGTGCCTCCGGCGGCACCGGCGAGATCGGCTTCCTGCCGGTGCCCGGGACGACCGGGCTGCCGTCGGCGGTGGACTGCGAGGGCGGGTTCCACTCGCTCGCGGGGTCGGCGGCGATCGTGGAACTGGCGAGGTCGTTCGGCCTGCCGGTCGAGGACATGTCCGCGCCCGAGCCACTGGCCGCGGGGGTGGTGGGGAGGGCCGTCGCGCTGGTGGCCGGCGACACGGAGGCCGCGGACCGCGACGCGCAGGCGGCCTCCGCCGACCGCTTCCTGGACACCCTCGCCGACCACCTGGCCGTGGGCGCCGCCTCGGTCGTCGCCATCCTCGACCCCGGGTGTGTGGTCCTCGGCGGCGAGGTCGGGCAGGCCGGGGGAGAGGCGCTCGCCGCGCGGGTGGAGGATCGGGTCCGGCGGATGTCACCGCTCGCGACCGTCGTCCGGCCCAGCGGCCTGGGCGGCGCCGCCGTCCTGCGCGGCGCACTGCTCACCGCCCGCGACGCGGCACAGGACGAACTCTTCGCACCGCGGGACCGCTGACGAGCCCGAGGGAACCCGGCCGGTCAGCGGCCGAGGGACCTGGGCCGGTCGACGGCCCGAGCCGGTCGATGGCCGAGGGCTCCGGGCCGGTCGGTGGCCGAGGGCTCTGGGCCGGTCGGTGGCCGAGAGGCCGGGCCGGTGAGCGCGGTTGAAGGATCCGGGCCGGTCAGCGGTTCCCGGAGGGTGTCCCTGGCGTCGCTCAGAGCCTCACCTGCCCTCGACCCGTTGCCGCTCAGAGGCCTCGCCCGCCCCCGACCCGTCCCGCTCAGACGCCCCGCCCGCCCCCGACCCGTCGCCCCAGGTACTCCTCGAACGTCCCCTTGCCCACCGCGTGCTTCGGTGCCAGGAGGCCGCCCGCTCGCATGCCCCGGTACGCCTTTCCCCACAGCGGCACCTTCACGACGAGGCGCTTGCGGCCCGTGGCCCGGAGGTATGCCCGGGCCAGCGAGTCGAAGGTCCGCACCTCGGGTCCGCCCATGTCCGCGACCCGCCCGGCGGGAGCAGCCACGGCCAGCTCGGCCAGCCGGTCCGCGACCTCCGCGACCTCGACGGGCTGGTCCTTCACCCTGGCCGGGACCAGCATCACCGGCACCTTGGCCAGGCCCGCGAGCACCCGCAGCACCAGGTCGTGGAACTGGGTCGCGCGCAGCACGGTCCAGCCCAGCCCCGACGCCTCGACCATCCGCTCCACGGCGAGCTTGGACTTGTAGTAGCCGAGCGGCACCAGGTCCACGCCGACGATCGAGATGTACACCAGATGCCGTACCCCGGCCTTCTTCGCGGCCTCGATCAGCCGCGCCGCCGCCTCCTGGTCGCCGCCGCTCTGCGAACTCGCGCAGTGGACGACCGTGTCCACGCCCGCCATCGCGGTGTCCAGGCCTGGCCCGCCCTTGCGCAGGTCGACGGCGTACGGCTGGGTGCTCCGGCTGAGCACCCGCACCTCGTGCCCGTCCGCGCGCAGCCGCTCGGTGACGTGCCGGCCGAGCGTTCCGGTCCCGCCGGTCACCAGGATCGTGGTCATCGTGTTCAGCCCTCTCGGACGGCGGGCGCTCCCGAGCGGAGCACCCCTCGTCAGCTGGGACCGAATGACCCCCGCGAGATGTGACAGTCGCTATGCCCGCGCCAGCTGACGGCGTACGAAATCCAGCTTGTCCGGATTCATCATGGCCCAGGCATGCCCGACCAGCTCGTCGCGCATTTCGAGCACCACCACCGACATGAGTGAACCGTCCGCCCACGCGGCGAGCGCGGGCGAGCCGTTGATCTCGATCGCCGTCAGCTCCACACCGGCCATGAAGGTCCGCGTCGCGCCCGCCAGGAAGCGGAACACCTTGTCGCGGCCCTCGATCGGCCGCAGCGCCGCCCTGACCCTGCCGCCCCCGTCGCTCTCCCAGACGACGTCGGCCGCCAGCAGCTTCTCCAGCCCGCCGAGGTCTCCGTCGCGGGCCGCCGTGAGGAACGACCTGACCAGCTCCTCCCGCCGCTCGGGAGTCGACTCGAACCGCGGCCGCCGCTCGTCCACCCGCTGCACCGCCCGCCGGTACAGCTGCCGGCAATTGGCCTCGGTCAGCTCCAGCGCCTCGGCGATCTCCCGGTGGCCGTACGCGAAGGCCTCCCGCAGCACATAGACCGCCCGCTCGGTCGGCGTGAGCCGCTCCAGGAGCACGAGCATCGCCAGCGACACGGCGTCCCGCTGCTCGGCGGACTCCAGCGGCCCCAGCGTGCCGTCGGAGGTGATCACGGGTTCCGGCAGCCAGGGCCCGACGTACTCCTCACGCCGGGCCCGCGCCGAAGTCAGCCGGGTGAGACAGAGATTGGTGACGACCTTGGCGAGCCAGGCCGCCGGATGCTCGATGGCGCCACGGTCGGCGCCGCTGAAGCGCAGATACGCGTCCTGGACGGTGTCCTCGGCCTCGTGGGCGGAGCCGAGCAGGCGATACGCCAGACCGAACAGCCGGGGACGGTGGGTCTCGAACTCGTCGGCGAGAGCGGTCGTCATGGCCTCACCCTGTCAGAGCCGCCGAGGGGCACATTGGGAGACCCGGCGGCGGGCAAGGGCCGTCGACACCGCCGCCGGGCCGTCTGCGGGGGCTCCACTGGAAGAGGGGTCCGAGGACGGGGAGGTTCCCGCACAGTAAAGAGGACTAGACCACAGCGTCAATAGGTATGGACCAATCGCAAGAGCATTTCCTCGCAAGGGAGTTGAGGCCCTGGCCGGACGCCGTGGAAGTCCAGCGAAGGTGCCTGTGAGCCACCCCACACCCTTCGCCCGTATGGACACCGATCAGGCGTGGCACACTGGCCCTGTACCAGAAGCAGCGCACTCCGGGGTCGGTGAAAGTCCGAACCGGCGGTTACAGTCCGCGACCCGGTCGCCTCCAGCGGCCGGTTGACCAGGTGAAATTCCTGGACCGACGGTTAAAGTCCGGATGGGAGGCAGTGCGCGGCGGGCGGGCATTCGTGCGCGCCGCCGTACCGGTTCGTCCATGAGGCGAGCCCTGTCCGGCGTCGCCCCCGGTGTCCCTGCTCGTACATTCTGTCGTCATCGACAGCCCCGGAGTCCGTGCCCCTATGTGGCAGGAGGACCCGGGAAGTGTTCACCGGAATCGTCGAAGAGCTGGGCGAGATCACCGCCGTCGAGACCCTCGACGACGCCTGTCGCTTCCGACTGCGAGGCCCCGTCGTCACCGACGGCGCGAAGCACGGCGACTCCATCGCCGTCAACGGCGTGTGCCTGACGGTCGTCGACCACGAAGGCGACGAATTCACCGCCGACGTCATGGCCGAGACCCTCGACCGCTCCAGCCTGGGCGTCCTCGCCGTCGGCTCCCGCGTCAACCTGGAGCGCCCCACCGCCGTGGGCGCCCGCCTCGGCGGACACATCGTGCAGGGCCACGTCGACGGCACCGCCGAGGTGCTGGAGCGCAAGCCCTCCGAGAACTGGGAGATCGTCAAGATCTCGCTCCCCGCGGACCTCTCCCGCTACGTGGTCGAGAAGGGCTCCATCACGGTCGACGGCATCAGCCTCACCGTCGTCGACGCCGGAACCGACCACTTCACCGTGAGCCTCATCCCCACCACCCTCGCGCTGACCACGCTCGGCCTCAAGCAGCCCGGCGACCCGGTCAACCTGGAGGTCGACGTCATCGCCAAGTACGTCGAGCGGATGCTGGGCGACCGGGCCTCCTCCGAAGGGGCGACGGCGAAGTGAACTCGCTGAACTCCGAGGCCTTCGTCCTGTTCGGCCAGCACATCCTCTGGTCGGACATGATCGGCAACCTCTTCGGCCTCGCCGCCCTCGCCCTCGGCTGGCGGCGCTCCATATGGACCTGGCCCGTGCAGTTCCTCGCCGGCCTGATCCTGTTCGGGGCGTTCTTCGGCCATCTGACCGGCAGCGCCGGCAAGCAGGCGGTCGTGATGGTGGTCGCCCTCTACGGCTGGTGGCAGTGGCAGCGCAGCAAGGGACGGACCGAGGACGGCGGCGACGGCCACATCAGCGTCCGGTTCGCCACCTGGCGCGAGCGCGCGGCCATGGTTGCGGCGGCCGCCGCCGGCACCGTCGCGGTGGCGCTGCTCTTCAAGGCGTACCCGACCCTGTCCTGGGACCCCTGGCCCGACGCCTACATCTTCGTCGGCACCATCGTCGCCATGTACGCCCAGGCGCGCGGCATGGTCGAGTTCTGGTTCGCCTGGCTGCTCGTCGACCTCGTCGGCGTCCCCCTGAACTTCGCCAACGGCTACGCGTTCTCCGGCTTCGTCTACGTCATCTACGGCGCACTCGTCCTGTGGGGCATGCGCGACTGGTGGCTGCGCTCCCGCAACGACGCGCGGCCCGTCCTGGAAGGAGCGCCGGCATGACCACGGCACCGACCCTGTACCGCACCGAGGACATCGAGGACCTGACCCTCGACCCGGTCGAGCGGGCCATCGCCGACATCGCGGCCGGCCGCCCGGTCGTGGTCGTCGACGACGAGGACCGGGAGAACGAGGGCGACCTCGTCATCGCCGCCGAGCACGCGACCCCCGAGATCGTCGCCTTCATGATGAGCGAGTGCCGCGGCCTGATCTGCGCTCCCATGGAGCCGGACGAGCTGGAGCGGCTGGAGCTCCCGCAGATGGTCCAGGACAACACCGAGTCGATGAAGACCGCGTTCACCGTCTCCGTGGACGCCTCCGCCGCGCACGGCGTGACCACCGGCATCTCCGCCTCCGACCGATCGACCACGCTCCAGCTCCTGGCGAGCGGCAAGGCGCAGCCGTCGGACCTCGTCCGCCCCGGCCACATCTTCCCGCTGCGCGCCCGCCCCGGCGGCGTCCTCGTGCGCAACGGCCACACCGAGGCCGCCGTCGACCTCGCCCGCCTCGCGGGCCTGCGCCCGGCCGGCGCCATCGTCGAGATCGCCGGCGAGGACGGCGAGATGCTGCGACTGCCCGAGCTGATCCCGTTCGCCCGCAAGCACGGCCTGACGATCATCTCCATCGAGGACCTGATCACGTACCTGCGCGACGCCGAGCGCCCGAAGCAGGTGGAGCAGGTGCAGGCCGAGCGCGAGTCGTTCCCGGCCGAGTCCACCGTCCGCCGCGAGGCCGAGGTCCATCTCCCCACCGCCCACGGCACCTTCACCGCGTACGGCTACCGCTCCACCGTCGACGGCGTCGAGCACGTCGCCCTCGTCCACGGCGAGCTCGGCGACGGCGAGGACGTCGTGGTCCGCATCCACTCCGAATGCCTCACCGGCGACGTCTTCCACTCCCTGCGCTGCGACTGCGGCCCCCAGCTGGAGTCGGCGCTGGAACGCATCCAGGACGAGGGCCGCGGAGTCGTCGTCTACCTGCGCGGACACGAGGGCCGGGGAATCGGGCTGATGTCCAAGCTGCGCGCCTACGAACTCCAGGAGCGCGGCCGCGACACCCTCGACGCCAACCTCGAACTCGGCCTGCCCGCGGACGCCCGTGACTACGGCGCCGGCGCGCGGATCCTGGCCGACCTGGGCGTGCACAGCGTGCGCCTGCTGACCAACAACCCCGACAAGTCCGACGCGCTGCGCGGCCACGGCATCGAGGTCACCGAGCGCGAGCCGATGCCCGTGCAGGCGGGCGAGCACAACCTGACCTACCTGCGCACCAAGCGGGACCGGATGGGCCACGACCTGCCCTGGCTGGACACGGCCCCCGTGGCCGCGGCCCCCCTGTCCACCTGCACCAACCAGTAACAGCACACCGAGGAGACTCAAGAACGTGAGCGGCAAGGGCGCACCGGAGCTGTCCGTACGCAATGTGGGCGACCTGCGGGTCGCGGTCATCGCGGCACAGTGGCACGAGAAGGTGATGGACGGACTGGTGGACGGCGCGCTGCGCGCCCTGCACGACCTGGGCATCGACGAGCCGACCCTCCTGCGGGTCCCCGGCAGCTGGGAGCTCCCGGTGGTCGCCAAGGTCCTCGCGGGCCGCGGCTACGACGCGATCGTCGCCCTCGGGGTCGTCATCCGCGGCGGCACCCCCCACTTCGAGTACGTGTGCCAGGGCGTGACCCAGGGCCTCACCCAGGTCTCCGTCGAGACCGGCGTCCCCGTCGGCTTCGGCGTCCTGACCTGCGACACCGAGGAGCAGGCCCTGGACCGGGCCGGCATCGAGGGCTCCAACGAGGACAAGGGACACGAGGCGGTGACCGCGGCCGTGGCCACGGCGGCGACCCTCCGCTCAGTATCTGAACCCTGGCGCTGACGAAAGGCGTATGTGGCATAGGCTGAGCGTCACCATGTCCAAGAAGACGTTCGAGGAGCTCTTCACCGAGCTCCAGCACAAGGCCGCCCACGGCGATCCCGCCACCTCCCGTACCGCCGAACTCGTCGACAAGGGCGTCCACGCCATCGGCAAGAAGGTCGTCGAGGAAGCCGCCGAGGTCTGGATGGCCGCCGAGTACGAGGGCAAGGAAGCCGCCGCCGAGGAGATCTCGCAGCTGCTGTACCACGTCCAGGTGATGATGGTCGCCCGCGGCATCTCCCTGGACGACGTGTACGCCCACCTCTGAGCACCAGCAACCCAGCACACCGTAAGAGCGAACGAAGGAAGCCGACCTCATGCTGCGCATCGCCGTCCCCAACAAGGGTTCCCTGTCCGGCCCTGCGGCGGAGATGCTGCATGAGGCCGGCTACCAGCAGCGGCGCGAGTCCAAGGAACTGCGGATCGTCGACCCGGTCAACGACGTCGAGTTCTTCTACCTCCGCCCCCGCGACATCGCCATCTACGTCGCCTCCGGCCAGCTCGACATCGGCATCACCGGCCGTGACCTGCTGATCGACTCCGACGCCTACGCCGAGGAGATCCTGCCGCTCGGCTTCGCCCGCTCCACCTTCCGCTTCGCCACCAAGCCCGGCACCGTCGGCGACGACCTGGCGGACCTCAAGGGCAAGACGGTCGCCACCTCCTACGAGGGCATCGTCGCCAAGCACCTCTCCGACAACGGCATCGACGCCTCCGTCGTCCACCTCGACGGCGCCGTCGAGACCGCGATCCAGCTCGGTGTCGCCCAGGTCATCGCGGACGTCGTCGAGACCGGCACCTCGCTGCGCAACGCCGGCCTGGAGGTCGTCGGCGAGCCGATCATGAAGTCCGAGGCCGTCGTCATCCGCCGCACCGGCGCGGACGCCGAGGAACCCAAGGTCCAGCAGTTCCTGCGCCGCCTCCAGGGCGTCCTGGTGGCCCGGACCTACGTGATGATGGACTACGACTGCCGCGTCGAGCAGTTGGAGAAGGCCGTCGCCCTCACCCCGGGCCTGGAGTCGCCGACCGTGTCCCCGCTGCACAACGAGGGCTGGGTCGCCGTCCGCGCGATGGTCCCGGCCAAGGAAGCCCAGCGCATCATGGACGACCTGTACGACATCGGCGCCCGGGCCATCCTGACCACGGCCATCCACGCCTGCCGCCTGTAGAACGCCGCCCGTAGAGAACTCAGAGATGTCCGAACTGCCTGTTCTTCCCGTCACCTTCCGACCCGGCCGCACCCGGGCCGTCCTGCTCACCGCGGGTGTCGCGATCTTCGTCGTCATCACGGCCGTCGCGCTGCTCCTGGAGAAGCTCGGCCCGGGGGAGCGCCTCAGCTTCGTCCTCACCGGCGCGCTCATGTTCGGTGTGCTGGCGATGCTGGCGCGCGTGAAGGTCGTCGCCGACGAGTCCGGTGTCACCGTGGTGAACATCGCCACCCGGCGCCGGCTGGACTGGGCCGAGATCCTTCAGGTGAACCTCCGTCCGGGCGACCCCTGGGTGTTCCTCAACCTCAGCGACGGCACCAGCCTGCCCGTGCTCGGCATCCAGCCGGGCATCGCCAAGCAGCACGCCATCGCCGACGCGCGCGCCCTGCGGGCGCTCGCCGAGGCCCATGGCATCAAGGAGCCCGAGGACCGTGAGGGCTGACTCGGCGGCGTTCACCCTGCCGTAAACCGCGATGTCTTGATTAATCTGTTGGCGGAGGCGTTTTCGTGACGCCTCCGCCACTGATGTGCCCGACGGTCTTCAGAGGCCCCCTGCTACCCGAGGAGTGATTCCCTCCAGCGATGGACGGATCGTCCTGTAGTACCTGCGCCGCCCCCAGCCGACATACCGGGGCGGCCGCGTCATGAGCATCCCCCTGCTGCTTCTCGCAGCCGCGTTCCTCCTGATCCTCGCCAACGGCTTCTTCGTGGCCGCCGAGTTCGGCCTGGTCACGGTCGAGGCGACGGACGCCGAGAAGGCCGCCGCCGAGGGCGACCGCCGGGCCCACCGGGTCGTCGAGTCGCTCAAGGAACTGTCCTTCCAGCTCTCCGGCACCCAGCTCGGCATCACCATCACCTCCCTCGTCGTCGGCATGCTGGCCGAACCGGCGCTCGCCGAGCTGCTGGGCGGCCCGTTCACCGCGATCGGCATCCCCGAGGGCGCGGTGTCCGGTGTGGCCGTGGTCGTCGGCATGCTGCTGGCCTCGGCCGTGCAGATGGTGATCGGCGAGCTCGTGCCCAAGAACTGGGCCGTGTCCCGGCCGATGCAGGTCGCGCGTTTCGTCGCCGGCCCGCAGCACGTCTTCGCACGCCTGTTCCGCCCGGTGATCGCCGGGCTGAACGCCGTCGCGAACCGTCTCGTGCGCGCGCTGGGCATCGAGCCCGCCGAGGAACTGGCCTCCGCCCGCACCCCCGGCGAACTCGTATCGCTGGCCCGGCACTCCGCCCAGGCCGGCGCCCTGGAACAGGACACGGCGGACCTCTTCGTACGAACCCTGTCGCTCGCCGAGCTCACCGCGCAGCACGTCATGACCCCGCGTGTGAAGGTCAGCGCGCTCCAGTCGTCGGCGACCGCCGAGGACGTGGTCAACCTCACCCGCGCCACCGGTCTGTCCCGCTTCCCGGTCTACCGGGAGAGGATCGACGAGATCGTCGGCATGGTCCATCTGAAGGACGCGCTCGCGATCCGTTCGAGTGAGCGGCTGCGCACCCCCGTCGGCCGCATCGCCCGCCCGGCGCTGCTCGTCCCCGAGACCCTGCCCGTTCAGCCCCTGCTGGCCCAGCTGCGCAGCGAGCAGCCCATCGCCGTCGTCGTCGATGAGTACGGCGGCACGGCCGGCGTGGTCACGCTGGAGGACATCGTCGAGGAGATCGTCGGCGAGGTCCGCGACGAGCACGACGGCCAGGACCTGCCCGAACTCGCCGCCGCCCCGGCGGAGGACGGCCGTCCCGCCTGGGACGCCGACGGCAGCTGCCGGGTCGACATCCTGCAGCGCATAGGCCTCGACGTGCCCGAGGGGCCGTACGAGACCGTCGCCGGGCTCGTCGCCGACCTGCTCGGACGCATCCCGGCCGTCGGCGACCGGGCGGAGCTGCCGGGCTGGCGGCTGTCGGTGCGCCGGGTCGGCCACTTCCGCGCCGAGCGCGTGCGCCTGGTGCGGACCGGGTCCGTGGTGGAGGTCGCCCGATGAGCGTCCTCCAACTCGTCTTCGCCGGGCTGCTGGTGCTCGCCAACGGCTTCTTCGTCGGCGCCGAGTTCGCCCTGGTCTCGGTGCGCCGCAGCCAGATCGAACCGCTGGGCACGGCACGCGCCCGCCAGGTCCTGTACGGCCTGGAGCGGCTGCCGCAGATGATGGCGGCGGCCCAGTTCGGCATCACCGTCTGCTCGCTGACGCTCGGCGCGGTCGCCGAGCCGACCGTGGCGCATCTGCTGGAGCCGGTGTTCGAGTGGGCTCATCTGCCGGACGGCATGATCCACCCGCTCACCTATGTCATCGCGCTCGCCGCGGTGGTCTTCTTCCACCTGGTCATCGGCGAGATGGTGCCGAAGAACCTGGCCATGGCGGCGCCCGAGAAGGTCGCGCTGTGGCTCAGCCCCGGCCTGGTGTGGTTCGCCCGCTTCTGCAAGCCGATCACCGTCGCCCTCGGCGCGGTCGCGCAGGCCATCCTGCGGCTGTTCCGCGTCGAGCCGAAGGACGAGATCGAGGCGGTCTTCACCAGCGAGCAGCTCAACCGGCTCGTCGAGGACTCCGGCCAGGCGGGCCTGCTCGCCCCCGAGGAGCAGGAGCGCCTGGAGGACGCCCTGGAGCTGGGCTCCCGCCCGGTGACGGACGTCCTCCTCGGGCGCGAGTCCCTGGTGACCGTCAGCCCGTCGGTCACCCCGGGCCAGATCGTCGCGCTCACCGCCCGCACCGGGTACTCCCGTTTCCCGATCGCGGCGGAGAACGGCGCCTTCATGGGCTATCTGCATGTGAAGGACGTACTGGACCTGGAGGAGTCGGAGCGCGCGGTGCCGCAGCAGGTGTGGCGCCCGATGACGACCCTGCGCTCGGAACTGCCGCTGGACGACGCCCTGACGGTGATGCGCCGTGCCGCGACGCACCTCGCCCAGGTGGCCGACGCCTCCGGCCGGGTGCTCGGCCTGGTCGCGCTGGAGGACGTACTGGAGCTCCTGGTGGGCGAGGTACGCGACCCGGCACATCGCGAGCTGCCCGAGGTGCGGGTCACGGGGCCGCGGGTGAGCAGCGGGGAGCCGGAAGAGGCACTGGCCGGCTGACCCGGACACGGGCCCGCGGGATCCGTCACATGGCCGACGGATCCTGCGGGCCCCTGCCCGACAGCACTTCGCCGTACGCCTGCATCAGATCCGGCAGCCGGAGCGTGGACAGCTCGTCGCGGGTCAGAGCCCCCGGGTAGGTCGTCAGCCGCAGATCCCGGTAGGCACAGCTCTTCTCGTACAGCGTCCGCAGGAACCGTCCGTTGCCCAGCTCGTCGATCCACCCCTGGTCGACCACGTGCCCGGCGATCGACCGCAGCTCCTCCAGCGCCCCCTCGTCCCACACGTCGCCGTTCTCGGCGGCGAGGACCTCACCGATCGAGGTGAGTTCGAGGGGGCGGTAGGAGGGGAAGTCGACGCGGGTCGTGAAGCGGGAGGACAGGCCGGGGTTCGCGGCCAGCAGCCGGTCCATGCCCTCGGGGTAGCCGGCGAGGATCACGACCAGGTGGTCCCGGTTGTCCTCCGCCCGCTTCAGTAGCACCTGCAGGGCCTCGTCGCCGTAGGCGTCGCCCTTGCCGTAGCCGGTGTTGGAGAGGGAGTAGGCCTCGTCCACGAAGAGGACCCCGCCGAGCGCGGAGTCGATGAGTTCATTGGCCTTCACGGCCGTCTGGCCCAGGTACTCGCCGACCAGGTCGGCCCGCTGGGCCTCCACGAGATGGTCGCCGCCGAGCAGTCCGAGGGCGTAGAAGACGCGGCCCAGGATGCGCGCGACCGTGGTCTTGCCGGTGCCCGAGGGACCGGAGAAGACGAAGTGCCGTTTCGGCGGCTGCACCGGCAGCCCCTGCCCGGTGCGCAGCCGGGCCATGTTCAATTGGGCGGACAGCGCCTTGACCTGTCGCTTGACGGGCTCCAGCCCCACCATGCGCTCGAGTTCGGCGAGCGCCTCCTCGAGTAACCCGGGGTCGGTCGGCCCGGCCGGCAGCGGCTGCGAGGACACCGCGGTCTTCTCGCGCACCGCCGGATCCACCACCGACGGCAGCGGGCCCGTCGGCAGGTCGGGGTCCGACAGCTTCAGGTCCCGTCCCTCCGTGCCGAAGAGCGGGTCGAGGCCGTCGGCCATGTCCTGCCCGAAGCCGGTGAGCGTGATCGCCGCGAGGTCGGTGGGGTCGTCGAACCCGTCGCCCTCGGCGATGGCCGCGAGCCGGGCCGAGGTGTCCATGAAGGCGGGGTCCACGCGGTGCACGGCGCGATAGAGGGGGAGGGAGGCGGCGGAGCGGCCCGTGCCCTCGTGCGCCCGGGCCAGCCAGTAGCGCAGTTCCTTGCGCTGCGGCTGCTCGCTGCGGCACCGCATCAGCGCGGCCGACAGCAGCGGTTCGGCCTGCCCGTACATCTCCAGGCGCACCCGGGCCATGCCGCCGAACAGGCCGGCCTCGATGCCGAGCATCGGATCGTCGAGCAACGGTTCGGTGTGCCGGACGAGTTGCTCCCAGTCCTTCACCAGATAGGCGCGGCAGGCGTGCAGGAAACGGACGTGGTGATCGGTGTCCACGGGCGGGAGCCCGGCGAGCGCCCGGTCCAGTTCCGGGACGTGCCGGCCGTCCAGCCAGTGCGAGGCGTGCGCCAGCAGCAGGTCCCGCGGGCTCTCCAGCACCGGCTGCACCCACCAGCCCAGCCAGTACCAGGAGTTGAGCGTGCGGCGGTGCCGGGCGCGCTGCTCCCCGAAGCGGTCCCGGTGCCGGAACATCCGCAGCAGCGCGGTCGTCGTGTCGACGCGCAGCGCGTGCAGCCCGAGCCAGCCGTCGGCCATCCCGGGATCGATCCGCACCGCGGTGCGGAACTCCTCCTCCGCCTGTGGATACGCCCCCATGGTGTAGGCATCCACACCTCGCAGCCAGGCGAGGTCGGCCGGGGCCTCGGGGCCCTGCGTGCCGAAGTCCATCACGTCCCCCACAAACCGTGCCCCCGTCGGTTGGCAGGCCGCCGGCCGTCGGCCGCCTTGATCAGGTTGATCGAACCGCCTTACCGCGGACCGGAGTTGCAACGGTGCGCAGAGCGGCCGTCCGAAGGTCGCACCGAGGGCATCGTACCTGCGAGGGCATGGCGCGCCCCAGGGTGCCGCACCGGCCGTTTGGCGAGGTGGGAGCAGAGCGGGGGGAGTACGGGTGGTGACCGAGGGTGAGCAAATCACGCCGCTCGGCGCCCGAAAAATGGAGTCAGGGCAGAACGAAGCCCCCGATCACGGGGGAACAACCGGGGGCTTCGCGACTGCGGGCGGTCTCGATTGACCGCACATTCAGAACGTAAGTCCTGTACGGCCCCCGGGTCAAGCCGAGTTGAAGCACTCCGGGAACTTGTCCGGCGGCGCTCTTCACAAGTTCAGCACATTGCCGATGGGTCGTCACCGTGCGTGATGAACTGGTCCGGTCCAACGGTCCCGGCAGGCCCAGGAATCACCTCATATCCCTTCCCGCACTGCCGAATCAGAGCGTCGGCGAACGGCCGCGAAGGGTCCTCGGCGAAGTGACTCAGCTCCGCCCTGACCCACCCTTCCCAGAACTCCCGCTGCTCCTCCCCGTCCCGTGAACGGCCCCGCGTCCACGACTCCTCGTGCGGCACTTCCATCCACAGCAGCCGGGCGAGGTACGGGCGCAGGGCGCGGCGGCCCGCGCCGACGCCCTCGACGACGATCACCGGCGCGGGCGGCAGCGCGACCGGTGCGCCGAAGCGGCGGGCCCGCCAGTCGTAGGGCGTGTAGTGGGCGGTCCGGCCCTCGGCGAGCGGTGCGATCACCTGGGCCAGCAGGCGCTCCGTCCACGCGAACAGTTCGTCGTGGCTGGCGATGTCGTCGAGATGCAGCACCGGGGCGTCGTCCAGTTCCCGGGCCAACTGCCCGGCGAACGTGGACTTTCCGGAGCCGGCGTGCCCGTCGACGCCGACGAGGCGGACGGGTCCGCAGGACGGGGGGAGGCGGCGCAGCCGCGCGGCGAGCTCGTGAATCGTTTTTCCTGAAAGCTGGTCGGGTTGGGCATATTTCGTTGGAACATTCTAGTAGTGGGTGAAAGCGGATGCTGCGGCGGGATGAGAAAACGTGTCGCTTTGAACTAGACGGCCGCTGCCCGCAATGCCGCCGAAAAACTCCGGCCACCACAGTGAAATCCGCGTTCCGCTTGAGGTCCACGCTGAGTAAGGTGCCAGGTGCGCAACTGTGAGGTGACGTAACGGGGATGGGCTGGGACACATGGCCGCGGGGTTATTCGAAGGGCAGTATGTCTGGCATCCGGCGGCCGACGACCGTGTGCTGGCCAGCGTATGCGTCGATGTCCGGGCCGGCCGTTATCTCAGCTCCCGCGACGCCCTGGCCGAAACCCGCGGTGACTTCGCCCTGCGGGCCCACCGCTCCCTCGTGCTCGCCTCGGAGGCCGCCGACTCCGACCTCGTCGAGCGCTGGCTGACCGAGGAGCCGGGCCCCGAGGCCGCCCTGATGTGGGCGCGGGTCGCCGTGCTGCGGGCGTTGCGCGCGGCCGACGCCCGCGACCCGCGCACCGAGGCGCTGGAGCGGATAGCGCTGGCCGCCTGCGAGCGGGCCACGACGGGCGACCCGGGCGATCCCACGCCCTGGGTGGCCAAGCTCGCCATGGCCCGGCTGCACCGGCTGCGCGACCAGGCGCCGCGCGGGCTGCTCACCGCCCCGCCCGGGCCGTGGCGGCTGTTCGCGCACGTGCTGTCCCTCGACCCCTGGCACCGCGAGGCCCACCACCGCTTTCTGGCCTGCTTCTTCCCCCGCTACGGCGGCTCCGTGACGGGCGCCTGGGACGTCGCCGCCTTCCTCGGCCAGCGAGCACCCGTCGACTCACCGCTGCGGCTGCTCCCGCTGGTCGCGCTGGTCGAGTGCTACGACCCCACCCAGCTGCTCGCCGACCGCGTCTGGGAACAGCCGCAGTGGCGTTCGACCGCGCTGGAGATCCACCAGAGCTGGCTGCCCGTGGTGGCCGGCTACCCCTTCACTCCGGTCCTCGACCTGGCCTACCTCGCGCATGCCCTGGTCATGGCCCGGTGCGAGGCGCAGGCCCGTCTCGTCTTCACGGCGATGGGTCCCTACGCCTCGCGCATGCCCTGGTCCGTCTTCGGAGACCCGGCCGAGCAGCTGTCCCGGGCGCGCCGCGCCTGCGGGCTGCCGGTGCCGGCCGTCTGACGTGCCATCACCCCCCACCGAGAGAAAGGTCCGGCCCGTGTCACACCGGATATCCGCCCCGCGCGCCCGAGCGCGCGGTGGAGCGGATCCGCACGCGCTCGACGACGACGCCACACTGCATGCGATGGGTTATCCGAGAAAACTCACGCGACGCTTTCAGGCATTCGACAATTTCGCCATCTCGTTCACCATCATCAACATCATCTCGGGTATCTTCTCGGGCTTCGGATTCGGTCTGAACGCGGGCGGCCCGAGCATTCTCGTCTTCGGCTGGATAGGCGTCTCCGTCATGGTGCTCTTCGTGGGAGCAGCGATGGCGGAGGTGGCTTCCGCCTATCCAACGAGCGGCGCGCTGTATTTCTCCGCCGGGAAACTCGCCAAACGCCACAAGGGCGCCTGGTCCTGGTACACCGGATGGCTGAACTTCGTGGGCCAGGTCGGCGGTACGGCCGCCACCGGGTATGCCGCCGCCACCTTCGTCCAGGCCTTCATCACCCTCCAGTGGCCCGCGTACGAGCCGACCGGCCACCGCACGGTGCTGATCACGGCCCTGATCATCGTGCTCCAGGGGCTCGCGAACACCTACACCGTGCAGCTGGTCGCCGTACTGAACAGGATCTCCGTCTGGTGGCTGCTGTGCGGACTCGTGGTCATCGTGACGGCACTCATAGTCATTCCGGATCACCATCAACCGGCCTCGTATGTCACGCATTTCGCGAACAACACCGGTTTCACTAGCGGCCTTTACGGCGGCATGCTCGGACTGCTCGTCACCAGCTGGACCTTCACCGGCTTCGACGGCAGCTTCCACATGTCCGAGGAAACGGTCCGTGCCACCGTCAACGCACCGAGGGGGATCACGCGCGCGATCGCATACTCGGCAATCGCCGGACTGCTGCTGATGCTGGCACTGGTCTACAGCATTCGTGACTACGACCGGGTCGCGGGCGCCGACGCGCCGCCCGTGCAGATTCTGATCGACGGCCTCGGACTCGGCGGCGCGAAGGCACTGCTGTTGATCGTGATCGGCGCCATGCTCTTCTGCGGCCTCGCGAATCTCACCAGCAACACCCGGCAGATCTTCGCCTTCTCCCGGGACGGGGCGATGCCGGGCTCGCGCTGGTGGCACTCGGTCTCGCCGCGCACCCGCACCCCCGTCAAGGCGGTGTGGCTGGCGGTCGGCTGCTCGCTGACGCTGGTGGTGCCGGGCTGGTGGTCGCACACGGCGTTCACGGCCATCGTCAGCGTCAACGTCGTCGGGCTCTTCCTCGCCTACGCCGTGCCGATCCTGCTCAGGCTGCGGCTCGGCGACGAGTTCCAGCCGGGGCCCTGGCACCTCGGCCGCTGGGGCCGCCCGGTCGGGATCGTCGCGGTGACCTGGATCCTGGTCAGCAGCGTCCTGTTCATGCTGCCGCAGGCCTCACCGGTCACCGTCGACTCGTTCAATTACGCGCCGGTCGCCCTGGCCGCGGTCCTGGCCGTGGCCACGGTCTGGTGGTTCACCAGCGCCCGCCGCCGCTTCCACGGCCCGGTCAGCTACGGCCGGCCCGACGAGGTGGCGGCGATGGACCTGGTCTGACGAAACGTCATTGGCCCCCGGTACGCACTGCCACGGCGGTGTGCGCCGGGGGCCGTCTCGCTCATCTCGCCCTGCCGGCAAGGGGGTTGGGGCTTGCGGCCTTGCCCCGTTCACGCCAATGGTCGATACCAATATTCGTAGCCACGCCAGGGACCGAAGTGCTGGCAGAGGCTGCCTCCTGCGTTCATAGTTGGCGGACAGCCGTGCACAGGATCCGCCCGACTCGGACACCTGGGGGTCTTCCGCCCATGAGCAGAGCCGAACAGCCGTCCCGCAGAGCCGTCCTCGCCGCCGCCGTCGCCGCAGCCGTCGCAGGCGGCACGGGCCCGGCCGCCGCCGACAGCAGCGCCGAGGCCGCCGCCGACGCCCCGCCTCCCACCGACGCCCGGGCCCGCACCGTCGACAACCGCGCCTGGACCACGTACCGAGACTGGCGCTGCGGCACCGCCCAGGGCACCCGGGCCCTGTCCGGCCGCCGCCCCGGCATCGTGATCACCGCGCCCGCCGGCACCGTCGACTACACCGACCCCCACACCGGCCGGACCGCGAGCTGGGAGTACGCGACCTGGACCTCCCCGGTCCACCGGCTCGGCGTGCCCGCGACCGAGGCGATCGCCTCCTGGAACGCGCACACCCCCGAGGGCACCTGGCTCCAGATCGAACTGGAGGGCACGTACTCCGACGGCACGGCCACCCCCTGGTACGTCCTCGGCCGCTGGGCCGCCGGCGACCAGGACATCCGCCGGACCTCGGTCGACGACCAGAGCGACGGCAGGAGCAGCATCTGGACGGACACGTTCGCGATCGACGACCCGGCGACCGGGCTGCGGCTGACCGCGTACCGGCTGCGGCTGACCCTCTACCGCAGGCCCGGCACCCGGCTCACGCCCAAGGTCTGGCGGGTCGGCGCGATGGCCTCCGACGTCCCCGACCGCTTCACCGTCCCGGCCTCCACCCCCGGCCTCGCCCAGGAACTGCTGGTCCCGCGGTACTCGCAGGAGACCCACGTCGGCCAGTACCCGGAGTACGACAACGGCGGCGAGGCCTGGTGCAGCCCCACCTCCTCGCAGATGATCGTCGAGTACTGGGGCGGCCGGCTCACCCCGGAGCAGACGTCCTGGGTCGACCCGGCCTTCGCCGACCCGCAGGTCTGCCACGCGGCCCGGTTCACCTACGACTACCAGTACGAGGGCTGTGGGAACTGGCCCTTCAACGCCGCCTACGCCGCCACCTTCGACGACCTCCAGGGCGTGGTCACCCGGCTCGGCTCGCTCACCGAGCTGGAGACGCTGATCGCGGCCGGCATCCCGGCCATAACGTCCCAGTCCTTCCTGAAGGAGGAGCTGACCGGGGCGGGGTACGGCACCGCTGGCCATCTGATGACGGTCGTCGGCTTCACCGCGGACGGCGACGTGATCGCCAACGACCCGAACTCGGCGAGCAACGAGGCGGTGCGGCGCGTCTACAAGAGGCGCGAGTGGGAGAATATCTGGCTGCGGACCAAGCGGTACAACGCCAGCGGCAAGGTCGTCTCCGGCACCGGCGGCGTCTGCTACCTCTACTTCCCCGCGTGCCCGAACCCGCGCCAGCGCGCGGCGCTCGCGGCGGTGGGCGTCCTGTGAGCAAGGTCTCCGCCGCATAAGCCGTTTCCGATGGCAAGGTGGCCATATGACCGCACACTCAGCCACCGCCACCCGGGCCCGCACCGGCGGCCCCCAGGGGGACGGCCCGAAGATCCTCGAGCACGTCCTGGGCTGGACCCTCGTCGTGGTCGTCGCGATGCTCGTCACTCAGCTCGGCCTGTTGTGAGCTGACCCACACAGAAACGTTTGTGTGGACATATCCCGACCCTGTTGTTCACGTGCCGGTCGGAGTCGTTCAGACTCGAACGGGCGGCTGGTGGAGGTCTGGCATACTGCCGATGTCCCGCAGCCCGTTGAACAACAGGGTCTAAATTGAATATTAGTCAACAGCGCGACGCGGCCCGTCCCCGGGCACGCGGCACCGAACGCTCGGTGGCGCGCCGTGCCGAACTCATCGCCATCGGGCGGAAGCTGTTCGCCGACACGTCGTACGACGCGCTCTCCATGGACGACATCGCACGCCAGGCCCATGTCGCCAAGGGGCTCATCTACTACTACTTCCAGTCCAAGCGCGGCTACTACCTGGCCATCATCCAGGACTCCGTCGCCGACCTGGTCACCTACGCGGCGAGCGGCGTCGAGCTGAACGCGGTGGACCGGGTCCACCGCACCATCGACAGCTATCTGCGCTACGCCGAGCACAACCAGGCCGCCTACCGCACCATCGTCAGCGGCGGCGTCGGCTTCGACACCGAGGTGCACGCCATCCGGGACGGCGTGCGCGAGGCGATCGTCGCGACCCTCGCCGAGGGGGCGTACGGCCGGACCGACATCGCCCCGATCGCCCGTATGGGCCTGCTCGCCTGGGTGTGCAGTGTGGAGGGCGCCACCCTCGACTGGATAGACCGTCCCGAGCTGCCCCGGGACACCATGCGCGAGCTGCTGGTGAAGATGCTCGGCGGCGCCATGCGCTCCGTCGAGGAGCTCGACCCGGACTACCGGGCCCCGGAGCCGGCCCGCCGGGAGGACTGACACCGGGCGTGCGCATGGGGCGGAGGTCTCGTGGTCCCCCGCCCCAAGCCCCCCGTGGGACCGGCTAGTTGATCGCCTTGATCAGCTCACCGTTCGCCGTGTCCCCGCTCAGCTCCCAGAAGAAGGTCCCGCCCAGCCCCTGCTGGTTCTTGTAGGTCATCTTGCTCGCGATGGTCCCCGGAGTGTCGTAACTCCACCAGTTGCTGCCGCACTTGGCGTATGCGGTGCCGCCCACCGTCCCGGTCGCCGGGCACTTGGTCTTGAGGACCTTGTAGTCCTCGATGCCCGCCTCGTAGGTGCCGGCCGCCGCCCCGGTCGCCGTGCCGCCGGGTGCCGACTGCGTGACGCCGGTCCAGCCGCGGCCGTAGAAGCCGATGCCGAGCAGCAGCTTGGACGACGGGACGCCGAGGCCCTTGAGCTTGGCGATGGTCGCCGAGGTGTGGAAGTCCGCCTTCGGGATGCCGGAGTAGGAGTTCAGCGCCGAGTGCGGAGCCGTGGGACCGGTCGCGTCCCAGGCGCCGAAGAAGTCGTACGTCATCGGGTTGTACCAGTCGACGTACTGCGCCGCGCCCGCGTAGTTAGCCGCGTCGATCTTGCCGCCGCTGGTCGCGTCGGCCGTGATCGCCGCGGTGACGAGGTTGCCCGAGCCGAACTTGGCACGCACCGCCGACATCAGGTTCTTGAAGGCCTCGCGGCCGCTGGTGTCACAGGTGGCGCCGCAGGCGTTCGGGTACTCCCAGTCGATGTCGATGCCGTCGAAGACATCCGCCCACTTGGAGTTCTCGACCAGGTCGTAGCAGGACTGGGCGAACGCGGCCGGGTTGCGGGCCGCCTCGCCGAAGCCGGTCGACCAGGTCCAGCCGCCGAAGGACCACAGGACCTTCAGGCCCGGGTGCTTCTTCTTCAGCTCGCGCAGCTGGTTGAAGTTGCCGCGCAGCGGCTGGTCCCAGGTGTCGGCGACGCCGTCCACCGACTCGGCGGCGGTGTAGGTGCGTTCGGTGGCGGCATAGGAGTCGCCCATCGCGCACTTGCCGCCGGTGACGTTGCCGAAGGCGTAGTTGATGTGGGTCAGCTTGGCCGCCGAGCCCGAGGTCTCGATGTTCTTGACGTAGTACTTGCGGTCGTAGGTGCCCCATTCCGTGAAGTAGCCGACGACCTTGGAGCCGGCGGCCAGTTTCGGTGCGGAGTCGGGTTCGGCGGTGGCCGTGCCGGCGCCGGCGAGCAGTCCGACGCCGAGGACGGCCGCGCATGCGGCGGACACGAGCGCCCGAAGCCGGGTGCGCGGGCGGTGCGAAAGGTGCATCGGGTGTCTCCTCGTGGGGGAGAGGGGAGCAAGTGCCGATTGGCATGAACGCGATGATGCGTTGATCCGTCACGGTAGGAGGACTAGACCAGTACGTCAATGGTTCGGACCAATTTTGGAAGCGTTGATGACGTGTCGGACACTTCTTGAAGTGAGCGGTCGTTAACTGGTGACTCGATGCCTCCGATCGGGCATACTCACAGCGCACAGCCGCTGGTCAGCAGCTTCCGAGACCCGGGAATGCGAGCATCGGCCCGGCACCAGTGAGACCCGGCGGAGCCGCCCCACCCAAGGCGTACGTCCGCCGACGTGCCCGACAGGGAGGATCGTCGACATGCCCGACCGCGCCCCGCAGCCGGTGGACCGTCAACTGCCCACGGACGAGGCCCGGGATGTGATCTCGCTCGTCCGCGACATCGCGCAGCGCGAGATCGCCCCGAAGGCGGCCGAGGAGGAGGACGCCGGACGCTTCCCGCGCGAGGTCTTCACCCTGCTCTCCGAATCCGGACTGCTCGGCCTGCCGTACGACTCCGAGTACGGCGGCGGCGAGCAGCCGTACGAGGTCTACCTCCAGGTCCTCGAAGAGCTCGCCGCGGTCCGCCTCACCGTCGGCCTCGGCGTCAGCGTGCACACCCTGGCCTCCTACGCGCTCGCCACCTACGGCAGCAAGCAGCAGCAGGTCGAGCACCTCCCCGCGATGCTCGGCGGCGGGCTCCTCGGCGCGTACTGCCTCTCCGAGCCGGCCTCCGGATCCGACGCGGCCTCGCTGCGGACGAAGGCCGTGCGCGAGGGCGACGACTGGGTCATCACCGGCACCAAGGCGTGGATCACCCACGGCGGCATCGCCGACTTCTACACCGTCATGGCCCGCACCGGCGAGGACGGCCCGCGCGGGATCAGCGCGTTCCTGGTGCCCGCCGACGCCGCAGGGCTGAGCGCCGCGGCGCCCGAGAAGAAGATGGGCATGAAGGGGTCGCCCACCGCCCAGGTCCACTTCGACGGCGTCCGGGTCGGCGACGAGCGGCGCATCGGCGAGGAGGGCCAGGGCTTCGCCATCGCCCTGTCCGCACTCGACTCCGGCCGGCTCGGCATCGCGGCCTGCGCGATCGGCGTCGCCCAGGCGGCGCTCGACGAAGCGGTGACCTACGCGACCGAGCGCCGGCAGTTCGGCAAGCCGATCGCCGACTTCCAGGGTCTGCGCTTCATGCTCGCCGACATGGCCACCCAGATCGAGGCGGGCCGGGCGCTGTACCTGGCGGCGGCGCGGCTGCGGGACGCGGGCCGGCCGTTCGCCAAGCAGGCGGCGATGGCCAAGCTGCACTGCACCGACGCGGCGATGAAGGTCACCACCGACGCCGTCCAGATCCTCGGCGGGTACGGCTACACCGCGGACTTCCCGGCCGAGCGCTACATGCGCGAGGCCAAGGTCCTCCAGATCGTCGAGGGCACCAATCAGATTCAGCGGATGGTCATCGCCCGTCACCTAGCTGGTCCCGAGGGACGCTGAACTGGCCGTGCTTGACCGTGGGCGCCGCGAGCCGGATCCACTCCGGGTCGTGGTGCCCGGGCAGGGTGCGGCCCCGGTCCGCCCACATCCGCATCATGTCGCGGTAGATCGGCGGATCCTGCTGCTGCGGGGGCGCCGGCGGCTGAAGCGTTCCTGCGGGCCGGGGAACGAAGACGCGGCGCTGGGGCCCGGTCCCGTAGTAGGTGTGGGGCATACCCGGGCAACGCGGAGGTGGCGGGACAAGTCACCGCCGGTCGGAATCGGGCGTGAGTTCACCCCCGTCCGGTTCCCTCTCTGGTCACCCGAGGTTGTCTGACGTACCGTCAGCGCAGCCCGCGTCCAGGGAGGTTCGCCATGACCGAGGACGACCGCCCGGTACCGCTCGACGAGTACCCGGTGCACCAGGTGCCGCTGTCCATGAAGCACGTCGCGACCGGCGACCGGAACGCCTACGACCGCTGCATCTTCCACGTCCTCGACCATCAGGGACGTGCGCTGCTGATCCTCGGGCTCGGGGTGTACCCGAACGCCGGGGTGATCGACGCCTACGCCACCCTGCGGGTGGGGGACACCCTGCACGCCGTACGCGCCTCGGACGCGCTCGGCGACGACCGGATGCGGCTCGCCGTCGGTCCGCTGCGGATCGAGGTCGAGGAGCCGCTGCGCCGGCTGCGGCTCGTCGGGGACGACGACTCCCTGTCGTACGACCTGACCTGGACCGCCGGCTTCCCGGCCCTGTGGGAACCCCATCACGTCCAGCGCCGCGGCGACCGGCTCACCCTCGAAGGGCGCCGGTTCGTGCAGGCGGGGGGCGTGTCGGGAGTGATCCGCGCAGGGGGTGAGGAGTTCCGGGTCACCGAGGTCGGGTGGACCGGCACCCGGGACCGCAGCTGGGGTGTGAGGCCCATACCGGGGGAGGACGGCGGGCGTCTCGCCGAGGAGCACCCGACGGAGGGCTTCCACTGGATCTGGTGCCCGGTCCGCTTCGAGGACAGGTTCCTGATGGTGATCCTCCAGGAGGACGCCGACGGGCACCGCTCGCTGAACGAGGCGACACTGGTCCGCCCCGGCCGGCGCGACACCCAACTCGGCTGGCCCCAGGCCGAGATCACCTACCGCCCGGGCACCCGCCACCCCGAACGCGCCGTCGTCCACCTCGGCGACCTGCGCAAGCCGCAGGAGCTGGAGGTGGAGATCCTCACCTCCTCCCCGCTCGCCGTCGGCGCCGGCTACCCGCCCGCCGACGACTGGCAGCACGGCACCTGGCGCGGCCGCGGCTGGACCGACCGGCGCACCTACGACCTCACCCAGCCCCACCCACTGGCGGCGTACGGCGTCACCGACCACGCCGCGCGCTTCCGGCTGGACGGCCTGACCGGACACGGCATCTTCGAGCACGGCTCGTTCGGGCGGCACGACCCGAGCGGCTTCGCGGACTTCAAGTCGGTCGCACCCTAGGGGGGTTTGCGTCATGGCAGCCACGGCACCGCGCCCGCGCACCAGCACCCGCGACCCGGAGGAGATCACCCGCCGCCTCAACGCCTGGCTCCGCACCCGGCTGCCCGGCGCCGAGGCGGTCGGCGTCACCGTCCCCGAGTCGAACGGCCTGTCGAGCGAGACCCTGCTCTTCGAGATCCGGCACCCTCAGGCGCCCGTGCACGCGTGCGCGTTGCGGCTCGCGGCCGACCCGGCGGCGTACACCGTCTTCCCGGTGTACGACATGCCGCGCCAGTACCGGACCATGCGCGTCGTCGCCGAGCATACGGACCTGCCCGTGCCCAGGGTGCTGTGGCTGGAGGAGGACCCCGGTCCGCTGGGGGCGCCCTTCTTCGTCATGGAGCGCGTCGCGGGACGCGTGCCACCGGACGTCATGCCGTACACCTACGAGGGCAACTGGCTGCACGCGGCGAGCGACGAGGAGCGCGAGCGGCTGGAGGCGGCATCGATCGGCCTGCTGGCCCGGCTGCACGACCAAGTGCCGCGGCGGGAGGCCGAGTTCCTCGCCCTGCCGGGTGAGGGGGACGCCCTGCGACGGCACGTGAGGGCCCAACGCGCCTACTACGAATGGGTGGTTGACGGACTCGCCCGCTCACCGCTGATCGAGGACGCGTTCGCACGCCTGGAGGACCTCTGGCCGCGCGATCCGGGCACACCCGTGCTCAACTGGGGCGACGCGCGCATCGGCAACGTCGTCTACGACGGGTTCGCCCCGGCGGCCGTACTGGACTGGGAGATGGCGGCCCTGGCCCCGCGCGAGGTCGACCTCGGCTGGACCGTCTATCTGCACCGCTTCTTCCAGGACCTCACGGTCGCCTTCGGACAGCCCGGACTGCCGGACTTCCTGCGCCGCGACCGCGTCGAGGCCCGCTACGCGGACCTCACCGGCCACACCCCCCGCGACATGGAGTTCTACACGCTGTACGCCGCCCTGCGGCACGGCGTCGTCATGCTGCGCATCGCCTACCGCCAGGCCCACTTCGGCGAAGTGGCCGTCCCGGCGGACCCGGACACACTGATCCTGCACCACGGTAGCCTGCGAGCCATGGTGCAGGGCAGCTACTGGAATTGAGCGAGGCGCGAACGAACGACGAACGCGCTCAGGCGGCCTGGCGCCGCATGACCGGGACCCTGATGGGGCGTGAGCCCGGGCCGCCGACGTGCGAGAAGGGCTGCGTCCGCCAGTCCAGCCCCTGAGGGAGCGTCAACAGCAGGGCGGTGTCCTGCTCCTGCGGCTCGTCCGACTCGTCGGCGGAGCGGGCCTCGGCGGCCCGGCGGCCCGTACCGGCGCAGACCGTGAGGCCGAAGGGGTTCCACGGCGAGGCACACAGCGCGTGCTCCGGCAGGACCTCCTCGTCCGCCAGCAGGGCGATGGGCTGCGCGCAGTCCGGGCAGATCACCCGGTACATCTCGAAGGTGTCGTACGCGTCGAGTTCGTCGTCGTCCTCCAGGGCGTCGGGTTCGACGCCCTCCGGAGCGGGCTCGACGACCAGCTGCTGCCGCTTGGGCGTGGTGCGACCAGGGCGCTTAAGACTCTGCATGGGATTCTCCCCCTCGGGCTGGGCCGTGACGGCACTGCGGCCTCGACCACAGCAAGCACTTCCCGCCTCGTCTCGGCATTAATCACGGGGGCATCACGGAGCCTGTTCGGGGCCTGTGGCCTTCGTCACATGCCGCTCGCAGGTGCCCGAGGCGGCCGGTTTGTCCCTCAGGCGGCTCACAGTCGGCCGCGCACCACATCACAAACCGGGCATGACCTGGTCTGCTGAGGTATCCGAGGAGATCAGCCGCACTGTAGGTTCTTGCGCCATGGAGGAGCTGGACCGACAAATCGTGCAGCTGCTCGTCAAGGACGGGCGGATGAGCTACACCGACCTGGGCAAGGCCACCGGCCTGTCCACGTCGGCCGTGCACCAGCGGGTGCGCCGGCTGGAACAGCGTGGCGTCATCCGCGGCTATGCCGCGGTCGTCGACCCGGAGGCCGTGGGGCTGCCCATGACGGCCTTCATCTCGGTGAAACCGTTCGATCCCAGCGCCCCCGACGACATAGCGGACCGGCTCGCCGGCGTGCCCGAGATCGAGGCGTGCCACAGCGTGGCGGGCGACGAGAACTACATCCTCAAGGTCCGGGTGGCCACGCCGCACGAGCTGGAGGAGCTGCTGGCCCGGGTGCGTTCGCTGGCGGGGGTCTCCACGCGGACGACAGTCGTCCTGTCGACGCCGTACGAGGCGAGGCCGCCGAAGGTCTGATCGCCGTTCCGGTGGTGGTTGTTCTTCGGCTGCGGGCTGTCCTGGGCTGGTCGCGCAGTTCCGCGCGCCCCTGCCGGCGTTGCAGGAGACCCCAGGCGAGAGGCTGCCGGCGGAGGGGCGAGACTGTTCCCCATGAGTGACACCGCCGACCGGCCCAAGACCGTTCTCCTGCGCCGGGGAGAAGTCCACAGTCCCGCCGACCCCTTCGCCACCGCGATGGTCGTGGAGCGTGGACAGGTCGCCTGGGTCGGGTCCGAGGGGGCCGCCGACGCCTTCGCGGGCGGCGTGGACGAGGTCGTCGACCTGGACGGCGCGCTGGTCGCCCCCGCGTTCACCGACGCCCATGTGCACACCACCGCCACGGGCCTCGCCCTGACCGGCCTCGACCTGTCCGCCGCTCCGTCCCTGGAGGCCGCGCTCGCCCTCGTACGGGACTTCGCAGCCGCCCGCCCGGACGACCGCGTGCTGCTCGGCCACGGCTGGGACGCCGCCCGCTGGCCCGGTGGCCGCCCGCCGGCGCGCGCCGAGCTCGACGCGGCCACCGGCGGCCGTCCGCTGTACCTGTCCCGCATCGACGTCCACTCCGCCGTCGTCACCACGGCCCTGCTGGACATGACGCCCGGGGACCTCGGCGCCGTGGACGGCCCGCTCGTCGCCGACGCCCACCACGCGGTCCGCGCGACCGCGCTGGCCTCCATCACCCCGGCCCAGCGCGTCGAGGCCCAGCGGGCCGCCCTGGCGCACGCCGCCTCCCTCGGGATCGGCACGGTCCACGAGTGCGGCGGCCCGGACATCTCCTCCGAGGACGACTTCACCGGCCTGCTCCGGCTGGCCGCCGAGGAACCGGGGCCGCGGGTCGTCGGCTACTGGGCCGAGCAGGACCTCGCCAAGGCGCGCGAGCTGGGCGCGCTCGGCGCGGCCGGTGACCTCTTCGTCGACGGCGCCCTCGGCTCGCACACCGCCTGTCTGCACCAGCCGTACGCCGACGCCGGCCACACCGGGACCGCCTACCTGGACGCGGCCGCCGTCGCCGCCCATGTCGCCGCCTGCACCGAGGCGGGCCTCCAGGCGGGCTTCCACGCCATCGGCGACGCCGCCGTGACCGCCGTCGTGGAGGGCGTGCGCGCGGCCGCCGAGAAGGTCGGTCTCGCCCGCGTCCGCGCCGCCCGGCACCGGGTCGAGCACGCCGAGATGCTCACCCCCGAGACGATCGCCGCCTTCGCCGAACTGGGCCTGACGGCCTCGGTGCAGCCCGCCTTCGACGCGCTGTGGGGCGGCGAGGAGGGCATGTACGTCCAGCGCCTCGGCGCCGAGCGCGCCCGCTCCCTGAACCCCTTCGCGGCCCTGCTGCGCGCAGGCGTCCCGCTCGCCTTCGGCTCCGACAGCCCCGTCACGCCGCTCGACCCCTGGGGCACGGTCCGCGCGGCCGCCTTCCATCACACGCCGGAGCACCGGGTGTCGGTGCGCGCCGCGTTCACGGCGCACACGCGCGGCGGCTGGCGGGCGATCGGACGCGACGACGCGGGAGTCCTGATGCCGGGCGCACCCGCCGACTACGCCGTGTGGCGCACCGACGAACTGGTGGTCCAGGCCCCCGACGACCGGGTCGCGCGCTGGTCCACCGACCCCCGCTCCGGCACCCCCGGCCTGCCCGACCTCACCCCGGGCCGTGACCTGCCGGTCTGCCTGAGCACGGTGGTGGGCGGACGAACGGTCTTCGTACGGCCGGGCGAGTGATCTCCCGGGGTGGCGCGAACCCGATCACCGCGCGCCGCCCCGTCGCGCGACCTGCGTATCCTCTGCGCTGACCAGCGAAGGGGGCGAAAAACCGCAGGTCAAACGACTGTTGACAGGCGGAGGCCCGAGGCCGGTAGGTTCGGCGGAGTCCACCACCGGACGCCCGACCGGGCAACCGCGGAACTTCCGGGAGCCCGTCGCAACGCCGCTGGGTCAGGGACGGTGCCGCACCGGGCACCGCCACTGGGAGCCAGGCTCAGCGCTCGCGCGGCGACGACGGAACTTTCCGGCCGGTCGGGGAGGTGTGACCCGGATGGGGCCCGGGCGCTCAGTAGACAACGGCTTTCGGTCGACCCGCAGCCAGCGGGTCCCAGGTCGGCCCGAAGGGCGCCGGGCCCCCATCCGCAGTGTGCGTGCACCGAAGCGCGGGCCGCACCAAACCCGCACTTACCCGGCTCTTGCGGAATCGGCACCGCCGTACGACCGTGCTGTTCACGTCAGCGCAGGCCGCGACCACTATGGTTGTCCTCTGCGTAGAGATGAAGGGGCAGCAGTGAACGACGGCGACGGGACCCTCGCGGCACAGGACCGGGGGAAGCGGTTCGGTCCGCTCGGCACGGCGTTGGTGATCATTCCGACCTACAACGAGGCGGAGAACATCAAGAGCATCGTCGGCCGGGTCCGCAAGGCGGTGCCGGACGCGCATGTCCTGGTGGCCGACGACAACAGCCCCGACGGCACCGGCAAGCTCGCGGACGAGCTGGCCGCCGAGGACGACCACGTCCAGGTCCTGCACCGCAAGGGCAAGGAGGGCCTCGGCGCGGCCTACCTCGCGGGCTTCCGCTGGGGCATCGAGCACGACTACGGCGTCCTGATCGAGATGGACGCCGACGGCTCCCACCAGCCCGAGGAACTGCCCCGCCTGCTGACCGCCCTGAAGGGCGCCGACCTTGTGCTCGGCTCCCGCTGGGTGCCCGGCGGCCGGGTCGTGAACTGGCCCAAGTCCCGGGAGTTCATCTCCCGCGGCGGCAGCCTGTACTCCCGTGTCGCCCTGGACCTGCCGCTGCGCGACATCACCGGCGGCTACCGCGCCTTCCGCGGCGAGACGCTTCAGGGCCTCGGCCTGGACGACGTGGCCTCCCAGGGCTACTGCTTCCAGGTCGACCTCGCCCGCCGCGCGGTCAAGGCCGGCTACCACGTGGTCGAGGTGCCGATCACCTTCGTCGAGCGGGAGCTCGGTGACTCCAAGATGAGCCGAGACATCCTTGTCGAGGCGCTGTGGCGGGTCACCACGTGGGGAGCGCAGGAGCGGGTCGGCAAACTGCTGGGCCGCGCCAAGCCGGCCTCGTCGTCGCAGCCGGAGGCTCGGCCGCAGTCGCAGCCCGAGCAGCCTCCGCAGTCACAGTCGTAGGGCCCAACCACGGGCCGGTGTCCCGTGTCGCTGAAAGCCACGCCGGGCGGCGTCCCGTGACCGCTCGGCAAGCGCTCGACGTCCGTTTATCCCGCTCTGAGCCGTGCCCAGGCACACTGGACGCATGACGACTGGCGCACCGACCCCGACGTACCCCGCCCGTCCGCGGCGCTCCCGGCTGCGCAGCTTCCTGCCGCTGGGCATCGCCGCGTGGCTGGTGCTGGAGATCTGGCTGCTGACCGTGGTCGCCGACGCGATCGGCGGGCTCGCGGTGTTCCTGCTGCTGGTCGCGGGTCTGGCGCTCGGCTCGGTGGTGATCAAGCGGGCGGGCCGGCGCGCGTTCCAGGCGCTGAACGAGGCGCTCCAGCGCGGCGGCACCCCGGCCGGCGGCGGTGGCAACGGTCTGATGATGCTGGGCGGCCTGCTGATCATGCTGCCGGGTCTGATCTCGGACGCGCTGGGCCTGATCCTGCTGATACCGCCGGTCCAGAAGGTGCTGAGCGCCTACGCCGAGCGGACCTTCGACCGGAAGCTCCGTGAGGCGACCGCCGGTTCGTTCGGTGACGCCTACCAGCAGGCCCGCATTCACCGCCCCGACGGCAAGGTCGTGCAGGGTGAGGTCATCCGGGACGAGCCCGGGGATGCCCCGCAGGAGCCGCGGCCGCCGCTGACCGGCTGAACCACCGACGACGGGACCGGCCCGGGCGCTCAGCGCTCGGGCCTTTCGCCTGTACCCGGCACGGGCACACGCCCTCACCACACGGCACGGGCACACGCTCCCGCCCGAAAACGGGCACACGAAACCGCGGGCGCCGTACGTCTTGAAGACGTACGGCGCCCGCGGTTGTACGCGTTACCTGGTAAGTCCAAGCCGCGTTGGGACTACGCGGACTTGCGGCTGTCCCGGGGGTGAACCGCGATGTTCATCGCCCCGGAGCGCAGCACCGCAAGACGTTCCTCGAGGACCTCTTCGAGTTCCTCGCGGGTACGCCGCTCCATCAGCATGTCCCAATGTGTACGCGCGGGCTTGGCCTTCTTCTCTTCAGGGCCATCGCCGTCCACGAGGAGTGCCTGGGCCCCGCAGACCTTGCACTCCCACTCCGGCGGGATCTCCGCCTCGACCGAGAAGGGCATCTCGAACCGGTGCCCCTTCTCGCATGCGTACTCCACGGCCTGGCGCGGGGCCAGGTCGATGCCGCGGTCCGTCTCGTAGCTGGTCACCACGAGGCGCGTGCCGCGAAGAGCTCGCTCACTCATGAATCGTGCCTCCCGGGCTTGTCGCCCACAGGACAGGTGTCGCTGTCGTCGTCATCCGGTCAACGTCCGGTCGGCGGTAAAGATTCCCGTTCCGCGTCGCGTTCCGAGTCCTGCGTCGCCGTCGTAGCCGCAGCCTTGCTGACCAATGTCGTACCCACCGGCGCCCGGTTTGTCACATCTGCTAGCAGATGTAACCCAGCGTTTCGGCATCTTTGACGCGCAGTAACGGTACGCCTGGCAGGCCAAACGCGTACACTACCGCCCTTTCACTCGGAACGCTAAATCGTTGTCGGCACCGGGTTGCCCGCGTCGCCGATGGCCCTGCGTACCGGCACCCTCGCCAGCAGGGCGAACCCGATGATGAAGAAGGCCACCAGGGAGATGATCGCGTCCCGGTAGCTTCCGGTCAGCTGGTAGGTGAGCCCGAACAGCAGGGGGCCCAGCCAGCTCATACCGCGGTCGCTGAGTTCGTATGCCGAGAAGTACTCGGCTTCCTTCCCCGGCGGGACGAGATGCGAGAACAGGGAGCGGGACAGCGCCTGGCTGCCGCCGAGGACCAGCCCGATGCCGGCTGCGAGGACGAAGAACCAGACCGGCGCCCCGGCCGGCAGGAAGTATCCGGCCGCCAGCGTCACCGTCCACGCGACCAGCGAACCGAGGATCGTCCGCTTGGCTCCGTAGATCCGGGCCAGCCGTCCCATCCCCAGTGCGCCCGCCACCGCCAGCAGCTGGACCAGCAGGACGGCGCCGATGAGCGTGGACTGTCCGAGGCCCAGTTCCTCGGAGCCGTAGATCGACGCCTGGGAGATCACGGTCTGGATGCCGTCGTTGTAGATCAGATAGGCCAGCAGGAAGGCGAGGGTCAGCGGGTGGCGGCGCATGTCGCGGATCGTCGCCGCGAGCTGCCGGAAGCCCATCGCGCCGCCCGCCCGCCTGGCCCCCTGATCGCTGCCGGAGCGGCGGTCGCGCAGTCGCCGTAGCGGGATGAGCGCCCACGCGCCCCACCACAGGCCGGCCGAGGCCAGGCAGATGCGGACGGCGGTGCTCTCCGAGACGCCGAAGGAGTCGTGTGCCAGGTACAGGACCAGGTTCACGATCAGCATCAGTGAGCCCGACGCGTAGCCGAAGGCCCAGCCCCGGGAGGAGACCGCGTCGCGTTCCTCGGGCGGGGCGATCTGCGGGAGGTAGGCGTTGTAGAGCATCATCGCGACCGACTGCGCCGCGTTCGCCACGACCAGCAGGAATCCGCCGAGCAGATAGCGGTCGCCGTCCAGGAGGAACATGGCCGTGGTGGCGGCCGCCCCCGTGTAGGCGGCGGCCGCGAGCAGGGGCTTCTTTCGGCCGGTGCGGTCGGCGGCCGCACCCACCAGCGGCATCACCAGGACGGCCACGATGACCGACAGGGACACCGAATAGGCGAAGAAGGAGCCCGCGCGCACGGGTATGCCCAGGGGGTGGACGAACCCGTCGGCGTCCGCCGCCTCCTCGGCGACCGACGTCAGGTAGGGGCCCAGGAAGACGGTGAGCACGCTCGTCGAGTAGACGGAGCACGCCCAGTCGTAGAAGTACCAGCCGCGCTGCTCGCGCCGCCGTCCCGCGGCCTCGTCGGCCGTGTCGGTTCGCACGGTGTCGGTGCCCACCCGTGCCCTCGCTTCCCCGTGATGATCCCGCGCGAGGGCGGAGCCGCGGACCGGGTCAGACCCAGACGCCCCGGTCCTCCATGACCTTGCGCAACGTGTCGATGTGATCGGTCATGATGCCATCGACTCCCAGGTCCAGGAGCCGGTGCATCGCATCGGGATCATTGATGGTCCACACGTGCACCTGGAGCCCGCGGGCGTGGGCGGCCCGCACGAAGCGGTGGTCCACCACCTGGATGCCGGACTGCGTCTCGGGCACCTGGGCGGCGACCGCCGAACCGCGCAGCGCGGCCGGCACGCCCCAGGAGCGCAGCCGCAGGTTGAGGACGCCCCGGGTGCCGTACGAGGTGGCGAGGCGGGGGCCCGCCAGGCGCTGGGCGCGGACGACGCGGGCCTCGGAGAAGGAGCCGACGCAGATGCGGTCCCAGGCGTTGGTGCGCTCGATGAGCTCCAGGAAGGGGTGAAGGGTCGGCTCCGCCTTGAGGTCGACGTTCCAGCGGACCTCGGGGAAGGTCTCCAGCAGCTCCTCGAACAGCGGCACCGGCTCCTTGCCTGCCACGCGCGCCTGCCGTACGTCGTCCCAGAGCAGGTCGGAGATCCGGCCCGCCCCGTCCGTCACCCGGTCCAGGGTCGAGTCGTGGAAGGCGACGAGCCGGCCGTCGCGCGTGGTGTGGACGTCGGTCTCGATGTACCGGTAGCCAGCTTCCACCGCGCGCCGGAACTGGAACTCGGTGTTCTCCAGGCCGTCTGCCGCTCCGCCCCGATGGGCGAAGGGGATCGGGCCGGGGTGGTCGAGGTAGGGGTGGCGTATCCGCGTGGTGCTCACGGACGCAGTATCGCTCCCCGGGGTTGCCCGGTGGCAACGACCGTGCTGCCGTCGGATGCCGCGGGGACGGCGAACACCCGCAGGAAGAGCTGGGCGAGCGGACCGATCGACAGCGCGTACAGGAGGGTGCCGATGCCGACGGTGCCGCCCAGGGCGAAGCCGGTCACCACGACCGCGATCTCCACGGCGGTGCGCATCAGGCGGATCGAGCGGCCGGTGCGCCGGTGCAGGCCGGTCATCAGGCCGTCCCGGGGGCCGGGGCCGAAGCGGGCGGCGATGTACAGGCCGGTGGCCGCGCCGTTGAGCACGATGCCGGCCACGAGGAGCGGGATCCGCACGGCCAGGGAGTGCGCCTCGGGGAGCAGGGCGAGGGCGCCGTCCATGGCGACGCCGACCACGAAGACATTGGAGACGGTGCCCAGGCCCGGCCGCTGGCGCAGCGGGATCCACAAGAGCAGCACCGCCGCGCCGACGATGATCGAGAGGACGCCGATCGTGAGGCCGGTGAGCTCGGCGAGGCCCTGGTGCAGCACGTTCCAGGGTTCCAGGCCGAGACCCGCCTCGACCAGCATGGCCGAGCTCACGCCGTACAGCGTGAGCCCGATGTAGAGCTGTGACAGCCGTCGTACGAGATGCCCCTGCGTGAGCCGCTGTGTGACATGCCCCTGCGTGGACAAGACGTGCCCCCTTGAGTGGTGGTAGTGGCCTGATGCATGACACCCTGTGGCTTGGGATGCAACGCCATCCATGGCCAATTCGGAGAAGGTGGACTGGAAATCATGGCGCAGTGGACTTCCGCGGTGGGCCCCGCGCAGCTCGCCCGGCTCCTCACCTCCCAGCAGGATCGCCCCGCGGGGCCGGGCAGCAAACGTCCGCCCGCGTATCGGGCTCTGGCCGACGGCATCCGGCTGCTCGTCCTGGAAGGCCGTGTCCCGGTCGCCGCGCGGCTGCCCGCCGAGCGGGAACTGGCCCTCGCGCTGTCCGTGAGCCGTACGACCGTCGCCGCCGCCTACGAGGCGCTGCGCAGCGAGGGGTTCCTGGAGTCGCGGCGCGGGGCCGGCAGCTGGACCGCCGTACCGGCCGGGAACCCGCTGCCCGCGCGGGGCCTCGAACCGCTGCCGCCCGAGGCGCTCGGCTCGATCATCGACCTGGGCTGCGCGGCGCTCCCCGCGCCCGAGCCGTGGCTGACCCGTGCCGTCCAGGGCGCCCTGGAGGAGCTGCCGCCGTACGCCCACACTCACGGCGACTACCCGGCCGGGCTGCCCGCGCTGCGGTCGATGATCGCCGAGCGGTACACCGAACGCGGCATCCCGACCATGCCCGAGCAGATTATGGTGACGACCGGGGCGATGGGCGCGATCGACGCCATCTGCCATCTGTTCGCCGGTCGCGGTGAGCGGATCGCGGTCGAGTCGCCGTCGTACGCGAACATCCTCCAGCTGATGCGGGAGGCGGGGGCGCGGCTGGTGCCCGTGGCCATGGCCGAGGGGCTGTCCGGCTGGGACATGGACCGCTGGCGGCAGGTGCTGCGGGAGGCCGCGCCGCGGATCGCCTATGTCGTCGCCGACTTCCACAACCCGACCGGAGCGCTGGCCGACGAGGACCAGCGGCGCCGCCTGGTCGACACGGCCCGCTCGGCCGGGACGGTGCTGGTCGCCGACGAGACGATGAGCGAGCTGTGGCTCGACCCCGGCCTCGAAATGCCGCGCCCCGTCTGCGCCTTCGACCCCGCCGGGTCGACCGTGATCACCGTCGGGTCGGCCAGCAAGGCCTTCTGGGCGGGCATGCGGATCGGCTGGGTGCGGGCGGCTCCGGACGTGATCCGCAGTCTCGTGGCCGCGCGCGCCTACGCCGACCTGGGCACGCCCGTCCTCGAGCAGCTCGCCGTGAACTGGCTGTTCGGCACCGGGGGTTGGGAGCAGGCCGTGGACGTGCGGCGCGGGCAGGCCCGGGAGAACCGGGACGCGCTGGTCGCCGCGGTCCGCCGTGAGCTGCCCGAGTGGGAGTTCGAGGTGCCCGGCGGCGGGCTCACGCTGTGGGTCCGCACCGGGGGCCTGTCCGGTTCGCGGCTCGCGGAGGTGGGGGAGCGGGTCGGGGTACGGGTGCCGTCCGGGCCCCGGTTCGGGGTGGACGGCGCCTTCGAGGGGTATGTGCGGCTGCCGTTCACCGTCGGGGGCGCGGTGGCCGAGGAGGCCGCGGTCAGGCTGGCCGCGGCGGCCCGGCTGGTGGAGAGCGGCGCCAGCGGGGTGAGCGGAGCGGCGGAGTCGGCGCGGCCGTTCGTCGCCTGAGCGAGGAGCGGGTCCACGCCTGCCGGTGCGGTCCTGCTTCAGGACCGGCCTCGCCGGAGGCCGGTCAGGTCGTCTCCGCCACCACGGCCTCCACGGGGACCGGCTCCGGCTCCGGTTCGGCCTTCTCCAGGTTCGTCAGCCGCTCCGCCTCCACCGGCGCCGTCCGCTCCGGCAGCAGCTCCAGCACCGCCTGACGGTGGGCGTCGCTCGTCGCGTCGTCATAGGGGTCAGGGGTCGCCGGGACCTGGAGACGGTGTACGGGGCCGGTGCCCAGTCGGGCGTAGCCGCGGCCGGGCGGGACGTCGGCGACCGGCGTGGTGTGCGGAGGGGCGCCCAGGACCGACTCCAGTTGCCCGGCCGTCGCGGGGCCGAGCACGACACGCGCGCGTGTGTGCTGCCGTACCGCGTCGGACAGGGCGTCCACGGTGTCCCACTGCTCGGCCACCACCACCGTGACGTTCGCCGCGCGGCCGTGCCGCAGGGGCACCTGGAGCAGGGACAGCGGGTCCTTGCGATCGTCCGCCGCGGCGAGGTGGGTGAACGCCGTCGGTCGGTCCAGCAGCAGCCACAGCGGGCGCTTGGTGTCCTCCGGCGGCGGGTTCCCGGCCTGCCGGGCCCGGTTCACGGCGATCAGGCGCCGCTCCGTCTCCGTCGCGGCCCACTCCATGCTGGCCAGCGCCCCGGCCAGCCCGCACTCGACGGCCAGGACGCCGTCCCGTCCGGTCAGGCAGGCGTACTCGCCGGTGCTGCCGCCCTCCACGATGACGACGTCGCCGTACTGCAGGGCCTGGAGCGCGATGGAGCGCAGCAGGGTCGAGGTGCCGGTGCCCGGCTGGCCGACGACCAGCAGGTGCGGCTCCGTCGAGCGGATGCCGGTGCGCCAGACGACCGGCGGCACGTCGAGCTGCCGGGCGCCATGGGTCAGGGGGAGCGTGCGCTGGACGCCGCTCGGGTCGGTGAAGCCGAGGACGGTCTCGCCCGGGGTCGTGACGAACCGCTGGGCGGCGATGTCGGTGGGCAGCGGGGCGAGGACGGTGACCGTGAGTTCGTTGCCCTCCTCGTCCCAGTCGAAGTGGTACTCCCGGCCGCGGCCGGACTTCGTCGTCAGCAGATGCTCGATCCGCGCGCGGGCCCGCGCCTCGCCGTCGGTGAAGTAGGCCGGGTAGCGCACGAGGAGCCGTCCCACGCGCCCGGTGCCGTCGAACTCGAACTCGGGGAAGGCCTTCTCCCACTCGCCGCCGTGGGTGTACAGCGGGGCCGGGTCGTCGGCCGCGGAGAAGTACGGGACCAGAGCCTCGTACAGCGCCCGCAGGCGTTCCAGCTGGGACTCGTCGGGGCCGTCGGGCTCCGTCGGCTTACGGTCCCGGCCCTGCCAGGCTGCCGCCGCCATCACGGTGATGACGGCGAGCAGCGGGCCGTACGGCACGAGTGCCACGACCAGGATCACCGAGGCCACCAGGAACAGCAGCGGTCCGCGCTTGTCCTTGGGGGTCTCGGCCCATCTGCGCCGCCCGGCCGTGGCCAGCCGGCGCAGACCACGGGTGATCGTGATCAGTGGATGGAGGACGTCAGAGGCACTGTCGCCGGCCGTCCGGGCCAGCTCCCGGCTTCGGGCGAACTGCGCGCGGGCCAGATCGCGGCTCCGGGCGATCTGCGCGCTGCCTGTGCTCAGGATGCGGGGGAGGGGGCGGCGGGCCACTGCTGTCTCCTACAGGTGCGTACGGGCGGGGGTGGGCGGCGTCAGAACTGGATGCCGCCCAGGAGGCTCGCGAGACTCTCGCCGCCGGCCTTGATGCTCGGGGCGATCGCCGTGCTTGCCAGATAGAAGCCGAACAGGGCCGAGATCAGGGCGTGCGACGCCTTCAGCCCGTCCTTGCGGAAGAAGATGAAGACGACGATGCCCAGCAGAACGACGCCTGAGATGGAGAGGATCATGTGAGTGCTCCTGGTTTGGTGGGGACAGTCACCATGAGTACTTCCAGGCTCACAGGATGTATCCATACGATAAAAGGTGCAACTGGGTGAAATTCGGCAGATTTCCCCCTGTTGGCGGAGTGTCCTTGTGCGGATGAGCTTGGGTGATGCGTCCGGCTGTGTCTGCGATGATCTTTGCCTCGGGCGTATCGGGTCATGTGCCGCGCTAGCCAGTACGCTGGCGAATCACTCGTACGGCCGAGCACCGCTCGCCGGCCGTACCGCTGCTCCCCGCGGCGGCGAGCAGTTCCCCGCAGTCCCCGTGCACGTAGTGAGAGGCGGTCCGGCCGATGACTGATGCCCCCGACCCCGAGGTCGTGGAGCTGGCGACCAAGATCTTCGATCTGGCCCGGCAGGGGCAGACCGAGGCGCTCGTGGCGTACGTCGACGCCGGCGTTCCGGCCAACCTCACCAACGACCGCGGCGACTCCCTGGTGATGCTCGCCGCCTATCACGGCCACGCGGACGCGGTGCGCGCCCTGCTCGCCCGGGGCGCCGAGGCGAACCGCGTCAACGACCGAGGCCAGACGCCACTCGCCGGTGCCGTCTTCAAGGGCGAGACGGAAGTGATCAAGGCCCTTCTGGAGGGCGGCGCCGACCCGGCCGAGGGCACTCCCTCGGCCGTGGACACCGCCCGCATGTTCGCCAAGGCGGAGTTGCTCGAGCTGTTCGGCGCTCACTGAGCGGAACGCTCTGAGCAGCCAAGACACGGAAAACGGGGGAGGCGGTACAGGGCCGCCGAAATTTCGGTCGCGGCAGATGTAAGTGCCGAGTCATCATGACGTCGTGATTCACGGACGCGATGGCTGGGCAGGTGTTGCCGCACCGCGCGGACCGTGATCGGTCCGCATGGGCCACCGACGAGAGGCAGAGGAAGATGGTCTACAGCAAGCAGGAAACGGCGGGCGCCCCGACGTGTTGTCACGCGGCCAGGTGAAGCAAGAACCCCGGTTGCGTCGACGCTTGATGTGAGGCTGTTTCCCATGTTCGAACCGGTCATAGCGCCCAGCGGAACGCTGCTCGGCCTGCTCCAGCGGGGCCGCGGCGACGGCACGCTGCACGCGCTCACCGCCCCGCGGGCCGAGGCGCTCGCGGCTCTGAACCACTGTGTGCTGCGGGACCCCCGCCACGACTGGCAGGTGGAGAACCGCTCCCTGTACTACGCCCGTCTCTACCTCGACCTCAGCGGCGAGCTCGACGAGATCGAGGCCCACCTCTTCGACGTCGAGGACGTCCTCGACACCGAGGAGTCACGCACGGGCCTGGCCCTCGCCGTCCTCGGCCACCTCGCGTCCTACGGCAGGCGGGACGCCCTGGAACTGCTGCGCAGGTACGCCGCCTCGGGCTCCAACTGGGCCTGGGCGCTGGACGAACTCGCGCTCAGGGACGACGACACCGGGCTGCGCGCCCTCGCCGCGCCCGTGCTCGCGCGCTTCTCCGCCGACCCCGAGGGCGAGGCCGAGCTGGCCGTCGCTGTACGGGACGCCTTCGAGCCACGGCCGTGGCGGCTGTGGGCCGAGGATCCGCGCGAGTCCATCGCCACGCGTGTGCGGGCCGCTCAGGAGGCCGGCTGTTTCGACCGCTGGCAACGCCAGATGCGACCTACCGGGCCCCGTCCGGGGTGGAGCGTGCAGGCGGTCTTCGAGTGGGCCCAGCAGGGCATGGAGCGCGGTGCCGCACTCCATGTGCCCGCCGCGCGGTGCCTCATGGCCGTCGCCGGACCCGAGGACCGGCCCGAGATCGTCGCCGCCGCCGAGGACGGCACCGACGGGGCCCGCTGCACCGCCCTGCGCTACCTCGCCGACAGCAACGACCCGGACGCCCTCGACCTGATCGAGGCGGCCGTCGTCACCGGTACCTCCGCCGTGGTGGACGCCGCCGTCGACGCCTTCGAGCGGATGCGCAGCGTCGCCGCCGTCGACCGGGCGCGCGGCTGGGCCCGACGGCCCGATCCGCTCGGTGCCGCCGCCGGACGCATGCTCGCCTGCCGGGGCGGAGCCGAGGACAAGGACCTCGTGCTCGCCGCCCTGCGCGAGGCCGTACGCGGCGAAGGCCCCGACGCCCCGACGCTGTGGACCCTCGTCGACGGCACCGGACGGCTCGGCATCGCCTGCGCCGCCCCCGTGCTGCGCCACATCTACCGCGAGACCGCCTCGTCCCATCTGCGCGGCCGCACCGCCCGTGCCCTCGCCGCCACCGATCCCTCCTTCCCGTCCGGGTTCGCCGTCGAATGCCTGTGGGACTGCGAGGAGACCACCCGCGAGATCGCCGCCCGGCACGCCGAGACCGGGGACACCCGCGTCGTCGAGCGACTGCGCCGGCTCGCCGCCGACCCGGCCGAGGAGGCCGAGGTCCAGACCGCCGTACGCAGCCGGATCGGGCCGGACACGAGCACCGGCTGACATGTGTTCACCCTGTGAATCTCGCGGAGATCCGCCCGCCGGGTGAACGCGGGATGACCGGCGGGTCAGACGCGCATGGCCGTGATCTGACCCGCTCGGGTGCGCAGCGGAACGCTCATGGGACGTTTGTCGTTCGGAAAGATCCACTTTGACGCGGCCACGTCCAGCACGGCGACAACACCGGTATGCGTGTCGTCATCGTGACCGAATCCTTTCCCCCCGATGTGAACGGCGTGGCCCACTGCGCGCTCCAGACCGCCCGACACCTCGTCGATCGCGGTCACGCGCCCCTCGTCGTCGCTCCGGCTCCCGCTCCCGGGAACAAGGCAGCCGCCTCCATGGCGCCCTGCCCCGTCGTCCATGTCCCCTCCCTCCCGCTCCCCGGCTATCCCCAGGTCAGGGTCGCGCTCCCCAGCCGGCGCCTCGCCGCCGCGCTGATCCAGCACCGGCCCGACGTCGTGCACCTGGCCAGCCCCTTCGTCCTCGGCGTGCGCGGCATGGCCGCCGCCGCCCGGCTCGGCATCCCCGCCGTCGCCGTCTACCAGACCGACCTGGCCGGATACGCCCGCACCTACATGGGCGCCGGCGAGGCCGCCGCCTGGCGGCGCATACGGTCCGTCCACTCCGCCGCCGACCTCACCCTCGTCCCCTCCAGCGCATCCATGAACGACCTGGAGGCCCACGGAGTGCCCCGGCTCAAGCTGTGGGCACGCGGCGTGGACACCGCCCGCTTCCGCCCCGAGCTCCGCGACGAGAAGCTGCGCCGCGAACTCGCCCCGAACGGCGAGGTCATCGTCGGCTACGTCGGGCGGCTCGCCCCTGAGAAGCACATCGAGCTGCTGTCCGGCGTGTGCGGCCTGAACGGCGTCAAGGTCGTCATCGTCGGCGACGGGCCGAGCCAGCCCGCGCTCGCCGAGGCGCTGCCCGGCGCGGTCTTCCTGGGCCGCCGCGGCGGCGACGACCTCGCCCGGATCTTCGCCTCGTTCGACATCTTCGCCCACACGGGGCCCTTCGAGACCTTCTGCCAGACCGTGCAGGAGGCCATGGCCAGCGGAGTGCCGGTCGTCGCGCCCGCCGCGGGCGGTCCGCTCGACCTGGTCGACCACGGCCGCACCGGCCTGCTGGTGCCGCCGCGGGACGCCGACGCCGTACGCGACGCCGTGCGGAGCCTCGTCGCCGACCCGGCGTTGCGGGCCGCTTACGGCGCCGCCGGACACGCCACGGTCGACGGCCGCACCTGGGCCGCCATCGGCGACCAGCTGATCGGCCACTACGGCGACGTGCTCGCCGCGCGCCGGGCGGTGGTGGCGGCATGAGCGGCCTGCGGATCGTCCGGCTCGCGAACTTCGTCGCACCCGCCTCCGGGGGGCTGCGCACCGCGCTGCGCGAGCTCGGCAAGGGCTTCAAGCTGGCGGGCCACGACCCCGTCCTGATCGTGCCCGGTGACAAGTACAGCGACTGCGAGACCGAGCAGGGCCGCGTGATCACCCTGCCCGGTCCGATGCTGCCCGGCACCGGCGGCTACCGCGTGCTCATCGACAAGCGGCGGGTCGCGTCCCTCCTGGAGGAACTCGCCCCCGACCGCCTGGAGGTCTCCGACCGCACCACGCTGCGCTGGACCGGCAAGTGGGCCCGCCGCGCCCGGGTGCCCGCCGTGATGGTCTCCCACGAGACCGCCGACGGCGTGCTGCGGACCTGGGGCCTGTCGGAGACCATGTCCCGGCGGGCCGCCGACCACCTCAACGTCCGTACCGCCCACACGTACTCGAGGGTCGTGTGCACCACCGAGTTCGCCGAGCGGGAGTTCGTGCGGATCGGCGCCCGCAACGTCGTCCGGGCCCCGCTGGGCGTCGACCTGATGAACCGGCGCCCCACCCTGCGCGACGCCGCGCTGCGCGCCACCCACGCGCGGGCGGACGAGACGCTGCTGGTGATGTGCTCCCGGCTCTCCGTGGAGAAGCGGCCCGGCACCGCCCTCGACGCCCTGGAGTCGCTGCGCCGGCGCGGAGTGCGCGCCGTGCTCGTGGTGGCGGGCAACGGCCCGCTGCGGGCGGGGCTGGAGAAGCGGGCGCAGGAGCGCGACCTGCCGGTCACCTTCCTCGGCCACGTCGCCGACCGCAGTCTGCTGGGCGCGCTCCAGGCCTCCGCCGACGTGGCCATGGCCCCCGGGCCCGCCGAGACCTTCGGGCTCGCCGCGCTGGAGGCCATGGCCTGCGGCACGCCCGTCGTGGCGAGCGCGTCGTCCGCGCTGCCGGAGGTGATCGGTTCCGCCGGGGCCACCGCCGCGGACAACGGGGACGCCTTCGCGGACGCCGTCGAGATGATCCTCGACCGTCCCGAGCGCGAGCGCCGGGAGGCGGCACGAGCGCGTGCGGAGTGCTTCGGCTGGGGCACGGCGGTGGACGCCTTCCTCAACGCGCACGACGCGGCCCTGCCGGCGCGTCCCTTCGTGCGTGCGGAGGGCGCGGCATGAGACCGCTCCGTTACGTCGCTCTCGGGGACTCCCTGACCGAGGGGGTGGGCGATCCCGCGGGAAACGGGTGGCGCGGCTGGGCCGCGCTGCTCGCCGGCGGGCTGTCCGAACCGTCCGCCGAGTTCACCAACCTCGCGGTCAGCGGGGCCCAGACGCGGGACGTGCTGGAGACCCAACTGCCGGCCGCGCTGGAGCTGCGTCCGGACGTCGCGTCCGTCCTGGTGGGCGTCAACGACACCCTGCGCAGCACCTTCGACATCGAGAAGATCGCCCAGCGCCTCGACAAGGTCTACGAGTCCTTCACCCGTCAGGGCACGGCCGTGCTCACCGCCTGCCTTCCCGACCCGGGCACGATGCTGGGTCTGCCGGGAGTCCTGGGCAATCCGCTGGCCCGCAGGCAGCGAGCCGTCAACACGGTGGTCCACACGCTGTCCGAGCGGTACGGGGCGGTGCATCTGCACGCCGTCGACGACCCCTGGATCATGGACCGCGCGATGTGGAGCTCGGACCGGCTGCACCCAGGGGAGCGCGGGCACCGGCAGATCGCCCTGCGCTTCCACGCGATGCTGAGGCACCGGGGCATCGGGACGGAGGCGGCGCCCGCGGCCGAGCCCGAGTTCCCGCCGCCCACCAAGTCGGCGAGCCTGCTGTGGCTGGCGACCGCGGGTACCGCCTGGGTGATCCGGCGCTGCAACGACCTGCTGCCGCAGCTGGTGCGCCTCGCCGCCGTCGAGATGCGCCACCGCGCGAGGGGCACGAGCGACCGGCTCGATGTGCGGGCGGCGCTGTCGGTGTCGCGGGCGCTGGCGGCGTTGTCGGCGCCGGGGCCCATGGGGTTGGCCGAGCAGCGGCTGGTGGCGGAGCCTATGGGGTTGGCCGAGCAGCGGCTGATGGCGGAGCCTATGGGGTTGGCCGAGCAGCGGCTGGTGACCGAGCCCATGGGGCTGCCCGAGCACCTGCCTCTGCCGGAGGGGCTGTCCGTGTCCGATCCTCGGCTGGTCCCCGAGCGCCGGCCCGTGTCCGACGGGCTGACCGTGCCCGTGCCCGGACAGCGGTCGGTCCCGGAACCGCAGCCCGCACCGGAGGCGGCATAGCGGGGTGCGGGCAGGGAGAGGCGGACCCCGGCCGTCAGCGGCGGCGTACGGACACGAACCGGACCGGTGTGCCCGGTACGGCCTGTGCGGCGGCCGGGAGGTCGGCCGTGCGGACGACGGCGATCACCGGGTAGCCGCCGGTCGTCGGGTGGTCGGCCAGGAACACCACCGGCCTGCCGTCGGGCGGGACCTGGACCGCGCCCAGGACCACGCCCTCGCTGGGGAGTTCACGCGTGAGCGCCCGTTCCAGGGCGGGCCCCTCGGTGCGCAGCCCGATGCGGTTGCTGGCGGCTGAGACGCGGTACACGCGGGAGGTGAAGGCGCGCACTGCCGCCTCCGTGAACCAGTCCTCGCGAGGGCCCGGCGTCACGCGCAGCACCAGCTCGGCCGGGGGCGCCGGCTGCGGGGCGACGTCCACGCGTGCGTGCGGCCGCGTCGGTGAGCCCAGCGGCAGTACCGCGCCGTCCGTGAGCGGCGGTGGGCCGAGGCCGGACAGCAGGTCGGTGGAGCGGCTGCCGAGGACCGGCTCGACGGCGACCCCGCCGGAGACGCCCACATAGCCGCGTACGCCCGAAAGGGCCGCGCCGACGTCCAGGAGCGCACCCGCGGGCACGTGCACCGGGGCGCCCCAGGCGACCGGGCGTCCGTCCACCGTGACCCGGCAGGGCGCGCCGGCGACCGCCACGGTGACCGCCGAACGGGGCCGCAGCGTGCAGCCGTTGAGCGTGGTCTCCAGGACCGCCGCCTCGGGCGGATTGCCGACGAGCCGGTTGACCAGCGCCGCCGCGGGGGCGTCCAGCGCCCCGGAGCGCGGCACGCCGAGATGGGCGTGCCCCGGACGGCCGAGGTCCTGCACGGTGGTGAGCGCCCCGGCGCGTACGACGGACAGCGCGTGGTCGCTCATGAGCTCCCCACGGGAACGAAGCGCACGCGCGTGCCCGGCGACAGCAGCGCGGCCGGCACCCGCGTGTGGTCCCACAGCACGGTGTCGGTGCTGCCGATCAGCTGCCAGCCGCCCGGCGACGAACGCGGGTACACGCCCGTGTACGGCCCCGCGAGCGCCACCGCACCGGCGGGCACGGACGTGCGCGGAGTGGCCCGGCGCGGCACGTCGTAGCGCTGCGGCAGGCCGGTGAGATAGCCGAAGCCGGGGGCGAAACCGCAGAAGGCGACGCTGAATTCGGTGTCCGCGTGGATCCGCGCAACCTCCTCGGGGGACACACCCCAGTGCGCGGCGACGTCGGCGAGGTCCGGGCCGTCGTAGCGCACCGGCAGTTCGACCGACTCACGCGCGCGTGGGGGAGCGGGCGGTACTTCGGAGGTGGTCAGTTCGGTGGCGAGGCGGGCCGGGTCGGTGAGGCCGTCGAGCAGGACCGTCCGGGCCGCGGGGACGATCTCGCGGACCGACAGCGCGCCCTCGGCGCGGCGCCGCAGCAGCTCCGCGTGCAGCGCCCGGGCCTCCTCGCCCGAGGGCACCTCGACGAGCAGGGCGTCGTCACCGACGGGCAGCACCCTCATACGAAGGCCTCCACCCGGATCCCCGACTCCTCCAGCCGCGCCCGCACCCGGCGGGCCAGCTCGACGGCGCCGGGGGTGTCCCCGTGCAGGCACAGTGAACGCGCGCGTACCTCCACCGGGACCCCGGACCGGGCGGTGACCGTGCCCGAGCGGGCCAGGCCCACCGAGCGCTCCACGACGGCCTCGGGGTCGGTGACCACGGCACCGTCCTGGCCGCGCGGCACGAGCGTGCCCCGCTCGGTGTACGCGCGGTCCGCGAACGCCTCCGTGACCGCCGGGAGCCCGGCCTTGGCGGCCAGCTCCAGCACCCGGGAGCCGGGCAGGCCGAGCACGGGCAGCGTGGCGTCCGCCAGGAGCACGCCGTCGACGACCGCGCCGGCCTGCTCCTCGTCGTGCACGACGCGGTTGTAGAGCGCGCCGTGCGGCTTGACGTACGACACGCGCGTGCCCGCCGCTCGCGCGAAGACCTCCAGGGCGCCGATCTGGTAGGCCACTTCGGCCGTCAGCTCGGCGGGCGGCACGTCCATCGCGCGCCGCCCGAACCCCGCCAGGTCCCGGTAGGAGACCTGGGCGCCGATCCGCACCCCGCGCTCGGCGGCCTGCTCGCACACCCGCCGCATGGTGGCCGCGTCCCCGGCGTGGAAGCCGCAGGCCACGTTGGCGCTGGTGACGACGGACAGCAGCCGTTCGTCGTCGGTGAGCTGCCAGCGGCCGAAGCCCTCGCCGAGGTCGGCGTTCAGATCGATCGAGGTCATGAGTTCCGTCGTTTCCCCAGTCGGTGGTCAGGCGACGATGCGGTACTGCTCGTCGCGGGCATCGGTCAGGAACATCTGGCCCGGTGCGTGGGTGATGGCGAACGGCGGGCGCGAGGCCATCACGGCGGCCTGCGGGGTCACCCCGCAGGCCCAGAACATCGGGATGTCGTCCGGCTCCGGGACCACCGGGTCGCCGAAGTCGGGCCCGCCGAGGTCCGCGATGCCGAGCGCCGAGGGATCGCCGCAGTGCACGGGGCCGCCGTGCACCGCGGGCAGGAGACCCGTCTCGCGCAGGGCCGCCGCCACGTGCTGCGGCGGCACCGGGCGCATGGACACCACCATCGGGCCGTGCAGCCGTCCCGCCGGCCGGCACTGCCGACTGGTCACGTACATCGGGACGTTGCGGCCCTGCTCGACATGGCGGATGGGGACGCCCGCCCCGGCCAGCGCCGACTCGAAGGTGAAGCTGCACCCGATCAGGAACGACACCAGATCGCCCCGCCAGTGCGCCCGCACGTCCGTCGGCTCGTCCACCAACTCGCCGTCCCGCCACACCCGGTAACGCGGCAGATCGGTGCGCAGGTCGGCGCCGTTCGCGAGGACGGTCGTCCAGGAACCGGCGTCGGTGACGTCGAGCACCGGGCAGGGCTTGGGGTTGCGCTGGCAGAACAGCAGCATGTCGTACGCCCAGTCGGCGGGCACCGAGATCAGATTGACCTGGGTGTGCCCCGCCGCGACCCCGGCCGTGGGGCCCGCGAGCCCGTCCCGGAAGCGTGCGCGGGCGGTCGCGGGGCTCCACGCGTGCGCGTGCTCGTCGACAGCGGTGACGGGCTGGTCCGCCGTGCCGACGGTGAGCGGACGGTCCTCCGTGCGGTTCACGCCAGCTCCTTCCCGCGCGTCTCCGGCAGTCCGAGCAGAGCCAGCGCCGCGATGCCGTAGCCGATCGCGCCGAAGACCAGCGCACCGCCCACTCCCCAGCTGTCGGCGAGAAAGCCGACCGTGGTGGGGAAGACGGCGCCCACCGCGCGGCCGGTGTTGTACGTGAAGCCCTGCCCCGTGCCGCGCACCGCCGTCGGGTACAGCTCGCTCAGGTACGAGCCGAAGCCGCTGAAGATCGCCGACATGCAGAACCCGAGCGGGAAACCGAGTATCAGGAGCAGGGTGTTGGCGCCGCTCGGGATGTTCGCGTACGCCAGGATGCAGACCGCGGACAGCAGCGCGAAGAGCCAGATGTTGCGCCGGCGGCCCAGCCGGTCGGTGAGGTAACCGCCGGTCAGATAGCCGAGGAAGGCGCCCGAGATCAGGAACGTCAGATAGCCGCCGGTGCCGACGACCGACAGCTCGCGCTCGGTCTTCAGATAGGTCGGCACCCAGGTCGCCAGGGTGTAGTAGCCGCCCTGCACACCGGTCGAGAGCAGCCCCGCGAAGATCGTCGTACGCAGCAGACCGGGCTTGAAGATCGCCGTGAAGTTGCCCTTGTCGGTGCTCCGTTCACGCACGGCCACGGCCTCGGGGGCGTCGTGCACCCGGCGCCGCATCCAGATGACGAGCAGCGCGGGGAGGGCGCCGGTCCAGAACATCACGCGCCAGGCCAGGTCGTCGTCGGCGAAGGTGAAGACGACGGTGTACATGATCGCGGCCAGCGCCCAGCCGACGGCCCACGAGCTCTGGATCGCGCCGAGGGTGCGGCCGCGGTGCTTGGCGCTCGCGTACTCGGCGACCAGGATCGCGCCGACCGCCCACTCGCCTCCGAAACCGAGGCCCTGGAGGGCCCGGAAGACCAGCAGGGTCTCGTAGTTGGGTGCGAAACCGCAGGCGACGGTGAAGACCGCGTAGGTGATCACGGTGATCATCAGCGCCTTGACCCGGCCGATCCGGTCGGCCAGCACCCCGGCGAGGGCACCGCCGATCGCGGAGACGACGAGCGTGACCGTGGTGAAGAGACCGGTCTGGCCGCTGTCCAGGCCGAAGTACGCCGCCAGCGCCACCATGCTCAGCGGCAGCGTGAAGTAGTCGTAGGAATCCAGGGCATACCCGCCGAAAGCGCCTGCGAAGGCGCGGCGGCCGCGCGGCCCGAGAGCGCGCAGCCAGCCGAACGCGCCGTCGTCGTCGGCGCGTTCGGCAGCGGTGGGGTGGGTCAGGGCCTGCGGTGGAGGGGTCGTGCTCATGGGCACCTCGCAGAGAGGGGACGGAGGGTGCATGGGGGGTGAGCCGTGCCGGTGCGAAGTACCGTAGGGGATTGTTCAACGATCCCTCAATACCCATGTTGGTTCGTTCTTCTGGTCTGCGATTGAATTCCGGCATGGATGAGCACCTGACCTCACTGTCCGAGGACCGCGCGCTCCTTGGCCGTACGAGCACCGCGGAGCGGGTCTCCGACATCCTCAGGAGCCGTATCGCCGAAGGGTTCTTCCCACCCGGCACCCGGCTGTCGGAGGACAGCATCGGCGGCGCGCTCGGCGTCTCCCGCAACACCCTGCGCGAGGCGTTCCGGCTGCTCACCCATGAACGGCTGCTCGTGCACGAGCTGAACCGCGGGGTCTTCGTCCGCGTCCTGACCGTCGAGGACGTCGAGGACATCTACCGCACCCGCGGCCTTGTCGAGTGCGCCGTCGTACGGGGTCTCGGCGCACCCCCGCACCACCTGGACGCCCTGTCCGAGGCCGTCGAGGAGGGGCAGCGCGCGGCGCGCGAAGGTGACTGGAAATCGGTGGGTACCGCCAACATCCACTTCCACCGCGAACTGGTCGCCCTCGCCGGCAGCGCCCGCACCGACGAGCTGATGCGCAGCGTCTTCGCCGAGCTGCGGCTCGCCTTCCACGTCGTGGACGACCCGAAGCGCCTGCACGAGCCCTACCTCGCACGCAACCGGCAGATCCTCCAGGCCCTTCAGGAGGGCGACAAGAACGAGGCCGAGAAGCTGCTCGCGGTCTATCTGCAGGACTCGTTGGGACGGGTCGTGGAGGTCTACCGACGCAGGGTGTCGAGCGCCTCGTAAGGGGCGCGGGGAACTGCGCGAGCAACCACGGCCGCCCCGCACACGACAAACGAACCGATTCTCGGCGCAACCGGCGGAGTGCCGTCGTTTGGTTCGTTGTCAGACCGAGGACCTAGTCTGTGCACCGTGACTTCGCCTGCATCGACGGACCGTGTTCCGCCCCAGCTCAGCGCGGGGCCGCGCCCTGCTCAGGGCCCGGCCGCCGACGAGGGGCTGGCGCGGCGGCTGCGCGCGCTCGCCTGCACCGCGCCGCTGCACGACCTCGACACGCGCAAGGCCAACCTCGCCGGCGAGTACTCGGTGTACGGCATGGCCGAGGTGGCACTCGCCGCCATCGACCTGGTCACCCTCAACATGGACTTCGACACCGGCGCCGACCACGACCAGATAGTCGCCCGCCTCATCCCCCGCATCGCCGCCCAGGCCCCGCGCCGCCCCGTCGCCGAGCACGAGCGGGTGGCCCGCTGGGTCCTGGAGAACCTGATCAACGTCGGCAGCGTGGACCGCGGCTTCCGGGCCGTGTACGGCACGTTCGCGCCCGACGGCAGTTATGTCCGCCGCGACTACGACTTCAAGCTGATCGAGGAGGTCCCGGGGCCCGGCGGCACCGTGTACCTCCGGACGACCGACGAGGCGGTCAACGTCCTCGTCGGCGCCCTCGACACCGACGTCACCAGCGCGCAGATCGCCGCCGAGGTCAAGCTCGAGGTGCTGATCAACCGCGGCCGCCTCGCCGACGCCCAGCTCGCCGCCGAGCAGGCCCGCTACCGCACCGTGCAGTACTCCGAGACGCTCCGCCGTGCCCTGGACGCGACCCGGCGTAACGTCCGGGCGGTCGACTGGCTGAACTCCGTGCCCGACATGATCGCCGAGGCCCTCGACCACGTCGCCGACCGGTACCGCCACGAGAACGCGATCCTCACCAACATCCGCAAGGCACGCGACGAGACCGAGGACGCGGAGAACAAGCGCCGCGCGGCCGAGCTCGTCGACATCGTCAAGGACTGCATCCGACGGCACACCCAGTTGCAGTCCCGCCTGCTGGAGGCCGGCCCCCTCTTCCGCGCCGAACAGGACCGGCAGGCCTTCGCTACGCCCATGACCACGTCGGGGATCGACCTCTACGGCCACCTGGTCTCGCCGGTGCTCCCGCTGCCGCTGGAGCAGGCGGTCCGCGTCACGGACGCCTACTTCGCGCGCGGGACGGGGCTGCGTACGCCGGTGTCGGTCCGTGTGGCCGATCTCGTCGACATACTGCTGACGCCGCCCGTGGAGCGGGAGCATCTGGGTGCCGAGATGCCCGAGCCCGACCTCATCGCGACGCCGGACGACAGCCGGTTCAGCGAGGAGCAGCTGGCCGCCGCCATGGAGCTGCTCGACCTGCCGTCCGACGCGCCGCGCCGGCTGTCGGGACTGCTGGCCCAGGCCCGTCGTCAGGACCCCGACCTGCCGTATCTCGTCGCCCTGCTGGCGGTTCACGCCGCCAGTCCGCCGGTCGGCACGGCCTATCGGCAAGGCGAGGAGAAGCTGCTGTTCGCCGTGGACGACGGGACCGAGCTGGACGACCCCGAGTTCGGCGGCGCCGACCTCATCGTCGGCACTGCCCTGCTGGACGCCGTGGGGATGGCGGCCGGCAGAACGGAAGCAGCATGAGCCGCGTCGAGTACCGCACGAACGACCAGCACCACCACACCGAGGAGCCGAAACCGTGACCGAGCACGTCGATCGGAGTGAACCGGAGGCCGCCGTCCCGTCGGCGACCGCCGCCGTCACCCCCGCCGACGCCGCCGACGCGGCGCGGCTCGTCGCCTTCGGGCTCCAGCCCAAGCTGCAGCCCGCGCGCGACCAGGAGTACACCGATCTGCTGCGCCGGTACCGCGAGGACCCGCCGTTCGCGCGGCTCGCGGACGCCGTGGCCGCGGGGCTCGGGCTGGTCGTGCTGGAGGTGTCCCCACGCGCGGGGATGGCGGTGACCGCCGCGGAGGACTCCGTGTTCGCCGTCCGCATGGGCGACTACGCGCGTCGTACGTCCGCCGACGGCAGCGACCGCTTCCTGCACGGGCTGGCCCATCTCGCCGTGGCCGCCATGGCGTTCCCGCGGCCCGAGGACCTCGCCGACGACGGCTACATCGGACGCGTCACCGTCAACGGCGTCGACGCCTTCGTCCGCCAGGCCTGCCGCCGGCTGGAGGAGCGCGCCGACGAGCAGGGCGAGAACACCGACCCCGCCACGGACGCGCCCGGCCTGGAGGCCGCCTGGCGGATCTGGGTGAGACGCAGCGCGACCGGCGCCACCAAGGACGCGCGCCGGCTCGCCGGCTCCACCACCGGCATCGTCGGCAAGGCCGCGGCCTTCCTCACCGACTCCGGGTTCCTCCAGCGGACCGGCGACGACAACGGCGGCACCTATCGGACCACCGCTCGTTACCAGCTCCAGGTGCGGGACATGGCCGGCAGCGCCGCCATGGCCGAGCTGCTGGAGCTGGGCGTGGTCCCGGTCACCGACGGCACCGCGACCCTGCTGCCCGCGGAGGAGACGGACGACCTGGAGCTGGTGGCCGACGCCGGGCTGCCGTTCCACTCGGCCGGAGCCTCCTGAGGCCCACTGAAGCCGCTGGGCTTCCCCGAACTTCCCCGATCTGCCGAAGACTTACGAGAGTCCGCCATGTACGAGCTGTCCCGGGTCCGTCTCTACTCCATCGGACCGGCCGGTGCACGCTATGCCGACACCGTGCTTGACCTGCGCGGCGTGGGCGAGCCGGTGCCCGACCCCGCGCCCACGCAGGCGGAGTTCTTCGAGGAGGAGCCCGTCGGCCCGCCGCGCCGGCCCGCCCCGGCAGGCGTGCTCTTCCTGGAGAACGGCGGCGGCAAGTCGGTCCTGCTCAAGCTGATCTTCTCCGTGATGCTGCCGGGCCACCGCAACACCCTGGGCGGCGCCAGCTCCGGCGTGCTGCGGAAGTTCCTGCTCGCCGACGACTGCGGGCATGTCGCGCTGGAGTGGCAGCACACGCTCACCGGCGAGTGCGTCGTGGTCGGCAAGGTGAGCGAGTGGCGCGGACGCCAGGTCTCCAACGACCCGCGGAAGTTCGCCGAGGCCTGGTACTCCTTCCGGCCCGGCCCCGGGCTGTCCCTGGACAACCTGCCCGTCGCCGAGTCCACCGCCGTACGGGCGCCCGTCGAGGGCCAGTCCGGCGCACAGGGCCGCCGCCGCACCATGAAGGGCTTCCGGGACGCGATCACGGAGGCGGGCAAGGCGTATCCGCATCTGGAGGTGCACTGGGAGGAGATCCACGACCGCTGGATCGAGCACCTCGGCGACCTCGGTCTCGACCCCGAACTCTTCCGCTACCAGCGCGAGATGAACGCCGACGAGGGTGAGGCGGCCGGCCTCTTCGCGGTCAAGAAGGACTCCGACTTCACCGACCTGCTGCTGCGGGCCGTGACGGACACGCGCGACACCGACGGCCTCGCCGACCTGGTCGGCGGCTTCGGCAACAAGCTGGGCCGGCGCGCCGAGCTGATCGCCGAGCGGGACTTCACCGCCGGGTCCGTCGACCTGCTCGGGCGGATCGTCGAGGCCGCCGAGACACGCTCACGCGCGCGTGACATCCACGCCGGTGCCGAGCGGCGCACCCGGACCCTGGCCCGGCGGCTGTCCGCGCGGGGGGTCCAGGAGCGGGTGCGGGCCGCCGACCTCGCCCAGCGGGTCACCGCCACCGCGTACGCCGTCACCCACGCCGAGGCGGCCCGCGAGCGCAGCGCGCTGATCGCCGCCGAACTCGCCTACCGGCACGCCTCGTTGGCGCTTGCCGCAGCCGAGAAGTCCGCGGCCGCCCAGAAGCGCGAGCTTGCCGACGCCCGCACCCTGCACTCCGCATGGCAGGCCGCCGAGGCCGTCCTGCGGCACCGCGCCGCCTCCGACCGGGTCGCACGCGTCGCCGCCGCCATCCAGGAGGCCGAGCGGGACGCGGCCCCCGCGCTGGCCGCCCGCGCCAAGGCCGCCGTCGATCTCGTACGGGCCCTGCACGCCGCGGCGGAGAGCGCCGAGGCCCTCGCCAACGAGGGGGAGGAGCGCTCCGCCGCCCTCCAGGAGGTCGGCGAGTCCGCCTACGCGGACTCCACCGCCGCCGCCACCGACGCGCAGCGCGCCCGCAGCGAGGTCGGGCATCTCCGGCAGCGCCTGAGCGAGGTCGAGCAGGAGACCGCCGAGGCCGTCCGCGCGGGCTGGCTCGACGACAGCGCGCCCGACGCCGACCCGGCCCGCGCCGCCCTCGCGGCGAGCGACGCCGAGAAGAGCGCCGTCGCCGCCTGGGACACCGCCCGCGAGGCCTCCCGGCGTGCTTCGGAGCATGCGCGCGAAGCGGCCTCGACCGAGTCCCGCGCTGAACTGACAGCGGCCCGCGCGGCGGACGCCGCGACGGCGGCGGACCGTGCCTACGACGCCGAGCGGCGGCTCGCCGAAGGGCTGGCGGCCGAGGAACGGCTGGCCGAACTGCTCAGCCTGACCGGTGAGCCGGGCGTGCAGCGCGGTCAGGTTCCCGCACCTCGCAACGGTGACGGCGGCAACGACGGCCCGGCCGCCGTCGGTGCCCTCACCCCGGAAGAGCTGGACCGGTTCGCCGGCGAACTGCGTGAGCTGCTCGACGACGCCGTCTCCGCCGCCGAGCGCCAGCTCTTCGAACTGCGTACGGCAGCCGCGGACGACGCCCGGATCCTGGGCGCCCTCGGCGACGGCGGGCTGCTGCCGCCCGGCCCGGACGTGCTGGCGACCGTGGAGTTCCTCGGCGAGCAGGGCATCCCGGCGCTGCCCGGCTGGCGCTACCTCGCCCAGGCCGTCGACCCCACCGACCACGCACGCGTGCTGGCCGCCCGGCCCGAACTGGTCGACGGCGTGATCATCACCGACCCCGCCACGCACGCGCGTGCCCGCGAGGTGCTCGGCGACGCGGCCCTGCTGCCCCGGTCCGCCGTCGCGGTGGGCACGGCCGCCGCCCTGCTCGCCCCGACTCCGGCCACCGACGCCGCGGACGGCGACGTCTTCCTCGTACCTCCGAACCCGGCCATGCACGACGAGTTCGCCGCCGACGAGGAGCGCCAGGCGCTGCGCGCACGGGCGACCGAGCGGGACGAGGAGATCCGCGGCCTCGCCGCACGGCTCGGCAAGGACCGTGAACTCGCGGCCCGGCTCGCCTCGTGGCGGACCGGCTGCCCGGACGGACGGCTGGTGGAGCTGGCGCAGACGGCCGGGGAGGCGCGCGCGTTCGCCGAGGAGTCCGAGGCCGAACTCGCCGAGGCACGGACCGTGCGGGCCGAGGCCGACGAAGCCGCCGCCGAGGCGGCCCAGGTCCGCGACGAGCGGCAGGAGACAGCGCAGAAGGCCCGGCGCTCCGCCGACGCCCTGGCGGGGCTGGCGTTCCGGCTGCGCGAGCGGGCGGGCTGGCAGGTCAAGGTGCGCGAACTCGCCGACGAGGCAGTCGAGTCCGAGGCCCGCGCCCAGACCTGCCTGGAGCGTGCCCGCGCCGCCGACGAGGACCGCCGCGCCGCCCAGCGCGCGGCCGACGACGCGCGCCGCACCGCACGTGCCCTGCGCGCCGAGCGCTCGGAGATCGCGGGCGCCCCCGACGACGTACCCGACACGGACACGGACGCGCCGAGGACGTCCCTGCCCGCGCTGCGCGAGGCGTACCGGGCCGCGTCCCAGGTGTACGAGAAGGTCGGCGTCGGCGCCGACCTGCGTGCCGAGCAGGCCCGCGCGGAGAGCGACGAGAGCGCGGCGCGCGCGGAGCTGGACCGGCTGAGCAACAAGGTCCGCAACCGGGCCGAGCAGCTCCTGCAGTCGCCGGACGGCTCCGACGGACCCTCCCGGCAGGCTGCTTCCGCGCGCGCCGAGGAGCTGGTCCAGCTCCTGGAGACCCGCATGTCCAGCGCCAGCGAACAGCTCGGCCGGCTGCGCGGCGAGGCCGAGCGGCACGCCCCCGAGGAAGGTGAGGCGCACACCGAGCTGTCCGAGGAACTCCAGCCGCGCGACGCCGACCACGCACAGGCCCTGCTGCGCACCGCGACGACCGAACTCGCCTCCCGCACCGAGGCGTTGACGCAGGCCCGTGACGCGCACGCCGAGCTCCTCGAAGCCCACCGCGGCGCCGAAGACGCGGCCGGCGGCTTCGACGAGATCGCCGCGATGCTGCGCGACCTCCTGCGCGAGCACACCTCGGACGAGGAGCAGGACGAGCCGGAGGCCTACCCCGGCAGCCCCGAGGAGGCCCGGCACTCCGCCGCCGAGGCCCGCCGGTCGCTGCGCGGCTGCGCCGCCGACCTGTCCGCCGCCGAGGCCGCCGTGCGCGAGGCGAGCGACGTGCTCGTACGGCATGCCAACTCCACCCGCTACGAGCAGGTCCGCACCCCCGCCCGCCAGCAGATCCGTGAACTGCCCGCCGCAGCGCTGCCCGAGCACGCGCAGAAGTGGGCGGACGCCTTCGCGCCCCGACTCCGTGTGCTCACCGACGAGTTGGCGCAGCTGGAGCGCAACCGCGACTCGATCGTGGACCGGCTGCGCGGCCTGGTGGAGTCGGCGCTGGCCACCCTGCGGTCCGCGCAGCGTCTGTCCCGGCTGCCCGAAGGGCTCGGCGAGTGGTCCGGGCAGGAGTTCCTGCGCATCCGCTTCGAGGAGCCGGACCAGGCCACCCTCACCGAACGGCTGGGCGAGGTCGTCGACGAGGCGACCCGTGCGGCCGTGAAGAAGAACTCCGACCTGCGACGCGACGGAATGTCGCTGCTCCTGAGGGGAGTTGCCGCGGCGCTCCAGCCCAAGGGCATCGCCGTCGAGATCCTCAAGCCGGACGCAGTACTGCGCGCCGAGCGCGTGCCCGTCGGGCAGATGGGCGACGTGTTCTCGGGAGGCCAGCTGCTCACGGCCGCCATCGCCTTGTACTGCACGATGGCCGCGCTCCGCAGCAACGACCGGGGCCGGGACAAGCACCGGCACGCGGGCACGCTCTTCCTCGACAACCCCATCGGGCGCGCCAACGCGACCTACCTGCTGGAGCTGCAGCGCGCCGTGTCCGACGCGCTGGGCGTCCAGCTCCTCTACACCACAGGCCTGTTCGACACGACCGCGCTCGCCGAGTTCCCGCTGGTCATCCGCCTGCGCAACGACGCCGACCTGCGGGCGGGCCTGAAGTACATCAGCGTCGAGGAGCACCTTCGCCCCGGGCTTCCCCAGCAGCCCCAGGCGGGGGAGGCGGTGCACAGCGAGATCACGGCGACCCGGATGTTCAAGCGCCCGGCGGCACCGGCGACACCATCGTGAGTGGACGGTGAACTGAGCGGCGAGGCCGCTCAGTCCGCCGCCGACGAGACGACGGGACCGTCGCCGGGTGCGGCCTGCTTCGCCGTGCCCTCCAGGCTGTGCTCGGCGAGGACGCCCGTCCGGTGGCGCTGGACGAACCAGTAGTAGGCGAAGCCGCCGCCCGCGATGACGGCGACGAACAGCACCGCGCCCCAGCGCAGGTACCAGTGGTACGGAGCCGCCGCGTTGTAGACCGCGGCGCGCGGCCAGATCAGGTTCAACGTCATGCCCGCGCCCCACACCACGGCGACGATGTTGACCAGCAGCCCCCAACGCCCCAGCGAGAACTTCCCGTCGCCCGCCGGCTGCCACCTGCCCCGCAGCCGCGCCACCAGCATCGGCGTCGTCACACCGAGGTACGCGAGGTAGATCATGATGATGCCGATGCTGGTGACGACGGTGAAGATCTGCGGCTGGCGGATGTTCACCACCAGGATCGACAACGCCAGGATCCCGATGATCACTGTCGGCAGCACCGGCGTCTGGAACCGCGGGCTGACCTTCGCCAGGCGCGAGGACGCCGGCAGGTTGTTGTCCCGGGCCATCGCGAACGCCAGCCGGATCGCCGCCGTGTGGACCGCCAGCGCGCACACCGTGACCGCGATCAGCACGCACCACAGCATCGCCTTGCCGGCCGTGGGACCGAGCACGTCGAGCACGACGTACTGAAGCCCGTCCGTCGACAGCTTCTCGCCCTTCAGGCTGGAGACGCTCATCAGCGCCAGCAGCAGGATCAGACCGCCCAGGACGAACGAGGCCACGATGGCGCGGATGATGGCCCGCGGCGCGTTGCGGGACGGGTCCAGGCACTCCTCACCGAGGGAGGACGCCGTGTCGAAGCCGTACATCACATACGCCGACGCCAGCGAGGCGACCAGGAACGCCCCCAGATACCCCGTGCCGTAGTCCGCCCCGGTCCCGTTCGTCTCCAGCACGACCTGAGGGCCACGCGTGATGTGCACGGCGAACAGCACGATCAGTACGACGGTGGCGATCAACTCGATGAACACGCCCGCCGTGTTGATCCTCGCCATCAGCTTCACACCGAAGGCGTTCACCAGCGTGGTGAAAAGAATCAGCACCGCTGCCAGGACGACCGCGTTGGTGGCCACGTCGTACTTGCCGGTGCCGTCCCCGACGATCTGGAACGCCGAGGAGATCTGGGGGAGCGTCAGCTGGTAGGCCAGCGCCACGGCCGAGATCGACACGATGGACGCGACCAGCATCATCCAGCCGGCGAGCCAGCCCAGATGCGGGTTGCCTATCTTCTTCGACCAGTTGTAGACCGAGCCCGCCACGGGGTAGCGGGCGGCCAGCTCCGCGAAGCACAGGGCGACCATGAACTGGCCGATGAACACCATCGGCCACGACCACCAGTAGGCGGGACCGCCGCTGCCGTATCCGAAGTAGAACAGCTGGAACGTGCCGGTCAGGATCGAGATGTAGCTGATCCCGGCGGCGAAGGTGTGGAAGTTGCCCAGGGTGCGCTTGAGTTCGGGTTTGTAGCCGAACTCGGCGAGCTCGGTGTCGTCATGACCGTGGGCACCGGCTGGTTGCTCCGTTGTCGACATGAGCGGACTCCTCATGGGCCGAAGTGGGGGAGGGAGCGGCTCGGGCGGCTGCGTGGATCAAGGACAGTGTCAGTGAGGCAGGACAGTGTCAATGAGGCGAGCCGGATCGAACAGTCCGATGGGATGCCTGGTGGCACCGGTCAGTGCGAGGTCGGCGAGGATCTCCCCGACGACGGGCACGAACTTGAATCCGTGCCCGGAGAACCCACAGGCCACCGTCACCGACTCCGGGTGCGCCGGGTGCCGTGCGATCACGAAGTGCTCGTCGGCCGTGTTGGAGAACATGCAGGTCACGCCCTTGAGAAGGGTGCCGGGCAAGTCCGGGACACAGCCGGACAGATGGTCCGCCATGGCCTGGATCTCGTTCTCGTGGACGGTCCGGTCGATCGTCTCCGGCGTTGTGACCTCCCCCTTGTGGAAGAAGGCGACCTTGGCTCCGCCGTCCGGTCCGTCGATGGCCGGGAAGCCGTAGACATGAACTCCGGCCGGGTTCTCCCAGATGTAGACGGGGTGGTGGGCGGGGAGGAACGGATCCGTGCCCCGCTTCGGCTGGAACCAGTACATGACCTGCCGCTCGATGGAGAGCGGCACCCGTAGATCGGCCAGCAGCTGAGGTGCCCACGCGCCCGGACAGAACACCAACTGCCCGGCGGTGTAGGTGTTCTCGGCCGTGTGCACCCGCACGCCGTCACGGAACGGCTCCCAGCGCGTCATCGGTTCGTCGAAGTGCAGGTCGGCACCCTGCTGTGTGGCCAACTGGAGATGCGCGGCGACCGTGTTCTCCGGCCGCAGGAAACCGGCCCTCCTCTCGTACAGCGCCACCTCTCCGTCCTTCGGCGCGAGCGTCGGGAAGCGGCGGCGGATCTCCTTCGCGTCGAGCATCTCGTGCGGCAGATCCCATTCCCGCGCCGAACTCAGAGAGCCGGCGACGGTGCGCGAATCGGGCAGGCCGAGCATCACACCGCCGCAGAGGGTGGCGATGTCCCTTCCCGTGGCCCGCTCCAGGTCGTCGTACAGCTCGTAGGCGCGCAGCAGCAGCGGGACGTATGCCGAGCCCTCGAAGTACGACTGCCGGGTGATCCGTGAGCCGCCATGGCTGGAGCCGCGGTTGTGCACGGGGCCGAACTTCTCCAGCCCCAGCACCCGGGCGCCGCGCGCGGACAGATGGTGGGCGGCCGCGCTGCCCATGCCGCCGAGGCCGATGACGATCACGTCGTAGGTGGGTGACACGAGAGGCTCCTGTCGGCGGATGCGGATCATCTCCGGACCGACCTGGAGCCGAGAAGTGCCACTTCGGCTAGTGCCTCTTCCCTCTCTTCGACGACGGTGACCGGGGCCTTGCGGCCATGAGTAACCGTACGACTTGCCCCAACACGTGGGAGCGGGCGCCGGCTGTCCTGGCGGGTACCGGCTACCAGGGGGCCGCGTGCCGGCCGCGCGTACTCGCTGTCTGCCGACGGGTACCGGCTGTCCGGCTGTGTGTCGGCTGTTCGCCCGCGGGCACCGGCCGTCCGACCGCGTGCCGGCTCTGCGACCCGCGGTCCGATCCGACCGTACTCAGGAGTGCGACAACCGCCCGGTCCCGCCCCGCCGGCCTATTCGCTCCTGCGCGCGCTGGGCCTCACGCGCCAGCTGCCGGGCTCGGCGCCGCTCGCGTCGCAGGGAGCGCGCCGTGCTGCTCGGAGCCGAGACCACGCCGTTGCGCTGGTTCCATACCTGGCGGGTCACCCAGACGTCCAGGGCGCCCCAGGTGGCCAACACCGTGCTGACGACGCTGCTGATCACCATGGGGAACGCCAGCCACGACCCCGCCAGCGTGCACAGGAAGGCCACCATCGCCTGTATCAGCGTCAACGCGATGATCAGTACGGCCCGCACCGCCGACCTGCGTACGGGATCCGGCATGCGGCGCCGTGGCGCGGGCTCCTCCACCCACAACGGCCGGTACCCCGACCACCCCTGGGGCGTCCGGTCACCGTCGGCCGCCACGTCAGCGTCGTCCTCGTCCGCCGTCACCACGCGTGTGCCCTCCGGAATCTCACGGCTCACCGTCTCCGTGCGCCCGCTCGCCGGAATGTCGCGATCCGGCGCTTCGGGGCCACGCCGCGCCCTCTCGTGCGTCGTGGTGCCGTCCTCAAGCGCCTCACGCCGCTCCGCCGTGCCCATCACCGTGTCACTCCCCACCGCCAGCAGACCCGTTGCCCGTGTCCGAAGACCCGGCTCCCCAGTGGCTGCCCGGCTTGCGCTGTTTTACGCCGCCCAGGGGCAGGATGCGGCTCCTGTGGCCCATTCCGCCCCCATTTCCCGTACAGAAGGACGAACGACGCGGCGCGAAGATTCCCGGGAATGATAAAAATCCGGCCAACTGGCCAGAGAAACCGGCTGGTTCCCTCCCCCGGGGTGCCACGGGATGGCGGTAGGCAATCTCCCGTAATGAACGGACAACTCCACATGTCTCGTCGCCGGTACGGAAGTTCAGGTTCCGGACCGCTCTTCGAGTTACCTGTGCGTCGGTAGTAGGCTCGCGCCGACTGTTGACGCACAGGTGTGCCCCCTACCCGGTGGGGGGTTTGAGCTGGGGGAGGCCATGCGCTTTCGCGGGAAGTCGATCCGCCGGAAGATGGTGGCGCTGCTTCTCGTGCCGCTGGTGTCCCTGACCGCTATCTGGGGTTTCGCCACGGTACTCACGGGGCGAGGTGTGGCCCAGCTGTTCACGGTGTCGTCCCTCGTCGAGAAGATCGGTTACTCCACCGAGGACGCCGTGCGCGTCCTCCAGCAGGAGCGTCGTCAGGCGCTCGTCTATCTCGCCGACCCACGGGCCTCGGACGCACTGACGGCGCTGCGCGTCACCCGGCGCTCCACCGACACCGCCGTGTCCGAGATCCGCAAGAACGCCAAGGACCCCGACGTCCGCGACGGGATGGACGAGGGCGACGAGGAACGCCTCACCGCGGTCCTGGACGCCTTCGACGGCATCAACGCCCTGCGCCGCAGCGTCGAGGACGGCACGGTGACCCGCGCCCAGGCCCTGTATCTCTACAACCGCCTCGTCGACCCCTGCTACGCACTGCTTGGTGCCCTCGACGGCATCGACAGCGTCGCGATGGACAAGCAGGCACGCGCCCTGCTCAACGTCACCCGCGCCCGCGAGCTCCTCTCGCGCGAGGACGCGCTGCTCAGCTCCGCCCTCGTGGTCGGCAAGCTCACCCGCGAGGAGATCCGCGACGTCTCCGACCTCGTGGCCCAGCGCACCCTCATGTACGACGTCAGCCTCACCGACCTGCCGTCGTCGGAGCGCGAGCGCTTCGAACGCTTCTGGAAGAACGCCTCCACCGCCCCGCTGCGCGTCGCCGAACAGGCCGTCATCTTCGGCCAGCCGGGCCGGCCCAGCATCGTCGAGGCCAAGAGCTGGGACACCGCCGCGGGCAGCGTCCTCGAAGAGCTCAGCAAGCTCAACGACGAGGCGGGCACCCGCTATCAGGAGCGCGTCCAGCCGGTGGCGATGGGCGTCATCGTCAAGGCCGCCATCGCCGGCGTCCTCGGACTGCTCGCCCTGCTGTTCTCGCTCGTCCTGTCCGTACGGATCGGCCGCAGCCTCATCCGCGACCTGCGACAGCTGCGCCTGGAGGCCCACGAGGCGTCCGGCGTGCGCCTGCCCAGCGTGATGCGCCGCCTCTCCGCCGGCGAACAGGTCGACGTCGAGACCGAGGTCCCGCGCCTGGAGTACGACAAGAACGAGATCGGCGAGGTCGGGCAGGCCCTCAACACCCTCCAGCGCGCCGCCGTCGAGGCCGCCGTCAAGCAGGCCGAACTGCGCGCCGGCGTCTCCGAGGTCTTCGTCAACCTCGCCCGCCGCAGCCAGGTCCTCCTGCACAAGCAGCTCACCCTCCTCGACACCATGGAACGCCGGACCGAGGACACCGACGAACTCGCCGACCTGTTCCGCCTGGACCACCTCACCACCCGTATGCGCCGCCACGCCGAGGGCCTGGTGATCCTCTCCGGCGCCGCCCCCTCCCGGCAGTGGCGCAAGCCCGTCCAGCTCATGGACGTCGTGCGCGCCGCGGTCGCCGAGGTCGAGGACTACGAGCGCATCGAGGTGCGCCGTCTGCCCCGTGTCGCCGTCACCGGCCCGGCCGTCGCGGACATCACCCACCTCGTCGCCGAACTCCTCGAGAACGCCACGGTGTTCTCCCCGCCGCACACCGCCGTCCAGGTCCTGGGCGAGCGCGTCGCCAACGGCTTCACCCTGGAGATCCACGACCGTGGCCTGGGCATGGCCGCCGAGGCCCTCCTCGACGCCAACCTCCGGCTCGCCGAGACGCCCGAGTTCGAACTGTCCGACACCGACCGGCTCGGTCTCTTCGTGGTCAGCCGTCTCGCCCAGCGCCAGAACGTCCGCGTCTCCCTCCAGCCGTCGCCGTACGGCGGCACCACCGCGGTCGTCTTCATTCCCGACGCGCTCCTCACCGACGACGTGCCCGACACCAACGGCATCGGCTTCCGTCTCGACCGGCCCACCCCGTCGAAGGAAGCGGAGCTGGAGGAGGCGCGCCGCGCGGCCCTCTCCCAGGTACCGGTCCGGGTGCCCGGCCTGCCCACCTCGCTCCTGGACGGTCCGGTCGAGCTGGAAGCCCCCGTCGACCTCGACGCGCTCGGCGGCTTCCCGGACCACCTCGCCGACGAGGACGGCGATCGCGGCGGCCTGTTCCGCCCGCGTCGAGCCCTCGGCCCCACCGAGACCGAGACGACCGGCCCGCTCGGCGAGCAGCACCCGGTCTCCGGCATCCCCGGCGGCCCGGAGCAGAGTCCCGAAGCCGACATGAGCGCGCCGGTGCCGCTGCCGCGCCGCAGCACACCCAAGCTGGTCAGCTCGCACGGGCGCCCCGTCACGGAGCAGCGCTCCCGGCGCGAGAAGCCCGACCCGGAGCCCTCGGCGAGCACGAGCCGACCGCAGCCGAACGGCCTCGCACCTCTGCCGACCCGGCGCCGCGGCACAGGCCCCCAGGGCGGCGCGGCCGACGGGCACGACCACGGCCAGGAGCGCCCCGGCATCCCGTCCGCCGACGCGCGGGATCGCGGCGAGCCGTCGGCGCGGGACCGCGGTGAGCAGCCGGAGCCACCGGCACTGCCCAGGCGCACCCATCGCCCCGCCATCGCGTCCAGCAGCGCCGACGACTCGGCACCGAACCCGGCCGGCGCGCAACCGCCGACCGGCTCCGGAACGGGCGCGCTGCCCCGCCGCGTACGGCAGGCCAACCTGGCTCCCCAGCTCAGGCAGGGCCCCGCGCGGCGCACCGAGGACAAGCCGGAGCCCGTGGAACGGGACGCGGACGAGGTACGCAGCCGAATGGCCTCACTCCAACGCGGCTGGCAGCGCGGCCGCACGGAGAACGCCGCGGGCGACGACGCCCACAGCGGCACAGCACCACAACGAACGACTAAGGGGGACGGTCGATGACCGCACCAGAGGCGACCGGCCACACCGCGACGAACCAGTCGGGGGAGCTCAACTGGCTCCTCGACGACCTGGTGGACCGAGTCGCCAGCATCCGCAAGGCCCTCGTGCTCTCCGGCGACGGCCTGCCCACGGGTGTGTCCAAGGACCTGACCCGTGAGGACAGCGAGCACCTGGCCGCCGTCGCGTCCGGGTTCCACAGCCTCGCCAAGGGCGTGGGCCGGCACTTCGAGGCGGGCAGCGTCCGGCAGACGGTCGTCGAGCTGGACGAAGCCTTCCTGTTCGTGACGGCGGCCGGTGACGGCAGCTGCCTCGCCGTGCTCTCGGACGCCGACTCCGACGTCGGCCAGGTCGCGTACGAGATGACGCTCCTCGTCAAGCGGGTCGGCGTACATCTGGCCTCCACTCCGCGCACCGATCTGACCTCGGGCGGGTAGTGGGATGGCATGAGCGCTGACGGTCAGGGAAGAAGCCACTGGTTCGACGACGAGGCCGGACCGGTCGTCCGTCCGTACGCCATGACGCGTGGCCGCACCACCAGTGCGGCCCAGCACCGCCTCGACCTGATCGCGGTGGTCGTCGCGGAAGCGCACGCGGACGACCCGGACGCCGACTCGACACTGTCCCCGGAACACGTGGACATCGTCGAGCTGTGCCGTGACGCCCCGCAGTCCGTCGCGGAACTCTCCGCCGAACTTGATCTGCCCATCGGAGTCGTGCGGGTCCTTGTCGGAGACCTCGTGGATGGGGAATTCGTCCATGTGAACCGGCCCGTACCGCCTGCTGAGCTGGTGGACGAGAGTATTCTGCGCGACGTGATCAACGGCCTGCGGGCGCTGTGAGCGGCGCGGAAGCGGGGTAGTGACGTGACAGGCTGGCAGTTCTGGGTCGACCGTGGCGGCACCTTCACGGACATCGTCGCGCGACGCCCGGACGGCCGCCTGCTGACGCACAAGCTCCTGTCGGAGAACCCGGCGCGCTACTCCGACGCCGCCGTGGCGGGCGTACGCGAACTGCTGAACGGCTCCCCGGACCCCATCGAGGCCGTCCGCATGGGCACGACGGTCGCCACGAACGCCCTCCTGGAGCGCAAGGGCGGGCGGACCCTGCTGGTGATCACCCGCGGTTTCCGCGACGCCCTGCGCATCGCCTACCAGAACCGCCCCCGCATCTTCGCCCGCCGCATCAAGCTGCCCGAGCTGCTGTACGAGCGGGTCGTCGAGGTCGACGAGCGCATCGCCGCCGACGGCACCGTCCTGCGCACCCCCGACCTGAACGCCCTCGCCGGTCCTCTCCAGGAGGCGTACGACGACGGGATCCGCGCCGTCGCCGTGGTCTGCATGCACAGCCACCTCCACCCGGCCCACGAGCAGGCCGTCGGCCGACTCGCCGACCGCTTCGGCTTCCCGCAGATCTCGCTCTCCAGCGAGGTCAGCCCCCTGATGAAACTCGTCCCGCGCGGGGACACCGCCGTCGTCGACGCCTACCTCTCGCCCGTGCTGCGCCGCTACGTCCAGCACGTCGCCGACCAGCTCGAAGACGTGCGGCTGATGTTCATGCAGTCGAACGGCGGTCTCGCCGAAGCCGGGCAGTTCCGAGGCAAGGACGCCATCCTCTCCGGCCCCGCCGGCGGCATCGTCGGCATGGCCCGCATGTCGCAGCTCGCCGGGTTCGACCGGGTCATCGGCTTCGACATGGGCGGCACCTCCACCGACGTCTCGCACTTCGCGGGCGACTACGAACGCGTCTTCACCACCCAGATCGCCGGAGTGCGGCTGCGCGCCCCCATGCTGGACATCCACACCGTCGCGGCCGGCGGCGGCTCGGTGCTCCACTTCGACGGCTCCCGCTACCGCGTAGGGCCGGACTCGGCGGGCGCGGACCCGGGGCCCGCCTGCTACCGGGGCGGCGGACCGCTCGCCGTGACCGACGCCAACGTCATGCTCGGCCGCATCCAACCCGCGCACTTCCCGCACGTGTTCGGCCCCGACGGCGACCAGCCCCTCGACGACGCCCTCGTCCGCGACCGCTTCACCGCCCTCGCGCGCGACATCCGCGAACAGACCGGGGACGACCGCACCCCCGAGCAGGTGGCCGAGGGCTTCCTTCAGATCGCCGTCGCCAACATCGCCAACGCCGTGAAGCGGATCTCCGTCCAGAAGGGCCACGACGTCACCCGCTACGCCCTCACCACCTTCGGTGGCGCGGGCGGACAGCACGCGTGCATGGTCGCCGACTCGCTCGGCATCCGCACCGTCCTCGTGCCGCCCATGGCCGGCGTGCTCTCCGCACTCGGCATCGGACTCGCCGACACTACGGCCATGCGCGAACAGTCCGTGGAAGTCCCCCTCGACACCGCGTCGATGCCCGGCGTCCTGAAGACCGCGGATGACCTCGAATCCGCCGCCCGCGCCGAAATCCTCGACGAGGACGTCCCCGAGGACCGCGTCAGGATCACCCGACGCGCCCAACTCCGCTACGACGGCACCGACACCACCCTCACCGTCGAACTCACCGAGCCCGACACGATGCGGCGCGCCTTCGAAGAACGTCATCGCGCCACGTACTCCTTCACGCTCGACCGCCCGATCGTCGTCGAAGCCCTCTCCGTCGAAGCCACCGGCATCACCGAACCCCCCGATCTCTCCGCTCTCGCCCCTTACGAGGCCGCCCCCGAGGACAGCCCGGCCGCACCGCACACCGTCCTCCTCCACACCGGCGGCACCCGGCGCGAAGTGCCCCTCCACCGCCGGGAGTTCCTCCCTCCCGGCGAGACCGTCACCGGCCCCGCGATCATCACCGAGGCCAGCGCGACGACCGTCGTGGACGACGGCTGGCAAGCCGTGGCGACCGACGACGGGCATCTGGTCATGGAACGCGTGGCGATTACGGAGAGTTCCGATCTCGGCACGAAAGCCGACCCGGTTCTACTCGAGGTCTTCAACAACCTCTTCATGTCCATCGCCGAACAGATGGGCGCCCGCCTCGAATCCACGGCCCAGTCCGTCAACATCAAAGAACGCCTGGACTTCTCGTGCGCGCTCTTCGACCCGGACGGAAACCTGGTGGCCAACGCCCCGCACATCCCCGTCCACCTGGGTTCCATGGGCACGAGCGTCAAGGAGGTCATCCGGCGCCGCGGCTCCGGAATGCGCCCGGGCGACACCTACGCGGTCAACGACCCGTACCACGGCGGCACCCATCTCCCCGACGTCACCGTGATCACCCCGGTCTTCGACACGGACGGCACGGAGAACACGGAGAGTGAGCCGCGGATCCTCTTCTACGTCGCCTCACGCGGCCATCACGCCGAGATCGGCGGCATCGCGCCCGGCTCCATGCCCGCGAACAGCAGCACCATCGAGGAGGAGGGAATCCTCTTCGACAACTGGCTGCTCGCCGAGAACGGCCGCTTCCGCGAGGAGGAGACCCTCGCTCTGCTCACCGAGGCGCGGTACCCCTCGCGCAACCCAAGGACCAACCTCGCCGACCTGCGCGCCCAGATCGCGGCCAACCAGAAGGGCGTCGACGAAGTCGCCCGCATGATCGAGAACTTCGGCCTCGACGTCGTCCAGGCCTACATGCGGCACGTCCAGGACAACGCTGAGGAAGCGGTCCGCCGCGTCATCGACGCCCTCGACGACGGCGAGTACGCCTACGAGACCGACTCCGGCGCCGTCATCCGGGTACGCGTGCGCGTGGACCGCGCCGCCCGCACCGCCACCGTCGACTTCACCGGCACCTCCCCGCAACTCGCCACCAACTTCAACGCGCCCTTCTCGGTCGTCAACGCGGCGGTCCTGTACGTCTTCCGCACCCTGGTCGCCGACGACATCCCCCTCAACGACGGCTGTCTGCGCCCCCTCGACATCATCGTGCCGCCCGGTTCCATGCTTGCTCCCGAACCTCCGGCCGCGGTCGTCGCGGGCAACGTGGAGACCTCCCAGGCCATCACCGGCGCCCTCTATGCGGCCCTCGGCGTCCAGGCCGAAGGCTCCGGCACCATGAACAACGTCACCTTCGGCAACGAACGCCACCAGTACTACGAGACCGTGGCCTCCGGGTCAGGCGCGGGCGACGGCTTCCCCGGCGCGTCCGTCGTCCAGACCCACATGACCAACTCACGGCTCACCGATCCCGAAGTGCTGGAATGGCGACTGCCCGTCCAGCTCGACGAGTTCGCGCTCCGGCACGGCAGCGGCGGCGCCGGTCGGTGGCACGGCGGGGACGGCGCCGTACGCCGCCTCCGGTTCCACGAGCCCATGACCGTCTCCACGCTGTCCCAGCACCGCCGCGTCCCGCCCTACGGCATGGCCGGCGGCGAGCCCGGCGCACTGGGGGCCAACCGCGTCGAGCACGCGGACGGCACGGTCACCGCGCTCGCCGGCAGCGACTCGGCGGACGTCGGCCCCGGCGACGTACTCGTCATCGAAACCCCCGGCGGCGGAGGCTACGGCCCACCGTCGCGCGACCCCCATCAAGCAGGAGAAGAGATCGATGATCTTCGGGCGTTCTGAGCGCGGGAAGCCTCCGGTCGAGCCCGTCACGCTCAAGATCCTGGTGGCCGGCGGCTTCGGTGTGGGCAAGACCACCCTCGTCGGCGCGGTCAGCGAGATCAGGCCGCTGCGCACTGAGGAACTGCTCACCGAGGCCGGACGTCCGGTCGACGACACGAGCGGTGTCGAGGCCAAGCGCACCACCACCGTGGCCATGGACTTCGGCCGCATCACCCTGCGCGAGGACCTGGTCCTGTACCTCTTCGGCACGCCCGGCCAGGAGCGGTTCTGGTTCATGTGGGACGAGCTGTCGGAGGGTGCCCTCGGCGCCATCGTCCTCGCCGACACGCGGCGTCTGGAGGACTCCTTCGCCGGCATCGACTACTTCGAGCGGCGCGGCATACCCTTCCTCGTCGGCGTCAACTGCTTCGAGGGCGCAGACCGTTACCCCGCCGACGACATCCGGCAGGCCCTCGATCTGGACCCCGATGTACCGCTGGTGCTGTGCGACGCCCGTGACCGGGAGTCCGTCAAGGAGATCCTCATCGGCGTCGTCCAGCACGCGATGGCCTTCCAGGCGAGCCACCGACAGACCGTGACGACCTGAGCCCCGCTCACGGACACGGCCCGTACCCCCGCCGACCGGGGTACGGGCCGTGGGCCAGGGGCACACCGCGCGTGGCTCACGTCGGACGCACGCACGCGTGGGCCGCTCTCGGCGCCTGCCTCAGCTCTGGCCGTCCTCCTCCCAGCCGAAGCTCTTCTCCACCGCCTTGCGCCAGTTGTGGTACTCGCGGTCACGCACCTCGGCGGTCATCGTGGGCGTCCACTCGGCGTCCTTCGCCCAGTGCGCCTTGAGCTCGTCCAGGTCGTTCCACACGCCCGTGGCCAGCCCGGCCGCGTACGCGGCGCCCAGACACGTCGTCTCGGAGATCTTGGGCCGGATCACCGGCACGCCGAGTACGTCGGCCTGGTGCTGCATGAGGAGGTTGTTCTTCGTCATGCCACCGTCGACCTTCAGGGTCGTGATCTCGACGCCGGAGTCCTGGTACATGGCGTCCACGACCTCGCGCGTCTGCCAGCTCGTCGCCTCCAGCACCGCGCGGGCGAGGTGCGCCTTGGTGACGTAGCGCGTCAGACCGGTGACGACGCCGCGCGCGTCCGAGCGCCAGTACGGAGCGAACAGGCCGGAGAAGGCGGGCACGATGTACGCGCCGCCGTTGTCCTCGACGCTTTCCGCGAGGGACTCGATCTCGTCGGCGGTGCGGATGATGCCGAGCTGGTCGCGGAACCATTGGACGAGCGCGCCCGTTATGGCTATCGCACCCTCCAGGCAGTACACCGGCGCCTCGTCGCCGATCTTGTAGCCCATCGTCGTCAGCAGCCCGCTCTTCGACGGCACCGGCCGGTTGCCCGTGTTGAGCAGCAGGAAGCTACCGGTGCCGTAGGTGTTCTTCGCGGTGCCGACGTCGTAGCAGGCCTGACCGAATATGGCCGCCTGCTGGTCGCCCAGGGCCGAGGCGACCGGGACCCCGGCCAGCTGGCCGACGGCGGTGCCGTACACCTCGGCGGAGGACCTGATCTCCGGCAGGATGGCCTCGGGCACGTTCATGGCGGACAGGATCGAGGAGTCCCACTGGAGGGTCCCCAGGTTCATCAGCATGGTGCGCCCGGCGTTCGTCACATCGGTGACGTGCCGCCCGCCGTCCGTGCCGCCGGTGAGGTTCCAGATGAGCCAGGAGTCGATGGTGCCGAAGGCGATCTCGCCGCGTTCGGCGCGATCCCGCAGGCCGGGCACGTTGTCCAGCAGCCAGGCGGCCTTGGGGCCGGAGAAGTAGCTGGCCAGCGGCAGACCGGTCTGCTCGCGGAACCGGTCCTGGCCGTCCGAGCCGCCGAGCTGGTTGCACAGTGCCGCGGTGCGCGTGTCCTGCCACACGATCGCGTTGTGCACCGGCTTGCCGGTCGCACGGTCCCACAGGACCGTCGTCTCGCGCTGGTTGGTGATGCCGAGCGCGCTGAGCTGGTCGGTGCGCAGTCCGGCCTTCGCGATCGCCCCGGCGACCACCGCCTGCACCTTGGACCAGATCTCCGTGGCGTCATGCTCCACCCAGCCGGGCTTGGGGAAGATTTGGCGGTGCTCGCGCTGGTCGACGGCCACGATCGCGCCGTCCTGGTTGAAGATGATGCAGCGGCTCGAGGTCGTGCCCTGGTCGATTGCGGCGACGAACTTGTCCGTCATGACGTCCCCTTCGTCGGATCCTTCAGAACGCTGCGTTGTAGATGACCCCGCCCAGCACCCCGCCGATCAGCGGTCCCGCGACCGGGATCCACGAGTAACTCCAGTCCGAGCCGCCCTTGTTGGGAATCGGGAGCAGGGCGTGGATGATGCGGGGGCCCAGGTCACGGGCCGGGTTGATGGCGTACCCCGTGGGACCGCCGAGCGACAGACCGATGCCGACCACCAGGAACGAGACGATCAGGATCCCCGTGCCCGACAGGGCGAGGCCCTTGGTCAGGCCGAACGCCAGGATCGGCAGCACCAGCGCGATCGTCGCGATGATCTCGGTGATCAGGTTCGCGACGGGATTTCGGATCGCGGGCGCGGTGGAGAAGATCCCGAGCGTCGGCTGGGCGATCTTCTCGTCGCGGTTGGCCTGGAACTGCGCGAAGTAGACAAGCCAGCACAGCACCGCGCCGAGCATCGCGCCGACCATCTGGCCGGCGATGTAGATGCCGACCTTGTCCCAGACCCCCGTGTCGATGGCGATCCCGATCGTCACGGCCGGGTTGAGGTGTCCGCCGGACAGCGGGGCCGCGGTGTACGCGCCGGCCATGACGCCGAAACCCCAGCCGAAGGCGATGACGATCCAGCCACCGTCCTTCGCCTTGGAGTAGTTCAGTAGGACTGCGGCTACGACGCCGGCCCCGAAGAGGATCAGGATCGCGGTGCCGATGACCTCACCGAGGAAAATGTCTCCGTTGCTCATGGCTGCTCCTAGGCCCTGGCCGGGACGATCGGCCCCGGTTCTTCGTGCGGGGTGCGTTTCCCATGGCGACTTCAGACGAAGGCAGGGAGGGTCCCGAGCCCCGCCCGGCGTCCGTGACGAGCGTGCCGTCGCAGCCGAATCGCCCGTGGGGGAGGGCCTTTGCACAGGCGGAACCGCGCGGCGCAGTGCGTGGATACGCCGAGAATGTACGGCGATGTCGGCTGACACCGGGAAGTGTTCACCGGTGTCAAAGGGGCGTCAAGGTCGCTGACGCCAACGGTTCGGGGTGTGCCGACGGCTCACGGGCCCACGCCTTCCGCGCTCCGGGCACGCCCACTCGGAAGTGAGACGGGACAGGGACGGGACTCTAGGCCCCGCCGGGGCCGGCAGGCGGGCCAGCTCCTGCTGGACTCGACAAGGGTCGAAGGCCATTGCTGTTGTCTTACTGTTGCCTTGCTGTGCTGAGGCCCACGGGTGCCTTTCGGCCACCGCTGACCTCGTGGGGAAAGCGTCTCACCCCCTGCCGGGCTCCGCCACCGCGCAACCGGCGGCAGGCGCCGCTTCCGCTCCACGCAGGATTTCGTGCCCCGGCAGTCCCGCGCGCCCCAGGACCCAGCTCGCCCCCCGCAGCGACTTCGCGGCCTTCTTGAGCGGCGCGAGACAGGAGGCCGCCTGGCGATGGTCCGTCACGCTCCCGGGTTCGCACAGGACCGTGGCCAGGGACAGAGTGATGACGCGCCCTCCCGCCGACCAGGGCGCGTCCAGCACCGAGGCAGCGAGTGGATTCAGCCCCTCCGGATCCGCGAGCACCAGGAAGTCGTCCCCGCCGATGTGGCCGACGCGGGTGCTGTCCGTCGCCACGTGCTGAAGCGCCCGTCCGACCGACCTGATCAGCTCGTCGCCGGCCGCGAACCCGGCCCCGTCGTTGACCTGCTTGAAGTGGTCCACGTCCAGCCAGCTCAGCGCGAATCTCCGGCCGTCCGCGATCCGCCGGTCCACCTCACCGGTGATCGCGTCTGATCCCGGCAGCCGAGTCAGCGGGTTGAGCCCGGCCGCCTCCTCCACCCGGTTCTCGGCGAGCGCCCGCACGAGGTCCGCGAGCCGTACGACGCCGACGCACCGCCCGAAGCGGTCGACCACGGCGACGTCGTCCGAGGTGCGAGCCCGCCCGCCGTCGGCGACCACGTCCAGTACCTCCCACGCCGTGGCGTCGACACCCACCGTGCGCGGCGGATCACCGAGCTTGGCCGCGGGCCGGTCGGCGTACAGGGCGTGGCCGTAGCGGCCCGACATGGACAACAGGAAGCGGGAGCGATGCACCGACCGCACCGGGACGCCGTACATGTCCACGAGCAGCACCCCGGACACGTCCGGGGACCCGGTCAGCAGCGCCCGCACCTGCCCGGCCGACGCCGTGGCGGGCAGCAGTGCCGCCGGCCGCACGAACTCGCGTACCGAGGGCCCGGAACGAGGCGTCACCGCCAGTCCGGTCGAGCGTGGCGGAACGTATACCTCCGCCGCGGGCAGCCGGGCCGGCGGGGCGAACAGCTCGCCCTGGGCCAGCTGCGCACCCGCATCTCGCGCCGCCGCGCACTGGAGCTCCGTCTCCACCCCCTCGACGCACACGAGCGCTCCCAGCTGCTCGCACAGCGCCCGCATCGAACCGATCGCCGCCGGCCGCCCCAGCAGGGACGCGTCCAGTTTCACCAGCTCCGGCGACATGTCGGTGAGCAGCCGCAGCGGGACGTCCCCGTCGCCGACGCCGTCCGCGCTGATCCTGAACCCCTGGTTCCGCAGCGCGCCGACCGCCTCCAGGAGCGCCTGCTGGGGCACGTGCGTGTACGGCGGACCGATGTCGATGGTCACCTCCCACGGCAGCCGCCCCGCGGCGCGGACGGCGTCGTGCAGCGGTGTCAGTCCACCGAGGTCGCCGAGGGTGCCGGCGAACACGTTGACGTACAGGGGGAGCAGAGTCTCCTTGCGAGCCGCCGCACGGAACGCCAACACGGCGAGCTGGCCGTCGAGTTCGGGATCGCGGCGCGCCTCGGCCAGGACGTCGCCGGTCTCCGGGCGGGCCAGTATCTCCAGCCCCGCGACCCCGCCCGTCGTCAGATTGACCACCGGCTGGAAGGCGAAGCGGAGAGTATCCGTCCAGGAGTGCACGGGAGCATGATTGCGCCGCTGGAGTCCGCCCGAGCCCAGTTCATGAGACGTTCACGCAGGATTCCGGCCCGCTCACGCTGCGTAGACAAATGCTGATCGTCATGGGCGTGAGCGAGGCAGATGCGCCGCCGGTACGACCACCCGCGCGGGCATGGTCCGCAGCCGCCGCACTCCGCTCTCAGCGCACCGCGACCACCGCCGACCCGTGTCCGAACAGCCCCTGATTCGCGGCGATGCCCACCCGCGCACCGGCGACCTGGCGGTCACCCGCAGCGCCCCTCAACTGCCAGGTCAGCTCGCAGACCTGGGCGATGGCCTGGGCCGGGACGGCCTCACCGAAGGAGGCCAGGCCGCCGCTCGCGTTCACGGGTATGCGTCCGCCCAGCGCCGTCGTGCCCTCTCTCAGCAGCTTCGCGGCCTCTCCTTCGCCGCACAGTCCGAGGTCCTCGTACCACTGCAACTCCAGTGCGGTGGACAGGTCGTAGACCTCGGCGAAGGACAGGTCCTCGGGTCCGACTCCGGCCTCCTCGTAGGCCGCGCGGGCGATCGACTCCCGGAACGTCTCGGCCGCCGGCTGCACCGCCGCCGCCGAGTCCGTCGCGATGTCGGGCAGGTCCAGGACGGTGTTGGGGTAGCGCGGCGTCACCGTGGAGACCGCCCTTATCCGCACCGGATCGGCGACCCCGTGCCGACGCGCGAAGTCCATCCCGGAGAGTACGAGCGCCGCACCTCCGTCCGATGTCGCGCAGATGTCGAGCAGCCGCAGTGGATCGGCGACCACGGCTGAGGCGGCGACCTCGTCGGCGGTGACCGCCTTGCGGTAGCGGGCGTTGGGATTGAGCGCGCCCAGGGCGGAGTTCTTCACCTTGACCTGCGCGAAGTCCTCAGGGGTGTCCCCGTGCACCGCCATCCGCCGACGCGCGTACAGCCCGAAGTAGGTCGGATTCGTCGCACCGAGGACTCGGAACCGCAGCCAGTCCGGATCGTCAGGTCGGTCGCCGCCCGCCGGCCGGAAGAAGCCCTTGGGCGCCGCGTCGGCGCCCACCACGAGTACCACGTCCGCGAGCCCCGAAAGTATCTGCGCCCGCGCGGTGTTGACCGCCTGAGCCCCTGATGCGCACGCCGCGTACACGCTTGCGACCCGGGCGCCCTGCCAGCCGAGCGCCTTCGCGAACGTCGCCCCGGCCACGTATCCCGGATAACCGCCCCGCACGGTGTCCGCGCCGACGATCGACCCGATGTCCCGCCACTCCAGGCCCGCGTCGGCCAGCGCCGCGCGTGCCGCTGCCACGCCGTACTCGACGAAGTTCCGCCCCCACTTGCCCCACGGATGCATGCCCGCGCCGAGCACCGCCACGTCGTCCGTCATTCCGTCACCCCCGTCGGCCGCCACTGCCAGGTCGTCCAGGTCGTCTCCGCGTCCTCATGGAGCACTCCGGGGACGACCTCCACCTCCATGCCCACCGTCAGATCGGCGACGGTGACCCCGGGAGCCGCCTGTCCCAGCACCACGAGGCGCTCGGATTCCAGCTCCACAGCGATCAACGTGTACGGCTCCCACGGAAGTTCCGGATTGGTCACATAGGGTGACGGAGGTCGGTACCGGCTGTCCGTGAAGGACCAGACGCGCCCGCGCCTCGACAGCGCGACTTCCTCCAGCTCACCGCCGGGGCAGCCCGGGTTGCGGCAACTGCCGTCCTCCCGAGGGAAGAACACCGACGTACACGCAGAGCAACGAGTACCGATCAGCCGGAAGTCCTCCCCGTCTCCGGCGAACCATCCGGCGACCACAGGCGTACGCGTGCGTGGCATTTCCCCTCCCGACAAGTCATCTGACGGATCGTCAGAAGTGTGTCACGGTCGACCGGATGGCGGCAGGGCGCAGGGTGCGTTCTTCGGAAGGAAGCGCACCCGATCGCTTCCCCGGCGGACCGCACAGCTGATAGATGCAGGAGACATGACACGACTCTCGACCTTGGCGCGGCGACTGACCGTCGCACTCGCCACGCTCCTCGCCGTGACCGCCGCACCCGCGACCGCCCAGGCGAAGACCGCGACCGACAAGGCCCCGAAGGACTTCGTGGCGCTGAGAACCGTGGACCCGACGATCATCCAGGAGATGCGGTACTTCACGCCGCACAACTTCGTCGGCGAGCGCATCGACGGCTACCGGCAGCCCCTGTGCATCCTCACCCGGCCCGCCGCCGAAGCGCTCCACAAGGCCCAGCTGCGGCTCCTGCGCCAGGGCTACTCGCTCAAGGTGTACGACTGCTACCGCCCGCAGCGCGCCGTGGACCACTTCGTGCGCTGGGCCGAGGACCTCGACGACCAGACCATGAAGGACGAGTTCTACCCGAACGTCGACAAGACCCGGCTGTTCCTCGACGGCTACATCGCGGAGAAGTCCGGCCACAGCCGCGGCTCCACCATGGACCTCACCATCGTCAGGCTGCCGACCAAGCCGACCCGGCCCTACCTACCCGGCGAGCCCCTGGTGCCCTGCTACGCGCCCAAGGCCGAGCGGTTCCCGGACAACTCCGTCGACATGGGCACCGGCTTCGACTGCTTCGACACCCTCTCCCACACCCTCGACCCGCGCATCCAGGGCGAACAGCACGCCAACCGGCTGCTCCTCAAGAGCACCCTCGAAGCCCTCGGATTCGTGAACCTCGCCGAGGAGTGGTGGCACTACACATACAAGCCCGAGCTCTACCCGGACACCTACTTCGACTTCCCCGTGTCCTCGAAATCCCTCACGACGCACAGGTGACCGGCCCCCGGAAGACGCCCTTCCGCCCATCGGATACAGTCCGCCGCGTGTCCGAAACTCAAGCCTCCGTTCCCAACTCCGCAGCGAACTCCCACTGTTCGACCTGCGGCGCGCCCTACGGAGAGGGCGTCTCCGGCTGGCCGCGCACCTGCCCGGTGTGCGGCGCCGTGGCCTACCGCAACCCACTGCCGGTGGCCATCGCCCTCCAGCCCGTGTACGACACGCAGGGCACTGCCCTGGTCGTCGTCACCCGCACCATCGCTCCCGCGCGCGGGGGCATCGCCCTGCCGGGCGGCTACATCGACGACCGCGAGGACTGGCGGCACGCCGTCGTCCGCGAACTCGGCGAGGAGACCGGCATCGACGCGGCCGGCCGCGACGTGCGCCTCGTCGACGCGATGAGCTCCCCGGACGGCCACCTGCTGCTGTTCGGCCTCCTCCCGGAGCGGCCCGCCGACCGTCTGCCGACGTCGGCCGCCACGGACGAGACCGAGGGCTGGCACCTTCTGCGCAGGCCGGAGGAGCTCGCCTTCCCACTGCACACGCTGGCCGTACGGGCCTTCTTCGAGGGCCGCTACATCTGAGCCGCACCCTCGCCGAGCCCGCGTACACGCACCGGACGGGGTGACGGGATCATGCCGTCCTCGTGCTCCAGATCGACGACCACACGGTCGCCGTCCCAGCGGGTGACGTAGCGCTCGATCTCCGGCTCGTCCCAGCCGTCACCCGCGTCCGGCACCACCAGCCCGCCCCCGGCCCGTCCGCGGGCGGGCGCCCACACCTCCAGTTCCAGCCCGCCGTCGTCCCCACGCACGGGGACGACGGCGCCCGAGCGCGCGAGCACCGGGATCCGTGACATGGGCGCGTCCACGAGAACCTGCCCCGGCCCTTCGTACGCCCGTCCTGTCGCCGTGTCGTACCAACGCCCCCGCGGCAACTGCACGGCACGCCGGTCCGCCCCCGGATCCAGCACCGGCGCCACCAGCAGATCGTCGCCGAGCAGAAACGCATCCTCGCAGCCGCGCAGCATGCGGTCCTCGGGCGCCGACCACCACACCGGCCGCACATAGGGCGCCCCCGTGCGCCGGGCCAGATGCGCCAGCGTCATGAAGTACGGCAGCAGCCTCCGACGCTCGACGAGCGCCACGCGCGCGTGCTCCAGAACCTCGGGGCCGAACTCCCACGGCTCCCTGCGCCCCGCCCGCAGACTCGCGTGCGTACGGAACAGCGGCAGATACGCCGCCAACTGGAACCACCGCAGATACAGCTCCGGCGACGGACTCCCGTCGAAGCCGCCCACGTCCGGCCCCGAGTACGGCACCCCGCACAGCCCGAGCCCCATGACCAGCGACAGTGATGCCCGCAGCCCGGGCCAACCCGTGGCCACGTCCCCGGACCAGCTGCCGCCGTACCGCTGCATGCCGGCCCAGCCGGAGCGCGAGAAGACGAAGGGGCGCTCCCCGGGAGCCAGCTCACGCAGCCCCTCGTAGCCCGCCCTGGCCATGCACAGGCCGTAGACGTTGTGAGCCTCCCGATGGTCACCGCCCCGCCCTTCCAGGGAATGCCTGGCCGAACGCGGCAGCGTCGACTCCCCGAACGCGGTGAACGAAGTCGGCTCGTTCATGTCATGCCAGAAACCCGCGAAACCCTGAGCCAGCCGCTCCTCGTACAGCCCGCCCCACCACTGCCGCACGTGCGCGTGCGTGAAGTCGGGGAAGACCGCATCCCCGGGCCACACCACACCTTGCGCGACCTCGCCCGAGGCGTCCCGCACGAACACGTCCAGGGCTGTCCCGCTGTCGTACACGGCGTTGCCCGGCTCGGCCTTGACCGCCGGGTCCACGATCGACACCAGACGGATCCCGTCCCGCCGCAAGTCCTCGGCGAGCTGGGGCAGCTTGGGAAAGCCCTCATGGTCGACGGTGAACACCTGGTGCTCGTCGTAGTGGTCGATGTCCAGATGGACCGCGTCCAGCGGCAGATCCCGCTCCTGGTAGCCCGAAACGATCCGCCGCACCTCATGCTCGCTGCCGAACCCCCACCGCGCGTGATGGTGCCCCAGCGCCCACGCGGGCGGCAGCGCCGCCGGGCCGGTCAGAGAGGCCCACACGAGCAGCACGCGCGCGGGAGTGCCCACCATCACCCAGCACCGCAGGGGACCGCCGTCCATCCGCAGCTCGCTGGTCCCCGCCCGGTCATGCCCGGAGCCGGCGCCCTCCTCGCCCTCCCGCAGCGTCACGGTGCCGTCCCACGAGGTGTCGTGGAACACCAGATGCGTGGCGGCGTCGGCCACCACCAGCTGCACCGGCATGGTGATGTACAGCGGGTCGTCACCGGGACCGAACGAACGCCCGGGATCGGTGTTCCACAGCGAGTACGTGCCGTCCCTGAGCCGAGGTCCCGAGGCCCGCCCCCCGAGCCCGAAGAACCGCGCGTCCGCCGCCACCTCGGACCGCTGCATCCAGCGCGCCGGCCCGCCGGCCACGGGCTCCCACCAGCGCGGCGGCACATCACGGCGCAGCGTCACACCACCGGGCGTCTGCACCTCCACGGCGCCGTGCCGCGAGATGACCACCGTCACCCGCTCGGCCACGACCCGCCAGCCACCGTCCTTGTCGGGCTCCAGGACCGCCCGGGGATCCGGTTCCGGACAGCGACCCGCCAGCGCGTACGACGGCTCCGGAGCCGACCCGTCCCAGCCCCAGAAGACAGCCCCGTTCACCGTCACGGTCACTTGCAGCTCGGACCGGCTGAACCGGATCACACCGCCCCCCGGACCGGGCCGCACCTCCTGCACGGGCCCGGGCACACGGGCGCGCTCGGCACCCCGGGGCGGCAGCCCCAGAGCGTCCGCGCGCTTCCTGCGCCACGCCGCTCGTACGGTACGCAACCCCTGGGCCGCCCCCACAGAACCGACCACCTTCATCGAACGCACCAGGTCACGACCGTCCATGCTGCTCAGCCTGCCATTCGCCGCCCCACACGCGTGCGGCGTTCAACTGCCGTTCACCCGTGCCGGGACCACATCTTCACGACACGGACTATGTGGGGCGGACCCTGGTGCAGAAGTCGATCACATGGCATCGTCCGTGTCATCCGCGTCACGCGCACACCCCCGCCGTGCGTGGAAGACGCACACGACGCGCACAGTTTCCGGGAGCCGCTCCATGTCGATCGTGAACCCCCAGCCGCTGTGGCAGCCAGACCCGCAGCGCATCGCCCGAGCACAGGTCACCCAGTTCCAGGCCTGGGCCGCCGAGAACCACGGCGCTCCCGCCGAGGGCGGCTACGCGGCGCTGCACTGCTGGTCGGTCGACGAACTGGAAACCTTCTGGACAGCCGTCACGGAGTGGTTCGACGTACGCTTCTCCACCCCCTACGCGCGCGTGCTCGGCGACCGCTCGATGCCCGGCGCCCAGTGGTTCCCCGGCGCGGCCCTCAACTACGCCGAGCACGCCCTGCGCGCGGCAGCGACCCGCGCGGACGAACCCGCACTCCTGCACGTCGACGAATCCCACGAGCCCCGCCCGGTGACCTGGTCCGAGCTGCGCCGCCAGGTCGGCTCCCTGGCCGCCGAGCTGCGCGCCCTCGGCGTACAGCCCGGAGACCGCGTCAGCGGCTACCTCCCCAACGTCCCGCAGGCCGTGGTCGCCCTCCTCGCCACGGCCGCCGTCGGCGGCGTATGGACCTCCTGCGCCCCCGACTTCGGCGCCCGCAGCGTCCTCGACCGCTTCCAGCAGGTCGAACCGGTCGTGCTGTTCACCGTCGACGGCTACCGCTACGGCGGCAAGGAACACGACCGCCGCGAGACCGTCGCCGAACTCCGCCGGGAACTGCCGACCCTGCGAGCGGTCGTGCACATTCCGATTCTCGGCACCGAGGCCCCCGAGGGCGCCCTGGAATGGTCGGCCCTCACGGCCGCCGACGTGGAACCCGTCTTCGAACAGGTCCCCTTCGACCACCCCCTCTGGGTGCTCTACTCCTCCGGCACGACCGGCCTCCCCAAAGCCATCGTCCAGTCCCAGGGCGGCATCCTCGTAGAGCACCTCAAACAACTCGGCCTGCACTGCGACCTGGGCCCCGAGGACCGTTTCTTCTGGTACACCTCGACCGGCTGGATGATGTGGAACTTCCTCGTCTCCGGCCTGCTCACCGGCACCACGATCGTTCTCTACGACGGCAGCCCCGGCTATCCCGACACAGGGGCCCAGTGGCGCATCGCCGAACGCACGGGAGCCACCCTCTACGGCACCTCGGCGGCCTACGTCATGGCCTGCCGCAAGGCCGACGTGCACCCCGCGCGCGACTTCGACCTCTCCAAGGTCCAGTGCGTCGCCACCACCGGCTCGCCACTGCCGCCCGACGGCTTCCGCTGGCTGCACGACGAAGTCCGCGACGACCTCTGGATCGCCTCCGTCAGCGGCGGCACGGACGTGTGCTCCTGCTTCGCGGGAGCCGTCCCCACCCTGCCCGTGAACGTCGGTGAGCTCCAGGCCGCCGGCCTCGGCACCGACCTCCAGTCCTGGGACCCCAGCGGCAAGCCCCTCATCGACGAGGTGGGCGAGCTGGTGGTCACCAACCCCATGCCCTCCATGCCGATCCACTTCTGGAACGACCCCGACGGCAGCCGGTACCACGACAGCTACTTCGACACCTACCCCGGCGTCTGGCGCCACGGCGACTGGATCACTATCACCTCACGCGGCTCCGTCGTCATCCACGGCCGCTCCGACTCCACCCTCAACCGCCAGGGCGTCCGCATGGGGTCCGCCGACATCTACGAAGCCGTGGAGCGACTCCCCGAGATCAAGGAGTCCCTCGTCATCGGCATCGAACAGCCCGACGGCGGCTACTGGATGCCCCTGTTCGTCCACCTGGTTCCGGGCGCCTCGCTCGACGAAGCGCTCCTCAAGCGCATCAAGCAGACCATCCGCGAACAGCTCTCACCGCGCCACGTCCCCGACGAGGTCATCGAGGTCCCCGGCGTCCCGCACACCCTCACCGGCAAGCGCATCGAGGTCCCGGTCAAGCGCCTCCTACAGGGCACCCCCCTGGACAAGGCGGTCAACCCCGGTTCCATCGACAACCTCGACCTCCTCCACTTCTACGAGGAACTCGCCCGCAAGCGCGCCTGACCGAACCGACACCCGGCCTCGGACCCACCCCACCCACGCGGAGTCCGAGGCCGCCCGCTTCCCCGCCCCCGTTGTCAGTGCCGCCGGTTACTGTGAGTGAGCATTGATCGACTGCGTATCAGGGGGAAACATGGCGCACACCGACCACCAGACGATGCGACGCGTCCTGCGCCGCGAGATCGCCGGCACGATCGGCTTGCTGACCGACGAGCACGACTTCCGAGCCATGCGGCGCTACCGCACCTTCACCTTCGACGACCACAAGATCTACCTGGAACAGGTTGAGGCCCTCCTCAGGACCCGGGCCTCCCAGGGCGGCCACACGACGATCGCCCTCTTCGACCCGCAGGAGTACGCCGAGTTCTGCGCCGACGCCGGCCTAGACCCCGACGCCCCGTCGAGCCGCACACGCTTCACCGCCGAACTCGCGACAACCGGACCCACGATCCCGTACGACGGCCGGCCGCTGTCGGACGTCGTCCCGGCCCTCGTCGACGAAGCCGTCCGACAAGCCACCTGGGAGTACGCGTCCATCCTCCTGGCACGCCTCGGCACCTGCGCCACGTGCGGCGAGGACATCGGCCGCGCCGCCTTCACACGCGCCTCCGACCTCGTCGTACGCATCCTCGACACGGCCCCGCCGGGCAGCCGGCACCTCGTATGCAGCGTCACCGGAACCCCGGAGACGCTCCTGTCCGTCCTGCACGCCGACGAGGACGACGAGGGCGCCACACACCTCGACGAGGCCGAAGCCCTGGAGTTCACCACCGTTCTCGCTCTCGGCCTCGCCACCCACAGCCCCGGCGGACTCGTGATGCGGACCAGCGCGCCCGGCACGACCGACCGCATCTACGGATGGCGCTTGCGCGGAGACCGGCTGGAGCCCCTCACCGCGGGCGAGGTCTTCGACGCCTACTGCACCGACGTCGAATCGGGCGACCTCATCTCACCGGAATCAGGCGTCGACTACTGCGTGCCCCCGGATCTCGGAGGCGGGAGCGACCAGACACCGCCCGGACATCACCACTGAGACATGGAAGGGGCGCCCCACCCGAAGGTGGGGCGCCCCGCACAACCAACATGCAGCCGTGCTGACCCGGACTACTCGCCCGACAGCACCGCCTGAGCGGCGCTGCGCGCCTCCTCGGCGCTGTCCGCCGCGCGCGCTGCCGCAGCCGCACGCTCACACTGCGCCAGCGTGTACTTCGCCAGCGTCGCCCGGACGTAAGGAATGGACGCCGAGCCCATGGACAGGGAGGTGACACCCAGACCGGTCAGCACACAGGCCAGCAGCGGGTCGGACGCGGCCTCACCGCAGACACCACAGCTCTTGCCCTCGGCCTTCGCCGCCTCCGCGGACAGCGCGACCAGGTCGAGCAGCGCGGGCTGCCACGGGTCCTGAAGGCGGGACACCGCACCCACCTGACGGTCCGCGGCGAAGGTGTACTGCGCGAGGTCGTTGGTCCCCAAGGACAGGAACTCGACCTCTTGAAGGACCGAGCGCGCCCGCAGCGCGGCGGAGGGGATCTCCACCATCGCCCCGAACTTCGCCCGCAGCCCGGCGTCACGGCACGCGTCCGCAAACGCCTTGGCGTCGGAGCGGTCCGCCACCATCGGGGCCATGACCTCGAGGTAGACGGGCAGCCCCTCCGCCGCCTTCGCGAGGGCGGTCAGCTGGGTCCGCAGCACGTCGGGGTGGTCCAGCAGCGTCCGCAGGCCACGCACGCCCAGCGCAGGGTTCGGCTCGTCGGCCGGCGTCAGGAAGTCCAGCGGCTTGTCGGCGCCCGCGTCCAGGACACGGACGACGACCCGGCCCTCGGGGAAGGCCTCGAGAACCTGCCGATAGGCCTCGACCTGCTTCTCCTCCGACGGCGCCTTCTTGCTGTCGTCGAGGAAGAGGAACTCGGTACGGAACAGACCGACGCCCTCGGCACCCGCCTCGACGGCGGCCGGAACGTCTGCCGGACCGCCGACGTTCGCCAGCAGCGGCACCTTGTGACCGTCGGCGGTGGCACCCGGCCCCGTCGACGCGGCGAGCGCGGCCTTGCGCGCGGCGGCAGCCGCCTCGAGCTCCGCCTTCTTCTCGGCGCTCGGGTTCACGAAGATGTCGCCGGTGCTGCCGTCGACCGCGATGACCGTGCCCTCGGCGAGCTCACCGGCACCCGGCAGCGCGACCACGGCCGGCACCCCGAGCGCCCGCGCCAGAATCGCGCTGTGACTGGTGGGCCCACCCTCCTCGGTGACAAAGCCGAGAACGAGAGTGGGGTCGAGCAGCGCTGTGTCCGCCGGCGCGAGGTCGCGCGCCACCAGGACATACGGCTCGTCACTGTCCGGGACACCCGGCATCGGAACCCCGAGCAACCGGGCGACGATACGATTCCGCACGTCGTCGAGGTCGGCCACGCGACCGGCAAGGTACTCACCGGCACCGGCCAGCAGCTCGCGGTACGCGGCGAAGGCGTCGTACACCGCCCGCTCGGCCGTGCTCCCGACGGCGATACGCCGGTCCACGTCCGCCATCAGCTCGGGGTCCTGGGCCATCATGGCCTGCGCCTCGAGCACCGCCTGGGCTTCGCCCCCCGCCAGGTTCCCACGCGCCATCAGGTCGGCTGCCACAGCCTCCACCGCCTTGCGGGCGCGCCCCTGTTCACGCTCCGCGTCCTCGGCCGGAATCTGCTTGGCAGGCGGTTCCAGGACCGCCGTTCCCATGTGCCGAACCTCGCCGATGGCCACACCGTGGCTCACGCCGACGCCTCGCAGCGTTGTCTCCATCTCACCCGTCTCCGATAGTGCGGCGGGTCCCGCCGCCGCGGTGGTTGTGGTCCCTACTCGCCGTCATACGACGGCATCGAAGTCACTTCCAGGTGAAGAGACTGTCGCCGGCCTTCACATCGCCGCTGTCACGCAGATCGGAGAGAGCCTCGGCGGTGGCCTCGAGGGCGACGATCGGGCACACCGGGGACTTGCCGGCCGCCTCGACGGCCGCCGGGTCCCAGCGCACGATGCTCTGGCCGCGGGTGACGGTGTCGCCCTTGTTCACGAGCAGTTCGAAACCCTCGCCGTTGAGCTGCACGGTGTCGATACCGAGGTGGGTGAGCACCCCGTGACCCTGGTCGTCCACGACGACGAAGGCATGGGGGTGGAGAGAGACGATGACCCCGTCCACGGGCGAGACGGCCTCGGAGGGCTCACGCACGGGGTCGATCGCGGTGCCCGGGCCGACCATGGCGCCGGAGAAGACGGGATCCGGTACGGACGCCAGTCCGACGGCGCGTCCTGCAAGTGGGGACGTCACTGTGGTCATGGGAAACCTCCCAGGGGTGGAGATCGTTATGGGCCGTCGCTGCCTGTGCCGGACGGCACACTGTTCAGCAGGGTATGTCACATGAAGTGCCGGTTCCGCGTGGGCACTCCAGAGTGGTCTAGACCATACCGCAAATCGATTTGCACGCGCTCCACGGCCACGTGTACAGTCGTACTCCTGCTTGGGACCGAGTGACGCAGCTAAGCGTTCTTGCCCGGCAGCACCCAAACTTGTCAGATCCTATCTCGGGGTCACTTTCTGCATGCCTGCAGGACGGTGGTCAGAGGGCCGGAAAAACACTGATAGAGTTTGGAACACCGAAGGGAAGCGCCTGGAGGAAAGCCCGAGAGGGTGAGTACAAAGGAAGCGTCCGTTCCTTGAGAACTCAACAGCGTGCCAAAAATCAACGCCAGATATGTTGATACCCCGTCTCCAACCGTTCGGTTGGGGCGAGGTTCCTTTGAAATAACACAGCGAGGACGCTGTGAACCGGGAGACTATTCCTCTCCTGGTTCCGCTCTCGTGTGTGTGCACCGGATGACCGGTAAACATTCACGGAGAGTTTGATCCTGGCTCAGGACGAACGCTGGCGGCGTGCTTAACACATGCAAGTCGAACGATGAACCACTTCGGTGGGGATTAGTGGCGAACGGGTGAGTAACACGTGGGCAATCTGCCCTTCACTCTGGGACAAGCCCTGGAAACGGGGTCTAATACCGGATAACACTCCTGTCCTCCTGGACGGGGGTTAAAAGCTCCGGCGGTGAAGGATGAGCCCGCGGCCTATCAGCTTGTTGGTGAGGTAATGGCTCACCAAGGCGACGACGGGTAGCCGGCCTGAGAGGGCGACCGGCCACACTGGGACTGAGACACGGCCCAGACTCCTACGGGAGGCAGCAGTGGGGAATATTGCACAATGGGCGAAAGCCTGATGCAGCGACGCCGCGTGAGGGATGACGGCCTTCGGGTTGTAAACCTCTTTCAGCAGGGAAGAAGCGAAAGTGACGGTACCTGCAGAAGAAGCGCCGGCTAACTACGTGCCAGCAGCCGCGGTAATACGTAGGGCGCAAGCGTTGTCCGGAATTATTGGGCGTAAAGAGCTCGTAGGCGGCTTGTCACGTCGGGTGTGAAAGCCCGGGGCTTAACCCCGGGTCTGCATTCGATACGGGCTAGCTAGAGTGTGGTAGGGGAGATCGGAATTCCTGGTGTAGCGGTGAAATGCGCAGATATCAGGAGGAACACCGGTGGCGAAGGCGGATCTCTGGGCCATTACTGACGCTGAGGAGCGAAAGCGTGGGGAGCGAACAGGATTAGATACCCTGGTAGTCCACGCCGTAAACGGTGGGAACTAGGTGTTGGCGACATTCCACGTCGTCGGTGCCGCAGCTAACGCATTAAGTTCCCCGCCTGGGGAGTACGGCCGCAAGGCTAAAACTCAAAGGAATTGACGGGGGCCCGCACAAGCAGCGGAGCATGTGGCTTAATTCGACGCAACGCGAAGAACCTTACCAAGGCTTGACATACACCGGAAAGCATTAGAGATAGTGCCCCCCTTGTGGTCGGTGTACAGGTGGTGCATGGCTGTCGTCAGCTCGTGTCGTGAGATGTTGGGTTAAGTCCCGCAACGAGCGCAACCCTTGTTCTGTGTTGCCAGCATGCCCTTCGGGGTGATGGGGACTCACAGGAGACCGCCGGGGTCAACTCGGAGGAAGGTGGGGACGACGTCAAGTCATCATGCCCCTTATGTCTTGGGCTGCACACGTGCTACAATGGCAGGTACAATGAGCTGCGATACCGTGAGGTGGAGCGAATCTCAAAAAGCCTGTCTCAGTTCGGATTGGGGTCTGCAACTCGACCCCATGAAGTCGGAGTTGCTAGTAATCGCAGATCAGCATTGCTGCGGTGAATACGTTCCCGGGCCTTGTACACACCGCCCGTCACGTCACGAAAGTCGGTAACACCCGAAGCCGGTGGCCCAACCCCTTGTGGGAGGGAGCTGTCGAAGGTGGGACTGGCGATTGGGACGAAGTCGTAACAAGGTAGCCGTACCGGAAGGTGCGGCTGGATCACCTCCTTTCTAAGGAGCACTTCTCACCAACTCCGGTTGGTCAGAGGCCAGTACATCGGCGAATGTCTGATGCTGGTTGCTCATGGGTGGAACGTTGATTATTCGGCCGATCTTCTGGGTCGGAGGCTTGCCAGTACTGCTCTTCGGAGCGTGGAACGCATGATCTCCGGACAGGGTCCGGCCTGGCACGCTGTTGGGTGTCTGAAGGTACGGCCGGTCAGGCTGCCTTCAGGTGCCGGCCCCAGTGAACTCGCTGATGACAGCGGGGTGATGGGTGGCTGGTCGTTGTTTGAGAACTGCACAGTGGACGCGAGCATCTGTGGCCAAGTTTTTAAGGGCGCACGGTGGATGCCTTGGCACCAGGAACCGATGAAGGACGTGGGAGGCCACGATAGTCCCCGGGGAGTCGTCAACCAGGCTTTGATCCGGGGGTTTCCGAATGGGGAAACCCGGCAGTCGTCATGGGCTGTCACCCTTGTCTGAACACATAGGGCAAGTGGAGGGAACGCGGGGAAGTGAAACATCTCAGTACCCGCAGGAAGAGAAAACAACCGTGATTCCGGGAGTAGTGGCGAGCGAAACTGGATGAGGCCAAACCGTATACGTGTGAGACCCGGCAGGGGTTGCGTATGCGGGTTGTGGGATCTCTCTTTCACAGTCTGCCGGCTGTGAGACGAGTCAGAAACCGTTGATGTAGGCGAAGGACATGCGAAAGGTCCGGCGTAGAGGGTAAGACCCCGTAGTCGAAACATCAGCGGCTCGTTTGAGAGACACCCAAGTAGCACGGGGCCCGAGAAATCCCGTGTGAATCTGGCGGGACCACCCGCTAAGCCTAAATATTCCCTGGTGACCGATAGCGGATAGTACCGTGAGGGAATGGTGAAAAGTACCCCGGGAGGGGAGTGAAATAGTACCTGAAACCGTGTGCCTACAAGCCGTGGGAGCGTCGGATATGTGCTTGCACATATCTCGTGACTGCGTGCCTTTTGAAGAATGAGCCTGCGAGTTTGCGGTGTGTTGCGAGGTTAACCCGTGTGGGGAAGCCGTAGCGAAAGCGAGTCCGAATAGGGCGGTATAGTAGCGCGCTCAAGACCCGAAGCGGAGTGATCTAGCCATGGGCAGGTTGAAGCGGAGGTAAGACTTCGTGGAGGACCGAACCCACCAGGGTTGAAAACCTGGGGGATGACCTGTGGTTAGGGGTGAAAGGCCAATCAAACTCCGTGATAGCTGGTTCTCCCCGAAATGCATTTAGGTGCAGCGTCGTGTGTTTCTTGCCGGAGGTAGAGCACTGGATAGGCGATGGGCCCTACCGGGTTACTGACCTTAGCCAAACTCCGAATGCCGGTAAGTGAGAGCGCGGCAGTGAGACTGTGGGGGATAAGCTCCATGGTCGAGAGGGAAACAGCCCAGAGCATCGACTAAGGCCCCTAAGCGTACGCTAAGTGGGAAAGGATGTGGAGTCGCAGAGACAACCAGGAGGTTGGCTTAGAAGCAGCCACCCTTGAAAGAGTGCGTAATAGCTCACTGGTCTAGTGATTCCGCGCCGACAATGTAGCGGGGCTCAAGCGTACCGCCGAAGTCGTGTCATTGCAGCAATACTCCCAACGGAGGCTGTGATGGGTAGGGGAGCGTCGTGTGCCGGGTGAAGCCGCGCCGGAAGGCAGTGGTGGACGGTTCACGAGTGAGAATGCAGGCATGAGTAGCGATTCACACGTGAGAAACGTGTGCGCCGATTGACTAAGGGTTCCTGGGTCAAGCTGATCTGCCCAGGGTAAGTCGGGACCTAAGGCGAGGCCGACAGGCGTAGTCGATGGATAACCGGTTGATATTCCGGTACCCGCTGTGAAGCGTCAAACATCGAACCCATTAATGCTAAGGCCGTGAAGCCGCCCTGGAGCCTTCGGGCAAAGGGGAGTGGTGGAGCCGCCGAACCAAGGTGGTAGTAGGTGAGTGATGGGGTGACGCAGGAAGGTAGTCCATCCCGGGCGGTGGTTGTCCCGGGGTAAGGGTGTAGGACGTCAGGTAGGCAAATCCGCCTGACATGTGTCTGAGACCTGATGCCGAGCCGATTGTGGTGAAGTGGATGATCCTATGCTGTCGAGAAAAGCCTCTAGCGAGTTTCATGGCGGCCCGTACCCTAAACCGACTCAGGTGGTCAGGTAGAGAATACCGAGGCGTTCGGGTGAACTATGGTTAAGGAACTCGGCAAAATGCCCCCGTAACTTCGGGAGAAGGGGGGCCATGTCCGGTGATTGGATTTACTCCATGAGCTGGGGGTGGCCGCAGAGACCAGCGAGAAGCGACTGTTTACTAAAAACACAGGTCCGTGCGAAGCCGTAAGGCGATGTATACGGACTGACGCCTGCCCGGTGCTGGAACGTTAAGGGGACCGGTTAGCTCCATTTCGGTGGGGCGAAGCTGAGAACTTAAGCGCCAGTAAACGGCGGTGGTAACTATAACCATCCTAAGGTAGCGAAATTCCTTGTCGGGTAAGTTCCGACCTGCACGAATGGCGTAACGACTTCTCGACTGTCTCAACCATAGGCCCGGTGAAATTGCACTACGAGTAAAGATGCTCGTTTCGCGCAGCAGGACGGAAAGACCCCGGGACCTTTACTACAGTTTGATATTGGTGTTCGGTTCGGCTTGTGTAGGATAGCTGGGAGACTGTGAACTCTGGACGCCAGTTCAGGGGGAGTCGTCGTTGAAATACCAGTCTGGTCGTGCTGGATGTCTAACCTGGGTCCGTGATCCGGATCAGGGACAGTGTCTGATGGGTAGTTTAACTGGGGCGGTTGCCTCCTAAAGAGTAACGGAGGCGCCCAAAGGTTCCCTCAGCCTGGTTGGCAATCAGGTGTTGAGTGTAAGTGCACAAGGGAGCTTGACTGTGAGACCGACGGGTCGAGCAGGGACGAAAGTCGGGACTAGTGATCCGGCGGTGGCTTGTGGAAGCGCCGTCGCTCAACGGATAAAAGGTACCCCGGGGATAACAGGCTGATCTTCCCCAAGAGTCCATATCGACGGGATGGTTTGGCACCTCGATGTCGGCTCGTCGCATCCTGGGGCTGGAGTCGGTCCCAAGGGTTGGGCTGTTCGCCCATTAAAGCGGTACGCGAGCTGGGTTTAGAACGTCGTGAGACAGTTCGGTCCCTATCCGCTGCGCGCGCAGGAATATTGAGAAGGGCTGTCCCTAGTACGAGAGGACCGGGACGGACGAACCTCTGGTGTGCCAGTTGTTCTGCCAAGGGCATGGCTGGTTGGCTACGTTCGGGAGGGATAACCGCTGAAAGCATCTAAGCGGGAAGCCTGCTTCGAGATGAGTATTCCCACCCACTTGATGGGGTAAGGCTCCCAGTAGACGACTGGGTTGATAGGCCGGATCTGGAAGCACGGTAACGTGTGGAGGTGACCGGTACTAATAGGCCGAGGGCTTGTCCTCAGTTGCTCGCGTCCACTGTGTTGGTTCTGAAACCACGAACAGCCCCGCATCCCGGGTTTCTGGGGTGTGGTGTGGCATGGTTCGACAGTTTCATAGTGTTTCGGTGGTTATAGCGTGAGGGAAACGCCCGGTTACATTCCGAACCCGGAAGCTAAGCCTTACAGCGCCGATGGTACTGCAGGGGGACCCTGTGGGAGAGTAGGACGCCGCCGAACTCCTTTTAGAGCTCTGGCTCTTGGGCACTCAGCCCAAGGGCCAGAGCTTTTTTGCGTTGAGGTAGGGTCAGGGGGCATCGTAGGTACGTTTCCCACAGGAGGCCCCCGGGTGGAGGTCCAGGAGACCCGTGTCCAGACAGACCGGGTCCTCACCATCCCCAACATCCTCAGCATGGCGCGGCTGCTTGGCGTGCCGCTGTTCCTGTGGCTGATTCTGAGGCCTGAGTTCGGCGGGCCGAAGAGTGACGGCTGGGCTCTTCTGGTGTTGGCTCTGAGCGGCGTCAGTGACTACCTGGACGGCAAGCTCGCGCGGCGCTGGAACCAGATCAGCAGCCTCGGCCGGCTTCTCGACCCGGCGGCCGACCGGCTCTACATTCTCTCGACTTTGGTCGGTCTCACGTGGCGCGAGATTCTGCCCATCTGGTTGACCGCTGCACTTCTGGCACGTGAGCTGGTTCTGCTGGTGATGGTGGGCATCCTCAGGCGGCACGGGTATCCGCCGCCGCAGGTGAACTTCCTTGGGAAGGCAGCTACGTTCAACCTGATGTATGCCTTCCCGTTGCTGTTGCTCAGTGACGGAAGTGGATGGATCCCGTCACTCGCTGCTATTTTCGGATGGGCGTTCGCCGGATGGGGTACAACGCTGTACTGGTGGGCAGGAGTTCTCTACGTGGTTCAGGTCCGCCGCCTGGTCCGAGCGGACGCCATGGCCGAGTGAACTCGCGGATTGAAGCGGGCGTAGTTGCCCGATGGCCCGCGGTGGAAAAGTGCGGGACAATCTGGACGGGTGAAGTCGGCTAGACCGTCGTCTCTTAGAGGAGGACGCTTCCGACATGAAGGCCGTCGTGATGGCCGGAGGCGAAGGCACGCGCCTTCGCCCCATGACCTCAAGCATGCCCAAGCCGCTCCTGCCGGTGGCCAACCGGCCGATCATGGAGCACGTTCTGAGGCTGCTCAAAAGGCATGGGCTGAATGAGACCGTCGTGACAGTTCAGTTCCTGGCTTCGCTGGTCAAGAACTATTTCGGTGACGGTGAAGAGCTCGGAATGGAGCTCACCTACGCCAACGAGGAGAAGCCACTCGGTACCGCCGGAAGCGTCAAGAACGCCGAAGAGGCGTTGAAGGACGATGCCTTCCTCGTCATTTCCGGCGATGCCCTGACCGACTTCGACCTCACCGAGCTGATCAACTTCCACAAGGAAAAAGGCGCGCTCGTCACCGTCTGTCTGACCAGGGTGCCCAATCCGCTGGAATTCGGTATCACGATCGTCGACGAGGAAGGCAAGGTCGAGCGCTTCCTCGAGAAGCCGACCTGGGGCCAGGTCTTCTCGGACACCGTGAACACCGGTATCTACGTGATGGAGCCAGAGGTTTTCGACTACGTCGAGGCCGACGTACCCGTGGACTGGTCCGGTGATGTCTTCCCGCAGCTGATGAAGGAAGGCAAGCCGATCTATGGCTATATCGCGGAGGGCTACTGGGAGGACGTCGGCACTCACGAGAGCTATGTGAAGGCGCAGGCCGACGTCCTGGAGGGCAAGGTCGACGTCGAGCTCGACGGCTTCGAGATCTCCCCGGGTGTCTGGGTGGCGGAAGGTGCCGAGGTGCATCCCGACGCCGAGCTCCGCGGACCGCTGTACATCGGTGACTACGCCAAGGTCGAGGCCGGCGTGGAAATCCGGGAGCACACCGTCGTCGGTTCGAACGTGGTCGTGAAGAGCGGTGCCTTCCTGCACAAGGCCGTCGTGCACGACAACGTGTACGTCGGGCAGCACAGCAATCTGCGTGGATGTGTCGTCGGAAAGAACACCGACATCATGCGGGCGGCCCGGATCGAGGACGGCGCGGTCATCGGTGATGAGTGCCTGATCGGTGAGGAATCGATTGTTCAGGGCAACGTCCGGGTCTATCCGTTCAAGACCATCGAGGCCGGCGCCTTCGTCAACACCTCGGTGATCTGGGAGTCGAGAGGTCAGGCGCATCTCTTCGGTGCCCGTGGCGTCTCCGGAATCCTGAACGTGGAGATCACGCCGGAGCTCGCCGTGCGCCTCGCCGGCGCGTATGCGACGACCCTGAAGAAGGGCTCCACCGTCACCACGGCCCGCGACCACTCCCGTGGTGCCCGGGCGCTCAAGCGGGCGGTCATCTCCGCGCTTCAGGCCAGTGCCATCGACGTACGAGACCTGGAGAACGTACCGCTGCCCGTGGCGCGGCAGCAGACCGCGCGGGGCAGTGCTGGCGGGATCATGATCCGGACGACACCTGGTGTGCCGGACTCCGTGGACATCATGTTCTTCGACGGGCAGGGGGCGGATCTGTCGCAGGCCAGTCAGCGGAAGCTGGACCGGGTCTTCGCAAGGCAGGAGTACCGGCGTGCGTTCCCTGGCGAGATCGGGGACCTGCACTTCCCGGCCAGTGTGTTCGACTCGTACACCGGGTCGCTGCTGCGGAACGTCGACACGACGGGGATCGCGGATTCGGGGCTCAAGGTCGTCGTCGACGCGTCGAACGGTAGCGCCGGGCTCGTGCTGCCCAGCCTGCTCGGCAAGCTGGGTGTGGATTCGCTGACCATTAACCCCGGTCTCGACGAGTCCAGGCCCACCGAGTCGGCGGACACGCGGCGGTCGGGGCTGGTGCGGCTGGGCGAGATCGTGGCGTCCGCGCGGGCCGCGTTCGGCGTGCGGTTCGACCCGGTCGGCGAGCGGCTTTCGCTGGTCGACGAGAAGGGGCGGATCGTCGAGGACGACCGTGCCCTGCTGGTCATGCTCGACCTGGTGGCCGCCGAGCGGCGCAGCGGGCGTGTGGCGCTGCCGGTGACCACCACGAGGATCGCCGAGCAGGTGGCGGCGTATCACGGCACTCAGGTGGAGTGGACGACCACGTCGCCCGACGACCTGACCCGGGTCGGCCGTGACGACACGACGATCTTCGGCGGGGACGGCAGGGGCGGGTTCATCGTCCCGGAGTTCAGCAGCGTCTTCGACGGCACGGCGGCCTTCGTACGGCTGATCGGGCTGGTGGCGCGGACGCAGCTCACGCTGAGCCAGATCGACGCGCGGATTCCGCGGGCGCATGTCATCAAGCGCGATCTTGCGACACCTTGGGCCGTCAAGGGGCTCGTCATGCGACGGGTCGTCGAGGAGGCCGGAGATCGCTTTGTCGACACGACCGACGGAGTGCGGGTCGTGGAGACCGACGGGCGGTGGGTGATGGTGCTGCCGGACCCGGCGGAGGCGGTCACCCATCTGTGGGCCGAGGGCCCGGACGACGCGTCTGCCCAGGAGCTGCTCGACGAGTGGTCCGCGGTCGTGGACAGCGCCGGCCGATAAAGCAAGACGCACACGCGCGTGCCGGACAGGTGTCCCCGAAAGGGGGCCTGTCCGGCACGCCGGTGGGGCCATTCGGAGGTAGCGGCCGCGACGTGCGACGATGTGCGGCATGCCGCAGCCGCCCCCCGTTCGGAGCACATCCACGCCCCCTGCGCGCCCGGACGCGTCCATGTCGCTGCTCAACAACGTCATGGATCACAGCCTCGATGACGGATACGCCGAGGCCGCTGCCCGCAAGAAGGCCGCGGGTGCCGGGGGACTGCCGAAGACGCTGAGGGCGAAGCTGGGGCTCGCCGCCGGTCTGGTGCTCGCGGCGCTCGTGGTGACAGTGGGAGCGGCGCAGGCGCGCGTGGCGGCTCCGGTGGTGGCCAAGGAGCGCGAGGAACTGATCGACCGCATCGACCGGGAGACGGCGACGGCGGACGAGCTGGAGGAGACCGTCGACGACCTGCGCGCCGACGTGAGCGCGCGGCAGCGCGAGGCCCTGAAGACGGTCGGCGGCGACCAGGCGGAGCTCGTGGGCATCCTCGCGGGCTCGGTCGAGGTGCACGGCCCTGGCGTGAAACTGGTCGTGAACGACGCCAAGGAAGCGGGCACGGACGGCGACGGCGACGCGCGGGGGTCGTCCGGGTTCTCCGACACCGGCCGCGTGCGCGACCGCGACATGCAGCGGGTGGTCAACGGGCTGTGGGAGTCGGGCGCGGAAGCCGTCTCGATCAACGGACAGCGGCTGACCGCCCTGTCGGCGATCAGGGCCGCGGGTGACGCAATACTGGTCGACAACAAGCCACTGGTACCGCCGTACACGGTGCTGGCGGTGGGGGACGGGGAGCGGCTGAGCACCAGGTTCCAGGACAGTGCCGACGGGCTGTACCTGCACGCCTTGCAGGAGAACTTCGGCATCCGGACCAGCATTTCCGTGCAGGGAGACCTGCGGCTGCCCGCCGCCCCGAGTGTGATCGTACGTACAGCACAGCCGAACACCGAGAAAACCGAGAAGGGCACATCGTGATCGCCGTACTGGGCCTCGTCGTCGGAGTCGTGGCCGGACTGTTGGTCCGGCCGGAGGTTCCGGCAGTCGTCGAGCCTTATCTGCCGATCGCCGTCGTGGCGGCTCTGGACGCCGTCTTCGGGGGTCTGCGGGCCATGCTCGACGGCATCTTCGACGACAAGGTCTTCGTCGTGTCGTTCCTGTCCAACGTGGTCGTGGCCGCGCTGATCGTGTTCCTAGGCGACAAGTTGGGCGTCGGCGCCCAGCTGTCCACGGGTGTCGTCGTGGTGCTCGGCATCCGGATCTTCTCCAACGCCGCGGCGATTCGCCGGCACGTGTTCCGGGCGTGAGGCCGATGAGCAACCAGGAACAGACCCCGGAGAACAGGCTGCGCAAGGAGCTGCCCGAAGAGGTGGCGGCCGGTGCGGGTGAGGCTCCCGAGGCCCCTGAGGGCCCGGAGGCGCCCGAGGAGCAGGGGAACCGGCAAGCCGGGCTGACCGGTCGGCAGCGGCTCGCGCAGGGGCTGTGGCCGCCCCGTGTGACCCGTGCCCAACTCATCGTCGCCCTGCTGTTGTTCGGCCTCGGGTTCGGTCTCGCCGTCCAGGTGGCGTCGAACAGTGACAGCGACAGTGCCCTGCGCGGCGCACGTCAGGAAGATCTCGTTCGCATTCTCGATGAACTGGACGACCGTACTCAGCGTCTAGAGGACGAGAAGCAAGGTCTCGAGAAGCAGCGTGACGAACTGGAGAACAGTTCGAACCAGGCCGAGGAGGCCCGCAGGCAGACCGTCGAGAAGGAGAGGCAACTCGGCATTCTGGCGGGCACGGTGGCCGCTCAGGGACCTGGCATCACGATGACCATCGACGACACGAAGGGGACGGTCGAGGCGGACATGCTGCTCGACGCGATCCAGGAGCTGCGCGCGGCCGGCGCGGAGGCGATCCAGGTGAACGGCGTACGCGTCGTCGCCGGGACCTACCTGACCGATGCCGGCAACAGCGTGAGCGTCGACGGGAACAAGATCAACGCGCCCTATCGTTTCAAGGTCATCGGCAAGCCGCAGGACCTCGAACCGGCGCTCAACATCCCTGGAGGCGTGGTGCAGACCCTCGAGAAGGAGCAGGCCACCGTGACGATCGAGCGGTCGGACAAGATCGTTGTGGACGCCTTGCGAGCGGCGAAGCGGCCTGACTACGCTCGGTCGTCCTCCCAGTGAACCGGGGGTGCATGGGGGACGTCGGCGGAGGGCATGAGGTTGCGGGGGGTCGGCGCACCGATTGGGTGGTGCGTGGTGGAAACTGTCTGGTGGAGACGGACGTTGTGAGGATGTCTGAGTCGGCCAGAGAGAGCAGTCAGGGTTCGTCCTGCCCCACGGGCGGGTCTGTTTCGGTCAAGGGGAATCGCCCGTGAAGTTGTTTGCGAAGTTGTTCGGCAAGAGCGCGCGAGAGGGCAGCGACAACGCGACCGCTCGTCACCGCGCACAAGGGGACGACGAGGGCCAGCGCCCGCTGTTCAGGGATCAGGTGCCTGGGCCGGGCGGTGACATTTCCGGAGGTCAGGGCGCGCCGTCAGTTGACCCTGGCCAGTCCGGCGACATAGGTTTCGGGCAACCGTCAACCTCAAGTACGGGTGGAGGGTTTTCCCCGATGTCGGCCCTGGTGTGTACGAGGTGCGGTAACCGCAACGCGGAGAACAGCCGCTTCTGTTCCAACTGCGGTGCTCCGCTGCGAAGCGGCGCGACGCCCGAGCGACCGTCCGAGACGACCTCCACGATCTCCATCTCCGGTATCGAGGCGTACGACGCCGAGACCACCGGTCAGACGCAGATCCCGGCGCTGTCGCCCGAGGCGCAGGCCGCTGTCGACGCGCTGCCGCTGGGCTCCGCGCTCCTGGTGGTGCGCCGCGGACCGAACTCCGGCAGCCGGTTCCTCCTGGACGGCGATCTGACCACGGCCGGTCGTCACCCGCAGAGCGACATCTTCCTGGACGACGTGACGGTCTCGCGTCGGCACGTGGAGTTCCGTCGCGCCCAGGACGGCTCGTTCACGGTGGCCGACGTCGGCAGCCTGAACGGCACGTATGTCAACCGCGAGCGGATCGACCAGGTCCCGCTGAACAACGGCGACGAGGTGCAGATCGGCAAGTACCGGCTGGTCTTCTACGCGAGCCAGCGGGGCTACTGACCCTCCCCCGGAGACCGTCCGGGGAGACCCAGGGAAGGTCCATGCTGAAATCACCGAGCGGCGGTGCCGGCCACGGCATCGCCGCCACGGACGGTCGGCTGATGAGCATCGGCACGGTGCTGAACGTGCTGCGTGACGAGTTCCCTGACATCACCATCTCCAAAATCCGTTTCCTGGAGTCGGAAGGGCTCGTCGAGCCGCAGCGAACCCCCTCGGGGTATCGCAAGTTCAGCGCGCAGGACGTCGAGCGGCTCGGTCACGTCCTGCGGATGCAGCGGGACCACTATCTGCCCCTCAAGGTGATCCGGGAGCACCTGGACGCCATGGAGCGCGGTGAGGCGGCACCGCTGCCGACCGTGTGCCGCCAGCGGGACGGAGAAACGGTCCTGGAGCCCGTGGAGGGGCCCACAGCGGCCCGCATCGGGCGGGCCGAGCTGCTGGCCGCCGCCGAGATCGACGAGCGCGAGCTGGCGGAGTGGGAGTCGTACGGCCTGATCGCTCCGCTGCCGGACGGGGTCTACGACGCGGAGGCCGTCACCGTGGCCGCGCTCGTGGCCGAGCTGGGGCGGTTCGGGATCGAGCCCCGGCATCTTCGGGTGATGAAGGCCGCCGCCGATCGTGAGGCCGGGCTCGTGGACCAGGTCGTGGCGCCGCTGAAGCGGCACCGCAACCCCCAGACCAGGGCTCACGCCGAGGCGCGCGCCAAGGAACTGGCGGGTCTCACGGTCAAGCTGCACTCCGCGCTGGTGCAGACGGCTCTCGGGGTACGGCTGCCCTGAGCGGGGCAAGCACAGGAAGGCCGGATCGGCCACCCGTTCTCTGCCCGACTACCCAAACGTCCCGAGCACGGCCTAGGGTTGCTGTGTGAACGAGCTCGATGTCGTAGGTGTCCGGGTCGAAATGCCCTCCAACCAACCGATCGTGCTCCTGCGCGAAGTGGGAGGCGACCGCTACCTCCCCATCTGGATCGGGCCTGGGGAGGCGACGGCCATCGCCTTCGCCCAGCAGGGCATGGCCCCCGCGCGACCGCTGACCCACGACCTGTTCAAGGACGTGCTGGAGGCCGTCGGCCAGGAGCTCACCGAAGTACGCATCACGGATCTGCGTGAGGGCGTCTTCTACGCCGAGCTGGTCTTCGCCAGCGGCGTCGAGGTGAGCGCCCGTCCGTCCGATGCCATAGCGCTCGCCCTGCGCACCGGAACGCCGATCTACGGCAGCGACGGAGTGCTCGACGACGCCGGCATCGCGATCCCGGACGAGCAGGAGGACGAGGTGGAGAAATTCCGCGAGTTCCTCGACCAGATCTCGCCCGAGGACTTCGGCACCAGCAGCCAGTGAGACGGCGTGGGCGGGGCCGGGCGGACTTGCGGTCCGTGTCGGCTCGGCCCACAGTCGGTTACAGCTCAAATGCCGGCATTTGCCAGTGGCGAGCGAGAGCGTCCCGAGGCCCGCTCCGAAGGCATTCGGCTAGCCTTTCCCCGCGGTGGGAGACGGGAAACCACTCCTAGGGTGATTATCACTCGGCGTGCCGAGTGTGGCGATCGTTGACGCACCCCTGGTGACTGCCTACCGTCGAGAAGGCAGGTCAAGGACGGAGGTCGGCGTGAGAAGCAGCGGCGACGGTACGGCTGGGGGTGCCCCCGGGCGCAGTCTCGGGGCGAGCGGTCCGTACCCGCTTCACAGCAGCGCTGTTCAGGGCGGTGCTGCCGATCACGCTTCGCATCGGCCGACGGCCGTGCCGAGCACCGGCGGAGGGGCGGCGTCCATGGGGTCGGAAGAGATCGGCTACCGCGGTCCGACGGCATGTGCGGCCGCCGGCATCACATACCGCCAACTGGACTACTGGGCGCGCACCGGGCTCGTCGAGCCGAGCGTGCGGCCCGCGTACGGGTCCGGGACGCAGCGGTTGTACAGCTTCCGGGACGTCGTCGTCCTGAAGATCGTCAAGCGCTTCCTCGACACCGGTGTGTCGCTTCAGAACATCCGCACCGCCGTGCAGCACCTGCGGGAGCAGGGCTTCAGCGACCTGGAGCGCATGACGCTGATGAGCGACGGCGCGACCGTGTACGAGTGCAGCTCGCCGGACGAGGTGCACGCGCTGCTCCAGGGCGGGCAGGGGATCTTCGGGATCGCCGTGGGTGTGGTGTGGCGGGACGTCGAGAGCGCGCTGTCGCAGCTGCACGGGGAGCGGATCGACACCGGGGAGACGCTCGTCGGGCACAACCCGGCGGACGAGCTGGCTCGGCGGCGTAACCGGGCGGTCTGAGCGGGCTTCGGTCCCGGCTTGCGGGGCGCTTCGTGGTGGTCGGGTCGGCGCCTGGTGGGCTGTCGGCCGCTGCCGGTGGCCGGTGGCTGCAAACGTGCGGTTGCAGCGGGGCATTGTCAGTGGCGTGAGGCAGCATCGGAGATGTGAGAAACGCGCCCACGATCCTGCATCTCGACATGGATGCCTTCTACGCCTCGGTGGAGCAGGCATCCAAGCCGAGCCTGCGTGGGAAAGCCGTGATCGTGGGCGGGCTCGGGCCGCGTGGAGTCGTCGCCACCGCGTCCTATGAGGCCCGGGTGTTCGGGGTGCACTCGGCGATGCCGATGGCGCAGGCGCGGAGGCTGGCGCCGAACGCCGCGTATCTCGTGCCGCGGTTCGGGATCTACCGCGACATCAGCGAGCAGGTGATGGCGCTGCTGCGGGAGCTGTCGCCGTTGGTGGAGCCGTTGAGCCTGGACGAGGCGTTCGTGGATCTGGAGGCCGGGGGAGCGGCCTGGGACGACTCGTCGGCGCGGCTGGTGGGGGCCAAGCTGCGCGGCGACATACGGTCCGCCACGGGGCTCGCGGGATCGGTGGGGCTGGCCGCGTCCAAGATGCTCGCGAAGATCGCCTCCGAGCAGGCCAAGCCGGACGGGCTGGTGCTGATCGAGCCGGGGACCGAGCGGGCGATGCTCGGGCCGATGTCGGTGCGCACCCTGCCGGGGGTGGGGCCGGCGACGGGGGACCATCTGCGGCGGGCCGGGATCCATACGGTCGAGGAGATCGCCGAGGCCGGCGAGGACGAGCTCGTACGGCTGCTGGGCAAAGCCCATGGGCATGCGCTGTACGCGATGGCGCTGGCGCACGACGAGCGGCCCGTGGTGGCCGAGCGGGAGACGAAGTCCGTGTCCGTCGAGGACACGTACGACGTGGACATCCACGACCGGGTGCGGGTCGGTCTTGAGGTGCAGCGGCTGGCCGACCGCTGTGTGCGGCGGCTGCGGGGGGCCGGGCTGTCCGGGCGGACCATCGTGCTGAAGGTGCGGCGGTACGACTTCTCGACCCTGACGCGGTCCGAGACCTTGCGGGGGCCGACGGATGATCCGGCGGTGGTGCGGGAGGCCGCTGCTCGGCTGCTGGAGTCCGTGGACACGACGGGTGGGGTGCGGCTGCTGGGGGTCGGGGTCAGCGGGCTTGCCGACTACACGCAGGAGGATCTGTTCGCCCAGGCCGCGGGGGAGCTGGCGGAGCAGCAGCCGGTGGAGGGTGGCGAGGACGGCGCGGATGCTGTGGCCGTGGCGCGGGGGGAGGAGACGCCTAGTGAGCGGAAATGGCTTGCCGGGCAGGATGTGCGGCATGCCGAGTACGGGCACGGGTGGGTGCAGGGGAGTGGGCTCGGGCGGGTGACCGTGCGGTTCGAGACGCCTGGGTCGACGGAGCCGGGGCGGGTGCGGACGTTTCGGGTGGAGGATCCGGGCCTGGAGGCGGTGGAGCCGTTGCCGCTGGTGGAGGAGCGGCCCGGAGGGGGTGGGGGAAGCCGGGGTGCTGCGGGAGACGGGGGATCTGCCACGTCGGGGGCACCTGACGGGGCCGTGGTCGGTGGGGTCTGAGCCGGTCAGGGGTGGGGAGTCGTCGGGTCGTTGTTGTTCGGGGGTTCCGTGGGGGCCAACTTGCCGAAGTCGTGGTCGGGGGGAGGGGCGGGGCCGTCACGTCGAGGCCGTAGTGGTGGTAGAGCTGGAGTTCCTGTTCGGGGGACAGGTGGCGGCCCACTCCGAAGTCGGGGGCGTCCTTGATCAGGGCGCGGTCGAAGGGGATGCGGAGGGTGCCCTCCACCAGCTCGCTGGGCTCCAGAGGGACGAAGGCGTCGCGGGAGAACAGGCCGGTGCGTATGGCCGCCCATTCCGGCACTCCGGTCGCGTCGTCGAGATAGACCTCGTCGATCGTGCCGATCTTGGTGCCGTTGCGGTCGAAGGCCTTGCGGCCGATCAGATTGCGCGGATCGATGTCGGTCTGCACGGGCCCTCCACTGGGTCGCAACTCATCCGTAAGCACTACGAAAAGGCAGAATGGTGAGAGCGGCCACTCGAAGGTCCGTGCGTCGACCTCGCTGGTAGGCTGACTAGCGGCTGCTGACCCCGTGCGGGAGAGTCCTCCGGACAACACCGGAGGCGCCGAAGGAGCAAATCCTCCCCGGAATCTCTCAGGCTCACGTACCGCACGGACGAGGTCACTCTGGAAAGCAGAGCGGGTGTCGACGGCTTCCGCTCTCACCGACGGTGAAAGCCGACGGCCTTCGGGCGGTCCGGTGAAGCTCTCAGGTTGAGATGACAGAGGGGGAGGCCGTCCGGGTACCCGTGCCGTGGTGCCCCTCGAAGGTCGTGTCGACCAGGAGGCCTCCGCAATGACCGCCCATCGCATTCCGCTCTCCGAGCTCGAGCAGGGAATCCCCTTCGAGCAGCGTCATATCGGTCCCGATCATGAGGCCCGGGCCAAAATGCTCGCCCAGGTCGGGTACGGCTCCCTCGACGAGCTCACCGCCGCCGCGGTGCCGGACGTGATCAAGAACGCCGACTCGCTGGACCTGCCCGGGGCCCGCACCGAGGCGGAGGTGCTGGCCGAGCTGCGGTCGCTGGCCGACCGCAACCAGGTGCTGGACTCGATGATCGGGCTCGGGTACTACGGGACCTTCACCCCGCCGGTGATCCTGCGGAACGTCATGGAGAACCCCGCCTGGTACACGGCCTACACGCCGTACCAGCCCGAGATCTCCCAGGGCCGTCTCGAGGCCCTGCTGAACTTCCAGACCATGGTCGCCGAGCTGACCGGGCTGCCGACGTCCGGTGCCTCGCTGCTCGACGAGGGGACGGCCGCCGCCGAGGCCATGGCCCTGTCCCGGCGCATGGGCAAGAACAAGAAGGGCCTGTTCCTGATCGACGCGGACGTGCTTCCGCAGACCATCGCCGTGATCGAGACCCGCGCCGAGCCGACCGGCGTCGACATCGTCGTCGCCGACCTCAGCGAGGGCATTCCGGTCGAGGTCGCCTCGCGTGAGATCACCGGCGTGCTCCTCCAGTACCCGGGCGCCTCCGGTGTCGTACGGGACATCAAGCCGGTCATCGACCAGGCGCACGAGCTCGGCGCCCTCGTCACCGTCGCCGCCGACCTGCTCGCGCTGACGCTGCTGAAGTCGCCGGGTGAGCTCGGGGCGGACATCGCGATCGGTACGACGCAGCGGTTCGGCGTGCCGATGGGCTTCGGCGGGCCGCACGCCGGCTACATGGCCGTCCACGAGAAGTTCGCGCGCAGCCTGCCGGGGCGGCTCGTGGGCGTGTCCGTGGACGCCGACGGCAACAAGGCCTACCGGCTGGCGCTCCAGACCCGTGAGCAGCACATCCGTCGTGAGAAGGCCACCAGCAACATCTGTACGGCCCAGGTGCTGCTCGCCGTGATGGCCGGCATGTACGCCGTGTACCACGGGCCCGACGGGCTGCGGAGCATCGCGCGGCGGACCCACCGGTACGCCTCGATCCTCGCCGCGGGCCTCGCGGCCGGCGGTATCGAGGTCGTGCACGGCTCCTACTTCGACACGCTGACCGTGCGGGTGCCCGGGAAGGCCGCCGAAGTCGTCGCCGCCGCCCGGGAGAACGGCGTCAACCTGCGCCTCGTCGACGCCGACCAGGTCTCCGTCGCCTGCGACGAGACCACGCTGCGGGCCCAGCTGGGCGCCGTATGGACGGCGTTCGGGGTCGAGGGCGACATCGAGGCGCTGGACGCCGGCACCGAGGACGCGCTCACCGACGGGCCGCTGCGCACCGACGACTACCTCGCGCACCCCGTCTTCCACCAGTACCGCTCCGAGACGGCGATGCTGCGCTATCTGCGCCGGCTGGCCGACCGGGACTACGCCCTCGACCGCGGCATGATCCCGCTGGGCTCCTGCACGATGAAGCTCAACGCGACCACCGAGATGGAGCCGGTCACCTGGCCCGAGTTCGGGCAGCTGCACCCCTTCGCGCCCGCCGAGCAGGCGCAGGGCTACCTCACACTCATCCGCGAGCTGGAGGAACGTCTCGCCGAGGTCACCGGCTACGACAAGGTGTCCCTCCAGCCCAACGCCGGCTCCCAGGGTGAGCTGGCCGGTCTGCTCGCCGTGCGCGGCTACCACCGGGCCAACGGCGACGAACAGCGCACCATCTGCCTCATCCCGTCCTCCGCGCACGGCACGAACGCCGCCAGCGCCGTGATGGCCGGCATGAAGGTCGTCGTCGTGAAGACCGCCGAGGACGGCGAGATCGACGTCGAGGACCTGCGGGCCAAGATCGACAAGCACCGGGACGAGCTGTCCGTGCTGATGATCACGTACCCGTCGACGCACGGTGTGTTCGAGGAGCACGTCGCCGACATCTGCGCGCAGGTGCACGAGGCCGGCGGGCAGGTCTACGTCGACGGCGCGAACCTCAACGCGCTGGTGGGGCTGGCCAAGCCGGGCCACTTCGGCGGCGACGTCTCGCACCTGAACCTGCACAAGACCTTCTGCATCCCGCACGGCGGCGGCGGTCCGGGCGTCGGCCCGGTCGGTGTGCGCTCGCACCTGGCGCCGTACCTGCCGAACCACCCGCTCCAGCCGGCCGCCGGTCCGGAGACGGGCGTCGGCCCGATCTCGGCGGCGCCGTGGGGTTCCGCGGGGATCCTGCCCATCTCCTGGGCGTACGTCCGCCTCATGGGCGGCGAAGGGCTGAAGCGGGCCACGCAGGTGGCCGTGCTGTCCGCGAACTACGTCGCCAAGCGGCTGGAGCCGCACTACCCGGTGCTCTACACCGGGCCGGGCGGCCTGGTCGCGCACGAGTGCATCATCGATCTGCGCCCGCTGACCAAGGCGACCGGCGTGAGCGTCGACGACGTGGCCAAGCGCCTCATCGACTACGGCTTCCACGCGCCGACGATGTCGTTCCCCGTGGCCGGCACGCTGATGATCGAGCCGACCGAGTCCGAGGACCTGGCCGAGCTCGACCGGTTCTGCGAGGCGATGATCGCCATCCGCGCGGAGATCGAGAAGGTCGGCTCGGAGGAGTGGCCCGCCGAGGACAACCCGCTGCGCAACGCCCCGCACACCGCCGGTGCGCTGGGCGGCACGTGGGAGCACGCGTACAGCCGTGAGGAGGCCGTGTTCCCGGCCGGGGTGTCGGCCGCCGACAAGTACTGGCCGCCGGTGCGCCGCATCGACCAGGCCTTCGGCGACCGGAACCTCGTCTGCTCCTGCCCGCCGCTGGACGCCTACGACGACTGAGCCGCACCGGGCCGACGCCCACGCGGGCGACGCACACCAGCGGAAAGGGCTCCCCTTCGGCCACGCACGGCCGGAGGGGAGCCCTTTCGTGCGCCCCGACTTCAGGTGATCCCGGACGCCCTGAGCACCGCCCGCGCCTCGGCGTCGTCGATCTCGCGGCGCAGCCGCTCCAGTACGTCGACGCCCTCCAGCAGGGTTCCGCCGGCGCGTGAGCGGCGTACGCCTGTGTCCAGCTCGTGCCACAGCAGTGGGTTGGCGAGAAGGACGCGTGGGTCCAGTTCGAGGCGGCGGCCGTCCGCGTCGCGCAGGGTCAGATGGGTGCAGACGTCGCCGTGCTGCCGCACGGTCACCAGCTCGTCCGTGCGCACCGCCTGGCGGCGTACGAGGCCGCGCACCGCGAGCCAGCCCGGGCCGGCGGTCACGCGCTCGGGGAGCAGGATCGTGAACAGCAGGGAGGTCATGACCAGCCACAGCAGGGTGCGCGGCGGAGTCAGGGTGTGGGCATCCCAGTCGACCAGCAGCGTCATGCCGAAGAAGGTCACGGCGCAGCCCGCGGCGAACCGGGCACTGTTCTGCCAGTGACGGTCACCGGTCGGGGCCGGGCGCGGTCTGCTTCCGTCCACACAGCTGACGGTAGGGGCCGCCGGCGCGGGTGCGAACGGCGCTGACAGCGCTCTGACGTCTTACGGCTCATCGTTGACGCGATCCTGATGTGGCCGCGGCCGGTTCGGGCCGGTGCGGGCGTCAGCCGGTGTGGACGCGCGGTCGGCGGTCGCGGTCCGGCTCGGCCTCGCGAAGGACCTCTCGGGTGACGGGGGCGACCTCGCCCTGGCCGAAGAGGAAGAAGCGCAGGAAGTTGGCGAACGGGGTGCCCTCGGTCCACTCGAAGTAGATGTGCGGGATGCAGCCGGTCGTGTCGCGGACGTTCAGCAGCAGGGCGGCCAGCGCGTTCGGGATGGAGGAGGACTCCAGGGTGAGGACGCGGTAGCGGTTGTGCATGACCTGGCCGCGCACGATCAGGCCGGCCTCGAACTCGGACGGGTCGGTGACCGTGACCTCGACGAAGACGAAGTCCTCCTGCTCCGAGAGGTCGTTGTCGGTGCGGATCTGCTCGATCTTGTCGCGGTACTCGGCCTTGTCCCGGCTGTCGGGCTCGTTGGCGATGAACCGGATCTTGCGGCTCGCGATGTCCCTGACGAATCGTTCCGCCATATCGTCGAGCGTCACGCTCGTGACACGGAGCTCGAAGGCGCGCAGCAGCCGCGACAGCAGGGAGATCAGGATGATGCCGGCGATGAAGCAGGCGCCGATCTTCACGCCGTCGGGGCGCTCGATGACGTTCACGACCGTCGTGTACAGGAACACCACCGAGATGACCGCGAAGCCGATGAACCAGTTGCGCTGGCCTGCCTTGCGGGCCGCGATGGTCACGGCGATGGCGGCGGAGCTGATGAGCACCAGCACGCCGGTGGCGTACGCGCCGCCCTGGGCGTCGACGTCGGCGTCGAAGATCCAGGTCACCAGGAAGGCGACCAGAGTGAAGACGATGACCATCGGGCGCACCGCGCGTGCCCAGTGCGGGGCCATGCCGTAGCGGGGCAGATAGCGCGGCATCAGGTTCAGCAGGCCGGCCATGGCGGAGGCGCCGGCGAACCACAGGATGGCGATCGTCGAGACGTCGTAGACCGTGCCGAAGGCGTTGCCGAGGTACTCGTGGGCGAGGAACGCGAGCGCACGGCCGTTGGCGCTGCCGCCCGGCTCGAAGTCCTTCTCCGGGATGAGCAGGGTGGTGATGAAGCTCGTCGCGATCAGGAAGCAGCTCATGATCACCGCGGCCGTGGTGAGCAGCTTCTTGGTGTCGCGGATCCGGCCCGCGGGGTTCTCCTCGGTCTCACCGGGCTTGCCCTTGACGTGCGGCATCACGGCGACGCCGGTCTCGAAGCCGGAGAGGCCGAGCGCGAGCTTGGGGAAGACGATCAGGGCCACGCCGATCATCACGAAGATGTTGCCGTGCTCGGCGGTGAGGGCGGTGGTCCAGTCGGTGACCACGTGTCCCTCGGTGACGACGTGGTAGAGGCCGGAGACCACGACGACCGCGTTGAGCACGAGGTAGATGCCCACCAGGGCGACCGCGACGCCGATCGCCTCCAGGAAGCCCTTGAGGAACACCGCGCCGAGCAGCGCGACGAGGGCGAGGGTGATCACCATCTGCTTGTCGTGCAGCGCGCTGTTGAGGTGCGGGTTCTCGACCAGGTGGGTCGAGGCGTCGGCCGCCGACAGGGTGATGGTGATCAGGAAGTCCGTGGCCGCGAAGCCCAGCAGGGTCAGGACGAACAGCTTGCCCTTCCAGAAGGTCAGCAGCCGTTCCAGCATGGCGATCGAGCCCTGGCCGTGCGGGCTCTCCTCGGCCACCCGCCGGTAGACGGGCAGGGCGCCCGCGAGGGTGACGATCACCAGCACGATGGTGGCGATGGGCGACAGCAGACCGGCCGCGAGAGCGGCGATGCCGGGCTGGTAGCCGAGGGTCGAGAAGTAGTCGACGCCGGTGAGGCACATGACCCGGTACCAGGGCTGCCCCTCCTCCACCGGCTCCTTCTCGGCCTGCGCGCCCTTCGGAGCATGGCCCTTGCCCATGTCGGACAGGCCCTCCAGCATCCAGGCGCGCAAGCGACCGGGCGGAGGGTGTTCGGTGGTGGCCATCGGCCTGCTCCTGACGTGCGGGTCGGCATGCGATTCCGGCCATCACGCGGACGGCGGCACCAGCGTAAGCAGAGAGTGACGTCAGGGCCCACGGATCAAAGGGCTGTGGGCGTCAAGCTTCCGTTAAGACTGGCCGGGTCGGCGGTGGTCGCGCATCAAGAGGTGTGCTCCGGCACTTGTTCGTGCCCGATTGGGCTGTATGGGCGGCGAGCGGTGGGGTGAGTGAGGGCGACCACTCAGCGTGACCGCTCGGCGTCGCCGTCGAGGCGAGTAGCAGGGAGCGTCGGTGTCGTGCCCGGCCAGGGCACGCCGTTGTCAAGACAGTGTCAACGTCCATATGAGGGGCGCCAGGGATGCGTCAAGGTTCCTGCCGCGCGGGCCCGCGGAGCGGTTCGCTGAGACCTGATGAACGAAGTACCGCGCGGACGGCTGAAGGTCTACCTCGGGGCGGCCCCGGGGGTCGGCAAGTCGTACCGCATGCTCGATGAGGCGCGGCGCCGGGCCGGGCGCGGGGCCGACGTGGTGGTCGCGTTCGCCGAATGCCATGGACGCCCGCGCACGGCAGCGATGCTCGACGGCCTGGAGGTCGTGCCGCCGGTCCGATGCGCCCACCGGGGCGGGGAGTTCGAGGAACTGGACCTCGCCGCGGTGCTCGACCGACGGCCGGAGGTCGCCGTCGTCGACGACCTCGCCCACGGCAACGTCCCCGGCGGCGGGCGCAACGCCGAGCGGTGGCAGGACGTCGAGGCACTGCTCGCCGCGGGCACCGACGTCATCACGGCCGTCAACGTCCAGCAGCTGGAGTCCCTCAAGGACGTGGTCGAGAAGATCACCGGGGTGCCGCAGCACGAGACGGTGCCCGACGAGGTCGTACGCCGGGCCCGGCAGGTCGAGCTCGTCGACATCCCGCCCGAGGGGCTGCGCCGACGCATGGCGCACGGCAACATCTATCCGCCGGAGAAGATCGACGCCGCCCTCGCCAACTACTTCCGGCCCGGGAACCTGGCCGCGCTGCGCCAACTGGCGCTGCTGTGGCTGGCCGACCGGGTCGACGAGGCGCTGAACACCTATCGCGCCGAGCACGCGATCGGCGGGGTGTGGGAGACCCGGGAGCGGGTCGTGGTCGCGCTGACCGGCGGTCCGGAGGGCGACACGATCGTCCGGCGGGCCGCCCGCATCGCCGCCCGGTCGGCCGGCGGGGACCTGCTCGCCGTACACGTCACCCGCAGCGACGGCCTGGCCGCCGGGGCCTCGCACGCCTCGCTGGCCCGTCAGCGCCGGCTCGTGGAGGACCTCGGCGGCAGCTACCACCAGGTCGTCGGCGGCGAGGTCGCGAGCACCCTCGTGGAGTTCGCCCGTGCCGAGAACGCCACCCAGCTGGTGCTGGGCGCCAGTCGGCGCGGGCGGCTGGAGCGGTTCGTGACCGGCCTCGGGACGGGGGAGTCCGTCGTCGCGCTCTCCGGCGACATCGACGTCCACCGCGTCACCCACGAACGGGCCGCCAGCGGCACCCTGCTGCCGTCCCGCCGCCGTACGCTCTCCAGGGCCCGCCTGATCGCCGGACCGGTCGCCGGCCTGGTGCTTCCGGTGCTGCTCACCCTCGGCCTCGCGCAACTGCACGGCACGCTCGACCTGACCAGCGAGGCACTGCTGTTCCTGCTCGCGGTGGTGGGCGTGGCCTGCATAGGCGGCGTGGCCTCCGCGGTGATCGCCTCCGTGACCGCGTCGCTCCTCCTCAACTACTGGTTCATCCCACCGATCGGCGCCTTCACCCTCGACGACCCCAACGCCCTGCTGGCGCTCGCGGTGTTCGCGGTCGTGGCCGCGACCGTGGCCGCCGTCGTCGACCGCTCCCTGCGGCTGTCCCGCCGGGCCGCCCGGGCCACCGCCGAGGCCGAGACCATGTCGTCCCTCGCCGGCAGCATCGTGCGCGGCGGCCAGACGATACCGGCGCTGCTCGAACGCACCCGGGAGACCTTCGCGATGGAGTCGGCGGAACTGGTGGACGAGCCGCCCGACATGGCGGGCGTCACGGCCGTACCGGCGGGCTCCGGCGCCTATCTGGCGCTGCACGGGCGTGACATGTCGTCGTCCGAACGGCGTGTGCTGGCGGCGTTCGCGGCGCATGTGGGCGCGGCGGTCGAGCGGGCCCGGCTCGCCGAGGCCGTGGCCGAGGTCGAGCCGGTCAAGGCCGCCGACCGGATGCGTACGGCGCTGCTGCGGGCCGTCGGCCACGATCTGCGCACCCCGCTCGCCGCGGGCTGGGCCGCCGTGACGTCCCTGCGCAGCCGGGACGTCGAGTTCTCCGTCGAGGACCGCGACGAACTCCTCGCCACCGCCGACGAGTCCATGGCCAAGCTGAACCGGCTGGTGGAGAACCTGCTCGACCTGAGCCGCCTGGAGGCGGGCGTGCTCAGGCTGAACCTGCGGCCCACCACGCTGGAGGAGGTGCTGCCGGCCGCGCTCGCGGACACCCCGGGCATCCAGGTCGGGGACGTGGAGAAGATCCCCGAAGTGCTGGCCGACCCGCCGCTGCTGGAGCGCGTGATCGCCAACCTGGTCGCCAACGCGGCCCGGTACAGCCCGCCCGGCACGCAAGTCCTCGTGACCGCCAGTGCGTTGGGCGGCCGGGCCGAACTGCGCGTCGTCGATCGGGGGCCGGGGCTTCCGGCCACCGGGCGGGAGCGGGTGTTCGAGCCGTTCCAGCGGCTGGGGGACACCGACAACAGCACGGGGCTCGGCCTGGGACTCGCGCTGGCTCGGGGACTGACCGAGGCGATGAGCGGGACGGTCACTCCGGAGGACACGCCGGGGGGTGGGCTGACGATGGTCGTCTCGTTGCCGCTGGCGGGGAGCGCGGCGGCATCGTAGGGGCTGTCGTGGCTGGTCACGGCTCCGGTGCCCGTTGGCCGGCAGGCGCGTCAAGGTGTCGTCAAGGACGGCCGTCCGTGCGCGAAGAACACGCAAGGAGCCGTCAGGAACGGCGGGATCCGGACACAACCTGGGTCAGCCACGTGCGCCCCGTGCGTGGCCACAGGTTCGTACGAAGGAGCCCGCATCCCATGTCCGTCCTGACCACCGCGCCCGGGGCGACCCCCGCCGACGAGGAACCGCCGGACGCCGGCGAACGGCACCGGCTCACCGCCGTCACCGGCCTCGCCGCCCTGTCCCTCGACGCGATGGCGTCGGTGGCCTACGGCCCCGAGGCGATCGTCCTGGTGCTGGCCGCGGCCGGCGCCCACGGGCTCGGTTTCACCCTCCCCGTCACGCTCGCCATCGCCGCCCTGCTCGCGGTGCTGGTCGCCTCCTACCGGCAGGTCATCGCCGCCTTCCCGGACGGCGGCGGCTCCTACGCCGTGGCCAGGACGCACCTGGGGAAGCGGACCAGCCTGGTCGCCGCCGCCTCGCTGGTCCTGGACTACGTCCTCAACGTCGCCGTGGCCGTCACCGCCGGTGTCGCCGCCCTGACCTCGGCCTTCCCGGCGCTCTACGACGACCGGCTGTGGCTGTGCCTGGCCGTGCTCGCGCTCATCACCGCGGTCAACCTGCGCGGGATCGTGGAGTCGGCGAGGGCGTTCATCGTGCCGACGGTGGTGTTCGTCGGTTCGATCCTCGTGCTCATCGCCGTCGGGTTGTTCAGGTCCGAGCCGGTCAGTACTGCGACGGCCGCCGGGCACGCCTCAGCGCTCGCCGACAACGCCACCACCGTGGGCGCCCTGCTCCTGCTGAAGGCGTTCGCCTCCGGCTGCGCGGCCCTCACCGGTGTCGAGGCCATCGCCAACGCCGTCCCGTCCTTCCGCGTCCCGCGCGCCAGGCGCGCCCAGCACGCGGAGGTCGCCCTCGGCGCGGTCCTCGGCGTGATGCTGATCGGTCTGTCGGTGCTGATATCCCGCTTCCACCTCCAGCCGGTCGAGGGCGTCACCGTCCTCGCCCAGCTCGCGGACGCCTCGCTCGGCCACAACTGGGGCTTCTACGTCATCCAGTTCGCGACGATGATCCTGCTGGCCCTGTCCGCGAACACCTCCTTCGGCGGCCTCCCGGTGCTGCTGAAGCTGCTCGCCCGTGACAACTACCTGCCGCACGTGTTCGCGCTCAGGGCCGACCGGCAGGTGCACCGGCACGGCGTCCTGGCGCTGGCGGCCGTCTCCACCGTGCTGATCGTCTTCTCCGGCGGCGACACCAACACCCTCGTGCCGCTCTTCGCCATCGGCGTCTTCGTCGGCTTCACCATCGCCCAGGTCGGCATGGTGCGGCACTGGCGCACCGAGCGCGGACCCGGGTGGCGCGGCAAGGCGCTGCTCAACGGCTTCGGTGGGCTGCTGACCGGTGTCGCGGCCGTCGTCGTCACCGCGACCAAGTTCGAGGAGGGCGCCTGGCTGATCGTGATCGCGCTGCCGCTGCTGGTCGTGGCCTTCGAGGCCGTGCACCGCGCCTACGCGCGGATCGGCGAGCGCCTCGGCCTCGGCCGCATCCCCGAGCATCCGCACCGCGACCGCTCGGTGGTGATCGTGCCGGTCTCCTCGCTGTCGCGGCTCACCTCGGAGGCCCTCACCGCGGCCGCCTCGCTCGGCGACGAGGTCCGTGCGGTCACCGTCTGCCACCCCGACCCCGAGGACCGGGCCGCGCTGCACGTCCTGGAGCGCTCCTGGGCCGAGTGGGACCCCGGCGTGCCCCTGGTCCGGCTCAGCAGTGAGCGGCGCGCGCTGGGCCGCCCCATCGCCGCGTACGTCCGTGACGTCATGGCCTCGGAGCCGGCCGCCCGGGTGACCGTGCTGATCCCGGAGACCGAGCCGGAGCGGCTATGGCAACGGCTGCTCCAGAACCAGCGGGGAGCCGTCGTCGCGCATGCCGTCCGCAAGGAGACGGACGCCGTGATCTGCCGGTTGAGGTTCCGCTTGTTCTGACCCCGGCGCGCCTGCGACCTGCGGTGATCGTGTTGCCGTAAGAGAACCGTCAAAGGCGTGCGGCGGGCCGTATGGGAGCCGTCAACGGCGCTCGAATCCGGCCACAAAGGCTGTTTCCTCGAATCGTCACTGTCCGACCGAACCTCATTCAGGAGTCCACGATGGCCGATCTGGCCTTCGTCGTCATCACGATCGCGTCCTTCGCGCTGGTGGCTCTCGTCGCCAAGGGGGTGACGAAGCTGTGACCGCCGAGAACATCGTCGGCCTCGTCGTGGCCGTCGCCCTGCTGGGCTATCTCGTCCTCGCCCTGATCTTCCCGGAGAGGTTCTGAGACAAGGCATGGGTCCCGTACTTGCCGGCGTGCTCCAGCTGCTCGCCCTGATCGCAGCTCTGGCGCTCGCCTACATCCCGCTTGGCAACTACATGGCCAAGGTCTACTCCTCCGACAAGCACTGGCGTGTCGAGAAGTGGATCTACAAGGCCATCGGTGCCAACCCCGACACCGAGATGCGCTGGACCGCGTACCTGCGCGGCGTCCTCGCCTTCTCCGTGGTCGGCGTCCTGTTCCTCTACCTGCTCCAGCGGCTGCAAGGTGTGCTGCCGGGTTCGCTCGGGTTCAAGTCCATCGACCCGGACCAGGCGTTCAACACCGCCGTGTCGTTCGTGACCAACACCAACTGGCAGTCGTACTACGGCGAGCAGGCCATGGGCCACGTCGTGCAGACCGCCGGCCTTGCCGTGCAGAACTTCGTCTCCGCCGCCGTCGGCATCGCCGTCGCCGTGGCGCTCGTGCGCGGGTTCGCCCGCTCCCGCACCGGTGAGCTGGGCAACTTCTGGTCCGACCTGGTGCGCGGCACCGTCCGCATCCTGGTGCCGATCGCCACGATCGGCGCGATCGTCCTCGTCGCGTGCGGCGCCATCCAGAACTTCTCCGGCATCCACGAGGTCGGCCAGTTCATGGGCGGCCACCAGCAGTGGAACGGCGGCGCGGTCGCCTCTCAGGAAGCCATCAAGGAGCTCGGCACCAACGGGGGCGGCTACTTCAACGCCAACAGCGCCCACCCGTTCGAGAACCCCACTCCGTTCTCGAACCTGTGGGAGATCTTCCTGATCCTGCTGATCCCGTTCGCGCTGACCCGCACCTTCGGCCTGATGGTCGGCAGCGTGAAGCAGGGCTACGCGATCCTCGCCACCATGGCCACCATCTGGCTCGGCTTCACCGCGCTGATGATGTGGACCGAGTTCGCCCACCACGGCCCGGCGTTCCAGATCGCGGGCGGGGCGTACGAGGGCAAGGAGGTCCGCTTCGGCGTCGGCGGCTCGTCGATCTTCGCCGTGGCGACCACGCTCACCTCGACCGGCGCGGTCGACTCCTTCCACTCCTCCTTCACCGGCCTCGGCGGCGGCATCACCATGCTGGGGATGATGCTGGGCGAGATCGCGCCCGGTGGCACCGGCTCCGGCCTCTACGGCATGCTGATCATGGCGATCATCGCGGTGTTCATCGCCGGTCTCATGGTCGGCCGCACCCCCGAGTACCTGGGCAAGAAGATCGGCTCCCGCGAGATCAAGCTGGCGGCCTGCTACATCCTGGTCACCCCGGCGCTGGTGCTCGTCTTCACCGCGTTCGCGATGGCCCTGCCCACCCCGGGCAACTCGATGACCAACAGCGGGGCGCACGGCTTCTCCGAGATCCTGTACGCCTACACGTCCGCCTCCAACAACAACGGCTCGGCCTTCGCCGGACTGAACGCGGACACGCAGTGGTTCAACACCACGCTCGGCCTGTGCATGCTGCTCGGCCGCTTCGTACCGATGATCTTCGTGCTGGCCCTGGCCGGCTCGCTCGCCGAGCAGAAGCCGGTCCCGGCCACCGCGGGCACCCTGCGCACCGACAAGCCGCTGTACGCCGGTCTGCTCGTCGGCACGATCATCATCATCACCGGTCTGACGTACTTCCCGGCCCTCGCGCTCGGGCCGCTGGCCGAGGGGCTGGCGTGATGACCACTCGCATACAGAAGCAAGAGGACTCCATGTCCACAGCCACCCCGACCCGGGCGCCGCACAGCGACGTTCCCACCGGGCGCAAGTCCCCCGAGGGCCGTGTCGGCGCGGGCCTCTTCGACCCCGCGCAGCTCCTCAAGTCGCTGCCGGACGCCTTCCGCAAGCTCGACCCGCGGGTGATGGTCAAGTCCCCCGTGATGTTCGTGGTGTGGATCGGCTCCGTCCTGACCACCGCCTTCTCCTTCGCGGACCCGGGCGACTGGTTCGGCTGGACCATCAGCGCCTGGCTGTGGCTCACGGTGATCTTCGCCAACCTGGCCGAGGCCGTCGCCGAGGGCCGCGGCAAGGCGCAGGCCGACACCCTGCGCAAGGCCAAGACCGACACGGTGGCCCGCCGGCTCACCGGTTCCGTCGAAGAGCGGGTACCGGGCACCGAGTTGAGGATCGGTGACCTGGTCGTCTGCGAGGCCGGCGACATCATCCCCGGTGACGGCGACGTCATCGAGGGTGTCGCCTCCGTCGACGAGTCGGCCATCACCGGCGAGTCGGCCCCGGTCATCCGCGAGTCCGGCGGCGACCGCTCGGCCGTCACCGGCGGCACCAAGGTCCTCTCCGACCGCATCGTCATCAAAATCACGACGAAGCCCGGCGAGACCTTCATCGACCGGATGATCAACCTGGTCGAGGGCGCGGCCCGGCAGAAGACGCCGAACGAGATCGCGCTGAACATCCTGCTCGCGTCACTGACGATTGTCTTCCTGCTGGCCTGCGCCACGCTGCCGCCGCTGGCGGACTACGCGGGCACGCATCTGACGATGGTCGTGCTGGTCGCCCTGCTGGTCTGTCTCATCCCGACGACCATCGGCGCCCTGCTCTCCGCGATCGGCATCGCCGGCATGGACCGGCTCGTGCAGCGCAACGTGCTCGCCATGTCCGGCCGAGCGGTCGAGGCCGCCGGTGACGTCTCCACGCTGCTGCTCGACAAGACCGGCACCATCACCCTCGGCAACCGCCGGGCCGCCGAGTTCGTCCCGGTCGCCGGTCTCACCGAGGCCGAGGTCGCGGACGCCGCCCAGCTGTCGTCGCTGGCCGACGAGACGCCCGAGGGCCGCTCCGTCGTCGTACTGGCGAAGGAGAAGTACGGCCTGCGCGAGCGGCACCAGGGCGAGCTGGCGGGTGCCGAGTGGATCGCCTTCACCGCCCAGACCCGGATGTCGGGCGTGGATGTCGACGGGCGCAAGATCCGCAAGGGCGCGGCCGGTTCGGTCATCGCCTGGGTGCGGGAGCAGGGCGGCACGGTCGCGGGGGACGCGGACACCGTCGCCAACCGCATCTCCGAAGCCGGCGGCACCCCGCTGCTGGTCGCCGTCGAGGACGCGGACGGAGCGCGGGTCCTGGGCGTCATCCACCTCAAGGACGTCGTCAAGGACGGCATGCGCGAACGGTTCGAGGAACTGCGCCGCATGGGCATCAAGACCGTCATGATCACCGGCGACAACCCGCTGACCGCCAAGGCGATCGCCGAGGAGGCGGGCGTCGACGACTTCCTCGCGGAGGCCACTCCCGAGGACAAGATGGCGCTCATCAAGCGTGAGCAGGCCGGCGGCAAGCTGGTCGCGATGACCGGCGACGGCACCAACGACGCCCCGGCGCTCGCGCAGGCCGACGTCGGTGTGGCCATGAACACCGGTACGTCGGCCGCCAAGGAGGCCGGCAACATGGTCGACCTCGACTCCGACCCGACCAAGCTGATCGAGATCGTCGAGATCGGCAAGCAGTTGCTGATCACCCGCGGTGCGCTGACCACGTTCTCCATCGCCAACGACGTCGCGAAGTACTTCGCGATCATCCCGGCGCTGTTCGCGGTCGTCTACCCGGGCCTGGACAAACTCAACATCATGGGCCTGTCGTCGCCGGACTCCGCGATCCTGTCCGCGGTCGTCTTCAACGCGCTGGTCATCATCGCCCTGGTGCCGCTGTCCCTGAAGGGCGTGCGGTACCGGCCGGTCAGCGCCGACCGGCTGCTGCGCCGCAACCTGACGATCTACGGTCTGGGCGGCCTGATCGCGCCCTTCATCGGCATCAAGATCATCGACCTGCTCATCTCTCTCATCCCCGGGATCGGTTGATCCATCATGAACAACTCCGTATCGAACACGGCCCGGTTGCTTGGGGCCGGCCTGCGCGCCCTCCTCGTGCTGACCCTGGTGACCGGCGTCATCTACCCGCTGGTCGTCACCGGCATCGCTCAGGGGCTGTTCAACGACAAGGCGAACGGCTCCGAGATCAAGGTGGACGGCAAGGTCGTCGGGTCGTCCCTGATCGGGCAGGCCTACAACCTGCCGCTGAAGAAGGGCGAGGAGACTCCGGCGCCCGACCTGAAGTGGTTCCAGGGCCGTCCGCAGAACGGCCTCGGCACCAACAGCGTCAACACCCAGTACAAGCTCATCCTGTCCGGCGCGACCAACCGGTCCGGCGACAACGAAGAGCTCATCCAGTGGGTGAAGGACGCCAAGGCCGCCGTCGTCAAGGACAACTCGACGCCGGACTACAAGGTCAAGCCGTCCGAGGTGCCCGCCGACGCGGTCACGTCCTCCGGTTCCGGCCTGGACCCGGCCATCTCCCCGCAGTACGCGGACATCCAGGTCCACCGGGTCGCCGAGAAGAACGGCCTGCCCGTCGCCCAGGTGCAGAAGCTGGTCGACGAGCACACCGAGGGCCGGACCCTCGGCTTCATGGGCGAACCGCGGGTCAACGTCCTCGAGTTGAACATCGCGCTCAAGGACCTCGTGGCCAAGAGCTGATGGCGTTACGCGATCCGCGCGGGAGTCGGCGGCCGGGCACCTCCGGTTCCGCCGACTCCCGCCGCCATGAAGCCCTTTGCCCAGGTGCAGGACAGGAAGGCGTACACCCATGACCAGGGTGTTGGTGGTGGAGGACGACCCGCAGCTGGTGCGGGCCCTCGTGATCAACATGCAGGCGCGCAGGTACGGCGTGGACGCGGCCACCGACGGTGCCACGGCGCTCAGACTCGCGGCCGCACGCCAGCCCGACGTCGTCATGCTCGACCTGGGACTGCCCGACATGGACGGCGTCGACGTCATCAGGGCCCTGCGCGGCTGGACCCGCGTCCCGATCCTGGTGCTGTCGGCGCGCCGGGCGTCCGAGGAGAAGGTCGTCGCGCTCGACGCCGGCGCCGACGACTACGTCACCAAGCCGTTCAGCATGGACGAGCTGATGGCCCGGCTGAGGGCCGCCGTCCGCCGAACCGAGGACTCTCCGCTCGCCCCCGAGACGACCCTCGTGGAGACGGACGAGTTCGTCATCGACCTGCGGGCCAAGAAGGTCGCCCGCGGCGACCGCGAGGTACGGCTCACCCCGACGGAGTGGCACCTGCTGGAGATCCTGGTCACCAACCCGGGCCGGCTCGTCACCCAGAAGTACCTGCTCCAGGAGGTCTGGGGGGTCTCCCGGAGCGGCAAGACCAACTATCTGCGGGTCTACATGGCGCAGTTGCGCCGCAAGCTGGAAGCGGACCCCGCGCACCCCCGCTATCTCGTCACCGAACCCGGCATGGGTTACCGCTTCGAAGGGTGAACATGGCACGCGGCAAACTTCGGATCTACCTCGGTGCGGCACCCGGCGTCGGCAAGACGTACGCCATGCTCTCCGAGGCGCACCGGCGGGTCGAACGCGGCACCGACTGCGTGGTGGCGTTCGTGGAGCACCACGACCGGCCGCGCACCGAGGTGATGCTGCACGGCCTGGAGCAGATCCGACGCAAGGATCTGGAGTACCGGGACACCTCCTTCACCGAGATGGACATCGACGCCGTCCTGGCCCGGCGCCCCAAGGTGGTGCTGGTCGACGAGCTGGCCCACACCAACATCCCCGGCTCCCGCAACGCCAAGCGCTGGCAGGACGTGGAGGAGCTGCTGGCGGCCGGCATCGACGTCATCTCGACGGTCAACATCCAGCACCTGGAGTCGCTGGGCGATGTCGTGGAGTCCATCACCGGGGTACGGCAGCAGGAGACCGTCCCCGACGAGGTCGTTCGCCGCGCCGACCAGGTAGAGCTCGTCGACATGTCGCCGCAGGCGCTCCGGCGGCGCATGGCGCACGGCAACATCTACAAGCCGGACAAGGTCGACGCGGCGCTCTCGAACTACTTCCGCCCTGGAAACCTCACCGCGCTGCGGGAGTTGGCCCTGCTGTGGGTGGCCGACCGGGTCGACGAGTACCTCAACGCCTACCGCAGCGAGCACGAGGTCTCGACGATCTGGGGCTCGCGCGAGCGGATCGTCGTGGGGCTGACCGGCGGACCGGAAGGGCGGACGCTGATCCGCCGGGCCGCGCGGCTCGCCGAGAAGGGCGCAGGCGGTGAGGTGCTCGCCGTCTACATAGCCCGCACCGACGGGCTGACCTCGTCCTCGCCCAAGGAACTGGCCGTGCAGCGCGGGCTGGTCGAGGACCTCGGCGGCACCTTCCACCACGTCGTCGGCGACGACATCCCGGCGGCGCTGCTGGCCTTCGCGCGCGGCGTCAACGCCACCCAGATCGTGCTCGGTGTCTCCCGCCGCAAGAGCTGGCAGTACGTCTTCGGCCCTGGGGTCGGCGCCACGGTCGCCCGGGACTCCGGACCCGACCTAGACGTCCACCTGATCACGCACGACGAGGCGGGCAAGGGGCGCGCTCTCCCCATCCCCCGCGGCGCGCGCCTCGGCCGGACGCGGATCATCTGGGGCTGGCTGGTGGGTGCGCTCGGCCCGGCCGTCCTCACCGTGCTGCTGACGCATGTCGCCCCCGAAGTCGGCCTCGCCAACGACATGTTGCTGTACCTGTCGCTGACCGTGGCGGCGGCTCTCCTCGGCGGCCTGCTGCCGGCCCTGGCGTCGGCCGTGGTCGGTTCGATGCTGCTGAACTGGTTCTTCACCCCGCCCGTCCACACGCTGACCATCGCCGACCCGAAGAACGTGGTCGCCATCGTGATCTTCATCGGGGTGGCGGTGTCGGTGGCCTCCGTGGTCGACCTCGCGGCCCGTCGCACCCACCAGGCGAACCGCCTGCGTGCCGAGTCGGAGATCCTGTCCTTCCTCGCCGGGAACGTGCTGCGCGGCGAGACCAGCCTGGAGGCGCTGCTCGAACGCGTCCGTGAGACCTTCGGCATGGTGTCCGTGGCCTTGCTGGAGCGGGAGAGCGAAGTCGACCCGTGGACCTGCGCGGGCAGTGTGGGCTCCCGACCCTGCCAGGACCCCGACGACGCCGACGTGGGCGTTCCGGTCGGCGACCACATGGCGCTCGCGCTGACCGGCCGGGTGCTGCCCGCCGAGGACCGCCGGGTACTGGCCGCGTTCGCCGTGCAGTCCGCGGTCGTCCTGGACCGGCAGCGGCTCCGGCGCGAGGCCGACCAGGCCAAAGAGCTGGCGGAGGGCAACCGCATTCGTACGGCACTGCTGGCCGCTGTCAGCCACGACCTGCGCACGCCTCTCGCCGGCATAAAGGCATCGGTCACCTCGCTGCGGTCCGACGACGTGGCCTGGTCGGAGGAGGACGAGGCCGAACTCCTCCAGGCGATCGAGGAGGGCGCTGACCGGCTCGACCTGCTGGTCGGGAACCTGCTGGACATGTCCCGTCTCCAGACCGGCACGGTCACGCCGTTGATCCGGGAGATCGACCTGGACGAAGTGGTGCCGATGGCGCTGGGCGGGGTGCCGGAGGGCAGCGTGGAGCTGGACATCCCGGAGACCCTGCCCATGGTCAGCGTGGACAAGGGTCTGTTGGAGCGGGTCGTCGCCAACGTCGTCGAGAACGCCGTCAAGTACAGCCCTGTGGACGAGCCCGTGCTGGTCTCCGCGAGCGCCATCGCCGACCGGGTCGAGGTCCGGGTGGTCGACCGCGGACGAGGTGTCCCCGACGAGGCCAAGGAACGCATTTTCGAGCCCTTCCAGCGCTACGGCGACGCCCCGCGCGGCGCCGGCGTAGGGCTCGGCCTCGCCGTCGCACGCGGCTTCGCCGAGGCGATGGGCGGCACGATCAGCGCGGAGGACACGCCCGGCGGCGGTCTCACGATGGTGCTGAGCCTGCGGGTGGCGGCCGGGGGAGCGGGCGACGACGGTGACGTCAGGAAGGCGGCGGCCGGATCGTCGTAGGCGCGTCCCTTCACGACCCTTCCGGCGGCACCGCCTCACGCGCCAAGTCCCGTACGTCCAGCCGCAGTCGCCAGGCGTTGCGGCGGTGCACGGCCGTCAGCTCCGACTCCAGCGGTGACGGCGGCACCGCGAGCACCGGACACCTCGCGTGGGCGACGCAGTAACGCGTGACCGAGCGGCAGCACGCCCGGTGCCAGAGGCTGCGGCGGCCCGCGCCGACGACGAGGACGTCGGTCTCACGGTCGGCGATCTCCACCAGGGCCAGGCCCGGGCTGCCCTGCGCGACCAGGGCGTACATCCAGACGCCGGGGCCGGAGGCGCCGAAGACGTCCGTCAGGACGCCGACCAGCCGCTCACGTGCCAGACGCTGCCACTCGGCGGCCGGCAGGCCCGCCCCGGGGCCGCGCCGGGCGGCGACTTCCCCGCCCGGCGGCTGCCAGGCCAGCACCGGCCACAGCTCGCCGCCGCGCCGCCGGGCCTCCTCGGCACCCCGGCCGAGGGCGGTGAGGCTGCCCAGCGAGCCGCTGACACCCACCACGACCCGAGGCCGCACCGGGCCGTCGGAACCAGACATGAGTTCACCGTTCCACTTCTCGTCGCGGTTCTTCGCCCCGCGAGGGAGACCCACGGGGAGGCCAGCGGGGAGACCCACGAGGGAGTCCCGCGCGGACACCCGCAGGGGTCCCTTCCATGACACCTCCGCCGGGCCCCTCCAGCCACATCGGTCGGCCCTTCTTGGCGCACCTCTGACGGCGTCCCGCACGGCCTGCCGGGCCAGGTGTCAGCATCGCGTCAGCGTCAGGCGGAAACCCGTCAGCATCCCGTCATGAGGCGTCCTGACCCCCGGGTCACCGGGCATAGCGTCAGAGCAAGCCCCGGCCCGCCTCCCCGCGTCCGGGGCGTCAAACACTCGAAGTACGACTCCGATCCACCTCGGATCTCCCGGAGGCAGCCCATGGCAGACCACCTGTCCGACGAAGACCCGGAGCCCTCTGAACGGTTCCCGGCCGGCCCTCTGTTCGTTCCGGTCCGGCCGGGACACGCCGCCTGTGCGGCCCGCCTCTTCCGTACGCCCCTCGGGGACCGCACGGCCGTGGGCTTCACCTCGCAGCGGCAGCTGACCGCCACCCTCGGCCCCGACCAGCCGTGGATCCGGCTCGCCGAACCCGCCCTGCGCTCCCTGACCGCGCCGCTCGGCGTCACCACCGTCACGGTCGACCCGCAGTTCTGCGCGCCGGCCCCGGCCCCGACCGCCCCGGCCCCGAACGCATCGGCCGTCCCGGAACACGCCCGGCACTCCGGCCCCCGGTTCCGTGAGGGCGCCTGGGATCCCCAAGCCGTCGGAGCGCTGCGCGTGACCGGTGCCGCCGCGCTCATCTCCGCGTTGACCATGTGGATCGGTTGAGGGGGACCGCACGATGACCACCGTTCACGAACCCGCGGTGACCACCGCGGCCGACGCCCTCTCCGTGTGGCCGGCCTCGGCCGTCGAGCCCCGCGAGGGCGAACTCACCGTCGGCGGCGTACCGCTGGCCGAGGTCGCCGACCGTTTCGGCACCCCCGTCTACGTCATCGACGAGGACGAGGTCCGCGAGCGCTGCCGTACCTACCGGCACGCCTTCCCCGACGCCGAAGTCCTGTACGCGGCCAAGGCGTTCCTGTGCCGGGCCATGGTCCACTGGATGGCCGAGGAGGGCCTGGGCCTGGACGTCTGCTCGGCCGGTGAGCTGGAGCTCGCGGTCACCACCGGCTTCCCGCCGGAGCGGATCGTCCTGCACGGCAACGCCAAGTCCCCGCGCGACCTCGACACGGCCCTGCGCCTCGGGGTCGGCCGCATCGTCATCGACAGCCCCTCCGAGATCGCCCGGCTGGCGGCGGCGGTCGGGCCCGACGGCCACCAGAAGGTGATGGTCCGCGTCGTGCCCGGGATCGGCGCCGGCGGCCACGAGAAGATCCGCACCGGCACCGAGGACCAGAAGTTCGGCCTGTCCATCTCGGACGGCTACGCCCAGCACGCCATCGCCCGGATACTGGACCAGCCGCAGCTCGAACTCACCGGCCTGCACTGCCACCTGGGCTCGCAGATCACCAGCGTCAAGCCGTACCTGGCCGCCGTACGCCGCATGGTCGGCCTCATGGCCCGGCTCCACGAGCAGCACGGCCTGGTGCTGCGCGAACTCGACCTGGGCGGCGGCCACGGCATCGCCTACCGCCCCGGCGAACCCGCCCTCGACCTCACCGCGCTGGCCCGCAAGGTCCGCGCCGAACTCACCGAGGCCTGCACGGCGGCCGGGCTCACCGTGCCCCGGCTCATCATCGAACCGGGGCGGGCCATCGCAGGCCCGGCGGGCATCGCGCTCTACCACGTCCTCTCCGTCAAGCGGACCGGCGCGCACACCTACGTCGCCGTGGACGGCGGCATGAGCGACAACCCGCGTCCCGCGCTGTACGGGGTGCGGTACGCGCCCCGCCTGGTCGGCCGGCACAGCACCGCCGCCCCGGCACCGGTGACCGTGGTGGGCCGGCACTGCGAGGCGGGAGACATCGTCGCCGCCGACGTCGAACTCCCCGACGACATCCGCCCCGGGGACCTGCTCGCCGTCCCGGCGGCCGGCGCCTATCACCTGTCCATGGCCTCCGGCTACAACCTGGTCGGCCGCCCGCCGGTGGTCGCCGTGGACGACGGCCGCGCCCGCCTGCTGATCCGCCGCGAGTCCCTGGAGGACATCCGCAGCCGGGACGTGGGCCTGTAGTCGAGGCCCGCCGATCCGGCCGTTCCGTAATGTTCGTCAGTTGTGCCGAATGTTTCGACTCTCCGGAGGGCTGACTCGGTCGCCGACCCTGAGGGTGTGGGTCTCCAACTCTTCAAGCGCCGCCTGCGTCGTGGCCGTTGGCGGCAGATTCACCGTGTACAAGGGGTTGCCACCGTTTGGGGGCTGTCCCTAGGGTGCGGCAGCAACGAAGGTTTCTGGATCTCCTCCGAAACTTTCGATCGTGTGGACGGTCGACGACGGACCGTCCCGTACCCAAGGAGCGGATCATGGGCGACCCGGGACTGTCCCGCCGCGGCTTCCTCGCGGCCTCCGCCGCGGCCGGCGTGGGCATGACGGCACTGAGCGGCTGCGGTGGCGACTCGGACGGAGGGTCGTCGGACGGCACGACCACCATCGAGTGGTGGAACATCTCCACCACCGAGCCGACCAAGGGCGTCTGGGCCGCGCTGGCCAAGAAGTTCGAGGCCCAGAACCCCAAGGTCAAGGTGAAGATCGTCCAGCTGGAGAACGACGCCTACAAGTCGAAGATGACGGCGCTGACCGCCTCCGGGAAGCTCCCCGACATCTTCCACACCTGGGGCGGCGGCGTCCTCAGGCAACAGGTCGACGCCGGTCTCGTCGAGGACCTCACCGACCGCACCAAGGACTTCGCCGAGGGCCTGCTGCCGGTCGCGAAGGAGCCGTACCTCCTCGACGAGAAGGTGTACGGCATACCGTTCGACATCGGCATGATCGGCTTCTGGTACAACAAGGCGCTCTTCAAGGACGCCGGCGTCGCCGAGCCCCCCACCACCTGGGCCGACTTCCTCGACGCCGTACGGAAGCTGAAGGCGAAGGACATCACCCCGCTCGCCCTCGCGGGCAAGGAGAAGTGGCCCGGCATGTACTACTGGGCCTACCTCTCGATGCGCACCGCCGGCGCCTCCGCCCTCCAGAAGGCCTACGACGACCAGGACTTCACCGGCGATCCGTTCGTCCAGGCCGGACAGCACCTCCAGGAGCTCGTCGACCTCCAGCCGTTCCAGAAGGGCTTCCTCGGCGCCGCCTACTCCAGCCCCACCGGCCAGGCCGCGACCGTCGGCAACGGCAAGGCCGCGATGGAGCTCATGGGCCAGTGGGCCCCGGTCGTCCAGGCCGACGCGGGCAAGGGCCTCGGCGACGACCTCGGCTTCTTCGCGTTCCCCGCGGTCGAGGGCGGCAAGGGCACCATCACCGAGGTGTTCGGCGGAGGCGGCGGACACGCCCTGCGCAGCGGAGCCCCGCAGGAGGCCGTGGACTTCCTGAAGTTCTTCGCCTCCGAGGCGACCGACGTGGAGCTGGTCAAGAAGACCGGCGTCCTCCCGGTCGTCCCGGCCGCCGAGAGCGCCATCACCGACCCCAACATCAAGGCCGTCCAGGCCCAGTTGAAGGCCGCCACCGGCTTCCAGCTCTACCTCGACCAAGCCTACGCCCCCGCCGTCGGCCAGGAGGTCAACGACAGCGTCGGCGCGCTCATCGCCGGGTCAAAGTCCCCGCAGCAGGTCGCCGAGTCGATCACGAAGACCGCGAAGGAAGAGCAGTAGCCGGCGATGACCTCCACGTTCCTGCCGGACAAGCGCACCCGCCCCGGCGTCGAACCCGCGCCCCCGTCGGCAGATCACGCCCGGGGGCGGGCCCGGCGGCGCCTGCTGCACTGGCTCACCGCGGTCGCCTTCCAGGTGCCCGCGCTGGTGCTGTTCCTCGTCCTGGTGCTGCTGCCGATGCTGTTCGCGCTGTACGCGGCCTTCTTCCGCTGGGGCGGCTTCGGGATGCCGTCCGACTACATCGGCGGCGACAACTTCACCCGCCTCTTCGAGGACCCCGTCTTCCTCGGGGACCTGTGGCGCTGTCTGCTCCTCGTCGTGCTGTCGCTCGCGATCCAGTTGCCGTTCGCGCTCGCCATGGCCGTTCTGCTCAACCAGAAGCTGCGCGGCCGGGCCTTCTACCGGATGCTGTTCTTCGGGCCGTACGTCCTGTCGGAGGCCATCACCGGCGTCCTGTTCGGCATGATCTTCGCGCCCGACGACGGCCTCGCCGACCAGATCCTCGGCGGCATCGGCCTCGACGGGCTCGGCGGCGAGTGGTTCGCCGACCCGTCGAACGTCATGGCCACCCTCTTCCTGGTCATGACCTGGAAGTACTTCGGCTTCCACATGATGCTCTACCTGGCCGGACTCCAGTCCATCCCGGCCGAGTTGACCGAGGCCGCGCTCATCGACGGCGCGAACGCCTGGCAGCGCTTCCGCAGCGTCACCCTGCCGCTGCTCGCGCCCACCCTCAGGATCAGCGTGTTCCTCTCCGTGATCGGTGCGATCCAGCTCTTCGACCTGGTCTGGGTGACCACCGCGGGCGGCCCCGACCATCACTCCGAGACGATGGCCGTGACCATGTTCCAGTACGGCTTCAAGCGCTACCAGGTCGGCTACGCCAGCGCGATCAGCGTGGTCATGTTCGGCATCAGCCTCGTCTTCGCCCTCGCCTACCAGCGGTTCGTGCTCCGCCGCGATCTCCAGGGAGCCACCACGACGATGCGGGGAGTCGCCAAGTGACGGCCAGGTCCGGCAGGAAGAACCTGCCGACGCATGTGATCCTCGTCGTGGTCGGCGCCGTGATGGTCGTGCCGCTGCTGTACGCCGTGCTGTCCGGCTTCAAGTCCACCGACGAACTCTCCCGCAACCCCGTCGGGCTGCCGGAGTCCTGGGTGGCCGGCAACTACACGGACATCCTCGGCTCCGGGGACTTCTGGCGGCTGATCGGCAACAGCACCCTGATCGCGGTCGGTACGACCGTCCTGATCGTCGCCGTCTCCGCGCTGTCGGCGTTCTCCTTCGCGCGCTTCGCCTTCCGCGGCCGGGAGGGCCTGTTCACCCTGTTCACCATGGGGCTGATGTTCCCCTTCGCGGTGGCCGCCCTGCCCCTGTTCCTGCTGCTGCGATCCATGGGCCTGCTGGACAACCCGCTCGGCGTGATCCTCCCGCAGGCGGCCTTCGGGCTGCCGATGACCATCATCATCCTGCGCGGCTTCTTCCGGGAGATCCCCGGCGAGCTGGAGGAGGCGGCCACACTCGACGGCTGCAGCCCCTTCGGGTTCTTCTGGCGGGTGCTGCTGCCCATGGCACGGCCGGCGCTGGGCACCGTCTCGGTCCTCGCCGTCGTCACCAGCTGGAACAACTTCTTCCTGCCGCTGCTGGTGTTCACCGACTCCACGTGGTGGACCATTCCGATCGGCGTCCAGCAGTTCCAGGGCCAGTACTCCGCGGACTACGCCCGCGTCTTCGCCTACCTGGTGCTGGCCATGGTCCCCGCCCTCGCCTTCTACTCGGTCGCCGAACGCCAGCTCGTCGGCGGCCTCACCGCCGGCGCGACCAAGGGATGACGCGCGCGGGCGGACGTACGGCTCACCCACACATCCGAGCAACGTGAGGAGTCGCACCATGCGCACCAACCGTCTCAGACTCATCGGCGCCCTCGCGGCCGTCCTGGTCGCGGCGACCGTGCCGGCCGCCCAGGCCCATGACGGCCGGCCGCCCACCCTCGCCGACCTCGCCGAGCGTCACGGCCGCTACTTCGGCAGTGCCACCGACAACCCCGAACTCGTCGACGAGCCGTACACGGCGCTCCTGGGCAGTGAGTTCGACCAGATCACGCCCGGCAACGGGATGAAGTGGTACGCCACCGAACCCCAGCAGGGCGTCTTCGACTTCACCAAGGGCGACGAGATCGTGGCCCTCGCACGCGCCAACCACCAGAAAGTGCGCGGCCACACCCTCGTCTGGCACAGCCAGCTGCCGGGCTGGCTCACCGGCCGCGAGTGGACGGCGACCGAGCTGCGGGCCGTGCTGAAGAAGCACATCCAGACCGAGGTGCGGCACTACCGCGGCAAGATCTACGCCTGGGACGTCGTCAACGAGGCGTTCAACGAGGACGGCACGTACCGCGAGACGGTCTTCTACAAGACGCTCGGCTCCGGCTACATCGCCGACGCCCTGCGCTGGGCCCACCAGGCCGACCCGAAGGCCAGGCTGTACCTCAACGACTACAACGTCGAGGCGACCGGCCCGAAGAGCGACGCGTACTACGAGCTGGCCAGGGAGCTGAGGGCTCAGGGCGTCCCGCTGCACGGCTTCGGCCTCCAGACCCATCTGGCGCTCCAGTACGGCTATCCGGCCACGCTGGAGGACAACCTGCGCCGCTTCGCCCGGCTCGGCCTGGACACGGCCCTCACCGAGGTAGACGTACGGATGCAGCTGCCCGTCACCGAGGAGAAGCTGAACCGGCAGGCCGAGTGGTACCGGGACATGACCGAGGCGTGCCTGGCGGTGCGCCGATGTGTGGGGATCACGGTCTGGGACTACACGGACAAGTATTCCTGGATCCCGGCGTTCTTCCCGGGCGAGGGCGCGGCCCTGCCCTGGGACGAGGAACTGCGGCCCAAGCCCGCCTACTTCGCGCTGCGAGAGGCGCTGAGGTAGGCGACCGCCGCCGTCGTGGCCCGGGCGTCGGTACGAGGGTTGCCCGGGACACACGGTGAACTACCGTGTGTGACCGCCCCCGGACACACGTCGGGGCCGGCTCGCAGTCAGGGTCTGCGACCGGCCCCTGGGAGTACGCCGGGCGTCCGTCGTGCCGCCCGGTGGTGCGGGTCCTCACCGGCGTCTAACGCCGGCGGGGGGTACTACGCCGCGGTCATCACCTTGCCGGTGCCCAGCGGACGGTGCGGGGCGATGATCTGGCCGTCGGGCAGGAGCTCACCGGTGTCCTCGAAGAGCAGAACGCCGTTGCACAGCAGGCTCCATCCCTGCTCCGGGTGGTGCGCCACGAGTCGGGCGGATTCCCGGTCGGCGGAGTCGGCTGAGGGGCACGGTGGCTGGTGCTGGCACATGGATGGGATCTCTCGGTCTGTTGTGATCTGTGAGATGGCTGTTTTGTCTGTCTCGCGGCGTGAAGCTTCGTTCATGGCCGCTCCCCCGTTGTGATAAGTCGGTCGGAACCCAGTGTTGCCCCACGGGCGTCAATCCGCAGGGATTTCGCAGCACCGCTTTCTCACAGGTTGATGACGCTTCACCCGCGCGGATGGTTCATCCCAACTGCACTGTCACTTCGGGTGGTTCGCAGTGGTCGGATGGGGCTAGTCCGTATGGGCCGGAGCGCCCACGGGGCTCATTCGAGCGCTTTATTGCTCGTACGAGTTATTCACGGCTCGTACGTGCGTGACTCGTGTTTCCAGTTGTCCGGTACGAGCCTAGACCCACCCCGGAAAACACGCGTACCCCGCCACCCGGAATGGGCGGCGGGGTACGCGGGCGCTCGCGCTGGGTGCCGTCAGGCGGGGGAGCCGAGCAGTGGAGGCAGCGGCGGCAGCGGGGCCGGGGTCGCGCGAAGGGTGAGCACCGGGAGCAGTTCGGCGACCCGGTGCGGCACATGGGCCGCGATGCCGGGCGGCGCCGGGGCCAGCGGCACGAGGATGTCCGCGGCGTCCGGATGGCCGGTGGCGCCGTCCGCCGCGCAGTCGCCGTGCAGCCACAGCGCGAGCATGTAGAGGCTCGGGATCGACAGCAGCCGCGGCTGGCAGGGCTGCGGGATCGTCTCCGCCTGGCGAAGTGCCCGTTCGGTCGAGGCGATGTAGGGGCCCTCGAAGAAGTGCGAAAAGGCCCAGCCGTCCGGGGTCAGCCGGGTCTCGGCCGCGGCCACCGCGCGTTCCCCGCACCGGATCAGGAAGCGCCAGCCGGCCAGCCGTGTCGCGGACACACCCGCCGGGGTGATCTCGTCCAGCACGTGGACGGGCAACGGCAGTTCGGGTGTGGCGGGCCCCTGGGCGGCGCGCAGCGAGGGCGTTCGGGCCTCGCGGACGGCGGTGGGTGAGCCGAGTGCGGTGAGGACGGAGCGAAGTGCGGGCGCGGGAGCCGGGGGGACATGCAGGGGCATGGTGGGTCGCCTCTCATTCGACAGGCACAGTGGCGCGAGGGCGGGGCGGGGGCGGACGGCGCTGTCAGCTCACGAGGTCAGAGAGGCGGGGGCCGGGTCAGGGAGCCAAGGGGGATGGGTGAGGCCTGCCGCACGTCACCTGGACGGCAGGACCGGGACCGCGGGCGCCAACCCTCTGCCTTGATTGCGGAGTTTATACGACGAGTGTTCAGACGCTGTTTCGTCTAACCGCTTTCGGTGCACTCGGCAAGGAGTCAATCGGCCGCTGATTTGTGGGAATCATCCCGATTCCCGGCGGGTGTGCGGGCGGTGACCTCGAAAAATGTCGCGGGTGCGGACGGCCAATTCTCGTCGGCGTTTTTCACGAGTTCGTGAGCCGTCCGAAACTGCACAGTGCACCATGCCCGCCGAATGTGCCACCGGTCACATCCGACAGAGTAGCGGGCGCAGGGTTCGCGTGGGACGTTATCGATCGCTTCGGCTGGGCACACTCTCACCTGACCCGGGAGACCGGCGGCCGGATCTTCGGCCCGCCCATCCGAGGAGGGACGCTTCGATGGGGGAGAAGGTCGTGGCAGGTCGCTTCGATCTGTCCGATCGCCAGCACTACCGCGAGAAGCTGCGGCGGTGTCTGACGGGCCTGGAGCGACTGCTGGCGGAGAAGCGGTTCGACCGCCCCAAGAACCTGATGGGGCTGGAGATCGAATTGAACCTCGCCGGCGCCGACGGCATGCCGAAAATGTTGAATGGGCAGGTACTGGAGCGGATCGCCAGCCGCGATTTCCAAACAGAACTCGCCATGTTCAATCTGGAAGTGAACATAGCCCCACACCGATTGCAGGGGCGGGTATTCGATCGGCTGGCGGAGGAACTCCGTACGTCACTGGCATATGCCGACCGAAAAGCGGGCGAGGTCGACGCGGGAATCGTGATGATCGGCATTCTGCCGACGCTCGACCGGGACGACCTGGTCTCCTCGAACCTCTCCGACGTGGACCGCTACGCCCTGCTCAACGATCAGATCGTGGCCGCCCGCGGCGAGGACTTCATGCTCGACATCGACGGCGTCGAGCGTCTGACGTGCACGTCGAAGTCCATCGCCCCCGAGGCCGCCTGCACCTCCGTGCAACTGCACCTCCAGGTCACGCCGGGGCGGTTCGCCGACGTCTGGAACGCGGCCCAGGCGGTCGCCGCCGTCCAGGTCGCCATCGGTGCCAACTCGCCCTTCCTGTTCGGGCGTGAGCTGTGGCGCGAGTCGCGCCCGCCGCTGTTCCAGCAGTCCACCGACACCCGCCCGCCCGAACTCCAGGCCCAGGGCGTGCGACCGCGCACCTGGTTCGGGGAGCGGTGGGTCACCTCGGCGTACGACCTCTTCGAGGAGAACCTGCGCTACTTCCCGGCCCTGCTGCCGATCTGCGACGAGGAGGACCCGCTCGACGTCCTCGACTCCGGCGGGGTCCCCAAGCTCGCCGAACTCGTCCTGCACAACGGCACCGTGTACCGCTGGAACCGGCCCGTCTACGGCATCGCCGACGGCGTCCCGCACCTGCGCGTGGAGAACCGCGTGCTGCCCGCCGGACCGACCGTCACGGACGTCATCGCCAACGCCGCCTTCTACTACGGCGTCGTCCGCGCCCTCGCCGAGGAGTCGCGCCCGGTGTGGACCCGGATGCCCTTCGAGGCGGCGGCCGCCAACTTCGACGCGGCCTGCGAGCACGGCATCGACGCCCGGCTGAACTGGCCCCGGCGCGGACGGTACGGCGGGACGGCCGAGGTCGACGCGGTGAGCCTCGTACGCGACGAACTGCTGCCGCTCGCCGAGGCGGGCCTCGACGCGTGGGGGGTGGAGCCGGCCGACCGGGACCTCTACCTCGGTGTCATCGAGGAGCGCTGCCGCAGGCGCATGAACGGCGCCTCCTGGCAGGCGGCCACGTTCCACCGCGCGCTGGAGGCGGGCATGTCCCGGGACGCGGCGCTGGCCGCCACGACACGGCGCTACCGCGAGCTGATGCACCGCGGGGAGCCGGTGCACACCTGGCCGGTGGGGTTGCTGGAGCCGGTGCCGCTCGGGTGACGGTTGCGGGGGACGGTGCGAGCCGTCCCCGTCGGCTGCGTCAGCCCCGTCGGTCCGGTGACGCCGCGTTGACGATCGCCTTGAGGATCACCGTCTGGATCTGCGCCGGGTCCGTCACCTCGTGGCCCGACCCGCCCGTGGCCGCGGCGATGCGGTTGGCCTCCTCGCGGTCGGCGTCGGGGCCGACCGCGATCATGATCAGCGGCACCGGGCGCTGCGGGTCGGCGAGCCGCTCCAGGCGTGCGAGGAGGTCGGCGCGCGAGATGCTGCCGGGATCCTCGTTCACGCCGTCGGTGAGGACGACCAGCGCGTTGAACTTGCCCTCGGCGTAGGAGCCGGTCGCGGCCCGGTACGCGGCGAGCGTGGTGTCGTACAGGCCCGTCGCGCCGTCCGGCACCGGCTCCAGGTCGCCGAACGCCGCCGACAGCCGCTCGCGCTGGGTGCCGGTGCCCTCGCGGTCGCCGAGCCGCTGGGTGGGCACACGGACGCGGTAGTCCTTGTCGCCGTCCAGCTTGGTCGAGAAGTCCCAGAGCCCGATCTCGTCCTCGGCCGTGAAGGTGGACAGCGCCTGGAGCAGGGCCGCCTTGGTCACGTCCATCCGGGACCGCCCGGTGCCCGGCACCGTCTCGGACATCGAGGCGGAGGCGTCCACGACCGTGGTGATCCGCGCGCTCTGCACGGTGATCGTCCACACCCCGAGGGTCTCCTGGAGCGCCACCGCCGAGGCCGGCCGGGCCGGGGCCTTCGTGTACGGCTGCGGGCTGCTGCCACCGGCGCGGGTCACCAGCGCGTCCGACACCTCCTCCTCGGAGGTCCGGAAGCCGTGCCGCTCCAGCAGCCGCAGCTGCCGTGCGTCACGCAGATAGCTCATGAACCGGATCGCGGCCCGGCTCTCGTCGGTCGTCAGCCCGGTCTGGGTGAGCAGGGTGTACGGGTAGTCCAGCCGGGGCGAGCCGTCCTTCGGGTAGAAGAAGTCCAGGCCGTCGCCCTCGCCGTCCGCCGCGGAGTTGTACACGTGCGCCGTCTGCTCGCTGACGACCAGCGCCTGATTGCGCTTCGGGTTGCCCTGCTCGGTGCCCGAGGAGTCACGCGGCAGGGTGTCCAGGACCTGGCCGTCGCTGTCGGTGACGCGCTGCGAGAGCGCCTTCATCATCCCCGCGGCCTGCGTGTCCCCGCCCTCGATCCCGGCGGAGGCCGCGCTGAGCCGGGTGAGCGCGAGCAGCCCGGTCGCGCTGCGCGCGGGGTCCGCCGCGCCGAGCCGCAGTGAGTCGTCGCGCAGGGCGGCACCGGTCAGCTCCAGCCAGGCGTACGACTTCTCCGGCCACCCCAGCGACTTCGCGGCCGTCGGCACCATCGCCACACCCACCGGGGTGGAGGCGACATGGCCGACCGTGGAGACGTCGGCCGTGTCGCCGTCCGTGCTGAGGCGCTCCAGCCACACCTCCGAGTCCGGCACCCACACCTGCGCGCCGGGGTTCTCGCCCGCGAGAAGGGCGTCGGCGACCTTGTACGACTCGCGTGGGCTGACGGTGACCGCGACGCACCGTCCGTCAGAGGTGAGGTCGTCGTCCCGGGCCTGTGCGGCGGCGGTCTCCAGGGCGGGGGCCAGGTCGGGGGAGACGGCCAGGGTCAGCCGCACCGGGTCGTCCTGGCAGGAGGAGCCGAAGGAGAGCAGTCCGCCCCTGACGGCGGCGGCCGTACCGCCGGCGACGGCCAGGACGAGGACCGTGGCGATGGCCACCGTGCGGCGTCGTGCGCGTCGACGGGGGTCGCTGCCGCCCGCCCCATACTGATCGGGCAAGCTGTGACGTCCCATGTCGGTCGTGCCCCTCCCTGTTGCCCTGCTGAACCACACGCCGGATTCCGGCCGTATGGCAGGCAGAGGGGCGGTACGCCCCGTACGGCGCCCGTCCCCCCAACGGCCTGTCGCGCACGGTCTTCGTAATTGCTTTCGAGACCCTAGCGGGGCAGCGATGTGGATGAGGCGGGATTACTCAACTGGAGGCAGGAGTGCAGGGCGAGGCAGGCCCCGTGGCCGATTCTTTTCCTCATGAGCGGCTCTCACGACGGATTTTCCGGGACGAGACGCTGCTCGTTCTGGGGCTTTCGCTCGGTGCGAGCGGTGTGTCCGCCCTGATCAGTTTTGTCGGCTCGGTCACCAAACCGGGCGGCCTCAAGGACCAGGCCGCCACCCTCAACGCCTCGGCCGCGCCGGGACGTCCCTGGCTGGATCTCGCCTGGCAGCTCTTCGGGATCACGACCGCTCTGGTGCCCGTCGCGCTGGTCGCGCACTTCCTGATGCGCGAGGGCCGGAGCCTGCGCACCATCGGCTTCGACCGCACCCGCCCCTGGCCCGACCTCGGTCGCGGGGCGGCCATCGCGGCGGTGATCGGCAGCACCGGGATCGCCTTCTACCTGGCCGCCCGCGGACTCGGCTTCAACCTCACCGTCGTCCCCGAGGCGCTGCCCGACGTGTGGTGGAAGTACCCCGTACTGATCCTCTCGGCACTGCAGAACGCGATCCTGGAAGAGGTCATCGTCGTCGGCTATCTGCTGCGCCGCCTGGGCCAGTTGGGCTGGACACCCGGCACCGCGCTGGTGGCCAGTTCCGTACTGCGCGGCTCGTACCACCTCTACCAGGGCATCGGCGGCTTCATCGGCAACATGGCGATGGGCGTGGTGTTCGTCTACCTGTACCGGCGATGGGGCCGGGTGGGACCGCTGGTCGTGGCGCATTCCCTGCTCGACATAGGAGCATTCGTCGGTTACGCGCTGCTGGCCGGGAGGGTGGACTGGCTGCCGACGGCGTGAGCTGCGCCGCCGGTGCGCCCTCTCATGACGTCGGCTCCTCGCGGTCGGGCTCGGCGGCGCAGGACGTGAGGCGATCGGCGAGCGCGATGACGAGGTCGCGGAGTTCATCGGGACGCTCGATGACGAACGGCCGGTCGAGCGAGGCGAGTACCGGAGGCAACCAGTCGAGTCGCTCCGCCCGTAGCTCGACGCGCAGCCAGCGCTCCGTCGCACGGTCCTCGCCGGACACGGACTCGTGCTCCTCCAGGTTCGCGACGCCGGCGGGAAGGCGGGCGCGGATCTGCTCGACCGTCCCGTGGATCCGCAACGTCACCTCATGCCGGTACTCGGCCGTGGCGAATCCCGACAGCACGCGCTGGGCCGCATCGGGACCCACGGGCGTTTCGAATGAGCCGGGCAGGGTCCTCGCGTCGGCGATGCGGTCGAGCCGGAAGGTTCGGTCCTCGCCGATCCGGGCGTCCCTGCCCGTGACGTACCACCGGCCCGCATGGGCGACGATCCCGTACGCGTGCAGCGTGCGTTCGCTGCGCTGTCCGTCGCGGTCGGTGTAGCGGATCGAGACCGGCCGGTGGTGACGCACCGCATCGGCGATCGTGAGCAGGACCGCGGTGTCCGGGGTGTCGAACTCGCCGGGCTGATCAGTGAAGGCGAGAGCTTCCAGGACTGTGTCGAGCCGGCGGGCGATGTGCTTGGGCAGCACCCGCCGGATCTTCGCCGATGCCGTCTCGTTCGCCGTGGCCTCCGTCGTCGTCAGCCCCGCTCGACGGCCGGCGACGAGGCCGAGCAGTACGGCCAGCGCCTCGTCGTCGCTGAGCATGAGCGGAGGCAAGCGGTAGCCGGGGGCGAGCCGGTACCCGCCGTAGCGGCCGCGCACCGATTCCACGGGCACGTCGAGGTCGATCAGATGGTCCACGTACCGGCGCACGGTGCGGCCTTCGACGCCGAGCCGGTCGGCGAGTTCGGCCACCGTCCGGGTGCCGCCCGACTGCAGCAGTTCCAGCAGTGTCAGCACGCGGCCGGTGGGTCGAGCCATGGCCGCAGTCTAAGGCGAATACAGGACCGATTCTGTCCTCTATTTCTCCTAGCCTGCGACGTGCACGCCTCCAGCACAGCCAAGGAGATTCCCATGGACTTCGTCTCGATCCGCATCATCACCGGCGACGTAGCGCGCCTCGTCGAGTTCTACGAGCGAGCCACAGGGGCGCGGGCCACGTGGGCCACCGAGGACTTCGCCGAACTCAGGACCGCGGGCGCCACCCTCGCGATCGCCGGCACCCGCACGGTCCCCCTGTTCGCTCCGGGCTCCGCCCGCCCTGCGGACAACCACAGCGTGATCACCGAGTTCCTCGTCGACGACGTGGACCGCGTGCACCGGAACCTGACCGGCTTCGTCACCGACTTCGTGAACGAGCCCACCACGATGCCCTGGGGCAACCGGTCGCTGCTGTTCCGCGACCCCGACGGCAACCTCGTCAACTTCTTCACCCCCGTCACCCCGGCTGCTGTCGAAAAGTTCGCACGCTGACGCCAGGCACTGCCGCTCATGCGGGCCCTGAGACGCCACACCTAGGCGATCAGCTCCCCCTCGATGACCGTCACCGCCCGGCCGCTCAGCAGGGTGCGGTCGCCGCGGACCTCCGTGCGGACGCGGCCGGAGCGACGGGAGGCCTGGAGGCCGGTGAGGCCGGTCCGGCCGAGGCGCTCGGACCAGTAGAGCGCGAGGGCCGTGTGGGCGCTGCCGGTGACCGGGTCCTCGTCGATGCCGACGTTCGGGAAGAAGCAACGGGAGACGAAGTCGTAGCCCCGCTCGGGGTCCTCGGCGCGGGCGGTGGCGATGATGCCGCGCGACGAGTGGGCGCCGAGCGCCTTGAGGTCCGGCGTCAGGCCCAGGACCGTCTTCTCGTCGGCGAGTTCCAGGAGCAGGTCGCCGATGTTCGGGCCGGTGTCGAAGGCGCTGAGCGGCTCGGCACCGAGAGCTTCGGCGACGCCCTCCGGGGCCTCGACCCGGGTGAGCGGGGCGGTCGGGAAGTCCAGCGTGATCGACCCGTCCGCGCCGGGCGTGGCGACGAGTACGCCGCTGAGGGTGTCGAACCGCACGGGCCCTTCGTGGGCGCCGGTGCTGTGCAGCACATGGGCCGTGGCGAGCGTGGCGTGCCCGCACATCGTCACCTCGGTGACCGGTGTGAACCACCGCAGCGCCCAGTCGGCCTCGCCGCCCTCGGGCAGCGGGTGCGCGAACGCCGTCTCGGCGTGGTTGACCTCCATGGCCACGTTCTGGAGCCAGTCGTCCTCCGGGAACGCGTCGAGAAGGAGCACCCCCGCCGGGTTGCCGGCGAAGGGACGGTCGGAGAAGGCGTCGACGATTCGAATCCGCATGACGCCGACCGTAGGGGGTGCCCCGACGCTACGGCCAAGGCCAATTCGGGGGTGCTGGACCGATCTCGCGCGCCCCGTGCTCGACCGGTGGGTCAGGTGTTGATGGTGGTGACCGGGTCGACGCCGTAGGTCCGGGCGTAGCCGTTCTCGGTGCCGACGAGGAGGTCGACGACCTCGAAGTAGCGGTCCCAGAACGGGGTTTCGCGCAGCGCGTCGATCAGGAGCTGGTACGCGCCGTGGTCGTCCGCCTCCCAGACCCAGATGTCGGTGACGCGCGTGGAGTAGAACTCCGTGTCGTAGAAGCGGGACCGGACACCGGACGTCCTGGACTTGATCGTGGGGACGACCTGGGTGGTGAAGGCCTCCACCCGTTCCTGGACGGTCAGGGCCAGCCATTCGGGTGTGGTCTTGACGAGCATGAACGCCGTGACCGGCGTCTTGGTTGCCTCGACGGGCATGGGAGTGCCTTTCTCGGAATGTCGGAACAGGGCCCGGCACTTGGGCGCCGGGTCCGGATGACGGCCCGGAGCGGTGTCCGGAGCGGGGGCAGAAGCGGTGTCAGGAGCTGGGTCAGGTGAGCACTGCCGGCTTGAGCACCTGGACGCACCACTGCTCGAAGGTCGTGGGGGAGGAGGACTCGTCGGTGCGGGGCACTCCGGCGTCCAGTCCGTCGTCCAGTCCGTCGTCCTTGGCCCGCTTCATGTCCACGATGCCCTGGACGAAGGCCGCGTCGAGGCCGTGGCCGACGAGGGCGGCGTACAGGTCGTCGTGGGACTGGCGCTCGTAGCGGACGGGCCGTCCGAGCTGCTCGGTCATGATGCGGGCCAGGTCGGCGGGGGACAGGTCCCGCGGTCCGAGGACGGGGACGCTGCCGGCGCCGGTCCAGGTGCGGTCCAGGAGCAGGGCCGCGGCCGCGGCGGCGATGTCGGCGACGGCCACCATCGGCGCCCTGCGGTCCGCGTCGACCAGGTCGGTGAAGACGCCGTTCTCCCGGATCGAGTCGGCCTCCTCCAGGAGGTTCTCGAAGAACGACGGGCAGGCCAGGGCTCGGTGGGCCACACCGGTGGAGGCGATGAGGTCGTCCATCGCGAGGGACGCGGTCACGAGACCGGCGCGGTCGGCGACCGGTGTGCCACGGCCGAGCGCGGAGACCCCCACGACGTGGCCGACGCCGTGAGCGGCGAGTGCCTGCGCGGCGGGACGGGTGAAACCGCTGTAGGCCGCCTCAGGGGTCAGGGAGGAGTCCGGGGGGACGAGCCAGAAGACGGCGTCCGCGCCCGCGAAGGCACGGTCGACGACCTCGGGGTCGCCGTGCGAGCCGGTGATCACCTCGACGCGTTCTCGTACTTCGTCGGGGAGCCGTGCCGGATCGCGCACGACCACGCGCAGGCCCTCCTCGGCCGGAGCGGATCGAAGGAGCCGGGAAAGCAGGTGGCTGCCGATGTTCCCGGTGGGTGCAGTGATGACGATCATGAAGACCTCTCGGACGGGGCCGGATCGGAACACCCACATCCTGCGAAGCCGCCGGACATTGCCACAATGGGAACTTCAGCACCCAATCATTGCCCGAGGTGGAATTATGCAGCTCAAAGGCGGTTCGGAGCCGGTTCTCGACGCCAATCTCGCCATCGCGCTGGACGCTCTGCTGGCCGAGGAGAGCGTCACGCGTGCCGCCGCCCGCCTGCACACGTCCCCGGCGGCCATGAGCCGCACCCTCGGCCGCCTCCGGCGCATCCTCGGGGACCCGCTCCTGGTCCGGGCCGGACAGGCGATGGTCCCCACCCCGCGGGCCCTGGCCCTGCGCGAGGAAGCCGCCGCGGTGGTCCGCCGCATCACGGTGCTGCTCACTCCCGACACCGCGGTCGACCCGGCCACCCTGAACCGCACCTTCACCGTTCAGGCCGCCGATCTGGTCGGCGCCGCGCTGGCCCCCGCACTGCTCGAACTGGCCCGTCGGGAGGCGCCGGGCGTCTCTCTGCGGATGCGGGCCGAGGAGCTGGAGGCGGGGCCCGCGCTCCGTGACGGCCGGATCGACCTGGAGATCGGATCCATCGACCATGCCGACCCCGAGACCCACGTCGAGGAACTGGTGTCTCTGCGGATGGCGGCGGCCGTCCGCCCCGGCCACCCTCTGACCCGGAAGCCCCTGACGCCGGCCCGGCTCGCTGCCGCCGAACATGTGGTGGTCAGCCGCCGTGGCCGTTTCACCGGCCCGCTGGACACCGCACTGGCCGAACAGGGCCTGGAACGACGCGTGAGTGCCGTCCTTCCGAGCCACCTGGCCGCGATGACCCTCGCGGCCGTCAGCGACGTCGTCTGCCTCGTCCCCGCGGCCCCCGACGGAGCGGCCCCCTCACCCCTGACCGCCCCCGCCTCCGTCTTCGGCCTGCACCTGCTCGACATCCCCCTGCCCCTGCCGCCCCTGACCATCGGCATGGCCTGGCACCCCCGCCACGCGGCCGACGGCGCCCACCACTGGCTCCGCACAGCGGTCCGCCGGATCCTCCGCACACCCGGGAACCCGGCCTGACAGCACGGGCGGATCCGGCTCCGCCCGGACGGTCGGGCTCTTGGCGTGCGAGTTCGTCCGAGTTCGGCCGGGCCTTGTCATCCGATCGGTTCCGATATATCGTTGACGCATCGCGACAGATCAACGATGGAATGGAGTGATTGCGATGCGTTCCCATGGATTCGAGCGTGGGCATGGTGGACACGGTCATCACGGCGGGCGGGGCGGCTTCGAGCAGCTGCGCGGCGCCTTCGGGCCCTTCGGTCCGGGTGGCGGTGGCCCCGGTTTCGGTGGACCTGGATTCGGTCCCGGTCCCTGGGGGCCGCGGGGTCGAGGAGGGCCTCGAGGGAGGGCGCGGCGCGGTGACGTACGGGCATCGATCCTCGCCCTGCTGAAGGACCGCCCCATGCACGGCTACGAGATGATCCAGGAGATCGCCGAGCGCAGCGGCGGGGCGTGGAAGCCCAGCCCCGGCTCGGTGTACCCCACCCTCCAGCTGCTGGAGGACGAGGGGCTGATCGCCAGTGAGACCGAGGGCGGCAAGAAGCTGTTCTCGCTCACCGAGGCGGGCCGCGAGGCGGCCGAGGCCGGCCCCGAAGCGCCCTGGGAGGAAGCCTCCCGCGGCGTCGACTGGGAAGCCCTCGGCGAGATCCGTCAGGCCGGATTCGGACTGATGGAAGCCTTCGGGCAGGTCTGGAAGACAGGCAGCAAGGACCAGCGCGACAAGGCGCTGACCGTCATCAACGACGCCCGCAAGAAGCTGTACCTGATCCTCGCCGACGAGGACTGAGAAGCACCGGCGGCCTCCCCGCCGTAGGTGAAGGCGCCCCGTGGAGCGATCCGCGGGGCGCCTTCGTGCGTGTGGGCAAGGCCGCTCAGGTCACCAGGCCCGCCAGCTTGCGCAGCGACTCGTCCAGCGCCGCCGTCGCCGAGTCCTTCAGCTTGCCCGCCATCAACGACACCGCCGCGCCCGTGAACTCCCCGTCGATGCGGACCGTCGTCGCGGCGTCGCCGTCCGGGGTGAGGGTGTAGCGCGTGGCCACGGTCACCGCCATCGGGCCCTTGCCGCGGATCGCGAGCACCCGCGCCGGCTCCAGTTCCTCGATGGTCCACTCGACCTCGGCCGGGAACCCCATCAGCTTCATGTTCTCCTGGAAGGTCCCGCCTACTTCGAGGGCCGCCGGGCCGCCGCTCGGGAAGCTGGTGTGGGTCGCGTTCCACTGGCCGTACGCCGACCAGTCCGTCAGCTGTGCCCAGACCTTCTCGGCCGGCGCCTCGATACGTGCCTCCGCGCTGACTTCGGCCATGCGACCACCCCTTCGTCTCGGGCTACGGTGTCGCGGAACGTAGCCGTGGGGGCCCGAACATTCAATACTGATGAACCGTCAGGAATTGTGGAGGTGCGGTCCTGTTCCGGGCGCGGGCCGCGCGGGCTCAGCTCACGAGCCGTATCACCGCCGCGTCGAACAGGTCCCACGCCCGCGGCAGCGCGCTCTCCTCGTGGCAGTGCCACGCCTCCCAGAACAGGTCGGCGAGCAGGGCGTCCTCCGGGGCGTACACCCGGTAGACGTACTGTCTGCCGTCGACGGCAGACAGCGCCACCAGCCAGCACCTCTCCATGTCCCTGTGGGACGTGGCACGGAGCGCCCCGGTTGCGTGCAGGGCGCACTGCAAGGCGGCGCGCGCCCCCGACGGCTTTTCGGCGTGATCTCATCCGTAAGGAGGAGATTTCGGCCGTCGGAGTCCACTCTGTGTGGGACGCGAAAATGCTTCCCCTCGGCGATGACTCGGCTCGATGTGGCTGATGGGGTAGGAGACGTGCAACCCCGTATCCCCCGGCAGTCGGCCCAGGAACAGGACTGTCGGCGCCCGGACACCCCGGCGGACGGTGCCAGGCTCAGCGACGAACTGGCAGCGGTGGTCTCCGGTGCCCGTCGCCGGGCGCTCAGGGACGGGGACCGGCAGATCGACTCGGCTCATCTGCTGCACTCGCTGCTGGAACACGACCCGGACGTGTACGCCGTCTTCGGCGAGGGACCCCAGATCGCCCGGCTGCTCGGCTATCTCGTGCAGCGCAGCATCGGCTACGGCCTGCGCTGGCAGGGCGCTGTCGAGGACTCCGGCGCCGTCCCCGTCGTACTGCACGGCGAGGGCTTCTCCCCGCTGGCCGCGGCCGCGATGGAGCACGCCTGCCGACGCGCCGCCCTGCGCGGCGACAACCAGGCCCGCGGCATCGACCTGCTCGCGGCGATCGTCGTCGACCCCCAGGCCCGCGCCGTCGAGGTGCTCGACCGCGCCGGCGTCGACGCGACCGCCCTGCGCGCCCGCATCGACGGACACCGCGACGAGTACGTCGGCGGCGGCGACACCAGCCGTTAGCGCGACCCGCGACCCTGAAACCCCCACCCCGGTTCCGGAACCGGGGTGAGTCATGCCCATTTCCCCGCCGCCCCCGCCCCACCCGTCGACCGTCCATACCGCGAGACAGGTGTCAACGGGGGTGACGCTGCTGTCATCGCCTGTCATCATGTGCCGGTGCGTAAGTCTCAGAGCGGCCAGGTGGGCCGTGGCAAGGGTTTCGGGCTCGGTCTGGCGGTCATATCCGCGTTCGCCTTCGGAGGTTCCGGTGTCGCGGCCAAGCCGCTGATCGAGGCAGGGCTCGATCCGCTTCACGTGGTGTGGCTGCGCGTGGCCGGCGCCGCGCTGGTCATGCTGCCGCTCGCCGTGCGCCACCGCGCGCTGCTGCGGGAACGCCCCGCCCTGCTCGCCGGGTTCGGCCTGCTCGGCGTGGCCGGTGTGCAGGCGTTCTACTTCGCCTCGATCTCCCGCATCCCGGTCGGCGTCGCCCTGCTCGTCGAGTACCTCGCGCCCGCCCTGGTCCTCGGCTGGGTGCGATTCGTGCAGCGGCGGCCGGTGACCCGTGCAGCCGCCGTCGGCGTGATCCTCGCGGTCGGCGGCCTGGCCTGCGTCGTCGAGGTGTGGGCGGGCCTGAGCTTCGACGCCCTCGGACTGCTCCTCGCGCTCGGCGCGGCCTGCTGCCAGGTCGGCTACTTCGTCCTGTCCGACCAGGGCAGCGACTCCGGCGAGCGGGCACCCGACCCGCTCGGCGTCATCGCGTACGGCCTGCTGGTCGGCGCCGCCGTCCTGACCGTGGTGGCCCGCCCCTGGAAGATGGACTGGGCGGTCCTCGCGGGCACCGCCGACATGGACGGTACCCCGGTCTCGGCCGGCCTGCTGCTGGCCTGGATCGTGCTCGTCGCCACGGTCGTCGCGTACGTCACCGGCGTGGTCTCGGTGCGGCGGCTGTCGCCGCAGGTCGCCGGCGTCGTCGCGTGCCTCGAAGCGGTGGTGGCCACCGTCCTCGCCTGGTTCCTGCTCGGCGAGCACCTCTCGGCGCCGCAGATCGTCGGCGGCGCGGTCGTCCTCGCCGGGGCGTTCATCGCGCAGTCGTCGGCACCCGCCAAGACCTCGGTCGAACCGGTGGCCAGTGGTGGACCCGAGCGCGAGTTGTCCGCCCGCGGAAACGTCGCCTAGGCTGCGCAATCATGCCTTCGACACTCGTTCTTCCGCCTCCGGCCGCCTGAGGCGGGCCTCCGGAAAAGCCGAGCCTCGGTGCCCGACGGGAACTGAACCCCGCGCACCGCACGGCGCAACGGTGCTGCCCGCGGACGAAGTCCATGGACCCCGCTGAACCGGGCTCCTCCCTGCGCTTCTGCATGTCTGCGGAGAAACACTCGTGTCGAACACACCACTCTCCGGCCTGCCCATCGGGCGAGGCCTCATCTACCTGATCATCGCCGGTGCCGCCTGGGGCACCGCGGGCGCCGCCGCCTCCCTGGTCTACCGGACCAGCGACATGGGGCCGATCGCCCTCTCCTTCTGGCGCTGCGCGGTCGGCTTCGTGCTGCTGCTCGCCGTGCGCCTGCTGCGGCCCCGTCCCCGGCGCGCCGTCGCCGAGCCACTCGCCCGCAAGGCGCTGCGGGCCGGTGCCACCGGCATCGGGCTCGCCGTGTTCCAGACGGCCTACTTCGCGGCCGTGGAGGCCACCGGACTCGCCGTGGGCACGGTCGTCACCCTCGGCGCCGGCCCCGTCTTCATCGCGCTGGGCGCCCGGCTGACGCTGGGGGAGCGGCTCGGCCGCGGAGGTGTCGCGGCGGTGGCCGGCGCGCTCACCGGGCTCGCCGTGCTCGCACTCGGCGGCGAGGGCGCGACCGTACGGCCGTGGGGCGTGTTCCTGGCCCTGGTGGCCGCGGCCGGGTACTCCGTGATGACGCTGCTGACCCGCAAGTGGGGCCGCGACGGCGGGGCTGACGCCGCCGAGACGTCCGTGTGGGCCTTCGCGGTCACCAGCCTGTGCCTGCTGCCGCTCGCCCTCGTCGAGGGGCTCCTGCCGCACACCGCCGACCCGATCAGGCTGGTCTGGCTGCTCGCGTACATCGCGGCCGTTCCCACCGCTCTGGCGTACGCCCTCTACTTCGCGGGCGCGGCCGCCGTACGGTCGGCCACCGTCTCCGTGATCATGCTGCTGGAGCCGGTCAGCGCTGCGGTGCTGGCCGTCGTCCTGCTCGGCGAGCATCTGACCGTCCCGACCCTCGTCGGCACGTTGCTGATGCTCGGCTCCGTCGCGGGCCTGGCGGTGGCGGAGACTCGCGGCGCGCGGCGGGAGAGGGAGCGGGAGCGCGAACCGATGCCTGCCTGACGCCGAGGGGTCCCGCACCTCACCGGTGCGGGGCCCTTGGCCACCTTGCTTCAGGGACTCCCCTCAAGCGGGGCGCCGCCGCAGCATGTGCTCACGTGCCGCCGCGTCACGCGGACCGCCGCGCCCGGCCAGATTGCCCGCGATCCGGTCCTGGACCTCCGCCGTCCGCCGGCCCCCGAACTTGAACTTCGCGCGCACGCCGGTGACCTCCAGCCGCAGCCCCCGGATGCCGGACAACAGCCTGCCGTACGGTGCCAGGCCGACCCCCACCTCCGCCGAACCGCCCTCCGGCTGGAAGTGACCGACCTGGCGGTTGAGGAGCTCGGCCTTCGCGGCCGGGTCGTCCACGACACGCGCCCGGCACCGGAGCTGGACCGCCGCGTAGAAGCTGGTGGGTTCGCCGTGCTCGGTCGGCTGCTCGGGAGCCGCCTGCCAGGGCCCCGGCACGTAGACGTAGTCGTCGACCACGCTCAGCACGACCTCGGGGTTCGCCAGCAGCGCCGGCCACATCGGGTTGGGTCGCGCCAGATGCGTGACGACCTCGCCGCTCCCGGCGTCGAACGCGAAGTGGAGCGGCTGGACGTGCGGCGGCTCGCCGTCGAGGCCGTTGACCACGAGCTGCCCGAAGTCGTGGTCGGCAAGCCACCGCTGCCACTCGGTGTCGTCGTGGGGCGCGTCCCAGGGGTGGATCAGCATCACAGGTCCGCGAGGTAGGCGGGGACTTCGGTGCCGGGGGCCAGGTCGGGGTCGCTGATCGGCGCGTCGTAGCCCTTGCGCAGCGGGACGACGCCGGCCCAGTGGGCGAGCGCGAGGTCCTCGGGCTCGTCGTTCACGCCGCCGGTGCGCAGCTTGGCGGAGACCTCGTTCAGGTCGAGGCGGATCACGGCGGTGGCGGCGAGCTCCTTCTTGTTGGCGGGCCGGGAGTCACGGGACCGGCCCGCCACCACGTGCTCGACGAGCGCGTCGAGGGCGGTCCGCTTCTCCTCCGGGTCCGTCACGTCGTACGCGGTGCCGTGCACCACCACGGACCGGTAGTTGATCGAGTGGTGGAAGGCCGAGCGGGCCAGGATCAGCGCGTCGACATGCGTCACGGTCAGGCACACCGGAAGGCCGGGGTCCGCCTGGCCGGTCATGCGCAGCGGGCGCGAGCCGGTGGAGCCGTGGACGTAGAGCGTCTCGCCGACGCGGCCGAACAGCGTGGGCAGCACGACGGGCGCGCCGTCGCGGACGAAGCCGAGGTGGCAGACATAGGCCTCGTCGAGTATCGCGTGCACCAGTTCCTTGTCGTATGCCGCGCGCTCCGCGGAGCGGGTGGGGACGGTGCGGTCGGTCGGCGTGTAGGCGGCGGCTTGCGACGTCGGTTCCTCGGTCCCCTGCATTGCGCTCTCCATTGCACTAGTACATAATGTGGTTTGTGCTAGAAGGTTATCGGATCGAAGGGCGTCGCGCAGCCGAGATCGCGGCCAGCGTCGAGCGCGCGGTCGGCTCGGGCGACTTGGAGCCCGGCCAACTGCTGCCGCCCATGCGGGAGTTGGCGACCGACCTGGGAGTGAACCCCAACACGGTCGCCGCCGCCTATCGCGTCCTGCGTGAGCGCGGAGTGATCGAGACCGCCGGCCGGCGGGGCAGCCGGGTGCGGCCGAGGCCCGCCACGACCGGGCGTGAGTCCGTCCGGGTGGACGTGCCCGAGGGCGTCCGGAACGTGGCGAGCGGCAACCCGGACCCCGCTCTGCTGCCGTCCCTGGCGAAGGCGTTCGCGGCCGCTGCCGAGCTCGCCGACCGGGAACCGGTGCTGTACGGCGACGACCCCGTGGAACCGGAGCTGGCGCGCATCGCCCGCGCCCGCCTGGACGCCGACGGGGTGCCGGAAGGACCGCTCGCCGTCGCCTCGGGCTCGCTCGACGCCATCGAGCGCGTGCTCGGGGTCCATCTCAAACCGGGGGACACGGTCGCCGTCGAGGACCCCGGCTGGGGCAGCCTGCTCGACCTGATCCCGGCACTCGGCCTGCGCACGGTCCCCGTCGGGGTCGACGACGAGGGTCCGCTGCCCGACGACGTACGGCGGGCCCTCGACTCCGGCGCCCGCGCCCTGATCGTGACCGACCGCGTGCAGAACCCCACCGGAGCCGTGGTGAGTTCCACGCGCGCGCGTGCCCTGCGCTCAGTGCTGCGGCAGCACCCGGAGATCCTGCTGATCGAGGACGACCACGGCTACGGCATCGTCGACCTCCCCGTGCACCCGCTCGCCGGCACCACCCGCCACTGGGCCTTCGTCCGCTCGGTCGCCAAGGCGTACGGCCCCGACCTGCGGCTCGCCGTGCTCACCGGGGACGAGGTCACGGTCGACCGGGTGCGCGGCCGGCAGCGCCTCGGTGCCGGCTGGGTCAGCCGGCTGATGCAGCGGGCCGTGGTGCGGCTGTGGAGCGACGGCGCGGTCGACCCGGCGGCGGTGGCGGCGGCCTACGCCGTACGCCGCGACCTGCTGATCCGGGCACTGGCCGAGCACGGCGTCCGGGCCCACGGCCGCAGCGGCCTCAACGTCTGGATCCCTGTCCCCGACGAGACGGGTGCCGTGGCCCGCCTGCTCCACGCCGGCTGGGCGGTGTCCCCCGGGGCCCGCTTCCGCACGAGCTCACCCCCCGGAATCCGCGTCACCACCTCGACCCTCACGGACGCGGAGGCCGCCCCCTTGGCAGCCGCGGTGGCAACGGCGGTGGGCCCGGGCCCGACACGGAGTTACGTGTAAGGCCCGAGGACGACAGCCAACCTCGAAGGGGCGCGGGGAACTGCGCGACCAGCCACATCCGACCCGCAGCCGCCCACGATCCTCGCGCCCCCTCCCGTCAGGCGCTCCGTCTCACTTGGGTGAGCGCCGCACCCGCCAGCACGATCACCGCCCCCACCGGCGTCGACCAGGCGAGGGACTCACCGAGCACGGCAACCCCCGCAGCCGTGGCGATGACCGGAATGAAGTAGGTGACCATCTGAGCCGTGGTCGGCCCCACTTCCGCGACCAGCCCGTACTGAAGCAGCACGGCGAGCCCGGTCCCGAGGGCACCCAGTGCCACGATCGCCAACAGCGGGACAAGAGAGAACGACGTCGGCACGGACGTGAACAACGGGGTGACAACGGCCAGTTGAACCGTCGCCAGCAACAACTGCGCCCCCGTCAGCGACAGATGCGACTCCCCGGCCCCGGCGAGCGTCCGCCGGACGTAGATCCAGCCGATCGGATAGCTCAACGACGCCAGCAGCGCCATCGCCGTACCCGTGGCGTCCAGCCCGTGGAAGCCCTGCCAGGCTCCGAGCACCGTCAGCACCCCGATGAACCCGATGCCGAGCCCGGCCACCCGGACCCGCGTCGGCCGGTCCTCCGACAGCGCGACCATCGACAGGGCCATGCCCCACAGCGGCGACGTCGCGTTGCAGATGCCCGCCAGTGTGGACGGGATGGTCAGCTCGGAGTACGCGAACAGGGAGAACGGCAGCGCGTTCAGCAGGAACGCGGCCACCGTCAGATGCCCCCACGTGCGCGCCCCGCGCGGCAGCCGCTCCCGCTTCACCGCCATCGCGGCCGCCAGCACCGCCGTACCGAACAGCAGCCGCCCCAGGGTGACCTGGAAAGGCGCGTACCCGTCGGTGCCGACCTTGATGAGCAGGAAGCTGAAACCCCAGATCAGGGAGAGGGCGGCGAAGCGCAGCCGCCAGTCGAGGCGGCCACGGGAGCGAGGTGGGACGGAGGACGCGGACGCGGGCCCGGCCGCGTCGCGCGAGGCGGTGACGGTGGTCATGGCAGCAACCTTGCCGTCATCGACCTTGTAGCACAATCGAGATTTCGCGCACGATATCTCGTAGCATTGCTTACATGTTGAACCTGGAGCGCCTGCGCACCCTCGACGCCCTGGCCCGGCACGGCTCCGTCAGCGCCGCCGCCGAGGGGCTGCACATCACGACGTCGGCCGTCTCGCAGCAGATGTCGAAGCTGGAGCGGGAGGTCGGCCAACAGCTCCTGGCCAAGAACGGCCGGGGCGTACGGCTCACCGATGCCGGGCGGCTGCTCGCCGACCACGCGGCACGCATCCTGTCGCAGGTCGAGCTCGCCCAGGCCGATCTGGAGGCGCAGCGTGGGCAGGTGGTGGGGGAGCTGCGGCTGGTCGCCTTCCCGACCGCCCTGCGAGGGCTGTTCCCCGCCGCGCTCACCGCGCTGCGCACCGACCATCCGGCGCTGCGCCTGACGACGCGCGAGCTGGAGCCCGAGTACGGGGTCGCCGCAGTGATGCGGGGCGACGCCGACCTGGCCGTCGTCCTCGACTGGTACAACAAGCCGCTGCCCATGCCGGAGGGGCTCGCCAAGGCGCCGATCCTCGACGACCGCGTGGAGATCGCGATGCCCGAAGGGCACCCGCTCGCCGACCGGAGCGAGGTCGACCTGGCGGACTTCGCGGGCGACGAGTGGGTCGCCTGGCCCGAGGGCGAGTTCTGTCACGAGTGGCTGCTCTACACCCTGCGGACCAAGGGGATCGAGCCGCGGATCGCCCACCGCGCGGAGGAACACCACACCCAACTCGCCCTGGTCGCAGCCGGGTTGGGGGTGTGCGTGGCTCCCAGGCTCGGCCGTGACCCGATGCCGCTGGGCGTGCGCGCCGTGCCGGTGCGCAACCGCGTCCACCGCTACATCTACGCGGTGTGGCGCGCCGACGCCGACCGCCGCCCGTCGATCCGGGCGGCGGTCCAGGCACTGCGGACGGCGGCCGAGAAGGTCGGCTGAATCCCGGCCTCGGCCGAGCCGAGCCCGACCCCGTTCGCGTGGAACCCGCCCCTTGCTAGGACCCCAGCTTCCGGAAGTCCCAGGACACGATCTTCTCGGGAGTCAGCCGTATCCAGGCGTGCCGGCCGTCGTGCGGCATCTCGTCGAGGCCGAAGTTCTTGCGGGCGAACAGCGTCTCGGGCACGTCGAGTTCGGCGCGCAGCTCGCCCACGCGCGGCGCCTCGCCCACGAAGTCGACGGTGCCGGACAGCTCGACGCCGCGCAGCTGCTCGTACTCCTCACCCGTGTCGATCACGATCGCGACCCGCGGATCGCGCCGCAGATCCGTCCACCGCTTGCTGCGGACGACCGAGTACAGCCACAGCGAGTCGCCGTCCCAGGCGAACCACAGGGCGCTGACATGCGGAAAGCCGTCGGTGGACACGGTGGCGACCCGGCAGGTGCGCTGCTCGGTGAGGAACTCGTCCAGCTCACCGGGCGTCATCATGATCTTCCGGCCCCGGCGCTGAGTGACGGTCATACGTCCCCCTCTTCTCTCACGTCGTGCCAGAGGAGAGATCCTCTGACATCACGTCAGAAAAGGATGAGTCGTCTTCCGTCCACGCGCAATGGTGGTTCCGTCCTTGCGCGTTGATGGCTACGCTCGCCGGCCACGCCGCCGTCGGGCACAGGGGGACCCCATGCCGTCGAACGACCGACTCAGCGCACTGCTCGACCCCGCCACCACCGTCCTGATCACCGTCGAATGCCAGCAAGGCGTCGTCGGACCGGACAGCGCCCTGCCCGAACTCGCCAAGGAGGCAAGGGACTCGGGCGTCCTCGCCAACGTCGCCAGGCTGGTGACCGCGGCCCGCGCGAGGGGCGTCCAGGTGATCCACGCGATCGCCGAACGCCGCCCCGACGGCCGCGGCGCCAACCGCAACGCCCGCCTCTTCCGCGCCGCCGAACGGCTCCCCGTCCAACAGCTGACCGGCACCGACGCGGTACGCGTGGCGGAGCCGATCGAGGTCGCCGAGGAGGACCTCGTCGTACGGCGGTTGCACGGGCTGTCGCCGATCCAGGGCACCGATGTCGACGCGCTGCTGCGCAACCTGGGCTGCCGCACGCTCGTGATCACCGGAGTCTCGGCCAACGTCGCGATCCCAAACGCCGTGTTCGACGCCGTCAACCGCGGCTACACGGCCGTCGTGCCCACGGACGCCATCGCGGGAGTGCCCTCCGACTACACCCCCGCGATGATCAGCCACACCCTCGCATTGGTCGCCACGGTCGCGACCACGGACGAGGTGCTGGGCTGTTTCGCGCGTCCGAGCGGGGCCTGAGCCCGTCCGGTGCCGCCGGTCAGGCCAGCGTGATCGAGTCGCCCGACACGCTGATCTGCTTGGCGGCCAGCGGCTGCGTCGCCGGCCCCTTCTTCACGCTGCCGTCGAGCACGGAGAACTGACTGCCGTGACAGGCGCAGGAGAGGGTGTCCTCCTTCAGGTCCGTCATCGGGCAGTTCTGGTGGGTGCAGATCGTCGAGAAGGCCTTGAAGTCGCCGGCCGCGGGCTGCGACACGACCACCTTCTCGTCGCTGAAGACCTTGCCCGAGCCCTCCGGGATGTCGGCGGTCTTCGCGAGCGCCGCGCCACCCGCGCCGGCGTCGGCCGAGGAGCCGCCGCCCGACTCGGTGGTCGCGCCGCCGCCGGCGGCGGCACCCTGTTCGGTCGAGGAGTCGGACGCTCCGTCGTCCGATCCGCACGCGGTCAGCGCAGCGGCGAGCCCGGCCGCGCCGACCGCCGCCACGACGGTACGGCGGCTCGGTCGCGACACCGGCTGAACGAATTCGCTGGTCATGCTGACGTTCCTTCCCGTCATTCGTGATCTGCCGAGAGGTACGGTCCTTTGGGACCGGCTGTTCAGACGATGTCGAAATCCTGACCCGGTCCGGCCGGGAGATGGGTAAAGCGGAGCTGTCGGTTCACTGTCCGGAGCTGTCGATCCGCTGTCGACGCCGACGCACCGCCGCCCGCCGGGGCCGCCCCCGACGCCCTCCCCGCGCCAGTAACCTGGGGCGATGCTCAAGGAAGTCATCGCGACCCGCTACATCACGCCCCTGCGTGAGGGCGGCTCACTGCCGGGACTCGTCGAAGCCGACGACTTCGGGACGTACGTCATGAAGTTCACCGGCGCCGGACAGGGCCGCAAGACGCTGATCGCCGAGATCGTCGTCGGCGAACTCGCCCGCAGGCTCGGGTTCCGGGTGCCCCGGCTGGTGACCGTGGAGCTCGACCCGGTGCTGGGGCTCGGCGAACCCGACCAGCAGGTGCAGGACCTGCTCCGGTCCAGCGGCGGCACCAACCTCGGGATGGACTTCCTCTCCGGCGCGCTCGGCTTCGACCCCCTCGCCTTCGAGGTGAGCGCCGAGGAGGCCGGCCGGATCGTGTGGTTCGACGCGCTGGTGAACAACGTCGACCGCTCCTGGCGCAACCCCAACCTGCTGATGTGGCGGCGCGATCTGTGGCTCATCGACCACGGCGCCACCATGATCTGGCATCACAACTGGCCCGGGGCGCAGGCCTCGGCGGAGCGCGCCTACGACGCCTCCGACCATGCCCTCGCCTCCTTCGCGCCCGAAGTGCGCGCCGCCGCCGCCGAGTTGGCGCCGCTGGTCACCGAGGAACTGCTCGCCGAGGTGACCGCCGAGGTCCCGGACGCCTGGCTGGCCGAGGAGCCCGGCTTCGACACCCCGGACGACCTCCGCCGGGCCTACGCGGGACTGCTGCTGGCCCGCGCCGCCGGCATCCATGAGCGCGTCACCGGAATCGAGGAGAGCAAGTGAGCGAGCGACACATTCACATGGCCGGCCATGTGGTCGAGCGCCACATCATCCGCGGCAGCGAGTCGAACGACCGGGACGTCTTCGAGTACGTCCTCCTGCGCGTCGTGCCCCGCGTCGAACGCGGCGAGTGCATCAACGCGGGCGTACTGGTGTACTGCCGGCCCCAGGGCTACGTCGGTGCCCGCACCCATCTGGACGAGGCGCGGCTGCTCGCCCTCGACCCGGACGCCGACGTGGCCGGCATCCGGGCCGCACTCGGGGCGGTCGAGCGGGTCTGCGGCGGCAGTGAGGAGGCGGGGCAGGCGGCCGGTGACGACGCCGGGCGGCGCTTTCGCTGGCTCATCGCGCCCCGCTCGACGGTCGTGCAGCCGGGCCCCGTGCACACCGGGCTCACCTCCGATCCGGCGGCCGAGGCCGAACGGCTGCTGGAGCTGTTGGTGAAGTGACGGATCAGGTAATGGATCACATGCGCGCGGCCACCGTTGACACCGCGTGCCAGGACTTCTAGCGTCACGTCCATCGAAGGTACTAAGCGGTCGCTCACCGAGGAGAGTCTCTGATGTCCACCACTGATCAGCGGGTCGCCGTAGTCACCGGCGGAGCGCGCGGGATCGGCGCCGCCACCGCCGTACGGCTGGCCGCCGAGGGGCGCGCGGTCGCCGTGATCGACCTCGACGAGGCCGCCTGCAAGGACACCGTGGAGAAGATCACCGCGGCCGGCGGCAAGGCCATCGCGGTCGGCTGCGACGTCTCCGACGAGGCGCAGGTCGAGGCCGCCGTCGCGCGGATCGCCGAGGAGCTCGGTGCCCCGACGATCCTGGTCAACAACGCGGGCGTGCTGCGCGACAACCTGCTGTTCAAGATGAGCGTCGCCGACTGGGACACCGTCATGAACGTCCACCTGCGCGGCGCCTTCCTGATGTCCAAGGCCTGCCAGAAGCACATGGTGGACGCGGGCTTCGGCCGGATCGTCAACCTCTCCTCGTCCTCCGCGCTCGGCAACCGCGGCCAGGTCAACTACTCCGCCGCCAAGGCCGGCCTCCAGGGCTTCACCAAGACCCTCGCCAAGGAGCTCGGCAAGTTCGGCGTCACCGCCAACGCCGTCGCCCCGGGCTTCATCGCCACCGAGATGACCAAGGCCACCGCCGACCGCGTCGGCATGGGCTTCGAGGACTTCAAGGCCGCCGCCGCCACCCAGATCCCGGTGGCCCGCGTGGGCGAGCCCGACGACATCGCCAACGCCATCGCCTTCTTCACTGGCGAGGCGGCCGGGTTCGTCTCCGGCCAGGTGCTGTACGTCGCCGGCGGACCGCTCGACTAGGGATCAGGGATACGCGGAAATGACAGACATGACTGAACTGCCTGCACTCTCCGGCAAGGTCGCCCTGGTCACGGGTGCCAGCCGCGGCATCGGCTACGGCGTCGCCGAGGCGCTCGTCGCGCGCGGCGACCGCGTCGTCATCACCGGCCGGGGCGAGGACGCCCTCAAGGAAGCCGTCGAGCAGCTCGGCGCCGAGCGCGCCGTCTACGTGGCCGGCAAGGCCCACGACGAGGCCCACCAGGCCGTCGCCGTCGAGCGCGCCATGGAGGCCTTCGGCCGGGTCGACTACCTGGTCAACAACGCCGGTACCAACCCGGTGTTCGGGCCGCTCGCCGACCTCGACCTGAACGTGGCCCGCAAGGTCTTCGAGACCAACGTGATCTCGGCCCTGGGCTTCGCCCAGAAGACCTGGCACGCCTGGCAGAAGGACAACGGCGGCGCGATCGTCAACATCGCCTCCGTCGCGGGCATCGCGCCCTCGCCGTTCATCGCCGCCTACGGCGTGAGCAAGGCCGCGATGATCAACCTCACCCAGCAGATGGCGCACGAGTTCGCGCCCAAGGTGCGGGTCAACGCCATCGCCCCGGCCGTGGTGAAGACCAAGTTCGCCCAGGCCCTGTACGAGGGCCGGGAGGCGGAGGCCGCCGCGTCCTACCCGCTGGGCCGGCTCGGCGTCCCCTCGGACATCGGCGGCGCCGCCGCGTTCCTCACCTCGGACCAGTCCGACTGGGTCACCGGACAGACGCTCGTCGTCGACGGCGGCATCTTCCTCAACGCGGGCGTCGGCTGACCCGCGGGACACCACTTCCGACACCACTCGACACGGGCGCCGCTGGACATCAGCGGCGCCCGTGTCGACGTACCGGAAGATCACTAAACATTGACAACGTAGTCATCAAAATAACGAACAAGTGCACTACGAGACAGGAGGTCCAACGGCCGGAACACTGCGGTATCGTCTGCCGACCCTTGGTATGGCAGATCGAGGAGCGTGCGCGTGTTCAACCGGATCCGACGCCTGCGGCAGGTGGCGGCCATCGCGTCCATATCGTCCCTGGTGGCAGGTTGTGGTGTCCTTTCGTCCGACTCGACGGAGGACCAGGGACCGATCATGGTGGGGACGACGGCAGCCCCCAGCACCCTTGATCCCGCCGCGTCGTGGGACAGCTCCTGGGAATTGTTCCGCAACATTTATCAGACACTGCTGAGCTATCCCTCGGGCGCCAGCGCCCCCGAGCCGGATGCCGCGGAGAGCTGCCGGTTCACCGACAACTCGAACACGAAGTACCAGTGCGAGCTGCGTGAGGGACTGACCTTCTCCGACGGGCACACGCTCGACGCCAAGGCGGTCAAGTACTCGATCGACCGGATCCGGAAGATCAACGTCAACGGCGGTCCCGCCGGTCTGCTGGGCAGCCTCGAACGCGTCCAGGTGCTGAACGACCGCGAGATCGTCTTCCACCTCAACAAGGCCGACGCGACCTTCCCGTTCGTGCTCGCCACCCCGGCGATGTCGATCGTCGACCCCGAGGACTACCCCGCGGACAAGCTCCGTGAGGACGGCACGATCGTCGGCTCCGGGCCGTACACCCTGTCCTCGTACGACGACGGCAAGACGGCCGAACTCTCCAAGAACGACCGCTACAACGGCCTCGCCGAGCGCAAGAACAGCGCCGTGACGATCCGGTACTACCAGGACTCGCCCACCATGGTGAGCGCGCTGCGCGACAAGAAGCTCGACGTCGCCTTCCGAGGCCTCGCCGCCGACGACGTCGTCGACATCCAGGCCGACGACGATGACGAGCTCCAGATGATCGAGGGCTCCGGCACCGAGATCAACTACCTGGTGTTCAACCCCAAGGACCCGATGGCCGGCAAGGCCGCGGTCCGCAAGGCCGTAGCCCAGGTCGTCGACCGCCCGGCCATCGCCCACAAGGTCTACCGGGACACCGTCGAGCCGCTGTACTCGATGGTCCCCAAGGGCCTGACGGGACACACCACGGGCTTCTTCGACGACTACGGCGACCCGAGCGCGACCAAGGCCCGCAAGATCCTCACCGAGGCGGGCATCTCCACCCCCGTCAAGCTCAAGTTCTGGTACACCAGCGACCGCTACGGCTCCGCCACCAAGGCGGAGTTCGAGGAGCTGAAGAGCCAGCTGGAGGACTCCGGCCTCTTCCAGATCACCCTGAAGAGCCGTCCCTGGAAGGACTACGTCACCGGCTACCAGAAGGGCGAGTACCCGGTGTTCGGGCGTGGCTGGTTCCCCGACTTCCCGGACGCGGACAACTTCATCGCCCCGTTCGTCGGCGAGCAGAACGCGCTCGGCACGCCCTACGTGACGCCCAGGATCACCGAGGACCTGCTGCCCAACTCCCGCGCCCAGAGCGACCGGGCCAACGTCGTGAAGGACTTCGAGGACGCCCAGCGCATCCTCGTCGACGACGCACGGCTGCTGCCGCTGTGGCAGGGCCGGCAGTACGTGGCCGCGAGCGCCGAGATCTCCGGCGCGGAGCGGGCGCTGGACCCGTCGACGATCATGATGATGGGCGAGCTGTCCCGCAAGACCAGCTGGTAGGAAGCTCCCTCCGGGGGGTGGCAGACCGGGATGTGCGGTCCACGGGGCGATTGTCAGTGGCCGCCTGTAGGTTCTGATGCCTGGACGCGACCGCTGGTCGTGGACCGCACATCGTCTGCCGTACACCGTGAGGAAGTTGACGTGACCGACATCGCCATGCTGCCCGAGTCCTGGCGCGGGGTTCTGGGCGACGAGCTTCAGCAGCCCTACTTCAAGGAGCTGACGGAGTTCGTCGAGGAGGAGCGGGCGAAGGGTCCCGTCTACCCGCCGCGCGACGAGGTCTTCGCGGCGCTGGACGCGACGCCGTACGACAAGGTGAAGGTCCTGATCCTCGGCCAGGACCCGTACCACGGCGAGGGCCAGGGCCACGGCCTGTGCTTCTCGGTCCGCCCCGGGGTGAAGACGCCGCCCTCGCTGCGCAACATCTACAAGGAGATGCAGGAGGAGCTCGGCCACCCCGTCCCGGACAACGGCTATCTGATGCCGTGGGCCGAGCAGGGCGTCCTGCTGCTCAACGCGGTGCTGACGGTCCGCTCCGGCGAGGCGAACTCGCACAAGGGCAAGGGCTGGGAGAAGTTCACCGACGCGGTGATCAAGGCCGTCGCGGGCCGGCCGGACCCGGCCGTGTTCGTGCTGTGGGGCAACTACGCCCAGAAGAAGCTCCCGCTGATCGACGAGACCCGGCACGTGGTGGTGAAGGGGGCGCACCCCTCGCCGCTGTCGGCGAAGAAGTTCTTCGGGTCCCGCCCGTTCACCCAGATCGACGAGGCGGTGGCCCAGCAGGGCCACGAGCCGATCGACTGGCGCATCCCGAACCTGGGCTGACCGGCCTCCCGCCCGCCGGGCCGGTCGGTCGAGGGGTCGGCCCGGTGCCGTACGGAGCCGCCTGACCGGGAATGCCGGTGGGGGCGGCTAGCGTCGGGTGGGACCAGCCGACGAGGGCCGGAGGACGCGGTGGCGGAGCGACAGGGGCAGACGGCGCCGGACGCGGTGCTGACGCGGATCGGGCAGGTCGTGATGCTCCTGCACGCCGGGGACCGCGAGGAGGCCCGGCGCCGTCTGCTGGACCTGTGGGCGGAGCTCGGCGAGGGCGCCGACCCGCTGCACCGGTGCACGCTGGCCCACTACCTGGCCGACACCCAGGACGACCCCCTGGACGAACTGGCCTGGGATCTGCGGGCGTTGGCGGCGGCGGAGGGGGCCGGCGGCGCGGTCGCCGTACGCGCGCTGTACCCCTCGCTGCATCTGAACCTGGCGGCCGACTACGTGAAGCTCGAACGCAAGGAGACGGCCATCGCCCATCTGCGTCGGGCACGGGGAGCGGCGGGGGTGCTGGGGGACGACAGCTACGGGGACGGGGTGCGGGCGCGGCTCCTGCGGCTGGAGGGGCGACTGGGGGAGGGCGTCTAGCGGGCGCCGGCCCGAGGCGCCCTCAGCGTCCGTACGTCTTGTCGCAGATCTGCGACTCCGGGCTGTCCGGCCGCCAGCCGCCGTACTTCCTGCCCAGCTCGCAGATCTCCCCGTTGCCCCGGACCTCCTCGGGCAGCGACTGCGACAGGTCCGGGACCGGGGCGGCCGGCCGTTTTGGGCCGCGGTCGTCGGAGTGCGGGCGGCCGGGTTCCCGTCGGTCCTGGTGGTCTTCGGGGGAGTGCGTGCGAGGGGGCGGGGGCGTCGGCCGTGCCGGGGGAGTGGGGGACGCGGTGTGTGCGTCGGACGGCGCGGCTTCGGGGCTCCGGGACGGGTCGACGAGGGTCAGGGCCTCGCGGGCCGGGGCCTGCACGACCTTCGGCTCGGTATGGACGCCCGCACCCGGAACCGGCGGCCGGGACGGCGCCGACGGTGCCCCGGGAGCCGTCGGCTGCTGGACCGTCGTGCAGCCGCCGAGGGCCGAGACGGCCACGGTGACCAGGAGCGTTGCGGTGGTCGTCGTTCGATGCACGCGCGCAACTCTGATGGGTCGTCCGCCCGTTGGGACAGCGGACAAGCAGAGGTTGGTCCACACGGGTGATCTCCGGCCCCGTACGGGCGGCGCGGGCCCGCCCCGGCTGACGTCAGTCGCCGGTCGCGCCGTCGAGGCGCTCGCGGATCAGGTCGGCGTGCCCGTTGTGACGGGCGTACTCCTCGATCATGTGGGTGTAGATCCAGCGCAGGTTGAACTGCTCTCCGCTGCGCCGGCTGCGGCCCTTGGAGAGGTCGGCGAGACCGAATCCGGCGGCGTTGCGCCGGGCGATGTCGATCTCGGCCTGCCAGGTGGAGTACGCCTCCTGCCAGGTGTCCGCCTCGGTGAGATGGAACTCGCCGTCCGGGTCCTCCTCCGTGCCGTAGATCGGTCCGGCGTCGTCGGTCATGAGCACCTGGCGGAACCAGCCGCGCTCCACCTCCGCCATGTGCCGCACCAGTCCCATCAGGGACAGCTCGGACGGCTCCACGGACGCGGTCCTGAGCTGGGCGTCGGTCAGGCCCTCGCACTTCCACGCGAGCGTCCGGCGGTGGTAGTCCAGCCAGCCCTCCAGCATCGTGCGCTCGTCGGCGGTGGTCGCGGGCTCGTGGCGTTCTGTCGTCATGCCCGCATCGTCGCTCAACTCACCCTGGCTCACCAGCAGTTTTCGCGGGCGCGGAGGCGTCGTCGAACATCCCGCCGAGCAGTTCCCGCAGCCCCGCCCGCACTTCGTCCAGGCTCGGCACCTCCGCGTTGAAGGACCCGGCCACGCAGTTGAACATCAGCCCGTCCGCCCACGCGACCAGCGACAGCACGTGCCGGGCCGGGGCCGTCGAGCCCAGGGCGGTCACCAGGGCCGAGAGCTGGTCGCGGAAACGGGCGCCGGTCGCGTCGAAGTAGGCGCGCAGCTCGGGGCGGCGCGTGGCCTCCAGGGCGAGTTCGTAACGGGCGAGGGTCAGTTCGCGGTTGCGGGTCAGGGAGCGGTGCGTGGCCAGCGCCAGCCCGTCCACCAGCGCGTCCGGGCCGCCGCGCGGGTCCGGCATCTCCTCCAGCGCCAGAACCTTCGCCTCGCGGTCTGCGAGCCTGCGCACGGTCAGCTCCAGCAGCGCCTGCCGGGTGCGCACCACGTTCGACGTCGAGCCCTGCGGCAGCCCGGCCGTCTCGTCGACCGCCCGGTGCGTGAGTCCCCGCATCCCGCGCTCGGCGAGCAGCGCGAGGGCGGTGTCGGCGACGAGATCGGCGCGCGAGGCGCCCGTGGTGCGTTCGGGCATGGAGATCAACCTACTCCTCTCACTACGCCTGTAGTACAGTCGGCATCTGAAGGTACTACACCTGTAGTCTGCTCAGGAGGAGCCATGGCACAGTCGAGGCGGGCCGTCGTCATCGGCGGCGGCATCGGAGGCCTGACCGCGGCGGTCGCACTGCGCGGCAGCGGCTGGGACGTCACCGTGCTGGAGCGCGCGCCGTCCCTGGAACCGGTCGGCGCGGCCATCTCCCTCGCACCGAACTCCCTGCGCGCACTGGACGTCATCGACGTCGGCGACGAGATCCGTGACCTCGCGGCCTGGCAGGGCGACGGAGGGCTGCGCACCCCGTCCGGACGCTGGCTCTCCCGCACGGACGCCGACGCCGTCGCCGCCCGCTTCGGCGGCCCTCTCGTCCTGCTGCACCGGGCCACCCTCATCAACAGCCTCGCCGCCCGGCTCCCGTCCGAGGCCGTCCGCACCGGGGTCGACGCGAGCCTCGCCGACCCGGGCGACGCCGATCGTCCCGCGCGCGTGAACACACCGGACGGCGAACTGGAGGCCGACCTAGTGGTGGCCGCCGACGGCATCCGGTCCGCCGTACGGCGGGCGCTGTTCCCGCACCACCCCGGGGCCGTCTACTCAGGGTTCACCACCTGGCGGGTCGTCATACCCGTGCCCGGCGCGCGGTTCGCCTCGCACGAGACCTGGGGCCGGGGCCGCATCTGGGGCTCGCACCCGCTCAAGGACGGCCGCGTCTACGCCTACGCCGCGGCCGTCACGCCCGCCGGAGAGCACGCCCCCGACGACGAGAGGGCCGAACTGCTGCGCCGGTACGGCGACTGGCACGACCCGATCCCCGCGATCCTCGCCGCCGCCCGCCCCGAGGACGTCCTGCGCCACGACGTCCACCACATCGCCGACCCGCTGCCCGCATACCACCGCGGCCGGGTCGCCCTGATCGGGGACGCCGCGCACGCGATGCCGCCGACGCTCGGGCAGGGCGGCAACCAGGCCATCGAGGACGCCGTCGTCCTGGCGCACCACGGCGCCGACCTCGCCGGCTACACCGCGGCCCGCCTGCCGCGTACGACCGCCGTCGCACGCCAGGCCGTCCGCGTCGGCCGGCTGAACATGATGACCGGCCGCGCCGGGATCGCCGTACGGAACTCGGCGCTGGCCGCGGTGTCCAAGGCCGCGCCGCTGCTGTTCCTGCGGGGCTTCGAGGGCATCGCCGACTGGCGGCCGCCGCAGGCGCCGTATGCTGCCGGGAAGACCCGGCAGGCAACCGCCGGCCCGTCCGGCAACAGCTAGAGGAGACAACCCCGTGAAGGTCGGCTGCATCGGACTCGGCGACATCGCGCAGAAGGCATACCTGCCGGTGCTGGGCGGCCTCCCCGGGGTCGAACTGCACCTTCAGACCCGTACGCCCGCGACGCTCGCCCGGGTCGCCGACGGCCTTCACCTGCCCGCCGCGCAGCGCCACGAGGACCTCGACTCACTGCTCGCCCAGGACCTCGACGCCGCGTTCGTGCACGCGCCCACCGGCGCCCACCCGGAGATCGTGACCCGGCTGCTGGAGGCCGGCGTGGCGGTGTACGTCGACAAGCCGCTGGCCTACCGGCTCGCCGACTCCGAGCGGCTGGTGGCCCTCGCCGAGCAGCGGAACGTGAGCCTCGCCGTCGGCTTCAACCGGCGCTACGCGCCCGGCTACGCGCAGTGCGCCGACCATCCGCGCGAGCTGATCCTGATGCAGAAGAACCGGATCGGGCTGCCGGAAGAGCCGCGCACGATGATCCTGGACGACTTCATCCACGTCGTGGACACCCTGCGCTTCCTCGCGCCCGGCCCGGTCGACGACGTGACCGTGCGCGCCCGCGTCGTGGACGGGCTGCTGCACCACGTCGTGCTCCAGCTCGCCGGGGACGGCTTCACCGCGCTCGGCGTGATGAACCGGCTCAGCGGCTCGGCCGAGGAGATCCTCGAGGTCTCCGGGCAGGACACCAAGCGTCAGGTCCTCAACCTCTCCGAGGTCGTCGACCACAAGGGCCAGCCGACCGTGCGACGGCGCGGGGACTGGGTGCCGGTGGCCCGGCAGCGCGGCATCGAGCAGGTGTCGCTCGCCTTCCTCGACGCCGTGCGCGCGGGCAAGGTGCTCAGTGCCCGGGACGCGCTGGCGACCCATGAGCTGTGCGAGCGGGTCGTGCGTGCGGTTCAGGAGCGGACCGCCTGAACCGGGGCCGCTGCGTCCGGACGCCCTCGCTCACGCACCAGGCGGCCATGATCAGCAGTGCCGCATACACCGGCCAGTCGCCGAAGCGGACGTACGGCGTGACACCGGTGGACAGCGGCACCTCGTAGACCGCGCTCGTGCTAGCGCTGGTCCCCAGCCAGGGGCCTATGCGCTGCCCGCCCGGGCCGTACACGGCGGAGACGCCGGTCAGCGTCGCGTGCACCATCGGCCGGCCGGTCTCGGCGGCGCGCAGCGCGGCCAGCGAGGCATGCTGCTCAGGGGCCCAGCTCTGCTGGAACGTCGACGTCGCCGACTGGGCGACCAGCACCTCGGCACCATGGTCGGCGAGGTTGCGGCTCATGTCGGAGAACGCCGACTCGAAGCACACCATCGGGCCGATCCGCAGCCCGTGCCCGGCGTCCATCACGACCTGACGCGTGCCGCGCCTGCGGTCCTCGTCGGCCGCCCTGCCCACGGACGTCGCCCAGCCCAGCATCGAGCGCATCGGTATGTACTCCCCGAAGGGGACCAGCCGCATCTTGTCGTAGCGGGCGCCGGTCGGGCCGTCCGGGCCGATGAGGATGGAGCTCTTGTAGATGCCGGGCTTGTCGGAGCGCCGGGCGTCCACGTTGACCAGGATGTTCACCCCGGTCTCCCGCGAGAGCGCCGCGAGGCGCCGGGCGAGGTCGGGCCGCTCGCCGAGGTCGAAGCCGACGCTGCTCTCGCCCCACACGATCAGGTCGACGTCCTGTCCCGCCAGCTCACGGGTGAGCTGCTCCTCGCGGTCGAAGCGCCGGTCGGGGCCGTCCGTGCCGCCCTGGATGACTCCGGGCTGCACCACGGCGATCCGGACCCGGTCGTGGACGTCGGGGCGCGGGGACCACACCCAGGCGGCCGAGGTGGCCACGGCCGTGGCGGCGAGTCCGGCCACCGCGGGGACCCGGGACGTGCGCACCGTCACCAGCACGGCGACCGCGACGTTCACGCACACCACCAGGAAGCTGATCAGCCACACCCCGCCGACCGAGGCGAGCCGCAGCGCGGGCTCCACCTGCCACTGGCTGGAGCCCAGCACGCCCCACGGGCCGCCGAGCCCCTGCCAGGAGCGGACGAGCTCGATCATGAGCCAGCCGGACGGCAGGACGGCGAGTGCCGCCGCAACCCGGCCGGGGGAGGGGCTGGGCGCGCCCAGGAAGCGGCGCACCAGCCAGGCCCAGGGTGCCCACAGGGCGCCGAGCAGGCCGGCGATGACGAACGTGAAGACGTGCAGGTTGGGAATGAGCCAGTGGTGCATCGCCAGCATGAAGCCGAAGCCGCCCCACCACCCGTCGCGCAGCGCCCGCTTCCCGGTCGGCGCCGTGCGGATGAGGGCGATCCACGGGACGAGGGCGACGTAGGCGAACCACCACAGCGACGGTTGCGGGAAGGCGAGCACGGGCAGCGCACCGGCGAGGACGGCGGCGGTGGAGCGCCGCCAGGGTGAGGCGAGCCAGTCGCTGATCGTCTTCATGCGGCCTCCCTACCCACCTCGTCGTGCTTCCAGTGTGCTCACAGGCACTGACAGTGGGACAGTGGGCGCCCGCTCAGTCGATCACCGCCGGGGCGGTCCGCTCGGGCAGCCGGCGCCATTTCTCCTGGACGACGACCTCGCGCAGCCGCCAGCCGTCGTCCGTGCGCAGCAGCCCGAAGGCGTACCGGCCGCCGCACACGAAGTCGGGCGCCGCGGAGCCCTCGCCGTCCGCCGCGAACCGCATCGGATTGACGTAGTCCGCCTGCACCCGGGCAGTGTCGCCGGTGTCCTGCTCCAGGGTTCCGAAGCGGACCCGGCGGTTGACGATGAGGTGCTGGCGCATCGAGAACAACTGCAGGCTCTCCGCGAGCCATGCGGCGATACTGCCGGCGTCCCCCTCGATGCCGCCGGCCGAGCGGTAGTCCGCGCGCCCGTCGGGGGTGAACAGGCTCCGGTACAACGACCAGTCGCCGTCGTCCACGGCCACCGCGTAGTCGGTGATCACTTCGTCGACCGCCAACCGATCCCTCAGGGTGGCTAGTTCCACACGCTGCGTCATCGGCTCAGTGTTGGGCATGAGGTGGACGGTTCCAAGAGGGCGGACGGCGATATTCAGTGGATGTGGGCGGGAGGTGGGGCGAGGCTGGTGCGCGTGAACGATCAGAACGACCAGCGGGTCGACCTCGTCCGGTCCTGCTCCGGGCAGGCAAATGGAGCGTGAGCCCGAGCTCTCGGCGTATCAGCAGGCGATGCGGGACCGGTTGCTCGCGGCCCCGGTGGTGCCGGCGCCCGAGCCCTGGCGGCGCGTTGCCTTCGAACCGGTCGGCGGACTCCTCGGGATCGGCTTCGCGTCGCATCCGGACAGCGGCCGTGACCTGGTGATGGTCGTCTCCCACGACGGTCACGGGCTCTTCGACGCCGTCACGGGGGAGAAGATCGCCAGGAATCGCGACCCCGATCCCGTGGACAGCACGCCCGACGCCGTCGCCGATCTCTCCTGCCCCGGGCTGGGACCGGTCGTCGGAAGTCGTGTACGCATCGCCGGGCTCTTCGGCGGCGGGCTTCACACCACCACCGAGGACGGCTGGACCCTCGAAGTCGTCGCCCCGGCCTGGCCGAACGAGCGAGTCCTGCTGTCGGGAGACGGCGGGTTGCCCCACCCCGGCCCACACGGCGAGCGGTGGTGGCACATCTTCCACTCGAACTGCTCCGAACTCCGCGCAGCCGGCTTCTCGCCCTCAGGCCGGACCATCGCCGTGGCGACCAGCAGCGACCTTTCGCTCTGGACAACCGAGGTCCCCTCACCCTGAGAAGGCATGACGATGGACGAAGACGAGCGCCGGGCCGCCGATCAAGGCAGCGCGGAGGTCCCGGGCCCGCGGCCCGGAGTGGGATCCGACGCTCGCATCGGACGGTCGTCAGTTCAGGCGCTGGGCCCGGCGGCGGCGCACCATGACGAGCATGCCCGCACCCGTGACCACCGCCGCCGCGGCAGCCACACCCGTGATCGGCAACGCCGAGGACCCGGTCTCTGCCAGGTGGCCGCCATTCGCCGTGGTCCCGTCGCCGCCGGTCGACGACGCCCCACCGGCCGCTCCGCCGGACGATCCGCCTGAGCCGCTGGTGGAGCCACCCGGCGAGCCGGCCGACCCCCCGCCCATGACGTCCAGCGTGATCTCGGCCTTGTCGTTGGACTTGTCGGGGTCGAACGGCCGCGCCTCGGTGCTGAGCGCCACCGAACCCTTGGCGTGCGCCACCGGCTTGTCGATCTTCAGCTGGAAGCCGTAGGTCTCTCGGCCGCCCTCGTTGAGAGCCCGCTGACTCATGCCGCACTCGTACGCATCACCCTTGGCCCTGCAGAACCCTGGGGTCTTGACGACCGACGTTCCGGCGGGCGGCGTGATCACGACCCTTACGGTCGGTTCCCCCACCTTGGCCATGAACCAGGCCGGCCCGGCGTTGGTGAACTCCAGCTTCATAGGCACTGTTTCACCGACGCGCCCCTTCAACGCGGCACCCGTCACCTGGTAGTCGGCCGTGTTGACGGAGGTGACGGGCAGGATGACGACTCGTGCGGATCCTTCCTCCCCGGCCGGTGCTTCGACCAGTTTCACCGCCGGTGCGGTTCCTGCCACCGGCGGATAGCCGTTCTCGTCCGCCCCTGGATCGTTCTCCTCGACGCGCAGAAGCAGCTCGTCGTTGAACGCGCGGTCCAGGGCTTTGACACGAAGTGGCCTCTCGGGCGTGTAGACGACGCCCGGCTTCACCGCCTGGTCGAACCCGCACGCCACGGTCCACCTCTCGGGCATCTCGTCGTAGGACCGGACCTGCTGTGCCCGGCAGTTGGAGGGAACTTCCGCGAAATCGAGTCCCCGGGTGACGCCGTAGGTGACCCACACCTTCTCGGCGGCTCCGGTGCCCTTGTTCGCCACGGTGACCGGCAGCTCGAAGGTGGTCCCCGGTCGCACTCCGTCGATCGGCTCGATGCCTCCGACGACCAGTTCCGGTGCGGTTTCATCGGCGAAGGCGGCGGGGGCCGCGGCCAGCGCGATCAGGCCGGCGGCGCCGAGGGCGACAACGGCGGTACGGGAGGAGCGACGGTTGTGCGGGGGCATCGGCATGGGGGACCTCTGTCGGAACGCAGGGAAACGGACGGTGTCTTGAGGGAGAACAGCGCTTCGATCACTAGACTCCTGCCGGTCCCGAACAGTTGCACGTCCGGTGCCTCACCCGCCCTGCTGCCGTCAACACACAGCGCGACCTGGGGAGATCGTCATGCCGGATCAGCTGACCGTTCGCCGGATACTCGGGGACCAGCCGTTCGCCGAGATCGGCCGGCCCGTGTGGGCGGTGACCGACGAGCGTCACGGCTGTGTCATCGCGGCCGGTGACCTCGGGCACGTCATGTGGCGCGGTACGGGCCACTGGCTGGCCCACCGGATCGGCGTGTACGAGGCCGACACCCTCCGTCCGCGCCACGTCGTCGCCTCCCGCTACTCCGTATGCGCCATTGAGCCCCACCCCGAGCTACCGCTCGTCGCCGTCGGCACCGGCCGCTACGACGGCTCGTGGGATTTCGAGGGTCAACTGCTCCTGCTGCACCTGGAGACCGGGTGCGTGACGAACCTGCTGAGCAAGACCCGCCAAGTGCGCCACCTGCGCTGGCTGGAGGACGGCAGGCTCGCGATGCTGCTCTCTCCCGAGGACAAGGACGGCGGCTTCCGCAAGGGCTTCGAGCTGGCCGTCGCGGTGGATGACTGGCTGTCCGCTCCGGGCGGTCTGGTCGACCCCGACGAGGCACGCCATCCGATGGTCGAGAGCGGGCTCCTGTACGACCCCCATGTGCGGGACACCCTCGCGCGGCTGACCGAGGACCGGTGGCGGCGACGGGCGGAGGTGCGGGACCTGGCGGTGCCGGCCGACGGCCGGGTGCTCGCCACCGGGCGGCACACGGACCTCGAATGCTGGGATCCGTCGGGCACGCTGAGGTGGACGCTTCCCGCCGACGGGGAGGGGAGTGTCCGGGTCGAGGCGGCGCCTGACGGCGAGTCGGCGTGGGTGACGTACCAGGGCTACCGGCGCGACGAGGTGACGGGACGACTGGTCGACCGCGCGACCACGGTTCAGCGGATATCGACGGCGGACGGCGGTGTGGTGGACAGCGTGGACGTGCCGTCGGCCCCGGCGCTGTGCGCAGCGGACGAAGGCTGGCGCGCCCTGCGCCCGCAAGGGCGCGACCCGCACGCCACGCTGCTGTTCGCCCCGACGCACCAGGAGGCAGCACGCCTCGACCTCGCTCCCGGCCGCTCCAACTCCCCTGCGCTGCGCGTCAGACACAGCACCCGTCTGCTGTACGTGGACGGACCCGGCCCCGACGACTCGCCGTGGATCCACACGATCGATCCTCCCGACGCCCGCGGCCCCGCCACCTTGCGCCCGCTCTTCCCTCTGCGCTGGGACCCGGCGTCCACACTCCAGCCCTGGTACGGCCCCGCCGTCGAGCTGACGGCCACCCTCATCCACGCGGGCCGGACGTACGAACCGGGCGCCACCTACGCGGAGGGCCGAGAGGGCACGTACGTCGTGAGCCGCCGACTGCCGGACGGAGAGGCGCGCTGGGTGCACCGCACCGACAAGCCGCTCGCCGATCTCGACGGCGACGAGCGGAGGACGTACGTCGTGTATCTCACCGGCGAGGTGGAGATCCTGGACTCGGCGACGGGCGAAGTGCGAGCCCGGCACACCCTGCGCGCACACGGCCACCCGGTCACGCCGTTGTCCGCCGCGTTCAGCGCCGAGCAACAGCGGCTGATCGTGGGGACGGTGGACGGGCGGATCCTGGACTGCTCGGTCCTGGACTGACCGGATCGGTACTGGAGCGTGCGGCCGGGCTGTTGCCGTGGGAATGGCGGTATCCGGTGGAGGACGAGGTCCTCGCGCATCTGCGCGCTAGTGGTGGCGGCCGAGCGCCCTCAAGCGGGGCTGCTGCAACCGCGGCCCGGCGTCAACTGGGGTTGTCCTTCTCAGGATCCCCTCTTCAAGCGGCTTCGATGACGTCGCCGCGGATGGCGGCGGCCCACTCGACCACCAACAGCTCGTACTCCGCGCGCTCCTGAGCGGACAGCGAACCGCCCGCACGCAACCACAGGGCACGAATGGCCTCGTTCACCTCGGTGGCAGACCGCACGGAACCAGGGCCTAAGGAATCGGGGGACATGCCGACAAGCCTAGGGGCAAGAACTGACGGTCCGCTACCGGACGGCTACGCGCAACGTATGTGATTGGTCACGGATTTCAGCCGGACCGCTATTACTGACCAGTGAGTCAGCAGGCCCGAGGCTCGAACACGGCCCCGGAGCCTGCCGTTACGGGGCTCGTCAGCCCGCCGACTCCGCTGCGTGGGGGCTCAGGACGCCCGCCGTCACCAGGGCGATGATGATGATGCCGAGGGCGATGCGGTACCAGACGAACGGCATGAAGCTCTTCGTGGAGATGTACTTCATGAACCAGGCGATGACCGCGTAGCCGGTCACGAAGGCGATGATCGTGGCGAAGATCGTCGGGCCCCAGGAGACGTGGTCGCTCTCCATCGCGTCCTTGAGCTCGAAGAGGCCCGAGGCGAGGACCGCCGGGATCGCGAGGAGGAAGGAGTAGCGGGCCGCGGCCTCGCGCTGGTAGCCCATGAAGAGGCCGCCGCTGATGGTCGCGCCGGAGCGGGAGACGCCGGGGATGAGGGCCGCGGACTGGCAGAGGCCGAAGATCAGGCCGTCCTTGACGTTCAGGCTCTCCAGCGACTTGCGCTGCTTGGCCGCGCGGTGCCGCCCGCCCGTCTCGTCACGGGCCGCCAGCCGGTCCGCGATGCCGATGACGATGCCGACGACGATCAGCATCGTCGCGGTGATCCGCAGATCGCGGAAGGGCCCCTCGATCTGGTCCTTGAGCGTCAGACCCAGCACACCGATCGGGATCGAGCCGACGATCACCAGCCAGCCCATCTGGGCGTCGTGGTCCTGGCGCATCTCCTTGTTGGTCAGCGACCGCAGCCACGCCGAGATGATCCGCCCGATGTCCTTGCGGAAGTAGATCAGCACCGCGGCCTCCGTGCCGATCTGAGTGATCGCGGTGAAGGCCGCACCGGGGTCCTCCCAGCCCGAGAACGCCGCGGTCAGCCGCAGGTGCGCGCTGGAGGACACGGGGAGGAACTCGGTCAGCCCCTGGACGAGTCCGAGGATGAGTGATTCGAACCAAGACATGAAAGTAGGGAGTCCAAGTGCTGATTGCGGCAAGGGCGATGAGGGACACGCGTCGGCGGCGCAGTGATCGCGAGTGTCGAGGGGCAGCGTAGCGTCCCGCGATGACAGCTCCGGCACAGGGGCCGGGGCAGGCACTCGCCACCCGCGCGTAAACCGGTGTTGACCTGCTGCGGGGCCGCCGCTTACGTTGCAGCGAGCGGAAAGCGCTTGCTGCACCCCTGTCGGATTCCTGCAGCACGCGAAGCCGGTCGCCCGTCGTTCGTCGTCCCGGAGGAGTCTGATCACGCCCATGGCAACATCCGAGGCCGCTTCCGGTTCCGGCACGCACCGGCCCCATCCCGCTCCGCTCGCCGGCCGCCGTGTCAGGGTCGCCGTGATCGGCACCGGCGCCATCGCACGCGACTCGCACCTCCCCGCGCTGGCCATGCTCGCCGAGGAGGGCGAGACGGAGCTCGTCGCCGCCGTCGACATCGACGCGGCCTCGGTGGAGTCGTTCCGCGCCGTCGCGGGCGTAGACCTCCACGGCTACACCGACCTCGACCGGATGCTCCGGGAGCAGCGGCCCGACCTGGTCGTCATCTGCACCCCGCCCACGCTCCACCGCGACCAGACCGTCGCCGCCCTGCGCGCCGGGGCGTGGGTGTGGTGCGAGAAGCCTCCGGTGCCGAGCCTCGCCGACTTCGACGCCGTGGAGGCCGAGGAGGGCCGGGACGGCGGCCCCTACGCCTCGATCGTCTTCCAGCACCGCTTCGGATCCGGCACCCGGCACGTACGCCGCCTGCTGGCCGAGCGCGCCATGGGCCGCCCGTTGGTCGCGCACTGCCAGACCACCTGGTACCGCGACACCGCGTACTACGCCGTGCCCTGGCGCGGCCGCTGGGGGACCGAGGGCGGGGGCCCGGCGATGGGCCACGGCATCCATCAGATGGATCTGCTGCTCGACCTGCTCGGACCGTGGAGCGAGGTGCGGGCCATGGCCGGCCGGCTGGTGCACGACGTGGAGACGGAGGACGTATCGACCGCCCTGGTGCGCTTCGCGAACGGTGCGATGGCGACCGTGGTGAACAGCGTGCTGAGCCCCGACGAGGTCAGCCGCATCCGCATCGACTGCGAACGCGCCACCGTCGAACTGACCCATCTCTACGGCCATCGCAACGACGACTGGCGCATCACACCGGCCCGCGGTGTGCCGGCCGCCGAGGCCACCACCTGGCAGGACTTCGGTGCGGACGTGCCCAGTTCGCATCTTGAGCAGCTGCGGGAACTGGTCGCGAGCATGCGCGCAGGACAGCGGCCGCGCAGCAGCGGCGAGGACGGGCGCACGAGCCTCGAGCTGATCGCCGCCCTGTACAAGTCGGCGTTCACGGACGCGACGGTCCGGGCGGGGGAGATCGGCCCCGGCGACCCCTTCCACTCGGCGATGCACGGAGGCGCGCCGGGCTGGGCGCCCGCCCAGGACGACCGGCCGGCCGCCGCCGAGGAGGCCGCCGCGTGACCGGGCTGCGCATCGTCCACTCCTACGGCGACCGCATCACCGTCACCGACCCCGTCACCGGCGTCGAACTGCTCGCCTACGTCTACCGCGCGGAGGCGGCCTGGGAGGCGCCCAAGCCGTACGTCCACCCGCTGCGGACGCTGGCCGGCGACGTCGTCACCGACTACCGCCCCAACGACCACCGCTGGCACAAGGGCCTGTCGCTGACCGCGTCGCATCTGTCGGGGGCGAACCTGTGGGGCGGCAACAGCTACGTCCACGGGCAGGGGTACCTCGAACTCCCCGAGCGCGTCGGGTCGATGGCCCACGCCGGCTTCGACGAGGTCTCCTCGGCGGACGGCCGGGTCGTCATCGCCGAGCGGCTGACCTGGCATCCGTACGGCGGTGAGCTGTGGGCCGACGAGCGGCGCCGGATCGAGGTGCACGACGTCGAGCCGGAGTCCGGCTCATGGGCCCTGACCTGGACGACCGCCGTCACGAACCGGCGTGCGGAGCCGCTGCGGTTCGGCAGCCCCACGACCGCCGGGCGGGAGATGGCCGGTTACACGGGCCTGTTCTGGCGCGGCCCGCGTGCGTTCCAGGGCGGCCGGATCACCACCCCGGACGGGGAGGGTCCGGGCCTGATGGGCGCGCAGGCCCCCTGGCTCGCGTACTCCGGCGAGCACGACGGCGCCGACGGTCACGCGACCCTCGTGTTCGCGCACGCCCCCGAGAACGACCATGCCGGCGAGCGGGGCGCCCACCCCGCCCACTGGTTCGTACGCGGCGAGCCCTTCGCCGGTGCCGCCCCGTCCTGGGCCTTCCACGACGAGCTGGAACTCGCGCCCGGCGACACCCTCACCCGTCGCTATCGGGTCGTCGTGGCCGACGGGGTGTGGGAGCGCCAGGAGATCACCAAGTACCTGGAGACGCATCCCTGGTGAGCGTCGCGGTGGCCGGTCCGGCTGGTCCGACTCGTGCCGCCGAAGTCCGGTTCACGCCGCCGAAGGTCCCGCCACCGTCCATCCCGGCACCTGGGGATGGGCGGTGAGGTCCTCGTGGTGGACCGGGTCGCCGCAGGCCCGGCAGGTGACGACCGGGACGAGTTCGTTGCCGCAGACGTGCTCGATCACCATGGGGCGGTCCTCGTCGTGCCGCAGATGGCGGTCGCCCCACGCCATGAGGGTCATCAGGACCGGCTCCAGCTCCAGGCCGGCCTGCGTGGGCCGGTACTCGAAACGCTGAGGGCGCTCGCTGTAGGCCCGCTTGGTGAGGATCCCGGCGTCCACGAGGCGGCGCAGCCGGGTGGCCAGGATGTCGCGCGGGGCGCCGATGTTGCGTACGAGCTGGTCGAAGCGGCCGTTGCCCAGGCACACCTCGCGCAGCACGAGCAGGGAGTACTTCTCGCCGACGAGGGCCAGGGCGTCTGCGATGGAACAGGGGCGCGGATCTTTGGTGGCGGCCATGCCGCTCAGTCTAAGGGGCGAGTTCGACTTTCCAACCGTATGGGTTTGATTTTCCAACCCTCCGGGCTATGGTGAGTTCGGATTTCCTACTCACCGGTAATCGCGCCGGTCACCACACCGGCCCACGCGCTGATCACCGCCCGGCGGCCAAGGAGGCCCGCACCATGCGTGACGCAGTCATCGTCGAAGCCGTACGCACTCCCATAGGCAAGGGCAAGCTGAACGGCTCCCTCGCACACGTCCACCCCGTCCAGCTCCTCGCCCACACCCTGCGCACTCTCGTCGAGCGCTCGGGCGTCGACCCGGCGCTGATCGACGACGTCATCGGCGGCACCGTCGACCAGGTCGGCGAGCAGGCCATGAACACCACCCGGTACGCCGCTCTGTCCGCGGGCTTCCCGGAGACCGTCCCGGCGACCACCGTGGACCGCCAGTGCGGCTCCTCCCAGCAGGCCGTTCACTTCGCCGCGCAAGGCGTCATCTCGGGGGCGTACGACATCGTCGTCGCCTGCGGCGTCGAGTCGATGAGCCGGGTGCCGATGTGGTCGAACGTGCCGCCCGGCAAGGACCCCTTCGGCCCCGGCATCGCCGAGCGCTACCCGGAGGGCCTCGTCCCGCAGGGCATCAGCGCGGAACTGATCTCCGCGAAGTGGTCGATCACCCGGGAGCAGATGGACGAGTTCGCCGTCTCCTCGCACCGGAAGGCGGCCGCCGCCTGGGAGCAGGGCCTGTTCGACGCCGAGGTGGCGCCCCTGGACGGTGTCTCGCGCGACGAGTGCGTACGGCCCGGCAGCACCACCGAGATCCTCGGCGGCCTCAAGCCCGCCTACCACGACCCGGCGTTCGCCGAGCGCTTCCCGCAGATCGAATGGAACGTCACCGCCGGCAACGCCAGCCCCATCAACGACGGCGCCTCCGCCGTCCTCATCACCTCCAGCGAGACGGCGGCCCGGCTCGGCCTGCGCCCCCTCGCCCGGCTGCACAGCTTCGCCGTCACCGGTTCCGACCCGCTGCTGATGCTCACGGGAGTCATCCCGGCGACCGAGAAGGTGCTGCGCAGGGCATCGCTGTCGCTCGGCGACATCGACCTCTTTGAGGTCAACGAGGCGTTCTCCAGCGTCGTCCTGGCCTGGCAGCAGGAGACCGGCGCCGACCTCGCCAAGGTCAACGTGCACGGCGGCGCGATCGCCCTGGGCCACCCGCTCGGCGCGAGCGGCACCCGGCTGACGACGACCCTGGTCCACGCGATGCGCGAGCGCGGCGCCCGCTACGCGCTCCAGACGATGTGCGAGGCGGGCGGCCTCGCCAACGCGATGATCGTCGAGTCGGTCTGACGGCCGGGCCGTCGAGCGGCCGGGAGACGGCTCAGCGACTGCGCAGGTGGTGGCGCTTGCGCCAGGCCACCACCGCGCCCGCGAGCGCCGGCAGCGCGATGGCGGCCACCGCGATCAGGAACACCGGGGACGTGGGCTGCGAGGCCCGTGCGCCGGCGACGACGTACGCGCCGATGTTGGGGATCGAACCGAGCGCCGTGGCCAGCAGGAAGGGCACGTACCCCATGCGGGAGACGGCGGCGGCGTAGTTCGCGGCCCAGAACGGCACACCGGGGAACAGCCGCACCGCCAGCATCGAGCGGAAACCGTGCCTGCTGAACTGCTTGTCCGCCGCCTTCAGCAACCGCCCGCGCAACAGCGGGCGCAGCGCGTCCTGGCCGAGCATCCGGCCGAGCGCGAAGGAGATCGCGGCACCGATCACGGTGCCGGCCATGGCGGCGCCCATGCCCAGAGCCGAGCCGAAGAGCGCGCCCGCCGCCAGGTTCAGCAGCGGCCGCGGCACGAACGCCACGGTGATCAGGCCGTACCCCACGGCGAACAGCACCACCGCGACCGGCCCGCCGACCTGCGGCGGCCAGCCGTGGGCCAGGAGCTTGTGCGGCTCGAAGAGCAGCACGGACGCGGCGGCGGCCGCGAGCAGCACCAGGAGCAGGGACAGCCGCGACCAGGGCGAGAGCAGCGCTCTCCCGCAGCGCGCGGCCAAGCCCGCGGCTACGGGCGCCGGCACGGGTGCGGTGACGGCGAGTTCGCTGGCGGCGGCCGACGGCGAGGCGGTGGCGGTGCCCCCAGAGCGGGTGGTGGCATCGTCGAGCATTCGGCGACAGTAACCGACGAAGATGTTTGATCGCCGTATGGTTCGTCTCATGGGCGTCACAGGTACGGGAACACTGGAAGTTCCGAGCAGTGCCCTGGCCGACACGGTGCTGGCGCGGCTCCTCCCCGCTTACGCCGAGGCGGCCGACCCGGAACGTGCCGTGGCCATGCGGGCGTACATGAAGGACGTCGCCCCCTTCCTCGGCCTCACGACGCCGGTGCGCCGCGCCCTGACCCGCACCGTTCTCCAGGGCACAGCCCGCCCCGCCGAGGCCGACTGTGTCGCGGTCGCCCTGCGGTGCTGGGAGCTGCCCGAGCGTGAGTACCACTACTTCGCCGTCGACTATCTGCGCCGGCACGTGGCGCGCTGCTCCTCCGGTCTCCTCCCGGTCGCCCGGCACCTGATCGCGACCGTCTCCTGGTGGGACACCGTCGACCTGCTCGCCGCCCATGTCGTCGGCGGACTCGTCACCGCCGATCCGAAGCTCACGGCCGACATGGACGCCTGGATCGCGGACGACGACATGTGGGTCGCGCGTACGGCCCTGCTCCACCAGCTGCGCTACAAGGAACGCACCGACACCGACCGCCTCTTCGCCTACTGCCTGCGCCAGTCGGGGCACCCGGACTTCTTCATCCGCAAGGCGATCGGCTGGTGCCTGCGCGAATACGCCAAGACCGACCCGGAGGCCGTACGGGAGTTCCTGGCACGCGAACGCGGCCGGTTCGCGCCGCTGTCGGTGCGGGAGGCACTGAAGAACATCGGGGCGTAGGGCACGAACTCCCCATCCGCGGAAAACCATTCGACGTCGGGCAACGCGTCGACGATGATCGACCTCATGTTCCGGCACGCCTTCGTCCTCGCAGCATCCGCAGTCGCGGATGCTCCGAAGGCTGCCGTTCCGGTCCTCCTGGCCGCAGCCGACGGCGCCCGAAGCTGACCCTCTCCGGAAAGTCCGGCGGACCCCGCAGGGGGAGGGTCGGCAAGTCCTTGGGGTCCCTCTCTCCTTCGCGGAGACTTCTGCAGAGACTTCGAGGTACAGCCATGTCCAAGACCGCGTACGTGCGCACCAAGCCGCATCTCAACATCGGCACCATGGGCCATGTCGACCACGGCAAGACCACCCTGACCGCCGCGATCACCAAGGTCCTCGCCGAGCGCGGTTCCGGCACCTTCGTGCCCTTCGACCGCATCGACCGGGCGCCGGAGGAGGCCGCGCGCGGCATCACCATCAACATCGCGCACGTCGAGTACGAGACCGACACCCGTCATTACGCGCATGTCGACATGCCGGGCCACGCCGACTACGTCAAGAACATGGTCACCGGCGCCGCGCAGCTGGACGGGGCGATCCTCGTCGTGTCCGCGCTCGACGGGATCATGCCGCAGACCGCCGAACACGTCCTGCTCGCCCGGCAGGTGGGCGTCGACCACATCGTCGTCGCCCTCAACAAGGCCGACGCCGGGGACGAGGAGCTCATCGACCTCGTCGAGCTTGAGGTCCGCGACCTGCTCTCGCAGCACGGCTACGGCGGCGACACCGCGCCCGTCGTACGGGTCTCGGGACTGAAGGCGCTGGAGGGGGACCCCCAGTGGACGGCGTCCATCGAGGCGCTGCTCGACGCGGTGGACACCTACGTCCCGATGCCGGAGCGGTACGTGGACGCGCCGTTCCTGCTGTCCGTCGAGAACGTGCTCACCATCACCGGCCGCGGGACCGTGGTCACCGGGGCCGTCGAGCGGGGCACCGTGCGGGTGGGCGACCGGGTCGAAGTGCTCGGCGCCGGGCTGGAGACCGTGGTCACCGGCCTGGAGACCTTCGGCAAGCCGATGGAGGACGCGCAGGCCGGGGACAACGTGGCGCTGCTGCTGCGCGGCGTGCCACGGGACGCCGTCCGACGGGGGCACGTGGTCGCGGCGCCGGGCAGCGTGACGCCGCGCAGCCGGTTCACCGCGCAGGTGTACGTCCTCTCGGCCCGCGAGGGCGGGCGTACGACTCCTGTCGTCACGGGGTACCGGCCGCAGTTCTACATCCGTACGGCGGATGTGGTGGGCGACGTCGACCTCGGCGAGGTGGGGGTCGCACGGCCCGGGGAGACGGTCGCGATGACCGTCGAACTGGGGCGTGAGATGCCTTTGGAGCCTGGTCTCGGGTTCGCCATTCGTGAGGGTGGCAGGACCGTGGGGGCGGGGACCGTTACCGCCGTCTCGTAGGGGGGTGTTGCCGGGTGCGTGGGGGACTGCGGGGCCGTCGTGGCCGGTCGCGCAGTTCCCCGCGCCCCTGAGGCCCGCACTCTCACCGACAATGGAGGAGTGAACGACTCGATACCCGTCTCCCGGACCACGGACCACGGCTTCACCAAGCTCATGCCCGACGTCGATCGGAAGCGGGCCTGGTTGCTCACCGTCGACGGGGCGCCTCAGTCGTACGTCGATCTTGACGATCCGGAGTACCTGGAATTCGAGTACACCCGCCGGCTCGGACACGTCCTGGACACCGCCGCGGAGGCGGGGCGTGCACTGGACGTGGTGCATCTCGGCGGCGGGGCGCTGACCCTGCCCAGGTACGTGGCGGCCACCCGGCCCGGTTCCCGGCAGGACGTCGTCGAGGCGGATCGGGGGCTGCTGGAGCTGGTCGTCGAGTATCTGCCGCTGCCCGCGGGGGCCGGTGTCGCGCTGCACGCCGCCGACGCGCGGGCCTGGCTGGAAGCGGCTCCCGCGGGCTCTGCGGACATCCTCGTCGCCGACGTGTTCGGTGGCTCCCGGGTGCCCGCCCATCTGACGTCCGTCGAGTACGCCCGGCACGCCGCACGGGTGCTCAGGAGCGACGGGGTCTACCTTGCCAATCTCGCCGATGCCGCGCCGTTCGCCTTCCTGCGGTCCCAACTCGCCAACTTCGCCGCCGTGTTCGAGGAGCTCGCCCTGATCGCCGAACCCGGCGTGCTGCGCGGGCGGCGGTTCGGGAACGCGGTGCTGGTGGCCGCGCACCGGCCGCTCGACACGGCGGCCCTCGCCCGGCTCATGGCCGGCGACGCCTTCCCGGCCCGGGTCGAACACGGCGCCGCCCTGCGGCAGTTCATCGGTGGGGCGAGGCCGGTGCGGGACGAGGACGCCGTGCCCTCACCCGAGCCCCCCGACGGCGCTTTCAGCATCGGCTGAGCCGACCCGGTCGCTCGCGGACACGTGCTTGGTACGGCGGCGGAGGTCGCGCACGTCCGGCACGCACAGCACCGCCGCCGTGACCACGACCACCAGCGCGGCGCAGCCCCACAGCGCCGACGTGCGCCCGAACGCCGTCTCCGCCGGGCCGGCCAGGGCCGTCGCCAGCGGCACCAGCGCGACCGAGCCGAACCAGTCGTAGGCGGCGACCCGGGACAGCTTGTCCTCCGGTATCTCCTGATGGAGCGCCGTCATCCAGGACACGCCGAACACCTCCAGCGTCACGCCGGTCAGGAACATCACCGCGCAGAGCACGGAGATCGGCGCCGGTACCGCCAGCGCGGCGGAGGGCAGGGCGAGCGGGAAGACGCACAGGGTGCCGGCGAGCAGGAGGCGACGCGGCTTCCAGCGGGTCATCAGCAGGGCGCCCGCGACGGTGCCCGCTCCGAAGAAGCCGAGGGCGAGACCCCAGGGACCGGCCCCGCCCAGATGGTCCCGGGCGACCAGGGGGCCGTAGACGGCGTCGGCCGCGCCCACGACCGCGTTCGCGATGGAGAACTGCACGACGATGCCCCACAGCCACGGCCGCCCGGCGAACTCCCGCCAGCCCTCGCGCAGATCGGCGAGCATCCCGCCGCCCCGCACCCGCTGCGGTATGTGACCGACGTCCAGGAACGCACGCATCGACCCGGCGACCGCGAAGGCCGCCGCGTCCGCCGCCAGCACCCAGCCGGGCCCGATCGCGGCCACCATGGCACCGCCCAGCGCGGCACCGCCGACCGCCGCGCCCTGCATCGCCATCCGGAACACCGCGAACGCCCTGCTCGCCTGCTCGCCCTCGACCGACGACAGCAGCATGCCCTCGGCCGCCGGGCTGAAGAACGCCTGACCGGTGCCCCCGAGGGCCGTGAGCAGCATCATCTGCCACAGCTCGGCCTCCCCGGACAGCACCAGTACGGCGAAGGCGGCCTGCGAGAGACAGTTCAGGGCGTTGGCCGCGACCATCACCCGGTGCCGGGGGAGGCGGTCCGCGACGGCGCCGCCGATCAGCAGGAACAGCACCAGCGGCAGGGTGCGGGCGGCGGCCACCAGGCCCACGTCGCCACCGTCGCCGCCGGCCTCCAGCACCGCGAACGCCGCGGCGATCAGCGCGCCGTGGCTGCCGAGGTTCGTGACGAACGCGGCGGCGGTCAGGAGGCTGTAGTTGCGGCCCGCCCAGGCGGGGCGGCGGGAACGACGGCGGAGGTCGACGGGGGAGGTCACCGGCAGACTATCCCCGCCCCGGCCCCGATCTGCCAAGCCGACCGCAGGTCAGGGGCGCGATGAGCGCCGCTCCGGCCGCCCGCGTGCCGCCCTGACGGGGTCGTGGGACGGCTGCGCGGATACGACGCTCGTCACATCGTGCGCAGCCTGTTCCCAAATTCCTACTCATGGGTAACATGGCCGTCATGAGCGCAGACCAGATGTCCATCGGCGAGATGCTCGCCGCCACCGTGCCCATGGCCCGGACCCTGAACCTCCAGTTCCTGGAGACCACGCCGGACAAGGCCGTGGTGGCTCTGCCGGACCAGAGCGACTACCACAACCACGTGGGCGGGCCGCACGCCGGCGCGATGTTCACGCTCGGCGAGTCCGCCAGCGGCGCGATCGTGCTGGCCGCGTTCGGTGACCAGCTCTCGCGGGCCGTGCCGCTCGCCGTCAGCGCCGAGATCGCCTACAAGAAGCTCGCCATGGGTGCCGTCACCGCCACCGCGACGCTGGGCCGCCCGGCCGCCGAGGTCGTCGCGGAGCTGGACGCGGGGGAGCGCCCCGAGTTCCCGGTGACGATCGAGATCCAGCGTGGGGACGGTGCCGTCACCGGCGTCATGACCGTCGTGTGGACCCTGCGTCCTAACAGCTGAGTTCCGGCAGGACGGCAGCACGGCAGCACGGCATCGCAGTGAGCAGGGGCCCCGCGCGGGCCCCTGTGCTTTTCGTCCCGGGCCGCTCCCTCAGGCCGCGAGCCGCTTTCGTTCGGCTCCGCCGTCCGCCAGGCCCGCCACGAACTCCTTCAGCCAGGCCGTGAACTCCGGTCCCAGGTCCGGCCGTTCGCACGCCAGCCGCACCACCGTGCGCAGATAGTCGACCTTGTCGCCGGTGTCGTAGCGCAGGCCGTCGAACACGACGCCGTGGACCGTGCCGCCCGCCGCCAGGTCCTGAAGGGCGTCGGTGAGCTGGATCTCGCCGCCGCGGCCGGGCGGGGTGCGCTCCAGGACGCCGAACACGGCCGGGTCGAGGACATAGCGGCCGATGACGGCGTAATGGCTCGGCGCGTCCTCGCGTGACGGCTTCTCCACCAGGCCGGTGACCCGGACCACGCCGTCCTCGCCGGTCGGTTCGGCGGCCGCGCAGCCGTAGAGGTGGATCTGCTCCGGCGGGACCTCCATCAGGGCGATCACGCTGCCCTCGCGGCGGTCGCGCACCTCCAGCATCCGGCTCAGCAGGGTTTCGCGCGGGTCGATGAGGTCGTCGCCCAGCAGCACGGCGAACGGCTGGTCGCCGACGTGATGGCGGGCGCACAGCACCGCGTGGCCGAGGCCGAGCGGGTCGCCCTGGCGGATGTGGTGGATGTCGGCGAGCCGGGCAGGGTCGCGCACCGCGTCCAGCCGTACGGAATCACCCTTGGCCGCGAGGGCCTGCTCCAGCTCGAAGGCGTTGTCGAAGTGGTCCTCGATGGCCCGCTTGTGCCGGCCGGTGATCATCAGCACGTCGTCGAGACCGGCCGCCGCGGCCTCCTCGACGACGTACTGGATGGCCGGCTTGTCGACGACCGGCAGCATCTCCTTGGGCGTCGCCTTCGTCGCGGGCAGGAAGCGGGTCCCGAGGCCCGCGGCGGGGATCACGGCCTTGCGGACCGTGCGGGGTGAAGCGGGGGCGGGTGTCGTGTGGGGGACGATCATGCGGCCCATGCTGCGGCACCCGGATGAGAGCGGGCCGGGAGAAACCTCGGAGCTTGCTGTGCGGTATGCGGAGTTGAAGATTCCGTGAATCGATGTTCCTTGTGTGCACACAACTTGACGGTCAGTCCGGTTGTGATTTCGAAAGCCGGTACGGATACCGGCGGTAACTCCTTTTGAATTTCTCGCTTTTTGAACGTCGGTCACCGAACTTCTTGTTTCCTGTGCGTAGCTTGTGCGAAAGTGAGCGACCCGAAAGCCGGTCAACTGATGACCGGCCTAGGTATGCACCAATCAGGCGCCTGCTTTTCCGAAGGACGTGCAATCCCCGTGCCGTCCTGCGGCTGGGAAGGAAATGGTTCAGTGCAATCCCCCTACCCCCCACGACCGCCGTACCCGCCACGGCCCGGGGCGAGCCCCGGTGAGTCCGACCGCGATCTCGTCGCGAGCCTGGGCGAGGGCGGTACGGACTCCCGCGCCGTCGCGCTGCTGATGGCGCGGCACTGGCGTGCGACCCACGACTACGCGGCCATCTGCCTCGCCACCACGGAGAGTTCGGCCCCCATGGTGGCCGCCGCCGCGTTCCGACGCGTGCTGCGCCGGCCGGCCCCCGGCGCGCTGCGCCCGCAACTCCTCGTCGCCGTACGGGACATGGTGAAGGAGTGGGCGGCCGACGACGGAATTTCCGCTCTGCTGCCGGAACTCGGCAAACCGACCGGCGGGCGTGGGCTGCGCGCCGCGAGGCCCACGACGCCCGAAAGGCGGCAAATCGCCGAGCGCGCGTTCCGGGCCCTTTCGGGCGCTTCGCAATGCCTCCTCTGGCACACCGAGGTCGAAGCGGAACCGATAACCATACCCGCCGGTCTGCTGGGGGTCGACACGCCCACGGCGTCGGCCGCTCTGGAGGGAGTGCGCGAGCAATTCCGCAGGGGTTGCGTCCGCGCCCACGGCGAACTCGCGCCCAGCCGGGAATGCCGCTACTACAACCGCCTCCTCGACGTCCCCATTCGCCGCGGCGGCGCACTGCTGCCCGATGTCCAGCAGCATCTGATGGAGTGCCGCTACTGCCGGCATGCCGCCGAGCAGCTCAGCCATTTCGAGGGCGGCCTGGAGGTACTGCTCGCCGAGACCGTGCTCGGCTGGGGCGCCCGCCGCTATCTCGACTCCCGGCCCGGCCGGGGCGGCTCCTCGGCATGCGACCGTCGCCGGCGGGGCGGACGCCACCGCCCGGAACGCCTCGCCCCACCGCGGACACGCGGCAGGGCGGTCGCCGTGGGCGTCGGTCTGACCTCCCTCGTCCTGCTCGTGACCGTGCTCACCGCCAAGGGCTGGTCCGACGAGAACGGCGTCCCTGAGGCACGCGCCACCTGGGGCGTGGCCAGCGGCAGGACCGTCGACCCCGGCACCGTGTCCGAGCCCTCGTCCGGTGGCACCCCGTCCGCCGCCTCGGCCGAGGACCCCGTCGAGATCGCCCAGGGCAGGCTCCGCAACCTCGACGGAGGACTCTGCCTCGACCTCCGCGCCGGCCGGGTCCGCACCGGAGCGCCGGCGGAACTGACGGAGTGCTCGAACGCCGCGTCCCAGCAGTGGTCGTACCAGGACGACGGCGTGCTGCGCAGCGCGGTCGACCCGACCCTCTGCCTCGACTCCGACGAGGACAGGGTCGTCCTGGCGAACTGCCTCGCCCACGCCGGCGAGACGCGCTACGACCTCACGGTCCACGGCGAGCTGCTTTTGCGCGGGGCCGAGCGGCTCGCGGTCGCGCACGGCAAGGACGGCAGCGTGATCGTCGCCGAACGCGACGGCTCCGAGGCCCAGCGCTGGATGCTCGACGGCGGCCTGGCGGACGTCGGCGGAAAGGAGACACGGGACAAGGGCCTCCGGCAGGGCGACGACGACGGGCGGGGCGACAAGCAGGGTGACGAAGAAGGACACGGCGGCAAGAAGGGCGGCGAAGAGGGGCGCGGCGACAACAAGGAACAGGACATCGCGCCCGTCGAGCCCGACCGTGGGTCCCCGCACGACCCCATCCCCGAACCGCCCGGCGCCGAGCCCACGCAGGAGGGGCCGGATCAACCGGCCGAGCCCGCGCCGTCGCGGTACGAGACGCGGTACGTCCAGGCCGACTCCGGGGACGGGGCTGCGGCCGTCGCGCCCCTTCCCGCCCAGGTGACGGACATGGCGTCCACGGCTGTGGGTGCCGCCGCGACGCCGCTCGACTCCGTCCTCCCGTAGGCGGAATCCGGTACCAGGGGCCGCTCCGCCGGAGTGGCCCCTGCCCCGGCTTCGCTTCCTGACGTCATTCGGCCGTTTCTCGTTCACATCATTGACACGAGTCACCGTGGTTCATAGTTTTCCCGCCGCGCCAGTGCAGTCCCATGCTCACCAAGCGGAGGTGGACCGGTGATACGTCGTTCGTCCGTCGCACTGTTGGCCCTGGCGGCCGCGCTCGTCACGCCCGTGCCGGCGCAGGCAGCCGGCCCACCACTCGTCCGTACCGACGCGGGCTGGGTGCGGGGCGAAGACACCGCGGAGGGGCGGCAGTTCCTCGGCATCCCCTTCGCGGAGCCGCCCGTCGGCGGACTCCGCTGGCGGGAGCCGCGTCCCGTGCGGCCCTGGCAAGGTGTGCGGGGCGCCGGGGACTTCGGCAACAAGTGTGTGCAGAGCGCGAGTTGGGACCCCGGCTATGAGCAGCCGAGCCACACCGAGGACTGCCTCGACCTCAATGTGTACGCCCCCGAGGGCGCCGCCAAGCGTGCGGTCCTGGTCTGGTTCCACGGTGGCGGGCTCACCGCCGGCGCCGGTCAGGACGTCGTCCCCGACACCTTCGCGCGCCGCACCGGCACCGTGGTCGTGACCGCCAACTACCGCCTCGGCGCCATGGGCTTCCTCGCCACCGACGGCCTCGACGGCGAGGCCCGCGACGGGGTCTCCGGCAACTTCGGCATGCTCGACCAGCAGGCCGCGCTGCGCTGGGTACGGGCCAACATCGCACGCTTCGGCGGTGACCCGGGCCGCGTCACCATCGCGGGCGAGTCGGCGGGCGGCCGCTCCGTCTGCACCCAGCTCGCCTCACCGACGGCGAAGGGCCTCTTCCGCGCCGGGATCATCCAGAGCGGGGTGTACGGCGACTGCGGTGCCCGCACCCACGGGACGGCCGTGGCCCAGGGTGCCGCCTTCGCGCAGAAGCTCGGCTGCGCGGACCCGGCGGACCAGGTCGGCCGGGCGGTCACGGCGGACCTCGCCTGTCTGCGCGCCAAGCCGGCCGCCGAGATCCTGGCCGCGCAGAACGGGTTCGACTGGGCGCCGGTGGCCGGCGGCGCCTTCCTGCCGCGCCAGCCGGAGGAGGCGTTCGCGCGAGGGGCCGCGGCCGGCGTTCCTGTCATGAACGGCGCCAACCAGGACGAGGGCCGGCTGTTCGCCTTCGCCCGGTTCGACCTGAACGGCACCCCGCTCACCGCCGAGCAGTACCCGGCCGTGATGCGCTCGGACTTCGGCGACGAGGCCCTCGCGGCCTACCCGCTGTCGGCCCACCCCTCACCGACCATCGCCCACGCCACCGCCCAGGGCGACCAGCTCTTCGCCTGCCCGGCGCTCCGCCTCGACGGCACGCTCGCCGGACGCGGCAAGGTCTACGCGTACGAGTTCGCCGACCGCACATCGCCGCCCTTCGCCTCGCTGCGGAACCTCGGCACCGACTTCGACTTCGGCGCGACCCACGTCAACGAGGTGCAGTACCTCTTCAAGCACTTCGGCCTGCGGACCCCGCTGAACGCCGAGCAGCGGACGCTGGCCCGGCAGATGATCCAGTACTGGGGCTCCTTCGTGCGGGACGGGGTGCCGCGCGCGGCGGGCGAGCCCGCGATGCCCGCCGGGTCCGGCACGGTGCTGGTCCTGCGCACCTCGTCCGCCGGCGGGAACGTGCCGAGCGCCACCGTGCACAGTGAGCATCGGTGCAACCTCTGGGACGCCGAGACCGTCACACAGAGCGGGTAGGCTTCCCCGGCGCACGCTCGCGTTCGAGCGTGCGCCGGGAACACAGGGTCCAGCACACGAGAGGAAGCGGCGTTGCACGTCCAGGAATGGCTCGAAACGGTGCCCCCGCTGGCGATCTATCTGCTGGTCGGCCTGGTCATCGGCCTGGAGAGCCTGGGCATCCCGCTGCCCGGCGAGATCATCCTGGTCTCCTCGGCGCTGCTCGCCTCGCAGCACGGTGAGATCGACCCCTTCGTGCTCGGCGCCTGCGCCAGCGCGGGAGCGATCATCGGCGACTCCATCGGCTACGCCATCGGCCGCAAGGGCGGTCGCCCCCTGCTGGCCTGGCTGGGCTCCAAGTTCCCCAGACACTTCAGCGAGGCCCACATCGCGACGGCCGAGCGCTCCTTCCAGAAGTGGGGCATGTGGGCCGTCTTCTTCGGCCGCTTCGTCGCCCTGCTGCGCATCTTCGCCGGCCCGCTCGCGGGTGTGCTGCGGATGCCGTACTGGAAGTTCCTCACCGCCAACGTCCTCGGCGGCATCGTCTGGGCGGGCGGCACCACGGCCGTCATCTACTACGTCGGAGTGGTGGCCGAGTCCTGGCTGAAGCGCTTCTCGTGGCTGGGCCTGGTGGCGGCGGTCCTGGTCGGCCTGACGTCGATGCTGATCCTCAAGCGCAGGGCGAAGAAGACGCAGCTCGCCCACCAGGAGCCGGAACCGGTGGCCGCCGCGGACTGAAGCGCCCCTCAGGCGCGCGGGGCTGCTTCCTGGTGCGCCTTGGCCAGCTCCGCGTACAGCGTGCCGTTCAGCGTCACGCCCTGACGCTCTTCCTCGGTCAGCTCCCGCTTCACCTTCGCAGGCACTCCCGCGACGAGCGACCCGGGCGGCACCTGCATCCCCTGCGGCACAAGGGCCTGGGCGGCGACGAGGGAACCCGCCCCGATCACCGCACCGTTCAGCACGGTCGCGCCCATGCCGATCAGGCAGTCGTCCCCGACGGTCGCCCCGTGCACCACGGCGTTGTGACCGACCGACACCCGCTCCCCGATGCTCACGGGAAAGCCGGGGTCGGCGTGGAGCGTGCAGTTGTCCTGGATGTTCGACTGCGCGCCGACGGAGATCCGCTCCACGTCACCCCGCACCACCGCGCCGTACCAGACGCTCGCCCCCGCCTCCAGCGTCACATCCCCGATCACCGACGAGGTCGGCGCCACGAACGCGGCCTCGTCGATCTTCGGTTCCCGGCCCCCGATACCCATGACCAGCGCGCTCTGCGTCATCGCCCTCTCCTGTCACCGACGTGGTAGACGAACCGTACGCCACCCGTTGGGGCGAAGATCACAGCCCCTCGACGTCATAAGGGCGCCGCGCGCTCAGTACGGTGAGGCGGTGCCCAAGCGCAAGAACACGTTCTCATCCTGGCGACGCCGACTGGCGCAGCGCGCCGTCCACGCGGGCTGGGCCTGGGCGCAGCGCACGGGTTCGGTGACGGCCGAGCACCCCGGCCGCCTCCGCTTCGGCTCCATCGGCGAGGCCACCCGACTGGCCTTCCCGCTGGGCACGGTCTTCGGCGAACCCTGGATCCACCTCGGCTCCCACTGCATCGTCGGCGAGCAGGTGACACTGACGGCCGGTCTGATGCCGGACCTCGACCTCGGCCCCGAACCGATCCTGCGCATCGGGAACGGCGTCGTGCTGGGCCGCGGCAGCCATGTCATCGCCGACACCACGGTCACCATCGGCAGCGACTGCTACTTCGGGCCCTACGTCTACGTCACCTCCACGAACCACTCCTACGACGATCCCCACGAGCCCATCGGCAAGCAGTGGCCGCGCATGGAGCCCGTCGAGATCGGCCCCGGGTGCTGGATCGGCACCGGGGCCGTGATCCTGCCGGGCGCCCGGATCGGACGGAACGTCGTCGTGGCGGCCGGCGCGGTGGTCCGCGGCACGGTGCCCGACCACGCCGTCGTCGCGGGGGCGCCCGCGCGGGTCGTACGGCGCTGGACGCCCGACGAGGGCTGGCAGCCGCCGCTGCGCACGCCGGCACCGCAGCCGATACCCGACGGGGTCACCCCGGAGCAGCTCCAGGCGCTGGCCGAGCTGGACGAGGAGACGGTGGCGAAGCTGGCGGAGCTGGACGAGAAGGTCGCGGGGCAGGCCGGGAGCGCGACCGGGCGGCTCGCCGAGGTGGACGCGGAGTCCTGAGTCAGCCGGTCGCCAGCAGCAGCGTGCCGACCAGCGCGAGCCCGGCGCCCGCCGCCTGGACCGCGCGCAGCCGCTCCCGCAGGATGCCGCGCGCGGCCAGGGCGGTCACGACCGGATAGAGCGAGGCGAGCACGGCGGCCACGGTCACCGGGCCGTGATGCGCGGCGACCACATAGGTGCCGTTCGCCGCGACATCGGCGAGACCGACGAAGCCGAGCGCCGGCAGCGTCCGCCAGGGGAAGCCGCCCTCGGGGAGGGTCGCGACGCCCCGCCGCGAGGAGGCGTACAGGGCGAGGCCGCCCGCGCCCACGTTCACCACGCGCTGGACGAAGAGCGCCAGGAACAGCCCGGTGGTGGTGGTCGACGCCTCCGCGATCAGCGCGAACACCGTGCCGAAGCCGAAGGCCGCGATCAGCGTGAGCAGGATCGCCTGCCGCTGCACGGGCGCGCCCCGCAGCTGCGGCCCGCCCGCCAGCACCACCCCGAGTACGGCGACCGCGATGCCCGCGACCTGCATGAGGCCCGGTCGCTCGCCGAGGAAGAGGCCCACCCCGACCGGGACGGCCACACCCACGGTGCCCAGCGGGGAGACCACGCCCATCGGGCCGAGCGCGAGTGCCTTGTAGAAACAGATCAGGGCGATCGGGCCCACCACGCCGGCGGCGGCCGCGAACCACAGCTGGTCGCCCGCCTCGCTCCAGGCGCCGGTGAACACCACGATCACACCGAGCACCACCGCCGCGATCGCCTGCGAGACGACCACCACCGTCAGTGCCGGGGTACGCCGGGTCAGCAGTCCGCCGCCGAAGTCGGCCAGGCCCCACAGCAGGCTGGTGGCCAGGGCGAAGAGTGCTGTCACGGAGGCCTCGCAGTACAGTTCGGTGCACGATCGGGTGCACCCCACCGTAGTGCAGTCGGGTAAACCCTGTCATCCAGAATATTGGACTCCGCAATTTGGACGGAATGTGTCGGACCTCGACCTGCTGACCCAGTCCCTGGCGCGCAACGTCAAACACTGGCGCGCGGTGCGCGGCTTCACGCTGGACGTGCTCGCCGCCCGGGCGGGTGTCAGCCGCGGCATGCTCATCCAGATCGAGCAGGCCCGCACCAACCCCAGCCTCGGCACCGTGATCAAGATCGGTGACGCGCTCGGGGTCAGCATCACCACCCTGCTCGACTACGAGCAGGGGCCCAAGGTCCGGATCGTCCCCGCCGACCAGGTCGTACGCCTGTGGCACACCGACGCGGGCAGCCACAGCCGGCTCCTCGCCGGGACCGAGGCGCCCGGCCCGCTGGAGATGTGGCACTGGCGGGTGATGCCGGGCGAGAGCAGCACCTCGGACCCGCATCCCGTCGGCACCGTGGAGATCGTCCACGTCACGGCCGGCGAGCTGACGCTCACCGTCGACGGCACGGACTACCTCGTACCGGCCGGCGCGAGCGCCACCTTCGAGGCCGACGCCCCGCACATGTACGCCAATCAGGGCGACGTCCCCACGGAGTGGATGCTCGCCGTCTCGGTGCCGCCCGCCCGCTGAGACATCGGCCCGACGGCCTCGGCGGTCCTGTTAGCGTGCGCGCATGGACGCACCCATCGGACACTTCGACGAAGCCACCCCCGCCCCCAACTGCCTCGACGAGCTGATCGGCCCGGTCGCCGACGCCGTACGCGACTGGCCCGGCAGCGTCCCCGCCGACCAGATCATCTACGTCGAGACGGACCCGCAGTGGGCCGACACCGCCGTCTTCGTCGAGCACTACGGCCGGGAGCTGCTCGAACAGTCCGCGAACTGCGTGGTCGTCGCCGGCAAGCGCGGCGGCGAGACGACACTGGCCGCCTGTGTCGTGCTGTCCACCACCCGGGTCGACGTGAACGGCGTCGTTCGCCGCCAACTCGGCGCCCGCAAGGCGTCGTTCGCCGCGATGGACACGGCGACCGGCGAGACCGGCATGGAGTACGGCGGCATCACCCCGCTCGGACTGCCCGGTGACTGGCCGGTGCTGGTGGACTCGGCCGTCGTCGACCTGCCCTATGTCCTGGTCGGCAGCGGACGCCGGCGCGGCAAGCTGCTGGTGCCGGGGAAGGCGTTCGCCGAGATTCCCGGGGCCGTCGTCCTGGAAGGGCTCGGCGTCGCGGTCTGATCGCCTCAGGCGGCCGTGGTGTGGTGCGCGAGCGCCAGATGCGGATCCGCCTCGCCCGGCGCCGGCGCCGGATCCGCGTGCACCAGGGCCGCCGTGAGCCGGGGCACGGCGTGCAGCAGGGCGTGTTCGGCCTCGACGGCGATGGCGTGGGCCTCCCGCACCGTCGCCTCGCCGTCCACGACGACCGCCACCTCGGCGCGCAGCCGGTGCCCGATCCAGCGCAGCCGCAGCTCGCCGACCTCGCGCACGCCCGCGACCTCCCGCAGCGCCCGCTCGGCCGCGTCCACCAACTCGGGGTCCACGGCGTCCATCACACGCCGGAACACCTCGCGCGCCGCGTCCCGCAGCACCAGCACGATGGCCGCCGTGATCGCCAACCCCACGATCGGGTCCGCGAGTTGCCAGCCCAGTGCCGCACCCCCGGCGCTCAACAGGACGGCCAGTGAGGTGAATCCGTCCGTCCGGGCGTGCAGACCGTCCGCGACCAGGGCCGCCGAGCCGATGGACCGGCCCACCCGGATCCGGTACCTGGCCACCCACTCGTTCCCCGCGAACCCGACGAGCGCCGCCACGGCCACCGCCGGGATCTGCGCCATGGGCCGCGGGTCGAGCAGCCGGTCGACGGCCGTCCACGCCGCGAAGGCCGCGGACGCGGCGATCGTCAGCACGATGGCGATGCCCGCGAGGTCCTCGGCCCGCCCGTAGCCGTAGGTGAAGCGGCGCGTCGCCGCGCGCCGGCCCAGTACGAAGGCGATACCCAGCGGTACGGCGGTCAGCGCGTCCGCCGTGTTGTGCACGGTGTCGCCGAGCAGCGCCACCGACCCCGAGGCGACGACCACGACCGCCTGCGCGAGAGCCGTCACACCGAGCACCGCCAGCGACACCCACAGGGCCCGCATGCCACGGGCCGAGGACTCCAGGGCGGAGTCCAGCTTGTCGGCCGTCTCGTGGGAGTGCGGCTTGAGGAGATGGGTGAGGCGGTGGCGCAGTCCGGTGCCGGTGCCGGTGCCGGTGGGGGAGTGGGAGTGCGTGTGGGGCGCGTGGGTGTGGTGGGGGTGGTCGTGCGAGGGGGCCGTGGGGTGCGGGTGGCTGTGCGGGGGGTGGGCGCTGTGCGGGTGCCTGTGCGGGTGCTCCCCGTCGTGCGCGTGCCCATGGTGGTGCTCGTGCTGGTGCCGGTCGCTCACGGGGATGCCCTTCCGGTGCGCGGGAGTGGACGCGGACCGTCCATCACGCCATTATGTGCGTATGAGCGCACGCATGCACCTATCACCTGCGCACGATGCGCATCCGCGCACCCCGGGCGACGAACAGTTCGCGCTCGCCGCCGAACTTCTCGCCCTGCTCGGCGACCGCACCCGCCTCACGCTGCTGCACGCCCTGACGGCCGGCGAGGCCGACGTCACGACGCTCACGGAGGCGTGCGGCGCGGCCCGCCCGGCCGTCAGCCAGCACCTGGCGCGGCTGCGGCTCGCCGGTCTGGTGAACACGCGCAAGGAGGGGCGCCGGGTGATCTACTCCCTCGGCGACGGCCATCTGCGCCGCCTGGTCGACGAGGCGCTGAACGTGGCCGACCACCGGCTCAGCGACCGGCCGCTGCACGACTGAACCCGGCGGTCCGTGTCCCGCGCCTCGATGCTCAGCCCTCGGTGTGCCTGCCCAGGTACTGCTCCGCGAAGGCCCTGGCGGCCGTGGGGGAGTCGAAGATGCGGCGGAGGCGGGCGAGGGTGGTGCCCGCGCGGTACGGGTCGCCCGACGACGTGCCGTGGTACACCTCGGAGAGCCAGTGGGAGAACTCCTGGCAGTCCCACACCCGGTTCAGACAGGCCGCCGAATAGCCGTCGAGACCGGTGCCGTCGCCCTTCGTGAGGTGGGCGACGAGGCCGTCGCCGAGCAGGAAGGCGTCGTGCAGCGCGAGGTTCATGCCCTTGGCGGCGATGGGCGCGGTCAGATGGGCGGCGTCGCCGGCCAGGAAGAGACGGCCGAACACCATGGGCTCGACGACGTAGTTGTGCATGTCGAGGACGCGCTTCTCGATCAGCCGCCCCTCGGTCAGCGGCGGTACGCCGTTCGCGCCGAGCCGCTGCTGCAACTCCGTCCACACCCGGTCCTCCGACCAGTTCTCCGGGTCGTCGCCGGGCGGGCACTCGAGGTAGTAGCGGGTCACCTCGGCGCTGCGCGGCATATGGCCGGCGAACCCGCGCGGATGCATGCCGAACAGGACGCAGTCGGAGGACGGCGGCGCCTGAGCGAGCAGCGCCAGCCAGCCGATGCCGTAGTCGCTGCGGGCGATGCGGGCACGACCGGCGGGCAGCGCGGCGCGCGTGGCACCGCGCGCACCGTCGCAGCCGGCGACGAAGTCGCAGTGCACGAACTGCCGTTGACCCGTGTCGGGGCAGGTGTACGACACCGAGGGGCGGTCGGTGTCGAGGTCGTGCAGCTCCACGTCCTGGACGCCGAAGCGTATGGCGCCGCCGCGCACGTCCGCGTACTCGCGCACCAGGTCCGTCACCAGCAACTGCTGTGGATAGACCCAGTGGTGAACCCCCGTCAGCTCGGCGTACTCGAGCCGGTACCGCTCCCCGTCGAACCGGAACTCGCACTCCGTGTGCCGCTGCGCCCGCGCCAGCAGATTGTCGGCGAGGCCGCGCCGCTGGAGTCCGCGCACCGCCCCCTCCTCGAGCACTCCGGCGCGCGGCCGCTGCTCGATGAACTCGCGTGTCTCGATCTCAAGGACCAGACAGTCGACGGACGCCGCCCGCAGGATGTTGCCGATGGTGAGACCGGCCGGGCCGGCGCCCACGACGACTACCGGAAAGCGCTGCGCGGGGCTGGAGTTGTGGTGGGGGGAGGTGGAAGTCACCCGAGCATTATGCGGGCGGCCGACCCGGCAGGGGAGGGCTCCGGAGCCGGGCGGGTGGCGGGAGGTTCGATGCCGCGTGGGTGGCAGTTGGTTTCGGCGCCGCGCGGGTGGAGGGTGGGGGCCCGGCTAGCCCAGGCGGGGTATCTCGATCGCCGGGCAGCGGTCCATGACCATCTCCACGCCCGCCGCGCGCGTGCGGTCGTAGGCCGCCTCGTCGATGACGTCCAGCTGGAACCAGACGGCCTTCGCGCCCTTGGCGACCGCCTCGTCGGCGACCGCGCCCGCGAGATCGCTGTTCACGAAGACGTCCACGACGTCCACGTCGAACGGGATGTCCGCCAGAGAGGCGTAGCCCTGCTCGCCGTGGACCGTCTCCGCCTTCGGGTGGACGGGCACGATGCGCTTGCCGTAGCGCTGGAGTACGTCGGCGACCCCGTAGGCCGCACGTCGCTGGTTCGACGACAGGCCCACGATCGCCCACGTGTCGCCCAGCTCGGTGAGGATCTTGCGAACCGCCGCCTCGTCGCCGTACACCACTGGCCTCCTCGTGCTTCGTCGAAGCGTCGTCTGCCGTCGCTCGTCTGCTGTCGGTCGTCCGCTCTCGGCCGGCCGTTCTCGGCCGGCCGTTCTCGTGAGCCACAACGGACGACGGGCGGCGAGGATTCCCAGTACTCGCGATGCGATGTTCTCGGCGGCCCTTTCGCGTGACGGCTGTCCGGTCGGGCCGGTGCGCAGTACCGTTCCGGCAGTGCGCACCGCAGGGGGTGGCGATGTCCGGGTACGACACGGACGACCAGCGGACTCCCGACCCGACCGACTCCCGCCACGCGGCACGGAAAGCGGGCCGGATGGCTGCGTTCGACCGCGTGTGCGCCTACGCTCGCTCCGTGCTGCGCATCATCGACGCCCGAACCGGCGAACCCGTCGACGCCGCGCCCGCCCGCCGGGGCCTGACCCGCATCGAGGCGCACCCCGGAGGCTTCGACATCACCGCACTGCGGGTGCTGCTGGCCGCGGACCTCCTCGTGCGCGCCCTGGAGCTCGGCGGCACCCCGGTCTGGGCGCTGCTCGACGCCGAGCGAGAGCAGGCCGAACTCAGGACCGGCGCCGCGGCGCTCGGCATCCGCCCCTTCGAGGACGGCCGCGACGCCGCCTCGGGCCTGGGCGAGGCTCAGGTCATCCATGTCGTGCGGGAGGGCGGCGCGGAACCCGACGGTGTACGGGTCGCCGTCGCGCCGGCGCACTCGGAGGCGCCCTCCGGGGACGCCGACCCCGCCGCGCTGCGTCTCGCGCTGCTCGCCCGGCGCAGGAGCGTGCCCCTGCAGCTCGACGCGGCCGCTCTCGCCGACGCCCAGGACACCCTGGTGCGCTGGCGCCGCGCCGTCGCGGGCTGGGCGCGGCAGCCGTCGCGGCCCATCCCGGACGAGGTGCGCGCGGAACTGCGCACGGCATGGGAGGACGACCTCGACCTGCCCGGGGTGCTCGGGGTGCTGCGCTGGGTGGAGAGCGCGCCGGACCTGCCGGACGGTGCCCGCTTCGAGACCTACGCCTACGCCGACCGCCTCCTCGGCCTCGACCTCACCCACGACCTGGGAGCCCTGCCGTGACCGCGCACTTCGGAGCGGGCCCGTTGCGCCGGCTGGTCGTCCTGCGGCACGCCAAGTCGGCCTGGCCGGACGGTGTCGCCGACCACGAAAGGCCCCTCGGCCCGCGCGGCCGGCGTGACGCCCCCGTCGCGGGCCGGATGATCGCCGACGCCGACTGCCTGCCCGACCTCGCCATCTGCTCCACCGCCGTGCGCACCCGGCAGACCTGGGAACTGGCCTCCGCCGAATGGGGCACACCGCCGCCGGTGCGCCACGACCCGCGCGTGTACGCCGCCGACGTCTCCGAGCTGCTCGAGGTCGTGCACGAGGCGCCGCCCGAGGTCGGGACCCTGCTCCTGATCGGGCACAACCCCGGCCTGGAGGACCTCGTCCTCGAACTCGCCGGGGACGGCCTCGACGACGCCCTGGACGAGGTCCGCACGAAGTTCCCCACATCGGCGATCGCCGTCCTCGCCTGGCACGGCACCACCTGGCGGGCGCTCGCCCCCGGCACGGCGCTGCTGACGGGCCTGATGGTGCCGCGCGGCAAGAAGGGGTGAGCCGGCGGCGGGCACGCGTGTGTGCCCGCACCTCCCGCGCGGGCGGCCGCGCACGCTGCGCATAGGCTGGCCGGATGCAGGACGAGTACCGCACAGTCGCCCACGCGGGCGTGCACGAGACCGAGGTCAACCGCTCACGCTTCATCTGCGCGCTCGCCCCGGCGGCCACCGAACAGGAGGCCCAGGACTTCCTCGCTGCCGTCCGCAAGGAGCACGCGGACGCCACCCACAACTGCTGGGCCTACGTCATCGGCGCCGACGCCGCCGTCCAGAAGGCGAGCGACGACGGCGAACCGGGCGGCACGGCCGGCGTCCCCATGCTCCAGATGCTGCTGCGCCGCGACATGCGGTACGTCGTCGCCGTCGTCACCCGCTACTACGGCGGCGTCAAGCTCGGCGCGGGCGGACTGATCCGGGCCTACGGCGGAGCGGTCGGCGAGGCACTGGACACCCTCGGCACGATCACCCGGCGCCGCTTCCGGCTGGCCACCGTCACCGTCGACCACCAGCGCGCCGGCAAGGTGCAGAACGACCTGCGGTCGACCGGGCGCGAGGTGCGGGACGTGCGCTACGCGGAGGAGGTCACCATCGAGATCGGCCTGCCGGACGCCGACGTGGAGGCGTTCCGGGCCTGGCTCGCGGACGTGACGGCGGGGGCGGCCGGGTTCGAGCTCGGGGGAGAGGCGTACGGGGACGCGTGAGGGGGCCCAGGCGTACGAGGCCGCGTGAACGGACGCGGTGAGGTTGAGGTGAAATGTCCGTAACGGGCTTATATCTCACCAGTCATGACGGGGCGATACGGGAGTAACCGTCCGTGCTGTCAGACCCGGCCGTTAGTCTCGGGGATCATGAGACTGCTGCACACTTCCGACTGGCATCTCGGCAGGGCGTTCCACCGGGTCAACATGCTCGGCGCCCAGGCCGGATTCATCGGCCACCTCGTCACGACCGTGCGTGAGCGCGGCGTCGACGCGGTGGTCGTGTCGGGAGACGTGTACGACCGCGCGGTGCCGCCGCTCGCCGCGGTCGAGCTGTTCGACGACGCCCTGCACCGGCTCGCCGACCTCGGCGTGCCGACGGTGATGATCTCCGGCAACCACGACTCGGCACGCCGGCTCGGCGTGGGCGCCGGCCTGATCGGGCGCGCGGGCATCCATCTGCGGACCGACCCTACGGCGTGCGGCACACCGGTCGTGCTCAAGGACGACTTCGGCGACGTGGCCTTCTACGGCCTGCCCTACCTCGAACCCGCCCTGGTGAAGGACGAGTTCGGAGTCGAGAAGCCCGGACACGAGGCGGTCCTGGCAGCCGCCATGGACCGCGTGCGCGCCGACCTCGCCTCACGCGCGCATGGCACCCGGTCGGTCGTCCTCGCGCACGCCTTCGTCACCGGAGGCGAGGCCAGCGACAGCGAGCGCGACATCACCGTCGGCGGAGTGGCGGCGGTCCCCGCCGGGGTCTTCGACGGCGTCGACTACGCCGCGCTGGGCCATCTGCACGGCTGCCAGACCATCACCGAGCGCGTCCGCTACTCCGGCTCGCCGCTGCCGTACTCCTTCTCGGAGGCCGACCACCGCAAGAGCATGTGGCTCGTCGACCTGGACGCCGGCGGAGCGGTCACGGCCGAGCGCGTCGACTGCCCGGTGCCGCGTGCGCTGGCCAGGATCCGCGGGACGCTGGAGGAACTGCTCGCCGATCCCGGGCTCGCCCGGCACGAGGAGGCGTGGATCGAGGCGACGCTCACGGACGCGGTGCGCCCGGCCGACCCCATGGCCCGCCTCGCCGAACGCTTCCCGCACACGCTCAGCCTCGCCTTCGCCCCCGAACGGGCACCCGAGGACCCCGACGTGTCCTACGCCCAGCGGCTCGCGGACCGCAGCGACCAGGAGATCGCGGAGGACTTCGTGGCCCATGTGCGCGGAGCCGGACCCGACGAGCACGAACAGGGCGTACTGCGCGACGCTTTCGACGCGGTGCGGGCCGACGAGGCCGTACGGGAGGTGGCGCGATGAGGCTGCACCGCCTCGACATGACGGCGTTCGGACCCTTCGGCGGCTCCCAGACCGTCGACTTCGACGCACTGTCGCTCGCCGGTCTGTTCCTGCTCCACGGCCCCACCGGCGCCGGCAAGACCTCCGTCCTGGACGCCGTCTGCTACGCGCTCTACGGCTCCGTGCCGGGCGCCCGACAGAGCGGCCAGGGCATGACCCTGCGCAGCGACCACGCCGCGGCCGGCACCCGCACCGAGGTCCGCCTGGAACTGACCGTCGCCGGACGCCGGTTGGAGGTCACCCGGCAGCCGCCCTGGGAGCGCCCGAAGAAGCGCGGCTCGGGCACCACCCTCGACAAGGCACAGACCTGGCTGCGCGAGCACGACGCACAGGCCGGGACCTGGAAGGACCTCAGCCGCTCGCACCAGGAGATCGGCGAGGAGGTCACCCAGCTGCTCGGCATGAGCCGCGAGCAGTTCTGCCAGGTGGTACTGCTGCCCCAGGGCGACTTCGCCCGCTTCCTGCGAGCCGACGCAGAAGCCCGCGGCAAGCTGCTCGGGCGCCTCTTCGACACGCACCGTTTCGCCGAGGTCGAGAAGCGTCTAGCCGAGCGCCGGCGGGCCGCCGAGGCCCAGGTGCGCGAGGGCGACGCGGCGCTGCTGGCCGACGCACACCGTATGCAGCAGGCCGCCGGAGACGCGATGCGGCTGCCCGAGCTCACGCCCGGCGAACCGGGCCTCGCCGAGGCCGTCCTGGGGGCCGCGGCCGTGGCCCGCAGCACCGCCCGTGAGCAGCTCACCGTCGCCCATTGCGGCCTCCTGGCCGCCGAGTCCGCCGAGGCCGCGGCCGACCGCGCCCTGGGTGACGTACGCGAAGTGGCCCGGTTGCAGCGCAGGTTCGCCGAGGCGCGGGAGCGGGCCCGGATGCTGGACGAGCGGGCCGACGCGTACCGCGAGGCGCAGGCGCGCATGGAGCGGTCCCGCAAGGCCGAGACGGTGGCACCCGCACTGGAGCTGCGGGACGCGGCCGACGCGGAGCACCGGCAGGCGGCCACGGCATACTCACGCGCGCGTGCGCTGCTGCCGGGGGCCTTCGGGGACGTACTGCCGGGCGGGGGCGCGGAGGCAGGCTCGCCGGCCGAGGCCGGGGCCGCCGGGCTCGCCGCCGCCGCGCGCCGGGTCGCCGAGGAGCTGGGCGGGCTCGAATCGGCCCGCCGCGGTGAACGCCGACTGGCCGAACTCATCGACGAACGCACGCAGTTGGACCGACAGGAGCGGGCCGACGACGACGTACGGCTCGACGCGGAAGCCTGGCTCGCCGGGTGGGAGGAGACCCGGGCCGGGCTGCAGACGCGCATCGAGTCCGCGCAGGACGCCGCGAACCGCGCCGAGAGCCTGGCCGTGCAGCGCGAGCCCGCGCGGCAGCGACTCGGCGCCGCGCGGATGCGGGACCAGCTGGGCGGCGACACGGACACGGCCGCCCGGTACGCGGCCGACACCCAGCAGCAGGCCCTCGAGGCCAAGGCGCACTGGCTGGACATCAAGGAACAGCGCCTGAACGGCATCGCCGCCGAACTCGCCGCGCAACTCCGGGACGGCGAACCCTGCGCCGTCTGCGGGGCCGTCGACCACCCCGCACCGGCCCGCAAGGACGCCGGCCACGTCGACCGGGAGGCGGAGGAGCGCGCACAGGCCGCTTACCAGCAGGCGGAGGAGCGGCACGCGGAGGCCGAACGGCGCCTGGGCGTCGTACGGGAAGCCCTGGCCGCGGCCACCGCGGAGGCCGGTGACATGCCGACAAGTCGACTCGCCCAGGCGGCCGACGAGTTGGAGCAGCAGTACACGAAGGCCCGCCGGGACGCTTCCGCGCTGCACTCCGCCCACGAGGAGCTGCGGCGGGCCGAGGCGGAACACGAGCGGCGCACCACCGCCCACCAGCAGGCGGAGGTCCGGGCTGCCTCCCGGGTCGGTCACCGCGAGCGGCTCGATCGCGAGAAGGCCGCCCTGGAGACGGAGTTGGCCGAGGCACGCGGCACCGCCGACAGTGTCACCGCGCGTGCCACGCAACTGGAGCGCCAGGTCGCCCTGCTCACCGAGGCCGCCGACACCGCGCGGGCCGCCGAGGACACCGCCCAGCGCCTCAAGGACGCCGACGCCCGCCTCGCCGACGCCGCCTTCCGCGCCGGCTTCGATACCCCGCAGGCCGCGGCAGCCGCACTCCTCGACGACGCCGCGCACCGCGACCTGCAACGACGGCTGGACGCCTGGCAGTCCGAGGAGGCCGCCGTACGCGCGGTGCTCGCCGAGGCCGACACGGCGAACGCCGCCCAGCAGCCGCCCGCCGACCTCATGACCGCCGAGAGCACCGCCTCGGCCGCCGCCCGGCGCACCCGCGCCGCTGCCTCCACCCGCGACGCGGCCGCCCGACGCTGCACCGAACTCGACCGGCTCTCCACGCGCGCGGCCACCGCCGTACGCCAACTCGCCCCGCTGCGCACGGAGTACGACCGCGTGGCCCGCCTCTCCGCGCTCACCGCGGGCACCTCTGCGGACAACGAACGCAAGATGCGCCTGGAGTCGTACGTGCTGGCGGCCCGCCTGGAGCAGGTCGCGGCCGCCGCGACCGTACGGCTGCAACGGATGTCGTCCGGCCGCTACACCCTCGTCCACTCCGACGACCGCACCGGTCGTGGCCGCAGCGGCCTCGGGCTGCACGTCGTCGACGCCTGGACCGGCCGCGAGCGCGACACTGCGACCCTCTCAGGCGGCGAGACCTTCTTCGCCTCCCTCGCCCTCGCCCTCGGACTCGCGGACGTCGTCACCGACGAGGCCGGCGGCGTCCGCCTGGACACCCTCTTCATCGACGAGGGCTTCGGCAGCCTCGACGACCAGACCCTCGACGAGGTCCTCGACGTCCTCGACTCGCTCCGCGAACGCGACCGCAGCGTCGGCATCGTCAGCCACGTCGCCGACCTGCGACGACGGATCCATGCGCAGCTGGAAGTGGTCAAGGGACGGGCAGGGTCGGTCATCCGCCAGCGGGGAGCCGGCGACTGACCCGCTGGTGCATGGCGGCCGTGAGGATGGATTCCTTCCCTGTTTTGCGTGCTCTGTCCGAGCCGCCGGTGCTCGTGAGCTGCGGATCGCAGTATTTGGCGAGCGGGTACCCGCGAGCTGGCGCCGAACGGTCGGCGGTCGGCCGCTTAGGGTGTCGCGGCGGGGAGCCGGGTGGGGACAACGGGCAGCATGATGCCGTCGCCGATCGGCGCGACGTGCGGCACCAGCATGCCTTCCTTGGCGACTTGGAGCAGGTTCGGCAGCATGTACCGTTCGGCGCCCTCGAGGTCGACCTGGTAGCCCAGATCACCCAGGCTCGCCGCGGTCATCCTGCTCAGTGGGTTGTCGCTGCCTGAGATGAACGGCGACATGAGCTCATTCACGAACACCGACTCACGCCAGTGGCTGCCCTCGGTGCCGGGGCCACCGAAGTTGGCGACCGGTACCGGCTCCGGTTCCTCCTGACCGAGGAGCGCGGCAAACTCGGCCATGGCGCGGGGGCCCCGGAAGGTTGGATTCTGGGTGCCGGCGCCTTTGAGGAGGCCGAAGAACTTCCATAGCGTGCCGATGCCCAGGACGTGCCCCATCTCGTGCGTGATGACGTCGATGAGGGTGTTGTTCGCCTCCATAGCCGCCAGGTCGGAGGTGTCGAACCTCATCAGGCCCTTCGCCGGTAGGTGGGCGCCGAACTCCGCGGTCTCGTCGCGGAAGTCGGTGGGTCCGGCCATGCCCAGGACGCCCGAGGGGCCGTCGATGTCGACGCCCTCCGCGTCGATCAGCAGGTCGTCGATGATGTCGGCCCCGACGAGGGCGGTGTCCAGGTCCCCGACGATGACCCGGGACCAGCGTTCGGCTGCGGCCGCGAAGGCGTCCTGCTGATTCTGAGTCAGTCCACCGAGGAAGCGGACTTCGATGATGAACGGCGACGTGGTGTTGGCGATTGCCTTGGCCCGCTCGAAGCTGGCCACGGCCCGGTACGTCTTGAAGGTGCCGGTGGTGACGGTGCCCATCGTGGATCTCCTCTGGCCATAGACCTCATGGAGTCGCCCCCGCAACCCAAACTAGGCCAAATGAGGCATATGCTCTTGTTGGTGAATCAACCACCAGGGCATGAGGCCGTGCTCGTCGGTTGAGCGGGAAATCAACGACGACGCGTCCGCCGCAGGCGATGCCGAACCGCACCCTGGGTCACCGGTCCGAGGTCCAAGTAGCCCCCTCCGCACTGGCCACGCCCCGACCCGGCGCCGGGAGCGATGCCGTGGGAGGCGTTCCGCACTTCCCTGGGCTGGAGAGCAACCGGCCCCGCCCCGAACGAAGTAACGCCCCACGTCCCGTGTTACCCGTTCCCACACGATCCGCCCTCACCTGGTCGAGGGAGGGCTATAGGTAGGGGCTGGCTCCGCGTCGTGGGCTGCCTGCTCCTCCGCTTCAGCAGTAGCCAGCGCCGGGGCAACGGCGCGGCGAGGGCGGATCGCGACAGCTCGTACGCCTGGTCCACCTTCGTCTTCAGGAGGCTACGCGGGCACTCTCGGGAAGATCCTCCTCCTGCTCATCGTGGCCGAAACGCAGAACTGACTCCCACGCCAAGACAGTCGAGGGAGCAAGCGGCGGACGCTAAGCGTCAGCGGAACCGGGCCTCCTGCAGTTGGGTCGACGAGATCAGCGGCGCGGCCGAGTAGCCGGTACGTAGCGGCAGGACGAGCGAGTCGCCGGTTGCCGTGCATTCCGAGGTCCCGTCGTACGTAATCCGGTACATGCGGCCGTCCTCGGCGTCGAGTCGATGTGCGCCCACTGGCCGAGCCGCTCGCGCAGGGCTTGGGCGGCGTCGTACGCCTCCTGGCTGCGGCCCTGGTCGGGCAGGGCTTCGAAGCGGGCGTGCGTCAGGAGGCTCCGGTGCTGGTGTGGGCGGTTTCGGCGAGGTTGCGGAGCTACTCCGCGGTGCGCCATTGGTCGTCTGTGAGGTAGTCGCAGAGGCTGTCGGCGAGGCGAGCGATCTCGTCCAGGGCCTGCTCTGGCGGCAAGGCCGTGTCCGGGGGTGTGCTCTGGTCGCGGGCCGGCGCGGTGCGTGCGGGCGCGGCCGTGCGATAAGAGCGGTTCGCGTCGCTCTTCTTCGACGAGGGCTTCGGCAGCCTCGACGACCAGACCCTCGACGAGGTCCTCGACGTCCTCGACTCGCTCCGCGAACGCGACCGCAGCGTCGGCATCGTCAGCCACGTCGCCGACCTGCGACGACGGATCCATGCGCAGCTGGAGGTCGTGAAGGGGAGATCGGGGTCGGTGCTGCGGCAACGGGGTCACTGACCGAGCGGGCGGCGGGGCAGTGGTGAGGAGTACACGACGCTCGTCGTGACCGAGCCCAGGGTGCCGATCTTGCCGGAGACCTCCTCCAGGTGGCGCATCGAGCGGGCCGCGACCTTGATGACGAAGCAGTCGTCGCCCGTGACGTGGTGGGCCTCGAGGATCTCGGGCGTGGTGGCGACCAGGTCGTGGAAGGGCTTGTAGTTGCCGTTCGGGTAGCGCAGGCGCACGAAGGCCAGGATCGGCAGGCCGAGCCGGTCGGGGTCGACCACGGCGGCGTAGCCCTGGATGACGCCCGCCTCCTCCAGCCGCCGCACCCGCTCCGTCACCGCGCTCGGGGACATGGACACGGCTCGGGCCAGCTCGGCGAAGCTGGCGCGGCCCTCGCGCTGGAGGACGTCGAGGATGCGCCAGTCGGTGGCGTCCGGGGAAAACGCGGTCATGCGTGAGAGATAGCAGGGGAATCACCGGCAGATCAAGGGGAGGGCCGGGGATCGACACTTCAGGGAAGGGTGCGCCGACCATAGTTTTGTGGGCATGACGAACCCCATGGCCACCGCCACCGCCACCGCCGCCAACTCCGTCCTGCGCGTCGCGCCCGCCTCACCCGCCGAGGCCGCCGCTCACTTCCGGGCGAGCCTCGCCTTCCACGCCGACGTGTCCGATGTCGCCGCCGCGCTCGCGGCCGGTGGTGATCCCGGGTTCGTCGTCGTGGACTCCCGGTCCACCGAGTCCTGGGACCAGGGCCACATCGCGGGCGCGATCCACCTGCCGACCGCCCTCATCCCGGAGCAGGCCGAGCAGCTCCTCGACAAGTCCGTGCCCGTGGTGACGTACTGCTGGGGCCCAGGCTGCAACGGCGCGACCCGTGCCGCCCTCGCCCTCGCGGAACTCGGCTACCGGGTCAAGGAGATGCTCGGCGGGTTCGAGTACTGGGCGCGTGAGGGGTTCGAGTTCGAGACGTGGCAGGGGCGTGAGCGCCGTGTGCCCGACCCGTTGACGGCGCCGGTCGACGCGGACAACTGCGGCTGCTGAGACGCCAGTTGGACACCGTGGACTTGTGGGGCCGCTGTGCGTGTAGGTTCTGCTGCCATGGTGAGATACGCGGAGCCGGGCACGGTGGAGTGGATCGAGTCGGGCGGCGGCCCCCTGATAGCCGTGCCGGAGACGGTGCTGCCGTTCTGGGCCGGCGCCGACGGCGACGAGACGGCCTCGGACTACGACCGGGCCTGCGAGGTCGACGGGTTCGTCGGACTGCTGCCCGTGGGCGACAGCGCCGCGCTGGTCTTCGGTGACGAGCCCGCCTCGACCTCCTATCTGCCGGACCACGGCATCTTCGTACGGTGGTGCGCGGCCGACTCCGAGGCCGAGCTGCTCGCCCGGGTTCCGGCCGCGCTGGCCATCGCCGACTGGGGGCACGAGGTGCGCTGGAAGGTCCCGGGGACTGTGGTGCTGTTCGACTCGGCCTGGCCGGGGCGGGACACGGAACGCACCGAGCATCTGCGGGTCGCCCTGGAGCCGGGCGCGTACGCGGTCCGTGCCGCCCAGGTGCAGCCAGGACCCGAGACCTGGCTCGGGCTCGTCCAGCTCCGCCGGCTGCCGAACTGACCCGCGGGGCGCAGGAACAGCCGTAATAACCGGGTGCGGCGGAACAGCCGTGATAACCGGGTGCGCCGGAACCGGCCGTTCACCATCATGATCTGCCATGCCACGATTCCCGCACCCCGCACCCGAAGACCTGCGCCGCGACCCCCTGCCCCTGCGTGGCCGGACCGCTCTGGTCACGGGGGCCAGCAGACGTGCCGGCATCGGCCATGCCGTGGCCCGGCGGCTCGCCGCGTACGGCGCGAGCGTCTATCTGCATCACCATGTGCCGCACGACGACGCCATGCCGTGGGGAGCCGACCGGCCCGAGGAGGTCGTCGACTCCGTGCGGGAGGCGCTCGGCGACCCCGAGGCGCAGGTCCTCGCAGGTCCCGGTGACCTCTCCGACCCGGCCGCGCCCGCCGAACTGATCGCCACGGCGGCCGCCGCGCTCGGCGGACGGCTCGACATCCTGATCGCCAACCACGCGGTCAGCGGCTCCGACGGCACCCTCGACGAGATCGACGCCGCCATGCTCGACACGCACTGGGCGGTCGACACCCGTGCCGTACTGCTGCTGGTGCAGGCCCACGCCCGGCTGAGGCCGGCCGGGCCCGGCGGCCGCGTGGTGATGATGACCTCCGGCCAGGACATCGCCGGCGGTATGCCCGGCGAGATCGCCTACGCCCTCCAGAAGGGCGCCCTCGCCTCCGTCACCCGCTCCCTGTCCACGACGCTCGTCGAGCAGGGCATCACCGTGAACACCGTCAACCCCGGGCCCGTGGACACGGGCTACCTGTCCGGCGAGGCGTACGAGGACGTGGCGGCACAGTTCCCGGCCGGCCGCTGGGGCATGCCCGACGACCCCGCCCGCCTCATCGCCTGGCTGACGACGGACGAGGCGGGCTGGATCACCGGTCAGGTCATCGACTCCGAGGGCGGATTCCGGCGCTGACCAGAGCGCGGAGCGCGACGAGCCGCTCCGCGCCCGGGTCGGGCCCGCAGAGCGCGGATCACGATGAGTCGGTCCGCGCCCGGTCCTTGCCTCAGAGCGCGGACAGCTCGTCCACCAGGTCGTCCAGGCCCAGCGACCCCTGCGACAGGGCCGCCATGTGCCACGCCTTGAGGTCGAACGCGTCGCCGTGCCGCTCGCGCGCCTTCTCCCGGCCCAGCAGCCAGGCCCGCTCGCCGAGCTTGTAGCCGATGGCCTGGCCCGGGATCGTCAGATAGCGGGTCAGCTCGCTCTCCACGAAGTCCGCCGGACGGCTGCTGTGCGACCCGAAGAACTCCTGCGCCAGCTCCGGAGTCCAGCGCTCGCCCGGGTGGAAGGGGGAGTCCGCCGGGATCTCCAGCTCCAGGTGCATGCCGATGTCGACGATGACGCGGGCCGCCCGCATCATCTGCGCGTCGAGGTAACCGAGCCGGTGCTCCGGGTCGGTCAGGAACCCGAGCTCGTCCATGAGGCGCTCCGCGTACAGCGCCCAGCCCTCGGCGTTGGCGCTGACCCCGCCGATGGTGGCCTGGTAGCGGGAGAGGTTCCCGGCGACGTACGTCCACTGCGCGAGCTGGAGGTGATGGCCCGGCACGCCCTCGTGGTACCAGGTCGAGACCAGGTCGTAGACCGGGAACCGGGTCTGGCCCATCGTCGGCAGCCAGGTGCGGCCGGGGCGCGAGAAGTCCTCCGAGGGGGCGGTGTAGTACGGGGCCGCCGCGCCGCCGGGCGGGGCGATGCACGACTCCACCTTCCGCACCGGCTCGGCGAGTTCGAAGTGCGTGCCGTCCAGCTTCTCGATCGCCTCGTCCATCAGGCCCTGGAGCCAGTCGCGGACCTCGTCGACACCCTCGATGTGCTTGCCGTGCTCGTCGAGGTGCGCCAGCGCCACCCACGGCGTCGCGGCACCCGGGAGGACCTTCTCGGCCTCCTTCTTCATCTCGCCGAGCAGGCGGTGGTACTCCGCCCAGCCGTACGCGTACGCCTCGTCCAGGTCCAGGTCGATGCCGTTGAAGTAGCGCGCAAAGCGGGCGTAGCGCTCCCGGCCCACCGTGTTCGCGGCACCTTCGATCGCGGGCGTGTACACGTCGCGCATCCAGTCGCGCAGCTCCACCACGGCCGCCGTCGCGGTGCGGGCGGCTTCGTCCAGCTCGGCGCGCAGTGCCTCGGGGCCGGCCGAGGCGAAGTCCTCGAACCAGCCGCGCCCCTCACCGGTGTCCGACCACTCGGTGAGCTGCTCGACGAACGTGGCGGTCGGGCGCGGAGCCGCGTAGAGCTTGCGCTCCAGGCCGAGTTCGAGGGCCTCGCGGTAGCCCGCGTAGGCGGTCGGCACCGCGCGCAGCCGCTCGGCGATCGCCGCCCAGTCCTCGTCGGTCTCGGTCGGCGTGACCGTGAAGATCTCGCGCACCGAGTGCGCGGGCGTCGCCATGTTGCCGACCGAGCGCAGACCCTCCTCGGCGTCGTGCACGGCCAGTTCGGCGGTCAGCCGCTCGCGCAGCAGGCGCGCGCACCGGCGCTCGATGTCACTGTCCGCGCCGGGCCGGCGTTCGGCCTCGTCGAGCCGGGCGAGCGTGTCCCGCCCGAGCTGCGCGAGCGCCTCCTGGCCCGCGGGCGAGAGGTCGGGGAGCTTTCCCGAGCTCTCCTTCACGCCGAGATACGTACCGGTGACCGGGTCGAGGGCGATGAGTTCGTCGACATACGCGTCGGCGACCTCGCGGGGAAGCGGGCTGTTGGTCTCAGACATGCGGTCCATCCTCATACGGCGACCACTGCCGCGTCAGCCCGGTTTCACCGGCCCTTGTACCGAGTCAGCCCGATTTCGCTGAGGGCGTGTTTCCCGGCGCGTCGGTCGGCAGCAGCGGTCCGCAGTCCCACTCCTGGAAGATCAGCCGCGTCTCGACGCGCGCCACCTCCCGCCGGGAGGTGAACTCGTCCAGCACCAGCCGCTGGAGATCGGCCATGTCCGTCACCGCGACATGGACGAGATAGTCGTCCGGCCCGGTGAGATGGAAGACGGTCAGCGACTCCGGCAGCGCCCGGATCCGCTCCACGAACGGCCCCACCAGCTCCCGCCGATGTGGTCTGACCTGCACCGACAGCAGCGCCTGAAGTCCCCGGCCCAGCTTGGCCGGGTCAAGCCTGAGCCGGTGGCCGAGAATCACGCCGGAGCGGCGCAGCCGCGTCACCCGGTCCAGACACGTCGACGGCGCGACCCCGACCTGGGCGGCGAGGTCGCGATAAGTGGTCCGGGCGTCGTTCTGCAACAGCCGCAGCAGATGCAGATCGACCGGATCCAGTACGACAGATTCGGCCATTGGCCGAACGTAACACGGGATTCGCACACCTGATCCCGGTCACTGTTCACTCTTCCGGCCATGGACTCAGCGATCAGGGAGGCGAACGACCGCATGCCCGGGTACGACGAAGCGCGCATCGCACCGAGAGCACTCGCCACCGAGGCCGTGCACGCCGGCCGTGACGACCTCGCCCGGCAGGGCCTGCACGCCCCGCCGATCGACCTGTCGACCACCTATCCCTCCTACGACAGTCGCGGCGAGGCCGCCCGCATCGACGCCTTCGCCACGACCGGCGCCGAGCCGGACGGCCCGCCCGTCTACGGCCGCCTGGGCAACCCGACCGTCGCCCGCTTCGAGACCGCCCTGGCCCGCCTGGAGGGCACCGAGGCCGCGGTCGCCTTCGCCAGCGGGATGGCGGCGCTGAGCGCGGTGCTTCTCGTACGGGCCTCGATGGGCCTGCGCCACGTCGTCGCCGTACGCCCCCTGTACGGATGCAGCGACCATCTGCTCACCGCCGGTCTGCTCGGCTCCGAGGTGACCTGGACCGACCCGGCCGGCATCGAGGAGGCGCTGCGCCCGGACACCGGCCTGGTGATGGTGGAGTCCCCGGCGAACCCGACGCTCGCCGAGCTGGATCTGCGGGCCGTGGCCCATGCCTGTGGCTCCGTGCCGCTGCTCGCGGACAACACCTTCGCCACGCCCGTGCTCCAGCGCCCCGCCGAACAGGGCGCCCGCCTCGTGCTGCACAGCGCCACCAAGTACCTCGGCGGGCACGGCGATGTGATGGCGGGTGTCGTGGCCTGCGACGAGGAGTTCGCAGGCCGGCTGCGGCAGGTGCGGTTCGCCACGGGCGGTGTCCTGCATCCGCTGGCCGGCTATCTGCTGCTGCGCGGCCTGTCGACGCTGCCCGTCCGGGTGCGGGCGGCGTCGGCGACCGCCGCCGAACTCGCCGGCCGCCTCGCCGCCGACCCGCGGGTGGCCCGGGTCCACTATCCGCGCATCGGCGGCGCCATGATCGCCTTCGAGGTGCACGGCGACCCGCACGAGGTCATCGCCGGCGTCGACCTGATCACCCCCGCCGTCAGCCTGGGCAGCGTCGACACCCTCATCCAGCACCCGGCGTCCATCAGCCACCGCATCGTGGACGCCGACGACCGCCGTGGCGCCGGGGTCAGCGACCGGTTGCTGCGGATGTCGGTGGGCCTGGAGGACGTCGAGGACCTGTGGGCGGACCTGGACGCCGCGCTGGAGAGGGCTCAAGGGGCCACGGCCGGCCGCGGCGCACCCGCAGCCGCCGTCGGGCACTGAGCCTCACGGCACTCAGGCCTTCCCCCACTCACCCCCGCTCGTGAGCCGCTCCGCGACCGGCTCCTCCCGCGGACCGTCCAGCCGAGCCGTGATGACCAGGGTCCCCTCCTCGATCTGATAGTCGAGGGGGAGGCCCAGGCCGCGCATCGCGGCGACCATCCCGGTGTTCGAGGCCTGCGTCACCGCGTACACACTCGCGCACCCGGCCTCGATCGCCATCGACACCAACCTGCGCAGCAGCTCCGCGCCGATGCCGCACCGCTGCCACGCGTCCTCCACGAGCAGCGCGACCTCCGTCTCGTCACCGTCCCACAGCAGGTGGCCGAGGCCGACGATCCGCCCCGACGCGGTCCCCACGGCGAGAGTGCGGCCGAAGCGGGGGCTCAGCAGGTGCTTCAGATAGCGGTCCGCGTCCCCTATCGGGCCGTGGTACCGCATCCCGAGCGTGCGCGCCGAGCACCGCTCGTGCATCTCCTTCGCGGCCCCCACATCACCGGTGTCCGCGCGGCGCACGGTGATGTCGCTGCCCTTCGGCAGCGTCAGCACGTCCTGGCTGCGCGGCACGCGCGGGCCGAGCCGGGCGTCCAGTTCCACCAGTGCCCTCGCCCGCGCGAACTCGGTCGGCGTGAACGGCAGATACGGCCGCTCCACAGTGATCACTCCGCCTTCCGGCGCCCGCAGCCGCATCACCGTGTCCTCCAGAGCCCCTTCCACCGGCACCGGCTCCGGTCGCCGGCTGCCCACGGCGGGCACCGCGGGCAGCGACCGGATCGTGCACCGGCCCAGCAACTGCCGCAGAGCCAGCGGCAGTTCCGCCGCGTCCAGGGCGGTGCGCGTGGCCAGGCCCAGCACCCGGGTCGGCGCGTCCACCAGATCGTGGGCGTCGGCCCGCTCGATCCATGTGCCGGTACCGCCGGCCGCCGCGACCGCGCCGCTTATCTCGTCCGCCGCTGTGGCGCCGGGTGCGCGGAGCAGGAACTCGTCCACCGTGCCCTCGGCCAGCGGATGCGTCTGGAGGCTCAGGATGTCCACCCGCAGCGCGGCGAGCGCCGCGCACAGCGCTGCCAGTGAGCCCGGTTCGTCCTTCACCGTCGTCCGCATCCGCCACAGTGCCCCTTCCCGGGACCCCGGCGCGGCCGTCTCCCGTGCCTGCTCCGACGGCCCGGCCCGCTCCTCGGAGCTCGGCCGGGCATCGGTATCGCTCGTCGGAGGTGCGTGACCGTGGCGGCGTGACCGCCATGCGCGCAGGCCCGCGCCGGCGACCAGCAGGGCCGCCGCGGCCGACAGCACCGGTCCGTCGGGTCCGAACCCGTCGCGGTTCGCGGCGGCCTCGGCCACCGCCACCGCCGTCAGGACGGCGGCGAGTTCGACCGCGTTCCGCCGCCAGTGGTGCACCGGACGTCCGTGTTTCGCGCGCGTCACATCAGATATGTCTCGACTCATACACCCACTGTGAAGGAACGGTGTTGCGTGATCACGAACGCATTGTGACCGGGCGGTAAAGAGCCACTATGCCGGTTTTGTGACTTATTCAACTGTGTGGGATGCGACGACCCGGACAGCGGCCCGCCCCGTCAGGCGGCCATGCCCTCCGCCAGCGCGCTGTGCAGCCGCCGGGCCTGCGTCACGAGCCTCGACGATCCACGGCGCTCCGCCGTCCCCGCCAGATGCGGGAGTTCCTCGCGTGCCCCCGTTCGCTCCGCGCATTCCGCGGCGACGGACAGGAGATCCGCGAGCCCGCGTGCCGGAGCGGCCGTCTCACCGGTCGCGAGGTCCGCGAGCAGGATCGGCAGCACGTGCCGGAGCACCGACCACACGGTGGCGTTCGCCCCCGTGGCAGCCGCCGTCCGTACCGAATCCACCAGCCGCGACGGCTTCACCGCGCCCCGTCGCACCAACTGCCCCAGATCCGCGCCCAGCCGGTCCGCGTCGAGCTGCCCCCGCGCCGCCAGCACCAACAGCGCGTCCACGGCGGCGAGCCGGTCCTCCGGATGCCGGGCGCCGAGCCCGTACGCCACGCACAGGTGCACCGCCTCACCCGCGGCGCCGTCCGATTCGGCGAGTTGGGGGAGTATCGCCGCCTCACCTCGTGAGTCGTCGACGGCGACCGTCGAGAGATCGCCCACCATCCTGACCGCCACCAGCTCACGCTGCTCGGGCAGCACAGCGAGCCAGTGCGGCCGCATGCCCTCGCTCCAGTGGTAGCAGTGCCACCGGTCCTTGAAGACGCTCACGGCCTGCCCCAACGGGCGTGTCCCGGGCGGGAAGTCCGCCTGGAGCCCGGCGATCTCGCCGGCCTCGACGAGTATGCGGTTGCCCGAGGTCCGCCGCCGGAACGCCGGCGCCGCGAAACCCCCGGCGCGCAGCCACTCGGCGAGACGCGTCCCCTCCGCCGTGCCGAGCGCCGCGGCACGCTCCGCCGCCCCCTCGGCCTCCGCACGCTCGGCGCACCGCACCCGCAGCAGCGCCTGCGCGAAGTCTGCCGCCGACACCCGTGCGCCGAGCCGCCGGTACTCGGCGAGACGTGCCACCAGCTCGTCCGGCGCCAGCAGTCCCGTGCCCCACGTGGGCGTGGACAGCAGGAACGGCAGCGGCTCGGTGCGGATCCGGTACGCCACCTCCCAGAGGCGGGTCTCGAAGGCCCGGGTGAGCGGGCTGTGACCGCACTCGTTGGTGGCCGTCCCGTGCTGGAGGGCGCGATGCAGCGTGTCGGTGCGCACCTTCCCCCGCAGCGTGGCCAGCAGGAGCTCAAGACCCTGGCCCGGGTTGATCAGACCGTGGTACCGGGTGAAGTAGTCGTCCGCCGTCGACGCGAACCGCGGTTCCGGCTCCGCCCACCAGCGCTGCGCGATGACGGGCTCCAGTGCCTCCAGCAGAGCGTCCGGGGCGCCGTACGCATGACGCACGAGCCCGTCCAGCGCACGCTCGAACGCCGCGACGTCACCGTCGGAGACGAGCAACGCCCCGACCTCCTCCGCGACTTCCACCGCCGACTCGGGAGCGGGCGCCAGCCACACCGGCTGCGGTGCGGGCGGCAGCACCTCCTCGTAGACCACCGGCTCCAGGAGTATGGGGGAGCCGCCCAGGCTCCCGGCCGCCCGCTTGCGGAGCGTCGGGATCAACTGGTCGGCGGCAAGCGCGAGTTCCACCTGGGTCTCGGCGGTGTCGGCCTTCTTCAGGTGGCGCTCCACGAGCTTGAGCGCCCGCTCCTGCACCTCCGAGTCCGCGTGCCCGAAGGCCTGGGCGACGGCGGGCAGCAGTTCCCCGGCGGTGCCCGGATCACGGGTGATCGCTTTGCCGAGCAGGACCAACTGGGCGCGCACGAGCTTCTTCTCGGTGCGGAACAGGACGGCGCCCGACATCTCGGCCAGCTGACGCGCGGTCACCTCACCGTCCAGGGCCAGCGAAGCCAGCACCGACTGCGCGTGCGCGGCCACCACGGACGCGGCGTCGGCGGCGAGCGCCAGCCAGTCGGCGATGTGCTCCCGCCGCTCCTCCCGGGTCAGGTCGAGCGCCTGGAGCATGCGCAGGAACACCCGGTGGTCGGCGGCCGGACCGCCCCGCAGCAGCCGGGCCAGACAGGCGTCCACGGTCGCCTTCCGGTCCAGCACGCCCTCGGTGGTGAGCTGGGCGATCGCCTCGTTCCAGCTGTTCGGGCCCTCGCCGGCGGTCCAGGCCAGACGGCCGCCGATGTCGTTCGTCTCGAACAGCGCCGCCGTCAGCCGGGCGAGGTGCGGGTCCTTGCGCAGCCGGGCCAGGACCGTGTCACCGCGCTGCCAGACATGGCCGATGTGCTCCACCCAGCCGTGGACGTAGGCCTCCGTCGTCGGCACCTGGCAGCCGGAGAGCCGGACCAGCCCCGCCATCAGCTCGTACGGCACCCGCGCGGTCGGCGGACGCTCCGCGATCCGGTGCGCCACGTCGCCGAGCCAGGCCGGCGCCCGGTCGCCCAGGACGTCGATCAGCACACCCGGCGACGCCGGCCACCAGCGCATGTCGGCGGCCGCCAGCCAGCTCGCCACACCTGCCGCACCCGTCTGGCAGGCGGCCCCCGCCGCATGCAGGGCCGGGTAGGCGCGGCGGGACTCGGAGGTCCACTGGTCCGCCCGCAGCTCCTTGCGCAGCGCCCTCAACTCCGGGAAGAAAGCGCGCCGTTCGGCGTCCGTCATCCCGTCCAGGAGGCTGACCACCTCGGCCGTCCGTCCCGCCCGCACCGCGTCCATCAGTGAAGTCATCGTGCATCCGCCTCGACTCGTGCCATGTCCCGCTCCGCCGCGGCGTCGCCCCGCCGCACCATCCGCACCGCCAGCGCGTGCTTGCAGGGACCGCGCCCGCCCCGGTACTTCGCCCACCACAGACAGCTGCAGCTGAGCACCCCCGCCTCGTCACGCACCCGGTGCACATGTCCGTCCTCGGCCGTCACCGTCCCCAGGGCGCCGTCCAGCGCGACCGCGCCCGCCGCCACCAGCGCCCGCGCCGAGCGCAACCGGGGGTTGTGGCGCTCCACCCGCTCGGCGTCGTACGGCAGCTCCCGGTGGAAGTAGGCCGCCTCCGCCGTGTCGTACCCGACCCGGCCCGACGTGCCGAGGCGGATCAGGGCCGCCCGGACCCGCTCGGGTGTGAGGCCCGAGGCCGACGCCAGGTCGGCGACGTCGACGCGGGGCTCCCACGCGAGGAGCACCGAGATCAGCTCCGCGTCCTCGGCGGCCTCGTCGGTGGCGAGCGCGTCGAGGACGCCGCCCTCGCCGGAGAAGCCGCGTGAGGAGTCCGGCGACAGCGTCAGCGTCAGCCGCATGCCCGGCAGGACCACCTCCCAGGCACTCGCCGTGGCGGCCGCGCCGCCGGTGACCGCGGGGCCGTACACCCGAAGGGCCGTGGCATGCCGCAGCACCCGCTGGAGCGCGATCAGCCGCTCCGGACCCGGCAGGCAGACCGCGCCGGGCACCGCCCGCGTCGTGGGCCGCAGCGTGTTCCCCGACGGCACCACCCACCGCGGGCCGGTCGAGGCGGCGCGCGCCCCGCCGCGCGGCAGCGCCCGCAGGAACCGCACCGCGTCGGCCGCCGGCAGCTCGGCCCGCAGATCGAAGCCGGCCGCTATCACCTGCGCCTCGGCGAAGCCCCGCAGCCAGCGGTCCGGGAGCGGCACCTTCTTCTCCACGACCGGCCCGTCCAGCGTGGTCACCGCCAGCTCCTCCGGGCCCACCCGCAGATGCAGCGGGTCGTCCGAGCCGATCCTGGACAGGGCCTCGCGCAGCGGGTTGTTGACGTCGACGTTCGTCGTGCCGTGCCCCACCTCGCCGCCGTCCAGGCCCGGCTCCAGCACGTCCAGGCGGGCGTACACCCCGCAGCAGCCGGAGAACGACTCGAAGCGCAGCCGGTCGCCGTTGCCCGTCACCACCGGGTCGAGGGAGGCCCGCAGCTGCTGCTGGTAGTACCGGGCCGCCGCCACGTCGGCCACCGCCAGCAGCGCCGCCGAGGCCACCTGAGGGGACGTCAGAAAGCCCGCGAAGAACTGCGGATGGTCCTTCACCCCCGTGGGTGTCGCACCCCGGGAGGTCTCAAGACCGAGCAGCTGTCCGCCCGCTGCGGACTCCAGCACGGAAGGTCGCCGATAGGCCACAGCCTGCAAAGATCGCGTCATGGAAAAACCGTAGAGGCGGCCACTGACAATCGGCTCTGACCTGCGAAAACGCCCTGCCGGAGGGCTGGTTGGGGGCACCCGGTTCCCGACGCACGAGTGCCGCGCACCAGGGGATGACTCAGGTGCGCGGCACTGTCATGAGCGTACGGGAACTACTGGCCGACGCGTCCCGGCTGGAGCACCTGGGTGAACAGCACCGTGCCGTCCTGCTCGCGCAGCCGCACCGTCAGCTCGCCGCTGTGTCCGTCGATGTCGACCTCGCCGAAGAACTGGTAGCCGCCGGCGGGGGAGACGTTCGAGGCGGTCGGCGCCTTCACGAACACCCGCTCCGGGCCGAAGGTGTTGTCGAGGGCGCTGGCCGGGAACGCACCCGCGTTGAGCGGGCCCGACACGAACTCCCAGAACGGCTCGAAGTCCGTGAAGGCCGCCCGCGACGGCTGGTAGTGCTGGGCGGAGGTGTGGTGGACGTCGGCCGTCAGCCACACCGTGCCGGTGATCCGCCGGTGCTTGATGAACCGCAGCAGCTCGGCGATCTGGAGCTCACGGCCGAGCGGGGCACCCGGGTCGCCCTGCGCGACGGCCTCGATGTTCGGCTTGCCGTCGCCGGTGTCCGGCACGACCAGGCCCAGCGGCATGTCGGAGGCGATCACCTTCCACACCGCCCGGGAGCGGGACAGCTCGCCCTTGAGCCACTTCAGCTGCTCGGCGCCCAGGATGCCCTGCGCGTCCGTGGTCTGGTCGTCCGTGGAGTTGGCGTTGCGGTGGGTGCGCATGTCCAGCACGAACACGTCCAGGAGCGGGCCGTAGCGGACCGTGCGGTAGACCCGGCCGTCGGGGCGGCGCAGCGTCGAGATGGGGAAGTACTCGGAGAACGCCTGCCTGGCGCGCGAGGCGAGGACGTCGACGCTCTTCTCCGTGTAGCGGGCGTCGCCGAGGATCTCGCCGGGGTACCAGTTGTTGGTCACCTCGTGGTCGTCCCACTGGATGATCGAGGGGACCTGGGCGTTGAACCGCTTCAGGTTGTCGTCGAGCAGGTTGTAGCGGAAGTTGCCGCGGAACTCGGCCAGGGTCTCGGCGACCTTGGACTTCTCCTGGGTGGTGACGTTCTGCCAGGTGCTGCCGTCGGGCAGCGCGACGGACGACGTGATCGGACCGTCGGCGTAGATGTTGTCGCCGCTGCACAGGAAGAAGTCCGGATCCAGCGCGCCCATCGCGTTGTAGATGGTGTAGCCGCCGAAGTCGGGGTTGATGCCCCAGCCCTGGCCGGCCAGGTCGCCGGACCAGAGGAACCTGATGCCGTCGCGGCGCCGTGCCGAGGCGGTGCGGAACGTCCCGGTGACCGGCTCGCCGGTGCGGCGCGGGTCGTCCGGGTCGGCCAGCAGCACGCGGTAGTGGATCTGCTCGCCGGACGGCAGGCCGCGCAGCCGGGTCGTGCCGGTGAAGTCGGTGTCGGCGCCGAGCAGCGGGCCGTGCCATCTGCGCGATGTGCGGAACGACTCGGTCGCGGACGTCTCGACGATCATCCGCGCGGGGCGGTCCGAGCGCACCCACACCAGACCCGAGTCGCAGGTCACGTCGCCCGTCTGCACGCCCCACCTCGCCTTGGGGCGGCCCGAGAGGGCGAACGCCGGTGCCGAGCCGAGTGCCGTGGGCAGGGTCAGGGCCGCCGACGCGGCGAGCGAGCCGCGCAGGACGCTGCGGCGGCCCGGGAACGGACGGTGTGACATGGAGGCCTCCAGTGGCGGGATCCGGCCAGTGTGCAGAGCCACAACTACTGGTGCGCCGCAGCGCACACGGAAACCACAAGTGAACAACTGACCGCATGGGCAGGGGAACCGACGCGGCGGCCGTGTTGAGCCCTTGCATTCCGGCCTCGTCGTCCGCGCCCCGACCGGCCGCACCACCGCGCCCTGGACCCGTCAGCCCCGACCCATCACCGCACCGGCCATCAGCCGTACGCCGTCCCGGATCCGCGCGGGCGACAGATGGGCGTACCCCAGCACCAGCCGTACGCTCCGCTGCTCGCCCCCGCGCCCGGCACGCGCGTGTGCGTAGTCCGTCAGCGGCCGCACCGCGACCCCGGCCGCGGCCACGCGCGTGAGGAACCGCTCCTCGGGGCCGTACCGCTCCGGCAGCGCGGCGATGACGTGCAGCCCCGCGGCGATGCCGGTGACCTCCGCGCCCGGGAAGTGCTCCTCCAGCGCGGCGACGAGGGTGTCGCGGCGCTCCCGGTACGCGCGCTGGCAGCGCCGCAGCTGACGGTCGTAGTCACCGCGCTCCACGAACCGGGCGAACAGCGCCTGATCCAGGGTGGGGTGGCCGAGGTCCATGGTCCGCTTGCGCTCGATGACGTCCTCCGCCAGCGCCTCCGGTACGAGCAGCCAGCCCAGCCGCAGTCCCGGCGCGAGGGACTTGCTGACCGACCCCGCGTACGCGACGCGCTCCGGGTCGAGCCCTTGGAGCGCGCCCACGGGAGCGCGGTCGTAGCGGAAGTCGCCGTCGTAGTCGTCCTCCAGGACGAACCCGTCGACGGACCGCGCCCAGTCGAGGAGTTCGGCGCGGCGGCGGGCGGAGTAGGCGATGCCGGTGGGGAACTGGTGGGCCGGCGTCGTGACGACGGACCGTACGCCCGACTCCCGCAGCGGGCCGACGGCCAGTCCCTCGTCGTCCATGGGCACCGGCACGGTCGCGACGCCCGCCGCGGCGTACAGGGAGTCGTGCTGCGGGCTGCCCGGGTTCTCCACACCGACCTCGCGCATCCCGCGCGCGTGCAGCACGAAACCGAGCACCGTCGTCGCCTGCGACACCCCGGAGACGATCACGATGCGCTCCGGGTCCGCGACCACGCCCCGGCGGCGCGCCAGCAGCTCGGCGAGCGCGGTGCGCAGCCGGGGCAGTCCGCGCGGGTCGGGGTAGCCGAGCTCGTGGTGCGGCAGCTCGGCCAGCACCCCGCGCTGCGCGGCGGCCCACGCGGCACGCGGGAACAACGACACGTCCGGCGTCCCGGGGACGAAGTCGGCCCGGGAACCCGTGGAGCGCGGCGCGAGGTCACGCGCGCGTGGCCGCGCGGCCCGGACCGCGTCGCCCACCCACGTCCCGGCACCCCGCCCGCTGCGCAGATAGCCCTCCGCCGTCAGCTGCTCGTACGCCTCGGTGATCAGCCCGCGCGACACCCCGAGGTCGGCGGCCAGATCCCGGCTCGACGGCAGCCGGGTCCCCGGCACCAACCGCCCCGAGCGCACCGCCTCCCGCAGCGCCGCCTGGAGCGAACGCCCACGCGCGCGTGCCGGCGCCGAGGCGGCCGGCAACAGCAGCTCCCAGGCGGGGGACCCGGAGCCCAGGTCCGGGGACCCGGAGTCCAGGTCCGGGTGGGCCTCCGGTGCGGTCGCGGGAGAGCCGGCGCCCAGGTCTGGCTTGGTCTCCGACGCCTTTGCGGGGGACGCGGCGCCCAGGTCCGGATCGGTCTCCGATGCCGTCGCGGGGGACCCGGAGTCCTCCAGGTCCGAATTGGTCTCCGATGCCGTCATGGAAATGGACCTTAATGCGGACCGCGGCGCTTCCTAGCGTCGCTGCCATGAACGCCACCACCACGCGCGGAGCCCTGCTCGCCGCGCTCGCCTGCGTCCTCGTCGGAGGGTCCTTCACCGCCAACAGCCTGCTCGGCGACTACCCCTACGCGGGCGGTCAGTTCCTGCGCTACGGACTCGCGTGCCTGCTGCTCCTGCCGCTCGTCGGACCGGGCGCCGGGGCCCGCGTCCGCGCTCTCACGTCCCGCGAGTGGGTCCGCCTCGCGCTCCTCGCGGCCCTCGGCATGGTCGGGTTCAACCTCGCCGTCATCGCAGCCGAACGCACCGCAGAACCGGCCGTGCCCGGCGTCTTCGTCGGCTGCGCGCCCGTCGTAGTGGCCGTTCTTGTGCCGCTGTTGGAGGGACGCAGGCCCCAACGCGTCGTCCTGAGCGGCGCGTTGTTCGTCGTGGCCGGTGCCTGCACGGTCCAGGGCTGGGGGCGCACCGACGGCACCGGCATCGCCTTCTCGGTGTGCGCGCTGGCCGGCGAGGTGGGTTTCGCCGTGCTCGCGGTGCCCGTGCTGCGGCCGCTCGGCCCGCGTCTGCTGTCCGCCACCGTGTGCGGCGTCGCGGCCGTCGAGTCCGCGGTGGCCGGGGCGGTGCTCGACGGCGGCGCCTGGCTGCGCCGACCGGATGCCACCGAGACCGCGGCCCTGCTGTGGCAGGCGGCGATCGTCACCGTCGTCGGCTTCGTGTGCTGGTACATGGGCATGCAGCGGATCGGCGCCGAACGGGCCACGCTGTTCTCCGGACTCATCCCCGTCGCCGCGGCCTGCACCGCACCCCTCGTCGGCACCGGCTCCTACGGCGTTCCGCAGGCCGTCGGCAGTGCGCTGGTCGGCGCCGGAGTCGCCCTGGGATGCCGTACGCGCCCCTCGCCCCCGCGATACGAGGGGTCGTCTCCGTTGGTGCGTAAACAGGTATGAACGCCCGCAGGGAAGGAGCCGGAAGAAGTCCGCCCTCGTATCGCACGCGCATTCCTGGAGCCCCGTGGACGCCAAGAACCGATTCGAGACCAAGACCACCTTCGCATTCTCCAGAATGGAATGGCTGGCCTTTCTGATCGTTTCGCTAGTGCTCGCTTCCCGGCACCTTTCGGAGATCCGCTGGGGCGTGTTCGTGGCGCTTTTCGCGGTGATCGACGTCATCGGCTACATCCCCGGCGCGATCGCCCACCGGCGCAGCCCGGACAAGCGCATCGCCCGCGGTTACTACGTGGCCTACAACGTGATGCACAGCCTGGTCACGGCGGGTGTCATCGCAGGTGCCTGGACCTTGTTCGCCGGGCCGGAATGGGCCCTGCTCGCCCTGCCCATCCATCTCCTGGGGGACCGGGCCCTGTTCGGGAACTCGTTCAAGCCCTTCGGTGTCGCCTTCGAACCGGAAATCCATCCCGCCTATCGCCTCTTCGAGCAGCAGTACCGGACCGCCGCCGCCGATGAGGCCCGGCATCAGGAGGAGGGCGCTCATGCCGTCCGTGCTTGACACCCTCACCGAACACAGCGACAACCCCAGTTCCTTTCTCGCCCTGAACAGCGGAAACGAATACTTCCGCGACGGGCCGGTCGACGGCGTGTGCGCCTATCGCCGCTCCGGACGCCATGTCCTGCAGTTCGGCGGTCCGTTCACCGCCCCGGAACACCGGGCGCGGCTGCTCGACTCCTTCGTGACGCACGCCGGACGGCGTCTGGTCGCCGTGCAGCTCCAGCGCGAGGACGCCGAGCTGTACGCGGGGCACGGCTTCACGGTGAACCAGATCGGAGCGTCGTACGCGGTCGACCTGGCCCGCTTCACCTTGCGCGGCTCACGGTTCGTACGGCTGCGGAACAAGATCTCGCGGGCGAGACGTGCGGGCCTCGAGGTCGCCGAGGTCGAGCCCGGCGACGACTGCGCGGAACTGGACCGGGTGGACGAGCCCTGGTTGCGGGAGAAGGGCCGGCACGTCAAGGAACTCCAGTTCCTCGTCGGCCAGCGGACCGGGCCGCTGCAACGCCACCGCCGGCTCTTCATCGGCCGTATCGCCGGCGAAGCGGTCGGCTACATCAACTACTCGCCCGTCTACGGCAGCCGCCCCGGCTGGCTGCACGACCTCAGCCGGCGCAGGCCCGATGCGCCGCCCGGTGTGATGGAGGCGCTCAACGCCACCGTCATGGAGCAGCTCGTCGCCGACGGCGCGGCCTGGCTGCACTTCGGCTTCACCCCGTTCACCGGGCTCGATCACGAACACGAAGTGCCCGGTCACAGCCGGATGTTCGCCCGGTTCGCCCGGCTGCTCGCCGAGCGCGGCAAGGCGATCTACCCCGCCGTGTCCCAGCTCGAATACAAGGAGAAGTGGGCCCCGCACGCGGTCCTTCCGGAGTACATCGCCTTCCTGGGCAGACCGCGCCTGCCCGCCGTGTGGCAGCTCCTGCGCGCCACCAACGCCGTCTGACGCCGCCCGGCCCAGCGAGCACGCCCGCAGTCCGACAGCCCGCCGCCTGCGCCGCAGTAAGCCCGAGAGCCTGCCTGTGTAGCCGCAAGCAGCAGAGCCCATCCGTGTCGCCGTCAGCCCGAAAGCACCCCCACCCCGGAGGACCGCATCCGCATGAGATTTCTCGAGCGTGAACGCACCATCCTGGCCAAGCTGCTGCCCGACCTGGACACCGCCCTGCGCGAGACGCCGCTCATGGAGCTGGAGCGGCCGGGCAGCCCCGGCATCCGGTTCTTCCGGGACAGCGGCGGGCCGGGGCTGCTGGTCCCGGAGAGCCATCAGGGCCGGGGTGCCACGGCGCTGGACGCGGTGCGCGTGCAGCGGGCCATCGGCAGCCGCTCGCCGTCGCTGGCCGTGGCGACGACGATGCACCACTTCTCCATGGCCACGCTCGTCGGTCTCGGCGACCGGGGTGAGGGACAGGGACTGGAGTGGCTGCTGATCGAGGGCGTGGCGGCCGACAACCGCATCATCGCCTCCGGTTTCGCCGAGGGCCGCCGTGGCGCCGGCATCCTGGAGCCGACGATGACCGCCGAGGTCACCGAGGACGGCGTACGCATCAGCGGCGTCAAACGGCCGTGCAGCCTGGCCCGCTCCATGGACGTGCTCACCGCAAGTGTCCTGGTGCCCCGCGAGGACGGGCAGGGCGACGAACTCGCGGTCGCCCTCGTGCCCGCCGAGAGCGAGGGCGTCACCGTCAGCGGCTTCTGGTCCAGCGCCTTCCTGGCCGGCGCGGAGAGCGACCAGGTCACGCTCAACGACGTCGTCGTTCCACCGGAGTTGCTGCTGCGGACCGCGGCCACCGCCCAAGGCGGCATCGACGAACTCCAGACGGCCGGGCTGATCTGGTTCCAGCTGCTGATGACGGGCAGCTATCTCGGCGTGGCCTCCGCCCTGGTGGAACGGGTGCTGCTGAACGACCGCATCCCCGAGCCCGAACGGGTACGGCTCTTCGTCGAGACCGAGGCGGCGGCCGCCGCGGCCGAGGGGCTGGCCCGCAGCGTCGACGACGGCGAACTCGGCGAGTCCGCGCTCGCCCGGGCGCTCTACGTCCGCTACGGCGTCCAGGACGTCATCGCCCGCGTCGCCACGCGTGCGGTCGAACTGCTCGGCGGGCTCAGCTTCATGACGTCCGACGACGTCGGCCATCTCGCCGCCTGCGCCAACGGCCTCGCCCTGCACCCGCCGTCCCGGGCCAGGATGACCGGCCCGTTCGCCGACTACCTGGCCGACCGTCCGCTCACGATCGCCTGACCGGCGCCGCCACCCACCGACCCAGTGCCGGCCGAGACCTGTTGGGGGAGCCCACCCATGCCGAGCCCACCCATGCCGCGACACCTCCCGCGTCCCACCGCCCTGCCCGCCCCGAGGACCGGCGCACGCGACCGCCCGACCTTGCTGCTCACCGGTGGCAGCGGCGTCCTCGGACGGGCCCTCATCGACGAACTCGCCGCCGACCACGACCTGCTCTGCCTGGTCCGCAACCGGCCCCTGGGCGACCCGCGGGTGCGTGAGCTGCGGGGCGACCTCCTCGCCCCACGCCTCGGCCTGACCCCGCTGGCCTGGCACGAACTCGCCCTCGAGGTCGACGTCGTCCTGCACTCCGCCGCAGAGACCAACTGGCGCATGCGGCCCGCCGACATCGAGCGGACCAACATCCACGGCACCGAGGCCGTCCTCGACCTGGCGGCCCGCGCCGACGCGCCCCTCTACCTGGTCAGCACCGCGTTCGTGGCCAGCACCCCGAGCGAGGAGGACGCGCGACGCTTCCCGGGAGCCGCCGCCTACCTCGCCTCCAAGACCATGGCCGAGCAGCTGGTCCGCAACGCCGATCTGCCCGGCGCGATCGTGCGCCCGTCCGTCGTCATGGGCGACTCCTCCAGCGGACGCATCGCCGGCCAGCAGGGTCTGACCAAGACTCTCGGCTCGATGGTCCTGGGACAGGTGCCGGTGCTGCCCGGCGCGCCGGACGCCCGCGTCGACATGGTCCCGCAGGACTACGTCACCCGGGCCGTCGGCGACCTCGTCCGCGGCGGGGTGAGCAGCGGGGAGTTCTGGCTCACGGCGGGCAAGGAGGCACCCCGGCTCAGCGAGATCGCCGACATCTGCGCGGAGTTCGCCGTCCGCCGCGGACTGCCCGCACCGCAGCGGCCCCGGCTCATCCCCGTCGAGGCGGTGCACCGGCTGCTGCTGCCCATGCTGGAGGGCACCGCCCTGCCCGAGGCCACGCGCCGCAGGTTCCAGCACTACGCCGAGCTCCTGCTGGTGTTCCAGCGCGAACTTCCCTTCGACACCTCGCTGGGCCGGCCGCACTGCGGCACCCGCCTCAGCCACGCCGGTATCCGCGCCGCGCTCGTGCGCAACCTGGAGAGCTGGGCCGACGACCGCTCCGCCCTCCTCACCCGCCACCGCTCTGCCCGCACCGTCACGACCCCGACCGAGGTGGCCTCATGACACGCTCCCCGGACACGACGGCCGTACGGGCACCGGAGGTCGCAGGGGCACAAGAGGCCACGCCGGCGACGGCGGCCGTGCCGGCACAGGCAACCGACCCGACCGACCCCGCCGACCTCCTCGACCTGTACCTCCGCCACATCGGCTCCGGCCGCGCCGTCATGGGCCGGGTCCTCGGAGGCATGGCCGAGGTGCGGTCCGAAGGCCCCTGGATCCACACCGACGACGGCCGCAGGCTCCTCGACTTCGGCGGCTACGGCGTCTTCATCCTCGGCCACCGCCACCCGGCCGTCGTGGCGGCCGTGCACCGGCAGATCGACGCCCACCCACTGGCCAGCAGGGTCTTCCTGGAACCGGTCGCCGCACGCGCCGCGCAGGCGCTGGCCGCCCACACACCGCCCGGCATGGACTACGTCCACTTCGTCAACTCCGGCGCCGAGGCCACGGAGGCCGCGCTCAAGCTGGCCCGCGCGCACGGCCGCAACGCCGTCGTCACCACCCGCAAGGGCTTCCACGGCAAGACGCTCGGCGCCCTCAGCGTCACCGCCAACGCCACCTACCAGACGCCGTTCCAGCCGCTGCTGCCCGACATCACCCAGGTCGGCTACGGGGACGCCGGCGAACTGAAGCAGGCGCTGGCCGCCCGCCGCGACCGGGCGTGCGTCATCGTCGAGCCGGTGCAGGGCGAGGGCGGCGTGCACATCCCGGACCCCGGCTACCTCACCGAAGTCGCCGCGCTGTGCCGGGAGTTCGGGGCGCTGCTCGTGGTGGACGAGATCCAGACCGGCATGGGCCGGCTGGGCACCTGGTGGGGCGTGGACGCGGAGGGCGTCCGCCCGGACATGTTGCTGGCCGGCAAGGGGCTCAGCGGCGGTGTCGTACCGGTCGCCGCGCTGGTCGCCACCGCAGAGGCGTACGCCCCCTTCAGCCGCGACCCCTACCTGCACACCTCCACCTTCGGAGCCTCCCCGATCGCCTGCGCCGCCGCCCTCGCCGCCGTCGAGACCATGGAGCGCGAGGACACCGTGGCCCGCGCGGCGACCCTCGGCGCGCGCATCCTCGCCGGGGTGCGGGACGCCTGTGCGCCGTACCGGGAGATCCTCGTCCGCGACGTGCGCGGACGCGGGCTGCTGATCGGGATCGAGTTCGCCGAGGAACGGGCCGTCGGTGAACTCCTGCTGGAACTCATCACGCGCGGCGTCCTCGTCAACCACTCCCTCAACTCCACCCGCGTGCTGCGCCTCACCCCGCCCGCCGTGGTGGCGGACGACGCGCTCGACCTGTTCTTCACGACCCTCGCCGAGGCCCTGCGCACCACGGCCGTCCGTATGGCCGGCTGATCAGGGAACCCCACCCGGGAAGGAACGGAACCCCCATGCGTCAAGTGGTCCTGCACGCGATCGCCGGCGGCTCGGAGCCGGCCGCCGTCTACCACCGCATCACCGACTTCCGCCGCTACCCCGAACTCACCGACACCGTGCGCGAGGTCCGCGTGGACGCGCTGCCTGACGGATCGGTGGTGTCGGACTGGACCGTCTCCTTCCGGGGCGGGCTGATGCGCTGGCGGGAACGCGACACGTTCGCCCCGGACACGCTCACGCTCACCTTCGAGCAGCTCAGCGGCGACTTCCAGACCTTCGAGGGGAGCTGGCGCTGCGAGCCCTGCGAGGGCGGCACGCTCGTCGTGTTCACCGCCTCCTTCGACCTCGGGATCCCGACCCTCGCGGAGATCCTCGACCCCGTCGCCGAGTCCACCCTGCGGACCAACATCGCCCGAATCCTGGCGGGCCTGGTGGGCGCGGAGGTGATCGATGAGTGCGCCGCCACCGCTCACGGCTGAGTACGCCACCTACCACGACCCCCTGCACGACGACCCCGGCCCCGGCGCCGCCCGCTGTCTAGGCCTCTACGCCAAGCTGGCCGCCGGTGTCACCGTCGTGACCGCGCGCGGCGAGGACGGGCCGCTCGGGATGACGGTGTCCGCCGTGACGTCCCTGTCGGCCCGGCCGCCGCTGCTCCTGGCCTGCCTGCGCGACGGCTCCCGCACCCTCACCGCCGTCCGGGCCCACGGAGCCTTCGCTGTGCACCTGCTGCGCGAGGAACAGCACGAACTGGCGGGCCGGTTCGCGAACCCGACGACCCCCGCCGCGGAACGGTTCGCCGGCACGGACATGCGCGAGGTCCTCGGCGTCCCGGTGATCGCGGGCGCGCTGGCCTGGTCGGTGTGCCTGGTGGTGGACGTACGCCGGTACGGCGACCACCACCTGGTCGTGGGACAGGCCGCCGCCGTGCACGTGGGCGGCGGGCGCCCGCTGCTCTGGCACGACCGCCGGTTCCGCTCGCTGCGCGACCTCGTACCGGAGGACACCGGATGACACCGTCGGCGTCCGGCACCCCTGCCTGGGAGCAGCCCGACCTGCCCGCCCGGCCTCCGCTGCACGGCACCGTCACGGCCGACGTGGCGGTGGTCGGGGCCGGTCTGGCGGGTCTCGCCTGCGCCTACCACCTGGCCGAACGCGACCCGGGCCGCGAGATCGTGGTGATCGACGCCGAGGGACCCGCCGCCGGTGCCAGCGGCCGGGGCACAGGTCTGCTGGGGCCACGCGCGGGACCCGCGATCGACCGCGCCCTACGCCGTCACGGGCCGTGGGCCGCACGCCGGATGCATCTGGCGAGCGAACGGGCCGTGAAGGAGGTCCTCGACCTGTGCGGGCGGCTCGACGTGCCGTGCGGGCTGCGCCCCGGCGCGCAGATCATGGCGACGCGCGCCCCGGCCGGCCTGGCGTCGCTCGGCCGGCAGGCCGGGGCCTACCGTGCGCTGGGCCTGGACGTCCCGGAGCTGTCCGGCGCGCAGGTACGCGCGCGCGTGGGCGTCCCGTACACCGCGGGCCTGCTGCACCGCACCGCCGCCACCCTCGACCCGGCCGCCCTCACCGGCGCCCTCGCCCGTGCCTGCGCCGCCAAGGGCGTGCGGTTCCACGGGCGCAGCCCGCTGCTGGCGGTCCGCGCGGGGGAGCGGGGCGGCTGCGAGCTGGACTTCCCGCACGGCCGCCTGCACACCGGTCGGGCGGTCCTCGCCGTCAACTCCGCCGCGCCGTCCCTCGGTCTGCCGGTCGGCACGATCATGCCGCTGGAGGTGTACGCCGTCGCCACCGCGCCCGTGAGCGACGCGGCGTACGAGGAACTCGGCGGGTTCGACGGGTACGCCGTCGTCGACGCCCTGCCGATGGCCCCGTACTTCCGGCCGCTCCCCGACGGCGGGCTCGTGGCCGGCGGCGGCACGGTCACCCTGCCCGCCGGACTCGGCGCCCCCCGGCTGCACGCGGCCCGGGAGCGGGCCTGGGCGTGGCTGGGCCGCTGGGTGCGGTCCCTGCACCCCGAGCTGGCCCATCTGCCGGTCACCCACCGCTGGTCCGGCCGCGTCGGCATGACCGGCGACGGGCTGCCGGTGGTCGGCCCCGTCCACGGCCTGCCCGGCGTCTGGTACATCGGCGGCTGCTGCGGCCACGGTCTGGCGATGTCCGTGGCCCACGGAGCCCATGTCGCCGCGGCCCTCCTGGGCGAGGCGGCCCCCGGGGACCCGCTGCCCTGGCACCGGTCCGCCGCCCCGCGCATGCCCGTGCACGGCCCCGCCCGCCCCCTCCTGCGGACCTACCTGGACGCCCTCGGCCGCTCCACGCGGCGCACCTGCTGACACCCCGCCCGCCGACACGTTCCACCGACACGGAGGTCCCGCCATGACCCGACGCCCCCTCGGCAGCGACGGCTGCCTGCCGCCGACGCTCCGGATGGGCACCGCGGACGTCGCCTACCACCTGGGCATGCGCGGCAGACCGCTGCCGCTCGCCTTCGTGTTCGGGTTCGGCGGCCGGGCACCGACCCTGGACGCGGTACGCGCGCGCGTGGCCGAACGCGCCCACCGCATCCCGTCGTTGCGCTACCGCATCGAACGGCACCGCCACGTGTTCCGGCGCGTCGACGGGATCGCCGTGGAGCGTCATGTGCACGAGGTGTGGCTGCCCGAGGACGCCGACGAGGCGGAAGCCGCGAGGCTGATGCTGACCCGGCCCATGAACACGGGCACCCGGCCGCCGTGGGACGTGTGGCTGGTGCACGGCCCGGGCGGCGGCCACAGCCTGTGCTATCGCTCCGACCACGCCGTGCAGGACGGCGTCGGCGCCGCCCACACCGTCCGGGACCTCCTCGACGACCACCCCCAGGGCGGCCCCGTGGCCCACCACGCCTCGTGGCCGACCCGCCGGGGTCTGGCCGACGCCCTCGGCGACGCAGTGGGCGGCTTCCGCGCCCCCACCGCCAAACCCGCCTTCGACGGGCCGAGCAGCGGCCGCACCACGCTGTGCCGGGCACACACCCCACTGGCCAGGCTGCGCGCCATCGGCCGCGCACACGGCGGCACCGTCAACGACGTCTACCTCGCCGCCCTCTCCCACGCCGTGCACACCTGGCACATGAAGGCGACCGGAACACCCCATCCGCCGCTGCCCGTGGCGGTCCCCATGTCGGTCCGGTCGCCGGGGGAGGAGTGCGCCCCCGGCAACCGGATGGTCACCGCCCGGCTCCTGCTGCCCTGTGACGAGCCGTCACCGCGACAGGCCCTCGCCCGGGTGATCGCGGCCACGGCCCAACTGCGCGCGAGCCGCCGCCGCGACGCCGTCCGCCTCCTGCTCGCCGCGACCCCCCGGGCCCTGGGCGCCCGCGTCGGCACCCGCATGGTCAACGGCGACGTCGTCGCCGGACCGGCCAGCAGCGTCAACTTCGGTACCGCCCTCGTCCACCAGGGGGCCGCGTCCCGCAGTGCCGCGGTCTTCGCGGGCGTCGCCGCCGGTATCCGCTGCCTGACGACCCTGACGAGCCAGCACGACACCTCCTGCCTCACGGTCGTGCACGACACCACGCTGGCCACCGCCGACGAACTCCCGGACCTGTGGCTGGCGGCCCTGCTGGAACTGGAGCGCGCCTAGCCGCCGTACGGATGCACAGCACAGGAGCCCCGGGCCGCACCGCCCGGGGCTCCTTCTTCGTGCCGGTCACTTCGTCAGCGTGCCCGTGGTCAGGAACGCGCACTTGGCCGCGGCCTCGGTCAGCAGCGGCAGATAGGGGGCGAGCCGCTGGATGACGTACGGCAGCGTGAAGAGATCGGCGACGCCGGCCTCCCAGCCCTGCTCCGCCCACCAGCCCTCGGGGTCCGCGAGCTGCCAGTGCCAGGCGATGCCGGTCGTGGACAGGGCCTCCAGGAAGGGCGCCACGAACGCGGTGGAGGCGGCCTCGGCGTTCACGCACTCCGCGCCGAACGTGCTTCCGGGCGCCGAGAGTTGCGTCATCGCGCCGACCACGGCCATCACGGCGTCCGGCCGGAGGTGGTACAGCAGTGTCTCGGCCAGCCACGCCGTGGGCCGTCGTGGATCGAAGCCCGCCGCGAGGAGGGGTTCGGCCCAGGACCCGGCCGGGTCGACGCCGACCGTGCTGCGCCGGCCGCAGGTGGGTCGGGTCCCGTCCAGCACGCGGTCCTTGAACTCCAGAAGGGCGGGCGCCTCGACCTCGAAGACGTGCACACCGGCCGGCCAGGGCAGCCGGAAGGCACGGGTGTCGAGGTCGGCGCCGAGCAGCACCACCTGGCGGCAGCCCGAGCGGGACGCGGTGACCAGGTACTCGTCGAAGAAGCGGGTGCGCACCACGGCCCAGTCGGGCAGCAGGCGTTGCAGCGGCCCGTCACCGGGCGGCCCGCCGGCGAACCGGGCCGCGTGCAGGAATTCCGCGGCCCACGGATCGAGCACGTACGGCGAGTCCCGGCCGCACTCGGCGGCATGCGCGGCGGCCGTCCAGAGCGCCACGCGCGAGAGGCCGTACGACGGTGGGACGCCCTCGGCAAAGGTGCCGTCCGGCGCCGAGCCGGGCTGCGGGCTTGCGGACTCGGGCAAGGAGAACCTCCATATGGTCAGCGGGTGCAGGGTGGGCCCGAACGGTCCGGCGGACCGCGTCGGTCAGCGGGAGTGGCGGCGGGCGAGCAGGTACGCCAGCGCGCCCAGGGCGACGAGGCCGCCGGAGGGGCGCGTCGGGCGCTGGCCGCCCATCGCGGCGGTGGTACGCGGCTCGTGGACCTGCAAAGCGAACTGGCGGTTGGCGATGTCCCCGAGCACCCCACGCATCTGCTCGGGGCTGGTGACGGCGGCGAGCAGCAGCTCCATGGAGTTGCGCGCGAACTGGTGCCGCCCCAGGAACTCGCGGCCCAGCGCGAGGAGGATCTTCGCCACCTCGCCCTGGAACACCTCCGGCAGTGTGATCTCGGGGGCGAGGCAGCGCACCGACCCGTCGAGGTTGGCGAAGGACTTGCCGAGCAGCGAGACCGCCGGCGGCGAGCCGATGCCCCGCTTGGTCGCCTTCGCGAGCACGGTCGTGAGGGACACCCCGAAGTTCAGGTCCTCCAGCGACAGATGGGACACCTTGGGCACGAAGGCCGCCATGTCGGCGGTGAACGCGGGCATGTTGGACCACGACGTCACCCGGCCCATCTCGGCCCAGTGGCGGGCGAGCCCGGCGCCGTCGTTCTGCGCCAGCGTCATGAACAGCGGCAGCAGTTGCAGACTGGTACGGCGGTCCAGGCGGCCGACCATGCCCCAGTCGATGAGCGTCGCGGGTCCCCCGGGCACGGCGAAGACGTTGCCCGCGTGCGGGTCGGCGTGGAAGACGCGGTGCACGAAGTACCCGTGGTACATGAACCGCAGCAGGTCCTTGCCGATCTCGATGCGCTCGTCGTCGCCGAAGTGGGCGCGGTCGATGTGCCGTACCGACTTCCCCGGGGCCAGCGACTGGACCAGGACCCGGGGGCTCGCGTGCAGCACCCTGGGCACCTCCAGTGTGCGGAAGGACCGCACGTACTCCCGGGCCTCGTCCATGTTGCGGGCCTCGCCGGTGAAGTCCAGCTCCGGCTCCATCGCGTCGAAGACGGAGCCGAGCATCGCCTCGACGTCGATGACCTCGTTGAAGCGGGGCGCGACCCTGGCCACGATCCGGGAGGCACGGCGCATCAGGGCCATGTCCGCGAGCACGCCCTCACGGATCCCGGGGCGCTGGATCTTGACCACGGCCGGGCGACCGCCGGGCAGGGTGACCCGGTAGACCTGGGCGAGGGAGGCGGCGCCGAGCGGGGCGACGGTGTCGATGTCGTCGAACCGCAGCTTCCAGTCGGGCCCCAGATCGCCGGCCAGTACGGGTTCGAACACCGAGAAGGGCTGGACGTCCACCTCGTCGTGCAGGTTCTGGAGCTCGTCCCGGATGGACTGCGGCACCATGTCGGGCCGGGTGGACAGGATCTGACCGAGCTTCACATAGAAGGGGCCGAGGCTCTCCAGGGCGTGCCGCACCGCCTTGGCCCGCCGTTCGTCCGCCCCCGCGCCGCCCTCGGCCGCACCCGCCTCCCCCTGTCTCGTACGTCTGCGCAGCCGCGCGGCCTGCCCGACCTCGTCGGCGACGAGGCTCCCCAGCACCTTGACCACCAGCCGCAGCCGATCCCCGACGACAGAAGCCATCGTGCGTGATCTCCTCAGGTAGAGCGGATCGCCGGACCGGTACGGCGACCGGCCCAGCGGAAGTACGTGCCGAGCCGGTCCCCGCGAGTCGTGCGGATGTGGGCGCCGTCAGGCCTTGGCCGCCTTGCCGGCCGGGGCCTGCAGCGCCTGGATGAGCTTCGGGATCAGTTCGAGGAGCTGGGCGAGCTGGGCCGGCAGCGCGAGCAGATCGCCCACGCCCTCGGCGGCGTGTCCGACACCGCCCGCCAACTGGCCGACCCCGCCCGCCAGTTGCCCGATCCCGCCGAGCGCGTTCGCGGCACCCCCGACCGCGGCCAGAGGATTGCCCGCACCCGCCACCCCCGCGAGTGCGGCGAGGGGATTGCCCGCACCTGCCGCCCCCGCGCCGCCCGCCGCTCCGGCGAGCGCGGCGAGCGGGTTGGCGGCGCCGGCCGCACCGGTGAGCGCGGCCAGCGGGTTGGCCGCTCCGGACGCTCCCGTCAGCGCCGCGAGCGGATTGCCCGCCGTGCCCGTGAGCGCCGCCAGCGGATTCGCGGCGCCGGCGAGCAGCGCGGCGGGGTTGGCGGCGCCGGCCAGGGCCGCCAGGGCGTTCACCGGGATTCCGGCCAGGGCCTCGACGGAACCGGTGGCGGACGACGACTTCTCGGGCCGGTTGAGAATGTCGTCGAAGGCCTCCTTTCCACTGTCCGCCATATTACCCATGAGGTCCTTGAGGATGTCCTGCATGTTTTTGTTGGACATGATCGAGTTTCCTTTCGGTTGGTTATCCCGTGGCGTCTTCCATGGCCTTTACACAGGCGGTTCTGAGGCGTGCCCGCCCTCTGGTGAAAGCGGCTTCGGCCGCCTTGAGGGAGATGTTGTGCATTCGGGCGAATTCCGCCGTGGAAATTCCCTCGGACCGAGCGAGTATTACTTCCTGCTCACGCCCCCTCAGCTGCCGTACCTGGTTGAGCAGCCATTTGCCGAACTCCTCGTCGCAGACGTCCTCCTCGGTCGTCCCGGGGTCGTCCAAGAAGGCCGTCCGTTGTAAGAGGCGTCTGCGTCGTTCCAGGTCGCGATAGAAATCCGTGCACAGGCGCAACGCCACGGAGGTGAGGAAGGGCCCCAGCCGGCTGCCGTCCAGGGCGGAGTGCGCGGCCGCCCGGGCCAGCGTCTCCTGCACACAGTCCTCGGCGTCCTGATGGCTCGGGAGTCGTCGTCGGACCAGCCGCATGAGGCGGTCCCGGTGCTGGGATATGTCGTCCCAGGAGCATTGGGCGGGCGAGGGGCAGGAGGAATTTCGTGCCATATGGAGTGCAGCCCGTAGTCTCTCGATCGAGCAGGGGAAATGGTGGCCCGAATCAGATTTGTGGGCCCCAATTTTTTCCTACCCGAGGCGCCGGGGCGGCAAACCGTAAATCTTTCTTGTGGAATACCCGGGAATGGCTTTCCGCGCACATACCGCTCTTATTTTCGGGAGGGAATCTCCCGGCGCGTCCAGTCGCGGTTCCAGTTGACCCACATGTCCCGCACGGTCTGCTGCACCAGGGAGGAGCCGCGCCGCACGTCGGTGGTGAGGGCCTGGACCGCCTCCTTGCCGACGAGCCGCGCACCTCCGGTGAAGTACGTCCCCCGCACGTGCTGGGGCGAGCGGAACCTGCCCCACAGCAGGATCCGCATCAGGGGCCAGAGGGTGAACACCCCGGAGGGGCAGCGGTCCTGGGGGTCCAGCGTGCCCCACACCGCCGGGCACAGCCCGCTCTCCCGCAGCAGGTCGAAGATGCGGGTGACGGCCTGATCCCTCGTCAGATCACCGCTGCCGTAGGCGAGTACGACGTCGCGGGCCTGCTCGAAGAGCTGCCCGACCCAGGGATTGTCGACGCCCTGAAGTCCCCGATAGGGCGCCGTCTCCAATGCCGTGAACGACGCCGGATCACCCGTTTTCTCGAATGCCACCGCCGCCTGGTTCTGCGCGTTCGTCCCGTACAGCGTCGTGATGGTCCACACCCGGTTCCACGCGTTCCACAACTCGAAGTCGTCGAACGAGACATAACTGCACGAGACCAGGTCGTCGTAGAACCGGAACATGCGCTTGATCCACTGCTCCAGATACCCGAACCGTGCGGTGTCGAAATCGTCCTCGCGCACCGCGTCGATGATCCGGTGGCTCAGCGCGTTGAGTGCCATCACCGTGACCGCCAGCCCGCTGGAGAACAGCGGGTCGATGAAATCGCTGGCGTGCGGGAGCAGGCACCACCGGTCGCCGACCACCGACCGTGACGAGAACTGCGTCCGGTCGGTCGACACGTACGGACGCACCGCGCGGGCGTCCTCGAACTGCCGCGCCACACTGGGGAACTTGCGGACATGGCGCCAGAACTCCTCCTCCGCGGAAACCCCTTCGGGACGCGGATGGCGGTCCAGATCGAGATTGACCCCGACGCTGCACAACTCGCTCGTACCGGCACTGTGGTTGTCGAACGGGATGACCCAGAACCAGCCGCCCTGGAAGAGATGGTGCAGCGTGCCCTGACTGAACGGGCTGGGCATCCCGTGCTGTTCGCGCGGCGGTGCGACGGTGTCGAAGGGGCGCACGTTCACCATGTGCGTGAAGATGGTGCGCGAGCGCGTCCGGTACGGCGGCTCCTGCCGCAGCCCCAGCCGCTCCGGCAGCAGCGCGCGCATACCGCCGGCGTCGACGACGTACGACGCCTGGAAGGTGCCCTTCTCCCTGGTGACCAGGGTGACGCCGTCCTCGTCGAACTTCACGTCCTCCACGACGGTGTGGGTGTGGGCGGTCGCGCCGTACGAGACGGCGACATGGAACATGTACGCGTCGACGTCCTGCCGCAGGTAGTGCGAGTCGGGCCCGAGCGGCGGCCCCCAGGTGGGGTACTGGGTGCACTCCTCGGCGCGGGTGGGCTCTCCCTCGCGGTGGTAGACGAAGCTGAAGTTGCGCTTGACCCCGCAGTTCGACGACACATGGCGGCGCAGGGCCCCGTTGGTCGCGAGGTGCTCGATCTCCGGGACGTCGTAGCGGCGGGCCAGGACCCGCAGGCCGAAGGTGGTCTCGGGGACGGTGGACTCTCCGATGGCGAACCGGGGGTGACCGCTTCCCTCCAGAAGCAGCACCCGCACGCCGTGGCGGGCGAGGATCGCCGCCAGCATCGTCCCTCCGATGCCGCCTCCGACGATGGCGACATCGAAAACACGCTGGTCGTCTTGCACGTCTTCGTCCTTTCGCGACGGGAAATACGCTGTGCCGAGCCCGTGATCGACGGCCGTCAGGCCGCCGGCGGACCCGGCAGTGCCCGGCGCAGCCCGCAGGCGGCAACGCGGGCGGAGAACGACAGGGCGAACCAGGGAGTGGGCGCGAGCGCGGCCAACCGGTCCCGCTCGCCCGGCAGTCGACGACCACCGCGTCCGGTGACGTCGAGCCAGGCCCCGAAGTGCAGCAGCCGCGCCTCCGGCCCCGCGTGCCGCGCAGGGCGGGCCCGCATGTGCTCACGGACCGCCCGGGTCAGCGCCGCGCGCCGCACGTCGTCCACCCCGTGCCCGGCCAGGAAGCGGTCGAGCAACGCGGCCGAACGGCCCGGGAATCCGCCCCGCAGCGGCGCGCCGCCCCGGGTCAGCCCGGAGTCGTGGAACGCCGTCGCGACGAACAGCCCCGCCCGGTCGTAGTGGATCCCACGGGTGCGCGCGTAGGCGTCGGCCAGCAGGAACGTACGCAGCGAGTGCAGCGCCGTGCGCGGCGGTACGAGGATGTGCAGTTCGCGCAGCGCCGCCGCCACCAGCCGGTCGCCGAGCAGCCCCGACACCGACGGCTCGGCGAGCAGGGGACGCCACGCCGGCGGTGCCGAAGCGGACGGACCGCCCTCGTCCGGACCGGGGTCCCGCACGTCGTGCGGATGCGCGGACATGTCGTGCTGGTGCGCGGAAATGCCCTGCGGGTCGGCGGACATGACGAACTCCTCTCGCATATGCGATGTGCCGGTTGCGCCTGTCTCCTCTCTTTACGCCCGGACCGGGCATCCCCCTGCCCCTGTCCCGCCATCGCCCGGACCTTGGCCGATCTTCGCCCTCGCGCCCTCGAACGAGGATGCGGCGGGCGCGAACCCGGCGAACGAGGGGCAGGGATCCCCGCACTGACCAGCCGCCACCGCGCTCGACAAGGAGCCGCCCGTGAAGGCCAGTACCGCCCACCCCTCCGAAGCCGCAGCCACCGTCGCCCCGCGCCGAATGCTCCTGGGGTACGGCGCGTTCGTCGCGATACCCGTCGGCGTGACGGCGCTCGTCCTCGCCTCGGTCGGCTACTCGGGCCCCGCGGGCCACGCGCCCGCGGACTCCGGCGCCGTACCCCTGTACCGGATCCTCGGCGTCCTCGCCCTGGTCACCGCCTGCGCCGCCTGGGCCGGAGCGATGGCCCGGCGGATCGGACAGCCGCGCGTGGTCGGGGAGATCGCCGTCGCGCTGCTGCTGGGGCCCTCGGTGTTCGGCGCGCTCCTGCCGGACGTGCAGCGCTCGGTGCTGCCGCCCGAGGTGTTCCCGTTCCTCAACACCCTCGGTCAACTCGGCGTCACCCTCTTCATGTTCACCGTGGGACGCGAACTGTCGCTGACCGCGCTGCGCCGGGACGGTCTGTCCGCATCGGCACTTATCGGCCATTCCGGCATCGCCATCCCGTTTCTGACCGGTGTGCTCGTCGCCCTGGCCCTGCCGGACACCTACCGGCCCGACGGGGTGGGCGCCGTGCCGTTCGTGCTCTTCATGGGACTGACCCTGAGCATCACGGCCGTACCCGTGCTGGCCCGGCTGCTCGCCGACGAGGGCAGGCTCAACACCCGGCTCGGCACCCTCGCGATGGCCTCGGCGAGCGTCGCCGACGTCACGGCCTGGTGCCTGCTGGCCCTCGTCCTGGCGGTCGCGAGCGGCGGTTCGCCGACGGCCGCGGCCGTGACGGTCGGCTGGGTCGTCCTCTTCGGCCTCGTCGTGTGGTGCGTCGTACGCCCGCTGCTCGTGCGCCTTCTCGGCACGCGGCGCCCCGAGGGCCCGATGGCCGCGGCCCGCACGGCCTCCATCGTCCTCGTGACCGTCCTGCTGTGCGCGCTCGCCACCGAACAGATCGGTGTGCACGCGCTGTTCGGGGCCGTGGCCGCCGGCCTCGTCATGCCGCGCACTCAGGCGGTGGAGCAGATCGCCTGGCGTGTGGAGGGGCTCACCAGCTGGATGCTGCTGCCGTCGTTCTTCATGGCCGTCGGCCTGAGCACCCGGCTCGGCGCGGTGCACGGCGCGATCGGCTGGTTGATCTGCCTTGCTCTGCTGGCCGCCGCGGCTACCTCCAAGTTCGTCGCCACGATGGTGCCCGCCCGTCTGCTGCGCTTCTCCTGGCGGGAGGCGGCGCAGCTCGGCGCGATGATGAACTGCCGCGGCCTGACCGAACTCATCATCCTCAACACCGGACTCGCGGCCGGTCTGCTCTCGCCCGCCCTGTTCGCCATGCTCGTCGTCATGGCGCTCGCCACCACCGCCATGACGGGGCCGCTGCTTCGGCTCATGGACGACTGAACCGGCGTGGGACGAGGGGACCCGCGCGCCGGGCGTGCTCTCCCGTTCCCCGTTCGGCGGAGTTGCCGCACGCGGGGACCGGGCAGCCAGACATCGTGATCACGGTTCTGAATGTGCACGAACGCTGCCTCCCCGCACCCCTGGAGGACGTCGGCGCCCTGATCGACCGCCTGGGCGGCGCGGAGGACCGGCTGTGGCCGCCCGACTGGCCACCGGTGCGCTTCGACGGGCCGCTGGCCGTCGGGGTGGCCGGCGGCCACGGTCCGGTGCGCTATGTGGTGAGCCACTATGTGCCGGGCCACTGGGTGCGCTTCCGGTTCACCGGACCGCGCGGCTTCGACGGCTTCCACGAGTTCAGCGTCGAACCCCTCGGCGACGGGCGCACGGTGCTGCGCAACACCCTCGTCGTGCGCCCGCGCGGAGTGCGCTGGCTGGGCTGGGTGCTGTTCTTCCGGCCGTTGCACGACGCGGCCTTCCGGCACGGCCTGGACTGCGCCGAGCGCTCGCTGACCGGCCAGGTGGTGTGCCCGGTGCGGTGGGGGTGGTACGTCAGCCTGCTGCGTGCCGCGAGCGCCCGCCTGATGCCCCGGTCGGCCGGCCGACGCGGATCAGGGGAGCCGCGGCCGGGACCGTAAGACCGGGAGGACGAAGGAAGGCCGCGCGCAGGAAGGACGGACCGCCGTGAGTTTCCCGCAGCCCAGGATCCCCGGCATCAATACCGACGATGTCACCACCGACGTCACCGAGGCACCGCACCGGGCGGCCGGACTCGGCCGCGCCGCCGTAGCGGGAGTCGTCGCCACCGTCGACGTGGAGGCGGGGGAGGACGACTGGGACCTGCCGCCGACCGAGGAGCATCCGCGCCCGGTGGTGCTCGTGCACGGCACGTTCGGCAACCGCGGCTACACCTGGACCGACGCCACCCCGCTGCTGCGGCGTGCGGGCCACCGCGTCTTCCGCCTCGACTACGGCCGCCATCTGCACCCGGTGCTCTTCGGGCTCGGCGACATCAGGGCGTCGGCACGGCAACTCGCCGAGTTCGTCGACGAGGTGCTGCGCCGCACCGGCGCCGCGCAGGTGGACCTCGTCGGCTTCTCGCAGGGCGGCATGATGCCCCGCTACTACCTCAACGCCCTCGGCGGCGCCCCCAAGGTGCACAACTTCGTCGGCATCGCCCCGAGCAACCACGGCGTCACCGCCCAGGGACTGATGAACCTCGCGCGTCAGATCCCGGGCGCCAGGGAACTCGTCGAGCAGGGCGCCGTGGGCACCGTCGTCCCGGCCTGGCCGCAGCTCCAGCACGACCACCCCTTCCAGCGGGAACTCGCCGACCTGGGCGAGACCGCGGAGGGCGTCCGGCACACGGTGATCGCGACGAGCCACGACGACGTCGTCACGCCGTACACCTCGTGCGCGCTCGCCGCGGCCGAGGGCCGCCACGTGAGGAACGTGGTCCTCCAGGACCTCGACCCCGAGGACAGCACCGCCCACGTCGCCATGCCCGACAACCCGACCGTGCTGAAGGCGGTCCTCGAAGCCCTGGCCGAGTGATCCCGCGGCCCGCTCAGCGGCTGCCGTCGAGCAACACCCGGGCGACCAGGGCCGGATCGTCGCTCATCGGCACATGGCCGCAGCCGGGCAGGCGCACCAGCCGGGCCCGGGGGATGATCCGCTTCGCACGGACGCCCTGCCGGGGTATCAGCAGCCGGTCCTTGCTGCCCCACGCCACGGTGACCGGGATCCCCGACACGTCATCGGTGAACTGCACCTCCCGGCCGGAGTGGAGAGTCTCGAAGAAGCCCTCCGCGCGGGCCAGTCCGACCGTCTCGGCGACCACGGACTCGGGCGAACGGCGGCCGGGGCGGGCGTAGATGGTGCTCGTCAGGGTGGCACGGCCGGCCGCGGAGCGGGACAGCCACTCGACGAGCGGCAGCGGCATGCGCTCGGCGGTCCGCCGCATCCCGGTCAGGACGGTGAAGGCGTACTGCCGCTCCAGCTGTGACCAGAACCCGGCCGGGGACAGGGCCGTCACCGAGCGCGCCAGGTTCGCGCGGCCCAGGTCCAGGGCCAGCAGACCGCCCAGCGAGTTGCCCGCGACATGCGGCCGCTCCAGCTCCAGGGCCTCGCACAGCGCCCCGAGCACGACACTCATCGACGCCAGGTCGTGCCCCAGACCGTCAGGCAGCGCGGGGGACTCACCGCACCCCGGCAGGTCCACGGCTATCACGTCACGCTCGCCCTCGAGGACGGGTATCACCGGGTCCCACACCTGACGGTGGTGGCCGATGCCGTGCAGCAGGAGCAGTGGTGCGCCGGTGCCCACGCGCGCGTAGGAGAGCGTCATGCTCTGCGGGCCGTGCGAAGTCGGGACTTTGAAGGAGACGGTGGCGGACATGCTGCTCCTCGTCGGGGCTCACGGACTGGGCGTCGTGTAGACAGCTTGTCAGCAATTGCTACCGACGGGTAGCCCCTGGCGGAGAGCCCTGCCCGCCGCGGCGATTCCGCCTGGACAGGGCCCGGCGGGTGGGCTGGGATGGTGGCGTGACCACCGGAACCGAGACCGACGTCTTCGAAGAGCACCGCCCCGTCCTGCTGGGCGTCGCTTACCGCATGCTCGGCCGCGTCGCCGACGCGGAGGACGTCGTGCAGGAGGCATGGCTGCGCTGGTCGTCCGCCGACCGGTCCGAGGTGCGCGAGCCGCGCGCCTATCTGGTGCGCGTCACCACCCGCCTCGCCATCGACCGGCTGCGCCAGGTCAAGGCGCGCGGCGAGACCTACACCGGCCCCTGGCTGCCGGAGCCGTACGTCACCGACTTCGGGGACACCGTCCCGGACACCGCCGAGCGAGCCGTCCTCGCCGACTCCGTCTCGCTCGCCGTCCTCGTCGTGCTGGAGTCGCTGTCACCGCTGGAGCGTGCGGTGTTCGTGCTCAGGGAGGCCTTCGGCTACCCGTACGGCGAGATCGCCGTCATGCTCGACCGCGGCGAGTCGGCGGTACGTCAACTCGCCGGACGCGCCCGCAAACACGTCGACGAACGACGCCCCCGGTACGAGGTCGACCCCGCCCAGCGGCGCGACCTGACCGAGCGTTTCCTCGCCGCCGCCGCGGAGGGCGACCTGGAGGGGCTCATGTCGCTGCTGGCCCCCGACGTGCGGCTGGTCGGCGACAGCGGCGGCAAGGCGAAGGCGCCGCTGCGGGTCCTGGAGACGGCGGACCACGTGGGCCGCTTCATCGTGGGCGCCGCAAGCAAGGGCGTCGACGAACTGTCCTGGCGCTTCCTGGAGATCAACGGCGGCATCGCGGTGCTGGCCCTGTCCGGCGGCAAGCCCGACTCCGTCTTCCAGCTGGACGTCGTGGACGGGCGTGTCCAGGCCGTCTACATCATGCGCAACCCCGACAAGCTGCGGTCGCTGGCCGCCCGCTAGGCCAACCAGCCCGTTCGCCCGCCGAGCCCCCGTCGATGCGACGGGGGCTTTGCCGACATGTAACAAATGCCGTTCTGTACGAACGTGCCGTGAACGTTCCCGGGCGTCCCGCACATACGCGGACATGGGATGGAGGATTGGTATTGACCAAGGGTGAGGCCCGCCCTATGGTCGCAGATAAGTGCAACAACCTTTAATAAACAAGGGCGCTAAAACGCCGCCGGGCAACGGCGATTGCGGAGGACAGGGTGGGGACCACGCAACTGGAATCGGTGCCGGAACCGAAGTACTGGCATCTGAGGACCGTGCTCAGCGAGGCACTGGACTCGGAGTTCTCCGTGGGCGAGATCCTGCCCAACGAACGCGACCTGGCGGCCCGCTTCGGCGTCGCCCGGGCCACGCTCCGCCAGGCTCTCGAACAGCTCGAACTGGAAGGCAGGCTCCAGCGCCGCCGCGGTGTCGGTACGACCGTCGCGCCGCCGCGCGTGGGCGTGGCCGTCGGCACCGAGCAGCACGCCTGGCCGGGCGCGGCAGGCGACGTCTGGCAGACCGCGGACTGCGACCTGGCCGTGCCGGCCGCCTCGGTGGCCGACGCCCTGGAGAGCGGCCGGGACGAGCCCGTGCACACCGTGCACCGCTCGCGCGTGACGCACGGTCAGCCCGTCGCCGCAGAACTGCTGTACATCCCCCAGTCGTCGGTGCCCGACCTCTCCGGCATCGACGCCCCGTCCGGTGCGGCACGCGCGCGTGCCGTGCTGCGCGAACTGCACCGGCTGGAGCTGGAGGGCCAGGACAGCGCCGTCGAGCTTGGCTCGGCCCGCGCGGACGACGCCAAGGCGCTGGACCGCCTCCCCGGGGCGCCCGTCCTCGTCGTGACGACCCGCTACATCGCCGCGGGCCGCACCGCCGCGCTCTCCGTCGCCACGTACCGCGCGGACACCTGCCGCCTGACCTTCGGCGACTCCGGCGGCGTGGAGATACACGAGGACCCGCAGCGCCGCGCGTCCTGACGACCGCACAGACCGAACACGGCCGCGCGCCCCGGATGTCGTCCGGGGCGCGCGGCCGTCGTACGGGGCCCGATCATGGAATCGACCGGAGCCGGGGCCGGGCCGGTCAGCGGCGGCCCGTCACCGTGCCCTCCACCGCGAACAGCTGCTCCTCCACATGGTCGAGGGCGAGCCGCAGGGCGCCGGTCGCGACCGCTGCCTCGCCGAGGAGGGAGAGGGCCACGTTCGGGGGGCGCAGGCAGTAGCGGGCCAGCTCGCGTCGCAGGGGCTCCAGCACGCCGTCGAGCCCGGCCGCCCAGCCGCCGACGACGACCAGCTCGGGGTCGAGGGCGAGCACGAGCGCGGCCACGTCGTGGACCAGGCGCTGGATGAAGCGGTCGACGGCTGCGAGGGCCTGCTGGTCGCCCTCGCGTGCCTGGGCGAACACCTCGGCGACGGCGTGCTCGTCCAGCGGCCGCAGGGGTTCGTCCGTGGTCGACAGCAGGGTCTCCGGCGTCGCCTCACGGCCCAGCAGATGCAGGGCGCCGATCTCACCGGCCGCCCCGCCGTACCCCCGGTGCAACTGTCCGCCGATCAGCGACCCGGCGCCCGGGCTGAGCCCGGCCAGCACCATCACCACGTCGTCGGACTCGGTCGCCGAACCCTTCCAGTGCTCGGCGACCGCCGCCGCGTTCGCGTCGTTCTCCACCAGGACCGGGCACTTGAAGGACCGGCTCAGCCGCTCACCGAGCCGCAGCCCGGTCCACTCCGGCAGCGCGGCGCCCAGCCGCACGGTGCCGTCCGCGTCCACGATGCCCGGCGTCGCGACCCCCACGGCCCGCAGCGAACCACGGGAGACACCGGCCCGCCGCAGCAGCTCGGCGACGCCCGTACGCACCCGCTCCAGCCGCTCGTCCGCCGGCGCCGTCTCGTCCACGTCCTTGGCGATGGAGCCCAGCACCCGGCCGTCGAGGTCGGCGAGGAGCGCGGCGACCCGGTGCGCGCCTATCTCCACGCCCAGCAGATGCCCCGCCTCCGCCCGGAACCGGAACCGCCGCGCGGGCCGCCCCTGACGCCGTACGACACTCTCGTCCGCCGCCTTCTCGACGACGTACCCCGCCTCGATGAGTCCCTCGACCACGCCCTCGACGGTCGGCCGGGACAGTCCGGTCACCCGGGTGATCTCCGTCAGCGTGGCGGCGTCCGTGGCACGCAGGGCGTGCAGCACCACCGCGGAGTTGATCCTTCGCAGCAGCGAGGGATCCCCGCCGGTCAGCTGCCCCAACGTCCGTCCTCCCAGCTCGTGCGCGTGTTGGGCGGATGGTACTCGCCGGTGCGGACCCCGGCGAGTGGTGGGCACCGCCTACCTGGCCCCGGCCCGCCCGCGGCCGGGTGGATCACCCCGGTGCCACGAACCCCGACTCGAACGCCGTGATCACCGCCTGCGTGCGATCGCGTGCCCCCAGTTTCGCCAGGACGGCACTCACATGCGACTTCACCGTCTCCGTCCCCACCACCAGCCGGGCGGCGATCTCCGCGTTCGACAGCCCCCGCGCCATCAGCCGCAGCACCTCGGCCTCCCGCTCGGTCAGCCGCGCCCGCTCCAGCTGGGCGCGTGCCGCCCGGTTCCCGCCGTCGTCGCCGTACTGCGCGGCCAGTTGCCGCACCGAGGCCGGGAACAGCAGCGACTCGCCCTCGGCGACCAGCCGCACCGCGTGCACGATCTCGGCCGGCCGGGCCCGCTTCAGCAGGAAGCCGTCGGCACCGGCGCGCAGCGCTTCGTTTACGTACTCGTCGTTCTCGAAGGTCGTGACGACGAGGATCTTCGGCGGCTCGTCCACCGTCCGCAGCACCGCGCGCGTGGCCTCGATCCCGTCCAGCAGCGGCATGCGCACGTCCATGGCGACGACGTCGGGCCGCAGTTGCCGCACCAGCGGAATCACCGCGGCCCCGTCGGCCGCCTCCCCGACGACCTCGATGTCGGGCTGCGCCTCCAACACGGCCCGCAGACCCGCGCGTACGAGGGGTTCGTCGTCGACGAGGAGAACGGTGACCGGCATCCGGTCAGCCTAGATCAACTCACCGGCAGCTCCACATGCACCTGCCAGTCACCCTCGGCGGGACCGGTCAGCGCGTGTCCGCCCAGCATGGCCGCCCGCTCGCGTATGCCACGCAGGCCGCTGCCCCTGCCGGGCCCGGGTATCTCGGCGGTCAGGGGATTGCGGATGTCGAGGGTGAGCGTGCCGTCCGCGACCCCGATGCGCACCCGCGCCGGCACGGAACCCCCGTGGCGCAGCACATTCGTCAGCGACTCCTGGAGGATGCGATAGCCCTCCCGGGAGACCGGCCCCGGCACGGTGTCCAACGGCCCCGTCATCTCGACGTCGACCTTGGTGCCGGAGGCCCGCGCGGACTCCAGCAGACGGTCGGCGTCCGTGAGCGTAGGACGGCTGCTGACGGGCCGCTCGGACTCCCGCAGCACGCCGAGGACCCGCTCCAGGTCCTCCAGGGCGGCCCGGCCGGTGTCCTCGATGGCGGCCAGGGCCCGGTCGGTGAAGGCCGGATCACCGGCCGCGCGGGCCGCACCCGCCTGCACGACCGCCACGGTCAGGGCATGGCCGATGGAGTCGTGCAGTTCGCGGGCGATGCGCGTGCGTTCCAGGAGCTGTTCGGTGCGTTCCTCCAGGGCGGCGAGGCGCTCGGCCGGGGACGGGCCCAGCAGGCGCAGCGCGAGCGCGGTGACGAGATGTCCCGAGGCCACGACCGTCCCCGCGAGGGCGGCCAGCGGCACGGGCACGAGCAGGACGTGCCACCAGGCGTGACCGGCGAGGACGAACAGGTCGGCATCGGTGTCGTCCCCGCCGAACGGCGCCGCGATCAAGTCCACGATGAAGAACAGCAGTTGGGCGGCGAGGGTCGTGGCCACGCAGCCGAGCACCAGTCGCGCCTCCAGCCACACGACGACTCGTCCCCGGTCGCCCCAGGAGGCGGACGGTGCGACGACGATGTCGTTGCCGCCCCGGTCGTGCCGCTGACCGGTCAGCAACAGCCTGGCCTGGAGCCCCTCCACGGTCCGCATCGCGGGCACCAGGCCCGCCGGCGCCAGCAGTGCGGCGGCCACCACCCAGGTCCACCACTCCTCCCGGACGAACAGCAGCATGGCGGGCCACACGATGGCGATGATCAGGTGCAGCAGTCGTGTGTACGTCACCGCCCGGCCGAACGGGCGCAGCAAGCGGACCATTTCGTCATCGTGCCAGCCACCACTGACAACGGACCTCCCCCGCACGGGGGAGACGATCTCCACCGGCGGGGGAGGGCCCGGACCGGCCCCCGCGGCCAGGCTGATGCCATGACCAGCATCGAGATCCAGGCACTCACCAAGGAGTACGGCACCCGGCGCGCCGTGGACGACCTCACCTGCACCGTCCTCCCCGGCCGCGTGACCGGTTTCCTCGGCCCCAACGGCGCCGGGAAGTCCACCACCATGCGACTCGTGCTCGGCCTCGACCGGCCGACCTCCGGCACCGCCACCGTCGGCGGCCGGGCCTACGCGACCCTGAACGAACCCCTGCGCCACGTGGGCGCGTTGCTGGACGCCCAGGCGGCCCACGGCTCGCGCACCGGCCGTGACCATCTGCGTGTCCTGGCGGCGAGCAACCGCATCCCGGACCGCCGGGTCGACGAGGTGCTCCAGGAGACGGGGCTGTCGTCCGTGGCCCGTCGCCGGGTGAAGACGTACTCGCTCGGCATGCGCCAGCGGCTCGGCATCGCCGGGGCGCTGCTCGGCGATCCCGAGGTCGTCATGCTCGACGAACCGTCCAACGGCCTGGACCCGGAAGGCATCATCTGGATCCGCGGCCTGCTGCGCCGCCTGGCGGAGGAGGGGCGCACGGTGCTGGTCTCCAGCCACCTCATGAACGAGACCGCGTCCTTCGCCGATCACCTGGTGGTCCTCGGCCGCGGGCGTCTCCTGGCGGACACCCCGATGCGCGAGTTCATCCACGCACGCGTGGAACCCCGTGTCCGCGTCCGCACCCCGGACGCCACCGCGCTCAGGACCGCGCTCGCCCGGCACGGGCACGACGCCGTCCAGCACGAGGACGGGCACTGGATCGTGCGCCACGCACGCGTGGACGACATCGGCCGGCTCGCCTCCGAGGCAGGCGTCCCGCTCCTCGAACTCGCCTCGGAGGAGGGCACCTTGGAACAGGCCTACCTCGATCTGACGGCCGGCGAGACCGAGTTCACCGCACAGCCCCAGGAGGCCTGATCATGGCATTCACGCCCGTACTCCATGCGGAATGGCTCAAGATCCGTACGCTGCGCTCGCTGCCGGGATCGCTGCTTGCGCTGTTCGCGGTGACCACGGCGTTCGCAGCGCTGGCCGGAGCCGACGGGAGCTCCGACCCCGACTTCGACCCCTTGTTCACCTCGTTCTTCGGGGTCCTGCCCGGCCAGATCGCCGCCGTCTCGTTCGGCGCCATGGCGGTGTCGTCGGAGTACCACGGCGGCGCCCTCCGGCTGACACTCGCCGCGGTGCCGCGGCGCGGGCGGTGGTTCGCCGCCAAGATGACGGCCATCGCGGTACCGGCCCTGCTCGTCGGACTGGTCACCGCCCTCGCGGCACTGGCCGTCGCCCGCGCGGGACTCGGCTCGGCGGCGAACGGACTCACAACTGCCCAGCAGGTGCGAGGCGTTCTCGGCTGCGGTGTCTACCTCATGCTCATGGCCCTGTTCGCGGCCGGTCTCACCGCCGTGCTCCGCAGCGGGGTCGCCACCCTGTCCGTCCTCATCCCGTTCATCCTCGTGGTGTCCTTCGTCGTCGGCGACGCCGTGGGCACCGTGGCCGACTACCTGCCCGACAAGGCCGGCCAGATCGTCCTGCACCAGACCTACGACGGCACCCTCGGACCGTGGTCGGGCCTGGCGGTGACCGCGCTCTGGACGGCTGCCGCCCTGCTGGCGGGGGTCTGGAGCGTGCGGCGCCGGGACGCCTGACGGCACGCCAATTGTCAGTGCGGCCGGGTTTACTGGACCCCATGAACATCGCGCGGCACATCGCCCTCGTCGACGAGTTGTGCTCCCGCCCGTTCACGGCGGAACACAGCACGTACGAGGGCGGCGAGAGCGGACCCGGGTACCACCTCGCCGTGTTAGAGAGCAGCCACGGCGACTGCGGGACACGGGCATCGACGGTGGAGCAGTTCGAGAAGTACCGCGACGCACTCCACGAACCGCTCGCCGCGCGGTGGGGGGAGAAGCCCCCGTGGAACGGCCAGACCACCTTGCTGCGCACCGCGGACGAGGAGATACCCGAGCCCTGGGCGTTGCTCGGCAAACGCGTCCGCGTGGCCTACGTCTGGGAAGCGGTGGGCACGGGCCGTTGGCTGGTGCTGGCTGTCGCCGACCGCGACGAGTCCGACGACGTGAAGCTCATAGCTGTGGCGACGGAAACCGACCCGCCGTGACCACCTGACCTGACCGACCGGAGCGCCCCGTCAGGTGTCGTCCGCCGCCACCCGCAGCCGCCCGTATTCCTCCGCCATCGTCGCCGCAGTCCAATGCGCGTTCAGCCCGCTCGGGTTCGGCAGGACCCACACGCGCGTGTCCCCGATCGTCCGCTCCTGGGGACCCACCTGCGCCTTGCGGTCGTCGAAAGCCGCCCGGTAGGCGGTGACCCCGACGACGGCCAGCCAACGCGGCCGCAGCCGCCCCACCTTCGTCGCGAGCAGCCGCCCGCCCTCCCGGTACTCCTGCGCGCTCAGTTCGTCGGCCCGTGCGGTCGCCCGCGCGACGACGTTCGTGATGCCGAGCCCGTACGAGAGCAACTCATCCTGCTCCGACGGCTTCAAGAGCCTCGGTGTGAAGCCGGACAGATGCAGCACCGGCCAGAAGCGGTTGCCGGGGCGGGCGAAGTGATGGCCGGTCGCGGCCGTCATCAGACCCGGGTTGATACCGCAGAACAGCACATGGAGGCCGTCCGCGACGACATCGGGGACGAGTCGGTCACGGGCGGCCGCCAGCTGCTCCTGCGTGAAGCGAGTCATACCGGGAGAGGCGTCAGAGGATGGCCCCGGGCGTGTAACCGGCGGCCTCCGGGCGCTGCTTCACGATCTCCTCGATCCGGCCGACGACCACGCCGACCTGGTCCGCCGCGGCACCCGTGAAGGACAGCTTGTCGGCCATCAGCGCGTCCAGCCCGGCACGGTCCAGCGGGATCCGCTCGTCGGCGGCCAGCTTGTCGAGCAGCTCGTTGCGCTCGGCACCCTGCTCGCGCATCGCCAGCGCGGAGGCGACGGCGTTCTCCTTGATCGCCTCGTGCGCGACCTCACGGCCGACGCCCGCGCGCACCGCGCCCATCAGCACCTTGGTGGTGGCGAGGAAGGGGAGGTAGCGGTCCAGCTCGCGGGCCACGACGGCCGGGAACGCCCCGAACTCGTCCAGCACCGTCAGGAACGTCTCCAGCAGGCCGTCCAGCGCGAAGAACGCGTCCGGCAGCGCGACCCGGCGCACCACCGAGCAGGACACGTCGCCCTCGTTCCACTGGTCGCCCGCCAGCTCGCCGGTCATCGAGGCGTAGCCGCGCAGGATGACCATGAGGCCGTTGACGCGCTCGCACGACCGCGTGTTCATCTTGTGCGGCATCGCGGAGGAGCCGACCTGGCCCGGCTTGAAGCCCTCGGTGACCAGCTCGTGCCCGGCCATCAGCCGGACCGTCTTGGCCAGCGAGGACGGCGCCGCCGCCAGCTGCACCAGCGCGGTCACGACCTCGTAGTCCAGCGAGCGCGGGTAGACCTGGCCGACCGAGGTGAACGCCTGCGAGAAGCCCAGGTGCCGGGCGATTCGGTCCTCCAGCTCGGCGAGCTTCGAGGCGTCCCCGCCCAGCAGGTCCAGCATGTCCTGTGCCGTGCCGACCGGGCCCTTGATGCCGCGCAGCGGGTAGCGGGCAAGCAGCTCCTCGACCCGGCCGTACGCCACGAGCAGCTCGTCGGCGGCGGTCGCGAACCGCTTGCCCAGCGTCGTGGCCTGCGCGGCGACGTTGTGCGAGCGGCCGGCCATGACCAGCTCGCCGTACTCGCCTGCCAGCTTGCCGAGGCGCGCCAGCACGGCCACCGTACGGTCGCGCACCAGCTCCAGCGAGAGCCGGACCTGGAGCTGCTCGACGTTCTCCGTGAGGTCGCGGGACGTCATGCCCTTGTGGACGTGCTCGTGCCCGGCGAGGTCGTTGAACTCCTCGATCCGCGCCTTCACGTCGTGCCGCGTGACCTTCTCGCGCTCGGCGATCGAGGCCAGGTCGACGGTGTCGAGGACGCGCTCGTAGTCGGCGATCGCCTCGTCCGGCACCTCGATGCCGAGGTCCTTCTGGGCCCGCAGTACGGCGAGCCAGAGCCGGCGCTCGAGCTTCACCTTCTCCTCGGGGGACCAGAGCGTGGCGAGCTCGGTGGAGGCGTAGCGTCCGGCGAGGACGTTCGGGATGCGGGGCTTGGCGGGCGCAGAAGTCACGTGTACGGAGTTTACCCGGCGTCCTGCGGGCCCCCGACGGAGCGGCCCAGGTCAGCGATGCTCCCCGTGCGGCCGTCGCCCCGGTCCGCGAGACGGACGGTATCGGCGCGGGCGATCGGGTGAATTCCCAGTACATCGACGCGTCCCGGTTTCCTGGGGCCTCCACATTTCGTTCATAGTCTGCAAGTCGTGGCGAGTTTGAGCGCGCGGCATCCCGGCTCCTCCCACGACCTAGCCGATCCCGGCATTCGACGACATCGCGTCAATGACCGGCGTCGGCTTCCCCATTTCTCCCGAGAGAAAGACGAACGACAATGCGACAGGCTCTGACCAGGGGATTGATCGCGGCCGCCGCCGCGACGAGCGCCCTGTCCCTGTACGGCACAGGCGCGTCCGCCGCCCCACTCGTGCAGGGAGCCGTGGCGAAATCCGCCGCCGCACTGCCGGGCCATTCGGATCCCTGGGACTCGGACGGGCTGAACGAGCAGCTGGACGAGAAAATCGGCAACATGCACGAGAAATTCGGCGAGGCGCAGGACCAATTCCAGGAGGTGCAGAAGAAGCTCGACAACCTGGATCTGCCTCGGCCCACCTCCAGCGAGACGTCGGGTCACGGCAACTCCGGCTACGGCACCGACGCGCCGAGCTCCGAGGGATACGGCTCCGAGAAGCCGGCCGACCACGGGTACGGCTACGGCAGCGAGAAGCCGACCGACCACGGCTATGGCTACGGCAGCGAGAAGCCCAAGGACCACGGGTACGGCTCCGAGAAGCCGAAGGACCACGGCTACGGCTCCGAGAAGCCGGCCGACCACGGGTACGGCTACGGCAGCGAGAAGCCCAAGGACCACGGGTACGGCTCCGAGAAGCCGACCGACCACGGCTATGGCTACGGCTCCGAGAAGCCCAAGGACCACGGCTACGGCAGCGAGAAGCCGAGCGACCACGGCTACGGCTCCGAGAAGCCCAAGGACCACGGCTACGGCTACGGCAGCGACAAGCCGAGCGACCACGGGTACGGGCACGACAAGCCCGGCGACCACGGTTACGGAAACGACCACGGCTACGGGGACGACCACGGCTACGGGGACGACCACGGCTACGGGGACGACCACGGCTACGGGGACGACCACGGCTACGGGGACGACCACGGCTACGGGGACGACCACGAGTGCGGCTACGGAGACGACCACGGCCACGGCTGTGACGGGCCGGACAAGAGGGGGCCGGGCAAGCCGGGCCACCCCCACATGCCCGACACGGGCATCGGAACCGAGGGCGTCATCGGCGGCATCGCCGCCAGCGGTGCGCTGCTCGTCGCCGGCACCGTCCTGTACCGGCGCAGCCGGGCCACGTCCCGTCAGTCGTAGTGCGCAGGGCGTCGGCGCACGACACGTAGCGGTCGTGCGGTCCGGCGCCCTGGGGCAGGCGTAGGCCCGGGATCCTGCGGGCCTACGCCGCCGGGCCCTCGTACGGCAGCAGTTCGGGACGCTTCGCCGGCAGTCCGTCTCCGGAGGAGCGTCCCGTCAGCCGTCGGCCTATCCAGGGCAGCAGGTACTGACGCGCGAATCGTGCGTCGGTGACCCGCCGCGTCATCCAGCCCGGCGGCACCGTGGCCGGCATCGGCGTCCGCCACTCGGTGTCCTCGGGGTCGTAGCCCAGGCGCTGCCACACGGCCTCGGCGACCCGGCGGTGGCCCTCGGCCGTCAGATGCAGCCGGTCCACGTCCCACATGCGGGGGTCGCTGAGTGAGGCGGCGCCGTAGAGGTCGACGACGACCGCGCCGTGCCGCTCGGCCAGCTCTTCGACGCAGACGAACAGCTCCTCCATGCGCGACCGGAACCGCTCCAGGACCGGGCCCTGGCGACCCGGGCTGCGCATCAGCACCAGTTGCCGGCACGCCGGGGCGAGCTTCTCGACGGCCTCTTCCAGCAGGCCGCGCACCCGCCCCATGTCGCACTTGGGGCGCAGGGTGTCGTTGAGGCCGCCGACGAGGGTGATCACATCGGCGTTCATCGCGGCCGCCACGTCGACCTGTTCCTCGACGATCTGCCCGATCAGCTTCCCGCGGACCGCGAGGTTGGCGTACCGGAAGCCGGGGGTGCGGGCGGCCATCCGGCCGGCGAGGAGGTCGGCCCAGCCTCGGTAGGAGCCGTCGGGGAGCAGGTCCGACATGCCCTCGGTGAAGGAGTCGCCGACCGCGACCAGGCTGCTGTATGTGGGGTTCGTCTGCATGGCGACAGGAATGGTATCCCGGCTCCATACCCGCCGGTCGGTCGGGCATGAGCCGGGCACACCATCCACTCGGCCCCACCGTCAGGCGCGCTGTCCGAACAGCTTCCGCAGCACGTCCTCCATGGTCACCAGGCCGGACAGGAGCCCGTCGCTGCCCAGCACGGCCGCCACATGAGTGCGGCTGCCCCGCATCGCGGTCAGCACGTCGTCCAGCGGTGTGCTCTCCCGCACCCGGGCGATCGGACGCATGTCCGCCACCTGGAACGGGACGTCCTGCTGGACGGCGTCCAGCGCGTCCTTCACATGCAGGTAGCCGACGATGCGGCGCCCGTCGTCGACGACCGGGAAGCGGGAGAACCCGGACTCGGCCGACAGCCGCTCCAGCTCCTCCGGCGTGACGCCCACGCGCGCGTAGACGACGCGTTCCAGCGGAAGGACCACGTCACGCACGGGCCTGCGGCCCAGCTCCAGGGCGTCGTGCAGCCGCTCGCGCGCACGCTCGTCGATGAGCCCGGCCTCGCCGGAGTCGCGCACCAGCCGTGCCAGTTCCGCGTCCGAGAAGGTCGCCGTGACCTCGTCCTTGGTCTCGACGCGCAGCAGCTTCAGGAGCATGTTGGCGAAGGCGTTGATCGTGAAGATCACCGGCCGTACCGCGCGGGCCAGCGTGACCAGCGGCGGTCCGAGCGCCAGGGCGCTGCGCACCGGCTCGGCCAGCGCGATGTTCTTCGGCACCATCTCGCCGAGCAACATGTGGAGGTAGGTGGCCAGCGCCAGGGCGATCGCGAAGGAGATCGCGCGTCCGGCGCTCTCCGGCACCCCGACCGCGTGGAACACCGGCTCCAGCAGGTGCTCGATCGCCGGTTCGGCGACGACACCCAGCACCAGCGTGCACAGCGTGATGCCGAGCTGTGCGGCCGCCATCAGGGCGGACACGTGCTGCAAGCCCCACAGCACGCTCTTGGCGCGCCGGTCGCCCTGCTCGGCGTACGGCTCGATCTGGGAGCGGCGCACGGAGATCAGCGCGAACTCGGCGCCCACGAAGAAGGCGTTGACGACCAGCGTCAGAAAGCCGATGAACAGCTGTACGGCGGTCATCGCCCGTCCTCCTTCTCGCTCGCGGCGGCGTCGTCCAGCGGCGCGTGCAGCAGCACCCGCGCGGCCCGGCGCCCGGCGGCGTCCACGACGTCGAGCTGCCAGCCGGCGACCTCGACGCGGTCACCCACGGCGGGGATCCGGCCCAGTTCGCTGGCGACGAGACCGGCCAGGGTCTCGTACGGCCCTTCGGGTGCCCTGAGGCCGACGCGTGCGAGCTGGTCCACCCGTGCGGAGCCGTCGGCCGAGAACAGCGCCCGGCCCAGGTCGTCGCTGCCCGCGGGGGCGAGGTCGGGTGTCTCGTGCGGGTCGTGCTCGTCGCGGACCTCGCCGACGACCTCCTCGACGATGTCCTCGAGGGTGGCGACACCGGCCGTACCGCCGTACTCGTCGATGACGACGGCCATGGTGCGCTTGCCGGACAGCCGGTCGAGGAGCCGGTCGACGGTGAGCGTCTCGGGGACCAGCAGCGGCTCGCGCATCAGCTCGGAGACGGGGACGCGGGGCCGGCGCTCGGCCGGTACCGCGAGGATGTCCTTGATGTGCGCGGTGCCCACGACCGCGTCGAGGCTGCCGCGGTAGACCGGGAACCGGGACAGCCCGGTCGCCCGGGTCGCGTTCGCCACGTCCTCGCAGGTCGCCTGGGCGTCGAGGGCGACTACCTGGACGCGCGGCGTCATCACGTTCTCCGCGGTGAGGTCGGCCAGGTTCAGGGTCCGTACGAAGAGCTCGGCGGTGTCCGCCTCCAGGGCGCCCTCCCGGGCGGAGTGCCGCGCGAGGGCGGCCAGCTCCTGGGGGCCGCGGGCAGCCGCCAGCTCCTCGGTGGGCTCCACGCCGAAGCGGCGCACGATGCGGTTCGCCGTGTTGTTCAGGTGCGTGATGAACGGGCGGAAGATCGCGCTGAACCAGCGCTGGGCGTTGCCGACCCGCTTGGCCACGGCCAGCGGGGAGGAGATCGCCCAGTTCTTGGGCACCAGCTCGCCGACGACCATCAGGACGACGGTCGACAGGGCCGTGCCGATGACCAGCGCGATCGAGCTCGCCGTCGAGCGGGAGATCCCCATCGACTCCAGCGGGCCCGCGAGCAGCGTGGCGATCGAGGGCTCAGCGAGCATGCCGACGACCAGGTTGGTGACGGTGATGCCGAGCTGTGCGCCGGAGAGCTGGAACGTCAGGTTCCGTACGGCCTTCAGGGCGCCGGCCGCGCCCCGCTCGCCGCGCTCCACGGCCCGCTCCAGCTCACCGCGCTCGACGGTGGTCAGGGAGAACTCGGCCGCGACGAAGGCACCGCAGGCGAGCGACAGCAGGATCGCCACCAGAAGGAGGAGCACTTCGGTCATCGGGTCACCTCCGTCCCATGGTCGGACAGGGTGGGGAGGATCGCTCGATGTCTGCTACTGGGAGGCTCGCCCATGGGCGGACGCTCACACCTTTCATTGGAGGACCGAAGTGGTTCACCAATAGTAAAGGATCGGCAAAGCAGTCAGTCTGTGAGCGGCTTCACCCACCGCCGCCAGTGCTCCTCGGGCGTGTACCCGGCCGCGCGCCAGGCATGATGCGCGATCTCGTTCCGCTTCAGCACCATCGCGTCGCCCCGGCGCCCGCCGAGCCGTACGAACCGCTCCTCCGCCGCTTCGAGCAGCGCCGCGCCGATGCCCCGGCGCCGCCGCTCGGGGTGCACCGCCAGCCGGTACAGATGGCACCGCCAGCCGTCGAAGCCCGCGATCACCGAGCCGACCAGCTCACCGTCCAGCTCGGCCAGGATCAGCGCCTCGGGGTCGCGGGCGACCAGCCGTTCCACGCCGTCCCGGTCGTCGCTGATGCTCGTGCCCTCGGCGGCCGTCTTCCAGAAGGCCAGCACGGCGTCGAGGTCGTCGGCCGTCGCGGCCCGTATCCGCAGATCAGTCATGCCGTGATCCCATCACGGGCGGCGGGCCGCGGCGCCGAATTCCGGCATGCGGACGGCTACTTGCCGCGCAGCCTCTCGATCACCGGCGCGAACGCCTCCATGCATGGCTCCAGCACGGTCAGGTACGAGAACCCGAACCGCTCACGCTGGGCGAGCACCTGCGCGGTGATCTGCTCCAGGGTGCCGATCAGGAGGATGGGCAGGGCCAGCGCCTCCTCGAGCGTGATCTCCGGGACCCGGTCCAGGAGGGGCTGGACCACGGCCTCACGGTCCTGCGTCACGGTCACCATCTGCAGGAGCAGGTTCAGCTCGGCCGGCTCCGCACGGTCCGCCGCGAACCCGCGGTACCGGTCCACCCGCTCGTCGAGCCGGTCGGCCGTGACGGGGATCAGCCGCCCGGTCGAGCTCTTCGGGTCCGGGTACGCGCCCCCGAACGCCGCGATGTCGGCGTGCTCGGCGGTCAGCCGCAGAACCCGGTCGCCATTGCCCCCGACCAGCAGCGGCACCCGTGGCCGCTGCGCCGGCCGGGGCTCGTACGACTCGGACCCCAGCAGCCGGTCCAGCTCCTCGACGGTGCGCCGCAGATGGTCCACGCGCTCGCCGGGGGTGCCGAAGGGCAGCCCCGCCGAGTCGTGCTCCGCCTGTACGTAGCCCGCGCCGAGCCCGAGTTCCAGCCGCCCGCCGGTCAGGGCGTCCGTCGTCGCCACCTCGCGGGCGAGCAGCGCCGGGTTCCACAGGCCCGCGTTCAGCACGAACGTGCCCAGGCGCGGCCGCTCGGTCGCCTCCGCCGCCGCGACCAGGGCCGGGAACGGCGCGGGCATGCCCAGATGGTCGGGGACCAGGATCACGTCGTAGCCGAGCTCCTCGGCCCGGCGGCACTTGGCCCGCCACTCCTCGGCAGGGGCGGAGGTCATCAGATTGACGCCGAAGCGGAACGGACGCGGGCTCACCGGATGCGACACGAACTCTCCTCACCTGCAAGGGACTTGAGTGCCTGCCGCGATTCCATCACTCGTGCGCGATGGCCGCCAGCACATTCATGCGCGATGCACGCAGCGCGGGCAGCAACGCCGCCACGACACCCACCACGGCCGAGCCGATCACCACCGCGACGATCGTGGGCCACGGGATCGCCAGCGCCGTCATGCCCTGCAACGCCAGCACCTGCTGGGTGCACACGCCCCACACCAGCCCCAGCGCGAGCCCCAGGACCGCGCCGAACACCGCGATCACCACCGACTCCAGCCGGATCATCCGGCGCAGCTGCCGCCTGGCAAGACCGATGGCCCGCAGCAGTCCGATCTCCCGGGTGCGCTCCACCACCGACAGGGCGAGCGTGTTGACGACGCCGAGCACCGCGATGATGATCGCGAGCCCGAGCAGGGCGTACACGAGGTAGAGCAGCACGGCGATCTGGTCGTGGACCAGGTCCTTGTAGTCGGCGATGTCGCGGACCTGCACCTGCGGGTACGGGTCGAGTGCCTTCTCCAGCCCGGCCCGCAGGTCGTCCGCGTTCGTGCCGGCGGCGGCGTTGACGTAGACGGCCGCGTCCTGCCCGCCCGGCGCGTACTTCTGGAGGGTGGCCAGGCCGAAGTAGATCCCGCCCTGACTGCCGAACCCGTCCGCGGACTCCTGGTCGGTGAGGGCGCCCACCGTCAGCTCGGCCGTGCGGCCGCCCTGGAACTCGACGGGGACGGTGTTGCCGACCCGCACACCGTGGTCCCCGGCGAAGTCCTTGTCCATCGCGAGGTGCCCGGCGGCGAGCGCGGCCGCGGAGTCCCCCTGGGCGTAGGTGATGTTGGCGACCTTGTCGAGCTGCGGCTCGTAGGCCGCGGCGGTCGTCTTCACACGGTCGCCGTCCGGGAGGCGTACGGCGATCGTCGCGAACTGCGAGCGCACGACGAGCCCCACGCCCTCGGTGTCGCGGATCCGCTCGGTGACCTCGCGCGGGAACGGCACGAAATTGCCGTTCTGCACAACGAAGTCGGCGCCCAGCGTCTTGTCGATCTGCTGGTCGAACGACTTGGTCATCGAGGCGCTCGCCACCGACATCCCGCCGACCAGCGCGAGGCCCACCATCAGGGCGGCCGCGGTGGCGCCGGTGCGGCGGGGATTGCGCAGGGCGTTGCGCTGGCTCATCCGGCCGATCGAGCCGAACAACGCGGGGAAGGCCCCGCCGAGCACCCGGATCACCGGCCTGACGAGCAGCGGCCCCGCGATCACGGTCGCGATCAGCGTCAGCAGCACACCCAGGCCCAGCAGGGACGCCGCCGAAGAGGTCTTCGACGCCGTCGCACAGCCGGCCAGGGCGGCCGCGCCGGCCGCCCCGATCACCGCGCCGAGGATCGCGCGCAGCCGGAGCGGCCGTCCGATCTCGGCGATCTCCGCGTCCGCGAGGGCCGCCATCGGCGAGACGCCGGCCGCGCGCCGGGCCGGGAGGTAGGCGGCCACGAAGGTGACGCCCAGGCCGACGACGTACGCGGTCACCGGCGTGCCCCAGCCGACGACCATCTCGTCCGTGCGGATGTTCATGCCCAGCAGACCCATCAGCCCGATGAGTCCGACGGCCAGTCCGATGCCGGCCGCGAGGCCCGCCGTCGAGCCGACCAGGCCCAGCAGCAGCGCCTCGGTGAGCACCGAGCGGCGCACCTGGCGCCGGTCCGCGCCCAGCGCCCGCAGCAGGCCCAGCTCACGGGTGCGCTGGGCGATCAGCATGGAGAAGGTGTTGACGATCAGGAACACGCCGACGAGGACCGCGACCCCGGCGAAGCCGAGCATCACGTACTTGATGATGTCGAGGAATCCGCCCAGTTGCTCGACGTCCGACTCGGCCTGCTCGTCGGCGGTGCGCAGTTCGTAGGCGCCGCGGTCGCCGCCGAGCGCGTCGGCCACGCGCTGCTTGAGCTCGGGGTCGCTGACGCCGTCGGCGGCGTCCAGCGTGATGCCGGTGGCGCCCTTCGGGTCGCCGATCAGCTTGCTCTGCGCGGTCGGGGTGTCGAAGAAGACCAGCGCGGCACCGGGGTTGGTGGTGGTGAACGTGACGATGCCGACGACCTCGACCGGGAAGGAGCCCTCCTGCCCGATGACCGTCAGCCGGTCGCCGATCCTTACGTCCTTGTCGTCGGCGGTGTCCGCGTCGATCATCACCTGCCCGTCGCCCTTCGGGGCGTGACCGGAGGTCAGCTCCACGGGGCTGCGCTCGGTCGGGTTCCAGGCGGTGCCGATCGTGGGGGCGCCCGTGGTCGGGCCCACCGACTCGCGGTCCTTGTCGACGACCGTGAGGCCCTCCACGTCCACGTCCGCACGGGCCGCGGCGACACCGGGGACCCTCGCGAGGCGGTCGGCGAGCGAGGCCGGCAGGGTCAGGGTCCGGCCCGAGGGGATCGTCTCGTCGAAGGTCTCCTTCGGAGTGACCGTGACGTCGGCGGCGGTCGAGGCGAAGAGCCGGTCGAAGGTACGGCTGACGGTGTCCGAGAAGATCAGGCTGCCCGCGACGAACGCCACGGAGAGGATCACCGCCAGGGCGGACAGCAGCAGCCGGCCCTTGTGCGCGAGGAAGCTCCTGAGTGTCGCCTTGAGCACCGGTCAGCCCTTCTCGGGCGGCTCTGGGGGAGGGGTCCGGTCGCCGCCTGGCGGGTTCCCGCCGGCGAACAGGCGCATCCGCTCCAGTACGGCCTCCGCCGTCGGGCGCTCCATCTCGTCCACGATCCGTCCGTCGCCCAGGAACAGCACCAGGTCGGAGTGGGCGGCGGCGCCCGGGTCGTGGGTGACCATCACGACGGTCTGCCCGAGCTGGTCGACGGCCTCGCGCAGGAAGCCGAGGACCTCGAGACCGGCCCGGGAGTCGAGGTTGCCGGTCGGCTCGTCGGCGAAGATCAGCTCCGGCCGGGAGGCGAGCGCGCGGGCGCAGGCGACGCGCTGCTGCTGGCCGCCGGAGAGCTGGGAGGGCCGGTGCCGCAGCCGGTCCCGCAGCCCGAGGGTGTCGATGACCTGGTCCAGCCACTTCTCGTCGGGCTTCTTGCCCGCGATGTCCATGGGCAGCGTGATGTTCTCGGCCGCGTTCAGGGTCGGGATGAGGTTGAACGACTGGAACATGAACCCGATCCGGTCCCGCCGCAGCCGGGTCAGCTCGCGGTCCTTCAGTCCGGTGATCTCGGTGTCGCCCAGCCAGACCTGGCCCGCCGAGACGTTGTCGAGGCCCGCGAGGCAGTGCATCAGCGTGGACTTCCCGGAGCCGGACGGGCCCATGACCGCCGTGAAGCGGCCGCGCGCGATGTCGACGTCCACCGCGTCGAGGGCCAGCACGGTCGTCTCACCCGAGCCGTACGCCTTGGTCAGGCCGCGGGCGCGGGCCGCGATCCCGTCCGCCGACGCGGGGCCCGGGACGTACTGGGCAGCTGCTGTGGACAAGACCGCCTCCTACACGGAACGGACGCAACGACACTCATCCCCGCCGAGCGTAATGTGATCCACCACACACCGGGTATCCCTCCGAGGTCCCGGTCGCTCTCCGCCCCAGGTCGGGCCCCCGATATCGGTGTAAGGGGCACCCTCTCGCCGTGCGGCGAAGCCCTTGCCGGTGCTAGCGCAACCGCGCTAGCTTCGAGGTATGGCGAAGACCCAGCTGAACGTGAGAGTGGACGAGGGCACGGCCCGCGCCGCCCGTGAGCGCGCCGTGGCCCGCGGCATGAGCGTCAACCGCTACATCGAGGAACTGGTCAAGCAGGACACCGGCGAGGTCGGCCACACGTTCGTGGAGGCCGCCGCCGACTTCATGAAGCAGTACGAGTCGGTGTTCGCCGAGGAGTTCGATGGGGGTGCCCCCGCTCGAGCGAAGCCGAGAGTGGGGGAGGACCGCGAGGGCCCGCGCGAAGGTCGCCACTGATCCGTTGAACGAACTGAACATCGACCTTGCCTGGCTGCTCATGCTCGCCGAGAAGAGGACGCCGGGGGACCCCCAGGTCACCGACTGGGGAGCCCTCGTCGCGGCCGTCGCACGCCATGATGCCCGGATATTCGACGTCCCGGTCTACGACAGCCCGCACGCCCGAGCCGCGTCCCTGCTCCAACTGCTCGTCCACGTCCCCGCGTTGGAGCGCTCCAACGCCATGTTCGCGTCCGCCGTCGCCTACGCCTACCTGGTCGCCAGCGGCCTGAAGGTGGTCACCTCGCCCGAGCAGGTGCGCGACCTGGCCCGGCTGGTGAAGAGCGGCGAGGCCACCGTGCACGACATCGCGCAGGAACTGCGCCGGTGGAGCCTGTGACTAATGGCTGACCGGCGGCCGCCACGCCGTGCCCAGGAAGCAGTACGACGAAGGGAGCGTCGGCCCGTTCTCCGGCATCATCACCTGCCGGTACGGGCCGAGTTCGAAGCCGGCCTCCCTGATCGCCGCGACCGGATCGCGCGACACATGGCAGCCGCCGCTCACCAGCGGCCACACCGTCCGGTCCAGCGCGCGCTGGGTGAGGAGCATCGCGCGCCCGCCGCCCCGGCCGTGCTCGAAAAACCGCACGACACCGCCGGGCCTGAGCACCCGCCGTACCTCACCGAGCGCACGCGGCACGTCCCGGACACTGCACATCACCAGCGACAGCACCGCCGCGTCGAAGGCCTCGCTCTTGACCGGCAGAGCCTCCGCCGCGCCCGGCACCACGTCCACCGGCACCTCGGCGCGCCGGCCGGCGTCCACCGCCAACGTGCGCAGCAGGCGCTCGGGTTCGATGGCGACCACCTCCGAGACGGAGCTCGGATAGTGGGCGAAGTTCAGACCGTTGCCGGCGCCGATCTCGATCACCCGGCCGGACAGCCCGGTCAGCAGCCGGTCGCGGATGCCGGCCATACCCATCCGGGTCTCGGCGTTGACGCTGATCCGGGCGTAGCAGCGGGCGAACAGCGGATGGTGCACGGCATCCCGTGCCACCTTGCCGGAACCGGCGGACCGCAGGGCCATGAGGACCTCCCGGGCAGGAACGACTCACCCTGATTGTCCCCACTTACCGGGCCCGCGCACCATCCGCTGTTCGCTCAGGCCGCCGACCGGGCGGCCCCGGGCTCAGCCGATGAAGTCCCGGACCTGCTCGTACACGCCGTGGTCGTTGTTCATGTCGGTGTGCGAGACGCACCCGACCTCGACGTTCGTCGCGCCGCTCAGGATCGCCGTGGTGTCGGGCGTGAGCGCGTCGTCGCAGTTCGACCAGTAGCTGGCGTACGACACGCTGCCCGGGGTCTCGTCGCCGGAGTTCAGCGAGGTCAGGAACGAGCTGCCGGTGTTCATCTCCGCGCAGGAGGTGTACAGCCACGCGCACCACGAAGCGGTGGACGTGCCGTGGTTCACGCCGGCCGTCGAGACGAAGTCGTCGACGTACGACGTCCCGCCGAGGTTCTTCAGGTAGTAGCGGGCGCTGAGCGTGCCCATCGAGTGGACGACCAGGTCGACCTTCGAGGCGCCCGTGCGGGCGAGCACGTTTCTGATCTCGGTCGCGAGCTGCTGGGCGGTGGTGACGTTCGACTGGGCCCAGTCGTATGACCAGGAGTCCAGCTCACCGGCGGCGTAACCGTCGGTCCTGAAGTAGCCGGCCCAGTCGTCCCAGCTGCTCGCCGAGCTGCTCAGGCCGTGCACGAAGACGACGGGGTTGTGGGCGGCGGCCTGCGCGGGTGTGGGGGAGAGGGAGAGTGACAGAAGGAGCGTGGTGGCCAGGGCCGTGAGACCCGTGGCGATGCGACGCGGGGTGCGCTGCATGATGCCTCCTGAAACGTGTGGGGTTGCCAGGAGTGTCGAGCCGGGTCTACGCGCGCCGCATCGGTGAAATCGCCGGTCTTTACGATTCAAGTAACCCGCCAGTAACGTCATTTGTGTGGTGACTCCGGTGAACCCCCCACCTCTTGACCGCACTTCGCCACCGCAGCGCACGGACGCGTGGCGCCAACCGGCCGCCGGCCTCACGGAGGGCGTCCGGGTGCGCGTGCTGCGTGCCGTGTACGGCGATCGGCGCGCCGCCGCCGAGCTTCTCCCGCGCCTCACCGACCGTCAGCTGACCGGCACCGACCCGCTCCCCACGGAGCCGGCCGAACTCGCCCCGGCCCTGCTGCGCGAACACCGGGCGGAGATACGCGCGTTGCCGGACGACACCCGCCTCCTGCTGCTCCTCGCCGCGGCCGACCAGTACCCGGTCTCCACCGACGCCTTCCTGCGCGCCGTCGTCGCGGCCCGTCTCGACACCCGGTGCCTGGACGCCGCCGAGGCGGCCGGGATCGCACACGCCGGAGCGGGCGGGGTGGCGTTCCGCGACGCGTGGACGCGGATCGCTGCCTACGAGACCGGCACGCCGGCCGACCGCCGCGATGTCCACCGGCTGCTGGCCCGTGTGCTGCGCGGCGAGGGCGAGACACCGTCGCGCTCCTGGCACCGGGGCGCGGGCGCGCTCGGCCCCAGCGGGCGACTGGCCGCGGAACTCTCCGCCGCGGCGGGCACGGCGGCCGACACCGGACGCCTGTCGGTGGCACGGACACTGGCGGAGCGGGCCGCGGCGCTGTGCCCCGACGCCGCCGAACAGCATCGCCTGACGGCCCGAGCCGCCGCCTACGCCTGGCGCTCCGGCGACGGTGACCGAGCCCGCCGCCTGGCGTCGAGCGCGACCGACGACGCGCTGAGCGGGGTGCTGGCCCTGCGGGCGGGAAACGCGACGGAGGCGTTCGACGCGCTGCTGATCGGGGTGAGTGCCGCGGCGCCGACGTCATCGGACCGGGGTGCCCCGCCCCTCGCCGCCCCGGCTTCGGTCGCCCCGCGCGCGGTCACTCCGAGCACGTCGCGCACCGCGACCCCGGCCGCCTCACACAGCGTGGCCCCGGCCGACCCGCGCATCACGACCCCGGCCGCCTCGCGCACCGCGGCCCCCTCCGACCCGCGCATCTTCACACCGGCCGACCCGCGCACCGCGGCCCCGGCCGCCTCGCGCACCGCGGCCCCCTCCGACCCGCGCACCTTGACCCCGGCCGACCCACGCGCCGTGACGCCGGCCATCCCGAGCGCCCGCACCTCAGTCACCCCGTCCACCATCACCCCGCCAACCCTCGCCACCCACCTCCTCGCCCGCGCCACCGAAGCCGCCATCTACACCGGTGATCTGCGCCGACTGCGTGAGGCGGCGAGAGCTGCCGGTCGGCTCGGTGTCGTGGCGCCCGGCACGCTGGGCGGGCTGGTGGCCGCGTTCGACGGGCGGTACGCGGACGCGCGTGACCTGCTGAAGTCGGCCGCAGGGCGGTGCGGGCCCGGCGGTGATCCCACCGTCCTGATCCACGCCGCGATCGCCGCCCTGCTCCTCGGCGACCACACCCGCGCGGTCACCGCGACGGTCCGCGCGGCCGCCTCCGCCCGGGCGCGGGGCACCCCGGTGACCGTGCCGCAGGCCATGGAGTTCCGGGCGTACGCCGACTTCTGGACGGGACGCCCCCGGGCCGGCGAGGCCGCCGCGGCGGACGCGCTCTGGCAGGCCCACGCCACCGGCCAGGACAACGGCGCCTGCCACCTCCAGGCCGCCCTCGCCATGTTCGCGGCGCTGACCGGGGACGCCGACGTCTGCCGTGAACGGGCGGCGACCGCACGGTCGTACGCCCTGGCGCGTGGCCTGGGCCTGCCCGCCGCCCTCGCCCAATGGGCGCTCGCGTTCCTCGACCTGAGCAGCGGCCGTTTCGCCGCCGCCGCGGCCCGGCTGCGTGCCCTCGCCGGATTCGGCCCCGGCCACGGCCACCGGGCCATCCGGCACCTGGCCACCCCGCACTACGTGGAGGCGGCCGTCCGCACCGGCGACACCCGGGTCGCCCGCGTGGCGCACGCCGACTACGAACGCTGGGCCGGCACGGTACTCAGCCCCGACGACCTGGCCCTCAGCGCCCGCTGCCGAGCCCTGCTCGCGCCCGGCGAGGAGGCCGTGGACCACTACCGCGCGGCGCTCGATCTGCACTCCCGCGGCACCCGCGACTTCGAACGCGCCCGCACGGAGCTGCTGTTCGGCAGCGCCCTGCGCCGACTGCGCCGCCGTTCGGAGGCACGCGACCGTCTGCACAGCGCGCTGGAGGCGTTCGACTCCTTCGGCGCCCCGCACTGCGCCACCCGGGCCCGCACCGAACTCCGCGCCCTCGGCACCCCGGCGGCCCCGGCCCGCACCGCCCCCGACAGCCCGACCGCCACCCTCACGGCCCAGCAACTCCTGGTCGCCCGCATGGCCGCCGACGGCGCCACCAACCGCGAGATCGCCGTCCGCCTGGCCCTCAGCCCCCGCACCATCGACCACCACCTGCGAGGCGTCTTCACCCGCCTGGGCATCCGCTCGCGCATCGAACTGGTACGCCTCCTCGCCGAGAGCGGCGAGCCCGAGTCCGGCTAGCCCTCGGAGAACGCGCGGGCGAACCCGGCGAGATTCCGCGGGCAGGCCCAGACCTCCCGAGTCATCCCGCCTGCGAACCAGTCGTCCGACTCACCGTCGGCGGACGAGCCTTCGCCGTCGTCATCGGCGCCCCGCTCCGGACGGGCCAGCGTCTCCAGCACATACCGGAGGTTGTCCAACTCGTCGTCGTCCGGCATGTCGTCGCACGGATGCTCGTCGTGCCCGCAGTCCGCCTGACCGAGAGTCCGCTCGACGGCGGCCATCGCCTTGAGCACATGCGCCTCGGCAGCCGGGTCCGGATGGGCGTAGATCACGTAGGGGCCTATGAGCACCAGCCCGAACGTCCACAGAGCCGTGTCCGGGCCGCCCGCCGCCAGGCTCGCCTCGAGACTTCTAGCGCACGCCAGGACCGTCCCTGGCGTATCGCCGAGGTGGTAGCCCTGCCGGATCTCGTCCCACTCCGTGATCAGGGCGTCCCACTCGGCGGGCGTGGCGGGCCCCGGAGCGGGAGGCGCTTCATCGTCGTGGAGGTCTTCGACCCTGTCCGTGTTCACCATGATCAGAGCATTGCACGCGGGTCTGACAACCCGGCCTCAGACCGTCACCCGCCCCCGGAACCCCTCCGCGTCCCACGTCCCGAACAGCCTCGGCGCGAGCCAACCCGGTGCCTCGGTGCGGAAGTCGGCGGGAGCCAGCGCCCCCGAGCCGGCCGGGACCGCGCCCAGCAGCGGTGCACCGGCGACCTCGGGCAGGTCCGCGACGTTGCAGCGCGACGCCAGGTCCGCTTCCTCGGGCCAGCTGCCGATCACCACGCCGAGCAGGTCAAGGCCCCGACGGCGGAGTTCACGTGCCGTCAGTTCCGTCGTGTTCAGGGTGCCCAGGCCCGCCGAGGCGACCACCAGGACCGGCGCCGCCATCAGCTCGGCCGCGTCCGCCAGGGTGCCGCCCGACTCGTCGAAGCGGACGAGGAGACCGCCCGCTCCCTCCACCAGCACCAGGTCGTGCCCGGCGGCCAGCTTGGCGGCGGCCTCCGCGATCTCGTGCGGGCGCACCGCCTCCCGGCCGGCCCGGCGGGCGGCCGTCGCCGGGGCCAACGGGTCGGGGTAGCGCGCGAGTTCGGCTGTCGTCACCGGGCCCGCGAGGCGCGCGACCTCCTGGGCGTCGCCGTCCTCGTCAGGCCGTACGCCCGTCTGCGCGGCCTTGAGCACGGCCACCGACCGGCCCGCGCCCCGCGCCGCCGCGGCGACCGCGGCGGTCGTGACCGTCTTGCCGACCTCCGTGCCCGTGCCCGTGATCACCAGTACCGGCATGTCAGCCCTCTCCCGCCGCCGCGCACACCGCGCGGGCGATCCGTGCGACGTCCGCGTCGCCCGTGACGTACGGCGGCATCGTGTAGATGAGGTCGCGGAACGGCCGCAGCCACACGCCCTCGCCCACGGCGGCCGCCGTCGCCGCCCGCATGTCCACCTCGTGGTCCAGCTGGACGACCCCGATGGCACCGAGGACGCGTACGTCCCTCACACCCGGAAGGTCCGACGCGGGCGCCAGCCCTTCCCGCAGGCCCGTCTCGATCCGCTTGACCTCGGCCTGCCAGTCCTGCCCGAGCAGCAGCTCGATCGAGGCGCAGGCCACCGCGGCCGCCAGCGGGTTGCCCATGAAGGTCGGGCCGTGGGCGAGGACCGGCACCTCGCCGCGCGAGATGCCGTCGGCCACCCGCGCGGTGCACAGCGTGGCCGCCATCGTCAGATAGCCGCCGGTCAGCGCCTTGCCCACGCACATCACGTCCGGCGTCACCGCCGCGTGGTCCGCCGCGAACAGCGCACCGGAACGGCCGAACCCGGTGGCGATCTCGTCGAACACCAGCAGCACGTCGTGCGCGTCGCACGCCTCGCGCAGCACCCGCAGATACGCGGGGGAGTGGAACCGCATCCCGCCCGCGCCCTGCACGACCGGCTCGACGATGACCGCCGCCAGTTCGTCCGCGTGCCGCTCGATCAGCGACCGCAGCTGCTCGGCGTACGACTCGTCGTACTCGGCAGGCGGCGGGTCCGCGAACACCTGGCGCTGGAGCACGCCGGTCCACAGCTCGTGCATGCCGCCCTCGGGGTCGCACACCGACATCGGCTGCCAGGTGTCCCCGTGATAGCCGCCGCGCCAGGTCAGCAGGCGCTGCTTGCCGGGACGGCCCAGCGAACGCCAGTACTGGAGGCACATCTTGACCGCGACCTCGACCGACACCGAACCGGAGTCGGCGAGGAACACATGCTCCAGACCATCCGGAGACATGTCGACAAGGAGCTTCACCAGGCGTACGGCGGGCTCGTGGGTGAGCCCGCCGAACATCACATGGCTCATCCGCGCCAGCTGCTGCTGCACGGCCTCGTTGAGCACCGGGTGGTTGTAGCCGTGGATCGCCGACCACCAGGACGACATGCCGTCGACCAGTTCACCCGAGCCGTCCGCGAGATTCAGCCGCACCCCGCTCGCCGACTCCACGACGAGCGGTTCGCTGCGGCCGGGCATGGGGCCGTACGGGTGCCACACATGCCGCCGGTCGAGTTCCAGCAGCTCGGGCACGGTCAGGCCGGGCACGGTGAGCGGGTCAGGCATTGGGCGCGAGGTCCGTTCCGGCGCCCCGGCGGCGTACGGCGACCAGGTCGGTGCGCGGCTCGCCGGCCGGAGCGGCAGCGGCGGCGGGCGTACCGCACACACCGCCCCCCTCGTGCGACCCGCACCCGGCGCCCTCGTGCGACCCGCAGCCCGCGCTGTCGTGCGAACCGCAACCGGCGGCCTCGTGCGAACCGCAGCCGCCCCCGGCCGTCTCCGTCCGGTGCTCGGGCAGCGTCACCTGGTCGGTGCCCTCCACCACGAAGCCGGCGTCGGCGATCATCTCCAGGTCGGCCTTGCCCGCCTGGCCCTCGGTCGTGAGGTAGTCACCGAGGAAGATCGAGTTGGCCAGGTTCAGGGCGAGCGGCTGCATGGTGCGCAGGTGGACCTCGCGGCCACCGGCGATGCGCACCTCGACGTCCGGGCACACGAACCGAACCATCGCCAGGATCCTGAGGCACCGCTGCGGGGTGAGGTTCCACTCCTTGGCCAGCGGGGTGCCCTCGACCGGGATCAGGAAGTTGACCGGCACCGAGTCCGGGTCCAGCTCGCGCAGCGAGTAGACGACGTCGACCAGGTCCTCGTCGCTCTCGCCCATGCCGGCGATGAGACCGGAGCACGCGGACAGCCCGGCCCCGTGCGCCTTCTGCACGGTGTCGACACGGTCGGCGTAGGTGTGCGTGGTCGTGATGTCCCCGTACGTCCCCTCGGACGTGTTGAGGTTGTGGTTGTACGCGTCGGCGCCAGCGTCGCGCAGCCGCTCCGCCTGGCCGTCGGACAGCAGGCCGAGGCAGGCGCACACCTCGACGCCCTCGTTCTGGTCCTTGATGGTCCTGATGGTCTCGGAGACCCGGTCCACGTCACGGTCGGTCGGGCCGCGCCCGGACGCCACCAGACACACCCGCTTGGCGCCACCCGCCAATCCGGCGGCGGCGGCCTGGGAGGCCTGGTCCGGCTTGAGCCAGGTGTACTTCAGGATGCCGGTGGTGGAGCCGAGGCGCTGCGAACAGTAGGAGCAGTCCTCGGGGCACAGGCCCGACTTCAGGTTGACCAGATAGTTGAGTTTCACCCGTCGGCCGAACCAGTGCCGGCGCACCTTGCCGGCCGCGGCCACCACATCGAGCAGGTCGTCGTCGGAAGTGGCGAGGACGGCCAAGGCTTCCTCGCGGGTCGGCAGCTCGCGCCGAAGCCCCTTGTCCACCAGCGTGTTCAGCAGGTCCATGGGAGCTGATCCTGACGTACGGAGGGCGTCCGAGCCAAGGTGAGTTTGCACAACCCTGTCGTTTCGATGTGTGGGTATTGCCACACCGTGGGCGGGCCGCCGTACGGCTAGGGTCTGTCCACTGCCTACAAAAGCGACGTCTGCGTACCGCTCACCAAAGCCCCGGAGGAACCATGGCGTTCGGCTGGATCGACGAGCAGGCGGAGCTGCGCCGCCGCGCCGGGCTCGTACGGACCCTGCGCCCCCGGCCCGCCGAATCACCCCTCCTCGATCTCGCGAGCAACGACTATCTGGGCCTGGCCCGCCATTCGGAGGTCACCGAGGGCGCGGCGCGCGCCTCGCGCACCTGGGGCGGCGGCGCGACCGGCTCCCGGCTCGTCACGGGGACGACGGAACTGCACGCCGAGCTGGAGCGCGAGCTGGCCGACTTCTGCGGCTTCGAGGCCGCGCTGGTCCTCTCGTCGGGCTACGCGGCCAACCTCGCCGCGGTCACCGCGCTGGCGCCGCACGGCTCGCTGATCGTGTCGGACGCCGGCAACCACGCCTCGCTCATCGACGGCTGCCGGCTGGCCCGGGGCACCACCCAGGTCGTCCCGCACTCCGAGCCGGAGGCGGTGCGCAAGGCGCTGCACACGCACGAGGGCACGGCCGTCGTCGTGTCCGACACCGTCTTCTCGGTCGACGGCGACGCGGCCCCGCTGGCCGAGTACGCCGAGGCGTGCCGGGAGCGCGGTGCAGGCCTGCTGGTCGACGACGCCCACGGCCTGGGCGTCCTGGGTGACGGCGGGCGCGGCGCGGCGCGGGCGGCGGGGCTCGCGGGGGCGGACGACGTCGTCGTCACCGTCACGCTGTCCAAGTCCCTCGGCAGTCAGGGCGGCGCCGTCCTCGGTCCCGCGCGGGTGATCGAGCACCTCGTCAACACCGCGCGGACGTTCATCTTCGACACGGGGCTCGCCCCGGCGTCCGCGGGCGCGGCCCTGGCGGCGCTCAGGTTGCTGCGCCGTGAACCGGAGCGGGCGGCGCGGGCGGGCGCGGTGGCACGTGAACTCCACGCGCGGCTGACCGCCGCGGGCCTGGAGGCGGTACGTCCGGACGCCGCGGTCGTCTCCGTGCGCGCCCCGTCCCCGGAGAAGGCCGTGCGCTGGGCGGCCGAGTGCCGTGCGGCGGGCCTCGCCGTGGGCTGTTTCCGTCCTCCCTCCGTCCCCGACGGCATCTCACGGCTGAGGCTGACCGCCCGCGCGGACCTCTCCGAGGCCGAGATCGAGCGCGCTGTTCGAGTGATCGGCGAGACACGACCATGAGTCGGCGTGACACGGCCCTGCTCGCACATCGGATGGAACTGATCAGAATCGATCAGGGTTGATCGGACCGATCAGGGTGGTCAGGACTGGAGCGCGGCCGTGAAACCCGCCCAGCTCTCGGGGGAGAAGAGCAGCGCGGGGCCGGCCGGGTCCTTGGAGTCGCGCACCGCGAGCAGCCCGGTCCAGGGACCGGAGTGCGGCCGTGCCGTCTCGACGCAGTTGTTCGCACCGGTGCTGTAGCTGCTGCGCAACCACCGTGCACCTGGCAGTTCGGTGCTGGACATGAGGTTCCGAGGCAATGCTGTCATGGTGCCTCCTTACACACCGCCACCTAGCGCGGCGATGTAATCCAACGATTCCTCGGGCGAAAGGGCGTGGATCCGAAGGGTGTTGAAGGCCTCCGTGTAGGCCTGGAGGTCTTCTTTCCGTTCGAGGTAGAGGCTACTCGTCAAGTGGTCGAGAACAACCACATCCAGATCAGAAGTGCTCGAAAATGAGAAGATAACGAAAGGGCCAGTGATGCCGACATGCTCGCCGGCCCTGAACGGCAGCACCTGAAGACGGACTTGGGGCAGCCGGGCCGCCTCCATCAGCCGGCTCAGCTGCCGCGCCATCACCTCGGGCCCGCCGATCTCCCGGCGCAGCACCGCCTCGTCCAGCACCGCGCTCAGCTTCAGCGGCGGATCCGCGCGCAGCACGTCCTGCCTGGCCAGACGCACCGCGACCAGCGCGTCGAGGCGGTCGTCGGTGTCGCCGTCGAGCCCGCCGACGGCGGCCCGGGTCACCGCCCGGGCGTACTCGGGCGTCTGGAGCAGGCCGGGCACCACCGACGTCTCCAGCGTGCGCATCGCCCTCGCCTGGGACTCCAGGCTGATGAAGTCCCGGTACGTCGGCGGCAGTACTCCGCGGTACGCGTGCCACCAGTGATGCCGGCCGCCGCCCTCGTCGGAGCCCGCCAACACCACCAGCAGCTCCCGCAGTTGGGCGTCCTCCACGCCGTAGACGTCGAGCAGTAACCGCACATCGGCCGGTTTCACCCCGCTGGCGCCGGTTTCGATCCGGCTCACCTTGGATTGATGCCAGCCCGCCAGCCGGGCCGCCTCACCGCTGGTGAGCCCCGCCCCGGTGCGTAACGCACGCAGTTCCGCGCCCAGTTTCCGGCGGCGTACCGCGGGACCGTGCTGCATGGGCTACTCCTTACTCCAACCGAGCCACCCAAATACGGTCTGCCGTCGCAGAGTTCACCGCTTCGAGCGACAGATATATGCATATCTTGGTGGATCGCCACCCGTGACGGGTGCGGTAATGGCAGTCTGGCGACGAAGCACCAGTCCGGGACCGTACTCGAACCATCCGCTCCGTGTCGGACTACGGTCCCGTGGGAAAGGGACGACGTCGCCATGGCAGATCACCTGGAAGCATCCGTCACTCTGCCGAGCGATCCCGCCTCGGTCTCCGCGGCCCGGGCCTACGTGCTCACCACCCTCGCCGAATGGGGCCTGCCACCGGACACGGAAGTGGCCGACACCATCCGCCTGATCGTCTCCGAACTCACCACCAACGCCGTACAGCACACCCTCGGCCAGTCACCCACCTTCACGGTGGACCTCGCGCTCGACCGTGACGAACACCTGCGCATCGGTGTCACCGACAGCCATCCGCGTTTCCCCAAGCGGCTGCCGGCCGCCGTGCAGCAGGACAACGGACGCGGCATGGTGATCATCCGCTGGCTGACCGCGGAATGCGGCGGCAAGCTGAGAGTGCGCCCCACCCGCGAGGGCGGCAAGACCGTCTCCATCGAACTGCCGTGGACGGTCCCCGCCGAACCGGTCGCCGCAGCGGGACCGCAGGAGTCCTGACCCTTCACGGCTGCAGCGGCTGCCCGGAGCGGGCGAACGTGCCGCGCAGCAGAGCCCGGAAGGCGTCCGCGGCGGGAGCCGCCTCGTCGCCGCGGTAGGCGACCGAGATCGTACGGCGCAACCGCCCGCCTTCCAGCGCGCGCACCCCCACCGGAGCGACCGACGTGCGCGCCACCATCTCCGGTACGACCGCGACTCCGAGCCCCGCACTGGCCAGGGCGCACACCAGCAGATACCCCGGCGTCGCCACCAGCACCGACGGCATGGCCCCCGCCTCGGTCAGCGCCGCCTCCACACCCCGCCGAGCCGGAGCGTCCGGCGCCATGCTGATCAGCGGCTGCCCGGCCAGCTCGGTCAGCGGCAGCCGCGTGGCGCCGCTGGTGAGCACATGGCCCGGCGCGGACACCAGGACCAGTTCCTCGACGAGGATCGGCTCGACGCCCACCGACGCGGGCAGCGGGGCCGGTTCCGCGGGCTCGTAGGTGTGCGTCAGCGCCAGATCGACCTCGCCCGCCGCCACCGCGGCGACACCGGCCGACGGTTCGTAGTCGGCGACCGTCAGCTCCACGTCCGGATGCGCCCGGCGGAAGGCGCTCAGGGCCGGCGGCAGCAGATGGATGCCGGCCGTCTGGAAGGTGCCGAGCCGCAGCGTGCCGCCGGACAGGCCGGTCAGCCGGGCCAGCTCGTGCCGGGCCCGGTCCAGCTCGTCGAGCACCCGCCGCGCCCGGGCCACCAGCAGCTCACCCGCACCCGTCAGCCGCGTGCCCCTGTGATGCCGTACCAGAAGGGCCGTGCCCGCCTCGCGCTCCAGCTTGGCCAGCTGCTGGGAGAGCGCGGGCGTGGTGTACCCCAGCCGTTCGGCGGCGCGGGTGATCGAGCCGGCCTCCGCGACCGCCACCAGGGCGGCGAGCCGGACCGGGTCGTACATGCGGCCCTCCCTCCGCGTCGGTCACGCATCTGCCTTAAGAAGTGCTTTAGGGATTGCCAGAATATTCGAAATACCTACTGAAGGCTTGCGGGCGGCACGCTGGGGTCCATGGACGCTCAGCTCATCGCCTTCACCGGTGTCTCCGCCGGCCTGGTCGCCATGCCCGGGGCCGACTTCACCGTCGTCGTACGCAACGCCCTCGTCTCCCGCCGGGCCGGCATCGCCTGTGCGCTCGGGATCGGCGCGGGGCTGCTGGTGCACGTGACGATGGCGGTCGTCGGCGTGGCGGCGGTCCTGGCCGCCGTACCGGCGCTGTTCCGCGCGCTCCAGCTGGTCGGCGGCGTCTATGTGCTGTACCTGGGCGTGCAGACCCTGCGGCAGCGGCCCACCGAAGTCGTTGACACGCGCGAGGAGTCCACCGCGCGGCCACTGCGACAGGGCTTCGTGACCAACGCCCTCAACCCGAAGGCGTCCCTCACGTTCCTCAGCGTGCTGCCGCAGTTCGTGCCCGCGGGCGCTCCGGCCCTGCCCCGGACACTGCTGCTGGCCATGATCGTGCTGGCCATCGCCCTGGTGTGGTTCCAGGTGGTCGCCCTGCTGGTGGACCGGCTCGGCAGATGGCTGCGCCGGCCGCGCGCCGCACGTGCGGTCACGGTCGCCACCGGCGCCGCACTGACGGCCTTCGGCGCGGCCCTGCTCGCGGGGCCGCTGCTCGCCCTGTGAGGCCCCGAGGGCGGTGACGGCGCGTCAGGGTGCCGCCACCGCCCCCGGGCAGGTCACTTGACCCGGCCGTACCAGACGCTCCTGGTCCAGATCTTCTGAAGCTTGACCACGTCCCCGGTCTTCGGGGAGTGCCAGATCTTTCCCTTCCCGGCGTAGATGCCGACGTGGTAGACGTACGACCCCGAGTGGAAGAACACCAGGTCCCCGGCCTTGCGGTTCTTGGCCGAGATGTGGCGGGTCTTGTTGTACTGCTGGGCAGCCGTGCGGGGCAGCTTCTTGCCCGCCTTCTTGAACGAATACAGCGTGAGCCCCGAGCAGTCGAACCGGTTCGGGCCCGTGGCGCCCCACCGGTACGGGGAGCCCTTCTTGGAGGCCGCGACCTGAAGTGCCTTCGACGCCGGCGTGGCTGCCTCGGCCTCGGACGTGAAGCCGGGTGCCACTATCGAGCCGCCCACTGCGGCGATGGTGAGAGCCGAAGCCGTACCGGCCCGGACCATGAGCGACGGGACACGATTGAGCGCAGTCATGCGCAACCCTTCGTCAGCCGCCTGAGAAGGATGACCTGTCGGATTCGGGCTGGCGAAGTTGCCCGGCCGCGTTGCCGCGGCTTCACCCCAAGGGTTGCTCGGATCGAACGAACGTCCGCTCCGGCGACCCGTCTTGCTCGGGTCCTCCACTCCTGCCGATCCACTCCTGTCGACCGGTCATCCGGGCGGCGGCAGGACTCGGCGTCCGCCCGGACCGCCCCGCCGCTGTGGCGGGGGCTTGTCGTCAGACAGGGATCTTGACGCACGGATGAGCGAAATACCCAACGGAATCGGGGGTTTGTGGTGTTACTCACCACTCACCCGTTCGGGTGGGTGACCCCCCGTTCGGGTGAGTGTCCAGGCACCCGAGGAGTCCCGGACCAGGGGCGGAGCGCGTGATTCCGTCTGCCGGTCATGCCTGTTGCGCAACCCTGACGGCCGCACGGAAGGAGGGCCGACTACGCCGAAAGGGGGTACGCCGTTCGGTCCGTTTCAACTCCGTTCCGGACGCCTCGGCAGTGGGCCGGGGCGCCCGGAATCCGGCTGTAGGGGTCGTCAACTGTCGGAGCGCGGGGGCACCGTGACGCGAGCCGTGCGGCGCTCGCCGTCCAGCACGCGCAACGCACGCGCCAGCGTGGGAGCGTGCAGCTCCGTCTCACCGCGCTGGTGCATCAGCGCCAGCGCGTCCCGCAGCTCGGTCGCCCTGCTCACGAGCGCCTGGGCGGCCCGCAGCCCGCGATAGGTGTCGCCGTGGTGCGCAGGGTTGATCCGGCCGAGCAGGTCCACGACGTCCAGATAACGGTCGATCAACTCGCCCTCCGCCCGCGTCAACGCGGGCAGCGGCGGCAATTCGGGTGGCAGCACCGGCCGGTCACCGCCCCGTGGGCGGAGCGAGCGTCTCCTTGCGGCTGGGGATGATCCGGTCCACCAGTCCGTACTCCAGCGCCTCTTGGGCGGTGAGGATCTTGTCCCGTTCGATGTCCTCGGCCACCTGCTCGCGGGTGCGTCCGGTGTGCCGGGCGAGCATCTCCTCCAGCCGGGCCCGCACCCGCGTCAGCTCGGCGGCCTGGATCGCCAGATCGCTGGCCTGCCCCTCGACCGGCTCGGTCAGCGCCGGCTGATGGATCACCACCCGCGCCCCCGGCAGCGCGAACCGCTTGCCCGGTGTGCCCGCCGCGAGCAGTACGGCGCCGCTCGACCCGGCCTGGCCCAGGCAGATCGTCTCCACGTCGCAGGAGACGAACTGCATCGTGTCGTAGATCGCCGACATGGCGCTGAACGAGCCGCCCGGTGAATTGATGTAGAGCGAGATGTCCTGGTCGGGGTCCTTGTGCTCCAGGTACATGAACTGGGCCATCACGTCGTTCGCCGACGTGTCGTCGACCGGTGTGCCGAGAAAGACGATCCGTTCCTCCAGCAGCTTCGAGTACGGATCCTGCGTCCTGAGGCCGGAACTGGTGCGTTCGGTGAACTCGGGCAGTACGTAGCGGGCGGACGGTCGGGTCATGGCTCACGCCTCCCTTGCCGGGGTGCCTGTAAAAAATGTACAGGACGTACATGACGTAATGTGGGGAGCATGGCCTACGAGATTCCGGTGACGCAAGCCAGGGCTGAGCTCGCCGATCTGATCAATCGCGTGGTGTACGGCGGTGAGCGCGTCGTCGTGACGCGTCACGGGAAGCCCCTTGTCGCCCTTGTCTCCGCCTCTGACCTCGAACGACTGGAAAAGCTCGGGGAGCCCGCCGACCTCGCCGAGGAGCAGGTGATCACCGCGGTCTCCAGCGTCCGCGAGGTCGCTTCCGCTCCCCGCGAACGGCAGCGCTTCGGCATCGCCGCCGAGCATCGCGGGTCGAGCCCCTCCTAGCACCGGCCGCCACCGGCCCCGGACACGACGAGACCGTGCACCCCCGTCCGCTACAGCGGGGGTGCACGGTCGGTTCGGTGTGACCGGGGCCGGTCGCCGTTCCTCGTCGGTGGTCAGCCGACGGTCGCCAGTTCGCGCTCGGGTGCCTGCTCGGTGCTCGTCGCGCGGGCCTTGAGCGCGTTCCCCAGCAGTACGGCGCCCAGGCCAAGCGCGGCCCACCAGGTCAGGGTGAGGGCCGGGCCGATCGCCGCCGAGCCGTCGAAGAAGGACACCGAGCGCAGCAGGGTCGTGCCCGCCCCCGGCGGCAGCCACTGGCCGATCGCGCCGACCGGCTCCGGCAGCATCTGCGGCGCCGAGGCCGCCCCGGAGAACGGGTTGCCGATCAGCATGATCGTGGCCGCAGTGATACCGATACCGGCGGTGCCGACCAGGGCGGCGAGACCCGCGACGGCCCCGCTCACGGCCAGTGTCGTCAGTGCGAACACGCCGGCCTCCGCCCACCAGTCGCCGGTGAGCACGCCCAGCCAGCTGTGCGCGATCGACGCCGCGACCAGGCCGATCAGGGTGGCGACACCGACCAGGGCGCCGACGGCACGGACGCCGCGCAGCCCGAGCAGGGTCACCGCCGCGCCCGCCGCCATGCCGGCCAGGGCGAGCGGCAGGACGCTGGAGGTCAGGCCCGCGCCACGCGGGTCGCTCTCCGGCGCGGGCACGACGTCGACGGTCTTCACCTGGGTGCCCTCGGCGGCGGCCTGCTGCGCCACCGCCTGCTGGAGCAGCTGGGCGACCGCCGGGCTCGCCGCCGACGCTGTCAGCAGCTCCGGGCCCTGGGGGGTCACGACGACGGCGCCGTATACGGTCCGGTCCTCGATGGCCTCGCGGGCGGCGGCCTCGTCGGCGTAGCGGTGGATGTCGAAGGCGCCCTCGTGCCGACCTAGCTGCTGCTCCACCTGTGCGGTGGCGGCGGCCGGTCCTGCGACGCCCAGCGGCAGGTCGCGCGGGGCGGTGCGGGCGGCCGGCCAGGCGAAGGCCCACAGCGCGAGGGCGGCGAGGAGCGGAACGAGGAGGACGACCGCGATCAGGCGCCGGGACTCGGCGCTCTTGTGCGGTGTAGCGGACCGGGTGGACATGGGAGCTCCCTGGATCTCTAAAAAGAAGGATCGTTCGTTTTTGCTGTGTCATCACCGTGCGCGCAAGGTCCGGTCCTTGTCAAGAAGGAATGTTCGTTTTAGTTTTGGAGCATGGCCCGCGTATCCCAGGAACACCTCGACGCCCGCCGCCGGCAGATCCTCGACGGCGCCGCGATCTGCTTCGCCCGGAACGGCTTTCACGCCACGTCCATGCAGGACGTGCTGAAGGAGGTCGACCTGTCGGCGGGGGCCGTCTACCGCTACTTCAGCGGCAAGGAGGAGCTGATCGGCGCGATCGTCGGCGAGGTGCTCGGCTCGGTCCATGAGGCCTTCGAGGAAGCGGCGCGGCAGAGCCCGCCCCCGCCGCCCGACGAGCTCGTCGCCGCCGTCCTGGGCCGGACGCTCGCCGCCCGCGAGTCCCTCGTCGTCGACGGCAGGCCCGCCTTTCCGCGGCTCGTCGTCCAGGTCTGGACGGAGACGCTGCGCAACGAGGAGCTCGCGGCCGTCCTGCGCGAGGGCTACCTCTCGGTGCGCGCGGCCTGGGGGCGGATCGTCGAGGGCTACCAGAAGGCCGGGATGATGCGCACCGACGTGGAGCCGGACCATGTGGCCCGCACGATGATCGCCGCCGTGCTGGGCTTCATCGCCCAGCAGTCCCTCTTCGGGCCCGCCCCGGTCGAGGTCCTGCGCGACGGGCTGCGCGCCCTGACGGGCATGCGGGACGACGACGCCGCGACCGGAGGATCACAGCTTGGTTAACTTGCTCGAAACGCGGTCCAACTAGCCTGCCGAACCAGCCACCAGGCACTTTTGCCCGGTGGCCGCGGCAACCGGACCCCGCACGGTCCGGAGCGAGGACTGTGAGGTGGGACGTGCAACTGACCCCGCACGAGCAAGAGAGGCTGCTCATCCACGTGGCGGCCGACGTCGCCGAGAAGCGCCGGGCCCGCGGGCTGAAGCTGAACCACCCCGAGGCGGTCGCCCTCATCACGTCGCACATCCTCGAGGGCGCCCGCGACGGCCGTACGGTCGCCGAACTCATGTCCTCCGGACGCAAGTTGCTCACCCGCGACGACGTCATGGAGGGCATCCCCGAGATGATCCACGACGTCCAGGTCGAGGCGACGTTCCCCGACGGCACCAAGCTGGTCACCGTCCACGACCCGATCGTCTGAGGGGGCCTCGATGATTCCCGGAGAGATCCTGTTCGCCGACGGGCCGATCGTCTACAACGAAGGCCGTGAGGTCACCCGGCTCACCGTCCTCAACGCCGCCGACCGGCCCGTCCAGGTCGGCTCCCACTACCACTTCGCCGAGGCCAACCCCGGCCTGGACTTCGACCGCGCGGCGGCCCGCGGCAAGCGACTGAACATCGCCGCCGGCACCGCCGTGCGCTTCGAGCCCGGCATCCCGGTCGACGTCGAACTCGTCCCGCTCACCGGCGCCCGAGTGGTGCCCGGACTGCGCGGGGAGACCGGAGGTGCCCTCGATGCCTGAGATCTCCCGCGCCGCGTACGCCGATCTGTTCGGTCCGACGACCGGTGACCGCATCCGGCTCGCCGACACCGATCTGCTCGTCGAGATCGAGGAGGACCGCTCCGGAGGTCCCGGACTCGCCGGGGACGAGGCCGTGTTCGGCGGCGGCAAGGTCATCCGCGAGTCCATGGGACAGTCGCGTGCCACGCGCGCGGAAGGCACCCCCGACACGGTCGTCACCGGTGTCGTGATCATCGACCACTGGGGCATCGTCAAGGCCGACGTCGGCATTCGCGACGGCCGGATCACCGGCATCGGCAAGGCGGGCAACCCCGACACGATGGACGGGGTGCACCCGGACCTCGTCATCGGCCCCGAGACCGAGATCATCGCCGGCAACGGACGGATCCTCACCGCCGGCGCCATAGACGCGCACGTCCACTTCATCTGCCCCCAGATCGCCGACGAGGCCCTCGCCTCCGGCATCACCACGCTCGTCGGCGGCGGCACCGGACCCGCCGAGGGCTCGAAGGCGACCACCGTGACGCCCGGCCCGTGGCATCTGGCGCGGATGCTGGAGGCGATGGAGCAACACCCCGTCAACTTCGGCCTGTTGGGCAAGGGCAACACCGTCTCCCACGAGGCGATGCTGTCCCAGATCCGCGGCGGCGCCCTCGGTCTGAAACTGCACGAGGACTGGGGCTCCACCCCGGCCGTCATCGACGCCTCGCTGACCGTCGCCGACCGGACCGGCATCCAGGTCGCGATCCACACGGACACCCTCAACGAAGCCGGCTTCGTCGGCGACACGCTCGCCGCCATCGCCGGCCGCGGCATCCACGCCTACCACACCGAGGGCGCGGGCGGCGGGCACGCGCCGGACATCATGAGCGTGGTCTCCGAACCGCACGTGCTGCCGAGCTCGACGAACCCGACCCGGCCGTTCACCGTCAACACCGCTGAGGAACACCTCGACATGCTGATGGTGTGCCACCACCTCAACGCGGCCGTGCCCGAGGACCTCGCCTTCGCCGAATCGCGGATCCGGCCGTCGACCATCGGGGCCGAGGACATACTCCACGACCTGGGCGCGATCTCGATCATCTCGTCGGACTCGCAGGCCATGGGACGCGTGGGCGAGGTCGTCATGCGGACCTGGCAGACCGCGCATGTGATGAAGGGGCGGCGCGGCGCGCTGCCGGGGGACGGACGCGCCGACAACCACCGGGTGCGGCGGTACGTGGCCAAGTACACGATCAACCCCGCGCTCGCGCAGGGCCTCGCGCGTGAGATCGGCTCCGTGGAGAGCGGCAAGCTCGCCGACCTGGTGCTGTGGGAACCGGCGTTCTTCGGTGTGAAGCCGCAGCTCGTCATCAAGGGCGGACAGATCGCCTACGCGCAGATGGGCGACGCCAACGCGTCCATCCCGACGCCGCAGCCAATCCTGCCCCGGCCGATGTTCGGCGCGATCGGACGGGCACCGGCCGCCAACTCGGTCAACTTCGTCGCCCCGCTCGCCATCGAGGACGGGCTTCCGGAGCGGCTCCGGCTCGGGAAGCGGTTCGTGGCCATCGACTCCACGCGTGGCGTCACCAAGGCCGACATGCGGCAGAACGACGCGCGGCCCGACGTACGGATCGACCCCGACAGCTTCGCCGTGCACATCGACGGGGAGCTGGTGGAGGCCACGCCCGCCGCCGAACTCCCCATGGCACAGCGGTACTTCCTCTTCTGACGGCCGGAACCGCGATGACACGAGCAGCACTTCTCGTCCTGGCCGACGGCCGCTTTCCCGCCGGGGGGCACGCGCACTCCGGCGGGGCCGAGGCAGCCGTCAAGGCGGGCCGGATCACCGGGGCCGCGAGCCTGGAGGACTTCTGCCGGGGACGGCTGCACACGGCCGGGCTCGTCGCGGCCTCGCTCGCGGCGGCGGCCGCGGCCGGGGGTGACCAGGTGGAGCTGGACGCCGCCGCCGACGCCCGTACGCCGTCGCCCGCTCTGCGACTCGCCGCGCGGAAGCTGGGACGGCAGTTGATGCGGGCCGCTCGGGCCACGTGGCCCTCGGCGGAGCTGGAGGAGTTGGCGGGGCGGTTTCCCAAGGGGGCGCATCAGCCTGTCGTGCTGGGGGTGGCCGCTCGGGCCGCGGGGCTGGGGGCCGTCGAGGCGGCGTACTGCGCGGCGTACGAGAGTGTCAGTGGGCCGGCGAGTGCGACGGTGCGGCTGCTGAGTCTCGATCCCTTCGAGGCCACGGCCGTGCTGGCCCGGTTGGCGCCGGAGATGGATCGGGTGGTGGATCGGGCCGTGGAGGCGGGGCGGGGTGTCGTCGCCGGCGGGGTCGATGCGCTGCCCGCCGCATCGGGGCCGTTGCTGGAGATCGGGGCGGAGGTGCATGCGGCTTGGGCCGTACGGCTGTTCGCGTCGTGAGTTCTTCTCGCCCCCGCCGCCCCTACCCGTCCCGTCCTGAAGGGGCTCCGCCCCTTCGACCCCGCCGGGGCTGCCGCTCCGGACCCCGCTCCGGCCGACACGGCCTCGTCCTCAATCGCCGGACGGGCTGTCATTTCCGGCCCGGCACCGAGAAAGGAACTGCCCATGCACCTCGACCACTTCCACGACGGCCCCTCCGCCGTCAGCGCTGATGCGCGCCGGCCCGACGGGTCGCGGCGGGCGTTGCGTATCGGTCTCGGTGGGCCCGTCGGGTCCGGGAAGACGGCCACCGTCGCCGCGCTCTGCCGGGCACTGCGCGAGACGCTGTCACTGGCCGTCGTCACCAATGACATCTACACCCGTGAGGACGCCGAGTTCCTGCTGCGGGAGGCCGTGCTGCCGCCCGAGCGGATCACCGCCGTGGAGACGGGAGCGTGCCCGCACACCGCGATCCGGGACGACATCTCCGCGAACCTGGAGGCCGTCGAGGACCTGGAGGACGAGGTCGGGCCCCTCGACCTGATCCTCGTCGAGTCCGGTGGCGACAACCTCACCGCCACCTTCTCCAAGGGGCTCGTCGACGCGCAGATCTTCGTGATCGACGTGGCCGGAGGGGACGACATCCCCCGCAAGGGAGGGCCCGGCGTCACCACCGCCGACCTGCTCGTCGTCAACAAGACCGACCTCGCGCCGTACGTCGGCTCCGACCTCGCGCGGATGGCGGCCGACGCCAAGGCGCAGCGCGCCGAACTCCCCGTCGTCTTCCAGTCGTTGCGGAGCGAGCCCGGAGTGACGGACGTCGCCGACTGGGTGCGGGACCGGCTCGCGGCGTGGACCGCATGACGACCGCGACCGGTGGCATACGGGCGCACGCGCGGATCGTCGCCCGGGACGACGGGCGGGGTGGTACGTCGCTGCCCGTGCTCGACGGCGACGGGCCGCTGGCACTCAGACGCACCCAGGGCAGCGGGGCCGAGGCGCGGGTGATGCTCGTGGGCGCGATGAGCGGGCCGCTCGGCGGCGACCACTTCACCGTCGAGGCCGACGTCGAGAGCGGCGCCCGGCTGAAGATCGGGTCGGCCGCCGCCACGATCGCGCTGCCGGGCCAGGGCAAGAGCGAGGCCCGCTACGACGTACGGCTGTCCGTGGCGGACGGCGGCGAACTGCACTGGCTGCCCGAGCAGTTGATCTCCGCCCGGGGCAGCGACCTGCACGTCACGACCCACGTCGACGTCGGTGCCGCCGGGCGGCTCGTGCTGCGTGAGGAGCAGGTGCTCGGGAGGGTGGGGGAGGAGCCCGGACGGCTCGGCAGCCGGATCCGGGTGCGTGTCGCGGGGCGCCTGGTGCTCGACCAGGAGCTGGCCTGCGGGCCCGGGGCGCCGGGTGGCTGGGACGGGCCCGCAGGACTCGGCGGCTGCCGGGCCGTCGGACAACTCGTCGTCGTACGGCCCGAGTTCGGTGCGAATCCGGTGGCGGCCCGGGTGCTGGGGGAGAACGCCGCGGTGCTGCCCCTCGCAGGGCCCGCCGTCCTGGTGAGCGCGGTGGCGGCCGACGCCCTGCGGCTGCGCCGGCTGCTCGACGAGGCGCTCGACGCCCTCGCCTGAGCAGCCGCTCGGCCGGCAGCCGCGTCAGCTGATGGGCAGCCTCGGGAACCTGCGCTCCTTCTCCGCCTTGGCCGCCTTTGCCGCCGCCTCTTCCTCGGCCTTGGCGACGGCCGCGTACTGATCGACGTACTCCTGCTCGGACAGCGACAGGATGGCGTACATGATCTCGTCGGTGATCGCGCGCAGGATCGCCTTCTCGTTCTCCATGCCTTCGTAGCGGGAGAAGTCGAGGGGCTTGCCGAAGCGGATCTTCACCGGGTGGATGTTGGGGATGACCTTGCCGGGCGGCTGGGCCTCGAACGTGCCGATCATCGCGCAGGGGATCACCGGGACCCCCGCCTTCAGGGCCATCACGGCGACGCCGACCTTGCCCTTGTAGAGGCGGCCGTCGTGCGAGCGGGTGCCCTCGGGGTAGATGCCGAGGAGTTCGTCCTTGCTCAGGACGCCGAGCCCTTCACGGATCGCGGCCTGGCCCGCCTCCTTGCCGGTGCGGTCGACCGGGATCTGGCCGGCGCTGCGGAAGAACGCCGCGGTGAGGCGGCCCCTGATCCCCGGGCCGGTGAAGTACTCCTTCTTCGCCAGGAAGGTGATGCGCCGCTTCAGTATCGCCGGCATCAGGAAGTGGTCGGAGAACGACAGGTGGTTGCCGGCGACGATGGCCGCGCCCGTGGCCGGCACGTGCTCAAGGCCTTCTATTCGCGGCCGGAAGACCAGTCTCAGCAGCGGTCCCAACAATACGTATTTGAGTACGTAGTAGAACAAAGGGGCGCTCCTCACTCAGGGGGATCAGCTCGGGCCGCCGCGTTCTGGCAGGTCAACCAGCGTGCCGTGGGGAGGCCAGTGTAGGCGCAGGGTTGACCGGCCGGAACCGGGCCGGTCGGGACCGATACCGACTCATTCCGACTTTCCTGACCGGGTGTCAGGCGGCCGGTGGACGGCGTCGTTTGCGGGTGGGGAGGACCGCCTGACCAGCCTGGTCTTCGGGGCCGGTGCGCGGCAACCCGATGGCCGGGTTTGGCGTGATCACGATCGCCGGGCGGCAGGTGGTCCGTTCTTGCCGGCGGCCGTCGCCGCTGTCCGCTTCTCACAGGCGCACGATGATCAAGGCCGTGTCGTCGGTCGCGCCGCCCGGTGGCAGCAGCTCCGTCAGCACGGCGTCGGCGAGGTGCTCCGGGTCGGCGGTGCGATGCCGCACGAGCGAGTCGGCGAGGCGCTCCAGCCCGGTGTCGATGTCCTCGTGACGGCGTTCCACCAGGCCGTCCGTGTACAGCGCGAGGGTGGCGCCGCTCGTGTAGGTGGTCACCGCCTGTGGTCTCGGTACGGGGTCGGGCCGGGCGTCCAGCGGCGGGTCGGTGGCCTGGTCGAGGAACTCCACCCGGCCGTCGGGATGGACCAGGACGGGAGGCGGATGGCCCGCGCTGCTGTAGGTGACGGTCCGGGCGTCGAAGTCGATGAACGTCGTGGCCACGGTGGCCGATTCGGCGCCGTCGACGACATGGGCGTAGCGCCCCAGCACGTCCAGCGCCTGCGCGGGGCCGTCGGCGACCCGGGAGGTGGCGCTCAGCGCGCTGCGCAGCTGCCCCATCACGCCGGCCGCGCCGAGGCCGTGCCCGACCACGTCGCCCACCGATACGCCGATGCGGTTGCCGCCGACCAGGTCGACCACGTCGTACCAGTCGCCGCATACGTTCAGCGCGCCGACCGCGGGCCGGTAGCGCACGGCGGCCCGGCCGGTGCGCACCTGCCGGCGCGGCGGCAGCATGGCCTCCTGGAGGGCGAGGGCCACCTCGCGCTCGCGGGCGTGGGACTGCCGCAGTCGTTCGTTGAGCTCCTGGAGCTCCCTCGCCCGCGTGTACAGCTCCGCCTCCAGCACCCGCGCCCGGCTGTTGCTGCCCGTGCCGCCGCGCAGCCGGATGAGTTCGGTGACCTCCTCCACGCGGTGCACGAGGAGTGCCACTTTCCCGTCGGGGCCGAAGACGGGCGCGTTGACCGGGCTCCAGTAGCGCTCCGACCACTCGCCGGGGGGATCCTCGACGTCGTAGCGCTGCAGCGCCATCGCGTCCCGCTCGCCGGTGGCCACCACGCGCAGCAGCGACGCGTGGAGGTTGCGCATGCCGCTGGCGGTCGTGTCGTTGGGGTTGTCGGGGAAGACATCGAAGAGGTACCGGCCCACCAGTTCCTCGCGTGGGCGTCCGGACAGGCGCTGGAAGTCCTCGTTGGCATCGACGTAGACCAGGTCGGGGGTCAGCAGCGCCACCATTCCGGGCAGGCACTGGAAGATCGCCTCGTAGTCGACAGCCCTCTCGTTCATGGCTCCCGCCTCACCACCGGAATCCGTCCAGTTCTTCACGCCATATGGCGTATCTATCGATGTACTACATCTGTGCCGATTCGTCAGGTTGGGGCGGCTGATCGGTCAGGGGCTGCTCGGCCCAGATGATCTTCCCCTCGGGGACGAACCGGGTGCCCCAGCGCTGGGTGAACTGGGACACCAGCAGCAGTCCGCGGCCCCCCTCGTCCGTGGTGCGCGGATGGCGCAGGTGCGGGGCGGTCGCGCCGCCGTCGAAGACCTCGCAGACCAGGGCGCGCTCCCTGATCAGGCGCAGCCTGATGGGTCCGGCCGCGTACCGGATCGCGTTGGTGACCAGCTCGCTGACCACCAGCTCCGTGGTGAACGCCAGCTCGTCCAGACCCCACTCCGTCAGCAGCCGGGCGGCCGTCTTACGGGCGTCGGCGACGGCCGCCGGGTCCGCGGGCAGGTCCCAGTCGGCGACCTGCTCGGTTCCGAGCACCCGGGTGCGGGCCATCAGCAGCGCCACGTCGTCGTGCGGGCGGTCCGGGACCAGCGCCTCCACCACGGTCCGGCACTGGTCGTCGAGCGAATCCGTGCGTCCTTCCAGGGCCTGGCGCAACCGCTCCCGGTCCGGCTCCACGGCCCGGTCCCCCTCCTCCCGCGCCAGCAGCCCGTCGGTGTGCAGGGCGAGCGTGCTGCCCGCCGCGAGCGCCAGCTCGACCGACTCGAACGGCGGGCCGCCGACCCCCAGCGGCGCCCCCTGCGGAAGATCCACGAACGTGACCTCGCCGTCGGGCAGCACCACGGCCGGCGCCGGATGCCCCGCGGCCGCCATCGTGCACTGCCCGTCGACCGGGTCGTAGACGACGTACAGGCACGCGGACCCCACCGACTGGGCGACCGCGGCCTCCTCGGAGCTCGCCTCGACGCCCTCCTCGTGGGCGGAGCGCGCGACCAGGTCGTCGAGGTGGGCCAGCACCTCGTCGGGCGGCAGGTCCAGCGCCGCGAGGGTCCGTACGGCGGTCCGCAGCCGGCCCATCGCCGCGGCGGCGTCGATGCCGTGCCCGGGGACCTCGCCCACCACCAGCGCGACCCGCCCGCCGGACAGCGTGATCAGGTCGTACCAGTCACCGCCGAGGCCGGTCAGCTCGTCGGCGGGGCGGTAGCAGGCGGCGACCTCCACGGCGTCCTGATCGGGCAGCCGGTGGGGGAGCAGGCTGCGCTGCAGGACCAGCGCGGCGTCCCGCTCGCGGGTGTAGCGGCGGGCGTTGTCGACGCAGACGGCCGCCCGTGAGACCAGGTCCTCCGCCAGCGTCAGGTCGTCCTCGTCGAAGGGGTCCCGGCGGCGGTGCCGGAAGAAGGTGGTGACGCCGAGGGTGACACCCCGGGCGCGTATCGGCACGATCATCACGCTCTGGAGACCCAGCTCCAGGAAGGTCGCGGGCCGGCCCCCGGACGCGTTCGTGGCCCAGTCCCTGGCGAGCGGGTCGAGTCGTGCCTGGCGCCAGGGCAGGCCCGTCGCCAGGACCCGCAGCGGCGGTGAGCCGGTGAGGTAGGTGGCCGCCTCACCCACGGCGAAGCTGGCCTCCGGCAGGTTCTCGTTCACCGACATCTGCCCGGCCCGGCGCAGTGGGACCACGGCCGTGTCGCCGGGCGGCCCGGAGGTGAGTTCGGCGCCCGCCAGCACCGGTTCCAGCAGGTCCACGGAGACGAAGTCGGCGAACGTCGGGATCGCCACGTCGGCCAGTTCCTGCGCGGTCTGCATGATGTCGAGGCTGCGGCCGATGTGCTCGCCGGCCCGGTCGAGCAGGTCGAGGCGCTGCCGGGCGCGGTGCCGCGCGCTGACGTCGACGACGGTGTAGTAGACGCCCATGGGGTGGCCCTGCTCGTCCTCGAGCCGGGTGAACGACATCATGTGCGCCGTCTCGCGGTGCGGCGCGGACCGTACGAGTCCCACGTGCTCGTAGCCGACCACCGGATCACCGGTCTCCAGCACCCGGCGCATCTGCGCCTCGATGGACCGGGAGTTCAGGCCCGGCTGGACGTTGGCCAGCCGCATCCCCAGCCGGTTGCGCGCCGGGCCGCCGCCGAACTGCTCCAGGGCGGCGTTCGACCACACGTACCGCAGATCGGTGTCCACGATCGCCATCCCGACGGGGGACCCGGCGACCATCTGCTCCAGCACCCGCCGGCTCATCGCCCACCCCGGGGCGTCGCCCATCTCGGCGACCAGCACCAGCCAGCGCGACGGGCCGGGCGCCTCCTGGGCGGAGGTCACCCGCACCATCACCTTTACCGGCTCGCCGCCCCTGCGCATCGCGGCCAGCAGTCCCGACCAGCTGCCGTCCCTGCGGCAGCGCCGCGCGAGGTCGGGCACGCGCAGGGCGTCCTCGGCCGAGAGCAGGCTCTCGGCCTTCGCGCCGACCACCTCGGCGGCGGAGTACTCCAGCAGCCTCTGCGCGTCCCTGGTCCAGCCCGTCACCCGCCCCTGGGCGTCGAGCAGCAGAGCCGCGGCGTCAGCCACGTCGAACCACTGCCGGGCAACGTCCTGCTCCTCGTATGCGCCCACGGCCGACCTCTCTGTCGCTGAGAGCGGTCTACCACCTCTTGTCCCCATCTTCACCCTTCCGCTCACGCCTGCCTCTTTGCGAGGGCCGGGAGTGTGCGGGGCGGGGGTGACGGGGCGAGGTCGGATGCCCGGCGGCCCGGCCCCCTCTCCTGGGACCGGGCCGCCGGGCAACAGCCCCTCAGCCGAGCACCTTCTCCAGGGTGTCGAGCGCCCCGGTCAGCTCCTCCGGGGTGATCGTGAGCGGGGGAGCGAGGCGGATCGTGGAGCCGTGGGTGTCCTTGACCAGCACGCCCTCGTGCATCAGCCGCCGGCTGATCTCACGGCCCGTACCGACCGCCGGGTCGACGTCGACGCCCGCCCACAGGCCACGCGCCCGGAAGCCGACGACGCCCTTGCCGAGCAGCGCCGACAGACCGCCGCGCAGCACCACGCCGAGCTCGGTGGCCCGGCGCTGGAACTCGCCCGTCTCCAGCAGCTCGACCACGGCCGTGCCGACCGCGGCGGCCAGCGGGTTCCCGCCGAACGTCGAGCCGTGCTCGCCCGGCCGCAGCACCCCGAGCACCTCGCGGCTGCCCACCACCGCCGACACCGGCACGATGCCGCCGCCCAGCGCCTTGCCCAGCAGCAGCACGTCCGGCACGACCGAATCGTGGTCGACGGCGAGCGTACGGCCCGTGCGGCCGAGGCCCGACTGGATCTCGTCCGCGATGAAGAGGCAGCCCTTGCGGGTGGTCAGCTCACGCACGCCGGCCAGATAGCCCTGGTCCGGGATGAGCACGCCCGCCTCGCCCTGGATGGGCTCCAGCAGCACCGCCGCGGTCGTCTCGTCGATCGCCGCCTCCAGCGCCGGCAGGTCGTTGTACGGCACGACCCGGAAGCCCGGCGTGAACGGGCCGAAGCCCTGCCGCGCGGTCTCGTCCGTCGAGAAGCTGACGATGGTCGTCGTACGGCCGTGGAAGTTGTCCGCCGCCACCACGATCGTCGCCTGGTCGGCCGGAACGCCCTTCACCTCGTACGCCCACTTGCGGGCCACCTTGATGCCGCTCTCCACGGCCTCGGCGCCCGTGTTCATCGGCAGCACCATGTCCTGGCCGGTCAGCGCCGCCAGCCGCTCCGCGAACCCGGCGAGCCGGTCGTTGTGGAAGGCGCGGGACGTCAGCGTCAGCCGGTCGAGCTGGGCGTGCGCCGCCTCGGTCAGCGCCGGGTGGCGGTGGCCGAAGTTCAGCGCCGAGTAGCCCGCCAGCATGTCGAGGTAGCGGCGGCCCTCCACGTCCTCCACCCAGGTGCCCTCGGCGCGGGAGACGACCACCGGGAGGGGGTGGTAGTTGTGCGCCAGGACCGGTTCCTCGGCGCGGATCAGATCGGCGGACGAACGGGTCTGCGCGGGCGCGGTCATGAGCGGATCTCCTGAGTGCAGCACTTGATGCCGCCGCCGGCCTTGCGGAACTCCGACAGGTCGACGGGGACGGGGACATAACCGCGCTCGTCCAGCCGGGCGGCCAGCGCCTCGGCCTGGGGCGCGATGAAGACGTGACGGCCGTCGGAGACGGAGTTCAGGCCGAAGGCGGAGGCGTCGTCGCGGGTGGCGAGCACCGCGTCCGGGTACAGCCGCGCGAGCACCTCACGGCTGCCCGGCGAGAAGGCCTCCGGGTAGTAGGCGATGTTGTCGTCGTCGAGGACGAACAGCGCCGTGTCCAGGTGGTAGAAGTACGGGTCCACCAGCGTCAGGCTCACGACCGGATGGCCGAAGAACTCCTGCACCTCCCGGTGGGCGTCCCGGGTGGTGCGGAAACCGGTGCCGGCGAGCACATAGCGGCCCGTCCACACCAGATCGCCCTCGCCCTCGCACACGGACTCGGGCGTGTACACGTCGAAGCCCGCCGTCTTGAACCACGTCGCGTAGTGCGTGGACTCGGGACGGCGCTCGGGCGCGTGGAAGAGGGAGCCGAAGACACGGCCGCCGACGACGACCGCCGAGTTCGCGGCGAACACCATGTCGGGCAGACCGGCGACCGGCTCCAGCGTGTCGACCTCGTGACCGTGGGCACGGTAGGCACGGATCAGCGACTGCCACTGCTCCCGGGCCAGATCGACGTCGACCTGGATGTCGGGTTGCATCCAGGGGTTGATCGCGTACTGCACGGCGAAGTGTCTGGGCTCGCAGACGAGGAAGCGCCGCCGGCGCGGCACACGGGTTTCGGGCACAGAGGGGTTCCTCCGCTTCCTACGGTGTCGATGAGGATTGACACCAAGGTAGAAAGACACGCCGACGCCCGACAAGAAACAAGAATTGCGCGTTCACGCAGGAATGCTGCGAATTTTGCGGTGTCAGCGCACGTCTGCTGCGCGGTTTGCCGGAACGCCGGCCTCCGGCGGGACGGCCTGGGTGGCGCCCGCCTCCGGACTGTCCGGGATCAGGTGCGACAGGACCATCACGCTGATCGTCTTCCGGATGAACGGCTCGACACGAATCCGCTCCAGCACCTCCTCGAAGTGCTCCACGTCCCGCGCCCGCACATGCAGCAGTGCGTCCGCGCCCCCGGTCACCGTCATCGCCGCGGTGATCTCCGGATGGTTGCGGACGACCTCCGCGAGCCGCCGCGGCGGCGCCGCGCCCTCGCAGTACACCTCGACGTACGCCTCCGTACGCCAGCCGAGCGCCGACGGCTTGACCGTGGCCGTGAAGCCGGTGATCACGCCGGTCTCGCGCAGCCGGTCCACGCGCCGTTTGACCGCCGTCGCCGACAGCCCGACGCTGGAGCCGATCTCCGCGAAACTCGTCCTGGCGTTCGCCATCAGAGCGGTGATGATCTTCCGGTCGAGTTCGTCGAAGGAGGCAGCGCCGCTGTTCATGAGGGCACTGTAAGCGGCACGGTACCCAGCGCGAACGTCCACGCAGAGCACATGTCCAGGCGTGCCCATTGCTCTTACACTCCCGTTCATGCTGCGCGCCCTGGCTGTCGACGACGAACGCCCCTCGCTGGAGGAGCTGCTCTACCTCCTGAACGCGGACCCGCGCATCGGCAGCGCGGAGGGCGCCGGCGACGCGACCGAGGCGCTGCGGCGCATCAACCGCGCCCTGGAGTCGGGACCCCACGGCCCCGAGTCGATCGACGTCGTCTTCCTCGACATCAACATGCCCGGCCTGGACGGCCTCGACCTGGCCCGTCTGCTCACCGGGCTCGCCAAGCCGCCGCTGGTCGTCTTCGTCACCGCCCACGAGGACTTCGCCGTTCAGGCCTTCGACCTCAAGGCCGTCGACTACGTACTCAAACCGGTGCGCAAGGAACGCCTCGCCGAGGCCGTCCGCCGGGCCGCCGAACTGCGCGACGCCGCCCCCCGAATACCCGTGAGCGAACCCGACCCCGACCACATCCCGGTCGAGCTGGGCGGTGTGACCCGCTTCGTCGCCGTCGAGGACATCACCCATGTCGAGGCCCAGGGCGACTACGCCCGTCTGCACACCGTCAGGGGCAGCCACCTCGTCCGCATCCCGCTGTCGACGCTGGAGGAGCGCTGGCGCTCCCGCGGATTCGTCCGCATCCACCGCCGCCACCTCGTCGCCCTGCGCCACATCGGCGAACTCCGCCTCGACGCGGGCACCGTCAGCGTCATGGTCGGCGCCGAGGAACTCCAGGTCAGCCGGCGCCACGCGCGTGAGCTGCGGGACCTGCTGATGAGGAGGCCGTAGCCGTGCCCAACCAGGACCCCGCCGAGCGCCGCGTCGTCGTCACCGGCCCGCCCCGCAGCCGCCGCCCCGCCTCCGGCTACTACCGCCCCCGCACCGAGATCGACGAGCAGACCACCCTCGGCCACACCTACGTACGGTCGCTGATGCGCACCCAGCTCCGCGCCGGCCTGACCGTGTTCGCCGTCCTCGGCCTGCTCATCGGCCCGCTGCCACTGCTGTTCGCCGCCATGCCGGACGCCCGCGGCCTGGAATGGCTGGTCCTCGGCTTCTGCCTCTACGCCCCGATGGTCCTCCTCGCCCGCTGGTACGTACGACGCGCCGAACGCAACGAACGCGACTTCGTCCGCCTCGTCGAAGACCGCTGAGCGCTCCGCTGGGAGGGCCGGGATATGTCGTCGTTCGTCTGCGGGGTCGTCGTGGCTGGTCGCGCAGTTCCCCGCGCCCCTTTCGGGTCGCTGCCGGACCGTGAACTCAAGGAGCGGCCGTGAACTCCGGCTACGCCGTCCCCGCCGTCGCCCTGGTGGTGCTGGCGACCATCCTCGTCGGTGCCTTCGGGCTGCGCATATCGCGTACCACCTCCGACTTCTACGTCGCCTCGCGCACCGTCGGCCCCCGGCTCAACGCGGCCGCCATCAGTGGTGAGTACCTCTCCGCCGCCTCCTTCCTCGGCATCGCGGGCCTCCTGCTCGTGCAGGGACCCGACATGCTCTGGTACCCGGTCGGCTACACCGCCGGATACCTCGTCCTGCTGTTGTTCGTCGCCGCCCCGCTGCGCCGCTCCGGTGCCTACACCCTGCCCGACTTCGCCGAGGCCCGGCTGTCCTCGCAGGCCGTGCGACGGCTCGCGGGCGCCTTCGTCGTCGGCACCGGCTGGCTGTATCTGCTGCCCCAACTCCAGGGCGCCGGACTGACGCTGACCGTGCTGACAGGCGCCCCCGACTCGCTCGGCGGACTGATCGTCGCGGTCGTCGTGGTCGCCATCGTCGCCGCCGGCGGCATGCGCAGCATCACCTTCGTGCAGGCCTTCCAGTACTGGCTCAAACTGACCGCGCTGCTCGTCCCCGCCCTCTTCCTGATCCTCGCCTGGCAGGGCGACGGCGCCCCCCGGCACGCCTTCGACGAACCGGCGACCTTCCGCGAACAGAGCGTCGTGCGCGTCGACGACAGCATCAAGCTGAAGCTCGACCGGCCCCTCGATGTCACCGTGAGCGGCACGATCGACGGCCGCGACCACGAGGAGCAGAAGCTTCGACTCCCCGCCGGCACCCACCACATCGAGGCCGGCACCCGGCTGACCTTCGCCAAGGGCGCCGAGGTCCCCGAACGCGACCGCAGCGCGGGCGGCGGCCTGTCCCCGTCGCAGGCCGAGAGCCGCGGCGAACGCCCGCTGTACGCCACGTACGGACTGATCCTCGCCACCTTCCTCGGCACCATGGGCCTGCCGCACGTCGTCGTCCGCTTCTACACCAGCCCGCACGGCGTCGCCGCCCGCCGCACCACCGTCGCCGTGCTCGGTCTGATCGGCGCCTTCTACCTGCTGCCGCCGGTCTACGGTGCCCTCGGCCGCCTGTACGCCCCCGAACTCACCCTCACCGGCGACGCCGACGCGGCCGCCCTGCTGCTGCCCGACCGCATGATCGGCGGCCTCGGCGGCGACCTCCTCGGCGCGCTGGTCGCGGGCGGCGCCTTCGCCGCGTTCCTGTCCACGGCGTCCGGCCTGACCATGGCCGTCGCCGGCGTGCTCACCCAGGACGTCCTGCCGACCCGCGGCGTACGCCACTTCCGGCTCGGCACGGTCCTCGCCATGGCCGTCCCGCTCGCCGCGAGCGTCCTCGTCGGCGGACTGCCGGTGGCCGACGCGGTGGGCCTCGCCTTCGCGGTGTCGGCGTCCTCGTTCTGCCCGCTGCTCGTCCTCGGCATCTGGTGGCGCCGCCTCACCCCGCCCGGCGCCGCCGCCGGAATGCTGGTCGGCGGCGGCTCCGCGCTGCTCGCCGTCGCCGCGACGATGGCCGGCTTCCCCGGCTCCGGCGCGGCCCACGCCCTGCTCGCCTGGCCCGCGCTCTGGTCGGTGCCGCTGGGCTTCCTCACGATGATCCTGGTGTCCCTGGCCACCCCCGGCCGGGTGCCGCCCGGTACGGCGGCGATCCTCGCCCGGTTCCATCTGCCGGAGGAACTGCGGGCGGAGGCGAAGGCATGAGGCACTCCATCGCCGGACGGCGCGAGGTGGTGACGGCATGAGCGGATTCCTCGCCGGTCTGTGCGTGGCGATCCTGCCGCTGCTCGCCGCCGGCTTCTGGCTCGGCCGCCGCACCGCCCGCCCGCAGAACCTCGGCGACCTCGGCACCCCCGTCGAGCACGCCACCTTCGAGACCCTGCACACCGCCTCCCTCGCCGCACCCCCGCTGCGCGCCGGACTCACCGAGGAGACCGCCCGCAAGTCCGCCCGCCGGCTCCGCTCGCTCCTCGGCACCGACGCGCTGTGCCTGACCGACCACAAGGACGTGCTGGTCTGGGACGGGGTCGGCGGCCATCACCGTACGGAGATCATGGAACTCCTCGCCGGCCCCCTGGAGTCGGGCCGCGGCGAGGCGTTCCCGCTCACCTGCGCCACCCCCGACTGCCCGGTGCGCTGGGCCGTCGTCGCCCCGCTCACCGTCGACGACCGCGTCCACGGCGCCCTGGTCGCCTGCGCGCCCCGCGAGTCGGCGGTCCTGGTGCGAGCGGCGGGCGAAGTGGCCCGCTGGGTGTCCGTGCAGCTGGAGCTGGCCGACCTCGACCAGTCCCGCACCCGGCTCATCGAGGCCGAGATCAAGGCCCTGCGCGCCCAGATCTCCCCGCACTTCATCTTCAACTCGCTCGCCGTCATCGCCAGCTTCGTGCGCACCGACCCCGAACGCGCCCGCGAACTGCTCCTGGAGTTCGCCGACTTCACCCGCTACTCCTTCCGCAGGCACGGCGACTTCACCACCCTCGCCGACGAACTCCACGCCATCGACCACTACTTGGCGCTGGTCCGGGCCCGCTTCGGCGACCGTCTCTCGGTGACCCTCCAGATCGCCCCCGAGGTGCTGCCGGTCGCCCTGCCCTTCCTCTGTCTCCAGCCGCTGGTGGAGAACGCGGTCAAGCACGGCCTGGAGGGCAAGGCCGACAAGTGCCGGATCCAGATCACCGCACAGGACGCGGGCGCCGAGGCCCTCGTCGTCATCGAGGACGACGGCGCAGGCATGGACCCCGTGCTGCTGCGCCGCATCCTCGCGGGGGAGGACAGCCCCTCGGGCGGCATCGGACTGTCGAACGTCGACGACCGGCTCCGCCAGGTCTACGGCGACGACTACGGCCTCGTCATCGAGACCGCCCCGAACGCGGGCATGAAAGTGACCGCCCGGCTGCCGAAGTACCAGCCGGGCGTGCACTCGGCGGGGCGACTCACCCGGGAGTGAGGCTCACGTCGGACGGCTGACCACCATCCCCAGCGTGATGAGCCCCAGCACCACCCACCCGAACCACAGCCAGCCATTGCTCCCGAGCGCCACCGTGTAGGCCGTCACCGCGACGAGGCCGCCGACGGTGAGCACCCCCATCGCCTTCGTAGAACCGTCCGTAGAACCGGGCATCGCAACACCCTCCTAAGGTTCGTCCCCCTCCATGGTGCCCCCGTTCTGCCTCCGAACGGTGCACACGACGAAATGGGTGCCGTTCTTCCAGGGCCCGTCGCTCGTCCAGGAACCCGCCGTATGGACGGAAGGATCGAATCCGTAGTCGCGCGGCGGCACCTCGCGGGCGCACGCCGTGTCCGATTCCGTGCGTGCCTCGGCGAGCGTGACGTCGGCGCCCAAACGGGTGAATCCGAGCACCTGCTCGTCGTGCGGCTCCGCACAGGACACCAGCCGGGCGTCCCGGTGCGAGCGGACGTCCAGACAGTCCCGGCGCTGCATGGTCGCCGTGTCCGCGAAGGCCACCCCCGGCCTGCGGTGCCCGCCCAGCGGCCCGTACACCGGCCCGTGCGCCCCCAGCACCAGACAGGCCGTGCGCCGCCCGGCCGCCTCGAACCCGGCCTCCGTCGGTACGACGGCGAGGCTGCGCACGTCCGCGAGGCGCCCGCGCAGCTCTCGCGTCCGCTCCTCGCACGCCGCCGGACCGTCCTGCCGTGCCTCGGCGGCGGAAGCGGCCTCCACGAACGCCGTCACCTGCCCGTCGGGCGCCTTCTCCCCGCAACTGGCGTCGAGGCTCAGCCGCGGCGTGCCCTGGAAGGCGGTCCTGCCGGGCCAGTCGGCGAGCACGCAGTCACCGTCCTTGAGCGACGCCCGGAGCCCCACGGAGTTCCCGTACGGCCGTCCCGTGCCGCCGGGGTCCGCTTCCTGGGACGTGGCGTACCAGACGCCGGCTCCCGCGAGCGCCAGCCCGAGCAGGCCGGCGACGACCGCGTGCGCGACGCGAGGACGGGTCCGATGTCGGTCACCGTCCCCGGGAACCAAGCCCAGCGGTCCACCGGGAGGCTGAGTCGGCGAACCGCCGGGCTTTCCGCTCACCGTGCCGGAGCCTGGGCCCGTCTGCGCGCCGGGACGTCCGGACGGGGGACCGAAGCCCTGGACACCACCCGGTCGCCCGGACACCGACGGGAACACCTGCGGGGTGCCGAACCCCGCCGGATCGGGTACGGGCCCGGGCGGCGGCGCACCGCCCCAGTGCGGCTGCGAACCGAGGTCGGTCTGCGTCCGCGCGTACGCGTCGGCCTCCGGCGTGACGATCCGTGAGAGCGCCGCCTCCGCCTCCGCGGCCGGCGTGCGCCGCGCCGGGTCCTTCTCCAGCAGCCCCCACAGGACGGGCCCCAGCGCCCCGGCCCGCCCGGCCGCCCGGGGCTCCTCCGTGACGACCGCCGTCAGCTCCGCCAGATGCGACTCGCGCTCGAAGGGACCCCGGCCCTCCACGCCGTGGTACAGCGTGCAGCCCAGCGAGAACAGATCGGTCGCCGGTGTGGGCGCCCCGCCCGTGACCCGCTCCGGCGCCAGATAGCCCGACGTGCCCACGAGCACCGACGCCAGCGTGTACCGGGTCTCACCGGCGTCCGGCTGCACCGAGATGCCGTAGTCGGTGAGCAGGATGCGTCCGTACGGCGCCCCGGTGCGGTCCGGCGCCAGCAGGATGTTCGCCGGCTTCACGTCCCGGTGCAGGACGCCCCGCGCGTGTCCGGCGGTCAGCGCGTCCAGCACGGCGAGGCCGACGCGGGCGCACTGAGCGGGCGCCAGGGGGCCGTGCCGGGCGACCAGATCACGCAGGTTCACGGCGCCCTCGACGTACTCCATGACGATCCACGGCAGGCCCTCGTGCTCCAGCACGTCGTGCACGGTCACCACATGCGGATGCCCGCGCAGCCCCGCCGCGTGCCGGGCCTCCGCACGGGCCCGGGCCACCCGTGCCTCGCGCTCGTCGGCCTCGGCCGGATCCCGGAACACGATCTCCTTGAGCGCGACCTCGCAGGCGAGTCTCCGGTCGTGGGCGAGCCAGACATGGCCCATGCCGCCGCTGCCGAGCGGGTGCAGCAGCAGATAACGGCCGGCGATGACCCGGCCCACTCCCGACGTCGGTGATCCTGAGGGCATCCGGTGACTCCAGGGTCTGCGGGTGCGCTGAGCGCGCGGTTGCTAGGCGAAGGTGCTCGCGGGGGTCGCGGGGGACAGGGCGCCGGTTCCGACGCGGCCTGTGGCGGGAGCGCCGGCCCCGGGGCGGCTTGCGACGGGGCCGCTGGTCGTCTCGGGGCGGCTTGCGGTGGGCCCGCCGGTGACGGGCGGCGGCGCGCTGCTGGTGACCGTCGGCGGCGAGCTGGTGGGCTGCGTCGGCGGGCTGGACGAGGGCGGAGGGGGCGGCGGTGCCGAGCTCGTCGTGGGGGATTTGGTCGTCGCCGGTGGCGAGGAACTGGTGGGCGGGTCGGAGGGGGGCGGCGCCGTGGAGGACGTGCCCGAGGACGGGGGCCCGCTCGTGGGGCCCGGAGCGGAGCTGCTCGGGCCGGAGCCGCTGGGGCCGGAACCGCTCGGCCCGGGACTCCCGGAGCCGGAGGACGGGCCCGAAGGCGACGAGCCCGAGGGCGCCGGAGTCGGTGTCGGATTCGAGGCCGACGGATCCCGCGTCGACGGGGACGACCCCGAGCCGCCCGAACCGCCCGGGGGAGTGGACGTCGTAGTCCCGTCCGACGACCCGCCGGAGCTCCCCCCGGCCACGCTCAGCGTCACGTACTCGCCGAACCGCAGTTCCGTCCCGGCCGGCGGATCCGACGCCGTCACCCGGGCACCGTCCGGCGGCAGCCCGCCGCCCTCGAACGCGACGGCCAGCCCCTTGCCGGCCAGCTCCCGGCTCGCCTGCCCGAAAGTGGCCCCCGCGAGGTCGGGCACCGCGCGGCGCTCGCGTGTGTCGAAGGCGGTGTCCTTCTCGCCGGTGGTGCCGACGGGACGGGTGATGCCCCGGTCCGGCTCATGGACGTCGACGAGGGCGAGCCGCTCCACTTTCCGCGTAGCGGGCCGCACGGCCACCACGGAGGATTTCTCGTAGCCCTTCCACTCCTCGTTCCGGTCGTCGAACTCGACCCTTATCCGGTTCGTGTCACCGTCGAACGGCCGCAGTGGATTTCCGCACGAGCACTTCACCGCGGGAAGTCCCTGCTCGTCGACGAGAATCGCGATTCCCGTCTGGAGCAGCGCGTTGAAGGGGGTCGCCTTTCCCTTTTTGTAGTCGTGGTTCTTCACGAGCGTGTCGTGACGCAGGAGAACCGGAGTGAGCCGATCGAGATATCCGGGAATCTCGGCCGTGGTGATGGAGAGCGCGGTCGCCCACGCCTGCGCTTTGCGGCCATTGGCGGGATCGGTGAGAAACTCCTTGAGCCGTACGACATCACAGACCGTCGGCTGCTCGGATCCCCCGTACAGACCGGGTGTGTCCCCCTGTTGGAGACCACCGGGTGCTTGCTGCGCCGTGACCTGCTCGTCGTCCCGCCCGAGCCCCTGATTCTCGTCGAAGAAAGGGGCCGGCGAGGGAACTCCCGCGGCCACGGCCTTCACCAGGAACAGCGGTGTGCCCCGATCGCACGCACCGAGCGCCAGAACGAGGACCAAAAGGACGGTGATCCTCCGAATCGCCGCTGTTCCGGACCTGTGTACGAAAACACGAAACGCCATCACCGCTCCCCCTTGCGGTTCCCCCGACGCGCTTCATGCTACTGAAAGGCGAAGCCTTTCGGTTTCGTCAGTTTCCGCGTGCGTTCAATGAGGCCAAATAGGCGTTGTACGCCTCGAGTTCCTTGTCGCCGTCGCGGTCGGCGGCCCGGTCCTTGCGCTTGGCCTGCCGCTGCTCGGAGCCGTACCACTGGAACAGCAGCGCGATCAGCACCAGCACGGACGGAACCTCACTGAACGCCCAGGCGATGCCGCCGGCCGCGTTCTGGTCGGAGAGCGCGTCGATGGCGAGGGAGCCGGGCGGGTTCTTGAACGTCTCGACCATCGGCTCGGACGCCATCATCAACGCGATGCCGAAGAACGCGTGGAACGGCATTCCCGCGAACAGCTCCAGCATCCGCATCAGATACCCGGGCCGGTGCGGACCGGGATCCACGCCGATGATCGGCCAGAAGAACACCACGCCGACGGCGAGGAAGTGGATCATCATCGCGATGTGCCCCGTCTTCGAGCCCATCAGGAAGTCGAAGATCGGCGTGAAGTACAGCGCGTAAAGGCTGGCGATGAACAGCGGAATGGTGAACGCCGGGTGCGTGATGATCCGCATGTACCGGCTGTGCAGCAGCGCCAGCAGCCATTCCCGCGGCCCCTTGCGGCCCCGCCCGGCGGGCGGCATCGCGCGCAGCGCCAGCGTGATGGGCGCACCGAGCAGAATCAGGATCGGCGACAGCATGCTGATCACCATGTGCTGCACCATGTGCACGCTGAACATGACCATTCCGTAGTCATTCAGCCCGGTGCACATCACGAGCATCACGGACAGCACTCCGGCGACATAGGAAATGGTCCGCCACACCGACCATGCGTCCCCACGCCGCCGCAGTCGCACGACCCCCCACGCGTAAAGCGCGAGCCCCACAAGACAGGCGACCAGAAAGAACGGGTCAGCGGACCAGGAAAGCCCCCGCCCCAGCGTGAACGGCGGCAGATCCATCATCATGCCGTGCCCGCCGTGATCCATCCTGCGGCTCCTGTTTCGTGGGGGTTGTGCGCCGTCTGTCCCCCACAGACTAGAACTGCCCCCGGCCGACCCAACGACCGGGGGCAGCTACAGCACGCCCCTTACAGCACGCACTCAGCCTCTTCGTACCGATCCTCCGGCACCGTCTTCAACGTCTCCACGGCCTCGGCCAACGGCACCATCACGATGTCCGTCCCCTGGAGCGCCGTCATGTGCCCGAACTCCCCCCGGTGCACGGCCTCCACCGCGTGCCACCCGAACCGGGTCGCCAGCACCCGGTCGTACGCCGTGGGCGTCCCGCCGCGCTGCACATGCCCGAGAATGACCGGCCGTGCTTCCTTGCCGAGCCGCTCCTCCAGCTCGATCGACAGCTGGCGGGCGATCCCGGCGAACCGCTCGTGGCCGTAGATGTCCTTGCCGCCCTCGTCGAACGCCATGCTCCCGGGCCGGGGCTTGGCCCCCTCCGCCGCGACGACGATCGCGAACCGCTTGCCCGCCTGGAACCGCTCGCCGACGACGCGGGTCAACTCGTCGATGTCGAAGGGCCGCTCCGGCACGACGACGGCGTGCGCGCCGGCCGCCATGCCGGAGTGCAGTGCGATCCAGCCGGTGTGCCGCCCCATGACCTCGACCACCAGCACGCGCTGGTGGGACTCGGCGGTGGTCTTGAGCCGGTCCAGAGCCTCGGTCGCCACGGTCACCGCCGTGTCGAAGCCGAAGGTGACGTCGGTGACGGCGATGTCGTTGTCGATGGTCTTGGGCACGCCCACCACGGGCAGGCCGCTGTCCGACATCAGGCGGGCCGCCTTGAGCGTGCCCTCACCGCCGATCGGGATGATCGCGTCGAGGCCGAGCTCCTCGACATGGCCCTTGGCCCGCTCCACACCGTCCCGCAGATGGGACGGCTGGACCCGGGAGGAACCGAGAATCGTGCCGCCGCGGGCGAGGATGCCGCCCACCGCGTCGAGGTCGAGCTTGAGGTAGTCGCACTCCAGGAGGCCCTTCCAGCCGTCCCGGAAGCCGATGACCTCGTCGCCGTGGTCGACGACGGCACGGTGCACGACGGACCGGATGACGGCGTTCAGGCCGGGGCAGTCGCCGCCGGACGTGAGGACACCAATGCGCATAGCCCGAAAAACCTTCTCAACGTGGGCCGGGACCGGACCACGCTGTCCGGCTCGAATCCCCGCCACCCTAGCGGCATCAGGGGGCGGGGCCGAACCGTGCGTCCGCCTGCTGGACGACCCCGCTCACCTGTGCGGACGTGCCGTCAGACGGGCTGTCGAGCGACCCGGTTCAGGCGGGCTGCTGCGCGGACGCGATGCGCTCGTTGCGCAGCGCCTCGTACCACCGGTCGTCGGTCGGCGGCAGCGCGTTCACATCGAGCGCCAGCTTCAGCAGCAGGTCCGCGATCAGCGGGTTTCGGGCGAGCACGGGGCCGTGCATGTACGTACCGAAGACGGTCTCGTTGTACGCGCCCTCCGTGCCGTCCCCCGTGCCGTTGCCGTTGCCGAGGCGGACCTGGGCGAAGGGGCGGGCGGTCGGGCCGAGGTGGGTGACGCCCTGGTGGTTCTCGAAGCCGGTCAGCGGAGGCAGGCCGAGGCGCGGGTCGATGTCGCCGAGCACGTCGCCGACGCACCGCGCGCCCTCGCCGCGCACGGACACGACGTCGATCAGCCCGAGGCCGGGCTCGCGCTGACCGAGGTCGTTGATGAACTCGTGGCCGAGGATCTGGTAGCCGGCGCAGACGGAGAACACGATGGCGCCGTTCTCCACGGCCCGGGTCAGACCGCCGTCCCGGCGCAGCCGCTCGGCCGCCAGTCGCTGCGGGCGGTCCTCACCGCCGCCGATCAGATAGATGTCGCCGGATGTCGGGATCGGCTGGTCGCTGCGCACGTCGAGGCGGGCCACGTCGAGGCCGCGCTGACGGGCACGGCGCTCCACGACGAGGACGTTGCCCTGGTCGCCGTAGGTGCTGAGCAGGTCCGGGTAGATCCAGACGACCCGCAGTTGGTTGTCGCTCACTTAAGTCCCCTGAAGTCTCGTGCTCAGTTGCCGACCCGGCGGCGCAGGTCCTGGAACGCGGTGTAGTTGGCGATGACCTCGATCCGGCCCGGCGGGCACTTCTGCACCGCCTGGTCGAGGTTCTCGCACACCTGGAACTGCTGGTTCGCGACCTCCAGGCGCACCGCGAGGTCGAGCCTGCGGTCGCCGATGACGCAGATCGGGTGCCCGGTCAGCCGCGTGTAGTCGACGTCCCACAGCCAGGAGGTGTCGGTGCCGTCGGCGCCGCGCGCGTTGACGGAGAGGATCACCGGGGTCGGCGGCGGGTCGATGAGGGAGAACGTCTCCAGCCAGCCGGCCGGGTTCTTGGCCAGCAGCAGCCGCAGGTCCCGCCCCTCGAACTGCACGACGTCATAGCGGCCTGCGACGGCCTGCACCTGGTACATGCGCTCCAGGGCGACCTGCGGCGGCACCCCGAACACGGCGGCGACGGCGGCCGAGGAGGTGGCGTTGGCCTTGTTGGCGCGCCCCGGCAGCTGGAGGTGGATCGGCCAGGCCGAGCCGTGCGGGTCCAGGACATGGTCGCCGGACAGTGCCCAGCTGGGCGTCGGACGACGGAAGCCGCACTCGCCGCAGAACCAGTCGTCGCCCGGCCGCTGCATCACACCGCCGCAGGACGGGCACGACCAGGCGTCGTCCTTCCACATCTGCCCGGCGGCGACCCAGATCACATTGGGGGACGACGACGCGGCCCACACGACCAGCGGGTCGTCCGCGTTGGCCACGATCACGGCCTTCGAACCCGTCAGCCCCTCGCGCCAGTTCTCGGCGAGCATCCGGGTCTCGGCGGCCCGGTCCAGCTGGTCGCGCGAGAGGTTGAGCAGCGCGATGCACTTGGGGTCCGTGTCCCGGGCGACGCCGGCGAGGTACTTCTCGTCGACCTCGATGACGCCGTAGCGGGCTTCCGAGCCGCCGGCGAGCGCCGAGGTGATGCCCGCGGGCATGTTGGCGCCCAGCGCGTTCGAGACGACCGGCCCGGCGGCCCGCAGGGCCTCCGCGATCAGCCGGGTCGTGGTGGTCTTGCCGTTGGTCGCCGACACCAGGACCACGTCCAGGTTCTGAGCGAGCCTGGCGAGGAGGTCGGGGTCGAGTTTGAGCGCCACCCGGCCGCCGATCACCGAACCGCTGCCGCGCCCTGCGGCGCGCGATGCCGCCGCGACCGCCTTGCCCGCGGTCACGGCGATCTTGGCCCGCGGCGTGAGCGGGTCCGAGTTGCCTGCCATCAGTTCTCGATCCTCCTTGCGTACGCGCCGCGCTTCTGCCCTACGGCAACGTGGTGGTGGTCAGCCTATCGAGATCCATTCGCACTCCCGAATCGCCGTACCCTTGCGGCCATGCGCAACGCCTCCATTCCGGGCACTCACGGACGTGTTCGGCCCCTGACCCTGCTCGGAAAGCCCGTTCTGCACACCCCTTGCGAGGAGGTCACCGACTTCGGTCCGGAACTGGCGAGGCTCGTGGACGACTTGTTCGCCACGATGTACGCCGCGCAGGGCGTGGGCCTCGCCGCCAACCAGGTGGGGGAGTCGCTGCGGGTCTTCGTCTACGACTGTCCCGACGACGAGGACGTACGACACCTCGGTCATGTGGTGAACCCCCGGCTGGTGGAGGCGGACGGTGTGGTGATCCGCGGCCCCGAGGGCTGCCTGTCCCTGCCGGGCCTGGAGGCCGGGACGGAACGGTACGACCACGCGGTGGTCGAGGGTTTCACGATGACCGGGGAGCCGGTGACGATCCACGGGACGGGTTTCTTCGCGCGCTGCCTGCAGCACGAGTGCGACCACTTGGAGGGGAAGGTGTACGCGGACCGCGTCGGCGGATGGCGCCACCGCCGCCTCATGCGCCAGGTGGCCCGGGCTGCTTGGCGCCGGTGACCGTGGTGCCGTCAGGGGCGCAGGGAACTGCGCGACCAGCCCCCACGGACCCGCAGCCGGAACGCAGGGTTCAGAACCCCGGACCGCCGATCCTGTCCCCCGCCGCGGCGAGCCGTCCCCACAACAGGTCGGCCAGGCTCCGGACCAACTCCGTCCGGGAGCAGGGCCGTTCCCCCAGCCACCAGTCCCCGGCGGCGTGCATCATGCCGACTATCCCGTGCCCCCACACCCGGGCCAGCTGCTGGCTGCCCGGCCCGAGGTCCAGCCGCTCCTCGATGACGGTCGCCAGCTCCTCGCCCATCGTGCGCAGGAGCGGCATCGAGTGCTTGCCGACGTCGAATCCCTGATCCGCCGTCTGACCGCCCTCGGTCGGATGCATCAGGAACCGGTACACCTGGGGCCGGGCCTCGATCGCGGCGAGGTAGGTGTCCAGCGTCGCCTCGACCCGCTCGCGGCGATCCGCGGGAGCGTCCAGCGCGGCCCGCAGCGAGTCCAGCAGCGCGTCCGTGTGCCGCTTGGCCAACGCGGCGTAGAGTCCGCTCTTGTCGCCGAAGTGCCGATAAAGAATCGGCTTCGTAATACCGGCCTCGGCCGCGATCGCGTTCATCGAGGCCTGGGGACCGTCGCGCAGCACCACCCTGTCGGCAGCCTCCAGCAGCTCGCGCCGACGGCGGTCGGCGGACCGTTGCTGGTCGGTCCGCTGTGTGGTGTCCATGAGCTCTCCCCACCCGTGCTTATTCGCTGACGCCTGCGCAAACTAACACTCAACCTGCCACAACCATCGAACGGGCTGACGATCCGGCGTCGCGAGTTGACTTTACCTACTGGCAAGTAACAAACTAGGGTTACCGCAAGTAACAAGCATGCGCCAAGCCATGCACGTACGCCGCTGGAGGGGACATGGCCGAGTTCACCATGGAGCTCAACGACGAACAGAAGGAGGTCCGGGACTGGCTGCACGGTTTCGCTGCCGATGTGATCCGCCCCGCGGCCGCCGAATGGGACGAGCGTGAGGAGACTCCCTGGCCGGTCATCCAGGAAGCCGCGAAGGTCGGCATCTACTCACTCGACTTCTACGCCCAGCAGTACTTCGACCAGACGGGCCTCGGCATCCCGATGGCCATGGAGGAACTGTTCTGGGGCGATGCCGGCATCGCACTGTCGATCGTCGGCACCGGTCTCGCCGCCGTAGGCGTCCTCGCCAACGGCACCGAGGAGCAGATCGGCACCTGGGTGCCCCAGATGTACGGCGACGCCAACGACGTCAAGCTCGCCGCCTTCTGCTCCTCCGAGCCCGACGCCGGCTCCGACGTGGCCTCGATGCGCACGCGTGCCGTCTACGACGAGGCCAAGGACGAGTGGGTGATCAACGGCACGAAGACCTGGGCGACCAACGGCGGCATCGCCAACGTCCACGTGGTCGTCGCGGTCGTCGACGCCGAGCTCGGCTCCAAGGGCCACGCGTCCTTCATCGTGCCGCCGAACACGCCGGGCCTCTCCCAGGGCCAGAAGTTCAAGAAGCACGGCATCCGGGCCTCGCACACCGCCGAGGTCATCCTGGACAACGTGCGTGTGTCGGGCTCCTGCCTGCTGGGCGGCAAGGCGAAGCTGGACGAGCGCCTGGCGCGGGCCCGCGAGCGGGCCAAGGCCGGCGGCGAGCGGGTGAAGAACGCGGCGATGGCCACGTTCGAGGCCTCCCGGCCGGCCGTCGGCGCGATGGCGGTCGGCACCGCCCGTGCCGCGTACGAGGTAGCCCTCGACTACGCGATGACGCGCGAGCAGTTCGGGCGCCCGATCATCGACAACCAGGGTGTGGCCTTCCAGCTGGCGGAGATGCGGACGCAGATCGACGCGGCGCGGCTGCTGGTGTGGCGGGCGTCCTGGATGGCGATCAACGGCAAGCCGTTCACGGCGGCCGAGGGGTCGATGTCGAAGCTGTTCGCGAGCGAGACGTCCAAGAAGGTTACCGCTCAGGCCATACAGATCCTGGGCGGCAACGGCTACACGCGGGAGTACCCCGTGGAGCGGATGCACCGCGACAGCGCGATCTACACGATCTTCGAAGGGACGAGCGAGATCCAGCGGCTGGTGATCGCCCGCACGTTGTCGGGTATGCCGATTCGGTAAGCGCCGTAGGGGTTCTGCGCGATGCGGTCCGCGGGTGAGTCGTGACCGGTCGCGCGGTTCCGCGCGCCCCTCGGGGCGTGGACCGCAGCCGAGTCGATGGAGGATGTCGATGACGGACAACCCGCTTGTGCCGCTGATCGCCCGGGGAGAGGCCGATCTCGGCACCCTTGGCGCGCTCGCGCTCGAACAGAGCCGGGTGATCCCGGCAGACCGTCTCGCCTTCCTCCATCTGGCCCAACGGGCCACGCCCGACGCTCCCGAGTCCGCCGCCTTCTTCACCTTCCTCGCCGAGGGCGAGGTGCTTGCGGGGGAGCGCCTCGGGGCTTTCGCGGCGGCGTGCGGTGTGACGGAGGCGCAGTCGGCCGCCTACGAACCCCTCCCGGGCTGCCAGGGATACCCCGCGTACGTGGCCTGGCTGGCCCTGAACGCCGCGCCGGCCGAGGCCGTGTTCGCGCTGACGGCCAACTTCGCGGCCTGGGGCGGCTACTGCGCGACGATCGCCGAGGCCCTGCGTACCCGCTACGGCTTCGAGGACGAGGCCTGCGCCTTCTTCGACTTCTTCGCGGAACCGTCCCCGGAACTGGACCGGCTGGCACGTGCGGCGCTGGAGGCAGGTGGACCGAACGAGCCGCGGGCCAACCGGTACGCGCGCTTGCTCCAGTCCTACGAGGACCAGTTCTGGTCGACGCTGAGCGCACTCACCCCTACGGCGTAGTCCCACTGCTGTGGGCGATGCACGCCACGTCGATCCGGTCGGCGAGCTTGGCCAGCTCGATGGTCAGCGCGGCCACCGTGTCCTCGTCGAGCCCCTCCTCCCCGGCCTCGACAAGGTGCAGCCACCGACCACCCACCGTACGCAGCAGCTTGCTCACATCGGCGGCAGCAACCTGCAAGGTCCCCCGGTCGTCGACGATCAGCGGCAGAGTAACTTCGCGATTCACACCCGGGATCGTAGCTGCGCGGCGCTCACGCACCCTGCCAAACCGTAGTGATGTTGCAGAACTCGCGGATTCCGTGCCCGGACAGCTCACGGCCGAATCCGGACCGCTTCACTCCGCCGAACGGGAACGCCGGATGGGACGCCGTCATCCCATTGACGTACACGCTCCCGGCCTCAAGGTCGCGTACGAACCGGTCGACCTCGGCCTCGTCACGGGTCCACACGTTCGAACTCAGTCCGAAGGGCGAGTCGTTCGCGATCAGCACGGCCTCGTCCAGGTCGCTCGCCCGGTACAGCGTGGCGACCGGGCCGAACGCCTCCTCGCGGTGGATCCGCATCTCGCGGGTGATGTCGGCGAGGACGGTGGGCGGGTAGTACCAGCCCGGGAGCTCGGGGCGGCGCAGCCGGTGGCCGCCGCACAGCACGGTCGCCCCGCTGCGCTCGGCGTCGTCGACCAGTTCCTCCAGGTCCGTGCGTCCCTGCTCGCTGGAGAGCGGGCCGACGTCCGTCTCGTCCAGCATCGGGTCGCCGACCACCAGCGCCTTCATGCCCTCGACGAAGCGGTCGGCGAAGGCGTCGTAGACGTCCGTGTGCACGATGAAGCGCTTGGCGGCGATGCAGGACTGCCCGTTGTTCTGCACCCGCGCGGTCACCGCGATCTGCGCGGCGCGGTCGATGTCGGCGGACGGCATGACGACGTAGGGGTCGCTGCCGCCCAGCTCCAGCACCGTCTTCTTGATCATCTCCCCGGCGGTGGAGGCGACCGCGCGGCCCGCGGGCTCGCTGCCGGTCAGCGTCGCGGCCTTCACGCGCTCGTCGCGCAGGATGTCGTCGACCTGGCCGGCGCCGATCAGCAGGGTCTGGAAGCAGCCCTCGGTGTAGCCCGCGCGGTGGAACAGGTCCTCGATGTAGAGGGCGGTCTGGGGGACGTTCGAGGAGTGCTTCAGCAGACCGACGTTGCCCGCCATCAGCGCCGGCGCCGCGAAGCGCATCACCTGCCACAGCGGGAAGTTCCACGGCATGACCGCGAGGACCGGACCGAGCGGGCGGTAGCGCACCCGTACCCGTGAGGCGCCCGAGTCCTTCACGTCGGAGTCGGCCGGTTCCTCGTCGGCGAGCAGGCCCTCGGCGCGTTCGGCGTACCAGCGCATGGCCTTGGCGCACTTCGCGGCCTCCGCGCGGGCCTGCTTGATGGGCTTGCCCATCTCGGTGGTCATGACCCGGGCGATGTCCTCCTGATCGGCGTCCAGGAGATTCGCGGCCTGGATCAGCAGGCGGCCCCGGTCTACGAAGGTCGTGGTCCGGTACGTGCGGAACGTGGCCTCGGCGAGCTGGAGCCTGCGCTCGATCTCCTCCTCGCCCATGGCCTCGTACGTCTTGAGCGTCTCGCCGTTCGCCGGGTTGACCGTCGCGATGGGCATGACCGACCTCCTGGGAGCGGGCTGTTGCTTCGACCTTCCCGCGCCGCGGTGGCTACCGCAACGCGTGTGGGGCCGCTCAGGCCGAGTGCTCCGTCAGACGGTCGAGAAACGCGGCCTGGGCCTTGACGACGACCTCGCGCGCCCGGTCGACGGGCAGCCAGCGCACCCGGTCCAGCTCGGGGAACTCCTGGGTACGGCCCGAGCGCGGCGGCCACTCCATCCGGAAGGTGCCGGGGACGACCGTCGCCGGGTCGAGGTCGGCCTCGATCGCCCAGACCGTGACGATCTTGCCGCCCGTCTGCCTGACCTCGCCGAGCGCCACGGCCTCTCCGTCCGGCGGCGGCAGCCCCAGTTCCTCCTGGAACTCGCGGCGGGCCGCGTCCCAGGCGGGCTCGTCGGGCTCGTACTCGCCCTTGGGTACCGTCCAGGCCCCCGCGTCGCGCTTGGCGAAGAACGGGCCGCCCATATGGCCGAGCAGCACCTCCAGGCCGCCGGCGGTGCGGCGGAAGAGCAGCAGGCCGGCGCTGTGCTTCACGGCCGCACCTCCGGGTGGGCGGCGAGCAGGGTCTCCACCGTGTCGGCCTCCTCCGGCCGCTTGTCCTCGCGGTAGCGGACCACGCGGGCGAAGCGCAGGGTTACGCCGGCCGGGTAGCGGGTGGAGCGCTGCAGACCGTCGTAGGCGATCTCGACGACGAGTTCCGGGCGTACGGTCACCACCCAGTCGTCGCTGCGGACGGCGAGCTCCTGGAGCCGCTCGGTCTGCCAGGCCAGCATCGCGTCGGTCATGCCCTTGAAGGTCTTGCCGAGCATGGCGAAGCCGCCGTCCGCCGTGCGCGCCCCCAGGTGCAGATTGGAGAGCTTGCCGGTCCTGCGGCCGTGGCCCCATTCGGCGGCCAGCACCACCAGGTCGAGGGTGTGCACGGGCTTGACCTTCAGCCAGGAGGCGCCGCGCCGGCCCGCGCTGTAGGGGGCGTCGAGTGCCTTGACGACCACGCCCTCGTGGCCGCGCTCCAGGGTCTCGGCGAGGAAGCCCTCGGCCCGCGTGAGGTCCTCGGGGCCGGACACCAGCGCGCGGCGTACCCGCATCGGCTCGGGGACCAGGCGGGCCAGCTCCGCGTGGCGCTCGGTGAACGGCAGGTCGAGCAGGTCGTGGCCGTCGACGGACAGGGCGTCGAAGAAGACGGGGGAGACGGGGACCTGCGCGGCCGCCGTCGCCACGTCCGCGCGGGAGCCGACGCGGCCGGCGGTCTCCTGGAAGGAGCGGGGGCGGCCGGTGTCGTCGAAGGCGATGACCTCGCCGTCCAGGATGAAGCTCTCGCCCCTCAACTCCAGTGCGGCTGAGGTCACTTCGGGCAGGCGGTCGGTGATGTCGTCGAGGGTGCGGGTGTAGAGCCGTACCGAGTCGCCGTCGCGGTGGACCTGGACGCGGATGCCGTCCAGCTTCTCCTCGACCGCGCACGCGCCGAGCTTGTCGACCGCCTCCGACACCGCGGAGGCGGTGTGCGCCAGCATCGGCAGCACCGGGCGGCCGACGGTGAGCCGGAACCGCTCCAGCGCCCCGGGCCCGTCCGCGAGCAGTGCCCGAGCCACGTCCTGGAGGGAACCGGCGAGCATCACGGCCCGCCGCACGTCCGCCGGCGGTGCCTCCGTCGCCCGGGCGAGGCCCTCCACGGCCACGGCGTCCAGGGCGCCCTGCCGTACCTCGCCGGTGATCAGCCCGAACAGGAAGCGCTGCTCGTCCTCGGTCGCGGCGCCCATCAACTCACCCACCAGCCGGGCTCTTTCGGCCTGCGAGCCGGTGCCGGAGACCTTGCCGAGTTCGGTGAGCCGGGCGTCCACCTCACGGACGGTGAGGGTCGGCTCGGCGGCCGGCGGGACCGGGCGGCTCAGCACCTTCCAGCCGATGCCGAGCCGGCCCTGCGGGAGGCGGCCCGCCAGATACGGGATGACGATCGGTACGTCGTCCGCCTCGGCGTCCCGGAAGAGCTCCGCGAGCAGAGCGATCTTCCGGGAGCGCGCCGAGGTCGCGGCGACCTCCTGGGACACACGGGCCAGCCGGGTCAGCAGCATGCAGCCATGGTGCGTCGCGCTCCGCTGAATTACACGCCGACGAACGGGTCGCTTTTCGGCTGCGGGCGCGTCGTGGCTTGTCGCGCAGTTCCCCGCGCCCCTTACAGGGGCGCGTCCAGGTCCGTCATCAGCAGCTCTCCGTTGATGAAGGCGCCCGCCCGGTAGCCGCCCGATGCCGCGTTGACGACCTGCTCCGCGAAGCCCATCGCGTTGCCGGCCGCCCAGACGCCCGGTACGGAGGTCAGGCCCGTCGGGTCGACCACCGGGTAGGAGCCGAAGGGGGTCTCCTGGAACTCGGCGCCGAGCTTCTCCAGGAGGCCGGTCTGCGGTACCGCGCGGGGTGCCGTGAAGACGACCTCGCGCGCGTGCACCGTGCCGTCCGCGAGCCGCACCCCCTTCAGCCGGTCGTCCTCGATCACCAGCTCGGCCACCTCGCCGGGGACCACCTTCACGCCGGCCGCAGCGAGCCTGCGCAGGTCGTCGTCCGAGAGGTCGGACTCGGCGACCTCGTGCAGGAAGAAGGTCACGTCCTTCGACCACTGGGACACCATGAGCGCCTGGTGCACGCTCAGCGGGGTGGTCGCGAGCACACCGAAGGCCCGGTCGCGGACCTCCCAGCCGTGGCAGTACGGGCAGTGCAGCACGTCGTTGCCGAAGCGTTCGGCGACGCCGGGGACATCGGGCAGCTCGTCCCTGAGGCCGGTGGCGACGACCAGGCGCCGGGCCCGGACGCTGCGGCCGCTCGCGAGCACCACCGTGAAGTCGCCGTCCCGGGTGACGTCGACCGCGCGGTCCCGGACCAGCTCGACGCCGTACCGTGCGATCTCCTCACGCCCCACCGCCAGGAACTCCCCGGGCGACATGCCGTCGCGGGACAGATAGCCCTGCATATGGGCGGCGGGCGCGTTGCGTGGCTCGCCGGCGTCGACGACCAGGGTCCGGCGTCGGGCGCGGCCCAGGACCAGGGCGGCGGACAGGCCGGCAGCGCCGCCTCCGACGACTACGACCTCGTAACTCTCGGTGTGCTTCTCGGTCATGGTGACCACCTCCACCACGACAGTCGCCCCGCCGCGCGGGATTGACAAATCAACTTGCCGATTCTGCAATACAGGGATGAGTACCGACGACGTTCTCGCCGAAGTGGGGCCCAGGCTCAGGAGGCTGCGCAAGGACCGGGACGTTACCCTCGCGGCGCTGTCCGAGACGACCGGCATCTCCGTGAGCACCCTGTCCCGGCTGGAGTCGGGCCTGCGCAAGCCCAGTCTGGAGCTGCTGCTGCCGATCGCGCAGGCGCACCAGGTGCCGCTGGACGAACTGGTCGGCGCCCCTCCGGTGGACGATCCGCGCGTACGCTCCAAGCCGATCGAGCAGCACGGCCGTACCTTCTGGCCGCTCACCCGGCAGCCCGGAGGGCTCCAGGCGTTCAAGATCCTGGCGCCCCCGCGCAACGAGGAGCCGGAACAGCGGACCCACGAGGGCTACGAGTGGCTGTACGTGCTCTCCGGGCGGCTGCGGCTGCTGCTGGGCGAGCACGACCTGGTGCTGGAGCCCGGGGAGGCGGCCGAGTTCGACACCCGGGTGCCGCACTGGTTCGGGTCGACGGGGGAGGGGCCGGTGGAGTGCCTCAGCCTGTTCGGGCCGCAGGGGGAGCGCATGCACGTGCGGGCGCGTCCCCGGAAGGCGTGACGGACGCGACTGTTCCCCGGCGGACTGTTCCCTGATCGGCAAGCGACCGCTTAGTATGCGAACCGACCCCGGTCAGACGAAGCAGTCCCCCGTGGAGGCCCCGCATGCAGGCATGGCAAGTGCACGAGAACGGCGAGCCGAGCGAGGTGATGCGTCTCGACGAGATCGACACGCCCACGCCCGGTGACGGCCAAGTCCTGCTGAAGGTGCGTGCCGCGAACATCAACTTCCCGGACGCGCTGCTGTGCCGGGGCCACTACCAGGTCCGGCCGCCGCTGCCGTTCACGCCGGGCGTGGAGATCTGCGGCGAGACCGAGGACGGGCGCCGCGTCATCGCCAACCCGGCGCTGCCGTACGGCGGCTTCGCCGAGTACGCCGTCGCGGACGCCGCCGCCGTCCTGCCCGCACCCGAGTCGCTGGACGACGCCGAGGCCGCCGCCCTGCACATCGGCTACCAGACCGGCTGGTTCGGCCTGCACCGCCGGGCCGGCCTGGAGGCCGGGGAGACGCTGCTCGTCCACGCTGCCGCGGGAGGGGTCGGCAGCGCGGCCGTGCAGCTCGGCAAGGCCGCCGGCGCGCGGGTCATCGGCGTCGTGGGCGGCGCCGACAAGGCGGCCGTGGCGCGGGAGCTCGGCTGCGACGTCGTCGTCGACCGGCGCTCCGAGGACGTCATCGGAGCCGTGAAGGAAGCCACCGGCGGTCGGGGCGCCGACGTCATCTACGACCCCGTCGGCGGCGAGGCCTACGACCAGTCCGCCAAGGTCGTCGCCTTCGAGGGCCGGATCGTGGTCGTCGGCTTCGCGAGCGGCCGGATCCCCAGCCCGGCGCTCAACCACGCCCTGGTGAAGAACTACTCGATCCTCGGCCTGCACTGGGGCCTGTACAACACCAAGAACCCGAAGCTGATCATGCACTGCCACGAGCAGCTCACCGAGCTGGCCGCCCGGGGCGCCATCAAGCCGCTGGTGAGCGAGCGCGTCCCGCTGGGCGGGGCGGCCGCCGCCGTGCAGCGCGTCGCCGACGGCGTCACCACGGGGCGCGTCGCCGTGATCCCGGGACTCACCGAAGGAGGAGCGGCATGACCGACGCCGCCGAACTGCGCCGACGTACGGCCGAGTTGCTGGCCGCGCATCCCCCGGCCACGACCGACCGCCTGGACTTCCTGCGCGCCCGCTTCGACGCCGGACTCGCGTGGGTGCACTACCCCGAGGGTCTCGGCGGTCTCGGCGCGCCCCGCTCCCTCCAGGCCGTCGTGGACGCCGAACTGGAGGCCGCCGGCGCCCCCGACAACGAGCCTCGGCGCATCGGCATCGGCCTCGGCATGGCCGCGCCGACGATCCTCAAGTACGGCACCGAGGAGCAGAAGCAGCGCTATCTGCGACCCCTGTGGACCGGCGAGGAGGTCTGGTGCCAGCTCTTCAGCGAGCCCGGCGCCGGGTCCGACCTCGCGGCGCTCGGCACTCGCGCCGTCCGGGAGGGCGACGACTGGGTCGTCAACGGGCAGAAGGTGTGGACGTCCAGCGCCCACATCGCCCGCTGGGCCATCCTCATCGCCCGCACCGACCCGGACGTGCCCAAGCACGCCGGCATCACCTACTTCCTGTGCGACATGACCGACCCCGGGGTCGACGTCCGGCCGCTGCGCCAGATCACCGGCGAGGCCGAGTTCAACGAGGTGTTCCTGACCGACGTCCGCATCCCGGACTCCCGGCGCCTGGGCGAGATCGGCGACGGCTGGAAGGTCGCGCAGACCACCCTCAACAACGAACGCGTCGCCATCGGCGGCATGCGGCTGCCCCGCGAGGGCGGCATGATCGGCCCGGTCGTGAAGACCTGGCGCGAGCGGCCCGAGCTGCGCACCCACGACCTCCACCAGCGGCTGCTGAAGCTGTGGGTCGAGTCCGAGGTCTCCCGCCTCACCGCCGAACGGCTCCGCCAGCAACTCGTCGCCGGCCAGCCCGGCCCCGAGGGCGCCGGCATGAAGCTCGCCTTCGCCCGGCTCAACCAGGAGATCAGCGGCCTGGAGGTCGAACTCCGCGGCGAGGAGGGCCTGTTGTACGACGACTGGACCATGCGCCGCCCGGAGCTCGTGGACTTCACCGGCCGTGACGCCGGCTACCGCTATCTGCGCTCCAAGGGCAACAGCATCGAGGGCGGGACCAGCGAGGTCCTGCTGAACATCGTCGCCGAACGCGTCCTCGGCCTGCCCGCCGAGCCGCGCACCGACAAGGACGTCGCCTGGAAGGACCTGTCCCGATGACCGATCTTCTCTACTCCGAGGAGGAAGAGGCGCTGCGGGCCGCCGTACGGGACCTGCTGAGCGACCACTGCGACGCGCCCGGTGTCATCGCGCGCACCGAGTCGGGCACCCCGCACGACCTGGCGGCGTGGAAGGCCCTCGCCGACGGCATGGGCCTGGCCGGGCTCCTGGTCCCGGAGGACCGGGGCGGCCAGGGCGCCACGCACCGCGAAGCCGCCGTCGTCCTCGAGGAGCTGGGCCGCGCGGTCGCCCCCGTGCCCTACCTGACGAGCGCCGTGGTCGCCACGGAGGCACTGCTGGCCTGCGACGCCGAGGGCGGTCTGCTCGCCGAGCTCGCCTCCGGGCGCCGCATCGGCGCCCTCACCGTCGCGCTGAACGTCGCCCCCGGCGGCGCCTACAAGGTCGTACGGCATGAGAACGGCGCCCTGCACGGGGAGTTGACGGCCATCGCGGACGCCGCCGTCGCCGATGTGCTGCTGGTGCCCGCGGACGACGGCGGGCTGTACGCGGTCGACGCCGACGCCGTGACCGTCGCCCCGCAGGCGTCCCTGGACCTGACCCGGCCCGTCGCCACGGTCACCCTGGACGGTGCGCCCGGCCGGCTGCTGGGCGACGCCGAGCCCGCCGTACGACGCGCCCTGCGCGCCGGCGCCGGACTGCTCGCCTCCGAGCAACTCGGGCTCGCCGAATGGACGTTGACCGAGACGGTCCGCTACCTGAAGGAACGCAAGCAGTTCAACCGGCCCGTCGGCGGCTTCCAGGCGATCAAGCACCGGCTCGCCCAGCTGTGGCTGGAGGTCGTCAACCTGCGCGCCGCCGCCCGCAACGCCGCCGACGCGCTCTCGACCGGCGAGGACGTCGGCGTGGCGGTCGCCGTCGCACAGGCCTACGCGGCGCCCGTCGCCGTGCACGCCGCCGAGGAGGCCCTCCAGCTGCACGCCGGCATCGGGATGACCTGGGAGCACCCGGTGCATCTGTACCTGAAGCGCGCGAAGGCCGACTCGATCGCCTACGGCACCGCAGGCGCCCACCGCGAGGCACTGGCCGAAACCATCGACCTCCCGGCCCCCTGACGTACACCTGGACAAAGCCCGCGAGAAGCCCGCCCCACCTGGGGCGGGCTTTCTTGTGCGCCCTGCGCGGACGAAGTGAACGAGGGACGGCGGTCCGGCCAACTCCCCGCAAGGGCACTGCTGTTCGGGCCGTTCGGAATCGCATACTCGCAGCGGTTCCATCCGACCCTGTCAGGGAGGCAGAGCATGGCCCTCACCACCCGTCGCAGAGCCCTCACCACCCTCGGCGCCGCCCTCGCGGGCGCGGCCGCCCTGCCCGCCACGCAGGCGCTGGCCGGCGAACGAGGGCACGGCCCGCGCCCGTTGTGGCCGGCCCACGCCCACAACGACTACGAGCACCCGCGCCCTCTCCTGGACGCCCTCGACCACCGCTTCGGCAGCCTCGAGGCCGACATCTACCTCGTGGGCGACCAGCTCCTCGTCGCCCACGACCCCGAGGACCTCGACCCCAGCCGCACCCTGGAGTCCCTCTACCTCGACCCGCTGGCCGCCCGCGTCAAGGCCAACCACGGCTCCGTGTACCGGGGACACCGCAGGCCGATCCAGCTGCTCATCGACATCAAGACCGAGGGCTCCTCGACGTACCTCGAACTCGACCGGCACCTGGCGCGCCACAAGCACCTGTTCACGACCTACGCCCACGGCCGGGTGTTCCAGGGCCCGGTGACCGCCGTCATCTCCGGCGACCGTGCCGCCCGTGCGCCGATGGAGGCGCAGAAGCTGCGCCGTGCCTTCTACGACGGCCGCCTCGCCGACCTCGGCACCTCCGCGCCCGCCTCATTCGTCCCGCTCATCAGTGACAACTGGACGCTGAACTTCACCTGGCTCGGCGTGGGCGCCTTCCCGGACGCCGAACGGCGCAAGCTGCGCGGCATCGTGCGGGCGGCGCACTCGCGCGGTCAGAAGGTCCGCTTCTGGGCCACCCCGGACGTGGCGGGCCCCGCGCGCGACGCGCTGTGGGGCGAGCTGCTCGCCGCCGGCGTCGACTTCCTCAACACCGACGACCTCGCCGGTCTGGAGGCGTTCCTCGACGCCCACCGGACGGTCTAGCGCCGCATCGCGGAACACCACTCGTTCGGCCTACAGGTCAGCCGCCCGGACGAACCCTCCGCTACGCCACACTTGCCGCCGAACGCCGTGAAACCGGGCAAGGCGGCGTGGCGGAGGAGATTGACGATGGCCATTTCCATCTCTGTGGTGCTGCTGCTGTTCATCCTGGCGGTGATCTTCGTACGCAACGGCGGGCTGAAGATCACCCATGCGCTGGTGTGCCTGCTGCTCGGCTTCTATCTGGCCAGCACGAGCATGGCGCCCACCATCAACAGCGGCCTGACGGCCACGGCGGACATCGTGAGCAGTCTCAGACCGTGACCGTCAGGGGCGCCGGTCAGAGGGCCGAGAAGACCCCGATGCCGTTGGGCACGGCGCGTTCCCTGCCGTCGGACGGGTGGTTGCGCACGGACACCGCCGCCGCTCCCGGCTCGCGCGCGACCAGCGTCGAGGAGCCGCCGCCGTCCAGGCTGAAGGCGTCCACCGAGCCCAGGTCCCGCATCACGGAAGCGACCTCCGCGATGGTCAGCCCGGTGCGGAACTCGGGCGCGCCGTCCAGCGCGAGCAGCACCAGACGCCGGCCGTGGTCCGCGATGCCCACGGCGGTGCGCACCGCCGAGGCCCGGTCGTCCAGGCCGGGCAGCGGCTGCCCGTCGTCGAGGACCGGATAGCCGCCGAGCGCGAAGAGGTACGGGATCCGGGACGACGACGCCACCAGCCGGTGCCGCACCGACACCGGCTCGCCCGTGAAGAACTTCCGCAGTTGCTGCGCGCCCGCCTCCCGGCCCACCAGCACGGTGGTGCCCGGGGCGATCGGGCCGCTCCCGGGTGAGTCGGCCGTCGACACGACCTGGCCGTGACGGACCGTCACCTCGTAGGTGTCCGTGCTGCACGGGGCCGCCCGGTCGGTGTCCGTGCCGCAGGTGGCGCGCATCCGGGAGACGCTGCCCCACTTGGACGTGAACGCCCCGATGGTGCCCACCGGCAGCGCGTACTGGTTCAGCCCGCCCAGCGGGAGGCGGCCCTCGGGAGTGCGGATGGAGCCGGACAGGCTCAGTCCGTCCATCCGGGCGCGGCGGTCCACGCCCACGCCGAACACGTCCTCGGTGCTCGTGCCGGGCGGCAGCGCGGGACCGAAGCGCTGGCCGTTCGGCACCGCCGCCTTCAGGGCCCGGCCGCTCGCGATCACCGGCCCCACGCTCGCGCCCGTCGCCTCGACGCCGGGGTGCTGGGTCTCGCTGATGTTGAAGAAGTCGCCGTTCACGCCCGCCACCGCACCCTGAGCGGTGGCCTGCTGGGAGACGGTGGCCCGCGCCGCCACCGCACCCGGGTACAGCAGATCGAGCCGGACGCGCGGATCACGGAGGTCGACGCTGAGGACGTGCGCGTGCGCCGTGCCCTTCGCCGCCGGGATGTCGAACTCCTCGTAGCCGACGCCCGGCGCGACCGGAGTGGGCTGCTGCGCGGCGCCGGCCGGTGCCGCCCCCACCAGGGCCGCACCGGCCAGCGCGCCGAGTGCTGTGATCAGCGTGAGTGCCGCTCTCGCTGATGCGAATCGTTTCTGACGAAGCGTCACACGTGCCCCCTGAGGTCTCGTCAAATGTCGCAGGACTCAGGGGAAGTGCACCAGACGGCGATGACCGGCCGGGGATCTAGGCGCCGACGACGCGAGAACGGGTGAGGAAACGCACCCCCTCGGGTGCCTCCAGCGAGAAGCCGCTGCCCCGCCCCTCGACCACGTCGACGATCAGCCGGGTGTGGCTCCACGCCTCGTACTGACTGCGTGACATCCAGAACGTCACGGGCTCCACCACTCCCTCGACGTGCAGCTCCGCGAGCAGGACGTCCGAGTTGCCGGTCCGGAACTCGCCCTCCGGGTAGCACATGGGCGCGCTGCCGTCGCAGCAGCCGCCCGACTGGTGGAACATCAGCGGGCCGTGCGTGGCGCGCAGACGGCGCAGCAGCTCGGCGGCCGCGGGGGTGAGTTCGACACGCGGGGTCTCCTCATACATGGAGCAAGGGCAGCACGGGCAACGTTGCGAGAGGGTTGCACCCTTCCGGCCACCCTTCTCACCACCCGTTCTGACTAACCTGCACGGGTGACCATCGAGTTGACGCTGCTGACGTCCGTCGCGCACCGGGGCAAGGAGATCACCGCGCCCCGGCTGCGCGGTCTGCTCGCGCTGCTGGCCGGGGAGCCGCGGGCGGGATGCGGCACCGGACGTCTCGTGGCCGGGCTGTGGCCGGACGAACAGCCGGAGAACCCGACCAAGGCGTTGCAGATCCTGGTCTCCCGGGCCCGCTCCCTGCTGGGCCGCGAGGTCATCGCCGGCACCCCCACCGGCTACCGCATCGCCCTGCGCGAGGACCAGGTCGACGCCTGGGCCGTGCAGCTGCATGTCGCCGCGAGCACGGAGAAGGCGCGGGCCGGCGACCATCACGGCGCGGTCGCGGAGGCGGAGGCGGGGCTCGCCCTGTGGGACGCCGGCCCCGCGGAGGGCGGTCCCCTCGATGACCCGGTGACGGGCCTGCGCCTCGAACTCGCCGCCGAGCACACGGCGTTGACCCGGCTGCGGGCGCTGTCGCTGGCCCGCTCCGGCCGCCGGGAGGAGGCGGTGGGGCCGCTCGGCGAGCTGGTGGACGCCCATCCGCTGGACGAGGAGCAGCTGCTGGAGCTGATGCGCTGTCAGGCGGTCACCGCCGGAGCGGCCGCCGCGCTGACGTCGTACGACGACCACCGGCGCCGTCTGCGCGACGAGCTCGGTACGGATCCGGGCCCCGCCCTGCAGGAGCTGCACCAGGAACTGCTGCGCGGGCAGGCGCCGGCCGTGCGGCGCGGGGTGCCGCACGAGCCCAATCCGCTGCTCGGGCGGGACGCCGACATCGCCGCCGTGACGCGGCTGATCCACAGCTCCCGGGTCACCTCGATCGTCGGGCCGGGCGGGCTCGGCAAGACCCGTCTCGCCGGTGCCGTCGCCCGGGAGGCCGAGCACCGGGTCGTGCACCTGGTGCCGCTCGCCGGGGTCGGCCGCGACGCGGACGTGGCCGCCGAGGTCGCCTCGGCGCTCGGCGCCGGTGAGGGCCCGCGCGAGGCCGGACCGCTCGCCGGCATCGTCGGCGCCCTCGGGCCCGGGTCCGCGCTGCTCGTCCTGGACAACTGCGAGCAGGTCGTCTCCGGTGTCGCCGACCTGGTGCGGGCCCTGGTGTCGATGACCCGGAACGTCAGCGTCCTCACCACCAGCCGCGCCCCGCTCGGACTGTCGTCCGAGGCCGTCCACCCGTTGCCCGAACTGGACGCGCGTACCACCGTCGAGCTGTTCGAACAGCGTGCCCGCGCCGCCCGGCCCGACGCCGAACTGCCCGCCGACGCCGTGGCCGACCTGTGCCGCCGCCTCGACGGACTGCCCCTCGCCACCGAGCTGGCCGCCGCCCGGGTGCGTGTGATGTCGGTCGCCGAGATCGCGCGCCGCCTCGAGGACCGGTTCGCCCTGCTGCGCGGCGGACCGCGGGACGCGCCCCGGCGGCACCGCACCCTGCACGCCGTCGTCGACTGGAGCTGGAACCTCCTCGAACCCGACGGCCGAGCAGCCCTGCGCGCCCTGTCGGTCCTCCCCGGCGGCTTCACCACCGAGGCCGCCGCACATCTCACCGGCAGCCGTGACGTGCTGGATGTGCTGGACGTCCTTGAGGACCTCGTCGACCAGTCGCTGCTCAAGGTCACCGACACCGCGCACGGCGCACGCTTCCGGATGCTGGAGACCGTGCGGGAGTTCGCCGCCGCCCATCGGGAGCAGGCCGGGGAGGAGGACCTGGTCGAGGACCGGTTCACGGGATGGGCGCGGGAGTTCGGGGTCACCCACCACGACGCGCCGTTCGGAGCGGAGCCGGTCGCCTCCTGGCAGCTCATCCGCGCCGAGCAGGACAACCTGGTCCAGGCGCTGCGGCTCGCACTCGCCCGCGACGACGCGGACACGTCCGCCGCCGTGGCCGCCGTACTCAGCGCCCTGTGGACCACCGAGGCCAACTACACGCGGCTGATGGCCCTGGCCGACGACACCGCGCCGCTGCTGGCCCGGCACCGGCCCGCGCCCGCGTACGTCGAGCCGACCCGTACCGCCCTCGCCCTGATGACCGTCACCCTCTTCCTCGCCCACGGAGCCGGTGCCGTGCGCCCGTTGGCCGGCCTGCGCAGGCTTCCCTCCGCGCCGCCCGACACCCTGGTCCGGGCCGCGTCCACCGTGCTGTGCGCGCTGCCGGAGATCCTCGCCTCCGGTGACCGCAAGCCACTGGAGGCGCTCTGCTCCGGTGACGTGCCCCTGCTCGCGGGCGTCGCCAACTGCGTGGCGAGCTATCTGTGGGAGAGCGAGCACGACCCGGAACGGGCCCTGGAGGCGGCCCGCGGGATGCTCGACGCCTTCGCGGACCGGGATGTCCCGCTGCTGCGGTACTGGCCGCAGGCCCGGATCGGTGAGCTGTGCCTGCGCATGGAGCGCGGCGCGGAGGCGATCGGCCCCATGCGGAGCGCGATGGCGGAGCTGGAGCACTTCGGCGAGGGGCAGGACCCGGTCGGACTGAGCTGGGGGCTGATGCTCGCCCACCTCCAGACCGGCGACCTCGAAGCGGCCGAGCACTGGCTGGAACACGCCCTGCGGCACCAGCCCGAGGGCATGACCCCGGACGCGTACGCGCCCGACCTGGGCGCCCGCGGCGAGATCGCCCTCGCCCGGGGCGACATCGAGACCGGCCTCGGCCTGTGGCGCCGGGCCGTCGCCCGCATGGAACGCGGGGCGAGCCCCGTCCGCGGCGGCGAACCCCTGCTGGAGGGCTGGCGGCTGGAGTTGCAGGCCGTCGCCCTGACCGCCCACGCCCGGCACGGCCGCACCGACCTCGTGGCACCCCTCGCAGGCGCGCTCCCCGAGCGTCTGACGACCCTGCTGACCCGGCCTTCGATCGCCGCGCGCCCCACGACGGCGGACCTCCCCGTCCAGGGCGCGCTGCTGCTCGCTCTCGGCACCGCCGACCTGGCCGACGGGGATCCCGTGCGCGGCGTACGGCTGATCGCGCTGGCGGACGGCTTTCGCTGCCTGCGCAACTTCCAGCCGACGATGTCCTCCGCCCGGGCCCGGCAGGACGCGGAGAACGCCGATCGGGCGGCGTACCAGGAGGCGATGGCCGAGTACGCCGCCCTGGACCCGGACGCGCTGCGCGAGGCCGCGCTCGGGCTGCTGGGGGTGCGGACCGGCTGAGGCGCCGGCCCCGCGCAGCAGGCATGCCCATGCCGGCACGCTCAGAGCCGGACCGGCAGGCTCAGCAGGTGGAAGCCGTCGCCGGGCCAGTGGCCGAAGCGGACGTCGGCCCGGTCCACGGCCAGTGCCGGCACCGGCCGTCGGACGAGCAGTTCGTCGAGGACGACGCCCGTCACGAGTCGGCCCAGCGCCGCGCCGATGCAGTAGTGCGGGCCGTGCCCGAACGCGAGATGGCCGTCGCCGCGTCCGAACTCCCGTGTGATGTCGAGCCGTTCGGGGCCGTCGAAGGCGGCGGGGTCGTGGTTGGCGCCGAACAGGGCGACCGTCACGGCCTCGCCCTTGCGCAGCGGGGAACCGGCGAACTCGAAGTCCTCGGTGGCGTACAGGGTGGCACCGATGCGCACCAGTGTGACGTACCGCAGGAGTTCGGGCACGGCGCGAGCGAGCAGCTCCGGCTCGTCGTGCAGCCGCCGTAGCTGCTCGGGGTGGTCGAGCAGGGCGAGCAGGCCGTGGGCGAGGAACAGGGCGGGCGGGGTGATGCCGGTGTTGATGAGCAGGAAGAAGACGGTCACGATCTCGTCGTCGCTCATCCCGCCGTCCGCCAGCAGGGCCGAGACCAGGTCGTCGGTGGGCTCGGCGCGCCGGCGGGCCACGAGGTCCCTGGTGTACTCCACGATGCCGGCCAGCCCCTCGGTGATCCGGCTGCCGTCGCCGTACGCGAAGTCCCGGATCCATTCGCACACCCGGTCCTGGTCGGCCGCGTCCACGCCGACCAGCTCGCAGATCACGGCTGTGCTCAACGGGTACGCGAACTCGCCCAGCAGGTCGGCCTGTTCGCGCTCGGCGAGGCCGGCGATCAGCTCACGGGCGGCTCGCTCCACGAAGGGACGCAGCGCGGAGACACGGCGAGCGGTGAAGGCGCGGGTGAGGGGGTTGCGGCGCCGGGTGTGCTCGTCGCCGTCGAACAGCGCCAGGTGCCCGGACAGGTACTGGAGGTACTCCTCCGGGAAGCCCTCGATGCCCTGGGCCAGCAACTCGGCCTGCGGGTCGGGCATGTCGGAGCCGCCGGGGACGGCGGAGCGGTCCCGGATCAGACGGGGCTCGACGAGCGCGGCCCGCGCGTCCTCGTAGCGGGTGATCAGCCGCACGGGGGTGTCCAGGCCGGGAAGGACCGCGTGCCCGAGGCCGGCGCGCGAGCGCAGGTCGGCATAGCCGCGGACGGGGTCCTCGACGAGTCCGGGGGTCAGCTGGAGGGGGGTGGCGTCCATGGCGTGTGCCTCTCTGGCTCCGGGGAGTGCGTAGGACCAGAGCGTGCGGGCGGCCGCCTTCGGCGCGGTTTCAGGGCGGTTTCAGAGGGGGGCGGGTGGCGGCTGGAGCTCTCTCTGTGTACGGCAGTGCCCTGAGCCGGGCCGAGGTGTCGGCGCCGGCTCAGGGCACGGGGAGGGCCGCTAGCGTCGGCCGTCGCCGACGGTGACGAAGCCCTTGGGACGTGCGCCGGTGAGGTTGTCGTAGACGACGTCACCGGTGTACTTCCGCCAGATCCTGATCCGGAAGGTGTCCGGGGCGTCGGTCGCGGTGACGCGGAAGCCGTAGCCGGCGCTGCCGTTCACCTTGCCGGTGCCCTGGTAGACGGCCCGCGACCCGTTGACGACGAGCCAGTCGGAGCCGGTGGAGCGGAACTTCAGCCCGGCCCGGCCGAGGTCGAAGTCGGCCTTTCCGGTCGGGACGGAGGCTCCCTTCGGGTAGGCGGCGGCGAAGGAGAAGGAGGCCATGCCGGTCAGGTCGGGCTCGGCGGGGTAGGCGCCGGCCGGCGAGGTGATCACGCCCGTCCCGAGGGCCGGGCCCGCCGAGCGGTCGAGGACGATCAGCTCGGGGAGGGTGGTGCTGTCCGAGGCACCGTCGTCGTCCTCGACCGTGATCACCGGGCGGTGGATGCCGGCCTCGGTGTAGGTGTGCGCGGCCCGGCAGGTGCCGCCGCTCACGGTGCCGTCGGCGGGTGGTGTGCCGTCCTTCCAGTCGACGCGGCAGGTGTGGGTGTCGCCTGTGCCGGGGTCGGTGAACTCCGCCGTGACCACGGTCCGCCTGCCGACGGACACCGGGGACGCCGGCCCGCTCGCGCCGGTGATCACGGGCGCGGCGTCGGTGACCTCGACCTCGGCCGAGTCACTGCTGCGGCCGCCGGTCAGCGTGACCGTGTAGGTGCCGTCGTCCGTGCAGGTGAGGGTGGTCTTCGCCGCCCCGGCGTCGGTGAACGAGCAGGGCGCGCCCTCCTCGGCCGACCACTGCGGGCTCCCCGCACCGGAGACGGTGCCGGTCAGGGCGATCCGGTCGCCCTCCCTGCCTGCCGCGTCCGGCCCGGCGTGCACGACGGTGACCGGATCGACGCTCGTGAGAGTGGGCCGGACCTTCTTGATCAGCCCGTCGGCCCCGAACTCCAGCTTGTCCACGGTCGTTTCGCGATGGGTGCCGTCACCGCCGGGGAGCGCGAAGCGGTGGTAGGCGATGTACCAGTCGTCGGTGTTCGGAACCCGGACCACCGAGTGATGGCCGGGCCCCTTGATGCCGAGCGACAGATCCTTCTCCAGGATCACGCCGTGCTTGGTCCACGGGCCGGTGGGGGAGGGGCCGGTGGCGTAGGCGACCCGGTAGTTCTCGTCGCGGGTGTCGTTCTCCGACCACATGAAGTAGTAGGTGCCCGCGCGCTTGATCACGAACGAGCCCTCGTTGTAGCCGCTCGGCGTGATGTCCTCGATGTTCGAGGTGTCGAGGGACGTCATGTCGGCGTTGAGCGGCGCGACGTAGGCGTGCCCGTTGCCCCAGTAGAGATACGACCGCCCGTCGTCGTCGGTGAAGACCGCCGGGTCGATCATCTGGCCGCTGAACTGCCCCGCCTTGAGGAGCGGTTGGCCGAGTGCGTCCTTGAACGGCCCCGTCGGCGAGTCCGACACCGCGACACCGATGTTGGCGTCGGCGCAGAAGTAGAAGTAGTACTTCCCGTCCTTCTCGGCGATCGTCGGGGCCCAGGCCCTGCTGTCCGCCCAGGACACGTCCGGACCCAGGTCGAGAATGACGCCGTGGTCCGTCCAGTGGACCAGGTCGGTGGACGAGTACGCCTTGAACCGCGTGCCGCTCCAGCCCTCGAAGCCGTCGGTCGTCGGGTACAGGTAGAAGGTGTCGCCGAAGCGGACGATGTTCGGGTCGGCGTTGAGACCCGGCAGGACCGGGCTCCTCATCATCAGCGCCGAGACCGTCCAGGTGCGCTTCGTGCCGTCGGAGCCCGTCACCTCGTACGTCACCGGCTCGCTGAAGTCCTGCACACTGCCGGAGGCGGGGTTGATCGCCGCGCCGCGGGCGAGCGTGAACTCCGGTGCGAGGGTGGTGAGATCGGTGCCCTCCCGCATCGGCAGGGTGATCCTGCCGCTCGCGTCGTCGACGAGCGCGTCGACCTTCAGCGCCGGGTGCGTCGCCCCGGCGATGCCCGCGGTGTTGCCGCTGAGCTCCATCACCTCGGCGGCGGTCAGCGCCCGGCCGTAGACGCGGAAGTCGTCGACCTCGCCGCCGAAGTACGGGTCGGCCGAATACAGCGACCTGCCGATGTAGCCGGTGTGGTCCTTGCTCGCGTCGTACAGCTCGGACGGCTTGATGGCGGTCGTCGTACGGGCCGCCTCGATGCCGTCGACGTAGAGGACCATCGCGCCCGTCGAGCCGTCGAGGGTCACGGTGACGTGCCGCCACTCGCCTGGCGTGAGCTGCGATCCGGCCGTCAGCTTCGACTCCGCCGACCAACTCGCCTTGGTGATGGCCGAGTAGAGGCTGGAGCCGCCGTTGGAAGGGGTGGCGAACAGATACCTGTCGCTGTCCGGACCGAGCCCGAACAGCCACTGGAAGTTGTCGCCGCCCTTCCACTTGGCGTACGTCGAGACGGTGACGCTGCCGGCGTCCCTCAGCACGCCGTTCGGGATCTTCACATAGGGGGAGGCCGAGTCGCCGGACATCCTGAACGAGCCGCCCTCGACGCCGGTGCCGAAGTCGGGCGTACGGACATAGGTGCCGTGGTGGCCGTGGCCGCTGGAGTCACGGGCGATGCTGCCGCCCGTCTCGTCGAAGCCGTAGTGCAGGAGCAGGTCGGCGGGGACGTCGGGGCCCGCCTCCGACACCGTGACCTCGGCCCTGACCGGGATCGCGGCGCCGTCCGGCAGGCTGCCGGTCACGGTGAAGGTGCCGGCCTGCGCGTACTTCGACGCGGGGACGTCCTCCCAGGTCACCGCGACCGGACGCCTGACGCCGTCGGCGTACGTCGCGATGACGGTGGCGGGCAGTACGGGCGCCCGGCCGATGCCGGTGCCCACCTCGACGTCCTCGACGCCCTGCACCAACCGGTCCGGCTGGTAGGCGCGCAGCAGACGGTCGTACTCGGCCTGGGTCACCGGCAGGACCGTGCCGTGGCGGGGCCTCGCCGGGAGGTCGTAGCCGGTGGACGGGGTCCAGGTGCCGGAGGCGAGGTCGGTCGTCTCGAACGGGAGGTAGCCGCGCCCGCCGAACTCGTCCAGGAACGCGTACCACTTGTCCTCGGTGTTCGACTTGAACACCAGCGGCCCCTCGGCCGCGCTCATCGCGCCCTTGCCGATGCCCTCGGCGACGGCGGTCCAGGACAGGTCCAGCAGGGAGTCGCTCTTCTCCTCGAAGATGAACTTGCTGTTGGGCGTGGAGGAGCTGTTGTTGCGCTCGTCCTTGGAGAGCCGGAAGTACGTCCCGTCGTGCCGGATCACCGTCGAGTCGATGACGGAGTAGCCGCGGTCGATCCAGACCCTGGGCTCGCTGAAGGTGTAGAAGTCACGGGTCGTCGCGTACGTCATGCGGTTGTAGGTGTCGCCCGAGTGCGCCTCGTCGTCGTACAGCTTCGACGCCCAGAAGACGACGTACTCACCGCGCTCCGCGTCGTAGAACGCCTCCGGCGCCCAGGTGTTGCCCGCGCTGTCCGGCGAGACCTTGACCAGCCGCTGGTTCGTCCAGTGGACGAGGTCGGTGGACTCCCACACCATGACGGACTTGCTGCCGGTGCGCTGTGCGGCGTCCCAGTCGCCGTTGCCGTAGATCCGCAGATCGGTGGCGATCTGGTAGAACTTGTCGCCCTCCGGGGAGCGGATGATGAACGGGTCGCGCAGGCCCTTCTCGCCGAGCGTGGATGTGAGGACCGGTTTGCCGTCGTTCAACTCCCGCCAGTGCAATGGGTCGTTGCCCTTGCTCAGGGCTGCGTAGAGCTGCTCGCCGTCGGCGGTACCCTCGCCGGTGAAGTAGCTGAACATGTACCCCTTGAGGGCCTCGCTCTTCGGCAGTTCGGGCACCTGGGCGGTGAAGGCGCGGGTCGTGCTCGCCGTGCCCTTGGTGACGGTGGCGGTCAGTTCGACGGAGGTGGCGCCTTCGCCGTGCGCGGGGCGGTGGACCAGTCCGTCGGCGGAGACGACGTCCGGCTCGGCGGAGGACCAGGTGACGGCCGTGCCGTACGCGCCGGTCGCCGGGAGGGTGAGGTTGCCGCGGACGTCGTCGAGATTGCGTACGACGAGCGACGCGGCGGCCTGTTCGGTCGCGGTCCGGTCGTCGAAGTCGGGGAGCACCGTGACGTCGAATGCTTTGGTGTCGGTCACCGAGCCCTTCCTCAGGGTCGCCGTGAGCGTGACGTGGGCCTCGGGCCGGCCGGCGGCGGGACGGGTCACCTCGCCGGTGTCGGACACGACCGCCGGGTCGTCGCTGGCCCAGTCGATGAGGGAGCCGCCTGCGGTGCCGGTCCGCGGCAGGTCCAGGTCGGCGACGACCGCGCCGGTGTCACCGAGGCTCAGCGCGGCCTTGTCGTCGGCGACGCCCTGCGTGGCGACGGGGAGGGCGAGTTGCCCGACCTCGGCGGCGCCGAGCGCGCGGTCGTAGACCCGGAAGTCGCGGATGCGGCCCTTGAAGAGCCTGTCGCCGGAGTAGACCGACCTGCCGATGTAGTTGGCGGTGGTGGTGCCGGAGCCGATGGCGCCGGGCGTGATCGTGACGGCCGTGTTCCGACCGACCTCGACGCCGTCCTCGTACAGCACGCCCGTGGTTCCGGTCTGGGTGTAGGTGAGGTGCTTCCACACCGAGCGGGTCAGATTGTGGGAGTCGGCCGGCTTCGTCGTCTGCTCGGTCGACCAGTTGCCGGACGCGATCGACGTCCGCAGGGAGTTGCCGGTGGTGAAGAGATAGCCGTTGCCGTTGCTGCCGCTGGAGTTGCCGAAGCCGTAGATGAAGTACGGCGTGCTCTGGGCGGAATCGACCATCACGTCCAGCGAGACGGAGATCGAGTCCATGCCCTTCAACACGTCGTCCGGCACCTTGAGGTAGGTGTCGGAGCCGTTGAAGGCGAGGCCCTGACCGGTGCCCGACCAGTCGGCGGCACCGCTCACCGTCGCGTCCCGGCCGTGGCCCGAGGCGTCGGCGACGGTGCTGCCGGAGGCGGCGTCGAGCTTGTACCGGAGAGCGAGACCGTCGGTGATGTCCGCGGCGCCGGCGGCCTGGACGGTGGGGACGGCGGATTCGGCGGCCTGCGCGGTGGGGGCGGGCACGGCGAGCCCCAGCACCAACGACGTGACGGTCGGCCCGGCGAGCAGGCCCGCCAGACGTCTCGCGCGGACACGGACGCGTGCGATGTACGGCATGTCGAGTTCCCTGCTGACGCATGGCGGGGCCTCGGCCGTGGGCACCTGCCGTTTCGGCTGTGTGACGTCGTGTTGCGAGAGTGTCAAACGGGGCGTGGCACAGCGTCAAGGGTTTTCGAACAATGTCCGACCAGTCGAACAAGAACTTCCGGAGAACGCGGTCGGTGAGGAAGAGCCCGTGCACAGGCGCGAGTTGGGGACGATCGGCTGCTTCGCTCCGGCGTCAGCGGTCGCGTTTCGAGCGGCGGGACTCCGTCAGTACCGGGAGCAGGGGCAGCAGGGAGAGGACGACGACCAGGGCGACCAGCGGGAGCAGGTAGGCGTCGATGCCGGGGACGGAGGCGCCGAGTGTGTAGCCGGCCAGGACCAGGGCCTGCGACCAGAGCAGGCCGCCCACGATCTGCCAGACGGTGAAGGTCCGCACGGGTACGCCGAGGGCGCCGGCCGCCGGGTGCAGGACCGTGCGCACGAGTGGGATGAAGCGGCCGATCACCAGGGCCTTGCCGTAGCCGTAGCGGGCCAGGAGTTTCTCGGCACGGGCCGCCGCGTCCCGTACCCGTCGTTTCGAGGTGCGGGCCAGCAGCGCCCGTCCGCCGTGCCGGCCCAGCAGATAGCCGATCTGGCCGCCCACCACGGCGCCGACGGCCGCACACAGCAGCACCTGCCACAGCACCAGCCGAGGCGCCTGGTCGGCGGTCGCCGCGCACAGCACGCCCGCCGGGAAGAGCAGCGTGTCACCGGGCAGGAAGAAGCCGACCACCAGCAGGCCCGACTCCGCGAGGATCACCACGAGGACCCCGAGGGCACCGAAGGTCGCCAGCACCGAGTCGCTGTCCATCGGGTTGACCGCGATCACCGCGATCACCTCCCGGCCGTCCTCGTCCCGCGCCCTGACTCCAGCATCCCGTGCGCGCGGCAGGGCTGCTCGCGCCACCGCTCATGCTCGTCCGTGCGCCTCCTGCGTGCGTCTCGACAGGGCGTCGATGACCACCGCGGCGAACAGCACCCCGCCCGTGATCATGAACTGGACGGCGGCGGGCGTGTCGGTGAGGGCCATGCCCGAGGCGATCGACTGGATCACCAGCATCCCGAGCACCGCCGACCACGTCGAACCGCGCCCGCCGAACAGGCTGGTGCCGCCGATGACGGCCGCCGCGATGGCGTTGAGCAGCAGCACGCCCGACCCCGAGGTCTGGCTCACCGAGGTGATGCGCGAGGCCAGGAACAGTCCGCCGATCGCGGCCATGGTGCCGGAGACCGCGAGTACGGCGGTCTGCACCCGCGTCACATGGAGGCTGGCGCGCCGGGCCGCCTCGACGCCGCCGCCGAGGGCGTACACCTGGCGTCCGTAGTGCGTGCGGCGCAGCACGATGTCGAGGCCGGCCACCACCACGAGGAAGATCAGCAGGGCGAGCGGCAGCCCCTGGAACCGGTTGAGCAGATAGGCGACGGCGAACGCGATCACCGCGAGCCCGCCCGCGCGCACCCCGATGATCTGGAGCGAGCGATGCGGCATGCCGGCGGCCATCCGGCGCCGCCGGTCCAGGTACGACACCAGGAAGACCAGGCCCGTGGCGAGCGCGGCGAGCCCGTAGGCGACCGCGTCGTCGGTGAAGTAGTAGTTGGTCAGCTTCGCGACGAGCCCGTTCTCGTCGAGGTTGATCGTGCCGCTGCTGCCCAGGATGTAGAGCATCAGGCCGTTCCAGGTGAGCAGCCCCGCGAGCGTGACGACGAACGCGGGCACCCGGGTTCTGGCGAACGAGTACCCCTGCACGGTGCCCGCTGCCGCGCCGGCCAGCACCCCGATGATCAGGGCGAGCCACTCGGGGACGCCGTTGTTGACGTTCAGCACGGCGAACACGGCCGCCGCGAGCCCGCTGATCGAGCCGACCGAGAGGTCGAGCTCGCCGAGCAGCAGCACGAACACGATGCCGACGGCGATCAGCCCGGTGCCGACGATGTCGACGCTGAGATTGGACAGGTTGCGCGGCGAGAGGAAGTTGGAGTTCAGGGACTGGAAGGTGATCCAGACGACCGCGAGGACGACGACGACCGGGAGCGAGCCCACTTCACCGGCCCGCAGCTTGCGCCGGGCGAAAGCGATCCAGCTCTCCACGGCCCGCCCGGCGCCGGACCCGCGGGGTGCCTTGCGGGCCTCGGCGCCGGGCGCGTCGGGCAGGGCGGACTCGTCGGTCCCGGCCTGCGGGGTGTCCGCGATGTCGTGCGTCCCTTTCACCACGCCGCCTCCTCATGGGCCGGTCGGCGGGGCGTGCTCTCGGTCGCCCCGGTGATGGAGGAGATGATCTGTTCCTGCGAGACGGTGTTCACGTCGAAGAAGCCGTTGTTGCGGCCGAGCCGCAGCACGATGGCACGGTCCGCGAGCGCCTTGACGTCGCCCATGTTGTGGCTGATCAGCAGGACGCCCACGCCCCGGTCCCGCAGCTCGTCGACCAGGTCGAGGACCTCGGTGGTCTGCTGGAGTCCCAGTGCCGCCGTCGGCTCGTCCAGCAGCAGGAGCCGTGGTTCGCCGAGCAGCGAGCGGGCGATGGCGACCGTCTGCCGCTGACCGCTGGACAGGGACACGACGGGCGCCCGCAGCTCGGGCACGCCCCTGGTCAGGCGCTCCAGCAGCTGCTGGGTGCGGCGCTCCATCTCCATCTCGTCGAGGAAGCCGTACCTGCGGATCTCCCGGCCGAGGAACAGATTGCCGACGACGTCGAGGTTCCCGCACAGCGCGAGGTCCTGGAAGACGGTGGCGATGCCCAGGTCCCGGGCGTCGTTGGGGCGCCTGATGTGGACGGGTCGGCCGTCCCAGGCGATGTCGCCCCGGTCCGCGGGCGCGACCCCCGAGATCACCTTGATCAGGGTCGACTTGCCGGCTCCGTTGTCACCCAGCAGCGCGACGACCTGGCCGGCGTGGATCTCCAGCTCGATGTCCATGAGGACCTCGACGGCGCCGTAGCGCTTGCACACGCCGTGCAGGGCCAGCAGGGGAGCGGGCACGGAACACCATCTCCTTCCCGTGGCCCGGACGGCTCCGGGCCGAGGTCAGGTCAGCCCGGCCTTTTCGCAGGCGGCGACGAGATCGGGGACGCAGATCTGCCGGACCGTGTACACGCCGCCGTTCACCAGGACGTCCTTGATGTTGCCGACGGTCACGGACACCGGGGTGAGCATCACCGCCGGAACCGTCTTGCCCTCGCTGGTGCGCACCTTGTCCTTGGCCACCCGGTCCAGGTTCTCCCCGCGGGCCGCGGCCACGGCCATCGCGGCGCCGGCGGCGGCCTCGGGCGGGAAGGGCTTGTAGACGGTCATGTACTGGTCGCCGCGGACGATGCGGCGCACTGCGGCGAGTTCGGCGTCCTGCCCCGTGACCGGGGGCAGCGGGTCCACCTTGTTCGCCTTCAGCGCCGAGATGCTGCCGGCGGCGAGGCTGTCGTTGGCGGCGTAGACCCCCTGGATGTTGCCGGCGCCGAGGGCGGCGATGGCGCCGGACATGTTCAGGTTGGCGGCCTCGGTCCGCCACTGGATGGTGTCGTACTCCTTGCCGATCTTCACCCGTCCCGACAGCACGGACAGCGCGCCCTCCTTGAACAGCACCGCGTTGGGGTCGCTGGGGTCGCCGTTCATCATCACGATCTCGGCCCCGGGCACCTCGTCGCCCATGGCCTTCAGCAGCGCCCGGCCCTGGAGACGGCCGACCTCCTGGCCGTCGAAGGAGACATGGCCCGCGATCGGGCCCTCGGAGAGGCGGTCGTAGGCGATGACGGGGATGTCGGCCTCCTCCGCCTTCCTGACCGAGGCGGCCAGGGCCCGGGAGTCCACCGCCACCAGCAGGATGGCGTCGACCCCCTCGGAGATCATGGAGTCCATCTGCTGCTGTTGCATCGCGACGTCGCCCTTGGCATTGCCGTGCTCGATCGTGCACGTGCGGCACAGTTCGTGGATCTTCCTCTCCAGGAACGGCCGGTCCTGGGTCTCCCAGCGGGCCGTGGTCGAGTCCGGCAGCAGCACGCCGATCTTGGGCCCGTTCTCCGTGCCGGAGGCGCTCTGGCCGTCCGTCCCGCAGGCGGCGAGTCCGACGGCCGTGAGGATCGCGATCATGGAGAGGGCCGCGTTGCGTATGGAGGCCTTCATACGGGGGATCTCTCTGCCGAGCATGGCGACACCTGGCCTTCTCACATGCCGACCACCTGGTCAGTCTGACACCGGGCGGGGCGATCGGCGAACGCAGCGAGGACCCCTCGGCGGGCGGCGGAGGGGGTGTCCCGGCGGCCGTGCGTGCGACGCGTCCAGGAGCGGCGAGCGAGCAGATATGTCCAGCTCATCCATATATGCGATTCTGGTGTTCGGGCGCCGAGCAGCGCTGGGAGCCGGGGTTGCCCGCGCTCCCTCGACACCTCCGGCAGGGACGGGAGGAAGGTTGCGGACATGCCTCATGACGGCCGTGCCCGGACCGGATTTCCGGTGCCGGAGGCATCCGAGGCCGGCGCCGCAGTCACCGGGTCACCGCCTACGGCGCCGCAGGCCGCCACGAGCGACCGCGCGCTGGTCTTCGCCGGAGCGGCACTGACGGGGCTCTACACGACCGGCGCGGGCGGCGACGAGCTCCAGCTGCTGGAATCGGCCGGCGGCGTCTCCCCCGAGTACCGGCTGCCGCAGCGGCTGTCCCTGTCGGGCGGCTCGGCCGCCGCACAGGCCTTCCGCGCCGACCGCCCCCTCTGGCTCAACGCCGCCGCCCTCGCCTCCTACCCCGAGGGCGCGCCCACGCCGCCGCGGGCCAGGACGGCCTCGCTCGGCGCGCTGCCCCTGGCGTCCGACGGCACACGGCTGGGCTGCCTCGTCGTGGTGGGAGCCTCGGCGGACGGATTCGACGCCGGGCAACAGCGCTTCCTGGAGCGGTACGCCGACGCCGTCGCCTGCGTGCTGCCCACCGAGGAGAGCAGGCCGCCGGGCGCGTCCCCGCTGAGCCACGCGCTGCGCGGGATGCGCGTGGGCTCGTTCGTCCTGGTGCCCGACACCGGCCTGATCGAGGCCGACGAGGCGCTCCTGGAGCTGGTCGGCATCACCCCGGACGACTTCGACGGCAAGGCCGACACCCTGCTCGCGCACGCCCTCCCCGAGGACATGTCCGCGCTGATGTCCGTCCTGGAGCCGTCCCTGCACGCCCTGGGCCGACGGGAGCTGGAGTTCCGCGTGCGCCGCCCCACCGGCGAGGTGCGCTGGCTGAGCCTGAGCTGCCGGGTGCTCGCGGGCACCGCCGACGAGCCCGGGCAACTGCTCGGCGTGGTCACGGCGACCCAGGTCAAGAGCCGCAGCGCCGACGACGTGTCCCGGATCCAGTGGCTGACGGCCGCCCTCGACGACGCCGTGACGGTCGGGGACGTCGGCCGGGTCGCGCTAACCGCCCTGCGTGAACCCCTCGGCGCGGACCGGGTGGCACTCGCCGACGTCCGCGACGACCGTCTGATGGTCACCCTGCTCGACCCGCCGGAACCCGACGCCTGGCCCGAGTTGTGGCGCGCCCAGTGGCGCTCGGAGTGGCCCGACGCGCCGGTCAGCGCCCTGCCCACCCTCCAACTGGCCCTGCGGGACGGCCGGATGGACCTGTGGCCGGCGGGCACCGCCCTCGAACCCGGCCTCGCGGGCATCGGCCCCGGCGGCCTCGCCGTCCTGCCGCTGCCGGCCAAGGGCAGCGTCGCCGGGGTGTGCGTGGTCGGCTGGGACCGGCCGCACGAGTTCATTCCCGAGGAGCGGTCCCTGCTGACCGCCACCGCCGCCCTGGTCGGACAGGCCCTCAAACGCGCGCACGCCCATGACGCCGAGCAGGAACTCGCGACGATGCTCCAGCGCAGCCTGCTGCCGAGGCGGCTGCCCGAACTGCCCGGCGGCATCGCCGTCGCCCGCTATCTGCCCGCCCGCCGCGGACTCCAGGTGGGCGGCGACTGGTACGACGTCATCGCGCTGTCCGAGGACCGGGTCGCGCTCGTCATCGGCGACGTGCAGGGGCACAGCGCCGGAGCCGCGACGATCATGGGCCAGATGCGCACCGCGGTCAGGGCGTACGCGGTGGAGGGCCACCCGCCCGACGTGGTCGTCTCCCACGCCAACCGCCTCCTCGTCGGCATGGAGACCGACCTCTTCGCCACCTGCTGCTACGTCGAACTGGACATGGAGGAGGGCACCACCCTCCTCGTCCGCGCCGGACACCTCTCACCGCTGCTGCGCCATCCCGACGGCGGCACCGAGGAGGTGCAGGTGGAGGGCGGGCCCCCGCTCGGCATCCTCGCCGACGCGGAGTTCCCGCTGACCGCCGTCGCGCTGACGCCGGGCACGGTGCTCGCCCTGGTCACCGACGGCCTGGTCGAGGCGGCCGACCTGCCCCTGGACGCCGGCATGGCACGGACCCGTGCCGCGCTCGCCGCCGCCGATCCGGTGGACCCGGCACGGATGGCCGACGCCCTGCTCGGCGACATCGGCCGGCGCGAGGACGACGTGGCGCTGCTGCTGCTGCGCTACGACGGCATGAAGACCAAGCCGATCCGGGCCGGCTGGGTGGTGTGGCGGCTGCCCGACGCCGTCATGCACGCCCGCCGCTTCACCGCGCGCACCCTGCGCCGCTGGAACGTCCAGGCGGCCGCCGACGCGGTGCTGCTCGTCGTGTCCGAACTGGTCACCAACGCCCTGGTGCACACACAGGGATCGGTACGCCTGGACCTGGTGCTGCGCGGCAACCGGGTCCGGATCAGCGTGAGCGACTCCTCGCCGCGCGCGCCCGCCAAGCCCGTGATCGTGGACTGGGAGTCGACAGGCGGCAGGGGCCTGCTGCTGGTCGAAGCCGTGTCGGACGCCAGTGGCACGGTCCCCGTGGCCGGCGGGAAGCAGGTGTGGAGCGAGATCACGGTGCCGGCGAGCGATCCCGTCGCCGCGAACGCGAGGTTGTGAACGGAGGGGAGCTGCGATGCGGACTCATGCCCTGCACGCCGTCGCGGCACTCGTCGCCGGACTGCTGGCGGTGGCCCTGGCGGGCTGCGGCGGGGACGGCGAGGCGGGCTCGGACAGCTTCACGGTGGGCCTGCTGCTGCCGAACCGGGTGACCCCCCGCTGGGAGAAGTCCGACAAACCGCTGATCGAGCAGCGGCTCAAGGAACTGTGCGACGACTGCGAGATGGTGTACGCCAACGCCGAGAACGACGCGGCGAGACAGCGCCAGCAGATGATCTCCATGATCACCAATGGGGCCGAGGTCCTGATCCTCGACCCGGCCGACAGCAAGGCGCTGCGCTCCTCGATCCTGGAGGCGGACCGCGCGGGCGTCCCGGTCATCGCCTACGACCGGCTCGCCGAAGGCCCGATCTCCGGCTTCGTCAGCTTCGACGGCGCGAAGATCGGCAGGATGCAGGGCGAGGCGCTCATGAAGGCCATGGCCGAGCGGGGCAAGGGCAAGACCGTCGTGATGATGAACGGCGACCCGAGCAGCGCCAACGCGGCGTGGTTCCGCGACGGCGCGGTGTCCGCGATGTCGGGCAAGGTCGACATCGCCAGGTCCTACGAGACCCAGGGCTGGAGCCCGGAGAGCGCCCACGCCAACATGTCGGCCGCGATCTCCTCGCTCGGGGCGGACCGTATCAGCGGCGTCCTGGCCGCCAACGACGCCATCGCCGCCGGCGTCATATCGGCCTTCAAGAAGGCCGGGGTCGAGGATCTTCCCCCGATCACCGGCCAGGACGCCGACCTGGAGGCCGTGTGGCGCATCCTCAAGGGCGAGCAGTACATGACGGTGTACAAGCCGTTCGAGAAGGAGGCCGCCGCGGCCGCCGCCATGGCCATAGCGCTGGGGCGGGGCGAGGACGTCCGCGACGTCGCGACGACGCAGGTCGACAGCCCCACCCACCAGGACATCCCGTCCATCCTGCTCACGCCGGTCCCGGTGACCGCCGACGACCTCGAACGGACCGTCCTCCACGACGGCGTGTTCACCGTGCGGCAGATCTGTCCCCCGATACTGCGCCCGGCCTGCGACCGGCTCGGCCTGACCGGCTGAGCCGGCCCCGGACCCACGGGACTCATGGCCCCCGGCGGACTCACCGGACGCGGTGACGGCTGGTCGCCGCGCCGCGTCGGGCGCAGCATGGGAGGTGAACGACCAAGGGAGGTCGGCCATGAAGACCGGAGCCTCGGACTACGACCGCTGGCTGTACTCGCACACCCCCTCGCAGGCCGAGGGCGAACGCGAGGAGCCGGCCGAGCGCACGGCCATGGAACAGCACCCGGACGTCCCCAGGACCGAGCCGTCCCAGGCCGAGGGCGAGCGAACGGACGACACCAGGCCCAGGTGACGGCCGTGCGTGACGGGAGTCGGCGCCCAGGTCCGCTCAGGCGCCGCGGCGGGCCCACGCCGGTGCCCAGGTCTCCCCGGCCGGGAGATCGTGGTGCACCGGGGTGAGGTGCTCGCGCAGTGCGGTGAGCGCCGGGTGCGGGTTGTCGGCGTGCCAGAGCAGGGAGTGCGGGTAGACCGGGGTCGGGTCGCGCAGCGGGATCAGGCGCATCTCGTAGCCGGCGGGCCAGACCAGGGGCGTCTGGGCGCCGAGAAAGGTCGCCAGCGTCGAGGAGGCCGCGATCGTGTCGATGAGCGCCTCGACGCCGAAGTTGGGGCCGGTCGCCTCGATGGTCAGCCCGAATTCGGCGGCCATCGCCTCGTAGTACGCGGTCCACTCCGTGCCCGGGACGTTGCCCGGCATCCAGATCCGGTGCCCGGCCAGCTGGGCGGGGGCCACGGCGGTCGCACCGGCGAACGGGTGGGCCGGGCCGGTGAACAGGTGCAGCGGCTCGTCGTGGACCGGGCTGATCTCGATGCCGTCGGGGATCTTCTGCCCCGGCATGGTGACGGCCCGGAAGGTCGCGTCGATGGTGCCGTCCCGCAGGGCGGCGATGGCCTCCTCGGCGCCGGGCAGGGTCACGACGTCGAGGGCGATCTCGGGCCGGGCGCGGTGGAAGTCGCGCAGCAGACCGGCGAGCGACGCCCGGCGGCCGATCACGTCGACGCGCAGGGCACGGCTGCCGGGCCGCACCGAGGCCCTCGCCCGCTCCTCGGCCTGGAGCAGGGACCGGGCGTGCGCCAGGAAAGCCTGCCCGTCGATGGTGAGCTCGGCGCCGCGCGGCGTGCGGTTCAGCAACCGCACGCCGAGCTCCCGCTCCAGGGCCGCGACGCGCTTGGACACGGCCTGCTGGGTCAGGGACAGGTCGATGGCGGCCTTCTGGAACTGACCGGCGTCCGCGACGGCGACGAAGGTGCGTACGGCGTTGAGGTCCACGCCGCCACCCTATTCGGGAGGGCGGGAGGCCCGGTTCCGGGAGCGGGCGGCCCCTGATCTAGTAGCCGTCCACGCCCACCTCGGTGATCCCGGCGTACAGCCAGCTCCACAGGATGCCGCTGGGCGCCTCGGGGTCGAACAGGCCGGGAGCCAGTTCCTCCATCTCGTCCAGGAAGACCCGCGCCACCGCGTCCTGGTCCACCTCCACCGGGTAGGGGTGCCAACAGGCGTTGCCGTAGCGGTAGATGGCCTCCAGGGCGCGGGTGAACACGTCGAGGTCGGGTGCCAGCTCGACGAGTGTGCCCTCGGTCGGGCCCTCAAGGCCGCTCCAGATGTGCACGGTCCCGGCGTGGCGGTGCAGATACAGCTCGCCGTACTCGCACGTGCCGAGGGCGATCAGATCGGCGGTGGACATCCCGTCGGGCAGGCCGTCCTCCGGCAGGTCGCCGTCGCCCTCGGCCGAGGGGAGCATGGCGGCGGCTGGCAGGGTCTCGTACTCGGCCATGCCGCAGATCCACCAGGTCGGCAGCCCGATCTCCCGCAAGTGCCGCCTGCTTGCCGGGTGTTCCAGCGCGGCGGGCAGGTCGTTCTCGGCCGGACGCAGCACGTGCCGCTCGCCGAAGGCGTCGTCGACGCGGGCCGCGGTGAGCGGACCCGTCAGGCGCCGCGTCGCGGGTGCGGGGCCCGGCGGCGGTTCCTCGGAGGACGTGGAGTCGATGCCGTTCCCGCGAGGCCAGTCCCGCAGCACGTCCGCGTCCGTCTCGACGACCGCGATCCCGTGCGGGCTCTGCACGAGGTGCCGGGTCCTGCCGCCCTCGACGGCGAACGCGACCGCCCCCTCCCAGCCCTCCGGCGCGGTCAGCGACCACTCGTACAGTGCGGGTGCGTCGAGTGCCGCGCGCGGCAGGTCCGCGTCGGACAGCGCCTGTTCGTCCTCGACCGGCACCCTCCGGCCGGTCTCCGCGTCGAGCCGCAGCGGGCCGCGCCAGTCGACCACCTCGACGAGCACCCGGCCCTCGTGCAGGCGGCGGCGCACCTGGTAGTAGTCCCCGTTCAGGCTCGGGTGGGCCGTGAACCGGTTCGCCGGACGCCACCACGCCCACACCGTCCGCCACGGCATACCCGGCTCGGCCTTCGCGATGCCCTCGGCGTACTCCTCGTGCCCGGTCGCCACGGCCGCGAAGTGCAGCCAGGAGACGAACTCGGCGGGTGCCACGTCCGCACCGCCGAAGATCGCCTCGGCCTGGAGGAACACCTCCCGACCCACATCGCCCGCGTCGGAAGTGGTGGCGACGCGGTCGCGCACCTCGGCACGGTCGGCGGTCAACAGCCGTGCGGGATCGGCAAGTACGTCGTCAAGATCGATGGACATGCGCCCATCCTGTCACCCGCCACTGACACTCCGACCTGCGTCGCAAGCCCGGCCGACCACCCGTCAATACATCGGATGAGTCAGAAACTTGGACGGCGTTCGTTGATATGGGTGCCGTGGTCAGGCTTGATAGCTGCCCGAAAACCGCCCACCCATGGTGCCGTTGAGGCCGTTGACACGTCCGACGAGCCTGCTAGGTTCCGCGATACACCCGATGTATCGATGATCCGTCAGGTTTGGAGGACAAGGATGACCTCACAGCCGGAGCAACGTTCGAAGGTGGCCCGAAGAGCCGTTCTCGGCACCGCCCTCGGCGGCGCGGCAGCAGCGGCTCTGCCCGGGGCGGCCGAGGCCCAGGAGGCCTTACGGGCGGATCCGTCCGGCGCCGACGGCTCGGTGGCCCGGGACGGCGGACGCCCGTGGAAACTCCGCAACACCATGACCGGCGACGGCGCCTGGGCCGGCTTCCTGCGCGGCCAGGACCTGCTGTGGACCAGGCTGCCCACCCGCTGGTACGAGGGCCCGTTCCTCGGTGACGGGCTGCTCGGCAGCATGGTCTACCAGGAGCCGGGGGCCAACCGGATCCGCTTCACCGTCCAGCACGGCCGGGTCCAGGACCACCGGCCCCGGTTCGGCAGCGGCTGGGGCACCTGCCGGCTGCCCGTCGGGCACCTCACGCTCGATCCCGTCGGCACCATCACCGCCGTGTACTGGCGGCTGAGCCTGTGGAACGCCGAACTCACCGGCACCGTCACCACCACCGCCGGCACGCTCACCCTCGCCGCACTCGTCCACGACGAGGTCCTGGCGGTGCGCGCGACGGCAGACGGCGGCGAACGGGTCACCTGGACCTTCCACCCCGAGGAGGCCGTCAGCCCCCGCAAGATCAGCGAGGCCCCGCCCGCCGACTACACCGCCAACCCGCCCTGGACCACCCGGACCGCCCCCGACGGCACCGAACAGGTCCTCCAACCTCTCACCGGCGGCGGCCGGACGGCGACCGCGTACCGCCGCGCCGACGACGACCTGCTGCTCTCCGTCGGACACAGCTTCCCCTCCGACACCGCCGCCGAGGCCGACTCGCTGCGCAACCTGCGGCGCGCGACGTCGTACGACGTCCTGCGGCGACGGCACACGAGCTGGTGGCACGCCTTCTACCGCAAGAGCTTCGTCTCCTTCCCCGACCAGCGGCTCCAGAGCTTCCACTGGATCCAGCTCTACAAGGTCGCCTCCGCCAGCCGCGCGGGCGGACCGGTGATGGCCACCTCCGGCCCCTGGCTGGAGCCCACACCCTGGCCCGCGGTCTGGTGGAACCTCAACGTCCAGCTGGAGTACTGGCTCATCCACGGCTCCAACCACCTGGAACTCGACGCGCTCGCCACCACCCTGCGCCAGAACCAGGAACAGCTCACCGCCAACGTGCCCGCCGCCTACCGCGCAGACAGCTCCGGAGTCGGCCGCAGCTCCGACATGTTCGCCAACCGCGGTGTGGGGCAGCCGGGTTCGGGCGCCGAGACCGGCGACCTCGCCTGGGCGCTGCACAACGTGTGGCTGTCGTACCGCCACTCCATGGACAAGGCGCTGCTGCGCGACACGGTCTACCCGGTGCTGCGCCGGGCGATCAACTACTACCTGCACTTCCTCACCCCGGGCAGTGACGGCAAGCTGCATCTGCCGAGCACCCTCTCGCCCGAGTACCCCGTCGTGCCGCCGCAGGACACCAACTACGACCTGGCGCTGATCCGCTGGGGCTGCCGGACGCTCATCGAGTCCGCCGAACTCCTCGGCATCCAGGACGTGCTGAAGCCGCGCTGGCAGGAGGTGCTGGCCAAGCTCACCCCGTACCCGGTCGACGCCAACGGCTTCATGATCGGTGCCGACACCCCGTACGCCCAGTCCCACCGGCACTACTCGCACCTGCTGATGGTGTACCCGCTGTACCTCGTCAACTGGGACCAGCCGGAGAGCCGCGAGCTGATCACGAAGTCGGTCGAGCACTGGCACTCGCTCACCGGCGCCCATCGCGGCTACAGCTACACCGGTGCCGCCTCCATCTACGCGATGACCGGCGACGGCGACACCGCGATCGGCTATCTGCGCAAGTTCTTCGACCCCACCACGCGCTATCCCTGCCAGGCCAACACCCACTACACCGAGGCCGGTCCGGTCATCGAGACACCGCTGTCCGCCTCGCAGTCCCTGCACGACATGTTCTGCCAGAGCTGGGGCGGCGTGGTCCGCGTCTTCCCGGCCGTCCCCACCGACTGGGCGGACGTCACACTGCACGACTTCCGCACCCAGGGAGCCTTCCTGGTCACCGCCGTCCGCAAGGCGGGCGAGACGCGGTTCATCCGGATCAGGAGCCTGGCCGGGGAACCGCTCCAACTCCGTCACGGCCTCGAAGGGCGGCTCACCGTCCTCCTCGACGACGGAACCCCGGCCCGCACCCGCGACCTGGGCGACGGCGTCCTCGGCATCGACCTGCCCAAGGGCCGTGAGGTCCTCGTCCACTCCGGAGCCCGCCCCGACCTGACCGTCGCGCCCGTCGCCGTCAGCGCACCGGGCCCGGCCTGGGGACTGCCGTAAAGCCACACACCTCGGAGGGTTGTCATGGCTGTCTCGATCAGAACGGCGGTCGCCGGGCTCTGCGCAGGGCTGGTGACCGCACTCCTCACCGGCGGACCCGTGCGGGCCGAACAGCACGAACGGACCTGGGACCTGTCCACGGGGGCCCACGCACCCCGCGCCCGGGTGGCCCTGGACGACACCACGGGCACGCTGAGCTTCGCGGTGTCCCGCGACGGCCGTACGGTCATCGAGCCGTCCCCCGTCGGCATCGTCACCCAACAGGCCGACCTGTCGAAGGACTTGCGCTTCCTGCACAGCAAGGACCGGATGATGGACGAGCGTTACCGCACCAGGTCCGGCAAGCGGCTCGACCGGCGGGTCCGCATGAAGGAGACCCGGCTGTCCTTCGCCACCGCCACGGGCGCCCGGCTCGACCTCGTCGTCCGTGCCTCCGCCGACGGCGTCGCCTACCGGTACGCCCTGCCCGGCGCCTCGGGCGACGTGCTCCGCGAGACCTCCGCGTTCAACCTGCCGGCGGACGCTCCCGCTTGGCTCGGCACCTACCGGGTCGACAACGAGGGCCAGTTCGTGCGGCACACCGCCGCCACCGCACCCACCGGCGAGTACTCCGACCAGGCCCTGTTCGAGACCGACGGCGGCTACACCCTGCTCGCCGAGTCCGACCTCACCGGCGCCTACTCCGGCGCCCGACTCGCTCACGACCAGGGCACCGGCACCTACCGCATCAAGCTCGCCGACGACCGGATCACCACCGACGGCCCGCTCGTCACCCCCTGGCGGGCGATGATCACCGGCGACCTCGCCACCGTCACCCGCTCCACCTTCACCGACGACCTCGCGCCCGCCTCCAGGATCCGCGACGCCTCCTGGATCGAGCCCGGCACCGTGCTGTGGACCTGGCTCGCGGGCGGCAAGGAGGCGGGCCAGAGCCTCGCCGCGCAGAAGGCGTACGTCGACTACGCGGCCGAGCGGAACTGGCCGTACGAGGCCGTCGACGCGGGCTGGTACTACAAGCCGGGCGAGTGGGAGACCGTCGACCCCGACTGGCAGACCGACAGCTGGATGCCGGAGCTCGTGCGGTACGCCCGGGCCAAGGGCGTGGGCATCGTCGTCTGGATCCACCAGCGAGAACTGGACACCCCCGAGGAGCGCGACCGGTGGCTCCCCACCCTGGAACGGTGGGGAGTCAGGGGAGTCAAGATCGACTTCATGAACTCCGAGGCGCAGCCCATGCTCCGCTGGTACGACACCGTCCTCGCGGAGACGGCCGCGCATCACCTCATGGTGGACTTCCACGGCTCCACGATCCCCAAGGGCATCCAGCGCACCTGGCCCCACGTCATGACCCTGGAGGGCGTCGCCGGAGAGGAGAAGCGCACCAACACCGCCGCCCATCTGACCACCCTGCCCTTCACCCGCAACGTCATCGGCTCCATGGACTTCACCCCCGGCGCCTTCCACCGCGTCGGGCTGCGCCCCAACTCGGACGCGGCAGAGGTCGGGCTCACCGTGGCCTACGAGTCCGGGCTCCAGATGTTCGCCGGCACCCCCGAGTCGTACGACCAACGGCCGCTGGCCCGCGCCTACTTCGACCAGGTTCCGGCGGCTTGGGACGACACCCGGCTGCTCGCGGGCCGGCCCGGCGAGGAGGCCGTGCTCGCCCGGCGCGGCGGGGACCGCTGGTTCATCGGCGGCGTGTACGCCGGGGCCGCCCGCATCGCCGAGGTGCCGCTGAGCATCGGGGCGGGGCGCTGGCTGGTCGAGACGATCGAGGACGGCCCGGACGGACTCGTGCTGCGCCGGCAGGTCCTGAGCGGCGGCGACAGGCTCGCCGTGGACGTCGTCGCGGGCGGCGGCTTCGCCTCGATCGCGTGCCGCTGGCGTCCTGGCATCACCACCTGCCACCGCTGAACGCCGGAGTCCCGGCGGGCCGTTCGCGCGACGGCCCGCCGGGGCGAAGGTGACGGCATGGCGTTCATGTGGATGAACATCACTCACGTGGGTGTACATGTCAGTGCCGGTCGTGCAAGGCTCGGTCAACTCCGTTCTCCCGTTGACCAGTTGGAGGTACCGCCATGACTGTTTCCCGGCGAACTGTGCTGGCCACGGCGGCCGGTGCCGCGGCGTTGGGGGCGTCCTCGACGCCGGCCGCGGCCGCGGACCTGACCGCCGACCGTGTGCCGGTACCGACCCTGCGCAAGTTCCAGGCCGCGGCCGACTACGCCGTCGACAAGCTCCACGCGGTCGCACCGACCGTGACCGCCTTCCCCGTCGGCACGAAGTTCGAGAAGTGGACCTACTCGCAGAACGGCGACTGGGTCGGCGGATTCTGGCCCGGCACGCTGTGGATGGCCTGGCTGCACAGCGGCGACGACGCCTTCCGTACCTGGGCGCTCGCCTCGGCGGAGAAGCTGGCCCCCCGCCAGAACGACACCGGCACGCACGACCTCGGATTCCTCTTCTACCCGTCCTGGGTCACCGCCTGGCGGCTGACGGGCGACGGCAAGTGGCGGACCGGTGCCCTGCGGGCGGCCGACTCGCTGATCCGGCGGTACAACCCGCGCGGACGCTTCATCAGAGCCTGGGGCGCCCTGAACGACACCGGGAACGCGGGCCGGGTCATCATCGACACGATGATGAACCTCGACCTGCTGGCCTTCGCGAGCAGCCAGACCGGGGACGCCAAGTATCTGGACATCGCCGTGGCGCACTCGAAGACCGCCCAGCGGGTCTTCCCGCGCGCGGACGGATCGACCCCGCACGTCTACGACTTCGACCCGGTGAGCGGCGCCGCGATCGGCCCGAACACCGTGCAGGGCTACAGCCCCACCTCGTGCTGGTCGCGGGGACAGGCGTGGGGGCTGTACGGCTTCACCACCATGTACCGCCGCACCGGGAACGCCGAGTTCCTCGCCACCGCCCGCAAGCTCGCGGACTACGCCGTGGGGGTGCTCACCCCGGACCACGTCCCGGTGTGGGACTACCGCGCCCCGCAGCAGCCGTACGACATCAAGGACGCCTCCGCCGGCGCGATCATGGCGTGCGGTCTGCTCGACCTCGCCGCGGCCACCGGCCGGCAGTCCTACCGTGACGTGGCGCTGCGGCTGCTGACCGCGCTGGCGGAGACCTGTCTGACGCGGAACTCGGCCCGTGCGGACGCCGTCGTCGCCCGGTGCACGCGCAACCGGCCGAGCGAGGACGGCGTCGAGATCTCCCTGCCGTACGCCGACTACTACCTGCTGGAGGGCATCCTGCGCGTGCTCCGGCCGCAGGACGTCGACCGGGCGATCGACCTGTCCACGGTGTGACGGCCCACGCGGGCCGACCGGCCGGCGCCGGTCAGCCCGCGATCGAGTCCAGCTGTTCCGCCGCCGGGCGCAGGTCCCACAGGTCACCGCCCGGCGGCTCCTCCAGCAGCGGTACGGCCCGCTGCGCCTGCTTGTCCCCGGCGTCGGCGGCGGCATGGACGACGTCGGTCGCCGCGAACCGGTGGAACTCCAGCTCCGGGTGCGGCCAGGCGGCGGCGCCCGTCGCGGCGGGCAGCAAATAGTCCACCGCCTTGAACAGGCTCTGTCCGTCGGGCCCCTGGTAGGCCCACAGGTTCACGCCGACGTGCCGGCCGATGGCCGCGAGCCGGGTGTAGGCGACCAGGTCGAACGTCGAGTAGTGCCAGCTCCTGGTGCGGGCCAGTTCCTGGGGCTGGCTGCCGTCGGCGGCGATCTGCGGCGCGATGCGCTTGGTCCGGGAGTCCAGCACCGTCCGGCGGGCCAGGTCCTTGTCGCCGGTCGCGTACGCGAGGGCGGCGAGCTGCATGTCGTAGAAGGTGCCGTGGTTGTTGGTGGCGGCGGCCTCCTGCTTGCCGAAGTCGCTGTTCCTGAGCCAGTCGCGGAAGTCGGTGTTCCACTTGGCCATGGCGGTGCGGTCCTTCGCACTCCAGCCCGGGGCGCCGGTCTCCAGGAGGGCGATCGCGTCGAGGACGCTCGTGTACGACTGCGAGAAGTCGATGATGCCGATGGCCCGGCCGTCGTACTTGCACGGGATGAACTGGGCGTGGTCCAGGTTCGGGTTCATGCGGGTGGCCGGGTCGAGGAACCAGGTGCGCAGCACCTGCCCCGCCTTCTGCGCGTAGCGCTTGTCGCCGGTGTAGTACCAGGCGAGGGAGAGGTCGTAGGCGGAGTCGAAGGTCTTCTCGACGTCCTGGCGGTCGGTGCCGGTGTCGACCTCGGGGTTGCGCTCGCCGTCGCGCTGCACGTACGGGCAGCCCCAGGGGTTGTCCTGGGTCGGGGTCTTGGAGGGCCACCAGTAGGGGGCCTGGCTGAGGTAGTCGTGGACGTCGCCGCCGGGGGCGGGACGGGGCTTGTCGACGACGGTCCACGGGCCCTGGTTCAGCCACTTGTCGGCGCGGGCCGTCAACGCCTGCACCGCGCGCCGGAGTCGGGGATCGCCGCGGTCGAGGCGGACCTTCGTCTGCTGGAGCCGGGCGCCGTCCAGGACGGCGGTGTGCGGGACGCGGGGCGCGTGCCGTGCCTCAGCGCCGGCCGTGGCGACGGGGACGGCGCCCGTCGTGAACGCGGCCAGGGCCACCAGCAGGACGCCCAGTCGGGGTTGTGCGCTCATGTCCGCCCTCCATGCTGTGCTCTTCACGATGTTCATGGATATGAACCAAGTTCATATTTGCGTGCGCGTTGAGCGTGAGCATGGCATGGCGGTCGGGGAGGGGAAAGGGGTGTGCGGCGGTTTGTTGGTGCGGACCTTCAGGCGGGGCCGGCTCCGACGTGTGCCGCGTTCACCGTCGGCCGAGGATCGAGTTCAGGCCGAACTCGAAGCGCTCGTCGAAGGACTCGGAGGTGAGATGTCCGAGGGTCCGGTACAGGGCGGGGTGGGTCGTCCGGGAGATCGCGGTCGCGAGGCGATCGTCCAACGACTGCTGTTCGGCCGCCTGTTCCTCCTGGGTGAGGCCGAGGGTGAAGTAGATCAGCGTCCATGCGGTCCAGGCCGCCTCGCGCTCGTTCAGCCCGTCGTCCAGGAGCGCGGCGACGAGCGTCTCCGCCAGGTGCAGGGTGTGCGGTTCGGCGGCGTAGGTGCCGACGACGAGCGCGGCTCCGTCGCGGTGGGCCAGCAGCGCCCTCCGGTAGCGACGGATCACCTCGGGGGCACGCAGGCCGGGTGAGTCGGGGAGGTCGTCGAGCGGGACCTCGCCGACGACCGCGTCCGCCATCAGCTCCAGCACGGCTCACCGGGCTAGCCGTCCACTACCCCTCGACGGATCCGGCCGCCCACCCCCTCACCGGCACCCGCGCCCCCGACCTCGCCCTCACCGGCACGGACAGGAGGCTGTTCGAGCTCCTCCGCCCCGACGCCCACCTGCTCCTCGGCCTCACGCCGGACGGCACACCGGCCAGCCCGAGGCAGGGCCTCGCCGTCCACGCCGGCCCGCTCGACCGGCCCCCGGCGGCCTGGCGGGAGCTGCGCGCCGCCCTGATCCGCCCCGACGGCCATGTCGCCTGGGCCGCCGAACGGGACGACACCGCAGAGGGGATGCATTCCGCGCAGGGTTCGCCGTGGCGGAAGATCGTCGAAACCGGATCAGGACAATCACGCGAACGGAACGGTTAAGGGATCCTCACCTTCTGGTGGCCGTGCGGTGAGGGGTGAATGATGGGCGCATGACGTTGGCCGCGCGAGCCTTCGCGCAATTGGCGACCTGGCCCGACCTCACCGAGGTGGAACCGAGCTGCGGAACCGGCCGGGCACTGGCCGCAGCCCACGGTGAGATCGCACATTTCCATTCCGACCAGGACCTCGACCTCTGCCTCACGGCGCGGGTCATCCGACGGTTCGAGGAACACCTCGAAGCCGCGACGGCGGTCCGGCTGATCCCTGGCTCGCACTGGGTGACGGTGCGCATGGAGGTCGTGGCGGACTTCGACCTGCTGATGACCTTGGTCAGCCTCGCCCTGCGCGCCCACCAGAGCCTGCCGCTCCCCGAGCAGGGGTCACGAGCCCGGTGCAATGACCGCCGTAGCGCGGTGGTCGCGCGCCAAGGTTTCGGCGCAGACTGAGATATGGGCCTCAGGGCAGGTCGTACGGGCTTTGGGCAGGGTGCACCGTGGCTGAGACAACACGCGAGGAAGACGCCATCCGCTTGGTGGCGGAACGCCTGAAGAGCGCCTTCGGCGCCACACACAGCCCGGCCGAGGTCGAGGAGGCCGTGGCGAAAGCCCACGCGACCTTCGCGGGCCGGCCGGTGCGCGAATTCGTTCCGGTACTCGTCGAGCGAAGGGCCCGGATCATCCTGCACGAATCGGCGGGCTGACCGGACCGGAGAGGTTCGGGGCCTTCGCTACCGGTCCCAGCCGTCCGGCCCGCTGCCGCGCCACTCGATCAGCTCGGACTCGCGGACCCAGTCGTCGTCCACCTCGTCCAGGCCGGCCAGGCGCAGGAACTCGACGATGTCGAGCAGGCCGTACGCCATGCCCACGAACCGGTCGTCGACACGGACCCGTCGCCCGCCGTCCTCGGCGAGTGGGTAGACGACAATCGGTTGCGCGACGGCCATGGCACAAGGGTGCGGCCGACACCGGGCGGGCGCATGCGGAGCGCCGGCCCGTCACCCGGGGCTGACGGTGATCGTGCACAGCCGCTTCGTGGCCCTGGTGAGACTCACGTAGAGGTCGCGTTCCCCGCTGCCGCGGGCCGCGACGATCTCCTCCGGGTCGACGACGACCACGCCGTCGAATTCCAGGCCGCGTGCCTGGGACGCCGGTATCAGTTGCGCCCATCGTGTGACCCCGGCGGAGCGCAGCTCGTCGGTCCGGGCGTCGGCGCAGATGACCCCGAGCAGTTCACCGGGGTGCTCCGCCGCCTGGGCCCGGAGTTCCTCGGCCAGGGTGGCGGCGACGGTGTCCGGGCGGGCAGCGAGGACGCGAGGAGCCTCGCCGTGCCGGATCGAGCGGCTCGGTGTCCGGCCGGGGGCGATCCGCGCGAGGAGGTCGCCGGTGGTCTCCAGGATCTCCTGGGTGGTGCGGTAGCCGACGGTCAGGGTGTGCAGGTCGAACCGCGGACCGAGGGCCGGACCCAGCGCCTCGGACCAGGTGCGTGCGGTCGAGGCCGGGCCCGCCTGGGCGAAATCGCCCACCAGCGTCATCGACCTCGCCGGGCACCGACGGACGATCATCCGCCACTGCATGTCGGTGATCTCCTGCGCCTCGTCCACGACGACATGCCCGTACGTCTGCCGGGGCGGGCCGTCGACCAGGCTCGCCGCCTCGTCGAGCAGCGGCACGTCCGCGTCGGACCACGGCGCGCCGGGTGCGCGCAGCAGCAGCGCCCGCTCCTCGCCCGTGAGGTGCGAGAGGTGCTCGGCCAGCGCGTCGGGGTCCGTCAGCAGCGCCCGTACGACGTCCTCGGGCACCAGCCGCGGCCAGAGAGCCTCGACGGCGAGGTCCACATGGGCATCGTCGAGAAGGCCGGCCCGGACGGCGTCCGCGTCGAACGCGTCCACCGGTGCGGCGGCCGGCGCGTCGTCGAAGCCGAGGGTGCGCAGATCGTCCGCCGCGGCACGGTCCAGATCCAGGCCGGTGGCCTCGGCGACCTCGGCGTCGATGCGCTCCAGGGCCTGCACGGCACCGCGCTCCAGGAGGTCGGTGACCGCGTCGATCAGGAGTCCCTTGAAGACCTGGCGAGCGCGATTGTGCCCCAGGCCGGTGGCCACGGCGCCGTCCCGCGCCCTCGCGACGTCCCGCTCCGGCAGCCGGACCGGCTCCTGCCCCAGCCGTACGGTGAAGTCGCCGGCCACCGCCTGCCGGCCGCGCACCAGGCGGGCCAGCGCGTCCGCCAGCACCGAACTCCCCTTCAATCGCGCCACTTCCCATGGCTCGACCGTCTGCGGCTCGATCCCGGCCAGCTCCTCGCAGGTCGCCAGGACCACGTCGTTCTCGCCGAGCGAGGGCAGCACCTGGGAGACGTAGTCGAGGAAGCGCGCGTTCGGCCCCAGCACCAGGACGCCGCGCTCGGCGATCCGCGCGAACGCGTACAGCACGTACGCCGCCCGGTGCAGGGCGACCACCGTCTTGCCGGTGCCGGGTCCGCCCTGCACCACGGTCACCCCGCGGTGCGGCGAGCGGACGATCGCGTGCTGCTCCGTCTGGAGCGTCGCGACCGCCGTGCGCATTCGCCCGGTCCGCCGCGCCTGAAGGACCTCGGCCAAGGGGTTGTCGTCCAGGACGTCGTCGGGGGTGGCGGGGGAGGCATCGAGCAGTTCGTCGCTCACCGAGCGGACCGTGCGGTCCTCCAACCGCAGGTGCCGGCGCCGGCGCAGGCCCATGGGGCGGACCGTCGTCGCCTCGTAGAAGGGCCGCGCCGCCTCCGCCCGCCAGTCGACGAGCAGCGGCAGGTCGAGGCTGTCCCCGTGCAGTCCGAGTCGGCCGATGTGCAGGGCGTTGCCCTCCGCGCCGTCGATCCGGCCGAAGACCAGCCCGGTCTCGGCCGCCTCCAGCCGGCGGACCTCCCTCGTCCAACGCTCGGCGGCGAGATCACGCTCGTACACCTCCCGCCCGCTGCCTGCGCTGTCGACCGGTGACCCGAGCACCGCCGTCAGCTCTCCGCGCGCCTCGCCCACGCGTACGTCGAGCAGGTCGTACACGGCGGTCACGTGGTCCTGCTCCGCCTTCACCTGGCGCGCGGCACCGTCGCTGAACTGCGACAACAGGGGGCCTCCTCTCGGTGCGGCTCCCCACTATGCGGTCGGACCGCCGCAAAGGTAAGTCTTGACTTACCTGTGTGCGTCAGCCGCCCAGGGCCGCCACGCGACGGCCCCCGCCGCCGTCACCCTGACATTTGTCAGGGACCGCAGACCCTCCTCTCTCCCTAGGGTGCGGGTGTCCCCACCGGCCCTCTGCCCAGCCGTCCTCCCCTGCCCTGAAAACGTCAACTGCGAAAGGCACCACATGCGCCGTCTTCTCGCTGCCGCCGTCGCGCTGCTGCTCGTCAGCGGTGCGGCTGGGTCCGCAGCCGCCGCCGCTCCCGGCGGCCGGCCCCCGAGCGCCGCCGCGTCCGTCCAGGTGCCCACCGGTGTCACCGCGGGGGCAGCCGTCTTCGACCGGCAGACCGGCACCTTCACCGAGCAGCTCAACACGAGCGCCCGCTTCAGGTCCGCCTCCGTCGTCAAGCTGCTGCTGGCGCTGGACTTCCTGTGGAACCGCGGCCCCGACTACACCGTGCCCGCCGCCGACCGGGCCCTGCTGGAGCCGATGCTGCGCAGCAGCGACGACGACGCGGCCAACCACTACTGGGAGGTGAACGGCGGGTCGGCGATCATCACCCGCATGGTCCGCAATCTCGGCCTGACCGACACGAACCCGCCGCCCGCCGGTTACGAGGGCTACTGGGGTTACGTCTCGCTCTCCGCCCGCGACACCGTGAAGATCTACCGCTACCTCCTGGACACGGCGCCAGCCCCGGTGCGCGACTTCGTCATGGGCAACCTCCGCCAGTCCACGCGATGCGCCGCGGACCACTTCGACCAGCACTTCGGCATCGCCGGGGCGTTCGAGAAGCCGTGGGCGGTGAAGCAGGGCTGGTCGGGTTCGTACGAGAAGGGCACGTGCGGGACGGGAGGCGCGGCGAGCGCGTCACACTCCGCGGCGCAGGCTCCGGCCCCGGCTCCCGCCGACGACGTGAACCTGTCCCTGCCCGCACTGCACAGCACCGGGACCGTGGGCGCCGGCGACCGGTACATAGTCGCCGTGTTCACGCTGCACCCGGCCGGCACGTCGTACGGGAAGGCGTACACGGACATCGGCAGGCTGACCCGCTCCCTGAACCTTCCGGGCGCCGCACGGCCGGCGGGGTGGTGGTACGGCACCTGGAGCGACCATGTGAACGTCCGCCGGGACCCGTCCACCCAGAACGCGCCGATGACCCAACTCCCCGCCGGTGTCGAGGTGTTGGTGGGATGCCAGAAGAGGGGGCAGAAGGTGGACGTGCCGCCGTACTCCAACGACTGGTGGGCCTATCTGCCCCAGTACGGCGGCTGGATCTCGAACATCTACATCAGCTCGCCCGACAACCGGCTGCCGGACGTCAAGGACTGCTGACCACCGCGTGCCGGTGACCGGCGCGGGGCCGCTTCCTCACCGCTCGTAGGCGGCGAGGAAGCGGAGCACCTTGTCGACGTGCGGCTTCACGCGCTCGGGCACCCCGCGCTCCTCGATGACCGTGCGATCGCTCGTGCGGTACCCGGCCGCGATCAGCGCGGGGAGTTCCTCGGCCGGCAGATGCTCCTTCTTGAACTGCTGGTCCAGCCAGCACACGTACAGGCTCATCGTGGAGATCGCGTCCGCCGGCGACCGGTAGTCCTTGTCCCCGTCGCCGTCACCGTCCACCGCCCAGGCCCGGAACACCGAAGGCGTCCACATGGCGATGCCGTACTCCTCGGCCTCCGGGCGGGCCGCGTTCACGTCGAACCCGCTCTCCGCCTTCACCATCGCGGCGAGCAGCGCGGGCGTGACCTCCGCGTCGGTGCAGCGCCGGGCGGCGTTGACGAACACGGGGCGCAGCGACTCGGGCACGTCGGAGTCCTCCGGGATCTCACCGGGGGCCACGATGGGTGTGCCGGTGACGGTGGGGGAGGCGCCGCGCTTGAGGTCCTCATCGTCGCCGCCCCCGAGCAGCGCGAACCCGACCGCGGCGGCGGCCGTGACACCGACCAGTGACAACGCTGCGATCGGCAGCCGCCGGCGTCGGCCACGCGTGCCGGAGAGCCGCTGGATCCGGGTCACGAGGCTCGCGGTGGTGTGGGGGAGCCGGGCCATGTGGTCCGGCGCCAGGCAGTCACCGATGAGCCGGCGCCAGTCGTCGTCCAGTCCGGCGTCGAGCCGCAGCGGTGCGGTGCCGCGGGCGTAGGCCTGGGCGGCGAGCGATCGGGCGCGTGCGGTGGCGCCGGGGAACGGGTGGATGCCGCCGGTGAGGACCTGGTGGGCGAGGACGCCGAACGCCCAGATGTCGGCGGTCGGCCGCACCACCGTGCCCTCGGCCCCCGTGCGCTGGGACCACCACTCGGGCGGCAGGTGGTCGAGCGTGCCGAGCGGCGGCAAGTGGGCGTGGGTGCCGTCGAGTTCGGTGGCCAGGCCGAAGTCGGCGAGCCAGACCTCCCCGTCCGCGCCCAGCAGCACATTGGCGGGCTTGAGGTCGCCGTGCACCCAGCCGGCGCCGTGCATATGGGCCAGCCCGGCGGCGACGCCGCGCAGGATCCGCACCGCCTCCGGCGCCGGAGAGCCGCTGTCGGCGGCCTCCAACACCTGGCGCAGACTGGCCTCGGCACGGTCCATGACCAGCGCGATCGCCCCGTCCAGTGAGGGCAGGTCCGGCGCCTCGACGGTGCACACGGCCCGGGTCCGCACGAGGTGCGGATGGTCCGCCTCGGCACTGAACCGCACCTCACGCGCGACCAGTTCGCCCAGCGCGGCACGCTGACCGGGGGCCAGGGCGCCGGTCGGCAGCACCTTCACCGCGGCCGACGTACCGTCGGCGACCGCGCGGGCCTCGTACACGGTGCCCCAGCCGCCCGAGCCGATGACCGCGCCCAGTTCCCAGCCGTCGATCCGGAATCCCGCCGGCAGGCGCGGAGTTCCGAGAGGACTCTGCTCGACGTCCTCCCCGGAGCCTGACGAGCTCACGCGCCGGCCTCCTGCGGGACGGTCCGCCTGCGGGACGGCAGCAGCGCGAGATGTTCCTCCCGCACCAGGCCGAAGCGCAGGGCGAGGGAGGCCAGTCGGGCACGCTTGGCGCCGGTACGGCCGTTGCCGTCCGCTCCGGGTTCGTCGCCGACGTCCAGGCGCAGCTTCGCGAAGGCCAGGTAGTCGATGTGGTAGTTGACGGCCGAGCGGGTCAGACCGCGGCAGCTCTCCAGCGGACGCAGCCGCTCCACGATGTCCCCGACGCCGGGCAGCGCGCTGTCCGACAGATCGCGCAGCCGCGGTTCGCACAGTGCCACCAGGACGAGGAAGTACTTCGCCGTGACGTCGAGCGCGTAGGGGTGCACGGTCTGCTCGCCGGCGCCGGGCGCCGACCGCTCGTCCAGATAGGCGTGCTGCGGGGCGAACACCTTGAATTCGACGGTCCCGTTCAGCGCGGGCAGGACCACCCGGGAGAACTCGAACGGCACCGGCGCACCGAGCCGGCCGGGCGCGACGGTGATGTACTCACCGGCCCCCTCCAGGTTCTCGACGACGTAGGCGGAGTCACGGCTGAAGTTCGACAGCCGCCAGTAGTCGTCGGCCGCCTCCAGCCGGCCCGCCCGCCGGGAGATGCCCGGGTCGGGCAGAACGATGGCGACACCCCCGCCGCCTGGCAGCCCCCGCCCGAAATCGGCCACGTCACCCGGCCCCATGTGCAGCAGCTCGGGCTTGCCCCCGCCCCCGATGTCCGGTCCCGACGGACCTGGCGGCTGGACAATGATCGTTTCCATGCCGGTTCTCCCCCGATGTGATCGCCGATGTTCCGCAGCCGGCTCCGGTGGCCGCCTGCCCGGCGAGTGGTGCGTGGACGGGTGCCGCAGCTCCCGTCGACGGCGGATGGTCGGTCCACCCGGGTCGCTGCGACACCGAGAGCATCACCGCTCCCAGCGGCCACCGCAACCTCCTACGCGCGTTCTGCGACCCTGGGATCATCCCTGGTCTGTTGACCTGGGGATACGCGAGAGCCTGGGATGCGGTCGAGGAAGCCCGCCGCTCCTCGCGCTCGCGGGGACCGCTCATGAACTGGCCCTGGGGCAGCGGGAGTTGCTGATTTCGGAAGCATGCGCCGACCCGCTTATGATCTTGGTCGTGATTGCGCAGAACTCTGACAAGATGCCTTCCCGCAAGCAGCGGCTCCAGGAGAAGCAGCGGCGCCAGCTGGCGGTGGTGGACACGGTGGACAAGGCCGAGGTCAAGGTCCGCAAGGCGGAGACCGAACTCGCCGTTGCCGTCGCGGAGGCCGTCCAGGTGTTCGGTGACGAGCGTGCCGCCTCCGAGGGGCTCGACATGCCGGTCGAGGCGGTTCGCCGGTTCGTCGGCATGGCGGCGAGCGAGGCGGAAGCGACGGACAACGCCGGTCCTCAGCCCCGGTCGGAGGTGTCCGGGGGAGAGGCCACGACCTTGACGGCGTAGTCGGCCAGTTGGGTCCGCAGGAGTTCGCGAGGTACGCCCTCCTCGCCGGCCAGGCGCTCGACCAGGTCGGCCCGGGTGGCCGCGAGCAGGGCGTGGGCGGTGAATCCGGGGTTCGGCAGCCCGGGGAGCTGCTCCAGGGCGGACCGGAGCAGGCGGTGCCATCCGTCGTAGTGCCCCGCCTGGTACGGGCTGCTGCTCCCGTGCTCCTCCAGGGCCAGCACGAGGCGGCGGTTGTCGAGTTTGAAGCACAGGACGGCGTCGAGCAGCGCGGGCACGCGCTCCTGTGGCGGGGTGCCGGGCCCGAGGGGCGGCGGCCCCGACTCCACGGCCTCGCGGACCGGTTCGAGCCGTGCCTCGTACAGCGCGCGCAGCAGTCCGGCGCGGTCGCCGAACGCACGGAACACGGTCCCCTTGCCGACCCCGGCCGCCGCCGCGATGTCGGCCATCGTGAGGTCCTCCGGGCTCTCGGAGCCGGCGAACAGGGCGTCGGCCGCTTCCAGAATTGCCTGCTGATTGCGGGCGGCATCCTTACGCGCTCTGCGCTCGGGCTCGGGCACGCGGTTCCTCCACTCCTTCGACGGGAAACGGCTCCGCTCCTCCGTCGGGAAACGGCTCCGATTGAAAAACGGACCCGGAGTCCGTATCGTCGGTCGAACCGGACCCGTGGTCCGCATTGTAGGAGACGGAGGATACCCATGTCCGCACCCGTATCGATCTCCCCGGCGGAGCTGTACCGCCACAGCCTGCGACTCCTGCTCGACAAGGACGTCCCCGGCTGGATCGGCCTGTGGGCCGAGGGCGGCGTCATGGAGTTCCCCTTCGCACCCCCGGGTTGGCCCCGGAGGCTGGAGGGGAGGGAGGCGATCGCCGAGTACATGCGGCCCTACCCGGACCACATCGACCTGCACGACTTCCCCGAGGCCGACCTGAGGATCCACCGGACCGACGACCCGCGGACCGTCGTGGTCGAGATGCGCGGCGTCGGCCGGCTGGTGCAGGCCGACCGCCCCTTCGACATGACGTACATCGCCGTCGTGACGGTGGAGGCGGGGCGCTTCACCTCCTACCGCGACTACTGGAACCCGCTCGCCGTCCTCGAACCCGGGGTCGACTTCGCGGGGAGCGGCCACGCTTCGGGGAGCGGCCACTCTTCTGGGAGCAGCCGATGACCGCGATCGGCGCCGGTCCCGGCATCGGCACCACGCTCGTGACAGGCGCGACCGGAACCACCGGCAGCCGCATCGCGGCACGGCTGACGGCCGCCGGTCACCCGGTCAGGGCGGCCGGCCGCAAGGCGGCACCCGTGGCCGGAGCCGAGCCGGTCCGCTTCGACTGGTACGACGCCGGCACCCATGCCGCCGCCCTCGACGGCGTCGACCGCGTCTACGTCATCCCGCCCGTCGGCGACCCCGACCCCGCTGTCGTCGTCCTGCCCTTCCTGCGCCGGGCCCGCGCGGCCGGAGTGCGGCGCGCGGTGCTGCTCAGCGCCTCGTCGATCCCGGAGGGCGGGCCGGCCGTGGGGTACGTGCACCAGGCGCTGCCGGGCATCTTCGACGAGTGGGCGGTATTGCGGCCCTCCTGGTTCATGCAGAACTTCACCGGCGACCACCTGCACGCCACGAGCATCCGTACCGAGGGCCTCATCCGCACGGCCGCCGGCACCGGCCGCGTCGGCTTCGTCGACGCCGACGACATCGCGGCCGTGGCCGTCCACGCCCTGACCGACGACCGCGCCCCCGACACCGACCTCGTCCTCACCGGACCCGAGGCGCTCTCCTACGACGACATCGCCACGGTCATCACCGAGGTCACCGGCCGCCCCGTAGCCCACCGGCAGCTGTCCTACGAGGAGATGCGCGACCGGCTCGCCGCACAGATGCCCGCGGAGTTCGCCGCGATGCTGGCGGGCATGGACCGGGCCGTCGCCGAGGGGGCGGAGGACCGCGTCACCGACTCCGTCCAACGCCTCACCGGCCGTCCGGCGGGCAGCTTCCGAGCCCTGGTGGAACGGGAGTTGCGCCTCCTGGGCTGATCCCGTCCCGCCCAGGAGGCGCCTCTTCAGGGGGCGAGCCGCAGCTCGCGGCCCTGCCAGCGGTCGCGCAGCCAGCGGTCGTGGCTGGCCACGACGATCGCGCCGGGGCCGGTTCCCAAGGCCTCCTCCAGTTCGTCGCACAGGCGCGGGGACAGATGGTTGGTGGGTTCGTCGAGCAGCAGCAACTCCGTTGGCCTGGCCACCAGTAGAGCCAGCGCGAGACGCCGGCGCTGTCCGACCGAGAGCCGGCCGACCTCCTTGTCCAGGTCCACCTCGTGCAGCAGACCGAGGGAGCCCAGCGGCACCGCCTCGGCGCGTCGAGCGCCCAACACCAGCCCGTACGTCTCCCGCACGGTCCGCTCCGGGAACTCGAAGATGCTGTCCTGGGCGAGCAGTCCCACGGTCAGCTCTTCCCGTCGCCGCATCTCGCCCTCGGGTGTCAACCGGCCGGCGAGTACGGCCAACAGGGTCGACTTGCCGGTCCCGTTGCCGCCGGTGACCAGCAGCCGGTCGGTCGCCGGGATCCGCGTACTGACCGGCGAGAGCCGACCCGGCACCCAGGCACCGGCCAGCGACACCAGAGGGCCGTCCTCCTCCTTCTCGGCTGTCGGCGTGGTGAGCCCCGTGCTCCGGAACCGCAGCGGGCTCGGCGGCTCGCCGACCTGGTCGCGTTCCAGGTCCTCCAGCCGGCGAGTGGCGTTGCGTACCCGCCGGGAGATCTGGCTCTGCACCCGGCCGGCCCGGTGGCCGTAGCCCATCTTCTCGTTGTCGCGCGGTGCCCGGTCCGGCGCGACGCGGCGCGCGGTGACCCCGGCCGACACCCGCAGCGCGACCAGTTCCTCCTGCTCCTCGGTCCAGCGCCGCTCCCAGCGCTCCCGCTCCTTGCGTTTCTCCGTCAGATAGGCCGAGTAGTTGCCGCCGTATCGGACCGGGCCGTCGATCGCGGGGTCGAGGTCGATCAGGTCCGTGCACACGGCGTCGAGGAATGCCCGGTCGTGGCTGGCCAGTACGACGACCCCGGGCAGGTCCCGGACCTGTTCCTCGACGAAGGCGGCGGCACCGTCGTCGAGGTGGTTGGTCGGCTCGTCCAGCAGGAGTGCGGAGGGCCGCCGGATCAGGAGCGCGGCCAGTGCCAGCCGGCCGCGCTGCCCGCCGGAGAGCGAGGCGAGCGTCCTGTCGTGCCCGAAGGAGCCGAGGCCGAGACCGTCGAGCACGAGCTCGGCGCGCCGGTCCGCGTCCCAGGCCTCCCGGTCCTGGGCCTGCTCGAGCCGGGCGCCGTAGGCGGCGAGCAGCTCCGTGTGCTCGGGCGCGTCCTGCGCGGTCTCCGCGAGCTGATCGGTGAGGCGGTCCAGCTCGGCGAGGTCGTCCCTCGCCTCGCGTAGCGCGTCGTCCAGTACGTCGGCGATCGTCGAGTCGGCGTCGTACGGCATCTCCTGTTGCAGAAAGCCCAGATCGGGCGGGCGGGTGACGCTGCCGGCGTCGGGTTCGTCGACTCCCGCGAGCAGGCGCAGCAGGGTCGACTTGCCGACGCCGTTCTCGCCGATGAGTCCGATACGGCGCCCGGGGGCGGCGGTCAGGGAGACGCCGTCGAGCACTCTGCGGCCGTCGAGGTTGCGGACGAGATCGTGGGCGAGCAGGGCAGGTTGAGGCATGGTTCAGGTCCGTCCAATGTGATCGGTGCTCGGCCCGCGGGGCGGCAAACCTCGGACGCGGGCCAGGTCGACACAGCGGCGGATCACATCTCGGGCGCCCCCGTCTCCGTCAGCTCGTCGTCGGCCAGCCGCAGCCACCGGCCGACCCCGATCTCGCGCAGGAACCGTTCGTCGTGGCTGACCACCACGAAGGCACCCTGATAGGAGTTCAGCGCACTCTCCAACTGGCCCGCGCTGACCAGGTCCAGGTTGTTCGTCGGTTCGTCCAGGAGCAGCAGATGCGGGGCCGGCTCCGCGCACAGCACACACGCCAGCGTGGCGCGCAGCCGCTCGCCGCCGGAGAGCACCCCGACGGGCAGATGGGCGCCCGCGCCCCGGAAGAGGAAGCGGGCGAGCAGGTTCATCCGCTCGGCCTCCGGCCGCCGCGGGGCGAAGGCAGCGAAGTTCTCGGCGACCGTACGGTCGAGGTCCAGCACGTCCAGGCGCTGCGAGAGGTAGGCGATACGGCCGTCGGCGCGCCTGATCTCGCCGCCCTCCAGGGGCAGTTCGCCGTTGAGCACCCGCAGCAGCGTGCTCTTCCCGGCGCCGTTGGGGCCGGTCAGCGCGATGCGCTCCGGGCCGCGGATCGTCAGGTCGACGCCCTCGCCGGCGAACACGTCCTTGTCGCCGAGCCGGACCCGGAGCCTTTCACCGAGGAACAGGTTCCGTCCGGCGGGCACGTGGGTGTCCGGAAGGTCGAGCGTGATGCGCTGTTCCTCACGCAACGCCCGTCCCGCCTCATCCAGCCGGGCCTTCGCCTCGCTGACCCGGCCCGCGTGCATCTGGCCGGCCCGGCCCGCGGACTCCTGCGCTCCCCGCTTCATGTTGCCCGCGAAGATGCGGGGCAGACCGGCACTCTTGAGGTTGCGGGCGGCGTTGCTCTGCCGGCGCTCCGCGCGCTCGCGCGCCTGCTGCATCTCCCGCTTCTCCCGCTTCAGCTCCTGCTCGGCGTTGCGGACGTTCTTCTCGGCGACCTCCTGCTCGGCCCACACGGCCGCCTCGTACTCGGTGAAATTGCCGCCGTAGAAGCGCAGTTCGCTCCCGTCGAGCTCGGCGATGCGGTCCATCCGGTCGAGCAGGGCACGGTCATGGCTGACCAGGATCAGGCACCCGGTGAAGTCCTCCAGCACGTCGTACAGCTTGTGACGGGCGTCGAGGTCGAGGTTGTTGGTGGGTTCGTCGAGCAGGAGTACGTCGGGTCGCTTCAGCAACTGGGCGGCCAGACCGAGGGAGACGACCTGGCCGCCGCTGAGGGTGCCGAGGCTGCGGTCCAGGGAGAGGTCGGTCAGGCCGAGGCGGTCCAGCTGGGCACGGGTGCGTTCCTCGATGTCCCAGTCGTCGCCGATGGTCGTGAAGTGCTCTTCGGCGACGTCCCCGGACTCCACGGCGTCGATGGCTCGGATGACCGGGGCCACGCCCAGGATCTCGGCGACCGTGAGATCGCCGGTCAGGGGGAGGGTCTGCGGGAGGTGACCGAGCGTGCCGGACACGGCGACCGACCCCGCGCCGGGTCGCAGTTCGCCCGCGATCAGCTGGAGCAGAGTGCTCTTGCCGGTGCCGTTGGGCGCGACGAGACCCGTACGGCCGGAGCCGACGGTGAAGGACAGATCCTGGAAGACGGGCGTGTCGTCGGGCCAGGCGAAGGACAGGGCGGAGCAGACGACGGAAGCGTCGGGCATGAAGGGTGACCTCGTGTGAAGGAGGGGCGAGCGCTCGGCGCATGGCAGGCGTGACAGCGATGGCATGCGTGATGGCTCTGCCCCGGCGGCAGACAGTGGGAGAGGGGACGACGAAGAGACCACCTCGGCGACGCGTCAGCGCATCAGCCGGTGGCCTGCCGGGTCCGGGTATCACCCGGAGATGTCGTCGTCCACCACCATGTCTGGTCTCCTCGAAGAAGGTCGAAGTCCCTGGCACTGTATACGAGGCCTCAGCTCTCCGCCTGGGGGTTGGGCGGTACGGCCGTGCCGGTCGCCCTGTGCGAGGGCTCAGGTGGCCGGACGGCCGAGTTGGACCAGGAGCTGCTGGTGGCCGTTGCTGATGAGTGAGGCCACGGGCTTCAGCTCCGTGGCGGGCACGGCGAGGCGGATGTCGGGGAAGCGCTCGAAGAGGTGTTGCAGAGCGCAGGCGACTTCCAGGCGGGCCAGCGGGGCGCCCAGGCAGAAGTGGACGCCGTGGCCGAAGGCCAGGTGGTCCTTGTCGCTGCGGGTGGCGTCGAACGTGTCGGCGTCGGCGTGCCAGTCGGGGTGGCGATTCGCGGCGGCGTAGGAGGCGAGGATGGCGTCGCCGCGGGCGATCGTCCGGCCGTCGGGCAGCGGGATGTCCGAAACGGCGAAGCGCAGGGGGAGGTGTTTGACGGCGGGTTCGTGGCGCAGGGTCTCCTCGACGACGTCGTTCCAGCCGACGGCACCGGAGCGGACGAGCCGGAGCTGGTCCGGGCGGGTCAGCAGCGTGAAGACGCTCTGGTCGATGACGTTGACCGTCGTCTCGTACCCGGCACTGATCATCAGCAGGAGCGTGTCGCGAAGCTCCTGGGGGGCGAGGCCGGTGCCGCCGTCCTCGTCGTCCCGGGCGTTGATCAGCAGCGACGTCATGTCGTCACCCGGGTCGTCACGCTTCGCGGCGATCAACTCGTCCAACTGCCCGTACAGCAGAGCGGTGTTGGCCTGGGCCTCCGCCGGGCTCAGCGTGGTGTCGAAGACACCGTCCACGACTTTGCGGAAGCCTTCGCGGCGTTCCTGCGGCACGCCCATGAGATGGCCGATCACGGCAATGGGGAGGGGGTAGGCCAGGTGCTCGCGCAGGTCCACCGTCTCGTCCTCGGGGCGCGCGGCGAGGCGGTCGATCAGCTCGATCACCATGCCTTCGACGGCCGCCTTCATGGTGGCAATGCGCCGCGCGCTGAAGGCCGGCGCGATCAGACGACGCAGCCTGCGGTGGTCCGGGCCGTATGCCGTGAACATGTTCTCCACCGCGACCCACAGCGCGAGCGGCCAGCGGGTGACGGCCTCTTGGAAGGCCGGCCAGTGGGCGCGGCCGTCCTTCGACACATCCGGGCTGGTCAGGAGGTGCTTGAGCAGGTCCGGGTCGGTCACCGCCCATGCCGTGACACCGAGGATGTCGACCTGGGTCGCCGCTCCCTCGGCACGCAGGGACAGGTGCTCGGCGTGCCGGTCGGCGCCGGTGGGGTCGAGGACGATCAGAGGCTGCTCGGGCACGGAGGGCTCCTTGGCAGGCGGGGGGACGAGCTGACCGGGGCAACAGGACGCAGGGTGTGGTGAGTTCGCGACGGATGGACCCCGACAGTCTTGCCCGCGGCACGAAGGAAGCCGCACCGGCGCGGCTGTATGGGGCTGGAAAGGTTTCACCGATGCCCTGATCCGACTCACCGGCGTCCAGGAGAGCTGCGGTTGTCGAGACGCGGGCGAGGCGACAACCGAGCGAGGACCGGGGGCAGCCCAACTGGCCTGCCCGGCCGGCGGCGCACATGGAAGGGCGTCCGACCAGGGCGGCATCGGTCCTGGTCGGACGCCCGTCGGGGGGTGCCTGGAAGAAGCCCAGCTTCTGCGGCGCGTACGACACGAGAAGGTTCTTGGTCTGCTGGTGGTACAGCGGTAACACGGCGCTGGCCTGCGGGCAAACGGCTTCCGTGGGGCTCGTAGCTCGGCATTGTGGTCCGTGAATGGCCCGGATCTTGGTCGGGGCCTCCTGCGGAAGACCCGGAAACCGGCTGCCTGCCACGGGGCACCCAACGGCCGTCCGGGGGAGAGCGCCCGCGTCGGCTGCTTCTCCGCCCGCAGTTTCGTCGGCAGGACGGCATGGAGCCGAAACCCAACGTCGACTGGGCGCCTGCCTCCTGCTCACCGGGTGTCGCATCGACAGGGCGTTGCGCATGAGCTGCCTCAGGCGCTCCACCCGCTGTGCCGCCCCGTGCCCGACCCCGGAATTCACAGCCTCCCGCCAGCAGAACTCCCGGCAACGATCCCTTCCGCAAGGCGCGTTAACCTGACGATTAACAAGATCGACGGAGGGCCGCGTGGAGATCGGAGACATCGAGATCTTCCTGACACTCGCACAGGAACTGCACTTCGGCCGGACGGCTGCACGTCACCGCGGCGCGAGTCAGCCAGGCCATCAAGAAGCAGGAAAGGCAGATCGGTGGTGCGCTCTTCGCTCGCACCAGCCATCACGTCAGCCTTACCCCGCTCGGTCAGCAGTTGCACGACGACCTGCTCCCGGTGCACCGGGGTCTTCAGCGGAGTCTGGAGCGGGCCGTGCTGGCCACGAAGGGCAAGACTGAGGTGATGCGCCTGGACAGACGTCCAGTAACGTCGAGGACCTGAGGCCCGTCCTCGACGAATTCTCATCCCGCCACCCCGGCTGCATTGTGCAGATTCGCGCCGTGGGATACAACGACCCTTTCACCGCACTGCGCCACGACACGATCGACGTCCTGCTCGCCTGGCTCCCCATCCGGGAACCGGACCTCACGGTGGGCCCGGTCGCCTACACCGAACCCGTCGCGTTGTGCGTATCCTCCGCCCACCCCCTGGCGAAGCGAGACTCCATCTCCTACTAGGACCTTGCTGACGAGACCGTCCTGACCGGCGCCGCACCCGACTACTGGCGAGAGGCGCTGATCCCCGCCCGCACCTCCAGCGGGCGGCCGATCCCCAAAGGGCCGACTGCAGTCGACGGCACGCAACTACTCGCCATCGTCGCCGGTGGGGAAGCGGTGTGCCCCGTGCACGCGCACGCCCTGCGCTACTAGGGCGGCCTGACGCCGCGTACATCCCCATCCATGACGCGCCGCTCAGCCGCTGGGCCTTGACCTGGCACACGAGCAGCGAAACGGACCAGATTCGCAACCTGGCCAAGGTCGTTGAAGAGCTCGGTCCGATGGCCCTGTGACCTCATCCGCATCCCCCCGACCAGGGCCGGGCAGGCCCCGCAAGAAGCCGGACAGCCTCGTCGCCCCCCAAGCGCTAAAGCGGGCCGCAGCCGCTCGGTCCGACGTCTGTAGCGGCGAGCGCGGCCGGGTACTTGTTCGGCAAAGGGGGACGACACCGACGCCGAAGTATCCCGTCTCTACCGCCCAGTTGCGTCCCCGCAGTCCGTCGCAGCCTCGGCGAGTGCGCGTACCAGTGGTGTCGCGCGGTCCGTGCGCCAGATCAGGGCCCACTGGACGGGCGGGGCATCGTGGAGGGGGATGTATACGACGTCAGTCTGCGCGTTGTAGCGCCGCCCCTCGTCGGGGACTGTGCAGACCGCGTCGCCCACCGCGACGAGGGCAAGGATCTCGTAGAAGGTGGAGACGGCGGGGCCGCGGCGGACGGGGCGCCCGGCCGGTGTGCGGGCCGGCAGGACGGCGGTCTCCCAGTAGGCGGGAAGGGGGCCGTTCAGGCGCGGCACGATGTGCTCGCCGAGGACCTCCATGCTCACCGACTTGTGCCGGGCGAGAGGGTGATCCGCGGCCACCATCAGGTGGAGCGGTTCCTCGCGCAGCACCACTCCGACGGTCAGGTCCGGCTCGCGGACCGGCAGCCAGGTGGTCACCGCGTCGACCTCGCCGGCCCGCAAGGCTCCGAACGGATCGCTGAAGAACACTTCCCGGAAGCGGAGTTCGGCGGACGGGTGTCGGGCCCGGAAGTGGGTCAGGACCGGGGCCATGTCGTGCATCTGTGCGCCCATGACTCCCAGCGTCAGCGTGCCGGCCGATTTGCGGGCGATGGTGGTCGCCTCCGCAATGGCTTCCTGGATGCCCTCGTATGCCGGCTTCAGCCGCTGGAGCAGCACCTCTCCGATGGGGGTCATCCGCACGTGGCGGCTGGTTCGCTCGAAGAGTTGGGCGCCGATGACGCGTTCCTGTTTCTTGATCGCTTGGCTGACACGGGCTGGGGAGACATGCAGGCGTTCGGCGCTGCGGCCGAAGTGGAGCTCCTCCGCGAGCGTCAGGAAGATCTCTATGTCCCGCAGTTCCATCGTGTCCCCGGTTCCATCCTGGTCCCCGGATTCGTGAACCTCTGGGTTAACGACCATATCAAGATCAGCCGTTGTTCCCGGGCTGCCCGGCACGCAGGCTGGGTACCGGGCCGGGAGGCCGCCTCCCGTAGGTGACATGAGCCGGCAATGAGGCTGCGGGACCGGCCCGCTCAATTCGGCCGACGGACCCGAAGGGCGTGGACCGCGCGCGGAAGGCGCGTACCTCATCGGTCATGAGGCCTCGCCTCCCGGGCTTCGCCCGCCGAGCACGAACTCCCACGGAGAGATTCCCGCGTGACATCTGACCCGAGCGCCGCCCAGGCACCTGACCCGGCCACCATCCATCCACTGCCTGCCCACGAGCGGGTCGTATTTCTCAAGCCACTGGTTGCCGGGACGAACGTCGTGGTGGGTGACTTCACCTACTACGACGACCCCGACGGGGCGACCGACTTCGCGCAGCGCAATGTGCTGTACGCCTACGGTCCGGAACGGCTGACCATCGGCAAGTACTGCGCGATCGCCACAGGCACCCGGTTCCTGATGGCGGGCGCTGACCACCCGTCGATGGGGGTGTCCACCTTTCCCTTCACCATGTTCGGCGGCGAGTGGGCCGAGCAGACCCTCGACCTCGTCACCGGCATGCCCAGCCGCGGGGACACGGTGGTCGGCAACGACGTGTGGTTCGGATACGGAGCCACTCTGATGCCGGGGGTTCGGATCGGCGACGGCGCAGTGATCGCGGCCGGAGCGATGGTCACCGCCGACGTGCCGCCGTACACCGTCGTGGGCGGGAATCCGGCCCGGACGATCAGACAGCGCTTCGACGACAGCGACATCGAACGGCTCACACGGGCCGCTTGGTGGGACTGGCCCGTCGAGCTGGTGACTGCGCACGCCCGGACCATCATGGCTGGATCCCCGCAGGACATCGAGCGCATCGCCACTGCCGAAGGTCTGGGGCAGCGGTGACGCCCCCGGCCATCGAGGAGTACGCGGTGTCCGGTCGCGACAGCGGCCCGTACGCGATCACCACAGGCCCGGACGAGGCGCTCTGGTTCACCATGGTGCACAGCGGCAGGATCGGCCGGCTCGTCCCGGGACAGGAGCCGACCAGTCATCAACTCGCCCCGGACAGCGGCCCGACGGTCATCTGCAACGGGCCGGACGGCGCGCTGTGGTTCACGGCGTACCGGGCGCACCGGGTCGGGCGGATCACGACTGCCGGCCGGGTGACCGAGTTCACGCCGCCGACCGCGGAATGCGGGCCTTTCGGCATCGCTGCAGGGCCGGACGGCGCGCTGTGGTTCACCGAGACCGCCGCCGACCGCATCGGCCGCCTCACCACGAACGGAACTGTCACGGAGTACCCGCTGCCACGCACCGGCGCGTTCCCCTCCGCCATCGCCGCGGCCGGGGACTCGATGTGGTTCACGATGAATCAGGCCAACGCCATCGGCCGTATCGGCATGGACGGTCGCATCACGGTCCACGCGCTCCCCACCGAGGCGGCCGCACCGGTGGGGATCGCCGTGGGCCCGGACGAAAGTGTCTGGTTCACCGAGATCGCGGCCGGTCAGATCGGCCGGATGGCACCCGGTGGCCGGATCACCGAGTACCCGCTGCCCGACCGTTCCGCCCGGCCGCACGCCGTCACCACCGACGCCGACGGCACGGCGTGGTTCACCGCGTGGGGCGGCAACAGCGTCGGCTCGATCACCTCGGACGGCACGGTCGCCGTCCATGACCTACCCACCCCGGCCTCCGAGCCGCACGGGATCACAGTGGGCCCGGACGGCGCTGTGTGGACGGCCCTGGAGACAGGCGCACTGGCCCGCATCGAGCCGGCCACCAGAACCACCACCGATGACACCGAACAGAGGAACGCCTCATGAAATACGCCCTCGTGATCTTCGAGACGCACGCGTCACGCGCCCGGATCCAAGCCGACCGCGACGCCTACCGGAAGGCGTACGAGACCTGGATCGGCGAACTCGCGGCAGCGGGCAAACTGGCGGGAGGTGACGCCCTCGACACCGAGCACCAGGGCCCCGTCACCGTGCGCAAGACGGCGGACGGGTCCGCAGCGGTGACCGAGGGGCCCGTGCACAGCGGCGAGGAGACCCTCGGCGGCTGGTTCGTGCTGGAAGTCGCCGACCACGCAGAGGCCATCGAGCTGGCCCGCGGCTTCCCCACCCCGGAGGCGCTCGAGATCCGCCCGATCCTCGAATCGGCCTGAGCCGCATGCGGCCCTCGCCGCCCTCTGCCCGGACACCCTGCGTGCCTGATCAGCACGACATGCCGGGTCCGGAGCGCTGTATCCCTTCGCAGGAGTTGACTTGCAACTGACATCGGTGAACTACCGGCCCCTGACCGGCCCCGAGGAGATCGATCTCTTCTGCCGGCTCTCCTACGTCCTCGACCACGAACTCAACGAGGACTTCGCCAACGGCTGCCGCCGCCCCGAGTGGGCGTGGGTGGCCCTGGACGGCGACCGTCTCCTCGCCCGGCTCGCCTGGTGGACGACCCCGGGCGGTGACGTCCCGCAGCAGTTCGACTTCTTCGACATCGACGACACGCTGCCCCGGGCCGACCGCGACGAGATAGGCCTGCGGCTGTTCGAGACGGCGACGACAACCGTCTTCTCGACGGGCGCGAAGCTGCCTGAGTACGGCCGCTTCGTCCCGCCCGATTGGCACGAGGACCCCGCGGCGCGCGAGGTGATCGAATCCCGCACGCGCGTGCTGGAGAGCACTGGAGCACGCCTGCTCGTCGAGCGGCTGCGGCTGCAGTGGACCCCGTCGTCCCTGCTCCCGGAGTCCAAAGGGCGTCTCGTATTCCGCCCGGTAGCCCACCGGGAGGACCTCCTCGCCCTGATGACCCCAGTCATGGAGGGCACCCTCGACGCCCACGGCCAGGCGGACCTGGCATCCGGACTGAGCCCGCGCGAAGCGGCGGAACGGCACTACGACGGCGAGTTCGCCAGGTTCAACAGCCCGCACGAGTGGTGGCGCATCGCCGAACTCCCCGACGGCGGCGGTCCGGTGGGCTTCGTGATCCCGGCCCGCAACAGCTATCACCCGATCATCGCGTACATCGGCGTCCTGCCCGCACACCGCGGCAACGGCTACATCGACGAGATCCTCGCCGAGGGCACCCGTATCCTGGCCGCCGAGGGCGTCGACCGCATCAGGGCATCGACAGACCTCGGCAACGTCCCCATGGCGAAGTCCTTCGCCCGCACCGGATACGTCAACTTCGAACGCTCCCTCAACCTGGTCTGGGACTGAACCCATCTGCCGCGTCTCCGGATCTCCCCCCAACGACCTCCGGAGACTTGGCAGGTGGGCGCCGACTCCGTGCAGAAAACGCCGTCCTTCTGCCACTTGGCGAAGTAGCCGTAGACGGTTTCCCAGGGCGGGAAGTCGTGCGGCATGGCCGCAGGGACACGCCCGCCGGAAGTGGTTCCGCGGGGGCGCCGATTGGCCCGCGTGTGGGCCGGGGCGGATCCACTTGCAGGTCGGATCGTGGCGCTGGGGATCGTGTTGATTGCGGAGGGCGTCCACCATGTCGGATTGCCTGGAGCGTAACGAAGCCTCCAGGCAACCGACTTTGGGCTCTAGAAGAAGCCAAGCTTCTGAGGGCTGTACGAACAGAGAATGTTCTTGGTCTGCTGGTAGTGATCCAGCATCATCTTGTGCGTCTCACGCCCGATGCCCGACCCCTTGTAGCCGCCGAACGCCGCGTGTGCCGGGTACGCGTGGTAGCAGTTCGTCCACACCCGGCCCGCCTGGATCGCGCGGCCCGCGCGGTACGCGGTGTTGATGTCCCGCGTCCACACGCCCGCCCCAAGGCCGTACAGCGTGTCGTTGGCGATCTTGATGGCGTCGTCGAAGTCGTCGAAGGACGTCACCGAGACGACCGGGCCGAAGATCTCCTCCTGGAAGATCCGCATACGGTTGTCGCCCTCGAAGATGGTCGGCTGGACGTAGTAGCCGCCCTTCAACTCGCCCTCGTGATCGATGCGTTCGCCGCCCGTGAGGACCCGGGCGCCCTCCTGCCGGCCGATGTCGAGGTAGGAGAGGATCTTCTCCAGCTGGTCGTTGGAGGCCTGCGCGCCGATCATGGTGTCCGTGTCGAGCGGATGCCCGGTCTTGATCTGCTCGGTCCGCGCGACCGCCGCCTCCATGAACTCGGCGTAGTTGCCCCGCTGCACGAGCGCCCGCGACGGGCACGTGCACACCTCGCCCTGGTTGAGCGCGAACATCGTGAAGCCTTCGAGCGCCTTGTCGCGGAAGTCGTCGTTCGCCGCCCAGACGTCGTCGAAGAAGATGTTCGGGGACTTGCCACCGAGTTCGAGGGTGACCGGGGTGATGTTCTCCGAGGCGTACTGCATGATCAACCGGCCGGTCGTGGTCTCCCCGGTGAACGCCACTTTGGCCACCCGGGGGCTCGACGCCAGCGGCTTGCCCGCCTCCACGCCGAAGCCGTTGACGATGTTGAGGACGCCCGGCGGCAGCAGGTCGGAGACCAGGCTCAGCCAGTAGTGGATGGACGCCGGCGTCTGCTCGGCCGGCTTCAGCACGACCGCGTTGCCCGCGGCCAGCGCCGGAGCGAGCTTCCACGTCGCCATCAGGATCGGGAAGTTCCACGGGATGATCTGCGCCACCACGCCCAACGGCTCGTGGAAGTGGTACGCCACCGTGTCGTCGTCGACCTCGCCGAGCGAGCCCTCCTGCGCCCTGATCGCGCCCGCGAAGTAGCGGAAGTGGTCGATGGCCAGCGGAATGTCCGCCGCCAGCGTCTCCCGCACCGGCTTGCCGTTCTCCCAGCTCTCGGCGACCGCCAGCTTCTCCAGGTTCGCCTCCATACGGTCGGCGATCTTCAGCAGGATGTCGGCCCGCGCGGTCACCGACGTCCGGCCCCACGCTGGGGCGGCCGCGTGCGCCGCGTCCAACGCCCGCTCCACGTCCTCCGCCGTGCCCCGCGCGATCTCGGTGAACGGCTGCCCGTTCACCGGCGTCGGGTTCTCGAAGTACTGCCCCCGGATCGGCGGCACGTACTCACCGCCGATGAAGTGGTCGTAGCGCGCCTGGTAGGAGACGATCGCACCCTCGGTGCCGGGCGCCGCGTAACGGGTCATTCTGCTCTGCCTCCCGAAGAAGCGCTGCCCGCCGTTGGGCAGCTCTCGGCGCGAGGCTAGGGACGGCGAGGTTGCAAGTACGTTGCGCGGGCCGGGGCTTCCGCCAGGGTCACCGCTCTGCGGTCACCGTGCCGGGCGGGCGGTGCTGTGAGCTCCGACTCCAGCGCGGCCAGCCTCGACCGCACCGCCGACGTCGGACGCACCACGGCGAGCGCCCGCCATACGTCCAGGTCGTCCTCGCCCCACGGCGCATGCGCCCAGTCCGCCAGCAGATCCGGATCGCGGCGCGCGATCAGAGCCGTACGCAGACCGTCGGCCAGTAGCCGCCTGAGCCGCACCACCGCCGGCGCCTGGGAACCGGGCAGCAGCGGGCCCGCGTACGCGGCGGCCGCGCCCGTGATCGCACCCGTCTCCAGCCGTCGCTCCACGACCGACACATCCGACTCCACCGGCACCGTCAGCCGGTACGGTCTCGACCCGAGCAGACCGGGACCGAGCAGCCGACGCAGACGCGCCAACTCGGCTCTCAGCGTCACGGGCGTCACCGACTCGTCCTCGTACAACGCGCACTGCAACTCGTCGCCCGTCAGCCCCTCCGGATGACGGGCCAGCAGCACCAGGATCTCGCTGTGCCGACGACTGAGCCTGACCCTGCGCCCACCGACGAGCAGCGTCGCCTCGTCACGGCCCAGCGCGGACAGCTCGGGCGTGTCCGCGGCGGGCAGCTGCGGCGCGAGCAGCGCCAGATGCGACTCCGCGGCACGCGCCACCGCCTGCACGAACCCCAGGCTGTGCGGATGCGCCAGCCCGTCACCACCGGTGATGTCCACCGCCCCGAGCACCCGGCCGGTCCGCGGATCGTGCACCGGCGCCGCCGCGCAGGTCCAGGGCTGCACCCTGCGGATGAAGTGCTCGGCGGCGAAGACCTGCACCGGCCGGTCCACGGCGACCGCCGTACCCGGCGCGTTCGTCCCGACCGCGCTCTCCGCCCACCTGGCACCCGGCACGAAGTTCATCCGCCCCGCCTTGCGCCGGGTCGTCGGATGGCCCTCGACCCACAGCAGCCTGCCGTGCTCGTCGCACACCGCGAGCAGATGCTCCCCGTCGGCGGCGAACGTGCCCATCAGCTCCCGGAACAGCGGCATCACCCGCGCCAGCGGATGCTCCGCGCGATACGCCCCGAGGTCGCCGTCCGCCAGCTCCACGGACGCCGTCCCGTCCGGACCGACACCGGCCCGCGCGGAGCGCCGCCACGAGTCGGCCACCACGGAACGCACCGGCGTCGGCACGGTGCCCACCTCGGTGAACGTCTCATGCGCACGGCGCAACGTCCGTACGCGCTCGGCGGGATCGGCCCCCGGTTCGAGAGCGACCCAAGGATCGGTCAAGTCGGCCTCCCCGGAAAGCAATGCGGCTGGGGACATCGTCACTCCGAGTACGCGAACGGACAACCGTTTCGACCGGGGTCACTCGAACGATGAGGGGATGCTTCCGGCGGGACGAGGCTTCCCTGAGGCTGTGCCGGTGTCGCGGTGCTGGAGGCCCAGGACCGGTGCGGGCACGGCTCGGCAGCGCCCCAAACGCGGGCTCAGGCCGAGTTGACCAGGCGTATGTAGCGCGACCAGTCCCAGTGCGGCCCGGGATCGGTGTGGTCCGTGCCCGGTACCTCGTAGTGCCCGATGATGTGCCGGCGGTCCTTCGGGATTCCGTACTTGCCGCAGATCGCCGCCGTGAGCCCGGCCGACTCCTCGTAGAGAGCGTCGGTGAAGTAGTAGGGCCGGTCCACCCAGCCCTCGTGCTCTATGCCGATGCTGCGTGTGTTGTGTTCCCAGTCGCCCGCGTGCCAGGCGATGTCGGCCTCACGGACGCACTGTGCGATGTGCCCGTCGGCCGAGCGCACCACGTAGTGGGCGGACACCTGCTTGGCCGGGTTCTGGAAGACGGACAGGGTCTTGGTGAAGGCGGTCTGCGTCACGTGGATGATCACCTGCTCGACGGGATGGGTCCTGGGGCGGTTGGCTGTCGTGTAGTTGGCGGTGCTCGCCGGCTGCCACTCGGCACCGTGATGGTCGGGTGCCGGAACCTGCGTACCGGATCGTGGGCCGGGCAGCAGGGCGTACGGGACGGCGGCGAGGGCGGTGCCCTGGAGGAAGCGGCGCCGGCTGGGGCGGGGTCGTGCGAGTTCCAAGGAGGGGTTGCCTTTCAGGGGTGAGGTCGGCCGGAAGGTCAGCGCAGGGTCGCCGCCGTCTCCCGCAGTCGCTCATGTACTCCGCGGTGCGTCTCACGACCTGGCAGCCACTGCTTGCGGATCTTGGCCACGCACGTGTAGTTGGTGTCGCACACGTTGGCCAGCGGTGACTCGACGGCCTGCGTCGCGAACTGGTACGCGTCCAGCTCACTGAACCCGTAGTCGCGCACCAGCCACTGCACCAGGTCGAGCTGCGATATCCGGAACGCGTCCTCCAGCGGCCGTGCCGACCCGGTCGACATGATGTGGGTGTCCGACTCGATGCGCGGCCAGGGTGTGGCGAGCCCCTTGAGCAGCTCGACGATCACCACCGTGTTCATCGCACACTCGACCGCGACCCCGCAGGTCTCGCCCTCTCCCTGGCGGGCGTGCCCGTCGCCGAGGCTGAGCAGCGCGCCCTCGACGTTCACCCCGAGATAGCAGGTGACACCCGCCCGCATCTCCGGGGTGTCCATGTTCCCGCCGTGCGCGTCGGGCACCAGCGCGGAGCGCACCTCCAGATTGGCGGGAGCCACCCCGACCGTGCCGTGCATCGGGTCCATCGGCAGCTCGGCCTCGATGTCACTGTCATGGGCCCGGAACAACGCCGTACGCCGGGTCCGGTCGAGCTGCCAGATCCACACGGTCTCCGGCAGCGGCGGCTGGAGCGTGGCCGTGGTGTGTGTCGAGGTGAGGGCGCCGAACAGCGGGACCGTGGTCGACGCGGCCCAGTCCCGGGCCGGCTCGATCGAGACGAAGTGCACGGCGACCGTGTCACCCGGCTCGGCGCCCTCGATGTGGAAGGGTCCCGTCTGCGGGTTGAGGTAGGGGAATTCGCATACCTCGGACACCAGGTCCTTCTCCGAGCGCACCCGCCCGCCGAAGCAGTCCTCCGTGTACAGGTCCAGGACCGTACCGGGCGCGATGCGCGCCACGGGCGGTGCTCCGCCGAACGTCCAGGCGTACTCGCCGGGCTCGGGTCGCACGGTCAGGATCCGCGGGTCGCTCATCGCTGCACAGCTCCGTTCTGGGGAAGGCCGGTGGGGGAGGGGTCGTCGTCGAGATGGACACGGGCGGTCTCGGCTATTCGCCCGGGGTGCCGCCGCATCAGCACGAGCAGCACCACGACCCCGATCGCCATCCACGCTCCGACCACGGACCCCGCGTACGACACGGGCGCGCTGAGCTCGGAGACGAAGTCGAAGACGGGCAGGCCCGCCGCGGTCAGCAGCGCCGGCACGAACGCGATGATGCCGAGAAGCGGCAGGACCAGATGCCGCACGGGCTTGAGCGCCTCGCGCCTGCGGCGCAGGAAGTAGCCGGCACAGGCGAGGTTGACCACTATGTACACGCCGATCACGACCGTGACGATCACCGTCGCCAGCAGCAGGAACGCAGTCACCGGGTCGTAGGCGAACCCCAGCCCCAGAACGGCGCCGACCGCCACCGCGGTCTGCACGGCGATTCCGGCCACGGGCGAGCGGTACTTCGGATGGAGGATCGCCAGGAAGCGGGGCAGCACGCGGATGCGGGCCAGGGCGAACGCGGTCCGCGTGGAGACGGTGGCGCACGCATTGGCATTGGCGATGGCCGAGTTGACCACGGCCAGGAACACCAGCACCCAGAACAGTCCGAACGACGCCCGCGCCACGCCTTCCCACGAGGCGGCACCGGACGCGCCGAACTCCTGGAAGCGATCAGGGCCGTAGTACACGCTCATGGCGTACGTGGTGAGCACGTAGAACAGTCCGATGGCGAGCGCCGAACCGAGCACCGCGCGGTGCATCGTGCGACGTGGGTCCCGGGTCTCCTCGGCCAGTGGTGCCGCGGCCTCGAATCCGGCGAAGGCGAGCACCGTGTAGACGGACCCGGCGAACACTCCGCTGACGCCCGCGTAGCCCTCGGCGGTGTGCGACGTCCCGAACACCGGCAGCGTGTTGTCCCCTCCCGCCTTGCCGATCAGCCAGATGGCGAACACCAGCAGGACGAGCACCTCGAAGACGCCGAGGACCGTGCCGAACCGGGCCGAGGCGCGCACCCCCAAGTACCCGGAGACACCTATGATCGCGGCTCCAGCGAGCGCCCAGGGCCACCACAGGTCCGCCGGATACGAGGACCATTCCTGGTGCAGCGTGCCGGCCGTGGTGAAGCCCAGTTGCAGTAGGAGAAGGGGTGGGACGAGAGCCTCGACGAACACATAGCCCCAGCCCACGAGAAAGCCGATCGCCGGATGCAGGCCTTGTGCCACGTAGGTGGACACCGAGCCCGCGGCCGGCAGCTCGCGCGCCAGCTCCGCGACGCACGACGCCGTGAACAGACATGCCACCAGCGCGATCAGCACCGACAGAGGCAGGCTCCCGCCCGCGAACGCCGCGCCCGACGGAATGGACGCCGCGACCGCCGCGGCCGGCGCCATCGCCGTGATGCTCTGGAACAGGACCTCGCGCAGCCCGATCGCGTCGCGCCGCAATCCCGTGGTTCCGACTTCCGTCTTTTCCCCCGACATGTGAATCCCCCTCATTCACCCCGATGCGCCCCGCGTCGTCGTGACACGACCGCTGCGCCTCGCGTGAATCACGGTACGGCGCTGGCGGGTTGGGTAGAAGAGGGCGCCGGGTTTCCGTGGACAGCCGGGGAATTGTGGATAACTCGCTCACTCACATGAGTGAACTCGCCCTGGAGTGAGGCTTGTTCGGCCGTGTCGGGTCGGGCTCGGAAGCCCGGGCGGGCCAGGCGCGCAAGCCGGATGGGCCCGAGCCTGCAAGCCCTGCAGAACCGCCCCCGTCCGTGCGCCCCACCCCGCAATCAGGCCCGCTCCGCCACCGCGACCGGATCGTCCAGCACCCCTCGCACCACAGAATGCGCAGCCCCCAGCAACGGACCCTCGGGGCCCAGCCGGGACACGGACACCGGACACGCGGGCCCCGCGGTCCGCCGGTCCAACTCGGCCTCCAGCGAAGGCAGCAACCAGGGCGCGAGCCCGGCCAGCGCACCGCCGAGCACAACGCTCTCGGGGTCCAGCAGATTGACCGCGCCGGTCAGCGCGATTCCGAGCGCCGTTCCCGCGTCCCGCAAGGCCCGCCGTACGTCCTCGTCGCCCTCCGCGGCACGCGTCGCCAGCAGCCCGACGCGGTCCTCACCGGGCTCCAGCCCGGCCGCACGCAGCACCGCCTCCTCACCGGCGTACTGCTCCAGACATCCGCGCCCCCCGCACGGGCACTCGGGCCCGTACGGCTCGACGGGCACATGGCCCAACTCGCCCGCGAAACCACGCGTTCCACGCAGCAGCCCCCCGTCCACCACGACCGCCGCACCGATGCCGATCTCCGCCGACACGTGCAGGAAGTCTCGCGGGGTGCCGTCGCCGAGCCACAGTTCGGCGAGCGCGCCGAAGTCGGCCTCGTTGCCCACGGTCAGCGGAAAGTCCGTAGGGAGCAACTCGGCCAGGTCCGTGTCGCGCCAGTCGAGGTTGGGGGCGCGGACGACCGTGCGGCTGTCGCGCGCCACCAGGCCGGGCACGGCGACCGCCAGTCCGGCGGGCCACAGCCCTTCTGGTTCGGCCTCGGCGACGACCTTGCGCACGAGCGCATCGAGCTCCTCGATCACAGGCCCGGCCGCCCGACCCCGGTTCGCGCCGTGCCGTACGGCCCTGGCACGCACCTCGCCCCGCAGATCGACCGCGCACACGGCGAGATGGTCGACGCCGATCTCCGCGCCGATGCCGGCCGGACCGTGCCCGCTGACGGCGAGCGCCGAGCCGGGACGGCCGACCCGGCCGGGCCGCTCGGGACCGAGTTCCTCCAGCAGTCCCGAGCGGATCAGTTCGTCGACGAGGGTGGACACCGCCGCACGGGTCAGTCCGATACGGGAGGCGACGGCGGCGCGGGAGAGCGGACCCTCGGCACTGACGGTGTGCATCACGCTGGCCAGATTGCGGCGACGCATGCCCTGCTGCGTGTTGGGCAGCGCGCGCCCGGCGCCGGTCGGGTGGGCCTCGTGCAGCGGTGCGGTCATGCCTCCGTCAGTCCTCAATGCGCCTCGGTGCCCCGCTCCAGCAGCGGGGCCGCGTCGGAGAGTACCCCGCTGATCCTGGCCAGCGTCGCCTCGTCCCGCTCCACGGCGTCGAGCACCGGCCCGCGCGTGGTGTTCCAGCGCCGGGCCACCGAGGCCGGGTCCTCGCCGGTCAGCAGGCCGGCCGCCTGGGCGGCGGCTCCGAGCGCGACCAGTTCCTTCGCCTCGGGGACCTGCACCGGGCGCCCCGACAGCCGTCGTACGGTCTGCTGCCAGGCCGTGCCCCGGGCGCCGCCGCCGATCAGCAGCAGCGGGGCCGAGCGGTCCGCGTCCTCGTCCAGGACAAGGTCGAGCGCGCCGAGCAGGGCGTGCACGGCACCGTCGTAGGCGGCCTGGAGGAGCTGACCGGCGGTCGTGTCGTGGCGCAGGCCGTGCAGGATGCCGGAGGCGTTCGGCAGGTTCGGTGTGCGTTCGCCGTCCAGGTAGGGCAGGAGCGTGAGGCCGGTGGTGGGTTCCACGGCCTCGCGGTCGAGGCCCAGCAGGGCCGCGAGCCGGTCGACGGCGAGCGTGCAGTTGAGGGTGCAGGCCAGCGGCAGCCAGTCGCCGTGCGCGTCGGCGAAGCCCGCCACGGTGCCGGTCGGGTCGGAGGGGCGCCGCTTCGCCACGGCGTACACCGTGCCCGACGTGCCCAGGCTCAGCACGGGCGTGCCGGGACGCAGGCCGAGGCCGAGCGCCGCGGCGGCGTTGTCACCGGTGCCGGGCGCGACGAGGGTGCCCTTGGAGAACGGCAGGTCGTGGCTGTCGCGCACGGTGCCCGCGACCTCGCCGGGCCGGACCACACGGGGCAGCATCGCCGGGTCCAGCCCCACGTGCGCCAGGATCTCCTCGTCGTACGACTCGGTCCCGGACGCCCACCAGCCCGTACCGGAGGCGTCGCCGCGGTCGGTGGTGCCCTGCCCGGTGAGGCGTTCGGTGAGGTAGTCGTGGGGGAGGCGTACGGCCTTGGTGGCGCGCACCGCGTCCGGCTCGTTCTCGGCGAGCCAGGCCCACTTCGTGACGGTGAAGGAGGCGGCCGGAACCGAGCCCGTGCGCTCGGCCCAGAACTTCGCGCCGCCCATCTCCTCCGTCAGCCGACGGGCCTGCGGCGCCGAGCGCACGTCGTTCCAGAGCAGCGCCGGGCGCACCGGCTCGTCCCGGTCGTCCAGCGTGACCAGGCCGTGCTGCTGACCGCCGATCGACACCGCGGCGGCCTCGCGCGCGGCGTCGCCGCACTGGTGCAGTGCCTCGCACAGGGCCTCCCACCACTGTCGCGGGTCGCTCTCCCGGCCGGCCCCGGAGGACACGGTGTGCGCTGCCTGGCCGCTCGCGACGACCTGCCCGGTCGAGGCGTCGACGACCAGCGCCTTGGTGGACTGGGTGGACGTGTCCACGCCGACGACGAGCGGACCCTCGGCTGCTGACATCGTGCTCTCCCTTTTCCGCGGCTCTGCGGGACGTAGCGATCGGGCGACAGGGCGTGGTGACGAAGACATCGAGTGACAAAGACATCTTGTCTCTTCCCAGAGATGCGACCGCATACTAATTTGTAAACGGCCATGACGAAATAGTCGTATGCAGCAAGGAGCCGCGGCATGAACTACCAGCCCACCCCCGAGGACAGGTTCACCTTCGGCCTGTGGACCGTCGGCTGGCAGGGACGGGATCCCTTCGGTGACGCCACCCGCCGCGCCCTCGACCCGGTCGAGACGGTCCAGCGCCTGGCGGAGCTCGGCGCCCACGGCGTCACGTTCCACGACGACGACCTGATCCCCTTCGGGTCCTCCGACACCGAGCGCGAGGCGCACATCAAGCGCTTCCGTGAGGCGCTCGACGCGACCGGCATGACCGTGCCGATGGCCACCACCAACCTCTTCACGCACCCCGTCTTCAAGGACGGCGGCTTCACCGCCAACGACCGCGACGTCCGCCGCTACGCCCTGCGCAAGACCATCCGCAACATCGACCTCGCGGCCGAGCTGGGCGCCAAGACGTACGTCGCCTGGGGCGGCCGCGAGGGCGCGGAGTCCGGCGGCGCCAAGGACGTGCGCGCGGCTCTCGACCGCATGAAGGAGGCCTTCGACCTCCTCGGCGAGTACGTCACCTCCCAGGGCTACGACCTGCGCTTCGCCATCGAGCCCAAGCCGAACGAGCCGCGCGGCGACATCCTGCTGCCCACGGTCGGCCACGCGCTGGCGTTCATCGAGCGCTTGGAGCGCCCCGAGCTGTACGGCGTCAACCCCGAGGTCGGCCACGAGCAGATGGCCGGGCTCAACTTCCCGCACGGCATCGCGCAGGCGCTGTGGGCGGACAAGCTCTTCCACATCGACCTCAACGGCCAGTCCGGCATCAAGTACGACCAGGACCTGCGCTTCGGCGCCGGCGACCTGCGTGCCGCCTTCTGGCTGGTCGACCTCCTGGAGAGCGCCGGCTACGAAGGCCCGCGCCACTTCGACTTCAAGCCGCCGCGCACCGAGGACCTCGACGGCGTGTGGGCCTCGGCCGCGGGCTGCATGCGCAACTACCTCATCCTGAAGGAGCGTGCTGCCGCCTTCCGCGCGGACCCGGAGGTCCAGGAGGCACTGACCGCCTCGCGGCTGAACGAGCTGGTGGAGCCGACGGCGGCCGACGGCCTCAAGGCGCTCCTCGACGACCGCACCGCCTTCGAGGAGTTCGACGTCGAGGCCGCCGCCGCGCGCGGGATGGCCTTCGAGCGCCTCGACCAGCTGGCGATGGACCACCTGCTGGGCGCCCGAGGCTGAGCCCACGCACACGTGGCCGTCCGCGGCTGGGACGAGATGCGTGCCCGACCGTGTGTGACCGCAGGTCGACAGACCCGGTCATACACGGTGCGGCTCGATGATCAGTTCCGGCGCGGATGCTTCGGAATCATGCGGTCCGGGGCAAGGACCGGTATTAACTCTCGCGTGGGGGTCGCGTCCTGACCCGTGCGACGGGACGCTGGTCGGTATGGCCATGCCGCCCGTACCCCCTCAGCCGCCAGGACCGCCGGGTGACACGCCGCCTTATGGCGGCGGCTTCGGACCACCACCTCCCGGCGGCTACGGCCCCCCTCCGGGAGGCGGCGGCCCGCCGTCCTACGGCGATTGGCCGCCTCCCCAACAGCCGGACGGGGGTGGCGGACCAGGCCCCCGGCGTAATCCGCTCGTCATCCTGCTCGCCGTGATCGTGGCCATCGGAGCCCTCGTGGTCGTCGTCCTGGTGGTCTCGAACAGCGACGACTCGCCGGACGACAAACCACCTGCGGGGAGCAGCACGAGCGGCTCGCCCAAGCCGTCCTTCAGCATCCCGACCGAGCTGCCCAGCAAGCTGCCGAGCGAACTGCCGACGTCACTGCCGTCGGGCTTCCCCACCGACCTCCCGAGCGGTTTCCCGAGCGACCTGCCCAGCGGACTGGAGTCGCTGCTCCCGTCACTGGCGGACGACCTGCCGTAGGGCACGAAAACGGCGGGCGGCCTGCCGTAGGGCGTGAAGGCCGGCGGACGACCTGCCGTAGAGCATGAAGGCCGGCGGGCGACCTGTCTCAGGGCATGAAACGGGGAGCGGCACACGCGTGTGCCGCTCCCCGACGGCCACGCACGCGTGCCGCTGCGAACCAGGGGAGCCTGAGCCGGCCGTCGGACGGCGGCCCCCAAGCGCCGGCCGGTCAGATGCCGTGCGGCAGCCGCACGTAGACCACGGACGTCTCGATGCCGCTGTCGACCAGCCGGCCCTGGGCGTCGAACGCGCCTGTGCCGTCCGTCATCCCGAAGTCGTTGTCGTTGATCAGGGCCAGCGTGTCGTGGTCCACGCGCGCCACGCCCTCGATCTTCCCGGGCACCCCGGCGACCTCGCCCAGGTCGACGACCAGCCGCTTGGACAGCACCGGCACGCCCGAGGCCGCCGGGTCGTCGAGCTGCTCGAGGGACGGGGACGTCGTGTCGTCGTCCCAGTCGCTGCCGAGGATGTCCGCCTTGCGGTCCAGACGCACCAGGTGGAGCCGCGCGGCCTTGTCGGTGCGCTCCTCGACCAGCAACCGGTTCCCGCCCACGGCCACGACCGACGAGATCTTCAGCTCGGAGGTGTCGTCCTCGCTCGGGTCCACCACGTTCACCGGGTCGAAGCGGTACGCGTACTCGGCGGTGACCGCCTGCTTCTTCGGCGAGAAACGCAGCAGCCGCGTGGTGAGAGACGCCTCACCGGCATCCGTGTCCGGCAGCGAGAGCGGGCTCTGCACGGCCATCACCAGGTCACCGCCCGGCAGTTGGGCGAGGCCCTCGAAGCCGCGGTTGATCTTGCGGTGCAGCAGGACGGAGGGCAGCGCCTCCACCACCCGGTAGCCCGCGCCGGTCAGGCCCAGCCCCTTGGGCACGTAGCGCGTGAGGACCTTCCCGCGCGCGGACACGTGCACGAGGGAGGGCCCGTACTCGTCGACGAGCCAGAAGGTCCCGTCGGCGGCCCGCACGATGCCCTCGGTGTCCAGGCCGTTCGGGTTGTACTTCAGAGGCGTCCGTGCGTCATAGCTGTACGGCGCCTCGTCGCGCCCTTCCTGGTTCGAAAGCCCGGTGACGGGCTTCCCGGAAGCGGTCGTGATCGGGATCGCGTCGAGCACCTTCACGGTGTCGCCGGTCACCCGGATCTTCACGATCGCCGGGTCGAAGCCGGGCACGGGGAAGGTACGGCGCTTCGTGCCGTCCACCTTGATCTGGCCGTTCGGGCCGCGGTCGGTGACCGTCCAGAACTCGCCCTTGCGGCTTGCGGGGTAGATGTCGCTGCCTATGCCGCCCAGGTCCACGCCCCGGTCGTTGTCCACGCTGCCGGGAAGCAGGCCATTGCTGAACGTGCCGAGCGGGATGTCGCCGAGCGTTGCCGTACCCACGACGTGCGCGTCGCCGTGCCTGTCCCCGGCGCCGGCGGCGGGCCCGGCGGCCACGAGCGCCGCGATCACGGCGAGGGGGACGCCTCCGGCGACGAAACGGTGGACGCGGCGCCGGTCTGTGGCGTGCGGGGACATTCGGGCCTCCTGAGGACCAAGTTCACTGACAGCGGCCAGATTTGGAGCCCGCGCGGAACGCGGTACGACCGACAGGTGAACGCGGAACGACGGACACTCGTCGAGCCGATGTCGCTGTCCGGGAGTCGAACTGGCCGCACAGGCAGCCCCGTTCGCACGGGCAGGCCGGCAGGGGGCAGCCGATGGACACGGCTGCCCCTCACCGCCACAGGCAGCCCCTACGCCTGCTCCTCGCCCGCGAGACGCACCGCGGCCAGCGCCGTGCCCGGATCCTGCGTCGGACCGCCCGCGGGCGCCCAGCGGCCCCGTTCCTTGCGGTACGGCCACCAGCGCCCGTCGCGGCCGAGACGCAGCTGCCCGGGTGCACCTACGACCGTCCACCGGTTGCCCTTCGCCCGCAGGGCCGGCCGGTCGTCCTCGTCCCAGGCCGACTCCAGCGCGGCACGCGCGCGTGCGAGCGTTTCGCCTTCCACGGTCCACTCCTCGTCGAGCACTGCCAGTGCGGCGACACCGCCGATCCGCCAGGCCCGGACGGCCGTCGCCAGCCCCTCCCGGCTGCGCCCCGAACCGTCCACCAGCCGCTCGGCCATGCCCGCGACGGGAGATCCGGCAGCGAGGCGGACCACGTCCTGGTCGAGCCTCAACTCAGTTCCGGTGAGGTGCTGTTCCGGATCGGTCCGCAGTGCCTCCGCAAGCAGACGGTGTGCTTCTACGGCCGTGCAGGCAGCCAGGAACTCCAGGGCACCCGGGTCGACACCGGGTCCGGCGGGTGTCTCGGTGTCCAGGGAGGGCGGCGTCCCCGGTTCGGCGGGTAGCTCGGGGAGCGCGGGCAACGGCGGCAGGATGTCGCCCGTGGCATAGGCCTCCGCGGCATCCACGCCCTCCGGCTCGGATCGCGCGGACGCATCGGACAGTTCGGGTCGGCTCGTGGCGGTCACGGCGCTGCGTGCCTGGAGGTCGTTCAAGAGGTCGCGCTCGCCCCGCCCGCGCATCAGCAGCAGCACGAAGGGGTCCTGGTCCAGCAGTCGCGCCACCTGGTAGCAGAGCGCTGCCGTGTGCGCGCAGTGGTCCCAGGCCTCGCACCCGCACTGGGGCTCCAGATCGCCCATGCCGGGCAGCAGTTCGATGCCGGTGGCGGCCGCGTCCTCCACCAGGTGCGGCGGCATCTCGCGGTCCAGCAGCGCCGCGACGTGCCCTGCGCGCTCCACGGCCATGTCAAGGAAGCGGTCCCACTGGTCGCTGGTCAGCTCTTCCAGCAGCACGTCGGCGCGGTGCGCCGTACGGTCACGCCCCCGCACCAGGGCCGTGATGCGTCCCGGGCGTACGGACACGGCACCGACCGCTCCGGCGCGCGCGAGCCTGCGGCCCGCCTTGAGCTGGCCCAGGTCCAGCGCCGTCTCCTCCAGCGCCTTGAGCCAGGCCTGGCCCCACCACGTCAGCGCGAATCCCTTCCCGTGCGCGGGAGGCAGCGCGGCGAACGTCCGCTCCGAGTCACCGTCGTACCGAGTCATCGCGTACCCCCTCGCAGTTCCACCAGATCGGCCAGCTCCGCGTCCGTCAGCTCTGTGAGCGCCGACTCGCCTGCCCCGAGCACCGCGTCGGCGAGCTCCCGCTTGCGGCTCAGCATGTCGGCGATGCGGTCCTCGATCGTTCCCTCGGCGATCAGCCGGTGCACCTGCACGGGCCGGGTCTGGCCGATGCGGTACGCGCGGTCGGTGGCCTGTGCCTCGACGGCGGGGTTCCACCAGCGGTCGTAGTGCACGACGTGTTCCGCGCGGGTGAGGTTCAGGCCGGTGCCCGCCGCCTTCAACGACAGCAGGAAGACGGGCACTTCGCCGTCCTGGAAGCGCCGCACCAGGTTCTCGCGTTCGGTCACGGGCGTGCCGCCGTGCAGGAACTGCGAGTTAATGCCGCGAGCTGCCAGGTGCCGTTCGATGAGGCGGCCCATCTGCACGTACTGCGTGAAGATCAACACGCTCGCCTCCTCGGCGAGGATGGTGTCGAGCAGCTCGTCCAGCAGTTCCAGCTTCCCCGAACGGTCGGCGATTCTCGGCCGCTCCTCCTTGAGGTACTGCGCGGGGTGGTTGCAGATCTGCTTCAGGCCCGTCAGGAGCTTCACGATCAGGCCGCGCCGGGCCATGCTGTCCGCTGCGGAGATCTCGGCGAGCGTCTCGCGGACCACCGCCTCGTACAGGCCTGCCTGTTCCGCGGTGAGGGACACGGCGCGGTCGGTCTCCGTCTTCGGCGGCAACTCCGGCGCGATGCCCGGGTCCGACTTGCGCCGTCGCAGCAGGAAGGGGCGTACGAGCCGCGCGAGCCGTTCCGCGGCGGCCGGGTCCTGCCCGCTCTCGACTGCATGGGCGTAGCGCGCGCGGAAGGTGCCGAGACGGCCCAGCAGACCCGGGGTCGTCCAGTCGAGGATCGCCCACAGCTCGGACAGGTTGTTCTCCACCGGGGTGCCGGTGAGCGCCACGCGTGCGCGCGCGCCGATCGAACGCAGCTCCCGCGCGGTCGAGGAGTAGGGGTTCTTCACATGCTGGGCCTCGTCCGCCACGACCATGCCCCACGGCACCTCCGCCAGCCGGCGCGCGTCCAGGCGCATCGTGCCGTACGTCGTGAGCACGAACTCCCCGTCCGCCACCGAGTCCAGGTCGCGCCGAGACCCGTGGAAGCGGCGCACGCGCGTGCCGGGTGCGAACTTCTCGATCTCGCGCTGCCAGTTCCCCATCAGGGACGTCGGGCAGACCACCAGCGTCGGGCCGGCGGACGAGTCGTCGGACTGCCGGTGCAGGTGCAGCGCGATCAGCGTGATCGTCTTGCCGAGGCCCATGTCGTCGGCGAGACAGCAGCCCAGGCCCAGGGACGTCATCCGGGCCAGCCAGCTCAGGCCGCGCCGCTGATAGTCGCGCAGCGTGGCGGCGAGTGCGGCGGGCTGGCCCACCGGCTCCTGCCCCTCGGGTTCCGCGAGGCGTTCGCGCAGCGCCGCCAGCCAGCCCGTGGGCCGTACCTCGACCTGGCGGCCGTCCACCTCGGTGGAGCCCGTCAGCGCGGCGCCGAGCGCGTCGATGGGCGTCACCTTGTGATCCTGCTGCGCGCGTGCGCGGCGCACCTCCTGCGGGTCGACCAGGACCCACTGATCGCGCAGCCGCACCACTGGACGGTTGGCCTCCGCCAGCCGGTCCAGCTCCTCCCGCGTGAGCCGCTGGTCGCCCAGTGCGAACCACCAGTTGAAGGTGAGCAGTGCGTCGGCGGACAGGAAGGACGGCGTGTCCGAGGCGAGCCTGCCCGGCGTCGACTCTTCGTCCGGCGGACCGATCACCGCGCGGGCGGTCAGTTCGCGTGCCAGCTGCTTGGGCCAGTGCACGTCGACGCCCGCTCCGGCGAGGGCCCGCGCGCCTTCCCCCAGTAGGTCGGTCACGTCTTCGTCGGCGAGTTCCACGGCGTCCGGTACGGCCGCTGACAGCAGCGGCGTCAGCGAAGCCCAGGCGCGGGCCGCGCGGCGCAGTGCCAGCAGGGCGTCCATCCGCGCGCGGGGGCCGAAGGCGCCGGACCCCGCCCACACATCGGCGGCGTCCGCGACCAGCGTCGGGTCACTCACGCTGTGCACCTGGAGCACCGCCCGGAACGACAGTGCGGCGTCCTCCAGCGTCGCCTCGGCGAGACCGGGGACCTCGAGACGCAGGGAGAGCCGTACTCCCGCGTCGTGGCCGGCCGCGACGTCGGCGGCCCACGCGCGCAGCGCGGGCGCGTGCTGCGGCTCCCGTGCCGCGTAGGCGGGCCCACCGGTGACCAGCTCGGCCGCGGGGGAGCGGGGGAGCGCGTCGGCGACCGCGTCAAGGAAGGCCCGGAGCAGCCGCTCCGGATCCGGCAGCCTGAGCGGCTCCGCGCCCTCCAGCGGCACCGCGTGCGCTTCGGGCGGCATGGCGGCGGCGAGAGCGCGGACGCGTTCCACGTCCTCAGGGCGGAGGGGACCAACGCGCCATGCGTCGTGGTCGTCCGGCGAGAGGCCCGGCAACATCAGTCCACGCGCCACGAATTGCAGGGCCAGCGCGGTGGCGGAGCCCCAGAAGACGCCCGCTCGGGGCGCCTGCGCAGAGGTACGCGCACGCGCGAGGACGGGCAGGGCGGCACGCACCGGAAGCAGAACGGCCGGCACGCTCACCAGCTCGACACCGTCCTCGCCGTCCTCACGGGGCAGGACGACGTCCAGTTCCTCGACGGATCCGGACGCGACGAGCGGAACGGCGCCGCCGTCTGCCCGCCAGAAGGCGACCCGGCCGGTGCGCGCCGGATCGCCGGGTACGAAAACTGCACTGCAACAGGCCAGTTCGGAGAGCTCGGACGATGTCGCCTCGGGAAGCCTGGGCACAGCTCTGCTGCACTCCTCAAATTTGACTACTCGGATTGGAGTGGTCGAGGGTACATCACTCGGCGGCCCACCCGGCGCCGTGACCATGTGACCTGGGTCATGCTTGTTCCGGGTGGGTATTCCCCCTGTGCGGAGTCCGGAGTGCCTACCGAGCGCGGTCTTGGACGTCGGCCGTCCGGAGAACGGGCCGTCGACCGCGTCCCGGCCGTCCCCGGACCCCGCGACCAGTAAGGGCCGCACCTCAGGGTCGTCTCAGGGTCGCGACTCGGAACTGCCGGGAGCGCGGACCCGTTTTCAGGACAGAGAGCGGCAGTGGCCGCGAAGGAGGCGACGCACATGTCGAAGAACGCGAAGATCGCCGCGGGGGGTGTGGCGGCCGGTCTCATCCTGCTGATCTGGCTGCCCTGGTGGGCCGCGCTCCTGATAGTCCTGGGAGTCCCGGCCGCCGCCTACCTCACGCTCGACCCGTCACAGCGGCGCAGGCTGCGCCGTGTCTCGCGCAAGGAGCTCGGTCGCTGAAGATGACGATCACCTGGCCGCCTGCGCGACAGGGGTGGACAGTGTGCATGAGTTGACGACATCCCCGCTCGCGGGCCTGCCCACGGTGTGGTCCGCGGGCGGGCGCGTGCCTCGCTCCACCCATGAGGCCAGCGCGTCGAACGCCGACCGGTAGCAGGGCAGGATCGGCCGGAGCCGGTCCGGGTAGGTGTCGTACAGCCCGTCGACATGCGTGCCACCCGCGATTGTGTAGTACCGGTGCAGCGGGCCGCGCCCCTTCGCGTCGATCATGCGCGCGTACACGTCCGAGTCGGCGGCCTTCGGCAGCAGCGCGTCCAGATCGCCGTGCAGCGTGATCAACGGTCGGCCGACACGCCCGGTCAGAGCGACTCGGGCCACGGCACGGTGGACGGACGCCGGGCGCGACGCGTAGTCGTACGTGGCGTCGGACGCGCACGGGGACAAGATCTGCGCCGGGGTGGTTCCGGCGGTCGGGCCGGGGCAGCCGGCGTCGTAGGCCGGGTCGAACTCCGCGCGGTAGATCTTCTGGGTGACCCCCCAGTAGGCCTGCTCGTGGTACGGCCACAGGAACTCCGAGCCGCGGGCGAAGCCGGCCCTGTACAGATCCTCGTCCCGGGCGGAGCCGAGCATCCGAGCCACCGCCGTGGGCAGGGAGGCGAGCAGGTTGGGGCCGTCCGCGGTCCACAGGGCGCCCTCCCAGTCCACCCCGCCGTCGTAGAGCTCGGGATGGTTCTCCAGCTGCCAGCGCGTCAGGTAGCCGCCGTTGGAGATACCGGTCATGTAGGTGCGACGCGGGGCGTGCCCGTAGCGCTGGGCCACCGCCTTGCGGGCGGCCCGGGTGAGCTGGGTGGTTCTCGCGTTCCACTCGGCGACCGCGTCACCGGGCCGCTTGCCGTCCCGGTAGAAATCGGCGCCGCTGTTGCCCTTGTCGGTGGCGGCGTAGGCGTAGCCCAGGGCGAGCACCTGGTCGGAGATCGCCGTGTCAGTGGCGTACTGCTTGCGGGTGCCCGGGGCGCCGGTGACGACGAGTCCGCCGTTCCAGCGGTCCGGCAGCCGGATCACGAACTGCGCGTCGTGCTGCCAGCCGTGTGTGGCGTTGAACCGAGAGGAGTCCGGGAAGTATCCGTCGATCTGGATTCCGGCAACGCCCGTCGGGTTCCGGGTGCCGCGTGCCGTCAGTGCGGCCTGGTCGGCCATGTCGGTGTAGGGGGTGCCGGCCAGTGCGGCCGTCGTCAGATCCGGGAGGCAGGCGCTTTGCTGGAGGGCCGCGCCCGGCACCCGCACCCGGTCCTGATCGGCGCAGTGCCGCTCGCCAACTGTCGTGGCCGTAGCGGGAGTCGGCCCGCTCACGGCAGCGGCCAGCAGCGTGGCGGCGACGAACGGAACAGCCCGGGACAGGCGCATGAGGGCCTCCTGGCAGAGGGGAGACGGGGCATCGGAAACAGCGGAACCGCAAAAGCTGCCTCATCGTGCGTGTCCGGCTCCGCGCCAGCCATGGGTTGGGCCCACATGGAACGCGGCTGTCAGGTGGGGTCTCGGGACAGGGGTGCTGGAGGGGGGCGACGGTGTTGGCGGGGCGAGCACGCCGGTGCGTCGCCCCGCGCATGGACTCAGAGCGGGCGTACGGCCATCTTGTCGAGCGCTTCCAGGAGCCCGGGCAGCTCCGGTCCACGGCCCACGGGCAGGACCTCGCCAGGTTCGTCGTCCAGGAGCACGAACGCGATGTCGTCCGTCCTGGCGACGAGCGACCAGCCGGGGCCGTCCGCGCGCAGGGTCCGTGCGTCGCCCGGTGCGAAGGACGACCGGACGCGGCCGAGGGGCGGCGGGGACTCGACGTAGGCGCGTGCCTCCGCGAGGACTCGCAGGATGCCGCTGTGGCCGCCCTGCCCGCTCTCGCTGGGCTCGCCCTGCTCGGCGTTCGTGGGCTGGTCGGCACCCGCGCTTGCACTCGAGTCCGACGCCACGTTCGTATCCGAGCCCTCGTCCCCGGCCTCACCGGCGTCCGCTGTCGACGCACCCTCCGCCGGCACCGACGAATCGTCGGGCTCCGACGATTCGCCCGCCCCCGACGCGCCAGCCGATGCCCCGCCCGGCGTGGCGAACTCGGTGTCGTCGATCTGCTCCCGCCAGGTCGCCCATTGCAGCGCGATCTCGTCGGCGCCAAGGCGTCGCTGGGCCGGGCCCCACACGCTCGTGTCCGGCGGGGTCAGGGCCGGACCGTCCGCGATCTCGGGCTCGGGATCGTGCGGCGGAGGCACGTTCGGCGCGGCGACGGCCACGGCCAGCGGCCAGCCGGGCAGAGCGGCGACGACCGTACGTTCGTCGGGCGACAGGTCGTACTCCATGCCGCAGTCCCAGGATGCGATGGCGACGGCGACCAGGGAGACGTCGTCGATGACGACGGTCCATCGGGCGCCGTCGCCGTCCTGGCCAAGGACCAGGCCATAGCCGTCGGCGAGCGGCGCCATGCCGAGCGCCGCGCAGGCCTCCGGATAGTCGTCGCCCAGCACGCTCGGGAACTTCGCCGGCGTCAGTAGCACCGCCGTGAGCACGTACAGCGCATCGTCCGCGGCGGCGACGGCCTCTTCGTCCGTCCCGGCCATCCCAGCCTCCCCATCGGTTCGTCCATCGGCGCGCACCCTATTCCGCCCGGAAGCCGCTTGTCACGACTCCCATGCACACCCGGAGCTGCAGTTTTCCGGCCGGACAGGGCGAAACGACCGTGATTTTGCCAACGTCGTCAGGCTGCCGGGAGCCCGAGGAGGGACCGGGCCACGGTCTGCGGTGACTCGTCGCGCTCCCGGGCGAGCGCGATGACGGCACGGCACGCCAGCTCGTTCACCCCGAACGACAGAGCCTCCGGGGACACCCAGCCGGCCGCCTCGTCGATCTGATCCTGGTCGTCCTCCGCACAGGCCGACACATAGACGGCAGCGGCCTCGAACAGATTGTGCGGGTGCCTGTCCTGGCCCGTGTCCGGTTTCGCGCGAAGGGAATGCAGGAATCCCTCCCACGACTTGCGCACCCTGCCCCACATATTGACCACCTTCCCCCTCATTGTGGTGCCAACGTAGATCGTTCATCTCATGTTATTCAACGTAGAGTTGGAGTCACGGCGGCATAAGGGGGACGACGCCGTGAAGGGCTCGCAGTGGCTCGAAAGCCGCACGCGGGCGTTCGCCTGGCGGTCACTCCGGGCTCATGCGCTCCCTCGTGCCTCTGCTGCCAGTCGCACGCTCAGCCGTCGAGTGAGGCGATCGTTTCGCGCAGCCAGGTGAGCTCGGCCCGGGACGTGGCCCGAGCGATGGTCAGAAGGCCGCGCCGGAAGGGGTCGTCCAGTTCCTCGGCGCGCAGAGGTCGGTCGCCGTCGTAGAAGAAGCTCGCGGGCTCTTCCAGGAAGGCCAGCCTGCGCCGTAGTACGGCGGACTGGGCGCCTGCGTCCTCCAGGTGGCGCAGGAACGCGAGCACCGTGAACCAGCGGTTCTCGTCGCTGATGTCGCGAGGGTCGGGTTCGGCCAGCCGACGACGCAGTTCCCGGCGGCCGTCCTCGGTCAGCGTCAGTACATGACGCGGGGCGGCCACTGAGCCGGGCTCCATGGTCCGGGCGAGCAGGCCCGCCTTCTCCAGCCGCTTGATCGCGGGGTACAGCGTGCTCTCGGCGACCGGCTTCACGTGCCCGGTCAGCGCTGCGATGCGTTTGCGCAGCTCGTAGCCGTGGAGCGGGTTGTCGTAGAGGAAGCCGAGGATGGCGAGCTCAAGCATGCCCACATTGTGGCCCGGATCCGCTGTACATCCGAGTCCGGGTACCTCGAAGCTTTCATACCTCGAATCATTTATACATCGGGTCCGATGTATATAGTCGTATGCCGACCACGACACCAAGGGGGCGCCATGAAGCAGGCCGACTTCGACCGCAAGGGCGGCTGTATCCGCTGGACGGAGTCGCCGGGAGCGGAACCTGCGCGCGTGTACGTGCACGGACTGGGCTCGGTTTCCTCCGTGTACCACGCCCACATCGCGACGAGGCCCGAACTGGCGGGCCGGCGGAGCCTGTTCGTCGACCTGCCCGGGCACGGCATCAGCGACCGGCCGGCCGACTTCGGCTACACCCTGGAGGATCACGCCGTTGCTCTGGCGGCGGCCCTGGACTCGGCAGGGGTGAGCGATGCCGAGCTGATCGCGCACAGCATGGGCGGTTCCGTGGCCATCGTGCTCGCCGGTCGCCGGCCCGACCTCGTCTCCCGGCTGGTCCTCACCGAGGCCAATCTCGATGCCTCGCCCCCGCCCGCCGCGGGGAGCGCCTGGATCACGGCCCACGGTGAGGACGACTTCGTCGACGGCGAGTACGCGCGCGTGCTGGAAGCGGTCGGCCCCCTGTGGGCGGCGACCATGCGGCTCGCCGACCCGCGCGCCCTGCACCGCAGCGCCGTCGGACTGAGGCGTGGCTCCGTGCCGATCATGCGCGACATCCTCGAAGGGCTGTCGGTGGAACGCGTCTACCTACAGGGCGAGCTCAGCGGCGAACTCCCGGGCAGGGAAGTCTTGGAGGCGGCAGGCGTACGCGTGGTGACCGTGCCCGGCGCCGGTCACAACGTCATGTTCGACAACCCCGACGCCTTCGCGGCGGCCGTCGCCGGGCAGGCGTGAGTCATTGCGCGGCCTCCGTCCCGGCCGTCGCCCAAGCCCGATCCGTCACGCTCCCCGTACGGCCAGTGCCAGAAACCGGTCGTCCTCGTCGACGTACGACGTCATGCGCCACCCCGAACCGGCCAGCAGCGGGCCGAGGTTGGGCTCGGCGCGCAGGTCCTCCGGCGTGATCTGGCGGCCCTGGCGTGCCGCGAGCGCCGCCCTGCCGATCGGGTGGAAGAGCGCGAGCGTGCCGTCGGGGCGCACCACGCGGGCCAGTTCCCGCAAGTTCTCGGCAGGGTTGGGCAGATGCGCGATGAGGCCGGCCGCGAACACCGCGTCGAGGGACTCCGACCGCACCGGCAGTGCGGCCACGTCGGCGAGCAGCAACTGTCCGTCCGCGTCGCGTCCTGCCCGTGCGGCGGCTTCCAGCATGGCCGGGGTCAGATCGGCACCCAGGACCACTCCCGAGGGCCCCACGGCGTCACGCAAGGGTGGCAGGGCGCGTCCGGTGCCGCAGCCCGCGTCGAGCACGCGAGCGCCCTCGCGCAGCCCGAGTTCGGCGACCGCGGCCGCGTAGGCGGGCCCGTCGTCGGGGAACCGGCTGTCCCAGTCGGCGGCGCGGGCGCTGAAGAACTCCTGCACATGTGTGTGGTCGTCGCTCATGCTCCGCATGATCCCTCACTGGCGCGGATGACGCCGCTGTGCGCACGTTCGAGCGTGACGCGGTCGTTCCGGTGCATCTCCGCGCCATATTCCAACAGCTTTCGAAATGCGCCCCCTTCGCGCGCCCTTGCTGGGTCTAGCGTCCCGGGGCCATGGGACACCTGGACCATGCAGCCCTCGGCTGGCTCACTCCCGTGCTGTCGTACGCGATGGCCTGCACCGGCGCCGCGCTCGGCCTGCGCTGCACCGTCCGAGCGCTCGGCGCCACCGGCCGCTCGCGCCGCAACTGGCTCGTCACTGCCGCCTCCGCCATCGGCACCGGCATCTGGACCATGCACTTCGTGGCCATGCTGGGGTTCAGCGTCAGCGGCACCGACATCCGCTACGACGTGCCGCTCACCATCCTGAGCCTGCTCGTCGCCATGCTCGTCGTCTGTGCCGGCGTCTTCGCCGTCGGCTACAGCCGGGACCGTACCCGCGCGCTCTTCCTGGGCGGGCTCACCACCGGGCTCGGCGTCGCGAGCATGCACTACCTGGGCATGGCGGCCGTACGACTCCACGGCGACGTCAGCTACGACCCGCTGCTCGTCGGGCTCTCCGTACTGATCGCCGTCGTCGCGGCGACAGCGGCTCTATGGGCTGCGCTCAACATTAAGTCGCCCGTCGCCGTCACCATCGCCTCGTTGATCATGGGCGCCGCGGTCAGCAGCATGCACTACACCGGCATGTTCGCGGTCGGCGTCGACGTCACACCGTCCGACGAGGTCCTGCCCGGGGCCACGGCGATGCAGTTCATCTTCCCCCTCGCCGTCGGCCTCGGGTCCTACCTCTTCCTGACGTCCGCCTTCGTCGCGCTGTCACCCGCGACCGGGGAGCGCGAGGCGTCCGCCTCCGCCCAACGGTCAGCCGAGAGCGCTGCCGGCTAGCCGGATCCGGGCCGGCGAGGGCCCGGGAAGCACGCCCCCGAACCACTTCAGAGCGAGGAGGCCATGCGCACACCCCGTAGGACCACCGCAGCCGGCGCCGAGACGCCGTCCACACCGCCGGTGCGCGGCCGCCGCGCCCACGCCGGACCGCCGGCCGACGAGAGGCCGGAACAGGCCCCGGCCGGACCGCAGGACGAACCGTCCGCCCCCTCCACGCACGCGCAAGGCTGGCGAATACGTCCGCGCACCGTCCGCGCCAAGATCATCTGTCTGCTGATGGTGCCCGTCGTCTCGCTGCTGGCCCTGTGGGGCTACGCCACCGTCACCACCGCGCAGGACGTCGCCTGGCTGCGCCAGTTGCAACTGGTCGACTCCGAGATCAGGGCCCCCGTCGCCGACGCCGTGACCGCCCTGCAGACCGAACGCGCGGCCGCCGTGCGCTACGCGACCGACCCGTCCACCGGACGCCGGGACGAGCTGAGGAAACGCGCGCTGGACACGGACGAGGCAGTCGCACGGCTGCGGCTCGGCAACCGCGACACCGTCGCCGACAGCGGAGAGTTCCCCGCCGGAGTGGCCGGGCGACTGGAGGTCTTCGTCAGCGGCGCCGAGCAGCTGAATGCCGTACGGAAGGCCGCGCTCGACCGCCGCTCGGGCTGGGAAGAGGTCTACGGGCGGTACACCACGACCATCTCCACCGCGTTCGCCGTCGACGGCGCGCTCACCGGCATCCAGGACGCCGAACTCGGCTCGGACGCGCGCGTGCTGCTCGAATTCGCCCGCGCGGGTGAGGCCTTGGCCCGGGAGGATGTCCTGCTGGACAGCGCACACCTCGCCGGACGCCTCGACGGAGAGAGGCTGCGGCTGTTCACCGGAGCCGTCGACACCCGCCGCACGCTCACCGAGTCCGCCGTCGCGGACCTGCGCGGCCTGGAGAGCGCGGCCTGGCAGAGCCTCGCCGCAGGCCGCGACTACGCGACCCTGGCGGCCGTCGAGGACGGTGTCCTCGGGACGGGGGCGGTCGACGCGGCGACGGACGCCGCCTGGAACAGGGCGCACGCACGCGTGCAGGGCGCGATGCGGGGGATCGAGCGGGACGCCGGGCGCGATGTCGCCGAGCGCGCCGACCCGTTCGCCCGCGGGCTGCTCACGCCGGCCGGCGCCGCCGTGCTGCTCGGCCTGGTCGCCGTGGCAGCCTCGCTCGTGATCTCCGTACGCATCGGCCGCGGCCTCGTCGTCGAGCTGGTGAGCCTGCGCAACAGCGCCCTGGAGATCGCCCGGCGCAAACTCCCCGAGGCCATGCGGAAGCTGCGCGCCGGCGAGGAGATCGACATCCGCGCCGAGGCACCGCCCGGACCGCCCGCCGAGGACGAGGCCGGGCAGGTCGGAGAGGCCCTCGGCACCGTCCACCGAGCCGCCCTCCGAGCCGCCGTGGAGCGCGCCGAGCTCGCCAGCGGCATCTCCGGGGTCTTCGTCAACCTCGCCCGCCGCAGCCAGGTGCTCGTGCACCGCCAACTCAGCCTGCTGGACAGCATGGAACGCCGCTCCGACGACCCGAACGAACTCAGCGACCTGTTCCGGCTCGACCACCTCACCACCCGTATGCGACGGCACGCCGAGAGCCTGATCATCCTCTCCGGAGCGGCACCCGGCCGGGCCTGGCGGACGCCTGTCTCCCTGACCGACGTGGTGCGCGCGGCCGTCTCCGAAGTCGAGGACTACGCGCGCGTGGAGGTACGTCAGCTCCCCGAGACCGCCGTCGTCGGCGCGGCCGTCGCCGACGTCACCCACCTGCTGGCCGAGCTCGTCGAGAACGCCGCCCAGTTCTCGCCTCCCCACACGCGCGTGCGCATCATCGGCGAGCCCGTCGGCAATGGATACGCCGTCGAGGTCGAGGACCGCGGGCTCGGCATGGGCAAGGAGACCCTCGCGGAGGCCAACCGGCGCATCGAACAGTCCGAGGCGCTCGACCTGTTCGACAGCGACCGCCTCGGCCTCTTCGTGGTCAGCAGGCTCGCAGCCCGGCACGGCATCAAGGTGCACCTGCGCACCTCGCCCTACGGCGGGACCACCGCCGTCGTCCTGCTGCCCACCGCCCTGCTGCACAGCGGCCCGGCGGAACGTTCCCCCGACGCGGCGGTGGACGCCCGGCGGCCGGCGGAACCCGAGCACGCGCGTGTGCCCGCTCCCGAGCGGCACCAGGAACCCGTCCACGCCAGCGCCGACCGGCCGGCGCTGGCGGCTTCCGCGACGGCCGGCACCGCTGCGACGGCCACGCCGGCTGAGACGGAGACCAGGAACCACACCGCACCCCCCGGAGTCACCACCTTGAGACTGCACCGGCCACCCCAGGACTCCGAAGCCTCCGACAACCTCCCGCGCCGAGTGCGCCAGGCCAACCTCGCCCCTCAGTTGCGCGGGGGACGTTCCGCGGAGCAGCAGGGCGCGACCGTCCTCGACGACGACCGGCGAACCCCCGAACTTGTCAGGGACCGCATGGTGGCCTACCGCGACGGCTGGGCTCGCGGCGGTGGCAGACAGCCCGGTCGCGGCGGCGAACCCGAAAACGCCCCGCGCGGCGACAGCAGCAGTGAAGGAGACCCCGCATGATCCAGGATCCGAGCATGAGAGCCGCGCAGCGGTCCGGCGAACTCGACTGGCTGCTGGACGACTTGGTGCTACGCGTGAGCGAGGTGCGGCACGCCGTGGTGCTGTCCAACGACGGACTCGCCGTCGGCGCGTCCACCGACCTGCGTCGCGAGGACGCCGAGCATCTCGCCGCGGTCGCCTCCGGCTTCCACAGCCTGGCCAAGGGCGCGGGCCGGCACTTCGGCGCGGGCGGAGTCCGCCAGACCATGGTGGAGATGGACGACGCCTTCCTGTTCGTCGCAGCTGCGGGCGACGGGTCGTCCATCGCCGTGCTCAGCGCCGTGACCGCCGACATCGGACTCGTGGCGTACGAGATGGCACGCCTGGTCAAGCGGGTCGGCGAGCATCTCTACACGCCTCCACGAGCCGCCGCGCGACCGCCTGCCGCGCGATGAGCCGGAAGGGCGGTCCGGCGAGATGACCGACGACACGACAGGCGCCCGGACCGAGCAGGGCAGCCAGTGGTACGACGGCGAGGCAGGGCCCCTGGTCCGCCCGTACGCCATGACGGGCGGACGCACCAGGCCCGGCCCCACCGGGGTGCGTTTCGACCTGATCGCCCTCGTCACGCTGGCCGGCACCGCGCGCGGTACCGACGACGACGCCATGCTCGGGCCGGAACACCGGACCCTCATCGAACTGTGTCGGCCCGAGACGCAGTCGGTCGCCGAACTCGCCGCGGGAGCCGACCTCCCCGTGGGCGTCGTCAGGGTGCTCCTCGGTGACCTCATGGAGCGGGGCCGTGTCACCGTCAGCCGCCCGGTACCGCCCGCGCAGCTACCCGACGAACGGATCCTGCGCGAGGTGATCGAGGGACTGCGAGCGCTGTAGACGCGATGGCAGTGCCCGACGGCGGAGATTTCGGAACGAGCCGTTCCCGTGTGACGCCACTCGTGCACCCGTACGGGCATCGAACGGGAACGAGGCGGTCACATCGGGGAAAAAGCGGTCCAACCCTGCGAGAGGCAGGCTCAGTTGTCATGATGCTGACTTCGCACAGCGACGGATCGGCTTCGCACAGCCACGTCGACCGATGCCGGTACTCCCGAGAGAAGTGATCGATGGTCTCCGAGCACTCCGAGGACTACGTGCAATCCGACGCCTCCGACGACGACACGACCGCCCTTGCGCTCAAGATACTTGTGGCCGGCGGATTCGGCGTGGGCAAGACCACCCTGGTGGGCGCGGTCAGTGAGATCAGGCCGCTGCGCACCGAGGAGATGCTCAGCCAGGCCGGTCAGCTGGTGGACGACACCGGCGGCGTGGACCGGAAGGTCACCACGACCGTCGCCATGGACTTCGGGCGCATCACCATCCGCTCAGGTCTGTCGCTGTACCTCTTCGGCACCCCGGGGCAGGACCGCTTCTGGTTCCTGTGGGACGAACTGGCGCAGGGAGCCCTAGGCGCGGTCGTCCTTGCCGACACCCGGCGCCTGGAGGACTGCTTCCCCGCCGTGGACTTCTTCGAGCACCGGCACATCCCGTTCGTCGTGGCCGTCAACTGCTTCTCGGGCGCCCGGACCTACGGCACCCACGACGTCTCACGCGCCCTCGACCTGGACCGCGGGACCCCGGTCGTGCTCTGTGACGCCCGGGACCGCGACTCGGGGAAGGAAGTGCTCATCCGACTCGTCGAGTACGCCGGGCGGATGCACACCGCCCGGCTGCTCAACTCCGTCAGCTGACCGCCTCGACACGCCTGCGGCGAGTCCCGACCGGTCCTCGCCGCGCCGTCAGTCGGCGACGTCCTGCTCCGCCAGCACCTTGTCGATCGTGACGCGGACGAGGAGTTCCCCCGGCACGCCGTTGCGGTTCCCGAACTCCTCGGCGCGCTCCTCACCCATGTAGCGCGCCCCGATGCGGCTCGCCCAGTGCCTCAGCTCGTCGAGGTCCTCGGAGACCCGGGCGCGGCCCTGGATCACCACGAAGGAGTACGGCGGCCGGTCGTCGTCCACACACAGCGCCACCCGGCCGTCCCGGACCAGATTGCGGCCCTTCACGCTCGAGCTGCCGGTGTTGAACACCAGCTCGTCGCCGTCGAGCACGAACCAGATCGGCGTCACATGCGGACTTCCGTCGGCCCGCACGGTCGACAGTTTCGCGGTGCGCGTGCCGTGCGAGACGAACGCGCGCCATTCCTCATCGGTCATCTTCTTCGCCATGCCCACATCCTCCTTGCCCGAGGGCCGGATCGTCGGGAAGGGTGGCAAAGAGATCCTCCGGTGCAGGGGGAGACATCTACACGGGGAGACCGGATCATGGCGCAGAACCAGGGCCTCGATTGGCTGCTGGAGGATCTGACGAAACGTGTCGAACATGTGCGACACGCGCTGGTGCTGTCGAACGACGGTCTGGTGACCGGTGCGAGTACGGGTCTGCGGCGCGAGGACGCCGAGCACCTCGCCGCCGTCTCGTCCGGGCTGCACAGCCTGGCCAAGGGATCGGGACGGCACTTCGGCGCGGGCAGAGTCCGTCAGACGATGGTCGAGTTCGACGACGCCGTGCTGTTCGTGACCGCGGCCGGCACCGGCAGTTGTCTGTGCGTGCTCAGCGGCGCGGAGGCCGACATCGGCCAGATCGCCTATGAGATGACCCTGCTCGTCAATCGCGTCGGCGAGCACCTGGACGTCGAATCCCGACAGCCCGAACGGGCACCGCTGAAAGACCTCTGACCTGCTGATTCGTCGTCCCCCGTGGAGTTATCCACAGGCTCGCCACGAGATCTGGCGGACGGGCTACGGTTTTGTCACGGCGAGCGCACGGAGCGTGAGCCACTGACTCCACGGGGGAGATCGACCATGTCGGGCAACACTGTCACGGCCACGCACCCGCACAACTCGGCCGCCTGCACGCTGAGCCGCGCGGCCAGGGAACTGGGCCTGAAGCGAGGGGAGCTGGAGCTCGCCGTCCAGCTCGGGATCATCCGGACCGCGCCCGATGAGGGAGGCGGAGGCCGGCGCGTCCCACGGTCCGAGATCGACCGGGTGAGTTCGGGCGACGGCTTCCCCGACTCCCTGCTGGACCGAGTGCAGATCGTCGGCACGACGGAGGGTGCGGACGTCATGGACGTCTCCGCCGGCAGGTTCACGCGCCTCGCCCGCCTGGGCCTGGTGGTGCCGGTGAAGTTCTACCTCAACCGGTATCGGGCCGTGGTCTGGCTGTATCTGGCCGAGGAGTTGAAGCGGTTCGCCGCAGACGAGAAGAACGCCTCGCTGCTGAACGACCGCCGGATGCCCGAAGGACTGCGCGGCATGCTGGACGCGGGTGTGGACCTGCGTCCGCGCAACTGGCGAGGACGCCACCGCGGCTTCCTGCTGCGCCAGGCCGACGACCCGTGGGGGAGCGCCGGTGCGCTGGCCGCCTTCCTCGATCCGGTCCAGATCGCGGAGATCGTCCCCGATCCCTATGAACGCTCGCATGTGAACCGCTTCCGCCCGGGCCCACCCGCATCCGGAACCCCGGGTTCGCCGTCCTCCCTCATCGCCGAGAGGATCATGACGGCCGACGACCCGGACGAGATCGGCCTGCTGCGGGCAGACCTGACGGAGGTTCTGGCGCATGCCCGGGCACTGCGGCCGGCACCCCGTCCCAGTGCCGAGCGGGCCACCGCGCCGACGCATCCCGAACACATCGGATCGCAGCGCCGACCCGAGGAGCCGGAACCGGCCCGCGGCCTGCTGAGCTGGCTCCGGCGCAGAACTCCTCGGACTACAACGCCCTGAACAGTCCCTCCTGGACGACGGACACCAGAAGGCGCCCCTCCAGGTCGTAGATCCGCCCGCGGGCGAGACCCCGTCCGCCGGTGGCGATCGGAGACTCCTGGTCGTACAGGAACCACTCGTCCGCACGGAACGGCCGGTGGAACCACATGGCGTGGTCCAGCGACGCGATGTCGAAGCTCCGCGGGCCCCACAGGGGTTCGACGGGGATCCGCACGGCGTCCAGGAGGGTCATGTCGCTGGCGTAGGTCAGCGCGCAGGTGTGCACTACGGGGTCGTCCCCCAGCGGCCCGACCGCGCGCATCCACACCGCACTGCGCGGCTCGGCGTCCTTGACCTCCTCCGCGGTCCAGCGCAGCCGGTCGACATAACGGATGTCGAAGGGCTGCCGCCGGGCCATCCGCTCCAACTGCTCCGGAAGCGTGCCCAGATGCTGCCGGATCTCGTCACTGACCGTCGGCAGCGACTCCGGGTCCGGGACCTTGCGGGCCGGCGGCAGCTGGTGCTCGAAGCTCCCCTGTTCAGGCTTGTGAAAGGAGGCGGTGAGATTGAAGATCGTGCGCCCCTGCTGCACGGCGGTGACCCGGCGGGTCGTGAACGACCTGCCGTCCCGCACCCGTTCCACCTGGTACACGATCGGCACGCCAGGCCGCCCAGGCCGCAGGAAGTACGCGTGCAGCGAGTGCACGGGCCGGTCGCCCTCCGTGGTGCGGGCAGCGGCGACCAGCGCCTGGCCGGCCACCTGGCCGCCGAAGACCCTTTGCAGGGACTCGTGCGGGCTGCGGCCGCGGAAGATGTTGACCTCGATCTGCTCCAGGTCGAGCAGGTCGACGAGCCTCTCGGCCGGGTTGGTCGTCATGCGCGGAAGTCTCCTGTGCTCACAGCTGGCCTACGTCGGTGACGCGGACCACGGCACGGCCCTCCCCGTCGGAAGCGGTGAGGTCGATCTCCGCGCTGATGCCCCAGTCGTGGTCGCCGTTCGGGTCGTCGAAGATCTGGCGGACCCGCCACAGACGGTTCGCCGGCTCCTCCTCGATCACCAGGAGCTTCGGACCGCGGGCGTCAGGACCGGTGCCGAGGTCCTCGTACTCGTCCCAGTACTTGTCCATCGCCTCGCCCCAGGCGTCGGCGTCCCAGCCCGCGTCGGCGTCCATCTCGCCCAGCTCCTCGACCTGGTCGAGGGCGGCGAGCTCGACACGACGGAACAAGGCGTTGCGGACGAGGACGCGGAAGGCGCGCGCGTTGGTCGTGACCGGCTTGACCTCGTCGGCCTTCTCCTGGGCCTCCTCCGCGGTCATCTCCTCCGGGTTGGCGAGCTGTTCCCACTCGTCCAGCAGGCTGGAGTCGACCTGGCGCACCATCTCGCCGAGCCACTCGATCAGGTCCTGGAGGTCCTCGGACTTGAGGTCGTCGGGGATGTTGTGATCGAGGGTCTTGTAGGCGCTGGCGAGGTAGCGCAACACGATGCCCTCGGTGCGGGCCAGCTCGTAGACGGACACCAACTCAGTGAAGGACAGCGCCCGTTCGTACATGTCCCGGATCACGGACTTCGGCGACAGCGGGTGGTCGCCGACCCAGGGGTGGCTCTTGCGGTACGTGTTGTACGCGTGGAAGAGCAGCTCCTCCAGGGGCTTCGGGTAGCTGATGTCCTGGAGGCGCTCCATGCGCTCCTCGTACTCGACGCCGTCCGCCTTCATCGCGGCGACGGCCTCGCCCTTCGCCTTGTTCAGCTGGGCGACCAGGATCTGCCGCGGGTCGTCCAGCGTGGACTCGACGACGGACACCATGTCGAGGGCGTACGACGGCGACTCCGGGTCCAGCAGCTCGAACGCGGCCAACGCGAAGGTGGACAGCGGCTGGTTGAGCGCGAAGTCCTGCTGGAGGTCGACGGTGAGACGGGCGATGCGTCCGGTCGCGTCCGGCTCGTCGAGCTTCTCCACGATGCCGCCGTCCAGCAGCGAGCGGTAGATCGCGATCGCGCGCCGGATGTGCCGCAGCTGCTGTTTGCGGGGCTCGTGGTTGTCCTCCAGCAGGTGCCGCATCGCCTCGAAGGCGTTGCCCGGCCGGGCGATGACCGACAGCAGCATGGTGTGCGTCACCCGGAAACGGGACGTCAGCGGCTCCGGCTCGGAGGCGATGAGCTTCTCGAAGGTGTTCTCCGTCCAGGCGACGAAGCCCTCTGGTGCCTTCTTGCGGACGACCTTGCGGCGCTTCTTCGGGTCGTCGCCGGCCTTGGCGAGCGCCTTCTCGTTCTCGATGACGTGCTCGGGCGCCTGCGCCACGACGAAGCCCGCCGTGTCGAAGCCCGCCCGCCCGGCGCGGCCGGCGATCTGGTGGAACTCACGGGCGCGCAGCGTGCGGACACGGTTGCCGTCGTACTTGGTCAGGGCCGTGAACAGCACTGTGCGAATGGGGACGTTGACACCCACGCCGAGCGTGTCCGTGCCGCAGATGACCTTCAGCAGACCGGCCTGCGCGAGCTTCTCCACCAGACGCCGGTACTTCGGCAGCATGCCGGCGTGATGGACACCGATGCCGTGCCGGACGTAACGGGACAGGTTGCGGCCGAACTTGGTGGTGAAGCGGAAGTTGCCGATCAGCTCGGCGATTTGCTCCTTCTCCTCGCGCGAGCACATGTTGATGCTCATCAGCGCCTGCGCCCGCTCCACGGCCTGCGCCTGCGTGAAGTGCACGATGTAGACCGGCGCCTGCTTGGTGTCCAGCAGCTCCGTCAGCGTCTCGGTGAGCGGGGTGAACCGGTACTCGTAGGAGAGCGGGACGGGGCGGGTCGCCGAGCGGACCACCGACGTCGGGCGGCCGGTGCGGCGGGTGAGGTCCTGCTCGAACATCGAGACGTCGCCGAGCGTGGCCGACATCAGGATGAACTGCGCCTGCGGCAGCTCCAGGATCGGGATCTGCCAGGCCCAGCCCCGGTCGCCCTCGGCGTAGAAGTGGAACTCGTCCATGACGACCTGGCCGACGTCCGCCTGCTTGCCGTCGCGCAGCGCGATCGACGCGAGCACCTCGGCGGTGCAGCAGATGACGGGGGCGTCGGCGTTGACCGAAGCGTCGCCGGTGAGCATGCCGACGTTCTCGGTGCCGAAGATCTTGCACAGCTCGAAGAACTTCTCCGACACGAGCGCCTTGATCGGCGCGGTGTAGAAGGTGACCTCGTCCCGGGCCAGCGCGGCAAAGTGGGCGCCCGCAGCGATCATGCTCTTGCCGGAGCCGGTCGGCGTCGACACGATCACGTTCGCGCCGGAGACCACCTCGATCAGCGCCTCCTCCTGGTGGGGATAGAGGGTGAGCCCACGCTCCTCGGCCCACGACTCGAAGGCTTCGTAGAGGGCGTCGGGGTCGGCGGTCGGCGGCAGCTGATCGATGAGGGTCACCCACCCATCTTGCCTGCCCTCCTGCCTCATCGGGGAATCGGCTGCGAGGTCGAAGATCGCGAACGCTACGCTGTGTCGCCGACGACAAGTCAGCGATCCCGGTCAACTGGACAGCGGCACACGAGGAATGGGGCGGGCAACGGCCATGATGGGACCAGCACACTCACTGTCGGGCGCCGCCGCCTGGCTCGGGGTCGGAGCGGCCGCCACCGCGGCCGGGCACGGAATGCCCTGGCCCGTGCTGCTCGCCGGCGCGCTGATCTGCGCCGGAGCCGCACTCGCCCCGGATCTCGACCACAAGGCGGCCACGATCTCGCGGTCCTTCGGTCCGGTGTCGCGCTGGCTGTGCGAGATCGTCGACAAGCTGTCGTACGCCGTCTACAAGGCGACGAAGAAGCAGGGCGATCCGCGTCGCTCCGGTGGGCATCGCACGCTCACGCACACCTGGCTGTGGGCGGTCATGATCGGCGGCGGCACCTCGGCGCTGGCGATCACCGGTGGCCGCTGGGCGGTGCTGGCGATCCTCTTCGTGCACATGGTGCTGGCGATCGAGGGTCTGCTGTGGCGGGCGGCCCGGGGTTCCAGCAGCGACGTCCTGGTCTGGCTGCTGGCGGCGACCAGCGCGTGGATCCTCGCGGGCGTGCTGGACAAGCCGGGCAACGGTTCGGACTGGCTGTTCACGGCGCCCGGCCAGGAGTATCTGTGGCTGGGGCTGCCCATCGTGCTGGGCGCGCTGGTGCACGACATCGGGGACGCGCTGACGGTGTCCGGCTGCCCGATCCTGTGGCCGATCCCGGTGGGCCGCAAGCGCTGGTACCCGCTTGGGCCGCCCAAGGTCATGCGGTTCCGGGCCGGCAGCTGGGTCGAGCTCAAGGTGCTGATGCCGGTGTTCATGCTGCTCGGCGGAGTGGGCTGCGCGGCGGCGCTCAACGTGATCTGAGCGGGCGGCGGCGTGGGCGGCACCATCGCGGTGACCCGCCCGCGCAACCGGACAGCCGCACGTCCCCGGCTTCCGGCGTGCTCACCCACCTCCCGGCAGGATCAGCCGGCTTCTCCCGTACCACCGCCGTAGCGCCGCTCGAAGGCGGCGACTCGGCCCTCGGAGTCCACCGTTCTGGCCTTGCCTGTGTAGAAGGGGTGACTCTCCGAGGAGATCTCGACGTCCACGACCGGGTAGGTCGCGCCGTCGTCCCACTCGATGGTCTGGTCGCTGGTCGCGGTGGACCGGGTCAGGAAGGCGTAGCCTGCGGCGCGGTCACGGAAGACGACCGCGTGGTAGTCGGGGTGCTTGTCCTGCTGCATGCGAGCTCCTCGGGTGGCGGGATCGGCGGGGCCGACGGCCTGGGGGCGACGGATGAAGCCGGTGGGGTTGCGGGCGAAGCCGATGGGGCGGCCACCGCGATCGCGGGGACCGCGGGACGGAGCGGGCCGGCGTCGCAGGCTCCGGTGCCACGGGTACCGCCTCCGTCAGCCGGACAGGGAGTCCTCGTCGACGATGTGCATGGCGGCCTCCTCGGCGGACGCCGCCGCGCCGTCGATGCCCACGTCCGTCGCGACGAGCGCGCTCTCGTCGTCCTCGTGGGCGCCCTCGTCGGGTGCCACGAGGCGACCGGAGCGCAGGGCGCCGACCTCGTTGTCGAGGAGTTCCCCGTCGGTGCCCTCCGCGTCACCCATGCCGTCGCCGTCGGGCGTGGCAAGGTCCGGCATCTCCTCGGCAAGGCGTTGGTCGAGGGTCTCGCCCTCGTGGCGTTCGGCGGCCGTGACACCGGAGTGCTCCACGGCCCATGGTCGGTCCGGTGGGGACCAGCCACGGTCCAGGGGGTCGTCGACGCCGTCGTTCTCCAGGGTGTCCTCCGCGTCCAGCAGCCCCGTGTCCTCACGCTGATCGGAAGCGTCGGGCTGGTAGACGTCGTCACCCCATCCCTCGGCGCTGTTCACGGGTACCTCCAGGTGGTGCGGACGGGCCTGAACCCACCGCGGCGAGCGACGGGCCGTCGCGGCGCGGGGCACAGGCCGCACCCGGCGCGAACCGAGAGGTTCCCGGGTGCTCCCCGAACCGGTGCCGCTATCCAGCCTTCCACCCCTTTTCGCCCCGGCGCAACGGCACGGGCAGAGGCGACCAGTCCGGATGCATCCGGGCTCGTTCCGTGCGGTCATGCCGGGCGGAGGCGGCGGGGCGAGGTTCGGTCCGCCGGACACGGATGCCCCGGCCTGGCGAGGGCCGACGCTGCCCAGGTCACGGGGGACGCCAGCCTCGCTACGACCGCAATCGGCCGATGCTGCCTGGTCAGGGCGGACGCTGGCCTGGTACGGCCGCAGTCGGCCGACATGGCCCTGGTCATGACCGACGTCGGCCTGGCCACGACCTCAGCCGCCCGACAGTGCCCGGGTCACGGCGGACGCCAGCCCGGCACGGCCTCAGCCGGCCGACGCGGCTCAGGTCGTGGCAGACACCGGCCTGGCCACGACCGCAGCCGGCCCCGGCAGCCGGACCCGCCGCCTCCACGCCGCCCCGGCCACAGCCCGCCACCACTCACCAGGACCCCCTGCCACCACCACCCACCAGGACCCCGGCCGCCATCACCCACCAGCACCCCCTACCGCCACCACTCACCAAGACCCCAACCGACGCCCGCCGACCCCGGCACCCCCGCCCTCACCCCCACTCACCCATGCCAGGACCGCCACAGCGCCGCGTACGCACCGTTCGCCGCGACCAGTTCCTCGTGGCTGCCCAGCTCGCTGATCCGGCCGTTCTCCACGACGGCGATGACGTCCGCGTCATGGGCGGTGTGGAGGCGGTGGGCGATGGCGACGACCGTGCGGCCGTCGAGGACGCGGGCGAGGGAGCGTTCCAGGTGGCGGGCGGCGCGTGGGTCGAGAAGGGACGTCGCTTCGTCCAGGACCAGCGTGTGCGGGTCGGCCAGCACCAGGCGGGCCAGGGCGATCTGCTGTGCCTGGGCAGGGGTGAGCGCGAAGCCGCCCGAGCCGACCTCGGTGTCGAGGCCCTCGTCGAGCGCACGCGCCCACGCGTCGGCGTCGACCGCGCCCAGTGCCGCCCACAGCTCGGCGTCGGCCGCGTCGGTGCGGGCCAGGAGCAGGTTGTCGCGCAGGGAGCCCACGAACACGTGGTGCTCCTGGTTGACCAGGGCGACATGGGAGCGGACGCGCTCGGCGGTCATCCGGGACAGTTCGGCCCCGCCGAGGGTGATCCGGCCGTCGCGGGGCGCGTAGATGCCGGCGAGCAGCCTGCCCAGCGTGGACTTGCCGGCGCCGGACGGGCCGACCAGGGCCAGCCGGGTGCCGGGCGCGACCTCCAGGGAGACCTTGCGCAGCACGTCCACGCCCTCCAGGTAGCCGAAGTGCACCCGGTCGGCGTGCACGTCACGGCCGGCGGGCGCCAGCTCGGTGTCCCCGGCGTCCGGCTCGATGTCCCGGACCCCGACCAGCCGGGCCAGCGACACCTGGGCCACCTGGAGCTCGTCGTACCAGCGCAGGATCAGGCCCACCGGGTCTACCAGCATCTGCGCGATCAGCGCGCCGGTCGTCAGCTGACCGACGCCGATCCAGCCCTGGAGGACGAAGACACCGCCGATCATGAGGACGGAGGCGAGGACGGTCACATGGGTGACGTTGATGATCGGGAAGAGCACGGACCGCAGCCAGAGCGTGTACCGCTCCCACGCGGTCCACTGCTGGACCCGCAGGTCCGACAGTTCGACCCGGCGGGCGCCGAGGCGGTGGGCCTCGACGGTGTGCCCGGCGTCCACGGTCTCGGCGAGAGCGGCGGCCACCGAGGCGTACCCGGCGGCCTCCGAGCGGTAGGCGGCGGGCGCCCGCTTGAAGTACCAGCGGCAGCCGATCACCAGCAGCGGCACGGCGAGCAGCACCGCGGCGGCGAGCGGTGGCGCGGTGATGATCAGCCCGCCCAGCAGCAGGGCCGCCCACACCACGCCGATCGCGAGCTGTGGCACGGCCTCGCGCATGGCGTTGGCCAGCCGGTCGATGTCCGTCGTGATCCGGGACAGCAGGTCGCCCGTCCCGGCGCGCTCCAGGACGCCGGGCGGCAGTCCGACCGACCGTACGAGGAAGTCCTCGCGCAGATCGGCCAGCATCCGCTCGCCGAGCATCGCCCCGCGCAGCCGCACCTGCCGTACGAACACGGCCTGTACGACGAGCGCGGCCACGAACAGGCCGACGGTGAGCTCCAGATGGAGTTCGCGTTCGGGGGCTCCGTCCGAGACCCGCTCGACCAGGCCGCCGAGCAGCCAGGGTCCCGCCATCGACGCCAGCACGGCGACCGTGTTGACGGTGACGAGCAGCAGGAAGGCGCGGCGGTGCCGTTGGAACAGCTCCACCACGTAGGCGCGTACGGTCGTGGGGGCGCCGACCGGCAGGGTGTTCGCCGTCGTCGGGGCCGCCGGGTCGAACTCCGGTGGCGCAACGCCGATCATGCCGACTCCTCGATCTCTTCCAGTTCCTTGAGTACTTCTTCGAGCGAGGACGCCTTGACCGGTTGGTCACCGGCCGGTCCGTCGCCGCGAGCGGTCTTCGTCTCCGCCGCCTCTTCCTCCGTCTCCCGGGTCACCACGGCCCGGTACCGGGGCTCGGCGTGCACCAGTTCGCGGTGCAGGCCGACCGCCGCGACCTCGCCGTCGTGGATCAGGACGACCCGGTCCGCGCGGTCCAGGAGCAGGGGCGAGGAGGTGAAGACCACGGTCGTGCGCCCGGCCCGCAGCTTGCGCACGCCGTGCGCGATGCGGGCCTCCGTGTGGGAGTCGACGGCCGAGGTCGGCTCGTCCAGGACGAGCACGCCCGGGTCCGTGATCAGCGACCGCGCGAGCGCGAGGCGCTGGCGCTGCCCGCCGGACAGCGACCGGCCGCGCTCGGTGATCCGGGCGTCCATCGGGTCTTCGGCGTCGAGCGAACCCTGGACCAGTGCGGCCAGGACGTCCTCGCACTGCGCGGCCGCGAGGGCGTCCTCGGGGCGGACGTCGCCGGACCTGGGCACGTCGAGCAGTTCGCGCAAGGTGCCGGAGAGCAGTACCGGGTCCTTGTCCTGCACGAGGACGGCCGTGCGGGCGTTGTCGAGCGGCAACTCGTCCAGCGGGACGCCGCCGAGCAGCACCGAGGTGCTTTCCTCGGAGGGGTGTCCGCCGAGCCGTTCGGCCAGCCGCCCCGCCGCGTCGGGGTCGCCGCACACCACGGCGGTGAGCCGTCCCGTGGGCGCGAGCAGTCCCGTGGCCGGGTCGTACAGATCGCCGGACGGCACCTCCGCCCCGTCGCGCGACCCGCCGGTGTCGGTGGCCCGCTCCAGCGACAGCACGCGGGCGGCGCGCCGGGCCGAGGGCCGGGAGAAGGAGTACGCCATGGCGATCTCCTCGAAGTGCCGCAGCGGGTAGGTGAGGATCATGATCGAGCTGTAGACGGTGACCAGTTCGCCGATGCTCACCTTGCCCTGGCGGGCGAGGTGGACGCCGTACCAGACCACCGCGATCAGCAGCAGGCCCGGCATCAGCACCTGGATCGCGGAGATCAGGGACCACATGCGGGCGCTGCGCACGGCTGCGTGGCGTACCTCCTGGGAGGCGCCGCGGTAGCGGTCGAGGAAGAGTTCCTCGCCGCCGATGCCGCGCAGGACGCGCAGGCCGGCGACGGTGTCGGAGGCGAGCTCGGTGGCGCGGCCCGCCTTCTCGCGCTGGACGTCGGCCCGTCGGGTGGCACGCGGCAGCAGGGGCAGTACGGCGATCGCCAGTAGCGGCAGGCCCACTGCGACGACCGTGCCCAGCTCGGGCTGGTAGACGACGAGGCCGACGCAGACGACCACGATGGTGACGGCCGCCGCGGTGAACCGGGACCAGGCCTCGACGAACCAGCCGATCTTCTCGACGTCACCCGTGGAGACGGCCACGACCTCGCCGGCCGCGACGCGCCGGGTCAGGGCCGAGCCCAGTTGCGCGGTCTTGCGGGCCAGGACCTGCTGGACGCGGGCGGCGGCCGTGATCCAGTTGGTGACGGCGGTGCGGTGCAGGAAGGTCTCGCCGATCGCGTTGCCGGCGCAGCACAGGGCGAGGAGGCCGCCCGCGAGAGCGAGCTGTTTGCCCGAACGGTCGACGACGGCCTGTACGGCGACGCCGACGCAGAACGGCAGCGCGGAGACGGAGAGGAAGTGCAACAGTCCCCAGGCCAGGGCCTTGAGCTGGCCGTCCAGCTGGTTCCTGAAGAGCCACCACAGGAATCGGGGACCTGAGCGGGCGTCCGGCACACCCGGGTCGGGGTACGGAAGGTCTTGAATCTGCATGACGTCCCAGTGGCTCGTGTCAGTGAGGGGGGAGGGATGGGGTTGATCGACGGCCGTTGCGCGGAACGGGCAGCGCACGGCGGCAGCAAACCGTGACAGGTTCGCGTCGTGGCGTCGCCGGACGCAAACGGTTTTCCAACGGGCCGCTCAGTTCCGGCCCCCACGCCGGACGCGGTGCGACCATGGACCGATGCGGAACGGCGGAACATGGCGCGCGACGGTGGCGACGGCGGCCCTCGGAACCCTGCTGGCGGCAACCCTGACGGCGTGCGGCGGCGCTCGGGACGGGGCGCGTGACGGTGCCGGCAGAGATGTCGGCAATTCGGCGCCCAGACGATCGGCCGAGACGACCGATCCGACGCGCATCCCGGGCGTCGGCGACCACTGGCAGCGACGCATCCCCGCCGACTCCCGCCAGGTCGTGGCGGTCTACGGCGACGGCGAGGACTCCGCGGACTCCACCGTCGTGCTCTACACGAAGCACGGCACCGACTGGGACCGCGTCCGCGCCTGGACCGCGCACAACGGCAAGAAGGGCTGGACCACCGACCACCGCGAGGACGACAAGCGCAGCCCCGTCGGTGTGTTCACGCTCAGCGACGCGGGCGGCGTACTGAAGGACCCCGGGGCCAGGCTGCCGTACACCAGGTCGGCGGCCTTCGCGGCGCCGCGCTGGTGGGCCAAGTCGCACTGGCACGACTTCGACTACGTCATCGCCATCGACTACAACCGCGTCAAGGGCACCCCGCCCAACGACCCCACCCGCCCCGAGGGAGACGACCGCGGTGGAAGCATCTGGCTGCACATGGATCACGGCAGTGGCACGTCGGCCTGCGTGAGTCTGTCCGAATCGGGGATGGAGTATCTGCTGCGCACGCTCGATCCGGACCTGCGTCCCGTGGTGGTGATGGGGGACAGGGCGCACCTGAAGGCCGCACGCTGACGGGGAAGGCGTCATTGCGGCGGGTGCCCGACTCCCCGTAGAACACCGCCCATGAAGAGACGGATCGTCATGTCCATGCTCGCGGGGGCAACCCTCCTGGCGAGCACCCTCCTCGGAGCGGGCCCGGCCCCGGCGGCCGAATCCGGCGGACCCGCAGCCCTAGAGACGGCCCAACCGGCCCACGTCCCCGCCGAGTTCGGCACCGACTGGCACGACCCCGTAACCGCCGCCCCGCCCGTGACCAGGCCTGCCGGAAAGTCCTGCCAAGTCACCGTCGCCGAGGCGCAGTTCCGCGACTTCACCCCGTACAAGGGCACTTACTCGCCCCCCGACGGCTGCGGCGACCGCTGGAGCAAGGTCGTGCTGCGGATGGACGGCAAGGTCAAGGGACGCCAGTACGACCGACTCGGCTATCTGCACGTCGGTGGGGTCGAGATCTTCCGTACGTCGACTCCGGAACCGTCGCCCGACGGCATCGAATGGTCCGTGGAGAAGGACGTCACGCGGTACGGCGACACCTTCCGCGGCGACCGGGACGTCGAGATGCTCATCGGGAACGTCGTCGACGACACGTACACCGGTGTCATCGACGTCAAGGTCACGCTGACGTTCTACGCAGGCCGCCCGGCCGCGAACCCCGACCGAGTCCTCACCCTCCGGGACGGCACGCTGACCACCCCGCGCAACAGCGAACGCATCGTCGCCGAGGTGTACGCCACCGGCTCCGGCGGCGGCTGCGAGGAGTTCTGGTACCTGGCGGCTCCCGACCCGGCGCCCTACTCCTGCAAGGCGGCCGGCGGACCGTACCGCGAGGTGCAGATCAGGGTCGACGGTCAACTCGCCGGAATCGCCGCGCCGTTCCCGCACGTGTGGACCGGCGGCTGGTCCAACCCCTTCCTCTGGTACGTCATGCCGGGGCCACGCGCCTTCGACGTCAAGCCGATCGAGTACGACCTCACGCCCTTCGCCGGCCTGCTCAACGACGGCCGTCCGCACCGCGTCGAGGTCTCCGTCGTCGGCGTCCCCGAGGGGCAGAGCGGCTGGAGCGCACCCGTGAACGTCCTCGTCTGGCAGGACGCCGAGCGCGCGCACGTCACCGGCAGGCTCACCGTGCACCGGGCCGGTGACCTCGCCAACTCCTCGGCGTACACGCCCGGTTCGGAACACCGGGTGGACACAAAGGGTGGTCATCGGCTGACCGTGGCCGGGTACGTCGACACCTCGCACGGCCGGGTGGCGACCACCGTGCGCCGCTCGCTCACCAACGACTCCGCGCACCGCTGGACCGACGGCGAGAACCTGGACGCCCTCGACGCCACCTGGACGGACGAGCAGTCGGTCACCGTCGACGGACGCGGGCCGGCCCAGACGACCCGTACCCGGCGGACGTACACGATGGACGGCTCGATCGCCATCGGCGCGGACGACCGGCTGCGCACCGTGCTGACCCTCGGTGACCGTGCCGCCGTCGTGACCACCCAGGACGGCCGCCGGACGCGGTGGTCGCGGGTCGACGACACCTACGCGGGCGACGCCGCCTGGACGTTGAACGTGCCGCGCGACCAACGGCACGCGGTCGGTACGACGAGCGAGCGCTATCGGGCATACGGCTCGGACGGCTGCCACGACCGTTCTCTGACGAGCGTTCAGGGGGTGCTCACCGAGGACCGAATCCGCTGCTGAGGCGGGGTGCGTGCGACGCGTCACGCGTGGCGTGATTTACGCGGATGCAACACGGCGGTCTTGTGCGGGACCAACATCACCCGCAGAGTGATCCGAACGGAATGCGCTTTCCGTATGGCAGAAGTCCCGGCCGTTCCAGGGGACTTCTGTGTGCTGCCGTCCCCAAGGAGTGCCCGTGCCGCCGTCCGTACCGTCCCTGCCGCGACGCGTCGCACGCATACTGCGTACCTCTCTCTTCGCGCAGGTCGCCTGCGCGCTCGTACTCGGAATCGTCGTCGGGAAGCTGTGGCCCGGCTTCGGCGCGGATCTCCAGCCGTTCGGCGACGGTTTCATCCGGCTCATCAAGACGATCATCTCGCCGCTGGTGTTCTGTGTGGTCGTCGTCGGCATCGCCAAGGCCGGTGACCTGAAGGCGTTCGGCCGGATCGGGCTCAAGGCCCTGATCTGGTTCGAGGTCGCGAGCACGCTCGCGCTGGTCATCGGCCTCCTCGCCGCCAACGTCGTCCAACCGGGGTCGGGGATGAACGTCGACCCCGCCACGCTGGACGCCTCGGCGGTCGACGCGAAGACCGGCGGCGGTCATCTGCCGTCGACGACGGAGTTCGTGCTGGAGGCCGTCCCCACCTCCTTCATCGGCGCCTTCGCCGAGAACTCCCTCCTCCAAGTCCTCGTCCTGGCCTGCCTGGTGGGCGCGGCGCTGCTGCATCTCGGGCCCACCAAGGTGCCGCAGGTGCTGCCCGCCATCGAACAGGCCCAGGAGATCATCTTCGCGATCGTCGGCTTCGTGATGCGGCTGGCCCCGATCGCGGTGTTCGGCGCGATGGCCGTCCTGATCGGCAACTACGGACTGGGCGTCATCGAGACCTACGGCAAGCTCATCGTCCTGTGCTACCTGGCCGCCGCCCTGTTCATCGGCCTGCTCGCCCTCGCCCTCAAGGCGGTCACCGGCCTCAGCCTGTGGAAGTTCCTGCGCTACATCCGTGAGGAGATGCTGCTCGCCCTCGGCACCGCGTCCACCGAGTCGGTCCTGCCGCGGGTGATGCAGAAGCTGCGCAAGGCCGGCGCCCGCGACGACGCCGTGGGTCTGGTGCTGCCGACGGGCTACTCCTTCAACCTCGACGGCGCCTCGCTCTACCTCTCCATCGGCACGCTGTTCATCGCCCAGGCCGTGGGCGTGGACCTGAGCCTCGGTCAGCAGATCACCGTCGTCCTGGTGCTGATGCTGACCAGCAAGGGCATGGCGGGCATCCCCGGCTCGGCCTTCCTGGCCCTGTCGGCCACCGCCTCCTCGCCGGGCGCGATCCCGGCCGGCGCCGTCGCCCTGCTGCTCGGCGTGGACCGCATCATGGACTCGATGCGCGTCGTCACCAACCTCCTCGGCAACTGCGTCGCCGTCTTCGCGGTCGCCCGCTGGGAGGGAGCGCTGGACCGGGAGCGGGCCAAGAAGGTCCTCGACGGCGAGATCCAGGTCGACCTGGAGGACGAGGAGCAAACCGAGCAGCCGCAGGAGCTCAAGAAGGAGAGGGCCGCAGAGACCGGCTGAGGTTCGCCACCTGGACGCGGTTTCGCGAAGGGCCGTGGCCGTCCCTCCCGTACTGCGGGAGGGACGGCCACGGCCCTTTCCCGCTCACGCGGCGCTCAGCACCCCCGCCCCCCACCCCCGTCGATCAAGGTGTCCAGCAGCTCTCCCAGCACCGCCCGCTGTTCCTCCGTTAGCGGCGCCAGGATCTCCTCGGCCGCCGATCGGCGTGCGCCGTGCAGCTCCCGAAGGGCCTTGCGGCCGTCCTCGGTGAGTTCGATGCGGATCACCCGGCGGTTCGTCGGGTCCGGCGCGCGGCGGACCTTTCCGCTCGCCTCCAGGCCGTCGACCAGTGTCGTCACCGCGCGGGGGACCACTTCGAGGCGTTCGGCGAGGTCGGCCATCCGGGGCGGCGAGTCGTAGTGCGCGAGGGTGCGCAGCAGGCGCGACTGGGCCGGGGTGACACCCAGGCCGCAATCATGGAGGTGCCTTTTCTGGATCCGGTGCACCCGGCGGGTGAAGCGCAGCAGCTGCTCGGCGAGCGGGCCGTCGGGATCGGGGGTGGTCATGCGGGAACAATATCAGGACCTTGTTCATTGTGAGTATAGGTAACAATGAGCTAAGCTCCGTCAGCGGCCCTGGGGGCCGTCCGTCCGCATCGCCACACCTCCGTAGGAGCCCATGCATCCCGACCACGAAACCGCCTGGACGCCATCCGCCGCGCAGCAGGAACAGCCGCGGCAGGTGCGTCGCATCCTCAGACTCTTCCGTCCCTACCGCGGCCGCCTCGCGGTCGTGGGTCTGCTCGTCGGCGCCTCGTCGCTGGTCGGCGTCGCCACGCCGTTCCTGCTCAAGGCGATCCTCGACGTCGCCATCCCCGAGGGCCGCACCGGCCTGCTCAGCCTGCTCGCGCTCGGCATGATCCTGAGCGCCGTCCTGACCAGCGTCTTCGGTGTGCTCCAGACGCTGATCTCGACGACCGTCGGCCAGCGCGTCATGCACGACCTGCGCACCGCGGTCTACGGCCGCCTCCAGCGCATGTCGCTCGCCTTCTTCACCCGCACCCGCACCGGCGAGGTCCAGTCCCGCATCGCCAACGACATCGGCGGCATGCAGGCGACCGTCACCTCCACCGCGACGTCCCTGGTCTCCAACGTGACCAGCGTGGTCGCCACGATCGTCGCGATGATCGCCCTGGACTGGCGACTGACCGTCGTCTCGCTGCTCCTGCTGCCGGTCTTCGTCTGGATCAGTCGTCGCGTCGGCAACGAACGCAAGAAGATCACCACCCAGCGCCAGAAGCAGATGGCCGCGATGGCCGCCACCGTCACCGAGTCGCTCTCCGTCAGCGGCATCCTGCTCGGCCGCACCATGGGCCGCTCCGACTCGCTGACCAAGGCCTTCGCCGACGAGTCCGAGCAGCTCGTCGACCTCGAGGTGCGGTCGAACATGGCCGGCCGCTGGCGCATGGCCGTCATCACCATGGTCATGGCCGCCATGCCCGCCTTCATCTACTGGACCGCCGGCGTGGTCCTCCAGGTCGGCGGCCCGCAGGTCTCCATCGGCACGATCGTCGCCTTCGTCTCGCTCCAGCAGGGCCTGTTCCGCCCGGCGGTCAGCCTGCTGTCCACCGGCGTCCAGATCCAGACCTCGCTCGCGCTCTTCCAGCGCATCTTCGAGTACCTCGACCTGCCCATCGACATCACCGAGCGCGAGGAGCCCGTCCACCTCGACCGCGTCAAGGGCGAGGTCCGCTTCGAGAACGTCGAGTTCGGCTACGACGGCAAGAGCGGCCCGATCCTCGACGGCATCGACGTCACCGTCCCGGCGGGCGGCAGCCTCGCGGTCGTCGGCCCGACCGGCGCCGGGAAGTCGACCCTCGGCCATCTCGTGCCGCGGCTGTACGACGTGACGGGCGGCCGGGTCACCCTCGACGGCGTGGACGTGCGCGACCTCGACTTCGACACCCTGGCCCGCGCGGTCGGCGTCGTCTCGCAGGAGACGTACCTCTTCCACGCCACGGTCGCCGACAACCTGCGCTTCGCCAAGCCCGACGCCACCGACGAGGAGCTGCACGCGGCGGCGAAGGCGGCCCAGATCCATGACCACATCGCGTCCCTGCCCGACGGCTACGACACCGTCGTCGGCGAGCGCGGCCACCGCTTCTCCGGCGGTGAGAAGCAGCGCCTGGCCATCGCCCGCACCATCCTGCGCGACCCGCCGGTGCTCATCCTCGACGAGGCGACCAGCGCTCTGGACACGCGCACCGAACACGCCGTCCAGGACGCCATCGACGCCCTGTCCGCCAACCGCACCACGGTCACCATCGCGCACCGGCTGTCCACCATCCGGGGCGCCGACCAGATCGTGGTCCTCGACGCGGGGCAGGTGGCGGAGCGGGGTACGCACGAGGAGCTGCTGGAGCGGGACGGGCGCTATGCGGCGCTGGTCAGGCGGGACGCCCAACTGGAGCCCACAGGGTGACGTTATGCCGGGTTTGTGACCATGTGCGGGATACCGTGCCCGCATGTACTTGAACACTCCGCCACGGAGCACGATTCGACTGACGCGCCGGGGACGTATGGCTCTCATCGCCGCCGGCGCCGTCGTGGCCGGCACCGCCGTGGCGGTGCCGCTGTTGGTCATGGGCGAGGAGGAGGCGGCCCGACCCACCTCGCTGGTGATCCCGGAGGGCTGGCGCGCCGGCCAGGTCTACACGGCCGTCGACAAGGCCCTCGCCCTGCCGTCCGGCACCACGAAGAAGTCCCTCGACAAGCTCGACCTGAAGCTGCCGAACGACGCCGACGGCAACCCCGAGGGCTACCTGTTCCCGGCGACGTACCCGCTGGAGAAGAACGGGAAGAGGGCGACGCCGGATTCGCTGCTGTCGGCCATGGTCGACACCGCCAACCAGAAGTTCAGCGGCGCCCCCATCGCCGCCGGCGCGCAGCGCAACGCCATGAACGTCTATCAGGCGGTCACGATCGCGAGCATCGTCCAGGCCGAGGCCGCCACCAAGGCCGACATGGCCAAGGTGGCCCGGGTCATCTTCAACCGGCTCGAACGCGGCATGCCGCTCCAGATGGACTCCACCGTCAACTACGCCCTGAAGCGCTCCACGCTCAGGACGACCGAGGCGGACACCCGGATCGAGAGCCCCTACAACTCGTACCAGCGCATGGGCCTGCCGCCCACGCCGATCGGCAGCCCGGGCGACGAGGCGATGCACGCCGCGATCAGTCCGGCAGCCGGCGACTGGCTGTACTTCGTCACGGTCAAGGCGGGCGACACCCGCTTCACGGCCGACTACACGGAACACCAGCGCAACGTCGCCGAGTTCAACGCCCGGCAGAAGAAGGCAAGCCCGAAGCCGACGGGGTGAGCCGGCGGGACATCACGCGGACACCGGCCCGGCCGCCTCACCGCCCCGCGGTCCGCCTGACCCCGCGCCCGCGCCTCACGCGGCCACCGGCTCCTCGGCCAGCAGCCGCCTGATGTCCCGTACGGCCGCACGGCCGGCCCTGTTGGCGCCGATCGTGCTGGCGGACGGGCCGTAGCCGACCAGATGGACACGTGGGTCGGCGACCGCGCGCGTCCCCTCCACCCGGATGCCGCCGCCCGGCTCGCGAAGGTGCAGCGGGGCGAGATGGTCGATGACGGCGCGGAAGCCGGTCGCCCACAGGATGACGTCGGCCTCCACGCGCTGCCCGTCGCTCCACTCCACCCCGTCCGGTGTGATCCGCTCGAACATGGGACGGCGGTCCAGGACCCCGTCCGCCAGCCCCTGCCGGACGGCGTCGTTCAGCGGCAGCCCCGTGACCGAGACCACGCTCTTCGGCGGCAGGCCCTGCCGGACCCGCTCCTCCACGAGCGCGACCGCCGCGCGGCCGATGTCCTCGGTGAAGGGGCCCTCGCGGAACACCGGCGGACGCCGGGTGACCCACGTCGTGGCCGCCGCGTGGGGCGCGATCTCCAGCAGATGCTGGGTGCCGGAGGCCCCGCCGCCCACGACCACGACCCGCCGGCCCGCGAACGCCTGCGGCCCCGGGTACTGCGCGGTGTGCAGCTGCCGCCCCCGGAACATCTCCTGGCCGGGGTAGCGCGGCACGAACGGCCGGTCCCAGGTGCCGGTCGCGTTGATCAGGGCCCGCGTGGCCCAGGTTCCCGCCGAGGTCTCGACGAGCAGCCGCCCGTCCGGGCCCTCGCGCACGGCACGCACGTCGACGGGGCGCCGCACCCGCAGGTCGAAGGTCCGCTCGTAGGCGTCGAAGTACTCCGCGATGACCTCGGAGGACGGCCGCGCGGGATCGGCGTCGGTCAGTTCCATGCCGGGCAGCGAGTGCATCCCGTGCACCTTGCCGTACGTCAGGGACGCCCACCGGAACTGCCAGGCGCCGCCCGGACCGGGGGAGTGGTCGAGGACGACGAAGTCACGGCCCGGCTCGAAACCGGTGCGCCGCAGGTGGTAGGCGCTGGACAGACCCGCCTGACCAGCGCCTATGACGACCACGCCGACCGTTTCGACCGCCTCGATGTTGTTCACGCTTCTACCAACCGCGTCGGGGGCGCGGATCTTCCCCCCGGGACTACCCGCGGGCCTGCGTGGTCGACGGCGGCAGGTCGCCGTTGTGGCGCGGGTCCACGAAGCCGCCGAATTCCACCTTGTTCCACCTGGAAGGTCAGCCCGTTGGTGATCCCGTCACCGGTCGTCAGGACCCGGCCCTGCTTCGACAGCAGCACCTGCGAGGTGTACGGGTCCCACACCGCCCACGCGTCGACCTTGAGCTGCTTCGGTCCGGTCGGCTTCGAGTCGTTCGGCACGAGGATCGCGTCGCCCCTGGACGTGCCCTTGAAGGCGGCGACCGCCGTGCTTCCCGCCGCAGGCGGTGAGCAGAAGCGTGAGGGGGAGGAGCGCGGCGAGGGCGAGGCGTCGGCGCATGGTGGTTCCGTTCCGGGAAGGGTGATCAGGCGGCTTCGGCGGCGGTGTCGACGCCGAGGCGTTCGAGGAGCCCGGCGCGCAGTTCGGCGAAGCGGGGGTCGGCGATGTCGCGGGGACGGGCGAGGTCGATGTGCTGCTCGTGCGCGATCACCCCTTCGTCCATCACGAGGACGCGGTCGGCGAGCAGCACGGCCTCCTCGACGTCGTGCGTGATGAGCAGGACCGCGCAGCCGCGCCGCTGCCACAACTCGCCGACCAGGCGCTGGGCCTTGCTACGGGTGAGCGCGTCGAGCTCGCCGAACGGCTCGTCGAGCAGCAGCAGATCCGGCTCGCGGACCAACGCCCGTGCCAGCGAAGCCCGTTGCGCCTCACCGCCGGAGAGCCTCTTGGGCCAGGCGTCCGTACGGTGGTCCAGGCCGACCTCCTGAAGCGCCCGCTCGGCGACCGCGCGGCCCGGCTTGCCCGGCAGTCCGAGCAGCACGTTGCGCCACACCTTCTTCCACGGCGTCAGCCGCGGCGCCTGGAAGGCGACGGCCTTGCGGCGCGGCACCAGTACGGTGCCCTCGATGTCACGGTCGAGACCGGCGAGGATCCGCAGCAGGGTGGACTTGCCGCAGCCACTGCGGCCGAGCAGGGCAACGAACTCGCCCGGCTGGACGTCGAGTTGGAGCCGGTCGATGACCGCGCGCCCGTCGAAGGAGCGGGTCAGACCCGACACGTGCACGGCCTGCGGAACCGCCACGGGACGGCCGGCCTCCGTGGCCTCGGGGCCCACCGGCCGGTGAACGTGGGTCGCCATTGCAGCAGCCTTTCGAGGGAGCGGACGATGAAGTCGGCGAGCAGGCCGAGGAAGGCGTCACGATCAGGGTGGTCGGCGACCGGTGAGGGGCGCCCCGGCGCCGCCGTGTCCCGCCCGGAGGTCAGGGGCGAGCGCAGGGCGGTGCCGCGGATGCGGAGGAGGTGGGGAGGAAGAAGGGCGTCAGCAGCCGCGGTGACACGCGGCGGAGGCCACCCGCAGCAGGTCGATGTGACCGCGCGTGGTGAGCAGGGCCGAACGCAACATGCCGCCGAAAGTAGCCAGATGGCGTGGTCATGGTCAACGGTGTCTCGTGAAGTGGACCTCGCGTATCGCCATCCGCCCCCGCTCCTGACGTGTGGAGTTCGCCGCATGGGCCAGGATGGAGGGCATGTCAGACGCCTTCACCACCCGAGTTCTGAACGTCGCCTCCGGCTCCTCGGAGCGGGTCGTGGATCTCACCCGCGACTGCGAGGCCTTCCTGCGGGAGGCGGCGGCGGGCCGCGACGGTCTGCTGAACGTCTTTGTGCCGCATGCGACCGCCGGTATCGCGATCATCGAGACGGGCGCGGGCAGCGACGACGACCTCCTGGCCGCCCTGCACGCCCTCCTGCCCGCCGACGACCGCTGGCAGCACCGCCACGGCAGCCCCGGCCACGGCCGCGACCACGTCCTCCCGGCCCTCGTCCCGCCGCACGCGACGTTGCCTGTCGTGGACGGACGCCTGGAGCTCGGAACCTGGCAGTCGGTGTGCCTCGTGGACACCAACAAGGACAACGCCCACCGCCAGGTCCGACTGAGCTTCCTGGGCTGAGCAAGAACGTCCTGGGTGTGGCCGCTGATTCTCCGTACCTTGCGTGTTCGAAACGGAGAAGTCGTGCGCGGTACGGATCAGTACTGCGGGCCATCCAGCGCCGAACCGCTGGCCCGCTCGCCCGCAGGCGCCGTGACCGGCCGCTGAGGACGCCGGCGATGCGGCGCTCGCGTGGCAGCCGTCCGGCAGCAGGCGCCCCTCTGCCCGAAGGTGCACGCTTTGCGCGCGCTCGTTGAGACCTTGGGAAGCCCTCCCTAGCATTCGTGCATTCCTCTGGCCGATATCCGAGACTTCGCATGCCTCGGCAGCACCACCTCACCCGGCGAGAGCGCCACTGCGCCGTTCCCGAGAAGGAAATCAACAACAATGCGTCGACAAGACCCCCTGCTCGCGAGCTGTATCGCACTCATTTTGGTTTCCGGCGTTGCATGCTCCGGACTCGCCGAGGGAGACGGTGGGAACAAAGAGCTGAGCGGTGCGCGTATCACCGTGGCCGGCGCATGGACCGGAAGTGAGCAGAAGAACTTCCAGAAGGTACTCGACGCCTTCAGCGACAAGACCGGGGCGAAGGTGACCTTCGTGTCCACGGGGAACAACGTGTCCACTGCCGTGGGCGGCATGATCGAGGACGGGGACGCACCGGACGTGGCCCTACTCCCACAGCTGGGCGTGCTCGGGCAGTTCGAACGCAACGGATGGCTGGAGCCGCTTTCGGTCCCGGCGCGGGAGGCGGTGGACGCCAACTACGCCGACGTGTGGAGAGAGTACGGCAGCGTGAACGGCACCCTGTACGGCGTGTACTACAAGGTGGCCCATAAATCGGCCGTCTGGTACAACCCGCGCGTTTTCGTCGATGCGAATGTCGGGCGGCCCGCGACATTTGCAGAAATGCTGTCCGCCGGCCAGGCCATCTCCGACTCGGGACTCGCCGCGTTCGCCATTGCCGGGCGGGACGGCTGGACCCTCACGGACTGGTTCGAAAACGTCTACCTGTCGCAAGCAGGACCTCAGAAATACGACGCCCTGGCAGCCCACGAGCTGAAATGGACCGACGCATCGGTCGTCGAGGCACTCACTTCCCTCGGCAAGCTCTTCAAGGAAGACCACCTCATCGCGGGAGGCCGGGAAGGTGCCCTCAACACCGACTTTCCCGGCTCGGTGGAGAAGGTCTTCGGAACGGAGCCGGAAGCCGGCATGGTCTTCGAGGGTGATTTCGTCGCCGGGATCGCCAAGGACCGGTTCGGTAAGGAGATCGGCCAGGACGTCCGCTTCTTCTCCTTCCCGGCCAGAGAGGGCGGAATCTTCCCCGTCATCAGTGGTGGTGACGCCGCGGTCGTCCTGAAAGGCGGCAAGAACTCGGCCGCCGGGATGAAGCTGGTCGAATATCTTGCCACCGCGGAGGCGGCCGCTGTGTGGGCGAAGCTGGGTGGTTTTCTTTCGCCTAACAAACAGCTTGACATCCACACCTATGACAACCTCGCCACTCGCGCCATGGCCGAGTCGCTGGTCGACGCTGAGGACCGGGTGCGCTTCGACATGTCCGACCAGGCCCCGGCATCCTTCGGCGGTACCAACGGCGCCAGCCAGTGGCGGATTCTGCAGAGCTTCCTGCGTGACCCTTCCGACCCCGAGAGCGCCGCCGCGGAGCTGGAGGAAGCGGCAGCCAAGGCATACCGGGACTGAATCCGGTCCCGTACGGCTTCTCCGTGATCGGTCTGGCCGTGGCTGCGGGTGTCGCCGGCAGGCAGAACGCCGGCGCACATCCCACCTCGGCCGGGCCGGGCGGCACCTTACCTACATGTTGACCTCGCCCGGCGATGATCCTTCCGTGCATTGACGCAGGTTATCTGTGAGTTTTACTGCGCAGACGCATTGACCGTACGACTGCGTGATACATAACATGTATGCATGAAGCTCCCGCACGAGACTGAGACCGCCGGCCCCTCGGGGCCCGGCGAGGGGAGCCCTTCCAGCAACTTGTGCCCGGTATCGCCGAGCAGCGCGCGCTGTCACAGGCGCATGGCATACCCGTCCGGTGGCTGAAGAGGTCAGCGAGGCATGACATGAATCCCACACAAGCCGGTGTCGCCGCACCACGCAGGTTCCGTCCGTTGCCGAGCCGCACGGCGGCACCATCCCTTGCGGTTGCCGACGTGCACGAGCCGGACACCTGCCGACGGGCGATGATGGCCCTGCCGGCGGAGGCGTGCCGAGTCCGCACCGTCCGGCATTTCGTCCTCGCCCTCCTGGCCAGCTGGGGAGTTGTCGAGCAGGACCGGGATGCCGCAGGCCTGATCGTCAGCGAGCTGGCCGGTAACGCGGCTCAGCACGGCGGCGCCGAGATGACGGTGAATGTGAGTCTGTCGGCCGAGCAGCTGTGTATCGATGTGGTCGACACCGGTCCTGCCGCACGGGTGTCCCGCCCTCGCTGCGACGACCTTGACGAAGAGCGAGGCCGCGGACTCGACATCGTCGACCATCTGTCGGAGTGGATGGATATCTGTGCCGAGCCGGACTGCTGGCGAAGCCGGGTCGGCCTCCGAGTCTGCAGGGCAGCCGCGACTGAGAGCGTCCCTCCGGCTGCGTAGCGCCAAGAAGTGCGGCGTTTTCGTCGGCATCGGCGTCGTTGCCCCGCGTGTGGCCGAGCTCTGGTGAAGAACAAGAGAAGCAGGTGCGTCTGTGACCACGCCGATACCGGTGTTCGTCCGTGCCGAAGACCCCCTCACGGCAGCGGGTTTGGAAGCGGCACTCAAAAGCCGGCCGGAGGTGACTCTCGTCGGCAAGGACAACATCACCGCATGCACGGTGGCCGTGGCCGCGGTCGAAGCTTTCTCGGACGCCACGGTGCGTGCTCTGCGGGCGGTGAGCAGCCGCGGGTGCTCTCGTATGGTGCTCGTCACCGACGGACTGGCCGAGGAACGGCTGCTGGAGGTGGCGGCAATGGGAGTGTGCGCGGTCCTCCCGCGCGCCGAGGCCACCGCGTGCCGGCTGGTTCAGCTGATCGTCGGTGCGACAGCAGGGCAAGGCTCCCTCCCCGCGGCTCTGCCGGGCCGGCTTCTCGCGCATGCGGGCCGGGTGCAACGAAAGGCCCCTTCGGCGGTCCGGGAACAGCCGACAGGTCTGTCGGAACGGGAGATGCGTGTCCTGCAACTGGTCTCCGAGGGCTACGACACACGCGAAATCGCACGCCGGCTCAGCTACTCCGAGCGCACCGTCAAGAGCGCGCTGCACGACATCACAAGCCGCTACCGGCTGAAGAACCGCTCCCAGGCCGTGGCGTATGCACTGCGCGAGGGCCTTATATGACCTGGGAAACGGGTCACATTGTGTCACTGAGGGTGTCCGCGAGACGGTGACGGACAGCGCGCACCGCGGGCAGGACCGACACGGCGACCGCACCGATCACCGCGGCCGCTGCCAGGACCACCAGCGTGATGACCGGCGGTGGCTGAGCGATGCCCGAGCCGATGCCGCTGGAAGCCCCTTGCAGATTGATGAGCCACTGGGAAGCCAGCACTCCCAGGCATGTGCCGACCACCGCGGCAGCCAAGGCGATAAAGCCGGTACCGGCCACGATGATCGAGACGATCTGCCGCGGCGTCAGCCCGATGGCCTTGAGCGCCAGGAGGTCACGGCGACGGTCCCGCACCCCGGCGGCGATGGTCGTCGACAGCTCCGCGAGGCCGATCAGCGCCAGCACCGCGACCAGGCCGGCGATCACCGGCTGCACGGAAGTGAGCTCGCCGACCGGGTTCGCGCTCTCGCGGATGTCCAACCGTCCGCCCGCGTCCTCCCCGATCCGGTCCCTGACGGCCGAGGGGTCGGCGCCCGGCTCGAGGACGAGGGCGTAGAAGTCCGGCCGGAGTGCGGGAGCATCTTCCTGCAACGTGTTCAGGGAGGTGGAGATGACCCGTCCACTGTCCTCGGGCTCGATGCCGCGACCGACGATGTGCAGGACCTGAGGGCTGCCCCCGACAGTCATACGGACCCAGTCCCCGACCTTCGCACCGAGGAGGTCGAGCAGCCCCTGCCCGGCGATGGCCTCGTCCGGGCCGTCGGGCGCCCGGCCCTCGGCCACGGCGAACGGGTAGGGAGCACCCGTGGTGCCCAGGCCCCGAAGTGTGATCGTGCCGGTCTGCCCCGGTACCAGCGCCGCGACGTCGGCGCCCGGATAGACGCCTGCCACCGCAGGATCCGCGGTGAGCAGACGCCGTAGCGATGTGTCGTCGATACCGTCGCCGCGGGCCGTCAGCGCGGCGACGATCCCGACGTCCTGGGGGTCGTTCTCGAACCGGTCGAGCGTCGTCCAGGTGCCGAGCGCGATCGTGATGAGCAAGAGGGGGACGGCCAGACGCCCCACCGCCGCACATGCGCGAAGGGGGAACTGGAAGGCGCCGCGCCAGCCGAGCACAAGGGCGGGCGGCAGGTGAAGGCCGAGCGCGCGCCGTACGGTCCCGGACATCCGCCGACTGGAGGGGACCGCGGCCCGGGCCACCGGAACCGGCGGTACGCGGCCCGCCCGCCAGGCCGCCGACGCGATCGTCGCGGTGATCAGGACGATGGCCCCGGCGACGACACCGGTGGGCACCCAGACATGCCCGGGGAGCGCCTGCCACAGCTGCACGGCCTCCCCGGCACGGCCGGGCAGACGATCTCCGAGGAATTCGGTCAGCAGCGCACCGGCGACGATGCCCAGCACGGCCAGAGCCAGGTACTCGACCAGAAACATCCGGATCACCTGCGCCGGAGTGAAACCGACCGCCTTCAGCACGGAGATGTCCCGGAGCGAGCTGAGGATTCTGGTGCCGACCGCGCCCGCCCCGGCAAGCGCTGCCGCCAGCAGTGCGCCCACGCCGAAAACGCCCAGCAGCAGTCCGAGGAGCCGGTCGCCCCCCTGCGCCTTGGCCCGCGCGTCCTGCCAGGTGGAGATGCCGGAGATCTGGTCGGAGCCGAGCTCCGTGACGGCGCGCTGGATCACGTAGTCGGTGTCCTGGGGATCCGTGAGCCGTAGCCCGATGACCTGCTCGTGCGGAGCGTTCGGTGCCATCAGGCGAAACGTGGTCGAGGACACCCACACCACTCCGGGCACCTCGCCCGGCTCGTACTGCGGCTCGGCGATGTCGGCGACACCGGCGATACGCAGTGAGTGTGCGGCTTCGTCCTTGACGCGCACGCTCACCTCGTCCCCGGGCTCGACCCAGAGGGTGCGAGCCAACGAACTCTCCAGCACGGCCTCGTCCACAGCGCCGGGAGGCAGCCAGTGGCCGGCCGTGACCAGCGGCCGGGCCACCCCCGGTGGCTCGGCGCCGACGGCTCGCACCTGTACCGCTGCCGTGCTCCCGGCCACACCGGCGGTCGCGGGTGCGGTGAGGAACGGCCCCGACACGGCCTGCACCCCGTCGAGCCGGCCGAGGACCCCGGCGTCGGCGCCGGCCTTGGTCTGAATCCATACGTGAGCGCCGGAGGACTGGGTGAAGATCCGCTGCCACGGGTTGGCCGCGTAACTGAGAAGGGCCCCGGCGAGCAGCAGGGAGACGATGATCCCGGCGGTCGCCAGCAGCAGGAAGAAGGCCTCTCCGCGGTGCCCGCGGAGATCGGCCCGTACCCAGCGCACCATGGCGCGCATCGATCAGCCCCCGATGTCCAGCGTGCCGGAGACTCCACCGGGCCGCGGTCCCTCACGGCTCAGCGTGGCGTCGTCGGTGATCCGGCCGTCGAAGAGGCTGATGACCCGGTCGGCGGCGCTCGCCATCCGGGCGTCGTGGGAGACGAGCACGATGGTCTGACCCCGCCCGTGGAAGCGGGAGAGGAGCCGTAGCACCTCCCGGGTGCCCTTGCTGTCGAGGCTGCCGCCCGGTTCGTCGGCGAGCAGCAGAGCCGGATGGTTGACCAGGGCGCGAGCGAGGGCGACGCGTTGTTGTTCACCACCGGACAGCTCACCAGGAGTGCTGTTCTCCTTGCCTTCGAGGCCGAGGTCGGACAGCAGCTCCGCGCGTGCCTTCCGAGCCTGCGAAGGCCTGTACCCGGCCAGCAGCGCCGGCAGCTCGACGTTGTCGGCCACGGTCAATTGGGAAACGAGATTGAAGAACTGGAAGACGATCCCGATGCTACGGCGGCGCAGCAGGGCCCAGCGGGCCTCGCTGTAGGTGTCGGTCCGCCGCCCCTCGATCCAGATCCGGCCCTCGTCGGGACGGTCGAGACCGCCGAGGAGATGGAGCAGCGTGGATTTACCGGCACCGGAAGGGCCGGTGATGGCCACGAACTCACCGCGCCCGACACTCAGGTCCACTCCGCGCACGGCCTTGACGGCGGTCCCCACACCCTGGTGGGTCTTGACCAGGTTCTCGGCGCGCAGGAGCGGCTCGGTTTCAGTGGCTTGCTTCCTGTCGGCGGCAGAGTCGGTCCCGCCGGACCCGGAAGGCGACTGGCGCTTCATTCCAGCTCCTCCTGACAACGCTCCAACCAGTCGAGGTCCGCCTGAAGGTGCAGCACGGCGCCGTCGATCAGCAGCTGCGCCACCCGGTTCTCCTGGTCCTCGGCCGCAGCCAGCTTCGACAGATCACGCATGGCGTTCAGGAAGTGGCGGCGCTGCTTGTTGATCAACGCGATCTGATCGACCACGCCTGATTCCGGGGCCAAGGCAATCTTCATGAAGAAATCACCCCGCACCCGGGGTTCGTCGGTGGGCTCCTCGAACCACGCGACCACCGCCTCACGCCCTGCCGGAGTCAGCTGGTAGGTCCGTTTGTTCGGACGGGTCTCCTGAGCGACGTCCTCACCCTCGATGAGACCTGACTTCTCCAGCCTGCCCAAGGTCACATAGATCTGCCCGATATTCGGCTGTGGATATGCCGCGCCGAGCAGGTCCTCCAGCGCCCGCTTGAGCTGGTAGCCGTGGGCCGGTCCATTGGCCAGGAGGGCCAGCAGAGCCAGACGCAATCTCGCCCGCCTCCCTTCCCCGACGTAAGGTCTTATTGGGCAGCCCGCCCCACTGGGGCACTGAATGATTCCGTACTCCTGTGCGTCGTCCAGTATCCCCTAAATACATAACCGTTAGACAGATCGAGTAAGGTGCAATTGCTGATCATTGCATCAGGAGGAGTCATGCGGTGGACCCGTGCCGCGGGCAGGGGGCTACTGGTGGCTGCCCTGATCGGCGCCGGTTACGCCGGCTACACGGCCACCGGGGCGGAATCTCGGCAGAACGACGGCAGAGGCCCGATGACGCTGGTCACCGGCGGGGACCTGACCGCATACCTGGACGGGGTCCTGAAGGGTTGGAACCGGGCCCACCCCCAGGAGAAAGTCACCCTCGTCGAACTGCCCGAGGCCGCCGACGAGGTCCGGGCGCAGATGTCCACCAGCCTCCGCTCCGGCAGCGACCGCTACGACGTCCTCAACATCGACGTGGCATGGAACTCGGAATTCGCCGCCGAGGGCTGGATCTCTCCCCTCAATGCCGACCGCTTCCCCATCAAGACCTTCCTCCCTCCCGTCGTGGACACCGCGACCTTCGACGGGCATCTGTACGCATTGCCGTACGTGACCAACGCCGGTCTGTTCTATTACCGCAAGGACATCCTGGATAAAGAGGGGGAGAAGCCACCGCATACCTGGGCCGAGCTGGAACGCCTCGCCAAGACACTGGCACCGAAATACGGGCTGGACGGATATGCAGGGCAATTCCTGCCCTACGAAGGCCTGACCGTGAACGCCGCCGAAGCAGTGCAGTCCCAAGGCGGTTCCATCCTGGTCGACGAAGGAAAGCGGGTGACGGTGGACTCGCCAGCTGCTCGCCGGGCCCTGGAGTTCCTTGCCGACGGAGTGCGAGAGGGCTGGATCCCCAAGGAGGCACTCACATATAAGGAAGAGGAATCCCGCAAAGCCTTCCAGGAAGGCCGACTGCTCTTCCTTCGCAACTGGCCCTACGTACACGCACTGGCCAATGGCGCGGATTCCGAGGTCGCCGGCAAGTTCGGCGTGGTGCCACTGCTCGGTACGCGGGACCACGCAGCGGGGATCCTGGGCGGCTCCAATCTCGCGATCAACGCGAACTCCCGTCACCGTGCCTCGGCGAATGACCTCCTGGCGTACCTGACCAGCGACCGGGTCCAACGGCAGGTCCTGGCCGACGGCGGCCTGCCTCCCGTGCGGGCCGACCTCTACAGTGACCCGGCGCTCATTCGGCAGTACCCCTATCTGCCCACCCTGCGCAAGGCCGTGCTTGCCGCGAAGCCGCGGCCCAAGTCCCCGCGCTACGACCAGGTGAATCTCGTGATTCAGGCCGTTGTCCACGACGTCATGGCCCAGCGGGAGACACCGGAGAGCGCCATCGCCCGGCTGAATCGGGAACTCGAGGCCATTGCCCGCCCTTGATCGGGCGAGGGGAGAGCGGCGGCACTTGAGGCACCCGGACCGCGGCGCCGAACCGGGCACCCGTCACGGCCGCGCGTGTTCCCCCGGCGCGCACTGACGCACCAACTGCGTATCCTCGACCGGCCTCTCGGCCGGAGTCGTATGGCCATGGGCGGCGGGCGCGCAGCGCCCTTGGAGGCGGGAGAGCTCGCCCGCGCAGCGTTGCAGGGCCACCTCCAGCACTTCCGGCATGTTGAGGGTGCCGGTGCCGTCCGGTGGGACGAGCCAGCGCAGGGCGCCCCAGCGGCAGTGCGGGGCGGGAGCGGCGATCCAGGTCCCGGCGCCCAGCAGCCGCACCCCCGTGCCGATCCACACGGTCTGCGGCTCCGGGGGCAGCAGGAAGCCCACATGGCGGCGCCTGGCGTCCAGCAGGCAGGGGCCGGGTTCGAGCAGCGGCAGCTCCTCCAGCAGGTCGGCGACCCGCAGCCCCAGCTGCTCCGGCACGATCAGCACGTCCCAGAACCGTCCGGCCTCCAGCAGCGCGACCCCGGTGCTGCCGTTCTGCCACTCCTGCTTGCAGGCGCCCGGGTCCTCCGACGCCGCGGCCAGCCATTCCATCGAATTCGTCCACTGCGTGAGTGCCATGAGAAGCCTCCCTGTGGTGCGCTGACGCCCGGTTGATGCCCTAGTGCACCGGGTGGCGGGTGTCGCGGCCATACGGCGGGAGCTCAATTCCCCGTATGGGGCGAGCGCCCGCGCGCCAAACAGGCAGGTAGCAGGGCGTGCGCCCCCATGCCGTCGGAGTACGCCGGAGCCGGTCGAGCGCGCCGGGACCGCCCGGCGCCGCCCGCCCCCGCCGGCTCACCCGCCCGTACGCTGTACGTGCTCGCGTCCCATGCGGCGACCCCGCGGGGCACGTGCCGGGGGCCGGGCGGTCTGTGCGTTGCCTGTGGATATTTGTCACCGTTTTAGGGTGTTTGGTGTGGCGCGCTGGTTCCAGTCGTTTCCTAGACCGCCGAGGTTGTGGCCCGCCGCGTCCGGCGGCGTACCCGAGCGGGACCTGGCCGTGCCCACCCGGCTCGCCGCGCTGCGCACCACCCTGGCCAGGATCGGCACCACGCTGGACGAGGGCAGGACCTGCGCGGAGCTGACCCGCGAGGCGGTCCGGCAGGTCGGCGGCACGGCTGCCGTGCTGTGGGTCGGCGGCGAGGCCATGGCCCGGTACGAGGCCGTCAAAGGCGACCCTTCGCTGCTGCCCGGTGTCCCGTGGGCCCTGGCCGCGGCGCGGGAGGCGAGCGCCCTGGAGGGGGCCGCGTCCGCGGTCCCGTACGCCTCCGCCGGCCGGGCCCGACCCGCGCTCTGCGTTCCCCTGGCCACCGACGGACACCCTTACGGCGGGCTGGTCTGCGCCCGCGAGCGGGCACCCTTCACCTCTGCCGAGGCCGAGCTCCTCGGCCTGCTCGCCGAACGCGCCGCCTCCCACATCCGGCACGCCCGCGAGCACGAGCGGGTCAGCGGCGTCGTCGGCAACCTCCAGCGCGCCCTGCTCGCCGAGCCCGGCCGTCCGCACCCGAACCTGGACGTCGCCACCCGCTACCTGCCCATCGGGCAGAGCGCCCTGGTCGGCGGTGACTGGTGCGAGACCGTCCGGCTGCACTTCGGGCGGACGCTGCTCGTCGTCGGCGACGTCATGGGGCACGGCCTGGAGGCTGCCGTGGACATGACGGCCTACCGCTCCTCGCTGCGCTACATCGCCTCCGCCGACCTGCCCCCGCACCGCGTGCTGCGCCAGCTCGACGACACCGCCAGCGCCGAGGCCGACCGCCGGCCGGCCACCTGTCTGATCGCCCGCGTCGACCCCAACCGGGGCCAGGTCACCCTGGCCAGCGCCGGGCACCTGCCCCCGGCGGTGATCGACGCGCAGGGCCGTACGTCACTGCTGCCGGTGCCGGTCGGGCCGCCGCTGGGCACCGGCCTCGGCGGCTACGAGCCGGCCACCTACCGGCTGGACCCGACCCAGACGCTGGTGCTCTTCACCGACGGCCTCGTCGAGCACCGGGGAGAGGACATCGACGACTCCCTGGACCGGCTGGCCGGCGTCGCCTTCGCGGCCACCGCGGGCGTCGAGGACGTCATCGACACGGTGCTCGCCCGGCTCGACGCCCGGCACGCCGAGGACGACGTCGCCGTACTCGCCGCCCAGCTGCACGACCGCGTCCCGGGCGCCGACGGTCCGGGCACCTGAGCACCGTCGCTCACCAGTCGTCGACGTCGTACTGAGTGCCCGAGACATACGGGTCGTGTCTGCGTACCGGCGGCTTGGACGGCGGTGCGGTGGGTGGCAGGCTCGCCTCCAGCAGGGCGTCGCACCACGGGCAGTCGACGGTGTCCTCGCTGCCCTCCAGCTCCATGGGGGCGGCTCCTGTCCTGTTCGAGGGCGGGCGGTGCTCTTCGGGCACGGATGACTCCATACGGGTCATGTCCTCACTCGACTGGGTGGTGGCGGAGGCGTCCGGCGTACCACCGGCGTACGCCTCGGCGTTGCTCCGGCATGGACAGCACTGATCCGACGCGGCGCGTCCTCGGCGGCGACGGCGCACCCAAGTCGTACGTCGTGCCGGTCACCGGCGTCCGGGGCCAGCCGTCGATCTACGCGGCGCTGGTCGCGGAGTGGCGCGCCAAGGGGCGCACCGTTCCCGGGCGCCGTGACATGTCGTGGGACCTTCTCGTGGCCGCGGCCGGCCATGGACAGACCGGTACCTCGTGGGCCGTCGGCCCGTGCAGCGGGCTGACCCCGGCCATCGGGGCCGGCCCGGCGTCCTACGGGCCCGCGCGGGCGGAGGGGCGCCACCCCGCGACGGCGGAGCGCGACGCCCCCGAGCCGCAGCGCGGCTCCGGCGAGGACGGGCGGGGCCCTCGTGCGGACGGGCAGCCGAGCCCGCCGCCCGAGCGGGTCCCCGCGATCGTCGTTCCCCGGGGCCTTCCCGGGCCGTTGTTCGTGTGGGAGAGCGGCGGCGGTGGCGGCCGCGTGGGCGTGGCCGATCCGCTCATGGGCGGCTGATGCCCACCGGGACGGCGAGCGCGCCGCCGGCCTCGCGCAGCGCCAGTCGTACGGCGTCCGGGTCGTGCAGGGCGCCGGTCCCGTCGGGCGGCAGCACCCACTCCATCCGCCAGCCGCCGCGATGGTAGGGCGGCGGCACGGCGACCCACGAGCCCCGGCCGGCATGGCGGACTCCGAACCCGGCCCACCCGGTGGCGCCGGCGGGCGGGATGAAGAAGCCGATTCTGCGCGCCCCGCAGTTCATCAGGACCGGGCCGGACGACCTCGGCCGCATGCGTCTGAGCAGATCCAGGGCGCCCAGGCCGAGGCGTTCGGGGACGCTCAGCACGTCCCAGAGGCGGCCGGCCTCCAACAGCACCGCGTCCGCGCCCTGATCCCACTGCCGTAGACACGACCGAGGATCCGCCGCGGCCGCCGCGAGCCACTCCACAGCCTGCTTCCCCATGGCGCGCTGCATGTCGCACTCCCCGCACTCTCGGCTCCGCCGTCCCGCTCAGGGCCCTTCATGCTGGTGGATATTTCTATGCGCCGGAAGGGGTGGCGTGGCCTGGCGTTTGCAGGTGGTTCGTACGACCGTCGCAGGGCCGTTCGGCTCGGCCGAGTCCGCGCCGACGCCCCCATGCCCACGGTGACCTGACGGCGTGTCGACCGCCGCACCGGTCGTCTGCGTGTAGTTGACGGGCCAACCGATTCGGGCGTTTTACGGTGTCTTGATGCGACTTGTGCCTAGGTGGGCGCTGCTTTCGTCGGGCTGCGCGCCTGTCGTACTCATCGGTGGGTGGCTGATCGCGGCGCGGCTGGAAGGCCCCGCCTACGACCCCGTCACCCAGACGATCAGCGTCCTGGCGGCCTACGGCGCCGCGGGATTCTGGGTGATGACCACGGCGCTCGCCGCCCTGGGTCTCTGCCATCTGGTCACCGCACTGGGGCTGCGGGCGGCCGCGCTCCCGGGACGGGTGGCGCTGGGCGCCGGGGGAGTGGCCGCGTTCGTGGTGGCCGCGCTCCCGCCGCCGAGCAGCGGAGGGTCCCTGCGCCACGGCGCGGTCGCCGGGATCGGCTTCGCCCTCCTCGCCATGTGGCCGGTGCTGGCCGCCGGTCGCCGGGGCACCGGGCCCTGGGGGCTCAGACTCGTGCCCTCCCTCGCGGCGACCCTGCTCATGCTCGTCAGTGCCGTCTGGTTCCTGTTCGAGATGCACATCGACGGCGCCGCCGGTGTCGCCGAACGCCTGGTGACCTCGATCCAGTCGCTGTGGCCGTTCGTGGTCGTCGCCTCCTGCCTCCGGTACCGCTACGGCATCGGCCGTTCAGGTGGCAGCCGTTCGAGGTGATCCGCAGTTCGAAGCGGCAGCCGTTCAAGGTGCCCGAATTGGCGGACCAGGTCCGGGAACTCCCCTTCCCCGGGGACCGACTCCTGTTGCGGTACGCACATCAGGAGGCCCGTGATGAAACAACCCCAGCAGTCCTCTCGCGGGGCGGGCGCGGTGCTGCGCGCACTCGCGCCGCCGCCCGCCCTCTGCGGGTTTCTGCTGCTGCTCGCCCTGATCTTCACGGCGTCGTACGCCGTCGGAGCCGCCTCCGGGCCCGTGGCGCCCGGCATGCACGGACCCGGGACGAGCGGCAGTGGCGGCTCCGGCCAGGAGGACACCGGCGACATGGGAGACATGGGGAGCATGGGCGGCACGGACATGCGGCACGGGAGCGGCGGCTGATGGCCACCGAACCGGCACCGCCGATGACCACCACGGACCTGACCGTCGGCGGGATGACCTGCGCGGCCTGTGTGCGGCGGGTGGAGAAGAAGCTCGCCAAGCTGGAAGGCGTGACGGCGACCGTCAATCTCGCCACCGGGCGAGCCAGGGTGAGCCATCCCCCGCACGTCCGCCCCGAGGAACTCGTGGCGACCGTCGAACAGGCCGGATACACGGCCGCCTTGCCCGAGCCGCCGAAGTCCCGCCGGCGCCCGGACGTGCCGGGAGACGGGGATGACGTGGGGCGCGGGGGCGGGCCCGGGTCCGAGTCCGAGGGCGTCCGGTCGGAACGGGAGCGGCTGCTGGTCACCGCGCTGCTCGCGGTGCCGGTGCTCGTGCTGTCGATGGTGCCCGCCTGGCAGTTCCGCAACTGGCAGTGGCTGTGCTTCGTACTGGCCGCCCCGGTCGCCCTCTGGAGCGCCTGGCCCTTCCATGTGCGGGCCCTGCGCGGGCTGCGCCACTCGACGGCGACGATGGACACGCTGGTCTCCCTCGGTGTCGTCGCGTCCTTCGCCTGGTCGGCGTACGCCCTGTTCCTCGGCGGCGCGGGCGCGCCGGGGATGCGGATGCCGTTCGGCCTGCTGCCCTCCGCCCCGGACGGAGTCGCGCACGTCTACCTCGAAGCGGCGGTCGGCGTGCCCCTGTTCGTGCTGGCCGGCCGGTTCCTGGAGGCACGGGCACGCCACGGCACCGGCGCGGCACTGCGCTCGCTGGCCCGGCTCGCCTCGAAGGAGGTGTCAGTACGGGAGGACGGCACCGAACGCCTTGTCCCCATCGAGGAGTTGACGGTCGGGCAGACCTTCGTCGTACGCCCCGGGGAGCGGGTCGCGACGGACGGCGAGGTGTCCGAGGGCAACTCCGCCGTGGACCTGTCACTCGTCACCGGGGAGAGCGACCCCGTCGAGGTCGGGCCCGGCTCACCGGTGGTGGGCGGCGCCGTCAACGCGGGCGGGATGCTGCTGGTGCGGGCAACGGCCGTGGGCGCGGACACCCAACTGGCGCGGATCACCCGCCTGGTGACGGACGCCCAGGCCGGCAAAGCGCGCGCCCAGCGGCTGGCCGACGCCGTGGCCGGGGTGTTCGTGCCCGCAGTGCTGGCGCTCGCCGTCACCGTGCTCGGATTCTGGCTCGGGGCGGGGGCCGATCCGCAGGCGGCGATCACCGCGTGTGTGGCCGTCCTGGTCGTCGCGTGCCCCTGCGCGCTGGGCCTGGCGACCCCGACCGCGCTGATGGCGGCCACCGGACGCGGCGCGCAGCTCGGCGTCCTGATCCGGGGCCCGCAGGCCCTGGAAGGGCTCCAGCACATCGACACCGTCGTCCTCGACAAGACCGGAACCCTCACCTCCGGGCACATGACGGTCGCCCGCGTCACGGCCGTCCCCGGTGGGCTCGGCGAGGACGCCGTGCTGCGGCTCGCCGGTGCCGTGGAGCAGGGCTCGGAACATCCGCTGGGCCGCGCCGTCGTCGCCCATGCCCGCAGGGCCCTGCCGGAAGGGGACGCGCTGCCCGGGGTACGGGACTTCCGCGCCGAGGCCGGCCGGGGCGTGCGCGGCCTCGTCGAGGGGCGCCCGGTCGAGGTGCTCGCGCCGGACGAGGGGTTGCCCGCGGCGCTGGCGGACGCCCTCCCGGTGGCGGAGGCCGCAGCGCATACGCCCGTCGTCGTGCACGTCGACGGGGTCGCCGAGGCGCTGATCGAGATCGGGGACGTCGTACGGCCCGGCAGCTACCGTGCCGTCGACCGGCTGCGGCGTCTCGGTGTGCACCCGGTGCTCGCCACCGGCGACCGCGAGGCCCCGGCCCGCGCCGTCGCCGCCGCCCTCGGCATCGAGGAGGTGCACGCGCGCCGCACACCCGAGGACAAGGCCGACCTCGTACGGCAACTGCGGGGCGAGGGCCGCCGGGTCGCGGTCGTCGGCGACGGCGTCAACGACGCGGCGGCGCTGGCCGGCGCAGACCTCGGTATCGCCATGGGTACCGGCACGGACGTGGCGATCGGGGCCGCCGACGTCACCCTGGTGCGTGGTGACATCGAAGCCCTCGGCGACGCGGTCCGCCTGGCCCGGCGCACCCTCGGCACGATCCGCGCCAATCTGCTGTGGGCCTTCGGCTACAACCTGGTCACCGTGCCGCTCGCCATGGTCGGCCTGCTCAACCCCATGGTCGCCGCCGTGGCCATGTCGGCGAGTTCCCTGCTGGTGGTCGGCAACAGCCTGCGGCTGCGGGCCTGGCAGCCGGCAGCGGGCCGCCGCCGTGAGCAAGCCGGAGCACGAGGCCGAGCCGGAGCACGCGGCCGAACGCCCGTCGTCGCAGGAGGACGTACCCGATGACCGTGTCCACGGCCGAACGGCCGACCGACCCCCGGGCCTCGCGCCCGACCCGCCGCCGGATCACCGAAGGCCTGCTCGCCGCGCTCGCCCCGATCGCCGCGTGCGGCGTCGCCCTGGGCGGCCTGACCACGTGGGTCGGCGCCGGCAACGCGGGCAGCCCTGCGCGGATCACGGTCACCGACGGGCGGGTCTTCCTGCCGTACGGAGACGTCCGGGACACCGCGGCGTTCTTCCGGATCGCCAACTCCGGCGGCTCGGACGACCGGCTGCTGAAGGTGACGTCGTCCGCGGTCCGCGGCGAGGCGACGCTCAGCCGGCATCGCATGGCCGGTGACAACGCGGCGTCCGCGCGGACGGTGGAATCGGCCGGCGTCCCGGCGGGCGGCAGCCTCACCATGTCCCCGTTCGGACTCGATGTCACACTGCGGGCCGATCCGGAGTGGGTGGCGGGCACATATGTGCCGTTCACACTGCACTTCGAGCAAGGTGGGCGGATCGAGGTACAGGCGAAGGTGGTCCGCCCCGGCGAGGCCGGCTGAGGGCGGCCCCACACCTTCACCTGTCGGCCGGCGTGCGTGCCCGGTTCCCTCCTGTCGATGTGTCCTGTATCACTCTTCTGGGCTTGAGTGCGGGACGGGGGTGTTGTGCGTACCCACCCGTGACGAGTGGGCCCAGGATGCGAGGATGAGGGCCGTCATGACTGCTGGGTGGGGTGTGCGCACGATACGGGCCGCGGTGTTCGCGTCCGTCTGTGTGCTGCTCGCCGCCCTCGGTCACGTCCTCATGTCGGGCTGGGCCGTCCCCTGGTGGACGCTGGCCGCCGGTGCCGTCCTGACGGGCGGCGCGGGCTGGTGCCTCGCGGGCCGCGAACGGGGGCTCCCCCTGGTCGTGTCCGTCGTGGTCGCCGCACAGGGCGGACTGCACACGACATTCGAGTTCGCGCAGTCCTCCACCACCGCGCACGACATGGGTTCCATGTCCACGCACGGGGGCTCCATGGATCCCATGTCCATGGACGCCATGAATTCCATCGGTTCCATGGGTTCCGCGGGCTCCATGTCCATGGGGCACATGGGGATGGAACACATGGACATGGGCCACGACATGGGCGTCACATCCTCGTTCGGCATGTTCGCCGCCCACACCCTCGCCGCGCTGCTGTGCGGCCTGTGGCTCGGGCATGGCGAACGCGCCGCGTTCCGCATCCTGCGGGCCGTCGCCGGCTGGCTGGCCGCCCCGCTGCGGCTCTCGCTCATCCTGCCCACGCCACCGCACCGCCCACGTCTGCGTCCGCGCCGCGGGCACTCCGACCGGGCGCCGCGGCTGCTGCCGCTCGTCCACACGATCACCTCTCGGGGTCCTCCAACAGGGATCGCTGTCAGCTGAGACAGCCGGTTCCCCGAGGCACGCGACCGTGCCTCGGGCCCCGGCCGTACCCGTCGTACGGCCGAATCCCTTGCTTCCCCGGACCCATTCGGCGCGGTGTACCCGTACGCCGCACACCGCCGTGCCCAGGCGCCCGGCGGTGACGCCGTCGTACCCGCCTCCGTGCCGGAGTCCGGACTACCGAGAAGGAACCAGGTGATCACTCCCGCTCTGCCCTCCTCACGCCCGACCCGCGTGAGGCACACGAAGGCGGACGACAAGGCGGACATCAAGGCCGGCAACACGGTGGAGACCACCGCCACCGCGGTCTCCCGCGACGAGTCGACGACCGCGTGGGCGCTGGCCGCCGGCGGCGGTGACGCGGACGCGACCGACCGTTTCGTCCGCTCGCTGCACCGCGACGTCGTGCGCTACGTGGCGCACCTGTCCGCCGATCCGCAGGCCGCCGACGACCTGGCACAGGACACGTTCCTGCGGGCGCTCGGCAGCCTGCACCGGTTCGAGGGCCGTTCCTCGGCGCGGGCCTGGCTGCTGTCCATCGCGCGCCGCGCGGTGATCGACAGCCACCGGTACGCGGCCGCCCGGCCCCGGCTGTGCGACACCGACGACTGGACGCTGGTGGCGGAACGCGCCCAGCCGACCGGGCTGCCCGGTTTCGACGACGGCATCGCGCTGCTCGACCTACTGGACGCGCTGCCCGACGAGCGCCGCGAGGCGTTCGTCCTGACCCAGATGGTGGGCCTGCCCTACGCGGAGGCCGCCGAGATGAGCGACTGCCCCGTCGGGACGGTCCGCTCGCGCGTGGCCCGCGCCCGGGCGACCCTCGTCGAGCAGCTGGCGGCGGCCGAGACCACGGTCACGGACGACGTCCCCGCCCTCACCGAAGGGCCCGTCGCGGCGCCGGCAGGGGCGGCGCCCGTCGTCGCCCTCGCCGAACCGGCCGTCGTCGCGGCCTGACCCGGAACCCGGTGTCGGTTCCCACTGCCGGGAACCGACACCGGGTTCGCCCCGACTACTGGATCGGGCGGCGGAGATCCGCCCCGTGCGACCAGTGGATCAGGGGAGTTTTCGATGCGTTCTCGTGTGGGGCGGGCCATGACGGCCGCGGTGCTCGGCGGCCTGCTGGCGACCGGCTGCGGAAGCGGGAGCGACGAGAAGGCGAGCGCCGCCGCCGGCAAGGGCGACTCCGCGGACCCGGTCACCGTCACCGACTGCGCGGGCGCCGAGACCACCTTCACCGCGACCCCGAAGCGCATCGTCACCAGCAACGCCTCCAGCCTCGAACTGCTGCTCCGGCTCGGCGCCGGGGACAAGGTGGTCGGCACCGGCTTCCCGCCGGGCAGGGGCACCCTGCCGGACGAACTCGACGCGCAGGCCCGGCAGGTGAAGGTCCTCAGCGAGACCGTGATCCCGAAGGAGAAGCTGCTCGGCTCCGGCGCCGACCTGTACATCGACACCTTCGCGTCGATGAACATGGGCGGCGGCATGGGGGACGCGCCGACCGAGGCCGAGTTCAAGGCCGCCGGCATCCAGCACATCTTCCTCAAGTCCACGGCGTGCGCGGCTCAGAGCAAGAGCCCGGTCACCGACCTGTCCGCCGTCGAGGACGACATCACCTCACTCGGCGCCGTCACCGGCACCAGCGCCCGGGCCGCGGAACTCGTCGCCGGCATGAAGCAGAAGGTGGACGCCGTCCACAAGGCGGTCGGCGGCACGCCCGAGCGGAAGCGGCCCACGTACTTCTTCTTCGACTACGACGCCGGCACCAAGCAGCCCATGGCCGTCTGCAACCGCCAGGTCGCCAACGCCGTCATCACGCTGGCCGGGGCACGCAACGTCTTCGCCGACTGCGACGGTGACTACAAGCAGGTCGGCTGGGAGGACGTGATCGCGAAGAACCCGGACTGGATCCAGCTCGCGGTGCGCGATCGGGGCAGCGAGGCCGCCAACGACAAGGCCTACGACGAGGCCCGCAGGTGGCTGGAGACGAACTCCGCGACCAAGGGCCTGAAGGCCGTCGAGAAGGGCCGGTTCCTGCGCATCGGCTCCGAGCGCACCACCATCGGCGGGGTCGCCAACGCCGAGACCGTCGAGCAGATCGCGAAGACCCTGTACCCCGGCAAGGTCGGCTGACCGTGCTCGACACCCTGGTGCGCAGGAAGAGCGCGGCGGATCCGCACGAGCGCCAACGGACGCGCGTGCCCGCCGCGCCGCTGGCAGTCACCCTGACCCTGGCGCTGCTCGCCGCCCTCACCGCCGCCGTGTCCTGGGGCTCGACGAACATCCCGGCCGGCGAGGTGTGGGGCGTCGTACTGCGGCGCCTGTCCGGCCAGGCGCCGCGCCCCGGCACCGACGACCTGATCGTGTGGCAACTCCGGGTGCCCCGCGCCCTGTTGGCGGCACTGGTCGGCGCGGGCCTCGGTCTCGTCGGCACGGCGATGCAGGCCCTCGTGCGCAACCCGCTGGCCGACCCGTACTTCCTGGGCATCTCCAACGGGGCCTCCCTCGGAGCGGTCGCCGCGATCGTGCTCGGCCTCGGCGCGGGCGGCACGCTCGGGCTCGGACTGTCGGGCGCGGCGTTCGCGGGTGCCCTCGCCACCTTCGCGCTGGTGTGGGCGGTGGCCCGGCGCCGGGGCGGATTCGCTCCGCTGCGGCTGGTGCTGGCGGGCGTGGCGATCGGGCAGTTCCTGTCGGGGTTCACCAGCTATCTGGTGCTCCAGGCGGGCGACGAGCAGCAGACCCACAGCGTCCTGTTCTGGCTCATGGGCAGTCTGAGCGGCGCGAGCTGGCCGCTGCTCGCCGCCCCCGCCGTCGCCGTACCCGTCACCCTGGTGTGGCTCCAGGCCCGTGCCCGGGGCCTGAACGCGCTGATCATGGGCGACGAGACCGCGGCCGGCCTAGGCGTCGACGCCACCCGGCTGCGCCGGGAACTGTTCACCCTCACCAGCCTGTTGACCGGCGTGCTCGTCGCCGTCTCCGGCGCCATCGCCTTCGTCGCGCTCATGGTGCCGCACGCCTGCCGCCTGATCGTCGGCGGTGACCACCGCCGCCTGCTGCCGGTCTCGGCACTGTTCGGCGCGCTGCTGCTGGTCGTCGTCGACATCGTGTGCCGCGTCGCCATGGACACCCAGGAGCTGCCCGTCGGCGTGGTCACGTCCCTCATCGGGGCACCGGCGCTGCTGTATCTGCTGGACCGGCGCCTGGGGAGCGGCAGTTGAGGATCTCGGGGAGCACGACTTGAGGATCGACATCGAGGACCTGCACGTCGCCTACGACGGCCGTACGGTCGTGGCGGGTGCCCAACTGGTCGCCGCCGAGGGCGAGATCACCGGCCTCGTCGGGCCGAACGGCAGCGGCAAGTCCACACTCCTGCGCACCGTGTACCGGCATCTGAAGCCGGCCGCCGGCCGGGTCCTGCTGTCCGGCGCCGACCTGCGCCGGCTGAGCCCGGCCGAGGCGGCCCGCCATGTCGCGGCACTCCCGCAGGAGCGGGGCGGCGACTTCGAGCTGACCGTGCGCGAGGTCGTCGCCATGGGCCGTACGCCCTACAAGCGGGCCTTCGCCGGGGAGGACACCACCGACCGGGACGTCGTCGCCCGCGCCCTCGCGGACGTCGGCATGGAGCGGCACACCGGGCGCCGCTTCACGGAACTGTCCGGCGGGGAGCGCCAACGCGTCCTGCTGGCCCGCGCCTTCGCCCAGCAGCCGGACGTCCTGGTCCTGGACGAGCCCACCAACCACCTCGACATCCGGCACCAGGTCGAACTCCTCGCCCTGCTGCGGGCGGGACGCCGGACGACCCTGGTGTCGCTGCACGACCTCAACGCCGCGGCCTCCGTCTGCGACCGGCTGCACGTCCTGCACGACGGCCGGGTGGTCGCCTCCGGCCCGCCCCGCGAGGTGCTGCGGCCGGCCTTGCTGGCCGAGGTGTTCGGCGTACGGGCGACCGTCGTCGACCATCCGCTGACCGGCGACCCGCTCATCGCCTTCGATCACCGGGCCCCCGCGGCAGACATCGGCGCGCCCTGACACCGCAGTACGAGACCGGACTCCGCATTCTTCATATTTCCGGCCAAATCCGGGAACTGGGCCCTCTGTGCCCCCGACCTCTGGAAGTGAGGCCGCCGAACGGCGGGCGGCCAGGAGAGGGAGGGGGCGCGAGGTGAGGGACCGCTGGGTTCTCGTGGCCGTCGCGGGCGCGCTGTCGTTCGTGGCCATGCTCGACATGAACATCGTCAACGTGGCGCTGGCCGACATCTCCACGGGACTGCGTGTCTCGGACGCGACGGCGCAATGGGCGGTGCTCGGCTACCAACTCCCGGTCGTCGCCCTGCTGTTGCCGGTCGGCCGCTGGCTGGACGGCGCCGGCACACGGCCCGCGCTGCTGACGGCGACTGCCGGCTTCGCGACCTGCGGCGCGCTGGCCGCCCTGGCTCCGTGGGCGGTCTGGCTGACGGCGGCCCGCATCGGGCAGGGCGTGTGCGCGGCGGTGCTGTTCGTGCTGATGCCGGTGCTGGTGATCAGGGCCGTGCGCCCCGAGGTCCGCGGTCGGGCGATGAGCGTGCCCGCGACGCTCGGCCCGCTCGGCGCCATGACGGGACCGGCGGTCGGCGGGCTGCTCGTGGACCACCTCGGCTGGCGCTGGGTCTTCCTGGTCAAGCTCCCGGTCTGCCTGCTCGCCCTTGTGCTGGCCTGGCGGGCGATGCCCGACGACGGCCCGTTGCGCGCCCCGGACCGGCGGTTCTTCGCCGACACGCTGCTCGTCGGCGGTGGGTTGGCCGCGTTGCTGCTCGCCCTCACTGCCGGAACCGGCAGTCCGCCGTGGGCTCTGCTCGCGCTCGCCTCGCTGATGCCGCTGTGGTGGTGGCTGCGCGGGCCCGGTGGCCGTCCGGTGACCGGAGTCCTGCGCGCGGCGGGGTTGTTCCGGGCGCACGGCGCGGTCCTCGCACTGGCGGCCGCGTTCGCCGCCATGCACTACGTCGTCGCCCTGCACCTCCAGCAGGACAAGGGCGTCAGCGCCACCACGACCGGCCTGACCGTGCTCGCCTTCCCGCTCGGCATGGGGCTGGCCGGACCGCTCGGCGGCCGGCTCGCGGACCGGTACGGCCTGCGGCCCCTCGCGGTCACCGGTGCCGCCCTCACCGCTGCCGGCCTCCTGCTGCTGATCCCCCTCGGCGACGACTGGTCCCCGCCGGACGTGGCCTGGCGGCTCGCGCTGGCCGGCTTCGGCATGGGGCTGAACGGCGGCCCGACACAGGCCCTGGTCATGGCCGCGGCCCCGCCGCGGCGCATCGCCACCGTCGGCTCCACGGTCCAGGTCGCCCGCAGCCTCGGCTTCACCCTCGGCCCCGCCCTCGCCACCACGGCGTGGGCCCTGGCCGGGACCGGCGACGGCGCGCGGGCCGGGCTGATCCTCGCCGCCGTGGCCGCCTGCCTCGCCGTACCCCTGCTCGCGCCGCCCGGCCGGCCCGGCGCCTCCGTGCCCGAGCAGGCCACCGACACCGTCCCGAACTGATCCAGGAGTTCCGATGTGCGGAATCACCGGCTGGGCGTCGTTCCACCACGACGCCGGCACCCAGGCCCCGGTCATCGAGGCCATGACCGCCGAGCTGTCCCCGCGCGGCCCCGACGCCGGCGGCGTGTGGCTGGGGGAGCGGGCCGCGATCGGCCACCGCCGGCTGGCCGTCATCGACCTCGAAGGCGGCGCACAGCCTATGACCGACCGGCCGCACGCTCCCACGGCCGTCCTGGGCTACAGCGGAGAGGTCTACAACCATCACGAGCTGCGCGCCGAACTCCGCGGCCGCGGACACCGGTTCCGCACCCGCAGCGACACCGAGGTCGTGCTGCGGGCCTACGAGGAATGGGGCGACGGGCTCGCCGACCACCTGGACGGCATGTTCGCGTTCGCCGTCTGGGACGAGCACGCCCAGCGGCTGCTCCTCGTCCGTGACCGGCTCGGCGTCAAACCGCTGTTCTGGGCGGCCGTCGACGGCGGTCTGGCCTTCGCCTCCGAGCCCAAGGCCCTCTTCCGGCACCCCGAGTTGCGGCCCCGGGTGGACGCGGACGGGCTCCGGGAAGCGTACAGCCTGCTGTTCAACACCGGGCCGACCGTATGGTCCGGCGTACGGGAGGTGGAGCCGGGCGGCCTGCTCGTCCTCGACCGCGACGGCATTCGCGAACGCCGCTACTGGCAGCTGGAGGCCGGCACGCACGAGGACGACCGGGACACCACCGTCGAGCGGATCGGCGAGCTGGTCGGCGCGGCCGCCCGCAATCAGCTGGAGGCCGACGTCCCGCTGTGCAGCCTGCTCTCCGGCGGCATCGACTCCACCGTCCTGACCGCCCTCCTCGCCGACGAACTCCGGCTGCGCGAGGGCCCGGACGCCCGGATCCGCTCCTACGCCGTCGACTACAGCGACCAGGCCGAGCACTTCACCGGCGACATCCTGCGCACCGGCCACGACACCCCGTACGCCGTCGAGGCGGGCGCGTTCATCGGCACCGACCACAGCACCGTCGTACTGGATCCGCGCGCCCTGCTCGACCCCGAGCACCGCAGGGCCGTCGTCGTGGCCCGCGACTCACCGATCGGCGTCGGCGACATGGACACCTCGCTGTACCTGCTGTTCGGGGAGATAAGGCGGCACTCCACCGTTGCCCTGTCCGGGGAGGCCGCCGACGAGGTCTTCGGCGGCTACCCCTGGTTCCACAACCCCAGGGCGCTCGCCGCCGACACCTTTCCCTGGCTGCTGGTCACCGGCGACGAGGCCGCCATGCCGCTCAACCCCGAACTCGGCCTGCGCATCGGCGAGTTCCGCGACGACACCTACCGCACCGCGCTGGCCGCCGTGCCCCACCTCGACGGCGAGAGCCCCGTCGAGCACCGGCAGCGCGAGATGCAGCACCTCTCACTGACCCGCTGGCTGCGCCAACTCCTGCACCGCAAGGACCGGTTGAGCATGGCCCGGGGGCTGGAGGTCCGCGTCCCGTACTGCGACCACCGGCTCGTCCAGTACGCCTTCGACGTGCCCTGGGCGCTGAAGAGCTTCGACGGCCGGGAGAAGAGCCTGCTGCGCGCCGCCGGAGCGGGACTCGCCCCCGCCTCCGTGCTGCACCGCCCCAAGAACCACTACCCGGCCACCCACCACCCCGACTACAACCGCGGACTTCAGGACCTGGCCCGTGACGCCCTGTCCGTCGAACAGGTCCGGGCCCTCGCCGACGAGTCCCGCATCAAGCCCTGCCTCGACATCCCGCCGGAACAGCTGGAGTGGGGCCACCGCCTCCGCCTCGAACGCGTCGTCGACCTCGCCCTGTGGCTGGACCACCACCGGCCCGAACTCGCCCTCTGAGGAGCGCCACCACCCATGACCGTCCAGGAACCGCAGCCGCTCACCGACCCGGTGCCGTTGATGGGCTGCCCGTACAAGGCCGACCCCTATCCGCTGTACGAGCGGATGCGGGAAGCCGGTCCCGTCCACCGGGTCCTCTTCCCCAGCGGGGTGCGGGCCTGGCTCGTCACCGGGTATGACGCCGCCCACGCCGCGCTGAACGACGACCGGCTCGGCAAGAACCACGACCGGGGCAACGACGGCTGGCGCGAGCGCGCCTCGATCATGCCCGAGCCGCAGCACTCCCAGCTCCAGGTCCATCTACTGCACCAGGACCCGCCGAAGCACACGCACATGCGGCGCCTCATCACGGACGCCTTCACACCGCGCCGCGTCGAGGCGCTGACACCGCGCCTCCAGGAGCTGGCCGACACGCTCGTCGACGCCCTCCCGGAACACGGGCCCGCCGACCTCGTCGCCGGATTCGCCGCCCACTTCCCCTTCCGAGTGCTCGCCGAAGTCATCGGCCTGCCGCAGGAGTTGGCGGGACGCTTCGACCGCGACTGGGGCAAGGTCGTCCAGCCGGTCGGGCCGGCGGACCCGGGACGGCCCCGGTACGAAGCCCGGCTGCACGGCCTCCAGAGCTATATCGCCGAGGTCGTCGCCCACAAGCGGGAGCACGGGGACGGCGATCTGCTCCGCCGCCTCGTCGCGGCCCGTGACCAGGGTGAACTGTCCCAGGAAGAGCTCGACTCGATCATCTTCCAGCTGCTGGTCGCGGGCCAGGAACCGGTCACCAACCAGATCACCACAGCCCTGATCGCCCTGTTCCGACACCCCGAACAGCTCGCCCGGCTGCGCGACGACCCCGCCCTGATGCCCCGCGCCGTCGAGGAACTCCTGCGCCACGACAGCGCCTTCGAGCTCACCACCTGGCGCTTCTTCGACCGTGACAGCGACCTGCACGGCACCGAGGTACCGGCCGGGGACTCCGTGATCGTCTCCCTGTGCGCCGCCAACCGCGACCCGCGCCGCTTCCCCGACCCCGACACCCTCGACCTCGACCGCAGCCCCAACCCCCACCTCGCCTTCGGGCACGGCATCCACTTCTGCCCCGGCGCCGCCCTCGCCCGCGCCGAACTCCGCGTCGCCCTCGGCACATTGCTGGCCCGCCTGCCCGGCCTGCACCTCGCCCTCAGGGACGAGGACCTCGACTGGATCCCTGCCGTCCTGGGCCGCGGCACGCACCGCCTGCCCGTGGGCTACGACCGACGGCTGTGACACTCCGGCCCGCCCCCTGACCCACCCACCTCGACCGACCGCGCCCGGCCGCCCGCCGAGGCGCCATCCCGCCATGCCCGCATCCCCGTGGAGGAACGACATGCCGCTGACGACCGCACCGGACACCCTCCCCCGAACCACCGCCGCGAGGATCATGGACCTGCTCCTCGCCCACCACCGCACGACGGACCCCTCCCACGCCACGGCCGAGGCGTTCCCCCATCAACTGCGCCGGATCGCCGACTTCGTCCGCGAGGACGCTCCGGTCGTCCTCACCCTGCCCGGCTTCCCCTGCAAGTCACCCAACCCGGCCAAGACCCTGGGCCACCTCCCGGACATGGGCGAACGGCTCTCCCTCGCCTTCCTCGACGCCCTGTGCGCCGGGATCGAGGAGATCCACGCACCCGGCGCGCACGTCGTCATCTGCTCCGACGGCCATGTCTTCGGCGACCTGATCCGCGTCCCCGACGAGCACATCGACGCCTACGCCGACGAACTGCGCGCCCTGATCCGGGAGTCGGACCTGCGCCGCCTCTCCGTCTTCGACCTGCGCGACGTCCTGGGCGACCTCCCGCACGACACCAAGCGCGCCCACGTCCACGACCGCTACGCCCCCACCCCGGACGCCCTGCGCGCCGAGGTCCGCACCGACGCGCAGACCCTCGCCCTGTACCGGGGCATCACCCGCTTCCTTGTCGAGGACACCACCGGGTTCACCGGCAGCCGCTCCGCCCTGCAACGCGAGTGCCGCAAACGGGCGTACGGCGTCATCCAGCGCAGCCGGGCCTGGGGCCGGCTCATCGCCGATCACCATCCACGCGCCGTACGCCTGTCGATTCACCCGCAGCCGGTGGGCGCCGCCAAGTTCGGCATCCGGCTGCTCGACGCGCCCGACGTGTGGACGACGCCCTGGCACTCCGTCGCCCTGCGCGAGGCCGACGGCGGCTGGACCCTCATGCCGCATGCCAGGGCGCGACGGCTCGGCCGGCCGGTCCACCGGGACGGCAGACCGAGCCACTTCGAGCGGGTGTGACGGCTCAGCTCCGGCCGGCCACCGTCCGCAGGTACGTGCCGAGCCGGGCGATCGCCGACGGATTGCGGGGGCTCTCGACCAGGTCGACGTAGTCCAGGACGAAGATCCGCTTGTGCCTGACGGCGGAGACGTTGCGCAGCGGCCCGTAGGAGAGCAGGAACTTCCTCTTCTGCTCGGCGCTCACATCGCCGTAGTCGCAGATCACGATGACGTCCGGGTCCCGCTCCACGACGGTCTCCCAGCCCACCGTGGTCCACGAGTCCGCGACGTCGCGCATGACGTTCGTTCCGCCGGCCTCGCTGATGATCTGCTCCGGGGCGGCGAAGCGGCCCGAGGTGAAGGGCTGGTCCTGTCCGCTGTCGTACAGGAACACCTTCGGCCGCCCGGCACCCGTCGGCGCCTTCGCCCGCACCTGGGCGACCTGCTCCTTGAAGTCGGCGATCAGCCCGGCGGCCCGCTTCTCGACGCCGAACAGCTTGCCGAGGTTGGTGAGGTCGGCGGACAGGGCGTCCAGCGGCGCCATGATGCCGCGGGAGCTCTCCGTGCGGCCGTTGCGGCAGGACTCGGTCAGCACGTACGAGGGGATGCCGAGCTTCTTCAGCGCTTCGGGCGTGAAGCCGCCCTCCTCACGGAAGCCGTAGTTCCAGCCGGCGAAGACGAGGTCGGCGCGGGCGTCGAGGACGTTCTCCTTGGTGAGCTGGTCCTTCGACAGCCACTTCACCCTCTCGTAGCCGCCCTTCCACGGCACGCCCGTCAGATCGCCCTTGTCGTCGGGCATCGCGAACCCGGCCATGCGGTCCTCCAGACCGAGCGCGAACATCAGCTCGGTGATGCCGACGTCGTTGGTGACCACCCGCTCGGGCACCTTGTCGTACGTCACCTCCCGGCCGCAGTTGGTGAGGGTGACCGCGGACGACTTCGCGTCCGCCGGCTTCTCCACCGTGGCCCCGCAGCCGGTCGCGGTGACCGTCGCGGCGAGGCAGAGGGCGGTGGCTAGGAGCTTGCGCATGTGGGTCCTTGGGGGAGGAGGTCGAACAGGAGCTGGACCGCGCCGGTCGCCGGATGCCGTACCGGATGGGCACGGACCCCGAAGACATCGGCGAGCAGATCGGGTCGCAGGACGTCGTGCGGCGGTCCCGACGCGACGATCCGGCCGCCGGCGACGACGTACAGGACGTCGCAGTGCGCGGCCGCCAGGTTCAGGTCGTGCAGCGCGGCGAGCACGGTCAGGCCGCTGGAGCGCACCAGGGACAGCACGTCCAACTGGTGCGCGATGTCGAGGTGGTTGGTGGGCTCGTCCAGGACGAGCACCTTCGGCTGCTGGGCGAGCGCCCGCGCGATGAGCACGCGCTGCTTCTCGCCGCCGGACAGGGCGAGGAATCCGCGCGCGGCCAGGTGGCCGACGCCGGTGCGCTCCATGGCGCCGGCGCAGATCTCCCTGTCGGAGGCCGCGGTGCGGCCCGGGTGCGGCAGCCGCCCCATGGCGACGACCTCGGCGACGGTGAAGTCGAACTCGGCCGACGACTCCTGAGGCAGCGCGGCCAGAGCCCGAGCGGTGTCCCGGGGCGCCATGGCGTGCACGTCGTCGCCGTCGAGCCGCACCACGCCCGCGGCCGGCCGCAGCGCCCGGTACACACAGCGCAGCAGCGTCGATTTGCCGCTGCCGTTCGGGCCGACGAGACCGACGAACGCCCCGCTGTCCACGGCGAGTCGGATGTCGTCGACCAGCCGGGCCCCGGCCGCCTCGACCGTGACGCCCTCGATGTCGAGCCGCATGGTCACCGGCCTCCGAACGCGTAGCCGCCGCGCCGCATCAGCAGCACGAACGCGGGCACCCCGACGACGGCCGTGATCACGCCGACGGGCAGTTCGGCGGGCGCGAGGAGAAGGCGGGACAGCAGGTCCGCCCACACCAGCAGCACCGCCCCGGCGAGCGGCGCCACGGCCAGCACCCGCCGGTGATCGGCGCCCACCAGCATCCGCACGACGTGCGGCACCATCAGCCCCACGAACCCGATGGCCCCGCTGACCGCGACCACGGTCCCGGTCACGGCGGCCGTGACGAGGAACAACTCTCGGCGCAGCCGGGCAGGTTGGACGCCGAGCGTGGCGGACGTCTCGTCCCCCATGGCGAGGGCGTTGAGCGACTCGGCCCGCAGCCGCAGCCACGCCCACCCGGCCGCCACGGTCACCGCCGCGAGCGGCACCTGGACCCAGGTCGCGCCGCCCAGGCTCCCGAGCAGCCACATGATCGCCGACCGGGCCGCCTCACCCCGGGCCGCGCCGAACACCATGACGGTGGTGACGGCCTCGAAGCCGTACGCCAGCGCCGTCCCGGTCAGGATCAGCCGCAGCGGGGTGAGCCCGTGCGGGGACCGGGCCATGGCGTACACCAGCGCGGTCGCCGCGAGCGCCGACGCGAAGGCCGACAGGGACAGCGCCCAGACCCCCAGACCCGCGAACACACCCAGCAGGATCACGGCGTTGGCGCCCACCGCGGCACCGGAGGAGATGCCCAGCACGAACGGATCGGCGAGCGCGTTGCGCACCATCGCCTGCACCGCGACACCGACGGCCGCGAGCCCGGCCCCGACGACCGCGCCGAGCACGACACGCGGCAGCCGGATCTCCCAGACGATGGTGTACGCGGCGGCATCCCCGGCATCCAGGGTCCCGCCGGTCAGCCCGGCCCCGAGCAGCCGGAAGACGTCCGTCCATCCGATTCCGGCGGCCCCCAGCCCCACGCCGCACACCAGCGACACGAGCAGCAGCAGCGTCAGCCCGAGGACGAGCGGTACGACGGGAGGACGGGCCGTACCGGATCCCGAAGGGGACATCCGTGGCGGACTTCGGTGCACGGGCGGGCGGTCCTTCGCCTGGGGCCGCCTGTGAACATCGAGCAGGAGCCGGCCCGGACGACCGTGCCGGTCGCGCGGGGTCCCCTCTCGCAGTCCGCGGCGAGCAGTCAACGGGTCGCACCAACCACGGGCGATCGGGCTCGCACGACGACCACGGGGGTCCACGCACACACCGTTGCGGGTCAGCGCCGGATTCTCACCGGACTTCCCCCGCGGAAGGCCCCGGGAGCGTAACAGACAGGGGCGCGGGGCCGGTGGGGCAGGGGCGGGCGCCGGGCGTTGTCAGTGCGCCGTGTTATCCAGGTGAGGATCCGGGAGGTGACCAGATGCTGATCGACACGAACGCCCCGCTGGCCCAGGCCGTCACGGAGGCCATCCGGACCGGGAACGCGGCGGCGCTTTCGGACCTGCTGACCGCGCACCCGGGCCTGGCCACGGCCCGAGTGGGCAACATGCGCACGACACGGACCCTGCTGCACATCGCCACCGACTGGCCCGGTCACCTGCCCGACGGGCCCCGGACCGTCGGCGCGCTCGTCGCCGCCGGCGCGGACGTGAACGCCCGCTTCACCGGCGCGCACCGCGAGACCCCGCTGCACTGGGCCGCCAGCTGCGACGACGTGCCCGTCCTGGACGCCCTGCTCGACCTCGGCGCGGACATCGAGGCCGACGGCGGCGTCATCGGCGACGGCACACCGCTCGCCGACGCGGTCGCCTTCGGACAGTGGAACTGCGCGCGACGCCTGCTGGAGCGCGGCGCCCGCACCACCCTGTGGCAGGCCGCGGCCCTCGGCGAAGCCGACCGCGTCGCCGCCCGCTTCATCTCCGACACCGACCGCCCCGGCGCCGAGGACGTCACCGCCGCGCTGTGGTGCGCCTGCCACGGCGGGCAGCAGGGCATCGCCGACTACCTGCTGCGACGGGGCGGTGACGTCAACTGGATCGGCTACGACCGGCTGACCGCACTGGACGCCGCCCACCGCGAGGGCCACCACACGCTTGTGACCTGGCTGCGCGAACAGGGGGCGAAGTCCGCCCAGGAGTTGGTCTGACGCCGGGTTCGGGCCGCGCCTCCGACGTGCGGGCGCCCACCGAGGGGTGAAGACTGGGACACGGCGGGGCGGTTCCGCCCTGCCGCGTATCGACACATCGGTACATCAGAACATCGATACATCGACACGAGGTGCGAACGGATCCGCGCACCACGCCCCCGCAGCCCGCCCGGACGTCAGGCGCCGTCATCCGTCCGCGGCTCAGCGTCCTGACACAGGGGAGCCCGGCCATGGGCGGCATCAACGGAACAGCACTGGAAGGTCTGCGCGAGGGGCTGCGGGGACCCGTGATCACGGCGCACGACCCGGGCTACGACGAGGCACGCGCGCTCTACAACGCCATGATCGACCGGCGTCCCGCGGCCATCGCGCAGTGCGTGGACGTCGCGGACGTACGGACCGTGATCGCCGCCGCCAGGGACACCGGCGTCGAGCTCGCGGTGCGCGGCGGCGGCCACAGCGGACCCGGTCTGTGCATGGTCGACGACGCGCTCGTCCTCGACCTGTCCACCATGCGCGGGGTACGCGTGGACCCGGCCAACGGCACCGCGCAGGTCGCCGGCGGCGCCCAGCTGGGCGACCTCGACCACGCGACCCACACCTTCGGCCTGGCCGTGCCGACCGGAATCATCTCGATGACGGGCGTCGCCGGCCTCACCCTCGGCGGCGGCCACGGCCACCTGACCCGCAGGTACGGCCTCACCATCGACAGCCTGGCGGCCGCCGACGTGGTCCTCGCCGACGGAACCTTCGTCACCGCGACCGAGGACGAGCACCCCGACCTGCTCTGGGCGCTGCGGGGCGGCGGCGGGAACTTCGGCGTCGTCACCTCGTTCACCTTCCGGCTGCACCCGGTCGACACTGTCGGCGTCGCGGCCACGGTGTGGCCGGTCGACCGCACACCCGAAGTGCTGCGCTGGTACCGGGAGTTCCTGCCCGCCGCACCGCAGGACCTCAACGGCTTCTTCACCCTGTTCACCATCCCACCGGGACCGCCGTTCCCCGAGTCGATCCACGGGCAGAAGATGTGCGGTGTCATCTGGTGCTACACCGGCGACCTGACGGACGACAGCATGGAACGGGCGATCGCCCCGGTGACCGAACCGGCGCCGCCCGCCTTCCACTTCGCCACGCCCATGCCCTACCCCGCCCTCCAGGGCATGTTCGACGAACTGATCCCGAAGGGCTACCAGTGGTACTGGCGCGGCGACTTCTTCGACGCGGTCTCCGACGCGGCGATCGACGTCCACCACAAGTACGGCGAGAACCTCCCCAGCGACCTGTCGCTGATGCACCTGTATCCCGTGGACGGCGCGGCCCACCAGCTCGGCACCGAAGACACGGCCTGGGCCTACCGGGACGCCGTCTGGTCCGCGGTGATCGCGGGCGTCGACCCGGATCCCGCCAACGCCGAGGCGATCAAGCAGTGGAGCGTCGACTACTGGACCGATCTGCACCCGTACTCGATGGGCGGCTCCTACATCAACTTCATCGGCGAGGGTGAGAGCACGGACCGCGTCCGCGCGACCTACCGCGGCCACTACGACCGGCTGGCCGCGATCAAGCACACCTACGACCCGGACAACTTCTTCCACGCCAACCAGAACATCCCGCCGGCCACCGGCTGACGTCCCCCGCCCCTTCGTTCACCCGGCAACACCGCCTGGGGTAGGGTCCCCACGGTGTTCGGCTACTCACTGGTAGGGCGCCGGTGCGGGGAGTGTCGGAGGGCGGCAGGGCGATGGAATCGCAGTTGGGCGAGGGCGCATCCGTGGGCGTCGAGGGCACGCGCCTGGAGGAGTTGGCCCCCGAACCCCTGCTGACCCGCGACTACGAGACACGCCCCTCGCTCGTCTACGAGCGGCTCAGGCAGCAGCACGGCCCCGTCGCACCGGTCGACCTGCTGGGCGTGCCCGCCTGGCTGGTCCTCGGCTACCGTGAGGCCCTGAAGGTCCTCCAGGACGACGGGGGCTGGCCCAAGGGCCTGCAGCACTGGCGGGCCCGCACCGACGGCGAAGTGCCCGCCGACTGGCCGCTCGGACCGTCCCTGGAGGTCAACCACGTACTGATCCAGGGCGGCCCCGGATACGGCTCGCTGCGCACGGCGTGGGACGCGGCGCTCAAGCCGTTCCAGGACCCGGGCCGCCCGCAGGCCAAGCGGCTCAAGGCCGCCGTCACCGCCTACGCCGACGAGCTGATCACCCTCGTCGGACAGGGCGGCGGCACCGGCGTCGCGGACCTGTCCGCGCAGTTCTCCCGGCCGCTGCCCCTGATGGTGGCCAGCCATCTGCTGGGCTTCCCCGGGTCGCAGGGCGACGACGCCCTGATGGACATGTGGCGGGTCCTGGACGCGGGGCCGGACGCCGAGCCCGCCCTGGAACGGCTGCTGGCCACCCTCGCCGAACTGGCCGCCGTGAAGCTGGAGAAGCCGGGCGACGACTTCCCCTCCCACCTGCTGGCCGCGCACCCCGGGCTCTCGCTCGACGAGCTGGCCCGTGAGCTGTTCATGCTGCTCGGCATGGTCTCCGACCACGTCGGCATCCTCATGTCCAACACCGTCGTCGACGTCATCTCGGGTGACGGCGGCGGCGTCCGGGCGAGCCTGTCGGCCGGGATGATCCGGGAGACCATGAACCGGGTCGTCATGCGCAAGCCACCGCTGGTGAACTTCGTCCCGCGCTTCGCCGCCGAGGACACCCCGCTCGGCAACTACACGATCCGCGCGGGCGATCCGGTGTGGGTGTCCGCCGCCGCCGCGCACGCCGACCCTCTGTTCGCCGACCATGTCGCGTCCGGCAGCACGATCAGCACCCGGGCGCATCTGTCCTGGGGCGCGGGCCCCCGTCAGTGCCCGGCCCGGGAGCTCGCCTCGACGGTCGCCGCCGTCGGCGTGGGCCGGCTCTTCGAGCGGTTCTCCGATCTGGAGCTCGCGCTCCCCGCCGATCAACTGCCGTGGCGCTCCTCGCCGTTCATGCGCGGCCTGCGCTCGCTGCCCGTACGGTACGAACTCGTCCCGGGGACCGCGCCCGGACGGGCCCCGGCCCTGCCGCCGGCACCGGAGCCGGAGGCTGCCGAGCCGGTGCTGCCCGACAGGTCCGCCCGGCAGCGCTCGTCGCTGTGGCGCTACCTCACGGGGCTGATCCGCTCAGGCCGCTGACCACCCCGGACCCGGCCGGGCGCACGGGCGGAACTGATCGACTGGAGGCCCGTCCGGCACCGGCGTACGGTCGAATGGTGGCGGGATCCGACCACCGAACCCCCGTCCACGGCGCGATGCGATGAGCAACCCGGAGCCGACCCCCGAAGCGCGGCCCACCCCGCAGGAGACGGAGCGGAGTGAGGGCCGCGGCAGCGGTATGGCGCTGCTGGTCATCGCCTCCTGTCAGCTGATGGTGGTGCTCGACATCACCATCGTGAACATCGCCCTGCCGGACATCCAGCGCTCCCTCGACTTCTCGACGACCAGCCTGTCCTGGGTGGTGAACGCCTACACGCTCACCTTCGGCGGACTGCTGCTGCTCGGCGGCAGGATGGGCGACATCCTCGGCAGACGACGGGTGTTCGTCTTCGGCGTCCTGCTGTTCGTCCTCGCCTCGCTGCTCGGCGGACTGTCCCAGAACTCCTGGCAACTCCTCGCCGCCCGCGCCCTCCAGGGAGTCGGCGGCGCCATCGCGTCCCCGACGTCCCTCGCCCTGATCAGCACGACGTTCCGCGAAGGACCGGAACGCAACCGGGCGTTCGGTGTGTTCGCCGCGGTCTCCGCGGGCGGCGGCGCGATCGGGCTGCTGATGGGCGGCATCCTGGTCGAGTGGCTGAACTGGCGCTGGGTGCTGTTCGTCAACGTGCCCATCGGGCTGCTCATCGTGCTCGCCACCCCGCGCTACATCCGGGAGTCCGAGCGCCACCCCGGGCACTTCGACATAGCGGGCGCGATGACCTCCACCATCGGCATGGTGCTGCTGGTGTACGGGTTCATCCGGGCCGCACAGGACGGCTGGCGGGACCCGCTCACGCTGGGCTCGTTCGGGGCCGCCGTCGTCTTCCTGATCCTCTTCGTGCTGGTCGAGCAGCGCTCCAGACAGCCGATCACACCCCTGCACATGTTCGCCGACCGCAACCGTGCGGGCACGTACGGCATCATGCTGAGCCTGGCCGCCGCGATCTTCGGCATGTTCTTCTTCCTCACGCTCTTCGTGCAGGACGTGCTGAACTTCAGCCCGCTCCAGGCCGGCCTCGCCTTCCTGCCGGTGAGCGCCGTGATCGCGGTGGGCGCGGGGCTCGCCTCCCAACTCCTGCCGAAGTACGGGCCCAAGCCGTTCATGGTGACCGGCGCGATCCTGGCCGCCGCGGGGCTCGGCTGGCTGACCCTGACCGACGTCGACTCCACCTACCTCGGCAGCATCCTCGGCCCGATGCTCGTCTTCAGCCTCGGCATGGGCATGGAGTTCGTCTCCCTGACCCTGATGGCGCTGTCCAACGTGACGGTCGCGGAGACCGGTGCCGCGTCCGGGCTGCTCAACGCCACCCAGCAGGTGGGCGGTTCCCTCGGGCTGTCCATTTTGGTCACGACGTTCGGTACGGCCAGCAACAACGAGGCCGACAAACAGATCCCGGCCTTCCTCTCCCAGGCGACCCCGGTGGAACGGCTGCGCTTCGAACGCACCGGGCAGCTCCCGGCGCAGTACGCCGACGAGATCCTCACCTCGGGCGTCTCCGCCGCTTTCATAGCGGCCGCGATCTTCACGGCGGTCGCCGCGGTGATCGCCCTGTTCGTCATCCAGGTCCGGCCCTCCGACCTGGAGCGCCTCCAGGGTGGCGGGGTGCCGCCGGCCTGAGGTTCGGACTGGACGTCTTTCGTTGGCACACCCGTCACCCGGCGCTCCTAATGTGCGCGCCATGAGAAGAATTTCGATCATGGTCAGTGCCGCGGTGCTGACCGCCGGCCTCGCCGTCCCCGCGGCGGCCCACCCGGGCGGAGCCGACTTCGGCCGCGCCACACTGACCGGCTTCGCCTCGCTGCCGGCCGAGACGTTCGTGCCGGGCAGCGAGCCGTCCGGCGCCGCCATCGGCGCGGGCCCCTTCAACGGGATCGCGGCGCCCTTCGCGCACCAGCCGGTGCAGGGCTTCAGCGGTGTCGTGAACCGGCGTGACGGCACCTTCGACGTGCTGTCGGACAACGGCTACGGCAACAAGGCCAACAGCGCCGACTTCCTGCTGCGCGTCCACCGCATCAAGCCCGACCTGCGCGGCGGCACGGTCAAGGTGCTCGGCGGCTTCAATCTGAGCGACCCTGACCGCCGTGTGCCGTTCCCGCTGACGCGGGCCGACCGGGTGTTCACCGGCGCCGACTTCGACGTCGAGTCGATCCAGCGGATGCCCGACGGCACGTACTGGATCGGCGACGAGTTCGGCCCCTGGCTGCTGCACTTCTCCGCGAAGGGCCGCCTGCTCCAGGCCCCGATCGCCCTCGACGGCGTGCGGGCCCCGGAGAACCCGTACCTGAACGGCGCCCAGCCGAACATAGCGAGCAGCAAGGGCTTCGAGGGCCTCGTGCGCTCCGTGGACGGCCGTCACCTCTACCCGCTCCTGGAGGGCACGGTGACCGGTGACACCCCCGGTGACCTGCGGTTCAGCGAGTTCGATCTGCGCCGGGGCAAGTACACCGGCAAACGCTACGTCTACCGCCTGGAGTCGACCGCGAACGCCATCGGCGACGCCATCGCCGTCGACCGGCACCGGTTCCTGGTCATTGAGCGCGACGGCGGGCAGGGCGACACGGCCAAGTTCAAGCGCATCTACCTGGCCGACACCCGCGACCGCGACGGCGACGGCCTGATGGACAAGACCCTGGTCGCCGACCTGCTGGACATCGCCAACCCCAAGGGGCTCGGCGGCTTCGGGGAGACCTTCCGCTTCCCGTTCCAGACGATCGAGGACGTGAACCTTGTCGACGACCGCACGCTCGCGGTCCTCAACGACAACAACTTCCCGTTCTCCTCGGGCCGTACGGCCGGCAAGGCCGACGACAACGAGTTCATCACCATCCGGCTCTCGGCCCCGCTGCACGCGGACAAGCGCGCCTTCCGCTGACAGCCGTGACACGGACGGACCGTTCGAGGGGGCGAGCGGTCCGGCCGCCGCGTGTGCGCCGTGGCGCCCAACTGCCGTCCATACGCCCGGAATCGCGGCGGCGCAATGTGATGACCTTCACCCCGGTGTGGCCGAAAGTGATGAATTCATTACGCAAGCAGTGCGTAAGGGACGGTAATTCAGACAACGCCACCAGTGGAGGTTTAAAGTGCAACCGTTCACCCTCAAGTACGCGTTTCCCGGCGGGATCGCTCAGGCGGTGACGCCGTACCACTTCGACCCGGCCCGGCAGCTGAACATGCTGCCCGACGGACGGCCCGCCGTCAGTGACCCGGACCTCCTGCTCGCGGTCGGCACGACGACGTCCACCGCCGGGTCCGCGACCCACTTCGACGACTGACGAACCGGCCGCGCATGACGGTTCTGATCCTGACGTCCGAGGAGGACGTGACCGCCGACATGGTGGTGGCGAGACTGTACGCGACGGGGACGCCCGTGCTGCGACTGGACCCCGCCGACCTGCCGGGCAAGGCGGTGCTGGCCGCCGACTACGCCCACGGCGACTTCGACGGTCACCTGTCGGTCAACGGGCATGTGCTCAGCATGGGCGGCCTGCGCTCCATCTGGGTGCGCAGGCCCGGCGAGCCGGCCGCACACGCCGCCAATCCCTCGCCGTGGCTGACCGCCGAGACCCGGCAGGCGCTGTACGGGATGCTCCACTCCGCCGCCGCACGGTGGATGAACCACCCCCGCAACGCCGACCAGGCCCGGCTCAAGCCCTGGCAGCTGAGGGTCGCCCACGTGAGCGGCTTCGCGGTGCCGCCGACCGTCTTCACCACGGCACCCCGCCTGGCACGGGAGTTCGTCGAGGAGCACCGGGAAGTGGTGGTGAAGTCCGCCTCGGGACCGCCGCCCGGCGAACCCGTGCTGACCCTGCCCACCACCCTCATCGGCCCGGACGCGGACTTCGCCGCCGTCGCGGCCGGGCCCGCGCTGCTCCAGCGGTATGTGCACAAGCGCGCCGACATCCGGCTCACCTGCGTCGGCAACCGGCTGTTCGCCGCGCGCAAGACGGCCGAACCCGGCCAGGTCGACGGCCGCTACGGCGAGACCGGGCACGCCTGGGAACCGGTCCCGGTCCCCGACCGCATCGGCAAGTCGGTGCACGAGTACGTCACCCTCGCCGGACTGGCGTACGCCGCCTTCGACTTCGCCGAGGACGGGGACGGCATCTGGTGGTTCCTGGAGTGCAACCAGGGCGGCCAGTTCGGCTTCGTGGAGCTGGAGACCGGGCAGCCGATCGCGGAGGAGGTCGCCCTGTGGCTGTCCCAGCGCAGGTCGGACCGCCGCGCCGGCGAAGGCCGTTGAGTGCCTGGACTACGTTGAGGAGCACCGGCCCGACGTGCGCCCGGAAGCCCGCCGTGGGCCATGGGCGCACCGGGACCGACGCACCGGCGGACCACGGGAGGAACGCGATGACCACGCGGCGGACGATCGCGCCGGAAGAACTCGACACGCTGGACCTGGCCGATCCGCGGCTGCACGCCGAGACCGACCTGTCGGCCGTGTGGCGCCACCTGCGACAGCGCCGGCCGGTCCACCTGAACCCCGCCACCGACACCGCCCCCGCCTTCTGGGTGGTGACCCGGCACGCCGATGTCACCGCCGTCTACCGCGACAGCGCCCGCTTCACCTCCGAGGGCGGCAACGTCCTGGAGACCCTGCTCGCGGGCGGCGACACCGCGGCCGGGCGCATGCTCCCCGTCACCGACGGGGACAAGCACGCCGGACTGCGCCGTGTGCTGATGTCGGCGTTCTCGCCGAGGGCGCTTGAGCCGATCGTCGCGAGTGTGCGGCGCACGGTGCAGCGGCTGCTGGAGGAGGCGCTGGACAAGGGCAGCTGCGACTTCGCCTCGGATGTGGCGGCCCGCATACCCCTCGGTGCGATCTGCGACCTGCTGGGCGTGCCCGACCGCGACCGGGCCCATGTGCTGAGCCTGACCTCCGCCGCACTGGGCTCGCACGACGCCGACAGCACACCGGCGGACGCCTGGATCGCCAGGAACGAGATTCTGCTCTACTTCGCCGAACTCGCCCGCGACCGGCGTGAGAGCGGACACTCGGACGTCATCGCCCTGCTCGCCGGCAGCGAGGTGAACGGACTGCCGCTCGACGACGACGAGATCATGCTGAACTGCTACAGCCTGATCCTCGGCGGCGACGAGACGGCCCGGCTGTCCATGGCCGGCGCCGCCCTCGCCCTGCTGGAACACCCCGGCCAGTGGCAGGCCCTCAAACGCGGCAACGCTCCCATCGGCACCGCCGTCGAGGAGATCCTGCGCTGGACGACGCCGGCACTGCACGCCGGGCGCACCGCGACCACCGACACCGAGATCGGCGGCCACCCGGTGCGGGCCGGCGACATCGTCACCGTCTGGAACGCCTCCGCCAACCATGACGAGCTGGTCTTCGACGCCCCGGGCGAACTACGGCTGGACCGCACCCCCAACAAGCACGTCACCTTCGCCCACGGCCCCCACTTCTGCCTCGGCGCCCATCTCGCCCGCGCGGAGCTCGGCGCCGTACTGGCCGGGCTGCGCGATCTCGTCGCGGAGATGGAGCGCACGGGTCCCGCGAGACCCGTCCACTCCAACTTCCTCAGCGGCTTCGGCGCCCTGCCGCTCACGCTGAAGGCCGCCTGAACCGCCGTACCGGCTACGCCGCCAGTTCCCTGCGGATGCGGTCCAGCATGAACGCCGAGGACTCCTTCGCCCGCTCCTCCCACGCGAAGACGCAGGCCGTGGCGACGCCGTCGAAGCCCAGCTCCCGCAGCGTGCCGAAGAAGGCGTCCCAGTCGACCTCGCCCTGCCCGATGTCCAGGTGCTGGTGGATCCGGGCCGTCGTGCCGGGCGGGTTGAGGATGTAGCGCAGGCCGGAGGAGCCCTTGTGGTTGAAGGAGTCCGCGATGTGCACGTGCTGGAGCCTGTCACCGGCGTAGCGCATCATCGCCGCGACGTCGGCACCGACCTCCGCGGCACCGGACAGATGGAAGGAGTGCGGGGCGCAGTAGAGGTAGTTCACCCACGGCTCGTCGATCGCCCGGACCAGGTCGACCGCAGGGGCGTTCTCCTCGCAGAAGTCGTCCGGGTGCGCCTCCAGGTTCAGAGCGATGCCCTCACGCTCGAACACCGGGAGCAGCTCCTCCAGCGAGCGCCAGAACGCGGCCTCGCTCTCGGCCGCGCGCTCGGGACGGCCGTTGAACTCGCTGTTCATGAGCGGACATCCGAGGTCGGCGGTGATCTCGATCATCCGCCTCCAATAGCGGACGGCCGCCTGCCGCTCCGTCTCGTCCGGCGAGGACCACTTGTACAACGGCAGTACGGAGGACAGCTGGACGTCGTGCGTGCGCAGGGCGTTCTTCAGCTCCGCGATCCTGGCGTCGTCGGCGCGCGGGTGCAGGAAGAACGGCATGAAGTCGTCGCGGGGTGACAACTCGATGTAGTCGTAGCCGAGTTCTGCGACGGTGCGCACCATCTCGTCGATGGGCAGCGCACGGAACATGTACGGGTCGAGGGCGATCTTCACGCGGCACCTCCGTAGAAGGCGGGACGGGGCTTGAGGTCGGTGGCGACGACGCGGCCCGAGCGAAGGGCCTCGACGGTCGCCGCGGTGATGACGGTCGCTGCGTAGCCGTCCCAGGCGGAGGGCCCAGTGGGCTCGTCGCCGGCGGCGACGGACGCGATCCACTCGCGGAACTCGGTGTCGAAGGCGTCCCGGAAGCGGCCCACCCAGTCCGTGAGGACCTCGGTGCTGTGCCGGGCGGCGGTGCGCACCCCGACGGCGGCCGGATCGGGCAGCCGGACGAGGCCCTCCTCGCCGACGGCCTCGCACTGGATGTCGTAGCCGTACCGGCAGTTGACGAAGACCTCCAGGTCGATTCGGACGCCCTTGGCGGTCTCGAACAGCATGATCTGCGGGTCCTTGAGGTGCGCGAACCGCTTGCTCGTGGAGCGCGGGGTGATCACCTGCGTGGAGACGATCTCGTCGTCCAGCAGCCAGCGCAGCACGTCGACCTCGTGCACGGCCGTGTCGAGGGCGGCCATCTCGGAGGTGTACGACTCCGGCACGGTCGGGTTGCGGTGGGCGCAGTGCACGATCAGCGGCTCGCCGATCCGGCCGGCGTCGATGACCTGCTTCATCTGCCGGTACCCGGCGTCGTAGCGGCGCATGAAGCCGACCTGCACCAGGCGCCGGCGGTGGGCGGTCTCGGCCTCGACGATCCGCAGACAGTCCTCGGCGGTGGTCGCGAGCGGCTTCTCGCAGAACACCGGCTTCCCGGCGGCGATGGCGTTCAGCACGTGCTCGGCGTGGGTCGGGCCCCAGGACGTCACCAGGACGGCGTCGACGTCGTCCGCCGCGACCACGGCCGCACCGTCCGGCAGCGCCCGGGCGCCGGCCTCGGCGGCGGCCTCCTCGGCACGGGCGGCGTCGATGTCGGTGACCGCGGTGACGCGGGCGCCGGTGACGGTGTCGGTGAGCCGCCGGATGTGCTCCTTGCCGATCCAGCCGGCGCCGATGACGCCTACACGTACAGTCATGGTTCTCTGTCCTAACTAGGAGAAGCGCGCCCGGAGTTCGGCTTCGAGGGATTCGAGCGAGCGGCCCTTCGTCTCGGGGACGTAGAGCTTCACGAAGGTGAGCGAGAACAGGCCCGCCACCACGAACAGGAAGAAGGTGTTGGAGATCCCGATGCCGGACACCAGCGACGGGAAGACCAGTCCGATCACGAAGTTGGTCAGCCACAGCACCACGGCCGCGACACCCATGCCGAAGCCGCGCATCCGCATCGGGAAGATCTCCGACAGCATCAGCCAGGTCACCGGCGAGATCGCGCCCTGCTGGAAGGCGAGGAAGGTGACGGTCATGGCGAGCACGGCGTAGGCCCGGCCGTCACCGGACGGCAGCACCAGCGAGAAGACCCCGATCAGCAACAGGGCCGCCGTGGTCCCGATCTGCCCGACCATCAGCATGGGGCGCCGGTCGACCCGGCCGAGCAGCCAGATGCCGACGAAGGTGGCCAGCACCGAGATCACGCCGTTGGCGATGTTGGCGGTCAGCGCGCTGTCGGCGGCGAACCCGGCGTCGGTGAGGATCTGGGTGCCGTAGTACATGATCGTGTTCACGCCGGTGATCTGCTGCACGATCGCGATGCCGAAGCCGATGAACATCAGCCTGCGGATCCACGGGGTGGCCTTCATGTCCTGCCAGCCGCCGAGCCGCTCCTGCTCCTCCTTGACGGCGAGCGCGGACACCTCGGCGAGCTCCGCCTCGGCGCGCTGCCGCGACCTGACCTGCCTGAGCACCTCAAGTGCTTCGCCGAAGCGGGCCCGGGAGGCGAGCCAGCGCGGGCTCTCCGGCATGACCAGCATGCCGAACCACAGCACCACGGCCGGGACGGTGGCGATGACCAGCATCCAGCGCCATACGCCGCCGGACTCGCCGCCCACCCGCGCGATGACCGCGTTTGACGTGAACGCCAGCAACTGCCCGCTGACGATCATGAGTTCGTTACGGGTGACCAGCGCGCCGCGCCGCTCGGCGGGGGAGACCTCCGCGAGATAGACCGGCACCGTCACCGAGGCGCCGCCCACCGCGAGGCCGAGCACGAACCGGGCCACGACCATGACGGCGGTCGTCGGTGCCAGCGTGCAGCCGAGCGCGCCGACGAAGAACAGCACCGCGAGGACGAGGATCGTACGGCGCCGGCCGCGCGCGTCCGACAAACGCCCGCCGGCCACGGCACCGAGGGCCGCTCCCAGCAGCAGCGAGCTGGTGACCATGCCCTCGGTGACCGCGGTCAGACCGAGGTCGTCCGTCATGTACGGCAGGGCGCCGTTGATGACGCCGGTGTCGTAGCCGAAGAGCAGTCCGCCGAAGGTGGCGATGACGGTGATGAGCCGCAGCCTGCGGGAGACCGCGGGCGGCGCGTCCTGTGTGACGGCGGCGGGAGCCTTGCCCGCGTCGTCCCTGACATCCATGGGCCGCCTCCTCACCGCTTGCCGGGTGTCTTGAGGGCGGGGCGCCGCGTCCCGGTCAGGCCGCAGCCCGCCAGGTGCTCACGCGTACCCACGGCGATGGGCAGCGGTACCTCGGGCGCGCACGGATACAGGTCCTGCTCGACGACCACGAACAACTCGGCATCCAGCAGGGCCAGTTCGCTCACGATGTCGGCGGGGTTCGGCACGCCCGCGGGCGGCGAGACGCACACGCCGCGCTTGACCGCCTCGCCGAACGACAGGTCCTCCGCCGCGACCCGGGCAAGGACGTCCGGGTCCATCTGCTTGATGTGCACGTACCCGACGCGCTCACCGAAGCGCCGGATCAGATCGACGTTGTCGCCGCCGCCGTAGGCGACGTGCCCGGTGTCCAGGCAGAGGTTCGTCCAGCGCGAGTCCGACTCGTTGAGCAGCCGTTCGATCTCCGGCTGGGTCTGGATGTGGCTGTCGGCGTGCGGGTGGACGACGAGCCGTACGTCGTAGTCGTCCAGGAGCAGCTTGCCGAGCCGGTCGGCGGCCTTGCCGAAGCCCGCCCACTGCTCGGCGGTCAGCTCCGGCGACTCGGTGAACGCGCCGGTCCTCTCGTTCCGGTACATGGGCGGGATGAGGATCAGGTGATGGGCGCCCGCCGCGGCCGTCAGCTCGGCGACCCGGCAGACGTGGGCGAGCGTCTCGTCCCATGCCTCGGGGCGGTGCAGCGCGCCGAAGGCGGTGCCGCCGGAGACCTTGAGACCGCGCGCGTCGAGTTCCTCCCGGAGCTGCAGGGGGTCGGTGGGGAGATAGCCGTACGGCCCGAGCTCCAGCCACTCGTACCCCGCCCCGGCGAGCTCGTCGAGAAAGCGGGTGTACGGGACCTGCCGGTCGTGCTCGGGGAACCACACGCCCCACGAGTCGGGGGCCGAGCCCAGGCACAGGTTGCCCGCGGTGGTGCGGAGCGAGGTTGGCGCCGTTGCCATGACAAGTCCTTCGGGGAGGGGACGTCAGGGGAGGAGTCCACGAATCTTCTGTCGCGCTCTACTAGCGCGCTCTAGTGCGAGTACGATGACCCTGGTCCAAATGTCATGTCAATAGCTTGTCGCCAGTGGATTTCCTGACCTGGCTAAGGTGAACGGCGTCGAAGGGTGGGTTCACAGGTGGATGCGGCAGGCCGTCAGCGGCCCACGATGGCGGACGTCGCCCAGAAGGCCGGCGTCTCCCGGGCGCTCGTCTCGATCGTCTTCCGGGGCCTGCCCGGCGCGGGCAGCGAGACCCGGGAGCGGGTGCTGCGCGTCGCCGACGAGATCGGCTACCGACCGGACAACGCGGCCCGGCTGCTCGCCCGTGGCCGCAGCCGCACGCTCGGCGTGATGTTCATCGTCCACCAGACCTTCCACACGGACCTCATCGCGGGCATCTACCCGGAGGCCGAACGGCTCGGCTACGACGTGCTGCTCTCCGGGACCACCCTCGGCCGCGGCGAGGACAAGGCGATCGAGGCCCTGCTCAGCCACCGCTGCGAGGGCCTGATTCTGCTCGCCCCCGACGCGGAGCCGGGCTACCTCGACGAACTCGGACACCGCGCCGCCACCGTCTCGGTCGCCCGTCGCGCACCCGGCGCCCACGTCGACTTCGTGCACAGCGCCGAGGGCAAGGGCGTACGCCAGGCCATGGATCACCTCGTGGAGCTGGGCCACCGCCGGATCGTGCACATCGACGGCGGGCGCGGCCCCGGTTCCGCCGAGCGGCGGCGCGCCTACCGGGCCGCGATGCGCCGGCACGGGCTGGAGGCCGAGCAGCGGGTCATTCCCGGCACCCACACCGAGGAGTCGGGCATCGAGACGGGCCGCACGCTGCTGGCGGAGCGCGACCGGGGGCTGCCCCTGCCGACCGCGGTCCTCGCCGGCAACGACCGTTGCGCCATGGGCCTGTTGATGTCCCTGACGCGATCCGGCGTAGAGGTCCCGCGCGACATGTCCGTCGTCGGCTACGACGACAGCCACCTGTCCCACCTGATGCCGATCGGCCTGACCACCGTCCGCCAGGACGCGGTCCTGCTGGCCGAACACGCCGTGCGCTTCGCCGTGGAGCGGCTGGAGGACCCGGAACTGAAGCCGCGGGAGGCCGTGCTGGACCCCAAGCTCGTCGTGCGCGGCACGAGCGGGCCGGCCCCGCAGGAGCCGGCCCGCTGACGAACGGCGGCGAGGCCGGCCGTGCCCGTCGCGGTCACGGCCGGCCCCGCCTGTCCCGGTACGCGCCTAGCGCGTGCCCTTCGCGGCGAACTCGGCGACCGCGTCGACGTTCTCCTTGGTGATGAAGGCGGGCCCGGTCAGCACCGGAGCGCTGCCGCCGCCGCTGAAGTTGCCGTTGGTCCGGTACAGCCACAGCGAGTCGACCGCCAAGTAGCCCTGGAGATAGGGCTGCTGGTCGACGGCGAACTCGACCTTGCCGTCCTGGACGGCCGTCACCAGCTCCTTGTTGAGGTCGAACGTGGCGACCTCGGCCTTGCTGCCCGCGTCGGACACCGACTGCACCGCGGTCAGCGCGAAGGGCGCGCCCAGCGTCACCACCTGGTCGATGGAGGAGTCCTGCTGGAGCTTGGCGGTGATCGTCGACTTCACGGACGGCATGTCGGTGCCGTTCACATAGAGGTTGTCCGTCCTGCCCTTGAACCCCTTCTTCAGACCGGCGCAGCGGGCCTCGAGGGCGACATGGCCCTGTTCCTGGATGACACACAGCGCGTGCTTGGCGCCGGTCTCGCCCAGCCGCTCGCCGAAGGCCGCGCCGGCGATGTTCTCGTCCTGGCCGAAGTACTCGAGCATGCCGAGCTCCTTCCAGTCGTCCAGGCCGGCGTTGAAGCCGACGACCGGGATGCCGGCCGCGGTGGCCTTGGCGATCACGGCCTTCATCGCGCTCGGCTTGGCCGCGGTCAGGGCGATGCCGTCGACCTTCTGGTCGATGGCGTTCTGCACGAGGTTGGCCTGGTTGCCGGCGGTCGGGTCGCTGGAGTAGACGAGCTTGACGTTGTCCTTGGCGGCGGCGGCCTCGGCGCCCTTGCGGATCAGGTCCCAGAAGGTGTCACCGGGCGCCGCGTGGGTGATCATGGCCACGGTCATCCGGGGAGTGGTGGCCTTGCCCGCCGCGGTGTCGCCGGAGCCCTCCTCGGACTCCTTCCCGCCGGAGCCGCTGGAGCATCCCGCGGCGAACAGGGCGGCTGCCAGGGCGGCGGCCGTCAGGCCGACGGCTCGGTGGTGTCTGCGCATGTCCCATGCACCTCGCTGTGCTGATCGGGGCGGGTTCTCAGGTGGGGGGAGGGTCATGGGTTCCGCCCGCCGATAAGGGTTGGAGCGCTCCACTAGCGCGCTCTAGTGGCAGGAACTATGCGGCCGTCCGCAGGTGATGTCAATGGGTTTGTCAGGACGTATCGACAAGGCCGAGGTGGCGGGGTGCGTCGGCTCTCTCGGGCGGGGGAAATCCCGGCGGCGAGTCTCGAGGGCGACACACCGCCACCCCGCCTCGACGAGACGGGGTGGCGGTGGCAGTGGCGGTGCGGTGGCCGGGGCGGCCTACGGCTCAGGCGGGCCGTATCGCGCTGTGGATCGCGGCCTCTCCGGCGTACTGGATCGACTCCTCGCGTACGAGTACTCCGGGTCCCGGGGCGTGGATCATCATGCCGTTCCCGGAGTAGATCCCGACGTGCCCGGCGTGGAAGAGGACCAGGTCGCCGAGTTCGAGCCGGGTCAGGTCGACACCCTGCCCCGCCGTCGCCTGCTCCGGGGCCGTGCGCGGGAGCGTGATGCCGGCGGCCCTCCAGGCGGCCTGGGTGAGACCCGGACCGTCGAACGCCTCGGGGCCGGTCGTGCCCCAGACACAGGGCTTGCCCACCTGGGCGCGGGCGAACTCCAGGGCCCGGATGGCGCGGGTGTCGTGCGATGCCGTCGATGTGAGGGGGGTGGTGGCGGTCGTCGCCGTGACGTCCGCCGGAGCGGGCGGTGGCGTGACCGTGAGGGTGCCGAGATACGGGTCCCTGATGGTGTCCGGGCCAGCGGTCTGCGGCGCGGCCGTGGTGACGGTGCCGAGGTACGGGTCCGTGACGGTGGCCGGTGTCGCGGCCGTGGTCAGGGTGCCGAGATAGGGGTCCGTGATGGTGGTCGTCAGGGGGTCGGTCGTCTGGGCTGCCAGTGCGGTCGCCGGCTGGGCCGTGGCGCCGGGCGGGACGGTGGTGAGGTCGGCGGCCGACTGCGCTTGCAGGGCCTGCCAGCGGTCGTCCGCGGAGGGCTGGGCCTGCGTGTTGCCCCACGTGTCGGAGGGCAGCGCCGCGATCGCCGCCGGGGCCGCGCTCTGTCCCGTGGTGTACCCGGACAGCAGCTCGCGGGCCCGGTCGAGCTTGCGCCGGTTCTGCTCCTTGGTCGTCCGCAGCGAGTCCCGCGTCTGCGGATCGGCCGCGGAGTCGACGCCCGGGACGGCTGCGGAGGCCGAGCCGGTCCCCGCCGGCAGGGCGAGGGCGGCCGGCATGACCTGGGTGGCCTGGAGATCCGCCGGAGTCGAGGGCACGGCCGGCAGAGCGGCGACGGGACCGGCGGTCAGCTCGGCGAGCGGAGCCGCCCCGGTGCCGCGACCGGACGTCAACTCCCTGGCCGGCGCGGCCGGCAGGGCCAGCGGTGCTCGACCTGTCGACTCACGTGCCGGGGAGAGGTCCTGCATCGCACGCGCGAGCCTGCGTTCGACGGGACGGTCCGGCGTCCGGTCGCGGGGCAGGGCGGCCGGCACGGTCGGACCGAGCCTTGCGCGCGCCATGTCGAACCACTGCCGGCTGACGTTGTCGAGCGCGGGGTCGCTGCGATTGCCCTCGCTCGCCCGGATCCCGCCGTTCCCCGGCCCGGGGCCCCGCTTGCGCGGCCCGGTCGACGCGGCGCGGGTGGCGTTGAAGGTTCCCGAGTCGGACTCGGCCCGGTCGTACAGGGAGGTGATCCGGCGGCTGACTTCCTCACGGCTGGGTGCCTCGTCCGAGGACGAGGGAGCGGCGCCCGCCGTCTGGCCGAGCAGCGCCACCGAGGTGAGGGCCGCCGACGCGAGTGCGGAGTTGCGCATGCCGGGCAGGCTGAGAGCCCCCGGCCGCGCGGTGCCTTCCGGCGCCATGGGCGACGTACTCCTTCCGTACTCCGCCTACCGAGTTAGCTGACGGGTTCGGGCGGTCGGTCCGGAAGGTGTGCCCTACGGCCTGTGCCCCGAAGGGCAGTCGGCCGATTCACCCCAAGTTCGGTTGGGTCCCCGGCTCCGGTGAACCTCTTTGAGCGCACCGGACTCGGCGGAGGCCGCGCGTCCCGGCGGGGTTCGCCGGAGGTCGTCGTGCGGCCTGATCCGTAACCTAGCCAACTTGTGCGCCTCCCGTGAAGGTTGAGGCGTTAAATGTCCGATACGTATTTGTGACCTGCGACGCTTATGAGGGAGCGGCGGCCCGGTTCACTTCGCGGTGCGTCGGCGCCGCCACGCTTCGTAGTGATCCAGCACCGTCTGCTCGATCGGGCGGTAGGTGATGCCCAGTTCGTTCACGCTGCGGCTGTTGTCGACGCGGAACCGGATGCCGAGGTGTTTTCGGATGTAATCCTGCGTCAGGCCGAAGGCGGGGCCGAGGATCCGTACCGGCCAGTGCGGGAGCGCGGTGCGCGGCAGCCGGACGTCGCGGGGGTGGCGGGTCCGCAGGATGCGGGACATCTCGTGGAACGACGTCATGGTCTCGGCGGCGACGATGTAGCGGCCCTCGGCGTCCGGGTTCTCGGCGGCCGCGATGTGCGCGTCGGCCACGTCACGCACGTCCGCCGTGGTGAAGCTGAAGTCCGGGGCGCCGTAGAAGAAGTAGCCCTGGAACAGCTCCTGGAGCAGGAACAGGCTGCCCGACTCGGAAGCCGGTGTCAGGGAAGGGCCCAGGATCAGGCCGGGGTTGACCGACACCAGGCGCCAGCGGGCCTGGGCCGACTCCGCGTCCCGGGCGGCGCGCTCCGCGAGCGTCTTGGCGTAGTGGTACGGGTTGTTCTCCACCGTGCTGGTGGTGTTGAAGTACCGCTCCGAGAGAACCCCGTCGTCCATCTTCAGGACGTCCGCGTAGTCGCCGAAGATCGTGCCCACGGTGGAGGTGAGCACGAGCCGCTCGACCGTGGGCGTCCGCTCGACGGCCGCCAGCACATTGCGGGTGCCGAGCAGGGCCGGATCCACCATCTCCCGGCGGCCGTCCTTGATCTTCTCCGGCATGCGGAACGGCGACGCCACATGGAACACCGTCCGGCAGCCGGTCATCGCCTCGTCGAAGGCGCCCTCGGTCAGCAGGTCCGCCTCGAACAGGGACAGCCGGCCGGGGTGCGCGTCCTGCATCTCACGCAGCGGCCGCACCTTGGTCGTCGCGGCCGTGCTGCGCACGGTGGCGTGGACGCTGTGGCCGCGCTCCAGGAGCCGGTGCACCAGATGACTGCCGACGAACCCGCTGCCGCCGGTCACCAACACGGCTGCCGAACCGTCCGAGCCCACGCCCTCACCCCTCACGTCCCGCGGTCGGGGGTCACCTTATGGCGCCCCGTCGCCGGCGCGGCAGACACGGTGCGTACCCGGTTGGGTGCGGTAAGGGGCGGTCCCCGGAGGCGAGGTTGACGGGCGGGATCGGGTCACCCCCGGAAAACCGGCCAAGGAGAGTTGTGTGCGACTCGGGGAGGTCGTACGTACGTGCGACCAGCCGAACGGCGGGAGCGAGGGGCTTCCGACGTGCGTCGGACCCCGGCGGGCGTTCCGTCGCGGGACCCGCTGTGCGGGATCTGTGAACCACCTGGCCGGGGCGCGCAGGCATGGTGTGCGGATGCCGCGAGGGCGCCTTCACCAAACCCCCTCCTGTGGTGGCCGGAAGGTGCCTTGTTCCGTCAACTTCGCACGCATCAAGGTGGATTGAGCACTTGAGCATCAGGAGTCACAAGCGCATTGCTTGGCCCGGACGGCCGACAAGTCCGGGGTCTGACGGGGGAACTGATGCGGTGTGCGCAGCCGTCGCCGTCGACCCGCGGGGGCCGATCGCGCACCCGTCCGGACTACTCCCTCTGCCACCTCTTGGTGCCTTCGTCCCGGTGCCCGAGACAGGGATAAGAAGGAGGGGGAATGCCGATGAGCGCGGTGAGCGCAGCCAGGCCGACGTATCCCGGCGTCTACGTCGAAGAGCTTCCCAGCAGCACCCGTACGATCTCGACCCTGACCACGTCCGTGACCGCCTTTGTGGGTCACACCCGACGAGGTCCGCTCAACGAGCCGGTACGCGTCACCAGCTTCACGGAGTTCGAGCGCCGCTTCGGCGGCCTCAGTGCCCAGAGCGCCGTCGGCTACGCGGTCCACCAGTTCTTCGGCAACGGCGGCACCGTGGCGGTGATCGTCCGTGTCGCCAAGGCGGGCAGCGGCAAGGCCGCCTGCGTCACCCTCAAGTCCACCGAGGGCCACAGCGAGGGCCCGGTCCTCGAAGTGCACGCCAAGGAGCCCGGCGTCTGGGGCAACGGCCTGCGCGTCGCCGTCGACCACGACACCCCGTGCCCCGACGAAACCTTCAACCTGAGGGTCTACGACGCCAAGGGCGACGCCCGCGAGAGCTTCACCGGCCTGTCCATGGACACCGGCCACGGCCGCTACGCGCAGACCGTGATCAACGCCGGCTCCAGGCTGATCCGCGTCGAGGTCGTCGGCGAGGGCCGCCCCGACCCGTCCGGCACCGTCTCCAAGCCCTTCGGCGACGAACTCCCGAACCTCGCCGTCGACCTGACGGTCAAGATCGGCGAGGTGGAGCGCGAGTTCACGCTCTACGACCCCGACTGCGACGGCGAAGCCCCGTGCAGCGTGGCCGAGTTGGCGCTGCTCCTCGAGCGCAAGCTGCGCGCCCTGCCCGACGCGCCCGGCAAGCACGCCTTCGCCGGCGCCGAGGTCACCGCCTTCGGCCGCCGTATCCAGGTCGTCGCCGGCTCCACCGACCCCGAGGACGTCGTCCGCTTCCTCGGCGAGTGCGCCAACGACCTCGGTCTGGAGGCCTCCGTCAACCCGCCGGTCTTCCCGCTGGAGGGCGGCGAGGACGGCGAGGCACCGGGACCGCGCGACCTCATCGGCTCCGAGGGCGACAAGACCGGCATCCAGGCGCTGCGCGGCGTCGCCGACGTCAACCTGCTGGCGCTGCCCGAGCTCGCGGCGTACGAGAAGACCGAGGACGCCCTCACCGTCATCTCGGCCGCCCAGCGGCTGTGCGCCGAGCGCCGGATCTTCCTGCTCGTCGACGCGCCCAGCACCTGGGTCAGCGTCGACACCGCACGCGCCGGGCTCGCCGCCTTCGACGCCGTGCGCGGCAACCACGCGGGCCTGTACTTCCCGCACCTCCAGCTCACCGACCCGCTCACGGGCAGGCTGCGGTCCTTCCCGCCGTCCGGCGCGGTCGCCGGCGTCATCGCCAGGACCGACTCCGAGCGCGGCGTGTGGAAGGCCCCGGCCGGCACCGAGGCGCGGCTCGCGGGCGTGCACTCGCTGACCGTCAACCTGACCGACCGCGAGACCGGACTGCTCAACCCGCTCGGCGTCAACTGCCTGCGGACCTTCCCGGTCAACGGCCCGGTCGTGTGGGGCGCGCGCACCCTGGAGGGTTCGGACGCCCTCGACAGCGAGTGGAAGTACGTGCCGGTGCGCAGGCTCGCACTGCACGTCGAGGAGAGCCTCCAGCGCGGCCTCCAGTGGGTCGTGTTCGAGCCCAACGACGAGAACCTGTGGCAGCAGATCCGGCTCGCCGCCTCCTCGTACCTGCACACCCTCTTCCGTCAGGGCGCCTTCAAGGGCGGCACCCCGCGTGAGGCGTACTTCGTCAAGTGCGACGGCGACACGACGACCGCCGAGGACATCGAGAACGGCATCGTCAACGTCCTCGTCGGCATCGCACCGGTCCGGCCGGCGGAGTTCGTGATCGTCAAAATCCAGCAGACGTCCGGGCAGTTCGCGCTCTAGGCGCGGGGAATCGTGGAGAACTGAAGGAATCCGATGGCTGAGTTCACGGTCAACGCGCATCGCTTCGACCCCTACAAGAACTTCAAGTTCCTGGTCCTGTGGGACGGTCGCACGGTCGCCGGCATCAGCAAGATCAGTCCGCTGAAGCGGACGACGGAAGTCGTCAAGCACCGGCACGGAGGCGACCCGTCGTCCCCGCGCAAGTCGCCGGGCCGCTCCGAGTTCGAGGGCATCACCCTGGAGCGCGGCGTCACCCACGACCCCGAGTTCGACCGCTGGGCCAACAAGGTCTGGCAGGTCGGCGCGGGCCTCGGCTCCGAGGTGTCCCTCGCGGACTTCCGCAAGGACATCGTCATCCAGGTCCTCAACGAGGCCGGCCAGGTCGCCGTCTCGCACAAGCTGTACCGGACCTGGCCGAGCGAGTACCAGGTCCTCGGCGAGCTGGACGCCAACGCCAACGCGGTGGCCATCCAGTCGCTGAAGCTCGAGTGCGAGGGCTGGGAGCGGGACTACGAGGTGCCCGAGCCCGAGGAGCCGTCGTTCCTCAACCCCGCTTGACCGGCGGGTAGTCGAGGGGGGACGAGATGGCGATCACCGGGGCGGCCGACCTGCTGGCCACCTGGGAGGCGGGCCTCGCCGAGGCACCGACGGGGCGCGCCCTGCTGCTGCACCGCACGGCACGCCCGGACGTCGACGCGACGACCCTGCCGGTACTGCCGGTGGGGGAGCGCGAGGCCGACCTGTTCACGCTGCGCCGCGCCCTGTTCGGGGAGCGGATGCAGGTGCGGCTGGGCTGCGCCGCCTGCGGCGAGGACATGGAGTTCGACCTCGACGCCGGGGAGTTCGCCCGCTCGCCGATCGGGCCGGACGACTCGATCGTGCGGGTCGAACAGGACGGCTGGGACGTCCGGTTCCGGCTGCCCGGTGTCGCCGACCTGACGGCTGCGGCCCGCTCCGCCGACCCACGTGCCGCCCTGCTCGCGCGCTGCCTCGTCTCGGCGGCCCGCGACGGGGCGGACGTGACCGCGGGTGAGCTGCCCGCCCCGGTGCAGCGCCGGATCGCCGAGGCCGTCGAGTCCGCCGATCCGGGGGCCGACGTGACGCTCAACATCGCCTGCCCCGAATGCGGGGCGGCGACCCGGGCCGAGCTGGACATCGCCTCCTACCTGTGGACCGAACTGGACGCCTGGGCAAGGGACCTGCTGCTCGACGTCCATCTGCTCGCCACGTCGTACGGCTGGAGCGAGCCGGAGATCCTGGCGCTCAGCCCGCTGCGGCGCCGCTACTACCTGGAGCTGTGTGCGGATGTCTGACGCCGACGGGGCGCCGGTGCCCGACTTCCTCGACCGGCTGATCGCCCGGCACGCCCCGGCCGCCACCGGTCCTCGCCCGGACGTGGTGCGGGTACGCCCCCGGCTGCCCGGCCCGTTCGAGCGGGTCGAGGCGGTACGGAGCACCGCGCCGGAGGAGGACGAGGGCTCCGGCCTGCTGTGGCCCGCCACCACACCGGAGGCCGCCCGACCCGGGGAGGCTCCGCGCCCGGCAGCGCCCGCGGCCCGGACGCACACGGAACGGGAGCGGACGGTCGTACACACCGAACGCACCCCGGCCGACCCGGCACCGCGGCCCGCCGCCCTGCCCGAGGTGCCGTTGCTGCGCCCCGTCGCAGCGGTCGAGCCCGGCGCCCTGTCGGCACCCGAGGCCGTGCCGCGGGCGGCGGGCCGAGGGCGCTCCGAGCGGGGCGCCACCCGGAGCGCGGCGTCCACGCCCATCCCCCCGGGCGCGGAAGCCGCCACCCCCGCCGCCGTGTCGACCCCCCTGCGGCCCAGCGCCGCTGACACGGCGGCGGCCCGGGACGCCGTACGACAGGCCGTTGCCCGGCGCCCGGGGAAGGCGCCCGAGCAGGTGGTTCAGGTACAGATCGGGCGGCTGGAGGTGACGGCAGGACCGGCACCGTCCGGCGGCGGCCGGCAGCGGACGCCCGCGCCGGGGCGCGCCGGGGCGACCGTGAGCCTGGCCGACTACCTGGCCCGGGGGCGTGAGTGACATGACGGACCGAGGAACCGAGGAACCGACTCCATGAGCAACGCACTCGCCATCGCCCATGTCACCCAGGCCCTCGCCCTGCTGCTCGCGTCCAACGTGGGCCCGGAGTTCGACGAGGCCGTGAAGGTGGAGCCGCACAAGCCGCCGACGGAACCGCCGGACTACCCCACCATCAACGTCTTCCTGTACCAGGTCACGCCCAACACCTCGATGCGCAACAACGACCTGCCGACCCGGGCGTCCGACGGCACGCTGGTGAAACGGCCAGCGGCCGCGCTGGACCTGCACTACGTCATCAGCGCGTACGGCGACGAGACGACCCTGGTCGGGCAGCGGCTGATCGGCTCCGTGGTGCGGACCCTGCACGAGATCCCGGTGCTGCCGAAGGACGTCATCGAGGAGACCGGTCATCTCCCGCACCTGGCGGGCAGCGACCTCGCGGAGGCGACCCAGCGGGTGCGCCTCACGCCGACGGTGATGGACATCGACGAGACGTCGAAGCTGTGGGGGATGCTCCACCAGACGCCGTACGCGCTGTCCGTGGTCTACCAGGCCACCCTGGTCCTCATCGACGGCCGCGAGCAGCCGGTGCCGGCCAAGCCGGTCGAGCGGCCGGAGGTACGGGTGCTGCCGTTCGGGGCGCCGGGGGCACCGGTTCCGCCCGGGGCGGGGGCCGACGACCGTACGTCGGTCGATGGCTCGGCGATCGAGGCGGCTGATGTCCAAGAGGGGCAGGCGCCCGGCAAGGCCGTCGCCAAGGCCGCGGCCAAGGGCAGGACGCCTGCGAAGACCGCCGCGTCGGCACCGGCCAAGGCCGCCGCCAGGACACCCGCGAAGGCACCGGCCAAGGCCCCTGCACGCGGGCGCAAGGCGGCCGCCACCCAGACCGGCAGATCGGGCAAGACGGGTGGCGCGGCGCCGGACGGCGGAGCCGAAGGCACCGAGAACTGACACGGCATGGGAACGACGGGGGCAGGTGAGGGCATGGGGACGAACGAGCCGGGCACGGCGGCGACTTCGCGCACGACGGGCGGCCACGACGTGGGCGCGACGCTGATCGAGGAGATCCGTCGCGTCCTCGCCCGCGTCGACGCCCACGCCCGGGCCGCCGACGCCGACGAGGCAGCCGCCCCGGAGACCACCGCCGGCCCGACGCCCCCGGCGGCACCGGGCACCGCCCCGCTCGACGCCCTCGTCACCTGCTTCGGGCTGACCTCCTTCGAACGCGACGTGATCCTCCTCGCCGCCGCCGACGAGCTGGACCCGACGACCGCCGCCCGCTGCGCCGCGGCCTGCGGTGACCCGCAGCGGGCGTACCCGACGTTCTCGCTCGCCCTGGCCGCCCTCGCCGACCCGCACTGGAGCGCGCTCACCCCCGTCGCACCGCTGCGCCGCTGGCGGATCGCGGAACTGGACGACGAGTCCCGGCTGACCACCTCCCGTCTCCGTCTGGACGAGCGGATCCTGCACTTCCTGCTGGGCTCGCCCTATCTGGACGCCCGGCTGCACGGCCGCCTGCGCCGCACCTCGGTGCCGGAGCAACTGCCGCCGTCGTACGACCTGGCCGCGAGCCGCGTCGCCGAGGGCTGGACGACCGGGGCGAGCCCCGACGCGCCGCTGCTCGTCGAGGTGACCGGCGGTGACCTGCGCAGCCGCGCCGAGATAGCCGCCGCAGCGGCCGCCCGCTCCGGGCTCGGGCTGTACGCGATGGGCGCCGAGGACATGCCCACCGACCCCGCCGAACGCGACCGGCTGGCCCGGCTCTGGCAGCGCGAGGCGATCCTGCTGCCGTCCGCGCTGCTCCTCGAGGTCGGCGACCTGGACCGCGACCAGCGGGCGGCGACGGAGGCGTTCCTCGCCGGAGCGGCCGTACCGGTCGTCGTGTCCAGCGAGGACCCACTGCGCACCGATCGCCCGCACGGCGCGCGGGTGGCGGTGCCGCGCCTCGACGACGAGGAGCAGGTGGAGCTGTGGGGCCGGGCGATGCATCCGATCGCCGACCTGGACGACGTCGAACTCCGCTCCCTGGTCGCCCAGTTCCAGCTGCCGCCGCACGTCATCAGGTCCGCCGCCGCGACCGTACGCCGCCGACTGCCCTACGAGGACCTCGACGCCGCCCAACTCGCCTGGCGGGCGGGTCTGGAGGAGGCCCGCATCGGGATGGACGAACTGGGCCGCCGTATCGAACCGGGGGCGGCCTGGGGCGACCTGGTCCTCCACGACCGGCAGACCGGCGTCCTGCGGGAGATCGTCGCCCATGTCCGCCAGCGCGCCACCGTCCACCAGGAATGGGGATTCGCCGGCACCCTGCGGCGCGGCCTCGGCGTCACGGCCCTCTTCGCGGGCGGCTCCGGCACCGGCAAGACGCTCGCCGCCGAGGTCATGGCGAAGGAACTCGGCCTCGACCTCTTCATCGTCGATCTCTCCCAGGTCGTCAGCAAGTACATCGGCGAGACCGAGAAGAACCTGCGCCGGGTCTTCGACGCCGCCGAACGCGGCGGTGCGCTGCTGCTGTTCGACGAGGCCGACGCGCTGTTCGGCAAGCGCAGCGAGGTCAAGGACAGCCACGACCGGTACGCCAACCTGGAGGTCAGCTACCTCCTGATGCGTATGGAGGCTTACCGCGGCCTCGCCATCCTCACCACCAACATGAAGAAGGCCCTCGACACGGCCTTCCTGCGCCGCATCCGCTTCGTCGTCGACTTCCCCTTCCCGGCCGAGCACGAGCGCGCCGAGATCTGGCGCCGGGTGCTGCCGTCGCAGGCGCCTGTCAAGGGCATCGACGCGGACCTGCTCGCCCAGCTCACCGTCGCGGGCGGCTCGATCCGCAACATCGCACTGTCCGGGGCGTTCCTGGCGGCCGAGGAGGGCGACCGCCTCCAGATGCGCCACATGCTGGCGGCGGCCCGCACGGAGTACCAGAAGCTGGAGCGCTCGCTTACTCCGGGGGAGGTGCGGGGATGGGTGTGAACGGGTCGCAGCGTGACGAGCCGCGGGAGATTCGAGTCGAGCCGCGGGAGATCCGCGACGAGCTGCGCGGGACCCGCGTCGAGCCGCGGGAGATCCGCGTCGAGATCGGCGAACTCGCCCTGAACGGCTTCGCCGTGGACCCGGAGCGGGTGTCGGTCGCCTTCGAACGCGAGCTGACCCGGCTGATCGAGGCCCACGGAGTCCCGCTCGCAGTGGACGGCGCCGTCGCCGTCGACGCCCTGACCGACCTCCCGCCGCTGCCCGCCGGCCTCACCGCCCGCCGCCTCGGCCAGGAACTGGCCCGCGCGGTGCACGAAGGGCTCAGCGGCCACGGGGAGGTGACCCGATGAGCTCCCAGACGCAGGACGGCCACGCCGAACAGTCCGCGGAACAGCGCCGCCGCAAGCGCAAGGAGCGCGCGGCCAAGTCCCGCACGCTGGAACCGAAGGAGATCGTCAGCGGCGCGGGCCAGCCGCTGGACCCGGGCGTACGCCGGGATCTGGAGGAACGCCTCGGCCACGACCTCAGCCGCGTACGCCTACACACTGGCCGCGATGCGGGGCAGCTGACCGAGCTGCTGGGCGCGGACGCGGTGGCCGTGGGCCAGGACGTCTTCTTCGCGGAGGGCACCTTCAAGCCGGGCACGGACGAGGGCCGCCGCCTCCTCGCCCACGAGCTCTTGCACACGGTCCAGAACCCGCACGGGCTGGGCACGTTGCGTGCGGGGCGGGAGCTGGGGGCGGTGAGTCTGCCTCAGCAGGCGATCGAGAGGGAGGCGGAGAGCGCGGCGCAGGACGTCGTCCGCGAGCCGGAGGCGGGGCCGGAGACCGCGGACGTCGAGCAGGACCAGGCGACGCCCGGGTGGCTGCGGTACGCCACGGTGGACGCGGACCGGAACCGGGCCGAGGCCATGGACCCGGCGACCCTCGTCGACCGTCTCGCCAACACGGTCATCCGGTCGCTCCGCACCGACCCGACGGACAGCGCGCAGCGCGTCCGCGCCTCCCTGGCCCCGCTCTCGGAGGAGCTTCAGGAGCGCGTACTGGATCGCCTGGAGCACCGGCTGCTCACCTTCGAGCACGACTTCGTGGTTGACCTGGTCACGGAGATCGACGAGGACGGCCAGGCGGAGAGCGAGGCCACCGCCCGACAGCGTGGCTTCCTTGCTCCGGAGGTCGAGGAGGACACCGCCGAGGACGTACAGGCGGAGCGGGAGAAGGAGCAGGAGGCTGCTCAGGAGAAGCAGCAGCGCAACGAGCGGACGGGGCCCGCTCCCGGCCCGGAGAAGCAGCCCGTGAACAGGGCCGGGAACACCGCTCCCGCCGCGGGCAGTACGCCGGAGAACGCGGGAGGCACGATCCCGCAGGGCGGTACTCCGGGCGCGGACGCCGGGAAGGCGGAGGACGACAAGGAGGCCGACCCGCGCACGGGCGGGGACGCGTCCAGCCCCAAGGGGGACGGGGAGCAGCCCACTTCGCCCGCCGCACAGTCCGAGCAGAAGCCGGCGCAGCAGGGGACCGCGGCCGGCGGCAGGACAGCAGCGCAGGCCGCCGGGAAGCAGTCCGAGAAGTCGGGTGCAGAGAAGAGCGGACAGCAGGGGCAGCAGCAGGACAAGGGGGACAAGGGGAAGCAGGGCGGCGGGAAGGACGGCGACCGGGCTGGGGCGAAGCAGGCCGAGGAGAAGGCCAAGAAGGAAGCCGGCCAGGAAGAGGCGGCGGGCCCGCGCGCCGACGCCGAGGACGAGGCCACCAAGGCCCGTGAGAGCGCCGTCGCGGCCGAGGCGGCCAAGAAGGACGAGCCGGGCCGCGACGAAGGCATCGCCTCTGGCACGGGCAAGGACGACGGCTTCCCCGGCCGTGCCGGCACGCTGGACGCGGCCCGCGCCCAGGACCAGGAGGGCGAGGAGGAACGGGAGGAGTCCTCCGGCCAAGGCGGCGGCTCCGAGGTGGAGGTCGGCGGCGGGGAGCAGAGTGCCTGGGACATCAAACTCAGGCCGGAGGACTTCCTTCCCGAGCAGGACCTCGACTTGTCGAGCGTTCCGACTTCCGAGCAGATCGACGAGTCCGCCGCGAATTCCGCCCCACCCACCCCCTCCTTCCCTGCCTCGATGCCGACCAGGGCCGACAAGGTGCAGGCCCAGCGTGAGCAGGAGGACGAGGAGGACGCCGAGCGCGAGGCGGCGGCGAAGAAGGACGACCCGGGCACCGACGACTCCCCGCCCGTGCCGGGCGCCGAGGAGAGGGCCGCGGAGCAGGGCCGCCCTACGGAGAGCGAGCTCGACCCCGAGGAGAGGTCGGAGCCCAAGCCTGCACCGGGCGTGGCTTCCAGGGACCCCAAACAGGGCGACGACCCCAAGGCGGGTCCGGTCGCCGCCGAGGCCAACACGCAGGACACCAAGGACCGTTCGAAGGAGACCGGCGGCGGAACGGCCGAGCAGGCCGCCAAGGACGAGAAGGGCACGCCGACCGCGGGCGGACCGGGCGACAAGACGTCGGGCGGCGACAAGGGCTCCGCGCAGGCCCGTTCCGACACCTCGGCCACCCAGTCCCCCTCGGACACGGTCAAGAAGGGGGCCGAGGGGGAGAAGGCGGCCTCCGAAGAGGGCGCGACGGGAGCGTCGAAGACCGAGGAGTCCCCTGGCCCGCAGGAGTCGAAGGGACCCAAGGACCAGGGCGGGAGCGGCACTTCGGACAACTACGCGTCCGGCGGGGGGACGACCGACTCCGACGGCTCGACGGACGTCGGTGCGACGTCGTCGTCCGACTCGACCTCCAGCCGGCCTTCCGGCAGCGACAACTCCGCCTCGGAGACGGCGAGTTTGGGTTCGCGTACGGAGTCCCGCTCTTCCTCTCGTGCGGAGAAGACGAGCCCAAGGGCTCAAGAACCGCGTACGGAAAAGCCGAAGGAGCAGGCACCGCAGCAGGAGAGCAAGGCGGAGACCAAGGCCGACTCCGAGGGCGGGGCCGACTCCGGCTCCCGGGCCACTCCCGCAGCAGCACGCGGCGGTGGTGGCGGCGGTGCCTCGAAGGGCGGCTCGACGGGCGGCGGGAAGAGCTCCGGAGCCAAAGGAAAGAAGGCGTCCAAGGCGGCGCCGGACCTCTCCGGCGGCTCCCCCGAGGAGGGCCTCGCCGCCGCGTCGAATCTCAAGCCGCACCAAGCCGTCGAGGCGATGGACAGCGTCGGCGGCGCCGTGGACAAGGACGTCGGCAAGGAACACAAGCAGCTGGCGTCCAAGCCGCCCGCCATGGACCGTCCCACCGGCGCCCCGAAGACCCTGCACGGCAAGCCGGACGCCGAGGAAGCGGCGCAGTACAACGAGGACAAGGCCCAGCGCGCCGAGGATGCCAAGGACGAGAAGGCCGAGGTCAAGGGCGAGAAGAAGCCGGAAGGCAAGATCGACGCCGAGGAGATGGAGGAGCCGGACTTCTTCGATCAGATCGGGATGATGGCCGGCTACGCCATCGGTGGGATCGGCGACTGGCTCGGCTTCGACGTCACGGCGGAGGACCTGGCCGCGCAGTTCGCCGGCATGCCCACCAAGGACGAGGCCATGAAGGAGGCGCAGAACGGCACTGCGCCGGGCGTCGACATGAAGGGCCAGGCCGACGACAAGACCGAGGAACAGGGCGGCAACACCGACGACAAGAGCCAGGAGGCCGCCGAGACCGGCGCCGACGACGCCGGTCGCAGGATGGGCGAGGACCAGATCTACCCGGACGCGCCGAAGGAACGGCTCGAAGGGAAGGTGCCTGCCGAACAGGGCGGCAAGTCGCGCGTCGGCGGAGGCGGTGCGGGCACCGGTGCGGTGCCGCCCGAAGCGGCCTCGGAAGTGGCCGAGCACGAGCGCAAGCCGCAGTTCAAGAAGGCTCTCAGTGACGGCCGCCAGGACATGGGCAAGGGCCGGGAGAAGAAGACCCAGGACACCCGCACGTCCCAGGAGAAGCACAAGCGGCAGGTCGACAAGGAAGTCCAGTCCAACACCCAGGAGCAGACGGGCAAGCGCGGGGGCGTACTGACGGACGTGGACAAGCAGCGCTCCGACTGGACCAAGGACCAGGACGAAGAGCTGAAGAAGCTCGGTACGAAGAGGTCGGACCGCGAGAAGAAGATCCGGGACGACGTCAAGAAGGAAGAGGAGGACACCGACAAGGACGTCGACAAGCAGAAGGAGACCAGCGACAAGGACGTCAAGGACAAGGGCAACAAGGCCGAGGAGGACGCGGAGAAGAAGAAGGACGAGAAGGTCGACGACTCCAAGGGCTGGCTGTCGAAGACGCTCGACTGGATCAAAGAGAAGTTCATCGAGCTGCGGGACAAGGTCGTCCAGATCATCAAGGACGCCCGCGAGGCGATCGTCGAGGCGCTGAAGAACTTCAAGGAGACGGTCGAGGGCTGGATCAACGCGGCCCGTGAGGGCATCGTCGCGATGATCAAGAAGTTCATCGAGGACCTGATCGAGTTCGTCGTGTCCTTGGTTGAAGCGATCATTGAAATCGGCCGCCGTATCCGCAAGTTCATCACGGACCTGATCAACGCGGCGCTCGCGTTCGTCACCAGGCTCGCGGCGGCCCTGAAGCAGATCATGAAGGATCTGCTGGAGTCCATTGCGAAGCAACTCAGCGACATCCTGAACGTCCTGAAGAAGATGCTCCTCGACGTCCTGAAGGCCTGTAAGGACGCCCTCAAGGCGGTCCTCGACTTCGCGACGAAGTTCATCGCCGCCTTCGGTGAGTTCATGATGATCCTGGTCGACATCCTCTCGGACCCCGGCGGCTGGCTCAGCGGCGCGAAGAACTCCGCGTACGACGGTGCGAAGAACCATCTCTTCAACGAGGTCAAGAGCGCCGTCAAGCAGTGGTTCAACGACAAGGTCAAGGAGATCACCGGCCTGACCGAAGCCGTCTGGAACAAGCTCATGAAGGGCGGCTGGACCATTGAGAAGATCGCCAAGGAGGTGTGGGACGCGATCGTTCCCCAACTCCCCTTCATCATCGGCGAGATCGTCATCACAAAGGTCCTGGCGAAGCTCATCCCCGGCGCCGGCTGGGGCGCGGCCATCCTGGAGGCCATCCAGGCTGCGATCGGCTCACTGGGCGAGATCCTCAAGGCCATCGGCGCGGTCATCACCTGGCTGAAGTCCGTACGCCAGGGCGGCGCGGGTGTCCTGTTCGCCAAGGCGATCGCGGCGGGCATCGTGGTCCTGCTGGAGATGGCCTACGAGTTGATCCTCAGCGGGATCGGCAAGTACGTGTCGAAGGTGGGCAAGCGGTTGAAGGGCGTGGCCGCGAACCTGGGCAAGGACAAGGGCGGCGGCACGGGCAGGGGCAAGGACGGGCAGGGCGGGGACGAGGGCGCGCCCTCGTCGACACCACCCAAGAAGCAGACGTCCACGACGCCACCCGACAAGAAGTCCCAGGAGACACCGGTCAAGCCGAAGGACCAGGCCGCCGCTCCTGGAAGGCCGAAGGACCAGCCCGGCCCTGGCAGGCCCAAGGACCAGGCCGCTCCCGGCAAGCCCAAGGACGAGGACGGCCCGGCCCAGCCGAAGGACCAGGACGCGTCGGCCAGGCCCAAGGGCACTCAACCTCTGTCCTCCAAGCCCAAGAGCCCCACGAACAGGACCGACAAGGACCACGGCAGGACCGACGCCAAGAACAACACCCCGAGCGACAAGTCCACGAAGCCGACGCCGCCCACGGCCAAGGACAAGAACGGCAAGCCGAAGAACGAGGACACGAGCGACAAGAAGGACACGCAGCCGACTCCGTCGCCGAAGCCCACCGCACCGAAGCCGGGCAAGGGCGATGGCCCGGACAGCGCGAAGAAGGACAGCACGAAGGGGAACGAGGACAAGGGGCAGGACCCCAATCGGCGCCCCGACCCCGACTCCAAGAAGGACGACTCCGACACCGGGGGCGGCAAGAAGGACAACGACGGATCCGGCACGAAAGACAAGACCGATTCGGACGGCAAGGACAGCCCCGGGAAGAAGGACGCGGACGGCCCCGGGAAGAAGGACGCGGACGGCCCCGGTAAGAAGGACACCGACGGCAAGGGCAAGAGTGACGGCGCCGCACGCCCTCGCCCCGGCAAGAAGGGCCCAGGCAGGCCCAAGTCCAAGCAGGAGAAGGACAGGAAGAAAAAGGAAGAGGAGGATTCCCAGGACGACCGGTTGCCGGCGATCGTGGCAAGGATCCGTCCTCCGCTTCGCCAGAAGATGCGACACGGCATCCCCCGCTCGACGTACCTCGCTGTCCTGAAGGCGTATCAGCTTCGCTATCGGCTCACGGGACTCAAGCCCGTCGGCGGAGACCCCTTCACCCTTATGGCATCCCTGAAATACTCGCTCCCGGTAGTCGACGGCGACTATTCGGAGCCCCGGTCCCAGCCGCATGCCTATCTTCAACCTCCCGGTGCACCGGCCAGTGGGCTGCCGGAGCCGGAAATGCCCGCGTGGACGAGCGCCAGGGCAAGCACGATCGAGGCTCAATACCTGAGCTTCAAGCGCAAACCGAAGGGGCGTGAGCCCGGCGACGCGATGCCGCCCGGCTGGGCCTACCTCACTGATCCCGCCAACAGTCATCTCTGGGGAGAGAGCGGGGCATGGGTGAGGGCCCACCTCCTCCCGGCCCGACTGGGCGGGTGGAACTCCGAGAACAACCTCGTGCCGGCTCGCCGTGGTGTGAATAAGGACCTGGAACTGAACCTGGAGAAGCTGGCCTACGACGACAGCAAGAAGGATCCTATCTGGTACGAATCCAAGGTGACCTTCGGAAACACCGGCGTCATCAGGTCGGGCCCCCACGTACCGATCAAGCACATCCCGACCCAGATAACGTCCACATACGGCATGCATGAGAAGAAGCACGGTAAATCCGGTGACCGTCGAGATCACTGGGATCGACTGGGTTTGAAAAAGTCCTACACGCTTGACATTGAGCCACCCCAGCGGGCCGAAGGGAGTCAGCTCTATATCAACACTTATGGCGACGTCCAGATGGTGAAGTACCTCGGCATATCAAAGGACTTGGCCAGGGAAATCCGGAAGCAGCGCGAGATGGAGCCCGGACGCGAATTCACGAGCCTGAGGCACTTCGAGAGCAGCATGAAAAATCGACTTGGGCAAAATTCGCAACGTCTACAGGAAGCCATCAATAAAATTAAGGCGCTTGGCTGGAAAGTGTCCTGGCTCAAGCTTCACCGGGAAAGGTAGGGATCAAATGCGTCCATATGAGCGCAGTTTGCTCCAAGTGCTCCGCGAGGTGCGCGAATCACCGTTCTGTGATGTCGTGTACGAGGAGATGGGTCCGGGTGGGACAGGGATTGATCCCACCGGTATCTTCCAGCTGATGGCGGAGGAAGGTTTTCCACTCACTGAACGGCTAAAGGAGTCTTACTTCCCATACCGTTTCATAGCGCAGCACTGGCGTGCCGCAGATCCCGAGGTATCACTTGTCGGCGACTTCTGTGTCATGAATATCGACGCCAGCAGTGAACGAAAGCTTGAGCCTTTGGAAGACTTCATTTGGTACGAAAGTGACCGAGCGCTCCTCTCTGAACTCTCGATCCTCGACAACATCGCGCGGGGTGGCAGCGGCCAACTGGCCACGATGCGGTTCCTGCCAGGCGTGTCGAGCCCGGAGATCTGGTACCTCGATAGATTCCACACCTTCGTCAAGCTCGACATGGATTACCGCGACTACCTGGACAACCTCATCATCACGAAGGGTGTCATCGGTTGGCAGTACCTGTTCGCCGATGTCTCGCTCGGCGCCGACGAATTCGGCAACACCCTGGATGATCTCAGGACCATGCTGCGCATCTTCCCGGAACAGTTCCCGGACCACGACTACGCGCCTCTGCAAGAACGCCTGGAGGCCCGCCTATGACTCGCTACGCCGACATCCCCAAACCCATCCGCTCCGGAATAGTCGTACTCAACCCCGACACCGGCACCCCCCAGCGGATCATCGTCCTGCAGTTCAACCCGGACACCCTGGAGCGCAGCGTCGCCCCCCAGTCGGCCGGCGACAGTGGTGACTCCGGAAGTGGGGGTGCCGGGAGCGGCGATCGTAATGAGGCTCTCCGGCTCAAGGGCCCCGCTCAGGAGACCTGGAAGTTCACCGCCGAGATCGACGCCACCGATCAGTTCGAAGTCGCCGCGCCCGATGGGATCCACCCGCAGCTCGCCACGCTCGAAATGCTGGTGCAGCCGACCACGGCCCAGCTCCGCGCAGCGATGAAGCTGTCGCAGAAGGGCGCGATCGAGATCAGTCCGATCGAGATGCCGCTGACGCTCTTCACCTGGGGGAGCAAGCGGGTCATGCCCGTGCGGCTCACCGAGTTGTCCGTCAATGAGTCGGCGTTCGACGTGAACCTCAACCCGATCCGCGCCTCCCTCAGCATCGGCATGAAGATCCTCACCGTCAGCGATCTCCCCGCCGGGCACCGCGGAGCGGACCTGTACATGGCGCACCTCGCGCAGAAGGAGCGGCTCGCGGCGGCCGCGCGCGGTGGCGGCCTCGGTTCGCTCGGGCTCGGCGGCGGCCTCGGAACCAACGTCGTGATCGGAAGGGGCTGAGGAGACACCCATGGCCGAGATAGAGCCCTACGAGAACGCCCTCGACGCGATACCGGGCGCCCATCCCTACCCCCGCACCAGCCGCTACCACGACGCCGAGATCGGCATCCACCGGCAGCCCGACGGGACCGAAGTGCGGTACACCAAGCGCCGCCTGCTGCCCCCGCTCGACCCGGCCGGTCCCGACAGCGATCTCAACCAGCCCCACACCGTCGGCGCCGGCGAGCGCCCCGACCTGCTCGCGCAGCGGTACTTCGGTGACCCCTCCCAGTGGTGGCAGATCGCCGACGCCAACCCCGTACTCGATCCACGCGAGTTGACCGACGAGGCGGGCCGCGTCATCGACATCCCGCTCGCCGGCGGGTTCCCGGGCGGCAGGGGAGACCGGCGTGTTTGATCTGCCCGTGGGGCAGGGCCCCGTCCACATCACGCTCCTCATGGGGCCCAAGCTCGCCCGGCCCGTCCCGGCCGAGGTGACCGAGGCCCTGCTGTCCGCCCAGATCACCGCCACCGCGGGGGAGCGCAGTGGGTTTCAGCTCGCCTTCGACCTCACCAAGAACGGGATCATCAGCCGACGGCTGCTCCCCGAAGGCTTCTTCGATCCGAAGACGCGCCTCGTCGTCACCGTCTCCGTCAAGGGCACCTCGGACGTGCTCTTCGACGGGCTCGTCGTACGGCACGAGGTCGGCGCCAGCAACCAGCCCGGCCACTCCACCCTCACCGTCACCGGCGAGGACCTCACCCTCCTCATGGACCTGGAGGAGCGCACCGCGCGGTACCCGAACCTGCCGCCCTCCGAACGTGTCCTCGCCATCCTGCGCCGCTACTCCGACTACGGCATCCGGCCCGACGTCTACACCGAGAAGGTCGCCCAACCCCCGCACCAGGACCTCCGCGTGCACTACCAGACCGGCACCGACCTGCAGTACGTCACCGAGCTCGCGCGGGCCAACGGCTACACCTTCTACCTCGAACCCGGACCGAACCCCGGCCAGTCGAGCGCCCGTTGGGGACCCGAGGTCCGCCTCGGCATCCGCCAGCACGCCCTCAACGTCAACATGGACGCCAACTCCACCGTGGACCAGCTGACGTTCGCCTACGACGGCACCGCACGCGAGGAGCCGCAGGCCCGCTGGCAGAACCCCGAGACCCGGCAGTCGGACCTGCTCCCGCAGCCGTCCATCAGCCCGCTGCGCCCGCCCCTCGGCAAGCGGCCCACCCCGGCCCTCAAACGCAGGACGCTCTCCGGCACCGCCAAGCAGCAGCGCGAGCAGGCCGAGGCCGAACTCCTCGCCCGTGCCGCCGTGTCCGCCGACGTCGTCTCCGGCTCCGGCTCGCTCGACGTCATCCGGCACGGCTACATCCTCCAGCCCCGCCAGCTCGTCGGCGTACGCGGCTCGGGACGGGCGTACGACGGCGACTACTTCGTCAAGTCCGTCACGCACAACCTCCGTCCGGGCTCGTACCAGCAGAACTTCACCCTCTCCAGGGAGGGCCTCGAAGCGCGCAGCGACTACGTCCGGCCGTAACCACCCGTAAGACACCACCGACCAGGAGCAACTCCACCATGGCGGCACCCAGCAATCGCTACCTCGGCAAGTTTCGCGGCCGGGTCGTCAGCAACGACGACCCGCTGCGCATCGGCCGTATCACCGTCGAGGTCCCGGACGTCCTCGGCAACGAGCCGTCCACCTGGGCGCTGCCCTGCCTGCCGTTCACCGGGCCGGAGTCGGGGCAGTTCGTGGTGCCGCCGCCGGGCGCGGGCGTGTGGGTGGAGTTCGAGCAGGGGGATCCGAGCTTCCCGGTGTGGACCGGGTGCTGGTACGGCGCGGCCGAGGAACTGCCGCCCGACGCGCGGCGGGAGCTCCAGGGCAACTCGCCGAACAAGCCCGTCGTCGTGCAGACGCCCCAGGCGCACAAGCTCGTCATGAACGACACCGCCGGCGCCGAGCAGGGAATCCTGCTCCAGGCCCAGGGCGGCGCATACATCCGTATCACCAGGGAGGCCGTGGTCATCTCGACCGGCGCGGGCGCCGAGATCCTGCTGCGCGGCAACGAAGTGACCATCAACGAGGGCCAGTTGACCGTGCTCTCCAAGCGATGAGAAAGACGGGGGAATCGAAGAAATGTCCGGGAGTCTGCTCGACGCCGACGCCGTGATCGGCTGTCCGCACGGCGGCCGCGTCGCGCCCGCCACCACCGCCTCCGGCGGCGTACGCCTCGCGGGCGCCGCCGTCGCCACCGCCGCCCACAGCTACGTCGTCACCGGCTGCCCGCACACCGTCGACGGCGTGCCCGCACCGTGCGTGACGGCCCGCTGGACCGCCGACGGCACCGGCGTCACCGTCGACGGCCGGCCCGTGCTGCTCGACACCTCCGCGGCCCAGTGCTTCAGCGCGGCCCTGGTGCCACAGGGCCCACCCGTACTCCAGGCCGCGCAGCGAAAGGTCACCGTCCGATGAGCCGCCACCCGAGCGGGCGCCCCCGCAGCGACATCGCGTTCCCGTTCCGCGCCGACCGCCGGGGCCGTACCGCGCACGCCACCCGCGGCGAGCACGCCCACGACCTCATCGAGCAGCTGCTGTTCACCAGCCCCGGCGAGCGCGTGATGCGGCCCGACTTCGGCTGCGGACTCCTCGACCTGGTCTTCGCCCCGACCAGCCCGGAACTCATCAGCACCCTCGAACTCTCCGTCCAGGCCTCCCTCCAGCGCTGGCTCGGCGACCTCATCGACGTGGAGGCCCTCGACGTGATCAGCGAGGACAACGTCGTCCGTGTGTATCTGTCGTACGTCGTGCGCGCCGACGGCGCCCGGCGCGACGACGTCTTCGAAGGGAGGGCCGCGGCATGACCGGGACGACCACGACCCCCTCCCGCCGGGCCAAGGTCCGCGCCGCCCAGCTCAACGGCGTCGACGCCGTCGAGGTCTCCGACGACGGCCTGCTGCTCACCGTCGGCTTCCTCGGGAAGGCCCCGCACGGCCTCGGCCCCGAGAACGTCCGCATCGACGGCGGCCGCCGCATCACCGGCATCACCGCCGTGGACGTCAGCGTGGAGCGCGAGGAGGACCCCGAGCTCGACGACCGGCTCTACGTCACCCTCGACCGCGCCGGCGACACCTCCCGCTACCGGCTCTCCCTCGTCGAGACCGACCCGTACGGACGGCCCGGGACGGAGCCGTACCGCGGCTTCGACCAGCGCTACCACAGCGCGACCTTCGCCTTCCGGCCCGACTGCCCGACCCCCTTCGACTGCAAGGAGGACGGGCACGACGCCCCGGAGTTCCCGTCCGCGCCCGTCATCGACTACACCGCCCGCGACTACGACACCATCCGCAAGCTGCTCCTCGACCGGCTCGCGCTGACCACGCCCGACTGGGTCGAGCGCAACCCCGCCGACCTGGGCGTCACCCTCGTCGAACTGCTCGCGTACACCGGTGACCAGATCAGCTACCAGCAGGACGCGGTCGCCACCGAGGCCTACCTCGACACCGCACGGCGGCGCGTCTCCGTGCGGCGGCACGTACGGCTCATCGACTACGCCATGCACGACGGCTGCACCGCCCGCGCCTACGTCGCCGTCGAGACCGCGGGCGACCACACGCTCGCCCCGGGCACCTTCCGCTTCGCCTCCGTCGACGTGCGCACCCTCGACCCGCACGACCGCCCCGAGCCGGGCACGGTCGTCGACGAGGCCGACCTCGGCGACCTCGACGAGCGCGGCTCGGTGGAGGTCTTCGAACCCGTCGTCACCGAGGACCCGCTGGAACTGCGCGCCGCGCACAACGCGATCCGGCTGTGGACCTGGGGCGGCGAGGTCTGCACCCTGCCCAAGGGCGCCACCTCCGCCACCCTGCGCGACGAGTGGGTCGACCAGGAGACCTGCCGGGACCGCCGGCTCGACCTGCGGCCGGGCGACCTGCTCGTCCTGGAGGAGGTCAAGGGGCCGCGCACCGGCACCCCGGGCGACGCCGACCCGAGCCACCGGCAGGCCGTCCGCCTCACCTCCGTCACCCCGGCCGTCGACCGCATCGAGGACCAGCCGGTCCTGGAGATCACCTGGGTCGCCGAGGACGCCCTGCGCTTCCCGCTCTGCCTCACCACGCGCGGCGGCCGCGACTGCCTGCCGGTCGAGGACGTGTCCCTCGCCCGCGGCAACGTCGTCCTCGTCGACCACGGCCGTACGCTCCACGGGCTCCCCGAGACCTTCACCGTCCCGCAGGTCCCCGCCGAGGTCGCCCCCTGCGACGGGCCCGCCTTCGGCTGCCACGACCGCGAGGAGGGCAACGCACCCGCCCGGCTCGTCAACTCCCTCACGGACAAGGCGGAGTCCGGTGACGCACTGACCGCCGACGACGTCCGCGAACTCTTCGAGGTGGTCGGCGAGGCCGCGACCAACCGCGCCGGACTCGGCCTGGAACGCGCCGGCCAGCGCCACGAACGCGTCGTGCCCGGCACGGCGTACGCCCAGGCCGCCGCCCTGCGTACGCTGCTCGCCCAGTCCGTGTACCCGGGCATCCGGCCCCGCTTCCGCCCCGTCCTCGGACGGGCGCCCGTCACACAGGCGGTGCCGTTCCCCGAGCCGGCCACCGTCGCCGCCGGACAGGCCGCGCGGATCGGCGCGATCCCGGGGCGGGTGCGGCAGCGGCTCGTCGAGCTGTGGCGCAGCGCCCGCGACCGGGACGGCCTCGCCGACGAGGAGATCGCCGAGCTCACGGTGATCTACGGACTGCGGATCCTGGAGCGCATCGAGCTGCGCCGCCATCCCGTCCGAGCCCTGCGCGAACTGCTGTTCCGCAGCGACCAGCTGCTCGACGCCAAGCTGCGCCGCATAGAGGTCCTCACGGCCCGCGCCCGCGCCGGCACCGTCCTCGACGGGCACATCGCCTGGGAGATCGCCCACAGCTGGGGTCCCTCCTACGCTGCCGGGCTGCACCCCGAGGAGCCGGTGCTGCGGGGCTCCGCGACCGCCGCGCTCGGGCAGGACCCGCGTCGCGCCCTGCCCGCCGTACGCCTGCACGCGGGCGACGACGAGACCTGGGAACCGCGCCGCGACCTGCTCGACAGCGGCCCGCGTGACCGGCACTTCGTCGGCGAACCGGAGGACGACGGCCGGCTCGCCCTGCGCTTCGGCGACGGCCGCCACGGCACCAGGCCCACTCCCGGATCACGGCTCGCCGCGCACTACCGCCTCGGCGGCGGCATCGCCGGCAACGTCGGCGCGGAGGCCATCAACCACCTGGTCGTGCAGTCCGACTGCACGCCCCCGCCCGCCGCCGTGGTCCGCAACCCGCTGCCCGCCGTCGGCGGCACGGAACCCGAACCCGTCGAGCAGGTACGCCAGTTGGCGCCGCTCGACCTGCGCCGCACCCGGCTCCGCGCGGTCACCGCCGAGGACTACGCGGCCCTCGCCGGCGCCCTGCCCGGCGTCCGGCGCGCGGCGGCGGAACTGCGCTGGACCGGCAGCGTCCAGGAGGCGCACATCGCGGTCGACGCGCAGGGCACCGGCACCCCGTCCGCCGGCCTGCTGGCGTCGGTCGAGCAGGCCCTGGAGCCGTACCGGCGCATCGGCCACGACCTGGTCGTCGGCGCCGCGCGACTCGTCCCGCTGGACATCGCGCTCACCGTCTGCGCCGCGCCCGGACACCAGCACGGGCAGATCCTGGCCGAGCTGTACCGCGTACTCGGCAGCGGAGTGCGGGGCTTCTTCCACCCGGACGCGCTGACCTTCGGCGAGCCGGTGCGGCTGAGCCGGCTGGTCGCCGTCGCGGCCGCCGTGCCCGGCGTGGAGAGCGTCCAGGTCACCCGGCTGCGCAGGCTGTTCGAACCGGACCGAGGAGAGAAGGAGGACGGCGTGCTGCGGCTCGGCCCGCTGGAGATCGCCACCTGCGACAACGACCCGGACCGGCCGGAGAACGGCCGGCTGGCGATATCCCTGGGAGGTGCGCGATGACCGGGGTCCCGATCACGGACGACTGCGGCTGCGGCGGCGCCTGCCGCGGCGGCCACGACGAGCGTCTCGCCCCGGCCCCCGTGCACAACCCGCCCGGCCGCACCGCGCTCGACTACCGCGTCGGCGAGTACGGCTCCTTCCGCGCGGCCCTGCTCGACCGGCTCGCCTCACCCGCGTACCCGGCCCTCCGGGGCCTCACCGTGCGCACCCCCGACGACCCGGCGGTCGGCCTGCTCGAAGCCACCGCCGTCCTGGGCGACCTGCTCACCTTCCACTCCGAGCGGATCGCCGACGAGGCCTACATCCGTACGGCCAACGAGCACCGCTCCCTGGTCCTGCTCGGCCGCCTCGTCGGCCACCGCCCGCGGCCCGGCGTCGCCGCCGCCACGCACCTGGCGTACACCCTGGAGCGCGACCCGCGCGCCGAGGCGCTGCCGGTGCTGATCCCGCGCGGCGCCCGCAGTCACAGCGTGCCGGCCTCGGCCGACGAGCAGTCCCTGACCTTCGAGACCAGCCGTGACCTGACGGCCCGCTGGGACTGGAACGAGCTCAAGGTCCGCCGCAGGCGGCCCTCCCTCGTCACTCCCGCGGACCTGGAGCGCCGCTCGGAGCTCTTCGTCGAGGGCACGGCCAACTCGCTCCAGACCGGTGACCAGCTGCTCTTCGTCTTCGGCGAACAGGCGGGAGGTGAGCGCAAGTTGCTGCCGGTCGCCAAGGCGCGGGTCGACCGGGAGGACGAGATCACGGCGATCTCCCTGCCGAAGTCGGCGCCGCCGACGCTGAAGGAACTCGTCGACGAGGTACGGCGCTGGACGGCCGCGCCGGTGGCACCGGGCGAGCCGGGTGATGAGCCACCGACGCCGGAGGTACCGAACCCCCGGCCGGTCAGCCGGCTGATCGAGGACTTCGAGGACCAGGTTCTCGCGCCGCTTCGGGAGGATCTGGACGGGATCAGGAGTCCTGAGCGGCTGGCTGCGCGGCTCGCGGAGCCGGTGGCGCGGCTGGGCGAGGCCCAGGTGTTGGCGGAACCGTACGCGGACGTCGCCGCCTGGTTCGAGCAGTTGGAGGCGGTGCTTGCGGAACTCGCCGAGCGCGCCTTGGAGTTGGCACCGGCACAGAGTGATTCGTCCGCGGCGCCGCGGGGGCTTGTCGCGCAGTTCCCCGCGCCCCCAAAGGATTCGCGTGCCGCTGCTTTTGAAGCACTCGGCGCCGTGCTTCCCGCCCTGCGGGCCTCCGCCCCCGCCCCACGCGGCGGAACCGGCTCCGGGCGACCCGGTACCGACACCGCCCGGCTGCTCTCCGCCCTCAACCCCTCCCTCGGCACCCTGTACCCGGCCTGGCGCACAGCCGCCGCCCCCGGCACACCCCAGCTCCTGCGCGAACTGCTCGCCATGCGGGTCACCGCCGCCCCCTTCGGCGCCACGGCCCCGCTCAAGCCCGTCCAGGACGACCGCGGGCGGGTCATCCGCACCGCCGACTGGCCGCTCACCGGTGCCGTCCTCGCGAGCATGCGCGTCGTGTACGACACGTCGGGGCGGACGCCGGTCCGTGCCGAGTTCCAGTACGTCGAGGGCAGCAGCTCCGACCAGCGTGCGGAGAACCTGCCCGTCGCCCAGCCGCTGACCTTCCCGCTCGGCTCGGGGCAGGTCGAGCTGTCCGTGCGCTCCGGTCAGGACCGCGACCTGAACTGGCTCAACCGGCGCCCCACCGACTCCCAGGACCCCGGCGTCACGGCGCGCTTCCAGTCGGGTCTGCCCCAGCGCACCTTCTTCGTGTCCCGGCCGGACGACGAGGGCCTGGTCCACGTCGGCGTCCACAACGGCACCTCCGTGCAGGTCCCGCTGCGGCCGGGCGCGAACGAGCAGATCACGCACGGCGAGTACGAGATCAGCCTCAAGTACACGGTGGGCACGACCGAGCCCAACGTCGAGGTCGTGATCGCCAGCAAGCCGGAGCCGCTCAACCGCCGAGTCCTCCAGCTGGACACGGTCCACACCGGCATCACGGTCGGCAGCTGGGTCGCGATCCAGCGCCCCGCGAAGGGCGCCCTGGACGGTATTCCCGGCGATGCGAAGCTCGCGTTCGTCACCACCCAGGTGGTCTCGGCGCGCACGGCGGCGTACTCCAACTACGGCATCACCGGGCGCGGCACCGAACTCACCCTCGCCGACCCCTGGCTGGACGAGTTCGACGTACTGCTCTCCCACATCCGCGACACCACGGTCCACGCGGCGGGCGAGCCGCTGCGCCTCGCCGACGAACCGCTCGGCGAGGACGTGCACGGCAACGAGATCGAACTCGCCGAGCTGTACGACGGGTTGCGGCCCGGCCGCACCCTCATGGTGAGCGGCGAGCGCAGCGACATCCCTGGCACGGCCGGCGTGAAGGCCACCGAGGTCGTCGTCATCGCCGCCGCGGACCCGGCCGTCGACCCGCAACTGCCCGGCGACCACGTCCACACCCGTCTCACCCTGACCGCCGACCTGGCCCACCGCTACCGCCGCGAGACGGTCAAGGTCCTCGGCAACGTCGTCGAGGCCACCCACGGCGAGAGTCGCGAGGAGGCCATCGGCAGCGGCGACTCGGACCGGGTGAACCAGACGTTCGCGCTCTGGCAGTCCCCGCTGACCTGGCTCGCCGACGACAACCCCCTCGGCGCCACACCGGTGCTGGAGATCCGCGTCGACGGCGTCCTGTGGCACGAGGTCGACAGCCTCGCCGGACGCGGCCCCGGCGAGCGGGTCTTCATCACCGGCTCCACCGCCGACGGCCGTACGACCGTGACCTTCGGCGACGGGATCAACGGTGCCCGGCTGCCCTCCGGGCACGAGAACATCCGCGCCCGCTACCGGTTCGGCACGGGCAGGGCGGCCAACGTCGCCGCCGACCGCGTCACCCAGCCCCTCACCAGGCCGCTCGGCGTCACCCAGGTGACCAATCCGCGCCCGGCGAAGGGCGGCGCGGACGCCGACGGCCCCGGCCTGACCCGCCGGACGATCCCGCTCGCCGTCTCCGCACTGGACCGGCTGGTCTCCGAGTCCGACTACGAGGACTTCGCCCGCTCCCGCGCAGGCATCGGCCGGGCCGCCGCGCGCGAACTCTTCGACGGGCGGCGGCGAGTGCTGCACGTGACCGTCGCGGGTACGGACGACGTCCCGATCGACGGCGACTCGGACACGCTGCGCGCGCTGCGCGGCGCCCTGACCGAGTACGGGGACCTGAACCTCCCCGTCCGGGTGGACGTACGTGAACTCGTGCTGTTGCTCGTCGCCGCCAAGGTGAAGGTCGCCCCCGATCACGCGTGGGAGTTCGTGGAGCCGCGACTGCGACAGGCGCTGCTCTCCCGACTCGGCTACGAGGGGCGGGAGTTGGGCAGGCCCGCCCGCCTGTCCGACGTCCTCGCGACCGCCCACTCGGTGCCCGGCGTCGACTACGTGGACGTCGACGTCTTCACCGGCGTCCCCGCGTCCGCCACGCCCGAGGAGCTGACCGGGATCCTCACCGATCCCGGCCCGCCCAGGGCATCGGTCCCGGCGCACCCGGCGACGTACGACGAGCGGACCCACACGGTCCGCGCCGCGAACGGCGAGACGCTCTCCGAGATCTGCGCCAGGTACGGCGTTCCGCTCGCCGAACTCCTGCGCCTGAACCCCGACATCACCGACACCCGGCGCCTGCCGAAGGGCCGTTCGGTGTTCGTTTTCCGAGGCATACGCCCGGCCCGGCTCGCGATGCTGTCGCCGAAGGCCGCGGACACCCTGATTCTGACGGAGGTCAAGTGATGGCCGCGCATTCAGCGGATGCCGAGTTGGAGGCCGCGGCCCCGGTGACCGCCTCCAGGGAACCCGACGGGCTCGCCGCGCTGCTGCCCCGCTGGCACCTGCTGCGCGACGCCGAGGAGGGCGAACCGCTGCGCGCGCTGCTCGCGGTGATCGCCGAGCAGCTCGACCGGGTCCGTGACGGCGTCGAGCAGGGCTACGAGGACCTGTTCGTGGAGACGGCGGCGCCCTGGGTGCTGCCGTACCTCGGCGACCTGGTCGGCTATCGCACCCTGCCCGGCTACGAGCGGGTCCTGACGGCCGGCCTGCACGAGGGTGGCCGCGCCGCCCTCGCCGAGGCGGTCGCCCCGCGCGCCGACGTGGCCGCCACCGTCGCCAACCGCCGCCGCAAGGGCACCCTGCACCTCCTGGAGGAACTCTCCGACCAGGTCACCGGCTGGCCCGCCCGCGCCGTCGAACTGTCCCGGCAGGTCGCCCACACCCAGCCGGTGAAGCTGCACGGCGACACGGGCGTCCACCGGAGCACCCGGGGCCGGCTCGTCGACCTGCGCGACAACTCCGCCCTCGACCTGGCGGGCGGCCCCTTCGGAGCCGCGGCCCGCACGGCCGACGTCCGACGCGCCGACTCCCGTCACCGGCAGGGGGGCTGGACCCCGGCGGGCGTGGCGCTGTTCGTCTGGAGGCTGAAGGCGCACTCGCTCACCCAGTCCCCGGCGTACTGCATCGACCGCGCCCGCAACCTGTACACCTTCTCGATCCTGGGCAATGACACCCCGCTGGTCACCAAGCCGTTCCCGGAGCCGTCGCCCACGCACATCGCGACCATCGACAACGTCCCGGCATTCGTCACCCGCCGCCAACTGCACGACCGGCTCACCGACTACTACGGCCCCGGCAAGAGCCTCGTCATCCGGCGCGACGGCGAGGACCAGCCCGTACCGCCGCAGGACATCGTGGTCGCCGACCTGTCCGACTGGCGCTACCGGCCCAGGCGCGGGCAGGTCGCCGTCGACCCGGAGCTCGGGCGGATCGCGTTCGGGTCGAGGTCGGCGCCCCGGCAGGGCGTGTGGGTGGACTACCACCACGCGTCCGGCGCGGACATGGGCGGCGGCGAGTACGACCGCCCCGACCGCGAGCCGCGACCCGAGGCGGACGTCTACCGGGTCGGGCCCGGACAGCAGTACCGGCAGATCATGGACGCCTACCGGGCCTGGCAGCACGACCGGCGCGCCGACCGGACCGGCCCCGACGGCATCATCGAGATCACGCACAGCGGCGCCTACCAGGAGCAGCTGGACTTCGACCTCGACCCCGGCGACCGCCTGGAGGTCCGCGCGGCCGAGGGCACCCGCCCCGTGATCCGCCTGCTCGACTGGTACAGCAACCGGCCGGACGCCCTCAACATCCGTGCCGTGTCGGAGGACTGCGCCCCGCACGAGCGGCCCCGCATCGTCCTCGACGGTCTGCTGGTCGCCGGCCGCGGCATCAACGTCACCGGCCCCATGGGCGCCGTCGTCGTACGGCACTCCACGCTCGTGCCCGGCTGGTCGCTGGAGCCCGAGTGCGATCCGCACTCGCCCGAGGAACCCAGCATCGTCCTGGAGCGCACCACCGCGTGCCTCCAGATCGAGCACAGCATCCTCGGCACCATCGAGGTCATCGGCGACGAGGTGAGCGAGGACCCCCTCGACATCCACCTGCGCGACAGCATCCTCGACGCCACCGGCCCCGGCCGCGAGGCCCTCTCGGCGCCGGACTGCCGCCACGCCCACGCGGTGCTGCACCTGCACCGCACCACGGTCATCGGCGAGATCTTCACCCACGCCGTGGAGATCGCCGAGAACTCGATCCTCACCGGCCGCCTCCACGTGGCCCGGCGCGGCATCGGCTGCATCCGATACTCGTACGTGCCGCCGGGGTCGCGCACCCCGCGCCGGTTCCGCTGCCGGCCGGACCTCGCCGGGCCCGAACAGGCCGGTCGGGTACGGCCGTTGTTCAGCTCCGAGCGCTACGGGACGCCCTGGTACGGGCTGTTGGCCGACCGGTGCGCCGAGGAGATCCGGCGCGGCTCGGACGACGGCGCCGAGATGGGCGCCTTCCACGACCTGTACCGGCCGCAGCGCGAGGACGGCCTCAGGGCGCGGCTCGCGGAGTACACCCCGGCGGGCACCGACGCCGGGATCTTCTTCGTGACGTGAGGCGGGACATGAGCCAAGACATGAGCGCCGTCGCCGTAAGCCCCACCCGCACTTTCCTGAACCAGGGGGACCCCCTTCATGCACGCTGATCTCTCCCGCCTCACGTTCCGCCCCCAGCGGCGGTACTCGGCGGTCATCGCCCAGCAGGGCCGCGTCCAGCTCGACGCCGACATCAACGAGCAGACCGCGATCCAGCTGCACCAGGCCCGCACCCTCGCCGCCGACCTGATCGGCCGGCACGGCGGACCGCGCGACGCCGCGGGCTTCAAGATTCAGTACGTCGGCGGCAAGCACGACATCGACACCCTCCACATCCAGGGCGGCCGGTACTACGTCGACGGCATCCTCCTCGACGCGACCCGCCCGGTGCCCGGCGTGCCGGTCCCTGACGAGGACGCCGAGGAGCAGGAGAGCGCGGCGCCGCCCGCGTACTGGACCTACTGGGACCAGCCCGACGGCTTCCGCGACCCGGAGAAGCCCGGCGACCGGCTGCCCTCGCCCGCGCAGACGCCGTTCCTGGTCTACCTGAGCGTGTGGGAGCGCGCCGTCTCCGCCGCCGAGGACCCCGCCCTGCGCGAGGTCGCCCTCGGCGCCGCGATGCCGGACACCGCGGCCCGCGTGAAGGTCGTCTGGCAGGTGCTGCCGCTGTCGCTGGCCGCGCTGGAGATCGAGGACGAGGACCCGTCCAAGGAGGTCGTGCGGGCCGCCTTCGACAAGTGGGCGCAGAAGCAGGCCGCGCCGAACGCGCGCCTGGCCGCCCGCAGCGAGCGGCCCGACCACGCCGACGAGGACCCCTGCCTGGTCAAGCCGGACGCCCGCTACCGCGGCCAGGAGAACCAGCTGTACCGCGTGGAGGTGCACGCGGGCGGCGAGGCCAAGGACGCCACCTTCAAGTGGTCCCGCGAGAACGGCTCGGTGGTCTTCCCCGTCGACGAACTCGACGGCACCTGGGTGCAGCTGGCCTCCCTCGGCCACGACGACAAGCTGGACCTGGACGTCGGCGACCACGTCGAACTCGTCGACACCGCCTACGCCTCCCGCCTCGAGCCCCTGCCCCTGCTGCGGGTCGAGGAGCTGGACCTGCCGGGCCGCCGCGTCCGCCTCAGCGCCGAGCCCGACCCGTCCGTCGGCCGGCTGCCGCATCTCAACCCGTTCCTGCGCCGCTGGGACCACCATGAGGGACCGCGGCGGAAGGGCCGTACGACCGCTCTGAAGGGCGGGGCCGTCCCCGTCGCGGAGGGAGAGTGGCTGCCGCTGGAGGACGGGGTCGAGGTGTACTTCGCCAAGGGTGCCGCGTACCGCACCGGCGACCACTGGATCATCCCCGCCCGCACCGCCACCGGCGGCGTCGAGTGGCCCGCGGACGCGGCCCGGCGTCCGCTGCTCCAGGGGCCCTCCGGCATCGTGCGCGGCTTCGCGCCGCTCGCGCTGGTCAAGGGCGAGGGCGGCACCGTGGACCTGCGCCTGGCCTTCAACCCGCTGGCGAGCAGTGTTCCGGCGGCGGACGAGGCGACGCTCGCGGCCGAGGAACAGGCCCGCCGCGAGGAGCAGCTGGCGGAGGACCCGTCCGGCGGGAGGTCGCAGACGACTGCGGATGCCGAGGCCGCGGCGGAAGGAGACGAGTGATGGCGAAGCCCCTGAGCGCGTCCAAGCTGGTGGAGATCCTGCGCAAGGAGGGCCTCACGGTCCACGAGGTCCGCAGCTGGCGCACCCACAACCGCAACAGCAAGGGCCCCTGGGGCCCGGTGAACGGCGTGATGATCCACCACACCGTCACCAAGGGCACCGAGAACTCGGTGAGCATCTGCTACAACGGCTATTCCGGCCTGCCCGGCCCGCTGTGCCACGGCGTCATCGACAAGCAGGGCCACATCCACCTCGTCGGCAACGGCCGCGCCAACCACGCCGGCCTCGGCGACAGCGACGTCCTGCGCGCGGTGATCAACGAGTCGAAGCTGCCGCACGACAACGAGGCCGACACCGACGGCAACGCCCACTTCTACGGCTTCGAGTGCGTCAACCTCGGCGACGGCAAGGACCCCTGGCCCGAGGTGCAGAAGGAGGCCATCGAGAAGGTCTCCGCCGCGATCTGCCGCCACCACGGCTGGAGCGAGCGCTCGGTGATCGGGCACAAGGAGTGGCAGCCCGGCAAGCAGGACCCGCGCGGCTTCACCATGGACGGCATGCGCAAACGGATCGCGCAGCGCCTCAAGGGCGGGGGAGGGGGAGCGCCCGAGCCGGACCCCAAGCCCGCTCCCAAGCCCAGGCTGGAGCCCTTCCCGGGCAGCGGCTTCTTCCACATCGGGCAGAAGTCCCCGATCATCACCGCGATGGGCCGCCGCCTGGTCGCCGAGGGCTGCGGCCGCTACGAGGAGGGTCCGGGCCCGGAGTGGACCGAGGCCGACCGCCGCTCCTACACCGCCTGGCAGCACAAGCTCGGCTTCAAGGGCAAGGACGCGGACGGCATCCCCGGCAAGGTCAGCTGGGACCGGCTGAAGGTGCCCAACGTGTGACGGTCGCGCGCGTGCGCCGAAACGGCCCAGGTACCCCACGGGGGTGTCCTGGGCCGTTCTCGCGCGCTTGAAGGCCTCTCGAAGGCTCTTGCTCCTGTGGCGGAAACACGTCACACTGAATACCGAACGAATGGTCGGTTGGGAAGCGGGAATCGATGACGACTTCACACTCCGCCGAGGCGCCTGCCGAGGAGCCGCTCCAGGAGCACTTCGACGCGACGATCTCGCGTGACCAGCGGATCGAGCCGCGCGACTGGATGCCGGAGGGCTACCGCAAGACGCTGATCCGGCAGATCGCGCAGCACGCCCACTCGGAGATCATCGGCATGCAGCCCGAGGGCGAGTGGATCACCCGCGCCCCGTCGCTGCGCCGCAAGGCCATCCTGTTCGCCAAGGTCCAGGACGAGGCCGGGCACGGGCTGTACCTGTACTCGGCGGCGGAGACCCTGGGCGCGGACCGCGCCGACCTGACCGACCGGCTGATCGAGGGCCGCCAGAAGTACTCGTCGATCTTCAACTACCCGACCATGAGCTTCGCCGACGTCGGAGTGATCGGCTGGTTCGTGGACGGCGCCGCGATCTGCAACCAGGTGCCGCTGTGCCGCAGCTCCTACGGGCCGTACGCACGCGCGATGGTGCGGGTCTGCAAGGAGGAGTCGTTCCACCAGCGGCAGGGCTACGAGCTGCTGATGACGATGATGCGCGGCACCGAGGCCCAGCGCGAGATGGTGCAGGACGCCGTGAACCGCTGGTGGTGGCCCTCGCTGATGATGTTCGGGCCGCCCGACGAGAACTCACCCAACTCGGCGCAGTCGATGGCCTGGAAGATCAAGCGGCACAGCAACGACGAGCTGCGTCAGCGCTTCGTCGACATGACGGTCCCGCAGGCCGAGAAGCTCGGCGTCACCCTGCCCGATGCGGAGCTGCGCTGGAACGCCGAGCGCGGCCACCACGACTTCGGCACCCCCGACTGGTCGGAGCTGATGCGGGTCATCAAGGGCGACGGACCGTGCAACGCCCAGCGGATGGAACGGCGCAGGAGCGCCCACGAAGAGGGCGCCTGGGTGCGGGAGGCGGCCACCGCCCACGCCGCCAAGCGCGTGGAGAAGGGAGCGGCGGCATGAGCGCCGACAAGAAGGACTGGCCGCTGTACGAGGTGTTCGTACGGGGCAAGCGCGGGCTGAACCACGTCCACGTGGGCTCGCTGCACGCCGCCGACGACCGCATGGCGCTCACCCACGCCCGTGACCTGTACACCCGCCGCAACGAGGGCGTCAGCATCTGGGTCGTGCGCTCCGAGCACATCGCCGCCTCCACGCGCGACGAGAAGGACCCCTTCTTCGCGCCCAGCGCCGACAAGGTCTACCGTCACCCGACGTTCTACGACATCCCCGACGACGTCCCCCACATCTGAAGGAGAGGGCATGAGTGACGACCACGTCTACATGACCCTCGCCGAGGGACACGAGGACGACACCCGCTGGGCCTACGGCACCGGCTTCGAGGACCCGCTGCACGGCGTGGACACCACCGTCCCCGAGGGCATCGACGCCGCCCAGCTGGCCGCCGTCTGCGTCGCGCTGGCCGACGACGCGCTGGTGTCGGCCCAGCGCCTCGCCGAGTGGATCACCCGCGCCCCCGAGCTGGAGGAGGAGGTGGCGCTCGCCAACATCGGCCTCGACCTGCTCGGCCAGGCCCGCCTGCTGTACTCCCGCGCCGGCCAGGCCGACGGCACCGGCCGCGACGAGGACGCCTACGCCTACTTCCGCGACCCCGCCGACTTCCGCAACGTACGCCTGGCCGAACTGCCCTGCGGCGACTTCGCGTTCTCGATCGTGCGGCTGCTGGTGCTGTCCAGCTGGCGCCTCGCCCACTTCGAGCGGCTGGCCTCCCACCCAGACCCCGTGCTCGCGGCCATCGCAGCGAAGGGCGTCAAGGAGCTCGCCTACCACCGGCAGTACGCCGCCGAGTGGGCCGTTCGCCTCGGCGACGGCACGGAGGAGTCCCACCGCCGGATGCGCCGGGCCCAGGAGCAGGTCGCCCCCTACATCGGCGAGCTGTTCACGGCGTACGACGTGCGCGACGAGGTGGTCGCGGACATCCGCCAGGTCACCGCGGCGGCCGGACTGCCCATGCCGGTGTACCGTCCGCTGCCCGGATCCGGCCGCGACGGCGAGCACACCGAGCATCTCGCCCCACTGCTCGCCGAGTTGCAGGGCGTCGCCCGTGCCCACCCGGAGGCGACATGGTGACCACCCTGCTCGACGCCCGCCGCGCCCGGCACATCGCCGCGACCGTGCCGGACCCCGAGCTGCCCATGCTCACCCTGGCCGACCTGGGCGTCCTGCGGGACGTGGCGCTGACCGAGGACGGCACGGTGGTCGCGAGCCTCACCCCGACCTACTCCGGCTGCCCGGCCATGGCCGAGATGCGGGCGGACGTCGCGGCGCGGCTGCGGGACGCGGGGTACGCGCGTGTGGAGATCCGTACGGTCCTCGACCCGCCGTGGACCAGTGACTGGATCACCCCGGCCGGCCGCCGCAAGCTCACCGAGCACGGCATCGCCCCGCCCGGCCCCGCCCCGCGCGGCGGCCCCGTCGCGCTCGTGCTGTCGCCCACCCGGCACGCGGTGACCTGCCCGCGCTGCGGCTCGGGGGACACCGAGGAGACCTCCCGCTTCGCGGCCACCTCCTGCAAGGCGCTGTGGCGCTGCCGGGACTGCCGCGAGCCGTTCGAGTACGTCAAGGAGATCTGAATGGAAGGCGTCACCGAAGCACGGACGGCCGCCGGTCCGCGCCCGCGCATCCGCCGCCGTCCGGCCTTCCACCGGCTGCGCGTGGCCGCGGTCCAGCCCTTGTGCGCGGACGCGGTGGCCGTCGGCTTCGACATCCCGGCGGAACTGGCCGAGGAGTTCGCCTTCGAACCGGGCCAGTCGCTGACGCTGCGGCGCGAGATCGACGGCCGCGACGAACGGCGGTCGTACTCGATCTGCTCCCCGGTGGGTTCGAGCCCCCGCATCGGCGTACGGGTCGTGCCCGGCGGGCTGTTCTCGTCCTGGCTGGTCGAGGACGTGCGCCCCGGCGACACCGTCGAGGTCATGGCGCCCACCGGCGCCTTCACCCCCGACCTGAGCACACCCGGCCACCACGTGCTGATCGCCGCGGGCTCCGGCATCACGCCGATGATGTCCATCGCCGAGTCCGTGCTGGCGGCCGACTCCCGCTCGACGGTCACCCTGTTCTACGGCAACCGCCGCAGCGGCACGGTGATGTTCGCCGACGAGCTCGCCGACCTGAAGGACCTCCACCCGACCCGGTTCCAGCTCGCCCACGTGCTCTCCCGCGAGCCCCGCGAGGCCGAGGTGCTCTCCGGCCGGATCGACGCCGAGCGGCTCGCGACCCTCGTCGAAGCGCTGGTCGACGTGACCAACGCCGATCACTGGTGGCTGTGCGGACCGCACGGCATGGTCCGGGACGCGCAGAGCGTGCTGGCGGACCTCGGGGTGCCGGGCGAGCGGGTGCACCAGGAGCTGTTCTTCGCCGACGACGAGCCCGTGCGGGAGGTGCACCACGAGGAGGCAGGGCCGCAAGGGCCCGTCAGCCAGGTCACCATCACCCTCGACGGCCGCTCCACGACCGCGGCCCTGTCGAGGGAGCGCAGCATCCTCGACGGAGCCCAACGCACGCGCCCCGACCTGCCGTTCGCCTGCAAGGGCGGTGTCTGCGGCACCTGCCGGGCACTGGTCACCGACGGAAAGGCCGACATGCGGCGCAACTTCGCGCTGGAGCCGGCCGAGGTCGACGCGGGCTATGTGCTGACCTGCCAGTCGTACCCGGTGTCCGAGACGCTGACGGTCGACTACGACAGCTGAGCCGTCGGGAAGAGTTGAGTGGCGAGGAAAGCGAAAGGACTATTTCAAGAAGGATTTGAGAAGGAAGTCCCTTCATGGCCTCGCCACGGCCGACTCTAACAGTCAGTCCGGGATCAGGTCGCGCAGATTTTCGGGTACGACGATCCGCGACTCCGGGTGCAGCCCCTCGGGCCGCTGAAGGCCGATGTAGGTGACCGGACCCTCCGGGAGCGTGCCGCCGTCCCAGACGGTCGTCGTAGTGGCGTCCATCAGGCCCGTCAGATAGCGCACCGTCAGCTGCTCGCGCTCCACGATGCCGCGCAGCAGCGTCGCCACCGACACCCGGTTGCCCTCGACCCGGTTGGCCGCCGGCGCGCCCCTCAGGTACAGGTGCAGCCACTTGGCACGCCACCGCCCGTCGGGACCGCGCCGGAACGCCAGCGGCAGCGCGACCCGGCCCGGCCCGCGAAGCCCGGACTTCATGCGCACGGTACGCGGCTCGAACGGGCGGCCCCGCTGCTCCGCGTCCCGCAGCATGAACCCGAAGAACGACTCGTCGACCTCCTCGAAGCCCTCCCCGGCGAAGATGTTGACCTGCGGGACGATGTACTCCCCGCGCACGGCGCCCAAACGCAGGTCGATGAACTCCGAGGCGCCGTCGGGGGCTTCGGTGATGTCACCGGAGTGCTCGCCCTCGAGGTCCTTGAGGTTGGTGTACGCCAGCCAGCAGACCGTCGCGAATTCCGCGTCCAGCATCAGCGCCGACAGGTCGTAGTCGGTGCGGTGGGCGGCCTGCTTCCAGTACACGAAGAAGCGCAGCAGCTCACCGTCCACGGGCGACACCGAGCCGCGGGGCAGCACGCCGAGCCCCGCCGCGGCCGCCCTCCCGCTGAGCGGCAGCGCGACGTCCAGGGCGTCCGGGTCGATCAGCAGATGGCCCGGGTCCGGCAGCCGGCGGCGCAACTCCTCGTCCAGTACGGCGATCAGCCGCTCCCGCTCGGGCGGCAGCACCGGCGGACGCTCGTCCTCGGTGACCCAGGCCCGGCCGAGCCGGTTCACGAACACGCGCATCTCGCCCGTGTCCTGCGCGCGGTTGGCCAGGTGCTCGCGCACGGACAGCAGGACCCGCCCGGAGACCTCGCCCACGACCTCCTCGGCGGCGGCCACCACCGAGTCCCGCTCCTCCTGGTCGAGCGCCATGCGCAGCAGCCGGTCCAGCGCGCGGAACAGCTTGCCCGGCGCCGACTTCAGCACCTTCACCGCGCCGGTGACGTCGTGCATGCCGAGCAGTTCCTCGACCCGGCCGTCGAAGGAGGGCGCCCGCTTCTCCCCGCGCGCGACCGCGAACACGTCGGCGGCGTGCGGCCACCGCGGGTACTCGTGCGGGTGCAGCCGCTCGCCCAGCCGCTTCCACGCCTCGCGATGGACCCGGACGTCCGCGAGCTTGGCGGGCGAGGCCGCCACCACCGAGTCCAGGCCCGCAAGCAGGGCGCGGCGCAGCGGCCGGGACAGCTTCCGGAACCGGGTCGGCCCGACCAGGGTCACATCGCCGTCCGACAACGCGCAGGCCAGCCGCAGCACATCGGTGACGGTGTCCAGCAGCGGCTGCGCACCGGCCCGCAGCCGGGCCCGGTTGAGCACGGCACGGTTCTCCCGGACCGGGATCGACTCGGGCTGCGGCCCGTCCACGCACACCCGGGCCAGCTTGTCGAGGTCACGCAGCGCCTCCTCGCCCAGCGGCGTGCTGCTGCCCGCCAACGCCAGGTACAGGGCGCCGACTTCCTCGTCCGGGTCGCCGCCGAGGTGCAGGACCGTCATCCGGTCGCCGGCCGCCACGATCAGCTCGTCGTGGTGGCCGAGCATCTCGGCGTACGTGTGCTGGTAGCGGCCGTACGACGGCAGGGTCAGCAGGTCGACTACCCCTTCGCCCAGCTGCTCCAGGACGCTGTCCCGCGCCCCGTCGTCGGCGAGCGCTCCGGCGATGCAGCGCATCCAGAAGTCGTACGTGTCCGGCACGTTGGCCGGGAAGTCGACGAAGTAGACGTTGTGCGCCACATGGTCGCCGACCATCTCGCGCACGGTGCCCAGCGTCCGCACGGCGGTGTCGACGACCGTGCCCTCGCCGAGCCCCGACAGTCGCTCCAGCAGCTCGGCCGAGAGCTTGAAGCCCACGGACATCAGCGCGGCGTCGAACTGCCGCGCCGCCACGGCGCCTTCACCGGCCGGGCCGGTGGGACGGGGGAGACGAAGGGTGTGCCGGACTACCAGGGGTTCGAGGCGGTGGACCATGCCGGGATGATCCCAGACCCGCACGAGCGTTCGCATGCGGGTTTTTGCGCCCGAACCCGTCGATCTCACCTCGCACACGCGCCAGAAGTGCGGGTATTCGCCGGGTATCGTTCCCGGCCCGGCCGGGCATCGTTAGGTGGCGGGGAACGAGGGTGAGAGGGGAACCATGCCGTCATCCAAGCCGTCGTCCATACGGTCGGCCGGCGCACTGCCGCAGCCGGTGCTCAGTCAGCCGGCACCCGTCGCGGTGTTCCTGGTGGTCACGATCGAACCCGGGGGCGAGAGCGCGGTACGCGATCTGCTGTCCGGGCTCGCGGGTCTGGTACGAGCCGTCGGCTTCCCCAGCCCGGACGGAGGGCTGTGCTGCGTGGCCGGCGTCGGATCCTCGGCCTGGGACCGGCTCTTCGAGGGCCCGCGTCCCCGACAGCTGCATCCCTTCGAGGAGTTGGAGGGCCCCCGGCACCGGGCCGTGGCCACCCCGGGCGATCTGCTCTTCCACATCCGCGCCGCCCGCACGGATCTGTGCTTCGCCCTGTCGGCGGAGATCATGAAGCGGCTGCGCGGCGCGGTCACCGTCCAGGACGAGGTACAGGCCTTCGCCTACTTCGACTCCCGTAACCTTCTCGGCTTCGTCGACGGCACCGAGAACCCGGTCGGCCCGGCCGCGGCCGACGCGGCGATCGTCGGTGACGAGGACGCCGCCTTCCTCGGCGGCAGCTACGCGATCGTGCAGAAGTACGTGCACGACGTCGACGCCTGGGAGGCCCTCGCCGTGGAGGCCCAGGAGAAGGTGATCGGGCGCTCCAAGCTGACCAACATCGAGCTCGACGTGCCCGGCTCCCACATCGACGTGAACACGGTCACCGGACCGGACGGGGAGGAGCTGGAGATACTGCGGGGCGCCATGCCGTTCGGCAGGCCCGGTCACGGAGAGTTCGGTACGTACTTCATCGCCTACGCCCGGACCCCCGACATCCCGGAGGCCATGCTCCGCAACATGTTCGTGGGCGGCCCCGAATCGGGCCCGGACCCGATCCTCGACTACTCGCAGGCCGTCACCGGGACCCTGTTCTTCTGCCCGTCGGCCACCTTCCTGGAGGCGGTCCCGGAAGAGGCCGACACGTACTGACCTGCCGGGACGGCCCGGCCGGGATCAGGGCTGCTGCGCCTCGCGCTCGGCGTCCCGCTTCTTGATCCGGGCCGTCTCCTTGCGGACCTCGGCCTGAGTGGCGCGCTCCTTGGCCAGCCACTCGGGCTGCTCCTGCTTGAGCGCCTCGATCTGCTCGGTGGTCAGGGGCTCGGTGACACCGCCGCGGGCCAGGCCCGCGATGGAGACGCCGAGCTTCGCCGCGACCACCGGGCGGGGGTGCGGGCCGTCGCGTCGCAGGTCGAGCAGCCACTGCGGAGGGTCGGCCTGCAGGGTGTTCAGTTCCGCGCGCGTGACGACCCCCTCCCGGAACTCGGCGGGGGTGGCTTCGAGGTACACACCCAGCTTCTTCGCCGCGGTCGCGGGCTTCATGGTCTGGGTGCTTTGGTGCGACGTCATGGTCCCAAGGGTATCGAGTGCGTGAACGCCCGCCGACCACGCCCGTCGGCCACGCCCGGTAACCTGGCCAGGTGACAGGCTCGGAAGCACCCCCGCCCACCCCGCAGGCAGCGCCGGCGTTCCGGCTCGCGTACGTCCCGGGAGTGACCCCCGCGAAGTGGGTGCGGGTCTGGCAGGAGCGCTTCCCCGACGTACCTCTCGGCCTCCACGCGGTGACCGCGGCCGAGGCGTCCGACCTGCTCCGGGAGGGCGGGGCCGACGCCGGTTTCGTACGGCTTCCGGTGGACCGTACGTTCTTCAGCGCGATCCCCCTCTACACCGAGACCACGGTCGTGGTCGTCCCCAAGGACCACGTGATCGCGGCGGTCGAGGAGGTCACCGTCGAGGACCTGGCCGACGAGGTCGTCTTCCACCCCCTCGACGACGTCCTCGACTGGGAGCGGCCACCGGGGGAGCCCGCCTTCGAGCGGCCCGCGACCACCGCGGACGCCGTCGAGCTGGTCGCGGCGAACGTCGGCCTACTCGTCGTGCCCCAGTCGCTGGCCCGACTCCACCACCGCAAGGACCTCACCTACCGGACGCTGGTCGACGCCCCCCAGTCGAGCGTCGCCCTGTCCTGGCCGGAGGAGGCGACCACCGACCTCGTCGAGGACTTCATCGGCGTCGTCCGCGGCCGCACGGTCAACAGCACCCGGGGCCGTACGACGGCCCAGAGCACGTCCGCCCCGGAGCAGCCGAAGCGCAAACGCCCGGAGACCGCGGGCAGCGCACGCCGGCAGCCCGGCTCAGGCCGACGGAGCGGTGCCACCGGCGGCAAGGGTGCCAAGGGAACCAAGAGCACCGGCCGGGGCAAGCCCCGCCGCAGGTCGTAGCGGGGTTCACTTCGGCGGCAGACCCGCCGCGAAGGCACGCCCCTCCTCGATCCAGGCCCCGAGCACGTCGTCCTCCGCGAGGGCGTCACCGGCGACCAGGATCCAGCCCTTCATGGGCCGGCCCGTCATGTCGAAGATCCGTGTGCCCGGCCTGGCCAGGGCGGCCTCGGTGCCGTCCGGACCGACCCGGACCATCAGGTCGTCGCCGCTCACGCCGACGGCCATGTTCCCGTGCACCAGGAACGCGATACCGCCGAACATCCGCTTCTCGGTGATCTCCGGCCGACCCCCGAGCCGCTCCCGGATCCGCTGGGCGAGCCCTTCGTCGTAAGCCATGACGCCCTCACTCGGTGGGTGATGTGAGCCCGTGCTCCGGATGGCTCCGCCTCCAGGATCCCCGCACCGGCCGCCGGGCGCGCGGCGCGGGGATCCCGTCGGGCGCGCGGCGGCTCAGGGGGCGTACGTGGCCTGCTGGGCCGTACGGATGACCGTCTGCCCGTCGCCCTGGCCGAGCAGGCCCGCGCTCACCCAGGCGTTCACCGTGGACCGCACCCGTGCGACCAGCGCGCCCTTCCCGGTGAAGGGGGCCCCGGCCCAGATCTCGTCCAGCAGGGTGGTGCCGTCGGGCTTAGCGGGGTTGGTGATGCCGGAGTCGGAGTTGCCGAGGATCACCCGGGGTTCGGAACGCCGGAAGTAGGCGTGGGTGGGGTCCTCCGTGCCCTCGAAGAAGGGGGCGAACTCGGTGCCGCCGAGGGTGAAGTGGAGTGGTTTGCCGGCGATCGGGGTGAGCGAGGGCAGCAGGTCGCCGGAGAGACCGGCGTTGCGGTAGAGGCCCAACTGGAGATAGCTGGTCGCGGAGTTGCGGCCGACGAGGTTGATCGGGCCGTAGAAGAGCGATTGCAGGGACCGGTCGTCGAGGGCCTTCTCGACTCGGAGGCGGAACGGCATGGAGATCCTCACCGTGTCGCCGCTCCGCCAGGTCCGGGACACCGTGAAGTAGCTCCCCGGCACCGGAGTGCCGCTCACTGCACTGCCGTTGACGGTCACCCGGAATCCGGCGGTCGCCCACGACGGCACCCGCAGCCGCAGGGCGAAGGCCGAGCCGGCGCCTCCGAAGGTGAGCGTGGTGCCCTGCTCGCGCGGGAAGGACGTGGTCTGAATGACCGTCACACTCTTTTCGTCCCAGCTCAGTTGGGACGGGCTGTACAGGTTGACGTACAGGGCACTGCCGTCGGCGGCCTTGAAGTACACCGAGTCCTGGTACTTGGTGGCGCTCTCCATGCCCGTGCCCTCGCAGCAGGTCGTGCCCTGCTTGGGCGTGTAGTCGCGCACATGCCCCGGCGTGAGCCCGATGAAGTACGTGACGAGCGGCTTCTCGGCGTCGGCCTTGTCCTGCTTGGAGCCGAGGACCTGGTTGTACAGGGCCCGCTCGTAGTAGTCCATGTATTGCGGCCGCTGCTCGTGGAAGAACAGGGTCCGGCTCAGCTTCAGCATGTTGTACGCGCAGCACGTCTCCGCGTCGGTGTCGCTGATCGTGCCCGCGATCACGCCGCGCGCCTTCCAGAACTCGGCGGTGCTGGTGCCGCCGATGCCGTACATGCGGTGCGGCACGACCATGCCCCAGAAGTTGCGGGCGGCGTCGAGATAGCGGGCCTCGCCGGTCGCGTCGTACAACCGCAGGTACCCGGTGAAGATCGGTATGTGCTGGTTGGCGTGCAGCCCGTCGAGGATGTCGGTGCCGGTGGCGCAGTTGTCGATGAGCCGGTCGAGGTCGAACAGCCGGGCCAGCGCGAGGTGTTCGGCCTTGCGGGTGATCGAGTGCAGATCGCAGACCGCCTCCACGATCCCGCCGAACTCACCGCTGGAGAACAGCCCCCACATGCGCTGGAGCGTGGCCTCGGGCAGCTTGGACAGGCGTGAGTACATCCAGTCGCACATGCCGGACGCGAGATCGAGGGCCCGGGTGTCCCCGGTGGCGAGGTAGGCGTCCAGCACACCCCGGAGGATCTTGTGCGCGGTGTAGTACGGCGCCCACACCTTGGTGTAGTCGCTGGTGGTCCTCGACTCCAGGTCGATGAACTGCGTCTCCGGATACGCCGCCAGGAACCCGGGGTGGCTGGGCCCGCCCCAGGTCCGGCGCAGGGTGGCGGCCAGGCCGCGTCCGGAGGCGTCGGCGAACGTCCCGCCCGAGGTCTCGTCGAAGGCGTACGACGCCAGGTCGCCGCGCGCGGCGGACACATCTGCCGCCCGCGCGCCCTGCAACTCGGTGATCTCGGCGGCGCTCAGGGCGCGCGACCAGATGTTGAACTCGTCGTAGGCGCCCGCGAAGACGGGGTCGGCGGCGAAGTTGGAGCGGCCGAGCCAGTTGTTGGCGAGGGTGCCGAGCGCGGCCGGGGTGAGGGTCATCGCCGTGTTCCGGGCCACGGCGGAGCCGTTGACGTACAGCGTTCCGGTGCCGCCGCCGATGGTGACGGCGAGGTGGCTCCACCGGCCGAGCGGCAGCGCGGCGGTGCCGTCGAGGCCCTGCTCACCGCCGGGCCCGCTGCTCGTGACGGCGAAGCGCGGCACACCGTTCGCGTTGCGGGCGGCCAGGTACAGGTAGCGGGTGTCGTTGTCGCCGAAGTCGAAGACCCGCGCCCAGTTCGCGTCGTGCGCGGGCTTCACCCAGGCGGACAGGGTGATCGCCGGGGCGCCTCCGAGTACGGCGGCGGGGAGGTCGACGTACCGGTAGGAGCCGCGGACGTTCTCGGCGGCCGTGCCGAACCTGCCGGCGACGCTCAGCACGGCCGGGTCCCCGCGCAGCGCGGCCCGTACCTCGGTCAGCGCCCCGATCATGGTGCCGATCCGGTCCGTGAACACCTGCTCGCCCGTACCGGCGTACGCCTGCGCCAGCATGGTCAGGAAGTGCCCGGTGTAGTGCCCGCGCAGATTGCCATTGGCCTCGCCGTCCAGCCCCTCCCAGCCGCCGGGCGCGACGGCGCCGCCCGTCGCGAGGCCGGCGTTGGCCCGGAACACCTGGAGCAGCCGGTTCACGTCGTAGCCCCGGGCGTGATCGAGCATCAACTGCCGCTTGTCGGCGAAGAGTCCGGGCCGCAGGGCCACGTCGTCCAGGGCGAACGGCTGCACGGACCAGGCGGTCGGGACGGCGGTCACGGCCTGCGCCTCCTGAACGGCGGCCGCTGCCCGGCCGGTTGCCGTGTGGCTGATCGCGGGGGCCGCCGCGGTGAGCGCGGCGGCCCGGAGAAGGAATCTTCTGGAGAGGGGCGGTGCCATGGGTGCTCCTCCACGCAGGGATCGCTCTGTTCGTAATCACGAACAGTGTGCGAATGGTCGACCAGACGTTATGCGTGGGGTGAGGAGGCGTCAACGGTGCCGACGTGATTGGCACTCGGGCACCGGACCGGTGCGATGAACTCGGCCACCGCACCGGCGAGATGAAGGGGGCGGAGGTCCGGACCGCCTAGTGATCGTGGGTCAGGACGAAGTCCAGCGCCGCGCTCACGTTCACCAGGCCCGCTCCGGTGGCCTCGTCCGGGCCCCGGCGGGCCGGGATGTCGAAGGCGTTCTTGCCGGTGGTGACATCGGTGGCGGTCATGGCCAGCGCTTCGGCGACCTGATCCGGCCGCAGCCCGGGCCGCGCCTCGAGGAGCAGTGCCGCAGCTCCCGCGATCTGCGGTGCCGCCGCAGACGAGCCGGAGAACAGCGCCCAGCCGTCGTCGACCGCCGTCCCGTCGCCCTCCGCGCTCTCGTCGACGTCGATCGAGCAGCCCGGCGGGATCGGCAGCATCAGGTACTGGGCCAGCGGCGCCAGCCCGACGAGCCCGGAGACCGTGGGGACGACGACACCGGCGAACCAGGGGCTGGCGTAGCCGCTGGTGTAGTCCGACGCGCGCAGCCTGCCCTGCGGATCGGAGAACACCCCGCCGGCCGACAGCACCCCGGGCACCTGCGGCTCGATCGAGAAGTGACCGTTGCCCGCGGCGAACACGACGACGATGCCCTGTTCCACCGCGTCCAGGATCTCCAGCGCCCACACCCGGTCGGTCTGCGCCAGCGGTCCGTCCTCCGGGAAACCGACCTGCCCGCCCCAGGAGTTGGTCAGGACCTGTGGCTGCTCCGCCTTCGCCCGCATGAAGCCCGCCGTGGCGGCGGTGAGCCTGCCGTTGGGGCCGCTCGCCCGGTACGGGAGCAGACGGGCGCCCGGCGCCACGGCGAAGATGTTCGCCGACTCGCCCGTGCCGTGCCCCACCGGGTCCTCGTCGGGACGGGTCCCCGGGGCGACCGACACGGTCGGGGTGACGTCGTAGCCGTGCGTCGTGAAGTAGGCGTGCGGCGCCTGCCCCGTGTCCACCATGGCGACCCGTACGCCACGTCCCACGTGCCCCCGTTCGTGCGCGGGCGTCGCGTTGAGGAGCCGGGACACGTCGTCGGGCAGCGTGAGATGGAAGCTCGCGACCAGGGGAGGCCGTGCCGTGGCCGGGAGCAGGCGCATCGGCACGCGCGGCTCCTCCAGCGCCACGGCCTCGATGCTCGGTTCACCGGGTGCGGTCCCGATGCCGAGGGCGCTCGGCTGGCGGTCGCCGACGATGTCGAGATGCGTCACGGCACGCCGCCGGCCCATCTCGACCCGCTGCTCGACCTCGTAGCTCACGATCCGGCCGGTGGTCAGCTGCTCGAACGCCGCCGGTGTCCCGGCCACGGCGAAGCCCAGCATGCTCTCGGCCGTCACGGTCAGACCGGCCTGCCGGGCGTGCTCCTCGGCCTGTTGCCTGACGTCCGGCTCGGCGTGGAACGGCAGTGCGGACGTGGGGCTGGCCGCCTCGGTCATCGGTACCCCGCCCTGCGACCGCGCCGACACATAGCCGTACACGGTGTCCGGGACGTTCTGCTCGTAACTGGGGGTTCTCGTGGTCATGGGTCCCTCCGGAAGGTGGGCGCCCGGACACACATGTCACGGCAGCTGGTCACGCGCGCCGAGCGCGCCTGCCTCTCAATCGTCCCATCGGTGGCCAAATGTGGCAAAAGGTGCTACAGGACAGCCCAGTTGGAGGGAGTCCCCCGGGCTCCGTCGCCCGGCGGACGACGCGGCGGTCAGGCGGAGTTCGCCGCCCGCACGAGCCAGTCGTACGCCGCCCGTGCCGTGAACTCCGCCTGTCCGCCCCGCACCAGCAGCCCGGCGGTCGCGAACTCCGGTGCGTCCGCCTGCGCGGCCACATACGGGACCGCGATGCACCGCATGCCGGCCGCGTGCGCCGCGGCGGCACCCGGGGCCGCGTCCTCCACGACCACACAGTCGGCGGGATCGGCACCCAGCCGGGCGGCCGCCTCCAGGAAGACGTCGGGGGCGGGCTTGCCGTGGGCGACCTCGTCGGCCGAGACGACCGTGCGCAACTGCCCGTCCAGGCCCGTGCCGGCCAGGATCGACGTGATGGCCTCGAACGACGAACCCGAGGCCACGGCCATCGGGACCGCCTCGGTCGCGAGCAGCTCCACGAACTTGCGCATCTCCGGGTACGCGCGCGTGGCGGTGCGTGCGAGCTCCAGATAGCGGCGGTTCTTCGCGGCGAGGAGCTCCTCGACGGAGGCGCGCAGGCCGTACTCCCGCTTCCAGAGCGTGACCGTCTCCAGGGTGCTGATCCCGACGTAGCGCTCGTGGTCGGCCCACGTGAAGTCGGGCACCCCGTGCTCGGCCAGGACCTGACGGCCCGCCTCGAAGTAGTTGGGCTCGCTGTCCACGAGGGTTCCGTCGAGATCGAAGACGACCGACATGCCGCTGAGTCCGCTCATGGGCCCAGCATGCCAAAGGTCATTTCCGCGCCGCCGACCGCCCGATCGACTCCACCAGCGGCAGCAGCCGCTGGGGGACGCGCTCACGCAGGGCCACCTCGGAGCGGGTGCGGACCACGCCGGGCAGGCTGATCAGCTTCTGGATCACGTCCTCCAGGTGGGCGTTGTCGCGGGCCACCACCCGGGTCAGCAGATCCCCGCCGCCCGTGATCGAGAACGCCTCGACGATCTCCGGCACGGCGGCGAGCGCGTCGCCGACGTCGTCGAGATGGCCCTGCGTGACCTCGATGTGCACGAACGCCAGCACCGGATGGCCGAGCGCGGCCGGCGAGAGCGTCGGCCCCGTGCCGGTGATCACGCCGTCCCGCTCCAGCCGGTCGAGCCGGGCCTGGAGCGTGCCGCGGGCGACGCCGAGGATGCGGGCGTACTCACGCACGCTGGTGCGCGGCTGCTCCAGCAGCAGACGCAAAATGCGGGTGTCGAGCTCGTCCACGGTCATGATGTCCCGGCCCTCCAGGCATGTGGTCCGTTGGCCCGCTGATGGACGTGCCGGGACCGATATTTCTGTACCAATGGCACAGCATAGGGGACGTCACTTGAGCCAGTCTCCGCATGGATGCTGCAATGGACCGGTCGATGGCGCTGCGGATCCCCGCGGCGCCTTTTTCATGCAGGTGCGAAGGGGCGGTACTCAGTGCTGAAGAGGGTGTTCGCGGCGCCGGACCCGGGGCGTGCGCGGCTGCGCTTCGCCGTGCGGGCCGTCCTCGGCATCGGGCTCGCGGTCGTCGTCTGCGGCCTGGCCGGACATTCCCTCGTCGGCGCCGTCACCGGCGGCCTCGCCGCGCTCCTCGCCCTGTTCACCGTCACCGACGCCACGGTCCGCGGGCAGGCGGTCACCACCGCGCTGCTGCCGCTCGTCGGCCTGCCCGTCCTCGCGGCGGCGGCCGAGCTGCACGACCACCCCGTCGCCCGCGACCTCACCTTCCTCGCCGTCGTCGGCGCCGGCGTCTACGCCCGCCGCTGGGGGCCGCGCGGACACAGCCTCGGCGTGTTCGCGTTCATGACCTTCTTCGTCGCGCAGTTCCTGCACGCCACCCCCGGGCAACTGCCCGAGCTCTACGCCGCCGTCCTGCTGTCCCTGCTCACCGCGGCCGCGGTGCGGTTTGGGCTGTGGTGCTACGAGCGCCGTATGCCCCCGGCGCCCGTACCCGCACCGCCGGGCGGCGGCGGACTGGCCCGCGTCACCACGCGCCAGGCGATCCAGGCCACCGCGGGCGCGGGCTTCGCCCTGGTCGTGGGACAGCTGGTGTCCGGGCAGCGCTGGTACTGGGCGGTCGGCGCCACCTGGTGGATCTTCGTCAACACCACCTCGCGCGGCGAGACCCTGGTCCGCGGTTTCCGCCGGGTCCTCGGCACGGTGATCGGCATCGGCCTCGGCCTGCTCGTCGCCGTCCCGCTGCACGGGGCGCCGGTCCCCACGGCCGCGCTGCTCGCCGTCTGCGTCTTCGGCATCTTCTACACGGCAGCCGTCTCCTACACCTGGATGATGCTCAGCGTCACCCTGCTCGCCGAGCTCCTCTACGGCCTCCTCGGGGTCCTGGAGCCCGGCCTGCTGGCGCTGCGGCTCGCCGAGACCGGCGTCGGTGCGATCGGTGCCGTACTGGCCGTGCTGTTCGTGCTGCCCGTCACCACGCACGCCATCACCGACGCCTGGGTCCAGCGCGCCCTGCGCTGCGTCCACGCGGCCACCGCCGAGGCCGCGGCGCGCCTCGCCGGTGACGAGAGCGCCGACCCGGCGTCCCGGCTCGCCGAACTGGAACAGCTGCTGGGCCGCGTACGGCTCTCGCTGGCCCCGCTCGTGCACCCGCTGAACCCGATGCCGGCCCGCAAGCGGCGCGCCCGGCGGGTGCTGGCCCTGCTCGACGACTGCGCCCGGGAGATCCGCGGCCTGGCCGCCGTCGCCGCCGACCCCGTGGCCTCGCACGACGCCCGGCTGGCCGCCGCGTGCTGGCGGGTCGAGGCCGCGGTGGAGGCGCTGACCGGCGGTACGGACCTCGGGGTTCCGGCGGACCGGCCGGCGGCCGCGGAGCCTGCGCTGGCGCATCTGCACGGTCTGGAGCGGGCCCTGGTCGAACTTGCGCAGCCCTTGCGGGCGCCGTCGGGTTCTCCGCTGGTCGCTCCGCGGGTTTAGCCGGATTCGGTGGGCGTGCGTGCGTCTGGGGGTGTGTCGTGGGCGGTAGGGCGGTCGCGTGTCCGCGGGTGCGTCGTGGCTGGTCGCGCAGTTCCCCGCGCCCCTTGGGGGCGCTGACCTGACCGGCGCTGCCCCGAGCTTGGTCTAGACCGATGGTGATCCGCTGCTACCGTCGGGCCGGACGGCACTCGACCGGAAGGGGACTGCGGTGGCAGACGTCGGCAGGCGGGGCAGGCGGGCCTACATCGGGTCCTTCACGGCGGCCGGAGGCCATGGCATCACCACGGCTTCCGTGGCCGCGGACAACGGCGCGCTGACCGTCCAGAGCGGGGTGCGTGACGTGCCCGACCCCGCGTACCTGGCCCTGTCGCCCGCCGGCGACACGCTCTACGCGGCCAGCGAGACGGCCGACGGCACGGTGGTCGCGTACCGGGTGACCGGCGCCAAGCCCGAGCTCCTCGGCTCGCCGGTCCCGGTGGCCGGCAGCGGCCCCACGCACCTCAGCCTCTTCGACGGTCACGTCCTGACCGCCAACTACGGCTCCGGCAGCGTCACCGCCGTGCCCGTCCGCGCCGACGGCACCCTCGCGGACACCCCGCCCATCGTGCTGCGGCACACCGGCTCCGGCCCCCACACGCCGCGCCAGCAGGCACCGCACGCCCACCAGGTGCAGCCCGACCCGAGCGGCCGCTGGGCCGTCAGCGTCGACCTCGGCACCGACTCGGTGCGGGTGTGCACCCTCACCGACGGCACGCTCGAAGTGCACCGGGAGATCGCCCTGCGCCCCGGTTCCGGCCCGCGCCACCTGGCCTTCCACCCGCACGGCCGGTACGCCTACGTCGTCAACGAACTCACCCCGACCGTCACCGTCTGCCACTGGGACGCCGACGACGGCACTCTGAAGCCGCTCACGGAGGTGCCGGTGCTGCCCGGCGCCCCGACCGGCGACGCCTACCCGTCGGGGATCGTCGCCTCGCCCGACGGCCGCTTCGTGTGGACCGCCACCCGCGGCGAGGACGTGCTGTCCACGTTCGCCGTCGAGGACGAGGACCTGCGGCTGGTCGGCACGGTGCCCTGCGCCGGGCACTGGCCGCGCGCGCTGACCGAGGCCGACGGTTTCCTGTACGTCGCGAACGAGCGCTCCGGCGACGTGTCCTGGTTCGTCCTGGACCCCGACCGGGGCCTCCCGCGCCACGAGGGCTCCATCGAGGTGCCCGCGGCATCCTGCGTGGTCCTCGGACCCGGCCCCGCAGTCTGACCGGACGCCGAAGGGCCCGTCCCCGGTGCGGGGCGGGCCCTTCGGCGTTACGGCTGTGACGTGCGCGTCAGCGCACCGACGTACCCTGCGGCTGCGGCGGGGCGATGCCCAGCGCCGTCGTGTACATCGACAGGGCCAGCTTGCCGATCGCCGGGTACGCGCCGAGCGACTCGGCGGCGGAGCAGCCCGCCTCCTGCGCGGCCTCCGCGATCAGGCTCGGGTCGATCTCCGGCCCTATCAGGTACGGCGCCAGCGCCAGCTGCTGCGAGCCCGAGGACCGCAGCTGCTCGGCGACGGCCGTGATCGAGCCCTCCTGGTCCAGGGCGGCCGCCATCACCGGCACGGCCAGGCGCGCGGCGAGCAGCATGCCGGTGATCCCGGCCGCCTGCACGGCCTCCTCGCCGCCGACGGACGCCAGGATGATGCCGTCCGCGGCCGTGGCCACGGTGAACAGGCGGGCGCGGTCGGCGCGGGCCAGCCCGGCCTCCGACAGGCGCACGTGCAGCGCCTCGGCGAGCAGCGGGTGCGGGCCGAGCACATCGGTCAGGTCGGCCGCGACACGGCTGTCCATCACGGCCTGGCGGATGACGCGCAGCAGCGCGCTGTCCGGGCCGGCGAGCAGCGGCACGACGACGGCGACGGGGCCCTCGGGCTCCTTGGCCTCCACGCCGGCGGCGAGCGCCTGCTCATAGCGGGCGGTGCGCTCCTCGGCGGCGTGCACCAGCACCGACTGGAGCGTGGGGAACTCCGCGTCATCACCGTCGACGTACCCGATGCGGGCGTCGAGGCCGGGGAGCTCGGAGCGGGCGATGCTCACGACCTCCTCGGCGAGGCCGCGGGTGGCGGCGCTAGGCGTGCCCGGCACCGCGAGAACAAGCGAGGGCGCACCCTCGGGAGCCGCCAACGGCTCGGGTCGGCGGTGCCGCCCGGGCTGACGAGGTCGCGGCATTCGTACTGGCAGGCCGGACGCGGGCCCAGTGGGGGAGCTCATGGCGACGCATGTTACTGGCTTCTTGGGCTCCCCTGTTCGGGGAGGGTGCAGGTGAGCGGTATCCGTCCGCTTTTGTCTGATTGAGTTACCTGCGGTGTGGAAGTGGGCGGCGTAGCGGGATCAGTCCCCTTTTTCGGTCACCACGCAGAGCATCGCCTCGTCACTGGGCAGAGTCAGCCGATCCGTTGCCAGGTCGGTCGCGATGCGCACCGACCCCTGTAGCGGGTCCCCGTCGGCCGGCACCCGCCGTGCCTGCGGCAGTCGCTTCGACAACTCCTCGTCCAGGGGTGCGACAAGAGGGGCGCCCATGTTCAACAGACCACCGGTGACCGTGACTTGGGGATCCCCGGTGGCGGGGCAGACCGCGGCCGCGGAGTCCGCCATGTGCCGTGCCGCGGCCCGCAGGATGCCCGCGGCGACCGGGTCGCCGTCGGCGCAGCCGGCCACTTCGGGAGCGAACGAGGCCAGGACGGCGGGACGGTCCGGACGCGGGTAGAGCTTGCCGGGCAACCCCCGCACCGGGCCGAACATTTCTTCCGCGCGGCCGAGCAGGGCCGGCGATCCGTCGGACCGTCCGTCGTGCGCGCGCATCGCCGCCTCGAGCCCGGCCCGCCCGATCCAGGCACCGCCGCCGCAGTCGCCGAGCAGATGACCCCAGCCGTCCGCACGACGCCAGCGCTTCAGGTCGGTGCCGATCGCGATGAGTCCCGTGCCCGCCGCCACGACCGCACCCGGCCGGGCCCCGAGGGCACCCACGTACGCGGTGACGGCATCGGCGACCAGGGCGACCCGCCTGATGCCGAACTCGCGCTCCAGAGCGCCCGGCAGTTCGGCACGCAGCCCGTCGCCCAGGCTGGCGAGCCCGGCGGCCCCCACGGAGACCGCGCCCGGCGCCGCGATGCCCGACTCGGCCACCGCCGCCCGCACCATGGGCACGAGCTGCTCCATGAAGTGCCCGGCGTCGATGCCCCGTTCGCCGGTGCGAACGGGCTCACGCGACTCGCGCCGGGCCAGCACCCCACGGCCGACGTCGCCGACGACGATCCGCATGCCGGATCCGCCGGAGTCGACCGCGATGAACCCGGCGCCGCCGGTCACGGCAGGCGCCAGTCCACGGGCCGGCCGCCCTGGCCGACCAGGAGGTCGTTGGCGCGGCTGAACGGACGGGAACCGAAGAAGCCGCGGTCGGCCGACATGGGGGAGGGGTGGGCGGACTCCACCGACGGCAGACTGCCCAGCAGTGGGCGGAGGTTACGGGCGTCGCGGCCCCAGAGGATGGACACCAGCGGCTTGCCGCGCGCGGCGAGTGCGCGTATGGCCTGCTCGGTGACCTCCTCCCAGCCCTTGCCACGATGGGCGGCCGGTTTGCGCGGGGCCGTGGTGAGCGCCCTGTTGAGCAGCAGCACACCCTGTTCGGTCCACGGCGTCAGATCTCCGTTGGACGGCTGCGGCAGCCCCAGGTCGGTGTTGAGCTCCCGGTAGATGTTGATGAGGCTGCCCGGCAGCGGACGTACGTCGGAGGCCACCGAGAAGGAATGCCCGACGGCATGTCCCGGGGTGGGGTACGGGTCCTGTCCGACGATCAGGACCCGTACGTCGTCGAAGGGCTGCTGGAAGGCCCGCAGGACGTTCGGCCCGGCCGGCAGATAGGTGCGTCCCGCGGCGATCTCCGCGCGCAGGAAGTCGCCCATCGCGGCGATCCGTTCGGCTACGGGTTCCAGAGCCTTCGCCCAGCCCGCTTCGACGATTTCATGCAAGGGTCGTGGTGCCACGGGCGTCACCCTACTGCCGTAAGGGCAGCGTTGATCAACCAGTGGCCAAGGCCGGGCCGTAAGCCGCCACGACTCATGCGATCACCGCGGCCCTGACGCACAGCACGTCCGGCAGATGGGAGGCCAGCTGCCGCCAGCTGTCGCCGTCGTCAGCGGAGGCGAACACCTCGCCGTTGCGGTTGCCGAAGTAGACGCCCGCCGGGTCCGCGTCGTCCGTGCACATCGCGTCGCGCAGCACCGTGCCGTAGTGGTCCTCCTGCGGCAGACCCGCCGACAGGGGCTCCCAGCTCTTGCCCGCGTCCGCCGTACGGAAGACGCGGCAGCGGCGGTCGGCGGGGACACGGTCGGCGTCGGCGTTGATCGGGAAGACGTACGCCGTCTCGCCGCGGTGCGGGTGCGCGGCCGCCGCGAAGCCGAACGTGGACGGCAGGCCCTCGCCGATGTCGGTCCAGCTGGCGCCCGCGTCGTCGCTGCGGTACACGCCCCAGTGGTTCTGGAGATACAGCCGGTCCGCGTCCGCCGAGTCCTGCGCGATCTTGTGCACGCACTGGCCGAACTCCGGGTTCGGATCCGGCAGGAACACCGCGGAGACACCGGAGTTGGACGGTGCCCAGCTCGCGCCGCCGTCGGCGGTCCTGAACACTCCGGCGGTCGACACGGCGACCGTCACGGCCTTCGGGTCGCGCCGGTCGGTGATCACCGTGTGCAGGCCCTCACCGCCGCCACCCGGCACCCACTTCGAGCGGGTGGGGTGCTCCCACAGCGGGCGGACCAGTTCGAAGGTCTCGCCGCGGTCCGCCGAGCGGTACAGCGCCGCCGGTTCCGTGCCCGCGTAGACCACGTCCGGCTCGGCGGCCGCCGGGTGCAACTGCCACACCCGCTCCAGGGAGGCGTCGGTGTCCTTGGGGAACTTCACGGCCGGCCGGGCCGGTTCGGTCCAGGTGCGCCCCAGGTCGTCGGAGTGGAACACGGACGGGCCCCAGTGCGCGCTGTCGCCGCCGGCCAGCAGCCGCGGGCGCTCGCCGCGGGTGTCGATCGCGACCGAGTACACGGCCTGGGCGTTGAAGTAGGGACTCTCGTCGAACTCCCAGGTGTCACCTCGCCTGCGCCCGATGAACAGGCCCTTGCGTGTCCCCACGGCGAGCAATACCTCGGTCATGCCGATCACCTCCGCGACGCCTTTGTCTCAGACACGGGCCAGTCTGCACCCAGGCACTGACAGTCACCTCCGGAAACGGCGACGCCGCAGGTCAGGGCGGCGATGATAGCTCCCGGCCGCACTGTGCGGGCGCGTTTCGCGAAGACGCCGGCGAGGGCCGCGTGCCCCGTGCCACCGTCGAGTCGGTAGGTGCCGTGAGCATCCGCCTGCCGGCTCCCGTATGGGAGGGAGGTCGGTAGGGCATGTTCGTGCGCTCATGAGGAGGAAGCCTTCGATGGCGTTCCGTGGTCCGCAGGTGTGGCTGTGGCGTTGGCGGCGCAACCCGCTCAGGCGCCGGGCCGACGCGGTGGAGGCCTGGGTGCTGCTCGCCGCCTGGGTGGTCACCGTCCTCGCCGGAGTGCTCGCGGGCCTGGCGACGGCCGGCACGGTGGAGCAGGGCATGGCCAGGGAACGCGTCGAGTGGCGGCCCTCGGTGGCCCTGCTCACCGAACAGGCGCCGGGCCCGGCCGACTCGCGCCCCGCCACCTCCAGCAGCGAGCAGGTGTGGGCGAAGGTCCGCTGGAGCGCGCGCGACGGCTCTGCGCACACCGGGCAGGCCCGCGTCCAGCCCGGCAGCGGCGTCGGCACACCCGTCACTGTCTGGACCGATCCGCAGGGCCGCCTGGTGACGAGACCCGCGACCCCCTCCGAGGCCCGCACCCGGGCCGCACTGGTCGGCGGCATCGCGGGCGTCTGCGCCGCGTGCGTCCCCTTCGTCGCGGGCCGGGCCGTCCGCAGCCGGCTGGAGAGCCGGCGCATCGACCAGTGGGGCTACGAATGGGCGCGGTTCGGCCCGTTGTGGGGCGGCCGGACCAGGGGGTGACGGCCGGGCACCCACCCCCGCCCGGACCTCACCCCTGGGCCGGCAGTGCCCGCTCCAGAATCCCGTCGACGTCGGCCGAGTCGGGCAGCGTTCCGAACGCGTGCCCCCAGTCGCCGCCGAGCCGGGTCGCGCAGAACGCGTCGGCGACCGCCGCGGGGGCGTGCCGGACCAGCAGGGACGCCTGGAGGGCCAGGGCCATCTGCTCGACCAGACGGCGGGCACCCGCCTCCGAACCCGAGGCCAGCATGTCCTTCAGCCGGACGACGGCCGCGTCGAGCCGGGCGTCCGCGCCGCGCGCCGAGGTGAGTTCGGCGAAGAGGGCGTCGGCGGTGCCCTGCTCCCGGCTCAACGCCCGCAGAACGTCGAGGGCGTTGACGTTCCCCGAGCCCTCCCAGATCGACAGCAGGGGAGCCTCGCGGTAGTGGCGGGGCATGCCGGAGTCCTCGACATAGCCGTTGCCGCCCAGGCACTCCAGGGCCTCCGCGGTGAACGCCGGGCCCCGCTTGGTGACCCAGTACTTGCCGACGGCCGTCGCGATCCGGCGGAACGCCGTCTCGGTCCCGTCCGCGTCGGCGCCGCGCACCGCCCGGTCGGCCGCTCCGGCCAGCCGTAGCGTGAGCGTGGTGGCCGCCTCGGACTCCAGTGCCAGGTCGGCCAGGACGTTGCGCATCAGGGGCTGGTCGACCAGCCGGGCGCCGAACGCGCTGCGGTGCAGGACATGGTGCCCCGCCTCGACGAGCGTCTTGCGCATCAGCACCGCCGACGACATCACGCAGTCCAGCCGGGTGCAGTTGACCATCTCGATGATCGTCTTCACGCCCCGCCCCTCGGGCCCGACCAGCCAGGCGACGGTGCCGTCGAACTCCGGCTCGGAGGAGGCGTTGGAGCGGTTGCCCAGCTTGTCCTTCAGACGCTGGATGCGGAAGGTGTTGCGGCTGCCGTCGGGCAGGACGCGCGGCACGAGGAAGCAGGACAGGCCCCCGGGCGCCTGGGCCAGGACGAGGAAGACGTCGCACATGGGCGCCGAGGTGAACCACTTGTGGCCGCGCAGCGTGTACACGCCGGGCTCGGCCGTCGGCCACGCCGTGGTCGTGTTCGTACGGACGTCGGAGCCGCCCTGCTTCTCGGTCATCCCCATGCCCGCGAGCAGACCCCGCTTCTCCGTTGGCACCCGCAGCCCCGGGTCGTACTCCCGGCTGGTCAGCAGCGGTTCGTAGACCTTCGCCAGCTCGGGCTGCCGGCGCAGCACGGGGACGGCCGCGTACGTCATCGACGTCGGACAGCCGTGCCCGGCCTCGGTGTGCCCCCACACCATCCCGCCGGCGGTACGGGCGACATGGGCGCCGGGCCGCTCGTCCCCCCAGGGCGCCGCCGCGAGGCCCTCGCCGACCGCGACCCGCATCAGGTGGTGCCAGCTCGGGTGGAACTCGACCTCGTCGACGCGATGCCCGTACCGGTCGTGCGTCCGCAGCTCGGGCTCGTGCCGGTTGGCCTGCTCACCCCACTCCTGGGCCTGGACGCTCCCGGCCCGCAGACCGAGCCGCCGGACGTCCTCCTCGGCCCACCCGGCGCCCTCCCGGCGCAGCCCTTCCAGCAGGGCCGTGTCCTGCGCCGCGTCGTACGGCGCCAAAGGCGGGGGCTGGTTGGTGACGTCGTGCGTGGCGTACTGCCCGGACTGCTCCTGCGCGAGTATCGAGACCATACCGCCAGTGTTGCACCATCTCTGCGGTTGCAGCAATCCTGTAATACGTCGAGCCGGCACGTAAGGTACCTGGCCATGCCGAACAACGCCTCCCCGCAGGCCGACGAGGTGGAACTGCGTCCGCTGTCCGCCCGCTCGGTCGTCCTCAGCCTGCTGCTTGGTCTGCATCCGCCGGAGCTGCCGGTGAAGGACCTGGTGAGCTCAGTGGAGCCGTTCGGGATCGCGGGATCGACCCTGCGGGCGGCGCTCAGCCGGATGACGGCGGCCGGTGACCTGCGCCGCGCGGACACCGTCTACGGCCTCAGCGACCGGCTGCTGGAACGCCAGCGGCGCCAGGACGACGCCGTCCACCCGGGGACCCGGACCTGGGGCGGCGACTGGGAGATGGTCGTGGTCACCGCCACGGGGCGGGGCGCCGCCGAACGCGCCGAACTGCGCACCGAGCTGACCCGCCTGCGGCTCGCCGAACTCCGCGAGGGCGTCTGGCTGCGGCCTGCCAACCTGCGCCGCGCCCTGCCGGCCGGCCTCGACCAGGTGACCCAGCACTACACGGCCCGCCCCGAGCGCCCGCCGCACGAACTGGCCGCGAGCCTGTGGCCGCTGGACGCCTGGGCCGGCACGGGACACGCCCTGCTCGCCCATGTCGCCCGCGCGCGGCGGCCGTCGGACCGCTTCACCGCCTTCGCGGCCGTCGTACGCCATCTGCTCGCCGACCCGGTGCTGCCCGGCGAACTCCTCCCGCCCGACTGGCCCGGCGCGGGACTGCGGGAGGCGTACGCCGACTACCGGCGGGAGCTGGCACGGGACGTACGCGCGCGTGAGGGCCGCTGACCGGTCGACGCGGCACGCGCGTGCCCTTCCGCAACGACACGGCGGCCGTCCGGAGCGCCGAGCGGGAGCGCTTCGGACGGCCGCTTTCACTGTGGGGGGACTACCTCCTGACGCGGGCTACCGGTAGGTGATGTCCGAGCTGGAGTACAGGCAGTTCGTGCTGTCGGGGCCCGTACCGACGGCCGTGTTGTTGTTGTACTTCTGGCACGGGACGACCTTGCGGCCGGAGTCGTTGAGGATCGTGATGCCGCGCAGCGTCGCCACGTCGCCCCGGTTCACGTTGATGCCGACGAGGCGGGCCGTGGACCCCGTGCCGGTCACCTCGATGTTGCTGAGGTTGACCTTCCGCGTGTACTGCGTGGAGCAGTCGCCGCACGAGCGGTACAGCGTCTTGAACTCGCTGACCGCGAAGTTGGAGACGTTCAGGGTGCCGGGCCCGTTGTGCTGGAAGACCTTGTCGGCGGCCTTCTTGGCGCCGCCGCCGGTCACGGTGTAGGTGGAGCCGCCGCGGAAGGTGGCGGCGTCCTCGCCGACGTCCTCCCACCACACGTTCTGGAGGGTGCAGTTGCCCTCGCAGTGGATGCCGTCGGCGCCGGGCGCGCCGATGATGACGTTCTTCAGCGTCGCGCCGGCCGCGAGCTCGAAGATCGGGTCCTGGCCCTCCTCCTGTCCGTCGCCGGCCAGGTCGCCGCTGCCGTAGTAGCGGACCATGCCGCCGTCCCGGACGCCGGACACCTTGATGGTCGAGCTCACCGGCTGGCTGCCGGAGGCCGACGGCCAGGTCGCGGCGCTCGCCGGCGGAGCTCCTACTGTCGTGATCATGACAGACGAGAGGCCGAGTGCGGCCAGGCCGCCGGTCAGCGCGCGCCGCCGGGCGCGCGTCTTTGCTGGTGAAGTCATGTCCCGATGCCTTCTTCCGGTTGGGGGGTGGTCAGTTCTTCCTTCGGGGGAGGTCAGAGCTTTCCTGCGCCCGCGCCGCCCGTCACCGCGGCGGCGACGGTGGACGCGGACTCCGCGGTGCAGCCGTAGGGCGGCGAGGTGAAGGCGCCGACCCGGGGGATCTCGGTCGCGGCTCCGCCGAGATCTGCCGTCACCAGTGCGGTTCTATGCGGGCGTGCACGTGGGGGGATGGTTCGCATGCGGATGCGTCCCTTCGGGGAGTATCGACACGATCAAGTACGTGAACGATGTGCATCAGATAGAACGTCGTGCGCGGGCAGGGTGGCCATGTGGGGGTGTTGCAGAGCGGCTCGGTCACACTGTTGAACGGAACGTATGGGGTAAGCGCTTTCTGGTCAACGCTTCGCGCGGAGGAATTCAGCCAGTTCCAGCGCGGACGGGAGCGGCGGTAAGGGCTCTCTGATCGATGCCGTGGGAGCGCTTCCATGATGAGCGTGTTCATGCCACGATGCCCTGGCGGGCCTGCCCGATGGCTCGCATGCTTTTCACGTGAGAGGACGTCCACGAGCCGCGATCAGAAGGGACAGGGACGTGCCCACCCCCTACCGCACGACCGTGAGACGACAGCTCCTGGCGCTGTTCGCCGCCCTCCTGCCGCTGCTCGCGGCACTGCTCGTCGCAGCCCCGGCGGCCGGCGCCCGCACCGAGGCGGCCGACGCCGTCCCGGCCGCCACGCTCGCCGAGGTCACCGACTTCGGCACCAACCCCAGCAACCTGCGGATGTACGTGTACGTGCCGGAGAACGTGGCCGCGAAGCCCGCGATCCTGGTGGCCGTGCACTGGTGCACCGGCTCCGGCCCGGACATGTACAACGGCACCGAGTACGACACCCTCGCCGACCAGTACGGCTTCGTCGTGCTGTACCCGTCCGTCACCCGCAGCAGCAAGTGCTTCGACGTCTCCTCGCCGCAGGCGCTCAGGCGCGACGGCGGCAGCGACCCGGTCGGCATCAGGTCCATGGTCGACTGGGCCACGCGCACCTACGACGCCGACACCGGCCGTGTCTTCGTCACCGGCATCTCCTCCGGCGCCATGATGACCAACGTCCTGCTCGGCGACTACCCCGACGTGTTCGCCGCCGGCGCCGCCTTCGCGGGCGTTCCCTTCGGCTGCTTCGCCACCACCGACGGCTCCGAGTGGAACAGCGCGTGCGCCCAGGGCACGGTCACCCGCACCGCGCAGCAGTGGGGCGACACCGCCCGCGCCGCGTACCCCGGCTACACCGGTCCCCGGCCCCGTATGCAGCTGTGGCACGGCACCGAGGACGACGTCCTGCGCTACCCCAACTTCGGGGAGATGATCAAGCAGTGGACCGACGTCCAGGGCGTCGGCCAGACCCCCGCCGCCACGGACTCGCCCCAGTCCGGCTGGACCCGCACCCGCTACGGCGGCACCGGTGACCGTGCCCCCGTCGAGGCGATCAGCCTCCAGGGCGTCGGCCACAACCTCTACGGCTACGGCATGGCCGCCCGGGTCCTCACCTTCTTCGGCCTCGACAGCGGCGGCCCCACCCCGCAGCCCCAGCCCGGCGCCTGCAAGGTCGGCGTCACGACCAACGCCTGGAACACCGGCCTCACCGCCTCCGTGACCCTGACCAACACGAGCTTCACGTCCGTCAACGGCTGGCGGCTCGGCTTCACCCTGCCCACCGGCCAGACGATCACCAACGGCTGGGGAGCCACCTACGCCCCGTCCTCCGGCGCGGTGACGGCGACGAACGCCTCGTACAACGCGGCCCTCGCGCCCGGTGCGAGCGTCAGCATCGGCTACCAGGCGAACCACACCGGCAACAGCGCGGCGCCGGGCGCCTTCACGCTCGATGGAACGGCCTGTACGGCCGGGTGATCCGCGCGGTCGGCGGGGGCGAGCTTCCGCCCACCGCCGTTCGGACGGGTGACATTCCGTTTTCCGGGAACCCGGCGGCACGCAGGCGATGTAGATCGAGGACTCCGCTGAGGGCGCGCCATGGCTCTGTCACTGATCACACGTCCGACGGCCGCCGCGGCCGGGCTGGTCGCGGCCGGACCGAGACTGCTCGCGAGAGGAGCCGCCCCCGCGGTGGGAATCACCGCGGGGGCGGTGACAGCGACGGCCCGGGCGGGGGTCCGCGGCGCCGACAGCGCGGCCCGTGTCGTACGGGTCGCCCGCAGCACACTCGCCGTGCGCCCGCACCCCTGGCGATCCGGCGCCCGGGCCCACCTCGCACTGCGGCCCGAGGCGCCGGAGCGCGTTAGGCGGCTGGGCGGGACGGAACCCGCGGCACGCAAGGTCGCCGAGGCACTGGCGGAGCGGCCCGACGTGGCGCTCGCGTACTGGGACGGCGGGCTGTGCCGGCTGGTGATCACCGCAGTGGAGGACTCGGCCGGCGACCGGGTGCTGGAGAGGGCGACCGAGCTCGCCGCCCAGCACGGTCTGGCCCCCACGGGCGAGGCCGTGGACGAGGTCCCCCACCCGGCCGACCCCGCCGGAGTGCGCGCCGCCGCCGCGACGCTCGCCGCCGACGGCATCGGCATCGCGACCGCGTTCGCCGGGTACTTCCTGCGCCTGCCCGCCTCACCCCAGTCGGTGACCGCGCTGGTGACGCTGCTCCGGGAGAACCCCGCCTTCCGCGACTGGCTGCGCGCGCGGATCGGCCGCTCCCGCATGGACCTCGCACTGGCCGTGGCGCACGCGGCCGCGCACGGCGCCGGACGCACCCCGACCGCCCTGGTGCTGGACGGCGCGCTGCGCTCGCTCCAGCTGGCGGAGACGGTGGCGCGCGCCACCGCCTTCGACAAGGTCCACGACGACGTCTGCGCGCCCGAGCGGTCCAGCGTCGCGGGCATCGGCTTCCCGCGCCCGCCGCTGCGCACCTCCCCGGCGCAGGAGTACGCCGCGCACGCCGAGGCCGGCAGCCTGGTGGGCGCCGCGGCCATGCTGCTCGTCAAGCACGACGGCACCGAGGCCGCCGAGGCGGTGCTCGCGGGCGCTCCCAAGGCCGCGCGCTACGGGCCCGCCGCCTTCCACGCCGTACTGGCATCGGCGCTGTCCCGCACCGGCGTCCTGGTCCGGGACAGCGAGCGGCTGAGGCAGTTGGAGATGGCCGACACGGTCGTCCTGCATCCGAGCGCGCTGCGGACCGAGGGCGCCGGTGCCGACCCGTGGGCCGAGGCCGTGCTGGACGCGGCCCGGCGTGCGGGGCTGCGGGTCGTCATGGTGGACGACCCGGCGCTGGCCGATTTCACGAGCCTCGCCGACCAGGTGGTGCGCGACGGGCGGCCGCTGCGCGAGGTGGTCGAAGAGCTGCGCGGCGACAGCGGCGCCGTCGTCACGGTCGCCCGGCCCGGCGCGGACGACGAGGACGTGCACGACGGACTGCTCGCCGGCGACGTGGCGGTCGCCCTCACCGACCGCGACGGCGCCCTCGTCTGGAGCGCCGACGTGCTTGCCCCGCACGGACCCGCCGATGTGTGGCGCCTGCTGCGCGCGGTCCCGGCCGCGCGGAAGGTCGGCCGCAGGTCGCAGACCCTGGCCCGGTCCGGGGCAGCGCTGTCCGGGCTGCTCGTGGCCATCGGCAAGTCCCGGCGTGGCCGTCGTACGCCGTGGTCGGGCCTGCGCCATACGCCGGTCGACGCGAGCGCGGCCTGGTCACTGCTGGCCGGCACGCGTGCGGCCGTCGGCGTGGCGCTCGCCCGCGCCCCGCACCCCAGGGCACGGGTGGCCTGGCACGAACTGGAGCACCGGGAGGTCCGCGCACGGCTGGCGGACGAGTCGGGCCCTGAGCGGACCTTGCCGGAGCGGGTCACCGACGGCACCCGCGAGGCGGTCCGGACGATGGGCCGCAAGCGTGTGTTCGCCCCGGTGAGCGGGCCGCTCCGGCTCGCGGGTGCCGTGCGCGACGAACTCGACGACCCCCTCACCCCCGTACTGGCCGTCGGCTCGGCCGCCGAGGCCATCCTCGGCTCGGTCCTGGACGCGCTGCTGGTCATCGGCGCGCTCGACCTGAACGCGCTGGTCGGCGGCGTCCAGCGGATGCGGGCCGAGCGGGCGCTGTCCGGGCTGCTGGCCAAGCAGAAGCGCAAGGCGCGCGTCACCGGCGAGGACGCTCGGTCCCGGCCGCACCTGGTGGACGCCGCGAAGCTCAGCCCCGGCGACGTGATCGAGCTCCGGGTCGACGACGTGGTGCCCGCCGACGCCCGCATCGTGGGGGAGGACGCTCTGGAGGTGGACGAGTCCGCGCTCACGGGGGAGTCCCTGCCGGCCGACAAGGACGTCGATCCGACGCCGGACGCCGCGGTCCCGGACCGCCGCTGCATGGTGTTCGAGGGCACGACCGTGGTGGCCGGGCACGCCCGCGCCGTAGTGGTGGACACCGGGGACCACACGGAGGCCGCGCGTGCCGTAGCCCTCGCCGCCCGCCGGCCACCGTCCGCCGGAGTGCAGGCCAGGTTGCGCGAACTCACCGACAAGGCGCTGCCGTTGACGCTCGCGGGTGGTGCCGGGGTGACCGCTCTCTCGCTGCTGCGCGGCACACCGATCCGTCGTGCGGTGAGCGGCGGGGTCGCGGTGGCCGTGGCCGCCGTGCCGGAGGGGCTGCCGCTGGTGGCGACCGTCGCGCAGCTCGCCGCCGCCCGTCGGCTCAGCAGCCGGGGCGTGCTCGTCCGGGCACCGCGCACCCTGGAGGCGCTCGGACGGATGGACACCGTCTGCTTCGACAAGACCGGCACGCTCACCGAGAACCGGCTGCGCCTGGTGCGGGTCACCGAGGCCGACGGCACGGTCCGCAGACCGGACGAGAAGGCGGCCGACGACACCCTGCGGGCCGCGGCACGGGCCTGCCCCCGGCTCGCCGCCGGCACGGACCGGCCGGTGCACGCCACCGACGAGGCCGTCCTGGACGCGGCGGCCCCCGACCCGGACTGGACCCAGAGCGAGGGGCTGTCCTTCGAGGCGGGGCGCGGCTATGCCGCCGCCGTCGGCCGGACACCGGACGGCGCCCCGCTGCTCGTCGTCAAGGGCGCTCCCGAGACGGTGCTGCCCGCCTGCCCCGGCGTGCCCCCGTCGGCATCCGGGAGAGCACAGGAGCTGGCCGGCGACGGACTGCGTGTCCTGGCGGTCGCCCACCGCACCCTCGACCCGTCCGACGACCCGGCGGAGGTCCTCGAACAGCCCCTGGCGGAGCTGGAGTTCACCGGCCTGCTCGCCCTCGCCGACGTACCTCGCGACACCTCCACCGCCCTGGTCCGGGGACTGCGCGAGGCAGGCGTACGGCCCGTCATGCTGACCGGCGACCACCCGCGGACCGCCCGGGCGATCGCCGCCGAACTGGGCTGGCCCGAGGACACCGGCGTCGTCACGGGCGACGAACTGGCCTCCGCGGACCGGGAAGGGCGCATCCGGATGCTGCGGGACGTGGGTGTCGTGGCCCGGGTCGCGCCCGAGCAGAAACTCCAGGTCGTCGAGTCACTGCGGGACGCCGGACGGGTCGTCGCCATGGTCGGTGACGGAGCCAACGACGCTGCGGCCATCCGCGCCGCCGACATCGGCGTAGGCATCAACGCCCGCGGCTCGGCGGCCGCTCGCAATGCCGCCGACCTCGTGCTCACCGACGGCGATCTGACGGTCCTGATCGACTCGGTCGCCGAGGGCCGGGCCCTGTGGCACAGCGTCGCCGACGCCATCGCCATCCTGATCGGCGGCAACGCGGGCGAGGTCGGCTTCGGCCTCCTCGGCACCCTTCTGTCGGGCGAGGCGCCCCTGTCCACCCGTCAGATGCTGCTGGTCAACCTGTTCACGGACCTGTTCCCGGCGATGGCGGTGGCGGTCACGCCGAAGGAGGCGGACACGGCGGTCGCCGGGGAGGCGAACGCGGGACCTTCGACCGGCCCCGCCGGCTCGGACGGCACCGAACTCCTCGGCGCCCCGCTGATCCGCAAGATCAGGCACCGGGCCCTGACCACCGCACTGGGCGCCACGGCGGCCTGGCTGTTCGGCCGCTTCACCCCGGGCACCGCCCGGCGCTCCACCACGATGGCGCTGTGCGCGGTGGTCGGCACCCAGCTCGCCCAGACGCTGGCCGACCGCAGGGACAGCCCGCTGGTCCGCGTCACCGCACTCGGTTCCGCGGCCGTCCTCGTCGTCCTGGTCGAGACGCCCGGGGTCAGCCGGGTCTTCGGCTGCACACCGCTCGGCCCGGTCGCCTGGGCCGGTGTGGCCGCGTCGATCGCCGTCGCCGCGGCGGGCGGGCGCGCGGTGCCGTACCTGGAGCGGCTCGTCCTGCGGTGGGTGCCGGCCCGGGGTGACCTGTAGCCGTACGGCGGTCAGGTCACCCCAGGTGCGTCCGCGGTCAGACGGACCGGTGGTACTGGTCCGGCACGTGCACGTCCCCGCCCAGCTCCCGGGCCGCGTGCCGGGCCCACGACGGGTTGCGCAGCAGCTCCCGGCCGAGGAGGACGGCGTCGGCCTCGTCGTTCGCGACGATCTTCTCGGCCTGCTCGGCCTCGGTGATCAGGCCCACGGCGGCGACCGGCAGCGATGTCTCGGCCTTCACGCGCGCCGCGAACGGCACCTGGTAGCCGGGGCCGACCGGGATGTGGACGCCGGAGGCGTTGCCGCCGGTCGAGACGTCCAGCAGGTCGATGCCGTGGGCCTTCAGGTCGGCGGCGAAGCGGACGGTGTCGTCGGCGGTCCAGCCGTCCTTCTCCAGCCAGTCGGTCGCGGAGATGCGGAAGAACAGCGGCTTGTCCTGCGGCCACACCGCGCGCACGGCGTCCACGACCTGGAGGGCGAAGCGGGTGCGGTTCTCGTACGAGCCGCCGTACTCGTCGGTGCGGTGGTTGGAGTGCGGGGACAGGAACTCGTTGATCAGATAGCCGTGGGCGCCGTGGATCTCGGCGATCTCGAATCCGGCGGCGAGGGCGCGGCGCGCGGCGTCCGCGAACTGGCCCACGACCTCCTGGATCCCGTCGACCGTCAGCTCTGTAGGCACGGGGTGACCGTCGGCGAAGGGGATCGCGCTCGGCGCCACTGGCTGCCAGCCGTAGGAGTCCGGCCCGACCGGCGCGCCGCCCTTCCAGGGCCGGTCGGTCGACGCCTTGCGGCCGGCATGGGCCAGCTGGATCGCCGGCACGGTGCCCTGCGACACCAGGAAGCGCGTGATCCGGCGGAACGCCTCGACCTGCGTGTCGTTCCAGATGCCCAGGTCCCAGGGGGAGATGCGGCCCTCGGGGCTGACGCCGGTCGCCTCGACGACGATCAGGCCCGTGCCGCCGGCCGCGCGGGCGCCGTAGTGCGCGAAGTGCCAGTCGTTGGGGGCGCCCGTGTCGGGGCCCTCCGGTGCGGCCGAGTACTGGCACATCGGGGGCATCCACACCCGGTTCGGGATCGTCACTTCACGCAGGGCGTAGGGCTCGAAGAGCGCGCTCACGGCGGACTCCATTCGTCGCGGGGGACCAGTCGTCTGCTCGTACGATAGACATCGTAGTACGGCAGATGTCAAACTACGAGAGGTCTCGTACAATGGCAGAGTCCGTCGGCAAGACGGGCCGGCCGAGGAACCCGACGAAGTGGAGCCGCCGTGACCAGCGCCGCTGTCAGCAGCCGAGACCTCCCGCACCCGGCACGCGAGGAGATCCGCCTCGAAGGTGTGCTGCACGCGCTGTCCGACCCGCTGCGGCTGTACATCGTGCGGGAGCTCGCCGCCGTCGGCGACGAGCTCTCCTGTTCGCACTTCGACCTGCCGGTCACCAAGTCCACCACCACGCACCACTTCCGGGTGCTGCGCGAGAGCGGGGTGATCCGGCAGATCTACCGGGGCACCGCCAAGATGAACGGCCTGCGCAAGGACGACCTAGACGGCCTCTTCCCGGGACTGCTCGACGCCCTTCTCGACGCCGCCGCCCGACAGGCCGCCCGGCTCGGGGACGCCTGAACCAGCCTTCGCGGGCAGGTGGTTGAAGAGCAGGTTCAGCACGATCGCGGTGAGGCAGCCCGCGCTGATGCCGCTGTTCATCACCGTCTGGAACCAGTCGGGGAACTTCTCGTAGATCGCCGGCACCCCGACCGGCAGCATGCCCATGGCCACCGAGACGGCCACCACCGTCAGGTTGTTGTTGCCCTTGAAATCGACCCCGGCCAGGGTCCTGAGCCCGCTCGCGGCGACCGTCCCGAACATCACCAGACCCGCACCGCCCAGCACCGGCGCCGGTATCGCCGCCACCACCGCGCCCAGCTTGGGCAGCAGGCCGAGCAGGACCAGGATGCCGCCCGCGGTCGCCACCACCCAGCGGCTGCGCACCCGGGTCATGCCGACCAGACCCACGTTCTGCGCGTACGCCGTGTACGGGAAGGTGTTGAAGACGCCGCCCAGCACCGTCGACAGGCCGTCGGCGCGCAGACCGTCCGCCAGGGAGCGCGGCTCGACCTTGCGGTCGGTCATCTCGCCGACCGCGATCAGGTCACCGGTCGTCTCGGTCATCGTCACCAGCGCCACCACCAGCATCGACGCGATCGCCGAGAACTCGAAGGCGGGCGCCCCGAAGTGGAACGGCGTGCTGATGCCGAGCCAGTCCGCCTCGCCCACGCCGCCGAAGTCGGTGAAGCCGAAGGGCACGGCCACCGCGAGTCCGACCACGATGCCGATCAGTACGGCGATCCGGCTGAGGAACACCGGCGCGAACCGCTGCACACCGAGCACCACGGCGAGCACGAAGGCGGCCAGCGCGAGGTTCCCCGGCTCCCCGAAGTCCGCCGAACCGGCGCCGCCCGCCGCCCAGTTGCCCGCGACCGGCAGCAGGGAGAGGCCGATGATCAGGATCACCGTGCCGGTCACGAGGGGCGGGAAGAAGCGCAGCAGCCTGCCGAAGACCGGAGCCAGCAGCATGATCGCCAGTCCGGCGACGATCACCGAGCCGTAGATCGCCGGGAGTCCGCCGCCCGTGGTGCCGATCAGCACCATCGGGGAGACGGCGGCGAACGTACAGCCTTGCATGATGGGCAGCCGTACGCCGAAACGCCAGAAGCCGATGCACTGGATCAGCGTCGCGATACCGCACACCAGCAGGTCGGCGGTGATCAGATACGCCAGGTCGGCGGGCGGCAGTTTCATGGCGCCGCCGACGATGAGGGGGACGGCCACCGCGCCCGCGTACATCGCAAGTACGTGCTGGAGGCCGAATGTGGCCAACTGGCGTTTGGGCGGGATCTCGTCGACCGGGTGCACGGGTGCGGTTTCGTTCATGGGCGAGACCGTAGGCTCCTTGAACAGAATGTTGATTTCGTGGGTGTTGCCGCTTCGTATCCTGCTCCGGGGCACATGTGGTCCCCGCGTCCCTACAGGGCACCGCCGTGCGCGGCGCTCATCAGGGACCGCCAGTCGGGGAGCTTGACCACACCCCTGCCCAGTGACGCGCCGAGTTCCGCCTCCGCACGCTCGATCGCGCGCCAACCCGTCCACCCGACCGGCTCGACCCCCTCGGCGCGCAGCGCTGTGAGCGGATCCCCGGGCAGTTCCCGTCGTACGAGCGCGGAGGCGTCCTCCAGCAGTGACGTCACCGTCTCTTTCGCGCACGGCCGGTTCGTGCCGATGACTCCGGTCGGGCCCCGCTTGATCCACCCGGCCACGTACTCGCCCGGCGCGACGGCACCCTCGCGCAGCACGCGCCCGGCGAGGTGCGGCACCGTGCCGGACGCCATGTCGAACGGGAGCCCCTCCAGGGGGACGCCGCGGTAGCCCACCGAACGCAGCACCAACTGGGCATCGACGTCCTCGTAGTGGCCGGTCCCGGTCACCCCGCCCCGTCCGTCGGGCGCCGTCCGCTCGAAGCGCACTGCGCCCACGCGTCCCGCGTCGGCGAGGAGTTCGACGGGGCGCAGGAAGAAGCGCAGGCGGATGCGGTGCCGGGCCTCCCGCGCCGGGGACTCGGCCCAGCCGCGCAGCACCTCCACGTTGCGGCGCTGCGGCGCGGGCAGTCCGGACGGGTCGGCGAACGCCGGGTCGAGCGCCAACTCCCCTGGATCCACGGTCACTTCAGTGTCCGGCAGGGTGGCCAGCTCCCGCAGCTCCTTGGTGGTGAAGCGGGCCTGCGAGGGGCCGCGCCGGCCCACCATGGCGACGTCGGTGACGCGGCTCGCGGCGAGGGCGGTGAGCGCGCCCTGCGGCATGTCCGTGGGACTCAGTTCGGCCGTGCCCCGGGCCAGCATCCGGGCGACGTCCACCGCGACGTTCCCGATGCCGATCACCACTGCGGAGCGCGCGCCGACCACGAAGCCGTCGTCACGGGCGTCCGGATGGGCGCTGTACCAGGACACGAACTCCGTCGCCGACCAGCTGCCCGGCAGCTCCTCGCCCGGAATCCCGAGGTGCCGGTCGGTGGCGGCGCCCACGCAGTACACCACCGCGTGGTACAGCTCGCGCAGCCGCGCCCCGGGCACCCCGTCCGGGCCGATCCGGACGCCGCCGAGGAACCGCACCCGCTCGTGCTCCAGGACCGTGCGCAGGTTGTTCTGGAGGGACTTGATCTTCTCGTGGTCCGGCGCCACGCCGTAGCGCACCAGGCCGTACGGGCAGGGCAGCCGGTCCAGGACGTCGACGCACACGTCGTTGTCCAGCTGTACGAGGCTCTGGGCGGTGTAGCACCCGCTGGGCCCGGAGCCTACGACGGCGACACGAAGCACGGCGGAACTCCTTGTCCGGGGATCGTCAGGAGTCGCTCTCGGGTCCAGCATCGCACCGCTGCCGCTCCGCTGACAGGGTGCTGTGCGCCGTACAGGACGCGTGTTCGTTCGTATGGAGTGTGATCATGAGGTTACGTTGCGTGTGTGCTGGAAGCATCCTTTCTTAATCTGTCCGATCGCCCCGCGGCGGACGGAGCCGTGTCGGTGTGGCCCGCATGGAGAGTGCGGGACGGTGGCGGCGCCACTGTGTGGTTCGGCGTCCGGCTGGAGTTCGGTGACGGCGCGCGGGTCGACGCCGTGGCCGTGGTGTCCGAGGGGTGCGTCTCCATCGAGGACGTGCGCGCCGAGCCGGCGCTCTCCCTCGACGACCTCGCGGCACTCGCCGACTGGATCGAGGCTCCGCTCTCCGAGGCGTGCGGCATCGGGACGGGCCCGGACGCCGACGGAGGTGAGGACGGCGAGGATGCCGAGGGCGGCGGGAGTGCCGGGTCCGGTCGGGTCCGGTCGGGCTGGCCGCGCGGTGTCGAGGGGCAGTGGCTGATCGCACAGAAGTACCGCGCGGCGCAGGAGGCGGGCGCCGACCCCGTGCTCGCGGTGATGAGCGCGACCGGGCACAGCCGCCGCAGATCGCTCCGGCTCATCGGGCAGGCGCGCGACGCGGGATTCCTGACCCCGCGCCGCGCCCGCCGCTGAACGCGGCCTCGACACCGCGAGAAACTGTCAGAACATGTCCCGCATCCGGGTGATCTCGCTCGTCTGCTGAGCGATCACCTCGTCCGCCATCTCCTCGACCCGGATGTTGTTCCCCTGCCCCTTCACATCGGTGGCCATGGTGATCGCCCCCTCGTGATGGGTGATCATCAACGTGAGGAAGAGCTGGTCGAACGCCTTCCCGCGCGCCGCGCGCAACTTCTCCAGCTGTGCCTCGGTCGCCATGCCGGGCATCGAGCCGTGGTCGTGGCCGTCGCCGTGCCCGGCCTTGCCCTGGGTCTTGAGCCAGCCCTGCATGGCGGCGATCTCGGGCTTCTGCGCGGCGGCGATCCGCTCGGCGAGCTTCGTCACCTTCGTCGACTCGGCGCGGTCCGGGGCGAGTTCGGTCATCTCAAGAGCCTGGGTGTGGTGCGCGATCATCATGCGCGCGTACGAGACGTCCGCGGAGTTGGGGGAGTCGTCCTCGGCGCGCTGTCGCTCGGCCTCCTCGGCGGACAGCATCCGGTTCGACTCGCCGGGCTTGCCCGGCACGATCACCGAAGGCCCGCTGCGCGCGGGCGACTTGGCGTCGGAGTCGTCGCAACCGCCGAGCGCGAGCACGGCGAGTGCCGCAAGCACGGCCGGTCCGGCCATGACGCGCGACGCGCGGCGGGTCGGCTGCCTTGTTACATGTTCATTGCCCCCTGTTGATATGTGCATGACCGTGACGATACTCGTTGGTGTGTGAACCGTTCCAGTGCGAACGGAACAAGGGAGGAAACAGTGATCCTGTTCAGCAGTCCCCGAACACGCCGCAGACGCCTGGGAGTTGCCACCGCCGCCGCCGGGCTCCTGGCCGCGCTGCTCACCGCGCAGCCGGCCCTCGCGACCCCCGACCCGGGGGACGGCCCCGTCGCGGAGCAGGAGGTCTCCGAGCGCACCCGCGCCCAGGTGCGCGAGTCGCTGGCGGACGGTGAGATACCGGGCCAGAACGAGATCGTCCACTCCGACAACATCGAGCACCTGGCGTCCCTCCCCAAGGACGCGCTCCAGGGCACCAATTCCGACCTCGCCTTCCAGGGCCGATACGCCTTCGCGGGCAACTACGACGGCTTCCGCGTCTTCGACATCAGCAACCCGGCAGCGCCGACGACCGTCGCCCAGGTCCTGTGTCCCGGCTCGCAGAACGACGTCTCCGTCTCCGGGAACCTGCTGTTCCTGTCCACCGACTCCTCGCGCAGCGACAGCAGTTGCAACAGCACCACCCAGCCCGTGACCGAGAAGTCCTCGTGGGAGGGCATGAAGGTCTTCGACATCAGCGACAAACGGAACCCCAAGTACGTCGCCGCCGTCGAGACCGCCTGCGGATCCCACACCCACACGCTGGTGCCCGAGCGCCGCAACGTCTACGTCTACGTCTCCTCCTACTCGCCGGACGCCTCCTACCCGGACTGCCAACCGCCGCACGACGGCATCTCCGTGATCAAGGTGCCGCGCCACGCGCCCGAGAAGGCGGCCGTGGTGAACTTCCCGGTGCTCTTCCCCGGTGAGGGCCCGGACGGCGGCGGCAACCCCGGCCCGCCCGGCGGTGTCCGCAAGACCACCGGCTGCCACGACATCACCGTGCTCCCCTCGAAGGACCTGGCCGCGGGCGCCTGCATGGGCGACGGCATCCTGATGTCCATCGCGGATCCGGAACACCCGAAGGTCATCGACCAGGTCCGGGACGACGTCAACTTCGCGTTCTGGCACTCGGCGACCTTCAACCAGAAGGCGAACAAGGTCGTCTTCACCGACGAGCTGGGCGGCGGCAGCGCGGCCACCTGCAACGCGGAGATCGGCCCGGACCGCGGCGCCGACGGCATCTACGACATCGTCGGCAAGGGCGACAAGCGCAAGCTGGTCTTCCGCAGCTACTTCAAGATCCCCCGCCACCAGGCCGCCACCGAGAACTGCGTCGCCCACAACGGCTCGCTGATCCCGGTCAAGGGCAGGGACATCATGGTCCAGGGCTGGTACCAGGGCGGCATCTCCGTCTGGGACTTCACCGACTCGCGCAATCCCGAGGAGATCGCCTACTTCGACCGCGGCCCGCTCACCACGGACGTCCTGAGGTCGGCCGGCTCCTGGTCGGCGTACTACTACAACGGCTACATCTACTCCAACGAGCTCGCGAGGGGCTTCGACGTCCTGAAGCTCAACGACCGGCGCACCGCTCCGGCCCGTAAGGTGCACCTGCGCGAACTCAACGTCCAGACCCAGCCGGACTACTTCGACTGAGGGGACGGATCCGGCCGGCCCTCCGAGCAGTCGGGTGGGGACCCGGTCGCGAAGAAGCGTGACAGATCCATGTCGCACGTCCCGCCGGACACGGCCTCCGCGTCCGGCGGGACGCCCTGCTCCCGGTCGAGCCGGTAACGCTTGAACAGCTCCGCCCGCAGCACCGGCACCGGCATCGGCACCCCTGGCACCAGCGCCGCGTACACCGCGCCCATGAGCAGGGCGCGCAGCATCGGGTAGTCGGTGTCCGGCTCCGCCGAGCCGTGCCCTACGCAGACCTCCCGCAGCAGCTCGGCCAGCCGCCGCTGCTCCGGGCACTGCACGAAGCCCTCGGCCTGGAGGATGCCCGCCATGTGCTGGCGCATCAGCACGGGCCGGTCGCGGGCCAGGCCCAGGATCGCGTCGATCGCCCTGGCCATCCGCTCCCGGCCGTCCTCGGTGTGCGGCTCGCGCTCCAGTGCCTCCTCCAGCGTGCGGTGCATCAGCCGGTGCACCGCGGACTGCACCAGCTGGCGCTTGCCGGGGAAGTAGTACGACACCAGTCCGCGAGCCGATCCCGCCCGGTCCGCGATGTCGCCCAGCGTGGTCGCGTCGTAGCCGTGCTCGCCGACCAGCTCCACCGCCGCCTGGAGAAGCCGCTCCCGGGATCGCCGCCGCAGCTCTTCATTGACCGAGGCGCTGCGCGGGGACATGCTGTAACTCCTGCGTTGACTGGCTGCCAGCCAACTATACTCAGCGCGTCCGGCCCGGCCTCTATGAGGCCCGGTCGGGGTTGCTGTCTGCCCCGGGCGACGCGGGGGATCGTCCGGGGCAGGCTCAGTCCGGGGTGATGGTCGCCGGAGGCTACTTGTTCAGTCGCGGTTCTGCGGATCGACGCCGTTCGCCCGCGCCCCGGCTCCCACCAGCTCCAGCACAGGCCGCAGCCCGTCCGGCCGCTCGGCCGCCGGCAGATGATCCACGAAGTGCACCGCGCAGCCCAGCGTCGCCGCGCCACCGTCGGCCCGCCGGTCGTCGCCGACCATGACGACGTCGCGAGGATCCACGTCGAGCGCCGCGCAGGCCGTCCGGAACAGTCGGGGGTCGGGCTTCTGGACGCCGTGCTCGTACGACAGCACGTAGGTGTCCACGTACGCGTCGAGGCCGTGCTCGCGGAACACCGGGCGGATGTCCCAGCCGATGTTGCTGACCACGCCCACCCCGATGCCGCGCTCACGCAGCGCCCCCAGCACCTCGGCGGTGTCGGGATACGGCACCCAGGCGGCCGGGGACATGTGGCGGTCGTACAGCAGATCGTGCAGCCGGTCGTCGGGGAGCGGCACATGCCGGGAGAGTCCGGTGTAGGCCGCCCGGTGCAGTTCCGCGCTCTTGTCGCGCACTCCCCAGACGCTCGCGACGTCCTCGGGCAGGTAGGAGGGACCGCTCCCGCCCGGCAGTGCCCCCATCGTCTCCAGCCCCCGCGCCGCATCGGCCAACTCGGCCTCGGCGAGCTCGACTCCTGTCTCGGCGATCACCCCGCGCAGCCAGGACTCGGTGGACTCGACACGGAAGAGGGTTCCTGAGAAATCGAACAAAACTGCGGTCATGGTGCGATCCTACGGGGCCGTGCACCGGCCGCGCGGGAAGATCGATGCCTCCTGCACAACGCGCCGCCGACACACGCATGACACCTCCGGTGTGTGCCCCACGCGTATGGCGCACCGTGTCGCCGGTGCGTGCTCAGCCCCGCCAGTGGGTGTGCACCCGCACCGCCACGGCCACGACCAACGCGCCCAGCAGCCAGCCGCCGACGACGTCCGTGGCCCAGTGGACGCCGAGCCAGATCCGGGTCAGGCCGACGCCGGCCACGGAGATCACGCCCACGGCGACGGCCGTGCGCCACAGGGTGCCGCGGACGCCGTACCGGTGCAGGAGCCACAGCAGGAGGCCGCAGACGACCGTCGCCGTCATGGCGTGGCCGGAGGGGTAGGCGGCGTAGTGGGCGGAGTCGACCGGGTCCGGCCAGACCGGGCGGGGGCGGTCGACCACGGCCTTGAGGAGCTGCTGGAACAGTGTGGCGAGAAGACATGTGGCCAACAGCCATAGCGCCGTCCAGCGGGCGCCTCTGCGCCACACGAGCCAGATCGCGACCGCGAAGGTCAGTATGCGCATCGTCCATGGATCCCAGACCCAGTCCGTCAGGATGCGGAACGCGTGGGTGACGCCGGGCTCGTCCACCGCCCAGCGGTGCGTGGTGTCCGCGATGTCGTTGTCCACGGTCATCAGCGGGTACCAGCGCACGGCGACCAGGGCGAGCAGCAGCGCCGAGCACAGCGCCAGGGCACCGGCCCAGCGGGAGGTGCTGCGCTCGGCCGGTGGGCGGGGCGGGGACTCGACGGACTGGGTGTGCATACTGCGATCCTCGCCGACCGATGGGGCGAGAGGCCAATACCGGGAGCGGCTTTGCGTCGCCCGCCACAGGAGAACCGGGCCGTGGCCCGGAGCAACATCGGCTGACGGGTACCCGGCGGGGAGCTGACTATCCCGAGCAGGGCGCCCGCCGTGCCGCCCACCGCCACTGGCTACCCCAGCGCCCACCGCCCCGGTTACCCCAGCGCCCGCAGCCCCGGTACGACCGCCACGATCACCGGCACCGCCGGGACGAGCGCGGCCGCTGCCGTCAGGCGCAGTCGTCGGCCCGCCGTGAGGCGGTCCGGGGGAGTGAGGAGCCGGTTCACGCGCTGCGGCACCTGCGTGTGGGGGGTCGGGCAGGGGCCGAACACGCCCCGGTCCTCGTTGAGTTCGACCAGGGCGAGGGCGGTGGTCAGCCGGCCGAACCGGCGGGAGGCCATGTCGTCGGCGGCGAGTTCGACCAGACGGTGCATCTCGTCGCGGAACGCGGCGAACACCGGCACCTGTGGGAACCCGCCCGCCAGCGCCCCCGAGCAGTGCAGCAGCCAGTCGTGCCGGGCCTGCGCGTGCCCCTGTTCATGTGCCAGCAGGGCATCCAGCTGCCGTCCCTTGAGGCGGCGCAGCGCGGCCGTGGTGATGACGAGTCGGGGCGCCGTGCCGGGCAGCCACCAGGCGTCCGGCCGCTCGCCCTCCAGGATCACCAGACGGTCGTTCCCCGTCTCCTCGCCGGGCAACAGCGGTGAGCGCACGAGGAGTTCGGCTCTGCGCTGCCGGCGCCGGGCACGCGCGCGCGACACCTCGCGCACCAGCATGGCCCCGGTCCACAGCCCGCCGCAGGCGAGCGTCACCGCGGTCGTCGCCGCCCAGGAACCGCCCACTCCGAGCGCGTACGCCTCGACGACGGCACTCGGCGCGGGCGCGAACACATGGCCGCGCACCGCCTGCCAAGCGGCCGCCGCACTGAGCGTCATCGACAGTGCGCAGCACAGCAGTACGGCCGCGACCACGCACTGCCACACCCACAGCGCGACCACCGGTTCTCGGTCCGGCCAGTCCGCCCGCGCGAGCAGCCGCGGGGCGAGGACGGCGGTCAGGGCGCCGAGCAGCAACAGTGCCGCGGGGACCATCATGGGAAGCACCCTATGAGCGCCGAATCGCTCAGGGGTACGGACACCCGCGCCAAAGTGACGCAGACCACGGACGCGTACGGTCCGGGCCCCCGCCCCAAAAGGGCGGCGCCACGGGCGTGTACGGCCCTGTCCCTGGGCGCGACCCCGCCTCACAGCGTCAGCAGCATCGCCACCATCGCGATCCCCATCGACAGCCGGCAGGCCCGCGCCAGCTCCGGCCGGTCGCCCCACCCGGCGCTGCCGGCGGCACCGGCGGCGACCGGCACCAGCCGGACCCCGGAGAGCAGCACATAGCCCGTGAAGTACACGAGCAGCACGCCCGTCACGTACGGGACGCCTGAACCGCTGTGGTGGCCCGGCGACACGGCCATCGCGATCGCCATGTAGACCATCGCCGAGGCCCCCACCATGTGGTGCAGATGGTGCCCGCCGGCCCGGGCGGACCACAGGGCGTGCAGGGCCGCCGCAGCGAACACGGCGGCGTAGACGGGCCAGGCCCACGACGGCGGCGTGAACACCGCGGCGGGCACCGCCATCGCGGCCATCCCGAACCCCATCAGCGCCTCGCCGCCCGCGGTGCGGCGCTGTTCCTCGACGTGACTGCGCATCCGCAGCAGGCAGTAGACCCCGGTCGCCGCACACAGCGCGACCAGCAGCCAGCCGGGCGAAGCCGGTCCGTGCACGCGCACCTCCCCGCTCGACGGTCTCGGACAGTCCGTCGATGCCCCGGCCGCGCGGCGCGCACGCAAGCGCAAGGGTGTACACGGGGAGCATTCGACCGCGCACGGCAGGTCACGCCTCGCCGCCCGCTCGGCGCTCGATATGCTTTATGAGTAAAACACTTGCTAAGGTGATGGCCATGAGCAGTCGTCTCCCGCTCGCCGGAGTGCTGCGCCTCGGCCGGCCCTCCGACATCTGGTTCAAGCCCGCCCTGAGCGTGGTCGCCGCCGTCGCCCCGCCCAACCTCGCCCTCCTCGCGCTGGGCCGCCTGGACCTGGCCATGTACACGATGGCCGGGTCGCTGTGCGCGCTCTACGCCCACAACCGTCCCTATGCCGCCCGGGCCCGCGCCCTGGCATGGGTGATCCTCGGCATGCTCGGCGGTCTCACGACCGCCCTGCTCGCGGCCTCCCTGACCCGCAGTGCCGTCGTGCTGGTCGCCGTCGGCGCGGTGCTGGCGGCCGTGCATAAGGTGCTGTGCGACGCGACCCGCATCGGCCCGCCCGGCAACGTCGTCCTCACCTTCATCAGCTCCGCCGCCCTGTTCGTCCCGCAGTCCCCGGACCGGATCCCGGGCCACCTCGGGCTGGCCGCGGCGGCCGGCGCCTGGGCGTGGCTCGTCGGCATGGCCCCCGGCCTCCTGCGCCCGCACGGCCCCGAGCGCCGGGCCACCGCGGCAGCCCTGAACGCCGCCGCGGCGCACGCCGAGGCCCACGTCAGCGGAGAAGACACCGCCGGAACCCATGGCACCGCCGTCATCGCCGTACGGGCTGCCCGGCAGGCGGTGTCCTCCACCACCGGCACCCCGCTCACCGTCACCCACCGCGCCCTCGAACGGCTCATAGTCCGCGCCGAGGTCGCCCTCGCCGCACCCTCCGACGCCGACCCCGCGCCACTGCGCGACTGGGCCCGCCAGGTGCGCGGCAACCGGCCCGTGCCCGAGGTCCCGCACCTCACCGGCGTCGACTCCGAACTCGCCCCGAACCCCGGCCCGTTGTGGCACCGCCTGCGTCCCCTGGCCCCGCTCGCGCTGCGCACGGCCCTCGGCTGCGCCCTCGCCGGCTACGCCTCCCTGGCCCTCGGCATCGGCCGTCCCTACTGGGCCCTGGTCACCGCCGCGTCCCTGTACCAGGCGGACCTCGCCCTCACCTGGGGCCGCGGCGTCCAGCGCGTCGTCGGCAACCTCCTCGGCGTCGTCTTCTTCGCCGCGCTGGTGCCCCTCGCCCACACCGGCGAGGTCGCCCTGGTCCTGTGCTGTCTCGCCCTCAACTTCGGCGCCGAGGCGCTCATCGGCCGCAACTACTGGCTCGGCAGCGTCTGCGTGACCCCGATGGCGCTGCTGATCACCGAGTTCGCCGGATTCCAGCAGCCCGGCCCGCTGATCACCGAGCGGGTCGTGGACACCCTGGTCGGCGCGCTCGTCGGGCTCGCCGCCGCCGTCGTGGTGCCGCACCGGAAGCGGGTCGTGCGTGCCGAGCGCGCCGGACCACGTACGCTCGCCGCTACGGGTAGTAGCCGAGGACGGCACCCGGACCAGCGCACGGGCAACACGACGGAGGGCGTACGGCCATGACGGCGACCAGCGGCGGGCCGACCGGGACGAGACGCGACACGGTGGCCGCCGTGGTCCGGCAGTGGCAGAGCGTCCACCCCGACCTCGACACCGCGCCCATGGAGATCATCGGCCGGATCAACCGCTGCGCCGCCCTCCTCCAGCAGGCCGAGGACGCCCCCCTGCGCCGCGCGGGCCTCAGTCGCCCCGAGTTCGACCTGCTCGGCGCGCTGCGCCGCACCGGCCACGAACTGACGCCCAGCGAACTGGCCCGCGAGACCTTCTCCTCGGGCGCCGCCGTCACCAAGCGCCTCAAGCAGCTGACCGAACGGGGCCTGGTCGAGCGCCGCGGCGACACCCGCGACCGGCGCGTGGCCCACCTCCGCCTCACCGACGAGGGCCGGGACCTCGTCGACGGCGTCCTGCCGGAGCAACTCGCCTACGAGACCTCCGTACTGTCCGAGCTCGACTCCGAGGGACGCGGCGAACTGGCCTCCCTGCTGGGCGAGTTGCTCGGCCGGCTGGAGGGCCGACTGGGCGCGTTGCGTGCCTGAACCGGGTATCAGGGCTGCGGCGGCTCGTGGTAGACGCCGAACACCGCGCCCTGCGGGTCCCGCAGCATGGCGAGGCCCCGCCCGTTGGGCATCGACGTCGGCTCCATGAGCACCGTGCCGCCCGCCCCCGCCGCGTCCCCGGCCGTCGCCCCGACGTCCACCACGGCGAAGTACGGCAGCCAGTGCGCCGGCACCTCGTGCGGGAACTTGTCGTCCATGTCCATCATTCCGCCGAAGTCGTCACCGGCGATGCCCCACTGCGTGTAGTGCTCCGAGGCGTTCACGGTCCAGCCGAACACCGTCGTGTAGAACTCGACGGCCCGCTCGGGCGCCCGCGTCATCAGCTCCACCCAGCCCAGCGCGCCGGGCGCGTTGAGGAGCCCCGCACCGGGGAAGGACCGCGCCTGCCACAGCTGGAACACCGCTCCCGTGGGGTCCACGGCCACCGCGAAGCGGCCCACGTCGAACACGTCCATCGGGCCCACCAGCACCGTGCCGCCGGCCTGCGTGACCTGCTCGGCGGCCGCGTCGGCGTCCGGCACCGCGAACGACACGTTCCACGCCACCGGCTGTCCCTCCTGGTACAGCGGGGTCAGCGCGGCCACCGCCGCGTCCCCGAGATGCGCCACCGTGTAGCCGCCCGCCTCCTGGCGCGGATCTGTCTCGGCCCGCCAGCCGAACAGCCCCTCGTAGAACTGCTTGGCCCCGGCCAGGTCACTCGTGCCGAGCTCGGTCCAGCAGGGCCCGCCGGTCACCGGCTTGTCGAGCTTCATGGCGTTCCTCCCGCGACGAAGACCCCCTCCAGCACGCTAAGCCCCGCCCCGGGCCCTGGCCATCCGGCGGGTACGGACCCGCACCGGCAGGCCCGGGAGCCCCGCCCTAGATTCCGGGGCGGTACCGAATCGGATGGTCCGCAGGCACCTCCACCAGCACGATCGGCGTCCCGTCCGGGTCGGCGATCCACATCTCGATCAGCCCCCAGGGCTCCTTCACCGGAGGCCGTACGATCCCGACGCCCTTCGCCACCAGCTCGTCGTGCGCGGCGACCACGTCCGGGACCTGCATCCACAGCCGTACGGCCGGGGACGGCGGCGTCTCGGAGCGTCCGGAGACCTCCAGGAAGCCGCCGCCGAGGAAGTAGACGGTGCCGCGACCGGGGCCGGTGCCGAACTCGCGGTAGACGGCGAGGCCGAGCTGCTCGCCGTAGAAGACACGGGACCGTTCGGGATCGGTGGGCCGCAGCAGGGTCCGGCCGCTCAGTACGTGCACCATGCAGCGGGAGCCTAGCGGCGGGTTAGGCTCAGCGGTGCCCGAGCCGCGCCCGTGAAGGGGAGAACCGCAACCATGGACACCGCCGCGCCCGACGCCTCCGCCGGACTCGTCTTCCGCGAAGCCACCGACGCCGACGTCGACACGCTGGTCGCGCTGATCGAGTCCGCCTACCGCGGGGACTCCAGCCGGGCCGGGTGGACCACCGAGGCGGACATCCTCGAAGGACAGCGGACCGACCCGGAGGGCGTGCTGGCGGTCATCAAGTCGCCCGACAGCAGGCTCCTGACCGTCGAGCGGGACGGGCGGGTCGTCGCCTGCTGCCAGCTCGAACACCGAGGAACCCACGCCTACTTCGGGATGTTCGCGGTCAGCCCCGCACTCCAGGGCGCCGGCCTCGGCAAGGTGATCATCGCGGAGGCGGAGCGGCAGGCCCGCGAGACCTGGGGCGCCACCGAGATGCACATGACCGTGATCTCCGTACGCGACGACCTGATCGCCTGGTACGAGCGGCGCGGCTATCGCCGTACGGGCCGGATGACCCCGTTCCCGTACGGCGACGAGCGCTTCGGCATCCCGCAGCGCGCCGACCTCCAGTTCGAGCTGCTGGTCAAGGCGCTGGCGTGACGCTCACGCGGTGAAGCGGCCGGTGCGTTTGATCTCCGGATAGTCGGTCGTCGCGCCGTCCAGCTCCAGCGCCCGTACGAGACGCAGGTGGTCCTGGGTGTTCACCACCCAGCCGATGATCCGCAGGTCCGCCTTGCGGGCGCGCTCCACGACCTCCAGGGTGAGCCGGCGGATGTTCAGACAGACCGTCGCCGCGCCGGCCGCCACGGCGCGGTCCACGATGTCGGTGCCGTAGCGGCTGGCGATCAGAGCGGTGCGCACCCCGGGCACCAGGCGGGCGATCTCGGCGACGGCCTCGTCGTGGAACGAGGACACCTCGACGCGCGGTGCCAGGTCCCGGTCCTTCATCACCTCGGCGAGCGCCCGCGCCGCGGCCACGTCCTTGATCTCGGCCTGGAGGGGGGACCGCACGGCCTCCAGGACCTCCTCGAAGACCGGTACGCGCTCGCCGCGGCCCGCGTCCAGGGCGCGCAGCTCGGCGAGGGTCTTGTCGGCGATCGGGCCGGTTCCGTCGGTCGTGCGGTCCACATCGGTGTCGTGCATGACGACGAGGGCGCCGTCCTTGCTGAGGTGGAGGTCCAGTTCGATGACATCGAGGCCGGCCTGCTGGGCGGCGACGAAGGAACGGAGGGTGTTCTCGGGTTCGACACCCATGACTCCGCGGTGACCGATGGTAAGGAAGTTCAAGGTTCAACTCGCTTCCGTCGACGGCGGCGGGGGGAGCTCGCGCGAACCGGAGCGGACTGTTCGCGTGGGCCGAGCCGCAGCCTAGTGGCCTGTGCGCGTGATGAACCCCACGTGTACGCAGGGTTTGCGGCCGGGGACGTGCCGTGCCTGGTTCGCACCCCTATGGGCGGTCACCCTGGCGTGGGCGAGTCCTCCGGGGATTGACCGGATCTCGCGGGTGGACTCCGCGTATGCCCGCTGGATGCCGGGCTAATCGCCATCGAGACATCCAACAGGAAAAAGTTCGGTGACCTTGGGTGTGTGCAGGATAATTTCCCGAGCTTCCTCTTGCTGAGAGAAACCCCGTATGCATACGGTGTGCTTACGCGAGGTTCTCCCGTGGAGGATGGGACATGACGGAAATTCTTGTGCAGGCGGCTTCGGAGGAGAAGGTTCCTCCCATGACCAGGGTGGTTGAGCACCCGGCGTGGCCGGTGCTCAAGGATGCCGTGGAGCTGATCCGGCCATGGCAGTCCAAGGATGGGTCGATCGACTTCGAGGCCGAGGGCGCGCCCGCGCGGGCCGACGCCGAGGCGGCCGTACGGCGTGTCGTGGCGGCCGTCGAGGAGCTGAGCCCGCTGCTGCCGCACGACGCGGCCTACCACGCGGCCCTCGTGAAGGACCTCGGCCGCTGGGCCGAGGGCGGCTTCGAGGTGCCCGACTTCCTCGACTCGCTGCTGGCCTTCCAGCCCGCCGCGAGCCGCGCCGACGGCCTCCAGCACCTGGTCGTCTTCGCGATGTACACGCAGAACGGCAACCCCGACCGCAACCTCGAGGCGGTCGTCCTGCGCATGGTCTGGCCGGACTGGCTGGCCGAGCTGGAGCGCACCCGCTACGACAACCCGCTGTTCTGCGGCATCAAGTTCGAGGACTTCACGGCCGGGTACGACACCAACTCCGCCGTGCTCTTCCCGGAGACGATCGCCGTGCGCGAGGCGCCCGAGCGCTTCAGCTGGGGCGGCATCTTCTGCGACCGCGAGGCCGCCCGCTTCCGCCGCGTCACCGACGCCGCCGTCGACATCCTCGGCCTCGACCTGCCCGAGGACATCGCCGCGATGGTCCACGACCAGCGGCGCACCGAGGAGGCGTTCGTCCTGTGGGACATGGTCCACGACCGCACCCACAGCCACGGTGACCTGCCGTTCGACCCGTTCATGATCAAGCAGCGCCAGCCGTTCTGGATGTACGGCCTGGAGGAGCTGCGCTGTGACCTCACCGCCTTCAAGGAGGCCGTGAAGCTCCAGGCCGACGGCGTCCCGCAGGCCCGTGACGTGCAGTACGCCGTGCTGTTCGACCGCATGTTCCGCTTCCCGGTCACCGGCGAGCGCGTGCGCAACTACGACGGCCTCGGCGGCCAGCTGCTCTTCGCCTACCTGCACAAGCACGACGTCGTCCGCTGGACCGACAACAAGCTGCACATCGACTGGGACCGCGCCCCGCAGGTCACCAACCAGCTGTGCGCCGACATCGAGAAGCTCTACCGCGACGGCATCGACCGCCCGAAGCTCGTGCACTGGTTCGCCGGCTACGAGCTCGTCTCCACCTACCTCGCCCCGCACCCGGGCTCCCGCTGGGCCAAGGGTCCGGACGCCCTGGACCTGACCCAGCCGCCGCGCAAGCTCGTCGATGACGTGCTTCCTGACGAGTTTCCGCTGAGCATGTTCTATGAGGCCCTCTCCAAGAAGCTGAAGAACGTGATCGCCTCGACCCGGGGCATCACGGCGGAGAGCGCCGAGCGAGTCGCCGCGTGAGCGACAGCGGCACCGAGAACACGGCTCAGCAGGAGGCGAAGAAGATGGCGGGGAACGGAGCTCTCAGCGGTGCGGTGATCGCGGTGGCCGGCGCGGGCGGACCCGCCGGCCGGGCGGCACTGCGGCGACTCGCGGAAGCGGGCGCCACCGTGGTCGGCGCGGACAACGACCCCGAGCGGCTGGCGGAAGCCGTGGACGCCGCGCGCTACGCCTCCGGCGGCGCGGCGGTCACCGGCGAGACGGTCGACCTGCTCGACCTGGATTCCACCCGTGACTGGGCACTGCGCACCGAGAAGGAGTTCGGCCGCGTCGACGGCCTGGTCCATCTCGTCGGCGGCTGGCGCGGCAGCGAGACCTTCATCAAGACCAGCCTCGACGACTGGGACTTCCTGGAACTGCTGCTCATCCGCACCGTGCAGCACACCTCGCTCGCCTTCTTCGAGCCCCTGCAGCGCAGCGAGCGCGGCCGGTATCTGCTGATCAGCGCCGCCGGCGCCTCGAAGCCGACCGCCGGCAACGCCTCGTACGCCGCCGCCAAGGCCGCCGCCGAGGCGTGGACACTCGCGCTGGCCGACGCCTTCCGCAAGGCCGGGGGCGCCGAGGACCTGACGTCCGCGGCTGCCATCCTGGTGGTGAAGGCGCTGGTGCACGACGCGATGCGCGCCGACCGCCCCAACGCGAAGTTCGCGGGCTTCACGGACGTCAAGGACCTGGCCGAGGCCGTCGTCGGCGTCTGGGACAAGTCCGCCGCCGAAGTGAACGGAAACCGCCTGTGGCTGACCGAGAAGCCGTGAACCCTCCGAAGACCGACGCCCGGCGTCACCACGACCCGGACGTCCGCGGCTTCGCCAGCGACAACTACGCCGGCGCCCACCCGGAGGTGCTCGCCGCCCTCGCCCTGGCCAACGGCGGGCACCAGGTGGCGTACGGCGAGGACGACTACACCGAGAACCTCCAGCGGATCGTGCGCAGCCACTTCGGCGCCACCGCCGAGGCGTTCCCGGTGTTCAACGGCACCGGCGCCAACGTCGTCGCGCTCCAGGCGGTCACCGACCGCTGGGGCGCGGTGATCTGCGCCGAGAGCGCGCACATCCACGTCGACGAGGGCGGCGCCCCGGAGCGCATGGGCGGCCTCAAGCTGCTCACCGTGCCCACCCCCGACGGCAAGCTCACCCCCGAGCTGATCGACCGGCAGGCGTACGGCTGGGACGACGAGCACCGGGCGATGCCCCAGGTCGTCTCGATCACCCAGAGCACCGAGCTGGGCACCCTCTACACCCCGGACGAGATCCGCGCGATCTGCGACCACGCCCACGCGCACGGCATGAAGGTGCACCTGGACGGCTCCCGGATAGCCAACGCCGCCGCCTCGCTGAACGTCCCCATGCGGACGTTCACCAACGCGGTCGGCGTCGACATCCTCTCCCTCGGCGGCACCAAGAACGGCGCCCTGTTCGGCGAGGCGGTCGTCGTCCTCAACCAGGACGCCGTCAGCCACATGAAGCATCTGCGCAAGCTGTCCATGCAGCTCGCCTCCAAGATGCGCTTCGTGTCGGTGCAGTTGGAGGCCCTGCTCGCCAAGGACCTGTGGCTGCGCAACGCCCGGCACGCCAACGAGATGGCGCAGCGCCTCGCCGAGGGCGTGCGCGCCGTGCACGGTGTGGAGATCCTCTACCCCGTGCAGGCCAACGGCGTGTTCGCCAAGCTCCCCCACGACGTGAGCGAGCGCCTCCAGAAGAGGTTCCGCTTCTACTTCTGGGACGAGACGGCCGGCGTCGTGCGCTGGATGTGCGCGTTCGACACGACCGAGGACGACGTGGACGCGTTCGTGGCGGCGCTCAAGGAGGAGATGGCGCGCTAGCGCCCGTCGCCCGTCAGTTGACCACGATCTGCGCCCGGTTGTTGCGCAGGTTCGGGTCGAACTTGCTGACGGGCAGCTCCGCTTCGTCGTCGAGGATCTCGACGGTGGTGCGCGCGCCGCGCACCACCTCGTCGATCCTCAACTGCACCTCCACCTTGTGGGACGCCCCGTCGCGCAGGTAGATCGGCGTCCAGCAGAAGTACGTCGTCACGGGCTCCCCCTCCTCGGACGGCGGCAGTGACGTGCACTCATCATCCGGCAGACCCACGATGGTCGTGCCCTCGGGCGCCTGGAACCGCACCACCGCCACGGGCGAGCCCGCACCCAGCGACGCCACCCACGCCGGGCCCCGGTTCCGCACGGTGACGGAGGCGGTCACGGTGTCGCCGGCCGCGCCGCGCACCCTGCTGCCGGTGAGCTTCAGATCGGCGGTGTTCCTGGCGTCGAGGATGACGGTCCGGTAGTTGTCCAACAGATCGATGTCGTCGTCACCGGCGACGGCCGGTGCCGCCGCCGCGGGGCGCAGGTCCAGCTCGGGCCCCGTTCCCGGGGTCCAGGTGTCCTCGCCGCGGGCCTCTTCCAGCGCCTGGTCCGAATACGGCAGCACGGAGTGGTCGAACCGCTCGTACAGCGCCCTGCGCTCCACGCGCAGATGGGTCGTCAGCCCGTACCGCTCGCCCGGAGCCACCGCCTCGTCCAGCACGCAGAGCGCGGACTCGCCGGTCGGGTGCTGCCGGTACTCGCAGTTGGAGTACCGCTCCTTGAAGCGCAGTCCGTACGACGCGTTGACCCACAGCAGCGTCCGCTGCACGGTGCGGCTGCCGGTGTTGCCGACCGTCGCGCTCACCCGGGTGTTCGTGCCGGGCCTGAGGTCCCGCTGATACTCGGCCTGGCTCAGACCGAGGTCCGGACCGTCGGCCAGGCTGACCCGGGTCTCGGCCGGGAACGACGTCAGCTCGCCGGCGCTCGCGGTGTAGCGCACGTTCCCGGAGGCGTCGAGGTCCGCGTCCGGCAGGGCGGTCAGACCCAGCTCGGCCGCCGTCACGAGGTCCGTTCCCGCATCCATCCCCGGGTAGTCGCAGACCGCCTTCAGCGCGGACTCAGGCGCGCAGTTCGAGGGCCACGACACCCGCGCGAAGGAGGCGACCTCGCTCGCGTCCACGGTCAGCCGGCCGGGCCCGACCTCGTTCTCGGTGTTGTCGTGGCTGACGCGCACGGTGAGCGAGCGCTCGGCCGTGCCGCTCGGGCCGTGCACCGGGAGCACCGACTCCGACGGCACGTCGATCCACAGCTGGTCGGAGTCGGCGTACACGGGCCCGGCCCCGACCGCGGCAAGTGTGCAGCCGGCGAGCGCGGCTCCGAGCAGACGATGCTTCATGGATTCCCCCTGGTCGATGAGAACGTCGGCGAACTCGTCGGTGACCGGTAACCGGTCGCTGACGCAGACCGGCGGCGCGGGGGAGGGGTTGTAAATGGGCGCAAGGGTTGCGGCGAAGTTCGGCCGTTCTGCCGCGAGACTGCATAGCTATGCGGGTCACTGCAATTCAATTGACTCCCGACTCGGCTGCCGCCTACCCTCTCCCCTCATGCAGATGATCCAGGAAACCGCAGATCTCTCCGCCTACTTGGCCGCTGACGAGGTGATCGACCATCGCCATCCGCTCGTGCGTGAGACGGCTGCCGGGCTCGCCGCCGGGGTGGCGGATACGTATGAGTATGCGCGAGCGGCTTTCGAGTTCGTCCGCGACACCATTCCGCACTCGCAGGACTCCGGGGATCTCCGGGTCACCTGGCGCGCCTCCGACGTCCTGGAGCAGGGGACCGGCATCTGCTACGCCAAGGCCCACGCCCTCGCCGCGCTGCTGCGGGCCGAGGACATCCCGACCGCGCTGTGCTACCAGAAGTTCGAGGTGCTGCACGGCCTGGTCGCCGTACGGTTCAACGGGGCCTGGCACCGGCAGGACCCTCGGGGCAACAAGCCGGGCGTGGACGCGCAGTTCTCGCTCGACGGGGAGCGGCTGGCCTTCGTCACCGATCCCGAGTTCAATGAGCTGGACTATCCAGTCCTGTATGCTGCACCACATCCGGTGGTGCTCGATGTCCTCAAGGCCGCCCCCGACCGGCCGCACCTGTGGCGGACACTCCCCACCGCACTCTGATCCCCGGGAGGAGGCGGACGATGACTCTCACCCTGACCGTGTCCGACGAGGTGCGCGCGCTCGTGCCCGGCTTCACGCACGTAGCCGTCGAGGCGCACGGGCTGGTCAACGGCCCGAGCACGGACGCCGGTTCCGCGCTCCTCGACGACGCGGCCCGCCGCCTGGCCGTACGTCTGGCCGGGCGCGCACCGCACGAGGACCCGCACATGGCGGCCTGGCGCCAGGCGTACACGGCGTTCGGGTCGAAGCCCTCGCGCACCCGCAACTCCGCGGAGGCACTGGCCAAGCGGGCGCTGTCGGAGGCGGGCCTGCCGCGGATCAATCTCCTGGTGGACGTCTACAACGCCATCAGCGTCGCCCATCTCGTCCCCGTGGGCGGCGAGGACATCGACCGCATCGAGGGCGGTATGCACCTGGTGCGCGCCACCGGCGAGGAGGACTTCGTCACCGTCGCGGGCGGGGAGCAGGTCATCGAGCACCCGGACGCGGGCGAGATCGTGTGGCGCGACGAAGCGGGCGTCACCTGCCGCCGCTGGAACTGGCGCCAGGGCCCGCGCACCCGCCTCACCGAGGAGACGGTGTCCGGAATCTTCCTCCTGGAGAGCCTCACGCCGATGCCCGTCGCCGACGTCGAGACCGCGGCGGAGGAACTCGCCGACCTGCTGCAGAAGTTCAGCCCGGGCGCAGAGATCGAGATCCGCCCGCCGGCCTCCTGAGCCGATCGGGTGTCAGTGCGCCTCGGCCGCCCGGACCTGCTCCGGTGTAGGGGCCGTGCCGCCCAGGTGGGCCGGCATCCACCAGGTGTCCGTGGCGTCCTTCGGACGGACGGGGTAGGCGCGCTGGGCGGCCTCGAGGAGTTCCTGGACGCGTTCGCGCAGCTGGCGGGTGATGGCGCCGGCGTACTTGTCCTTGGAGGCCTCGATCGCCTCGCCGACCCGGATGGTGATCGGGGTGTGGCTGCGCTTGAAGTTGCGCGGGTGGCCCTTGGTCCACAGGCGCTGGGTGCCCCAGACGGCCATCGGGATCAGCGGGACGCCCGCCTCCTGGGCCAGCCGGGCGGCGCCCGACTTGAAGCTCTTCAGCGTGAACGACTGCGAGATCGTGGCCTCCGGGAAGACCCCGATGATCTCGCCGGAGCGCAGCGAGTCCAGCGCGTGGGCGTAGGCCGCCTCACCCTGCTCGCGGTCCACCGGGATGTGCTTCATGCCGCGCATCAGCGGACCGGAGATCCGGTGCCGGAACACGGACTCCTTCGCCATGAAGCGCACGAGTCTCTTCTGCGGCAGAGCGGCCAGGCCGTTGAAGACGAAGTCCAGGTAGCTGATGTGGTTGCTCACCAGCACGGCGCCGCCCGAGCGCGGAATGTTCTCCGACCCCTTGCAGTCGATCTTGAGGTCCCACGCCTTGAACAGGGTCTGGGCGAAACCGACGACGGGACGGTAGACAAGCTCTGCCATGGACGGGGTGGACCCTTCCTTCTCTGCCTGGGAAGGAGGCTCCCAGAGGCTCCCGGTTGGGGAAAGTTACGCAGCCGTAGGTTTACGGCTTGTCGCAGATCGTGCCCCAAGAACGCCCGAGGGCCAAGCCCAAGTGCCGGGGAACGGCGAGATCCTCGTCACGTCGCCCCTTGATCCACCTCGTATTTTGGCGTTGCCTTTACCCGGCGCGCACCGTCAGTCGCCGCACGAGCAGATACATCTCGCACCCCAGGCAGTAGCCGAAGCCGGCGTTGAGGAATGCGGCCGCGAGCGCGGCCCCGGTGGCGGCCAGTCCCAGCCAGTCCGGACCGAACGTGTAACCCACCAGCCCGAGCCCTGCGAAGACGAGCCCGACCGCCTGCGCGAACCGCGGCGGCTCCGGCGCCTCGAACTCCTTCGGCGGCCCGATCCGGGGCCTGACGGCCGTACGGAAGAGCCAGCCGTACGGCGAACGGCCCACCCCGCCGGCCGCGCCCAGCGCGAACGCCAGCGTCTGCCAGGCCAGCAGCCAGGCGCTCCCGGTGACCAGAACCACCGCCAGCACGACCGTGGTCACGGCCGCCCCGAAGCGCGGCCCCCTCACATCGATGTCCATGAATCAAGCATTCCGCAATGGAAAGGCTTCCGGGGAGTCGGGAATCTTTGCAGTCTCGTGAACGCTTGAGCAGGGTGATGACCGGAATCGTGGTGTGCGTGGCGGTGCTCGCGGCGGCGAGCGCCTACGGGGTGCTGCATCGGCGGCGGAGCGGGAGAGTAAGGGTGCGCGGGCGCGACGACGGAAAGCGGCTCGGCGCGGCCGAGTTGGGCGGGGAGCTCGGCGAGCGCGCCACCCTCGTGCAGTTCTCCAGCGCCTTCTGCGCGCCCTGCCGGGCCACCCGGCGCGTCCTCGGCGAGATCGCCGGCATGGTCCCGGGCGTGACCCACGTCGAGCTCGACGCCGAGGACAATCTGGACCTCGTACGCCGGCTCGACATCCTCAAGACCCCGACCGTGCTGGTCCTCGACGCCGACGGCCACGTGGTGCGGCGGGCCACCGGGCAGCCCCGCAAGGCGGACGTGATCGCCGCTCTGGGGGAGGCGGTCTGAGGGGGTGTGACATGGAGGGGAGCCCGAGGGTGAGTCATCTCCCACATACCGGAACGTACTTGACTGTGCGCACCACGTATCGTCAGCCTGACCTTATGCCTGAGGAACTCCTTCTCTTCGGACGGGTCCATGTCGATCTGGCCCGTACCGCGAGCGCGTGCTGTCCGAGCCGTTGAACGGCCACCGATCCGCACGCCTCCCCTCGCAGAAGGACAACTCCATGACGGTCGTCCCCGGCCTCGGTACCCCTCGGCTCGCCTCTCCCGATCTGCTCCGCTCCGTCTTCCGGCGGCATGCCGCCGGGGTGGCCGTGATCACCGCCCGCGGTGAGTCGGGCCCGGTCGGTTTCACCGCCACGTCCCTCACCTCGGTCTCCGCCGAGCCCCCGATGCTCTCCTTCGGCGTCGGCACCGGCGCCTCCAGCTGGCCGGCGATATCCGAGACGGAACACGTCGGCGTCCACATACTCGGCGAGCATCAGCAGGACCTGGCCGCCACCTTCGCCCGCAGCGGCGCCGACCGCTTCGGCCCCGCCACGGCCTGGCGCGAGGGCCCCGAAGGCGTCCCCCTCCTGGACGACGTGCCGGCCTGGATGGTGTGCCGGGTCGCGGCGCGTGTGCCGGCCGGCGATCACCGCATCGTGCTGGCCGAGGTCGTCCTCGGCGACCCCGGTGGTCCGGGGCGTCCGCTGGTCTACCACCAGGGCCGGTTCAACGGCCTGCGTGACTGACCTCACCGAACCGATGTGACCGACCCCGCCTTCCGAGGTTCTGCGAAGCCGTCGGTTTCCGATTACGCTGCGTTGCAAAGGTCACAGTTCAAAGCGCTTGCTTAGCGGGAACGAACTGGGTGTACTGACGAGTAATATTTCGCTCGGAGCGCGGGTCGCCCCGATCGGGATCAGCCGCTTGGGGCGCCTATGCTGCCTGCAAGTAGGCAGCAGAGAAATGTCGACGCAGTAGGAGAGCCGGCGTGAGCTTGAGGATCGTTGTCACTGTGAAGTACGTGCCCGACGCCACTGGCGACCGGCACTTCGCCGATGACCTGACCGTCGACCGGGACGACGTGGACGGTCTGCTCTCCGAGCTCGACGAGTACGCGGTCGAGCAGGCGCTGCAGATCTCCGAGAACTCCGACGACGACGTCGAGGTCACCGTCCTGACGGTGGGCCCCGAGGACGCCAAGGACGCCCTGCGCAAGGCGCTGTCCATGGGTGCCGACAAGGCGATCCACGTCGAGGACGACGACCTGCACGGCACCGACGCCCTGGGCACCTCGCTGGTGCTGGCGAAGGCGATCGAGAAGGCCGGCTACGACCTGGTGATCTCCGGCATGGCCTCCACCGACGGCACCATGGGCGTCGTTCCGGCCCTGCTGGCCGAGCGCCTGGGCGTCCCGCAGGTCACCCTGCTGTCCGAGGTCTCCGTGGAGGACGGCACCGTCAAGGGCCGCCGGGACGGCGACGCCGCCTCCGAGCAGCTCGAGGCGTCCCTGCCGGCCGTCGTGTCGGTCACCGACCAGTCGGGCGAGGCGCGCTACCCGTCCTTCAAGGGCATCATGGCCGCCAAGAAGAAGCCGGTCGAGTCCTGGGACCTCTCCGACCTGGAGCTGGAGGCCGAGGAGGTCGGCCTGGAGGGTGCCTGGACCGCGGTCGAGTCCGCGACCGAGCGTCCGGCCCGCACCGCCGGCACGATCGTCAAGGACGAGGGCGAGGGCGGCAAGCAGCTCGCCGAGTTCCTCGCGGGCCAGAAGTTCATCTGAGCCCGCCTTCGCTGACCGCCCCTCAACTTCGTTACGCAGGAGAGCAATCCCATGGCTGAAGTCCTCGTCTACGTCGATCACGTGGACGGTGCCGTCCGCAAGCCCACTCTGGAGCTGCTGACCCTGGCCCGCCGCGTCGGCGAGCCCGTCGCCGTCGCGCTGGGCAACGGCGCCGCCGACACCGCCGCCACGCTCGCCGAGCACGGCGCGGCTCGGGTCCTCACCCACGAGGCCGCCGAGTACGCCGACTACCTGGTCGTCCCGAAGGTCGACGCCCTCCAGGCCGCCGTCGAGGCCGTCTCCCCGGCCGCCGTGCTGGTGCCGTCCTCCGCCGAGGGCAAGGAGATCGCCGCGCGTCTGGCGCTGCGCATCGGCTCCGGCATCATCACCGACGCCGTCGACCTCGAGGCCGGCGACGAGGGCCCGGTGGCCACCCAGTCGGTGTTCGCCGCGTCCTTCACCACCAAGTCCCGTGTCTCCAAGGGCACCCCGGTCATCACGGTCAAGCCGAACTCGGCCGCCGTGGAGGCCGCCCCGGCCGCCGGTGCGGTCGAGGCCCTCTCGGTGACCTTCTCCGCCCAGGCCACCGGCACCAAGGTGACCGCGCGCACGCCGCGTGAGTCGACCGGGCGTCCGGAGCTCACCGAGGCCGCGATCGTGGTCTCCGGTGGCCGTGGCGTCAACGGCGCCGAGAACTTCTCGATCATCGAGGCGCTGGCCGACTCCCTCGGTGCGGCCGTCGGTGCCTCGCGCGCCGCCGTGGACGCGGGCTGGTACCCGCACACCAACCAGGTCGGCCAGACCGGCAAGTCCGTCTCGCCGCAGCTGTACATCGCCTCCGGCATCTCCGGCGCGATCCAGCACCGTGCCGGTATGCAGACCTCGAAGACGATCGTGGCGATCAACAAGGACGCCGAGGCCCCGATCTTCGAGCTGGTCGACTACGGCGTCGTCGGCGACCTCTTCGACGTCGTCCCGGCCCTGACCGAGGAGATCAAGACCCGCAAGGGCTGATCCCGCACAGGCGAACCGAGGCCCCCGTGACCGTCATGACGGCCACGGGGGCCTCGTCTCATCCCAGGCTCAGGGACGCCTGCACCGGCAGATGGTCGCTCGGGAACTGACCGTCGGCGGAGAAGGTGTTGATCGATGCCCGGTGCGCGGTGACGTCCGGCGTGGTGAGGATCCAGTCGATGCGGTCGCCGTTCGGCGTGAGCGGCTTGTACCCGTGGAAGGTGCCGTACAGATCGCCGCGTTCGCGCGCGGTGTCCCAGGTGTCGACGAGACCGGCGCCGAGCAGTGTGTCGTACGCCGGGTTCCTGTGAGCGGCGACATTGAAGTCCCCGGTCACCACGACCGGCAGCGAGCGGTCGAACCCGGCGATCCGCTCCGCGATGAGCGCGGCGCTGCGCTCGCGCGCGTACTGGCTCACATGGTCGAAGTGCGTGTTGACGGCGTAGAACTCCCGCCCGCCGTCGGTCAGATCGCGGAAGCGGACCCAGGTGACCATACGGGCGAAGGCGGCGCCCCAGGTGTTGGAGCCGATCACGTCCGGGCTGTCGGAGAGCCAGAAGTGGTCGTACTCGGTCGGGCGCAGACGGTGGGAGTCGTAGAAGATCGCCATCGACTCGTCGCGGCTGCCGTGCAGCCGGCCGGTGCCCACCCAGTCGTAGCGCGGGCCGAGGTCGGCGTCGATGTCGAGCAGCTGCGAGAAGATCCCCTCCTGGGTGCCGAGGACGTGCGGGGCCTCGCGGCGCAGCAGGTCGCGCATCACCGGTCTGCGCACGGTCCAGCTGTTGGGCTCCACGGTGCTCGCGAAGCGCAGGTTGAAGGACATGACCCGGAGCTGCCGGCGGGGCGGGCGCTCGCCCGCCGAGGCGGCGGACGTCGGCAGTGCTGTACTGGAGAGGGGCGCGGTGACCGCGGCGGCCAGTGCGGCTTTCAGACCCAGACGGCGCGTGACTCGGCTGTGGTTCGGCACTTCGTGCTCCTTCGGTGGGAACGGCCGGACGAGTCGTGCGGGGCGTGCGTATGGAAGTGTGATACCGCGTCCTGAGATGGGCGTGAACATGGCGAGATGGCGGGGTGACTCCCCGTGGACATGGTGTTGACCATCCGGAAGGTCCCCAGATAACTTCACTCTACGGATTGTTGATTCCGTAGAGCGGAAAACAGGAGGGTGTGGGAATGGGTCAGGGCCAGCAGGAGAACGTGGCGACGAGCCTCGCGGGCGCCGTCAGCGAGGAGATCAGCGCCTCCCTCGCGCCGGTCGACGCCGAGCTGGAGCGCCGTTACCCCGGCGACCCCGGCACCCGTCAGCCCGTCCACACCGTCTACGTACCCGGCGACGTCTTCGCCGCCGACACCATCCGCTCCTGGGGCGACCGGGCCCTCGCGGCCCTCGACGAACACGCCCCCGACGCGGCCTCCTTCGCCGCCGTGCTCGGCCTGTCCGACGAGCTCGCCGAACCGGTGTACTCCCGGGTCCGAGCCAAGCTGGAGCGCGAGCCCATCGAGGACCTGCGCGTCGACTTCGAGGACGGCTACGGCCCCCGCGCCGACGCCGAGGAGGACGAGACGGCCGCCCGCGCGGCGCGCCTGATCTCCGAGGCGTACGAGAACGGCACGGCGGCCCCGTACATGGGCATCCGAATGAAGTGCATGGAGGCGCCGGTACGCGACCGCGGCATCCGCACCCTCGACATCTTCCTCACCGGCCTCATGGAGGCCGGCGGCCTGCCCGACGGGCTGGTCCTCACGCTGCCCAAGGTGACCTACCCCGAGCAGGTCACCGCCATGGTCCGGCTGCTCGAGGCCTTCGAGAAGGCGCACCGGCTCGACCCCGGCCGGATCGGCTTCGAGATCCAGATCGAGACCAGCCAGTCCATCCTCGCCGCCGACGGCACCGCGAGCGTCGCCCGCATGATCCAGGCCGCCGAGGGACGCGCCACGGGCCTGCACTACGGCACCTTCGACTACAGCGCCTGCCTCGGCGTCTCCGCCGCCTACCAGGCCAGCGACCACCCGGCCGCCGACCACGCCAAGGCGGTCATGCAGGTCGCGGCCGCCGGCACCGGCGTACGCGTCTCGGACGGCTCCACCAACGTTCTCCCGGTCGGCCCGACGGCGAAGGTCCACGACGCCTGGCGCCTGCACTACGGCCTCACCCGTCGCGCCCTGGCCCGCGCCTACTACCAGGGCTGGGACATGCACCCCGGCCACATTCCCACCCGGTACGCGGCCGTCTTCGCCTTCTACCGTGAAGGTTTTGAGCAGGCTGCGGCCCGCCTCGCCCGCTACGCCAACCGGGCCGGCGGCGACGTCATGGACGAGCCCGCGACCGCAAAGGCCCTGGGCGGCTACCTGCTGCGCGGCCTGGACTGCGGCGCCCTCGACATCGGCGAGGTCGCCCGGCTGACCGGACTGACCCGTGCCGATCTGGAGGGATTTGCGGCACCGCGACGCGGTGACCTCACCGTCTCCACCAAGTAGCGGGCCGGTCACACCGGCCGGTGCCGTCACCCGGGCCCCTTACTCTGTACGGACGCAACGACGGTCCACAGGAACGGGGCAACGGTGTCTTCGGGGGAGAACGGACAGGCGGACGAGACCGGCCGGCTGCTCGCGGGGCGCTACCGCGTCGTCGCCCAACTCGGGCGCGGCGGCATGGGCGTGGTCTGGCGGGCGCTCGACGAGGTCCTGGGCCGCGAGGTCGCCGTCAAGGAACTGCGCACCTACTCGGACGCGGACGGACCCGAACTCGCGGATCTGCGGCTGCGAATGCAGCGCGAGGCCCGCGCGGCGGCCCGGGTCCGGCATCCAGGTGTGGTGGCCGTCCACGACGTCACCGAGGTCGACGGACGCCCGCTCATCGTCATGGAGCTGGTCGACGGCCCCTCCCTGGAAGCCGTGTTGCGCGAGCGCGGCACGCTGGACGCGCGGGAGGCGGCCGGGATCGGCGCCAAGGTCATGGACGCGCTGGCCGCCGCCCACCGGGCCGGTGTCCTGCACCGTGACGTCAAGCCCGGCAACATCCTGCTCGAAACCTCCGGCCGGGTCGTCCTCACCGACTTCGGCATCGCCACGATGGACGACCCGGGCGACGGCTCGGCCACCCATCTGACCCGCACCGGCCATCTCGTCGGCTCCCTGGACTACCTGGCCCCCGAGCGCGCCCAGGGCGCCGAACCGGGCGCGTCCTCGGACGTCTGGGCGCTCGGCGCCACGCTGTACGCGGCCGTGGAGGGCTCCGCCCCCTTCCGTCGCACGTCGACCTTCTCCACCCTCACCGCGATCGTCACCGAGGCCCTGCCGGAGCCCGCCAACGCGGGCCCGCTCGGCCCCGTCCTGCAGCGGCTGATGGACAAGCGGCCCGCGTCCCGGCCCGAGGCCGACGAGGCCCGCGGACTGCTCCAGGCGGTCGCGGACTCCGGCGACGACGCGCCGACGACCACACTGCGAGGGCCCGCGGACACCGGGCCCGGGGAGACGGAGCGCAGCGTCCCGGCGGTGCCGCCCGGCTTCGGCCCCACGTCACCGGTGAGCCCGGCCGTCCCGGGAGCCGGCGGTCCCGGACCGACGCCCGCCGGACAGCCGTACGGCGCCCAGGGCGGCGAGACTCCGGTGCAGGGTGTGCCCGCGTCGAACCTCCCCGGGGCACCGGTCTTCGGAGCACCGGCACAGCACGCGCAGGGACCGGCGACCCCCGGCCAGGGCACCCCACCGCCACCGGCCTTCGGCACCGCCGGCCATCCCGACCCGGGCGCTCCCGGGCAGCCGCCCGTGTCTCCGTACGGCTACGGGAGCCCGCTCCCGCCCCAGGACGCGGACACCACCGGCCCGATGGTCACCTCCTCCGGTACGCCCGCCCGGCGCAAGGGCCGTGCCCTGCTCGCCGCCGTGGCCGTCACCGTCGTCCTCGTGGCGGCCGGCGTCACCGTCGCCCTGGTGAACAACGGCGACGACGCCAAGAACGAGGCGAACGACAAGTCGTCGGTTGCCGCGGCGGAGGGCACGTCCGCCCCGGCGAGCGGCAGCCCCGACGCCGACCGCTCGGGCGACTCCGGGCTGACCGAGAAGGACGAGAAGTCGCCCGACGCGACCAGGTCCCCCAGCCGATCGGCGGACACCGAGCCCTCCGACCGACCCGGCACCGCCTCCCCGACCAAGACCTCGGGCGGGGGCGGCACGAACGGCGGCAGCACAGGCGGCGGTTCCGGCGACGGCGGCACCACGGGCGGTGGCGGAACGACCGGCGGCGGTGGCACGACCGGCGGGGGAGGGGGCGGCAGCACACCGACCCCGTCCTGCTTCTCCATCGGCGGCGGCAAGTACAACTGCAAGGTCTGGAAGCAGGCCAAGTCGTACACGGCCGGAGGCGCCGAGGCCGGCGTCCTCAACGCGGGCACCAACTACTTCTACTGCCAGCAGAACCTGGGCCGCCGCGAGACCTACGGCGAGTGGACCAACGTCTGGTGGGCCAAGACCGACGACGACAGCGGCAACACCGGCGTCTTCGTCAGCGACGTCTACATCGAGGGCGGCAACAACGACGAACCGGTGCCCGGACTGCCGGTCTGCTGAGGTCAGTCCGGCCGAACCCGGAGGTACCCCTCCAGCCCGGAGGCCGTCACCAGCTTCTCCTCCGCGAACAGCCGTGTGCCCCGCTCGCACAGCCCCACGTCGGCACGGGCCCGCGTGCAGAACTCCTCGGGCGTGACCCCGAACAGCTCCCGCAACCGGGGCGAGCCCACCAGGAGTTCGGTGAGCAGCGCGCGCTGGCCGGGGTGGGTGCGCGGCGCGCCGTTGCCGTCGTGCAGGACACCATGGCGGTTGACGTAGGCGAAGGCGCCCGGAAGGACGGTGCCGTCCGCCACCTCGACCCGCACGTCGGGCGCGGGAAGCCAGGCGCGGCCGTAGTGCCCCTTCACCGCCGGCACGCCCTCGCTCGCGTCGATCACGGCGAGCTGCTCCTCGTCGAGCCAGGTCAGGAACAACTCCCGTACGTGCCCGGGAGCTTGGAACGGCGACGCGGACACGTACCCCATGCGGCTCACGTGCGCGGAGACGCCGACGCCGAGGCCGGTGACCCGCGCCTTCACCATCGGCAGGGGCGAGACGATGCCGAACTCGTCCATCTTGTGCCGCAGTTGGCCGGGAGACGCATTGGAGCCGACCGCGAGGACGGGCACGCGGTCGTCGTACACCAGGCGGTCCAGGGGCAGCAGCCGGTCCCCGTCGAGGAGCCCGGAGTCCGACGGCCAGGTGCCCGGGTAGAGCAGCGGATGATCGCGCGGCGCGTCCGCCAGGCCGAGTGTCCTGAGGCTGCGGTCGTCGTCCACGGGCCGATCGGTCCTCTCAGTGCGCCGGGGGCAGTTCGCCCGAGCCACGGGTGATCAGCCGCGTCGGCAGCTCGATCCGCTCCGGGGTGACCAGGGTGCCGTCCAACTGGCGGAACAACCGCTCGGCGGCGGTACGGCCGAGGGCCGCGGCGTCCTGGGCGACGACGGTGACGCCCGGCCGAAGCAGATCGGCGAGCTCGATGTCGTCGAATCCCACCAGGGCGACGGGACGGGGCTGCTCGGCGAGGACCCGGATCACGGTGACCGTCACACGGTTGTTGCCCGTGAAGATTGCGGTGACGGGGGAGGGGCCGCTGAGCATCACCTCGGCCGCCCGGCGCACCCGCTCCGGGTCGGTGACACCGAGGGACATCCAGGCGTCCTCCACCGGTATGCCCGCGTCCTCCATGGCGGCCCGGTAGCCGCGCAGTCGCTCCGCGGCCGTGTGGATGCGGGGCATGTCACCGATGAAGCCGATCCGGCGGTGGCCGTGCGCGATGAGGTGCGCGACGCCGTCGCGGGCCCCGCCCCGGTTGTCGGCCAGGACGCAGTCGGCGTCGATGTTCCCCGCCGGACGGTCGACGAACACCGTGGCGACACCGGCCTTGAGCTCGGGCTCCAGATAGCGGTGGTCGTCACCGGCCGGAATGATCACCAGCCCGTCCACCCGTCGCGCGCACAGGGCCAGCGCCAGTTCCTGCTCGCGGTCCGGGTCCTCGGCGCTGGATCCGTTGATCAGCAGGGCCCCGTGCGCCCGGGCGACCTCCTCGACCGCGCGGCTCAGCGGGCCGTAGAAGGGGTCCGCGAGATCCTCCAGGACCAGGCCGATGCTCGCGGTGCGGCCCTTGCGCAGCACCCGCGCACTGTCGTTGCGGCGGAAGCCCAGGGCGTCGATGGCCTCCTGGACGCGGCGCTCCGTCTCCGGGGTGACACCGGGCTCACCGTTGACCACGCGCGAGACGGTCTTCAGACCGACTCCGGCACGCGCGGCGACGTCCTTCATGGTGGGACGGTTGCCGTACCGGTTCTCGGGCGCGCGGTCGGATCGGCGGATGGTCTCGGGCACGATGCGCTGTCCTGTCCTGTCGTCGTCCACGGGGGATGCGTAGTCCATGGGTTTGTATGAGGATGTGGCGTCGAGCATAGAGCCTGGACAACGTTGTCAGATCCGGGAGACACTGTCCACCGCAATCTCCGGCCTGCGTCCCCACCGCGAGACCGGCTCTTCCAATCCCCGTGGCAGACGGGGAATTCCGAATGGTTGACGGGGAGAACTGACACTGATGCACACCGACCTCGTGGCTGCGCTCGACATCGGCGGCACCAAGATCGCCGGAGCGCTGGTGGACGGCCACGGCACGATCGTGGCCCGGGCCCAGCGTGCCACGCCGGCGCGGGAGGACGGCGAGACGGTGATGCGGGCCGTCGAGGAGGTCGTCGGCGAACTCACCGTGTCGCCCCTGTGGGGGCATGCCACGGCCCTCGGTATCGGCAGCGCGGGCCCGGTGGACGCCTCCGCGGGCACTGTGAGCCCGGTGAACGTGCCCGGCTGGCGCGACTATCCCCTGGTCCGGCGAGTCCGCGAGGCGGCGGGCGGCCTGCCCGTCGAGCTGATCGGCGACGGGGTGGCCATCACGGCGGCCGAGCACTGGCAGGGAGCGGCGCGGGGCCACGACAACGCGCTGTGCATGGTCGTCTCCACAGGTGTCGGCGGCGGCCTGGTGCTGAACGGCCGTCTGCACCCCGGCCCCACGGGCAACGCGGGCCACATCGGCCACATCAGCGTCGATCTGGACGGCGATCTGTGCCCGTGCGGGTCGCGCGGCTGCGTGGAGCGCATCGCGAGCGGCCCCAACATCGCCCGCCGGGCGATCGAGAACGGCTGGCTCCCCGGCCCGGACGGCGACACGTCCGCCGCAGCGGTGGCCGCCTCCGCCCAGGCCGGCGACCCGGTCGCCGTGGCCTCCTTCGAGCGCGCCGCGCAGGCCCTTGCCGCCGGCATCGCGGCCACCGCGACCCTGGTCGAGATCGACATCGCGGTCATCGGCGGCGGAGTGGGCAAGGCCGGCGACGTCCTCTTCACCCCGCTCCGCAAGGCCCTGAGCGACTACGCCACCCTGTCCTTCGTCCAGCGCCTCACGATCGTCCCCGCGCAGATGGGCACGGACGCGGGCCTGGTGGGCGCGGCGGCGGCCGCGCTCGCCCGGAAGGCGGACGCGGCGGCGAGCGTTTGAGGGCGGAACGTTCACTCACCGCCGCGAGGCCTGCGGCCGCGGGCCGCGGGGGCTGGCCGCGCAGTTCCCCGCGCCCCTAAATGCAGGGTGTTGCAGTGGGCCTGCGCCGCGACGTGACCGCAACCGTCACAACCGTTGCGCAGTTCCCCGCGCCCCTAAAAGCGGGGGGTTGCAGTGGGCCTGCGCCGCGGCGTGACCGCAACCGTCACAACCGTTGCGCAATTCCCGCGCCCCTAAAAGTGGGGAGCCTGCGTCGCGATGTGACCGTAGATGGCACAGCCGATGCGCAGTTCCCCGCGCCCCTAGGGAGTCGCAGTCGCCCACGGCGGTGAGGGGACGTGCCGGGGGGTGTCCGCCCGCAGCGGCGGGCGTCAACGCCGAGCACCCTTACAAGCGAGGGCAACCGCCCGACCGAGGACGGACACCCCCCGGCACGGCCCCGACCCACCCACCGGCCGTGGGTGCTGGGCGAACCCCCACCCAGCACCACCACCCCCTCGCTCAGCAGCTCAACCGAGCCTCGGCCCAGTCACCGTGGTCCGACGTGATCCCGTCGCCGCCGTCCGTGGCGACCAGCCGGACGACCTGGGCGCCTGTCACGTCGGCCGTGATCGGCCGGCCCGGCATCGCGTTGGTGAGCACCCCGGACGACGCGGCCTTGACGCCATCCGCCCAGATCTCGAATACCACGCTGCCGTCCGCCCCCTCCTCGTCGTCCACACCGACCCGAGCGGTCACCGCCTCGCACGCACCGCCGGCGTAGTACTCGATGGCACTCTCGGCATGAACCCCCAGCCCCGTCCCGTACACGACACCGCCGATCGTGATCGGATTCCCGTCACCGGCGTCACTCTCACCGTTGCTGGTGTTGCGCTCGACAGGCCCCCACCCGTTGGTGGCCGACAGCCAGGCGAGGTCACCCAGCCCGGACGTACCCGAAGGCGGCGCCACCACCACGGTCGCGCTCACCGGCAGCACGCTGTCCACACGGACACCCGCCGGCGAGCGATAACTCGCCTTGAACGTGAAGCCGTACGACCCCACAGGCGTCCCCGCCGGCGCCCTGACCGCCCACTTCGTCCGCAGGGACCGACCGGTAGGGAGCGAGGCCGACGAGGTCGGCGAAGTCGCCTTGACGGACCAGCCCTCAGGCCCGGTCAGCGCAACGGACACACGCTTGGCAGCCGTGCGCCCGAGGTCCGTGACCGTCGAGGTCAGCGCGGCCGCCCGCCCCGCCTCGACCAACGTACCGCCCTCCAGCCCGAGTTCAACGGCAGGCGGATGCTGCGCCCACCGACCGTCGGCCTGCACACGCACCAGAACCGTGCCGTGCGCGGGCACGGTCGCGGAGATCGTGCCCGCGGTGTTGTAGCTACGGTGCTGCCACAGGTCACGCATCGTGTACGCGTCCGCGTCCGGCAGCCCGACCGCAGCCGCGCTCGTGGTGATCCGCTGAGCGCTGCCGGACTCGTTGAACAGTGCCACTGCACGGCTCCCGTCCCGCATCTCCTTCGCGACGACCCACCGCCCGCCGGCCGAGGAGACGACGGCCCCCTGCTTGCCCAGCGGGTCCTGGTCCACCGCGATGACCTCACGGTTGCCGAGGATCTCGAAGGTCTCCTCGGAGGCCGACCGCAGATCGGAGCCGATGAGCAGCGGCGCCGCCATGACGGCCCACATCGAGAAATGCGACCGGTACTCGGTGTCCGTCATGCCGCCGTTGCCGACCTCCAGCATGTCGGGGTCGTTCCAGCGGCCGGGCCCGGCGTGCGGTGCGAGCGGCAGGTTCTGCTTGAGGATCGACAGCATCGAGCCCCAGTTGTCGCTGATGTCCCCGGTGGTGCGCCACAGCTGCCCGACGTCGGCGGCCCATTCCCACGGCTTGTTCTCGCCCCATTCGCAGATGCTGTAGACGATCGGCCGCCCGGTCGCCGCGAGTGCGTCGCGCATGGTCGTGTAGCGCTGCTTGGCGTCCACGCCCTGGTTGTTGCAGTTGTCGTACTTGAGGTAGTCCACACCCCAGTCCGCGAACTGCTGGGCGTCGCTGTACTCGTGGCCGAGCGCGCCGGGGAACCCGGCCGTGTTGCAGGTCTTGGTGCCCGCGCTCGTGTAGATGCCGAGCTTCAGGCCCTTGGCGTGCACATAGTCCGCGACCGCCTTGATCCCGCCGGGGAAGCGGACAGGGTCGGGCACGAGCTTGCCGTTCTCGTCCCTGCTGGGCAGGGCCCAGCAGTCGTCGAGGTTGACGTACTCGTAGCCGGCGTCCTTCAGGCCCCTCTCGACGAAGATGTCCGCGATCCCCTTGACCATGGCCTCGTTGAAATCGGCCCGGCAGTGGGTGGAGTTCCAGTTGTTGAAGCCCATGGGCGGGGTGAGCGCGAGCCCGGCGTCCACGGCGGGTGCAGCGGCCGGTGCGGTGGCCGGTGCCGCGACGGCTGCGGGGGCGGCAAGCCCCGTCGCGCACAGCACCCCCGCCGCGAGCGCGCCGACGAGCCTTCTCCGGGTTGTGCGGGTGTGAAGGTGACGCATCGTCACGTTCCTCCGTACCTGCGAAAGCGGGATGACGCGATGACGACATGTACGCGTCATAGTTCGCTCACGGTAGAACCTGTCGGAGTGTGTTGGAAAGTGGTGCGTAGCGGAACCTGTGGACCTGGCGCATTTTCGGCGGTGCGCGTTTTGAACGCGTTCAACATTCTGCGATAGGCTCACTCCCACACCGAGGGGGAGCCGATGAAGATAGTGATTCCCGGAGGAACCGGGCAGGTGGGCGCGATCCTCAACCGCGCGTTGAGCGCGGCGGGCCATGAGGTCGTCGTCCTGACCAGGCGGCCCGCACACGAGCGCGAGGTCGCGTGGGACGGGCGGACATGGGGGCCGTGGGCCGAGGAGATCGACGGCAGCGACGTCGTGATCAACCTCGCGGGGCGCAGTGTCAGCTGCCGCTACACCCCGGCCAATCTGCGGGACATGATGGATTCGCGGGTGCACTCCACGGAAATCGTCGGCGAGGCGATCGCCGCTGCCGCCCGGCCGCCCGGGGTCTGGCTCCAGATGAGCACGGCCACCGTCTACGCCCACCGCTTCGACGCCCCGAACGACGAGGCGACCGGCGTCATCGGCGGCAGCGAGCCCGACGTGCCGGACTACTGGTCGTACAGCGTCGAGATCGCCAGGGCCTGGGAGCGGGCGCAGGAGGTGGCCGACACGCCGCACACCCGCAAGGTCGCCCTGCGCTCCGCCATGGTCATGAGCCCTGACCGCGGCGGCGTCTTCGACGTTCTGCTCAGGCTCGCGCGGCTGGGGCTCGGCGGCCCGGTCGCGGGCGGCGGACAGTACGTCTCCTGGATCCACGACCGGGACTTCGTGCGCGCGGTCGAGTTCCTGGTCGAGCGGGACGACCTGCGCGGACCGGTGAACCTCGCCGCTCCCCGGCCTCTGCCTCAACGCGCGTTCATGCGGGAGCTGCGCTCGGCCTGGGGCATCCCCGTGGGCCTGCCCGCGACGAGGGCGATGGCCGAGCTCGGCGCGTTCGCCCTGCGCACGGACACCGAGCTCCTGCTGAAGAGCCGGCGTGTCGTCCCCGGCCGGCTGCTCGCCGAGGGCTTCGACTTCGCGTACGCCGACTGGCCGGAAGCGGCCGGCGATCTCGTACGGCGGCGCCGCGGCGACCGGGACCGGGCCGGGGCTGAGGGTGCGCTGGTGTCCGGTTCGTCCTGAGGTGGGGCGTGACTCCAAGGCCGTTTCACAGTTGAACCGGTCATGAAGAAGCGCAGCATGCTCGCCATTGCCTCCCTGGCCACCGGATTCGTCGTCGCGGCGGTCACTCCGTCCCACTCGGTCGAGAACTCCGGCACCTCCGGCACCGGGTCCCCTTCGGCCGGACTGCCCGGCACCACCGGTGGCCAGGTCAAGGCCGCCGGCCTGGACATGACCGGCAAGAAGCTCGGCGGCCTCGGCACCACCGGTACGACCAAGCTCGCCGGGGTCAACGTGGACCAGGCGCTGGACACCTTCGGCAAGGCGATCAACCGCGAGACGGACCGGGCCGTGAACAACGCCCCGCACGGGAAGCCCGGAAAGAAGGGCTGACGAGCCCGCCGACCCGACCGCACGGCGCCGCTGCCCCGCATCCGAGGGGGCTCCGGCGCCGTTGTCATGCGCTCTCTACGAGAGCTGGTTTCCGTGGCAGGGTGGAGCGGGCAAGCCACAGGGGGCCAAACAGAAGAGGGGGAAACGTGATCGTTTGGATCAACGGCGCTTTCGGTGCGGGGAAGACCACCGCCGCACGGGAACTGATCGAGCTGATCCCGAACAGCACGCTCTTCGACCCCGAGGTCATCGGCGGAGCACTCACCCACCTGCTCCCGCCCAAACACCTCACCGAGGTCGGTGACTTCCAGGACCTGCCGATCTGGCGCCGTCTCGTGATCGACACGGCAGCCGCACTGCACGCCGAGCTCGGCGGGACCCTCGTGGTCCCGATGACGCTGCTGCGCCAGGAGTACCGCGACGAGATCTTCGGCGGTCTCGCCGCCCGCCGCATCACCGTCCAGCATGTGCTCCTCACCCCGGCGGAAACGATCCTGCGGGAGCGAATAGCGGGCCGGGAGGTCCCGCCGGAGCTGCCCGACGGCGAGATACGGATCCGGCAGTGGTCGTACGACCACATAGAGCCGTATCGCACCGCGCTCGGCTCCTGGCTCACCGCCGATGCCTACCCGGTCGACAACAGCGGTCTGACGCCGTACGAGACCGCTGTCCGGATCGCCGAGGCGGTCGGTGACGGGACGGTTCCGGTCTGCGACATCGTGCAGACGCCCGAGCCCACCGCCGAGACCCTCGCCGCGGGCGTCCTCCTCTTCGACGAGCAGGACCGGGTGCTGCTCGTCGATCCCACGTACAAGCCCGGCTGGGAGTTCCCCGGCGGTGTCGTCGAGCGCGGTGAGGCACCGGCGCGGGCGGGCATTCGTGAGGTCGCGGAGGAGACGGGGATACGACTCGACGACGTACCGCGCCTTCTGGTCGTCGACTGGGAGCGGCCCATGCCTCCTGGCTACGGCGGTCTGCGGCTGCTCTTCGACGGCGGCCGGCTCGACTCCGAGGAGGCTGGGCGTCTGCTGCTGCCGGGACCCGAGCTGCGCGACTGGCGCTTCGTCACCGAGGAGGAGGCCGCCGAACTGCTGCCGCCGGTGCGCTACGAGCGCCTGCGCTGGGCGCTCAGGGCACGTGAACGCGGGGCGGCGCTCTACCTGGAGGCGGGCATTCCGCAGCCTTCCTGAGCGAGCCGCAGCTCCGCGTCGGGGAACGGGGTCAGCCTGCTCTCGTTCTGGAGCTGCCGGGCGAAGTCGCCCATGACGGCGGCGAGCGGCGCGTAGCGCTCGATGATGCCGGCGGCGGCCCGCGGGATCCCCCGGGCCGGCTCGCCGTCGGCGCAGGCACGCACGAAGGTCTCGCGGCCGTCCCGGTCATGGCCGTACAGGGCGGTCGCGAGCCAGTTCACGTAGTGGAAGGCGGTGTATACGCGGTCGTAGTCCCGGTGCCGCTCGAAGAAGTCCCGCTCCTGCGGGGTGAGCGGGAAGCGGGCGGAGAGGGCGAGGCCGTAGTCGGCGAGGTACAGCCGCTGCCCGTCGGTGAGGAAGTTCTGGAAGTGGGCGTCGAAGTGCAGCAGGCGCTCCTCGCGCAGGAAGCCGGTGACGGCCGTGAGCTCCTTGTCCACGAAGGCGCACGCGGCGTCGGCGTCGTCCGTGCGCACCCGGGCGTCCAGCCAGTCGCTCAGGGTGTACGGCACGTACTCCAGAAACAGCACCAGGCTCGCCGACGCCGTCCGCAGCCCCTCCAGCCGCTCGCGCACCTGCGGGCCGCCGCCCCAGAAGGCGACGACCCGCTCCAGGTCGGCGAGCAACTCGTGGGGCGGCTGCGGGGTGTCGGGCAGGACCCGCCAGTGATGGGTCAGCGGGAAGCCCTGGAACCGGTCGGCCAGTACCCAGTTGGTGGTCATCGTGTGCACGGCGAGTTCGCGCCAGGCACCGAACCCCGGGCTGCCGATCCCGTAGTGGAAGTAGGCAGGCAGGTCCAGCAGGTTCGCCGTGGAGCGGACGTTCTCCGGCCGCAGCTCGACGTCGGTGAGCGGCACCCGCTTCACGAACACCTGTCCGCCGTCCACCTCGACCAGCGCCGAACGCCCGCCGATCCCGGTGCCGAGCGGTGTGCCCGACTCCACGAGAGCGGCGAGTTCACGGTCGGAGAGCAGCGCGAGCGACGTGGCGATCTCGGTGTGGGCGGCGAGGCGTTCGGTACGGGTCACGCACCCATCCTCACCGCCGCGACCCTCAACTCGCCGCGTAATTCCGCAGGAACAGCGCCTCGGCGACCGACAGCCGCTCCAGCTCCTGCGGCGACACGCTCTCGTTCACGGCGTGGATCTGCGCCTCCGGCTCGCTCAGGCCGATCAGGAGGATCTCCGCGTCCGGGTACAGCGCGGCGAGGGTGTTGCACAGCGGGATCGAGCCGCCCTGGCCGGCGTACTGCATCTCCTGGCCGGGGTACGCCACCGCCATCGCGTCCGCCATCGCCTGGTACGCCGGGCTGCTGGTGTCGGCGCGGAACGGCTGGCCCTGGCCGGTCTGCTCGGTGCGCACCCGGGCGCCCCACGGCGTGTGGTTCTCCAGGTGGGCCTGGAGCAGCTTGGTCGCGTCGGCCGCGTCCACGCCCGGCGGCACCCGCAGGCTCAGCAGGGCACGCGCGCTCGACTGCACCGACGGGGTGGCGCCGACGACCGGCGGGCAGTCGATGCCGAGGACCGTGACGGCCGGGCGGGCCCAGATGCGGTCGGCGACCGTGCCGGAGCCGAGCAGCTCGACGCCGTCGAGGACCTTGGCGTCGTCGCGGAACTGCTGCTCGTCGTACTGGAGCCCCTGCCACGACGACTCGCCGGTCAGCCCGTCCACCGTCGTCGAACCGTCCTCGGCGCGCAGCGAGTCCAGTACGCGGATCAGCGCGCCGAGCGCGTCCGGCGCGGCCCCGCCGAACTGGCCGGAGTGCAGGTTGCCTTCGAGGGTGTCGATCTGCACGCGCACCGAGGTCATGCCCCGCAGGGTGGAGGTGACCGTGGGCAGTCCGACGCGGAAGTTGCCCGCGTCGCCGATCACGATGGTGTCGGCGGCCAGCAGTTCGGGGTGCTGCTCGGCGTAGCGCTCCAGACCGCCGGTGCCCATCTCCTCCGAGCCCTCGGCGATCACCTTCAGGTGTACCGGCACGCCGCCGTTCGCCTTGAGCGCGCGCAGCGCCAGCAGGTGCATGATGAGGCCGCCCTTGCAGTCGGCGGCCCCGCGTCCGTACCAGCGGCCGTCGCGCTCGGTGAGCTCGAAGGGCGGGGTGCTCCAGGCGGCCTCGTCCAGCGGGGGCTGCACGTCGTAGTGGGCGTACAGCAGGACCGTCTTCGCGCCCTCGGGCCCGGGCAGGTGGCCGTACACCGACTGAGTGCCGTCGGGGGTGTCGAGCAGGGCGACGTCCTCGAAGCCCTCGGCGCGCAGCGCGTCGGCGACCCAGCGGGCGGCGCCCTCGCTCTCGCTCTTCGGGAACTGGTCGAAGTCCGCCACCGACTTGAACGCCACCAGTTCGGTGAGCTCCGCCCGCGCCCTGGGCATCAGCGAGGCGACGGTCTCGGCGACCGGATTCGACGACATGGGCACGCTCCTTGTGGGTGCGACGTTATACGTGTGAGTGCTGTGATCCTCCCACAGCGGCCTGCGACGATGCCCGCCGTAGGATGCGGGGGACAGCAGCAGCGGGCGGCTTGATCGGGAGCAGTAGACCATCGTGAGCAGCGAGAACTCTTCGGCGGACGACGTGCAGCAGGTGTGGGACGTCGTCGTGGTGGGTGCGGGACCGGCGGGGGCCTCGGCCGCGTACGCGGCGGCGGTCGCCGGGCGGCGCGTACTGATGCTGGAGAAGGCCGAGCTGCCGCGCTACAAGACATGCGGCGGCGGCATCATCGGACCCTCCCGGGACTCGCTGCCGCCCGGCTTCGAGCTGCCCTTCCGGGACCGGGTGCACGCGGTGACGTTCTCGAACAACGGCCGTTTCACCCGCACCCGCCGCTCCAAGCAGATGCTGTTCGGTCTGATCAACCGGCCCGAGTTCGACCAGCAACTCGTCGAGCACGCGCAGAAGGCGGGCGCCGAGGTGCGCACCGGCGTCACCGTCCAGCGCGTCGAACAGCACGGCTCGGCGGTGCCGGACCGGCGCTCCGTCGCCGTCGTCCTGCAGGGCGGCGAGACGCTGCTCGCGCGGGCCGTGGTAGGCGCGGACGGCAGCGCGAGCCGTATAGGAGCGCATGTCGGGGTGAAGCTCGACCAGGTCGATCTCGGTCTCGAGGCGGAGATCCCGGTGCCGGAGACGGTCGCCGAGGACTGGAAGGGCCGGGTCCTCATCGACTGGGGCCCGATCCCCGGGAGTTACGGCTGGGTGTTCCCCAAGGGCGACACGCTCACGGTCGGTGTCATCTCGGCGCGCGGCGAAGGCGCCGCGACCAAGCGGTACTTGGAGGAGTTCATCGGGCGGCTCGGCCTCGCCGGCTTCGAACCGAGCATCTCCTCCGGGCATCTGACCCGCTGCCGGGCGGACGACTCCCCGCTGTCGCGCGGGCGGGTGCTGGTGTGCGGTGACGCGGCGGGACTGCTGGAGCCGTGGACACGGGAGGGCATCTCGTTCGCGCTGCGGTCGGGGCGGCTCGCGGGGGAGTGGGCGGTGCGGATCGCCGAGGCGCACGACGCCGTGGACGCCCGGCGCCAGGCTCTGAACTACGCCTTCGCGATCAAGGCGGGACTCGGCGTCGAGATGAGCGTCGGCAAGCGGCTGCTGACGGTGTTCGAGCGCCGTCCCGGGCTCTTCCACGCGGCGCTGACCGGTCTGCGGCCGGCCTGGAAGGCGTTCATGGACATCACCCGCGGCTCGACGTCGCTGGGCGAGCTGGTCCGCGCCCACCCCATGGCCCAGCGCGCCCTGACCGCGATGGACCGCCGCCAGGCGCCGGTGGGCGACCCGGTACCGGCGGGCGACGAGGCGACCTCCTGACGGTCCCCTGCTCGGCAAGGGTGCCGGTTCACTTCTGGACGGTGATCCGGAAGACGGGGTGGTCGGGGGCGCAGGCGATGATCTCCTCGTCGGAGGACTTCGCGGTGACGCCCTGGAAGTACTGGTTGACCTCCCAGCCCCACTTCTCCAGATAGGTCCGCAGGAGCGGGAGCTTCTCCGAGTCGGGAAGCTCCACCGCGGTGAACTCGCGGACCTTGCGGCCGACCCGCAGCTCCCCGCCCCCTGCGGCACGCATGTTGCGCACCCACTGCGAGTGGCCGCGGGCCGAGACGAGGTACTGCGCGCCTTCGTGGACGTGCGGGTTGACCGGGATGCGCTGCATCCTGCCGCTCTTGCGACCGCGCACCGACATCTCCGCCGTGCCCGCGATGCTGAGCCCGTGCCGGGCCAGCCAGCCGATCACGCTGTTGAGGCGGACGTTCAGCGGACTGCCCTTGAGGTAGTACGGCGACGACATGGAGACTCCCGGAGAACGAGTTGAGAGAGCACTGCTCTCGCTTGAGAGCAGTGTGCACGAGAATGGCGATCCAAAGCAAGAGCGGTGCTCTCGATTGTGTGCACTGCTCCGTCTTTCGTGGGAGACTGCCTCACATGAGCAGCACCGCACAGGGCGCCCGCGCCCGCGCCAGGATGGAAGTCACCGCGGCCATCAAGGACGAGGCCCGCAGACAGCTCGCCGCCGAGGGCGCCGCCAAGCTGTCGCTGCGCGCCGTGGCCCGCGAACTCGGCATGGTCTCCTCCGCGCTCTACCGCTACTTCCCCAGCCGGGACGACCTGCTGACCGCTCTCATCATCGACGCCTACGACTCCCTCGGCGAGAGCGCGGAGGCCGCGCACGCGGAGGTCGCGGACGCCGGACCCGTCCGGCGCTGGTCGGCGGTGGCGGACGCCGTACGCGCCTGGGCGCTGCGCAGTCCGCACGAGTACGCGCTGATCTACGGCTCGCCCGTGCCGGGATACATCGCCCCCGACACCACGGTCCCGCCCGCCTCCCGCGTCGGCCTCCTCCTCATCGGCATCCTCCGGGACGCCCACCGGCGCGATGTTCTCGCCGAGCCGCCGGCCCTGCCCGCCGGCCTGCGCACCGAGGCCGAGCGCATGACGGCCGACCTGGCCCCCGACCTCCCCCCGGCGACGGTCGTCGCGCTCGTCGCGGCCTGGGCACAGCTCTTCGGGCTCGTCGGGTTCGAGCTGTTCGGGCAGTTCAACCGGGTCGTGGAGGACAGGGAGCCGTTCTTCCGCCATGCCGTGGTCCGGCTCGCTCACGGAGTGGGCCTGGAGTGAGCCGCGGGACCCGGCCCGAGGGGCACCGCCTGCGGAAGTCCGGGGTGGGGGACGTACTTCGCGGGGAGTACGCGTGATCACCACGCGCGGGTGACGCCGCCGGGCGGTCGGCGCGTCTAGCGTGGCGGGCATGGACGAGCAGCAGGCACGCCGCGGCGGCGGTCCGCCGATGTGGTGGCGGCACGGCCCGCCGTGGTGGAACAGGTGGGAGGACGGCGAGGAGCGCGTCCAGCGCTGGCCCTGGCGCTCCACTCTGCTGATCACGTTCTTCGTGATGGCCGGCTCGAACTACGCGGCGCGCGGCCAGCACGACCGCGAGGACCTCGACCCCTTCGCCCGCGTCCTGCTGCTCGTCGCCGGCGGACTGCTGCTGTGGCGCAAGCGCCACCCCGTGGCCGTCGCGTTCGGCACGACCGCCGCCGCCATGGTCTACCTCGGCGCCGGATACCCCTACGGACCGGTCTTCCTGACCGTCGCCGTGGCCTGCTTCAACGCCATCGTCATGGGGCACCGCAAGGCCGCCTGGACGGCGGTCGGAGTGCTCTGGGTCGCCCATGTGCTGGTGGGGCACTGGCTCTACGAGTGGCTGCCGCCCTCCGGCGACCCGGCCGCCCCCTGGGGGCAGGAGGGCGTGATCGCCGCCTGGGTCGCGGCGATCGTGGCGGTGTCGGAGCTGGCCAGGACCAGACGCGAGCAGTGGGTGAAGGAGCGCGCCGAACGGGCGCAGGCGGCCCGGCGGCGGGCCGACGAGGAACGGCTGCGGATCGCACGCGAACTGCACGACGTCCTCGCACACAGCATCTCCGTGATCAACGTCCAGGCGGGCGTCGGCCTCGCGCTGCTCGACACCGACCCCGAACAGGCACGCTTGGCGCTGACCACCATCAAGGCCAAGAGCAAGGAGGCGCTCGGCGAGGTCCGCCAGGTCCTCGACACGCTGCGTACCCCCGGCGACGCCCCGCGCGCCCCCGCCCCCGGTCTCGACCGGCTGCCCGAACTGGTCCGGCAGGCCGCGAGCGCCGGCCTCACCGTCGACGTCGAGGGCGAGCCGCCCCGCCTGGCGCCCGGCACCGACCTCGCCGCCTTCCGGATCGTGCAGGAGGCCCTGACCAACGTCGTACGCCACTCCGGATCACGGCACGCACGGGTGCACCTCGATCACGGCGACGGCGCGACACTGCGGCTGCGCATCGACGACGACGGACCCGCGACCGGCGCCGACGCGGGCGGCAGCGGCAACGGGTTGGCCGGAATGCGGGAGCGGGCGGCAGCGCTCGGTGGCACGATCGAGGCGGGCGCGCGCGACGACGGCGGGTTCCGGGTGCTCGCCGTACTGCCGCTCAAGGCACCCGCCGAGACGAAGGAGGACCGGTGATCCGCGTACTGCTCGCCGACGACCAGTCACTGGTGCGGGCCGGCTTCCGCGCGCTGCTCGACGCGCAGCCCGACATCGAGGTGGCCGGCGAGGCCGCCGACGGCGACGAGGCGCTGCGCAAGGTGCGCGAACTGCGGCCCGACGTCGTCCTGATGGACATCCGCATGCCGCTCCTCGACGGACTCGCCGCGACCCGCCGGATCACCGACGACGACGCGCTGGCGGGGGTGAAGGTGGTCATGCTCACCACCTTCGAACTCGACGAGTACGTCTTCGAGGCGATTCGCTCGGGTGCCTCCGGCTTCCTGGTCAAGGACACCGAACCGGACGAACTCCTGCGTGCCGTACGGGCCGTGGTCGAGGGCGACGCGCTGCTGTCGCCCGGTGTGACCCGCCGTCTGATCGCCGAGTTCGCCGCCCGCTCCAAGGAACCCGCGGCCGCCGACACGCTCACCGAACTCACCGAGCGCGAGCGGGAGGTGATGGCGCTGGTCGGCATCGGCCTGTCCAACGAGGAGATCGCCCGCCGCCTGGTGGTCAGCCCGCTCACCGCGAAGACCCACGTCAGCCGGACCATGGTGAAGCTCGGCGCCCGCGACCGTGCCCAACTCGTGGTGCTGGCCTACGAGTCGGGGTTGGTGCGGCCCGGCTGGTTGGGCTGAGACTCCCGGCGGAACCGCGTCAGGACGCTGACGACCCGGGCGAAGAACAGCACGACCGCGACCGTGGTGCCGACGCCGACGAGTGTGCCGCGGGTGCCCTTCGACAGGTCGAAGACGTATGCCGGCCCGACGATCGCCGCGAACAGCAGCGCCGCCGCGAACGCCGCGCTGAACAGCGCGTACCCGATCTCGACGGTGATCGCGTCCCGCTCGGCCTGACCGCGCCGTCCCCCGTGACTCTCCATCCCTCGAGTCAAACAGGGGTGTGCCCGGCGGAGCAAGCGGCTCCGCCGGGCACACATGGGAGTGCGTCCCCCCTAGGCCCTGCCGTTTGGATCATCTCGGCGTCGCGGGGCATGGCACGCACATCTGCGGCGTTGTCGTCGGTCGCCAACGCTCCGCGTTGACTCCCTCCTCCGCCTTGCAGCTGCACGCGCCATGCCCCGCTCGGGTCGGATGAGAAGAACCGCACCTCAAGGCCGAGCTGATCCAAACGACAGGGCCTAGTCGCGGACCGCCACGCGCTCCGCTTCCGCCTCCTTGGCGGTGGACTTGGCGACCACGACGGTCCGCTGCCCGCGGCGCGCGCGCAGTCCGGTGAGGGCGATCAGCAGCCCCACGACCGCGATCCCCGTGATCACGACCAGAGCGGGCAGATAGCTGTCCAGCACGGCCTGCGGGGACGCCGGCTCCTTCGGCGCGTTCGCGGTCAGGACCGCCGTCACCACGGCCAGGAACAGCGCGCCGCCCACCTGCACCGAGGTGTTGAGCAGACCCGAGACCATGCCCTGCTCGTGCTCGTCGACGCCGTTGGTGGCCTGGACGTTGAGCGACGGGAACGTCAGCGCGAAGGCGGAGCCGACCAGCAGCATCGTCGGCAGGATCACCGCCGCGTAGAGCGGGTCGAGGTCGATGCGCAGGAACAGCAAATAGCCAGCGACCATCAGGGCGAAGCCGACCGCGATCAGCCGGGCGGTACCGAACCGGTCGATGACCGCACCGACCTTCGTCGCCGACAGCGCCACGAGCGCACCCGCGGGCAGGAAGGCCAGTGCCGTGTGCAGCGCCGACCAGCCGAGCAGTTGCTGCATGTACAGAGTCACCAGGAACTGGAAGCCGATGTAGCTGCCGACGAACGTCAACGCGCCCAGTTGCGCCCGCACCTGCGCCCCGGAACGCAGCACGCCCAGCCGGATCAGCGGGCTCGGGCTGCGCCGCTCGACCAGGACGAAGGCGGTGAGCAGGACGGCGACCGCGACGAAGGACAGGATCGTGCGGGCCGATCCCCAGCCGGCCTCGGGGGCCTGTACGACGGTGAACACGAGCAGCAGCATCGACGCGGTGCCGAGGACGGCGCCGGGGATGTCGTAGCCGCCCTCCGCCTTCTCCCGCTCGCTGCGCGGCAGCAGCTTCAGGCCGACGGCCAGGGCTATCAGCGCGATGGGCGCGGGCAGCAGCATCGTCAGACGCCAACTGGCCTCGGTGAGCAGGCCGGAGAAGACGAGGCCCATCGAGTAGCCGGTGGCGCCGCAGGTCGTGTAGATCGACAGGGCGCGGTTGCGCACCGGGCCCTCGGCGAAGGTCGTGGTGATGATGGACAGGCCCGCCGGTGCCGTGAACGCCGCGGCCAGGCCCTTGATGAAGCGGCTGGCGATCAGCAGCGGACCCGAGTCGACGAGACCGCCGAGCAGCGAGGCCACCGCGAAGACGCCCAGGGCCACCAGGAACACCTGGCGCCGGCCCAGCAGATCGGCGGTGCGTCCGCCGAGGAGGAGCAGGCCGCCGTAGCCCAGGATGTAGCCGCTGACGATCCATTGCAGGGTCGAGGTCGAAAGGCCCAGGTCGGCGCCGATGGACGGCAGGGCCACGCCCACCATCGACACGTCCAGCGCGTCCAGGAACATCGCGGCGCACAGCACCAGCAGGGTGCCCCACAGCCGGGGCGTCCAGCGGGCCGTGGAGGACGCGGCCGCCGGGGAGTTGAGCGGAGAGGTCATGCCGAGGACACTACATGCGCATGCATGAGATGCAAATGCATTTAATGCGAGTGCAATGATCGTGGAATTCTGCTACGGTGCGCCCATGGCGGCGAAGAAGGCCGAGCAGGCGCTCGTGGACCAGTGGCGGGACATCCTGGCGCTGCATGCGCGCACCCAGTGCGAACTCGACCGCGCACTGCATCAACACGGCCTGTGCGCCAGTGACTTCGAGGTCCTGGACGTCCTGGCCGGCGGCTCGGCGCGCCGTGGCTCGTCGCTGCGGGTGCAGGAGATCTCCGAGCGCGTCCATCTCAGTCAGAGCGCGCTGTCCCGGCTGATCGCCCGGCTGGAGAAGGACGGCCTCGTGGAGCGCTGCATGTGCGCGCAGGACCGGCGCGGCGTGGTGGTGGCCCTCACGGCCAAGGGGCGCGCGCTGCACGGCGAGGTGCTGCCGCTGCAGCGCGCGGTGCTGACCAGGATGCTGACGAACTGACCCGCGCACGGGCCGGGTCCGGCGTCAGATGACGGCGGACTTCTCCCGCCACAGCGCGCCGATGGAGGCGTCGCCGCTCACCTGCGGGAAGGGCAGCCGGTTCCACAGCGACAGGTAGAGCAGGTCGGCCGGACCGGAGATCTCGCAGTCCGCCGGGGCGGTGTCGCCGCGCTCGGTCACGGGCGGCTCCTGCGAAAGCCGTACGGTCCACACGGCGTCGTCCGTGTCGGTCGCCCGCACTCGCAGCACCCGGGGTTCGGCGCTGCGGACGCGGCTCTTGGACCGGGCGTGGAAGCCGCGCAGCAGCTCGTCGACGCCGTCCGCGGCGAAGCCGGTCCCGATCTCGTCCGGGGTGCCGCCGAGCGCGGACTGGGCGTCGAAGCGGTGGATCGTCGTCTCGTGCGCCTGCCTGCGGGCCCAGAACGCCAGCGGGGTCGGGGCGGGCAGGAAGTGCCAGCACTCCACGTCGGCGGGTGCGTCCGTGAGCGTGTCGACCAGGTGGCGGTGGCCCTCCCGGAACCAGGTGAGCAGCTCCGCCCCGTCGAGGTCGGGCAGGCCGCCGTCCGGCTGGTAGGAGGTGTACCCCTCGGTCACGAACGCCGCCGCCCAGCGGTGCACCGTCCCGGTGTGCCGCACCAGGTCCCGCACCTGCCACTGCGGGCAGGTCGGAACCTTGGCGTCCGTGCCCGCCTGCTCGGCGGACGCGGCCAGCAGCAGGCCCTCACGGTCCAGTGTGCGCACGAAGTCGGCTGTCTCCATGGGGGAGAGTGTGCCGGATGGAGAGGGCTCCACGGGAGACGGGCCTCCGCGTCGACGTAAGACTTTCGTCATCACGCCGCGTGTACACGGCGGGCTCCGGGTTCCGTTGAATGGACGGCGACGGACGACTACCGGAAAGCGAGACGGGTATGGGGCGCGTGCGGAAGGCGCTGTGGGGGCCGCTGGGACTCGGGGTGCTGGTGCTGGTCCTCGTCGCGGGCGGCCTCGGGCTGTACTGGTTCCAGCCGTGGAAGCTGTGGCAGGACACGACCGTGGAGGAGGCCCTGCCCGCCGCGGTGGGAACCTCCGCACCGGCCTCGACGGCACCCGGGCCGAAGACGTTGGCGGGCGGTGAGCTGATCAGCCATGAGCACGCGACCTCGGGCTCGGTGAAACTGCTGCGGCTGGCCGACGGTTCCCATGTCCTGCGGCTGGAGAACCTCGACACCAGCAACGGACCGGACCTGCGGGTGTGGCTGACGGACGCGCCGGTGAAGGAGGGCGTGGGCGGCTGGCGCGTGTTCGACGACGGCGCGCACATCAGCCTCGGCCGGCTCAAGGGCAACAAGGGAAGCCAGAACTATGCCGTGCCGGGGGATGTCGATCTGTCCCGGTACAGCAGCGTCAGCATCTGGTGCGACCGCTTCGATGTGTCCTTCGGTGCCGCGGAGCTCGCCCGGGTGTGAGGACGCTCAGGACGAAGTCGGGAACAGGCAGAACTCGTTGTCCTCGGGGTCGGTCAGCACCCAGTGGTCCTCGTGGCGGGTCCGCACGGTCGCGCCGAGCGCGGTGAGCCGGGCGATCTCGGTCTCCGGGTCGGCGGAGACCAGGTCCAGGTGCAGTCGGTTCTTGCCGCGCTTGGGCTCCGGGACGAGCTGACACCACAGCCGGGGGCCGCCGCCGACGGGTTCGACCAACACGGTGGGGTCGTCCTCCAGGCCGGCGATGCCCCGGGCCCGCAGTCGGGCGAGCTCGGCGTCGTCGTACGGGGCGACGGCGTAACCGTCGAGGGCGGCGGCCCAGAAGCGAGCGGTGGCGGCCGGACGGGCACAGTCGATGACGATGTCGTGGAGTCGTGCCATCCGGTCATCATCCGCGGCGCGGGCGGGACCGACAATGCGCCGGGCCCGCAACGCGCGCTCCGACGGGGTCAGTTCGGCACCGCGCGCCGGGTGGCGACGCCGATGAGCGTGGCGATGGCCGCGAGTACGGCGACGCTGGTCAGGGCGACGGGCAGGGAGATCCAGTCCGCCATGAAGCCGATGGCGGGCGGGCCGAGGAGCATGCCGCCGTAGCCGAAGGTCGAGGCCGTGGCTACGCCGCTCGGGCCGGCGAGGGTGCCCGCGCGTTCGACGGCCACGGGGAAGAGGTTGGCCAGGCCGAGGCCGGTCACCGCGAAGCCGAGCAGCGCGGCCCACAGGCTCGGCGCGAGCGAACCGAGCAGCATTCCGGCCGCGGCGGTGGCGCCGCCCGCGATGACGGTACGGCCGTGACCGAGCCGTTCGAGCAGGGCCGTACCGCTGAGCCGGCCGATGGTCATGGCCAGCGCGAAGCAGGTGTAGCCGAGGGCGGCGACACCGGACGAGGCGTCCAGGTCCTGTTCGAGGTGCAGGGCGCCCCAGTCGGCCATGGCGCCCTCGCCGTAGGCCGTGCACCCGGCGATCAGGCCGAAGACGATCACCAGACCGCGGACTCGGCCCTGCGGGCGGCGGGAGGTCTCGGGGGCGGAGGGTGCGGAGGGTGCGGGGGGCGGGGCGGACGGCGGCTCGTGGCGCAGCAGCGTCGGGGCGGCCACCGCCGTCACGAGCAGTCCGACGACGGCGAGGCCCGCGAGGTGCAGGGTGGGGGAGAGGGCCCCCGCGACCAGTCCGCCGAGGCCCGCGCCGACCATGCCGCCGAGGCTGAAGGCCGCGTGGAAGCTGGGCATGATCGGCCGGCGCAGGGCGGTGACGAGGTCCACGGCCGCGCTGTTGAAGGCGACGTTGATGCCGCCGTAGGCCGCTCCGAAGATCAGCAGGACGGCGCCGAGGGCGAGCACCGAGTGGGTCAGCGGGGGCAGGGCCACGCTGAGGGACAGGAGTACGGCGCACACGACCGTGACCTGGTGGCTGCCGTAGCGGCGGCAGAGCCGGCCGGTCAGCGTCATGGTGAGGACGGCGCCGGCGGAGACGCCGAGGAGGGCGAGGCCGAGGTCACCGGCGGAGGCGCCGGTCTGGTGCTTGATGGCGGGGATCCGGACGACCCAGCCGGCGAAGAGGAAGCCGTCCAGGGCGAAGAAGGCGGTGATGGCTGTACGCAGGCGGGTCAGGTCGCGGCTGGTGCCCGGCACGACATTGTGCTGACGGGCTTTGTTTATTTGCGGCACAAACTCAGGCTAGGTGGGTGCGAGACGGGCGGCAAGGGGGATCTGACGTGGGCCGGAACACGGGATGGGGCATCTCCGGCTCGCGCACCCGACCGGACCGACGTCGTCCCCTGACTGTCCCGGTGCCGTCCGAAGTGCCACTCTGGGACGAGAGGTATCCGCCGAGGGGACTCGGGAGGGCACGATGGGACGTGACGTTCCGGCCCTGGTGTTCACGCGGGAGGATCGCCGCCGGTACCGGGACAAGATGCACACCTGCCTCGACGTGCTGGCCCAGATGCTGCGCGAGTCGACCTTCGAGAGCGAGCGGCCGCAGGTCGGGCTGGAGATCGAGCTCAACCTGGTCGACGCCGACGGGCGGCCGGCGATGCGCAACACCGACGTCCTGCGGGCCATCGCAGATCCCGCCTGGTCGAGCGAGCTGGGCCGCTTCAACCTGGAGATCAACATCCCGCCGCGCGAGCTGACGACCGGCGGGCCCGGGGCGTGGGAGCAGGCCATCCGTGAAGCGCTCAACCACGCCGAGGAACGCGCCTCCGCCGTGGGCGCACACCTGATCATGGTCGGCATCCTGCCGACGCTGGGCGAGACCGACGTGGACGAGACCGCGCTGTCCGGCGATCCGCGCTACCGGCTGCTCAACGAGCAGATCTTCGCCGCGCGGGGCGAGGACCTCCGGATCACCGTCGACGGGGTGGAGCGCCTGTCGACGTACGCCGACACCATCACCCCCGAGGCCGCCTGCACCAGCACGCAATATCACCTCCAGGTCTCGCCGCGGGAGTTCGCCGACTACTGGAACGCCGCCCAGGCGGTCGCCGGCGTACAGATCGCCCTCGCGGCGAACTCGCCGTACCTCTTCGGCAAGGAGCTGTGGCGCGAGACGCGCATCCCGCTGTTCGAGCAGGCCACGGACACCCGTCCGGTGGAGATCAAGGCGCAGGGCGTACGGCCCCGGGTGTGGTTCGGGGAGCGCTGGATCACCAGCGTCTTCGACCTCTTCGAGGAGAACGTGCGCTACTTCCCGGCCCTTCTGCCGCTGTGCGACGACGAGGACCCGCAGGAGGCGCACGACCGCGGCGACGCACCGCAGCTGGGCGAACTGACCCTGCACAACGGCACGATCTACCGCTGGAACCGCCCCGTCTACGCCGTCACCGAGAGCGGCCCCCATCTGCGCATCGAGAACCGGGTCCTGCCCGCCGGCCCCACCGTCGCCGACACCATCGCCAACGGCGCCTTCTACTACGGCCTCACGCGCGCCCTGGTCGACGACGACCGGCCGGTCTGGACCCGGATGTCCTTCTCGGTGGCCGAGGAGAACCTCCACACCGCCGCCCGCGACGGCATCGACGCCCGCCTGTACTGGCCCGGCATGGGCGAGGTCCCGGTCACGGAACTGGTGTTGCGGCGCCTGCTGGCCCAGGCCCACCGGGGCCTGGAACTCGCCGGCATGGACGCGGCCTGGCGCGAACCCCTGCTCGGCATCATCGAGCAGCGCTGCGTCACCGCCCGCAACGGCGCCCTGTGGCAGGCGGAGACGGTCCACCACCTGGAGAAGGCCGGCACCGACCGAGACGAGGCGCTGCGGCGGATGACCCGGACCTACATGGAGTACATGCATCTGAACGCGGCCGCCCACACCTGGCCGGTGGACTGACCGGAGCCGCGGTCATCGGGCGCCGGCACCCCGCCATTCCGTGGCCGCGGTCAGCGGTACGGACACGGGCGGCTGTACCGAGGTAGTCAGCTCGATGCGGCGGCCCTCGGACGCCGAGCGCAGGAGCGCGGTCATCGTCTCCAGTACATGCAGGGCGAGTTCGCCGCTTGCGCGGGGTGCTCGCCGCGGGCCGGCGGTGACGAAGTCCAGCAGGCCGACGCCACGGGCGCCGTCGACGTAGCCCGCCGAGACCGGCTGTGTGCGCCACTGGGTGTCGCCGAGTGCGAAGAGCCGGACCTCGCCGTCGAAGCGGTTCGGGTCGGGCACCGCGAGCGTGCCGGTCTCGCCGTGCACCTCGATCGGTGTGGCGGTCGTGGCCACGCCGTCGAAGCTGGTCGTGATCGTCGTCAGCGTCCCGCCGACGTGCTCCAGCACGCCGCTTACGTGCGTGTCGACCTCGACCGGGATGCGCTCGCCCGCGCGCGGACCGGAGCCGATGACGCGCTCGTCGCGCAGCCGGCCGGCCGCCCCCGTCACGGCACGCACAGGCCCCAGCAGATGGACCAGGGACGCGAGATAGTACGGCCCCATGTCCAGCAGCGGGCCGCCGCCGGCGGTGTAGTAGAAGTCGGGGTGCGGATGCCAGCGTTCGTGGCCCGGCGTGACCATCACCGCCGACGCGAACTGGGGGCGCCCGATGGTCCCCGCGGCCACGGCCGCCCGCGCGGTCTGGATGCCGGAGCCCAGGACGGTGTCCGGGGCGCAGCCCACGGTGACGCCCGCCTTCGCGGCTGCCTCCAACACGGTGTGCGCGTCGGCGAGTTCGGCCGTCAGCGGCTTCTCCCCGTACACGTTCTTGCCGTGGCCGATCGCGCGCAGGGCGATCTCGGCGTGCGCCGCGGGGACGGTGAGGTTGAGGACCGTGTCCACGTCCGGGCTGCTCAGCAGCTCCTCCACGCCCATGGCCTCGACGCCGGGTACTTCCGCCGCGACGGCGGCCGAGCGGGAGGCGTCGAGGTCGGCGACCGCCGTGACGCGTACCGCGGGGTGGCCGACGAGCGTGTCCAGGTAGGCACGGGAGATGACGCCGAGTCCTACGATGCCGATGCGGTGCGCGTCGCCCACAGCATGCCCCTCTCGATGACGGTGCGGACCGCGGGGTGTTCCAGTACGTCGAGGCTGTGCCCCGGGGTCGTCACGACGACGCGTCCGGCGCCCCACCGACGGGTCCACACCGCCGGCGAGGTGACCGGGCGGTGCCAGGGATGCCACGGCCGGACCGGATGGGTCGTCGTGGCGAGCACGTCGATCAGGTCGTCGTGGAGCACCCAGTACTGCTCGGTGTCCAGCTCGAAGTCCTCGATACCGGCGGTGATGGGGTGTTCGCGGCCGAGCTCGGTGATGCTGACGCTGTGCGGCAGGTAGTTGTCCTCCTGGCCGCCCCGGCGCTCGCACGGCTCCTTGCCCGGATGCGTCGCGAACTGCCCGCCCACCAGATGGAGATAGTCGGACGAGGCCCGGAACGAGTCGGCGATCCCGCCGTGCCAGCCGGTGAGGCCGGTGCCCGCGACGACCGCCCCGCTCAGCCCCGCCAACTGCTCGGCGGTGATCTGCGACATCGTCACGCACTGCACGACGAGGTCGGTGCCGGACATCGCGTCGGCGTCGGCGTAGACGTCGGTGGACTCCTCGATCCGGACGGCGTACCCGTTGGCGCGCAGGAAGGGCAGGAACAGTTCCGTCGCCCGGACCGGCTGATGCCCCTCCCATCCGCCGCGGACCACCAGGGCGTTCTTGCGCGTCATCTCGTCCCTTCACGGGGCGTCGCACGCCCCCGTCGCCAGACAGCCCCCTCACTATGTGCCGACCGCGTACGCAGGGGAAAGGCCGACGGGGCGACGCGAAAGTTTCGCCCCGGAAGAGCACCCGGAAGGGTCGCGGCAGAGCCCCGGAAGGGCCGCGGAACAGCTCCGGTACAGCCCGGGAGAATCCTGGACGGGCCCTTGAACTCCCCGCCTACTGTGGTGGGTTGCCGTGCTTGCGGTAGGGCAGATCGGCGTGCTTCGAGCGGAGCATGTCCAGGGTGCGCACCAGCGTCCCGCGGGTCTCGGCGGGGTCGATGACGTCGTCGACGAGGCCGCGTTCGGCCGCGTAGTACGGATGGATCAGCTCGGCGGCGTACTCCTTGACCAGCGCGGCGCGGACGGCCTGCGGGTCGTCGGCCTCGGCGATCCGCCGGCGGAAGATCACGTCGGCCGCGGCCTCCGCGCCCATCACGGCGATCTCGTTCGTCGGCCAGGCATACGTCACGTCGGAGCCGATGGACTGCGAGTCCATGACGATGTACGCCCCGCCATAGGCCTTGCGCAGGACGACGGAGACCCGCGGCACGGTGGCGTTGCAGTAGGCGTACAGCAGCTTCGCGCCGTGCCGGACGATGCCGCCGTGCTCCTGGGCGACGCCGGGCAGGAACCCGGGGACGTCCACCAGGGTGACGAGCGGGATGCTGAACGCGTCGCACATCTGGACGAAGCGGGCCGCCTTCTCGCTGGCCCGGGTGTCCAGCACCCCGGCGAGCCGGGCGGGTTGGTTGCCGACGACGCCGACGACATGGCCGTCCAGCCGGGCCAGGCCCACCACGACATTGGTCGCCCAGTGCTCGTGCACCTCGAAGAACTCGCCGTCGTCGACCAGTTCCCCGATCACCGCCCGCATGTCGTAGGCGCGGTTGCCGTCCGCGGGGACCAGGTCCAGCAGTGCCGTGCCCGCCCGGTCGGGAGGGTCGGTGGACGGCACCCGCGGCGGCTGCTCGCGGTTGTTGGCGGGGAGCAGGGACAGCAGGTACCGCACCTCCTCGAGGCAGGTCTCCTCGTCGTCGTACGCGAAGTGGCACACGCCGCTCGTCCCCGCGTGCACGTCCGCGCCGCCCAGTCCGTCGTGGCCGATCTCCTCGCCGGTCACCGCCTTGACCACGTCCGGGCCGGTGACGAACACCTGGGAGGTGTCCCGCACCATGAACACGAAGTCCGTCAGCGCGGGGCTGTAGGCGGCGCCGCCCGCGCACGGGCCCAGCATCACGCTGATCTGCGGAATCACCCCGGAGGCGCGGGTGTTGCGCAGGAAGATGCCGCCGTACCCGGCGAGCGCGGTGACGCCCTCCTGGATGCGGGCGCCGGCACCGTCGTTGAGCGAGACGAGCGGGGCCCCTGCGGCCAGCGCCATGTCCATCAGCTTGTGGATCTTCTGCGCGTGGGCCTCGCCGAGGGCGCCGCCGAAGACGCGGAAGTCATGGGCGTAGACGAAGACCGTCCGGCCGTGGACGGAGCCCCAGCCGGTGATCACGCCGTCGGTGTACGGGCGTTTGTTCTCCAGGCCGAAGCCCACTGCCCGGTGCCGCCGCAGTTGCTCCGTCTCGTGGAACGTCCCGGCGTCCAGCAGCAGTTCGATCCGCTCACGTGCCGTCAGCTTCCCTTTGGCGTGCTGAGCCGCGGTCGCCTTGTCGCTCGGTCCGTGCCGCACCCGTTCGCGCAACTCGCGTAATTCCGCGGTCCGGCCGCGGGAGTCCGCCCGCATTTGGTTCCCCCGTCCTCGGACGTCTCCGGGCGGTCCGTCCGGCCCCGGCCCGCGCATCCGCTCCCACCGACTCTAACTCGCCGTCAAAGATTGCACATCCCTTGACTGGGAATGTAACTCTGTGCGAGCGTGGAATCGCAGCTGATCGCCATGCCCCTGGGGAAGGACGCACATGTCGGACCACGGCCGCACGGACCCGGTTCTCGACTGCCCGGCCGACGAGACGCCGGACGGCGAGGAACTCATCACCGCGGCGATGCGGTGGCACTTCAGCCCGGAGACCGGCTCTCCGTTCTGGCTCGAGCGGGCGGGCAAGCTCGACTTCGACCCGCTCAGGGACGTCAAGAGCTTCGCCGACCTGAGGCTGTTCCCCAACCTCGTCAACGAACTGCGTGACGTGCGCGTCGAGGAGTTGATCCCGCGCGGCCTCACACTGCCGGACGACCTTTACGGCATCTATGAAAGCGGCGGCACCACCGGCGCCCCCAAGCGCGTCGTCTGCACGACCGACTGGATGGAGCGCTGGCTCGCCTTCAGCCAGCGCCACCTGGACGCCCGCGGCTGCCCGCGGGGCGTCAACTGGCTGGCCCTGATGCCCGACGGCCCGCACATCTTCGGCGCCGCGCTGCGTGAGGGCGCCAGGCGCAGCGGCGGCATCCTCTTCACGGTCGACATGGACCCGCGCTGGGTGAAGAAGGCCATCGCTCAGGGCCGCGCCGAGGACGCCGCACGCTACGCCGACCACCTGGTCACGCAGGCCGGGTTCCTGCTGGAGACCCAGGACGTCGGCGTACTGATCACGACCCCGCCGCTGCTCCAGCGGCTCGCGCAGGACGAGCGGCTGGTCGCGCTGATCAACCGGAAGGTGCGTCACATCCAGTGGGGCGGCGCCCACATGGACGCCGACACCCGCCACCTGTTCCGCACCGAGGTCTTCCCCGGCATCCAGCTCCAGGGCGCCTACGGCAGCACGATGATCCTCGGCGGCTCGCTGGAGCGCATCGAACCGGCCGGCGAGGACCGGTGCGTCTTCGACCCCTTCGCGCCCTACATCACCTTCTCCGTCATCGACCCCGCGACCGGTGAGAACGTCCCGTACGGCGAGCGCGGCCAGGTCGTCATGAACCACATCAGCAAGGCCATGCTGCTGCCCAACAACCTCGAACGCGACACCGCCGTGCGCATCCGGCCGCCCGAGGGGCAGATGGGCGACTCGGTCGCCGACGTCAGTCCGGTGGCCACCTTCGACGACCAGGCCGTCATCGAAGGGGTCTACTGATGCCCGGACCGGCCACCGCGGCCACGAGGGCGGCCTTACGGGACGCGGGCGAGGAGCTCGTCCAGCTCGACGCGTTCGGCGCCAACGGCCCCTACCGCGCCCGCAATCGCCTGACCGTGCCCGACGTGACGGGGCAGCCGCTCGCCGAACTGAGCATCGTGCCACCGCTGTTCGTGCACCGCGCCCTCGCCGCACTGCGGTCGGCCGATCCCCTGCCGCCCGGCGAGCGGGCCGCCGCACTGGAGCGGGCCGGCCGGCTGTTCGCCTCCGGCACCGTCGGCGGACTGGACCCGGACACCTACCGCGAGCTGGTCAGCCGCTGTTCCGGCCTGCCCATCCCCGTGGTCAGCGCCGCGACCGGCATCGTCGCCGACGCGGCGTCCCAGGCCGCGGGCACGGTGCTCCAGGCCCGGCCCCAGGCCGCCGTCGGCGACTGGCGCGACCCCGCGACCCGGACCGGCGCCGCGGTGTGGACCCGGCGCGGGAACGTCTTCGCCGTGCACGCCGCCGGCAACCACCCCGGGGTGCACGCCCTGTGGCTGGAGGCCCTCGCCCTCGGCTACCGGGTCGTCGTACGGCCCTCGCGGCGCGAGCCGTTCACGCCGCACCGCCTGGTCGCCGCGCTGCGCGAGGCGGGCTTCGGCGCCGACCACATCGCGCTGACCCCGACCGACCACACCGTCGCCGACACCGTCGTCGCGGGTGCGGACCTCGCGCTCGTCTACGGCGGCGACGACGTGGTGCGCAAGTACGCCGGGCACAGCACTGTGCTGCCCCAAGGGCCCGGCCGGGCCAAGATCCTGGTGACCGGCGGAGACTGGCGAGCCCACCTGGACACCATCGTCGACTCCGTCGCGGACGAGGGCGGCACCGCCTGCGTCAACGCCACCGCCGTCCTCGTCGAGGGCGGCCCCGACGAGGCGGCCGCCGTCGCCGACGCGCTCGCCGAAAGGCTGGCGGCCATCCCGAGCCTGCCGCCGCGGCATCCCGAGGCCGTCCTGCCCGTGCAGCCCCTGGCCGCCGCCCGCGCCATCGAGGGATACCTGCTGCGCAGCGCCGGCAGCGCCACGGCCCACCTGGGCGGCGACGGAGTCGTGGACGACCTGGGCGACGGCAGCGCCGTACTGCGCCCGGCCGTGTTCCGGCTCGACCGCTCCGACGCCCCGCAGACCGGCGTCGAACTGGGCTTCCCCTGCGTATGGGTGGCGCCCTGGAACCGCGGCGACGGGATCGCGCCGCTGCGCGACTCGCTCGTCGTCACCGCGATCACCGACGACGAACGGCTCCTGGAGCAACTCGTCGACGAGCCGACCATCAGCAACGTCCACGTCGGCGACCACCCGACGTACTGGATGCGACCGGGCCTCCCGCACGACCGGTACCTCGCGGAATTCCTCATGCGCACCAAGACCGTCATCCGGGACTGACCCGCCGAACAGCGCACACCAGGGGGCGACATGGCACTGAACCACGACTTCATCGGCCGCACCCACGGGCCGAGCGAGGTCTACGAAGTCAGCCGGGAGAAGATCCGCGACTACGCGATCGCCACCGGCGACACCCATCCGGTCTACCTCGACCCCGAGGCGGCACGGGCGCTCGGCCACCCGGACGTGATCGCGCCGCCCTCCTTCGCCGTCATGCTCTTCTTCCGCTTCGGCGGCTGGCCGCTGTACGACCCGGAGTTCGGCAAGCGGAAGGAACCGGTGTGCGTGCACCGGGCCCAACGGGTCGAGCACCGACGGCCGATCCGGCCGGGCGACCGGCTCGTGCAGACCACGACCGTCGACGACATGAGTGTGATGGGCGAACACGAGCAGTGGGTGATGACCCACCGGATCAGCACGGTGGACGGCGAGCACGTGTGCACCGTCGTCAACACGATCCTCTCCCGCGGCACGGCGGACCTGCCCCGGCAGACCCCGGCCCCGGTGCTGCAGCCCCAGGAGGCGTGACATGACAGCCAAGGTCGCCCACGACGACATCGAGGTCGGCACCGAGATACCCGCGCAGGACATCACCGTGCGGAGGGTCGACCTGCTCCGCTACTGCGGCGCCTGCTCGGACTTCACCGCCACCCACTGGAACGAACGGATCGCCAAGGCCGTCGGCCTGCCCGACGTCATCGCCCACGGCACCTACACCATCGCCGCCGCCGTACGGGTCGTCACCGACTGGGCGGGCGACCCCTCGGCCCTCGTCGAGTACAGCGTCCGCCGCTTCACCCGTCCGGTCGTCGTGCCCGACGACGACACCGGCGCGACCGTGCGGATCACCGGCGTCGTCGAGCGGAAGCTGGACGACCGTCGGGTCGTGATCCGGCTGCGGGCCCGCTTCGAGGGGCTGGAGGTGATGTCCGGGGCGCGAGCCGTCGTACGGCTCGCCTGAGCCCGCACCGCGCACCGCCCGGGCCCCGGCCGGTGCCGCGTCAGACAGGGGGCCGCCCGACGCGGCGGCTGATGCGACAGAAGGAGCACAGACATGACCAGCACCGACATCGCCGCGGAGCGCGAGAACCAGATCAAGGAGCTCGTGGCCGACATCCTCGAACTCGAACCCGACGAGATGACCCGCACCAGCCGCTTCAAGGAGGACCACGAGGCCGACTCCCTGCTCGCGATCGAGATACTCGCCTCCCTGGAGAAGCAGTTCAAGATCACCATCGCCCAGCAGGAACTCGCCCGCATGGTGAACCTGGAAGGCGTGTACGAGGTGGTGGCCGAGGCCGCCGCGGCCCGGCAGTAGGCGGCGGCGTGTCGTCGACCATGACACCGCGGCGCGTCGTCGTCACCGGCCTCGGCGCCGTGACCAGCATCGGGATCGGCGCCGACGAGTTCCTCACCGGACTGCGCGCCGGACGCAGCGGGGCCGGCCCCATCACCTCCTTCGACGCGAGCGGCTTCGACCACTCCCGGGCGTGCGAGATCACCGAGTTCGACGCCGCCCGCTTCGTCACCCGGCTGCCGCTGCGCGAGTACGGCCGGGCGAGCCACTTCGCCGCCGCGGCCGCCCGGATGGCCGTCGCGGACGCCGCCCTCCCGGTCGAGGACCTGCGCGCCGTGCGCTCGCTGGTCTCCGTCGGCACCACCGACGGCGAGTCCCGCGACCTCGACGGACTGACCCGGCAGGAAGTGGAACTCGGTCCGCGGCGGATGGACCCGGTCGTGGCCCGCCGGGTTCCGGCCGGCCGGCTTTCGGTGGCCGCCGCCCGGGAGTTGGGGCTGGTCGACGTCGAGGCCGTGACGCTGCCGACCGCCTGCGCGGCCGGCAACTACGCCATCGGCTACGGCTACGACGCCGTGCGCACCGGGGAGTTCGAGTTCGCGCTGTGCGGCGGGGCGGATGCCGTCTGCCTGAAGACCTTCGCCGGCTTCTACCGCCTGGGCACCATCGCCCCCGAGCGCTGCCAGCCCTTCGACCGCGACCGCAAGGGCATCCTCACCGGCGAGGGCGCCGGGATGATGCTGCTGGAGAGCCTGGACTCGGCCCTCGCACGGGGTGCGCGCATCCACGCCGAGGTGCTCGGTTACGGCCTGAACTGCGACGCGGACCATCCGGTCGCGCCCAACGAGGACAGCTTCGCCCGCTGTGTGCGCCTCGCCCACGACAACGCGGGCGTCACCGCGGACGACGTCGACCTTATCTCCGCGCACGGCACCGGCACCAAGGCCAACGACGTCAGCGAGGCCCGCGCGATCCGCCAGGTCTTCGGCGGCACACCGCCGCGCATGGTCTCCATCAAGTCGATGATCGGCCACACCATGGGCGCGGCCAGCGCCCTCGCCGCGATCGCCTGCACCCTTGCCCTGCGCGAGGGCTTCATCCCGCCGACGATCAACCACGTGGAGACCGACCCCGAGTGCGACATCGACTGCGTGCCCAACCGCGCGATCGAAGCCGACCTGAAGGTCGTGCAGAACAACGCGCTGGCCTTCGGCGGCAACAACGCCGTCCTGATCCTCGGCCGCTACGAGCCCGACGCCGCCGAGGCGCGCCGGGCGCAGAGGGGAGCGGCATGAACAGCCGTACGCCGCAGGGAGGTTGCCGATGAGCGCCACGGGACCGGTCGTCTCCGCCTGGTCGGCGGTGTCCGCGTTCGGCGTCGGACGGGAGGCGTTCGGGGCGGGAGTACGGGCGAAGCAGCCGGCCGTCACCGCGCTCGACCCCGAGCGCTGGGCCGCGCCCACCGACCGGGCCTGCCTCGTACCCGGCGGCGAGCCGCGCGAGTTGCTGGGCCGCAAGGGCACCCGCTCCATGGACCGGGTCACCGCACTCGCCGTCGCCGCCGTGGGCAGACTCCTCGACGACGGCGAGGGCGCGCGCATCCCGGGCCTCGACGAGGACACCGGCCTTGTCCTCGGCACCTCGAACGGCAGCGTGGGCAGCATCATGAGCTTCACCCGCGACTCGCTCACCCAGGACCGGCCCTACCTGGTCGACCCCGCCCGCTTCCCGAACACCGTCATGAACTGCGCGGCGGGACAGTCGGCGATCCGGCACGGCCTGCGCGGCCCCAACGTCACCATCGCCGGCGGCCGTGCCTCCGCCCTGCTCGCCCTCAACCACGCCCAGCGGCTCCAGCGCTGCGGCCACGCACGCACCGTCGTGTGCGGCGCGGCCGAGGAGTTCTCCGCGGAACGCGCCTGGCTGGACTGGCACGCGCGCGGCGAGCACCAACCGGCGGAACCCGACGAGGCGCCGCTGACCGGTGAGGGATGCGCGGTCCTGCTGCTGGAGGCGGGCACCGAAGCGGGCGCCGGCCGGACGCCCCTCGCCGAGCTGGCGGCAGTCGAGATCGCGCTGCCGGCCGACGAGAAGGACGCGGGACCGGTCCTCGCCGACTGTGTGCGCCGCGCCCTGCGGCGGGCCGGCCTCACGCCGGCCGACCTGTGGGCCCTCGCCCCCGCGGACGCCCCCGGACCGTACGGCGACCGGGAACGCACCGCGCTCGCCGAGGTGCTGGGCGGCCACGACCCGCTCCGGCTGTCCTGCACCGGCCTGCTCGGCGACACCGGAGCCGCCTCCGCCGCCTTCCAGATCGCCGCCCTCCTGGCGAGCGCCGAGGAGGATCCGGCGGCGGCCGGGCGTGCGGCCCTGGTCACCACCGCCGACCCCGACGGCGTCGTCGGCTGCGCCGTGCTGCGCCTCGCCTGACCGCCCGCCGACCGACACCGCACAAGAGAGGATCACCCCATGGACCACGACCGGCGGCCCGTCGCCCTGGTCACCGGCGGCTCCCGCGGCATCGGCCGCGCCGTCGTACGCCAACTCGCCCGCGACGGACACGACGTGGCGTTCTGCTACCGCGCCCGCTCCGACGCGGCCCGGGAGGTCGAGAAGGAGGCCGAGGAACTCGGCGCCCGGGTCCTGTCCCGCCCCGTCGACGTGACCGACCCGGACGACGTCAGGGCCCTGGTCCGGGACGTCGAGGAGGAACTGGGGCCCGTCGAGGTGCTGGTCACCTCGGCCGGCGTCACCCGGGACAACCCGGTGGTGACCATGACCGACGACGACTGGCGTCAGGTGCTGCGGATCAACCTCGACGGTACCTTCACCGCCTGCCACGCCGTGATCATGGGGATGATGAAGCGCCGTCGCGGCGTCGTGATCACCCTGTCCTCGGTCTCGGGCGTCTACGGCAACCCCCGCCAGGCCAACTACTCCGCCTCCAAGGCCGGGATCATCGGCTTCACCCGCGCGCTCGCCAAGGAGGTGGGCGGCTTCGGAGTCCGGGCGAACGTCGTCGCGCCCGGATTCATCGACACCGACATGACGGCGGTGCTGCGCGAGCGCGAACACCAACGGGCCGTCGACAGCGTGCCGTTGGGCCGGTTCGGCACGGTGCGGGAAGTGGCGGACCTGGTCGGCTTCCTGGCCTCGGACCGGGCCTCGTACATCACCGGAGCCGTCGTCCAGGTCGACGGCGGGATCACCATCTAGCGTCCGACACCTCCGAGGAGGCCGCCATGGCGCGCTCACCGCGTCGTCCCCGTATCTACTTCTCCTTCCGCAGCCCGTACTCCTGGCTGGCCTTCCACGACCTCACCACCGGTCGACCGGACGTCGTGGACGCCGCGGAGTGGCGGCCGTTCTGGGAGCCCGACGCACACAGCGAGAAGCTGCTCACCGAGGCCGGCGGCCGCTTCCCCTACACGCCGATGTCGCGCGAGAAGCACCTGTACATGCTCGGCGACGTACGGCGCCTGGCCGCCCGGCGCGGACTCGCGGTCACCTGGCCACAGGACGTCGCGCCCTGGTGGGAGGCGTCCCACCTCGCCTATGTGGTGGCGGCGGCACAGGGTCGGGGACTCGCCTTCATCGACCGTGTCTACCGTGCCCGTTGGCAGGAGAACCTGGACATCTCCGACCGGGGGACCGTCGGGCGACTGGCCGCCGAAGTCGGCGTCGACCCGGGCGCCGCCGAACATGCCGCCGACGACGAGCACATACGCGCCGAAGGCGTCCGTGCACTCCTCGACATCCACCGTGACGACGTCTTCGGCGTCCCGTTCTTCATGCACCGCCGCCAGAAGTTCTGGGGCATCGACCGGCTCGCGGACTTCCTCGCGGTGGTGGGGGAGGGCGCCGAGTCGGACGTGCCCGCCCCGCCGCCGTCGGTGTCGATCGCAGCGCATGACGCCCGCTCCAGCGACCTGGGACACGCGGGCGGCTGCGGCTGATCAGGCCGCCACCAGCGCCGGACTCACCCGCACCACCGCGATTCCCCGGTCGCTCCGCCCCAGCCGGAACCGCACCTTGTCGTGCAGCACCGTGCCGGAGACGGCCTTGCCGTCCACCTGGGGCTCGCCGGGGAACAGCGTGAACGTCCAGCCGCCACCGACCTCGCAGTCCGGGAGCTCGCTCCCGGACTGAAGCACGCGCGCGCCCCAGATCTGGCGCACCATCAACTCCCTGGTGTCGACGCCGTCCACCGTGAAGGTGGCGGCGTCCGCCGCCGTGATGTCGTCGAAGCTGCCGAAGTGCAGCCCGGTCGGGCCGGTCACGGTGGCCACCGGCGTCCAGTCGGTGCCCGGCGGCACCGCCAGCCTGCCCGCCGGAAGGGCGCGGTCGACCACATCGACCGCGCCCTTGCCGGTCTTGCCTGTCTGGTCGGCGCGCATTGCCGGATCGACCGCGCCACGGGTGTCGAGCTTGTCGGGATCGGGCACCAGCAGGACGCCGAAGACCGTCTCGTCGGCGAACCGGGCACCCTTGAAGTGCTCACGCAGTGCCTCGACGGCACGCTCCGCGCGGCCCCACTGCGAGGCGTCCACGGTGCGTTTCAGATACGCGGCGGTCGGGAGCGGAAGCCCCGCCCGCTCGACGCCCTGCCGTACGGAGTCGCAGGTGTTCCATCCCGATTCGGCCAACAGCTTGATCTGCTCGCTGGCAAACAATGCCACCTCCGGTCGGCATGTCGCGGTTGCGGCGGCCGCGGTGCGCGGCCGGGATCGGGCCCACTCCCCAAGCTAGCCGATGCGGTCGCCGAGCGAGGGGGCCACCGGAGCCCCCGGTGCGGGCGTGTCGGCGGCCGGCAGCGGCAGTGCGCGCAGCGTGGCCTCCGCCTTGACCAGCATCTCGTCGTACTCGGCGAGAGGCTGCGAGTCGAGCACGATCGCCCCGCCGGCGCCCACGCTCAACTCCTCCCGCCACCGTACGGCCGTACGGATCACGATGTTGAGATCCGCCGTGCCGGAGTAGCCGATGAAGCCGAGGGCGCCCGAGTAGATCCCGCGGGCCTGATCCTCCAGGGAGTCGATGATCTCCATGGTGCGCAGCTTGGGCGCACCGGTCATCGACCCGCCGGGGAAGCACGCCTTGACGCAGTCGATGGCGCTCGCGTCCTGGCGCAGTGTGCCGCGCACGGTGGACACCAGCTGATGCACGGTCGTGTACGACTCGGTCGCCATGAACGCCGGTACATGCACGCTGCCGACCCGGCAGATCCGGCCGAGGTCGTTGCGCAGCAGGTCGACGATCATCAGGTTCTCGGCGCGGGTCTTGGGGTCGCCGGGGAGGGAGGCGCGCAGGGCCTCGTCGAGCGCGGGGTCCGGGTTGCGGCGGGTGGTTCCCTTGATGGGCTTGCTCTCCACGGTCCGGTCACGGTCGATCCGCAGGAAACGCTCCGGCGAGGAGCAGAACACGGACAGCTCGCCGAGGCGCAGCAGTGCCGCGTACGGCGCCGGGTTCAGGCTGCGCAGCCTGCGGTAGTAGGCCAGATCGTCGACCGGGGCCGGCAGCCGCAGGCTGTTGGTCAGGCATATCTCGTAGCTCTCCCCGGCGCGCAACTGCCGCTGGGAGGCAGCGATGTCGGCCAGATACTGCTCGCGGGGCCGGGCCAGCCAGCGGGTGACATCCGGGTCGGCCGCGGTCGGGACCGGCCGCGCGGCCACGGCGTCGGGGAGGGTACGCAGCACCGCGGCCGTGCGGTCCAGCCACTCCTCGGCGTAGGCGGCGTCCGACGGTTCGGCGAGGCCGACCAGATAGGTGCGCCCCTCCAGGTGGTCGACGGCCAGGAAGCGGTGCGCCCGCAGCCACATCGCGTCCGGCGCCGGGGCCCGGTGGGCGTTCTTGTCGGCGCCCGTGTCGGCCTTCAACTCGTAGCCGAAGTACCCGACATAGCCGCCGGAGAGGTCGAAGGGCAGGTCCTCGGTGCCGGTGACCTCGCGGCGCAGCCGGCCGTCCAGGACGTCGAAGATCGTGCCGTGCTCCAGGTACGGGATGCCGCCCGAGGGCTCGACGATCACGGACGCGTCGCCGACGCGGTAGGTGAGCACCTCGCCGTCGGGGCCGTCGGCGTCGCCCATGAAGGAGAAGCGGGACAGGCCCGGCTCCACATGGGCGCTGTCGAGCCAGAACGCACGGCTGCTGTCGCCGTGCAGGGCGGTGAACGCCGACTCCGCGTCCACGGCCCGCTCCAGGCACCGCACATGGGCGCGCAGGGCGGGTTCCGGGGACGGGCCTGCGGCGGCCGGAGTCGCGGGGTGTCGGGCCGGAGCGGCGGTGCGCGGCTGCGGCACCTGCCGTCCTGGGCGGGCCGCCAGCGCCAGTCGCCGGAAGTTCGCCATCAGTTCGGCGCCGTACTCGGTGGAGATCGACTCGGGGTGGAACTGCACGCCCCACCGCGGCAGTTCACGATGGCGCAGCCCCATGATCACGCCGTCCTCGGCCCGTGCCGTCACCTCCAGCTGTGGCGGCAGCGGTTCGGCGACGCACAGCGAGTGGTAGCGCACGGCGGTGAAGCGGTCGGGCAGACCGGCGAAGACATCGGTCGCGTCGTGCTCGACCGTCGTGAGGTGGCCGTGGCGGGGCTCGGGCGCGCCGACCACCCGCGCGCCCGCGAGCAGCCCGATGCCCTGATGCCCGAGGCAGACCCCGAGGACGGGCAGTCCGGTGTGCTCCAGCAGCGCGCGCGAATGCCCGAAGTCCCGTCGCCCCGACGGATGCCCGGGGCCCGGTGAGATCACCGCCGCGTCGAACGCGTCGACGTCCAGCCGACTCCAGGCCGGGTCGTCGTTGGGCACGACCGTCGGCTCCTGGCCATAGGTCTCGGCCAGCAGCTGGAAGAGGTTGTAGGTGTAGGAGTCGTGGTTGTCGATCAGCAGTGTGCGCATGGCCCCTTCAGAGGGTCGGAACGGTCGCCGGTGGTGGGTGCGGGTGCCGCCGACGGTCGGACGTGGGTCAGGGCGGGGCGGCCGGTCAGCCGACGGAGACGGTCGACCAGTCGAAGGGCAGCTCGTCCAGGACGTCCATCTCGCGGCACAGCCGGTGCAGCCCGCCGAAGTCCTGCAGCAGCCGCTTGCGCGCGGCCGACGCTGCCACGTCCTGGAGCATCCGCCGCCCGCCCGGCACGTCCGTCAGCTCGACGATCCGGTGCCAGGTCGTGTAGTCGTTCGCCGCGAACGCCTCCATGCCGTCGGCGAGCGAGGCGAGGAAGAACCGCCGGTGCTCGGGCGTCAGATGGGCGTAGGCGGCCTTGGCGATCTCGGCCGCGATCGAGGAGTGGCAGTACTCGTCGCGGTTGTGGAGGTCGGCGGTGGCGCGGTTGATGGGCTGGACGGCGTCGTCGTCGGCGACGAGGTCGAGGTAGGCGTTGATGGAGATCTCGGCGACCGTCGTGTAGGCGAGCTGGTCCAGCCGGCGCAGGGCCGGTGTCGCCGCGGCGGCCAGGCGTTCCTCGTGCCTGCGGGCCTTGTGGCCGAGCGGCAGCGCGCTGTCGGGCATGGCCCAGCCGCGCCGACGGCGGGTCACCGCACTGGCGTTGAGGTGCATCAGGGTGTGGTACTGCTCGTCCACCATCGCCTGGGTCACGGCCACCGTCATGGATTCGCCGAGCCCGGTCTCGAATGCCTCGGCGGCCATCAGGGCGAAGCCGGGATTGACCACCCGCTGCTCGATGTCCTGGATGTTCTTGTTGAACGCGATCCAGCCCCAGGCGCGCAGCCGCGCCTTCGTCCCGTCGTCCAGCGCGAGATAGGTGGGGTGGTCGCGGAACGGCAGCAGGCTGTCGGGGCAGTCGGGCCGGTCCGGCTCGAACAGGTCGTCCAGGTCCGGCTCCTGGCGTTTGACCGCCGCGCGCCGATGCCAGTTGCCGGACAAACGGCTGATCACGGCGCTCTCCACGGGGTGCGTGGGGTCGTGGGCCGGTAATCCGGGAGGGGCGCCGCTGCGGCCCTGGTGGTCGCCCGATCGTTCGTCTGAAGAATCAATACTCATGCATACATTGTATGGGTCTATACTCTGGATGGAAGCCCCCTCGGCTCGATGAGCCGTTCCGCAGGACTCGATGACGGACCGTCGGACGGATGACCTCGCATGTGGCTGACCCAGATCCTGGACCGCAACCGCCGCCGGCGTGCCGGACGCACCGCCCTGGTGGACGACCGGCGTGACGTGACGTGGAGCGAGCTGGCCGAGCGGGTGGACGCCCTCGCGGGAGGGCTGCTCGCACAGGGCCTCGGACCGGGCGACCGGGTCCTGCTGCCGGCCCCGGAGCGGATCGAGGTGTTCGAGGCGTACTTCGCCCTGGCCCGGATCGGCGCCGTCGCCGTACCGGTCGACCCGGCCGGCCCCGAGAAGGAGACGGCCGCCGTCGCCCGGAGGGCCGGCGCGGTGGCCGTCCTCGCCGACCCCGCGAGCCCCACTCGGGCCCACGACCTCGCCCTACCGGTCGCCCTGGACCTCGCCGGCATGTCCGGCCTGCCGCCGTACCAGGGCTCCTGGCCGCAGGTGCGCCCCGACGACCCCGTCGCGATCATGCACACCTCGGCGACCACCGGCCGGGCCCGCGCGGTGATCTGGGACCACCGGAGCCTGATGCAGGTCTGCCTCGCCTGGCTCGCGGCGGCCGGTCCGGCCGAGGAGGCGACGCTCGTCAACTGCGCCCCGCTGTTCCACTCCAGCGTCGCCATGTCGTTCACGTACCTGGCGGGCGGCGCCGGCGTCGTCCTGCCGCCCGCGTCGGCACCGCACCGCACGCTGGACGCGGTGACCCGGCACCGGGCCACCCACCTCTGGCTCGACCCCGAGACCCTGCGGCACCTGCTCCAGGCGTCCCGCTCACGGCCGCACGACACCGGAAGCCTCCAGGAGATCGTGTACGGCGGCGCCCCGCTGCCCTGGGAGGTCTACCGCGACGCCGCCCGCACCTTCGGCTGCGCCTTCCGGCAGGCGTACGGCGCCGCCGAGGCCGGCGGGCACTTCGCCATGCTCGCCCCGCACGAGCACCCGGACCCGCACACGCCGCCCGACCGGCACCCCGCCCTCGGCGCGGGCCGGCCCCTGCACGGCGTCGACGTGCGGATCCGCCGTCCCGACGGCACCGAGGCGGCACCGGAGGAGTACGGCGAGATCTGTGTGCGCAGCGACAGCCTGATGCGCGGCTACTGGGCCGACCCGCAGGCCACCGCCGAGGCGACCCGCGGCGGTTGGCTGCACACCGGCGACCTGGGCCGGGCCGACACGGCCGGCCATTTCACGCTCGTCGGCCGGCAGACCGACGTGATCACCACCGGCGGGCAGGACGTGCACCCGGCGGAGATCGAGCGGGTGCTGCTCTCGCACGACGGAGTCGCCGACACGGCCGTCGTGGGCAGGCCCGACCCGGCACACGGTGAAGTGCCCATCGCCTACGTGGTGCCCGCCCCCTCGGCCCGCCCCACCCCCGACGAACTCACCCGGCTCATCACGGCGGAACTCGCCGGCCATCACCGGCCCGCCCTGATCACCTTCCTGGACACCCTGCCGCGCAACCGCTCCGGCAAGATCCTCAAGACGATCCTCCGGGACATGGCGGACGGACGCCCCTGACATGGCGACCACGCCGGCTTTCGACGCGCACGAGACGGAGGACGACGCCCCATGCGGGAGTTGACGGTGACCTCGCTGCACGGCCGCGCCCCCTGGCACCCGGCACGCTGGCGCGGACTGCCGGCCGGCCAACCGCCCGGCTGGCCGTACGACGACCGGCTGCGGCAGGCGCACGCCCAACTCGCCGCGCGCTCCGCGCTGGTGACCGCCGAGGAGGTACTGACGCTACGGCGCCGGCTGGCCGAAGTGGCGTACGGCCGCGGCATGGTGATCCAGATGGGGGACTGCGCCGAGCCCTTCGCCCCGGCGACCCCGGCCGGCATCGGCCGCACCCTGGAGCTGTTCCGGGACGTCTCCCGGGTCGTCGGGGAACGGCTCGCGCTGCCCGTGCTCACGGTCGGCCGGATCGCCGGGCAGTTCGCCAAGCCCCGCTCCTCGCCGACCGAGGAGGTAGACGGGATCCCGATGCCCGCCTTCCGCGGCTTCCTCGTCAACGACATGGCACCCGACGCCACCGCGCGCCGCCCCGATCCACGCCGCATGCTCTGGGGCTACGAGCACGCCGCGCGCACCCTGTTCCTGCTGCGCCGCGCCGCCGACGAGGGCCTGCCCATGCGCGGGCACTGGGGCGACGGCCTGCCCGCGCTGTGGACCAGCCACGAGTCCCTCGTCCTGGACTACGAGGAGCCGCTGACCCGATGGGACGCCGAGGCGCAGGGCTGGGTACTGACCTCGACCCACCTGCCCTGGACGGGGGAGCGGACCCGCCACCCCGACGGCGCCCATGTGCGCTTCCTCGCCGGGCTGTTGAACCCGGTCGGCTGCAAGGTAGGCCCGGGAATGTCACCGGATGAGGTCGTACGCCTCGCCGCCACCCTCGACCCCGAACGCCGGCCCGGCAGGCTGGTCCTGATCTCCAGGATGGGCGCGGACCGGATCGAGGAGCGACTGACCCCGCTGGTCGAAGCGGTCCGCGCGGCCGGGCACGCGGCCGTGTGGCTGTGCGACCCGATGCACGGCAACACCGTCCGGGCCGCCTCCGGCCACAAGACCCGGCACATGGGGGCGGTGGTCGCCGAGAGCGAGGCGTTCGTGCGGGCGGTCTGCCGCGGCGGCGCCCGGCCCGGCGGCCTGCATCTGGAGAGCACCGCCGAGCCCGTGACCGAATGCGTCGGGGGCCGTTGCGGGATCTCCGAGAATGATCTGCCATTTGCCTACCGCAGCGCATGCGACCCCAGGCTGAATGCCGATCAGACCATGGAAACAGTGGAGCGTTTCGCCGAACAGTTGGCGAGAATCTGACTTCCTGCTCCTCGGGCATTGCCACGCCTCCGCTCACCATTCCTTCACCCGATCGTCACTTCCCGGGCAAGTGCCAAGTCGGCCTGTGTCGCGTCGCCCACACCGGGGCCGAGCGCCCGGGGGAGTGCGGCGGTATGGAGTACGCTTGTGCGGGGATCGCTGTCGTCAATTGTTTCGAGTTGGACGGCAGTTGCTCCATAACGGGGATGATGGGGGCGTGCATGGCCGTACGAAACCCGGTCAATCAAGATTCGATCGAGCCTCGCGACGCAAGTCACCGGAAACGACCGCCGGACACCGAGGCCAACGACAGCGAAACGACAGAGACCCGCCGGATATTAGCCCGCGCCGGGGTGCGGTCCGGTCAACGAATTCTGGATATCGGCGCGTTGCTGCGACAGCGGGGTATGACAGATCTGGAAACGAAGGAGTTCCAGGTCGTCGGGGTGCGAGAAGCGGCCGGTACGGCGGCGCGGCCGCACCCGGTGCCGGCCGCCCCGGACCTCGACTTCACCGTGGCGCATCTGGACGAACTCGACCTGCCCGTCGCCTCCTTCGATGTGGTGGTGGCCCTCGACTTCTGGCCCTCGACACCCCTCGCGGTCGCCGCGCGCGGCTGGCGGCGCGTCCTGGAGCCCGAGGAGGGGACCGTGATCGTCACCGGGACCGACCTGCCCGGCGTCCACCGCGCGTCACGGCAGTGGACGAGCGCGCTGACGGCGGCCGGCTTCACGGTCGAAGCGGTGGCGAAGGCGCCGGCCGACTCCCGGCACTACGCGGCACTGGCGAGCGCGGTCGGACTCGGCGGGGAACGACTGCGCGCGGCGCTGGGTCCGGGAACGGCCGAATCGTATGCGGCGCACGTTCAGCGATTGCACGGCAGTACCCGTCACGAGTCGGCCGAATGCTTCGAGATCGTGGCCCGGAGTACGGCTTTTCGGTCACATCCCTAGCGCCGGATCCCGACGCCGGTCCGCTGGCGAGTGGATGTGGTCCTGTGCAATGATTGCGCGTACCTTTACGAGTACATTAGGTAGTTGTACCGTTGTTGGTTGCCGCGAGCTGCTCCTCCGGCGTCAGGAGGGTAGTAGCGATGAGTCAGAGCGCATCGGAACGACAGGCCACCCAGACAGAGCAGGGTGCCTGGAACAAGCTCGCCGCCTTCCACACCCAGGTCTCCGAGCTGGTCGAGAAGGCCCTTCAGGACCGCTTCGGCCTGTCGCTGAGCGAGTACACCGCGCTGGAGGCGCTCGCCAAGATCTCCGGCAGCGGTCGGCCGGGGTTGCGGATGCAGGCGCTGGCCGAGGCGGTCGGCATGAACCAGAGCTCCGTCAGTCGTCTGGTCACCCGCCTGGAGCGACAGGTTCTCGTCGAGCGCATTCACTACGAGAAGGACCGGCGTGGCGTATTCACCGCCATCACGGCGTCCGGCCGCGAGACTCTGGAAGCCGCCGTTCCGGTCTATCTCCAGACGCTCGCCGCCGCCTTCGACCGGGCGAACGCCGATCCGGACCTGCGGGAAATGGTGAAGCGCATCGGCAGTTAACCTGCCGTTTGAATTCAGGCGCGTTCGAAACCTCCGGACCGCCTTCGCCGTGCGTGTTCGGCCGAATTTCCGTGCCCGTGTCGTCGACCTTCTGCGGCCTTCTCCCTCCGCCACTAGTATTTCCAAGCGATGTGAATGAGCCGTCGGGCACTCCTGTGCCCATGGCCACCTGCACAGTTCTCTACGGGAGTTGGTCGCATGACCACGGCAGAAATCGTCGAGCGGTACTACGACGCCTGGATCAACCGTGACGGAGACATGAGCGAGGTTCCCCTCGCGGACGACTTCGTCTTCGTCGGTCCGGTCGGCAACTTTGAATCCGCTGACGGCTTCCGCGCGATGGCCGGGCAATTCGGCCCGGCCGCCACCGATTTCACCGTCCGCCACCGATTCGTCGACGGGGACCGGGCCTGCGCCTTCGTTTCCTGGAACCTCGCCGCCGTACCCGGCACCATGACCGCCGCCGAACTGCTCGAAGTCCGCGACGGCGCCCTCGTCCGCGCCGAGGTGATCTACGACGCGGAGGAACTCCGCAAGGCCGCGGCGGCCGGCCGCGTCTGACCGCCGTCGCCCACCGGGCGTCGGAGAGGGATCAGATCCAGCCTTGCTCCCACGCCCGGTGCGCGGCCGCATGGCGCATCGGCGCCCCCCCGCTTGGACATGGCCACGGAGAGATGGCTCTGAACAGCGCCGGGAGCCAGATGTCCTTCGACGGCAATCTCCGCGATCGACGCGCCCGCGCGAGCGGCCCTTAGCACCTCCAGTTCCCGGTCGGTGAGCGGGCAGTCGTCCCCGGTCAGCGCGGAGGCGGCGATGTCCGGATCCACATAGCGACGGCCTGCGGCGATGTCCCGGATGATCCCGCCCGACCGGGCGGCCGGCGCGGCCGTGACCACGAAGCGGTCGCCGTCCCGCTGCCGGGCGAGCTTCCCGCTCCGAAGCCTCCAGCCGCTCGGTGAGGCCGCGCAGGCCCGTCCCCTCCGACCCGCCCGCGTGCTCCTCGGCCCCGTCATTGCTCACCGCAGCCGCGCCAAGCCGTCCGCGACCCGGTACTCCACTTCGGCATGCCCTGCCCGGCTGTGCCGCACCAGACCTAGACGATGCCGAGCCGGGTCGGTGAGTTCTGCGGCCACGGCACCGGGAGCCGAAGTCAACCGCGCGTAGATGCCGGCCGCGGCGGACACCCGGGTCACGTTGGCGATCTCGTCGTCCAGCGTCGGACCGGACGGGGCCGTCAACTCGCCGTTGAGGGCGATCACTTGCCCGGAGGAAACCGCACGGGCGGGCCGTCCTCGGCGTCCAGGCCGGCAGCGCGGTCCTCTTCTGCGGGCCTTCGCCGAGTGGTGCGGCGTGATCGACGTACTCGTCGCCGCCCAACTGCTGTTTCTGGCCGTGCCGGGGGCGAAGAACGGCCGAGAAGCGCCGCCGTGGGGCCCGTGACCGGGTCCCGCGCCGTACGTTGCCACCAGTGGTCTCTCCCGTCCGATCCGCCAACTCCGCGCACTGGGAGCTCCCTTGGACACCGAAGACACTTCCGGCGCCCTCCCTCACGGCCCGCTCTCCCGCCGCAGATTCCTCCAGGCCACCGCCACTGCCACCGCGCTCGCCACCGTCGGCACACCGGGCGTGGCCGCCGCCTCCGGCACGACCACTCTCTCCTTCACCGCCGCCACGGGCGGTTCCGCCACCCTCGCCCCCTCCGGTGACCGGCTCGTCGCCGAGGTCCAGAACGTGCTGTGGTCCGTTCCCCGGCAGGGCGGCACCGCCGTACCGCTCACCTCGCCCGGCCTCGAACCCACCCGTCCGCAGTTCTCGCCCGACGGCAGTCGGCTCGTCGTCTGTGCCTATCGGGGCGGCGGCTTCCACCTCTGGACGCTGCGACCCGACGGCTCCGGACTGAAGCAGCTCACCGACGGGCCCTGGGACGACCGCGGCCCGGCCTGGTCGCCGGACGGCACCCGGATCGCGTTCGCCTCCGAGCGCGGCGGCGACACCGTGACCGGCGCCCCGTACCGCATCTGGGTCGTGGACGTGCGCACCGGCGGGCTGACCCGCCTCACCGGACGCCCGGGTCAGCAGGGCCCGGGGCAGGACGCCCGCCGGGAGGACTTCGACCCGGTGTGGTCGCCCGACGGCGAGCGGGTCCTCTTCGTGCGGGCCGGTGTCACCGCCACGGGCACCCTGCGCGCGACCACGATCGCTTCGGTGGCTGCCGACGGCTCGGGCCCGGTCGCCGTCGACCACACCGACGACTCGGGCGCCCAGCTCATGACCCCGGCGGTCTCCCCGGCCGGACGCCTGGCGTACCTGCGGACCACCGGCTCACCCGCCGCGTCCTGCACCCTCGTCGTGGACGGCGAACCGGTCGCCGTACAGGGCGACGTCCTGCCCGCGCCGCCCCGCTGGACGGACGGCGAGCGGCTGCTCCTCACGGTCGACGGCCACTTCCGCCTGGTCGACCCGGACGCACCCGGCGACGGCGAGGAGATCCCGTTCACCGCCACACTGTCCATGGACCGGCCCCGCTACCGCGGCAAGACGTACGACTTCGAGGCCACCGGCACCCGGCCCGTCCGCGCGCTGCACCTGCCCGCCCTGTCACCGGACGGCCGCAGCGTCGCCTTCGCCGCGCTCAACGCCCTGTGGACCACAGGGACCACGGGCGGACGCAAGCCCCGCAAGGTGCTGCAAGTGCCCCCGACCCGCTATGTGCTGGCGCCGGTCTGGACGCCCGACGGCACGGGGCTGGTGTACGCCGACGACCGCGACGGCCTGTTCGCCGTACGGCGCCGCGACCTAGGCTCGGGGGAGGAGACGGTGCTCGCCGGGGGCGGCCGAGTCTTCCCCGCGCTGTCGCCCGACGGGACGCGGCTGGCGTGCCTGGACATGTCCGGCAACCTCGTGGTGCGCGACCTGCCCGACGGCACCGAACGGGTCCTCGCCGCACCGCTCGGCGCGGGCGGGCTGCCCGGCCGGCCCAGTTGGTCGCCCGACGGCCGGTACGTCGCCCTGTGTGACCGCAACCGGCTCAACCAGCGCTTCCGCGAGGGCTACAACCTCATCCGTGTCGTCGACACGACCACCGGCGCCGCCGCCCTGCACGCCCTCGCCCCGCACACCTCGCTCTCCGACCGCTACGACTCCGGACCCGTCTGGTCCCCGGACGGCCGCTCGATGGCCGTCGTCGTGGAGTCGGCGCTATGGCTGCTGCCGGTCCGGGCCGACGGCACCCCGGACGGCGACCCGCGCCGGCTCACCTCCGAACCTGCCGACCACCCGTCCTGGTCCGCCGACGCCCGCACCCTGCTCTACCTCTCCGCGGGCCGCCTGCGCCTGCTGGACGTCGGCAGCGGCAGGACCCGTACCGTCCGCGTCCCGCTGGACCACCGCCGGCCGCGCCCGGCCGACACCGTCGTGCACGCGGGCCGCATCTGGGACGGCACCGGCGAACAGGTCCGCGAGGACATCGACGTCGTGGTCCGTGACGGACGTATCGCCGAGGTGTCCCCGCATCGCGCCGGCCGCCCGGCCGCACGCCGTGTAGACGCGAGCGACCGCACCGTGATCCCGGGACTGTGGGACGCGCACACCCATCCCTGGCAGACCACGTACGGCGGCCGGCAGACCGCGCTGCAACTCGCGTACGGCATCACCACGGCCGTCTCGCTGGGCGGTTTCGCCTACGAGCAGGCCCGCATCCGGGAGGCCGTCGCCGCAGGTGAGCTCGCCGGACCCCGGCTGCTGGCCACCGGCGAACTCCTCGACGGGCCGCGGGTCGCCTACAGCATGGGCCGCGCCCACCGCACCCGCGAGGGCCTGCACCGCACGCTGGCGCGGGCCGAGGCGCTGGACTGGGACTTCGTGAAGACGTACGTCCGCGCCCCGGGCTGGGTGATGAAGGAGGCCGCGGACTTCGGGCACGAGCGGCTCGGGGTGCGCAGCGGCAGCCATCTGTGCACGCCCGGTGTGCAGCTGGGGCAGGACCTGACCACGCACTTGCAGGCCACCCAGCGGCTGGAGTTCGGGCACGCGACCTCCGCGACCGGGCGTGCCTTCCAGGACGTGCGGGAGATCTACACCGCCGCCGGCTTCCACCTCGTCGCCACCCCGTTCACGGCACTGGCCCTCCTCGGCGCCGACCCGGCCCTCGCGGACGACCCGCGGGTCACCGCGCTCATGCCGCCGTGGGACACCGCGCTCGTCCGCGAACAGGCCGGGCAACCGCCCACCGCCGCCCAACTGGCCACCCTTGGCAGGGAGATGGACGTGTACCGGGGGATCCTCGCGGGCGGCGGGCTGATCGCGCTGGGCACGGACCAGCCGCTCGTCCCGGTCGGGCTCCATCTCCACCTGGCCCTGCGCGCCCTGCACCGCGCCGGCCTCTCACCCGCCGAGGCCCTGCGCACCGCGACCCTGCTGCCCGCCCGGGTCTTCGGCGCCGACGCCGACCTCGGCACGCTTCAGGAGGGCAAGCTGGCCGACCTCACGGTCGTCGACGGCGACCTGTTCACCGACTTCGCCACGCTGATCCGTACGGCGGCGGTCCTGCGGGGAGGCGTCCTGTTCGAGCAGTCGGACCTGGTCGGCGACTTCGCTACCGACGCAGGTCGACATGTGAAGGAAAAGTGGTTGGAGGTGAGCCGCCTGATGCGCCGCGAGGGGTGCTGCGACCTGTGAGCGGGGCAGCGGGTGTACACATTTCCTGAGACATCTGCGCAGGAGTATCACTCGGGCTGCACACAGCCTGTCCAAAGCCTCGTTAGCGTTCTGGCCGTTCGATCTCGAGTGTGAACACGACCAGGCCGCGGCCGACCAGGGCCGATGGCGCAGTCAAGCCAGAAAGACCGCAGATGGACTACTGCTCCTCGTGCCGGCGGCATCTCAACGGGGCCCTCGTGTGCCCCGGGTGCGGTGCCTACGCCCCGGACATCGCTCCCTCCGCGGCAGGAGGTCCCACCGCGTCGGCAGCGCCCGGCGCCGCGACGGCATGGGGCAGCCCCCCGGTCGACAACTGGTACGACGGCTACTTCCGCGACGAGACGCCGCCGGCCGAGCCGGACACGACCGCGGCGTACGACCCGGCCGACGACTTGGAAGGCGCCGAAGGCGCACCCGTCTCCCCGCAGGGCCGGGCGGCCCGGCGTCGTCAGCGGGCCCGCTGGAAGAAAAACCAGCGTCGGGCCGTGGTCGCGACCGCCGTGGCCCTGATGGGCGGCGGGCTGACCGTCGCGTCGATGGACCGCGGATCCGGCGACAAGGCCCAGGCGGCCACCGCGCCGGAGCGGCCCGAGGCGGCGCTCCCGGAGCAGCACACCGAACTCGCCCGCCCGGCATCCACCCCGCCGGACACCGACAAGGCCCCGCGCACCGACACGCCGACGTCGAAGCCGTCCCCGACGGACGTCGCTCGGGAGCCCGTGACCACGTCGCACGCCACCCGGCAGTTCACCCGACCGGACGCCGCCGCCACCCCGAGCGCGACGGCGACCACGGTCCCGCAGACGCAGACCGTCGCCCCGCCCTCCGGCGGAAACTCGGGCGACAGCGGCGGCTCGTCGGCCGACCAGCAGACACCGGCCCCGGCCCCGACCGAGGGCGCGGACTCCGGAGCCTCCCAGGCGCCGAGCAACCCGGCACCGGAGGAGAGCACGCCGGAGCAGCTCTGCGTGCTCAACCTCCTCTGCCTCGGCTGACACACACCGGGCACCGCCACGGCGTACCCCACCTGAGATCACCGTCACCCTCCCGCATCGCCACACGACCCCGTGGATGCGGTCATGCTGGAAGAAGCCGGACACCGTCACGCGACGGAGTCCGGCACCGGCAGAGCAGGACGTCGTACTCAGGAAGGAACTCCCCATGGTCGAGCAGGACGAGCGATTCGATGTCGTGGTCCTCGGCGCCGGTCCCGGCGGCTACGTGGCCGCCATCCGCGCCGCCCAGCTGGGCAAGCGGGTCGCGGTCGTGGAGGAGAAGTACTGGGGCGGCGTCTGTCTGAACGTGGGTTGCATCCCCAGCAAGGCACTGCTGCGCAACGCCGAACTGGCGCACATCTTCACCCGCGAGGCGAAGACCTTCGGCATCCAGGTGGACGGGCAGGTCTCCTTCGACTACGGCGAGGCGTTCCGCCGCAGCCGCAAGGTCGCCGACGGCCGGGTCAAGGGCGTCCACTACCTGATGAAGAAGAACAAGATCACTGAGATCGACGGCCGCGGCACCTTCCTCGACCCGCACACCCTCCAGGTGGCCGGCTACGACGGCGAAACCCGCACCATCGGCTTCGACCACTGCATCATCGCCGCGGGCGCCACGCCCAAGCTGCTGCCCGGCACCCGGCGCAGCGCCCGCGTGGTGACCTACGAGGAGCAGATCCTCGCCGAGGAGTTGCCGCGGTCGATCATCATCGCCGGCGCCGGCGCGATCGGCCTCGAGTTCGCCTACGTCCTGCACAACTACGGCGTGAAGGTCACCATCGTCGAGTTCCTGGACCGCATGGCGCCGCTGGAGGATGCCGAAGTGTCCGCCGAACTCGCCAAGCAGTACCGCCGGTTGGGCATCGAAGTGCTGACCTCCACCCGGGTCGACACCGTCGACGAGTCGGGCGAGCTGGTGCGCGTCACCGTCACCGGCAAGGACGGCACCCAGCAGGTCCTGGAGGCCGACAAGGTGCTCCAGGCGATCGGCTTCGCACCGAACGTCTCCGGGTACGGCCTGGAGAACACCGGCGTGCAGGTCACCGAGCGCGGTGCGATCGACGTCGACGGCCGCTGCCGCACCTCCGTCCCGCATCTGTTCGCCATCGGCGACGTGACGGCGAAGCTGATGCTGGCGCACGCCGCCGAGGCGATGGGCATCGTCGCCGCCGAGACCATCGCGGACGCCGAGACGATGGAGCTCGACTACGTGATGATCCCGCGGGCCACCTACTGCCAGCCGCAGATCGCCAGCTTCGGCTGGACCGAGGCGCAGGCCCGCGAGCGGGGCTTCGACGTGAAGGTGGCGAAGTTCCCGTTCACCGCGAACGGCAAGTCGCACGGCCTCGGCGACGCGACCGGCTTCGTGAAGCTGATCAGCGACGCCAAGTACGGCGAACTCCTCGGCGGTCACCTCATCGGCCCGGACGTCACCGAACTGCTGCCCGAACTGACCCTGGCCCAGCAGTGGGACCTCACCGTCCACGAGGTCGCCCGCAACGTCCACGCCCACCCCACCCTCGGCGAGGCGGTCAAGGAAGCGGTGCACGGCCTGGCCGGACACATGATCAACTTCTAGCGCCCGGTACCGGGTTCGGCGTTCAGCCGTCGAGCCAGTAGCGGGGCGCCGCCCAGGCCAGCGCGTAGCTGAGACTGTTCACCGACCAGTGCAGGGCCATCGGTGCGAGCAGGCTGCCGGAGCGGCGGCGCAGCTCGCACAGCACCACCCCGGCGAGGGCCGTGGCGACGATCGCCACGGCCACCGTCGGCGCCACGCCCGCCGGGCCGTCGCCGAAGACCGAGCCCACGGCGGCGTTGGAGCGGTTGATGCCCCGCGAGGGCATCAGATGCCACACCCCGAACAGCAGCGACGACAGGCCGGTCGCCCACGCCGTTCCGTGCCGGCGCCGGATCATGGCCCACAGCACACCGCGGAAGGCGGTCTCCTCCAGCAGCACGGTTCCGAACGGCACCCGCACCAGCGCCCCGAACAGCATCCGCTCCAGGGACAGATCCGCGGCCCGCGCGTCCCGGAACGCGTCCCGCCCGGCCGGCAGGGCGAGAATGATCAGCAGGACCAGCAGGACGATCGCCACCAGGACGGGCGCCCACCGCAGCCCCCGGCGCACCCCCTCCGGGTCGAGCCCCAGGTCGGCCCGGGTGAGTCCGTCCCAACGGGCGATCAGCAGCAGCACGGCCGTCGCGGTCACGCAGATCAGCACGTACATGGCGGGGCTCCGCGCGAGCCAGTTGTTCAACAGGTTCGCGGCGGCGAGCACGGCGACAGCACAGGTGATCCGCATCCGGATTCCAGCATCCCCCGGCGCGATCGTCCCGGCTCGCCGGTCCGGGCCCCTCGGTGGGCGTGTCGGCCCCCTTCGGGCGTTCAGCCCAGCTTTCGGCAGTACAGCGCGTCGGGCGTACGCGACGACCCGACCCGGCCGGTGTAGGCGATCCCGGCGGCGTACTCGTCGTCCGCGCACTGGCCCTTGTATCGGCCGTACGCGAAGTCGCCGCCCTTGGCGGCCGTCCCCCGGTTGTCACCCCGGTCGAACCAGAGGGTACGGCCGCCGGTGCCGAGCTTCCCGGCCGGGGCGGCGGCGCACAGGGCGGCGGAGACGGCCGCGCCACGGACGCTGTACCCGATGAGGAACTGCCCCTCCGCGCACTGGAGTTTGGTGTAGCCGGACGCCCAGTCGCCGCCGGGGCGGACGTGCCGTTCATCGACGACGACCTCGTGCCCGCCGGCCGGGGCCCACAGGGCGCCGGCGGTCACGTCCGAGCACAGGCCCCGGTTGCCGGTGTGGGCGAGCCCGATCAGCCGCTGCCCGTCGGGGCAGACGGACTTGCGGGCGCCGGAGTCCCAGTCGGGCAGGGCGCGCATCCGCCTCGACTGCACGAAGTCGCCGTGGTCGGGGCTGAGCATGGACCACTCGGTGACCGGCGCCACGGGGCCGGTGCGGCCGCCGGCCTCGATGAGCCGCGTCCAGGCTGCGGCCCGCCAGTCGTCACCGTCGTACAGGCCCATCCGTCGGCCCATGGCGTCCCAGTGCAGCAGCGCCCAGCCGTTGCCCTGGCGGTTGTCGTGCCAGCCGACGAGCGGCCAGTAGGCGAAGTCGGCGTCGGTGCGGATGAGTTGGTCCACGAAGTTCTCGAACCAGGCGCGTGGCTTCTGCCCGGTCTCGGCGCGGCCCCCGACGCCGAACTCGCTGATCCAGACGGGGGCGGTGAAGTGCTGGTCCTGCTCGCCGGAGACGAAGAACGCCTGGCGGTTGAGCACGGCGACGAGTTCGGAGGGGCTCAGGTCGCGGTAGCGAGGGTCGCTGGTCTCGCCCGTTCCGGTGGCGCCGCTGTGGTTGGGGCCCGTGTAGTCGTAGAAGTGGGCCGAGTACACGAGTTTGCCGGAGTCGACGAGCGTGTGCGACAGACGGCGGGCCGGCTCCAGGGTGGGACGTTCGTGCGCGAAGCCGTCGACGGGGATGCCCGTCCAGTTGATGCCCTCGACGACGATCAGCAGATTCGGGTTGGCCTCGGTCAGGATGCGGTCGCCGACGCGCTGCGAGGCGGCGAACCAGTCGTGGTCGTCGCCGAGGCCCCAGTTGGGGTCGTCCCAGACGTTGCGGCGCACCTCGTTGTACAGGTCGGCGCCGACGACGCGCGGGTTGTCCCGGTAGCGGCGGGCCATGAACAGCCAGTCGTCCTCCCAGACGGCGGTGGACCGGCTCGCGTTCCAGCGTTCGTTGCCGTCGACTCCGCAGCACCAACGGGTCGTGTTCGTATGGTTGTTGAGGATCACCGCGAGTCCGGCCGCCGTGAGCTCGCGCACCACCGCGTCGTACACCTGGAGCGGGGTCTTTCCGCGCAGTGCGGGGTTGGCGGCGACGGAGTCGTCCGTGACGGGGCGGCTGTCGTGGACCATCTCGTTGGAGAACGGCAGCCGGATGCTGTTGATCCCGATCTCCCGGAAGCCCGCGACGATCTCGGCCATCGGGGCCCGGTCCAGGCCGAGCGGCATCCGGCCGGAGTTCTCGCCGGCGTGGTGGGCGGCGTCGTCCTCGGGATCGCCCGAGCCGTTCCAAGTCCCGCTGGCGCCGTGCCAGTTGCCCGAACGCAGCTTGAAGCGGTCACCGTCCGCGTCGACGATCCAGCGGCCCCGGGTGCTGAGCGGCGGCGTCCAGTCCTCGGCGGGGAGGGCCGGGGCGGCCGTGGCGGACGGCTCGGACGCGGCACCCGGCTCGGCCGCAGCCACGGGAAGGGACGTCAGGGGGACCAGCAGAAGTACGGCGGCGAGGGTGGCTCTCACCAAGGATCCGCGCACGGTCACCATCCCTGTGGTGTTGTCATGGCTGCGTCACGAGCTCGGGCTACTCCACGGTAATGCACGAACGGCATCCGCACACCGAGATGTTCGACAGGTCGAAGGCGTTGCTTCGACGGCGGTGCCGCCCGCCGGATGGCCCGCCCTGTTTGCCCATCCCGCAGCCGCGCCTGCCGGATGGCCCGCCCTGTTTGCCCATCCCGCAGCCGCGCCTGCCCTGCGCGCCGCCCTGCGTGCCCAGCGCGCCGGATGCCAACCGTGCAGCGGCTCCCGCTCCTCTGTCCCGCCCCTGTTTCGTCTCGACGCACCCCCCTGCGCATTTTCCGTCCTGCCCTGTGGCGCCTCGGCACGCCCCCTGCGCATCCTCGTAGGTACCCGCGTCCCCAGGGAGGCAAGATCCTCATGCCGGCCAAGAACCTCACCGTGAACCGTGCGGCCCTCGGTCATCGCCTGGCCTACGCCCTGCGCCACCCCAACCGGGTGCCCCGCCATCTGGCGCGCTCGGCCCGCGACATGTGGCTGCGCCGCCGTCATCCCGACCATGTCTCCTACTACCGCGCCGTGATGCGCTCCGACACCCGGGCCGACCCGGACGCGGCCGTAGGCAGCCACAACCGGGAGCGGTGGCTGGCGCTCGGGGAGATGCAGTTCGACTACCTCGTCGGCCACGGCCTGCGCCCCGCGCACCGGATGCTGGAGATCGGCTGCGGCAACCTGCGCGGCGGCTGGCGGTTCATCCGGCACCTGGAGCCCGGCCACTACTACGGCATCGACATCTCGCCGGACATCCTCTTCGCCGCGCAGGACACCGTGGTGACGATGGGTCTCCAGCAACGGCTGCCCATGCTCACCCCGGTGCGCGACCTGACGCTGCGGTTCCTGCCCGAGGCCCACTTCGACGTCGTGCACGCGCACAGCGTCTTCTCGCACGCGCCGTTGCCGGTCATCGAGGAGTGCCTGGCCAACGTCGGACGGGTGCTGGCGCCGGGCGGCTGGTTCGACTTCACCTTCGACCGCACCGAGGGCGAGGAGCACCAGGTCCTGCGGGAGGACTTCTACTACCGCACCGAGACCCTCACGACGCTCGCCGAGCGACACGGGCTGCGGGCCCGCTTCATGACGGACTGGGAGAAACTCCCGCACGGCCAGTCGAAGATCCGCGTCACGCACCCGAGTTGAGCCGGCTCCCCGCCGGCGGCCCACTTGTGACCCGTCAGTAGGTCATTTGTCCCGGACTCTTGACTCGTCATGCGCCAGTGGCCATCCTCGTCGCACATATTGCGAGGTCATGACAACCCGACCCCGCTCTCCCGCCGACCGAGGGACGTGGGCTGTGACCACTGCCGGACGCCCGTATCGCCGACGCAAGAACGTCACCGTGGTGTCGCTCCTCCTGCTCGTGCTGTCCATCGCGCTCGGACCCACCCCGAGCTCGGCGGCCGGCGCCAACTGGTGGGACCCGAGCGCACGACCCGCGCCGGACTCCCAGATCAATGTCACGGGGGAGCCCTTCACCGGCACCAACGCCAAGGGCGAGGTCCGCGGCTTCGTCGACGCGCACGACCACATCTTCGCCAACGAAGCCTTCGGCGGCCGTCTGATCTGCGGCAAGCCGTTCTCCGAGCAAGGTGTCGCCGACGCCCTCAAGGACTGTCCCGAGCACTACCCGGACGGCTCACTCGCGATCTTCGACTTCATCACCAACGGCGGCGACGGCAAGCACGACCCGGTCGGCTGGCCCACCTTCAAGGACTGGCCCGCCCATGACTCGCTGACCCACCAGCAGAACTACTACACCTGGGTCGAGCGGGCCTGGCGCGGCGGCCAGCGCGTCCTGGTCAACGACCTCGTCACCAACGGCGTGATCTGCTCGGTGTACTTCTTCAAGGACCGCAGCTGCGACGAGATGACGTCGATCCGGCTCCAGGCCAAGCTGACGTACGACATGCAGGCCTTCATCGACAAGCAGTACGGCGGCACGGGCAAGGGCTGGTTCCGGATCGTCACCGACAGCGCGCAGGCCCGCCAGGTCATCGAGCAGGGCAAGCTGGCGGTCATCCTCGGCGTGGAGACCTCCGAACCCTTCGGCTGCAAGCAGATCCTCGACATCGCGCAGTGCAGCAAGGAGGACATCGACAAGGGCCTCGACGAGCTGTACTCGCTGGGCGTGCGCAGCATGTTCCTGTGCCACAAGTTCGACAACGCCCTGTGCGGCGTCCGCTTCGACTCGGGCGGGCTCGGCACGGCCATCAACGTCGGCCAGTTCCTGTCGACCGGCACCTTCTGGAAGACCGAGACCTGCAAGGGCCCGCAGCACGACAACCCCATCGGCAACGCCACGGCTGCCGAGGCCGAGAAGGAACTCCCGGCGGGCGTGGACGTCCCCTCGTACAACGCGGATGCCCAGTGCAACGTCAGGGGGCTCACCGATCTCGGTGAGTACGCCGTACGGGGCATGATGAAACGCAAGATGATGCTCGAGGTCGACCACATGAGCGTCAAGGCCACCGGCCGCGTCCTCGACATCTTCGAGTCCGCTTCCTACCCCGGCGTGCTGTCCTCGCACAGCTGGATGGACATGGACTGGACCGAGCGGGTCTACGGCCTCGGCGGCTTCATCGCCCAGTACATGCACGGCTCCGAGGGCTTCATCTCGGAGGCCAAGCGCACCGAGGCACTGCGCGACAAGTACGGCGTGGGCTACGGCTACGGCACCGACATGAACGGCGTCGGCGGCTGGCCGGGACCGCGTGGCGCGGACGCCCCGAACAAGGTCACGTACCCCTTCAAGAGCGTCGACGGTGGCTCCGTCATCGACCGCCAGACCACCGGTCAGCGCACCTGGGACCTCAACACCGACGGCGCGGCCCACTACGGCCTCGTCCCGGACTGGATCGAGGACATCCGGCGCGTCGGCGGCCAGGACGTGGTCGACGACCTCTTCCGGGGCGCCGAGTCCTACCTCGACACGTGGGCGGCCTCCGAGGGCCACGAGGCAGGGGTGAACCTGGCGCGGGGTGCGAGCACGTCGGCCAGCTCGTCCGAGTGGAGCCTGTTCACGAGCTACCAACCGGGCCGGGCCGTCGACGGCGACGGCGGCACCCGCTGGGCCAGCGACTGGAGCAACGACCAGTGGTTCCAGGTCGACCTCGGCTCCACCCGCCTGGTCAAACGGGTGACCCTCGACTGGGAGCGCGCGTACGGTAAGGCCTACCGCATCGAGCTCTCCACGGACGGCGTGAACTGGCGGACCGCCTGGTCCACGACCGCCGGCGACGGCGGCCTGGACACGGCCAGGTTCACCGCCACCCCGGCCAGGTACGTACGTATCCACGGCCAGGAGCGCGGCACCGACTGGGGTTACTCCCTCTACGAGGTCGGCGTCCACAGCAGCTGACACCCACGAGAGGGACTCCATGGCACGGTTGCCGTCCGCCGAGCGGCGGCGACAGCTCACCGAAGCGGCGATCAGGGCGATGGCCCGGGACGGCGTCCCCAGGACGACCACCCGGTCCATCGCCGCCGAGGCGGGCGTATCGCTGAGCGTCTTCCACTACTGCTTCGACTCCAAGCAGGAGCTGATCGAGTCCGTCATCACCACCATCACCGGGCACTACGTGACGCTGGTGAAGGAGGCGCTGCGGCCCCGGAGCACCCTCGAGGAGACCGTCCGGGCGGGGTTCCAGGCGTACTGGGACCACGTCCGGGCCCACCCGGACGAGCACATGCTCACTTATGAGCTCGCGCAGTACGCCTTGCGCCAGCCCGGCTTCGAACATCTGGCGCGACGGCAGTACGAGCTGTACGCCGAGACCTACGCCGATCTCATCGACCAACTGGGCCGGACGATGGGCCTGCGCCTGCGCGTCCCCGCCCCCGTGCTGGCCCGCTACCTCGCCGCGATGACCGACGGGCTGACCCTGAACTATCTGGTGCTCGGCGACGAGGGGGCCTGGAACGACATCCTCGACACCGTGACCTCGCACATCACAGGGCTGGTGAGCGAGCCGTGACCGTGGTCACGCCCGCATGACCACTGCCCGTTCCTCGCCCGACTTGTCCGGATCGTTGCGGAACAGCCATCGCATCTCCGGCTCCATCACACCGCGCAGGGCCCGCCGGACGGGTGCCGTGCACAGCACCGTCACGACCGAGGCCGCCACGAGGGTGACGGCGACCGCACCGAGCGGCCGGTGGATCCAGGCGGGGTCGTACCAGCCCCCGTACTTGGCGCCCTGCGCGACGAAGCCGTGCAGCAGATAGCCGTACAGCGTGCCTGTGCCGAGCGCCGTGCACCACATCCGCCGCCCGGGCACCCAGGAGAGGAAGCAGGCCACCAGCACCAGCGAGCAGACGAACATCACCGGCGTCATCACCACCCCGTACCACTGCGGTGCCCCCAGCTCCTCCGCGCTGTCGCGGTGGTAGAACCAGCTGCCGGTCATCCGAGGCACAGCCCAGTACGCCACCAAGAGAGCACCGGCGAACACGGGTACGGCCGCGATCCGCACCGCCCGGCGCCGGACCATCCGGAAGTGCTCGGGCTTCAGGGACAGCCCCAGCACGAAGTACGGCAGGAACTGAAGGGCGCGCTGGAGGTCGAGGTCGTTGCCGATGTCCGGCGAGAGGGTGGCCAGCATCGCCACGGCCAGCGCGAGCGGCAGCGGCAGACGCACCCGCCGCCACAGCGGGGTCGTCAGCCGCCACAGGAAGAGCGCCACCAGGAACCACGTCAGATACAGCGGATCCAGCAGGCTGATCGGCCGGTCCGGTTCCTGATCCGTCCACCGGGTGAACAGGGTGTACGCCGTCTCGAACACGACGTACGGCACGATCAGGCCGGTGACCAGGCGTTTCAGCTGATTCGGGCGCCCCTCGAAGCTTCGCGAGAAATAGCCCGAGATGATGATGAACGCCGGCATGTGGAACGCGTACACCAGCATGTACGCGGCGGACACGGTCCGGCTGCCGTCGCGCAGCGGTTCCCACGCGTGCCCCACGGCCACCAGGACGATCGCCGCGTACTTGGCGTTGTCGAAGAAGGCGTCCCGGGGCTTCAAAGGAGCAGGTGAGGGCCCTGCGGGGTGATCGCGGGCAGTGACTGTGGCGACGGGCTGGTGCATCCCACGCGTCTCACCACTTCGGGGAGCTGCAAACCTCTGCGGGGTGAACACGGAGTCCCGAGCGGCGCGGCGGGTGGACATAGGGCCGTCAGGGTGTGCTCGTAACCCGTGTGATCGCTTCGAATGGTGCGTCCGAAAATCATGACTGACGGTGGATCACGTCAAGGCCTGGCTCCAGTGGTGATGAAGCGTCAGCCGCCCAGGCCGTGACGGAAGGATTTACCTATGCGCTCTGTTCGCATGCTGCTCGCCACCGCGACGGCCACGGCCGCGCTGGCGATCGCACCCGCCGCGTACGCCGTCACCATGGGTGACTGGGACCCGGAGGAGACCTCCCACAGCAAGGAGCACGAGAAGTCCGAAGAGACCGAGGCCCCCGGCAAGTCCGAAGAGCACGGCAAGTCGGAGGAGCACGGCAAGTCCGAGGAGACCGGCAAGTCGGAAGAGCACGGAAAGTCGGAAGAGCACGGCAAGTCCGAGGACCACGGTAAGTGGGAGGACCACGAGGAGGAGGGCAAGCACGACGGACCGAGTGGCGGAATCCACGCGGGTGGCGGAGCGCTGGCCGCCGTGACCAACGGCGACGACTGGGGCGGCGACAAGGACCCGAAGCACGACCCGGACAGCTACCGCAGCAAGGAGGGCGGCCCCGAGAAGAGCTGGGGCGGCGGCGAGGAGGACCACGGGAAGGACTCCTGGAAGGGCGACGAGGAGGACTCCTGGGGCGGTGAGAACGACGAGGAGTCCGGGCGCTCCGGGCACGACAAGCCGCACGGCGGGATGCACACGGGCGGCGGCGGCCTCGCCTCGTCGGGTGTGACCGCCGGTGGGCTCGCCGCGCTCGCGGTCGCCGGTACCGGTATGTACGTCGTGCGCCGCAAGAAGGCCTCCGGAACCGCGGCCTGACCATGCCCGATGACATAGCCGCTGTGGCCGCCGCGCGTGCGCCGCGCGTCGCGGCGGCCCCTTCGGTCGTCCCCTTCTCCTTTGTGTTCGCTGCCGTGCCCGAGTGAGGTGGTGCCCGATGCCCGCCGGCCGTCCCTCTTCCCCCGACACCGATCCGGCCCCGCCCGACCCCGCCGGTTCCGCCACCTCGCGGCGGATAAGACGGGTGGCCATGGCGACGTTCTGGAGCGCGGTCGCCGTGACGGTCCTCGCGGTCACCCTGACCGGTGGCGAGGACTCGGCGTCCGAGGGGCACGGCGTACCGCGCGCGGTCTCGACCGAACGGCCCGCCCTCGGTGAGAGTGAGGCTCAGGCCCCCAAGCGGCACCGGGTGACCTCCCCGGACTCACGGCCCGTGGGCAAGCATCTGCCCCGCGCCCGGCCGCTCAGGCTGCTCATCCCCAAGATCTCGGTCAACGCGCCCTTCACCGACCTCGCCATCGGCCGGGCCGGCCGGCTCGAACCCCCGCCGGCCGACAACACCAACCTCGTCGGCTGGTACGCCAAGGGGGCAGCCCCCGGTGAGCCGGGCACGTCGATCATCGCCGGGCACGTGGACACGGCCACGTCGGCCGCCGTCTTCGCCAACCTCAGCGAGCTGGCGAAGGGCGACCGTTTCCAGGTGGTGCGCTCCGACGGGCGCAGCGCGTCCTTCGAGGTCGACAGCCTGGAGACCTTCGACAAGGACACCTTCCCCAGCAACCGCGTCTACGCCGACACCCCCCGCGCCCAGGTCCGCCTCATCACCTGCGCCGGCGACTACGACCGCCAGGTCAGGGACTACACCGCGAACCTGGTGGTGTTCGCCCACCTGGTGTGAGCGACGTGCCGCGGCTCAGCACTGCGGGAGCTGCGACTTCCAGGTGCCTGGGCCGCCGGTGTCGAGGTACCAGTCGTTGACGTATCCGTCCCCGATGCCGTTGTCGACGCGCATCCAGTAGCGGTAGCCGTGCCCGTCCGCGTCCGGGTCGCCCGTGGTCCAGCAGATGAGGCCGAGCTGGTCCCCGTTGTGGTACTGGCCGAAGACGGGCGACTTCGGGGCGCTGTAGCGCGGCGCGGTCCGCACGGCCAGGTGCGACCCGGCGTCGATGCCGGTGACGTACGCGCACTGGGTGCGGTCGCCCGAGATGCTGCACGTGTGGATCGCGGCGCCGGCCGGGCCCGCGCCGGTCAGGATCGCGGACGCGGCGGCGGTGAGCACGGCACCCGTCAGAGCGAGGGCCCGCAGGGGCCGGTTCGACTGTGTCATGAGCTTTCCTTCCGGCGGTTCGTCGGCATCAGCGGCACTGCGGGAGCTGCGACTTCCACGTGTTCGGGCCGCCAGTGTCCAGGTACCAGTCGTTGACGTAGCCCCAGGACCTGGGTGTGGAGACCTGCATCCAGTAGCGGTAGCCGTGGCCGTCGGCGTCCGGGTCGCCGGTGGTCCAGCAGGACAGTTCGAGCCATTGGCCGTTGCCGTAGCGGGCGACCTCCCCCGCGCCGTAGCGCGGTTCGGTGCGCATCACCAAGGACGAGCCCGGGTCGATGCCGATCACCTGGGCGCAGCGCGCCGGGTCGCCCGGGCCCGCGCCGGGGCACGGACGCGGGACGGCCTGGGCGGGCGCGGCGGTGAACAGTCCGGCTCCGGCGAGCAGGACGGCGGCTGCCCCCGTGACGGCCGCCGGCCTGCGCCGGGTCGAGAGCAGGCGTGAAGTGGGCATCGGCTCCTCCGTTTGATCGTGCCGATCGTCGATGCCCTTCGACCCTGGCAGTGAACGGGGCGGCATACAGCCTGTGATGTCTCAGGGTGGCGCGGGACCCCGTGAGGGAGGGCTCTGTCGCGATCGCCGCACTCCGCGCTGACCTCGTGTCTTACAGTGACTGCGACCAGTTCCGGAGTCGAACCTGTGAGGTAGTCGCCAACCATGCCGACCGAGACGTTTGAGTTTCAGGTAGAGGCCCGTCAGTTGCTCCAGCTGATGATCCACTCGGTCTACTCGAACAAGGATGTCTTCCTGCGCGAGCTCGTCTCCAACGCCTCCGACGCGCTGGACAAGCTGCGTCTGGAGAAGTTGCGGGACGACGCGCTCGACGCCGATGTGTCCGACCTGCACATCGAGATCGACATCGACAAGGAGGAACGGACCCTCACGGTCCGGGACAACGGCATCGGGATGTCGTACGAGGAGGTCGGGCGGCTCATCGGCACCATCGCCAACTCGGGCACGGCCACCTTCCTCAAGGAGCTCAAGGAGGCCAAGGACGAGGGCGGGGCCGAGGGGCTCATCGGCCAGTTCGGCGTCGGCTTCTACTCGGGCTTCATGGCGGCGGACGAGATGACGCTGGTGACCCGGCGCGCCGGCGAGTCCCACGGCACCCGATGGACGTCGCGCGGCGAGGCCACGTACACGCTGGAGACCGTCGACGACGTGCCGCAGGGCACCTCCGTGACCCTCCACCTCAAGCCCGCCGACCCCGAGAACCAGCTCCACGACTACACCTCGCCCTGGAAGATCAGGGAGATCGTCAAGAAGTACTCGGACTTCATCACCTGGCCGATCCGGATGGACCAGGAGCCCGGCGCGACCGACGGCGAGGACGCCGAGACGCCCGAGCCCGAGACGCTGAACTCGATGAAGGCCCTGTGGGCGCGCTCGCGCGAGGAGGTGTCCGACGACGAGTACCACGAGCTGTACAAGCACATCAGCCACGACTGGCGCGAGCCGCTGGAGACGATCCGCCTCCAGGCCGAGGGCACCTTCGAGTACCAGGCCCTGCTCTTCGTCCCCTCGCACGCCCCGCACGACCTGTTCACGCGGGAGTACAAGCGCGGCGTCCAGCTCTATGTGAAGCGCGTCTTCATCATGGACGACTGCGAGGCACTGCTGCCGCCCTACCTGCGCTTCGTCAAGGGCGTCGTCGACGCGGCCGACCTGTCGCTCAACGTCTCCCGCGAGATCCTCCAGCAGGACCGGCACATCCGGATGATGCAGCGCCGGCTGACCAAGAAGGTGCTGTCCACGGTCAAGGAGATGATGACCAAGGAAGCGGAGCGCTACGGCACGTTCTGGCGCGAGTTCGGCACGGTCCTCAAGGAGGGCCTGGTCACCGACTCCGAGAACAGCGACGCCATCCTCGCCGTCGCCTCCTTCGCGACCACGCACGCCGACGACGAGCCGACCACGCTCACCCAGTACGTGGAGCGGATGAAGGACGGCCAGGACGACATCTTCTACATCACCGGCGAGTCCCGGCAGAGCATCGAGAACTCCCCGCACATGGAGGCGTTCCGGGACAAGGGCATCGAGGTCCTGCTCCTGACCGACCCCGTCGACGAGGTGTGGGTCGACACCGTGGGCGAGTACCAGGGCAAGCGGCTGCGGTCCGTGGCCAAGGGCGAGATCGACCTCGACGCCGAGGGCGACGAGAAGGCCGAGGGCGAGCGGGCGAAGCAGGCGGAGGAGTACGCCGGACTGCTCGGCTGGATGGGGGAGCAGCTCGGCGAGGACATCAAGGAGGTGCGCCTGTCGACGCGGCTCACGGTCTCCCCGGCCTGTGTCGTCTCGGACGCGCACGACCTGACGCCGGCCCTGGAGAACATGTACCGGGCGATGGGCCAGGAGGTGCCGGCCACCAAGCGGATCCTGGAGCTCAACCCCGAGCACCTGCTGGTGAAGGGCCTGAACCAGGCGTTCAAGGAGCGCGAGGACCGCTCGGGGCTCGTCGAGTCCGCCGAGCTGCTGCACACACTCGCGGTGCTCGCCGAGGGCGGCCAGCCGAAGGATCCGGCACGCTTCGTGAAGCTGGTCGCGGACCGTCTGGAGCGCACCCTCTAGCCGGCTCGTGCCCCATGTGGCCGTGTGCGCGGGCCGTTGTCAGTGGCCCGCGCTACGTTCCTTGGAGTCGGCTCACGGCCCCACGCATGGAGGAACCATGGCCTCGCGTCTCAACCCCTACATCACCTTCGCCGGCGACGCCCGCCAGGCGCTGGAGTTCTACAAGGAGGTCTTCGGCGGCACGCTGAACCTCAACACGTACGCCGAGTTCGGCCAGAAGGACAGCCCGCTGGCCGACAAGATCATGCACGGCATGCTGGAGGCGCCCAACGGCTTCACCCTGATGTGCGCCGACACCCCGACGGACGACCACAAGCCGGGTAACAACATCTCGGTGAGCCTGAGCGGTGACGACGACGCCGAGCTGCGCGGCTACTGGGAGAAGCTGTCGGACGGCGCCCATGTGACCGTTCCGCTGGAGAAGCAGATGTGGGGCGATGTCTTCGGCATGTGTACCGACCGCTTCGGCATCACCTGGATGGTCAACATCGCCGGGCAGGGCGGCTGAGCGGGCCGAGGGTCCCTACTGCGGCAGCCAGGCGCTCAGGGCTTGGACCAGGCGGTCGAGCGCGGGCTCCTCGGCGGACAGGTCCGTCCTGACGGTGCGTCCGCCGAACCGCAGCGTGTACTGGAACAGGTCCGCCGCCTGCATGTTCTTCGTGAAGTCGGAGACGTCGTCCAGCGCCGGGTCGCCCAGCAGTGTGCGCAGCTCGGTGAATTGCGCCGCGCTGGTCCGGCGCACCGCGCGCTCGCCCTTGTCGGTGGTGTGCACGGTGCCGTCGCCGCGCAGGGCCACCTCTTTCTGCACACCCGCGAAGCCGCCCGTGACCTCCATGGTCACCAGCAGCTGATCCGGCCCGGTGACGGGGACCGGCGACGGACGGGGGGACCCCGAGGGCGGCGTCGCGGGAGTCGGCGATGCGGGAGCCGAGGGCGATGCGGCGGTCGGAGTGCCGGCCGCCGCGTCCGTCCGCTCGGCGCCGGCCGCGCCCTGCTCGGAAGCGCAGCCGGCCAGTCCCAGCAGCCCGGCCACCATCACAACCGCCATCCGCCTACCGAACACAACAACCCCATCCGTGGATCGTGTCGACTGGAGTGTCCCTATCACGGAACAGCCTGTTCCGGGCCGAGCCGCCACCCGCGCGCCGGGCACCGGTGATTTTCGGCCCACCTGTTGACGTACCGCCCAGCAGTGCAGGTACGGGGCGTAAACCACCGGATGCCGGGAAAGGAGCTATACGGCAAACCGCGGGGAGTGGTCGTCAGCGCCCGGAGTGTCGGGCCCGAAGCGCTGGGGAGGGCCGGGCATGGGCGGGCAGCCCTTGTATCTCGAACCGCGGCTGGAATCGCGGCTGCGCTCCTTGGTGCACTCCCCGGAACTGCTGCACACCCTCACCGACGCCCTCGGGTCGCCGCTGAACGTGCTCGTGCCCGACCAACTCGCGGACAACCTCGCTCGGTTCCGCTCGGTGTACGGCACCCACCACCTCTCCGGCCAGGTGTTCCTCGCCCACAAGGCCAACCGCTCCAGCGCCCTGCTGCGCAGACTCGCCGCCACGGACGCCGGCGTGGACGTCGCCTCGCTGGGCGAGCTGCAGCACGCCCTGGGCGCCGGACTCACGCCCGACCGGATCACGGCGACCGGGCCGAAGAACCCGGAGTTCCTGTGGCTGGCGGCCCGCACCTCGGTCACCGTCAGCCTCGACACGCGAGACGAACTGGAACAACTCGCCACGCTGGTCCGGGGGCACGCCCTGCCCCGCACCCGTGTCCTGCTCCGGCTGTCGGGCTTCGAGGCGTCCGGCGTACGGGTACTGACCCGGCGCAGCCGATTCGGCACCGCCGTACGGGAGACGGCCCCGCTGCTGGAGGCCGTCGAACGGCACGCCGACGCGCTCGACCTGGTGGGGGTGGCGTACCACCTGGACACCACGAGCCTGAGCGAGAAGGCCCTGGCGCTGGAGGGCTGTCTGCGGGTGCTGGAGGAGTGCCGCAGCCGTGGGCTCAGGCCCCGGGCCGTCGACATCGGCGGCGGCTTCGGCGTGAACTACCTTGCCGACGGTGGCCAGTGGGAGCGGTACACGACCGCGCTCACCGAGGCCGTCATGGGCATCCGCCCACCCCTGGCCTATGGCGGCCACGGCTACGGACTGCGCAACGAGGCGGGCACCCTGCGCGGCGCGCTCGGCCTGTACCCGGCCCACCGTCCGGTGGCCGCGGCGGGCTACCTCGACGAACTCCTCTCCCAGCCGGCCGCCTCCCTCGGCGGCCGGCCCCTGGCCGCGCTGCTCCTGGAACACCTCTACGACCTGCACGTCGAACCGGGTCGCGCCCTGCTCGACCAGTGCGGACTGACCCTGACGAAGGTGCTGGAGGTGCGCGACGACGAGGCCGGCGGCCTCCTCCACATACGCCTGGCGGCGAAGGCCGACGACGTCGCGCTGGAGGACCACGGCGTGCTGCTGGACCCCGTCGTCGTCCCACGGCATCCGATGAACGCCGAAGGCACGGACTTCCCACCTCGCACCACGACCGGCTCGGGAACAGGAACCGAGCCGGTCGCCGCGTATCTCTTCGGCAACCTGTGTCTGGAGGCCGACCTGATCACCCGCCGCACCGTCTTCCTGCCCCACCGCCCCGCCCCCGGCGACCTGTTGGCCTTCGCCAACACGGCCGGCTACTGCATGGACTTCCACACCACCCGTGCCCAGCACCAGCCCGCCGCGCGCAAGGTCGCCGCCTGGCAGGAGGGCGGCAGATGGCGCTGGTGCCTGGACGACCAGTACTGGCCGACCACACCCGTGGGGGGAGCTCAGTGAGGTACGACAGCATCACCGACGCCATCGGCAACACACCGCTGGTGCGCATCGACCCGGCCGTGCACGGCCTGAGCCACATCGACCTGTACGCCAAGCTGGAACTGCTCAACCCCTTCGGTTCGGTGAAGGACCGGGCCGCCTGGAACATGGCCCGACCGCACCTGTCCGCCGCCGCTCCGGAGCAGGGCGGGCAGGTCGTGGAGCTGTCGAGCGGCAACACCGCCAAGGCCCTAGCCGTCCTCGCGGGCATGCACGGCCGGACCTTCAGAAGCGTCACCAACCGGATGCGCATCCCGGAGATCAAGGACCTGCTCCTGCTGCTGGGCGCGGAGATCGAGGAACTGCCCGGTCAGAGCGAATGCCTGGATCCGACCGCCACGGACGACCCGCTCACCCAGTTCCACCGCGCGCTCTCCGAGCCCGGCAGCACGTTTGTGCACACCGACCAGTACTTCAACCCGCGCAACACCGAGGCCCACTTCACCGGCACCGGACCGGAGATCGTGAAGGACCTCGACGGCCGGGCGCCGGACTGGTTCATCGCCTGTGTGGGGACCGCCGGCTCGTCCACCGGGGTCGCCCGAGCCCTGCGCGAACACGACCCCGCCGTACGGGTCGTCGGCCTGGTCGCCGCCAAGTCCGACTTCGTCCCCGGCATCCGCACCATCGACGAGGCGCACGAGGTGGGCCTGTTCGACCCCGGCACGTACGACACGATCGAGTCGGTCGGCGCCGACGAGGCGATCGAGGGCATGCTGACCCTCAACCGCCGCTGCGGCATCCTCGCCGGACCCACCGGAGGCGCCGCCTACTTCGGCGCCACACGCCAACTCAAGGACGTCGACGCCGAACTGACGGAGCGGCAGTCCGCCGTCTTCATCGTCTGCGACCGCGTCGAGAGCTACCTCAGCTACGTCCGCCGGCGGCGCCCCGACCTCTTCGGCCGCCCGCGTCGCGGCAATTCCCCTGCCGACCTGACCGACACCGAGGTCCGTACGGCACCGGCCATCGGTGTCATCGACGCGCTGGCGTGGATCGCCACCGGGGAACCCCTCGTCGTGGACCTGCGCGGCCCGCACGCGTATGCCGCCCTGCACATCGACGGGTCGGTCAACATCGTCGACGAGCTCTTCGAGGAACTCCTGCACGGCGGGCTGCCGTTCAGCCACAACCGCCCGGTCCTGCTGGCCTGCCCGGTCGGCGAGAAGTCCGCCCGCTACGCCGCCCTGCTGACCCGGATGGGACACCCCGACGTGCGCAGCCTCACCGGCGGCATCATCGCCTGGCGCGACGCGGGCGCACCCCTCGTACGGGACTGAGCCGATGGCCGCATCCAGGACGGACGGTCAAGTCCCCGCCATGATCACGGAGTTGGCCGAGTGGCAGCGTGCCCTGCGCGCCCAGTTCCCGATCATCACCGCACACCCGGAACTGGCCTACCTCGACAGCGCCGCCACCGCCCAGAAACCGCAGGCCGTGCTGGACGCCGTGCACACCTACCTCACCACGACCAACGCCAACGCCGGGCGCGGCACCTACACCTGGGCCAACCGGACCACCACCCTGGTCGAGGAGGCCCGCGACCGGGTCAAGCTCTTCCTCGGTGACCCGGCACCAGAGCGCTCGAACGTGCACTTCACCAGCGGGACCACCGAGGGCCTGCGCGGCGTCGCCCGGGACTGGCTGCCCCGGCTGCTCACCGACGGGGACGAGATCGTCGTACCCGTCGCAGACCACGAGGCGAACATCGCCCCCTGGCTGGAGACGCGGCGGGAACTGGCCGGGCAGGGCGTGCACATCCGCGTGCGGCCGATGCCGTACCAGGCCGCGTCCGGCGACTACGACCACACCGCGCTCGCCGAACTGGCCGGCCCTCGCACCCGGTTCGTCGCCGTCAGCCACGTCCACCACGTGTACGGCGCCGACATGAACGTGCACCGCATCCGCCGCGCGGTCGGCCCGGACACCGTGATCTGCCTCGACGCCGCCCAGAGCGTCGGCCATCTGCCGGTGTCGGTGGCCGATCTCGACGTCGACTTCGTCCTGTTCTCCGGCCACAAGGCGATGGCCCTGCCCGGCACCGGCGTCGTCTGGGCCCGCCGGGCCCGCGGACCGGAGTTCGCGCCGGGCGGCTGGGCGGGCACCCCCAACACCGTCGGCATCGCCTCCCTGACCGCGGCCCTGGACTGGCTGGACGCCGCGGGCACCGACCGGATCGAGCGCTGGACCGTCGCCCTCGCGGCGCGGCTCACCGAGGGCCTGCGCCGTCTCGACGCCTACGAGATCCTCGGCTGCCAGGCCAGTCTGGCAGCCGACTCGCCCGTGCAGCGGCGCCAGGGCATCGTCACCCTGCGCCATCACGCCATCGACTCCTCGGACCTCGGCTTCATCCTCTTCAGCCACGGCTTCATGGTCCGCTCCGACCAGCACTGCCAGGGCGGCGCGGGGGAGAAGACGGGCTCCGTGCGCGTGAGCCTGCACGTCCACAACACCGTCGAGGAGGTGGACCGGCTGCTGACCGTCCTTGCCTCCCTCGGGTGAAGAGACACCGCCCGGCGTAATGGGAACCGTTTCCACCTGTAGTGTCGCGCCGACAGAGTGACTCGGATGCGAGACGGCGAGGTGGCACGACCGGATGGGGCTGAGCCTGGCGACGGCGGAGCGATGGGTGCACCGCTGGGAACTCCAGCAGCAGCGGTACGCCGTGGACCGCGAGGAGCGCTTCACGGTGATCGCCGATGTCGTCGAGCAGTCCGTGGCGGGCCGCCCCGCCCGGCCGCTCGTCGTCGACCTCGGCTGCGGCCCCGGCTCGCTGGCGGCCCGGCTGGCGCGGCGACTGCCGTACGCGGACCTCGTGGGCGTGGACATGGACCCGCTGCTCCTCGAACTCGCCCGCACCCACCACGCGGACGCCGCCCGCTACGTCGACGCGGTCATCGGCGAGGAGGGCTGGACCCACGCCCTGTGCCTGGACCGCCCGCTGGACGCCGCCGTTTCGACGACGGCCCTGCACTACCTCGGCCCGGACGCCCTGTACCTCCTCTACCGGCAGCTCGCGGCACTGCTGCGGCCAGGCGGCGTCCTCGTCAACGGCGACCACTTCCCGCACGACGACACCGCGCTCGCCGCCCTCGCCGGATGCGTCGGCCGCCGCCACGCCGAGCGCCGGCACGCCCTCGCCCACGAGGACTGGGACTCCTGGTGGACGGCCGTCGCGAAGGACCCCGAGCTGACCGACCTGCTCGCCGAACGCCGGCGCAGGCAGCCGGCGGGCGGGGCGGGATGTGCGGCACACCTGTCGGCCTCCGCACATGAACGGCTGCTGCGGCGGGCGGGTTTCGGGCACGTCGGCACGGTCTGGCAGTACGGCGACAGTCAGGTGCTGGTCGCGATCCGCTGACTGGCCGTGGCTCCCTGGTCACCAAGCACTGCTAAAGGATTCATCAGGCACCTTGACAGCGTGCGTACTGTTTCGCGACGTTTGAGCCTCGCCACAAAGTTCGACATGGGGGAAACGGTGGCGACGCGCTGAAAAGCGTGACTTGGGGGGCATTTGGGGGGAGCGGTCGCCATGCGATCCACGAGCGCCATCACGATTCACAGACCCGAGGAGCTGAGCGAGCAGCTGCGCCGGGCGTGGCACCGGGCGATGGAGGAATCGCCCGACTACGCCAACCCTTTCCTGGCACCGGAGTTCGCACTCGGGGTCGCCAGGTACCGCAAAGGGGCGTACGTGGCGGTCCTGCACCAGGGCGGGGAGGCCGTCGGTTTCTTCCCGTACGAGCGCAACGCCTACGGCGTAGGCCGGGCCATCGGCCTCGGACTGTCCGACTGCCAGGCTCTGGTGCACCGGCCCGGGGTCACCTGGGACACCCGCGAACTGCTGAAGGTGTGCGGGCTGTCCGTGTTCGAGTTCGATCACCTCGTCGAGGAACAGCAGCCGTTCGGCCCGTACGTCACGGGCACGTTCGCCTCGCCCGTCCTCGACCTGAAACCCGGCGAGGGCGGCTACCCGGAGTGGCTGCGCGCCACCTACCCGGGGCTGGCCAAGACGACGCTGAAGAAGGAGCGCCGCCTGGGACGCGACGCGGGCGAGGTGCGGTTCGTCTACGACGAGCGCGACCCGCGCATGTTGCGCACCCTCATGCGGTGGAAGTCCGCCCAGTACCGCAGAACCGGACGGATGGACCGCTTCTCCAGACCCTGGATCGTCGACCTGGTCGACCACCTCTTCCAGGTCCGCGAGGAACACTTCACCGGCATCCTGTCCGTCGTGTACGCCGGTGACCGGCCGGTCGCCGCGCACTTCGGGCCGAGATCGCGCTCGGTGTTCGCGGCCTGGTTCACGGCGTACGACCCCGAGTTCGGCTACTACTCACCCGGACTGATGATGCATCTGCGGCTGGCTCAGGCCGCGGGCCGGGACGGCGTGACGCTCATGGACTTCGGGCGCGGGGAGAAGGAGTACAAGGACTGGCTGAAGACCCGTGAGCTGCGGGTGGCGGAGGGGTTCGCGGCGCGCCCGCACCCGGTGGCGACGGCCCACCGGATGTGGCGCAGACCGGTGCGCGGACTGCGCAACACGGTCCTGGCCCATCCCCGGCTGCGCGAGCCCGCCGACCGGCTGCTGAAGACCGTCGGCACGCTGCGCACCTCCGGCCCCCCGGCCCGACCGCCGGGCGCGGGAGCCCGCTGAACCGGACGGCGACCCGCCTTCGTCACGCGCACACGCCGGCGCCGTGACCCTGGCCCCGCACGGCCTCGGGTCCCTCGCACGCCCGCCTCGAACGGCGTTCGAGAGTGCGCACCGCCCGCTCCGGGCGACCCTTCGTCGGACCCTTCCACGGAAGAGGTGACCATGCCGTACGGATCGCGGCTCGCCGCGATGATGACACGGCGCATCGGACGCGAATGCGTCTACACGCCCTCGGCCCGACTGGCCCTGTACCTGGCGCTGCGGCGCTGGTGCCGGCCGGGCGGACGGGTGCTGATGTCCCCGGTGAACGACGACGTGATCCTCTTCGTCGTCCTCGCCGCCGGACTGCGCCCGGTCCAAGCCCCCGTGTCCCAGTGGGACGGCAACATCGACCCGGCCGCCGTACCGGATTCCACCTGGCGCGACATCGACGCGGTCCTGACCACCAACCTGTACGGCCTGCCCGACCGGGTCGTCGAACTGCGCCGCCGCTGCGACCAGTTGGGGATCCCCCTGATCGAGGACGTGGCACACGCGATCGGCACGCACGTGGACGGCCGGCCGATCGGCAGCTTCGGGACGGCCGCGGCGTTCAGTCTGTCCAAGCACGTCGCCGCGATGGCCGGCGGCTTCCTCGCCGTCGACGGCACCCGCGCCCGCCGCGAGCTGGAGCTGCTGCGCGACGACCTGCTCACCCCGCGCCGGCTGCGCGACGACCTGGCCACCACCCTGCGCCCGCTGGCCCGCTCCACCGTGCGGACCCTCCGGCTGGTGCGCCCGGCCTGGCGCACCATGCAGCGCCTCGGCCTGCTCGAACGCGACGACTTCCGCATGGCCCTGCACGCGCCCCGCCTCGCCGGCAGCGCCCGCCACGCGCCCAGCCTGGCCGCCTACGAACCCTGGGTACGCGTCGACCTGCACGGCTTCCGCTCCCGCCACGGCGCCCTGGTGCGCGGACAGCTGGAGCTGCGGATGGCACTGCTCGACGGCGACCTGGCCCGCCGCAGGGCCGGCGTCTCGCTGCTGTCCGGCACGACCTGGGCCACCCCGGCGCTGCGCGAGCGGACCTCGCAGGAGGGCCCGCCCTCCCTGTTCCGGGTGCCGCTCCTGGTCCACGACCGCGACGCCCTCGTGGAACGCCTGGTCGACCACGGCGTCGTCGCGGGCTACATCTACGACCCGCCGCTCGACGACTACGCCGGAGCCGAGTTCGTCGAACCGTCCCCGTCCCCCGCTGCCGCCCGCTGGTTCGCCGCCCACACCCTGCCGGCCGACCCCCTCGTGGCCCGCAGGGTCATCGGTGCGCTGACGAAGGAGAAGGCGACCCCGGCGCACCCGCCGATGACGGCCCAGCTGCCCGAACCCGACCCGACGACCACTCCGCCCACGCCCCTGGGCCAGTAGCGCGGCGACACGGTCGGCCCGGCCGGGCTCGTCCGGCCGGCCCTCCCGTGCCTACCCTGGAGGCGTGGCACGGTCCAACGACGAGGTCGCCGCACTGCTCCAGGAGTACGCGGACCTGATCTCGATCACCGGCGGAGACGCGTTCAGGACGCGTACCTACGAGAAGGCGGCCCGAGCGATCGGCGGCCACCACGCCGATGTCTCCAAGCTCGACGCCAAAGGCCTCAAGGAGATCCCGAACGTCGGCAAGTCGATCGCCGAGAAGGTCGTCGAGTACTTCGCCACCGGCAGCGTGTCCGCCGTCGAGGAACTGCGCGCGAAGATCCCCGCCGGCGTCCGGCAGCTCACCGCCATCCCCACGCTCGGCCCGAAGAAGGCCCTGGTCCTGTACGAGGAACTCGGCATCTCCACCACCGAGGAACTCGCCGACGCCATCCACGAGGAGCGGCTGCGCGACCTGAAGGGCTTCGGGCCGAAGACCGAGGAGAACATCCTGCACGGCATCGACCTGCTCCGGTCCTCCGGCGACCGGGTCCTGATCGATGTCGCGATGAGCCTCGCCGAGGACATCGTCGCCGGGATGTCGCAGGTCGACGGCGTCGAGCGGTGCGCCTACGCCGGATCGCTGCGCCGCGCCCGCGAGACCATCGGCGACATCGACATCCTGGTCGCGGCGAAGCAGGCGGCGCCCGTCATGCGGGCCTTCACCGAACTGCCGTACGTCTCCGAGGTCATCGCGCACGGACAGAAGAAGACCTCGGTCCGCACCACCAGAGGACTCCAGGTCGACCTGCGTGTCGTGCCGCCGGACTCCTGGGGCGCGGCCATGCAGTACTTCACCGGGTCCAAGGCGCACAACATCCGCACCCGGGAGATGGCCGTCCACCAGAAGCTCAAGCTGTCCGAGTACGGGCTGTTCGACACCGAGACCGGGGAGAGGATCGCCTCCAGGACCGAGGAGGACGTCTACGCCCGCCTCGGCCTGCCGTGGATCCCGCCCACCCTGCGCGAGGACCGGGGCGAGGTCGAGGCCGGGCTGCGCGGAGAGCTGCCCGAGCTGATCCAGGAGAAGGACATCCGCGGCGATCTGCACACCCACACCGACCTCACCGACGGGCTGGCCCCGCTGGAGGAGATGGTCGCCGCGGCCGCCGAGCGCGGCTACGCCTACTACGCCGTCACCGACCACGGCCCCGACATGGCCATGCAGCGCATGACCGACGAACGGATCCTCGCCCAGCGCGAACGCGTCCGCGAACTCGACGAGGAGTACGGCAGGCGCGGCAAGCGCGGCGGCATGCGGGTGCTGCACGGCGCCGAGCTGAACATCGGCCCCGACGGCGAGGTGGACTGGCCCGCGGAGTTCCTCGCCGGCTTCGACCTGTGCGTGGCGTCGGTGCACTCGCACTTCAACCAGGACCGTGAGGCGCTGACCCGGCGCATCGTCAGGGCCTGCGAGAACCCGCACGTCCACATCATCGGCCACCCCACCACCCGCCTCATCGGCAAGCGCCCCGCCATCGACGTCGACCTCGACGCGGTGTTCGCCGCCTGCGCCCGCACCGGCACCGCCCTGGAGATCAACTCCCATCCGGACCGGCTCGACCTGCGCGACGAGGACATCCTGCGGGCCAGGCGGCACGGCGTGAAGTTCGCCGTCGACAGCGACGCGCACGCCGTCGTGCACCTGGCCAACCTGCGCTACGGCGTGGGCACGGCGCAGCGCGGCTGGCTCACCAAGGAGGACGTGATCAACGCCTGGCCGCTGACCCGGCTGCGGCGCTTCCTCGCCAAGGGGTGAACCCGGCGGGGGACTACACGAAGGGCGTGCCCGGGTCGAGTCCCGACAGGACCCGGCCGTGCATCTCCAGGTTGGTGGCGGGATTGACGAACGAGTGCAGGCTCAGGGCGTGCGCGTCGCGCACGGTCCGCTGGATGGGCACGTCCCGGTGCAGGGACGACGCCCCCGAGGCCGAGGCGAGCAGTTCGACGGCCTCCTTGCACAGTCGTACGACATAGCCGCTCTGCGCCCGGATCCTCGTCCGCTCCTCGGGTGTGTACGGCTCACCGGACTCGGCTCGCGACTCGATGACGGCGACGAAGTCGGCGGTCAGCAGCTCGGCGCAGGAGATCTTCATGGCCGCCTCGGCCACCTGGAGGTGGGTGACCGTAGCCTCGTTCTGCCGTTGGTGGAAGGTGTAGGTGATGCCCCGTCGGTGGCTGCGTTCGGTGAACTCCGCCAGGGCGGAGCGGGCCAGACCGAGCGCGTTGGGCGCGGTCCAGGCGCAGAACATCAGCAGGACGGGCATCCGGTAGAACGGATCGTCGGCGTTGGCCTTCGACGGGAACTCGCCCGCCAGCAACGGCCCGACCGGCAGCACCCGGTGCGCCGGGACGACCACGTCGCGCGCGACGACGCTGTTGCTGCCGCTGCCCGCGAGCCCCGACACGTACCAGTCGTCGAGGATCTCCAGCTCCGCCATCGGCACCGCGGTCCACAGCGTCTCGGGCGGCCCCTCGCCGGACTCCGGCGGCACCCGGACCGTCAGCAGATGCCAGTCGGCGTCGTGGCAGCCGGTGGCGAACCCCGAGGTGCCGTTGACGAGGTAGCCGCCGTCCGTCCGGACCGCCGTCGCGTCGGGGATGAGAGTGCCGCCGACCTTCACGTCGGGGCCGGTGAAGATCTCGTCCTGCGCCTCGTCGGGGAAGAGCGCCGCGATGTAGGAGCAGCCGGCCTGGATCATGGTCTTGAACGCGGTCGAGCCGCACGACTCGGCGATCGCGGCGATCGCGTCGATCTGGGTGCACGGCCGGCTCTGGTAACCGCCGTACCGCCGGGGGACGTTCATCCGGTGGACCCCGGCGTCCGTCAATGCCGCGGCGACCTCGGGCACCACCCGCCGCTCCTGCTCGGTGCGCGGGGCGTGCTCCCGTACGAGCGGCCCCAGTGCCCGTACACGGGCGACTAAATCGGTGTCGGTACCAGCTGCTGCCATGGGTGACCTCCCGGGCACGACGAGTCATCACGGTGACGCGGATGCCGCACACTGTCAACGCCGCGTCGCGGAAGCCGAGTTGACCCGTCGCGTGGGTCGCGGCTCTCGGCGATCTTCGCCCGTTTGAGTGAGCGCCGGGCAGGGGAGCGTGCGGAACGTGGGCCGCGCCGAACGGGTTCGGCTTCACTCCCGTCGCCGCAGAGGGGTTGTCCTTACATTCCGTCCCTGCCTAGGGTCGCCCTCGAAGTGCAAGCGCTTTCTGAAGCGGGCTGTCCGCCGGCCGTCCGAGGAGATACCGCATGTCCCCAAGTCCCGCCCGCCGCCGCGTCGCCGTGATCGGCACCGGCGCCATCGTCAGCGGCAGCCACCTCCCCGCGCTGAGATCCCACGCCGACCGGGCGGAGCTGGTCGCCGCCGTCGACGTGGACCCGGCGAGGCTGGCGGCCTTCCGCGAACTCGCGGGCGACGGCGTCACCGGGTACAGCTCGACCGACGAGATGCTGGAGGCCGTACGCCCCGACCTCGTCCTCATCGGCACCCCGCCGTCCCTGCACCGGGAGCAGACGATCGCCGCGCTCGGGGCGGGCGCCTGGGTGCTGTGCGAGAAGCCGCTGTGCCTGTCGCTCGCCGAGTACGACGACATCGCGGCGGCCGAGGAGGCGTCGGGCGCCTACGCGTCGGTGGTCTTCCAGCACCGCTACGGCTCCGGCGCCGTGCACGCCCGCGAGCTGATCGCGAGTGGTGAGCTGGGCGCCCCGCTGGTCGCGCACTGCCAGACGACCTGGCACCGGGACGCCGCCTACTACGCGGTGCCGTGGCGCGGACGGTGGGCCACCGAGGGCGGTGGGCCGACGATGGGGCACGGCATCCACCAGTTCGACCTGCTGCTGCATCTGCTCGGCCCCTGGGTGGAGATACGCGCCATGGCGACGCGGCTGGTCCACGACACCGAGAGCGAGGACGTGTCCACCGCCCTCGTACGGTTCGAGAGCGGCGCCCTCGCCACCGTCGTCAACAGCGTCCTGTCCCCGCACGAGGTCAGCCGCATCCGCGTCGACTGCGCGGACGCCACGGTCGAGCTCACCCACCTCTACGGCCACCGCAACGACGACTGGGTCTACACCCCGGCCCCGCACGTGCCCTCCGAACGGGCCGCCGCCTGGCGCACCCCCGCGGCGGACGTGCCCAGCTCGCACACGGCACAACTGGGCGCCCTCCTGGACGCCCGCGGCAACGGTGTCCGGCCGCCCGGCAGCGGTCCGGACGCCCGGGCCACCCTCGACTTCGCCGCGGCCCTGTACAAGGCCGCGTTCACGGGTCTGCCGGTGCACGCGGGCGAGATCGCGCCCGGCGACCCGTTCTACCCGGCCATGCACGGAGACCACCCCCACTGGGCCCCCAAGGAGCGCGCATGAGCATCCGCGTCACCCACGCGCACGGCGACCACATCGCGGTGACGGCGGCGAACGGCACCGAGATCCTCCGTTACGTCTACCGCCCCGACCCGGCGGCCTTCGAGTCCCGCAAGCCCTACGCGCACCCCGTGCGCACCCTCGCCGGGCACACCGTGACCGGGTACCGGCCCAGCGACCACCGCTGGCACAAGGGTCTCCAGATGACGGCGAGCCATCTGTCCGGCCAGAACTTCTGGGGCGGCAACTGCTATGTGCACGGGCAGGGTTACGTCGCCCTGCCGGAACGGGTCGGCTCCATGCGGCACGACGGCTTCCCGGTGCTCGCCGTGGACGACGACCGGCTCACCGTCGCCGAGGAGCTCACCTGGATCGAGAACGGCGGCGAGGAGTGGGCGCGCGAGATGCGCGGGCTGATCGTCCACTCGGTCGACGAGGAGGCCGGCGCGTGGGCCCTGGACTGGTCGATCCGGCTCACCAACACCCGTGAGGCGCCACTGCGGTTCGGTTCCCCGACCACCGAGGGACGGGAGATGGCCGGCTACACCGGACTCCAGTGGCGCGGCCCCCGCGACTTCACGGGCGGGACCGCCTTCGCCCCGGGATCCGACGCGGACGCCGACAAACTGATGGGCAGCCAGGGCCCTTGGCTGGCTTTCACCACCGAGCACGACGACGTCGACGGACACTCCACGCTCGTGTTCGCGCACGCGCCGGAGAACCTGGAGGCCCTGCACGAGTCGCACTGGTTCGTGCGCGCGGAGCCCATCCCCACGGTGGCGTTCTCCTGGGCGTTCTTCGAGGAGTTCGAGCTGCCGCCGGGGGAGTCCTTCGCCTACCGGTACCGCGTCGTCTTCGCCGACGGGGCGTGGGACCGGGAACGGGTGGCCGCCCACCTGGAGGGAATGCCGTGGTGAAGCCCGGAGGAAAAGCCGTGGTGAAGCCCGGAGGGAGTGTCGTGGGAAAGCCGTACCTGCCGCGTCCGCTGCCCGGCGCCGTCGGCCTGTCCCACCTCAGCGCCTACGACTGGGAGGCCGCGGACGGCGTGTGCGGCGGCAGCCCGCATCTGCATCTGGTGTGCGCCGAGGCGTACGTCGTCACCGGCGGCCGGGGCGCCGTCCAGACGCTCAGCCCCGACGGCTACCGGGACATCCCCCTGGAGCCGGGCTCCGTCGCCTGGTTCACACCCGGCACCGTGCACCGCATGGTGCAGGGCGGCGACCTGCGGATCACCGTGCTGATGCAGAACAGCGGGCTGCCCGAGGCCGGGGACGCCGTCTTCACCTTCCCGCCCGACGTCCTCGCCGATCCCGGGAAGTACGCGGCCGCCGCCGTACTCCCGCCCGGCACGGGCCCGGAGACCGCCGACGCCGCCCGGCGCCGCAGGGACCTCGCCGTCGAGGGCTACCTGGTCCTGCGCGAGGCGCTCATCGCCGGGGACAACGGCCCGTACCTCGAGTTCCAACGCTCCGCGGCCCGCCTCGTGCGTGCCAAGGTGCCCGACTGGCGGGAGCTGTGGCGGGCCGGCGCGCGGGCGGCGGCCGAGCGCACGGGCGCCCAGCTCGACGCGCTGGCGGCCGGCGAGCCGGCGTATCTCGGCGACGCGACCGCGCACGAGGCCGGGCCCACCAGGCTCGGCGGGTTCGGGATGTGCGGCCGCCGGGACGAGTACAACCTGCCGGGGACGACGCTGCCGTACGGCGGCGAATAGCACCGCTTGCTCAAGGGGGGGCACAGGGGGCACAGGGGGGCCGTCAAGAAGAGCCCGAGGAGAAGAGAGGTGACCTCGGCATGCCCGGACACAGGACAAAGGGGTTCTGCGCTTCGGCCGCGGCACTGGCGCTCTGCGCGATGCTGGTGGGCTGCACAGGATCCGGGGAGTCGGTCGGCGGCGGCAAGGTCGTGCTGCGCTACACGTGGTGGGGCAACCCCGACCGCGCGGAGCGCACCGAGCAGGCCCTCGCCCTGTTCGAGAAACAGCACCCCGACATCCAGGTGCAGACGTCGTTCTCGGCCTACGACGCCTACAAGCAGAAGCTCGCCACCCAGGCCGCGGGCGGCGACGCCCCCGACGTGATGCAGCTCGACTACCGCCAGATCGACCAGTACGCCTCCGGTGGGGTCCTGCTCGACCTCGGCGAGCAGAAGGCCGTACTCCGCACCGGCGAGATCGACGCGGGCCTGCTCGCCACCGGCCGGCTGGACGGCACGCAGTACGCCGTCCCGCAGGGCCGCGGCACCGAGACGATCGCCTACGACGTCGAGGGATGGAAGGCGACCGGCGTACCGCTCCCGGACCGGAGCTGGACCTGGAGCGAATGGGCCGACACCATGCGGACCCTGGCGGAGCGGACCGGCAGACCCGGCGCCACCGACCCCGGCCAGAGCGAGGACTGCTTCGAGGTCTGGCTGCGCGGCCGGGGCAAGTCCCTCTACACCGAGGACGGCGGGCTCGGCTTCACCGCCGACGACCTGACCCGCTGGTGGACCTTCACCGACGAGCTGCGGCGCGAGGGCGTCGTCTCGCCGGCCGAGCAGACCACCCAGCTCGACGGCTCCGTCGAGAACACCCCGCTGGGCCGCGGTGAGTCCCTGACCGACGCCAACTGGGACGCGCCGGCCAGCGGTTACCTCGCCCTCATACCGGGCGGGATCGCGCTCGCGCCGATGCCCTCCGGCGAGGACGGCACACCCGGCCAGTACTTCAAGCCGTCGATGTTCCTCGGCGTCGGCGCCGACACCGGCCACCCGGAGGAGGCGGCACGGCTCGTCGACTTCCTCGTCAACGACGAGCAGGCGGCGAAGATCCTCGGCGCCACCCGCGGCATCCCCGTCAACGACTCCGTCCGCAAGGAGATAGAGCCGCGGCTCACCGACTTCGACGGGACGATCGCCGCCTACCAGGCCTCCCTGGAGGGCACCCTCGGAACCCCGCCGCAGGCCCCGCCGTCCGGCGACAACGCCCTGCAGACCACCTTCCAACGCGACTACGACCAGGTGTCGTACGAGCGCATGTCGCCCCGCGAGGCGGCCGAGAACTACGTCACCGAGGCGAAGGCGGAGCTGCGGTCATGACCACCACCCTCATCCCCGCAGGGGCGAAGACCGCGGTGCCCCCGAAGCGCCGACGCGAACGGCAGGGCCCCGCCTGGGTGTTCCTGTCCCCGTGGGTGCTCGGCGCGATCGTCCTGACCCTGCTGCCGATGGCCGTGTCGCTGTACCTGTCCTTCACCGACTACGACCTGTTCAACCCGCCGCGCTGGGTGGGCCTGCGCAACTACGTCCAGATGTTCACCGAGGACCCGCGTTACTGGCGGTCGGTGACGACCACCCTGACGTACGTCGTCATCGCCGTGCCCCTGCAACTCGCGCTCGCCCTGGTCGTCGCGCTCGCCCTGAAGTCCATGAAGCGCGGAAAGGCCTTCTACCGGTCCGCGTTCTACGCCCCCTCGCTGCTCGGCGCGTCGATGTCGATCGCGCTGGTCTGGCGCGCGATCTTCAACGACGGCGGCACCGTGGACAATCTGTTCGGCACCGGCGGCTGGGTGAACCGGCCCGGCTGGGCACTCATCGCCGTGGCGCTGCTGACCGTGTGGCAGTTCGGGGCGCCCATGGTCATCTTCCTCGCCGGACTCCAGCAGATCCCGGCCGAGCTGTACGAGGCGGCGGCCGTCGACGGGGCGGGCAAGTGGCGGCAGTTCCTGTCCGTCACCGTCCCCATGCTGTCCCCGGTCCTGTTCTTCAACCTGGTGCTCCAGACCATCCAGGCGTTCCAGGTCTTCACGCCGGCCTTCGCGATCGGCGCGGGCAAGGGCGGTCCCGCCGACTCGACGCTCGTCTACACGCTCTACCTCTACGACCGCGGCTTCGTCGCCTCCCACATGGGCTACGCCTCCGCCATGGCCTGGGTGCTGCTGATCGTGATCGGCGCCGTCACGGCGGTGCTGTTCCGCACCTCGCGCTCCTGGGTCTTCTACACCTCCGAGGGGGACCGATGACCGTGACCGCACTCACCCGCAAGCCCGTCCGCCGGGGCCGGATCGCCCTGCACCTCGGCTGCCTCGCCGCCCTGCTGGTGATGCTCTATCCGCTGGCCTGGCTGCTGGCCACCTCGCTCAAGCCGGCCGACGAGGTCATCGCGAGCCTCGACCTGCTGCCCGGCCGGCTGGAGTGGTCCAACTACTCGACCGCGCTGGACGGCGTCAACGAAGTCTCCATCTGGCGGCTGCTGGGGAACTCGCTGCTGATCGCGGGCGGCGCCGTCCTCGGCAACGTCGTCAGCTGTTCGCTCGCCGCCTACGCCTTCGCGCGTCTGAGGTTCCGGTTCCGGGGGCCGCTGTTCGCGTTCATGATCGCCACGATCATGCTGCCGCACCACGCGGTGCTGATCCCGCAGTACATCATCTTCAACCAGCTCGGTCTGGTGAACACCTACTGGCCGCTGATCCTGCCGAAGTTCCTGGCGACGGAGGCGTTCTTCGTGTTCCTGATCGTGCAGTTCATGCGCGGTCTGCCGCGCGAGCTGGAGGAGGCCGCCCGCATCGACGGCTGCGGCCCGTTCCGCAGTTTCTTCCAGGTGGTGCTGCCGCTCACCCGGCCCGCGTTGATCACCACGGCGATCTTCACCTTCATCTGGACGTGGAACGACTTCTTCACCCAGCTCATCTACCTCTTCGACCCGGACAAGTTCACGCTCACGCTCGCCCTGCGCTCGTTCGTCGACGCCTCCAGCACCTCGGCGTTCGGCCCGATGTTCGCGCTGTCCGTGATCGCGCTCCTGCCGATCGTGCTGTTCTTCCTCGCTTTCCAGAGGTTCCTGGTGGAGGGCATGGCCGGCTCCGGACTGAAGGGGTGAGCGGGATGCCGGCACGTGAGGCGGGCGAGGTGTTCGGCCCGCGCATGGCCCTGTTCGCCGACGTACTGAGTGTCGGCCTCGCCACCGCGGTGGCCTGTCTGCCCCTGCTGACGGCCCCCGCCGCGCTGTCGACCGCCTGCGCGGTGCTGCGCGGCGCCGGGGAGGGGCGGCCCGCCACGGCCGGGCGGTACTTCGCGCTGCTACGACGACGGCTGCGCACCGGCGACTTCGCGATGGGCGCCCTCGCGGCGGCGGGGGTCCTGCTGCTGGCCGCGGATCTGGCGCTGGCCCGGGCGGGTCTGCCGGGCGGGTCTGCCTTCGCGGTGATCGCCGCCTGCATCGGGGCGTGCGCCATGGTGGCGGGCCTGCGTGCCTGCGCCCGCCCCGAGTCGCTGACCGACTGGCGGGCCGCCCTGCGCCGGGCCGCCCGGGACTGCGTACGGGACTTGGGCGGCAGCGGCCTGGTGCTGCTCGCGTTGGCCACAGCGGTCCTGTGCGCCTGGATGCTGGTGCCGCTCGCGTTCCTCGCCCCGGGTCCGCTGGCCCTGGCGCTGACCGCCGTGGACCTACGGAGGGACGTCGAATTCATCCCCTGATCTCCTCGCATGTCCAAGAGTTAATGGGCAATTGAGGCGCATGCGGTGTGAAAGAGCCGTTCAGGTGTCAATCATCTTGTCATGAACCTGCGGCCCGACGGGCGGGTCGCAGCCTCATGGAGGTGTGGAATGCACCGCAGACTCGCCACCGGTCTTGCCGCCTCAGCCCTCTCCCTCGTGACCGTCGTCGCCACCGCGGCGGCAGCCGACGCTGCCCCCGCCGACAAGCCCCAGGTCCTGTCCAGTTGGACCCAGACCAGCGCGTCCAGCTACAACACCTGGGTCGCCGCCCGCAACAACCAGTCCGCCTGGTCCGCGTACGGGTTCGACTGGTCCACCGACTACTGCTCCTCCTCGCCCGACAACCCCTTCGGCTTCCCCTTCTCCACGTCCTGCGCCCGCCACGACTTCGGCTACCGCAACTACAAGGCCATCGGCGCCTTCGACGCCAACAAGTCCCGTCTGGACAGCGCCTTCTACGAGGATCTCAAGCGTGTGTGCGCGAACTACAGCGGTGCGTCGAAGACCGCGTGCAACAGCACGGCCTGGACGTACTACCAGGCCGTGAAGGCCTTCGGCTGACGAACGAAGTGAAGAGGGCGCCGCTTGTGCGGCGCCCTCTTCACTTGGTCCGGAGTCGTCAGTCCGTGGCCCGGAACGAGCGCAGCCGCAGGGAGTTGCCGACCACGAACACCGAGGAGAAGGCCATGGCCGCCCCGGCGATCATCGGGTTGAGCAGACCGGCCGCGGCGAGCGGCAGCGCGGCGACGTTGTAGGCGAAGGCCCAGAACAGGTTCGACCGGATGGTGCCGAGCGTCCTGCGGGAGAGCCGGATCGCGTCGGCGGCCACGCGCAGGTCGCCGCGGACCAGGGTGAGGTCGCCGGCCTCGATCGCCGCGTCCGTCCCCGTGCCCATCGCCAGCCCCAGGTCCGCCTGGGCCAGGGCGGCCGCGTCGTTGACACCGTCGCCGACCATCGCGACCGAACGGCCCTCGCCCTGAAGGCGCTTGACGACATCGGCCTTGTCCTGCGGCAGCACCTCGGCGATGACGTCCTCGGGCGCGATGCCGACCTCGCGGGCGACGGACCGGGCGACGGCGTCGTTGTCGCCGGTCAGCAGGATCGGGGTGAGACCGAGGGCGCGCAGCCGCCGGATCGCCTCCGGGCTGGTCTCCTTCACCGCGTCGGCGACCTCCAGCACGGCCCGCGCCTCGCCGTCCCAGGCCACCGCGATGGCGGTACGACCGGCCGCCTCGGCGTCGGACTTGGCCTGCCGCAGGGCTTCGGGCAGTTCCATCGCCCACTCTGCGAGCAGCCGTTCCCGGCCCACCAGCACCGCGTGTCCGTCGACGATGCCCTGCACTCCGAGTCCGGGCACGTTGGCGAAGTCCTCGGGTGTGGGCAGCGAACCCAGCTTCTCCAGTGCCCCGTCGGCCACGGCACGGGCGATCGGGTGCTCGGATGCGTGCTCCAACGCGCCCGCGAGGCGCAGGACTTCGGCCTCGTCCGTGCGGTCGGCGAGGTGCACGGCGAGCAGGGTCATGCGCCCGGTGGTCACGGTGCCCGTCTTGTCGAGGACGATGGTGTCGACCTTGCGTGTGGACTCCAGCACCTCCGGGCCCTTGATCAGGATCCCGAGCTGCGCGCCCCGGCCGGTTCCCACCATCAGCGCGGTCGGCGTGGCCAGGCCCAGGGCGCACGGGCAGGCGATGATGAGGACGGCGACCCCGGCGGTGAACGCCGCCGCCGGACCGGCGCCGTTGCCGAGCCAGAAGCCCAGGGTGGCCAGCGCGAGTGCGATCACGATCGGCACGAACACGGCGGAGATCCGGTCGGCGAGCCGCTGTGCCGCGGCCTTGCCGTTCTGCGCGTCCTCCACCAGCTTCGCCATGCGGGCGAGCTGGGTGTCGGCGCCGACCCGGGTCGCCTCGACGACGAGCCGTCCGCCCGCGTTGATCGTCGCCCCGGTGACCGGGGCGCCCTGCGCGACCTCCACCGGCACGGACTCGCCGGTGAGCATGGAGGCGTCCACCGCCGACGAGCCCTCCACGACCGTGCCGTCGGTGGCGATCTTCTCGCCGGGACGTACGAGGAAGCGGTCGCCGACCTTCAACTCCGAGACGGGTACGGTCCGTTCGCGGCCGTCGCCGCCGAGCACGGTCACGTCCTTGGCGCCCAGCTCCAGCAGTGCCTTCAGCGCCGCTCCCGCCTTGCGTTTGGAGCGGGCCTCGAAGTAGCGCCCGGCGAGGATGAACGCGACGACTCCGGCGGCCGCCTCCAGATAGATGTTCCCGGAGCCGTCACCTCGGGCGATGGTCAGCTCGAAGGGGTGCGTCATGCCCGGCTCGCCCGCCGTGCCGAGGAACAGCGCCCACAGGGACCACAGGAACGCGGCGACGGTGCCGACCGAGATCAGCGTGTCCATGGTGGCCGCGCCGTGCCGCAGATTGGTGAACGCGGCCTTGTGGAAGGGCCATCCGGCGTACACCACGACGGGCCCCGCCAGCGTCAGCGACAGCCACTGCCAGTACTCGAACTGGAGCGCCGGGACCATGGCCATCGCGACGACGGGCACGGCCAGCGTCACGGCCGTGATCAACCTCTGCCGCAGCGGCCGCAGTTCGTCGTCCCCGCCGGTGTCCTCGGGCGCGTCCTGGACGGGTGGCGCCGGCTCCCGCGCGGTGTACCCGGTCGCCTCGACGGTGGCGATCAGATCCGGCACGGAGACGTCACCGCCGTAGCTGACCTTCGCCTTCTCGGTGGCGTAGTTGACCGTGGCGGTGACCCCGTCCATGCGGTTGAGCTTCTTCTCGATGCGAGCCGCGCACGAGGCGCAGGTCATGCCGCCGATGGCGAGTTCTACCTCGGTCGTGGGGTCGGACGCGGTGGTGGTCATCGCTGCTCCTCGTGCGGGGTGGGGCGGAGCCCGGGGCGGCCGGGCTCCGCGGGCGGGGTGCGGGTCAGGCCGCGCGGCCGGTCAGCTCGTAACCGGCGTCGTCGACCACCTCGCCCATCAGGGCGTCGTCGGGCTCGGTGGTGCTGGAGACGGTGACCTGTCCGGTCGCGAGATCGACATCGACCCCGGTGACGCCGTCCAGCTCGCCGATGACCTTGGTGAGCGTGGCCTTGCAGTGGGCGCAGCTCATACCGGAGACGGCGTAGGTGGTGGTGGACATGGGTTCCTCCTGGGATACGCGGTCGAGGTCGACCTTGATACGGGGTGGGGGTATCCTTGCCGAAGTCCATGTATACCCCTAGGGGGTAGGCGACGCAAGCTTGGATCGGGGTTGACTTGGTACCCCCCAGGGGTATCGTGAGGTGCATCGAAGGACCGTATCGAAGGATCAGACCCGTAGGAGACCGCCATGCATGCCGGACTGAGGATCACCGCGTTCGCCGCCGCACTGGCCGCGACCTTCGGCACCGCCTACGGCGTGGGCAAGGGTGTCGACCCGGTCGTGGAGGACCCCGCGCCCGCCCGTCACGAGAGCCACGGCGAGGCGAAGCCGGACGCGGAAGGCGCGGGCGGTCACGGCGGGCACGAGACGGCGCCGGCGGGCGGACTCCAGATCTCCGAGGGCGGCTACACCCTCGACCTGCGGACCCCGACCGTCACCGCCGGGAAGCGCACCGAGCTGAGCTTCGCCATCCGTGACAGTGCCGGCCGTGCGGTCACCGCCTATCAGCGCGAACACGAGAAGGAACTGCACCTCATCGTCGCCTCACGCGACCTGGTCACCTACCGCCACCTGCACCCCACCCGTGCCGCCGACGGCACCTGGAGCATCCCCGTCGAACTGCCCCGGGCGGGCGGCTACCGCGTCTTCGCCGACTTCACCCCGGCGAAGAAGGGCGCGGAGAACCTCACCCTCGGCGCGGACCTGGCCGCCGCCGGCTCCTTCGAGCCGCTGGGGATGCCCGCACCGAACGGCACCGCGAAGATCCACGGCTACGAGGTCCGCCTCGACGGCGGCCTGCGCCCGGGCAAGGCGAGCGAACTCAAGCTGAACGTCTCCCGCGACGGCCGCCCGGTGAAGAACCTCCAGCCCTACCTGGGCGCCTACGGCCACCTGGTGGCCCTGCGTTCCGGCGACCTCGCCTACCTCCACGTCCACCCCAACGGCGAACCCGGCGACGGCAGCACGAAGCCCGGCCCGCAGATCTCGTTCACGGCCACGGCCCCGAGCAGCGGCACCTACCGTCTGTTCCTCGACTTCAAGCACGAGGGCAAGGTCCACACCGCGGAGTTCACGGTGCGGGCCGGTGGGGCGACGACCGCCACCGAGGCCCCCGCGCACGACGAAGGGACCGAGGGGCACGGCCACTGAGGACTCGTGCCCCGGCCGCCGGGCAGCCCCCGGCGGCCGGGGTCAGACCGCTTCCGCCGCGGGCGCGACGAGGCCGAAGAGCGTCACCACCCGGTCCGTGGACGTCACCGCCCCGCACGTGTCCGCCACCCACTCCAGCGCGAAGCCGTGGCTCCCGGCCGACGCGTCGGCGACGGCGTCCGCCACGACGAACGGCTCCAGGTCCTGAACCCAGGCGTCCGCGGCGGTCATCAGCACCCCGACCCGGGCGAACAGCCCCGCGATCACGACCTGGTCCCGCCGCAGGTCGCGCAACCGGCCCTCCAGCCGGGTCCGGGCGAACGCGCTGTGCTTGCGGGCCGTGAGCACCGCGTCCCCGGTGCGCGGCTCGACCTGCTCGGCGAACGCCTCGCCGTCCTGGTCGTCCGGCGCCCCGGACCGCCGTACATAGGTGGCGGGTCCGCGCTCCCCGGCCGGAACCGAATGGATGATGGGCACGCCCGCGGCATGCGCCGCGTCCACCAACCGGCCCGCATTGGCGAGGAGTTCGGCGACCGGGGCACCTTCCTCCGCCAGGACGCGTACGAAGCGTCTTTGCAGGTTGAGGACCACGAGCGCCGCACGTTCCGGATCGAGGGTCCATCCCGTGGTGTCGTCGGGCAGCATCGCGGGGGTCGGCATCACGTACGGGAAGATCGAGCCAGGCGTCATCTCGGGTTGCCCTCCGGGCGAGTTGGGGAACCCTATTTAGGTTAGCCTCACCTAAGTTCGATGTCTGCTCGATAACCGGCGCGAACCCGCCTCATCCGAGAGCGCGGTCCAGGTTGAACGCGGCACTGATCAGGGACAGATGCGTGAACGCCTGTGGGAAGTTGCCCTGTTGCTCGCCGGTGTGGCTGATCTCCTCGGCGTACAGGCCCAGATGGTTGGCGTACGTCAGCATCTTCTCGAAGGCGAGGCGCGCCTCGTCGACCCGGCCGGCCCGGACCATCGCCTCGACGTACCAGAACGAGCAGATGGAGAACGTGCCCTCGTCGCCGCGCAGTCCGTCGGGGCTGGCCTCAGGGTCGTAGCGGTAGACCAGCGAGTCGGACACCAGGTCCTCGGTGAGGGCGTCGAGGGTGGACAGCCACTTCGGGTCGGTCGGCGCGATGAACTTCGCCATCGGCATCATCAGCACCGCCGCGTCCAGTACGTCGCTGTCCTCGCACTGGACGAAGGCCTGGCGCGTCTCGGACCAGCCCCGGCTCATGATCCGCCGGTAGATCCTGTCCCGGCACTCCTGCCAGCGCGGCAGTTCGGCGGGCAGGCCGCGGCGGTTGGCCATCCGGATGCCCCGCTCGATCGCCACCCAGCACATCAGCCGCGAGTACAGGAAGTTCTTGCGGCCGCCGCGGGTCTCCCAGATTCCCTCGTCGGGCTGGTCCCAGTTCTCGCAGACCCAGTCCACCAGCGCGCACACGTTGTCCCACTGGTCGCTGGAGATGGGCTGCGCCCACTTGTCGTACAGGTAGATCGAGTCGATCAGCGCCCCGTAGATGTCGAGCTGGAGCTGGTCGGAGGCGGCGTTGCCGACCCGCACCGGGGCGGAGCCGAGATGGCCCTCCAGATGGTCGAGTTCACGCTCGGGCAGATCGGTGCGACCGTCGATGCCGTACATGATCTGCAACGGTCCCGCGGGCGAGCCGTCGCCGCGGCTGACGTGCTCGGTCAGGAACCGCATGAAGGCCTCGGCCTCGGTCGTGAAGCCAAGCCGCAGCATCGCGTACACGCAGAAGGCGGCGTCGCGCACCCACATGTACCGGTAGTCCCAGTTGCGTTCGCCGCCGACCTGCTCGGGCAGGCTCGTCGTCGGTGCCGCGACGATCGCGCCGGTGGGCGCGTAGGTGAGGAGCTTCAGGGTCAGCGCCGAGCGGTGCACCATCTCCCGCCAGCGGCCCCGGTACTTGGAGGCGGACAGCCAGCGCCGCCAGTACGCCACCGTGCTGTTGAACTGCGTCTCGGCCTCGGTCCGCGCGCACCGCTTCAGCGCGAGCGCCCCGCCGACCTGGTCGAGCGCCAGCACCGCCGACTCGCCCTGGGAGAGCTTGAAGTCGGCGTGCACGTCCGGCCCGTCGATCTCCAGCGGCACGGTGGAGGTCAGCCCGAGGGCCAGCTCCTCCGACTCGAAGACCGCCACCTCGCCGTCCATGCGGACGGTGTGCGTCCGGGTGCCGTAGTCGAAGCGGGGCGCGACCCGGGTGCGGAACGGGATGGAGCCGCGTACGCACACCACGCGCCGGATCAGTCGGTGCCGCTCGACCTCGGCCGGCTCGCCGTCGACCGGCATGAAGTCCTGCACCTCGCCGACGCCGTCCTCGGTGAAGAACCTGGTGATCAGGACGTTCGTGTCGGGGAAGTAGAACTGCTTGGTCCGGGCCGGCACGGAGGCCGCCAGCTCGAAGCAGCCGCCCCGCTCGGCGTCCAGGATCGCCGCGAACACGCTGGGCGCGTCGAAGGACGGGCAGCAGTACCAGTCGATCGTGCCGTCGATGCCCACCAGGGCCACGCTGCGCAGGTCGCCGATCAGGCCGTGATCGGCGATCGGCACGTACCGCGACGCCCCCGGTGTGCCCGTCTCGATCGGAGTAGTGCTCATCGCAGCCTCCCTGGCCCGCCATGCGCCTCGCTCCCAGCGTAGGTGGAATCGGCCGGGGGAGGGGCGGGGCGGCGGGATCCCGGGGCGCCGGGGCTCAGACGGCGATGACCCGCAGGCCCGCCTCCTCGAAGCGGCGCAGGGTCTCCGGGTCGGCCGCCGTGTCCGTGACCAGCGTGTCCACCACCTCGGTCGCGCAGATCCGGGCGAAGGCGCGCCGGCCCAGCTTGCTGGAGTCCGCGGCCACGATCACCCGCTCGGCGCGCTCGCACAGCAGCCGGTTGATCGCGGCCTCCGCCTCGTCGTGCGCGGCTGCGCCGTGCGCGCTGTCGAAGGCGACGACACCGAGCACCGCCACGTCGATCGTGATCTGGCCCAGCACGCCGTCCGCGAGCGGCCCGATGAGCTCGTACGACTGCGGGCGGGCGACCCCGCCGGTGACCACGATCTTGAACTGGGGGCGCACGGCCAGCTCATTGGCGATGTTGAGGGCGTTTGTCACGACGGTCAGCGCGGGCGAGCCCGAGGTCAGGTCGCTGCGCACCGCCAAGGCGCGGGCCACCTCCGTGGTCGTCGTGCCGCCGGTCAGCCCGACGGCCTCGCCGGGCGCGATCAGATCGGCCACCGCCTTGGCGACGCGCTGCTTCTCGGTGGCGTGCCGGGCGGTCTTGTAGCGCAGCGGCAGCTCGTACGACACTCCGTGCACCACCGCGCCGCCCCGGGTGCGCACGAGCATCTGCTGCTCGGCCAGCTGGTCGAAGTCGCGGCGGATGGTGGCGGACGACACCGCCAGCTCGGCGGCCGCCTCCTCGACGTCCAGCCGGCCCCGCTCGACGAGCAGCTCCAGCAGCGCCTTCCAGCGGGCGTCGCGCGACATCGAGCCTCCATTTCTCGGCATTCCTCGACCTGGCGGCGACCTTATCCCACCCCCGAAACCGTCGAGTGCTTGATTCTGCTTGAAAGCTCGCTATATCTTGCAAGAAAAAGCATGAAGGTTCATGGAAGTCAGTTCGCGAAGCCAGTTCGTGGAAGCCAGGAGGACGGCGGCATGACGCATGTCGAGGACGAGCTCAACAGCCAGCCCGAGTGCTGGGCACGCGCCGCGGGCGAGGCCGCCGGCCTCGGCGGGGCGCTGCCGCTGCCGGGGGAGCGGGTCGCGGTCGTCGGCTGCGGGACCTCGTACTTCATGGCGCAGGCGTTCGCGGCCCTGCGCGAGGGCGCGGGCCAGGGCGAGACCGACGCCTTCGCCGCGTCGGAGTTCCCGGCCGGACGGATGTACGACCGAGTCCTCGCCCTGACCCGGTCCGGCACCACCACCGAAGTCCTGCACCTGCTGGCGGGGTTGGAGGGGCACACGCGCACCACGGCGATCACCGCCGACCCGGACACACCCGTGATGGCGGCCGCCGACGAGATCGTCGTCCTCGACTACGCCGACGAACGGTCCGTCGTGCAGACCCGCTTCGCGACCACCGCCCTCACCCTGCTCCGCGCCCACCTCGGCCTGCACCCCGACGCCGCGGTGGCCGACGCGCGCACCGCACTCGCCGCCGACCTGCCCGAAGGGCTCGTGGAATGCGGCCAGTTCACCTTCCTCGGGCGCGGCTGGACCGTGGGGCTGGCGAACGAGGCCGGGCTGAAGATGCGCGAGGCGTCCCTGTCCTGGACCGAGGCCTACCCGGCCATGGAGTACCGGCACGGCCCGATCAGCATCACCACCGCCGGCACCGCCACCTGGATGTTCGGCGAGGCACCCGAGGGGCTCGCCGAACAGGTGCGTGCGACCGGGGGACTGTGGATCGAGGGCCGTCTCGACCCGCTCGCCGAACTCGTCCGTGCCCAGCGGCTCGCGGTCGCCGTCGCCGCGGCCCGCGGCCTCGACCCGGACCGGCCGCGCCACCTCACCCGGTCCGTGATCCTCGCCCCCTGACGCGCCCCGGTACGGAAGCAGGAGAAAGGACAGGCCGTGCCCCTCTCGACCACCGGCGAGCTCATCACCCGCGCCGCCGCAGCCCGTTCAGCCGTCGCCGCGTTCAACGTCATCACCCTGGAGCATGTCGAGGCCGTCATCGCCGGTGCGGAGTCGGCCGGTTCGCCCGTCGTCCTCCAGGTCAGCGAGAACGCCGTCAAGTTCCGCTACGGACGGCTGCTGCCGCTGGCCCGCGCGGCCGTCGCCGCCGCCGAACGCGCCGACGTCCCCGTCGCGCTGCACCTCGACCACGTCCAGAGCGACGACCTGCTGCGCCAGGCCCCGGACGCCGGGTTCAGCTCGGTGATGTACGACGCGGCCCGACTGCCGTACCTGGACAACCTCGCCGCGACGAAGGCGGCCGTCGACTGGGCGCACGCCCAAGGGCTGTGGATCGAGGCCGAGTTGGGTCGCCTCGGCGGCAAGAACGGCGAGCCGCCTCTGGACGCCCACGCCCCCGGAGCCCGCACCGACCCCGTCGAGGCGCACGCCTTCGTCGCCGACTCCGGCACCGACGCCCTGGCCGTCGCCGTCGGCAGCTCGCACGCCATGACGACCCGCACCGCCACCCTCGACCACGAACTCCTGAAGCGCCTCGCCGCCGCCCTGGACGTCCCTCTGGTCCTGCACGGCTCTTCCGGCGTCCCCGACGGCGAACTGGCCGCGGCCGTCGCGGGCGGCATCGCCAAGGTCAACGTCGGCACCGCCCTCAACATCGCCATGACAAGCGCGATCCGCGACTTCCTCGCGGCCCACCCGGAGGCGGTCGACTCACGCAAGTACCTGAGCGTCGGCCGCGAGGCGATGGTGCGCGCGGTGGCCGACATCATCGGGGTGCTTCAGGCTCACTGACCCGGGCCGCGCCGGTTAGCGCTTGACGGCGCGCAGCACCACGAACTTCGGGTCCCCGGCGACCAGTTCACTGTTCCCGAACAGCCGCCGCAGCTTCACGTGGTACCCGAGATGCCGGTTGCCGATCACCCACAGCTCGCCGCCCGGCCGGAGCGCGCGCTTGGCGCCCGTGAACATGCGCCAGGCCGTCGCGTCCGTCGTCGCCTGGTGCGAATGGAACGGGGGGTTGTTCAGGACGAGGTCGACAGTGCCGCTGGGCACGCCCGCCATCCCGTCGCCCACCCGGAACTCGGCGTGCCCGGGCACCCCGTTGGCCCGGTACGTCGCCTCCGCCGAGGCCACGGCCTGGAACGACTCGTCCACGAACAGCACCTCGGCCTCGGGATTGGCCAACCCGACCGCCGTACCGACGATGCCGTTGCCGCACCCGAGGTCCACCACCCGCTGCGCGCCCTTGCCGTCCGGCAGATGCCCCAGGAAGAACCGCGTCCCGATGTCGAGCCGGTCGGCGCAGAAGACGCCCGCGTGATTGACGACCCTGCCCTGCGAGACGGTGCCGATGCCGTCGGGGAGCGTGTAGGCGTACGGCCAGGGGTTGGCGGCCCGCTCCAGGGACGGCTCGGGCGTGCAGAAGATCAGCCTGGCCTTCCGCTCCGCGAGCGAGGTGCGGGTCGGGCCGAGGATCCGCTCGAACAGCTGGAGCGTCGAGGTGTGGATCTCCTTCACCATGCCCGTGCCGACCACCACCGTGCCCTCGTGCACCGCGGGCGCCAGCCTCTGCAGCTGGTCCTCCAGCAGCGCCAGGCTCTTCGGCACCCGCACCAGCAGGACGTCGACACGGTCCGGCGGCGCGTCCTGCGTGGTGAGCAGCCGGACCGTGCCGGGCTCGACGCCGTGCCGGGCGAGGTTGGCGCGGGTGGCCTCCTGCGTCAGGTACGAGTCCGTGATCTGCGCCGGCCGGTGCGCGGCGAGCGCCGTGACCAGCGCGCCCCAGCGGTCGCCGACGACCACGACCGTGCCGGACAGCGGGATCTCCTGCTCCGCCAGATGCCTGAGGAGGTACTCGTCGGAGGCGTCCCAGGCGCGCAGCCGCTCGCGCGGGTCCTCGGGGAAACGGGTCAGAGCCAGGTCGCCCCAGGGCGTCGTCATACGGTCGTTCATCGTGCGTCCAGGCTAGCCGAGCCGCAGCTCACGGCCGGTGGGGAGGCAGGGCCGGTGGGGGAGGATGGGAGGCATGGACGCCGAGCTGTTCCCCCGGGAGCGTACGGAGGTGGCGCCGGGCGCGGTGCATCTGCCGGGCTGGCTGGACCCGCCGGCCCAGCGCGAGCTGCTGGAAGCCTGCCGTGACTGGGCCCGCCCACCGGCCGGCCTGCGCACGGTCCGCACCCCCGGCGGCGGCACCATGACCGCCCGGCAGGTCTGCCTGGGGTGGCACTGGTACCCCTACGCCTACGCCCGCACGGTCGTTGACGGCGACGGCAGCCCGGTGAAGCCGTTCCCCGAGTGGCTCGGCGAGCTGGGCCGTCGCGCGGTGCGGGACACCCTGGGCGAGCCGCACGCCGCGCCCTACGACATCGCGCTGATCAACTTCTACGGCGCCGACGCCCGCATGGGCATGCACCGTGACAGCGACGAGAAGTCGCACGCGCCGGTCGTGTCCCTGAGCCTCGGCGACACCTGCGTCTTCCGCTTCGGCAACACCGAGACCCGGACGCGGCCCTACACGGACGTCGAGCTGCGCAGCGGCGACCTGTTCGTGTTCGGCGGCCCCGCCAGGCTCGCCCACCACGGCGTACCGAAGGTGTACCCGGACACCGCACCCCCGGAGTTGGGGCTGACCGGGCGACTCAACATCACGCTCAGGGTGAGCGGGCTGTAGGCCGTCACGCTCGCGGATCATGGGAGACTCGCCCTCATGAGCGGCAACGCGGACCCCCGGCCGGCGGGGGAAGGGACCACCTCGAGGACGCGGTTGGACCGGGGGCGCGGTGCGCTCGGGCCCGCGTTGGAGCTCGTGCACACCGGGCGCGCGCCCACGCGAGCCGTCCTCACCGCCGAGCTCGGGGTGACCCGGGCCACGGCCGGCGCGGTCGCCGCCGAGCTGGAGGCGCTCGGGCTGATCCGGGTCGACGCCCGGCCCGCCGCGGCTGCCGGTTCGCAGGGGCGGCCCTCGCACCGGCTGTCGGTCGCCGAGGACGGGCCCGTCGTCCTCGCCGCACAGGTCCACGCCGACGGGTTCCGCGCGGCGCTGGTCGGCCTCGGCGGACGTATCGTCGCCACCGCGCCCGGCTGCGAGGCCGTGGACGCCGATCCGGCCAAGGTGCTCGGCTCGGTGGTCGAGGCGGGCGCCGAATTGCTGCGCACGACCGGGCGGCGCTGTGTCGGCGCCGGACTCGCCGTACCGTCCGCCGTCGCCGAACCCGACGGCCTCGCGCTCAACCCGCTGCACCTGGCCTGGCCGGTGGGCGCGCCGGTGCGCCGGATCTTCGCGGAGTGCGTGCGCGCGGCCGGGATCACCGGTCCGGCGTTCACCGGCAACGACGTCAACCTCGCCGCGCTCGCCGAGCACCGGCACGGCGCGGGCCGCGGTGCGCGCGATCTGCTGTGCGTGGCCACCGGGCACCGGGGCGTCGGCGGGGCGCTCGTGCTGGACGGCCGTCTGCACACCGGCAGTTCGGGCCTTGCCCTGGAGGTCGGGCACCTCACCGTGAACCCCGAGGGCAGACCCTGCCACTGCGGCAGCCGCGGCTGTCTCGACGTCGAGGCCGATCCGCTGGCCTTCCTCACCGCGGCGGGGCGGGAGCCGGGCCCCGAGGTCTCGCTGCTCCAGCAGTCCAAGGACCTCATCGGCAACCACTACGACGACCCCACCATCCGTACCGCCACCGAGGCCCTCATCGACCGCCTCGGCCTGGGCCTGGCAGGTCTGGTGAACATCCTCAACCCGGACCGCATCATCCTCGGCGGCCTGCACCGCACCCTCCTCGACGCCGACCCCGAGCGTCTGCGGGCCGTCGTCGCCGACCGCAGCCTGTGGGGCCAGAGCGGCAGCGTCCCGATCCTCGCGTGCACCCTCGACCACAACAGCCTGGTCGGAGCCGCCGAGTTGGCGTGGCAGCCGGTGCTGGACGATCCGCTGGGGGCACTGACCTAGCCGGACGCCGGCAGACCGAGCTCGTGTCGCATGGCGGGCGTGTCCTCGTACACCCGCCACTCGGCGACCAGCGTGCCGGTGACACGAGCGGTCCACAGCGCCGGCCCGGCCAGTTCGGGCCGCGCGCACGCGGAGTGGCCCGACACCGCGACGACGTCGTCCCGCGCGCTCAGACCGGTGAACGTGTTGCGGTAGTCCGGGAAGGCCGCGAAGAAGCCCCGCCAGGCCTCCACGCACGCCGGCTTCCCGCGTACCGTGCCGCCCCCGGTGTCCGTGAAGGTGTGGTCGTCCGACATCAGCGAGGCCAGGCGGTCGAGATCCCGGTCGTTGATGGCGGTGTTGAAGCGGCGGACCACGTCGACAGGATCCATCGGGCGCTCCTTCCCGGCGTCAGCTCCCCGCACCGACACTACGGACGACCGCAGCTCCCCGCCCGCCCATGGCCGGCGAGCCGTACCCAGTACGCTCGGGACATGCGGATCTCCGTTTCCTCGGACATGGACAAGCCGGTGGCGCGCTCGCTCGTCGCCGAACTGCGCGAGCGTGGCCACGAGGTGGTGACCTACGGCGCACTGAGCCCCGGATCCGACCCCCAATGGGCCGCCTGTTCCGAGGCGGCCGCCCGCGAGGTCGCCGCCGGTACCGCGGACCAGGCCGTCGTGTGCTGCTGGACCGGCACGGGCGCCTCGATCGCCGCGAACAAGGTGCCTGGCGTACGGGCCGCCCTGTGCACGGACGCCTACACGGCGGACGGCGCCCGCCGCTGGAACGACGCCAATGTGCTGGCCCTCGGCCTGCGGCTGACGTCCGAGCCGCTGCTCAAGGAGATCCTCGACGCCTGGTTCGCCGCCGAGGCCGGCACGGACGCCGAGGACCGGGAGAACGTGGCCCGCATCGAACGACTGGACCTCGGCCGGGCCTGAAGCATCGCTCATCCCGCCGCCCGCACCTCCGGCACCCCGAGGTCCTCGTGCAACCGGTGACGCTGGTCGGGGCTGAGGGTGCCGGACACCGCGGCGAGCGTGCGGTCCGCCTGCCCGTGCGGGGCGGCCGCCATGACATCGCGCACGATCGCGGCCCTGGGGGCGGGCGGCAGGGCGGGCAGCATCCTGCGGAGGTCCGTCAGGGACTGCTCGGGGGTGCGCGAGGCACGGAAGGCGGCCATCACGGCTCCCAGTTCCTCGGCGCCGGCGTACTGCCACAGGGCCGGCATCGCGACCGTCTCCTCGGCGTGCAGATGGGCGAGGTAGGCGCTGATCACCTCGTTGAGTGCCAGGTACAGCGCGTGCTGGGCCTCCGGCAGGTCCTCGGCCGGAATGCCGGTGAGGGTGCGCGCCCGCTCGTCCAGCGCGACGAAGGCCGCGTCGAGGCGCACATGCTCGGCCTCCAGCGCGTCCGCCGCCTCCGGGGCCCGCTCCCGCAGCAACTGGTGGATGAAGGTGTCCTCGTGGTCGGCGTGCTCGCGCAGTTCCCGCGTCATCGCGAGGCAGCGGGCCGCCTGCTCGGCGGCGGCTCCGCTGTGGGAGACGTCCGCGGCGCCGAGCTCGGTGGCGAGCGCGAACAGTCGCGCGCGCTGCCCCATGTGAACATTCCGGTAGAGGTCGATCTTGGGCATGGCCTGTCCTTGGGGTGGCTGTACTAGTTACATGACAACACGTTGCTAGACTGGCAATATGTTGTCAAGTGTGGTCGAGAGAGGAGTGGTGATGTCGGACGAGACAGCCCTGCTGATCGCGGATGTGCTCGAGGCGGCCGGGGCCCTGCGCCGCCTGGGTGAGGAAACGGCCAGTGCGGAGGGGCTCACGCAGGCCCGCTGGCAGGTCCTGAGCGTCGTGTCCGAGGAGCCGCTCACCATCCCCCGGGCCGCACGCCGTCTCGGCGTGAGCCGCCAGAACGTCCAGCGGGTCGCCAACGACCTCGTCTCGCTCGGACTCGCCGCCTACCGGGACAACCCGGATCACCGCGGCTCGCCGCTCCTGACGATGACGCCGCCCGGAGAGCAGGCGCTCGCCCGGCTCACCGACAGAGCCACGAAGATGCACCGCACCCTCTTCGTGGCCATTCCCGACGAGGAGATCCGCGCCACCCGCGCCTCGCTGCGCCGCCTGCTGACCGAACTGGACCGGCACGAAGGGGCCCCCGGCAAGCGGTAGGCCCACATTCGGGGGGAGGTCTCAGGAGCGCCGCGGCCTCTGCACGAGTTCACCACCGCAGTTCGGGCAGACGCCGCGCATCGCCTCGGCGCACTGGACGCAGAAGGTGCACTCGTAGGAGCAGATGCGGGCAGGGGCGTCCAGCGGCAGCTGCGCGATCTCGCAGCGCTCGCATCGATCGCGCATCTCCAGCGCCATGACCTCGCCCTTCGTCGGCCGGGACGGCACCGGGCGGGGCCGTCATGTCCCATCCTCCGCACGCCGTACGCCGGTGAAAGCGGGCGGAGGGCCAGAGACCGATGCGATCGGGTCAGGGCCGGCCGGAGGCCGGCGTCAGCCGGCGGCGAACGCCCCGCCGGACGTCACCGCCAATCAGCGGCGAAAGCTCGACCCGGGTTGTCGACGAGCACGCGCTCCACCAGCTCCTCGCCCAGCGCCGACGCGAGCCGCGGCCGCACCCGGCGCAGCAGATACGGCATCCCGGGACCCCCGTCGACCGACCGCGCCCCCGCGACGACGGTGTCCCCGCCCAGCAGCAGCCGGTGGCCGAACCCGGCCTCGGCCAGCGCCAGCACCGCGTCCGGCATCCGCCAGTCGGTGGCGTGATGGGCGCGCGAGGGCCCGTCGAAGGCGAGCCAGCAGCCCGACGCGGCGGCCTCGCGGTGCAGCACGAGATCGGGGGAGCGGTTGAGATGGCCGAGGATCACGCGGTGCGGCGGGACGCCCAACTCGCCACACAGCAGGTCCAGTACGTCGAGCGCGCCCGTCCCCGCCTCCAGGTGCACGGCGATCGGCGTGTCCGTCGCGTGGTGGGCCCCGGCCGCGGCGGTCATCGTCCAGCGGGCGTGCGCGTCGAGGGCGTGGAAGCCGCCGGCGACCTTGACGATCCCGGCGCGCACCCCCGAGGTCCCGATGCCCACGGTCAGCTCGGACACGAAGACGTCGGCGAGCTTGCCGCGCACTTCGTCGAGCAACTCCGGCGTGTAGTGCGGCGCTTGGTGCAACCCCGTCGCACAGACCAGGTGCACCCCGGCGGCCCGGGACAGCGACGGCAGATCGGCGGCCCGGCGCCCCATGCCGTACGGCGTCCACTGCACCACCGCCGAGCCGCCGGCCGCGCGGAACGCGTCCAGCTCGGCACGCGCGGCGGAGGCGTCGTTCAGCTCCTGGCCGGGCAGTTGAGGGCTGCTCAGGAAGAGATGGTCGTGCGCGTCGCACACACCGAGCTCCTCGGGCCGCACGTCGCCGAGGACCGTACGGACCGCGCTCACCACTGCCTGCCCCGAGGCAGCGCACCGCGTCCCGGCGACGACAGGTGCAGCACCTGGTAGACCTCGCCCTCGGCCTTGGGCGTGTCGTGCTCCCAGAGCGAGAAGTGGACCACCTCCCACGCCTGCGTGTCGACGACGGCCGCCGCCAGCACGGCGCCGTCCCGCTCCGCAAGCCGCGCGGTCGCGTCCACGGCCTCCGCCATGACTCCGGCCAACTCCACGCCCTCCGGTACCGGTTGACGCCGACGCACGGCGAACGCCGCGGGGGAGTGGGCCGCGCCGCCCTCCTCGCAAGCGAGCCCTGTCCACTGCCGCACCCGCGGCCGCCCGAAGTCGTTCACGGGCCCCTGGAAGGCGCCGCCCCACAGGAAAGCGTTCATGCCCTCCACGGTGTTCCACAGGTAGAACGGCCCGTACTGGTTCACCGCCGACCCACGCACTCCGCGCTCACGCAGCAGATACGCCTTGACGCCGAGCCCGTCCCAGTCGTCCAGCAGATGCCCGACGCGGGCGACACGGGAGCGGATGACGTCCATGTCGTAGTCGGCGGGCAGGGTGAACTCGTACTGCATGGCGTGCATGCCAAGTCCCTTCTCAGGACGGGAAGCCGGAGGACGGGAAGTCGGACTTCCTCACGAAGCTCGGGTGGTCTCGCGCGGGGCGAGCAGCGACAGCAGTCCTCTCACGCCCGCGTCGAAGGCGGCGGGTGCACCGGACGCGCGGGCCAGGACATAGCCGCCCTGCACGGTCGCGACGATGGCCGCCGCGATCGACTCTCCGTCGAGACCGGCCGCGAACTGCCCCTGCTCCTTGCCCTCCTCGACGATCCCGGCGAGCCGCTCCCGCAGCCAGTCCAGCGTCTCGTCGACGGGCGCCCGCAGTTCGTCGCTGGCGATCACGTCCGGGTCCATCGTCAACCGCCCCACCGGACAGCCGCGCAGCACATCACGCTCCCGCCGCAGATACGCCTCGATGCGCTCGTACGGCGTGCCGGGTCCGTCGAGTACTCCCGCGGCGGTAGCCCGCATCTCCTCGGCGGTCCGCCGGATCGCGGCCAGCGCGAGATCGGGCTTGCCCTTGAAGTGGTGGTACATGCTGCCCTGCCCCGCACCCGCGCGCTCCAGGATGGCCTTGGGGCTGGTGCCCACATAGCCGCGCTCCCACAACAGCTCACGGGTGGACTCGATCAGTCGGTCCGAGGTGCTCATACCAGTACTGTACATACTAGTAGTTACAGTAGTCGAGGCCGAAAACGCCCCGGGCGAGCTCCTCCGGAGCAGTGGATCCGGCCTCCAGTACTCCCGGCGAGGTACGCGCACTGCCGCTGGCCGTACGACGACCCGGACCCCCTCCCGGCGGGAGTCTCGAGACATCACCGAACGATCCCACCGAACCGACTCGGGAGATGACTCGAGATGCAGACCCTGGCTCACTTCGCGGACGGCGGCCCCGGGCCGTGGATCCTCTTCTTCCCGCTGATCTGGGCGGCCGTCGTGGTCGGCGGCATCACGCTGCTGCGCCGCACGGTGTGGCGCGGACGCCGCGGCCCCTGGCGCGCCCCTGAGGTCGACGACAACTCGCCCATCGCCGTGCTCGGCCACCGCTTCGCCTCCGGCGAGATCGACGAGGACGAGTACTGGCGCCGGCTGTCCGTCCTGGACGAGCAGTTCGGCCGCAGGGGCAAGGGCGGTGCGGCATGACCGCCACGACCGCCACCACGATCACGCCGACGGCCGCCCGCGTGGTCGACGCCGTGAAGGTGTACGGCAGCGGCGACACCGGCGTGCGGGCCCTGGACGGGGTGAGCGTCGACTTCCCGGTCGGCCGCTTCACCGCGATCATGGGGCCCTCGGGCTCCGGCAAGTCCACGCTGATGCACTGCGCGGCCGGCCTCGACACGCTCACCTCGGGCACCGCCCACATCGGCGACACCGAGCTGAGCAGCCTCGACGACCGCCGCCTCACCCTCCTGCGCCGGGACCGCGTCGGCTTCGTCTTCCAGTCCTTCAACCTGGTGCCGACGCTGACCGTCGCGGAGAACATCACGCTGCCGCTCGATCTCGCGGGCGGCGACGGCGACCCGGAGTGGATCAGCGCCCTCATCGACGTCGTCGGCCTGCGCGACCGGCTCCACCACCGCCCCTCCGAACTCTCCGGCGGCCAGCAGCAACGCGTCGCCGTCGCCCGGGCCTTCGCCGGCCGGCCCGACGTCGTCTTCGCCGACGAGCCGACCGGCAACCTCGACTCCCGCTCCGGCGGCGAGGTCCTCGGCCTGCTCGGCCGCGCGGTGCGCCAAACCGCGCGAACGGTCGTCATGGTCACGCACGACCCGATGGCCGCCGCCCACGCCGACGAGGTCGTCTTCCTCGCCGACGGGCGCCTGGTGGACCGTATGGAAGCGCCGACCGCCGACAAGGTCCTGGACCGCATGAAGGCCTTCGAGGTGCCGTCATGAACGCCTCCGTGCGCCTCAGCGCGTCCTCCCTGCGCGCCCACAAGCGGCGCTTCGCCGGGACGTTCCTCGCGGTGTTCCTCGGCGTGGCGTTCCTCGCCGGCACCCTCGTCATGGGCGACACGCTGCGCGCCAGCTTCGACACCATGTTCGGCAACGCGACCAGCGGCACCGACGCCGTCGTGCGCAGCGCCGACGCCATCACCACGCCCGGCGAGAGCGAGGGCGTACGCGAACCGGTCGCCACCGACCTCGTCGGCACGATCGAGAAGGTCCCCGGCGTCGCGGCCGCGGCCCCCAACATCCAGGGCGCCGGACAGCTCATCGGCAGGAACGGCGACCCCATCGGCGGCCAGGGCCCGCCCACCCTCGCCGGCAACTGGATCACCGACCCGGAGCTCAACGCCTACCGACTCGCCGACGGCCACGCCCCGCGCGGTCCCGGCGAGGTCGTCATCGACCGCGGCACCGCCGAGCGCGGCGACCTGAAGATCGGCGACACGACCACCCTGCGCACGCCCGACCCCGTCAAGGTGACCGTCGTCGGCCTCGCGACCTTCGGCGGCGAGGACGGCATGGCCCAGGTGACCTTCACCGGCATGACCCGGGCCGACGCGGAGAAGTACCTCACGGCCGCGCCCGGCGAGGCGGCGACCATCCAGGTGCGGGCCGGCCCCGGCGTCAGCCAGCAGGAGCTGGTCGACGAGCTGACTCCCGTGCTCCCCGAGGGAGTCGAGGCCATCACCGGCCAGGAGTCGGCCGAGGAGAACACCGACATGATCTCCAGCCAGTTCCTGTCGGTCTTCACGACCTTGCTGCTGGTGTTCTCCGGTGTCGCGCTGCTCGTCGCGACCTTCTCCATCCACAACACCTTCGCGATCGTCGTTGCCCAGCGCACCCGCGAGAACGCCCTGCTGCGGGCCCTGGGCGCCTCACGCCGCCAGGTCACCGTCTCCACCCTCGTCGAGGCGAGCGCCGTCGCCGTCATCGCGTCGGCGGCCGGCCTCGCGGGCGGCATCGGCATCGCGGCCGGACTCCAGGCGCTGTTCCCGGCGATCGGATTCCCCTTCCCCGACGGCGACCTGGTGATCAGCGGCCTCTCCATGGCCCTGCCGCTGGCCGTCGGCGTCGTGGTCTGCCTCGGCTCCGCTCTGCTGCCTGCGGTACGCGCCGGCCGCACCGCGCCGCTCGCCGCCCTGCGCGAGACGGCCGTCGACACCTCCGGCGCCTCCCGCACCCGTGCCGTCACCGGCCTGGCGCTGATCGCCCTCGCGCTCGGCGTGACACTCACCGGCGTCCTGGCGTCCCCGTCCATCTGGCTCGCGGCCACCGGCGCGGTCCTCGCCCTGATCGCCTTCGTGGTCCTCGGCCCGGTCGCCTCCACCACGGCCGTACGGGTCCTCGGCGGCCCCCTGGACCGACTGCGCGGCGTCACCGGCGGCCTCGCCCGGCGCAACGCCCTTCGGAGCCCCAAGCGCACCGCCGCCACCGCCAGTGCCCTGATGATCGGCGTGGCCGTGGTGTCGCTGTTCACCGTGTTCGGCGCTTCCCTGAAGGCGACGATGGACCAGACCGTGGCCCGCTCCTTCGCGGGTGACGTGGCCATCAGCACCCCGTCGTTCGGCGCGGGCGGCAGCGGCCTGAGCCCGCGCCTCGCCGACGCGGTCCAGCGGCTGCCCGAGGTGGACACGGCCGTCGGACTCGGCCGCGGTGTCGCCGAAGTCGACGGCAAGGGACGGGCGCTGACGGTCACCGACCCGGTCGCCCTGGAGCGCACCTTCGACCTCGGCGAGATCCGGGGCTCCATGAACGGCCTCGGCGCGGACGGCATCGCCATCACCGAGAACGAGGCCGGCAAGCAGCACCTGAAGACCGGCGACACGGCCCGGCTCACCTTCACCGACGGCCGTACGCAGACCTTCACGGTCCGCGCGGTCTACGGCCGGTCCGAGCTCGCCGGCGACTACGTCATCACCCGCGACGCCTGGGCCCCGCACCGCACCCAGGACGCCGACACGCTGGTCGCCGTCTCCTTCAAGGACGGCGTCGGCACGGACGACGGCAAGGCGGCGGTCGAGAAGGCCGCGGCGCAGTACGGCAACCCGGAGGTGCAGACCCGCGACGAGTACGCGCAGTCCGCGGCAGGCGGCATCGACATGATGCTCACCCTCGTCTACGCGCTGCTCGCCCTCGCGGTGCTCATCGCGCTACTCGGCATCGCGAACACGCTCACCCTCGCGATCCACGAACGCACCCGTGAACTGGGCCTGCTGCGGGCCGTCGGCCAGACCCGCTCGCAGCTGCGCGCCATGGTCCGCTGGGAGTCCATCCTGGTCGCGGCCTTCGGCACGGTCGGCGGCCTCGCCCTCGGCGCCTTCCTCGGCTGGGTCCTGGTCGAGGCGTCGGACGGCGCGTCCGACAGCGCCTTCGCCTTCGCCATGCCGCCCCTGCAACTCACGGTGGTGGCCCTGGTCGGCCTCACCGCGGGAGCCCTGGCGGGTCTGCGCCCGGCGCGCCGCGCGGCACGACTGGACGTACTGCGGGCCATCGCCACGGAGTGACACGCGCGTGCCCCACGCACACAGGGGGCGGCAGAGCCCTCGGGGCCGGCGGCCGTGAACAGGCCGCCGGCCCCGAGGGCCCACCCGTCGAAACCCCCTCACCGCCCGATCAGCCGACAACGGCCGATCGGGCGGGAGCGTGTTCGGGCCGGCGCAGGTCGACGCGCTGTCCGACCTCCGCGAACCGCCGCGCGGGCGTCTCCACGGTCACGGTCGTCGTCCGCTGCGGTGGGCGCGCGGGCGTGGCCCGTACCGCCGCCACGGGCGCCGGCAGCGAGAACCACACGACCTTGCCCGACTCGTCGGGCCGCACACCCCAGCTCTCGCTGACCGCGGCCACCATCGCCAGCCCGCGCCCGCAGGTGGCGAGCGCGTCGGCGCCCGCGGCCTCCGCCACGACCGGCAGACGGGGGTCGCAGTCGCGCACCGAGACCGTGAGCCGGTCGAGCAGCAGCTCGATCTCCACGGTGCACGTCTTGTCGGGCTGGGCGTGCTGATGGACGTTGGTCAACAGCTCGGTCACACCGAGCGCGGCGCGGTCTATCAAGGGGTCCAGATGCCAGTAGCGCAACTGCGCAGAGACGATTCTGCGGACCTGGCCGATCCGCGACGGCAGGGCTTGGAGCTCCACCGTGCAGTGCCTGCTTGGGTAGCTGATCACGGCTGCGACTCCCCGACTGAAGAGGTCCGGAAGAACACGGAGTACGGATCCAGCAGGGTGCTTGAAGAAAACGGCCGCCTGCTGTCATGGCCGGCGGGCTGGTTCGCAGCGTTGTCGCCGGTAAACCCAGAGTGACGTGAGACCAGAGTGACGCACGAGTAGCGAGACCGCAACTCGCCGTGACTCAGCCCTTACGCCCCGCAGCCTTCCGTACGGCCTCGATGAACCGGCGCGCCGCGGGCGGACCGGGCTCTCCCGGAGCGGGGTCGTGGTCGCCCAACGTCAGTGAGTAGCGGTTGCCGTTGAGGTCGGCGAGTGCCCGGTCGTCCGCGGCGAACCAGGGCTTGGACGCCCGCACCGCCTGCACCGGCGCGCTGTCGATCTCGCTGCCGTAGCTGGTGAGCAGTTGCAGCCTGCCGTCGCTTATCCGCACCTGTCCGGCCCGGGTCAGGGAGCGCAGCCGCTTCCCGATCCGCACGCCCGTGGCCCTGAACTCCGGCTCAGCCATGCCCCGCCCCTTAGCGACTGTCGGTGTGCCGGTCCGTCCCGCGTGGGCCGTGGCCGGCTCCGGTCGTGATCCAGTGTGCCCCCCGTCCGGGAGCGCTGTCCCGTCCGGTGCAGTCTGCCCGCGGACCGCGTCGAGCACCAGTACGCACGTCATGCCTGGACCTGGGCGTTCGGAGCACTCGCGCGAATGCGCCCCCGAAGGCCCGGTGAGACATCGGTCCAGGGATGCCTTTGAGGCTCTCAAAGGTGTGTTTATGCAGGTGAGAAGCGTGCGGAAGATGTTTATGCTCGAAGCGACGGCGGCGCGAGCCGGCGCTGCCGCACAGCTTGAGGAGCACCGCCGTGAGCACCGTCCAGCAGACCCCGTCCGGCGTGACCCTCGACGTCGACCACACCGACGCCGCCTACCGTGCCTGGCTGAAAGATGCCGTGCGCAAGGTCCAGGCCGACGCCAACCGTTCGGCCGACACGCACCTGTTGCGCTTCCCGCTGCCGGAGCAGTGGGGCATCGACCTGTACCTCAAGGACGAGTCGACGCACCCGACCGGAAGCCTCAAACACCGGCTCGCCCGCTCGCTGTTCCTCTACGGCCTGTGCAATGGCTGGATCCGGCCGGGCCGCCCGGTCATCGAGGCGTCCAGCGGTTCGACGGCCGTCTCCGAGGCGTACTTCGCGAAGCTGATCGGCGTGCCCTTCATCGCGGTCATGCCCCGCACGACCAGCGCCGAGAAGTGCCGCCTCATCGAGTTCCACGGCGGACAGTGCCACTTCGTGGACGACTCACGGAAGATGTACGAGGAATCCGCCCGCCTCGCGGTGGAGACCGGCGGCCACTACATGGACCAGTTCACCTACGCCGAACGGGCAACGGACTGGCGCGGCAACAACAACATCGCCGAGTCCATCTTCCGCCAGCTCCAGCTGGAACGGTTCCCGGAGCCCGCGTGGATCGTCGCCACGGCCGGCACCGGCGGCACCTCCGCGACGCTCGCCCGGTACGTCCACTACATGCAGTACGACACCCGCATCTGTGTCGCCGATCCGGAGAACTCCTGTTTCTTCGAGGGCTGGACCAACGGCGATCCGGACGTCACCTGCGACTGCGGCTCCCGCATCGAGGGCATCGGCCGTCCGCGCATGGAGCCCAGCTTCGTGCCCGGCGCGATCGACCGGATGATGAAGGTGCCGGACGCGGCGAGCGTGGCCGCCGTCCGCGCCCTGGCGCAGGCCATCGGCCGCAAGGCGGGCGGCTCCACCGGCACGGGTCTGTGGAGCGCCCTGAAGATCGTCGCCGAGATGGTCGCCGAGGGCCGCCGGGGGAGCGTGGTGACCCTGCTGTGCGACCCGGGCGACCGCTACCTCGACAAGTACTACTCCGACGCGTGGCTGACCGAACAGGGCCTGGACATCGCCCCGTACGCGACAGCCATCGAACAACTGCTGCAGACGGGCGTCTGGCCCGAGTGACGGAAGTTTGGGCGGTCTGATGCAACTGCCTTCCGCAACGCCCTGAGCGGCCCCGGCGCAACTGCCCACGGCCCGGCAACGCCCTCAGGGGCGCGGGGAACTGCGCGACCGGCCACGACGGCCCCGCAGACGACCGGCGACCTCTCCCGGCCCCCTCAGCGGAGCGCCAGGCGCCGGTCCAGCGCACCCACCGCGCTCCGGAACGTCCGCCCCAGCCCCGGCTTCGCAAGCCCGAACGCGAACCGGAACGGCGCCGTACCGTCCACGGCGAACGTCCACTGCACACGCGTGCCCGTCCCCGCCGGAGCGAGCCGCCACTCCTCCACCATCGCCCGCGCCCCCGGCGCGTTCGTGAGGTCGACGCGATAGGCGTACACCTCGGGGCTCTTCGCCGCGAGTATCGTCTCCTCGAAGCGCGTGCCGCCCTTGAGCCGCACCTCGCGCCGGGCCCCGTCGTCCAGCGGACGGGCCAGCGTCACCGCCGAGAACCAGTCCGGCCAGCCCGGCACATCCTCGGCGAGCGCCCGGTACACCGTCTCCGGCGAAGCCGAGATCTCCCGCGCGAAGACATGCCGCACCGGCGCGCGCCCCACGAAGTCGATCCCCACCTCACGCAGCAGGTGTGCCATGGACGGTAACCCCCCTGTGCCGACAGTGCTCCGGGCAGCGCCACCCTAGCTGGCACCCCGTCAGATGTCTGCACCCTCATCGGGCTCACCGGCCACCACCAGCCGCCGCAGGTGCTCCGAGACCTCCGAGCGCGCCCCGCTCTCCAGCCCGGCGTCCGTCACCAGCGTGTCGACCTGCTCCAGCGCCGCGAACGAACTCAGCCCCACCACACCCCACTTGGTGTGGTCGGCGACCACCACGACCCGCCGCGCCGACTGCACGAGGCGCCGGTTGGTCTCGGCCTCCGCGAGGTTCGGCGTGGACAGGCCGGCCTCGACCGATATCCCGTGCACACCGAGGAACAGCACGTCGAAGTGGAGCGCCGCGATCGCCTGGTCGGCCACCGGGCCCACCAGCGAGTCGGACGGGGTTCGTACCCCGCCGGTCAGCACGACCGTGGCCGCGCCCTGCCGGGGGCCCGTCGTGCGCTGCGCGGCGTGGAACACGTCGGCCACCCGCACCGAGTTGGTGACCACGGTCAGGTCGGGAACGTCGACCAGCTGATGCGCCAGCGCGAACGTCGTCGTACCGCCCGACAGAGCGATTGCGCTGCCAGGCGCGACCAACTCGGCCGCCGCCCGCGCGATGTCCTCCTTGGCCGTCAGCTCCAGACCCGACTTGGCCTCGAAGCCCGGCTCGTGCGTGCTGGCCTCGACCACCGGGACCGCACCGCCGTGCACCTTCTCCAGCACGCCCTGCCGGGCGAGCGCGTCGAGATCGCGGCGCACCGTCATGTCCGACACGCCGAGCTTGCGGGTCAGCTCGTTGACGCGGACCCCGCCTCGCCGCCGGACCTCGTCCAGGATCAGGGCGCGCCGCTGCTCCGCGAGGAGGTTCTGATTCTCGCTCACGTACGCTCCGGTCCTTTCGCCGCTGCCGTCCGACATCCCTGCGCACCCCCTCCGACAAGGACATTCTCGCGCCTTCCGGGGCGCGGGACGACCCATCCTCGCACGGTAGGGCAAGGGTCGCGCCACTGGCCGTCCCGACGCGCGCATGTCACTTCGGCATCTCCCGTTCCCCTGTCCTTCACACGGAACGGGGAGATTCCGTGACGAGAGGTGTGAGGGGCCGCTCAAGTGGAGATCCTTGTGCCCGCACGGACAGAAGCCGACGGCTCGTCACGGGGGAAGTGCGAAGAGTGGAACGTGCGCCGGAACACGCCGCCATGACCAGGGCGGACGCGACCACGAAGGAGCCCGCGGACCAGGGCACGAGCGTCGCGACCGGGGGAGCCGCGCTGGAACTCCTGGTCCACGGCGTCGGCGGCACCACGCCGCAGGAGATGCTCGACGATCCGCGCACCGTGCGGATCACCGGCGACGGCACGGCCGCCGTCTTCCGCCGCGCCGACGACGTCGACGCCGAGGACCGGCCGGACGACCTGCGGGAACAGCCTGTCCCCGAGGCCTACGTCTGGTGCAACCTCACCTCCGGCAACAGCGCCCGCGCCCTCTGGCTGTTGCTGCTGCCGTTCATGGTGGTCAACCTCGCCCACTGGATGCGCCCTGCCACCCATGACCGCACGCGGACGGTGCGTCTGTACGGCCTGCTCGTACGCCTCGCGGGGCTGACGCTGACCGTGCTGCTCGTCGCGGCCGCGTGCGAGGTCGCCCTCGACCTCGCGGCCTGGCAGTGCGCGGGCACACGCGCGTGCGCCGAGCGGCACAGCTGGCTGGGCTTCCTGTCGCCCACGGTCTCGGACGGCGGCTGGTGGAGCGACCCCGGCCGCAGGCTCGCCCTCGCGGCCGTGGTGCCCGCCGGGCTGACCGGCCTGCTGTGGTACCTCTCCCGCCGCACCTGGAGCGCGTACGAGTCCCAGCAGCCGATGACCCGCGAGGCCGAGCCCGACGAGGAGTCCGGCGGCACCTCCCTGGGCCGCCCCGGCTTCTGGTACGGCCGCCGCCTGGTCGCCAGGCTGCGCGCCGCGCACACCGCCGCGGGACTGCTCACCGTCGCCGCGGCGGTCGCTTCCGCGGCGGCCCGCTTCGACCGCCGCTCCGGCGGCCCCGCACTCCTCGACGCACTCGGCTGGGCCCTGGACGCGGCGATCGTCGCCTGTGCGGCCGCCGCGGTCTGGGTGGTCTGCCGCCGCGGCCGCAGCGAGAACCGCCTCGACCGGGAACTCGACGAGCACCTCGTACGCCGGCTGCCCCTTGCCGCCCTCGTCCTGCTGGCGCTCGCCCTGGTGTACGCCGGATGGGACCGGCCGGGCTGGACGTCGACCGGCCGCCTCCCGGGCGACCCCACCTTCGGCGCCATCGCCTTCTTCCAGGGGCTGCTCGTCATCGCCCTCGCCGTGGTCGCCCACGTCCTGCACCGCACACGGCCCGACCCGCGCGCTGCGATGCGCGGCCTCGGCGGACCGGCCGTGGCGATGCTGGCCTGCGCCCTCGGCGGAGTCATGTCCGGCGGGGTCGCCCAGCGGGTCGCGGACTGGCTCGACGGCACCGGCGCGTCCATAGTCGGCCCACCGGTCCTGCTGACCTGGCAGGCGTCCGTGATCCCGCCGCTGCTCGTCCTCCTGCTGCTGCTCTGCGGCGGGCTCGGCCGGCGGGCCTGGCGGCTGCGCCGCACCGAGCTCGGCAACGTCGAGGTCGACTACGTCGGAGAACCTCGCGACACGGCCCGCACCCGCCGCATCGCCACCACACGCGCGATGGCGACGCTCACCGACCGGGCCCCCCTCGTCGTCGCCGTCACCTCCACGGCGACCCTGCTCCTCGGCGCCGGAGCCCTGGTCGGCGCTCTGACCACGGACAAGACACCGAGCGAGGCCGCGGGCGGCACGTACGCCTTCGTGCACGGAGGCGCCGAGACCGCGCAGGCACTCGGCTCCTGGCTGATCGGCTTCGGCTTCATACTGTTCGTCACCTGGGGCCGGCGCGCCTACAAGGACGCCTCGGCGCGGCGCACCATCGGCATCCTGTGGGACGTCGGCACCTTCTGGCCGCGCGCCGCGCACCCGTTCGCGCCGCCCTGTTACGCCGAGCGGGCGGTGCCCGACCTGACCTGGCGGATGGCGACCTGGACGCGCGCCGGGGAGGGCCGCCGCCTCGTCATCTCCGGGCACTCCCAGGGCAGCGTGCTCGCGGCCGCCGCGGCCTGGCAGCTCACACCCGCCGACCGCAAACGGGTCGCGCTCCTGACCTACGGCTCCCCGCTGGAGCGCCTGTACGGCCGCTGGTTCCCGGCCCACTTCGGCCGGGACGCGCTCACCCAGCTGCACGACGAGGTCGACTGCTGGCGCAACCTGTACCGGCCCACCGACCCCATCGGCGGCCCCGTACGACTGCCCGGCGACTGCGGCCCAGCCGTGGACCGCGAGGCCCTCAAGGACCCGCTGGCGTACGGCCGTACCCCCGAACACCCGCTGCCGGCGCCCATCCTCGGTCACGGCGACTACCAGGCGGACCCGGCGTTCGCGGAGGAACGGGAACTGCTGCTGGCCCGGCTCAGGCCGGAGCTGCCGGCCCAGCGACCGCAGGGCGAGGGCTGAGCCGGCCGTGTGGCCGCAGGGTGAGGACTGACCCGCCCTGCGGCCGCTGGGCCGGCGATGTCGTCAGGGCAGCTCGGGCAGATCGTCGGAGTACAGCAGCGTCAGGTCGTCCGTGCTGGGCTCCTCCAGCTGGGCGACCCGGCTCGCGTGCCGTTCCACCATCGCCTCGAAGGTCTGGCGCGCCGTGCGGCCGTTGCCGAACGCGGGGCCCTTGGGGATCGCCGTGAAGTACTTCTGCAGGGCCTCCGAGAGCCCCGGACCGAGCCGGTACTCGTGCTCCTCGGCCTGCTGCTCCACGATCCGCAGCAGCTCCTCGGGGCCGTAGTCGCTGAAGGTGATGGTCCGTGAGAAGCGGGACGCGACACCGGGGTTGACCGACAGGAAGCGCTCCATCTCGGCGGTGTAGCCGGCCACGATCACCACGACCGCGTCCCGGTGGTCCTCCATCAGCTTCACCAGCGTGTCGATGGCCTCCTTGCCGAAGTCCCGGCCCGAGTCCTCCGGCGACAGCGCGTACGCCTCGTCGATGAACAGCACACCGCCGCGCGCCTTGTCGAAGGCCTCCTGCGTGCGGATCGCGGTGGAACCGATGTGCTCGCCGACCAGGTCGACGCGGGACACCTCCACCAGATGGCCCTTCTCCAGGACGCCGAGGGAGGCGAGGATCTCGCCGTAGAGGCGGGCGACCGTCGTCTTGCCGGTGCCGGGGGAGCCGGTGAAGACCAGATGGCGCTTGACGGACGCCGCCTTGAGGCCGGCCTGCTGACGGCGCCGGCCCACCTCGATCATGTCGGTGAGGGCGCGCACCTCGCGCTTGACGCTGTCCAGGCCCACCAGGGCGTCCAGTTCACCGAGGACGGCCTTGGAGGTCCGCGTCGGCTGCTCCGCCTCGGCGGCGGCGATCAGTGGCTCCTGCTCGGTGGTGCGCTGGCCGGGGATGGCGCCGAGGAGGCCGGGGGACTGGTTCGCCGTCTGCACGACGGGCTCCGGCGCCGGAGTCGGCTGCCTGAGGCCCGCGCTCTCGTCGCTGGTGCAGTCCTCCACGTCCGGGCCCATCCCGGACGCCGCGTCCGGGCCGCCGTCCGCGAACTCGTAACCGCCGCGCGCACACCGCTCCGTACGGCACTTCCGCAGCGTCGTACGGCAGCCGTCGATCACATGGAAGCCGTAGCCGGCACTGCCCCTGACCCGGCAGTTCAGGAACGTGCCGCGGCCACCCGCGGAGACGTAGAACCCGGCCTCCGCCGGGGATTCGACCGTGCAGCGCTCGATGGTGGGATCGGCGCCCTTGGTGACGATCACGCCGGTCTGCGTGCCGTCCACCGTGCAGTTGTTGAGGGTGCCGCCGCTGCCGTGGTCCCGGAACCAGGCGCCGGTCGCCGCGTCCCGGATCCGGCAGTCGTCGAGCTGCGCGGTCGCCCCGTCGCTCACCGACACGGCCGTGTTGCGCACCTGCGAAAGGTCACTGTCGACGACGTCCGCGCGGGAGCCGCGGTCGAGGACGAACAGCGCGTCCGGCACGTCGTGCACCCGGCACGAGTCCAGTACGGCGGTCGCGCCGTCGCTGACCCACACGGCCGGGTAGTCGCCCGTGCTGTCGAAGATCTCGCACTGGTTGGCGTCCACGCGCGTGCCCGGATCCCACACCGACAGGCCGTTGCGCCCGAACTGACGCACCGTCGTGCGGGTCAGCGTCAGCACGGAGCGGGAGCGCAGGTCGACCGCGTTCTCCGGGATGTCGTGGATTCGGCAGTCCGCCAGCGTCAACACCGCGTCGGTGTCGAGGGTGACGCCGTCGGCCGTGGTCCGGTGCACATCGCAGTCGGTGAGATGGGCGGTGGCCCGGCCGGTGACCTGGACACCAGAGCCCCGGACCTCGTAGACCTCGCAACCGACCGCTTCCAGAGCGGAGTTCTCGCCGGTCGCCGTCAGCCCCGAGCCGGAGGCATGGTGCACTCGGCAGCGCTCCAGGCGGGGGTGGCCCCCGCCGCGCACGGCGATGCCCGCCTGCCCGGCCGCGACGACCTCGCACTCCTCGAACACACCGCCCCCGCCGTCGAGTACGGCGATGCCGATGCCCGCGGGGTTGTCGACGGTGCAGCGCCGCACGGTCGGCCGCGCACCGCCGCGCACCTCGATCCCCGCCGCGGACCGCGTGACGATCCGAACGTCCGTCAGCTCCGGCGCGCCCTCCTCGACGAGCAGCGCGGGCGCCGCCGCGTCCTGGCCCTCCACGTGCAGGTCCTGGACCACCGCCGAGGCGCGCACCGTCAGCGGCACACCGTCCACGGGCGCGATGCGCACCGAGCCGGGAGAGCCCTCGGGGCCGCGCAGGGTCACCGCCCGCTGGATGACGAGGTTCTCCCGGTACGTGCCGGGCGCGACGGTGAGGACGTCACCGTCGGCCGCGGCCTCCAGGGCGGCGGCGAGCGACGCGTACTCACCCGTGCGGCGCCGCCACCGCGATGTACCGGTGTGCGTCACCTGGACCGTGCCCTGTGCCATGGCGTTGACGTGCCCCCACCTCGTAGTACGCGGGTTTTGCTGCCGAAGAGTACGGCCGGTCCACCGTAGCGTGCGCGCGGGCGGTGGGTTGACCAGAGCCGGAAGGCCGTCAACTGCCGGTGCCGGTGCGCCCCCAGTCCGGACCTGCTTTGTCCCAGGCCTGGTCCCAACGGTCGTACCGGAGACGGACCATGCGCCACACGATCAGCCGTCTGACGCCCTCGATGAACCCGGCCGCCAGCAGGGCCGCGCCGACCCCGGCGATCACGGCGTGCGTCGCCGCCGTCGCGGCGTCCAGCGGGCGGGCCACGGTTCGGCCCTGGCGGTCTGTCCACATCCGGAAGAGGTCGCCAGGCTCCGGTCTGTCGAGGCTCGTCATCACCCGGCCCTGGTGCAGGGTGCCGTCCGGCGCGGTCCAGTCGGCCAGGACCCGGGTGCGCTTGTCCCGCCCGGTGGCCGACTCGGGGTCCACGTCCAGCGAGGAGCCGGGCACCCTGCGGACCACCGTCGCCGTCACCAGGTGCCGGGACGCGCGCTGTTCACGAACGGAACTCTGCAAGGCGCCCTGGGCCAGGCCGCCGACGAAGGAGCCCACCAGGGGCGTCACGACCAGGATCAGCAGCAGGGCCGCGAGGGCGACCCAGGCCTCGGCCAGATCGGTCGCCCGACGCAGCGGATTGTGCCGCCAACGCCAGAGTCCGCTGATCGCCCGCATCGCCGGCCACCCCCTTCCCGCCTCCGTGATAACCCGTGGCGGAGCCGTTCACCCGGGGGCCCCGCCGAAGAGAGAGCGAAATCACCTGAGTCGGGCCCTCTCAGGAAGTTCTCACAAAAGGCCCAACGCACGGACCCCGGGCCGTGGTTCCCGCCCGGCCCACGCTGCGGGGATCTTCCTCAATCGAGGAGGGTGACGGTATCGCCGACCCGGATCGTGCCGCGGTTCAGGGGCACCAGATTCTGGCCGAACACCAGCTTGCCGCCGATGCGGCGATGTCTGCCCAGGGTGAGCAAGGGCTCCTTGCCGCGCTCGGCGGTGCCCTGGTCGGTCGTCGTCACGACGCAGCGCCCGCACATCTTGGGCACGCGGAAGGCGACCTCGCCGATGGAGATGCGCGACCAGTCGTCCTCGGCCCAGGCTGCGGTGCCCGACACGACGACGTTCGGCCGGAAACGGTTCATGGGCAGCGGGCCCTCGTGCGCGTGGTCACCCTGCGCGATCAGGGAATTGAGGGCGTCGAGCGAGGCCGTCGAGGTGAGCAGCAGGGGATAGCCGTCGGCGAAGCTGACCGTCTCGCCCGGCAGGGCGTACTCCGGGTCTACGGGCCGGCACGTGCCGGGATCGGGCATGTGGACCAGGCGCACATCGGCGCCGAGATAGGTGCTGCACCAGGCATGCGCGGCGTCGTCCTCGGCGAGGACCGCCTCGACCTTGTCGCGGAAGATCTCCACCGGAACGGTGCCGACCGTGCTCGGCACGGGCACGCTCAGCGGCTCCATGCCGGGCGCGCTCAGCAGAACGCCGCCGCCGGGCAGCAGCTCGGCGACGGCCAGCGCCAGCCGCGGTTGCTGGCGCTGCGTAACGACCTTCCCCCCGACGTCGATCAGCATCCAGCGTCGATCTCCGGCCGGCCCCCAGGGCTCCACGACGGCTTCCCGGAGCGCTGTGCCCCGGAACGCCTTGACCGGATGAACGTGAACCGACTGCAGCTGTGCGTGCCCCATGGAGCCATCGTGCCAGGTGGCACCGACAGCCCCGTGGGAGACGGATCAGTAGCCGCGGTACTGCTGGTTGTTGTACGGGTCCTGATAGGGAGCCGCGGCGGGACGCGGAGCCGCGGGGCGCATCGCCTCGTAGCCCATGCCACCGGGGGCCACCGGCCGAGGCTGCTGAGCCTGCTGCGGACCCGGGTAGCCGCGCGGGGCCGCCTGCTGCGGGATGTAGGCCGCGGGCGCCTGCTGGAGCGGAGCCGGCTGCTGCGCCTGCGGATAACCGTAGGAGGGCTGGGACGGTGCCGCCGGGAGGGCGGGCAGTGCCGACGGCAGGGCAGGCAGGTTGCTGCCCGGCATGTCGTACGCGGCGGGGACCCGGATCGGGGCGATCTGCGGGGTGCCCCGCTCGGCGACGAGCCTGTCGTAGATCGGGGTGTCCGGGAAGGAGGCGGAGTAGTAGCCGCCGCCATAGGTGGAGCGGGGGGAGGTCATGGCACATAAGGTAAGCCCACGATGTGCTGGTTGGGGAGACCGATAAGAGGGTTGTTTTACGTGTCCGCTGTGACGCCGGATCCCCAATGCGAGCGAACTTGGCAAAAAGGGACGCCAATCCGCGCTCGGATCGTGTAAATGCCGAGTTCCGGGCGGGTTACCGGGGGTTGACCACGGGTGTTTGCACGCCCCTCGTGGGACTTCGATGTCGCGCGGAATAGGTTGACCGTGTACAAGAACCCAATGAGCTGCCGGGACATGCCTGGCGCCGTGAGCCGGTGATGGGGGCGGACATGTCAATGTCGAAGGGATCGAATGTTCCGGTGCCGACGACGGCACTGCGGGTCGAATTGGGCTGGGGCTCCGGTCCCGGAGTACCCGACGCGGACGCCTCGGCGCTGTTGCTCGTCGGCGGAAAGGTCCGCTCCGACGCCGACTTCATCTTCTACAACCAGCCCGCGCACTCCTCCGGCGCCGTCCGGCACGAGGGCAAGAGGGACGCCGGCGGGCAGGTGACCGACAGCATCCACGTCGACCTCGCGCGCGTGGAGCCCGCCATCGAGACCGTCATCCTCGCCGCCTCCGCGGACGGCGGCTCGTTCGGCCGGGTGCCCGGCCTCTACATCGAGGTCAAGGACGCGGCCCAGGGGACCGTCGTCGCCCGCTTCGACAGCACCGGCGCCGACGTCGAAACCGCTTTCGTGCTCGGCGAGTTCTACCGCCGCCAGGGCGCCTGGAAGTTCCGCGCCGTCGGCCAGGGCTACAGCAGCGGCCTGGAGGGCCTGGCCACCGACTACGGCATCACGGTCGACGAACCCCAGCAGGCGGCACCCACGGCGGCGCCGGCCGCACCGCCGGTCGCCCCACCGGCCCCCACGATGGCCCCGCCTCCGCCCGCCATGCCGCCGGTGGCCCCGCCCGCGCCCCAGGGGGCGCCGGTCAGCCTGAGCAAGGTCACGCTCACCAAGGCGGCCCCCGCGGTCTCGCTGACCAAGCAGGGCGGCACCTCGGGCGCCATGCGCGTGAACCTCAACTGGCAGGTGCGCAAGCAGTTCTCGGGCTGGGCGAGCAAGCTGGGCCGCCCCGTCGCCATGCACAACGACCTCGACCTCGACCTGTGCGCCCTGTACGAGCTGACCGACGGCAGCAAGGGCGTGATCCAGTCCCTCGGCAACGCCTACGGTGCCCTGCACCAGCCCCCGTACATCCACCTGGACGGTGACGACCGCACCGGTGCCGTGGCCAGCGGTGAGAACCTCACCGTCAACCTCGACCAGCAGCGCGCCTTCCGCCGCATCCTGGTCTTCGTGACCATCTACCAGGGCGCGCGCTCCTTCGCCGACCTGCACGCCACGGTCACCCTCACACCGCAGCACGGCGCTCCGATCGACTTCTCCCTGGACGAGTGCACGGTCCCGTCCACGGTGTGCGCCCTCGCCCTGATCACCAACACGGGCAACGACCTGATCGTCCAGCGCGAGGCCCGCTACCTGGTCCCCGAGCGCGGCGTCAGCCCGCAGCGCACCGTCGACTACGCCTACGGCTGGGGCATGAACTGGACCCCCGGCCGCAAGTAGTCACCCCTCGTCGGGCAGCGCGTCCGGACGTGCGTAGGTGCGGCCCTTCCAGGCCGCACCACGACCCCTGTAGTGCTGCACCGCGGAATCGACCGTCATCAGGAGATAGAGGAAAGCGGTGAACGGCAGCAGGGGAGCGAGCCACAGCGGCTGCCTGTAGTAACGGAGCATCGGGACGTACGTCCCCGTCATCACCAGCCACGCCAGACCGCCGCAGGCCGCCGTCACCGTGTCCCCGCCCGCCAGGCCCACGACGAGCGCCACGGGCGGCACCAGATACACCAACGCGAGCCCGGCGACCGTCCCGGCCAGCACCACCGGATTGTGCCTGAGCTGCGCGTACGCGCTGCGCGACACCATCCGCCACAGGTCACCCAGCCGCGGATACGGCCGCACGCTGTCCACCCGCTCGGCCAGCCCCAGCCAGATGTGCCCGCCACCGCGCTTGACGGCCCGCGCGAGCGCCACGTCGTCGATGACGGCATGCCGGATGGCGTCCGGGATCCGCGCCCGTTCCGCCGCCTCGGCCCGCAGCAGGACACAGCCACCCGCGGCGGCCGCCGTCCGAGACCCCTTCCTACCGATCCGGCGGAACGGATAGAGCTGTGCGAAGAAGTACACGAAGGCCGGCACGACCACCCGCTCCCACAGGCTCTCCACCCGCAGCCGCGCCATCTGCGAGACCGCGTCGAAGCCACCGGTGCGCGCGGCCGCGACCAGCTCGCGCAGGCTGTCGGGCGCATGCGCGATGTCGGCGTCCGTAAGAAGGAGGTATTCGGGCTCACGCGCGCGTGCCAGGCCGATGCCGTGCCGTACCGCCCACAGCTTGCCCGTCCAGCCCGCGGGCGGCTCGCCGGGGGAGTCCACCGTCAGCGGCAGCCCGCCATGGCGGCGCGCGAGCGCACGCGCCAGTTCCCCGGTGCCGTCCGAACTGCCGTCGTCGATCAGGAAGATCTCGGCCCGCCCCGGGTAGTCCTGGGCGAGCAGCGACGGCAGGCTCAGCGCGAGCACCGCGGCCTCGTCGCGGGCCGGCACGACGACGCAGACAGACGGCCACTCGTCCGGCCGAGTCCGCTGCGGGAGCCTGATATCCGTACGCCAGAAGAAGCCCTGACAGAGCAGCAGCCACAGCCAGGCGGCGAGTGATCCGGCGGAGGTCCACGCGAAGGCGCTCACCCGCGCAGTCTGCCCCACGGGAGCGGCCGGCAAGGGCCCATCGTCTATCGTGGCCGGGTGAAGATCGCGCTGATGGACTCCGGAATCGGCTTGCTCGCGGCGACCGCCGCGGTACGGCGGCTGCGACCCGACGCAGATCTCGTGCTCTCACTCGACCCCGACGGCATGCCCTGGGGTCCCAGGACTCCCGAAGACCTCACCAGGCGCGCCGTGGCCGTCGCCGACGCCGCCGCGGCGCACCGGCCCGATGCCTTGATCATCGGCTGCAACACGGCGACCGTGCACGCGCTGCCCACCCTCCGCGCCCGCCTCGAACCCGCCATACCGGTCGTCGGCACCGTCCCGGCCATCAAACCGGCCGCGGCCGGCGGCGGCCCCGTCGCGATCTGGGCCACCCCCGCCACCACCGGCAGCTCCTACCAGCGCGGGCTGATCAACGACTTCGCCGACGGCGTGACCGTCACCGAAGTGCCCTGCTTCGGGCTGGCGGAAGCGGTGGAGCACGCGGACGAGTCGGCGATCGACGCCGCCGTCACCGCGGCCGCCGCCCTCACCCCGCTGGACGTGACGACCGTAGTCCTGGGCTGCACCCACTACGAACTCGTCGCCGAGCGCATCCGCGCCGCCGTCCAGCGCCCCGACTTCCCGCCGCTCGTCCTGCACGGCTCCGCCGGAGCAGTCGCAGCGCAGGCCCTCCGCCGGCTCGGCGAGCAGCCCGCCCCCGGGGCGGAGGCGACGGGCACCCTGACCGTGCTGCTGAGCGGCCGCGAGGGCAAGCTCCCCGAGCCCGCCCTCGCCTACGCGGAAGGTCGCCTCCTCCACGCGGTCAGCCCCGCACAGTGATCGGCGATCACCACCGGCGGTCATGAGCCGACGCCCATGACCGGGCGCCGCGGATCCGCCTTGCTCCGGTCGGCGCAGTCACCCTGGGCGACGAGGTACCAGCGCAGCGAATCCTGAGTAATCTCATAGCCATGAGGGACCACCCCCACGGCAGGAAGCCGCATCCTGATGTGTGGACCGGGCGGGCGACCAACCGGGTCCAGTGGTTGTTGGCGCTCGTTGGCGCCGCCTGTATGGCGCTCGGAGTCGAGCTGGCCGTCGACTCGCCCTGGACGGGCGGCGTCGCCCCCCTCGCCATGGCCGTCGTGGGCTGCATCGCCGCCGGACTGCTGGTCCTCTTCGGCACTCTGGCGTTCGTGCACGTCGCCCTGAAGGTCGACCAGGAGTGCCTCGAGGTGCGCTGCGGCCACATCGGTGTGCCGCGCCGCCGTATCCCCCTGTCAGAGGTCGTAGGCGCCGAGTTCGTTCCACTGGTCACTCCGCGCCACTGGGGTGGCTGGGGTTACCGATGGCGTCCCGAGAAGGGCACCGCCGTTGTCGTACGGCGGGGTGAGGGCCTGGTACTGCGGTTGGGTGACGGCCACACGTTCACCGTCACCGTGGATGACGCGGAGGCGGCCGTGGGAGTCATCGAGGAACGCCTGCGTACTCGGAAGGTCGGCACGGTTCACTGAGCTGGGGCCGGCTGCCGGGAGGGGGCGGCGTTGGCGTTTCACTGGGCTGGGTGCTGGGTGCTGGGTGCTGGGTGCTGGTCTGGTCGGTGTTCGTCGGTTGCTCGTCGGGCACTGCTTGCTGCGGGTGACGGCGGCTGTCGGGCCCATGTGTGCGGACAACACAGTGGTCCGCGAGGGCTTGGGCATGGGTATGTGCGACAGCGTTGTACGTCAGGTCATGGAGCCAGCTGGTCGCCACGCGTGCGTACGTCGTCCTCGCGCTGCGTCGACTCAACGGCGATCGGGCGTGCTGTGGCCAGCCCCGCCAGCAGGCCCGCTCCCACGGACACCGTGGTGAAGCTGAGCGCATTGCCGACCGCGGCGATGGCCGCAAGCGCGGTGAGTGCCGCACCCGCGGTGAGAGCGACGGGGGTGGGGCGGGCGGTGCGCCACAGAGCGAAGAGCATCCAACAGAAGGCCGCCGCCAGGAGCAGTACGCCGACGACTCCCTGTTCCGCAGCCTGCTGCAAGGGCGCCGAGTGCGGCTTGCCGTCGGACAGGAGTGTCCCGGTCGCCGTCGAACTGAGCTCGCCGAAGCGGCCCGGACCCACACCCAGGGCGAGGTCCTCGCGCGCCAGGTGCAGCGCGTCCTGCCACAGCTGGATCCGGTGTCCGGTCAGCTGACCCTCCAGCCAGGTCAGCAGCCCGCCGGGCACCACGTTCCCGGCGACCGCCCAGATCAGGCCGGTGACCGAGGCCGCCGCCAGGGCCAGCCCCGCGATGCCCACGCCGCGGTGGCGGAGGTGGCCGGCAGAGAGCGAGCACACCAGGACGGCGGAACAGGTGACGAAGCCGCTGGTCGAGCCCAGGACTGCCGCGGTCACCGTGATCCCGGCGGCGAGCAGACGCAGAGCCAGGCGTACCAGCGGCGCCGAGGCGGACCAGGCCGCACAGCATGCGGCGCCGGTGGCGAGCGTCAGTACCGCGGCGGTGGCTCCCGCGTGGCCCAACGGCGTGACGAGCTGCGGGCCGGGCGACAGATGGGGAACGGTCAGCGTCAGGCCCACTCCGGCCAGAGCCGCGACGCAGGGCACGGCGACAGGCAGCAGCGCTCCGCCGATGCGGCCCGCGGCATAGCCGGCCGCCACGGCGAGGATCGCGAGCAGCACACCCTCGGGGCGGCCGTCGTGCATGGCAGCAGAGATCAGCGACCATGCGGCGCAGGCTCCCAGCACGACGACGCCCGCCGCGTCAGAAACGTTTCGTCTGTCGCCGTCCTCTTGCGGACCTGCCGAGGACGTCATTCTTGCGACACCCACCCCGCCCCCCGAAACCGGTCCCCCGACCTGTGACGGAACCTCGGCCACCCGGACCTGACCGGCCGGTACGAATGAGGCTCCGGCATACCGTAACGGCTTATGGCCGGTTTGTGGACGTCTCGTGCAGGAACGATGCGGCGCGGGACCTCGGTGTGCGGCGATTCGAGGTCGGTATTCGTGCGCTCGGCCGTGTGCCGTGGGCCCTGCCCGTGAGACGGACCGCGCTGTCCGTGCCAAGGTCAACCGCCGTACACTCCCGGAGTGACCGTCACCGCAACCTCCGTGGACGAGTCGGACCAGCTCGACCCGCAGACCGCGCCCGCCTCGCGCGCGGCACGACTCGTGCGTCTGGTTCCGGCCCTCGCCGCTGCGCTCTCCGGAGTGCTGCTCTACGTCAGCTTCCCGCCGCGTACCTTGTGGTGGCTGGCCCTGCCTGCGTTCGCCGTCTTCGGCTGGGTTCTGCGCGGGCGTAGCTGGAAGGCGGGCCTCGGCCTCGGCTATCTGTTCGGCCTCGGTTTTCTGCTGCCGCTGCTGGTGTGGACCGGTGTGGAGGTCGGCCCGGGACCCTGGCTTGCGCTCGTCGTGATCGAAGCGGTTTTCGTTGCGCTGGTGGGCGCGGGAGTCGCCGCGGTGTCGAAGCTGCCGGGCTGGCCGGTGTGGGCGGCGGCGCTGTGGATCGCCGGAGAGGCGGCACGCGCGCGTGCGCCGTTCAACGGCTTCCCCTGGGGCAAGATCGCGTTCGGTCAGGCCGATGGTGTCTTCCTGCCGCTCGCTGCCTTGGGCGGCACGCCGGTGCTGGGCTTCGCGGTCGTCCTGTGCGGCTTCGGTCTCTACGAGGTCGTACGCCTGGCGGTGGAGCGGCGGCGCATGCGGGCCGTGCAGCGGTCCGCCGCGGCCGTGGCCCTGCTGAGCGTCGCCTTGCCCGTGGTGGGCGCCGTGGCCGCGCGGCCGCTGGTCAGCGACAAGGCCGAGGACGGCACCGCGACCGTCGCCGTCATCCAGGGCAACGTGCCGCGCGCGGGACTCGACTTCAACGCCCAGCGACGGGCCGTACTCGACTACCACGCGCGCGAGACCGAGCGCCTGGCCGCCGAGGTCAAGGCGGGCAAGGCCGAACAGCCCGACTTCGTGCTGTGGCCCGAGAACTCCTCCGACATCGACCCCTTCGCCAACGCCGACGCCCGCGCCGTCATTAACACGGCCGCCAAGGCGATCGGCGCGCCAATCTCGGTGGGCGGCGTGGTCGAGCGGGACGGCAAGCTGCTCAACGAGCAGATCCTGTGGGACCCGAAGAAGGGCCCCGTCGACACCTATGACAAGCGGCAGATCCAGCCGTTCGGCGAGTACCTGCCGCTGCGCTCGCTGGTCGGGGCGATCAACGAGAACTGGACCTCGATGGTCCGCCAGGACTTCAGCCGCGGCAGCGAACCGGGCGTGTTCACCATGGACGGCGCCAAGGTCGGTCTCGTCACTTGCTATGAGGCCGCCTTCGACTGGGCGGTTCGCTCCGAGGTCGTCGACGGTGCGCAGATGATCTCCGTGCCGAGCAACAACGCCACCTTCGACCGCAGCGAGATGACCTACCAGCAGCTCGCAATGTCCCGCGTCCGCGCCGTCGAGCACAGCCGGACGGTCACCGTCCCGGTGACCAGCGGCGTCAGCGCGATCATCATGCCGGACGGCAAGATCACGCAGCGTACCGGCATGTTCGTGGCCGACTCACTCGTCCAGAAGGTCCCGCTGCGCTCCAGCGAGACCCCTGCCACCCGTCTCGGCATCCTGCCGGAGATCGCCCTGGTGCTGATCGCGGCGGGCGGCCTCGGCTGGGCGATCGGCGCCGGGATGCGCGCACGGCGGTCCGCGGACGCGTAGCCGTAAGAGGACACGTAGCTGTAAGGCGGCGGTCGCGTCCGTAGCGTGGACCGCCTGCCGATCGTGCTGATCGCAAGCCCGCGAAACCTACCGAGGGCCGCGTCACCGGCCCGTTAGGGTCGGGGACATGGCTACTCCTGACTTCATTCGTACGATCCGTGCCGCCGCCGGTCATCAACTGCTGTGGCTTCCCGGGATCAGCGCCGTCGTCTTCGACGACGAGGGACGGGTCCTGCTGGGGCAGCGCGCGGACAACCACAAGTGGACGGTGATCAACGGCATCCCCGACCCCGGCGAGCAGCCCGCTGCCTGCGCCGTGCGGGAGGTGTACGAGGAGACGGGCGTCCGGTGTGTCCCCGAGCGGGTCGTGCTCGTCAGGTCCAGCGGTGAGGTCACCTATCCGAACGGCGACATGTGCCAGTTCATGGACATCACCTTCCGCTGCCGTGCCGTCGGTGGCGAGGCACGGGTGAACGACGACGAGTCGGTCGAGGTCGGCTGGTACGAGGTGGACTCGCTGCCCGAGATGGAGGAACGCCAGCTGTTTCGGATCAAGCAGGCACTGGCCGATGAACCCACGTGGTTCGAGCCTATGAGTACGGACTGAAGTATGGGTTGCGACCATATGTGGCCTGGCAGGGGCGCTGCCTAGGGTCGAGCCATGACCCCGCGCAGCACCCTCCCGGCTCAAGGCTCGCCCTTGCCCTCCCCGCTCGACCTCGGCGGCCGCACCGCCCTTGTCACCGGAGCTGCCGGTGGCATCGGCCGCGCCTGTGCGCTACGGCTCGCGGCCGCAGGGGCCAAGGTCAGAGCGGTCGACCGGGATGCCGCCGGTCTGGAGGAGCTTGCCGAGCTGGCTCGCGGGCTTGCGGGCGCGGTCGAACCCCATGTCCTGGATCTGACCGACCTGGACGCTGCGGAGCTCGCCGCCGCCGGCACCGACGTCCTGGTGAACAACGCGGGGTTGCAGTTGGTGCGCCCTATAGAGGAGTTCCCGCCCGACGTCTTCCACACGGTGCTCACCGTGATGCTGGAGGCGCCGTTCCGGCTCATCCGTGGAGCCCTGCCCCATATGTATGGGCAGGGCTGGGGCCGCATCGTCAATGTGTCCTCCGTACATGGGCTGCGCGCCTCGGCATTCAAGTCGGCCTACGTGGCCGCCAAACACGGTCTGGAGGGACTCTCCAAGACCGCAGCCCTGGAGGGCGCACCACATGGCGTCACCTCGAACTGTGTGAACCCCGCCTATGTGCGCACCCCACTGGTCGAGAAGCAGATCGCCGACCAGGCCACAGCGCACGGCATCCCCGAGGAGCGGGTGGTGTCCGAGGTGATGTTGCAGGACAGCGCGGTCAAGCGGCTCATCGAACCGGAGGAGGTCGCCGAAGCCGTGGCGTATCTGTGCAGCCCGCACGCTTCCTTCGTGTCCGGTACCTCGCTGGTGCTCGACGGTGGCTGGACCGCGCACTGACCGGCAGGGGCCGGCGGGAATCCGAGTTATCCACAGGGCTGACGGGGTGGCGGTGCGATGAGCAATCCTGTCGGCATGCCCCGCGATCACATGCACCCCGACCAGCGTTCACCGGCCGCCGCCGGAGCGCCCCTGAGCAGCGCCGAGACACCGTTCCTTGAGCTGTTGGCCAGGGGCGCGTCCGCCGACGCCTATGAACAGCCGGTGCTGCTGGCCCGTGCCGAGGGCAGATCCACCGAATGGATCGTCGCCCTCGAACAGGCCAAGCTGCTCGCGCTGCGTGTCCGCTCCGAGCTGGAGGGACGCCGCAGACGCGAGGCCGAGCTGTCGGCCCTCTTCGAGACGGCCCACGACCTGGCCGGTCTGCGGGACCTGGACGCCGTGCTCCAGGCGATCGTGCAGCGCGCCCGGTCCCTGCTCGGCACGGACGTGGCCTATCTCAGCCTGAACGACCGGGCCCGGGGCGACACCTATATGCGGGTGACCGAGGGCTCGGTCGCCGCCCGCTTCCAGCAGTTGCGGCTCGGCATGGGGGAGGGCTTGGGCGGCCTCGTCGCACAGACGGCCCGTCCCTATGTCACCGACGACTACTTCAAGGACGACCGCTTCCAGCACACCCTCACCATCGACGCCGCTGTGCGTGACGAGGGGCTGGTCGCCATCCTCGGGGTGCCGCTGACGCTGGGCCACCATGTCATCGGGGTCCTCTTCGCGGCGGACCGGCGCGCCCGGGTCTTCGAGCGCGAGCAGATCGCGCTGCTCGGCTCCTTCGCCGCCCTCGCAGCAGCCGCCCTCGACACCGCGAACCTGCTCACCGAGACGCGCTCGGCCCTCGCAGATCTGGAACGGGCCAACGAGATCATCCGGGACCGCAGCGGAGTCATCGAACGCGCCTCGGACGTGCACGACAGGCTCGCCCAGCTCGTGCTGCTCGGCGGCGGGGTGCACGACGTGGCCGCAGCCGTCTCTCAAGTCCTCGACGGCACAGTCGAGTTCACGGAGGCAGCCGCCACACCCGCCAGAGCCTTGGAGGCGGCCCGCGCGGAGGGCCACGCTGTGCGGCACGGCGACGACTGGATCGCAGCCGTGATCGCAGGCGGTGAACTCCTCGGCGCGCTGGTCCTGCGCGGCCACCCCGGCCTCGACCCCGTGGACCAGAGCACACTGGAACGAGCCGCGACCGTCACCTCCCTCCTCCTGCTCGCCCGACGCTCCGCGGCCGAGGCCGAACAGCGAGTCCGGGGCGAGCTGCTGGACGACCTCCTCGACGCCCGCGACCGCGACCCACGGCTGCTGCGCGAGCGTGCGGCGCGGCTGTACGCCGACCTCGACGCAACCCACGTCGTCCTCGCCGCCCGCCTCGACGTCACGTCGGCCGACGCCGACCAGGAGGCGTCCGCCCGCAGACGCCTGTGGTCCGCCGCGTCCCACCTCGCCGCGACCCGCCAGGGTCTGGCCGCTGCCCGCGACGGCGGCACGGTACTGGTCCTGCCCCTCGAAGGAGGGGACACCGCCACCGCGGTGGCCCGCCGCACGGCGCGCCACCTGGGAACGGCAGTCCAGGAGTCGGTCACCGTCGGTGCCTCCGCTCCGGTGGAGGCACCTGCCGCCCACCCCGAGGCCGTGGCCGCCGCCTACGACGAGAGCCGGCGCTGCCTCGACGCGCTACGGCTGCTGGGTCGCTCCGGCGACGGCGCCGCAGCCGAGGACTTCGGCTTCCTGGGGCTGCTGCTGGCCGGCGACCGGGACATCGCAGGCTTCGTCGACCGCACGATCGGCCAGGTCGTCGCCTACGACGAACGGCGCGGTACCGACCTCCTGCAAACCCTCGACGCGTACTTCGCCTGCGGTATGAGCCCGGCCCGCACCAAGGACGACCTGCACGTCCACGTGAACACGGTCGCCCAGCGCCTGGAGCGCGTCGGCCGTCTCCTCGGCGCCGACTGGCAGAGCCCAGCGAGGGTCCTGGAGATCCAACTGGCCCTGCGTCTGCACCGGTTGTCGGCACCGACACAGCGCTGACCCCCATACGCACGGGGCGTACGGGGGCCGATTCGCAGGGCTCTACGGGCGAACCGTCAGACGGTGTGCGCGTCCGCAGCCCGGGCCGCCGTGGGCTCCGCACCTGCCGAGCGCTCCACGTCGGCCAGGTCCCGGTGACGGGTCTCCTTGGCGACACCGACCGCGATGAGCGTCAGGATGGCCGCGCTGATGACGTAGAGGGCGATCGGGGTGGAGCTGCCGTACGCGTCCAGCAGCGCGGTGGCGATGAGCGGGGCCGGGGCGCCCGCCGCGACCGAGGCGAACTGGGCGCCGATCGAAGCACCGGAGTAGCGCATCCGGGTCGCGAACATCTCGGAGAAGAAGGCGGCCTGGGGTGCGTACATGGCGCCGTGCAGTACGAGCCCCACGGTCACGGCGAGGAGCAGGTTGCCGAAGCCGCCCGTGTCGATGAGTGAGAAGAACGGGAACATCCACAGCCCGACTCCGGCCGCGCCCAGCAGGTAGACGGGACGGCGACCGATCCGGTCCGACAGGGCGCCCCAGCCCGGGATGACCGCGAAGTGGACGGCCGAGGCGATGAGGACCGCGTTGAGCGCCGTCTGCTTGGAGACTCCGGCCGACGTCGTGGCGTAGACGAGGATGAACGCGGTGATGACGTAGTAACTGATGTTCTCCGCCATACGCGCGCCCATCGCCACCAGCACATCACGCCAGTGGTGCCGCATCACGGAGACGAGCGGCAGCTTCTCGGCCCCGGCGTCGGCCTCGGCCGCACGCGTCGACTTACGCGCCTCGGCCTGCGCCAACGCCTGCTTGAAGACTGGCGATTCATCGACAGACAGACGAATCCACAAACCGACGATCACGAGCACACCGGAGAGCAGGAACGGTATCCGCCAGCCCCAGCTACCAAAAGCACTCTCCGACAGCACGGCCGTGAGCAGCGACAGCACACCGGTCGCGAGCAACTGACCTGCCGGCGCACCTGTCTGCGGCCACGAGGCCCAGAACCCACGCCGCCGAGCGTCCCCGTGCTCCGACACCAGCAGCACGGCCCCACCCCACTCACCACCGAGCGCGAAGCCCTGCACAAGGCGCAGCACGGTCAGCAACACCGGCGCCGCGGAGCCGATGGTCGCGTGCGTCGGCAACAGTCCGATCGCGAAGGTGGCCCCACCCATCAGCAGCAGGCTCAACACCAACAGCTTCTTACGCCCGAGCCGGTCCCCGTAATGCCCGAACACAAGCGCACCGATCGGCCGCGCGGCGAACCCGACGGCGTAGGTCAGGAACGACAGCAGGGTGCCGACGAGGGGATCGGAGTCCGGAAAGAACAGCTTGTTGAAGACGAGTGCGGCGGCCGATCCGTAGAGGAAGAAGTCGTACCACTCGATGGTGGTGCCGATGAGGCTGGCGGCGACGATGCGCTTGAGGTTGGCGGGGCTTGCGGGCGTCGGTGGAGCGGGTGCTGCGGAGGCCATGTACGCCACTTCCTCGTGTGCGGTGGGGACGGGTAGGTGTCGGCACACCGTAGAAACACGCAGGTGAGGCGCACATGTGGTGGGGCACCATAGTTCGGGGCACAGTTATGCGTTGGACCACCATGCCGTGCTCGCGGAGCGGCGGCTGAGAGCCTGGAGAGGAACGAGACTCATACTGTTCTGCTCCTGCTGTCATCCTGTCGCCGGACAGCCGGAACAGCTGTCCGGCGACGCCTCCGACCCGATCGCTCCCAGAGGGCTCTTGAACCTGCGGCCTCGTGAGTTTCACGTCAGGCCGCACGAAGGGTCGTTGATCAGGGGCAGTTGATGGCCGTGTCGCCGGTGTCGCGGTTGCAGGTGTCGAAGCCGAGGCCGCCGTCGAGGCTGTCGTTTGCGATCACGTTGTCCACGGCGTTGAGGGTGTCGTTGCCCTCGCTGCCGATGTGCGTGTCATTGCCCCTGCCCCCGGTGAGGGTGTCGTTGCCCTGGTCACCCCCGAGGGTGTCGTTGCCGTCGTCGCCGTTGAGGGTGTCGTTGCCGGCATTGCCATTGATGGTGTCGTTGCCGGCCAGCCCGGAGATCGTGTCGTTGCCGGGGCCGCCGTTGATGGTGTCGTTGCCCGGCGTCGCCCGCAGTCCGGTGGCAGTCGGATCGTCGCCGACGAGCCGGTCCGCCCGGGGCCCGCCGTTGAGGCGGTCGTCACCCGCACCGCCGATCAGCGTTCCCACGGCCTCCAGGTTCGGGGAGATGGTGACACTGTCATCGGCGTCGTCGGCGTTGACCCGTATCGACGTGACCGGCAGGGGACACTCTGCCGTGTGCGTCCCCGTCGACTGACACGGGGCGACGGCGGCCACGGTGTCCCCGGCGTCCGTCACTACGACAACGGTGCCCTGGCGCCGGACGGTGATGTCGTTCACCACCCCTTGGTCCGCTGTGACGACCAGGGCGTCGCCCACCTCCTGCACGACCGTGGTGCCTGCCAGGCCCTCGCCGGGGGCCGCACCGGGCGCGGCGGAGGCGGCGGTCAGCGGGGCGCAGGTGAGTGCGCCGATCGCCACCAGGGTGGTGCAGATGCTTCGTGTTCTCATCGGTGCCCGCCTTTCGGGTTGTCTCGCCGTGTACGGGTGCTTGCGTGCTGCTCGGTCATGCCGGTCACGGGCATCCGCTGACGTTGTCGCCCAAGTCGGCGCGGCAGTCGTCCGCGTCGGCGCCGCCTTCGACGTAGTCGTTGCCGCTGACGTTGTCCACGGCGTCGATGGTGTCCCGGCCGCTGCCGCCCTCGGCGTAGTCGTTGCCGGAGCCTGCGACGATCCGCTCGTTGCCGCCGCCGCCGTAGATCACGTCGTTGCCGGCACCTCCGTCCACGATGTCCGAGCCGCCGCGTCCCTCGACGGAGTCATTGCCGGAGCCGCCGAAGATCCGGTCCGCTTCGGCTCCCCCCGTCAGCGTGTCGTTGCCTGCGCCGCCGGAGAGGAAGTCGGAACCCTCGTCGCCTTCGAGGGTGTCGTTGGCGGCCCCGCCGTAGAGGTTGTCGTTGCCGGCACCGCCGATGAGGGTGACGCCGAGGGCCGTCAGCGAGGAGGTGACGTTGTCGTCCTGGTCGCCGGCGTTGACCACGACTTCGGTGGTGTCGGCGGCCCCGCAGGCGACTTCGGTCGTGCTGATGGCGTAGCAGTCGCCGGACGGTGCGATCGTGTCTCCGGTGTCTCTGATTCTGATGCCGTTGCCTGACTGCCAGACACTGATCGTGTTGCCCCGTCCGACTCCGGCGGTGACCGTGATGGTGGTGCCGGTCTTGTTCACCAGAGTTGTGGCGAGAATGTGTGACGTCGGTGCGCCGGCCGCGCGGGCAATGCCCGTGAGACACAGAGTGAAACCGCACACCGTGGCCAGAAGTGCCACGGTGTGATGACGCGTTCTCTTCATGACCTGCTCCTGACGATAGGGCGCTGAATTTCGATCTCGCAGACGTGCGCATTTCCTTTTGCTTCGATCGCCGCACCAATCGGAGGAGGCAGATCTTGACGGCTCCGGGACGTGATCCGGCGACCGCAGCCGGGACCCAAGAACGGGCCTTCGCGGCGTGCGAGGGAAACGGGAAAGGTGTGGCTGCAAGCGCTGAACGTGCGGCTGCGGCCCATCCCGGCGCGACGGCCGGATGTCCCTGCCGCTTCCAACAGTCCTCGAAGACCCCTCCCGTCACACCATGGCCGACGCCGGCTCGACCGGTGATCGGCCTTGGCGCCTGGGCACCCAGAGCATGCCGGGATGCGAAGCCGTGCTGAAGCCGAATTAGCGCCATTGCCGAATACACGGTCTCCGCGCGTGGATCGGCGCCCTGACCGGGGACGGATGAACTGCACGCATGCCTGTGCTTGATTTTCATCAGCCCGACCGGGTTAATTCGGGATTCACCCGTCCTGAATTCAATTAGTCGCGGGGTGAGTTGATGCGGCCCCCACGGTCGATCTGAAAGGGCTCGTCAACAGGGCTTTACGCCGGCACGTCCAAGCGGCTTCGGGTTCTGCGTCGGCGGCCCTGGGTATCCCGGTCTGTCTCGGTGTGAAAGGCGGGTGCCAAGGGGCGTCCAGTGTCGGCCGGGCCGCCACTGCCCCAGACCACTTCCGTCACATATACGAGCCTCCTGACGCGGCTCTGGCTTGATCGTGACCTGCCGGTGTGGGGATCATCGCCGACGGGGCGGCAGCCACCGGCCCGGCCTCGCGCAGTTCAAGGACAGCGGGCGCCCATGCAGATGGCACGCCGTGGCCGAAGGCGAGGTACTCCTTGTCGGCGCGGGCGAAGTCGATGTGGCCGGCGTCCTCGCCGTACTTCACGGGGTGACGTCCGGCGGCCGCGTGGGCGCCGAGGATGGCCTCACCCTTGCCGATCACTACCCCGGGATGCCCAAGAGGTGAAGCCGAGAGCAGCAAGTGATGCCGCGCGCACACGGCCCGGGGTCATGCCTCGTGCGTGTTAACTTCCGGCCGTGACTTCCCCGGCTCTGGATTCCTTCGCACCGGGTACTGGAGCAGCCGGGTGGGGCCCGGCGGCCGGCCCCGAATCCACCGACATCCTTGATCCGCTGGGTCTGCTCGACCTGTTCGGTGACCCCTTCGTCCGCGATCCCCACCCCTGGCTGGACCTCCTGCGGGCCGAGTCTCCCGTTCACCATGACCCTGCTACCGGGCTGTGGCTTGTCAGCCGTCACCAGGACGTACGCCGGGTCCTGCTCGACCCGGAGCGGTTCCACCCGGACAACGCCCAGCACGCCGTCACCCCGCTGCCCGTCGCCGTGCTGCGGGTCCTGGCTCGCGTCGGCTTCACGCTCCCGCCCGCCCTGGCGAACAACGGCACCCTGAGCCACTCCGGACTGCGCCGCGTGGTCACACGGTTCTTCAACGCACAGCGTGTCGCAGCGGCCGTGCCGGCGATCGAGCGCATCGCCGAGGAACTGCTCGACGGCGTCCGGTCCCAACTCGACACCACTGACGGCTGCGACCTGTTCACCTCATTCGCGCAGGTCCTTCCGTGCAGGGTGCTGATGGAGGTCCTCGGCATCCAGGACGTCGAACCGGCCACTCTGATCCGCTGGAGTGACGCCTCGCTGGAGCTGTTCTGGGGCAGGCCTCCGCTCGAACGGCAACTGGAATTGGCAGAACTCGTCGCGGAATTCCATCAGTGGCTCACCGAGACCGTGCGCAGCGGTACGGTCCCTGCCGGCTCGTTCATCGGGGCACTCGCCCGTCACCGCCTGCCCGACGGCAGGTCACTGGACGCCGAGACCGCGGTCGCCGCGTGCTTCTTCGTCTTCATCGCCGGCCAGTCCACCACCGGGCAACTCATCGCCACCGTGCTGCGCCGGGCACTGGACGAGCCCGGCAGGTGGCCGCACGTGGCCGGGGCAGCGGGCCGGGCCGAGGCCTGGGTGGAAGAAGTCCTGCGACGTGAGCCGCCGGTGACCACCTGGCGCCGGGTGACCCCGCAGGCCACCCGACTGGGCGGCGTCGGACTGCCGGCCGGTGCGCAGTTGCTGCTGATGCTCATGGGCAGCGGATCCGACCCGGAGGTCTTCCCGCAACCGGAACGGATGTGTCCGAACCGGGCGAACATCCGCCACCACCTGGCATTCGGCGCCGGTCGACACCGCTGCCCGGGTGCGTCCTTGGCGCGCACGGAGGCGGCGGTGGCCCTGCGGGCAGCAGCACGCAGACTTCCGGACATCCGACCGGCCGCCGGGACGGGGGAGCCACCCATGCTCGGCCTGCTGTCGTTCAGAGCACCGTCGAAGGTGGCGGTGGAACGGGCATAGGCGGCTCGGCAGCGACGACCTTTCGGCGTTCCTCAGCCCGGGAAGCCACTCCCTCGTGTGCGGTGGGGCCGGGTACGTGTGGGCACACGGCTCGGCCACCGGTGCCAGCGGATGAAGCAGGAGGGGAGGGGCAAGGGCCTGGTCAGCCGAGCTTGAGAAGGCCGGCTTCGAGGACGGCGCGGCCGAAGGAGCCGGCGAGTTCGGCGAGACGCTCACAGTCGGCGTCTCCCAGCGCGGCGTAGGCGGGAAGGGCCAGGCGGTCGGTGCGGTCCTCGATGTGCCGGCGCAGGAGTACGCCTTCCGGGCTGAGGGCGTCGCCGTCGAGGAGACCTCGCTCGCGTAGGCGTTCCCGGGTGTCGACCCACTCCTCCTCGGGCCATGCGCGGCTGGCCTTGAGGAAGCCGACGGGAACATCACCGGTGGCGGCGTGCAGAACCAGGGCCTCCAGGGCCCCGATGCCCTCGCTCAGCAGGCAGGCGACATGGCCGTCCCCACGGAATTCCCGGAGCAGTGTCTGGGCATGCCACAGCTGCAGTACCGGATCCTCCGGCCAGGGCAGCGCGGCGTGCGCGGCGAACAGCGGGCGGCCCTGCGCGTGTTCCCGGGCCGCCTCGGTGGCCCGGCGGGTCAGTGTCAGGACCTCGTCGAGGGCGGGCAGTTCGTGGATTCCCGCGCGCCGCAGGGCTTCGCCCGCCGCGGCGTAGCGTGCGTCCAGCACCTGCTGGGGCGTCGTTGCGTCCCAGGCCCCGTCGAGCGCCTGCCGTACGAGAGCGGGGTTGAAGTTGTAGAACGTCGCGATGACCAGCTCGGCGGATGCCCGGCCGAACGCGGCGCTGCGGGAGGTGAAGTAGCCGGCGCGTCCGCTCAGTCCGAGGTCCGCGTACCGGCGCCTGGCCTCGGGGACGAAGTAGATCATGCCGTGCACGGGTTCGAGTCCGCGCCAGGCCGCACGCGCTGTCTTCACGGTCACCTCTCCGATGAGTCGGGGGACGGGGTATGCGCCGCGTGTCCGTACTGGCCGTGCGCTCGCAGGTGTTCGAGCAGCAGGCGGTTCAGGGTTTCGGGCGCTTCCTCGGGGACCCAGTGGGTGACGTCCGGGATGGGCTCGAAGCGGTACGTTCCGTTGACCCACCGCTCGGTTTCCCGTGCCGCTGTCGGGCCGAACGCGCTGTCGTTCGTGCTCCAGACGTACAGCGTGGGCACGTCGACGGTGCTGATCTTGCCGTCGGGGCGGCCTGCCCGGTACCAGTTCAGCGCGGCGGTGAGAGCTCCTGGCCGGGACAGGTGCCGTACATAGGCATCCACGCTGTCCTGCGGAACCTTTCCGGCGTACAGGGCGCGCAGCAGCTCGGCGTCGTGGGCCAGCATGTGCTCCTCGGTCGCGGGTGTTTCACGCCAGTCGATCATGTAGTGCGAGCGGCTGCGCTGGTCCTCGTCGGTACGCAGGGCGGTCGCCAGAGCGCCGGGATGAGGGGTCGAGACAACCGTCAGGGTGCGTATGCGGCCGGGGTGGGCGGCAGCGGTCCACCAGGCCACCGCGCCTCCCCAGTCGTGGCCGACCAAGTCGAACGCCGGCCAGCCCAGTTCCTCCGTGATCGCGACGACGTCGTCGACGAGAAGGCTCATGCGATAGTCCTCGGGCCGCTGGGGGCGGGCGCCGGGGGAGTACCCACGTTGGTCGGGCGCCACCACCCGATACCCCTGCTCGGCCAACTCCGCGATCTGCCGTTGCCACGCCAGCGCTGTCTGGGGAAAGCCGTGCAGCAGCACTGGGCGGCCCTCGGGCGGACCCGCCGAGATCGCGTCGAACACGCCTGCACCTGTGGAGATGCTCAGCTCGGTCACGACTCACCCCTTCATACCGACTGGTCGGTAGCCTTCAGGTAGGGGGGCATGCTGTCAAGACCGCGGACTGGTTGAACATGACGCCGGATTCAACTACAACAGGGGCCCGGAGGCCGACCCCCGCACCCCTTGCGGCCATGGCTCGTGTCAGGGAATTCCGGTCCCGAGGATCCGGGACGAACCGCACCAACAAAAGCAGTGAGGCGACATGAGGGAAGCAGTCATCGTTTCGACGGCACGGACGCCGATCGGAAAGGCTTACCGCGGCGCGTTCAACGACACGCAGTCGCAGGAACTCGCCGCCCATGCCCTGTCCCACGCCGTACGACGCGCCGGACTCGAGGGCGGCGAGGTCGAGGACGTGATCTTCGGCTGCGCCGCTCAGCAGGGGCATCCGGTTTCAACGTCGCGCGTCAGGCGGCTCTGCGCGCCGGGCTTCCGGACACCGTGTCGGGGATGACGGTCGACCGGCAGTGTTCGTCGGGCCTGATGGCCATTGCGACGGCCGCCAAGCAGATCGTCGCGGACGGCATGCAGGTCGCTGTCGGCGGCGGTGTCGAGTCGATCTCCCTGGTGCAGAACGAGCACATGAACACCCACCGGATGACCGACCCCTGGCTGGTCGAGCACAAGCCGAGCATCTACCTGCCGATGTTGCAGACGGCGGAGATCGTCGCCGAACGCTACGGCGTGAGCCGGGAACGCCAGGACGGGTTCGCACTGGTGTCACAGCAGCGCACCGCGGCGGCGCAGGAAGCCGGCCGGTTCGACCGGGAGATCGTCGCGCTCGACAGCGTCAAGAAGGTGCTCGACAAGCAGTCCGGAGAGGTACGCCACGAAGGGGTCACCCTGACCCGGGACGAGGGCAACCGTGCCTCGACGACGCTCGAAGGCCTGGCCGGGCTGGCGCCGGTGCTGCCCGACGGGCAGGCGAGCGCACACTCCAGCGTGACGGCGGGCAACTCCTCACAGTTGTCGGACGGGGCTTCGGCGTCGGTACTGATGGAGTCGAGGGAGGCCGAGCGCCGCGGACTGGAACCGCTGGGCGTGTACCGCGGTATGACCGTTGCCGGTTGTGGACCGGACGAGATGGGCATCGGGCCGGTGTTCGCCATTCCGAAGCTGCTGAAGCAACACAACCTCACCGTCGACGACATCGGCCTGTGGGAGCTCAACGAGGCGTTCGCTTCCCAGGCGTTGTACTGCCGGGACGAACTGCACATCGACCCGGAGCGGTTCAACGTCAGTGGTGGAGCGATCTCGGTCGGCCACCCGTACGGGATGACCGGTGCCCGGCTGGTCGGGCATGCCCTCATCGAGGGCAGGCGCCGGGGTGTTCGGTATGTGGTGATCTCGATGTGCGTCGGGGGCGGAATGGGCGCGGCCGGACTGTTCGAGGTCGTCTGAGCGTGGATACCTTGTCGAACGCCGCGGAAAAGACCCGAACCTCGGTCCTTGTGGACTTCGGGGGTGTCATCACCTCCAGTGTGCTGCAGGCGTTCACCGACTTCGGAGCCTCGCTCGGCGGCGACCCGCGCCTGCCGCTGGAACTCCTCGGCCGGGACCAGCCGTCACGCGCACTCCTGGCCGACCACGAGTGCGGCCGGATCGACACCGAAGCCTTCGAGCGGGGATTCGCGGAACGACTCCGCGTCCACGGTGCCGTCGCCGAGGCCGAAGGGCTCACGGCCCGGATGCAGGCGGGCATGTCGATCGACCAGGAGATGCTCGCGTTGCTCGGTGATCTTCGAGTCGCCGGCCATCCCGTTGCGATCGTGTCGAATTCGTTCGGTACCGGAACCTACGACGGCGTCGACCTCGCCGCTCTTGCAGACGTGGTGGTCATCTCCGCCGTGGTCGGGATCCGCAAGCCCTCCCGACGGATCTACTCCATCGCGTGTGAACGTCTCTGCGTCGCCCCGGAGGAGGCAGTCATGATCGACGACCTCCAGCAGAACCTCGACGGAGCGGCACGGATCGGAATCGGCGGCGTACTGCACACCGGCGCCGCCGACACCCGTCGCCAACTCGCCGAACGATTCGGAATCAGCACCTGACCGATCGAGAACTGCCCTTCTGCGGCGGAGGTGGTTTTGTGACCATGGCGTCGGGTTCGAGTACGGTTTCCGCGATGGACACCACCGCGGCCGAGGAGAACGACGGCGAGAAGGCGCCCCCGATGGCACCGCTCTCGCACCTTCGCGTGCCGCCCGCGACGAAGCGAGGAGCGCGCACACGGGCCGCTTTGGTGAAGGCAGCGCGCAAGGTGTTCGAACGGGACGGCTACCTCGACACCCGCCTGACCGACATCACCAAGGAGGCGCAGTGCGCGGCGGGATCGTTCTACACCTACTTCGCGAACAAGGAAGAGGTGCTTGCGGCCGTACTCCTGGAGGTGCAGGAGGACATGCTCCACCCCGGTATGGCCCGGGTGGAGGATGCGGACGATCCCTATGCGGTACTCGAGGCGAGCAATCGCGCGTATCTCCAGGCGTACAAGCGCAATGCGAAGCTGATGGCACTGCTTGAGCAGGTCGTGCAGGTGGAGCCGGAGTTCCGTACGTTCCGAAGCCGGCGCGCCGACGCGTTCGTCCGCCGCAACGCGCGCGGCATCGCCGACCTGCAAGCGCGGGGTGTCGCGGACCGTGAGGTGGATCCGATGCTGGCCTCCCGTGCGCTCTCGGGCATGGTCAGCGTCATGGCCTATAACGCCTTTGTGCTCGGTGAGCGGCAGGAAGACGGCACGCCGGTGGACTTCGAGGATCTCGTCTCCACGGTCACCCGGCTGTGGGCGAACGCATTGCGGTTTCCTGCCCAAGGCTGATCAGCCGCGCGAGGTGGTGTCCCTGACCCAGGGCAGCGCCCATCGTTCCAGCAACACCAAAGCGGAGTAGAGCAGGATGCTCATCAACCCGATCAGAATGATCGCGGCCCAGGCCGTGGCGGTGTCGCCGACCCCACCCGCCTGCACGATCAGATAGCCCAGCCCGCTCTCACCGGCCTGGAACTCGCCGATGACCGCGCCGATCGCGGCGAGAGGCATGGCCACCTTCAGCCCGACGAAGATCTGCGGCAGTGCGGCGGGCAACCGTACCTTCCGGAAAGCCTGCCAGCGCGAGGCGTCCAGCGAGCGCGCCAACTCGGCCAGATCCGCCGGGGTCGACGTGAGGCCGGTTGCGGTGGACAGCACGATCGGGAAGAAGCAGAGCAGGAAGACCATGGTCAGGACCGGCTTCTGCCCCCAACCGAGGGCTCCCACCAACAGCGGCCCGAGCGCGATCTTCGGAACCGCGTTGACGGCAACCAGCAGCGGCGTGAACATCCTTTCCAGAACCCGCGAGCCCGCCAGTGACAGTCCGATCAGAACACCGCACCCGCTGGAGAGAACGAACCCGACAACCGTCTCCATGGTGGTGTCGCCGGCATGTTCCAGGAACCGGATCGGGGCCGCGGCGAACGCCGAGAGCACGGCACCTGGCGGCGGCAGCACAGCCGGGTGGATCACTTCCAGCACCGAGGTGAGAAGCCACCACACGCCGAGCGCGACCAGCAGCCCGCCCAGGGGCAGCAGCAGGACACCGAGGCCCGTCCTGCGCCGTGGACCGACTCGCGGCACGGGCATGGGCATCGGCTCCGGGCCCGCCGTCGAGGCTTGCTGCGGCTTCGAGAGTTCGGTCATCCCATCCTCCTCCCGGCGCGGCCCTTCTCCAGCGCGGCGCTATCAGGCCTTCGGCACCAGGTCGAAGTCGATGATCCGCTCAGGAGTCATTCCCTGCTGCAGCGCGCCCGCTCGCTCCAGGATCGCGATGCTCCTCGCCACCCGCGCGGAGTTCAGCGTCCCCAATGCCGTGCCGGAACCGCCCGGCGTGACGTAACCGGCCATCAACTCCAACTCGGCGGCCGCGGCGGTCGGGTTCGTGGCGTCCACGTTCCGCTCAAGGATCTCGGCGGCCTCCTTCGTGTTGGCGAGGCTGTACTCCAAGCCCTTGAGCAGCGCACCGGTGAACCGCTTCACCATCTCCGGGTCCTGCTCGGCGATCTCCTTCGACGTGATCAGCACGTTTCCGTAGAGGTCGGGTATCACGTCGCTGTAGGGCAGCAGGACGGCCTTCTTCTTGGTCACCGCCTCGATGGTCGGCTCACCCACCACGAACTGGCCGATGCCGTCCACCGAACCGGCGGCGAGTGTGCCCATCAGGGTCTGTGCCTCGCCGTTGACCCAGGTCACCTTGTCGGCGTCCACGCCGGCCAGTCGGGCGTACGTCGGGAAGAGGTTGCGTACGACGGAGCCGGGCGTGTCGGCGAGACGTTTGCCCTCGAGGTCCTTCGGAGTGGCAATGCCGTTGCCCTCGGTCGTGGCGATCGCGGCCATGGTGCGCTGCTGGATGGCGGCCACCGCGACGAAGCCCTTCGCCTGACCGCTGCCCATGTGCAGCAGACCTCCCGTCAGGTCGATCGGGCCGAACTGCGCCTGGCCACTCACGACGGCCGGAATCACACCGCCGGTTCCCTGGCCCGGCTTGATCTCCACGTCGAAGCCGGCCTTCTCGAAGAACCCCTTGTCCTTCGCGACCCAGGCGTACGCGTCCCGGCCGAAGTTGCCGAACGAGGTCAGGTAGGTCACCTTCTTCAGCGCCTTGCCGTCATCACCGGCACCTGCGTCGGAATCCGAGCCGCCGCATCCCGCCACCAGCGCCAGCGCTGTCGTCAGGGCCACCGCGGCGACCGTACGGGCGAACCTGATCATGCGCACAGTGTTGTCCTTTCCGACCGCCGGCCGCGTCGGCGGAGGGGCGTCGAGACAGACGAGACGGAACGGCGTGACAGAACCGCCGAGGGCATGACACTTGGTACGGACAACAGCGTACGAGGGATGGGTAGTTGTGGGCCAGGTGTGGGCGTCGGGGCGTACACCAACAGGACGACAGGTACCGTCGAGCGACCTGCTGCGGGTAGCCTGACTGGGCGTCACGAACCGGCCGACATGGCGATCGCCAGTGAATGGGGAGACCGCCGGATGATCAGACTCACCGGTGTGTCCCGGAGCTTCACCAGCCGGTCCGGTTCGACGGTGGCGCTCCAGGACATCGGCCTTCACATCGCCGAGGGTGAGTTCGTGGCGGTGGTGGGCCGGTCCGGATGCGGCAAGTCCACACTGCTCCGGCTGATCGCAGGGCTACTGCCGGTCACCGAGGGCGAGATCACCATAGGCGGTGAGCGAGTCACCGGAGCACGGCGGGATGTCGCGATGCTGTTCCAGCGGCCGGCGCTGCTGCCCTGGCGGTCCGTCCTCGACAACGTCCTGCTGCCTGTGGAGATCTTCGGCTGGAACAAGGCCGAGTATCGCGACCGGGCGAAGCAGCTGCTGGAGACGGCCGGACTGAGCGGCTTTGAGAAGCACCGGCCGCACGAGCTCTCCGGCGGTATGCAGCAACGCGTCTCACTGTGCCGGTCGTTGATGGGCGAGCCCCGGGTGATGCTCATGGACGAACCGTTCTCCGCACTGGACGCGCTGACCCGCGCGGACCTAGCGGTGGAGCTGCAGCGCATGCACATCGAAAACTCGTCAACGGTCGTCTTCGTCACTCACTCGATTGACGAAGCCGTGCTGCTCGCCGACCGGGTGGCGGTGCTCAGCCCGCGCCCGGGCCGGATCCGCAAGATCGTCGACGTCGCCATTCCCCGGCCGAGAACACTGGGCCGGACCGCACACCTGGACGAAGTGGCCCGGTGCAGCGCCGATCTGCATGAGCTGCTGATGGAACGGGACACACCCACGTCGGCCGAAACGGAGGGGCGATGAGCCTGCGGATCTGCGTCTTCACCGAGCCGCACCGCGGCGCCGACTACGAGGATCAGCTGCGTTTCGCCCGACTCGTCGAAGCCGGCGGGTTCGAGGGCTTCTTCCGGGCCGATCACTTCCAGGCGATGGGCGCCGGCTCCGGGCTGCCGGGCCCCACCGACGCGTGGCTCACGCTGGGCGCGCTCGCTCGGGAGACGTCCCGGATCCGGCTGGGCACCCTGGTCACCTCGGCCACCTTCAGGCTGCCCGGCCCGCTTGCAGTGATGGTGGCGCAGGCCGACCGGATGAGCGGGGGGCGGGTCGAGCTGGGCCTCGGCGCAGGATGGTACGAACGGGAACACACCTCGTACGGCATCCCGTTCCCACCCGCCCCGGAGCGCTTCGACCGGCTGGAGGAACAGCTGGCGGTGATCACCGGCCTGTGGCGGACGCCGGTCGGCGAGAGCTTCAGCTATCGCGGCGACCACTATCAGCTGGTGGACGCGCCTGCCCTGCCGAGGCCCGTGCAGGTGCCGGCGCCGCCGATCATCGTCGGGGGCCGCGGCCCCAAGCGCACCCCGGAGCTGGCCGCCCGGTATGCCGACGAGTTCAACATGCCCTTCAAGTCGGTGGCGGAGACGGCCCGGGCGTACCAGCGGGTTGCCGAGGCGTGCGACCGGACCGGCCGGGCCGACGCCGGTCAGTCACCGCTGGTTCTCTCGGCCGGGGTCGTGGTCGCTATCGGCCGTACCGACGCGGAAGCGCAACGGCGGGCCGCCCCGCTGCATGTCAAGAGCGCCCTGCCGCCGGAGGATCCGGTGGTCGGATCCCCGGCCCAGCTCGTGGAGCGGCTCGGCGAGTTCTCCGCGATCGGCGCAAGCCGCATCCATCTGCGACTGATCGATTTCAATGACCTCGACCACCTGGAACTCATCGCCGGTGAGGTGCTCCCACAGCTGTAGAGCGCGAAGGCCGCCGCACGCCGTGGCGCAAAGTGACGCTCAACGCGACCGCGCGTGAGTGGACGGTGAAGAAATCGGCACAGATAATCCTGAGCCGTTCTTTGGTGATTCAACCAGCGTTCAACGCTGCACGTTTGCGCTCGGGTTGCTTCGAATGTGCGTGAATCCCGTGGAGATCGGCGATCCGTCGGACGCCGGGTTCGCGTCGAGAGATTGATCTGCCCGCGACAAGTCGGCCACTCTCCTGAGCACGCAGCGCTGCTGTTCGAACGCAAATCCCCCCACTTCACGAGGAGACCCCTCTTGACGGCGCATCACAAACGCTCAAGCAAGGCCAAGATCGTCACCGCGATCGCGGCTGTCGCAACCGTCGTCGGTACCGGCCTTTACGTATCCCCCATTGCCCAGGCGAGCCAGCCCGCGGAGGGTACGGTCTACGGTCTGAATGCCGAAGGAGCCGTGGCCGGCAGCTACATAGTCCTCCTGGACCAGAAGACGTCCACGGCCGAGAAGCGGGACCTGGCCAACGAGTACGGCGGCAAGATCGGCCGGACCTACGGTTCGGCGGTCAACGGCTTCTCCGCCGGCAGTCTGACCGAGACGGAGGCCAAGCGGCTCGCGGCCGACCCCGCGGTGTCCAAGGTGGTCCAGAACAAGAAGTTCCACACCAATGCCACCCAGGACAACCCGCCGTCCTGGGGCCTGGACCGTGTCGACCAGACGGACACGGCCGGCGACGGGAAGTACACCTACCCGGACAAGGCCGGGGAGGGCGTGACCGCGTACGTCATCGACACCGGCGTACGCATCAGCCACAAGGACTTCGAGGGCCGTGCCGCCTCCGGGTTCGACGCCGTCGACAACGACGACACGGCCGACGACGGCAACGGCCACGGCACTCACGTGGCCGGAACCATCGCCGGCGCCTCCCACGGGGTGGCCAAGAAGGCCAAGATCGTCGCGGTCCGCGTGCTGGACGACAACGGCTCGGGCACCACCGAGCAGGTCGTCGCCGGCATCGATTGGGTGACCGAGAATCACCAGGGCCCCTCGGTGGCCAACATGAGCCTCGGCGGCGGCGCGGACCCCGCTCTCGACGAGGCCGTCAAGAAGGCCATCGCTTCGGGTGTCACCTTCGCGGTCGCCGCTGGCAACGAGTCGGCCGACGCGGGCCAGGGTTCACCGGCCCGGGTCCCCGAGGCCATCACGGTCGCGTCCAGCACCAAGGACGACGCCCAGTCGGACTTCTCCAACTTCGGCTCGATCGTGGACCTGTACGCGCCGGGCTCGGACATCACCTCCGACTGGAACGACAGCGACCAGGGGACCAAGACGATTTCCGGCACGTCCATGGCCACCCCCCACGTCACTGGAGCCGCCGCCGTCTATCTGGCCGGTCACCCGGACGCCACTCCCGCTCAGGTCGCCACCGCGCTCACCGGCGCGGCAACCGGCGACAAGATCACCAACCCGAGCAGCGGAACGCCCAACAAGCTGCTGAAGGTGACTGAGTAGAGCCATACCGGAGATCGGGCCCGGCGGTGCCGCAGCGCGTGCGCAGCGGCACCGCCGGGTCGCGTAGTGGTCGGATCCAGGTCGTGCTCTCGAAGCAGGGCAGGCAGGTGACGCGGTGCCCCGCGCCAGACGTGGACATCAACGCGGAGCGGGTCCTGAAGGTGGATGCCGCGACGGTGATGTCGAGCACCCCGCCGCGACCGGACCAGGCAGGTCTTGGCCAAGGCTGCCCGCGCTGGGGGCACCACGGCCTCTATCCGGCCGCCCTCGGCCAGTGGGTTCCCAGGCGGCGATCTGAGTCCTGCGCCCCGCGACCAGGCCGCGCACAGGAGCGAGTCTTCTACGCGAGACCGCGGCCAGGGACGTCGGCATCCTCGCGCAGGGCGATGCGGGCGGTGATGCGTTTGCCGACCGGCTCGGGGTGGATGGCCAGGTTCTCGGTGACGGCCTGGACGATCTCAAGGCCGTGCTGGCCGATCCTGCCGGGATCCGCGGCCCGAGCAGCGGGAATGGTGGGGTCGCTGTCCCACACCACGATGTCCACGGCATGAGCGGTGATCCGTAACTCCATCAGTACCGGGCCGGGAGCGTACTTGCGGGCATTCGTGACCAGCTCGCTCACCACCAACTGGGTGAGCTCCAGGACCTGCTGCGAGACCGGAAGGCCGTGCCCCTCCTGAGCCTGGGAGAGGAATTCCGTGGCCCGGTGGCGGGCCTCGGCGATGCTGGTGCCGCCCCCTTCCAAGGCCAGGGCAGTCTGCATCACCCGACAGCCGCTCCCCGCAGTGTCGTTTCCTCCCGCGTTCGATCCCATCGCGGTGTGCCCTCATTCCCCGTGTCAGACTTCCGCGCGTACCCCGGAAATCATCAATAACTCCTTGCTCTTGACGCTCCAGTAAACCGGTGGCTCGGCTCTACGGGATAGCGGCCGGGTGTGCCAGGATCACCTGCATGACTGACGGACGAGAAGGACGAACCGAGCGGGCTGGGCAGCCGGGGCGGCTGTCAGTCCAGGCCACCGTCAGCGACGGCGTCCGCGTGGTCACTGCGGCAGGGGAGATCGACTACGACACCTGCGAGGAGCTCCATCAGGCCCTCGAAGCCTCCGGCTCGCTGCCGCCGCGCGTGGTCGTCGACATGCACCAGGTCACCTTCATGGACTCCAGCGGCATCAACGTCCTTCTCGCCGCCTACCGCACCCACAACACAGCCGGCGGCTGGCTGCGCCTGGCCGGACCCACCGGCGCGGCCAAGCGGGCCCTGCAACTGGTCGGCCTCGACACCGTCATCGACTGCCACGAGACGCTCAACCAAGCACTCAACGCCTGAGAATCCGCATCCAAAGGCTGCCCGGCAGAGGCGGCGGTTCGCGGCCTCACCATCGCCGACGGCGGCCAAGAACCTCTCGCATCAATGTCAGCTCATAGCGTCCGAGCCATGACGAACACGAGTACGATCGCGAACACGACCGGCGCCACACATTCAACCTCGACGTGAACCTCGTCGACAGCCTGCGTCGCCTGCGCACGGACCGGATCGACCTGCTGCATCTGCACCGCCTCGACCCCGCCTATCCCATCGCCGACCAGGTGGGCGCGCTGGCACAGCTGCAGCAGGAGGGGAAGGTCCGGCACATCGGCTTGTCCGAGGTGACCGTCGAGCAGTTGGAGGAAGCGCGGCGCACCGCCCCGATCGCCGCCGTACAGAACCTCTACAACCTGGCGGCCCGCGACCACGAGGACGTCGTCGACCACACGGCGGCGCACGGTATCGCGTTCCTGCCGTTCTTCCCCGTCGCCATGGGCGGCCACGCGGGCCTCGACAGCCCTGTTGGCGCCGTGGCAGCGGAGCTCGGCGTCACCCCGGCGCAAGCAGCACTGGCCTGGCTCCCGCAGCATCCACCCAGTTTGGTCCCGATCCCGGGAACGGGCTCAGCAGCTCATCTCGCCGAGAACATCGGGGCGTTGGGGGTGGCGCTGAGCGCCGACCAGTTCAACGCCCCCATGCAACCGGGCCGGCACAACCGCACCTTCTGAATTGGCCTATGGGGCCCTGCGTGTTGTGAAGCCGACCGTTCCCACTTGGCCGGAACCGTGCCTCTCAATAGGCATGCGACACATTGACCGCACAGTGCCACCGCGGTTGCATGCTTGTGGCCCTTCGGTGGGGAACCGGGGGAGCAGGGCTATGTCGTTGCCTTAGGGGGAAAGTGCGGGGGAATATGAATTGGCGTGCCGTCAGACGTGTACGAGCCGTCTTGAGCGCCACGGTCGTGGTCTGTGCGGTCACGGCGGTGCTGCCCGGAGCCGCTTCGGCCGAGTCCATGACCGTGGCGGGCGTTGCGAGCGACAGCGGTGCCGGAGTCGAACGGATCAGTGTCGCGACCGACGGCACCCAGGGCGACGGTGACTCCGCCGGCGCCACGATCACGAGTGACGGTCGGCGTATCGCCTTCTCGTCGTCGGCGAAGAACCTCACACCCGCCAACCCGGGGACGGGGGAGAGGGTGTTCGTCCGCGACCAGCGGACGAGTCAGACCACGCTGATGAGCACCCTCACCTCCCCGATCCAGCGCCCGGTGATCAGCGCTGACGGGCAATACGTTGCGCTGTGGGGGCTGTTGTTCAGAGACACGAAGACATTCCTGTCCCAGGTGAGCTCGGGGAGCACGATCGGCATCAACTGCCCCGGCCTCAGCTGCAGCCAGCCATCGCTGAGCGCGGACGGCCGCTACATCGCCCAGGCCGCCACCTTCAACCGACCGCCGTCCCGGCAGCGTATCGAGGTACGGGACTGGCGGTCCGACACCACGCAGACCGTCGCCGAGTTCGGCCACACCGTGTCGGCGCGGCCGTCCATCAGCGGCGACGGCCGCTTCGTCGCCTACCAGGACGGCCAGGCGGAGGACGTCTTCGTGTGGGACCGGACCGGCGGCGCCGCCTCCGGCCCGATCGAGGGCTCGTCCAAGGCGGCGACACTCGTCCAGCTCACCAAGGACGGCCGTAAGGTCGTCTACCTCTCGGGCTCCGACACCTACGTCCACGATGTGAGCTCAGGCACCGACCAACTGGTGCCGAACGTACGGGGCGTGGCCATCGATCCCACCGGACGCTATCTGCTGTACACGCCACTCGACACGAGCGGACCGTCGCTCACGCTGCGCGACCTGGAGGCAGGCACCGACGAGATCGTCTCGAACCAGCCCGCCTCGGCCGGGACCGACGCGGTCAGCGCCGGCGGACGTGACGTGGTCTTCCAATCCACGGCCGACGACATCGTGCCCGGGGACACCAACGGCAAGTCGGACGTGTTCCTGCGCCGCTTCTACTGATCGCCCCGACAGCCAGGATCTCCACCCTGCACCGGGGAGAGCTGAATCTGGCCAGTGCGAGCCTCACCTGGTCGACGCGGCGGTTCTGAGTACGGAAGGCGTGGCTGAGGTGCCTTCAGCGAACAACTCTCGATGAGGCGGCGGGATGGATCCTCTCCGCGGGCCGTCACCAGTCGGCAGTGGCCCGTGGATTGACCTCGCAGCGAGCGATCTGGTCCAGGTGCCCCGTACCGATACCGGCAATGGCCACCCGGTCGGTTGCGGTGTCCTTGGCGGGCACCGGCACCTGAGCCGAGGTGGTGATCATGGTGAAGCCGTGTGCGTCCTTGAACGTCATCTTCATGGTGAAGACGGCGTCGCGTTCGTTCGGATTCCTGACTTCGACGGTGGCGTACGGGTCGTCCGAGCTCGCGCAGCTGACGAGTACCGCGGTGCCGTCTTTCAGGGGCTGGGCCGTTTCGCTGGAGGGGGACGCGGTGGGGGTGGGACTGTCGGTGGGCTGTGAGCGCTGCGTATCGCCGCCGCTGCCACCGGTAGGCGTCCGCGAGTCTTGCGCGTCGCTCTCGGACGAACTGGCATCGCTGCGGCTTCCGTGACCACATCCCGACGAGAACCCGGTCAGGGCCAGTACGACCATCGCTGCCGCCGCTGTGAATCTGAGCCTGCGCCCCCGCATGTACATGCCGCCACTTTACCCACGGGCGTCCCACCTGCCCCGATGGCCGTCTAGCGGCGACCCGTTGCGCCCGACATCCCGGCGCCGTCGGCCCCGCAGAAGGTCCCGCGTCGCTGCTTGACCGATTCTCGGGTGTGCCGTTTTTGCAGCTGTCGAAGCGGCCACACCGCCGTCCTCCGCTCGCCGGTGGTGTCGACGACGGACGGCTCGGGGAATTGCGGTCGTCCCAGGCCGAGGTCGGCCAGGGTGAGGGTGCGCGACTGGCCAGTGGTGTCAGTCTCGGCCGGGCGGCATCGCCGCTGGCGGCCTGCGCGATCCGCTCGGCGGTCGCGACCATGGCGGCAGGGTCCTTCAGCCACTGCTCCCTGCCGGCCAGGTGACCGGCATCTCGACAGCGGGCTCCGGTGCGAGCAGGTCCAGGCTCTGGGTACGGACGAACCCACCGACGGGGTCGACGATGACGCCGAACTTGTCGCCGCCGAGAACGTCGGGCAGTAGCGCGGAGTCGACGATGATGACGGCGACCGCGAAGACGGGATCGATCTCATAGTCCTGCGTCGACACGACCCGTGCCTGATCGCTCACGTACGCGGAAATGGGCCATCCATGTGTCGGCAGCTCGGGCGGCGCGAGTGCCTCGGCGGTGGAGCCGGTCCTGGAACCGCTCGGACGACAGTCGCCCCTGCGCCCAGATGACCAGCTTGCCGTCCGGTGCTGTCGCGTCCGGCATCGGCTTCGTTCCCGGATTCGATCTCCGGGAACGAAGCCGACCGGCTCTTGCCCCGCCGGGAGTGCAGCACTACAGGGGCTCGGGCCGGCAAAGGCCGGGGTACGTGCTGGGCTGCTGACGCAAGTCCAGGCAGCGCAGCTGGAGACCGGGCTGCCCGGATCCCGTGTCGAACGGCCTGGTGTCGCAGTAGCCCACCGTCCGCAAGGGATCTCATCCAATCCGGCGGTGCCGGGGACACGGCCGAACCCGGCGGTGCCGCCGTACGGCCGAAGTATCTCCGGCCAGTACCGGGAATCAGGCCGCGACGAGCTCCTGCTCGCGGTCCGGCGTCTTGACCTTGGGCTTCTTGTTCGGCAGCGAGAGCCGGAAGACCTTGTGCCACGCGGAGAAGACCTGCTTGGGCAGCGGGCCGGTGACGTACTCCAGCTCGTACTTCTCGAACAGCGCGCGCACCTTCACCGCGACCTCGGCGTACCGGTTGCTCGGCAGGTCCGGGAACAGGTGGTGCTCGATCTGGTGCGAGAGGTTGCCGGTCATGAAGTGCATGGCCTTGCTGCCGCTGATGTTCGCCGAGCCCATCATCTGGCGCAGGTACCACTGGCCGCGCGTCTCGCCCTTGATCGACCGGCGCTCGAAGACCTGCACGCCCTCGGGGAAGTGCCCGCACATGATCACCGAGTGGGACCAGATGTTGCGGACCAGGTTCGCGGTGAACGTGGCGGCGAGCGTGGTGAGGAACGACGGGCCCGACAGCAGCGGGTGGATCACGTAGTCCTTGAGTACCTGCTTGCGGATCTTGCGGCCCACGGCCTTGGCCCGCGCGCGGAACTCCGGGTTCTTACGGCGGCGCTTGTGCAGGTTCTTGCCGAGCTCCAGGTCGTACGCTGCGATGCCGTACTCGAAGAAGCAGGCGTTGATGAAGTTCCACAGCGGCTGGCCGAGGTGGATCGGGTGCCACCTCTGGTCCTCGTCGACGCGCATGATGCCGTAGCCGAGGTCGTTGTCCTTGCCGATCACGTTGGTGTACTTGTGGTGCAGCTCGTTGTGCGAGTGCTTCCACTGGTCGGACGGCGAGACGTGATCCCATTCCCAGGTGGTGGAGTGGATCTTCGGGTCCCGCATCCAGTCCCACTGGCCGTGCAGGATGTTGTGACCGATCTCCATGTTGTCCATGATCTTCGCCACGGACAGCCCGGCGGTGCCGATCAGCCACGCGGGCGGGAAGAACGAGAACAGCAGCACGCCCCTGCTGACCAGCTCGAGCTTGCGCTGCGCCGAGATGACCTTACGGATGTAGGCGGCGTCCTTCTCGCCACGGCTGGCGATCACCTCGTCGCGGATCGCGTCCAGCTCGCGGCCGAGCTCCTCGATCTGCTCCGCGGTCAGGTGGGCGGTGGGGTCGATGGCGGTCAAGGTGCTCCTACCGTTCGATGTCGCAGGGGCCCGCGGCGGCGGACACGCAGGTCTGGATGAGGACGCCCGGTTCGGCCTCGGTGATCTCGCCGGTGCGCAGGTCGCGGACGGCGCCCGCCTTGAGCGGCGAGGTGCAGCCGAAGCAGATGCCCATGCGGCACCCGGAGGGCATGAGCACGCCGGCCTCTTCGCCGACGTCCAGCAGCGGCGTGGCGCCGTCCGCGTCGACGGTTTTGCCGGTGGCGCTGAACGTGACCTCGCCGCCGTCGCCGGCGACGACGACGGTGGGGCGGAAGCGTTCGGTGTGCAGGTGCTCCGGGACGCCGTGCTCGCTCCAGTGCTTTTCGGCGGCGTCGAGCAGTCCCGCGGGCCCGCACGCCCAGGTCTCGCGCTCGGCCCAGTCGGGCACGAGTTCGTCGAGACGGGCGATGTCGAGCATGCCGTCCGTGTCGGTGTGCACCTCGGTGAGCCGCAGCTTCTTGTCCTCGACCAGGGCGTGCAGTTCGTTGCGGAAGATCACGTCCTGCGGCTGCGGCGCGCAGTGGACCATGACGACGTCGTCGAACTCGGTGTCGCGCAGCATGCCCATCACGGGCGTGATGCCACTGCCGGCCGTCAGGTAGAGCACCTTGGCGGGCTTGGCCTGCGGCAGTACGAAGTCACCGGTCGGCTGGTCGAGCTGGATCAGCGTGCCAGGTGTCGCCCTGCGGACCAGGTGGTTGCTGACCTTGCCGTCCGGGATCGCCTTCACGGTGATCGTGACGCGGCCGTCCTGGCGGTTCGTCGGCGAGGTGAGCGAGTAGGCACGCCACAGGCGCACGCCGTCGACGTCCACCCCGATCCGTACGTACTGACCGGCTGTGTGGCCGCGCCAGCCCCGTCCCGGCCTGATCACGATGGTCGCGGCGTCACCCGTCTCGGGGTGCACGGCCTCGATACGCCCCCGCAGGTCAGCGCCCGCGCGCAGCGGGCTGACCAGGTCGAGGTAGTCCGACGGCAGCAGTGGCGTCGTGACCATCTCCAGCAGTTTCCACGCCCTGCCGCGGAGGGCTGTACTCGTCATGGCTCCAGCTTGCTGCGCCTCAGGGCGTAAAGTCCTGACCGTAGGACGTAAATCTGATCGGCTGAATTGTTCGCAGGGAATAAAAAGTGAGCCATGTGATCCGGAGGGCCAGCGAACTGGCCTTGGATGAGACGACGGTCACAGCAGTTCGGGCTGCGCTGAGGGCCACCGCCGACGAGGTCGTCCAGGCGATCATCGACGAGGTCCCTCCCTATGCCAACGCCCTCTCGGGCCGCATGGGTGGCACCATCCGCCGAGCCGTCCGCACCGCCCTGGGGCACTACCTGGACCTCGCGAGCGGGAACGCCACGGGCGCCGACGGCGGTGACGCGGCCTACGAGCTGGGCCGCGGCGAGGTGCGCGACGGCCGTTCGATGGACGCCCTGCTCAGCGCCTACCGCGTCGGTGCCCGCGTGGCCTGGCGATGCCTGGCAGAGGGTGCCGTATCCGCAGGTCTGCCCGCCGCCGAGGTCGCCAAGTTCGCCGAGCTGACCTTCGCCTACATCGACGAGCTCTCCGCCGCGAGCGCAGCGGGCCACGCCGACGAACTCGCCGCCCGGGGCAGGGCCCACGAGCGCCACCTGGAACACCTGGCCCGCGACCTCCTCGCCGGCGCGAGCCCGGACGCGCTGCTGGTCTCCGCTCAACGGGCCGGGTGGCATCCTCCGGCCTCGCTGACCGCGGTCCTGCTGCCCGCCGCACAGGCCCGGCCTGCCTACCGCGCGCTCGACCCGAGCACCCTCGTCCTCGACGATCTGCCGGACGCCACCGGTGTGCTGCTCGTCCCCGATGCCGACCGATCACATCTCTTGCGGCAGCTGACCGGCCGCGCCGCCGTGGTCGGCCCGGCCCGGCCATGGACCCGTGCGTCCGCCTCGTACGCACGAGCCGTACGCGCGCGCTCCCTCTCCCCTGACATACGCGACACCGAGGACCACCTGCCCGAGCTGCTGCTGAGCGCCGACGCGGACGCGTTCGCAGACCTGCGTGCCCGAGCCCTCGCACCGTTGCGGACCTTGCCCGTCGCGACCGCACGGCGGCTGGAGGAGACGTTGCGGGAGTGGCTGCTGCACCAGGGCAGGCGGGACGAGGTGGCGGCGGCGTTGTTCGTCCATCCCCAGACGGTTCGGTACCGGATGTCGCAGCTGCGGGAGCTGTTTCCGGATCTCGCATCGCCAGACCGGGTCCTTGAGCTGACGCTGGCGGTGGGTCTTCGGGCCGGCTGACGCGTACTTCGACGGTCCACTACCCCGTACACGCGCCGCCAGAGCCGCGGCATCAGCACCGCGCCGATTACTGATGAGGCTCTTGCCTTCGGCAGGATGGGGTCTATGAGCGAGATCCGCACCCCCCGCCTCCTCCTTCGCCCTTGGCATGACGACGACCTCGTGCCCATGGCGGACATCAATTCGGACCCGCAGGTCATGCGCTGGATCGACGACGGCGCAGTGCGCGACCTGGACCACACGGCCGAGGACATCGAGCGGTGGGAGGAGGAGTGGGACGAGGAGGGCTTCGGCCTCTTCGCCATCGAGCTGCTGGCTTCTGGTGAACTGGCCGGTTTCACGGGGCTCTCCGTGCCTGAGTTCCTGCCGGAGGTACTGCCCGCCGTGGCGATCAGCTGGCGGCTCGGCGCACAGTTCTGGGGCCAGGGATACGCGTCCGAAGCAGCGCAGGCCACGCTGGAGTTCGCGCTCCAGGACCGCGGCCTTGACCGTGTCATCAGCATCAACCAGATCGGTGACAATGCCTCCGAGAACATCAGCCGCAAGCTCGGCATGGTGCCGGAACAGGTGACGGCACACCCGGTGTACGGCTATCCGCTGCGCGTTCACAGCATCGATCTCACCGAGTTCGAGGCATAACCCGGCTGCTCTCAGGCGAAGCCACGGTCAGAGCAGGGAGCTGCGTCACCTCCGGGCGAAAGTCGATTCGGCCCAGCCGGATCAATGCCGTACAGTTCTCCGTACCGACGCGGGGTGGAGCAGCTCGGTAGCTCGCTGGGCTCATAACCCAGAGGTCGCAGGTTCAAATCCTGTCCCCGCTACTCACACATGAAGGCCCGGTATGCACCGGGCCTTCATTGCGTCTACGTCAGGGCGAACCCGATCCGGGCCGGACGCGAGGTCGTCACGACCGGGCAGGGCACGCTCATCGACCCGCAATGGGGCCGCGACACCCAGCTGTCACCCCTCCTCGCTGGCCTTACTGATCTATGAGCTGGTGGGGCGCTTGGCGTCGGGAGGTACTCAGAGTCCCGCCGACCGCCGATCAGCCGGTTCAGCGATGCTTTCCCAGTTCCAGCGTCGCCTGTACTGGCAGATGGTCGCTCGGTAGCCGGCCATTCATTGCGAAGGTGTTGATTGCCGCCCAGTGTGTGGTCACCCCGGGGGTGGTGAGGATCCAGTCGATGCGCTGGCCACCGGGCTCCGGCGGTCGGAAGCCGTTGAACGTCCCATACAGGGGACCCCGTGCAGCCGCCGCGTCCCAGGTGTCCACGAGTCCGAGGGCCAGCATCGCGTCGTAGACCCGGTTGTCGTGTGCTGCGACGTTGAAGTCGCCGGTCACCACGACCGGCAAGGCGCTGTCGAACGCGGCGATCGTCTCGCCGATCAGCTCCACGGAACGCTCGCGCGCGTCCTGGCTCCGATGGTCCAGGTGGGTGTTGAGGACGTAGAACTCCCGCCCCTCGCGGGCGAGATCGCTGAACCGGACCCACGTCACCACACGCGGCAGGTCCGCACCCCAGGTGTTGGAGGCGATCACGGACGGCGTGTCGGAGAGCCAGTAGTGGTCGAATTGGGCAGGCTTCAGGCGCTCGGTGTCGTAGAAGACTGCCACGAACTCGCTCTTTCTGCCGCCCATTCTGCCGATGCCGATCCAGTCGTAGTGCGGGCCGATGTCCTTCTCGATGCTGCGCAGCTGCCGGTAGCGACCCTCCTGAGTACCGATGACGTGGGGGCGCTCGCGGCGCAGCAAGTCCCGCATCACCGGGCGCCGCACGGCCCAGCGATTGCTGCCCGTGGCGTGGGCGACCTTCAGGTTGTACGTCATGACGCTCAGAGCCCCCGGCTGTTCGCCGGCCGAGGCGCGCGAGGTGGACCCGTCGGTGGCGAGCAGCGGTACGGACATGGACGTGGCCGCCGCCGCGGACTCTGGCCTCTCGAGGCGCGTGTCTCTTATGTCGTCCGGCACATGATCTCCTCCTCTTGGGAACCAGGATGCGGGCGTGTGCTGGACTACGGAAGAAGATGACCGCCTCGCTTGAAGGGATGCGTAGTCAGCCTTCCGCTGGAAAGCTCTCCGTTCTGCGCTGGTGCTGTGACCGCATAGGTTCGCCGGGTCGGGGTTGCAGCGGTTGGATGTGTGGTGACGTCCGATCCGACCGCTGGAGGCTCGGTGGCCGAGCCCGTCCGTGTGCGCAGACTGACCGACCAGGAGGGACAGAAGCTGCAGCAGATCGTGCGCCGGGGCAGCACCAGTTCGGTGCGTTACCGACGCGCGATGATGCTGGTGGCCTCGGTCGGCGGGAAACGGGTGCCGGTCATCGCCCAGCTGGTCCAGGCCCACGAGGACACCGTCGAACCACCCCAACCACACCGATTGGCATCCGCTGGGGCGGCAGGACCCGCTCTCGCCGCATGTTCAGGCAACCCGGCGAACGTTCTAGGTCAGCACCACCTCAGCCGCGGGTCTGTCTGGACTACTTGACCAGCCGGAAGGCGGGGTGCCGGGCCCAGCCCCTCAGGAACTCCGCTGTTCCCAGCGCCATCCAGTCGTCGTCCGCGATCCCCGACACCCCGGGCAGGTCAGCGACGACCGGCGCCTGTCCGTCCAGCAGCTCGGCTTTGGCCACGCCTCCGATGACGTCCATGACAGCGGCGGTCAGCAGGGCCGTAGTCACGTGGTCGATCTCGCGATTGCAGCCGGCGCTGACGTTGACGGCATGGGTAGGCCTGAAGCCGAGGATGGCCTCCACCTCGGGTTCGTCCGCGTGCTCAGCCTCGAAGGTGCTCTCGTCGCCGACACCCGGCCCCATCAAATAGACCAGGAAGGGCCGACGCCAGTCCTCGCGCTGCGGATTGAATCCCACAAGTGCCGCGAGTTCCTTGTCCGCGGTGGCGTTGCCGAGGAGTGGAAGCGGGAACGGCTTTCGCCAGTGCTCCTCTCGGCTGTCCTCGATGCCCAGGCGCTCTGCGGGCACGTTGACGTCGAAGAATCCGGGCCGCTTCTCGTCGAAGTGGGAGGACAGCCCCACCATCAACGCGCGGAACTCCCGCAGCGCAGCGGGGGAGAGCGGCTCCGCCAACTCGATCACCAACGTCGGACCAGACATGCTGGGAGCCTAGTTTGATCGGCTCCGCGACCGCCCGAAATTCCTCCGACACCGAGTCCAGCCTGGCCGTGAGCCGACGTCGCCACGCCGGCGGACCAAAGCGGTCAGAGCACTAGCGGGGTCCTGGTCGCCGTAGCGTTGGCACGGCCGGCCCGGGGAAGGGAGCGGTGCCTGAAGGACCCGGCCGCCATGGCCGCGACCGCCGAGCGGATCGTGCAGGCCGCAGGCGGCGATCCCGCAGCCGGCCAGGTGACCGGCATCTCGACAGCGGGTGATTTGCCGCTCATGGGGTGAGGACGATGCGGCCCTCGGTTGTGTGGTTCTCGAGTCGTTCATGTGCGGTTGCCGCGTCAGCCAAGGGGAGGATTTCGATCTCGGTGTCGGCCAGTCCGCCCGCGACCGCCTTCAGCGCGGCCTCTGCGGCGGGCTGAACGGCCTCGGGGTGGGCCGGGACATAGCTGCCGGCGTTGAAGCCGGCGACGGTGATGTTGCCCTGCCAGATGCGGTTGCCGTCGATGCCGTGGTCCCAGTCGCCGCTGGCGTTCCCGACCAGCAGGAGACGTCCTGACGGTGCGAGCAGGTCCAGGCTGTGGGTACGGACGAGCCCGCCGACGGGGTCGACGATGACGTCGAACTTATCGCTGCCGAGCACGTCGGGCAGCTGCGCGGAGTCGACGATGGTGTCGTACGGCAACTTGCTCGCGGCCGCCGCGCCCATCCGCCCGGAACGGACCGTGCCTACCACCCGGGATGCGCCCAGCTGTCGGGCGATGCCGGGGAAGGCGGCGGCCAGCCCGCCAAGCGCGCCGTGGATGAGGACGCTTTCCCCTGCGGACATGCTGATGGCGCGGGTGAGCGCGATGTGGGCCATGAGCGCGTTGGGGACGGCGGCGACCGCTAGGGCGGGATCGATGTCGTAGTCCTGCGTCGACACGACCCGTGCCTGGTCGCTCACGTACAAGGACGCGTATCCGCCTGTCCCGTGGGCGGACAGCGACACCACCTTCTCGCCGACGGCGAAGCCGGTGACGCCCTCACCGAGTGCGCGCACGGTGCCGGCGACCTCAAGACCGGGAACATACGGCGGCTGCGGCAGCCCGGGGGCGTCCTTGAACAGGCCCTGTCGCAGGTAGACGTCGATGAGTCCGACGGCGGCATGGGTGACGTCGATCGCGATCTGGCCGGGCCCAGGGGTGGGATCCGGCAGATCGGTGACGGTGAGCACGCTCGGTGCGCCGAACTGGCTGGCTTGTACGGCCTTCATGGTGGTCCCTTTCAGATTTAACGCACGTCGTGATGCGGTATCGCGACCGTACCACCGTGTCGTGGTTAGCGCATCTCGATGTGCGTTAAGCTTCCGGCATGCACCAAAGGGCTCGGTCGGCGGAAGACAAGACGCGTCGCTCGGAAGATCTGCTGAAGGCGGCGGAAGCACTCGCGCTCGAACTCGGGGGCGTCCGGTACATCACGCTGGCGCCGGTCACCGAGCGGGCCGGGCTGCACCGCACCGGCGTACGGCGCTATTTCGCCAGTAAGGAGGAACTGCTCCTCGAACTGGCCGAACGGGGATGGGGGCAGTGGCGTGACGCGATCAAGGGTGAGGTCGCCGGTCGCACTGGGCTGGGGCCCGCACAGACCGCTGCGGTTGTCAGCGAGACCTTGGTCGCACTGCCGGTCTTCTGTGACCTGTTGACCCACGTCGCGCTGTACCTCGAAGGGGACGTCGACATCGAACGGGCCCGCCGGTACAAGACCAACGCCTTCGCCGCGCACGACGAGATCGCCACCGCGTTGGATCACGCGAGCACCATGACGCTCGAGCAGATCGGCAATCTGCTGGCCGTGGCGATCACGCTGGCCTCCGGCTTCTGGCAGGTGGCCCATCCGACGCCCACCCTCGCGGCGCTGTACGAACAGGAGCCGCAGTGGGGTCATGTCGCGCTCGACTTCGCCCCGCGTCTCAACCGCGCGCTCAAAGCGTTCGCCATCGGATTCGCCGAGTCGATCACCCCGGGTGAAGGGGCCTAAGGGCTGCTCCGTAAAAGATCTTCGGACGCCGGCGGTCGCTATCCCATGACCGCACGAGCCGCGTCGAGGAATGCCAGCCGGTTGTGTTCCAGGTAGTCCCGCACGTTCTCGCCGTCGGGCAGCCCTTCCCACACGGTCCGGTTGAGGTCGAGGGAGTACGCGCGTGCCGAGTCGTGTACGGGCAGGGGGAATTGGATGCGGATTAGTCGCTCCGCGACCCACAGCCTGTTCATGACGTCCTGGGTCGTCAGGTGCCAGTCGTGGGTGTCGTCCCACTCGTCAGGCTGGCTGAACGCGGCGCGTTCGGCTTCGGCCCCCACCTCGATGAACCGCTCCAGCAACGCCAGCTGTTCCGCGCGCCTGGCTTCCGACAAGGTGATCTGCTGTCGTTGCTGTTCTGCGCGTTCTGCCGAGAGCTGAGTCTTGTGCTGGACGAGGTAGGACAACAGACCGCCGAGGACAACGCCGCCCACGGATATGAGTGACACCCAGACCTGACCTGACATGGCGGTCATCGTTTCATGCTGTCGATCTTTGGGATGAGCCCGCGGCAGTTCGGCAAGCTGGTCACTGCGCTACAGCGCCAAGGGCGGACCCGGTCCGACAGGGCCGACTTTGGACCCTGCAGCTTGAAGGGTTCTGTGGCCGAGACGGCGGTTCCGCAAGGAAACCGTGCTGATCGTGGACGGAACCTTGGTGCTCACCCGTCATCACACGGTCGCCGAGCAGTCGAAGAACTACCGGTATTCGACCCTGCCCGGGCAGGAAGTCAGCCGAAGAGAATCTGCCGCAATATCCGGGTGAGGTGCTCGGTGAGTCGGTCCGGCGGCATCGAGGCGAGCGGTTCGGTGCGCGCGATATAGCGACTGAAGGCCACACCGATCATCTGCGCCCCCACCAACGCCACGCGCGTGTCCAAGTCGTCGCCCGGCACTGGGGATTCACCGGGTGACAGGACGGAGCGGTAGACGACGGCACTGTGCTCCTGCATCGCCACAAGGAGATGGGCGGCTGCGCGTTCGTCGGACGCGGCACTGCGCAGAAGGGCGATCAGTGGGTCGTTGACGGCGTCGGTCTCCAAGCGCCGTACGAAGGCCGCGGCGATCCGGTCCGGCAGCGTCTCGGGGTCACCTGCCGCGACTTGCTCCAGGTCACGATTGCCCGGCACCGCCGCGAGGAAGAGCCGTTCCTTGGAGGCGAAGTGCCGTGTGATCAGGCCGTGTGTGACTCCGGCCCGGCGCGCGATCTCCCGGAGCGTCGTACGCGCGTAGCCGCGCTCGGCGAAGGTGTGGCGGGCCGCCTCGATGATGGCCGCCCGGTGCCCCTCGGGATCCCGACGGCGCCTGCGTGGCGGCTCGTCAGCCGACTCGCTCGCCGGCTCTGCGTCGTTCACGGCGCCTCCTTCATGTGATCACTCTACGGCGCTGCGGCACGGCGCCCGTCGCCACTGCTACGTTAGTATCCATGTGGATATTAACGAGCGGGAGGGAGCCCGTTGTGAGCGTTGGGGAGCCTGTGGTGAGCGTTCAGGGGCCGGAATCCGCGGCGGTCGTCGAGACCCGGCTGCTGCACAAGATGCATCGGGCGGCTACGTCCTTGCTGGTGGAAGCGGCGCAGAAGTCTGCCGCGCCCTCCGCCGCGCTGGAGGAGTTGCGTGACTTCGTCGTTGCGGCGCTGCGGCACCATCACGAGAGCGAAGACGACGTGCTGTGGCCGCAGTTGACCGCCGCCGATCCCGCTGCCGCCACCGGACTGGCCGAGCTCGAAGCTGAGCACGACGCACTGGACGCGTCGCTGGACGCACTGGCCGCCGCTCCCGTGCGCGACGACGCCGGCCGGGTGCCGCTGATCTCCGCGGCCGTGGCCGTACGCGACCTGGTACACACCCACCTCGAACATGAGGAGCCGCTGCTCCTCCCTGCCCTTGAGGCGCACATGTCCGACGACGCCTGGGCGCAGTTCTCCCGTGCGGTCATCGCCTCGGCCCCACCTGTGGGCGCGCACCTCAACATCGGCTTCTTCGAGCAGGTGGGCTCACCCGCCGAACTCGCGGTGGTCACGGCGAATCTGCCACCGGCCGCCCTGGACCTCGTACCGGCCATGCGCGAGCAGGCCGAAGCCACCCTGAGAAGTCTGAAGGCCACCGAGCAGGATCTGAAGGCCACCGAGCAGGAAAGGACGGTCACCGCATGACCAGCACCCTCATAGTCGGCGGAAGCGGCGGGCTGGGCAGCGTAATCGCCGAGCACTTCGCAAGCCGTGGCGACGACGTCATCGTCACCAGCAGGGACAAGGCGCGCGCCGAGGCCGTGGCCGCCCGGATCGGGGGCAGCACCCGCGGGCTGGCCCTCGACCTCGCCCACCCCGAAACGATCAGCGCCTCGCTGGCGGACGTGACGGAGGTGGACCACCTCGTGATCACCGCTGTCGGCCAAGCGGCAAACACCCTGGCGCAGTTCAGCATCACGGATGCGGTTTCCGCCGTGACCATGAAACTCGTCGGCTACGCGGAGACCGTCCGTGTGCTGCACGACCGGTTCGCTCCGAACGCCTCCGTCGTACTCTTCGGCGGACTCGCCAAGGAGCGCCCCTACCCCGGCTCGACGATCGTCTCAACCTTCAACGCCGGGATCACGGGCCTGGTGCGGACACTTGCGGTGGAAATCGCGCCGCACCGCGTCAACGCCCTCCACCCTGGCCTGATCGGCGACAGCCCCAAGTGGCGCGACGTCCCCAACCCACCCCACTCGGCGCAGACCCCGATCGGACGCCTGGTCACCATGGCCGAGATCGCCGACGCCACGGACTTCCTGCTCCGCAACACCGGTATCAACGCCCACGACCTGCACATCGACGGCGGCTTGCTGGCCACCTGAGCCCACAGGGCGACCGCTGCTGAAGCGCGCGGGCCGGCTGCGCCGAGGACCCTCCTGCGCAGACACGGCCTACTGATCTCGCGCCAACCGCTCTTACGTGCGTAAACGCAATATCAAAGCGGTCATCTCGGAGGGGAAGGACCAGGTCGCCAATCGGAAGAAGTAGGGCTCCACGGGCGGTCGGCCCGTCAGCCCGGACGCCGATCTCTACAAGGAGCGGAACACTGTCGAGCGTCTGATCAACAAGCTGAAGGCCTGGCGGGGCAGCGCGACTCGAGATGACAAGACGCCCGAGAGCTACCTCGCCGGCCTCCACCTCCGTGCGTCGATGATCCGGATCAGCGATCGCCTGGGGGGACCTGGCTGATCACGACATCACACAGCCCCTAGGGCGTGTATCGAATGTCAGTCCCCGCCCCGGTCACGCTGCTTTCGCGTCCTCGCCGGCCAGGAATGGATGCAGCAGCGTGAGCAGGGCGCGCGGCCGGTGCAGCGGGATGATGTGGCCGCAGTCTTCGATGACGTGTCCGGTGAGATCGTCGGTGACCGGGCGGAGTTGGCGTTCCAGCGCAGCACCGACGGGCCGGGCGCCCAGCGCCATTGTTGGCACCGTCAGGCGGGCAGTGGCGACCGCCTGCTCGATCTGTACCGCGCTCTCGGGCAGGGCCCGGTAGTACGAGAACGCGCAGCTCAACGCCTGGCGGCCGGTGTATGCGCGGACGAAGGCGTCCCGGAGAGCGGGGCGTATTCCGGCGCCGAGCGTGCCGGCGCGCAGAAACCAGTCGACGTAGGCGGCCTCGTGGCCCTCCAGCACGGTCTCGGCCAGGCCCGGCGCGGCGGAATGGAATCCGAACCACCACGGCGGCCCGTCGGCTAGGAAGTCCTCGGCGCCGGGCAGCCTGCCCAGAACGGACTCCATGACGACCAGGCGCCGGACGAGACCGGGGCGGCGCAGGGCGAGGAGGAAGGCCGGCGCGGTGCCCGCGTCGATGCCCACCACCGCTGCCGAGGACACGCCGAGCGTGGTGAGAAGCGCCGCGGCGTCCTCGGCCAGGGTGCCCGCGTCGTAGCCGGAGGCGGCCCGGCTGCTGGCGCCGAACCCGCGCAGGTCCGGCGCGATGACGCGGTAGCGGCCGGACAGATCGGCCATGACGTCCGTCCACACCTCCCAGGTGTGCGGGAAGCCGTGCAGCAGCAGGACGGCTGGGCCCGATCCGGTGAGGGCGACATTCAGTTCGACACCGTTGGCGAGGACGCGTCGCAGCTCGGGCACGGAGGGGCTCCAGGTATGTGGTGAGTTATAGTGACTAGGTCACGTTAGGGAACTATCGTGGTCCGCCCAAGACGGCACTTTCCTTTCAGGTGGTGAGCTCCGGGTGACCACACCGAGGCCCGGCGAACCCAGTGGGCGACCCGGTGAGCGCGGTGATCTGCTGGATCCGCGCTGCCCGACCCGCCAGTTGCTCGACCGTATCGGCACCAAGTGGACGTCGATGACGGTCAAGGTGCTGGCCCAGGAGGCTCCCGGCGAGCTCCGTTTCGCGGAACTGCGGCGCCGTATCCCGGGCATCTCACAGAAGATGCTGTCCGTCACCCTGCAGAGCCTGGTCCGCGATGGCCTGGTCGCGCGCCGCGTGGAACCCACCGTGCCTCCCGCCGTCCACTACCGCCTCACCGGGCTCGGCCTGTCCCTCGAAGGACCGCTCTCCGCCCTGCGGGTCTGGGCCGAGACACACATGCCGGAGATCAACCGCAGCAACCAACTCGCCGATGCGTCACCCCCCAACTAGGGCGTGGATCGAACGAGCTGGTAACAGCCACTCGTTGATGGCCGCGACAAGAACGGTCGCCTCGTAGCGGACCGCGAGCTTGTCGTAGCGAGTCGCCACGGCGCGGTTCCTTTCAAGACGATTGATGCCGCACTCGGCTGCGTGCCGAGCCTTGTAGTCCTCGGCGTCGAACTTGGGCGGCCTGCCGCCGCGAGAGCCGAGCTTCTTGCGGTCACGGAGCGGACACGCGTAGGCCCAGGGTCGCTTGCCAGGGTTCCGCGGCCCAGGTTCATGCGGCGGAGATGCAGTTCCTGCGGCCGAGTCGCGGCAATGCGTGCAGCGTGGTCGTTGCCGAGGTGCTGGAGCTCGAGAAGCGGCTGACGGCCCTCAGCGATGGCAAAGCCCCGGTGCCAAGACCGCGACAACCGCGGCCTGGGCGGTCACCGAACACGATGGCACGCGGACGGTGGCCGGGCACCCCCTCGCCTCCGGCCCGGCGGGCTCGCCGGCAACGCGAGCAGTGCTACCTGGAGCTTGTTGCGAGCCTGCGCCTGGCGTGTGCGGTACTCAACCCGCACGGACCGGCCGAGGCCGACGCCGCTGCCGTTGAGCTCCTCGCCGCCTGCGAGGAAACGGTCACCGGTGTGCACCAAAGGTTCCTGGAGTCCTTCTACCCATGGAGCCGCGACTGGGCTGTGCGGGAAGTCGCACGGATCAGAGAAGCCCGCCAGCAGTTTCCCCGCATGGCAGGTCCTCACCTCAACTCCGTGTGACGCTTCCCGAACGGAGGTGGCTCGCCTACGCGAGACGCCAGCTGACCTTCAGCAAGCCGCCGGCCGCACAGGTGCCCGCTCAAGGGAATTCGGGCCCGTTCGTGGGGCCCGCTTTGCGGTAGTGGTCACCAACGGAAGGCTTACCGGGGATGCGTAACTGTGGGGCGAGCGTCATCGGATCCTCTGGGTGGACTGTGAACGGTTGGGGCAGTGGGCCGAGCACGGCACCCCCTTACAGGAACTCTGCGTCTGAGCCGCGAGCCCGGTCGCCGCGGCGCGCGTGGGTCTTCTTCGCACGGTACGCCCCCGGCCCGGGTGATGCCCCGGGGCGCCTGCGGCTGGGCCACACGGCGAATGCCGGCCCAGCGAAGCGGGATTCGCTCTGGCCTCTCGTGTCTCGAGTCTCGAGGCGGCTGCCGGTTGCAGTGCGGTGCACGGAATTCCCGATTGGCGGGAGCGATAGGGCAGGACGGCGGTGTTGTCCGGCGTCGTGTGGGATCGGCCGGAAGCCGCTCCTGTGCTCTCGACATCGCCGTGCTCTTCATGAAGATGCCCTTAAGCGGGGGATATCAGGGAGGCCGCATGCCTGGGCTTTTGCGGCGCGGTGAGCAAGCGTGGCAGGGGCTGGCCGGGTTTGTTGCGGTGGTGGTAGCGGGGTGTGTGGCCATCGCCGCGGCCATCACGTGGCTGTCCGGTCCGTGGGCGGCGGGGGTGGGGGCCGCCGTGACCGCGGTGTACGGGTTGACAGCCGAACTCTTTCGGCCACGACGGCGCAGCCGGGAGGAGACGGACCTGCTGCGCGATGCGCGGGGGCGTATTCCCCGGGCGCGTCAGGTAACCCGGCCGGAAGCGGCGGGGGTGCGTGCCGCGGAGGGCGAGGCGGCACCGCCCTATGTGCCCAGAGACGCCGAACACGAGGTCGTGCACCAGCTGCAGCAGACACGGTTTGTGCTACTGGTCGGAGAATCCGCCGCGGGCAAGTCCCGCCTCGGCTACGAAGTGGCACGCTCCCGGTTCGGACAGTACCGCTTCGTCGTTCCTCGCACGCGAGCTGCCGTCCCGCAGGCGGTGGCCTGTGCCCGCAGCTGCCGCCGGGCTGTCGTATGGCTGGATGACCTGGAGAACTACCTGGGCCGGGACGGCATCACGGCGACCATGTTGCGATCGCTGTTCGACAGCGGCCGAGGGCACCGGATCGTGCTGGGAACCATGCGTGTAGAGGAGTACCGCCGCTTCGAGGCCCGTGAGGAAAGCCGCCTGACCGGCTCCGACCGGGATGCCTGGCGTACACAGCGTGAGGTCCTGCAGGCAGCACACGTGATCCGGCTGCCCCGGCGCTGGTCCGAGCACGAATGCCGGCGGGCCGCCGCCCATGCGGACGATGCACGGATCGCGGCTGCCTTGCATGCCTGCGACCGGTTCGGCATCGCAGAAACGATCGCGGCAGGACCGGAACTGATGGCTGCATGGCAAAACGCCTGGGCCCCGGGCACTAACCCGCGCGCCGCCTCCCTGGTAACCGCAGCCGTCGACTGCCGCCGCGCCGGCCTGCGCAGCGCCGTGCCCCGTGATCTGCTGCAGCTGCTCCACGAGCCGTACCTGGCCGAGCGCGGCGGCAGCAACCTGCGCCCGGAGACCCTCAACACCGCCTTCCGATGGGCCTGCACACCCGCCCTGGCCACCAGCGGTCTGCTCCAGCACGACGGCGACGGCCGCTACCAGGCCTTCGACTACCTGATCAACACCCCCCACCTCGCCCCCGTCCCCGACCACCTGTGGCACGCACTCCTTAACGCAGTCGGCCCGGAGGACGCCTATGACCTCGGCCTCGTAGCCCATCAGCAGGCCCGGCTGCAGCGGGCGATCGCCGCACTGACCAAAGCACACCAGGGATCCGTGACCGAAGCGGAATTTCCCCTCGCACTCGCCCTGGGCGACGGCGGACACCCCCGCCAAGCTGCTACGCGCCTGCGCCGCATCGCCGAGCGGCCCGGCACCGAGCCGCTCTTCACGCTCGCAGCCCGTCACCAGGCAGCCTTCTTCATCGGAGAGTCCGGAGAAGCACAGCAGGCCGTGCGCCTGTTCGACCGGATCGTCGCCGAAGCTCGTACGCTGCTGGACGAGTCGCACCCCGACGTTCTCGACGCACGGCACCAACTGGGCTACTTCGCCGGCGAGAGCGGCAACACCCACGCCGCCGCCCACCAGTTCCGGGTCCTGCTCTCCGACCGGGTCCGCCACCATCCCGACGACCATCAGCAGCTCATCGCCACCAAACGCAGCTGCATCTGGTTCTCCGCCCGCCCTGACACCCTTGTCGAATCCGAACGCGCCATGCACGGCTTGCTCGACGAAGCCACCGCCCGGATCGGCGCGGATGCGCCGCACACGCTCGCCATCCGCAGCAGCCTGGCCACCTTCGCCGTCCGCGCCGGCAGGCACGACGAAGCCCTGGCCCGGTTCGCCGCCCTCATCGACGACCGAACCCGCCTGCTCGAACCGGAACACCCTCACGTCCTGCGCAGCCGCCTGGACTGGGTGCACGCACTCGCAGGCGCAGGACACACCGCACAGGCTCGCACCGAGGTGCTGAGCACCCTGCACACCGCCGAAGCCATCCTCGAACCCGACCACCGCCACCTGCGCCATGCCAGGACTCTCCTCGAGCAGCTCTCTTGAGGGTCCGTCCCGCAGAGGGCTGGGCTGCGCGGCTAGCCTGGGGGTGGGGGGTTGGAGTTGGGTGAGCCAGCTGGGTGCGGCGGGGTCGCCTTGGCGTGCGCGTTGGGTGAGCCAGGTGATGGCTTCGCCGGTGTGTCCGGTGTCGTACAGGAGGGTGACGGCGAGTCCGAGGCTGGCGCTGTCGCCGTTTTCGCTGGCACGTTGGTACCAGGTGATGGCGTCGTCGATCTGTCTGGCGGTGCGCAGGAGGGTGCCCGCGGCCCGCAGGCCTTCCGGCTGGCCGGCTTCGTGGGCGGCGGTGAACAGGCGCAGGGTGGGGGAGAGCAGGCCGCGTTCGCCGGCGGACTGGGCGAGGTCGGTCAGGTCCGGGCGGTGGGCGTGCTCGATCAGGGCGTCCCAGAATCCGGTGGGGGTGTGGTCGAGTTGGCGGGTGGTGCGTCCGTGTTCTTCGAGGAAGTGCGCCAGCCGGTAGTGGGGTTGGGGGTGTGGGCGGGGGTGCCGCGGCGGGGCCGGATGCGGGTATGACGGCGTGGATCGCCGCCGGCTCCGCGGTGGTCGGCGCCCTCGCCGGCGGCGCGGTGACCGGGTGGTTCACTCTGGCCGCCACCCGCAAACAGGGCGCAAGGAACGGTCGATGCCGCAGCCCGTCAGGCGGACGCCGCCCGGACTGCCGGCCAGCGCCGGGCGGACGCCGCATGGAGGCCGGACGCCGCCAGGCAGATGCAGCATGGGAGGCCGGACGCCTGCAGGCCCCCAGCTCGACGTCGCCCGCCAGATCCTCACCGCCCAGCGTGAGGTACGCCGGGCCGCCTACGCCCCGTTCCTCGCCGCCACCAACACCGCCTGCCGACACCGCCGGGAATGGCAGCAGACCCTGGGCCCCGTAAGCGGCCAGTCGCCGTGATCGCTACCAGACGGGCCCGGCTCGCCGTCACCGAGGCACTCACCCTGGTCCGTTTCGAAGGCCCCGACCCGGGCCTTCTGGCTGCCGAGACCCTGGAACGCTCCCTTGACGCGAACGCGCCCCAGGACGATTACCAACCGCGCACATTGCCTTCCTGGACGCCGCTTGCACCGCCTCACCAGCGCCTGACCCACCTTGGCGCCCCACTTTCTTGAGTGCCTGATCGTCCGGCCGGCAGTCAAGGACCGAGGCAGCACCAGGGACCCGACACGCACCTTCGGGCGATGGCCGGCCTCTGTACGGTGAGCCCCAGCCGGGAAGTGCCCATCGGGCTCGGCCCGAACGAGCGAGAGCTTCGGCTCCTGCCGGGGAGCGCTCCCTGACGCAATGCGGACGGCGCGTTGCGGGCCGGGAGGTGGCCAGCGTCAGGGGCCTGCCGGCCTGTTGTCACAGTTCGTTCGCCTCGTGCAGGAGCAGCACCCGGTCCTCGCTGTGGACAGCCGGTATACCGCCGCGGCGAGGTCGAGGATGCGCTGGGTCGTTGTCATCGTTGTGCAGTACCCCTCTTGCACCGGACGAGGGGACTGCAAGTGCGACCGAGATCAAGTGGCGGCGATCTTAGCCGAGTTCGCGGCAGGTGCGGCCTGCTGCATCCAAGTGCCACGGACCAGGTTGTGGCTGGGGGCGTGGTCGCTGATTCCCAACCAAGAGACCTGAAGCGAAGAGAAGTGACCATAAGGGAAAGGAATGGATCAATTCCGCCAACAGGCTGGCACGCCCCGGGGTATGGAGCGAGGATTACCTCGATTTAGACCGACCCGGGGGGATTCATGGTCGAGCCCTTGAGTGCAATTCTTCTCAGTGGCGGCAAAGCACTGTACCGATACGCGACGGGCACCGGAAACAAGCCTGTGACGATCGGAAACAGAACGAGCAAGAACCTCTACGTGGCCCTCTGCTTCACCCCCGAGAGAACCCGTGAAACCTGGCTCACGGTGGGATGGTTACGTGTGGACGCGTATACCACAGAGGTCTATCCGGTGCCCGTCATGCGCATCGGAAGCCCTGTCTATCTCTATGCGCGAACCAAAGGTGGAGCTCGCCAGTGGACTGGCGACGCCACGAAGATAGCTGTTGCTGTGCCAGTGACCGGGAAAGTCAGAGCCGGAGACAAGTTCGTCACGTCCGAACCCAAAGGCTCGATCCCTCTCCTGCAAAGCAGCAGCTGCAACGCTCGCGTACGCATGGTGGGCGCACAGGAGATCAAGGTGGGCGTGGACGGAGGGGCACTGAATCTGGTCCAACGGCAGTCGTGAGCATCTGCTCCGTCCTTGCCGCGAAACCTGCTGCTGCCTGCACGCTAAGTGGTGAGCGGCAGCGCTGGGGCATCGCAGCTCCTGGGGCGTCGAGAGGCGGCGGTTTCAGATGCTGGGGATCCAGCCGGTGACGGTGCTGATCACGTCGGCAATGACGGGTGCGGCGCCGTTGGAGGCGAGGAAGTAGCCGAAGCCGGTGCAGGCCAGGGCGGGCCAGGCGCGTACGGAGCCGCCCCGGAGCAGGATGAAGACGATGATGCCGAGCAGGACGACGGCGGAGACGGTGACGACCACGAGGGGATGCCCTTCCGGGTGCGTGCAGGGCCCGGCCGGTAGACGGCCGGGCCCTGCACGGTGGGCGAGGAGCGGGTCAGGTGCGGGAGAGGTTCTTGATGGCTTCCAGCGCTCGGCGAGGTGAGGTGACCTCGTCGCGGCATGCGGCGGCCTTGCCTCCACCGCGATGCTGGTCGCCGCTCTCCCAAGGCGCGTCGTCGCCATCTTCGTCGTCGGGTTCGGGGCCAAACTCGCCCGGGCTGGGGCGGCTCGGTCCAGTCGAACCACAATCCCTGCTTCTCCAGCTCGCGGATCTCGTGGTCGGTCAGGAACGCGACGGTGTCGGGGAAGTAGCCGGCGATGCCGGCGCCGAAGTCCATGAACAGCGTGCGCAGGACGTCGTGCTGTTTGGCTTCCACGATCCATCCGGCGTCCCGCGCGATGACTTCGGATGCGCACCGTCCCCGGACATTGCGATTCTCGGTCGCCCCACGGGACCGACCTTCCGTCCCGCACCGCCCACCGCAGTAGTCGCTTGTGCGCCGTCTTGAAGGAGCCGAGCTCTGCGGGCAGGCCACGCCAGGGCGAGCAGGTGCGGTACTTCCAGGCGATGGCCTCGACCGTGCGACGGTGATCCGCCCACCGGCGTCCACGAACCGGATCGGCCCGCTGCTCAGGCACCGCCGTAGCGTCACCTGCTGTCCTAGATGCTGCGGAACCCTGAACTTGCCCGGCGTCGACCATGACCTACAAGTCGTAGGCACCTCTGGCATCCACGAACTCGCTTATGTCCGCTACTCGATGTTCTGCACGTAGTTTGGTCAGCGTGGCCGCCTGGTGCGGATCCACGACAACCTCCTCGCCCCCATGACTGACGCCGACGTGAACGCCGGCTGGGCGAGGTGGAAGGACTAGGTCGATTCCGGTTGTGGGAGCCACGTGCCGTCGAGGGGAATGCCGGCGGCCGCCGCGATTCGGTTGCGTGACTCGAGCAGCCGAGTCCGCAGTACCGGCAGGTCTACGTTCACCAGTATGCCGTCGCGTTTGACTACGTGGCCGGCGACGAGGACGGTGTCGACCAGGCCGGGGTGGCCGGCGCTGACGATGGTGGCTGCGGGGTCGGTGACCGGGAAGACGGTCAGGTCGTCGGTGCGCAGGAGGATGATGTCGGCGTCCTTGCCGGGTGTGAGACTGCCCGTTCGGGCGTCGAGTCCGCACGAAGTGGCGGCGTCGATTGTGGTGAAGGCGAGCAGGTCGCGGGAGCGCAGGCCTCCGTCCAGTCCGCGCTGTACGGCGAAGGCGGTGCGCATGGTGGAGAACATGTCGCCGCCGACGGAGGGGACGTCGTCGATGGAGAGTGTCGGGCGTAGGCCGGCGGCAAGCGCCCGGCCGATCATGGGCCATCCGAAGCCCATCTTCAGCTCGACGTCCGGGCTGATCGACAGTGAGCTTCCCGCATCGGCGAGCATCCGCAGCTCGTCGTCACCGAGCCCGTTGCCGTGGACGAACGTGGTGGTTTCCCGGAGCAGACCGTGTGCGCGCAGATCGGCGACGGCCCCGCCTACGAGGTCCACGTGCAGGCTGGTGCGCAGCCCGAGTTCGGCGGCCAGTTTCAGCTCCCGGGCGACAGTGTCCATGCTGGTGGCCTCGGGGCCGCGCAGGCCGAACGCCATGGTGACCAGGCCTTCTCCGGCCAGGTCGGCGTGGACGCGGCGGACGGCGGCGTCGACGGGGGCGGGGGTGCCCCAGCCGGCGCCGAGACAGTAGATCGACCGTCCGGGAGCGTCACGCAGGGCGGCGACGGCGGCGTCCTCGTGCTGCGGGGTCTGCGCGACGTGGTACCAGTCCAGCATTGTGGTCACGCCGGAGTGCAGGGCCTCCAGTCGGCCGAGAAGGGTGCCCGCGTAGACGTCCTCGGGCTGGTAGTGAGGTTTGACGGTGCCGTGCATGGCCGCCGCCCACTCGGCGAACGTCCAGTCCGCGCCGATGCCGCGGAACGCGGTCTGCCAGGTGTGTCGGTGGTTGTCGACGAAGCCGGGCATGACGATCCGGTCGTTCGCGTCGATCACCTCGGCGTCCGGCGCGTCGATCCGTTCGGCGACCTCGACGATCACGCCGTCCTCGATGAGCACGTCGCCGCGGGCGAGATCGCCGACGGCTGGGTCCATGCTGACCACGGTGCCGCCGGTGAGCAGGGTTTTCATCGGGTGAACTCCTTCACAGACGTTCTTCGTATGTCATTGACAGGTGACGCTGCTTGAGCCCGCGAGTGAGCGATGTGCCGCTGCCAGCCGCGTCACCGTCGCGTTCGTCAGCCGGTGTAGGGCCGGCGAGGTGATGGTTCTGCCGGTGGGACATGGAGGTGCACCTCCTCGTTGAGGTGCTGGACTCTCAAGAGCCGGTCGTGGCGAGATCCGCGCCGGTCACGTCTACGCATGAGACATGGCATCGCCGCAGCACGCGGACGACGCTCTTGGGCGGTTCAGGCACTCGCCGCCGCAGCATGTACGGCACCGGCGGCGGCCAGTGCGTCGGCGACCAGGTCGGCGGTGTCCTCGGTTCCCGCGGCCAGCCGGACCAGGCCCGGCGGAACCGACTCGGCGATCTGGTCCTCGCTGAGCATCCCGCGCCACATGGACGCCGGGTGCACGGCCAGGGATTCCACGCCGCCGAGGCTGGCGGACCGCAGGGAGTAGCGCAGTCGGCCGAGGAAGGCGTCGGCCATCTCGAAGCCGCCGGTGAACTCGATGCCGAGCACCCCGCCGAAGCCGTTCATCTGGTTGGCGGCGAGCTTGTGCTGCGGGTGGGTCGCCAGACCGGGGTAGTGCACCTTGGCCACGGCGGGATGCTCCTGCAGCGCCTCGGCGAGCGCCTGGCCGTTGGCGTTGTGCCGCGGCACGCGCAGCGGCAGGGTGCGCATGCCGCGCAGCAGCAGCCAGGCGTCGATCGGGCCGAGGGTGGCACCGGTGAGCAGGCCGACGTCCCAGATCCGGTTCAGGAGTTCGGCGGGTCCGGCGATCACTCCGGCGGAGACGTCGGAGTGGCCGTTGAGGTACTTGGTCGCGCTGTGCCAGACCAGGTCGATACCGAGGTCCGCGGGCCGCTGGTTCAGCGGCGTCGCGAACGTGTTGTCCGCCATGGTCAGCACGCCGTGGGCGCGGGCCAGTTCCGCGACGACGCGCAGGTCGGTGATCTGCAGCAGCGGATTGCTCGGCGACTCCACCAGGATCAGGCGGGTGTCGGGGGTCAGCGCCTTCGCGAACGCCTCCGGGTCGGTCTGGTCGACCAGGGTGGTCGACACGCCCAGGCGCGGGAGCAGGTTCAGCAGTACCGAGCCAGTGCCGCCGTAGGTGGACTTCTGCCCGATGACGTGGTCGCCGGTGGAGACCAGCGCCAGCACGGCGGTGGTGAGCGCGGCCATCCCGGACGCGGTGACCATGGCGGCCTCGGTGCCCTCCAGCTCGGCGACGACGGCGGCGACCTGTGCGTGGTTGGGGTTGCCGAAGCGGGTGTAGAAGTCCTTGCCGCGCGGTTCGACGGCGCCCTGAGCGAACGTCTCGCCGTCCTCCGCCCAGAATGTCGCCGTCTGGTAGATGGGCGGTGCCACGGCACGGCTGGGGTGGATCTCGCGATCGGCGTGGACGGTGATGGTGCTGTTGCCCGGCATGGCTGCCCTTCCGTGGACGTTGGGGGTGACGCCATGAAGCGTGGGTGACAGACGCCCGGAATTGAACCGATCGCAGCAATGTTGGCAGCAAATTGCGCTCACTAGGGGCGCACGATTGTGGTACCTCGTAATTGGGCGCAATAATCTGCCATCATGGATGAGGTGGACCGGTCGATTCTGGCCGTGCTCGAACAGAACGGTCGGATCAGCAACAACGAGCTGGCCGCCCGGGTCGGGCTGTCGCCGTCACCGTGTCTGCGACGCGTGCGTCAGCTGGAGGAGGCCGGTGTCATCCGCGGTTACCGGGCGCTGATCGATCCTGCCGCGGTCGGCCGGAGTCTGCGCGTGTTCGCCGGGGTCCGGCTGATGCGGCATACCCGCGCGGACGTGGTCGCGTTCGAGCGCGGGATCACCCAGTTGCCGGAGGTGGTTGCCTGCCACCACATCACCGGCAATTTCGACTACCTGCTTCAGGTCGAGGTCGCCGACCTGCCCGCCTATGAAGACTTCCACGCCAATCAGTTGGCCGCCCTGCCCGGAGTGGCCACGGTCACGAGCTACGTCACCATGAAGACGCTCTCCCCTGAGGCCATCTGACGGCATGGCTTCGGTGACGACGGTGGCGCGCGAGTGCGGGTGGCGGTGCGCGGTCAGAGGCTGACGGTGCCGCGGATGCAGACGGTGGCGGCGCCGCTGACCCAGACGGTGCCGTCCGCATCGGCGTTGATTTCGATGCTGGCGGCCCGTCCCAGACGCGCGCCTTGAGAAACCCGGTAGGAAGTGGGCGCGGCGCCGGTGGCGGTGAGCCACTGTCCGACGCCGGCGTTCATGCTGCCGCACGCGGGGTCCTCGGGCACACCGGCGCCGGGGGCGAAGGTACGCATCTCGAAGTGGTGCTCGGATCCCTCGGGGTGCGCCCCGATCGCGCCGACCATCGCGGTCGGAATGAGGGACAGGTCGGGTTCGAGAGCGAGGACCTCCTGGGCGGTGCCGAGTTGGACCACGGCCCAGCCGGGCCCGTTGTCCACCCACTGGTGCGCGAGGACTCGCTCCCGCGTGATGCCGAAGGCCGCCACGATCTCGTCCAGATAGGCGTCGTCGAGTGCACCGTCCCGCAGGCGTGGCGGGGCGGCGAAGGACAGGGAGGCCTCGCCGCGGCGCACGGTGATCAGGCCGGCGGCGCACTCCTGCACGACGCGGTCGGCGTGCTGCGGGGCGCCGCCGCCGTCCAGCCAGGCACGCGCGGAGCCGAGCGTGGGGTGCCCGGCGAACGGCAATTCGCCCTGAGGCGTGAAGATCCGCAGCCGGTAGTCCGCTTCCGCAGTCGTCGGGGGCAGGACGAACGTGGTCTCGGACAGATTCGTCCAACGCGCCAGCTGCTGCATCTCCTCGTCGGTCAGGTCACTCCCGTCCAGGACGACCGCGACCGGGTTGCCGCGGTAGGGGGTTGTGGAGAACACGTCGACCTGCACGAACGAGCGCGTACGGGACATGATCATCGGTGGTGGCCTTTCGGTAGCGGCGAAAGCGGATCTCCCTCCGGCGGCGGGAGCATGCCCATCCCAGCGGGGGCCTGCGCGGCCGTGACAGGGCCAGTCACTACAAAGTGGACCGATCGACTGGCCTGGGGACTGGTTGCGGCCCACTGGCACCGGCGTGTGCTCGATGGCGTCTTGACGCGGGCGGCGGAACAGGCGATCTTCGCGGCGGTGTCCTGGCCGGACCGTAGCTGGCGCTCGGGCACCAGGCAGTAGGGGTGACGAGCCGCCCCTCCCGGTTGCCTGCCATGAGGAAAGGGACGGGCGGGGTTGTCAGCGTGCTGGCAGGGCGTGACCAGGAGGCCGCCGTGGCGTCGTAGCCGAGCAGGACCTGGCCGGTGCGCGGCGGGCGGTGGGGCGCGCCGAGACCGAGTCCTCCTTCCGGCCCCGCCAGAGGGTGATCCTTTTGCGAGCCTCAGTCGCATGCTGGCAGTGGACTAGTAGAGGGGCGATGCCGATCAACGCGGGCAACGACCGCGTCGCAGTCGGCACCCGCGGATAGCCCCTGCTGGCTACGACGTCGACCACGCCGGCGGCGGAATGCGCGACGGCCGCCCCTGCTCCCAGTCGGGGGCGGCCGCCCAGCCCAGGATGCGCACCGCCGGCCGTCGTTCAGGCCCGGGTGTAGCCGCCGTCGGCGAAGAGTTCGGCGCCGGTGACGAACGACGAGGCGTCCGAAGCCAGGAAGAGAGCGGCCTCGGCGATTTCCTCGGCGTCGGCCAGCCGTCCCAGTGGCACGACGGCCTCGGCGAACTGGTCGACGCCCGGCCCCGCGGCGCCTATCAGGCCAGGGGTCCGTGTGGGTCCGGGGCTGAGCACGTTGACCCGGAATCGGCGATCCCGCGACTGCCGGGACCAGTTGTGGACGAGGTTGCTCACCGCTGCCTTCGAGGCGCTGTAGACCTCGAGGTGCTCGTTGGGCCGCAGGCTGTTGCTCGAGCCGATGACCAGGATGGAGGCGTTCTCCGCCAGCAGCGGAAGCGCCTTCTGAACGGTGAACAGTGGGCCCTTGACGTTGACGGCGAGCGTCAGGTCGACGTTCGCCTCGGTGTGGGCGCCGAGCGAGGCGTCCGCGACGATTCCCGCGTTGGCCACCAGTACGTCGATGCGTCCGGCCTCCTCGCGGACTCGCGCGTAGAGCGCGTCCAGGTCGGCCAGGACCGAGACGTCGGATCGTACGCCGGTGGCCGCCGGGCCCAGCTCCTTGACTGCCGCTTCGAGGCGGTCGATGTCCCGGCCGGTCACGAAGACCCGTGCGCCCTCCCGGACGAAGCGGTGGGCGATGGCCAGCCCGATCCCGCTGGTCCCTCCGGTGATCACGGCCACCTTCTCCTGCAGCACGCCTGGCATGTCGAACCCCTTCAGTTATGGAATCGATCGTCCATAACGTAGGCAGTAATGGACGATCGAGTCAAGAATGGATAGGCTGAAGTCATGCCGAGACCACGCGCATTCGACGAACGCCAAGTCCTGGAGCGGGCCAGGGAACAGTTCTGGGCGACCGGCTATGCAGGAACCCGGATGGACGACATCGCCCAGGCGACCGGCCTGGGCAAGGGCAGCCTGTACGGCGCATTCGGCGACAAGGGCAAGCTGTTCCACCGTGTGTTCGGCGACTGGTGCACCGCAGTCGTTGAAGTGGCCGAAGAGCGGCTGGCAGGTGGCCCGGACGCAGAGGCCTTGGCCCGGCTCTCGGGATACGTGCGCCTGATGGCGGAGAACACCGCCTCCGACACCGAGCGCCGCGGATGCCTGCTGGCCAAGGGCGCGGCGGAACTGGCCCAGCACGATGCGACGGTCGCCGGACGGTCGGCCGAGACCATGACGGCACTGCTGACCCTGCTGCGGACGGAGATCAGCGCCGCCCAGCGCCACGGCGACATCGACAGCGCTGCGGATCCGGAGCGGTTGGCGGCACTGCTGCTGACGGTGGTCCGCGGTATCGAGGCGGTGGGCAAGGCCGGCCTGGACCCGGAGGCGCTGCGGAACATTGCAGACACCGCACTGGCGGTCCTGCCTGTGCCCGAGGGGCAGAAACGCCTCGCGACCGGGCGCAGTCCGGCGCGAGGTGGTTGACGGTGCGCGTGGACAGCGGCAGACGGCACTGGTAGACGAGCGGGCAGGAGCCCTCGGCGTGCTTCTTGGTTTTCGTCACACAATGCCAAAGGCCTTTGGGGGCACGGGGGTTACGCTCGCGCCGCACCACTCCGGGCTGCCCTTGCCGGGCTCGCTCTGGGCGCCGACGCCAGTCAGCAGGTCCGTGGGTCCGGGTCGCCGTCCTGATCGGCCGAGTGGAACAGTTCGATGACACGTTCCTCGTAGCGGACGCGGGCCGGGGAGAAGTCGTACGGCATCTTGCCGATGGCCTCCATCACGCTCATCCTCGCCCCGTCTTCTTCCTCGTCGGCGTGCTCGTCCTCCCGGTCCAGGAGGACGTTGAGGGCCTCTTCCAGGCCGGATCTTTCGATGGCGGCTGCCAGGGCGGTCTCGTGATCACATCGCTGGGCGGCCAGGTCTTCGATGCGCGGGTCGTCGGGGGACATGGTGTCGTCCAGGGCCGCCTCGGCCTCGGTCAGTCGGTCCTCCTCGGCCCGCAGCTCGGGGTGGTTGGCCAGGACGATGAACCGGTCGGCCTGGGTAGCGGCGCCCAGGGGGCCGAAGATGCGCTCCGTGACCAGGAGGGTATCGAGGTCGGCGGAGCGCAGGGCTCCGGGCGGTAGATCGTGCAGGCGGCCAGTGACCAGCGGTGAGAGCAGGCCCAGGGGGCTGCCCACCTCGCGGAGACGGTTCACGGCGGCCCGCTGGGCCTCGATGGCGGCAGCCTTGGAAGCGAGGGACTTCTCCAGGCGGGCCAGGGACTGCTCGATGCTGGTGGTGCCCTGAAAGGCGGCGTGGATGTCATCCAGGGAGATACCCGCATCGGCCATCCTGCGGATCCACAGCAGGCGGATCATGTCGTCGTATCCGTAGCGGCGGCGGTCATCGCTGCCGCGTTCCGGTTCGGCGAGGAGCCCGATGGCGTGGTAGTGGCGGATGGCGCGGGGTGTGGTCCCGGCGAACGCTGCGGCATCGCCGATCTTGACCCGGCGGGGAATCGCAGGAAGGGGCATGCGAGGGAACCTCTCAATGTCGTGCTCGCCGCCTACTGGACCACATGCCGCTACGGCACATGCAAACCCCCTGTGTCGTGGGGGCACGCGCCGGTACTCCCGGACCATCAAAGTCGTACGGACCGCTGTACGGGTTGAGAAGGCGTACCAACAGCCTGAGGGTGGGTGCACGCTGGCGACTTCAGCGTTCAACGGAGTGTGGAGTTTCAACGGGCGCTGTCAGGGCCCCCGCGGCAGCCGTCTACGCTCTCGGGATGCAGCGCAGCAACGTCACGCGGGACGACGGCGCATGGGTGGGCCTGTCCCTGGATGTAGAGGACCGCCGCAGGCCGGGGCTGTGCGTGTTCACTGCCGGGCCGCGACTGTTGCTCTCCCAGCTGTCGCGGCCTGTGCTGCTCGCCGTTGTCGACGAGCAGCTCCAGGGCGTGGACTTCTGGCGCACCGACGAGTACCGCTCCTTCGTCCCGCCCCTGCGCGCCGATGTGGGGCGGGCCCTGGCGGGTAGCCCGGAACGGTGGGCTCACCGCTTCGCGCAGCACCTCGTCGATTCGCCGGACAGCCCGTTGCACGAGGGTAGGTGGTTGCTCTCGCACGAGAGTCCGCTCCAGCGCTGGCGCCACGCTGATACATCGCATGGCGAATACTGGGGCTCGATGCTTGTGGACGGCCATCCCGAGGGCTACGTCGACTGGTTCCTCCATTCTCACTCGTGGGAAGTCCTTCCGCTGCGGCCGATGCCCGATGTCGACGACAGCCGGGTCAAGGCGTATCGGAAGCAGGCCCGTGAAGGGACGCTGCCACCCGTCTTGTTGTGGTGGGTCAGCGGCCTGGACAGTCATCTGATCCTGGACGGTCACGCCCGGCTAGCCGCGGCGATCGCCGAGTCCGTCGAGCCTCCGCTGCTGCAGTTGCACCGCACGGTGCCGCGTGATGACCGGGCCGCGCGCATCGATGAGGCCGTGGGCTTCTACGAGGACGAACTGGCACGCTTCGCCGAACTCCGCACCATCCATGGCCCCACTGTCCCGGACGGTGCCGCCACCGCCGGCCCCCAACTCGTCCGCCTCCTCCACGACCTGAACACCGCGGAGCAGCCGACCTGGGCCTGGCCCCTCCCCGGCGGACTGACTCAGTGGCGTCGCATCGCAGTCGAGGTGACCACCCGCCAGGACTGGCCCCTATGACCTTGCCGTTCCCACTTGGTTCTGTCCGGCCGATCATGTCCGGAGCCAGATGATGGTTGCTGCGACGGTGACGGTACCGAGGTAGACGTATGCGCGCTTGTCGTATCTCGTGGCTCGAACTGCGTGCAGTCCGACCGCAGTCAGCACCTGGGATGCCACCACACCAAATCCGGGTCTGCCAGCGGCTCGTGATGCGTTCGCCCGAGGAGCACCAGGTCCAGGCGCTCCACCTGCACCCGGAGTTCGCTGGCGGCCCCTGGCGGAAGCATGAACAGAGCTTCTTGGCGCTTGTCCCGGGCCCACCCCTCGCCGCAGCACGGGCAGGTGAACTCAGCTTCCCACTGCCTCCATCGGCGCTTGGTGCCGTGGACGCGCACGGACCACACGCTCAGCGCCACTGCCACGATGCCCGGAGACCATCGCTCCCGTTCAAGCGCACGGACGGCGGCATTCGCCGCTCCCGAGAGACCTGGGACATCGCGATACCGCACCCAGGGTCTTCCCCAGCCGCGTTCCCGCGACCGAAGAGAAACTGGTGTTCTACGCGGCACGGCCCCTTCGGATGCAAGTCATGGATGGCACTTTCCCACAGTCCAAGATCGGCCGGACAGAACCCAGCTCCATCAACGTGCCTCAAAGCGTCGCGCACGCTGACGGGGTGCCCTCGTGCTGGTACCAGACGGTGTCCAGCTGACGGCCGTCCGGCAGGGTGTGGCGGGCCGGGCCGGGGGCCGGGACGAAGCCGGCGCTTTCCAGGGCGCGGCGGCATGCGAGGTTCTCCGTCGCCGTGCCCGCCCGTACCGTCGGCAGACCGGCGTGGCCGTGGGCGAACTCCGCGCCCGCCAGGAACAGTTCAGTGCCGAGGCCCCGGCCTCGATGGTCGGGGGCGAGATTGCCGCCCATCTCACCCTTGTCGGGATTGAGTTCGAAGTACCCGGCGTAGCGTCCGGTGTCGCGGCGTACGCAAACCATGAACTCGGGCATCTCGGGGCTGGGTTCGAAGGGCTCGGCAGCCTCTGGGTTGGAACGGATGAACCAACGGGGGGTGGCGCCGTTGGGGCCCATGTCCAGCAGGGCCCGTCTGGCGTCGGCGTCCGGTATGACCTGGTCGGCCTCGTTCCCTTGCCAGCGCTGGGCATCGGGGTCCGCGCCCGCGGAGATGGCCGCCCACACGTCGAGCTTGGTCACCGGGGTGTAGAACAGCAGGCGCCGGGTGGCGAGAGCATGTCGGCCGGGCGTGCACGCGTCCGGGACCGGGAGGCCCGAGGCCGCTCGGCGACGTCGCAGGAGCGACCGAATCATGGAACCCCCCGTTGTTTTCGTCGGCTCAGCCGGTCGGCGCCGGGCGACGGATCCGCTCACACGGCAGTAGATCATGTCCTGCGCTATTCGAGCCGACGGTTACAACCCGCGACGCTTGCGCACAGAACTCAGGACTTGGGTGTTCACCACGCACCCTCGGCCTACGTGCGCATCGGCTCTCGGGTCCTAGAGCTGGCTCAGGCGCTGTCAGCGCCGAGCTGGTGCATCTGGGCGAACAGTCCGCCCTGCGTGAGCAATGCTTGTAACTGACCGATTCGATGATCCGGCCGTGGGCCACGACGACGTGCGCGGCCTTGGTTATCACCCATTGCCTGGCGAACGCCCGCATGAACGTCAGGCCGCGGGCGCTGATGACGGACATTCGGGTGCAGATGAAACCAGCAACCCCCGAACTCCCCACAAGGCTGACTTGCCATGTGGCATACATATCTAGTGCCAGGTCAGGCAACGTCTGCCCTGTCTGCTAACGACCCCTCGGGGCGATGTCCCCGTCGAATGTCCGCGCGTTCGGGGGGGCACGGGCGAGCGCGGGGCAAGTGACCCGAGTCGTCGTTCCGTCGCGAGGCAGCGGCCAATGTTCCAGGGTCAATCAGGTCAAGCCGGAACTCGCGTGGACCGGTATCGCATCGAGATGGCTCCCGACCGGAACTCACGGCGATCCACGAGCTCGACCTGGATGCGCTCGCGCAGACCGGCGAGCAACGTCGGCCCGTGCCCGGCAAGGACCGGCTGTACAAGGAACTCGTACTCGTCGATCAGTCCCAGGTCTGCCAACGCCAGGGGGAGCGTCACGCCGCCCACCCACAGGCCCTCGCCTGGCTCCTGCTTGAGCCGCTGAACCGCTTGCCCCAAGTCGCCCCGCAGCAGCTCAGCATTCCAATCAGCCTCGCTCAGTGTGCTCGACACGACGTACTTCTCCGCCCGGTCGATGCTCTCGGCGAAGGGGACCTCCCACTCACTCATCCAGTCAGGCCACGTGCCCGTGGACGGCTTCCGCCACGCCGACTCCATCATCTCGTAGGTCACCCGGCCGAATAGCAGGGCATCGGCTCGTTCCATCTCGGCGGTCCAGTAGCGCATCGACTCCTCGTCCGGCGGGAGCCCTGCCTCGTGATGGCAGCAGCCGTCGAGCGTGACGTTGATCGAGTATCGAAGTGGTCTCATCTCGCTGCTCTCCCTCGATACGCGCTCCGAGTTCACCGGACCGTATTCAGACGATTGTCGGCGCCATTTCTGATCGGCGCTCCGATCGGACCTACTCAACACCGTTGCGATGCAAATTGCTGTCGGGAGAGAAGTCCACGGCCACCTGGTCGAGCCTGATGCCGTCCCCCTGCTCGTCACGGCGCAGCGTGCTGTGCGGGAAGGCGTCGCTGGCGTCGTTGCTGATGGCCAGCTTGAACCCGGGCTCCACGGCATTTCCGCAGCCGGCATGTCGCTGACCATCGGCAGCCGGTGGCCTACTTGGTGGCCCAGTAGCCCAAGCTGTTCCGGTCCCCCTCTGCTGCCCGGCGTGGCGCGTCCGGCGATCCCAGCAGACCGTACGGCAGATATCCGGACCGGACACCGAGGTCCCAGCCATGGATCTGGACGGCGAGGCAGGCCAGGGCGAGGGTGCCTAGGGGGAGGAGGGACCGGGGTGCGGGATCACCTTCGGCCTCGACGCTCTCCCGGTACGCGACCAGCCGGGCGACGAGGGCGTCCTCGAAGGCGTGCTGATCGTCGTCGAGGAGTACGCGGAGCAGCCGCTGGTCCGCGCTCAGCGCGTCGCCGACCTCGTCGAGCCGGCGGGCGGCCTCCGCGCGCTCCCCGGCGTCGGGCTTGCGCAGCGGAACCGTCGGCCAGTCGCGGGGCAGATGCCCGGCCGCCTCGGTGAGATAGGGGCACAGGGCGTCCATGGCGGCGAGGTCCGCGGGGTCGGAGACGGAGGTGTAGCGGTTGTAAGGCACGCCGTTACGGATGGCGGGCGCGTAGTCGCCGCGCAGCAGCAGCCCGGTGACCCGCTCCCGGTCCCACACATGCCCGCTGACGACACACATCTCGAACATGTCGAGCCAGGTCCGCGCGGTCGGCGCTTCCTTGACGACGTCCCGGAAGGTGATGGGACCGTCCCCGAACTCGTCGTCGTCCGGGTCCGTGCTGATCCGCTCCCCGACGAGGGGGAACCGGAGTTCCTGGTCCCCGTCCGGGAAGCACATGATGCTCAGCACTCCGTGCACACACTCTGCGGCGGTGACGGCGACCGTGCCGGCCGCGGCGTCGAGGCCCGGCTCCGTCACCGTTCGCGCGGCGACATGGTCGAGCAGTTCGTCCGCCATGGCCCGGATCAGCGTCGGCGAGATGCTGGCGTACCGCAGCGAGTGCCACCGCGTGTAGGCCCGTCCGTCGATGTCGTCGAGCGCCTCGGCCAACCGCTGCTCGCCGACCTGATGGCATGTCACATCCCGCACGTGCCCCGTCCCTTCATGAACTCCACGACTGGACGAAGCACGCTATCAACGGGCACTGACAGCCCCGGGGAGCTGGTGACTCGTGATCGGCTTCCGGCGGGCCTAGAACACGCGGCTTACTGCGAGTACCCGGATGACGCCGACTGGATCCTTGCTGCCCCTGAAGATCACCCGTGCTGGGTGGGTCGGATCCGGACCGGCGGCGGGGAATCAGCGGTCACCAGTGTTTCGGCTCCTGTTGACCGCCCTCCCGTCCGTCACCGCCGCGCAGTGCCGTGGTACCGCTGCGCCAGCCGTGCGAGTGCGACCGCGCCGAGCAGCAGGCCGAAGTCGCGAAGTGCGACGTCGTAGTAGTCGGGGATCGTCAGGAGGTTGATGATGATCCCCGCGAGCCAGCCGGCCACCAGCCAGCCCCCGAAGCGAGGGGCCACCGCGACGACCAGTCCGGCGATGATCTCGATGACGCCGACGGCGTACATGGCGTCCTGCGCGCTGCCCGGGACCACGTCGTTGATCCACGGGGCGAGGTAGCCCGGCCAGTCGACGAGCAGGTTGGCGAATTTGTCGAGCCCGAACAGCACGGGGGCGACGGTGAACCCGACGCGCAGGATCCAGAAGGCCTGGTAGCCGGGGTCGGTGGCGATGGCCTGCCGCGCGGTGACGGGTGTGGCCGTTGAGGGTGCGGGTGCAGGTGTGGACGACATGACGCCCTCCTTCTATGAACAACGTCTCTTGTCGATAGAAGCGCATCCCGTTTCTTTAGTCAATGGAGGTTGGTTTTACACTGGTGTTCGTGGACCACTCGAAGGAAGCACCCCGCGACGACCTCTCCGCGGTAGCGGCGCTGGACGAGCCGACGCGCCGTCGGCTGTACGAGCACGTGGCGCGCAGTTCCGGCGCCGTGGGCCGGGACGACGCGGCCGAGGCACTGGGCCTGGCCCGGCAGACCGCGGCGTTCCATCTGGACCGCCTGGCCGACGAAGGGCTGCTGGACGTCGTCTACGAGCGGCGCAGCGGACGGACCGGACCGGGCGCCGGGCGGCCGGCCAAGCTGTACCGCCGCTCCGAGCGGGAGGTCGGCGTCAGCGTGCCCGCGCGGCAGTACGAGATGGCCGGGCAGCTGCTGGCCGAGGCGGTGGAGGAGTCCGACAGCACTGGCGAACCGGTCCGCGCGGTGCTGAACCGCAAGGCGGCCGAGCTGGGTGAGCGGCTGGGCGGCGAGGCCATGACAGGCGTCATCGACCTACTGGAGCGGTACGGCTTCGAGCCGCGCCGCGAGGGGGACACCGTCGTCCTCGGGAACTGTCCCTTCCACCTGCTCGCGCGCAAGCACGTCGAAACGGTGTGCGGCATGAACCTCCACCTGCTGCGCGGAGCGCTCGCCACCTCGGGCGACACCGCCTACCAGGCATGCCTTGACCCGGCTCCCGGTCGCTGCTGTGTGGTGCTGGAGCCGGCTCCCTGAGGCTTCTGAGGGGGAGGGGTCGACTGTCAGGGCAGGGGAGTGCCTCCGGTGGAGTTAAGGATCTCCGCCGTGATGAAGCCGGCCCGCGGCGAGGCCAGGAAGACGTACGCGGGTGCCATCTCGGCGGGTTGGGCGGGCCGGCCCAGCGGGGACTGCTTTCCGAACTCGACCGTGTCCGGCATCGTCGCCGGGATCAACGGCGTCCACACCGGGCCGGGTGCCACCGCGTTGACCCGTATGCCGTCACCGGCCACCATCTGCGCGAGCCCCTGTGTGAAGGTCACGATGGCGCCCTTGGTCCATCGCGTAGTCCAGCAGGTGCGGGCTGGGCTTGTAGGCCTGCACGGATGCGGAGTTGATGATGGAGCCGCCCGAGGGAATGTGCGGCAGGGCCATCTTGCACAGCCAGAACATGCCGTAGAGGTTCGTCCGTACGACACGGTCGAACTGGTCCGTGGAGATGGCCTCTATGCCGTCCGGCTGTGACATCTGATAAGCGGCGTTGTTGACGAGGACGTCTATGCGTCCGAATTCGTCGACGGCGCGATCCACCAGCTGCCGGCACGCGTCCTCCGTACGGATGTCGCAGGACACGGCGACGGCCTTGCGGCCCGCTTCCTCCACGAGGGCGGTGGTCTCCTCGGCGTCCGCTTTCTCGTCCGGCAGGTGGGTGAAGAGCACATCGGCGCCCTCGCGGGCGTAGGCGAGCGCGACGGCTCGGCCGATGCCGGAGTCGCCGCCGGTCACCACCGCCTTGCGGTCGGCCAGGAGGCCACTGCCTTCGTAGGAGTCCTCGCCGTGGTCGGGCGGCGGGTCCATGGGGCCGGTCCAGCCCGGGTGCTCCTGGTCCTGGGCGGGAAAGTCGGGGCGGGGGTGCTTCGGGGTGGGGCCCTCGGTCATGTGTGCCTGCCTCCTTCTGCGTCGCTCAACGACATGAGCAGGGCGCTGTGCTGCTGTCTCCAGGCCTTGAGCAGGTGGGCGCTGAGCCGGTCCTCGAGGAAGCCGGTGGCGTGAACGCCGAAGGCGATGTCGGGTTCCAGGTGCGGCTCGTCGGCCAGGAGTCCGCCGACCACCTCGTGGCGTACGACCTGCTCGTGCACCGCGTCCGCTGTCACGTGCTCGTCGTAGAAACGCTGAGCGGCCGCTCCCGCGCCCATGCGGCGCAGCGCCGCGGCCAGTCGGCGGGAGCCCGGCGACGACGTCACCTCCACCGTCGCGAAGTGGCCGACGAGTGCGCCGCGCAGAGCCCGGTGCAGTCCGAACAGGGACATCAGGTTCACGGTGGCGAGCGCCTCGGCGGGGGCGGCGTCCAGGTAGTGGCCGTAGGCCGTCTCCAGGCCGAGGTCATCCATCAGGTCGGAGAAGAGCCGGGAGTGGATGTCCTCCGCTCGGCCGGCGCCGAACTCGTCGTACTCGATCGCCACCATGCCCGCCTTGGCCCGGCCGCGCAGCCGGGGAATGACCCAGGCGCGGAAGGGCGGCGGCCGATGAGCCCCCGCAGGCAGCGCGGCGAACAACTGATGGTGGACCGAGCCGAGTTCACCTCCTACTACGGCCGCCCTGTCATCAAGGCCCCCTCGTGGTCGGCACGGGACATCGCCGGCTACTTCTTCCTCGGCGGACTCGCGGGCGCCGGCTCGGTGCTGGCCGCCGGCGCCCAGCTCACCGGCCGCCGCAGGACCGCCACCGCGATGAAGGTTTCCTCGCTGACCGCGGTGTCCCTCTCCGCGGCGGCCCTGGTGCACGACCTGGGACGTCCCGCCCGCTTCTCCCACATGCTCCGGGTGCTCAAACCGACCTCCCCGATGAGCGTGGGGTCGTGGCTGCTCGCCGCGTACGGACCCGCCGCCGGGGCAGCCGCCCTCAGCGCCGTGACCGGCCGCGCGCCCAGGACAGGGGCCGCCGCCACGGGCGTGGCAGCGGCGCTCGGCCCGGCCCTCGCCGCGTACACCGCCGTGCTGGCCGCCGACACGGCCGTACCCGCCTGGCACGGAGCCCACCGTGAACTGCCTTATCTGTTCGCCGCGTCCGCGACCGCAGCGGCCTCCGGTATGGCTTTGGTCGCTGCGCCGCGCGCCGAGAACGCCCCCGTGCGGTGGGCCGCCGGCATCGCGGCCGCCGGCGACGTGCTCGCGGCCACGGCGGCCGAGCGCGAACTCGGACCGCTGGTCGCGGAAACCTGGCGTCAGGGAGGCGGGGGACGTCTGTTGCGGGCCGCGCGCGTGCTGACCCTGTCCGGGGGAGCGGGCGCCGCGCTCCTCGCCGGCCGAGGCCGCCCCGCCGCCGTGGCCAGCGGCCTCGCCCTCCTCGCGGGCTCCGCCTGCACCCGCTTCGGCGTCTTCGCCGCGGGCATCGCCTCGGCCCAGGACCCCAAGTACGTCGTCGTACCGCAGCGCGCCCGCCTGGACGCCCGCGAGGTCGGCTGACCGAGCTACGGGCCGTCGGACGGTTCGTCCGAGGGGTTGCTCCGGACGCAACGGTGTCCCGAGCCGGCTCCGCCGCTGAGGCTGGTCCCACGTCCGATCTCTCTCGGGCTCGGGTGTGTGCGAGGGAAGTCCTGGGTGGTTTGGCCTCGCGGGTATCGATGCCGTGTGGACTCCGGCCGATACGGGGCACACGGGAGGGGACGGCGGGACCTGGCGCGCAGGGGCGTGCCGGGGCCGGGGTGGGCGTCGGGTCGAGCTTGGAGGCGTGAGGTGGAAGGGACGCAGGACGCGAGGGCCGTCCGGAGAGATACTGTTCCGGCCGTGCCCGCCGCGCTGTCGCAGGCGCTCGAAGCCATCGGCGCCGGGGCCTACGTCGTGGACGAGCGGGGCTGCATCATCGCGGTCAACGCCGGCGCCGAGGATGTGCTCGGCAGGTCCGCCGACGACCTTCTCGGCTACGACGCGCACGACCTGCTGCACCGCGGCCCCCAGGGCCAGCCGCTGCCGCGCAGCCAGTGCGCCATGCGGCAGGCGTTCCACGACGGTCGCCCCGCCCAGGCCGACGAGGACTACTTCGCGCTGGCCGACGGCACCGTGCGGCCCATCTCGTGGCTGATCACGCCGTACGACACCGGCGACCACCAGGCCCGCACCCTGGTCGTCTTCCACCCCCGCCAGGACGGGCAGGAGACCGGACCACGACCGGTACCGCCGGAGCCCGCCCTGGCCGAGCTGGAGCGGCTGGCCCTGCTGGCGGAGGCCACCGCACAGCTGACCTCCACGCTCGACATCGAGGACGCGATGCAACGGCTGACCGTCCTCGTGGTGCCCCGGCTCGCGGACTGGGTGATCGTCGACCTGCTCACCGAGCGGGACGAGGTGTGGCGAGCCGTCGTCGTCCACGCGGACGGCGAGACTCTCACGCACCACGAGGACCTTCAGGGGCCGATGCCGCCGGTGCTCGAGGAATCCCTGATGCCACTGTCCCGGGCCCTGCGAGGCGTGGCCTCCACGGTGACCGGACCCGAGACCTACCATCGCGTGCCGGACTCCGGCATCGCGGTCGAGCAGCGCCGCCTGTTCGACACGACCGGCATGCACTCGGCGGCCATCGCACCCATCCGCGGCACCCGCGAGATGCTGGGTGCCCTGACCCTGGGCCGCGCCGAGGACCCGGTGCCCTTCACCACCGCCGACCTCCCGCTGGTCGAGGACATCGCGCGCCGCGCCGGCCTCGCCCTGGACAACGCCCGCCTCTACCAGCGTCAGCGCAAGGTCGCCGAGACCATGCAGAACCATCTGCTGCCGCAGATGCCGGGCGTCCCGGGCCTGCAGATGACCGCCCGCTACCTGCCCGCCCCCGACGCCTCACAGGTGGGCGGCGACTGGTACGACGCGTTCCCCCTGTCGGACGGAGCGACCGCGCTGGCCATCGGCGACGTCGTCGGCCACGACCTGGAGGCGGCTGCCGGCATGGCGCAGGTGCGCAACATGCTGCGCGCCTACGCCTGGGCGCAGCATGAACCACCCAGCCGGATCGTGGAACGGCTCGACGAGGCGATGGAGCACATCACCGACGTCGACATGGCCACCATGATCTACGCCCGGATCGAAGTGCTGGAGGACGGTCACTGGCAGCTGTCCTGGACCAACGCGGGCCACCCTCCGCCGCTGTTGATCAGCCAGGACGGCGTGGCCCGCTATCTCGACGCTGGCCACGGCGTCGCCCTGGGCACGGGACTGCGCACCTCGCGACCGGACGCCGAAGTGGTGCTGCGGCCCGGATCCACGCTGGTGCTGTACACCGACGGCCTCGTCGAGGACCCCGGCCGCATCATCGACGTGGGCCTGAACCGTCTGCGCCGGCACGCGGCCGCCCTCGTGCACCGCCCCCTCGCCGCCTTCGCCGACCAGGTCCTGCACCGCGTCCGCCCCACCGACAACGACGACGACGTGGCCCTGCTCGCACTGCGCGCCCCCGCCTGAACCGTCCGATCTGTGCATCCGGTGCGAGGCCGCGCCGGAACTCCTTCGGTCACAGCGCAGCGCTCACCTCGCCGATCGCCGTGTCCAGGATCGACAGGCCGAGGGCCAGTTCGTCCTCCGTCGCCGTGAGTGGGGGTGCGATGCGGAAGACGCCGCCCATGCCGGGGAGTTGGACGATGTTCATGTGCAGGCCGAGTTCGAGGCAGCGGCGGGTGACCTGGGCGCCCAGCTTGTCGGAGCTCTGCTTGGTCTCGCGGTCGACGACGAGTTCCAGGCCGGCGAGCAGCCCGCGGCCGCGGATGTCGCCGATGACCTCGTGGCGGGTGGCCATGTCCTCCAGGCCGGCGCGCAGGAAGGTGCCGAGGCTGCGGGCGCGCTCGTCCAGGCGGTCCCTGGTCAGTACGTCGAGGACGGTGTTGCCCACGGCGGCCACCAGCGGGTCGGAGACATGCGTGGTGAAGAAGAGGAAGCCGCGGTCGTACGCCTCCTGCTCGATCTCGGCGCTGGTGAGGACGGCCGCCAGCGGCAGGCCCGCGCCGAGGGTCTTGGAGAGGGTGAGGATGTCGGGGACCACGCCGTCCCGTTCGAAGGCGTACCAGGTGCCCGTGCGGCACAGACCGGTCTGGGCCTCGTCGAGGATCAGGAGCATGCCGCGCTCGCGGCACTTGCGCTGGAGGGCCGCGAAGTAGCCGGGCGGCGGTTCGATGATGCCGCCGGAGCTGAGGATCGGTTCCACGAGGCAGGCGGCGAGGCTGCCGGTGGACTGGGCGTCGATGAGGTCGAAGGCGAAGTCCAGTTGGCGGCGCCAGTCGAGCTCACCGTCGGGCGTGGTGAAGTCGGGGCGGTAGGAGTTGGGGACGGGGATCGCGAAGTTGCCGGGGGCGGACGGGCCGTAACCCTTGCGGCCCGTGCTGTAGGTGGCGGACGCGGCGGCCTGGGTCATGCCGTGCCAGGACCGGGCGAACGACACGATCTCGTGCTTGCCGGTGACGAGCTTGGCCATCCGGATGGCGGCCTCGTTCGACTCGGCACCGGTGGTCAGGAGCAGCGCCTTGTCCAACGGCGCGGGCAGCGTCTCGGCGAGGCGCCGGGCCAGGTCGACGACGGGGCGGCTGAGCATGCCGCTGTAGAGGTGGTCGAGCGTGGCGACCTGGCGCTGGACGGTCTCCACGATCGCCGGGTGCGAGTGCCCGAGGATCGCGCTCATCTGGCCGGACGTGAAGTCGAGGATCTTCCGGCCGTCCTCGCTGTACACGAAGCTGCCGGCGGCGCGCTCGATGATCTCGCGGGTGAACCCGCCGCCGTAGCGGACGAGGTGCCGGTCCGCATCGGACCAGAACGTGGACTCAGGGGCCGTAAGGACAGTGGATGTCGGGGTCTCAGCAGCCATGACTCCGACGGTAGGACCGCGGCGAGCGCCACGTCCATCACACAATTCCGGCTGTGCTGTTCGGAAAAGCCGTACAACAATGGGGCGGTGATGAATCCCTGGAGGCTGAGGCTGCTGACTCAGCTGGACACGCTGGGTACGGTCCGGGCGGTGGCCCAGGCCGCCAATCTGAGCCCGTCGAGTGTGTCGCAGCAGCTCGCCGTGCTCGAGACCGAGACGGGCACTCAGCTGCTGGAACGCACGGGGCGCCGGGTACGGCTGACCTCGGCCGGGCTGATCCTGGCGCGGCGCGCGCGGGCCATCCTCGATCACATGGACACCGTGGAGGCGGAGCTGCGCGGGTTCGGTGAGGAGCCGTCGGGCCTGGTGCGGCTCGGGGCGTTCCAGAGCGTGGTGCACACGATGGCCGTACCGGCCGTGACACGCCTGTCCCGCGAGTATCCCCATCTCGACGTCCAGCTCCTGGAGTTGGAGCCGCACGAGAGTGTGCCGGCGTTGCGGGTCGGCGACGCGGACCTCGTGATCACGACCACGGACTTCGCCGAACTGCCGCTCGGCCCGGACCTCGACCTCCTGCCGCTGGCGACGGATCCGATCCTGCTGGTGCTGCCGCCCGAGCACCCGGCCGCCGGGCGCGAGCCCGCGGACCTCACCGCGTTCGCCGAAGAACCATGGGCCTTCGACATCCCCCAGTCGTACATGGCGAATCTCGCGCTGCGGCTGTGCCGACAGGCGCGGTTCGAGCCCCGTGTGGTCGCCCGTTTCAGCAACTACATGCTGACCTTGGAGCTTGTCGAGGCCGGCCATGCGGTCGCACTGCTGCCGGGCCTGGCTGTCGACGCCGGCCGCTTTCGCGTCGTCACGCGGGAGCTGACCAGCCCGGTGACCCGTACGATCACGGCCGCGATCCGCAGGGGTGTGCCGCCTCGCGCGGCGGTGCGTGTGGTGCTCGACGCGCTGCGTCCGCCCGCGGCCGGGGACGTGTGATCAGCGGTACGCATCGGCTGAGGCCGCCGACCACACTCGACCCTGCAGTCGGGAAGGCGGGGATGAGGGCCCCGTCGCGACGGGGGATTCCGCGACGGGGCCTGGTTCGAGTCTCGCAGGGGTGCGTCGGTGTCCACAGTGGAGTTTCTTCCACCATTCGTAGATCTCGGAGTGCGTGGCCGCTGTTCGGGTCGTGGTTCTGACTCGCGCGGCGCGTACGCGCGGGGTCGGCCTGGGTGTGGCGCAGGATGCCGGGTATGGTTCCCGGTTTCCTTGCCCGGGCGGTCGACCTGCTGTTGGGCCGTCAGGGGCGTTCGCTGCATTTCAAGGCGGCCGGAGCCGCGACGGTCGTCCTCCTGTTCGTGGTGCTGGTGGGTTCGGGCCTCGTGGTGGCGGCCGAGCGCGGAGCGCCCGGGGCGAAGCTGACCTCGTATCCGCTTGCGTTGTGGTGGTCGGTGGAGACCGCCACGACGGTCGGGTACGGCGACTTCTATCCGGTGACTGTGTGGGGACGGCTGATCGCCGTCGTGGTGATGGTCGTCGGGATCACGGCCTATGGCATGGTCACCGCTGCTCTTGCCACCTGGTTCGTGGGACGGGACCAGGAACGCCGGCACCACCGCCTGCATCAGGCCGAGCAGGCGGTGGAGCAGACGTACGAGGAAATGACACACGCCGTGCACGAGCGTTTCGATCGCATCGAGCGAATGCTCGAGGGCGGCAGGACGCAGTGACGGTGTTCGTGCTCATGATCCTGGCCCGGGTCCGGGCCGGTCACCGCCTCGGGCCCACCACCGCGTAGGCGGCCGTTCCGGCGGCGCCGAGTGCCAGGGCCGTCCACGTTCCCACCGCCGTGCCGGGCGGCAGCAGCATCCAAGTCGCCACCTGCATCGGCGCACTCGTCGCGGGCGGCGCGAAGAACGAGAACGCCAGCCAGGTGAACGGCAGCGTCCACGCGTACTGGCCGCCCGCCACAGCCGCGCCCAGGGCTGCCAGGCCCATCAGGCCCGCGCTGTCCCGCACGATGAACGCGGCGGGGGCCATGTCCTCGCCCAGCGTCTGCACGGCCAGCAGCACTACACCGACGATCGCTGCGGCGAGCAGCACATGGGCCGCCCTGCGGGGCGCCCAGCGGATCGCGGCCGTCCGGTCCAGGTCGGCGTCCTGGCCGCTGAGCCCGATCGAGGCCGCCATCGCCCCCGTGGCGAGGACGAGCACGGGCAGTCGGGGATCGGCGGACCCCTCGCCGGCGCCCGGGGCGAGGGCCCACACCGTCACCGCGCTGATCAGCACCGCGGCGAGCGACGCGGGGGCCTGGCGCGAACGCGCGTACAGCGTCAGCCATCTCACCTGGACGCACCACCGGACAGGACATCGAAGGCATCGCCGCCCTTGCAGGAGACCGCGGCGGTGTGCATCGCGTCGATGCGTGCGCGCTGTTCGGCCCGGGGGAGTGCCTTGAGCTTCTTCCACACCGGGCGGGCCAGGGCGATCTGGTCGGCCGCGGAGTGGGGGGAGCCGACGAGCGGCTTCAGGTCGCCCACGATCCAGCTCGCAGCGATGCTCTGTGCGGCGGCGTCATTGAGCGTGCCGCTCCAGCCGACGAAGGAGCACCCCGGCACCATGCCCTGAGCGATCACCGCCCGGGTCAGGTCCTCGCCCTTCGCGGCGTCGATGATGCCGTCGTCAAAGCTGAAGAGAACCGTTTCGCGGGACCACCGGGGAGTGGCTCCGTGCGGCAGCACGGTCGTGTTCTCCCGGATCGAGGTCGGCGCCCCGTCGCCCAGGGCGCCGTGCAGCAGACGTAGTGCCTTGTTGCCCGGACCCGCCAGGTCGGCCAGTCGTGACTGGTGTGTCCTCGTCACACACACATGGCCGTCGCACACCAACTCCGCTGCGGTTGTGTCTACGACATACATGTGGCGTGGGTCGGAGGGGAGGACGAGCAGGGCGATCACCGCTCCCGCCATGACGGGCGTAAGGGCGATCAGGCGGGTGCGGACGGTCGCGGCGACCAGGAGCGCGAAGCCGGTCGCGGCCATGCCGAGCAGCCAGATCGTCTGTCCGATGTGGACGGAAGTGGAGAGCGTCAGGAGTGCGTTGCGTACCTCTTCCACCGTCGGTGAGAGCAGCGAGATCCGGTTCGGCTCCGTGCTCGGGAACCCTGTCGCCGAGTCCGTCTGAGTCCGGCCCAGCGACGAGTGCATGAGAACCGTGAACACGAAGGCGGCCATGGCCAGTGAGGGCGGGGTGAGCACCGACGGCAGAGCTCGCCCCGCTCCCATGCCCAGCACGGCTCCCGCGATCAGGAAGAGGCCACCCACCAGTGAGATCGGCAGCCAACCGAGGTGTGTGTACTCGGTGTTGGCGATCACCTGGACCCCACCCACGAGGACCAGCAGCCCAAAGGCCGATGCCAGTGTGAGTGCCGTCGTGCCCGCCAGCGCGGCCGCGCGGTGCCGGGCGGGGCGCGGTGTGCTCGTGAGCAGCTCGGACATCTTCGAGCGGTGGTCACGCGGGCCCTGTAGCGCGCCGAGCCCCACGGCGACCGGCCACAGGTAGAACAGCAGGGCGCGGGTCCACATGGCCATCGGCGTCCACTGGGCCGTCCACGCCGTGGTGCCCCTCCACCACGCGGCGTTCAGGAGGTACAGGAAGCCGAGCGCCGTCGTCAGGACCACCGCGCCGGCCCATGGAGCGACGGAACGCTTCAGTTCGATGCGCAGGATGCGGGCGTTCACCAGGAGCCCCTTCCCTGCTGGGGGTTGAGCAGCATGGCCGAGTAGCCGCGCTCCAGCGGGGTGTCGCCCTCGTGCTCCGGGCCGCCCACCGAGGCCAGTTCGTCCGGCGGGCCCTGGAAGACCAGCCGGCCCTCGGCGAAGAGCACCACGTCGGTGCACGCGGCGGCCACGTCCTCCACCAGATGGGTCGAGACGACCACGCAGGTGTCCGTGCCCAACTCCTGGAGCAGCTCGCGGAAACGCAGCCGCTGGGCCGGGTCGAGGCCCACCGTCGGTTCGTCCAGCAGGAGGACCGTCGGGTCGTTGACGATGGCCTGGGCGATGCCGACCCGCCGGACCATGCCGCCCGACAGGGCCTTCATCCTCTCGTCGGCGCGGTCCGCCATCCCCACCCGCTCCACGGCCCGCTGCACCGCCGCCGGGATGTCCGCCTTAGGAACCTCCTTCAGCCAGGCCATGTACTCGACGAACTCGCGCACCGTGAAGCGCTTGTAGTAGCCGAACTCCTGGGGCAGATAACCGATTCGACGGCGCAGCGTACGATGCTCGCCCCTGCCGCTCACGGACTCGCCGAGCATCTCCAGGGTGCCCTCGGTGGGGCGCAGCACGGTGGCCAGCGTCCGGATGAGGGTGGTCTTGCCGGCACCGTTGGGGCCGAGCAGTCCGTGGACGCCGGTGCCCAGCGCGAGGTCGAGGCCGTCGACGGCCATCCGGTTCCTGCCGACCCTGACCTTCAGCCCGGTGGCCTGGATCTCCCAGGCGTAGGCCGTCGGTGCGATGTCGGCCGCGCTCACCGCGGACGTCATGTGGTGTTCCTTTCCAATGGTCATCGATGGGCTCGCAGTACGGAATAGGAACCTCTGCGGGCGATCACGACAGCGATGCCGAGCGCGAGGATCAGCCCCCATGCGGGCAGGCCATTGGTCTGCAGGGCGAAGGTCGTCCGGCTGGTGGCCAGGGTCGGTGCCACGACGACGGCGGCCCACACACCCGCCAGTACAACGGCGGCGCGGGTCACGCCCACGACACTGCCGAGCGCCAGCGTCGTCGCGGTGAAGGCCAGACAGGGCAGCAGCCACTGCGCCAGCATCACCCCGGTCACCCATCCGCCCAACAGCAGCGCGGGTACGACCACTCCGAGCACGGAGGCGGTGCGCCGCAGCACCAGATAGAGCCCGGCCCTCGGCACCGAGGCCGTCAGTTCGTACGCCGGATCCAGCCCGCGCGACCAGGACGCCGCGACGCCGAGGACCGGCAGGACCGGCGCGAACAGCAGCACCAGCGACACCTGGCCGGAGTCGGTGCCGGTGCCGACCAGATCGAGCAGCAGGGCCAGCAGCGTCACGCCCACGACCATCGCCAGCCACGGCACCATCGTGGGCGTCATCCACCTCGCCAGCCGCGCCGACCAGCGCCGCCTGCGCGGCATCGTGGCGGTCACCGCCAACTGGGGTTCCAGGCCGGACCACACGGCGTCGACCAGCGATGCGACCGCGGGCGTCTCGGTCCCGACGACCGCCGACAGCCGGTCGCGGCACACCCGGCACGCCTCCAGATGGGCCTCCACGGCCCACACCTCGTCGGCCGGGAGACTCGTATCGCCGCGCGCGTAACCTTCGATGATCCGCGTCGACGCATGTTCCACGCTCATGCCAGCGCCCTCCGCATCGCGCTCCGGGCCCGGCGCGCACGGGTCTTGACCGTGCCTTCGGGCAGCCCGAGCAGGACCGCGGTCTCCCGGACCGACAACCCGTCGAGCACCATGGCCTGCAGTACCTGTCTCAACTCCGGGGCGAGGCACCGCAGCGCGTCCCCGACATCACCGCCGACGGCCGAGGCGAGCGCCTCCTCCTCGGCGGCGGGCGCCGCGTCGGGCGGAGCGGCGGCCGGCGGCGGCTCCGCGTGGTGGGCCCTGCGCCGGAACGCGTCGACGAGACGGCGCGCCGCGATCGTCCACAGCCAACCGGTGGCCGTCCCGCCGACCGCGGCCCCGGCGAACGCGCCCGCCGCCCGCCACACCGCCAAGTAGGTCTCCTGCATGACCTCGGCGACGATCTGCTCGTCCCCGCACCGGCGGCGCAACCGCACCGCCAGCCACGGCGACGTACGCCGGTACAACTCCTCGAACGCGGCACGATCGCCTCTTGCCACCAGACGGACGAGACGCTCCTCGTCCAGCTCGTGCAGCGTTGCTCTGACTGATCTCACACCCGCTAGACGCCCGGGCCGCGCCGCAGGTTTTCCCCTCGACGTGATCCGCGCCACACCTCCATGGCAAGGTCGCCGGGGAGCCGTCCCTCAGGGTCGGTCCAGGCTCAGCCCCGGGCCACCGCGATGGCCCCCGCGAGCCGCTCACCGGCCTCGTAGATCATGTACGGGACGCCGCCGTCGGTGCCGAAGGCCGGCGCCGCGGCACGCCCGTTCTCCGGGGCCGCGCTGCGTGAGTTGTAGAAGACGCCCAGGTGGTTGCGCTTGCCGAAGTCGTTGCCGACCTCGGTGATCATGATGTCGCCGCCGCTTGCCTTGTCCTTGTTGTAGACGACGTAGGTGCTGTTGTCGCGGTGCAGGAGGTGCGGGCCGCCGACATTGACCGCGCCGACGTCGCCGTGCCGGATCAAGGGCTGCTGGTCGTAGCTCCAGTTGCGGCCGTCGGCGGACCAACCCCAGTGGATGTCACGGTGATCGGTGGTGTTGTTCAGCATGAAGACCATCACGTAGCGGGCGCCGCGCGAGGGCAGGTCGTGGCGGAAGACCCGGGCGTACGACGTCTCCGTGGTGCCCGCCGGGAGCATGGACGTCGACAGGACGACCTTGTCGTACGTGAAGTGGATCCCGTCGGCCGAGCGGGCGAGGCGGGTCGTGGTGTTCTCGCCGTGGAAGTACAGCCAGAACTCCTTGGCATCCTGGTTCCACAGCACATGTGGTGACGACACATGGCTGACGGAGTAGTGCGGTGACCACTTGTTGGCGACGATCGGGTTCGACGGGTACTCCGTGAACGGTCCGGCCAGCGAGTTGCCGTAGGCCAGACAGATTCCACCGGGTGCGTCGTGCGGCGCGTAGTACAGGTAGTAGCGGCCCAGGGGCGAGCTCAGCTTGTCGTAGACACCGCGCACGCAGGGGAAGATGATCTCGCCGGTGGGGTTGTACTTCAGCTGAGATGCCGTCAGGAGTGTGCGGACGTAGGTGTAGTCGGGGAAGCCGCCGGGCGCTGCGGCCGCGGGCTGGGCGCCCACGGACGTCCCGACCGCGAGGGCGGCTCCGGTGGCGGCGCCGGCCCGCAGGAACAGGCGCCGGTCGAGGCGGTGTTCGGGCGTCCGGTCGAAGTGGTGCTCATGCGTCCGGTCGGGGTGGTGTTCAGGCATGGGTGGGCTCCAAGGGGAGGGAAGTTCAGAGGTGGGTGGCGGCGGTGACGCAAAGGCCGCCCAGGGCGACCACCCAGACGTACGGCAGGGTGCGCACCATGACGTGCTGGGGAGTGACGCCCGCGTACTGGGCGCTCCACACGGTCTGTGTGCTGGTGGGGTCGGCGACGCCGAAGACCTGGTTGTACGAGGTGGCCATGCCGAGGACGACGGCCGCCGGGTAGATGCCGGTCGCGATGAGGACGCCGGCGATGCCCGCGCCGAGCCCGAACACATTGAGGGGTCCGCGGTAGAGGCACAGCGGGACGAGCAGTGTGAAGACCAGGACGAACAGCACGGCGTTCTGCGGGCTGACGGCCTTGACGAGCGGTTCGAGAGCGTCCACGGCACCGGGCAGTTTCACCGCCGCGAGCAGGATGCCGATGGCGACGAACAGGGCGATCGGCGGGGCGGCCACCTCGAAGCCGCCGTACAGGGTGCGCAGCAGCCGCTTGTTCATCTCGCCGGGTCGGGTCGTGGTGACCAGCGCGTACAGGACACCCGCCAACAGCGAAGGGATGATGGCGAGTTCGAAGCCCAACGCCAGGACGAGCGGGACGGCGGGGGCGAGCAGCGCGTACCAGGGCGCGTCACCCAGCTCCTCGCGCCGTGACCGCGGCTTCGCGTCAGGAGAGTCGACTGACTTGAGCGACCACGCGTGTTCGGTGCCCCGCCGCCGCGTCTCGACGAGGACGAACGCGAGAGCGGCGACCAGGGCGAACGGGAAGAGCTTCACCATGAAGCCGCGCACGGTCGGGATCGGCAGTTCCAGCGTGGTGGAGAAGAACTGCCACACCGGCAGCTCGAAGGGGATGCCCACGGCGATGCCCATCAGCACCGTGCCCGCGGCGGTCACCTTGGGCACGCCGACGGCGATCATGGCGGGGATGCCGATGATGCCGGCGAGCATGGCGGCGGGCGCCGAGCCGGTCACCGTTCCGACGAGTGCGGACACGGCGAGGACGCCGAGGGCCACCACGGTCGGGCGGTCACCGCCGAACTCGACGATCTTGCGGACGAGAGTGCCCGCGACGCCCGTCTCGTCGAGGAGCTTGCCCAGCCAGGAACCCAGGATGATCGCGATCATGGTGGCGGCCAGAGCGGGCGCGCCTTCCTGGAGGACCGTGTCCAGGACGCTGTTCTCGCCGGTGAGCGGCGCCCCGGCCAGGAGGGCGATGACGACGGCGAGCAGCACCAGCGCTACGGCGGTGGGGAGTCTGCGGGTGAGCATCAGGCCGACGCCTGCGGCCATGACGAGGAGGATGACGACGCCCATGGGTCAGTTCTCTCTTCTCGGAGCGGCAGCCCCGGGCCGGGTGAGGGCCGCACGCAGCGCGGCGGTCAGGAGCAGGGGGCTGCGGCCGAGCCCGCAGACGGTTCTGGCGTAGGCATGCGCGGCGACCTCTTCGGCGCCCGCGACATGTCCGGCGACACGGCGGCGTCCGATGCGGAGCACGGTGTGGCCGAGGGCCTGCTTGAGCGCGGTCTTCGCGGGGCCGTGGTGGAGGTGGGCGTGCACCGCCTCGTGGGCGAGCGCGGCCGCCCGCACCGAGCCCGGCGGATACCAGTGACGCCAGCCGCGGGCGTCGACCAACTCCTCCGCGAGCGCGAGGGTGTCGGTGTAGAGCTCGACCGTCGGCGGCCGTGACGTGTAGCGGGCGAGCAGCATCCGCTCCAGTCCGCCGCCCCGCTCGACCACACGCGCCGTGGACGGGACGGGAGCGAGCCGGGCCCCGAACTCGTCGGCTCTGCGGGCCCATTGACGTAGCAGCGCGCGATCACGGTTCTCGTGGGTGGGCGTGCCGGCCAGCAGCCGGACGGCCCATTCGATGTCGTCGACGGACGCGGGATCCGTCGGCTCCCGTACCCCGGCGGCCGACTCCCGTACCCCGGCCGTCGACTTCCGTACCCCGGCGGCCGACACCCGCGCATCGGCGGCCGACTCCCGTGCCGCGGCGGTCGGTTCCCGTGCCCCGGCGGCCGTCACGACCGCACCTCCAGGACCGCGACCACCGGCTCGTCGGCCGCGCGGGACCGCAACTCGCTGCGGGCCAGAGCGAGCAGGGGCTGCGGGTCGAGGACGCCGGACAGGTCCGCGATGCGGGAGCCGAGCAGCAGCCGCAGGGCGGGAGCGCGCACCCCGCCGTCGCCGTACGAGGTGGACTCGCCCACCAGCCGGGCGAGCGCCTCCGGGGCGCCGGCCACCGTCGTCGTGGCCACGAGCGCGTCGGGCGCGTGATGGCGCACGACACCGTCCATGTCGACGATCCGTACGGGCCTGCGGGCCGGCCGCAGACGGCGGCGCGTCCGTGTGCCGTAGACGGTGTGGGCGGCGGTGCCCGCCAGGACCTGGACCGCCGTGGGGTCGGCCTTCAGGCTGGCCGCCGCGGCACGGAGTCGCTCGGTGTCGTCGGCGCGGTGCGCCCGGTCCTGGGTGCGCAGTTCGGTGGCGCCGGTCGCGACCGCGCGCACGGTGTTGGTCTGCGGGTCGACGGTGACCTCGACCTCGACGCCCTCGGCGGCGGCACCCTGCGCGACGACCGCCCGCTCCGCCTCGGCGCGGATGGCGAGGATCTGCTCCTGCGAGGCGCCGGGCACGATCCGCTCGACCTGTTCCCGTACGAGCGCGAGGGCCACGCCGATGGGGCTGATGACCTCGTTGTGGCGGGCGATCCGGCCCTCCATGGCGCTGGTGAGGGCGAGGTGCGGGGTGACGGACGCGGCGCCGCCGCCTCCGCCGACGAGGACGGCCGTGTCCTCGTCGAGGCGGTAGTCGCGGATCATCGCGTCCACCACCGCCTTCACCTGTGCCACCCCCGCGTCGAGGATCCGCGCGGCCGCGGTCGAGACATCGGTGCCGAGCACGGCCGCCAGCGGCGCGATCGCCGCGCGTGCGGTCTCGGGGTCGCAGCGGGCGAAGTCGCCCTCCGGGACACGGCCGAGGGCGTTGGCGGCGCAGGTCATCGTGACCGCGAATCGCCCGCCCGCCGCGTCGATCACCGCGTAGTCGGCCGGGTCGCCGTCCATGGGCCGCACGGTGTCCACGGTGGCGTCGCGCAGGTCGTCGGGCGAGGCGAAGCAGGCGTACGGCAGCCCCGCGATATGGGCGCTGCGCGGGCCGACACCGGTCACCCGGCCCTGGCCGATCCGCACCATGGAGCCGCCGCCGACGCCGACCGTGCGCACGTCGAGGGCATTCAGATACGACGTCCTGCCGACGATGGTCGCGTGCCGGACGGCGACCTTGCCGCGCCGCACCACGCTGACGTCCGTCGACGTGCCACCCGTCTCCAGGAACACGCCCTCGCTCACCCGCTCCTGCATCAGAGCGCCCGCTACGCCGGCGGCCGGCCCCGACAGGACCGTCAGCAGAGGCCGGCGGCGCATCTCGTCGAGCGCCATCACACCGCCGTCGCAGCGCATCACCATCAGCGGCGCGGTCACGCCCGCCTTGACGATGGAGGCGTCGACGAGGTCGGCGGTGGCCAGCATGCGCGGCAGGATCGCCGCGTTCACCACGGCGGTACGGGTGCGCTTGTGCAGCCCGTACAGCGAGGTGATCTCGTGCGCGGCCGTCATCGGCAGCCCGTACGGCCGTGCCGCCTCCAGCACGGCCTGTTCGCCCTCGGGACGGTCGACGCTGAACGGCTGGCTGGCGACGAGGACTTGGGCGCCCTCGTCCGTCAGCCGCTCGACGGCGCTGCGGAGCGCCGAGATGTCCTGCGGGTCCGTGACGTGTGCGTAGGCGAGCGGAAGCCTTTTGCCCGGGGCGAGTTCGAGCTTGCCGAACGAGGCGAGCCGGCGGGTGAGCACCGCGCCGGGGCCCGCCCCGATGCCGATGAGCCCGACGGTCGCCACGTCGCCCTCCAGGAGCGCGTTCGTGGCCTGGGTCGTGCCATGCGCGAGAAAGGCGACATCGGCCGGGGCGCGGCCGGTCTGCGCCAGGAGCCGGTCGAGCGCCTCGACGATGCCGTGCGCGACACCGTCCTCGTGCCGGTGACTGGTGGGGACCTTGATCTGCCCCAGGAGTTCGTGGGTCGTGGCATCCACGGCCACGGCGTCGGTGAAGGTTCCGCCCACGTCGATGCCGACGCGGATGCGGGGTGTGTTCATGTCCGGGCACCTCCTTGTGCTGGATCGGTTCGCTCCGTACAGGTGGTGTTCAGTAGCCGCGTACGTCCGGCCAGTGGCGTTGCACTCCGGCGCGGTCGAGCAGCCGCGCGAACTCCTCGAACCGCTTGTCCTCGGCCTGCACCTGGTGCGGTTCGACGTCCTCGGCCACGCAGTGCGCGGCGAGGGCACCGGCGACCTCGCCGACGTTCCACTCCACCGGGTGCAGCCGGTAGCAGCCGTTGGTGATGTGGGTGGTGCCGATGTTCTTGCCCGCCGGCAGCAGGTTGCGGACCCGCCGCGGTACCAGCGCCCCGAGCGGGATCTCGAAGGGCACCGAGCCGATGTCGATGTAGTTGTCGCCGCCGGTCGAGGGATGCAGGTCGATGCGGTAGCCGCCCACGCCGACGGAGTCCCGGTGCCGGGTGCCGCCGTACGGGCCGACCAGGTCGATCGCCACGTCGTGCTCGGTGACGGTGGTGACGGCCTTGATACGGCGGGACTCGCGGACGTACGCCGCCTTGGCCAGGCCGTCCGCCGTGCCGGTGACGTCCGGGCGGATCCGCAGCCCCGGGAAGCCGGTGTCGCCGTCCGCGCGAGGCGCCTCGGTCTGCAGCCAGTACAGCAGCGACAGCGACAACTGCCTTGCCTCGCGCAGCGCTTCGGACTCCTGGCCGATATACGGCTTCAGCCAGTAGTCGTTGAGCGGCCAGTTGACGAGCGTGATGTCGGAGCCGAAGGCGCCCGGCGCGTGCAGCCTGCGGGCGAGGATGCGGCGGAAGCCCCACAGTTCCTTGTCGCCGGCGTCGGAGCTCTGGTCGGCGGAGACACCGAGCGGGTCGAGATCGGGGTTCGGCACGAAGGTCCGCGGCACCGGCTCCAGCGTGCGCGGGTCGGGCGCCTCGAAGCCGAGCAGCGGACCGGGCCAGAACGAGGGCCGGTAGCCCCGCCAGAAGGCGTAGTCGTCCGGCCGGTCGATCGTGTGGTCCTCGCCCTCGTGGTGGGAGAGCGCGAAGCAGACCGTGATGCCCTGCTGATTGAGGGGCTGGGCCTCGTCCGGGGCGTGCGGCTCGTCGAACTCGGCACGAGCCTCGGCCCCGTTCGCGTGCTCGACGCCCGCGAGGTGCAGGAGTTCGCCCGTCTCGGTGGCGTCGAGGACGTAGCGCGCGGTGAGCGTGCGCCGCGTGCCGTCGCGCAGGTCCTTCAGGGTCACGGACCGTACGACATCGTTGTCGGACTCGGCGGAGACCGGCCGGTGCTCGGTGAGCACGGTCAGCCGTCCCGCCGCGCGGTGGGGCGCGAGCATGCCCTCCAGGACGGCGAGGGCGACCTTCGGTTCGTGGCAGAGCTTGCTGACGCGGCCCGCTCCGGGATTGAGGTCGGTGAGCGCCGAGGCCTCGGCCCGCAGCGGATACCAGTGTCGGTAGTACCGCCGGATCTCCTCGCGCAGCCGCCGGTACGAGGCCGTCGTGCCGAACTGCTCCACCCACGGGTGCTCGTCGGGTGGCACCGCCTGGCTGGTGAGCTGGCCGCCGATCCAGTCCGTCTCCTCGGTGAGCACGACGCTGCGTCCTGCCCGGCACGCGGCGAGTGCGGCGGCCACGCCACCGAGTCCGCCGCCCACGACGAGGATGTCCGCTTCGGGTATCACGCTTCTCCTTGCTGCTGGGGCGAGTTGCCGCCGGGACGGCTCAACAGGGTTCGTGCGTATGCGTCTTGCTCAAGGGCGAACGCGCCGCGGGCCGGTCGTAGGACCCGGGCGGAAGGCGCAGGCGACGAGAGGCTCCCGCGCCTCCTCGCCCGCGACGAGCGCGGCCAGCAGCCGCACGGCCGCGGCACCCAACTGCGGCCGTGGGATGTCGAATCCGGTCGGCACGGGCTCGCTCGCCAGATCGGACGGCGGGCTGCCGAGCAGGGCGAGGGACACGTCACCGGGGCAGTCGAGGCCCGCCTCACGCACGGCGGAGAGCAGGCCCCGCCATGCCGCCCCGGTGTCGGTCTCCTCCACGACGAACGCCGTCACCCCTTCGTCGGCCCAGGCACGCAGCCGCTCGGGCGTCAGCTCCCGCTGCGGATCGGCGGACCGGAAGACGGCCGCGGGCCCGGATGCCAGACCCCCCGCCTCCATCCCCTCCAGGAAGCCGCGCTGACGGTCCGTGGAGGCGGGCGCGTCGTCGTCCTCACGGACGAGGACGATCCGTCGATGCCCCAGCTCGGCCAGATGTGCCACGACACCACGGGTGGCCTCGACATAGTCGGCGCCGACCCATGCCACGCCCTCCAACTCCTCGCGGCGGCCCAGGTGTACGACCGGGAAGCCGTCCTCGACCAGCCGCTTGAGCTCCGCGCGGGGAGTGTGCCGGCCGATGAAGAGACAGCCGTCGGCGAGCCGGACCCGGCTCAGGGCGTCGGGTCCCGCGGCACCCGCGCCGCCGGTGCTCGACCCGGTGAACAGCACCAGGTCGTAGCCGAGCGCCGCCGCCTCGCGCTCCACGCCGACGAGGAAGGGGTAGTACGAGTGCTGCACATCGGTGGGGAACGTGGCGGTGAAGCTGAACACGCCGAGGAGGTTGTTGCGGGCGGCGGCCAGCCGCCGGGCGGCCGGGTCGGGCACGTAGCCGAGGCTGCGGGCCGCTTCCAGGACGCGTCGGCGGGTCTCCTCGGAGATGAGGCGTCCCTTGCCGTCGGGCTTCGGGGAGAGCACCAGGGACACGGTCGCCTGGGACACCCCCGCGAGCCGGGCCACCTCGGCCTGCCGGGGACGCGCCGTACGTCCGCCCTGAGCGGGTGCACGTCCGGGCCGCTTCCTGGGTTCCACGGTGGTTGCTCTCCAGGGGAGTCGGGTTGCCGCTCTCGGCGACGGCACTGTGTTAATGCGTATTACCTAATGCGCATTAACGAGACTGGCCCCTCCCTGCCGGGCGGGTCAAGACTCGTGACGGAAACGCCGCGGAACGGAGGCGGGTGAGTGCGGTCCCGTGCGCGCAGGGTGTGGCCGCGTGTCGGGTTGCACCCGCAGCTCAAGTCAGTTCTCGCGGCCCGTACACCGCGTGGTCGGCTTCCGTGGCAAGCGCCCAGTAACGATCACCGAAGGACCAATGCCACCACTCGGTGGGGTAGTTCACCAAGCCACCGGCGGTCAGCGCGTCAATGAGCGTCCGGCGGTTGGCCCGCGCCTCGGAGTCCACATTGTCGGCGTCCGTGTAACACGCGCCGTCGCTCTCCTCCGGGTTGGCGTTGACGCGGGTGCCCATGTCGAGTTCCCGCCCGTCGGCGGTGACGAGCGTGAGATCAACCGCGGCGCCGGCGCTGTGAGGTGCGATCTCCGGCGGCGATACGTACCGGCTCGCGGCCTCGCGAACCCTTGTCGGCGGCCAGTCCGGATTGGCGAGTCGGAGTTTGTCGGCGTAGCGCTGGAAGTATTCGCGCTGCAGGGCGGGTGGCCGGTACCCCTCGATGAACAGCAGACGGATGCCCGGCGGGAGGAATTGCTGGGCCTTGAGGAGTCGGGTCAGGACTCCTTCCCGCAGATGCGCGAATGCTCCCGAGTGATCGCCTCGGCGAGGATCGACGGTGACGGACCCGCCGATCCGGATGTCCACGAGCGCTTCGCCGCAGTCGACCACCGGGATCGCGGCGATTCTTGGGTCCGACATCAGCACGATCTCGTTCATGCGCCGAGCATTGCCGACTGCCCGGCGGGTGGTGGCCGTGCTGTGTGTCGTTGCCCGGAATCTTGCGGGCGCGCCGGGATCCGGAGCAGCGAGTGTGGCACACAGGTTCGTCTTTTAATCTCTTTCTTGAGATGTGTGATGCCGTGGGTGTCCACGTGAGGAGGCGATGGTGTTCGGAAGGGGCACGGGGTTGCTCGCGGGGGCGGTGGTCGTCGCCTTCATCGTGCTCGTCGGCCCCAGCACGCCAAGTGGTGGCCTCTTCGGCGGGGCACCGCCGGCCGACGCCGTCCGGGATGCCGTACCGAACCGGGTCATGACGTGGAACATCTGCAATCCCTGCGACGTGAGCAACGAGGACCGGGCGGCGGACATCGCCAGGTATGCGCCGCAGGTCATCGGCATGCAAGAGACGTGCGTGCGTGATGTCGAGAAGATCCGGAACCATCTGCAGCGTCGCTACGGGCTGGTCTACCACGTCGAGTACGGGACGGTGCTGCAGAGTTGGGGCCGCTGCGGGGGAGTGCCTTGGAACCCCGGGGGTTTCGGTCAGGCGATTCTCTCGATCGCGCCGATGAAGGACCACGTCAGCGTGGAATACCCCGACGGCGGATCCGAGGACCGCGGGTACATGGCGGTCACCACGACTGTCGGCGGAAAGTCGACTCGCGTCTTCAACACGCATCTCGCCCACCGGCGCCAGGAGGAGTTCCGGGCCGAGCAGATCGGCGTCCTCACCGCAGAGGTCCGCAAGTATGACCGGGCGATCGTTCTCGGCGATTTCAATGCCGTGCCGGAATCCGCCGAACTCACGAAGATGTGGGCCTTGGCCTCGGATGCCGATCCCGAGTGCGGTCCCTCGGCCACCGGTGTCTGTGAGGTGACCACCGACTGGCAGAGCAAGTTCGACTACGTCTTCCTGCGGGGCTTCGTGTCGCTCGAGCAGCATGTGAATCCGACCGAGAATTCGGACCATCACCTGGTGCGCACCGACCTCAAGCCGACGTAGAAGGTGTTCGTGCTGCACACCGGGCCTGCATGGGAACAGCCGGCGCAGGAGCTCGGCTTCGGTTCAGGCATGACCTGCCGGCGGCGCCTGGCCGAGTGGACCGTGGCCGGTGTGTGGCCCCGGCTGCACGAGGCCCTCCTGGTCAGGCTGCGCAGTGTGAACGCCCTGGACTTCTCCCGGGCGGCGGTGGACGGCTCTCATGTCCGGGCGAGCGATGCCGTGGGCCAGTGTCGTGTCAGGCAACGTTCGCCCTGGTGAGGAACCGGGCCAGCACAGCCACGCCGACGGGTAGCGCAACCAGGTAGCCGACGAGGATACCGACGCCCGGATCAGCCAGCGCAGGGAAGGCCCAGTTCACCGTTGCAGTCACGAGCAGTCTCACCGCTACCAGCGCAAGGAGAGCGGCGACAACAGCAAGCCGACGCGGCGGGCTCGCCCCGCGGTACAACTCAGCCGCAGGCCCGATCGCCATCAGGCCCGTCACGAGGCCGACGAGACTGGTGTCGGGCAGCCACCCGAACGGCCACCCCACCAGAGCGACCAACCCGGAGACAGCGAGGCCGGCCAGTTCCAGCGCGACGGTGGCCACTACCGGGCGGTTCCACGAGGGATGTCGGATCGAGCCGCTCCCACTGTCCTTCTCATCGGCCACGTCGTCAGAGTAGCCATCGACAGCGCGAACGTTGACTGATGCGGCATTAGTCAGTTGCCGCCGCGTCGCAAAATTGGTCGACAGGCGCGGCCGCTGACCACTGTGATGGTTGCGACTGCCCGTCGCACGGAACGGGTCGACCATGGGAGTTGCTCTTGGTAGCCGGGAGTGTCGCAGACAGCCGCCCTCGGATCGATGAGGCGCTGGTCAGGCGTCTGGTCGATGCGCAGTTCCCGCAGTGGGCCGGGCTGCCCCTGAAGCTGCTCGACCCGGCCGGCTCGGACCATGTGATCTATCGGTTGGGCGAGGAGCTGTCCGTCCGGTTGCCCCGCCATGCCGGTGCAATTGGGCAGGCCAGGAAGGAATTCCGGTGGCTGCCCCGGCTCGCCCCGCACGTTCCCCTGGCCGTCCCGGTACCGGTGGGTGTGGGTGACCCCGACTTCGGCTATCCGTGGCCGTGGGCCGTCTCCCGCTGGCTGGACGGCGAGGTGGCCACCGTCGACGCATTGGGCGACTCCGCCGGCGCCGCAGTCGAACTGGCCCAATTCCTGGCCGCCCTGCAGCGGTTCGCCCCCGAGGACATCCCCGCTGTCGACATCAGCGATGACCTCACCGGCAGCCCGCTGTCCGATCGGGACCGCGCGACGCGGCTCGCCATCGCCGAGGTCGACGGGGTGTTCGACACGACAGCGATGACCGAACTGTGGAACGCGGCGTTGAGTGCGCCGGGTTGGGACCGAGCTCCGGTGTGGTTTCACGGCGACTTCCACACCGGCAACCTGCTGACCTCCGACGGCCGCCTCAGCGCCGTCATCGACTTCGGCGGGCTCGGCAAGGGCGACCCGGCCCGCGACCTGATGATCGCCTTCACCCTGATGTCGGCCGACAGCCGAGCCGCCTTCCGAGATGCGGTCGGCGTGGACGATGACACCTGGATGCGGGGCCGCGGCTGGGCCCTGGCCACCGGCCTGAACGCCTATACTTCCTACGCCGCGGTCAACCCCCGGGTCGCCGCGCAGACCACTCGGCAGATCACCCAAGCCCTCATCGGCTGACAGTAGCGGCGGCTCCTCGCGTCCGTCGCCACCAGGTGTCCCGCCCGGCCGGTCGTTCAGGGAGATGTGGTCCAACGCGGCGCGGTTTCCGCCCACTTGGATTCCCACTCGGCCAGGTTGCGCCGGTTCAGGACGTGGGCTGCGGTGCCGTAGGCGGCGACACCGGCGAGGGCGACGGCCAGGAAGGCGAGGAGGGCCCAGCCCATGGCGCGGCTGCGGATCTGTTCGGCGGTCATGGGCGGTTCGGTGAGCGCTCCCTCCATGTCGACCCATACCTCGACCCTGCTGTCCTCGGTGAGCCCGGGCAGCACGTCGGTCTGTGCGGTACGGATCGTGCCCTGCGGGTCGGTGAAGCGGACCGTGGCCGGGTAGCGCGTCTTCTTCGCCTCCTCCGAGCCGGGTTCGGGATGGCGCGGAGCGTCGTGCGTGAGTATGGCCGTCGTGAGGTGCCGGGTCTTGCGCTGGTCGGCGGCTGTCGTGACGTAGTGCCGGTAGGCCGTGTCACCGATGGTGAACATGGCGATCAGGCCGAGGAACGGCGCGAGGAGCAGCAGGGCGAGGGCGATCCAGCCCTGGAGGCGGTCGGTGCTCCGGCGCAGTGGGTTGTGCCGCCACAGCCAGAGTGAGAGGGGGTGCACCCATGGGTACCGGAGGTCGGAAGGCGGGGGTGGCTGCGCGGGCGGGATCGTGCCGGACACGGATTTCTCCTTCCGCGGGACGGGAACGGGACGGGGCCGCGACGCCGAAATGGGTGCCACGGCCGGTGGAGCGGCACCGGCCGTGGCAGTCGGGGACGGGGCTAATGGGGGTGGGGGCCGGTGCCCCGTCCGGGCGGCTGCGCGGACCTCGCCGAAGGGTGCGCGTGGGCGGACTGGAGGATCTTCGCGGCGCCGCGGATCGCGGCGGTGTGCGGCGCGGGGACGGCTCGCAGGGGCGCGTGCAGGCTGCCGGTCAGCCGGTACGTGAGGTCGGGACGCAGCGCCCCGCCGCCCGCCAGGAGGGCACCCCGGCACAGGGCGTCGGCGGTCACGGACGTACGGTCCTGCCGGAGCATCGACGTGATCATCGTCGTCACGGCTTCGATGACCTCCGCAGAGGTGCCGGGCGCGGAGATGTCGGTCGTGCCCACCGCCGTGCGTCGGGCGTCGAAGACCATGCCCTCGGAGAGGAGGACCACCTCGGTGAGGTGGGCGCCGATGTCCACCACGAGCAGCGGCCGGGAGAGGTCCGCGTCCGCGGCCAGCGCTATGGCACGCGCGGTGGGGACCGTCAGTACCGTGCGCGGACGCAGCACCTCCACCGCCGTGCGGGCCCGTTCCCGGTAGGTGGGCCCGTCGAGGACCGGCGTGGTGACCACCACCAGCGGCCGGGTGAGGCGGGGCAGACGGTGGCCGAGCAGCCGGTCGAGCATCCGGGACGTACCCGGAACGTCGACGATGGCGCCCCGCTGTATCGGATACACCGCCCCGGCGCCCGGGAACGTGATCGTGGGTACGTCGAGGATCATGCCGCGGCCGGCGATCCAGGCGCGAGTACGCGCGCTGCCCATGTCGAGGGCGAGGCCGCAGCACTGCCGGCACATCGGCCAGGGCCGGTGCCGGTGGTAGGAGGAAGAGCCGGTGCGAGGGCGCGGGACCAGTGTCATCGGCCGGCCTCGCGCACCTGCTGGCACCGGGCGCAGTAGCGGGCCTGCGGCACGATCGTCAGCCGCTCGCGGTCGATGGCCCGCCGGCACAGATGACAGGCGCCGTAACTGCCGTCGGCCATGCGCTGCAGCGCCGCCTCCACGTCGGCGAGCACCATGCGCGCGGACGCGGCGAGCTTGACGTGCACCTCGGCCTGCGCCGCGGAACGGCGGCCGAGCAGTTCCTCGGCGCGTGGCGCCGCGGCGATCTGGCGCAGCTGGTCCTGACGGAACAGGCGCTGTTCGTGCAGGTTTTCCCGGAGCGCGGCAAGGTCCTCGGGCGACAGGTGCGTGGCACGGTCGCCGACGGTCTGGTGGTTCACCACTTCACCCCTTTTGAGCAGGGCAGGAGAGGAAGTCGGTCAGGGCGGGTCTGAGCTGCGTCAGAGCCGATCTGATCCGACCGGGGTCGATCAGAGAGAGTCGGGGGAGACGGGGGAGTCGCGGGTCACGTGGCGGCGCGGCGCTGGCAGGGGACGCAGTACCGGGTGTACGGGAGGATCTCCAGACGCTCGGCGGGGACGGGCTTGGAGCAGCCCAGGCAGGCGCCGTAGGAGCCGTCGTCGATGCGGGCGAACGCCTCGTTGATCTCCTTGAGGACCCGCTGGATGGCCTCGGCCTGCGTCGACAGCAGATGGTCGTCCGCGCTCTGGCCCGACTCGCTGAGGGCCTGCAACTGCGCCAGCCGGCTGTTGCGGGCGTGCTCCAGGCGCTGCCGGGCCTCATGAGCGGTCAGCCGGCCGGGACGGGGGTCGGCGATGTCGGCCCGGGGCGTCCGAGCGGCGTCGGGTGCCTGAGGGGTCTCGGACGGGGAGGAGGTGTCGAGGGGCACGACGAGTCCTTTCTCAGCAGGTGACGGGCGCAGCAACGGCCGCCCGGTTCGTCGGACCGCGGGCTTCCGTGGAGACCGCGGGTTTTCGCCGAACCGGGCGGCCCTGGCACCTTCGACTCTGCTCCGTACGGCCTCGGAATCCCATCGGGCGCAGGCCCCATTCGCCCTGGACCGCGATGACCACACGCCGCCCGCCCGGGCCGGCGGATGGGTACCCCATGACCCGGGATATGGGGACCGGGCCCCATCGACCGCGCGCGTGGAGCAGGGCAGGCTGGTGCGGGGTCGATGAGGCCTGTTCGGGTCCCGGCCCGGTCAGGTGCGATCGGACCCGGTCAGGCCCCGATCAGACCCGGATACCGCGGTTCACGCGCAGGGGGTGCGATGACTGTGAGCCGAGCTGGTTAGGGTCGGGTCGTAGAAGGAGGAAATACCCCGTGTCGTTGTTCTGGCGGATCTTCGGGCTCAACGCCGTGGTCCTGGGCATCGCCACGGCGCTGCTGCTGTGGGCGCCGGTGACCGTCTCCGTGCCGGTGCTGCTGACCGAGGCGATGATCCTGGTCGGTGGCCTGGCCGTCATGCTCGTCGCCAACGGCACCCTGCTGCGCTGGGGCCTGGCCCCGCTGGACCGGCTGACCCGCCTCATGACCACCGTCGACCTGCTGCGCCCCGGACAGCGGCTCCCCGTGCCCGGCGCCGCCGGCAGCGAGGTGGCCGAACTGATCCGCACCTTCAACGCCATGCTCGACCGGCTGGAGCACGAGCGCGCCACGTCCAGCGCCCGGGCGCTGCTGGCGCAGGAGGCGGAACGCCGCCGTATCGCCCAGGAACTGCACGACGAGGTCGGGCAGAGCATGACCGCGATCCTGCTGGTGCTCAAGCGTGCCGCGGACGACGCCCCCGAGCCGCTGCGCGAGGACCTCCAGCAGGCCCAGGAGATCACCCGGGAGAGCCTGGACGAGGTGCGGCGCCTGGTACGGCGCCTGCGCCCCGGTGTCCTGGAGGACCTGGGCCTGGTCAGCGCGCTGACCTCGCTCTCGCTGGACTTCGCCACCCACACCGGGCTGCGAGTCGTACGGCGCCTCGACAGCGACCTGCCCGCCCTCGACCACGAGAGCGAGCTCGTCCTGTACCGGGTGGCTCAGGAGAGTCTGACCAACGCCGCCCGGCACGCGGACGCCCGCCGGGTCGAGGTGAGCCTGCACGGCGCCGACGGGGCGGTGGTCCTGGAGATCGCCGACGACGGCCGCGGCATCGAGGCCGCCTGCGAGGGGGCCGGGATCCGCGGGATGCGGGAGCGGGCGCTGCTCGCCGGCGCGACCCTGGACATCACCTCCACACCCGGCACCGGCACCCGGATCCGGCTCACCGCACCCGTCCCCAGGAAGCAGCGTTGACCATGCACGACCCGATGCCTCCCGAACCCGCCTCGGCCTCGACGCCGGCGACCGCCGGCCCGACGCCGATCCGCATCCTCCTCGCCGACGACCACGCCCTCGTGCGCCGCGGTGTACGCCTCATCCTCGACCGGGAACCCGACCTCCAGGTCGTCGCCGAGGCCGGGGACGGAGCCGAGGCCGTCGAGGAGGCGCGCAAGCAGGACATCGACCTGGCCATCCTCGACATCGCCATGCCGCGCATGACCGGGCTCCAGGCCACCCGTGAGCTGAGCGCGCTCAAGCCGGACCTGCGCATCCTGATGCTGACGATGCACGACAACGAGCAGTACCTCTTCCAGGCGCTGAAGGCCGGGGCCTGCGGCTACGTGCTGAAGTCGGTGGCCGACCGCGACCTCGTCGCCGCCTGCCGGGCCGCGATGCGCAACGAGCCGTTCCTCTACCCCGGCGCGGTCACGGCCCTGATCCGCAACTACCTGGATCGCGTCCGGCACGGCGAGGAGGACGCCGATCGCCTCCTCACGCCCCGCGAGGAGGAGGTCCTCAAGCTCGTCGCCGAGGGCCACTCCTCCAAGGAGATCGCCGAGATGCTGTTCATCAGCGTCAAGACCGTGCATCGCCATCGCGCCAATCTGCTGCACAAACTCGGTCTGCGCGACCGGCTGGAACTGACCCGGTACGCCATCCGTTCCGGTCTTATCGAACCCTGACACCGCTTCAGGGACCGACGCCAAGGATCCGAACACGTCCAGAGAGGGATGGTGCATGCGCCCGGCATCCCGCACCATCCCGCCTTCCGGGCAGCGGAGTTCGGCCGCGGTGCATCGACTCGCCGGAATACTCGGCGTCCTCCTCGCCGTCCTGCTCGCGTTGGTCCCCGCCCACACCGCGCACGCCGCGGGCGGGCCGAAGGACGACCGGGCCGCTACGGCCACGAGCGCGCAACTCGCCGACCACGGAACCCGCGCGGACAGCCCGTGCGCCGCCGGCTGCGCGACACAGCCCAGAACCCGGCACGACCCGCTCGGCGAGCGCCCCGGGCTGCCGGATCATCACGCCACCGACCCGGGCGAAGTCGCTGCCGGGCGCCCTGCCGTCGGCTCACGCACTCCCGCGGTACCCGCGCACGCACTCGTCTCCCCCGGCCGATCCACACACGACCGTGGCAGGGCCCCTCCGGCGCCCACCGGCAACTGAAGCAACCCGTCAACCTTTACCTCGTCACGGCAACGCGAGCCCGCGGTCCGCCGTTGGCTGCCGCTGCCGCTGCCGCTGCCGCTGCCGCTGCCGCTGCCGCTGCCGCTGCCGCTGCCGCTGCCGCTGCCGCTGCCGCTGCCGCTGCCGCTGCCGCTGCCGTGACGTGCCTGCCGGAGGCCTGTGTTGAAACGCCGGAAGAACTCCCTGCGCGCGCGTGCGCTGCTCGCCCTCACCGTGATCGCCGCATCGCTGGCCATCGCCCTCACGACACCCGTCCGCCTCGGACTCGACCTACGAGGCGGCACACAGATCACCCTCGAAACCCGCTCCACCGCCACCACCGAAGCCGACCGCGAGGCCACCGACCGCACGATGGAAGTGCTGCGGGGCCGTATCGACGCGCTGGGCGTCGCCGAACCGACCCTCGTCCGCTCGGGCGATCACCGCATCCTCGTCGAACTGCCGGGTGTACAGGACCCGAAGAAGGCAGCCGACGTCCTGGGCCGCACCGCCCAGCTCACGGTCCACCCGGTCCTCGGCGCGGCCGAGACCCCGGATGACAACACCGGTCCAGGGCCGGCCAAAGATCAGACCCTGCCGGACGAGTCCGGGCAGCCCTTGCGGCTCAAGGCCGCCGCCCTCACCGGACAGGACGTCAAGGGCGCCGACGCCCGCTTCGACCAACAGAGCGGCGCCGGCTGGCACGTCACCATCGACTTCACCGGCGACGGCCGCGACGCGTGGGCGGACGTGACCGCACAGGCCGCCTGCCACCCGGCGGGGGACCCGCAGCGCCGGGTCGCCATCGTCCTCGACAACAAGATCATCTCCTCGCCGCAGGTCGACCCGTCCGTCGGCTGCGGTACCGGCATCCCGGGCGGCACGACCCAGATCACCGGCTCCTTCGACGACGCCGAGGCCCGCGAACTCGCGCTGCTCATCTCCGGCGGCGCCCTGCCCGTACCGGTCGAGACCGTCGAACAGCGCACCGTGGGCGCCACCCTCGGCGAGTCGGCCATCGAGGCCGCGGCCTGGGCCGCCGTCATCGGCACGACCCTGACCGCGCTGTTCATCATCGCCGTCTACCGGCTCATGGGCCTGCTCGCGACCGCCGCCCTGCTCTGCTACGGCCTGATCTCCTACGCCGCCCTGGCCGCGCTCGGCGCCACCCTGACCCTGCCCGGGCTCGCCGGGTTCGTCCTGGCCATCGGCATGGCCGTGGACGCCAACGTCCTGGTCTTCGAACGGGCCCGAGAGGAGTACGCCGCCCGCAGCCGCCCCAGCCCGCGGTCGGCCCTGACGGCGGGATTCCGCGGCGCGCTGAGCGCGATCGCCGACTCCAACATCACCACGCTCGTCGCCGCCGGCCTGCTGTTCGTCCTGGCCTCAGGCCCGGTCCGCGGCTTCGGCGTCACCCTCGGCATCGGTGTCCTCGCCTCCATGATCAGCGCCCTGGTCATCACGCGGGTACTGGCCGAGTACGCGGCCGGACGGCCCGCGGTCCGCCGACGCCCGCGCCTCACCGGCGTCGCCGACACCGGACGGGTACGGGACGGACTGCTGCGCCGTAACCCGTTCCTGATGCGTCGTCCCCGCCGCTGGCTGGCCGTGTCGGGAGCCCTGCTCGTCATGGCCGTCTCGGGCGTCCTGGTCCGCGGCCTCGACCTCGGCATCGACTTCACCGGCGGCCGGCTCATCGAGTACTCCACGACCAAGGCCGTCGACCCCGACCGCGCACGCGAAGCCCTCACCGACGCCGGGTTCCCCCGCGCGGTCGTGCAGTCGTCCGGCGACACCGCCCTCACCGTGCGCACCGAGAACCTGACCGACACCGAGGCGGCCACCGTCACCGACGCCATCGGCGGACTCGGCGGTGAGACGAAGAAGGTCCGTGACGAGCTGATCGGCCCCAGCCTGGGCGACGAACTGCGCCGCAACGCGGTCATCGCCCTCGCTCTCGCACTGGGCGCCCAGCTGCTCTACCTGGCGGTCCGGTTCCGCTGGAGGTTCGCGACCGCGGCCGTCGGCGCGCTCGTGCACGACGTGGTGATCCTCGTCGGCGTCTTCGCCTGGCTGGGCAAGCCGATCGACGGGGTCTTCCTGGCCGCCCTGCTGACCGTCATCGGCTACTCGGTCAACGACTCGGTCGTCCTCTTCGACCGCATCCGCGAACTCCTCGCCCGCGACCGCACGACACCGCTGCCCCGCCTGACGAACCAGGCGATCCTCCAGACCCTGCCCCGCACGGTCAACACCGGCATGGGAGCCGCCATCATCCTCACCGCCCTGGCCGTCCTCGCCGACGACACCCTCACCGACTTCGCCCTGGCCCTGCTCGTCGGCCTGGCGGTCGGCACGTACTCATCCGTCTTCACCGCGGCCCCACTCACCCTCAGCCTGAATCCGCCCGCCCGGCGGCGTCGACCGCAGGAAGCGCACTGACACTTCGTCGCACAGGAGCCCGCGCCCCGTCATCTCGGGCGCGGGTTCGCGTCGTTCGCCTCGCGGGATGCCCAGCGGCCCCATAGAGTCGCGGTGCCGCCACGACAAGACGGGCGGCGCGGCTCCTCGCATGCCCAAGGGGCGGTTCCCCACGGACCGGGCGGACGGCTTGCAGGGGAGTCGCGGGCACGCTGAGGCTCAAGCGATCGAGGAGTGCTCATGGCAGGACGGTTTGAGGCGACGTTCGAGGTCGATCGACCTGTCGAGGCGGTGTTCGACTACCTCGCCGACGGACGCAACGATCCGCAGTTCAGCCCCCGCGTGCTCAAGATCGAGCGGGTCCCCGACTCCCCGACCGCCGTGGGCACGGTCTTCCGCAGCTCGGTCAAGGACGCCGGGATGAAGACGGCCAGGGAGTTCCGCATCACCGAACTCCAGGCCCCCACGAAGATTCGCTGGGCCGAGGTGTCGAAGAACATCGTCACGGCCAGTGAAGGCGGTTACGACCTGGAGCCGCTGGGCGAGGGCAGGACCCAGGTCCGTATCCACAACGTTCTGGAAGGCCACGGCATCGGCAAGCTCCTCGTCGGCCTGGCACTCTCCGCCGCCCGCAAGGACGCCCCGGCCTTCGGCGCGCGGATCAGGGCGGCGGCCGAAGCGGCGATCCCGGCGCGTTGACCCGACCCGGACGGTGAGGGCGGGCAGCCCGCCCTCACCGGCTCAGGGATCCGGTCACGTCACTGGCGGCCGGACCACGCCAGGCTGTCCACCAGCATGGTCAGGGGCGACTTGGGGACGGCCGCGCCGCTCCCGTTGTCGGTCTGCCTCCAGGTCGTGCCGGAGTCCGTGCTGTTCGAGCCCTTGGTGTCGTTGACGCCCTGGAAGATGCCGAAGTCGACGGGTCCGTCGTCGGCGGAGGCGGGGACGGCGGCCATGAGGAGAGCCGCTCCGGCGAGTGCCGCGGCAGTGATGATCTTCATGCCGGGCTCAACGACGAGACGGGCGACAGGATGTTCGGTCCGGCCCTTTTGGCGGAGCGTCGGAGCCGGCCTACGGAGGCGCGGTGTCGGTCGGTGTCGGACGGTGTCGGTCGGAGGGTGTCGGACGATTTCAGGACGGCCGAGGCAGGCGCTCGATCGCGACCATGGCGGCGTCGTCCCCCAGATGTCCGCCGACGTGCCGCATCAGGTCCTTGCACAGGTGGGCCAGCAGGGCGTCGGGACCGTGCTCCGCGGCCTTGCCCGCCACCCGTTCCGCGAGCGGGTAGAACGTGCCCCCACCGTCGCGGGCCTCGATGACACCGTCGGTGTAGAGCAGGACGACGTCGCCGTACTCGAAGGCGAACGTCTCCTCGGAGAGCTCGGTCGCCACGAACTCGGTGAGGCCCAGGGGCGGTGCCGGGTGGCGCACTGCAAGGGGACGGACCTGGTCGCCGCGCAACAGCAGTGGCGGCGGATGCCCGCAGTTGATCAGGTGGAGCACCGGCTCGTCGTCCGGGATGTCCAGCGCGGCGGCGGTGATGAACGACTCGCCGCGGTCCTCGGCCGTGGCGTCGAGGGCCGCGGGGTCGTCGAGGTCCGAGGAGACGGTTCCCTCCAGGAAGCTCATGAGCGCCGGCAGGTCGGCCTGTCTGTGGGCCGCGCCCCGGAAGGCGCCGAGCAGGAGCGCGGCGTCCCCGACCGCCTCCAGGCCCTTACCCCGGACATCGCCGATGACGATGCGGATACCGCGCTCCGTACGAGCGGCGGCATACAAATCGCCGCCGATCTGCGCCTCGGATTCGGCGGCCAGGTACACCGAGGCGATGCGCAGTGAACCGACCCGCTGGGGAAGCGGCTTGAGCACCACTTCCTGCGCCGCCGTGGCGACCGACCGCAGCTGCATCAGTTCCCGTTCGTGACGCTCCCGCCGGGCGGCGAACGAGGTCGCGAACGCCGACATCAGGATCAGGGTGATCAGCTGGAACGAGTGGTTCAGATCGACGAGGGTGGTGCGCACCGCCGCCACCACGGCCTGGGCCGTAACGGCGAGCGCGCCGACGTATGCGGTCATGCGCGGCCCGGCGAACGACGCCGTGACGGCGGGCGCGGCCACCAGGAACGGCCCGAGATGGACGCTGGCCGGAGCCAGGATGTCGACCACCGTGACGATCACGATCATCAGGATCGGCACCACCAGCAGCGCCTGAGGCGGCTCCTGCGACCACTGAAGGCCTTTGGGGCGTCTAGGAACCATATGTTCTGGATACACCCCATGGCGCCGCGGCGCCCGCACCGACGCCGACCACGGTCCCGCACCTCTGATCTCCGCTCGGCCCAGGTCCCGCCATAGGGGCCCAATGTGGCCAATTAACGTCGTTCCCTGATTGTCGAGGACATGCCACTCTTGCGCTCGTCTGTCCACGGCCGCTCATGGATCCCGCCGCCAGGAGGCAGCGGGAGGCGGTCGCGGGCCACAGGGGGAACGACATGCTGCGAAGAACGAGAACCGCGATCGGACTGGCAGTGACCGCGCTGGTGGTCGCGCTCTCGGCCCCGGCGGTGCAGGCGGACACGACTGCCCCGACGGGGCCGGCGTCCGACCGCGCCGGGGCGGACAACGCCGTCTACGTGGTCCAGCCACGCTCCGACGGCACCACCTACACCGCCATCTACGAACCCGCCCCGGGCGTCTCGGCCGACGAACTGCGCAGCACTCTGCGCCGGCAGGGCGTGCGCGGCGTGCAGGACGAGAACAGCGCGCTCGGCATCGGCATCGCCGGCTGCTCGCCCATCGTCGGCACCGCCTCCGCCTGGTGCGGCCACAAGTGGGCGTACGGCCCCTTCAACGACCCGCAGGTGTACTTCCTCGACCACAGCGGCGACTCGTGGCCCGTGACCGACGCCCGGGTCGACTGGTACCAGGCCCCCGGCATCGACGCCTACTACCGCTGGCACACCGCCGGTTGCCCCGGGGGCGGGCGGCACTGCGTGCACGTGTACAGCGGCAGCTACGGCACCGCCTGGTACGGGCTGACCGAGGCGTCCACGTCGGGCGGCTACTTCGTCGACGGCAGCGTCACGGTCAAGCTCAACGACCAGGTCACCCCGAACACCTACGCGGCCAGGCGCAGCGTCGCCTGCCACGAGATGGGCCACGCCCTCGGGCTCGACCACAACGGGTCCACCAACAGCTGCCTGTCCGTACCGGAGTTCCCGCAGCACCCGTCGTCGGACGACTTCGCCGTACTGAACCAGCTGTACCCGAAGCCCGGCACCTGACGGTCCTGGGCAGTGGCAGCCTCGGACGCGGTGAGCTGGTTCATCAGCGACTCCGTGTCCGAGGCGCATCCGCCCGTGTGGAGGCCGGCGTCCTACTGTGGGGGATCGCTCGTGACCCGACCAGCAAGGAGCGTCCGGCCGTGAACGTCGAAATACCCTCGCACGTGAGCGACTTGGCCACCGGGCTCGGCACCGGGGTCCCTTACGCCCTGAAGGTCCTGGCCGGCCGACTGGCCGACGACCCGGACATGGGCCGGCCTTCGGGGCTGCCCGGCATCCTCACGGTGATGGTCGACGGCGACGTGTTCGAGGACTGCCCCGACCTGGCCGTCGGCTACATCCGCGAGCCCGATCGGGTCGTGATCCGGCATGTCGCCCCGGCCTCCTTCGTAGAGCCGGAAGCAGACGCGGGGGAGCCAGAGCCAGAGCCGGAACCGGTCGCCGATCCCGCCCTCACCGCGGTCACGGTCCGGGAGGTCGCCGACGCCTGGCACCGTGTCACCCGCCTGCTCCAGCACCACGCCCCCGACTCCTACGCCTCGCTCCGGCCCGGAGCGAGGCCCGCCGCCGTCGCCGTCGTGGAGAACGAACTCCGCATCCGGATACCCGTCGAGCTGAGCGCCCTGTGGTTGTTGACCGCGGGTGACGACGGAGTCGAAGGCTCGGGGTGCCTGCCGGGCAATCGGGCCCTGATGACCTTGGACGCCGTGGTCGAGGTCCACCGGCAGCGGATGGACTCCCAGGCCCAGCACGAGGCGGCCTACGCGGACCGCCCCGAGTACGAACCGGGCACCGTATGGAAGGCGACCTGGATCCCGGTCGTCACCCGCGGCCCGTCCGACCGCACCTCGGGCCTGTACCTGGACGCCGAGACCGGCTACCTGGGTCGCTGGTCCCGTTACAACGATGATTTCGTCGAGGAGCTCGACACGCTCATCACGTACTTGGAAGAGGCCGCCGACATGCTCGAAGCCCCGTCCCTGGCCACTCGGGACAAGCCCGGCCTGGTCGATGGGGCGCTGGTGTGGCTGAGCGGCATCGATCCCGGGCGGGAATCCCGGTGGATGCCGCTGGCTCGCTGACAGCGAGCGGACGGCGAGGCGGCGGCATCTACCCCTGCCCCCTCCCGGTACCCGACCGCCTACTCCGGCTGGGTCGCGATCTGGATCAGGTTGCCGCAGGTGTCGTCGAAGACGGCCGTGGTGACGGGGCCCATCTCCAGGGGCTCCTGGGTGAAGCGGACACCGTGGGCGCGCAGCCGCTCGTACTCCGCGTTGACGTCCGCGACGGCGAACTGGGCCAGCGGAATGCCGTCCTGGACGAGGGTGTCGCGGTAGGTCCGGGCGATCGGGTGACCGACGGGCTCCAGGAGGAGTTCCGTGCCGCCGGGCTCCTCGGGGGAGACGACGGTGAGCCATCGGTCCTTCTCGCCCACGGGGACGTCGTGCTTCTTCACGAAGCCGAGGATCTCCGTGTAGAAGTGCAGGGCCTTGGCCTGGTCGTCGACGAAGACGCTGGTCAGATGGATCTTCATGAGGTGCTCTTCTCCGGTCCGGATGTCTCGGGCACGTGCCACCGCTCGGTGATCTGCCGCAGCGGAGCCGTATTCAGGTCGTGGAACTTGTAGCGGCCCTCCCGCCTGGTCTCGACGAGCCCTGCGGCCTCCAGCACGGCGAGGTGCTGTGAGACTCCCTGGCGGGAAATGGCCAGCTGGTGCTTCATGGCCAGTCGCGAGCAGATCTCGAACAGTGTCTGTCCGGATTTCTCCGTGAGCTCGTCGAGGATGGTGCGACGGGTGGGGTCGGCCAAGGCTTTGAAGAGGTCATCGGCCACGACTCCAGCATAGGCAAGCCGTCGCTTGCCTATCAAGTCGGGATGCGCGCCGAGCCCTCGACCGAGGGGGTGTGTCCGCCCGGCCCACCGATAGCCTGCGTCACCATGACGCGTGTCTGGTTCCTGCCCCTGCTGCTCGTCGTCGTCGGCTCGGCCGTGGCGACCACGCTGTTCCTCGACGGCAGCCCCGGCACGGCCGCCGCACTCCTGCTGGTGTTCGTGCTGCTCGCCGGAGTCAATTCGCCGCTGATCTTCCCGAGGTCGATCGGTGCCCTGGAGGCGCAGCGCCGCAGTGCCGCCGACGGGCGGCCGGTCGTCTACTGGCGCCCGGGCTGCCCGTACTGCATGCGCCTGCGCGTCCGGCTGGGCCGCGCCGCGCGTCAGGCGCACTGGGTCAATATCTGGCGCGACCCGGCCGGCGCGGCGGCGGTGCGGGCCGTCAACGACGGCAACGAGACCGTGCCGACGGTCGTCGTGGCGGGGCAGTCGCACACCAACCCTGATCCGGAATGGGCGCGGGATCACCTCTTCCCCTCCGCGTGATCATCTGAGGTGAAGCCCTTGACATGGATCCGGGGGTCGGGCTTCCTTAGGGTCGTTGCGTATCACGCAGATGTTGTGCAGTGCGCAACTCGTGCGGGTGTTTGGCGCCCGCCCGGCCCGCAACCCCTACACCCCGGAGCAGCGCCTCACATGACTCGTAAGGCACCTGATGAGGACCCCGGCGACGCCCGTCTGAGGGTCGGTTCTCCGAAGGAGTACGCCGCCGGTCTTCCGGCGGTCACCTCCTCGCTGCGGCATGCCGGTGAGCAGATGGGGGTCCGGCGCAGTCTGCTCACGTTGCTCCGGGTCAATCAGAAGGAGGGCTTCGACTGCCCGGGGTGTGCCTGGCCGGAGCCCGAGCATCGGCATCGGGCGGAGTTCTGTGAGAACGGTGCCAAGGCCGTGGCCGAGGAGGCCACCGTCCGCCGGGTCACCGCGGATTTCTTCGCCGAGCACACGCTGGAGGACCTGCTCCCGCGCAGCGACTACTGGCTCGGGCAGCAGGGGCGGCTCACCCGTCCCATGTACCGCCCGGCCGGCAGTGACCGCTATCGGCCGATCTCCTGGGGCGGCGCGTTCGACGTCGTCGCCCGTGAGCTACGCGCTCTTGATCACCCTGATCAAGCCGCCTTCTACACCTCCGGACGGGCGAGCAACGAGGCCGCCTTCCTCTATCAGCTGTTCGTGCGGGGCTTCGGCACCAACAACCTGCCCGACTGCTCCAACATGTGCCACGAGTCCAGCGGTTCGGCCCTGACGGAGACCATCGGGATCGGCAAGGGCAGCGTCACCCTGGAGGACCTCCACGAGGCCGACCTCATCCTCGTGGTCGGCCAGAACCCCGGCACCAACCACCCCCGCATGCTCTCCGCGCTGGAGACGGCCAAGCGGCGAGGCGCCCGTGTCGTCGCGGTCAACCCGCTTCCCGAGGCGGGGCTGCTGCGGTTCAAGAACCCCCAGCGGCCCTCCGGCGTCCTCGGCGGGGGCACCCGGCTTGCCGACCAGTTCCTCCAGATCAGGCTCGGCGGCGACCAGGCCCTGTTCCAGGCCTTCAACCGACTGCTGCTGGAGGCGGAGGACGAGGCCCCCGGCACCTGCTTGGACACCGCCTTCATCGAGCGGCACACGCACTGCTTCGAGGAGTTCGCCGAACACGCCCGCAAGGCGTCCTGGGGCGAGATCCTGGCCGCCACCGGCCTGCCCGAGGAGGAGATCCGGGAAGCGTTCCGCCGTGTGCTGGACGCCGAGAAGATCGTCGTCTGCTGGGCGATGGGGCTCACCCAGCACCAGCACTCCGTGCCCACCATCCGCGACGTCGTCAACTTCCTTCTCCTGCGCGGCAACATCGGCCGACCCGGCGCCGGCCTCTGTCCGGTGCGCGGCCATTCCAACGTGCAGGGCGACCGCACCATGGGCATCTACGAGAAGCCCGACGACGCCTTCCTGGACGCGCTCGGCACCGAGTTCGCCTTCACGCCCCCGCGCCGCCACGGACACGACGCCGTGGACAGCATCCGCGCCATGCGCGACGGAGACGTACGGGTCTTCGTCGCGCTCGGCGGCAACTTCGTCGCCGCGGCACCCGACACCGACCGGACCGAGCAGGCGCTGCGCCGCTGCCGCCTCACCGTCCAGATCTCGACCAAGCTCAACCGGTCCCATGTCATCGCCGGCGAACAGGCCCTCATCCTGCCCTGCCTCGGCCGCACCGAGGCCGACCTGCGGCCCGGCGGGCCCCAACTGGTGACGGTCGAGGACTCCATGGGCATGGTGCACCTCTCCCGGGGCCGGCTCGCGCCCGCGTCCGAGGAACTGCTCAGCGAGGTCGCGATCATCTGCCGCATGGCACGCGCCGCCCTCGGCGAGAGCGGCCCGCAGGTGCCTTGGGAGGAGTTCGAGTCGGACTACGACCGCATCCGGGACCGCATCGAACGCGTCGTCCCCGGCTTCGAGGACTTCAACGCCCGGGTACGGCAGCCGGGCGGCTTCGCGCTGCCCCATCCGCCCCGCGACGAGCGCCGGTTCACGACCGCCACCGGACTCGCCAACTTCACCGCCAATGCGCTGGAGTACCCGGAGGTCCCGCCGGGGCGGCTATTGCTCCAGACGCTGCGCTCGCACGACCAGTACAACACCACGATCTACGGGCTCGACGACCGCTATCGCGGCATCCAGCAGGGGCGACGCGTGCTGTTCCTGCACTCAGAGGATCTTCGCGAACGCGGGCTCGCCGAAGGGGACACGGTCGACATCGTCAGCGAGTTCGGCGACGGCGTGGAGCGCAGGGCACCCGCCTTCCGGACCGTGGCCTACTCGACCCCGCGAGGCTGCTGCGCCGCCTACTTCCCCGAGACCAACGTCCTCGTGCCGCTCGACTCCACGGCCGCCGTGAGCAACACCCCCACCTCGAAGTCCGTCGTCGTCAGGCTGGAACCGACCTCCGCCGGCGCGTAGCCCGCGAAAACCAGGAAGACGGCCGCGCGTCCCCCCCAGCACGCGGCACGCACCGGCGTCTCCGCCCCCGGCCCCGCCGGTCCTTCGGCATGCTCCGAGCCGAAATCGCCCAGCCGCGTGAACCCCCGTCTCCCTCCTTGACCGGCGCCCGGCCCTCCACGATGCTGTGTTGCGGCACATGAGATGAGTGCCGTAATGAGCAACATCTGATTCCGAGTCTCGATCAGCCGAGGAGTGGCCATGACGCACCAGGTCCGTGCTGTCGTCGCGCGGGGCAAGGGCGCCCCCGTCAGCCTGGAGACGATCATCGTGCCCGACCCGGGACCGGGTGAGGCGCTGGTCAAGATCGAGGCCTGCGGGGTCTGCCACACCGATCTGCACTACCGCGAGGGCGGCATCAACGACGACTTCCCCTTCCTGCTCGGCCACGAGGCCGCGGGCGTCGTGGAGTCGGTGGGGGAGGGCGTCACCGACGTCGCACCGGGTGACTTCGTGATCCTCAACTGGCGTGCCGTGTGCGGGAATTGCCGGGCCTGTCGGCGCGGGCGCCCCTGGTACTGCTTCAGCACCCACAACGCCAAGCAGAAGATGACGCTGACCGACGGCACGGAGCTGGCGCCGGCGCTCGGCATCGGCGCGTTCGCGGAGAAGACGCTGGTCGCGGCCGGACAGTGCACCAAGGTCGACCGGACCGCGTCGGCCGCGGCCGCCGGGCTGCTGGGCTGCGGCGTGATGGCCGGCATCGGCGCCGCGATCAACACCGGCAACGTCGGCCGGGGCGACTCGGTCGCCGTCATCGGCTGCGGAGGTGTGGGCGCCGCCGCGATCGCCGGATCCAACCTGGCCGGCGCGGCGAAGGTCATCGCGGTGGACATCGACGACCGCAAGCTGGACACCGCCAGGAAGCTGGGCGCGACCCACACCGTCAACTCCAAGGACACCGACGCCGTCGAGGCGATCCGAGAGCTGACCGGCGGTTTCGGCGCCGACGTCGTGATCGAGGCGGTCGGCCGCCCCGAGACGTACAAGCAGGCCTTCTACGCCCGCGACCTCGCCGGCACCGTCGTCCTGGTCGGTGTGCCGACCCCGGAGATGAAGCTGGAGCTGCCGCTGCTGGACGTCTTCGGGCGCGGTGGCGCACTGAAGTCCTCCTGGTACGGCGACTGCCTGCCGAGCAGGGACTTCCCCATGCTCATCGACCTCTACCTCCAGGGCCGCCTGGACCTCGACGCCTTCGTCACGGAGACCATCGCGCTGGACGACGTGGAGAAGGCCTTCGAGCGGATGCACCACGGCGACGTGCTGCGCTCGGTGGTGGTCCTCTGATGGCCGGCGCCCGCGTCGAGCACCTCGTCACGTCGGGGACGTTCTCCCTGGACGGCGGCACCTGGGACGTCGACAACAACGTGTGGATCGTCGGCGACGACCACGAGGTGATCGTCATCGACGCGGCGCACGACGCCGACGCGATCGCCCGGGCCGTCGGCGACCGTGCCCTTCGGGCGATCGTGTGCACCCACGCCCACAACGACCACATCGACGCGGCGCCCGAACTCGCCGCCCGCACGGGCGCCCCGGTCCTGCTCCACCCGGACGACCTGCCGCTGTGGAAGCAGACCCACCCCGAGCGGGCGCCGGACGCCGAGCTCACCGACGGCCAGCTCATCGCCGTGGCCGGCATCGAGCTGACCGTGCTGCACACGCCCGGCCACGCCCCGGGCGCGGTCTGTCTGCACGCGCCCCGCCTGGGGGCGCTCTTCAGCGGCGACACGCTGTTCCGCGGCGGGCCGGGCGCGACCGGGCGGTCGTACAGCCACTTCCCGACCATCATCGAGTCGATCCGCGACCGGCTGCTGACGCTGCCCGGGGAGACCGTCGTGCACACCGGACACGGCGACACGACCACCGTCGCGGCCGAGGCCCCGCATCTAGAGGAGTGGATCGACCGCGGCTTCTGAGTGCCTGAACAGGGCTTCGTGAGGCGTCCGTTCCACTTGTTTGCGCAGGTGGGCCGGGCGTTTCGCGCTGCCCGGAGGCCGTTCGGCGGGCCGGTGCGAACGAGGCGTTTTGACGCCTTGACAACGCTTCTGAGCGGCCCCCAAACTGACGTTGCGCTTACCGCAATCCGTTTCGCTATACGCACCCGAGGTGTCATGATGATTCCCGCGTGCCGTCTCGCGGATCTCCCGCGAGGCGAGGCCCACCGGCTCGACATCGATCCGCCGGTCTCGGTGTTCCACACCGACGATGGAGAGCTCTTCGCCATCGACGACACCTGCACCCACCAGGACGCGTCGCTCGCCGACGGCTGGCTGGAGGGGCGCGAGGTGGAATGCCCGCTGCATGCTTCGAAGTTCGACCTGAGGACCGGCGCGGTCGACGCCCCGCCGGCGAAGCTTCCGGTCCGGACGCACGAGGTCGTCGTCGACGAGGACGGCATGATCCACGTCCGGCTCTCCACCGAGGCGCCCAACCTGCCGCCCTGCATCGCCGCGCGGCTCGCCGGAGGTCCCGCGTGAGGACCGTCGCCGTGGTCGGCGCCTCCCTCGCCGGCCTGTCGGCGGCGCGCTCACTGCGCAGACAGGGCTACGACGGGCGGCTGGTCGTCATCGGCGACGAGCTCCACCGCCCCTACGACCGGCCCCCGCTGTCCAAGGAGTTCCTCGCCGGCACCCTCGGTGAACCGGAGCTCGCGCTGGAGACGGACGACGAGGACCTGCGGGCCGAGTGGCTGCTCGGCACCCGGGCCGTCGCGCTCGACCACGCGGAGCGCACGCTCCGGCTCGCCGACGGACGTCAGGTCCGCGCCGACGGCTTCGTCATCGCGACCGGTGCCGCGGCCCGCACCCTGCCCGGTTCCGCGGGCCTGGCCGGAGTGCACACCCTGCGCACCCTGGACGACGCCCGCGCCCTGCGCGACGAACTGGCCCTGGGCGGACGGCTGGTGGTGATCGGCGGCGGCTTCATCGGAGCCGAGGTCGCCTCCACCGCCCGCGCCCTCGGGCTGGAGGTCACCGTCGTGGAGGCGGCCCCCGCACCGCTCGCCGGACCCCTCGGCGAGGCCATGGGCGCCGTCGTCTCCGCCCTCCACGCGGACCACGGCGTGGCACTGTTGTGCGGGGTGGGCGTGAAGGGGCTGAGCGGCGAGAGGCGGGTGGACGCCGTCCTGCTGGAGGACGGCCGCACCGTCCCGGCGGACGTCGTCGTGGTCGGGGTGGGCGCCCGCCCGAACGTCGAGTGGCTGGAGGGCTCCGGCGTCGTCCTCGACAACGGCGTCAAGTGCGGTGCGGACGGCCGCACCAGCCTGGCCGGCGTGGTCGCCGTCGGCGACTGCGCCAACTGGTACGACCCGCGCTCGGGCCTGCACCGCCGGGTCGAGCACTGGACCGGCGCGCGTGAGCGTCCCGACGCCGCGATCGCCGCACTGCTGGCGGGCGGCGCCGTGGCACCGGGCGTGCCCCGGCCGCCGTACTTCTGGTCCGACCAGTACGGCGTGAAGATCCAGTTCGCCGGTCACGCGGCCGGCGCCGACAGCGTCACCATCGAGGACGGCACCCCGGACGAGCGCAACGTCCTGGCCGTCTACCGGCGGTCCGGCATCCCGGTCGCCGTGCTCGGAATGAACCAGCCGAGGCTGTTCACGCGCTGGCGCAAGCACCTGGCCGCTCCGCTGTGAGCAGCGAGATGGGTTGTTGTCTTCCCGCGGCGCCGTTGTGGCCGGTCGCGCAGTTCCCCGCGCCCCTGAGGGGCGCTCCCCGACGTCCTCCGAGGAGTGCACCGTGACCTCGACCGGCCTGCCGGACAGCCTGATCGCCACCCTCCCCGGCACCTCCTACACGGATCCGGGGATCTTCGCCCAGGAGCAGGAGCGCATATTCGAGACCATGTGGTTCTGCGTCGCGCGCGCCTCGGAGCTGGCGAAGCCCGGGGCCTTCCGTACCGTCGACGTGGGCCGCGAGAGCATCCTCGTCGCCCGGGCCAGGGACAACGGCATCCGTGCCTGGTTCAACGTGTGCCGGCACCGCGGGGCCAGGATCTGCACGGAGGAGTCCGGCGAGGTCAAGCGGGCCTTCCAGTGCCCGTACCACGCCTGGACGTACGACCTGAACGGCAAGCTCGTGGCCGCCCCCAACCTCACCAAGATGCCCGACGTCGGGCGCACCGAGTACGGGCTGGTGAGCGTGGCCGTGCGGGAATGGCTCGGCTATGTCTGGGTGTGCCTCGCGGAGAACCCGCCGTCCTTCGAGGAGGACGTCATCGGCGAGGTCGTCTCCCGCCTCGGCGACGTCGAGTCGATCGACCGCTACGACATCGACAATCTCCAGGTGGGCCGTCGTATTACCTATGACGTGAAGGCCAACTGGAAGCTCATCATCGAGAACTTCATGGAGTGCTACCACTGCGCCACGATCCACCCCGAACTCACCGAGGTGCTGCCGGAGTTCGCGGACGGCTACGCCGCTCAGTACTACGTGGGCCACGGCGCCGAGTTCGGCGAGGACGTGCAGGGCTTCACCGTGGACGGCTCCGAGGGCCTGGACCGCATTCCCGGCGTCGCCGACGACCAGGACCGCCGCTACTACGCGATCACCGTCAAGCCGCAGGTGTTCATCAACCTCGTCCCGGACCACGTCATCTTCCACCGGATGTACCCGGTGTCCGTGGACCGCACGATCGTGGAGTGCGACTGGCTCTACCTGCCGCACGTCGTCGAGAGCGGCAAGGACGTCAGCCGGTCCGTGGAGCTCTTCGACCGGGTCAACCGCCAGGACTTCGAGGCATGCGAAAGGACCCAGCCCGGCATGGGGTCGCGCATGTACGCCAAGGGTGGCGTGCTGGTGCCCAGCGAGCACCACATCGGTGCGTTCCACGACTGGGTGAACGAGCGCCTCGGCGCCCCCCTGTCGTAGCCGGGCGGATCAGCCCAGGAAGCCCATCCGGTGGCTGATCTCCTCGGCGCCCTTGAGCAGCACCGGGGAGAGCTCGTGCATACGGTCCTCGGTGAGCCGGTAGGCGGGGCCGGAGGCGCTCAGCGCGGCGATGACGTCGCCGTCGCGGTTGCGGACCGGCGCGGCCATCGCATGCAGGCCGATCTCCAGCTCCTCCAGGGTGATGGAGTACCTGCGCTCGCGCGCCTCGGCGAGGTTCTTCTCCAGCTTCGTCTTCGCCGTGATGGTGCGCGCCGTGACCTTCTTCAGGCCGGTCTCCGACAGCAGCGCCGTGCGCTCCTTGGTCGGCAGGTACGCCAGCAGGATCTTGCCGCTCGACGTGGCGTGCAGGGGGGTGAGCTGGCCGACCCAGTTGTGGGCGGTGATCGCTCCGGGACCGCGCACCTGGTACAGGTTGATCGCGTACTGCTCCTGCATCACGGCGATGTTGACCGTCTCGCCGAGTTCCTCGGCCAGGCGCTCGCAGATCGGGCGGCCCTGCTGGGTGATGTCGATACGGCCGGTGACCGCGCCGGCCAGGCGGACGATGCCGAAGCCGAGCCGGTACTTGCCCCGCTCGCCGGCCTGCTCCACGAGGCCGCGCGACTCCAGGGCGCCGAGCAGACGAAACGCGGTGGACTTGTGCACGTCGATCTCGGCCGCCACCTCGCTCACGCCCGCTTCGCCACGCTGGGCGAGGATCTCCAGCACGCTGATCGCCCGGTCCACCGACTGGACGCCGCCGGCCTGCGAATTCGACGTTTCTGTGTCATGGCTGTAGTTGCTCACAGTGAAACTATACGCGTAGTAAACAACATGGCCGCAAGTAACCGGGTCGCAACAAAGACGTTCGAAGTTGCGTTGTTCGCAACCTGGTGCGTATAGCGGGACCGGTCTAGCATGCCACGCGTATCGACGGCGCAAGCGAGACGAGGCACCATGGCTTCCCTGCAATACGACTTCGTCATCGTCGGTGGCGGCTCGGCCGGCAGCGCACTGGCGAACCGGCTCTCGGCGGACCCCGCGAACCGGGTGCTCGTGCTGGAGGCGGGCCGGTCGGACTATCCGTGGGACGTCTTCATTCACATGCCCGCGGCGCTGACCTACCCCATCGGCAGCCGCTTCTACGACTGGAAGTACGAATCCGAGCCCGAGCCCCACATGGGCGGCCGGCGCGTCTACCACGCCCGCGGCAAGGTCCTCGGCGGCTCCTCCAGCATCAACGGCATGATCTTCCAGCGCGGCAACCCCATGGACTACGAGCGCTGGGCCGCCGACCCCGGCATGGAGACCTGGGACTACGCGCACTGCCTGCCGTACTTCCGGCGGATGGAGAACTGCCTCGCCGCCGACCCCGACGACGAGTTCCGCGGCCACGACGGCCCCCTCGTGCTCGAACGCGGCCCCGCCACCAACCCCCTCTTCGGCGCCTTCCTCAAGGCCACCGAGGAAGCCGGGTACGCCCCCACCGACGACGTCAACGGCTACCGGCAGGAAGGCTTCGCCAAGTTCGACCGCAACGTCCACCGCGGACGCCGGCTGTCGGCCTCGAAGGCGTACCTCAAGCCCGTCCGCAAGCGCCCCAACCTCACGGTCAAGACGCGTGCCCTGGTCACCCGAGTCCTGTTCGAGGGCAAGAAGGCCGTCGGCGTCGAATACCAGCGCGGCAAGGGGGCCCCGCAGCAGGTCCGCGCCAAGGAGGTCATCCTCTGCGGCGGCGCCATCAACTCCCCGCAGCTCCTTCAGCTCTCCGGCGTCGGCAACGCCGCCGAACTGCGCGCCCTCGGCATCGACGTCGTGCACGACCTGCCGGGCGTCGGCGAGAACATGCAGGACCACCTCGAGGTCTACATCCAGTACGCCTGCAAGCAGCCCGTCTCCATGCAGCCGTACCTGGCGAAGTGGCGCGCCCCCTTCATCGGCCTGCAGTGGCTGTTCCGGAAGGGCCCGGCCGCGACGAACCACTTCGAGGCCGGCGGCTTCGCCCGCAGCAACGAGGACGTCGACTACCCCAACCTGATGTTCCACTTCCTGCCGATCGCGGTCCGCTACGACGGCTCCGTGCCCGCGGGCGGACACGGCTACCAGGTCCACGTGGGCCCCATGTACTCCGATGCCATCGGCTCCGTGAAGATCAAGAGCAAGGACCCGCGCGAGCACCCGGCCCTGCGCTTCAACTACCTCTCCACCGAGCAGGACCGCCGCGAGTGGGTCGAGTCGATCCGGGTGGCCCGCAAGCTCCTCAACCAGCCCGCGCTCGCCGCCTACAACGACGGGGAGGTCTCGCCCGGACCGTCCGTCAAGACGGACGAGGAGATCCTCGCCTGGGTCGCCAAGGACGGCGAGACCGCTCTGCACCCGTCCTGCACCTGCAAGATGGGCACCGACGAGATGTCCGTCGTCGACCCCACCAGCATGCGGGTGCACGGCGTGGAGGGCCTCAGGGTCGTCGACGCGTCGGTGATGCCGTACGTCACCAACGGCAACATCTACGCCCCGGTGATGATGGTCGCCGAGAAGGCGGCCGACCTGATCCTCGGCAAGGAGCCGCTCGCCCCGTCGAAGGCCGCGTACTACCGCCACCCGGACGCGCAGAAGCAGGCGGAGCGCTAGTTGGCCGCCGCGGGACTGAGGGCGCTGCTGGAACGCGTCCGCTACGAGGTGCTGCCCGCGAGGGCGACCGAGGACAAGGTCCTCGCCCATGTGCCGCGCGACGTCGTCGTCACCGTGACGGCGTCGCCGGTCAAGGGCCTGGAACCCACCCTCGACCTCGCCGTACGCCTCGCCGCGCACGGCTACCGGGTCGTGCCGCACGTGCCGGCCCGGCTGCTGCGCGACGACCTGCACCTGAAGGAGGTCGCGGGCCGGCTCGGCGAGGTGGGCATCGACGACGTCTTCGTCCCCGCGGGTGACGCCGACCCGCCCGCCGGGGTCTACGAGGGGGCCCTGCCGGTGCTGCGCAGGCTGACCGAGCTGGGCAGGCCCTTCGCCCGCGTCGGTGTCACCGGCTACCCGGAGAGCCATCCCCTCATCCATGACGACGTCACCGTCCAGGCCATGTGGGACAAGCGCGAGCACGCCACGTACGTCGTGAGCAACCTCTGCTTCGACCCGCGGCTGCTGGGGGAGTGGATCGGCCGGATACGCCGCCGGGACATCGCCCTGCCGCTGTACGTGGGGGTGGCCGGGCCGGTGCAGCGGGCGAAGCTGCTGGCCATGGCGACGAAGATCGGGGTGGGGGAGTCGACGCGCTTCCTGACGAAACACCCCTCGTGGTTCCTGAGGTTCGCGACGCCCGGTGGGTATGCACCCGAGAGGCTCCTGACCCGCGCCGAGGGGGCACTGACCGCCCCCTCGGCCGGAGTGGCGGGCCTGCATCTGTTCACCTTCAACCAGATCGCCGAGACCGAGCGATGGCGCCGCGCCCTGCTGGACCGCCTCGGCGACTGAACCGGGAGAGGCATGGCGGCCGACAGCGACTGGCATCTGACCCGAACCTTCAACAGCACGTCCGGTGACGTCCGCTGGGACCGGCTGGGCCCGCCCGGCGGACCACCGGTCGTCCTGCTGCACGGCACGCCCTTCTCCTCCTACGTCTGGCGTGCCGTCGCCCGCTCGCTCGCCCGCGAGTACGACGTCCACGTCTGGGACATGCCCGGCTACGGCAGCTCCGAGAAGGCCGAGGGGCAGGACGTGTCCCTGGCCGCCCAGGGCGGCGTCCTCGGCGAACTGCTGGCCCACTGGCAGCTCACGGAGCCGCTGGTCGTCGCCCATGACTTCGGCGGCGCCGTCGCCCTGCGGGCCCATCTGCTGCACGACGCCCGCTACCGGGCCCTCGCCCTGGTCGACCCGGTCGCCCTGGCCCCTTGGGGCTCCCCGTTCTTCCGGCTCGTCGGCGCCCACGCCGACGTCTTCCAACGGTTGCCGCCCGCGCTGCACGGCGCCCTGGTGCGCGAGTACGTCTCCTCCGCGAGCAGCCCGGGCGTGCGCCCCGACGTCCTCGACCGGCTCGTCGAGCCCTGGCTGGACGACACCGGCCAGGCCGCCTTCTACCGGCAGATCGCCCAGGCGGACCAGCGCTACACCGACGAGATCCAGGGCCGCTACGGCACGATCGGCATTCCCACGCTGGTCTGCTGGGGCGAGGACGACACCTGGATCCCGATCGCGAAGGGACACGAGCTGGCCGCCCTCGTCCCGGGCGCGCGGTTCGAACCGATCGCCGGCGCGGGGCACCTCGTCCAGGAGGACGCCCCCGCGCAGCTCACGGCAGCTCTGCTCGACTTCCTCCAGCGGCACCGGTGACAGGGCGGACGGGACGCAGGGGCCGTATACGACGAGGGCGGGACCGGATACCCCGGTCCCGCCCCTTCGCCGCGTCCGCTCAGCGGAAGACCACCGTGCGGTTGCCGTCCACCATCACGCGGCTCTCGCTGTGCCACTTCACCGCGTGCGCGAGCACCTGCGCCTCCACGTCCCGTCCGACGGTGACCAGTTCGCCGGGGTCGAGCGAGTGGTCCACCCGGACCACGTCCTGCTCGATGATCTGCCCCTCGTCCAGATCCGGCGTCACGTAGTGCGCCGTCGCGCCGACCAGCTTCACGCCGCGGGTGTACGCCTGATCGTAGGGGCGGGCGCCCTTGAAGCTGGGCAGGAAGGAGTGGTGGATGTTGATCGCGCGGCCCTCGAGCTGCTTGCACAGGTCGTCGGAGAGGATCTGCATGTAGCGGGCCAGTACCACCAGGTCGACGTCCAGTTCGCGCACCAGCTCCAGCAGCCGCGCCTCCGCCTCGGGCTTGGTGTCCCTGGTGACAGGGACGTGGTGGAAGGGGATGCCGTACGTCTCGGCGAGTCCCTCGAAGTCGCGGTGGTTGGAGACGATCGCCGGGATCTCGATGTTGAGGGCGCCGGTGCGACGGCGGAACAGCAGGTCGTTCAGGCAGTGGCCGAACCGGGACACCATGATCAGGGTCCGGGTCGGGGTGGCGGCGTCGGTCATGGTCCAGGTGATGCTGTGGGCCTGGGCGACGGGGCCGAACCGGTAACGCAGGTTTTCCAGATCGACGTCCGGATCCGAAACGTCGAAGTGGACCCGCATGAAGAAACGGTCCTGGAGCCGGTCGTCGAACTGCTGGCTCTCCAGGATGTTGCCGGAGTTCCTGACGAGAAAGCCGCTCACTGCGTGGACCAGTCCGGCGCTGTCTGGGCAGGAGAGAGTAAGGACGTACTCACGGCCGGGTTGCGGTCGAGGGGACATGTGCGGCCTCCGTCGGTGCGCATTGCACAACAAGGTGAGCGATACGCAACATGGTCGGGTCGTCACCCCTCCCGGTCAAGGGTGGGGAGGGCAAGTGATCGCATGACTGAATCGTCATCGGCGAACCCCTTGACGACTGTCTGGACATTCGCCAGGGTGTTCCACCACAAGCAATCGGGTGCATGATGCGCAACGAATTTCTGTTGAAAGGCTCGGCGCGTGGCAGACCTGTATGTGGATGGCGAATGGCGGGATCCGGTGGCCGGCGGAAGCCGGGAGATCCGGTGTCCCGCTGACGGCACGCTCTCGGCGACCGTCTCCGAGGCGACCCGCCCCGACACCGAGGCCGCGATCGCCGCCGCCCGCCGTGCGTTCGACGCGGGGCACTGGCCGAACACCCCCGAACGGGAGCGCGGCGCGCTGCTGCTGCGCACCGCCGACATCCTCGAACGCGACGCGAAGGACTTCGCCCGCGCCGAGTCCCTGGACACCGGCAAGCGGCTGGTGGAGAGCGAGTACGACATCGCCGACGTCGTCTCCTGTCTGCGCCACTACGGCGGCCTCGGCGGTACCGACGCGGGACGGGTGATCGACACCGGCCGGGACGACGCCGTAAGCCGTGTCGTGTACGAACCGGTCGGCGTGTGCGGACTGATCACGCCGTGGAACTACCCACTGCTGCAAGCGAGTTGGAAGGTCGCACCGGCGCTCCTGGCCGGCAACACCATCGTCCTCAAGCCCAGCGAGCTCACGCCCTCCACCTCCGTCCTGCTGATGAGGGCGCTGGAGGAGGCCGGGCTCCCGGCGGGCGTCGCCAACCTCGTCCTCGGCGCGGGACCCGAAGCCGGCGCACCCCTGTCCGACGACCCGCGGGTCGACATGGTCTCCTTCACCGGCGGCCTCGACACCGGCAGGCGCATCATGGCCACCGCCGCGTCGACCGTGAAGAAGGTCGCCCTCGAACTCGGCGGCAAGAACCCCAACGTCGTCTTCGCCGACGCCGACTTCGAGACGGCCGTCGACTTCGCCCTGACCGCGGTCTTCCTGCACTCCGGCCAGGTCTGCTCGGCCGGCGCCCGGCTGATCGTCGAGGACTCCCTGCACGACCGCTTCGTCGACGAGGTCGTCCGCCGGGCCCGGCAGATCCGCCTCGGCGGCCCCTTCGACCCCGACGCCGAGACCGGGGCGCTGATCTCCGCACAGCATCTGGCGAAGGTCGAGGCCTACGTCGCCTCCGGGCTCGCCGAGGGCGCAGTGCTGCGCTGCGGCGGCACGCGGCCCGACGACCCCGCGCTGGCGGGCGGCCACTACTACCTCCCCACCGTGCTCGACGAGTGCCGGCAGCACATGCGCGTCGTCCACGAGGAGTCCTTCGGGCCCGTGCTCACCGTGGAGCGCTTCACCGACGAGGACGACGCCGTACGCATCGCCAACGACACCGAGTACGGACTCGCCGGAGCCGTGTGGACCCAGGACGGAGGCAAGGCCCAGCGGGTCGCCCGGCGGCTGCGCCACGGCACGGTGTGGATCAACGACTACCACCCCTACGTGCCGCAAGCGGAATGGGGTGGCTTCGGGCACTCGGGCGTGGGCCGGGAGCTGGGCCCGACCGGCCTGAACGAATACCGAGAGCCCAAACACATCTGGCAGAACATCCAACCCCGGCCGCAGCACTGGTTCCGCGGCTGAACGCCGAAATGAGGTCGAACGTGACCACTCAGACCGAGGTGCCGCAGCGGCGCGGCACGCCCCAGGACTCGGGCTCCACCCCGGTCATCTCCGTGCGCAGGCTGTGGAAGGTGTTCGGGCCGAAGGCCGACCAGGTGCCGGACTCCGAGGAGTTGTGCGGCCTCACCCGCCGCGAGCTCATGGACCGCACCGGATGCACCGCCGCCGTACGGGACGTCCACTTCGACGTCTCGCCCGGCGAGGTCTTCGTCGTCATGGGCCTGTCGGGCTCCGGCAAGTCCACCCTGGTGCGATGTCTCACCCGGCTGATCGAACCCACCGCGGGCGAGATCGTCTTCGAGGGCGAGGACATCCGCCAGGCCGACCAGGCGCGCCTGCGCGACCTGCGGCGCCGCAAGTTCTCCATGGTCTTCCAGCACTTCGGTCTGCTGCCCCACCGCCGCGTCGTCGAGAACGTGGCGTTCGGTCTGGAGATCCGGGGCATGAGCAGGGCCGAGCGCACCAAGCGCGCCCAGGAGGTCGTCGAGCTCGTCGGCCTCGCGGGCTACGAGAACTCCTACCCCGACCAGCTCTCCGGCGGTATGCAGCAACGCGTGGGCCTCGCCCGGGCGTTGGCCGGCGATCCCGACGTGCTCTTCTTCGACGAGCCCTTCTCGGCGCTCGACCCGCTGATCCGCCGCGACATGCAGAACGAGGTCATCCGGCTGCACCACGAGGTCGGCAAGACCATGGTGTTCATCACCCACGATCTCTCCGAGGCCCTCAAGCTGGGCGACCGCATCCTGATCATGCGCGACGGCAAGATGGTCCAGTGCGGCACCGGCGACGAACTCGTCGGCGCCCCCGCGGACGACTACGTCCGCGAGTTCGTCAAGGACGTCCCGCGCGGCGACGTGCTGACCCTGCGCTGGATCATGCGCCCGCCGGCCGACGGCGACGCCCTCGACGGCCCCGAACTCGGCCCGGACGTCGTCGTACGGGAAGCCACCCGGGCCGTGCTGGCGGCCGACAAGCCCGTCAAGGTCGTCGAAAACGGCAAGCTGCTCGGCATCGTCGGCGACGAGGAGATCCTCGCGGTGGTCGCCGGGACGGAAGGCGGCGCGTGATGACCGTCGCGATGGAGAAACCGGAGAAGACGGCACCCGTCGAGGAGCCGCCCGCTCCGGCCGTGACCGAACGCAGGATCAGCCGGACCATGGTGGTCGGCGCGATCCTCGTGCTCTGGCTGGTGCTCTTCGCCGTACTGCGCGGAAAGCACACCCTGACCCTCGCGGCGGCCGACCTCACCGATCTGCACCGGTGGTTCAACGACGTCAACGACTCGATCGGCGCGGACCGCAACTCCAACCCGCTCTTCCTCTACTTCTTCAACGAGATCCGCTTCGTCATCGACTCCCTGGTGACCTTCGTGCAGGAGTTGATCTCGCAGCCGGGCGCCGACCGTCCCGTCCCGCAGATCGGCTGGCTCGGTGTCGTCGGCATCGTTGGCTATGTCTCCTGGGCCGTGGGCAACTGGCGGGTCGCGCTCCTGGCGGTCGCCGGCTTCACCTTCCTCGGGCTCCAGGGCCTGTGGCAGGAGAGCATGGACACGCTCGCGCTGACCGTGTCCGCCGTCTTCGTGGCGCTGCTGTTCGCGATCCCGCTCGGGGTCTGGGCAGGGCTGTCCGACCGGTTCAACCGGATCATGACGCCCTTCCTGGACTTCATGCAGACGATGCCGACCTTCGTCTACCTGGCCCCGCTGACCCTGTTCTTCCTCATCGGCCCGGCCTCCGCCACCATCGCCACGCTCATCTACGCGGCGCCGCCCGCGATCCGGATCACCGCGCACGCCATCCGCTCCGTGCCGACGACCACGGTCGAGGCGGCCGACTCGCTGGGCGCCACCCGTCGGCAGGCGCTGACGAAGGTGCTGCTGCCGATGTCCAAGCGGACCGTGGTCATGGGCGTCAACCAGACCATCATGGCCGCCCTGGCCATGGTGACCATCGCCGCCCTGATCGACGCACCCGGCCTCGGCAAGACCGTCGTCCAGGCCCTCCAGTCGCTCGACGTGGGCACCGCCTTCAACGCCGGTCTCGCGATCGTCGTCATGGCCATCGTGCTCGACCGCGTCACCACCGCGGCGAGCGGACGCGAAGAGGCGGCCCGGAACTCGAAGAACCGTTTCCTGACCTGGCGCCGCCCGCTGCTCGGCGCCGGAGCTGCGGCCGCCGCGGTCCTCGTCTACCTCTCGCACACCTATGTGTGGGCGGCGGAGTTCCCCGGCGAGGGAGGCGTGGGCAGCGCCATCTCCAGCTGGGCGGACAGCGTGACGACCTGGGCGCAGGACAACCTGTCCGGGCTCACCAACGCCTTCCGCGACGCCATCACCAACGGTCTGCTCAACCCCTTCCAGACAGTCCTGACCGACTCCCCGTGGTGGCTCGTCGGCGCGGCTCTGATCGCGCTCGCCGTGGTCCTCGGGGGCTGGCGCGCCGGCATCACCACGGCCGTCTGCGTGGGCCTGCTCGTCGGCACCGGTGTCTGGTCCGACAGCATGACGACGCTGGCGTCGACCGTCGTCGCCACGGTCCTTGTGATGCTGCTCGGCATCGGCTTCGGCGTGTGGATGGGACGCAGCGCGCTGGTCGACCGGCTGCTGCGGCCCAGCCTGGACGCGGCCCAGGTCATGCCGCCGTTCGTCTATCTCGTGCCGTTCCTCGCGCTGTTCGGCGCGACCCGCTTCACGGCGATCGTCGCCGCCGTCGTCTACGCGGCCCCCGTCGCCATGAAGATCATCGCGGACGGGGTCCGGAACGTGCCCGCCACCACCGTGGAGGCGGCCACCTCGGCCGGGTGCAACACCTGGCAGATCATCACCAAGGTCCAGCTGCCGATGGCGCGCAGCGCCCTCACGCTCGCGACCAACCAGGGCCTGATCTACGTCCTTTCGATGGTCGTGGTCGGCGGTCTGGTGGGCGCGGGCGCCCTCGGCTACGACGTCGTGGCCGGTTTCTCGCAGGGCCAGCTGTACGGGAAGGGGCTCGCCGCGGGGCTCGCCATCGTCCTTCTCGGCGTCATGTTCGACCGGATCACTCAGGCAGCGGCTCGCCGCACCAGCGCATAAGGAGCACCACACCATGGCAAGACACTGGCGAGCCGGCGCGGCCGGACTGGCCGTCCTCGGCCTCACCCTCACCGCCTGCGGCGGGGCGAAGGTCGGCGACGACTCCGCGGGGTCCGGCGGCTCGGGCGACTCCGGCAAGTGCGGCACCTTCAACCTCGCGGTCAACCCGTGGGTCGGCTACGAGGCCAACGCGGCGGTCGTCGCGTACGTCGCGGAACACGACCTCGGCTGCAAGGTCAACCAGAAGGACCTCAAGGAGGAGATCGCCTGGCAGGGCTTCGGGACGGGCGAGGTCGACGCCGTCATCGAGAACTGGGGCCACGACGACCTGAAGAAGAAGTACATCACCGACCAGAAGACGGCCCTGGACGCCGGCCCGACCGGCAACAAGGGGCTCATCGGCTGGTACGTGCCGCCGTGGCTGGCCAAGGCGCACCCCGACATCACCGACTGGAACAACCTCGACAAGTACGCGGCCGAGTTCAAGACCTCCGAGTCGGGCGGGAAGGGCCAGCTGCTCGACGGCGACCCGTCGTTCGTCACCAACGACGAGGCGCTGGTGAAGAACCTGAAGCTGGACTTCAAGGTGGTGTACGCGGGCAGCGAGACCGCCCTCATCCAGGCCTTCCGCAAGGCGGAGAAGAACAAGGAATGGGTGATCGGCTACTTCTACGAGCCGCAGTGGTTCATGTCCGAGGTACCGCTCGTCAAGGTCAAGCTGCCCGAGTACAAGGACGGTTGCGACGCCGACGCGGAGAAGGTCGACTGCGACTACCCGGTGTACGAACTGGACAAGATCGTCAGCGCGAAGTTCGCCAAGTCCGGCAGCCCGGCCTATGACCTGGTGAAGAACTTCACGTGGACGAACGACGACCAGAACGTCGTGGCGAAGTACATAGCCGTCGACAAGATGGCCCCCGAGGCGGCGGCCAAGAAGTGGGTCGAGGCCAACCGCGACAAGGTGGAGGCCTGGATCAAGTAGGCCCTTCACGAATGCCCGGTGGGTGGTGCGAGCGGACTCGCACCACCCACCGGGCATTGCTGTTTTCCGTGCCGTTCCCCGACGTCAGCGGACCTCTTGACACCCACCTGCACGGCAGGCACATTGAGTTGCGCAACCTGAGTCATGTTGCGCAGAAAGCAACTCAACCGGAGGTGCGGCGATGGCGGGACCCCGAGTGGTCATCATCGGAGCGGGAGTCGTCGGTGCGGCGCTCGCGGACGAGATCTCCGCGCGCGGCTGGACCGAAGTGACCGTGGTCGACCAGGGTCCGATCCCCGCCACCGGGGGCTCCAGCTCGCACGCCCCGGGCCTGGTCTTCCAGACGAACTCCTCCAAGACCATGACCGAACTGGCCCGCTACACCGTCGAGAAGTTCTGCTCCCTCGACGTCGACGGCAAGCCCTGCTTCCTCCAGGTCGGCGGCCTCGAAGTGGCCACCAGCCCCGAGCGCCTCACGGAACTGCACCGCCGCCACGGCTGGATCACGGCCTGGGGCATCGAGTCCCGGCTGCTGACCCCCGACGAGTGCGTCGAGCAACACCCCCTGGTCGACCGCGACAAGGTCCTCGGCGGCCTCCTCGTCCCGACGGACGGCCTCGCCAAGGCGGTCCTCGCCGTCGAGGCACAGATCCGCCGGGCCACCGAGCGCGGAGTGCGCTTCCTCGCCCGCCACGAGGTCCTCGACGTGCTGAAGGCCGACGGCGAGGTGACCGGCGTCCTGACCGACCAGGGCGAGATCCCCGCCGACATCGTCGTGTGCTGCGCCGGCATCTGGGGCCCGAAGATCGCCCGCATGGCCGGCATGAACCTCCCGCTCACGCCGCTCGCCCACCAGCTCGCCTGGACCGGCCCCGTCCCGGCCCTCGCCGGCCAGACGCAGGAGGCGGTCCGCCCGATCCTGCGCCACCAGGACGCCGACCTCTACTACCGCGACCGCTTCGACGGCATCGGCATCGGCTACTACGGCCACCGCCCGATGCCCATCACCGCCGACGAGATCCTCGGTGTGGACGAGGCCGACGAGATGCCGTCCGTCCTGAAGTTCACCGAGGAGGACTTCGAGCCCGCCTGGGCCGAGACCCAGTCCCTCCTCCCCGCGACCCGCGAGGCGAAGGTCGAGGAGGGCATCAACGGCCTGTTCTCCTTCACCACCGACAACTTCCCCCTCCTCGGGGAGTCCCCGGACGTCAAGGGCTTCTGGGTCGCCGAGGCCGTCTGGGTCACGCACTCCGCGGGCGTGGGCCGGGCGCTGGCCGAGTGGCTGGTCGACGGCCACTGCTCGTCCTTCGACCTGCACGAGTGCGACGTCAACCGCTTCGAGCCGCACCAGCTGTCCCCGGAGTACGTCCTGGCCCGCGACTGCCAGAACTTCGTCGAGGTCTACGACATCCTCCACCCCCTCCAGCCCTCCGGCGCCCCGCGCCCGATCCGCACCAGCCCCTTCCACCCCCGCCAGCAGGAGCACGGCGCCTTCTTCCTGGAGGCCAACGGCTGGGAGCGCCCGCAGTGGTACGAGGCCAACGCAACTCTGGTCGAGGGCCGCAACATCCCGACCCCCAACGACTGGGCCGCGCAGTTCTGGTCGCCCATCGTCGGCGCAGAGGCGCAGGCCACCCGCGAGACCGTCGCCCTCTACGACATGACGGCCCTCAAGCGCCTGGAGGTGAGCGGCCCCGGTTCCGCCGACCTCCTGGAGCGCCTGTGCACCGGCAAGGTCGCCAAGTCGGTCGGCTCGGTCACCTACACGCTCCTCCTGGACCACGACGGCGGCATCCGCAGCGACATCACCGTCGCCCGCCTCGGCCGAGACCTCTTCCAGGTCGGCGCCAACGGCAACCTCGACCTCGACTGGTTCACCCGGCACCTCCCCGCCGACGGCACCGTCCAGGTCCGCGACATCACGCCGGGCACCTGCTGCATCGGCCTGTGGGGCCCGCTCGCCCGCAAGGTCCTCCAGCCCCTGACGGACGAGGACTTCACCAACGACGGCCTGAAGTACTTCCGCGCCAAGCGGGCCTACATCGGCAGCGTCCCGGTGACGGCGATGCGCCTGAGCTACGTCGGCGAACTCGGCTGGGAGCTCTACACCACCGCAGACCAGGGCCTGAAGCTCTGGGACACCCTCTGGCGGGCCGCGGAGCCCCTCGGCGGCGTCATCGCCGGACGCGGCGCCTTCAACAGCCTCCGCCTGGAGAAGGGCTACCGTTCCTTCGGCACCGACATGACCTACGAGCACGACCCCTACGAGGCCGGCGTCGGCTTCGCCGTGAAGCTCGACAAGGACGACTTCATCGGCAAGGCGGCACTGGAGCGCCGCAAGGCCGACGTGCGGCGCAGGCTGACCTGCCTCACCATCGACGACCCCCGGTCGGTCGTCCTGGGCAAGGAGCCTGTGTACGACGGCGAGCGGGCCGTCGGGTACGTCACGAGCGCCTCGTACGGCTACACGATCGGCAAGGGGATCGCCTACGCGTGGCTGCCGGCGGAACTCGCCGTTCCCGGAACGGGCGTTGAGATCGGCTACTTCGACCGACGGGTCGAGGCGGTCGTGGCCGAGGAGCCGCTGTTCGACCCCTCGATGTCCCGGCTTCGTGGGTGACAGTCCGCAAGGGAGTGCCGCGACGGGTCGTGGACGGGCGCGCGTCCGTCGTGGCTGGTCGCGCAGTTCCCCGCGCGCCTGAGGGCGTCGCAGCAGATCCCTCTTGAAAGGAGTACCGGTGACCGCAAAGCTTCTCGACGGCAAAGCCACCGCCGCCGTCATCCGTGGCGAACTGGCCGAGCGCGTGGCCAAGCTGACCGCCACCGGCGGACGACCGCCAGGACTCGGCACCGTCCTCGTCGGCGACGACCCCGGCAGTCACGCCTACGTCGGCGGCAAGCACCGCGACTGCGCACAGGTCGGCATCGCCTCCATCCGCCGGGACCTGCCCGCCGACGCCTCGCAGCAGCAGGTCGAGGACACGATCGACGAACTCAACGCCGACCCGGACTGCACCGGCTACATCGTCCAACTGCCGCTCCCCGCCCACCTGGACGCGGGCGCCGTACTGGAACGCATGGACCCGGCGAAGGACGCCGACGGCCTGCACCCCGTCAACCTCGGCCGCCTCGTCCTCGGCGAGGAGGCGCCGCTGCCGTGCACTCCGCGCGGCATCGTCGAACTCCTGCGCCGCCACGACGTGCCGATCCCCGGAGCACGGGTGTGCGTGATCGGCCGGGGCATCACCGTCGGCCGACCCCTCGGACTGCTGCTGACCCGCCGATCCGAGAACGCCACGGTCACCCTGTGCCACACCGGCACCAAGGGCCTCGCCTGGCACGTACGCGAGGCGGACATCGTCGTCGCTGCCGCCGGCTCGCCCGGACTGATCACCGCCGACATGCTCCGCCCGGGCGCGGCAGTCCTGGACGTCGGCATCACCCGCACCGACGGCGGCCTGGTCGGCGACATCCACCCGGGCGCCAACCAGGTCGCCGGATGGGTCGCGCCGATGCCCGGCGGAGTGGGACCCATGACCCGGGCGATGCTGCTCGCCAACGTCGTCGAGGCTGCCGAGAGGAACGCTAACACCGTATGAACCTGTCCCTTCCAGCGGACGGAGCCCTCCGATGAGCCCCCGCACCCCCGGCGCCGAACTCCCCGACCACCCCGACTTCCTGTGGCGCAACCCCGAGCCCAGGCGGTCGTACGACGTCATCGTCGTCGGCGGCGGAGGACACGGCCTGGCCACCGCCCACTACCTCGCCAGGAACCACGGCATCACCAATGTCGCCGTGCTGGAGAAGGGCTGGCTCGCGGGCGGCAACATGGCCCGCAACACCACGATCATCCGCTCCAACTACCTGTGGGACGAGAGCGCCGGCATCTACGAGCACGCCCTCAAGCTGTGGGAGGGACTGGCGGAGGAGCTCGACTATCCGATCCTGTTCTCCCAGCGCGGCGTGCTGAACCTGGCGCACAGCCTCCAGGACGTCCGCGACAGCGTCCGCCGCGTCGAGGCGAACCGCCTCAACGGCGTGGACGCGGAGTGGCTGGACGCGGACGGCGTCAAGGAAGTCTGCCCGATCGTCAACATCTCCCCGGACGTGCGCTATCCGGTCCTGGGCGCCACCTACCAGCCCCGCGCGGGCATCGCCAAGCACGACTACGTCGCCTGGGGCCTGGCCCGCTCGGCCGACGCGGCCGGTATCGACATCATCCAGAACTGCGAGGTCACGGGCCTGGACGTGGTCGGCGGCCGGGTCGTCGGAGTGCGGACGAACCTGGGCCCCATCGCGGCCGGCAAGGTGGCGCTGTGCTCGGCGGGCCACACCTCCGTCCTCGCCGCGATGGCCGGCATCGAACTCCCGCTCCAGAGCCACCCGTTGCAGGCCCTGGTCTCGGAGCTCCTGGAGCCCGTCCACCCCACGGTCGTGATGTCCAACGCGGTCCACGTGTACGTGAGCCAGGCCCACAAGGGCGAGCTGGTCATGGGCGCCGGCGTCGACGCGTACAACTCGTACACCCAGCGCGGCGCCTTCCACATCATCGAGGAACAGATGGCGGCGGCCCTGGAACTCTTCCCCGTCTTCGCGCGCGCCCACGTCCTGCGCACCTGGGGCGGCATCGTCGACGTCAGCCCCGACGCCTCACCGATCATCGGCCTCACCCCCGTCGACAACCTCTACCTCAACTGCGGCTGGGGGACCGGCGGCTTCAAGGCCACCCCCGGCGTCGGCTGGGTCTACGCCCACACCATCGCCAACGACACCCCGCACGCCCTGAACGCCCCCTTCTCGCTCGACCGTTTCACCACCGGCGCGCTCGTCGACGAGCACGGCGCGGCCGCTGTGGCCCACTAGGACCACTGGAAGCTCTGGGAGCCGATCCATGCTGCTCATCCCCTGCCCGTGGTGCGGGCCCCGCGACGAGGCCGAGTTCCACTACGGCGGCCAGGCCCATGTGCCGTACCCGCAGGACCCCGCGTCCCTCTCCGACGAGGAGTGGGCCCGGTACCTCTTCTTCCGCGACAACACCAAGGGCCCCTTCGCCGAACGCTGGAGCCACGCGTCGGGCTGCCGCCGCTGGTTCAACGCGGTACGGGACACGTCGACGAACGAGATCCTGACGGTGTACAGGACGGGAGAGGAACGCCCGGCGACACCCGGGCCGAGGCCAGTCTTCTCAGCCCGTCCGGCGTTTGAGGACGAGGCCCTTTCGGGGCCGACGGGGGTCCAGGGGGCAGAGCCCCCTGGCGGGGTGGAAGGGGCGGAGCCCCTTCAGGACGGGACGGGTAGGGGCGGCGGGGGCGAACCATTCCGCCACCCCACCCGCGGCCGGATCGACCGCGAAACCCCCCTCACCTTCACCTTCGACGGCACCGAATACCAGGGCTTCCGAGGCGACACCCTCGCCTCCGCCCTCCTCGCCCGCGGCGTCATCCAGGCAGGCACCAGCATCAAGCTCGGCCGCCCCCGGGGCATCTTCTCCGCCGGCGTCGAAGAGCCAAACGCGGTCGTCCAGATCGAGGAACCCTTCCCGGAGCCCATGCTCCCCGCGACGACCGTCGAGCTGTACGACGGCCTGGTCGCGAGCAGCCTGACCGGCCAGGGCCGCCTCGCCACCGAACCGGACCCGGCCCGCTACGACGCCGTGCACGCCCACTGCGACCTGCTGATCGTGGGCGCGGGCCCGGCCGGCCTCGCGGCCGCGGCCGCGGCAGCCCGCAGCGGCGCCCGCGTCATCCTCGCCGACGACCAGCCGGAGCCCGGCGGCAGCCTGCTGGGCACCGGCGAACACCTCGACTGGGTGGACGAGGTCACCGGCCGGCTCGCCGCCGCCCCCGAGGTCCGCGTCCTGTCCCGCACCACCGTCTTCGGCCACTACGACGACAACCAACTCCTCGCCGTCGAACGCCGCACCAACCACCTGGGCGCCGACGCCCCCGAGGACGTCGCCCGCGAACGCGTGTGGCGTATCCGGGCCCGCCGGGTCGTCCTGGCCACCGGCGCCCACGAACGCTCCCTCGCCTTCGCGGACAACGACCGGCCCGGAGTGATGCTGGCCGCCTCGGCCCGTACGTACGTCAACCGGTACGGCGTCCTGCCAGGCCGGCACGCTGTCGTCCTCACCACCAACGACAGCGCCTACGCGGCGGCCCTGGACCTCGCCGCGGCGGGCCTCTCCGTCACGGCCGTCGTCGACACCCGCCCCGAACCGGGGGAGTGGGCCGAGCGCGCGAGGGCCGCCGGCATCGAGGTGCTGGCCGGCCACGCCGTCACCGGTACCACGGGCGAGGCCCGCCTCAGTGCGGTGACCGTCGCCCCGTACGGGGAGTCCGCGGGACAGCGGGAGTTCGCCGCCGACCTGCTGCTGGTCTCCGGCGGCTGGAATCCGGTGGTGCATCTGTTCAGCCAGTCCGGCGGCAGGCTCCGCCACGACGAGGCGCTGGGCTCCTTCGTCCCCGACAGCACACGGCAGGCGGTCGAGGTCGCGGGCGCCGCGAGCGGCGTGGCGGACCTGGCCGCGGTCCTGGCACAGGGCGCCGCGGCCGGTGCCCGAGCCGTCGAGGCCGAGGGCTACACATCCGCGACACCTCGCCTGCCGGAACCGGCCGCACAGCCCCGGCGGACCCCGCCCATGCACGTGTACGCCCTGCCGGGCGCGGCGGGCGCTCCGCGCTTCGTCGACCTCCAACGCGACGTCACCGTCGACGACCTGGCCCGCGCCAGCGGCGCCGGCCTGCGCTCGGTCGAGCACACCAAGCGCTACACCACGGCCGGCACCGCCAACGACCAGGGCAGGACCTCAGGCGTGCTGGCCGGCGGCATCGTCGCCGAACTGCTCGGCGTGGACGTCTCGGAACTCGGCACGACCACGTTCCGCCCGCCGTACATCCCGGTCTCCTTCGCCGCCCTCGCGGGCCGCGACCGCGGCGCACTCAGCGATCCGGTCCGTACGACCGCCCTGCACGAGTGGCATGTCGCGCACGGCGCCCTGTTCGAGAACGTCGGCCAGTGGAAGCGCCCCTGGTACTACCCGCTGGCCGGCGAGGACATGGAGGCCGCCGTACTGCGCGAGTGCCGGGCGACCCGAGAGGGCGTGGGCTTCATGGACGCCTCCACGCTCGGCAAGATCGACGTGCAGGGCCCGGACGCGGCCGTCCTCCTCGACCGGCTCTACACGAACATGATGAGCTCCCTGAAGGTCGGCATGATCCGCTACGGCGTCATGTGCCGCCCCGACGGCATGGTCTTCGACGACGGCACCGTCATCCGCGTCGCCCAGGACCGCTTCCTGGTCACCACGACGACGGGCAACGCGGCCGCCGTACTGGACTGGATGGAGGAGTGGCACCAGACCGAGTGGCCCGAGCTGAAGGTCCACTGCACGTCCGTCACCGAGCAGTGGGCCACGGTCGCCCTGGTCGGCCCGAAGTCCCGGGAGGTGCTCGGCTCGCTGGCACCCGAACTGGCCGTCGCCAACGACGACTTCCCGTTCATGGCCTGGCGCGAGACGACCGTCGCCGGGATCGCGGCCCGGGTCTGCCGGATCAGCTTCTCCGGCGAACTCGCCTACGAGATCAATGTGTCGCCGTGGCAGGCCCTCGCCCTGTGGGAGGCCGTGCACGAGGCCGGCGCCCCGTACGGCATCACCCCGTACGGCACCGAGACCATGCACGTCCTGCGGGCCGAGAAGGGCTACCCGATCATCGGCCAGGACACCGACGGCACCGTCACCCCCCAGGACCTCGGCATGAGCTGGGTGGTGTCGAAGAAGAAGCCCGACTTCATCGGCAAGCGGTCCTACGCCCGGGCCGACACCGCCCGCCCCGACCGCAAGCACCTGGTCGGCCTCCTCCCGGAGGACCCGGGCACCTTCCTGCCGGAGGGCACCCATCTGATCGCCGACGGTGTGCTGCTGACACCGCCGGTCCCCATGCTCGGCCATGTCACGTCCAGCTACCGCAGCGCGGCGCTCGGCCGGACCTTCGCGCTCGCCCTGGTCAAGGGCGGACGTGACCGCATCGGCGAGCGGCTCTTCGCCCCTGTCGGCGACCGGCTGGTCCCGGTGACCGTCGCAAGTCCCGTCCTCTACGACCCCGAGGGAGCCCGCCGCGATGGCTGACAACGCCCTGACCGTCCCGCTCCGCAGCCCTCTGTCGCAGGTCAAAGACCGCCTGGCAGCCGCGACCCGCACCTCCGGGGGCGCGATCCGGCTGGCCGAACTCCCCGTCCTGACCCAGGTCAACGTCCGTCTCGACGCCAAGGGAGCGGCCTTCGAGGCCGTCGGCCTCGCACTGGACCTCCAGTTGCCGCTCCAGCCCAACACCGTCGTCCGCACAGGGGAGTTGACCGTGCTGTGGCTCGGCCCGGACGAATGGCTCCTGATCGGACGACCGGGTGGTGAAGGCGAGCTGGAGAGCCGGATCCGGGAGGCGGCCGGGGACGAGCCGGTCTCGGTCACCGACGTCTCCGCACAGCGCACCACCCTGCTGGTGACCGGCCCCCGCGCCCGTGACCTGCTGGCCCACGGCTGCCCCCTGGACCTGCACCCGCGGTCCTTCGGCTCCGGGCGCTGCGCCCAGACGACGCTGGGCCGCACCCAGGCCGTCCTGGTCGCCCGGGACGAACCCAGGGCCGGGTTCTGGGTGCTGGTCCGCTCGTCGTTCGCCGGCTATCTGGCGGACTGGCTGCTGGACGCGGCAACGGAATACGTCTGAGCGACCGCGCCCCGCGTGTGCTCCTACACGCGGGGCGCGGCACTGCCGGCGCGGGGCTCAGCCAAGATGGCCCATCCGGTGGCTGATCTCCTCCGCGCCCTTGACCAGTGCGGGCGCGAACCTGTGGATGCGCTCCTCGGTGAAGCGGTACGCGGGGCCCGATGCGCTCAGGGCGGCGATGACCTCGCCGTCGCGGGCCCGGATAGGCGCCGCCACGGCGTGCAGCCCGATCTCCAACTCCTCCAGGGTCACCGCGTACCCGCGCTCCCGCGCCTCCGCGAGGTTCTTCTCCAGCTTCGTCCTCGCGGTCAGGGTGTGCGGGGTCAGCTTCTGAAGGCCCGACGCCGCGAGCACCTCGGCGCGTTCCTCCGCCGTCAGGTGGGCCAGCAGGATCTTGCCGCTGGACGTGGCGTGCACCGGCGTGAGCTGGCCGACCCAGTTGTGGGTGCCGACCGCGCCCGGGCCGCGTACCTGATACAGGTTGACCGCGTAGTGCTCCTGGAGGACGGCGATGTTGACGGTCTCGCCGATCTCCTCGCTGAGCCGCTCGCACACCTGCCGGCCCTGCTGGGTGACGTCGAGGCGGCCGGTCACCGCACCTGCCAGACGTACGATCCCGAAGCCCAGCCGGTACTTGCCCCGCTCGGCCGACTGCTCGACCAGTCCACGGGCCTCCAGCGCCCCGAGCAGCCGGAACGCGGTCGACTTGTGGACGTCGATCTCGGCGGCCACCTCACTGACACCCGCCTCGCCTCGCTGGGCGAGGATCTCCAGGACGCTGACGGCACGGTCGACGGACTGCACGCCGCTCACCGCGGAGCCCGCTGTTGCGCCCTCTGCCGCGTTGTTGCTCATGACGCAACTATACGCGCCGTGTCCATGGGTCCCGGGGCGACTTCGGAACCCGAGGGTGCGGCCGCCGGCGGTGCGTGGACCGGGCTGCCCGCATGCTCGCACGGCACATCGCCTCAGCGGAAGACGACCGTGCAGCTTCCGTTGACCAGCACCCGGCTCTCGCAGTGCCATCCGACGGCGCGTGCGAGCACCTGCGCCTCGACGTCGCGGCCCATGGTGACCAGGTCGTCGGGGTCGCGCGAGTGGTCCACGCGGACGACGTCCTGCTCGATGATCGGCCCCTCGTCCAGGTCGGACGTGACGTAGTGCGCCGTCGCCCCGACGAGCTTGACGCCACGCTGATGCGCCTGGACGTAGGGGCGGGCGCCCTTGAAGCTCGGAAGGAAGGAGTGGTGGATGTTGATGGCCCGGCCGTCGAGCTGCTTGCACAGGTCGTCGGAGAGGATCTGCATGTAGCGGGCCAGCACCACCAGGTCGACGTCCAGTTCGCGCACCAGCTCCAGCAGCCGCGCCTCGGCCTCCGCCTTGGTGTCCTTGGTGACCGGCACGTGGTGGAACGGGATGCCGTAACTCCGCGCGAGCGGTTCGAAGTCCTGGTGGTTGGAGACGATCGCCGGGATCTCGATGTTGAGCGCGCCCGTGGACCTGCGGAACAGCAGGTCGTTCAGGCAGTGCCCGAACCTGGAGACCATGATCAGGGTCCGGGTCGGCGTCGAGGCGTCGTGCAGCCGCCAGTCGATCCCGTATGCCTGGGCGACCGCGCCGAATCCGGTGCGCAGGTCCTCCAGCGAGATGCCGGGGTCCGAGACGTCGAAGTGCACCCGCATGAAGAAGCGGTCCTGGAGCCGGTCGTCGAACTGGCGGCTCTCCAGGATGTTGCCGGAGTGGTGCACGAGATAGGTGGCCACGGCGTGGACGAGGCCGGCCTGGTCGGGACACGAGAGCGTGAGGACGAACTCGCGGCCCGGCAGCGGTCGAGGAGACATTCCATCCTCCGTCGTGTGGTGCATATGACGCAACGCTGTGAATGATGCGCAACATGCTCCACCGGGGCGCTTGGGCGGTCAAGGGGGTGTGCCGCGCGAACCGGGGTCTCGATCGGCCGACCTCGGCGGCGGTCCAAGTCGGATCGGCCGGGCTCTTGACAGTGAGTGTCCGTGAGGAGACAGTTTGGTCCGTCGTTGCTCATAGCGAAGACAGTTGCGGACTGTGCAACACACCCTCATCGGCGCGACTCCCGGGAGATGGACCCATGGCCTCTTCGCGCACCTCCCACGACGTCATCGTCGTCGGCCTGGGCGGAATGGGCAGCGCGGCCGCCTACCACCTCGCCGCCCGTGGCCGGCGAGTGCTCGGCCTGGAACGCTTCGGCCCGGCCCACAACCTCGGCTCCAGCCACGGCGGCTCCCGCATCTACCGCCAGGCCTACTTCGAGGACCCGGCGTACGTGCCCCTGCTGCTGCGCGCCCACGAACTCTGGGAGAAACTCGCCGCCGACTCGGGGCGTGAGGTCTTCACCGAGACCGGCGGCCTGATGATCGGCCGTGAGCACAGCGCCGCGTTCGCCGGCACCCTGCGCAGCGCCCATGAATGGGGCCTGGACCACGAGGTCCTGGGCGCCGCCGACATCAGGCGCCGCTTCCCCACCTTCAACCCGGCGCCCGAGGACGTCGCCTTCTACGAGCGCAGGGCCGGCATCGCCCTGCCGGAGGCGACCGTCACCGCCCATCTGGACCTGGCGAGGGCCCATGGCGCCGAACTGCACTTCGCGGAGACGGTCCTCGGCTGGGAGGCCGACGGGCCGGGCGGCAAGGCCAGGGTGGTCACCGACCGCGGCGCCTACACCGCCGACCGCCTCGTCATCGCCCCCGGGGCGTGGGCGCCGACGCTCCTGTCCGGCCTCGGGGTGAGCGTGTCCGTGGAACGCCAGGTCATGTACTGGTTCCAACCCGTCGGCGGCACCCGTCCGTTCAGGCCGGACCGGCACCCCGTCTACATCTGGGAGGACCCCGACGGCACCCAGATCTACGGCTTCCCCTCCCTCGACGGCCCCGAGGGCGGCGCCAAGGTCGCCTTCTTCCGCAAGGGCGTCCCCAGCGACCCCGACACCCTCGACCGGCGGATCCACCGGGACGAGATCGCCGCCATGGCCGACCATCTGCGTCCCCGCATCCCCACCCTGCCCGGACGCTTCCTCAAGGCCGCGGCGTGCATGTACGCCAACACCCCGGACGAGCACTTCGTCCTGGCCCAGCATCCCGAACATCCGCAGGTGGCCGTGGCCTGCGGGTTCTCCGGCCACGGCTTCAAGTTCGTGCCCGTGGTCGGCGAGATCCTCGCCGACCTGGCCACCGAGGGCACCACCGAGCACCCCATCGCCCTGTTCGACCCCCGACGTGCGCGCGTCTGACCCGTCCGGCCCTGCCGACCCCTCCGAGGTGATTCCGTTGACCACGACCAGCCTGCCCCAAAGCCTGATCGCCACGCTGCCGGGCGAGCACTACACCGACCCCGAGGTCTTCGCCCTGGAACAGGAGCGGATCTTCGAGACGATGTGGTTCTGCGTGGCCCGCGCCGGGGAGCTGGAAAGGCCGGGCAGCTTCCGGACCTACCAGGTCGGCAGGGAGAGCGTGCTGGTCAGCCGTGCCAGGGACGGTTCGGTCAAGGCCTTCCTGAACATCTGCCGGCACCGCGGCGCCAAGCTGTGCACGGAGGAGTCCGGCGAGGTCAAAAGGGCCTTCCAATGCCCGTACCACGCCTGGACCTACGGCCTCGACGGCAAGCTGGTCGCCGCGCCCAACCTGACGTCGATGCCGGACATCGACCGGACCGCGTACGGACTGGTCAAGGTGCACGTCCGGGAGTGGCTCGGTTATGTGTGGGTGTGCCTGGCCGACACCCTGCCGTCCTTCGAGGACGACATCATGGGCGAGGTCGTCGAGCGGCTCGGCGACGTCGAGTCGATCGACCGCTACGACATCGACAATCTCCAGGTGGGCCGTCGTATTACCTATGACGTGAAGGCCAACTGGAAGCTCATCATCGAGAACTTCATGGAGTGCTACCACTGCGCCACGATCCACCCCGAACTCACCGAGGTGCTGCCGGAGTTCGCGGACGGCTACGCCGCTCAGTACTACGTGGGCCACGGCGCCGAGTTCGGCGAGGACGTCCAGGGCTTCACCGTGGACGGCTCCGAGGGCCTGGACCGCATTCCCGGCGTCGCCGACGGCCAGGACCGCCGCTACTACGCGATCACCGTCAAGCCGCAGGTGTTCATCAACCTCGTCCCGGACCACGTCATCTTCCACCGGATGTACCCGATGGCCCACGACCGCACGGTTGTCGAGTGCGACTGGCTCTATCTCCCGCACGTGGTGGAGAGCGGCAAGGACGTGGAGCGGTCGGTGGAACTGTTCCACCGGGTGAACCAGCAGGACTTCGACGCCTGCGAACGCACCCAGCCGGGGATGAGTTCCCGGGCCTACGCCAAGGGCGGCGTGCTCGTGCCCAGCGAGCACCACATCGGCGAGTTCCACACCTGGGTGCAGGAAAGGCTCCAAATGTAGTTGCGGATCGCGCAACCCTGTGCGCTATTGCGCACTGATGCGGCACATCCCTTGACAGCGCCTCGGCGCTGCCGAAACCATGTTGCGCATAACGAGTCCAGTTGTGCCATCTGAGACAGTGTTCGATCCGGAGGTTCAACATGATCACCGTCGTCGGAGCGTCGCTGGCCGGCCTGAGCACGGTCCGCGCGCTGCGCACAGAGGGCTACGACGGCGGCATCGTCGTCGTGGGGGAGGAGCGCCACACCCCCTACGACCGCCCGCCGCTGTCCAAGGACTTCCTCAAGGGCGCCGTCGACGCGGGCGCGCTCGCACTCGGCGACGCCGACGAGTACGCGGACCTCGATGTGCAGTGGCTGCTCGGGGAGCGCGCGGTACGACTCGACCCCGCGACCCGGTCCGTCGTCCTGGCCGGCGGACGGCAACTGCGCTCCGACGGCGTCGTCGTCGCGACCGGCGCCAGTCCCCGCACGCTCCCCGGCACGGACGGGCTGACCGGAGTCCACACCCTGCGAACCCTGGACGACGCCGAGGCACTGCGCGCCGAACTTCTCGACGGCTCGCCCAGGGTCGTCGTCATCGGCGCCGGGTTCATCGGCGCCGAAGTGGCGTCCACCGCCCGCCTCCTCGGGCTCGACGTGACGGTCGTCGAGGCGCTCGACATTCCGCTGGAACGCCAACTGGGCCGGGAGATGGGGCTGGTGTGCTCCTCCCTCCACGGCGACCACGGAGTCCGTCTGCTGTCCGGGACCGGCGTGGCGGGACTCGTCGGCACGGGCCGGGTCACGGGCGTGCGCCTGGCGGACGGACGCCTGCTGCCCGCCGACGTCGTCGTGGTCGGGGTCGGCGTGCGGCCCAACACCGACTGGCTCGCCGGCTCCGGTGTCCGGGTCGACGACGGCGTGGTGTGCGACAGCGGCTGCTCGACCGACGTCCCGGGCGTGGTCGCCGTCGGTGACGTGGCGCGCTGCCCCAACCCGTTCACCGGACGGCACGCCCGCATCGAGCACTGGAGCAACGCCACCGAACAGGCGCGGACCGCCGCCCGCACCCTCCTGACCGGAGTGCCGGCGCCCGCCCCGTTGACCGCGCCCTACTTCTGGTCCGACCAGTACCGGGTGCGCATCCAGGTCGCCGGGTACGTCGCGCCGGGTGCCGAGCCCGAGGTCGTCGAAGGCGACGTCGACAGCCGTACGTTCACCGCGGTCTACCGGCGCGAGGGCGCTCCCGTCGCCGTGCTCTCGCTCAACCAGCCGAAGTTCTTCAACCGCCTCCGCCGCACCCTCGTCCCCGCGGCCGCGGCCGTCGCGTAGGCGTGCCGCCCGCCGACGCCTGCGCCGCCCACCGTGCTCACACCCAAGGAGAGCGCCGATGACCCTTCTCAACCAACCCCTGCATGAGCTGGATCCGGCGATCGCGGCGGCTCTGGATGCCGAGCTGGAGCGTCAGCAGTCGACGCTGGAGATGATCGCGTCGGAGAACTTCGCTCCGGTCGCGGTCATGGAGGCGCAGGGCTCGGTCGCCACGAACAAGTACGCCGAGGGCTACCCGGGCCGGCGTTACTACGGCGGCTGTGAGCATGTCGATGTCGCCGAGCAGATCGCGATCGACCGGGTCAAGGAGCTGTTCGGCGCCGAGTACGCCAATGTGCAGCCGCACTCGGGTGCCTCCGCGAACCAGGCGGCGCTGTTCGCGATCGCCCAGCCCGGCGACACGATCCTGGGCCTGGACCTCGCGCACGGCGGCCATCTCACCCACGGCATGCGGCTGAACTTCTCCGGCAAGCAGTTCAACGTGGTCGCCTACCACGTGGAGACCGACAGCGGCCTGGTCGACATGGCCGAGGTCGAGCGCCTGGCGAAGGAGCACCGCCCGAAGGTGATCATCGCCGGGTGGTCGGCGTATCCGCGGCAGCTGGACTTCGCCGCGTTCCGCCGGATCGCGGACGAGGTCGGCGCCTACCTGTGGGTCGACATGGCGCACTTCGCCGGCCTGGTCGCCGCGGGGCTGCACCCGAACCCGGTCCCGCACGCCGACGTGGTCACCTCCACCACCCACAAGACCCTCGGCGGCCCGCGCGGCGGGATCATCCTGGCCCGCAGCAAGGAGTTCGCCAAGAAGCTGAACTCCGCGGTCTTCCCCGGCTTCCAGGGCGGCCCGCTGGAGCACGTGATCGCCGCGAAGGCGGTGTCCTTCAAGGTCGCCGCGTCCGAGGAGTTCAAGGAGCGCCAGCAGCGCACCATCGAGGGTGCCCGCATCCTGGCGGAGCGGCTGACCGCGCCGGACGCCCGCGAGGCCGGTGTGAACGTGCTGTCGGGCGGCACCGACGTGCACCTGATCCTGGTCGACCTGCGCGCCTCCGACCTCGACGGGCAGCAGGCCGAGGACCGCCTCCACGAGGTCGGTATCACCGTCAACCGCAACGCCGTGCCCGACGACCCGCGCCCGCCGATGGTCACCTCCGGCCTGCGCATCGGCACCCCGGCCCTGGCCACCCGCGGCTTCACCGCGCAGGACTTCACCGAGGTCGCCGACGTGATCGCCGAGACCCTCAAGCCGGTCTACGACGCCGACGCGCTCAAGGCCCGGGTCAAGGCACTCGCCGACAAGCACCCGCTCTACCCCGGCCTCTGACGGACCACTTCCCACAGGGGCGTGCCCGTCACCGACCGGCACGCCCCGCCCCTCCCACGGAGTACGGCGTGGCAATCAGCGTCTTCGACCTGTTCTCGATCGGCATCGGCCCCTCCAGTTCGCACACCGTCGGCCCGATGCGTGCCGCCGGGATGTTCGTGACCCGGCTGAAGCAGGACGGCGTGCTCGCCCAGACCACCGCCGTACGGGCCGAGTTGTTCGGCTCGCTCGGCGCCACCGGCCACGGCCACGGCACCCCCAAGGCCGTGCTGCTCGGGCTGGAGGGCAACGAGCCGCACACCGTGGACGTCGCCGAGGCCGACCTCGACGTCGAGCGGATCCGCACGACCGGACGCATCCGCCTCCTCGGCGCCGAGATCGGCCCGGCCCACGAGATCGACTTCGACGTCGCGACCCAACTGGTCCTGCACCGCAGGCGTTCACTGCCGTACCACGCCAACGGCATGATGCTCTTCGCGTACGACGCCGACGGCGTGCCCGTGTCGGAGAGGACGTACTACTCGGTGGGCGGTGGCTTCGTCGTGGACGAGGACGCCGTCGGGGCCGACCGCATCAAGCTCGACGAGACGGTGCTGCCCCACCCGTTCCGCACCGGCGACGAACTGCTGCGGCTCGCCCGGGAGACCGGCCTGTCGATCTCCGTGCTGATGCTGGAGAACGAGCGGGCCTGGCGCACCGAGAAGGAGATCCGCGGGGGCCTGCTGGAGATCTGGCGAGTGATGGACGCCTGTGTCGCAAGGGGTCTGGGCCGCGAGGGCATTCTCCCGGGCGGCCTGAAGGTCCGTCGGCGCGCGGCCGCGGCGGCCCGGGCACTGCGCGGCGAGGGCGACGCGAGAGGCCGCGCGATGGAGTGGGTGACCCTCTACGCGATGGCCGTGAACGAGGAGAACGCCGCCGGTGGCCGGGTGGTCACCGCCCCGACGAACGGCGCGGCCGGCATCATCCCCGCCGTCCTGCGCTACTACCTCGACTTCGTGCCGGGCGCCGACGAGGACGGCGTGGTCCGCTTCATGCTGGCCGCGGGCGCGATCGGCATGCTCTTCAAGGAGAACGCCTCCATCTCCGGCGCCGAGGTCGGCTGCCAGGGCGAGGTCGGCTCCGCCTGCTCCATGGCGGCCGGCGCACTCGCCGAGGTCCTGGGCGGCAGCCCCGAGCAGGTCGAGAACGCCGCCGAGATCGGCATGGAACACAACCTCGGCCTCACCTGCGACCCCGTCGGCGGCCTCGTCCAGATCCCCTGCATCGAACGCAACGGCATGGCCGCCGTGAAGGCGATCACCGCCGCCCGCATGGCACTGCGCGGCGACGGCCGGCACCACGTCTCCCTCGACAAGGTCATCAAGACGATGAAGGAGACCGGCGCCGACATGAAGGTCAAGTACAAGGAGACCGCGCGGGGCGGGCTGGCGGTCAACGTCATCGAGTGCTGAGGCGCGGGCGCGCCGAGCGGAGCGGCATCGGAACAGGACCGTTCAGGAACAGGACCGGGAGCGAGGACATGGGACGGGTCACCGAGCGACGGCGCGTACTTCGGATCCGTGACGGCGCGACGAGCACGCGCCCGGACACCCTGGTCGCGGAGGAGCCGTTGGAGATCCGCCTGAACGGCAAGCCCCTCGCCATCACCATGCGCACCCCCGGCGACGACTTCGCGCTGGCCGCCGGGTTCCTGGTGAGCGAGGGCGTACTGGCACGGGCCGAGGAGGTGGCGAACATCGTGTACTGCGCGGGCGCCACGTCGGACGGCGCGAACACGTACAACGTTGTCGACGTGAGACTCGCCCCCGGTGTGCCGCTGCCCGACATCACGCTCGAACGCAATGTGTACACGACGTCCTCGTGCGGCCTGTGCGGCAAGGCCAGCCTGGACGCCGTACGCACCGCGGCACGCGTCCCGATCGCCGACACGCCCCAACTCCGTGTCACGCCCGAGCTGCTGGCTGCCCTGCCCGACCGACTGCGGTCGGCGCAACGGGTGTTCGACCGAACCGGGGGGCTGCACGCAGCCGGACTGTTCTCCCCGGACGGCGAACTCCTGGACCTGCGCGAGGACGTCGGCCGCCACAACGCCGTCGACAAGCTGATCGGACGTGCGCTCCGGTCCGGCCGGCTACCGCTGTCCCGCAGCATGCTGCTCGTCTCCGGACGGGCGTCGTTCGAGCTGGCGCAGAAGGCGGTGATGGCGGGCATCCCCCTGCTGGCGGCGGTCTCGGCGCCGTCGTCCCTCGCCGTCGACCTGGCGGCGGAGACCGGCCTCACTCTCGTCGGCTTCCTGCGCGGCGGCTCCATGAACGTGTACGCGGGGGAGGAGCGCCTGGACCTGCGAGGACGCCTGGACCAGCGAACCGACGCCGAGCCCGCGGTTCCGGCGAGGTGAGCGACACATGATCCCCCGCCGCGTCGCGATGCTCAGCGTGCACACCTCACCGCTGCACCAGCCTGGCACCGGAGACGCCGGCGGCATGAACGTCTACATCGTCGAACTCGCCAAGCGCCTCGCCGCCATCGACATCGAGGTGGAGATCTTCACCCGCGCGACCTCCGCCGCGCTCCCGCCCAGCGTCGAACTGGCGCCGGGGGTCCTGGTGCGGCACGTCGCCGCCGGACCGTACGAGGGCCTGGCCAAGGAGAACCTGCCAGCGCAACTGTGCGCCTTCACGCATGGCGTGATGCGCACGTGGGCCGACCACCGCCCCGACCACTACGACCTGGTCCACTCCCACTACTGGCTCTCGGGTCACGTCGGCCGCCTCGCCGCCCACCGCTGGGGAGTCCCCCTCGTCCACACCATGCACACCATGGCCAAGGTCAAGAACGCGTCCCTGGCCGACGGCGACACCCCCGAACCCGCGTCACGGGTGTCCGGCGAGACCCAAGTCGTCGAGTCTGCGGACAGGTTGATCGCGAACACCGGCAAGGAAGCGGCCGAACTGCTCCACCACTACGACGCCGATCCCCGCCGGGTCGCGGTAGTCCACCCCGGCGTCAACCTGGACCGCTTCCGCCCGGAAGCCTCCACCGCCGATTCGGGCGTCGAGGCAGGCCGGATGGCGGCACGCGCCCGCCTCGGACTACCGAGGGACGCCCTCATACCGCTGTTCGTGGGCCGCATACAGCCGTTGAAGGCCCCCGATGTGCTGCTGCGGGCCGTGGCCCGGCTGTTGGAGGAACGGCCGGGGCTACGTGAGCGGATCGTGGTGCCGGTCGTGGGCGGACCGAGCGGCAGCGCTCTGACCGATCCGGAAGGACTCCAGAAGTTGGCGGCCTGCCTGGGCATCTCGGACGTCGTGCTGTTCCACCCGCCGGTCACCCAGGACGACCTGACCGACTGGTACCGGGCGGCCTCCGTCCTGGTGATGCCCTCCTACAGCGAGTCCTTCGGCCTGGTCGCCGTCGAGGCGCAGGCCTGCGGCACCCCGGTGATCGCAGCCAGGGTCGGCGGCCTGCCGGTGGCGGTACGCGACGGCGTGAGCGGCGTACTGATCCCGGGCCATCAACCATCGGACTACGCAAGGGCGTTGTCCGACTTCGCGGACGCCCCGACCCGTGCTGCCCGGATGGCCGAGGCGGCAGTCGTCCACGCCCGCTCCTTCGGCTGGAACTCCGCGGCGGCGGCGACGGCGGAGGTGTACACGGCGGCCCTGCACGACTGCCGACCCCTCAAGGGGCGACTTGCTCACGTGGTGTAGTCCCATGCGGAAAGGGGCTACGCATGGCGTGTCCACTCCCGCCAGAACAACCGGTAGGTCACAGCTCTCTTGATCGTCTTCTGGGCGGCGCCTAGGCTCTCGTGCCCATGGAGACGGGGGAACCGGACCGGTCGGTGGGACGTCGTGCAGCCGCCGGCCTGCTGGCCGGGGCAGGGCTGGTCATTCTGGGCACGGTGTTCGTCGTACTGCCGGGGGTGGTGGTCGACCACGATCTCGCCGGGGCGAGCGTCGCCGCGCAGGATCGGCTGAAGGCGGTGAACGATGTCCGCACGACGCTGCTGCAGGTGGTCGGCGGCCTGGTCGTGCTCTTCGGCGCGTACGCCACCTGGCGGCAACTGCGGGTGAGCCAGGACGGGTTGCGCGCCACCCAGGAGGGCTATGTCACCGACCGGTTCAGCCGGGCCGTCGACCAGCTCGGCAGCGACAAGCTGGACGTGCGCATCGGCGGGTTGCACGCGCTGTGGCGGATCGCGGAGCAGTCCGCCCGCGACCGGGAGGCCATCATCTCCATCCAGGCCGCGTACCTGCGGACACATCTGCCCTGGCCGCCCGCCGGGCCGGAATCACCGGCGGCGGACGTGCCGATCAACGACATCGCACCCCTGGAGACCCGGGCCGCCGACGCCCAGGTGGCGCTGACCGCGCTCGGCGTGCTGTGCCGGCACCGGGAGCAGTCCTGGGTCAATCTCAGCATCACCGACCTGCGCCGGGCCGACTGCGACGGACTGTGGTTCCCCGAGGTCAACTTCGACCGCGCCTGCATGGAAGCGGCGGGCCTGTACCACGCCAACCTGACCCAGGCGTCCCTGGTCTCGGTCAACCTGCGGCACGCCGACCTCACGACTGCGGTTCTCCGCCGGGCCCGCTGCATCCTGGCCGACCTACGGGCCGCGAAGCTCGTCGAAACCGACCTGCGTGACGCCGACTTCACCGAGACCGACCTGCGCGAGGCGAACCTGCGCAAGGCCGACGCCCACGGCGCGGTCTTCCACCGCGCCGACCTCCGCATGGCCGACCTGCGCGGCACCGACCTGAGCACCGCCGACCTCGTCGAAGCCCGTCTGACGGGCGCCCTGGCCAGCGAACACACGCGCTGGCCCGCCGACTTCGACCACACGGCCGCCGGAGTCGTCCACACCGACGACCCCGGCCCCGAGCCCTCACCCCTACTCCAGCCACCCGGGATGACATGGCAGGCACCACCGCTGCGGTCCACTCCCTGAACGACAGCCTGCGCCAGGCGTGGCTCCGGAGGGATCGCGGGCCCAACTCGGCTTGCGGCGGTCATTTAATCGCTTGGGGTCGAAATGATGTCCGACTACGGTGCCCGGATGGCTTCTCAGCGTGCCCTGCTGCCGCGCTCGACACCGGCTGCCTCGGGGATGTCGTCCCGTTCGATCACCGCGCTGCTGGATCGGCTCGAAGCACGATCCATCGAGTGTCACTCCCTCATGGTCGTACGCCACGGTCACGTCGTCGCCGAAGGCTGGTGGGCGCCGTACTCGGCCGAACGCCCGCATCTTCTCTACTCGCTGACCAAGTCGTTCACCTCGGTCGCCGTGGGGTTGGCGATCGCCGACGGGCTGCTCTCACTGGACGATCGGGTGGTACACGTGCTGCCCGACCACGTCCCGGCCGGCATCTCGGAGCAGGGGAGCCGCATCACCGTTCACCATCTGCTGTCCATGACGGCCGGGCACCTCACGGACAGCCTCGCCGAAGCCTGGGAGCTGGAACCCGACGACTTGGTGAAGGGCTTCCTGGGGTTGCCGTTCGCCGTTGCCGAGGGAACGCGGCACACCTACGACAACTCGACCACCTTCATCCTGGCCCGGATGGTGGAACGGGTCACGGGTCGCGGTCTCGCGGAGTTCCTCGACGAGCGACTCTTCAAGCCGATGGGCGTCGACCACGCCGAATGGGACCGGGTGAAGAGCGGTGCCGTCTTCGGATTCCACGGACTGCACCTCATGACCGAGGCCATCGCCGCCTTCGGTGAGCTGCTCCTGCGCCAAGGCATGTGGGGCGACCGGCGGCTCGTCCCGGGCGAATGGGTGGAGCTCGCGACCGGACGGCACGTCGACTGCTTGCCGTTCAAGGACGGAGCGGACGACGCCGATTTCTCCTGCGGCTACGGATACCAGTTCTGGATGTCGCGCCACGGGTACCACGGCCATGGCTCCTTCGGACAGCAGTGCGTGGTGGTCCCGTCACACGATCTCGTCGTCGCCGTGACTGCCCAAGGTGAGGCCCAGGAGGTGCTCGACGCCATGTGGGAGTGCCTGCTGCCCGGCGTGGACCATCCAGGAAGCGCCCAGGACGACGAGATCCTCGTCGATCGCCTGCGGCAACTGTCCCTGTCCCCGGTGCCGGGTTCGGCCGACCCGGGGCGCTCGGCCGGCGCGACACTCGACGCATCCTCCGAGGGCTCGGCTCTGCCAGACGGAACGACGGTGATCATCGATCCCGCCGACGGCGGATGGCTCGTACGCCTCGGGTCCCTTCTCGACGTCGAGGTCGGCCATGGCGAATGGCGGGAAAGCTCTCCGCTCGGCCGACCCGTCGTCGCGGCCGGTGCCTGGCAGGGCAGCACATTCGTCGCCGATCTCTACGTCATCACCACCCCGCACCGCGTTCGGTTGGTCGTCGACACCGAGGCGAGGACCGCGGCCGCGACATGGAGCACCGTGCCCCTGACCGGCAGCAGCCTGGAGCTGCACCTGCGGTCGCCACTGATGACACGACCCGACGTCGGGTAAGCGTATGGAGTCTTACGTGACAAGTGACCTGGTCTTCCGCCCCATCACCGGTCTGGAGGAGATCGAACTCTTCAACGCTCTGCCCGGCCCTTACAACGACGGTCTCGCGGAGGATCTCCAGAACGGACACTGCCGCGCCGACTGGATGTGGGTGGCCCTGAGCGACGGTCGGCCGGTGGCACGGGTCGGCTGGTGGTCCCGCGGCGGCAGCAGGCCTGAGGTCCTGGAAACCCTCGACATCGACGACGCCCACGGCGACCCGCACCGGACAGACATCGGCGCGCGTCTTCTGCGTACCGCCCTCACCGCGCTCTTCCCTGCGGGCACCCTGCCGCCTCCGTACGTCCTCCAGCCCCTCCCGGCGAATTGGAGAGACGACTCCACCACCGAACGCCGCATCAAAGGCCGGATAGAGGTGGTGGAGCGCACCGGCGGCAAATTCTTCGTCGAGAGGCTTCGGTATCGGTGGACGTCCGGCACACCCCTGCCTTCCCGCCGCGGCATCCTCACCTTCCGCCCGGTCAGCAGCGATGAGGAGGCCATCGACCTGCTTGCCCGCATCCTTCCGGGCACGCTGGATGCCTACAGTCAGGCCGACGTCGCCCGTTCCTCGGCCGGCGACCACGCACGCGTGCAGTACCACGACGAACTGCTGAGCTATCCCAGTCCGCGCGAATGGTGGCGGATCGGCGTCCGCCCGGACGGCGAACCGATCGGCTTGGTCGTCCCGGCGCAGAGCCCGAACGGCTTCGTGATCGCCTACCTCGGCGTGATCGACGGCCACCGGGGCCACGGCTTCGTCAACGACCTGCTCGCCGAAGGCACCCACCTGCTGGCTGCCCAGGGCGCCGAACGCGTCACCGCGGACACCGATCTGGGAAACCATCCGATGGCCCGGGCATTCGAGCGTGCCGGGTACGACAACTTCGCCGGGCGCATCGACATGCGCTGGGATTGATCCGCGGCTACTGGTTCGGCGTCGTCCCCGTCCTCGCCGAGTCCGCCGCCCTCCCCCACTCTCGGCTTCGCTCGAGCGGGGGACCCCCATCGGCATCGACGCCAACCAGATGGCCCGCGCCTGCGCCATCGGCCAGATCCTCCACATGACGGGCCCCACCAGCGCGCCGCTGTGGGCCCTCCTCGGCCTGGTCAAGGCGGTACTCGGCGACTTCCAGAAGCACGCCCTGCGCTGGGGCGTCCCCGTCTCCCTCGCGCACATCGCCTTCGCGGTCCTGACCGGAGCCGTCACGGTCGCCTGACGTCCGCGTCGGCCTGGTCCGAAAGCGGCCGGACCGGAGGGGGCGGGCTGCCTACGCCCCGGCACCCACGTGGGCCGGGAACGCCGCGGGGTGCGCCTGCTCGACGCGGTCGCGCTTGGTGTACATGTCCCAGTAGTGCTCGGCGAGTTCGTCCGGGTGGACGACGGGGATCTGCATGCCGGCGTCACGGATGTCCGACTCCGCCTTCAGGGACGCCTCGGCGTTCTCGGCCGTCTCACTGCCGGTGATCATGGCGCCGATGGTGAGCGTGCCGGCGTAGACACCGGTGCCCGCGAGTTCCCCGTTGAGGGCGTAGAGGTAGTTGCGGGCGGCTGCCATCACCGGGCCGGGACCGCTGAGGCCGGGCACCGGGTGCATCGCCGTGAGGCCGGTGGTCATCAGGACGGCCCCGTCACCGCGCTCGGTCATCTCCGGCAGGACCGCGCGGAACACCTCCACGGGCGTGAGCAGCAGCAGCCGCGAGTAGTCCGCCAGGGTGGCCGCGTCCAGCCGGGCGGCCGGGGTGAACGACATGTCGCCGCCGATGGGCCCGTACTCGACGACGTCGATCCGGCCGAAGCGCTCGCGGACGGCGTCCATCAGGGCGGGCACCCCGGCCGGGTCGGACAGGTCCGCGGAGAAGGCGGCGGCCTCGATGCCCTCGTCGGCGAGCCTCGCCACCAGCGCGTCCAGCCGCTCCTTGCGGCGGGCGACCAGGGCGACACGGAAGCCCTCCCGCCCGAAGCGACGGGCGACGGACACGCCGAGGCCGGTACCGGCGCCGAGGACGGCGATGACTTTGGACATGAGGTGTCTCCTTGCGAAGGAATATCCTGACCCATGGGTCAACTTCCATTTCGACCGTAGCACATAACTTGACCCCGGGGTCGACTTACGTTGTTCGACGGATGGGACCATGGATGCCGACCGGACGACGAGGAGGAACGGCGGATGCGGGCCGATGCGCGACGCAATGCGGAGAAGCTGCGGACAGCGGCTGTCGAGCTGTTCCGTGAGCGCGGCCTCCAGGCCCCGCTGAAGGAGATCGCCCGCCGCGCCGGGGTGAGCCACGGCACCCTCTACAACCTCTACGGCACCCGCGAGGCGCTCATCGACGAGGTCGTCACCGACCTCGCGGCGGACCGGCTCGACGAGGTCAGCCGACGGGCACTGGCGATGGACGACGCCTGGGACGGGTTCGCGTACTACATCGAAACCCTCTGCGAACTGCAGATCACCGACCCCGCCATCAGCGACGTCGTCACCGGGCGCTACCCGAACGCCGAACGCCTGATGGCCGTCTGCGGGCGAGCGCACGACGCCGCCACGCGCATCATCGAGCGGGCCCAGCGGGCCGGGTCCCTGCGGCCCGACTTCACCGGCGAGGACCTGGTGTTCGTCTTCGCCACCAACTCCGTGCTGTCCAGGGCCGTCAGGGACACCGCGCCCGACGTCTGGCGCCGGGGCGTCGCCTTCACCCTCGACGGCCTGCGCACCGAGGCCGCCCACCCACTGCCGACCGCCCCCCTGACCCCGCAGCAGGTCTACGAGGTGATGGGGAACATCGCCGGCGAGTGACGTCCGGAGACGTCGTACTGCCTGGCGCCCGGGTCGCCCGACTCCGCGTGCTGGACAGGGCTGGTCAGCCGGACCGTGTCGGGATGTGCAGGGTCACCTCGTACCCGCCATCGGCCGTGGGGCCGGAGGCGAACGTGCCGTCGAGGAGTTCGGCGCGTTCCCTGAGGCCGATCAGGCCCTGCCGGGATCCGGGCAGGGGCAGTGAGGGCCGGGCGGGCGGGGTGTTGGTGACGGTCACGCCGAAGGCGTCGCCGTCGTCGGCGTGCCAGAGGCGGACGACCGCGGTGGCGCCGGGAGCGTGTTTGCGGACGTTGGTGAGGGCCTCCTGCACGGTGCGGTAGATCGTGCGCTGCGCGGTGGTGCTGACGTCGGGAGGCAGTTCGCCGGTCAGCTCGGCGTCGATGCCGCTGGTCGTGACGAGCTTGTGCAGGTCGGCGAGGGTGGGCTGCGGGGTTAGCTCGGTGGCCCGGCCGCCGGAGGCGCGCAGCAGGGTGACCATGTGCCGCAGCTCGTCGAGGGTGTCGACGCTGAGCGAGCGGATCGTGCGGGCACCCTCCTTGAAGTCCGGGTCCTGCGCGGCGACTTGGAGAGCGCCGGCCTGCACGGCGATCAGGCTGACCTGGTGCGAGACGACGTCGTGCATCTCGCGGGCGAGCTGGGCGCGTTCGCGGGCGAGCACGGCCTGGGAGTGCAGCAGCCGCTCGTGTTCGCGGGCCTCCTCGATCTCCTCCAGGCGCCGGGCCAAGTCCCGGCGGGCCTGCACGAGTTGCCCGAGCAGGACGGGCGCGGCGGCCGTGGCGAGCGTGTAGAAGAAGTAGACCAGGGTCCAGGTGCGGTCGTGCGAGCTGAGGTCGTCCAACGGCCACGGGGTGGCGGAGGCGACCGCGAACAGCACGGCGCAGACGACGAGCAGCCTGCGGTCGCGGGACCGTTCCGCCAAAGTGAACAGGGCGGCGAACGGGGCGAACACGATGTCCAGCATCAGGCTGGCGGGCAGGGTGAGCAGGAAAACCGGCAGCGGGAAGCGCCGCCGCGCCAGCAGGGCGGCACAGGCCAGCGCGGCCATCGCCTGCGCGAGCCGGCTCGAATCCTCCAGGCTGACCAGGACGTCCACGACGGCGACCGCGACGACCACGAGGTCGACGACCGGATCGGGGATCCGCGCCCACCACGCCCTGGCCCCGGTCATCGCCCGGACCCCGAGGGCCGCTGCCCGTCGTCGAGCAGTCCGGCCCGCTGGGCCAGCAGCGCCGCCTGCACCCTGCCGCCGACCCGCAACTTGGTGAGGATCGCGCTGACGTGGTCCTTGACGGTGCCCGCGCTCAGATGGATACGGGTGCCGATGTCGGCGTTGGACAGGCCCTCCGCGATCAGCACGAGCACCTCGCGCTCACGGTCGGTGAGCCTGCCGACGCGCGCGGCGTCCTCGTCGCCGAGGGCCACGGCGCCCGGGTGGGTCTGCCAGACGGCACGGGACGCCTTCGGCGACATCACTACCCCGCCGGCGGCCAAGGTGCGCACGAGCTGGGCGAGTTGGTCGGGCTCGGTGTCCTTGAGCAGGAAGCCGGCCGCGCCGGAACGCAGCGCGGTGAGGATGTACTCGTCGGCGTCGAACGTCGTCAGCATCGCCACCACCGGCGGCTCAGCGAGCGCACGCAACCGCCCCAGCACGGTCAGCCCGTCCACGTCCGGCATCCGGATGTCCAGCAGCACGACATCGGGAGCCACCCGCCGTACGGTCTCGACCGCCTCGGCGCCCGCCGTGGTCGCGACGACCTCGATGTCGTCGGCCGAGCTCAGGATCAGTTCGAAGCCGGAGCGCACCAGCGCTTCGTCGTCCACCACCATGACCCGGATCACGTGCGCTCCGCCTCGTCGTCGTTGTGCGTACGTCTCACGCCGCACGTCGATGTTGATTGTCACCGCTTCGACGGTAGAGCGGGAAACGCCAGGTGAGACGGCCCGGCGGGACACTCCCGCCACCCGGGGGGTGGGTTCCCGCCGTACGGGGGAGTCGCCGCGACAGGCCGACGGGGCCGTTCCGGCGGTCAAACCGCCCAGCCCCTGCCCGGCGGGCACCGGACCCCCCGGTCGGCGGGGGCGGACCGGACAGTCGCCGGATACTCCGCGCCCGGGCCGATCGCCAGCGTGGAGACATGACCCAGAACGCAGACGACTCGGCGCTCGCGGCGCCGACCGCCACCCGTCCCGGGACGCCGCCCCTGGACACGCCCGCCGCGACCGAGCCGCGGCCATCGTCCTCGACCGGACGCCTGATCGGCGTGGACCTGGCCCGGGGGCTCGCGGTGTTCGGCATGTTCGCGGCCCACGTCGGCCCAGACCCGTCCCAGGGCGGCTTCACCGGGAATCTCATGGAGCTGGCGCACGGCCGGGCCTCCGCGCTGTTCGCCTTCCTCGCCGGCTTCTCGATCATGCTGATGACGGGCCGCCGTACTCCGAAGACGGGCCGGGCGGGCCGGCAGGCGGTCGCCAAGGTCGTGATCCGGGCCCTCGTCCTGCTCGCGCTGGGCACCGCGCTGACCATGACCGGCACACCGGTCGAGGTGATCCTCGCCTTCTACGGCCTGTACTTCCTCCTCGTCCTGCCACTGCACCGGCTAGGCGCCCGCCCGCTGGCGCTCATCGCAGCCGCCGGCGCACTGGTGCTGCCGCAGGTCCTGTACGTCGTCCAGCACGCGCTGCCCGCCGAGGGCGTCGACGGCGTCTGGGCCTGGCCGGCGGACGCCGACGGCCTCGTCTCGCTGCTGTTCACGGGCAGTTACCCGGTCCTGACCTGGATCCCTTTCGTCGTCGCCGGGATGGCCGTGGCCCGTCTGGACCTCGCCGCCACCGCCGTCCGCGTGCGTCTCGCGATCACCGGTGTCACGCTCGCCGTGATCGGCCACGCCGGCTCCTGGCTGGCCCTGCACTTGACGCCCGGCGCCATGTCCCGGCTCGGCGAGGCCAGTTGGGGCGGCGGCGACGCGGTCGCGTCCGCGTGGTGGTCCGACACCTGGGGCTACCCCGACGGCAGCACCCCGGTCGGGCTGCTGGTCGCCTCGCCGCACAGCGAGACGACCCTGTCGATCGTGGCCAACACCGGGGTGGCGACAGCGGTCCTGGCCGGCTGCCTCGCCGCCGTGGACGCCTTCCCCCGCTTCCACCGACTGGCCCGCCCGGTGATCGCCGTCGGGTCGATGTCCCTGACCGCCTACGTCCTTCACATAGCCGGAATCCGCCTCCTCGGCCTGGAGGAACTGCCCGGACCCGCCCTCCATGTGCTGCTCGGATTCATCGTGGCCGTGACCGCCTTCGCCACCCTCTGGTCGCGGCACTTCCGCCGCGGCCCCCTGGAGTGGCTGCTCGGCAAGGCCACCAAGCCCGCCGAGCTGGTCCGCTGACCCACCGCCCAGCGGCCGCGGGACCTCCCGTGACCGCCGGGCGGGACGCCCTCCGTCATCCATCGGCAAATCCGACGGCTATTGGTCGAAAACATTCGCTGGACCGAATGCAGGGACCCGTCGGACCCTGAATCCGTGTCTGACAACCGACCCTCCCCGCACCCCCTGCCCTGGCTCGCGCGCCCCGCCGCCCGCACCTGGCGCTGCGCGCCCGCACCCACCGAGGTACGCGCCTTCCACGCCGTGCTGCCCGGCTACTCACCCACCCGGCTCGTCGAACTACCGTCAATCGCAGCCGAGTTGGGAGTCGGCCGCGTCTTCGTCAAGGACGAGTCGCGCCGTCTGGGACTGCCCGCGTTCAAGGTGCTGGGCGCCTCCTGGGCCATCCACCGTGTCCTCGCCGAGCACCCTGAGAGCGCCGGGGACGTCGAAGCGCCCGGCCACCTCACCCTGATCGCCGCCACCGACGGCAACCACGGCCGGGCCGTCGCCCACATGGCACGGCTGCTCGGGCAGCGCGCCCACATCTTCGTCCCGCAGGGCGTGCACCCGCGCGCGGTGGCAGCCATCGCCGCCGAACAGGCGCAGGTCACCGAAGTCGCCGGCCCCTACGACGAAGCCGTACGCCATGCCACCGAGGCCGCCGACGCGCCGCACACCGTCCTCATCCAGGACACCGGCTGGCCGGGCTACGAGCGGATCCCGGGCTGGATCGTCGAGGGCTACGCCACCCTCTGCGCCGAGATCGACGAACAGCTCGCCGCCTACGCGGTCATCTCGGGCCCCGACCTCGTCGCCGTGCCCGTCGGTGTGGGTTCGCTCGCCCAGGCAGTCGTCACCCACTACCGCAGCCGCCCCTCCGGCCGGGCGCCCGCCCTGCTGTCGGTGGAGCCTGCGAACGCCGCCTGCGTCCTGCGCAGCCTCGCCCTCGGCGAACCCGTCAGCGTCACCACCGGCCACACCCTCATGGCCGGTCTGAACTGCGGCACCCCGTCCGGCCTCGCCTGGCCCCATCTGCACGGCGGGCTGGACGCCGCAGTCGCCGTCACCGACGCCGACAGCATCCGAGCCGCCGACCACCTCGCCGGCCTCGGCGTCTCCTCGGGCCCCTGCGGAGCCGCCACGCTTGCCGGCACGCGCGCGGCACTCACCGGCACGGGACGCGAAGAACGCCGTACGGCACTGGGGCTCGACGCGAACTCCGTGGTCGTCCTGCTCAGCACCGAGGGCACGGACGCCAACCCGCATGCCACCGCGGCTCACTGAGCCCGAGCCGAACCCCACCACCCCTCTTTCCGAGACGACCGGGAGACCCCGCATGACAAACCCCGTCCTCGACACGATCACCGTCGACGCCGACCGCCTGTGGCGGTCGCTGATGGACCTGGCCGAGATCGGCGCCTACGACGACGAGCGCACCGGACTGCGCGGAGTGAACCGCCTCGCCCTCACCGACGCGGACGCGGCCGGGCGGCGCCAGGTCATCGCCTGGATGGAAGACGCCGGACTGGCCGTCCGCGTCGACCGGATGGGCAACATCTACGGCCGTCGCGAAGGCACCGACCCGACCGCCGCACCCGTCCTCACCGGCTCGCACATCGACAGCGTCGCCACCGCCGGCGCCTTCGACGGATGCCTCGGCGTCCTCGGCGGCATCGAGGTCGTACGGACGCTCGACGAGCGCGGCATCGCCACCCGCCGCCCCATCGAGGTCGGCGTCTTCACCGAGGAGGAGGGCGTCCGCTTCGGCACCGACATGCTGGGCAGCGCGGTCGCCGCCGGCCGTCTGACACTCGGGTACGCCCACGGCCTGACCGACCGCGACGGCCGCACCCTCGGCGACGAGTTGGCCCGCACCGGCTTCGACGGACCCGCCGACGTACGCCTCGACCCGCCGTACGCCTACGTCGAGTGCCACATCGAACAGGGACCCGTCCTCGCGGAGAACGGCGTCGGGATCGGTGTCGTCACGGGCGTCCAGGGCATCTCCTGGCAGGAGATCACCGTCCACGGCCGTGCCGCCCACGCCGGCACCACCCCCACGCGGCTGCGTGCCGACGCCGGTCTCGCCGCCGCCGAGATCATCGTCCGGCTGCGGGCCATGGTCGACTCCGGCGAGTACGGCGAACTGAGGGCCACCGTGGGGCACTTGACCGTCCACCCGGACCTGACCAACATCGTCCCGGCCCGCGCCGAGCTGACCGTCGATCTGCGCAACCCCGACGACGCCGCCATGGCTCGCGCCGAGGAGGACCTGGCCGCTTTCCTCAGCGAACTGGAGGACGCCCGGCCGGGACTCACGCTGTCCACGCGGCGGATGGCCGGGACCGCGTACGTCCCCTTCGACGAGACGGTGCAGAAGGTCATCGCCGGGGCCGCCCACGACCACGGCCTGGCGCACATCTCCCTGCTCTCCGGCGCAGGCCACGACGCCCAGGAGATCGCGGCGCTCTGTCCCACCGCCATGATCTTCGTCCGCGGTGAGTACGACGGCATCAGCCACAACCCCCGCGAGTACTCCACGCCCGAGGCGTGCGCCCGCGGAGTGGACGTCCTGGCGACGACTCTGCTGCGCCTGGCCGACCAGGACTGACGGCACACGGCACACCCCAAGACCCCTTCGGAAGGCGCTCATGTCCCCACAGCCCTCGTCCATCGCGGCCGTTCCCGATCCGTCCACCGCCGACCCCGGCGGCCTTCTGGCCCGATTGATCGCCATCGACTCCGTCAACCCCGACCTCGTGGCCGGCGGGGCGGGGGAGACCGCCGTCGCCGACTTCTGCGGCACCTGGCTGGCCGCGCGCGGCTTCGAGATCAACCGCCTGGAACGGCGCCCCGGCCGGCCCTCGGTCGTCGCTGTCGCGCGCGGCACCGGCGGCGGCCGCTCCCTGATGCTCAACGGCCACCTGGACACGGTCGGTCTCGCAGGCTACGACGGCGACCCGCTCGCCCCGCGCGTCAGCGAAGGGAGGATGTACGGCCGCGGCACCTTCGACATGAAGGGCGGCATCGCGGCCATGATGGTCGCCGCCGCCCGTGCCACCGCCGGCGGCCGGCTGCGCGGCGACGTCCTCCTCGCGTGTGTCGCGGACGAGGAGTACGGCAGCTCGGGCACCGAGGAGGTGCTGGAGTCCTTCACCGCCGACGCGGCCGTCGTCACCGAGCCGAGCCACCTCGAAGTCACCCTCGCCCACAAGGGGTTCGTCTGGTTCGACGTGGAGATCGAGGGACGCGCGGCCCATGGCTCACGGCCCGAACTCGGCATCGACGCCATCGCCAAGGCCGGGCACTTCCTCGTCGCCCTGGAGCAGCTGGGGCAACGCCTCGCCGACGGCCCTTCGCACCCTCTGCTGGGCACCGGCACCGTCCACGCGTCCGTCATCCGGGGCGGCGAGGAACCCTCCACCTATCCCGCGCACTGCCGCGTCACCCTGGAGCGCCGGACCGTACCCGGTGAGAGCGCCGACGGTGTCGAGCGGGAACTGGCCGGGCTCCTAGACCGTCTCGCCGCCACCGTTCCCGACTTCCGGTCCCGCCTGATCCGCGGGGTGCATCGCGAGCCCTTCGAGGCCGACCCCGATGCCCCGATCGTGCGCACCCTCACCCGTCATGCCGAACAGGCCCTCGGGCACCCGCCCGTGGTGCGCGCCGAGCCGTTCTGGACCGACTGCGCCCTCCTGGACCGGGCGGGCATCCCCTGTCTGCTCTTCGGCGCCGACGGCGAGGGCGCGCACGCGGCCACCGAGTACGTCGACCTCGCCTCCCTTGACCGCCTCACCGACGTCCTCACCGCCACGATCACGGACTTCTGCTCCTGATCAGCCCCCGAGCACCGGGAGAACAAGCCCGCAGCGGACCGGCTTCGCGTGCCCGGGATCGAGGGCGTTGCTCACGAGTTGGGCGGCGTTGGTGTCGTACGCGAGGGACAGATGCTCGGAGAAGTCCTCCTTGCAGATCCGCTGGATCAGGATGTTGCGCACCTTCGCGCCGGGACCCGCGGTCAGGAAGGTGTTGCGGTACGGGGTGGCGAACGCGTCGTACCGGGTGACGATCACGGTGTAGCTCACGCCGGGCTGGGTGTCCCCGTCCTTGTCGAGCTTCCGGTTCATCTCGGAGCCGACCATCTGGTCCGAGAACGCCTGTCCGACGACGGCGGACACGGCCGGGTCGAGACCGAGCTGTGTCGTCAGCGTGCCGATGCCTGAGACGTTCCCGCCGTGGTTGGGAGGAGCCAGGGCGACAAGTCGACGCACCTTGTTCCGCTTCGGGTTTCCGGGGTTCGTGCCGCCCTCGAACCGCAGATACCAGCGGGGCGTCGGACCGCCGCCCTGGGAGTGCCCGACGATGTCGACCTGGCGGGCGCCGGTGGCCTTCAGGACACGGTCGACGTAGCGAGCGACCTGTCGGGCCGCAGCCGGGATGGGGCCGGTGGCCTGGAACGGACTGCCGGGAGGCCCGCCGTAGTTGGGGGCGAAGACGCAGTAGCCCTGCCGCTTCAGCCAGGGCGACAGCATGCTCCAGTTGTTGAAGGCGTTCGCCGCGGACCCGTGCAGCAGCACGACCGGGCGGGGGTGCTTGCGCGAGGGACGGCAACTCCAGTCGTTGGACCCGGCCGGCGGCGCTTCCGGGTGGAGGAGCCCCCCGGCCAACGCCGCGGTGACGTCGAGGACCTGGCCCAGCGGACGGGGCGGCGGCGGGGTGTCGGATGTCGCCGCCTCGCCGTGGGCACCGACGGTCAGCGACAGGGCGAGGCCCGCGCAGACCGCGGCCCATCGGGCGCGCCGCCGGTTCGACCGGCTCCGGGAATCCATCCGCTGCGACATCGGGCCACTCCTCGTCTCGTAGCCGGCCGAGCGCCGACGCGAAGATGATCGAGGAGCGGATCCGATGCCCACCCACCAGCCGCTCGCGGCACCTCATATGGAGCAGACCGCTTTCATCCGTCCAGCCCACGCAGGATCGGGAAGGGGCTTTCTCAGGTCGGTACCTCCAGCCACAACGTCCGGATCCCGGGAGCGTCCCGCCCCTCGACGCCCTGCGCGAGCAGGGTCAGGCCCGGCCAGCCCGGGGGTATCCAGAGCGTGTCGGGATCGCCGCCGGAGAAGGCGGGTCGGTCGCCGGTCCAGACGCGGCCGACGCACTCACCGCCGGCCCAACCCGTGACCCGAACCTGGGTGGCGTCCAGCCGGACCAGGTAACCCTCGGGGGAGGGTGGCAGGTCGACGTCGAGCCACGTCTCCTCGCCCGGCTTCAGCGTCAGTGGGAGCCGTACCGACTCCGCGGGCCCGGACCGCGCCGCGAACTCCGCGAGCAGCTCGTCGTTCTGCGCCGCGCACGACCAGTCCCTTACGGCCTCCAGCGTGAGCAGTTCGGCGCGCAGGCCCGGGCCGCTCGGGTGGTGGGGCAGGGTGACCGCGACCCGGTGGGTGCCGGCCGGCAGCAGTACCCAGGGGTTCTCGGTGTGGACGGTCTCCGGTGCGCCGCCGTCCACGCTCACCCGCAGCGGCTCGATCACACCGTGCAGATGCAGCGCCGACGGGGTGAGGGAGCGGACCGTTCGGCCGTAGGTGACCGGCTCCGCGACGCGCGTGCTGCTCCACCCGCCGAGCACCCGGGTGGGCGCGGGGTTCCCGGCCCAGTGCCCGTCCACGGTCCACAGCGCCGACACATCCGCTGTCCCCCGCACCTTCCAGAGGGTGCCGAGGCCGCGCAGCGCACCCATCCGCAGTGCGGGCAGCCGGGCGTCGTCGAAGTTGGCGTGGCCCCAGATCTCCACCACGGCCTCGATCGCGACGCTGCCCGTCACATCACGCACGTCGATGCGCCGGGCCGCGCCGAACTCTGCGATCGGTGGGTGCGTCCGGCCCCCGACCGACAGCTCGACGATGTCCGCCGCGCCGGTGAGCAGCAGCTCGTCCACGCCGGTCAGGTCAGTGGTGGTGCGGTAGGCGCCACGGCCCCGGTACACCCCGAGCGCCTCCAGGCTCGGCGGCAGCGTGTGCCGACCGGCCGGCTCCTCGGGGGCCGCGTCGGACCGCCGCCGCACCTCGCGCACCGCGGTCGGCGCGGACTCGGCCGGCGGGCGCGGGGCATCGGCGACCCGCACCGCGCCGTCGGCATCCACCGATCGCAGCCGTGCGGCCTCCGCGGACGGCAGCACGACGACCGTCACTCCCGCCACGGTCACCCGCTCGGACACCGGAACCTCGGCCCGCGTGCCGTCCAGCACGACGGTGACCGGGACGTCCGAGGAGAACACCAGCACCCCGTCCGCCGCCGCGACGAGATCCGCCGACGCGAGCGTCAGGGTCACGTCGATGCCCCAGGCCCCGAGCGGTACGTCCATCGCCATCAAGGGACACGAACCCGGCGCCACCGCGACCGGCACGTCCCCGACGATCGCCGTGCCCGGGTCCGCCCCGAGATGCGGTACGGCCACCAGCCGGCCGCCCTCGGGGAAGGCGAGCGCGGCGGACACCGAACTCGTCGGGAAGTCGCACGCGAGTCGTTCGTCCGCCAACACTGGGTCGGCCAGGGCAAGTTGGGCTCCCCACGTGTCGATTACCCGTGCCAGCACCTGAGCCTCGGCGTACTCCGGTCGCCGTGCGCCGGTCGACGTGACGTAACCGCCGAAGTCGTAGCCGTGGCTCATGAAGTTGCCGGGCCGTCCCCAGTTCCCGGTCGACGGGGTGTACCCGAAGTTCCAACCGGACGACTGGAGATACGGCGCGATCAGCTTGGCGCCGCTCGCCAGGAGCCGCCGCAGCGTGCGGTGGCGCCGGTTGGTCTCGGTGATCAGCAGCGGCACCCCGCGCTCCGCGACCAGGCCGGTGTACCGGCGCACCTCGGCCTCGATGTCGGGGGAGTCGTCGTCCGGGTAGAAGTTGCAGGCCGGCACCACACCGTCGACGTCCCCGGTGGCGCCCGCGAGGTCGCCCTGGCCGGAGCAGGCGATCAACGGGACCGTGATGCCGTGCCCGAGTGCGGCGTCCCGCAGGGCGCCCACGTAGCCCGCCCGGTCCTCGCAGTCGAAGAAGTCCAGCTCGTTCTCCAACTGCACCATGACGACGGGGCCGTTCGCCGGGTACTGCCGCTCGGCCAGCAGTGGCAGCACCTGGTCGAACCAGGCGGTGACCCGCTCCAAGTACCGGGGCTCGTTCTGACGGACCCTCAACTCCGTATCGAGGCCCAGCCAGGCGGGCAGTGCGCCGCCGTCCCACTCGGAGCAGATGTACGGGCCCGGCCGCGCGATGACGTACAGACCCGTCTCGTGCGCGAGGTCCAGGAAGGCCGCCACGTCCCGCCGGCCCTCGAAGGACCAGCGGCCGGGCGCCGACTCGTGGAAGTTCCAGGGCAGATATACGTCGACGCAGGTGTACCCCGACGCCCGCACCTGTTCCAGCCGCTCGCGCCACTGCTCCCGGGGCAGCCGGAAGTAGAACAGCGAGGCGCACAGCAGGGTGCGCGGGCTGCCGTCGATCCACACGCCCCGGCCGTCGACGCGGACCGCTTCGATGGTCTCCGAACGGTTCACTTCACTCCCGCGCTTCCGCCACTGATGTCCATTTCGTAGAGGTACTTCTGGCCGAGGTAGTAGACGACGATCATCGGCACCGCGAGCAGGATCGAACCGACCATGACCAGGTTCCAGGGCGGCGCCTGCATCGCCTGCGAGGTACTGGTGATGTACTGCACGCCCAGGGCCAGCGGCATCTTCGACTCGTCGTTCAGATAGATCAGGGGCCCCATGAAGTCGCCCCAGGTGTGGGTGAGCGTGAAGATGCCGATCGCGATCAGCACCGGCCTGAGCATCGGGAACATGATCCGCCGGTAGATGCCGAAGAAGCCCAGCCCGTCCACCATCGCGGCCTCGTCGAGCTGGCTGGGCAGCCGGGAGACGAACTGGCGGACCAGGAAGATGTTGAAGGCGTTGGAGAAGAAGTTCGGCACGATCAGCGGCAGGAAGGTGTTCACCCAGCCCAGATCCCGGAACAGGATGAACTGGGGGATCATCGTGATCTGCGTCGGGATCATCATCGTCGCGAGGACGACCAGGAACATCGTGCTCTTGCCCGGGGCCCGCAGCCGGGCGAAGGCGTAGCCGACGAGGCCGCTCGAGAGCACCTGCCCGGCGACCGAGAACAGCGAGATGATCACCGAGTTGATCAGGAAGGTGCCCATCGGCAGCTCGGTGCCGAACACCCGGGAGAAGTTCTCCCAGTGGAACTCGCGGGGGATGATCGTGAACGTGTTGGCGTTCACTGTCGCATCGCTGGACAGCGCGATCGACCCGACGAACACCAGGGGCGTCGACAGGATCGCCGCCACGACGATCAGCGTTCCGTAGGTGAACGGGGTGGCGCGGAACGCCCGTACGGCAGAGGTCTCCCGCCGCTGTCGGCGCCCGCGCACCGATGTCGCCACGGTGGCCATCACTTCACCTCGGTTTCGTAGAACACCCAGCGCCGGGTGGTGCGGAAGGCGATCACCGTGAACACCAGGATCACGGCGAACAGCAGCCATGAGATCGCCGACGCGTACCCCATGTGGTAGAAGCCGAAGGCCTGGTCGAACAGGAGCGGCACCATCGTCTGCGCCGAGTCGTACGCTCCGCGGTTGCTCTTCGGGGTCAGGATGTACACCTGGGCGAACACCTGGAACGCGTTGATCAGCCCCATGATCAGGTTGAAGAAGATGATCGGCGTCAGATGCGGCAGCGTGATGCTCCAGAACTGCCGTACCGAGTTCGCCCCGTCGACCTCCGCGGCCTCGTACAGCTCACGCGGGATGCCCTTCATCGCCGCGAGCAGCAGCACGGTCGCACTGCCCGCTCCCCACGCCGACATCAGGATCAGCGCCGGCTTCACCCAGGGGCCGTCGATCAGCCATGCCGGGCCCGAGACACCGAAGAGTCCGAGGAAGTCGTTGACCGGGCCGGACGGCGCCAGCACCATCTTGAAGATCATCGCCGTGGCGACCAGCGGAACCAGCGTCGGCAGATAGATCAGCGTGCGGAACAACTTGCGTGCGCGCACCTGCTTGTTGAGCAGGTTCGCCAGCCACAGGCCGAGCACCAGACCGAGCGGGACCGAGATCGCGGCGTAGTAGAAGGTGTTCCACAGCGCCTTCCAGAACGCCGGATCGTCGGTCAGGAGCGTGACGTAGTTCTGGAGGCCGACCCACTCGGGCGGGGTGAAGGAGTCCCAGTCGGTGAGCGAGTAGTAGATCGAAGCGATCATCGGGCCGAGCAGGAAGACCAGGAAGCCGATCACCCACGGCGAGACGAACAGATAGAAGGAGAGCGCCTCACGGCGCCGCCTCCTGGAGAGCTTCGGCTTCTTCGGAGACGCGGCCTTGTCCGCGACCACCGGTGCGGTCGGCGGGGTCGGGGCCGTCGTGGTCGCCATCGCCCGTCATCCCGCGGACTTGATGAGGGACTCCAGGTTCTTCTGGAGCGCGGTGAGCGCCTTCTTGGCGCTGCGCTCCTTGCCGAGCCAGAAGTCGGCGAGCCCGCTCTCGATGGCCGCCTGCATCTCGTTCCACTCGGGTATGAACGGGGCCCGGAAGACGAACTCGCTCGACTCGGCGAACACCCCCATGTCCACCTGGGTCTTCATCCACGCGGGCTTGAGGAACGCGTCGCTCTTCTGCACCTCCAGGTTGGCCGGTACGTCCTCACCGGACGAGATGATCACCTGCTGCGCCTCGGGCGAGGTGAGGAAGTCGATCGCCTTGAACGCGTTGTCGGCCTGCTTGGAGGTGCGTGAGACGGCCAGGCCGCTGCCGAACGCCGACACCGCCTGCTTCTTGCCGCGCCACAGCGGTGCGATGTCCCAGGCGAACTTCGTCTCCGTCAGACCCGCGATCGCCCAGAACCCGGTGGCGTTGACGGCGACCTTCTGGTTGGCGAACGCCTGGTCGCCGCCGATGTCGGCGCCCATGTCGGCGTAGTCCTTCGCGCTGGGCACGACCTTGTGCTTGAAGACCAGGTCGCCGGCCCACTGGAGGGCCTCGATCGCCTCGTCGCTGTCCACCGCGGGCCTGCCGTCGGCGTCGATGATGGCGCCGCCGTTCTGGTACACGAAGCTCCACCACTGCGGCCACCAGCCGGCACCGCCGTAGCCCCACTGCCGGCCCGGGACGGTCAGCTCCTTGAACGCGGCGAGCGCGTCGTCCCAGGTCCACTCGGCGCTGGGAGCCTTGATGCCCTTCTTCTCGAACAGCTCCTTGTTGTAGTAGACGATCATCGCGCCGGAGCGGTCCGGGATCGCGTACAGCTCGTCCTCGTACGAGTAGATGGACCCGACCGAACCGAAGCGCTGCCCGGCGTCGAGCCCCGCCTTCCCGGCCAGGTCGTCCAGGGGCAGCAACTGGTTCTTGCCGGCGTACGTGTTGACGCTCTCGGCCACCTGCATGATGTCCGGCCCGTTGCCGCCGGCGATCATCGTCTGGACCTTCTGCGGGTACGAGTCGCTCGGGATGAGCTGGAGCTTGACCTTCAGCTCCGGGTACTTCTTCACCAGCAGGTCGATGCGGGCCTGGTACGCCTTGCGGTCGGTGTCACCGCCCCACACCGTCATCACGAGCGGACCGGCGGCGGAACCGCCGCTGGAGGAGCCGCAAGCGGTGAGGGTCACGACACCGGCCGCGACCCCGAGACCGAGGAAGCCGCGGCGGGACACCTGAAGCCTGTCAACTGGCATGGCACTACCCCTCGTTGAAGTGCGCGAACGCGCAGGGATCAGCTCTCGGCAGCCCGGGCCCGGCTTCGAGTGACGGTTAAAATAACCCTCGTAAAATCTCGCTACAAGCCCTTGTTTCGTATGAGTTTCAACTTGCACGACCCGTGCACGCCCCAAGTGCCTGACCCGTCCGGAGATTTCCCGGGTGACGCCGGGAACTCACCGGGGTCCGCGGCCGACTTCTGTGGAGAGGCGGCTCTGCCCGCGCTCGTCCGCAGTCATCACGTCGTCGGCACAAGGGAGTCGTACGTGTCCCGCTCCACTCTGATCCGCAGTCTGCGCCGCACCGGCGTGCTCACCTCGGTCGCCCTCGCGCTGGCCGTCGCCACCGCGGGGCCGGCGGCGGCCCATGCGGAGGTGGAGGCCGAGGGCGCGCGGGCCCTCGACCAGAACGTCGAGCTGACCTTCGCCGCCGAGTCGGAGTCGGGCACGGCCGGGATCAGCAAGCTGGAGGTGATCCTGCCCGAGGGGATCGTCCCGCAGGACCTCACCTACGAAGAGGGCCCCAAGGGCTGGAAGTTCACCCCCACCGCCCGGGGCTACACGGTGGCCGGGCCGAAGCTGGCCGTCGGGGAGGACGTCGAGTACGTGCTGACCGTACGGCAGTTGCCGGACGCGAAGGAGGTGGTCTTCAAGACCCTCCAGACCTACAGCGACGGCAAGGTCGACCGCTGGATCGAGCTGGAGGAGGAGTCCGAGGGGGACGGCCACGGCCACGGTCACCCCGCGCCCCGGCTGGCGCTGAAGGCGGCCGCGCCCGGCGCCGAGTCGGTGAGCCCGACTCCCACGGAGGAACCGACGACCGCCGCCCCGTCGTCGGCCGCGGCCTCGGACGAGCCCGCCGCCCAGGGCTCCTCCGGGAAGCCCGCGGCGGACGACACGAAGGACGACGACGGCATGTCCGTCGCCGTGCCCGTCGGCATCGCGGCAGCCGTGGTGCTGCTCGGCGGCGGCGCCTGGTGGCTGCGGAAGCGGCGCGGCGGCGCCGCCTGACGATGCCTTCGGTCCGGGCGTGTCGCTGACGGACGTCCCTGGCCCGGGCGTGTCGCCGACGGACGATCCGCGACACGCCCGGCGTCACCTCAGATGACCCCCAGGTCGAGCATGGTGTCGGCCACCCTGACGAAGCCCGCGATGTTGGCGCCGACGACATAGTTGCCCGGCGCGCCGTACTCCTCCGCGGTCGCGCGGCAGGTGGTGTGGATGCCGGCCATGATGGCCGCGAGCCGCCGGTCGGTGTCCTCGAAGGTCCACGAGTCGCGGCCGGCGTTCTGCCGCATCTCCAGCGCCGAGGTGGCGACACCGCCGGCGTTGGCCGCCTTGCCCGGGCCGAAGGCGACGCCCGCGTCCTGGAACAGCCGTACGGCCTGCGGTGTGGTGGGCATGTTGGCGCCCTCGGCCACGGCCACCACCCCCGATGCCAGCAGGGACCGCGCCGCGCTCTCGTCGAGTTCGTTCTGGGTGGCGCAGGGCAGCGCGACCGAGCACGGCACGTCCCAGACGGAACCGCCCTCGACATAGCGGGCCCGGCTCACCGTCTGCGCGTACTCCTTGATCCGGCCGCGCCGGACCTCCTTGATCTCCTTGACCAGTTCGACGTCGATGCCCGCCTCGTCGACCACATAGCCGCCGGAGTCCGACATCGCGACGACCTTCGCGCCGAGCTGGTGCGCCTTCTGGGCGGCGTACATGGCGACGTTGCCGGAGCCGGATATGACGATCCGCCGGCCGTCGAGGTCCTGGCCGCGTTCGGCGAGCATCTCGGAGACGAAGTAGACGGTGCCGTATCCGGTCGCCTCGGTCCGTACGTGGGAACCGCCCCAGCCGAGGCCCTTGCCGGTGAGGACACCGGACTCGTAGCGGTTGGTGATGCGCTTGTACTGGCCGAAGAGATAGCCGATCTCGCGCGTGCCGACGCCGATGTCACCGGCCGGGACGTCCGTGTGCTCGCCGAGGTGACGGTGCAGCTCCGTCATGAAGGACTGGCAGAACCGCATGATCTCGCCGTCCGAGCGGCCCTTGGGGTCGAAGTCGGCGCCGCCCTTGCCGCCGCCGATGGGCAGCCCGGTCAAAGCGTTCTTGAAGATCTGCTCGAAGCCGAGGAACTTCACGATGCCGAGGTTCACCGACGGGTGGAAGCGCAGCCCGCCCTTGAAGGGCCCGAGCGCGGAGTTGAACTCCACGCGAAAGCCCCGGTTGACCCTGACCTTGCCGGCGTCGTCGACCCACGGCACACGGAAGAGCAGCTGCCGCTCCGGCTCGCACAGCCGCTCCAGGATGTGGTGCCCGGCGTACCCGGGGTGGCGGGCGAGCACCGGCTCCAGCGATTCCAGCACCTCGCGCGCGGCCTGGTGGAACTCGGACTGTGCGGGGTCCCTGGCCTGGACGGCCGCGTAGACCTCGGCGGTCAGGCGCAGGTCCGCGGGCGGCGTGTGCTGGATCGTCATGGACGTACCTCCTTGTACGACGGTGCACGCGAATGTACGGGAGATCGCGGGGCCGGTACTCAGCGGGCGGCCGCGGGGCCACCGCTGATCGCGTACTCGGCGTCGTGACCGTAGATCCAGCCGTTGCGCAGCAGCGGGTCCGAGTCGGCGAGGGCCGCGTCACGGCTGCGCTGCTCGGGGCCGTCGGGCAGATGGTTGATGTCGCCGCGGGCGTGACTGACCCGCCGGAGCCGGGTGGTGCGCTCGATGCGTACGGCTTCGTAGCGCCGAAGGGCCTGTTCAGGGCTGTCGGCGGACGTCGCCAGGCAGTGGGCCAGTACGGCGGCGTCCTCGATCGACTGCGCCGCGCCCTGGGCGAAGAAGGGGAACATCGGATGCGCGGCGTCGCCGAGGAGGGTGATCCCGCCCCGGCTCCACCGCGGCAGCGGCTCCCGGTCCAGCAGCGCCCAGCGTCCGGGGGCGCCGCCCGCGGTGACGAGGTCGGTCACCCGGGGGTCCCAGCCGGCGAACTCGGCACGGAGTTCCTCGACGGTGGCCGTCGCGCTCCACGACTCGTCGGTGAAGTCCCCGGCAGGGGCGACCGCGACGACGTTGACCGCGTCACCGCCGGCGATCGGATAGTGCACGAAGTGCCGGCCGGGCCCGAGCCAGAGGGTCTGGGCCGGGCGCAGGGCGAAGTCGGGTGCCGCGTGGGCGGGCACGACGGTGCGGAACGCGCAGAGGCCGGAGTACCGGGCCGGCGCCGGTTCGGCCACCGCGCCGCGGACGACGGAGTGCACACCGTCGGCGCCGATGACGACATCGGCCGCGACCACGCTCCCGTCGGCGAACCGCAGCACCGCACCGCCGGGCCCGGCCTCGACGGCGGTACAGCGCCGGCCCAGCCGGACCCACCCGTCGGGCACCGCCGACCTGACCGTGTCGAGCAGGTCCGCCCGGTGGACGGTGTACGTCCGCTCGCCGTAGAGCCGCTCGCACACCCCGCCCAGCCGCTCCACGGACAGCACGCGCCCGTCCGCCCACCGGCGGAACTCCCAGGCCCACTCCAGCGGCACGGCCCGCCGGAGCAGCCGTTCCATGACACCGAGGCGACGCAGCAGGCGTACGGCATTGGGGGCCACGAGGATTCCGGCGCCGACCTCGGTGAGGGCGGGTGCCTGCTCGTACACGGTCGCCGACAGCCCCGCGCGGTGCAGGAAGGCGGCGGCGGTCAGCCCGCCGATGCCGCCCCCGACGATGACGATCCGCGGTCCGTGAGCCACGTCGGGCATGAGCCACTCCTGCGCTGCGAGGGAATGAGCGTCCTGGTCACACCATGAGCCTGCCCGGTCGCTCTGAGGGAGAGGCCCGGCCGACGCTTCACGCCGACCGGGCCCCTGGTGACGGATTTCAAAGGCGAGGCGTCAAAGCACCGTGAGCAGTGCCCGGCCGGCGGCCCTGCCGTCCCGCAGCGGTCTGAGCGCCAGACGCATCAGGGCGAGCGCGTTGTCGTCGCCGGCGATGCGGTTGGCGCTGAGTCCGGCGCAGGTCCGGCACTGGTGGATGAGCATCCATTCGCCGTCCGGCCGTACGGTGAGGCTCAGTGCCTCCATACGGCCATGGCAGTCCGCGGCGCGGTCGCCGGGGACACGTCGGTCGACGTGCAGGCTGACCAGGCAGTTCGGGCAATGGTTGCGGTGCGCGGTGCCGGGCGCGACGAGGGACACGTCGAGCCGGCAGCCCACGCACCGGAAGTCATTGGCCCGGTGGCCGCCGTTGCCGTGCAGGACGTCCTTGGTGCGCTGTGGACGGTGCCGCGGGTTGCGGCCGCCCGTCCGGGTGCGGCGTGGCATGGCTGGTTCTCCTTTCCGTGGCGGGCGTTCAGAGGGAGCCGAACGCTTCGAGAGGGAAGGGAGGTTGCGCCAGCGGCCGCACGGCCATGCGCATCAGGACGAGCTGGTTGTCGTCCGTGCACACCGGGTTGGAGGTGAGCTCGCCGCAGCGGACGCAGCGGTGGACGAGCATCCAGTCACCGGTGCGCAGCACCGCGATGGCGATGGGGTTCATCCGCGCGTCGCACTCGGACCGGCCGCCGTCGACCTGGTCGATGACGTGCCGCGAGTGCAGGCAGGACGGGCAGTGGTTGCGCCGGCTGCCGTCAGGGGCCAGGGCCGACACGGTCAGCCCGCACCACACACAGGTGAAGGTGTTGGTGCCGAGGACGTTGTTGAGGGGGTTGTGCTGGTGAGCGAGGTTGTCGCTGGACACCCGGGTGCTCCTTGCTGGGAGATGTGCGAGGACAGCAAGAGCAGGCCGAGCGGCCTCGGGACGCCCTGAACAGGTCAGGGACGGTTTACGCGGTGCGGCGAGGCGCGCTCGGCGCGGGCCGGGTCATAAACACCTTTTCCATGGCGAGTTGGTGCAAAGCGAGTGAAGTGGTCTCGCTCAAGCCTGCACGCAGCTTCGGGGCGGCGTCCACTGGTTTATCCGGGCCCCACCGGTGATTCATCCCGGGCCCCACCGGGTAATTTTGACAGGCCCTTGACAAATTTGGCGGCGCCCCGCAGCATGCAAGACATCTGCGGATGCCTGCAATTCCCTTTGTTCAAGGCGTAATTTATCCGCACTGCGCATCGCATGTCACAGGGCTCGGCGGCTCCTTCGCCGTGCCCCGCACGGACACACCCCGGCAAGCGCGGCCGGCGCGCGCCTTGCCTGACACCCGCATCGTCAGGAAGGACAACCCCCCATGCTTCGGCGCCCTCGCGCGGGGCTGAGAACGCTCACCGCGCTTGCGCTCCTCCTGTCCGCCGCCGTCACGGCGGGCCCCTCGGCCGCCCCGGCCTCCGCGGCTCCGGCCGCCCTTCCGTCCGCCGACTACCAGCAGGTCCAACTCGCCACCGGCGCGGCCGAGTTGGGCGAACCGATGTCCTTGGCCGTGCTGCCCGACCGCTCGGTCCTGCACACCGCCCGCGACGGCACGATCCGCCTCACCGACGCCGCGGGCAACACCAGACAGGCCGGCAAGCTGGACGTCTACACCCACGACGAGGAAGGCCTCCAGGGCATCGCCGTCGACCCCTCCTTCACCGCCAACCGGTACGTCTACGTCTACTACTCCCCGAAGCTGAACACCCCGGCCGGCGACGCGCCCGTCACCGGCACCGCCGCCGACTTCGAGCGCTGGAAGGGACACCTGAACCTGTCCCGGTTCACGCTGCGCGGCGACGGCACCCTGGACCCGGCGAGCGAGAAGGTCGTCCTGGAGGTGCCCAACGACCGCGGTCAGTGCTGCCACGTCGGCGGCGACATGGACTTCGACGCGGCCGGGAACCTGTATCTGACCACCGGCGACGACACCAACCCGTTCGACTCCTCCGGCTACGCGCCGATAGACGAACGCACCGACCGCAACCCGCAGTTCGACGCCCAGCGCAGCTCCGGCAACACCAACGACCTGCGCGGCAAGGTGCTGCGGATCAAGCCGACCGCGGCCGGCGGCTACACCGTCCCCTCGGGCAATCTCTTCGCACCGGGCACCGCGGGCACCCGGCCCGAGATCTACGCGATGGGCTTCCGCAACCCGTTCCGGATGTCCGTCGACCGTCCCACCGGCACGGTCTACCTCGGCGACTACGGCCCCGACGCGGGCGGCACCGACGCGAACCGCGGACCGGGCGGCCAGGTCGAGTTCGACCGCATCACCGCGCCCGGCAACTACGGCTGGCCGTACTGCACCGGCACCAACACCACCGGCGAGACGTACAACGAGTACACCTTCCCCAGCGGCCCCTCCGCAGCGAAGTACGACTGCGCCGGCGGCCCCGCGAACAACTCCTTCCGCAACACCGGGCAGGCCAAGCTGCCGCCCGCGAAGCCGAGTTGGATCAAGTACGGTCTGGACGGCTCACCGCCCGAGTTCGGCGGCGGCTCCGAGTCGCCGATGGGCGGCGAGGTCTACCGGTACGACGCCGGCTCGACGTCCACGGTGAAGTTCCCGCAGTCCCTCGACGGCCGCTACTTCGCCGCCGAGTACGGACGCCGCTGGATCAAGGCCGTCGAGGTCAGGAGCGACGGCTCCTACGGCACGATCGAGGACGTTCCCTGGAGCGGCACCCAGGTGATGGACACCGACTTCGGCCCCGACGGGGCGCTGTACGTCCTGGACTACGGCACCGGCAGCAACAACCAGGCCCTGTACCGCATCGAGTACATCGCGGGCAGCAACCGCAACCCCGTCGCCCAGGCGTCCGCCGACCGCACCTCCGGAGCGCTGCCGCTCGCCGTGCGGTTCTCCTCCCAGGGCAGCTCCGACCCCGAGGGCGGCGCGCTGACGTACTCCTGGAACTTCGGCGACGGCACGACCTCCACGCAGGCCAACCCCAGCCACACGTACACGACCGCCGGCACCTATCGCCCCACCCTCACGGTCCGCGACCCGCAGGGGCTGACCGGCACCGCGAGCCTGGTGGTCACCGCGGGCAACACCGCGCCGACCGTGACCCTCCAACAGCCGCAGGACGGGCAGCCGTTCGCCTTCGGCGACACCGTGCCGTTCAAGGTGCAGGTCAGTGATCCGGAGGACGGCACCGTCGACTGCTCCAAGGTCAAGGTCACCTATCTCCTCGGCCATGACAGCCACACCCACGCCATCACCTCCACCAACGGCTGCGAGGGCAACCTCACCGTGCCCGCCGACGGCGAACACGACAGCGCCGCCAACCTCTACGGAGTCTTCGACGCCGAGTACACCGACGCCGGCGGCCTGACCACGCACTCCGTGCGCACCCTGCAACCCCGCCACCGGCAGGGCGAGCACTTCGGCGCCCAGTCCGGCATCCAGATCGCCGACCACGCCACCGCCGAGGGCGGCAGGACGGTCGGCTTCACCGACGACGGCGACTGGATCTCGTTCAAGCCGTACGTCCTCGCGGGCGCCACGAAGCTCACCGCCCGGGTGGCCTCCGGCGGAGCGGGCGGCACCCTCCAGGTGCGGGCCGGTTCCGCCACGGGCACGCTGCTCGGCACCGCGACCGTGCCGGTGACCGGCGGCTGGGACACCTTCACCGACGTCACCGCCAACCTCTCCGGCGCGCCCGCCGGCACCACCGAGCTGTTCCTGGTGTTCCGCGGCCCGACCGGGCAGGGCAACCTCTTCGACGTCGACGCCTTCACCCTGGGCTCCGGCTCCACCACGACCACGCCGTGGGAGGCGGAGTCGTACAGCTCCGCCGCGGGCGTCCAGTCCGCGGCGCACGGCTCCGCGAGCGGCGGGCTGACGCTGGGCTACATCGACAACGGCGACTGGGCGGGCTACGCCTCCGTCTCCACCGCCGGCGCGACCTCCGCCTCCGTGCGGGTCTCCTCCGCGGGCGCCGGCGGCACGCTCCAGTTCCGCTCCGGCTCGCAGACCGGGCCACTGCTCGGGTCGGTGACCGTGCCGGTGACCGGCGGCTGGGACACCTTCACCACCGTCACCGCGACGCTCAACGGCGCCGGAACGGGCCCGCTGTTCCTCACCTTCACCGGAGGCACCGGCAGCCTCTTCGACGTCGACACCTTCACGCTCGCCTCCTCGACACGAAAGGGGCGATGACCATGACCACCCTGATGCGGCGACTGCGCCGCGGCACGACCGCCCTGGCCCTGGCCGTGCTGGGCGCCCTGCTCACCCCGGCCGGGACCGCGCACGCGGCCTCCTTCGAGGTCCTCGTGTTCTCCAAGACTGCCGGGTTCCGGCACGACGCGATCCCCGCAGGCATCGACGCCCTGCGCACCCTCGGCGGGCAGAACGACTTCTCCGTCACCGCCACCGAGGACGCCGGCGCCTTCACGTCCGCGAACCTCGCCGGCTACGAGGCGGTGGTGTTCCTCAACACCACGGGCGACGTCCTCAACGCCGCCCAGCAGACCGCACTCCAGTCCTACGTCGACTCCGGCGGCGGCTACCTGGGCGTGCACGCGGCCGCCGACACCGAGTACGACTGGCCGTACTACGGACAGCTGGTCGGCGCCTGGTTCCAGAGCCACCCCGCGATCCAGCAGGCCACGATCCGCACCGAGGACCGCACCCACCCGGCCACCTCGCACCTCGGCGCGACCTGGACCCGCACCGACGAGTGGTACAACTACCGCGCCAACCCCCGCCCTCGCGTCCACGTCCTGCAGACCCTGGACGAAAGCACCTACAGCGGCGGCTCGATGGGCGCCGACCACCCCATCACCTGGTGCCACCGCCAGGGGCAGGGCCGCTCCTTCTACACCGGGCTCGGCCACACCGTCGAGTCCTACGCCGATCCGGCGTTCCGCTCCCTGCTGCTCGGCGGCGTGCGCTACGCGGCCGGGCAGGCGGCGGCCGACTGCTCCGCCCCGGCCGGCAACGGCCAGGTCGAGGCCGAGGCGTACACCTCCGCCTCCGGCGTGCAGGTCGCCGGGCACGCCCCGGCCAGCGGCGGACAGACGCTGGGCTACATCGACAACGGCGACTGGGCGGGCTACGCCTCCGTCTCCACCGCGGGCGCCAGGACGTTCACGGCGAAGGTGTCCTCGGCGGGAGCGGGCGGCACCATCGAGATCCGCTCGGGTTCGGCCACCGGCACCCTGCTCGGCAGCCTGACCGTGCCGGTGACCGGCGGCTGGGAGACGTTCACGACCGTCACGACGACCCTGACGGGCTCCGCTTCCGGGCCGCTGTTCCTGAGATTCACCGGCGGCGGGGGAGCGCTGTTCGACGTCGACACCTTCAGCCTCGGCGCCGCGCCCACGGCCGGCGCCCTCTCCGACGACGTACACCTCTTCTACTACTCCTGGTACGGCAGTCCCGCGGTCAACGGCGGCTGGCGGCACTGGCAGCAGGGCGGCCGCACCCCGCCCGACGACATCGGCGCCGACCTGTATCCGGCCCTCGGTCCGTACGACTCGGGCGAGGCGGGTGCCGTCGCCCGGCACATGGAGTGGGTCGCCCGGTCCGGCGCCGGCGTGATCGTCTACAGCTGGTGGGGCCGGGGCAGTTACGAGGACCGGCTGGTGACGCGCGTGCTCGACGCGGCGCGTGAGCGGGGCATCGAGGTGGCCTGGCATCTGGAGCCGTACGCGGGCCGCACCGCCGCCTCGACGGTCGCCGACATCGAGTACATCAACAGCACCTACGGCAGCCACCCCGCTTTCCACCGCTCGGCGGAGCACGGCGGCAGAAGCGCGTTCTACGTGTTCCAGAGCCTGGACATCGCCGACTGGACGGCGCTCGACGAGGTCACCGACACCAGCATCGTGCTCGCGCAGACCACCGACACCACGAAGATCGCGCACTTCTCCGGCATGTACACCTACGACGGCATCGCGGGTGCCACAGCGCCGGGCTGGAAGCAGGCCGGCGACCACGCGCGGGCGAACGGCCTGATCTGGGCGCCGTCCGTCGCGCCGGGCTATATCGACGACCGGGCCGTGCCGGGCAACTCCACGCCCACCGTGGAGCGGGCGAACGGCGCGGCCTACGACCGGCAGTGGTCCAACGCCCTGGACCCGGCGATCGGCGGGTCACCGACCTGGGTGTCGGTCACGTCGTTCAACGAATGGCACGAAGGAAGCTCCATCGAGCCCGCAGACTCCACACCGCCCGCCGGTCGGGGGTACCGGACCTACGAGGGCGCGTACGGGCAGACGGGGGAGGCGGCACAGACTGCCTACCTGGATCGCACCGCGTACTGGGTGGGCCGGTTCCGGGCGGCGTCGGGAGACTGACGCCTCGCGCCGCGTGGATGCGCCCGGCCGGATCCGTCCGGCCGGGCACGTGCGCTCGTCGGCGACCGGCTGCCGACGAACTGCGAGACCTGCTTTCTTCACGTCTTGACGTAAGTGTGCGGACGTTGCTTGGATCTCAACTCCCGCTCCATCCCACGCTGTTGGTCCCCCACGTCAGGAGCAGCTGTGAGACGTCCCCTCACCACCTTCGCGGCCGTCGCCGTCACCACCCTGTCCGCACTGGTCGGCACCGGCCAGGCAGCGCACGGCCGGGCCGTGACCGGTACCTACTCGACCGGCGGCACACAGGCATGGCGGCCCCTGCCGACCGTCCGCGTCGGCGACGACTCCGGCGGCCCCGTCGACGCCACCGTGGTCGCCGACCCCGCCGCCACCCGGCAGAAGTACGCCGGCGTCGGCTTCTCCCTGGACGAGACGAGCGTGTCCAACCTCTGGAAACTCACGCCCGCCGAACGGGAGAAGGCCGTCCGGCTGCTGGTCGACCCCGAACGCGGTGCGGGCCTGGACCGGTTCCGGCTGACGATCGGCAGCCCCGACCTCATCGAGCACCTGCCGTTCTGGTCGCTCGACGACCTCCCCGCCGGTGTCACCGAGGACTTCGCGCTGAAGCACTTCTCCGTCCGGCGGGACATCGACCTGCACATCATCGACACGATCAAGCTCATCCAGCGCTACAACCCCAGGGCCACGTTCTTCGCGTCGGCCTGGAGCGCGCCCGCCTGGATGAAGACCAACAACCGCTTCACCGGCGAGGTCGCGCTCAAGCCCGGCAGCACCACCGAGCACTACCAGGTCGGCAAGCTGCGCGACGACTGCATCGACGTCTTCGCGCGCTACTACGTCAAGTTCGTCCAGGCGTACGCCCGTCACGGCATCCGCGTCGACGCGCTGACCCTGCTGAACGAACCCGGCATGGACGTCGTGTACCCGGCGATGGACATCAGTGTCGCCCAGCAGCAGAGGCTCGCCCTGGCGATCAAGCGGGAGCTGCGTGCCGCCCGGCTCGGCACTCGGCTGTACGTGCACGACTTCAACTTCTGGGACTGGCGCGACCCCAACAGCACGGCCACCAAGAACTACCACCGCATCTTCGAGGACGCCCCGGACGGCACGGTGACCGGCGCGCAGGTCCGCACGGCGGCGGACGGCATCGCCTTCCACCCCTACTGGGGAGACCCCGGCGTGATGCGCGACGCGCGCAAGGAGACCGGGAAGCCGGTCCACGTCACGGAGACCAGCGACCTGGCGCCCTCGACCGTCCTCGACGACTTCCGCCTCGACGCCAGTTCCTACGTCCTGTGGGCGCAGACCACGGACCAGGACGGCGGAACCCTGCACTGGACGCCCGCCCGGGACAACGACATCGACTGGGAGCAGGTCGGCGCCACCACCAAGTGGCCGAACCGGCTGGTCAAGGTGAACACGGTCACGAAGGACTTCACCGTCCGCGACGAGCTGTACGGGCTCGGGCAGTTCGCGAAGTACCTCGCGCCCGGCGACGTGCGGCTGGAGTCCAGCGCCACGGAGAACGGCGTCGGCAATGTGGTCTACCGCTCGCGCAACGGCGGCTATGTCGCCGTCCTCGGCAACAGCACCGGTTCCGACAGCCGGGTCCGGGTGGTCGTCGGCGGCCAGAAGTTCGTGGTGACCGTGCCGGCCGGCTCCTTCGCCACGTACCGCTGGAAGGGGCAGGACTCCCGGGGCTGAGGGCACCGGGGCGTCGCCGACCGCTCACTCCATTCGGGTGACTGCCGTCAACAAAGTGCACAACATCGACAGGGCTGGATGCGTCAGGTCCCGGGTTGCGGGCGGACCGTGAGGATCTGCTGCGCCTGGCCGACCGGACCGTCGACGTCGTGCAGGACCGTGCTGGTCAGGCCCTGGCCGGTGGGGCCGAAGGTGACGGTGGTGTCCAGTCCGGTCCAGGTGCCGTGCGGTTGGCGGTGCAGGTGGACGGTCAGGTCGACGTTGGGGAACATCCACGCGCCGGGCGGCTGCCGCACGGCGATGCCGTTGGCGGTGTCGACGAGTGCGAGGTACGACGCGAGCGGGCTGACGGGGACGCCGGCCACCAGCTCCAGGGGCGTGGAGATCCAGGCGGTGGTGCGACCGGGGCGGGGCGGTGCCACCGGTCGCACGTCGAGGGAGGCGATGTAGCCGCCGGACCAGACCTCGGTCATCGGCCACGGGGCGAGCGCCTCGGGCGGGGTGAGGCGCTCGGCGGGGCCGCCCGCGACCTCGGCGGTGTCGAGCCGGGCCAGATACCAGGCGCGCGCCCGCACCACCGGACGGTCCGCGATCCGTACGACCGCTTCGAGGAGTTGGATGGTCCGCCCGGGACGGACGGTCTCCACCTCGATCTCGCACTCGTCCAGCGCGAGCCGGCCGAGGATGTCGTAGCTGATCCGGGCGAGGACCAGCCCTTCGTCCGGGGCGGCGGCGCGGTGGCGGTCGAGGGCGTGCACGACCAGCCCGCCGAGCGGACTGAAGTGCTGCTCGTCGCGGTGCCAGGCGCCGCTCGCGTGCGATGTCGGCTTGAAGCGGCGGTCGCCCATGGCTTCGAAGTAGCTTTCGGAGGTCAACGGACGGTTCTCCCAGGGGTGTTCGGCGGACGGTGCGCGGGTTCGGTCAGAGGGCGTTGAGCAGGACGACATAGACGGCCGTGCCCGCCCCGACGCTCAGGATGGTGCGGCGGCCGAAGGCCAGATGGGCGCCGACGGTCACCGCGACGGCGAGCAGCGCGTACCCCGCTCCGTGCGGATCGGTCGTGATCGTGCCGTGCAGCGCGGTCACCGCGAGGACGGCGAGGATGCCCACCGGCATCCACACCGCCAGCCGCCGCACCACGGCCGACTCGCGCAGCCGCCCGAGCACGGCGAAGGGCACGGCGCGCAGGGCGAGCGTGATGCCGAAGACGATCGCCAGGACGGCGACGAGATACGAGGTGCTAGGCATGCGCGGCCTCCTGGGCGGTGTCGGGGGCGGTGGTTACGTGACGGACCAGAAGCAGGCCGACGAACAGCAGCAGTGCCGTGAACATGGCCATGCCCGGGGTGAGGACGAGGGCGACGGCGGCGCTCGCGCCCGCCAGCAGCAGGGACGGCAGCTCCTTGCGGGAGCGGAACGCGTCCAGGGTGAGCACCGTGAACAGCGCGCACAGCGCGAACTCCAGGCCCTTGACGGGTGCGGGCAGGACCGAGCCGAGCGCGACACCGACCAGACCGCCGCCCACCCAGTACGCCTCGCACGCGATCTGCATGGCCAGCAGCCGGGGTGCAGAGCGCTCGTGCTCGGGCAGCGCCGCGTTGACCGCGTACACCTCGTCGATCATCGCGTAGACGGCGTACGCCTTCGCCACCGGGTGCCGGACCAGGTGCAGCGGGAAGGAGAACGCGTAGAACACGTGCCGGAAGTTGACCACCAGGACCGTCAGCGCGACCGCCGCGAGCGGGGTGACGGTGGCCAGCATGCCCACGAGCAGCAGCTCCAGGGAGCCGGCGAACGCGGCGAGGGAGAGGGCGGGCGCGAGCCACCAGGGCAGTCCGGCCTGGACGATCAGCAGGCCGAGGGCGATGCCGAGGGGGAAGATGCCGAGGCCGGCCGAGAAGGAGTCGCGTACGCCCCGGGATATGTGTTCCGTTCGTTCCACTGCTCCATCGTCCCGCAGGAGCCGCGACATGTGGTTGCGAAGATTGCCCGGATCGGTGCTCGCGGAGCAATAATATTCGCGTGGACGCGATCGACGAAGCAATCATTGCCGAGCTGGAGCGGGACGGGCGGCTGACCAACGTGGAGCTGGCCCAGCGGGTCGGGCTGACCACCGGGCCGTGTCTGCGCCGGGTCCAGCGGCTGGAGGCCGACGGCGTCATCAGCGGCTACCGCGCCGTGATCGACCCCGGGTCGGTGGGCCGCTCCTTCGAGGTCCTGATCGACCTCGGCCTCGAATCGCAGGACGCGGAGACGGTCGAGCACTTCGAGCGGACCCTGGCCGAGGCCGCGGAGGTACTGGAGCTGCGGCGGATGTTCGGCAGCCCCGACTACTTCGTGCGCGTGGCCGTCGCCGACCTGCCCGCGTACGAGGCGTTCCTCAGCGGGCGGGTCATGACGATCCCCCGGATCAAGAACGTCACCTCCCACTTCACGATGAAGACGATCAAGCGTGCCCCGTAGGGCTGACGATCAGGCCTGCCCCGTAGGGCTCACGGCGCCGCATCCCGTGGGCGCGTGGTGGCGAAGCGCCTGCGGTACTCGGTCGGGGTGGTGCCCAGGTGGCGGGCGAAGGCGCGGCGCAGGGTCTCGTCGCTGCCGAGCCCGCTGTGCCGGGCCGCCGAGGTGACGCTGTGCCCGTCGAGCAGGAGCTGCTGCGCTCGGTCGAGCCGGACGCGCTCGACCCAGCGGGCGGGCGTCGTGTCGAGCTCGTTGCGGAACAGCCGGGCCAGGTGCCGGGTGCTGACGGCCGCCGACGCGGCCATCGCGGCCAGGCCGTGGTCGGCGCCCGGATCCGCGAGGACGGACGCGGTGAGCGAGGCCAGCAGGTCACTGCGGGCCGGCGGGGTCGCCAGGGCCGTGGAGAACTGCGACTGTCCGCCCGGACGTTGCATGAAGACGACCAGTTCGCGGGCGGCCTCCCGGGCCACGTCCGCCCCGTGGTCGTCCTCGACCAGCGCGAGGGTCAGATCGATGCCCGCGCTGATGCCGGCCGAGGTGAGATAGCGGCCGTCCCGCACGTGCAGCGCGTCCGGCTCGACCCGCACCCGGGGATGCCGGCGGGCGAGCGTCTTGGTGTGCCGCCAGTGCGTGGTCGCCCTGCGGCCGTCGAGCAGACCCAGCTCGGCCAGCACGAAGGCGCCGCTGCACACGGACGCGACCCGCTCCGCCCGCCCGGCGAGCACGGCGGCCGCCGTCAGCAGGTCCTCGCCGGGAGGCCGCTCGGCGAGCGCGTCGGCCCCGGCGACCACGAGCGTGTCGACCGGCCCCACGTCGGCCGCGGCCACGGTCCTGGCCAGCGCCACGCCCGAGGAGGTCGTGACGTCGCCGCCGTACGGGGACGCGAGCACCGGCGCGTAGGGGTGGCCGAGCCGCCCCGCCTGGTGCAGCACCTCCAGGGGGCCACTGACGTCGAGCAGCGTCACCCCGTCGAAGACCAGGAGGGCCACGCGATGGGTCATGTCCGGATCTGTGGGTCGTACGTCAGGAAGGACATGGCGCCAGGATAGTCCGGCGGACGACATTGAAGGAGGTCACCGACCGGGCGGACCGGTCGGGCGAGAAGAGGAAGGCGTCATCATGGGCGAGACCATCGCGGGCGTACGGATCCCGGACAGCGCACTGGCGAGGGAGGCCACCGAACTCGTACGGGACGTCGCGGCGCCCCTGCTGTTCGACCACTCCCGGCGGGTCTTTCTGTTCGGGTCGCTGCGCGGCCTGGAAGCGGGGCTCGCGTTCGACCCGGAACTGCTCTACGTGGGCGCGATGTTCCACGACCTCGGCCTGACCGAGCGCTACCGGCGCACCGACCAGCGGTTCGAGATCGACGGCGCCGACGAGGCCCGCCGCTTCCTGCACGCCCACGGCGTCACCGGCGAGCCGGCCGACCGGGTCTGGACGGCCGTCGCCCTGCACACCACCCCGGAGATCCCCCTCCACATGGCACCCGAGGTCGCGCTGGTCACCCGCGGAGTGGAACTCGACGTCCTCGGCATCGGCTACCAAGCCGTCTCCGACGAGCAGCGCGCCGCCGTCGTCGCGGCCCACCCCCGCCCCGACTTCAAGAACCGGATCCTGGCCGCGTTCACCGAGGGCATCCAGGACCGTCCCGAAACCACCTTCGGTAACGTCAAGGCGGACGTACTGGCCCATTTCGTACCCGACTTCGTGCCCGGAGACTTCGTGGAGGTCATCAAGAACTCCGACTGGCCCGAGTAATTCGGGGGAGCGGAAAGGGCATTCGGCTCATATCCCTACGTTCCGCTGTGCCAAGTCCCTGTGGATGTGACGTTCTCCATTGCGCCGCCGCGCCGGCCTCGTGAGGCTCTCGGGGAACAAGCGTCCGAAGAACCGTGCGAAGAACTGTTATCCGCGGTTCACCGAGCGATCTCCCAGGTATCGGACAGCATCGTTCGGCGTCGAGGACAGGGAAGTTTTTTGATGAGTACAGAGCCCACGAGGGATCTCGCGGCACTGGTGACGGCCGCCCGCAGTGGCGACCCGGAGGCTCAGGACGCCCTGGTCAGCGCATACCTCCCGCTGGTCTACAACGTCGTGGGGAGGGCTCTGAACGGCTCGGTCGACGTCGATGACGTGGTGCAGGAGACGATGCTGCGCGCCCTCGACGCGCTCGGTGGACTGCGCACCGCGGAGAGTTTCCGCTCCTGGCTCGTGGCGATCGCGATGAACCAGGTCCGGGCGCACTGGCACGATCGGCAGGCGGCCCCTGGCGGCGTGGAGGAGGCCGAGGAGCTGGCGGATCCGGGCGCCGACTTCGTCGATCTGACCATGGTGCAGCTCCAGTTGTCCGGCCAGCGCCAGGAGACGGCACGCGCCGCCCGCTGGCTCGAGCCCGACGACCGCGGGCTGCTGTCGCTGTGGTGGCTGGAGTGCGCCGGTCAGCTGACCCGGGCCGAGGTGGCCGAGGCGCTGGAGCTGTCGCCGCAGCACACGGCCGTCCGGGTGCAGCGGATGAAGGCGCAACTGGAGGCGGCCCGGGTGGTCGTGCGGGCGCTGGACGCGCGTCCGCGCTGCGAGGAACTGCAGGGTCTGCTCGCGTCCTGGGACGGCCGGCCGTCGGCGCTGTGGCGCAAGCGAATAGCCCGGCATGCCCGGGGATGCGTGCGTTGTTCCGGTCTGTGGAGCGGACTGATGCCCGCCGAAGGGCTGCTGGCCGGCCTCGCGTTGGTCGCCGCGGCGCCCGCCCTCCTTGACCGGGTGCTGTCCGCCTCCGGCGGCATGGCCCCGGTCGGCTCGGCCTCCGCGGTGAACGCCTCCGGCGGTCACGCAGGAGCGGGGCATCGCGCCGCGCGCGGCCGGGCCGTCTCCCGCGGCGAGGCCCGCCGCCGTCGTCGCAACCGGCGCCGGGCCGTCGGAGGTGCCGTCGTCGCGGCCTGTGTGGCGGGCGGCGGATTCTGGTACTTCGACTCGGACCCCGGCACCGGGGCCGAGGAGGCGACGGCCGCGGCCTCCGCCGGCGCCCCCGTCCCGGAGCTCTCGGAGTCCGGCCCCGTCGAGACCTCGGCGTCACCCTCCAAATCCCCGTCGCCGTCCGCCTCGCCGTCGAAGAAGGCGACCCCCTCCAAATCGCCCAAACCGACCAAGAAGGCGACGCCGACTCCCCGCCCGACCCCGAAGCCGACGCGGACCGCGTCCAGCACGCCCCAGCCGCAGTCGGCCCCGACGGACACCGTCGGACAGGTCGTCGCGCTGGTGAACAAGGAGCGGGCGAACGCCGGCTGCGGCCCGGTCGAGGAGGACACCCTGCTGAACAAGTCGGCGCAGGGCCACTCCGACGACATGGCCGCCCGCGACTTCTTCGACCACACCAACCCGGACGGCGAGGACCCCGGACAGCGCATCACGGCGGCCGGCTACCGCTGGTCCACCTACGGCGAGAACATCGCGATGGGCCAGCAGACCCCGGCTGCCGTGATGGAGTCCTGGATGAACAGCCCCGGCCACAAGGCCAACATCCTCAACTGCTCGTTCAAGGACATCGGCGTCGGCATCCACAACGGGCCCGGCGGCCCTTGGTGGACGCAGAACTTCGGCGCCAAGCTGTAGGACCCGCCGGGTGCCCGTCGTCCCGGCGCCGGGCACCCGTCACAGCATGACGTGCTTGACCTGGGTGTAGTCGAGCAGCCCGGTCAGGGAGAGGTCGCTGCCGTAGCCGGAGTGGCGTACGCCGCCGTGCGGCATCTCCGACACCGTCGTGCCGTGGGTGTTGACCCAGACGATGCCGGTCCGCAGCGCACGGGTCGCACGCATGGCACGGTCGTGGTCGCGGGTCCAGACGCTCGCGGCGAGCCCCTGGGGCACGTCGTTGGCCAGCCGGACGGCCTCCGCCTCGTCGGCGAACGGCTGGACGGTGACGACCGGCCCGAACACCTCGCCCTGCACGATCTCGTCCCCCTGCCGCACCCCGGCGACCACCGTGGCCCGGTGGAAGTAGCCGGGCCGGTCCAGTCCGGAGCCGCCCGTGACGACCTCGGCGTGCTCCGGAAGCCGCTCCAACAGGCCCTGTACGGCAGTGAGTTGGGCGGCGATCGCGAGCGGACCGAAGTCGGCCCGCGCGTCGTCCGGGGCGCCCGGCAGCCGCCGGGCGGCACGGTCGGCGAAGCGGTCCAGGAAGGTGTCGTGCACGCGGCGGTCGACCAGGATCCTGGTCGCCGCCGTACAGTCCTGACCCGCGTTGTAGAAGGACAGCGACGACAACTGCTCGACCGCGTCGTCGAGATCGGCGTCCGCGTGGATCAACACCGGTGCGTTGCCCCCGAGTTCGAGGTGCAGCCGCTTCAGGTCGACGGCCGCCGCGGCGGCGATCTCCTGCCCCGCCCGGATGCTTCCGGTGACGGCCACCAGCCGGACATGCCGGTGCCCGACCAGGGCACGCCCGGTGTCGCGGTCGCCGCACACCACGTTCAGCACACCGGGCGGCAGATGCTCGGCGGCCAGCCGGGCCAGCAGCACGGCCGACGACGGCGTGGTGTCGGACGGCTTCAGGACGACCGTGTTGCCGGCGGCGAGCGCGGGCGCGATCTTCCACACGGCCATCATCAGCGGATAGTTCCACGGCGTGATCTGGGCGCAGACGCCGACCGGCTCGCGCCGCAGCACGGAGGTACGGCCCGGCGTGTACTCGGCGGCCGCCGCGCCCGGCAGGTTCCGGGCGGCTCCCGCGAAGTAGCGCAACACGTCCACGATCGCGGGGAGTTCGTCGCCCAGGAACAAGGCACGCGGTTTGCCCGTGTCGGCCACCTCGGCGTCCGCGACCGCGGCGGACTCCCGCTCCAGGGCGTCGGCGATGCGCAGAAGCGCCGTCTGCCGCTGCCCCGGAGTCGTCGCCGACCAGCTCTCGAAGGCCTCTTCGGCGGCCCGGCAGGCCGCGTCCACATCCTCCGGACCGGACAGCGGGGCCGTCCCGTGGGAGAGCCCGGTGGCCGGGTCGATCAACGGCAGGGTGGCGCCGGACGCGGCCGGCACCTCCTTGCCGCCGATGTGGTTGGGACGGTCGGTGTCAGCCACGGCGCAGCGCCTCCTCGGCGGCGCCGCGGCCGGTGCGGACGGCGCCCTCCATGTATCCGGCGACCCACTGGTCGGAGCCGCAGACGTAGAACGGCGGTTCATGGGTGCCGTGCAGCGGCCCGACGGCCATGACCTCGCCCGGCGGCCACTGGGTGACATAGCCCTGCGTCCACCTGTCGGTGCCCCACAGCCGCAGATGGCAGGCGGTCGGCCGCAGCGCCTCGTCGCCGAACATGCCGGCCATCTCGGCGAGCAGCTCGGGGGTGCGCAGCTGGGGCGGGGTGCCGAGCAGGACGCCGTACCGCTCGGGCGGGATCAGCGCCGACAGGACGCCCTCGTTCTGCGGCCAGGTGCTGCCGAGTACTCCCTCAGCCTCGGACAGGCCGTTCAGACCGGCGTCCCGCCAGAAGGGACGGTCGTACACCGCTGCGAACTTCGCGGCCGTGGCGTGGCGTTGCCGGTGCAGGGAGGCGAGCCGCTCCTCGCTCACACCGCTGACGGCGACGTCCCGCAGCGGGCCGACGGGCAGCGCGCTCACCACGGCACCGGCGGTCAGGACCTCGCCGGAGACCAGGCGCACGGTGCAGCGCCCGGGGCGGACGTCCAGCGCGGCGACGGGCGAACCGAGCCGGATACGGGGGCCCAGCACACGGCCGAGGACCTCGGCGAGCGTCGCCGAGCCCTCCGCGAGCCGCAGGCCCTCCCAGTCCTCGTAGTCGTAGTCACCCGTGCCCGAGCCGGGGACCGCCGCGCTCTTGCGCAGCGCGGCGAGCAGGGAGATCCGCTCGTACGAGCCGCCTGCCAGGGCGAGTTGGCCGATGTCCCACAGCCGGACCACGGCCGGTCCGGCCTCCCGGGAACGCAGCCAGTCGGCCACGGAGAGCCGGTCCAGGGCGGCCGCGTCCGGATGCGACCAGGGGTCGTCCGGGTCGACGCCGGCGGCGAGGGCGGAGAACTCCTTGCTCAGGCGCGAGTGCAGGGCCGCGTCACCGGGGCCGAACCAGTGCGGAGGTTCACCGGCCGAGAGTCCCTCCGGGGTCGCGCGGGTCATACGGCCCGGCTCCTGGACATAGCTGGGAACCAACGCCAGGCCCAGTTCCCTGGCGAGCCGGAGATAGGCGGTGTGCCCGTGGCCGACGACCTCACCGCCCAGCTGGACGGTGCGGCCGTCGGGTGTGCGGGTCTGCTCGACCCGGCCGCCGACGCGGTCCCGGGCCTCCAGAACGAGCACATCGGTGCCGGCGGAGGCCAGGTCCCGGGCGGCGGCGAGCCCGGCGAGACCGGCGCCGAGCACGATCACGTCGTGATGCATGGGTTTCGCTTTCTCGTGTCAGGGGCGCTCAGGCCAGGACCAGGCAGTGCTCGGGCCGCCAGCCGAACTCCACCGTCTCGCCACCGCTCCAGCGGTCCTCCATGCGGGCCCGGGCCGTGTTCTGCTCCAGCACCGACAGCGTCACGCCCGGGGCGAGCTCGATGAGGTAGGTCGTGGTCGGGCCGCTGTAGACGGTCTCGCGGAGCACGCCGCTCAGCTTCGACATGCCCGGTTCGAAGTCCGACAGCCAGATCTTCTCGGGGCGCACCGACACACTCACGGCGGTGCCGTCCGCGATGCCGGAACGGGCGCCGACAGCCAGCGCGGGGCCCTTCTCCAGGGTCACCTCACCATCCCGGTAGGTGCCGGTCATCAGGTTGGAGGTGCCCATGAAGGAGGCCACGAAGCTGGTGCCGGGGTGCTCGTAGATGTCCTCCGGGGTTCCGCACTGCTCGATGCGCCCCTTGTTCATCACCGCGATCCGGTCGGACATCGTCAGCGCCTCGTCCTGGTCGTGCGTGACGAAGACGAAGGTGATGCCGACCTCGCGCTGGATCTGCTTCAGCTCGACCTGCATCTGCCGGCGCAGCTTCAGGTCGAGGGCGGCGAGCGGCTCGTCGAGGAGCAGCACGGCGGGCCGGTTGACCAGCGCGCGGGCGAGGGCCACGCGCTGACGCTGGCCCCCGGACAGGGTGCGGGGCTTGCGGTCGGCGAGGCCGGCGAGCTGGACCAGCTCCAGCATCTCGCCGACCCGCTGCCGTATCTCGGCCTTGGCGACGCCGCTGCGCTTGAGGCCGAAGCCGACGTTGTCGGCGACGCTCAGATGGTCGAACAGGGCGTAGCTCTGGAAGACGGTGTTGACGTTGCGCTTGTTCGGCGGCAGGTCGGTCACGTCCTCGCCGGCCAGCAGCACCGCACCCTCGCTGGGGTCGCTGAAGCCGCCGATCATGCGCAGGGTCGTGGTCTTGCCGCAGCCGGACGGGCCCAGCAGGGAGAAGAAGTGACCGGCCTCGATGTCGAGGTCCAGGCGGTGCACGGCGTAGGAGTCGGCGTACTGCTTGGAGACACCGTCGAGCCGGACGGCGGGGGTCGCGTCCATGGGGATCACTCTCCGGAGAGGATGTCGAGGCCGCCGCGGCGGCCGAAGAGGCGCGGGATGAACAGGGCCAGGGCGATCAGGGCGATGGATCCCGCGAGCATGAGCGTGCCGACCGCGTTGATGGTGGGCTGCACCCCGAACCGGATCGCCGAGTAGATCCGCACCGACAGGGGCTGGGGGTCGACGCCGGTGGTGAAGTAGGCGAGGACGAAGTCGTCGAAGACCAGCGCGAAGATCAGTACGGCACTGGCCAGCACGGCGGGCAGCAGCGCCGGCAGGGTCACCAGCCGCACCGCCTGCCACCGCGTGGCGCCGAGATCCATCGCGGCCTCCTCCACCTCCGGGTTCAGCGCGGCGACCCGGGAGCGCAGGATGACGGTGACGTAGGAGATGGAGAAGGTGATCTCGGCGAGCATCACCGTGCCGGTGGACAGGGGGACGCCGAGGCCCTTGAACAGCAGCATCGACGCCACGCCCGTGACGATCTCCGGCGTGATCAGCGGCACCAGCATGACCAGCCCGGCCAGCGAACCGAGCCGGGTGCGGCAGCGGACCAGGCCGACGGCGAGCGCGACCCCGAGGAGCACCGAGCCGGCCATCGCCACCAGGGAGATACGCAGGCTGGTGCCGAGGGAGGCGATGAGCACGTCGTCGTGGACGAAGGCGCGGTACCAGCGAAGGCTGAACCCGTCGAACACGGTGAGGGACTTCTGGGAGTTGAAGGAGAACAGCGCCACGACCGCGATGGGCAGGTAGAGCAGCGCGAAGAACAGTCCGGTGACCGCGATGAGGACGCGGGGCCTGCGGTGGGAGCGCCGGCGCTTTCGCACCGGGGCGGACGTGGCGGCCGGGGCGGTGGCGGAGGGGGTGCTGACCAGAGTCATCGCAGTGCCTCCGCCTCGTCCTTGCGGGTGCGCCGGAGGTAGCCGAGCATCCCGATCAGCAGGACCAGCATCAGCAGCATGGTGAGCGCCGAGCCGAGCGGCCAGTTCTGGCCCTGGAAGAACTTGTCCTGGATGAGGTTGCCGATCATGATCTGGTCCGGGCCTCCCATGAGCTGTGCGCTGACGAAGTCACCCATCGCGGGCAGGAAGACCAGGACGAGTCCGGCCGCCGCGCCCTGCCGGGTGGCCGGCAGGGTGACGAAGAAGAAGGTGCGGATGGGGCCGCCGTACAGATCGCGGCCGGCCTCGATGAGGGAGACGTCGAGGCGTTCCAGCGCCGCGTACAGCGGGATGATCATGAAGACGACGAAGCCGTAGACCAGTCCCGCGACCACGCCGAAACCGCTGTTGAGGATCTTCGTGCCCGAGTCGGCCAGGCCTACCGCGCGCAGGGCCCGCAGTACAGGACCGTCGTCGGAGAGGACCACCGACCAGCCGTACATCCGCACCAGGTAGTTGGCGAAGAACGGCACCACGATCGCGGCGATCAGCGCGTGCTTGTACCGGCCGCCGTACAGGGCGATCGTGTACGCCACCGGGTAGGCGATCAGCAGACAGATCACGCAGGTCAGCAGGGCGTAGCCGAGGGAGCGCGCCAGGACCTCGGTGTAGGCGGGGTCGGCGAGGGCGCGCACGCCGGCCAGGTCGAAGCCGAAGCGCGGGTTGCCGAGCTCGTCGGTGGTGCCGACCGCGAGGACGGCCACGAGGATCAGCGAGGCGATCAGGAAGCCGGTCATCCACAGGGTGCCCGGCAGCATGAACCAGAGCCACATCCGGTTGCCGGAGGTGTCCCGGCGGCGGGTGCGCGAGGGGCGGAGCAGTGCCATGTCTCAGCCCGCCTTCACATGGGTCCAGGCGGTGTCGCGGGCGTCCTCCGCCGCGCGGCCGCCGTTGCGGAAGAACACGTCGGCCTTCAGGTCGTCCTGGGTGACCAGGCACTCGGGGAAGGGCTCGACCAGGTCGGCATAGGTCTTCTCGGTGCCCGCGACCGGCATCGGGTAGCCGATGTACTCGATGTTCTTCTTCACGTTCTCCGGCCGGAGCATGTAGTCGATGAAGAGCATCGCGGTGCCGGGGTGCGGGGCGTTGTAGGGGATGGCGTAGCAGTCGGAGTTGATCGGCGTGCCCTCGTTCGGGGCCTGGAACCCGAACACGGAGGGGTCCTCGGCCTGGTTGAGCATGGCGGCCATGTCGCCGCTCCACGCCTGCTGGATCAGCGCGTTTCCGTTGAGGAGGTTGTTGTAGCTGTCGCTGGAGAAGCCGCGCAGCCGCGGCCGCAGGGTGCCCAGCAGGGACGTGATGCGATCGAGGTCGCCGGTGTCGCCGGTGCTGACGTCGAGGCCGAGCGTGAGGGCGCCCATGCCGAGCACCTCGTCGCGGTCGTCCAGCAGGAACACCTTGCCCTTGGCCCGGTCGTTCCACAGGTCCCGCCAGGAGTCGGTGAGCTCACCGATCTTGTCGCGCCGCCAGCCGATGCCGGTCTTGTAGGCGGTGAAGGGGACGGTGTGCGCGGAACCGGGGTCGTACCAAGGGTCCGCGAAGTAGTCGTACGTCCCGAATATGGCCTGGGTGTTGGCGAGCCGGGAGTGGTCGATACGGCGCAGCCGGCCGCCCCGGACCAGCCGCTGGGCCCACTTGGCCGAGGGAAAGATGACGTCGTAGCGGTTGCCCGCGTTGAGCTTGGCGACCATGCCTTCCATCGAGTCGAAGTTCGACTGGATGACCTTGACGCCGTATTCCTTCTCGAAGCCCTTGAACACGGCCGGGTCGACGTAGTCGGCCCAGTTGAAGTAGACGAGATCGCCGTCGACGCGCGCTTCGACCGGGGCGAGCCGGTCGGCGTCGGGTTTCTTGGCGGGCATGAACCCGCAGCCGCCGGCCGCTGCGGCCAGCAGGCCGCCGGCGCCCGCCCGCAGCAAGGCGCGTCGGGTCGGCGGTGGTACCTCGGGGGACATGGAGGAACGTCCTCTCCGTCGAGGAACGGCACAACTCCAGGGCGGGACCGGCTGGTCGGCTCGCTTCGGGCCCTGATTCCGAAGGGAAGACCGGTCTGGGGAGGGTGCGTGCGTGGCTCAGAGGGCGCGGGATAAGGCCGTGGCCGACGGGAGGCGCACGGCGGAGCGCCGGGTCGAGGTGTGCGGGAGCGTCACCGTGCGTCCCCCTCCAGGTCCTGCCGGACGCGGCGGGCGAACCAGCCGACGGCGGCCTCGCGCTGCGACAGCGGGCCCGGCTCGAATCCGGGGGTCTGCATCCCGGCCTGCACGCGCTCCACCAGCTCGGCGTCCTCGTCGTTGGTCTCCCAGCCGATGTGGATGTTGATGCGCCGGGCCAGCCGGGTGCGGATGCCCTCGCCGACCTTCGTGTAGAAGGCACCGGGGATCGCCGCCCGGTCCTGGGCGGTGGGAAGGGCTGTCCACGCGAGCACGTGGTCAGGGTAGAAGTCGATGAGAGTGTTCGGGTAGATCACGGCGTACCGCCATACCCGGCGGTCCTCCTCGACCAGCCCCGGCATCGGTGACGCGAGGCGCTGATAGAGCCGCTCGGTCCAGTTCGAGGAGGGCTTGTCGCGCAGGGGTGACTCGAACAGGACGTAGTTCTCCTGCACGTCCACCGTGTACGCGGCGTAGTCGAGCAGTCGCATGAGCGCGGGGTGGGCGACCGGGACGTGGTAGCCCTCCAGATAGTTGTCGACGATCACCTTCCAGTTGGCGTTCTGCTCCTCGCCGCCCTTGAGGTCGTGGATCCGGTGCTTGCCGACCGGCACCAGGCCGGGCCCGGCGTAGCGTCCGACGGCCTCGGCGAGCCCGGCGCAGCTCTCGGCGAGCGGGGTCGCCTCCATGTCCAGGTTGACGAAGACGAAGCCCAGGAAGGACTCCACGTTGACCGGGTGCAGCCCGAGCTTCGGCTTGTCCAGGCAGGGGATGCGGCGGGCCTCGGGGGCGCCGACCAGGCGTCCGTCCAGCTTGTAGGTCCAGCCGTGGTACGGGCAGCGGATCGCCTTGCCCGACGGCTCGGGGCCGGCGACCAGCCGGGTGCCGCGGTGCCGGCACACATTGAGGTGGGCGGCGAGGCCGCCGTCCTCGGTGCGGACGACCAGCACCTCCCGGCCGGCGGCGGTGGCGGTCAGCCGCGCGCCCGGTCCGGGGAGATCGGACTCGTGGCAGACGAGCTGCCAGGACTTGGCGAAGATGCGGTCGGTCTCGGCCTGTGCGATGGCCGGATCCGTGTAGTAGCGGGCTGCCAGGGCCTCGCCGGGATGCTCGGGGGGCGGCTGGGGCGAGGCGGGGGTGACGGTCTCCGCTGCCCGGGTCGTCGAGGGGTTCATGGGGTCCTCCTCCGCGCCGCTGCGGCGGCGATGGGCGGTGAGGGATGGGCCGGGGGCACAGGGCAGGTGCGGCTTCCGGACCTGCCGGGATCCGGCTGACTGATTGGTTAGTCAGACTGGGACCCGAGCGGTGGCAAGTCAAGACTTGTGGGCTGACTAATTAGTTAGTTAGTCTCGTGGCAGACGGATGGACCTGACCCGCAGACGATTGCCCAGGCGCCCTCCGCAAGCCCGCGGGCCTCAGGTCCGCGCCACGTCGGGAGTCCGGATCCGGACACCCACCACAGCTCCCCGTCCTCGCGTCACGGCAGCGGAGCATCCCGTCCCACGTCATGGCCGCGCCACCCCTGTCCCCGGAACACCCGGAGACGGAGCGAACCCGGAGGCACGCATGAGCGCTCGCCGCAGTCTCGTCTGGCTCGGCCTCACGCCGGAGCCCGAACAGGAGCTGCCCGCAGCGGTGGCCGCCCTGCGGTCCCCGGCCGCCGGCCGCCCGCCGTCGGCCCTCGTCGCCGCCGAGCGGCACCGCGTCGAGCGGCTGGTCCTGCGCGGCACACAGCGCGGCTGGCTGCGCTATCTGCGCGAGGTCACCGACCTGGTCGTCCGGGCGGCCGGATCGCGGACCAACGACCCGAAGGCGGCCCTGCTCGCCGGCGAGGTCGTCCTCGACCACCACCGCATGCTGATCGGCCTGCCAGGAGCCGGCTACGAGCGCACCGCCCTCCAGCGACACGAACTGGAACGGGCGCTGGCACGGCTGCGGGAACGCCCCGAACCCGCACTCGCCGGCCCCTCCGAGCCCTGGAGCACCATATGACCGGCGTGTTCTCCCTCCTCCCCGAAGGACGGGCCGGCCTCCTCCTGGCGCCTCCTGCCTCCGGCGGCGAGGGCATCGACCGATACCTCGCCGCCGGTGGCTACGCACCGCTCGTCGCGCCCGACCGGCTGCTCGACCGGATCGCCGCCGCGGGGCTGCGCGGTCGCGGCGGGGCCGGTTTCCCCGCCGCCGTCAAACTCCGTACCGTCCGCGACACACCGGGCCCGCGCGTCGTCGTCGCCAACGGCGAGGAGGGCGAGCCGGGGTCCGTGAAGGACCGCTGGCTGTTGCGGCACCGTCCGCACGTCGTCCTCGACGGACTGCGGCTGGCCGCGGCCGTCACCGGCGCCGAGCGCGGCTACGTGTACCTCTCGGACGCCGCCGCCGAGCGGGCCGTGCGCGAGGCGCTCGCCGAAAGCTCCCCCGAGCTGCGCATCGACGTCGTACGGACGGAGCACACCTACGTAGCAGGGGAGGAGAGCGCGGTCGTACGGCGCATCGACGGCGGCCCGGCGCTGCCCACGGCCAAGCCCCCGCGCCCGTTCGAGAGCGGAGTCGGCGGCGCACCCACCCTGGTCGCCAACGTGGAGACGCTGGCCCGCGTCGCCCTGATGTACTCGCGCCCCGACGAGGCGGACGCCGTCGCGGCGAGCCATCTCGTGACCCTCTCCGGCGGCGCCGACGGTGCCGCACTCGTGGAGGTGGCCGCCGGTACGCACCTCAAGGTCCTCGCCGACGTGTGCGGACACGGCAGGGCCGGGGCGGTCCTGCTGGGCGGAATGTTCGGCGGGCTGCACGGCGAGGGCTGGTCCGACCTGCCGCTCGACCACGACAGCCTCAAGGCGGCCGGCGGAGCCCTCGGCTGCGGCGCGCTGCACTTCCTGCACCCGGAGGACTGCCCCGTCGCCGTGGCCGTGGAGGCCGCCGCCTACCTCGGGGCCCAGAGCGCCCGGCAGTGCGGGGTGTGCCTCTCCGGCACCGGCGCGATGGCCAAGGCACTCCAGGCCGTCGCCCACGGAGAGGCGAACTTCGACACGGTCGCCAAGCTCCACCGCTGGTCGCAGCAACTGCCCGGCCGCGGGGCCTGCGGACTGCTGGACGCCGCCGCCCGCGTCGTCGCCACCCTCCTCGACCACTTCACCGACGTGGTCGACGCCCACGCCCGCTCCGCCTGCCCCGTCTGCGCGAGCACCGCACCCGAGGACGGGCGCCGCTTCACCGTGCCGGTGCCCTGAGCCGCAGCCGCGTCTTTCCGGGCTCCTCCCCACCCCAGACCTCACCGCGCCGAGCCGCGCCGAAAGGACCGCACCATGAAACTGCTGCTGGACTCCACCCGCTGCCAGGGCTACGGCCTCTGCCAGGAACCCGCACCCGAGCTGATCGACCTCGACGAATGGGGCTACGCGCAGCTGCGCGTGACCGAGGTGCCGCCCGGCGACCGGGAAGCCGCAGAGGCCGCCGTCGCCGCCTGCCCCAACTCCGCGCTGCGGCTGGTGAAGTGACATGGGACGCGACCTCTCGGCCCTCTTCGACCCCGTATCCGTCGCCGTCGTCGGAGCCAGCGACGACCCGGCCAAGTACGGCCACGCCATCGCAGCCCAGGCCATCCGCGCGGGCGGCCGCCGGCCCGTCCACCTGGTCAACCGGCGCGGCGGCACCGTCCTCGGCCGCACCGCCGCGCCCAGCCTGAGCGCGGTCGGCGAACCCGTCGACCTGGCGGTGGTCTCCGTGCCCGCCGCCGGGTTCGAGGACGCCGTCGACGAGGCCCTGCGGTGCGGGGCCCGGGCGATCGTCGCGATCACCGCGGGCTTCGCCGAGACCGGCGACGCCGGACGTGCCAGACAGGAGGCCGTCGCCGAACGGGTGCGCGCCGCCGGCGCGGTGATGGTCGGCCCCAACTGCCTCGGCCTGGCCGACAACACCACCGACCTGTTCCTGGCCTCCGACACCTTCACACCCGGCGGAGTCGCGCTGCTGAGCCAGAGCGGCAACCTCGCCCTCGAACTACAGCTCCGCTTCGGCCCGCACGGCCTCGGCTTCTCCCGGTTCGTCTCGCTCGGCAACCAGGCCGACGTCACCCTCGTCGACCTGCTCGCCGACTGCGCCAGGCACGAGGGCACCCGGGCCATCGCCGTCTACGCCGAGGACTTCGGCGACGGACGCGCCTTCGCCGAGGCGGCCGCCGACGCCGGGAAACCCGTGGTGCTGCTCACCGCCGGCCGCGGGGACGCCTCCGCCCGCAGCGCCCAGTCGCACACCGGGGCGCTGACCACCTCGGCAGACGTGGTGGCCGCCGCCTGCCGGGACGCCGGCGTGGAACTCGTCGCCACCCCGCGCGAACTCACCGTCGTCCTCGCCGCGCTGCACGGCGGACGCCGGGCCACGGGCCGCCGGGTCGCCGTACTCACCGACGGCGGAGGGCACGGCGTCATAGCCGCCGACGCCGTCGAGGCGGCCGGGCTGACCGTGCCCGAACTGCACGAGCCGACAAGGGAGTTGCTGCGCGAAGCGCTGTGGGAGCAGTCGGCCGTCGCCAACCCGGTGGACCTCGCAGGAATGGGCGAGCAGGACCCCGGCTCCTACGCGGAGACCGTTGCCGCGCTGCTGGCCGCCGAGGAGGCCGACGCCGTACTGATGACCGGCTACTTCGGAGGCTACGCGGCCGCCGAGGGCGGACTCGGCGGAGGCGGCACGGCACTCGCGGAGGGGGAACAGGCCGCCGCCCGCCTCATCGCCGCCCGGCACCGTGCCATCGCCAAACCCCTGGTCGTGCAGTCGATGTACCCCGACTCGCCCAGCTGCCGCACGCTCGCCGCCGCCGGTGTGCCGGTCTTCGGCGCCACCGAGGACGCCGCCCGCGCACTCGCCGCCACCGCACCCCGAGCACCGCACACCGGCGTGACACCCCTGCCCAGCCCGGCGACCCCACTGCGGGAGACCGGCTACCTGGAGACCCGCAGGGCCCTCGAAGCGGCCGGACTCGCCTTCCCCGCCGCCCGCGAGGTCCACGACGAGGCCGAACTGCTCGCCGTGACAGGGGAGTTCAGCGGCCCGTACGTCCTCAAGGCCCTGCATCTGCTGCACAAGTCGGACGCCGGGGGAGTGGCCCTGGGCCTCGCCGGGCCCGACGAACTGCTTGCCGCCTTCCGGGAGATGCACGCCCGGCTCGGCGCCCCCTCCTACTCCGTGGAGGCCATGGCCGACCTCACCGACGGCATCGAGCTGATCGTCGGCGTCAACCGCGACCCGCGCTTCGGCCCGGTCGCCATGGTGGGCCTCGGCGGAGTGCTCGCGGAGGCACTGCACGACATCGCCTTCACCCTCGCCCCCGTCCCCGCCGACCGCGCCCTGCACCTGCTGCGCGGACTGCGCACCGCCGCCCTGCTCGAAGGGGTCCGCGGCCGGCCGGCCGTCGACGTCGAGGCCGCCGCGCGGGCCGTCGAGACCATCACCGCGTTCGCCGCCGCCCACCCCGAGATCGCCGAGATCGAGGTCAACCCCCTTCTCGTACGCCCCGACGGAGTCCTCGCCCTCGACTCCCGCGCCGTACTCGCCTGACCGAGCCGCACCCGCCCGACCGACCCCGAAAAGAGGTCCCCATGGACATGCGCTACACCCCCGAGCAGGCCGACCTGAAGCGTCGCGCCGCCGAGTACGCCAGGCTGCTGATGCGGTACGAGGACCAGTCCGAGCAGGCCGGCGGACCCCTGCCGCAGGAGCTCGTCACCGAACTGACCCGTGCCGCGATGGACGCCGGGGTCTACGCCATCAACATGCCCGCCGAGTGGGGCGGGGCGGGCCTGAGCCTGCTCGACCAGGTCATCGTCGAGGAGGAGTTCGGCAAGGTCACCAACTGCCTGTGGGACATCCCCTGGCGGCCCGCCAACGTCCTCGCCTACGGCGACGAGCGGCAGCGCGAGAAGTACCTGCTGCCGGTGATCCGCGCCGAGAGGTTCGACGCGTTCGCCGTCACCGAGCCGGGCGCCGGCTCCGACCCGTCCTCCGGCACCTCCACGGCCACCCGCACCGACGGCGGCTGGCTGCTCAACGGCGAGAAGTGGTTCGTCACCTGCGGCGACATCGCCGACTTCCTGCTGGTGCAGGCGGACGCCGGTCCCGAGAAGCTGCCCACGCTGTTCTTCGTCGACAAGGCCGCGCCCGGAGTCGAGATGACCCGCGTGCCGCACTTCATGCACTCCGCCGTCAACGGGCACCCCGAGTTCACCTTCACCGACGTCTTCGTCGCTGACGAGGACGTGCTCGGCGGCGTCGGCAACGGCTACGAACTGACCAAGGAATGGTTCACCGACGAACGCCTGATGATCGCCGCCCGCACCGTCGGCGCCGCCGAGCGCGCCCTCCAGCTCGCCCGGGACTGGGCCGTCGAGCGCGAGCAGTTCGGGGCGCCCATCGCCTCGTACCAGCTGATCCAGGGCATGCTCGCGGACTGCGCCGTGGACATCGCCGTCAACCGTGCCTACACCCACCAGGTCGCCTGGGAGGCCGACCAGCCCGGCGCCGACCGCAAGACCCTGCACGCCAAGGCCTCCACCGCCAAGCTCGCCGCCAGCGAGGCCGCGGGGCGGGTCGCCGACCGGTGCCTCCAGATCTTCGGCGGGCGCGGCTACGACCGCACCTACCCCGTCGAGCGCATGTACCGCGAGCTGCGCGTGGACCGGATCTGGGAGGGCACCTCCGAGATCCAGCGGCTGATCATCGCCAACGAGCTCATCAAGCGCGGCACCCGCGCCCTTGCCCTGCCCACCCACTGAACCCGTCTCCCCGACACCGGACAGCGAGGACTTCCATGGACTTCCGTCTCACCCCGCGCCAGGCCCAGCTCAAGGCCGAGGCCCGTGCCCTCACCGACTTCATCGCCGGCTACGAGAACCAGTGCGAGGAGGAGAACGGCCTGCCCGCCGACGCGCACGCCAAGGTCCGTGACGCCGTGCTGGACGCCGGCCTCCAGGCCGTCAACATGCCCGCCGAATGGGGCGGCGCCGGCCTCACCATCGCCGAACAGGTCACCGTGCAGGAGGAGTTGGGGCGGCTCACCGGCGCCCTGTGGGACATGGTGTGGCGCCCGGCGAACGCGCTGCGGTTCTGCACCCCGGAGCAGCGCGAGCGCTTCCTCGTCCCGGTGATCAAGGGCGAGCGGCGCGACTGCTACGCCGTCACCGAGCCCGGCGCCGGCTCCGACCCGCAGAACCTCGCCACCACTGCGACGAAGAACGACCAGGGCTGGGTCCTCAACGGCGAGAAGTGGTTCGTGACCGTCGGCGACCACGCCGACTTCATGATCGTGCTCGCCGCGGCGGGCCCGGAGCGTGCGCCCACCCTCTTCCTCGTCGACAAGGACACCCCCGGCATCGAGATGACGCGCGTCCCGCGCTGGATGCACACCTTCGTCTACGAGCACCCCGAGTTCACCTTCACCGATGTCCAGGTGGGCGAGGACGCCGTGCTCGGCGCCATCGGCGAGGGCTACGACATCACCCGCTCCTGGTTCACCGAGGAGCGCCTGATGATCGCCGCCCGCACCATCGGCGCCGCCGAGCGGGCCCTGGAACTGTCCCGGGACTGGGCCGTGGAGCGGGAGCAGTTCGGCGCCCCGATCTCCTCGTTCCAGCTGATCCAGGGCATGCTCGCGGACTGCGCCGTGGACATCGCCGTCAACCGTGCCTACACCCACCAGGTCGCCTGGGAGATCGACCACTCCCCGGCCGAGGACCGCAAGACGCTGCACGCCAAGGCCGCCATCGCCAAGCTCTCGGCGAGCGAGGCGTCCGGGCGGGTCGTCGACCGGTGCCTCCAGATCCACGGCGGCCGGGGCTACGACCGCGCCTACGCCGTCGAACGGCTCTACCGCGAGCTGCGCGTGGACCGGATCTGGGAGGGCACCTCCGAGATCCAGCGGCTGATCATCGCCAACGAACTCATCAAGCGCGGGTCGGGGGTCCTGGACCTGCCGGTCGCATGACGCGTGCCGAAACGGACGAGAGAGGGAGAGACATGACCGAGATCCGGCGCGTCGGGGTGGTGGGCTGCGGTCTGATGGGCGCGGGCATCGCCGAGGTGTGCGCACGGGCCGACGTGCCGGTCACGGTCGTGGAGCGCGACGCGGAGGCCGCCCGCGCGGGCCGCCTCCGCGTCCTGCGCTCGCTCGACCGGGCCGCCGCGAACGGCAGGATCGACGCCGCGCGACGGGACAGGGCCGCGGACCTGATCACCGTCGTCGACGAGATCGCGGCCCTGCACGAGCACGACCTGGTGATCGAGGCGGTCGCCGAGGACGAACGCCTCAAGGTCGACGTGTTCACCCGCCTCGACTCCGTCGTCACCGACGAGCGCACCATCCTCGCGACCAACACCTCGTCCATCCCGGTCATCAGGCTCGCCGCCGCCACGACCCGACCGGACCGTGTCGTCGGTGTGCACTTCTTCAACCCCGTGCCGGTCCTGCGGCTCGTCGAACTCGTGCCGTCGCTGCTCACCTCGCCCGCCACCGCGGATCGGGCCGAGGAGTTCGTGACCGGCACGCTCGGCAAGGAGGTCGTCCGCACCCGGGACAAGGCAGGGTTCGTCGTCAACGCGCTGCTCGTGCCCTATCTCCTCGCCGCCATCCGCATGGTGGAGTCGGGCAGCGCGACCGTCGAGGACGTCGACCGCGGCATGGTCCTGGGCTGCGCGCACCCGCTCGGCCCGCTGGCACTGACCGACCTCATCGGCCTCGACACCACCCGGGCCATCGCCGAGTCGCTGTACGCCGAGTTCCGCGAGCCCCAGTACTCGCCGCCCCCGCTGCTGTCGCGGATGGTGGAGGCCGGCCTGCTGGGGCGGAAGTCCGGGCGCGGCTTCCATGCGTACGACGGACAACCGGGTCGTGAGGCACCGGTACCCGCGGGGCGCCCGTGAGGGAAGATGGTCATGGCGAACGACGACCGAACGAGGGGAGCCGCACGGTGGCCACCAAGGTGCGCACGGCAGACACACGCGAGCGCATCCTGACCGCGGCGTGCGAGGTCATCGCCGACATCGGCTTCGAGAAGATCCGCATGCGCATGGTCGCCGAGCGGGCCGGTGTGTCGACGGCGTTGCTGCACTACCACTTCGACACCCGCGAGAAGCTGTTCACCGAGGCGATGACGCACTCCTTCGCCAGCACCGCCCTCGACGTCGACCGCGACGCGGGGACGGCGCCGGCGGCGGTCATCCTGGCCCGCATCGTGCGCAACCTGCTGCCCACCGACCCCGAACTCCACCAGGACTGGCGGCTGTGGCAGGAGCTGTGGGTGCGGGCCCTGCGCGACGAGACCACCCGGGTCTTCGCCGTCGACCTGTACGCCCAGCTGCACGGCTGGGTGTCCGACGCGATACGGCGCGGCATCGCCTCCGGCGAGTTCACACCGGCCGACGTCGACGACCTCAGCACCCTCGTGCTGTCCCTGAGCGACGGCTACGGCATCCGGCTGATGCTGCGCGACCCGACGGTCACCCTCGACTCGGCGCTCGCGTCCATCTGGCGCCACGTGGCCGGCGCGCTCGGCCTGCCGGCCGCCGTACCCACGGACTGACGCCCGGCCGGGCTGGGTACCCGGCGAAGGTGAGTACGGCTACTCAGGCCACCGGGCGCGGCCCGGGGCATCGTGGGGAACCGATCACGACCTCAGGGGGTTCGACATGGCCGGTTCTCAGCGCTCCTTCGTCCAGGTGACGCGCCACCACCTGGTCAATCCAGCGGCACTGGCCTACCTCGCGCTGGTGGTCGCCGTCCTGGTCTGGACGGGTGTGGACGCCCTGTTCGTCGAGCACCAGGACGCGAGCCTCGCCGGGATATGGGCCTTCGTCGTCACCGGGCCGACGTCCTGGCTGTTCCTGATGCTGCCGGGCGTGCTGCCCTGGGCCGGTGTCGTCGTCGGCGCCCTGGTCCAGGCGGCGGTGCTCGGCGCCGCGTACCACCGGCTCTCGGGCCGTCTGCACCACCACCGCGCCCGCCCGAACGGCGCGTGACGCCTCAGATGCCCGGATCGGCCGGCTCCGGCGACAGGGGCTGCTCGGTCCAGATGGTCTTGCTGTTGCGGCCGTAGCGGGTGCCCCAGCGCTCGGAGAGCTGGGCCACCAGGAACAGGCCGCGGCCGCCCTCGTCGGTGCTGCGCGCCTGGCGCAGATGCGGTGAGGTGCTGCTGGAGTCGGAGACCTCGCAGATGAGATGGCCGTTGCGGATCAGCCGCAGCACCACCGGCCCGCCGGCGTACCGGTAGGCGTTCGTGACCAGCTCGCTCACGATCAGCTCGGTGGTGAAGGCCAGCTCCTCCAGCCCCCACTCCGTCAGCCGCTCCGTCACCAGCGCCCGGGCCCGGCCGGCCGCCGTGGGCTCGGCGGGCAGCTCCCAGGTGGCCACGTCCTCGGCCGCCAGCACCCGGGTCCGGCCCAGCAGCAGCGTGACGTCGTCGGCCGGCCGGTCCGGCAGCATCACGTCCTCCACCGCCTTGCACGTGTGCTCCAGCGACCGCGCCGGACCGGTCAGTGTGTCGTGCAGCAGCGTCAGGCCCTGGTCGATGTCGCGGTCACCGGCCAGCAGCAGGCCGTCGCTGTACAGGGCGATCAGGCTGCCCTCCGCCAGTTCGAGCTCGGCCGTCTCGTACGGCAGCCCGCCGAGGCCGAGCGGCAGTCCGGCGGGGACGTCGAGCGGACACAACCGGCCGTCGGGCCCCAGGAGCGTCGGCGGCGGATGGCCCGCGCGGGCCACGGCGCAGTGCCGGGAGACCGGGTCGTAGATCGCGTACACGCAGGTCGCGCCCATGATCTGCGGGGTGGTGTCCTCGGCCTGCCGCTGTTCGGTGGCCAGCTGGTCCACCAGGTCGTCCAGCCGGGCCAGGACCTCGTCCGGGGCCAGGTCGAGGTGCGCGAGGGTCCGCACGGCGGCGCGCAGCCGGCCCATCGTCGCCGAGGCGTGCATGCCGTGGCCCACCACGTCGCCGACCACCAGCGCGACGCGCAGCCCCGACAGCGGGATGACGTCGAACCAGTCGCCGCCGACCCCGGTGGAGGCCTGTGCGGGCAGATAGCGGTGGGCCGTCTCCAGCGCCGGGTGCGCGGGCACCTCGCCCGGCAGCAGGCTGCGCTGGAGGGCCTCGGCGGCGTTGTGCTGCTGGGTGTAGCGGCGGGCGTTGTCGATGCAGACGGCGGCGCGGGCGGCGAAGTCCACCGCCAGGGTCAGATCGTCCTCCTCGAACGGCTCCGGCTGCTTCGAACGCCACAGACAGACCAGCCCCAGGACCACACCGCGCGCGGCGAGCGGCACCACCATCAGGGAGTGGACGCCCATCGCCAGCGCCCGCGCGGCCCGCTCCGGCTCGGCGTCGAACCAGCCGGAGTTGCCCTCCAGCACGGGCAGCAGGACCGGACGCCGCTCGGCCAGGCACTTCGTCGGCGCGGTCCGCTCGGGGAAGAAGAACAGATGGCCCTCCGGATACATCACCGACGTCGCCTCGGGCCGGATGCCGCGGGCCGCCATCCTGCGCAGCGGGCCCATGGAGTCCGGGGCCGGTTCCTCTCCCCGGGGCACCGGTTCCAGCAGGTCCACCGAGACGGCGTCGGCGAGCTCGGGAACCGCGGCCTCGGCCAGCTCACGCGCGGTCGTGGCCACGTCCAGGGTCCTGCCGATCCGGGTGCCCGCCTCGTTGAGCAGCGCCAGCCGCCGCCGGGCCCGATGGCGTTCGGTGACGTCCTCGACGATCTCGGTGACGCCCAGCACCCGCCCGGAGGGGTCCTGCATCCGGAACGCGGAGATGGAGATCACCAGCTCCCGGTGGGGGTCGTGCAGCAGCCGCGCGTGCTGCTCGGCGAAGATCACCGGCTGGCCCGTCTCCAGGACCGACCGCAGCTTGGCCTCGGCCTGGTCCGCGTCGGGGCCGAACAGGAACTCGCCGGCCCGCCGCCCGCGGTACGCCTTCGGCGGCAGCCCGCCGAACCGCGCGATCGCCCGGTTCACCCTCAGCACACGCAGGTCCGGACCGAGCACCACGACCCCCACCGGGGACCGGCGGAACAGGCCGTCCAGCACCGACCGGTCGATCTCCCACTGGGCGATGTCCTCGGCGAGCGAGCCGATGAGGAGCCACTCGTCGGAGTCCAGCCGACGCACCCGCCGGGCCCTGAACCCCACGAACACGCGGTGCCCCGCACGGTTGCGCACCGGCAGCAGCCCGAACCAGCCGCCCGCGCGTCGGCACGCGACGGTCGCCCGGGCGATCACGGCCTCGTCCCCGTCGGCGACCAGGACCTCGCGCACCGGCCGGCCCAGCACCTCGTCGGGCTCGTACCCGAGGAGCGTGGTGGCCTGATCGCTCCACGCGACGACGTGTCCGCGGTCGTCCAGCACCGCCGACGCGGATCGGTGGACCGAGAAAGGATCCTCCGGGCTCTCACTGAGCGACGTCGGGGATGTGTCGTGCATCGCCCACCCATCTCGCGCCGTTCCCGGGGCCCGCGGTGCGTCGCCCCGGCCGGTCCTGCGGTCGCGCATGCTCGGATTCGTAGCGGCTCACTCCCAGTATCGGCCGGACGGGCACCGCGCGCTTCGTCGCCGCGGCCGGGGCGTCCACTCGGAGGACGCCCGCACCCGGCCCGTGGCCCGGTTCATCGGGGCAGGGCCCGGGCTAGAAGCACCGCCACGTCGTCATCCGCCACCTCGGGCATCAGATGGGCCAACAGGTCGTCGCAGACCCGGTCCAGCGGATGCTCCGGATGCCGCAGCTCCCGCGCCAGGCGGAGCATGCCCTGGTCGAGATCGGTGCCTCGGGCCTCGATCAGACCGTCGGTGTAGATCACCAGGAGGCTGTGCGGCGCGAGGATCACCTCCTGCAGCTCGCCGTCCTGCCCGCCCACCCCCAGCGGCGGCCCCGCGGGCCCGTCCAGGAAGGCGACCGCCCCGTGCGCGTCCGCGACCACGGGCGGCGGGTGTCCCGCCCTGGCGATCACACAGCTGCCGTCGGTGGGATCGTGCACGGCGTACAGACAGGTCGCCATCTCGTTGTCGCCCAGGTCCGCCACGGTGGCGTCCAGCGAGCGCAGCACCTGGTCGGGCGGGGTGTCACGGCGCGCCAGGGTCCGTACGGCGGTGCGCAGCTGGCCCATGACCGCCGCCGCGTGGATGCCGTGCCCCATCACGTCCCCGATCACCAGCGCGGTCCGGCCGTCCGACAGGGCGATCGCGTCGAACCAGTCGCCGCCCACCTCGTGGTCGCCGGCCGGCAGATAGCGGGCGGTGAGCTCCAGTCCGCCGACGGCGGGCAGGGACGGGTTCATCAGGCTGCGCTGGAGGGTGAGCGCCGCCTCGCGCTCCCGGCTGTACATGCGCGCGTTGTCGATGTTCAGCGCCGCCCGGGCCACCAGCTCGTCGATCAGCAGGGTGTCCTGGTCGTCGAAGGGTTCACGGTCCCGGGTCCGGGTCACCACCACGGCGCCGAGCACCGTGCCCCGGGCCACCATCGGGATCAGCCGGGCCGCACCCACCCGGGCGCGCAGGTACTCGCGCAGCGGGTCGGCGCCGGGGGAGGGGATCAGCGGGCCGATGTCGGACAGGTACAGGTTCATCGGCCGGCCCTCGCTGATGACCTGCTCGTACACCGAGCCCGGCGGGACCTGGAGGGTGCTGCCGACCGCGAGCTGATCGGCAGGCGCGGCCGGATCCGTGAAGGACGCCGCGGCCCGCCGGACCACGCCGTGCGCGGATGCGGCGGTCTCGTCCGGGGCCACCGCCTCCTCCAGGAGCTGGACGTCGGCGGAGTCAGCGAGCCGGGGCACCAGGACCCGGACCACCTCCTGTGCCGTCTGCGTCAGATCCAGCGTGGAGCCCATCTGCGTGCCCGCCTCCGCCAGCAGCGCCAGGCGCCGCCGCGCCCGCTCCGCCTCCAGATGGGCCCGCTGCTCCTGCGTGACGTCGATCAGCGAGGCGATCACGCCCACCCGCTGCCCGGCACCGCCGAGCAGGGGGGCGTAGGAGCAGGACCACGTCCGCTGCCGTTTGGGGTCCGCCGACGAGCTGGTGTAGCGGTAGTCCACCACCGCCTCGCCCCGGTCGAGGACCCGCCGCATCACCGCCTCCAGCGCCTCGGTGCCGGCGGCGATCTCGGTCACGCGTCTGCCGATGTGCTCGGCCACCGGGACGCGGTCCATCCGGGCCAGCGCCTCGTTGACCCGCAGGAACCGCAGGTCCGGGCCGAGCATGGCCAGGCCGATCGGGGACTGGGCGAACAGTCCCTCCAGGGCCGCCAGCGCGTCCCGCATCCGCTCCACCGCCGACGTCTCCGCGGCGATGGCCAGCAGGCCCGGCCGCCCCCGCGAATCGGCGAACGGGCAGTGCCACAGCTCCATGTCGACGAGGGTTCCGTCGCGGTGCCGGACCGGCAGCCGCGCGACCACCGCCGCGCCCGTCCGCACCGACCGGGCAAGACGGTCCGCCAGCTCGTGGTTCTTCTCGGGCACCAGCACACGCTTGGCGTCCTGCCCCACCATCTGCTCCGGCGTGTGCCCGAGCAGGTCCTGCGCGGCCAGCGACCACTGCACCAGACGCCCGTCGCCGTCGACCACCCACAGGGCGAGCGGGAGCAGGTCCTCGAACACGCCCGCGTGCCCCGCCGCGGCCGTCAGCCGCGCCGGCCATTCGTCGATCGCGTCGTGCGTTCTGGCACCGCGGTGTATCGCGCCGACCATGAGGGCACCTCGCTTACACCACCCTCGACCACACAGAAGGCTCACAGACAGCGTAGGCCCGTCCGGTCACCTGGGTACCCGTGGTGACCGGGCCGGGTGTCCGCCGACCGGCGAGTGGCCCGGCTCACATGGCGTTATGAGGGAGCCGCCGACACCATGGGTGTCCGTCTCCGGCAGGCTGAAGGGATCAAGAATGTTCCGCAAGGTGCTGGTCGCCAACCGCGGTGAGATCGCGATTCGCGCTTTCCGCGCAGGCTACGAGCTGGGCGCGCGCACCGTCGCCGTCTTCCCGCACGAGGACCGCAACTCCCTGCACCGGCTGAAGGCCGACGAGGCGTACGAGATCGGCCAACCGGGACATCCGGTGCGGGCCTACCTCTCCGTGGAGGAGATCGTCCGTGCGGCACGCCGGGCCGGAGCGGACGCCGTCTATCCGGGCTACGGATTCCTGTCCGAGAACCCCGATCTGGCGCGGGCCTGCGAAGAGGCCGGCATCACCTTCGTCGGACCGAGCGCGGACATCCTGGAGCTGACCGGCAACAAGGCCCGCGCGGTAGCCGCCGCGCGCGAGGCGGGCGTGCCGGTGCTCGGATCGTCGGCGCCGTCCAACGACGTGGACGAGCTCGTCGCCGCCGCCGACGCCATCGGCTTCCCCGTGTTCGTCAAGGCCGTCGCGGGCGGCGGCGGCCGCGGTATGCGCCGCGTCGAGGAACCCGCGCAGCTGCGCGAGTCCATCGAGGCGGCGTCCCGCGAGGCGGCGTCCGCCTTCGGCGACGCCACGGTGTTCCTGGAGAAGGCCGTCGTCGAGCCCCGCCACATCGAGGTGCAGATCCTCGCCGACGGGCAGGGCAACGTCATCCACCTCTTCGAGCGGGACTGCTCGCTGCAGCGCCGCCACCAGAAGGTCATCGAGCTGGCGCCCGCGCCGAACCTCGACCCGGAGCTGCGCGACCGGATCTGCGCCGACGCCGTGCGCTTCGCCCGGCAGATCGGCTACCGCAACGCCGGCACCGTGGAGTTCCTGCTCGACCGCGACGGCAACCACGTCTTCATCGAGATGAACCCGCGCATCCAGGTCGAGCACACGGTGACCGAGGAGGTCACCGACGTCGACCTGGTGCAGTCGCAGCTGCGCATCGCCGCCGGCGAGACCCTGGCCGACCTCGGCCTCGCCCAGGACACCGTCAGGCTGCGCGGCGCGGCCCTCCAGTGCCGTATCACCACCGAGGACCCGGCCAACGGCTTCCGCCCGGACACCGGCCGGATCAGCGCCTACCGCTCGCCGGGCGGCTCGGGCATCCGGCTCGACGGCGGAACCACCCACGCCGGCACGGAGATCAGCGCGCACTTCGACTCGATGCTGGTCAAACTCACCTGCCGGGGCAGGGACTTCAGCGCCGCGGTGGGCCGCGCCCGGCGCGCCGTCGCAGAGTTCCGCATCCGCGGTGTGGCCACCAACATCCCCTTCCTGCAAGCGGTCCTCGACGACCCCGACTTCCAGGCCGGCCGGGTCACCACGTCGTTCATCGAGCAGCGCCCGCACCTGCTGACGGCCCGTCACTCCGCCGACCGCGGCACCAAGCTGCTGACCTACCTGGCCGACGTCACCGTCAACAAGCCGCACGGCGAACGGCCCGATCTGCTCGACCCGTTGACCAAGGTGCCCGCGCTGCCCGCCGGTGACCCGCCCGCCGGGACCCGGCAGAAGCTCGCCGAACTCGGCCCGGAGGGCTTCGCGAGCTGGCTGCGCGCCTCGCCGACCATCGGCGTCACCGACACCACGTTCCGCGACGCCCACCAGTCGCTGCTCGCCACCCGGGTGCGCACCAAGGACATGCTCGCCATCGCCCCGGTGGTGGCCCGCACCCTGCCCCAGCTGCTGTCCCTGGAGTGCTGGGGCGGCGCGACCTACGACGTCGCCCTGCGCTTCCTCGCCGAGGACCCGTGGGAGCGCCTCGCGGCCCTGCGGGAGGCCGCGCCGAACATCTGCCTCCAGATGCTGCTGCGCGGCCGCAACACCGTCGGCTACACGCCGTACCCCACCGAGGTGACCGACGCGTTCGTGCAGGAGGCGGCGGCCACCGGCATCGACATCTTCCGCATCTTCGACGCCCTCAACGACGTCGACCAGATGCGGCCCGCGATCGAGGCGGTACGGGAGACCGGCACCGGCGTCGCGGAGGTCGCCCTGTGCTACACCTCCGACCTGTCCGACCCGGCGGAGCGCCTGTACACCCTCGACTACTACCTGCGCCTGGCCGAGCGGATCGTCGACGCCGGCGCCCATGTCATCGCCGTGAAGGACATGGCGGGCCTGCTGCGGGCACCGGCCGCGGCGAAGCTGGTGTCGGCGCTGCGCCGGGAGTTCGACCTGCCGGTCCATGTGCACACCCACGACACCGCGGGCGGTCAGCTCGCCACCTACCTGGCCGCGATCCAGGCCGGCGCGGACGCGGTCGACGGGGCCGTGGCGTCCATGGCGGGCACCACCTCGCAGCCGTCGCTGTCGGCGATCGTCGCCGCGACCGACCACTCCGAGCGCCCCACCGGCCTCGACCTCCAGGCCGTCGGCGACCTGGAGCCGTACTGGGAGAGCGTCCGCAAGGTCTACGCCCCCTTCGAGGCGGGCCTGGCCTCGCCGACCGGCCGTGTCTACCACCACGAGATCCCCGGCGGTCAGCTCTCCAACCTGCGCACCCAGGCGGTCGCGCTCGGCCTCGGCGACCGGTTCGAGGAGATCGAGGCGATGTACGCCGCCGCCGACCGGATGCTGGGCCGGCTGGTGAAGGTCACGCCCTCGTCGAAGGTGGTGGGCGACCTCGCCCTGCACCTGGTGGGCGCCGGTGTGTCCCCGGCGGACTTCGAGCAGGATCCGGACCGGTTCGACATCCCCGACTCCGTCATCGGTTTCCTGCGCGGCGAGCTCGGCACCCCGCCCGGCGGCTGGCCCGAGCCGTTCCGCAGCAAGGCGCTGCGGGGCCGGGCCGAGGCCAAGCCGGTGCAGGAACTGAGCACCGACGACCGCGAGGGGCTGGCGAAGGACCGGCGCGGCACCCTCAACCGGCTGCTGTTCCCCGCCCCGACGCGTGAGTTCGAGACGCACCGGGACAGCTTCGGCGACACCAGCGTGCTGGACAGCAAGGACTTCTTCTACGGGCTTCGCCCGGGCAAGGAGTACGCCGTCGACCTCGAGCGCGGGGTGCGGCTGCTGATCGAGCTGCAGGCCGTCGGCGACGCGGACGAGCGCGGCATGCGCACCGTGATGTCCACCCTGAACGGCCAGCTGCGGCCGATCCAGGTCCGGGACCGGGCCGCCGCCTCGGACGTCCCCGTGACGGAGAAGGCGGACCGGAGCAACACCGGACATGTGGCGGCACCGTTCGCGGGCGTGGTGACCCTGACGGTCGCCGAGGGCGACGAGGTGGCGGCCGGTGAGACGGTCGCCACCATCGAGGCGATGAAGATGGAGGCCTCGATCACCGCCGCGAAGGCCGGCACGGTCGCCAGGCTCGCCATCAACCGCATCCAGCAGGTCGAGGGCGGCGACCTGCTCGTCGAACTGGCCTGAGCCGAGACCCGGCCACGCCCCGCGCGGGGGAACACGTCTGCGCGGGGCGCGGCCGGGCCCACCGGGTCGGACGTCAGGCACGGAAACTGGCCGTATGACCCGGACCCCCGCGGAACCGCACTCCGTCCCCGCCGAACTGCGTCCCTACCTCCAGGAGGTCGTCCGCCACGCGCAGGCCGTGTGCGGACGTCACCTGGTGAGCGTCGTCGCCGTCGGCTCCGTCGCGCTCGGCGACTACCGGCACGGGCGCAGCGACACCGACGTGACGGTCGTCGTGGACGCGCCCCTCCCCGGGCCGACGCTGTCCGACCTCGCCGCCGCACTCACGCACCCCGCGCTGCCCTGCCCCGCGACGGGACTGGAACTCGTCGTCTACGACGAGGAGTTCGCGGCCCGCCCGTCCGGCGAGGCCGGCTATCTGATGGACCTCAACACCGGGCCGCTGCTGCCGAGCCGGGTCAGTTTCGACCCGGCCGAGTCGCCCGCGTTCTGGTACGTCATCGACCGCTCGGTCGCCCATCGGTCGGGGCTGCCGCTGTACGGCCGCCCGCCGCGCGAGGTCATCGCCGAGCCCGGACGCGCCGACCTGCTCACCGCCCTGCGCGCCTCGGTCCGAGAGCACAGCGCCGCCGAGGGACATCTCGCGGACAACCGGGTCCTCAACGGCTGCCGGTCGGTGAACTTCTGCCGCACCGGCCGCTGGCAGGCCAAGCGCAGGGCGGCCCAGGCGGTCGCTCAGTCCGAGGAGCGATTCCGTCCGCTCATCGCTGCAGCGCTGCGCAGCTACGAACGCCCCCGCACCGACGCGACCGCGCTCCCCGGCACCGACGTCCAGACCTTCCTGACGTGGGTCGCCGGACGCGTCGACGCGGCCTGCGCGGCCGGGCGGCCGGTGGGCGAGTGACCGTGGTCCCGGTGGGCCGGCGGCTCAGGCCCAGCCGAACCGGCGGTCCACCACCGCCGCGAACTCCTCCAGGGTGAGCATCTCGTCCCCGTTCTGGTCGGCGGCGTCGAACAGCGCGGAGGACGCGTCCTCGTCCCCCAAGCCCCAGATCGGCAGATCTCCCGCCGCGGCCAGCGACGGCCCCTTCGTCCGCAGGGCGATGATCACCTCAGCGCGCGTCAGGGTCCCGTTGTGGTCGAGGTCGAGCGCCTCGAACAGCTTCCGGGCCTTGTCACTCATCGTGTCACCTTCGTTCCCGTCGGCAGGCCGACCTGCCACCCCGTTATCAGACAAGAACGCGATTCCGCCCCTTCAGGTTCCCTCTCGACCCCGGCGAGTGCGAGCGATCAGCCACATCAGATACGGCGCCCCGACCGCCGCCGTCAGCACACCCACCGGCAGCTCGACCGGCGCGAACAGACGGCGGGCCAGCAGATCCGCGACGATCACGATCGTGGCGCCGGTCAGGGCCGACGACAGCAGCGGGATCTGCGCGGTACGGGTCAGCCGATGGGCGATCTGCGGGGCGAGCAGCGCCACGAAGTCGACCGGTCCTGCGGCACCGGTCGCCACGGACGCCAGCACCACGCCGAGCGAGGTCAGCCCCAGCCGCACGGGACCGAGCCGCACCCCCAGTGCGGTCGCCGTGCTGTCGTCCAGGGAGACCATCCGCTGGGCGTACGCGGCCCACACCAGCACCGGCACCAGCACCGCGAGCACCAGGGCGAGCGGCGCGGCCTGGTCGTAGCCCCGGCCGTTGAGCGAACCCGTCAGCCACACCTTGGCCTGCTGGGCGACCAGATAGTCGCCCTTGGTGAGGAACAGCCGGGTCAGCGAACCCAGCGCGATCGACACCCCGATCCCGACGAGGACGAAACGCGTCGCGTGCAGACCGCCCCGCCAGGCGAAGACGTACACGAGCGCGGCCGCCGCGAGCCCGCCCACGACCGAGACGTACGGCAGGACGGTGTACGAGGTGAGCCCGAACGTCATCGCGGTCACCGTCGCCGCACCCGCGCCGTGCGTGACGCCGATGACGTCCGGACTGGCGAGGGAGTTGCGCGCGACGGTCTGCACGAGCGCGCCCGAGACACCGAACGCGGCACCCACCAGCAGGCCCGTCACCAGCCGGGGCAGCCGCAGCGTGCCGACGACCAGTTCGTCGGGGCTCGGCTGCCCGAGCAGCACATGGACGACCTCGGTCGGGGAGACGTACGACTCGCCGACGCACAGCGACACCACGGCCGTCACCGCGAGGACGGCGGCCAGCAAGGCCGCGACGGCACACGCCCTGCGGTGCAGCAGGAAGCTGCCGTCGCCGAAGCGGACGACGGTGTACCCGGCCGGGCGCAGCCGCCGGACGGCGGGCGGGATTCGCTCCAGGGGCTGTGTCATGCCGGCACCGTCGCCTTCCTCCGTACCAGCGCGACCAGGAACGGCACGCCGAGCAACGCGGTCATCACCGCCACCGGCACCTCCGACGGCGCGAAGACGACCCGGCCGAGCACGTCCGACACGAGGATCACCGAGGGACCGAGCAGCGTCGACAGCGCCAGCACCCAGCGGTGGTCGGAACCCACCAGCGCCCGCGCGATGTGCGGCACGGCCAGCCCGACGAACGCGATCGGACCGGCCGTGGCGACCGCGACACCGGTCAGCACGGTCGCGGCCAGCGCGCCGACGGCCCGTACCAGCGCGACCCGGTGACCCAGCCCCCGCGCCACGTCGTCGCCGAGCGCCAGGGCGTCAAGACCCCGGGCCACGACGGCCACCAGAAGCAGGCCCACCAGTAGGAACGGCCAGGTCCGCGCGACGACTTCGCCGTCCCGGCCGGCGATCGAGCCGACGTCCCAGAAGCGGAACTCGTCCAGGGCGCGGGCGTCGGTCGTGACGATCGCGGAGACCACGGAGGCGATGAACGCGTTCATCGCGGCCCCGGCCAGCGCCAGCTTGACCGGAGAGGCGCCCCCGCGTCCGCTGCCCGCCACCGCGTACGCGGCCACCGCCGCGAGCCCCGCCCCGGCGAACGCGAACCACACGTACCCGGCGGGCGTGTGCACCCCGAGGAACGCGATGGCGCAGACGACGCCCAGCGCGGCGCCCTGGCTGACGCCGAGGACGCCGGGCTCGGCGATCGGATTGCGGGTGATGCCCTGCATGACCACGCCGGCCACCGCGAGGGCCAGGCCGACCATCACGCCGACGACCGTGCGGGGGACCCGCAGCGCGCGCACGACCTGCGCGTCGTCGCCGGTGCCGTGGCGCAGCAGGGCGTCGTACACCTCGGCCGGGGCGATCTGCCGGCTGCCCAGGGCGAGGCTGAGCAGGACGGCGAGGAACAGCAGGAGCATGCCCGCGACCGTCCAGGCGATACGGCGCCGGGTGGCACGGGACATGCGGTTCCTCTTGCTGGTTCTCGGACGTGCGGCGAGCCGGTGCGCTCGGGCGAACGGGTGCGGCTACCTGGTGAGGTGCTTCTCCAGGTCCGCGAGGACCTCGTCCGCAGCGGTGACGCCGAGACCCAGGTACCAGGTCTCGTCCGGGACGTCGTACGCGTGCCCGGCCTTGACCGCCTTGAGGTTCCTCCACAGCGGGTTGCCCTGCGCCCGGGACTTGTCGGTGGCCTTCGCGTCGCCGTACACACCGGTGAAGATGTAGTCGGCGTCGGCCTGGTCGATGTTCTCGGCGCTGACCTCGGCGGCCAGGTCCTCGATGTCCTGGTTCTTCGGGCGCGGGATGCCGGCGTCCTTGAGGATGGTGCCGATGAACGAGGCGTTGGCGTAGAGCCGGATCACCCCGTCGGGCAGGTAACGCACCATCGACACGGTCGGCTTGTCGGCGCCGAGCTTGCTGTCGAGCTCCTTGACCTTCGCGTCGTACGCGGTCAGCTTCGCCTTCGCCTCGGCGGTCCTGTCCAGGGCCGCGGCGTTCAGGAGGTAGTTCTCCTTCCAGGTGAAGCCGGGGCGGATGGAGAAGACGGTGGGCGCGATCTTCGACAGCTCGTCGTACTTGTCCGCGGCGCGCAGCTGGCTGCCGAGGATCAGGTCCGGCTTGAGTCCGGCGATCGCCTCCAGGTTGAGGTTGTTGATCGTGCCGATGTTCGCCGGGTTCCCCGCGTCCTCCTTCAGGTAGGACGGCAGCTCGGGGGAGCCCTCCGTCGGCGCGAGGCCGACCGGCTTGATGCCGAGCGAGACGACGTTGTCGAGCTCGCCGACGTCCAGGACCACGACCCGCTTGGGCTGAGACTTGAGGACCGTCTCGCCCATGGCGTGCTCGATGGTGCGCGGCCACTGGCCCGGCTTGGCGTCGGTGCCCATCTCGGCCGTCTTCTGCGCGGCCGACGCGAAGTCCTTGCCGCCCTTGGCCACGGCCTTCTTGTCGCCGGCGGCCGCGGAACCCGCGTTGTCCGAGCCGTCGTCGGAACTGCCGCAGGCCGCGAGGGACAGCGCCGCGGCGACGGCGAGAGCGATGGCGGCCGGGCCGCGACGCCGGTGAAGCATGACAGGGCTCCCTTTTGGTGCACATGGGGTCGGCCGTTAGGCCAGCCTCACCTTATCCGGATCTTCGATGGGCCCTACATGCGAGTCTGTGTGGTTCCTGTCACGGCCGTGCGATGCGGACGCAGGCGTCCCCGGGGCCGGTGGGCCCGGCGCCGAGGACGCGCCGCGCGCGGGTGGGTCAGGCGAGGGAGCAGGCCGAGTCGTTCAGGGTGAAGGCCGTGGGGCCGGGGTTCGTCCCGCCCTTCGTGGCGGTGAAGCCCAGCGTCACCGAGCCCGCCGGGGCGATCGTCGCCGTGTACGACGCGGCGGCGACGCTCACTTCGGCGCCGCTCTGCGTCGGCGTGCCGCCCCACAGGTTGCCGACGCGCTGGCTGTCCGGGAAGGTCCAGCGCAGCGTCCAGCCGTTGATCGCGGAGCTGCCGGTGTTGCGGATGACGATCTCGCCCTGGAAGCCGCCCGGCCACTCGTTGGTGACCCGGTAGGAGACACCGCACGTCGCCGCCGAACCGCCGGACGCCGTGGTGACCGCCACCGTGCCGGAACGCGGTGACCGGTTGCCGGCGGCGTCGCGGGCGTAGACCGCGAACGTGTAGGAGGTGGCGGGGGCCAGCCCGGTGACGGTGGCGGAGGTGCCGGCCGTCGTGGTGGCTGCGGTCTCCGAGGTGCCGCTGACACGGACGACGTCGTAGCCGGTGACACCGGTCGCGTCGGTGGCGGCGGACCAGTTCAGGGTGACGGACGAGGACGTCACGGCGGAGGCGGTCGGGGTTCCGGGTGCGGTCGGGGGAGTGGTGTCGCCGCCGGAGGAGGAGTAGACGGCGGCCTCCTCGGAGGTGGCGGCGATGCCGTTCGCACCGTTGAAGATCCGCTGCCCCCACGAGGTCAGCTGGTTCGGGTCGAAGTTCGTGACCATGTCCAGGTACTCGACCCCGCCGCCGTTGCCGCTCCACGACCAGCCGAGGTAGCCGAGCCCCAACTGCCGGGTGACGGCGAGGATGGTGTCCTCGTCGGGGTCGCCGTCCGAGTGGTTGTGCCCGAACTCGCCCACGACGATGGGGAGTTTCGCCGTGACGAAGCGGTTGAGATAGTCGCTGATCTCGGCGGCGGTGTCGAAGACGCCGTACATGTGGATGGAGAAGACCGTGTTGGCGTCCGGGTCGGCCGCGAAGACCGAGGCGGCGTTGTCGCGCATCGTGAACGCCCAGTCCTGACCCCAGTTGGGCGCGTCGACCATGATGGTGTGCCGGAAACCGGCCGACCGCAGCTTCTGGACGGCGGCCTTGGTGTCCGCCGTCCACGCCGAGTAGTTCGTGTTCCCGTACGGCTCGTTGCCGATGTTGACGATGACGTAGTCCTCCTGGCCGGTCAGTGCGCTCTGCACGCCGATCCAGTAGTCGGCGGCCCGCGAGAGGGTCACGGCGCCGCTCTGTTCGCCGTAGCCGGTGGTGTCGTGGACCTCCAGGACACAGATGAGCCGGTTCTGTTTGCACTGGGCGACGACGTTCGACACGTCCGCGGCGTCGTTGCGTGTCCAGCGGTCACCGCTGGAGAGGACCACCCGCACCGTGTTGGCGCCCTTGGCCTTGATGTGGGCGAGGGAGCTGGCGCGGTCCGGGTACCAGGTGTGGGCGTGGTTGACGCCCCGCATGACGAAGTCGTTCCCGTTCGACTCCAGCAGCCGGCCGTTCGCGACACGGAAGCCCGGAGGCGCCGCATGGGCGGGGGAACCGAGGGCGAGCAGCGGGAGCAGCAGTCCCAGGAGGGCGGCGGCGACGGTGGCGAGCCGTGGGACGGCCGGGGTGCGGGATCTCATGGCGGCTCCAGGGGAAGGTATGGGACGAGTGGCTGAAGTTCCCTTTCCTGACGTTAATGGGAGCGCTCCCATGACCCATCAAGCCATCGTTGTCATTGACGCGTCAAGAGGTTCGGCGGCGATACGGGGCGGGAGGGGGCTGTACTGAGATGCTGTCGGTGCGAACACCGTCCGTTCGAGGAGGCGCCATGCCCGAGCCGTCCGTCCTTGCCGCGCTGGTGTCCGGACTGCGTGGTGGATCGATCGAAGTCGTCGATCTGACGTCACCCTTGTCGTCGTCGACTCCGGTGATCCAACTGCCGCCCCAGTTCGGCCAGACCGCCGTTTTCGAGCTGGAGGAGATCAGCCGGTACGACGACCGCGGCCCCGCCTGGTACTGGAACAACTTCCGCAGCGGCGAGCACACCGGCACCCACTTCGACGCCCCGAACCACTGGGTCACCGGCAAGGACCTCGCCGACGTCGCCTCGGTGCCGGCGCGCGATCTGATCGCGCCCGCCGCCGTGCTGGACTTCACCGCCGAGGCCGCCGAGAACCCCGACTTCCTGGTCGAGATCGACCACGTGAAGGCATGGGAGGCCGAGAACGGCCCCTTGCCGGACGGCGGTTGGCTGCTGCTGCGCACCGGCTGGGACGCCCGCTCGCACTCCCAGGAGGCGTTCCTCAACGCCGACGAGAACGGCCCGCACACCCCGGGCCTGTCGCCGCAATGCGCCCGCTGGGTCGCCGAGGAGTCGCCCGTCCTGGGCCTGGGCGTCGAGACGGTGGGCACGGACGCAGGCGCCGCGCACTCCTTCGACCCCGCCTTTCCCTGCCACTCCTACCTCATGGGCAGCGACAAGTACGGCCTGACGCAGTTGCAGAACCTGGCCGCGCTGCCGCCGACCGGTGCCGTCGTCGTCGCGGGGCCCCTGCCGATCGTCACCGGCTCCGGTGCTCCCGCGCGCGTGCTGGCCCTGGTGGAGCGCGGATGAAGGTCTCGGAAGCGGTCGGCCGGGCGCTGTGCGCGGCCGGCGTCGACCAGGTCTTCGGGGTCGTCGGGTCGGGCAACTTCCATGTCACCAACGCGATGATCGCGGCGGGCGCGCGGTTCGTCGCCGCACGCCATGAGGGCGGTGCCGCCACGATGGCGGACGCGTACGCCAGGACCAGCGGCGAGGTCGCGGTGGTCAGCGTCCATCAGGGACCCGGCCTGACGAACGCGATGACCGGCATCGCGGAGGCGGCGAAGAGCCGTACCCCGCTGATCGTGCTGGCGGCCGAGGTGACCGAACCCCGGTCCAACTTCTACGTCGACCAGGAGGCGTTGGCCCGTGCGGTGGGAGCGGCCGCGGTCCGGGTGACGTCGGCCGAGGAGGCCGTCGAGCAGACGTGCGCGGCGGTCCGGCTGGCGGTGCGGGAGCGGCGTACCGTCCTGCTCAACCTCCCTCTTCCGGTACAGGCGTCGGAGGTCCCCGAGGGCGCCCTGGCGCAGGCGGTGCCGCCCACGCCGAGGGCCGCCGTCGAGCCGGACGCGGCGGAGGTCACGGCCCTCGCCGAGCTGCTGGGGCGGTCCCGGCGCCCGGTGTTCGTGGCGGGCCGCGGAGCGCGGGAGCCGGGCGGCGGGGAGGCCCTGGCGGCGCTCGCCGAGCGGTACGGCGCGCTGCTCGCGACCTCGGCCGTGGCCCGCGGGCTCTTCCACGGCGACCCGTGGTCCCTGGACGTCTCCGGAGGCTTCGCCTCACCGCTCGCCGTGGAACTGATCCAGGGCGCCGACCTCATCGTCGGCTGGGGCTGCGCGCTGAACATGTGGACCATGCGGCACGGCCATCTCATCGGCGCCGACGCCACGGTCGTCCAGGTCGACGACGACCCGTCGGCGCTCGGCGCGCACCGGCCGGTCCACCTCGGCGTCACCGGCGACGTCCGCCTCACCGCGCGCCGCCTGTCCGAGCCGGGCGGCGAACCGCGCGAGGGCTACCGGACCCCGGAGACCGCGGCGGCCCTCGCGGCACGACTGCGCTGGCACGACGTCCCGTACGAGGACACCGGCACACGTGAGCGGATCGACCCGAGGACGCTCGGCATCGCGCTCGACGAGATCCTGCCCGCAGAGCGGGTGGTCGGCGTCGACTCGGGCAACTTCATGGGCTATCCGACGATGTACCTGTCGGTGCCGGACGAGAAGGGCTTCTGCTTCACGCAGGCCTTCCAGTCGATCGGGCTGGGTCTCGCGACCACGATCGGGGCCGCGCTGGCCCGCCCGGACCGGCTGCCGGTGGCCGCGCTCGGGGACGGCGGCGCCCTGATGAGCGCCGTCGAACTCGACACCGTCCGCCGGCTCGGGCTGCCCATGGTGGTCGTCGTGTACGACGACGAGGCCTACGGCGCCGAGGTGCACCACTTCGGGCCCGACGGGCACCCGCTCGACACCGTGCGCTTCCCGCCGACGGACATCGCGGCCGTGGGGCGGGGCTACGGCTTCGAGGCGGTGACCGTGCGGACGCGGGCCGACCTCAAGGCCGTGGCGGACTGGGTCGCCGGGCCGCGGAGCGCTCCGCTCCTGATCGACGCCAAGGTGGTGGCCGATCAGGGGGCGTGGTGGCTGGAGGAGGCGTTCCGGGGCCATTGAGCGCCTTGCGGGGAGCGCCGAGCGGGGTCGTTCTTCGGCTGCGGCGCCGTCGTGGCTGATCGCGCAGTTCCCCGCGCCCCTCTCGGGGCGCTGTCGGGCCGGCTGCCCGGTGGCGCTCGCGCGCTGCCGGGCAGCCGGACCGGATCAGACCGCCGGTGCCGGGTAGGTCGGGTACTCGACCCCGGAGACGTGCTGGACGACCCGGATGACCTGGCAGGAGTAGCCGAACTCGTTGTCGTACCAGAGGTAGAGGATCGCGTTGTCGCCCTCCACCTTCAGCGCGCCGGCGTCCACGATGGAGGCGTGGCGGGAGCCGATGAAGTCGCTGGAGACCGCGTCGGGCGCCGTGATGAAGTCGATCTGGCGGCGCAGCGGCGAGGTCAGCGACACGTCGCGCAGGTAGTCGAGGACCTCCTCGCGGTTCGTGTCGCGCTTCAGCTGGAGGTTGAGGATCGCGATGGAGACGTCCGGGACCGGGACACGGATCGAGCTGCCGGTGATCCGGGCCTTGAGGTCGGGCAGCGCCTTGGCGACGGCCGAGGCGGCACCGGTCTCGGTGATGACCATGTTCAGCGGCGCGCTGCGGCCACGGCGCTCGGACTTGTGGTAGTTGTCCAGCAGGTTCTGGTCATTGGTGAAGGAGTGGACGGTCTCCACGTGACCGCGCTCCACGCCGAACTCGTCGTCCATCGCCTTCAGCGGCGGGACTATGGCGTTCGTGGTGCAGGAGGCGCAGGACAGGATCCGCTCGTCCGGCTTCAGGGTGTCGTGGTTGACGCCGTGCACGATGTTCGGGACGTCGCCCTTGCCCGGCGCGGTCAGCACGACCTTGTCGATGCCGGGGCGCAGGTGGCCCGACAGGCCCTCGCGGTCGCGCCACTTGCCCGTGTTGTCGATGAGGATGGCGTTCTTGATGCCGTACGCCGTGTAGTCGACCTCGCTGGGGTCGTTGGCGTAGATCACCTTGATGGCGTTGCCGTTGGCGTTGATCGTGCTGTTGGCCTCGTCGACCGTGATCGTGCCCTGGAACTGGCCGTGGATGGAGTCACGGCGCAGCAGCGAGGCACGCTTGACGATGTCCTGATCGCCGCCGCCGCGCACGACGATCGCCCGCAGCCGCAGACCGGTGCCGGAGCCGGACTTCTCGATCAGCAGCCGGGCCACGAGGCGGCCGATGCGGCCGAAGCCGTACAGGACGACGTCACGGCCCTCGCCGCGCTCGATCTTGTTGGCGCCGGTGGCACCCGCGACGGCCTCGGCGGTGAACGCCTCCACCGTCAGACCGCGGTCGTCGGCCTTGTAGGTGGCGGCCAGCATGCCGATGTCGATCTGCGACGGGCCGAGGTCCAGCTCGGTGAGGGCCTTCAGGAACGGCAGCGTCTCGGTGACCGAGAGCTCCTCACCCGCGATCTGCCGGGCGAACCGGTGGGTCTTCAGGATGCTGACCACCGACTTGTTCACCAAGGAGCGGCTGTGGAGGAGGACGGTCACGTCCCGCTCCCGGTGCAGCTTCCCAATGATCGGGATCATCGACTCCGCGATTTCCTCGCGGTTCTTCCAGTTGGTGAACGAGTCGTCGTTGACAGTCACGGGCCTATCTTTCGAGCTAGGAGGCGCTCATATGCTAACCGCAGGTTCCGATGAGCGTTCAAAGGGGGGTCTGTGTGCCAGGAGAGTGTGTGCTATTGCTGGTATTCACCCCTTTTGTTCGGATCGTGTCCTGTAGGTGCGGAGGAGGAGTGAACGGGTGGAGCTGGAGCTACGGCATCTGCGTGTGCTGTGTGCCATCGCCGACGCGGGGAGCGTCGGGCGGGCCGCGGCCGAGCTCGGCTATTCGCAGCCCGCGATGAGCACCCAACTCCGGCGCATCGAGCGGTACTTCGGCGAGTCGATCTTCGAACGCGGCTCGACGGGCGTGCGGTTGACCCCGTACGGCTTCGAGGTCGTCGCCCAGGCGCGCGACGTCCTCGCCCGCGCCGACGCGATCGGCCGCCGTCCGGCCGCCGGCGCGGCGTCCGAGCGCCGGCCCCTGCGGGTGGCCGCGACCAATTCGCCGATGCTGGCCGGCATGGTGTCGGGCCTGCGCTCCCGGCTGCCGGACGTCTCCCTCGCGGTGAGCAGCGTCTACGCCTCGTCGCGGATCGTCGAGCTGCTGGAGGACGGCGTGGTGGACGCGGCCATCGCCGCCGACTACCCCGGCCGGGAGCTGGAGCACTCCGACACGGTGGCCCATCGCGGCATCGTCACCGAGCCGACGTTCGTGGCCCTGCCGTCCCGGCACCCGCTCGCCCAGCGCACCCAGGTCGCGCTCGCCGACCTCGCCGACGAGGCCTGGTTCCTGACGCCCGACGACGGCGCCGGATGGCCGGGCGTCTTCTACACGGCCTGCGCGGCGGCCGGGTTCACGCCCAAGACCGTGCACGAATTCCTCGGCGACCAGCAGCAGTTGCAGGGAATGATCGCCGACGGGCTCGGCGTGGCCGTGGTGCAGCCGACGATGCGACCCCTCCCGCATGTCGTCGTCAAGCCGCTGGCCGGGACGCCGCTGTGGTGCCGGTACGTGCTGGCCTGGCGGCGCGCGGCCGTCGCCGGGGAACTGGTCGACGCCCTCTTCCAGTCCGCCGCCGACGCGCACCGCCAACTCGTCGCACAGTCACCGCACTTGAGGACCTGGGCGGCACGCATGTGGAGCGTGCCCGGGGCCTAGCCGACGCTCACCGCTGACCTCCGCGCGTTATGGCTCCTCGGCGCCATGTGCTATGTCACACACCATTGTTGGTGCCGCACGGCGTTGAGACAGTGCCTCACGCGCCTCAGCACCCCACTCCGAGGCGCATCCGTCCGTGGAGGAATCCAGATGCGCTACCGCTTCGTGCTGCCCAGACGCATGATCACGGCACTCGCCGCCTGCGTCACCGTCTGCGGCCTACTGTCGACGCCGGCACTCGCGAACCCCGTGTCCCGAGCCGACGCAGCCCCGGTCACCTCCCGGGACACGGCACAGCCGCCGCCGACCGGCCCGACGGCGGACACCGCCGCCCGTCCCGCCGTACAGGACCGGCCGCTGAACCGCACCCAGCTGCCGCCCCTGCCGCCGTCGCGCGTCCCGACCCGGCCGAGCCCGGAGCCCGGCCTCAAGGCGGCGTCATGCACCCCCGGCGACTTCGGCGGCAGGACCGGCGCCGCGCTCGTCGCGTTCGTGAAGGCGTCGACCACGGACTGCGTCAACACCCTCTTCGCGGTCACCGGCACCGACGCGCGCGCCGTCTTCCGCGAGGCCCAGATGGTCACGGTCGCCGAGGCGTTCACCCGCGCGGCACGGACCTACAACGGCGACAACTCCGCCGGCGTCTGGCAACTCGTGCTGTTCCTGCGGGCCGGCTACTACGTGCAGTTCAACCACCCGGACGACGTGGGCCCGTACGGCGCCGCCCTGAGCCGCAACACCACCCGCGGCCTGGACGCCTTCTTCGCCCGCCCGCACTCCGGGGACGTCACGGACGCGAACGGCGACGTGCTGGGCGAGGTCCTCATCCTCACCGACAGCGCCGACCAGCAGGCCCGCTATCTCCGGGTCTACCAGCGGATACTCAAGGGCTACGACCGCTCCTACGACGCGATCTACAGCATGCTCGCGGCCGTCAACTCCGTGTACACCCCGCTCTGGCGCGGCAACTGGAACGCGGACTACGTCAGGGCGGTCACCGCCGACCCGTCCGTCGTCCGCACCCTGCACACCTTCGCCCTCGACCATCTCGACCTGCTGGGCACCGACCGCGCGTACCTCACCTCCAACGCCGGTATGAACGTGGCCCGTTACGTCGAGCACCCCGCCCTGCGCAGCACGGTACGGCCCCGGGCCAGGCACCTGCTCGACACGACCCGCATCACCGGCCCCACCGCCGGTCTGTGGGTGGCCGTGGCGACCCAGGCCGACTCCTACGACCGCGCCAACTGCGCCTACTACGGCATCTGCGACCTGCCCGGCCGGCTGATGCGCGCGGCCCTGCCGACCACCCACGGCTGCGACGCCACCCGCACCGTCCGGGCCCAGTCGCTCACCTCCGCCGACCTCGACGCGGCATGCGCGAGCGTGCTGCGCCAGGACGCCTACGTCCACGACCTCGTCCGGGACGGCGGACCGATACCCGGCCAGTACCTCTCGACCCTCGATCTCTTCGTCTTCGCGAGCCGAGAGGACTACCGGACCTACGCCGGGGCGATCTTCGGCATCAGCACGGACAACGGTGGCATGACCCTGATCGGCGACCCGGCCGACCCCGCGAACAAGCCGTACGCGGTCATGTACCAGAAGAGCCAGGACACCGGGCACGCCGCTCGGATCTGGAACCTCAACCACGAGTACACGCACTACCTCGACGCCCGCCACAACATGAAGGGCGACTTCGCCGAGCAGACGTCGGTGCCGGACGTGTGGTGGATCGAGGGCGTCGCCGAGTACGTCTCCTACGGCTACCGCGACCTCACCTACGACCAGGCGGTCACGGAGGCCGGCAAGCACACCTACCGGCTGAGCACGCTGTTCCAGAACACGTACACCAACAGCGACGTGACCCGCACCTATCCGTGGGGCTACCTCGCGGTCCGCTACATGTTCGAGAAGCACCCGGACGACGTCCACCGCATGCTCGCCCGCTTCCGCGTCGGTGACTACGCGGGCGGCCACGCCGTCTACGCCACCGACATCGGCACCCGATACGACGCCGACTTCGACCGGTGGCTGACGGAGTGCGCTGCGGGCGGGTGCGCGGGCTCCGCACACTGACCGCCGGGATCGGATCCTGCTGAGGTTCCGGGAGGGGCCTGCCCCGGTTCATCGGGGCTCGCCCCTCCCGGAGCTTCACAGGTGAGGCGGTTGTGGGCGTTGCGTGTCGAAGCGCCGCCAGGATCTTCCGGAACGCGTGCGGGCCGTGCACAGTCAGGAGCCGCCGAGCACGGCCGCACGCCACGTCGCCGGGAGGTCAGCCGATGGGAACCCACCACCGCTCCGAGCGGCCGGACACCACGCCCGGCGCCGGCCCCGACGGCGTCAGCCGACGCCGCTTCCTCGGATATGTGGTCGCCGCGTCGACGCTCACCGTCGCCGCACCCCTTGGCGAGGCGGCCCTGGCGCCCGGCGAGGCCGCCGCGGCGGTCCCCTCGCTGCCCGGCCCGGCCGAGATCTACGACCTCAACGACATGCTCACCCACGCCGCGCTGCCCACGGCGAACCTGATCACCATCCGGCTCGACGGCGACGGCACGGCCTCCTTCGCCCTGCCGCGGGCCGAGGTCGGCCAGGGCATCACCACCTCCAGCGCGATGCTGGTCGCCGAGGAACTCGACCTGCCGCTGGAGAAGATCCACGTCACCCTCGCCGACGCACGGCCCGAGCTGCTGTTCAACCAGCTCACCGGCGGCTCGAACACCACCATCTCCACGTACACCCCGATCCGCGTCGCCGCGGCCGTGGCCCGGGGCCGCCTGCTCGAAGCGGCCGCGCTCGAACTGGGGGAGGCCGTCGGCACCCTGAGGGCGAAGGCGGGTGTCATCACCTCCACCGTCACCGGCAGGAGCCTCGGCTACGGCGAACTCGCCGCGAAGGCCGCCTCGGTGGCCACCGGCCAGGTCGCCGTCACCCTGAAGGAACCCGCCGACTTCAAGGTGATCGGCACCGCCCGGCGACGCATCGACGCGCTGGCCGCGGTCACCGGCCGCAAGAAGTTCGCCATGGATGTGCAGGTGCCGGAGGCGCTGCCGACGATGGTGTGCCGGCCGCCGACGATCAACGGCACCGTCCGCTCGGTGCGGAATCTGGACGCGGTGCGGGCCATGCCCGGCATCACGGACGTCGTCCGCGTCTCGACCGGCGTCGCCGTGCGCGGCCGTACCTTCGGACAGTGCATCGACGCGGTACGCGCCCTCCAGGTGGACTGGGGCCCCGGAACCGCCGAGGACGCCTCCGACGACAGTATCCGCGCGAAGCTGCGCAAGGCCGAACTCCCGCTGCCCGGCATCGACCTGCTGACCAGGTCGGTCGACGCCCGCTTCACCTTCCACTTCGCCAGCAACAGCGCCCTGGAGACCAACTGCGCCGTCGCCGACGTCACCGAGGACTCCGCCGAGATCTGGGCGAGCCTGAAGGCGCCGATCGTCGCCCAGGAGGAGATCGCGCTGAGGCTCGGACTGCCGGTGGGCGCGGTCAAGGTCCATGTGACGGAGGGTGGCGGCTCCTTCGGGCGCAAGCTGTTCCACGACGCCGCGGGTGAGGCCGCCGAGATCTCCCGGGCCATGGGCAAGCCGGTCAAGCTGATGTGGCACCGCACCGACGACTTCCGGCAGGGCCGCACGCACCCCATGTCCACCTCACGCGTGCGTGCCACCTACGCGCTCGGGCAGGTGCTCACCTACGACCAGCGCCACACCTCCGTGGCCACCGACTTCGGCCACGGCGTAGGCGAGATCATCACCGCCGAGGCCAGCCGCCTGCCCGTCGGCGACCTCACCTTCTCCGAGACGATCTTCACGCTCACCCAGCAGACCCCCTATGACTTCGGCGTCGTCACCCAGCTGCTCAGTGAGACCGACAAGGGCTTCAACACCGGCTCCATGCGCAACATCTACTCGCCCAACGTGCGCTGCGCGCAGGAACTGGTGGTGGACGAGCTGGCCAGGCGCATGGGCAAGGACCCCTACCGGTTCCGCCGCTCCTTCCTCAAGGACGAACGGGCCCGTGCCGTGCTCGACAGGGTCGCCGAGGCGGGGGAGTGGGGCCGCGCCATGCCGGCCGGGACGGCGCAGGGCATCGCGCTGCACCCCGAGTACCACGCGTACGTCGCGGTCCTCGCCGAGATCGACTGCCGCCCGGGGACCACCGGACGCGAGATCCCCGACGCGTACACCGGCCCGCGCGTGACGAAGGTCGTGTGCGCCGTGGACGTGGGTCTGGCGGTGAACCCGCGCGGCCTTCAGGCACAGATGATGGGCGGCATCATGGACGCCATCGCGATCACGCTCAGCTCAGGACTGCACCTCGACAACGGGCATTTCCTGGAGGGCAGTTGGGACAACTACTTCTACACCCGGCAGTGGAACACCCCGCCGGAGCTGGAGATCGTCGTGATGCCGCCGACCACCGACACCCCCGGCGGCGCGGGGGAGTTGGCCGTCGCGGGCGCGATGGCTGCCGTGGCCTGCGCCTACGGACGCGCGACGGGCACGATGCCGACGACCTTCCCCCTCAACCACGAGGAACCGCTCGGCTTCGAACCGCTGCCCACCACCCCGCCGATCCCCGCGTCCCCGACCGACGGCCTGAGCCGCGCCTTCTAGGAGCTCCCGTGCCCGAACACACCTTCATCCTCAACGGCGAGTCCGTGACCGTGGACATCGAGGACGACGTCCGGCTGCTGTGGGTGCTGCGGGACGTCCTCGGCGTCACCGGACCGAAGTATGGCTGCGGGCTCGGTGTCTGCCAGGCCTGCACGAGCCACATCAACGGCAAGGCGTTCAACCCCTGTTCGGTCCCCGTGAAGGACCTGCGTCCCACCGACGAGGTCACCACCATCGAGGGCCTGCCCGCCACGGTCGGCGGCGAGCTGCACCCGATGCAGGAGGCCTGGCTGGAGTACGACGTCGCCCAGTGCGGCTACTGCCAGCCAGGCCAGATCATGACCGCCGTCGCCAAGGTCCGCCAGGCCCGTGAGGAGGGCCGCGAGATCAGCGAGGCCGACCTCGACGAGATCCGCAACGTCTGCCGCTGCGGGACGTACCACCGCATCCGCGAGGCGATCGTGGCCGGCGCGAAGAAGTACTGAACGTGCCCCCGCCACCGCGCGGGGGCACGGGGGTTCAGCAGGTGGGCCGCTGCGCGTGAGCCGGGTCCAGGGCGTTGAACACCAGCCGCGTGGCCACGTCGTTGTAGCTGATGCCGATGTGGTCGATGAGCTCGGCGGGGCACACGTCCTGGAGCTTGACGTTGCTGACGTTGGGCGCCGCGTCCAGATACGCCGAGGTGTACGGGGTGACGACCTCGTCGTACCGGGTGGTGATCACTGTGTAGGTGACGCCCGGGTCGGTCTCACTGCCGGAGTTCAGGTCCTTGAGGAAGTCCGAGCCGATGAGCTGCTGGCTGCACGCCTTGCAGCCCGCTCCGAGGACCGCGTTGCCGCCCGGGATCACCAGGGCGAGCAGGCCGAGGCCCGAGAACGTGGTGCCGTGGTTGGACGGGGTCAGGGCGACGAGCTTGTCGACCTTCGCCGCGCCCCCGAGGTACTTGATGTAGTGGCGCGGCATCATGCCGCCCTGCGAGTGCCCGACGAGGTCGACCTTCGCGGCGCCGGTGGCTGCCCGGACCCGGTCGACGAAGTCCGCCAGCTGCCGGGCCGAGGCGGCCATGTCCTCGGTGCCGAGCAGCGGGCCGGAGCTGCCGCCGTGGTTGAGGGCGAAGACGCAGTACCCGGCCTCCTTCAGCCGTGGGGAGAGCGCTGCCCAGTTGTCGTAGCGGTTCTCCAACGTGCCGTGCACGAGGACGACGGGACGCGGGTGCGCGGCGCTGGGCCGGCAGGCGAAGTCGTTGGCGCCGGAGGGCACGGCCGTCGGGTGGGCGAGGGAGTACGCGAACGCCGACGCGAAGTCGTCCTCGGGCGGGCCGACCGGATCGGACGCCGCCACCGGCGCGGTGTCGCTCGCTTCCGGTGCCGCCTGGGAGCGGTCGACGCCGACCGCGCCGATACAGGCGGCCGCCGTGAGCGCGGCCATGGACGTGGTCAGCAGGCGTCGCCGTGGGGGGCGTCGCAGTCTGCGGGTGCGCATGTGGGGCTCCTCTGACTGGTCGTGGGGGAGCGCCGGCGGATCCGTGCGGCCTGGCCGCAAGGGGATCGGTCAGGACTGGGTGAAGCCTTGTCACAAGAGCGAGACACGGAAGCTACTGGCGCGTAACGTCGGATCAACACTCGCGTCGCCCGCGGGAGCCGACCAGGAGAGCCGCGGAGGGAGACGAGAAAGATGTCAGGGGCGTGACACCTTTTCCGAGCTGTGCCTCACCGGGCGCAGCTTCCGCGCGCGCCACCACCGGTCACCACAGGCGAGCGCCCCGCGCCCCCGCCACCCCTCACCCGCCGCCCGGGACGGAGCCACCGCGATGACGGCACAGGCCGAGACGTTCACGCGTCAGCCCTGGCACGAGCTGCCCCCGGTGCTCGCCGCGCTGATCCGCTCCCGGACCGAGCACATCGTCGCCGACATGACCCGGGCGATCCGCGACGAGGTGCCCGCCTACCGCAGGCCGCTCGACTCCGCCGTCGGCCGTGACCTGACCGAGTCGATCCGCCGGGCCGTGCTGCAGTTCGTGGAGCTGATCGAGCACCCCGACAGTGCCCAGGACCATCACCTCGACCACTTCCGGCACCTCGGGCGCGTCGAGTTCCTGAACGGCCGGACGACGGACGCCCTCCAGGCCGCGTTCCGCGTCGGCGCGCGGGTCGGCAGCAGGCGCTACGCCGAGTTCGTGCAGGAGGCCACGCTGCCGCCCGCGACCGTGCTGACCCTGCACGAGGCCGTGCTGGTCCACATCAACGCGCTGTCCAATGAGTCGGTGAAAGGTTTCCTCGCTGCTCAGCTGCGGTCGGAGGGCGAGGTGAAGCGGGCCCGCCGGGCGCTGGTGGAGCGGCTGCTGGAGCCGCCGCGAGGGCAGGAGAGGGTAGCCCTGGGACCGTTGGCCGAACGGGCCCGGTGGGCGCTGCCGGGTGCCGTCGCGTCCGTGATCGTGCGGTCGGCGGGGCGTTTCTCCGTGCCCGGAGCGGACGGTGAACTGCTCTCCATCGGCCGGGGCAGCGACCTCGTGCTGATCGTGCCCGAGCCGGAGACGAGCGGGCTGATCGACCGGGTGCGGGAGGCTGCCCGTGGCCGTGTCGCCGTCGTGGGCCCGGCGGTGCCCCCGCACGAGACCTGGCTGTCCCTCCAGTGCGCCCGCCTCGCCGTCGACCGGCGCGCCGAACTGCCCACCGACGGTGCCTTCCTGCGGGTCGACGACGAGCTGTCCGAGCTGTACCTCCTGCGCGGCGCCCCCATCGGGCAGTTGCTGGGCCGCCGCGTGCTGGGCGTGTTCGCGGACCTGCCCCGGGGGCGGGCCGCCCGGCTCGCCGAGACCCTGGACGCGCTGCTGATGTCCTGGGGGCGTACGGCCCCCGAGGTCGCCCAGGCGCTGGGCATCCATCCGCAGACGGCCCGCAAACGCCTGCGTCAGCTGGAGGAAGTGTTCGGCGACCGGCTCGGCGACCCGCGCTTCCGGTTCGAGGCCCTGCTGGCACTGCGCACCCATGCGCTGCGGGCCGACACCGGGTGAGACGCGGGGCGTCACCAGTCGCGGGCGATCTCCAGCAAGTGGTCGCGGACCAGGGCGACATGAGGGTTGCCGGAGGAGCCCGGGCGCTGGGCGAGGAAGGCGGTGTTGATGGGTGGATCGTCCGGGTCGTGCAGCGGGACCAGCGCGCCCGAGGCCAGTTCGGCCGAGCACAGATAGCGGGGCAGCACGCTGAACCCCGTACCGCCCGCCACCGCCGCCTTGACCGCGTTCAGGTCCGGCATCGTGACCGCCGGGTGGCGCACCAGACGCCTGCCGAAGACATGCCGCCAGTAGCGGCGCACGATCGGCACGTCCTCGGCGTAGGCGACCAGCGGCACCCCGTGCAGCGCGGCCGGCCCGTCCGCCGCGAGCCGCGCCGGACCGCCGATGCGCTCCGCCCAGGCCGGTGCCGCGACCAGCACGAACTCCTCGTCCGCGAGCGGCACCGACGCCAGGGCGCGCCCGCGCGGCCGGTAGGTCGACAGCACCAGGTCGTAGCGGCCGGCCCGCAGCTCCTCCAGGAGGGGTTCCGTCAGGCCCGGCGTGATGCGCAGCCGTACGCCCCGGTCGACCAGCGGCGCGACAGCCGGCATCACGCGGTGGGTCAGCAGCTCGGCCGGGCCGGCGAGGTGCACGGGTTCCGCCGGGTGTACGTCCGCCGGTCCGCCCGGCCCCGTGACCGTGGCGAGGGCGTCCAGCGGCTCCACGATCCGGGAGGCGAGCTCGTCGGCGTACGGGCCGGGGGCCACACCGCGCGCCAGACGCTGGAACAGCTCCCGGTCCAGCTGCCGCTCCAGCGTGCGGATCTGGGTGGTGACCGTCGGCTGGGACAGGCCCAGCAGCCGGGCGCCGGCGGTGAAGGAACCGGTGCGGTAGACGGCGAGGAACGTGCGCAGCAGGTTCAGGTCCACCGGCGCCGCGCCGACCGACTGCCGGGCTTCCTCCTCCTCATTGGAATCCCGATGTCTCATATGGATGAGCCTATTGGATTCCAATGGGTGCCGGTGCGTACGGTCGGGGGCATCGACGTCCTGACGATCTGCACGCACAACGTCAGGACCTCCAGGAACCCCCTCTCGAAAGAGCCCCCTCATGTCGAAGATCCTGTTCGTGATGACCGGCGCCGACCAGTGGACGCTGGCCGACGGCACCAAGCACCCCACCGGCTACTGGGCCGAGGAGGCCGCCGCGCCCTACGAGGCGTTCAAGGCCGCCGGTCACGAGGTCGTCGTGGCCACGCCCGGCGGCGTCGTACCGCCCGTCGACAAGGGCAGCCTCGCGGCCGAGGTCAACGGCGGCCAGGAGAACGCCGACCGGATCGCCGCCCTGCTCGAGTCGATGACCGAGCTGCGGGAGCCGGTACGACTGGCGGACGTGGACCTCGACGACTACGCCGCCGTGTTCTACCCCGGCGGTCACGGCCCGATGGAGGACCTCGCCGTCGACGCCGAATCCGGCCGGCTGCTGACCCTCGCCCTGGACTCCGGCAAGCCGCTCGGCGTGGTCTGCCACGGCCCGGCCGCGCTGCTGGCCGCCACCGGCGCCGACGGCACCAACGCGTTCGCCGGGTACCGGGTGGCCGCGTTCACCAACACCGAGGAGACCCTGGGCGGCCTCGCCGACAAGGCCGAGTGGCTGCTCCAGGACCGGCTCACCGAAGCCGGCGTGCAGGTCCAGGTGGGCGAGCCGTGGGTGCCGAACGTGATCGTCGACCGCAACCTGGTCACGGGCCAGAACCCCGCCTCCTCCGCCCCGCTCGCCGTCGAACTGCTGAAGAAGCTGGGCTGAACCATGGCCGCCGACCGGCTCGACGAGGTCCTCGACGCGGCGTACGACTGCCTCACGCGGTACGGCGCGCGGCGCACCACGATGGACGACATCGCCACGACGATGGGCGTGTCCCGGTCGGCCGTCTACCAGTACGTCCGCGGCAAGGACGACGCTTTCCGCCAGCTCTCCGCACGCCTGCACAGCCAGGCGCTGCGGCGGGCCCGTGAGGCGGCCACGGCCGAGGACGCCTCGTACGCCGCGCGCGTGCAGGGCATCCTGGCCGTCAAGCTCGACCTGGTCCGGCGGCTCACCGGGGACTCCCCGCACACCGCCGAACTCCTCGACGACAAGGCCCGGTTGTGCGGCGACCTCTGCGGCACCTTCACGGCCGGGCTGCGGCAGCTGCTGGTCGCTCTGTTCACCGCAGCCGGGACGGCCGCCGCGACCGGGCCCGAGGACGCCGCCGACGTCTGCCTCGCCCTGGTCGCCGGCCTGGAGGCCACACCCGACGGCGAGCGGCTGCTCGGGCCTGCCACGGACGCGCTGCTGACGGGCCTGCTCGACACGTCCGCCGAGTCCGGCCGGGCCGAGTCCGCCTTCCCCGGCCGGGTGCGCGGTGCGACGATGCCGGGGTGATCACACCACCGGATCAACCCGACGGCAGAGCCCCGGACCGAAAGCTCCGCGTGGAGACCCACGGCCTCGACGTGATCGCCGACACCGAACGCAAGGGCACGCCACGCACCCTGTTCTGGCCGTGGTTCGGTGCCAACGTCTCGATCCTGGGCATCGGTTACGGTGCCTTCGCGCTCGGCTTCGGCATCTCCTTCTGGCAGGCGTTGGCCGCGGGAGTCGTCGGAATCGTCTTCTCCTTCCTGCTGTGCGGGTTCGTCGCCGTGGCCGGGAAGCGAGGCTCGGCGCCCACGATGGTGCTCGGCCGTGCCGCGTACGGCGTGCGCGGCAACCGGCTGCCGTCGGTGATCTCCTGGGTGCTCACCGTCGGCTGGGAAACGGTCCTGTGCGCCCTCGCGACCATGGCCACCGCGACCGTGTTCGGCCGGCTCGGCTGGGGCGGCGGCACCGAGACGAAGGTGGTCGCGCTCGTCCTGGTCGGAGCGTTGACCGTCGTGGTCGGCGTCATGGGCTTCGACCTGATCATGCGGCTCCAGACCCTGATCACCGTGGTGACGGGAGTGCTGACCGTCGTCTATGTCGCCCTGGTCGCCGACCACATCCACTGGTCCGCCGTGAGCGCCGTACCGGCGGGCTCCGCCCAGGAGTTCATCGGCGCGCTCGTCTTCATGATGACCGGGTTCGGCCTCGGCTGGGTCAACGCGGCCGCCGACTACTCCCGCTATCTGCCGCGCACCGCGTCGAGCCGAGGCGTGATCGGCTGGACCACCTTCGGCGCGTCCCTGGCACCGCTGCTCCTCCTGGTCTTCGGCCTGCTGCTGGCAGGCTCCTCGGCCGACCTCGCCGAGGCCGTCGCGGCCGACCCCATCGGCGCGCTGACGACGATCCTGCCGACCTGGTTCCTCGTCCCCTTCGCGCTCGTCGCCGTCCTCGGCCTCGCCGGCGGAGCGGTCCTCGACATCTACTCGTCCGGCCTGGCCCTGCTGTCGGCGGGCCTGCGCGTACCGCGCTACGTGGCCGCACTGTTCGACGGTGTCCTGATGATCGTCGGCTCGATCTACATCGTGTTCGCCGCCGACGATTTCCTCGGCCCGTTCATGGGCTTCCTCACCACGCTCGGCGTCCCCATCGCCGCATGGTGCGGCATCATGCTCGCCGACCTGGCCCTGCGCCGCCGCGACTACGACGAACCCGACCTCTACCGCCCCACCGGCCGCTACGGCGACGCACCACTCACCCCCCTCCGCCTGACCCTCACCGCCACCGCCCTCGGCTGGGGCCTGGTCACCAACTCCACGGCAACCTGGCTGGACTGGCAGGGCTACCTCCTCCACCCCCTCGGCCTGGGCGGCAGATCCGGCCCCTGGGCCTACGCCAACCTCGGCGTCCTGACAGCCCTGGCCCTCACCTTCGTCGGCACCCTGACACTGCACCGAGGCCGAGTCCACGAACAGGAAACCCTGACACCGAGCCCGGCGACGGACGAAGGCGCGTCTCTTTGAGGACCGGCGGTGTCGGCGGACCCTACGGTTCCGACGTCTCCGACTCCAGGGACGTGCGGGTCGGGGTGCCGTAGGTGCCTGATTCGTCGTTGAGGATGACGCGGGTGAGTTGGTAGGTGCGGACTGCGCTTTCGAGTTGGCGGTCGAAGTCGCCGTCCGCGTCCCCGGAGTACAGGCCGATCTGGCGCAGGCGCAGCTGGAGTTCGACGACCTCGGGTCCTTGGTCGCCGCGGCGGAGTACCGGGGGTTGTCCCTCCGCGTCGGTGGGGTCGGGGGCTGTGCTGGGGGTGGTGTCTGTGCCGGGCGGGGGAGTGGTGGAGGTGGAGGAAGTCGCGGTCGGGGTTGCGGAGTTGGTGCCTGACGGTGTGCTGGGGGAGGGACTCGAGCTGGTGGACGGTGATGTGGAGGGTACGGCCGTGGACTGGCCCTCCGGGGACGTGCCGTCCTCGGTGGTCGCGTCAGGGACCGGTGCGCGGACGTCGTCGGAGACGGCGCCGTCCCGGGAGGGGCTTTCGTAGGTGAACAGCCCGCCAAGGAAGGCGCCCGTCAGCAGTACGGCCAGGGTGGCGCCCGCGCCGGTGAGGAGGAGGGTGCGGTTTCTGCGCCGGGGGGTGGTGCGGGTGCCGGTGTCGGGGAGCCCTGCCTCGGACGCGGGTTCCTGCTCCGAGAGCGGGGGGATTGCGGCGGGCGCCGCCGTCAAGTCTCCTTGCTCCTGCGGGGGTTCGGCCCCTTCTCCGTCCGTCGTGGCATCGTTGTCGAGTTCCACGAACGGTCGTATCCGCACCGGATCGAAGTCCTCCGCGGCCGCCCGCTCCGCCGCGCGCGCGTCCCGACGGGCGTCGGAGGCGCGGCGGGCGCAGGAGCAGTCGGGGGTTCCGTCGGGCGCCCGGGGCGTGCCGCACTCCGGGCAGACGGGATCGTTCGGTTCACTCACGTAAGGGACCCTCTCCGTGCAGGATCCAGAGTTTAGGCATAAGTTCAACACTCAATCTCCATGACCCCGGAGGTTGACGGAACCGGCGCTTCCGGGCTGGCCGAAACCAGCCGCAGCGCCCCGGTCGACGGTCAGGCGGAGCGGCGCGGTGGCGTGCCCGTGGTCGGTCGGCCGAGGTGCGTGGTGAACCAGTCGCGGGCCAGTTCGGCGACGGTCGTGAGGGTGCCGGGCTCCTCGAAGAGATGCGTGGCGCCCGGCACGACGGCGATCCGGTGCTCGCAGTGCATCCGGTCGGCGGCCAGGCGGTTGAGGCTCAGCACCTGCGTGTCCCGGCTGCCGACGATGAGCAGCGTCGGCGCCCGCAGCCGGGCCAGCGCCGCCGGCGTGGCCAGATCCGGACGGCCGCCACGTGAGACGACCGAGCGGACGTCGGAGCCGGACAGCGCGGCCGCCTCCAGCGCCGCGGCGGCGCCGGTGCTGGCCCCGAAGTAGGCGACGGGCAGGCCGGTTTCCTCCCGCAGCCACACCGACGCGGCATGCAGTCGCCGGGCGAGCAGCAGGATGTCGAAGACGTTGTGCCGGTCGTGCGCCTCGCCGTCGGTCAGCAGGTCCAGCAGCAGCGTGGCCAGCCCCGCGCGGTTGAGGGCCGTGGCGACGTACTGGTTGCGCGGGCTCAGCCGGCTGCTGCCGCTGCCGTGCGCGAAGGCGACCGCCGCGGCGGCCCCGTCCGGCACGACCAGCCGGGCACCCACCCGGGCGCCGGCGGCCGGGATCAGCACCTCGCGGTCCGACGGCGACGAGGCCACCGCGGGGGAGGGGGACCCGGGCTCGGCGGCCCGCGCCAGCAGCGCTATGACCTCGGCGTCCGGGACCTGGCCGAAATGCCGGTACCAGGCACCCACCGAGCCGAGGATCCGGTGCGTCTGGGGGCAGATCACCTCGTCCGCCACCTGCCGCAGCCGGGCCACACCGTGCGTCGGCCCCACCGGCACCGCGAGCACGACCCGGGCCGCCCCCTGACCTCGTACGACCCGGCACGCGGCCTCGGCCGTCGCCCCGGTCGCCAGCCCGTCGTCGACCACCAGCGCGGTACGCCCGGTCACCGGCAAGGGCTCCCGCCCCCGCCGATAGCCACGCACCCGCCGCTCCAGCTCCGCCCGCTCGGCCGCCTCCACCGCCTCCAGCTCGGCGGAGGCCAGCCCGGCCTCGCTGATCACATCGCGGTTGAGGACGCGGACCCCGTGCTCGCCGACGGCCCCGAACCCCCACTCCGGCTGTCCGGGCACGCCCAGCTTCCGCACCACCAGGACATCCAGCGGGGCGTCGAGCCGCCGGGCCACCTCCGCCGCCACCGGCACCCCGCCGCGCGGCAGACCCAGCACCACCACGTCCCGGCCGCGCAGCTCCTGAAGTGCCTCGGCCAGCAGCCGCCCGGCCGCACTGCGGTCGTCGTAACGCATACGTGCCTCCCGTGCCCGCGAGGACGGGAGCTGTCCCTTCCCTTCAGGCTACGACTGTTCCCGGGAGGCTTCGGCACTTGGCGGTTTCCGGTCGGTACCCCGAGGCGGTTGCCGTGTTCAATCACTCGTATCGCGTCACGCATCACGGCACGAGACGGACGGCCCCACACGTCAGGAGGCATCGTGATCGCCGCTCCCGAGCCCGGACTGACCGAACGCGACATCGTCGAACGCGCCGTGCACCTGCGGCCCGTGCTGCTCGAACGCCAGCCGGAGGCGGAACGGCTGACGCACTACCCCAAGGACACCCACGACGACTTCCTGCGGGCCGGTTTCTACCGGATCCTCCAGCCGCGCCGGTACGGCGGCTACGAGTTCGCCCTGCCGGTCTTCTACCGGGTGGTCACCGAGATCGCCCGCGGCTGCCCCTCCACCGGCTGGGCCCTCTCGCTCACCGCCGCCCACGTCCTCCAGGTCGCGACCCTCTTCGAGGAGCGGGCGCAGGACGAGATCTTCGGAGCCGACGGCGATTTCCGGGCCGCGTCCACGGTCGCCCCCATCGGCGTCGCCCGGCCCGACGGCGACGACCACGTCGTCCTCGACGGCACCTGGCCGTACTCCTCGGGCGCCCCCTACTCCACCCACTACGTCGGCCAGACCCTGCGCGCCCCCGACCACCCCGGCGGCCCGCCCGGACCACCGGTGCTGTTCGTCGCCCCGCGCGCGGTGTGGACGGTGCTCGACGACTGGCACGGCGTCCTCGGCCTGCGCGGCAGCGGCTCCAACAGCATCCACATGGAGCAGGCCCGCATCCCCGCGTACCTCACACGCGAGGCGAGCCTGCTCGACCTGCCGGTCGAGGGCGGCAGCGTCGGCTCCGCACTGCACGGCAACCCGATGTACGCGGGGCGGGCGCCCAGCTTCTACCACGGCGAGCTGGCCGCCATCATGATCGGCACCGCGTACGCGGCAGCCGACGAGTACGCCCGCGTGATCGCCGGCCGCCCCCTCGTCCTGGAACCCGACCGCACCCGCGGGGAACTCCACGACTACCAGCGGCACCTGGGCGAGGCCCTCGGCGTGATCCACACGGCGGAGGCGGCGCTCCAGCGCACCGCCGAGGAGTGGATGGAGACCTGCCGGCGCAACGCCCGCGGCGGCGCCCCCTTCACCACCGCCGAGGACAACCGCCTGGCGCTGATGTTCCTCAATGCCGGCCGTATGACCTGGGACGTCCTCCAGGGCACCCTGTTCCGCACGGCCGGCTCCCGCTACGCCCGCGACGGCGAGCGGATGCAGCGTTACTTCCGGGACGCGGCGACGTACTGGACCCATGTGGGGCCCAGCATGGCCGAGCCGCTCGCCCGCCGGGTCGGCTGTGATCGCCTGGGGCTGCCGTCCGGCCACATTCCGTTGATCCCCTGACCTGCGGAGATCGAATGCCCTGACCTTTGGACAACCATAGGAATGCTCCAGTCCGGATCGGGTACGCGAGCAGGGCCGCGCCGGGATCGAGCATCCCGCGACCATGCCCCGGGCGGAACGCACTGCCGTCGCTGACAGGGGATCTGCCATGGACACACCCGCGAACGACTACAACGCCACACCGGCCCGGCGGGCGCTGGACGCGCTGGCCGACAACACCGAGGACAAGGCGGCGCTGGACACGCTCGCGAGCAGCGACGTCCTCGTCCCGGTGCCCGACGACGTGGGCGAGCAGGACGCCATCGACCCCGAGGCCGTGGCACTTCCGGTCATCGAGCGGCCGGGCGGCGAGCCGGTCGTCCCCGTCTTCACCTCAGAGCCCGCGATGGCCGAGTTGCTGCCCTACATCTCGCGCTACCGCCTGGTACCGCTGGGCGCACTGGCCTCCCAGTGGCCGGCCGATGATCTGGCCCTGACCATAGACGCCGGCTCCGCACACCCGCTGACCCTGACGTCGGAGGGCGTACGGACGCTGCTGGCGCGACCGTAGGGCGACAGAGCGATCACGGAGGGGATGGGCGGCGACAGGGTGGCCGCCCATCCCCTCCGCGCGCTCCCCACCCCGTTCCTCATGGCCGGATTTCCCCCGGGCAGCCGTGGCTCCGGGAGCCGCTGTGGTCACGGGCCGCCTCGCGGACAATGGGAAGGTCGGCCGGAACTGCCCCCCGTCGCAGGGTGGTTCGGCCGTACGGAGAGGGAAGATCCCACCGGGAGGGCCGACGCGAAGGGGTGGGGGGTCGTCTTGAGGGTCGTCCTGCTCGGCACCGCCGCCTCAGGCGGGTTCCCGCGCTGGAACTGCGCCTGCGTGCGGTGCGACGCCGCCCGCGACGGCAAGCTGCCCGCGCGCGGCCCGGAGTGCGCCGCCGTCACCGGCAACTCCCGCGACTGGTGGCTGCTGAACGCCTCGCCGGACATCCGCGACCGGCTCACCGCCGCGCCCGCCCTGTGGCCCGGCCCCCGGCACACCCCCGTGCGGGGCGTGCTGCTCACCGACGCCGAGCCCGATCACGTGGCGGGCCTCGCCGTACTGCGCGACGCCGCGCGGCTGAAGACCTATGCCGCCCCACCGGTACTGGCCGCGCTCGCCCCGGCACGGGCGGGCCTGGACCGTCACGCCCCGTGGGAGTGGGCGGACAGCCTCACCGAGGGCGGTTTCGTGCTGGCAGGCGGGCTCGTCGTCACGGCACATCCGGTCCCGGGGAAGCCACCGGCGTACGTGCCGGGCCGCTCCACCGACCGCCGCTGGGTGACGGTGTACCGCATCGAGGACCTGGCCACCGGGCGCGTCCTCGTCTACGCACCCCGCGTGAGCGCCTGGTCCGGGCTGCTGGAGGACCTGGTCGCGGACGCGGACGGCGTCGTCCTGGACGGCACGCACTTCGCGGCCGACGAGACGGGCGACACCGGGCGCCACCTGCCCGTCTCAGGACCGACCGGCAGCCTCACCGCCCTGGCCCGCCACCCGGGGGTCCGCCGGATCTACACCCACCTCGCCGACTCCAACCCCCTCCTCAACCCGGCCTCGACGGCCCGCGCCCAGGTCTCGGAGACGGGGACGGAAGTCCTGCCGGACGGAACAGAGTTCGCGCTCTAGACACCGCTCACGGCATCGCCGTCAGGGGCGCGGGGAACTGCGCGACGAACCACGACGGTGCCGCACCGGGAACACGACCCGTCGCGGCACGACGATCAGCGGCTCAGTGTGCGCGCCAGCGCACCCCGCTGCAACGGCAGAACCTCGGCGTGCAGGTCACGGCCCTTTCGGGTGAGGGTGACGTACACGCCGCGCCGGTCCTCCGCGCAGACGGAACGCTCCAGCAACCCGTCCTTCTCCAGTCGGCCGATCAGCCGGGACAGGGCGCTCTGGCTGAGGTGGACCCGCCCGACGAGGTTCTGCACCCGGCACTGCTCGCCCTGCACGGGCGTCGCCGCCGCGAGGATGTCGAGCACCTCGAAGTCGCTCGCGCCCAGTCCGTGCGGGTGCAGCACGCGGTCGATCTCGCACATCGTGCGCGCGTGCACGGACAGGATGTCCCGCCACCGCTCCTCGAGCCCCGCTTCGGCCGTCTTCACTGCCATACCCGCACCGTAACACCGATTCGGCCATTTGTTGAGCGTGCAACTAGTGCGTGTGCAAGCGGGGCTCCGACGGGCGGGGCGCGGGGTCAGCCGGTCGGGTCCTGGAGCAGCCCGACGAGGTTGCCGTCCCCGTCCTTCACGGACGCGATCAGCCTGCCGCCGCCGACGTCGTGGACGTCCTGGAGCGACTCGGCTCCGGCCTCCAGCAGGGCCGCGTACGACGCCCTGATGTCGGCCACGTGCCAGTAGGGGACCGGGCCGGTCATGCCCTTGGCGTGCCCGTTGGGGTCCAGACCGACGTCCTGCCCGGCGTCCTTGTAGCCGACGTAGTACGGCTCGTCCGCGTAGGGCTCCGTGCCCAGCAGGGCGCCGAACAGGGCCTTTGCCCTGGCGAGGTCCTTGACGGGGTAGATGATCGTGCTGATTCCGGCGGTCATGACGTCCTCCTCGGTGAAGCGGGGCCGGCGCGTCTCGCCGGTGCTTTCACGCTAGGCCGGGGGACCGGGTCATGACTTCTCGAATCCTGACCGTTCGCCGTCCGCCGGTCGCGCCGCTACGGCCGATCACGTCGACTGCCGCGTCACCAGCTCCGTCGGCAGTATCACCGCAGCCGGGTCCTCGCCGCCGATCTGAGCGAGCAGCAGCCGCACCATCTCGGCGCTGATCCGGTCGTAGGGCTGGCGGATCGTGGTCAGGGCGGGGGTGGCCTCCGTCGCCGCCGCGGAGTCGTCGAAGCCGCCCACCGAGACGTCCTCGGGCACCCGTCGGCCCGCCCGGCGCAGCGCGGCCAGAGCGCCCTGCGCCATCAGGTCGGACGCCACGAACAGGGCATCGAGGTCGGGGGCCCGCGCAAGCAGCTGATCGGCGCCCGCCTCGCCGCTGGCCCGGCTGTAGTCGCCGGAGGTGATGAGCCGCTCGTCGATCTCGACGCCCGCCTCCGTCAGCACCTCCTTGTAGCCCGCGAGGCGGTCGACACCGCCCGGGGTGTCCAGCGGACCGCTGACCACGCCGATCCGGCGGCGGCCCAGCGACAGCAGATGCCGCACCATGTCACGGGCGCCGTCCCGGTCGTCGGCCGCCACATAGCTCACCTTGGACCCGGGCCCCATCGGCTTGCCGCACTGCACGAGGGGCACGCCCGCCTCGCGCAGCTCCTCGGCGACCCGGTCCCCGGAGTGGCTGGAGACCAGCAGCACCCCGTCGACATGACCGGCGGTGATGTACCGAGTGATGCGCCGCCGTTCGTCCTTGGTGCCTGCCAGCATCAGCAGCAGCGGGATGTCGTGCGCGGCCAGCGCCTGGGTGCAGCCGCTCAGCAGGACGTTGAAGTTGGGGTCCTCGAAGAACCGCTCCTGCGGCTCGGTCAGCAGGAAGCCGACCGAGTCCGAGCGCCCCGTGATCAGCGAGCGGGCGTGCCGGTTGACGACGTAACCCGTCCTGCGGATCGCCGCGTTGACCGCCTCCTGGGCGGCGGGGCTGACGTAGTGCCCGCCGTTGAGCACCCGCGAGACGGTGCCCCGTGACACTCCGGCCTCGCGCGCCACGTCATGGATCGTCGGCGGTCTGCGTCGGCCCCCCGTGTTGCTCATGGTCATGACTTTACGGCCCCGGAGAGCAGATCCAGACTCCAGAACCGCTGGATGACCAGGAACAGCGCGACCAGCGGCAGCACCGCGAGGAACGCCCCTGTGATCACCAGCGTGTACAGCGCCGGGGTGTTGGCGCCCTGTTCGAGCAGCGTGTACAGACCCAGCGTGATCGGGAACCGCTCGTCGTCGCTGAGCATGATGTACGGCAGCAGGAAGTTGTTCCAGATCGCCACGAACTGGAACAGGAACACCGTCACCATGCCGGGCACCATCATCGGCAGCGCGACCCGCGTGAAGATCCGCCACTCGCTCGCCCCGTCCATCCGGCCCGCCTCGACCACGTCGGCCGGCACCGCGGCGGCCGCGTAGATCCGCGAGAGGTAGACGCCGTACGGCGACAGGATCTGCGGCAGCAGCACCGACAGGTAGGAGTCCGTCAGGTCGGCCTTGGCCAGCAGCAGGTACTGCGGGATGGCGAGGATGACCGGCGGCATCAGCACGCCCGCCAGCAGCACGTTGAACATCGCCTCCCGGCCCCGGAAGCGGTAGATCGCCAGCGCGTACCCGCTGAACGCCGAGACGACCGTCGACAGCAGGGCACCGAGACCGGCGTACAGGGCGGAGTTGCCCATCCACTGCCAGTACACGCCGTCGCGATAGGCGCTCAGGTCCGCGAAGTTGTCCGCGAAGCCCGTGCCCGGCAGGAAGGTGAACGTGGAGAACAGTTCGCTGCCGGACTTGGTCGCCGCGATCACCACCCAGGCGACGGGCAGCAGGCAGTACAGCGCGCCGAGCAGCAGCGTGACCGTGGGGATCAGCGCGATCCGGCGGCGCAGCGGCGGCCGGCTCCGGTCCGTGCCGGGCGCGGCGTCCGCGGCCGTGTCGGCGTTGCCGACGGCGAGGGAGCTCATCGGGGTGCCTCCTGCTTGTTACGACGGTTCGCGGCCCGCAGGAAGCCGAACGACAGCAGCAGCGTGGCCAGGGCGATGATTGTGGCCTGTGCGGCCGCCGCGTAGATGTCGCCCTTGCCGAAGGCGTCCTGGTACACCTTCATCAGCGGACTCCAGGTCGTGGACACGGAGTTGGTGAGCGGTTTCAGGGTGGTCGGTTCGTTGAACACCTGGAGGGTGGCGATGATCGAGAAGAAGAAGGTCAGCACGAGCGAGGGCGCCACCATCGGGATCTTGATCCGCAGCGCGATCTGGAGCGGCGTCGCACCGTCCAGCCGCGCCGCCTCGTACACCTCGGTCGGGATCGCCTGGAGCGAGGTGTAGATGACGATCATGTTGAAGCCGGTGCCGCCCCACACGGCGATGTTCGACAGGGCGAGATACAGCGGCCCGCCGTCCAACAGGTCGGGCTGCGGCAGGCCCAGCTTCTCCAGCACGAAGTAGAAGGGGCTGACGTCCGGCAGGTACAGGAAGCCCCAGAGCAGCGCCGCCACGACGCCGGGGATGGCGTACGGCAGGAAGATCGCGAGCCGGGTGACGGGCGCGAGCCGCACCTTCTCGGAGTCCAGCATCAGCGCGAACAGCAGGGCGAGACCCAGCATCACCGGCACCACGATGCAGCCGTAGCCCAGCACACGCAGTGCGCCGGCGACCAGTTCGTTGTCGGTGAGGGCGTCGGTGTAGTTCTCCAGCCCGGCCCAGACCTCCTTGCGGGCGCCCGACCCGAGGCCCAGTCCGGAGACCTTCACCTTGCGGAAGCTGAGCCAGACCGCGTAGCCGATGGGCAGCGCGAAGAAGAGGAGGAAGAGGATCGAGGCGGGAAAGAGGAAGGCATACGGGGCCCCCTTCACCCCGTACGCCTTCCGGCTCGTGCTGGTCACTCGGAGACCTCGAAGCCCTGCTTCTCGAGGTCGGCGACCGTGTCGTCCTGCATGGTCGTCAGGGCGGCGCCGAAGTCCGACTTGTCCTTGGCGGCCTTGCCGAAAGCGTCCTTGAAGGTCGTGTAGGCGACGTTCACGTTCGGGCCCCAAGCGGACGGGGCGGTGGTCTTCGCGATCTCGGCGGCCTTGGCGTAGAAGTCCGACTGGTTCGAGAAGTAGTCCGGCGGGGTCGCGAAGGCGCCGCTGGTCTGGGCGTTCGTGGCGGCCGGGTAGATGCCGCTCTCCTTGGCCAGCGCCTGGAGGGCGTCGCCGTCGGTGTTGAGCCAGGCGGCGAACTTCGCGGCGGCGGCCTTGTGCCCGGAGTCGGTGGTGACGGCGGTGGAGGAACCGCCCCAGCTGCCGGTGACGTCGTCCGACCCGGACCACTGGGGGAGCGGGGCCATGGCCCACTTGCCCTTGGTGTCGGGCGCGGCCGTGGTCAGCGTGCCCGGCGCCCACACCGCGGAGACCCACGCGATCTGCTTGCCGGTGTTGAGCGCCTTGTTCCAGGCCGGGGTGTACATCGGCTGGTTGTCGACGGCGCCCTCCTTGACGAGGTCGCCCCAGAACCCGGCGACCTTCTGGGTGGCGGCGTCGTCGATGCCGACGTTCCACTTCTCGCCGGAGGTCGTCCACCACTTGGCGCCGGCCTGCTGGGCGAGGCCCGCGAAGAGTCCGGAGTCGTTGGCGGAGAAGGTGGTCAGGTCCGTGTCCGGCGCCTTCTTCTTCAGCGCACGGGCCGTCTTGGCGAACTCCTCCCAGGTGGTCGGGACCGTCAGGCCGTACTTCTTGAAGAGGTCCTCGCGGTAGTAGAACATCATCGGCCCGATGTCCTGCGGGACCGCGTACACCGCGTCCGTGCCCAGGGTGGTCTGCTGCCAGACGCCGTCGGCGAACTTGCCCTTGGCGTCGCCGACGTCGCCCGCTATGTCCGCCACGGCGTCATTGCTGACCAGCGTCGGCAGCGCCTGGTACTCGGCCTGGACCAGGTCGGGGGCCTTGCCGGCCTTGTGCGCGGTGAGGATCTTGGTGATCAGCGTGTCGCCGGACGCCTGCTTCTTCACCGTGACCGTGATCCGGTCCTTCTTCCCCGGGCCCTTGTTCCACAGGTCGACGACCTTGTCCATGCCGGGCGTCCAGGTCCAGTACGTCAGCGAGACGGGGCCGGACTCGGCCTCGCTGTCCTCGGAGCCGCAAGCGGTGAGGGCGGTGGCGCCGAGGGCGACGGCGACGCAGGTGGCGGCACTTCTCAGGACGAGCCGTCGGCGCTTCGTGATGGGCATGGATCTCTCCCCTGACCTGGGGTCTCCGCCCGCTGCGAAGACCTGCCATGCTTCTGTGAGCGTTCACAGTAGAGAAACATCCCGGACACTTGTCAATGGTTGTTGCTGTGCGGTTATGTTGGGCTCGCGCCGCCGATCGAGTGTGTGCACGTTCCCAAATGATCGACTAATCGGGAGAGATCCATGCCGGAGACCAACCCCAGGGGCCTCACCGGGCTCGCCTTCGGTGGGGACTACAACCCCGAGCAGTGGCCGCAGGAGATCTGGAACGAGGACGTCCGGCTGATGCGGGAGGCCGGCGTCACGATGGTGAGCGTCGGGATCTTCTCCTGGGCCCTGCTGGAACCCTCACCGGGTGTGTACGACTTCGGCTGGCTGGACCGCGTGTTCGACCTGCTGCACGAGCACGGCATCCGCGTCGACCTGGGCACCCCCACCGTCTGCCCGCCGGTCTGGTTCTACCGCGCCCACCCCGAGGCCCTGCCCGTCACACCGGACGGCGTACGCCTGGAGTTCGGCTCGCGCGCCGCCGTCTGCCACAGCAACGCCGACTACCGCACGGCCGCCGCGGCCATCACCACCAGGCTCGCCGAGCGCTACGGCGACCACCCGGCGCTGGCGATGTGGCACGTGCACAACGAGTACGGCGTCCCCGTCTCGGCCTGCTACTGCGACTCCTGCGCCGCGCACTTCCGCCGTTGGCTGGAGGCGACGTACGAGACGGTGGACGCGGTCAACGAGGCCTGGGGCACCGCCTTCTGGGGTCAGCGCTACAACGACTTCGAGCAGATCAACCCGCCGCGCACGACGCCGACGGCCGTCAACCCGGCCCAGGCGCTGGACCACAAGCGGTTCGCCGACGCCACCATGCGCGAGAACTTCGTCATGGAGCGGGACATCCTGCACCGCCTCGCGCCGGGCGTCCCGGTCACCACCAACTTCATGACGGCGCTCAGCCAGTGCGACTCCGTCGACTACTGGGCCTGGGGCCGCGAGGTCGACATCGTCACCAACGACCACTACCTGATCACCGACGGCCGCCGCACCCACGTCAACCTCGCCATGGCCGCCGACCTGTCCCGTTCGGTGGCCCAGGGAGCGCCCTGGCTCCTGCTGGAGCACTCCACCTCCGGCGTCAACTGGCAGCCCCGCAACCCCGCCAAGGCCCCCGGTCAGATGGCCCGCAACTCCCTCGCCCATGTGGCGCGCGGCTCCGAGGGCGCCATGTTCTTCCAGTGGCGGCAGTCCCGGCGCGGCGCGGAGAAGTTCCACTCCGCGATGCTCCCGCACGGCGGCACCGACACCCGCGTGTGGCGCGAGGTCGTCGAACTCGGCGCCGCCGTCGACTCGTTGAGCACCGTCCGCGGCACCCGTACACAGGCCGACGTGGCGATGCTGTGGGACTGGCACTCCTGGTGGGCGCAGAACCTCGACTGGCGCCCGAGCGAGGACCACGACCCGCGCGAGCGCGCCGACGCCTTCTACGAGGCGCTCTACGACCGCCACCTCACCGTCGACTTCGCCCACCCGGAAGCCGACTTGTCGAGGTATCCCCTTGTCGTCGTGCCCGCCCTGTACCTGATGACGGAGGCGGCCGGGCGCAACCTCAGGGAGTACGTCGAGACGGGCGGCACCCTCGTCGTGTCGTACTTCTCCGGCATCGTCGACGAGCACGACGCCGTGCACGAGGGCGCCTGCCCCGGGCCGCTGCGGGACGTCCTCGGCCTCACGGTCGAGGAGTTCTCGCCCCTGCTCAGGGATCAGCTGGTCCGCATCACCGGCCCCGACGGCTCCGAGCTCAGCGGCGACGTGTGGACGGAGTTCGTCGTGCCGCGCGGCGCCGAGACGGTGTGGACCTACGCCGACGGCCTGACCGCCGGCCACCCCGCCGTCACCCGGCACCGCCTCGGCGAGGGCACCGCCTGGTACGTCTCCACCCGCCTGGGCGCCGACGGCCTCGACGCGCTGCTCGGCTGGGCGATCGAGGACGCGCAGGTCGCACCTCGTGCCGACCTGCCCCGGGACGTCGAGGTGGTGCGCCGCTCCGGCGAGTCGGGCAGCTACCTGTTCGCCGTGAACCACACCGCGTCGGACGCCAAGGTGCCGCTGGATGCGCCCGGCACCGAGCTGCTGACCGGCGAGCGCGCCGCGGGCCGCCTCGAGGTGCCCGCCGGAGCCGTCCGGGTCGTACGACTCGACGGCTGAGCCGACTCCCCTCCGCCCGCGCGTGCCGCGAGCCGCGGGCGGAGGGGCTCCTCGCCGCCGCACCGCACCGGTGCGGCGGCGAGGAACCTCCAACCCATACGTCGAAGGGACGACGGACGAAGATGTTCCATCCCAGACGCACGCTCCGAGCCCTGCTGATACCGCTGGCCGCCGGACTCGCCCTGACCGCCCTGCCCACGCAGACCGCCTCGGCGGCGAGCACGCTCACCAACGGCGGCTTCGAGTCGGACGGCACCGGAACCACGACCCCGGCCGGCTGGTCCACCTACTCGGCGACCGGACAGAACGCCGCCTCCTTCACCGAGGCCGGTGGCCACGGCGGCAGTCACCGCCTGACGCACTGGTCGGCGTCCGCGTACAAGGTGGAGACCTACCAGTACCTGTCGGGGCTGACCAACGGGAACTACAAGCTCACCGCCTGGGTCCGCTCCGGCGGTGGGCAGAACTCGGCGTACCTCGCCCTGAAGAACTGCGGCGGCGCCGAGCAGCGCACCGACCTGCCGGTCTCCACGAGCGGCTGGATCCGGATCGTCGTGCCGGTCAGCGTGACCGCCAACCAGTGCACGATCAGCATCAACAGCGATGCGGCCGCGGGCAATTGGCTCAACGTCGACGACCTGACCTTCGCCTCCGGCACGGGCGGCACCTCGATCCACGGCGCCGACATCTCCTCCCTCGCCAAGAGCGAGGCCAAGGGCGGCACCTACCGGACCGGTTCGGGCAGCACCGGCGACCCGGTCGCCATCCTCAGGAACGCCGGCATGAACTACGCGCGCCTGAAGGTCTGGGTCAACCCGGCCGACGGCTACAACAACAAGGCACGCGTCCTCGCCACGGCCAAGCGCGTCAAGGCCGCCGGCATGAAGCTGCTGGTCGACTTCCACTACTCGGACACCTGGGCCGACCCGGGCGCCCAGAGCAAGCCGGCCGCCTGGTCCGGGCACTCCTACAGCCAGTTGAAGTCCGACGTGTACAACCACACGTACGACGTGCTCAACGCGCTGAAGGCACAGGGCACCACCGCCGACATGGTCCAGGTCGGCAACGAGATCAACGGCGGCATGCTGTGGTCCGAGGGCTCCACCGACAACTTCTCGCAGCTCGCGGGTCTGCTCAACTCCGGCTACAGCGCGGTCAAGGCGGTCAGCTCGTCCACCACGGTCGCCCTGCATCTCGCCAAGGGCGGCGACCTGTCCGGCACCCGCTGGTGGTTCGACAACGCCGTCGCGAACGGCGTGAAATTCGACGCCATCGGCCTTTCTTACTACGGCTACTGGCACGGCACGCTGTACGACTTCCAGACCACCCTCGACGACGCGGCCGCCCGCTACGCCAAGCCGGTCTTCGTCGCCGAGACGGCCTACCCGTTCCGTCTGGACAGCGAGGACTCGCACGAGAACATCATCGACACCGCCGCCGAACTGGTCGCCGGCTACCCCGCCACGGTGGCCGGCCAGACCAGGTGGATGAACGACATGGCGAGCATCGTGGAGGCCGTCCCCGGCGGCCGCGGTCTCGGCGTCTTCTACTGGGAGGCGACCTGGACGGCCGTCAACGGCAACGGCTGGGACCCGACCGACGCCGCCTCCGGCAACGGCTGGGAGAACCAGGCCCTGTTCGGCTACGACGACCGGGCACTCTCCTCGACGTCGTGGTTCGGCCACCGTTGAGCGAGTGACGAACGGGCCCGGCCGCGCCCCGGCGGCCGGGCCCCCGCACGTCCGTCGCGAACAGCCCGGCGTCGTACGGCCGTTCGGTACCGGACAAGGCTCGCAGAGTCCCGGACACGGCGGCGGCAGCTGCGGGACAGTGGGAGCACGTGCCATGACGCGGCCCGACGGAGGGAGACGAGATGCTGAGGACTCCCGCCGGCCGGCGGCGCCTGGAGATCCTGGAGTGGCTCAAGGACCCGGCCGTCCATTTCCCGGACGGATGCCACGGCGACCCTGCCGAGGACGGAGTCACCGCGGACGCGGTGGCCGCGAAGCTCGGAGTACCGCCCCACGTCGCCGAGACCCACCTCGGCCTCCTCGTCGACATCGGCGTGCTGCGCAGCAAGAAGATCCAACAGCACACGCACTACCGACGGGACGAGATACGCATCGCAGAGGTGGCCCGCATGTTCGAGAAGGGCTGGTAGCAGCGCCGCAAGGGGCGCGGGGCTGTGTCATTGTGCGGCTCCGCCGCGCGGGCGCGACCAGCCGCGACGGCTCCCGCACCCGAACGACGACCTATTCCGGCCCGATCAGCGAAGCGCCATGCTCACGCACCGCGATCCGCGCCAGCTTCGTCAGCATCATCCCGTTGCGGATCGCGACGACGTAGTCGACGGGCAGACCGTGCATCCGGGTCCCGGGCCCTCTCAGCGGATGCCAGTCGATGACGAAGAGGGTGTGCGCGCCCCAGGGGATCAGTTGCATGGCGATGCGGGCCGCGCCGAAGGGCTCGGCCCTCGCCTCCAGTTCCAGCCGGCGCCGCGGTTCGCTGATGCGGACGACGACGGTGTCGTCGAGGGTCAGGCGGCCCATCCCGACCCGGACCCGCAGCCGGGCGCCCACGTCCGGCCAGTCGGGGTCCACGGCGAGGACCTCCTGGGTGCCCGTGACCCACTCCCCGTATCGGCTGCCGTCGGACAGCAGGTTCCAGACCTCCGACGGCGAGCTCAGGATCAGACGGCGATTGCGCGACACGCCGACCACGCTCCTTCACCTCGGCCGCTCAGCGGGCTCTTCGACAGTAGCCGCGCCGCACCCGACGGGCATGCCGAGCCGCGGCCGCCGCTGTCCGAGGTGACCCCTTCCCGCGCCCGGCGTTACCCTGTTGACCGGCCGCGATCACCCTCGCGGCGCGGCGGTGGGGCCCGCCGTACCCGAACCGCGGCAGCGTTGCCGCCAACGGTCCCTACTTGCAACCGCGAGGCCCGCATGCCCCGGGCCGCCCAGGCGAGTAGGAGACGTACGCCCATGACAGCCCCCGAAACCGACAGCCTGCGCGCACCCGCCGGCACCGCACGCCCCGCGGCCTGGCGGGCGCAGGCACCCGTCGTCGCGGTGGTCGCGGCCGGCGGAGCCCTCGGCGCCACGGCCCGCTACGCACTCGCCCTGTGGTGGCCGCTCCAGCCGGGCGGTTTCCCCTGGGCGACCTTCTGGACCAATGTCGTCGGCTGCTCCGTGATAGGCGTGTTCATGGTGATCATCACCGACGTGTGGGCCGCCCACCGCCTGGTCCGCCCCTTCTTCGGCACCGGCGTCCTCGGCGGGTTCACCACCTTCTCGACGTACGCCGTCGACATCCAGAGGCTGGTGGACGACGGTCATCCGCGCACCGGACTCGCCTACCTCGCCGCCACCCTCGTCGCCGCACTCACGGCGGTCTGGCTCGCCTCGGCGGCCACCCGTCGCGTCCTGAAGTGGAGGCAGTCATGACCAGGCTGACCGGCAGGGCGCTGCGCCTGACCGTCTTCGTGGGGGAACACGACACCTGGCACCACAAGCCGCTCTACTCCGAGATCGTGCACCGCGCCCACGCGGCCGGCCTCGCGGGCGCCAGCGTCTTCCACGGCATCGAGGGCTACGGCGCCTCCTCGCTGATCCACACCTCACGACTGCTGTCGCTGAGCGAGGACCTCCCGGTCGCGGTCGTGATCGTGGACACCGAGGAGCGGGTGCGCGCCTTCCTGCCGCAGCTCGACGAACTCGTCTCCGAAGGACTCGTCACCATCGACGACTGCGAGGTCATCCGGTACATCGGCCGCGACGACAAACCGAGCGAATCGGACAGGAAAGGTAAGAAGTAGCCGTGAACTGGCTTCTGGTCGTCGCGGGTGCCGTCGTCGGTGCGCCCCTGCGCTATCTCACCGACCGCGCGGTGCAGTCCCGGCACGACTCCGTGTTCCCCTGGGGCACCTTCCTCGTCAACGCCTGCGGCTGTCTGATCCTCGGCCTGCTCACCGGCGCGGCGGCCTCCGGTGCCGCGGGTTCCCACCTCCAGCTGCTGCTCGGCACCGGGCTGTGCGGCGCCCTGACCACCTACTCGACCTTCTCCTACGAGACCCTGCGGCTGACCGAGACGGGCGCCGGGCTCTACGCCCTCGGCAACGTCGTGGGCAGCGTGGTCGTGGGCCTCGGCGCGGCCTTCCTCGGCGTGTCGCTGGCCGAGGCGATGTGGTCGTAGGCCGCCGGCGGCGGTGTCGATGGCGCGGGAGCCACACCCGCGCCTGGTAGGACAGTGCGCACCAGCTGTCCCGCCGACCCCCGGAACTGGATCACATGAGCGTCATCAGCGTCGGTCAGGCCATCGTCCTCGGAGCCGTCGAGGGGGTGACCGAGTTCCTGCCCGTCTCCTCGACCGGCCATCTGAAGATCGTCGAGGGGCTCATGGGCATCCCCGTGGACGACGACTCGGTCGTCGGGTTCTCGGCCGTCATCCAGGTCGGCGCGATCGCCGCCGTGCTCGTGTACTTCTTCAAGGACATCGTGCGGATCGTGTCCGCGTGGCTGCGCGGGCTGCGCGACAAGGAGGAGCGCTATCACCACGACTACCAGTTCGCGTGGTGGGTGATCTGCGCGACGATCCCGATCGTCGTCGTGGGCCTGGCCGCCAAGCCGCTGATCGAGGGGCCGCTCGCCTCGCTGTGGGTGGTCGCGGGCTCGCTGATCGTGGGCAGCGGTGTGATGTGGGCGGCCGACCGGATGGGCCGGCACAAGCGAGGGGAGGACGACACCTCCTTCAAGGACGCCATGCTCGTCGGCAGCTCCCAGATCCTCGCCCTGCTCTTCCCGGGCTTCTCGCGCTCCGGCGCCACGATGTCGACGGCTCTGATGCTCGACCTCGACCGGGTCGCCGCCACCCGTCTGTCCTTCTTCCTCGGCATCCCGGCGCTGACCGGCGCGGGCATCTACGAGCTCAAGGACGCCCTCGGCACGGGGACGGCTGCGCTGCCGCTGGCCGTCGGCACACTCGTGTCCTTCGTCGTCGCCTACGCCTCCATCGCCTGGCTGCTGAGGTACGTCGCCAAGCACTCCTTCAACGCCTTCGTGATCTACCGGATCGTGGTCGGGCTGCTGCTGTTCGGGCTGCTCGGCGCGGGTGTCGTCAACAGCTGACGGGCGCCGGACGTGACGCCGGCGACGGACCTCCGGCGTCACGTCCGGTGAATCTCTCCTTAGGGGTCCCTTGACACCACCGTCCGCTCACCCGGAATATCTCTCCCGTGAACCTGTCAGACAGCCGGACAGCCGGACAGCCTCCCCGTCGTGTGAGCGCCATGGAGGCGGTGCTGGCGCATCTGCGTGATGCCATCGAGCGCGGCGAGTACGCCGTCGGCGACAAGCTGCCCTCCGAGGCGGAGCTCTGCCGCACCCTGGAGGTCAGCAGGCCCGTCCTGCGCGAGGCCCTGCGGGCCCTGCAGACCATGGGCCTGACCGTCTCCAAGACCGGCAAGGGCACCTTCGTCGTCGCCAGCACCGTCGAGGACCCCACCTTCGGCGACTACTCGGCGAGCGACCTGCTGGAGGTGCGCCGCCACGTCGAGATCCCGGTCGCCGGGTACGCGGCACTGCGCCGCACCCCGGAGAACCTCGACCACCTCGCCCACCTGCTGGACCGCATGGAGCGGGAGACGGACACCACCGCGTGGGTCGCGATGGACACCCTCTTCCACCTGGCCGTGGCCGAGGCCGCCCAGAACCCGGTCTTCCGCCGGGTCATCGAGGAGATCCGTGACGCACTGGCGCGTCAGTCGGCCTTCCTCAACGAGCTGGGCGGTCGCCGCGAGCAGTCCAACCGGGAGCACCGGGCGATCGTCGAGGCGCTGATCGACGGTTCCGAACTCGACGCGACCGACGCCATGGCCCACCACCTGGATCGCGTCGAGACGACCCTCACCGACATCGTGCGCCCCCCGCGCACGGACAGCACCACGGAAGGCGGACCCGAGGCGTGAGCGAACAGCACCTCAAGGAAGAGACGCGCCCCTCGTCCGGTCACGTAGACGTCGGAGACCACGGCTACAGCAAGTCGCTGAAGGCCCGGCACGTCAACATGATCGCCATCGGCGGTGCCATCGGCACCGGCCTGTTCCTAGGGGCCGGCGGCCGACTCGCCGACGCCGGCCCGTCCCTGTTCATCGCCTACGCGGTCTGCGGCGTCTTCGCCTTCCTCGTCGTCCGCGCCCTCGGCGAACTCGTCCTGTACCGGCCCTCCTCCGGCGCCTTCGTGTCGTACGCCCGTGAGTTCATGGGCGAGAAGGGCGCCTATGTCGCCGGCTGGATGTACTTCCTGAACTGGGCCACCACCGGCATCGCCGACATCACCGCGGTGGCCGTCTACACCCACTACTGGGGCATGTTCTCGGACATCCCGCAGTGGGTGATCGCCCTGATCGCGCTCGCGGTCGTCCTCACCGTCAACCTCATATCGGTGAAGATGTTCGGCGAACTGGAGTTCTGGTTCGCCATCATCAAGGTGGGCGCGCTCGTGGCGTTCATGCTGATCGGCATCTTCCTGTTGGCCACCCAGCACCCCATAGACGGCCACGACCCCGGCCCGGCCCTGATCACCGGCAACGGCGGCGTCTTTCCCAACGGCCTGCTGCCGATGCTGCTGATCATCCAGGGCGTCGTCTTCGCCTACGCCTCCGTCGAGCTGGTCGGCGTCGCAGCCGGTGAGACCGAGAACCCCGAGAAGATCATGCCCAAGGCGATCAACTCGATCATGTGGCGCGTCGGCCTCTTCTACGTCGGCTCGGTCCTGCTGCTCTCGATGCTGCTGCCCTGGAACAAGTACACGTCCGGCGAGAGCCCCTTCGTGACCGTGCTGTCCAACATCGGCATCCCGGCGGCAGGCGGTGTGATGAACCTCGTCGTGCTCACCGCGGCGATGTCCTCGCTCAACTCCGGCCTGTACTCCACCGGCCGCATCCTGCGCTCCATGGCGGTGAACGGCTCCGCCCCGAAGTTCACCTCGGTGATGAGCCGCAGCCAGGTCCCCTATGGCGGCATCCTCCTGACCAGCGGTGTCTGTGTTCTCGGCGTCGGTCTCAACTTCGTCGTCCCCGCCGAGGCGTTCGAGATCGTGCTGAACTTCGCGGCCATCGGCATCCTCGCCACCTGGGGCATGATCATGGTCTGTCACCTGCTCTTCTGGCAGAAGACCCAGAAGGGCGAGCTGACCCGCCCCGGCTACCGACTGCCGGGCTCCCCCTGGACCGAACTCGTGACGCTGGCGTTCCTCGCCTCCGTCCTGGTCCTCATGTACGCCGACGGCGGCGCGGGACGCACCACAGTGCTGTGCCTGCCGCTGATCGTCGCAGCGCTGGTCGCGGGCTGGTACGCCATCCGCAGCCGGGCCGGGCGCACCGCCACCAAGGCCGACGCGTGACAACCGTGTCGGTCGACGACCCCTCATCGACCCACGACAACCAGGCAGCCAGACAGTGATGTACAGCAGCTCCATAGCGGACGCACCCCTTGTCCGCGAACCTCTCCACGCCCCCGTCGCCCACCTCATACGCGGCGGAATGATCGAAGGCATCCACTACGGCTCCGTCGTCGTCCTCGGCGACGACGGTGACGTCCGGTTCCAGCTCGGTGACATCGAGGCCGCCTTCTACCCCCGCTCGGCGCTGAAGCCGGTCCAGGCCGTCGCCATGGCCCGGGCCGGGCTCCCGCTCGACGGCGAGCTGCTCTCGCTCGCCGCGGCGAGCCACTCCGGCGAGGAACGCCATCTCGCCGGAACCCGGCGCATCCTCGAACTCGCCGGGCTCACCGAGGACCACCTGCGCAACGTCCCGGACATGCCGTTCGACCCCGTCGTCCGGGACGCCTGGGTGCGGGAGGGCCGCGCGCCCTCCCGGCTCGCCCAGAACTGCTCCGGCAAGCACGCGGCCATGCTGTACACCTGCGCGCTCAACGGCTGGTCCCTGGACGACTACCTCGACCCCGGCCACCCGCTCCAGCAGGCCGTCGCCGAGATCGTCGAGGACCTCACCGGTCAGCGGATCGCGCGGGTGACCGTCGACGGGTGCGGTGCGCCGCTGTTCTCCGTCTCGCTGCACGGGCTCGCCCGCGCCGCCGCGCGTATCACCACCGCGGCGCCGGGAACGCCCGAGGCCCGGGTCGCCGACGCGATGCGCGAGCATGCCGAGATGGCTTCCGGCTCCGGCCGGGACGTGGCGGCGCTGATGCGGGCCGTGCCGGGGCTGCTGGCCAAGGACGGCTTCGAGGGCGTGCAGGTCGCCGCGCTGCCGGACGGCCGGGCCGTCGCCGTGAAGATCGCCGACGGAGCGAATCGGGCGCGGGTGCCGGTGGCTGCCGCCGCTCTTGCGTGGGCCGGGGTCGACCCTGAGCTGCTCACCGAGTTCCAGGGTGAGGCGCTTCTGGGCGGCGGGCGGGAGGTCGGGTGTGTGCGGCCCGTTCGTTCGCTGGAGCCGGTTGTCGTTTCGGCCTGCGCCTAAGGATGTGCCGGCCATCGCGACCAGCGGCTGCGGGGCCGTTGTGGCTGGTCGCGCAGTTCCCCGCGCCCCTGAAGGGGCGCTCTCCCTCACCTTTCCTGAAAGAAGAACCGTTTCCCCATGAACGCCGTCACCCGCAGCGAGCACGATCTGCTCGGCGACCGTGATGTCCCCGCCGACGCCTACTGGGGTGTCCACACCCTGCGTGCCACCGAGAACTTCGCCATCACCGGCACGCCCATCTCCGCCTACCCGCACCTGATCGACGCGCTCGCCGCCGTCAAGGAGGCCGCCGCCCTCGCCAACGAGGAGCTCGGTCTGCTGGAGCCGAAGAAGGCCGCCGCGATCGTCGCCGCGTGCCGGGAGATCCGCAGCGGCGAACTGCACGACCAGTTCGTCGTCGACGTCATCCAGGGCGGCGCCGGCACCTCGACCAACATGAACGCCAACGAGGTCGTCGCCAACCGGGCGTTGGAGCTGCTGGGCCACGAGAAGGGCCGGTACCGGCACCTGCACCCCAACGAGGACGTCAACCTCGGTCAGTCGACCAACGACGTCTACCCGACCGCCGTCAAGATCGCGACGGTGTTCGCGGTGCGCGGGCTGCTCAAGGCGATGGCCGTCCTCCAGGACGCGTTCGCCCGCAAGGCCGTCGAGTTCCGGGACGTGCTGAAGATGGGCCGCACCCAGCTCCAGGACGCGGTGCCGATGACGCTCGGGCAGGAGTTCTCCGCCTACGCCGTCATGCTCGACGAGGACCGCTCCCGGCTCGCCGAGGCGGTCGAGCTGATCCACGAGATCAACCTGGGCGCCACCGCCATCGGCACCGGCCTCAACGCCCCCGCCGGATACGCCGAGGCGGCCCGCCGCCACCTGTCCGAGATCACCGGACTGCCGCTGGTCACCGCCGCCAACCTGGTCGAAGCCACCCAGGACTGCGGCGCGTTCGTCCAGATGTCCGGCGTCCTCAAGCGGATCGCCGTGAAGCTCTCCAAGAGCTGCAACGACCTGCGCCTGCTGTCCTCCGGCCCGCGCGCGGGCCTCGGCGAGATCAACCTGCCGCCGGTGCAGGCCGGTTCGTCGATCATGCCCGGCAAGGTCAACCCGGTGATCCCCGAGGTCGTCAACCAGGTCGCCTTCGAGGTGATCGGCAACGACGTCGCCATCACCATGGCCGCCGAGGCCGGACAGCTCCAGCTCAACGCCTTCGAGCCGGTCATCCTGCACTCCCTCTCCGAGAGCATCACGCACCTGCGCAATGCCTGCGTGACCCTCGCCGAGCGCTGCGTGGTCGGCATCACCGCGAACACCGACGCGCTGCGCCGCACCGTGGAGAACTCCATCGGCCTGGTCACCGCCCTGAACCCGCACATCGGGTACACGGCCGCGACCGACATCGCCAAGGAGGCGCTCGTCAGCGGCCGGGGCGTGGCCGAACTCGTCCTGGAGAAGGGCCTGTTGCCGGCCGAGACCCTGGCCGACCTGCTGCGCCCGGAGGTCGTCGCGGGCACCGGACAGGCCCTGGCCTGACCAGCGGCGACCCCACCTCGGATGCGCGAAGGGACCGGCCGGGAGGCACAATGGTGATCATGGCAGCGTCGACGTCGTCACTGACCTTCCAGCCGATCCTGGAGCGCATCGCGGAGGAGATCGAGCGGACCCCCGGCCGTGGCCGGCCCGCCGACTACATCCCGGCGCTCGCGGCCTGCGACCCCCGCCGCTTCGGCATGGCCGTCGCCGAACTCGACGGCACGGTGTACGGCGTGGGGGACTGGCGCGAGCCGTTCTCCACGCAGTCCATCACCAAGGTGTTCACCCTCGCGCTCGACCTGGCCCGCGAGGGCGACGAACTCTGGGAGCACGTGGGCCGCGAGCCCTCCGGCAACCCGTTCAACTCCCTGATCCAGCTGGAGTACGAGAACGGCATCCCGCGCAACCCGTTCATCAACGCGGGCGCCCTCGTCGTCACCGACCGCCTCCAGACCCGTACCGGAGACGCGGCCGGTGAACTCCTCGCCTTCCTGCGCGCCGAGAGCGGCAACGCGGCCCTGGACTTCGACAAGGACGTCGCCGCCTCCGAGACGGCGAGCGGCGACCGGAACGCCGCGCTCGCCCACTTCATGGCGTCCTACGGCAACATCGACAACCCCGTGCCGGCCCTGCTCGACCAGTACTTCCGCCAGTGCTCCGTGCAGGCGTCCTGTGCCGACCTCGCCCTGGCCACGTCGTTCCTGGCCCGCCACGGCGTCCGGGCCGACGGCACCCGCCTGCTCACCCGCAGCCAGGCCAAACAGATCAACGCGGTCATGCTGACCTGCGGCACCTACGACGCGGCGGGCGACTTCGCCTACCGCGTGGGCCTGCCCGGCAAGAGCGGGGTGGGCGGCGGCATCATCGCCGTCGTACCGGGCCGGTGCACGTTGTGCGTATGGAGTCCGGGTTTGGACGAGCGGGGCAATTCGGTGGCGGGAGTGGCGGCCCTGGACAGGTTCACCACCTTGACGGGCCTGTCGGTGTTCTAGACGGGGGGCTGCGGAGAGGCTTTTGGCTTTCAGGGGCGCGGGGAACTGCGCGACAAGCCCCGCCGCAATCGATCACGCGCCGGACACACCCCGGACCCCCCTCAGAGAGACGGCCGTCAACTGACGGCCACCCGTCGTTGACAGGCTGACCGAGTGTTGGCCATGGCTTTTCCCATCGATCTCCGCCGCTGCCAGATACTCGGTCTGGCCGGCACCGCCATACTCGCCCTGGGCGGTGAGACGGCCGGTGCGCTGCCGGTCCGGGAACTCCTGGCCCCCAGCTCGGCGCACGCCGCCCTCGGCCTGGTCGGCGTGTACTTCGGCGTCGTCCTGCTGATAGCCGCATGGCTGCTGCTGGGCCGGCTCGTGCGCAGCGCGGATCCGCCGACCCCGCGCGCCTTGCTGCTGGTGCTGGCCGCCTGGGCCACCCCGCTGCTGATCGCGCCGCCGCTGTTCAGCCGGGACGTGTACAGCTACCTGGCCCAGGGAGCCATGGTCGACGCGCACATCGACGTGTACGCGTACGGCCCCTCCCACCTCGGTGGCCCCCTCGCCGACGAGGTCGCCCCGCTGTGGCGGCACACGGGGGCGCCCTACGGCCCCGTGTTCATGGGCGTCGCCTCCGTGCTGTCCGGCGCGACCCGCGGCGAAGTGCCCGCCGGACTGTTCGGCATGCGGCTGATAGCGCTGCTCGGCGTGGCGCTGATGGCGGCCGCCCTGCCGCGCCTCGCCCGGCACAGCGGAGCCGACCCGGCCGCCGCGCTGTGGCTGGGCGCCCTCAACCCGCTGGTGCTGCTGCACCTGGTGGCGGGCGCCCACAACGACGCCATCATGCTGGGCCTGCTCGGCGCCGGTCTGGTCGCCGCTCTCGGCCGCTGGCCCATCCTGGGCGCCGTCCTTGTCACCCTGGCGGCGCTGGTCAAGGCACCGGCCGCGCTCGGCCTCGTCGCCGTCGTACTGCTCCAGATGCGTTCCGGACACCACCCGGCCAAGGCCGTCCTCACCACGGGAGCCGCGTCCGCCGCCACCACGGTCGCCGCCACGGCCGTGGCGGGCACGGGATACGGCTGGATCGGCGCCCTGGACACCCCGGTCTCCACCCAGAACTGGGCGCTGACCAGCCTGCTCGGCCGGGCCACCGCGTCGCTGCTGGAGAAGACCGGCAGCGATCTGGCGCCGCTGGCCGTCCCGGTGTGGCACACCTTCGGACTCGTCCTCACCGGCGTTCTGGTGCTCCTCATATGGTGGCGCTGGCGTCCGCGCCCGGTGTACGCGCTCGGCCTGAGCCTCGCGGCCGTGGCCGCCTTCGGACCGGCGATCCGCCCCTGGTACGCGCTGTGGGGCCTGTTCCTCATAGCGGCCGCCGCGCCCAGCACCTCGGTACGGCACCGGGTCGCGGCCCTGACGGGCGTGCTCGCGCTCGCCGTACTGCCGAGCGGCGGCCCGGCCGACGCCGGGCAGCTGGTGCTGGCTATCTCCGGCGGCGCGCTCGCCGTGGTCGTTCTCTGGCAGGCGCATCTGGCGGCACAGGCCCCGGCGTTGGGACGTACGGCATGAGGCTTCCGCGCACCGATCGCGGCCGGCTGGCACTCGTGCTCGCCCTCGTCGCCGCCGTCGCCCTCTTCACCGCCACCGTGCCGTTGCTGCGCGACTGGTTCGACCTGCGCGTCTACTACGGCACCGTCGACAGCTGGATGCACCACGACGGCCGTATCTACGACTACCGGGTGCCCGGCACCACGTACGGTTTCACCTACCCGCCGTTCGCGGCGGTCGTGATGCTGCCCATGGCGCTGCTGGATCTGCACGTCGCCATCGCGGTGGCGCTGCTGCTCAACCTGGTGGCGCTGGCCTTCGTGCTGCGGGTGATCGCCGGGCGGGCCTGGCGGCGCTACGGCTGGTACGGAGTCGCGCTGGCCCTGTGCGGGCTGGCCCTGTTCGAACCGCTGCGGGACACCTTCAGCTTCGGGCAGGTGAACATCCTGCTGCTGGCCCTGGTGCTGCTCGACTGCTGGTTGCTGTCGACCGGCCGGGAGCGCCGGGCGGGTGTCGGCATCGGTCTGGCGGCGGCGATCAAGCTGACGCCGGCGGCGTTCATCGGGCTGCTGCTGGTGGCCCGTCGCTGGCGGGCCGCGGCCGTGGCGACGTCCGTGGCCGCCGCCGCGACGGCGCTGGCGGCGTGGGTGGCGCCGGGCCCCTCCCGTTTCTACTGGACGCACGCGATGTGGGACACCACCCGGGTCGGCCGCCTCGACTACGTCTCGAACCAGTCCCTGCAAGGGATCCTGGCCCGGCTGGACGTGACGGGCCGGGAGATCTGGGCGGTCGTCGTCCTGGTCGTCCTCGGGGTGTGGGTGGCGCGCACCCGCCGGGCGGTGGCGGCGGGGGACTGGACGGCGGCGTTCGCCCTCACCGGGCTGACCGCCTGCCTGGTCAGCCCGATCACGTGGGTCCACCACCTGGTGTGGCTGCTGCCGTCCTTCGCCGTCCTCGTCCGCGCCGGCCGGCGACGGGTGGCCGCCGCCCTGTACGCGGTGCTGTGCACCAGCGTGGTGTGGCTCTGGTTCGACGACGCGTCCGGCGTCGACGGCTTCATCGGCAGCAACACCTACGCGTGGATCACCCTCGGCCTGCTGTTCTGGCTGCCGGTCGGTCAGTCCGCCTCCGAGCGCTCGACCCGGCCGCGCGTCACCAGCGACACGGCACCCGCGCCCATCCCGGCGGCACCGGCGATCGCGCAGGCCTCCGCCCAGCCCGGCGCTGCGCCCTCGGGCGTCACCGCAGCCACCACGGGCACCGTGGCGGGGCCCGGCGCGGGTCTGGCCCGCAAACCGTCGAGCGACCCCACCGGCTCGACCCGGCCGGCCGCGCCGAACCCCCAGTCGAGCAGTTCGCCGGCCTCCTCGTAGACGGCGTGCCCGCCGCCCGCCCGGGGGTTGAGCACCGTCACGACGAGGGTGCGACCACCGCGGCGGGCGGCGGCGACGAGGGTGTTGCCCGCCTTGCTGGTGTAGCCGTTCTTGATGCCGATCAGCCCCGGGTACGGGTCCACCCCGTCCGCGCCGGTCAGCAGCCGGTTGGTGTTGCGGATCGGGTAGGCCCAGCCGCCCCCGCCCGGGAACGACGCCACGGCCGTCCCGCAGTACCGCGCGAACTCCGCGTTGCGCAGCCCGGCACGGCCGAACACCGCCAGGTCGTACGCCGAGGACACCTGGCCGGGCGTGTCGTACCCGTCGGGCGACACCACCCGCGTGTCGAGGGCGCCGAGCGAACGCGCCTTGGCCTGCATCCGGGCGGCCGTGGTGCGCCAGCCGCCGTTGAGCGCGGCCAGCACATGCACGGCGTCGTTGCCGGAGCTGAGGAACACCCCGCGCCACAGATCGGCGATCCGGTACGTCCGCCCCTCGGCGACCCCGACCAGACTGCTGCCGGGCCCGATCCCGGCCAGCTCCTCGTTGCGCACGGTGTGCGGGACGCCGACGGGCAGGGCCGGCAGCAGGGTGAGGGCGAACAGGGTCTTCAGGGTGCTCGCGGGCGGCAGCCTGCGGTGCGCGTCGTACGCGGCGAGCACCTCGCCCGAGTCGGCGTCCGCCACCAGCCACGACAGCGCCGAGACGCGCGGGAGCCGGGGCGCCCCGGAGAGCGGATGCACCTGAGTGCCGGACCGGTACAGCAGCGCGGGGCGTGGGATCGCCGCGGCCCGGGGTCCGCCCGGCGGGTCGGGGTCGAGCCCCTCGTGGGCGAACGCGGCGGCGGGTGCGAGCGCCAGCAGTCCGGCCGCGCAGAGCACGCACGCGGACACGAGAGCCCGGGAAGAAAGTCCGATCTTCATACTGCCAAGCTAGGAACGGAGTCGCCCCGGACCGTGCTGCCCGGGCCGGTCGGGGCGCGCGGGCACCCGGACGGGCGATGCTCCGGCCGTCACTCGCCGGGCAAGGTCGGCTGGATCCGCCGCAGGAACGTGGCGTTGTCGGGTGTCTCGCGCAGGCGTTCCAGGAGGGTCTCCAGGTTGGTCTGCCCGTCCCGTGTCTGGAGCGCCCGGCGCAGGCCGCGTACGACGCCCAACTCGGCCGGGGGCAGCAGGAGTTCCTCGCGGCGGGTGCCCGACGGGTTGATGTCGACGGCGGGGAAGACCCGCCGGTGGGCCAGGTCCCGGTTCAGGCGCAGCTCCATGTTGCCGGTGCTCTTGAGCTCCTCGAAGTAGAAGTCGTCGGCGCGGGAGCCGGTCTCCACCAGGGCCGTGGCGAGGATGGTGAGCGAGCCGCCCTCCTCGGCGAGCCTGGCGGCGCCGAAGAACCGCTTCGGCCCGTGCAGCGCCGCGGCGTCGACGCCGCCGCTCAGGGTGCGTCCACCGGAGGCGGCCGCGTTGTTGTGCGCCCGGCACAGCCGGGTCAGGGAGTCGAGCAGGATGACGACGTCCTCGCCCGCCTCGACGAGCCGCTTGGCCCGCTCGATGACGAGCTCGGCCAGCGCGATGTGTTGCTTCGGCGTCTGGTCGAAGGTCGAGGCGTACACCTCGCCGCGCACCGAGCGCCGCATGTCGGTGACTTCCTCGGGGCGCTCGTCGAGGAGCACCACCATCAGCCGGCACTCGGGGTGGTTGCCGGCGACGGCGGCCGCGATCTGCTGGAGGAGGACCGTCTTGCCGGTCTTTGGCGGGGCCACGATCAGGCCGCGCTGGCCCTTGCCCACGGGGGCGATCAGGTCGGTGACCCGGCCGGTCAGCCCCGATGCCCGGTGCTCCAGGCGGATCCGCTCACGCGGGTGAAGGGGCGTCAGCTCGCCGAAGCGGCGGCGGTTCCTGTCGGGGGTGCGGCCGTTGACGCGGGCGACGTCGGTGAGGGTGCGTCCCTCGCCGCGTACGCCGTCGACCAGGTCGCCCTTGCGCAGGCCGTACCGGCGGATCAGCGCGGGGGAGACCGGCAGGTCGGCCGGGGTGGGCAGCAGGTGCTCGGCGCGCAGGTGTCCCTTGCCGTTCGCGTCGATGTCGAGCACGCCGGTGACGGCACGGACCGGGGGCTGCTGCCGTACGGGTGGGTTTTCGAGAGTGGTGGTCATGGTGGTGGGTCCTTTCACGGACGGAAGGCATGGGACATGCGGAAGGAAGGGAGATGCCGCGGACTTCGGGAAGGCGGTCGACGCGCCTTCGGGCGGCGGGACACAGCACCCCGGACATGGCGCTGAGCCGGTCACGAGATGGTGCGGAGAAAGCCGGTACGCGGACCGGCGAACTGAGGTGGAACTGGCACCGGCGCCCTGGACCGGGCGTACACAGGTGCTAACGGGACGGTACCACGGTGGTTCAGCGCGTGGCGAGGAGTCCGTAGAGCAGGGGGATCCGCGGTTCTGGAAGCCGCCACCAGCCGGAGGGCGTGCGCTCCATGTGCGGCCAGCGCTGCCAGGGCAGCTCGTCGCTCTCGGTGAGGCGCCGGATGGTCAGTCCTGCCTGCGTCAACGCGCCGAGGACCTCTCCTATTCCGTGCATCCACTCGAAGCTGTCGGTGGCGCCCGCCACGGCCGGGCCGTCCGTGTAGGTGTGCGTGGCGTCGCGGTGCACGGCCCCGTCGCCGCTCAGGTAGTCGTGGCGCAGCAGCAGCTCCGGTCCCTCGCCCGGACCGGGCTTGGGGCCGAGGGAGTTGAGCAGCGGGTGGAACTCGACGATGTACAACCGTCCGCCGGGCCGCAGGAGTCGGGCCACCACACCCGCCCAGCGATCCAGGTCGGGCAGATAGCACAGCGCGCCCTTGCCGGTGTAGACGACGTCGAACTGCCGCCCCTCCAGGGCCGCCACGGCGTCGTAGACGTTCGCCCGCACGTACGTGACGTCCAGCCCCGCCTTCCGGGCGATGCCGTCCGCGGCGGCCACCGAGGCCGCGGAGAAGTCCAGGCCGACCGCGCGTGCCCCGCGCTGTGCGAAGGCGAGCGTCTCGGTGCCCAGATGGCACTGGAGATGCAGCACGTCCCGCCCGGCCAGCTCACCGAGGTCGTCCCATTCGAAGGAGGCGAACCAGCGGGCCGGATCGAGGTCCTGGTCGAGGCCGTAGAACCGGCTGGCGACGTGGACGGGTGTGCGGGCGTCCCAGTTCGCCTGGTTGGCCGACATCATCCGCGCATGCTCGTCGGTGGTCATGGGGACATCCAACCGCGACCGCCCCACGCGCAGGCGGACATCGCGCCACGGGGCACCCGGTGTCGATCCGGGTGCACCCCGCGTTCCGCCCGACGCTACGCGGACCGGAGCCGCGCCTCCTGCTCGATCCGGTCGAACTGCGCGCCCATGGCCTCCGCCAGCGCCTGCGCGCCCGACAGCGGACGGACCATGACCATGAAGTCGTCGATCAGCCCTTCCTCGTTCACCCGGAGGAAGTCGCAGCCGGTGATCTCCCGGTCGCCCACCCGCGCGGTGAAGACCAGCGCGTGATCACGGCCGTTCGGGTCGTTGATCTCCCGCACATAGCGGAAGTCCTCGAAGACCCGCACGACACCGCGCAGGATCGCCGCCGTGATCGCCTTGCCGGCATACGGCTTGAACACGACCGGGCTGGTGAAGACGACGTCCTCCGCCAGCAGGGTCTCCATGGCATCGGCGTCGCCCGCCTCGACGGCCTCGCGGAACGCGCGCATCGGATCACCTCATAGTCAATTTGTTGAGTAGGTGCGGATGAGAATAATCACCTGCTGTTACGGTGTCCACATGTCCCTCAAGTACGCCGTCCTGGCCGCCCTGCTGGAGGGCGAGGCCTCGGGTTACGAGCTGTCCAAGGTCTTCGACATCTCGTTCGCCAACTTCTGGCCCGCGACCCCGCAGCAGCTCTACCGGGAGCTGGAGCGCCTGGCGCAGGACGGCCTGGTCGAGGCCCGTTTCGTGCAGCAGGAGCGACGGCCCAACAAGCGGATGTTCACGCTCACGGAGGCCGGACGGGAGGACCTGCGGAGCTTCGCGGCCGAGCCGCCCCGACGGCCCACCGCCGTCCGCGACGAGCTCCTGATCAAGCTCCAGGCGATGGACGACCCCGGGACCGCCCGCGCCATGATCGAGGAGCGCATGACCTGGGCGCGTGGCAAACTCGGCCGCTACGAGCGTGTCCGCGCGCGCATGCTCGACGGCCGGACCGAGGAGGAGTACCTGCGCGAGTCCGACCGGGTCGGGCCGTATCTGACGCTGCTGGCCGGGATCTCCTTCGAGGAGCAGATCCTTTCCTGGTGCGAGCGGGTTCTCGTCGTCCTCCGGCAGCGCGTGGCGCAGGGGTGAGGTGAGCCGGATGTTCAGCCCCGAAGGCCCCTCCCTGCGTGAACTCACCGTCCAGGCCCTGTCGTCCGTCGAGCGCGGCTACGACCTGCTCGCCCCGAAGTTCGACCACACGCCGTTCCGTACGCCCGACTCGGTGCTCGACGCCGTCGCGGCGGCGCTGGCACGGACCGGACCCTACGGCGACGGTCTCGACCTGTGCTGCGGGACGGGCGCAGGCGTCGAGGTGCTGGCCGAGGTGTGCCGGCACAGTGTCACCGGCGTCGACTTCAGCGCGGGCATGCTGGACATGGCCCGGCGGCAGGCGCGGGACGCGAAACCGCGTATCGGCTGGGTCCGTGCGGACGCCCGTGCCCTGCCCTTCGCCCCCGCCTTCGACCTGGTGGTGAGCTTCGGGGCGTTCGGGCACTTCCTGCCGCGTGAGCTGCCGGGCCTGTTCGCCCAGGTGCACTCCGTACTGCGGCCCGGCGGCCGCTTCGTCTTCCCCGTCGTGGCCCCGCCGCGGCCCGTGTCGGTCGCCTACTGGATGCTGCTGGGCTTCGACGCGGTGATGCGGGTGCGCAACGCCGTGTGGCGGCCGCCGTTCGTCATGTACTACCGGGCCTTCCGGCTCGGGGAGGTGCGCGCCGAGCTGGCCCGTGCCGGGTTCGAGGTGGAACTTGAGGCCCTGCCCGAGTTCGGGCGGCGGCGGGACGGGAGCCCGCGGGTGCGGATGGTCGTCGCGCGCCGGCCCGAATCGGACTGACGACGTCATGGTGCGCCACGCGTCGCGCGTGCTCAGCCCGCCGCGGGCAGTGTGAACTCGTAGACCAGGGCGTCCTGTTGGGCGTCCACGACGAGGTCGGTGATCTCCAGGGGGCGGGCGTACTGGTCGTGGACGCAGCGGGTGACCCGCACCGTGGACGCTCCCGGGAGCCGGGTGATGGCGTCCCGGTGGTGCAGCGAGAGGCCCGCCCTGCGCATCCAGTCGTAGGCGAGCCGCAGTTGGGCCGAACCGGAGGCCTCCGTGCGGTCGCGGTAGCGGGCCAGCTCCGCCACCTCGGCCAGCGCCACCGCGGAGAACGATGTCACGGCCGTGCGCTGCCCCCGTCCGTCGGCGCCCGTGGACTCGTAGCGGTGCACCAGGGTCTCGCGGTGCGGGGCGAGCCCCAGGGCCTCGGCGTGCTCCGGGGAGGGCGTCTCCCAGGTGACGGTGGCGTGGTCGACGGCGCCCGGGCCGGTGGTCCGGGCGCCGACCGGGAAGGTGAGCGAGGCGGGCGTCTCGACCGGCAGGCCCGGCAGCGTGGCGTGGCTGCCGCGCCGGTCGGTGGCCACCAGACCGCTGCGGCGCAGCACCTCGAGCGACTGCCGGACGGTCTCCCTGCTGACCCCGAAATGCTCCGCCAGATGCCGTTCCCCCGGCAGCCGTTCGCCCGGCGGGATCGTCCCGTCGCGCAGCTCGCCGAGGAGCTCGGTGGCGATCCGCCAGTACAGCGGCTGGGCTTCGGTGAGCGGGCGGTCGTGCGGGGTGGTGCGGGCCATGCCGCGCCTCCTGTTGGTGACGTGTTGTAGCCGAGCGGGCTCCTTGCGTCACCAGATCTAAGCAGTGGTCTAAACCAACGGGGAAGGGTGGCCCCTCACTTCGGCTGAAACGGCCCGCGCCGAAGGGCCGTCACAGGGCGCCGTACAGGGCGTCGATCAGCGCCATCTTCCTTGGGTCGTCCGCGATATGAGGCCCCATCCGGTTCATCGTGTACCCCAGCGACACCCCGGCCTCCGGGTCCGAAAGACCGCACGAGCCGCCGAAGCCGTCGTGTCCGAAAGCCCGCGGGTTGGGTCCGTACGAGCCGTTGGGTCCACTCAGCCACAGGCCGAGGCCGATCTCCGTCTCGTGTGCGAACCCGGCGCCCAGCACGAGATCGCGGCAGCTGCCCTGCCCCTCGCGCACCCGCTCGGCGGCCTCGGGGGACAGGATGCGGCGGCCGTCGAAGGTCCCGCGCCCCGCGAAGATCCCGTACAGCGCGGCGACCGCCCGCGCGGTGCCGTGCCCGTTCGCGGCGGGAATCTCGGCGGCCCGCCACTCGGGCGAGTTGGCCTGGGCCGCGCCCAGGATCGGGTTGGTCAGCGCGGCGAGCGCCGCCGGCGCCAACTGGCTGAAGATCGCCGCCTGTTCACTGCTTCTGGCGACCGGCGGCTGCACCAGCCCGGCCACCCGCCCGGACTCCTTCTCGGGCAGCCCGATCGTGAAGTCGATCCCGAGCGGCCCGGTCACCTCCCGCTCCAGGAAGGCCCCCGGCAGCAGCCCCGACACCCGCCGCACGACCTCCCCGACCAGGGAGCCGTACGTGAACGCGTGATACCCGGACCGGGTCCCCGGCGACCACCACGGCTCCATCGCCGCGAGCCGCTGCGTCGTCAGCTCCCAGTCGCAGAGCTGCTCGAACGAGTGCGGCTCCCGCAGCCCGGACAGGCCCGCGCGGTGGGAGAGCAGATGCCGTACGAGGATCTGCTCCTTGCCGGCGGCGGCGAACTCGGGCCAGTACGTGGCCACCGGTGCGTCGAGGTCGAGCAGGCCCCGGTCGGCGAGGATGTGGGCGCACAGCGCCGTCGGCCCCTTGGACGTCGACCACACGTTGACCAGCGTGTCGCGCTCCCAGGGACGGCCGCGCTCCCCGTCGGCCCACCCGCCCCACAGGTCCACCACGGTCCGGCCGTCGACGGTGACGGCGACCGCGGCGCCCAGCTCCTCGCGGTCCCGGAAGTTCGCCTCGAACGCCTCCCGCACCGCCGCGAACCGCGGATCGCAGTGCCCCTGCACCTGTGCCTCGTGCTCCGCCATCGGCCCACCCCTTGTCGTCCGCCGGAACCCCGGGCCACGACGCCGCGACCCGGGCTCCCCGAACGTACCGACTGGTCGGACTGGACGGAAGGTGCCCGCACGGCCGAAGTCACCCGAAGAACAGCGAGCCCTCCGGTTCCCGGTGCCCTTCGACCGTGTGCCAGTAGTCGCGGGTCTCGACGGCCAGTCCCGCGGCGTCGAAACGGGCGAAGACACAGCCGGCCAGCGTGGCCGGCGTGCCGTCCTCCTCGGAGAGGACCCGGAACTCGGCCACGGCCACACCGTCCGCCCCGACGACCGGGGCGGAGAAGCGCACGTCGGTCACCCGCTCGGCCGCGAACGACCAGCGCAGATACGCGCCCAGCTCGCCGCGTCCCCGATGCGGTGCGCGGAACGGCATCGAGCGATGGACGCAGTCCTCGGCGTACAGCTCCAGCAGCGCGTCCACGTCGTGCTCGGCCCAGGCCCGCCGCCAGACGCGCACGAACCGCTCCGCGGCCTCACGAGTCTCCATACGGCGCCCTCAGGCGTGCGAGCGCAGCCAGTCCAGCTTGGCCGCCTCGTGGAACGGGCCGCCGCCCTCGTGGTCGTTGAAGTCGTACACCTCGATGGCCTTCTCGTCGTGGGCCCACGCGTTGAACGCCGCGAAGACGGTGGAGGGCGGGCAGGTCTGGTCCTCCAGTGCCGCCGAGAAGAACGCGGGCGCCCGGCCGCGCGCCGCGAAATGGACGCCGTCGAAGTACGACAGGGTCCGCAGGGCGTCCTCGGTGCGGCCCCGGTGCGTCTTCAGGTAGAGGCCGATCTCGCGGTACGGGTGACGGTCCGTGAGGGTCGCCGCGCGCGGGAAGTCGCACAGGAACGGCACGTCCGGCGCGACCGCCACCAGGTCCGGGACCAGGCCGCCGACCGCGATCGTGATGCCGCCGCCCTGGCTCGCGCCGAGCGCGGCCGTGCGGGCGGCATCGGTGAGGGGGTGGGAGCGGGCCGCCTCGACGGCACGCACCGCGTCCGTCAGCACCCGGCGGTAGTAGTAGTTCTCGGGGGCGTCGATGCCCCGCGTCATGAACCCGGGATACGCGGGCGCGGCACCCACGGGGTCGGGCGTCCCGCCGCCACCGCCCCACGCGCTGCCCTGACCGCGCGTGTCCATCGAGAAGTGCGCCCGCCCCGTGGAGGCCCACAGCAGGTTCTCGTGCGGCAGGCCGCGTCCGCCGCCGTAGCCGATGAACTCCACGACCAGCGGCAACGGCTCGGTCGCCCCGGCCGGCAGCCGCAGCCAGCCCTTCACCGGGTGACCGCCGAACCCGGAGAACGTCACGTCGTACACCTGCACGGTGCTCAGCCCCGTGTCGACCGGCTCGAAGCGCGCGTCCAGCTCGTGCTCACGCGCCTCCTGGAGCGTCTTGGACCAGAACGCGTCGAAGTCCTCGGGCTCGACCGACTCGCTGCGGTAGTCGCGCAGTTCGTCGAGCGGAAGGTCGAACAGGGCCATGACGGACCGCCTTTGCGAAGAGTGACTGCGGATGATCACACCGTACGTCGATGATCGGAGGACTCGCCAGATCTACGGCCCGCCGTGCGCCTACCATGGCGCCATGACGTCTGCCGTCGATCCGCCGATCGAGGTCGCGGAACTGCTGGTCAGAGATGCCGAACTGCTCGTCGTGGACAGCGGCTGGGAGATCCCCGGCGGCTGGCTGGCCGTCACCGATGGTCGGGTGACCGGTGTCGGCCCCGCCGGAAGCGAACCCGAGGCCCGCACGACCGTCCGGGCGTCCGGACGGCTCGTCACCCCGGGCCTGATCAACACGCACCATCACATCTACCAGAACCTCACCCGCTCCTACGCGCCTGCCGTGAACGGCTCGCTGTTCGACTGGCTCACCACCCTCTACCCGATCTGGGCCCGTCTCGACGAGGAGGGCGCGTACGTTTCGGCCTACGTCGGTATGGCCGAACTCCTCATGGGCGGCTGCACCACGTCCTCCGACCACCTCTACGTCCATCCCCGCCCCCGGCTCGTCGACGCCGAGATCCGTGCCGCCCGCGACATCGGCTTCCGCTTCCACGCCACCCGCGGCTCGATGACCCGCTCCGTCGAGGACGGCGGACTGCCGCCGAGGAGCGTCACGCAGACGGAGGACGAGGTCCTCGCCGACAGCGAGCGGCTGATCGGGGCATACCACGACCCCGGGCCGGGCGCGCTGGTACGAGTCGCGCTCGCGCCCTGCTCACCCTTCTCCGTCACCAGGTCGCTGATGACCGCGACCGCCGAACTCGCCGAGCGGCACGACGTACGGCTCCACACCCACCTCGCCGAGGACCACGACGAGGACACGTACTGCCTCGAGACCTACGGCTGCCGTCCCGTCGAGTACTTCGAGGACACGGGGTGGATGAGCGACCGCAGCTGGGTCGCCCACTGCATCTACCCGAACGACGCCGAGCTGCGCCGTCTCGCGGCGGCCGGCGTCGGCGTCGCGCACTGCCCCAGCTCCAACATGCTCATCGGTGGCGGCACCGCGCGCGTCGGGGAGATGCGTGAACTGGGCCTGCCCGTCGGTATCGGCTGCGACGGCTCCGCCTCGACGGACCACGCCTCGCTCTGGATGGAGACCCGGACCGCGCTGCTGCTGGGCCGCTACCGAGGCGGCCCGGGCGCGATGACCGCCCGCGACGCCCTCGACATCGCCACCCGCGGCTCGGCCCGCTGCCTGGGAAGGGACGACGAACTCGGTCATCTGCGGCCCGGCGCCTGCGCCGACCTGGTCGTCTGGGACCTGCACGAGGTCGCCCTGGCCGGTGCGCTGAGCGATCCGGTGGAGGCGTGGCTGCGGTGCGGTCCGGCCCGGGCCTGGACGACCGTGGTCGGCGGCCGGGTCCTGGTGGACCGCGGTGAACTCCGGCTGCCCGGGCTGTTGGAGGCGCTACGGGTGCACGGCGCGGTGGCGCGGGCGATGCAGGGCCGGTCGACCTGACGGAGCGCGGCTCCTCATGCCCGGCGGCCCGTCCACGCCGGTTCGGTGCGGGCCCATTCCTGGTCCCACTCGGCGAGACGGCGACGCATCGCGGCATGCCGTACGACGGTGTGGCCGAAGAGGATCACGGCGACGGCGGCGCCCGTCGTGCAGATGCCGATGGTGACGGTGTTCTGCCAGACCGCCGCGGTGCCCGGGGGAGGGGTCACGCTGTGGCCGCGGGAGTCGAGCCAGACGTCGACCTTCGCACCCGTGCCCGTCCCCGGCGGGACCCGTGCCACGGCCGTACGGGGGCCCAGCTCCGGATCCGTCCAGCGCACCGTGGCCTTGGCGGTCGGCTGACGTGCGCTCTGTGCGAGAGGAGCGGTGCGCGAGGCCCGCTCGACGACCTCGGCGCGGACGTGACGCAGGTCCTCCCGCTGCTCCCGGACCAGGGCCTGGGCATCGCCGTGAGCCCACCAGGCCGCCACCACCCCGGTCAGGGGTGCGACGACCAGCAGCAGGACCGCCACGGCCACCAGCGTCCACGCTTCCATGACATCCGACCGGCGCCGCAACGGACTCGACCGAAGGCGCCAGCCATGCACCTGGCTTCGCATGGCGTCCAGGTACCCCACATACCGGACAACGTTCCTGAAGAATCCGGATGCACAAATGGCCCCACGTGGGCCTGCTGGTCAGCCGAAGCGTTCGATACGGATACGGTCCACGGGCTGACCCGCCGCGACAAGCAGCCGCGAGGCGTGTTCGGCGAACCCGTTGGAGCCGCACACATAGGCCTCCCACCCACCGGGAGGCTGCTCGGCCAGGAGCGGCGCCACATGTGCGGCGGCCATACGTCCCACCACCACACCCTCCGGTGCGCTCCGTGTGAACACCGGCGTCGTCTCCGCGCCGTACTCCCGTGCGTAGACGAGCTCCTCGGGGCTGCGAGCCGACACCAGCAACCGCAGCGGCACATCCAGCCCCTGCGCCCGATGGTGCCGCACCATCGACATCAGCGGCACGACGCCGGACCCGGCGCCGAGCAGCAGTGCCGGCCGGTCCCCGGGCCAGGCGAAGAAGCCGCTGAGCGGGCCGCGCACCTCGACCGTGTCACCCGGCTCGGCCACGGTGTGGAACCAGCCCGACACCTCACCGCCGTCCACATGGTCCAGGGTGAGCTCGATGTGCCTGGAGTCGTCGGGCGCGGACGCGATCGAGTAGTGGCGCTGGGCCACATAGCCGTCCCCGGCGGTCAGCCGCAGCATCAGGTGCTGGCCGGGCAGATGGCCCGCCCAGTCGGGCACGGCGAGCCGGAAGGTCGCGGCGTGCGGGGTCTCGCGGCGGATCCCGGTGATCGTCGCCGTCTGCCACAGGGTGGCGGCCTGCTCGCTGACGGCGATCCGGCCGGGCACGGCGAACCGGGTCCGCGGCGTGTACGTGTCGGCTGTCTCAGTCACCGGAGTACCGCTGCTCCTCCCAGGGGTTGCCCCGGGCGTGGTAGCCGTTCTGCTCCCAGAACCCCGCCTCCTCGTGGTCCAGGACACGCAGACCCGCGATCCACTTGGCGCTCTTCCAGAAGTACAGGTGCGGCACCAGCAGCCGCGCCGGGCCACCGTGCTCCGGGGTGAGCGGGCTCCCGTCGTACTCCCAGGCGATCCAGGCCCGCCCGCCGGTCACGTCGGCCAGCGGAAGGTTGGTGGTGTAGCCGGTGTGCGAATAGGCGACGACATGTGTGGCCGACACATGGGGGCGGACCACACTGAGGAAGGCGTCCAGCGAGACGCCGCCGAACCGCACACCGAACTTCGACCAGCTCGTCACGCAGTGGATGTCGCCCTCGTACACCGACCCCGGCAGCGCGTGCGCCTCGTCCCAGGTCCAGCTGCGCGGCTCCTCGACCAGCCCGTCCACGCGGAACGACCACTCGGCCGGGGTCAGGTCGGGCGTGACCTCGGCGGACAGGACGGGCCAGTCGTCGCCCGCGTCGTACTGGCCGGGCGGCAGGGCTTCGTTGTGGACGCGCGGGCGTCCGGTGAAGCCTCGGGTGACGTTCATGCGGGTGGTGCCTCCAGGCCGGCGTGGGCGACGGCCCGCGGGTCGAGCGTGATCGGTACGTGCTTCGGTGATCGGTACGTGCTTCGTACAACCGTACGCGTTCCGGCGGGGTGGTCCCGCGGAGGGCCGGGAAGGGCCCGGCGGTCGTGATCGTTGGGGTAGTGTGGCCGTCCGGCCGGGGCAGTCCCGGTCCCGTGGAGAACCAGGAGGTGAGACCCATTACCGCTGTGTCAGGTCGGGTGCTCTCATCTCGTATCGGCGCGGACCACCGCCAGTAGGCGGCCGCGAGAGCATCCTTCGGCTTCCGAAAGGCTCTCGGCTTCCATGCCCTCTCTGTCTCCCCCCTCGCCCGCTTCCCCGTCACCGCTGCCCTACGACGCCGTCGTGACCGCGCTCCGGGCCGCCGGCTGTGTCTTCGCCGAGGACGAGGCCCGGCTGATCCTGGCCGCAGCCCGTACCCCGGACGAACTGACCGCCATGGTGGACCGGCGCGTCACGGGCGTGCCGCTCGAACTCGTCGTCGGCTGGGCCGAGTTCCGCGGGCTGCGCATAGCCGTCGAACCCGGGGTCTTCGTGCCCCGCCGCCGTACCGAGTTCCTGGTCGAGCAGGCGGTCGCCGCCGCGCCCGACGCGTCCGTGGTCGTGGACCTGTGCTGCGGCTCCGGTGCGGTCGGCGCGGCCCTGGCCGCCGCCCTCGGCTCACCCGGCCCGGTCGAGCTGCACGCCGCGGACATCGACCCGGCGGCCGTGCGCTGCGCCCGCCGCAACGTGGCCCCCTACGACGGGCGCGTGCACACCGGCGACCTGTTCGAGGCGCTCCCCGACAGCCTGCGCGGACGTGTCGGCATCCTCGCCGCGAACGTGCCCTACGTGCCCACCGACGAGGTCGGTCTCCTGCCCGCGGAGGCCCGCGACCACGAGCCCCGCGTCGCCCTCGACGGCGGCCCGGACGGTCTGGACGTACTGCGCAGGGTGGCCGCCGGGGCGCATCAGTGGCTGGCCCCCGGCGGCCGCCTGCTGATCGAGACCAGCGAACGTCAGGCGCCGACGGCCCTGAAGGCATTCACCGACAGCGGGCTGTCGGCGCGGCTGGTCGTCTCCGAGGAAATGCACGCGAACGTCGTGATCGGCCGCGGCCGGGACCGCTGAAGGGGCACGTGGGTCGGCGGACCGACTCCGGTCGTGGCGGGCCGGGGCGGACTCAGGCCGTGGCGGGACGGTGGGCCGATTCAGGTCGTGGCGGGACGGTGGGCCGATTCAGGTCGTGGCGGGGCAGCGGGGCGGCTCAGGTCGTGGCGTCGCTGTGCGAAGGGCCGTCCGAGGGGCCGGAACCGGGCCTGTCCCAGTGCCGGGGCCCGGGGAACTTGCCGTGCCAGTCACCCGGCCCCCTGTCCCGGTCCTTGCCCTCGCCCTTCCCCTGCTTCCATTCCTTCCAGTTCCCCGCGAGGACACGGTCGGCCGTCCTGGTGTCGTCGCCGGCACGGGTGCCGACGACGAAGATGTCGTCGCCGTTCTTGAGGTCGCCGGTGCCGGAGCCCTTGTCGCCGTCGTGGCGCACGGTGGTGTCCGAGCCGACGGTCCACGTCCACTCGGCGCCGTCCTCGCTCTTCACCGTGACCCGATCGCCGTCGACCTTCTCGACGGTGCCGCGCTGCCAGATCCGTACGACCCACTCGCCGCTCTCGCGGTCCTTCACGGTCGACTCGCCGTGCACGCCGCCTCCGCCGAGGCCGAACCGCATGCCGGGCCCGTGCCGTTCGCCGGGCGTGCCGGGCGACGGCGAGGCGGGCCCGGAGGCCGAGGGGGAGGCACCGTCCCCGGAGCCCGAGGAGGTCGCGGCGTAGGCGACCGTACCGCCGAGGGTCAGGGCGGCGACCGTGGCCGCCGCAGTAACCGCCTTGGCGCGGCCGGACCGCCGCCGCCACAGTCCGCGCGGCGCCGCCCCGCGCGGGTGCTCCCGTTCCGGATCGTGTGTCACGGCTCGCTCCCTTCGGTCACGGCACCCGGCATCCCCATGCCATGCCTTGCTGTGATTGTGGGATGCGCACCATAAGGAACCAGTAATCAGTTCCTGTGAAAAGGGGCGCCCACCCTTCTCTTCACGAGTACTTACCGATTCACCCAATCACGCCCGGAAATGGGGCCGTATAAGCGCTGCTTTGAGAAGTCAAAAGCTGCCATACGGGGCCAAATCAAGACCTCTGTAAGGAGATTGACCGCGCATCGAGCTGTCGTGTCATCCCGGTCCTCGGAACATCTTCCGCGGTTCCGTCACTGGTGGCGTCACGGGTCCGGGCGGACGGACGCGGCGCGCCGGCTCCGCTCCGGGGCACGGGTTTTCGGCCCGGGCCATCTTGAGCGGCGTCCTGCGCACCTTGTGAGGGGCAGTCGCTGCCTGCACGATCGGCGTCGCTCGAACGAAAGCCCGGTCCGGAGCGATCGACCAGAGGAGACCCCTGTGACGACCGACCGCATCAGCCTCAGCCCCGAGGCCGCCCGGCAGCTCGCGACCACCACGAAGACCACACCGCAGATGCGTGGAGTGACCCCGCGTTATCTGCTGCGTGCCCTTCCCTGGGTAGATGTGGAATCAGGTGTCTATCGCGTCAACAGGCGCCGCACCTACGTACTCGGCGACGACCGCATCAGCACCCACACCGATGAGGGAGGTCCCCGTGTGATTCCGGGGGACTTACGCGAGATCCCGTACCTCCGCGAGGCCGACGACGCCTTCCTCGGCCAACTCGCCGACGGATTCACGGAGATGAGCTTCGAGCCCGGTCAGGTGTTGGTGCGGGAGGGCGACACCGCCGAGCACCTGTGGGTGATCGTCCGCGGCCGCGCCGAGAAGCGGACCACCGGCCGCTACGGCGACGAAGCGCTGATCCAGGTCATCGGCGACGGGCAGTACTTCGACCTGGAGGCATGGACCAGGGGCGAGCCCATGCCGTACGCGGTGAAGGCCGTCACCCCGGGCGTCGCGCTGCGTGCCGAGCGTTCGGCGCTCGCCCAGCTCATGGACCGCGACGACGCACTGCGCGGCGCTGTCGACTCGTACACGGCGGGCGACATGCCCGCACCCGGTGCCGAGGCGCCGATCGACCTGAGCGGCGGCCATATGGGCGAGGTCGACCTGCCGAGCACATACGTCGACTACGAGGACGCGCCGCGCGAGTACCACATGACCCTCGCGCAGACCCGGATGATGGTGCACTCCCGCGTCGCCGACCTCTACAACGGGCCGATGGACCAGACGCGCACGCAGGCCAACCTGACCGTCCAGGCCCTGCGCGAGCGGCAGGAGAACCTGATGCTCAACCACCCCGAGTTCGGGCTCCTCCACAATGTGCCGGCCGGCCAGCGCGTGCAGGCGCGCACGGGTGCCCCCACCCCCGACGACCTCGACGAACTGCTCGCGAAGGTGTGGAAGCAGCCCGCCTACTTCCTGGCGCACCCCCGGGCCATCGCCGCGTTCGGGCGCGAATGTACGCGGCGGGGCGTGCCCCCGGTGACGGACAGCCGGTTCGGCAGCCCTCTGCTGACCTGGCGGGGCGTGCCGCTGCTCCCCTCGGACAAGGTGTCCTGCCCGAACGGCTCCGGCGACGCCGCGGGGACCACCGAGATCCTGCTGATGCGGACCGGCGAGGCGGAGCAGGGCGTCGTGGGACTGCGCCCCGCGGGGGTGCCGGACGAGGTCGAACCCGGCCTGTCCATGCGGAACATGGGCATGGACCAGAAGGGCATCACGTCGTACCTGATGACGGCGTACTTCAACACCGCGGTGCTGGTGGACGACGCCGTCGCCGTACTCCAGAACGTCGAGGTGTCCAAGTACCATGACTACTCCTGACGTCACGGCATGGCCGGCGCGGTCGGCCGACCCGTCGTCGCGGGTGCGTCAACCCGGCGGTTTCAGCGCCGAGTCGGTCCGGCAGGACTTCCCGATCCTGCACCGCACCGTCAACGGCCGTCCTCTCGTCTGGCTCGACAACGCGGCCACGACCCAGAAGCCGCGTCAGGTCATCGAGGCGCTCGCCGCCTACTACGGCGCCGCCAACTCCAACATCCACCGCGGCGCCCACACCATGGCGCGGGAGGCCACCGAGGCGTACGAGGCGGGCAGGGTGGCCGTCGCCGACTTCCTCGGCGCCGCAGGACCGGAGGACATCGTCTTCGTGCGCGGCACCACGGAGGCCGTCAACCTCGTCGCCCAGAGCTGGGGCCGTGCCAACCTCGGGCCCGGGGACGACGTCCTGGTGCCGGTCCTCGAGCACCACTCGGACATCGTGCCCTGGCAGATGGTCGCCAAGCAGACCGGCGCCCGGCTCGTGCCGATCCCCCTGACGAAGGACGGGGAGATCGACCAGGACGCGTACCGTGACCTGCTGTCCTCGCGGACGCAACTCGTCGCGATCAGCCATGCGTCGAACGTCCTCGGCACCGTCCCGCCGGTCGCGGAGATGACGGTACTGGCCCACCGCCACAACGCCAAGGTGCTGGTGGACGGTGCCCAGGCGGTGGCCCATTTCCCCGTCGACGTGCGGGAGTTGGACGCGGACTTCTACGCGTTCTCGGGCCACAAGCTGTTCGCGCCGACCGGCATCGGCGCCCTGTACGCGAAGCCGGAGCTCCTCGCGGGGATGGCCCCCTGGCAGGGCGGCGGCAACATGATCGAATCCGTGACGTTCGGGGAGACCACCTTCGCGCCCGTGCCGCACCGCATGGAGGCCGGGACCGGCCACATCGGCGGAGTCGTCGGACTGCTCGCCGCCCTGAACTGGCTGACGTCCCTCGACCGCGAGGCCGTCGCGGTCTACGAGGGGGACCTCATGGCGTATGCGCACGAGGCGCTCGCCGGCGTGCCCGGGCTGGAGTTGATCGGCTCGGCGCCCGACCGGATCGCGGTGCTCACCTTCACGCTCGCCGGACAGGACCCGGCCGCCGTCGCGGACTGGCTCGACCGGGACGGGATCGCCGTCCGCGCCGGTCACCACTGTGCCCAACCGGCCCTCGCCCACTACGGACTCGAGTCGGCGGCACGCGCCTCGCTCGCGCTCTACAACACCTACGGGGAGGTGGACCAGCTCGTCTCCTCACTGCGCAGACTGCAAGAGCGCGCCTGACGGCTCAGTCCGGAACTGATCCCGGTTCGGGGCCGTGCGACCGGAGACGGCCGCACGGCCCCGAAACCGGTACGTCAGACGGATCGGAGGTCAGGGGAGGGCGCCGCTCAACTCGTCGGCAGCACACGCGCGATGAGCAGTGCCACGTCGTCGGAGTTGTCGGGCCGGTGCAGGGTGCGCAGGAGGAGGTCGCAGCACTCCTCCAGCGGGCGGTAGGGGTCGTCGAGGAGCTCCAGCAGCGCGTCGAGGCGCTCGTCCAGTGGATGCTGACGGGTCTCGACGAGCCCGTCCGTGTAGAAGACCAGCTGGTCGCCGGGTTCGAGATCCACGGTCGTCGTGGAGAAGGCGACACCACCGACGCCCAGCGGCGCCCCCGTGGGCAGTTCGAGGAACTCCGGGGGACGACCGGGGCGGACGCGCGCGGGCGGCAGATGCCCCGCGTTGGCGATCCGGACCTGCCGCAGCTTCGGGTCGTGCACGGCGTAGACACAGGTGGCTATGGAGTGGTCGAGGCCCTGCGTGATCTTGTCGAGGTGCTCCAGGAGCCGTGTCGGTTCGAGGTCCAGGGACGCCAGGGTGTTCGTCGCGGTACGCAGCCGGCCCATGGTCGTGGCGGCGTCGATGCCGCTGCCCATCACATCGCCTACGACGAGCGCCGTCTTGCCGCCGTCCAGCGGTATCACGTCGAACCAGTCCCCGCCGACCTCGGCGCCGGCGCCCGCCGGCTGGTAGCGGGAGGCCACCTCCAGACCGCCCGTCACCGCGGGGTGGCTGGGCAGCAGGCTGCGCTGGAGGGTCAGGGCGGTGTCTCGGGCGTTCTGGTACCAGCGGGCGTTGTCGATCTGCACCGCCGCGCGGGCCGCCAACTCCCGGGCGAGCAGCAGGTCGTCGTCGCTGAACGGCAGCGGATTGCCGATGCGCTTGAGGTCGAGGGCGCCGAGGACCTCGCCCCGCGCGATCAACGGCACCGCCAGATAGGAGTGCACTCCCGCGCGGCTCAGCTGCAGGGCGGCCTCGGGGGAGCGGGCGATGCGAGGCAGGTCCTCCTCCTGGACGCGGGCTACCAGTACCGGACTGCCGGTGCGCACGCACTCGGTGACGAGGCGGTCCGGGCCGTAGTGCGCGACCTCACCCGGCGGATCGGCGGCGTCGAGAGCCTCCGTGGGGCCGTCGGCCTGGACGGCCAGAGCGCGGATCACCGCCGCCTCGGCCGGGCCGAGGCTTCTGCGCCTGCCGTCCACCACCGCTTCCAGGAGGTCGACGGCCGCGATGTCCGCGAGCTCAGGCACGGCGACCTCGGCCAGCTCGCGCGCCGTGCGGTCCAGCTCCAGGGTGGTGCCGATGCGCGCGGAGGCGTCGGCGATGAGATCCAGGCGCCGCCGTGCCGTCGCGGCCTCCAGCGCTGCCTGGTGCTGCTCGGTGATGTCGACGGCCATCCCGGCCACGCCGAGCACCGTGCCCGCAGTGTCCTCCAGGCGGTACAGCGAGACGGACCAGAAGTGCTCCCGGTCCGGGTCGGCCGGCGTACGGCCCACGATGCGCTGGTCGATGAGGGGCTCACCGGTGCCCAGGACCATGCGCAGGGCCGCCTCGATGCCGTCGGCGTCGACGCCGGGCAGCAGCTCGCGCGGTGTGTGCCCGATGTGGTCCTCGGCGGGGATGCCGTTGAGCCGGGCCAGCGCCGCGTTGACCGAGACGTAGCGCAGATCGGTGTCGAGGACGGCCAGACCGATCGGGGCCTGCGCGATGGTGCGCGTGGACAGGGCGACGTCCCGCTCCACCCGGCGGACCGTCGTCTGGTCGGCGCACAGGCCCAGCGCGTAGACGTCGCCCTGGTCGTCCAGCAGCCGCATGTTGCGGAACTCCACCAGGCGCGTGCCGCCGTCCTTGCGCCGGATCGGGAACGCCCCGGCCCAGCCCTCACCCGTCTCCATGACGTCGGCGAACAGCTTGACGACCAGGTCCAGGTACTGCTCGTGGACCATGATCCGGGCGGCGTACTCGCCCAGCGCCTCCTGCGCCGAATAGCCGAACAACTCCTCGGCCTGGGGGCTCCACAGCACGATGCGCCCCTCGACGTCCAGCACCACCGAGGCCACGCCGAGCACGTCGAGCAGCCCGCTCGGACCCACCGGCCCGCGCACCGGCTCGTCGCCCTCGGCGACGGGAGGTTCGGCTGGAGACATCCCACGCACCGCCTTCGGCCATTGTCGCGGCACGCCGTTCCCCCGTGCCGACTCCCCTTGTTCTACCGTGTTCAACCGTCTCCGGGCCCCCTCGGTCGCTCACCTCCACCATCCCTCAACACGGCGGTGGTCGTCCCCCGAAGGCGCCGCCGGGGCACGCGACTGTGGCCGATCAGACAGCGGGCGTTCTCCTGCTTGGTCTGTACATGACCACATCACCCCGCCAGACTGTCGCCGACACGCCCCCACCCCCCGAGGAGTCGTTCCCATGGCCCTGCGTGCCCGGCAACGTTGTCATGCGGTTCTCACCGGCCTCGTCGCCTTCGCCTCCGCAGCCGTGCTGTCCTCCGCGGTGCCCGCGCAGGCCGCCGACACCTGGACGGAGGTGGGGTCCGACCGTGCCGACCCGCTGACCGAGAGCCAGGGTCTGGCCTCCGTGGAGGTCCCGGCGAACAGCGCCAACCGCTACACCGGCATCGGCACCATCCCCATCTCGGTCTCCAGTCGCGGCTGGAACCACGTGGGCGACCCGGACGCCTCCTACAACGGCTACTACGTCGAGCCGTACCAGGCGGACTCGGGCACCGCGAAGATGTTCCGGGTGCAGGCGCCGAACGGGGCCTGGTCGGAATACGTGCACACGCTGGGCTCCGGGGAGGCGCTGAACAACTCCTTCGTCGCCATCGCGCCCGCCGGCCAGTGGATGGTCTCGGGCGAGTGGGGCACCATGACCCGCCTGCTGGTCCACCCCACCCCCGGCGTCAACCCGAGCACCTCGCCCTCGGCGAACCTCCCCTGGACCTCCAGCATCCGGCTCGACCGCGCCGTACGCGACGTACAGGGCTGCGACTTCCTGAACGCGACGACGCTGCTGTGCTCCTCCGACGACCCGGCGGGCACCCTCTTCGGCATGACCAAGCCGCTGCTCCAGATCGACCTCTCCGCCGAGCCGGGCGGCTCCGACGTGACCGGCCGTGTCACGGCCCTGCGCCAGCTCCCGCTGCGCAGCTCCTGCTCGGGCAACTTCGAGACGGAGGGCATCGACTACGACCGGCGCACCGGCACCCTGCGCGTGATCGTCGTCTCGCCGGGCTTCTGCGTGCTGACCGACAGCAAGACGTACAAGTTCACGCGCGGCTGAGACCGGCGCGGCGACGGCGCCGCCGGTGACGGGCGCCGGCGGTTCCGGCGGATCCGGACCGGCGGGCTCCGCCGGTAGTGCTCCGGCGTGGGTGGTGCTTTTCTTGGGTTGGGGTCCGGTTCTGCGGCTACCCGTGGCACCGCGACGCGGCCACGAGAGGAGCGATCACGATGGAACGTGAACGACTGCACGAGGAGCCCGTCTCCGTCGAGATCAGCGGATGCAGCAAGGAAGACGCCCGGATCGTGTTCGACGCGCTGTGCACGTGCTTCGAGTCCGACCGGGGCCCCGAGGACGTGCCGCAGCAGCTGCACGAGACGCGCCCGATGGTGTGGCTCGGCACGTTCGAGGTGACCGACACGCAGGAGTGCCCGGCACCGGCCCGCCTCTCGTCCTCCGTCGAGGCGGACGCACAGGGCGGCTACTGGGCCATCGAACGGCTCCGTACGACGCTGGACTCCCTGTTCACGGTGCACGACCTGGCCTCCGCCTCCGGCGACCAGGAGCGGGAGCTGCACGTGGTGCTGGAGAGCCGCCCAGGCCTTTCCTGACCGAGTCCGGCAAGGGCGCGCTCGGTCATGACGGGCCCAGCAGGCCGAGCACGGCGTGCCGGTAGGCGGCGTGGACGGCGGGCAGGTCCTGAAGACAGGCCCGCTCGTCCACGCCGTGCAGGCCCGCGTACCGCACCCCGAAGCCCGACGTGGCCGGGATGCCCTCGCCCGCGAGCAGGTTGCCGATGTTCGAGGGGCCGGCCGTCTTGGCCCGTACCGTGAGCCCTTCCCGCGCGGCGGCGTCCAGGAGCGCCGCCGCGGGCTGCTCCTCCTCGGCCAGCCGGTACGGCGGCCAGGACGCCACCGGCATGATCACGGTCGGCCGCGGAGCCGGCACCCGCGAGTCCAGCTCGCCCACCGCCTCGCGGACCAGGCGTTCGGCGGCGTCGGCGCCGAAGTGGGGCGTCGTGCGGATGTCGACGCCCAGCTCGCACAGGTCGGGCACCACCGAGAAGCCCTGGCCGCCGTGGCAGAAGGTGACCGTCAGCTTCGGCGGCAGCGGGAAGTCACCCTCGGCCCCGGGGAGCTCGGCCTCCTCCAGAAGCCGTACGAGGCGCGCCGCGCGGGAGACGGCGCCGGGCGCTGTGCTGCGGGACCCCGAGTGGCCGGAGGCGGCGTGCACCGCGATCGTGGCGCGCCACAGCCCCCGCCCGCCCACCACGACCTCGTCGAGCCCCGGGTAGCCGATCAGGACCCCGGCCGGACGGGCCGCCTCCGGGTCGGCCAGATAGGCGCGGGCACCGCCGAAGTCGCCCGTGTGCTCGTCCACGTCGAGCAGCACCGCGAGCCCGCCGCGCAGGTCGGCGGCCCGGTCGTGCAGCTCGGCCGCGACGGCGCAGAACATCGCCGCAGCGAGCTTGGAGTCGGCGGCGCCCCTGCCGCGCAGCCAGCCGTCGACGACGTCACCGCAGTCCGGCGGGAACGTCCAGGCGCTCTCGTCGCCGTAGGGCGCGGTGTCGACGCAGGCGTCCAGTGCCCACCAGGGGCCGGGCAGGCCGCCCGCGACCTCGATCAGCAGGCCGACGACGCCGCCGTCCTCGCCGTGCAGGCGCCGATACGGCAGCTCACGCCCGGCGATCCAGTCCTCCAGGACGCCGAGGACGGGGCCGTAGTCGTCGATCCCGGCGCGGCTGGGGCAGCGGACGAGGCGCTGGGCGAGGGCGATCGTGTCGGCGTGCGGGGTCATGGGGCCACTGTGCCCGAAGGCGGATGTCGGCTGGGCCGTGGAGGGGTGCCCGCTGCCTGCCCCAAGGGGTGCCGGGAACTGCGCGACCAGCCCCCACGTACCCGCAGCCGCCCACTCGGCACAGGCGCAAGTGGCCCGTCTCACCCCACCCCGGTTGTGCAACTAGTTGCATAAAGGCTTCCCGGTCCTCTACAACTACGTCAGGCACGACACCGCGCACGGAGGGGCCCCGATGAGCCGTTACCCGCACCTGCTGAGCCCGCTGGACCTGGGCTTCACCACGCTGCCCAACCGCGTCCTCATGGGCTCCATGCACGTCGGTCTGGAGGAGGCCGAGCGCGGCTTCGAGCGCATGGCCGCCTTCTACGCGGAACGGGCGCGCGGGGGAGTGGGCCTCATCGTCACCGGCGGCATCGCCCCCAACGACGAGGGCCGGCCATACGAGGGCGGCGCCAAGCTCACCACCGACGCCGAGGCCGAGCAGCACAAGGTCATCACCGAGGCCGTGCACCGCGAGGGCGGCCGGATCGCGATGCAGATCCTGCACTTCGGCCGCTACGCCTACCACCAGGACCTCGTCGCCCCGAGCCCGCTCCAGGCGCCGATCAGCCCCTTCCCGCCGCGCGAGCTCACCGAGGCCGACATCGAGCGGACCATCGACGACTACGCCCGCGCCGCCCGCCTCGCCCGGCAGGCCGGCTACGACGGCGTGGAGATCATGGGCTCCGAGGGCTACCTCATCAACGAGTTCATCGCGACCCAGACCAACCACCGCACCGACGGCTGGGGCGGCTCGTACGAGAACCGCATGCGTTTCCCGGTGGAGATCGTGCGGCGGGTGCGCGAGGCCGTCGGCGAGGACTTCATCATCGTCTACCGGCTGTCCATGCTGGACCTCGTCCCCGGCGGCTCCACGCTGGACGAGGTGATCACGCTCGCCAAGGCCGTCGAGGCCGCCGGCGCGACGATCATCAACACCGGCATCGGCTGGCACGAGGCCCGCATCCCGACCATCGCCACCTCCGTGCCCCGCGGCGCCTACACCTGGGTCACCAAGCGGCTGATGGGCGAGGTGTCCGTCCCGCTCGTCACCACCAACCGCATCAACACCCCGGAACTGGCGGAGGAGTTGCTGGCCGACGGCTGCGCGGACATGGTGTCGATGGCCCGTCCGATGCTCGCCGACGCCGACTTCGTCGCCAAGGCCGCGGCCGGCCGGCCCGAGGCCATCAACACCTGCATCGGCTGCAACCAGGCCTGCCTCGACCACACCTTCAGCGGCAAGATCACGTCCTGCCTGGTCAACCCGCGCGCCTGCCACGAGACCGAGCTGACGCTCTCCGCGACCCGGCTGCGCAAGCGCGTCGCGGTCGTCGGCGCCGGACCCGCCGGGATGGCCTGTGCCGTCAGCGCCGCCGAACGCGGCCACGACGTCACGCTGTTCGACGCCGCCGGCGAGATCGGCGGCCAGCTGAACGTCGCCCGCAAGGTCCCCGGCAAGCAGGAGTTCGACGAGACCCTGCGCTACTTCCGCCACCAACTCGACTGGCAGGGCGTCGACGTACGGCTGAACACCTGGGTGTCGGCCGGTGACCTCGCCGCCTACGACGAGGTGGTCGTCGCCACCGGCGTCACCCCCCGCACCCCGGACATCCCCGGCATCGACCACCCCAGCGTGGTGGGTTACCTCGACGTCCTGCGCGACGAAGCCCCCGTCGGCCGGCGCGTCGCCGTCCTCGGCGCGGGCGGCATCGGCTTCGACGTCGCCGAGTTCCTCACCGACGGCGGCGAAAAGGCGAGCGAGGACCCCGCGACGTACTTCCGGCACTGGGGCGTCGACATGGACTACACGGGACCCGGCGGCCTCGCCGCCCCCGAGCGCCCCGCCCCGCCCCGCACCGTCTACCTGCTCCAGCGCAAGACCACCAAGGTCGGCGCCGGCCTCGGCAAGACCACCGGCTGGATCCACCGCACCGAGCTCAAGCACCGCGGCGTCACCATGGTCCCGGGCGTGCGCTACGACCGCATCGACGACGCCGGACTGCATGTCACCGCCGGCGAGGAGAGCACGGTCCTCCCCGTCGACACGATCGTGCTGTGCACCGGCCAGGAGCCGCGCCGCGATCTGTACGAGGAGCTGGTCGCCGCCGGACACAACGCGCACCTCATCGGCGGTGCCGACGTGGCCGCGGAACTGGACGCCAAGCGGGCCATCAAGCAGGGCACCGAGGTGGCGGCGAGTCTGTAGGGCGAGCGAGCGCGGTCGCGAGGCGGCCGCCGCACGTCCCTAGGATGACTCCATGTCCCTCCCGCACGCGATCCTCGTCGCCCTGCTCGAAAAGCCTTCGTCGGGGCTGGAGCTGACCCGCCGGTTCGACAAGTCGATCGGGTACTTCTGGTCGGCGACGCACCAGCAGATCTATCGCGAGCTGGGAAAACTGGAGGCCGAGGGGTTCATCCGGACCCTGCCGGCGCAGCAGCCGGCCCGTGGGCAGAAGAAGAGCTACGAGGTCCTGCCCGCGGGCCGCGCCGAACTGGCCCGCTGGACCTCCGCCTCCCAGGACCCGCGGCCGCACCGCGACACCCTGCTGCTGCGGATGCGCGCCGCGGCCGTCGTCGGGACCGAGGGCATCGAAGCCGACCTGCGACGCCATCTCGCCCTGCACCAGCGGCAGTTGGCCGAGTACGAGGAGATCGAGAAGCGCGACTTCCCGCCCGGCAAGGACAGCTCGCAGGACCGGCTGCGACACCTGGTGCTGCGAGCGGGCCTCGACCTGGAGACCTTCTGGATCCAGTGGCTCACGCACGCCCTGGACGAGTTCGCCGAACTGCCGGGACACGAGACGGCGTGAGCCACGCGGGGCCCGGCGCCCGGCCGGGCTCCCGCGCGGGTCAGAGGCGGTACGGCTTCGACGTCCTGCGGCGCATGTACCAGGCAGTGCCCGCGACGGCCGCGCCCACCAGGACCCCGCCGCCCACCAGCGTGAGCGTGCCGTAGTCCTGGCTGCCGCCGCCCACGCCGCCCATCACACCGCGCGACGGCGAGGCGGTGGCCGTGGCCGAGATCGTGGGCCTGACGCTGGGCGAGACGATGACGGACTGGGTGCCCGCCGTCGTGCCGTCGGAGCAGATGACGATCACGGTGTAGGTGCCGGCGCTCACGTTCGACCACGCCGCCGACTGGAGCGCGCTCGTTCCCGACAGGGACACCTGACGCCCCTGCGAGAAGTTCGCCTGGCGGCTGTTGAGCAGCGAGGCGGTGCCCCAGCTGCCGTTCACATTCGTGCATGAGCTGGTGGTTACGGAAACCGTGGACCCCGTGGTGCTCACGGAGATCCCAGAGACGGCGTGGGCCTGCGCGGCTGCCACGAACAGAGGTAGTGCGGAGGCGGCTGCCACGGTAAGGCCCGAGCGGAGGAAGAGCGATGAGTTGCGCATGTGAATGCCCTCCGGCGGCACGGTCGGCGGTACGTCCGTTGCGCCGCCGAGGGTCGGGTACGCCCGTGCTGCCTCAGGGGAAGCCAACGCGCCCCGGGGCGTCGCCGCATGCGGGCGTCGCCCGGACAGGTGATGGGCTGCTGCATCCGGGGGACTCCGGGTCGGGCGGGCCGTGCCCTGAGTTGCGGGACGGCCACGCCCGCGGCTGTCGGTGCCGACGGACGCCCTCAGCCCTGCGCCCCGGTCGTCACCTTCACCTCCGTCGAGAAGCCGCCCCAGGTGCCGTCCGGCAGCCTGCCCCGAAGGCGCACCCGGTGGCTCACGCCGCGTTCCGGGCCCAGGTAGAAGCTGTACGTGGCCCGCTCGCGCGGCGCGCTCCCGCCGTACACCAGTGAGGTCGCCGTACGGCCGTCGAGCTGGATCTCGTACTCCGTGACGACGCCGTCGGTGCGCGGCGGCACCCAGTTCAGTTCCAGGTAGTAGGCCCCGTCCGAACGATGGGTCGTCCTGGCCTCGAACCCGGTTGGCGCGGTGCCGCGACCGTCGTCGGTGCCCGGCGTGGTGAGGCGGACGGCCGCCGTCGCCGGCGAGAGGTTGTCGGCGGCGTCCCGGGCGCGGACGGTGAACGAGTAGCGAGTGCCCGGCCGCAGCCCGGTGACGACGGTCGCCGTCTGGTTCCCGCCCACACTGTGGATCTTCGCCTCGCCCTGATAGATGTCGTACGACACCACGTCCCGGTCGTCCGTGGCGGCTGACCACGACAACTGGACCGCCCGGCTGCCGACCGCACGTCCGTCGGCCTTCCCCGGGCGGGTCGGGGCCGACCGGTCGGCGGCCACGGCCTTGGGGGTCGTCGCCCGGACGGTCTTGCTCGGCGGCCCGAGACGCCCGTCCTTGTCGCGGGCCCGCACGGTGAACACGTAACTGGTGGACGGCTTCAGCGTGGTGACATCCACCATGTGCTCGGCACCCGGCACTTCCTTGACCTTGGTGGTGCCCCGATACACCTCGTAGACCTTGATGCCGCCTTCCGCCGAGACCGCGCTCCACATGACGTGCACGCTGGTCGCGCTGCCCGCGGCGGCCGTGACACCCGTGGGTGCCCCGGGCAGGCGTCCGCCGTCCTCCCCGTCGGCCTCGCCCCAGGCACATGAGGACAGCAGCGCGAGCGCGGCGCAGACGGCGGATGCGAGTACGAGAACGCGTCGCACGACTCTGCCTCCCGGGGGCGGCCTCACTGCAATGGTCCGGACCAATATGACGCGGCTGACGCGATCACATCAAGAGGGCGTAGTCGATGACCTCGTCGATCGCGGGTGACCCACCGGCCGTTGGTGACCCGCCCGGAGGATTACGTATGCTGAAGCTCCTCGCGGCTGAACTCTCCCTGGGGGATGGTGAGTTCATGCCGTCCCGGCGCGGGCCGCTGTCGTCGCTGATCCGGTGCCGGACGCGGGTGGCCGGGGTGCCGGGGTCCATCGCGGGCCCGGGCCCCCGGCCTCTGGCCGAGCGTCGGAGACTCGCCGTCGTGTCGTCGGGGTGTGCACCGTACGGACCCCTGTGGTGGCAGCATGATCCGAACGCCACCACATTGGACTGAGCGTTCGGCGGAGTCCGACGCGTGTCAGTGTCCCCGGCGAGAGGGTCCCGAATCGTGCGTATACAGGCGTTGACGCTTGCCGCGGCGAGTGCCGCACTGCTTGCCCCCACGACACCACCCCCCGATCCTCCCGACCCCCTGGGCGGGCCGGAGACCCAGATCGAAGCCGCCGTCAGCGCCGCTGACCTGCTGGCGAAGGTGCGTAACTGCACCGCGGTCTCCCAAGGGCGATATCGCAGCGACAGCGGTACGGCCGCGAACATCCCGGTGTGCGGTCGGGGCGACGCCGTGTTCTGGAAGGCCGACATGGACATCGACTGCGACGGGCAGTCCACCGGCCACTGCAACAGCGCCACCGACCCGTACTTCTCCGGCTCCACGGCCTTCCAGCAGTCCGACGGCCGCTATCTGAGCGCCGAACACCTGCCGTACATCGTCGTGCCCACGCCCAGCGGTATCTGGGACTACCGAGCCCATGGCATCCGCGGCGGTTCGGTCGCGGCCGTCGTGTACGGAGGCCGGGTGCAGTACGCGGTCGTCGGCGACGTCGGCCCGCGCGACATCATCGGCGAGGCCTCGTACGCCACCGCCAAGGCCCTGGGCATCCCGGCCGACCCCCGACGCGGCGGCACGGCCTCCGGCGTCACCTACATCGTCTTCAAGAACTCACGGGTGAAACCGATCGAGGACGCCGCGGCCGCCGCTACGACCGGGCAGCAACTGGCGAAGAAGTTCGTCGCCGCGAAGTGAGTGAGGCGGGTGTTCGCGCACGGTCGGCCAGGCCGCTCATGCGCGCTCGGTACAACCGCGCACTCCGCTCGACGGGCCGCTCATGCCCGCTCGATGAGGGGCTTCGCGCCGCTCGGTGAGGGCGCGTCAGACCGCGGCCCAGCCGTCGTCGACCGGCAGGATCGCGCCGTTGATGTTGCTCGCCGCGTCCGAGGCGAGGAACACGATCGCGGCCGCCTGCTCCTCCGGCTGGGCCAGCCGGCCGACGTTCACGAAGTGCGGGCCGAGCGCCGCCGGTCCGTGCGCGTCCTGCGCCGCATCCACCACGATGCCCGTCCGAGTACCGCCGGGCGCTATCGCGTTCGCGCGGATGCCCTGCTTGCGGTACATCACCGCCAGGGACTTGGTCAGCCCCACCACGCCGTGCTTCGACGCGGTGTACGCCGCGCCGGCCGCGCTGCCGCGCAGGCCGGCCTCGGAGGCCGTGTTCACGACGGCACCCCTGCCCGCCCGGAGCATGTGCGGCAGCACCGCGCGGGTGAGCAGGAACGGCGCGGTGAGGTTGACCCGGATGACCCGCTCCCACTCGGCGTCGCCGACGTCCGCCAGCGCCGACATGCGGTCCATGATCCCGGCGTTGTTGACCAGTACGTCCACCCCGCCGAAGCGTGCGACGGCCGTCTCCACCACCTGGTCGACGACGGCCTGCTCGCTCAGGTCGCCGGCCACCGCGACCGCGCTGCCCCCGGCCTGCTCGATCTCCGTGACGACCTCCTGCGCTCCCTCGGCGTTGAGGTCCGCCGCCACGACCCGGGCGCCCTCCCTGGCGAAGGTCAGTGCGGCCGCGCGGCCGATGCCCGAGCCCGCTCCGGTGACGATGACGCTGCGTCCGTCCAGTCCACCGCTCATGAGGATCTCCCGTCCATGGGTCCGAAGGGCGGAACCGAACACGCCCAGGACCACACCCTACGACTTAATGTCTCTGAGTGACATAAAGTCGTTGTGCCGGTCGGGGAGAATTCCCGCCAGAGCGATCCAGTCCGGCCGGAGGGACACCATGACCGCAGCCCGTGGCAGCACGAGCCGCTCGAAGACCTCACCCGTCGGCCGACCCGCCGAGCGTCCCATGGGACGGCCGCCGCTCACCGAGGAGCGCAAGGCCGAGATCCGGCTGGAGATCGCGCGGGCCGCCGTGGACCTGTTCGTGACGCAGGGCGTGGCCGCGACGACGGGCGAGCAGATCGGAGCGGCGGTCGGCGTCTCCGCACGGACCGTGTGGCGCTACTTCCCCAGCAAGGAGAGCTGCGTGAGTCCGCTGTTCTCGGCCGGCATCGACATGATCGCCGACCGGCTGCGGCACTGGCGCCCGGGGCAACCCCTGGACGAGCTCTTCGACCCGCAACTCGCGGACGAGGATCACGTACTGGCCGGCCCCGACCGGGCAACCGTCGGCGCGCTGGTACGCCTGACCCGCACCGAACCCGGCCTGCGCGCGATCTGGCTCCAGACCTACGACGAGGCCGAACCGGCGTTCGCCCGCGCCCTCGCCGAACGCGCCGGGCTGCCCGCCGACGACCTGCGTCCGACGATCCAGGCGGCGATCTTCAACGCGGCCCTGCGCGCGGCCGTCGAGCACTACGCGTGGGACACCGCGGACACCGACCCGGACCGCGCGACCGCAGAGGCCGAACTGACGGCAACTCTGCGGTCGGCGCTGGGTGTTGCGGCGGAGGGGGTGGCGTAGGAGGAGGGGCTCGCCCGGCGTGGCCTCGGCCGGTGATCGCCCTACGTCCCGTCCTCGTGCCGGGCGGCCTGCCTCAGACCTTCCGGTACGTGTACGCCTCCGCGGCCGCCGCTTCCACGGCCGCCAGGTCGGCCCCGGTGGACGCCGTGACGACCGCGGCCACCGCGCCCTCGACGAACGGGGCGTCCACCAGGTGGGTGTTGTCCGGGAGTTCGTCGCCCTCGGCGAGCAGCGCCTTCACCGTGAGGACCGCGCTGCCCAGGTCGGTGAGGACCGCGACCCCGGCGCCGCGATCCACGGAGGCCGCCGCCGCGGCGATGAGTTCGGCGCTGGTGCCGAGCTCGCCGCCCTCGGTGCCGCCCGCCGGGGCCACCGGCACCGCCGTGCCGCCGCCCGCGAGCCCTTGCGCCAGCTCGGCCACCGACGCGGCCACCTGCGCGCTGTGCGAGACCAGCACGATGCCCACCAACTGCTTGCCCTTGTCGTCACTCATCGACGGCCTCCGCGAGTCCCGCGATCAGCAGGGCCGAGGACGTGGCCCCGGGATCCTGGTGGCCGATGCTGCGCTCCCCGAGATAGCTCGCCCGGCCCTTGCGGGCCTGCAACGGCGTAGTCGCCAGGGCGCCCTCCTCGGCCGCGGCCCGAGCGGCGACGAAACCGTCGCCGAGCGCGTCCACGGCCGGCACCAGAGCGTCGATCATGGTCTTGTCGCCCGGCGCCGCGCCACCGAGCGTCATGACGGCGTCCACGCCCGCCCGCAGCGCCTCGGCGAACTGGGTCTCGCTCACCTCACCGGCGTCCCCGAGCGCCTTGCCGGTCCGGCGCAGCAGCGTGCCGTACAGCGGCCCGGACGCGCCGCCGACCGTCGAGATGAGCTGTCGGCCGGCGAGCGTCAGGACCGCGCCCGGCGTCTGCGGGTCCTCCTTCTTCACCGCGGCCGCCACGGCGGTGAAGCCGCGCTGGAGGTTGCTGCCGTGGTCGGCGTCCCCGATGGGTGAGTCGAGAGCGGTGAGCCGTTCCGCCTCACGGTCGACGGAGGCGGCTGTGGCCGTCATCCAACGGCGGAAGAATGCGGCGTCGAGCACTGGATCTCCTTGCGTGACAGGTGTGTTCGGATCACATGCCCCACCGCAGCCCGGGTGTGCTCACCGGAGCGTCCCACAGCCGCAGCAGTTCCTCGTCGACCTGGCACAGCGTGACCGAGGCACCGGCCATGTCGAGTGAGGTGACGTAGTTGCCGACCAGGGTGCGGGCGACGGCGACTCCGCGCTCGGCGAGCACCCGCTGGACCTCGGCGTTGAAGCCGTACAGCTCCAACAGCGGTGTCGCGCCCATGCCGTTGACGAGGACGAGGACGGGGTTGCGCGGGGTCATGTCGTCCAGGATGGCGCCCACCGAGAAGTCGGCTATCTCGTGCGACGTCATCATCGCCCGCCGCTCCCGGCCGGGCTCGCCGTGGATGCCGATGCCCAACTCCAGCTCGCCCGGCGGCAGATCGAAGGTCGGGCTGCCCTTGGCGGGCGTGGTGCAGGCGCTCAGCGCGACACCGAAGCTGCGGGAGTTCTCGTTGACCTGGCGGCCGATCGCCTCCACGCGCTCCAGCGGCTGTCCCTCGTCCGCCGCCGCGCCGGCGATCTTCTCCACGAACAGCGTTGCGCCCGTGCCGCGCCGCCCGGCGGTGTAGAGGCTGTCGGTCACGGCCACGTCGTCGTTGACGAGCACCTTCGCGACCTGAATGCCCTCGTCCTCGGCGAGCTCGGCGGCCATGTCGAAGTTGAGGACGTCGCCCGTGTAGTTCTTGACGATGAACAGCACACCGGCCCCGCTGTCCACGGCTGCCGCGGCCCGCGCCATCTGGTCGGGCACCGGGGAGGTGAACACCTCGCCAGGACAGGCCGCCGACAGCATGCCCGGACCCACGAATCCGCCGTGCAGCGGCTCGTGCCCCGAGCCGCCGCCGGAGATGAGCGCGACCTTGCCCTCCACGGGGGCGTCCCGCCGTACGATCACCCGGTTGTCCACATCGACGACCAGCTCGGGATGAGCGGCGGCCATCCCGCGCAGCGCGTCCGCGACCACGTTCTCCGCGACGTTGATCAGCATCTTCATGGGTGCCTCCTGGTGATGTGAACGGCGACCCTCCGACCTGCGTCTGCCGAGGTCGGAACGGGTGGAGCCGGTTGTCGAGGTGGGCGGTCCCGAGCGGTCGGGGAGGGTCTCGGCGGGAGGGTGCCGGATCGATGGCCGCGGTGGCGGCTGTACGTCGGGTGTCGGTGGTCGTGGTGGGTGTCGTCGCCGTAGCCCTGCTGTCCGAAGTATCGCGCTTACGGCAACGAAGGTCACGTGCACGCCCGCCCGGTTGCGGCATGCGGGAGGGCATGGCCCGGGGTCCGTGCTCCGCGGCCGACCGCGCCGCGGAGCCCCTCAACTCCGGGACGTCACAATGCTCAGCACGTTGGCGGCGACGATGGCGCCGATGCCCGCCCACTCCGGTCCGCCCAGGCCCTGACCGAGGCCGATCATGCCGACCAGGGCCGCGAGGACCGGGTTGACGCTCATGAACAGGCCGAACGCGCGGGGCGGGACGTGCCGCAGGGTGAACAGGTCCGCGAGATACGGCACGGCCGAGGACAGGACCCCGGCGGCGATCGCACAGGCGACGGCGCCGGCCGTGGGCGGATGCCGGACGGCCACGGCGATACCGATCGGCAGGAACATCACGGCCGAGATGCCGGCCGCGGCCGCCGCGCCCTGCGCCCCGGGCACGCGTCGGCCGACGGTGCGGTTGAGCAGGATGTACGACGCCCAGCAGGCGGCCGCCAGCAGGCCCAGGGCCATGCCGAGGTAGTCGGTCGAGGGCTGCGGGCGCATCAGCGTGATGACTCCGGCCGCGGCGATCACCGCGCAGCCCACGTCCACGCGGCGCCGCGAGGACGCCAGGGCGATGGTGAGCGGGCCGAGAAACTCCAGGGTGACCGCCAGGCCGAGGCCGACGCGTTCGATCGCCGAGTACAGCGAGAGGTTCATGGTGCCGAACACCAGGGCCAGCAGCAGTACCGGCCACCACTGTGCCCAGGTGAACGACCGCAGCCGCGGCCTGCCGACGGCGATCAGGACGAGGGCGGCGACGTACTGGCGCACGGCGACGACGCCGACCGGGCCCAGCACGGGAAAGGCGAGGGAGCCGATCGCGGCGCCGGTCTGGTTGGACAGACCACTGCCGACCATCGTGGTCACGCCGGCCAGACGACCGCCGCCCGGTTCGGAGGCGGCCGGTGCGGAGGTGGCTCGCAGGGTCGCGCGCGTCGGCGCGGCGGGAGCGGGGCGGGTGCGCATACGCCGATCGTGGGACCGGCCCATCCTTGCGCAAAATGCGTTCGCACGACCATCTATACGCTTGAGTCATGGATGTCGAGCTGAAGCAGTTGCGCTGCCTCGTCGCGATCGTCGACGAGGGCACCTTCACCGACGCCGCCATCGCCCTCGGCGTCTCCCAGGCCGCCGTCTCCCGATCGCTGGCCTCCCTCGAACGTGCTCTGGGCGTCCGGCTGCTTCGGCGCACCTCCCGCGAGGTCACCCCGACGGGGACGGGACTGCGCGTCCTGGCGCACGCCCGCCGGGTGCTCGGCGAGGTGGACGGCCTGGTCAGGGAGGCGACCTCCGGGCACGCCCGGCTGCGGATGGGCTACGCCTGGGCGGCACTCGGCCGGCACACCCCGGCCTTCCAGCGCCGCTGGGCCGCCGCCCACCCGGGGACCGACCTCCAGCTCGTACGTGCCAACTCCTCCACCGCGGGGCTCGCCGAGGGCGCCTGCGACCTGTCGGTCGTGCGCAGGCCGGTGGACGACCGACGGTTCGACTCCGCCATCGTGGGACTGGAGCGGCGACTGTGCGCGGTGGCCGCCGACGACCCCCTGGCCAGGCGTCGCTCGGTCCGGCTGGCCGACCTCAGCGGGCGCACCCTCGTCGTCGACCGCCGTACCGGCACCACGACCACCGACCTCTGGCCGCCCGACTCGCGTCCGGCGATCGAGGAGACGCACGACGTCGACGACTGGCTCACGGTGATCTCCACGGGCCGCTGCATCGGCATGACCGCCGAGGCCACCGCCCACCAGTACCCACGCCCAGGAGTCGTCTACCGGCCGGTCCGCGACGCCGAACCCATCGCAGTACGCCTCGCCTGGTGGCGCGACGACCCGCATCCGGCCACGCAGGCGGCGATCGAGCTGCTGACGGCCCTGTACCGGGGCGACTGACACGGCACACACGGGGGGAACCGACAAGGCACACGGGGCGGGAAGGGCCCTATCCACTTCTCGCGGATCCTGATTGCGCGGTGCGCGGCCGTGAACCGCTTCCCCGCGCCTGTCCGGGTCCTTCCCGTCACCTCCAGCACACCATGCCGGCGGCGGGTACGCCAGGCCCGTTCGTCCCTTCATGAGGGCACAAAGGTGACAACATGGGCGGGACGGGTACCCATGAGCGGATCCCGCCCGGCGCGGGTGAACCGTCGAGTGGAGGTGGGGAGGCCGTGCGCCTCGCATTCCATGGTGCCGACGCGGCCGGACGTCCCCCGGACGCCGTAGCCGCGCGACGGCGCCCCGTGCGCCGAGCGCGCCCCGTCCCTCCCCAGCGGTCGTGACCGTGCGGCGGCCCTCCGGCGCAGGCGAATCCCGGGTTGCTCCCGACCCTTCCGCGACCCCGCTCGCGCCCGCCCTGCGGGAAGTGCGTGCCGTCGTCTTCGACACCGACGGGGTGATCACCGACTCGGCGAAGGTGCACGCCGCCGCATGGAAGGTCGCCTTCGACGACTACCTGCGCGCCCATCCGCCCGCCGATCCCGATCAGCGACACCTCTTCGACGTGCGGGACGACTACCTGCGCCATGTGGACGGCAAGTCCCGCCTCGACGGAGCAGCCGCCTTCCTCGCCGCGCGCGGCATCGACACGTCGGAGGAGACGGTCCGGACCGTCGCCGAGGCCAAGGAGCGCCTCTTCACGGCCCGGCTGCGCGATCAGGGCGTCGACGCCTACCCGGGCACCGTACGGCTCGTGCGGGCACTGCGCGCCGCGGGAGTGCCGCGAGCCGCCGCGTCCGCGTCCCGGCATGCGGGTGAGCTGTTGAGCCGGGCGGGTGTGCTCGATCTGTTCGACGCCCTGGTGGACGGCGGTGAGGCGGCCCGGCTGGGTCTCGCGGGCAAGCCGCAGCCCGACCTGTTCCTGGAGGCAGTGGACCGGCTCGGCGTGGCGGCCGACCGTGCCGCCGTCGTCGAGGATGCCCTGGCGGGCGTGGAGGCCGGCAGACGGGGCGGATTCGCCCTGGTGGTCGGCGTGGACCGGGCCGCCGGGCCGGACACGGGGGCGCGGCTGCTGCGGCACGGCGCCGACATCGTCGTACGCGACCTCGGAGAACTCTGTGCGGGAGGGGAGCCGAAGTGACCGAGCCGGGCAGGGAGGCCGAGGCGATGGATCTGGGCACGGAAGTCGAAGTGGACGGCTGGAGCTGGGAGTACGCCGGCTACACACCCGCCGACGAGCGGCTGCGCGAATCGCTGTGCACGCTCGGCAACGGCTACTTCGCCACCAGGGGCGCGCTCCCCGAGTGCGCCGCCGACGATGTCCACTACCCGGGGACCTATGTGGCCGGCATCTACAACCGGCTCACCTCGGACGTGTCGGGCCGCCAGGTGGAGAACGAGGACATGGTCAATGTCCCGAACTGGCTGCCCCTGCGCTTCCGCATCCCCGAGGGGCCCTGGATCGACCCCGACACCGCCGACGTCCTCGAACACCGGCAGATGCTGCTCCTGGCCGAAGGGCTGCTGGAGCGCCGTACGCGCTACGACCTCGGCGACAACCGTGTGTTGACCGTACGTCAGCTTCGCATGGTGCATATGGCCGACCCACATGTGGCGGCCCTCCGTACCGAGTTCACGGTCGACGGGTTCTCCGGCCGGCTGGAGGTGGAGGCCGCCCTGGACGGCGGGGTCACCAACTCCGGCGTGGCACGCTACCGGGACCTCGACGGCCGCCATCTGACCCACATCCACACCGGCGTCTCCGCCCCGGACACGGTCTGGCTGCGCTGCCGCACCCGCACCTCGGACGTCCGGATCGGCCTCGCGGCCCGCCTCACCGCCGACGTGCCGGTCGTGGTGCGCCATGAACTCCCGCATGTCATCCAGCAGTTGACGATCGACCTGGAACCCGGCCGTACCGTCACCGTCGACAAGACCGTCGCCCTGCACACGTCCCGCGACCCGGCGATCAGCGACCCGCTGCACGCCGCCGTCGACCGGGTGGGCCGGTCCCCGGACTTCGACGCGCTCGCCGCGTGGCATCGCGCGGCCTGGGACCAGCTCTGGCGCCGCGCCGAACTCGACGTACCCGGTGAGTCGGGCCGCATCCTGCGCCTGCACCTCTTCCACGTCCTGCAGACCCTCTCCCCGCACACCGCCGACCTCGACGTAGGCGTGCCCGCCCGAGGACTGCACGGCGAGGCCTACCGCGGCCATGTCTTCTGGGACGAGCTGTTCGTGCTGCCCTACCTCAACCTGCACTTCCCGGAGGTCTCCCGCGCGCTGCTCCGCTACCGCCACCGCCGCCTCGAACAGGCCCGCACCACCGCCGCGGCGGCCGGCCACCGGGGCGCGATGTACCCCTGGCAGAGCGGCAGCGACGGGCGCGAGGAGACCCAGCAGCTGCACCTCAACCCACGCTCGGGACGCTGGCTGGCCGACCACTCCCACCTCCAGCACCATGTGGGATCGGCCATCGCATACAACGTGTGGCAGTACTGCGAGGCCAGCGGCGACCTGGAGTTCCGGCACACCAAAGGTGCCGAAATGCTGTTGCAGATCGCCCGCTTCTGGGGCGACAAGGCCGTCCACGACGATGCCATGGGGCGCTACCGCATCAAGGGCGTCGTCGGCCCCGACGAGTACCACGAGGCGTACCCGGACGCCGACGGGCCCGGCCTGGACGACAACGCCTACACCAACGTCACGGCGACCTGGGTGCTCGCCCGCACCCTGGAACTGCTGGACACCCTTCCCGAGCCCCGCCGGCGCGAACTCGCCGAACGTACCGGCCTGACCGCCGGCGAACTCGAACTCTGGGAGGACGTGTCGCACACGCTGCATGTGCCCTTCCACGACGACGTCATCAGCCAGTTCGAGGGCTATGGCGAGCTGTCCGAACTCGACTGGCACGGCTACCGGGGCCGGTACGGCGACATCCGGCGGCTGGACCGGATCCTGGAGGCGGAGGGTGACACCGTAAACCGCTACAAGGCATCCAAACAGGCCGACGTCCTGATGCTCGGCTACCTCTTCGCGCCGACCGAACTGGGGGGCCTGTTCCGCCGGTTGGGCCACCGGCTGGAAGAGGACATGTGGCGGCGCACCGTCGACTACTACATGCACCGCACCAGCCACGGCTCCACCCTCAGCGGCCTCGTCCACGGCTGGGTGCTGGCGCGCTGCCGGCGCAGCGAGGCGTGGAAGTTCGTCCAGGAGGCCCTCCAGGGCGACATCGCCGACGTCCAGGGCGGCACCACCGGCGAGGGCATCCACCTGGGCGCCATGGCCGGCACCCTCGACCTCGTACAGCGCGGGCTGACCGGCCTGGAGACCCGGGGCGGTGCCCTGTGGCTCGACCCCGTGCCGATGCCCGAGCTGTCCACCTACGGCTTCGCCCTGCGCTACCAGCACAACTGGGGCGTACGGCTCCGTCTGGAGCGCGGCCTGCTGGAGATCGAGGTCCCCTCCTCCGACGCTTCACCCATCGACGTACGCCTCCCGGACCGGGAGGTGTCCCTCCAGCCGGGGGAGAAGGGGCGGCTGGTGCTGCCGGACTGAGGGGGGCGGGCCGGGAGCGCCGGCGCGTGCCACGTGGGTCCCGCTCGCTGCCGCCGTTGCTCCCGTTCCGCACCGGCCCGGGCCGGTGCGGAATGCCGCGGGTGGGGGGAGGCTGGGAGGACGGCGGTCGACGGGCATGGCCGGAGCGGCCGCCCGCGGAACGGCCTGACGGCGTGGCGGTCGGCGGGCTCGGCCGGAGCGGCCGCCACGCGGAACGGCCGTACGGCGCTTCCGGGATCCCGGCGCGCCCCGGTCCCGGCCCGCACAGGCCGCCCGGCGTCCGCGGGACTGCCCGGAAAGGGGAACGCGATGATCGGCCCGGTTGTCGTAGGGGTGGACGGCTCGTCGTCGAGCATGGCGGCCGTGGAGGTCGCGGCACGCGAGGCCGCGCTCCGGGGCGTGGGGCTGCGGCTGGTGCACGCCTTCGGACGGCCCGGCGCGCACATCCCGCCCGGCGGACGGCCCTGGGAACCCAGCAGCGCCGCCGGACTGCGCGAGCTGATCGACGGCACGCTCACCGAGGCCCAGCAGCGTGCCCACGAGTCCGGGCCCGGCGTCGACATCACCCGCGAGGTCGTCGTCGGAGAACCCATCACGGTGCTGGAGATCGAGTCACGCACCGCCTCCCTGGCCGTCGTCGGCAGCCGGGGCCTGAGCCGGTTCGGTGCGCTGATGCTCGGCTCCACCGCGGGACACATGGCCGCCCACGCCGCCTGCCCGGTGCTCGTGGTGCGCCGCAGGCCCAATCCGGCCGGACCCGTCCTCCTGGCCGTCGACGGCTCGCCCGCGGCGCGCGGCGCGGTCGAGTTCGCCTTCGTCCACGCCTCACTGCACGGCGTACGGCTGGAGGCGCTGCACGCCTGGAGCGAGCGGAACGAGCGCGCTTACGGCGCTCCCGCCGACCCGCCGTTCGTGACGTACGACGAGGACCGGCTGCGTGACGAGGAGGAGCGGGTGCTCGCCGAGGCGCTGGGCGGGCTGCGCGACCGGTACCCCGATGTCGAGGTGGTCCGCAGGCTGGTGCGCGGACGGGTGCGGCACTCCCTCATCGAGGCCAGCGCGGACGCCGGTCTCGTGGTGGTCGGGGCGCGCGGGCGGGGCGGTTTCGCCGGGCTGCTCCTGGGCTCGGTCAGCCAGGCGGTGCTCCATCACGCCGAGTGCCCGGTCGCCGTGGTGCGGACCGAGCAGACGTGAGGCTCAGAGATTCGCGGCGTGGTCGGGGACGTAGTTCTGGAGCTCGCGCGGCGGTCGACGGTAGCCGGTCGAGTCCGGTCGCTCGGGCAGCTCCAGGACCGGCGGGGGCACGTCCTGGTACGGCACAGAGCCCAGCAGATGGGCGATCATGTTCAGCCGCGCCCGGCGCTTGTCGTCGCTCTCGACCACGTACCAGGGCGCCTCGCTGACGTCGGTGTGCACCAGCATCTCGTCCTTCGCCCGCGAGTAGTCCTCCCAGCGGGTGATGGACTCGAGGTCCATCGGGGACAGCTTCCAGCGGCGCAGGGGGTCGTCCAGCCGGCGGCGGAAACGCTCCTGCTGCTCCTCGTCGCTCACCGAGAACCAGTACTTGCGCAGCAGGATCCCGTCCTCCACCAGCATCCGCTCGAAGATGGGGCACTGGCGCAGGAAGAGCTGGTACTCCTCCCTGGTGCAGAACCCCATGACGTGCTCGACGCCGGCCCGGTTGTACCAGCTGCGGTCGAACAGCACGATCTCCCCGGCGGCCGGCAGATGCTCGACGTACCGCTGGAAGTACCACTGCGTGCGCTCGCGCTCCGTCGGCTTGGGCAGGGCCGTGATCCGGGCGACGCGCGGGTTGAGGTGCTCCGTGACGCGCTTGATGGTGCCGCCCTTGCCGGCCGCGTCCCGTCCCTCGAAGATCACGACCAGTCGCGCGCCCGTCGCGCGCACCCACTCCTGAAGCCGTACCAACTCCGTCTGGAGGCGAAGCAGTTCCTTCTCGTACTGCTTGCGGGGCAGCTTCTCCGCCTTGTCGCCGCTCATGCCGCCTCCCGCATCGTGCCCGAACACCCGAACAGCATCGAACAGCACCGTACTGACCGTCGACGCGTGCCGCACCCCGGACAACCGATCACGACCGCACATGGGCGGACGGCGGGCGGCCGGGCAGGATGGGCTCATGGACGATGCCGATCCACACATCCACGTCGACCGACGTGTGTCCCAGTACGACGCCCGGGTGCGCAATCTGCTGGCCGGCACGTTCGGCCTGGTCGGTGACCTGCCGGAGACGGTCACCACCGGCTGCGGGCTGCGGGTGCCGTACGCGATGACCTCCGCACGGCCGGAGAGCGTCACCTGCCTGACCTGCCGCGAGCACGGCCACGACCAGCACGTCCGCCTCGCCGAGCAGATCGAGCAGCTGGGTGCGATGCCGGGCGCCGTCGTCACGGGGGCTCAGGCGGGCCGGGCGGCGGAGCACCACCGCGATCTCGCGCGGAGGTTTGCACAGGGCGGGTGAAGCGCGGCCGGGTTTGGCCCCATCCCCTCCGGCTACCCGGCCCGTGTGACGACGACGACATCCCAGCAACAACTCGTCCAGTTCCTGGAGGACCGCTTCACCTGCGCCCAGGCCTGCACCGACTGCGCCCGGGCCTGCGCCCTGCGCGCGAGCCTGGTGGATCCCGACGGGACCGGGGAGATGGAAGTCCTGCGGCGCAAGGGCATCATGTGCGCGGAGGTCTGCGACGCGACCTGCCATGTGCTGTCCGAGCAGAACCTCCTCGACGAGGCCGCGATCCGCGCCCAGCTGGAGTGGTGCCGCTCCGTGTGCGTCGAATGCGCGCACGCTTTCGACGCGTTTCCCGGCGGCGAGGAGACGGCCGAGGCGTGCCGCAGGTGCGCGAAGGCGTGTACCGAGTTCATGGGGACCCTTGCCTGACCGTTCCCAATTTCTGGAACACGTTCTACGGTGTGCGCCGTCAGGACCGCCCTTGGGGAGCCTGGAGGCGCCGTGCATCTGGAATACACACCCGAGCAGCAGCGGCTGCGCAGCGAACTGCGCGACTACTTCGCCGAACTGGTGCCGGACCTCGCACAGACCCGCTTCACCGACCCGGCAGCGCAGAAGCGCCACTACCGCAGCACGATCCGCCGGCTCGGCGGGGACGGCTGGCTCGGGGTGGGCTGGCCCAAGGAGTACGGCGGACGCGGCCTGACCACCATCGAACAGTTCATCTTCTTCGACGAGGCCGCCCAGGCGGGCGTACCGCTGCCCCTGATGGCGCTCAACACCGTCGGCCCGACGATCATGCAGTACGGCACGGACGAGCAGAAGTCGTACTTCCTGCCGAAGATCCTCTCCGGCGAGATCGATTTTGCGATCGGCTACAGCGAGCCCGAGGCGGGCACCGACCTGGCGTCCCTGAAGACGCGCGCGGTACGCGAAGGCGACGAGTACGTCGTCAACGGCCAGAAGATCTGGACCACCAACGGCGACACGGCCGACTGGGTCTGGCTCGCGACCCGCACCGACCCGGACGCCCCGCCCCACAAGGGCATCACCATGCTCCTCGTCCCCACCACCGACCCGGGCTACTCCTGCACCCTCATCAACACCCTTGCCTCGCACGACACCACCGCCAGCTACTACGAGAACATCCGCGTCCCCGTCTCCCGCCGCGTCGGCGCCGAGAACCAGGGCTGGCGGCTGATCACCAACCAGCTCAACCACGAGCGCGTCACCCTCGCCGCCCACGGCACCATGGCCATCCGCGCCCTGCACGACGTCCAGCGCTGGGCGATGGAGACCAAGCTCGCCGACGGCCGCCGGGTGATCGACCTGCCCTGGGTGCGCCGCCGCCTCGCCCAGACCCATGCGAAGCTCGACGCGCTCAAGCTCCTCAACTGGCAGATGGTCAGCGCCGTCCAGGACGGCACGCTCACCCCGCAGGACGCCTCCGCCGTCAAGGTCTACGGCTCCGAGGCCCGCCGCGACGCCTACGCCTGGCTGATGGAGATCGTCGCCGCACCGGGAGCCCTCAAGGAGGGCTCGGCGGGCGCCGTACTCCACGGCGAACTGGAACGCGGCTACCGCTCCGCCGTGATCTTCACCTTCGGTGGCGGCAACAACGAGATCCAGCGCGAGATCATCTCGTGGATCGGCCTGGGGATGCCGCGGGTCCGGCGTTAGCCTTCGGGCATGGGCGATCCCGGGCTGTTCACGCCGAACTCGGTCACCTGGCAGATGCACGCCGACCCCATGATGTGGGTCGCCGGGATCCGCGCGCTGTATCTGCAGGCCCTGCACCCGCGCGCGGTGCGCGGCGTCATGCAGAACTCCGACTTCCGGCACGACGCCTGGGGCCGGCTGCTGCGCACCGCGAACTTCGTCGGGACGATCACGTACGGCACCACCGAGGCCGCCGAGAAGGCCGGCGCGCGCGTGCGGAAGATCCACAGCATGCTGAGCGCCACCGATCCGGACACGGAGGAGCGCTACGGCGTCGACGAACCCGAACTGCTGCTGTGGGTGCACTGCGCCGAGATCGACTCATACCTCCAGGTCGGACGCCGCTCCGGCTTCCGCCTCACCGACGCCGAGGCCGACCGGTACATTGCCGAACACCGGGCAAGTGCACGCCTGGTGGGCCTCGACCCCGACGCCGTACCGGCGAACAGGGCGCAGCTGGCGGCGTACTTCGAGCAGGTGCGCCCCGAGCTGGCGTGCGGACCCGAGGCACGCGCGGTGGACGACTTCCTGCTCCACCCGCCCACGCACCCCCTGCTCGTCCCGGCGCGCGAGGTGCTGTGGCGGCGCGTGGCGAACCTGGCGTACGCCGCCCTGCCGCCATACGCCCACGAGCTGTACGGCAGACCGGCCCCGGAACCCGCCACCGTCACCCGTCAGTTGCGTGCCACGGGCACCCTGCTGCGCTGCGTTCCCGCACGTCTGCGCTGGCAACTCCCGCCCAAACACATCCTGCGGGCCATGGCACGGCTCGGTCCCGGCTCGCGCCCGGCACCGTACAAACTCGGACGACAGCTCGCCATACTGGACGAGTCGGGGGAGGGCGGGCGGACCAGCACGGGGGGCGAGCGCGGTAGATGGGGGACAGCAGGCTGATCCAGGGCCGGTATCGGCTGCTCGATCCGATCGGGCGCGGCGGCATGGGCGAGGTGTGGCGTGCGCGCGACGAGTCGCTGGGCCGGCATGTCGCCGTGAAGTGCCTCAAGCCGCTCGGACCCCACCACGACCAGTCCTTCTCCCGCGTGCTGCGGGAGCGGTTTCGCCGTGAGGCCCGGGTGGCCGCGGCCCTCCAGCACCGCGGCGTCACCGTCGTCCACGACTTCGGCGAGTCCGACGGCATACTGTTCCTGGTCATGGAGCTGCTGCAGGGCCGCAACCTCAGTCAGCTCCTGGAGGACAACAGGCACCATCCGCTGCCCGTCCCGGACGTCGTCGAGATCGCCGACCAGGTCGCCGCCGCCCTTGCCTACACCCACCAGCAGGGCATCGTGCACCGCGATCTGAAGCCGGCGAACATCATGCGGCTCGCCGACGGCACGGTGAAGATCTGCGACTTCGGCATAGCGCGCCTCGCCCACGACATCGGCTTCACCTCCCGGCTGACCGGCACCGGCATCGCGATGGGCACCCCGCACTACATGTCGCCGGAACAGATCGGCGGCGAGGACGTGGACCAGCGCAGCGACCTGTACTCGCTCGGGTGCGTGCTGTACGAGATCGCCACCGGGGTGCCGCCGTTCGACCTCGACGACCCGTGGGCGATCCTCGTCGGCCATCGCGACACCCCGCCCCGCCCGCCGCGCAGCCACCGCGCCGAGCTGCCCGAGTTCTTCGAGCAGGTCATCCTCGACCTGCTGGCCAAGCGCCCCGAGGAACGTCCGCACGACGGGCGGGAGTTGGGCCGCCGGATCGGTCTGGGCCGTACGACACCCGCTTACGTACCGACCGTGGTGACCCCGCAGCCCGCGCCGAGGGACCCGGAGCCGGTGACCCGCGAGCCCCGGCTGCCGTCCTGGACCCGCGGCATGACCACCGGCCACAAGGCCACCGGCGCCGGACTGCGCACCACACCCCCGGACGCCGGGGCCGGGCTGACCGGCGAGTGGATCCCGCGGCCCACCACCGGCAGGCCCGCGGAGAGCGCCGTACCCGAGGGGCGCCCCGCCCCGTCCGCGGCGACGCTCGCCGCACTCGCCGGGCGGCACAACGCCGGGCTGAGCCTCGGCCGGCTGGGGCGCTGGACCGAGGCGGGCGAGGTGCACCGGGCCGTCGCCGCCGAGCGCGAGCACCTCCTCGGCCCCGACCACCCCGATACCCTCGCCAGCCGCTACGAGGTCGCGTTCACGCTCAGCCGCACCGGCCGCGCCGCCGACGCCCTGCGCGAGTACAAGCACGTCGCCCGCGCCCGCAGCCTCGCCCTCGGCCCGGACCACCCCGAGACGCTCGCCGCGCGACAGGAAATGGCGTACGTACTGGGCCAGTTGGGCCGCCATTTCGACGCGCACCAGGTCTATACGTCAGTGCTGGCGGCCCGCGAGCGGACCATGGGCGGCGATCACCCCGACACGCTGCGCTGCCGCCACAACCTCGCCTTCAGCCTCAGCAGACTCGGGCGCCTGGAGGACTCGTACCGCATGGCCGACGAGGTCGCCGCAGCTCGCGCCCGCATCCTCGGCCGGCACCACCCCGACACCCTGGTCACCCGCTACGAAGTCGCCTACGCGCTCGGCCAGCTGGGGCGCTGGGCGGAGGCGCTCCAGACCTACCGGGAGGTCGCCGAGGCCCGCGCCCAGGCACTCGGCCCCGACCACCCCGACACCCTCGCCGCCCGCTACGAGGTCGGCATCAGCCTCGGCCGGCTCGGACTCAGCGCGGATGCGTTCCGCCTCTACCGCGACCTCGTCGACGACCGCACCCGCGTCCACGGCCCCGCCCACCCCGAGACCCTGCGCGCCCGCCACGGCCTCGGCGTCAACCTCGGCCGTCTCGGGCACTGGGAGGAGGCCCTCGCCGAGTCCCGCGACGTGTGCGCGATCCGGGAGCGGGTGCTGGGCCCCGACCACCCGGACACCCTGGTCAGCCGCCGCGAGGTCGCCGTGAGCCTCGGCTGGCTCGGCCGCTGGCCGGACGCGCTCACCGAGTACCGCAGGGTCGCCGCCGCCCGCGAACACGTCCTCGGCCCCGACCACCCCGACACCCTCGCCAGCCGCAACGACGAGGCCCACTGCCTCGAACAACTCGGCCGGGGCGCGGAGGCGGTCGAGCTGTACCGCAGGGTCGCGGTACTGCGGCAGCAGCGGGCGACCGGCGGGCAGTGACCGACGCCCGGTCGTCCCACCTATGGCCGACCTAGATCATCGCGTGTTACCAAGAACCATGCCTGCACACGAGGGAACCCCCGCACACGGTACGTACGACGTCGTCATCGTCGGCGGCGGTCACAACGGCCTGGTCGCCGCCGCCTACCTGGCCCGGGCCGGGCGGTCCGTGCTCGTCCTCGAGCGGCTGGACCACACCGGCGGTGCCGCCGTGTCCACGCGGCCGTTCGCCGGGGTCGACGCACGGCTCTCCCGCTACTCGTACCTGGTCAGCCTGCTGCCCGACAAGATCGTGCGGGACCTCGGCCTGACCTTCCGGGTGAGCAAGCGCGACGTCTCCTCGTACACCCCCGTGGAACGGGCGGGGCGCCCGACGGGACTGCTGGTGGGCGGCGGTGAGGACCGCACCCGGGAGGCGTTCGCCCGCCTCACCGGCGGCGAGCGCGAGTACGAGGCTTGGCAGCGCTTCTACGGCATGACCGGCGAGGTCGCCCGGCGGGTGTTCCCGACGCTCACCGAACCCCTGCCGGGCCGCGAGGAACTGCGCCGCCGGGTGGACGACGAGGAGGCCTGGCGGCTGCTCTTCGAGGAGCCCGTCGGCGTCGCGATCGAGGAGCGGTTCTCGGACGACCTGGTGCGGGGCGTGGTCCTCACGGACGCCCTGATCGGCACCTTCGCCGACGCCCACGACACCTCGCTGAAGCAGAACCGTTGCTTCCTCTACCACGTGATCGGCGGCGGCACCGGCGACTGGGACGTCCCCGTCGGCGGCATGGGCGCCCTCACCGACGCCCTGGCCACGGCGGCGCGCGAGGCGGGCGCGGTCATCGTCACCGGACACGAGGCGGTACGGATCGACACGGACGGCCGCAACGCCGAGGTCACCTACCGCACGGCGGACGGCGAGGGGGTCGCCGCCGCCGGCCACGTCCTGGTCAACGCCTCCCCGCAGACACTGGCCGCCCTCACCGGCGACACGCCGCCCACCCCCGCCGAGGGCGCCCAGCTCAAGGTGAACATGCTGCTCAAGCGGCTGCCCCGGCTGCGCGACAGCTCCGTCGACCCGCGCGAAGCGTTCGCCGGCACCTTCCACATCGCCGAGGGCTACGACCAGCTGGCCACCGCCCACGCCCAGGCCGCCGCCGGTGAACTCCCCGCCGCGCCGCCGTCCGAGATCTACTGCCACTCGCTGACGGACCCGACCATCCTCGGCCCCGACCTCGTCGAACAGGGCTACCAGACCCTCACCCTGTTCGGCCTGCACACACCGGCCCGGCTCTTCGCGCGCGACAACGACGCCGTACGCGAGGAGCTGCTGAAGTCGACGCTGGCCCAACTCGACGCCCACCTCGCCGAACCGATCGCCGACTGCCTGGCGACGGACGAGGAGGGCCGCCCGTGCATCGAGGCGAAGACCCCGCTGGACCTGGACCACGACCTGCGGCTGCCCGGCGGGAACATCTTCCACCGGGACCTGTCCTGGCCGTACGCCCAGGAGGGCACCGGCCGCTGGGGCGTGGAGACCCGCCACGCGAACGTGCTGCTGTGCGGGGCCGGCGCGGTGCGCGGGGGAGGGGTGAGCGGGGTGCCGGGCCACAACGCGGCCATGGCGGTGCTGGAGAGCGGCGACTAGGCGGGGGAGCCGCTTTCCACTGGACGGCGACTGGGCGTGGGCGCCGCTCTCCCCTGGGCGGCACTAGGTGTAGGCGCCTGGACCGCGACTAGGCACGGGTGCCGCTATCCCCCTCGACGGCAGCTAGGCGCGCGTGCCGCCGTCCACCTGGAGGATCACGCCGGTGACATAGGAGGCGCGGTCGCTCAGCAGCCACGCGGCGGCCTGGGCGATCTCCTCCGGGGCGGCGGCCCGGCCCAGCGGGTTCTGCGCGGTGATCCGGTCGATGATCCCGGGGGAGTGGGTCTCCCACTGGTCGACCATGTCCGTGAGCGTGAGTCCGGGGGCGATGGCGTTCACGCGGATGCCCTCGCGGCCGTACGTGGCCGCGGCCGAGGCGGTCAGGCTGTTCACGGCCCGCTTCATGGCACCGTACACCGGCAGCTCGGGGTTGGCCGCCAGGCTGCCGACGCTGGAGTTGTTGACGATCGCCCCGCGTCCGGCGGTGGCGCGGATCGCGGCGATCTCCGCCTTCATCGCCAGCCACGGCCCCCTGAGGTTGACGGTGGCGACGCGGTCGAACTCGGCGTCCGAGAGCTGGTCCATCGGGCCGGGCGGCTGGATCGTCGCACCGTTGTTGAAGGCGACGTCCAGCCGCCCGTACAGCTCCACGGCCCGGTCGACGGCGGCCCGGACACTGTCGGCGTCGGCCAGGTCGCACAGCACGTGGTCCGCGGTGCCGCCGGCCGCCCGGATCTCCTCGGTGACCGCCTTGAGCTGCGCCTCGGTACGGGCCGCGAGCAGCACCCGGGCCCCTTCCCGGGCGAACAGCCGAGCTGCGGCGGCACCGATGCCCCGGCTCGCGCCGGTGACGAACGCGACCTTGCCGGAGAGCAGGCCGGGCGAGGTGACGGGTGTGTCGTCGGGGCCGGTCGAGATGTCGGGCGTGTCAGCTGTGTCGGTCGAGATGTCAGGTGCGTTGTTCATGCCGTCGAGCCTGCGACCGGCCGCGAGGCCCAGCCAGGCACCGGCGGTACCTGGCTGGGCGCCCGGCGCCGCGCGCACACTGGAGACGTGGACCGAAGAGAACTGGCGGACTTCCTGCGCAGCCGCCGCGAGCGCATCGCCCCCGCCGACGTGGGGCTGCCGGCCGGCTCGCGCAGGCGTACGCCGGGTCTGCGCCGCGAGGAGGTGGCGCAGCTGGCCTTCATCTCGACGGAGTACTACACCCGCCTCGAACAGGCCCGCGGCCCGCACCCCTCCCGCGAGGTGCTGGCCCAGCTCGCCCGTGCCCTGCGCCTGTCCGACGCCGAGCGAACCCACCTCCACCACCTCGCCGGTGCCCCGCCAGGACCGCCGCCGGGACCGACGCGCGAGGTCCGCCAGAGCATCGTCGACCTGCTGCACCGGCTCCCGAACGCCGCGGCGACGGTGATCTCGGCGACGTTCGAGATCATCGCCTGGAACGACCTCGCGGCAGCCCTCATGGAGGACTTCTCCGCCCTGCCGCGCGCCGACCGGAACCTCGTCCGGCGCGCCTTCCTCGGCCCGCACCGGGACGGACGCAGGCTCTACGGCGTCTCGGACGTCACCCAGTTCGCGCGCAACTCGGCACAGCAGCTGCGCGCCGCCGCGGCCCGCTATCCGGACGACCCGGAACTCAAAGGGCTGATCCGCGAACTCCTCGACGGCAGCCAGGAGTTCGCCCGGCTGTGGGCGGCCCACGACGTGGCGCCCGCTCCCACGCTCATCAAGACCTTCGACCACCCCGTCGTCGGCCCCGTCACCGTCAACTGCGACGTCCTCGACCTCGCCGACCGCGACCAGCGGGTCGTCATCTACACCGCCACGCCCGGGACGCCGTCGGAGGAGGCGCTACGGCTGCTGTCCGTCCTCGGCACGCAACGCCTCGACGTCCCCGGCTGAACCGTCAGTCCGCCGACGCGGCCCAGCCGCTCGCGCTGATCCGCGCCGCGTCGGCCGGCCTGGCGTCGTCGAACAGGACCGTGTCCGCCGCCTCGACGCGGACGTCGTCGACATACGCGCCCCGGCCCACGTACAGCCGGTCGGTGGCGTACCGCCAGCGGATCCCCAGCTGCCGGTGCGCGGGGAGTTCCGCCGTGAGCCGGTGCCACACACGGCCGGACCAGCCGGTGACGGTGCCGGCCGGACGGGGCTGCGGCTCCTCGCCGTGGCGGGTCGTGGTGAAGGGCAGCGGCTGCCAGGTGGCCCCGCCGTCCGTCGTCGCCTCAAGGGCGAGCACGTCGGCCTGGGGTTCGGTGTCCCACCACAGGGCGCAGCACAGCCCGGCATCGCCGGACGATGTGTCGAGCGCGGGGAGTGTGAGGGTCGCGGTCGTGTCGGCCGCCATGCCCGAGAACCATGCCGTACGGCCGTGGCGCGGGCGAACCGCGACCGCGCGCGCCATGTTGTTCGCGGCCGCCACCCGGGGAGCCGAGCCGGAGCGCCAACTGCGCACCGGATGCACCGAGTTGCCGAGAACGACGAGGAAGGAGTCGGTCGTCGGGTCGAGCACCAGCGAGGTGCCGGTGAACCCGGTGTGCCCCGCGGTGCGCGGGGTGGCCATCGCGCCCATGTACCAGTGCTGGTAGAGCTCGAAGCCGAGACCGTGCTCGTCGCCGGGGAAGGCGGTGTTGAAGTCGGTGAACATCAGCTCCACCGACTCCGGCTCCAGGATGCGGGAGCGGCCGTAGGCACCACCGTTGAGCAGCGTCCGGCCGAGGACCGCGAGATCCCACGCGTTCGAGAACACACCGGCGTGGCCGGCGACCCCGCCGAGGCTGAAGGCGTTCTCGTCGTGCACCTCGCCCCACACGAGGCCACGGTCCAGACCGGACCAGGGTGCGCGGGCGTCCTCGGTGGCCGCGATCCCCGGTCTCCACGCGGCGGGCGGGTTGTAGCGGGTGCGGCGCATACCGAGCGGGCCGGTGATCTCATCGCGGAGGAGGACGTCGAGCGCCCGGCCGGTGATCTTCTCCAGGACCAGTTGAAGGGAGATCAGGTTCAGATCCGAGTAGAGGTACTTGGTGCCCGGCGGGTTCAGCGGCGCCTCGTTCCAGATGAGTTCGAGCTTTCCCTCGTACGTCGGCGCGCTGTACAGCGGGATCCAGGCGCGGAACCCTGAGGTGTGGGTGAGGAGCTGACGGATCGGGATGTCCTGCTTGCCCGCGCGGCCGAAGTCGGGCAGGTAGGAGGCGACGGTGGCCTCCAGGCCGAGAGTGCCGCGTTCGATCTGCTGCACGGCGAGGATCGAGGTGAACAGCTTGGAGACCGAGGCCAGATCGAAGACGGTGTCCCCGGCCATCGGGAGCTGCTGGTCGGCCGGGAACTCGACGCCGGTGTCGGTCTTCTCGTCGTACGCCTGATAACGCACCGCCATGCCGATCGGCTCGTGCAGGGCCACCGTGCCGCCGCGGCCGGCGAGCAGCACGGCCCCCGCGTACCAGGGGTGCTTGGGGGAGGGGCCCAGGAACGCCTCGGCGTCGGTGACGAGCCGGCGCAGGTGGCCGGGGAGGAGCCCCGCGCGCTCGGGTGAGCCGTGGCGCAGTGTGGTGCGGTGCCGCGAGGAGGCGGTGGCCGCCGCGGGTCCGGCGGGGAAGGGTGCGATGGCCAGGGCGCCGCCCAGAGCCACAGCCGTCCTGCCCAGTTGACGCCGGGTCAGTCTGTTGCCGCCGTCGGTCATCGAGGTTCCTCCCGCCGCTCCGCCTGAAAGTATCTTTCCGGGATCACCTTGCGTGGTGAAACTTTCCTGTCAGGCGTGGGCCGTGTCAACGGTGCGTTCACCGCAAGAGATCTGACGGTGTATCAGAAAAGGCCTTCCGTCGTCCGGAGGACTGCGGCATCCTGCGCCCATGCAGACGGAGCTGAGCAAGAAACTGGGAGTCGAGCACGCCATTTTCGGCTTCACGCCGTTCCCCGCCGTCGCCGCGGCCATCAGCCGGGCCGGCGGCTTCGGAGTGCTCGGCGCGGTCCGCTACACAGCCCCGGACGACCTCAAACGCGACCTCGACTGGGTCGAGGCACATGTCGACGGCCGGCCCTACGGCCTGGACGTCGTCATGCCGGCGAAGAAGGTCGAGGGCGTCACCGAGGCCGACGTCGAGGCGATGATCCCGGAAGGGCACCGGCAGTTCATCAGAGACACCCTCGCCAAGTACGGCGTGCCCGAACTGGCCGAGGGAGAGGCCGCCGGCTGGCGGATCACCGGCTGGATGGAGCAGGTCGCCCGAGGCCAGCTCGACGTCGCCTTCGACTACCCGATCAAGCTGCTCGCCAACGCCCTCGGCTCACCGCCCGCGGACGTCGTGGAGCGCGCCCACGACCGCGGTGTGCTCGTCGCCGCCCTCGCGGGCAGCGCCCGGCACGCCCGCAAGCACCAGGAGGCGGGCATCGACATCGTCGTCGCCCAGGGTTACGAGGCGGGCGGCCACACCGGGGAGATCGCCTCCATGGTGCTCACCCCGGAGGTCGTCGAAGCGGTCGACCCGCTGCCCGTGCTCGCGGCCGGGGGCATCGGCAGCGGACAACAGGTGGCTGCCGCGTTCAGTCTCGGCGCTCAAGGTGTGTGGCTGGGCTCCATGTGGCTGACCACCACGGAAGCGGACCTGCACTCGACCGCGCTGACCGCCAAGCTGCTCGCCGCCGGCTCCGGCGACACCGTCCGCTCCCGCGCCCTGACCGGGAAACCCGCACGCCAGTTGCGCACCGAGTGGACCGACGCCTGGGACGACCCGGACGGGCCCGGCACCCTCCCCATGCCCCTCCAGGGACTGCTCGTCGCCGAGGCCGTCTCCCGCATCCAGAAGTACGAGGTCGAGCCCCTGCTCGGCACACCCGTCGGACAGATCGTGGGCCGGATGAACAGCGAACGCAGCGTCCAGGCCGTCTTCGACGATCTCACCCGCGGTTTCGAGCAGGCCGTCGACCGCATCAACCGCATCGCCGGAAGGAGCGGCCAGTGACCAGCACTCCCGCGGCAAACGCCGTCAGCACCCCGCCCGTCGGCTTCTGGGCCCAGGCCACCGCCGACCCCGACCGCGAGGTCCTCGTCGCCCCCGACGGCGAACGGTGGACCGCCGGGCGCCTGCACGCCGTCACCAACCGTCTCGTCCACGGCCTGCGCGCGGCCGGCCTGCGACGCGGCGACGCCTTCGCGGTCGTCCTCCCCAACGGGGTCGAGTTCTTCACCGCGTACCTGGCCGCCTCCCAGGCCGGCTTCTACCTGGTCCCGGTGAACCACCACTTCGTCGGCCCCGAGATCGCCTGGATCGTCGCCGACTCCGGTGCCAAGGTGCTCATCACCCACGAGCGCTTCGCCGGTCCGGTCCGAGCGGCCGCCGACGAGGCCGGACTCCCGGCCACCCACCGCTACGCGGTCGGCGAGGTCGAGGGCTTCCGCCCCTACGCCGAACTCCTCGACGGGCAGCCGGACTCGGCTCCCGAGGACCGCACGCTCGGCTGGGTCATGAACTACACCTCCGGCACCACCGGCCGCCCCCGCGGCATCCGCCGCCCGCTGCCCGGCAAGCCACCCGAGGAGGCGTACCTGGGCGGCTTCCTCGGCATCTTCGGCATCAAGCCGTTCGACGACAACGTGCACCTCGTCTGCTCGCCGCTCTACCACACCGCCGTGCTCCAGTTCGCGGGAGCGTCCCTCCACATAGGGCACGGGCTGGTGCTGATGGACAAGTGGACACCCGAGGAGATGCTGCGTGTCATCGACGCACACAAGTGCACGCACACCCATATGGTCCCGACCCAGTTCCACCGCCTGCTGGCCCTGCCCGAAGGCATCCGGACCCGCTACGACGTCACCTCCATGCGGCACGCCATCCACGGCGCCGCCCCCTGCCCCGACCATGTGAAGCGGGCGATGCTGGACTGGTGGGGCCCCTGTGTGGAGGAGTACTACGCCGCAAGCGAGGGCGGTGGCGCCTTCGCGACCGCCGAGGACTGGCTCAAGAAGCCCGGCACGGTGGGCAAGGCCTGGCCGATCAGCGAACTCGCGATCTTCGACGACGACGGCAACCGGCTCTCGCACGGCGAACTCGGTACCGTCTACCTCAAGATGAACACCGGTGGCTTCGCCTACCACAAGGACGAGACCAAGACGAAGAAGAACCGCATCGGCGACTTCTTCACCGTCGGCGACCTCGGCTACCTCGACGAGGACGGCTATCTCTTCCTGCGCGACCGCAAGATCGACATGATCATCTCCGGCGGGGTCAACATCTACCCCGCCGAGATCGAGTCCGCCCTGCTGGCCCACCCGGCCGTCGCCGACGCCGCCGCCTTCGGCATCCCGCACGACGACTGGGGCGAGGAGGTCAAGGCCGTCGTCGAACCGGCCCCGGGCCACGAGCCGGGCCCTGCCCTGGCCGCTACGATCCTCGACCACTGCGCCGGCCAACTCGCCGGCTACAAGCGCCCCAAGAGCGTCGACTTCATCACAGAGATGCCACGCGACCCCAACGGCAAGCTGTACAAGCGGCGGCTGCGGGACCCGTACTGGGAGGGGCGCACGCGGGCCGTGTGACCGCAGCCGCGAGGCGTTCGCGGGTCACGTCCGAGGGTGCGGGAACCTCTTCAGCGCCCGGGCGAGGCCCGCCGCGTCGGTGCCGATCTTGCGGTACACGCTGGACAGCAGCTGCCGTACGCCCTGTTCGGTGAGGCGCAACTCCTTCGCGATGACCGCCTCCTGGCGGCCCTGGACAGTGAGTTCGGCCGTCTGCCGTTCCTGCGCGGTGAGGGTGCCCGTCTGTGCGTAGCGCAGCGGCAGTGGTCGCAGCCCGGCTGCCGAGAGCTCCTGCCTGGCCCGGGTGGCGAGGGCCTCGGCACCGCAGTGAACGGCGCATTCCAGCCCCTGGTAGAGCCGATGGGCAGCCTCCTGCACCTGCCCGTCGCGGGACAGCGCGGCGCCGTGCCCCACCAGCGCGAGCGCCAACTCGTACGACGCGGGTGAGCGCTCCAGGTGTTCGACGGCCTCGGCGTGCAGTTCGAGTGCGGCGGGACCACCGGTCACCTCGGCCTCGACATGCAGCGCATGGCCGATCGCGGAGGCCGCGCCGAAGTCCCGCGCCCGCTTGACGGCGTCCCGGGCGTGGCGGACCGCCCGGTCGGGCGCGCTGTGGGCGAGAGCGGAGGCCAGGTCCAGCTGCCACGGGCACCAGGCCGGGTTGTGCCAGTGCCGTGACTCCAGCCAGTCCCCGACGGCGGACAGCAGCCGTGCCGCCTCGGGGTACCGCTCCTCGGCCAGGAGCAGCTCGGCGTACACCGTGCGGGGATCGGGGAAGATGACGGCGTTCGGGACCACATCGCCGTAGTGATAGGCGTCGGCGAGCCGACGGGCGTCGGCCGTCCGCCCCCGGGCCAGCAGAATCTGGATCATGATGCCGATGGCGAACCACTGGGCGGGTACCGCGCCTTCCACGCGCTCGGCGGTGCGCAGCCCGGCCCTGACGAGCTCCTCCGCCTCGGCGAGGCAGCCGCGACGGTAGCGGATATAGCCGGAGAGGGTCTGCCCCTGCGCCAGGTGGGAGCCGCGCCAGCCCTTGTGCTCGCACTCGGCCATACCGCTGCTGAACAGTTCTTCGGCGCGCCAGGGCTGGTCGCAGTACATGAAGAGAAGGGCGACCGCGACGGGCACCTCGAAGCCGCGGTTCTCGTCGGTCCAGCTCATTCCCCCGTGCAGTGCCTCCTCGGCATGATCGAGGGCGGTCTGCCGCGGTTCGCCGCGCACCAGGGCGTCCCACGCTCGCAGTCCGAGGATGTAGCGCTCCTCCAGGCCGCGGCGGGGCAGTTTGTCGGCCAGCCGTGTCAGTCGGCGCGAGCGGGCGGAGGAGTCGGGCTCGTCGGCGCGGAACGCACTCCATACGAAGTGGTCGGCCTGCATACGCAGTTTGATACGCGCGTTCGGGGCACGCCGCGCCTCGTCGGCGGCCACGGCCGCGGCTTCGGTCAGCCGGTCGGTGTGAGCCAGCGCCTGCGTCAGCCGGTAGACGATGGAGGCCCGCAGGTCGGGGTCGATGTCAGGCTGCGCCAGTGCCTCCTGGAGGTGGCAGACGGTGGCGGTGGGCTCGATCAGGAAGGTGGAACCGGCGAGCTCGTGCAGGAGCGCGGCGCGGTCCTCGGCCGGGGGTGGTTCCCGCAGCGCTCGGGTCAGCACGCGCCGGGCGGCCTCGGGTGCCCCGGCGCGGAGATACTCACGCGCGGCGGCGCGCAGGACGGAGACGGCTTCGGGCCGGCCGTCGCAGGGCACCTCCAGCAGATGCCGCGCGGCGGCCGTGGGGCCGAACCCGGCCGCCTGGGCGGCGTCGGCAGCCGCGTTGTGCATGCCGACCCGCAGGCCCGGGGGGATGTCGCGATAGATCGTCGTGGCGATCGACGGGTGGACGAATTCCATGCTGTGCCCGGGCCCGTCGCCGTCCGCGAGGATGCGGGAGTCGCGCAGCTTCCGGGCCGCCTCGGCGGCTTCCTCGCTGCCGACCACCGCGATACCGGCGGCGAGTTCGGCGGAGAAGGACCCGCCCAGTACGGCGCCGGCCCAGGCGAAGCGGACGGTGCTCGGGCCGAGCCGGTGGAGGCGCTCGATCAGTCCGGGGCCCTTGAGCGCCGCGGCGACGTCTCCGACCACATGCAGTTCGTCCTGCGTGCCCTTCAACTGCCGTTCGCGGAGCCTGATGGCCAACTCGACGGACTCGAACGGGCTGCCGCCGGTGACCGACCAGCATTCGTCGCAGAACTCGTCCTCGGCCTCCTCGCCCACTTCGTTCCTGACGATTCGCGCCACACCGGTCCTGCCGAGCGGGCACAGGGCGTGAGGGCGCTCCTCGTTGCGCTCGACGAGGGTGCGGAAAGAGGTCGCGTCGGGCGGGAGGTCGTCGGGGCGATAGGCGACGACCATCAGGAGCGGGAGGTCGGCGACCCGGGGCGCGAAGGAGGCCAGCCAGTCGAGGGATTCGGCATCGGCCCAGTGCAGGTCGTCCAGGAGCAGGACGAGCGGTGCGTTCCGCAGCGTCAGGCGCGTCATGACCCAGTCGAGGCCGTCACGCACCCCGGTCGGGTCCGGCATCCGGGCGGCGTCCGTCGCCTTGAGACCGAGCGCGGCGCTGACGATGTCGTACCAACTGCCCAGGAAATCCCGGCGCTCCGGTTCGCTCATGCCGGCCAGGGCGGGCTGCATGACCTGGCGTACGACACGGAACGCCAGACCCTGCTCCTTCTCGCCGCCCCTGCCCGACGCGACCGTGAATCCGAGCTCGGTGGCACGGGCCCGCGCCACCGAGAGAAGCGTCGTCTTGCCCAGCCCGGCCTCACCGGTGAAGGCGAGCAACCCGCCCCGCGGCACCCGGGCCACGCCGTCGACGGTGTCGTGCAGGCCCGACAACGCGGCATCGAGTGCCCGGAGTTCCTGGTCGCGTTCGAGTAGTGGCCGGTGCTTGGTCAGAGGTTGCCGCAGCCCATGGGCCATGTTCGACCGCTTCCTGTCGTTGCTCCCCACCGGACGGGGGCGAGAGTACGCCCTCACGGACGCCCCTTGACCGGGTTGAAACAGGAGGTCGGCAGGAAAGGGTGAATTCTCCTCGGAGTTGATGCGTTCAGGCTCTCATGGGATAAACTGACCCGTTTTCGCTCGGGCAGAGGCTCAGGGCACCGCGGATGCCGCCGTCGTGTCCGCGTACCTCGGCACGGTACGGGACCAGAAGTAGCATCCGCGGATCCAGCCGGCCATGCCCTCCACATAGCCGACCCCGGCCGGGCTCAACTCCGGCCTGATCTCGCCGTAGAGTTCCTCGAACTCGCTGATGGTGCTGTTGATCCGCCGGATGGCCAGCGTGATGGCCGTCGGCAGAGAACACCGGTGTGCGCGTTGATAGGCAAGGGCCAGATTGACCATGCCGCCCGTCCGCTGTTCCTTCACCGCGGAGAAGAGATCAGCGATCCATACGGCCGCGTCGGCCGACAGTCGTGCCAGGCGACGCATGGCCGGATGACGGATCTCCTCCGGTGCCAGCTCGAACGGCTGCTGGGCCTCGCACAGAGGGTGGAACGGCTCGACACCGGCGATGAGGGAACGTATGGACCGGCAAAGGCCGCTCTCCAAGGGGACGGAGTCGGTCTGGCTGACCGCTTCGTAGAGCAGACCGTGCACGTACTCCCGGCTGGTCCAGGCCCATCGTTCGGCCTGAGCGGGTGTGCACCGCTCCTGGACCTGTCGATGGAGGTCGGCCAGCGCGGCCCCGAGCAGGGTGTCCGGCGGTTGGCCGTCACGCAGTATCCCGACGCTCTCGCACAGCATGGGCAGCAGTCGGCCGGGCTCGTGCCGGCCGACGTCCTCGGCCCGGTCGTCGAAGACGAACTGGTAGGCGATCTGGTTGGCCATGATCTGGAGCAGTCCGGAATCCATGGTCGGGCTGTTGTAGGCGGCGAGTTCGGCGGGGCGCGTACGGGAGATCATGGCCGCAACTTCCGGTTCATCGGTGAGGCCCCATTTGCTGAGCCATTTCTCGACGCCGGTTGCCGCTCGGGACGCGTGGGGATTGCTCTGGAACGGGAAGGGCATGTAGAGGTTCGCGTCGATCAGCTCCCGCAGATTGGCCGCGGTAATTCTGGCCGGAGCGGCGAGCGTGATTTCCTCATGCGTCATGGACATCGTCGCCTCCTGCCGCTCGGGGTTCGTGGACTTCGGTGTTCGGCATTGCCCTCGATACGAGAGCTGCCTCGGGCGGTGGACCCGCCGGCCGTTGTGACCGCGGTTCGCAGACCATCACCAAATCCCTCGGCCCCAATGACGCCGCGGGGCGGAGCCGTTCGACGTGTCCGGGAAGATGGCGCAGACGCCAGTGGCGGGCGATGTACGCGATGGCCACCATGGCCTCAGTCAGTGCGAATGTCTCGCCGATGCATTTCCGGGTGCCCGCAGCGAATGGAATCATCGCACCGGGCGGGACGGCGGGAGCCTGATCCGGCAGCCAGCGGTCGGGGAGGAAGCGGTCGGGCTCGGGGAACGAGGCGGGGTCGTGGTGCAGGAGATACGGGCTGTACAGGACGGTTGCGCCCCGCGGGAGACGGTGTCCGGCGAGCACCGTCTCCTTGGTGGTGACCCGGGTGAAGAGCCAGCCCGGCGGACGGTGGCGAAGGGTCTCGGTGAGAACGCGCTGGGTGTGGACGAGCCGCGGCAGCTCGTCGGGACCGGGCGGCCGCCCGTCGGCGAGCACGGCGTCGACCTCGGAATGCAGGCGGCGTTCGTCCTCTGGATGGCGGGCCAGGAGGTCGAAGGCGGAGGTGAGGCACAGGGCGGTGCTCTCGGCTCCGGCGAACATCAGCGTGAACACCTGGCTGCGGACTTCCCGTTCGGTGATCGCCTTCGCCTCGTCCTTGCTGCGCGCGGCCGTCAGCAGCACTCCCAGCAGGTCGTCCCGGTCGGTTCCGGGCCCACCCCGTCGGCGCTCGGCGACGGCCGCGTCGACGATGGCGCTCAGACGGCTGGAAGCGTGCCGGAAACGCCGGTTCGCGGGCGTGGGGACCCGGAACAGGGCATCGACCGGCACCACCGTCCGCAGGAACAGGCCGCGCACGATGGTGACGAGGCACCTGTGCATCTCGGCGGCCGTCGCGGCGTCCAGCGAGTCGGAGAACAGGAGGCGGTTGATCACCCGTGCCGACAGCGTCAGCAGGGTCGCGCTGACGTCGACCTCCTGCCCCGCCCGCCACTCGCGGCACATCGACTCCGCTTCCTCGCCCATCAGCCCCGTCTGGTCGGCGACACGGGTCTTGCGGAAGCCGGGTTGCAGCAGCCTGCGCTGCCGCCGATGGGCCTGATGACGGCAAGTGCCGACGCCGTCGCCCAAGAGCGTCCGCAGCCTGTCGTAGAGCGGGCCGCCCTTGTCGAAAGTGCGCGCGTCCATGAGGACCTGGTGGACCAGCTCCGGGTGGCAGACCACCCAGGCGCGCACGGGACCAAGGCGCACCTCGACCAGATCCCCGTGCGCGGGTAAGGAATTCAGAAAATCCAGCGGCCGCCGAAACAAAGCGATACCGTGGGATGCGGTGGGGAATATGCCTGGCGCAACCCCCACCCTCCAGGCGTGTCCTGCTTCAGGCACGACGTGACTCATTGCAAGCCCCCTGTCTCAATTGCCACGTGAAAGTCGGTGAACGTTCCACCGTGTTGGCGCCTGAGACATGTCCTGCCCAGTTCAATCGGCCATCGCTTTCGCGAATCCTTTCTGCAGGGGGGCGCACAGAAGCACAGCGAAGCAAAGAAACAATTCGCCTGGGTCACTCTTGTGGAGCCGAAATGCGGTCCCGCCCGTGGGAAGGGGCGGGACCGCATCCCTGTTACCTGCCTTCGCGCACCGACACCACCCTCAACTCGGGTGACGCCAGGATGTCCTTCTCGCAGAACCGTGCGGTCACCCACTTCTCACCGGAGAACAACCGCGTCTGGTCGCTGAAGTGGGGCGAGTTCGGGTTCGAGGACTGCGAGTACGTCAGCAGCGTGCGGGCCACCGGGCAGCGGCTGCCGTCCCAGCCCACCGCCTGGATGTGGCTGGAGCCGGTCGTCACCTCCGTGTAGCCGCCCTGTGCCTGGTCCCACACCGGCTCGATCTTGTTCCACACGCCCATCCCCTCCGTGCCGCCGGGCACCGGGATGCGCTGACCGTTCCGTACGACGACCTGGTGCTCGCCGAGACGGGAGTCGAGCGCGATGCCCGCCGCGCGGAGCTCGGCGACCGCGTCCGCGAGGGCCGTGGCGAAGCCGGGCGCACCGGTGTTGAGCGTGTTCGGCGTACGCACCGGGTCCGCCGCGGAGAACGGCACCTTCCACCGCTGGGCGGCCGGCACCTTCGCGGACAGCTTCCGCCAGAAGCGGTCGAAGAGCAGGGCGCCCCGGCTGCCGGTGTCCATGGTGCGATCCCAGTGCGCGAGCACCGCACAGGCCGCGGAGACGTCAACCGCCTTGCCGTCACTGCCCGTCGCCGTGCCACCAGGGAGTGCCGCGCACGCCCTCGCGGTGTCCGCAACGGCCAGGTCGGCTGCCGGAACCCGGTTCCTGAACTCCTGGCGCTCCAGGTCCCGGACGGTCAGACCGCCCCGCTCCGCCATCGCCGCCACGTCCTCGATCGCACCGCGGGTGCGCAGGGAACGCTGGGTGCCGATGTTGCCGTAGATCCGCTCGTAACCGGTGAGCGGCCGGTCGGCGTTGGCGAGCCACGCACTGTCGTTGGAGTTCTCCGCGTACGGCGCGTCCTTGAGCGTCGGCATGCGCGACGGCCCGAACGTCCCGCGCTGCACGGCGTCCGGATCGCTGCCGAGCGCACAGTCGCCGCGGGAGCCGTCGAGGACCGCCACGCCCGCCGCCGGGTAGGTGACCTTGCCCAGACCCGTGGAGCACCGTGCCGCCAGGTCGTCGGTGATCCGGGGCAGCACCTGCGACTGCGTGTACAGGGAGTGCCCCGAGGAGTCCGCGGCGATCGTGTTCACCCACGGCAGGCCCTGATGCCGGGCGAGCGACGCCAGGACATCGGCCGTGCCGCGCGCCTTGCTGAAGCCCAGCGACGTGTCGCCGAACCGCATGTTGGCCGCGTTGGGGTCGTTCAACGCGTACGCCGTGGTCGTCGTCCAGGACAGCGGGAGGTCGCCCCCTTCGGAAGCCACGACGGGGCCGTACCGGGTCCACCACTGGGTGCGGGTCACCGGTGCCGCGCCCTTGACCGCGACGGTGACGGTCCGCTTCTTCATCCGCTCCCGCTTGCCGTCCACCAGGTACACGGTCGGGTCGGCCGGATCGAGTGTCAGCTGGTGCAGGCTGAACGGAACACCGGTCGACACGGTGTGGCTCCACGCCACACGGGAGTTGTAACCGATGGCGATGGTCGGCGACCCGAGCAGAGCCGCACCAGCGACGTCCAGCTCGCCGGGGATCGTCTGCTGCGCCTGCCAGAAGCGGCGCCCGCCGTGCCATGGGTAGTGCGGGTTGCCCAGGAGCAGACCGCGGCCGTTCGCCGTGGTGTCACCCTGGAACGCAACCGCGTTGGACCCCATGTTCGCGTCGGCGGTCCGCTCGCGCACGGCTCCGATCAGCGCCTGGGCGTCCGGTGCGGCCCCGCCGCTGCCGGCGGCGGACCCGCTGGGCGGCGCGGCGGCGGTGATGTCGTCCACGGAGCCGCCCTGACCGCCGAGCACGGCGATCGCGTAGAAACGTGCGGCCACGTCCTGTGTGGTGATCGGCCGCACCCATGTGGCGCCCCTACATGTGGGGTCGGTGATCCGCTTCTGCTCGAGCCATGTGTTGTACCCGGCCGCGAAGCCCCGCATCAGGTCCTTGACCTGACGGCTGGGCCCGCGCGGCGCCGGTTCGGCGAGCAGCTTCTCCACCGTGCCCGTCTGGCGTACGCCCCGGAAGTACAGGTCGCTGGAGAGGTTGCTGGTCGCCGACGAGAGCGCGGAGTCGGCCGCCGCGTCCGCTCCGAAGAAGCGCGAACGCTCGCCGCGCACGGTCACGAAGCCGTCGGCGAGCGTGCACACCTGGTCGGCGGCCTGCGCCCAGCCGGTGCCGAAGCCGAGCGACTTGTAGTCCCTGCCGACGATGTGCGGAATGCCGTATTCGGTGTAGCGGATCACGGCGGACATGCCGCCGTGCGAGGGATGTTCCTGACGACCGTGCCGTTCGGCCGCGGCGGCCGGCAGCGCCGCCGAGGCCATGAGCAGGGCTGCTGCCCCGGCGGCCAGTCGTCTCACGCGGGTGGTGCGCATCGTGCCTCCCAACGTCATTGAGGGAAGGAGCGGTTGAGCGTACCCACTGGTCTGTCCAATGTGCCCCCGGGGTGCTTGACCCGCCCCGGTGACGGACCGAGGATCATGAGTCATGACGCAGGGACAGGGCAGCACGGTTGACGGGGTGCTGCGGCGCAGCGCGCGGCGGACCCCGGCACGGACCGCGGTGGAGTACGCCGACCGCACATGGACGTACGAGGAACTCGACGAGGCGGTCTCCCGCGCGGCGAGCGTCCTGCTCGACCAGGGACTCGCTCCCGGCGACCGGGTGGGCGCCTACGGCCACAACTCGGACGCCTATCTGATCGCGTTCCTCGCCTGCGCCCGCGCGGGCCTCGTCCACGTCCCGGTCAACCAGAACCTGACCGGCGACGACCTCGCCTACATCGTCGGCCAGTCCGGCAGCTCCCTGGTCCTCGCCGACCCCGGCCTCGCCGGCCGCCTGCCCGGGGACGTCCGTACGCTGCCGCTGCGCGACGCCGACGACTCGCTCCTCGCGCGCCTCGAGTCGGCTCCCGCCCACGACGGCCCCGAGCCCCGCGCCGAGGACCTGGTCCAGCTCCTCTACACGTCCGGTACGACCGCCCTCCCGAAGGGCGCGATGATGACGCACCGCGCCCTGGTCCACGAGTACCTGAGCGCCATCACCGCCCTCGACCTCAGCGCGGGCGACCGCCCCGTGCACTCCCTGCCGCTCTACCACTCGGCGCAGATGCATGTGTTCCTGCTGCCGTACCTCGCGGTCGGCGCGACGAACGTCATCCTCGACGCGCCCGACGGCGACCGGCTCTTCGACCTCATCGAAGCCGGCCGCGCGGACAGCCTGTTCGCCCCGCCCACGGTGTGGATCGCCCTCGCCAACCGCCCCGACTTCGCCGAACGCGACCTCGGCGGCCTGCGCAAGGCGTACTACGGCGCGTCGATCATGCCCGTGCCCGTCCTGGAACGCCTGCGCGAACGGCTCCCGAAGCTCGGCTTCTACAACTGCTTCGGGCAGAGCGAGATCGGCCCCCTCGCCACCGTCCTCGCCCCCGACGAGCACAAGGGCCGCATGGACTCCTGCGGGCGGTCCGTGCTGTTCGTCGACGCGCGCGTGGTCGACGAGGACGGCAAGGACGTCCCCGACGGCACAACCGGAGAGATCGTCTACCGCTCCCCGCAGCTGTGCGAGGGCTACTGGGACAAGCCGGAGGAGACCGCCGAGGCGTTCCGCGACGGATGGTTCCGCTCCGGCGACCTCGCGGTGCGGGACGCGCACGGCTACTTCACCATCGTCGACCGGGTGAAGGACGTCATCAACTCCGGTGGCGTACTGGTCGCCACACGACAGGTCGAGGACGCCCTGTACACCCACGAGGGCGTCGCCGAGGTCGCCGTGATCGGCCTGCCCGACGAGCGGTGGATCGAGGCCGTCACGGCGGTCGTCGTGCCGCGCGGGGAGGTGAGCGAGGCCGCACTCATCGACCACGCGCGCGAGAAGCTCGCCCACTTCAAGGCGCCGAAGCGGGTGGTGTTCGTGGACGAGTTGCCGCGCAACGCGAGCGGGAAGATCCTCAAGCGGGAGCTGCGGGACCGGTTCGCCGGCGAATAGGCGAGTGGACAAGTGCGCGAGTCGGCGGGCAAACGGCTAGCGGGGCCGGAGATCCACGATCCGCCGGATCTTGCCCACCGACCGCTCCAGCGACTCGGGTTCGACGATCTCCACGGTGACCGACACCCCGATGCCGTCCTTCACGGCCGCTGCGATGGACCGCGCGGCGGCGTCCCGGGTCTCCGGGGACGCGTCGGGGCGGGCCTCCGCCCGCACGGTGAGGGCGTCGAGACGGCCCTCCCGGGTGAGCCGCAGCTGGAAGTGGGGCGCCACGCCCGGCGTGCGGAGCACGATCTCCTCGACCTGGGTGGGGAAGAGATTCACGCCGCGCAGGATGACCATGTCGTCACTGCGCCCGGTGATCTTCTCCATCCGCCGGAACACCCGCGCGGTCCCAGGCAGCAGCCGCGTCAGGTCCCGAGTGCGGTACCGGATGATCGGCATGGCCTCCTTGGTGAGCGAGGTGAACACCAGCTCGCCCTCCTCACCGTCCGGCAGCACCTCACCGGTGATCGGATCCACGATCTCCGGGAAGAAGTGGTCCTCCCACACATGGAGCCCGTCCTTGGTCTCCACACACTCCTGCGCCACACCGGGACCGATCACCTCGGACAGCCCGTATATGTCGACGGCGTCGATCGCGAACCGCTCCTCGATCTCGCGGCGCATCTGCTCGGTCCAGGGCTCGGCACCGAAGATGCCCACGCGAAGCGACGTGCCGCGCGGATCGACGCCCTGGCGCTCGAACTCGTCGAGCAGGGTGAGCATGTACGACGGCGTCACCATGATGATCTCGGGTCGCAGGTCCTGGATCAGCTGGACCTGGCGTGCCGTCATGCCGCCGGACGCGGGGATGACCGTACAGCCAAGACGTTCGGCACCGTAGTGTGCGCCGAGACCACCGGTGAAGAGGCCATAGCCGTACGCCACATGCACCTTGTCCCCGGGACGTCCGCCCGCGGCCCTGATGGAGCGGGCCACCATGTCGGACCACAGGGAAAGGTCGCCATCGGTGTAGCCGACGACCGTGGGGCGGCCGGTGGTGCCGCTGGAGGCATGGAGGCGGCGGATACGGTCCTGGGGCACGGCGAACATCCCGTACGGGTAGTTCTCGCGCAGGTCGGCCTTGACCGTGAAGGGGAAGCGGGCCAGGTCTGCGAGCGAGCGGCAGTCCTCGGGCCGTACGCCGGCCTTGTCGAAGGACTCCCGGTAGAAGGGCACGTTGTCGTAGGCGTGCCGCAGCGACTTCCGCAACCGCTCCAGCTGCAACGCGCGCAGCGCCTCCGGGTCGAGCCGTTCGCCCGAGTCCAGCAGTTCCGTCGCGTCCGCCATGAGGAGCTCTCCCTCGCCAACCGCATCAATCCGGACGACCGATCATTCGGTCTGCGTGCTCAGGATCAGTAATTCAGGCGATGAATGATCAGGCAAGGGGGCGGGGCGCACTTTCTGCACCCGGGCCTGCGGGGTGTGGAACGTGCGGCTTGTGGAACCCCATTGCATCGCCCGGCCGCCGCCGACCAAGATCGACGGTATGCCGACCTTCCATGTCGCCGACGGGACCGAGATCGCCTACCACCTGCGAGGCGAGGGCGAACCGCTCGTCGTCCTGCCCGGCGGGCCCATGCGGGCCTCCGCCTACCTGGGCGACCTGGGTGGACTCTCCGCACACCGGCAGCTCGTGCTGCTCGACCTGCGTGGCACCGGGGACTCGGCGGTGCCGGCGGATCCGGCCACGTATCGCTGCGACCGCCTGGTGGACGACGTGGAGATGTTGCGCCACCACATGGGGCTGGCCCACATGGATGTGCTCGGGCACTCGGCGGGCGGAAGTCTGGCCATGCTGTACGCCGCCCGGTATCCGGAGCGAGTGGCGAAGCTCACGCTCGTCACCGCGATTCCGTGGGCGCTGGGGATGCCGGTCGCGGCGGAGGAGCGGCTGGCCGCTGCCAGGCTTAGGGGGGATGAATCGTGGTTTATGTATGCATTACCGGCATTTGAGGAATGGCTCGCCGGGTCGGTCGACTTCGACCCCGTGATCGCACCCTTCTTCTACGGGCGATGGGACGAAGCGGCGCAGGAACACGACGCACGCGCCGAGTACGAGTTCAACGACGAGGCTGCCGGTATCTACGGCTCCGACGGCGCCTACGACCCAGCCGCGACCCGCTCCGAACTCGCCCGGTTCGCCGCCCCGGTGCTCGTGCTCGCCGGTGAACTCGACGGAGGGCCATGCCCCGCGCTCGCCCGTCGTGCCGCCGAGGTCTTCCCGAACGGCGAGTTCGCCGTGCAGCCGGGTGCCGGGCACTATCCGTGGCTCGATGACGCGGACTGGTTCGTGCGGCGGGTCGCCGCGTTCCTCGGCGGGAGCGGGCGAAGGACGGGCTGAGTTCGGCTTTGGTGCCCCATGGTCGTTAAAGTTTCGTCAAAGACTGCTGGAAGAGACACCTGACTGAGGGGGGACCGCTATGGGTGCTCCGCGCCTGAGCAGTACGCCATTGCCCGGCATCGGAGTCCGCTACGACCTCACCACACGTGAACAGCGCCGCTTGTCCGTGGTCGCCCACCGGGACGGATCGCGGACGCTGAGCGCGTACAGAAAGGATGATCCGGACGCGTGCGCGTTGTCGGTGCGGCTCAGCTCCGCCGAAGCGACCACGCTGATCGACGCGTTGATGCCCGCGCACCACAGCCCCAACCTGCTGTCCACCACCGAGCTGGGCCTCGTCGCCGAGCGAGTCGAGCTGTCCGCCACCTCGCACTGGAACGGCCGCCTGCTCGGCGACACCCGGATGCGCACCGAGACGGGCGTGTCCATCGTCGCCGTGCTGCGCCGCGCCGAGGCCATCCCCTCGCCGACGCCGGACTTCAGGCTGGCGGGTGGTGACACGCTGATTGTGATCGGGACCCGTGAGGGTGTGGATGCGGCCGCCGAGATACTCGGGCGGGAGTGAGCCGCGATGCACTCCTCCGCGGTTTTCCTCATAGAGTTCGGCGCGATCATCCTCGGCCTGGGCCTGCTCGGCCGGTTCGCCGGACGGTTCCAGTTCTCACCGATACCCCTCTACCTCCTGGCCGGACTCGCCTTCGGCGAGGGCGGGCTGCTTCCGCTGGGCGCCAGCGAGGAGTTCGTCGCCATCGGTGCCGAGATCGGCGTGATCCTGCTGTTGCTGATGCTCGGCCTCGAGTACACGGCCAGCGACCTCGTCTCCAATCTCAAGACGCAGTACCCGGCCGGACTCGTCGACGCGGCGCTCAACGCGGTGCCGGGCGCGGTCATGGCACTGCTGCTCGGCTGGGGCCCGGTGGCCGCGGTCGTACTGGCCGGCGTCACCTGGATCTCGTCCTCCGGTGTCATCGCGAAGGTCCTCGGCGACCTCGGGCGGCTCGGCAATCGAGAGACACCGGTCATCCTGAGCATCCTGGTCCTCGAGGATCTCTCCATGGCGGTCTATCTGCCGATCGTGACCGCCCTCCTGGCGGGCGCCGGTCTCGCGGCGGGCAGCGCCACCCTCGCCATCGCGCTCGGCGTCGCCGGGCTCGTGCTGCTGCTGGCGGTGCGCTACGGCCGGCACATCTCGCGCTTCGTCTCCAGCGACGACCCCGAGAAGCTGCTCTTGGTCGTGCTCGGCCTCACTCTGGTCGTGGCCGGACTCGCCCAGCAGCTCCAGGTGTCGGCGGCCGTCGGCGCGTTCCTCGTCGGCATCGCGCTGTCCGGGGAGGTGGCGGAAGGCGCGCACAACCTGCTGGCACCCCTGCGGGATCTGTTCGCCGCGGTGTTCTTCGTCTTCTTCGGCCTGCACACGGACCCGGCGAGCATTCCGCCGGTGCTGCTGCCCGCGCTCGCGCTGGCCGTCGTCACCGCGTGCACGAAGATCGCCACCGGATACTGGGCGGCCAAGCGCGCCGGAGTCTCGGTCAAGGGCCGCTGGCGGGCGGGTGGAACCCTGGTGGCGCGCGGTGAGTTCTCCATCGTCATCGCGGGACTTGCCGTCACCGCCGGCATCGAGCCTTCGCTCGGCCCGCTGGCCACCGCCTACGTCCTGATCCTGGTGATCGTGGGCCCGCTCACCGCCCGCTACACCGAACCGCTGGCGACCCGCGTCACACGGTGGCGCGCAGGCCGGGCAGCGGCGGCGGTTCCGGCCGCCCCCGAGGGCGGCGAATCCCCGGCCGAGTCGGCGACGGACGCGGCCGCGGACCCGGCGTACGACGCGGTCGACGGCAGGGACGTGCTCGGCCGGTCCTGAGCGAATCCGCCCACGTCGATCACGTCGGCAGGGAACCAAGGGAGCCGGGCGAGTCCGCCCGGTTTCCCCGTCACGGCCGGGAGGCGCTGTACTCCCGGCCGTGTGGTCGTCCGCTACTCGACCTCGCGCATCATCTTCTCCATGGAGCCGACCGAGAGCCGGGTCCGGGTGAGCTCGTCCAGGGTCTGCCGCTGTTCTTCGGCGGTGCGGCGCTGCAACACCACCGTGTCCTCAAGGAGCAGCGCGTACTTCGTCGCCAGTTCCTTGTACTGCTCCTCGCGGGCGGCCAGCATCCGGGCCCGCCAGGTGGCGGCGCCCTGCCAGACGATCACGATGAGCAGGCTGAAAAATCCGGCCGCGCCCACGGCGCCGACCAGGACGCCCAGTTCGTCGGCTCCGGCGGCCAGCGTCACCACTTCCTCGTTCACTTCGCTTCCTCTTTCGCGGTCCGGTCAGCGTCGGTCGCGGTGATCGTCGCGGCCGCCCGGGCTATGACGTGGGGCGTCAACTCGAAGAAGAAGGGGGTGACGTCGAAGTACTTCATCGCCTTGCCGTCCTCCGAGAGCTCGAGCGTGCCGACGACGAGTCCGGCGGCCTCCAGGCGCTGAAGATGCATGTGCAGCAGCGGGCGGCCCATGCCGATCTCACGAGCCAGCGCGCTGACGTAGTTACGGCTCTCCATGAGCGCCGCGACGATCCGCATGCGGTGCGGATTGCCGAGCGCGGAGAGCACTTTCAGCAACTCGTCGCCCGTCGGTGCCGGAGGCGGGACCTCGGGCATCGCGGCCCCTTTCCGTCGTACCTGTCAGAAAACGCTGACAGTCGCTCCGAGGACCTGTCAAAGATTCCTGACACATATCAGGGCTGAATCAGGGGGAGGTCCGGGAGAGGTCAGGGGGAGGCCCGGGAAAACTCAGGGGCAGTTCGGGGATGGCCCAGGGGGGTGGCTCACGGAGGTGGCTCACGGGGTGGCCGGCTCGGGGGACGGCCCAAGGGGTGGCCGGCTCGGGGAGTGGTCCAAGGGGCGGCTCAGGCGCGGCAGTCGCAGTCGCACAGACCGGCGACCGGCCTGTCACCCCGAGCGATGATCAGCGATGGCGTCGACGCCTGACCACCACGTATCCGGCGGCCAGCGCCAGCGCGCCGACGGCGAGGCCGGCGCCGAGCACCAGCTCGAAGTCCGCGGGCCCGGTGGCACCGCCCAGTCCGCCCCGGACACCCTGCGTGGGGCGCGGCGAGCTCGTCGGGGGCGGTGTGAAGGTGGGAAGCGGCGTGATCGTGGGAAGCGGTGAATCGATCCTGCTGCGGCGCGGCAGGACCTCGCAGGCGATGCCGTCGTGCGCGCCCTGGTCCTCGTCCAGATGATTGGGGTCGCGAGGGTCGCGGTTGAACTCCGCCTGCGCGTCCTCCTGGAAGACGAAGTCGCGGCAGTTCAGGTCGCCCCGGGCATGAGCCAGGTGGGACGCCGGGCCGGTGACGGCGAGAACGGTGATCGCGGTCGTGCATATCGCGTGGGCGCGTCGCTTCACGTGCGTTGCCTCTCGGTCCTGCGGTCTCGACGACTGCCGATCGACAACCGTCAAGGCGACCGTAGGTACGCCACCGGCCCACGAGCGCGCGGTGCTAGGCCGTTCGAGCTCCTCCCGGGGTTCCTCGAACGGCCCAGCCGGCCGCCGCTCAGTCCCCTCGGGGCCCGTACGCGGTCATGAAGCGGTCCCGGAAGCGGTCCATGCCCCAGGTGGGGGCGTTCTCGGCGGGCTTCAGGCCGTCCGTCCAGTTCCAGTCGGCGATCTTGTCGAGGACCTTCGGGTCGCGGGCGACGATCGTGACGGGAACGTCCTTGCTGGTGCTGCCGGCGGTGACGGTGGGGACGGGCTGGTGGTCGCCGAGGAAGACGAGGACCGTGTCGTCGGTGCCGTACCGCTCGACCCACTCGGTGAGGCTGTGCAGCGAGTACTCGATGGCGTGACGGTACTCGGTGCGGACGCGCTCGGGGTCCTTCCAGACCTCCTTGGGGTCGGTGCCCTCCTTCTTGATCTGGTTGAAGACCGAGCCGTCGCCGAGTCGGTCCCAGTCGGTCATGCGGGCGATGGGGGACCAGGGGTTGTGGCTGGAGGCCAGGATGATCTCCGCCATGATCGGGTCGCGGTTCTTCTTGCCGTGCTCCAGACGCTGGAACGCCTCCAGGCTGAACTGGTCGGGCACGGGGGTCCAGCTGAAGTACGGGCCGTTGTAGCCCAGGTGCTCGGAGTCGTAGATGTGGTCGAGCGCGAAGAACTTGCCCTCCGGCCAGGCCCGCCGCACGCCCGGCACGATGCCGACCGTCCGCCATGCGCCGGTCTTCCTGAAGTAGCTGCCCAGCGTCGCCCGGTCGCTGGTGGTCAGGCTGCGGTACCGCTGCTGGTTCTTGATCCAGAGGCCGGACAGGAACGTGGAGTGCGCGAGCCAGCTGCCCGCTCCCGTCACGGGCGACTTCAGCCACGCGCTGCGCGACTGGAACCCGGCCGCCTTGAGGGAGTTCGTCCCCTCCTTCAGCACCGAGTCGATCTGCGGCGCCATCGCCGGATCGTCGATCGCGACGCGGCCGTAGCTCTCGATGAACGTGAACAGCACGTCCTTGCCGCGCAGCCCCGTCAGCAGCTGGTCCGGCGGCGTCTTCGCGAACGCGTCGACGGCGGCCTGCTTCTCGAAGACCCGCCCGTCCTTGAGGCCCGCCTGGACCTGCTCGATCCGGTTGTTCACGAAGTCGGCGTTGCCCTTGGTGGCCAGCGGGACCCCGGCGATCTGGATGCCCAGGGTCATGCAGGTGATCCACGCGGTGCCGAGGATCAGCGTCGTGCGCGTGGCGACGGCCCGATGGCCGACCATCAGGTTCGTCACCCGCACCGTCGCGAGCGTCATCAGGACGAGCACCGCGACGATCAGGACGATCACCCCGACCACCGCGAGCACCTGCCCGGTACGGCCGAAGGACTCCCGGACGAATTCGGCGGCGTCGTCCAGCAGGATCCAGTCCAGGACCAGGTCGAAGGGGCGGGCCAGCACCGAGTAGAAGCCCATGTCCACGAACTTCAGGACGGTGAGCAGACCCAGGAGCGCGCCCGCGGCCACCGACATCAGCCGCCGTGACCGCGGCGGCACCGCCAGCAGCAGGCCCGCGAGCAGGATCCCTTCGGCGGGCAGCCGGAAGAACGCCTCGGGGCCGAGCCGTTCGAGTCGGTTCGGCACGAGGAGCGCGAAGAGCACGAGCACGCCGGCCAGGACGGTCGTGCCTATGGTCACGCCGCGTGCGGTACGGGGGTAGCGGCGCCGCCAGCCGAACCAGCCCGGGGGAGGGGAGTCGGAGCGCTCCGCAGGGTCGGCCGTTTCCTCGGTGCTGTCGGCCTTCTCGGCCGCCTCGGCGCCCTCATCCCGCTCGGCGGCGGCCTCAGCCGAATCGGCATCTTCACCCGAAGCCGTCTCGGTACCCTCACTCGAAGCCGTCTCGGCACTCTCATCCGAAGCCGTCTCGGCACCTTCGCCCGAAGCCGTTCCGGCCTCTTCCGTTGCTTCGGACGCCTCCCCGGCCACCCCCGTCCCGCCCGTATCGTCCTCCGAGTCCGCGCCGCCCTCAGCGGTGTCGTGCGGCTGACGGGAGCGAGTGAAGAGCGACACTCGGCGGTCCTTCCGTGCGGTCTTGCGATGGCATGGCAAACACCGGTCGATGACCGAGCCTGCCACCATCAGTACGTCCGCACGTCACCTTAGGTTCAACCGGACCTGCGGCGGGATTCACCCGTCCCCGGACACCGCCACCTCGCGCGCCCAGCGGTAGTCCGCCTTGCCGCTGGGGGAGCGACGGATCGAGTCCGCGATCACCAGCTGGCGGGGGATCTTGTATCCCGCGAGATGGGAACGGCAGTGCGTCTGGATGTCCGCCAGGGTCGGCCGCACCGCCCCCGTGCGCAACTGCACCACCGCCGCCACGTGGTGTCCCCACTTCGCGTCCGGCACTCCGGCCACCAGCGCGTCGTACACATCGGGGTGGGACTTGAGCGCCTGCTCGACCTCCTCCGGGTACACCTTCTCGCCGCCGGTGTTGATGCACTGCGAGCCGCGTCCGAGCACGGTGACGATGCCGTCCTCGTCCACCGTGGCCATGTCACCGAGCAGCACCCACCGCTTGCCGTCCTTCTGGAAGAAGGTCTCTGCGGTCTTCCGGGGGTCGTTGTAGTAGCCGAGCGGCACATGGCCGCACTGGGCGACCCGGCCCACCTCGCCCGCGGCGACCGGCTCGTACGTGGCCGGATCGACCACCTGCGTACGGGAGTTGACCCGGATGCGGAAGCCGCGCTCGGGGCCAGAGTCCTCGGTCGCCGTACCGTTGAAGCCGGACTCCGAGGAGCCGAAGTTGTTCAGGAGCATCACGTTCGGGACGAGCTCCTGGAACTGCCGGCGCACCGTGTCCGACATGATCGCCCCGGACGAGGACACGCTGAACATCGACGAGCAGTCCGTGCCCTTCATGGGCCCGTTCAGGGCGTCGACCAGCGGCCGCAGCATCGCGTCGCCGACCAGCGAGACGCTGGTGACCTTCTCCTTCTCGATAGTCCGCAGTACTTCCTCCGGCGCGAACTTGCGGTGGATCACGATGCGCTGGCCGAAGTTGAAGCCGATGAAGGCCGTCAGCGTGGACGTGCCGTGCATCAGCGGGGCGGTGGGGAAGAAGGTGATGCCGTCGCCGCCGGCCGCCACGCGCTCGGCGAGTTCCTCCGGTTTCTGGACCGGCTCACCGGTCGGCGCGCCGCCGCCCAGCCCCGAGAAGAACAGGTCCTCCTGGCGCCACATCACACCCTTGGGCATGCCGGTCGTGCCGCCGGTGTAGATGATGAACTGGTCGTCTCCCGACCGTGCCGGGAACCCCCGCTCGGGCGACGCGGCGGCCTCGGCGTCCGCGAAGGCCACGGCCGGCACGACCGGTGCCTCGGCCGCACCCGGCGCCACGGTCCCGACCCGCACCAGGTGCCGCAGCCCGTCCACGCGGGGCAGCGCCGCCGCCACCAGGTCAGTGAACTCCGCCTCGAAGACCAGGGCCACCAGATCGGCGTCCCGGTAGAGGTACACCAACTCCTCTTCCACATAGCGGTAGTTGACGTTGACCGGGACGATCCGCGCCTTGAGGCAGCCCAGCACCGTCTGGAGGTACTCGACGCCGTTGTAGAGATGGAGCCCGAGATGCTCGCCGGGACGTATCCCGCTGTCGAGCAGATGGTGGGCGATCCGGTTGGCCGCCGCGTCCAGCTCCGCATAGGTGAGGCGGCGCTCCGCACCCGTGCCCGGATGATCCATGTACACGAGCGCCTCGCGGTCCGGGACCGCGTCGACGACCGACTCGAACAGGTCGGCAAGGTTGTACTCCACCGTTCCTCCTGCCCTGGCTCTCCACCGGCTGCCGGTCATCAGAGCAAAGCGCGGCACAACTGTGAAGGGTCCGCGCACAAGAAATCTGACTACCTGTCAGAAAACCCTTGAAGTGCCCCGGCGCCTCCTGCAACCTGTTCTCGTTCTTTCAGAGGGGAGATGGGCGATGAGTGGGACGGAACACCTCACCGTGCGACGCGAAGGCGCCACACTGGTGCTCACGCTCAACAGGCCGGAGGCCAAGAACGCGCTCTCGTTGGCGATGCTCGTCGGCCTGTACGACGGCTGGCTGGAAGCCGACGCGGACGACACGATCCGCTCGGTCGTGTTCACGGGTGCGGGCGGCTCGTTCTGTGCGGGCATGGACCTCAAGGCCCTGGCAGGCCACGGCATGGAGGGCGAGCGCCACCGGGACCGGCTCAAGGCCGACCCCGATCTGCACTGGAAGGCGATGCTGCGCCACCACCGCCCCCGCAAGCCGGTGATCGCCGCCGTCGAGGGGTACTGCGTCGCCGGCGGCACCGAGATGCTCCAGGGCACCGACATCCGCGTCGCGGGCGAGTCGGCGACCTTCGGGCTCTTCGAAGTGAAGCGCGGCCTGTTCCCGATCGGCGGCTCCACGGTCCGGCTGCAACGCCAGATCCCGCGCACCCACGCCATGGAGATGCTGCTCACCGGACGTCCCTACAGCGCCCGTGAGGCCGCCGACATCGGCCTGATCGGGCATGTCGTCCCCGACGGTACGGCACTGGACAAGGCCCTGGAGATCGCCGAACAGATCAACGCCTGCGGTCCCCTGGCCGTCGAGGCCGTCAAGGCGTCCGTGTACGACACCGCCGAGATGAGCGAGACCGACGGCCTCGCCGCCGAACTCAAGCGCGGCTGGCCGATCTTCGACACGGCCGACGCCAAGGAAGGCGCCCGCGCCTTCGCGGAGAAGCGGTCACCCGTCTACAAGCGCGCGTAGCGCTGCGCTGGCCCGGGCCGGTTGGAAGCAGCGGGCCGTATGTGGCTGGTCGCGCAGTTCCTCGCGCCCCCTTTCGGGGCGCGCCTCTCGCACCCGACCTCCGAAGGAGGCACGCCCCCGATGCCCGAAGTCCTCAAGGCGCCGCTGACCGTCGAGTTCCCCTTCACCCGCTCCCTCGGCCCCGTCCAGAGCGCCTTCCTCACCGGCCTGCGCGAACGCGTCGTGCTCGGGGTGCGCACCGGCGACGGACGCACACTCGTCCCACCCGTCGAGTACGACCCCGTCACCGCCGAGGAGATCCGCGACCTGGTCGAGGTCGCCCCGACGGGCACCGTCACCACGTGGGCCTGGAACCACGCCCCACGCCGCGACCAGCCCCTGAACACCCCCTTCGCCTGGGTCCTGGTACGCCTCGACGGCGCCGACACCGCCCTCCTGCACGCCCTCGACGCCCCCGGGCCCGACGCCGTGCACACCGGCATGCGGGTCCGCGTCCGCTGGGCCGAGGAACGCTCCGGCGCCATCACCGACATCGCCTGCTTCGAGCCGTACGACGACAGCGGCCAGGATGCCGGGGACATCTCTGAACCCTCCGCCCACAGCGGCGAGTTCGCGGACCCGATCACCGGCATCGTCGCCCGCGCCAGGCTCGACTACACCTACTCACCCGGCCGCGCCCAGTCCGCCTACCTCGCTGCCCTGGCCGAACACCGCAACGTCGGCGAGCGCTGCCCGTCCTGCCGCAAGGTGTACGTGCCGCCGAGGGGTGCGTGCCCCACATGTGGCCTCGCCACATCGGAACAGGTCGAAGTGGGTCCCCGGGGCACGGTCACCACGTTCTGCATCGTCAACATCAAGGCGAAGAACCTCGACATCGAAGTGCCGTACGTCTACGCCCACATCGCCCTCGACGGCGCCGGCCTCGCCCTGCACGCCCGGATCGGCGGCATCCCCTACGACCAGGTGCGGATGGGCCTGCGGGTCGAACCCGTGTGGACGGCAGAGTCCCGCTTCCCCGATCACTACCGGCCCACGGGCGAGCCCGACGCGGACTACGACACCTACAGGGAGCTGCTGTGAACCGCGAGATCGCCGTCGTCGCCTTTGCGCAGACCGACCACCGGCGCACCAGCGAGGAGCTCTCCGAGGTGGAGATGCTCATGCCCGTCCTGCACGAGGTGCTGGCGCAGACCGGCCTGAAGACCGCCGACATCGGCTTCACCTGCTCCGGCTCCAGCGACTACCTCGCCGGGCGCGCCTTCTCCTTCACCCTCGCCCTCGACGGCGTGGGCGCCTGGCCCCCGATCTCCGAGTCGCACGTCGAGATGGACGGCGCCTGGGCGCTGTACGAGGCGTGGACCAAGCTGCTGACCGGGGACGCCGACACCGCGCTCGTCTACTCCTACGGCAAGTCCTCACCCGGCCCGCTGCGCGACGTCCTCACCCGCCAGCTCGACCCGTACTACGTCGCCCCGCTCTGGCCCGACTCCGTCGCCCTCGCCGCCCTCCAGGCCCAGGCCCTCATCGACGCCGGCGACACCGACGAACCCGCCCTCGCCGCGGTCGCCGCCCGCAGCCGGGCCGACGCCACCGCCAACTCCCATGCCCAGCTGAGCGGTTCGGTGCCGCACGGGGACTACCTCGTACGACCGCTGCGTACCGGCGACTGCCCGCCCATCGGCGACGGAGCCGCCGCCGTGATCCTCGCGGCGGGGGAGCGGGCCCGTGAGCTGTGCGATCGGCCCGCCTGGATCCGCGGCCTGGACCACCGCATCGAGGCCCACGGCCTGGGCGTGCGCGACCTCACCGACTCGCCCTCCACCCGCCTTGCCGCCGAGAAGGCCGGCGCCTTCGAACGGCCCGTCGACACCGCCGAGTTGCACGCCCCGTTCACCGCGCAGGAGGTCGTCCTGCGCAAGGCGCTGAGCCTCGACGACGGCGTGCGCGTCAACCCGTCCGGCGGCGCGCTCGCCGCCAACCCCGTCATGGCCGCCGGGCTCATCCGCATCGGCGAGGCCGCCGCCGGCATCCACCGGGGCGAGTCCGACCGGGCGCTCGCACACGCCACGTCCGGCCCCTGTCTGCAACAGAACCTGGTCGCCGTACTCGAAGGGGATCCGCGATGAGCAAGGAGCCCGTGGCCGTCATAGGCATCGGACAGACCAAGCACGTCGCCGCGCGCCGGGACGTGTCGATCGCCGGGCTCGTCCGGGAGGCGGCCCGCAGCGCACTCGACGACGCCGAGCTGGACTGGGCGGACATCGACGCCGTGGTCATCGGCAAGGCGCCCGACTTCTTCGAGGGCGTGATGATGCCGGAGCTGTACCTCGCCGACGCCCTCGGCGCGGTCGGCAAGCCCATGCTCCGCGTCCACACGGCGGGCTCGGTCGGCGGATCGACGGCACTCGTCGCCGCCAACCTGGTCGCCGCCCGCGTCCACGGCACCGTGCTGACGCTCGCCTTCGAGAAACAGTCCGAGTCCAACGCCATGTGGGGACTGTCCCTGCCCATGCCCTTCCAGCAGCCGCTGCTGGCCGGGGCCGGCGGGTTCTTCGCCCCGCACGTGCGCGCGTACATGCGGCGCAGCGGCGCGCCCGACACGATCGGCTCGCTGGTCGCGTACAAGGACCGGCGCAACGCCTTGAAGAACCCGTACGCCCATCTGCACGAGCACGACATCACCCTGGAGAAGGTCCAGGCGTCCCCCATGTTGTGGGACCCCATCCGCTACTCGGAGACCTGCCCCTCCTCCGACGGGGCATGCGCGATGGTCCTCACCGACCGGGCCGGAGCCGCCCGCGCGCCCCGGCCGCCCGCGTGGATGCTCGGCGGCGCGATGCGCAGCGAGCCCACCCTCTTCCCCGGCAAGGACGCCGTGTCACCGCAGGCCGGCAAGGACTGCGCGGCCGACGTGTACCGCCAGGCGGGCATCGCCGACCCGCGCCGGGACATCGACGCCGTCGAGATGTACGTGCCGTTCTCCTGGTACGAGCCCATGTGGCTGGAGAACCTCGGCTTCGCCGCCGAGGGCGAGGGCTGGAAGCTCACCGAGGCCGGGGTGACCGAGCTGGACGGCGACCTGCCGGTCAACATGTCGGGCGGCGTCCTGTCGACCAACCCCATCGGGGCCTCCGGGATGATCCGCTTCGCCGAAGCCGCCCTCCAGGTGCGCGGCCAGGCCGGGGAACACCAGGTGGAAGGGGCACGCAAGGCGCTCGGGCACGCCTACGGCGGAGGGTCGCAGTTCTTCGCGATGTGGCTCGTGGGCGCCGAGCCCCCGGACGCCTGAGCGAGCTCCCGGACGTCCGCGGAGAGGCCTCCGCAAAGGTCCCCCTCACGTGGCCTGTTGGCACCCGGGACCGATCGCTAGGCTGACCCGCGGACGACGCGAATCGGGAGGAGCACGGACGTGGCCGAGAGCACCACCATCCAGCAGCAGCCGTTCACGGGCTGGGACAAGCCGGAACTGGACCTCAGCACCGCCGACTGGCACTCGAGCAGCCGTGGCCTGGGGGATGTCCAGATCGCCTTTGTCGAGGGGTTCATCGCGATGCGCAACAGCGGCCGCCCGGAGAGCCCTTCCCTGATCTTCACGCCCGCCGAGTGGGGCGCGTTCGTGTCGGGCGCGCGCGAGGGCGAGTTCGACCTGACCTGACACGGCGGAGCCGCGAGCGGACCGTGGCGGGATGAGCCGGCGGGCGGTGGCCCCGCACGCCGGCCGCCTTCGGGCCGATCCGGGGGTGTTCCTGCCGTTTTTCCGGACACGCGACCTTGAGAGCCCCCTCGGGGCCGAAGCCTGAGCCAGGCTGGCCCCGGTATCGGGAAGGTCGTACTCCGGAGGCGAGGAACCCATGAGCACCCAGCCGGTCATCGCGGCGGTCGACGGTTCGGACGACAGCCTGGTCGCACTGGACTGGGCCTTCGAGACCGCCCTGCTGCGCGGGGCGCCACTTCGGGTGGTCCACGTACAGCAGTACGCCACCTGGGCCGGTCCCGAGATCGTGCCGCCCGGGCAGCCGGAGTCCGAGCACGACCCGGTGCTCGACGAGGCACGCCGCTATCTGGCGGGGCGCGTCGAGAGGCCCACCCTGGAGTACTCCGCCCTTGCCGGAGCGGCCGGCACGGTGCTGCCAGAACTGGGCTCGACCGCCCGGTTGCTGGTTCTGGGCAGCCGCGGCCGCGGGGGCTTCGCCAGCCTGCTGCTCGGCTCCAGCGGCATGATCACCGCGCGGGACGCCGGGTGCCCGGTCGTCGTGGTGCCGAAGCCGGGCCGGGAGGTGGAGGACGCGGCGCTGCCGATCGAGCCGGGTCCCCGGGTCGTCGTCGGCCTCCAGGTCGACAGTCCGGACGACGCCACACTGGGCTTCGCCTTCGCCGAGGCCGCCCGGCGCGGAGCCCGGGTCCAGGCCGTCGCCGCCTACGCCTGGCCGCTGCACCTGTGGTCCGCGGTCGCCGCGGAGGTCATGTCGCCGCTGGCCGACCAGGACGCCGTCGAGGCCGAGACCCGCACCCTCGCCGAGGGCCTCCTCGCCGCGCATCGCGAACGCCACCCGGACGTCCGCGCCGAGACCTACGTGGTCCCGGGTGACGCGGCGGGTCACCTCGTCGCCGCCTCCAGGGACGCGTCGCTCGTCGTCGTGGGCCGCCACCGGCGCCGCCTCCTGGCGCCCGCCCGCATGATGGGCTCGGTGGCCCAGGCGGTCCTGCTCCACGCCGCCGCCCCCGTGGCGGTGGTACCACCCGCGCCGGCGGAGGAGTAGAGGGACACGCAGCGGCCAACTCCCGCTGGTCGAAGTACCGGGGCGCACGTCTCCAACGGCCGCCCTCACGTCATGGAACGGGTTCGGCCACGTACCATGGCGACATGTCGTTCCTCCGCCGCCGCAGCGCCACGCCCGCCGGGCCCGACTTCGACGTACTGGCCATGGACCCGGGCGACTGGCCCGGCAACCTGGGCGCCGGGCTGCTGCCCGCCCCCGACGGCAGCTGCCAGGGCGTCTTCCTGCGCTACGACCTCTTCGGCGGCCGCGGTCCGGCGATGATCATCGGCAATCTGCCCGAGGGCTCCCCGGCCCGCGAGGTGGAGCAGGACGAGATCCCGTTCGAGGTCGCGCAGCTGCTGCTGGCGCTGGAGAACGAAGAGGAGGTCACCGTCGTCGGCAGCGAGGACGTGCCGGTGATGCAGGGCGACAACCTCCTGATCGTGCGGCGCCTCAAGCTCTCCGAGAGCCGGATCTCCTGTGTGCAGTTCGACCGCAGCGACAATGTGCTGGTCACCATCGCCGCCTGGGACCGCCCCATCACCGACGACCTGTACGCCCTGCTCAAGCCGCTGCCCGCGGAGCTCTTCCAGCAGGGCTGAACCGTCTCGCCCTTCCTCCCCGGCCGGACCGGCCCCTGTTTGACTTTGTCATGACCCTTGCCGCTGAGTCATCGGATCTCTAGCGTCAGGGGTCATGTCGTATGAGCCGCAAGGGATCACCCGAAGAACGACTCTGAAGGCAGTGGCAGCCGTCGGAGGAGCCGGAGGACTCGCTCTGGGAGCAGGGGCCGGAGAGGCCGGCGCCACCGATTCCTCCGATGTGTCGAGCGTGCCGTCCATGCTCTGGTACGCCGCCCCGGCCGCCGACTGGGAGCGCGAGGCGTTACCCATCGGCAACGGTGCACTCGGTGCCATGGTGTTCGGCACCCTCGCCTCCGAACACCTCCAGTTCAACGAGAAGACCCTGTGGACCGGCGGCCCCGGCACAACCCAGGACTACGACCACGGCAACTGGCGGGCGCCCCGACCCGGCGCGATCACCGCCGTACAGGACGACCTCGACACGGGCACCACCCTCGACCCCGAATCCGCCGCCGACCGCCTCGGCCAGCCACGGGTCGGCTACGGCGCCCACCAGACCTTCGGCGACCTCCACCTCGATCTGCCCGACGCACCGGCAACGCCCCCGCCGGACTACCGCCGAGAGCTCGACCTCGACAACGCGATAGCCTCCGTCGCCTACACCCACCAAGGCGTGCGCCACCAACGGGAGTTCTTCGCGTCCTACCCCGACGACGTGATCGTGGGAAGGCTCAGTGCCGACCGCCCCGGCAGCGTCACCTTCACCCTGCGCCACACCTCGCCCCGCACCGACTTCACCGCCACCGCCGCCGACGGGACCCTGACCGTGCGGGGCGCCCTCGCCGACAACGGGCTGCGCTTCGAGGCGCAGGTCCGGGTGTACGCCGAGGGCGGCACCGTGACCTCCGGGGCCGGCGGCACGCTCATCGTGACCGGCGCCGACAGTGCCTGGTTCGTCCTGGCCGCCGGCACGGACTACGCCGACACCTACCCCGACTACCGCGGCCCGGACCCGCACGCCGCCGTCGCCCGAGCCGTGCGACGCGCGGGCCGGAACTACGAGAACCTGCTCGACCGGCACGTCCGCGACCACCGCGCCCTCTTCGCCCGAGTCGCCCTCGACATCGGCCAGTCGCTCCCCGCCGACCTCCCCACGGACCGGCTGCTGTCCACGTACACCGGCGGCACGAGCGCGACGGACCGTGCCCTGGAAGCCCTGTACTTCCAGTACGGCCGCTACCTGCTCATCGCCTCCTCACGCCCCGGCTCCCTGCCCGCCAACCTCCAGGGCGTCTGGAACAACAGCACCACACCCCCGTGGTCGGCCGACTACCACGTCAACATCAACCTCCAGATGAACTACTGGCCCGCCGAGGCCGCGAACCTCGCCGAGACGACGGCGCCCTACGACCGCTTCGTCGAGGCCCTGCGCGCACCCGGACGCCGTAGCGCACAGGAGATGTTCGGCTCGCGCGGCTGGGTCGTGCACAACGAGACCAACCCGTACGGCTTCACCGGCGTGCACGACTGGGCGACCTCGTTCTGGTTCCCCGAGGCGGCCGCCTGGCTCACCCAGCAGATGTACGAGCACTACAGATTCGGCGGCTCCACCGACTACCTGCGCTCCACCGCGTACCCGGTGATGAAGGAGGCCGCCGAGTTCTGGCTCGACAACCTGCGCACCGACCCACGCGACGGCACCCTCGTCGTCACCCCCAGCTACTCGCCCGAGCACGGCGACTTCACGGCTGGCGCCGCCATGTCGCAGCAGATCGTCCACGACCTGTTCACCAGCACCCTCGAAGCCGCCCGCACCCTGGGTGACGCGCCCGACTTCCGGCGCCGTGTCGAGGACGCCCTGAAACGGCTCGACCCCGGTCTGCGGATCGGCTCCTGGGGTCAACTCCAGGAATGGAAGCAGGACTTGGACGACCCCGCCGACGCCCATCGGCATGTCTCGCACCTGTTCGCCCTCCACCCCGGGCGCCAGATCCGACCCGGCAGCGAGTGGGCGCGGGCCGCCGAGGTCTCCCTGACCGCACGCGGGGACGGCGGCACCGGCTGGTCCAAGGCCTGGAAGATCAACTTCTGGGCGCGGCTGCGCGACGGCGACCACGCCCACACCATGCTGGGCGAACAGCTCAAGTCCTCCACCCTGCCCAACCTCTGGGACACGCACCCGCCGTTCCAGATCGACGGCAACTTCGGCGCCACGTCCGGTGTCGTGGAGATGCTGCTCCAGAGCCAGCACGACATCATCGAGGTGCTCCCCGCACTGCCCGCCGCCTGGCCGTCCGGTTCGGTGCGCGGCCTGCGCGCCCGCGGCGGCGCCACCCTCGACATCGAGTGGGCCGACGGCCGGGCGACCCGTATCGCCCTGAAGGCGTCCCGAACCCGCGAACTCATCGTCCGCAGCGACCTGTTCGGGACCGGCCGGCACTCCTTCAGGGCGGTGGCGGGGCGGCAGTACACCTGGGAGAGGCAGGACTGACGCCCGCCACAGGACCGATCCGCTAGGAACCCGAAGCCACGAGGTCCACGTCCGCCGCCCGCACGAACGCCACCCGGTGGCCGTACTGGATCTCGTAGTACAGGTCCTTGCCGACCACCACGCGGTGCGACGCCTGGTCGAAGTCGACCGCGTAGAAGTACTCGCTCTGCACCTTGCCGCCCGCCGCGTACCGCTGGCCGGCCGGCAAGGTGTACGGCAGCGGCGACACCGACTGCACGGGCACGTCCGCCGGATAGGCCGAGGACTCGGGATAGGCGCGGCCGTACACCGGGACACTCGCCATGCCGTCCTTCGGTGTCACCACCTCACCGGACGCGTTCACCGCGGCCGGACTCTCCTTCGTGTTCTTGAACCACGCCTTCTGGCCCAGGTACCAGATCGCCGTCCAGTCACCCTCCTGGCCGGCGACCGCGTACTGCTGCCCGGTCGACACCCGGGAGGACAGGTCGTTGACACCCTTGGTCGGGGTCGACCCCAGCCCGGGGTCCTTGATCAGGGGATACGTCTCACCGGGCCCGGAGTACAGCCGCACCGCGCTCGAACCGTGGTCCGCGCAGGCCTGACCGGCGGTCACACAGCCGGTGTACTCGGGCCGGTTGGTCGCGTAGTCGGGGCGGATCGTCACCAGTCCGCCGTTCGGGCCGGCGCTCGGCTCGATGGGCCGGCCGAGCAGCTCGAAGTAGTGCCGCCAGTCCCAGTACGGGCCCGGGTCGGTGTGCATGCCCCTGACGTTCGCCGCGGTCGGGCCCGGCACCGTGTCGTGGCCGAGGATGTGCTGCCGGTCCAGCGGGATGTCGTACTGCTTGGCGAGGTACGCCACCAGGCGGGCCGAGGAGCGGTACATCGCCTCCGTGTACCAGGCGTCCGGCCGCGCGAGGAAGCCCTCGTGCTCCAGACCGATCGACTTCGAGTTGACGTACCAGTTGCCCGCGTGCCAGGCCACATCCTTGGCCTTTACATGCTGGGCGATGTGGCCGTCAGTGGAGCGCAGTGTGTATTGCCACGACACATAGGTGGGGTCCTGCACCATGGTGAGGACACCCTCCCAGGCGCCTTCCGTGTCATGGACGACGATGTAGTCGATGTCCTGCGTCGTCGGACGACCGCCCATGTCGTGGTTGCCGTAGTCACCGTCGCCGAACTCCTCGTACGGCGCCGGGATCCACTCGCAGGACACCGTGGGCGGACACTCGGTCTCCCCGGCCTTGAGCGTGCGAAGGCCGGCCCGGCGCAGCTGCCCCGTGTCGGGGGACAGGCTCGGCTGCGCGGCCAGTGCCACCAGCTGGCCCCCGTCCGTCTCACGCTCCTGGCCGGTGCGCAGCACGGCGTAGACGTCGTTCGCGTACGCCGCCGCCGTCGCGGTGTCGTCGGCACCGGAGAAGCGGGCCACCGCCGCGTACCAGTCCGCCGGATCCGAGCTCAGCGGTTCGCCGAGCTCCTTCTGCGCGGCGGCGAGCAGCGCGGCACCGCCCGCCACATTGGCGGCCGGGTCCGTACGCAGCCGCTCCCGGCTCAGCCCGGTCAGCTCGGCCGCCCTGGGCAGCGTCCTCAGGCGGGCCGGGATCTCGGAGCTCTTCGGCAGCTTCGCCTTCGGGGCCAGAGCCTTGCGGGCACCGTCGCCGCGCGCGTCCTCCGCGCCGTCGCCGTGATGCGACCCGGACTCGGCGAGCGCGGTGCGGGCGTCGGTGAGGTGCATCGGGCCATACCCGCCGGTCACGCTGGGCGCCCCGGCGTGCGCGTCCCAGCGGGACTGGAGGTAGGAGACGCCGAGCAGGACGCTCTGCGGCACGTGGTACCGGGCGGCGGCGGAGGTGAAGGCCGACTGGAGGCCGTGCTCCGAGCCCTGCGATACGGACGGGGCCGCGCCGATCAAGGGGAACAGCAGTGTCGCAGCGGCCAAGGCGGTGACGGATCCACGCAATGCAGCCTCCTGGGACGGTCGGGCGCGATGAGCCGTGCGGGGCCGGGCGTGGGTCTGTGGTCCCGGCTGTCCGACGATCCGTCAATCATGCCAAGAGCTCCGTGAATTCCCTTGTCAAGAGGGATTCCCGGGAGTTTCGCGCCGTCGGCTCCCTGGCCTGCGGGGCGTCAGAGGCGTACCCCAATGGCTGCGTCCGGGCCCACCGAGGGTCCGCTCAGATCTCCATGGGCCGGACACAAGAAGCGTTCGGACACACGAGAGTGGCCGGACACACGAAAGCCCGCGGTACGCCTGTCTCCAGGGCGCACCGCGGACCACCGTCCCCGTCAGCGAGTGCCGACCGCCGCACGCACGGCCCGCCGGGCCAGCTGGCAGTCGTCGTGCAGCCGCCGCAGAAGCAGCCGCTGTTCCTCGCCGGACGGCGCAGCACCCGGGTGGGCCACTCCCGATGCCGCCGGGGTCGAGTCGTGCATCGAACGCTGCACGGCCGTCTCGTACGTACGGATCTCGCGGGTCAGCACCAGCATCAGGTTCACCAGGAAGGCGTCCCGGGAAGCCGGACCCGCCGACTGCGCGATCTGGCTGATCTGCCGCCGTGCCACCGGTGCGTCCCCGAGCACCGCCCACAGCGTCGCCAGGTCGTAGCCCGGCAGGTACCAGCCCGCGTGCTCCCAATCCACCAGCACTGGACCGGCCGGTGAAAGAAGGATGTTCGACAGCAGCGCGTCGCCGTGGCAGAACTGGCCCATGCCCTGCCGGCCCGCGGTCGCCGCGATGCCGTGCAGCAGCTTCTGGAGATCACCCATGTCCCGGTCGGTGAGCAACCCCAGCTCGTGGTACCGGGAGATCCGGGCCGCGTAGTCCAGCGGAGCGTCGAACGTGCCCGCCGGCGGCCGCCAGGCGTTCAGCCGGCAGATCGCGCCGAGTGCCGCCTTGATGTCCGCACGCGGCGGCACCTCTGTCGGGTGCCGCTGGAGTGCCGCCACCCGGCCCGGCATCCGCTCGATCACGAGTGTGCAGTTGTCAGGATCCGCCGCGATCAGTCTCGGCACCCGCACCGGGGGGCGGTGCCGGACGAACGAGCGGTATGCCGCTATCTCGTGCCGGATCCGCTCGGCCCAGGCCGGCGAGTGATCGAGTAAACACTTGGCGACGGCCGTGCTGCGCCCGGTCGTGCCGACCATGAGTACGGACCGCCCGCTGCGGCGCAGCACCTGCACCGGTGCGAACTCCGGGCAGATCCGGTGCACCGACGCGATCGCCGTACGCAACTGGGCGCCCTGAGGGCCGGACAAGTCGAGTCTCCCGCTGAGCGGTTGGGTGCCGAGCCCCGCGGCGCGCAGCGGTCGGCCCGCGCCGAGCACGGGGGCGGCCGCCGGCCGCGCGGGGGCGAGGTAGGGGCCGCCACCCGCCGGGCGGGCACGCAGCGACCGGGGTGGGGCGGACACGGAGGACGATGCTGCGTACATGGGAGAAACAGATCCCTTCGTGTGCCTTCGACGTATTGCGCTACCCGGCCCGGTCCCCCGGGTGCACCCTGGGGAGTGCGGCCCGTAGTTCAAAAGGCGACCGGGTCGGGGTGGCGCGTTCCTACCTGACACCCGTTGCCCAGTGGCACACCATCTGGCGCACCCTGGCGAACCCTGGCGAATAGTCCCGGGGCAACTCTCACCGGGCTACTGTCAACTCAGCCGAGAACCTGGGGGCTTGACGTGAGCGGAGAACCCAACACCCGCCTGGCGGACCTGTTCGGCCTGGCCGGCTGGTCCAAGGGCGAGCTCGCGAGGCTGGTCAACCGGCAGGCGGCGGCCATGGGCCACCCCCAGCTGTCGACCGACACCTCGCGGGTGCGGCGGTGGATCGACATGGGAGAGATCCCGCGCGATCCGGTGCCGCGGGTGCTGGCAACTCTGTTCACCGAGCGTCTCGGCCGTGTCGTGACCATCGAGGACCTCGGTCTGGTCCGGCACGGGCGTACGGGGAAACGGCAGGACGCCGGGAGTGTGGAGCATCCCGACGGTGTGCCGTGGGCGCCCGAGCGAACCGCCGCGGTCCTCACCGAATTCACGGGAATGGACCTCATGCTCAACCGACGCGGCTTGGTGGGCGCGGGTGCCGCGCTCGCCGCGGGATCCGCACTCAGCAGCGCCATGCACGACTGGCTGCACTCCGACCCGGCCCTCAAGGCCGACGCCCCCCAGTTCGACGACCCCCTGCACGCCGACCCCGCCGGGTTCGACCGCTACGAGGCCGCCCCCATCGGGTCGCAGGAGATCGAGGAACTGGAGCGCTCGGTGGAGGTGTTCCGGGCCTGGGACGCGGCCCGCGGCGGCGGGCTGCAACGCAAGGCAGTCGTGGGCCAGCTCAACGAGGTGGGCGGCATGCTCGCCTACCGACACCCCGAACATCTCCAGCGGCGCCTGTGGGGCGTCGCCGCCAACCTCGCCGTCCTCGCGGGCTGGATGTCGCACGACGTCGGCCTGGAGCCCACGGCTCAGAAGTACTTCGTCATCGCCGCCCATGCGGCCCGAGAGGGCGGCGACCGGCCGCGCGCCGGGGAGGCGCTCTCCAGAGCGGCTCGCCAGATGGTGCACCTCGGCCGGCCCGACGACGCACTCGACCTCATGAAACTCGCCCAGTCCGGCTCCGGCGACGAGGTGCTGCCGCGCACCAGGGCCATGTTCCACACCATCGAGGCCTGGGCACAGGCGTCGATGGGCAAGGGCCAGGCCATGCGCCGCACCCTCGGACGCGCGGAGGACCTCTTCGTCTCCGACCGGAGCGACGTGCCCCCGCCGAGCTGGATGCAGACCTTCAAGGACGAGGATCTGTACGGCATGCAGGCCCTGGCCTACCGCACGCTGGCCGAGTACGAGCCGGGCGCGGCCGCACACGCCCGGCACTTCGCGGAGAAGGCCCTGGCCCTGCGCGTCGACGGGCGGGAGCGTTCGAAGATCTTCGACCATCTGTCCATGGCGTCGGCCTGCTTCATCGCGGACGACCCCGAACAGGCCGACCGCTACGCACGGCTGGCCCTGATGGCGATGGGATCGAACTCGTCAGGCCGCACCTGGGACCGGCTCCGGCAGATGTACCGGCTCACCGCCGAGTACTCCAGCTACCCGAGGATCCACGAACTGCGGGAGGAGATCCGGATGGCGCTGCCCAAGGCGAAGAGGCCGGGCGGCGACAGCGCGCGGGCGTGACTGCGCACAGTCATAGGGGGACTGTGCGACTGACCGCGGCGCCGATGCCAAGGTTCCTGCGGGGCAGTGCCCTCAGGAGCGTCACCTTCTAGTACGTCACCCTGGCCACGAGCACGCAGGCATCGCCCTCACGCTCACTCTCACCGAACTCGTCGACGACCAGCCGTACGCAGTCCTGTGCCGTGTCCGTCTCATCCAGGCGGGGGCCCAGGTCGAGGAGGAGGTTCACGGAGTCCGCCGGGTTGTGCCCCGGCACCAGTCCGTCGGTGTGCAGGACCAGCAGGTCGCCCACCTCCAGGGTCTCCTCGGCCTGCGCGTACACGGCACCCGGGGTGGCGCCCAGCAGGACGCCGTCCGGCGCGTTCAGCCTGCGCCCCGTCCCGTCGCGGAACAGCAACGGGGCGGGGTGTCCGGCCTGCGCCCAGGTCAGGGTGCGGGTGTCGGGTCGGTAGCGGCAGCAGACGGCGCTGCCGAGGGCCGGCTGGACGGTGGCGTCGAGTAACTGGTTGAGCCAGGACATCAGTTGGCCCGGCTGGGTGCCGGCCATCGCCATGCCGCGTACGGCGCCCAGCAGGGCCGCCATGCCGGAGGCCACGGCCACGCCGTGTCCGGTGAGGTCGCCGACGCTCAACAGCGTCTCGCCGTCGGCCAGTTCGAGTGCGTCGTACCAGTCGCCGCCGATCATCGCGCTCGTCGACGACCGAAGGCAGCGGGCCGCGAGGTCCAGTGTCTGCGGGCCCTGGTGCGGGAGCCGCAGGGAGCCACGCCACGGCGGCAGCACGGCCTCCTGCAACTCGACCGCCAGCCGGTGCTCGGTGTGCGCCCGGTGGCGCTGGAGCGAGTCACGGGTCTCGCTCACGGCGCGCTGGCTCCGGCGCAGTTCGCTGACGTCCCGCAGCACGGCCCACATCGAGGAGGTGCTGCCGTCGGAGTCGAGCACGGGCTCGCCCATCATGTGCACGGTCCTGGCCTCGCCGTCCGGCCGTACGATCCGGAACTCCCCGTCGATGGGCTTGGCGTCGACCAGGCAGTCGGTGACCATCGCCGTGAGCCGGCGCCGGTCCTCGTCGAGCACGACGGACGGCAGTTCGTCGAGGGTGAGCGGGGCGGCGGCGGGGTCGCGGCCCAGGATCTGGAAGAGCTCGCCGGACCAACTGGCCTCGTCCGTCAGCAGGTTCCACTCCGCGCTGCCGACCCGGCTGAGCAGCGAGTCGCGCTCGGGCGGGGGAGGGGTGGCCGCCGGGGACGGGGACGGGCCGTCGCGCAGCTGCCCCAAGTGCTCGTCCAGATCGTCGAGTTGGTGCAGGGCGAGGTCGCACAGCGCTCGCTGCCACCGCTCCTGCGGGTCCGATCCGTCGCTCTGGGTGTCCCGCCGCACGGCGTCGACATCGCCCTTGAGCCGCCGTGCCTGCGATATGAGCGCATCGACGGAGCCACGACCTGGCGGCTGGGCGGCGGGGCGGTCCGCAGAGAGATGGGGCGGCATGACGCACTCCGATGCGGGGACGGTACGACCAAGGCTGACGGAAGGACCGTTACGACTGTTGCACAGCCCGCGACGCGCTGTAAGGGATTTGGCAACACCCGATTCGGTGGTGCGTCCGGCATATGCCAGAGTCCCTCAGGAGGGCTCGTGCGGTACGAACGGCGTACGTCGCGGCTGGGTCCAAGTCGTAGGTGACGTACGGGTTTTGATGGTTTGTAGGGACGATCGTACGGCCCTCACGCACATGTTCGACGGTCGCGTGTTCCAGAGGTGGAGCGGCGGGCATGGTGCGGCGGATGACTCCTCGGCAAGGGAGTGATGCAGCTCACAAAATTTGTGTGCTCCTGGGTGTACTGCGAGGGGTGCCTGCGGAGTCGTAAAGACACAGCGGCAAAACCGTCCCGACCGCCGACCGCAGGGGAGACCGCACATGGACATCGCCCTCGAGCAGCCCGCCCGCGCCCGCCTCATCACGGGCGAGGAGCGCGAGGTCCCCGTGCCCGCCACACTGCGGTACGCCTCCACGGACCCGCTGGCGGTGTACATCGACTTCCCGGGCGAGGTCTCACTCGACGGCCGGGGCGCCACCTGGACCTTCGCTCGCGGTCTGCTGGAGACGGGGCTGCGCGGCCCCGCGGGCGACGGGGACGTGCACATCTGGCCGTGCGGCGACGAGCGGACCGTCGTGGAGCTGCACTCGCCGTACGGCATGGCGCTGCTCCGGTTCGACACCGGCGCGCTGCAACGCTTCCTGCTACGGACCTACGCGGTGGTCGCGTCCGGCGAGGAGGACCTGGAGGCGGTCGTGGAGCGGGGTCTGAGCGCCCTCTTCGACGGGGTGTGAGACCGGGCGCGAGGTGCCGTGCGAGGAGGCCGGTGAGCTGCTGCCGGCCTCCTCGGCACGTCCGCGTCAGTAACGCAGCACCCCCGCGATCCCGAGGGCCTCGCTGAGGCTGCCGTCCGGCACGAAGCGGACCTCGGCCCCGGTCTCCAGGCACTGCTCGACGATCTCGTCCACGATGTCCTCACGGGAGTCGAGATCACCGCTCGCGGCCGGGATCAGATGGTCGCCGCCCTCGTCGCGCACCGTCACCCGGTAGTTCTCCTCGACGGCCAGCAGCCGTACCCGGCCCTCGCGGGCGCTGCGCCAGACCTCGTCGACGCCGGCCGCGAACGACTTGCGGCCCTGGGCGTTCTCGAGCTCGCGCATGACGGCGCCGGCGCTCTTGCGGGCCTCGGCGGTGATCCGTGGCTCGATCGCGTGCCACACCGCGTCGCGCGTGCCGTGCGCGAGGCCGCCGTGCGGGATGTGCACCGCGATCTTCGTGCTGCCGCCGATCTCGGTCAGCAGGGACAGCGCCGCCTGTTCGCCGGTGACGTAGAGCGGCCGCGGATCGCGCCGCAGGATCGTGCTCATGGCCGAGTCGGCGTCCTTGAGGAAGTGGCGGGTGTCCTCGTCGCGGAACGTGCTCGGCGTGTCCCCGATCTGCTCCCGGCGTTCGGCGTCGAAGTTCTCGGCGCGCCGGGTCAGCGGGAAGCCGCCGAGGCGGGCCTCGGTGATGCGGTCGAGGCTGCCGTTCCACAGGGTGACGCGGTCGGCGGAGACCGACAGCACCCAGTACGGGCGTTCGGCGGCCTGCGCGGAGACCAGGTTGCGGGTGAGGAAGGTGTCCGAGAGCACCACGCGCTCGGGCACGGTGCGGGCGAGCGACCACACCTGGTGCTCACCCGGCGCGGCGAAGATGACCAGGCCGTCCTCGGCGTAGGTGAGATCGACCTCCGCGAGGGCCTGGTCGAGCTGTCGCTCGACGTCCGTGCGCCGCTCGCGGGTGACCGAGGGATCGGCCTCCAGCTGCTTCTTGGCCTCGGCGACGACATTGCGCAGCCGGACTTGGTCCTGGGCCCGATAGGGCTCGCGGCGATGCGTCGGCGTCAGCACGGACACGGCCGGATACGGGCGCGGGCGCCGCAGCTCGGTGAGGGTTGTGGGACTGAGTGCGTGCTCCATAACAGCACGATAGGACCGATTCACCGATCGGGCATTAGGGGCAATCCGATCACCCCGCCCGGGGCCTACTCCCTGTCATCCGCCGTCCCGCAGGAACTGCCGTCGGCCGGCAGCGTGCCGTACAGCAGGAAGGTGTCGACCTTGGCGTGCACACACTTGGAGGAGGCGTAACCGGTGTGCCCGCCGCCCTTGTTGTCGAGGATCACGGCCGAGGGCCCGAGGCGCCTCGCCGTCTCCACGGTCCAGCGGTACGGCGTCGCAGGGTCCCCGCGGGTGCCCACGAGGAGCATCTTCGAGGTGTCCACGTCCTTCACCTCGTCGCGGATGAAGTCCGTGCCCCGGGGGCGGCCGTAGCACATCAGCACCCCGCTGAGCCGGTACGGACCGAAGACGGGCGACGCCCGGTAGTACTCGGCGCGCAGCCGGTCGAGGTTGTCGACGATCTGCCTGCCGGTGGGCCGGTCCGGGTCGTCCGCGCAGTTGATCGCCATCAGCGCCGCGGGCATGTTGTCGAGGGGGACCTCCTCCTCGTCCACCAGGCCGCCGTCGGGATCGTCGGTCCCCTCGCGCCTCGGGGGCGCGGCCCCGCCGGCCGCGAAGGACTCGATGGCGTGCGTGTCGCCGTCCTCGACCAGCGCCGCCAGGGCCCGCTCCAGGGAGGGCCACAACTCCTCGCTGTAGAGCGCCTGTCCGAGCGCGCCGACCAGGTCCTGACCCGTGAACGGATCGCCGAAGGCCGACGGCACCGGGTCCGCGTCCAGCGACTCGACGAGGCGTACGACCTGCTTGCGGGCCTCGCGCGCGTCCTGCCCGAACGGACAGGCGATGTCCTTCACACACCAGTTGATGAACTCGTCCAGCGCCTTCTGCTGCCCCTGCGCGCCCGCCACGCCCTGCTCGGTCAGCGGCTCCGTCAGTGTGTCCACGCCGTCGAGCACCAACCGGCCGACCTTGTCCGGGAACTGTGCCGCGTACACCGCGCCGAGCCGTGTCCCGTACGAGAAGCCCAGGTAGTTGAGCTTGTCGTCGCCGAGTGCCGCGCGCATCACGTCCATGTCGCGGGAGGCGTTGACCGTGCCTATGTACGGCAGTACGGGGCCGGAGTGCCGGGTGCACACGTCGGCCGCCTTCTTCAACTGGGACAGCACGGTCTGCGGATCACGGCTGAGGTCGGTGCCGTCCTCCGGCAGCTGGATCTGCTCCTGGCCGTCGCCGCAGCTGACCGGGGAGGACCTGCCGACACCGCGCGGATCGAAGGTCACGACGTCGTAGTTGTCGGTGAGCTCCATGAACTCCTTGCCACCGGACATGAACTCGGGGATGCCGGGCCCACCCGGCCCGCCGAAGTTCAGCAGTACCGAGCCCCGCTTGTCGCCCGTGGCCCGATAGCGGGCGAGTGCCAGGTCCAGCGATCCCTTTCGGGGGTGGGCGTAGTCGAGCGGGACGGTGACCTTGCCGCACTGAAGATCCTTGGGCAGGCCCTCGCCCGGGCATTTCGACCAGGTGACCTTCTGCCCGTAGAAGCTGCCCAGGTCGGGATCGGAGTCGGCGGTGTTCGCGGACAGGCCCGTGGCGGACAGGGCGAGACCGACCGCGCAGGTGACCGTGCAGCGTCGCAGCATGGGCCGCGTTGACAGCTTGGCCAGCATGGATGCCTCCAGGACGCCCGTCGCGGACCGGGAAACGGCGTCCTCGATCACGATAAGCGGGCCCCGGGAGGGACGCCTCCCGGGATGCGGGGGCGTCCGAGCGGCCGTACCCTGCGCCCCTTGCGTTCCTATCGGGCGTTTTTGCCGCTAGTTCGACAAACGTGACACTCGATGGGGTGAAAGGCCGATAAGCCATAACTCCAATGGTTCGCCCGCGTTTTATCCGATGCGGGCGAGTGCTCGTGAACAAGTCTGGAAGGCAGGGAACCTATGAGACGGGTTACCCGAAACGGTGTGATCGCCTTCGCCTCTGCCGGGGCGATGGCTGTGACGGTGCCGGCATTCGCCGATTCCGCGGCGGAGGGTGCCGCGACCGACTCGCCGGGGCTGCTCGCCGGCAACACCATCCAGGTCCCGGTGCACGTGCCGGTGAACGTGTGCGGGAACACCGTGAACGTGGTGGGGCTGCTGAACCCCACCGCCGGCAACAAGTGCGTCAACGAGGACGGTGGGCACAAGACCAAGGCACCCTCGGGCGGCGGCGGCGCCTCGGCCGAGGGAAGCGGAAAGGATTCACCCGGTCTCGTGTCCGGGAACGTCGTGGAGCTGCCGGTCCACGTCCCCGTGAACGTCTCCGGCAACAGCGTGAACGTGGTCGGCGTCGGCAACGCGGCGGTGGACAACGAGTCGGTGAACACCTCCGTCCCGCCGCGCACCACCAAGCCCGCTCCGAAGCCGTCCACGGAGCCCAGGTCGCATCCGCCGAGGTCGGTGCCGCCCGCGCACGTGCCGCACGCGCCCGAGGCGACGCTGGCCTACACCGGAGCGGACCACACCGCCCCCACCGTGGCGGGCGCCGCGGCCCTCGTCCTGGGCGGGGCCGTCCTGTACCGCCGCTTCCGCCCGAGGTCGATGCGCTGACCTGCGCCGCGTCGCGGTACGGCAGGCCCCACCGGGCGCACGAGCGGTGGGGCCTTTGTCGTGCCTGAATCAGGGGTCCCGGGCTGCGGCGGTCGCCCGCGGCAGTGCGAACTGTTGCCCGGCAGGTCCCCCGCGGGGTGCCGCAACGGCTTGATCATGCCGTGACGCCCTCCCCGGGGTCAGCGAGGATGCTGCGTACGCGGATGATCACCGCGCGTACCCACCCCCACGGAACGGAGCGCATCCATGGCCTCTCCGGCCCCCGAAGACCTCGTCATCACCCAGGCCGGCCTCGACGACTGGCCGGTCGTCCGCGGCTGGGCCGTCGACGAGGGCTGGAACCCGGGAGTATCGGACAGCGCGGCCTTCTTCGCGCAGGATCCCGAGGGCTTCTTCATCGGCCGGATCGACGGCGAGCCCGTCTCGGCGATCTCCGTCGTCAACTACGGCTCCGACTACGCCTTCCTCGGCTGGTATCTGGTCCGCCCCGACGCCCGCGGCCACGGCTACGGCCTCACCACCTGGAAGACGGCGCTGGCGCACGCCGAGAACCGCACGGTGGGCCTCGACGGGGTCGTCGCCCAGCAGGACAACTACCGCCGCTCCGGCTTCGAGCTCGCCCATCGCACCTTCCGGTACACCGGCACCGCACCCGCCCGCCCGGCCCCCGCGGACGTGCGGGCGCTGCGGCCGGAGGACGTCGAGGACATCACCGCGTACGACGCGACCTGCACGCCCGCCGACCGGCCCGGCTTCCTCGCGCACTGGCTCACCGGCCCCGGACACCACGCCGTCGTACGCCGCGCCGGCGACCGCGTCACCGGTTACGGCGTGATCCGCCCCGGCCACGACTGCCCGCGCATCGGTCCGCTCTTCGCCGACACCCCCGATGACGCACGCGCCGTCTTCGACGCCCTCATCGCGGAGGCGGCCGGCGGCCAGGTCGCGATCGACGTGCCGGAGACCAACCCGGCGGGCGTCGCCCTCGCCGAGGAGGCCGGCTTCACGCCCTCCTTCGAGACGGCCCGCATGTACACGGGTCCGGTACGGCCGTACGCCCGGGAGCGCGTCTTCGGCGTCACCACGCTGGAACTCGGCTAGCGGGCTCCCGTCGGTGCTCGGGTCGAGGGCGTCCGCCTCAGCCCGTGCGCCGGTGGAACCGGAAGTGCAGTGCGCGGATGTCCTCCGTCAGCTCGGGCACGGGGCCGTCCACCGCCACGCCCGGCGCGACCTCCTGGATCGACAGGGCCCGCACCGGCGCGGCCGTCACCCCCAACTCGCCCAGCCATTCACCGAGTTGCTGGGACGAGGCGACGTACACGATGCGCCCCAGGCCCACCCACGCGTGCGCGGCCGAGCACATCGGGCAGTGCTCGCCGGAGGTGTACACCGTCGCGGCCGCACGCTCCTCGGGCGACATGTGGGCGGCGGACCACCGCGCCAGTTCGAACTCGGGGTGCCGGGTGTGGTCGCCCGAGGCCACCCTGTTGTGGTCCTCGGCGAGCACCTTTCCGTCCGCCCCCACCAGAACCGAACCGAACGGCTCGTCCCCCGTCTCCAGAGCCTCGGCCGCGAGCTCGACGCAGCGACGCAGGTGCGGCAGTTCGGTGTCCTTCACGACCATGGCTTCCGGCCCTCCAAGCGGCACGACTTCTCCCTGCGCCTTCCATGGTCGCCCACGCCGGGCCGGAAGGAGAGGCGGGGCCGTCCGATCCGGAAAGGCCTTGCCGCGGCGGCGGCGCGGTGCTGGAGTGGCCTCATGGATCATGCCGCGGTACTCGCCCTGTTCGACCGGGACATGCGTGAAGGCGCACAGCCGGACGGCCCCGACGCCCGGGTCGAACGGGTGGGCCGCATCGTCCGCCAGGTGTCGTCCGAGCACGGCTGGAACGGCGTCGTGTGGTCCGACCTGGACGCGGCGGGCGCCGACGGGGCGATCGCCGAGCAGATCGCCCACTTCTCCGGACTCGGCCGCGAGTTCGAGTGGAAGCTCTACGGCCACGACCTCCCGGTGGACCTCGGCCAGCGCCTCAGGGCGGCCGGCTTCGTGGGCCGGCCCGAGGAGACCCTGATGATCGGCGAGGTCGCCGACCTGAATCTGGACGCCGAGCCGCCGGAAGGCGTCCGCATACTGCCGGTGACCGACAGCGCCGGCGTCGACCTCGTCGCGCAGGTCCACGAGAAGGCCTTCGGCACCGACGGCTCCCGGCTCCGGCACCAGCTGATCGCCAGGCTCACGGCCGACGCGGACACCGTGGTCGCGGTCGTCGCCCTGGCCGGTGACACCCCGGTGAGCGCGGCCCGGATGGAGCTGGTGCCGGGCACGCGGTTCGCCGGGTTGTGGGGCGGCGGGACCGTCGAGGGCTGGCGGGGCCGCGGCATCTACCGTGCGCTGGTCGCCCACCGCGCCCGTGCCGCGGTGGACCGCGGCTACCGGTACCTCCAGGTCGACGCCATGAGCAGCAGCCGCCCCATCCTGGAGCGGCTGGGCTTCGAACCGCTGACGACCACGACGCCGTACGTCTACACGCCGTAGGGTCGACCGCCACGACCCGGCGCGATGCCGGGGGCGCCCCGCCCGGATGTCACATCCGGGCCCCGCCGGTTCGTCGCAAGGTCATGACGACGAACCACAACGACGACAAGAGCACCGGCCGGACGATCCTCCTCGCGGGCGCAGGCGGCGTCCTCGGCCGGCACATCACCCGCGCCCTGACCGAGGCGGGCCACGAGGTCACCGGCCTCGGCCGCGGCGCACGCAACGACATCCGGGCCGACCTGATGGACCGGGACGCCCTGCTGCGCGCCGTCGACGGCCACCGCTTCGACACGGTGATCCACGCCGCGACCGTGCTGAGCAAGCCGCCCATGCGCCACCGCGACATGCACGCCACCAACGCGCTGCGCACCGACGGAACCGCCCACCTCGTCGAGGCCGCGCGGGCCACCGGTGCCCGGCGTCTCGTGGCCGAGTCGATGGTCTTCGGATACGGCTACGGCGACCACGGCGAGCGTGTGCTCACCGAGGACGATCCCTTCGGCCCGCGTGGCCGCTCCCCGGAGCTGGAACGGCACATCGAGGCGATGCGTGTGAAGGAACGACTCACCCTCGAAACCCCGGGGTTGGACGGCATCGCCCTGCGCTTCGGACTCTTCTACGGCCCCGGCGGCACCGACGCGCTCCTGCCCATGCTGCGCAAACGGCAACTGCCCTTGCCCGCGGACCACGGCCGGGTCCTGCCCTGGATCGAGCTCACCGACGCGGCCCGTGCGGTGGTCGCCGCCATCGAACGGGGGCGGCCCGGCCAGGCGTACAACATCGCCGACCGGACGCCGATGGGGTTCGGGAGCCATGTCCGTTGCGTGGCCGAGGAGTTCGCGCTGCCGAAGCCGATGACCGTACCGCTGTGGCTGATGCGGCCCATGTCGTACGCGCACACGGTGATGTCGGCGACGCTGCGGGTGTCCACGGCGAAGGCCGAGCGGGAACTCGGCTGGACGCCGGTCCATCCGGCGGCCCGCGACGGCCTGGCCGCGCTGCGGGCCTCCGGGGCCGTCGCCTGACGTGGGGTGCCGTGCGGAGCCGGGCGCCGTGGAGCCCGTGTCACCGGCGCGGCGCCCGCTCGTTCTCCCGGTGTGGTGTCAGCGGCGTGCCTTCGCCCGGTCCAGTGCCACGACGCCGAGTGCGGCGAGGCCGATCTGGATGAGCCACTCGATCCAGTCGACTCCGTCGGTGTCGGCCACGTCGAGGCCGGCCGCGAGCGCCGAACCGAGCAGCGCGGCCACGATGCCGACGAGGATCGTCCACAGGACACCGATGCGCTGACGACCCGGAACGACGAGCCGGCCGAGCACACCGATGACGATGCCGATCACGATGGCACTGATGATGCCCGAGATCTCCATTTCGCCCCTCTTCCTCCTGTCCCCGTAGTAATGCGAGTTCCCCGTGGAGCGAGGGACAGTCCGTTCCGCTTCAGTCGGCGGTCGGTGCCCTACCGGTCACCGCCGTGGGGACGTCCACGGTCCATCCCGTCGCCGCCACCACCTCCGTGGCGATGTCGATCACCGTGCGGCCGTCCGTCGGCACGCGCCGCACGTCAGCGGGTGCGTGTTCGTCCAGGAGTCGGGCCTTGCGCCGGCTGCCGCGTATCTCGTGCTCCAGCTCGGAGCCCAGCTCACGCCCGGTCAGGCGCTGTGCGGCCGTCTCGTCGGTCGCGGTCAGCAGCACCCGCACGAGCCGTACGTCGTCCCCCATGGCTCGGCGGAACATGGGCGCCGCCATGTCGAGCACGCTCGAGGTGTTCGTGTAGACGAGCCGCCGGTGACCGAGGTCGGCGTAGTTCGACCACACCGCGGCCAGGTTCCGTGCCGTGATGCCGGAGCGGTGCGCGTCGTCCGGCGGCGCAGGGTGGACGGCCCCCATGAAGTCGCCGTCGATCACCGCGTGCGCGACCTGCGCGGCCCGCAGCAGGGCCGAGACCTCCCAGCCGACCGTGGTCTTCCCGACCCCGGCCCGCCCTCCGATCAGTAGGACCTCGGCGTGCTCCATACCGGCAGCCTGCCCGGGTGCGGGCTTGCTTCGCGAGTGGTTTTGTGGGCAGATGATCGTCTGATCGGCGGAGGTGCGAATGGCGGAGCGGGTGCTCGGCGGCGGAGCCGTCAACGAGGTCGTGCGGGTCGGGACCACGGTGCGGCGTCCACCGCACGAACGGTCGGGTTACGTGCGGGAGTTGCTCACGCTCTTCGAGTCCCGGGAGTGGGCGGGCGCCCCGCCCTACATCGGGACGGACAAACAGGGGCGGGAGGTCTTCGGCTACCTGGAGGGGCGGGCGGCGGTCACCGCCGAGGAGCGGGCCGCGGCCCGCACGGACACCGCGCTCGTGCGGGTGGCCCGACTCGTGCGCGCCGTCCACGACATGACGCACGGAACCGAACTGGCCGGCGACCGGGACGTCGTGTGCCACAACGACCTCGCCCCGAAGAACACGATCTACACCGTCGAGGACGGCGAATGGTGGCCGACTGCCTTCGTCGACTGGGACCTGGCCGCACCCGGCGAGCGGGTGCACGACCTCGCGCACGTGTGCTGGCAGTACCTCGACCTCGGGCCGCGTGTCACCGACGTGCCCGAGGCGGCCCGGCGGATCGCCCTCGTACGTGACGCGTACGGTCCGTGCGACGGCGGCGAGGACCTCGTGGACGCGATCCTGTGGTGGCAGGACCGCTGCCGGCAGGGCATCGAGGCGGGTGCGCAGCGAGGTGAGCCGGCCATGGTGGCGCTGCGGCAGCGCGGCGTCCTGGTCGAGGTGCGCGACGCCCATGCCTGGACGGCCGAACACCGGGGCGCGCTGGGGGCGTTGCTGCGCTGACGCGGCGCACGGGCGCGGCGTCTAGGCCTCGCCCCAGGACGCCAGCCTGCCGTCCGGGTGGAGAGCGACGTGCAGTCCGTTGTTCTCGCCGTACGCGGCCCGGCCGTCGGCGACGAGCGTGTCGAGCCGCTTGCCGCCGGCGTAGACGTCGGCCTCGTAGTGGTCGGCCGTCAGCCGGTAGATCTTGGCCGTCGTCGACCCGTCCGCCAGCGTCGACGTGCCGATCAGGACGCGCTCGGCGGCCGGCTCGGGCTTGGGCTCGGCCCGCTCGACCCAGGACGAGACCCGGCCGTCGGGGCGGAGCGTGACTTGCAGCCCGTTGTGCTGGGCGTGCGTGGGCATGCCCTGGGTGTACAAAGTGCCGTACTTCGCTCCCTCGGCCCAGATCTCCGCCTCGTAGCGGTCCTTGCCGGTCTTGTAGACCTTGGCCCGGCTGACCTCGTCAGCGAGCTTCACCGTCGTCACGTACCCGCGCTTGGCCTTGGTGTGCTGGGCCACGGACGGGATGTGCGCGGGGGCGGCGAGGGCGCCGGCGGCCGAGATGCCGAGTGCCGTGGTGACACCGGCGGCGACGAGGGCGGTGCGCAGGGTGCGGGAAGCACGCATCAGGGAGTCGTTTCCTTCGGTGGGGTTCGTTCCGACGCATTCGAAGCTACGGACCGCCCATCAAGGGATCCCGTACGTCATGTAACAACCATTCGACACATGTGACGCAGAACGGGCAGAAGTCCTCGATTGACATGCAGGCGATTGCCTGCATAACGTGGAGTGTGCGATCAGAGAGCGACACCGCGATGGACAAGGTCTTCAAGGCGCTGGCCGACGACACGCGCAGACGGCTCCTGGACCGGCTGCACGAGGACAACGGGCAGACGCTGGGCGAGCTGTGCGCGCGCATCGACATGACACGTCAGTCGGTGACCCAGCACCTGGGCGTCCTGGAGGCGGCCAATCTGGTCAGCACGGTGTGGCGGGGGCGGGAGAAGCTGCACTACCTCAATCCGGTCCCGCTCCATGAGATCCAGGAGCGGTGGATCGACAAGTTCGAGAGCCCGCGCCTGCGCGTGCTCGGGGCCGTGAAACGACGAGCCGAGGAAGCCATGACCGACAAGCCCACATTCGTCTACGTCACCTACATCGAGAGCACGCCCGAGAAGGTCTGGGACGCCCTCACCGACGCCGACCTGACCGCCGCCTACTGGGGCCACAGCAATGTCTCGGACTGGCGGCCCGGTTCCCGCTGGGAGCACGTCCGCACCGACGGCTCGGGCATCGCCGACGTCGTCGGCGCCGTCGTGGAGAGCGAGCGTCCGACCCGGCTGGTCACCACCTGGGCGGCGCCGGACGAGGAGGGGCAGGAGGACAGGCACTCCCGGGTCACCTTCGACATCCGGCAGCACGCCGAGATCGTCCGGCTCACCGTGACCCACGAGGACCTCGCGGACGAGGGCGAGCGTGCCGACGTGTCCTCCGGCTGGCCGGCGGTGCTGTCCAACCTCAAGTCGCTGCTGGAGACCGGCCATGTCCTGCCGCAGGAGCCGTGGCTGATGCCGGCGCACTGAGCGCGCCGTGGTCCGAGAGCACGAGAAGGCCGGTCCGCGGGTGCGGTCCGGCCTTCGTGTCCGACTCTCCCGTGTGCCGCTACGGCCTCGGAGTGCTCTTGGCCGCCGCGCCGGCGCACATCAGCCCTAGGAGCACGGCCAGCGCGCCGATGATGATGTTGTTCACTATGACACCGGCGTCCGGGCTGTCACCGACCACCCACGGCGCGATGATCATCCAGACACCGATCGCGCAGCAGGCCCAGCTGAGGCCGTACATGCGTTCCGGGGCCCGGGTGAACCCGAGGGCCAGCAGGCCGATCGCTATCCCCACGATCAGGTTGTGGGTCACGAGCGGGGGCTGGCTCGCCGTGTAGTGGAGTATCCAGGGGGACACGGCGCAGTACAGACCGAGCAGGAACACCGGTCCGTCCAAAAGCGTCACATCACGACCGCCGAGCATGCGGGCATAGCGCTCCCGCATCTCCGATACATCGGGGTGGCTGGATATGTCACCTCTGGTGGGCGAGACGTTGGCCATGACTCGTCTCCTTTGACTCGCAGGCCTGACCGCTACTGGTGCGGTGTGCGGTAAGCGCCGCCTCAGCCCATTCTGCGCTTATTTCTTCCTTATGTGTAGTGGTGAGAGGTCTGCGGGAGGTTGCGCCTCGCACCTGATCGCAGGAAGTTCCCCCACCGGCCAATCCGGCCCGCCCGCAGCTTCGGATTACGCGGGACAAGGCGATCGCAGCGGGTGGGAGGAGCAACGATGGCGCCAGCGTCACGGCCGGAGGATGCGGCGGGGGGCGGGTCCGGTGCGCGTCGGCGTACGGCCGTCGTGGGCAGCGGGATCGCGGGACTGACCGCGGCGCATGTGCTGGCCCGCGCCCATCACGTCACGCTGTACGAGGCCGACGACCGGCTCGGCGGACACGCCCACACCCATGAACTGACGTCGGGTGACGGCACCGTCCACCGGGTGGACTCCGGCTTCATCGTGCACAACCGGCGCACCTACCCGCAGCTGCTGCGGCTCTTCGGCGAACTCGACGTCGCCACGCGGGAGTCGGAGATGAGCATGTCCGTGCGGTGCGAGGGCTGCGGCCTGGAGTACGCGGGCGCCCGCGGCCCCGCCGGACTGCTCGCCCGGCCCCGCAACGCCCTGCGCGGCACCTATCTGCGGATGCTCGCCGAGGTCCCCGCCTTCCATCGCGCGGCCCGCCGGCTCCTCGCCCGCCCGGCCGAGGACACCTGCACCCTCGGCGAGTTCCTGGACCGGGAGGGCTTCTCGCCCTATTTCCGCAGCCACTTCATGACGCCGCTCGTCTCCGCGGTCTGGTCCTGCGACGCGGCGACCGCCGGACGCTACCCCGCCGCCTACCTGTTCCGCTTCCTCGACCACCACGGCATGCTCTCGATCGGCGGCTCACCCCAGTGGCGCACGGTGACCGGCGGCTCGCGGACCTACGTCGACCGGATCGCCGAGCGTCTCCACCAGGTGCGCACCGGTGCCCCCGTACACGCCGTGCGCCGGCACGCAGGCGGGGCCGACGTCACGACACGCGACGGCACCACCGAGTCGTACGACTCCGTCGTGATCGCCGTACACCCCGACCAGGCCCTCACCCTCCTCGCCGACGCCTCCCCGGCGGAGAAGGAGGTGCTGGGGGCCTTCCGCTACTCGCGCAACGCCACGCTCCTGCACACCGACACGACACTGCTTCCGCGTGCCCGTGCCGCCCGCGCGTCGTGGAACTACCTGATGCCCTCGTGCCGGGCACCCGCCGACCGGGTCCGCGTCAGCTACGACATGAACCGCCTCCAGGGACTCGACACCCCGGAGACGTACGTGGTCACGCTCGGCGGCGAGGACCGCGTCGACCCGGCCCGGATCCGGGCCCGCATGGTCTACGAACACCCCGTCTACACGCCCGAGTCGGTCGCCGCGCAGCAGCGGCTGCCCGAACTGGACACCGCCGTCACCGCGTTCGCCGGCGCCTACCACGGCTGGGGCTTCCACGAGGACGGCTGCCGCTCCGGAGTGACGGCCGCCGCGGCACTGGGGGTGCGATGGTGACGGCGACCCCGGCCCTGTACTCCTGCGCGATCACGCATGTGCGCACGGCGCCCACCCGGTACGGGCTGCGGCACCGCACCTACATGTGGCTGATCGACCCCGACCGGCCGCCTCGACTCCCGTACGCGGTACGGGCGTTGGCGCGCTTCGACCCGCGCGACCACTTCGACGGCACACAGCCCTCCATCCGGGCCGGGCTCGACAAGTACCTCGCCGACCGCGGTGTCGACCTGCGCGGCGGGCGCGTGGTCATGCTCACCCACGCGCGCGTATTCGGGTACGTCTTCAACCCCCTCACCCTCTACTGGTGTCACGACCCCGACGGCCGGCCGCGCTGCGTGGTCGCCGAGGTCCACAACACGTACGGCGAACGGCACTGCTACCTCCTCCGCCCGGACGCGGAGGACGTCGCGTACACCGGCAAGGAGTTCTACGTCTCGCCGTTCTTCCCCGTCGACGGCCGCTACCGCATGCGCGTTCCGGCGCCCGACCGCCGGCTCGACCTCACCGTGCGCCTGGACCGTGCGGGCGGCCGGCCCTTCACCGCAACCGTTCGCGGCCTGCGCCGGGAAGTGACGACCGGCACGCTGCTCCGGCTGGCGCTACGTCACCCGTGGTCCACGGCCGCGGTGTCGGCGGCCATCCGGATGCACGGCATCCGCCTGTACCTGCGGGGACTGCCCGTCCAGCCCCGCCCCCGCCACCGGACTCCGGAGAATGTGAAATGAGAGCCGCCGAGCCCCGCTCCGCCGCCGAGCAGGGGGACGCCCCCACGGGCGACCTCGACGCCGAACACCCCAGCGCCGACGCCGACGCGGAACGCCCTGGCGCCACGCCCGCCGACCCCGATGCCGACCCCACCCGGCTCGACGTGCCGGCCCCACCCGCAGCCACCTGGCCCCGGACCTCGCTGACCCGTGCCGTGGTGCGCCGGGCCCTGCGCGAGCTGCCCCTGCAAGCCCGCTTCGCCGGAACGGGCAGCGTCGGCAAGGGCGGACCCCTGCTGGACGTCCACGATCCGGACGCCTTCCACCGACGCATCGGATCCCAGGGGCTGATCGGATTCGGCGAGTCCTACATGGCGGGTGAGTGGGACGCGCCCGACCCGGTCGGCGTCCTCACCGTGCTGGCCGCCCACGCGGCCGAACTGGTCCCGGCCACGTTGCAGCGCCTGCGCGGCCTGTGGGCCCTGCGCCAGCCGCCGAGCCGCCGCAACACACCCGATCACGCCCGGGACAACATCAGCCACCACTACGACCTGTCCAACGAACTGTTCGCCCTCTTCCTGGACGACACCCTCACCTACTCCTCGGCGCTCTTCCGCGGCTTCCCCGCCCACTGGGACCTGCTCGCCGCCGCCCAGCACCGCAAGATCGACCGGCTGCTCGACCTGGCCGAGGTCGGCGGCGGCACCCGGCTGCTGGAGATCGGCACCGGCTGGGGCGAACTGGCGATCCGGGCCGCCGCCCGTGGCGCGCATGTCACCTCGCTGACCCTCTCCCGGGAACAGCGCGACCTGGCCCGTGAGCGGGTCCGCGAGGCGGGCCTGGGCGAGCGCGTCGCGATAGAGCTGTGCGACTACCGGGAGGCACGCGGCAGCTACGACGCCGTGGTGAGCGTCGAGATGCTGGAGGCGGTCGGCGAGGAGTTCTGGCCGGTGTACTTCCGCACCCTGGACGAGCGGCTCGTTCCCGGCGGACGTGCCGCGTTCCAGGTCATCACCATGCCGCACGAGCGGATGCTGGCCAGCCGGAACACCCACACCTGGATCCAGAAGTACATCTTCCCCGGCGGCCTGCTGCCCTCCGCGAAGGCCATCGAATGGACCGTCCGGGACCACACCCGGCTCGCCGTCACCCGCCGCGAGGGCTTCGGCGCGCACTACGCCGAGACGCTGCGCCTGTGGCGCGAACGGTTCACCGAGCGCGCGGACGAGGTGGCCGGCCTCGGCTTCGACGAGACCTTCCGGCGCATGTGGACCTTCTACCTGGCCTACTCCGAGGCCGGATTCCGCTCCGGATACCTCGACGTCCAGCAGTACCTGTGCACGAAGGAGGACCTCGCCCGATGACCACCGCCGGAACCGACCGAGACGAGCCGACCCCCCGAACCGACCGGCCGGGCCCCGCCCCGGACGACCGGCCGGGTGTCGCCCACCGGCTCGCCGCCCTGGCCGGAGAAGCGCTCGGCGGCCCGTTGCCGGTGCGGCTGCGCGCCTGGGACGGCAGCGAGGCCGGCCCGGCCGACGGGCCCGTGGCCGTCGTACGTTCCCGGCGCGCCCTGCGGCGACTGCTGTGGGCACCCGGCGAGCTGGGCCTGGCCCAGGCGTACGTGACCGGTGACCTCGACGTCGAGGGCGACCTGGCGCAGGCGCTGCGCATCATGTGGGCTGCGGCCCGGGACCATGGCTCGCACGCCCCACGGCTCACCCTCGCAGGCCGGGCCCGGGCGGTCGGCACGGCCGTACGGCTCGGTGCCGTCGGTCCCCGTCCGGCCGCGCCGCCGTCCCAGGCACGCCTGCGCGGCCGCCTGCACAGCAAGTCCCGCGACCGGGACGCCATCAGCCACCACTACGACCTGTCCAACGACTTCTACCGGCTCCTCCTCGACGACACCATGGCCTACTCCTGCGGCTACTGGGCGAGCGACGACCCCGGCTTCGGTTCCGCCGACGCCCAGCGGGCCAAGCTGGAACTGATCTGCCGCAAGCTGGCCGTCGTGCCCGGCGCCCGGCTGCTCGACATCGGCTGCGGCTGGGGCTCCCTCACGCTGCACGCGGCCGAACGGCACAAGGCGCAGGTCACCGCCGTCACCCTGGCCGCGGAGCAGGCCGCGTACGTGCGGGAACAGGTGCGTGAACGCCGCCTGGAGCACCGGGTCGAGGTCGTGTGCCAGGACTACCGGGACATCACGGGCGGCGACTACGACGCGGTCGCCACCGTCGAGATGGGCGAGCACGTCGGCGACGCCGAGTACCCGGCCTTCGCCGCCGCCCTGCACCGGCTCGTCCGGCCCCAGGGGCGCGTGCTGGTGCAGCAGATGTCGCGCGCGGGCAACGCACCGGGCGGCGGCGCCTTCATCGAGGCATACATCGCCCCCGACATGCACATGCGACCGCTCGGCGACACCGCCGGGCTCTTGGAGCGCGCCGGGCTGGAGGTGCGGCACATCGAATCGCTGCGCGAGCACTACGTGCGCACGGTCGCGGCGTGGCAGCGCACCCTGGAGGAACGCTGGGACGACGTCGTACGGATGACCGGCGAGGAGACGGCACGCGTATGGCGGCTGTACCTGGCCGGCGGCGCACTCGCCTTCGAGGAGGGGCGTATGGGCGTCGACCAGATCCTGAGCGTTCGCCCGAATCCGCGCGGCGGCAGTGGCATGCCGCTGTCGCCGGAGCACTGGTACGCGGGGCTGGACCGGTCGTGAACGGCCTCGACTGGGGCGCCTTCGCCCTCAACCTGCTCTGGGCCGCGGCCGCCGTCCTCGCCGTCATGCTGGTCACCTTCGCCGTGGCCGTACGTCTGGGCGTCCACCGCGTGGTCGACATCGCCTGGGGCGCCGCGTTCGGAGCGGTCGCCGTCGTGACCTTCGTGGCGTCGGCCGGGGACGGGGACCTCGGGCGCCGGGTCCTGGTCACCGCCCTGACGGTGGTGTGGGGGCTGCGGCTCGCCGTGCACATCGCCCGCCGGGGGCACGGCGACGGCGAGGACCCGCGCTACGACGCCCTGCTGGCGAAGGTGCCCGGGAACCGCGACCTGTACGCGCTGCGCGTCGTGTACCTGCTCCAGGGCGCACTGGTGCTGCTCGTGTCGCTCCCGGTCCAGGCCGCCCAGTACGTACCGGCGGACATGACGGCCTTCGCCTGGGCCGGCACCGCGCTCTGGGCGGTGGGCCTGTTCTTCGAAGCCGTCGGGGACGCCCAGCTGGCCCGCTTCAAGGCGGATCCCGCTCACCGAGGCCGGATCATGGACCGGGGGCTGTGGCGCTACACCCGGCACCCCAACTACTTCGGGGACTTCTGCGTCTGGTGGGGGCTGTTCCTGATCGCCTGCGACTCGGGCGCGGCGGCCCTGGTGTCCGTCGTCTCCCCGCTGGTGATGACCTTCCTGCTCGTCCGCGGGAGCGGGAAGCCGCTGCTGGAGCGGCACATGAGCGAACGTCCGGGATACGCCGAGTACGTCGCCCGTACGAGCGGATTCTTCCCTTGGCCGCCGCGTCGCCGTGTATGACGGACCGCCCGCGACGGACCGGCGTGTCAGGCCGGGAAGTCCATCACTGCGACCGGTGGCGAGGTGGGTTCCGGCGAGCCGCCCGCCGGTTCCACCGTGATGCCCATGCCGTCCGCCCCGTCCAGGGCGCCCTGGAGCAGCACCGACTGGTCGGCCCGGCGCGGGTCCATCAGACCGGCGGGCCGCATGGTGCCGCGGTCGTCGAACCACAGCTGGTAGACCTTGCCGCGCGGCGGCTCCGCCATGCCGGAGCTGACGAACACGGCCTTGTCCAGGCTCCGGGACACCACCACCGCACCGGTCGCACCGCCCGCCAGCCGGGCCGTACCGGTGCGCGCGTCGGGAGCGGTGAGCACGGCGGCCAGCTCGTCGGCGCTCGCCCGTGCCTGGCGGGCCTCGGCCCGCGCGTCCCCGGCACGATCGCGCTGCCACACGGCGACGCCGCCCAGCCCGGCGGCGGCGAGACAGGCGGCCAACGCCCACCGGGACGACCGGCGCGCCCGCGCCCCGAACCGGCCGGCACGGGCGGTGGAGGCCGACACCGGCCTCTCCTGCCGTACGGCGGCTATGCGGTGCAGTACCTGCTCCCGCATCTCCGGCGGCATCGGCCCGGCCGTCGCGAGGCCGAGCCTGGCCGCGGTCGCGGTGAACTCGGCGACCTCCTGCGCGCAGGCCTCGCAGTCCGCGAGATGCCGCTCGAAGGCGGCCCGCTCGTCGTGGGGGAGGGCGTGCAGGGCGTAGGCACCGGACAGCGTGTGCAGCTCGGCGGTGATCACACGGTCACCCCCAGACAGTCACGCAGCCGGACGAGGCCGTCGCGCAGCCGCGTCTTGACCGTGCCGAGCGGCAGCGCGAGGGTCTCGGCGACCTGGCGGTACGTCAGCCCCCGGTAGTACGCGAGCGTGACGGCCTGCTTCTGGAGGTCCGTGAGGGTCCGCAGACAGCGCCGCACCTGCTCCCGCTCCAGACGTGCCTCGACCTGCTCGGTCACGTGGTCGTACTCGGGCAACCGGTCGAGCAGCGCGGCCTTGTGCTCCCGCGCAGCGGCGGCCTCCACCGACCGCACCCGGTCCACGGCCCGCCGGTGCGCGAGCGTCAGGATCCAGTTCACGGGGGTGCCGCGGTCGGGCCGGTACCGGGGAGCCGTCCGCCACACCTCCACCAGCACCTCCTGGGCCACCTCCTCCGACTGGGCCCGGTCGCGCAGCACGCTGCGGACCACCCCGTGGACGGGGCTCGCCACGGAGTCGTACAGCGCGGCGAACGCGTCCTGGTCGCCCAGGGCCACCCGCTGCACCAGTTCCGCCAGATCGGGCTTTGACGACGGGTTCGGGCCGATGTACACGGCTTCTTTCACGAGGGGTCCTCCGGGAGTGGGACATGGCCGCGGCTGTGGCCTGCCCGGCGGCCTGCCCGGCCGCCGGGCCGAACGACGGAGCGGCTGCCGGCGGACGTCCGACGGCAGGCCCGCCCCCGAGGAGCGCCGATTCTCCCCGGGGGCGAGCGGGGGAGCGGGGCCTGCTCCCCGGGTGCGGCGCGAGGGGATGCGCCGCTCGATGTGGCTTTGTGTTGGTCGTGCGCGCCACCGACGTGCCGGCGTGCCGTTCAGACCTGGACGTCCTCCCGCAGACGGTGGTGCAGCCGGTGCAGGCCGCGCCGGGCGTGGCTCTTGACCGTCCCCAGGGGCCAGCCGGTGCGTTCGGCGATCTGGGTCTGGGTGAGGTCCTCGTAGAAGGTCAGCCGCAGCACCCGCTGCTGGGCGTCCGGCAGCCCGGCGAGCGCGTCGCGGACGACCACCCGGTCCAGGGCGGCCTCCGCGAACCGGTCGCTGCCGCCCTCGTCGGGGGAGAGACGGGTGCCGGCCGAGGCGACGAGGTCACTGCGCCGCGTCCGTGCGGACAGGGCGTCGGCGATCTTGCGCCGGGTGATGCCCGAGATCCAGCCGGCGACCGTGCCGCGCTCGGGCCGGTAGCCCTGCCGACCCCGCCACACGCCGAGGAAGACCTGCTGGGTGACGTCCTCCGCCTCCCGCGCGTCGCCGAGCGCCCGCCAGGCGAGCGTGTGCACCAGGGGCGACCAGCGCCGGTACAGGGCGGCCAGACACGCCTCGTCGCCCGAGACCAGGCCACGCTCCAGCTCTTCCTCGCCGGTCGGTGCCGGGCCCTGATCGGTGGATCCGGCAGCCGAGCGGGCCGGGGGCACGGCGCTCGGAGGCGGTGTCATGTCGATGGCTCCTCTCCTGAGGGACGGCTCGGTCCTGCGGTCGGTTCGCGACGGACGGATCCGGTCCTCGGGTCGGTCGGGGGGCCTCTGTTGATCCGGCCGCGCCGGGTAACGCCATCGTGTGATCCGGGGCGGGAGGACAACAACACGCATCGGTTGTGCGTCGTATCGTCGGGACCATGGAGAAGACGGCGAGCCAGGCGGACCTCGGGACCGGACCCCGGGAGTCGGCCTCCCGGGAGGCGGGCGCGGGTCTCACGACCGGTGCGCTGGCCCGCCGGCTCGGGGTGTCGCCCACCACGCTGCGTTCCTGGGACCGCCGCTACGGCATCGGGCCGGAGGTCCGCGGCGAGGGCCGGCACCGGCGGTGGACGCCGCGGGACGTCGCCGTGCTGGAGGCGATGTGCCGGCTGACGTCCGCCGGAGTACCGCCCGCGGAGGCCGCCCGCACCGCGAGCCGGGGAGCGGACGATGCCGTCGCGCTCGCGGACGACGCCGAGGCCGCGCCGACGGGCGGCGCCCGGACCCGTGCGAGCGGCACGCTGCCGCTGGGCGATGTGCGTCAGGAGTGCCGTGGGCTCGCCCGGGCCGCGGTGCGGCTCGACGCGCCCGCCGTGGAGCAGCAGTTGGCCTCGGCGGTGGACGACCACGGCATCGTCGTCGCCTGGCAGGAGGTGATGGCGCCGACGCTGCACGCGGTGGGCCGCAAGTGGGCCTCGTCAGGCGACCGTTACGTCGAGGTGGAACACCTGCTGTCCTGGCACGTCTCCAGCGCGCTCCGCCGGTGCACCCGCCCCCTGGGGACACCGGGCCCGGCCCACGCTCCCGGACCCGTGCTGCTGGCCTGCGTGCCCGGCGAGCAGCACAGCCTCCCGCTCGAGGCGCTCAACGCCGGGCTGTGCGAACTGGGCCTGCCCACGCGGATGTTCGGCGGCGCCGTCCCCGCGGAGGCGCTCACGGCCGCGGTGACCCGGATCGGTCCTGCGGTGGTCGTGCTGTGGGCCCAGACCCGGTCGGCCGCGAGCCTGCCGCTGGCCCAGCACATCGCGGGCGCGCAGTGGGGCGTGCGGGGCGCACGCGGCCGGCCCGTGGTGATGCTGGGCGGCCCCGGCTGGCTCGGCCGCCCCGGGCCGGGAATGCTGCGGCCCACCAGCCTGAAGGACGCGCTGGACGTGCTCACGGGGCTGTACTCGCAAGGGACGCCCGCGGGTTCGCAGTGACCCGGGGCGGGCGAGGGGAGGTCATCTCCCACGGGCCTGCTTGAAGCGGGCCAGCCCGTCGGACAGGTCGATGATCGGATCCGGGTAGTCCAGCGCGGCACGCTCGTCGTCGGGCAGCCGCCACGGCTCGTGCACCGTACGTCCCTCGACCCCCGCCAACTCCGGTACCCAGCGCCGGACATAGCCGCCGTCGGGGTCGTAGCGCTTGGCCTGCGTGACCGGGTTGAGGACACGGTTGGGCCGGGTGTCTGTGCCCGTCCCCGCGACCCACTGCCAGTTCAGCTGGTTGTTGGCGACATCGCCGTCGACCAGCAGATCGAGGAAGTGCCGGGCGCCGATGCGCCAGTCGACGTACAGGGTCTTGGCCAGGAAGCTCGCCGTCAGCAGGCGGCCGCGGTTGTGCATCCAGCCCTCGTGCCGCAGCTGGCGCATCGCGGCGTCGACGACCGGATAGCCGGTGCGGCCCTCCCTCCACGCCTCGATGTCGTCGCGCGCCTCCCGCTCGGAGCGCCAACGGTCGTGCCGGGGGCGGTAGTCGGCGCTGCCCGCGTCCGGCCGCGCGGCGAGGACCTGCCGGTGGAAGTCGCGCCAGGCGAGCTGCCGTACGAAGGCCTCGGCACCGGGCCCGCCGGCCCGCCGCGCGCGGTGGACCAGCTCGACGGGGGACAGGGTGCCGAAGTGCAGATGCGGGGAGAGGTGGGAGGTGGCGTCGCCGGCGAGGTCGTCATGGCGCTCCTCGTAGGCGGACACCGGTCCGCGCAGCCACGCGGTGAGCAGTTTGCGGCCCTCCTGCTCGCCTCCCGCGGCGAGCCCCTGCGACACGCCCCGCACATCGTCACGGGAGGGGAGCGGCTCGGAGCCGACGCCGTCCGGGACCCGTACCTTGCGCGGCGCGCCCAGCGCGTCCCGCACCAGCTCGTCGGACCAGCGGCGGAAGTAGGGCGTGAAGACGGCGAAGTGGTCCGAGCCGGCCGGGGTCACCGCCCCCGGGGCGACGGCGGTGCTCACCGTGTCGTGGACGTGCAGCCGCACCCCTTCGGCCTCCAGGGCCCGCCGCAGCCGCTCCTCGCGCCGCTGGGCGTGGGCGCTGGCGTCGGACGCCATGTGCACCTCGTCGGCGTCCGCCTCGGTGACCACCTTGCAGACCTGGTCCACGAGGTCGCCCTCGCGCACGACGAGCCGGCCGCCCCGCTCGCGCAGCCCGGCGTCCAGGTCGCGCAGACAGTCGGCGAGGAAGGCCAGCCTGTTCGGTACGGCGAACCCGGCGCCGTCCACCGCCCGGTCCCGCACGAACAGCGGGACCGTCAGCTCGGTGCCGTCGAGGGCGGCGCGCAGCGGCGGGTGGTCGTGCAGCCGCAGATCGGAGGTGAACAGGACGACCGAGATGCTCATGTCGGGTGCTCCGTGGGAGTCGGGGATCTGACCCGCTGCCCGGTCGATGCGGTCGATGCGGTCGACGGGGGCGGCCGGGAAGGTCAGGGAACGCGGGCGCCGTCCGGTGCGGGGGCGGGCGTGCTCGCCGCGGCCCGGGCGATGTTGCGGGCCATGCCGCCGAACACGATCGCGTGGAAGGGGGAGACGCTCCACCAGTACGCCTGGCCGAGCAGACCGTGCGGATGGAACAGGGCGCGCTGCCGGTACCGGGTGCGGCCGTCCCCGTCGGTGAGGACCCGCATCTCCAGCCAGGCCAGCCCCGGCAGCCGCATCTCGGCGCGCAGCCGCAGCAGCCGGCCGGGCTCGATCGCCTCGACCCGCCAGAAGTCCAGCGAGTCGCCGACCCGCAGCCGGGACGCGTCGCGGCGCCCCCGGCGCAGCCCCACCCCGCCGACCAGCCGGTCGAGCCAGCCGCGCACCGCCCACGCGAGCGGGAAGGAGTACCAGCCGTTCTCGCCGCCGATCCCCTCGATCACCCGCCACAGCGCCCCGGGTGAGGCGTCGACCCGGCACTCCCGGTCGTCGCTGTACAGGCTTCCGCCCGCCCAGTGCGGGTCGGTCGGCAGGGGGTCGCTCGGGGCGCCGGGCACGGACGCCGACGACCAGCGGGTCGTCACCCGCGCGTCCCGCACCCGCCGCAGGGCCAGCCGTACGGCCTCCTCGAAGCCGATCGGATGCCCCGGCGGGTCGGGGACGTGTTCGGTGATGTCGTGCTCGGCGCACACCACCTCGTGCCGCAGCGACTCGGTGAGCGGGCGTGCGATCGAGGAGGGGACAGGGGTGACCAGGCCGACCCAGAGGCTGGACAGGCCGGGGGTGAGCATCGGCACGGTGAGGATGACCCGGCGCGGCAGCCCGGCGACCGCCGCGTAGCGGACCATCATCTCCCGGTACGTCAGCACGTCCGGCCCGCCGATGTCGAAGGTCCGGTTGACGTCCTCGGGCATCCGGGCGCTGCCGACGAGGGCGCGCAGCACGTCCCGGACGGCCACGGGCTGGATGCGGGTGTGCACCCAGCCGGGAGTGACCATCACCGGCAGGCGTTCGGTCAGATAGCGCAGCATCTCGAAGGAGGCGGAGCCCGAGCCGAGGATGACGGCCGCCCGCAGGACGGTCGTCGGCACCCCTGAGGCCAGCAGGATCCGGCCGACCTCGGCCCGCGAGCGCAGATGCGGGGAGAGCTCCCGCTCGGGCACGCCCGCGGGGGTGAGACCGCCGAGGTAGACGATCCGCCGGACGCCCGCGGCCCGTGCCTGCTCGGCGAAGATCCGCGCGGCCCTGCGGTCGGTCTCCTCGAATTCCTTCCCGGTGCCCAGGGCGTGCACCAGGTAGTACGCCACGTCGACGCCCTCCAGCGCCCGGCGGACGGAGGCCGCGTCGGTGACGTCGCCGCGCACCACCTCGGCCTCCTTCGCCCAGGGGTGATCACGCAGCCGGTCGGGGGAGCGGGCCAGGCAGCGCACCCCGAACCCGGCGTCCAGCAGCTCGGGCACGAGGCGCCCGCCGATGTAACCCGTGGCGCCGGTCACCAGGCACCGCGGTCCCTCACGCACCTCGTCCTGCTCCATCTGGCATCGGTCCTCACGTGTCGGAACCCCCTGGTGATCACTTCCCCGCCCGGGGCGGTTTCGGATGCGGCCACCGTCGGGCGAGGGGAACGGCGGCGGGTCTATAGGGTGATCGCGTGGGCACAGCGAACGACGGGCAACAGCGTGCGGCGGGACCGGAGTCCGGCGCGGACGGGACGCCGACCGACCTGTACTCCTTCGCGGTGCGGCTGCGCCGCATGAACGGAGAGATCAACCGTCTGGTCCATGGCTTCGCGGCCGAGCACGGTCTGCACCCCACGGACATCCAGGCCCTCGCGGCGATCATGGACACGGACGAACCGATGACCCCCGGCCGCCTGCGGCAGCACCTCGGCCTCACCTCTGGGGCGGTCACGGCGTGCGTGGACCGCCTGGAGCGCGCGGGGCACATCCGCAGGGTCCGGGAGAGCGCCGACCGCAGGGTCGTCCATCTGCACTACGCCCCCGACGCGCGGTCCGCGGCCCGGTCCTACTTCCGTCCGCTCGCCGCGGCGACGGAGGCCGCCCGCGCACAGTTCAGCGAGGCGGAGCTGGCCGTGGTGCTGCGCTTCCTCACCGCGATGAACGAGGAACTGGGCACGGTCGGGCCGGGCGCCCGCTGAATTCGCCGGCCCGCGGGTGCATCCGACCCCCGGGAGGCAACGGAAGAACGGGTGTCGTCTACGATCACGGACAGCAAATATCTCAATCATTGAGATTGTTTGTTGTTGAGGTATCTGCCGTCCGGGCAGCCCTCCTGCCGTACGAACAGCTCTGGAGACCGATGTCCTCCCCCGCCCGACGCGCCCGTGTGCTCGTCCCCCTGCTCCTGCTGGTCGGCTGGCTCGTCGCCGGAGGTGTCCTCGGCCCCTACGCCGGACGCCTCGGCGAGGTCGCGACCAATGACCAGGCCGCGTTCCTGCCGCGCAGCGCCGAGTCGACCGAAGTCATAGCGCAGCAGCGCGCGTTCCGGCAGAACGAGACCCTGCCCGTGATCGTGGTCTGGACCGGCGAGGAAGGCACCGGGATCACCGAGCGGCGGACCGCCGCCACCCGGGCCCTCGCCTCCCTCACCGGCTCGCCCGGAGTCGCCGGCGAGGTCTCACCGGCGATCCCGTCCGAGGACGGGCAGGCACTGGAGGGCGTGGTCCCGCTGCGCCCCGACCTCGGCGACGAACTCGCCGGCACCCTGGACCGCGTCCGCGCGGCCGCCGAGCGCGTCCCGGGCACCACGGTCCAGCTCGCGGGTCCCGCCGCGACCCAGGCCGACCTGTCCGACGCCTTCGCCGGCATCGACGGGCTGCTCCTCGCGGTCGCGCTGGCCGTGGTCCTGGTCATCCTGCTGCTCGTCTACCGCAGCCTGCTGCTGCCCCTGGTGATCATCGTCGGTTCGGTCTTCGCCCTCGGCGTGGCCTGCGCCGTGGTGTACGTCCTGGCCGACCACGACGTCGTCCGCGTCGACGGGCAGGTGCAGGGCATCCTCTCGATCCTCGTGATCGGCGCGGCCACCGACTACGCCCTGCTGCTCACGGCCCGCTACCGCGAGGAACTCGCCCGGCGCGCCGACCGGTTCACCGCCATGGCGGCCGCGCTGCGGCAGTCCTGGGCGGCGATCACCGCCAGCGCCGCCACCGTCGCGCTCGGACTGCTCGCCCTGCTGCTCAGCGACCTCACCAACAACCGCGCCCTCGGCCCGGTCGGCGCCATCGGCATCGCCTGCGCCGTCCTGACCTCGCTGACCTTCCTGCCCGCCGCGCTCGTCCTCCTCGGCCGCGCCGCCTACTGGCCCGCAAGGCCGCGCCCCGTGGACGCGGACCGGGAAGGCATCTGGCACCGGGTCGCCGCCCTGGTCGACCGGGCGCCGCGCAAGGTCTGGGCGGTCACCCTCGCCGTCCTGCTGGCCGGCGCCGCCTGCGCGCCCCTCCTCACCTCCAAGGGGGTCCCGCTCGACGAGACCTTCGTCAACGACGCGCCCTCGGTCGCCGCGCAGCAGACCCTGAGCCGGCACTTCCCGGCCGGCTCCGGCAACCCCGCCGTGGTCGTCGCCGACGCCGGCCGGCTCACCGACGTCGTCCGCGCGGCCGAGGACACCGAGGGCGTCGCTTCCGCCGCCGCGGCCGGCGCCTCGGGCCGGCCCGGTGACGAACCCCTCGTCGTCGACGGCCGGGTACGCGTCGACGTCACCCTCACCGCCGCCCCCGACAGCGACGCCGCCAAGGACACCGTCGCCCGGCTGCGCGCCGCCGTGCACGACGTGCCGGACGCCGACGCCCTCGTCGGCGGCTACACGGCCCAGCAGTACGACACCCTGCGCACCGCCCAGGACGACCGTGCCCTGATCGTCCCCGTGGTCCTCGCGATCATCCTGGTCATCCTGATCGCGCTGCTGCGCTCGCTCCTGCTGCCGGTGCTGCTGGTGGTGACGGTGGCTCTCAACTTCCTGACCACACTGGGCGTCTCGGCGCTGGTGTTCCGTCACATCCTCGGCTTCGAGGGGACCGACGCGTCGGTGCCGCTGTACGGGTTCGTGTTCCTCGTCGCCCTCGGGGTCGACTACAACATCTTCCTCATGTCCCGGGTGCGGGAGGAGACACTGCGGCACGGGCCCGCGCAGGGCATCTCCCGCGGCCTCGTCAGCACCGGCGGGGTCATCACCTCCGCCGGTGTGGTGCTGGCCGCCACCTTCGCCGCCCTCGGCGTGATCCCGCTGGCGTTCCTCGTACAGATCGCCTTCATCGTGGCCTTCGGCGTCCTGCTCGACACCCTCGTCGTGCGGTCGCTGCTGGTGCCCGCGCTGGTGCGGGACATCGGGCCGCGCGTGTGGTGGCCGACGTCCGTCGGAGAAAACACGAAGGGGTGAACATGCTCACGCCGAAGGCGGGCAGGCGGAGTGTACGGGGCAACTACTCGGCCCACGAGGCGAAGTCCGATCCTGGAGGTGTCTGCCGGTATGGGCGCGAAGGTGTTGGAGCGGTTTCCCGCGGGTGCTCCGCGCGGATCGTGGCCGGCGGAGGAGTACGCGGCCGAACGCCGCGCCCATGGTGAACCGGCGACCGTCGTGATGGACCTGAAGTCGGACGCCTTCCTCGTCGTCGTCCCCACGCGCGAAGAGGACTGAGCGGGCCTCCGCACGCCGGGCGGGATCAGGGCCCGCCCGGCGTGCGGACCTACGACGGCTTCAGGAGGCGCCCGCCACGAGTGTCTCCAGATGGGCCGCGCGCGACCGTGCGGTCTGCCCCTGCACCAGCAGGAACAGGGCCTCCCGGGCCAGGCGTTGCGCCGTGCCGGCCAGCGACAGGGACCGGCCGCCCCCGGCCACCACCGCCGCGGTGGTGGCCGTACGCATCAGTTCGGCCGCCCGGATGCGCAGCGCCAGACGTTCCGCCAGATGCTCGCCCGCGGCGGACCGGTCGGCCAGCTCGTAGGCACCATGGCGCACTTCCTCCAGCCGGGTGCGCAGCGGCCCGGCGGTCCCCTCGTCGAGGAGGGCCAGCGCCGCTTCGGTCACCCCGAACACCGCCGGGGACGCCTCGACCGTCTTCGCGCGGTCCGTGAGAGCCCACTCCTCGTACGGCTTCCGCAGCGCCACCGAGTCCTCCGGCAGCCACAGCCCGGCCAGCTCCAGCGACACCGTGCGGGACGCGGTGAGCGCCGCGAGCCGCATCGGCTCCGAGGCCCGGAGCCCCGGCTGCTCCCTGGCCTCGGTGAACGCGAACACCACCTCGCCGCCCTCCGTGACACCCGCGAGCAGCATCACGTCGTTCAGACCCCAGCCGGTGTACCAGGGCACCTTCCCGTCGAACCGCCACCCGTCGCCCTCCCGGGTGACCCGCACCGGCATGCGCGGATAGGACCGCAGATGCGCGTACGCCACCCCCGACAGCAGCTCGCCCCGGGCCAGCGGACCCAGCAGCCGTTCCCGTACCGGCCCCTCGCACCCGGTCAGTGTCGCGACCGGCGTGTGGTGCTGCGTCTGCACGAACCAGGTCGAGCAGCAGGCCCCGGCCAGGATCTCCCCGGTGCGCCGGGCCACCGCCGCCGGGGCCGCCCACCCGCCGTACGCCTCGGGCGCGCTCACCCCGAGCAGCCCGGAGCGCCTGATCGCGTCGATGTGACTGGTCGGCACGCCCTCCTGGTCGACGCGTTCGGCCAGTGGGGCGAGCAGGTCGTGCGCGAGACGGTGGGCGCGGCCGACGAGGGGATGGTCTTTCGTGGTCATGGAAGAAATTCTTCCGGCGCGGTCGTGCGGGGTGTCGATTCGGGGGTGTGTCGTTCGTGTAGGAGGTGAGAGAACACGACGACGCCCGAGGAGGCCGTCATGAAGTACTACCTGCTCAATGTGATGCAGCCGGTGGGGGAGCGCCCGGCACCCGAGGTGCTCGCCGGGATCGAGAAGAACCTCGACGCCCTCAACCGTGAGCTGCGCGAGGCGGGCGCCTGGGTGTTCGCCGGCGGGCTGCACGGCCCGGAGTCCTCCACCGTGCTGCGGCCCCGCGACGGCGACGTCCTGATCACCGACGGCCCCTACGCCGAGGGCAAGGAGATGCTCGGCGGCATCAGCCTCATCAAGGCGCCCGACCTGGACGCGGCCCTGGAGTGGGGCCGCAGGCTGGCCCTGGCGACGACCCTGCCGATCGAGGTGCGGCCGTTCATGGGCGAGGCCGGGGACCACGAAGCCGGCGCCTGATGACGCACCCCGACGTCGAGGCGGTCTTCCGCGCGGAGTACGGCCGCGCGGTCGCCGTCCTCGTGCGGGCCCTCGGCGACATCGACCTCGCCGAGGAAGCGGTGCAGGACGCGTTCACCACGGCCCTGCGGCGCTGGCCGGAGACCGGAGTGCCGCCGAGCCCGGCCGGCTGGATCATCACCACCGCCCGCAACCGTGCCGTCGACCGGCTGCGCCGCGAGGCGGGCCGGGGCGAACGCCACGCCCAGGCGGCCCTGTTGCACGCCCCCGACGCACCGCGCGAGGAGGGTCCCGTGCGCGACGAACGGCTTCGGCTCGTCTTCACCTGCTGCCACCCCGCCCTCGCCGTCCAGGCGCGGGTCGCCCTGACCCTGCGCCTGCTCGGCGGGCTCACCACCGCGCAGATCGCGCGGGCCTTCCTGGTGCCCGAGCCGACGATGGCCCAGCGCCTGGTGCGGGCCAAGGCCAAGATCCGCAACGCCGGCATCCCCTACCGCGTGCCGCGCGACGCCGACCTGCCCGACCGGCTCACCGGAGTCCTGGCCGTCGTCTACCTGATCTTCAATCAGGGGTACGAGGGTGAGGCGGCCCTGTGCGCGGAGGCCGTACGGCTCGGCCGTCTCCTCGCCGAACTCATGCCGGACGAGACCGAGGTCACCGGACTGCTCGCGCTGATGCTCCTCGTCGAGTCGCGCCGAGGCGCCCGGCAGGACGAGCACGGCGAACTCGTGCCGTTGCCGGAACAGGACCGGGGACTGTGGGACCGGGACCTGATCGCCGAAGGACAGTCGCTCGTGCGCCGCTGCCTGCGCCTCGGCCGGCCGGGGCCGTACCAGATCCAGGCCGCGATCCAGGCCGTGCACAGCGACGCCCCGAGCGGACGCGACACGGACTGGGGGCAGATCCGGCAGCTCTACGACCAGCTCATGGCCGTCGCGCCGAGCCCCGTCGTGGCCCTCAACCGGGCTGTCGCCGTCGCCGAGACCGAAGGCCCGGCCCGGGCCCTGGGCCTAGTGGACGCGCTGGACCTCGACGGCTACCACGTCCTGCACGCCGTCCGCGCCGACCTGCTGCGCCGCCTGGGCCGCGACACCGAGGCAGTGCGCGAGTACGAGAGAGCCGTCGAGCTCTCCGAGAACCCGGCCGAGCGCGCGTACCTCGAACGCCGGCGCCGTGAACTCGTCCGCACCTGATGCCGGCAAGGCGGTGGCGAATGTGTCTCCACCGCCCAAGAAGGTACAGGTCAGCGGCCGGGTGAAGGGTACTCAGGTGGCGCAATGATTCAGCAACACCACTGCGCCGACACCGTCGGTATGGTCAGCGCATGCCAGCCGAACGAACCCGCGAGCACACCGCGCCGCTCGCCGCCGCCCGTCGCCGACGGCTGCGTGCGGACCGTGCGCGCCAGCTCGCGGACCTGCTGCGGCACCTGGTCCTGACCGGAGGATTCCCCAGCGGCGCGCTGCCCCACGAGGACGTGCTCGCCGCCGACTACCAGGTCTCGCGCAACACCGTCCGGCACGCACTCGACCTGCTGCGCGCCGAACAGCTCGTCGAACGGCAGCCCGGCGTCGGCACCGTCGTCGTCGCCGAGAAGTACCCGCACGGCCTCGACCGGCTCATGGGACTCGCGGAAACCCTGCGGGAACACGGCCGGGTCACCAACGAGGTGCGCACCATGGGGCCCGTCGCCGCGCCCGCACCCGTGGCCGAGCGACTGCGGCTGCCCACCGGCACCGACGTGCTCTACATCGAGCGGCTGCGCCGGCTGAACGGCCTGCCGCTCTCCCTCGACCTCACCTATCTGCCCCTGGACATCGGCGGCGAGCTGCTCGGCGCCGACCTGGAGAACACCGACGTCTTCCGGCTGCTGGAGCAGATCACCGGGCAGCCCCTCGGGCACGCCGAGATCACCCTGGAGGCCGTCAACGCCGACGCGCACTCCGCCACCGTGCTCCAGGCCCCGCGCGGCACCGCCGTACTGATGCTGGAGCGCCTCACCCACCTGTGCGACGGCAGGCCCGTGGACCTGGAGTTCATCCGGTTCCGCGGCGACCGGATCGCGATGAGCGGGCTGCTGCGCCGCATCGTGTGAACCGGCCGCGGCGCCATCGGGCCCGTCACCCCGCGCGACGAGCGCGGACCTTCCCTCACCCCTAGCAGGACTTCACTGGAGACAGCCATGCCCTTGGTGCCCCAGCGGGCCGACGTGCCCGTGACCGTCGACGAGTCGAAGTGCATCGACGGCTGCACGCTCTGCGTCGACATGTGTCCGCTGGACTCCCTGGCGATCAACCCCGACAGCGGCAAGGCGTACATGCACGTCGACGAGTGCTGGTACTGCGGCCCCTGCGCCGCCCGCTGCCCCACGGGGGCCGTCACGGTCAACATGCCCTACCTGCTTCGGTGAAAGGCGCGCTTCGATGAACTCCCCGGCCCGCAAGAAACGCACGACGACCGCCGCCCTGCTCTCGGCAGCCCTCCTCGGCACCCTCGTCACCGGCTGCGGCGGCGACGCGTCCGCCGGCGACGCCACCCACGTCACCGTCACCGTCGGCTACCAGTCCAAGACCATCAACACCGTCACCGCCGGCACCCTGCTGCGCTCCCTCGGCTACCTCGAACGCGAACTCAAAGCCCAGGGCAAGCGCGACGGCATCACCTACAAGGTCGAATGGCAGGACTACGCCACGGGCGCGCCCATCACCGCGCAGATGACCGCCGGGAAGATCGACATCGGGTCCATGGGCGACTTCCCGTTGCTCATCAACGCAGCCCGCGGAAAGCAGCTGAACCGCCCCACCCGGCTCGTCTCGGTCACCGGCTACAACCTGCGCGGCGCCCTCAACACCGTGGTCACGGCACCGCAGTCGAAGCTCGCCTCGCTCAAGGACCTCAAGGGCAGGACCGTCTCCACCAGCGTCGGATCGGCGGCCGACGGGACCCTCGTACGGGCCCTCCAGGAAGCCGGGCTGGACCCGGACGAGGACATCCGCAAGCTCAACCAGCAGCCGTCGGTGGGTGCTTCGGCGCTCCAGGCAGGCAGCGCCGACGCGCTCTCGCAGTTCGTGGCCTGGCCCGGACTGCTCGCCTTCCAGGGCAGGGCGAAGGCCCTGTACGACGGTGCCGAGCTGAATCTGCCGACCTTCCACGGAGTGACGGTCCGCAAGGACTTCGCCGAGCAGCGGCCGAAGGTGCTCGACGCCTTCCTCGCGGCCCAGATCGACGCCACGCGATACCTCAACGACCACCCCGTGCAGGCCGCGGAGAAGGTCGCCGAGGCCACCGGCCTGCCGCCCGAGGTCGTCTACCTCTACAACGGCAGCGGCGGCATCGCCACGTTCGACCCGGCCGTCAGGCCCGATCTCGTCGCCGCGCTGAAGAAGGACGTCCCCGTGCTGCGGTCGGCGAAGCTCGTGGGCGACGTCGACGTGGACTCGTTCGTCGACGACAGCGCGATCAAGCGGGTGTACGGCGGCGAGTACGCCGAGCACCTCGCCACCACGCCGGACCCCTCACGCAACGAGGTCTGGCTCAAGGGCGAGGACCGCACCCGGGCCTTCGACTCGCCCTTTGCACTGCTGGAGTTCGTCGCGGGCCACAAGGACCAGGTGCGGGCCGCCTACGTCCCGGACGCCACGACCGGCACCCGCTGGTACGCCGACAAGGCCGTCTGGGTGCGGGACGGCAAGGAGCTGAGCCCCTTCGTCACCGCGTCCGCGGCCCGCGCGTACGCCCGGGCCCACCCCGGCGCCCGTACCGTCTCCTACTCCGCCGCACTGGAGCAGGCGTCATGACGCTGCTGACCGCTCCGGCGAGGAAGGCCTCGCCGGAGCCGGCACCCGCCCGGCGCACGCACCGCCTCCGGCCCTTCGTGCGCGCCCTCTCGCTCCTCGCGGCGCTCGGACTGTGGCAGCTCCTCACCACGCTCGACGTCCAACTGTGGCTGCGCTTCGACCAGTTCCCGTCCGTCACCGACGTGGCCGGGAAGTTCGGGGAGCGGCTCGGCGACGGCGCGTACTGGCAGGACGTGACGGACAGCCTGCGCCGGATCGTCACCGGCTTCCTGCTCGCGGCCGGGCTCGGTGTCGCCGCGGGCGTCGCCGTCGGACGCTCCCGATGGGCGGCGGACCTGATCGGACCGGTCCTGGAGGTGCTGCGGCCGGTGCCGGCCATCGCGCTGGTCCCCGTGGCGATCCTGCTCTTCCCGAGCAACGAGCAGGGCATCGTCTTCATCACCTTCACCGCCGCGTTCTTCCCGGTGCTGGTCGCCACCCGGCACGCGGTGCGCGCGCTCGCCCCGGTGTGGGAGGAGGCGGTGCTCACCATGGGCGGCGGACGGTGGCGGGTGCTCGCCTCCGTGGTGCTGCCCGGCGCGCTGCCGGGGATCTTCGGCGGTCTGTCGGTCGGGATCGGCGTCTCGTGGATCTGTGTCATCTCCGCGGAGATGATCTCCGGCGAGTACGGCATCGGCTACCGCACCTGGCAGGACTACACCGTCATCGACTACGCGGGCGTCTTCACCGGCATCGTCAGCATCGGCCTGCTGGGCTGGTTGACGTCGACCCTGGTGGAGCTCCTGGGACGCAGGCTGACGCACTGGCTGCCGCGACGCGAGGGGAAGGCCGGGGCATGAGCACGGAAACGGACATCGCCACCACCGCGCCGCCGGTCGACCGGCCCGCCCCAGGGGCACGGCTCGGCCTGACCGGAGCGCGGCTCGGGCGGCCGGGTGCCGCCGTACTGCACGACCTGGATCTCGAAGCGGCCCCGGGCGAGATCCTGACCGTCGTCGGCCCGTCCGGGTGCGGCAAGTCGACCCTGCTGCGGACCCTGGCCGGACTGCTGCCCGCGCTCGCCGGACAGGTCGCCCAGGACGGGCGGGCCGTCACCGGGCCCGGCGCCGACCGGGCGCTGATCTTCCAGGAGGACGCCCTGCTGCCGTGGCGCACGGCCCGCGCCAACGTCGAACTGCCCCTCGCCATCAGGGGACTGGGCCGCGCCGAACGCACCGCCAGGGCGCGGGAATGGCTCGACCGGGTCGGACTCACCGGCCTGGAACGGCAGTTGCCGCACCGGCTCTCCGGCGGGCAGCGCCAACGGGTCCAGCTCGCGCGGGCACTCGCCGGACAGCCCCGCGCCGTGCTCATGGACGAGCCCTTCGGCGCGCTCGACGCCCAGACCCGGGCCGGAATGCAGCAGTTGCTGGTGGAGGCCCTGCGCGGCACCGGCGCCACGGTCGTCTTCGTCACGCACGACGTGGACGAGGCGCTGTTCCTCGGCGACCGCGTCGCGCTGCTCGGATCGGGCGGCCTCACCGGGGTCCGTACCGTGCCGCGGCCCCGCGACCGCGACGCCCGCGACGACCCCGCGACCGTGGCGCTGCGCCGCGAGGTTCTGGATTCCCTCGGCGCCAGGACGCTCTGACGATCGCCCAACAGCTCGGGTCCTCGGGTCCGTCGGCGGCTGCGGGTCCGCGAGGCCCGTTCGCGCAGTTCCCCGCGCCCCTGAGTCGGCGGCCTCGAGGTCGGCCAAGGGGCGCGGGGAACTGCGCGACCAGCCACACACGGCCCGCCGCCCGACAACCGGACCCCGATCCGTCAGGCAAATCAGGCCCTGTCCGCCACGCCCTCGGCAGGGCCGCCCCCTGTCCTCGTGCACGCCCCGAAAGGCCACCCGCCATGACCCCCGCCCCCCTGACCAGGATCCCCGCCCTCGACTCGGCCGAGGAGCTGAGCTGTGACGTGCTGGTGATCGGCGGCGGCACCGCCGGCACCATGGCCGCGCTGACCGCCGCCGGGCGCGGCGCGTCCGTGTTGCTGCTGGAGAAGGCCCATGTCCGGCACTCCGGAGCGCTGGCCATGGGCATGGACGGCGTCAACAACGCCGTCATCCCCGGCCGTGCCGAACCCGACGACTACGTCGCAGAGATCACCCGCGCCAACGACGGCATCGTCGACCAGTCGACGGTCCGTCAGACCGCCGTCCGCGGCTTCGAGATGGTCCGGCGGCTGGAGTCGTACGGGGTGAAGTTCGAGAAGGACGAGCACGGCGAGTACGCGGTCCGCCAGGTGCACCGCTCGGGGTCGTACGTGCTGCCGATGCCCGAGGGCAAGGACGTGAAGAAGGTCCTCTACCGGCAGTTGCGCAGACGGGAGAACCGTGAGCGGATCCGGATCGAGAACCGGCTGATGCCGGTGCGCGTCCTGACCGCCGACGGAAAGGCGGTCGGCGCCGCCGCCTTCAACACCCGCACCGGCGCCTTCGTGACCGTGCGCGCCGGCGCCGTGATCCTCGCGACCGGCGCCTCCGGCCGCCTCGGGCTGCCCGCGAGCGGCTATCTGTACGGCACGTACGAGAACCCGACGAACGCGGGCGACGGCTATGCCATGGCCTACCACGCGGGCGCCGAACTCACCGGCATCGAGTGCTTCCAGATCAACCCGCTCATCAAGGACTACAACGGCCCGGCCTGCGCCTATGTCGCCAACCCGTTCGGCGGCTACCAGGTCAACCGGCACGGGCAGCGGTTCGTCGACTCCGACTACTGGTCCGGGCAGATGATGGCGGAGTTCGCCGCCGAGGTCGCCTCCGACCGCGGCCCGGTCTACCTCAAGCTCAGCCATCTGCCGGAGGAGTCGGTCGCGGCGCTGGAATCCATCCTCCACTCCACCGAACGTCCCACCCGCGGCACCTTCCACGCCGGACGTGGCCATGACTACCGCACCCACGACGTGGAGATGCACATCTCCGAGATCGGCCTGTGCGGCGGCCACTCCGCCTCCGGGGTCCGGGTCGACGACCACGCCCGGACGACCGTGCCGCGCCTGTACGCGGCCGGCGACCTGGCCTGCGTACCGCACAACTACATGATCGGCGCGTTCGTCTTCGGCGATCTCGCGGGCGAGGACGCCGCTCAGTACAGCGCCTACGAGGGCGAGTTGCCGCGCGGGCAGCTGGCCGAGGCCCACGAGCTGATCTACCGGCCGCTGCGCAACCCCGCCGGCCCTCCGCAGCCCCAGGTCGAGTACAAGCTGCGCCGCTTCGTCAACGACTACGTCGCCCCGCCCAAGAGCGGTGCCCGGCTCTCCCTGGCGCTGGAGCACTTCGAGCGGATGAGGGACGAGATCGCGGACATGGGGGCGAGCACACCCCATGAGCTGATGCGGTGCGCGGAGGTGTCGTTCATCCGCGACTGCGCGGAGATGGCGGCCCGCTCCTCCCTCGCCCGCACCGAGTCCCGCTGGGGCCTCTACCATGAGCGGCTCGACCATCCCCGGCGGGACGACACGGACTGGCTGCACCACCTCGACCTGCGCAAGGGCCCGACCGGCGCCATGGAGTTCACGGCCCGCCCCGTCGAGCCCTACCTGGTCCCCGTGGCCGAGTTCACCCCGACCGGCGGCCCGGCGCGGGACCTGGGAGAGGTGCACGCGCTGCCCACGGCGACGGCGGGAGGCGCGGAGGTGCCCCCGGCGGTGCCCACCGTCGCCGCCCCCGTCCCCGGTACGACCCACGGCACCTCCGCACCCTCCCGGGAACGCCTCCTCGAACTCGTCGCGCTCACCGAGGAGGAACCCGACCTCCAGGCCCTGGAGCCCTATCTGAAGGACCCGGACCCCGCCGTACGACTGGGCGCCGTGACGGCACTGACCGAGACGGCTCCCGCGGGAGCGGGGCCCGCGCTGGCCCACGCGCTGCTCGACGGCGACGGCGAGGTACGGGCCGCGGCCGCCGCCTCGCTGGTTGAGCTGGCCGAAGTCCTGTCGGCCGAGCCGGAGCTGAAGGCACCCCTGCTGTCCGCGCTCGCGGCGGCGGACCCGACGGCACGCGCCGCCGCCCTGGACGTGCTGCGGGCCCTGCGCCTCGGGGACGCGGCACTGTTCGCCGGGCACGCGGCCGACCCGGACATCGAGGTGCGCCTGGCCGCCGTACGCGCCCTGGTGTCGGTGGACGCGGCCGACGCCCTGACCGAGGCGGCCGGGGACGCCGCGCGTGAGGTACGGGTCGCCGTCGCACGCGGATTCGCTGCGCTGGCGCCGCACTTCACGCGGGCGGACCTCGGCACGCCGACCGCCGTGCAACGCCTGATCCAGGACCCGGACGTCCTGGTGCGCGCCGCCGCCCTGGAGACCTTGGGCGTCCTCGGCTGCCCCGAAGACCTCCTCGCCACCGTGACGGCGGCACTCGAAGACCCGGCCTGGCAGGTACGCGCGGGTGCCGCGAAGGCCCTCGGCGGGGCGGCACCGACGGGTGCGGTGCCCGCGCTCGCCGGGCTGTTGAGCGACACCGACGCCGATGTGCGCAAGGCCGCGGTGCTCGCTCTGCTGCGGCACTCCGCGCACGACGACGCCCGTGCGGCGCTGGCCGGCGCGGTCGACGACCCCGACGCCGATGTGCGCGCCTACGCGGGGCGGGCGATGCGGTGATCCGACCCTGACTTCTCGACTCCCGGCGCGGCAGGGCGGGTTGCTTGGTCTATACCTTTTCTGGTCTACACCCTTGACTGGTACATACCAAAGCGGTTGAGTGTGTCACCACACCCCCCACCACGGCCGCCCCCACGCCGTGACCGACTCCGTCGGTGCGTGCGCACGAGGTGCCGATTTCCCCCGGCCCTCGTCCGGGTGCGGCCGTGCTCCGCAAAGGAGTTGAACCTGTGAAGAGGCGCCGTATCGCCGCACTTGTCTCCTCCCTGGCCCTGGGCAGCGCAGCGCTGCTGCTCCAGCCGGCCCCGAGTGCGTCCGCCGCCGGCTTCGTGGTCAGCGAGGCCCAGTTCAACCAGATGTTCCCGAACCGGAATCCCTTCTACACGTACAGCGGCCTGACCGCCGCACTGAGTGCCTACCCGGGCTTCGCGAACACCGGCAGCGACACCGTGAAGAAGCAGGAGGCGGCGGCCTTCCTCGCCAACGTCAACCACGAGACCGGCGGCCTGGTCCACATCGTCGAGCAGAACACCGCCAACTACCCCCACTACTGCGACCGGAGCCAGCCCTACGGCTGCCCCGCCGGCCAGGACGCGTACTACGGCCGCGGTCCGATCCAGCTCAGCTGGAACTTCAACTACAAGGCCGCGGGCGACGCCCTCGGCATCGACCTGCTCAACAACCCCTGGCGGGTGCAGAACGAGTCGGCCGTCGCCTGGAAGACCGGCCTGTGGTACTGGAACACCCAGACCGGCCCCGGCACCATGACCCCCCACAACGCCATGGTGAACCAGGCCGGCTTCGGCCAGACCATCCGCTCCATCAACGGCTCCCTGGAGTGCGACGGCAAGAACCCGGCGCAGGTCCAGAGCCGCGTCGACGCCTACAACCGGTTCACCTCGGTCCTCGGCGTCTCCCCGGGCGGCAACCTCTACTGCTGACGCCCCCGCGTGCCCGAGGCGTGTGCGAGACTCCGCCGATGACCTCGGAAACGATCACCGCGGACGCCGCGGGCACCTGGAAACTCGGCGACCTGTCCGTGAGCCGCGTCGGCTTCGGCGCGATGCGGCTCACCGGCAGCGCCGCCTTCCACCACGGGACGCCGAGCGACCGTGAGCGCTCGATCGCCGTACTGCGCAAGGCGATCGACCTCGGCGTCGACCACATCGACACGGCGGCCTTCTACTTCTCCGCCACCCGCTCCGCCAACGAACTGATCAACACCGCACTGGCGCCGTACCCCGAAGACCTGGTCATCGCCACCAAGGTGGGCCCTTTCCGCGCCTACGACGGGGAGTGGGGCACCTCGGCCCGCCCCGACCAACTGCGCGGCCATGTCGAGGAGAACCTGCGCCAGCTCGGCCGCGACCACCTGGACGTCGTCTATCTGCGCCGCATGCGGCAGGACTCCATCGCCGAGCACTTCGGCGCGCTGGCCGAACTGCGCGAGGCGGGCCTGATCCGGCACCTCGGCATCTCCGCCGTGGAACCGCGCCACCTCGCCGAGGCGCAGGCCATCGCGCCCGTGGTGAGCGTGCAGAACCGGTACGCGCTCGACCGGCCCGACCCCGAGGCCGACGAACTGCTGCGTCTGTGCGGCGAGCAGGGCATCGCCTTCGTGCCGTTCTACGCGGTGGCCGGGGACGCGGGGGAGCAGGGCGCGACCGCCGCCCACGACGACGAGGTGCACGCCGTGGCGCGGGCGCACGGCGCGAGCCCCGCCCAGGTCCGCATCGCCTGGACCCTGCACCGCGGCCCGCACGTCCTCGCCATCCCCGGCACCGGCAACCCCGGCCACCTGAGCGAGAACGTGGCGGCGGGAGCCCTCCGCCTGACCGACGAAGAGGCGGCCCGGCTCGACGCGGCGCGAGAACACACCGGTTGAGCCGGACCGCCCCGATCGATCAGCCCGCGTACCCGGTCACCGGGTAGTGGTCCGACAGGTTCGTGTACGTGTAGTCGGTGCCCCAGCTCGTCACCGTCCAGGGCGCGCTCTGCTCCTTGACCACCTCGTTCTTCCAGACCGTGGGACGGGCATGGCCCGCGCGATGCAGGACGTGGTCCAGGTCCTCGCGCGGGTCGTCGGGGTAGCGGTCGTGGGCTATGGAGTTCTCCGCCGTGTCGAACGAGTACGGATGCCCCGTGCGAGCGTCGGCGCCCACCAGACCGCCGTCGGCGAGCATCGAGGCGTACTCCGGCGTGCGCGAGTCGACGTTCAGGTCACCGGCGAGGATCACCTGCTCGTTCGCCGGGATGTTCTTGCCGTCCAGGAACGCGTCGATCGTCCTGAACTGCCGGCTGCGCATGGCCGCCGCCTCGCCCGCGCCGCAGCCCGGGTCCGTCGACTGGGCGTGCGTGCCGACGACGTGCACCTTGGTGCCGTTCACGTTCAGCACGACGTACGCGAAGCCCTTGTTGGACCACCAGTCCGCGCCGCACGCGTCCTTGTAGACCCACTGCTCCTTGCGCAGGATCGGCCACTTGCTGAGGACCGTGACCCCGCCGTCCTCCGGCGTGGTCGCCGAGTAGGCGCCGCCGGTGGCGTCCCAGCCGCTCTTGGTGCGCCCGACCATCGGGGTCTGGTACGGGTAGCGGCCGGCGAGCGAGCTCTTCAGCGCGTCCGAGGAGGAGTTGTCGAACGCCTCCTGGAGCACGACGACGTCGTTCCCCTGCACGAACGGCGCCCTGGCGATCTCCGTGGCCCGGTGGTCCTGGCCCCAGTTCGGGTACAGGGTCTTGCTGAACAGGAAGACGTTGTACGTCAGCACCTTGAGCGGTGGCGTCTGCTCGGCGGCGGACGCGGCGGACGCGGCGGACGCGGCGGGCGCCGAGCCGACCAGGCCGGCGGTGGCGAGCGAGAGCGCGAGCACGGCCGAGCCCTGTGCACGGCGATGTGCGAAGAGCGTCACTGGATCTCCCTGTGATCGAAGGGGGTTGAGTGGCGCCGCACATCAAACCATCAGGGATTACCCTCGGGTAACACTCGTGCAGGCATTGGATGTCGCGGAGACGTACGCACCCGGACTTGTTCAGACAAGCCAGATTCCGTTTCGCATCAGATGCCGCTGCGGCAGCTCGCGCACCTCGTGCCAGGCCTGCACCGCGTGCGGCCGGACCCGGTAGTAGGCGTAGGTGGCGGAGTCGCCGCGCGGATCCCAGCCGGTCTTCGCGCGGAACGCCTCGGCCGCCGCGGCCGGCACCTCCTCGCGGGTGTGGACCTCGACCTCGCCGTCGATGAGGACGACGTCACGCGTGTCCCCGAAGGCCAGCCGGGTCCGGCGGCCGGTGCCGAGATTGCGGCCCGTGGGGTTGCCCGGACGGGTGGCCAGCCAGAGCGCCTCGCCGTCCCAGGCGAACCACAGCGCGACCAGACAGGGCACCCCGTCGCCGTCCGCCGACGCCACCCAGATGTCCGTCTCCCGTTCCAGCCGGTCGAGAACGTCCTGCTTGCGGCGCTCGGGGCTGCGGGGTTCATCCATGATCGTCATGCCGGGAACGCTAGCGATCGGCCGCGTGCCGCGCCTCGGGCGAGAGGCTTAGGACCGAGGTCCCGGTGGTGACTGGCGCCGCGAACGTTTTACGTATAACCTCTCCCGTCAATCGAACCTCCCGGAAGGCCCCGATGAGACGCATCGCCCTGGTCACCCTCGTCGTCGACGACTACGACGAGGCGATCCGCTTCTACACCGAAGCCCTCGGCTTCCGGCTCGTCGAGGACACCCCGCGTCCGGACGGCTCCCGCTGGGTCGTCGTCCAGCCCGGCGACCACGGCACCGCGCTGGTGCTGGCCCGGGCCAAGGGGGACGGGCAGCGCTCCAGGATCGGCGACCAGACCGGCGGGCGGGTCGGGTTCTTCCTGCACACCGACGACTTCGCCCGCGACCACGCCCGGATGCTCGCCGCCGGCGTGACCTTCCTGGAGGAGCCGCGCCACGAGCCGTACGGCTCGGTCGCCGTCTTCCAGGACCTGTACGGCAACCGCTGGGACCTGCTCCAGCCCGCCGGCTGATCCTCCTCCGCTCCTCCCGCCGCTTCGAACCGCCCCGCTCAAGGAAAGACCGCACCATGACCGCTACGCGCGTAGACGCCGATGTGATCCGCCGCCTCCCCAAGGCCGTCCTGCACGACCACCTCGACGGCGGCCTCCGCCCCGCCACCGTGGTGGAGCTCGCGGCCGAGGTCGGCCACACCCTGCCGACCACCGACCCGGACGAGCTCGCCGCCTGGTACTTCGAGGCCGCGAACTCCGGCGACCTGGTTCGCTACATAGCCACCTTCGAGCACACCCTCGCCGTGATGCAGACCCGCGAGGGCCTGCTGCGCACGGCTGAGGAGTACGTCCTCGACCTGGCCGCGGACGGTGTCGTGTACGGCGAGGTGCGCTACGCCCCCGAGCTGAACACCAACGGCGGGCTGACCGTCCCCGAGGTCGTCGAGACCGTTCAGGAGGGCCTCGCAGCCGGTATGGCGAAGGCCGCCGCCGCGGGCACCCCGGTGCGCGTGGGCACCCTGCTGTGCGGGATGCGGATGTTCGACCGGGTGCGCGAGGCCGCCGACGCGGCCGTGGCCTTCCGGGACGCCGGGGTCGTCGGCTTCGACATCGCCGGTGCCGAGGCCGGCTTCCCCGCCGCCGACCACCGGGACGCCTTCGAGCACCTGCGCCGCGAGAGCGTGCCGTTCACCATCCACGCCGGTGAGGCCGACGGCCTGTCCAGCATCCACCAGGCCCTGCAGATCTGCGGCGCCCAGCGCATCGGGCACGGCGTGCGCATCACCGACGACATCGTCGACGGCAAGCTCGGCCGCCTCGCGAGCTGGGTGCGGGACCGCCGTGTCGCCCTGGAGATGTGCCCGACGTCCAACCTCCAGACCGGCGCCGCCACGTCCATCGCCGAACACCCGATCACCGCGCTGAAGGACCTGGGCTTCCGGGTCACCCTCAACACCGACAACCGTCTGGTGTCGGGGACGACGATGACCCGCGAGATGTCACTGCTGGTCGAGGAGGCCGGCTGGACGGTCGAGGACCTGCGCACGGTCACGCTGAACGCCCTGAAGAGCGCGTTCATCCCGTTCGACGAGCGCAACGCCCTCATCGAGGACGTCGTCCTGCCGGCGTACGCGGCCGCGCTCTGAACCGGCGGTGCCGAACCGGCTGGTGCCGGGCTACGAGCCCAGCACCAGCCCTCGCACATAGGCGGCCTGTCCGACGTGCTGAAGATCGTCGGACAGGACGCTGACCAGCCGCACGCCCAGGGTGACCGGCGGATCCCAGCGCTCGTCCACGACCCGCCCCAGATCCTTGGCGGCGATGTCCCGCAGCCGGTCGAGCGTCTGTGCGTGCACGGCGTCGTAGTAGCCGGTCAGCAGGTCACCGGAGTCGACCTGCACCTTGGCGACCTTCGCCGGGGTGTGGCCGTAGCCGGTGTCGCGGCGCGGCAGGTCGAGGCCGAAGGTCTTCTGCCAGTCCTGCGCCAGCCACACCTGGTCGACCTCGAAGGCGTCGGCGATGTGATCGTCCTGGACCCGGGTCAGATGCCAGACCAGCCAGGCGACGGAGTTGGCGCCGGGGGCGGGGCGGGCGCCGAGCTGGTCCGGGGCGAGGCCGCCGACGGCGGCGTGGACTTCTTCCCGGATGCGGTTGTACCCCTCGATGAGGATGTCCTTCGCATGCATGGCTCCACCATCGCGCACCCCTCGCTCAGGCGCCTTCCGTTTCCAGCAGCGCCATCAGAGCCCGGGCCGCCGGGCTGGTGGCCTGCGCGGGCGGCAGCAGGGCCACCGTCTGGTAGACCGTCTCGCCCCCGTCCTTCACGGGCAGGGCGGTCAGGGACGGCCGCTTGTGCTGGAAGTGGCGCGGTACGACGGCGACGCCGAGGTCCTCGTCCACCAGGTCCAGCAGGCTGTGCACGTCGTTGACCTCCAGGGACACGGTCCGCCGTACGCCCGCCGCGGCGAACACCGCGTCGGTGGCGCGGCGCGGCCCCCAGTCCGGGTGGAAGTCGACGAAGACCTCCCCGCCCAGGTCCTCCGGGGTGACCGCGGCCCCTGCCACGGCCAGCCGGTGGCTCGGATGGCACAGGACCGTCATCGGCTCGCTGGTCAGCGGTACGACCCGCAGCTGATCGGTGTCCTCCTGCGCCGTCCGCACCGCGAAGGCCAGATCGAGGCGACCGGCCGCGACCTCCTCCGCCAGCGCCCCCGAGCCCGCCTGCCGCAGACAGATCTCCACGTCCGGGTGCTCCCGCCGGAAGGCCGCGAGCAGCCCGGCCACATGCACCCCGGCGATGCACTGCTCGGACCCGAGCGCCAGCATCCCGCGCAGCACGCCCTGCACCGCGGCCACCGCCTCGTGGGCGGACCGCACCTGTGCCAGGATCCGCTCGGCCTCGCACAGCAGGGCACGGCCGGCCGGGGTGAGCGTCACCCGGCGGGTCGTGCGCACGAACAGCGGGGTCTGCAACTCCCGCTCCAGTGCCCGGATCGAGGCCGAGAGGCCCGACTGGGAGACCATCAGACGCTCGGCCGCCCGGGTGAAGTGCTGGTCCTCGGCGACCGCGACGAAGTGCTGGAGATGGCGCAGTTCCATGATTGAGCAGCCTAGCCGCTGAATCCCATCTGATTTACCTGTTGGACCACTGCCCGCAGGTCGCGACAGCATGGACGCCGACTGGAACAGCGGCTCTGCGGAGCCGTCATCCGTGTGCCAACCCCTCTGGAGTCGCGTTGTACACCGCACACACCGACCGCTACGCGGACATGCCCTACCGGCGCACCGGCCGCAGCGGCCTGAAGCTCCCCGCGCTGTCCCTCGGACTGTGGCACAACTTCGGTCCGGACCGCCCGGTGGAGACCCAGCGGGCCATCCTGCGCCGCGCCTTCGACCTCGGCGTCACGCACTTCGACCTGGCCAACAACTACGGCCCGCCGCCCGGCGCCGCCGAGTCGGCGTTCGGCGAGGCCCTGCGGACGGACTTCGCGCCGTACCGGGACGAGATGATCATCTCCACCAAGGCCGGCTATCTGATGTGGCCCGGTCCGTACGGCGAGTGGGGCTCGCGCAAGTGCGTGCTGTCCTCGCTCGACCAGAGCCTGAAGCGGATGGGCCTGGACTACGTCGACATCTTCTACTCGCACCGCCCGGACCCGGAGACTCCGCTGGAGGAGACGATGGGCGCCCTGCACTCGGCGGTGCAGCAGGGCAAGGCGCTCTACGTCGGCGTCTCCAACTACTCGCCCGAGCAGACCCGCGAGGCCGCCCGCATCCTGGGCGAGCTGGGGACCCCGCTGCTCATCCACCAGCCCGCCTACTCGATGCTGAACCGCCGCCCCGAGGAGGAGGGACTGCTCGACGCCCTGGACGAACTCCAGGTCGGCTCGATCGTCTTCTCCCCGCTGGCGCAGGGCCAGCTGACCTCCCGCTACCTCGACGGCATCCCGAAGGACTCGCGGGCCGCGAGCGGCAGCCCGTTCCTGAACGCCGACGCGATCACCGACGAGCTGCTCGGCAAGCTGCGCGCGCTCGACGAGATCGCCAAGACCCGTGGCCAGACGCTGGCCCAGCTGGCCCTGGCGTGGGTGCTGCGCGGCGGCCGGGTGACCTCCGCTCTGGTCGGCGCGAGCAGTGCGCAGCAGATCGAGGACAGCGTCGCCGCGACCCGCAACCTCGACTTCGACGCGGAGGAGCTGGCGCGGATCGAGGCAGTGCTCAACGGCTGAGCCGTTCGGTCAGGTGAACGGTGACGGAGTCGCCCTCCCCCTTCCCGATGGCCTTGCGGACATCGGCCTTGACGGGGAGCTTGTGGGTGCCGTCCCCGAGGGCCATGAACGAACTGCGGAAGGGATGTCCGTCGATCGTCCCGCTGATCTTGACCAGTCCGCGGGTGCCGAAGAAGCCGACGGACTCCGGCCACACGACATAGGTCCAACCACCCTTGTTCGGGCTCTTGCGCAGGACGGCGGTGAATTCCGCGTCCACGTGCGTGCTCGTGGTCATGATGTCCTCCGTACCGTGGCGGTCTCTCCTGGCTACACCGGGAAAGACCGCCGCGGCGCGTGGAACTCATCGGTCAGGCTCCGGCGGGCACCCGGTCCAGGAAGCCGAGGACCGAGGTGATCCGCCCTTCGGGGTCCAGCGTGATGACATCCGACCCCGCCACCGGGGCCGCCCCTCCCCCAGAGGGGGCACCCCCCGCCTCGCTCACCAGCTCCCACGAGAAGCGTGCCGTGTCGTGGTGGCCGTCCACCGAGCCGGTGAGCCGGAAGGCGAAGCCGGGGAACTGCTCGTGGGCCGCCGATATCACCGCGGCCAGCTGCGCATGACCGCGGACGTCCGCGAGGGGATCGGTGTAGGTGCCGTCCTCGGTCCAGGCGGCGGCGACCGCATTGGTCAACTCCTCTGGCCCGGTGGCGTTCCACGCCTCGAAGTAGCGGGCGACGGCCGTCACGTGGCGATCGGTGTTCTCGGGCATGGGTGATCAGCCTCCATCGAGGTCGTAACTGCTGCTCAGGACCCGGATCCGGCTCGGTGACCCGGTACCGCAACGATGCCCGCCCGCGCCGGAAAGCTCGATTACGCCCGAGGTAATGCCCGCCGGCGATCAAGGCTTGACGTGTCCCCGTCGCGTTTCGGCCAACAGGACCTGTGAATATGCCAGGAGAGTGGCCGGAATTCCGTGGTGACAGTGTTTCAGTAGTGAACATACTCAACTACGTGGGCGCGTCACATGGGGCGACGGCGCCCTCACGCACCGCTCACGAGCCGCACCGAAAGCGAGGTCCGCCGACAGGCGAACACGGCACCACGGGGGAGGCTACGTGCACGACGAGTTCCTTTGCCATGTCACCGCGTACGGCGTCTGCGGCGGGCGGCGTATCGGGGTGCCCCTGGGAACCTACCGGGCACCCACCCTCGCGCTCGCCCTGTGGTGGTTACGCGACCGGGCGTCCTGGATGGCCGAGCGATTAGACCCGCGACCGGAGGCCGAGCACTTCCCGCCCAGCTCGCTCGTCCCGGTCGCCGACACCGTTCCCGACGTCCCCGCCGCCCTGCGCGACTGGTGCGGCGACGTCGACCGGCAGGAGCTGGTCGCCGACGAGTTGGCGGCCGGCCGACTGGTTCGGATCGCCGTGAGCGACGAGACCACGGAGTACGAACTGCTCGCCGAGTCGGTGGACGCGCTGCGTATGCAGCGGACCCTCCCGGCCCTGGTCGTCCCCGTCGCCTGACCCTTCGTACCGAAGCGGCCCTGACCCGCCGACCCCCTCGCCCACGCAGGCGCATACAGGGGCAGATCGATAGAATCCTGGCATGGCGGAGCGTTCGTTCGCACCGACTGCGCCCGTACTCGTCCTGGAGACCGACTCGGGCTCGACCGTGATGACCCCGGGCCGCGACTACCACGTAGGACGCGACCCGCTGAGCGACATCGTCATCGACGACGCCCGCGTCTCCTGGCACCACGCGGTGCTGCGGCCCGAGGCCGACCACTGGACCCTCGCCGACGAGGACAGCACCAACGGCACCTACACCGACGGCCACCGCGTCCAGGAGTGGGACGTCGGACCCGGCACCGTCATCCGCTTCGGCAACCCCTCCGACGGCCCCCGCGCCACCCTGCTGGACCGCCCCGCCCCGACCCTCGCGCCGGGGCGCCCCTCGGCCGTCTCCGTTCCGGCCCGCACCGGCACCTTCCGGCAGCCCACCAACGTACGCCCGCTGCCCACCCGGACCGTCCGCATCGGCCGCGCCCCCGACAACGACCTCGTCATCGACGACCTGGTCGTCTCCCGCCACCACGCCGAACTGCACGCCCTGCCGGACGGCGGCTACGAGATCGCCGACCTGGGCAGCCACAACGGCACCTACCTCAATGGCGGCCGGGTCACCGGCACCGCCCCGATCGGCGCCGGTGACATCGTCGGCATCGGCCACTCCGCGTTCTGCCTGATCGGGGACGAGCTCCAGGAGTACGTCGACACCGGCGAGGTCTCCCTGGAGGTGCAGGACCTCGCGGTGACCGTCGACCGGGGCGCCAGGACCCTGCTCGACCACGTCTCCTTCCCGGTGGGGGAGAAGTGCCTGCTCGCCGTCGTCGGGCCGAGCGGCGCCGGCAAGTCCACGCTCCTCAACGCCCTCACCGGACAGCGCCCCGCCGACCACGGCACCGTGCTCTACGACGGACGCGACCTCTACCGCGACTACGCCGAGCTGCGCCAGCGCATCGGCCTGGTCCCGCAGGACGACATCCTGCACGCCCAGCTCACCGTCCGCAGCGCCCTGTCCTACGCCGCCGAGCTGCGCTTCCCCCAGGACACCGCCAAGGCCGAGCGCCGGGCCCGGGTCGACGAGGTCATCCAAGAGCTGGGCCTTCAGCAGCGCGCCGGGCAGCCCGTGCACAGCCTCTCCGGCGGGCAGCGCAAACGCGTCAGCGTCGCCCTCGAACTGCTGACCAAGCCGTCGCTGCTGTTCCTCGACGAGCCGACCTCCGGGCTCGACCCCGGCATGGACCGCTCGGTGATGCACATGCTGCGCGGCCTGGCCGACGACGGCCGCACCGTCATCGTCGTCACCCACAGCGTGCTGAGCCTCGACGTCTGCGACCGGCTCCTCGTCCTCGCGCCCGGCGGACGCATCGCCTACTACGGACCGCCCGAGGAGGCGCTGGCCTACTTCGGCTTCGAGAACTGGCCCGAAGCCTTCGAGGCGTTCGAGCACGACCAGGAGCGGGACTGGGCGGGCGACTACCGCACCTCCCTGTTCCAGCAGCAGTACATCGCCGACGCCACCGCGCAGCCCCGCCGGCCCGGCAGCGAGCCGGTAGCCGTCGGCCGGCCGCCCCGGCCCCGCGGGCGAGTCGCGCAGCTCGGCACGCTGATCCGCCGCTACTCGGCGGCGCTGAGCGCGGACCGCACCTTCCTGATCATCATGATCGCTCTGCCCTTCGTGATGGGCGCGATGGCCCGCGCCCTGGCGGGCGGCCGGCTGACCCAGGAGACGGCGATGAACGCGCTGCTGATCCTGTGCGTCGGCGGCGTCCTGACCGGCGCGGCGAACGCGGTCCGCGAGCTCGTCAAGGAGCGCGTCATCTACCGGCGCGAGCGCGCGGTCGGCCTGTCCAGATCGGCGTACCTGATGTCCAAGGTGGTGGTCCTCGGGACGATCACCGTGCTCCAGGCCGTCGTGCTGACCCTGGTCGCCCTGCTCGGCGTCGATCTCAACGCCCCCGGCGGCAAGGGCGTGTTGCTGCCGCCCCTGCTCGAAATCACCGTCGCCGTGGCCCTGCTGGCCTTCACGGCGATGATGCTCGGCCTGGTCGTCTCCGCGCTGGTGCGCAAGGAGGAGGTGACCATGCCGCTGCTGGTGCTGCTCGCCATCGTGCAGGTCGTCTTCTGTGGCGCCCTGCTCAAGCTGCACGGCGTCCCCGGCCTGGAGCAGCTGTCCTGGCTGGTGCCCTCGCGATGGGCGCTCGGCGCGATGGCCGGCACCGTCGAACTGTCCCGGATCGTGCCCGGCGACCTGACGGGCGACCCGCTGTTCGAGCACTCGGCCGGGGTGTGGCTGTTCAACATCGCCATGCTCGTCGTGCTGTCGGTGGTCTTCGGCTTCCTGGTCTCCCGGCTGCTGCGCCGACGCGAACCCGTCGTGATGCGGAAGTAGGCGCACGTGATGGCTACCCCCGGCTTCCGGCCCACCCACGTCGTCCCCGGCCGTGGCATGCCCGCCTGGGAGACACCGGACCCCGCCCGGCCCACCGTGCCCCTCGACGCCTACCTGCCGGTCCAGCTCGTCGAACGACGCGGCGACTGGGGGCACATCCTGTGCGCCAACGGCTGGTCGGCCTGGGTCGACGGCCGCTTCCTGGTCGCCGTGCCGCAGGACCCGCCCACCGCCGACGACGGCCCGCTCGCCCGCACCGCCGACCCGCGCCCGCTGCTCGCCCGGACCGAGCGGGCGCTGACCGGGTACCGGTCCGCGGTGGAGGACCTGGCGGCCGGCGGCCTGGACGGCGAGTCCTTCCACGGCCGTACGCACGGCGTGCGGGTCGGAGTCGTCCTCGACGGGGAGTCGGTGTGGCTGTACGACGCCGAGCACGGCCGGTGGGTGTACGCGGACGGCACGCGGCTGAGCACCTACGCGACGGACGAGGCGCCCCGCGCCGAAGCGGAGCCCGGCCCCGCCCCGACCCAGGTCGTGACGCCCGATGGCCCGTGACACGAGCCTGTTCTCCGGCCGGCCCTCCGAGCTGATCGGCCGGCAGGTCGCCGGCTACCGCATCGAGCGCGAGATCGGCCGGGGCGGCATGGCGGTGGTCTACCGGGCGCGGGACCTGCGCCTGGAGCGCACCGTCGCGCTGAAACTCCTCGCCCCCGAGCTCGCCCGCAACGACACCTTCCGCCGCCGCTTCAGCCACGAGTCCCGGACCGCCGCCGCGCTCGACCACCCGCACATCGTGCCCGTCTTCGAGGCGGGCGAGACCGACGGTGTCCTGTACATCGCCATGCGCTACGTCGCCGGCAGCGACCTGCGCCACCTCCTGGACCGCGAGGGTCCGCTGCCGCCCGGGACGGCCCTGCGCATCGCCGCCCAGGTCGCCTCCGCCCTCGACGCGGCCCACGAGCACGGTCTGGTCCACCGGGACGTCAAGCCCGGCAACATCCTCGTCGCGCGCGGCACCGACAGCGACCACCCCGAGCACGTCTACCTCACCGACTTCGGCCTGACGAAGAAGTCGCTGTCCCTGACCGGCTTCACCACCGTCGGCCAGTTCGTCGGCACCCTCGACTACGTCGCCCCCGAGCAGATCTCCGGCAAGCCGGTCGACGCGCGCTGCGACGTCTACGGGTTCGCCTGCGTGGTCTACGAGTGCCTGGCGGGCCATCCGCCGTTCCGCCGCGACGACGACATGGCCCTGCTGTGGGCCCACCAGTACGACGAGCCGCCGCCCCTGACCGAGGCCCGCCCGGACCTCGCCGCGACGGTCGACGCCGTGTTCGCCGACGCGCTGGCCAAGAGCCCCGACCGGCGGCAGGACTCCTGCCTCGCCTTCGTCGCCGAACTGCGTGCCGCCGTCGCCGGGGGCACCGGGGCGGGACACGCCCCCACCGAGGTGGACCTCCGGGTCGCGGGAGCGCGGGAGGAGCCCGCCGACGCGGGGGATTCGAGGGGGCGTGCCACCGCCGAGCCGCAGTCGAAGGAGCCGTCGCGGGAGTCCGGGCGGTACGAGCCGAAGCCGCCGCCCCGCTGGGCCGAGCCGGTCTTCCGGCGCTGAACGTCGACCCGTTCAGCCCTCGGTCCGCGCCGCGACCTCGCCCCGGTGCCGCAGCGGCCGCGCCAGCAGCCCGCCGAGGAACCCGGTGACCAGCCCCCACAGCAACGCCAGCCCGAAGGCGCCCCACACCTCGGGCTTCAGGAACAGCTCGCCGGCCAGATCACCGCCGAGGTCGCCGATGCCCAGCACCGACAGGCCGTAGTGCGCGGAGATCCGGCCGACGAGGCAGATCATCAGCACCGTCAGCGCCAGCGCGACCGCCATGTGCACGGCGTGCTGCCAGGCACGGATCCGCGCCGGTGAACGCCGCGCCATCACGAACGCGGCCGCCAGCAGCAGCACCGCGTCCACGACGATCAGCCACCACACCCGCCCGTCCTGCTCGGCGAGCGTCCCGAGGTTCACCGTGGACACCTCCTTGCCGCGCAGCACCTCGTCCAGCACATGCGGCATGGGCAGCCCGAACGGCCCGTCCACCCGTCCGTTCCAGGTCGCGCCGAGCCCGATCGTGAGGGCGAACCACACCAGGTTCGGCATCCCGAGCAGGATCACCGCGAACGTCTCCGCCGCGTGCCCGCGCGTCGCCGCGACGATCAGCCCGATCACCACGCCCAGCCCGACGTACACCAGCAACAGCACCACCATGGCGTACGCGGCCGGCCGCACCGACTCCTGGAAGCGCAGCAGCCGCCCCGGCAACGGCGCCCCGCGCGAGACGAGCAGGGCCAGCACCAGCACACCCGCCAGCCACAGCAGCCCGAAGAACACGGTCGCCACCACGTCCGTGGTGAAGCCGATCTCGGGCGAGATGCCGAACAGGTCACCGAGGTCGCCGAGCACGTCCTGCCCGAGGTCGCGCAGGGACAGGGAGAAGGTCTGGCGGGCGGTGAAGGCCAGCACCAGCAGGGCGACCAGCCACAGTACGGCGATCCGGGCGGCCCACCCCGCCAGCTCCCGGGCACCGGCGACCGCCCGGTGCCGCAGCGGCCACAGGAAACCGGCGGCCAGCACGAGAGCGCCGGCGAGGGTGACGGACAGCGGGATCACGGTCAGCCCGGCATCGGACTCGGCGAGCCCTCCTGCGTTCCCCGACAGCTCGACCGTGCCGCCAACCGCCGTGACCACGGTCGCCGCGACGACCCGGGGGAAGGCGCCGTCGGGGAGGTCCGCCGCCCCGGCCGCCCACAGGCCGAGCGCCGCGACGACCACCATCGCGAGCAGCCCGGCCAGCACCACGGCGAGGGCCTGCACCCAGCCATGGGCGGCCACGGCCGGACGGGAAGGGGGCGCGACACTCACCCTGCCCACGCTAAGCAGCGCCCGCGCGGTGCGCCCGCCGGAAGGTCCGTATGCGTCGGCTTGCGGGCGGCGCGGGATCGGAACACAGAATGGGAGCGTCGCGAAACGTCATAAAAGTGGCAGGTGCGGCGAAATCGGATCAGGCGTCGCGGGAGCTCCGTACAGCGGAAGTGGTTCCCGCAGCAGGGGACTCGCAGGAGTCCCCCGTCGGGAAGAAGGCCTCGTGAGCGTCGAACCTCCGTCGTCCGACCGGCCCACAGGACCGCCCTCGGGCCCTCTGTCGGGCCCCTCCCAGCCGCCGTCCGGCCCGCCCTCGCAGCCCCCGTCCGGCGGAGGCGGTACGCCGGAGCCCGGCGGCCCCGGACCCCGACGCCCCTGGTGGCGGTCGGCGCCCCGCATCGCGGCGATCACCGCCGTGGTCGTGGCCGCCGTGGTCCTCGCCGTCGTCCTCTCCCGCGGCGACGGCGACGGCGGCACCGGGCAGAGCGGCGAGGTCTTCCTCCAGGCCGCCGACAAGACGGGCCCCGACCCCTTCACCGAGTCCACCGCCAATGACAGCTCCGCCCCGCCCGCCACCCCGTCCCCGCCCACCGGGTCGACGTCTGCGAACGAGCTGCGCGGCGTCGACGGCGGCGCCCCGGGCCTGTACGGCGGCACCCGCAACACCTCCGCCTGCGACGTGGAGAAGCAGGTCGACTTCCTCCGGTCGGCGCCGGACAAGAACAAGGCGTTCGCGTCGGTCGCCCGCGTCGGCGCCGCCGACGTCCCTGCCTACCTGCGCTCGCTCACTCCCGTCCAGCTCCGCCTGGACACCCGCGTCACCAACCACGGCTACGTCGACGGAGCCGCCACCAGCTACCAGGCCGTCCTCCAGGCGGGCACCGCGGTCCTGGTCGACGACCGCGGGGAGCCCCGGGTGCGGTGTGCCTGCGGCAACCCGCTGACCCAGCCCGTCCCCCAGCAGGGCACGCTGAAGCGGACCGGCGACTCCTGGCCGTCGTACCGCTCCTCGGACGTCGTGGTCGTGACCCCCTCGCGGACGATCATCAACGTGTTCGTCATCTACGACGCCGCCGGCGACGAGTGGGTCGCCCGCCACCGGGGCGACGACGGCGACAAGGACCGCAAGACCCACCGCCCGGCGAAGCCCACCCCGTCGGTGAGCGCCTCGACGCCGACCACGCCGACCACTGCGGAGACCTCCACGCCCGAGAACGCGACCAGCGAGCCGACCACGAGCGAACCCCCGACGACCGAGCCCGAAACGCCCGACACGTCCACCCCGCCGCCCCCTCCGGAAGAAGACACGACCACCACCTCGCAGTCGGCGCCCACCGAGGCCGCACCCCCGTCCCCGGAGCTGTGACGTACGGCGCCACCTGCACTGTGACTGCGCCGCCGCGCTCTGGGTAACAGGACAGATGCAGCAGCATCCGGCCAGTGCCGGCTTCCGAGAGAGAAACGCATGATCGAGCACGCGGACGGGGCAGTGATTCCTACTGGTTTCGACGTGCCCGTGGAACCACTGAGGCGGGCAGCGCACTACAGCGGTGAACCGGGATGCATCGCCGAGGCGCGGTCCTTCGCCGCGCTGTTCCTCGGCCGGCTCAGGACCGAGTGGTGCGCCAGCATCGGCGCGCCCGTCGAGGACAAGGTGCTCCTGGTGGTCAGCGAGCTGGTCACCAACGCCGACCGGCACAGCAACGGCCCGTACATCCTGGACCTGGAGGGCACGGACGACGCGGTGTCGGTCTGCGTGTACGACAGCAGCTCCGCCCTGCCCCGCCGTTACCCCAAGGACCCCGAGCGGGTCGGCCGGCACGGCCTGGAGATAGTCCACGCGCTCGCGGCCGAGGTCGCCGTCGAGCGCGTACCGGTCGGCAAGCGGGTACGGGCGGTGCTGCGGCTCGCCGACGAGTGAGCGGCGCGGCCGGAAATCCGGTGGCGGTCCGGATCCCGACCGCCCATGCTCGCCCGTATGACCGATGTCACGGAGCCTGAGAGGGCGCTGCCCGCACGCACCTTCGGGTGGTGGGACATGTGGGTCGCCCCCGACGACGACCCCCGCAGCGACGGCGGCTACGTCGGAGAACTCGCGACCCTCGTCGGCTACCTCGGAGACCAGCGGCTGACGTTCGAGATGAAGTGCGCAGACCTGGACGCCGAGGACATGGCCCGCCGCTCGGTCCCCCCGTCCGACCTCTCCCTGCTGGGCCTGCTGCGCCATCTCGCCGGCGTCGAACAGGCCTGGTTCCGCCGTGTCATGGCCGGGCAGGACATCCCCCGGCACTACCGCACCGAGGACGACCCCAACGGCGAGTTCACCGGCGCCGTACCCGACCCCGGCGTCGTCGCCGAGGCCTGGGCGACCTGGCGCTCGGAAGTCGCCTTCGCGGAGCGCTTCGTGGCCGAGGCACCGAGCCTCGACGTCATCGGCAACGGTGGCGACGAGCCGATCGCCCTGCGCGAACTGCTGGTCCACATGATCGAGGAGTACGCCCGGCACAACGGCCACGCCGACTTCCTGCGCGAGCGGATCGACGGGCGCGTCGGACAGTAGCCGGCCGCGATTTCCCCCAGGGCGGAACGCCGATCCCTTCCCCTCGCGCCCGGGGTTCCTAGGCTGGGAAGGTGAGCGAACAAGCGCCGAACGAAGCCCGCGTCATTCCCCTGCGCCCGCCGGTGGCCCGGCCCTCGGCCACGCGCCCGGGAACGACCCGCCCCGCGTCCGAACGCCCTGCCACCGCCCCGCCGGCGACCGCCCCACCCCGGGCAGCACCCAAGGAACCCCTCTGGCGCGACCTCGTCGGCGACGTCCTGCGCCGTGAGCGCCTCGCGCAGGAGCGGACGCTCAAGGACGTCGCCGACGCCGCCCGGATCTCGATGCCGTACCTCTCGGAGGTGGAACGCGGCCGCAAGGAGGCCTCCTCGGAGGTCCTCGCGGCCGCGGCCCACGCCCTCGGGCTCGGGCTCGGCGACCTGCTGTCGCTGGCGCAGGGCGAGCTCGGCAGGGTCACCAGCCGCCGGGTGCCGGGCGGCAGCCGCGGCAGGAAGGGTTCGTCGTACGACGGGCTGTGCCTGGCGGCGTGACGGACGTGCCGGCGCCTCAGACCCGCACGAGGCGCCGGCTCACCACCTCGTCGGCGAGGCCGTACGCGACGGCCTCCTGCGCGGTGAACACCTTGTCGCGGTCCATGTCCGCGCGCAGCGTCGCGATGTCGTGACGGGTGTGGCGGGCCAGCACCTCCTCGACCTGCGAGCGGATCCGGACCATCTCCTTGGCCTGGAGGGCGAGGTCGGAGATCTGGCCCCGGCTGCCCCCGGCGGCGGGCTGGCCGAGCAGCACGCGCGCGTGCTCCAGCACGAACCGCCGCCCAGGATCCCCTCCGGCCAGCAGAACGGCGGCCGTGGAGGCGGCCTGCCCCACGCAGAACGTGGAGATCGGCGCCTGCACGTACGTCATCGTGTCGTAGATGGCCATGAGCGAAGTGAACGAGCCGCCGGGGGAGTTGATGTAGATCGCGATCTCGTTCTCCGGCGCCGAGGACTCCAGGTGCAGGAGCTGCGCGATGACGACGTTGGCGACGCCGTCGTCGATCTCGGTGCCGAGGAAGATGATCCGCTCCGACAGCAGCCGGCTGAACACGTCCGAGGAGCGCTCGCCGTGCGCGGTCCGCTCGATCACGTACGGAATCGTGTAGTTCCCCATGTCACAGCCCCATCCGTCGCTTCGAGGCGGCCGGGCGGACGTCCGCGAGGGACTCCAGGACCCGGTCCACCATGCCGTACTCCCTGGCCTCCTCGGCCGTGAACCAGCGGTCCCGGTCACCGTCCCGGGCGATGGCCTCCGGGGTCTGGCCGGTGTTCTCGGCGATGAGCCGTTCCATGGTCACCTTGGTGTGGTCCAGGTTCTCCGCCTGGATCTCGATGTCGGCGGTGGTGCCGCCGATGCCCGCGGACCCTTGGTGCATCATGATCCGGGCGTTCGGCAGGGCGTACCGCTTGCCGGGCGTGCCGCCGCAGAGCAGGAACTGGCCCATGCTGGCTGCGAATCCCATGGCGAGGGTCGACACGTCGTTCGGGATCAGCCGCATGGTGTCGTAGACGGCGAGCCCCGCGTGCACCGAGCCGCCCGGGCTGTTGATGTACAGGCTGATGTCGGTGCGCGGGTCCTCCGCCGACAGCAGGAGCAGCTGGGCGCAGATCCGGTTCGCGGACGCCTCGGTGACCTCGGTGCCGAGGAACACGATGCGCTGGCCGAGCAGTTGGGCGGCGAGATGGTCGTCGAACCGCGTCGGCGGGGCGTCGCCCTCCTCGGCACGCGGCGCGAGCGTCGAGAGTGGAGTCATCGGTTCTCCTCGTGGTGATGGATGCCGGTGACTCCACTGTTGACCTCGGGCGATGCCGACGGCGGATTTCTCTGCCCTCGGCAGATCAGCTGACGGCAGAGCCGTCCCGCAGCTGCCGGAAGAACGCCCGTACGTCGTCCACCAGCAGATCCGGTTCCTCCATGGCCGGGAAGTGCCCGCCCCGGTCGAACTCGGTCCAGCGCACCAGGTTCTCGGTGCGCCGCGCCTTGTGCCGGAGCGGGATCTGCGGTTCGGCGGGGAAGAGCGCGAGCGCGGTGGGCGCGGCGGACGGCTCGGAGGGCTTCGCCACCCGGTCCTGCGGGTGGGCCCGCTCGTAGTAGATGCGGGCGGACGAACCGGCGGTCCCGGTCAGCCAGTACAGCATCACGTTGGTGAGCATCCGGTCCCGGTCGACGGCCTCCTCCGGCAGCTCCTCGGAGTCCGTCCACTCCCTGAACTTCTCCACGATCCAGGCGAGTTGACCCACCGGCGAGTCCGTGAGCCCGTACGCGAGGGTCTGCGGCCGGGTGGCCTGCTGGTGGTAGTAGCCGATCCCGTCACGCGACCACGCCGCCCAACGGCGCCACGAGGCGAGTGCTTGCTCCCGCTCCTCGGGGCTCAGCGCTTCGAGTTGCTCCGGCGTCGGCTCGGTGGCCGCCTGAGCGCCCGGCAGCAGATTGAGATGCACGCCCATGACACGCTCGGAGTGCGCCCGCCCCAGCTCACGGGAGATGGCCGCGCCCCAGTCGCCGCCCTGGGCGCCGAACCGCTCGTAGCCGAGCCGGCGCATCAGCTCGGCCCACGCGTCGGCGATGCGGCCCGCCTCCCAGCCCGGCTCCGTCGTCGGCCCGGACAGCCCGAACCCCGGAATGCTCGGTACCACCACATGGAAGGCGTCCGCCGGATCGCCCCCGTGCGCGGCCGGGTCGGCCAGCGGGCCCACCACGTCGAGGAACTCCACGATCGACCCGGGCCAGCCGTGCGTGATGATCAGCGGCGTGGCGTCCGGCTCGGGCGAGCGGACGTGCGCGAAATGCACGTTCGCCCCGTCGATCGTGGTCGTGAACTGCGGCCACTCGTTCAGCAGCGCCTCGGCGGCACGCCAGTCGTAGACGTGCCGCCAGTGCCGTACGAGATCGCGCAGATAGTCCGTCGGCACGCCGTACGCCCACCCCGAACCGGGGATCTCCTCGGGCCAGCGGGTGCGGTCGAGTCGGTCGTGCAGATCGTCGAGGTCGCTCTGCGGGATGTCGAGGCGGAAGGGACGGACGCTGTCCTGGGGCGATGACGTCATGCCCGGATGCTAGTTCGTGTGGGTGTACCGGCCACCTGAATTGGGCGAGGCCCTGAGCGATGAGTTTCGCGGCGCGGACCGGTCGACACACATGACAGCGGATCCACGCCCCAGGAGGTACTCATGGCAACCGACGGTTTCACCACGTGTCTCTGGTACGACGGCCAGGCCGAGGAGGCCGCCCACTTCTACGTATCGGTCTTCAAGAACTCCAGCATCGGCAAGATCGCCCGCTATCCCGAGGGCGCGATGCAGCCCGCCGGCAGCGTGATGACCGTCGAGTTCACGGCCAACGGCCACAAGTTCCTCGGCCTCAACGGCGGCCCCGAGTTCAAGTTCACCGAGGCGACCTCCTTCATGATCTTCTGCGAGAACCAGGAGGAGATCGACCACTACTGGACCAAGCTCACCGAGAACGGCGGCGAGCCCGGCCCCTGCGGCTGGCTCAAGGACCGGTTCGGGGTGTCCTGGCAGGTCGTCCCCGACCGGCTCGACGCGATGATCACCGACCCGGACCCGGCCAAGGCCGCCCGTGTCACCAAGGCGTTCATGTCGATGCACAAGTTCGACATCGCCGCCCTGGAGAAGGCCTACGCCGGGGAGTGAGCCCCGCCTGCTACGGGTTCTCGCGGATCACCCGGGTGATCTCCAGGGCGATCCGCAGGATCCCGGGCGAGCGGACCGGGCACGGCTTCGGCGTCGAGGTCGTGGGCGTCAGACAGAAGTGCAGGTAGTCGTCGTCGCGATGCAGGGCCGTGCGGTCCCGGCCCGGTTGGGTGCAGTACTCGTCGTGCGCGTGCTCGTACGCCGTGCACGGCAGGTACTGGACCCAGGAGTACCGCGCCCCGGCCCCGCTCACCGCCCTGCCCGCGTCGGCGACCAGTTCCCCGGAGGCGGCGGCCTGTTCCTCGTACAGGGCGTTGACGCGCCGGACCCGGTCGGGAGTGATCGGGTCCGGGCCCTGGAGCACCCAGACGATCCGCGCGTCCCCGGCGCCGGCGATCTGGTCGGCGAGCCGCTTCATGTCGGCCGCGTACCGTTCGAAGTACCGCTGCGGGGAGGCGTCATGGGTGATGCCGTCCATGCACGGCGTGTAGCCCCAGGCGTTGCCCCAGAACTGGAGCACCACGAAGTCCGGCCGCAGCCGGCGCACCAGGGCGGCAGCCTTGTCCCCGTCCGGCACGAGGGAGCGCTCGCCCGTGCCCTCCAGGTAGTCGCACAGGGTGGTGCCCGAGTAGGGCGCGCTCGTGTACGTCGCCCGCAGTTCCCCGCGTAACTCCTGGCCGAGCACCTTCTGCGCCTCCATCGCGAGCGAGTCGCCGAGGTACAGCACGCTCGGTGCCTTCGCCGGGGGAGCACTCGGAGCCGCACTGGGCGATGCCGAGGCCGGCGCGCGCTGCTGTGTGGTGACCGACGCCCGCGGCACCTCCGGAGGCGGCGCGGCCTCCGCCCCGGACGACGGATCCCCGCACCCACCGAGCAGCACGGCTGCCAGCAGCACCCCCACGATCCACGGCTTGCGCATACGGCGACTCCCGCCCCGGACACCGAAAACGGCTCCCCAGGCAAGCACGGCCGGGCCCAAGGGGGAAGACACGCGTCGGCCACGGAACACCCGTGGCCGACGCGCGTCCGGTCGTCGCTCAGACGCGGTCCGCCGCGATCAGCAGGTACTGGAAACTGCCGTTGCGGTACGCGTCGATGAACGTGTCCTCGATCCCGGTCACCAGGTGATCCGCCTCGCGCCGCAACTCCCAGTAGGGGATGGCCGCCTCCGTCAGATCCTCCACATGGACCGGTACGAGGCGGTTGCGGGCCATCGCGCGGAAGTACTCCGAGCGCGGGTGGATGTCGCAGATGTAGTGGGCGTTGATGAGGGACACCTCGCGCGAGGCGCGCCCGTAGGTGTCGTTGTAGCAGCCGGTGATCACCACGTAGCGGCCGCCGCGGCGCAGCAGCCGGGCGTGCTCGGCGAACAGCAGGTCGAGCTCGACGTACATGGTGGACTCGTTGTTCCAGGACGCCGCGTACGCCCCGGACTCCAGCCCGGTGTCCAGCATGTTGCGGTGGTGGTAGCGCACCCGGCCGTCGATGCCCCGCTTGCGGGCCTGCGCGTTCGCGAACTCGGCCTGCTTCTCGGAGATGGTGACGCCGTCGGCGTGGCAGCCGTAGCGCAGATTGGCCACGACACTGCCGCCGCCGCGCCCGCAGCCGGCGTCGAAGACGCGGTCGGCGGGGGACAGCGGACCGAGGGTCCCGGCGAGCAGCTCTGCCTGGGCGTGTTCCAGCCGGTGCAGTTCGGCGGTGACGCGCTCACGGCGCAGTTCGGGATCGGGTTCGTCGAGCACGGAGCGGTCGGCGTTCCCGATGCCGTAGTGGTGGTGGTACAGGTCGTCGAGCTTTCCGAGTTCGAGGTTGACCGGGTTCTCCTCGGCGTTCCAGTAGTCCGCGACGCGGTTCTGGTACGTGGACTGGGTCGGCACCGACTTGGCCTTGGTGCCGGCTTCGGGGGCGATGGTCAACTGTGACTCCTCGTGCTGGTGCATGTGACGTTCTGTCATGAGATGGCGCTTTACCAGTAGTTGGGCAGGTGGTAGCGGTGCGTGTTGGTGGCGTGCCACTCGTGGTTCCCGGCCACCCAGTCGTCCAGGCCCCGGGCGTAGCGCTCGACGAGCGGCGAGGTGGCGGCGAGCACCGCGGACTCCTCCTCGAACGCCGCCATGATCTGGTTGTGGATCTCGACCGCCTTCAGATAGGCGGCCTTGAGCCCGCAGCGCTCGTTGGCCGCGACGACCTGCGGCAGGTTCAGATGGGTGGGGTCGCTCGCCAGTTCCTTGGTGAAGGAGTACAGGTCGTTGACGATCGTGGTGGCGTTGCAGGCGAGCGCGGTGATCCGCTGGATCTCCGGGCGGGCGTACAGCGCCTCGGGCAGTTCGTAGCCGTCGATGGCGTCGACGATCGACAGACAGGGCCGGAAGTTGTTGAACTGCCGCATCACCAGGTACTCCCACACCCGGGGGACGTACCGCGTCTCGCTCCAGGCCGCCTCGGCGAGGTAGCCCATGTGCAGCCGGGCGAGGTCGTGCACGAGCCGGTCGGTCTGGCTCGGCGTCGCGACGGCCGCGTAGTCCTTCAGCGCCCAGTGGTACGAGCGCAGCGGACCGTCCGCCTGCATGCCGTGCGCCCACTCCTCCTGGAACTCGGGCGTGGCGTGGAACGGATCCAGTGCCGACTGGGCCATGATCAGCCGCCCGCCCAGGCCGCTGCGGGTCGCGCCCCTGCCCTCGTCCTCCTCGCAGTAGCAGCTGTCGACGATGTTCTCCGCCAGCAGCAGCTTCCCGGCCGCCGTCAGCCGGTCCAGGTCGGCGCCGGCCGGATGCTGGAGCACCACGGCCCGCCCGAACTGGAAACCCGAGAAGTCCCCCGACCAGGCCGGCGGGAACAGGTCGAGACGGCGGGCCCACTCCTCCAGCCTGCGGTCGACCTCCGTGACCTTCTCCGGGTCGGCCGGGCCCACCTGCCGGTAGTGCAGCCCCGGGATCGCGCCGCCGCGCCGCGACTGAAGACTCCGGGCGAGGTTCGGCGGGCCGGGGAGGGCCCAGGTGGAAGCGGTCGTACTCATCGCGTTCTCCGCGGGCTCACTCAGCGGTCCGGCCGATCTGGGCGTTCTCGAGGATCCCGACCGCGTCGGGCACGAGGATCGCCATCGAGTAGTAGGCGGTGACGAGATAGCGGATGATCGAGTTGGCGTCGATCCCCATGAACCGCACGTTCAGGCCCGGCTGGTACTCCTCCGGGATCCCGGTCTGGTACAGCCCGATGGCGCCCTGGTCGCCCTCACCGGTACGCAGCGCGATGATGCTGCTGGTGTGCTGCGCACTGATCGGGATCTTGTTGCAGGGGAAGATCGGAACGCCACGCCAGGCGGGGATCTCGTGCCCGTCGACATTCGCCGTACCGGGCACCAGTCCGCGCCGGTTGCACTGCCGGAAGAACGCCGAGATCGCCTTCGGATGGGCGACGAACAGCTTGGTCTTGCGGCGCATCGACAGCAGCTCGTCCATGTCGTCCGGCGTCGGCGGCCCGGTGAAGGTGCTGATCCGCTGCCCGTAGTCGGCGCTGTGCAACAGCCCGAAGTCCCGGTTGTTGACCAGCTCCCACTCCTGGCGCTCGCGGATCTCCTCGATGGTCAGCCTCAGTTGCTGCTCGGTCTGGTCCATCGGGTTGTTGAACAGGTCGGCGACCCTCGTGTGCACCCGCAGCACGGTCTGGGTGAGCGACAGCTCGTACTCGCGCGGGGCGAGGTCGTAGTCGACGTAGCCGCCGCCGATGGTCGGCTCGCCGACATGGCCGGCCTGTACCGGCACATCGGCCTCGCCCTTGCGGTTCATGGGCAGTTGCTGGCGCTCGGCGTACGCCGACAGGTGCTCCGCGAGGGACGGCGCCCGGTCGGTGAGCTCCTGGACCACCGTCCAGGGCAGCACCATCAGCACGCCCGCGGTCTCTGCGCGCACCGAACTCAGCCACAGCGGGTCGGGCTGGCCGATGGCCTCGTCGCCGATCTGGTCGCCGCCGGTGACGATGCCGACGATCTCCTCCTCGCCGTACTTGCCCTCGGTGAAGCGGGTGAAGCGGCCGTGCACGACGAGGTAGGCCTCGTGGATCGGCTGCCCGGCCTCCACGAGCACCTGACCGGCCCGGATCTCGCGCACCCGGAACCGGCTCGCGATCTCCTTCAGGACCTCCGTGTCGGAGTAGCCCCGCAGGACGGGCAGTTCGGTGAGCGTCTGCGGGATGACCTTGATGTCGTCGGCGCCGTTCTGCTCGAACTGCACCCGGCCGCGGCCGACACGCAGTTGCAGACGCCGGTTGACCCGGTAGGTGCCGCCCTTGACGTCGACCCAGGGGAGCATCTTCAGCAGCCATCGCGAGGAGATGGCCTGCATCTGTGGTTCGGACTTGGTGGTCGTGGCGAGCTGGCGCGCCGCCTGGGTGCTGAGACTGGTCAGTGGTCCGTCGGTGGTGGGGGCGGGTTCGTCGGCGGCGGGGCCGGCGGCGCTCTCGGATACGGACACGTGATCCCTTCCTGGAGGGTGAACAGCAGTGCACAAAGTGGTCGGTGACGACGGCAGTCTCCGGACGCGAACACGGCTGCCCCGTGACACGGATGGGCCGTACGCGTCGCAGGGACAAGCCAAACAGCGGGGGCGGTTCGCCCGGTACGGCGTGAAGGGGGCGGTTTCGTACACCTGGGTGGTGTAAACCCTTTGTTGAAGCGGAGTGATCACGTCCGAGTGCTCCCACGCCGGGAGGGAACGTGCGCCAAAGGGGCGCGGGGAACCGCGCGACCAGCCACAATGGCGCCGCAGACGACGAACCGCACACCCTGCGGAGCGTTGGTCTCAGGACAGGTCGTTCACCAGCACGGCGGCCCCGTCGAACCGACCCGCCTCGAGATCACGCAGCGCCTCGTCCGCCCGCGACAGCGGATAGGCGTGCGTCGTCGCGTGCACGGAGTGCCCCGCCGCCAGCGCCAGGAACTCACGGGCGTCCTCGCGCGTGTTGGAGGTGACGCTGCGCACCTGCTTCTCGTAGAAGAGCTCGCTCTCGTAGCGCAGCACCGGGATGTCGCTGAGGTGGATCCCGGCGACCGCCAGCGTCCCGCCCCGGTCCAGGGCCCGCAGCGCGACCGGGACCAGCTCGCCGGCGGGCGCGAACAGGATCGCGCTGTCCAGCGGCTCCGGCGGCATCGCGTACGCGTCCCCGGCCGAGGCGGCACCCAGATCCAGCGCCAGCCGCCGTGCGTCGGCGCCGCGCGTGAGGACGTGCACCGTGGCGCCCTCGGCGAGCGCGACCTGCGCGCACAGATGAGCGCTGCCCCCGAAGCCGTACAGCCCGAGCCGCCCGCCCGGCGGCAGTGCCGAGCGGCGCAGCGCGCGGTATCCGATGATCCCGGCGCACAGCAGCGGCGCGAGCGAAATGTCGTCCAGGGCGCCGGGCAGGCGGTGGGCGAACGAGGCCGGCACGGTCGTGTACTCGGCGTATCCGCCGTCGGCGTCCCAGCCCGTGTAGACGGAGGCCGGGCACAGGTTCTCCGCCCCGCGCAGGCAGTAGCCGCAGGTGCCGTCTGTCCGCCGCAGCCAGGCCACGCCGACCCGCTCCCCGACGTCGAAGCCGGTCACCGCGGAGCCGAGGCCCGCTACCACGCCGACGACCTCGTGCCCGGGCGTCACACCGGGCCGGTGCACCGGCAGATCGCCCTCGGTGACATGCAGATCGGTACGGCACACCCCGCACGTCCGCACCCGCACCAGCAGCTCGTCGTCCCCGGGCACCGGAACCGGCTTCTCCACCAGCCGCAGCGGCCCCGCCCCGACCGGCCCCGGTTCGAGAACCGACCATGCCCGCATCGTCGCGCCCGCCATACCGAGTCCCGTCCGCCGTCCGGCCGCTCTCCCCTCCAGTCTGGAACGGAACCAGGCATTCGGCGCGCGGCCCGACGGCCCGGTGACTAGCGTAAGAATCCGGACAACTCACCGAGCCGGGAGAGGGCCGCAGCCATGGCCGCGAAACCTGAAGGAACCCCCATCTGGGCCGACGCGATGTTCAGCGACATCGAGGGAGCCAAGAACTTCTACGGCGACGTCCTCGGCTGGACGTTCGGCGAGTCTTCGTCGGAGTACGGCAACTACACACAGGCCTACGCGAACGAGAAGGCGGCCGCGGCGGTCGTGCCGCCCATGCCCGGCCAGGAGGGCCAGTCGCAGTGGTGCCTCTACTTCGCCACCTCCGACGCCGCCGCCACCGCCACCAGGATCCGTGAGAACGGCGGCGAGATCCTGATGGAGCCGATGGCGGTCGGCGACTTCGGCAGCATGTGCCTGGCCCGCGAGCCCGGCGGCGCCGTCTTCGGGCTGTGGCAGCCCGGCACGCACGAGGGCTTCGAGGCTCCGATGGAGGAGCCGGGCGCGTACTGCTGGGGCGAGGTCTTCACACGTGAGCGCGAAAAGCCGGACACGTTCTTCCCGGCGGTCTTCGGGTACGGCGCGAAACAGATGGAGGACGACGCGGTCGACTTCCGGATCTACTCCATCGGCGAGGACATGGTTCTCGGCCGGATGGTGATGACCGACGAGTTCCCGCCCGAGGTCCCCTCCTACATCAACGTCTATTTCACGGTCGAGAACTGCGACGACGCGGTGGCCCGCGCCACCAAGCAGGGTGCCGTGCTCCGCTTCGGCCCGATGACCTCGCCGTTCGGCAGGTTCGCGGCGCTCAGCGACCCGCAGGGCGCCAACTTCTCGGTGATCGACGTCACCACGACCGAGGGCGAGATGCCGAAGACCACCGACGTCCCGTGATCGACGGCTGACCAGGACCGGACAGGACCGATCGGCGATCGCACCCGCGACCGGTCGGCCCGCCGGCCCATGGCATGATCGGGCGCATGCTTGAACGTGTTGTGGCCGCGTGCGACGGGGCTTCCAAGGGAAACCCAGGGCCGGCGGGCTGGGCGTGGGTCGTCGCCGACGAGTCGGAGACCCCGGCCCGCTGGGAGGCGGGTCCGCTCGGCAAGGCCACCAACAACGTCGCGGAACTGACCGCGCTGGAACGGCTCCTCACGGCGATCGACCCGGGTGTACCGCTGGAGATCCGCATGGACTCGCAGTACGCCATGAAGGCCGTCACCACCTGGCTGCCGGGCTGGAAGCGCAACGGCTGGAAGACGTCCGCGGGCAAGCCCGTCGCCAACCAGGACCTGGTCGTGCGCATCGACGAGCTGCTCGACGGCCGCAAGGTCGAGTTCCGTTACGTCCCCGCCCACCAGGTCGACGGCGACCCGCTCAACGACTTCGCCGACCGCGCCGCCAGCCAGGCCGCCACCGTGCAGGAGTCCGCGGGCAGCGAACTCGGCTCGCCGCAGCCGCCGCCCTCCCCGGACACCCCGCAGACCAAGGCACCCCGCCGCAAGGCCGCCGCCGCCCGGAAGAACGGCAGCTCCTCGCGGACCATCAAGGCCAAGTTCCCCGGCCGCTGCCTCTGCGGCCGCGGCTACGCGGCGGGCGAGCAGATCGCCAAGAACGCGCAGGGCTGGGGCCACCCGGAGTGCCGCACCGCCGACGCCTGACCGGCCGGCCCGGCGGGGCTCAGGCCGCGTCGAAGGTGTAGTGCGCGGTGTGGTCCAGCAGATCCGCGGGGCGCACGTCGTTCCACGGCTTCATCGTGTCGCCCAGATCGATCACGTTCGGCGTCCCGGCGGTCGGCAGATAGCCGGAGCCGGGGTGGCGCCGCTGCCAGTCCGCCCACAGTTTGTCGATGTAGGCGTGGTGCAGCCAGAACACCGGGTCGTTGGGCGACGCGCCGGTGGCCATCTGCCCGCCGACCCACACATGGACGCGGTTGTGCAGATTGACCCCGCGCCAGCCTTCGAGGTGGTTGCGGAAGCCGTCCGAGGCGCTGTTCCAGGGCGCCATGTCGTACGTCGGCATGGCCAGCACGGACTCCACCTCGGCCGGGGTGGGCAGGTCCCGTACGGCAGTGCCGAGCGAGCGGCGCAGGAACGTACGGCCGTCCACGCGCACCTTGATCGGCCAGTTCCCGCCGGACGCCGCGAACGGCCCGTCCAGCACCTGTCCGTCGCGGCTGCGCCCGGTGCCGCCCATGAAGTCGGGCGCCCAGAGCGAGGACCGTATCGAGCGGTCGGTGCTCCAGTCCCAGTACGGCAGCGCGACCGAGGCGTCCACCTCCTGCAAGGCGCGCTCGAACTCGAGCAGGAATCTGCGGTGCCAGGGCAGGAACGACGGTGACCGGTGGCCGGTGCGCTCGCCGTTGTCGGTGTCGCCGACGATGAAGGCGTTGTGGGTCGTGACGAAGGAGTCGTAGCGGCCGCTGCGCTTCAACTCCAGGAGGGCGGCGACGAATCGGCGCTTCTCGTCGGCGGTCAGGACGGCCTGGTTCTTGCGGACGGTCATGGTTGCGGGTGCTCCAGAGTGCGGGTTACGGCGGTTCAGTTGGCGGGGAAGGGCAGCAGGGCCGCGCCCTGGAGCTCGTCCACGGCGGCGCGGGCGGCGGCCCGCGGGGTGGGCACCGGGTCGTAGTGGCTGACGACGCTGATCCAGGTGCCGTCGGCGTTGGGCATCACATGCAGCTCGACGTCGTCGACGAACACGGCGTAGCCGCCGCCGTGATGCTGGTGGGCGCCGCCGGAGGCGGGCCGGCCCTGTATCCGGCGGCCCTTGTAGACCTCGTCGAAGGGCGCCGGGGAGTGCCGGCCGTGCTCCTCGTGGCCGGTGTGCTCCGGGTGCCGGCTCTGTCCGGAGGCGGACGCGGCGGGGGCGTTGAGCGTCTGGACGAGGGCGCCGGCGCCGGCGGCGGTGGCGAGGGCGGCCGTGGCGGTGAGCGCGCGGCGACGGCTGAGTTCCGGCATACGGATCTCCCGGGTGGGTTCGATGGTGCGTTCGGGTGCTGACTCCGCATACCTATCGGGCCCCATGAGAGCGGGAGAAATCGGTCGGGAGCGGTTGACTTCGATCCGGACAAGTGGCTACATGTCGTGCAAGCTTGAACAGAGATGATCTTGCTGCGAGTGGCCTCCCCGTGTGCCCGGAACGGGTAATTCCTTCTCGCTGGAGCCGCGTTCCCGGTGGTCCTTGGCGGGCGGATGTGGTGCCAGTGGTGTGTCTCACCCTTTGAAGCTGGCGCGATCCGGAACGTCACGGAAAGGCGCCGCGACCCCTGCTACCCTGCGGATCCGAATTGACCGTATTGGGGAACTTTCTAGGGGTATGTGTGAAGGTCGCCTGTGTCGGTGGCGGGCCCGCCGGTCTCTATCTCTCGATCCTGCTGAAACTGCGGGACCCGTCCCACGACATCACCGTCCACGAACGCAACGCGGAGGGCACCACCTACGGCTGGGGAGTGACGTACTGGCGCGGACTGCTCGACCAACTGCGCGCCCATGACCTGGAGACGGCTCGCGCGGTCGAGGCGAGCTCGGTCCGCTGGAACGAGGGCGTGGCCCACGTACGGGACCTGATGACCCGTCGGCCCGGCGACGAGGGGCACGGCATCGGCCGCCACCGGCTGCTGGAGATCCTCGCCGAACGCGCCCGCTCGCTCGGCGTACGCCTGGAGTTCGGGAGCACGATCAGCCCGGACGACCTCCCCGGCGCCGACCTGGTCGTCGCGGGCGACGGAGTCCACAGCGCCCTGCGCACCCGCCACGCCGACCACTTCGGCACCCGGATCGACAGCGGCCGCAACCGCTACCTCTGGCTCGGCACCAGCAAGGCCTTCGACGCCTTCACCTTCGCCTTCGTCGAGACCGACCACGGCTGGATCTGGTGCTACGGCTACGGCTTCGGCCCCGACGCCGGTACCTGCGTCGTCGAGTGCGCCCCGGAGACCTGGACCGGCCTCGGCCTCCACAGGGCACCCGAGGCCGACGGACTCGCCCTGCTGGAGAAGCTCTTCGCCGGGATCCTCGACGGCCATCCGCTCATCGGGCGCCCGTCCGCCGACGGCAGCGCGCCGTGGCTGACCTTCCGTACCGTCACCAACCGCACCTGGCACCGCGGCAACGTCGTCCTGATCGGCGACGCCGCCCACACCACCCACTACTCCATCGGCGCCGGTACGACGCTCGCCCTGGAGGACGCCATCGCCCTGGCCGGCGCGCTGCACGAGCGGCCCGCCCTGCCGGAGGCACTCGCCCACTACGAACGGGAGCGCAGGGCGGCCCTGTTGTCCCTCCAGAGCGCCGCCCGGCACAGCGCCCTGTGGTACGAGAACCTGCCCCGCTACATCGACCTGCCGCCGCAGCAGATGTTCGCCCTGCTGGGCCAGCGCCATTCACCCCTGCTGCCCTACGTACCGCCCCAGCTGTACTACCGGATCGACAGGGCGGCCGGGCAGCTGGAGGCGCTGCGCCGCCTCAAGCGCTGGCTCGGGCCGAAGGTCGCGCGCACGGTGCAGAGCAGGGCGGCCCGCAGGTAGCCGCGCGCGACGCGAACAACCGGTCCAGGAAAGCGTTCCCGAACACCCGGTGGGGGCCGAGCCGCTCCAGCACCCCGGCGGCCCGCCCCCACCCCTCCTCCCGCAGTAGGCCCCTGCGGCGGACGCTGTCGATCACGGGCCCAAGCCAGGAGCGCCTCGACGGCAACCGCTTGCCCGTCGAGCCGATTCACTCGTGTGGGTGAAGGATTCACAGGATGCGGCAGCGGAGGGGTCCGCTCCGCGCTCGCGGACCGCGAATGACAAACTGAAGCCATGGACGAGCGTGTAATCGGTAGGTCGGGTCAGCGGGCATCCGTCGTCGGACTCGGTACGTGGCAGCTGGGCGCCGACTGGGGAGACGTCGACGACCAGCAAGCCCTTGCGGTGCTGGACGCGGCGGTCGAGTCGGGGGTGACCTTCTTCGACACGGCCGACGTGTACGGCGACGGACGCAGCGAGCAGACCATCGCCGGCTTCCTGCGGGCCAGGCCCGAGCCGGACATCTTCGTGGCGACCAAGATGGGCCGCCGGGTGGACCAGATCCCCGAGAACTACGTCCTCGACAACTTCCGTGCCTGGAACGACCGTTCGCGGCGCAACCTCGGCGTGGACCGCCTCGACCTGGTCCAGCTGCACTGCCCGCCGACGCCCGTCTACTCCACGGACGAGGTGTTCGACGCCCTGGACACCCTGGTCGAGGAGGAGCGCATCGCCCAGTACGGCGTCAGCGTGGAGACCTGCGCCGAGGCGCTGACCGCCATCGCCCGGCCCGGGGTGGCGAGCGTGCAGATCATCCTCAACGCGTTCCGCATGAAGCCCCTGCTGGAGGTGCTGCCCGCCGCCCGGGAGGCGGGCGTCGGCATCATCGCCCGCGTCCCGCTCGCCTCCGGGCTGCTGTCCGGCAAGTACACCAAGGACACCGTCTTCCCCGCGAACGACCACCGCACCTACAACCGGCACGGCGAGTCCTTCGACCAGGGCGAGACCTTCTCCGGCGTCGACTACGACTCCGGCGTGGAGGCGGCCGTCGAGTTCGCCGGCCTCGCCCCGGAGGGGTACACCCCGGCCCAGCTGGCACTGCGCTGGATCATCCAGCAGCCCGGCGTGACCACCGTCATCCCGGGCGCCCGCTCGCCCGAGCAGGCCCGTGCCAACGCGGCCGCCGCCGCACTGCCGGAGCTGTCCGCGGACACGCTCAGCGCGATCCGCGACCTCTACGACCGGCAGATCAAGGACCAGGTGGAAAACCGCTGGTAGACGCATAGCGCGCAGGGAGCGGCGGCTTGGCCGCTCACGAACCCCGCCGTTTGAGCCCGACGCGGCGGGGTTACCTGTTAGCGCATGGCCGAACAGGAAAGACGGACGGGACGCGACGAGAGCGAGGAAGAGCGCGCCGACCGCATGTGGGGCGAGCTCCTCCAAGAGGTCCGGGTGACCCAGATGGGCGTCCAGATCCTGTTCGGCTTCCTGCTCACCGTCGTGTTCACGAACAAGTACGACAGCCTCGCCGACACCGACCAGACGATCTACATCGTCACCGTGGTGCTGGGCGCCGCCGCCACCGGGGCGCTGATCGGACCGGTGTCGCTGCACCGCCTGGTGGCAGGGCGGCGCATCAAGCCGCAGGCGGTGTCGTGGGCGTCCCGGATGACCTTCGTCGGTCTGATTCTGCTGCTGGGCACCATGACGGGCTCGCTGCTGCTGATCCTGCGGGTCGCCACCCACGACGACTTCGTGCCCTGGCTGGTCGCGGGCATCGTCGTCTGGTACCTGGTGTGCTGGTTCGTGCTGCCGCTGTGGGCGCGCCGCCGCACCACGGAGTGAGCGGCGGCGCCCCGGCGACCGGGTGCGGCTACAGCGCCTGCCCGCTGCCTCCGTGCGCACCGCGCAGCGCCGAGATGCAGGTGGAGATGGCCTGCTGGAGCTCCTCCAGCTGCTGGACCATGTCGTCCTCGGCGAACTCCTGCACGTCGTCGAAGGTCAGCTCCTCGAAGACCTTCGTCGCCCGCTGGAGGCTGTTGTAGAACTTCGTCCGCCGCTCCTGGACCCGCAGCTCGGGGTCGGCCTCCACGGCCTCGACGACGAGGGACTTCATGGTGTCGTAGGCGTCGGTGGCCCACTCGCCGGTGTCCTCGTCCTCCTCCAGCTCGTCGATGAGCGACAGATGCCGCTCGGCCTCCTGGCGCAGGTCCACGGGCGCGTCCACGGTCTGCCCGGCCGGCGTCTTGATCTGACCCGACTCGGCGATCTGCCGGACGTAGCCGATGCGGTCGGCCGACCGGCTCTCGGTGGCGACGGCCTTCTTCAGGTCGTCGGTGCGTACGACGTCGCGCGCCAGCTCGGCCTGAAGTTCCGGGTCCTCGCGCACCCGGTCCAGGAGCGCCTGGCGGGCCGCGCGGGCGGTGGAGGGGTCGGAGAGGATCGCCGCGCGCAGCGCGGTGGGGTTCTCGGCGACCTCCAGGGCCTTGGTCGGGCGGATGCCCTCGGCCTCGGCGGCCTCGGAGATGGCGGTGCCGCGCTCGGAGGTGGCGCTGTTGCGGGAGACGTAGTAGCCGAGCCACACGTCCGCGTCCGGCAGCTCGACCTCCTGGCCCGGCGCGAGCGCCTCGAACTGCGGGACGAGACCGTCGTCGGCGGCCCGGTCCCAGGCCTTGTAGTAGCGCATGACGCGATCGGCGGAGCAGCCCGCGAGCTCGGCGAACTCCTTCGCGGACACCTTCGGCGTCTCGTCGGCGCCCTGCCCGCCGGGCCGGACGCTGCGCGCCACCATCAGGCCGAAGGCCCAGCCGCCGGTCCGCGCGTAGACCCCGAACTCACGCGCGTCCCGCGCGACGAGGTCGGACAGCGGGGCCGGGGATGCGGAGGACGTCTCGGGTGGGACGAACGCCAGTGTCACGGGTGACTCTCCTGTACGAGCTGCTCGGAAGGCGAAAAGTGCAGACCGGCAGCCTATGGCACCCGGGTCGGCGCGCTCGCGCGGCGCCGGGCCGCCGGTGTGCTTTCGGTCAGCCGAGGGCGTCCCGCAGCGCGGGCAGCAGCGTGCTCTGAGCCCAGTCGAGATAGGGCAGCTGCGCCTCGCCTCCGATCTGTACCAGGGCGATCTCGGTGAACCCGGCCTCCGCGTAAGGGCGTACGGCCTTGACGAAGGCGTCCGGGTCGTCGCCGCACGGAATCGACTCGGCGACGTCGTCCTTGGTGACGAATCGGGTCGCCGCCTCGAAGGAGTCCGGGTGCGGCAGTTCCGAGTTGACCTTCCAGCCGCCGCCGAACCAGCGGAACTGGGAGTGGGCGCGCTCAAGGGCGGCGTGAGGGTCGGGGTCGTGGCACACCGGCAGCTGACCCACGCGCGGCTTGCCCTCGCCGCCGTGCCGGTCGAACGCCTCCAGCAGGTCCGCCTTCGGTTCCGTGGCGATCACCAGGTCGCCGAGCCTGCCCGCGAGCTCGCAGGACTGCTCGCCGGACACGGCGACACCGATGGGCGGCGGCTCGTCCGGCAGGTCCCACAGCCGGGCGGACTCCACGTCGAAGTGCGTGCCGCGGTGGTTCACATGCCCGCCCCCGAAGAGCGCCCGGATGATCTCCACCGCCTCTTCGAGCATCTCGTGCCGTACGTCCACCGACGGCCAACCGCCGCCCACGACATGCTCGTTGAGGTTCTCGCCCGAGCCGAGCCCCAGCCGGAACCGGCCCTCGGACAGCAACTGCATCGTGGCCGCCTTCTGTGCCACGACCGCCGGGTGGTAGCGGACCGTCGGACATGTCACGAAGGTCATCAGCGGGATCCGCCGCGTCGCCTGGGCGGCCGCGCCCAGCACGCTCCAGACGTACGGCGAGTGACCCTGCGAACGCAGCCACGGAAAGTAGTGGTCCGAGGCCACGGAGAAGTCAAAACCGGCCTCCTCGGCGCGGACCATGTGGTTCACCAGGTCACGGGGGCCGGCCTGCTCGGTCATCATCGTGTATCCGATCTTCACCATGCGGCCCGAGTCCCCGGACAGGAGCGTCGAAAACGGGACGGACCGCGCGGGCTCCCGGACTGGGGTGCGAGGACTGCCGGACGATGCCGGAATATCGGGGGAGGATGCACGTATGTCTGCCCGCGAGCTGCCTTCGAGCACCCCAGCCGCCCAGGGCGTCGACGCCGCCGGTGTCCTCGCCTTCCTCGACGCCCTCGACGCCGCCCCCACGATCGAGCCGCACAGCCTGATGATCATGCGGCACGGCCGACTGGTCGCCTCCGGCTGGTGGGCGCCGTACACCGCCGAACGACCGCACCTGCTCTACTCGATCAGCAAGAGCTTCACCGCGGCCGCCGCCGGGATCGCCGTCGGTGAGGGACTGATACGGCTCGACGACCCGGTGATCTCGTACTTTCCCGAGCTCGACGCCGACATCACCGACCCGCGCAGCCGCGCCATGCTGGTGCGGCATGTGGCGTCCATGGCCACCGGGCACGAGACGGACACCATCGCCGAGGCGCGCGAACGCGACCTCGAGAACCTCGTGCGCGGCTTCCTCCTGGTGCCCCCGCAGCACGACCCCGGCACCGTCTTCGCGTACAACCAGCCCGCCACCTTCACCCTCTCCGCCATCGTGCAGCGCACGAGCGGCCAGTCGCTCACCGAGTATCTGCGCCCGCGCCTGCTGGACCCGCTCGGCATCGGCGAGATCGCATGGCTGCGTCACCGCAGCGGCCAGGAGCTCGGCTTCAGCGGACTGCACGCCACCACCGACGCCATCGCCCGGCTCGGGCAGCTGTATCTGAACGGCGGCGTCTGGGAGGGCGAGCGGCTGCTGCCCGAGTCGTGGGTCGCCGAGGCCACCCGCGTGCAGATCGCGAACGCCGGTGGGATGCCGGGGGACGACTGGCAGCTGGGCTACGGCTTCAAGTTCTGGATGTCCCGGCACGGCTATCGCGGCGACGGCGCCTTCGGCCAGTTCTGCATCGTGCTGCCCGAGCACGACGCCGTGATCGCGACGACCGCGGACACCTGGGACATGCAGACCGTGCTGAACCTGGTCTGGGAGCACCTGCTGCCCGCGTTCGGACCCGAGCCCCGGACGGGCGGCGAGGCTGCCGACGCGGCCCTCGCACAGCGGCTGGCCGGCCTGGCGCTGCCGCCCGCATCCGGTGAGCCCGCGCCGCCCGAGGGCGCCGAGGCCTGGTCCGCCGCCGCGTTCACGCCGGACGGTGGTGTCTGCGTACCGCTTCCGAAGCTGACGGCGATCGGCCTCGCGCCCGGCGCGGACGGCTGGGCGCTGACGCTCACCGAGGACGGGCACCCGCTTCAGGTGCGGCTCGGGGAGACCGGATGGACCGTCACCGAGGGGCCGGTGCCCACCGCGGTGAGCGGCGGCTGGACCGACGCCGACACCCTCGCCGTCGACGTCGCCTTCCTGGAGACCCCGCACCACCTGGAAGTGGCGTGCTCGCTCAAGGACCGTACGTTCACGGCCCGTTGGCGTACGGATCCGCTCCACGCCAGGTCGCTGCGGGCGATGAGTGCCCCTCGCGCGTCGGCCTGATCAGTCGCCGGGAACCCGGAAGGTCCGCAGGAACGTGTCCAGGGCCTTCCGGTTCGCGGCGTCGTCCCAGTCCTCCTCCGGTGTCGTCCAGCGCAGCGAGTAGCCACGGTGGTCGTCGATGAGGAACCCCCGCCCGAAGGTGCGCAACCGGGTGCCGTCCTTGTCCGAGACCCACTCCATGTCGGCGGCCCGGTAACCCTGGTACGTGGTCGCCTCGATGTCGCCGATCCGCTGGAAACCGCTGCGCTCCTCCAGATCGGGCTGGACGTCGTCACGCCATACGGCGACCGGGTCCGGCCCGAGAGCCTCGCTGTAGGTGATCGCCAGCCTGCGATCGTCGCCCTCGGCGCCGAAGAAGACGCGGTAGGCCACGTCCGAGGCCCGGCTGGTGGCCACGGGTTCCCAGCCCTCGGGCAGGGCGATGGAGAAACCGTCGGGGGACGTGTACGTGCTGAATCCGTCGGGCAGTGCCGTGCCGGAGGGGGAGGTGCTCGGGGATTTCGACCCGGCCCCGGATTCCGTCCCCGTCTCCTCCTGGGTGGGTGAGGTGCTGGGCGCGGCGGTGGGGGACTGGCCCGTGGGTGCGCCGGCGGAGGCGGACGGGGTGGGCGCCGCACCCGTCGCCGCGGAGTCCGAGTCGTCCTGGGAGCCGTTGGTCACCACGAGGACGGCGGCGGCGACGGTGACCACGGCCAGTGCCGTGCCGATGACCATGGCGCGTCTGCCCCAGGTGGGTCCGACGGCGTACCGACCGCGCAGCCGGGGGCGGTGCATGGCCTGGGCGGCCGTCTCGGGGTCGTCGTTGATGACGCGGTCCAGCGCCTCGCGGACCACCGGTCTGCTCAGCCGCTCCCGCGAGTCCTTGCGCAGCAGCCCCTGCACGGCCTGGGTGAGCGGCCCCGCGCGTACCGGGGCGCGGAGCGGAAGGCGGTCGACCCCCTTCAACGTGGTCTCGGGGCGGTCCCGTTCGCGGTACGGCGGACGCCCCTCGACCATCGTGTAGAGGATCGCGCCCAGCGCCCACAGATCGGACGCGGGCCCGATCCGCTCGTCGCGGGCCTGCTCCGGCGAGGCGTACGACGGCGCTGCGACCCGGGGCGCGAGGGTCGCGCCGGCCAGGCCGAAGCCGGTGACCACGACCGACCCGTCGGCGCCCACGAACACCTGGCCCGGGCTGAGTTCGCCGTGCGTGATGCCCGCGACATGCGCGGCCTCCAGCACGTCGAGCAGTTCGAGACCGATGCGCGCGGCCCGCACATAGTTGAACGTGCCCTGCTGGGCGAGGAGTTCGCCCAGAGGCGTGCCGTCGATCCATTCGGTGACGATCCACAGGCTGCCGGCTTCCTCGACGGCGTCCAGCACGGTGGCCACCCGGCCCGGGCGCAGCAGCCCTATCCGCTCCGAGGTGCGCAGGATGCGCGAGGTGGCCCGGCGCGCGTCGTCCGGGCCCTGATCGTCGGGAAGCCCGATCTGGGTCAGAAGGCACGCACGTTCGGTTTCCAGGTCCTCGCCGTAGTAACCGACGCGGTTCGTCTCGCGATGTACGACATCGACGAGACGGTACCTTCCGGCAACCAACTCGGATGTGGAGACGTGCGCCTTGACCATGGCCATCCCTCGCTGAACCGCCGGCTCTCATTTCTCACAGGAAGTACGCGAGACGTCATGCGAAGCGTTCAACGAAAACCCCAACTAAAGGGCGCTTCTTTTCATTTGCTTTCTGACGCGTGAGTAAGCTGACGAAAAGGCCAGGAAATTGGGCTCGAATGCCTCAGTGAAGTCCGAAATCCGTCGCCCAGCGGAGTACGTCGGAGGTCGTCGCGTTGCCTCCGCACACGACCAGCCCGAGCCGGGCGTCGCCCCCGACCCGCTCCAGGACGCGCCGGGCGGCGGGCAGCAGACAGCCCGCGGCCGGCTCGGTCCACACCTTGGCGTGCTCGGCGAGGTCGAGCACACCCCGTACCGCCTCCCGGTCCGGGACCACGAGCACCTCGTCGACCTGGGCGGACACATGGTCGTACGTCAGCTGCGACACCGTGGGCGCGCTGAGCGTCGACACGATCGACGCGAGTTCCACCGGCACCGGCCCGCCCGCCGTGAGTGCCTGGGACATGGCCTCGGCGCCCTCGGTCTCCACGCCCCAGATCCGCACGTCGGGACGCCGGGCCCGCAGCGCCACCGCGACCCCGGCGATGAGTCCGCCGCCCCCGACGCTGACGATCACGTCGGTGAGTTCACCGGCGTCGGCGTCCAGCTCCAGACCGACGGTGCCCTGACCGGCGATCACCAGGGGGTCGTCGAAGGGGTGGACGAGGGTCAGCCCCTCGTCCCGCAGCCGGGTCACGAGCGAGAAGGCTCCGGCCATGTCGTCGGTGAGCCGGACCGACGCCCCGGCGTCCTCGGCGATCCGCACGGCGTGCGCGGGCGCCGAGCGCGGCATGACCACGGTGGCCTTCACGTCGAGGACGGCGGCGGTCATCGCCAGGGCGATGCCGTGGTTGCCGCCGCTGACCGCCACCACCCCGGCGGCCCGCTGGTCGTCGCTCAGCGACAGCAGCTTCGCCGTCGCCCCGCGGGCCTTGAACGACCCGGTGCGCTGGAGGAGTTCGAGCTTGGCCGTGACCGGGACGCCGAGCAGGGCCGACAGGCCGGGGCTGGGTACGGTCGGGGTGTGTACGACGTGTCCGGCGATGAGGTCGGCCGCGGCTTCGACGTCCGAGATCCCGATCAAGGCAGTCACCTTTCCGGCGCGGGGCGGGGATCCACGCCGCTGGCACCCTGACGCGCCGGACGCCGCCGGTCAAGCCGCTTTCACGGGCGGCGGCGCGGCCCCGGAGAAGATCGCCGCCGCACACGTGGACCGGGTGCTCACAGATCGCGCCGCACGAGGAAGTCCAGCAGTGAGCGCAGCTCCTCCGCGGGCCCCTCCTGAAGGGGTACGTCCGCCAGGGCCGCCTCCACGGCGGCGACATGACGCCGTGCCTCCGTGAGCGCGGCGGAGCGGCCGCCGGCCTCCTCGATCAGCGCGGCCGCCTCGCCGGGGTCGGCGGCCGACTCCAGCAGTGCGGCGAGCCGGCCGGCGAGGGGCGTGTCGAGGGCGGCGAGCACGGGATACGTCTTCTTGCGCTCCCGCAGATCGCCGTGCACCGGCTTGCCCGTGACGGCGGGGTCGCCCCAGATGCCCAGCAGGTCGTCCACGACCTGGAAGGCGATGCCCAGATGCCGGCCCGCGCGGTCGAGCGCGTCGACGGTCGCGGGCGGCGCCCCGCCGAGCAGGGCGCCGAGTGCCGCGGCGCAGCCCAGCAGGGCGCCCGTCTTGTGCTCGGCCATCGTCCGGTACTCGTCCGGCCGCACCCGCTCCGGGCCCGTCCAGGGACGCGTGGTGAACAGCAGGTCGTCCGCCTGCCCGCGCACCAGGTCCTGCAACGCCACGGACAGCAGCCGCACCGCCCGGGGGCCCTGAGGTGCCGCGGCGAGCGTCTCGACGGCCAGCGCGAACAGCGCGTCCCCGGCGAGGACGGCGGGTCCGGTGCCGTACGCCTTCCACACCGTGGGGCGGCGGCGCCGTGCCTCGTCGCCGTCCATGATGTCGTCGTGCAGCAGGGAGAAGGCGTGCACCAGCTCCACCGCGACCGCCCCGGGCACCGCGGTCCGGCCGGGCGCACCGGCCGCCTCCGCGCCGAGCACGGCGAGTGCCTGCCGGACGCCCTTGCCGCCGGAGGCCGCGGTCGGCGCGCCGCCGACCTCGCACCAGCCGAAGGAGTACGCGGCCATCTCGCCGACCCACGGATGGGTCCGCCCGACGGCCTCCCGCAGCGCGGGCCGCACCAAGGTCCGGCAACGGTCGAGGACCTGACCGGCGTCCACCGGGAAACGGACCGTCGAGGCGCGCCGGTGGGCGTCGGCCGGAGCCCGCAGCGCCGGGGAAGAGGCGGTCATCGGGCGCCCACCGCCTCCGCCTCGACGCCGAACTCCCGCTGCGCCCGTCCGACCATCTCCCGCGCGTGCCGCAGCCCGATCCGCTCCAGCACGTCGGCCAGCTCCGCCAGTTCGGCGGCGGTCTCCGCGCGGTCGCGCCCCAGCTGGGCCCGAGACTTCGCCAGCCCCAGCCGGGACAGCGCCTCCCCGCGGGGCTCGCTCATCGCCCGGAACTCCGACAGCGCCTGCTCGTACATCGCCCGCGCCTCGGTGTAACGCCCGGCGCGGTAGAGGACGTTGCCGCGCATCTTGTGGTTGTAGGCAAGCGCGCTGGACAGCTTCATCGCGCGGCACGTGGCCTCCGCCTCGGACAGCAGGGCCAGCGCCCGCTCCACGTCGCCGTCCCGCACGGACACCACGTCGGCCAGCCCGCGCAGCGCCCAGGCGTGGCCGCGGCGGTCCTCGGCGCCCGCGGCGATCTCGGCCGCCTCCTCGAACAGGGAGTACGCGGTGTCGTACGAGCCGGTGTTGCGGTGGATCTGCGCGATGCCCTCCAGCGCCCACACGGTGTGCCGGGCCTCGCCGCGCCGACGGGCCTCGGCCAGCAGTTGCTCGTGCAGCCGGTGGACGGCCGCGTAGTCGCCCTGGATACGGCCGGTCTCCGCGAGCCCGGCCAGCGAGTAGCCGCGCACGACGATGTCGCCGCCGCGCTCGCCGAGGTCCGCGGCGAGCTGGAGGAGCCGCCGGGCCAGCGGGAACGCGCCGCGCTGACGGGCCAGCGTGCCGCCGCTCCACAGCGCCCAGGCCATCGCCCCCCAGTCGTCGGCCTCGCGGGCGGCGCGGTAGCTCGCCTTCCAGGCGCGGTCGGCGTCCCCGATCTGCCCCAGCCGGCGGTGCGCCTCGGCGACGGCGAGCCCGGAGCGGGCCGCCTCGCCGTGCTGTCCGGACCGCTCGGCCGCTCTCAACTGCTCGGTGCCGGCGGCCAGAACGTCGGTGAGAGACGCGTTCACGGACAGAGTGGTCAGGGCGCCCTGGTACTCCGGGGCGAATGCCTTGCCGTACATCGATGCCTTTCGATCGATATACACGCAGTGTCTACTCCGAGTGTATACATGGTGCGTATACGTCGTCGGTATACATGGCGTGTATAGAGCGTTGAGAACCGGCCCTGGCCAAATGCTCGGCCAGGGCTTCACCTGTTGTCGATCAAGACGTCGGCAGGGCGGAGTGGGTTGCTCGTGAGGCGCAGATCACCTCGCGGGGACGCTTCAGTGCTGCTGCGGCTTCTGTGGTGTCGCCTCGCTCGGCCGTACGACGACATAGCCCTGACCTTGCAGCATCAGCTGTACGGCCTCGCCGGAACCGCCGCGCAGCATCGAGCCGAGGGACTGCGAGCGGTGCAGCGAGGTCTGGAGCCCGGCCGTCCAGCCGACCACCGCGTCGGTGTCGACGTACACCGGGTACTGCTGCGAGACCGGGATGACCAGCGGATTGCCGTCGCAGATCAGGCCCAGCCTGCCCTGACCGGTGAAGACGCTGTTGAACAGACCCCCGCCGGTGATGCCGGCGCCCTTCACCGTCGCTATCCGGTACGACAACGAGGCGTCGAAACACAGCACGTTGCGGCCGTTGACCGTGAACTCGTCGCCGGGGTCGACGTCGACGATGAAGCAGTTCTGCGCCTCGTGCGCGAACCAGGCCTCGCCCTGTCCGCGCACCGCCATCAGCGGCAGCCCCTCACCGGTCACGGCCCGCTTGAGCATGCCGCCCACGCCCTGGCCCTTGCGCTCGAACTGGAGGTTGCCGCGGTAGGCGACCATGGCGCCCTGGCGGGCGTGCATCTCGCCGTTCACCGCGTACTTGATGCACTTGGCGTTCTCGATCGTCATGCCCGGCGCCGTGGCCGGCTGGACCATGTGCTCGCTGGAAAAGAGGTCACCCTTCATGCGGGCATCGTGTCCCGGACGGCATCGTTCCGCCTAGGTCGCGGCGTGTCGCGGCCCGGATCCGTCAGCCGCCGAAGAGTTGTGTCCAGTACGTGCCAGCCGGACCGCCGCCCGCGAAGCCGATGCCTATGTGGGTGAAGTCGCGCTTGAGGATGTTGGCGCGATGCCCGGGGCTGTTCATCCAGCCCTCCACGACCTCGGCGGGGGAGCGCTGACCGCACGCGATGTTCTCGCCGATCGCGCGCATCCGGGAGCCCGCCGCGGCCGCCCGGTCCCACGGCTGGGTCCCCTCGGGCGAGGTGTGGGAGTAGAAGGCGCGGGTCGCCATGTCGGCGCTGTAGGACTGCGCGGCCGTGGTCAGCGCGGGATCGGCGGCCAGCGGGCGCAGCCCGGCCCTCGCCCGCTCCCGGTTGGTCAGGTCGACGACCTCGGCCGCGGTACGGGGCAGATCACCCGGCGCGAGCGGCCTGGCCCACAGCGCCGTCCAGTACGTGTCGCCGGAGCGGCCGCCGCTGACCGACGCCACGGCGGCATGCGTGAAGGCGGCGTCCTGCAGGGTGCGGCGAGCGCCTTCGGTGCGCAGGCAGTACGCGACGAACTCGGCCGGGGTGCGCGGACCGGAGACCAGGTGCTCGCCGATGGTGATGTACGCGTACCCGGTGGCGGTGATGCGCTGGTACACGGACACACCGTCGCCGCCCTCGACACCGAGTCGGCCCACCGCGGCCATCGCGGAGGCGTGCGCCCCCGCGGCGGAGGCGAGCCGGGCGTCGGGGGCGACGGGCGGCGAACCGACGCCGGCCCGGGCGGAGTTGACCGGGCCGAGGAAGCCGTCCGGATCGGGGGAGGGGAAGTCCGGGACGGTCAGGGCGGCCAGCGTCTGCATCGTGGAGCGTGCCGTGGGCGTCGGCGGAGCGCCGGGCATGGGCGGTACGGCCGTCCGCCCGGCCGGCGAGGGCGTGGCGTCCTCGATCACGTCCACCCCGAAGTCGCGCGCGAGCCCCGCCAGTCCGTCCGCGTACCCCTGCCCGAGAGCCCGCAGCTTCCAGCCGCCGCCGCGCCGGTAGACCTCGGCGAGCAGCAGTACGGTCTCCGGCCCCGGGCGCGGCGGGGCGAACCGGGCGATCGGGCGGCCGTCCGGGTCGGTGACCTGGAGCACCGGCGCGGGCAGCCGGCCCAGGGGAGTGCCGGGGTCGGACGGGCTGACGACCACCGTGACCCGGGTCGCCCCGGAGCGCAGCCGCGGCGGGTCGACGGTCAGGGTGTCGCCGTGCAGACGGGCGCCCGGCGCGGACGGCTGGTTGTAGAACACGAAGTCGGCGTCGCCCCGCACCTTGCCGCTGTCGTCGGTGATGAGCGCGGACACGTCGAAGGGGCCGGGTACCCGGACGGTCATGCCGCCGCCCGGGAGGGGCAGATTGCCCCCGGGGACCAACTCGCTCATCGGGCCGTCCTGGTGGGTGGTTCGGGATCCGGTGCGGATGTCCTGAGAACGCGCACCGGATCCCGGGGGTTCCCACCTGACGTGCGGCGTCGGTCCTACTCGTCGAAGCTCAGCTTGTTGTCCGGCGCGATGTCGTCGTGCCGCTCGACGGGCGTGGCGGCGGGCCGCGCCTTCTTCGACGGCTTGCCGCAGAACGCGGACTCCAGCGTGCGCAGCATCGTGTTGTGCAGCGTGCCGTTGTTGGAGGCGGTGGCGACCGCGGCGAGGCTGCGCTTGCCGTCCTTGGATGCGAACGCGTAGGAGTAGTAGCCCTGTACGGCACCCGTGTGGCCGTAGACGGAGACGCCGCACGACAGGTCGCGCCGCCGCAGCCCCAGCCCGTACGCCTGTGTGCTGCCCGCCGGCACCCAGCGCTGCATCTGTGCCAGCTGGGTCCTGGAGGTCAGCCGGCCGCCGAGCAGCGCCGACAGGAAGGTGTTGAGGTCCCGGGTGCTGGAGATGACCGCGCCCGCGCTCTGCGCCCAGGACGCCGTCTGCTCGGTGGCGTCGACGAGCGCGGCGCCCGCGGTGTCCGGGGTGAGATAGCCGCGCGCGTACCGGCCGGGGATCTTCGTGCCGGGGTGCACGTAGAAGGTGTCGGTCAGCATCAGCGGCTCGATGATCCGGTCGCGGTACTCGGTCGCCACCGGGTGCCCGGTGAGCTTCTCGATGAGCATGCCCGCGACGACGAAGTTGGTGTTGGAGTACGAGTACGCCCCGCCCGGCTTGGTGGTCCGCGGCTTGGCCAGGGAGCGGTTGACCAGCTGACGGTAGGTGAAGACCTTCTTGCGGACCGCCTCGAAGCCGGGAACCGTCCGCGCGAACATGTCGTTGGTGTAGTCGTACAGGCCGCTGCGGTGGCTGAGCACATGGCGCACCGTGATGCTCTTGTCGGGCAGCAGCCCCGGCAGATAGCGGTCGACCGGGGCGTCGAGCGTCAGTTTCTTCTCCTCGGCCAGTTGCAGCAGGACGACCGCCGAGAAGACCTTGGTGATGCTGCCGATGCGGAACCGGTCGGAGTTGCTGAGAGCCCTTCCGGTCTTCCGGTCGGCGACGCCGACGGCCGCCCAGTGGACGGTGTCGCGGTCCTCCAGACGCGCCATCGCGCCCGGCGCGCCGCTGCGCTGCGCCGCGCGCAGGTCGTTCCACAGACCCGTGACGTCCGGGGCCGGGGCGCCGGCCCTCGTGGTGCCGGGCTCCAGGGGCGCGGCATGCGCGGGGACCGCCAGGAGCGACATCAGGGCCGCCGTCACCGCCGTACCTCTGACCACCGATGCTGAGACCATGCGGGTTCCTCCCGTTTCCTTCGAAGTGCTGCCGATACGTGAACGATCATCTGCGTGCGGGGCAACCTTCTCGCATCCCGTCACATCGCCACAGACGACGCACAGTTGGACAGACCGCGATCACCGGGTAGGAGTCCTCGAACGGCCGGATCCGGAGTCCTCGAACGAATCCTGCTTCTTTTATTGACGACGGAAAATAAGGGCTCTAGGTTCCGGTCATGTCCTCGATCCACCGCGCCGAGACGTTTCCGGCCAACACGCCGGCCGCCTCGCAGATCTTCACCACCGTCCTCAGCCATGGGCCCCTCACCCGTCTGGAGGTGGCCCGGCGGGCAGGACTGTCACCGGCCGCCGTCACCAAGGCGGTACGGCCCCTGATAGAGGCCGGCTACCTGGTGGAGGACGTGGACGAGACCGCCCGCCCCGCGCTCGGCCGCCCCGCCAACCCGGTACGGGTCGACGGGGGACGGGCCCTGTTCATCGGCCTGAAAGTGACCGGCGACGCGGTCATCGGCGTGCTCACCGACCTGTGCTGCCGCATCCGCGTCGCCCGCCACGCCCCGCTCCCCGACCGGGAGCCGGGGAGCGTGCTGGCCTCGGTCGCCGAACTCACGGGCACACTCCTCGCGGAGGCCGGCGACCTCGGCGTCCCCGTTCTCGGCCTCGGCATCGCCGTCTCCGGGGACGTGGAGCGCGGCGCCGGAGTCGTCCGGTACTCGCCGTTCCTGGAGTGGCGGGACGTGCCCCTCGCCGAACTCGCCGCCGCCACCACCGGGTTGCCGGTCACCGTCGACAACGACGTACGGGCCCTCACCGTCGCCGAGCAGTGGTTCGGAGCCGGAGTCGGACTGTCCGACTTCGCCGTGGTGACCGTCGGTGCCGGCATCGGCTGCGGCCTCGTGGTGCACGGCCGGGTCGTCGCCGGGGCGCACGGCGTGGCCGGGGAGATCGGGCATGTGACCGTCGACCCGGCCGGCCCGCCCTGCCACTGCGGCAACCGCGGCTGCGTGGAGGCGATCGCCGGGGACGCCGCGATCGTGCGGCGGATCCGGGAGAGCACCGGTGCCGAGGTCGCCGACACCGCCGAGGCCGCGGCGCTCGCCCATCAGGGGAACGCCGGAGCCCGTGAGGCCTACGCCCGCGCGGGCGAGGCGATCGGCCGGGGCATCGCCACCGTGGCCAACCTGCTCGGACCCGAGCGGGTGATCATCTCCGGCGAGGGCCTCGCCGCCTACGACCTGTTCGCCGAACAGATCCGCGACGCGTTCGCCGCGGCCGCGTTCGGAACCGCCGCCCAGTGCGACGTACAGACCCGCCCACTGCCCTTCGAGGAGTGGGCGCGCGGGGCCGCGGCCACCGCGATCCAGTCCTTCATCCGAGCCGACGACCAGCGCCAGTACCGCTGAACCAACCCCTGGAGGCACGACCCATGAGGTCATCCTCGTACTCCGTCATGCCCGCACGCGCCCTGAGAGCCGTGGTGGTCCTCGCCCTCACCGCCGGTGTCACCGCGGCCGTCCCCGCCGCTCAGGCCGAGACCACCACGCCCCCGGCCGCCACGGCCGGCACCGAAGTGGCCGCCAAGCCCTACATGGGCTGGACCAGCTGGACCATGCAGTCGTCGAAGTACCCGGGCCTCAACCCGAAGGGCGACTACAGCTACCTGTCCGAGGCCAACGTCATCAAGCAGACCGACGCCATGGCCGCCAAGCTGAAGAAGTACGGCTACGAGTACGTCAACATAGACGCCGGCTGGTGGATGGACTGGTCCTGGAAGTCGCAGTTCGACGAGTACGGCCGGCAGAAGGCCGACCCGGTGCGCTTCCCCAGCGGCATGAAGGCCGTCGCCGACCGCATCCACTCCAAGGGACTCAAGGCCGGCATCTACCTCCCGGTCGGCCTGGAGAAGGGGGCGTACAACGACGGCAAGAACCCGATCTGGAACGCCGAGGGCTGCACCACCGGCGACATCGTCTACGACGACCTGCGCACCACCAACGGCTGGGACAGCGCCTACAAGATCGACTTCTCGGATCCCTGCGCGCAGAAGTACATCGACTCCCAGGCGCAGATGTTCGCCGACTGGGGCTACGACTTCCTGAAGCTCGACGGCGTCGGCCCCGGCTCGTTCAAGAACGGCGACAACTACAACAACGTCGCCGACGTCGCCGCCTGGCAGAAGGCCATCAGGACCGCCGGCCGGCCGATCCACCTGGAACTGTCCTGGTCCCTGGATTACGGGCACGTCGCGGACTGGAAGAAGTACTCCAACGGCTGGCGCATCGACACCGACGTCGAGTGCTACTGCAACACCCTGGTCACCTGGGAGAACTCGGTCGACGACCGCTGGGACGACGCCCCCGCCTGGACCGACCACGCCGGCCCCGGCGGCTGGAACGACCTCGACTCCCTCAACGTCGGCAACGGCGAGATGGACGGCCTCACCAAGGCCGAACGGCAGAGCTACGCCACCCTCTGGGCCATCGCCAAGTCCCCGCTGTTCACCGGTGACGACATCACCAGGCTCGACTCCTACGGCCTGTCGCTGCTGACCAACCGCGAGGTCATCGCGATCAACCAGAGCAGCGCCCCGCCCGCCGAGCCCGTCACCGCCTCCGACCCGCAGCAGGTGTGGGCCGCGAAGAACCCCGACGGCACCTACACCGTGGCCCTGTTCAACCTCTCCGACGCACCCGCCTCGGTGACCGCGAACTGGCAGACCCTCGGCTTCAAGGGCAAGGCCGCCGTGCGCGACGTGTGGAACAAGGAAGGCCTCGGCACCTACACCGACAAGATCACCCAGGCCCTCCCGGCCCACGGCTCCCGCCTGTTCACGGTCACCCCGCGCGGCACCGACCTCGCCTGGACCGCGTACGAGGCCGAGGCCGGCTCCAACACCCTGAGCGGCAACGCCTCCGTGGCCGACTGCTCCGCCTGCTCCGGCGGCAAGAAGGTCGGCAACCTCTACGTCGGCGGCAAGGTCACCGTCAACGACGTGGTGGTGGCCAAGGCCGGCACCTACCAGATCAAGGTCGCCTACGTCAGCGGTGACGCCCGCTCGGTCCTCGTCTCCGCGGGCGACGGCGGCGCCACCTCGCACAAGCTGCCCTCCACCGGTGACTGGGGGACCGTCAACAGCGTCTACGTGCCGGTGAAGCTCAAGGCCGGGACCAACACCGTCGTCTTCGACAGCGGCACCGGCTACGCGCCGGACATCGACCGGATCGACGTACCGAAGTCCCTCTGATCTCCCCCTCCCGTCGGGGCCCGGCCGTGCGCCGGGCCCCGGCCCGGACGACCCCGGAGCCGCACATGGACACCAGCCCGAACGAGCCGAGCAGAAGAACCGTCCTCTCCCTCGCCACCACCGCGGGCCTCACCGCCGCCCTCGGCACACTGCCCGCCTTCACCGCCACCGCCGCACCCGCCCGCCCCGCCGAAGTCCCGCTGCCCGCCGACGCCGCCCGCCAGCAGCTGTGGTGGCAGGCCCCCGGCGACGAGGGCTCCCTCATCGAACAGGGCCTGCCCGTCGGCAACGGCCGCATCGGCGCCCTCGCGAGCAACGACCCCGGCCGCGAACTCCTCCTGATCACCGACGCCACCATGTGGACCGGCGGCCTCAACGACACCCTCGACCAGGACGGCCAGTTCCCCTACGGCCGCTCCGACTTCGGCTCGTTCACCCTGCTGGCCAGGCTCACCGTCGACATCCCCGACCACGACCTCGGCGGCGTGAACGGCTACCGCCGCACCCTCGACCTCGCCCAGGGCCTGGTCACCAGCTCCTACGTCCGCTCCGGCGTCACCTACCGGCGCGAGATGTACGCCAGCCGACCCGACGACGTCATCGTCCTGCGCTTCACCCAGAGCGGCGGCGGCCGGTACACCGGCACCATCACCCTCACCGGCACCCACGGCGAACACCCCACCGCCGCCGAGTCCTTCGCCGCGACCCTCCCCAACGGCCTGCGCTACGGCGCCGCCGTCAAGGCGCGCGGCACCGGCGGGAAGGTCACCGTCGACGGCACCCGCATCGACTTCAGCGGCTGCAAGGACCTCACCGTCGTCGTCACCGCCGGAACCAACTACGCGCCCGACGCCGACTCCGGCTTCCGCGACCCCTCACTCGACCCCGAGCGACTCGCCCGCACGAAGGTCCGCGCCGCCGTCGCGGAGTCCGCCGATGCCCTGCGGCGTACCCATGTCGCCGACTACCGCGCCCTGTACGGACGATTCGGTCTCTCCCTCGGCACGTCCTCCGCCGAGCAGCGCGAACTCGACACCTGGGAGCGTCTGCACGCCCGCAGCCGCGACCCCGAGCCCGATCCCGAACTGGAGGCGGCCTACCTGCAGTTCGGCCGCTACCTGATGATCTGCGGCTCCCGCGGCAGCCTCCCGCTGGGCCTCCAGGGCCTGTGGCTGGACGGCAACGACCCGGACTGGATGGGCGACTACCACACCGACATCAACATCCAGATGAACTACTGGATGGCCGACCGCACGGGCCTGTTCCCGTGCTTCGACGCCTTCACCGACTACTGCGTCGCCCAGCTCCCGTCCTGGAACGACCTCACCCGCCGCCTGTACAACGACCCGCGCAACCGCTACCGCAACTCCAGCGGCAAGAACGCCGGCTGGGCCGTCGCCTTCTCCACCAACCCCTACGGCGGCAGCGGCTGGTGGTGGCACCCGGCGGGCAACGCCTGGCTGTGCACCACCCTGTGGGAGCACTACGAGTACACCGGATCGCGCGAGTACCTCGCGAAGATCTACCCCCTCCTCAAGGGCGCGTGCGAGTTCTGGGAGGCGCGGCTGCTCACCATCACCCTCCCCGGCACCTCGAAGGAGGTGCTCGTCGACGACAGCGACTGGTCCCCGGAACACGGCCCGCAGGACGCCAAGGGCATCACCTATGCTCAGGAAGTCGTGTGGACGCTGTTCGGGAACTACTGCACCGCGGCCGCCGAACTCCGGCGGGACGCAGGCTTCGCGGATACCATCGCCGCACTGCGCAGGAAGCTGTACCTGCCGCAGGTCAGCCCGTCCACCGGCTGGCTGGAGGAGTGGATGTCGCCGGACAACCTGGGTGAGACCACGCACCGCCACCTGTCCCCGCTGATCAACCTGTTCCCGGGCGACCGCATCCGCCCCGACGGCTCCACCCCGGCGGACCTCGTCGATGGCGCCACCGCGCTGCTCACCGCACGCGGCATGGAGAGCTTCGGCTGGGCCAACGCCTGGCGCAGCCTGTGCTGGGCCCGCCTCAAGAACGCCGACAAGGCCTACCAGCTCATCGTCAACAACCTCCGCCCCTCCACCGACGGCAGCAACGGCACCGCCTTCAACCTCTTCGACATCTACGAGGTGGAACGCGGCCGGGGCATCTTCCAGATCGACGCCAACTTCGGCACCCCCGCCGCCATGGTGGAGATGCTGCTGTACTCCCGGCCCGGACACGTCGAACTCCTCCCGGCCCTGCCCGACGCCTGGGCCGCATCGGGCTTCGTCGAGGGCGTCCCCGTGCGCGGCGGCTTCGAGGTCGACCTGCACTGGCGGGACGGCAGGCCGACCGAGGCGCGGATCCGCAGCGTCGGCGGCCGCACCACGACGGTCGCCCACGGCAAGGATTCCCGCACGGTCTCGCTGCGGCCCGGCGCGTCCGTCACCCTGAAGGACTTCGCCCGGTGAGATCCAAACTGCCCCTGGCCGCCATCCTGTTGACGCTCGTCGCCTGCCAGGCGGCGCCCGCCGAGGCGACCGGTGGCCCGAGCGGCGTCGTCACCTGGGCGGCCAGTGCGGACCGGATGGGCGACGGCGTCGCCGGCCGCAGCTACCGGCTCGTCGTGCACACCAGCGTCGGCGGCTCCGGCGTCCGGGTCCGGCTCTCCAACGCCTTCGGCGACCGGCCGATCACCTTCGACAGCGCCTACGCGGGCCTCCAGAAGCAGGGCGCCGAACTGCGGCCGGGCACCAACCGGCGTCTCGCCTTCGGCGGCGAGCGCACCGTCACCGTGCCGGCCGGCGCCACCGTGTGGAGCGACCCGCTGCCCGGGAAGCTGCCCACCGCGTCCAACCTCGTCGTCAGCCTCCACAGCCCCGACGCGGCCGGCCCGGCGAGCGGGCACTGGATGGCCATGCAGACGTCGTACGCCACCCAGGGCGACCGCACCGCCGAGGACAGCGGCACCCCCTGGACCATTCCGACCGGGTCCTGGTTCTACCTCGACGCCGTCTCCGTGCAGGCCCCCAAGGGCACCGGCGCCGTGGTCGCCCTCGGCGACTCCATCACCGACGGCTGGCAGTCCACCTCCGACCTGAACCGCCGCTGGCCCGACTACCTCGCCCGCCGGCTCCAGAAGACGGACACCGCGGTCAAGGGCGTCGCCAACGAGGGGATCTCCGGGAACAAGGTCCTCGCGGACGGCGCCGGGCAGAGCTCGCTGAACCGGCTGGAGCGGGACGTGCTGTCCCAGCCGGGCGTGCGGACCGTGTTCCTCTTCCAGGGCGTCAACGACATCAAGGCCCACACCGGCGTCACGGCCGACGACCTCATCGAGGGCTACCGCGAGATCGTCGACCGGGCGCACGCGGCCGGCAAGTGCGTCGTCGGCGCGACCGTCGGCCCCTTCAAGGGCTGGCACGAATGGGACCAGGCCGGCGAGGCCGTACGCCAGGAGGTCAACACCTTCATCCGCAGCAGCGGCGAGTTCGACGCCGTCACCGACTTCGACCGCATCCTGCGCAGCCCCTACGACCAGGAGAGGATGCTGCCGGCCCTCGACGGCGGCGACCACATACACCCCAACGACAAGGGCATGCAGGCGATGGCCGACGCCGTCGACCTGACCGCCCTCGACTGCGACCCCACCGGCTGATCGACGCGACGGCGGGTCAGCCCACCGTCTCCTCACGGGTGATCAGACCCTCGCGATAGGCGATCGCCACCGCCTCCGTACGGCTCGCGGCGCCCAGCTTGGCGAGGATGTTGGAGACATGGACGCTCGCCGTCTTGCCGGTGATGTACAGCTCCTCGCCGATCTGCCGGTTGCTGCGGCCGACGGCGAGGAGCCGCAGGACGTCCTGCTCGCGGGCCGTGAGCGGCGAGGAACCGTCGGCGTGGGCCTCCGCCAGACGACCGCGGCGGATCAGCGCGTCCACCCGCTCCAGCAGCGGTGTCGCACCGAGCCGGACAGCCGTCTCCCGGGCGGCCCGGGCCTCGGCACCCGCGGCCTCACGGTCGTCCGCCACCAGCAGCGCCTCGGCGTGGCGCAGCCTGCACCTGGCCCGCTCGTAGTCGTCGCCGTAGTCGAACGCGGCCACCGCCTTCGCCCACGCCCCCGCGTCCGGCCCGCTCACGGCCCGAGTCCACTCCGCCTCCGCACGGGCCAGCCACGCCATGCCCTCCGGGCCCTGCGGCACGCCGACCTCGCCGCGTACGGCCGCCGTCCGCGCCTGCCCGACCAGTTCCGTCGCCGTGTCCGCCCAGCGCCCGGCACCCTCCGCGTCACCCGTCAGGCGCAGCGCGGCGGCCCGGTCGGCGACCGCGGACAGGGCGAGGGCGGCCAGCCGGACCGTGACGTCGGGCGGCCTGCCCACGTCGTCGGTGAGGGCCGCGACGGCGGTCCCCATCCGCTCCACCGCCTCCTCCGCGTCACCGCGCAGCGCGGCGGCGTCGGTCAGCGCGATGCCCGCGACGAGCGTGCCCATCCAGTCGAACGGCCCCTCCAGCAGGGCACCGGCCTGCTCGACGGCGCGGAGATCGCCGCGCGCCAGGGCGACGTACAGCGCCGGACCGGCCGTGAAGCCGCCCGCCGCGGGCAGCACCTCGGCGTCGGCCGACGCCACGCTCAGGCACTCGTCCCAGCGGCCCAGCGCGTACAGCACCAGCAGCCGCAGATACCGCATCTCCAGCGGATACGGCGACGAGAGCAACCCCGCACGCCGGGCCCGGTCCAGACCCTCGGCCAGCCATGGCAGGCACTCCTGAAGCTCACCGGACTCGAAGCAGCCGACGGCGAGGTTGAACAGGGCCCGCATCTCCACCGGCGCGTTCCCGGACGCCCTCGCCAACTCCCGCGCCTCCCGCAGCCGTTCCCGCCCCAGCGGGGTGCGCCGGCCGCCGCCCTCCAGCGCGGCCAGCGAGATCAGCAGGTCCGCCTGGGCGTCCGGCACCCGCAGCTGCTCGGCGGTGCGCAGGGCCTCGTGGGCGATCCGCAGCGCGGTCTCGTCCTCACCGACCTGACGTGCGGCCATGACATGCGTGGCCGCCGCCCACACCCACGTCCGCGACGGGGGCTCCGCCGGGATCAGGGCGAGCGCCTCACTGCTGTAGGCGTAGGCCGCCGAGAGGCTGTCCACGCCGAGCAGATTGCCGGCGAGGGTGTAGCGGACCCGGGCGGCGAGTTCGGCGTCGGTGTCCTGGCCGACGCCCGCGAGCGCGGAACGGGTCAGGGAGACCGCCCGGTGCGACTCACCGGCGTGCGCGGCCGCGGCCGAGGCGCGCAGCGTGAGGGTCACCCGGTCGTTGCCCTCGCCCGAGGGCCGCGCCGCCGGCTCCACCGACGACCACAGGTCGAGGGCGGTCTCCAGATGCCGCAGCTCCTCGGCCGGCGCGCCGACCCGGTGCGCGTGCGAGGCGGCCTCCAGCGAGGCGGCGAGGGCCTCGGCCAGGTCGTGGCTCGCCCGGTAGTGGTGGGCGCGCTCGGCCGCCGTCTCCTTCGGCCGGCCGCGCCCCGTGAGCAGCCGGGCGAACGCGCCGTGCAGGCGGGCCCGTTCACCGGGCAGCAGATCGGCGTACACCGCCTCGCGGGCCAGCGCGTGCCGGAACGCGTACGTGTCTCCCGCGCCCGGCACCAGCAACTGCCGTCCCACGGCCTCGCGCAGCGCGGACTCCAGTTCGTCCTCCGGGATCCCCACGGCACCCCGCAGCACGTCGTGCTCCACCCGCCGCCCGGCGACCGCGGCCGTACGCAGCACCTGCTGCGCGGTGTCGGAGAGCTGCTCGAACCGGATCAGGAGGACGTCGGCCAGCCCGCTGGGCACCCCGCCCGCCTCCGTGTCCGTGGCCGCGACCAGCTCCTCCGCGTAGAAGGCGTTGCCCTCCGCCCGCTCCACGATCCGCCGCACGGTCGTGTCGGGGAGCGGCTGTTCCTGCACGGCCCGCACCAGCCGGGCCACCTCGGCGTCGGCCATGGGCCGCAGCTCGAGACGCTCGACCGCGGGGAGCCGTACCAGCTCGGCGAGCAGCGGCCGCAGCGGATGGCGTCGATGCAGGTCGTCCGCGCGGTAGGACGCGAACACGGCCAGCCGGTGCCCGGGCGCCCCACCGGCCGTCCGCTGGAGGATGCCCCGGCTCAGCAGGAACCGCAGCAGGTCCCGCGACGACTGGTCGGCCCAGTGCAGGTCCTCCAGGACGAGCAGCACCGGCGCGATCTCCGACAGGTCGGCCAGCAGCCCGGCGATGCCCTCGAACAGCCGCAGCCGGTCGCTCACCGCGTCCGTGCCACCGCCCAGCAACCGGCCCACGACCGGATGCCCGTCGAGGACACCCGCGAACCGCTCGTCACCCGCGAGCACCCCGAGGACCTCGGTGAACGGCAGATACGGCAGTCCGACATCGCCCAGGTCGACACAGTGCCCGGTCAGCACGATCATCCCGTCGGCGGTGGCCCGCCCCGCGACCTCGTCGAGCACCCGGGTCTTGCCGACCCCGGCGTCCCCGGCGACCAGCACGGCCCGGGCATCCCCGTCCCGGGCACGTTCCAGCACCCCGGAGAGCCGGGCGAATTCGTCGTCCCGGCCGATGAGCGGGGTACTGAAGGAGGCTTGCGACACGAAAACATCCTGCCACTTGGCACCGGCAGAACCCGTGGGCTTTTCGGGCGCCGGGAACAGGGCCTGGAGCGGTCAGGCGCGCAACGTCTTCGCCCAGTCCGCCGGCACCCGCCCCGCCGGACCCGGCGTCGGCTGGTCCGCAGGATGGCTCGCCGGAGGAGCCAGCTCGGGCCCCGACTCGAACATCTCGTTGGTGTCGTAGTTCCAGTACCAGGCCTCACCCGGCTCGAAGCTCTGCACCAACGGGTGCCCGGTGTCCCGGAAATGCGCCGTCGCGTGCTTCGCGGGAGAGCTGTCGCAGCAGCCCACGTGCCCGCACTGCGCACACCGCCGCAGGTGGAACCACCATCCGCCGACGTCGTCGCACTCGGTACAGCCGCTGCCGCTCGGCGCCGCCCCGGGATCGATGCCGTTTGCGCTGGTCATGAAGCCTCCTCGGACGTGAACGGAAGGAGCACCTGGAAACGCGTGTCGCCCGGCTCGGACTCCACCTGGATCGTGCCGTGGTGCTTGTTGGTCACGATCCGCCAGGAGATGTCGAGGCCGAGCCCGGTGCCCTCGCCCACGGGCTTGGTCGTGAAGAAGGGGTCGAAGATCCGCCCCCGGTTCTCCGCCGGGATCCCCACCCCCGTGTCGCGGAACTCCACCAGCAGCCGGTCGTGGTCCGACGCGGTGCGCACGGTCAGCGTCCCTTCGCCGCCCGCGCTGTTGATCGCCGAGACCGCGTTGTCGATCAGGTTCGTCCACACCTGGTTGAGCTCCGCCGGGTACGCAGGGACCTTCGGCAGCGTGCGGTCGTAGTCCTTGACGACGTCGATCCGCTGCCCGATCTTGCCCGACAGCATCAGCAGGGTGCTGTCGAGGAGTTCGTGCACATCGGCGTTCTGGAAGGGCGCGCGATCCAGCTGGGAGTACTGCTTGGCCGCGTCGACGAGGTGCGAGATGCGCGTGGTCGAGTCGTTGATCTCGTCCATCAACAGCTCTGTCTCGACGGTGTAGTTGAGCCAGCCGATCGCGTTCGGCAGGATCTCGCCGTCCACCCCCGCCGCGACCTGGTCCAGCCAGTCCACGTCGATGCCGGCCTGGACGAAGGTGGGCGCGATCCGCCAGCCCTCCGGGATGTCGTGGTCGTCGAGCCAGTCGGTGACCGCGTCCTCCCGGTCGGCGGCCTCCAGCGGACTGAGCGTGGGAGCCTTGGCGACCCGCTCGGCGGTGCGTTCCTGGAGGTCGATGAGGTTCGCCATCACCTCGGGCGAGTACGAACCCTGGGCGATGATCGCCAGCTTGTGCCGCATCTTGCCGACCCGCTCACGCAGCGTCGCGGTCGCGCGTACGGCCGCCGCGGCGGGGTTGTTGAGCTCGTGCGTGAGACCGGCGGACAACGAGCCCAGCGCCAGCAGCCGTTCGCGCTGCCCGATGGCCTGCTGGGTGCTCTTCGAGCCGAAGAACAGGCCCTCCAGCAGATGCACCGCCATCGGGAACCACTCCTGCATGATGTCCGCGAACGTGTCCGCGGGCAGCACGAAGAACCGCGTCGGCTCGGTGACGCGCATGGAGTTGTTGTAGACCTGCCGCACCCGGTCGCCCAGGTACGCCTGCATGGACCCGGCGTACACCCCGCGCTGGGACGTCCGGGTCACCTCCACGTCGTCCCCGCCGACCTTGCGATACAGCACGACCGTGCCCTCGATCATCACGTAGAAGCAGGTGGCCGGGTCACCCTCGGTGTACACGGGCCCGGGCTCGAACCGCTCCACCCGGCCCTCGCTGCACAGCCTTCCGAGCTGCTCGGGCGTCAGCTTCTCGAACAGGAACAGCGAGCCGATCTCGGCGGGCTCGCAGGGGACCGACTGCCCGCTCATGACTGCTCCAGGTAACGGTGGACGAGCATCACTGCCATGGCTCCCTCTCCGACGGCGGACGCGACACGCTTGGCGGACTCCGAGCGCGCGTCGCCCGCCACGAACACGCCGGGGACGTTGGTCTCCAGGTGGTACGGCGGCCGGTCCAGCTCCCAGCCGGACGGCGGCCGCCCGTCGGCGGTGAGGTCGGGCCCGGCCAGGATGAACCCGCGCTCGTCCCGCAGCACGGTCGCATCCAGCCAGTCGGTCAGCGGGGCCGCGCCGATGAACACGAACATCCACTGGGCGTCGACGCTCTCGGTCTGCCCGCTGTCCATGTCGCGCAGCGTGAGCTGTTCCAGGTGGCCGGCGCCGTGCGCGGACTCCACGACGGTCCTCGGGCGCACGGAGATGTTCGGCGACTCCTCGATCTGCTGGATCAGGTAGTGCGACATGGACGCCGACAGCGACGCCCCGCGCACCAGCAGCGTCACGGACTTCGCGCCCCGCGACAGATACATCGCCGCCTGCCCGGCGGAGTTGGCGCCGCCGACGATGTACACGTCCTGGCCCTGGCACGCGGGGGCCTCGGTGAGCGCCGACCCGTAGTACACGCCGCAGCCGGTCAGGTCCTCGCAGCCCGGCGCCTGCAACTGCCGGTAGGACACGCCGGTCGCCAGGATGACGCTGTGCGCGGCGACCGCCGACCCGTCGGAGAACCGTACGATCCGGGCGGCGCCGCTGACCTCCAGTCCCGTCACCTCGCGCGCGGTGAGGATCTCGGCGCCGAACTTGGCCGCCTGCCGCCGGGCCCGGTCGGTGAGCTGGGCGCCCGACACGCCGTCCGGGAAGCCGAGGTAGTTCTCGATGCGGGAGCTCTGCCCCGCCTGTCCGCCGGTCGCCGACCGCTCCACCAGAACGGTCCGCAGGCCCTCCGACGCCCCGTACACGGCCGCGCCGAGCCCGGCGGGTCCGCCGCCGATGACGACGAGGTCGTAGAAGTCGGCGGTCGGCGTCGTGGCCAGCCCGACCTTGGCCGCCAGCTCGGGTGCCTCCGGCGCCACCAGGGGCGTCCCGTCGGGCGTGACCACCAGCGGCAGCCGCTGTCCGTCGTGCCCCGCGGCGGCCAGCAGCCGCTGTCCCTCGGGCTCCTCGGCGGAGTACCAGCGGTAGGGCACCTGGTTGCGGGCCAGGAACTCGCGCACCTCCGAGGAGCGCGCCGACCAGCGGTGTCCGACCACCTTGGTGCTGGGCACCGGCCGGTAGTCGCTGCGCCGCCAGGCCTCCAGCAGGTCGTCCAGGACCGGGTAGAGCTTCTCCTCCGGCGGGTCCCACGGCTTGAGGAGGTAGTGGTCGAGGTCGACGACGTTGATCGCGTCGATCGCCGCGCTCGTGTCCGCGTACGCGGTCAGCAGCACCCGCCGCGCACCGGGGTACACGTCCAGGGCCTGTTCCAGGAACTCGATGCCGTTCATCTGCGGCATGCGGTAGTCGGCCAGGATCACCGCGACGAGGTCGCCGCGCAGCTTCAGCTCGCGCAGCGCCTCCAGCGCGGACTCGCCGGACTCCGCTCGCACGATCCGGTGCGACTCGCCGTAGCGCCGCCGCAGATCGCGGGCGACCGCCCGGGAGACTCCCGGGTCGTCGTCCACGGTCAGGATGACGGTCCGCGCTGCTTCGGCGGCCTGTGTCATACGTCTCCCACCCCGAGAGTCCGGTGTCAGGGCACGGTTTCCCCGTCGTCACCGGCCCGGTCCTGCCCATCGTATGTTCGATCGCCCCGCTCCGCGCGGGTATGCCGGACCCTGCCGGTGTCAGCCTCGGGGCGGCCCGGCGGACGGGACCACCGGCGTCCCGGGGCCATGGAGTCGTAGTGAAGACTGGGCCTCACGGATGTGACCGTGACACGAGGAGGCAGCCGGAATGACGCGCCCGATCACCGCAGGGGTGGACGGATCGGAGGAGAGCCTCGCCGGGTTGGCCTGGGCCGCCCGCGAAGCCGTCCGCCGGGGGCTCCCCCTGAGGGTGGTGCACGCCTGGCGGTTCCAGCCGCACGACGCGATCGACGCGGGGGAGGACACCCAGGCCCAGTGGGTGCGCGACGGACTGGCCGAGGTGGCGCGGGGCGTCGCCGAGCGGCACCCGGGCCTGGAGGTGACCGCCGATGTCGTCGAGGGCCCGCCCGCCGAGACGCTGATCGCCGCCGCGAGCGAGTCCGAGATGCTGGTGCTGGGGTCGCGCGGCCACGGCCGGGTCGTCGGGTTCCTGCTGGGCTCCGTCGGACAGCAGGTGATCGCCGGGGCCACCCGGCCCGTCGTGCGCGTACGGGCCGGTGACGAGCCGTCCGGCGAGGCCGCCGGGCGCGAGATCGTCGTGGGTCAGCAGGGCGACCCGGAGGACAGCGCCGCAGCCCTGGGGTTCGCCTTCGAGACGGCCGCGGCGCGCGGCGCGACCCTGCGGGCCGTGCGGGCCTGGACGCTGCCGCCGCTGTTCGCCTACAGCCCGGCCTCCCTGAAGCTGCTCGACGAGGCCGGGGGACTGGAGCCGTACGAGAAGCAGGCTCTGGGCGAGGCGCTGGGTCCGTGGCGGGAGCGCTTCCCCGAAGTGCCCGTCGTCGAGCACGTGGAGATGGGCAGCGGCGGGCAGGTGCTGCTGTCGGTGTCGGGGCGGGCCCAGCTGATGGTCGTGGGGCGCCGCGTGCACCGTACGGCCGTGGGTGCCCGGATCGGCTCGGTGGCGCACGGCATGCTGCACCTCGCGGACTGCCCGGTGGCCGTGGTCCCGCACGACTGAGTCAGTCGGACACGGTCGGCCGCAGCGTCTCCCTGGCCGTCGGCAGGATGTTGCTGATGTAGTCCTCGACGGCCGTGTCCAGGCCGATGTCGTGCTGCGCGTGCTCGGACAGGTACCAGCGGTGTTCGAGCAGCTCGTGGTAGATCTCGGCCGGGTCCATGGACCCGCGCAGGTCCAGCGGGACCGCCCGCACGGTGGGCCGGAAGACGTCGCGCACCCAGCGGTGGGCGAGTACTTCGGGGCGGGCGCCATGGGGGTCCCCCCTGCTCGAACGAAGTTGAGAGCTTGGGGGAGGGTCGCCCGGGGCGTAGTCGTCCTGGGTGGCCATCCAGCTCTCCAGGTCGTTCAGCAGCCGCCGGGCCTGGTTCTCCTCCGTGTCCAGGCCCGTCAGGCGCAGCAGCTGGCGCTGGTGGTGGCCGGCGTCGACGACCTTGGGCACGAAGGTGACCGTGTCGCCGTGCGTCGCGTGTTCGATCTGCATCTCGGCCACGTCGAATCCGAGGTCGTTCAGGCGGCGTATCCGGCGTTCTATGTAGTGGTACTTGCCCGCCGGATAGACGGAGGTGCGGGTCAGCTCCTGCCACAGGCCCTGGTAGCGGGAGCAGATCTCGGTGCCGAACTCGATGGGGTCGACGGAGGGGTGCAGCGCCCCGGACGCCTCCAGGTCCAGCAGCTCGCCGCTGATGTTGACCCGGGCGAGGTCCAGGTCGTAGTCGCGCTGGCCGTCGCTGAGCCGGGAATGCAGATCGCCGGTCTCGGCGTCCACCAGGTAGGCGGCGTAGGCGCCCGCGTCGCGCCGGAAGAGCGTGTTGGACAGCGAGCAGTCGCCCCATGCGAACCCGGCGAGGTGGAGGCGCACCAGCAGCACGGCCAGCGCGTCCATCAACCGGTGCATGGTCGCCGGGCGCATCGTCGTCTCGAACATCGAGCGGTACGGCTGCGAGCCGCGCAGATGCCGGGTGACCAGCACCGACTCCAGCGGGGCGCCGGCCGCGTCGAGGCGCCCGGTGACCACGGCGAGCGGGTCGACCGCGGGGATGCCGAGCCGGTCCAGGTCGCGCAGCAGCTCGTACTCGCGCAGGGCCGGGCGCTCGGCGAGTTCCTTGACGGCGATCACCTCGTCGCCGGCGCGGGCGTAGCGCACGATGTGCCGGGAGATGCCGCGCGGCAGCGGAACCAGGACCTCCTCCGGCCACTCCTCCAGCGGCAGCTGCCAGGGCAGCTCCAGCAGGAGGGCGGGGTGCTCCGGATTCGTCGCGCTGATCTGGAGTGCCATGGGCCGTTCGTCCTCGCCTCGCGGTGATCGTCAGCTCACCCTATGCGGCGCGCTCCCTGGCCTGAAGAGCGGCTTCCCGTACCGGACCTCGGTGCAACGGCCCGTGCCCGGGCAGCAGTACGTCGCCCTTGAGCCCTTCGAACACCGCCAGCGAGGCCACGGCCCGGGTCCGCTCGTGGTGGAACATGTCCGGCAGCAACTGAGGGCCCTTGATCCGCGAGGTGGGGTGCCCGCTCACCAGGGCGTCGCCCGCGATGACCGCACCGGCGTCCGGGAGGTGGAAGGCGCAGTGGCCGTCGGTGTGGCCGGGCGTGTGCACCGGTACGGGGCGGCCGGGCAGGTCCAGCGGACCCGCCGACGGGAACGCCTCGGGGGAGGTCACCGGGACGTGCGCGGTGCCGCCGGAGCGGATGGCGTGGATCGCCCAGGGCAGCACACCCGGCCGCCAGCCGTTGCGCAGGACCGTCCCGACGTTCACCTGGTGCAGGAAATCCCGGCGGGCGTGCGGCACTTCGGCCTCGTGGAGGTGGACCGGCGTGCCGTAAGTGGTGCGCAGGTACTCGGCGTTGCCCAGATGGTCGGTGTGCGCGTGGGTGATCAGTACGGCCTCGACCGCCTCCGGCGCACTGCCGACCTCCGTGAGCGAGGCGAGCAGCTTGGCCCGGTCGCCGGGGTACCCGGTGTCGATGAGCGTGACCGCGTCCCCCTCGGTCAGGATCACCCAGTTGGTGTTGCTGCCGTGTACGAGATAGGTGCCGTCCGCGACTTGCTGCACATCTGCCCGCATGATCGTCCCGCGTGGTGAGGTCCGTGCCCGACGGACACAGCAAAGCAGATCAACGGGCCGGTGTGACCGGCGGGTCCGGAGGCTGGACAGGAAGGGCGACCGGCGGTTCGGCGCGCATTCCGAACAGCGACCGCGTCGGCCGCGTCCGCCGCACCACACCCTCGTACAGCACCAGGATCACCGCCAGCGAACCGGCCACGATCACCGCGTACTCGACCAGGATCGGCGCCGGCCAGCCCACCACGCCGTAGGCGAGGGCGACCACGACCGGCTGGTGCAGCACGTAGACCGGCAGTGCGGCGATCCCGAGGTACGCCATCACTCGGGAGGGCGGCCGGGGCTCGCGGGGCCGGTCCAGCAGCCCGAGGACGGCCATCACCCAGCACCAGCCCGCCGCCCCGAACAGCGCCCGGGTCACCAGCGCGAACGGACTCCACTCGGTGAACGGGTCGTCCAGCGCCATGAATCCGGGCGCGGTGCCCGCGAACAGGGCGAGCCCCGCCACGCCCGTCGGCACCGCGAGCCGGCGCAGGGCGCCGCGGACACGGTCGTCGTCGGCGAGGGCGTACCCGAAGAGGAAGAACACCAGGTAGGCCCATCTGTTCCAGCCCGCGAAGCCCTCCTCCATGCCGAGGAACGCGTTGATCGCGGCGAGCGGCAGGGTGAGCAGCAGGAGAAGCGCCGGGCGTCGCTCGACCGCCCGCCCCACCCGCTGCGACCGGTCGGCCAGCGGTGCCGCGACCGGGGCGAGCAGCAGGCTGAAGGTCAGCAGGAGCACGACGAACCACAGATGGCCCGTCTCGAAGTACTCCCCGTCGAGGACGAAGGGGAAGTCGGCCGCGTCCGGACGGACGGTGAGGAAGCGGGGCCAGAAACGCCAGTACGACTCGTGGTAGCCGGGGTCGGCCGCCCGCAGCCGCAGCCACTGAGGGAGAGGGCACAGCAGGAGTGTCGCGACGACCAGCGGAACGCCCAGGCGCAGCAGGCGTTCCCGGGCGAACCAGCCCGCTCCGCGCCGGCGGATCGAGTACCGGGAGCCGAGTCCGGCGACGAGGAACAGCATGGGCATCGCCCACACGACCCCGAACCCGACGAACACGGTGACGGCCTCGCTCGTCTCCGAGTTCTTGACGTAGAAGTCGTCCTCCGGCGAGAAGACGAGAGCCGAGTGGAAGAAGACCAGGCCGAGGACGACGAACACCCGCAGCGCGTCGAGTTCGGTGCGCCGGGGAGCGGTGGCCGGGAGCTGCGTCTGCGCGCTCATCCGGACAGTGTGCGGGCGGGGCGAGGCCGCGCCCAGAGGAAGGGCTGCCTCCGGCACCGTCCGCCGGAGGCAGCCCCCGCGTGCACCCGAAGCGGCCGCCTCTCCGCCTCAGTGCACGCCGTGCGGGCGGAACTGCACGCTGATGCGCGGTCCCGCGGCGCGGGTGGTCTTCGGTATCGAGTGCTCCCAGGTCCGCTGGCAGGAGCCGCCCATCACGATGAGATCGCCGTGCCCCAGCGGACGCCGTACCGTCTCGCCGCCGCCGCGCATCGGGCGCAGCAGCAGATCCCGGGGAGCGCCCACCGACAGGATCGCGACCATGGTGTCCTCCCGCGCGCCCCGCCCGATGCGGTCCCCGTGCCAGGCCACGCTGTCCCGGCCGTCGCGGTAGTGGCACAGCCCCGCCGTGGTGAACGGCTCGCCCAGCTCCTCGGCGTAGTGCGCGGACAGCGCGTCGCGCGCCTTGGTGAGGACGGGGTGCGGCAGGGCGTCGTCGACTCCGTAGAAGGCGAGCAGCCGCGGTACGTCGACGACGTGGTCGTACATCGTGCGGCGCTCGGCACGCCACGGCACCTCGGACGCCAGCTGTTCGAACAGCGTGTCCGCGCCGCTGAGCCAGCCCGGCAGTACGTCGATCCAGGCGCCATGCGCGAGCCGCGTACGGCGGATCCCGGCGAGGGAGCCCAGCCGCAGCTCGTCGGTCTGGTCGAACAGGGAGCCCTGGAGGTGCGTGGCCATGCGTCCAGCGTACCCCTGAAATCGAAAATATGTTCCCCTCGATATTTCGGCGAGGCGGCGTCGCGGGCCGACTTTCCGACGGACCCTTTGGATACACAGATGTATCGGATACATTCACGTATCGAACGGAGGTCCGGCCATGACGGTGGAGGAAACGACCCGACGCGTCACCAAGCGCCGTGTCCGCACGCGGGCCAATCTGCTCGACGCCGCGTTCGCCGTGTTCGCCGCCAAGGGGTTCGGGCGGGTCTCCATCGAGGAGGTCTGCGAGGCCGCCGGCTACAGCAGGGGCGCCTTCTACTCCAACTTCGACAGCCTGGACGAGCTGTTCTTCGCGCTCTACCAGGAACGCGCGGACCTGATCGCCGACCAGGTCGCGGGGGCGCTCGCCCTCGACGGACCGGGCCTGGACGTGCCCGCCGCCGTGGACCGGGTGACCGAGGTGCTGCTCCTGGACCGCGACTGGCTGCTGGTGAAGACCGACTTCCTGGTGCACGCCGCACGTGACCCGGCCGTCGCGCGGACCCTGCTGGAACACCGCGCCCGACTGCGCGGCGCGATCGCCGAACGGCTCGCCCGCGCGGGAGGCCGTACCGCACTGCCCGCCGTGCTCGGCGACATCGACGGCGCCGCGCACGCCGTGGTCGCCGCGTACGACGGCGTCACCACCCAACTGCTGCTGGACAGGGACGTCGAGCACGCCCGCCGCTGGCTGGGGCAACTGCTCACCGCACTGCTCACCGACGGCAGCGGCGACAGCACGGCATAGCCGCAGCCGGACCACCGAGGAGCCCGATCGCCGAAGGACCCGGCCATCGAGCGGCTCCACCATCGATCAGCGCCACCACGTGTACCGAACAGAGGAAGGGACGGTCGCCATGGATGCCGACGTCATCGTCGTCGGAGCGGGACTCGCGGGCCTGGTCGCCGCGAGCGAACTGACCAGCCGGGGCCGCAGGGTCGCGCTGGTCGACCAGGAGAACGCCGCCAACCTCGGCGGGCAGGCGTTCTGGTCCTTCGGCGGGCTGTTCCTCGTGGACTCCCCGGAGCAGCGGCGGCTCGGCATCAAGGACTCCTTCGACCTGGCCTGGAACGACTGGCAGGGCAGCGCCGGGTTCGACCGGGTCGACGACGAGGACTCCTGGGCGGTGCGCTGGGCGCGCGCGTACGTCGAGTTCGCGGCCGGCGAGAAGCGGTCCTGGCTGGAGACCCACGGCATCAAGTTCCTGCCCACGGTCGGCTGGGCCGAGCGCGGCGACCTGCGCGCCGACGGCCACGGCAACTCCGTGCCCAGGTTCCACATCGCCTGGGGCACCGGCACGGGCGTCGTGGAGCCCTTCGTGCGGTACGCCAAGCAGGCCGCCCGCGACGGACTGCTCACCTTCTACCACCGGTACCAGGTCGACGAGCTGGTCATCGAGGACGGCACGGCCCGCGGTGTGCGCGGGACGGTGCTCGCCGAGGACAACTCGCCCCGCGGTGTCGCCTCCAACCGCGACGGTGTCGGCGAGTTCGAGCTCACCGCGCAGGCCGTCGTCGTCACCACGGGCGGCATCGGCGCCAACCACGACATAGTCCGCCGCTACTGGCCCGACCGGCTCGGCACCCCGCCCACCGAGATGGTCACCGGCGTCCCCGCCTATGTCGACGGGCGCATGCTCGACATCAGCGCGCAGGCGGGCGTACGGCTCGTCAACCGCGACCGCATGTGGCACTACACCGAGGGCCTGCAGAACTGGGACCCGATCTGGCCCGGCCACGGCATCCGCATCCTGCCCGGCCCGTCGTCCATGTGGTTCGACGCCCTCGGCCGCCGGCTGCCCGACCCGTGCCTGCCGGGCTACGACACCCTCGGCACCCTCAAGCACCTGCGCACCGACGCCGACATCGCCGGCCACGACCACTCCTGGTTCATCCTCTCCCAGAAGATCATCGAGAAGGAGTTCGCGCTGTCGGGCTCCGAGCAGAACCCCGACATCACCGCCAAGGACCGCGCCGGATTCCTGAAGGAGCGGGTGCTCGGCAAGGGTGCCCCGGGACCAGTGGCGGCCTTCCTGCGCAACGGCGCGGACTTCGTGACCGCACCCACCCTGGAGCAACTGGTCGAGAAGATGAACCAGCTGACGGACAAGGCGCTCCTCGACGCGGAGACCGTCCGGCGCCAGATCGAGGCCCGCGACCTCCAGATCGCCAACCCGTACAGCAAGGACTCCCAGGTGCAGGGCATCCGCAACGCCCGCCGCTACATCGGCGACCGCCTCGGCCGGGTCGCCACCCCGCACCGCATCCTCGACCCGGCGGCCGGCCCCCTCATCGGCGTCAAGCTGCACATCCTGACCCGCAAGACCCTCGGCGGCATCCAGACCGACCTCGACTCGCGCGCGCTCGGCGCCGACGGGACGCCGATCGAGGGCCTGTACGCGGCCGGCGAGGTCGCCGGTTTCGGCGGCGGCGGCGTCCACGGCTACAACGCCCTGGAGGGCACCTTCCTCGGCGGCTGCCTCTTCTCGGGCCGCACTGCGGGCCGGGCGGCGGCACGGCAGACGGCCTGACGGCGGCACGGCAGACGGCCGGGCGGCGGCACGGCAGACGGCCTGACGGCCCAATGGCCCGACGGCGGCCGACGGCCCGTCTCCTCGGTCAGGAGAGGAGACGGGCCAGCACGGCGGCGTGACTTTGCTCGGGAGACTTGGACGCGGTCAGCAGCGTCACCGCGCCCCTGCCCACCAACTCCCGCACATGTTCCAGGAGTTCGGCCGCCTCGGGCGCGTCCAGCTCCGCCTCGTACCGGCCGGCGAACTCCTCGTAGGACCCCTCGCCCGCGTGGTACCAGCGCCGCAGCTCGGTGGACGGGGTGAGCCCCTTGGGCCACTCGTCCACCTGGGCCGCGTCCTTCGACAGGCCGCGCGGCCACAGCCGGTCGACCAGGACGCGTACCCCGTCCTCGGGCTCGGGTGCTTCGTAGACGCGGCGGATGCGAACGCTCATGACCGAGCCTTTCCGGGGGTACGCCTCGCGGGCTGTCGTGCGAGTTCTCGGGCGGAACGGGGCACTCGTCGAACACCTGACGAGTTCCTCACAAGTGTCGGTCAAGGTCGAGGCATGATCACGCACAAGCCCCGTGTCGCACTGCTCGCCGCCTCCCTGCTGCTCACCGGCTGCGGCGGCGGTGCCATGGCGACGCCGGACCACGAACCCGCCGCCACCAGGCCCACGACCGCCACACCGCTGCCCGACGTCGCCCTGGAGGTCGCTCCGCAGCAACTGCCCGGACTGGGTCCCAAGACCTGGGCCGAGGTGCCGGCCGAGGCCAGGCAGGCCGTCGTCGTGACCGGTGAGGGCCGTGACTCCGCGAACTCGGAGGTCGTGCTGTACGAGCGCAGCGACATCGGCTGGGAGGCCGGCGCCCGATGGCCCGCGCACAACGCCCTGCGCGGCTGGACCGACCACCACCGGGCCGGTGACCTGCGCTCACCCGTCGGCGTCTACACGCTCACGGACGCCGGCGGCCTGCTCAGCGACCCCGGGACCAGGCTGCCGTACGACCACGGCGTCGGCTTCACCGCGAACGGCACCGGCTTCGAGGGCGAGCCCCTCGCGGGCTCCTTCGACTACGTCATCGCCATCGACTACAACCGCAAGCCGGGCACCACACCCCTGGACTGGACCCGCCCGCTCGGCGCCGGACGCGGCGGCGGCATATGGCTCCACGTGGACCACGGCGGCCCCACCCAGGGCTGCGTCAGCGTCTCCCGGGAGCACATGCGGCAACTGCTTAGGGCACTGCACCCCGACCGGGATCCGGTCGTAGTCATGGGCGACGCCGAGTCGCTGGCCCGCTGAGCCCGCCCACGACCGCTGCCGAGTCCACCCACCACCGCTTAGGATCCGCCGCGTGTGCGCACATGTGCTGGTCGCCGAGGACGACGAGATGCAGGCCGAACTCATACGCCGCTCCCTGCTGTCGGAGGGGCACACCGCCACCGTGGTCCACGACGGGTCGGCCGCCCTGGACGCCGCCCGGCGCCTGCGGCCCGACCTCGTCGTGCTGGACCTGATGCTGCCGGTGATCGACGGCTTCGGGGTGTGCCGGGTGCTGCGCCGGGACGACGACATCCCGGTGCTGATGCTGACGGCCCGGTCGGCGGAGGACGACGTCCTGCTCGGCCTCGAACTCGGCGCCGACGACTACATGACCAAGCCGTACAGCCCGCGCGAGCTCATGGCCCGCATCCGCACCGTGCTGCGCCGCAGCGGACGCGCCGCCGGCCGGCGGGAGGACCCCGTCGTACGGGCCGCCGGGATCGCCGTCGACCCCGAGCGGCACGAGGTGCGGTGCGACGGGGCGGCGGTGGAGTGCACGCCGGCCGAGTTCGAGATCCTGCTGGCGATGGTCGCCGAACCCGAACGGGTCTTCTCCCGGCGGCAGTTGCTGGAGTGCACCCGGGGCACCGACCGGGCGTCCACCGAGCGGGCCGTCGACGTCCACATCATGAACCTGCGCCGCAAGATCGAGGCCGACCCGCGCAGCCCCGCACGGCTGCTGACCGTGTTCGGTGTCGGCTACAAGCTCAGCGGCGGCCGCGGATGACCCGGCGGATACCGCTGCGCAAGCGCCTGCTGGTCCGGCTGTTGATCACCTCGGTGCTGATCGCCGTGTGCTCGGTGGCGGCCACGGCCTGGCTCGCGGTGGAGACCACCACCCGGGCGCTGCGGGAGGAACAGGGGCAGGTCATCGCCGAGGACATGGACGTCCTCGCGCGGCTCAGCGGCTACGCCGCCACCCACCCCGACTGGCGGGGCGTCGAGAAGACGGTCCGTGAGCTGTCCGCCCGCACCGGCCGCCGTATCGCCCTCACCACCACGGACCGTACGGCCATCGCCGACTCGGCCCCGGCCGGCACCTCCCTGCCGCCGCGCGCCGCCGCCACCGTGGACCCGCTGCACATCGACACCTACACCGAGCGCGGAGCGCAGCGGGCCGGCGTCGACCCCCGGGTCGTGGGCCCTTACCGGGTGACCGACGCGGAGCGGGCCAAGCTGGAGAAACTCGCCGACACACGGCAGCGGTGCTTCGCCCGCAACGGCTACGAGGCCGTCGTCGTGCAGACGCCGAGCGGCCGGCCGGTCGTCACCGACCACGACGGGCCGGTCGCCAGCGGGGTCGTGCCCGACGAGTGCGCCGACGGCCTGCTCAACACCACGACACCGACCGAGAACAAGGCCCTGTCCGACCTGTCCGATCGGGCCAAGAAGTGTCTCGACCGGCGCGGACTGAACCCCGGTTCGCAGCCGTTCGTCACGGTCGACGTGACCGAGAAGCGGCTCGGCACCCGCTATCTCCTGGGGAAGACCAAGGGAACCGACGACCGTACGGCCGTGCGGGAGGCCGACCGCTGCGTCGACGAGGCACGCCGCGCCCAACTCGATCCCTACGTCGCCCCCGTGGCCGAGCTGTTCCTGGGCGGCGGCGACACGACCGCCGTCCGCTTCGACATGTCCCCGGCCAACAAGGCCAAGGTCGTCGGCGCCGCCGGACTGGTGCTCGCGGTCACCGTGGCCGTGACCGCCGTGGTCGCCACCCGGCTCGTGAGGCCGCTGCGGGCACTGACCGAGGCCGCCCAGCAGCCGCCCGAACTGCATGCGCGAGTGCCCGTCACCACCCGCGACGAGACCGGCATCCTCGCCGCGGCCTTCAACGAACTCGCCGAGCGCCGCGAGCGGCTGGAGGCCCAGCGCAAGGCGATGGTCAGCGACGTCGCCCACGAGCTGCGCACCCCGCTCACCAACATCCGCGGCTGGCTGGAGGTCACCCGCGACGGCGTCGTCGACCCCGACCCCGCGCTGCTCGCCTCCCTGCACGAGGAGGCCCTCGTCCTCCAGCGCGTCATCGACGACCTCCAGGACCTCGCCGCCGCCGACGCCGGCACGCTGCGCCTGCACCGCGAACCCGTCCGCGTCGACGAACTCCTCCACCAGGTAGCCGCCGCCCACCGCGTCGCCGCCGACACGGCCGGCGTCGCCCTGCGCACCACGGCGGACGGCACCCCCTGGCTGGACGCCGACCCCGTCCGCATGCGGCAGGCGCTCGGCAACCTGGTCTCCAACGCCCTGCGCCACACACCGGCCGGCGGCACCGTCACCCTCGCCGCCCGCCGCGACGGCGACGACGTCGTCCTCGACATCACCGACACGGGGACCGGCATCGCCGCCGAGGACCTGCCGTACGTCTTCGACCGGTTCTGGCGTGCCGAGAAGTCCCGCAGCCGGCGTACCGGAGGCAGCGGGCTCGGCCTGCCGATCGTCCGGCACCTGGTCGCCGCGCACGGGGGTACGGCCGGGGCGGCGAGCGAGCCGGGCGCCGGATCCGTGTTCAGTCTGCGGCTGCCGGCCGCGGCCCCGCCCGGGTGAGGGCGGTGGCCGCAGGCCGTGCCGACGGGTCCGTCATCCGGCCCGTTGGCGCAGCGCCCGTCGCTCCGCCTCGCTCGTGCCGCCCCATATCCCGATGAACTGGTCCATGTCGATTGCCCAGCGCAGACACTGGTCCCGGACCGAGCAGCGCCGGCAGACGGCCTTCGCCTGCTCGGTCTGCAACACGGTCGGACCGGACGTGCCGATCGGGTAGAAGAGGTCGGGGTCCTCATGGCGGCAGGCGGCGTGGTCTCGCCAGTCGTCCATCAAAGTCACCTGCGATCGTCGAAACGTGCCCTCGGTGGATGCATTTACTCGTTTTCGAGTCGCCTGTCGATGCGCAAGTGAAACCCGTTCGGACACCGGCGAATCCGGTCACTGTTCCCGCATGCCCCAGGGAGAGCCGTACTCCGTCAGCAGATCCAGGAACGGCCGGGCCGGGAAGGCCTCCGGGCCGAGCACGCCGGCGCCCGACCAGACGCCGCCGGCGAGGAGTTCGAGGGCGACGACGGGGTTGACGGCCGTCTGCCACACCACGGCCTGCGAGCCGTACTCCTTCATGGACCACTGGTTGTCGACCACGTGGTACAGGTACACCTCGCGCGGCTTTCCGTCCTTGGCGCCCCGCACCCAGGTGCCCGCGCAGGTCTTGCCGTGCATCCGCTCGCCCAGCGTCGCCGGGTCCGGCAGGCACGCGGCCACGACGTCCCGGGGCGAGACCCGCACCGGCCCGTCGGCGCTCGGCACGGTCACCGGCTCGGTGCGGTCCAGGCCCAGCAGGTGCAGCGTCTTCAGGGTGCTGATGAACTCCTCGCCCAGGCCGTACTTGAACGTCACCCGCCGCGCGTCGACCCAGCGCGGCATCAGGAGCACCTCCTCGTGCTCCACGTTCACGCACTCGACCGGGCCGATGCCCTCGGGGAAGTCGAACACCTCGGGCTCGCTGAACGGCTCGGTGGTGAACCAGCCGCGGGCGTCCTCGTAGACGACCGGCGGGTTGAGGCACTCCTCGATCGTGGTCCAGATGCTGAAGGACGGCGCGAAGTCGTAGCCGTCGACGGTGAGGTTCGCGCCGTCGCGGACGCCGAGCTCCTCGATCTCGTCGAAGAGCTCGTCGGCGGCGTACCGGGCGAACACGTCCGACAGGCCGGGCTCCACGCCCATGCCGACCAGCGCCAGCGCGCCCGCCTTCTCCCAGTCCGCCGCCTGCTCGAACTGGGCGTCGCCCAGCTTGACCCCGCACTCCTCGTACGGCCGCTCCGGATGCGGGTGCGACAGCGACATCGCCATGTCGACATAGGTGGCCCCGGCGGTGCGCGCGGACTGGAACAGCGGCATCACGAAACGCGGGTCGGTGGCGTTGAGGAGCACGTCGCACGCGTGGCGCTCCAGCAGCGTCGTGACCGCGGCCTCGTCGCTCGCGTCCACGCGCTCGGCGAGGAACCGGGCGTCGCCGCCGAGGGCCGCCACGGCCGCCTCGGCACGTGCGAGGTCGTAGTCGGCGACGACCATCGCCTCGAAGAACGGACGGCGGGCCGCGATCCGGGTGATGGCGGTACCCACCCCGCCGGCACCCACGAGCAGTACACGCATGACAAGACTCCCTCGGCTCAAGGTCTACGACGTGATGGGGCCCCGCCAGATACAACGCCCGCCGCTCACGTAAGGTCAATGGCGTTGGCATAAGGCGGAGAGTTCGGCGTGAGCGGCACCAGGACGGAGAGCATCGTGCCCAAACCGGTCGTCCCGGAGGAGAAGCGGCGCCGTAGGCGTCCCACGAAAAGCGGCACCGTGCTGTCCGAGCGGCTGATCGTCGAGACGGCGCTGCGGATGCTGCGCGAGCACGGCAGCGCCGGTCTGACCGCCCGGCGCCTCGGTCTGGCCCTCGACGCCGACCCGAGCACGCTGTACCGGTACTTCCGCGGCATGGACGAGCTGACCCTCGCGATCGGCGACGCGCTGATGGGGCAGGCGCTGGAGGGCTGGACGCCGTCGGGGGAGTGGCGCGAGGACCTGCGTGCCGTCGGGCTGCGCATCCACGCGGCCTATGTCGCCCATCCGCAGGCCGCGGTGCTGACGACCAGCCGCGTCACCGGGCGGGCGAACGAACTCGCCGCCGACGAGACGGTGCTTGACGTCCTGCGCAGGGCGGGGTTCCCGCTGCCGGACACCGTGCGCATCTATCACGCGTTCATCGACCAGACCCTGGCGTTCGCCGCGCTGGACGCCGCGTCCCTCGCCCTGCCGAGTGCGGCGCTGCGGGCGGACGAGGACATGTGGCGCTCGACGTACGCGCGGTTGCCGCGGGCCACGCATCCCCGGATCGCCGAGGCGGCGCCATTGCTGGCGGCGCGGATGGTGAACAGCGCGTATCCGACGGCGTTGGAGATGTTGTTGGACAGTGCTGCCCTCCAGCTGGAGGCGACGTAGTGCTCCTCGGGGGGTGCCGCGATCTGTCGTCAAGGGGCTGCGGCGTCGTCGTGGCTGGTCGCGCAGTTCCCCGCGCCCCTTTGGGGCACTAGCGGCGCAGTGTCTCCGCAGCCGCTGCCGTCACCGCCTCCGTCACCGCCACCAGCGCCGGCGAGTCCAGCTTCCACTGCTGCCAGTACAGCGGGACGTCGACCGGGCGGTCCGGGGCGAGCTGCACCAGACGGCCGTCCGCAAGGTACGGCTCCGCCTGTGTCTCGGGGATCAGGCCCCAGCCCAGTCCGGCGACCACGGACGCCAGGAAGCCCTCCGAGGTCGGCACGTGGTGCCGAACGGCACTCGCGCCGGTACGGGAATGCAGCAGCCTGCGGACGAACGCGTCCTGGAGATCGTCGCTGCGGTCGAAGGCCATCACCGGCGCCCGCACCAGCGCTTCCCGCAGTGACCCGCCGAGGTGCCGCTCGGCGAACTCCGGGCTCGCCGCGGCCAGATACCGCATCCGGCCCAGCGACCGCACGGAACAGCCCGCCACCGCGTCCGGCGAGGAAGTCACCGCCGCCATCACCAGCCCCTCCCGCAGCAGCGTCGCCGTCCGGCTCTCGTCCTCCCGGCGCAGCTCGAAGCAGAGCCGCGGCTCCTGCGGCACGCGCGTGAGCACCCCCAGGAACCAGGTCGCCAGGGAGTCGGCGTTGACCGCGACCGACACCCGCGTCGCCTCCCCTGCACCGCTCAGCCCCAGCTCGGCCCGCGCGTCGCGCTCCAGCCGGGCCAGCTGACGGGCGAACCGGACGACGACCTCGCCCGACTCGGTCGGCCGCACCGGCTTAGTGCGCACCAGCAGCACCCGCCCCGTGCGCTGCTCCAGCGCCTTCACCCGCTGGCTCACCGCCGACGGCGTCACATGCAGCGCCGCGGCGGCCGCGTCGAAGGTGCCCTCGTCGACCACCGCGAGCAGCGTCCGCACCTGGTCGAGGGGAAGCTCGGTCAACTCTGTCTTCACGAGCGCTAAGGATACGTAAGAATCTTTAGCTGTACGTCAAGAGATCGTCTCCCTAGCGTGAAGCGCATGACAAACGCCTTGACCACCGCGGCCGCCGGATTCGGCACCGGCCTCTCCCTGATCGTCGCCATCGGCGCGCAGAACGCCTTCGTCCTGCGCCAGGGGATCCGCCGCGACGCCGTCCTCGCCGTCGTCGGCATCTGCGCCCTGTCCGACGCGCTCCTGATCACCCTGGGGGTGGCCGGCGTCGGCGCGGTGGTCGTGGCCTGGCCCGGGGTGCTGACGGTGGTGGCCTGGGTCGGCGGACTGTTCCTCCTCGGCTACGGCGCGCTCGCCGCCCGCCGGGTCTTCAAGCCCGGCGGCGCCCTGCTGACCGATGGCGACGCGGCGGGGTCACGGCGGCGGGCGGTGCTGACCTGCCTCGCCATGACCTGGCTCAACCCGCACGTCTACCTCGACACCGTCTTCCTGCTCGGCACGGTCGCAGCCGACCGCGGCCCGCTGCGCTGGACGTTCGGTCTCGGCGCCGTGTTCGCCAGCCTGGTCTGGTTCGCCGCGCTCGGCTTCGGCGCCCGGCTGTTGAGCCGCCACCTCGCCAAGCCGGTGGCCTGGCGCGTGCTGGACGGACTGGTCGCCGCGACGATGATCGCCCTCGGCGCGAGCCTCATCGCGGGTGCCTGACGGCATCCGGCTCGCCCCCGCCTCTGTCCGGAAACCGAGACCGGCATCCCACATGTTCGACCGCCGGTGCCATAGTGATCCCTGGTTCGCGATAGGTGTAACGAGCAACCAGGGACGTCCGTGGACACGAGTGAGAGCAGTACCGAAGAGCAGCCGGCCACCCCGGAGGCGGACAGAGCCGCCCGGCGCGGCTGGCGCCGCTGGGCGATGGACACCCGCCCGCTGCGCCGCCCGGCCTTCCGCCGGCTGTGGTCCTCGACCATCGTCACGGCCGTCGGCAGTCAGCTCACCGCGGTCGCCGTGCCCAAGCAGATCTACGACATCACCGGCTCCTCGGCATGGGTCGGCGCCGCGAGCCTCGCCGGACTGCTGCCGCTGGTGGTGTTCGCGCTGTGGGGCGGCGCCATCGCCGACACCATGGACCGCCGCAAGCTGCTCCTCGTCACCAACACCGGCATAGCCGTCACCTCCCTGCTGTTCTGGCTCCAGGCCGTCACCGGCATGGAGTCGGTGGTGGCGCTGATGGTGCTGCTCGCCGTGCAGCAGGCGTTCTGGGGGATCAACTCCCCGGCCCGCAACGCCTCCATCGCGCGCCTGGTGCCGGCCGGCGAACTGCCCGCGGCCAACGCCCTCGGCTCGACCGTCATGCAGACCGGTCAGGTCATGGGGCCGCTGCTGGCCGGTGTGCTCATCCCCGTGATCGGCCTGGCCGAGCTGTATCTCATCGACGCGCTGGCCCTGTGCGTGACGGTGTGGGCGGTCTTCAAGCTGCCCGCGCTGCCGCCCCTGAAGGCCGCCGCCGAACGCCGCGCGGGCATACGGGAGATCGTGGCGGGCTTCCGCTACATCGCCCTGCACAAGGTGCTGTTGCTGTCCTTCCTGGCCGACATCATCGCGATGGTCTTCGGCATGCCCCGCGCCCTCTTCCCCCAACTGGCCGGCCAGACCTACGGGTCGTACGGCGAAGGGCTCGCCCTCGGCCTGCTGTTCGCAGCGATCCCGATCGGCGCGGTGGTCGGGGGGCTGTTCTCCGGCACCTTCTCCAGGGCCCGCCGGCACGGCTGGATGGTGATCGGCGCGGTCGTCGCCTGGGGCGCGGCCATCACCGCCTTCGGGCTCAGCGACAGCCTGTGGCTCGCGGTGGTGTTCCTGGCCCTCGCCGGGGTCGCCGACATGGTCTCGATGGTCTTCCGCGGGGCGATCCTGCTGTCCGCCGCCAGCGACGAGATGCGCGGCCGGATGCAGGGTGTGTTCACGGTCGTCGTGGCGGGCGGCCCGCGCCTCGCCGACGTCCTGCACGGCACGGCGGGCTCGGCCTTCGGACCCCGCGCGGCAACCGTGGGCGGCGGTCTGCTGGTCGTCGTCCTCATGCTGGGCCTGGCCGCCGCGCTGCCGGCCCTGCGGCGCTACCGCGTCTGACGCTCAGAGCACACTGCGCCGGTGCTGCCCGTACTGCTCCATCAGCTTGCCCCGGGTCATCTCCAGCCGGTTCGCGAGGATTTCGGCGACGTACCGCACCAGCGACAGCCCGAGCTGCGTGTCCTCCTCGCACAGCCGCAGCACCGCCTCCGCCTCGAACTCGTAGGCGCGCACCGGGCTGAACGCCTCCGCGCCGAAGTCCCACTGGTACGGCGGGAACAGCCAGGACCAGCCGAGGAGATCACCGGCGCCGAGGCTTGCGACGGTGACCCGCTGGAGGGACGTCACGCGCTGGTCGAGGGAGACGGCGCCCGAGCGGATGACCCAGAAGCGGTCGGCCGTGCCGCCCGCCTCGAAGATCCGGGCGTCCTCCGGGAAGGAGACCTCCCGGGCGAGCGACATGAGGAGCTGGCGCTGCGGGGGCGGAAGGGCGGTGAGCAGTTTGATCGCTTTGGTCATGACACAGGGCTCCTCGCCGAGGACTGAGGTTCCGGTGCTTCCCTGCGTCCATTTCAGCCCGTACGGCCGCGCTGAGCACCTCGGCGGAGAGCGGTTTCCGCCGCGGGTCGTGGGACCGGGTCGTTCAGGGCATGAAAAAGCCCTGGCTGGACGGGGGAAGCCAGCCAGGGCCGTATGCGGGGTTCGCGGGGGATTTGTTCGATCGACCCCGTGACCACGTATGGATGAACCGTAAACCATCTTGGCGGATTCCGCGCAACCGGGACCGGGTCAGGTGACCTGTTTCACTCGGGCCCGGTATTCAGCCCTGTTCGGAGCGCCTGCCAGGGGTCAGGATCTCGTCCAGCACCACGATCACCGTCTCGTACGCAAGCGTCCGTACCACGGCGTCGCGAGCCCCTTCGGGGTCCGTCGACCTCAGTTGCTCGCTCCGCATCCGCCAGGATCGCTCCTCCTGCCGGGCGCTGGCCCGGGCTCGGTGCATCCGTCGCAGCAGTTCGTCTGAGTCCACGACATCGGTCATGACAACCGCGTACCCGGGAATCGCCCCGATGTGCGCTCCCGTGTCGTGCGGTCATCCCTCCGGTGCCTTCACGGGTACCCCCAGGGGCCGGGCCAGGCCGGTCACGCCCTCGTCGAGGCGTTGCAGATGCCGCAGGACACGGTCGGTGATCCGGCCGTAGCGCGGGACACCGGGGGTGCTCGGGCCGAGGAGCGAGGCGATGCTCGGACCGGTCTCGATCTCGGCGGTGGAGTGCTCGTCACCGACGTGGGCGCTGATCGCCTCCAGGTTGTGCTCGATGCGCCCGGCGGCCCGGCGCAGCCGGGGGTCGGCCGCGATCGAGGGGTGGGTGGGCAGCAGCTCGGCGGTCGCCGCCAGCGAACGGGCGTGGAAAGCGCACGTCTCCAGCAGCGCGACGACATAGCGGGCGGTCTCGCGCCGGGCCCGCAGCGGCGTGACCGGATGGGTGAGCGGCTTGGTCGCGGCGCGCAGGTCGGCCAGCGCCTGGTCGAGCTCGCGCGCCTCGTCGAGCAGTTCCTTGGGCGGTTCGCCACTGAGCTGGTCGACGGCGCTGCGGGTGACGTCGCCGAGCCGCTCCAGCACCGTCGCGAGCAGCTCGTTCGTCCGGCGGTCCGTCTGCACCGGCAGCACGAACGCCGCCGCGATCACCCCGCAGGCAGCGCCGAGCGCCGTCTCCTCGATGCGCAGCACCAGCACCGACAGGCTGTAGGTGTGCAGCAGGGTGTAGAGCAGGCCCAGCGCCGCGGTGACGAAGAAGGACACCGCCGTGTACGACAGCGGTGCCGAGTAGAACATCGCGAACACGAACAGCAGCACCAGCGCGAACGCCGTCCAGGTGTTGTGCCCGACCGCGCCGGCCAGCACGATCCCGGCCAGGACGCCGAGGACGGTGCCCAGCAGCCGGCGGTAGCCCTTGACCAGGATCTCGCCCGTGGAAGCGGTGTTGAGGAACACGATCCAGCAGGTCAGCACCGCCCAGTACCAGCGGTCGCGGGACAGCAGCTCGCCGCCGACGATGGCCAGCGTCGACCCCACGGCGACCTGCACCGCGGCACGTGTGGTGGGCCGCGCCAGCCCCGTCGCCTCCTCGGCCGGGGTCTCCTCCTCGGCGTCGAGCACCGCGTCCTCGGCGTCCAGTTCCTCGCGAGAGCGGGCGGTCGCCGGGCTGTCGTCCGTCTCGTCCCGGGCCCCGCCGAGCGCGATCCGCAGGCCGAGGACCGCACGGGCGGCCTCGCCGACGGCCCGGAACACGTCCTGCACGGCCGGTGACGCGACCGGCAGGTTCTCCTCGTCGCGGTAGCCGAGGAGCCGGTTGCGCAGTTGGGCGACCGAGGGGCCGGCGGCCTGTTCGACCGGGCGCAGCACAAGCACCCGCAGCGCCACGAGGTCCCTGCGCAGTGTCTCGGTCGCCTCGTCCTTCACCGGCTGGCGCCCGCCCGACGGGATGGGAGCGCCCGGCAGATGCATGGCGAGCGTGTCCACGCGCTCGGCGCCGCGCGCCCGCAGCAGCGACAGCCCCAGCCGCTCGGCGGCGATCTCGGCGTCCGCGACACGCCGTTGGACGAGCGCGGCCACCCGCTCGTCGGCGGTCCCGCCCTCCAGCCGGCCCTGGATCAGCAGAGCCGTCTCGTGCAGCCGTGCGGTGCCCTCGCGCACCTGCTCCAGGGCCCGGTCGGCCTCCTCGGGACCGGCGTCCAGCAGGTCGTGCTGGGCGGACAGCAGCTGGGCCAGCCGGGCGCGGAACGCCTCGCGCAGCCGCTCCAGCACGCCGGTCGGTGTCTCCGGGACCAGCACGAACCGCACGAGCGCACCGCACCCGAACGCCACGGCGACCGCGCGGAACAGTTCGGGCAGCTCACCGATGGAGGCGCCGACGAACAGGGACACGAAGTAGATCTGGAAGCCGATCAGCCCCAGCGCGGTGCCCCGGTCGCCGAACCGGCGGCCGTAGACGGCACAGAAGATGAGCGCGACGAAGACCAGGTCGCCGGCCACGACTCTGCTGTGCAGCGCCGCCGCCAGCGTCATGGACGCCAGCGCCACCGGCAGGCCCAGGGCGAGTGTGACCGCCTGCTGCCCGCGCTGCTTCTCCCGGATGGCGAAGGTCGAGACCATCGCCGCCAGCGCCCCCGCCACCAGATGTGTGACGTCGGTGCCGAGCAGCGCGAGCACGGCGACCGCGAGGGCGATCGAGCCCGCCGTGCGCAGCCCGGCCGTCAGTCTCAGCAGACCCGGGTCCGAGGCCGCGACCCTGTCGCGCAACCGTACCCGGGCCGGCCCTCCAGCTGCCCTCACGCCGCCGTACTCACTCCCGCTCTCTCCCCGCTCACACCGCGCACCGCGGCCCGGCCGACACCGTCACGTCACTCGGCCGAACCGTCGGCCGCACCCTTTCCCTCGACCTGCGCCCGCACCTGCTCCGGCGTCAGATACGCGTGGACGAACTCGAAGTCCTTCATCTTGGCGGGGGTGCGGGACTGGAACCCGGTACGCACGAAGTCGTCGCCGGCGACCGCGTTGAGCAGCCAGTTCGTCATGACGCGGGTCTTGGCGACGTTGGTGCGCAGCGCGGACCAGTGATATCCGCGGGCCACGGCCATCGCCGGCAGCCCCTTCAGCTCCACGCCGAGCGGCTTGGAGACGGCGTCGCGGCCGCCGAGGTCGACGACCAGCCCGAGGTCCTTGTGCCGGTACGGCCGCAGCGGCTGGTCGCGCAGGGCCGCGATGACGTTGTCGGCGACGACCTTGCCCTGGCGCATCGCGTGCTGGGCGGTGGGCGGGCAGACCGCGCCCTCCTCGTCCTTGGCCACGTCGGGCACCGCGGCGGCGTCGCCGAGCGCGAACACACCGTCGTTCCCGGGCAGGTTCATCTCGGCGGTGACCGCGAGCCTGCCGCGGATCGTCTCAGCGCCCAGCGTGGAGATCAGCGGGCTGGCGACGACACCGGCGGTCCAGATCAGCGTGCGGGTGGGGATCACCCGGCCGTCGGTGAAGGTGACCTCCTCGGGGCCCGCCTTCGCGATGGACACGCCCAGCGAGATCTCGATGCCGCGCTTGCGCAGGATCTCCTGCGCGTCGGTGCCGAGTTTCTCGCCGAGTTCGGGCATCAGCCGCGGCGCGATGTCGATCAGATGCCACTTGATCAGGTGCGGATCGAGCCGCGGATAGCGCTTGACCGCGTTGTGGGTGAGCATCTGGAGGCACGCGGCGGTCTCGGTGCCGGCGTACCCGCCGCCGACCACCACGAACTGGAGCCGCGCCGCCCGCTCGTCCGGATCCTGGCTCGCGTCGGCGAGGTCGAGCTGCGAGATGACGTGGTCGCGCAGATAGGCGGCCTCGGCGAGGGTCTTCATGCCGTAGGCGTTGTCGGTCAGCCCCGGGATGTCGAAGGTCCGGGTGATGCTGCCGGGGGCCAGCACGATGTAGTCGTACGGCTCGTTGTGGAGCTTGTCGGTGATGGTGCGCACGACGCAGACCTTCGAGGCGAGGTCCACGCCGATGGCGCCGCCCGGGATGATCCGGGTGCGGTACCTGCGGCTGCGGCGCAGGGACACGGCGATCGACTGGGGGGTGAGGACGCCGGAGGCGACCTGTGGCAGCAGCGGCAGGTAGAGCTGGTAGGAAGACGGCGTCACCAAAGTGATCTCGGCTTCGTCCGGGGAGAGTTTGCGTTCCAACCGGCGAACGCATCCGACTCCGGCGAAGCCTGCGCCAACCACCAGGATCCTGGGTCGTGTCACGGTGATCATCCCTTCTGCGGCTCCAGGCGGTCTGCCTCGACGACGTTCGCCTGCCCCTGGATCGCGGCTTCGCACGCCTCGATCCCACCGCGCCACCGGTCGTTCCGCCAGCCGGGTGCGGCAGGCAGATGAACCCGTCGTGAGCCACCTTGCCCCAACCGGCGCGGGGGCACACCGGTTCGGAAGTGAAAGACATGTCCGCGCGATCTCTTGACGAGTCATTGGTCCGAACCTAACTTCCGTAATGCTCATCCATATAAGGGACCACAGTTCATGTATCTGAATCCATGAAGTGTGGTCACCCCCCACGTCCGACAGGAGGCAGGATGCGCCCGACCCTGCGCACCCTCACCGTGAGCACGGCACTCTGCGCCACGTCGCTGCTCGCCGCACCGCACGCGTTCGCCGAAGTCGAGCCCGGGGGCTGGCAGTCGGTGTCACCCACCTACACCGAGCAGGAGCGGGGCTGCGGTCAGATCGACGGCCTGACGTTCCGGCTCACCTGCTCCACGGCCAGCGGCGACCAACGGGCTGAACGACGCTATGCCACCTACACCGGCGGAACGCGCCAGTTCGAGGGCTACTTCCGCATCACCAGCCTCAGCGGCACCCGGATCAGCCTCAAGCAGACCTTCCACGAGTCCGGCTCCGGCCCGTACTTCATGCTCGCCGTCGAACGCGGCGGCAGGCTCTACGCGGTCCACGGCGGCACCACGCTCTCCAACGCCGGAACCGTCGGCGCCACCGTCCGCGTCAACACCGTCCACCAGGTCGGCGCCGAGCACCGCACCTACATCAACGGCTCGCTGAAGCACACCTACGCGAGCCCCGGCGGCAGCTTCTACGACAAGTTCGGTGCCTACCGCACCAACAGCGGCAACGGGACGGCCACCGTGGAGTGGAGCAACGTCCGCTTCTGGCGCAAGTAGCGGCCGCCCGAATGCGAGGAAAGGCGCGTATCGCGGCGTCGGCAGCGCTGATCCTGGCGCTGCCGGCCTGCTCGGCCGAGCCGGAACAGCCGCTGCGGGCAGCCCTCACCACGCCCACCGACATCGACCTGACCTGGCGGGACGACCGGCCCGGGATCGCGGGGCACGTCCTGGAGTTCGCGACCGACGAGGACGGACCGTACACGGTCCTTCAGTACCTCGCGCCCCAGGTGACCGACTACCGCCACCCCGACCTGATGCCCCGCACCACCTTCCACTACCGGCTGACCTCCTACCGCGGCCCCACCGCCCGGCCGCACCTGACCGAGCGGCCGGACGGCATCCGCCTCACCTGGACCGACGACTCCCGGACCGAGGACGGCTACCTCCTGGAGATCCGCAAGAAGGACGGCGAGCGCTACGACCCCGTCGCCGTCCTCGACCCCGGCACCGAGGCCACCGACTTCGTCCCCCTGCCCGACGAGAAGCACGCCACCTACCGCGTCCGCGCCTTCGTCCTCGGGGAGCGGTCGAACGTAGTGCGGCTGACGACGGGCGAATGAGACGAACCGACGCTCAGCCGAAGACGTTGTCCGTGTCGTCCCAGTGCGCGAACTCGTCCGACAACTGCTCCCGAGGCGCGCGCGAGCGGGCCTGGTACATCGCGTCGATCTGGAGCGCGTAGTGCCGCACGATCGCGTCCCGCCGCAGCTTCATCGACGGCGTCAGCAGACCGCTGGCCACGTCGAAGGGCGCCGCCAGCACCCGGAACACCCGGATCGACTCCGGGCGCGACACCGCGCTGTTGGCGGCGGCCACGGCCCGGGCGACCTCCTCGCGCAGCGCGTTCTCCTCGCGCGCCTCCCGGATCCGCGAGTCGCTGCGCACGGCGAGGGAGTCGCGCCAGTAGGCCAGGAAGTCGGGGTCCAGAGTGATCAGCGCCCCGACGCAGGGCAGGTTGTCACCCACGACCACCGCCTGGTGTACCAGCGGATGCATCCTCAGCCGCTGCTCCAGCAGCGCCGGCGAGACACTCTTGCCGCTGCTCGTGACGATGACGTCCTTCTTGCGCCCCGTGATCGTCAGATAGCCGTCGGAGTCCAGCCGTCCCAGATCCCCGGTCGCCAGCCAGCCGCCGCGCAGCGCCGCCCGTGTCGAGGCGTCGTCGTTGACATAGCCCTGGAACACCGACGCCCCGCGCACCAGGATCTCCCCGTCGTCGGCGACCCGGATGTCCACGCCCGGCAGTGCCTGCCCGACCGTCCCCGACATCTCCCGGCCGAGCGGCTGAGCGGTGACGCCGCCGCTGGTCTCGGTGAGCCCGTACCCGTCGTTCACGTAGATGCCGACGCCCTCGTAGAAGAGGGAGAGCTCACGGTTGAAGGAGGAGCCGCCGGACGTCCCGAGCATGACCCGGCCGCCCAGCGCGTTGCGGAACTTGCGGTACACCGTCCGCTCGTACAGGGCGTGCTGCAGCCGAAGATCGAAACCGGGCCCAGGACCGCCGCCCAGCCGCTGCCGTTCCAGGGCCGCCGCGAAGTCCCGCGCGGTGTCCGCGGCCCGCTCGAACAGGGCACCGCGGCCCGCCTGCTGGGCAACGCGCAGGGCGTTCTTGTAGATCTTCTCGAAGATCGACGGCACGGCACAGAAATAGGTGGGCCTGAAACTGCGCAGGGCGGCCGACAGCGCCTCCTCGCGCAGGTCGGGCTCGTGCCCCATCATCATGCCGCCGCGGATGCACAGGGTCTGGAGCAGCAGGCCGTACACATGGGAGAAGGGCAGGAAGGCGAGGACGGACGCCTGGCCGCCCGGTGGCACCACCTTGTGGCCCCAGCCCGCGAGCAGCGTGTCGCAGGGGGTCGCCAGATTCCGGTGGGAGAGCGCGCAGCCCAGGGGATGTCCCGTGGTGCCCGACGTGTAGGCGACGACCGACGTGGAGTCCGGCAGCACGATGCGACGCAGCGACTCGACCGTGGTGAACGGGACGAACTCACCGCGCTCCGCGAGCTGCGCGAGCCCTCCCGCGTCCAGCTGCCAGACGTGCCGTAGCCGCGGCAGCGAACCGCACACGGAGCCGACCGTCATGACGGCCTGCTCGTCCTCGACGACCACGCCCACGCACTCGGCGTCCCGCAGGATCCACTCGACCTGGTCGCGCGACGCCGTCGGATAGATCGGGACCACCTCGGCGCCGACCGTCCACAGCGCGTAGCTGAGCACCGTCCACTCGTACCGGGTGCGCGCCATGATGGCCACGCGGTGGCCCGGCGAGATGCCGGACGCGACCAGCCCCTTGGCGAGATCGGCCACTTCGTCGCGCAGTTCCACGGCCGTCACCTCCTCCCACACGGTGGAGGAGGGATCGGGGCGGCGCGCGAGCATCGGCAATGTCGGATTGACGGCCGCCGTCTCGAAGACGCTGTCTGCGAGCCCGCCGGTCATGGGCGTGACGCTGGGGGGAGCGAGGCCGAGGTCGCGCATGTGCACTGCTCCAGATGTGTACCGGGTGTGACGTCACCGATGAGTTCCGTTATCGGCGCTGCCCGAATCTAGCCCAGCCTGGACCGGATGGTGTCGGGAACGGAGAACTCCGGCGTCACATCCGTTCAGGCAGCAGCCACACCGTGGCCAGCGGAGGCAGCGTCAGGCTGATGTGCCCGTCCTCCGGCTTGACCGGACCGGGGTTGGTGACGTCGCTCCCGCCGTAGCGCGCGGCGTCGGTGTTGAGGGCCTCGTGCCACGCGATCACCGAATCCGGCACCGCGAGCCGGTAGTCGTGACGGACCACGGGGGAGAAGTTGCTGACGGCGAGCAGCGGCGTGCCGTCGGCACCGAACCGCAGGAAGGCGAAGACGTTGTCGTCGCCGGCGTCACCGAGCACCCACCGGAACCCGCCCGGGTCGGTGTCCCGCTCCCACAGGGCGGGCGTCGCCCGGTAGCGCGCGTTCAGATCCGCGACCAGATCCCGCACGCCCTCGTGGTCGCCGGCCGACGCGTACCCGGGATCGAGCAGCCACCACTCCGGACCATGTGCCTCCGACCACTCGGCGCCCTGTGCGAACTCCTGCCCCATGAAGAGCAGTTGTTTGCCCGGGTGCGCCCACATGAAGCCCAGATATGCGCGGTGGTTGGCGCGACGCTGCCACCAGTCGCCCGGCATCTTGGACACGAGAGCCTGCTTGCCGTGCACGACCTCGTCGTGGGAGATGGGCAGCACGTAGTTCTCGCTGTAGGCGTACACCATCGAGAAGGTCATCTCGTTGTGGTGGTACTTACGGTGCACGGGCTCCTTGGAGATGTACTGGAGCGAGTCGTGCATCCAGCCCATGTTCCACTTCAGCCCGAAGCCGAGGCCGCCGCTGTCGGTCGGCCGGGTCACCCCGCCCCAGGCGGTCGACTCCTCCGCGATCGTGACGACCCCGGGGTTGCGCCGGTACACCGTCGCGTTCATCTCCTGGAGGAACGCCATCGCGGCCAGGTCCTCCCGCCCGCCGAACTCGTTCGGCGTCCACTGCCCGGAGTCCCGCGAGTAGTCGAGGTAGAGCATGGAGGCGACGGCGTCCACCCGCAGCCCGTCGATGTGGAACTCCTCGCACCAGTACGTCGCGTTGGCGACGAGGAAGTTGCGCACCTCGGTGCGCGCGTAGTCGAACTCGTACGTCCCCCAGTCGGGATGCTCGGCCCGCCGCGAGTCCCCGGGCTCGTACAGCGGCTCCCCGTCGAACCGGCTCAGCGCCCAGTCGTCCTTCGGGAAGTGGGCCGGCACCCAGTCCACGATCACCCCGATGCCGGCCCGGTGCAGCGCGTCCACCAGGTACTTGAAGTCGTCGGGCGTGCCGAGGCGCGAGGTCGGCGCGTAGAAGCCGGTGACCTGGTAGCCCCAGGAACCGGCGAACGGATGCTGTGCGACCGGCATGAACTCGACGTGCGTGAAGCCCAGGTAGTCGACGTACGCGGGCAGCTGCTCGGCGAGTTCGCGGTAGGTCAGGCCCGGCCGCCAGGACGGCAGGTGGACCTCGTACACCGAGAAGGGGGCCTGGTGCACCGGCACGTCGCCCCGGTGCGCCATCCACTGCTCGTCGCCCCACTCGTAGCGCGAGGCGTGCACGATCGACGCCGTGTCCGGCGGTACCTCCGCACGGCGTGCCATCGGGTCCGCCTTGAGGAACCGGTGGCCGTGCCGGGAGGTGATCTCGAACTTGTACCGGGTGCCCTCGCCGATGCCGGGCAGGAACAGCTCCCACACCCCGGACGCACCGAGCGACCGCATCGGGAACGCCGTCCCGTCCCAGCAGGTGAAGTCCCCGGCGACCCGCACTCCCCGCGCGTTCGGCGCCCACACCGTGAAGCGGGTGCCGGCCACGCCCTCATGGGTCATGGGTTCGGCGCCGAGCGCCTTCCACAGCTCCTCGTGCCTGCCCTCGCGGATCAGGTGCAGGTCGAACTCGCCGAGGGCGGGCAGGAAGCGGTACGGGTCGTGGACCTCCCGCTCGTCCGACCCGTCCTCGGCGTAGGACACCAGCAGCGTGTATGCGGGGACCGCGTCCAGCGCGAGCACGGCGGAGAACAGACCGCCGCCCTCCGAGACCAGCGCGCTGCGCTCGCCGTCGACCACGACGCTCACCGCACGCGCGAACGGGCGCAGCGCCCGGAACGCGATCCCGCCGGGGACGGGATGTGCCCCGAGCAGCGCGTGCGGATCGTGGTGGGCGCCCGACAGCAGGCGCTCACGCTCGGCCGGATCGAGGTCGGGCGCGGTGGCGAGCCGGCCGGGTCCGGCCGACTCGGGCCGCGAGGTCTCGTGCAGGGCCATGGGGGTCAGGCTCCTCTCACGGCGAGGCGTTCGATCGCCGCCATCGGTACGGGCAACCAGTCGGGTCGGTGCCGGGCCTCGTACAGCACTTCGTACACGGCGCGGTCGGTCTCGTAGGCACGGAGCAGCCCGTGCTTCGTGCGCGGGTCCCAGCCGGCGCGGGCGGCGTAGCCCGCGCAGAAGGCCTCCCGGGAGCGGCGCGCCCACTCCGGCCGCCACGGCCGGCGCTGGCGGGCGGCGTAGTCGAAGGAGCGCAGCATGCCGGCGATGTCCCGCACCGGGGAGTGCACACCCCGCCGCTCGGCCAGCGGGCGGGACGGCTCGCCCTCGAAGTCGATGACGAACCACTCCCGGCCGGCCCGCAGCACCTGACCGAGGTGCAGGTCGCCGTGGATGCGCTGGGCGGGCGGCCCGGGATCGCAGGCGGCGAGGGTGCCGAAGGCGGTGCGCAGCCCGGGGACATAGGGCTGGAGCGCGGGGACGAAGTGCGCTGCGAGCTCCAGGCGTTCGGTCATCGCCGCAGCCGTCCTGCTGTTCTCGGCGTGCGCCCGGGAGGGGAACGCCGACGCCAGCGCCAGGTGCACGTCCGCCGTCGCCTGGCCCAGCTGACGGGCCTCCGCGGTGAAGTCGTCACCCGAGGCCAGCGCGCCGAGCGCCAGCGTCCAGCCGTCGGAGGCGTCCCGCAGGAACGGCTGGAGCACGCCGAGCGTCGCCTCCCACGGGTGCGTCGTACGGAACCAGGCGACCGGAGCCGGTACCCGACCGCAGCCCTCCTGGGCCAGCGCGCCGGACAGCTCCAGGTCGGGGTTGACGCCGGGCTGGATGCGCCGGAACAGCTTGAGGATGAACGCCTCGCCGTACACCAGCGAGGAGTTGGACTGCTCGGCGTCCAGCAGCCGCGGCACGAGCCCGGCCGGCACCGGCACCGACAAATCGCCCTCGAAGCGCAGCGGGCCCGCCGTGCCGGGGTGCCGCAGCCGGTCCAGGAGCAGCTGGGCGCAACGGGGGTCCTGAAGCGCGTCGAAGACCGTCAGACCGGCGAGCGGGCCTTCCTCCGCCCGGCCGATGAGCGCCTTCCCGAGGTGTGGCGACAGATGCTGCCGTACGCCGATCAGCAGCTGGTAGCAGTCGCCGGCCGGGGGTGCGCCGCCGGGCGACGGCACCGCCGAGTGACCGGCGTGCACCAGCAGATGCAGACAGCCCGGGAACAGCTCCGTCATCGACAGCAGCGCGAGGTCGGTGACGGGCCGGTCCTTGCCCGCGAACCAGCGCTGGCGTGGCAGCCACTCGCGCAGCAGCCCGGCCAGCGAGGCCATCGGGCTCGCGTCGACGGTACGGGTGGGTCGGGGAGATGCGGTCTTCTGCATGGTGACGCGTCCTTTCCTCGGCACACGCTCGAAGCTCACGCTCAAAGTCGTCTGCCGATGCGGGATGCGACTCGGGTGAGCCGGAACCAGTAGAAGCCGTGGCCCCCGAGGGTCAGCAGATACGGCAGTTCGCCGATGGCCGGGAATCGGACCCCGCCGAACAGCTCGACCGGGTGGCGTCCGCTGAACTCGCGCAGGTCGAGCTCGGTGGGCTGTGCGAAGCGGGCGAAGTTGTGGACGCACAGCACCAGGTCGTCCTCGTACTCGCGCAGGAAGGCGAGGACCGCCGGGTTCGACGACTGGAGTTCGGTGTAGGTGCCGAGCCCGAACGCCGGGTTCTGCTTGCGGATCTCGATCATGCGGCGGGTCCAGTGCAGCAGCGAGGACGGCGACGCCATGGACGCCTCGACGTTCGTCACCTGGTAGCCGTAGACCGGGTCCATGATCGTCGGCAGGCAGAGTCGTCCGGGGTCGCACGTGGAGAATCCGGCGTTGCGGTCCGGGGTCCACTGCATGGGGGTGCGGACGGCGTCGCGGTCGCCGAGCCAGATGTTGTCGCCCATGCCGATCTCGTCGCCGTAATAGAGGATCGGGCTGCCCGGCAGGGACAGCAGCAGGGCGGTGAAGAGTTCGATCGAATGACGGTCGTTGTCGAGGAGCGGGGCGAGACGCCTGCGGATGCCGATGTTGGCGCGCATGCGGGGGTCCTTGGCGTATTCCGCCCACATGTAGTCGCGTTCCTCGTCGGTGACCATTTCGAGGGTCAGCTCGTCGTGGTTGCGCAGGAAGATGCCCCACTGGCAGCCGGAGGGGATGGCCGGCGTCTTGGCGAGGATTTCCGAGACCGGGTACCTCGACTCCCTGCGCACCGCCATGAAGATCCGCGGCATGACCGGGAAATGAAACGCCATGTGGCATTCGTCGCCGCCGCTGCCGTAGTCGCCGAAGTAGTCGACGACGTCCTCCGGCCACTGATTGGCCTCCGCCAGCAGCACCGTGTCCGGATACATCGCGTCGATCTCGCGGCGGACCCGCTTGAGGAACGTGTGGGTGGCGGGAAGGTTCTCGCAGTTCGTGCCCTCTGCCGAATACAGATAGGGCACGGCGTCCAGGCGGAAGCCGTCGATGCCGAGGTCGAGCCAGAAGCGGAGGGCGGCCAGGATCTCTTCCTGTACGGCCGGGTTCTCGTAGTTGAGGTCGGGTTGGTGGGAGAAGAAGCGGTGGAAGTAGTACTGCTTGCGGACCGGGTCGAAGGTCCAGTTGGAGGCCTCGGTGTCGACGAAGATGATGCGGGCGTCGGAGTACGCCTTGTCGTCGTCGGCCCACATGTAGTAGTCGCCGTAGGGTCCTTCGGGGTCTTTTCTGGATTCCTGGAACCACGGGTGCTGGTCGCTGGTGTGGTTCATGACGAAGTCGATGATGACCCGCATGCCGCGCTGGTGGGCGGCGTCGGCGAATTCGACGAAGTCGGCGAGGTCGCCGAATTCTGGCAGGACGGCGGTGTAGTCGGAGACGTCGTAGCCGCCGTCGCGGAGGGGTGATTTGAAGAAGGGCGGCAGCCACAGGCAGTCGACGCCGAGCCATTGCAGGTAGTCGAGTTTGGCGGTCAGGCCTTTGAGGTCGCCGACGCCGTCGCCGTTGCTGTCCTGGAAGGAGCGGACCAGGACCTCGTAGAAGACGGCGCGTTTGAACCAGTCGGGGTCACGATCCTTGGCTGGGGTGTCCTCGAAGGTGTCCTGAACGGGCTCGTTGACGGTCATGAGGCTCAGGACCCTCCGATCTGCGGTGGCGAAGCCTGGACGTGGAACACGTGCGCGGGCGCCGTGCCGGGTTCGAGGCGTACGTAGTTGGTCCGGCCCCAGCGGTAGCTCTCGCCCGTCAGTTCGTCGTGCACGGACAGGGAGGCGTCCCAGTCCAGGCCGAGTTGCGGCATGTCCAACGAGACCGTGGCTTCCTGGGTGTGGTGCGGATCAAGGTTCGCGACCACCAGGACCGTGTCCGGACCGGTGCGCTTGCTGTACGCGATCAGCGAGTCGTTGTCGGTCCGGTGGAAGCGGAGATTGCGCAGCCGGTGGAGCGCGGGATGGCACCTGCGAATCGCGTTGAGGCGGGTGAGCAGGGGGGTGATGGTGCGGCCTTCGCGTTCGGCCGCTGTCCAGTCGCGGGGGCGTAGCTGGTACTTCTCGGAGTGGAGGTATTCCTCGCTGCCCTTGCGCAGGGGTGTGTTCTCGCACAGTTCGTAGCCGCTGTAGATGCCCCAGGTGGGGACAGGGTGGCGGCGAGGACGGCGCGCAGCTCGAAGGCGGGACGGCCGCCCTGCTGGAGGAACTCGTGCAGGATGTCGGGGGTGTTGGCGAAGAAGTTCGGCCGCATGTAGGCGGCGGCCTCGCCGGACAGCTCGGTCAGGTACTCGGTGAGTTCCTGCTTGCTGTTGCGCCAGGTGAAGTACGTGTACGACTGCTGGAAGCCGATCTGGGCCAGGGTGTGCATCATCGCCGGCCGGGTGAACGCCTCCGCCAGGAAGATCACGTCCGGGTCGGTGCGGCCCACGTCCGCGATCACCCTCTGCCAGAACACGACCGGCTTGGTGTGCGGGTTGTCGACCCGGAAGATCCGCACCCCGTGGTCCATCCAGTGGCGCAGCACCCGCAGCGTCTCGACGATCAGACCGTCCATGTCCGCGTCGAACGCGATCGGGTAGATGTCCTGGTACTTCTTCGGCGGGTTCTCCGCATAGGCGATCGTGCCGTCCGGGCGGTGGTGGAACCACTCCGGATGCTTGTCCACCCACGGATGATCCGGTGAGCACTGCAGGGCGAAGTCGAGCGCGACCTCCAGGCCCAGTTCCCCCGCCCTGGCGACGAACCGGTCGAAGTCCTCGATCGTGCCCAGGTCCGGGTGGACGGCGTCGTGGCCGCCCTCGGGCGAACCGATCGCCCAGGGCACGCCGACGTCGTCGACGCCTGCGGACAGGGTGTTGTCGGGGCCCTTGCGGAAGGTCGTGCCGATCGGGTGGATCGGCGGCAGGTAGACGACGTCGAAGCCCATCGCCGCGATCCCCGGCAACCGGCCGGCCGCGGTCTCGAAGGTGCCGTGCGGGCGCTCGGCCGTGCCCTCGGAACGCGGGAAGAACTCGTACCAGGAGCCGTACAGGGCCCGCTCCCGCTCCACCAGCAGCGGCAGCGGATCCGACGCGGTCACCAGATCCCGCAACGGATAACGCCCCAACACGGCGTCCACGTTCGCCGCGAACGCCGCCGCGAGGCGTGACACGGGCGGCAGCGAGTCGTCGCGCAGCGCCTCCGAGGCGGCCAGCACGGCCGCCCGCTCCGACTCGTCCGGCAGTCCGGCGGCGGCACGCTCGTACAGCTCGCCGCCCTCCTCCAGGACCAGCCCGACGTCGATGCCGGCCGGCACCTTGATCCGGGCGGTGCGGCGCCACGTGGCCACCGGATCGCTCCAGGCCTCCACATGGAACGTCCAGCGGCCCACCGCGGACGGCGTCACCTTGGCGCCCCAGCGGTCCATGCCGGGGGCCAGTTCGTGCATCGGCGTCCAGGGGCCGGGGCGGCCGTCCGGGTCGGTCAGCACGACATTGGCGGCCACGGAGTCGTGGCCCTCGCGGAACACGGTGGCGGTGACCTCGAAGGTCTCGCCCACTACTGCCTTCGCCGGATGCCTGCCGCACTCCACGGCCGGTCGTACGTCCCGTACCGGGATACGGCCGATGGTCCCGGTGCCGGCACCGGCTTTGCTCTTGGTCCTGCCCATGGTTCACCTCCACCGCGCTCGAGGCCGGGCACAAGGCCCGGCCGGGGATTCGATCTTCGCCGGAAGCCGGCTACCTCTCGGCATGGAAACGCCGCCGCCGCCGCGATCTCGGCGGTCCTCTCCGGGCGGAGACGCTCGCCGTACGGGGCCGTCCGTCCTGCTCCAGGGCGTAAGCGGCCGGAGTGATCCGCAGAAAACGTTCGGCGGCGTCCACGGCCTCGCGGGCGCAGCGCTTTCCCATCAGCACACAGAGGGTGTAGCCGGTGTCCTCGAAGGTGGCGCGCACCATGAGGTCGGCCGGGGCCGCGAGCATGGCTCGTTCCCAGGCCCGGTATCGCCGAAGTTGCCGGGCGACTTCGGCTTTGGCCGGTAGCAGCATTGGCCCCGTTCACCTTCCGGGCTCGATGAGCGTTTCCCGACCGTCGGGCGGAAACCCGTGCGCGCATACGCACGGGTTCCGTTACGGGCATCGAGGTCTTCACACATGGTGCACGGTTGGCGACGCAGCGTCCTGTTGGATCTTCAACTACCTCAGGAGTGCGCTCCTGTTGCACGAATGGCGTACCGCCCCCACCCTGGAGTGACTCAGAAGCGATCAGCGCTCACGCTCCGTCATCGGGGCCCCGCCCCGCAGGGGCGAGGAGAGCGGGAGCTTTCGCGGTGAGGAGGTAAACGGTGAAGACCGCAGTGCCCTGCTACTACCACCTCGACGTGGAAGTGAGCCCCGAACGGGTGGGTCAGGTCAGCCGAATTCTGGCCGCCCACCTCAGGTACTGGGACCTGGAGACGCTTGTCGAGCCCGTCCGCCACGGCGCGGAGATGCTGCTCAGGGCCATCGACGAGCACGCTACGGACAAGAACATCTCGATCGAGATGTGGTGGAACGGCCAGCACCTCATCACGGCCGTCGGCGACAACGACCGCGCCCTGCGCCCGGACCACGAGCTGCGCGCCTGTCTCCGGCACATCGCCCTGATGAGTGACGGCTGGGGCTGCTGCGCCACCGAGTCCGGCAGCAAGGTCATCTGGTTCTCGCAACGCGCCCGCGCCGGCGAACGCGCCCCGCTCGTACCGGCCGCCCCCGCGCCCAGTCTGCGCGAGGCACGCCGCGTCCCCCGCGACGTGCCCGCCACGGCGGTCGCGCACGCGGCGGACATCCGGGACGGTGTCCTCGAGGAGGCCAGGTGACCGCGAGACGGCGCCGCGACGACAGGAGCCGAGGGGTGTCCGCCTGGAGCGGGCACCCCTACCCGCTGGGAGCCGCGTACGACGGCCGGGGGACCAACTTCGCCATGTTCAGCGAGGTCGCCGAACGCGTCGAACTCGTCCTCGTCGACGACAAGGGCCGGCACAGCGCGGTCCCGCTGACCGAGATCGACGGCTTCGTCTGGCACGGCTATCTGCCCGACGTCGGCCCGGGGCAGCGCTACGGCTACCGGGTGCACGGCCCCTGGGACCCAGGGCTCGGCCACCGGTGCAATCCGGCGAAGCTGCTGCTCGACCCGTACAGCCGGGCCGTGGACGGCCAGGTCGACAACCACGCCTCCCTCTTCGAGCGCACCCCGGGCGCCCCGTCCCCGGCGGACAGCGCCGGGCACACCATGCTCGGCGTGGTCACCGAGCCGTACTTCGACTGGGGCGACGACAGCCCGCCGCGACGGCCGTACGCCGACACCGTCATCTACGAGGCGCACGTGCGGGGCCTGACCCGCAGTCACCCCGACGTCCCGCCCGAGCTGCGCGGCACCTACGCCGGGCTGGCACACCCCGCGATCGTCGAGCACCTCACCTCCCTCGGCGTGACCGCCGTCGAGCTGATGCCGGTGCACCAGTACGTCCAGGACGGCGTGCTGCAGGGCCGTGGTCTGTCCAACTACTGGGGCTACAACACGATCGGCTTCTTCGCGCCGCACAACGCCTACGCCGCCCGCGGCACCCGCGGCCGGCAGGTCGACGAGTTCAAGTCGATGGTGAAGGCGCTGCACGCGGCCGGTCTCGAAGTGATCCTGGACGTGGTCTACAACCACACCGCCGAGGGCAACGAACGCGGCCCGACGCTGTCCTTCCGGGGCATCGACAACGCCTCGTACTACCGCCTCGTGGACGGCGACTGGGCGCACTACTACGACACCACCGGCACCGGCAACAGCCTGCTGATGCGGCACCCCTACGTGCTCCAGCTGATCATGGACTCGCTGCGCTACTGGGTCACCGAGATGCATGTCGACGGCTTCCGCTTCGACCTCGCGGCGACCCTGGCCCGGCAGTTCCACGAGGTGGACCGGCTTTCCGCGTTCTTCGACCTGATCCAGCAGGACCCGGTGATCAGCCGGGTCAAGCTGATCGCCGAGCCCTGGGACGTGGGGGAGGGCGGCTACCAGGTGGGCAACTTCCCGCAGCTGTGGTCGGAGTGGAACGGCAAGTACCGGGACGCCGTACGGGACTTCTGGCGGGCCGAGCCCGGTTCGCTCGGCGAGTTCGCCTCCCGGCTGACCGGCTCCTCGGACCTGTACGCGCACAGCCGGCGCCGCCCGCGCGCCAGCGTCAACTTCGTCACCGCGCACGACGGGTTCACGCTGCGCGACCTCGTCTCCTACAACGACAAGCACAACGAGGCCAACGGCGAGAACAACCGGGACGGCGAGAGCCACAACCGGTCCTGGAACTGCGGCGCCGAGGGCGAGACCCGCGACCCGGCAGTGCTCGGGCTGCGCGCCCGCCAGCAGCGCAACTTCCTCGCCACGCTGCTGCTGTCGCAGGGCATCCCGATGCTCTGCCACGGCGACGAACTCGGCCGCACCCAGCGCGGCAACAACAACGCCTACTGCCAGGACAACGAGGTCTCCTGGGTCGACTGGCGGCTCACCGACGACCAGCGTGCCCTCGCCGACTTCACCCGGCACGTCATCGGCCTGCGCGCCGCCCACCCCGTGCTGCGCCGCCGCCGCTTCTTCCAGGGGGAGACCCCGACCCATCCCGACCAGCCGCTGCCCGACCTGGTGTGGCTGCTGCCCGACGGCCGTGAGATGACACCGGACGACTGGCGCCGCTCCGACGCGCACGCGGTCGCCGCCTTCCTCAACGGCGACGCGATCGCCGAGCCCGACTCGTGCGGGCGGCCGGTCGTGGACGACTCGTTCCTGATGCTGCTCAACAGCTACTGGGAGCCGATGGAGTTCCAGCTCCCGGACGAGACGTACGGCGAACGCTGGACGACACTGATCGACACCTCGGAGCAGCAGAGCCCCCCGGACGAGGTGGAGCACAAGGCAGGCACGGCGGTGCTGATCGAGCGCCGGAGCCTGGTCCTCCTGTCCCGGCCCTCGCGCCGACGCGCCTGACCGTCACCTCTCGCGGCGCGAGGTCACCGTGAACTGCGCCCCGTCCGGATCCCGCAGCACCGCCTCGTCGCTGCCCTTCGATAGCACGCTGCCCCCGTTCAGCTCCGCGTCCCGCGCGCACTCCGCGACATCCTCGACCGCGAAGTGGACCTGCCAGTGCGGACGGATCGTCGGATCCGGCGCCGACCCGACCGCCCCCGACTCGATGCGCGCCACCGCGTCACCCCCGCTGCGCAGCACGACCTCGCCGCCCTCGTAGTGCACCTCGCAATACCCCGGACCCTCGGTGGCCCAGTCGAGAACCTCGCCGTAGAACAGGGCGGCGTCGAACGCGTCACGCGTGTGCAGACGGATGAACGTCGGCGCGGCCCGCCGCCACGTCTCCCAGTTGGAGATGAGCTCGCCCTCCCAGATGCCGAACGTCGCCCCGTCGCGGTCCGCGAGCAGCGCGGCCCGTCCGGGCGGCAGGGAGAGCGGCCCCACGGCCGCGGTACCGCCGCGTTCCTGGACCCGGGCGACCGCCTCGTCCGCGCTCGGCACGGCGAAGTAAGGGGTCCAGGCCACGGCCATCTGCCACATCGAGGCGACCGCGGCGATCCCGGCCACCGGCACGTTCTGCACCAGTGCGACCCGGAACCGGTCGCCCAGCTTGGCCGGCCGCCAGCGCCACCCGAGCACGGCCGTGTAGAACACCTGGGTGGCCTCCAGGTCACGGCTGGTCAGGCTCACCCAGCAGGGTGCGCCGAACACGGAGTGTGTGGACACGACATCGGCCGTGCTCCCGGGGGTCTTCGTATTGTTCATGTCAGTCGCGTCCTGGTCTCGCCCCACCGGCGGCCACCGGTGTGCTCCCAGTGTCGGGCCGGAACCGCTGCCGGGCCTGTCGAGTACCCCCGGCGGAGTGCTGAAACGGCCGATGTCCGTCCACGCATTCACTGGCACCCGATGGGCGAAGAGACGACGATGGATGCGTGGCACCGGTACCGAGCGAGCCCGCCGACGAGACCGACCGGATCCTTGAGCTGGAAGAGGAAGTCGACCAGCTCAAGGAAGCGGTGGTCTCGCACGCCGTCGTGGACCAGGCGATCGGCATGGTCGTCGCGCTGGGCCGGGTGGCACCGGACGAGGGATGGGCGGTGCTGAAGGAGGTCTCCCAGCACACGAACATCAAGCTCCGCCGGGTCGCGGAACTGATTCTCGTCTGGGGCAGGGAGGGCGAGATGCCGCCCGAGATCCGCTTCGAGCTCGAAGAAGCGTTGGAGCGTCACGGCCCGACGCAGATCCCGGAGGCGGGGCAGGACTAAGGACTCACCGCACTTCGGCCAGCAGCTCCTCACGCAGATGGGCGAAGCAGCCGCTGAGCAGCCGGGACACATGCATCTGTGAGATTCCGAGCTGGCAGGCGATGCGGCTCTGCGTCATTCCGCGGAAGAACCGGAGATAGAGGATCGTCCGCTCGCGCTCCGGGAGCCGTTGCAGACACGGCTTGACGGAGACACGGTCGACGACGATCTCGTACGCGGGATCGGGACCGCCGATCGCGTCCCCCAGCGCATAGCCGTCCGTCCCGGGCATCTCCGCCTCCAGCGAGAGCGCGGAGAAGCAGTCCAGGGCTTCCATCCCGGTGCGGACCTCGTCCTCGCTCAGCTGGGCGTGCTCCGCTATCTCGGGAATCGTGGGAGCCCGCCCCGAGGTCTGCTGCGACAGCTCCTTGGAGGAGCTGCGCACTCGGTTCCGCAGGTCCTGGACCCGGCGCGGCACGTGCAGCGTCCACATGTGGTCGCGGAAGTGCCGCTTGATCTCACCGGTGATGGTGGGCACCGCGTACGCCTCGAAGGCGTGACCGCGGGCCGGGTCGTAGTGGTCGACGGCCTTCACCAGGCCCAGGGCGGCCACCTGGTACAGATCCTCCAGGGACTCGCCCCGGCCCTTGAACCGGACGGCGATCCGCTCGGCCATGGGCAACCAGGCCTGGATCAGTTCGTCCTTGAGAACCTTGCGCTCCGGCCCTTCGGGGAGTCCCACGAGCCGTGCGAACGCCTCCGCGGTGTCGGGGGCGTCGTCGTGCGGGTGCTGCTTCGTTCTGGTGGCGGCACACATCCGTGCGCACCTCCCTCAGCAGGTGCTGGCTGGACAGCCATGGGAGGCGCGCGCTCGGACCTCGTGGAGGACACCCAGGGGCCTGTCGGCCGGCTCCCACGGAAGTGCCTCCTGTCCGAAGCACGTATGACTGTATTCCCGTCCAACCGGAACCTGAAACACATTTCGTGAATACCACTACGTGTTACGACAGAGTGACTGTATGTCCGCGCCTCCTTGACCCTCCCTTGGTTCATTACCTCTGTTACAGAGGTAACGTCGAAGACGTGGAACAGGAGACCTTCCCCGAGGACCTCGCGGACGCTCTCGTCGGCGTCCAGCGACTGGTCCGCCGCAGACTGCGCCGGGAGATGCCCGCCCCGCCGCTGCGCACCGCCGAGGTGGAGCTGCTCCGGCTGGTCGTGGAGCGGCCCGGCATCGGGATCTCGGAGGCGGCCAAGGAGCTGTACCTGGCGGGCAATTCGGTGTCGACGCTGGTCAACCAGCTGGCCCGGCAGGGCTACCTGGTCCGCGAGACCGACCCGGCCGACCGGCGCGCAGCCCGGCTGTTGCCCACCCCGGCGGCCGAGGCCCGGCTCGGCGAATGGCGCAGACGCCGCTCGGACCTCGTACGGCGCCAGGTGTCCCGGCTCGACGAGGCGGACCGCGAGACGCTGCTCGCGGCGATCCCGGCGCTGCGCAGACTGGCCGGCAACCTGCGTGAGGAGGCGGAGCGACCATGACACGACACCCCGCCGAGGCCGTGGTCTGCACCGGGCTCGCCCATGCCTTCGGCGACACCAACGCCGTCGACGGACTCGACCTGACCGTGCGCGAGGGCGAGGTCTTCGGGCTGCTCGGCCCCAACGGCGCCGGGAAGACCACGGCGATCCGCTGCATGACCACCCTCCTGCCGGTGCCCGCCGGCATGGTCCGGGTCTTCGGGCACGACGCCGCGGACGACCGTATGGCCGTACGCCGGCTGCTCGGCTACGTCCCGCAGCAGCTGTCCGCGGACGCCGGCCTGACCGGCCGCGAGAACGTCGCCCTGTTCGCCCGGGTCTTCGACGTGCCCCGCCGCGAGCGCGCCGCACGGGTCGGCCAGGCCCTCGCCGCCGTCGGCCTCACCGACGCCGCCGACCGGCTCGCCGGCACCTACTCCGGCGGTATGGTCCGCCGGCTCGAACTCGCCCAGGCCCTGGTCAGCGCGCCCCGCCTGCTGATCCTCGACGAACCCACCATCGGCCTCGACCCGATCGCCCGCACCGGCGTGTGGGAGCACATCGGCGCCGTCCGCGCCGCCACCGGCATGACGGTCCTGGTCACCACCCACTACATGGACGAGGCCGACCAGTACTGCGACCGGGTCGGCCTCATGCACCACGGCCGTATCCGCGCCCTCGGCACTCCCGCCGAGCTCAGGGAGGGGCTCGGCGCGCGCAGGCGGGCCGAAGGGGCGGACGGCACCGCATCGCTGCCCACGCTGGAGGACGTCTTCCGCGACATCGCCGGCAGCGGGCTCGACGAGAGTTCAGGAGACTTCCGCGATGTCCGAAGCACCCGCCGCACCGCCCGCCGTGTCGGCTGACCGGGCCCGCCCCGACGGCATCGACCTGCTGCTGCGGCCACCCGCGCCCCGCGCCGGCTGGCGGGTGCTGCCCGCCCGGGTCGTCGCCATGTGCGCCGTCGAACTCCAGAAGCTGCGCCACGACCGCACCGAGCTCTACACCCGTGCGGTCCAGCCCGCCCTCTGGCTGCTGATCTTCGGCCAGACCTTCACCCGCATCAAGGCGATCCCCACCGGCGGCATCCCCTACGTCGACTACCTGGCGCCCGGCATCATCGCCCAGTCCGCGATGTTCATCGCCATCTTCTACGGCATCCAGATCATCTGGGAGCGGGACGCCGGCGTCCTCAACAAGCTGCTGGTCACCCCGACCCCGCGCTCGGCCCTGATCACCGGCAAGGCGTTCGCCGCCGGGGTGAAGGCGCTGATCCAGGCTGTCGTCGTGATCGTCATCGCCGCGCTGCTCGGCGTCGCGCTGACCTGGAACCCGCTGAAGCTGCTCGGCGTCGCCGTGGTCGTCGTCCTCGGCTCCGCCTTCTTCGCCTGTCTGTCGATGACCATCGCCGGCATCGTCCTCAGCCGCGACCGGCTGATGGGCTTCGGGCAGGCCATCACGATGCCGCTGTTCTTCGGCTCCAACGCCCTCTACCCGCTGTCGGTGATGCCGGGCTGGCTCCAGGCCGTCAGCAAGGCCAACCCGCTCAGCTACCAGGTCGACGCCCTGCGCGGCCTGCTCATCGGCAGCCCCGCCCACCTCGCGCTCGACTTCGCCGTCCTGGTCGTGGCCGCCGCGCTCGGCATCACGGCGGCCTCCTCGCTGCTGGGCCGGCTGGCCCGCTGATGCCGGCGGGAAACGAGGTGTGCGGAACGTGATGTGCGGCACGTGGGAGACCGCCCGGGCACGGCCCGGAGAGGGATTCTTCCTGCCCACGGCTTGATCGGTGATCAAGGGGGCGAATGGGCTGGCCACAGCGCATTCTGCTCATTTGACAGTGCACTGAGCGCAAAGATAGGAAGCAGCTCTCTGGGTCGAGAGGTGGATTGTGTACGAGCCGAACGTGGTCGGGGACTGGCACGAGTACGACGAGCATGCCGGTCTGCGTGTCCGCGTCCACCGTCTGGAGGCCGCCGAGCCGCCGCGAGGACGCGACGACGCCGCCGAGGGGCTGACGTACTTCAGGCTCAGGGTCACCGTCGAGAACCGCGGCGAGCGGCACCTCGGCATCCACCTCGAGGACGGCCAGATCGACGTGCGGATCGGCAGCGACGGCGAGGCCGCGTTCATCGACTGGCGCAACTCGCAGTTCATCGAGGGCTTCGACGTCTACCCCCTGCGCCGCGCCACCGCCGTGCTCTACGCGGCCGGCCCCGAGGCGAGCCTGAGCCAGGTCGACGTGCAGATCCAGCTGCGGGTCGAGGAGGAGTGGGCGGAACGCCGGCTGTGGACCGGCGGCGTCGGCCTCCAGGAGGGCTGCGCCGGCGCCCACGCCGCCGCCCTGCGCGACGGCCTCGCGCTCCAGGTCAGCAACTTCCTGCGGGACCAGGCCGAGGAGGGCACCGCCTGACGCGGGCGAGCCCTCCCGGCCCCGTGGTTCAGTGCGGGATGCCGTCGATGATCTCGCGGGCGCCCTCACGCAGCAGCGCCACCGCGACCGACGTGCCCAGCGTCGCGGGATCCAGCCGGCCGGCCCATTCGTGGGCGTTCAGCCGCGTCTTGCCGTCCGGGGTGAACACACAGGCCCGCAGTGACAGTTCGCCACCGCGGTCCACGCGCGCGTACCCGGCGATCGGGCTGTTGCAGTGGCCCTGGAGCACATGGAGGAACATGCGCTCGGCGGTGGCCTCCCGGTAGGTGTCCGGGTCGCCGAGACCGCTGACGAGGTCGATCAGCTCGGCGTCGCCCTCCCGGCACTGGAGCGCGAGGATGCCCGCGCCGATCGGCGGCATCATCACCTCGGGGGAGAGGATCTCGCTGATCACGTCCGTGCGGCCGATGCGCTCCAGGCCGGCCACCGCGAGCAGCAGCGCGTCCGCCTCGCCGGCCGCGAGCTTCTCCAGCCGCCGGTTGGCGTTGCCGCGGAACGGCACGCACTCCAGGTGCGGGTGAGTGGCGGCCAGCTGCGCGACGCGGCGCACCGAGGAGGTGCCGATCCGGGTCCCGGCGGGCAGCTCGTCCAGCGTGAGCCCCCCGGGGTGGATCAGCGCGTCACGGACGTCGTCGCGCTTCAGGAACGCGGCGAACGTCGTTCCCGCGGGCAGCGGCCGGTCGGCCGGGATGTCCTTGACGCAGTGCACGGCGAGATCGGCCTCGCCCACCAGCAGGGCGGCGTCCACCTCCTTGGTGAAGGCGCCCTTGCCCTCGACCTGGGACAGGTCGCCCATCCACTTGTCACCGGTCGTCTTCACCGGCACGACCTCGGTGCGGACACCGGGGTGCAGGACCGCCAACTCGGCGCGGACACGCTCCACTTGGGCGAGCGCCATCGGCGAGTCGCGGGAGACGATACGGATCAGTTCAGGGACGGACATGCCGCCACGATAGACCTTCACAAGTCCGCGCTCGTACGCCACCGCCCTATTCCCGCACCGCGCCGCGCCCGGGCGGGCCGGGTCTGTACCATCAGCGCCGCCGCCGTGCACAACCCTCCCGCCAGGAACGTGCCGCGCACCCCGACCACCGGCAGCAGCGCGCCCCCGAGCAGGGCGCCGGCGGCGATGCCCACGTTGTAGGCGGCCGAGTTCGCCGCGAGGGCGGTCTCGGTGCGGCCCGGCGCGACCCTCAGCACCTGGGTCTGCGTCGCCATGAAGACCGTCGAGACCGACGCGCCCAGCACCATGATCAGCAGCACGCCCGCCACCGGGACGTGGCCCGTCGCCCACAGCCCGAGCAGCGCCACCGTCTGCGCCGCCACCGGCACGGTCAGCGTCGCCCGCGGGAAGCGGTCCAGGAGCGGCCCGGCCACCGCGACGCCCGCCAGCGCCGCCCCGCCGAACGCGAACAGCACCGCACTCACCGCGCTCGCCCCGAACCCGCTCACCTCGTCGAGGAACGCGACGACATAAGTGAACCCGGCGAAGGCACCGGTCACCGACAGGGCCGTCACCGCAAGGACGACGCGGAACCCGCGCCGGTCGGGGGCGGCGCCGTACGCGGCGTGACCGTCCTGCGGGCGGGACGTCGGCAGCAGCGCGGCGATCGTCACCAGCGAGACGAGCGCGAGCACCCCGAGCAGTACGAACGGCGTGCGCCAGCCGGTGTGCCCGCCCAGCCACGTCCCCGCGGGCACGCCGGCCACCGTGGCCAGGGAACCGCCGACGGACAGCATCCCGATCACCCGCCCCCGGCGCTCGGGCGGGAACAGGCCGACCGCGACCGGCCCCATCACCGACCAGAACACCGCCTGCGCAAGGGCCGTCACCACCCGGGCCGCCAGCAGCACCCCGTACGACACGCCGCCCAGAGCCGACGCCCAGCTCGCCACGGCGAGCAGCCCGAGGATCCCCGCGAGCAGATACCGGCGCGGCACCGACCGGGTGACCTGGGCGAGCGGCAGTGAGGCGAGGGCCACGGTCAGGCCGTACCCGGTGACCAGGGCGCCCACGGCGGCGAGCGACACCCGCAGATCGTCCGCCATCAGCGCGAGCAGCCCGACCGGCAGATTCTCGGTGGTGTTGAAGGTGAACGCCGCCAGCATCAGCGCCGCGACGACGGCGGCGCGCCGCCACGGAGCCGGACCTGTACCGCCCATCGAACCGCCGCCTTTCCCACGGGGGAGTAGAGGGGCAAGAGTGCGAGGCCGGGGCCGGCGCGCTCTACTCTTTCGGTCCAGGACGAATCGCCGCTCACGACGGGGGCCGCATGCCGCTCGCCCTGCACCTCGGCACCGACGACCTGACGCGCTGCCGGTTCGCGATCTCGCCGCTCTGCCAGACCCACGAGGCGCTGCGGATGCTGCGCCGGCCCACCCGGCACGGCTACCACCGCGGCTGGCTGCGCCGGATGCGCCGTACGCTCGCCGGCCTGGACCTCGCACCCCTGTGGCTGTTCGTCCCACCCGTCGGCGGCTACACCCCCGACTTCCTGGGCGCGCCTCCGCCGGAGCCGTACCCGTCCTTCGACGACGAACTGGCCCGGATGCGCGCCACCGACCCGGCGCTGGCGCACGCGGAGATGGCCCGCTCTCTGGCCTGCGTGCCCGGACTCGCCGAGTCACCGCAGGGGCGTGCCGCGCTCGACGACCCCGCCGCGACCGTGCGGCGCCTGGCCGATCTCACCGAACGGGCCTGGCACGCGCTGCTCGCCCCGGACTGGGCCCGGCACCGTGCCGTACTGGAGGCGGACATCGCGCACCGCTCGCGCCGGGCGGCCGACGGCGGCCTCGACGCGCTGCTCACCGGTCTGCACCCGGCCGTCGAATGGACCGGCCACACCCTCACCCTGAGCCGCTACGACGAACTGGCCGACGCCCAGCGCCCGGACGGCAGGGGAGTGCTGCTCATGCCGAGCGTGTTCGTGTGGCCGGACGTGGTCAGCGGCTTCGCCCGGCCCTGGCAGCCGACGGTCATCTATCCCGCCCGTGGCATGGGCCGCCTGCACGACGCCCTGCCGCCGCGTCCGCCGCGGGCACTCGCCCGGCTGCTCGGCCACCAGCGCGCGGCCGTCCTCGCGGGTCTCACCGCGCCCTGCTCGACCACGGAGCTGGCCCGCCGTCACGAACTGGCCCCGTCGACCGTGTCGGCCCACCTGTCCACGCTGCGGGAGGCCGGGCTGCTGGAGTCCCGGCGCCAGGGCCACTACGTCCTGTACGCACGAACGCCCCTGGGCGACGCCCTCGTGGAGGGGGACGTCGGCCCGGGGGCGCGGTGACCGCGGAGCGCCGGACGGATCAGGCGTTCGGGTCGAAGGCGATGCCGGACGGCTTCGCCGACGCCAGGTGGGAGGCGAAGCTGCCGTCCTTCAGGCCGAAGTTGGCGCTGCCGAAGTTGTACGCGACGAGCTTGTCGCGCACGCCCGCCGGGTAGCCGTTCCAGCCGACCAGCGGCGGGTACTGCCAGGTGCCCTTGTGGTTCTCCGGCGGCTCGTCGTTGGAGTTCGCCAGCCGGAAGCAGTGCGTGCTGATGCCGTCCTTGTGGTACACGATCTTGGCGTGCGTGCCGTCGAAGCGCACCGAGGAGGCGGCGTGCACCGTGAACGAGCCGTGGTTGGACGTCGAGACGTACTGCACCGCGTTGTTCTGAACCCACACCACGACGTGCTCCCAGTCGTGCCGGTGCCCGCCGATGCTGCTGCCCGCGAGCGCCTGGTCCTTCTCGAAGTACAGGCCGTAGATGTACGCGCACCAGCCGTTGTTGCACTTGTAGCGCGAGTAGCTGTTGGTGTTGTCGAGGTCCGAGGCGTCACGGCACTGGCCGTTGAGCGCGCCGGTCGGGTTCAGGCCACCGTTGACGGTGCCGTCCGGGCCGATGGCCGGGGTGGAGTAGCACCCGTCGGTGTCATAGTCGAAGGCCGGCTGGAACGTCCGCTCGGCCGCCTCGGCGTTGCCCGGCAGGGCCCCGGGCGGTGCGGCGAAGGCGGCGCTGGGGAAAGCGATGACGAGTGCGGCAGCACCGGCGAGCCCGGTGAGCCACCTCTTGCTGTGCGTGCGGAACGACTGTGACGCCACTGCGTCCTCCTCCTGGAACGGCGCAGCCCAACGGCTATGGGGGGATGGGGAGTTCAGCATCCCGGCGTTTCACATCCGTGCCAAGAGGCACGGGCGTACCGCTGGTAACGATCAGCGCAACACTTGGCTCCCGGGAAAGGCGCCTTGGCGGACCGTGAAGCCCCGTCAGACGCCGTCCTCGGGCAGCCAGGCCGCCGACTTCTCCGGCGTCAGGTCCGGCCGCAGCCGCAGCCAGGACGGCTGGCGCAGCATGCCGGACCGGGTACGGACGCTGTAGCGCACCTCGCCGACCAGCCGCGGCAGCACCCAGTGTGCGCCCGCCACCCGGGGCACCGGATCGAAGGGGCACCCGTCCGCCGCGACGGCCCCCAGCAGTCCGGCCAGCTCCGTCCGCTCGGCCTCGCTCCAGCCCGTGCCGACGCCGCCGACGTACCGCAGCCGGCGGTCGGCCGCGAACTGCCCCACCAGCAGCGCGCCCGGCAGACCGGTGAGCCGGCCCTTGCCGGGCAGCCAGCCGCCCACGACGACGTCCTCGCTGTGCATGTTGCGGATCTTGACCCAGGCGCGGGAACGCACCCCGGGCTCGTACAGCGAGTCCAGCCGTTTGCACACCAGCCCCTCCAGGCCGTGCTCCCGGGTCGCCGCCAGGGCCTCCGCCCCGTGTCCCACGACGGCACCCGGCGTCGACCAGTACGGCCCGTTGAGGTCGAGGTCCTCCAGCCGCCCGCGCCGCCGCGAGTAGGGGACCTTCAGCAGGGAGCTGCCCGCCAGGTGCATCACGTCGAACAGCACCAGATGCGCGGGCGTCTGCGCGGCCATCCGGGCGGCCCGCGCGGGCGAGTGCGCCAGCCCCATCCGGGACTGGAGCAACTGGAAGTCGGCGCGCCCCTGTTCGTCCAGGGCCAGGATCTCCCCGTCCAGCACGGCGGGCGTGGTCCCGAGGCTGTCGCCCAGCGCCCGCAGCTCGGGGTAGGCCGCGGTGATGTCCTCGCCGGAGCGGGCGCGCAGCAGCAGGGTGCCGTCACCCGCCAGATAGACCACCGCGCGCTGGCCGTCCTGCTTGGTCTCGTAGGCCCAGCGCGCGTCCTGGGAGGTGGGCGGGAGTTTGCCGGAAGTGGCGAGCATGGGAGGGATCAGCGGCAGGCTCACGGGTCAGTTCTCGACACGCCCGCCCGCCGCCACGCGCACCGGCCGCCGATTTCCCCTGAACGGCCGTCGGGGCGTCACTCGCCCCCGTTCGGCGGAACGGCCCGCACCAGGCCCGACTGATAGGCCATGACGACGAGTTGGGCACGGTCGCGGGCACCCAGCTTCGTCATGGCGCGGTGCACATGGGTGCGTACGGTCAGCGGGCTGACGTACAGCTTCCCGGCGATCTCCTCGTTGGAGTGCCCCTCGGCCACCCAGGCCATGACCTCCCGCTCGCGGGCGGTGAGGGCGGACAGGTGCTCAGGAGCGGCCGACTGGGCGCTCTCGGCGGGCGAGGACAGGAACCGGGTGATCAGGGTGCGGGTCGCGGTGGCCGACAGCAGGGACTCGCCGGCGGCCACCGTGCGGATGCCGGCGAGCAGTACGTCCGCCGTGACGTCCTTGCCGAGGAAGCCGCTCGCCCCGGCCCGCAGCGCCTGCGCGACGTACTCGTCGATCTCGAACGTGGTCAGGATCAGCACCCGCACCGCCGTGAGGTCCGGGTCGGCGCAGATCGCGGAGGTGGCCGCGAGCCCGTCGGTGCCGGGCATGCGGATGTCCATCAGGACCAGGTCGGGGCGGTGGAGCCGGGCGAGCTCCAGGGCCTCGGTGCCGTCGGTGGCCTCGCCGACCACCTCCATGTCCGCGCAGGAGTCGATCAGGATCCGGAAGGTGGCCCGCAGCAGGGCCTGGTCGTCGGCGAGCAGTACACGGATGGTCATGGGTGGTGCTTCTTCCCGCTCCGGATCAAGGGTCGGCCCCCAGCCTCGCCGTATCGGCCCGGCACGTCGTCGTCCGTCTGCCGACAATCACCCCTACTCGGAACGCAGTACGTTCCGCCGCCCACGTCATCCCCGAGCAGGACGGCCCGCGGCCCGGCGCTCACCACACGCACGGCAGCTCCACCTCGATCACCGTGGGCCCTCCGACCGGACTCGACACCCGTACGGTCCCGTCGAGCGCCGCGACCCGCCGCCGCACTCCGAGCAGACCCGAGCCGCCCCCGTCCGTGGCGCCGCGCCCGGGTGCGCCGGCCGCGCTCAGTTCGTCCACCCCGCCGCGGCCCTCGTCGGTGACGGAGACCCGCAGCCCCCTCCTGGTCCGTGCGAGCCGGACCGTGGCGGTGGGGGAGCCGCTGTGCCTTGCCGCGTTGGTGAGGGACTCGGCCACCACGAAGTAGCCGGCCGCCTCGACCGCCGCGGGCGCCCGAGGACCGTCGTCCGCCAAGCCGTCCACGTCGACGGTGACCCGCAGATCGCTGCCGGCGGCCAGCGCCCGCACCGCACCGGTCAGCCCGCGGTCGGTCAGGATCGGCGGATGGATGCCGCGCACCACGTGCCGCAGCTCGGCCAGCGCCTCCTCGGCCTGCTCCTGGGCGTCGTCCAGCAGCTTGCGGGCGGCGTCCGGATCACGGTCGTAGACGCGCTTGGCCAGCCCGATCCGCATCGACAGCGACACCAGCCGCGCCTGCGCCCCGTCGTGCAGGTCCCGCTCGATCCGGCGCAGCTCGGCGCCGTGCGCGGCGACCGCGTCGGCCCGGGTCGCGGTCAGCCGCTCGACCCGGGCCGCCAGCAGCGCCTGCGGCGACGGTCGCAGCAACGCGGTCGACCAGTTCGCCTCCACGTCCGCCAGGCGCACGATCAACGGCAGGACGACGGCCCGCCGGCGCAGCAGCCCGCAGCCCACGCCGTCCACGACGAGCCCGAGGGGCCACAGCGGCAGCGCGAGCACGACCAGTGCGCCGTAGACGTAGTAGGCGGCCATCCAGCGCAGGTCGGTTCGGGTGCCGGGATCGCGGACCGCGGTGCGCAGCCGCTCGGTCAGCGGCCCGTCGATGGTGCGGTAGGCCTCGGGGATCTCCCGCCCGGTCCGGGCGGCGGTCAGGCCTCGCTTGGCCCCGGCGATACGCCGCAGCAGGATCACCGTCTCCGGCAGCAGCCAGCAGCCGATCACCGCGAGGGTGCCGACGGCGGTGATCAGCAGCACGGTGATGAAGAGGTACATCCCGAAGGCCATCGCGGCCGCGACCAGGAGATGGACCGTCGCGCGCCCGGCCTTCCGCATCGTCGCCCGCATGTTCTTCACGCCCGGCGCCCCTTGCCCGGCGCGCGGGGGCGCGGGCACCCGGGCCGCAGGTGTAGCCCGCTCCACCATGCTCACGCCCCGGCTCACGTCCTGTTCAATCAATTGACTTAGATTGTACGGAGGTGAAACCGCGGCGGCTCGAGGGACTGGCCGCCGAGGTGCGGTGCGCAGTCCCGGTGCGGTGGTGATCATGGCAGGCAGGACACTGCGGGAGGAACAGGCGGGCGCGACCAGGGAGCTGCTCCTGACCGCGGCCGAGCGGCTCTTCGCCGAGCACGGGGTGTACGCCGTGTCCAACCGCCAGGTCAGCGAGGCCGCCGGGCAGGGCAACAACACCGCGGTCGGCTACCACTTCGGCACCAAGACCGACCTCGTCCGCGCCATCGTCCGCCGGCACTCGACGCGCATCGAGGAGATCCGCGCCCGGCTGGTCGCCGACCTGACCGACCCGGACGAGGTGCGCGGCTGGGTGGACTGCCTGGTCCGGCCCTCCCTCGAACACCTCGCCGCGCTCGGCAGCCCCACCTGGTACGCGCGGTTCTGCGCCCAGGTCGTCGCCGACCCCGCGCTGCACCGGATCATGGTCGAGGAGGCCCTCACCTCCCCGTCCCTCCAGACGATCATCGACGGCCTCAACCGGTGCCTGCCCGACCTCCCGGCCGAGGTCCGCGCCGAACGCGGCGAGATGGTCCGCCATCTGATCGTCCACGTGGCCGCCGAGCGCGAACGCGCCCTCGCCGAGCACACCCCCACGCCCCGGGCCACCTGGGACGACGCGGCGACGGGCCTCACCGACGCCGTCGTCGGCATGTGGCTGGCGCCCGTGACGCCGGGAGCACGACCGTGAAATCGACCTTCGGCGGACGGGGCAGGTTATGAACACCGGTTGGGCGGCGCCCCCAAGGGATGCGGGGAACCGCGCGACCGGCCACCACCGGCCCGCGGACGATCGACGCCCCGTCGCGGCACCGCCGGCGGAGCGCCTGGCGCGCGGCGCCGGCCAGCACGTCCTGGTCGTCGCCGGCGACCCCGACATCGCCGAGCTCCTCACGACCACGCTGGAGTTGGCCGGCTACCGGATCAGCCTCACCGGCACCGGCGCCGAGGCCGTCGCACGTGTCGTCGAGCGGCGCTTCGACCTGGTCGTCTTCGACACCGACGTACCGGACCAGGGGGACTTCGACCGGGAGCGCCGGCCCGAACTGCCGTACCGCCCGCCCGTGCTGCTGCTCACCGAGTGCGAGTCCCTGGGCCGTCTCGTGCCCGAACTCGGCCCGGGGAGACGGGACTACGTCACCAAGCCCTTCCGGATCGCCGAGGTCCTCGCCCGGATCCAGGTCCTGCTGCGCGACGCCCGCCCGGGCCGGCCCAGGGGCAATCCACTGCACTACGGCGACCTCGTCCTGGACGACACCGTGTGCCGGGCGCGACGGGGGACAAGGGCGCTCGACCTGACGCCCGCGGAGTACCGGCTGCTGCGCCAGCTCCTGGTCAACGCGCAACGTGTGCTGTCCAAGGAGCAGATCGGCCGCCACGTCTGGGGCGACCACCGCGGCGACAACGCCATCGAGCAACTCGTCTCGCGGCTGCGCCGCAAGGTGGACCGGGACGCCCCGGCACTGATCCACACCCGCCGCGGCTTCGGCTACTGGCTGGGCGGATCCGACGCCGCTGCCTGAGAGCGGGCGGCGATCGTGTGATCCGGGCCACGTCAGCCCGCTGTCAGGAAACTGACCGGAAGGCGTCAGACCCCTCTGTTTGCATGTGCTCATCGATGCCCCCCCACAGCAGAGGTGAACCATGGCCGACACCCTCACCGGTCGCACGTCCGAGGCACCGGACGCCGTTCCCGAGTTCCCCATGCCCAGGCAGTCCCGCTGCCCCTTCGACCCGCCGCCCTCGCTGAAGGACCTTCAGCGGGAGGGCCCGCTCGCCAAGGTGCGGCTGTGGGACGGCAGCGAGTCATGGCTCGTGACCCGGTACGCCGAGCAGCGCGCCCTGCTGGGCGACCCGCGCGTCAGCGCCGACACCGACCGGCCGGGCTACCCGACCAAGGCCAGTCCCGAGGCCGGCGAGGGCAAGCTCAGCTTCATCATGATGGACGACCCCGAGCACGCCCGGCTGCGCCGGATGGTCACCGCGCCGTTCGCCGTCAAGAAGGTCGAGGCGCTGCGCCCCGCCGTGCAGCGCATCGTGGACGGCCTGATCGACGACTTGCTGGCCGGCCCCGCCCCGGTGGACCTCGTGGACGCGTTCGCCCTGCCGATCCCTTCACTGGTCATCTGCGAACTGCTGGGCGTGCCCTACGAGGAGCACGACTTCTTCCAGGAACACACCAGGACCATGGTCCGTACGACCGCCACACCCGAGGAGCGCGGAGCGGCGAGCCGTGAGGTCGCCGGCTACCTCGCCGGAGTCGTGGGCAAGCGGATCGCCGAGCCGAGGGGCGATCTGCTGTCGAGCATCGCGGGCCGCGTCACCGCCGGTGAACTCACCCACCAGCAGGCGACCGAGATGGCCCTGCTCCTGCTGATCGCCGGCCACGAGACCACCGCGAACATGATCGCCCTCGGCACCCTGGCCCTACTCCAACACCCCGACCAGCTGGCCCTCCTGCGCGAGTCCGACGATCCGAGACTCGTCGCCTCCGCGGTCGAGGAACTCCTGCGCTACCTGCACATCACCCACCTCGGCCGACGCCGGGCGGTGACCGAGGACATCGAGATCGCCGGCCGGCTGATCAAGGCCGGCGAGGGCGTCATCATGGTCAACGAGATCGGCAACCGTGACCCCGAGGCCTTCGCCGACCCCGACCGCCTCGACATCACCCGCGACGCCCGCCGCCATGTCGCCTTCGGCTTCGGCGTCCACCAGTGCCTGGGCCAGCCGCTGGCCCGCATGGAACTCCAGGTCGTCTACGGCACCCTCTACAAGCGCATCCCGACGCTGAAGCTCGCCGGCGACCTCCGGGACGTCCGCTTCAAGACCGACGCGTTCATCTACGGCGTCCACGAACTGCCCGTCTCCTGGTGACCGTTCCTCACCCGCGCACCACGAACCACACCCACGTCCGAGGAGAGGAAACCGAATCATGAAGGTGGAGCTGGAGGCCGACAAGTGCGTCGCGTCCGGGCAGTGCGTGCTCGCCGCGATGGACGTGTTCGACCAGGACGACGACGGCATCGCGGTCCTGCTCGACGAGCGGCCCGCCGACGAGAACCTGGACGGCGTCCGCGAAGCCGTGGCGATCTGCCCGGCAGCCGCGATCCGGCTGGTCGACCAGTGAGGCGGATCGTCGTCGTGGGTGCCTCGGCCGCCGGACTCGCGGCGGCCGAGACGCTCCGCCGCGAGGGCTACGACGGCACTCTCACCCTCGTCGGCGACGAACCGCTCGCCCCCTACGACCGCCCGCCCCTGTCCAAGCAACTGCTGGCCGGCGAGTGGGAACCCGGGCGGCTGGACCTGCGTACCCCCGACGACCTTGCCGGACTCGACCTCGACCTGCGGCTCGGCGTCCCCGCGACGGGCCTGCGGCCCGCCGACACCGAGGTGGACCTGGGCGACGGCTCGTCGGTGCCGTACGACGGCCTGATCATCGCCACCGGGGTGCGTCCGCGCCGGCTGCCCGGTGCGGGCGGGCACGTGCTGCGCACCCTGGACGACGCGATGCGGCTGCGGGAGCGACTGGCTCCGGGCAGGAGACTCGTCGTGGTCGGCGCCGGGTTCCTCGGGGGCGAGGCCGCCGCCGTGGCCCGACGGCTGGGCTGCGAGGTGACGCTCCTCGAACCCGCCCCCGTGCCGCTCGCCCATGCCGTCGGCGCGCGGGTCGGCGAGATGCTGACGGACGCCCATCGGGAACGGGGCGTGGACCTGCGCTGCGGGGTCACCGTGACCGAGGTGACCGGGCACGGGGTGCGGTTGGCCGACGGTGAACTCGTCGAGGCGGACGAGGTGTTGACCGCCGTCGGCTCGATGCCCAACACCGACTGGCTCGTCGGCAGCGGGCTCACCGTCGGCGACGGCGTCGTCTGCGACGAGTACTGCGGGGCCGCACGCGATGTCTGCGCCGCCGGGGACGTCGCCCGCTGGTTCAACCCGCTGTTCGGCCGCTCGATGCGCATCGAGCACCGCACCAACGCCGCCGAGCAGGGCATGGCCGCCGCCCGCAACCTGCTGCGTCCCGAGGCACGCAAGCCGTTCGCGCCGGTGCCGTATTTCTGGTCCGACCAGTACGACATGAAGATCCAGGCGTACGGGTATCTGCGCGGGCACGACGAAGTGGCCGTGGTCGAGGGCGATGTGGCCGAGCGCCGGTTCGTCGCTGTCTATCGCACCGGGGACCGGGTTGCCGGGGCGCTCGCGGTGGGGGTGCCGCCGAGGGAGCTCCGCCGGTGGCGCCAGGCCATCGCCACGGGGGTGAGGTGGCGGGAGGCGGTGCAGATCGATGCGGTCGCAAATTAATTGAGTTACGCAATGAGATGGTAAAGTGGAATGCATGTCCACCACACCGCTCCCCGAACTCCCCGACAGCCCCGTGTCCTCGGAAGTGGTCGAGATCGAGCGTGCGCTCACCCGGATCACCTATCTGAGTACGCGTGCCAGGCAGCACGAGCGGCTGATGGCCCTGGCCGGGGTGCCGCTGGACCGGGCGGCCGTGGCGCTGCTGCGTCAGGTCGCCGACTCGGAGCCGTTGCGGCCGGGGGAGTTGGCCGCGCGGTTGGGTGTGGAGGCGTCGCATGTCACGCGTACGGTGCAGCAGTTGCAGAAGACCGGGTACGTCACCCGTGTTCCGGATCCGCAGGACCGCCGGGCCCAGCGGATCGAGCTGACCGAGTCCGGGCGCCGGGCCATCGTCCGGGTTCGGGACGCGGGGGCCCGCGGTATGCAGCTGGCGTTGGCCGACTGGACGCCGGAGGAGTTGCGGCAGTTGGCCACGCTGTTCCATCGCATGGTCGACGACTTTCTGGCGCATGCGATCGACGACGACGGTGAGCAGTAGTCGGCTGGGACCGTCTGACCCGTGGTGGGGCGGGTGCGGCGCCGCTGTGGTTGATCGCGCAGTTCCCCGCGCCCCTAGGGGGCTGTCGAGCTGTTGGTGACCTTGCTCGGTTCTTGGTGGTTAGGTCCGGGCTGGGTTGGCTCCCTCAGGCCGGTCAGGAGTAGTCGGCCCAGGGCAGGCAGGGCGATGAGTGGGATCAGTGCCGTGCGAAGGGATGTGGTGTCGGCCAGGGCGCCGATCGCCGGGGCCGCGAGGCCGCCCACGCTGACGGCGAGCCCGAGCGTGACGCCGCTCGCGGTGCCGATCCGGCGGGGGAGGTAGTCCTGGCCCAGCGTGACGTGCAGTGAGAACGGCACGTACAGGCCGGCCGACGTGAGCGCGACGAACAGGTACACCGCCGGGCCCGGCACGAGGACGACCCCGGCGACCGCGAGGACGGACAGCGTGTACGCGCGGCGGACGACCGTGAGGCGCCCGTAGCGCTCGGCGAGCCGGCCCCCGGCGACCGTGCCGACGGCCCCGCCCGCGTAGAGCACGAACAGCGCGGTCGTGCCGGCCACGTCCCCGCCGCCGGTCCGCTGACGGACGTACAGCGAGACGAACGCGCTCAGGCCGACGAACACGATCGAGCGGCACACGATGGCGCCCGACAGCCGTAGGAACGACCGCCAGTCGTCCGTCCCGGAGGCCTCGGTCCTGGACGTGACCGCGGCACGGCTCCCTGTCGAGCGCACCGCCGCCGCGCACAGGGCCGCGCCCGCGATCGCCGGGACGAGCAGCAGGGGAGAGGCGTCCAGTCCGCCGGTGGCGACAACCCCCGCCACCAGGAGCGGTGCCAGGGCGAAGCCGACGTTGCCGCCGAGGGAGAACCAACCCATGGCCGTATGGCTTCCCCGGGACGCGGCGCGGGCCGCGCGGGCCGCCTCCGGGTGGTACGCGGCGACGCCGATCCCGGACACGGCCACCACCGCCAGCGTGAGCCCATAGGAATCCGTGACGCCGCTCAGCGCGACTCCGGCACCGCCCGTCAGCGCGCTCAGCGGCAGCAGCCAGGGCATCGGACGGCGGTCGGTGAGCGCCCCGAACAGCGGCTGCACCACCGACGACAGCAGGGAGGCGGCGAGCACGACGCCCGAGGCGGCGGCATAGCTGTAGGCCCGCTCGGCGACGAAGAAGGGGACGAGGGCGGCGACGACACCCTGGTACACGTCCACACAGGCGTGACCCAGGGACATCAGCGTGATGGCTCGATTGCGTTTCTCGGACACCCTGCGATCGTCTCCGCGCCCGCTCCTGGCCCGCTTCCGATAATCTGCCGAAGTGTGTCGAACATCCGCCACACACCGACCGCGCCCACCCGTGCCAAGGTCCTCAGCGCCGGGGAACGCATCGACGCGCACCGGCACGACGACCACCAGATCGTCTACGCGGGCTCCGGCGTCCTCGCCGTCACGACCGACGCCGGCACCTGGTTCGCGCCGGGCAACCGCGCCATCTGGGTCCCCGCCGGCACAGCGCACGCCCACCGGGCCCACGGCCACCTCGACCTGTACCTCGTCGGTCTGCCCGCCGACGACAACCCGCTCGGCCTGGACGCCCCCACCGTCCTCGCGGTCGGCCCGTTCCTGCGCGAGCTGATCCTCGCCTACACCCGCGACCCCGACGACGACAGCCCGGAGCGCCGACGCCTGCTCGCCGTCCTGCGTGACCAGCTGCGCGCCTCGCCCCAGCAACCCCTCCGGCTGCCCACCGCCACCGATCCGCGCCTGGCCGCCGTCTGCGCACTCGTGCACGGCGACCCCGCCGACCCGCGCACCCTCGCCGCGCTCGGCGCCGCGACCGGGGTCGGCGAACGCACCCTCAGCCGGCTCTTCCGCCACGAGTTCGGCATGACCTTCCCGCAGTGGCGCACCCAGTCACGCCTCTACCACGCGCTGCGGCTGCTCGCCGAGGACACACCCGTCACCACGGTCGCCCACCGCTGCGGCTGGTCCTCCGCCAGCGCCTTCATCGACGTCTTCCGGCGCTCCTTCGGATACACGCCCGGAACGCACAACCGCCGCGCGTAGCAGGGCCGATGAACGGACGGGGCGGATGGCGACCGGAGACCTACCCTCCGGTAGCATCCGGCGGCAGGCCATCCAAGGAGGATTCGTGCCCCGGTCCGAACGCTCACCCCTGCTGCTCGCCGGCCTGCTGGCCACGGCAGGGGTCGCCCACTTCGCCGTCCCCCGCCAGTTCGACGCCATCGTGCCGCGCTCCCTGCCGGGGTCGCCCCGGACATGGACGTACGCCAGCGGCGTCGCCGAGCTCGCGCTCGCTGCCGGGCTGGCACTGCCGCGCACCCGCAAGCCCGCCGCCCTCGCCGCCGCGGCCTTCTTCGTCGGGGTGTTCCCGGCGAACGTGAAGATGGCCGTCGACCGGCGCGACCGCCCCGCGCAGGAGAAGGCCGTCGCCTTCGGGCGGCTGCCGCTGCAGATCCCGCTCGTGCTGTGGGCACGCGGCGTCGCCAGGAACGCGGAGGGACAGGCATGAGCGCACAGCTGAAGGTCGGCGACAAGGTCGAGGACTTCGCTCTGCCGGACGAGACCGGCACCCGGCGCAGCCTCGACGAGTTGCTCGCCGAGGGACCGGTGGTGCTCTTCTTCTACCCGGCCGCCCTCACCGCCGGCTGTACCGCGGAGGCCTGCCACTTCCGTGATCTCGCCGCCGAGTTCGCCGCGGTCGGTGCCCGGCCCGTGGGCATCAGCGGGGACGCCGTCGAACGGCAGCAGGAGTTCGCCACCCGCCACACCCTCGGCATGCCGCTGCTGTCCGACGCGGACGGCGCGGTCCGGGAGCGGTTCGGGGTGACGCGCGGGTTCTCGCTGGCCCCCACCAAGAGGGTCACCTTCGTCATCGGGCAGGACCGCACGGTCCTGGAGGTCGTGCGCAGCGAACTGCGGATGAACACCCACGCCGACCGGGCCCTCGCCGCACTGCGCAAGTGAGCGCACGGCCACACGCGGTGGCCGGCGGCGCCTAGGAGGCACGGCTCCGGCGCCGGGCGGCGCGGTTGATGCCGTCCGGCGGAGGATTCATGCTGGACGACATGGAGCGCGTCTCCGCCGCGGCGATCCTCGATGCCCAGGGTGTGGTGAAGGGGTGGAGCGAAGGTGCCCGGCGGCTGACCGGCCACACCGCCGAGGAGGTGGTGGGGCGGCCCGCTCGGGACCTGCTCGCCGAGGAACCGGCCCCCGGGGCCGTGGCCGCGCTCACCGGCCGAGTCGTCCTGCGCCACCGCGACGGCTCACAGGTGCCCCTGACGGTGCGCGCCCACCCCGTGCTCGGCGCGGACGGCACCGCCGACGGCTTCATGATCACCGGTGAGCCGCCGGAAGCGCGGGAACCGGACCTGGGCGAGGAGGCCTTCCAACAGGCGTCCATGTCGATGTCGGTCTTCGACACCGAGCAGCGCTACCTGCGGCTCAACCATGTCGCCTGCCAGGTCATGGGCGTCTCCGAGGACGCCCTGATCGGCCGGCACTTCCCGGAGACCGTGGAGGACGCCCGGCACAGCCGCGGCTTCCACTGGCATCTGCGCCAGGTCGCCGAGACGGGCAGACCGATCCGCTACGAGAGCTTCACCGGCGCCCCGGCCCTGAACCGCGACCACGCCTGGAGCATCGAGATGTGGCCGGTGCGCGACGCCGCCGGTGACATCGTGGGCACGGCGCTCGCGGCGTTCGACAGCTCCGACCAGTACTGGGCACGGGAGCGGCTGGCCCTGCTGAACGAGGCCGCCGCCGCCATCGGTACGACCCTCGACGTGGTGCGCACCGCCGAGGAGGTGGTCGGGATCGTCGTGCCCCGGTTCGCCGACTTCGCCAGCGTGGACCTCTTCGACTGGGTCCTGGACGCGGAGGAGCCCCCGGCGCTCACCGGCACCGACATCGCCCTGCGCCGGGTCGCCCACGGCTCCGGCACCGAGGGCACCCCGGAGGCGGCTGTACACCTGGGCGAGGTGGACGTCTACCCGCCGTTCTCACCGCCGGCCCGCGCGATCCTGGAAGGCCGCGTGATCCAGAGCCAGGCCGGCGAGCCCGCGTTCATGCGGTGGATCGCGGAACGCAACGCCCGCGGCCCGGCCGGCCGGCGGCACCGCGTCGGCGCCCACTCGATGATGGCGGTGCCGCTGCGGGCCCGCGGCACCACGCTGGGCGTCGCCGTGGCCGTGCGCATCAGACAGTCGGACGACTACGGCCCCGACGACACCGTCTTCGCCGAGGAACTCGCGAGCCGGGCCGCCGTATGCATCGACAACGCCCGCCGCTTCGCCCGCGAACGCACCACCGCGCTGGCCCTCCAGCACAACCTGCTGCCCCGGGGACTGCCCGGACAGGCGGCCGTCGAGGTGGCCCACCGCTACCGGCCGTCCGGATCGCAGGCCGGCATCGGCGGCGACTGGTTCGACGTGATCCCCCTGTCCGGCACCCGGGTCGCCCTCGTCGTCGGCGACGTCGTCGGACACGGCATCCCCTCGTCGGCCACCATGGGCCGCCTGTGCACGGCCGTACGCACGCTCGCCGACGTGGACCTGCCCCCGGACGAGCTCCTCACCCACCTGGACGACCTGGTCACCCATCTCGCCGGGGACGACTCCGACGAGGTCGCCGAGCTGGGCGCCACCTGCCTGTACTCCGTCTACGACCCGGTCACCCGCCGCCTCAGCCTGGCCGCCGCCGGCCATCCGCCGCCCGCCGTCGTCCTGCCCGACGGCACCGCGCAGGTCATCGAGATGAACGCCGGGCCGCCCCTCGGGGTCGGGGGACTGCCCTTCGAGGCCATGGAGGTCGAACTGCCCGAAGGTGCCCTGGTCGCCCTGTACACCGACGGTCTCATCGAGGACCGCGACCGGGACATCGACCACGCCACCGCCGAACTCTGCCGGGCCCTGACCGCGCCCGCCGAGACCCTCGACGCACTGTGCGACGGCGTGCTCAAGGCCGTCCTTCCGGAGGACCCCAGCGACGACGTGGCCCTGCTGCTCGCCCGCACCCGGGCCCTGGGCGCCGACCGCATCGCCACCTGGGACGTACCGCCGGACCCCGAGCACGTGGCGACGACCCGGCAGGCTGCCACGGACCAGCTGACCGCGTGGGGCATGGACGAGGCGGCCTTCGTCACCGAACTCGTCGTCAGCGAACTCGTCACCAACGCCATCCGGTACGGCGCACCGCCCATCCAGCTCCGGCTGATCCGCGACCGCACCCTCATCTGCGAGGTCTCCGACGGCAGTTCGACCTCGCCGCATCTGCGCCGGGCCCACGCCTACGACGAGGGCGGCCGCGGCCTGCTGCTCGTCGCGCAGCTCACCAAGCGCTGGGGCAGCCGGCAGACCGGCAGCGGCAAGACGATCTGGGCGGAACAGCCGCTGCCGTCGACCTGATCACTTCGCTCGTACCGGGCGGCTCCTTGACGAAGCCGCCCTTCGGGAACATTCCGTCGGCTCAGAACTCCTCGTGCGTCTCGGGGTCCCCGCCGAGCCGCCGGTGTGCGCGGTCGGCGACGGCCGCCATCTGCGTGGCGTCGAGCTCGAAGCCGAAGATGTCGAGGTTCGCGCGCTGCCGCTCCCGGTCGGCCGACTTGGGGATGGGCAGGGCGCCCAGCTGGGTGTGCCAGCGCAGGACGACCTGGCCGGGCGTCACCTTGAGGGTCTCGGCGATGCCCCGGACGACCGGGTCGTCCAGCAGGTCGGTGCCGCGCCCCAGCGGGCTCCAGCTCTCGGTGACGATGCCCTTTCCCTCGTGGAAGGCACGCAGCTCCTCCTGCGGGAACAGCGGGTGCAGCTCGATCTGGTTCACGGACGGCAGGACGCCCGTCTCCCGCTCCAGCCGCTCGATGTGCTCGGGCGTGAAGTTCGAGACACCGATCGACCGGACCAGGCCGCTCTCGCGGAGCTCGATCATGGCCCGCCAGGAGTCGACGTACTTGTCGACCCGGGGGAGCGGCCAGTGGATCAGATACAGGTCGACGTACGCCAGGTCCAGGCGGCGCCGGGACTCCTCGAAGGAGGCGAGGGTCTCCTCGTAGCCGTGGTGCCGGCCCGGGAGCTTCGTCGTCACCACCACCTCCTCGCGCGCAACCCCGCTCGCGGCGACGCCCCGGCCGACCCCTGTCTCGTTGCGGTAGTTCGTCGCGGTGTCGACGAGGCGGTATCCCAGATCCAGGGCGTCGGCCACCGCCCGTTCCGCCTGGGCGTCGTCCATCGGCCAGGTGCCCAGGCCGATGGCGGGGATCGTCGTACCGTCGTTGAGCGTGTGCAGCGGAATGCTGATCACTGTCGGACCTTCCCTCGACTGTGCCGTACACCCAGCGTCACGGATAGGGTGAGGATTGATCAACCGGACGGGTGGGGGATGAGGGCGGGCGACGGGATGGGCGGCACCGAGGAGAAGCAGGCGACGGGTTCCGGGCGTCCGACGTCACGGGACGTCGCCCGGCTCGCCGGGGTGTCGCACACGGCCGTCTCCTTCGTCTTCAACGGCCGCGCCGAGGGCAATCTCTCGCCCGCCACCCAGGAGCGGATCCGCCGTGCCGCCGCCGAGCTCGGCTACCGGCCCGACCCGGTCGCCCGCGGCCTGCGCCGCCGCCGGACGGCGGTGATCGGCCTGGTCACCGACGAGATCGCCTCCTCGCCGTTCGCGGGGCGGCTGCTGCGCGGCGCCATGGAGACCGCCTGGGACAGCGAGCACCTCGTGCTGACCATCGACTCGGGCGGCGACCCGGCCAAGGAGGACGCGGCCGTCGCCGAGCTCCTCGACCGGCGTGTGGACGGCATCATCTACGCCGCCATGTCGCTGCGCCGGGTCCGCGTCCCCGAGGGCCTGCACCGCACCCACTCCGTCCTCGCGAACTGCCTGCCCGAGGACGACTCCCTGCCCGCCGTCATCCCCGCCGAGCGCGCGGGCGGCCGTACGGCGGCCCGCTTGCTGCTGGACGCGGGGCACCGCCGGGTCGCCATGGTCGGTGGCCAGGACGACCTCGCCTCCGTCGACCGCCTGCGCGGCTTCCGCGACGCACTGCGCGCCGAGGGGATCAGCGTGCCCAAGGAGTGGGTCGTGCGCACGGGCGGTGAGATCTCCGGCGGGTACGAGGGCGCGACGCGCGTCCTGGACGGCGTCCCCGCCGACCGGCGCCCCACCGGGCTCTTCTGCTACAACGACCGGGTCGCGGCGGGCGTCCTGCACGCCGCGACCCGGCTCGGCATCACCGTCCCCGGCGAGCTGTCGGTGGTCGGCTACGACGACCAGGAACACATGGCCGCGTTCCTCACCCCGCCACTGACCAGCGTCGCCCTGCCGCACCGGGCGATGGGCGACGCCGCCGCCCGCCTGCTCCTCGACGCCATCGACACGGGCCGGACGCCGCCCGCGACGGTACGGCGCCTGGCCTGTCCGGTGATCAGCCGTGCGTCGGTGGGACCAGCTCCCAGCCGGTGACCGTGGCCCCGGCACCGGTCACGAGCAGCTCGGCCACGTCGTCCGGCCGCCGGTAGACCCGCTCGGTGACCATCGCCCGGTCGCCCACGAACAGCTCGAACAGCGAGCCGTCCACGAGGATCCGCACTTCGGCGGCCGGCGTCCGCACCACGATCGGCCCCGCATCCTCGGACCCGCCGCGCGGCCAGCCGCCCCGGTCGAGCGTCACCGTGCCCTCGCCCGGGTCCAGCAGGACCGTCAGCTCGGCACCCGCGGCGGACCGCAGCAGCCGCACGCCGGTGCGGCCGGACGCGGTCACCGTCAGGTCGTACGCCTCGGGCAGCCCGGCAGGCCGGCCCGCGGCCGTCACGAACGGCACGTCGGCACGCAGCAGTTCGAGTTCCGGCGCGGGCAGGACCCGCAGGGAACCGTCGGCACGCACGTCCACCACGCGCGGCGCGGTCAGTACCCCGGCCCACCCCGCCCGGTCGACCTCGGCCTGCTCCCGGGCCTCCCAGGACCAGCCCCACAGCAACGCCCGGTCGGGCTCCTGGAGCACGGCGGGCGCGTAGAAGTCCCGGCCGTGGTCCAGCCGCCCTCCGGCCCGCGCCTCGAAGCACAACCCGCCCTCTCCGACCGGAATCAGACGTCCCGTCAGATAGCCGGTGGTGCTGGGGTTTCCGTCCCACAGCGACAGCACCAGCACCCACGTACCGTCCGCCGTGCGCAGCAGTTGCGGGCACTCCCAGCCCACCGCCCCGTCGCCGAAGGCGTGCGCGGCCACGGGGTCGTCGCCGTCGAGCAGCACCCCCGCGAACCGCCAGTCGGTGAGGTCGTCGCAGTCGTACAGCAGCACCGACGGCGTCCCGTCAGCGCGGCCCGCGCCGACCAGGGCCCAGCGCCGACCGCCGCTGGTGAACACGAACGGGTCGCGGAACATCACCACGTCCAGGTCTTCCGGTGGGCCCGTCACCACCGGCGTGGGCAGGGGTCGCCAGTCGGTGAGTGTCTCGTCCTCGGGCATCAGCGCCCGCGCGAGACAGATCGAGCCGAGGCCCGTGTGGTGCCGGTCGACGCCGGTGTAGACGGCCGTCGGCACACCGTCGTCGTCGACCACACACCCCGACCAGCAGCCCGACTCGTCGGGGCCGCCCGGTGTCGGGGTCAGCGCGATCGGATGGTGCTCCCAGTGGACCAGGTCGGCGCTGGAGACATGACCCCAGTGGACGTTGGCGTGCACGGGGGCGTCGGGATTGTGCTGGTAGAAGAGGTGATGGCGGCCCCGCCAACGGAAGGGACCGTTCGGGTCGTTGATCCAGTTGGCGGGGGGACGGACCCGGAAGCGCGGGGCGCCGGGGTCCGTGCACTGAGCGGCGAGGCTCAACGGTTGACTCCTGCGGACGTGATGCCCTCGCGAAGAGGGCGCTGACCGACGACGAACACGGCGACGGCGGGGATCATGGACAGCACGACACCGGCGAGCACCACCGAGATGGAGCCCGTGCCGAGGTTGCCCTGGAGCGAGACCAGGCCCAGCGGCAACGTGTAGTTCTGGGCCGAGGTCTCCAGGATCAGCGGGCGGAAGAACTCGTTCCAGTGGTAGTTGAAGGCCAGCACGCCGACGATCGCGAGACCGGGCGCGGCCAGCGGGGCGTACACGGACCGGAAGATCCGCCAGGGCCCGCAGCCGTCCAGCATCGCCGCCTCGCCCAGGTCCTTGGGCATGCCAAGGAAGTACTGGCGCATCAGGAAGGTCCCGAACGCGGTCGGGAAGGCCGGGACGATCAGACCGAGCAGGGTGTCCGTCAGGCCCATCGACTTCAGCACCAGGAACACCGGCACGATCGTGACCTGGAGCGGCACCATCATGGTCGCAAGGACCAGCCCGAACAGCGGCTTCTTGAACCGGAACTCCAGGCGCGCGAAGGCGTACCCGGCCAGGCCGGCCGTGATCATCTGGCCCACCGCGATCAGCGCCGTCACCAGCGTCGAGTTGAGCGCCAGCAGCCAGACGTCGATCTGGTCGAAGACCCCGCTGTACGCCTCCGTGGACGGGCTCGTCGGGATGAGGCGCGGCGGCAGGTCGAACGCCTCGGCCGGGGTGCGCAGGGACGTGGAGACGGTCCAGATGACCGGGCCCAGCGTCAGCAGCGCGCACACCGCGAGGCCGGCGATCCGGGCCCACGGCGCGAGGGAGTGGCGGGTGCGGCTGAGGGAGAGAGTCGCTTGGCTCATGGGAAGGTCACCGGCTCACTGGTAGTGGACGAAACGCCGGCTGAGCCGGAACTGGAGGGCGGTGACCGCCATGATCAGCACGAACAGCAGCACACCCACCGCCGAGGCCGCACCGAAGCGCAGCTGCTCGAACGCGCTCTCGTAGATGACCATCACGACGGTGCGGGTGGCGTCGCCGGGACCGCCGTTGGTGAGGACGTAGGGCTGCTCGAAGACCTGGAGCGCGTTGATGATGCCGACCACCGACGCGACCAGCAGGGTGGGCGACAGCAGCGGCAGGGTGATGCCGAGGTGCTTGCGCAGCCCGGTCGCGCCGTCCAGGGCCGCGGCCTCGTGGATCTCCTTGGGGATGTTGTTGAGTCCGCCGACGAACAGCAGGAACGAGAACCCGAACTGCTGCCAGACATAGACCAGGATCACCGTGGCCATCGCCGCGTTCTCCGACGTCAGCCAGGGCACCGGGGCGACCCCGACCAGCCCGAGCAGCCAGTTCACGACCCCGAAGTCCTGATTGAACAGGTACTTCATCACCACCGAGATCGACGCCGCGGACAGCACCAGCGGGAAGAAGAACGCCGACCGGAACACCGACCGCAGCCACACCGGCATCCGCCCGTTCACCGCCAGCGCCAGCACGAGGGCGATCACCAGCTGCAGCGCGACCGCGAGCACCATGAACAGCAGCGTGTTGCCGAAGGACACCAGCACGGTCGAATCGGTGAAGACCTCACGGTAGTTGGCGGCACCGGCGAAGCTCGGGTCGTCGATGACGTTCCAGTGGAACAGGCTCAGCACTACCGAGCCGATGATCGGGACGACCGTGAAGACGACGATGCCGACGATCGTGGGCGCGAGGAACAGCGTGGCCAGCAGGCGGGTGCCGCGGTCGCGGGCGGAGCGGCGGGGCGCCGGGGCGGGTGGCGCGGCCGGCCGCTGCGGCCGTACGGCCGGGATCTGGGTGTTCGTCATACGTCACGCTCCATGGCCTTCTCCAGATCGCCCTGCATCCGGCGCAGCGCGGGACCCACCGAACGCCGGGACGCCAGAGCGGTACCGGTGTGCTTGAGCAGCACCTGCTCGACCTCGGCGACCTGCGGCGGCGCGGGGATCGGCCCGGTGTCGGGGAACTTGTCGAGGGTGTCGTAGAAGACCGGCCAGTGCTCCGGACCGGTCTCCCGGTAGCGCTCCGCGGTGAGCATCGAGCGGCGTGCCGGGGTGGTCTGGTTGGTGGAGAACAGCCGTGTCAGGGTGTCCCTGCGGGCGGCGTACTTGATGAACTCCCAGGCCTCCTCCTGCCGCTTCGAGGTGCGCAGCAGCGCATAGCCCGCGGCGCCGAACTGCATGCGCTGGGTGCGCCAGCGCGGGAAGTACTGCACGTCGAAGGCGTCGCCCTTCATTCCGGCCAGGTGCAGTCCGCCCGCCCAGAAGCCGCCCGCGGGCGTGACGCCGACCCGGCCGGTGGAGAACACGCCGATCAGGTTCTGCCCGTTGCCGCCCTCGGGCCGCGTGCACAGGCCCTCCTGGACGAGGGAGGCGAGATAGTCGTACGCCTCCTCCACGCGCGCGTCGGTGGCCTGCGGTGTCGTCCACCGGTAACCGCCCCCGCGGCCCTCCCGTGCGGCGGCCGGGTAGAAGGAGTCCCACAGCCAGTCACCGCCCGGTGCCTTGGACTCGGCCAGCAGATTGGTGTCGTTGGCGAACAGCCACGGCACCACGCCGCCCCACAGGCGGTTGGTCCAGAAGTACGGGGTGAACTGGGAGCCGCTGGCCTGCTTCATGTCCCGCAGCAGCGCGGTGAAGTCGTCGCGGGTCCAGTCGGCGCTGGGGAAGCCGGCGCCCGCCCGCTCCAGCACCTGGTGGTTGAGGTACATGTCGGCCGCGTTGAACTCGACCGGCAGCTGGTACAGGGAGCCCTCGTACATCATCGACTCCACCAGGGAGGGGTGGACGTCGGCGAAGTACTCGCGCAGCTCCTCGGCGTCCCGCTTCACCCAGTCGTCCAGCGGGACTCCGAGGCGCTGCGCGAACAGCTGGACGCCCTCGGTGGCGACGTACACCAGATCAGGGGCCGTGCCCGCCGCGATCTGGGTGAGGATCTTCGCGAAGAAGTCGGACCAGTCCACCGCCTGAACGGCGTTGATCCGCAGCTTGATGTCGGGGTGGACCTGCTTGAAGCCCTCGGTGAGCGTGCGGACGGCCTCCGGTCCGTAGGCGGGGCCGAGGGTGGCGACGACGAGCGAGCCGTCGTCGCGGCCGGGGATGTCGGCTCCGGTGAGCCGGTCCCAGCTCGCGGCGGTACCGGCGAGCGCGGCGGCTCCCGCGCCGTAGGCGCCGTACCGCAGCAGAGTGCGGCGGGTGGGATTCGAGTCGGTCATGCAGCGGGCCTAACTCGTGTTAGTCGAGTAGTGATGCCCCAGATGATGGGAAGCCCGTCACGGCCCTGTCAATAGTCGTGAACCACTTGACCTTTAACGAGTTAGGTCGCAGAGTCCTGGTCCACATGAGCCGCCTCCCGACGCCTTCCGCGTCCGACGAGAGGAACGATGTGTGATGCCCGCGATGACCAGGAGAGCCCTGCTCGCCGGCTCGGCCGCGGGGGCCTCGGCCGCGCTGCTGCCGACCGCGTCCCCGGCCGCCGCGAAGCCCCGGAAAGCCGCCGCCACCTGCGCGAGCTACCGCGCCGAGTACCACTTCACGGTCCCTGACCAGTGGAAGAACGACCCGCAGCGCCCGGTCTGGATCGACGGCGAATACCACTACTACTACCTGTACAACCCGGACTATTTCACCGGGGGAACCGCCGCAGGCACGGCCTGGCGCCTGGCCACCACGACCGACCTGGTCACCTTCCGGGACCGGGGGATCGCCGTACCGAAGGACACCACCTCCAACGGCGACGTCTGGTCCGGTTCGGCGGTGGTCGACACGGAGAACACCGCGGGTTTCGGCGCGGGCGCGGTGATCGTCGTCGTCACCATGGCGCCGGACGAGGTGACACAGGCGCAGTACCTGTACTACTCGACCGACGGCGGCCGCACGTTCCGCAACCACGGCACCGGGCCGGTGCTGGCGAACCCCGGTGTGCGGGACTTCCGCGACCCGAAGGTGATCCGCGACGAGGAGCGCGGCCGGTGGGTGATGACGCTCGCCGAGAACGACAAGGTGGGCTTCTACCACTCCACCGACCTGAAGTCCTGGACGTACGTCAGTGGCTTCGTCAAGGGCGGCATCGGCGTCCTGGAGTGCCCGGACCTGTTCCGCATCACCGCAGGCGACGGCACCGTGAAGTGGGTGCTCGGCGTGAGCGCCAACGGCAAAGGGGCCGGGCTGCCGAACACGTACGCCTACTGGACGGGCTCCTTCGACGGCACCGCCTTCACCGCCGACGCCGACGACCCGCAGTGGCTCGACCACGGCTGGGACTGGTACGCCGCCGTCACCTTCGAAAGGCACCGCGGCGACGGCTCCGTCGACCCCGCCGTCCGCTACGCGATGGGCTGGCTGAACAACTGGGACTACGCGAACATCACGCCCACCATCGACTGCGACGGCTTCAACGGCACCGACTCGATCGTCCGGCAGATCACCCTGAAGCGCTCCCCCTCCGGGACGTACTACCTGGCCTCACAACCGGTCGCGGCACTGGACGACCACGTCTCCCGCACGGTGCACCTCGGCGACCTGGAGGTCTCCGGCACCCGGGTGCTCGACCACCAGGGCACCGCCTACGAGGTGACCTGCGAGATCACCTGGGACCAGCTCACCGGAGCCGGCCTCCAACTGCGCCGCTCGCCGGACGGCAGCCGCCACGTCGACGCCGGGATCTACCGCGACTACGCCTTCCTCAACCGCCGCCCCACCATGAACCCCGACGCGTCCGGCCGCTGGCAGGAGAGCCACAGCCCCTTCGACCCGGGCGCCCGCAGCGTGCGGCTTCGCATCCTGGTCGACCGCACGTCCGTCGAGATGTTCGTGGACGACGGCCGCCACACACACTCCTCGGAGGTCTTCCCGTACCTGATCGACACCGGGCTCGCCCTGTTCACGATCGACGGCACGGCGGTCTTCCGGGACGTGGTGATACGGGAGTTCTCCCCGTGACACGGCGCTGATGGCTGCCGGGCTGTCCCTCCGCCCGGGCCCTGTCGCCACGTCCGCCGAACGCTGTCACGATCTTCCTGGAACCGGCTCTGAACGGAGCCGGCGCGGGCGAGCGACGGAGCGTGCGGATGACGAGGGACAGGGCCGACGGGGACGGGGCGGAGCAGGCCGTGGGGATCGAGGTGCATCCGGTCGCCGGGCACATCGGCGCGGAGATCACGGGCGTCGACCTGGCCGGTGAGCCGGCCGACGCCGTGGTCGCCGCGATCCGGGCGGCGGTGCTGCGCTGGAAGGTCGTGTTCTTCCGGGGGCAGCGGCTGGACCACGCCGGGCATGTCGCGTTCGCGCGGCGGTTCGGGGAGCCGGTCGTCCTGCGCAAGCGGGGCAGCGCGTCCCCGGCGGAATTCCCCGAGGTCGAGACGACCGCCGACCGGCTCGAACTGGGCGGGAAGTTCGGCATGGAGCACGACGAATGGCTGCGCCGACGCCGGCACACCCTGCTGCGCGGCTGGCACTGCGACCACGGCGCCCGTATCGACCCGCCCGCCGCGACGATCCTGCGCGCCGAGACCGTACCTCCGTACGGCGGCGACACGACCTGGTCGAACCTGGCGGCCGCCTACGCCGGACTCTCCGGCCCGGTACGGGAGTTCGTGGACGGCCTGCGCGCCGAGCACCGCCTCGGCGTCGGCTATCAGCCCCGGCCCGGCGACGACGCCTACGTCCGCCATCTCCTGGACCATCAGGTCGCCTCGCTGCATCCGCTGGTGCGCGTCCATCCGGAGACGGGCGAGCGGGTGCTCTACGTCAACGGCTACTACGTCGAGCAGATCGCCGACCTCTCGCGCGCCGAGAGCGGCGCCGTCCTGGAGATGCTGCTGGAGCAGGCGGTACGGCCCGAGTACACGGTCCGCTTCCGCTGGGAGCCCGGCAGCGTGGCCTTCTGGGACAACCGGGCCACCATCCACCTCGCCCCCGGCGACAACGCCCACCTCGACTTCCCCCGGACCATGCACCGCGTCATGCTCACCGGGGACGTACCGGTGGGCGTGGACGGCAAGCCGTCGGAGCCGGTCGTCGGGACCGAGGTGGGGCGCTGGTAGCGGACGTACGGCCGGGGGGTTCGGGCCTCGGGCTCAGCGGGCGAGCAGGTCCCGCAGCGCCTTCGCGATGTCGTCCGGCGCCTCCTCGGCCATGAAGTGACCGCAGGTGACGGTGGCGTGCCGCAGATCAGGCGCCCAAGTCCGCCACAACCCGGCGGCATCGAAGCCGAGCGCCGCGCCCCAGTCCTGCTGGAGCACGCCGACCGGCATCCGCAGCGTGCTTCCCGCGTCCCGGTCGGCCCGGTCGTGCTCGATGTCGATGCCGGCCGACGCCCGGTAGTCCGCGACGATCGACGGCACCGCCTCACGGCAGGCGGCGAGATAGGCGGCGCGGACGTCGTCCGGGACGGCGGCCCGGTCGGTCGTCCAGATGTCCAGGAAGTGGCCGAAGAAGTCGTCCGGGGCGGCACCGATCATGCGCTCGGGCAGGCCGGGCGGCTGGGCCATCAGATAGAGGTGGAAACCCACGGCGGCGGTGACGCCGTGCATGACCTCCCACATGTCCAGCGTCGGCAGGACGTCGAGACACGCCAGGTGGGTGACCGTGTCGGGATGGTCGAGCCCGGCGCGGAAGGCCACGAGGGCGCCGCGGTCGTGCCCGGCGAGGGCGAAGCGCTCGTGCCCCAGTTCACGCGCCAGGGCCACGATGTCCGCGGCCATGGTCCGCTTGGCGTAGACGGAGCCGTCGGTCTCCGCCGGCTTGTCGCTGGCGCCGTAGCCGCGCAGGTCCGGGCAGATCACCGTGTGGTCGACGGCGAGGTCGGCGGCCACGTGCCGCCACATCAGGTGGGTCTGCGGAAAGCCGTGCAGCAGGACGACGGGCGGTCCGGAGCCGCCCACGGCCGTGTGCAGGGACACTCCGTCGGCGACGGGGACGCGGTGATGTTCGAAACCGGGGATGACAGGAGGCACGGCGGCTCCGCTCCTTCCGAGAGGCGGGATCTTGTTCCTCGATCCTCCCCGGGGCCGATGAGCAACGAATGAGCAGCGGCGCCCCGTGCCTGCGCCCGCGCTGTCAGTCCCGCTCGGGCTCGGCCGGAGTGCCGGCGCGGCGCCGGGTCAGCACCGCGCCCACCAGGATCACCACACCGATGGCGACCACCTTGGCGGCCTGGTACACGCCGGTCGCCAGGTTCTCCGGGGTGAGCGGCAGCCATCCGAGCCCCAGCGCCGGAGCGACGACGGCCCACGCCGCCGCGAGCACCCCGACGACGATCAGCGTCACGGCCCCTCGTGTTCCGAGCCCGGCCCACCAGGGCTCCGAGAGGTGGTCCCGCTCGTCGATCCGCTCAACGTCCTTGTCGGCCATGGTCCGTACTCCTGTGAGTGTCGTGGTCACCGGGGAAGACGCGGGTGGAGGTGCGGGAGTTCACCGCGCGGCCGACGTGATCGTCGCGAGCCGCGGCGACTTATCTTGGAACCTCCACGGATCACCCGTTCCGTCGGTGATCCGTGAGCGTGACGGCGACGAAGGTGGAGGGCGGTGGCGGACATGAGCCCGGCAGACGTGCCCCCCGGCCTCGGTGTGCTCGGGCCGGTGACCGCCTGGGACAGGGACGGGAACACGATCGCCCTGAAGGGGCCCCGGCACCGCTCGGTGCTGGCCCGCCTGATCGTCGCCCGCGGCCGCGTCGTGCCCGTCGCCCATCTGGTCGACGACCTCTGGGACGACCCGCCCGCCGACCCCGTGGGCGCCCTGCGCACCTTCGTCGCCGCCCTGCGCCGCGCCCTCGAACCCGACCGCTCGCCCCGCACCCCGGCCCGGCTGCTCGTCACCGAGGGCCCGGGCTACGCCCTGCGCGTCCCCACGGACGGGGTCGACGCCTGGTGGTTCGAGCGGGCCGTCGCCGACGCCGGAAAGCTGCCGCCCGAAGAGGCGACCGTACGGCTGGACGAGTCGCTCGGCCGATGGCGCGGCCCCGCCTACGCGGAGTTCGCGGAGCAGCCGTGGGCCCGGGCCGACAGCCGCCGCCTGACCGAGCTTCGGCTGCACGCCGTGGAACTGCGGGCCGAGGCGCTGATGTCACTCGGGGAGGCCGACCGGGCCGCCGCGGACCTCCGTGCGCACGGCGCCGAGCACCCGTGGCGCGAGAACGCCTGGCGCCTGCTCGCCCTGGCCCTGTACCGCACGGGCCGCCAGGCCGACGCGCTGGAGGTACTGCGCGGGGCACGGACGCTGCTCGCCGATCAGCTGGGGATCGATCCGGGGCCTGGGCTGCGGGCGCTGGAGGAGGACATTCTTCAGCAGGCCGCTCATCTTGGGCGGGGTGACCGGCCGGCCTGGGCCGGTCGGCCGGGTCAGGCCGGCCGTCGGGCTCGGGGCGGGCACCTTGCCGGTGACGGCGCCTCAGGTCAGGCCGACCGTCTTTCCCAGGCCGAGGACAGTGCCCGGAGCGTAGCCGCTGCCCAGGCCGACGAGCGTGCCCGGCCCGCTGCCTCTACGCAGGCCGACCACAGTGCCCGGACCGCCGACCCCGCCCAGCCCGACCGCCACCCACCAGCCGACCGAACCGCCCGCCCCGGCGAAACCCCCGCATCGGCCAACCCCGCCGGGCGGGTCTGGGAGCAGGTCGCCGCCGCCTATGACCGCACCGTCGCCCCCGACGCCCGTGCCCGTCTGGAGTCGACCACCGGTCTGCTGCGCAACCTCGCGGTGACCGGCGGCAGTGGGCTGCTGGCCGCCCGCGAGCACCGGGTCGCGGCCGTCGCCGCCGCCGAGGAACTGGGCGACCCCGAGCTGACCGCCAGGGTCATCGGCGCCTACGACGTCCCGGCGATCTGGACCCGCCTCGACGACCCGGAGCAGGCGGCACAGGTCGTCGCCGCGGCCGAGCGCACCCTCACCGCCCTGTCCTCGACCGCGCACGGACACGCCGCCACCCCCGCCGCCCACGAGGCGGACAAGGCCAGGTTGCTCGCCACGATCGCCCTGGAGTCGCGCGGCACCCGGCTCGCCCGCGGCCCGCAGGCCGCCCGCCGGGCGGAGGAGATCGCGCGCCGCCTGGACGATCCGGCCCTTCTGGCGTTCGCCCTCAACGCCGGCTTCATGCAGACCTTCGACCGCACCGGGCTTGCGCCCCGCCGTGACGGAATCGGCGCCGAGTTGGTCGCACTCTCCGCCCGCCACGGCCTGTCCACGTTCGAGACCCTCGGCCACCTCGTCCGTCTCCAGGCCCGCAGCGCCCTCGGGGACTTCACCACCGCCGACCACCACGCGGTCGCCGCCGACGCCCTCGCCGTACGGCACGAACGTCCTCTCGTGGGCGTGTTCACCCGCTGGTACGCCGCACTGAGACTCGACACCACCGGCCGGGCACCGGCGACCGAGGTGGAGGCGGCCTACCGGGACGCGGCCGCCCTGTTGGGCGGAGCCGGCATGCCGGGCCTGGCCCACGGCCTGCTCCCGCTCGCCCTGCTCTGCCTGCGCCTGCGCCGTACCCTGCCGCTCGACTTCGACGACCACACGGACTGGGGCCCCTACGCCCCCTGGGCGCATCCCCTGCTCCTGCTCGACCGGGGCCGTCGCAGCGAGGCGGCCGAGGCCCTGCACGCGACGCCCGAGCCACCGCGCGACCTCCTTCAAGAAGCCCTGTGGTGCCTCACCGCGCAGGCGGCGGTGGCTCTCGGCGACCGGCGGACCATGGCCCGCGCGCACGCCGCCCTCACCCCGGCGGCGAACGAACTGGCGGGCGCGGGCAGCGGGTTGCTCACCCTGGGGCCGGTCGTGGGATACCTGGAGCTGTGCTCCGGCTAGCCCTGGAGCTAGCCCTGGACCTGTGTTCCGGCCAGGCCCGGAGCTGTGTTCCGGCTAAGCCGGGACGTGGGCGTGGACGTGGTCGTTCTCGGGCCCGCGCTGCGCCGCGTACCAGCCGAGGGCGCGCGCCATCGCCTTGTGGAGCGTGTGGGGGAGCAGCGGATCGAGCACCTCCCAGGTGCGGTCGACCATGTCCCGCGCTTCCCCGAGACACACCGTGAGGGCACCGCAGGACATCAACAGCTCGGCGGCGTCCGCGACATCGGCCTCCGAACGGACCTGGATGGCCCGTTGCAGCCGACGGCGGTCGTGCCCGTTGAGCAGCCCGATGGCGTGCGCCACCGGGTAGGTGACGGTCCCGTTGATCAGGTCCAGGGCCGGCGTACGCACGACGACGCCCTGCCGGTACGCGGCCGGCGTCGCCATGCCGTACAGGTCGGCGACGTCGTCGCTGATCTGGTAGGCGAGCCCGACGTTCTCGAAGTAGTCGCAGATCGCGGCGAGTTGGGCCTCGTCGGCGCCGCCGAGGATGGCGGCGACCTCGGCGGTGCTGCGCACGAGCATGCCGGTCTTGAGGCGGTGGGTGGTGCGGATCTGCTCCAGCAGGGCCGTGGGGTCGCCGGACTCGATGGCCTCGTCGAAGGTGGCGTGATGCCCGGCGAGGTCGAGGGCCTGCCCGGCGTGCGCCGCCCGCATGGCCCGTAGATACAGCTGGTAGACGCGCAGCATGGTGGCCGCGTCGGCCTGGGGCACACGCTGGAGCAGCGGGTCGAAGGTGTAGTAGCCGAGCGTGCCGGCGGTGATCGCGGCGGCGGTGCCGAACACCTCGTGGACGCAGGGCAGTCCGCGCCGCGTGGTCGAGCCGTCCTGGACGTCGTCGATGACCAGGGCCGAGGTGTGGAGGATCTCGGTGGCGGCGGTGAGCGCCCGGTAGGGCTCGGGGTCGGTGTCCAGCAGACACAGCACGCTGCCCGCGACATACGCGCGCCAGGAGCGCCCCGGCATGTTCAGCAGATGCAGCACCGGCGCGGCAAGGGCCTGGTGGAGCCGGGCGTGGGCGGTGGAGTCGAGCCGCGTTCCGTCGTGCGTGCCCGCGAGGAGGTCGACGCCGGCGATGTCCGCCGCGGTGTCCGGATAGACCGCGGAGGCCTCGGCACGGGCGATGCCGTGCCCGCGGCGCATATAGCCCTCGATATCGTCGATGGTGTTGTTCGGGATGGTCCGCAGCACGGCCTTTCCTTCGGCGGGCAGGCCGTTCATCGTGCCGCGCGCGGTCGCCGGGCTCTCCCGGAACGCGCGGCCGACGATGAACGTACGGACCTCGTGCCGGTCCTGAGGAGCGGTGACGTCCAGCTGCAGGTCCAGGTCCGGGACGTTCAGCCGTGCCGCGGTCGGATACGTGTTGAGCGTGGCCAGCGAGGTCCAGTGCCGCAGCGGTTCCCAGGACATCTCGTGATGGCTGACGGTGCCGTCGGGGGCGACGGCGGTCGCGCGGGCGGGTACCGCCGAGCCGGTGTCCGGGGACTCGGGGAGGTGCGCGGTCGCGCTGATCTCCCAGCCGTTGTCGAGGTGGAGGCCCGCCCACGTCCAGGTGTGCCCGGCCAGGACCGGCGTCTGCGGGCCGGATTCGTCGCCCGTCTGCCGACCGTGCTGGAACCAGGCCCGACCCACGACCCGCTGCGTCGTGCCCTCGCCCGAACGCAGGGTGCCCTGCACATCCAGCCGCGGCAGGAACTGCGACGCGAAACCGCCCCCGTCGCCCTCGGCCGCGGCCGGTTTCACCGGCTTCAGCAGCAGCTCGAACCGCGCCCCTTCCCGGAAGGCCAGCCGGAAGCTCCCGTCGTCCTCGCGACGCAGACTCGCCACATCGCCCACGCGGAGGTCCAGCCCGTCGGGAGCCTCGGTCACCGGCTCCCGCAGCAGCCGGTCCGGCAGCAGCGGGCCCTGCTCCAGAGCCTCGGACAACGTCCTGCGGACCCGCGGGTCCAGCAACTCGTCGGAGTCGATGGTGCGGCGGAGCGCCCGCAGCGCGGCCGGCGTGATCCAGGTGCCGTAGGACATGCCTTCGGGGCCATGGTGCAGGACGTACAGGCGATGGCCGGGACCGGCGTCCGGGTCGCCCGCGTCGCGGTGCCGGAGCAGGCCGACCGCCCAGGTGTGTTCCGCGCCGTCCTCGTCACGCAGATGTCCGGTCAGATACCAGCTCTCGGCGCCGGCCGACGGGTGCGCACCGCCGAAGGGCAGCGCGCCGGGGGGTGAGTGCGGTGTCGGGGCAGAGGGCTGCTTCTCGGCGGAAGACGCGGGGGAGATCACCCCCGCACCCTAGAAGCCCGATACCTGCCACTCGGTGACCATTAGCCGGATTCTCGCCTCATCGGATGAACCGGGACACCGATCAGGAGCAACGCCGTGCCCGAGAAGCGGCGCCTGCGCTGTCCGGCCCGCGGCCCGCCCGCCGCGCCGGTGAACCGACGGGCGAAACTCGTCGTCGTACAGATGAATGATCGACACGCTCACGCCGGGTACTCGACGCCGGCAGGAGCGCGCCCGCGGGCCCTCGCCCCGTGCGACGAGGAAGGAAGCGCATGCCGACTCCCGGGCCCCGTACCGCCGTCACACTTCTCGACATCCTGCTGCACGCCGCCGAGGACACGCCCGGCCAGGTCGTCGTCCACGTCCGCGGAGACGGCGGCGAGCACACCGTGACCTTCGCCGAGCTGCGCGACGACGCACTGCGCGTGGCGGGCGGCCTGCACGCGGCGGGACTGGAACCCGGCACGCCCGTCCCTCTCCTCGCCGGTCTCGGCGAGGATTTCCAGCCGATGTTCTGGGGAGCGCTCGCGGCTGGTCTCGTACCCGTGCCGCTGGCTCCGGAAGCGCGGCGCGCCGGCCCCGCGTGGGAGTTCCTCGGCAGGCCAGCCGTCCTGGTGGACGACACCGCCGAGGACCTGCTCGACGAGTTCCCCGGACCGGTGCGGGCGCTGCGGCTGGGCGAGTTGCGCGAGGGACGCCCGCCGCGCGAGCTGCCCGCCCGGGCGCCGCACGACCTGGCGTTCCTCCAGTTCTCCTCCGGCAGCACCGGTGCCCCAAAGGGCGTCGAGCTCACCCACGAGGCGGTCCTCGCCAACCTCCGCCAGATCCGCACCGCCATGGCGATCACGTCCGACGACGTGGTGGCCACCTGGATGCCGTACTTCCACGACATGGGCCTGATCGGCACCCACCTCGTCCCCCTGGCGGCGGGCCTGAAGCAGATACGGCTCGAACCGCTGACCTTCGCCAAGCGCCCGGCCCTGTGGCTGGAGACCGTGGCGCGGCACCGGGCGACCCTGCTGTCCGCGGCGAACTTCGCGCTGGCGCTCGCGGTGCGGCGCGTGCCGGACGACGCCTGGGCCGGGCTGGACCTGAGTTCCGTACGTCTGATGCTGGTCGGTGCCGAGCCGATCGCACCGCGCGTATGGCGGGAGTTCACCGCCAAGGCGGGCGCGGCGGGGCTGGCCGCCACGGCCATGCTGCCCGTGTACGGCCTGGCCGAGGCCACGCTCGCCGTGACCGTGCCCCCGCTGGGGGAGGTCGCCGCGCCCCTGCTGCTGGACCGCAAGGCACTGAGCCGGGGGCGGGCCGTCCTCGTGCGGCCCGGCCCGGACGCCGTCGAGTTCATGGACGTGGGCCGTCCCGTGCCGGACTGCCGGGTCCGTGTCACGGACAGCGCGGGCGGCCCGCTCGGCGAGGGGCGGGTCGGTCATGTCGAGGTCCGCGGCCCGCAGGTGGCACGCGGCTACCACCGCACTCCCGAGGCGAGCACGGCCGCGTTCTCGGAGGGCTGGCTGCGCACCGGAGACCTCGGATTCCTGCACGACGGCCGGCTCTGCGTCACCGGCCGGCACAAGGACGTCGTCTTCGCCGGCGGCCGCACCTTCCATGCGCCCGACCTGGAGGAGACCGCGGCCGCCACTCCGGGACTGCCGGAGGGGACGGTCGCGGCGATCGGATCCCCGGACCCCGAAACCGGCGGCGACCGGGTCGTCGTGTTCGTGCAGTGGGCACGGCCCGCCCTGGCCAAAGCACTTCCGGTACTGGACGCGGCGGCGACACGCGTCCGCGAGACGCTGGGCCACGACGACGTGCGGGTGCTGCCCCTGCCGCCGGGCGCGTTCCCACGCACGACGAGCGGCAAGCTGCGCCGGGCGCTGATGCGGGACCGGTTCGAGGCGGGTGCCTATACGGCGGTCGAGGAGCGGTTGGCGGCGGGGCGGGCCGCGGAAGCCGAGCCCGACGGGCAGGGCGGCCGGGTCAGGGAAGCCGGGCCGCCCGGGGAGCGTGGCCGGGCCGGGCAAGTCAGGCCGCACGGGCAGGGCGGAGAGTGGCGTGCGCAGTCGTCCGAGCCACGCTCGCGGCGCGGCGTCGAGGAGGCAATCCGCGGAATCTGGGCACAGGCACTCGGTCTCCCCTCCGCGGACATCGACCGGAACGCCCGCTTCTTCGCCCTCGGAGGCTCCTCGCTCAGGGCGATGGAGGTGCTCGCCGGGATCGAGGACTCCTTCCCGGTGACCGTGGAGCCCCGTGCGCTGCGTGACCACGACACGGTGTCGGGGCTGGCCGGCCATGTGCTCTCCCGCCTCGCCGACCTTGACGGAGCATCGGGTCATGCCGGTCGTACGGAGAGGCGTGCCGCGATGCCGTCGAGCGAGGGCGGTGCAGGGAGCGTGCCGCTGGCCGTACTCGGCATGGCCTGTCGCTTCCCCGGAGCGGAAACACCGGACGCCTTCTGGGAGTTGCTGGTCTCCGGCCGTGACACGATGACGGCCGTACCGGACGACCGTTGGACCGACGGACAGGCCGAGAGGCACAGCTTCCACGGCTCCTTCCTCCCCGAACCCGCGCACTTCGACGCCGCCTTCTTCGGGATGGACGACGAGGAGGCCCGCGCCACCGACCCGCAGGCGCGGATCTTCCTGGAGCTGACCCACGAGGCCCTGGAACGCGCCGGGTACGCGGGGGCGCGCCGGAACGGCCGTAAGGTCGGCGTCTTCGCCGCCGTGGGCGACAGCGGATACCGCGAGATCCTCGCCGCCACCGCCGACGGCGACCTGACCGCCCATCCCGGCGCCCTCACCGGCAACCTGCCCAACCTGATCGCCGCCCGCCTGTCCCAGGCACTCGACCTCGACGGCCCCGCCCTCGCCGTGGACACCGCCTGCTCCTCCGCTCTCGTGGCACTGCACCTGGCGCGGCGCAGCCTCCAGAGCGGTGAGTGCGATGTCGCCGTGGTCGGCGGCGTCCACCTAGCCCTCACCCCGACCGGACACCGGCTGCTCGACCGCGCGGGCGCACTGTCCCCGACGGGCGGCAGCCGTCCCTTCGGCGCCACCGCCGACGGCATCGTGCCCGGAGAGGGCGGCGCGGCCCTCGTGCTCACCCGCCTCGATGACGCCCAGCGGGACGGCGATCCGGTCCTCGCACTGGTCCGCGGCACGGCCGTCAACAACGACGGCCGCTCCCTCAGCCTGCTCGCCCCCAACCCCCGCACCCAGCGAGAGGTCATCACCCAGGCGTACGCCGAGTGCGGCGTCGACCCCGACGCGGTGACGTACGTCGAGGCGCACGGAACCGGCACCCCTGTCGGCGACCCCGTCGAGGCCCAGTCGCTCGGCCACGCGTTCCCGCCCCGCGCGGACGGGCTGCCGCGCCTGCTCGGCTCGGTCAAGGCCAACATCGGGCACCTGCTCAACGCCGCCGGCATGCCGGCCCTCGTCAAGACGGTCCTGGCGCTCCAGCACCGCCAGGTCCCGCCCACCCCGCACACCACCCCCACTGCGTCCTACCTGGAACGCGTCGCCCCCGGCTTCCAACTCGCCACCGAACAGCGGGAATGGCGGGCCACCGGGCCCCTGCTCGCGGGCGTCAACGCCTTCGGCTTCGGCGGTACCAACGCCCACGCCGTCCTGGAGGAGGCCCCGGTTCGGCCCGCCACCTCCGGGACCGACTCCGAGGGCCCGCATCTGCTCACGCTGTCGGCACGGAGCGCAGACGCCCTGCGGGCAGCCGTCGCCGACCTGGCGGCTCATGTGCGTAACCATCCGGGTCTGCGTGAGTCGGACGTCTGCGCCACCGTGAACAGCGCGCGCGACGACGGCCCTCACCGCCTCGCCGTGGTCGCCGACGGCCACCTCGCCGACCGCCTTCACGCTGCCCTCACCGACCGCCGCCACGCCGCGGACTTCACCGTCGCCAAGTCCCGTCCACGGACGGTGTTCCTGCTGCCCGGCCAGGGTGCCCAGCGCCCCGGCCAAGGCCGTGCCCTGTACCGGTCGGCGCCGCTGTTCCGCGAGGTCATCGACGAGGCGTCGTCGCTGACGGGTCCAGTGCTCGGGCGCTCGCTCGCCGACTGGTGCCTCGATCCCCGTACGGACCCGGAGGAGTTGGCCAGGACCGAGGTCGCTCAGCCGCTGCTCGTCGCGTTCGGGGTGGGCCTGGCAAGGCAGTTGGCGCACTGGGGCGTGACCGCGGACGCGGTCGCCGGGCACAGCGTGGGCGAGATCGCGGCGGCCTGTGTCGCCGGGTCGTTGAGCCTCGCAGAGGCGGTCGGGTTCGCGGCGGAACGCGGGCGGTTGGTGGGTGAACTGGCCCGGCCCGGCGCCATGGCCGCGGTGCGCGGCGACGAGGACACCGTCGCCGAGTTCCTCGACTCCGTGAGCGTGGCCGCCGTCAACGGGCCCGGGCAGGTGGTGATATCGGGCACCGAGGACGCCGTCGAGCAAGCCCTCGCGGAGCTGACCCGACGCGGCGTTGCCGCGCGCAGACTGCGCGTCTCCCATGCCTTCCACTCACCGCTGCTCGAACCGGTCCTCGACCCGCTGCGGGACGCCGCGAAGGCGCTGACGGTCCGGCCGGGAGCCGTACCGCTGCTCAGCACGGTCTCCGAGGAGTGGCGGCCCGGCCTCACCCCCGCGTACTGGCTGGAGCATGCCGTCCGGCCCGTGCGTTTCGGGGCGGCCGTGGGGCGGCTCCTCGACGAGGGCTACGACACCTTCCTCGAACTCGGACCGGGGAACACCCTGGGCGGGTCGGTCCGTTCGGTCGCCGGTGCGCGGGATGCCGGGGACGTGACCGTGCTGTCGACGGGGGCTGCATCGACGGCAGGGCGTGAGGCGGAGGGGAGCGAGACGCGGGCGCTGCTGGAGGCGGCAGGGCGGCTGTGGGCGCGGGGCGGGGCCCTGGACCGGACGGCCCTGGCCGCCACGGCATCGAGGGTGCCGGTGCCGACGTACCCCTTCCAGCGAACCCGTCACTGGCCGCGCACGCCGAGCGCGGAGCCCTTGATACACCGTCTCGACTGGCGGGACGCTCCGCTCATGACTGCCCCCGAAGGGCCTCGGGTCGTAAGGCTGTTGGGGGGTGATGGAGCGGTCGGGCGAAGGCTGGCCGAGCGACTGACCGAGCGTGGCGTGACCGTATTGCGGGACCACGCCGGGCACTCGGCGACGCCCCCGGACACCTTGGTGTGGCTGAGTGGCGAGGGGAGCGCCGGCAGCCCGCCGCCCCTGGACGCGCTGGATGCCGCGACCAAGGCCGCCGTCACCTCACTGCGCGACGTCCTCGACCTGCTCTCGGGCGACTGCTCCCGACTGCTGGTGGTCACGGAGGACGCATACGGCACGGGTACGGCGAACCCGGCGCAAGCCCTGCTGCACGGCTTCACGCTGGCAATCCCGGCGGAACACCCTGGCCTCACCGCCCGCGGCATCGACCTGACCTCCGGCGACGCGCTCCCCGCCCAGGTCGACGCACTGGAAAGGGAGTTGTACTCGGCCCTGGAGCCCGACGCTGAGGCCACCGTCGCCTGGCGCTCCGGGCGCAGGCTCATCCGTACGTCCGCCGCCGTGGCCGACGCTCCCGCCGCGCCCGGCGAACTTCCGCCGGACGGCACCTACTTGATCACCGGAGGAGCCGGCGGGCTCGGCTCCGCACTCGCACGGGACCTCGCGGGGCGGGGCGCGTGTGAACTGATCCTGACCGGACGCTCCGACACCGTGCCCGACGACCTGCTCGCCGATCTCCGTGCCCAGGGCGCCCGTGCCGCCCGGTACCACGCCGCGGACGTGTCCGACGAAACCGCCGTCGACGCCCTGTTCGCGGAGCTGCCCCCGCTGGACGGCGTCTTCCACGCCGCCGGTACGGTCCGGCCCGGCACGCTCCGCTCCAAGTCCGACGCCGAGATCGAGCAGGTGCTCGCCGCGAAGGTGCGGGGCACGGTCCTGCTCGCCGAGGCACTGCGCCGGCACGGCCAGGAACCGGCCGTGTGCGTCGCCTTCTCCTCCGTATCCGCGGTCCAGCCCGGACTCGCGGGCGCCCTCGGCGACTATGCGGCCGCCAACGCCTTTCTGGACGCCTTCGCCGCCGCCGAGCGCGCGGCGGGCCGGCCTTGGCAGTCGATCGCGTTCGGGCCGGTCTCCGACGCGGGACTGGCGGCCGGGTCACCGGTCGAGTCGCGCCTGCGTACCCGGGGCCTGGGCCCCATGACCACGCAGGCCGCGATCACGGCACTCCGGACGGCGGTGGCCACGGACGCGGCACACCTGTTGGTCACCGTGCCGGGGAGGGCTACGCAGGATCAACTCCAGTCAACTGCAACGCCCGTAAGCCGAACCGCCCCCGCACCCCGTCGCCCGACCCCCACCCCACTGCGCGACGAAACCGCCCCGACCGCCACCCGCACAGCCATCCTGATACGCAACCTCTTGGCCGACGCCCTGCGTCGCGCGCCCGAGGAGATCGGTGACGACGAGCAGTTCCTCAGCCTCGGCCTGGACTCGCTCACCGCCGTCGACCTCGCGCGCCGACTGGAGGCGGAACTCGGGCTGCCCCTGCCCGCCACGCTGCTGTTCGAGCACCGGACGGTCGGCGAACTGTCCGCCCACCTCGCCACGCAGAACCCCGCCCCGCTCGCGACGGCCCCGGCGCATCGCACCCAGGACGAAAGCGCCCCACGCCCCCTCACCCCCCTCCAACTCGCCTTCCTCACCACCGAGGCCCTCTACGAAGGCGTCACCGCCTACGGCTGCATACGCCAGACCATCCGCGGGCCCCTCGACCCCGCCCTCCTCGGCCGAGCCCTGTCCCACCTCGCCGCCCGCCACCCGATGCTGCGCCTGCGCATCACCTCACACGGCACACCACCGCGCCAGTACACCGCTCCGGCCGAACCGACAGACCGGGCTCCCCGCTGGTACGAGGTGCAGGACCGGACCACCGACAACACCTCACCCTTGCCCGACCTCGAACAACGCCTGTACAACCGTCCCTTCGACCTGACCACCGAAGACCCGGCCCGCGCACTCCTCATCCGCGACAGCCACGAGGCGCACCTCCTGCTCGTCGTCCACCACAGCGCGGCGGACGGCTACAGCCTGAAGGTCATGTGCGAGGAACTCTGGTCGCTCTACACGGCCCTCGCCCAGGGCAGCTCGCCTCTCGAACTCCCTGCCCCACAAACCGAGTTCGCCGACTACGCGGCCCACATCACCGCCGACCGCGAGTCGCCGGCCTTCGCCCGGGACCAGCAGTATTGGCGCGCCCGCATCGCCGAGCACACGACAGCGAACGGGACCCCGGCGCTGCCGTACGACGGCGACCCGGAAGCCGTCCCGGCGCCGCCGCTCACCCACCACCAGACGACCGTCGACGCATCGCTCACCGCCGCGCTGCGCGAGGTGGCGGCCCGGCACGAAATCACCCTCTTCCATCTGCTTCTCGCCGTGTACGGCCGCTGTCTGGCCCGCTGGGGCGGACAGCCCGCCGTCGCCGTGAACGTGGCGCGTGCTCGCCGTGAGGCACCGCTGCCCGGCATCGACCGCCTCGTCGGCCCGCTCGCCGACACTCTGCCGGTCTTCGCCGCCGTCGACCCCGACGAGCCCGTGACGGCGCTGGCCCGGCGGCTGCGGCACATCTGGCACGAGGCGGAGTCGCACGCCACGCTCACCAGCCCCGACATCGCCGCGCTGCTGCCCGCCACCGGCCCCGCACCCCGCACGGTCGCCCCGGCCGGGTTCAGTTTCGCCCGCTTCCCCGTGAGTCACGGCCGCGACTGGCCCGTCACCGTGACCCCGACCGCAGCGGCCACCGCCTCCGCCGCGACCAGGCTGGGACTGCTCTGCTGGGAGTCGGACGAGGCCCTGCACTTCTCCTGGAACCACCCCGCGCGGCTCTTCCACCCGGAGACCGTCGAACGCCTCGCGGCGGACTACGTACGCGAACTCCGAGCCGCTGCCGAGCAGTCAACGCCCACACCGGCAAACGGCAGCAGTGAAGGCGTAGTCGACCGTCTCTGTGCCCAGTTCAGGGCGACACCGGCGGCGATCGCGGTGAACACCGGCCACGACACCCTCACCTACGCCGAACTCGACACCGCCTCCTCCGCCCTCGCGACCCGACTGCGAGCCAGTGGCGTCCTCCCCGGCGATCTCGTCGGCCTGCTCACCGAACCCGGCGCCGACACCGTCGTGGGCGTGGTCGGTATCCTCCGGGCCGGGGCCGGCTGGGTACCCCTGGACGCGACCCATCCCGTGGCCCGGCTCCAGGACCAGGTCATCCGCACCGGCGTCACAGCCGTGGTCTGCCATCCCGCGACAGGCGAGACCGCCGCGCTGCTGAACGGCACGACCGCCATCACCGCCGACGACCGGTCCCCGGTCACACCATCCTCGACCGCACCGCCGCTTCCCGACCCGGACGCCATCGCCTACGTCATCTTCACCTCGGGTTCCACGGGCCGCCCCAAGGCGGTCCCCATCACCCACCGGTCGATGCTCAACTACCTCGACTGGGCCCTGACCACCTTCGGCTACGGCGCCGGCGACCACCTCGTGCAGACGGCGTCCGTCTGCTTCGACGCCTCCGTACGCCAGTTGCTGGCACCGCTGCTGGTCGGCGCCACCGTCCACACCCTCTCCCGGGACCTACTCCGCGACCCCGAGGCACTCCTCGACCGGCTCGTCGACGACCGGATCACGGTGTGGAGTTCGGTGCCCACACTCTGGGAGCGGCTGCTGACCGCCGCCGAGACCCGGGCCGGTCAGGACGGCACGCTCCCCGACCTGTCGGCACTGCGCTGGGTGCACGTCGGCGGCGAGGCACTGCCCGCCGCGCACGTACGCCGCTGGTTCGACCTGGTAGACGCGAGCGGGGGAGCGGAGCACAGGATCTCCAACCTGTACGGGCCCACCGAGTCCACCATCAACGCCACCTGCCACATCATCGACACCCGCCCGTCCGACGACGTACGGCAGTTGCCCATCGGCCGCCCCGTGGCCGGCACCGAACTGGCCGTCGTCGCCGAGGACGGCCGCGCCTGCGCCGCCGGCGAGGCAGGTGAACTGCACATTGCCGGAACCGGACTGACCCCTGGCTACCTCGGTGACCCGGAGCTCACCGCGGCAGCCTTCGTCGAACGCGGCGGCCGCCGCTGGTACCGCAGCGGCGACCGGGTCCGACAGGCCCCGGACGGTGTACTGGAGTTCCTCGGCCGCCTCGACGACCAGGTCAAGGTCCGCGGCCACCGGGTGGAACTCGGCGAGGTCGAGGCCGCGCTGCTCACCCACCCGGACGTCGCCCGCGCCGCCGTACTGCTCGTCGACGGACGACTGATGGCGCACGTCCAACCCCGCTCGGGCTCCGCCGAGCCGGACACCCGCGCGGTACGCGCCTTCCTGTCCCGCGTCCTGCCGCCGTACATGCTGCCCGGCCGCGTCCGCACGATCCCGGCGATGCCCCTGACCGGCACCGGAAAGATCGACCGCCGGCGACTGACGGGCGATGCGGAAGCAGCAAGCACGCCGACGAGCGCGGAAGGCTGCACCGGGCTTGAAACCAACCGCACCGACGAACCCCCGCGACCCGAGCCCGAGTCCGCGACACCGCCCGGCACCCCGACCGAGCGCATCGTGGCGCGCATCTGGTCGAACCTGCTGGACGTCTCCGACGTCTCTCGCGAGGACGACTTCTTCGCACTCGGCGGCGACTCCATCCTGGTCCTGGAACTCTTCTCCCGCCTGCGCGAGGAACTCCCCGCGGTCCCGAGGCCGACGACCGTCTACACCCACCGCACACTCGCCGCCCTGGCTGCGGCCCTCGACACCAGCACCCCGGAGCCGGCCCCCATCCCCACCCCGGCACGGCAGCCCTCGGACCCCTACCCCCTCACCCCCTCCCAACGGGGCTTCCTCCTCGCCGACTCGCTCACCCCCGAGTCCGACTCCGGCTGGCTCGCCAGGTTCCGGCTGAGCGGGCCCCTGCGCCATGACGTCCTCCAGCGGGCCGTCGACGTGCTGCTGGCCCGTCACCCGATGCTGCGGACCGTCTTCCCCGCAGGCGTCCGCCCGCCCGTGCAGCAGGAATTGCCGGACTCCCTGCGCCTGCCCGTCGAGACCGAGACGCTCGCGCACCCCGGCCTGCTGGAGCAGCGGATCGCGGAGGAGGCGGGGCGCCGGCTGGAGCCCTGGGCCTGGCCGTTGCTCCGGCTGCGGCTGTTCACCCTGGCGCCGACCGAGCACGTGCTGATCGTCCACGCCCACCACCTCATCGGGGACGGGTTCAGCGCGGCCCTCCTGACCAAGGAGCTGCTCACCGCGTACGACCGTCTCCTGCGCGGTCTGCCGCACGGCCTGCCGCCGATCCAGAGCACTTTCCGCGACCACGTCACCCGGTCCTCGGTACGAGAGCGCCCGCAGGGTCCCGAGGCCGACGCCTACCGGGCACGGCTCCGCGCGCCGTACACCCCGCCCGCACTGCGTCGGCCGACCACCGGGCAGGCGCCCGCCCAACCCGCCTTCCACACCGCGGGCTTCACCCTGGACGCCGCCACCACGGACGCGCTGCGCGGACTCGCCCGAGCAGCGCACCGCACCCTGTACGCGCCGCTGCTCACCGCGTACTACCGGGCCCTCGCGGAACTCACCGGGCAACGCGACCTCATGCTCGGGCTCGCCGTCACCGGACGCGAGGACTCCACGGCGGACGCGCACCGGGTCTTCGGACCGTTCGCGGAGGCGGTCGCGCTGCGTCCGGCCGCGCCGGTGGGCGAGGGCGCCCCCGCCTTCGACGACGACCTGCGGCGGCTGGCCGCCGAGGCGGATCTGGCTCGGGCCGACGGGCCGAGCGATGTGCGAACGGCGGCCGGGCTGCCGTGCCACGCCCAGTTCTTCTTCACTTTCCTCGACTTCACCTCCCTGGGCGGCGAGGAGGGCGGCGGTCTGTCGCTGCACGCCGACGAGTCCGACACCTCCCTCGCCCCGCCGCCGCTGGGCACCGATGTGTTCCTGGCCGTGCGGCCGGTGGGGGAGGGAGAGGGGCTGCGCGTGACCGTGCGGGCCTCGGCGGCCGCACTCACCTCCGGTGAGGTGACCGGGTTCGCCGAGGGGATGCGGAGGCAGTTGAGGGATGCCGTGCGCGGGCCCGGTGGCCGTCGGAGCCCTCGGCTCGACGCCGCGCTCGTCGGGTATCTGCCGGCTCCCCACCATCTCGCCGCCCTGGCCGGACTCCCGCACGACACTCCCGGGCTCGGCCGTGAGCAGATCAGGGAGCTCCTCTTCCCGGACGGTCGTGCCCGTCTGCTGGAGGAGACCGGGACACCGCTGGGCAACTCCGGCTTCGTCGCGCTCCCGCTCTTCGCCGACGAACTGGCCCCGACGGGCGATCTGGCGGCCCGCACCGCCCGTGCCGTCGAGCACGCCGCCGCCCTGGGCGCCCGCTGTGTCTCGCTCGCCGGCATGATCCCGTCCCTGACCGGCTACGGCTACGACGTCCTGCGGGAGACCACCACCGGCGCGGCGATCACCACCGGACACGCGTCCACCACCGTCGCCGTGGTGAAGACCGTCGGCGCCGCGCTCACGGCGGCCGGCCGCGGCCTCGGCGAGGTCTCGCTCGCCGTCGTCGGCTGCGGCTCGATCGGCGTCTCGTCGCTACGGCTGCTGCTGGCGACGGCACCCGTTGCGCCGGCCTGGCTGCTGCTGTGCGACCTGCCCGGCAGTGCCGAACGACTCCAGGGGCTCGCGGCGGAGCTGTCGTCCGAGCATCCGGGCATGCCGGTCGAGGTCGTCGAGTCGGGGCAGGCCCTGCCCGCCGCGGTCTACGGAGCCGACGTGATCGTCACCGCCGTCAGCGGTGCGACCCGCCTCCTGGACGTCGCCCGGCTGCGACCCGCCACGATCGTGGTCGACGACTCCTTCCCGCACTGCTTCGACACCACGAGCGCCCTGGACCGGATGGACCGGGACCAGGACGTCCTGGTCGTCGGCGGGGGCCTGTTGTCCCTCGGCACCACACGGACCCGGCTCGCCGAGGACCTGCCGGCGGTCGCGAGCGCGGGCTTCGCACTGCGGCCCGGGATCCCGGGCACCCTGGCCTCGTGCCGACTGGAGTCACTGCTGCACGCCCACCTCGGCGCACCCGGCCGGTCCCCGGGCCAACTGCCCCTGATCCACGGCCTCGTGGACCTGCCCCGCGCTCTCGCCCACTGGGACGCGGCCGAGGCGGCCGGGATCCGGCCCGCTCCGCTGCACCTGCTCGACCGCGTCGTCGGGCTGCCACTCAGGCCGCCGGGGACCGCCGGCCCAGCGCAGGACCCAGCCGGGTCGCGAGGTCGGTGAGGATCTGCACGTAGTCCTCTTGCTCGAAGGTGAACGGCAGCGCGAACGCCACCTCGTCGACCTCGCGGAACGCGGCGTGGGCGTGGAGGCGTTCGGCGATGTCCGCCGACGTGCCGACGAGGTCCGGCGCGAACAGCAGTCGCGCCGGGCCCTGCGGTGCGGTCGTGCGTGGGGTGCGCTTCGCCGCGTACTCCTCGTACTTCGCGCGCTGTGCCGGCGTCGCGGAGTCGGTGGGGATGACGACCAGGCCCTGCGAGACACGGGCGTCGTCGCCGTCCGGGTGACGGTCGCGGAAGGCACGGATGTGGGAGAGCTGGATCTCCGCGAAGTCCGGTCCCCCGTCCGCCCCGTCATCGGGTCCCTCGGCCTTGACGACGCTGCTGGTCAGGAGGTTCATGCCGTGCTCGCCGGCCCACCGCGCCGAACGCAGGCTGCCGCCGCCGTACCACATACGGCCGCCCAGCCCGGGTGAGTGCGGCTGCACTCGATCCGAGAACGTTTCGAACCCCTCGACCCCGCTGAAGTCCGTGGCCGGCTTGCCCCGCACGAAGTCCAGCAGCCGCCGCGCCCGCTCGTACCCGAAGTCCTCGGCGTCGGCCGTCTCGGCGTACAGGGCCTCCTTGACCCGGTCGTAGTGCATCGGCGGGCCGACGCTCACGCCCGGGTTGAGCCGGCCGCCGGAGAGCACGTCGACCGTCGCCAGGTCCTCCGCCAGCCGCAGCGGGTTCTCCCAGCCGAGCGGGATGACCGCGGTGCCGAGCTCGATCCGGCTGGTGCGCTGCGAGGCCGCCGCCAGGACGGCCACGGGCGAGGAGATGCCGTACTGGAGATGACGGTGGCGGACCCAGGCGCTGTCGAAGCCGAGCCGCTCGCCCAGCTCGATGATCTCCAGCGTGGACTCGTGGCCCCGCCGCGGATCCGCCTCGTCGAACAGCCCGATGGTGAGGAAGCCCAGCTTGCGCAAGGGGCGTGAGGTCGGTGGCACGGGCCCTCCATCGGTCGGCGACAGCGTTGATCAAGCAGTACGGCACTGCCAACGCGCCCGCGACCGGCGCTGTTCCCGTCCCTCCAGGTCAGACCAGGGGGATCGTCACCTCGTCCTCCACCGGCGGGTCCAGCTCCTGCGCGCGGCTGCCGGTGGCGGCGTAGCAGCGCAGCCGCACGGTCTCCGGGGTGACGTCCAGCCGGAGGAACTGCTTGAAGAACGGCGGGCTGTACGTCGCCGAGCTCGGTGAGAACAAGGACGTGTAGATCTTGCGCACCGGGAGGCGGAAGCGTGCCGCGCGATCGGGGCGGCGGCCGGCGCCGAGCAGCCCGGCCACCAGACGGGTGCGCCAGGTGATGCGGGCCGTCTTCTGCTGGGCACGGGTGAGCGGCATCTCCAGTCGCTCGGCGACCACGGCCGACGCCTCGGCCTCGGTCAGGGTGAAGAAGCGGCGCAGGCGCAGCCGGCGGCCGTACAGCTTGCTGTAGAACGCCAGGGAGTCGCCGCGCAGCGGATAGCAGCGGAAGTCCTTCTCGGTGACGTTGGCGATGTCGACCCGGGGGATGGTGTGCGTGGCGTGCATGAACGCGCCGCCGCCGCCCGAGACCACGTACTGGATCGTGCGGCCGTCCACCTGCACCGGGTAGCGCTGGTAGTTGTGGATGTCGCCGCCGATCGCCGCGACATAGCGGTGTGCCGGGTCGCGGACGATGTCGTCGACGGTGCCGCCGCCCTCGATCGCGCAGGGGTGGTGTGCGCCGTCCACGTACAGGGGCGAGCCCGTGATGAGGATCTTCGGGCGGGGGCCCTGCGACACCTCGCGCAGCCACGCGCCCTGTTCGGCGTCGAGGGTGCCGAGCAGCCCGGTGTCGATGCCGATGATCCGCACCGGCCCGGCGTCGATCGCCCAGTACGGCCCCGGCTGCACCGCCTGTTGTGCGGCGGCCGACCTCAACTGACGAGCAGCGTCGAGCCGTTGGCCGTCACCCTTGCGCGGCTTGTGCCACAGCACCTTTTGCAGCCAGGCCTTGCTGAGCACGCGCGGCGCGGGTTGCGGGGCGAGGGGCGGGGCGTCGCCGCAGAAGACGCGCATGAAGGCGCCGAGGTCCTCGTACCAGTCGTGGTTGCCCGGTATCGCGTATATGGGCGCCTGGTAGCCCTGGTAGGGCCGGAAGAACTTGGTGCCGTAGTCGTCGGCGCTGCCGACCGGGTAGATCACATCGCTGGCGAGGACGGCGAACCGGGTGTCCTGACCCGTCTTCAGGAAACCCGGCACGACGGAGTACTGAGGGTCGTCGCCCTCGCCGGTGTCGCCGATGACGAGGAAGGAGAACCGGTCGGGGTCGTCGCGCCGGATCACCTTGTCGGCGGGCACGCCCGAGGCCGCCCGCTGGGCCACCCAGCGACTGCGGGTACGGCCTGTGGGATCCCCGAACCAGGACGCCAGCACACCGTTGCGGGCGGCCCACAGCATTCTGGGGTCGAGCCAGGAGATCTTCTCGACCTCGGCCGGCATCAGCCGCTTGTACGTGCCGAGTTCGGTGGCGCCCCAGCCGGCGCCTTCGGCGGTATCGCGAGAGGAATCAGACACCGGTGCACCGTAACAATGATCTAGAGACTGCCGAGAGGGGGAGCGGGGACGCGGCGCGTCGGCCCGCCCCCGCACCGCCCCGGTCACCGTCTGCGGGCGTAACTCTCCCGCCTGGGCCGGGAAGTCCACGTGGGCGCTTTCGACGCGGGCTCGTGATCGGGCCGTTGAGCAGGTCCGGTCCGCCGGGTCGTCTCCTCGGAGGTGCCCGCGCTGCTGTCGCCCAGGACCAGGAGCGGGTCGAACATCACGACCACACCGGCCAGGACCAGGAAGACGGTCGGCCCCAGCAGCATGGGAAGCAGCAGTGAGGTGGGCGAGTCACCGGCCCAGGAGGCGCCGGTCGTGCCGTGCAGATGGACGCTGACGGCCGCCATGCCCGTGTAGTGCATCCCGGAGACCGCCACGCCCATGACGAGGCTGGCGCCGAGGCTGGTGAGGAAGCCGCGGATCGTGACGGCCGCCCACAGCGCGGCGGTCGCGGCGATGATCGCGATCAGGACCGACAGTGCCACGGTGGACGCGTCGTACTCGACGTCCGCGTCGAGGCGCAGCGCCGCCATCCCCAGATAGTGCATGGCCGCCACCCCGAGTCCCGTGACGACGCCCGCGCTGCTCAGCGCCGCCCGCCCGGCGCCCAGGTAGCCGACGATGAACACGCCGACGCCGACCACGACGATCGCCACGACGAGACTGAGGACGGTGAGTCCCGTGTCGTAGCGGATCCGGGTCTCCTCGACCTGGAAGCCGATCATGGCGATGAAGTGCATCGTCCAGATGCCGGAGCCGATCGCGGCGGCGCCGAGCGCCAGCCAGCCCGGCTTCCACGACTGTCCGCCCACCAGGGACCGCACGATGCAGCGCAGCCCCAACGCCCCTCCCAGGCAAGCCATCAGATAGGCCGCCACCGGGGTCACCGCACCGTAGCGGAACCCGTCGACCGTGCCTTCCATGAAGCCAACTCCCCCCAGAGTCATGGCCAGTTGTGGAGAACAAGGTGTACGGGGCAAGAGAGCCGGAAAGCAAGCCTTTACCGCCGGTAGCCGTTGAACTCTGCATCAACATAGGCCGACTCCAGTCACAGAGAGGCCGGATTCGGCCAAACGGTGGCCGGACGCGGCTCGGCCTCCCCGAGCCACGAGTGGTGTCGGTCCCGTGGATGTGGCACAGATGGAGTGGAGACGGGTGGCGGCACGCGGCAGGCATCGGCGGGAAGGCCCGGACATGGAGGAGCTCGCGATCATCGAGGCACCGTCCGTGCTGGGCCTGCGGCCGTCCGGCGTCCAGGACCTGCCGACGGCCCTGCTGGAGGCGGGGCTCATCGCGGGTCTGCCGGCGGTACGGGCCGGTCGCGTGGAGCCACCGCCCTACGATCCGGTGCGCGACGCCGACACCGGGGTCCTCAACCCCCACGGTATCGCGGAGTACTCCGTCCGGCTGGCCGACGCCGTCCGTGACGTCCTCGACGGCGGCCGTTTCCCGGTCGTCCTCGGCGGCGACTGCACCGTCCTGCTCGGCAACCTCCTCGCCCTGCGCCGCCGCGGACGCCCCGGACTGCTGTTCCTCGACGGGCACACCGACTTCTACCAGCCCTCGGCGGAGCCCAACGGCGAGGCGGCCTCGATGGAACTCGCCCTCGCCACGGGACGCGGCCCCCGCCTGCTCACCGACCTGGAGGGACGCGGACCCCTGCTGCGGGACGAGGACGTGGTGGCCTTCGGGTTCCGCGACGTGGACGAGTCCGCCGAGGCCGGCATGCAGCCCCTCCCGCCCGGCCTGCACGCCCTCGACCTGGACGAGGTGCGCGCGTCCGGTGCGGCCGGCGCGGCACGCCGGGCCGTGGACCGGCTCACCGCGGGCACGAGCAGCGGGTTCTGGGTGCACCTCGACGTCGACGTCCTGGACGACGCGATCATGCCCGCCGTCGACTACCGGCAGCCGGGCGGACTGACCTGGCAGGAACTGGAGAGCGTGCTCGGCACGGCCCTGGCCACCCCAGGTGCCGTGGGGTTCGACGTCACGATCTTCAACCCCCGCCTCGACCCGGACGGCACGATCGCCGCCCGTCTCGCCGAGTGCCTGCGACGGGCACTGTCGGCGCGCACGCGGACGGAGAACGCGGGACATCGAGGTCGTCGGGCCCCCTGAATTTGCCGAACCGGCAACGAGGCTCGTGGCGCCTCTACCGGCCGACGCAGGATGGCAGAGCCACTACGCGCCGCTCATGCGCAGCCCGGGAGGAAACATGCCGCAGCCCGCACACGCGACGTCCACGGACGCCACGCACCGTCTGGTCCCCGCTCCCGCCGGGAGGATCCACGTCGCGGAACAGGGAACCGGGCCGCTGGTGCTCCTCGTGCACGGCTTCCCGGAGTGCTGGTACTCCTGGCGCCACCAACTTCCGGCACTCGCGGCGGCCGGATACCGCGCGGTCGCCGTCGACGTGCGCGGCTACGGCCGTTCCTCCCGGCCCGAAGCGGTGGAGTCGTACCGGATGCTGGAGCTGGTCGACGACAACGTCGCCGTCGTGGAAGCCCTCGGTGAGCGCGACGCCGTCATCGTGGGGCACGACTGGGGCGCCACGATCGCCGCCACCTCCGCGCTGCTGCGCCCCGACGTGTTCCGCGCCGTCGGGCTGCTGAGCGTCCCGTACACCCCGCCCGGCGGCCCGAAGCCGAGCGAGGTGTTCGCGGGGATGGGCGGCCCGGAGGAGTTCTACGTCTCCTACTTCCAGGAGCCCGGCCGTGCGGAGGCCGAGATCGAGCCCGACGTCCGCGGCTGGCTCGCCGGTTTCTACGCCGCCCTGTCCGCCGACACCATGCCGGGGCCCGGTGCCCCCGACCCGCACTTCGTCACGCCGGGCGGCACACTGCGCGAACGCTTCCCCGCCGACCGTCTGCCCGCCTGGCTCGACGAGTCCGACCTGGACGTCTACGCCGGGGAGTTCGAACGCACCGGCCTGATCGGGGCCCTGAACCGCTACCGGAACATGGACCGGGACTGGGCGGACCTCGCCGGCCACGGCGGCGCCCCCGTGACCCAGCCCTCGCTGTTCCTCGGCGGCGCGCTGGACCCCTCGACCACCTGGCTCGCCGACGCGATCGCGGCCTACCCCACCACCCTGCCCAGCCTCACCTCCTCGCACCTCCTCGACGGCTGCGGCCACTGGCTCCAGCAGGAACGCCCTCAGGAGACCAACCGCCTGCTGACCGAATGGCTCGACGCCCTCTAGCCGGCGAAACGCTCACGCCCCCGCGGGCACCGGCCGCTTGATCAGATACGCGGCGGACGAGGTCACCAGGACCGTCATGCAGGCGATGAACACCAGACCCGCACCCTCCAGACCCATCGGGCCGGTCAGCACCCCCACCCCGATGACCGGGAGCGAGATGCCGCCGTACGCCACCACGAACAGCGTCGAGATGACGGCCGCACGCCGGTCCGCCGGGGACGCCTGCGCCACCGCCGACAGGGCCGCCCGGAACGCCAGCCCCTGACCGACCCCGCCGACGACCGCGCTCGCCACCACCAGCGCCAGCAGGTCCCACAGCAGCGCTCCCGCCAGCAGCGCCAGCCCGACCAGCAGCAGACCGCAGCCCAGCGGCAACGACCGGCTCACGCCCACCCGGCCGACGGCCAGTTGCCCGGCGGTCGACGCGAAGAACGCCATCGCCACCACGAGCCCGCTCACGGCGTGGTTGCGCTCGTTCAGGGACTCCGCGAGGAAGGCCGGACTGACCGAGGTGAACACACCGAACAGCGCGAAACCCGCGAACGAGGCGGTCGCCGCGGGCCCGAACACCGGCCGCACCTGCGGAGGCAGACTCGGTTTCTGCGGCCGTACCGTCCCGAGCCGCCGCCGCTCCCGGACGGTCTCCGGCAGCCACAGCACGACCACCGCCGAGCAGGCCACCAGGGCGAGATGCACGGCGAACGGCAGATACAGCGGCCACGGGGCGTACTGCGCCAGCACCCCCGCGAGCAGTGGACCGCAGCCCAGCCCGCCCATGTTGGCCGCGGTCGCGACCAGCGTGGCGCGGGCGGCGCCGTCGCGCGGGGCCAGCTCCATGACGTACGCCGTGGCGGCCCCGGTGAGCAGACCGGCCGACAGACCCGACAGCAGCCGGCCCGCGTACAGCCAGCCCAGTGACGTGGCCAGCAGGAAGCAGACGGCACTCACCGCCGCGCAGCCCAGGGCCGCGAGGATCACCGGACGCCGGCCGACCGTGTCGGAGGCGTTGCCCGCGAGCAGCAGTACGCCGATGACCGCGAAGGCGTACACCGCGTACACGATGGTGACCGTCAGCTCGGAGAACCCGAACTTGTCCTGGTAGTGGCCGTACAGGGGAGTCGGCAGCGTGGTCCCCGCCATGCCGACCGCGAACACCGCCCCGCCGAGCAGACACGCCCGCCACGTCCGTCGCACACCGAGGTCCGTGCCCCGGACACCGTCCTGTACCGGCATGGTCAGACGTCGCACTCGTCGGGCGGGTTCGCCATCGAGGTCATCCGGGTTTCTCCCCACGGTCCGGTCGTGCGGGCGGGCGATGCGGGCACCGCTCCAGCTTGCGCCCGCCGCACCGGCACCGCACGTGTTCACCCCGCCGTTCAGGGGGCTTCGGCGGGGGCGTCCGCGTCGAGTGCCGCCGCGCGCAGAGCGGCCGCCACGCGGGCGACCGGCTCGGACGGCGGCAGGGGGAGGCGGGCCAGGACCAGGCGCCGCTGCTCCTGGGGCCCGCCCCGTACCGGGAGTACGCGGACGCCGGGCGGCGCGGCGGAGGCAAGGACGGCGGGTACGGTCGTCAGCCCGCAACCGGCGGCCACGAGCTGCAGCTTGGCCAGCCAGTCACGGGCCGTGTGGGCGATCTCCGGACGCTCGTCCAGACCCGGCCACACCCCCATCAGACGGTCCTCGCCGGTGGTGGAACCGGCGATCCAGCGCTGCCCGCGCAGATCGGCCACATCGACGAAGTCACCGCGCGCGAGCGGGTGCGCGGCGGGCACCGCCAGACGCAGCGGGCGTTCGCTGAGTGTCCGCAGCGCGAGCGGGGGCGACTCCGCGTCCGGGGCGCGGAACGGCGGCGCCGATCCGAGCAGCGCCAGATCGAGGCTGCCCGCCCGCAGCGCCCGTACCAGCGCCGGAGTGCCGCCCTCGCGGCCCACGACCTCCAGACCGGGGTGAGTGCGGCGCAGGGCGGCCAGCGCTCGGGGCACCAGCACGGCGCCCGCACTGGGGAACCAGCCCAGCCGCACGGTCGCGGCCTGGTCGGGCAGCCCGGACAGCTCGCGGGCGGTCGCCTCGATCTCGTCGAGCACGACCGTCGCCCGGCGCATGACCACCCGGCCCGCCGCCGTCAGCCGCACCCCGTCGCGTCGCCGCTCCAGCAACTCCGCGCCCGCGGCCCGCTCGATCGCGGCGATCTGCCGGGACACCGCCGACTGGGTGTATCCCAGCGATCCGGCGGCCGCCGTGAAGGTCCCCTGCTCCGCCACCGCCCGGAACACCCGCAGCGCGGTCAGCGACACCTCGGTGAAGTCCATGACGTTCACGCATACCATGCGTGCTCGACTCTCGTTGGACTCATGGACCGGGCGTTCCTAGCGTGACAGGCATGAACGCTTCACGCATCGCCCTCGTCACCGGCGCCAACCAGGGACTCGGCCGCGCCCTCGTCGAAGGACTCGCGGCCCGCATGCGCCCGGACGACCTGGTCCTGCTCACCGGTCGCAGCCCGCAGCGCGTGACCGAGGCCGTCCACGAGGTCACCCGGCTGCCCGGCACGCACGCCCGCGTCGAGGGCCGGGTCCTGGACGTCACGGACAACGACGCCATCGCCCGCCTCGCGGAGGACCTCCGGGCCCGGCACGGCGGGGTCGACGTCGTCGTCTCCAACGCGGTCGCCCGTCTGCTGCCCGGGGAGTCGCAGGCACAGCGCGCCGACGAGTTCATCGACGTCTCCAACACCGCCACGCACGCCGTACTGCGCTCCTTCGGCCCGGTGCTGCGTCCGGGCGGCCGGCTGATCGTCGTGGCCAGCTCTCTGGGCACGCTCGGTCACCTCGACCCACGGCTGCACCACCTGTTCGACGGCGCGAGCCTCGACCAGGTCGAGTACGCCGTCGAGTCCTGGCGCGGCGCCGTGCACCGCGATACCGCCACCGAGGCGGGTTGGCCCCTCTGGCTGAACGTGCCCTCGAAGGTCGCCCAGGTCGCCGCCGTCCGCGCGGTCGCCGCCGAGCGCCGCGACCACGACCTGGCCACCGACACCCTGATCGCCGCCGTCTGCCCCGGCATGGTCGACACCGCCACCTCACGCCCGTGGTTCAGCGACTACAGCCATGCCCGGTCCCCCTCCGACGCCGCCCGCCCGGTGCTCGACCTGATCTTCACCGAGCACGTCGACCCTTCCCTCTACGGCGAGTTGGTCCGTTTCGGCAGGCCCCTCGACTGGCACGACGGCACACCGCCGGTGGAACAGGACAGGCTACTCACGCCCTGAGACGCCCACTCCGGGCGCCCGTCCCGGTCCCTCAGAACGTCCGCTTCAGCAGATCCAGGAGTGCCGCCCAGTGCCGCTCGTCGCCCTCGCGGTCGTACGCGGAGGTGTCGGACTGCGTGTACCCGTGCCCGGCACCCGGGTAGACCTCGCAACGGTGCCGTACGCCGGCCTTCGTGAGCGCGTTCTCCAGGCGCTCGATCTGCTCGGTGGGCAGGGACGGGTCCTGGTCGGCGTGGCCGAAGTACAGCTCGGCGGTGATGTGTTCGGCCACCAGGTGCGGGCTGTCCGGCGCCTCCGTCGCAAGCCGCCCGCCGTGGAAGCCGGCCGCCGCGGCGACCCGGTCCGGATACGTACCGGCCGTGAGGAGGGTCAGCCGGGCGCCCATGCAGTAGCCGGTCAGTGCGACCGGGCCGTCGGCCGCCGCCGGGCAGTCGGCCAGCCAGCGCAGATACGCGCCGGCGTCCCGCATCGCCGCCTCGGGCGTCAGCTGCTGCATGACCGGCATGATGCTCTGGAAGATCTCCGGCCGCGCCGCCGGATCGATGAACTCGGGCAGATCGAAGAGCGGAGCGCGCCCGGCCCGGTAGAACACGTTCGGCACCAGCACCGTGTAGCCGGCCCCGGCGAGCCGGTCCGCCATCTGCTCGAGTCGCGGCCGCAGACCGAAGGCGTCCATGTAGAGCAGGACCGCGGGACGCGGCTCGCCGTCGGCGGGGTGGGACAGATACGCGTCGGCGACGCCGTCCTCGGTGGGGATGTCGACGGCGGTTCCCTGTACGGAGGTCATGGGGGGTTGCCTCTCTGCGCAGTCCACGGCGAACGGGTCGCCGACCCGGTGGAGCCGGGCCGCGCACATGGTTTCATGCACCATCCAACGGCCCGAGGCGCCCCCTCCCGCTTGGCGACCGCTTTACTCGAACCTGGAGACGTCACCCGCTCCCACGCGCACGATCTCCGCCTCGCCACCCGAGAAGTCGATCACCGTGGTCGGCTCGGTGCCGCATTCCCCGGAGTCGACGACCGCGTCCAGCACATGGTCGAGCCGGTCCTTGATCTCCCAGCCCTGGGTCATCGGCTCCTCCTCGTCCGGCAGCAGCAGCGTGCTGGACAGCAGCGGCTCGCCCAGCTCGCTGAGCAGCGCCTGCGTCACGACGTGGTCGGGGATGCGCACGCCCACCGTCTTCTTCTTCGGGTGCTGGAGCATGCGCGGCACCTCCCTCGTCGCGGGCAGGATGAACGTGTAGCTGCCGGGCGTCGACGCCTTGATCGCGCGGAACACGTCGTTGTCGATCCGCACGAACTGGCCGAGCTGCGCGAAGTCCTGGCACACGAGGGTGAAGTGGTGCCGGTCGTCCAGCCGACGGATCGTGCGGATCCGGTCGATGCCGTCACGGCTGCCCAGCCGGCAGCCCAGCGCATAGCAGGAGTCCGTCGGATACGCGATGAGCGCACCCGAACGGACGCTGTCCGCGATCTGGGCGATGGTGCGCGGCTGAGGGTTGTCGGGGTGCACATCGAAGTACTTCGCCATTCACCGAGCCTATGCCCTGTGCGCCCCCGCAGCCGCCCAGGCCCGGTCGGCCGCGCGACGTCCGGAAGTTCTGGTCGGTGTCCGGGCACCCCACGTTCACGGATGTGTGAGGTAACGTCCCCGACCGGTACGTCGTGGATGAAGTGCAGGACGAGGTGAAGGCCGAGTGGCTGGCAGAGAGGACGGGAACCGTCGGGCGGGGACGGGGAGCGCCGACGGCTCGGCGTGGGCGCAGGAGTTGCTGGAGCATCTGCGGCCCCATGGACGGGACGTCCGCCGGGTCGTGACCTGGCTCGCCGGCGCGGTGCAGGGCATCGCCTCGCTCCAGGACGACACCGGCAGGCTCCTCGCGGGAACGCGGCCGCCGCTGGACGAGGACCTCGTCGCGGCCGTCGCCGCCGGCCGGATCGCCTCGGCCGCCTGGGAGGGGCAGGGCCGTCATCTGCGGCTGGTGCGGGTCACGTACCCCAATCCCTCGGCGGCGGGCGTCCTCGCCGTGTCGCGGGAGACGCCCTTCGACCGGCGGACCTCCGACATCGTCACGCACACCGTCCAGGTCATCGAACTCCTCCTCCAGGCGGAGGAGACCACCGCCGCCGGGCTCCGGCTCGAACGGGCCACGTCCGATCTGCGGCTGGCGATCCTGCAACTGCTCATGGTCGAGGACACCGTCTCCGCGCGCCGCGTCGCCGCGGGGCTGTGGCCCGGACTGCTCGACACCGACACCGCCTGCGTCCACGTCGTCGAAGGCACCGTCGAGGAACGCGACCTGGTCGCCGAGGAATGCATCGACGTGACGGGCGAGCGGGCGCTCGTCGTGCTCTGCCCGGCGGTGGACGAGCATGTGATCGTCGTGACGCCCGGCGAGTCGGAGGCCCGCGACCTGCGGTCACTGATCGGCGGACGCCCCCGCACCTTCATCGGCGGCAGCGCCCGGCAGAGCCTGGCCCGGACCGCCACCGCGTACGGGCAGGCCGTCAGCGCCCTCGCCGTGGCCCACTTCCGCCCCGACAAGGCGGCCGTCTACGCCGAACGCACCCACCCCGAGCGCCTCATCGACCCGGTGGCCCTGCGCGACTGGACCGACCGGCTGCTGCGCCCGCTCGACACCCTGCCGCACCACACCCGCGCCGAACTGCTCGCCACCACCCGGCTCGGCCTGGAGTTCACCGCCGTCAACGCCGCCAAGGTCCTCGGCGTCAGCCGCAACACCGTCCGCGCCCGCATGGAACGCGTGGAGACCCTGCTGCGCACCGACTTCGGCAACCTCACGGCCCGAGCCGTCGTCCACCTCGCGCTCAACATCCAGGTCAGCTTGGCGGACACACCGGCCGGCGACGACAGCTCGGACGACGCCCCCGTCTCGCTGTGCGACCTGCTGTCCGGGCCCGCGATGCGCACCTGGGCGCAGGACCTGCTCGCCCACCTCGACCAGGACACCCGTGACCTGCGCCGCACCCTGCGGACCTGGATCGCCGAGGGCGCCAACGCCGAACGGACGGCGCAGACCCTGGGCGTCCACGCGCAGACCGTCCGCGAGCACGTCCGCAGCGCGGAGCCTGTCCTCGAACGCCAGCTGCTCGCCGGCGGCAGCGACCTGTACGAGGTCGTACTGGCCCATCTCGCGCTGGACGACCTGGATCAGCCCGCCCTCCACGGGGTGAAAACGGGCCTTCCGGACTCACTTGTGCACGGGTGAGTGCCGGGGGCTCTGCAGTGGGCACCGACGCGATACCCAATGTCTCCGTCGCAGACGTAAGTTCGACTCTCCGCGGGGACACGACCGGAACGGGGGACCGGTCGCGTCCCCGCGCCCTGAATCGGTCATCCGCGCATCAATGCGGTCATCCGCGCATCGAGACCGTCATCCGCGCAGCAGTACCGGGATCTCCTGCCAGCCGAACGCGATGAACGACGGAACCTGACGCAGCTCCTCCTCGCGCACGGCCAGCCGCAGGTCGGGGAAGCGCTCGAAGAGGGCGGGCAGCGCCGTCAGGGCCTCGACACGGGCCAGCGGCGCCCCGATGCACCGGTGCACACCGATCCCGAACGCCAGATGGTCGTCGGCCCCGCGCGAGGCGTCGAAGGAGTCCGCGTCCTGGCCGTAGTGCGCGGGATCCACCCCCGCGGCCGCGTACGTCGTGATGATGGCGTCCCCGGCCGCGACGGTCACGTCCCCGACCTCGATGTCGCTGACGGCGAACCGCAGGGGCAGCGACGCGATCGACGGATGCACCCGCAGCGTCTCGTCGATCACCGCGTCCCAGCCGATCTTGCCGGACCTCACGTCCGCCAGCTGCTCGGGATGGGTCAGCAGGGCCACGACCGCGTTGCCGATGAGATTGACCGTCGTCTCGAACCCGGCTCCGATCACCAGTAGCAGCGTGTACAGCAGCTCCTCGTCGCTGAGCCGGTCGCCGTCCTCGTCGCGGACCCGGATCAGCTCGGTCGTCAGATCGTCCCCGGGGTGCTCGCTGCGGTGGGCGATGAGCGCGGGCAGCACCGTGCCGATCTGCTCCTGCACGAACGCGGCGTGCTCCGGACTCGGGTCGGAGGTGTCCATGATCGCCGCGATGAGGGTCCCGGTCGCCTCCTGCAACTCGTCCGGGACACCAAACAGTTCGCAGATCATCCGCATCGGCAGCGGATGCGCGAACCCGGCCTTGAGATCGACCTCCGCGTCCCCCTTGTCGAGCGCGTCCAGCAGCTCCCCGGTGATCGCCTCCACGCGCGGGCGCATCACCTCCGTGCGCCGCTGGGTGAAGCTCGGCGCGACCAGTTTGCGCAGCCGCGCATGGTCGGTGCCGTACGTCGAGAGCATGTTGACCACGCCGACCCAGCCCAGGATCCAGCCCCAGGAGGGGTGTTCGGCTATCTCGGGCCACAGCCGCCAGTGCTGCCTGGGGTCCTTGCTGACCCGGGGGTCGAGGATGAGTTCCTTCAGGGTGTCGTAGCCCGTGGGCGCCCACACGGGGATCCCGCCCGGCAGGTCCACGGGCACGATCGGGCCGAGGGCGCGCAGCCGGGCGCTCTCGCCGGGGATGTCGGCGCCGAACGGGTCGAGGGCGAAGCGGTCGGTGCGGTCGGACACGGTCACGAAGGAACTCCTGGCTGGTCGGGGGAGCGAGGGCTGAACCGGACGGGCAACGAGGTCAGCGAGCGATGGAACGGGCCGGGTCGCCAGGTCAGTCGCTCCCGGGGCACCACCGGCTCCATGTCGGGCAGCCACTGGGTGAGCCGCTCGATCGCCTCGGTGGCGATGAGCAGCGTGTGCTGCCGCACCGGGCACGCGTGCGGGCCCGCCGACCACGACAGATGCGAGGCGTCGCGGGGATGGCGGTCACCGGTCACCTCCCGCTCGGCGAAGTGCGCGAGCGCCCCGTACGAGACGACGACCGGAACCGCGGCCCTGATCCAGGTGCCGTGGAAGGACACAGGGCCGCGCGCGTAGTGGATGCCGTAATTGGCGAGCGGCGTCTCGTGGTGCAGCACCTCCACCACCGCGTCCGTCACCGGGCGGGCCCCGCTGGTGAGAGTGGAGTAGTACTGCGCGTTGCCGAGGATGCGGGACAGCGCGTTCGACACCAGGTTGGCCGTCGGCTCGTGCCCGGCGCCCAGGGTCAGGAACACCTGCCAGGTGACCTCCTCCGCCGTGAGCCCGGCGGGGTGGTCGAGGAGCCGGCTCGGCAGGTCGTCGCCCCGTTCCTCGGACTTGGCCGCGATCAGCTCCAGGACGTAGCCGCCGAACTCCGCCTCGCCCTCCGCCGATTCGGCGCCGCCCTCCATCATCTTGCCCAGGGCCACGTCGAGCCGGTCGCTCTGGCTGTCCGGCAGCCCGAAGAGACTGTTGAACACCAGCGCCATCAGCGGCCGGGCGAACTCGCCCACCAGATCGGCCCTGCCCTTCGGCCCGAACCGACCGACTAGCACCCGCACCGCACGGTGCACCCGGGCCCGCAGATCGTGCGGCTCGATCCGGTCGAAGGTGTCGATCAGCGAGCTGCGGTACCGGACATGCGCCGCCCCGTCGGCGAACAGGGTGTTGGGCCGCCAGCGCATCATCCCGAGCACCGGCGAGTCGTCGGCGACCGTGGCCTCCCACGGCCGCGGGTCGTGAGAGAACGTCTCCGTGTCGTGCAGCAGATCCAGCGCCGCCCGCCGGTCGGTGACGACGTACGCCGGCACGCCCGGCGCCAACTCCGCCCAGCCGACCGGGCCCTGGGCGCGCAGGGCGTCGTAATAGGGATACGGATCCAGTGCGAAACCGTCCTCCCACAGCCGCACGGGCGCCGAGCGGGCGAAGGTCTGCCGGTCGGGGGAGTGGGTGGTCATCCGGGTCACCGGTCCTCAGGGGCGTGACGTTCGATCAGGTGCTGGACCAGCGCGAGCAGCGCGTCGACGGACGAGTCGGCGTCACGCGCGTCGCACGTCACCATCGGCGTGCCCGCCGCCAGGTCCAGGGCGGCGCGCAGTTGTTCCTCGGTGTGGTGCCGGGGCGCGTCCGGGAAGTCGTTGAAGGCGACCGCGTACGGCAGCCCCGACTCCTCCACCAGCCCCAGCACGTCGAACGACGCGTCGATACGACGGCTGTCGACCAGGACGAGTGCTCCTAGCGCGCCGTAGGCGATGTCGTCCCACAGCGCCCGGAACCGCTCCTGCCCGGGCGTGCCGAACAGATACAGCACGACCCCGCCCGGCAGGCTGATCCGGCCGAAGTCGACGGCGACCGTGGTCGTCGCCTTGTCCCGCACCCCGGCGAGATCGTCCAGCGGCGCGGACGCCTCGCTGATCGGTTCCTCGGTGTGCAGCGGCCGGATCTCGGAGACGGAGCCGATCAGGGTCGTCTTGCCCACCCCGAACGGGCCGGCGACCAGGATCTTGACGAGGTCGCGGGCGGTGTCGGGCAGGTGGATGTCCCCGGAGTCACGGGGGACATCACCGGTGCGGCTAGGTGTGCTTGAGGGCGCGAAGGCCATCGGCCACTCTTTTCAGCAGATCGGGGTCGAAGCGCTCGGCGGGCGGGATCGGCGCGCGGGACGACGCCAGCTCCCGGTCGATGAGCTCGCCAGCGAGAACGCGTACGGCGGACACGGGCAGCCGCAGCAGCGCCGCCGCCTCCACCACCGTGAGCGAGCCGTCGTCCAGGGCGTCCAGCAGGGCGAGTTGCGCCGCGGGCAGACCGGCGGGCGCGAGGGTGCGGGTGCTGCTGAGCACCGACAGCCGCTCCAGATGGGGGCGGCTCGGCCGGGCCACGCCGCCGGTCGACAGATACGCGGGAACCAGGGGGCGGCCGCCACGGCGGCCGGTCATGCCGACGCGCCGCCGTCGGCACCTCGGGGCGCGGCCGCCATCGCCTTCTCGCCCAGTCGCGCCACCTGCGAGTGGACCCGGTGCGCGAGCATGTCCAGGCGCACCTCCCCGTCCCCGTACGCGGCGACACAGGAGCCGTGGTCCGTCGGCACGATCAGCACATAGCCGTGGTCGGACTCGATCACGACCTGCCGCACCTCGGCCCGCTCCCGGTCGGCGAACGCGGCGGCCGCCGTACGGCAGGCGCCCTGCACGGTGCTGGTGATGGCGGCGACCCGCTCGGCCGACGGCTGGGTGAGCGCGTCGGTGTACCCGGTCACCAGGCCGTCCCGCGTGAGCAGCACGGCCGCCACCACGTGCGGCACCTCCAGGATCGGTTCGAGCACCCAGGCCGTGTCCCCCGCTTCGCGGCTGGTCATCGAGCCGTTCCCCCTTCATGGTCGTGGTCGGTCTTATCGGTCTGGTCGGTGTCGTGCGCGACGGTTCGGTCCGGCTCGCGCTCGGCTCGCGCGCGCTCCCGCAACGCGGGCTCCGGCACGGAGGCGTTCGGTACGTCTGTGGAGGCGTCGTCGCCGGTGGGCTCGCCGGACGCCTTCCGGGCCGCCGCGGTGCCGGCCTGGAGCGCGCCCAGTGCGGCAGCGGCCTGTTCGGGGCGGCGCTCGGCGGGTGGCGGCGCCGGCGCGTCGTCGGACGCCGGGGTCGTACGGGTGCGGCGGCGCCGGCGCTGCGGGAGACCACCGGTGTCCCGGGGACCGTGATGCCCGGAGACGGCGTCGGTGGCGTCGTCGTGCTCGGCGCCGTAGCCGTGCGTGTCGGCCGAGCGCTCGGTGGCAGCCGCCTGAGAGGGCGCGGTGGGAGGGGCGGTGGCCGGCTCCGGTCGGGTGTCCCGGGCCGCCTCGACGGCGGACGTGGTGGACGCGGAGGAGGCGGGGGGCGCTGAGGAATCGGGTGGCGCCGCTTGTCGCGTGTCGTGCGCCTTCTCCTGCTGTGGCACCCGGGGCTTTCCGGTTCCGGGCTTCTCCTCCCGGGCGGTCGGCCGCGTGGAGCGCGGTGCGCTGGCCGCGGGCGGGCGCTCCTCGGAGTCGATGTCGCTGAGCAGGTGGCTGTCGACCCGCAGTACGGCCCGCACTCCGCCGTACGGCGACGGCGAGGACAGGTCGACGCTCAGGTCGAACTGCCGGGTCAGCTGCCCGATCGCGGCGAGCCCCATGCGCGGCGGATCGCCCAGCTCGGTGAGGAGGATCGGATCGGATCCGGCCACCAGCCGCTGTGCGCGGGCGCGTTCGTCCTGCGTCATGCCGAGGCCCGCGTCGTCCACGGTGACGCAGACGCCGTGATGGACGTGCTCCAGATTGACCACGACGTCGGTGTCCGGCGCGGAGTGCCGCAGGGCGTTGTCGAGGAGTTCGGCGACGATGATCGCGACCGGCTCCACCGCGTGGGACACGAGCCCGGTCCCCGCGGCGAGGTGGTTGTGGATCCGGATCCGGTGGTAGCCCGCGAGCCGGGCCTGGCCGCCGGTCACCGCGTCCACCAGATGCGACTCCTCGCGGGCCAGCCCGACCCAGGCCCCGCACACCACGGCGGCGACCTGCGCCCGCCGCAGCGACTGCTCGTTCTCGTGGTCGAGTTGGAACAGGGTCTGCGTCAACTCGGGGTCGTCGTAGTTCTGCTGAAGTCCGCGGAGCGCGTCCTGGAGCCGGTACAGCGCCGCCTGGATCTCGCGGGTCGCCCCGCGCATTCCGGCCTGGGCCGCGGCGTCGATCCGCGTGCGCTGCGCGGCCAGTTCCACGCGCAGCCCGTTCAGCACGTGTTCGAGCGCGGGTCCCAGGGGTGATTCCGCGGTCTGCGGGTGCAGCGGGCCCGGAACGACGACGTGGAGATGTGTGAGCTGCTGGGCGGCGGCCGGGACCCGCCGGGTCGCCAGATGCTCGATCTCGGCGGTGAACGCCTTGACCGCGCCGTCGAGTTGGCGGTGCAGCGCGTCGATCTCGGCACGCTGGCGCGCCTGTTGTCGCTGTGCGCGCAGCAGCCCGCCGCCCAAGGCGAGAGCGGACAGCATGCCGACGGCGAGACCGCCGGTCGCCAGGTCCGGGAATTCGATCATCGAATGCGTTCCAGAGGTCGGTTCGGGGCAGTCGGGCAGGGCTGGGTCCGAGCGCCGTCGGGCGAGCCGCTCGCAGCACAGTACACACCGTCATCGACTGATCTCGCACGGTCGACGGGTACTTCGCTTCGAAAGTGAAGGGACTCTGCTCACTTCTGCGCGGACTGTCTGAATTGCCTTGCGGAAGGCCCGAGTTGACTTCGATCAAGTGGTTCGCGGGTGCAGGCCGCGGCTGCCGGGGAACCGAGAGCATCGGAGCTCTCGTGCGTACGGAAGTCGTGAAACGCCCGGAAAAGGGACCCCCGCTGCGCCGACCCGGTTTGGACACGTAGGGTTTACATGCGTTCGACTTGCCGAACAGGGCGAGTTGCTATGGTGCTACTCACCGGTAGCAAGCCGGACGGGGGGATGTCAGGGGTCGGCACATCGGTGCCGTGACCCCTCGGCGGGTCGTCGAGACGGAGGGTCGGCAAGGGGGCCGGACCGACCGAGACGTCCGCACCCTTCCCGCACCTGGCCCTCGAACTCCAGTTCGTCGCCCATCGATGCAGACAGGTGAGACTCGCAACATGGTTCGATCTCTGGTCGATCTGCTGTCCCAGCACGCCGCCCACCACCCCGACCGAACCGCCTACCGCTACCTCGCGACCGGCGATCACGACGGCGAGATCCAGGAGATCTCCTACGGCCGTCTCGCCGAGCGGTCCCGGGCCGTGGCCGCCTGGCTCCAGGAGCGCGGCCTGGCCGGCACCCGCGCGATGCTGCTCTACCCGCCCGGCCTCGACTTCATCTGCGGCTACCTCGGCTGCCTCTCCGCCGGAGTCGTCGCCGTGCCGGGCGTCCCGCCGCAGGGGCGTGCGCAGAACCACCGTGCCCTGACCCGGATGAAGCGGCTCATCGCCGACGCCGACGCCAAGGTGATCCTCGGCGGCCGCGAGGTGATCACCGCCCTGTCCGGTCTCGCGGAGCACTTGCCCGAGCTGGCCGACATCACGTGCGTCGCCACCGAGGACATCCCCGACGAGACGGCCGGCTCGTGGCGCGAGCCCGAACTCGACGCCGACTCCGTCGCGTTCCTCCAGTACACCTCCGGCTCCACCTCCGCGCCGCGCGGCGTGATGGTCACCCACGGGAACCTGCTGGACAACGAGCGGGTCATCACCGAGCGCATGGGCCACACACCGGACGTCATCGCGGAGCACGGCCATGAGATGTTCGTCAGCTGGCTGCCGGTGTACCACGACATGGGCCTCATAGGCCCGGTCCTCAACACCGTGTACCTCGGCGTGACCGCCACCCTCTTCTCGCCGCTGCACTTCCTCCAGCAGCCCGAGCGATGGCTCACCGCGATCAGCCACTACCGCCCGCACACCAGCGGCGGCCCCAACTTCGCGTACGAACTCTGCCTCAAGCACGCCACGCCGGCGCTCCTCGACGGACTCGACCTCAGCAGCTGGAAGGTGGCCTTCAACGGCGCCGAACCGGTGCGCGCCGCCACCCTGCGGCGCTTCACCGACACCTTCGCGCCGGCCGGGTTCCGCCGTGAGTCGCTCTACCCCTGCTACGGCCTCGCCGAAGCCACCCTGATGGTCACCGGCAGCACCGTCCACACCCCGCCCACTCTGCTCCAGGCCCCCGAAACCGGCCCGCACGCAGGCCAGTCCGACGCCGCGGCCGTCAGCTGCGGCCGACCTGGGCCCGAAGTCACGGTCGCCATCGCCGACCCCGAACGGCACGAAGAACTGCCCGAGGGGCGGACCGGCGAGATCTGGGTGCGCAGCGCGAGCGTGGCCAAGGGCTACTGGCGCAACGCGCTCGCCACCCGCGAGACCTTCCGCGCCACCCTGGCCGGGCACGACGGCCGCTTCCTGCGCACCGGCGATCTCGGATTCCTGCGCGACGGCGAGCTGTTCGTCACCGGCCGCCTCAAGGACCTCATCGTCATCGACGGCCGCAACCACTACCCGCAGGACCTGGAACTGACCGCCGAGATGGCCCACCCGGCCCTGCGTCCCGGCTGCACCGCGGCGTTCTCCGTCGACGGGAACGACGGCGGCGAATCGGGCAGCGGCGAATCGGGCGGCGGCGAACAGGCCGTCGTCATCGCCGAGATCGCTCCGGACTCGGCCGCCGAGGCGGAGAAGATCATCGACGTCGTCCGCAGCGGCATCGGCGAGGCCCACGGCCTGTCCGTGCGCGATGTCGTCCTGGTCCAGCCGGGCACCATCCCCAAGACCTCCAGCGGCAAGATCCAGCGCCGCGCCTCCCGGGCGGCCTACCTGGGGGGCACGCTCGCCGTGATCCCCGAGCCCGCCGTGAGCTGAGACCCGCCGATCGCCGTGACCCGGCACCGGCCACCTGCCGTGACCCGGCACCGACCGGCCGCCGTGGCCCGGCACCGACCGGCCGCCGTCGGCATCGGCCCGCCCACCGCGGGCCGGCACCGCCGCCGGCCCGTCGACCGTCCGTCGGCGCATCCGCCGTACGGCGACCCCGACGGACGTAGCGACGCACCAGCCGAGCCCCGGCACGGGCCTCCGAGCCCCCGGGCCTCACGGCCGACCCGCCCTTTGCCCGAATCCACGAGGACACCTGTCTAGATGCCTGCGCACGAGTCCCCGAAGCAGTCCACCGAGCCCTCCTTGACCACTCCGCAGGCCGTGCGGGTCTGGCTGGAGTCGGCCGTCGCCGAGGCGGCCGGGCTGGACCTGCCCGCCGTCGACCCGGACCGGCCGATCGCCGAATTCGGGTTGGGGTCACGGCAGTTGGTGACCCTGGCGGCCGAGCTGTCCGCGTCGACCGGCCGCACCCTGGACCCGTCCCTGGTGTTCAACCACCCCACCATCGCGGCACTCGCGGAGGCGGTGTTCGCCGATCCGCCCGCCCCCGCCCCCACGCCCGCTTCGCCCGGCGGGGCGCCCGGGCGGCCCGACGACGACATCGCCATCATCTCCATGGCCTGCCGTCTCCCCGGCGGCGCCGACGACCCCGAGGGATTGTGGCGGCTGCTGGCCGCGGGCGAGGATGCCGTCACCGAGGTCCCGGCGGGCCGTTGGGACACCCAGGGGCTGCACGACCCCGACCCCGAGGCGACCGGCAAGGCGTACTCCCTGCGTGGCGGCTACCTCTCCGGCATCGACCGTTTCGACGCGGCCTTCTTCGGGATCTCGCCGCGCGAGGCCGCCGCCATGGACCCCCAGCAGCGGCTGCTCCTGACGACCGGCTGGGAGGCGATCGAGCGTGCCGGGATCGTCCCGGAGACGCTCAACGGCAGCTCCACCGGCGTCTACATCGGCCTGTACGACAGCGGCTACCTGGCCTCGGCCGCCCTGGACCAGCTCGACGGGCACGTCGGCACCGGCTCCGCGTCCAGTGTGGCGTCCGGCCGTATCGCCTACACCCTCGGCCTCCAGGGCCCCGCGGTCACCGTCGACACCGCCTGCTCGTCCTCCCTCGTCGCCCTGCACCTGGCGGCGCGGGCGCTCGCGGGCGGTGAGTGCGACCTGGCGCTGGCCGGCGGGGCGACGCTGCTGGTGACGCCGCGCGGGCACGTCGAGTTCAGCAGGCTGCGCGGGCTGTCGCCGTCGGGGCGGTGCAGCCCCTTCTCGGCGGACGCCGACGGCGTGGTGTGGGCCGAGGGCTGCGGCATCGTGCTGCTCAAGCGGCTGGCGGACGCGCGCCGCGACGGCGACCGGGTGCTCGCGGTCGTCAAGGGCTCGGCGATCAACCAGGACGGCCGCAGCCAGGGCCTGAGCGCCCCCAACGGCCCCGCCCAGGAGAGGGTGTTGCGTGCCGCCCTCGACGCGGCCGGGCTCCAGCCGCACGACCTCGACCACATCGAGGCCCACGGCACCGGCACCCCGCTCGGCGACCCCATCGAGGGCCGCGCCCTGTCCGCCGTCTTCGGCCCCGGCCGCCCCGCCGAACGTCCCCTCTGCGTCGGCTCCCTCAAGTCCAACATCGGTCACACCCAGGCCGCCGCGGGCATCGCCGGCGTCATCAAGACCGTACTGGCCCTCCAGCACGAGCGGATCCCGGCGTCCCTGCACGCCGGCACCCCGACCGAGCACATCGACTGGGCGCACAGCGGCCTGCGCGTACTGGACGGGGCCCACGCCTGGACACGGGACCCCGAGCGGGTCCGCCGCGCCGGCGTGAGCGCCTTCGGGATCAGCGGCACGAACGCCCATGTGGTGCTGGAGGAGGCGCCCGAGAACCAGCCCGGGAGGTCCGAGGATCAGCCCGGGACGCCCGCGGACCTCCCCGGCACGACCCTCTTCCCGCTGTCGGCCCGCACCCTGCCCGCACTGCGGTCCCAGGCCGACCGTCTGCTCCGAACCCTCGAACAGCAGCCGGCGCTGCCGCTCCCGGCCGTGGCCGCGACCCTCGCCCACCACCGAACCCACTTCGAGCACCGTGCCGTCGTCCAGGCGGCCGACCGCGGCGAACTGCTCACCGCACTGCACGCGCTCGTCGGGAGCCGCCCCGACCCCGACCGGACCGCAGGACCCGAACAGACGCTTCACAGCGGCAGGTTGGCGTTCGTCTTCCCCGGCCAGGGATCCCAGTGGCCCGGCATGGCACGCGATCTGCTCGACCGCGACCCGGTGTTCGCCGACGAACTCGACCGCTGCGACGCCGCCCTGCGCCCGTTCACCGAATGGTCGGTGACGTCCGTGCTGCGCGGCGACACGGGCGCCCCCGGACTGGACCGGGTCGACGTCGTCCAGCCGGTGCTGTTCGCCGTGATGGTGTCGCTGGCCGCCGTGTGGCGGGCCCGCGGCATCCGCCCGGACGCCGTGATCGGGCACAGCCAGGGCGAGGTCGCCGCCGCCTGCGTCGCCGGTGCCCTCAGCCTCAACGACGCCGCCGCGGTGGTCGCCCTGCGCAGCCAGGCCCTGACCGAGCTGTCCGGCACCGGCACCATGGCCGTCGTCGCCCTGCCGCACACCGACGTCGAGGCACAACTTGCCGCCCACGACGGCAGGATCAGCGTCGCAGCCGTCAACAGCGGCCGCTCGACGGTGATCGCCGGTGCCGTGGACGCGGTCGAAGCGCTGCTCGCCGACCTCGACCGGCAGCAGGTCTTCGTCCGCCGCCTCGACGTCGACTACGCCTCCCACAGCACCCAGGTCGAGACCGTCCGCACCACGATCCTCGAGGAACTCGACGGCGTCACCACCTACCCCACCGCCGTCGCCTGGTACTCCACGGTCACGGGCGAACCGGTCACCGAGGAACTCGAAGCCGACTACTGGTACACCAACCTGCGCGAGCCCGTGCGCTTCGCGCCGACCGTCGAGCGCATGGTCGCCGACGGCTACCGCTGCTTCGTCGAACTCGCCCCGCACCCGTCGCTGCTCACCGCCCTGCGCACCGTCGACGACGACCTGATCGCCGTCGGATCACTGCGCCGGGACGAGGACGGCCCCGCCTGCCTGGACCGCGCCGCCGCCGAACTCCACGTCCACGGACGGCGAATCGACTGGCGCCGCACGGTCCCGCCCGCCACCTGGGCCGACCTGCCGACGTACGCCTGGGACGAGCAGCGCCACTGGATCGAGCCCGCGACCTCCGCCACCGCCCCCGCCCCCGGCCTCTTCGACCGCGCCGCACACCCTTTGCTCGGCGTCCAGCTCCAGTCGGCGGACGAGACCCGCTGGACCTTCCGTAACGAGTGGTCCCCGGCCACCGCCGACTGGCTGCCCGACCACACCGTCTTCGGCCGGACCGTCGTCTCCGGCACCACCCTGATGGAGCTGTGCCGCGCCGCGCTCGCCGTGGCCCGCCCGGACACCGCCGCCGACGTCACCGGCCTGCTCCTCCTGGCCCCCCTCACGCTGCCCGCCACCGGCACGGTCGAGGTGTCCGTCGAGGTGGCCACCGCGGGGACCGCACCGGAGATCACGGTCCACAGCCGTCCCCGCGGCCAGGAGGCCACGGACTGGACCCTGCACGCCACGGCCTCCGCCGCCGACCCCGCCGCCACGCCGGACGACCGGCCGCCCACCTGGCCCGAAACGGCCGAACCGGCCTGGCACGACGACACGTACGAGCGCCTGAACACGCTCGGTCTCGGCTACGGCCCCGCCTTCCAGGGCGTACAGCAGGCCACCGCGTCCGCCGACGGAACCCTGCTGGCCCGCCTCGCGCTGCCGTCCGTCGCCCGTGACGCCGCCGACCCCTACCCGCTGCACCCGGCGCTCCTCGATGCCGCCCTCCAGGTGGCCGCCGCCTTCGACGCCACCGACCGGCGCGTACTGCTGCCGGTCGCCGTGGCCCGCTGTGTCCTGCCGCCCGGCGGCGCGACAGATCTCATTGCCTCCGTACGCCGGACGGACAGCGCCGGAACCGACGCCACGGACCTCACCCTCGACGTCACCCTGTGGGACGCCGACGGCTTCCCGGCGGGCCGTCTGGAGGGCGTACGCCTGCGGGCCGTCGACCCGGCCGACCTGAACAGCGCCTCGGAGAACGGGCGCCACCTGTACGAGGTGGCGTGGACGGCCGTCGCGGCCGCGGACACCGTCGGCGCCGACACGGTCGTACGATTCTGGCCCTCCGTCGGCTCCGAACCGGCCGCCGCTGCCCATGAGTTGGCGACGCAGGGCCTCGCCGAACTTCAGGCGCTGATCGCCCTCCCGCCGAATGAGGCTCCTGCGCGCACCTTCTGGGTGACCCGCGGAGCCGTCGCCGCCGCCGGCGGGGACGCGGTTCCGGGGCTCGCCCAGTCGGTGCTGTGGGGCCTGGCCCGCAGCGCCCGCGCCGAGCACCCGGATCTCGGGCTGACCCTGCTCGACCTCGACGGCGACGAACCGCCGCTCCTCCCCGCCGCGGCACTGGACGAGCCTGAACTTGCCCTGCGCGAAGGCCAGTTGCTCGCTCCTCGCCTGGTGCGAGCCCGTCCCGCGCCGCCCGAGAGCCCCAGCCGCATTCCCACTGACGGCACCGTGCTCATCACCGGGGGCCTCGGCGCGGTCGGCCGCCACATCGCCCGCATGCTCGCGGAGAGCGGCGTCACCCGCTTCCTGCTGACGTCCCGTCAGGGAGCCGACGACCCCCGAGCGGGCGAAGCCGTCGCCGAACTCGCCGCACTCGGCGCTTCGGCCGAGTTCGCCGCGTGCGACGTGGCCGACGCGGCGGCCCTGGCGGACGTACTGGACCGCATCGGCGACGACGCACCGCTGCGCGGAGTCGTGCACTGTGCCGGGATCCTCAACGACGGCGTGGTCGCCGAGCTGCACCCCGACCGCCTCGCACGGGTGCTGCGCCCCAAGGTCGACGGCGCCGCCCACCTGCACCGGCTCACCGCCGACCGCCCGCTCGACCTGTTCCTGCTGGTCTCCTCCGCGGCGGGGGTCGTCGGCAACCCGGGACAGGCCAACTACGCCGCCGCCAACGTCTTCCTCGACCAGCTGGCCCACCACCGCCGTGCCCTCGGCCTGCCCGCGGTCTCGGTCTCCTTCGGCGCCTGGGCGGGGGAGGGGCTCGCCGCCGAACACGCCGACCTGGAGCGCATGGCCCGACTCGGACACCGGGCCCTCACCCCCGACCAGGGCCGGGACCTGACCGCGCTGTCCCTGCGCCGCGACACCGCCCACCTGGTCGCCTGGGTGCTGGACCTGCCCCGGCTGCGGGCCGCCGCCCCGTCTGGCGCGCTGTGGCGCTCGCTGCTCCCTGCGGCCCGGCCGGCCCGGCCCGGCGGGCACACCCTGGCCGACCGGCTGGCCCGGCTGCCGGAAGCCGAACGTGCCGGGCGCGTCCTCGCCCTGGTGCGTGAGGAGGCCGCCCAGGCGCTCGGATTGCGTTCGGCGGAGTCCGTCCGCCCGGACCAGCCGCTGCGCGACCTCGGCATGGACTCGGTCACGGCCGTCGACCTGCGCAACCGCATCAGCGCCCGCATCGGCACCAAGCTCCCCGCCACCCTGCTCTTCGACCACCCCACGCCCACCCGCCTGGCCGACCACCTGCTGGGCGGCGTGCTGGCGACGGCGGGCAGTCCGAGCCGCAAGGCCGCCCCGGCGACCGTGGCCTCGTCGGACGAACCGGTGGCCCTGGTCGCCATGGCCTGCCGTCTGCCCGGTGGCGTCGACGACCCGGAGGACCTGTGGCGCCTGGTCGCGGAGGGCCGGGACGCGGTCGGCCCGTTCCCCGCGGCCCGGTGGGACGTCGAGTCGCTGTACGACCCCGACCCCGACGCGCCCGGCAAGTCCTACGCCCGCGAGGGCGGCTTCCTGGACGACATCGAGTCCTTCGACCCCGGCTTCTTCGGCATCACCCCGAAGGAAGCGGCGGCCATGGACCCGCAGCAGCGCCTGCTGCTGGAGACGGCCTGGGAGTCCCTGGAACGCGCCGGTATCGTGCCGGCCGACCTGGCGGGCAGCACGACCGGCGTGTACGTCGGCATGTTCGGCAGCGACTACCTGTCCGGCACCCGGCTCGACCAGCTCGACGGATACGTCGGCACCGGTTCCGCCCTCAGCGTGGCCTCGGGGCGGCTCGCCTACACGCTCGGCCTGAACGGGCCCGCCCTCACGGTGGACACCGCCTGCTCGTCGTCGCTGGTCGCCGTCCATCTGGCGGCGCAGGCGCTGCGCGCGGGCGAGTGCGATCTGGCGCTCGCCGGCGGCGTCACGCTGATGGTCACACCGCAGACGTTCGTCGAGTTCAGCCGGTTGCGGGGCCTGTCCCCGACCGGGCGCTGCCGTTCCTTCTCCGACGCCGCCGACGGGGCCGTCTGGGCCGAGGGCGCCGGCATGGTCGTACTGAAGCGACTGAGTGACGCCCGCCGGGACGGCGACCGGGTCCTGGCCGTGCTGCGGGGCACCGCCGTCAACCAGGACGGCCGCAGCCAGGGACTGTCCGCGCCGAACGGACCCGCGCAGGAGCAGGTGATCCGGCGCGCGCTGGACCGGTCCGGGCTGCGGCCCGACGACATCGACTTCGTCGAGGCGCACGGCACGGGCACCACCCTGGGCGACCCGATCGAGGCGAACGCCCTCACCGAGGTCTTCGGAGCCTCGCGCACCGAGGGGCGCCCGCTGTACCTCGGCTCGCTGAAGTCCAACGTCGGCCACACCCAGGCCGCTTCGGGCGTGCTCGGACTCATCAAGGTGGTCCAGTCCCTGCACCACCGGACCCTGCCGCGCACCCTGCACGCCGACACACCCAGCCGGCACGTCGACTGGGCGGACAGCGGACTGCATCTGCTGCGTGAGCAGGTCGCCTGGCCCGCGTCGGTCGAGCGGATCCGGCGTGCGGGTGTGAGCGCGTTCGGGATCAGCGGCACCAACGCGCATGTGATCGTGGAGGAGGCCGAACCCGCGGCCGGATCGCCGGGCACTGAAGCGCCCCTCGGGAAGCACCTGTTCGTCCTGTCCGGCCGCAGCGGGACCGGACTGCGCGGGCAGGCCGCCGCACTGGCACACGCCCTCGCCGACAACCCGGCCACCGAAGCATCGGACGTCGCGTACACCCTGGCCCGCCACCGCAGCCACTTCGAGCGCCGTGCGGCCGTCGTGGCCGAGGACCGGGACGAACTCCGTTCCGTACTTGGCGAGTTGGCTGCCGGACGCATCCCGCTTCCGCAGCACCGTGAGGAGCAGTCGGGCAAGGTCGCCTTCGTCTACTCCGGACACGGCGGCCAGTGGCCCGGCATGGGGCTCGACCTGATGGGGGAGTCGGAGGCCTTCGGTGAGGAGCTGACGCGGATCGACGAAGCCGTGGAGCGGCACGTCGGCTGGTCCGTGCTCAACGCCCTACGGGCGCCCGAGGAGTTCTCCCCGCTGGAGCGCACCGAATACCTGCAGCCGACGCTGTTCGCCGTGAACGCGGCGCTGACGACCGCGTGGCGTTCGCTCGGCGTCACCCCGGACGCTGTCGTCGGGCACAGCCTGGGCGAGATCGCCGCCGCGTACAGCGCCGGCGCGCTCACCCTGGACGACGCCGTCGCCGTGGTGACCGGGCGGGCCCAGGCGGTCGTACCCGTCGCGGGCAAGGGCGGCATGCTGTCCCTGAACCTGCCGCGTCCCCGGGTGGAGGAACTCCTCGCCCCGTACGCCGGCCGGCTGTTCGTCGCCGCCGTCAACAGCCCGCACTCCACAGCGGTCTCGGGTGACTCCGACGCCCTGGCCGAACTGCGCCGCGGTCTCGACGAGCAGGGCATCGAGGCCCGCTCGCTGTCGACGCCGTTCGCCTCGCACACCCCGCTGATGGCCCCGCTGCGCGACGAACTCCTCGACCGACTCTCCGGCGTCCACGGCACCCCGGCCCCGACCCCGCTGTACTCGACGGTGCTGGCCGAACCGGTGCCGGGCGACCGCCTGGACTCCGCCTACTGGTACGCCAACCTGAGCGAACCCGTGCGCTTCGCGGACACCGTGCGCCGCATGCTGGACGACGGCTACCGCTACTTCGTCGAACTCAGCCCGCACCCCTCGCTGGGCTCGTCCATCGAGGCGGTGGCGGCCGACGCCGGAGTCGACGCGGTGAGCATCGGCTCGCTGCGCCGCCACCGGGGCGGCAGCGACGTACTGCTCGGCAGGCTGCGGGAGTTGTACACGGCGGGCCACACCCCCGAGTGGCCGACGCTGTTCCCGGCCGGCCGCCGCGTCGACCTGCCGACCTACGCCTTCGCCCGCGAACGGCACTGGCTCGCCCCCGCCCCGGCCACCGCGACCGGCGCCTCGCCGCTCCTGGGCACGCACGTCGAGGCCAGCGACGAGGCCGACCGGCACCTGTTCCAGAGCGAGGTGGACCTGCGTGACAGCCGCTTCGCCTATCTGACCGACCACCGCGTGACCGGCGAGGTCTGGCTGCCCGGCGCCGCCTTCCTCGGCATGGCGCTGGAGGCCGCGTCCGCGGTCCAGGACGGCGGCGACGTACGGCTCGCCGACGTCGGGTTCCTCCAGCCGCTGTGTCTGGACGAGTCCCGGCCGACGCGCCTCCAACTGGTCCTGCGCCCCGCCGTCGACGGCGCACGGGACTTCACCATCGCCTCGGCACCGGCCGGCGATGAAGGGTCCGCGACCTGGGAACGCCACGTCACCGGCCGCATCACGACCGGCCCTGCCACCACCGCAGAGCCGACCGAGCCGCTGTCCGCGCTGCGGGAACGCTGCACCGAACAGGTCGACCTGCCCACCGTCTACGGCGCGCTCGCATCCCTCGGCATCGAGTACGGCCCCGCCTTCCGCGGCCTGGAGTCGGGCCACCGCACCCCGTCCGCCGGCCTCGCCCGGCTCGCCGACAGGCCCGCCGCCGGCCATCTGCTCCACCCGGCCGTCCTCGACGCCGCCTTCCACACGGCCGCGCTGCCCGGCGACGCGCCCCAGGGAAGGGCGTTCGTGCCCGCCGGAGTCGGTCGCCTCCGCCACACCGGGCTGCGCACCACTCCGATGTGGGTGGCGTGCGAGCTGCGGTCCGTGTCCGGCGACGGCGCGACACTCGACCTGCGCCTGTACGACGACAACGACCAACTGATCCTGGAGGCGGATGAGTTCCGGCTGGCCGCGCTCTCCCCGCTGGACGGAGCGCTCTTCGAGACCCGCTGGCAATCCCGCCCCGCCGCCGACGAACCGCCCGCACAGGGAAGTTGGCTGATCCTGGCCGACGAGTCCGGTACGGCGGCCGAACTGGTCGAGCGGCTGGGCACCTCCGTGCCGTACGTGATCGCCCGCCGCGGTGAGTCCTTCGCCGCCGAGGGCCCCGGGCGCTACGTCCTCGACCCGGCCGACCCGGCACACCTGTCCCGCCTGCTCGACGAGGCCTTCGCGAGCGAACCGCCCGCGCGGATCGTGCAGATGACCGCCCTGGACGCGCCCGCCGTCGAGGACGACCGCACGGCCGAGGAAGCCGCCCGGCTCTGCTGCCTGAGCACCCTGCACCTGGTACGCACCCTCGCCGACCGCACACAGACCGCGGCACCCCGGCTCTTCGTCGTCGTACGCGGCAGCCAGGCGGCCGGCGACAGCACGCAGGTGACGCACCCTCAGCAGGCGCTGGGCTGGGGCTTCGGCCTCGCGGTGGCGCAGGAGTACCCGGAGCTGAGGACCACCCTCGTCGACCTCCCGCCGACAGGCGGCGCCGACGCCCTGTGGAACCAGCTCCGACACGCGGACGACGAACGGCTCGTGGCCCTGCGCGGTACCGAGCGCCTGGTGCCCCGTCTGACCCGCACCCGCCCCGACGACGCCGGAAACGGCACGACCTCCCCGGACGGGGCGTACCTGATCACCGGTGGTCTGGGCGGTCTCGGCCGCGTCGTCGCCGAGCGGCTGGTCCGCCGGGGCGCCCGACGGCTGGCCCTGATGAGCCGCGGGGCGCCGGGCGCCGACGCCCGGGACTGGATCCGCCAGCTCGAGGAGCGGGGCGTGGCCGTGCACTTGGCCCGCGCCGACGTCGCCGACCGGGCCGGGCTGACGGCGGCGCTGGACGCCGTACGCGGGGAACTCGGCCCCATCACCGGGGTCGTGCACGCGGCCGGTGTCCTGGACGACGCCACCATCGCCAACCTGACCGACGAGCGCGTCCTGCGCGTCCTCGCCCCGAAGGTCCTGGGCACCGCGCTGCTCACCGAACTGGCCCCGGACGCGGCCGACTTCGTCCTGTTCGCCTCGGCAGCCGGCCTGCTCGGCTCGGCCGGACAGAGCCCGTACTCGGCGGCCAACGCCTTCCTCGACGCCTGGGCGCACCATCTGTCCCGCACGGACCGGCGGGCGCTCAGCCTGGACTGGGGTGCCTGGTCGGGCGTCGGCATGGTGTCGGAGTCCGGCGCCCGCGAGGCCGAGACCGCCCGCTCCGGCCTGGTCGCGTTCTCCGCGCAGGACGGCGGCGAGCTCTTCGAGCGGGTGCTCACCACGGCCCGTCGCCAGCTCGCACCGCTCGCCCTGGACTGGGAGATGCTGGCCCTCGATCCCGACGCCGCCCGCACCCGCCCCGTCCTGGCCGACCTGGTCACCGTCCCGGCCGGCACGCCCGGCTCGGACGACCTGGTCAGGAAGGTGTTCGCGGCGACGTCCGACACCGAGCGGACCGCACGCCTGGAGGCATACGTGCGCGCCAGGGTCGGCGAGGTCTCCGGCGGCGCCGTCCAGGTCTCCGCGACCACCGCCCTGAAGGAACTCGGCCTCGACTCCCTCATGCTGGTGCGGCTCCGCAACGCCTTCGCCCGCGAACTCGGCGTCGAACTCCCCGCCGCCACCGTGTTCTCGGCCGCCGACATCCGCGGCCTGGCACAGGCCCTCGGCACCGCGCTGCCGGAACGGGAGACAGCGGCGGCCGCCGGGCCGGAGCACGTCGCCGAGGTCCCCGACACCGAGACGCACCCCGCCACCCGCGACGTCGTACGGCTCCTGCGCAGCGCCCAGCCCGCCATGCCCGACGCGGCCCACGCCGTCGGCCTGGCCGTACGCCTGACCACGCCGACCACCCGCGAGACACTCACCGGAATCCTCACCCGCCTCACCGCCCGGCACGCGGCCCTGCGCACCGCCATCGTGCCCGCCACCGAGGGCGGACGGGAGCTGCGAGTGGACCGCGTCCTGCCGGAGCCGCCGCTGCGCTGGACGGTCGTCCCGGACGGCACCCCGCTCGACGCCGCCGAGGGACTGCGCGAGCTCCTGGAGCCCGCGTTCGACCTCGCCGCCGCGCCCCTGTGGCGATTCGAGCTGCTGGACGGCGGCGAGCGCGGGCAGCTCCTGGTCTACGGCGCCCACCACGCCGTCAGCGACCTCCAGTCGCTGCTGCTGGTGGCCGGCGAGATCGACGCCGAGCTGTCCGGCGCCACACTCGACGACACGGTCAGCAACCGTGACGTCCGCCTGCTGATCGAGGCCCAGCGGACCGAGGAGCAGGCCGACGCGAGCACGGACGCCGCCGATTGGCGCGCGGCGTTCCAGGGCAGCGCACGCCTCGACCTGACCCTCAGCCGACCGCGCCCGCAGACGCGTACCTATCGCGCCGGCAGCGTCACCGTGGCGATCCCCGACGGGCTCATGGACCGCATCTCGGCCGCCGCGAGCCGCCTGGCCGTGACACCCGCCGCGTTCTGCCTGGGCACCCTGACCGTCCTGCTGGCCAGGAAGCGCGAGCGTGAACGCTTCGTCCTGGCCGTGCCCGTGGACACCCGCATCCACGCCGACGCCTACGACGCGCTGGGCTTCTACGGCGTGCCCGTGCCCTTCCCCGCCGAGGCGGGCGCGGAGGAGCGCGTCGAGGAGGTGCTGCGACGCACCGACGGCCGACTGGAGAGGGTGCTGACCAAGGGCGCGATGTTCTCCGACGTGCTTCCGGTGCTGGCCCGCGGGGGCCTGTACCGGCCGAACGCACCGCTGGTGGAGGTGTACTTCAACTACGTGCGCGCCGCCCGCGGGCTCACCGCCCTGGAGGTGCTGCCGGCCGGGACGGGCTACTCCGACCTCGACCTGATGATCACCATGACCCCGGACGCGGGCCGGATCCGCCTCGACCACAACCTCGACATCCTGGACCGGGAGACGGCCACCGAGCTGGGCGAGGAACTGCTGCGTCTGCTCGCGGAGACGGCAGAGGACCCGTCGGGCCCGGTGCGGACGGCAGCGGCCCCCGCCGTGAGCCACTCACTTGCTCTCGCCGCCACCTTCGCCCTCGGCAACCTGCCGCTGATGTGCGAGACGGCGGTCGACGCCTCGGCGGACGACGGCAGCGTGACGACCGTCGCCGAGGCCCCGTACCACCACGTCCTGCCCGCCCTGCGCGACCCGTCCGGAGTCTTCGCCGACCCGGCCACGACCACGGGCGTCGTCCTGCTGCGGGCGACGGACCTGGAACGCTTCGGCCCGCTCGACGACCGGTTGCTGGCCGAGCTGCGCATCGCCTACCCGGCCGCACTGCGCGCGGTCGCCGAGAACACCCGCAAGCCGCTGATCGTCGGCTTCCTGCCCTCGGTTCTGACAGAGGACCGGCTCAGCCGTTGGGAACAGGAGGTCGCCGCCGAGCTGGCGGACGTGCCCGGCATCGCCGTCGTCGGCCCCGACGAGTGGACCCGGCACCACTCCGTCGAGGAAGCCTTCGACGAGCGCACCGAAGCCATGGCCCACCTCCCGTTCACCCCGCCCTTCCAGGCTGCCGTGGCACTCCGCCTTGCCGAGGTCGTCCGGGCCGTACGACGCCCCGCACCGAAGGTGATCGCCGTCGACGGAGACGAGACCCTGTGGGGCGGCGTGGCCGGCGAGATCGGCCCGGACGCCGTGGACCTGACCGGCCCGCGGGCCCTGCTGGCACGACGGCTGCTCCAGTGGCGCACGGCGGGCGCGCTGCTGGTGCTGGTCAGCAACAACGACGAGGACACCGTCCGCGCCGTACTCGACGGCCCGGACAGCCTGCTGAAGGCGGAGCACTTCAGCGTGCTCTCGGCGGCCTGGGGCCCGAAGCCGACCCGCCTGGCCGAGGCGGCGCACACGCTCAACCTCGGCCTGGACAGCTTCCTCTTCCTCGACGACAACCCGGCCGAGATCGCCAAGATGCGCGCCGCACTGCCGCAGGTGCTGTCGGTGACCTGCCCGACGGCGGGCGAACTGCCCGGGTTCCTCGGCAGGTTGTGGCCGCTGGTGCCCGCCGCGGCGACGGCCGAGGACGCATTGCGGGCGCGGTTCTACGCACAGGAACGCGAGCGGGACGCCGTCCGCGAGCAGGCCGGCTTCGAGGAGTTCCTGGCACAGCTGGAACTGGAGGTCGACGTCCGGGCCCTGGCCGACACCGACGTGCAGCGGGCCGAGCAACTCGTGCGCCGCACCAACCAGTTCACGCTGCGCGCCCGCTCCGCCGACGGCGGTGACGTCGCCCGCTGGCGCGAGCACGGCGAGGTGTGGACGGCGTCGGCCCGTGACCGCTTCGGCGACTACGGCCAGATCGGCCTGCTCGCCGTGCGCCACGAGGGCGACCAACTCGACCTCCTGGCCTGGCTGATGAGCTGCCGGGCACTCGGCCGGGGCGTCGAGGAACGCCTGCTGCAGTGGCTCGCCGACCGGGCCGACGAACTGCACTGCACCAAGATCCGGCTGCCGGCGGAGCGCACCCCGCGCAACACCCCTGCCCGCCGGGTGATTTCGGCGCTGGGCGGCGGCGATCAGGACGACGACCACCTGGAGACGGTGGTCACGCCGGAGTACCTGAGGACGTTCCGCTCCTGGCGACGGCAATGACGGTCCCGGTATCCGCGGACCACGGCGACGAAAGGGCAAGGCGACACGGTGAAGGGCTCTCATGCGTGAGGTGAACGAGAACGCGTCGGCGACCGCCGACCAGCGGGAGACCGCAGAGGCGATCGAACGGGGCGGCGTCGGTCTGACGGTGTCGGACCTGCTGGCCAGGGTGACGGGATCCACCGAGGCGTCGGTGCTGCCGGCCGAGTCGCTCGTGGGGTCGGCGGGAACGGCTCCTACGGGCGAGCAGCCGAAGAGGCCGGATGCCGCGGCCCCTTCGACGCCCGACCACCCCGTCGCCCCGAGCGTGTCCTCCCCGGCCCAGCCACACGACCTGGGAGAACTCGCCGCCGCTATCGCCACCGTGGCCGGCCGTTACGTACCCGCCGGGCAACTGGCGCCCGAGGCCGACTTCTTCGACGCCGGAGGCACCTCCGTGAGCGCCGTGGAGCTGGTCTCCGCGCTGGAGGACGAGCTCGGTGTCACGGTCGACCTGGACGAGGTGTTCGCCGATGCCCGGCCGGTCGCCCTGGCCAGGCACCGGCTGTCCGGTACGGCGGCAGCTCCGACCGCCGTACCGGAAACGCCCGTTCCCGCCGCGCTGCCCGCAGTGGTCCGGCCCGCGCCGGTCGCCACCCCGTCCGACGCCATGGCTCGCCCCGAGGACCTCAGCCAGATCCTGGCCGACCTGGCGCTCGCCGACCGCCTCCCCTTCGTGGCCTCGCCCGAGTCGCTGCCGCCCAGCCGCATCCTGCTGACCGGAGCCACCGGCTTCCTCGGCAGCCATATGCTCCTGGACCTGCTGCGCCACAGCGACGCGCACGTCTACTGCCTGGTCCGGGCCGCCGACGAGGAGGCGGCCGTCGCCCGGCTCGGCGAAGCGCTCAAGAACTACGCGCTGCCGTGGTCGTCGGAGGTCCGCCGCCGCGTCACCGTGCTCCCCGGCGACATCCGGCAACCCCACCTGGGCCTGTCCGACGAGGTCTGGAACACCCTCACCCACGAACTCGACAGCGTCGTCTCGGTCGCCGCCGCCGTGGACTTCCTGCGGGGCTACCAGTCACTGCGCACCAGTAACGTCCTCGGCGCCCTCACCCTCGCCGAACTCGCCGCGACCGGACGCCCCAAGCCGCTGCACCACATCTCCTCCATCGCCGTGTTCAACGAGGTCGGCATCCCCTCCATGGGCGAGGACGACCCCCTCGCCCACATCGACCGCCTCATCGCGGGCTACGACCAGACCAAGTGGGCCGCCGAGGTCGCCCTGCGCCGCGCCCGCGACCACGGTCTGATCGTCACGGCGATGCGCCCCGGCGGCATCGGCGGCCACACCAGGACCGGCGCCTACAACGCCCAGGACCTCAGCTCCGGCCTCATCTCGGCCTTCGGCCGCTTCCGTACCGTCCCCGCCTTCCGCTACCTCAACGCAGCCCCCGTCGACTGGGTCAGCCGCGTCGCGGTCGCGGTCGTGTGCGAGCCGGACGCGTGGGGCTTCGACTACAACCTCACCGGCGTCCCCAACACCCTCGACGACGTCGTACGGGACATGGCGTTCGGCGGCATGCACGTCCGCGTGCAGGACTGGGACGAGTGGCGGGTCGACGCCCTGGCCCGTCTGGAGGCCGACCCGATCCCCGAACTGACCTTCCTCAGCCGCGTGTTGCAGAGCCCCACCGCGCTGAAGCTGTGCGAGGCCACCCTCAAGGGCCCGGCCTCCGTCGCCGACCGCACCGACACCCTCATCGAGGCCCTCGGTCTGCCGCCCGCCGTCCGCTACGACGCCCGCGCCCAGCTGAAGACGTTCGAGCGGCTCGCCGGCGACGGCCTGGCCCGCCTCCCGCACAAGGACGACCAGCCCTACCTGTGGTTCACCGAGACCACCCGGGGCGGTGTCGGCCCCGTCGACGGCAGCCCCGACACCCCCTGCTCGATGTCCCTCACCCTGTCCATCGCGAGCATGCACCAGCTTGTGACGGACCGCCGCGTCGACGTCCGCGGCGAGGTCACCTGCCCGACCCTGCACCCCGACCCGCTGACCGTGGCACGCGGCGACATCTGGATCCGCCCCGAGGAGGGCATCCCGCAGCGCCACGGCCTGCGCCACCAACTCCTGCGGTACCGCCTGGAGTTGACGGACGCCGACGGCGGCCGCTGGTGGCTGGAGGGCCACAAGTACGCGCGGGCCCGCCGAGACGTCTGGCGCCAGACCCGCGCCCTGACCGTGGAAATCGGCCGTGAGGGCGAACCGGCGAGCCTGGCCGGGGAGGTCGTCGTCCCCGCGGACTCCTACGTACGCGACCAGATCGACGGCATCAAGGTCGACCCGCGCCTGACCGGCCAGGAGAAGCGCGCCGCCAAGCTCACCTGGCTCGCCTGGTTCGGCCTGGAGATGGGCCGCGGACTGGTCGGCCCCTTCGCCCGTGCCGCCGCCGACCTGCTCGACCTGCGCCGCACCCAGACCCCCACGGAGCAGCACCGATGATCTTCCGTACGACGAACCCCAGGGCCACCCGGCCCGCCCTGCGCAAGGTCAGGTCCACCACCGCCCTGCGTCCGCTGCGCCACCGGCTCGATCCGGCGAGGGTCGAGGAGATCCCGTTCCGCGCGAGCGACGGCGTACGCCTCGGCCTGACCCGGGTCGACCCGGGCGAGCGCGACCGCCCCGTCGTCCTGCTCCTGCACGGGCACACCGCCTCGGCCGACATGTTCCTGCTGCCCGAGACCCGCAACCTGGTCGACGTCCTCCTCGACGACGGCTACGAACCCTGGCTGCTCGACTGGCGCGGCAGCTGCCGGCTGCCGTACAACGAGACCGGCGGCCGCTACACCTACGACGACGTCGCCCTCTACGACATCCCCGAGGCCGTCGCCCACATCCGCGCCCGCATCGGCGACCGCCCCCTGTTCGTCGTCGCCCACTGCATCGGCTCCCTCACCCTCTCTCTGAGCATGACGGCGGGCCTGGTGCCCGGCCTCGCGGGCGTGGTGTCCCAGGGCGTCTTCCTCACCCCGAAGCTCGCGGGCCGCACCTCCCTGAGCATGACCCTGGCCGGGGAACTGCTGAAGTCCCGCATCGACCACATCCCCGTCGACTTCCGCAAGGTCGGCCTGTGGTCGAAGTACACCCCGCTGTTCGCGCTGGCCTCCCGCAAGGCGAGCTGCCCGGACCCCACCTGCCAGATCCTGCACAACTCGGCCTGGGGAACCGGCGCCTCCCTCTTCGTCCACGAGCACCTGACCGACATCACCCACGGCAGGCTCGCCGAACTCCTCGGCCCCGCCCCGCTGTGGATCCTGCCGCACCTGCGCCGCATCGAACTGGCCCGCACGGTCGTCCGCTGGCACGACACCGACCACCGCTACCGGGCGCTGCCGCAGAACGCCCTCGACGCGGCGGCCCGCATCGACACCCCCGTGCTGCTCCTGGCCGGCAGCGAGAACGGCCTGTGGCTCGACTCCCAGAAGCTGTGCCACGACGTCCTCGCCCGCCGTCAGCCGCAGCTCGACGTGACGTACACCGAGATCCCCGGCTACGGCCACCTGGACACGTTCCTCGGCAGGGGAGCGGCGCTCGACGTGTTCGGTCACATCCTCGATTTCCTGGGCGAACGGCGATGACGGCGGGCCTGTCGGCCGGATACCGTACCGGTCAGTAACCAAGACGCATTCCAGGAGGCCACCCATGCCGCAGCTCGAAGTCGACGGCGCGACGCTGACGTACGACGACGAGGGCCCCCGCGACGGCGAGGGTGTGCCCCTGGTGTTCGTCCACGGCTGGACGGCCAACCGGCACCGCTGGGACCACCAGATGACCCACTTCGCCGAGAAGCGGCGGGTCGTCCGGCTCGACCTGCGCGGGCACGGCGAGAGCACCGGCGCCGGAGCGCGCCGGGTCGACGACCTGGCCCGGGACGTCCTCGCCCTCCTCGACCACCTGAAGATCGAGCGGTTCGCGATCGTCGGGCACTCGATGGGCGGCATGATCGCCCAGACCATCGCGCTCGCCCACCCCGATCGGGTCGAGCGCATGGTGCTGGTGAACTCCATAGGGAAGATGGCCTACAACCGCGGCCGCGCCCTGCTGATGGCCGCCTCGACGCTGGTCCCCTTCAAGCTGTTCGTCGCCACCAACATCCAGCGCGCCTTCGCCCCCGGCTATCCGCGCGAGGAGATCCGCGAGTACATCCGCGCCTCCGCCGACACGCCCCGCGAGGTCGTCATGACGCTCTACGGCGCCATGCGCGCCTTCGACGTCCTGGACAGGGTCGGCGAGATACAGGTGCCGACCCTCATGGTGCACGGCTACCACGACATCCAGCTGCCCCTCGCCCAGATGCTGCGCATGGCCAAGGCCTACCCGGACGCGGTGGTCCGTGTCCTGGACGCCGGTCACGAACTGCCCCTGGAGAAGCCCGCCGAACTGACGACGGCGCTCGACCGCTTCCTCATCGAGCACACGTAGGCAGCAGGCCGGGGCGATCGGGCCCCGGCCCGCTCATGCGCTTTATTTAAGTGTTGCCTTATATAAGTGGAGGCTGGCATAGTGAGGGCCGTGCACGCTTTCGATGTGCTGGGTGATCCGGTACGGCGCCGGATATTGGAGCTGCTCGCCTCGGGTGAGCAGGCATCGGGCGACATCGGTGCCGTGATCCAGGAGGAGTTCGGGATCTCGCAGCCCGCCGTGTCGCAACACCTGAAGGTGCTGCGCGAGAGCGGCTTCGCGTCCGTGCGGGCGGAGGGCACGCGACGGCTGTACGCCGTCGACGCCGGGCCGCTGCGGGAGGTGGACGCGTGGCTGGAGAGATTCCGCGGTTTCTGGGAGCAGCGGCTCGACGCCCTCGGAACGGAACTCGCGCGAGGCAAGCGCGAACGCAGACTGAGAAGGGAAGCGAACGAGGATGAGTGAGATCGTCGACGAGTTGAACCGCCTGCACCGGCAGGTCGGGGTACGGCAGGTCGACGCGGGCGAGGCCCGCACGGTGCTGCTGCGGCGCACCTACGACGCCGACGTCGCCGACGTGTGGGACGCGGTGACGTCCCCGGAGCGGATCAGCCGCTGGTTCCTGCCCGTCAGCGGGGAGTTCAAGGTCGGCGGACGCTACCAGCTGGAGGGCAACGCCGGTGGCGAGATCCTTGAGTGCCAGGAGCCGGACCGGCTGCGGGTGAGCTGGCTGTACGGGCCCGACCCCGGGTTCAGCGAGGTCGAGGTGCGCCTCACACCGGACGGCGACGAGCGGACCGTGCTGGAGCTGGAGCATGTGGCCGTGGTGCCGGAGGGTTTCTGGGGGCAGTTCGGCCCCGGCGCGGTCGGCGTCGGCTGGGACCTCGGTCTCCTGGGGCTCGCCATGCACCTCGCCGACGGCGGGATGACCAAGGAGGAGAGCGAGGCCTGGCAGATCTCGGACGAGGGGAAGGCGTACGCGACGCGCTCCGGCGAGCTGTGGGGCGAGGCCTACGCGGCCTCGGGCGAGGACGAGCGGACGGTGGCGTCGACCACTGCGGCGACGATCGCGTTCTACACGGGGGCGGCCACCGAGGGCGGCGGCGATCAGTCGTAGCAGTCGTCGAAACTTTCGAACCTTTCCCGGAGGTTACTGGACAGGCCTTCTTGAGCCAATCGTGCTTTGCGGATGTGGCGTCTGTTGACGATGGAGACTGGCGCTCTTAGGGTCTGCCGCGAAATTCGGAAATGACTCCGAAACTTTCGACCTCGAAGAAGGGGACGAGATGGTGACCCGCACATCCATCGATCCGCCTCCCGAGCGCCGGCCCCGGCGCTCGCGCGTCCGCACGGCACTGGCCCTCGGCCTGGCCGGCCTGCTCGGCGCGGCCGGCGTCGGTGCCCTCACCGGCACCGCGCAGGCCGCGAGCACCCTCGGCGCGGCGGCAGCCGAGAAGGGCCGTTACTTCGGCGCCGCCGTCGCCGCGAACCACCTGGGGGAGAGCGCGTACGTCTCGACGCTCAACGCCGAGTTCAACTCGGTGACCCCGGAGAACGAGATGAAGTGGGACGCCACCGAGCGCACCCGCGGCACCTTCACCTTCGGCTCCGCCGACCAGGTCGTGAACCACGCCCAGGGCCGAGGCATGAAGGTCCGCGGCCACACCCTGGTCTGGCACTCCCAGTTACCGAGCTGGGTCGCGGGACTCGGCACCGCCGACCTCAGATCGGCGATGAACAACCACATCACCCAGGTCATGCAGCACTACAAGGGCAAGATCCACTCCTGGGACGTCGTCAACGAGGCCTTCCAGGACGGCAGCAGCGGTGCGCGGCGCAGCTCGCCCTTCCAGGACAAGCTCGGCAACGGCTTCATCGAGGAGGCGTTCCGCACCGCCCGGGCCGCCGACCCGGCCGCCAAGCTCTGCTACAACGACTACAACACCGACGGCGTCAACGCGAAGAGCAATGCCGTCTACAACCTGGTCAGGGACTTCAAGTCCCGTGGCGTGCCGATCGACTGCGTGGGCTTCCAGTCCCACTTCAACAGCGCCTCGCCGGTCCCCTCCGACTACCAGGCAAACCTCCAGCGCTTCGCCGACCTCGGCGTGGACGTGCAGATCACCGAGCTCGACATCGAGGGCTCGGGCACCGCACAGGCGAACAGCTACACCAATGTGGTGCGCGCCTGCCTGGCCGTCTCGCGCTGCACCGGCATCACCGTCTGGGGCGTCACCGACAAGTACTCCTGGCGCGCGAGCGGAACGCCCCTGCTGTTCGACGGCAACTACGCCAAGAAGCCGGCGTACACGGCGACGCTGACCGCCCTCGGCGGCTCCTCCTCCGGTGGCGGCACACCCGGCGCCGCCTGCACGGCGACCTACAGCAAGGCCGAGGAGTGGAGTGACCGCTTCAACGGCAAGGTCACCATCACCGCCGGGAGTTCGGCGATCAGCGCCTGGAGCGTGAACGTCACGGTGACCTCCCCGCAGAAGGTCTCCACGACCTGGAACGGCACGCCGAGCTGGGACAGCAGCGGCAACATCATGACGATGAAACCGAACGGCAACGGCAGCCTGGCCGCCGGAGCCTCCACCAGCTTCGGCTTCACCGTCATGAAGAATGGCAGCAGCGCCGCCCCGGCGATCGGCTCCTGCACGGCGTCCTGACCGGCAGCGCGTGGTTCGGGTCCGGCGCGGGCGCCCGCGCCGGACCGCGGGGCCGCTCAGCCGGCGCGCAGGGTCCGCTTGGCGAGCTCGTACGCCGGCAGCATCGCCCGGTGCTCGTCGGTGTCCATCCCGCCGAGGTGGATGACGACGGGCCCCCGCTCGGTGGTGACGGCCACCGCGGACTCCTCCTTGGTCTCCTCCAGAAGCTCGCTCGTGACGAGGTACTTCACCTCCGCGCCGGACAGGCCGCCCCCCTCGAAGGCGCTGTACTTCGCCTTGCTCGCGCCGTTCTCCGCCGCCACGAACTCCTTCAGGACGGCGCGTGCGTCGTCGTCACCGGGCTTGCCGGTCCAGACGCGCAGGAAGCCGATGTTCCCCGCCGGCTTGGCGTCGACCTCGCAAGCGGCCGTGACCGGGCCCTGGTGCAGGAGCGCGTCGGCGAGCTCCTGGGCCAGCTCGCCGTCGGGCTCCGCCGAGGCGTCACCGCCGTCGGTCCCCGTGTCGATGGCCTCCGCCTCCCAGTCCTTCGCGATGTCGAAGGTGACGGGAAGCGGGCACGCCGACCCGGCCGCGCCGATCGTGCCCCCGCTCTTCACCGCCGTGTCGCTCGCGTCCGCCGTCGCGTCGGCCGATGCCGAAGCGCTCGCCGACGTCCGCGCGTCGTCCTCCGCCGCCCCCGAACAGCCCGTCAGTACTCCGGCCAGCAAAGCCACCTGGGCCAGCCGACGTCGTACGGATCCCGCCCCCACCAGCATTTTTGTCGCTCCCCTCCCGATCTTGCTCAGGCGGCACACAGTATCCGAGACCACCGACAGGGCCGGTCCTGACCCTGCGGCATCATGAGGTGATGACCTCGCTGAGCTTCGAGCGCCACTGCGACGAGATCGTCTCCCAGACCGAACGGCTCACGGCCCATGTGCGCGGCGCGGACCTGACCGCCCCGGTGGTCACCTGCCCGGCTGGAATCTGGGGCAGTTGCTGCGGCACGTGGGCGGCGACCACCGCTGGGCGGAGGAGATCGTGCGGACCCGGGCCACCGGTCCCGTCTCCGACGACTTGGTCAACGACCTCGGCGCGTACACCGACGAGGACGCCGCCGTCCTGGTCCCGTGGCTCGTAGAGGGCGCGGAGCAGCTCGGCGCCACCCTCCGCGCCGCCGGTCCCGACGCCCTGGCGTGGAACCCCTCGGCGGACCGGTCGGCGCCGGTGTCGTTCTGGGCGCGGCGCATGACGTACGAGACCGTCGTGCACAGGGCCGACGCGGCCCTTGCCGCGGGCGCCCGGTTCGACCTCGACGGCGATCTCGCCGTCGAGGCGGTGGAGGAATGGCTGGAGTACGCCACCTTCCCCGAGGCGTTCGAGCCCCGGCCGGACCTGCCCGACCTGCTGGGCCCCGGCCGTACGCTCCACTTCGACGCGACCGACGCCGGTGAATGGGTCGTCGACCTCACCGGCGAGCGGCCCGCCTGGCGCATCGGGGCCGGCGGGACGGCCGCGACCGCACGGGGCCCGGTGACCGACCTGCTGCTGTACTTCTACAAGCGGCCCGCGCCCGGAGTGGCGACGACGGGCGACACCGCGCTGCTCGACCTCTGGCGGGCTCGCGCGGGCTTCTGGCTGGAGGCGCCGGAGGCGTGAGCCGGCCGGTGGCCCGTCTGCCACCTCGACCGCCGGACGCCTGAGTCAGTCCGCGGTCCGGGTGACCACCTTGATGTTGAAGGCGTGGGCGCCCAGACCGTTCGCGATGCCCATGAAGAGCAGCGCGAAGTGCTCCTGCCCGCGTGCCGTGGTGATGCCTCCGATGTCCAGCTGGGACGACTCGGCCCAGCCGAGGTCGGTGAGCAGCCGGCCGGCGGTCCGTTTGGCCTCGGTGTCCTCGCCGGACAGGAAGACGGTGCTCGGGCCGTCCAGGCTGTCCGGGGCGATCATGACGGTGGAGTCCATCGTGCACAGAGTCTTGACGACGGGGGTCCGGGGGAACGCCTCCTGGATCAGTTCCGCGAGGCTGCTGTTGGGGTGCGAGAGTTCGGTGTAGTCGTCGGTGAGGCCGACCCCGATGTCGATCAGGGGCTTGCCGGCCAGCGCCGACGCGCCGATGGAGTGCAGAAGTTCCACGGAGACCGTCCCCGGGGTGGCGTTGACGAGTACGTCCGCGTGGGCGGCCGTCGCGCTCAAGTCGGCGACCGGCAGCCCGAGTTCGGTCCGTTCCTCCGGCTTGCGCGAGCCGAGCAGGACGTCGTGCCCCGCGGCCCGCCAGCCCTGGGCCAGTGCTCGTGCGACGTTGCCGGTGCCAAGGAGTCCAATACGCATGGCTCGACGCTAGGCGGGGGCGCGAGGCCCGCGAATCGGGCCGCGGGCCCAGGTGGCTCGGCACCAAGGTCGTAGTCCTGAGGTCCCGGTTCCCGGCGGTTTGCCGAACCGGCAAGGCCGTTTGTCGGTCTTCCGCGGCGTCCCGCAGGCTTCTTCGCAGTGGACCCGACGGACCCCGCGCCCGTGCGGTCCCGCCACGACACCTGCGCATCGGGAGGCGACATGACCGAGACCCACCCCTTGAAGGCCGCCGAGTTCTGGGAGGCCCGCTACCGCGACGGCGGCCGGCTGTGGAGCGGCCGGCCCAACAAGCTGCTCGTCCGCGAAGCCTCCGACCTCGCCCCGGGCAGCGCCCTCGACCTCGGCTGCGGCGAAGGGGCCGACGCGGTGTGGCTCGCCTCGCGCGGCTGGCGGGTCACCGGCGTCGACATCTCCCGCACGGCCCTGGAGCGGGCCGCCGGGCACGCCGTCGAGGCCGGGGTGGGCGAACTCGCCGCCTGGGAACGCCATGTACTGGGCGAGACGTTCCCCCAGGGGTCCTTCGACCTGGTGAACGCGCAGTTCCTCCAGTCGCCGGTCGAGTTCGACCAGCGGTCCGTCCTGCGGCAGGCGGCGCAGGCCGTCGCGCCCGGCGGCACCCTGCTGATCGTCATGCACGCCGGCTGGCCGTCCTGGCAGAGCGAACCGCCCTTCGAGGCGCGGTTCCCGACCCTGGACGGCGTCCTCGACGAACTCGCCCTGCCGGAGACCGACTGGACCGTGCAGACGGTCGAGACGGTGCGCAGCGTGAGCGTGTCGCCCGAGGGCGTGGAAGGCTTCCGGGACGACAACGTCTGGCGCGCGCGCCGGGCTCACACCCCTCGCACCTGACGGCCGGACCGTGACGCGGACGAGCGCCGCCGCGCGGACCGGGATCCGCGCGGCGGTGGTTCTCGTGGGGCCGGGTCAGGGACGGCTCGTCAGGTAGCCGCCCATGGTGGTGAAGTACTCGGTCGCACCCAACTCCCGCCCGTCCTCGGTGCGGACACGCGTGATCGCCAGACCATGGTTGCGGCCGGTACGGGCGTCGGCGCCGGCGACGATCACGACGCCGTCGCCCTCGCGGTAGAAGACCCGGCCGGGCGTGCCGCCGTAAAGGCCCTGGGAGACCTCGGCCGCCAGTACTTCGAGCCGCTTGCCCTTGTGGAAGGTGAACGCGCTCGGGTAGGGCTCGGACTGGGCGCGGATCAGGCGCTGGAGGTCCTCCGCCGGCCAGGTCCAGTCGATGCGGCTGTCCTCGATGGACCTCTTGTGGAAGAAGCTGGCCTTCGACCGGTCCTGCTTGGTGAACTCCGTCTGTCCCGCGGCGATGAGGCCGAGCGCGCCGATGGTGACCGGGGCGATGAGATCGACGGTCTTGTGGAACAGGTCGGTGGCCGTGTCCGTCGGGCCGACCGGCACCGCCTCCTGCCGGACGATGTCACCCGCGTCGAGCTCGTCGTTCATCATGTGCGCGGTGACGCCCACTTCGGGTTCGCCGTTGATCAGGGCCCAGATCAGGGGCGAGAAGCCGGCGTACTTCGGCAGCAGCGAGTCGTGCACGTTCAGCGTGCCGTGGCGCGGGAGGTCGAAGATGCGCGGCGGGATCCAGGTCCGCCAGTTGTTGGCCACGATGATGTCCGGATCGGCCTCCTTGAGGCGCTCGAACAGCGCGTCGTCAGGGCGGTTGCGGATCACCACCGGGACGCGGTGCTCCTCGGCGAGGTCGGCGACGGAGTCGCTCCAGATCTTCTCGTAGGCGTGCTCGCTCCTGGGATGTGTGACGACCAGGACCACGTCGTGTTCGGAGTCCAGGAGGGCTTGAAGGGTGCGATGCCCCCAGGTCTGGTAGCCGAACATGACGACCCGCATGGGCTTCCTCCTCAAAGCAGGGACTGACCGAGAGAAGTAAAGCAAGGCTTGCCTTAGTGCACAACGGGCCTATGTGTGCTCCCAGTTGAGGTGGGGGTCGTCAGGACTGGGCCTATCGACAGCTCCACAGGATTAGCTTAGGCTCACCTAAGTTCCCGGTTCGCCGTTCTGTCAGCGTGCCCGCTCCTCGTACTTTCCCGCGCCTGACAGGCGACTGCCCCGCACGATGGGAGAGACATGTCACGGGTTCTTCCTGGTGACGCAACATCGGTTCACGACCTCATTGGCATCGGTTTCGGACCGTCCAATGTCGCCATGGCGATCGCGCTCAGCGAGCACAACGCACAGGCCGCGCAGCACGAGGTGATCACGGCTCGGTTCTTCGAGCAGCAGCCCTCCTTCGGCTGGCATCGCGGCATGCTCATCGACGACGCGACCATGCAGGTGTCCTTCCTCAAGGACCTGGTGACGCTTCGGAACCCGGCCAGCGATTTCAGCTTCCTCTGCTACCTGAAGAGCAAGGGTCGGCTGATCGACTTCATCAACCACAAGAACCTGTTCCCGCTGCGGGTGGAGTTCCACGACTACTTCGAGTGGGCCGCGGCCAAGGTCGAGGACATGGTGTCCTACGGCCACGAGGTGGTCGGCGTGGCGCCCGTCGTCCGTGACGGGACCGTGGAGTACCTGGAGGTGACGGTCCGTTCGGGCGAGGGTCTGGTCGTCCACCGGGCCCGCAACCTCGTCATCGGAACCGGGCTGCGTCCGCTCATGCCGGAAGGGGTGGAGCGGGGCGAGCGCGTCTGGCACAACTCCGAATTACTCGCGAAGGTCGACGAGTTGGAGGGCGTGTCACCCTCCCGCTTCATCGTCGTGGGCGCCGGGCAGAGCGCCGCGGAGAACGTGGCCTACCTGCACCGCCGCTTCCCCGAGGCCGAGATCTGCGCGGTCTTCTCCCGCTACGGGTACAGCCCCGCCGATGACAGCAGCTTCGCCAACCGGATCTTCGACCCCGGGGCGGTCGACGAGTACTTCGCGGCGCCCGAGAGCGTCAAGCGCCGGCTGATGGACTACCACGGCAACACGAACTACTCCGTGGTGGACATCGATCTCATCGACGACCTGTACCGGCAGATGTACCAGGAGAAGGTCCTCGGCAACGAGCGGCTCCGCTTCCTGAACGTGTCCCGCCTCACCGACGTCAAGGAGACGCCGGACAAGGTCCGCGCCACCGTGACCTCGCTCGTCACCGGCGACGAGACACCCCTCGACGCGGACGTGGTCGTCCTCGCGACCGGCTACAGCCCCGCCGACCCCCTCGGCCTCCTCGGTGAGGTCGCCGACCACTGCCTGCGCGACGACGAGGGCCGCGTCCGCGTCGAGCGCGACTACCGCATCGCGACCGACCTCGACCTGCGCTGCGGCATCTACCTCCAGGGCGGTACGGAGCACACCCACGGCATCACGTCGTCCCTGCTCTCCAACACCTCCATCAGGGTCGGCGAGATCCTGGACTCGCTCCTGGACCGGGGCCGCAAGTCCGCCTCCGACGAGGCCCGGACGGTCGTGGACGGAACCGGCAGCACCGCCCGCTAGTCCGCGATCAAAGGGATAACGTACGTCCACATGGGCACGACTGCACTGGAACGCCCCACGTCCAGGGGCACAACACAGGCCCGCCGGCGGCGGGTTGTGGGTTTGAGCACGCTGGTGGTGCTCCTCGTGATCGCGGGGGCGGTGTCGTTGGCTGTCGGTGCGCGCGCGTTGAGCCCTGCGGACGTGTGGCACGGGCTGTTCGCGGCGCCGGACTCCGACCAACGGCTCACCGAGATCAGGCTCATCGTGCAGACCGTGCGCGTTCCCCGGACGGTGCTCGCGATCGTCGCGGGCATCGCCCTGGGCGTCGGCGGGGCACTGATCCAGGGGTACACACGCAACCCGATCGCCGACACGGGCCTGCTGGGGGTGAACACCGGTGCCTCGTTCGCGGTGGTGGCGGCGATCGCCCTGTTCGGGTTCGACGACCCGTTCCAGTACGTCTGGTTCGCCTTCCTCGGGGCCGCGGCCGCGGGTGTCGTCGTGTTCGGGCTGGCGAGCATCGGCAGGGGCGCCGGCAATCCGTTGACGCTCGCGCTGGCCGGGCAGGGGGTCGCGGTGTTCCTCGCGGCGATGACGACCGCGGTCGCGCTGGGGGACAAGGAGTCGCTGAACGCGCTGCGGTTCTGGAACGCGGGATCCGTCGCCGGTGTCGGCTTCGACGTCATCTGGCCGGTGACCGGATTCATCGTCGTCGGGCTGGTCCTGGCGGTGACCACGCTGCCCGCCATCAACCTCCTCAACCTGGGCGACGACGTGGCACGGGGGCTGGGCGTGAACATCGCGCTGAGCCGGACCGTGGGCATCGCCGCCATCACCCTGCTGGCGGGCGCGGCGACGGCGGCGTGCGGCCCCATCGCGTTCCTCGGACTCATGGTCGCCCATGTGGCCCGCTATCTGACCGGACCGGACTATCGCTGGCTGGTGCCGTACGCCGGTCTGCTCGGAGCCGTCATCCTGCTGGCCTGTGACATCGTGGGCCGACTGGTGGTGCGACCGAGCGAGTTGGACGCGGGAGTCCTCGTGGCTCTCCTGGGCGCCCCCTTCTTCGCGGTCCTGGTGTGGCGCGGAAAGTTCAAGAGCGCATGAGCGGCAAGGACTTGAGGCCGAGCGGGCCCGGCATGCGGCCGGACGGGGCAGAGGTGCGGCCGAACCTGCGGGACACGAGGCCGGCGATGACGCCCGGCGTACGTCTTGGGACCGTGTCGTTCGTCTGGCGCCCCTGGAACGTGCTCGTCACCGTGCTGCTGGCCGCCGCGGCCTTCCTGGTGTTCTGCCTGTCCATCGGCATCGGGGACTTCCCCATCGGCCTGGACCAGGTGATCGCCACGCTTCTCGGCAGGGGCGAGCAGGTCGACGAGTTCGTCATCATGGACCTGCGGATGCCGCGGGCGCTGGCCGGACTCGTCGTCGGGGTCGCGCTGGGAGTGTCCGGGGCGATCACACAGTCCGTCGCCCGCAATCCGCTGGCCAGTCCCGACATCCTCGGGATCACCGGGGGCGCCAGCGCGGTCGCGGTGTTCCTGGTGACCGTGTCCGGTGGGACCGCCGCGGCGGTCGTCAACGCCGTGGGCCTCTCCGCGGCCGCGCTCGCCGGCGGGCTCGGCACCGGACTCCTGGTGTACTTCCTGGCCTGGCGGCGCGGGATCGACGGGTTCCGGCTCATCCTCATCGGCATCTCGGTGAGCGCCGTGATGGAGGCGATCACCACCTGGCTGCTGGCGACGGCCGACATCAGGGACGTGGCCAGGGCCCAGGCCTGGCTGGTCGGTTCGCTGGACGGCCGGTCGTGGGACGAGGTCCGGGTGGCGATCTGGGGAACGCTCGTCCTCCTGGTCGTGGTCGGTGGGGTCTCCTTCCAGTTCAAACCGCTGCACCTCGGCGACGACGTCGCCGCGGGCCTGGGCGTGCGGTACACGAGGGTGCGTGCGGTGCTGTTGCTGTGCGCGGTCCTGCTGGCCGGCGTGGCGGTGAGCGCCGCGGGTCCGGTCCCGTTCGTCGCGCTGGTGGCGCCGCAGGTCGCCATGCGACTGGTGAGATGCCCGACGCCGCCGATCGTGGCGTCCGGCGTGGTGGGCGCCCTGCTGCTGATCGGTGCGGACCTGGTCGCGCGCACGGCACTGCCGATCGGCCTCCCGGTCGGCGTGGTCACCGCCGCGATCGGCGGTCCCTTCCTCGTCTATCTGCTGGTCCGTGCCAACCTCAGACTGCCGGGGCAAGGGTGAACAAGCCTGAACGGAGGGGGGACCCTGTGGGGGCTCAGCACACTGTGACCGAGGTCGCCGCGGCAGTCGACGCCACACGGCTGGCGGCCGACGGCGTCAGCGTCGGGTACGGCGCCCGGACGGTCATCGAGGATCTGGACGTGGCGATCCCGTCCGGGGTCGTCACCACGATCATCGGGCCCAACGGCTGCGGGAAGTCGACCCTGTTGCGGACGCTGTCGCGGCTGCTCAAGCCGACCAGGGGGACGGTCGTCCTGGACGGCGACGACATCGGCAGGCTCCGGACGAGGGACGTCGCGAAGAAGCTGGGCCTGCTGCCGCAGGCACCGGTCGCGCCGGAGGGGCTGACGGTGGCCGACCTGGTCGCCAGGGGACGCCATCCGCACCAGAGCTGGCTGCGGCAGTGGTCGTCGGACGACGCCGCCGTCGTGGAGCGCGCGCTGGCCATGACCGGGGTCTCGGACCTGGGCGACCGCCCGGTCGACTCGTTGTCCGGCGGACAGCGTCAACGCGTCTGGATCTCCATGACGTTGGCCCAGGGCACCGATCTGCTGCTGCTGGACGAACCGACCACCTATCTCGACCTCGCGCACGCGATCGACGTACTCGACCTGGTGGACGACCTGCACGAGTCGGGGTGCACGGTGGTCATGGTCCTGCACGACCTCAACCTGGCCACGCGCTACAGCGACAACCTCGTGGTGATGAAGGAGGGTTCGATCCTGGCGCAGGGTCACCCACGTGACGTGATCACCGCCGAACTGCTGCACGAGGCGTTCGGACTGCGCGCCATGGTGATCGACGATCCGGTGGGGGACCGGCCCCTGATCGTGCCGATCGGTCGTGCACACGTTCAACTCCCCTAGATCGTATTGAAGTTGGAGAGGTTAGGCTAGGCTTACCTCATCCGCCCACGCTAAGGTTTGCCTGCCCTTAGACGGGGGTGCAGTGGAAAGCACGAAAGCAAGGGGAATGCGGATGCTCCTCACCAGCACGACGCCTATGAAGCCCTGGCGGCGGCTTGCGGCCGTCCTGTCCGCCGCAACCGTCGGCGTCGCCCTCCTCGCGGGATGCGGTTCCGACTCGTCCGACTCCTCGGACGACGCGGGCAATAACGACTCGACCGCCGCCGCCGGCGTATTCCCGGTCACGGTGGAGCACGCATTCGGATCCACGAAGATCACCAAGACCCCCGAACGGGTCGTCACCGTCGGCTACACCGACGATCAGACCGTCCTCGCGTTCGGCATCAAGCCCGTCGGCATGACCGACCAGTACCCGAACCCCGCGGGCAAGAGCCCCGACATCAACACCCAGTGGCCCTGGACGAAGGACAAGTGGGGCGACACCAAGCCCGAGGTCATCATGAAGAACGGTGACTCCGGCCCCAACTACGAGAAGATCGCCGCCCTGCGCCCCGACCTGATCATCGCCGTCTACTCCGAGGTCGACCAGGCCGCCTACGACAAGCTCTCCAAGATCGCTCCGACGGTGGGCCGTACCAAGACGGAGAAGGAGCCGTTCAGCGCGCCCTGGCAGGACAACGCGCTCCAGATCTCCAAGGCCCTCGGCAAGGCGGACGAGGGCGAGAAGATGATCGCGGACGTGCAGGACCAGCTCGACGCGGCCAAGAAGGCACACCCCGAGTTCGGCAAGGAGACCGCGGTCGCACTGTCCTGGTACGAGAACTCGGTGGCGCCGTTCACCTCCACCGACGTGCGCGGACGGCTGGTGTCGGGCATCGGCTTCAAGTACCGGACCGAGATCGACAAGGCCGCCGACGGCAGCTTCTACACCAAGCTGTCGCCCGAGCGCATCGACCTGGTCGACGTCGACCGCATCTTCGTCATCAACGACAAGGCGGACACGGAGGCGCTGAAGAAGTTCAAGCTGTTCACCAACCTGGACGCGGTGAAGAACGGCAAGGTGTCGTACCTGCTGGACAGTGAGGGCCCGGCGGTCGGCGCGGCCATCTCGCAGGGCACCCTGCTCTCCATGCCGTACGCGATCGACGAGCTCGTCAAGTCGGTCGGTTAGGTGTGACCAGCACCGACACGCGCGTCGCCCCGGCGACCCTGCGCACGGCGACCGGACGCGAGGCCACCCGATGGGTCGTGGCGCACTGCCGCGAAGTGCCCTGGCTGACGGTCGCCACCGTGCTCACCACGGTGGCGGGGGCGGCGCTCCAGGTCCTCCCCCTGCTCCTGCTCGGTCGTGTCGTCGACGGTGTGGTCGAGGGCGAGGCACGCTCCATCCTGGTCACGATCGGGGCGTTGATGGTGGCCGCCGCACTGCTCGGCGCGGCGGCCACCGCCGTGTCTACGTACCTGATCGGCCGTCTGGGCGCGGACCTGCTCGCGCGGCTGCGCGAGGGCGCCGTCCGCGCGGTGCTCGGGATGCCGAGCGCACGGATCGAGCAGGTCGGCCGGGGAGACGTGCTCTCCCGGGTCGGCGACGACGTGGCCGTCATCTCCAAGGGCATCCGTACGGCCATCCCCACGGTGTTCTCGGCCGGCGTCCTCGTCGTCATCGCCACGATCGGCATGTTCGGCCTGGACTGGCGACTCGGACTGGCCGGAGCGGGCGCACTGCCCGCCTACGCGCTGGCCCTGCGCTGGTACCTGCCCCGGTCCGCCCCGCTCTACCAGAGGCAGCGGGTCGCTCAGGCCGACCGTGCGCAAGCGCTCATCAGCGGTCTGAACGGCATCGACACGGTCCGGGCGTACCGTCTGGAGGGCGCCTTCCGCGAGAAGGTGACCGAGGAGTCGTGGCGGGTGCGCGACCTCGGAATCGAGGTGTTCCGGTTCTTCGGCCGCTTCGTCGGCCGGGAGAACCGCGCCGAGTTCATCGGACTGACCCTGATCCTCCTGGTCGGATACGCCCTGTTGGAGACCGACGCCGCCACCCTGGGCGAGGTCTCGGCCGCCCCGCTGCTGTTCCACCGGCTGTTCGTCCCGCTCGGCGCCATCATGTTCACCTTCGACGAGGCGCAGAAGTCGGGTGCGAGCCTGACCCGCCTGGTCGGCGTGCTGGAGGAGCCCACGGAGGACCGGCTGGTGGGCGACACGGCCGTCGAGGCGGCCGCCGCCGGAGCGTACCCGGTGACGGTGGAGGGGCTGACGTTCCGCTATCCCGGCGGCGAGGAGCCGGTCCTTCGGGACGTGAGCCTGACCATCCCGGCCAGCGGCTCGCTCGCACTGGTGGGAGCGACAGGTGCTGGGAAGACGACCCTGGCCGCCCTGATCGCGGGCATAGGGACTCCGCAGGCCGGGTCGGTGCGGATCGGCGCGACCGACCTCGCCGGACTGGACGAGGCCGGGGCACGGGCCCTGGTGAGCATCCTGACGCAGGAGACACACGTGTTCTCCGGGCCGCTCGCCGACGACCTGCGCCTGGCCGCGCCGGCCGCGACCGACGCCGAGCTGATGAACGCGCTGCGCACGGTCGGCGCCGAAGGATGGGTCGAGGCGCTGCCCGACGGAGTACGGACGCCGGTCGGCGAGGGCGGTGAGCGCCTCGACGTCACCAAGGTCGCGCAGATCGCCCTGGCCCGGCTGGTGCTCGCCGGGTCGCCGGTCGTGGTGCTCGACGAGTCGACGGCGGAGGCGGGCAGCGAAGGCGCCGCCGAACTGGAGCGGGCCGTGCTGGCCGCATGCTCGGGCCGCACCACGCTGTTCGTGGCGCACCGGCTGACCCAGGCGATGGCGGCCGACCGGATCGCCGTGCTGGACGCCGGACGCGTCGTGGAACAGGGCACGCACGAGGAACTGGTGGCTCTGGGCGGCCGGTACGCACGACTGTGGCGTGCCTGGCGAGAGGGCAGTTGAGCAACCCCTGATCCGAGTTGGGCCGACTTTCGTACGGTGGAAGGAACGCGGAGTCTTCGATGATGGAACCGAGCGCTCGTCACGTACTGCTGTCCCCCGAGCAACTGGCCGCCGTACGCAGGCGAATCGGCGAACACTCCGACCGGACGATCGTCGAGGCGTGTGCGATCGCGCTGTCGTACTGGGCGACGGGCCTCGGCCCCGACGGCATCGACCTCACCCCCGGCACCCTCTTCACCGAAGTGCTCGGCTGGGTGGACAACGGCGGCGACGGGATCGGTGGCTGGCCGGTCGGCACGGACGGTCCGACCATCTCCGTCCCGGACGGAGTCGTGCCCGGCGAAGCGCAGCTGGCGCTGGACGACCTGGCCGACTTCCCGGACCGCCCCATCGGGACCATCGGCCCGTCCACCGTGGCGGCGAGGCTCGATGCCCTGGCCGGGTGGAACGACACCCGGGCCGACCGGGTCCGGCCGACCATCGTGGAGATGTTCCTCGAGCAGGCCAGGAACAGGCCGGACGCCATCGCGATCGTCGACGAGCGCCGATCACTGACCTACCGTCAGGCAGCAGAGCTCTCCGGCCAGTTGGCCCACCGTCTGATCGAAAACGGACTCGCCGCCGAGCAGGTCGTCGGCATCTCCCTGCCCCGCTCCGCCGAGATGGTGATCGGGCTGCTCGGCGTACTCCGGGCGGGCTGCGCGTTCGTACCGCTCGACCCGCAGTGGCCCGCCGCACGCCGGGCCGTCGTCATCGAGGACGCCCGGGTCATGGCGCAGCTCAACGAGACGGGGGAGCACGCCCCGGACGAACCGGAGGCCTTGGCGGTCGACCTGGACGACCGGCGGTTCGGCTCCCACCCCACCGAGGGGCCCGAGGTCACGGTTCCCGGCGAGGCCCTGGCCTACGTGATCTTCACGTCGGGGTCGACCGGACGGCCGAAGGGGGCGATGATCCGGCACGAGGCGATCAGCGAGCGCCTGCTGTGGCAGGTCGACGAGATCCTGGGCTTCGGCCACGACGACGCCTCGCTGTTCAAGGCTCCGCTGTCCTTCGACATCTCCATCAACGAGATCTTCCTGCCGCTGGTGAGCGGCGCCCGGCTCGTCGTGCTGCGGCCCGGCGGCGAACGCGACCCGCAGCACTTGCTCAGCGTGATCGCCGAGCAGCGCGTCACCTTCACCTACCTGGTGTCGTCGATGCTGGACGTGCTGCTGGAGATGGCCGGCGACTCCGGCCGGCTGGACAGCCTGCGGCACGTGTGGTGCGGGGGCGAGGTGCTGACCCCGGAACTGTACGAGCGGTTCCGCACCAGGCTCGACATCCCCATGTACCACGGCTACGGCCCCGCCGAGACGACGATCGGCGTCTCGCACGTCATCTACCGGGGAGCCGCGGAACGGCTGTCGACATCGATCGGCAAGGCCAACCCCAACACCCAGCTGTACGTCCTGGACGACGAGTTGCGCCCGGTCCCGGTCGGCGTCGGCGGTGAACTCTACGTGGGCGGCTTCCTGCTCGGGCGCGGGTACGTCGGCGCGCCCGGCCTGACGGCCTCCCGGTTCGTCGCCAACCCCTTCGCCGCCGACGGCTCCCGGCTGTACCGCACCGGTGACCTCGCCCGGTACGCCCCCGACGGGTCGCTGGACTTCCTCGGCAGGGCCGACAACCAGATCAAGATCCGCGGCATGCGGCTGGAGACGGAGGACGTCGAGGTCGGCCTCGCCGAGCACCCCCGCGTACGGCACACCTGCGTCGTGGCCAAGAAGAACACGGCGGGCGGCACCTACCTCGTGGGGTACGTCATCCCGGCCGCCGGGAGCGAGGACCTGCGAGCCGACGAGGTCAGGGCCTGGGCCGGCGAGCACATGGTCGAGTACATGGTGCCCGCCCACATCGTCGTCATGAACGAGTTCCCGCTCACCGCCAACGGCAAGCTCGACCGCAACGCCCTGCCCGAACCCACCACGGACACGGGCGGGCTGACCCGGCCCACGACCGAGATCGAGCGTGCGGTGTGCGCTGCCGTCGCGGCGGTGCTGCGGCTCGAAGAGGTCGGTGTCGACCAGGACTTCTTCCAGCTCGGCGGGGACAGCATCCTCGCGATCTCGCTGCTGAGCGCACTGCGCGACGCCGGCCTCTACGTCACGGCACGGCAGATCTTCACCAACAGCACCGTGGGGGCGCTGGCGGCGGTCGCGAGCCGTGACGACCACACGGCGGTGGACCATCGTGATGTCGCGACCGGGACCGTCGTGGGCTCGCCCATCGTGCAGTGGCTCGGCGAGACCACGGACGCGATCGACGGCTTCGTCCAGTCGGTCGTACTGAACACTCCGGCGGAACTGACCGCCGACACCCTCGACGACGTCCTCACGGCCCTGCTCCGGCGGCACGACATGCTGCGCGCCGAGCTGGTGCGCGGCGACCGCTGGAGCTTCCGCATACCCGAGCCCGACCGGGCCACCGCTTCCTGGCAGAAGAGCGACCGGCCGCTCGACGAGTGCGGCGCGCTCGCCACCGCCGGACTCGATCCGACCGGCGGCGTGATGCTGCGGGCCGTCTGGCGCAGCGCGGCACGGCAGCTGGTCCTGGTCGCACACCACGTGGTGATCGACGGCGTGTCCTGGCGGGTCCTGATGGAGGACCTGCTCACGGCATGGCGGCAGGTCACCTCGGGCACGCCGATCGAACTCCCCCCGGTGGGCACGTCGTTCCGGCGCTGGACGCAGCTGCTGGAGCGCGCGGCGTTCGACGCGGACAGTTCCTACTACCGGCGTGACCTGCCGGGCGAGGACGAGCAGATCGGCAGGCGCCCGCTGTCCGAGGCCGACACCGTCGCGACTGAGCGGCTGCACACGGTGTCGGCGGCCCCCGACGTCACGGCCGCGCTGCTGGGCGAGATCCCCGCGAAGTTCCACGCGGGCGTCAACGACGTCCTGCTGACCGCGCTCGCCGTCGCCCTCGCCCGATGGCGCCGCGACCTCGGCCAGGCGCAGACCTTCGCGCACATCGAACTCGAAGGCCACGGCCGCGAGGCACACTTCGTCGCGGGCTCGGCCGGCTTCGAGCCCGAACTGTCGCGAACCGTGGGCTGGTTCACCACCCTGTTCCCGGTGACCGTGGACCCCGGCACGACGGCCGACTTCACGGCACCCGAGTACCTGACAGCCGCGCTGAAGGCCGTCAAGGAGGACCTCGCCGACGTACCGGACAACGGCGTCTCCTACGGTGCCCTTCGCCACCTCGCCCGGAGCGAGTTCGACGCGCCCGCACCGCAGGTCCTCTTCAACTACCTGGGCCGATTCGACGCGGGAGCCTCCGGAGACTGGCAACTGGCCAGCACGACAGGCCAGTTGGGTGAGAAGCGCGACCCGAGGATGCGGCTGCCGCGGCACCTGGAGTTCAACGCCATCGCCGAACCGGGCACCGGCGGCGAGTACGAACTCGTCACCACCATCTCCTGGCCCGACGGCATGTTCACCGACCAGGACATCACGACCCTCGGCGAGTACTTCCGTACGGCCCTCACCGGCCTGGCCGCGCTCGACGAGGGCGGGCACTCGCCCAGCGACTTCGCCCTGGTCCCGCTCACCCAGACCGACGTCGACGAACTGGACGGCCCGGCACTGGCGGACATCCTGCCGCTGACCCCGTTGCAGGAGGGCCTGTACTTCCACTCGGTCTTCGACGACGACTCCGCGGGCGCCTACGTCGAACAGCAACTCCTGACGCTGGAGGGCGAGGTCGACGCCGAGCGGCTCGCGGCGGCGGCCACCCGTCTGCTCGTCCTGTATCCGAACCTGGCCGCCCGGTTCGTGGCCCTCGCCGACGGCCGCGTGGTCTCCGTCCTTGACCGCGGTGTCGAGGCGCCCTTCACCACACTGGACCGCCCCGGAATCACCGACGCCGAGATACGCGAGTACGCCGAGGACGACCGCCGCGCCGGGTTCGACCTGGCCACCGGCCCGCTCATGCGGTACACGCTCATCCGCGCCGGATCCGGCCGGGACGTCCTGGTGCAGACCGTGCACCACATCATCGCCGACGGCTGGTCGGTGCCGCCGATGCTCCGCGCGCTGCTGGCCGAGTACCACGCGCCGGGAACCGTGTACCCCGTCGGCGGCTTCCCCGACTACGTCAGCTGGCTCGCAGGACGGGACGACGCCGAGAGCGACCGCGTCTGGCACGAGGAACTCGCCGAGCTGCCCGGCCCCTCGCTGGTCGCCGTGGAGCACACGCCGTCCGATCGGTTCACCGACATCGCCTCGGAGCCGGACGGCGACATCGACGCCGCCGCCCGCTCGGCCGGGGTGCCGCTGAGCGTGGCCGTGCACAGCGCCTGGGCCGTGACGCTCGGCGGCATCCTGCACAGCACGGACGTGGTGTTCGGCTCGACGGTGTCCGGCCGCGACGCCGACGTACCCGGCATCCAGGACATGGTGGGTCTGTTCATCAACACCATTCCGGTGCGGGCCAGTTGGAGCGGCACGACGACTGCGGGCGACCTGCTCGCCTCGGTGCGGGAGCACCAGAGCGCGGTGCTGCCGCACCAGCATGTCTCACTGGCGAGGATCGGCCGCCAGGCCGGCTCCGGCTCCCTGTTCGACACCCTGGTCGTGTTCGACGTGGCCACCGACGTGGAGGCGCTGCGACGGGCCGGCGACACCCTCGTCATCGCCGACATCGTGAACGAGGGCGCCCCTCACTACCCGTTGACACTGGTGGTGGAGCGTGCACTCGACGGACGTCCGCGCTTCAATCTGATCTACGACGGCGAGATGCTGCGGGAGACGACGGCCCGGACGATCCTGCGCACGTTCTCCTCGACGCTCACCGGCCTGCTCACCCGGCCGGACACCCAGGTCGACGACCTCGTACCGGAGAGCGACCGGCTTCCCGTGCGGATCGCTCCGACGACCCTGGGCGGGCTGTTCGACGCCGCCGCGCGACGCGACCCGGCGGCCACCGCTGTCACGCAATGCGATCTGGACGGCGGCACCCGGTCCCTGAGCTACGGCGAACTGGCCGAGACCAAAGACCGACTGGCCTCGGCGCTGCGTACGGCCGGGGTCGGGCCGGGCAAGCGGGTCGCCGTCGCCGTCCCGCGCTCCGTCGAACAGGTCGTCGCGCTCGTCGCGATCGTCAGCGCGGGCGGGGCGTATGTGCCGCTGGACCTGGCGTACCCCGACGAACGGCTGGAGTACATCCTCGCCGACTCCGCCCCCCAGGTCGTCCTCGTGGACCCCGACCAGCGGGACCGCTTCACGGAACTGCTGGCCACGGCAGGAGTGCCGGCCCGGGTCCTCGTACAGGGGGACGAGCTGCCGGTGGGGGACGGCGCGGCACCCGCAGTGAGCGTGCACGACCCCGCCTACGTCATCTACACGTCCGGATCGACCGGCCGGCCCAAGGGCGTCGTCGTCCCGCACTCCAGTGTGGTCACGCTGCTCGCCAACACCCAGCCCGACATGGACTTCGGCCCGCACGACGTGTGGGTCCAGTTCCACTCCTTCTCCTTCGACTTCGCGGTCTGGGAGCTGTGGGGCGCGCTGGCGTACGGCGGCGAGCTGCTGGTGCCGGAGTACGGGCTGACCCGCTCCCCGGTCGACTTCCACCGGCTGGTCCGTGAGCGCGGGGTGAGCGTGCTCAACCAGACCCCGTCGGCCTTCTACCAGTTCATCGAGGCCAACCGGCACGCCGGCGAGGCGCTCCCCGCACTGCGCCGGATCATCTTCGGGGGCGAGGCGCTGGAACTCGGCCGACTGCGCGGCTGGGTCGAGCGACACGGCACCGCGTCGCCGGAGCTGGTCAACATGTACGGCATCACGGAGACCACCGTCCATGTCACCCATCGGGTGCTCACCGACGAGGACTTCGAACTCGGCGCCGAGGTCAGCCCCATCGGCGGCGCCATCCCAGGTCTGGTCACCCACCTGCTCGACGACCGGCTCCGCCCTGTGCCGCCGGGCCGGGTGGGTGCCATCTACGTCGCCGGCGACCAGGTGTCGCTCGGCTATCTGGGCAGGCCGGGGCTGACCGCCTCCCGGTTCGTGGCGAACCCGTTCGCGGGGGACGGCTCCCGCATGTACCACACGGGCGACCTCGCCCGCCGCACGCTGGACGGTGAGCTGGAGTTCACCGGCCGAGCCGACGACCAGATCCAACTCAAGGGATTCCGCGTCGAGTTGGGCGAGGTGGAGTCCGCGGTCAGGGAACTCGACGGCGTGATCGACGTGGCCGTCACCGTGGCGGAGGGCGCCGACCACTTGGTCGCGCACGTCGTGGGCAGGGTGCCGGATGACATCACCGGGTCGCTGTCCAGGAAGCTGCCCGCGCACATGGTGCCCGGGCGGGTGCTGCCGGTCGACGCGCTTCCGTTGACGGTCAACGGCAAACTCGACCGCAAGGCGCTGGCCGAGCGCTCCGCGGAGACGGCCGCCACGTCGGCATCGTTCTCCGCGAGTGCCAGCGAGTCCGAGCTCGCAAAGCTCGTCGCCATCTTCACCGAGACCCTGCCCGGCACCGAGGTGGACGCCGACACCGACTTCTTCCGCGCCGGAGGCGACAGCATCGTCGCCATCACCGTCATCAACCGGGCCAGGGCACTCGGCATGGCGATCGCACCCCGGGACGTGTTCCTGCTCAGGACTCCCCGCGCGCTCGCCGGGCACCTCGCGACGAGCGCCCCGCAGCCCGCCGTACCCGCCCCCGACCGTCGCGCGGACGGCCCGCTGCTTCCGACGCCGATCATCCTGCGCCAGCGTCAACTGGGCGGATCCCTCACCCGGTTCGCGCAGGCGAGAACGCTGCCGACCCCCGAGGCCGCCGGCCTCGCCGACGTCGAGCGGGCCGCGAACGCCGTCGTCGCCGCCCATCCCGCTCTCCGGCTCCGCCTGCGCGTCGAGCACGGCGTATGGGCCCTGCGCACCGAACCCCACCGCGACGTCACCGCCGCACGCCCGGCCACGCCCGACCCCACCGCGGCGGCGAACGAGGCCGCCGGACGCCTCGACCCCGAGTCCGGCGAGGTCATCGCGTTCGCGTGGCTGGAGCCGACCCGGACCCTGGTCGTCACCGTGCACCACCTCGCCGTCGACTCGGTGTCCTGGCTGATCCTCCTGGACGATCTCGCCGCCGCCCTGCGCGGGGAGCCCCTGGCGCCGCCGACCACCTCCTACGCCGAGTACGCCGAGGCCCTGGCGCTCAACGCACCCCGGGCGATCGACGGCCTCCCGCACTGGATCACCACGCTCGGGGCGCCCCCGCTGCTGCCCGCCGTCGGCGGACTGCGTGAGACCACGGTCGTCCTCGCGCCCGAGATCAGCGACCGCGTGACCCGTACCGCGCCGGCCGCGCTCGGCGTCGGCCTCACCGAGTTGCTGTGCGGTGCTCTGCGCACAGCACTGACCCGTATCCAGCGGACGCCCACCGACCTCACGATCGAACTGGAGCGGCACGGCCGGGTCCCGGCCCTCGACCACCACGACTACACCCGCACCGTCGGCTGGTTCACCTCCATCGCGCCCGTACGGCTCACCGCGCACACCGACCCGGTGGCGGCGGCCCGTGAGCTCGCGGAGCGCCAGCCGGACGAGCGCGCGCACGTCGCCTACGGACAGCTCCGCTACCTCGACCCGCAGACGGCGCCACTGCTCACCGCCCGCCCGCAGGTGCTGTTCAACTACCTCGGCCGGGGCAGCGAGAACCAGGCGCTGCACATCGCGGGCGGCGACCAGGGCAGCCCGTACGCCGTCGAGGTCAACGCCTGGCTCGACGAGGCGACCGGAAGCCTGCACGCGGCCTTCACCCTCGCCGAGGGCGTCCCCGACGAGATCACCGAGCACTGGCTCGCCGCGGTGCACGGCGTGGCGGACGCCTCCGCGACGGCCGAGCGCACGGCTCCGGTCACCCCGCTCCAGCGCGGCCTGTACTTCCAGGCACAGATGGCGGGTTCGGCCGGACACTACGTCGCGCAGAGCTGGTTCACCTTCGACCGGCGTCTGGACACCGGCGCACTGGCCGAGGCGATGGCCCACGTGATCGCCCGGCACCCCGTCGTGGGCGCCGGCTTCACCACCGACGACGACGGCAACCCCGTCCAGACGCTGGCGGCGGGCCGCCGCGTGGGGGTCCGTACGATCGCCCTGTCCACGGACTCGGAGGTCGAGGCCCTGCGCGCCCGCGACCGCGACACGGGATTCGACCCGAGCGAGCCGCCGTTGATCCGGATGACCGTGGTGCGCCTGCCCGACGACCGGGACGGCCTGCTGCTCAGCTACCACCTGCTGCTGTGGGACGGCTGGTCCCGCGAGATCGTGCTCAGGGACCTGTTCGACGCCTATCAGGCGGTCCTCCTAGGCACGTTGCCGGCGCCGACCCCGGCCGTCCCGAGCTTCGAGGACCACGCCCGAGCGCTGGACGCCAAGGACGCCGCCGTATCGGAACGCTTCTGGGCCGGGCAACTCGCCGGACTCCCCGGTCCGACGCTCCTCGCCGGACCGGCCCCGGCCCTCTCGGACACCCTGCCGCGCGCTCTGGTGCACACACTGTCGGCCGAGCAGTCGGACCTGCTGCGGGATGCCGCCAAGGTGCACGGCGTCACCCTGAACTCGGTGCTGACCGGCGGGTTCGGCCTGCTCCTGGGCGGCCGCACGGGCCGCGGCGACGCCGTGTTCGGCGTGACGGTCTCCGGCCGCGAGGGCGAGGGGCTGTCCGACATCGTCGGCGTGCTGCTGAACACCGTGCCCATGTGGACGCGGGCCCGGCCGGGCGACACGGTCCGGGAGTACCTGTCGGCCGTACAGACGGCCAGGGTCGAGGCGATGGAGCACGAGCACCTGGGGCTCGGCGAGATCCAGCGGGCCAGTGGGCACGACATGCTGTTCGACAACCTGTTCGTCCTCCAGAACTTCCTGGACATGGACGCGTTCGCCGAGATGAACGCCCGGCACGGCATCACCTCGGTGAAGGCCGACGACTCCACCCACTATCCGTTCACCTGGGTCGTCACGCCCGGAGACCGGCTCACGGTCAAGCTGGAGTACCGCGACGAGGACGACGGGAACGCCCGCCGTCTCCTCGACGACTACCTGCGCGTGCTCGAAGACCTGGCCCGGGCGACGGGACCGGTCGGGGCGCTGCCCGGGCTGGGTGCGGAGCCCTCGTCGACTGAGCGTACGGACGTCGGGACGGACACCGTCGTCGACCGGTTCGACCAGGCCGCGGACCGTGACCCGCAGCGCCTGGCACTGGTCGCCCACGGCTCGACCATGACCTTCGCCGAACTGCGGGACCGCAGCCGTGCGGTGGCAGGGGTGCTCGCCGCGCGCGGCATCGGCCCCGAGACCACCGTGGGCCTCGCGATCCCGCGCTCCCTCGACTGGATCGCGGCACTGTTCGCCGTCCTGCGCGTCGGCGCCGCGTACGTGCCGCTGGAGCTGGACCACCCCGACGAGCGGATCGCCGCGATCGTCGAGGATGCCCGCCCGGACGTGATCCTCACGGTGAGCGCCGTGTCTCCCCGACTGACGGGCGAGCTGATCGAGCTGGACCGCCCCCTGCCGGACGCGGAGCCGTATCGGACGTTCGCACCGGACGACCCCGACCGGCTGCGGCACCCCGCGTACACGATCTACACCTCCGGATCGACCGGGAAGCCCAAGGGCGTCGTGACCGAGTACGCCGGGCTCACCAACATGCTGATCAACCATCAGCGCCGGATCTTCGAACCGGTCCTGGCCCGGCACGGCCACCGGGTCTTCCGGATCGCCCACACCGTGTCGTTCGCGTTCGACATGTCATGGGAGGAACTGCTGTGGCTCGCCGACGGGCACGAAGTGCACATCTGCGACGAGGAGTTGCGCCGTGACGCGCCCCGTCTGGTCGAGTACTGCCTCGAGCACGGCATCGACGTCATCAACGTGACCCCGACCTACGCCCAGCAACTGGTCGCCGAGGGCCTGCTGGACGACCCCGACCGGCGTCCGCCACTGGTGCTCCTCGGCGGCGAGGCCGTCACCCCCACGCTGTGGCAGCGGCTCGCGGAGACCGAAGGGACGGTCGGCTACAACCTGTACGGACCCACGGAGTACACCATCAACACCCTGGGCGTCGGCACCTTCGAGTGCGAGGACCCCGTGGTGGGCGTGGCCATCGACAACACCGACGTGTACGTGCTGGACCCGTGGCTGCGCCCCCTCCCGGACGGCGTCCCCGGCGAGCTGTACGTCTCGGGCATCGGCATCGCGCGCGGCTACCTCGGGCAGCCGGGCCAGACCGCGCACCGCTTCGTCGCGTGCCCCTTCGGCGAACCCGGCGAGCGCATGTACCGCACCGGGGACCTGGTGCTGCGGCGCCCCGACGGCAACCTGATGTACCTCGGCCGCACCGACCAGCAGGTCAAGATCCGGGGGCACCGGGTCGAACTCGGCGAGGTCGAGGCCGTGTTCGCGGCGCACCCGGCGGTGCGATTCGTCGCCGCGGTCGCCCAGCCCGATCCGCAGGTCGACGGGGCGTACCGGCTGGCCGCCTACCTCGTGCTGGACGGCGCGGACCTGGCGGCGGTGGCCGCGGAGGTGGGTGCCGGGCTGCCCGACTTCCTGCGGCCGACGCACTACGCCCAGGTCGACAGCATCCCGCTCACGGTGAACGGGAAGGCTGACACGAAGGCATTGCCGGAGGCCAAGCCCCTCGGCGCGCTGACCACGGCGGGAGAACGCGGGCCCGAGACCGGCACCGAGACCGTGGTCTGCGAGTTCTTCGCCGAAGCACTGGACCTGGACGACGACGAGGTGAGCGCGGTGAGCGACTTCGTGTCCCTGGGGGGACACTCCATGCTGGCGGTACGCCTCATCGGACTGCTCCGCCGCGAGTACGGTCCGGTGATCACGATCCGAGACCTGTTCACCCTGCGCACCCCGGAAGCGATTGCCCACCACCTCGATGACAACTCCTGACACGCGGCGGCCCCGGCCCGCCTCCGACATCCTCCGCACCGCCCTGCGCCGCAACCGTGGCGCCATGATCTGGGGCACGGTCCTCATGGGCCTGTACCAGGCGGGCGAGACCGCGTTCCCGATCGCCCTCGGCCTGATCGTCGAGCACACGATGCGGGACCGGAACCTCGGCTCGCTCGGCCTGTCCATCGCCGCGCTCGCCGTGATCATCACGACCGTCTCGCTGTCGTGGCGGTTCGGGATGCGCATCCTCCAGAAGGCCAACACGACCGAGGCGCACCGCTGGCGGGTGAAGGTGGCCGCCTGCGGACTCCAGCCGGTGGCCAGGGACGTCGACCTCAAGTCCGGCGAGATCCTGACCATCGCCACCGAGGACGCCGACCAGACCGCCGACATCATCGAGGTGGTGCCGCTGCTGATCAGCTCACTGGTCGCGGTGGTCGTCGCGGCGGTCGCGCTGGGCCTGGCCGACATCCGGCTCGGCCTGCTGGTGATCGCGGGCACGGCCGCGATCATGTCGGTCCTGAGCGTGCTGTCCAGGCGGATCGGGTCCAGCACCCAGGAACAGCAGGCCCGGGTGGCGCGGGCGGGTGCCAAGGTGGCCGACCTGATCACCGGCCTGCGCCCGCTGCACGGCTTCGGCGGCAACCACGCCGCGTTCCGCTCCTACCGCAAGGTCAGCACCGAGGCGAAGCTCCAGGCCGTCACCGTCGCCAAGGTCAACGGTGCGTACGCGGGCACCGCGCTGGCCCTGAACGCGGTCCTGGCCGGTGCCGTGACCCTGACGGCCGGCTGGCTGGCCTTCGACGGGCAGATCAACATCGGCGAACTCGTCATGGCCGTGGGTCTGGCGCAGTTCATCATGGAACCGCTCAGGCTGTTCTCGGAGATGCCGAAGTACGTGATGATCGCGCGGGCCTCGGCCGAGCGGATGGCGCTGGTCCTGACCGCGCCGCCGGTCACGACGCCGGGGTCGGAACACCCGGCCGCGGGCGGGAACCTGGAGATCGACTGCGTCCGGTACGGGACACTGCGGGACCTGAAGTTCACGGTGGCCGCCGGGGAGTTCGTCGCGATCGCCGCCTACCAACCGCGCGCGGCGGCCGACCTCGCGGCGGTCCTGGCTGCGAACGTCCCGCCCGACGCGTACGAGGGCGCGGTGCGGGTCGCCGGGCAGGAACTCGGGGAACTGTCGGTGGAGGCGGTCCGCGCGCACCTGCTGGTGAACCCGTACGACGGCGAGATCTTCGCCGGCACGCTCCGCACGAACATCGACCCCTCGGGCACCAGCCGGACCGTCCCCGAAGCCGTCGAGGCATCCATGCTGACGGACGTCGTCGCCCTGCACCGGGACGGACTCGACTACGGTGTCCGCGACCGAGGCGCCAACCTGTCCGGCGGGCAACGCCAACGGCTTTCCCTGGCGCGGGCGTTGGCCGCCGACAGCGAGGTCCTGGTGCTGCACGACCCGACGACCGCAGTCGACGCGGTCACCGAGCAGCTCATCGCGCGCAATGTCGCGAAACTGCGCCGGGGCCGCACCACCGTCGTGATCACCAGCAGCCCTGCCCTGCTGGACGTCGCCGACCGGGTCCTCGTCCTCGACGAAGGGGTCGTCACGGCCGAGGACACCCATCGGAACCTGCTGGCCGGCGACGCGGACTACTGCCTGGCCGTGGCCCGGTGACGCGCTGGCCGAGGGCCCAGGCGACATCCCTGAGCAGGGCGTGCCGCCAGCCCGCCCGGTCATGGCCGGCGGCCGAGCGCGAGACCCGTACGGTCGCGCCGGCCTGCTCGGTGAGGAGCTCGGTCCGTTCGCAGTGGGGGAGCATCAGTGTCTCGTGCTCCCCGACGTCGAACGCGATGCGCAGGCGCGACAGTTCCGGGCGCTCCAGCAGACGCGCGGCGATGCTGCCGCCGACCGAACCGCTCATGGGATCCGCCAGGTCCATGGCCTCGGGCGTCCACCAGAAGGACCCCGACTGACAGGCGACCCGGGACACCAGATCCGGGAACCGAAGGGCCGCGTACAGCGCGCTGAGCCCGCCGAGGCTCTGCCCCGCGACCACCAGCCTGCCGAGGTCGGCGGGTACGCCGGACTCCGCCACCAGCGGCAGCAGTTCGTCCCGGACCGCCTCCCACAGTTCGGGCCGGCACGTGAACTCGGCCGCCCTGTCCTTGGCCGGAAGGAAGACGAGGGTGACCGGGGGCATGTCGCCCGCTGCGAAGGCCGAGTCGAAGGCGGTCATGGCCGGGTGCAGGTACAGCCAGTCGTCGCCGTCGAGGAGCAGGACCACCGGACCGCCGCCACCCACGGGGTGGACCCGGACGGTACGTCGCCCACCGAGCCGTTCACTCGCCCAGCGGACCCGGGCGCGGGGGAGGGGCAGTACGGCATCGGTGCCGGGGCCGACGACGGGCCAGTGCGGCTGGGGCGGCGCGTCCGGCGTCGCGGCGATCGACCGGTCGCCGCCCGCGCCCACCGGGTTGAGCGGGTCGGCGTGCGCCGCGTCGCCCACGAGGAACCGGTAGGTCACCCGCAGCCGCGCGGGCATGCGCACCTCGGCGTACCAGCAGTCCGTGTCGCCCCATCGGTTCAGGGGCACCGGCTCCGACCAGCTCTCGAAGTCGATGCTCGCCGCGGATCCCCGCCACAGGAACAGGGTTGCCCAGCCGCCACCCCCGGCAGGTACGGATCTGGGCGCCTCGGCCGCCGCCCAGAACTCCTCCGTGCCGGGCTCGCCGGGCATCCCGAACCCGGCGAAGGCGTTCTCCGTGTCGGCCGTGACCGGGCGCATGAACGTCTCCTTGTGAGAGGGGAGCTGCGAAGGCTAAGCTCCTGTCAATTAGGCCAGGCTAACCTAATGTTGACGTTCCGAGGAGGCACTCGTCATGAGCACCAATCCCTTCGACGACAACGAAGGCCGCTTCCTGGTCCTGGTGAACGACGAGGGCCAGCACTCCCTTTGGCCGTCCTTCGCCAAGGTGCCCGGAGGCTGGACGACCGTCTTCGAGGAGAACACCCGAGAGGCGTGCCTGGAGTACATCGAGTCCCATTGGACCGACCTGCGCCCCCGGTCCCTCTCGGCCTAGGCGGGCAGGTTCACCTCGCCCAGCACCTCGCGCGCGACGTCCAGCGCGGCGTCCCGGTCGGCCGGCACCAGCCCGATGCGGGTGCGCCGGTCGAGCAGGTCCGCCTCGTCCAGGGCGCCCTCGTGGCGTACGGCCCACAGGAGTTCGGCGCCGGTGACGGGATGCCCCGTCAGTACGGGTTCGGCGAGACGGGGGTCCTCCGCGCCGAGCGCCTGGACGGCCGGTGCCTCGGTGCCGTAGCGCTGGACCAGGCGGCGCGGCGCGCGCAGCGAGCCGAGAGTGTTCGGTGACGCGGCGCCGACGAGGGGCAGCGAGGCGGTGGGGGACGGGCCGGCCGTGAGCCCGTGCGTGGCGACGGCGGCGTCGACGGCGTCCTCGGCCATGCGCCGATAGGTGGTGAGCTTGCCGCCGACCACCGTGGTCACGCCCTCCGACGAGGTGAGGACCGCGTGCCGACGGGAGATGTCGGAGGTCCGCGGCGCCCCGGAACCGGCCGCCGGCGCGGTGTCGAGCAGAGGGCGCAGACCGGCGAACGCGCCGACGACGTCATCGCGCCGGACCGGCACGTCCAGGACCGAGCCGAGGACGTCCAGCAGGAAGCCGATGTCGGTCTCGGGGACCTCGGGCACGTCCGGGACGTCACCCTCGACGGGCTCGTCGGTGAGGCCGACGTAGACCCGGCCGTCGCCCTGCGGCAGGACGAGGACGAAACGGTTGGTCTCGCCGGGGACCGGCACGTGCAGCCCCGCGGGCAGCGGGCCGAGGTGGTCGGAGCGCAGCACGAGGTGGGTGCCGCGCGAGGGGCGGATCCGGATGCCGTCCACCAGGCCGTCCGCCCATACGCCGGACGCGTTGATCACGGCGCGGGCCCTGATCTCGCCCTCCTCGCCGGTGAGTTCGTCGCGGACGCGGGCGCCGGACGCGGTGAGTTCCAGTGCCCGGACGCGGGTGAGGATCCGGGCGCCGCGGGCGGCGGCGGTGCGGGCGATCGCCGTCACCAGCCGGGCGTCGTCGGTGAGCCGGCCGTCCCAGGACAGCAGACCGCCGCGCAGGCCCTGGGTGCGCAGGGCAGGGGCGAGGTGCCGCGTCTCCACCGTGGACAGGCGGCGCGGGGCCGGCAGGGTGGCGCGGGCCGTGCGGGCCGCCAGACGCAGGGCGTCACCGGCCCGGAACCCGGCCCAGGCGAGGGTGGACTGGGCGCGGGACACGAGCGGCGTCAGCGGCAGCACGAACGGCTGGGCCCGCACCAGGTGCGGAGCCGTGCGCTCCATCAGCACCCCGCGCTCGACCGCGCTCTCGTGAGCCACGTCGAGCTGGGCGGAGGCGAGGTAGCGCAGCCCGCCATGGATCAGCTTGCTGCTGAAGCGCGAGGTGCCGAAGGCCAGGTCATGGGCGTCGACGGCGGCCACCGAAAGGCCCCGGGCGGCGGCGTCCAGGGCGACCCCGGCGCCTGTCGCGCCCAGGCCGACGACCAGGACGTCCACGACCGGACCGCCGACGGTCTCGGTGAGTTCGCGCGAGCGCCGGGCGGCGGACAGCGACGATCCGGGGACCGGGGGAGTGGCAGGGGTCATGGCGTGAGGGTCCTCTCCAGGATGCTGCGCAGTTCCGCCAGGAAGGCGTCGCTGCTCAGGTCGGCGTCGTCCTCGTCGGTCATGGTCCGCAGGGACAGGGTGAAGGACTGGACGATCAGCAGCAGGGACCGCGCCTGCCGCTCCACGTGGCCCGCGCGCACCGAGCCGTCGGCGTGGCCCTCCTTCACGGCGTCCGCGAGCAGGGCGAGCAGCGCCATCTGGCTCGCGCCCCGGCGGTCGAGGACGTAGGGCAGGAGCAGTTCGGGATCGACGTCCACGATCTTCTGGAAGAGCGGGTGGGCGCGGAAGGTCCGCACCCCGGCCACCAGCCCCTCGACGATCAGGCCGCGCGTGGCCGTGCCGGGCCGCCGTTCGGGCATGGCCCCCGTGGCGACCGCGACCCACTCGCGGGTCATCAAGTCCCCCACCAGGGAGCGCACATCGGGCCAGCGCCGGTACAGCGTCATCCGGGAGACGCCCGCGCGGCGGGCCACGTCGGTCAGCGTCGTACGGCGGACTCCGACGGCAAGGACACAGTCGCGCACCGCGTCGAGCACCGCGTCGCTGTCCGAGTGGTTGTGACGAATAGGCGTCATGTGTCACAGTGTAACGCCTGCGAGGCCGTCCGGGACACGGCATCGCTCGAAATCGACCGGTGAGGACGACAGTCATGGACATGCTGTGGAGCGGCTGGGGCGACCCGGCCAAGGCGGCGCCGCTGCCCGAGACCGTGATCGGCCTGCTGCGCGATCTGCTCGGAGTCAAGCCGCGCACCGCCGGGCCGGTCGCCCTGGCGGACATCGCCGTACCCCAGCCGGGACTCGAACCCGCCGTGCGCCAGGCCCTGTCCGCCGCGGTCGGCGGCGAGGAGCACGTCCGCACCGACGCCGAGACCCGCGTCCGGCACACCCGTGGCAAGTCCACCCCCGACCTGCTCCGCATCCGCGACGGCGAGGTCGACGACGTACCCGCGGCCGTCGTCCTGCCCGCCGGCCACGACGACGTCCTCGCCGTGCTGCGCGCCTGCTCCGAACACGGCCTGGCCGTCGTCCCGTTCGGCGGCGGCACCTCCGTCGTCGGCGGCCTCGCCCCCTCCCGGCGCGGTGCCTTCGTCGCCCTGGACCTGCGCCGTATGGACGCGCTGCTCGCCGTCGACGCGGTCTCCCGCACCGCCACCCTGCAACCCGGACTGCGCGGGCCGCAGGCGGAGGCGCTGCTTGCCGAACACGGCTTCACCCTCGGCCACTTCCCCCAGTCCTTCGAGTGGGCGAGCATCGGCGGCTTCGCCGCCGCCCGCTCCAGCGGCCAGGCGTCCGCCGGATACGGCCGCTTCGACGAGATGGTCCTCGGTCTGACCGTCGCCACCCCCGAGGGCACCATCGACACCGGCCGGGCGCCGCGCTCGGCGGCCGGCCCCGACCTGCGCCAGCTCCTGCTCGGCTCGGAGGGCGCCTTCGGCGTCATCACCTCCGTGACCGTGCGGATCCGGCCCGTCCCGCAGGCCCGTGTGTACGAGGGCTGGCGCTTCGCCTCCTTCGAGGAGGGCGCCGCCGCGCTGCGCCGCCTCGCCCAGGACGGACCGCGTCCGACGGTGCTGCGGCTGTCCGACGAGACCGAGACCCTGATCGGCCTCGCCCAGCCCGACGCCATCGGCGGCTCCGAGGCCGCGCAGCAGTCCGCAGGCTGCATGGCGATCGCCGGGTACGAGGGCACGGACGAGGACGTCGCGTACCGCAGCGAGCACGGCGCGGCCGTCCTGCGCGACTGCGGCGGCACCCCGCTCGGCGAGGAACCCGGCGAGCGCTGGGCGCACGGCCGCTACTCCGCCCCCTACCTGCGGGACTCCCTGCTGGACGCCGGGGCGTTCGTCGAGACCCTGGAGACCGCGACCTTCTGGTCACGCGTCCCCGAGCTGTACGCGTCCGTCCGCGACGCCCTCACGACGACGCTCACCGAGGCCGGCACCCCGCCGCTGGTCATGTGCCACATCTCCCACGTCTACGAGAACGGCGCCTCGCTGTACTTCACCGTCGTCTCCGCGCAGGGCGAGGACGCGGTCGCACACTGGGAGAAGGCCAAGCACGCCGCCAACGAGGCGATCCTCGGCGCGGGCGGCACCATCAGCCACCATCACGGCGTCGGCACCGACCACCGCGACTGGTACGTCCGTGAGGCGGGCCCCCTGGGCATCGAGGCGCTGCGTGCCGTCAAGCGGCGACTGGACCCCGCGGGGCTGCTCAACCCCGGCGTCCTCCTGCCGCTCGACTGAGCCGGGCCGCCCCGCCCCCGCCCGGGGCTTGACACGCCTGTTCCACTGGGCCGGTCACACCCCGCTCCACCTGCATACCTCCCACCCGCCCCCGGCCCGCCTCCGGCAGCTCCCTCCCGTCGGCCCGAAAGGCACACCGATGCGACAGTTCACCGCCATCGTCAACCCCACGGCGGGCGGATCCGCCTCCGCGGCCGCTCTGCTGGAAGTGGCCCGGCCGCTGCGGGAGGCCGGGGCCGACCTGGAGACCCAGTACAGCCGCAGCCTGGCGCACGCCCGGGAGCTTGCCAGGGACGCCGGAGAGCGGGGGCGGGTGGTGCTCGCAGTCGGCGGCGACGGAATGGCCGGCGGCATCGGCGGTGCCCTCAGCGGCACCGACATGGTGCTGGGCCTCGTCCCGGCCGGCCGCGGCAACGACTTCGCGCGGGCCCTCGAACTGCCCACCGACCCGGCGGCGCTCGCCGAGGTGCTGCTCCACCACGAGCCCCGGAAGGTCGACACCATAGAGGTCGAGTCCGCCGTGCACGACCGCACGGCGGTCCTCGGTAGCGTGTACGCCGGAGTCGACGCGCTCGCCAACCGCCACGCCAACAACGCCACCCTGCTGCGCGGCGCCGCCTCCTACTACGCGGGCGGACTGCGCGCCGTCACGACCTGGCGCGCCGCGCGCTACCGGGTCACCGTCGACGGTCAGGAGCACCTGCACATCGGCTACACGGTCGTGGCCGCCAACTCCGGCTACTACGGGTCGGGTCGGCTCATCGCGCCCGACGCCCGTGTCGACGACGGCCTGCTGGAGGTCGTGATGATCCGCGAGGCCCCGCGCCGGCTGTTCTTCGCCCTGATGAACGACCTCAAGACGGGCGCCCACGTCCACCGCCCCCAGGTCGAGATACTGCGCGGCAAGGAGATACGTATCTCGGCCGACCGCGAGGTGCCCTACGGTGCCGACGGCGAGGTCGAGGCGAACCTCCCGGTCACGCTCCGCGTCCTGCCGGGAGCACTGCGCGTCCTGTGCTGAGCCCCGGGCAAGAGGTCATCCGCCGTCCAGGGGCATCCGCTGCCGCGTCGCCCTGAGCTGCTCGGCGGCCGCGCCGCGATCGGCCTCGTCGTGGATGAGCAGGGCGAGCAGCGCGGCCACGGGCAGACCGGCCTCGGCGGGGTGGCGCAGCAGCTTGCCCGGCTCGATCCGGTAGATGTTGGTCCGCCCCTCGCGGACGTGGGACAGGTAGCCGTCCCCCTCCAGCTCCGCAATGATCTTCTGGACTGCGCGTTCGGTGAGCCGGCAGTGCGCCGCGATATGCCGGATCCGGACGTCGGGGTTGTCCGCGATCGCCGCCAGTACGCGCGCGTGATTGGTCAGAAATGTCCATCCGGTGTGCGGCTCAGGGACTCCGTCCATGTGCCAACAGTACGGCTCGGGGTTCACGTATACAAATACACGCACTGAATTTCATGTATCTGTTGACGTGTTCGAGAGTTCGGGTCACCCTGGTGCGGAGACGGGGAGCACTTGAGGAGAGGCGGACATGTCCGAGCTCACGTCCTCTGTGCCCGGCCCTGACGGCGACCGGGTCAGTGTGGAGGTACGCGGTGAACTCGACCTCGACACCAGCGAGCGGCTGCGCGGTGCCCTCCGCGAAGCCCTGCGCCGCTCGGTCCGAGGCGTCGATCTGGACCTGAAGGGCGTCACGTTCTGCGACTGTGCGGCCCTGAACATCCTGCTCGCGCTACGCCTGCGTGCGCTCAGGCAGGGCAAGACGGTCGTGATCAGTGCCAGTGGTGCGGTCGTCGACCGACTGCTCGACCTGACGCGGACGCGGGAGCTGTTCGCCGGTCCGGGTGCCGACGACGAGGGCGCGTCGGCCGCCGGGTCGCGCGAGGTGGCGGAGGTCTCCGAGGACTTCGTGGAGGACCTGCGGATCGAGGTCGCCCAGCTGCGCCGGGCGATGCAGACCCGGCCGACCATCGACCTGGCCCGCGGCATCCTCATGGCCTCGTTCGGCCTGAGCTCCGAGGACGCCTGGACGGTGCTGGTCGAGGCCTCCCAGAACACCAACACGAAACTGCACGCCCTCGCCGGCGACCTGGTCACGGCCGTGAAGGGCGAACCGCTGCCCGAAGCGGTGCGGGAGCAGCTGTCGTCCGCCGTCGCCAAGGTCGGCTCCGCCCGACCCGTGGCCGGAGCGTCGCGGTTGCGTTGATCGGCGGCGCGACGGCAGGGTTCGGGGTGTGCCTACCTTGCTGATCGTGCATCACACCCCCTCGCCCAACTGCCAGGCCATGCTCGAAGCCGTCGTCTCCGGTGCGACCGCGCCCGAGATCGAGGGCGTCGACGTCGTGCGGCGGGCGGCCCTGTCGGCCACGGCGTCCGACGTGCTCGACGCCGACGCGTACCTCCTGGGCACCCCCGCCAACCTCGGCTACATCTCGGGCGCCCTGAAGCACTTCTTCGACCAGATCTACTACCCGTGCCTTGACGCGACCCGAGGCCGCCCCTTTGGCTACTACGTGCACGGCGGCAGCGACGTGACCGGCGCCGTGCGGGCCGTCGACGCCATCACGACCGGCCTCGCCTGGCAGCGCGCCGCGCAGCCCGTGAAGGTGACCGGTGAGCCCGGCAAGGCCGACACCGAGGCCTGCTGGGAACTGGGGGCCACGCTCGCCGCCGGACTGATGGACTGAGCAGGGCTTCCCGTCGCTCAGGTTTCGGTTCGAACACCGTTGCTCAGACGAGGTTTACGCGGCTCATAAGATATTTCTGAGAATTCCTGAGGCGGTTGAACACTGCGCCGTCGGCCTGCGTATAGGACCGGGGGATTTTCATGCCCTGACCGACCACGAGGCGTAGGAGTACTTCCTTGGGACGCAGCACGCGAAGACGCCCAACGGGCGCACGGCGCGCGACCTTTGCAGCGGTCGCGCTGATGTTGGGCGGCGGCGGCCTTGTTGGGGCCAACGTCTATGCCTCGGCGACCGAAGACGGCGGAGCCGACTCCGCCGAGACGTTGTCCTCCCCGGCCGGCACGATCGACTGCCCGGACGTCGGCGACAAGCTGACGGATGTGCCGGAGGATGCCAAGGAGGACGTCGCGAAGGAGCTGGCCCTCCTTGACCAGCAGATAGCCGACGCCTACCAGCGGTTGACGGAGGCGGCGCAGGCGATCAAGCAGGACCCCGGCTTCGCCGACAACGCGATCATGAAGCCGCTGAAGGAGAAGCGCGGCGCGACGATCGAGCGGATCGCCATCGCCGTGGACCGCACGGGGGACCGGCCCGAGGGCCTGGACGGCCTCGCGGACTGCACCCTGCGGGCCCCCGAGCCCGAGAGCGGTGACCAGGCGAACGGCGCCGACGGCGGGGACGGCGCCCAGGACAACGGCGGCGACAACCAGAACGGCGCCGGTCAGGGCGGCCAGCAGCAGGGCGACGGCGGCCAGAACGCCGGCAACGGCGGACAGGCCGGCAACGGCCCCAACGCGGCGGACTACCAGGACATCAAGTCCGTACAGCCCAACGTCCAGAAGCCGGCCCTGTCCTCGGACGCCTCCCGTGGCACCTTCGCCACCAGCTGCGGCGTCAACGACAACGGCCTGTTCAACTCGGACAACGTCATCGTGGCCCCCGGTGTCTCCAACGGCGCCCACCACTTCCACGACTACATCGGCAACCAGTCCAACGACGCCTTCGCGAGCGACGAGGACCTGGCGAACGCCGAGACCAGCTGTGTGAACCAGGGCGACAAGTCCACGTACTACTGGCCCGTGATCCGTCTCCAGAACGGTTCGCAGGAGCAGGACGCCAACTCGCCCGGCGGCGGCATCGAGGGCAACGCCGGTGAGATCGTCACCCCCAAGGAGGTGACGCTGAACTTCGTGGGCAGCCCGCGCAGCAAGGTCACCGAGATGCCGCGTCTGCTGCGCATCATCACCGGTGACGCGAAGGCGTTCATCAACGGCACCGCGAACGCCAACGCCTCCTGGAGCTGCACCGGCTTCGAGGACCGGCAGCTGAAGGACAAGTACCCGCTGTGCCCGCAGGGCAGTGACGTGGTGCGCACCTTCAAGTTCCAGAGCTGCTGGGACGGGACGAACATCGACAGCGCCAACCACCGCACGCACGTGGCGTTCGCCGCGGCGGACGGCAGCTGCGCGAACGGCTTCAAGGCCATCCCGCAGCTGGTGCAGCGCATCGTCTACGACGTCAACGCGCCGAGCCTCCAGGACGGCGGCAAGACGACCCCGCTGTTCGCGGTGGACTCCTTCCCGGAGCAGCTGCACAAGCCCGTCACCGACCACGGCGACTTCATCAACGTCTTCGACGAGAAGCTGATGGGCGAGATGGTCGACTGCATCAACTCCGGCCGCAAGTGCGGTGTCGGCGCCGACGAGGGCGACGACCCGGGCCAGGAGGAGCCCACCGAGGAGCCGACCGAGGCACCCACCACGCCGCCGGCCGACGACAAGCCGGAGCCGGGCGACGGAGGCAACGAGCAGACGGACCCGCCGGCGAACGACGACCCGGCGACCGAGGCCCCGGAGACCGGCAAGCCGGCCACCGAGAAGCCCGAGACCGAGGCTCCCGCGAACGACGAGCCCGGTGACGACGCCCCCGCCACCGACCCGGCGGACGACGGCAAGCCCACCCTGTCCAGCACGGTAGCGCCCAAGTCCGACGGAACCCCGTCGGCCGCCGCGGGCGACGACCAGGCGCAGGGCGGCTCCGGCGACGACGAGAACGCGGGAGGCGCCTCGGCGCAGACCCAGCCTCCCGCCGAGGACACCGAGGACAGCCTGGGGACCAAGCCCCAGGCGGTCGGCGGCAACCTGGCCGAGACGGGCGCCACCACGCTGTGGCCCGCCGCGGGCGGCGCCGTCCTCCTCATCGGCGGCTTCCTGGTGCTGATGCGCGCCAGGCGCAGCGCCCGATAGGGGTGACAACGCAACAGGGGAACGGCGCGTGAGGCGCTGACATCCCGCGAGGGCCCGGACCGGTTCACCCGGTCCGGGCCCTTCGCGTTCCCCGGCTTCGGGGTGCCACGACGCCGGTCCTGACATCCTGGGCGGCATGGCGACGCTCAACGGAAAGCTCGTTTCCCCCGATGAACTGCTGTCCCTGGCCCTGGTCAACGTGGGCCACTTCACGACCATGCGAGTGGAGGAGGACGGCGTTCGCGGCCTGCCGCTGCACATGGAACGACTCAGGAAGGACTGCCGGGCCGTGTGGGGTGCCGACCTCGACACCGCGCGCGTCCGCGACTTCGTCCGCCGGGCCCTGGACGGACGGCCGCTGCCGTGCGTCGTCCGAGTGACCGTCTACGACCCCGGAGTCGACATGGTCCACCTCGCGGAGGCCGGGGAACCACAGGTCCTGGTCACGGTGCGCGGAGCCGGCGCGCTGCCGCCGGCTCCGCTGCGCGTCAGGAGCATGCCCTACGAGCGGGACCTGCCCGAGGTGAAGCACGTCGGGCTCTTCGGGGCCCTGCACATCCGGCGAAGCGCCCAACTCGCCGGGTTCGACGACGCCTTGTTCATCGGACGCGACGGACTCGTCAGCGAAGGCAGCACCTGGAACGTCGGATTCGTCGACCGGGACGGCACGGTGGTGTGGCCACAGGCGCCTGTCCTGCCCGGAGTCACCATGGCGCTGCTTCGGCAGCGCGCCGAACACCGCGTCGCCACCGTCACCCTGGAACAGGCCAAGGGCATGGCAGCCGCATTCGCCACGAACACCGGCATCGGCGTGCGGACCGTCGCCGCGATCGACGACACCGAACTCGCCACCGAGCACCCCGCGCTGGACCGGCTGCGCGAGAGCTACCTTTCCGTGCCGGGCGAGAGCCTCTAGTCCACGATCGCGCCACAGGAGATGTTCACGTCCGTCGCGGTGAGCGTGCGGGCCCGGTCCGAGGCGGCGAAGGCGGCCACGTCGCCGACGTCCGTGAGGGTCGCGGCCCGGCCGAGCTGGGTCGCGTCGACCAGGCTGTCGACGATGGCCTCCGCCCCGGGGAACTCCATGGGCAGGGATTCCGGTACGCCGCCGGACTTCAGCGTCACGACCCGGATGCCGTGCGGGCCCAGCTCGATCGCCCACTGCCGGCGCAGCCCCTCCAGCGCGTCCAGCGCGATCTTGAAGCCGCCGAGTCCGGGCAGGGTCTGCGTCCCGCCGCCACCGAAGGCGAGGATCACTCCCGCGCGGCGCTCGGTCATGTGGCGGGCCGCCGCCCGGGTCGTCAGGAACTGCGAGCGCATCGCCGTCACGATGGGCTGGAGGAAGTCCGCCTCGGAGATCTCCATCAGCGGTTGCTGGACGTCGCCGTAGCCGATCGCGTTGAACGAGACGTCGATCCGTCCCGCCCGTGCGGCGACATCGTCCACGAAGGCGTCCACCGCTGCCTCGTCGCCCGCGTCGACCACGGCCGTCTCCGCGTCCCCGCCCGCGGCACGGATCTCCTCGGCGACCTTGTCGAGCGGTGCGGCGGTCCGCCCGGCGAGGAAGACCCGCGCCCCCTCACGGGCGAAGGCGCGTGCCGCCGCCCCACCGATGGAGCCACCCGCGCCGTACACCACCGCGACCTTGTCCTTGAGCAACATGATCGATCTCCGTTCCGATCGGCTGTCGGCCGGCCGGCCGCGCGGTGCGGCCCCAGCCCTCTCATCCGATACGTCGGCGCCGGATTCCGGAATTCGACACGCGTGAGCGGATCAGGGCGTGGGGATGCCGGCGGGGCGCGCCGGACGGCCGAGCCGGACCGGGACGCCGGGGGAGTACAGCACGCTGGCCGGGGCGCCGCTCGGGGCCGGCAGTCCGGCCGCCGTGATCAGGTTCTCCTTGCAGGTCAGCAGCTCGGCGCGGTACAGCGGCCACCGGGGGTGGTGGTTGGGCAGGAACGCCAGCGATTCGGGCCCGCCGAAGAAGGCGTTGTGCATGCCCCAGCGCGCGGTGAGGAAGTGCTCCAGCTCGGTGGGCTCCTCGATGCGTTCGCCGGTGCGCACGGTGATGCGGCTGTACGCGCCGCGCGGCCCCGGCCAGCGGCGGGAACTGGTGTAGGTGACGGTGTCGCCGGCCTGCCGGACGGACATCCGGGACCACAGGTACGGCAGCCGGAAGCCGGCGCGCCCCATCACGACCGGGATCAGCCGCGAGGCGTCCATCGACCGGAACACGACCCCGCGCCGCCCGTGCTCGTCCACCGAGTACAGCCGCACGTTCGTCTCCGGGAAGGTCCCGAGATACGGCACCCCCGGCATCCGCAGCCAGCCCACCCGGTGCATCCGGAAGGCGACAAGACCGACGTAGGTGACCCCGTCGTGGGTGTCCGCGACGGTGCCCCGCGGCAGCAGCGCCGTCACCACGGCGGGGTCGACCGCCCAGTGGACGAAGGCGAGGTCCAACCACTCCTGGGTGAGGAGCGGAGTGCGTATACGGGCGGGGGCGTCCGGCGTGACGGGCGTGGGTTTCGGCACGATGACAGGATGACAGAACCGGCCCCGCGCTCCGTGGAACCCCAGGTCAGCGGTAGCGGGCGGTGACGCCGGCAAGGTAGCCGCGCAGCATGATCCGGGCCTCTTCGAGCAGAGCCGGATCGCCCTCGGGGTCCCGGCGGAACGCCTCCTGGGCGAGAGCGTCGGCGGCGAGGACCGCGGCCTGGCAGGCATGGGAGAGGGCCGCGTCGTCCCGGGCGAGGTCGAGGGCCAGCAGGATGTGCCGGATGCCGTCCGCCATCCGGCGCTTGTGCTCGCGGTCGGCCGCGCGGATCTGCTCGGTGAGGCTGCTGCCGAACCACAGGGCCCGGAAGCCGTGCTCGGTGCGGTAGATCGCCGCGTAGGTGTCGATCAGCACGGCGACGGGATCCTCCCACCGCTCGGCCGTCGCCGACCCGACGAGGTCGTCCATGGTCGTCTCCAGCCGGGCGAAGTAGCCCGCCGCGAGGGCGTCGACGATGGCGTCCCGGTCGGGCAGGTACTGGTACAGCGAACCGACCGAGACCTTCGCCTCCGCCGCGATCCGCGTCGTCGTCAGCGCCTGCGCGCCCTCGCGTACCAGGACGCGCTCGGCGGCCTGGAGGACCCGGGCGAGACGGGCCTTGCTGCGTGCCTGCTGGGGTGTGCGGCGCAGCGGGACCTGCCAGGTGCCGTCGGGATCCGGGGTCGGATCGCCCATGTGCGGCCTCCGAATGTGAACGTGACTTTGTTTCAGCTTTAGGCTAGCGTCGCGCGCATGACAGGCTCAAGCTCGGTGCTGGGTCAGGAGCGCGCCGCCGTGGCCGAGGCGTGCCGTCGGCTGGGGGCGGAGGGCCTGCTCATCGGCACGGCCGGCAACGTCAGCACACGCGTCGACGACCGGGTCGCGATCACCGCCACCGGCGCGGTGCTCGCCGAACTCACGCCGGACCAGGTGACCGTGGTCGACCTCGACGGCACCGTCGTGGCCGGGACGCTCGAACCCACCTCCGAACTCGACCTCCACCTCGGCGTCTACCGCCGCTACGGCACCGGTGCCGTCGTCCACACCCACGCCCCCATGGCGACGGCACTGTCCTGCGTGCTCGACGAACTGCCTTGCATCCACTATCAGTTGCTCTCCCTCGGCGGCTCCGTGCGCGTCGCACCGTACGCCACCTTCGGCACCCCCGAACTCGCCGAGTCCGTCCTGACGGCGCTGGACGGCCGCAGCGCCGCACTGATGGCGAGCCACGGCGCCCTCACCCACGCCCCGACCCTCGGCAAGGCCGTCGAGCACGCGCTCCTGCTGGAGTGGGCGTGCGGTGTCTACCAGCGCGCGGCAGCCCTCGGCACGCCCCGCGTCCTCGACGAGCAGCAGCAACTCGCCGTGATCGAGGCCGCGCTCGCCCGGAACTACGGCACCACCCACCCCGTACCACCCGTGCAGGAGGGAAACCGATGAAGGTCGTCACGCTGGGCGTGCATGTGCTGGACGTGCTGGTGCGGCCCGTCGAGGCCATACCCGAGGGCCAGGGCGCCACACTGGTCGAGGACATCAGGATGACCGCCGCCGGCACGGCCGGCGGAACCGCGCTCACCCTCGCCAAGCTCGGCGCCACGGTGTACAGCGCCGGGGCGATCGGGTCGGACCCCACCGGGGACATGCTCGTCCAGCTCCTCGGCGCGGCCGGCATCGACACCCGGCACCTGGTCCGCCGCACGGACACCGCCACCTCCGCGAGTGTCCTGCCCATCCGCCCCAACGGCGACCGCCCCTCCCTGCACCTCCTCGGCGCCAACATCACCTACGGCCCCGACGACGTGCCCTGGGACGCCATCGCCGAAGCCGACCACCTGCACCTCGGCGGCCCCGAACTGATCGGCGTCGACACCGCCACACGCATCCTGTCGCACGCCAAGGAACACGGCGTGACGACCTCGGTCGACCTACTGGCACCAGGCGTTCTCGGCAGCTTCGAGCAGATCGAGGCCGCCCTGCCGTACGTCGACCACATGCTGCCCAACGAGGACCAGGTCCTCGGCTTCACCGGCGAACAGGACCTGATCACGGGCGCGCAGAAGCTCCTGGCCGCCGGGGCGGGCCTGGTCGCCGTCACCCGCGGCGGCGACGGCGCGCTGCTGGTGACCCCGGACGGCACCGAGCAGGTGCCCGCCTTCGCGATCGACGTCGTGGACACCACCGGCTGCGGCGACGCCTTCTCGGCCGGCTTCGTCCGTGGCACGGGCCTGGGCCGGGCGCCGCACGCGGCGGCCGTCCTGGGCTGCGCGGCGGCGGCCCTGGTGGCGCAGGGACTCGGCAGCGATCACGGGGACTTCGACCTCGCCGCCGCGGACGCGTTCGCGCAGGAGCACAAGCCGCGCACCTGAGGTGCCGTCAGTCGTCCCGGTGGCTGACGATGTTGAGGACGTTGCCGTCGGGCGCTCGCACGAGGAACCTGCGCAGGCCCCAGGGTTCGTCGGTGAGCGGGTGCACGATCTCGTATCCGTGGCGCAGGGCGTCGGCGTATGCCAGGTCGACGCCCGCGCCGACGCGGACCGATACGGCCGCGAGCTCGGGCGCCGTCGCGTCGCGGGTCACGAGCTGGATCTGCGCCCGGCCGTCGGGAGACCGGTAGCGGGCTACCCAGCCCATGTCGAAGTCCTCGACGCTCAGTCCGAGATAGCCGGTGTAGAAGTCGCGGGCGGCGGCGATGTCGAGGACGTGGAGGTTGGGCGTGATGCCGGTGGGCTCCATCGTGATTCCTTTCCGGGCCGGTCTGGCGCCCCCGACGCTACGCTTCAGCCGCTCGTCCGGCGTGGACCGGCGCCCGCTCGTCGCACATGCGCCGGCCGGCCCGGAAGCGGCTCAGTCGAGAGCGTCCTCCATGTCCGTCTGCCAGTAGGTGACGCTCAGCGCGCTGTCGTAGTGGACGCCCTTGGCCGGAAGGCCGGGCGCGGCGGCCGGTCCGCCGTCGCTGTTCGGGGTACGGCCCTGGAACCCGACGACGAGCTTGTGGCCGGTGTCTCCGCCCGTGCCGCTGCCGTCGGCCGCGCTGAGCAGGACGCCCGCATAGCCGGATCCGCCCGGCTCCAGCATCGTCACGGCCTGCGGCTGGGTGTCCTCGATCGCCTGCGGCACCCACTGCATCTCGTCGAAGCGGAGCACCGGGTAGTACATCAGCGCGCATCGCTTCGAGCCGGTGTTGGTCACGGTGAGCAGCATGTGGTTGAGCGGCCGGGAGACCGGCTGGGCCGTGGTCCTGGTGTTGGACCCGTTGCAGATGGTCAGGTCCTGCGGGCCGTCGTCGTTCTTCGCGCCCTGGCCGGCCTTGCCGCCCGAGCCGTTCTGCGCCGACTTGACCGGGTCGGCGGACCCGCCCGACGACTGCCCCGAACCGCCGCTCCCGCCGGTCTGCTGCGGCGACTTCCCCGGCGCGGGCTTCGACACGTCCTTGGTCGCGCTCGGCGAACCCGACTGCGCGGCGCCCTCGTCCCGGGTGCCGGTGCCGCTCTGGCAGGCGGTCAGGGCGAGGGCGCTCAGGGCGACGCCGGTGGCGGCGAGGAGGCGGGCGTGACGGAAGGTGCGCATGGCTGATTCCTTGTCGGTGCAAAGGGTTTGGGCGCGTCCGCTCGACCGGTTGCCGGGAGCGGCGTGCTTGGATGACCAGAGCTTGATCCGTGTTCCGTCCCGCCCGCACCCACGGCGGGCGATCAGGGACGCTGGAATGGCTGGAACATGTCTGACCTGGTGAAACGTCCGTCCCCTGGAACGGGGGAACGGGACATGGGGGGTGGAGGAACGGTGTCGGAAGGCACTGCGGCGGCCGAATTCGCGGCACTTCTGCGGCAGTTGAAGGACCGCTCGGGGCTCAGCTACGGAGTCCTCGGCAAACGGCTGCACATGAGCACGTCGACGCTGCATCGGTACTGCAACGGGGATGCCGTGCCCACCGACTACGCGCCCGTCGAGCGGCTGGCACGGCTGTGCAAGGCCTCGCCGGACGAGCTGGTGGAGCTGCATCGGCGGTGGGTGCTGGCGGACGGGGCGCGGGGGAAGAAGGGCGCTGCGGAAGCGGCTGCCTCCTCCGACGCTCCGGCCCTCGTGCCCGACGCCCCGGGCCTGTTGGAGCCGGACAGTGCGGGCCGCCAGGACGGCCGGGGACGCCTCCACCGCCGTACCGCCGCCATCGCCGGTACCGGACTGGCCGCAGTCCTCGGTGCCGTCGTGCTCGCCATGGGTCTGCCGTCGGGCGGGGAGCAGGGCGACGAAGGCCGGGGGAGTCCCGTCGGCGCCGCCACCACGAAGGGCGTCTCCGGTGGGCCCACGCGGACGGAAGCGAGCGCGTCACCGTCCCCGTCCACCCGGTCCCGGGAACGGAACTCCCCTTCCCCTTCCCTTTCCCCGACTCCGACCAGGAACAGTGCCAGGGGTGCCGAGACGGCCGACGAGCCCCCACTCACCGTCAACACCCGGCCGTACACCTGGGAGGGCCCCTGCTCCCAGCACTACCTGATCGACCGGCCCGCGCCGGACGTCGGCCCGCCCCCGGTGGAGCAGGACGCGCCGGCCTGGGTCGGGGCGCACAAGGCGGTGTCGGCCGGCGAGCAGCTGGTGAAGCTGACCGTCCAGGGCACCGGGGAGGAGACGGTGGTCGTCGACAGCCTCAGGGTCCGGGTCGTCGGCAAGGACACGCCACCGGACTGGAACGACTACGTGATGGGCGTCGGCTGCGGAGGCGGTGTGCCGACCCGGCCCTTCAGCGTGGCACTCGACGCGGCGCGGCCGACCGTCGTCGCCGGGGACGGGCAGCGGGACTTCCCGTTCAAGGTGAGCGAGTCGGACCCGGAGGTCTTCGAGGTCACGGCCGACGCGTCGGCGTACGACGTGCGTTGGTATCTGGAGCTGGCCTGGTCCAGCGGCGACCGCAAGGGGACGCTGGTCGTCGACGACGACGGGCGGCCGTTCCGCACGAGCGGCAACAACGGGCGCCTGGCCTACGAGTTCCCGCTCGGCGGCCAGAAGTGGTCGAAGTCAGTGGGAGGTTGAGCGGGCAGCCTTGGTTGACCCTTGCAGGGCTCAGCAGTCCCCGGCAGCCGACCCGGGTCTCACACGGTGGCGAGGGACACCTCGGTCGACTTGAACAGGACGGTGACGGCGGAACCCGCCGTCAGCCCCAGTTCGCCGACCGCGTCCGCGGTGATCGCGGCCGTCACCTCGCCGCCGTCGACGGAGACCCGCACCGAGGCCATGGCGGCGCCCGTCGCGACCTCGCGCACGGTGCCGGGCAGCCGGTTGCGGATGGACAGGCCCTCGACCGGACCGGTGGCCAGCGCGACCTCCGTCGCCTTGACCAGGGCCTGTACGGCGGAGCCCGCCGCGAGGCCCAGATCCCTGACCGCGTCGACGGTGATGGCGGCCGTGACGTCCTGACCGCCGTCGAGGCGGACCCGGACCGTCGCCATGGCCTCCCCCGGAGTGACGGAGGTGACGGTGCCGGGGATCTGGTTGCGGATGCTCAGGCTCATGGTCGTACGCCTCGCAGAGTGAGGGGGATTTGTCCCCATTGGGGTGCTGTGCGGCCCACGGTAGTCCCGCGGGCGCGCCGTCCGCGGGAACCCCGTCGCAACCGCGAGGCGAAGGGGCCGCCGCACCTCGCAGAACCGGGCGCCACCACCTCTCAGGCCGGGTACGCGTGCGTCTGGGTCGCCTTTGCCGTCGCCCACACGGTGGCTCCGGGCCGCAGGTCCAGCTCGGCGGCGGCGATGGTCGTGAGGTCGGCCGCCAGCGGCAGTTCTCCGGCGAGGTCGGCGCGGATCTGGTCCCCGTGCGTCTCCAGGCCGACGACCTCGCAGCGCCAGAGATTGCGGGCGCTGGAGCCGGTCGGGCGGTCACGGTGCAGGGTGACCGCACCGGGCGGGAAGGCGACGAAGACCGGGCCGGTGAGGTCCTCGGTGGTCGTGATCGCGGGGCCGCCGTCGACGCGGACCGTGTGCCCCTGCGCCTCGCCCCGGTACAGGTTGAGGCCGACCAGATGCGCGATGTAGTCGGTGCGCGGATGGCGGGCGATGTCCGACGGCGTGCCCTCCTGGACGACCCGGCCGTCCTCGATGACGACCAGCCGGTCGGCGAGCACCATCGCGTCCAGCGGATCGTGCGTGACGAGTACGGCGACCGCTTCGAAGTCGGCCAGGTGGTGACGGAGCTGGGCGCGGACGTCGAGGCGGGTCCGGGCGTCGAGGGCGGCGAGCGGTTCGTCGAGCAGCAGCAGACGAGGGTGCGTGGCCAGTGCGCGGGCGAGGGCGACACGCTGGGCCTGCCCGCCGGAGAGCTTGCGCGGTTTGCTGCCGGCGTGCGCGCTCAGACCCATGCGCTCCAGCCACTCGGCGGCGCCGGCACGGGCCTCCGCCTTGGTGGCGCCGTGGCAGCGCGGCCCGAACGCCACATTGTCCAGCGCGGACAGATGCGGGAAGAGCAGATAGTCCTGGAAGACGACCCCGACCGGCCGGGACTCCGGCCGCGTACGCTCCAACTCGGCGCCGTCCAGCCGGAGATGACCGCCGGAGAGCGGGACGAGCCCGGCGAGGGCGCGCAGCGCGGTCGTCTTGCCCGCGCCGTTGGGGCCGAGCAGCGCGACCACCTCGCCGGGCGCGGCGCTCAGCGGCACGTCGAGGCGGAAGGTGCCACGCTCCACCACCAGGCGGGCGTCCAGGCCCGCGCCGGTCCCGGCGGGAGCGTCGACGGCGGTCTTCTCGGTGTCGGTCATGAGGCGGTCATCCATCGGTCACGCAACCCCGCCAGCACCGCGATCGACACGGCGAGCAGCACCAGGCTGAGGGCGATCGCCGCTTCGGGGTCGTTCTGGAGGGCGAGGTACACGGCGAGCGGCATGGTCTGGGTACGGCCCGGGAAGTTGCCGGCGAAGGTGATCGTGGCGCCGAACTCGCCGAGCGCCCGGGCCCAGGCGAGGACGGCGCCGGCGGCGATGCCCGGCGCGATCAGCGGCAGGGTGACCCGGCGGAACGCGGTGAAGCGGGAGGCGCCCAGCGTCGTGGCGGCCTCCTCGTAGCGCGGGTCCGCGGCCCGCAGGGTGCCCTCCACGCTGATGACGAGGAACGGCATCGCGACGAACGCCTCCGCGACCACCACGCCCGCCGTCGTGAACGGCAGCGTCACCCCGAACCAGTCGTCCAGCCATCTGCCCACGACGCCGTTGCGGCCGAGCGCCATCAGCAGCGCCACACCGCCGACGACCGGCGGCAGGACGAGAGGGAGGGTGACCAGGGCCCGTACGAGACCGCGCCCGGGGAACTCCACCCGGGCGAGCAGCCAGGCCAGCGGCACCCCGATCACCAGGCTCACCGCGGTCGCCGCCGTCGCGCAGAGCAGGGAGAGCTGGAGCGCCTGCCACACCTCGGAGCTGGTCAGCAGATCGGGCATGCTGCGCCACGGGGCGCGGATCAGCAGGGCGACGAGCGGCAGAACCAGAAAGGCGAGACCGATCAGTGCGGGCACGAGCAGCGGCAACGGGGCGCCCCCGCGCTCCCCGCGCACGCGGACGCGGCCGCGCCGCGGGCCACCGGTCAGGGTGTCCGCGGCGCCGGCCTTGTCCATGGACGGTCCGGTCACGGCTGGAGGAACCCGGCCTCGGACAGGACCTTCTGGCCGTCGGCGGACTGCACCAGCGCGATGAACGCCTTGGCGGCGTCGCTGTTCTGCGACTCCTTCAGCACCGTGATCGGGTAGTCGTTGATGGCGTCGGCGGACTCGGGGAACTCCACGCCCTCCACCTTGTCACCCGCCGCCTTCACATCGGTCTTGTAGACGACCGCGGCGTCGGCCTCCTTCAGCACCACCTTGTTCAGGGCGGACTTGACGTCCTCCTCGTAGGAGACCGGCGTGAGCTTCAGCTTGCTCGCCTCGATCGCCTTCTCGGCGGCAGCGCCGCACGGCACCGTCTTGTCGCACAGCACGACCTTCAGGTCCGACTTGGCGAGGTCCTTGAGGGAGGCGATCTTGTCCGGGTTGCCCGGCAGGGTCGCGATCTCCAGCTGGTTGCGCACGAAGGTGGCCGGCGTGCCCGCGGCGTCCCCCGCATCGGTCACGATCTTCATCGTCTTCGGGCTGGCCGAGGCGAACACGTCGGCGGGCGCACCGCCGGTGATGCTCGCGGCGAGCGCGTCGCTGCCGCCGAAGCTGAAGGTCACCTTCGTGCCCGGGTGCTCCTTCTCGAACTCCTTCCCCAGCGTCGTGAAGCTCTCCTTCAGCGAGGCCGCCGCGAAGACGGTCACCTCACCGGACAGCTTGTCCGAGGCGGACGCCGACGCGGACGAGTCCGACGTCTTGGCGGAGTCCGAGTCGGAGGACGAGCAGGCACTCAGGGCCAGCAGGGCGGCGGCGCCTGCGCCGGTCACCTTCAGCATCCGGCGGGTCCGGCGCACGGAACGGGTCATCACGGGTCCACTCCCTCTGGTCCTGACGGACACAGCTACGGTCTCAACGACCTTGCTCACGGTCTTACGACGTTGCTCACGGTCTGACGACCTTGTTCGGTCTTTCGATCTCTACGGCCGCTCGACGACCACGTTGGTCGACTTGATCACGGCGACGGCCGGCACACCGGGTTCCAGGCGAAGGTCCTCGGCCGACTCCCGGCTGACCATCGCGACCACCCGGAACGGTCCGGCCTGGATCTCCACCTGCGCCGACACGTCACCGAGGGTCACGTCGGTGACGATGCCGGAGAACCGGTTGCGGGCCGAGGAGCCGGTGGACTCCCGTGCGGCCCGGTGCAACTGCCGGGCGTAGGCGGCGAGGGCCGGGCCGGGGATGATGCGGTGGCCCTGCCCGTCCCGGACGGCGGTGAGTTTCCCGCCGTCCACCAGACGCCTCACGGTGTCGGCGCTCACGCCGAGTAACGCTGCCGCGTCACCGATCCGGTAGGTGTGCATGCGCTGATGATACTGCCGCAGATGCGAGGGGAAAGTCTCTTGTCGCATTGCATGAGCTGGATCATCCCTGGACTGGCATGGCATGTGCGTTTGTACGGGACCGCTGCTCGGGTACGGTCATCCGGGAGGTGGTAGCCCGTGAGTCAGTCCTTCGCAGCTGCCCGTACGACCGCCGGTCAGGCGGCGGAACTCGTCCTCGCCGGCGATCTGGACAACCCGGCCCGCCTGACGGTGCCCGATCTGCTCGGCTGGCCGCAGCACCGTGCCGAGGTCGCCTTCGAGTGCGCCACCAGCGGCATCCAGTACCACCGCTTCACCGGGCCGCTCCTGCACGACGTCCTCATGGACGCGGGCCCCGTCTTCGACCCCGCCCGCCGCAAGGACCGGCTGCGCTTCCTGATCGCCGTGCGCGGCACCGACGGCCACCACGCCCTGCTGTCCTGGGCCGAGATCGACCCGGACTTCGGCCGGGCCCCCGTCCTGCTGGCGGTCACCCTCGACGACACCGGGCTCGACCTCGCCGGCCCCCAGCTCGTCCTGCCGCAGGACCGCTGCGGCGCCCGGTACATCAGCGGCATCGAGGCGATCCACGTGGACGGCGGCTACCGCGCCTGGGACTGACGACGACCGGCTCACCGATCGGCCACGCCCGCGTCCCGCAGCCCCAGCCACACCCGGTCCCGGGTCAGCGGGACCTCGGTGAAGCGGACGCCGGTCGCGTCGCGCAGGGCGTTGGCGAAGGCGGGGGCGATCGGGTTGAAAGGGCTCTCGCTCATCGACTTGGCGCCCAGGGGCCCGATCGCGTCGGCCGTTTCCATGAAGTGGACCTCGGTGCGCGGGACGTCGGCGAACTGGGGGAGCCGGTAGCGGCGGAACGCGGCCGTCTCCACCTCGCCGCGCCCGTCGACGCGCACGTTCTCGAAGAGCGTGGCCCCGAGGGCCTGGGCGACACCGCCCTCGACCTGGCCCCGGCACTGCATGGGGTTCATGACCTTGCCCGCGTCGGCGGCGTGCACGCTGCGCAGGATGCGGATCTCGCCGGTGCCCGGGTCGACGGCCAGCCTGAACCACTGGGCGTTGAAGGCGACCGAGCGCGGGGTGCCGCCGAAGTGGCCGTCGGCGGCGAACTCGACACCGACCGCGCCGGCCACGACGTACAGCTCCTTGAGGGCCAGTCGCCCACCGGGGTGTGTCACCGCCTCCTCGACGAGCCGGCACTCGGCCCGGGGCACGCGCAGATGGGCGGCGGCGAAGTCGAGGAGCATGTCGGCCAGGGCGCGGGAGGCGCGCAGCGTGGCCTTGCCCGCCACGACCGTCCCGGTGGAGGCGAAGGCGCCCGTGTCGTGTCGTACGACGTCCGTGTCGGACTGGCGGACGGCGATCCGGTCGACCGTCGTGGCGAGTTCACCGGCCGCGATCTGCCTGTGCACGGTCGTGGTGCCGTTGCCGAACTCCGCCGTGCCGACCGCCAGATCGAAGCTGCCGTCCGGCAGCAGTGTGGCGCGCGCGTCGGCGATGTGGCCGCCGGGCGGGCCGGTCGCGATCATCGCGAGGGCCGTGCCCTCACCCACCAGCCAGCCCTCGGGCGCGGGTTCGCCCCCGGGCTCCTCCTGGGCGCGCCGCACGACGGCGAGACACTGATCCAGGCCGTAGCTGGCGATGTGCAGGTCCTCCTCGTGACCGCCGGGGGTGACCATCGGCTCGCCCCGGCCGATGATGTTGCGGGCCTTGAACTCCAGCGGATCCAGGCCGAGTCGGCGGGCCACCTCGTCGAAGGCCGACTCGACGGCGAACGTCACCTGCCCGAGGCCGTACCCGCGGAATGCGCCCGCCGGGACGTTGTGCGTGTAGACCGAGTACGCGTCGACCTTCTTGTTCGGGGCGCGGTAGACGGCCATGGACTCGCCGACGCTGTGGAACATCACCGCCGGGCCGTGGTTGCCGTACGCGCCCGTGTCGGCCACGACCCGCAGCCGCAGCGCGGTGAGGGTGCCGTCGCTGCGGGCGCCCACCTTCACGCCGATGGTGAAGGGGTGCCGGGTGGTGGCTCCGTGGAACTGCTCGGCCCGCGTGTACTCCAGCTTCACCGGGCGGCGCAGCTTCAGCACCGCCAGCGCCACGACGTCCTCGACGAGCATCTCCTGTTTGCCGCCGAAGCCGCCGCCGACCCGGCCCGCGATGACCCGGACCTTCTCCTGAGGCAGGTCGTACAGGGCGCACAGGGCGCGGCGGGTCAGGAACGGTGTCTGTGAACTGGTGCGCACGGTGAGGCGGCCGTTCTCGTCGAACCAGGCCACCGCGCCGTGCGTCTCCAGACTGGCGTGCTGGACGCGCTGGGTGCGGTACGTGTCCTCGTACACGACGTCGGCCTCGGCGAAGCCCGCCTCCACGTCGCCGATCTCGCCGTGCGCCTCGCCCACCACGTTCGCTTCGGGACGGGCGATGCGGGCCGTCGCGGCGTCCTTGGCGTGGACGACGGGCGCGCCCGGCCGCATGGCCGCCTCGGGGTCGAGCACCGCGGGCAGCACGTCGTACGTCACCTCGACGAGCCGGCAGCCCTCCTCGGCGGCGGCCTCGCTGTCGGCGACGACGGCGGCGACACGCTGGCCCACGAAGCGGACGGTGTCGTCGAGGACGCGGGTGTCGTCCGGGTCCTCCTCGGGGTGCTCGTGGCGGGCCGTGGAGAAGTGCCGTTCGGGCGCGTCTCGGTGGGTGAGCACCGCGTGCACTCCCGGCACGCGCAGGGCCGCGGTCGTGTCGACGGCGACGATGCGGGCGTGCGCGTGCGGAGAACGCAGGAGCTTCATGTGGAGCAGGCCGGGCACGTCGATGTCGAAGGTGTAGCGGGCGGTGCCGGTGACGACCTGCGGACCGGCGGGAGCGGGGAGGTTGCGGCCGACGGACTGACCGGCGTCGGGTGCCTCGACGTGGCAGACGCCGCGTACCGCGTCCTCGATGGCCCGGTAGCCGGTGCAGCGGCACAGGTTGCCCTTGAACGCCCTGGGCAGATCCGCGAGTTGGTCGTCGTCCAGGGCGGCCGTCGTCATCAGGTACCCGGCGGTGCAGAACCCGCACTGGAAGCCCTGGGCGTCGAGGAACCGCTGCTGCACGGAGTGGAGTTCGCCGTCCGGGGAGGCGAGCCCCTCGACCGTGGTGACCGTACGGCCGTCGGCCCGGAAGGCCGGGTACAGACAGCTGTGGACCGGCTCGCCGTCCACATGGACCGTGCAGGCGCCGCAGTCACCCGCGTCGCATCCCTTCTTCACACCGAACCAGCCGCGTTCACGCAGATACGTCCGCAGACACTGGCCCGGGCGGGACTCCTCCTCGTGGGAACGGCCGTTGACCTCGATCCTCATCGGACCACCTCCTTGCGGATCTCCTCCGCGTACCGGTACGTCATGTGCCGCCGCCACTCGGGCAGCCCATGGATGTCGTCGAACCACTCGTCGTCCGCCACGGCCGCGCCGATCGCCGACCGCAGCGCCCCGGCGGTCGGCGGCAGCGGGAACCACAGCCGGATCGGCCGCACGGTCGACGCGGTCACCGTGACCGCGAGCGATCCGTCGAGCGGGTCCAGCGCGCCGATGACCAGCACACCGGAGCGACCCAGCCCGTACAGCGACGCCTGCCGGAACGCCGTACGGCAGTCGAGGGCGCGGGCCGGCAGGGTCACGGACCGCAGCAACTCGCCCTCGGTCAGGTCCTTGCGGCCCGCGCCGGTCACGAAGTCGGCGACGCGCACCCGGCGGCGTACACCGTCCTGGGCGACGAGCAGGCACTCACCGTCGAGAGCGGCGGTCAGGGAGATCATCGGGCCGGCCGGGAGGGCGTTGCACAGGTTGCCGCCGACGGTCGCCATGTTCCAGATCTTGAACGAGGCGAGGAAGGCCCGGCAGCACTGCTCGAACAGCGGCGCCGTCTGCACCGAGAGGCCCTTCGCGAAGCGTGAGAGCCGGGCGATGGTGCAGGTCGCGGCGATCTCCAGCGAGCCGTCCGGATGCCGTCGCACCGGTTCCCAGTCGGTCCGGCTCAGGTCCACCAGACGCCGCAGGTGAGGCTGCGGCTCGGAGAACAGATACGTGCCGCCGCCCAGCCAGGCGTCGCCCGGCCGCCAGGGCCGGGGCTCCCTGGCGTCGCGTATCTCCACCACCGTGTTCAGGTCCATGGCCGTCAGTGAAGCAACGCGAACCGGCCCGGGACGACTGGTTCCGAACACGGAAACACCGACTCTTCCGGTGGTGACTCTGGAGGATCATCCAAGAGGCATTTCGTTCGTTTCATCTGGCATTTACGATGCTGAAATCCGTATCTGCCTGGTGGATGCGGTCTCGTCGGACGGGCGGCCGGGAGTGGCTGGATCCGGCGGTCGCGACAAGGAGCCGGAGCACATGCACGTCGAACACCTCCTGAGGGACGAGACCCTCGGCCTGCGCCTGCTGTGGGCCGAGGACACACTGCTGGACCGGGAGATCAGCGGTGTCACCGTCACGGATCTGGAGGACCCCGTCCGCTTCGTGCGGCCGGGAGAAGTCGTGCTCAGCGGACTGGTGTGGTGGACGCCGGACGGCGGGCAGGACAAGGCGGAGCGCTTCGTGGCCGGGCTGCGTGGCGCCGACGCCGCCGTGCTGCTGGCGGGGGAGGAGACGCACGGCACGGTCCCCGACGACCTCGTCGAGGCGTGCGTACGGCACGGCATCCCGGTGGCGGCCGTCCCGGCCCATGTGATGTTCCGGGCCGTCACCGACCAGGTGTACTTCCAGCAGTGGGGGGAGCTGAGCCGCCATCACGCGCTGCCCGAGGTCGCCCGTGCCCGGCTGAGCCGGCTCGCCGCTCAGGACGCCGGCCCGGAGGCGTTGCTCGCCGCCGCTTTCGCCCACCTCGGACGGACGGCCGCCGCCTACGTCCTCACCGCCACCGGACGCACGGTCGCGGCCACCGAGGGCGCCCGCGCACTGCCCGCCGAGGAGGCCGTCGCGGCGCTGATGGACGGCTCCGGCACGACGATCCCGGTCGACGCCGAGGCCGCCACCACACCGTACGAACGCCTGCACCTCTACCTCCCCGACCCGGACGCCGCCCCGCCCCGCATGCTGCACGAGGTCGCCGCGATCCTCGGCCGCGGCCAGGAAGCACGGACCCGGCGCCGCGCCGCCGCCCGCCGGGCGGTGGACGAACTCGGCACACTGCTGGCCCGGTCCGGCACCGAGGCCACCGACGTGGCGGCCGCACTGCGGACCTGCGGCCTGCCGAACGCCGACGGCCCGTACCAGGTGGTCACCGCCGACACCGCTGACCGGCGCGAGGGCCTGGCGGAAGGCGCGCTCGCGGAGGCGGTGGCGCACGTGGCCGGGCCGGGACCCGCGGCCGTGGGACGGCTCGCGGACGGCACCGCCTTCGCGGTCGTCCCCGGCGACCTCCCCGCCGGCTTCGGCGAGGTCTGGCCGCTCGTCGCCGGATGCGAACCGTCCGTGCCGCTGCACGGCGGCGCCGGGTCACCGGCCGCCGGGCCGGAGGGGCTTGCAGGGGCACTGGCGGAGGCCCGCTACGCCCTGGCCTCGGCACGGAGCACCGCGCCGGACGCCTCCCTCCTCACCGACGCCACCGCGTTCACCGGCCTCGACACGCTGCTGACCGGAGTGCCGGCCGAGGTCCGCACCGCGTACAGCCGCACCGTCCTCGGATCCCTCATCGACACCGGAAACACCTCCGCCGCCCCGTTGTTGCACACCCTGCGGACCTTCCTCGCCTGCGACGGCTCCTGGGCCCGCACCGCGGAGGCCCTGCACCTGCACGTCAACACCGTCCACTACCGCATCCAGCGCATCGAGCACTTCACCGGACGCGACCTGTCCCGCCTCGCCGACCGCCTAGACCTGTGGGCGGCCCTGCTGTGCCGGTCGTGACCGGCAGAGCCGGTGGGTAGGCCCACCGGAACCCCGGAAGGACCCGCATGCAACTGCGCCAGCTGGAATACCTGGTCGCCCTCGCCCGCGAACGTCACTTCGTCCGCGCGGCCGCCGCCTGCTACGTCTCCCAGCCCTCACTGTCGGCCGCGATACGGCGGCTGGAACACGAGCTGGGCGTGCCGATCGTGCGCCGCGGCAGACGCTACGAGGGCCTGACCCCGGAGGGCGAGGTGGTGCTGGCCTGGGCGCACCGCATGCTCGCCGAACGCGACGCCCTGCGCCAGGAGTTGTCGTCCCTGCGCGACGGCCTTACCGGCACGCTCCGCCTCGGCGTCGTCCCCACCGCGCTGCCCGCCGCCTCCCTCCTGACGACCCCCTTCTGCGAACGCCACTCCCGGGCCGGCGTCAGCATCGAGTCGCTCTCCTCGGCCGACATCACCTACGGGCTCACCGAGTTCGAACTGGACGCGGCGATGACGTACCTCGACGACGACACGCTGGGCGACCTGCGCCGACTGCCCCTGTACGAGGAGCGGTACATGCTGCTGACGCCGTTGGACGGGCCGCTCGCGGGCGCCGGGTCGGCGAGCTGGTCGCAGGCCGCGGCGCTGCCGCTGTGCCTGCTGAACTCCCGTATGCGCAACCGCCGCATCATGGACGAGTGCTTCGCCGCGGACGGCGCCACCGCCACCCCGGCGATCGAGTCGGACACCGTCGCCGGCCTGTACGCGCACCTTCCGCGCGGCCGCTGGTCGAGCGTCATCTCGCACGCCTGGCTGCACATGTTCGGCGTACCGGAGGGGATGCGGGTGGTCCCGCTGGAAGGACCCGCGCACGGACCGCGGGTGGGGCTGGTGACCGGCCCCGACGAACCGCCCTCCGTCCTGGCCGGCGCCTTGCTGGCGGTGGCGCGGGAGGCCGGCGTACGGGAGGCCCTGGACGCGTTGCTGCGGACGTATCTCGACGCTCACGACCACTGATAGCCGTCGGCTATACCGGCATAGCAAAGTTCGCTTTGACCAGGGCATTCGACGGCGAGGATCGTGAACTGCACCTTCCCACGACGCCAGTTGAGGAGCCGCGACATGGCCAAGGTGCTCTGCGTCCTGTACGACGACCCCACCGACGGACACCCGACGACGTACGCCCGCGACGACCTCCCCGCCATCGACCACTACCCCGGCGGCCAGACCACGCCCACCCCCGAGGCCGTCGACTTCACCCCCGGCCACCTCCTCGGCAGCGTCTCCGGCGAACTCGGCCTGCGCGACTACCTGGAGAAGGCCGGCCACACCCTCGTCGTCACCTCGGACAAGGACGGCGACGGGTCCGTCTTCGACCGCGAGCTGCCCGACGCGGACATCGTCATCTCGCAGCCGTTCTGGCCGGCGTACCTCACCGCGGAGCGGATCGCCGCCGCGAGGAACCTCAAGCTGGCTGTCACCGCGGGCATCGGCTCCGACCACGTCGACCTCGACGCCGCGATCGCGCACGGCGTGACGGTCGCCGAGGTGACGTACTGCAACAGCATCAGCGTCGCCGAACACGTGGTGATGACGACGCTGTCCCTGGTGCGCAACTACCTGCCGTCCCATCAGGTCGTGCTGGACGGCGGCTGGAACATCGCCGACTGCGTGGCCCGCTCCTACGACCTGGAGGGCATGCACGTCGGCACGGTCGCCGCCGGCCGGATCGGCCTCGCGGTGCTGCGCCGCCTCGCGCCCTTCGACGTGAAACTGCACTACACCGACCGGCACCGGCTGCCGCGCGAGGTGGAGGAGGAGCTGGGGCTCACCTTCCACGCGACGGCCGCCGACATGGTGCCGCACTGCGACGTCGTCACGATCAACGCACCGCTGCACCCGGAGACGGAGGGCCTGTTCGGCGACAAGCTGCTGGCGACGATGAAGCGCGGCGCCTACCTCATCAACACGGCCCGGGCGCGGATCGTCGATCGTGACGCCGTCGACCGAGCCCTGCGCAGCGGGCAGTTGGCCGGATACGGGGGCGACGTCTGGTATCCGCAGCCGGCCCCCGCCGATCACCCCTGGCGCACCATGCCGCACCAGGGCATGACCCCGCACATCTCGGGCTCCTCCGTGTCGGCGCAGGCCCGATACGCGGCCGGCACCCGGGAGATCCTGGAGTCCTGGTTCACCGGCCGCCCCATCCGCGACGAGTACCTGATCGTCGACGGGGGAGCCCTCGCCGGGACCGGCGCCCACTCCTACTCGGTCACCAAGTGACCCGGCGCTCCGTCACCCGGTGACCGCGGAGGCCACCGCCCGCCACCCTCACACGCGGTCGATGTGCACGTTCGTCGACTTCACCCGGGCGGTGGCCTCCATCCCGACCTCGAGCCCCAACTCCTCCACGGCCTCCCGCGTCAGCAGCGACACCAGGCGGTGCGGTCCGGCCTGGATCTCCACCTGGGCCGCCACGTCACCCAGCTTGATCGCGGTGACGATGCCCGGGAAGGCGTTGCGGACCGAGGTGTAGGAGGCGTCCTCCTCGCCGCTGCCGCCCTTCGCGAGCTCCACCGAGAAGGCGGCCAGGTCCTTCCCGTCGATGAGGCGCCTGCCGCTCTCGTCGCGATGGGTCGCCACCCGCCCCGCGTCCGCCCACCGTCGCGCGGTGTCCGGACTGACGCCGAGCAGCCGTGCGGCCTGGCCGATCGTGTATGCCTGCATGCAGGCCAAGATAGGTCAGCGGCGGGGCAGGCCGGTGACGCGCCCCGGCCGACGGCTAGCCGTGCAGTTCGCGGTACGCGACGACCGCCCCCGGATGCAGCGGCACGGACCCGGTCGAGATCAGGCTGCGGGCGTCCAGGAACTGGGTGCCCAGGGCCGAGCTCGGGACGAGGTGGGTGGCGCGGCGGACCAGGACGTCGGTGAGGGCGGCGGCGACGGGGGAGGGCAGATCGGGGCGGCACAGCAGCAGATTGGCGACGCCGATCGTGGTCACCTCGGGCGTGCCCCGGTACGCCCCGGCCGGCACCGTCACCGCCTCCAGGCCCGGCCCGGAGGGCTCCGTGCCCCGCAGGCGGGGGAGCAGCGAGGCAAGCGGCAGCAGCCGTATGCCGCGCCGGGCGCCGAGCCCGGAGAGCGCCGGCAGCGGCAGGCCGCCCGACACCAGCAGGGCGTCGATCGCCCCGTCCCGCATCGCGCGCACCGCCTGCGGCAGCAGCAGGCGGCGGACCTGGACGTCGGCGCCAGGGGTCAGTCCCGCGGCCCGCAGCAGCCGGTCGCCGAGCACGGCGCCGCCGGACGCGGGCGCGCCCAGCGAGACGGTGTGTCCCGCCAGGTCGGCGACCGTACGTATCGGCGCGTCGGCACGCACCGCGAGCTGGAGATAGTTCTCGTACACCCGGCCGATCGCCCGCAGCGGGACCGGGCGGCCGAACGGTGCCGAACCGTCGTACGCGGCCCACGCGATGTCGGCCAGGGACAGCGCCACGTCGGCCTCGCGGGCCTGGAGCATGCGGATGTTGTCGACGCTGGCCTCGCTGTGGATCACCTCGCAGGACAGCCGGGGGTAGGCCGCCCGCACCTGGCCGGCGAGGAGCCGTCCGAAGGCCGCGTAGAGGTTGCCGGACTCGCCGGTCGCGATCCGCAGCCTGCCCTCCGGTCCCCGGTCCGTGTGCCGGGCGTCGGCCGTCCCGGCGGCCGCGAGCAGCCCCGTGCACGCCACGCCGACGGCGGCGCGCAGGACGGTCCGGCGGGTCGGGCCGGTCATGGCGTACGTCCCTTCGCGGCCGATGTCGTCTCCTCGTCGGCGCGCGGGAGTACGACCCTGACCCGCAGGCCGTGCGGCTCGGCCGACGCGAACTCGACGTGACCGCCGCGCCCGGCCACCAACTGCTCGGCGATCGCCAGACCGAGGCCGCTGCCGCGCACGTCACGGTGACGCTCGGAGCGCCAGAACCGGGTGCCCGCCTGCGGCAGTTCCGCCGTGCCGAGGCCCGGGCCGTCGTCCCGTACCTCGAACACCGCGTGCGGGCCCTCGGTGAAGCAGCGCGTCCCGACGCGGGCGCGGCTGCCGGCGTACTTGATCGCGTTGTCCAGGAGGATGTCGGCGACCTGGGCCAGCTCACCCTCCGTGCAGGCCATGCGGACGACGCGGCCGGGGGCGTGGTCGAGGCGGACTCCGGCCTGTTCGGCGACCGGTCGCCAGAGCTGCACCTGGGCCTCGGCGACGCCGGTCGCGTCGCAGCACGCCGCCGGCGCGTCCGTCACGGCCAGCTCGCCGGCGCGGTGCTCGGCGTTCGCCAGGGCGAGCAGATCGTCCAGGAGGTGCTCCATGCGTTCCAGTTCGCCGGTCACGCCCGTGTACGTGCGGGTGGCGGAGTCGGGCAGCCGCAGCTGGAGGGAGTCGATGCGCAGGCGCAGCGCGGCGAGCGGATTGCGCAGTTGGTGGGAGGTGTCGGCGACCAGCCGCCGCTGCTGTTCCAATGCCGTGGTCACCGCGTCGGCCATGCGGTTGAAGCCGGTGGCCAGTTGCCGCAGCTCGGGCGGCCCGCCGGCCCGGGCGTGCTCGGCCGGCAGCCCCGCCGCGAGCGCGCCGACCGCCCGGTCCAGGTGGTGCAGGGGCCGTACGACCCACCGCGTGGCGGCGCGGGCGAGCAGCACGCAGGCCACCGCGAACAGCCCCGCCCCGGCCAGGACCAGCGCCCAGCGCAGGGCGATGTCGTCGGCGGCGGCCCGCACCGACGCCCGCAGCACCACGGCGCCGGAAACTCGGGTGCCGGTGCCCACCGGGCGGGCGAGCAGTCGGTCGCCCCGGGACCAGGGGCGCAGCGTGCCCCCGGGGGAGACGCGCTGGTTGCGCAGCGCCGCGTCGACCAGCCTCGCGACGACCGGGTCCGCGGCGCGCAGGCCGCCCGCCTGCACGACCGGCGCGCGGCGGGCGTCGACGACCACGACCGCCTCGCCGTACAGCTCGGCATACCGTCTCACCTCGGCCGTCAGCGCCCCGGTGTCGCCGCTCTCGGCGGCCTGCGCGGCCAGTCCGGCGAAACGGTCCAGGTCACCGGTGCGGGCCGCGACCAGCTGCTCGGTGCGCTGGGTGGCGGTGACACCGAGCAGCGGCACAGCGAAACCGGCCACCGCGAGCACCGCGAAGGCCAGGACGACGGTCAGCACCCGAGTGCGCATGGCCCGCTTCAGCCGCCGAACCGGTAGCCGAAGCCGCGGATCGTCGTCAGCACCTCGGGGCGGCCGAGCTTGGCCCGCAGCTGGGTGAGGTGGACGTCGAGGGAGCGGGACACCGCCAGATAGGCGTCGCCCCACACCTCGTCCATCAGCTGCTGGCGGCTGACCGCCGTACCGGCCCGGCCCGCCAGCGCGGCCAGCACCGCGAACTCCTTCGTGGTCAGCCGCACCTCCGCACCGCCCACCGTCACCCGGCGCGCGTCGAGATCGACCTCGACGTCACCGGCGCGGGCCGTGCGCGGGGCAGGTGCCGCCGGGGTGGCCGGCGTCGCGGCCCGGCGGGTCACGGCCTCGATCCGGGCCAGCAGCTCGGCCAGCCGCACCGGCTTGACCAGGTAGTCGTCGGCGCCCAGCCGCAGGCCGCGCACCACCGACCGTTCGTCGCCCCGCGCGGTGAGGACCACGACCGGAAGGCCGCTCACCGCGCGCAGCTTGCGCAGGACCTCGAGCCCGTCGAGGTCCGGCAGGCCAAGGTCGAGCAACAGCAGGTCGGCCTGGCGGTGGCGGGCGAAGACATCCTCGCCGCGCCGCACCCGGGTGGGCAGATGACCGTGCTCGTACAGGGCCTCGGTCAGGGCACCGGCCACCCCGTCGTCGTCCTCGGCCAGCAGTACGCGCACGCTCGCCACCCTCCCAGTCAGTCCTTGGCCTCGCTCTCCAGCGGCGATCCGTCCGACGTCTCGCGCATCCGAATGTAGACGAGCAGGGAGACCAGGACGCAGGCGGTGACGTAGTAGAAGTACCAGCTCTCGTGGCCGGCGTCCTTGAACCACAGGGCGACGTACTCGGCGGTCCCGCCGAACAGGGCCACGGTCAGCGCGTAGGGCAGACCGACGCCCAGCGCCCGGATCGACGTCGGGAACAGCTCGGCCTTCACCACCGCGCTGATCGACGTGTACAGGGAGCTGACGGCCAGCGGTCCGACCATGAGCAGGAACGCGTACAAGGGATCGCTGGTGTGCGACAGGAGGGTCAGCGAGGGCACCACCACGATCGCGCCCAGCACACCGAACCCGATCAGCATCGGACGCCGCCCGATCCGGTCGGACAGCAGCCCCATGACCGGCTGGAGCAGGACGAACACCAGCAGCGCGAAGAAGTTGATCCAGGCCGCCGTCGGCTTGGCGATGCCGCTGGTGTTGACCATGAACTTCTGCAAGTACGTCGTGTACGTGTAGAAGAACAGCGTGCCGCCCATGGTCAGGCCGACGACGATCAGGCACTGCCGGGGGTACGAAAGGAGCATGCGCAGGCTGCCACGAGCCGGACCGGAGCCCTTCTCGGCCTCTGCGGCCACGCGCTCGAAGCTCTCCGACTCGTCCATGCCGCGCCGCAGCCACAGCACGACGATCGCCCCGGCGGCACCGACGACGAACGCGATCCGCCAGCCCCACGACTCCATCTGCGTGTCGCTGAGCAGCTGCTGCAGGATGATCTGGAGGCCGAGCGCCGTCAGCTGCCCGGCGATGAGGGTGACGTACTGGAAGCTGGAGTAGTAGCCGCGCCGGCCGGGCGAGGCGACCTCCGACATGTAGGTCGCCGAGGTCGAGTACTCCCCGCCGACCGACAGCCCTTGCAGCAGCCGCGCAGTCACCAGCAGCACCGGCGCGACGACGCCGATCGTGTCGTACGACGGCGTCAGCGCCACGATCAGCGAACCGGCCGCCATCAGGGTCACCGACAGCGTCAGCGCCGAGCGCCGCCCCCGCCGGTCGGCGTACCGCCCCAGCACCCAGCCGCCGATCGGCCGCATCAGGAAGCCGACGGCGAACACGGCGGCGGTGTTCAGCAGCTGTGCGGTCTGATCGCCGGACGGGAAGAACGCGGCGGCGAAGTACACACTGAACGCGGTGTACGCGTACCAGTCGTACCACTCGATCAGATTGCCGATCGAGCCACGCACGATGTTGCTGACAACCCTGCGCTCGCCCTGACGCGACTTCCGCGTATCCGCGGTCGTGGTCTGTGTGGCCATCGAGAACTCCCTTGTCTGCGGCCCGGAGGCACACAGAGTCGATGGCCCGACAGCCCCGTTCAACAGCGCGAACGAAGACCTAACAGTCCCTTAGGACGGAGGCCGCGCGAGGGCGGGAATCGCGGCTACCCGTGTCTCCGGCCGCCGCGCAGCTCGAGCCGTTCGCCCGGGAAGTGCTCACGGAAGCTGCGGTCGTGCGAGACCGCCACCACCGCTCCCGGGTAGAGCGCGAGTGCCGCCTCCAGATCCTCGACGAGGTCGAGCGCGAGGTGATTCGTGGGCTCGTCGAGTACCAGGAGGTCGGCGGGCCGGGTCACCAGCGAGGCGATCTGGAGCCGCCGCTGCTGGCCCGCGGACAGCGCCGAGACCGGGACGTGCAGGTCCTCCGCACGGAACAGACCCAGCGACAGCAGCTCGTCGGCGTACTCGTCCGGCAGTCCGGGCCGTCCGGCAGCGAAGGCGGCGAGCAGCGGCAGCCGCGTGGAGCGGGCCGGGAGCTCCTGGGCCAGGTACCCGATGCGGGCGGGGCGGCGCACCGTGCCGGCGTCCGGTTCGAGGTCACCGGCCAGGACACGGAGCAGTGTCGTCTTGCCGGCCCCGTTCTCGCCCGTGATCAGCAGCCGCTGTCCGGGTGGGACGGTCAGGGCGCCGTCCAGACGCAGCCGGGTCCCGACCGCCACGCCCGTGAGCTCGGCGAGCGGACGTTCGTGGTCCTGGTGGGTCGGATGCTCGTCACCGGTTGCCGGCAGCGCCGCGGTGAACCGCAGCGGCTGCGGCGGTGCCGTCACCGGGTTGCGTCGCAGGTGAGCCAGCCGTTCGCGCGCCGCGCGCACATGGCCGCCGAGCTTCGCCTCGTGCGAGCGACGGTGCTTGCCGAAGCCCTGTCGCGGGTCCTTCCCGGTGGTGGCCAGTCGCTTCCCGGCGGCGTCCAGGAGTTCCTCGATACGGGCCACCTCCTGGACCCACTCGACGTGATCCTGCTCGGCGCGCCGCCGGGCGGCCGCCTTCGCGGTGCGGTATCCGGCCCAGCCGTCGCCGTGGCGATGCACGGTGCGCGCGTCTCGGTCGACCTCCAGGATCGCCGTGGCGACGCGCTCCAGGAACCCGCGGTCATGGGTGACGGCGACCACCGTGCCGCGGTGCGCGCGCAGGTGCTCCTCCAGCCAGTGCACGGCCGCCGCGTCGAGGTGGTTGGTCGGCTCGTCGAGCAGTAGCAGTTCGGGGGCGGCGGCCAGCACGCAGGCGAGGGCGAGCCGGGACTGCTCACCACCGGAGAGCGAGCCGAGCGGCCGGTCCCGGGTGATCCCGGTGAGCCCGAGCCCGTGCATGGCGGCCTCGACCCGTACGTCGGCCTCGTAGCCGCCGCGTTCCTCGTACGCGATCAGCAGCTCGCCGTACGCGGCGAGCTCGTCCTCGGACGCCTCGCCGAGACGCTCCTCCGCCGCGCGCAGCCGCCGCTCCATGTCGCGCAGTTCGGTGAGGGCGAGGTCGACGGCGTCCTGCACGGTGCAGTCCGGGTCGAGGTCGAGGGTCTGGGCGAGGTGGCCGACGCCGCCCGGGAAGCGGACGGTGAGTTCCCCGGCGTCCGGCGCCTCGGTCGCGGCGAGCAGTCGCAGCAGGGTCGACTTGCCGGAGCCGTTCTCGCCGATGACGGCGGCCTTCTCGCCCGGGCGGACGGTGAAGGTGACCTGGTCGAGGACGATACGGGTGCCGTAGGACTTGGTGACGTCCTTGACGGACAGCTGCGCCACGGCAGCGGGCATGGAGGTGTGGGCGCGTTCGCGCATGTGACTTTCCCTGGGGATGCGAAGGGTCTACGGGCGGCGGAAACGGCGGCGAGGGCCGTGCCCGGACTCAGCGGAAGTAGTAGAAAGTCACGCGTCCACCATAGCAAAACGAACCGTCTCGTCTCCAGTGGTATTCCCGGGCGTGAGCGGGCCCGACACCACCTGTTCGCACAAGAGAACCGATAGTGGGGTCCCGGGCGGCGTGAAACGGACGTGGCTGGGGACTTGGCGTAAGAGGCCGGTCGCGGCGGCGTTCCCCTGGGGGCCGGGTCCGGCCAGGCTCCTCTGGTTCAGACCACGAGCCGGGGGAGCCGCTCCTTATTCAGACAGGCTGCCGTGCTCGCAGATCAGCCGGGCGACCTCGCGGAGCTTGATGTTGTTCTCCTGCGAGTAGCGGCGGAGCACGTCGAATGCCTGCTCCTCGCTGAGGTCATGGCTGCCCATGACGATGCCCATGGCCTCGCCGATCATGTGGCGGGTGGCGACGGCGTGCTCCATCTGGGCATGCGTGCGGGCGCTGGAGAACGCGACCGCGGCATGGGAGGCCAACAGCCAGCCCGCCAGTTCACTGGCGTCGGTGAAGGCGCCGGCCTCGCGCGAGTAGATGTTCAGCGCGCCGAGATCCTCTTCCTCGGTGTACAGCAGGAAGCCCATCATGCTGCCGATGCCGAGCCGACGGGCCTCGGGCGCGTAGGAGGGCCACCGCGGCTCCTCCTCGGTGAAGTCGGGGATACGGCGAACCCGCTCGCCGTCCTTGGTGCGGGCGGCGTCGAAGCACGGCCCCTCACCCATCTGCTCCTGCAACTTGTCGCTCTCGACGACCAGCTCATGCGTGGGCGCCAGAGTCTGTACCTGCTTGCCGTGCAGCACCAGGATCCCGGCCGCGTGGCACCCTTCCACGAGCTCGACCGCGGAGTGCGTGATCCGTTCCAAGGTGGCGTCGACCGACTCCTGAGCCAGCAGATCCCGCGCCATCGCCGCCATCTGCTGCGCGAAGTGAGCCCAGTCCATCGCGTACGCCACCCTCCGGCTCGCCTCCGTCGGCCTTGCACCCAGCATGTCACGCACAGCGCGCAGGGGGCCCGGAGACGGCGAGGCACGTGGCGAGGCGGCAGAGGCCCCAGGGCGCCCCCGCCGCTCCGATAGGTTGCCGTGAGAGGCGCGATCTCCGTCCCCGTCGAAGGAAGCCCGATTTGAGCCCCTTGGAAGCGGTCGAGGTTCCCCACTCCCTGGCTTCGTCGTACGCACGCGCCTTCGGTGACGAGGGGAGGGCCTGGATCGCCGGCCTGCCCGCCCTCGCCGCGGACGTCCTGGACCGCTGGGACCTGCGACGCGATGGTGCGCCCGGCTCCGGGGAGGCCTCGCTGGTGCTGCCGGTGCTGCGCCGGGACGGCACGCGCGCGGTGCTGAAGTTCCAGATGCCGAGGGAGGAGACCACCGCGGCGCTCGTCGGGCTGCGTACCTGGGACGGCGGGGGCATGGTGCGGCTGCTCGACCATGATCCGGAGAGCGCGAGCATGCTGCTGGAGCGCCTCGACGCCACCCGCGCATTGACGTCGATCGAGGACGACGACGTCGCGATGGGCATCCTCGCCGAGCTCCAGTCCCGGCTGGTCCGCGTACCCGCGCCACCCGGACTGCGGGGTCTCGGCGACATCGCCACGGAGATGCTCGAACAGGTCCCTCGGGCCGTCACGATCCTCACCGACCCGGCGGACCGTCGGCTCCTGCTCGACTGGGCGTCGGCCGTGGCCGAGCTGGCCGGCGAACCCGGCGACCGGATGCTGCACTGGGACCTGCACTACGACAACGTTCTCGCCGCCGAGCGTGAGCCGTGGCTGGCCATCGACCCCGAGCCGCTGGCCGGCGACCCCGGGTTCGACCTGTGGCCGGCCCTGAACAGCGGGTGGGACGAGCCGGCCGCGAAGGGCGACACTCTGCGGGTCGTCCGGCGCCGCTTCGACCTCCTCACCTCGGTCCTCGACCTCGACCGCGCACGAGCGACCGGCTGGACCCTCGGGCGACTGCTCCAGAACGCGCTCTGGGACGTCGAGGACGGCGAGACCGCACTCGACCCGTCGGCCGTGGCGATCTCGGAGGCGCTGCTGAACCGCCCCAGGGAAGGGCGGGGGAGCGGCGGCTCGGAGCCAGGCGGGACAAGCGACGCTTGAGGCGACTGTCACTCGATCGGCCCTCCGGGCACGCGAGCGGCACGGTCATCACCCAGCCTGGCAGGGAGTCACATCCAGACGACCGGCTGGAGGACGAGATGACCACCCTGGACCCGGCTCTCAAGGCCGTCACCGACCAGATGAGGATCATCGGCGACGCGGACGGCGACGGTCGGATAGACATCGAGGAATTCCTGGCGGCCCTCAGAGGCATCGGGGTCGACAGGGCCCACGCCCAACGGGCGTTCGAGGAAGCCGACAAGGACCGCGACGGGGCCCTCGGGTACGAGGAGGCCGTGACTGCCGCGCGGAAGGCGTTGCAGTAGAACGGCAGCCCCGACCAGGTGGCCGTGATCCCGAAGTATGGGGCATTCAGCCCTTACTGTGACCTCGACGTCTTACTCCCGTGAACGAGATGGAGTTGGGGCCGTGGCGTTCGGGGAGTCGGCCCGTGAGGGCGAGCCGGGGCAACGTTCATGGGCCCCGCTGCTCGCGGTCTGCGCCGGGTACTTCATGGTGATCCTGGACGTGACGATCATCAACGTCGCCGTCCCGGTGATCGGCCGTGAACTGTCGGCCTCGCTCACCGGTATCCAGTGGATCACCGACGGCTACACCCTGGTCTTCGCCGGGTTCCTGCTGACAGGCGGCGCACTGGGCGACCGGCTCGGCAACCGCCGCGTCTTCTGCTCGGGCGTCGGCGTGTTCACGGTGTCCTCGGCCGCGTGCGCCCTCGCGCCGACCGCCCCCTTCCTGGTCGCCGCCCGCCTGGTGGAAGGGCTCGGCGCGGCACTGATCGTGCCCGGCTCCCTGGCCCTGCTCCAGCAGGCCTACCCGGCACCGGCCGCACGTGCGCGGGCCTTCGGGCTGTGGGGTTCGATGGCGGGCATCGCGGCCTCCGCAGGCCCGCTGCTGGGCGGCCTGCTCGTCACCACGGTCGGCTGGCGCTGGGTGTTCCTCATCAACCTGCCGGTCGGCGCGGCCTGCCTCGCACTGACCCTGCGACACGTGTCCCCCTCGCCCCGGCGCGCCACCCGAGCCCTCGACTGGCCGGCCCAGTGCGCGGTCGTCGCGGCGGTGGCCCTCCTGACCGCATCGCTCAACGAGGCCGGGCGGCGGGGCTGGTCCGACCCGGCGGTACTCGCCGGCCTCGGCCTGGCCGTGCTGGCCGCCGCGGCGTTCGCGGTACGCGAGCGACTCGCCCGCGCCCCCGCCCTCCCCCTGGACCTGCTGCACTCACGCGCGATGAGCGGCGGTGCCGTCATCGGCCTGCTGTTCAACTTCGGCTTCTACGGCATGGTCTTCACCGCCAGCCTGGAGTTCCAGCACCAGCGCGGCTACAGCGCACTCGAAACCGGGCTGGCGCTGTTCCCGGCGGTCGCGATGACGATGTTCGCCTCTGTCCTGTCCGGACGGCTGACCCGCCGTACCGGCGACCGTCCGCTGGTGGTCTCCGGCATGCTCCTGGCCGCACTGGGCCTGGCCGGCTGGGCCGCCGCGGGATCGGACCCGGCGTACGCGCTGCTGGTCGCACCGATGATGGCCGCGGGCTTCGGCACGTCCTTCGCGTTGACCGGCTCGACGGCCACAGTGATGGGCGCCGCGCCCCCGGCCTACTCGGGCACCGCCTCCGCCCTGTTCAACACCACCCGCCAGGTCGGCAGCGCCACCGGCGTGGCGCTCGGCGGCAGCCTCCTCGCCACGGCCACCGACCACAGCACCGGACTGCGCACCAGCATGGCGATCGGCGCCCTCGCGTACCTCATCGCCGCGGTTCTCGCATGGCGGTGCGTTCCGCCGAAGCCCCGGGCGGCGTAGCGGCGTTGGCGGCGGACCGCCCGCCGGAAAACCAGATGCAGGGCCTCGACGATGGCGGCTAGCGTTTGGGGTGTTCAGGTGCGCAGGCTGCGGCTACTTCGCCTCTCAAGCGGGTAACGCGGGTTCGAATCCCGCCATCGGCATCACCGGCCGGTGTCGTCCAGCGGCCCAGGACGCCTACAGTGCCGTCGCCGACCTCGATCTCTGAACACCTGTGACGCGAGCCGCCCGCCGCGGAGAACACCGCCGGGCGGCTCGGTCGCAATCGGTTGCCGTGGGCGTCCCACCCGGGACAACCCGCGGTAGCCAGCCGGAACATGACGTCGAATCAGCCGTGAGGCTATACGCTGCGACCCTGTGACCGGAATCGATCTTGTCAACGGGATGGTCGGCGCCGTGTGCGGCATGGTCGTCGCCATCCTGTTCCAACAGCCGCTCCAGGACGCCTGGTTCAGGCTCCGCCGCCGATTCGCCACCAGGGTGCGCAGCCTGACGTACCGTGAGGACGGCTCCCCGCTGTCGACCTGGTCGACGTTCTCGATCGGCCCGCTGCACACCTCCGCCCTCATCGTGGAGGGCGACGGCGAGCAGGCCATCGCACCGGAGTCGGTCCAGGTCCGGGTACTCGACGGCGAGGCGGTCCTGCCCGAGGAGATGGCGCCCTGGCGGGCGGAGATCGAGGCGGCGGAACAGCAGGCCGAGGAGACCGGCACACGCGTCCGCACCTGGAACGGCCCCCGCTACGCCGTCGAGGGCCTGGAGATCTCCCGTACCGCACTGGAGGAGCAGCCGGAGGTGCTCCTGCGGCTGCGCCCCACCGACTACTTCACCTTCCTCGCGGCACAGCAGCTCGACCGCCGGCTGCCCGACGGGACCACTCCGCGCGGCCGCTACCTCGACCCCGACCGCCCGCTGGACGCTCCCGCCTTCCTGCAGTGCAGCTTCGGCGTGAACGTCGCCGTGGTCACGGCCGACCACCTGCTCGTCGTCAGCCGCCGCGCCCACAACGTCCGCTCCGGGCCCGGTCTTTGGGGCTCCTCGGTGAACGAAGGGCTCTCCCGGCACATCGACTCGGCCGGCCGCAGCGCGCCCGACCTCCACGAGGTGGCCCGGCGCGGCATGCGCGAGGAACTCTCCCTGGAGCCGCACGAGTACACGCTCACCATGCTCGCCTTCGTCCTGGACGTCGAACGGCGCCAGTGGAGCGCCCACTTCATAGCCCATCTCACGAACCTGCGGGGCGAGGCGCTGCGCTCCCGCATGTCACGGGGCGTCGCGGACAGGTGGGAGCACCAGAGCATCGAGTACGTCCCGTTCCGCCCGGCGGACGTGGTCCGCTACCTCCTGCGCCCGGACCGCATCCGCCGCTGGGCCGCCGTCAGCCCGGCCCTGTACCACCTGGCCCTGGTCCACACCCATGGCCGAAGCGCCGTGGAACGCGCCGAGGCCCAGGTCGTGCGCCGCCTGAACTGAAGCGGCGGCCGGGCCTGGAACCGGGTGGCGGTCAACGTCAGTTCGGCGGTACGACGGTGATGACGAGGCCGCCGGTCTTCTGCCCGGTCTCGACGTACCGGTAGGCGTCGGCGATCCGCTCCAGCGGATAGCGCCGGTCGATGACGGGCCTGAAGCCGCCGGCCTCGATCAGCTCCCCGATGTGCCGCACGATCTCCTGATTCTGCCGCGGAAAGGGGAACTTCACCCTCCTGCCGCGGAACAGAGGGGTCACGAGCGGCAGGAGCACGTTCTGCCAGCCGGGGCCGAGCTCCGACGACAGATACAGCCCGCCGGGCTTCAGCAGCCGCCTGCACCGGCCGAAGGTGCTCTTGCCGACGGCGTCGAACACGGCGTCGTACCGTTGCTCGTCCTCGGTGAAGTCCTGCGCGGTGTAGTCGACGACCCGGTCCGCGCCGAGGCCCTTCACCAGCTCCACCCGGGCCGTGTCGCACACCGCGGTCACGGTGACCCCGTGGTGCTTGAGCAACTGCACCGCCGCCGAGCCGATGGCGCCGGTGGCGCCGTGGACCAGGACGGCCTGCCCGGCGCGCACTCGGGCGACGCGCAGGAACGCCAAAGCGTAGTGCGCCCCCTCGGTGGCGGGGGCGGCCTCCTCGAACGTCACCGCGTCGGGCATCGCCGCGATCGAACCGCCCTGCGGAACCGCGAGGTACTCGGCATGGGCGCCGAACTCGCCCTCGTTGTAGCCGAACACCCGGTCGCCGACACCGAACGACGTGACACCGCCGCCGACCGCTTCCACCACACCCGCGTACTCGGTCCCGAGCACGAGCCGCCGCGGCCGGGTCAGGCCGGTGAGCGCGCGCATGAAGAACGGCTTGGCCGCACGGTAGGCACAGTCCGTACGGTTCACCGTGGTCGCGTGGACCTTTACGAGTACGTCGTCCGCACCGACCGTCGGCTTCTCCACCTCGGCGACGGTGACCACCTCTGGCGGCCCGTACCGGTTGTGCACCGCTGCCTTCATGGCCGAACCGTAGCGGCAGGGCTCCCTAGGCGTCGCCCGGGGAGACCCCTGACCCGGCCCCTATCTCTCCCCTAGGTGGGCCGGGCGGTTCCCGGTATGTGATGACGGCTGCCAGATCCGCGCCCGCCCTGAGCAGGGCCACGGTGCGTGCGGCGATCCGGTCGAGGCGTTCGCTCAGGAGGCGCTGGGTCTCCTCCCGGCCGTCCAGCCGGTGGAGCGAATCGACGATCTCGCGCACTGCGGGGATGCCGTGTCCGGTGTTGCGCAGGGCCGCGACGATCCGCGCCGCGCGAATGGCCGGAAGGCCGTAGCGACGCGCTCGCAGGGAGGTCACCCGGTCGGGGACGACGAGTCCCTCCTCCTCCCAGAACCGCAGGGTCGAGGGGCGGACGTCGAGCGCTCCGGCGAGCTGCGTGATGGTCATAGCGTCGCCGTGGAGCTCGATCTCGGGCGTCACCGCCTCGCTCTGGATCGCCTGCAACGCCTCCTGAGCCCGCAACGCCTCTTCACGCTCGCGTGCAAGCCGCACGTGCAGCTCGCTGATCGCCGAGGCGGCCTCGGCGAGGGTCCGATTGCGCAGTCGGCTGAGCACCTCCCGAGCTGTGACCGGCCCCACGGCGGTCGCCAGCCCTCGATAGGCGTCAAGGGCGTGCACATGGACGGACGCGTAGGCGCGATAGCCATTGGCCGACCGAGCGGCCGGGGGGATGACTCCCAGCCGCTCCAGGTCGCGGACCTGCTGCACCGAGTACCCCGAGGCTCTCGCGACATCGACCGTTCTCAGCGGCGCCGGCCGCGCACCGCTCGAAGCCTCGCTCATCGCCGAACCCCACAGAAGCACTTGAAGGTGATGCTTGAACCATGAGTATGGAACAGATCATCGCCGCCGTGCGCGGCCTCGACGGCGCCCTCGTGCTCCTCCCGGGACCGGAAGGCGACTTTCCCGAGCTCGCATGGGGTGACGCGTTCTTCTACTACGCCCCCGACGGCCGGATCCCGCACAACACCCAGCCCTACGGAACCATCGTCACCAAGGACTACCCCGACGACACGGCTTGCGACCTCGACCCCCCGGACCGCTGGCGCGTGAACATCCACGTCGACCGCGCCACGTTCAAGGAACTCACGGGGGAGGAGCCCCGCAGCACCCACCGCCCCCGCGACTACACCTCCACCGACACCGTCCTGCCGCACCCCGTCTACGGCGCCTTGAGCTGGCTCTGCGTCGTCAATCCCGGCGAGCGGACAGCGGACACCGTCGTCCGTCTGCTGCGGGAGGCTCACGAGGCGGCTCGGGCACGGGCCGCCCGGCGGCAGGACCTGTGATGGGCCCCTGTGATCTCGGACCCCGACCCGTCCGGCTCACACCACCCAGGACAAGCCGTCCTCGGTGACCGTGAGTGCGCCGGGGGCGGGTGCGGTCGGGGCGTCGAGGGGGCCGCCGTAGAGGGCCTGTTCCTGGAGGGCGTTGCCGGTGCGGAAGGTGTTGGTGACGACCTCGGTGGTGAGGAGGGGGTTGGTGCGGGGCTCGTCGGGTGCCGTCAGGTGGTCCACGGCGGCGTCGAGTTCGGCCGCGGCCGCGCTCCAGTAGGTGCCGAGTCGGCCGGTCGCGCCCACCGCCTCGTCGCCGGAGGCCACCCCGCCGGCCAGTTCGGCGAAGGCGGCGACCTCGTCGATGTCGACCTCGGTGACCTTCTTCGCCGCCCAGAAGTACGAGTCCTCGTTGCGTTCCATGTCGTAGAAGGCGATGAGGAAGTCGTAGAACACGCCGTACTCGCGGCGGTAGCGCGCCTCGAACTCCGCGAAGCCGCGTTCCTCGGGGACGCTGCCGTCGAGGGCGGAGTTCACCGCGCGGGCGGCCAGCAGGGCGCCGTACGTCGCCAGGTGGACGCCCGAGGAGAGCACCGGGTCGACGAAGCAGGCGGCGTCGCCGACCAGGGCCATGCCCGGGGTCCAGAGGGACGTCTTCCAGTAGGAGTAGTCCTTGCGTACGCGTACCCGGTCGTACGGCTGCTCGGTCGCGACCGGCACGTCCGTGAGGAGCCGGGCGACCTCCGGGCATGCCTTGATCATGTCCTGCCAGGCGGCGCGCGGGTCCTGCTGGACGGCCGGGTAGTGCTCGGGCGAGATCACCGCGCCGACGCTGGTCAGGTCGTCGCGCAGCGGGATGTACCAGAGCCAGCCCGCGTCGAACGCGGCGCAGAAGATGTTGCCGCTGTTGGGTTCGGGGAGCCGTTGCCCGCCCGCGTAGTAGCCGAACACGGCGAGGTTGCGGAAGAAGTCGGAGTACACGCGCGCTCCGCCGACCTTGCCGTGGAGCCGGCTGGTGTTGCCGGACGCGTCGATCACGTACCGGGCGTGTGCCGTGCTTGGCGTCCCGTCCCGGTCGGTGTACTCGACGCCGTGCACCCGCTCGCCCTCGGTGAGCACACGGCGTACGGGGCTGCCCTCGCGCACCTCGACACCGACGCGTTCGGCGTTGCGGAGCAGGATCTCGTCGAAGCGGGACCGCTCCACCTGGAAGGCCGTCGCCGTGGGTTCCGGCAGGCGGGGCGTCATGGCGAAGGAGAACTGCCAGGGCTCGGGGGTCCGGCCCCAGCGCAGGGTCCCGCCCCGCTTGAGGGTGAAGCCCGCCTCGGCCACCTCGTCGGCGACTCCGAGGATGCGGCACAGGCCGTGCACCGTGGCGGGCAACAGCGACTCGCCGATCTGGTACCTGGGGAAGGTCTCCCGTTCCAGCAGCAGTACCCGGTGACCGCGCAGGGCCACGGCCGTGGCGGCGGTCGAGCCGGCCGGCCCGCCGCCCACGACGATGAGGTCGTAGTCCGAGGTCATCAAGGGCTCCTGTTCCGAAGTGAGGCTGGGTACGTGGCCGCCGCCGTGTGTCATCGTGTGATCAGCCAACTGCGGATCGCTGCCGCCGTGCTGTCGGCGTCCCTGTTGAGTACGGAGTAGTGGTCGCCCGGCAGGTCCGCGCTGTCGTGCGGCAGGGGCCACCGCGGCTGCCAGTCCCGTTCGGGGTCCGCCTCACGCATATGGGATGTGGGGCGGCCGCGGAGCAGCAGGGTCGGGACCGGCGACGGCTCGGGCTGCCAGTTCTCCAGCACGCGCGCGTAGCCGCCTCCGGCGATCAGCAAGGCGTCGTCCAACTCGTCGACGATGTCGGCCGGCAGGGCTGCGCCCGCGGACATCAGGGCCAGCCCGCGCGGGTCGTCGCGGCGCAGCACTCCCGCGTGGGTGTCGATCAGGATCACGCCGGCGGGCGTGTGTCCCGTCTGCGCCAGGTGCCGGGCCACCGCGTGAGCGACCACACCGCCCGCGCAGTAGCCCACGAGGACCGGTGCCTGGTCCGTGGGCAGGGAGCGCACGGTCTCGGCGTGCGCTCGCACCAGCGCTTCCATGCCGTGGGGGACGGCGGCCCGGTCGGTTCCGAACCCCGGGTGCTCCAGCAGGAACAGGTCACGTTCGCCCTTGAACTGCTCGGCGAGAGCGGTGGGGATGCGGTGGAGCGGGGTCAGGTAGTCGGGGATGTAGGCGATCGGCGCGCTGTCGCCCTGGGCGAGCCGGACCGGCGGGGTCGTGTGGCCGGTGTGGTCGCCGTCGGGGATGGTCGGAAGGGCGTAGGACGCGAGGTAACGCAAGGCCATCGCCTCCAACGGCCCCTTTTCGCGCAGCACTTGGTGGTAGACGGCGCTGAAGCGGTACGAAGGCACCGGGGTGTTGGGCTCCGCTAGCGCATCGCGGGAGTCGGCCTCGGCTTCCTCCGGCGTGGCGGATCCGTCCCGCACCGGCGGCAGCGCGCCCGCGTCCAGCAGAGCGGCATGGACGTGCGCGGCCAGCTCGGACGGGGTGGGGTACTCCAGCACCACCGTCGGAGCCAGTCGCACGCGCGTGAACGCGCTGATCCGGTTGCGGACCTGCACGGCGGTCAGGGAGTCGAAGCCGAGTTCCGTGAAGGGGCGTTCGGTGGGCAGTGCGGTCGGGTCCGGGAAGCCCAGGACCGCGGCGACCTCGACGCGGATCAGCTCGGCGAGGGCCGTCTCGCGTTCGTGCGGGGCGACGGAGGCGAGCCGCTCGCGCCACGAGCCGGGTGCCTGGGCCACCCCTGCCACAGGCTCCGCCGCTTCGCCCGGGGGCCCGGTCGTCGGCGTCGGCAGCAGGTCCGCCAGGACAGCCGGCGCCGCTGAGTCGGTCACCGCCGCCAGGTCCAGCGGGATCGGCACGAGCACCGGCTCCGGGATCCGCATCGCCCTGTCGAGGAGACGGACGCCTTCCGCCTCCGTGATGGACAGGACACCGCCCTCGTTGAGGCGTTCCGGTGTGACGCGGGCAGCCATTCCTTCGTCGTCGGCGGTGGTCCACGGGCCCCAGGCCAGGGCCTGGGCCGGCAGTCCGTGCGCGGTCCGGTGCCGCGCGAGTGCGTCCAGGAAGCCGTTCGCGGCCGAGTAGTTCGACTGGCCAGGTCGGCCGAGCACGCCGGCCGCCGACGAGTACAGCACGAAGGCGGACAGGCCGAGGCCCTTCGTCGCCTCGTGCAGGTGCCAGGCGCCGTCCACCTTCGGCGCGAGCACGTTCGCCAGCCGGTCGGGGGTCATGCCGTCCACCACGCCGTCGTCCACCACCCCGGCAAGGTGGAACACCGCGGTCGGCGCCGGAAGGCAGGACGCCAAAAGCGCGTCGACCGCCGTACGGTCGCTCACATCGCACGCCACCACCCGCACCTTGGCGGGCAGGTCGGCCACCCGGTCCGGAACCCGGCCACTACGGCCGGTCAGCACCAGGTGCCTGACCCCGCGTTCGGCGACCAGGTACCGGGCGAGGCTCGCGCCGAGCGCGCCGGTGCCGCCGGTGACGAGCACTGTGCCCTCGGGGTCCAGGGCGGGCGGCTCCGCGGTGGGCGGATCCGCGGGGGTCAGCCGGGGTGCCAGAGGGAGGCCGTGACGCAGGGCGACCTGGGGTTCGCCGGTCCGTAGCGCCCTCTCCAGTTGTTCGGGTGCGGCGGGAACTCCGCGCCGGTCGACCAGCACGATCCGGCCCGGGTGCTCGGACTGGGCACTGCGCACGAGGCCTGCGACCGCAGCCTCGGCGAGGTCCGGGTCGTCGCCGGTGGCGTTGTGGGTGAGCACCAGAAGACGGCCCGGTCGAGCGTCGGCGGTCCAGTCGCGTACGGCCTCCAGCACCGCCGTCAGAAGCCGTCGCACACGGTCGGGCCGGGTGGCGTCCTCGGGCAGGGCGGCGGCCAGTTGGGCCACGTCGAGCAGCTCGTGCTCCGGGCTCGCGTCGGGCGTCGGCTCGGTGGGCCGCCAGGTGAGGCGGTAGGTCTCGGCAGGTGTGGTGGCCGAGGCGGGCATCGCGCGGGTGACCAGGGACTCGACCGCGGCGAGGGGACGGCCGGCCGGGTCGGTCAGGGTGACCCGGAACTCGTCCGGGCCGAGCCGCCGTACGACGGCGCGCGCGGCGGAGGCACCGGTGGCGTGCACCGTGACGCCGGTGCAGGCGAGCGGGGCGCGGGGCTCACGCGGTCGGTCGCCCGGTTCCTCGGCCAGGAGCGCGGCGTGCAGAGCCGCGTCGAACAGGGCGGGGTGCAGGGTGTACGAGCTCGCGGTCGCCGTTTCCGCGGGGGACAGCGCCAGTTCGGCGAAGACCTCGCCGTCCCGTCGCCACAGGGCGGTCACCGCGCGGAAGGCCGGGCCGTAGTGGTGGCCGTGTGCCGCGAGGCGCGCGTAGTCCACCGGGAGCCGCTCGGCGTTCGGGGGCGGCCAGGCCCCGGGCGGACCGGTCGGCGGCGTCTCGGCCAGGGGTGCCTCGGTCTGCCGTGCCTCGGTCGGCGGTGCCTCGGCCGGAGTAGTCGTCGCGGTGGCGTGTCGGGTCCACGGTCCTCCCACGGCGTCGGCCGCGCGGGCCCACACGGTGACCGGCCGCCCGCCCGATTCGTCCGGTGCCCCCGCCACCACCTGCACCCGCACCCGGTCCGTCGTGGAGAGCACCAGCGGCTCGTGGAAGGCCAGTTCGGCCAGCCGCACGGCCCCCGCGGTGCCGGTGGCCCGGCACGCCAGCTCGGCGAAGAGCGTCGCGGGCACCACCACCCGCTCGCCGATCGCGTGGTCGGCGAGCCAGGGGTGCTCGGTGGCGGACAGTACGGCGGTGTGCCTGATCCCGGGCCCGTCGGCGTCGGGCTGGGCGTGCCCCATGAGGGGGTGGCCGGACGGGGTCCGGTGCCGGACCGCGTTCAGCCAGTAACGCTGCCGCTGGAAGGGGTAGGTGGGCAGCGGGCGCCGACGGGCACCGCTGTCGGAGTACACCGACCGCCAGTCGACCGGCACGCCGTGCACATGCAGCGAAGCGAGCGCCTCGACCGCCGTACGTGGGTCGGGGCACGACATGAACACCGCGTCCCTGTCCGGCGCGACGCACTCCTCGGCCGCCATGGAGAGTGAGGCGGCGGGGCCGGCCTCGACGAACGCAGTGACGCCCTCGTCGGCCAACCACTCCACCGCGTCGGCGAATCGAACCGTCTCCCGTGCCTGCCGCACCCAGTGCTCGGGGTCGACGAGCGCGTCCGGCTCGGGACGGCCCGTCAGTGTGGACACCACCGGCACGGACGGCCGGTGGTAGGTCACCGACTCCGCGACCGCGCGGTACTCGGCCAGCATCGGATCCAGCAGCGGCGAGTGAAACGCGTGGCTCACCCGGAGTCGCCTGGACGGCCGCCCGATGGCGGTCGCGAGCGCGGTCACCGCGTCCTCGGCACCGGAGAGCACGACCGACGTCGGTCCGTTGACCGCCGCGATCGCGATCGTCGCCGAGACCTCGTCGGGCAACTCAGCCAGTTTGTCGGTGACTTCGGGCAGTGGTGCGCGGACCGCGATCATCGCGCCGTCGGAGGGCAGCGCGGCCATCAACCGGCCTCGGGCCGCCACCAGACGCACCGCGTCGGCGCGCGAGAACACGCCCGCGATGTGCGCGGCGGCCAGCTCACCGATCGAGTGCCCGACCAGGTAGTCCGGCCGCACTCCCCAGTCGGCGAGCAGCGCGTGCAGGGAGACCGCGAAGGCGAACAGCGCGGGCTGCGTGTAGTCGGTGCGGTGGAGAAGAGAGTCGTCCGGAGCGTCGATGACCTCCAGCAGGGGGCGGTCGAGATACGGCGTGAACTCCTCGCACAGTGCGGTGAACGCCGTGTCGAAGACGGGGAAGGCGGCGCGTAGTTCGCGGCCCATTCCGGAGCGCTGGGCGCCCTGGCCCGTGCAGAGCAGGACCGTCCTCGGGCGGGGGAGTGCGGTGCCGCGGAGCAGGGACGGCCCGTCGACATCGTTGGCTTCGGCGCCGTCGGCCAGAACTCGCAGTCCGGCGAGCAGGCCCTCGGCGTCGGTGGCCAGGACGGCGGCCCGGTGGGACAGCGATGTCCTGGTCGTCGCCAGTGAGTAGCCGACGTCCAACGCCGCCGACCTGTCGGTCACTTCGGCCAGGGCCGCGGCCAGGCTCGCCGCGTGGGCGCGCAGACCGGCCTCGTCGCTGCCGCTGACCAGCCAGGGGGTGATGGGGAGCCGGGGCGTGGCCGCACCCTGTGCGGTTGTCGGATCCTCCGCCTCCGCGGGGTCGGAGAGCGGGGCCCCTTCGGCCGACGGCTCCTCGATGATCACGTGGGCGTTCGTTCCGCCGATGCCGAAGGACGAGACCGCCGCGCGGCGTGGGCCGTCCGGGCGGCGTGGCCACGGCCGGGCCCGGGCGAGCAGGCGCACCGCACCGGCGGTCCAGTCGACATGCGGTGACGGTTCCTCGGCGTGGAGCGAGGCGGGCAGTTCGTCGTGCCGCATCGCCTCGATCATCTTGATCACGCCCGCCACCCCCGCCGCGGCCTGGGTGTGCCCGAGGTTGGACTTGACCGAGCCGAGCCACACCGGGTCGTCCGGGTCGCGGTCCTGCCCGTAGGTGGCCAGCAGGGCGCCGGCCTCGATCGGGTCGCCGAGTGCGGTCCCCGTGCCGTGGCCCTCGACCACGTCGATGTCTGCCGTGCCCAATCCCGCGTCTGCGAGGGCCAGTTGGATGAGTTCTCGCTGTGCCTCGCCGTTGGGGGCGGTGAGGCCGTTCGACGCGCCGTCCGAGTTCACGGCGGAGCCGCGCAGCACGGCCAGCACCGGATGCCCGTTGCGTCGGGCGTCCGACAGCTTCTCCAGCAGCACCAGGCCGACGCCCTCGGCCCACGCGGTACCGTCCGCGCCTGCCGCGAACGAACGGCAGCGGCCGTCAGCCGAAAGGCCGCGCTGACGGCTGAACGCGATGAACGGCTGCGGACTCGACAGCACCGTCACTCCACCGGCCAGCGCCAGCGTGCACTCCCCGGCCCGCAGCGACTTGGCGGCCAGATCCATCGCGACCAGCGACGACGAGCAGGCCGTGTCCAGGGTCATGGCCGGGCCGCGCAGCCCCAGGACGTAGGAGATACGGCCGGACGCCACGCTGCCCGACGAGCCGATGCCGATGTGCGACTCCAGCTCGTGCGCCGGGACCCCGCTGCCGTAGCCGACGTGCATCAGCCCGACGAACACGCCCGTGTCGGTGCCGCGCAGCGTCGGTGCCGGGATGCCCGCGCGTTCCAGCGTCTCCCAGGCGACCTCCAGCAGCAGGCGCTGCTGCGGGTCGGTGGCGAGTGCCTCGCGCGGCGACATGCCGAAGAACAGCGGGTCGAAGTCCGCCACGCCGTCGAGGAACCCGCCACGGCGGGTGTACGTCGTGCCGAGCCGGTCGGGGTCGGGGTGGTGCAGGGACGCGAGGTCCCAGCCCCGGTCGGTGGGGAAGTCACCGGTCGCGTCCACTCCGTCGGCCGCTACGCGCCAGAGGTCCTCGGGCGTGGTCACGCCGCCCGGGTAGCGGCAGCCGACGGCGACGATCGCCACGGGCTCGGCCTCCGGACCACGCGGCGGAACCGAGGCCGTGCGTACGTCCGTTCCGTGCAGCCGGGTGTCCAGGTAGGTGGCGACGGCGGCCGGGTCGGGGTGGTCCCAGACCAGCGTCGCGGGCAGGTGCAGCCCGGTGCGCAGGCTGAGCCGGTGCCACAGCGTCATCGCGTCCATGGAGGTCAGGCCCAGGTCGGCGAACGCGATGCCGGGGTCGGCGGACGAACCGCGGATCGCCGCGGTCTCCGTGCACACCAGGTCGGTCAGCGCGGCCCGCCGCTCGCCCGGAGTCCGGCCGGCCAGCCGTTCCAGCGTCGGCTCGGCCGGACGTCCCGCGAGCGCCTCGCGCAGCAGGGCCCGGCGCGGCTTGCCCGCGGCCGTGCGCGGCACGGCCGGCGTGAAGAGGACCTCGTCGGGCACCTTGTGCGCGGAGAGCACGGCGGCGCAGGCTCGCAACAGCCCCGCCGCGTCGAGCGTCTGCTCCGCGGGGACCACGAACGCCACCGGAACCTCACCCAGCAACGGATGCGCCCGCGCCACCACGGCAGCGTCCCGCACCCCCGGCAGACGCCGCAGCACCTGCTCGACCTCGGCCGGGTCGACGTTCTCGCCGCCGCGCACGATCCGGTCGTTCAGCCGGCCGGTCACCGTCAGACAGCCGTGCTCGGCGATCCGGCCCAGGTCACCGGTGCGGTACCAGCCGTCGCGCAGGGCTTCGGCGGTCTCCTCGGGGCGGTTGTGGTAGCCGAGCATGACGCCGGGGCCGCGTACCCAGATCTCGCCCACGCCGTCGGCGCTGTCCTGCCCGGTCTCCGGATCGATCAGCCGGACGTCGGTGCCGGGGAGCGGCGTCCCGCTGCCGCCGGTTGCCCGGAGGCCGTCCGGTGTCTCCATGGCGATCTTGCCGCAGGTCTCGGTGCTGCCGTAGCCGTCCAGGAGCGGGGCGCCGAACCGCGTCTCGACCTGGTCCCGCAACTCCGGCTCGCTGGGCGCGCCGGCGGTGACACAGAACCGCAGCGAGGGGACCGCGCCCAGGCCCGCGTCGAGCAACTGCCGGTAGGTGAGCGGCACTCCGCCCAGCACGGTCGGCTGGTACTCCTCGACGAGCCGGAGCAGTGCGGCCGGCTCCGGTGCCGCGGTGATCCGTGCGCTTGCGCCGGCCACGGTGGTGCCCAGGACGCACAGCGAGTGGGCGTAGGTGTGCGAGAGCGGCAGCGGCCACAGCACCCGGTCCGTCGCAGACAGACCGAGTCGTGGCAGATAGCAGGCGACCGGGGACCACAGCGCGGAACGCTGGCTGGACACCGCGGCCCGGGAGGTGCCCGAGGTGCCGGATGTGTAGAGCAGCCAGGCCGGTTCGTCCAGGCCGAGATCGTCGGGCGGCGCGGAGTAAGGGCCGGTGGCGAGATCCTCGAACCAAGTGGCGTCCGGCGGCGGGCTTCCGCCCTCGTCCGCGCCGCCCCCGGTCACGACCAGCCGGATCGACCGGTCCGCCGTCAGCCGGGCGATCCTCGGCAGGTTCCGCCGGTCGGTGACCAGTACCGCCGGATCGCAGTCGGTCAGCAGGTCCGCGAGTTCGGAGTCGGTGCCGCGCGAACTCAGCGGCACGCCGATCGCCGCGGCCCGCACGGTGGCGAGGAGACCCTCGACCAACTCGACGCTGTTGTCCAGGCAGAAGGCCACCCTGGCACCGCGGCGGACCCCCAGCCCCGTCGCCAACCGGGCCGTACGGCGCTCCAGTTCGGCCCAGCTCACTGCCCGCCGGTCATCGGTGAACGCGGTCTTCTCGCCATGCCGTAAGGAGTTCTCGACGAGCAACTCCGCGACCGGCCGGACCTCGAACACTCCCGCCACACCCACCAGTTGTCCCCCCTCGCTCGCACGCCCGCGCCACGTCGGCTCCTTGATCAGCGTACGACGGTGGCGCGGAAGCGCAGTCGGAACGAAGGCGGAGCCGCCGGAGGCGGCACGAAAGCGGACGGAGACCGGTGACATTGCCGGTCCGCTCGTGAGGGCCCGGCCCTGACAGTGGCACGAACAGCCCTACCGCGACAGAGAGGACGACTCGTCGTGCAGTTCCACACCCCACCCAACACCCCCACCCCCGCGAGCTCCCGCGCTCACGCCTCCGGCTCCACCCGGCGCCGGGCCGGGCGACTGGTCGGCGCCGCCGCGGCGCTCGCCGCGGTCGTCGGCCTGGGAACCCTGACCAGCCCGGGCGCCCATGCGGCGGACAACCCCTACGAGCGCGGCCCGGCCCCCACCACCTCCAGCATCGAGGCGTCACGCGGCCCGTACGCCGTGTCGCAGACGTCCGTCTCCTCGCTGTCCGTCAGCGGATTCGGCGGCGGCACGATCTACTACCCGACGTCCACCAGCGACGGCACCTTCGGAGCCGTGGCCATCTCGCCCGGCTACACGGCCTACGAGTCGTCGATCGCCTGGCTGGGACCGCGACTGGCCTCGCAGGGCTTCGTCGTGTTCACCATCGACACGCTCACCACGCTCGACCAGCCCGACTCCCGCGGCCGCCAGCTGCTGGCCGCACTGGACCACCTCACCGAACGCAGTTCCGTCCGCTCCCGCATCGACGCGAGCCGCCTCGGTGTCATGGGCCACTCGATGGGCGGCGGCGGAAGCCTCGAGGCCGCGAAGTCGCGTCCGGCACTCCAGGCGGCGATCCCGCTGACCCCGTGGAACCTCGACAAGACCTGGCCCGAGGTCACCACGCCGACCCTGATCTTCGGAGCCGACGGTGACACCGTCGCCCCGGTCGCCTCCCACGCCGAACCCTTCTACTCCAGCCTGTCCTCCTCGCTGGACCGGGGCTACCTGGAGCTGAACTCGGCGACCCACTTCACGCCCAACTCGTCGAACACGACGATCGCGAAGTACAGCATTTCCTGGCTCAAGCGGTTCATCGACAACGACACCCGCTACGAGCAGTTCCTGTGCCCGCTGCCCCGGCCGAGCCTGACCATCGAGGAGTACCGGGGCAACTGCCCGCACACCTCCTGACAGCCCCGCGCCCCTTCTGTTCGGGGCACCGGCGGCGGACGTGCGCGACACGTCCGCCGCCGGTGCGGTCCCGTTGTGCGGCAGCACGGTCGCGGCAGGCGTCGACTGGGCAGGCGCACAATCCGTTCCGCGACCGCGCGGTGACAACACGCAGGTGACACCGGTGATTTGCCTGCCGGGGCGCGCGGACGTCAGCCTTCCGGTCCTCGTTACGCGCAAGTAGCGTCGCGGGAATGACCGGAGACCGGAGCAGTGTGCGGACGGCTCCCCGCTTACGGAGCCGCAACGGACGGGACGGTGCCCGATCGGCCGCCGCCGACCGAGGCCATGCCGAACTCGCGCGCGGTGGAAGGAAGTTGTTCGACGGGCCGGTGGGTGACGCCCGCGAATCCCTGCTGCTGGCCGCGTCGCTGCTGGCCGCCGACGCCCCGGAGCGGGCCGAGGCGGCCCACCTGTGCGCGGCGGACGCCGCCTGGGCTGCGGGGGACATCGCGGCTTGCCTGAGCACGCTCGACGGGGCGTATGCCGGACTGGGCGCCGGCGAGGACGTGGGCCCCGGTAGCCGCCAAGCGGAGGGTGATCACGGAGCGGTACTGGAGTCCGAGCGCCCACCGTCGCCGGTCACCGCCGCTCCCTCTCACGGAGACGGACGGCGGTCCCGGGACTGGGCCATGGACGCCTTCGTGCGGGACTACCGCGACGGCATGCGTGCCCTGTTGGCCCGTCGGCCGGAGCTCGCCACCGGGCCCCTGCGGCGCGTGCTGGATCGTGCCCGCGCCGACCATCGCCCGGAGCGACTGCTGCGTGCCGCGTCGGCCGCGCTGCTCCTCGGGGACGTCGGAGCGGCCCGCGCCGCCGGGGCCCGCGCCCTCGCGTCCGCCCGTACCGCGGACAGTGCCGTGTTCGAGGCTCGAGCCCTGGAGTACCTGGCGTACGGCGAACTGCGCGCCGGTCGCCACGCGCAGGCCCGTGCCCACGCCGAGGAGGGCGTGCGGGCCGCGCTGGCGGCAGGGCACCGCAACACCGCGGCGAGCCACCACGCGATGCTCGCCCTCGCGGCCTCGATCGAGGGGGACACCGCTGCGGTCGGACGACACGCCTCGGCCGCCCTGGGCGTCGCCCGCCGCCACGGACTCGCCCAGGCGGCGACCCTGGCCGAGTGGGCCACCGCCCGAGCGGACCTGGCGCGCGGACGTCCCCTGGAGGCCGCCGACCGGCTCGGTCCGCTCGTCGGGCCCGGTCCCAGACGCGGCCACTTCGCCGTGTGGATGCTCGCCGTGCCCTGCTTCGTGGAGGCCGCGGTACTGGCCGGGCACCCCGAGGGCGCGCGGACGGTGGTCGACGACTTCGCCGTGTGGGCCGCCTTCGGCGCCGACCCGCACGCCCCGGCCCAGCTCGCCCGCTGCCGCGCCCTGCTCGCCTCCGAGGACGGCGCAGACGACTTCTACCTGCGAGCCCTCGCCCTGCACGACGAGACGGGCGGCGACTTCGAGCGCGCCCGCACGGAGCTCCTGTACGGCCGGTGGCTGCGCCGGCGACGTCGTCTGCGCGAGGCCCGGCCCCGGCTCGGCGCCGCCCTCGTCGGCTTCGAACGCTGCGGCGCCGGCGCCTGGGCGGAGCAGACGCGCGGCGAGCTGCGCGCCAACGGAGCCGCGCCCGGGAGGGAGGCGGCGGGTGGGCTGTCACTGCTCACACCGCAGCAGCTGCGCATCGCCAGGCATGTCGCCGAGGGCGCCACCAACCGCGAGGTGGCCCGGCGACTGGCAGTGAGCACCCGCACGATCGACTACCACCTGCGCAACGTCTTCGCCGCCCTCGGCGTCCGCTCCCGCATCGAACTGGCCCGCATGGTCGACCAGGAAGGCCGCTGAGACGCGGCCCTTTCCCGGGCATCGACCCCCTGCTCATCCGAGGCGAACGGGAGGGACCTCGACGCCCCGCGCCCAAGAATGCCGCTGCACACCCCTAGGGACCGACCGGACGGTATGCCATCCTTCGGGGCAGGACGACGAGTCGGGTGGCTGCCGCGGCACGGGCAGCGCGCCTCGTCGGACTCCGCCGAGCCGTCGGACGCCGCTGAGCCGCCGGCCCGGCGGGGTCGGGGCACTGCCGGGAAGCCGAGGTAGGGGGAGGACCGCGATGCATCCTGCCGTACGCACACGCGCGACGAACCGCACCGGGCCGACGCCCGTTCCGCAGCCGCGGACACGACGCATCCGGTCGCTGATCGACGCCGACGCGCTGCGCGCCCTGCACCGGGCGGCCCGCGTCCTCATCGACGACCTCCCGGACCTGACCGACCGGCTCGTGGCCGTCCTGCGCGAGCAGGAACCGGCGTACCGGACCGCGCTGGAGAACGACCACGCCGCCACCTGGGAGGAGGTGCACCGTTCCCTGCGGCACAGCGTGACCTCGCTGCTCGACCCGCGCGGCACCCGCGAGGCCGCCCACCGGTGCACCTGGCGCATCGGCGTCACCCGGGCCGAGCAGGGGCTGCCGCTGGACGCCCTGCTGCACGCCTTCCGGCTCGGCGGCTCCCTCGTCTGGCAGCGGCTGGTGGAGGAGACCTCCCGCTCGGCGCCCGAGGACATCCGGCTCCTGGTGCACGTCGCCACCGACGTGTGGAACTTCGTCGACGAGCACTGCAGCCTCGTCGCGGACGCCTACCGGCAGGCCGAACGGCAACTGGCCTGGCGGCGCGAGAACCGGGTACGGCTCCTCGCGACCGCCCTCCTCGACGGCACCAGCAGGATCGCCGACCTGCCCGAGACCGCCGAGGGACTGCGCCTGCCGGAGCACGGGCGGTACGTCGTCGTCGCGGTCACCGGCGGCCGGCCCCAGGGCCCCACGAGCGTGCGCCCCGCCCCCGTACCACCAGGCACGAGCGTCTACTGGCACTCGGGAGTGGAAGTGGACTACGGCATCGTCCTGGTCGGTGACGAGGGCGACGGGGAGGACGACCAGGACCCCGTGGCGGCGCTCGGGCTCTCCGCCGACGGCACCTGCGAGGGGCGGGTCGGCGTCGGCAGCGCCGTGGCCGGGCTGGCCTCCGTCGGTGACGCCCGGCGCCTGGCCGACCTCGCCCTGAGCATCTGCCCGCCCGACGGCGGCACGGTCCGCCTCACCGAGCACCTGCCCGAAGCCCTCGTGATCTCCTGCCCGGAACTGGGCGCGACCCTCACCGAGCAGGTCCTCGGCCCGCTGCTGCGGCTGGAACCGGCCGACCGGGACGTACTGCTGGACACCCTTGCCGCCTGGTTCGCCTGCGACGGCTCCGCCCAGCGGGCCGGTGAGCAGCTCTACTGCCACCGCAACACCGTCCTGAACCGACTCCGCCGCTGCGAGCAGCTCACCGGCCGCTCCCTGGCGCGCCCGCTGGACGTCGTACAGATCAGCCTCGCCCTGACGGCACGCCGACTGCTGCGCGGCTGACGGTACGGCCGCTCGGGCTCCTCCCAGTCCCGCAGTTGACGGGACCGCACTCTCCCCATGCCGCCAACGGCTCTTTGGAAAGCCCCCGTTGGGCTGAGCCGCCGCGCCCGGACACCCTCGCCGCCCCCGCCGTACCGGCCCGCCCTCCTGCCCTCCGACCGGCGCTTTTCAAGCCACCCCTGGGCACCCGCACAACCCCGGCCCACCCGCATTGGGACCACGCAGCGTCCTCGCCCGAACACCTGTACCGCCCGCCCGCGCCCGTGCTGTCGTGGGCTGCCCTTCCCCCGAAGCCCCGTGCCCGACGGCACGGACCCGAGGAGCCGTGATGCCCGAAGCACCACCGGACGAAGAGGCCGCCCTGTACGTCGAGGGCCTCGACGTGACCTACGGCCGCGCCCTGTCCGCCCTTCGTTCCGTGTCCCTGACCGTCCCGCACGGCGCGATCGTCACCCTGCTCGGCCCCAACGGCGCGGGCAAGACGACCCTGCTGCGGGCGGTGTCGGGCACCCTGCGCCTGCATCGCGGCGCGATCACGGCCGGCCGTATCCGCTACGGCGCCACAGAACTCGACGGCCGCGACCCGGTCGCGGCCGTGCGGGCCGGCGTCGTACAAGTCCCCGAGGGACGCCGGGTCTTCGCCGGTCTCACCGTCGACGAGAACCTCCGCTCCGGCGGCCTCGGCCTCGGCAGGCGCCGCCCCGCTCAGATCGCCGAGTCCCGGGACCGGGTCTTCGCGCTCTTCCCGCGACTGGCCGAACGCACCGGGCAGGCCGCCGGACTGCTCTCCGGCGGCGAGCAGCAGATGCTCGCCATCGGCCGCGCCCTGATGGCCGCCCCTCGCCTGCTCCTGCTGGACGAGCCCTCCCTCGGCCTCGCCCCGCAGATGGTCTACCGGATCGCCGAGGTGATCCGCGAGATCAACGCCCAGGGCACCGCCGTCCTCCTGGTCGAGCAGAACGCGGGCATGGCCCTGTCCCTCGCCGACACCGCCCATGTCCTGGAGGTCGGAGAGGTCCGGCTCTCCGGCCCCGCCGACGAACTCGCCCGCACGGACGCCGTACGACGCCTGTACCTCGGCGAGACCACCGAGACCGAGGCAACTGAGACCGCCGAGAACACCGGCACTACCGAGGGGCAGGGAGCCGCGTGACCGTCCGCACCACCGCACCACCCGAACTCGCCGCGACGGACGTGACCGTCCGCTTCGCCGGGCTCACGGCCCTGGACACCGTGTCCTTCACCGTCGTCCCGGGCACCGTCCACGCGCTCATCGGACCCAACGGAGCGGGCAAGTCCACCTGCTTCAACGTGCTGTCGGGGCTCTGCCGCCCGGCCACGGGCGCCGTACGCCTCGGGGACGCCGAACTGACCCGGCTCGCCCCGCACCGCATCGCCGCCCTCGGCGTCGCCCGCACCTTCCAGAACATCGTCACCACCCAGGGCACGGTCGCCGACAACCTGATGCTCGGCCGGCACGCCCTGACCCGCGCCGGGTTCGCAGCCAGCGCGCTGCGTCTGCCGCACGTTCGGCGCGAGCAGCGCGAGCATCTCGCCCGCGCCCGGGAGATCGCCGAACTCACCGGTCTGGCACAGCACTTCGACAGCCCCGTCGCCCTGCTCTCCTACGGCGACCGCAAGCGCGTCGAGCTCGCCCGCGCCCTGTGCCTGGAACCCCGGGTCCTGCTGCTGGACGAGCCGGTCGCCGGGATGAACGCGGCCGAGCGCGCCCGCACGGTCGAGGTCGTGCACGCCGTACGCGCCGAACTCGGCCTGTCCGTGGTGCTGGTGGAGCACGACATGGGCCTCGTGATGCGGCTCGCCGACGAGGTCACCGTCCTCGACTTCGGCCGCGCCATCGCGCACGGCACCCCGGACGAGGTGCGCCGCGACCCGGAAGTGCTGCGCGCCTACCTCGGCACCGGCGCCGAAGAGGAGGACGCGGCATGACCACCTTCCTGGACAACGTCTTCAACGGACTCGCCCTCGGCGCCGTCTACGCCCTCGTCGCCCTCGGCTTCGTCATCATCTTCAAGGCGTCCGGCGTCATGAACTTCGCGCACGGCTCGCTGCTCCTGCTCGGCGGCTACGTCACCGCCGTACTCCACGACGACCTCGGTTTCGCCGGAGCGCTCGCCGTGTCCGTCCTGGTGACCGCGGCCGTGGCCGGCGCCATGGACCGCTTCCTGCTCCAGGCCGGCGGGGGAGCCGACCCGCACGCCGCCCATGTGCAGACCATCGTCACCATCGGCGTCGACATCGTCATCCTCACCGACCTGTCGCGGCGCATCGGCGGCGACCTGCTCTCGCTCGGCGACCCCTGGGGCGACTCGGTGAGCGGTCTCGGACCGGTGACCGTCGCCGACAGCCGGATCGCGGCGATCGTGGTGTCCACCGTCGTCATCGCCGGAGTCTTCGCCCTGTTCCGGTACACGAACTGGGGCCTGTCGCTGCGCGCGTCGGCCGAGGACGTGGAAGCGGCCGCCCTGATGGGCGTACGGCTGGTGCGGGTGCGCACCCTCGCCTGGTGCCTGGCCGGAGCGCTGGCCGCGCTGGCGGCGGTGTTCCTCGCCGCGTTCCCCGCGCCCGGCCTGGAACGCACGACAGGGCAGATCGCGCTGAAGGCGTTCCCGGCGGCCATCCTCGGCGGGATGGCGTCACCGCCCGGCGCCCTCGCGGGCAGCCTGCTGATCGGACTCACCGAGGCCCTCGTCGCCGGCTACCAGTCCGACCTGCACGTCCTGGGCGAGGGATTCGGCGACGTCGCGCCCTACGCGGTGATGGTGCTGGTGCTCCTGATTCGGCCCACCGGGCTGTTCGGCGGAAAGGCGGCGGTCCGTGTCTGAACGACTCTCCCGCGCCCAAGTGATCCGCCTGGGCCGGACCTTCGCGGCCGTCGCCGTCCTGTGCGCGCTGCCCTTCTACCTCGACGCGTTCTGGCTGCGCATCGGCCTGTTCTCCATGGCGGCGGCCGTCGGCGCGGTGGGCCTGGGCCTGCTGTCCGGCACCGCGGGCCAACTCTCCCTCGGCCACGCCTTCTTCCTGGCCGTGGGTGCCTACGGCTACGTATGGCTGGCCGGTGAACCCGGACCTGGGCTGCCCACCGTCGTCGCCGCGGTACTCGCGGTGCTGCTCGCCGGTGCGGCCGGCGGGCTGTTCAGTCCCGTCGCCGGCCGGGTGCGCGGCATCTACCTCGGCGTCGCCACCCTGGCCCTGGTCTTCCTCGGACACCATGTCCTGCTCACCGCGGACTCCGTCACCGGCGGATTCAACGGCCGCTCGGTGCCACCCCTGGAAGTGGGCGGCTTCTCCTTCTCCGCCGACTCCGAACTCACCCTGCTGGGCGTGCCGTTCGGCGCCGAGGAACGACTGTGGTACCTCGGGCTCGCGCTGTTCGCGGTCACCTGGTTCACCGCCAGGGGGCTGCTGCGAGGCCGTCCCGGACGCGCCCTGGTGGCGCTGCGCGACAGCGAGACCGCGGCCGCCGTGATGGGCGTCGACGTCTCCCGCTACCGCTCGGCGGCCTTCGTGGTGTCGTCGATGTACGCGGGCCTGGCGGGCGTACTGCTCGCCCTCTCCTTCCGCCGTGTGGTGCCCGACTACTTCGGCCTCGTGCTGTCCGTCGACTACCTCGCCATGATCGTCATCGGCGGACTCGGATCGGTGGCCGGAGCCACCGTCGGCGCCGTGTTCGTCACCGCACTGCCGCTGCTGATGACCCGTTACGCCGACCAACTCCCGCTGGTGGCCGCCCCCGGCACCACCGACGGCACGGTAGGCCCCACCGAAGCGGCCCGCTACCTCTACGGCGCGTCGATCGTCCTGATCCTCCTCTTCGCCCCCGACGGCCTGCACGGCCTGGTCCGGCGGCTGCGCGCCCGTCTGCGCCGCCCCCGGACGGCACCACCACCCTCGAACGCCACCTCCCCTTCCCAACCGACCGCGCCAGCCGTACGAGCCAAGGAGCCCACCCCGTGAAGCCCTCGCACGACCACACACACCGCGCCGCACCGCGCAGCAGAACGCTCCTGGCCGCGGCACTCGCCGCCCTGCTGCTCGCAGGTACGGGATGCAGCTCCAAGGCCAACTCCTCCGACAGCGCGGGCGACGGCGCCGACGGCGTCAAGACCGGCCCCGGAGTCACCGACAAGACCATCAAGCTCGGCGCCCTCACGGACCTCACCGGGCCGTACGCGACCCTCGGCAAGAGCATCGTGCAGGCACAGCAGATGTGGGCCGACGAGGTCAACGCCGACGGAGGCATCTGCGACCGGCGAGTGGAGATCGTCGTCAAGGACCACGGCTACGACGTCCAGAAGGCCGTCACCGCCTACGCCGACATCTCCGCGGACGTCGTAGCCCTGCCCCAGGTCATCGGATCGCCCGTGATGGCCGCGCTGCTCGACGACATCGACCGGGACAAGGTGCTGACCTTCCCCCAGGCATGGGCCGCCTCCCTGCTGGACCGGGACTCCGTGCAGGTCCTGGGCACCACCTACGACATCGACATGATCGCCGCCGTCGACTTCCTCACCCGCACCAAGGGCTTGAAGAAGGGCGACAAGGTCGGCCACGTCTACTTCGAGGGCGACTACGGCGCGAACGCGCTGGAGGGCTCGCAGTGGGCCGGGAAGAAGGCGGGCCTGAAGGTCGTCGGCCAGAAGATCAAGGCCACCGACACCGATCTGTCCGCTCAGGTCTCGGCGCTGCGCAAGGAAGGCGTCAAGGCGATCCTGATCAGCGCCGGACCGGCCCAGACCGCCTCCCTGGTCGGAGTCGCCGCCTCCCGCGGTCTCAAGGTCCCCGTCGTCAGCAGCGCCCCCGGCTACGCCCCGCAGCTGATGAAGACCCCGGCCGCGCCCGCCCTCGCCGCCATGCTGAACATCGTCAGCGCCGCCCCGGCCGCCAGCTCCGACCTGCCAGGGGTGCGGAAGATGGTCGCCTCGTACAAGAAGAAGTACCCGGACGCCCTGGTCGACGCCGGAGTTCTCTCCGGCTACAACGCCGCCCAGATCATGGGCGCCGACCTGAAGAAGGCCTGCGAGGGAGGCAGTCTCGCCCGCGAGGACGTGGTCAAGGCGCACCGCGCCCAGTCCAACGTCGACGTCGGCCTCGGCACCGCGCAGAACTTCTCCGACAAGGCGCAGCCGGCCAGCACCTCCACCTACGTGCACAAGCCGGACGCGAAGGCGGTCGGTGCCGCGGTGAACCTTGAGGAGGCGCACACCGCGCCGGGCGTCGAGGAATACCTCGCATCGCGCGAGAAGTGACCCCGGGGACTCCCTGACGGACTCACTGACGGCACGTCGGCCGGGCCACGGCAGCACCGCCGTGGCCCGGCACGGTCGCGCCTACGGAGTCACGATGGCGAAATCGGGGTCGGGTTCGTCCAGCAGGTCCAGGAGTCGGGTCAGGACGCCGACGTCGCCCTCGTGCTCGATGCCGTCCATGCCCCGGCCGGCGAGCAGGCCGAGCAGTTGAGGCTTGGTCAGCGTGAGCGTGAGGTCCGCGCGCGTGTCGTTGGGGTCCGGGTGATGGATCAGGGCTCCGTTGGACAGCTCCATGCGGTAGGTCTCCGCCAGGTCGGTGATCCGCCACAGGACGCTGAGCCGCTCGGCCCAGGCGCGTGGGCCGTTGACGCGGATGGCCAGCGAGTCGAACGCCTGGGTCACGCTGAGCGCGGACGTCATGCTCGACGCGAGCGCGATGGCCGTGTGCGTGACGGGGTTCTTCAGCTCGTAGGCGCCCTGGAGGAAGAAGTTGCGCCAGGTCGAGCACTCCGCGCCGTACCCGAGCCGGGTCAGCACGTCGGCGAGCAGATCGCGGGCTCCCCGGTGTTCGGGGGTGGCGAAGACGATGTGCGAGGCGAGCTCGGCGGCGAACCGCAGATCGCCCTCGGCCGCGAACTCCCGGGCCGTTGCCAGCGCCTTCTCCGCGCCGCCGAGAGCACGCACGTACCGCTCGCCCTGCGCCTGCGGAGGGTGCTGCCACAGATGGGCCGGGTTGCCGTCGAACCATCCCATGTACCGCTGGTAGACGGCCCTCACGTCGTGCGAGACGGACCCGTAGTAGCCGCGTGCGTGCCACGCCCGCTCCAGGGCGGGCGGCAGCTCGATGGCCTCGGCGATCTCGATGCCGGTGTATCCGGTGTTCATCATCCGCAGCGTCTGGTCGTGCAGGTAGGCGTACAGGTCACGTTGCTCGGACAGGAACGTCAGGATGCGTTCGCGGCCCCACACCGGCCAGTGGTGCGAGGCGTACACGACGTCGGCGGTGTCGCCGAACAGTTCGATGGCCTCGTTGATGTACCGCGACCACACCCGTGCGTCACGCACCTGGGCACCGCGCAGTGTCAGCAGGTTGTGCAGCGTGTGGCAGGCGTTCTCCGCCATGCACAGGGCATGCCGCTCCGGCAGGAAGAAGTTCACCTCCGCGGGCGCCTCGGTGCCGGGCGTCATCTGGAAGACGAACCGCACGCCGTCCAGGACCTCTTCCTGCCCGGTGCGTGTGATCTCCAGCGTCGGCGGGATCAGTCCCACCGAGCCGGAGGACGTCGCCATGCCCAGGCCCATCCCGATCTGCCCCTCGGGGCCGACCGGGGTTCCGAACGCCGAGAAGTACATGCCACGCCGGATCATCGCGGTCCCGGCGTACACGTTCTCCGAGACGGCGTGCCGCATGAAGTGCTCGGGAGCCACGACCGGTACCTCGTCACCCTCCCCGATCACGCCCATCACTCCGCCGAAGTGGTCGATGTGCGGGTGGGTGTAGATCACGGCCGTCACCGGCCGTTCGCCCCTGTGCTCGCGGTACAGCCCGAGTCCGGCGGCGGCCGTCTCGGCCGACACCAGGGGGTCCACCACGACGACCCCGCGCTCGCCTTCGACGAGCGTCATGTTCGACAGGTCCAGTCCCCGGATCTGGTACACGCCGTCGGTGACCTCGTACAGCCCCTGCCGTGCGCACAGGGCGCCCTGCCGCCACAGACTCGGGTTGCAGGTCGCCGGCGGGGGATCCGTCATGAGGTGCGCGAAGGCGTCGCTGTCCCACACGACCCTGCCCGAGGCGTCCTTCACCACCCCGGGCTTCAGCGCCGCCACGAACCCGCGGTCGGCGTCCTCGAAGTCGGTCGTGTCCTCGAACGACGTATCGGTCATCGCGAGGGCTCCCCTCTGTGGCCGTGGTGCCCGCGAGGCAGGGACGGACAAGGTCGAACAAAGCCCCCGAACGACCCTAGGTGAGGGCATCGTGAGCGGCGACTTGTCCGCGGTCTCCGGGGGCCTTCAGGGTGGGCCGGTACTGGTCAGGCGTGCCCGTCGTCGGTGAGTCCGATGGCGCGCGCGGCGGCGAAGATGCGGGCGCACCGCTGCGTCATGGCCTCCGGCGACTGGTCGGGGTGGTTGATCCACCAGCGGACCAGGGCGGTGCACAGGCCGCGCCACGCGTACTTGAGGGCGTCGGCGTCGAGCGGGTCGCCGGCGCCTGCCGATTGCAGCAGGTCGGCGGTGCCGGTCGCGGCGAGGTCGTCGATGGCGGTGCGGTAGTGCGACGCGCGGCGGGCGGCGTCGCTGTCGGGCGGCAGCGTGGCGTCGTAGAGCACGAACCAGGCGTCGCGCCGGCCTTCGAGGGCGGTGAACAGGGCAGCGAGGACGCGCAGGGAGGTCGGCGGCGCATCGGCGGCCGGTTCGGCCATCGCGGTGCGGACCGCGCCCAGCAGGCGTTCGCCGACCGGGTCGAGGCAGGCGAGGTAGAGGTCCTGCTTGCTGCCGAAGTACTGGTGCAGCAGCGGCTTGGTGACGCCCACGCGCGTGGCGATGGCCGCCACGGTCGTGGCCTCGTAGCCATGACGGCCGAACTCCTCGGTGGCCGCGGCCAGAACCTGCTGCTCACGCGCGGCTCTCGGCACACCCTTGGTGCCGGCCTTTGAGGAGTGCGTTGTCATGGGCATCGATCTTACCCTACGGTAATTTACCATAGGGTAAATTCACTGACCCCGCTGGGAGCACACTCATGCCTGCCACCGCGACCGACCCCGGCAACTCCCGCACCCGCTCCTGGTGGGGCTGGGGCTACACGGACGCCCATCCCGACGACGCCGAGTGCCTCGAGATGGGCGCGCTGCTGCCGGGCACCCTCGCCAGGCCGCTGCCGATACCCCGGGTCGCCGACCTCGCCATCGGCACACCCGCCGTGGAACCGCCGCCCTCCCTCGCGCACCTGGTCACCGCCGATCCCGCAGCCCGCGCCGCCCACGCCATGGGCAAGGCCTACCGCGACGTCATCCGCGCCCTGCGGGGCCGCCCCGGCCGGATCCCCGACCTCGTCGCCCGCCCGACCGACGACCAGGAGGTGGCCGACCTGCTGGACTGGGCCGGCGAGCACCAAGTCGCCGTCGTTCCCTTCGGCGGCGGCTCCTCCGTCGTCGGCGGCGTGGAGTACCGCGGCGACGCCCACCGGGCCGTGCTGTCCCTCGACCTGACCGCGATGGACCGTGTCCTGGAGATCGACGCCGTCAGCCGATCGGCCCTCATCCAGGCCGGGGCACTCGGCCCCGTACTGGAAGAACAGCTGCGCCCGCACGGCCTGACGCTGCGCCACTTCCCGCAGAGCTTCGAGTTCTCCACCCTCGGCGGCTGGCTGGCGACCCGGGCAGGCGGCCACTACGCCACCGTCCACACCCACATCGACGACTTCGTGCAGTCCCTGCGCGTCGTCACCCCCGCCGGAACCGGCACCTCCTGGCGCCTGCCCGGATCCGGCGCCGGACCCTCGCCCGACCGTTTGTTCCTGGGATCCGAAGGCACGCTCGGCGTCATCACCAGGGCGTGGATGCGCCTTCAGGAACGCCCCCGTCACAAGGCATCCGCGTCCGTCGCCTTCGCCGACTTCCAGCGCGCGCTCGACGCCGTACGGGCCATCGCCCAGTCCGATCTCGCCCCGGCCAACTGCCGCCTGCTCGACCCCGGCGAGGCACTGCTGTCCGGCGCCTCGCACGACGGCTCCTCCGTGCTGGTCCTGGGCTTCGAATCCGCGACCGCCCCCGTCGACGACCGTCTCGCGATCGCCTTGGAGATGGCCCGCGCTCACGGCGGCACCGGCGAGGCACCGAAGGCGGAGGGTGACGCCCCGGCCGACGCGGCCGTCAGCGCCTGGCGCTCGGCGTTCCTGCGCATGCCGTATCTGCGCGACGGACTGGCCCGTATGGGTGCCGTCGTCGAGACCTTCGAGACGGCCGCCACCTGGGACCGGATCCCCGCCCTGATCGACGCCGTCCGCACCGAGGTCGGCGCCGCCGCCCTGAAGGTCACCGGGCACGCGGCCACCATCAACTGCCGTCTGACCCACGTCTACCCCGACGGTGCCGCCCCCTACTTCACCGTGGCCGTCGCCGGCCGCCCCGGCGACGAAGTCGCCGTCTGGGACGACATCAAGGCCGCCGCGACCGACGTACTGCACCGCCACCGTGCCACCATCACCCACCACCACGCAGTCGGCCGCGACCACCGCCCCGGCTACGACCTCCAGCGCCCGGCCCCCTTCGCCCTGGCGCTGCGAGCCACCAAGAACGCCCTTGACCCCCACGGGATCCTCAACCCCGGCGTACTGATCGACTGACGCCGGGCGGGCGAGACAGGGCGCGTGGGCGGATGGTTCCGAGGGAATCCCGCGAGCCGCGATGAGTCCTGGGGCGTCCGGCGGTCGTACTGTCGAACCGTCACCGAGGAGGACTTCCGATGCGCAGAGTGACCTATTCGATGAACGTCTCGCTGGACGGCTACATCGTCGGCCCCGACGGCGGTATGGACTGGGGAGCGCCCGACGAGGAGGTCTTCCGCTTCTGGATCGAGGATGTGCGAGCGGCCGGCGTCCACCTGCTGGGACGACGGCTCTACGAGGCGATGCTGTACTGGGAGACGGCCGATCAGGATCCCTCGCTCGACGCTCCGAGACTGGAGTTCGCCGCGCTCTGGAAAGCGCTCCCCAAAGTGGTGTTCTCCACCACGCTGTCGGCGGTGGAGGGCAATGCCCGCCTGGTGTCCGGCGACGTGGCGAAGGAGATCGAGCGCCTGCGCGCCGAACCGGGGGAGGGGGACATCGCGATCGGCGGCCCGACTCTCGCCGCCGAGGTGGCGGCTGCGGGGCTGATCGACGAGTACCAGCTCATGGTCTACCCGGTGCTGCTCGGCGGTGGCATTTCGTACTTCCCCCGGCACGAGCGCCAGGTGGATCTCGAACTCGTCGAGACCCGCAGCTACAACTCGAGAGTCGTCTACCTCCGCTACCGGGCGGCTCGCCAGGACACGCCCTAGAGATCATCGAGGACTCGGTCTAGGGACCGGGCCCGACCGCCGGCCGCGCCCCCGCTGCCTCCGAGTCGTCGGCGTGGCCGCGCAGTGCCTGGTGGACGGACCAGAGCACGGCGACGAAGGGCACGGCCACGACGGCGCCGATGAACCCGGCCGCGATTGCTCCGCCGACGACGGCGAGGGCCACGACGACCGGATGCAGCCGCACCGCCCAGCTCATGACGATGGGGTGCAGGAGGTGGCCCTCGATCTGACCGATGATCACGATCAGCGCGACGACGATGAGAGCGGTCACCGGCCCCTTCGTCGCCAGCGCGACGACGGCCGCGACGGCCAGGGCGATGGGTGAGCCGATCAACGGGATGAAGGCGGCCACGAATTCCAGCAGCGCCAGCGGAACGGCGAGGGGGACGCGGAGGACGAGCAGGGCGATGCAGACCAGGAACGCGTTGGTCGCCGCGACGAGCAGGATGCCGTGCGTGTACCCGGTGAACGTCCGCCATGCGGCCCGGCCGGCGACCATGAGGTGCTGCCGCGCCTTCCTGGGCAGCTGATCGCAGATCCACTGCCACTGCCGGTCGCCGGAGTGCGTGAAGAAGACGGCGCAGAACAGGGCCAGCGCGATGACCGTCAGCACTTCCAGCAGCCTGCTCGCGCCGCTCACGGCCTCGCTGATGATGGTGGAGCGGTGGCTGGAGAGGAGCTTGCCGATCCTGGACTGGAGGTCGTCGAACGTGTTCGCCGGGAGCCGGAAGGGCGGTTCCTCCAGCTGCCGTTCGATCCGGCCGATGCCTGCCACGAACTCCCGCTGGAGCCCTCTTCGCTGACCTGCCACGATCTCACCCACCAGGGCAAGCCCCCCGAACACGACGGCGATACCGCCGATGACCGCACTCGCCACGGCGAGCGGACGCGGCATCCTGCGGGCGAGGAGCCCGGCCACGGGGCGCAGCACGGCGGTGAGGACCAGTCCGAGGAACACGGCGACGGCGACCCGATGGAACTGCCCGAGCACCGAGAACACGGCACGCACCACGATCGCCACGACGATGATCCGCCATGCGTACGCGGCAGACGTCCGCAGCCACTCCGGCACGCGCGAATCCGCGCCGCTCGGGCGGCCGACGGACGAGACGGGCGGATCGGGGGGCGTGGCCATCCTCAAGCCCGTACCACCCAACGGCCGCCGGATCGCGGACCCGGCCCGGAATTCGCCCGAAGGCCGGTACCGGCGCCGGGCGGCGGGAGTGTCGGCCGCCGATGTCCGACTCGGCGGCGTGCCGCCGAGTGGGGGAGTGCCGGGCTGCGGGGGTCGCGGGGGCGGTCGACAATCGGGGAGCGGAGGGCGTGTCCGGCCGGCCGCGTCGTGCCGTGGTTCGTCGCCGTGGTGGTGTCGGTCCGAGAGGAACGTGCTCATGGGCGCAGAGGCTTCGCCGGCCGCGCGCAGGGGTGCGTTCATCGCGGTGGCGGTCGCCCTGTTCTGTATCCAGCTCGACTTCTTCGCGCTGAACCTGGCCGTCCCCGGCATCGCCGACGAATTCGGTGTCACCGCCTCGGCGGCCCAGTGGACCCTCTCCGCGTACATGCTCGCCATCGGCTGCTGCTTCATCGTCGGCGGCCGGGTCGGCGACGTCTTCGGACGGAGGGGCGCCCTGCTCGCCGGCACGGTCCTGTTCGCGGCCGGATCGGTCGGCTGCGCGCTCGCCCCGGGGCTGTGGGCGCTCGTCGGGGCACGGATCGTGCAGGGCGTCGGCGCGGGCTTCGTCTTCCCGGTTTCGGTCGCCGTCGTCACCAACGCCTTCCCGGACGCCACCCGGGCCCGAGCGCTGGGAGCGGTGTTCGGCATCGCCAACGTGGGCACGGCGCTGGGACCATTCGTCGGTGGCGGCTTCACCGAGGGCCCCGGCTGGCGCTGGATCTTCTGGCTGCTGGCACCACTGAGCGTGCTGGCACTGGGCGTCGCGTACGCGTACGTCCCCGACTCCCGGGATCCGACGGCACCGCGCCAGCTCGACCTGATCGGCTGCGCGACCGTCGTATGCGCGCTCGCCGCGCTCACACTCGCCGTCGAACGCGGCAGCGCCTGGGGCTGGGACCACGCCCGCACCCTCACCCTGCTTGCCCTCTTCGCCGCGGCAGCCGCGCTGTTCGTACGGCGTGAGCTGCGCGCCCGGCATCCGCTCATCGACCTCGGGCTGTTCCGCAACACGCCCTACGTCCTGGTGACCGGCACGGGCACCGTCACCAACATGGGCTACGCGGTCACCGTGTTCGTGTCGACGCTGTACCTCCAGCAGGTGCGGGGTCTGTCACCGCTGGAGGCGGGCGTGGTGTTCCTGGCCCCCGCCGCGCTGGTGGCGCTCAGCGGACCGCTCGGCGCCAGGCTCTCGGGGCACATGCGCCCGGTGTCGGTGATGGCGCTGGCCGGGGCGCTCGCCGGCACGGGCATGATCGTGCTCAGCCTGGTGACGGCCTGGTGGCTGTACGTTCCCGTGTTCGCCTGGTGCGGACTCGGCCTGGGGCTGGGCTGGACGTTCGCCAGCGTGGCCACCCAGCAGGTCGTGTCGCCCGAACGGGCCGGCGAGGCCTCGGGCGTACTGCTCACATTCCTGGTCACCCTCGGCGGCGTCGCGCTGGCGGCCGCCGCGTCCGCGATCACCGCGATGCTGCCGGAGCGGTCGCCGGACGCAGCTTACGACGCGATCCTGCGCTGCGGAGGTGCGGTGATCCTGGCGGCTTCGGCGGTTGTCCTGGTGGTACGTCATCGGCTCGCGGACACGGCCGAGACCGGGGTACTCCCGCCGACGGGCTCGCCTCGCTCGGCCGGCGCACGGGCCCACGGTGCCGGCTCGCGGCCGTCGGATGGCGGGCGGCTGCCGTGATCGGCGGGGTGGAGCGGACCCGGATCCTGCACCGGTCGGTGCGGGTGACCCTCGCCGCGTCGCTGGGCTTCTACATCTTCGTGTACGGGCTCGACGAACCCGTCCTCGCCCTGTACGCACTCTTCGGGCCCATTTCCCTCGGCCTGTTGTCCCCGATCCCCGGATCCGGGCGGCAGCGGGCCGAGGTGATGCTGAAGGCACTGCCCGTGGGACTGGCGCTGGTGACTCTCGGGACCGTGCTCGCGGTGCACACCTGGGCGGCGGTGCTCGGCATGCTCGTCGTGGGCTTCCTCCTCGCCTTCGCGGCGATCGCGGGCCCGCGCCCTGCCGGGGCGGCCCCCGGACTCCAGCTCTTCTACATCCTGGCCTGCTTCCCGCCGTACGCACCCGACACGCTGGGGCTGCGACTGGCAGGGCTCACCTTCGGCGTGGTTGCGCTCGTACTGTGCGAGCTGTTCGTGCTGCCTCCCCCACCGGAGCCGACGTACCGGGCGGCTCTCGCGCGGGCGCTCGCGACGGCGCGCGACACCATCACCGGGGACAACGCCCTCTCACCGGAGGAACTGCGGGAGGCCGGCGCTCGGCTGCGGCTGTCCAACACCTCGCCCGCGCAGCGCCCCGCCGGCCCGGACCGCGCGGCCCGCGGCCTGGCCCAGGCGGGGTCCGCCGCCCGCCGGCTCCTCGAACAGCTCGCCCATCTCACCGAGATGGGCGAGCTGCGCGAACTCGTACGGAGCGGAGCGCGGAACGACAGCGTCCGGGAGAGCGGACGAGGCGGCCGGGACACGGCGCTGCGAACGCTGCTGCCGCGCGTGGTGTCCCTCCTCGACGACACAGCCGCCGCCCTGCGCACGGGCCGGGCCGCCCCGGGACCGCAGCGGATGGACGAGGCCATCGACGCCTTCCAGCGGATCCGCGCCCGGCAGGCGGCGGGACCCGCCGACGAGGTACCGCCGGCGGACGTGCTGCGCAGACAGGCCGCGCTGCTGGCGGTCGCCGAGTCGGTGCGCGCCCTGGAGATCTCCGTGCGGGTCGGCCTCGACGGACGTCGCACTCCGCCCATCGAACCCACGGAGCTGTTCTGGTACACGCACGCGGCCGCCGCCCAGCTGTGGCTGCGCCGGATCACCGGCAACATCTCGCTGCGCTCGGTGCAGTTCCACAACGCCCTGCGGATCGCGGTGGCGCTGGCCGCCGCGCGCCTGGTGGCGGGCTCGCTCGATCTGACGCACGGCTTCTGGGTGCTGCTCGCGGTGCTGACTCTGAGCCGGACCACGGTGGGGGAGGCCTGGACGGCCATCCGCCAGGCCGTCACCGGCAACCTCGTGGGCGCCGTCGTCGCGGGCGCCCTGCTCACCGGCCTGGCCCGGCACACCGAGGCGTACGCGGCCATCCTGGCCCCCGCCATGCTGATCGCCTTCGCGCTCGGGCCGCTGCTCGGCATCGCCTGGGCGCAGGGCCTGTTCACACTGGTCGTGGCCACCGCGTTCGCCCAGATCGCCCCGGCCTCCTGGCGACTGGCCGAGGCCCGGATCGTGGACGTGGTCACCGGCAGCGCCATCGGTCTGCTGTGCGGAATGCTCGCCTGGCCGGCCGGCGCCCGCGCCGAGGTGCGCAGAACCATGGCGGGCCTGCTGTACGAGTGCGGACCGCTGATCAAGGGCACCGTCGGCATGCTCGCCGCGGTGCCACCGGGCTCCGTCCCGGCCCCGGCCTCGCTCCCCACGCTGCACCGGCTGCGCCTGGCCGAGTCCGCCTACGCCCAGTTCCGCAGCGAACCCGGCAGCGACGCACACGTACGCGCCGACTGGCACGCCGTACTGCTCACCGCCCACCACGTCCTGCTCGGCGCCCAGTGGCTGCCCCGCTTCGACCTGCCCACCAACGCCCTGCCGCCCGAGGCCGGCGAGCGGGCCAGGGCCGGCGCCGACACGCTCGCCCTGACGACCGACCGGCTCGCCGACCTGTGCAGCGGCAGACGGCCGAAGACGGTCGACGAGGCGACTCCATCCGTACGGCCGACCGGGCCGCCGTTGCCGGTCCTGGTCGACCTCGACATGTGGCTGCGCAGCCTCACCGCCCAGCTCACCCGCATCGAGGCCGGACTGCCCGAGGCGATCCGACGGCCCTCACGCGGTACGACGGCCGCCGGCACCGCGAGCCCAGGGCCCGGCTCCGGTCCCGACGGGCCCGGGAACTAGGGGCGCCGCCGTGCCCGGCCGACCCCTGCGCCGCGAACTGCGGGGCCCCACCGTGCGCGGTTGGGTCTGGTGGCTGCCGCTCGTCGCGGTGCTCGTCGACCTGGCCGCCGAGTTCATCGTCAGGGGCCGTGAACCGGTGAGCTTCCTGCTCGTCGCGGTCCCGGCCCTGGCCGCCGCGACGCGCGGCCCGCTGGGCACCGCGATGTCGGCGGTCGTGTGCCTGGGGCTGCAGATGTGGATGGCCGCCCGCCGCCCCGGCCACTTCGACGAACAGCACCACGTCGCCCTGTACGCCGCCACCGCCCTCATCGGCATCGCCGGCGTCGCGCTCGCCGCGCAGCGGGAACGGACCCGGCAACACCTCATCCGCGCCAACTCGGTGGCGGAGGCCATGCAGCGAACCCTGCTGCGTCCGGTGCCGCGAAGACTCGGCCCGGTGCGTGCCGCCGGGTTCTACGAGGCCGGCGAGGGCGGCACCCTCGTCGGCGGGGATCTGTACGACGTGTGCGAGACGCCCTTCGGGGTGCGGGTGATCATCGGCGACGTCCGCGGCAAGGGGCTCGGCGCGGTACAGACCGTCGCCGCGGTGCTGGGCAGCTTCCGGGTCTCGGCCCATGAATGGCAGAGCCTGAGCGCACTGGCCGCCAGGCTGGAGCTCAGCATCGCCCGCAACAGCCCGGCGGGCGACGACGGTGACCCCGAACTGTTCGTCACCGCCCTGGTGCTGGAGTTCCCGCCGGAGGGCGGCGAGGTGCGCATCGTCGACCGCGGCCACCCCGCACCCGTGGCGGTCGGCCCGAACGGCGCCCGACGACTGCCCACGGCACCCGGACTGCCACTCGGACTGGGCGGTCTCTCGCCGGACGGGGTCGACACGACGGTGCACCTGCTCGGACCGTCGGAGGTGCTCGTCCTGCACACGGACGGAGTGAGCGAGGCGCGTGACGAGGACGGCGTCTTCTACCCCGTCCTCGAACGGCTCGGGCAGCGGTTCTCCGGGGAGCGCGCACCCGACCCGGAGACGGTCGTGGCGTTCGTCCGCACCGACGCGGAACGCTGGTCGGCGCAGGCCGACAACGACGACCGTGCCGTCCTCGCCCTGTCCCTGGACGCCGTGAAATCCAGGCGCCGGGACGGACGGGACACCGGCGACGCCAAGGGCGGGTAGCGTCGCCGGCCCACGACTAGGGCTGTGCGGTCAGCCGGAAGGACTGTGCGGCCGAGTTGTCACAGGGCCGCTGCACCAGCTGCACGCTGTTCGCGGAACTGCCCGTCGTACTGAGGCACTTGCCGCTGTGCCGGGCGACGAAGCGGTAGTTCCCCGATGCCTCCCGCTCGGGGCGCCACTGCTGGTTGCCGCCGCCGCCGTAGGACCACAGCTGCAACGGCGCGTTGTCGGCGGTCGAGACGCCGGTGACGTCGACGACCTGCTGCGGATTGGCCCGGATCGTGATGCGTGAGTAGCCGCTGTCGGTGGGGCGGAACTGGAACTGCTGGGCCAGGGTCTGGTTGCAGGTGTACTGCTGGATCGGGGTGCCGTTGGCCGTGGCCGCGGCCCTTGCGTCGACGCAGGTGCCGTTCGCCGCGTCGGTCAGGGTGTACCAGGCCGTGTCCGAGATCGGGTCGGTGGGCGTGGGGGTGCCGCTCGCGCCGGCGAGCCACTTCAGCCCGTCGATGAGGAACCGGTTCTGGGTGGCGCTGGCGAACGTGGACGACAGCCGGGTGTTGGTCTCGTAGTTCATGGCGTTGTGGCCGAAGTTCGCGTACAGCATCTTGTACTGGGTGTTGGTCCACATGATCGGGTAGTAGCCGCTGTACCAGGACTGGTTGGGGTCGGTGCCGAGGGGGAAGCTCGACGGATCGACCGAGGCCAGGATCTTGATGTTCGGGTTGTTGCGCAGGTCGTTGGACCAGCTGTACCACTCGCTGACCGCCGAGGTGAACGTCGTGGGAAGACCGGTGGTGGAGGGGTGGGTACGGTCCTCGGTGCGCAGCACCGCGGTCGTCGGGCCCCAGGTGTTGGAACGGAAGTTCCCGCTGCCGAGGAAGTTGTTGTAGTACCAGGGCCAGGAACCGGCGTCGGTCGTGAACGCCGAGACATGGAAGCCCATCCAGCCGCCGCCGGCCCGCACGTACCGCTCGAATCCGGCCCGCTGTGCCGCGCTCTGCGGCGCGTCGTCGAGGAAGAGGACGACCTGGTAGTCGTTCACGCCTCCGTTCGCGAGCAGATCCCAGTTGGTCGTCGCGGTGTAGGTGAAGTTGTTCTGGGCGCCGGTGCGCGGAAACCACTCATTGGCTTCCTTCACGAAGTCGATGTGCGCGGCGTCCCAGGTTCCGTTGTAGAAGGCGACGACCTTGAACGGTGCGGCCTGCGGCGCGGCGACGGCGTCGGACGCGACGGGAGACGGGGCGACCGCGAGCCCCAGCACCATCGCGAGCCCGGCCAGGATCCGCCCGGCCAGCCGCCTCACGGGCGCGTGGGCTTGAGGTGGGATGTCAGGCATGTCTTCTCCTGTGCCGACGAGGCGGCATGTGTGGGGGAGGGGGAACGCGTGGAGGGCACCGCTGCATTCTCATGTGCATGACACGACTTATTTCACTTCATGATTTAAGGAGCGCTCGAAATGCCCTGTCAAGGCTTTGGTATAGGCCAATCTGTGACGAACTTGTTCGTGACGAACATGTTCGTTAAGCTGTGGACGTGTCCGAAGGAAGCACCGCCCCACGCAGCCGCCGCGAGCGGCCCGCCAAGCCGGCCCTCACCTACGAGGGCATCGTCGACACCGCCGTACGCCTGATGAAGTCCGAGGGGCTCCAGCGCGTCACCATGCGGCGGCTGGCCCAGGAGCTCGACACCGGGCCGGCGTCGCTGTACGTGTACGTGGCCAACACGGCGGAACTGCACGCCGCGATCCTGGAAGACCTGCTCGGCGTCGTGGACCGCACGCCGGTCGACGGCGAGGGGGAGTGGACCGACCGGCTCATCGCGGTGCTCGGCTCCTACACCCAGGTGCTGTTCGAGCATCCGAGCCTCGCGCATTCCGCACTGGTCGCCCGTCCCTCGGGCCCCAACTATCTGGCGCTGGTCGAGGCGATCCTCGCGCTCCTGCACGAGGGCGAGGTCCCCGACGCGCAAGCGGCCTGGGGCGTGGACGTCCTGTTGCAGGTGGCGACCGCCACCGCCGCCGAACAGACCGCCAGGGACCGGAACAGCGCCGCCGAGGACGAGTTCCGGTCCCTCACGACGGCCCTGCGCGGAGCGTCGTCAAAGACATATCCGCGGATCGCCGCGGTGGGCGACGCGCTCGTGTCCGGCACGCCCCAGGAGCGTCTGACCTGGATCTTCCGGTCGGTCATCCAGGGCACCCTGACGACCCCCACACCGGCGGACACCACCCGTGCCGACGACAGCCTTCGCGAGCCGCCGGACACCGGATCCGCACCGAGCAGGAAGTAGACCGACCATGACCACCGACACCCACCACCCCGTCCTCGTCGTCGGGGCCGGTCTCAGCGGCCTGACGCTGGCCCGCGTGCTGCACGTCAACGGCCTCGAAGCCGTCGTCCTCGACCTGGAGGCGAATGCGTACACGCGGCCCCAGGGCGGCATGCTCGACCTCCACGAGGAGACCGGGCAGGCGGCGCTGCGCGTCGCGGGGCTCCATGAGCAGTTCCGCGCCAAGGTGCATCCCGGCGGGCAGGCGTTGCGGGTCCTCGACAAGCACGCGCGCGTCCTGCTGGAAGAGGCCGACGACGGCACGGGAGGCCGCCCGGAGATCGACCGCGGGGATCTGCGGGAGATCCTGCTCCGCTCGCTGCCCGAGAACACGATCCGCTGGAACAGCAAGGTCACCGGTGCGCGAGCGCTGGGCGCCGGACGGCACGAGGTGACCCTCGCCGACGGGACCGTCCTCACCACCGACCTGCTCGTCGGCGCGGACGGCGCGTGGTCCCGCGTCCGGCCGTTGCTCTCCGTCGCCACCCCCGAGTACAGCGGCATCTCCTTCGTCGAACTGGACCTGCTCGACGCCGATACGCGCCATCCGGAGTGTGCCGCGCTGATCGGCGGCGGAATGTTCTTCGCCCTGGGCGACGACAAGGGCTTCCTCGCACACCGAGAGACGGACGGCAGCCTGCACATCTACACCGCCCTACGGGCCGACGAACACTGGCTGTCCACCCTCGATTTCACCGACCCGGACGCGGTCAGGGCCACCCTGTCCGAGCGCTTCGCCGACTGGGCACCCGGCCTGCGGCGGCTGATCGCCGAATGCGACGGCCCGCCGGTCCCCCGCCTCGTCCACGCACTGCCCACCGGGCACGAGTGGCAGCGCACCCCCGGTGTCACCCTGCTGGGCGACGCGGCGCACCTGATGTCACCCTTCGCCGGTGAGGGCGCCAACCTGGCCATGATCGACGGCGCCGAACTCGGCCAGGCACTCGCCGCCCATCCCGGGGACACCGAGGCGGCACTGTCGGTCTACGAGAAGGCGCTCTTTCCCCGCAGCGAGGAGACCGCCCGCCAGTCGGCGGAGAGCCTGGAGACGATCTTCAACGACCGGGCTCCCCAGCCGCTCATCGACATGTTCGCCTCCTTCGCGACGGACTGACCGGCACACCGTCACGGTGCTGCTTCGTAGCGGGCGGCAATCGCGGCGGCGCGGTCGCGCAGGGAGGTGCGCAACGACTGCGGGGCCAGGGCTTCCGCGTCCGTGCCGAGCTGCCACAGCGCCCACTCGGCGTGCCGCAAGTCCTGGAACGTCACCTCCAGCCGCAGCCGGCCGTCCGCGTCGGGCTCTTCCGCCCGCACGGCCAGCGTGGTGTCCAGCAGTTCCTCCCGTCGCTCCGGGCTCAGCCGTACCAGCACGGTGATGTGGTCGCCGTCGGAGAGGAACTGTGCGGAGCGTTCCCGCCAGATCCGGTCCAGGTCGACCCGGTCGGGTCGCTGTGCCGCCTCGGGGAGTTCCTCCGCGGCCAACACCCGCGACAGCCGGTAGGTACGGTCCTCGCCGGATCTCGTCGCCAGCAGGTAGCCCCGCTCCCTCACGGTGACCAGGCCGATCGGGTCCACCGTGCGCCACTGCGGTGCCTGATCCGTGGCCGCGTAGTGGATGCGCAGCTTGTGGCCGGCGAGGACCGCGCGCCTGACCTCGACCATCGCGGTGTCGGCAACCTCCTCGGTGACCAGCCGGCGCGAGAGAAGGTCGCTCTCCGGGTCGACGAGGAAACGCCGGGCCGCGTCGCTCGCCGACGCCAGGTGGCCTTCGGGCAGCGCGTCGACCACCTTCCGGATCGCCGAAGCGAGCGCCGGTCGGAGGCCGAACACCTGCTCGCCGCGGCCCGATCGGGCGGTCAGCAGGGCGAGGGTCTCGTCGTGGTTCAGCCCGGTCAGCTCGGTGCGGAAACCGGGCAGCAGCGCGAAGCCGCCGTGCCTGCCGCGTTCGGCATAGACGGGAACTCCGGCCGCGGACAGCACCTCGATGTCACGCAGCACCGTGCGAGTGGACACCTCCAGCTCGCGGGCCAGCGTGTTCGCCGTCAACCGACCGCGTTGGCGCAACAGCAGCACCAGTGAGACGAGTCGGTCGGCGCGCATGCGAAAACCCTAGAGGAATACGTGACCAAGGGTGTCGTGATTTGTTGCGAGGCTCGTCGACGCGACGTCAAAGCCCGTGGCTACCGGGCCGAGAGACGCGCGCACTCCCGATGAAGCGAATGGAGCGGACGTGGCAGTGGAACGAACAGCGGTCAACCCGGTGACGTGGTCGGTGGACCTGGGATTCAACCAAGGTGAGCTGGTCTCCGGGCACACCCGGACCCTGTACATCTCGGGGCAGACAGCGATGAGCCCCGACGGGAAGCCGCAGCATGAGGGAGACATCGCCGCGCAGCTGACGCTCAGCATCGACAACCTGGAGGCCGTGCTCGACGAGGCCGGCATGTCCCTCGCCGACCTCGTCCGCCTCAACGTCTACACGACCGACGTCGATCTGCTGTTCCGGCACTACGGCGTGCTGGCGGCGCGGTTGGGCGCCGCCGCAGTGGCGCCGGCCACCACGATGCTCGGGGTGACGCGACTGGCGATCCCCGGCCAGCTGGTCGAGCTGGAGGGCACCGCCGTCGCGTGACGAGACCGTGGCGCCCCGCTGCGCGTGGGCGGCAGGGTCTAACCGCCGAGTCGGGTGATCTGGTCCGTTCGCAGTACCTGCGGTCCGGAACCGTCGAGCCGTGTGACGGCGATCATCGCCCGCCCGAGGTGCTCGGTGCTGGTCACGTAGCGGGGCGTCACTCGGCGCAGGAGCGGATACAGCCAGGACGTGAACCGGTACGCCAGCCGGTACCACCGCGTTGCGGAGGTCTCCCCATGGACGGGCTGGATCCACCCGGGACGGAAGGCGTAGGTGCGCATGTCCATGGCCATCAGCGCATTCTCCGTCCGGCCCTTCACCCGGGCCCAGAAGACGCGCCCCTGCTCCGTGCTGTCGGTACCTTCCCCCGAGACATACACGAAGGTCACGTGCGGATTGTCGGCGGCCACCACCCGGGCGGCCTCCAAGGTGTAGTCGTACGTGATCTTCTCGTACGCCTCATGGCTGAGTCCCACGGACGAGACTCCGAGGCAGTAGAAACAGGCGTCCGCCCCTGAGAGTTCTCCTGCGATCGGGGTGAGATCGGAGAAGTCGGCGTGCCGCACCTCGCGAAGCTTCGGCGCGCTCCTGCCGAGTGGCCGACGTCCGACGGCGACGACCTCGGTGATCTCCGGGTCTTCCAGGCATGCGCGCAGAACACCTTGACCGACCATGCCCGATGCCCCGAAGAGAACTACCTTCACCTTGACTCCATCCGGATCGCGTGCGGCGGGGGTGTACCCGGTGAGGCATCCCCGCCGCAGGGTGTCAGGTCGACCAGAGCACTGCGCCGTTCTGGACGATGACCACCTTCGCGTCGGCCCGCAGGACGAGTTGGGCTCCTTCGTGGCCCCAGGTCTGGGAGGCCCAGATGGGGCGGTCCTCGCCGTTGTGGATGACGAGGTTGCCGTCCGGCTGGAAGATCGCCCGGTGGTTCGAGCCGAAGGTCATGGACGCCCAGATGGGGTTGCCGTGCTCGTTGTAGACGACGAGGTTGCCGTCGGTCTGCATGACCATCCGGATGCGGTTCGTCGTCCAGGCCTGGTTGACCTCCAGGACGCTGGTCGCGAAGACGGTCTCGGTGCTCCAGTTCGGCTGCGGGGTCGCCTTGGGCTTCGGCTTGGGCTTTGCCTTCGGCTTCGTCTTCGGCTTGCTGCTCGGGCTGGACTCCGGCGCGGGTACGACGGGCTGAGGTGCGGTGACCTTCGCCGGCGCGCTCTTCGTCGCCTTCGCCTTCTTCGGGGACGGACTGGGCTTCTCGGCCACGTAGTCGTCGAGGGCGGCGGGGGCGGACGTCGGGTTCAGGACCGTGTCGGAGCCCTCCGCGGCCAACCCCTTCGCGGAGTCCGGGGGGCCGTCGTCCTTCGCGCTGCCGGTGAGCAGCAGGGGTATGGCGATGAGCGCGGCGCCGGCTATCGCCGCGCCGGCGAGGATCGGCTTGCGCGGGCGTCCGCTGCCGACACCGGTGTTGGTCCTGGTGCCCGGCGGCGGAGTCGCCACGGCGGCCGCTACGGCGACGCGCTCCTCGGGGGCTTCGGTGGTCCCGGCTGCTGCTGAGGCAGCGGCTTCCTCGGACCCGGTGGCGGGGGGCTCCCCGGTGTCGGAGGCGGGGGCGGTCGCGGTGGTCTCCTCCGCTGCGGCGGCAGGCGGTTCCCCGGACCCGGTGGTGCCGGACTCAGCCCCGGCGGCGCCGGTCTCCGCCGCGGTGTTCCCGGATGCCCCGGTGTTCCCGGACTCCGCCTCCGGAGCAGGGGCCGCAGCCGGGGCCGGGGCCTGACTCGGGGTCGGCTCGTCCGGTGCGGCAGGCGTGGGCGGTAATCCGGTCTCCCCTGCGCGGGTGGCGGCCGCCTCCGCGTTCGCGTCGGGGGTGGGGTGCTGGGGGGACATGCGCTACTCCTCCTCGGTGGCGGAGCTGTCGATTGTGGCCGGGGCCCGTGCAGTGGTCGGCTGGACGAACACCGGGAAGCCCGGCGGGCGTTGGTCGAGCGCCGCGTCGGGACGGACCGGTTCGGCCCGGTCACGGTCGTCGAGGTGCACCGACCCGCCGCGGTGGCGGCCGCAGGCCGATCCGACGCCTTCTCGAACTACGAGGTCTTCCCGTACGGGTCAACTTAGCCCGTACCAAGGACGATCGGCCGACCGCGTCCCCCAACTCTCCCGTCGCTTTGTCCACTCACGCCTCGCTGCTCCCGGAAAGTTCCCGACCCGGGCAGCAAACGGGCACGCAGGCGCGCGATTCGGACCCTGCCTGCTCCGCAACGGGCGGTGCCCGTGTGGCATCCTGGGGCTCCCGATCTGATCATCGTCGGCGTGTGCGCAAGCCGCCGGCACCCAAGTGTTCGTACTGACCGAAGAGTTCAGGTGGAGATGCGGCCCGGACAACGGCTAGAGGGCGGGCCCGACATGCCCGACAGCTCCGGGCCGGCCACCGTGGAGTCACCCGGCGCCGACGACGCCGAGGTCACCGACAACCCCGAGATACCCGAGGCCGTACGGGACGCCGCCCGCCGGGCGCCGGGCCACTGGATCGGGATGGTGGACCCGGAGTGGACCCAGGACCGTACGCCGCCGGAATGGGCGGTGTTGGGGGAGTGGCAGTCCGACGAGAGCGGGGAGGTCGGGGACTACCGTCCCAACCCGGCCTACCGCCCTTCGGCCCGGGTGCTCGGCTGGCCGGAGCCCACCGACCCGGTGGACGCGGCGGCGCAGCGGGCCGCCACCGGCTACGGCTCGGTGGACGAGGCGATCGCGGTGCTCGCGGAGGCGGAGATCACCGTGGTGCGCGGACCGGACGGCGGGCCGCTGACGGCAGCCGGTCTGGACGGGGCGCCGGTGATCCTTTCGTTCACCTCGACGGCACACGAGTTCATGTCCTCGGCACTTCGCCATGACACCGTCCCGGCACAGGAGTTGGCCCGGTCGCTGCGCGGTTCCGGCGCGCAGCTGATGGTCAACGCCGGTGCCGCGGCCCCCCTGCTCGTCGCGGCGGACAGGCTCCTCGACGCCTCGCCCGAACCGGAAGCCGAGCAGGCGCCCGCGGCGCCTTCCGAGGTCGGGACCCACAGCTCTTCTGAACCCTGGCCCCACACCACAGGGAGGACCCCGTGACGCGTCCGGCCCAGCCCACCCCCACCTCCGGGCAGACGGAGTCCGGTTCCGCCGGTGAGGAGGCGGCCTCGACCGCCACCGTCGCCCATGCCCAATCCGAAGTTCAGTCCACGCAGGCGCAGGCCGGCGAGGCGAGTTCCCGGGCCGCTCAAGCGAAGCCCGACGCAGAGGCCCAGGCATCGGCCGCCGCACCTGAGGCTGCCCCGGAAGGCCGTACCACCGAGCCAGGGCCAGAGCCCGAAGCCGAAACCGTCGGCAGCAGCCCGGCCGAGTCCCAAGTCGCCGGCAGCGGCCGGTCCGAGTCACGAGCCGCCACCGGCAGCCGGTCCGAGACCGAGCCGAACCCCGCCTCCGACCCCGACTCCGACTCGGAGTCCGACCCCGGCGCCGCCGCGGAGGCCAAGAGCCGGCTGCCCGCGCTCGTGCGGACCATGACCGCGACCGCCATCGACCGGCCGCAGCAGCAGGCCGCTCACGTGGGCCGGCCGGGCAAGGCGGTGCTGGCCGGGGCCGCGGTCGCCGGGGCACTGCTCGTGTCGGTGCCGTTCCTCGTGCTCACCGGAGGCGACGACAAGGACGCCAAGGCGGCGCCGGCGGGAGGCACCGTACTCGGTGGTGGCGCGCAGGAGGCGCCGGGCGACTTCGTGGTGACCAAGCCCGACACCGCCTCTCCGGACGACGAGAAGAGTTCCGGCAAGCCCGACAAGCCGGTGAAGCAGGCTCCGGGCGGGGGCGCGGCGCAGGGCTCGGGCAAGGAGACGCCGAAGCAGGACGGCGGCGGGAAGGACCAGCCCGAGGGCGACACGGGCAAGCAGGACGAGCCCGCGAAGTCGGGTGGCGGGAAGACGTCCGGGGGTGGCGCCGCCGACCAGCCCGCGAACCCCGGTTCGGGCGTGACGTTCAGCGCCCCGGTCTCCGTGCGCAGCCATCTCTCCGGCCGCTGCCTCGACGTACCGAACGCCGACTTCGGCGACGGCAAGAAGCTGTTCGTGTGGGACTGCAACAACGGCGTGGCGCAGAAGTGGCAGTTCGCCTCCGACGGCACCATGCGCATCCAGGGCCTGTGCCTGGACGTGGCCAACGCGAACTACAACGACGGCACTCCGATCCAGATCGCCCGGTGCAGTGGCAACGCCGCCCAGAAGTTCGTCCTGAACGAGCGCCACGACCTGGTCAACACCGTCGTCGGCAAGTGCGTCGACATCAAGGACAACAACACGGGCAACGGCGCCTGGCTGCAACTGTGGACCTGTGCCGGCACCGACAACCAGAAGTGGAGCGTCTGAGCGCGCTCCGGACGCCTTCCGGCCGAGAGCGTTGCTCCCGGCATCTGCCCGCCCCGGCAGCGGGGCATGATGGCACCGTCGGTTCGCCGACACCCGTCCCCGAGACCGGGGGCGCCAGCTGAAGACGTTGCCCCAGCAAGGAGGTTGGTGCGTGTCGCGCCAGGTACTGACGGTCGGTCCCGGGGACCGGGACCGCTACCGGACGATCGGTGAGGCACTCGCGGCTGCCCGTACCGGGGCGCTGATCAGCGTCCGGCCCGGGACGTACGCGGAGAACCTGGTGATCCACACCAGGGTGACCCTCACCGCCGCCGAGGGCCGGGGCACTGTCGAGATCCGGCCACGTTCGGGCAGTGTCCTCGCCCTGCGCGCCGACGCCGTGATGCTCTCCGAGCTTTCCCTGCGCGGCGGTGACGCCGAGCTGCCCGCCGTGGACGTACGGCGCGGGCAGGCCGCGCTCGACGGCTGCGAGATCGTCGGCGCCGCCTGGACCGCGGTACTGGCCGGGGGCACCGGCTCCCTCGCGCTGCGGGACTGCCGGGTGAGCAACCCCCAGGGCGCCGGCATCGTCGTCACCTCGACCACGCCCACCACCGTGGAGTCCTGCACCTTCGAGCACCTCGGCACCAGTGGACTCGTCCTCGCAGAGCAGGGCGAGGCGCGGCTTCGTGGCTGCACGGTGCGTGCCGCCCGCGGCAACGGCCTGCTCGCCAACGGCGACTCGACGGGCAGCGTCGAGGACTGCGACATCTCCTCCACCGACAAGCCCTCCATCGCCCTGGAGCAGAACTGCTCCCTCACGGTGGTGCGCACCGTCGTGCACGACACCAGCACCGGAGTGCACCTGAGCAGCGCGGGCCGTACGACGCTGGAGGACGTCCGCGTCACCGGCGCCTCCGGCAACGGGATCGCGCTGGCCGGGGGCACCGACCCGGTGCTGCGCCGCTGCCGAGTCTCGCGCACCCGGGGTCACGGCATCCTGGTCACCGACCGGGCGCGCGGCACCTTCGAGGACTGCTGGGTGGACGGCGCGCAGGGCGCGGCGCTCCGGGTCGCGGGGGCCGCCTCCCCGGCGCTCACAGGTCTGACGGTCCGTGACTGCGAGCAGGCGGGGCTGCTGTTGGAGGAGGACTCGGCGCCCGAGCTGGACCGCCTCGAGGTCATCGGCGGGTCGCCCGCGGTCTCGGTCCGCGGCGGCGCCAACCCATTGCTGCGCCGGGCCCGGCTCGTGGAGCCCTCCGGCGACGGCATCACGGCGGGCAAGGACGCCCGCGGCCGGGCCGAGGACTGCGAGATCGTCCGGCCGAAGGGCGCGGGCGTGCGCGTGGGCTCCGGCAGCACCCTCTACCTGGCAGGTGGCGGCGTCTCGGACACCGCCACCAGCGGCCTCGTCGTGGAGGACGGCGGCAATGTCACCGTCCGGGACTTCCGTGTCGAGATATCCGGCGAGGAAGGCGTCGTCGTCGCGGCGGGCGGCGAGCTGACCGCCAACCGGACCACCGTGCACGCCGCACAGGGCCACGGATTCCTGCTCCGCGAGGGCGCGCTCGCCTCGCTCAGCGGCTGCGAGGTCTCCGGCGGTGCCCAGGACGGCTTCCGGGTGGAGTCCACGGCCCCGGTCTCGCTCGTGAACTGTTTCGCCCGGGAGAACGAGGGCGGCGGCCTCGTACAGACCACACCCGGCGAACGGCTCGCCGTGGACGGCCTGAAGAGCACCGGCAACGGCAAGCGGGACGCCTGGGGCAGCGGCAGCGCCGAGAACACCGACCCGGCGGGCTCCGGCGCCGCGGACGCACCCCCGCCGGACCGCGTGGACGGCCCGCTCGGGGCCCTCAACGCGCTGATCGGCCTGGAGAACGTCAAGCAGCAGGTCGGCACCCTGGTCAACCTGACCCAGCTCGCCCAGCGCCGCGAACAACTCGGCATGTCCGCACCGCCGATGAGCAGACATCTGATCTTCGCCGGCCCGCCGGGCACCGGTAAGACCACCGTCGCCCGCCTCTACGGGGCGATCCTGGCCGAACTGGGCTCCCTGCGCAGCGGCCACCTCGTGGAGGTCTCCCGTGCCGACCTGGTCGCACAGGTCGTCGGCGGCACGGCGATCAAGACCACCGAGACCTTCCAACGGGCCCTCGGCGGCGTGCTGTTCGTTGACGAGGCGTACACGCTCACCGCGGACAGCGGCAACGGCGGCGCCGACTTCGGCCGCGAAGCGGTGGACACCTTGCTGAAGCTGATGGAGGACCACCGCGACGACGTGGTCGTGGTTGCGGCCGGCTACTCCCGCGAGATGGAGTCCTTCCTCGGCTCCAACCCCGGTCTGGCCTCGCGCTTCTCCCGGACCGTCGAGTTCGAGAACTACTCCGTGCCCGAACTGGTCGCGATCATGGAGAACATGTGCGGCCAGCACCAGTACGAACTGGGCGAGGGCACCGCGGAGGCGCTGGCGGCACACTTCGAGGCGATGCCCCGGGACGCCGGATTCGGCAACGGCCGTGCCGCACGCGGAGTGTTCGAGGAGATGGTGGACCGGCAGGCCGTACGCCTCGCCTCCCAGGCTCAGGTCGGCGAGCACGATCTACGGCTGCTGCTGCCGGAGGACGTGTCCGCCACCGCCGCGGCGAAGGCCGCCGAGTCCGGCGCGCCTCAGGACGATCCGCTGACCCGCCTCGGCGACATGATCGGCCTGGCCGAGGTCAAGCGCGATGTCGCGGACCTGGTCAACCTCATCACCACCGCCCGCCACCGCGCGGCCGCCGGCCTGCCGGTGCCCTCCCTCAGCCACCACCTGGTCTTCACCGGACCGCCCGGCACCGGCAAGACCACGGTCGCCCGCCTCTACGGCGAGATCCTGACCCAGCTCGGCATCCTGCAACGCGGCCAGCTGGTGGAGGCGGCCCGCGCCGACCTGGTCGGCCGCTACATCGGCCACACCGCCCAGCTCACCCGCGAGGTCTTCGAACGGGCCCGCGGCGGTGTGCTGTTCATCGACGAGGCGTACACCCTCACCCCGCAGGGCGGCGGCGCCGACTTCGGCCAGGAGGCGGTGGACACCCTGCTGAAGCTGATGGAGGACCACCGCGACGAGGTGGTCGTCATCGTCGCCGGCTACACCGGCGAGATGGAGCGCTTCCTCGCCTCCAACCCGGGCCTGTCCTCCCGCTTCCCACGCCGGATCACCTTCGCCGACTACTCCTCCGAGGAACTGGTCACCATCGTGCGCGCACAGGCCGCGAGCATGGGCTACGAGTGCGGACCCGGCACCGGCCCGGTGCTCAAGTCGTACTTCGAGGCGCTGCCCCGGGACCGCTCGTTCGGCAACGCCCGGCTCGCCCGGCAGGTGCTCGAATCGATGGTCACCCGCCAGGCGGGGCGGCTCAGTTCGCTGGCCGCGCCCACCCTGGACGACCTGCGCATCCTCGTTCCCGAGGACGTGGCAGCGGCCCCGAAGGCGGCCGGCCTGTGAAGCCTCCCGCCCGCGGGGCCGCCCGGCTGCTGTCCGGCGCCGGCCTCGCCGCAGCACTGCTGCTGCCCACGGCCGTCACGGCCCACACGGCACCTCACTCGGGGGTGCCGGCGGCCGACGGCAAGAAGGGCCAGGAACTTCCGGCGATGCCCTCCGCGCTCGACGCGGACGCCGAGTGCACCGCTGCCTCCCGTGAGAAGGCGAAGAAACAGGACTGGTCACGCCAGCGCCTCGACCTGGACCGGACGCACGGTCACGGCATCGGCGCGGGTGTGACGGTCGCCCTGATCGACACCGGCGTCGCCCCCGACGCCGACGGCCTCGACGGCCGCGTCACCGCCGACGGCTCGGCAGCCGACGACTGCGTCGGGCACGGCACCTTCCTGGCCGGGCTGATCGCCGGCAGCGGTGCCCGCCTGACCGGAGTCGCCCCAGGCGCGCGGATCCTCGCCCTGCGCGGCACGGACACACGCGGTGAAGCGAGCCCGGCGCTCGTCGCGGCGGCGGTACGCGAGGCCACCGAAGCCGGGGCCGACGTCATCGCGGTCACGGTCGCCCTGCCACGCCGGAACACGGAACTGACCCGCGCGGTCGCCGACGCCCGCCGCGCGGGTGCGATCGTGGTCGCCGCGGCCACCCCCGACCCGCCGACGCGGGGCGGCACCGACGAGATCCCCTCCCGTGTCTACTGGCCGGCCGGGGAACCCGGAGTCCTCTCGGTCGCCGACATGCTCCCCGGCGGCCTCCGCCCGGACCGGGCGCTGCCCACCACCGGCATCGACCTGGCCGCCCCCGGGGCCGGCGTGGTCTCCGGGGGCCCGCGCGGTGACGGCCACTACCTCGGCGCAGGCGCCTCGGTCGCCGCCGCCTACGCCGCCGGTGCCGCCGCGGTGGTCCTCGCGGCCCACCCGGACGACTCGCCCGACGCCGTCACCCACCGTCTGACCGCCACCGCCTACCCCGCGGACATTCCGCAACTGGACGCGTACGCCGCCGTGACCACGGTCCTCGGCGACGCCGGTGCGTCGGTCGGCACCGAACGCGCCGCGGAGCGCGTCGCCGTCCGTGACACTTCCGACGCCGACGCCGCCACCGACCGGGCCACGCTCTTCGTCATCCTCGGCTCCACCGCCGTACTCACCGTCCTGTGGGCCGCTTTCACCCTGCCCAGGGCACGCGCCCGCGGCTGGCGCCCGGCGCGGGCCGGGGGCGGGGGAACGACGGAGGACTGACGGTCCGTACGGGAACGACGACGGCGGGGGTCACCAGGTGACCCCCGCCGTCGTCGTGTCTCAGCCTTCCTGTCCGGCGGCCGGCTCCACCAGAGCCGTCTGCATCAGCCGTGCCTTGCGGCGGGCGATGTGCAGGGCCCGGCCCGGCGGCAGGTTGACGGGCTTCGCGTTGCCGAAGAGGCGGCCCTCCGTGGGCGGACAGGAGAGCAGGATCGCGGGGTTGTTCGCCTCGTCCATGCGGCGGATGAGGGAGTCGCTCAGACCCCGGCCCGCACCCATGGCGCTACGGGCGACGATCACGTGCAGGCCCATCTCGAAGCCGAGCGTCAGATGCTCGAAGAGCGGCTCGAACGGGCTCTGGAAGGAGTTGCTGGAGACCATGTCGTAGTCGTCGACGAGGATGAACAGACGCGGGCCGGTCCACCAGTCGCACTTGCGCATCCGGGCGGGGGCGATCTCCGCGCCGGGGACCCGGGTCTTCATCGCGCGGGCCGCGCCGTCGATGGTCTCCTTGAGGTTGTCCAGGGAGATGACGTGCCCGATGCGGTACTCCTCCGGGATGCCGTCCACCAGCGTACGCCGGTAGTCCACCGCGATGATCTTCGCCTCGTGCGGGGCGTACCGGGCGGTGATGCCCGCGGTGATCCGGCGCAGCAGGTTGGTCTTGCCGCTCTCCGTGTCGCCGACCACGATCAGGTGCGGGGTGCGGCTGAAGTCGTGCCACACCGGCTCCAGGGCGTCCTGGTCGATGCCGAGCGGAAGGCGCATGCCGCCGCCCTCGGTCTGCTCGGGCGCGGGGAGTTCGGCGAGCGGCAGCCGGTGCGGCAGCATCCGGACCTGCGGGGCGACCGGGCCCGGCCAGTGCTTGGCCACCTTGCCGACCAGGTGGGCGACCCCTTCGCCGAGGTCTTCCAGGGAGCCGCTGCCGTCCAGGCGGGGCAGGCCGGCGAGGAAGTGCATCTTGCTGTCGGCGGTGATGCCGCGGCCACCGCTGCGCGGCACCGAGCGGGCCTTGCGGGTGTCGATCTCCGAGTCCATCGGATCACCCATCCGCAGCTCCAGACGCGTCGCCGCCTGATCGCGGACCTGTGCGGACAGCTCCACCCAGCGGGTGGTGGTGATGAGCAGATGGATGCCGTAGTTCAGGCCGCGGGCGGCGAGTTCGTTGAACTTCGGGACCAGGTCGTCGTAGTCCTGACGGACCGTGGACCAGCCGTCGACCACCATGAACACGTCGCCGAACGGCTCGTCGGGGAACTCCCCGGCGGCGCGGCGACGGCGGTAGGACTGCATGGAGTCGATGGTGTGGTCGACGAAGAACTGCTCACGGCGGGCGAGCAGCGTCATCACCTCGGCGACGGCCCGGTGCACCCGCTCCGGGTTGAGCCGCGCCGCGACACCGCCGACGTGGGGGAGCGCGGCGAACTGGGAGAGGCCGCCGCCACCGAAGTCGAGGCAGTAGAACTGGATCTCGGCCGGCGTGTGGGTCAGGGCGAGCGCGGCGATCAGGGTGCGGGCGAGGGTGGACTTGCCACTCTGCGAGCCGCCCGCGATGGCGACATGACCGCCGGCTCCGGACAGGTCCACGACCAGCGGGTCGCGGCGCTGCTCGAAGGGCTTGTCGACCAGGCCGACCGGGACCCGCAGCCTGCCCGTGCCGGACCAGCCGGCGGCGGTGAGGCCACGCTCGGGGTCGGCGGCGATGCCGGGCAGCAGCGCGTCCAGCGGGGACGGCTCGTCCAGCGGCGGCAGCCACACCTGGTGGGCGGCGGGACCCGAGTCACGCAGCCGGTCCAGAGCCACGTCGAGCAAGGTCTCCTCGTCGCCGCTCTCCTCGGTCTCCGGCTCCGGGACGGGCGTGGGGTCGAGGGTGCGCGGCACCACCCAGCCGCTGGTCCACGGCACCACCTGGCTGGCCACCCGGGCCTGCACGACCGCGCCGGTGCGCCGCCGGTAGGTGCCGGAGGAGTAGGCGGCACGGAAGCGCGTCAGGGCCTCCACACCGGACTTGAGATAGCCGCTGCCGGGCTGGGCGGGCAGCTCGTAGGCGTCCGGTACGCCCAGCACACCCCGGCTCTCCATGGCGGAGAACGTACGCAGTCCGACCCGGTACGACAGGTGGCTCTCCAGCTGGTGCATACGGCCCTCGTCCAGGCGCTGCGAGGCCAGCAGCAGATGCACGCCGAGCGAGCGGCCGAGGCGGCCGATCATCACGAACAGATCCATGAACTCGCGGTGCGCGGAGAGGAGTTCGCTGAACTCGTCGACCACCACGAACAGGCTGGGCAGCGGAGTGAGGTCGGCGCCGCCGGCTCGGGCGCGCTCGTACTCCAGGGCGGAGGTGTAGTTGCCGGCCGCGCGCAACAGCTCCTGGCGGCGGATGAGTTCGCCGTGCAGGGCGTCCTGCATGCGCTCCACCAGGGCGACTTCGTCGGCGAGGTTGGTGATGACGGCGGAGGTGTGCGGCAGCTCCTCCAGGCCGAGGAAGGTGGCGCCGCCCTTGAAGTCGACCAGGACGAAGTTCAGCGTCTCCGAGGAGTTCGTCAGGGCGAGGCCCAGGACGAGGGTGCGCAGGAGCTCGCTCTTGCCGGAGCCGGTGGCGCCGATGAGCATGCCGTGCGGGCCCATGCCGCCCTGCGCGGACTCCTTGATGTCCAGTTCCACCGGGCGGCCGTCCACGCCGACCGCGATCGGCACCCGCAGCCGTGCGGAGCCGGTGTGCCGTGCGAACAGGGCCTTGGTGTCGTGCCGGTGCAGATCGGGGATGCCGAGCAGGGTGGTCAGCTCGACGTCGCTGTCCAGCGGCTGCGCGATGTCGGAGCCCAGGCTGATCCGGCGGGAGGCGAGCAGCCGCGCCAGCGACTCCGCGCCGAGCGGGCCGAGCCGGTCCGGCCGGCCGAGCGGCACCGAGCGCTCCTTGCGGCTGCGGTCGGTGCGCACCAGGTTGACCTGGTCCGGCCCGACGGTCAGCCGCAGCGTGTTGCGGCCGGGCCGCCAGCGCAGCGCGCCGGAGACGTCCAGCACCACGGCGTTGCGATAGCCGTGGCCCTCCCAGCGGTGACCCTCGGGGACGGTGATGCCGTCCAGGACGACCACCGTGTACGGCTCGTCACGGCCCGGGCGGGCATCCGGGTCGAAGCCGGGGCGCTCGGCGAACTCGGCGCCGAGCAGGTCGTCCAGCTCGGTGAGATCGGCCGTGATCCGGCGGACCTGACCTGCACCGTCCTCCTCGTGCGGATGCAGGGCGTGCGGCAGCCACTTGACCCACTCCCAGTCGCCCCGCCGCTCGTCGCTGACGCAGAGGGCGATCCACAGCTCCTCCGGCGCGTGGAACACGGCGAGCTGACCGAGAGCGGCACGCAGCAGCGCGCGTACGGCTTCGTCGTCGGCGCCCTCAGGGGGCCCGGACGACGTGGCGGCCTCCTCGTCCAGGGCCTCCCCGGGCCGCACCAGAACCCGGGCCGAGGACCGGAGGTAGAGGCCGAGGGGCTGCTCGGGAATCGTGGAGTAGGCGCGGATGAAGCGCCGCAGGGCGTGTGCGCAGAGTGGTTCGAGGTCCTCCACGGGGCGGGTGGACACCGGGTTGAGGGTGAGGGCGAGCTGCTGTTCGCCGACCGCGAGCCTGACCTCGCCGAAGTCCTCGTCGGCCGGGCGGCGTTCCCACAGCCGTGAGGTGCGGGCCAGCGAACGCAGGGACGAGGGCTCCGGGTGCCGCCAGGCGAGCGCCCGCTGCTGCTCCACGATGGTGGACCTGACCCGCTTGCGGGTCTGCGCCAGATAGCGGAGGTAGTCGCGGCGCTCGCCCTTCAGGCGCTGCTTGCGCTCGCTGGAGCGGCGCATCAGCTGGCCCAGCAGCATCGCACCGGCGGACAGCGCCATCACACCCATCGCCAGGTAGATGAAGACGCCGTTGCCACCGCCCGGGCGCAGGAACATCAGCATCATCGACACCGACATCAGCGCCATCGGCAGATAGGTCCATATCGCCGAGGTGTCGGGCACCGTCTCGGCGAGGACCGGCGGCTCCTGGAGGGTCAATTGCCCTTCGGGCATCTCGGGACCGCGCCTGCGGGCCGGCCGGCGAAACAGCACCACACTCAAGGAACAGAACCTCCGGTTTCACTGGCTTTCCGGCCCGCGCCGAATACCGGGACACCCGGTAGCCGGAAAGACCGCACCGCGCTCATTTTCCGGGGACCCGGGTACGCGGTGAACGCCGGATGAATGTTGTGAGCGGAAAGCAGGGAACGGTCAACTCTCCCACCATTCAACTGCATACCGGACAAGGAGCCCGGTCCCCAGCACGTTCCGGCGAGCGTAGGCAGTAGTCTGCATTCACGTAACGCGACCTGTCCACGCGGGAGAGGTGGTTGCCGGGCTCGCGGGCGTAATTCCCCTGTCCGACCCCCCTGTTCTGGCCCGTGCGGACCTTCCGTACTCTTCGCACTGCCCCGCTCACGGGGAAGTCCTCCTGCCAAAACCCCCACGGAAGACGAGAGTTCAGCTGATGACCGACAGTGCGGTGGCCGAACTGTGCCGCCTGACCGTACGTGCGCCGAGCGTCTCCGTCGATCTGGCCGTGCCCGCCGACGTGCCGGTCGCCGATCTGCTGCCCACGCTGCTGCGCTATGTCGGCGAGGAGGCCGAGGAGGCCGGACTCGACCACGCGGGCTGGGTGCTCCAGCGGCTGGGCGACGCCCCGCTCGACGAGGAGACGACCCTCGCGCGGGCCGGGCTCGCCGACGGGGACGTGCTCTATCTGCGCCCGCACACCGAGGCACTGCCCGAGGCCCGGCTCGACGACCTGGTGGACGGCATAGCCGACACCGCCGGCCGCAGGCTGCACACCTGGCACCCCGAGGCGGCCCGCGGGCTGCTGGTGGGCGCCACGGTGGCGACCGTGGCCGCGGCCCTCGTGCTGGTGTTCTGGCCGGGAGCGGCCGGCTCCGGCTCGGTCAGGGCCGCCTGTTCCGCCGTGGCGGGACTGCTGCTGCTCGCCGGCGCGGGCACCGCCAGCCGCGCGGTCGGCGACCGGTTGTCCGCCACCGCGCTCGGCCTGCTGGTCGCGCCCTGCCTGGCGCTCGCCGGCTGGGTGCTGCCCGGCGGTGACCTGACCGGCCCGGACGCGGCGCAGGTCGCGGGCGCCCGGCTGCTCGCGGCGGGCGCGGCGGGTGCCGGCGGCGCCGTCCTCGCACTGGCCGCCACCGCCGTCGGCGCCCCGGCGCTGCTGGGCACCGCGGTCGTGTCCGTGGCCATCGCGATCTCCGGTGCCCTCATCGGCTACACGGACCTGCACGTACCGGCCGCGGTCGCGCTGGTCGCGACGGTGTTCGTGCTCGCGGCCGGGACCGTGGCACCGTTCGCCTTCAAGCTGGCCGGGATGCGGATGCCCGCCCTGCCCTCCTCCGCCAGCCAGCTCCAGGAAGGCATCGAGCCCTACTCGGGCAGCGACGTCGCCGAGCGCACCGAACTGGCCGGACGCTGGGTCACCGCACTCTTCGCCGTCACCGGCGTCATCGCCGCGGGCGCCCTCGTCGTCCTCGCCGAACACCCGAACCTGCCCGAGGTGCTGACCGCGCTGGCGCTGAGCCTGCTGCTGCTTCTGCACTCCCGGGGGCTGGTCCACATCAGCCAGCGGCTCACTCTCGCGGTGCCCGGGATCTGGGGCTTGCTGCTGCTCGCCCGCAGCTGGGCGGCGGACAGCGACGGCGACGGACGACTGGTGGTCTTCGCGGTACTGCTCGGCGCGGCAGCCGCGCTGGTCATCGCCGCCTGGACGGTGCCCGGCCGCCGCATGCTGCCGTACTGGGGCCGGGCCGCGGAGGTGGCGCACACCGGCATCGCGGTGGCGCTGCTGCCGCTCGCCCTTTGGGTGGCGGGACTCTTCGGCTGGCTGCGCGGCCTGTTCGGCTGAGTACCCCCGCACTCCGGCAAGAGAACGACTAGGAGAGGCCGTGCAGTCCAAACGCGACCAGGTACACGCCCACACCTTCATGATGGGCAGGCTCAGTTCGGGCCTGCTGATGGCCGACCCGGACGCCCCGGAGAGCCCGCTCGGGCGCACCACACGCGGTGTGGTCTTCGGCGTACTGGTCACCGTCCTGGTCGGTGCGGGCGCCACCGTGTACGGCCTGCTGCGCCCCGGCGGGAACGACGCCTGGCGCGAGGACGCGCACCTGGTGGTCAACCGTGACACCGGCGCCCGCTACCTGTGGACCGACACCGACGGCGTGCTGCACCCCGTGCGCAACTACGCCTCCGCGCGGCTGATCGGCGGCTCCGACCTGGAGACCGTGGACGTCTCGACCGCTTCGCTGCGGGATGTCCCGGTGGGCGCCCCGGCGGGCATCCCCGGCGTCCCCGACACCGTGCCCGAGCCCGGCCAACTCGACGACGGCGCCTGGCACATGTGCGTCACCGGCCCGGACGGCGCGCTGCCGGACACCTCCGGTGCCGTGGCGAGCACCGGGGTGGAGAAGCCGGGGGCGACCACCGTGGTGGCCGGTGCGCCGCTGGACGCCGACGGCATCGGCGGCGACCGAGGGGTGCTGGTCAGCGGACCCGACGACACCGAGTACCTGGTCTGGCGGGGCAGCAGGCTCCCCCTGGACCGTGAGTCGGACGCCCGCAACGCCCTCGGCTACGGCTCCGAACAGCCCATGCCGGTCTCCGCGGCCTTCCTCGACGCACTGGCCCCCGGCCCCGTCCTGAAGCCGCCGGCGGTGCCGGGACGCGGGGAGGAGGGCCCCGAACTCGGCGGGGAGGCCAGCAGGATCGGCCAGCTCTTCAAGGTCAGCGTCCCCGGCGGCGACAGCACCTACCACTTGCTGCGCAAGGACGGTCTCGTGCCGCTGACCAGGCTCGGCGCGGCCCTGGTGCTGGGCGACCCGGCCACCCAGAAGGACGCCTACCAGGGGCGCTCGCCCGAGGTGCGCACGGTCGGCGCCGACGCGCTGCGCGAACACCGGGCCAAGGACCAGGACACCGGCGCCGCCGCGGAGCTGCCCGACGCTCCGCCCGTCCCGCAGTCCGCGCCACGCGGCACCGCGCTCTGCGCACAGGTCGACGGCGACGACGGCGGCGTCCGGATCAGGTCGGTGCTGGTGCCGCTGACCAGGCTCGCCCCCGTCGCGGTGTCCGAGGGCACCGCCCAGCCGGTGAAGCCCGCCTGCGTCCCCACCGACGCCACGGTGGTCCGGCCCGGCCGGGGCGCCCTGGTCCGGGCACTCAACGCCAGCGGCGCCGCGCACGCGGGCACGAGCTACCTGGTGGCGGAGAACGGCGTCAAGTACCGCGTCTCCACCAAGAATTCACTGGCCGCGCTCGGATACGAGACCGCCGACATCGCCTCCGTCCCGGCGCCACTCCTCGCGGCCCTCCCGACCGGCGCGGACCTCGACCCGGCCGCCGCCTCGGGCGTCGTCGAGCCCAGGGTGACCGCTCCGCAGTGCGCCCCGGACCTGGAGCGCGAGGCGGGCGAGGCGAGCGCCATTGCCGACAAGGCGGACACCGTGCGCTGATCACGGCAAGGGGCGCATTCGGCGCCGATGAAAAGGAAAAGGGCGGGGCCAACAGAGGTATTGAGCCAAAGTAGTTGCCGATGGTGTGAAGTCCGCGGAGTCATCGCGGACGGCGCGTGGCGGGAACCTCAAACAAAGCTCAGATATTTCGGACGAGCCATGCCCGCAGAATCCCCGAGGAAGCGCTTGCAAAGCCGGATACGGTGCTTCGTGACGCCCGTTCGGCTTCTTCCCGTGCCCGCTTTTTGCCCGCCTCGCGTTGCCCGGCGGACGGTGCGCGCACCGGGTGTCCGGCCGGTCGGAGAGGCTTGTTCATATCGCTGAAACCTCCGCACAACTCCCTTGCCACGCAAGAATTCCGGGGCGAGCTGACCGAAGCTCAAATCTTCCCTGTGCGCGTTGCGCGGAACGCCGGCTTCTCTTTAGCCTCAGCGAGCAACTGTGCGACGAGACAGGGCTGAACGAAGGGAGCGCGACATGGCGGACAGCGCCGCAAGGAAAGCGGACTATGCCAAGGGCTTGGGGGGTGTCTCCTCGCTGGAGTCGGCCCGGAGCCAGGTCGAGAAGATTCAGAACAACGTGGCTGAGATCGCCGCGCGTTCGGGCGTCGGCGGCGACGAGGGCCAGGCCCTGCTGAAGCTCTTCCGCAGCTGGAACGCCGAGGCGCAGAAGGTCGTCATCCAGATCAGCAAGATGGTCGACGCGCTCCAGGAGAACGTGACCTCCGCCAACCGTCTGGCGCAGGAGAACCAGGACCTGACCGAGGTCCTCAACAGCAAGACCAGCCAGGGCGTCTTCGAAGCGCTGAGCTGACCCGACCGGTAGCACCGGCCCCGTCACGGCGAGGCCGGACCCCTTGAGCTTCCCGGGCCGGCGCCCGGCCGTACGAGAGGAGACGTCATGGCCGACGGCATCATCGACGTGCAGTACCCCGTGGTCCGCAACGCCATCGAGGAATTGATGGCGCAGACCCAGCAGATCATCACCACCCTCAACAACCTGGAGGACGAGCTGAAGCCGCTCGTCAACTCCTGGGAGGGCTCGGACCAGGAGACCTACCGTCAGGTCCAGGCGGAGTGGGACCAGGCCACCAAGAACATGGCCCAGCTCCTCGGCGACAACGGCGAGCTGATCCAGACCATCCACGACAACCACTCCCGCGACGAGCGCAAGAGCGCCGACAACTGGGGCGGTGTGCGGGCCCGTTAGGGTCTCGCCGCAGCGTCCTCGTCGTCGAGGGTTCGGCGGCGTGGCCCGGCCGTCGTCCGTGAACGGGGCGTCTGCCGGGCCCCCGTGTCCCCGTCCGGCACCAAGCGTCAGGAGTGCGTCCCATGGCCGGTGAGAAGGCCGACGTAAAGCATTTCGACCTCAAGCAGATGGAGAACTTCCGGGACAACGAGGTACAGCCGGTCCACACCGCCGCGAAGAAGCACAAGGAGGAGGGTGACGGGTCCCACATCCGCCCGCTCGGCCACCTCATCGACGGGCACACCACACCGGACAACCTCGCCCAGGACAAGCAACTCCTGCGCATCGGCAGGATGGTGACCGAGCCGCTGGTCTCGGGACCGAAGCTGATCGAGGACATCCGCACCGCGGCCGAGGCCATCGACAAGCTGCTCGGCGACCAGATGGACCTCTTCAAGGAGTTGAAGGAGGCCCTCACCGAGACCATCGAAGAGGCCAACAAGACCAAGGACAAGAACCTCGACGCGATCGACGCTCAGACGCTCCTGCAGACCTTCGACGAGGTCGACACCCTCACCGCCGGCGGCACCGGCGACCCGGACGACGAGTCCTGACCAACTCCGATAGAAAGGGCGCCCGGTGGCCGATCGGTACGATCCCAACTCCGTCGCCAACCTCGACAAGTTCGACAGCGCCGGCGACCCGTCGAGTGACACCTGGGCCACCCTGGTCACCCATATCACCGGCTATCCGGTGCCCGACCGCAACACCATCTTCGACACGCTCCGCTCCGAGCACGGCGGCAAGCTGTTCCGGATGGACATCCCCGAGCGCAGCCTCTCCGTGCTCGTCAAGGACTCCGGTTTCCTGACGAACAAGGGCGAGGACTACGACATCTGGTTCTTCGACAGTGGCAAGAAGCGCTCCATCATGCAGGCCCGGATCGTCTTCGAGGGCCGTGTGAAGGCGGGCGAGGAGATCATCTTCGCCGGTCCGGGCTCGGACAACGTCCATGACGCGCAGGTCCGTGAGGGCAACGAGTTCACGGACTACAACAAGGACAAGATGAGCACCATCCCGCTCGCCCGGTACATGAACGGGCCGCGGGCGGCACTCCTCGCCCTCCTGGGCGGCAACACCACGGACGCCCGGTTCAGCAATCTCGGCGTGCCCGGGGCCGACGTGGTGGACCTGAAGTCCTTCGACACCACGGGGGAGTCCTTCGACTTCGCCGCCAAGTTCTTCAGGGACCACGCGGTGGTGCTGAAGGACTGGGAGGACCGCTTCGGCCGGGACGACGCCAGCTGGAAGGGCGAGGCCGCGGAGGTCTTCCGCAGCCTGCTGAAGAAGATCCGCGAGAACTACGACAGTTACGTCGAGACCTTCGACGAGAGCCCCGGAGCCGGCGACGGGACCGGCACCGGCGGCACCGTGTACTCCCGCGCCCTGTCGCTGGGCCGCAAGTACCTCGAGGACGCCGCGAACAAGCTGCTGGAGGCGTGGCTCTCCTGGGCCAAGTCCCCGTACTACGACCCCCACCAGGTGCTGCGCTACGTCCTGGACGACCTCGCCCAGTGGGTCGACGCCAACAACGTCGCCAAGACGGACATCAAGTCCTACACCTCCCGCTACACCACGACCGTCAGCCACAGCCCGCAGGCCGGCTTCACCCAGGTGCACCCGGAGTACGGCGACCTCACCGACATCGCGAACTGGGCGAAGGTCGGCGACAAGGCCGTCAAGATCTGGAGTCAGGGCGTCAACGAGTACCTCGGCAAGCCCGCCGCCGAGGTGCAGTCGAACCTGAACAACCACTTCCTCGACCTGGGCGACGACTTCTCCGACAACGTGCCCAAGCCGAAGTCCACCAGCACCGCCTCCGAGGAGTACGAGGAGAAGAAGGCCAAGGAGGAGCAGGAGGAGATCAACCGGCAGAACGAGGAGAACCGCAAGTACCAGGACGAACTCCGCGAGGAGCAGAACCGGCAGCGGGAGGAGGACAAGAAGTACCAGGACGAGCTGCGCGAGGAGCAGAACCGCCAGCGCGAGGAGGACAAGCGCCTCCAGGACGACCTGCGCAACGAGCAGAACCAGCAGCGCGAAGAGGACAAGAAGTACCAGGACGAGCTGCGCGAGGAGCAGCGGCGGGAGCAGGAAGAGGCCAAGCGGCAGGCCGAGGAGCAGGCCAAGGCCATGGAGGAGAGCCTCGGCGGCATCAACGACCCCAACGCCGTCACCGAGCAGAACCTCGACGGCCTCGACGACCTGCTGAACCAGAACAACCCGGTCACCGAGAGCCCCGGCAACCTCGGCGACGTGAACGGCCAGGGCGGCGACCAGTCCACCCTGCCCCCGGGCATCACGAACCTCGGCAACCTCGGTGCGGTGAACACCGGGCAGGGCGGCACGAACAACGGCGCCAACGACGCGGTCACCGAGAACCTGGGGAACCTCGGCGGCCTGAACGGGGGCAGCGGCTCGGTCAAGACCCCGACCGGTGGCAACACCCAGCTCGACGCCGGCAAGCTCACCACCGACTTCCCGGACGGCAGCAGCACCAGCTTCGACCCGGACAGCGGGGTGCTCACCACCACCCACCCGGACGGCAGCGTCACCACGCAGAACCTGGGCGACGGCACCAGGGTGACCAACCCGGACGGCTCGGTCACCAGCCTCGGCGACGACGGCAAGCTGACCACCACCTTCCCCGACGGCAGCGTCCAGACCGTCGACCCCACGACGGGTCAGGTCAGCACCACCGACGCCGACGGCACCACGACCACCCAGGACCTCGGCAACCTGGGCGACCTGAACAGCCAGAACAACAACGCGGACCTGGGCGACCTCGGCGACATCAACTCCGACCTGCCCACCCAGTCGGAGGGCGACCTGGGCGACCTGGGAAACCTGAACACCGACCAGAACGGCCTCGAAACCCCGACCGGCGGCAGCACCCAGCTCAGCGACGGCGACATCGCCACCGACTTCCGCGACGGCAGCAGGATCAGCTTCGACCCGGACAGCGGTCTGCTCACCAGCACTGACGCGGACGGCACCACCACGACCACCGACCTCACCCACGGTGCGACGGTGACCAACCCGGACGGCTCGAAGACCAGCCTCGACAACGGCATGCTGACCACGGAGTTCCCCGACGGCAGCAAGCAGGTCATCGACCCGGACACCGGCATCGCCACCGTCACCGACCCACAGGGCAACACCGAGCGGGTGGACCTGCACGATCTCAACTCGCAGGGCCGCGGCGACACTTCGGACATCCTCGACGGCCTCGGCGATCTGGAGAGCATCGGCGGCCTCGACGACACCGGCGGCGGCACCTCCACCCAGGACCTGTCGCTCTCCGACCTCGGCGTCGGCGGCGGCGCGGGCGGCGGGGCATCCGGCGGCGGCGTGGGGGAGAGCTACCTCACCGCGGACAGCTCCGGCGGAACCGGAGCCGAACCCCTCTCGGACGGCGCCGCAGACAGCGCGGGCAGCGCGCTCGCCCCCGCCGCGGCAGCCGGAACCCCCGGCGCGCCCGGCATGCCCGGAAGCCCCGGCATGCCGATGGGCGGCATGGGCGCCGGCGGCATGGGAGCGGGCGGCGACAAGGGCAACGGCGAGCGCGTGCGTGCCGTACTGGTCGACGCGGCCGAGGAGAGCGAACGCCGCAACCGCCGCCGGCGCAGCCCGTGGAACCGCCAGGAGGACGACGACACCTTCCTCGCCCCGGCCTCCCGGGTGGCTACCACCGGCGGCGACGCGCCCGAGGAGGAGACGGAGCCGGGGCGCAACAGGGCCACCAGTTCCGACTACCTGGAGGAGGACGCCGACGTGTGGGGCACCGAAGAGGGCGGCACACCGGCCGTCATCGGCCGGTGAGCACCGTACGGCCGCGGCCTGAGCACCGCGCCGAGACGAATCACACCCGGTCCCCGCTTCCGCGGCGGGGCCCTCACCGGGCAAGATCAGCAGGGCAGTTGACGGACCGGCGAGCACGACCGGGCGTACGGACCACACGTCCGGACGCACGCGGAGACCGACGGGGAAGGTAGGAGCGGGCGTGACGGAACCGCTGGAGAAGCGCCTGGAGAAGGCGATGGCCGAGCTCCAGGCCGCCCAGGAGGCGGTCGCGCGCACCGAACGCGAGCTGCGGCAGGCGTCGTTCGCGGTCCTCTCCTCCGACCGCGCGGTCCGTGCCACCGTGGGCCCGCAGGGCGAGCTGTCCGGGATCGAGTTCCTGGAGAACAAGTACCGCGACATGTCCCCCCAGGAGCTGGCCGCCAGCGTCCTGGAAGCGGCGAACGCGGCACGCCTGAAGATGAACCGGCATGTGATGAAGGCGATGGCGCCCTTCACGGAACCCAGCAGCAACGTGCCGGAGCTGAAGGGCTTCGAGCTGGACTGGGAGCGGATCTTCGGCCCCGAGGTATTGCGCGACGACGACGAGGACACCGCGCGCGACGACCGGGCCACCCCCGCCTGGCGGGACGCGCTCGGCGAGGACGGGGAGGACTGATGGGACAGCGTTACTACGTCGACCCGAACCGCATCGAGGCCTTGGCCAGGCAGCTCGAGGAGATCGGCACCCTGGCCAAGGGCATCACCGAGGAGTTCCTCGACGACCTGGCGCCCACGGTCAGCTGGCCCGGCACCGAGGGCGACTTTGCAGAGAAGGCCAAGCCGCAGGAGCAGAAGGAACGGCAGACCACCAAGGAGACGATGATGTCCATCCGCGACGCGGTCGTGGGCATCACCGACGCCACGGTCAGCCAGGTCCGCATGATGAAGGACACCCGCGACCGCAACATCGAGGACGTCGAGCGGGTCAACAACCGCATCGAGACCGATGGGCTGAACGGTGACGGCCCGGGCGGGCATGGCCGCCGCTGACCTCCGCACCGCCGGCCGCTCCCGCACCACGCCGGGAGCGGCCGCTCCGTCCTGCCCGCACGGCCCACAGGACGGCCCCCGATGAGCATCAAGGCATCGCCCGAGGTCAACGCGATGATCTTCATCCTCACCGGGGAGAAGCTCATCGACGCCGACGAGGACCTCGCCTACGAGAGCCGCCGGCCCTACTCCGGCCTCGGCCGCAAGGTGGACCGGCTGTCCTCGTTGATCGACAAGTCGGTCCACGACATCGCCGAGGTGATGCCGGACGACCTGTCCAAGTCGTACGCCAGGGCGATGGGCATGCTCATCGACGACGGCGGCAAGAACTACCTGCGCGAGTTCGCCGAACAGCTCGACAAGATCGCCGAGGGCCGGCGGAAGACCTCCATGGACATCATGGAGTCCAAGTGGCAGGTCATCGCCGAGGTCATCCGGCTGCTCATCGAGATCGCCATCTACCTGGCGATGTCCTTCTTCACCGGCGGCGCCTCGGCCAGCCAGATCATGATGGCCAAGCTGCGCAGCCGGTTCCTCATCCTCACCACGCTCACCCACCTGCTGCAGCGGCTGCACCTGGCGCCCTCGCTGACGGAGGCGTTCGCCGAGGCGTTCACCACCTTCGCGGTGCGGCTGGCGATGATGAACTTCGCCCCGAACGGCCGCCGCCCCGACGGGTTCGACTGGAACGACATCCTGAAGTCCGCCGCGTTCGGCGCCGCCGCGGGCTTCCTCACCAGCATCTTCGACGACATCGCCAAGAAGATCGTCAAGAGCTGGGACAACAACTTCCTCAAGAACGGGCCCGACCTCGACTTCAAGCCCAACCCCAACCTGAAGAACACCCCGAACCCCGAGTTCAAGAACAACGGCCCCGGCCCCAACCCCAAGCCGGACCCCGACCCCGGGCCCACCCCGAAGGACCGGCCGGACCCCGTTCCGAACGCGAACGGCCCGAACGCGAACGGCCCGGGCCTCACGAACAACCCGCCGGTGACCTTCCGGAACAACCCGCTCTCCTTCCGGAACAACCCGAACCTGTGGCGGAACAACCAGATCCTGCGCAACAACGCCGACCGGCCGGGCGCGCTGGCCGGCCACTACGGGATCAAGGGGACGGCCGACTTCCTCGCCGCCGGCGCCGGCGAGGCACTCGCGGAGATCCTGATCAAGGGCGCCTTCGACGGCGACTGGTCCACGAGCTGGTCCACCTTCGTCGGCGCGGGCATCAGCAGCCAGGTCGAGGCCACGCTCACCGACACCGCCCTCAACAGCGGCGCCGAACTGCGCCACATCATCGACAAGTTGCGCAACCAGCCGCCCACCGTCTCCGCCGACACCGGTGACACGGGCGACACCAGGGACTCCGACACCCGGGACACCGCCGACTCCTCACGCACCCAGGACGGCGACGGCCCGGACCGCACCGGCGGCCCCGCGAACACGGACCTCACGGGCGGCGCCGTCTCCACGCGTACGTCCCCCACGCCCAGTTCCGTGGACAGCCCGCCGCCGTACACGAGCCAGGACCCTCCGCTCTACAGCACCCAGGACCCTCCGCCGTACTCCCCGGGCTCGTTGCCCGCGACGGCCGCCGAGAACGCCCTGTGGCAGCAGGTCCACAACGGCCCCGCCGACGTCCGCGAGCAGGCCCTGCACGACATCGCCGCCCTGCGCGGCGCCCAGCCGCCCGGCAACGCGGAGATCGACGTCCGCGACAGCCTGCACGGCAACCTCTCGCAGATACCCGAGGTCCGCGTGCTGCCCGCCGGAGACGGCCCGGCGGTCCAGGTCGACGCCGACGAGGTCCGCCGCGCCCTGGACGGCTTCGGCACGCCGACGACGGTGGAGGACTCGCTCGACGGGTTGGGGTCCTCGGGGAGCGACACCACCGGCACATCGGATGTGACCGTACAGAACAGCGTGGACGGGACAGTCGAGCAGGAGGCGCCGGGCCAGGTCGGTGGCAACCCCGCCGCGTCCAACGGCTCCCAGACGGCACCCGGGACCGGCAACAGCGCCCGTCCCGGTGGCGCGCCCGCGACGGGAGGCAGCCAGACTCCCTCCGGCTCGCAGCCCCAGAGCACCCGCACCCCGGACGTCACGGCGACGCCGGACGGCCCGCAGATCACGCAGGACGGCTCCGCACAACCCTCCGTGACCTCGGAAACCTCCGCTTCCACGGAGGCCCCCTCTTCTCCTACGACGACCCACTCCTCGGAGACCGCCAACTCGGCCGACACCACCGGCACTTCGGAGGGCTCCTCCGAGAATGTCCTCACCCCGGACGCCGACATCACCAACGCTCCGCCGAAGGTGAGCACCACAGGGTCCTACGCCCACACCGGCGACGTAAGCCAGGCGCCGCCGCTGACGATCGTCGTCTCGGAGGGGGCGATGCCGGGGGAGGGGTCCCCGGAGGCTGCCGACCTGCTGGACCGGGCCGGGGCCGACCGGGCCGTCGTGCTGGGACCTGCGGTCACGCCGGACGGTGCCGGGCGGCCGGTTCGCGCCGCCGTCGAGCTGACTCGGGAGGGGCCGGGCGCACCGGTCCGCGTACGCCCGCTCACGGGCCCCGCGCCGACCCTGACGCGGGACAACACCACGGTCACGACCGAGACGGCATTCCCCGGCGCGGACATCCTGCTGCCGCTCGCCGACGCCCTCGGCCCCGCACCCCGCCCCGCCACCCAGAGCACCGCGACGACCGACGGCGACCCGGTGAGCACCACCACCACCGCCCCGCCGCCCAAGAAGGTGCTCACCGAGTCCTCAACGCCCGTGCACAGCAACGGAATCACCTCCGATTCCACGGTCTCCACCCTCCCCGCCGCGGCCAAGCTCGCCACCCTGTCCCGCCCCTGGACGGAGACGGCCACCGACCTGCACCTGGAGTCGGAACACACCAACGGCACCGGCGGCAACGCGCCCGGCACCGGCGGCGGACGCGGACCCGGCGACGACGGCACCCCGCCCCCGCCTCCACCCGCGACGCAGGACACGAGCACGCCCGCGCCCCCCATGGCCGTCCCGCCGCAGGGCCGCATCATCGTGCGGCCGGCGGACAGCGCGGACGACGAAGCCACCTCCGACGACGGCAACACCTCCACCCCTGAGCCGGCGGTCACCACTCTTGACGGCCACTCGGTCCCGCTGACGCAGCTGCGGCGCTGGGTGCCGGGGTCCGCCGTAAAGCCGCAGCCGGGGCGGGCCGTTCAGACGCTGACCATCTCGCAGAGCCCCGCCGAGGACGGTACGTCGCGTGACGCGGGCCGTCGGGCGCTGCTCGGCCAGGACACCTTCCGCGGGGTGCGCACCACTTCGGGTCCGACCCCGTCGGCCCCGCCCCGCACGGTGTTCACCGGACCGCCGGCCGCCCTCCCCGGGGCCGGCACCGACCAGGGCGCCGACTACTTCGTGGGGCACGGCACCGCGCGTACCGTCACGCTGGGCACCGACGACGCGGCACGCCCCACCGTCAAGGTCAGCGGTGTGCAGCTCGGCGAGGTGCTCAAGTCCTGGGCGCAGGACGGCGATCAGCAGCGACCGCTCGTGCTGTTCTCCTGCGAGACCGGTCAGCAGCCGCTGGTGGCGGGGCTACCGGTGGCCCAGCACGTGGCGAACCGCACCGGACGGCCGGTGTACGCCCCGACCACCGAGGTCGGCACGGCCAGGGACCGGGACGGCGACGTCCGCGCGGTACTCACCCAGGGCGCGGACGGGCCGGGACGCTGGCGGCTGTTCACCCCGGAGCCCGGCGGCGCCGACCTGGACGCGCTGGCCCGCGACGCCGGTCTGCACACTGGCCCGGAACCCGCCGACGCCTTCGCCCGGGCGCGTACCCTCCAGCACATCCGCACCCTGCGCGACGCGCTCGGCCCGGACGCCGAACAGCATCCGGAGAACCGGGAGTTGCTCGCCGGGCTGGCGTACGTGGACGGGCTGCGCTGGCTCAGTCCGGCCACCGCGGCCCGCTACGGCGACGGCCGGATGACGCCGGACCTGCTGCGCCGGATGGTCTCCGACCGGCCCGGCGTCACGGTCGATCCGGCGACCGGACCGACGACGCAGCAGTACACCGAGTTTCTGCGCGCCGCGGCCGAGTTGCGCTCCACCGCCGGACCGGACACGACACTCGACGCCCTGCTGCCCCCGCCGCCGCCCACGCTCCCGCCGGGCACCCTGGTCTCGCCGGAGGACGTGCGCGGGCTCGGCTACGCGCCGTCCGCGCAGATCACCTGGTCGCTCTCCAGCACCCCGCTGCCGCTGTCCGAGCTGGGACTGAGCGCCGAGGACGCCGCCGAACTCGCCCGGCGCAGGCCCGACCTGGCGCCCGCGCCGAGCCGCCCGGAGAGCCTCGCCGAGGACCTGGCCCTGTTCAGCAAGGACGCCACGACCGCGGACGGCGTGCGAGCGGACGGCCGGGACTTCCGGCGGCTGGACACCCCCGGCGGCGGCAACTGCCTGTTCCGGGCACTGCTCGACAGCGCGCGCAGCCAGGACGTACCGCCGGCGTGGGCCGCGCGCAACGTCGCCGGGCTGCGTGGACTGCTGCGTGACCGGATAGCCGGGTCGGAACTGGCCGCCGCGGCGGCCGAGGCCACCCCGGACCCAGTGCTCGCCGTGGTGGACGACCTGCGGATGACCGCGCTCGCAGGGGTGCGGAACCCCGACGCGCAGCGCAGGATCACCCAACGCTGGAACGGCATCGCGCAGGCCGTCGTCAATGACGGCGACGCCCGGCGGTGGCGGCGCATCCTCCGTGACAGCGGCTATCCGCAACTCGCCGAGATAGCGCCCACGCCCGACGACGCACGTCGGCTGGGCACCGAGGGACTCCTCGCCGCGGCGGCCGAACACGCCGGGCTGTGGGCCTCCCCGTTCGCCGACGTGCTCCCGCAGGCGCTGGCCCACACCCTCGACCTCGATCTGCGCCTGGTCCAGGCCGACCCGCACGCACCGGCCAACACCTTCGTCACCCCCCTCCACCCCGGCGGCAGCGGCGGCACCCTGCACCTGGCCTACAACGGCACCGACCACTTCGACGCCCTGGTCCCGGCCAACGCCCCGCTCACCCCCGAACCGGACACCGTCACGACCCCCGCGGACCCGGCCACCGACGAGCCGGAAGGCGACGACCCCTTCGGTGAGTGGCTGCGCGGCATGGGCGGGATCACCGACCTCGACAGCCCCGACACCGAAACGTCCGACCGGGGTGACCCGGTGCCGCTGGAGACGCAGCTCGAACGGCACCGCCCGGCCCGCCTGCTGACCGGGCCGGACGCCCGGCCACCGGGCACGGCACCGCGCACCGTCACCTTCGAGGACGGCAGCCGGCTGCCCACCGTCCTCATCGACCCCGGCGCCGATCCGGATCCGGACGACGGCGGCCCCGAGTCCCGCACCGACAGCACCCGAAGGAGCCGGCCTACCGGCCTCTTCGCCGGCCCTGGCGTCCTCACCCTGCGCTCGCCCGAGCAGGTCGCCGCGGAGATCCTCGGGCAGCTGCCGAAGAAGCTGCGCGACCAGTTCGACGAGGCGGAACTGCTGCGCCTGCTGACCGACCAGCCCGGAGCCTTCACCGCCCCACGCGGCGCACGCTTCGTGGGCCGGGAGAAGTCCGGCGTCGGCCACGAGATGACCGTCGAGGCCATCCCGTACCACCGCTGGGAACGCTTCTCCGACGTGAACGGCGGCACCACCCGCCTGGACACCATGCGGCGCGGCCAGGCCGGCACTGGCGGCGGGCGCAGTGTCGGCCACGGCCGCCGGATCGCCGCCGCGCTGGGCATGGGCCCACCGCTCAACTGGCTGCTGAAGATCGGCGTTTCGCTGGGCTGGACCCGCCGTACCGACTACTCCCTCGGTACCCAGGCGTACCACCAGACCGAGCACCGCGCCCACGAGGGCTCGCACCTGCACCTGGACGACGTCCACTACCGGGTACGGGTGGAGCGCGTCACCGAGGCGCCGAAGGCCACGGGCCCGGCCACTTCGCCCGCGACGGCCCCGACTTGGCGGCGCAGCCAGGTGCACACCGCCCGGTTCGCCATGCGGGACGGACTGAGCTGGCGGCTGCCCGACGACCTCACCGTGCCGTTCAACGGACCCCGCCGGGCACCGGAGACGCTCACCTTCCCGGACGGGACCGAGCCACGGATGACCGACACCACGGGACTGCACCTGGTCGACCCGCCGGAGGACATCGCGCTCGCCATCTCCGGGGCCCGCCCCGGCAGTTCGGCGCACCGCACACTGATCTCGTACGTCCGTCCGGGACGGCTGCTCGCCCTGTTCGGGCGGTTCTCCGGGCCGGTCAGCGGACCCGAGTTGACGCGGGGGAGCGGGCAGCACCCGCTGGGGCACCTCGTCGTGGAGCGGTCGATCCCGCACCGGGCCACCCTGGTCGCCGAGTCGGTCAAGGCGGAGCTGCGCGACCTCACCCAGACCACGTACCAGAACGAGCGCGGCCACGTTCGCGACACCCGCTTCGGCGTCCAGATCACCGCCGGTCCCAACTACACCCTCGTCGGCCCGGAGGCCGACGTACGCCTCCAGGGCGGGCCGCTCGTCCGCGCGGACCTCAGCTCCGGGCGCGGCCACTACCTCGGCACCGACGCGGCCCGCAAGACCACCGGCCGGCTGCGCAACCACCCGGTCGCGCTCTACCGGGTGGAGCGCACCCTCATGGTGCGCAAGGCCGGCGAACCGGCGTCCGCGGCCCGCGCGGTGCGGGTGGTCAGCCTGGACTGGATCTCCACCCAGGACGCACGCCGACTGGCCGGCTGGGACAGCCGTACGCCCGGACAGACGGGCCCGAACCCGGACGCCGAGCCGCCGGTGCCGTGGTACCTCACCCGGGAGGACCCGGTACACCTCAGCGGCCAGGTCCGCGCCGAGGGCTTCCGCCCCGACCGCCCGCAGAACCCCGTGCCGACCCCGGGGGAGAGCGGACAGCAGAACCCCGTGCCGATCCAGGGGGACAACGCACAGCAGAACCCGCCGCAGAACCAGGACGGGCAGCCCGCCCCGCCGGACCCCCTGCGCGCCTTCGCCGACTCCGTCCTCGACACCCTGCACCGCTCCTACCCGTCGCTGTTCGTGCCACCGCTGATGCTGCGATACCCGCGGCTGGCCCGGTTCTGGTACGGCGACGGGCGGATGCGGACCGCGCTGCACAACGACCGTCAGGTCCGCGAGGCGCTCAACCGGCCCAGCCTGGCGCAGAGTCTGGACGACCTGACCACCACCGGCGTGCCGGTCACCCTCACCGAGGACGGCAAGGTGCGCCGCGGCCACCACACGCTGATCCTGCGGGCGAGGCTCACCGACCGCCGGTTCGAGACCACCATGAGCGAACGCTCGCTGCGCAACGCGGTGATCGGCACCGAGGTGTCCGGCCAGGGGCAGCAGGCCTCCGTCACCCTGTCCGGCGGTGTCGAGCTGGGCATCTCCCCGCGCGACCACGACAAGGTGCCCGAGGCGGGGGTGCCGCGCCAGACCGGCAACGTGTCCGTGGGCGCCCGCTACGCCAAGACCGACCAGAAGGCCACCCGCAGCACGGCCGCGGTCACCCACGACCACCTGATGTTCCAGAACGGCGCCGACCTCTACAGCTACCAGGTGGAACTGGGCGCCTCCTTCGAGGGACACCGCCGCCCGCGCGGCTGGGCCCGGCTCGCCTCGCTCGGCCTCCTCGGCGCCGGTGTCTTCGTCAGCAAGGTCGAGGAGCGCCCGCTGTTCAACCGCGGCAGCGAGACCGTGGGTCGCGTGGAGCTGGCCGTGCCTGCGGCGCACGGCTCCGACCGGCACGCCCCCGCCGACCCGCCGCCCACCGGACCGGCGCCGGCACCCGCACCCGTGCGGCTCTCCGCCGTCGAGGCCGACCAACTCCTCGACGGCACCCGCCCGTTGCCGAGGACGGACTCGGCGAGCCAGGGTCTCGTCCGCAGGCTGCTGCGCGCCCCGCACGTGGTGCTCAGCACCGAGGGCGGCGCACAGCGCCAGCAGCTGGTGCAGGACACCGCCGACCGCGCCTCCGGCACCTCCTGGCACGTCAGCGCGCCCGGCGCCCCGGTGCGCAGCGCACTGCGCCGGGCGATGGCCAACCTCCACGTGGCCGGTCAACTCGGCCAGTACCTGGGCCCGTTCGGCTCCCGCATCACCGGACTCAACGGCGCAGGACCGCTCCAGACCCACTACCTGAAGGCCGCGGTCCGCGGCGAACTGGACAACCTGCGGGTCAAGAGCGACCCGAAGGCGGCCAGCCTCGAAGCGACCATCGGCAACGAGCACCGTGTGGCCGGCAGTACGAGCACCGTCTCGCGCACCACCCTCGGCGTCCAGGGCGCCGACATGCCCCTCCAGCAGGCCCCCGGCGGACCGGCCGTCGTCGGCTCCTACTCGACCGCCCTCCAGTACGCCTGGGGCAAGGGCCGCAGCGTCGCCCAGACCCTCACCCGGGGACGCAACACGACCCTCACCTACGCCGGCCGGATGTACCTGGTGGTCGCCGACGCCGCCGAGACCGTCGCCGTACGGGACCGCTGGACGGCCGCGATGGGCACCGTCGGCACCCGTGTCGGCGCCGGGATCAGCTCCGCCGCCGGACGGCTGTCCGAGGGTCTCGGCCGCGCACTCGCCCCGCGCCGGGCCGCCGCCGCGCTCCAACGGGTCCGCGACGCGGTGATGTTCCACCTGCCCATGCAGGACGTCATCGAGGCCGGGCTCGCCCCCGACGGCCTCGGTACCGACACCCCGCGCAACCTCGGGCGCGGCTACCGCGTGCCGCCCTTCCTGCGCGGCCGCCGCTTCCCGGGCCACCCGAGCGGTCAGCTCGACGCGAGCCATGCCGCCCAGCAGCTCATGGGGCGGATGACGAAGATCGGCGTGTCCTCGCACGACCGGGAACAGGTCCTCCAGCGGCTCTCCCCGGACTTCCTGCGCGCCCATCTGCACGAGCTGACGACCGACGGAATGACCCTGCCGGTGCGCTACCGCACCTGGCGCAGCCCGAGCCGGCTGCCGGTCGGCGGCAGCCCCGCACAGGTCCGGTTCAAGCTGACCCCGGTCACCACCACCGTGGAACGGCTGCGCACCGGCTTCGAGTTGGAGGACTACCGCACCACCGCCCGCGACAACTCCGGCAGCTCCTCCCAGGACCGCGGCGCCGACGTCACGCTCGCCACCGGCCAGCGCGCGGCGGAGAGCGGCATCCTCCTCGCCAACCCCTCGCTCCAGGGCACTGCCGCCAAGCAGCGCTCCAGCACCCGGACCGAGACAGCCGGCAACACCTCGATGCCGAACATCGCCACCACGCAGGCGCACGCCGAGATCGTCACCAGCTACATCCTGACCGTCACCATGACCGACGCCTCGGGTGAAGCACTGTCACCCCGGGCCGTGACGTCGGTCGGCACCCTCAACGAGATCGTCCCGGCCGGCCTGCTCACCCCCACCGACGACGGCGCCGACGGCATGCTCACCGAGGAGGACGTGCCCGAACCGGAGCGGGCGGTGCAGATGCTGACCGCCGATCAGGCACGCCCGCGGGGCATCGCCGCCTGGCGGAGCGGCGACGACGGCACCGGCAACGCCGACCCGGACGTCCTGCCCTTCGACGACCGCATCGGCTCCGGCATCCTCGCCGTCGACATCCGGGGCGCGGCCAACGTGCAGGATGCCCTGACCCTCGCCACCGCCCGCGCCGACGGCATGGGCGACAGCGACCTCGGCCGCCGCCACACCGGCAACGTCCTCACCGAGCGCGTGCGCATGGCCCGTCTCACCCCGCTCACCGGCCTCGGCACCGCCCCCGCGCAGGCCCAGCAGGAGGCCACCACACAGGTCGGGCTCACCGCAGGCTTCCGCGAGGCCCTCGGCACGAACGGCTCACAGCTCCCCGCCCAGGCCTCGGCCCGCCTGTTCGGACAGTCCCACACCGCCGACTCCCGCCTCTACGCGAAGATGCACCGCACCGGCGCCCGGCTGCTCGCCGTCGAGAGCAAGCCGCGTATGGAGGCCATGCAGCGCTCGAAGACCTCCGACGCGCTGGAGGCCGGCATCACCGACAACGTCGAGGGCATGGTCGGCACGTCGCCGCTCGCGGGCAACAGCAACGCGGGCGTCACCAACCCGGGCGCCTCGGTCCCGATCGGCGGTGCGAACGACGGCACCGGCCTCAAGGGCACCGTCGACACCACCCTCGGCACCCACCTCAAGGTCGTCACCGACCGCAGCATGCTCTTCGCGGTCCCGGTGAGCTGGCTGTCCGTGGCCGAAGTGGACCACCACCTCACCGACAGCCGCCCACTGCACGCGCTCGGCAAGGCCAAACGCGGCCCGCGCGCCGCCGAGGCCGAGACCACCGCCCTGGTCTGGCTCCGCGAGGACATCGCCCGCGACTACGGCCTCCTGGACGACACCACCTTCCCCGACGAGGTCGGCGCGGCCTGGGACGCCATGGCCAAGGCGGCCGGCGACCTCGCCGCCGCCGAGAAGGGCTACTACGACGCCCGGGCCAGGGCCCGCGAGACCTGGCTGGACCTGACCGCGGACGAACAGGCCGCACTCGGCGACGACCGGCCCGACCTGCCGACCGTCCTGCCGCAGTCCGTGGCCCAGTCCCCGGCCGTCGCCGCGTGGCAGGCCGCCCGCGAGGAGGTGCGCCGCTGGCAGGGACACACCGACTCCGCCGCCGCGGACCACCACCGGCTGCACCTCGCGGCATCCCGCCTCACCGCCCACCACCAGGGACGGGCGACGGTCCCGGTGCCCGACAGGGCGCAGGAGTACACCGAGCCGGCCTGGCGCTCCGAGGCCCCCGAGCCGTACCGGATCACCGACGGCACCGACTCCGCCCCGCGCACCCTCACCTCGCCCGACGGCACCACGGTGCGCGAGGTGCACGACATGCCGCACGACGGCGCCTCGTTCTTCCACGCCCTGATCGCCGTCGCCCAGGACCGCGGCCGGCTGCCCCACCTCCTCGGCACCGACCTCGCGGCCCGGTTCACCGCCGCCCCCGGCGACGCGGCGGTCACCGAACGGGCCGTGCGGGCCGCCCGCAACCGCCTGGCCTGGGAGCTGGGCGAGAACCGCAACGAGGACCTGCTCGACACCCTCGCCCTCGACGCCGCGGACACCTTCACCCAGGACGAACTCGACTTCGCGCAAGTACGGCTGACCCCCGCCCAGCAGGCCGAGTTCGACGCGTTCGGCCGTCTACCGCAGACGCTCTGGCCGACCCCCGAGCAACGGGTGGCGCTGGCCACCGCCGCCATGCTCCGGCCGTTCACGAGCGAGCCGCCGCAGAGCGGCACCGCACAACCCGCCCCGCCGGAACGCCGCGCCGGCGACCACGGCGGCGCCGACCTGCTGCCCGCCCTCGCCGCCCGGCTCCTCGGCACCCCGGTCACCGTGGTGACCGGCGAGGGCCGCGAGCAGCGCTTCCTCCCGCACGGCACCGATCCGGCCGCCGTCGACCCGGCCACCGACCCCGTCCTCTTCAACGCCGACGGCTACTTCCACGCCACCCTTCCGCCCGGCACCCCGCCCCCGGTCGCCACCCCGCTGCCGGCGCCGTCGACCACGTCCGGCAGCGGGACCTCCGACACCGACGTCACCCCTGCACACCGCAGCCACACCAACCCGCCCTGGCACCCGCCCGCCGAGAGCACCGGCCCGCGCTACCGCCTCGCCCGCGACGGCGTCCTCACCGCACCGGACGGCGCCACCTACACCCAGGGCACCCCCACCGGCCGCGGCAACGGCTTCTTCGCCGCGCTCACCACCGCCCTGCGGCACGCGGCCCAACAGCCCGGACTGGAGCGCCACGAGGCGACACGGCTGCGCCTGCGCGCCGACGCACCGCCCGCCCAGCTGATGCGCCTGAACGGCCTGCCCGGCGCCCGTGCCGAACGCGACTCGCTCTTCACGCCACCGCCCCTCACCGTCCGCCCGGGCGCACCCGCACCGAGCCAGGACGCCCGCGACGGACACCTGCGCCGCCATCTCGCCGAGGCCCCCTGGGGTCCCGGGGCGGACCGCGCGGTGGCCGAGTGGGCCGCCGCCGCGACGGGCACCACCGTCACCCTCGTCGAGGAGAACGGCACCGCCCACACCTACCCCGGCCCGTCCGGCGAATCCGGCCCGCACCTTCGACTCCGCCGCCGCGGCGGCGACTTCGTCCCCCTGATCCTGCGCACCCCGGCACCCGCCCCGACCCCGCCGGTCTCCGAGACCGTCCCGCCGCCGTCGGACCAGGACCCGGCCACCGTCCCCCTGCCCCCGTCGCCGACCGGCAGCGACCTCCCGGGCCTGCCCGGCGAGGAGGAGGCGTACGACCTCAGCACGCTGTCGGGCGCGGGCGATCCCACGGACGCGGGCTCCGACGTGGAGATGGACCTCGACTCCGGTTCCGAAGGCGAGCGGGCGGCCGTCGAGGCGAGCCCGGAGCACGCGTTCGCGGTCGAGTTCGCCGACCTGCTGGACGAGGCCGAGCTGCGGGCCGACGCCCTGCTGGACGTCGTACGACGCCGCAACGCACAGTTCGGCGGCTTCCCGGACGTGGCGTTCGACAGCGCGTTCACCGAGCACACCGGGATCGGCGTGCCCGAAGCCCTGGACCAGGTGGAGCAGGCCGGCCGGCTGTCGTCCGAGGAGTACGAGGCGCTCCGGGAGGCGCTCGGTCTCGGGATCGGCGTCCCCTTCACGCAGACGAACCCGCCCGGCACCTCCCAGCGGGACCGCGAGGTGACGCTGCGGATGCTGGACCGGGTGGCACGCCTCGTGAAGGAAGCGCTCCGCAAGCCGGACCGTCAGGCCGACGCCCAGGTCACCCCGCACATCGCCGTCACCGTGCTGCCGGACGGTTCGCTAGGCATCGCCGGCAACACCGGCGCCAAGGCGCTCACCGCCGACGAGGCCGCCTTGGTGGAGCAGGAGCTGCGCTGGTTCGTCTCCGGGCAGGAGCCTGGCGGTACCCAGCGGGTGCGGGAACTGGAGCAGTGGTCGAGGGACGAGGAGTCCCACCGGCAGTGGTCGGCTCGGATGGACCAAGAGGAGCGTGACCTCGCCCAGCGGTCCGCCGATCAGGCGGAGCTGCGGACCCGGCTGGAGGAGCAGTACGAGACGGGTGAATGGGACGACACGCTCCAGCGGCAGTGGGACACCCTGCTGGAGGACGAGACGGCCGCCGGGCAGGAGCAGCAGCGACTGACGGGGGAGCGCCGGCAGTGGCGGCGCGACGAGCGGTGGCTGGCACGCAGGCGGCCCGGTGTCGCACGGGACGTACGGGACCGTACGAAGCTCCGGGCGCTGGCCACCGGCTGGTACCGGCTCTACCACCCGGACTCGCCCGAACTCGACCTCGTCAAGCGGGCGTTGACAAACCCGCGCATCCTCAACGTGGCGGGCCGGGACGGCACCCCGGCACCCGGGGCGCACGGCTCCGAGCACGGCGAGCTGACCCTGCTCGGGCACTGGGTCGCGCACTGGGAGAACAACCCCGGCGACCCGAACACGCCCCAGACGCTGCCGCTGGGCGGGTTCAAGATGGCCTGCGCCTCCTGCGACCTCGCCTACCAGGCGGTCAACGAGCACATCGGGAGCACACTCGGCTACCGGGTGCAGGCGTCCGGCACCCACGGAATGTTCTTCCCCGGCTGGCGCATGCCCCAGTGGATGCGGCAACGGCCGCAACTGGTGCAGCACATCAGGGACAACGCGGAGAACATCGGTGCCTACCTGGACCAGGGCGGCGTACTCCAGGGCGAGCGGACCGAGGGCACACACGAGCAGAATCCCGCCGGCTCCTCGTCCGAGTACGAATCGGGCGACGAGGCCATGGACACGGACGCCATGCCCGACTCCCCGGAACCGGGCACATCCCCGCGACTGCCGCAGACCCTGTCGCCCGGTCCGGACGAGCCCACCGCCACCCCGCCGGTCCCACGAGGCCCGCGCGACAACCGGCCCCGCTTCGTGGTGCGTTCCGGCTTCGACGCCCGCCGCTTCTCGCACGACGGCGATCCGGTCACCGACCTCACGGTGCGCCTCGCGATCCGGGGACCCGAGGGTCAGGCCGAGCACGTACGCCGCCAACTGGCGGAAGGCGTACGTCAGTTGCTCAACGACCCGGCCCACCGCCTGGCCAACGGCGACCGGCTGCATGTGACCGTCGAACATGTCGACCCAGCCGACTCGCCCCATCTGACCGTGGACCTGGCGGGCCGGGACCGTGCGATGGACCAGACGACATGGTGGGCCGACGCGTCTCCGGCACACCTCGTCCACGAACTCACCCACCAGCTCGGCCTGCGCGACGAATACCGGGACTCCGACTCCCCGCACCGACCCCACATCCCCGGCAGCCTGCTCGGTGCCCTGGACGAGCAGCCCGAGGACGCCTCGCTCATGGCCGCCGGCCTCCGAGGGCGGCACCTGGCCCTGATGAGCGCCCTGATCGGCGACGTGACGCCGCAGCCGCAGCAGGGAGACCAGACCTGGGAAGCGGCCCGTACGGCAGCCACGCCCGTCACTCGCAAGTCGGTCTGGGTCGACCCGGTCTCGCTGCCCGGATCCGGGTCTGCCGAGGACGTGACCGACGTCCCGGCCCGCATGCCGCAGGACGCGACCCTCACCCCCTTCAAGTCGGGCAACTACGAGTTCACCAACCTGAAGCACACCAACGAGACCTACCGCGACAAGGCCGTCCGCATCATCGACCTGCTGCGCAAGCACGACACGATCCGGGACTACATCGGCGGCCGCCCCTGCCGGATCACCCTGCATCTGCGCACGACGGAGACCCCGGCCGACGTCACGGACCGCGGCGAGGCCGGGGTCGACATCAACCTTGCGAGCTACTACTTCGAGAAGTACGACATCGGCTACATCATGGGCATGCTGGCCCACGAGATCGGCCTGCACCCGCTCGCCTCCCGGAACACGAACATCCCCGACGAGGAGGAGATGTTCGCGGGCGTGCCGCTGGCCGTGCCCGGACTGTCCGACCTGAAGACGCCTCGCACCATGAGCACCGAGGGCGCGGGCCAGGCCGACCACATCATGGCGGCCTTCCCCAGCAGCACCCGGCACGGGATCTACCGCGACATCGTCGTGAAGATGGCGGGCGTGCTGGCCCAGGACGCGCAGGCACGGGAGGAGGGTGCGAAGGCCAAGGACGTCACGGACCTGATCGACACGTACCTCATGGACCTGGCGACCATCGCGGTCACCAACGACCGGCGCAAGGACGCCGCCTGGGAGCCCCGCTACACGGCGAAGGTCTACAACGCCTACAAGGAGATGTTCGTCGCGCAGCTGGCCGACGACAGCCCCGTCCGCGCGCTGCTGCCCGCGGACAAGAGCTGGTACAACGTGACCGGCAACTTCCTCGGCCTGGGCACCAGCTTCACGTTCAACAACCAGGGCGACAGCATCCAGACCGGCACCGCCACCGACGAAGCCCGCCCCCGCCTCCCTCGAACCGGCACCGAAACAGCACCGCGGCCGACCGGTACGCCACAGCGTCCCCGCGACAACCGGCCCCGCTACGTGGTGCGTTCCGGCTTCGACGCCCGCCGCTTCTCCTACGACGGCGAGCCCGTCACCGACCTCACCGTCCGAGTCGCCCTGCGCGGCACCGACACGCAGGCCGCCCAGGTGTACGACCGGCTCACGGCGGGCGTGCACGAGTTCCTGAACAACCCCGGCCACCGGCTCCCCAACGGCGACCGTCTGCACGTCACCGTCGAGCTGGTCCGGCCGACGGACTCCCCGCACCTGACCGTGAACCTCGCCGGACGTGACCGGGCGATGGACCAGACGACATGGTGGACGGACGCCGACCCGGTCCAGCTCGTCCATGAACTCACCCACCAGCTGGGCCTGCGTGACGAGTACCGCGACGCCGATTCCCCGCACCGCCCCCACATCCCGGGCAGCCTGCTCGGCGCCCTGGACGAGCAGCCCGAGGACGCGTCCCTCGCGCCCGCCGGCCTCCGCGGGCGGCATCTGGCCCTGCTCGGCGCGCTCATCGGCCCCGTCGCCGCACACCCTCAGCCTGAGGACCAGACCTGGGACGCGGCCCGTATGAGCACCGCACCCGTCACGCGTCAGTCCGTCTGGGTCGACCCGGTGTCCCTGCCCGGCACCGGGTCAGCCGAGACAGGGACCGACGTCCCGGCCCGCATGCCGCAGGACGGCACGCTCACTCCCTTCAGGTCGGGCAACTTCGAGTTCACCAACCTGAAGCACACGAACGAGCGGTACCGCGACAAGGCCGTCCGCATCATCGAACTGCTCGGGGACCACCCGACGATCCGGGACTACATCGGCGGCCGCCCCTGCCGCATCACCCTGCACGTGCGGACCACGGAAACCCCGGCCGACGTACGTGACCTGGGCGACGACGGTGTGCAGATCAACCTTGCGAGCTACTACTTCGAGAAGTACGACATCGGCTACATCATGGGCATGATGGCCCACGAGATCGGCCTGCACCCGCTCGCCTCCCGGAACAGGGACATCCCCGACGAGGAAGCGATGTTCCGCGGCATTCCGCTCCCGGTGCCGGGGCTGGCCGACCTGAAGACGCCGCGCACCATGAACACCGACAGCGCGGGCCAGGCGGACCACATCATGGCCGCGTTCCCCAGCAGCACCCGGCACGGGATCTACCGCGACATCGTCCTGAAGATGGCCGACATGCTGGCCGAGGCCGCGCGGGCCGGCGTGGAGGGCGCCAAGGCCAAGGACGTCACCGACCTCATCGACTGCTACCTCATGGACGTCGCCTCCATCGCGATCACCAGCGACTACCGCATGAACGCGGCCAAGGAGCCCGGCAACACCGCCAAGGTCTACAACGCCTACAAGGCCCTGCTCGCCCAGCACATGGCCGAGGACAGCCCCGCCCGTCCCCTGCTGCCCGCCGACAAGGGACTGTTCGGAGTCGTACGGGACTTCGCCCAGCTCGCCACCAGCCTTGCGACGAACAACCGCGGCGACAGCATCCAGCAGCCCATCGCGACGGACGAGGCCCAGCCACGGCTGCCGCAGGGCACGGAGGCGCCGCCGCAGCAAACCCCCTCCACCACACCTCAGTTGCGGGGCTCGCGCGATGGCCGTCCGCGATTCGTGGTGCGGGCCGGCTTCGACGCGAGGCGGTTCTCGTACGAGGGCGAGCCGGTCACCGACCTCACCGTGCGCCTCGCGATCCGGGGTCCGCAGGACCAGGCCGCTCAGGTGCGCGACCGCCTCGCGGCAGGCGTGCGTGAGTTCCTGAACGCGCCCGCGTACCGCCTGCCGAACGGGGACCGTCTACACGTGACCGTCGAGCACGTCGACCCCTCCGACGACCCGCAGTTGACGGTGGATCTGGCGGACCGGGACCGGGTGATGGACCAGAACACCTGGTGGGCCGATGCCGACCCGATCCATTTCGTCCACGAACTCACCCATCAGCTGGGCCTGCGCGACGAGTACCGCGACGCGGCATCCCCGCACCGCCCGCACGTCCCGGGCAGCCTGCTGGGCGCTCTGAACGAGTCCCCCGAGGACGCCTCACTCGCCGCCGGCGGCCTCCGCGGCCGGCACCTGGCCCTGCTCGGCGCGCTCATCGGGGACGTCACCCCTGCCCCCGACCTGGACACCGCGCAGACCTGGGACACGGCCCGGACCGCGGCCGTACCCGTCCCGCACAAGTCGGTGTGGGTGGACCCGGTCTCCCTGCCCGAGCCGGCGGATGGCACGACGGCCGACGGAGTCCCGGCGCAGGTGCAGCAGGACCAGAACGCCCAACCGGCGCCCGCCTACGTGCCGTTCTCCTCGGAGAACTTCGAGTTCACCAATCTCAGGTTCACGGACGACAGGTACCTCGCCAAGGCCGTCCGCATCATGGAGCTGCTGCGCAAGCACGACACGATCCGGGACTACATCGGCGGCCGCACCTGCCGTATCACCCTCCGCGTGCGCACCACCGAGACCCCGGCCGACGTGATCGACCGCGGCACGGACGGTGTGGACATCAACCTTGCGAGCTACTACTTCGAGAAGTACGAGATCGGCTACATCATGGGGATGCTGGCCCACGAGATCGGCCTGCACCCGCTTGCCTCCAGGAACACGAACATCCCCGACGAGGAGTCGATGTTCGAAGGAGTCCCGCTCGCCGTACCGGGCCTGACGGACCTGAAGACGCCTCGCACCATGAGCACCGAGGGCGCGGGCCAGGCCGATCACATCATGGCCGCGTTCCCCAGCAGCACCCGGCACGGGATCTACCGCGACATCGTCGTGGCGATGGCCCGGATCCTGGCGCAGGACGCGGCGAACGGGGCGCAGAACGCGCAGGCCAGGGACGTCACGGACCTGATCGACTGCTACCTGATGGACCTCGCCTCGATCGCGGTGACCAACGACCACCGGATGCAGGCGGCGACGGAGCCCGGCTACACGGCGAAGGTCTTCAACGCCTACAAGCAGGCGCTCCTCGCCCAGTTGCCTGCCGACTCCCCGCTCCGGGCCCTCCTTCCGTCGGACAAGAGCATGTTCGGTGTGATGAACGACTTCCGTCGAATCGGCACCTACATCGCGCTCAACAACCGCGGCGACAGCATCCAGCAGACCGACCCGACCTGATCGCGCCGGCCTGCGTCAGCCGCCCGCGGTGACCTGGTCCAGCGGCAGCCACAGGGTGGTGTTGGTGCTCGGGCCGACGTTCGTCTGACGCACCCGGGTCAGTTCGGCGTTGGTGAGGGCCCGGTTCCAGACGCGGACCTCGTCGATGCGGCCGGTGAAGAACGCCCTGCTGTCCATCCGCTGGCCGATGTGCACCCCGAACGGCGAGTTGCGGCTGACGGATCCGGCCACGTCGGCCGTGCTGATCGCCCTGCCGTCGATGAACATGGTGAGCAGCCCGCCTCCGCGACGCAGGGCGAGGTGGTGCCACTGGCCGTCGTTGTGCGCGGCGGTGGTGCTGACGGACGCGGACCGCACGGCCGTCGCGCCGCTGCGCACCGTCATCAGTCCGCGCACCCGGTTGTTCTCGGGTTCGCCACGCAGCCAGAACTGCGGCTGATTGCCGCCGATGCCGCCCATCCACAGCAGCGGCTGCTCGCCGGTCCGGCTCGTGTAGCGGAACCACAGGGAGGCGGTGAAGCTCTGGGTGCCCAGCTCCAGCTGGTTCCGGAACGGCAGACGTACGGCGTCGTCGGTGCCGTCGAAGGACAAGGCGCCGCCGAACCGTCCGGTCACCGGCGCCGCGCCGCCCAGTACGCTCGCTCGCTGGGCCGACGGGGCACGGTCGGCGGTGGTCGGGTCGGCGCCTCGACGCGGCTTGAGCCACTCCTCGTTGAAGCGGGCGAAGCGGATCTCGTCGCGGGCGTCGACGGTGCCGCCCTCGTACATCAGCCCCACCACGTCGCCGCCGATGTGCACCATGTCGGAGTAGCCCGACCAGTCCTGGGTGACCACGGTGCCGCGGTCCACGCTCTCCCAGGTGCTGCCGCCGTCGTAGGAGGAGCGGATCATCATGGTCCTGCGGCGGTCCGGGTCGCCGGGGCAGGACAACAGCATGCGGCCACCGGCGAGTTGCAGCGTCGAGCCCTGGACCTGGGGGGTGTACAGGCTCGGGAGGGGACGGAACCGGGAGGTGAAGCTGTCCCCGCCGTCGGTGCTGAAGGTCTGGGTGCGGTGCCCCAGATCGGTGCCGTCCTGCTCGCGACCGCTGACCAGGATGGCACCGTCGGTGCGCTCGCTGATGGTGAGTTCGGACGGCTTCTGGTGGAAGGTGCCGTCCGTGGCGATGGGCCAGGTGTCGGTGGCACCGCGGCGCCAGGTGGTGCCACCGTCGTCGCTGACGATGAGGGCCGCGTGGTTGGCGGAGACCCGACTGCCGTTCCAGGTCTCGGCGTTGACACCGAAGACCAGCCGGCCGGCGTGACTGCCGCGGGTGAGCTGGATCCCGTGCACGGGGCCGCTGGCGTACCAGGAGTTCCAGCTCGCGGGCAGGATCTGCGAGCTCAGGTTGCGCGGCCGGGTCCAGGTGCGGCCGTCGTCGTCGCTGTACTGGAGGTGCGGGGTGCGGTTGCACGGGACGGCACAGCTGGAGCCGTCCGGACTCGCGGTGTTGTGCGTCTGCGGCAGCAGGATGCGGCCGGTCTCCCGGTCCACGACCGGGGCCGGGTTGCCGCGGGTGTTGCCGGCACCGTCGGTGACGACCTGGAGCGGTCCCCAGGTGCGGCCGCCGTCGGTCGAGCGTTTCATCACGATGTCGATGTCGCCGGCGTCACCGCACGTGGCGTGACGTCCCTCGGCGAAGGCCAGGAGCGTGCCCTGGTTCGTCTGTACGACGGCCGGGATCCGGAAGCACGAGTAGCCGCCGGGATCCTGTGACGCCCTGAAGATCACCCGCTGCTCGAAGAGCGGTACGGCCTTGGCGGGTTGGGCGTGGGCGGGGCCCACGAGGGCCGCCGCGGTCGCCAGGACCACGCCTGCGGCGAGGTCGGCCTTCAGGTGTGCGCGAAGCCTCGACGGCATGAAGCGGCCCTTCGTTGTGCCTCTCGTCTGAACATCCCACGTCCCATTTATTAATATTTGGGAGTGTTTGATGTGGTTGACACGCCGCAGCATGCGAGTGACGGAACTGTCGGCACGTCATCCGCCACAGGCGGAGCGGATCTTGTAGAAGGTGCTCAGATACCGGGCGTGGTACGACGCACTGGTGATCCGCACGATCGCCTCGTCGGCCGAGCGCAGCGACGACCCGGTGAGGTTGGCGCTCCCCGTGTACACGCGCGGGGTGGTGGCGCCGTTGAAGTCACCGTCGATCAGCATCTGCTTGTTGTGCGGGCGTACGTCGATGCCGGGGCCGTTGGGGATACGGCATCTGCGGTGCTGGATGCCCGCGGCGTTCAGCCGGCTGGTGATCGCGGAGTCGCTGTCGCCGTAGACGATGTCGATCCAGCAACCCCGGCCGCGCAGCTGGGCCAGCTTGTCGGCGACCTGGCGGCGGGAGCCGAAGAAGCTGTGCGTCACGATCCGGATGGCGGTCCGGTGCCGCAGCCCGTCCGCACCGGTGTAGGCACAGGTCACCTCGTCGAGCACGTTGACGACGGTGTCCGAGGCCGGGTTGTTGTACGACGCGTCACCGCGCGGGAAGAAGTAGCCGCGGTAGGTCGAGCCGGTCGGTGTGGAGGCGTAGGCGTTGTTGTCGCCGCGTGCGAGCGTGCGCCCGCGGCGGAGCCGGTCGTGGTAGGAGGCGTAGCCGTTGTAGACCGTGGTGTCCGTGAAGGTGACGGCGTCGTTGAAGGACTCGACCTTGTACCAGTCGGAGAGGTTCGACGAAGTCTGGAACACGACCCTCGAATGACTGGTGCCGTCGTCGAAGGGCCCGATCCGCGAGAACAGGAAGAACTTGTTGTGGTTGTACGCCGGTTGGGGCGGCGCCACGGCCAGGCAGCCGCGCCGGACGTCGTCCACCCCGTCGGCGTCCTCGAACCGGTCGTCGCAGACGACGATCCAGGACCGGGCGTCCGTATTGGTCCCGAGCGCGGACCTGAGGGACCGGAAGGCCGCGTTCGCGAACTCGGCGCCGTCGGGACCGACATACGTCGAGTCGTCGACGACGAGTCTGACGTCGACGCCGCGCCGGTGCGCGGCGATCAGCGCGTTCGCGACCTCCCGATCCACGAACTCGTGCATCGCACCGCGGATCTGCGCCCCGGCCGGCGTCGCCCCGATCAGTCGGACCAGCTGAGTGAAGATCGCCTTCTGCTGCGCCGCCGTGCCCAGCGGGTCATTGAACACGGGCCCGTTCACGACCGGCTTGGTCAGGGCGGCGGCCGGTGTGGCGCCGCCGATGAGAAGCGCGGTGAGCAGGGACAGCACGGTGGCGACGGCGAGGGACGTGGCGCGCGTGGGCAGGAAGATCACTGATCGTGCTTTCCTTGCCGCAAACCGCGACTGTCTGATCGTGCGTCAGATTCACCCGGACGGCGGACAGGGCCACGTACCTGATCCGGCCGGGGCTCGCTCCCGCAGAGAGAGCTTCCGCACGGTGCGCGCTAGCTCCTGGTGACGTCCTTCACGAACACGATCCCGTCGATGGCGTTCAGGTGGGCCGGGTCGAGGGCGGCGTACCCGAACCAGGGGGATACGCGAGGCGCGGGCGATGAGTCGCCGAGGGTGGGGGCCAACCGGGCGGGGTCGATGACCGAGCTCTGCTGCGGGAGGGCGTAGAGCATCCCTTCAAAGGTGTCCGGCGGGGGAGTGTCGACGCCGCGGTGTCGGATCGTGCCGAGGGCCGTGGCCACGAAGGCGTAGTCCGCGCCGAGTCGGGCGTTCACCAGCGCGCCGGCGCTCCACCACTCCAGCCGGTCTCCGCCCATCCGCATCGAGCTCTTCTCCCGCTGGAGGTGGCCGTTGTGGGCGTGGACGAACACGGGTCCACGGTCGGCGAGGGCGAGGAGGTTCCGGGCCATCATCTGGTCCCGCACGCTCACCAGCCGGGTCAGGCGGGCCGGCGAGGAGTCCGCCATCCAGTGGTGGTAGCGCAGCAGACCGTTCGCGGTGCGGGCGTACAGGCGGGCCCGATCCCATTCCTCGGCCGTGGACTCCGCGAGCAGGTGCGGCATCTGCTCGTCGAGCAGTGCCGCCAGATCGTCGGCGAGCACGCGCAGCTCACCGGCCTCCGCCGATCGGCCGGTGGACCGGGAGGGGTCCATCATCGCGGCGGGCTCGGTCCAACGGTCGTCGGCGCCGAGCAGGCGGTCGAGCGCGTCCGCGGTGCAGGGCAGCAGGCTCGTGTCCACCCGGGCGGAGAGGTAGCCGTGGAGCGCGGTGAGGGCCTGCCGTGGGCTCGCCGCCGCCGTGATCTCCAGCGGGCCGTCGAAGCCGGCGAAGCGGAGCCGCTCGGACGCGGGGCGGCCGTCGTTGTAGTCACGCATCCAGCGCACGAGCTCGCGGTTGCCCGCGAAGGCGCCCCAGTCGTGGCTGATGCCGTGCGCCATGGCGTCGTCGAGGCTGCCGGTGCCCGAGGTGACGTAGTCGTCCACGACCAGCCCCATCAGGCAGTCGCTCTCGATCGCGATCGTCCGGTAGCCCTCCTGCTCGACCAACTGCCGGAAGAGGTCGTTGCGCAGTTCGAGCAGAGCGTCCTCGCCGTGAGTGGGCTCGCCCAGGGCGAGCAGCCGGGGTCGGGTCGGGACCAGCCTCATGACGGAGGCGGCGTCGACGGAATGGGCGGTGTCCTTGATGTCAGTCGCCATGCCTTCAACGGTATCGTTGAACCTTCGATTGAAACTTTGCCGCGATATCGTCGGTCTCATGGGGCAAAACCTTCAAACCGGTGGTCGGCTCCGGCCGGTCGATCTGGCGCGCGGACACGGTCTGTCCACGCAGGCGGTCAGGAACTACGAGGAGGCCGGCATCCTCCCGTCCGCCGCGCGCACGCCCCACGGCTACCGGACCTACACCTCGCTCCACGCGAGGGCTCTGCGCGCGTTCCTCGCCCTGGTGCCGGGGCACGGCCATCAAACGGCGGCGTCGATCATGCGGGCCGTGAATGAGGGGCGCGTTGATCAGGCTCTCCACCTCATCGACGAGAGCCATGTCCAGCTCCTCGACGATCGGCGGACCCTCCAGGCGGTGGAGAGCGCCTTGCGCGACCTGGAGCCCGAGTCCGGGGCCGATCCGGCAGCGGTGTCTGCGCCGGGCGGCACCTTCATCGGTCCCCTGGCGGAGGCGCTGGGGATCCGGCCCGCGACGCTGCGCAAATGGGAGCGCGCCGGACTGGTCCGCCCGCGGCGCGATCCGCAGACGGGGTACCGGGTCTACGACGAGGCGGACGTACGGGACGCCCGGTTGGCTCACCAACTCCGGCGAGGTGGCTACCTGTTGGAGCACATCGCCCCGCTGATCGCCCAGGTGCGGGCGGCAGGAGGTCTGGAGCCGCTGGAGGCCGCGCTGTCGGACTGGCACGACCGGCTGTCCGCCCGCGGACGGGCGATGCTGACCGGGGCCGCGGAGCTGGAGGAGTACCTGCGGGAGTACGTGACTTGAAATCGGCCCTATGGCCCACGATTTGACCGGTCCAAACCATTGGCAGTCGCATCGGCGGAGCCCGGCAGTCCGGTGAAACGGTGCTTCCGGCTCCCGCCTGGGCGGCTGAGTCCGAGGCGATGCCCGAGGGCGTTCGTGATCCATCGTCGAGCACACGGTCGAGCGGGATTCAGCCGTCCCGACGCACCTGCGCTTTTGCGTCAGGTTCCGCTGCAAGTGCACGAAAGTTCCACGGATACATCACTATTTGACGCGACGAATGCGTCGACGACCGGTCTCTGAGGGGGAAGCCGGCGTCACGCGTGGGGGTGCGTCCGCTCGACGGAGCAGTGCTCACCCCTGCCCGGGGAGGGAACAGCACCGCATGAAGCGGACCTTACGCACCACTTCGCTGACGACGGACGCGCTCATAGCCGCCGAACCGGCCGCCGACGGAACGCCGTACGCCGGGACAGACCTGACCCGATCCGACCGCTCCGTGTCCGGGTGGACCCCGGCCGCCACAGCGCTCACCTTCACCCTGCCGCAGTCCGCGGCATCCTCCACGGCCGCCGGCTCGGGCTCTTCCGCGCCGGCCGGCGACCCGGCACCGGACGCCCGTGTGCCCGAGGGCGGCGCCGAGCCCGTCTCTCCCGCGGGGAGCTGACCGGACGTACCGGCAGCGAGGTCCTGACCGCGCCTTCTTGCGCGTCGGGTCCTGCATTCCTCCCCACACCTCGGCCGTGGAGCACATCAATGCACGTTCATCACGGCGCGCGACGCAATGCCGCCGCGCGCGTCACCCTGCTCACCGAAGGCACCTACCCGCACAGTCACGGGGGTGTGAGCGTCTGGTGCGACCAACTCGTCACCGGCATGTCGGACATCGAGTTCGACGTCGTCGCCGTCACCGGCACCGGACGGGAACCCACCGTGTGGGACCTTCCTGACCATGTCCGCAGCGTCCTGTCGGTCCCCATGTGGGGCGCCGCTCCCGAGGGCCGTCCACCGCGCGGCCGGTCGCGCAGGCAACTCGCGGATGTCTACGAGCGGTTCCTGACCGCGCTCGTGGACCCCGGCGCCGAGGACGGCTTCGCACCCGCCCTGTACGCCCTGGCACGCGCCGCGGCGGACGGCGAGCTCAGCTCTTTCCTGCGGGGCCACACGGCGATAGCGATCCTTACCGCCGTATGGAGGCGACCCGGGCTGGCGGTGCGTGAGGCGCGGCCTACGCTGCACGATGCGCTCACCGCCACCGCCCTGCTCGAACACGCCCTGCGTCCGCTGGCCGCGCCGCCACCGCAGCACGGCGTCGCGCATGCCGTCAGCGGCGGCGTCGCAGTCCTGCCGGGGCTCGCGGCACGGGAGCGGTACGAGGTTCCGCTGCTCCTCACCGAGCACGGCGTCTACCTGCGCGAGCGCTACCTCGGCTATCGCACCGCGCCGTACCGCTGGCCGGTGAAGGCGGTGGTGCTCGGCTTCTTCCGGCTGCTGGCGGAGGAGAGTTACCGCCAGGCGGCCCTGATCACCCCCGGCAACCGCTACAACCGGCTGTGGGAGGAACAGGGCGGCGCCGACCCGGAGTCCATCCGCACCGTCTACAACGGCGTCGACCCCGCCGCGTTCCCACCTGCCGGGCCCGAGCCGGAGTCGCTCACGCTGAGCTGGGCCGGGCGGGTCGACCCGATTAAGGACCTGGAGACCCTGATCCGCGCCTTCGCCCTCGTCCGCCGGCAACTCCCCGACGTGCGGCTGAGGTTGTTCGGAGGCACCCCTCGGGGCGGCGAGGCGTACCGGGAACGCTGTGAGGCCCTGGCCGCCGAGCTGGGGCACGGGGACGCCGTGACCTTCGAGGGGCGCGTCGACGACATCAAGGACGCCTACGCGGCGGGGAACGTGGTGATGCTGTCGAGCATCAGCGAAGGCTTCCCGTTCACCCTCATCGAGGCCATGTCGTGCGGCCGGGCGACCGTGTCCACGGACGTGGGCGGCGTGCGCGAGGCCGTCGGCGACACCGGGCTCGTGGTGCCGCCGCGCGACCCCGCCGCCATGGCCGCCGCTGCGCTGGAGCTGCTGGGCGATCCCGAGCGGCGCCGCGCCATGGGGGAGGCGGCACGGCTGCGCGTCATCGAACAGTTCACCCTGCGCCAGACCATCGACACGTTCCGCGCCATTTACCACGAACTGGCGGTAGGGAAGCCCGAGTCGGCCGCCAGAGTCGTGCTGCCCTCTCCGGCGGTCAGCGGCACGGGGAGCCTGACCGGATGAGCGGTCCCCTGTCCCTCGAGCCCGGTGGCGTCGAGGCGGACACGCTTGCGCTGCGGCTGGCCGCACCTCGCCCGCGACGGGCCCCGGACGACGCCATGCCCGCGAAACGGCCGCCTGGGCGGAGGCCCCAGGAGGAGGCGGTCAGCACGCTGGCCGCGGGGCTCGCCGACTCCATAGCTCCCGCCGTCCATCCCTACGAGGTGGCGGCACTGTTGGAGGCGGAGGGCCTGTCCGCCTCGATGATCAAGGAACGGTACGGGCATCCGAACCTCTTCTCGCTGGCGACCGCGCTGTACGAGAGGGTGCCGCGGACGTTCCCCGAGCCGCCGCCGGCGACCGACCTCTGGCGGCCCGACACCCTGCGCTGCCTGCTGCGCGGCGCATTGTTCGCGCTGCCCGCACTGGCGTACCTGCTCACCGCACCGCTGTGGCCGCTCATCCGGCACGCTCCCGTGCTGATCGTGGCGGGCATCGCCTCCTGGGCGTGGGGGCAGGCGCTCGGCCACCGCGCGCACCTGCGGCTGGTGGCGGGACGGCGCGACGCGTCCGGCACCCTGCTGTCCGGGTCCCTGCTGGGCGCCGCGGTCGCGACGTCGCTCGCCGTGCTGCCCGCCGACAGCGCCTTGGCCGTCGGGGCGGCGGCCGCCCAGTCCCTGTACCTGGCGGCCGCGAGTGTGCTGCTGGTTCTGGCCCGGGAACGGCTGCTGCTGGCCGCGCTCAGCCCACTGATCGCCGGTGCCGTGGCACTGCCCTGGTGGGAGCCGGGGCCGGAACTGCGGGCCGGGCTGCCCGTGTTGGCACTCCTGGCGACATTGCTGGCCGCCGGCCTCGTCCTGAGGGTGGGCCGCTCCGGCCCGGCGGCATCCGGCGCCGCGCGGCCGAGGCTGCTCGCGTCCCTGCCGTACGGCTTGTTCGGGCTGGCCGCCGCGGTGCTCGTCATGCTGGAGGGGCGCAGGCAGCCGTACATGGTGATCGCCCTGACCCTGAGCATGGGCCCCGCCGAGTGGCTGCTGTACCGCTACCGCGGCTGGTCGGTCGCGGCACTGCGGGCCAGCGCGACCCCGGCCGGGTTCATGCTGCGTTCGGCCGCGGTCCTCGGCCTGTGCCTGGCCGCCTACCTGCTGCTGTTGCTGCCGGCCGCCCTGCTCACCGGCTCCGGTCCAGCCGCACCGCTGCTGCTCGCAGCCGTCCTGTGGACCGCCCTGCTGCTCCAGGCGTTCGGGGTCGCCTGGCCACCCGCCGTGCTCTGCCTCGCCGCCGCCGGCGCGGCCGCCGCGGTCACCCTGCCGGAGCTGCCACCAGAACCGGCCGTACTGCCTGCCGCCTGCGCCGTCACCGCCGTCTGCCTCATGGCCTGCGCGATACACCGCCTCGGCCGGCCCTCCCCGCACGCCTGACCCCGCGAACACCTCCGAACGGGCCACAAGCCCCACTGGCACGCCCGACCACAGGGGTGACCTCCGGACGGGCCACACCTGTTCGTCCGCCCGACCACGCCCACGATCCCGACAGGACCGCCGGCCGGCACCGCTCGGTGCAGGGTCTCCGACCTGTCAACGCCTATGAAAGGAACCATGAGTTGACCTCCGCACCACTCGCCGCCGTCACCGGAGCCGAAGGCTTCATCGGCTCGCATCTCACCGAGGCGCTCGTCGCCTCCGGCCACCGCGTCAGGGCCATGGCCCAGTACAACTCGTTCTCCTCCTACGGGTGGCTGGAGACCCTGCCCGCCGACGTCCTGGACCAGGTGGAGATCGTCCTCGGCGACGTACGCGACCCGGGCTCGGTGCGCGGCCTGCTCGACGGCGCCGACTGCGCCTACCACCTCGCCGCGCTCATCGCGATCCCGTACTCCTACCAGGCCCCGCACAGCTACGTGGACACCAACGTCACCGGCACGCTCAACGTCCTGGAAGCGGTGCGCTCGCTGGAGATCCCGCGCCTGGTGCACACCTCCACCAGCGAGACGTACGGCACCGCGCAGACCGTACCGATCACCGAGGACCACCCCATCAACACGCAGTCGCCGTACGCCGCTTCGAAGGCGGGCGGCGACCGGCTGGCCGACAGCTACCACGCCAGCTTCGGCACACCCGTGGTGACGCTGCGCCCGTTCAACACCTTCGGCCCGCGCCAGTCGATGCGCGCGGTGATCCCCACCGTGATCGGCCAGGTGGCGGCCGGGCAGCGCACCATCACGCTCGGCGACCTGCGCCCCACCCGGGACTTCACCTTCGTCGAGGACACCGCGAAGGCGTTCCTCGCCGTCGGTACCGCGCCCGCGGACCGGGTGGTGGGCCGCACCTTCAACGCCGGGACCGGAGGCGAGATCTCCGTCGGTGACCTGGTCGCCCTGATCGGCAAGGTCATGGACGCGCCGCTCGACGTCCGTGAGGACTCCGCGCGCATGAGGCCCGCGGCCTCCGAGGTGATGCGGCTCGTCGCCGACGCCACCCGGCTGACCACGGCGACCGGCTGGCGGCCCGGCAGCACGCTGGAGGAAGGGCTCGCGCGCACCGCGCGGTGGTTCACCGACCCCGTCAACCTGGCCCGCTACAAGACCGGCATCTACAACATCTGACCCGACCGGCACGTACCGCAGGAGGTATGCCATGCACGCAGTGATCCTGGCCGGCGGGAAGGGCGTGAGGCTGCGGCCGTACACGACCGCGCTGCCCAAGCCGCTCGTCCCCATCGGCGACCAGCACGCGATCCTGGAGATCGTGCTGCGTCAGCTGTCCACGTCCGGCTTCACCCGCTGCACCATCGCCATCGGGCATCTGGGCGAGATCATCCGCGCCTACGTCGGCGACGGGACCCAGTGGGGCCTGAGCGTCGACTACGCCACCGAGGACAGCCCGCTGGGCACCATGGGTCCGCTGCTGACCCTGCGCGACCGGCTCCCCGAGCACTTCCTCGTCATGAACGGCGACGTCCTCACCGACCTCGACTACGCCGACGTGCTGCGCACGCACGAGGCGTCGGGCACGCCCCTGACCATCGCCACGTACGCCCGCAAGGTGCACATCGACTTCGGGGTGCTGACCACCGACGCCAGCCGGGTCGTCGCCTTCACCGAGAAGCCCAGCATCGACTACCGGGTCTCCATGGGCGTCTACGGCGTCTCGCGGACCACCCTCGACCACTACACCCCCGGACTCCCGCTCGGCTTCGACGAGCTGGTGATGGACCTGCTCGCCGCCGAACGTCCCCCGCAAGCCTACGAGTTCGACGGGTACTGGCTCGACATCGGCCGTCCCGACGACTACGACCGGGCCAACGCGGAGTTCACCAGCCGCAAGTCGCTCCTGCTCAAGGGGGCCTGAGGAGAACCATGCACATCCTCGTACTCGGCAACACCGGCTACCTGGGCGCACATGTCGCCGAGCACCTGCGCGCCCTGCCGGACGTGCGCGTCCTCGTCGCCGGCCGCTCGCCCGCCGCCGACATCACCGTGGACCTCGCCACCGACAGCCCGCGGGACCTGGCGGCCCTGCTGGCCGAGGCCGCGCCCGACGCCGTCGTCAACTGCGCGGGCGCGACCGGCGGCGACGCCGTCACCCTCGCGGAGGTGAACGCCCGCGGCCCCGCCGTGCTGTGCGCGGCGCTGCGGCTGGCGGCGCCGGGAGCCCGCCTGGTCCATCTGGGCTCGGCCGCCGAGTACGGGCCCACCGAACCCGGCATGCGGGTCACGGAGTCGGCCGCGACCCGGCCGGCCGGCCCGTACGGCGCGACCAAACTGGCCGGCACGGTGGCGGTCACCGCGTCAGGGCTGGACGCGACGGTGCTCAGGGTGGGGAATCCGGTGGGCGCGGGGGCCCCGCCCACCGGGCTGCCCGGCCGGGTCGCCCGTCTGCTCGCCGACGCCGGACCCGACCCGGACGCGGAACTGCGGCTCGGCGACCTGTCCGCCCACCGCGACTTCGTGGACGCCCGCGACGTGGCACGGGCGGCCCGACTGGCGGTCACGGCCGCAGGGCCGCTGCCGCCCGTGCTGAACATCGGCGGCGGCGACGCCCGCCCCGTCCGCGATCTCGTGCGCCTGCTGGCGGAGGCGGCCGGCTTCCGGGGCCGGATCATCGAGGCGGGGTCCGGCGGATCCGCCCGGTCCGCGCAGGTGTCGTGGCAGTGCTCGGACATCACCGCAGCCCGCGACGCCCTCGGCTGGACGCCGACGCACACCCTCGACGCGTCGGTGGCAGCGCTCCGGGCCGCCGAGGGGGTACCCGCGCGGTGAGCCTGCTGATCCCGCTGTACGTGCATCCGGCCGAGGACCCGGGCGCCTGGCACCGGCTCATCACCTGCGCCACCCGCACCTACGCCGTCGTACTCAACCCGGCGAACGGGCCGGGCGAGGCCCGGGACCCGGCGTTCGCCACGGCCGCCGGGGCACTGCGCGCGGCGGGAGCCCGGGTGCTGGGCTACCTCGACATGGACTACGGCGTCCGCGACCCCGCACGGATCACGGAGGAACTGCGCCGGCACCAGGAGTGGTACGCCGTCGACGGATGCTTCCTGGACCAGGCGCCGGCGGACTCGCGGGGACTCCCGGGCTGCCGTCGCCTGGTCCGCTCCGCCCGCGGACTCGGCGCCTCGACAGTGGTCCTCAACCCGGGCGTCCACCCCGCGCCCGGGTACGCCCGGCTGGCCGATCTGACGGTCACCTTCGAAGGGCCGTGGTCGAGTTATGTGTCGGACTTCAGCCGCCCCGCCTGGACCGAGCGGTTGCCCGCCGAGCGGCTGTGCCACCTGGTCCACGGTGTCCCGGAACCCCTCGTGCCGCTCGCCGTGCGGACGGCGGGGGAGCGGGGCGCGGGTGTGTGCGGGCCGGTGACGGGAGACCTGCCCAATCCCTGGGCGCGGCTGACGCCCGCGCTGGCGGGGGCGGACCGGTGAGGCGGGCGGCCTTGGCCGTCGTGGCCATGCTGCTCGCCCTGACCGCATGCTCCGAGGGGCCCGCCCCCGGCAAGGTCGCTGCCAACGGCGCGCGTTGGCAGCCACGCCCCGGAACGGCGTGGCAGTGGCAACTGAGCGGCAGGCTCGACCCGTCCGTCGAGGTGCCCGTCTACGACATCGACGGATTCGAGAACAGCGCCGGCGACGTCGCGCGCCTGCACCGGGACGGCCGCAGAGTGATCTGCTACATCAACGTCGGCGCCTGGGAGGACTTCCGCCCCGACCGGGACGACTTCCCCCGCTCCGTGCTCGGCCGGCCCAACGGCTGGCGCGGCGAACGCTGGCTGGACATCCGTCGTTTGACGATCCTTCGCCCACTCATGGAACGACGCTTCGACATGTGCCGGGACAAAGGCTTCGACGCCGTGGAACCGGACCTGGTCGAGGGCTACGCCGACGACACCGGCTTCCATCTCACCGCCCACGACCAGCTCCGCTACAACCGCATGATCGCCGGGATCGCACACGAACGCGGACTCGCCGTGGGCCTCAAGAACGACCTGGCCCAAATCCACCACCTGGTAGGCGACTTCGACTTCGCGGTGAACGAGGAGTGCGCCCAGTACGACGAGTGCGAGCTGCTCGAACCGTTCACCGCCGGGGGCAAGGCGGTCTTCCACGTGGAGTACGCCGTGCCCACGTCCCGCTTCTGCCGGACCTCCAGCCGGCTGCGCCTGTCGTCGATGCTGAAGAGGCTGGAGCTGGACGCCTGGCGGAAGCCGTGCTGACGCCCGGGTGTCAGGAGCCGTCGGATTCCGGCTCGGCGAGGGTGATCGCCCCGGACGGGCAGACCCCGGCGGCCATGCGTGCGGCCGCGCGGTGAGCGGCCGTCGGCTCGGTTTGCAGCAGGAGCACCCGGCCGTCGTCCTCGTCCTGGTCGAAGACCTCGGGGGCGGTCAGGGCGCACATCCCGGCGCCGATGCACCGCCCACGGTCGACGCTCACCTGCGCCGCGCTCATGCTCCCTCCCGGTCCCACGTGACCGGGAGGCTCTTCACCCCGTAGATGTCCGCGGTCTCCGGGCGCAGACCGACCTCCTCGGCCGGCACGGCAAGGCGCAGGGTGGGGAACCGGTCGAGGAGCGCGCGGAACGCGACCCGCATTTCGACGCGGGCCAGCTGCTGTCCGAGGCACTGGTGGATGCCGTGGCTGAAGGCCAGGTGCCCGCCGGTGTCCTGCCTGCTCAGATCGAGCACATGGGGATCGGCGAAGCGCTCGGGGTCGCGGTTGGCGGTGTTGTACGACAGCACGACCGTCGTGCCGGCCTCGATCGTCTGGCCGCCGACCTCGACGTCCTCCAGGGCCGTCCTCATGAACGTCTTGGCGACGCTCAGATAACGCAGCAACTCCTCCACGGCCCCGTCGGTGATCGCGGGGTCGGCGCGCAGCGCGGCCAGTTGTCCCGGGTTCTGAAGCAGGGCGAAGGTCCCGAGGGACAGCATGTTCGCGGTGGTGTCGAATCCGGCGGCCAGCAGGATCAGGCTGATCCCCTTCAGCTCCTCGTCCGTCAGATCGCTGTCGGTGAGCTCGCTGAGCACGTCGTCGGTGGGGTTCGCGCGCTTGGCGGCCACCAGTCGAGCGAGGTACTCCTGCGTCGCGGTGTAGGCCGCGATCAGCTCCTCGTCACTGGTGGCCCCGCCCATGAACGTGTCGATCTGCTCCTGGAAGGAGCCCCGGTCCTCGTACGGCACCCCCAGCAGCTCGCAGATGACGATGGTGGGGATGGGCTTGGCGAAGGCCGTCACCAGGTCCGTCGGCGGCCCGGTCTTCTCCATGGCGTCCAGGCAGTCGGCGGTGATCTGCTCGATGCGCTCGGTCAGCAGCCGCATCCGCCGCACCGTGAACTTGCCCGCCAGCGGCTGGCGGTAGCGCCGGTGCTGCGGGTCGTCCATGAGGAGGAACTCGCCGGGCGGGGCCGGGGGAAGCTCGAAGTCGACGACGTTCATGAGCTCCTTGCGCGAGCTGAACCGCGGGTCGGCCAGGACCGACCTGACCAGGTCGTACCCGGTGATCAGCCAGCCCGGTTTGCCGCCGGGATGGGTGCAGCGGCTGATGGGGCCGTGCCTGCGGGCGTCGAGCAGCTCCGCCGGCGGGTCGAAGGGACAGCCGGCCTGACGCTCCGTCGGCAGCGTCGCGACGGTGTGGACGGACTCGCTCATGACCATTCCTCATCTCGCGATATGACGTGTTTGAAGTTCCCCGAAAGCTACGTTGCGTTCAGGATTGCGTCAATGCGAGTAATGCCGTAAGTGCACGTCAGGGAAGGTTAATTGATGCAATGACGCTGAGTTCGAATGCAATGGAGCGTTGCATTGAGTGACGTCGAAAGGCAATGGACCGCTCGACCGGCCGGCCGCGACGGTCAGCCGGGAGGCCGGACGCAACGGCGGCCTCAGACAGCAGCCTTGGGGTCGATCCACAGCGCCTCGGAGACGCCGCACAGCTCGCCCTCCGCCGTGGCCAGCGCCACGCCCATCGTGTGCTTGCGGCCGGACTCCGACACCAGCCAGGCGTACGAGATGTGCGGCTCGCCCGCGACGACCGGACGCAGGACCGTGCCCGTCAGGGAAGCGGTGACCGCGCCCGCGCGCAGCGTGCCGAGGAAGCGGCCCGCCCAGTGTCCCGGGCAGTCCAGCGCACCCCAGACCAGCTGGGTCGGGAGCAGTCCGTCCGTGTCGGCGAAGGTGTGGGACGGCGTCCAGGCGGAGGCCACCAGGCCGAGATCCGGCACCGGAGTGCCGTGCACCCGCAGACCGCGGTCAGCGGTGCGCAGACCGCAGCCGAAGCAGTCGACCACACCCGACGGCGGCGCCGCCCGGAACCTCTTGGCCGCAGCGTCCGCCTCGTCCCAGGACGGCGCGGCCGGCACCTCGAGCGGCAACTCGGCGGGCCGCGCGGCGGCGAGCGGCCGCTCGGCTTCGCCCAACTCCACACCCTCGTCAGCCGTTTCGGCGATCCGCACGGGCACCTCGACCGGCACCGGCCCACGGAAGTCCACCCGGACCGTCCGCGCCCCGGACCGCTCCGCCAACACCCCGGCGATATAGCCCCCGAAGGCCACCTCCGGGTAGCCGACGTACAGCTCGGGCACCACGATCGCGTCACTCGTCGTCATGATCCCCACCTCATCACACCCGAGGACCGTGCCTGCGCCGGCCGACCGCACCGGGATGACCGTGTCAGACGTCCGCGACCAGGAGGCGATAGCCGACGTCGATGGAGTCGAGGGCGAGCAGGTCGGCGTACCGGTCGTGCCAGCGGCCGGTGACGAGGTCCTCGGTGAGGGTGGCCAGGCCGGGAACGAGGGCGTCCTCCCCGGTCTGGGCGAGCATCGAGATTCCCGCGCGCACCTGTGGGTCGAGATAGGCGTGCGGGCGGCGCCAGAACGCCGCGCCGAACCCGTCCGTGCAGTCGTGCGGGACGTCGACGGGCACCTGGCGGGCCCCGCCGAGCAGAGCCGCCAGCCGGTCGGCCGGGACTGCGCGGGTGTCGTCGAACGCGGCGGCCTGGGGAAGGTAGTCGCGCACGAGCCAGAACCGCTCACGGAAGACCTGCTGATCCCAGGTCAGGACGACGACACGGCGGCGCGCGACCCGACGGAGCTCGGCGATACCGGCTTCGAGGTCACTCCAGTGATGGACGGTCAGCAACGCCATCACGGTGTCGGCGGCGTTGTCGCGCAACGGCAGTCGCTCGGCGACCGCGCACACGGCCGGCGCGGCTCCGGGTGGGCGCTGGCCGAGCATGACGTGGCTGGGCTCGACCGCCAGAACGGTCTGCGGCGGTTCGTAGGAGCCGGTACCCGCCCCCACATTGATCACGTCCGCGGCGTCGCCGAGCGCCGCGTGGATCTGCGCGGCGATCCGCGGGTCCGGCTGCCGCGTCCGGCCGTACGTCGTTCCGAGCGTGTCATAGATGGCCATGGCTCCGAGTATGAGACGAAGCCGTCGATCGGGGTGGGCCGCCGGAGCCGCACCCCGAACCGGCACTGTGCCGCGCCGCGAGGCGGTCGGCCGGTCAGCCGACGGGCGGCATGTCGGCCGGGGCGGAGTCGAGACCGGGCCGCTTGGCCGCCCAGGCGCCGCGCGTGAAGTCCGGGATCCCGACCGGGCGGCCGTCCCGCGCCAGGGACGCCGCGCTCAGGGGGACCGCCGAGCACCAGGCGGCCGAGTCGTACACGTCGATGTCGGGCACCAGCCCGGCGCGCAGCAGCTGGACGGTGCGCCATTGCAGGACGTAGTCCATGCCGCCGTGGCCGCCGTTGTTCGCGGCGTCGTCACCGACCTTCCGCCACAGCCAGTGGTCGTACTCCTTCTGGTAGTCGGCGAAGTCGCGCCAGGTGTGCCCCGCGTGGTCCGGTTCGAGATAGACGCGCGCGCCGGTCGGGGAGGGCCCGGTGTAGTCCTCGACGATCCCGCGGCTGCCGGCGAGCGTGTTGATCCTGCTGTACGGCCGCGGTGAACTCACGTCGTGCTCGGCCCGGATGACCCTGCCCTTCTCGGTCTCGATCAGGCAGGTGACCAGGTCGCCGTTGATGTACGTCTCCTTCCAGGACGGGTGGTCCCGGGGGATGTTGCGTTCGCGGTAGTCGGCGAGCCCCTTCGGCGCGGTCGCTGTCGCTCGCAGAGTGGCCATACGGTCGCCGCGGTTGACGTCCATGGCCGCCGCGATCGGGGCCAGCCCGTGCATGGGGTAGAAGGACGCGGTGCTGCGGGTGTGCCACAGCCGCCGCCAGGAGTCGGTGTAGTACGTGTCGGAGAAGAGGAGTTCACGCAGGTCGTGGAGGTAGCCGCCGTGGCCGTTGGTGATCTCCCCGAACACACCGGCGTGCGCCATCCGCAGCATGGCCAGTTCGTTGCGGCCGTAGTTGCAGTTCTCGGCGAGGAGCAGGTGCTTGCGGGTGCGCTCGGAGGTGTCGACCAGGTCCCACAGCTCGCGCAGTTCGGTCGCGATCGGGAGCTCGACGACGGCGTGCCTGCCGCTGAGCAGCGCCGCTCTGCCGTGCTCGTAGTGGAACTCCCAGGGCGTGGCGACGTACACCAGGTCGATGTCGTCCCGCCGGAGCATCCGGGCGTAGGAGTCGGCCGAGCCGCCGTACTCGGCGGGGCGGGGCTCGCCCTTGCTCACCAGCCGGTCGGCGGCACGGGTCGCCCGGTCGGCGCGGATGTCGCAGACGGCGGTCACGGTGCAGCCGGGTACGGCCGCCCAGCTCATGACCATGCCGCTGCCGCGGTTGCCGAGGCCGATGACGGCGACGCGGACGGTTCTGTGGACCTCGAACGGGACGCCGATCATCGACTTCTGTCCGGGACGGCGGCGGGGCACCTGTCCTGTGGCGGCGGACGCGGCCGGCGCCGCGGCGGTCATCCCGGCCGCGAGCGCGCCGGTGGCCACGGCTCCGCCAAGGAGCAGTCGGCGTGAGACAGCGGGTGTTTCGGACATGACGGCAACACTCCTCGGTGGGGTGGCTTGCATCACTGCCGGTGCACTGTCGTGACTGTGGGGGACGCGGGGACTGTCGGTGCACGACTCTGCGGGCTGTGACGCTCGCATGTCAATACGTGCTCGATAGAGAGCTGTTCCGAGCAGTATCGAGCATCATCGGGAGGTCTGGAGGCAACGGGGACGCCCGTCGGCCGTCACGCGCGGCAGCGGCTGGGCGAACTCGGCTGGAGGGAAAGGATCGCGGCGCGCGGAGCCCATCGCCGGAAACCGCTGTTGCCTGCCGAAGAATTTCTTGAAGCGGTGCGAATCCCGCCCAGTTGGGTGGCGGCTACAAGAAATGCGACGGCTTACTCGCCGCGGCTCGTCCGGATGCCTTCAGCGACCACGCACCGGGACTTCCGGCCACCATTCGCATTCTTACCGAAGGGAATCCTGCGGCCCGGGGAATTCATGGTCGACATCACCATCGCCGAACGCCGCTGAATCGGTATGAATCTGACCGGGGGACAGACGTACGGTTTCCCGGCCGCCTTCGCCCCAGGGCGATGTCCGGGCCCGGCGTCACACGGACCTTGTCGAGTCCTGGGACGCCGGGCCTGGCGAGGCTCAGGGCAGGACGACGATCTTGCGGCCCTGGCCGGCGGCGAACTGGTCCAGCGCCTGCGGATACTCCGTCAGCGGCAGCCGGTGACTGATGAAGACCTGCGGATCGAGCACCCCGGTGGCGAACAGCTCCGCCGCGCGCTCGTAGCTGTGCAGCACCGCCATCGAGCCGGTGATCGTGATCTCCTGGTTGTAGATCCGGTACGGCGAGATGGTGGCCTTCGTCGCGTAGTCGGACACCCCGAACTGGAGGAACGTGCCCGCCTTCGCGACCCGCTCCAGGCCGTCCTGGATCGCGGCGGCGTTCCCGGTAGCGTCCACGACCACGTCCCAGCCGCCACCTGACCGCCGCAACTCATCGGCGGAGAGCCCCACTTGAGAGCAGCCGAGCTTCTCCGCCGTGGCCAGTCGCTCCGGGTTGACGTCGACGACGTCGACCGACGCGGCCCCGGTGCGCTTGGCCAGCTCCAGCATCATCAGGCCCATCGTGCCGCTGCCGTAGATCAGCACATGGGAGCCCAGCCTGCTGTTGAGCACGTCGTAGCCGCGCACCGCGCAGGACAGCGGTTCGATCAGGGCCGCGTCCTGGACGTCCACATGGTCGGGCAGCCGTACGCAGTTCGCGACCGGGGCGACGGCATACTCGGCGGCGCCACCGGCCACCGTCACACCGATCGCCTGCCACCGGTCGCACAGGTTGTTGCGGCCGACCCGGCAGTAGCGGCACTCGTGGCAGTAGAGCGAGGGGTCCACTGCGACCCGGTCGCCGAGGGCGAGTTCGGTGACCTCGCTGCCGAGTCCCACGACCTCGCCGGCGAACTCGTGGCCCGGCACGACCGGCAGCGTCGGCGCGAACTCGCCCTGGAGGATGTGCAGATCGGTCCCGCACAGCCCGCAGGCCGCCACGTCGACCACGACCTCGCGCGGCCCGGGGGTGGGGTCGGGCACCGTGGTGACGGTGACCTTGCCGGGTGCTTCGATGACGGCGGCTTTCACTTGACTGCTCCTAGGGACAGCCCTCGGACCAGCTTGTCCTGGGCGGCGAAACCGGCGATGAGCACCGGCAGGGAGACCAACGTCGCGGCGGCGCACAGCCGGGCCAGGAAGAGGCCCTCGCTGGTGATGAAGCCGACCAGGAAGACCGGCGCGGTCGACGCGTTGGTCGCCGTGAGGTTGACGGCGAACATGAACTCGTTCCAGCTGAAGATGAAGCAGATCAGCGAGGTCGCGGCGAGCCCCGGCATCGCGACCGGCGCGACGATCCGCAGCAGCACGGTGGGCAGACCCGCGCCGTCCACTTCGGCGGCCTCGAGGATCTCCTTGGGCACCTCGGCGAGGAACGAGCGCATCATCCACACCGCGATCGGCAGATTCATGGCGGTGTAGAGGATGATCAGCGTCCACACGTTGTCCAGCATCCCGGCGTCCTTGACGATCAGGTACACCGGCAGCAGCGCCGCGATGGCGGGCAGGAACTTGGTGGACAGGAAGAAGAACATCACGTCGGTCCACTTCTGGACCGGCTTGATGGACAGCGCGTAGGCCGTCGGCACCGCCAGCACGAGCACCAGGAGCGTCGAAATCACGCTGGCCATGGTCGAGTTCAGCAGGAACGGGGTGATGTCGCGGCTGAACAGCAGCTTGTACTGGTCGAAGGTGACCGGCGCCAGCGGGCTCGGCGGGTTGGTCGCCGCGTCCGCCTCCTGGTGGAAGGAAGTGAGCACCATCCACGCCACCGGGGCGAAGAACGCCAGCGTGGCGAGCCAGGCCACGAAGGTCCACAGCGGGGACAGCCTGGGCGTGCCGCCGTGGTCGTCGCGCCGACGTAGGGCCTTCTTGAGTCTCGCGCCGGGCGCGGCTACTGCCGCGTGAGTGGTCATCGGGACACCTCCTCGCGGAACAGCGACGCGATGGTGCGCAGCGCGAAGGTCGCGATCACGATCGAGCCGAGCACGACGACCACACCGGCGGCGGCCGCCTGGCCGTACTCGTACTTGCGGAACATGGTCAGGTAGATCTCGTACGGCAGGTTGGTGGTCCGGGAGCCGGGGCCGCCCTGGGTGATCGTGTAGACCGCGTCGAAGGTCTGCACGACGTAGATCGTGCCGAGCAGGATGCCCAGTTCGAGGTACTGGCGCAGATGCGGCAGCGTGATGAAGCGGAAGGTCGCCATGGCCGACGCCCCGTCGACCCGGGCCGCCTCCAGCACGTCACCGGGCTGCGCCTGAAGGCCGGCCAGGATGATGAGCATCATGAACGGCGTCCACTGCCAGACCAGCGAGAGGACGACGGCGGGCATCGGGTAGGAGGACACCCAGTCGATCGTGGGGCCGTTCTCCGCGCCGAAGAGGCGGTACACGGCGTTGAGGGTGCCGTTGAGCAGGCCGTAGTCGGGGTTGTAGATGGCGTGCTTCCACAGCAGCGCGGCGGCGACCGGCATGACCAGGAACGGCGCGATGAGCAGCGTCCGCGCCAGACCGCGGCCGACGAACCGGCGGTCCAGCAGCATCGCCAGGCCTAGGCCGAGCAGCACACTGATGAGGACCACCGAGGCGGTGAGTACGACGGTGTTGAGCACCGCCGTGCGCAGCCGCTCGTCGGTGAAGACGAACTTGAAGTTGGACAGGCCGACGAAGTGCCGCTCGCCCGGCTTGAGGACGTTCCACTGGAGCGTGGAGATGACGAGCGTGGCGACGAACGGCAGCTGGGTGACGACGATGGTGAAGATCAGGGCCGGAAGCAGCGGGATGCGGCGCTTCCACTTGCCGGCGCCGGCGGACGGGCGCGGGCGGCTGGGCGGTGGAGCGGTCTTGGGGGGTGCGGTGAGCGTGGTCATGGCGGTTTCCTCTGCCAGTGACGGCCGGGAGATGGGAGAAGGCGGGCCCGGCCGGCCGAGGAGCCGGCCGGGCGATGACGGTCACTGGTAGTTCTTGGCGACTTCCTCGGCGAGCTTCTGGCCGTCGTCGAGTGCCTTGTCCACGCTGGTCTTGCCGGCGATGGCGGCGGAGATCTCCTGCGTGACCTTGGTTCCCAGGTCCTGGAACTCGGGGATGGCCACGTACTGGACGCCCACGGTCGGCCTCGGCTGGAGGCCCGGGTTCGCCGGGTCGGCCTGCTCGATGGACTTCAGCGTGATGTCACCGAACGACGCCGCCGCCTTCTGGTACTCCGGGAGCTCGTACGTGCTGGCCCGCTTGCCGGCCGGAACGCGCGACCAGCCGAGCTTCTCGCCGACCGTCTTCTCGTACTCCTTGCTGGAGGCCCACAGCATGAACTTCGACGCGGCGTCGGCGTTCTTCGTGGTCTTGGGCATGGCCCACGCCCAACTCCACAGCCAGCCACTGCTCTTGGTCTCGGTCGTCGGCGCGTACGCGTAGCCGACCCGGCCGGCGATCTTGCTGGACTTCGGGTCCTCCAGCGACCCGGCCGCGCTGGTCGCGTCGTACCACATCGCGACCTTCTTCTGGCTCATGGCGTTCAGGCACTCGGTGAACCCGGCCTGTGCCGCTCCGGCCTCGCCGTGCCCCCGGACCAGGTCGACGTAGAAGTTCGCGGCCTTCTTGAACTCCGGGGAGTTGACCTGCGCCTTCCAGTCCTTGGTGAACCAGGTGCCGCCGTAGGTGTTCACCACGGTCGTCAGCGACGCGCCGAGCTCGCCCCAGCCTGCCAGACCGCGCAGACAGATGCCCCGCATGCCCGGTTCCGCGCCGTCCACCTTGGCCGCGATGTCGGCTATCTGCTGCCAGGTCGGCCGCTCGGGCACCTTGATGCCCTTCGCCTCCATGACGTCCTTGTTGTACATGAGGAACGAGGACTCGCCGTAGAACGGCAGGGCGTACAGCTTGCCGTCGGAGCCCGACAGGGACGTGACCATGGGCTTGAGCAGGTCGGCCTTGTCGAAGGCGGTGTCCTTGTCGGCGTAGGAGCTCAGTTCGTGCAGCCAGCCGTTCTTCTCCCAGATGGGCACCTCGTAGGCGCCGATGGTGGCGACGTCGTACTGGCCGGCCTGGGTGGCGACGTCCTGGGTGACCTTGTCGCGCAGTTCGTTCTCGGGAAGGACCGTGAAGTTCACCTTGATGCCGGTGTCCTTCGTGAAGGTGTCCTTCGTCAGCTTCGCGATGTCCTCCATCTGCGGGTTGCCGACCATCAGCACGTTGATGCTCTTGCCGCCGCCACCGGAGCTGGAGGAGCCGCCCGCGCCGCTGCACGCGACGAGCAGCGAGCTCGCGGCCGCCGCCGCGGCGAGGACGTGGATCATTCTTCGTGTGCGCATGACTGACTCCAGGAGATGTGTTTCGGGGTGTGCGGAAGCGGGCCCCCGGACGTGCGGGGGTGGAGTGGGGTGCGGGGAGGAACCGCTGCTCAGACCCGGACGACCTCGGGGCCCAGCAGCGAGTAGCGGTGTGCCTCGGAGGCGGAGAGGCCGGCGTCGGTGACGATCGCCTCGAACTCCGTGACGTCGCCGAAGCGGCAGAAGCTCACGGCGCCGAACTTCGTGTGGACGCCGGAGAAGATCCGGCGCCTCGCGGCCCTGAGGACCTGGGATTTGACCTCGCTGACGGCGGGGTCGGGGGTGGTGAGCCCGTACTCGCGGGAGATGCCGTTCGCGCCGACGTACGCCAGGTCGATGACGAGTCCGGCCAGCATCCGCGTCGCCCAGTGGTCGACGGTGGCCAGCGTCCCGCCGCGCACCCGGCCACCGAGCAGGAGCACGGTGATGTTCTCGGCGGAGGCCAGATCACCCGCCGTGGCCAACGAGGAGGTGACCACGGTCAGTTGACGGTCGCGGGGGAGCGCTGCGGCGATGAGCTGCGGGGTGTAGCCCTCGTCGATGAAGACGGTCTCGGCGTCCCCGAGCAGATCGGCCGCGGCTGCCGCGATCCGGGACTTCTCGGGTACGTGCATGGTGGTGCGGAAGGCGAGCGTCGTCTCGAAGCTGCGGCTCTCCACGGGGTGGGCCCCGCCATGGGTACGGCGGACCAGCCCGTGCCCCTCCAGCAGATTCAGGTCCCGTCGGACGGTCTCCTTCGAAACCCCGAGATCGGCTGCCAGCTCTCCCACATCCACGGATCCGGAACCCCTTGCCCTTTCCAGAATTCCGCGTCTTCGTTCCTCGGCGTCCACGGCGACACCTCCGTTTCACGCGCGGCGCGATGTTCCCGCGCCGGCTGTTTCCCGGAGCCCGTCCCATTCGGCTTCGGTGGCCAAATTTCTACAAGGGGATCACCGGTAGTGAACAGATTCGCCGTTAAGCAGTTCGTGACCGAATGTGCCCGCATTCCAACGTGCGTAATACCGGAATGCCGGAGGTGGGGGCTGTACGGCGGGGGCGGTCATAGCCCGTTTCCCGACCGTCGCGTGCCCATTTGGTGCCTGCTTCCCCGACCGGATTCGGCCAGCCGGTCGGGATCAGCGGCAGTCGTAGGTGAACCGGGCGGTCACCGCGCCGTGGGAGGGCGAGAGAATCCGCAGCTCGGCGCGTGCCTCACGGTGGCCCTCGCCCTGGAAGGTCCACAGCAGATGCAGGCGTGCCTGCTTCTGGCCGCGGACCATCCTTTCCCGCAGCACTCCGGAGGTGGTGCCGTCGCTCCGGGTCCATCGGTACGACAGCGTGCCCGGACGGCCGTTCGTCGTGACGAGGCCGACGACGTCCGCCGTGTCGTCGCACCCCAGAACCGCCGGCCGGGCCGTGACTGCCACGTTCCTGACCTCGACGGCCGGACCGAGGCGCTGCCAGGCGAGGAACGCGAGGACGCAGAGCAGCACCAGCGCGGGCAGGGCGTGTCTGCGCAGCCGTCGGCGAGGAGGCGCCGGGGGTATCGGCACGGCGGGGATCGTCCGATGTGTGCGCTCCGCGACGGCGGCGGTGACCCCGGGGCCGAAACGCAGCACGGTGCCTTCGACCCGGTCCGGCGGTGTCGAAGGCCGAGTCTCCGGAACCGTCTGTTCGACGAGCGTCTCGTCCGCTTCCGGACGCTCTATCCAGTGGCTGGCCAGCACGGTTGCGCTGTACTCGGCACCGGCCGAGTCGGCTTCACCGTTCGTCGGGCGGGCGTCTTCAGGGCCGAGCCGCATGGTCGCGGCGTGCTCGTCGGAGGCCGCGAGGACCTTGGTCGGCTCCTCCTCGCCCGGCGCGGGAGTGCGATCGTGCTGGGTGGTCATCGGATGTCACACCGCCTGGTCAGAAGCTGCTGAGAGGCACCTCCGCCGGCGGAGCCCGGGTCGGTCGTGGCCTGGACCGTCCAGTAGCAGCCGGCGTTCTGGAAGGTGTGATCGACGGGGATCGAGTACTGCGTGGCGCCGCTGCGCGTGAACGTCTGCGACGCACCGTCGGCGGAGCCCGGCAGCCCGGCGACGTTGCCCGTGAACCACGAGACGGTGATGGTGACCGGCCCCGTGCCGTCCGTGGTGACGCTGACGGTCGCGGAGGCGCTCGACGAACCCGTCTGCACGAAGCCCGACACCGCGACGTCCTTGACGGCGGGCGCCGCGGGCGACGGGGGAGAGGTGGTGGTCGGGGTCTCCGTGATCTCCGGGTCGGTGGGAGGCGTCGTCTCCTCCCCTCCGGCGGGTGTGGCGGTGGCCGTGGGGTCCGCGCTGTCTGTTGCCGCCGGCCCGGAGGCCGACTCGCTCGGTGACGACGACGGATCGCCCGACTCGCTGGGCGTCGGGGACGTGGACGAGGAGGCCGACGCGGTCGGCGCGCTCGTTCCGGCCGGCCCCGAGCCGGGCTGCGCGCTGGTGGTGGCCAGGGCCCGGTCCGCCCGGTCCGCGGCGGTCCCGGGGGCGAACGGGGCGCCGTAGGTGAGGAGGACCGCGAGGACCACGGCGGCGCCTGACACCAGCATTCCGGGGCGACCGGGCAGCCACGACCGAGCGGGGGTGAGGGTGTAGCCCGGCTGCGGGCGCAGAACCGTGCGTGCGGTGTCCGTGGTGGTGCTGGGGTTGCCGCGGGCAGAGGGCAGCAGGAGCGGCAGCAGCGCCACCAGCGCGGCGAGCCTGCCGCGGCCGCGTTCCTCCCAGTCGGTCCCGTAGGCGGCGCCGGCGGCGGCCTCCAGTTCCGTCACGAACTCCTCGGCCTGCGCGGGCCGTTCCGCCGGGTCCTTGGCCAGACCGCTGCGCACCAGCCCACGTACGGCCTCGGGCGCCTCGTCGGCGGGGATGGGCGCCTCGACGTGCTGGAGCGCCAGCTCGGCGAAGTTCTCGCCCGAGTACGGCTTGCGTCCCGTCAGGCACTCGAAGAACGTGGCCGTGGCCGCGTACACGTCGGCCGCGGGCGAGGCGGGCGCGCCGGTCCACTGCTCCGGGGCCATGTAGGACGGGGTTCCGGCGACTCCGGCACTGGTGCCCGAGTCCACCGCGATCCCGAAGTCGACGAGCCTGGACGACCCGTCCGGCGCGACCAGCACGTTCTCCGGCTTGTAGTCGCGGTGCACGACACCGACGCGGTGGGCGTCGGCCAGACCGAGCAGTGATCCCTTGAGGATGACGAGCGCGGCCTCGGGGTCGAGCGGGCCCTGCCTGCTCAGGAGGGTCCGCAGGGAGATCCCGTCCACCAGCTCCATCACGATGGCCGCGCCGTGCGTGCTCTCCACGTACTCGTACAGCCCGGTCACGTACGGGCTCTCCAGCCCGCCGAGCAGCCGCGCCTCCGCCCGGAAGTCGTGCACGAAGCCCGGCCGGGTGCGCAGTGCCTCACTGAGGTACTTCACCGCGACCGCGACGCCGGTCTCCTCGTGGACGGCCAGTACGACCCGCCCGCTCGCCCCCGAACCGAGTTCGAGCGACTCGCTGTATCCGGGTACTTCCCATGTGCTCATTACGCCCCCCAGGCCGCTTGCCGGCGCGCCGCGGGAGCCTCACCCACTCCGCGGCGACCGGGCCACGCGCTCTGAGACACATTTTCGGCCACGGCGGTTGCGTGGCCAGAGGGATCGACGAGGCGTACCCCGACCGTGACATCGGCGACGCGATTGTTGCCGGGCGTCCTCACCGCGGCACGAGCCCGCGCCCCACAGAGCGGGGAAGATCACGTACGTCCGTCGGCCGAAAGGGAACGCGCCGGCACGCCGGTGGGTCTCGTCGATCAGCGCGACGCACCGGTCGTCGAAGACCCCCGTCGCCCATCCGCAGCGGTCGACCGCCTGCCTACGCTCCGCCTCCGCGGTGTGGCGGTTTCCCCGCAGCACTCCGTCCACGGCCACCTGCGTCAGGGGGATGACTTCCATCGGTGCCGTGAGGTCGGTGGACGGTTCAGGTGTCCTGTTCCGCCGCCCTGCACACCGGGCAGGTCAGCCGCCTGGCCGGGATGTCGTGGATCACTTCGCCGGGTTGGGCGGTACCCCGCAGGACCACCGACTCGGAACGCACATGCTCCGGGCAGACGGCGGCTCCGCACACTCGGCAGATGGCCACCGGCTCCGTGGTGCGCCCTGCCTGGGCGCATTCATAGCAGTTCATCTACGTGCCTCCCAGCCGTGCAGCAGAGACAGCACGAGCGTATCTCCGCAGGGCCCGGCTCGCTTGTCGTGAGCGTCGCAGACCCGCGCGGCGGGCACCGGGCGTGACCGGAACGCGCTCTCCCGGTTCCGGCCCGGAAGCTCACTCCTGCGGGCGCCCTGGGCAGGACAGGGCCGCCGGGGACCGCCACGCTGGGATGGTGCTGGGCTCCGACGCGTCCGCCGGTCGGTGATGCGTGGCCTGTCCATGCCGGTATCCCCGACGCAAGGGAGAGGTATGACCGAGACGGACTCCGACGGGATCAGGAGCAGCCGGCGCTCGCGGCAGGAAGGTTCCGACCCGGCCGCCGTCGACCTGAGGCGCGTCGGTGCGAACCCGGACTTCTGGTACCCGGTCGCGCTGTCCCGCAAGGTACGCCGCGGCCGGGTGATCGCGACCACCTTCGCCGGGGAACGCATCGCGCTCTACCGGGGGAAGAGCGGCACCGTCCATGCCCTGGAGGACCGGTGCGCCCATCGACAGGTGCCGCTGAGCATGGGCGTCGTCGAGGGCGAGGTCCTTCGCTGCTGCTACCACGCGTGGGCCTACCGCGGCGACGGCCGAATCTCGCAGATCCCCTACCTGTCCAAGGGCGACGGCCGGCCGCCGCGCGGCGTGCGCGGCTATCCGGTCCGCGAGGCGTACGGCATGGTGTTCGTCTTCCCCGGCGACCCGCAGAAGGCGCCGGACGTCCCGCTGCCCCTGCTGCCCGCGTTCGCCTCACCGCGGTACAGGACCATGACGTTCTCCCGAACGGTGCACTGCCACTACTCGTTCATGCACGAGAACCTGCTCGACATGAACCACCAGTTCCTCCACCGCGGAGTCGTCGGCAAGCTCCACCCGGAACTGCTGGGGTACGAGACTTCCGCGCGGTCGGTGGAGGCCCGCTATCTGTTCACCCACACCGGGGGAAAGCGGAACCGCGGCGCGGGCCTGCTGGCGGCAGAGGGTCTCAGCGGGCGGGACTCCGCCGACGTCATGACGATCCGCACCGAATACCCGTACCAGACCCTCGACCTGGTGCCGGAGAACGCCGACCACCCGGCCTTCCGGCTCTGGGCGGTGTACGTGCCCGAGGACGCCGAGCAGCGCACCTGCCACGCCTACGGCCTGCTGATGATCGAGAAGCCCGGGATCCCCGGTGCGCTGCACCTGGCCTGGCCGCTCATCCGCCGCTTCACCGAGCGGGTGTTCGCCGAGGACCGCATGGCCGTCGAGGCCGAGCAGCGGGCCTGGGACGAACAGGGCGAGGACCGCAATCACGAGATCTTCCCCCTCATCCTCGACGTCCGCGATGTGCTGCGCAGCAACGGCGTCCCCCTGCGCGCCCGGCCGAGCGCGTGCGCGCGTGCCGGCGGCGACCTTTCGAAGCCGGCGTCCGACCACTGCGCGACCGATTGACGCCGGGCCGCCCGATCGCCGTGCTGGCAGGATGGCCGTATGGAACGTGTGCTTGGAATCGGCGGGTACTTCCTCCGGGCAGCTGACCCGGCGGCCCTGACCGCGTGGTACCGCGACTGCCTGGGCCTGGACGCCGACGAGCACGGCCTCTGGCGTCCCGAAGCCGGGTTGACGGTGTTCGCGACCTTCGAGTCCGGCACCGACTACTTCGGATCCCGCGACCAGCGAACGATGCTCAACTTCCGGGTCCGCGACCTGGACGCGATGCTCGCGCAACTGCGCACCAAGGGAGCGGACGTGTCCGAGGAGACGCAGGACATGGAGGGCGTCGGCCGCTTCGGCTGGGTCACCGACCCGGAGGGCAACCGCATCGAACTGTGGCAGCCGGCCTGACCCGCCGGTGACCGGACGACGAAGGGCACGCGCGTATGACTCCCACCACGGCCGTCGAGACCGCCGGACGTCCGTGATGGCGGACAACGCCGATGGACCCGAACCGTCGCCCGGAGTCGATCCGGCGCTGCGGCCGGACGACCAGCTGGAGCAGATCGCCGAGCAGCTGCGGGAGCTGGCCGTCGCCAAGGACCGGCTCCAGGGACTGCTGGACGCGGTGCTGACGATCAGCCGGGAGATGGATCTGCCCACGGTGCTGCACCGCATCGTCACCACCGCCATGGATCTGGTCGGCGCCCGCTACGGCGCGCTCGGGGTGCTGGACGACTCCGGTGAGCAGCTGGGGCAGTTCATCACGGCGGGGCTGTCGGAGTCGGAGCGCGGCGACCTGTCGGGGATCGAGTTCCCCCGCGGCCGCGGGGTCCTCGGCCACCTGATCCACCACCCCGAACCCCTGCGCGTCGACGAGATCGGCTCCCACCCCGCCTCGGTGGGATTCCCGCCCGGCCATCCGCAGATGCGCACCCTGCTGGGCGTCGGCATCAGCGTCCGCGGCACCATCTACGGAGACCTCTATCTGTCCGAACGCCGCGACGGCCGGCCCTTCGACCGCGATGACGAGGACATCGTCGTCGCCCTGGCCGGCGCCGCCGGCATCGCGATCGAGAACGTCAGACTGTTCGAGCAGGTCCGCGACGGCGCCGAGCACTTCCAGCGACTCCTGCTGCCCACCCTGCCCGACCTGTCCCCGCTGTCCGCCGCGGCCGTCTACCGCCCCGCCCTCACCCCGGCCCACCTCGGCGGCGACTGGTACGACGCCCTCTGGCTGCCCGACGACGCGTGCGCCGTCGTGATCGGTGACGTCGTCGGCCACGACATGCGCGCGGCGGCCGCCATGGCCCAGACCCGCAGCATGCTGCGTGCCCTGCTGTTCGACCGCTTCACCCCGCCCAGCAGCGTCCTCACCCAGCTCGACCGCACCCTGCACGCCATCACCGACCTGCCCGTCACCACCGCCTGCCTCGCCCGGATGGAACCGGCGGAGGAGGGCTGGAAGCTGCACTGGAGCACGGCCGGCCACTTACCCCCGCTGATCATCACCCCCGACCGGCACACGGAGTACCTCGACGCCGAGCCCGGCCTGCCGCTCGCGGTCGACCCCGAGCAGGCCCGTCCCGACCACACCCATCCCGTGCCCGCCGGGACCACCGTGCTGTTCTTCACCGACGGACTCGTCGAGCACCCCGAGTACCCCATCGACCGCGGCCTGGCCGTGCTCGCCGAACTCGCCGCGGACCACGCCCACTTGCCGCTGGACGAATTCGTGTGCTTCCTCGCCGACCACCGCCCGAGCGACGGCCACGACGACATGGCCCTCCTGGCCCTGCACACCCCGAGCGACTGACACCGCGCACCACGCGGTGCGGCGGCCGGACCAATCTGGTCCAACCAGTTGACCAGTCTGGGGAAGCGCCGCCAGGGTGTGTGCATGACAGAGCAGCCCATCCGGCGTGAAGCCGTCTCCGAGCAGTTGTTCACGCTGCTCCGGGACCGCATCCTGAGCGGTGACCTCGCGGCCGGCGTCCCCCTGACCGCCGAGCGTGAACTGGCCGCCGAGTTCGGGGTGAACCGGCACGCGGTACGGGAGGCGGTGAAGCGTCTCCAGCAGGCGAGGCTGGTAGAGGTCAGCCACGGCGGACGCACCATGGTGCTCGACTGGCGACGGACCGCAGGCCTCGACCTCGCCCTCCAACTCGCCCACACCGAGCGCCTGTCCACGTCCTACGACCTGCGCCGCGACGTCCTCGAGATGCGGGCCTCCATCGGCGCGGACGCCGCCCGGCTGTGCGCCGCCCGCTGCCCCGACCGGACAGCCGCCGAGATCGTCAGCGCAGCAGCCGCCTACATCAACACCGGCCCCGACCTCACCGACCTCGCCGCCGCCGACGTCACCTGGTGGCGGCTCATCGTCGAGGGCTCCGGCAACATCGCCTACCTCCTCGCCTTCAACAGCCTCGTCGGAGAGGGCTTCACCGCCGGCGAGGTACCGACCGAGCTGCGCGCCACCGAACTGCTCGACGTCGCCGGACACATGAAGCTGGCCGCCCTCATCGCCTCACGCGACGAACAGGGCGCCGAGGCCGCGGCACGCGCACTGCTGGCCCGCAGCGTCCCGGTCACCCCGCACACCCGGGAACCCGAAGGAGGCACGCCGTGATACCCGCCGTCGTCTACGCCATACCCGCCTTCGTCCTGCTGGTCGCCGTGGAGGCACTGTCGTACCGCTTCCTCCCGGACGACGACGAACGCGGCTACGAGGCACGCGACACCGTGACCAGCATGTCGATGGGCGCGGGCAGCCAGGTGATCGCCCTGCCGTGGAAGGCCGTCACGATCGTCGCGTTCGCCGCCCTCTACAGCGTCGCGCCCTGGCAGCTGTCCGCCACGTCGGTGTGGACCTGGGTGCTGCTGTTCTTTGCCGAAGACCTCGCCTACTACGTCTTCCACCGCTCGCACCACCGCGTCCGGGTCCTGTGGGCGAGCCACGTGGTCCACCACTCCAGCGTGCGGTTCAACCTCTCCACCGCGCTGCGGCAGAGCTGGACCCCGATGACCACCCTGCCGTTCTGGCTGCCGCTCGCCCTGCTCGGCATCCCGCCCTGGATGATCCTGCTCCAGCAGTCGGTCAGCCTCATCTACCAGTTCTTCCTGCACACCGAGCGGGTGGACCGCCTGTGGCGGCCGATCGAGTACGTCTTCAACACGCCCTCGCACCACCGCGTCCACCACGGCTCCAACAACGCCTACCTGGACCGCAACTACGGCGGCATCCTCATCGTCTGGGACCGGATCTTCGGCACGTTCCAGGCCGAGGGCGAGCGCGTCGAGTACGGCCTCACCAAGAACATCGACACCTACAACCCGCTGCGCGTCGCCTTCCACGAGTACGCGGCCACCTGGCGCGACGTACGCAGCACCACCCGCTGGCGCGACCGCGCGGGCTACGTCTTCGGCCCGCCGGGCTGGAACCCGGACGCGAGCAGGAGCTGAACAACGGCCGTGCCGTATCAGGCGGTTGATCACTTCAGGGTTTTGCTGATGTCGTCCGCGCGGGCCACGAAGCGCATGGTGCGGTCCTTCACCCGGTAGAGGAACGCGCCCGCGTCCTCCTGGGCCTCGAAGAACTCCGAGTCCGGGTCGTAGCTGACCTTGCGGGTGATGCCCTGCCACGAGCGGCGCAGCAGTTCGGAGCGGAGGACGGAGCGGTCGTCGTCGCCGGCGGCGGCCAGGCCGTGGGCGCCGAAGCGGACGGTGTCGTAGGCCTCGGCGGCCCAGGGTGCGGGGGCGGCGCCGAAGCGTGCGCGGTGGGCCGCGGTGAACGCCTTGACGCGCGGGTCGGCGGCGGCGTCCGTGTAGCCCGTCCCGATGTGCCAGCCGTCCGCCTCCGCCAGGAACCGGGCGCCGAGCACATGCTCGTCCGCGACGCGCGGGCCGCGATACCCCGCTTCGCGCAGCTCGCGAGCGAAGGACGCGGCACGGTCGGGGTGGACGCCCGCGAAGAGGACCGCGTCGGCGCGACGGGCGGCGATCCGCCGTGCCGCGGTGGCGAAGCCGCTGTCCGGGGCCACCTCCTCGACCGTGGCATCGCTGTCGAGCTTCTTGTGCACCGTGATGATGCGGACCGTCTGGAGGCTCGCCGCCCCGTCGTCGAGGTCGTGGACGACCGTGGTGCGCGCGGGTTTCACGACCCCGTTGAGATAGCGCAGGATCGCCGGTGGCCCGGCGGTCCTCGTCGAACGCATCAGCAGGGTGCTGGTGAGGTTGACGCCGTCGAGTTCGCTGGTGTCGGCGCGCGTGATCAGCTGGGCGACCCGAGCCCGGGCGCAGGCCTCCACCGCCGGCGGCGCGGTCGCGTTGGTGCCGGTGCCGATCACCAGGGACACCTCCGGGTCGGCGGCCAGTCGGGCGGCGGCCGCGGCGGCCCCCTTCGCCGTTCCGCCGTCGTCGGCGGTGCGCAGCACGAGATCGAAGGCGCGTCCCGCGGTGGCGTTGTGTTCGCTCACCGCCACCCGGGCACCGCGCTCATGGGCCGTGAACGCGCCGTCCGACCGCTCGCCGAGGAGACCGATCACCCGCCGCGGCAACGCCCCGGTCCCGGTGGCGCCGGACGAGGTCGAGCGGCCCCAGCGCCACCAACTGCCCACACCCGCCGCGCTCACGCCCAGCACCGCCCCTCCGGCGGCCAGCACCCGGCGCCGAGAAGTCGGTTCCGCCGCCGACACCACGGCGGCCTGCGTCACGGCGTCCGCCCACCCGTCCACCGGCGCCCCGTCGGCGACCGTGCCCTGCGGCACCGGCAGCTCCAGCACCCGTGCGGCGCGAGCCGCCACCAGCGCGGGCAACCCCTCCGGCAGCCAGCCCTGCTCGTCGAACTCACCCAACCGGTCCCGGAGTTCACCGACCGACGGCCGCTGCTCCGGATCCTTCGCCAGACACCGCCGTACGATCCCGTCGAGCGCGTCGGGCACCGAGTCCAGGTCGGGGTCCTCGTGCACGGTCCGGTACAGCACCCCGGCCGCGCCGCCGACCCCGAACACCGGCCGGCCGGTGGCCGCGTGGGCGAGGACGCAGCCCAGCGAGAAGACGTCGCTCGCCGGACCCACCGTGCTGCCCCGGGCCTGCTCGGGCGAGAGGTATCCGGGGGAGCCGATGACCGAACCGTCGGCGGTGAGCGCGGTCACGCCGACCGCGCGGGCGATGCCGAAGTCGATCAGACGCGGCCCGTCCGCCGCGAGCAGGATGTTGGCGGGCTTCACGTCCCGGTGGACGAGCCCGCACGCGTGAACCCCCGCCAAGGCCTCCGCCAGAGCGGCGCCCAGACAGAGCAACTGCGCCGTCGGCCAAGGGCCGTTGCGGGCGATGGCCTCGGCGAGGGAGGGCCCCGGCACATAGGCGGTGGCCAGCCACGGGGAGCGGGCCTCGGCGTCGGCGGCGAGGACGGGCACGGTCCAGCGGGACCTCAGCCGCGCCGCCAGTTCCGTCTCGCGCCGGAAGCGGGCCCGAAAGCCCGGATCGCCGGCGTGCTCGGACCGGATCGACTTCAGGGCACACCAAGTCCCGTGCGGGGAGCGCGCCAGATACACCACGCCCATCCCGCCCGCGCCGAGCCGGGCGGCCAGCCGGTAGCCGCCGATCACCGACGGGTCGGAAGGCAGCAGCCGATCCATGGCACGGACCCCCTTTCCGTCTCCCTTCCCGGCCCCGCCCCGATCCCGCGGCCGGCTCCACCGGAACCGGCCCGGGACCGGGCGTCAGGCCTGTCAGCTCTGAACATTCCCCGCGTTCTGAAGATCCTGGAGCGACCCCAGCTGACGGAACCGCCCGTCGCGCACTTCGTGCACATAGGTACTGCGCAGCCACCCCTCGCTGCTGCTCTGGAACTGGTGATAGGCACCGAAAGCGTAAGTCCGGTCCATGCCCTGGTACTTGACCTTCGCCAGCCGCTCGCCGAGTTCGGCCCGCACCGGCCGGGCGCCAGACCGCTTCGGCACCGTCCGGGCGAACTCGCCCAGCAGCATGCGCACCGAGTCGTACGCCTCCGCGGCGAACGGTTCCGGAGCGGCCCCGTAACGCTTGCGCCAAGCGGAGGTGAAGTCCCGCGCGGCCTTGGTGCCGAGGGCGGACGGGTCGACCGCGGAGTCGACCACGTACCAGCCCTCGCCCGCGGCCCCCGCACGGACCGGGAAGTCCGTGCCGTACAGGAGGTGCTGCATCCAGCGCGGGCCCTCGAACCCGGCCGCGGCCAGCTGACGGGCCGCCGCCACGGTCGCGTCCATCGGGCCGAGGTAGGCGAAGGCGGTGACCCCACCGGCGAGCAGCGCGCGCACCGCGTCCGGGCCGTCGCCCGTCTCCTCGGCCACGACCTGGGGCACCACCTGGGCACCGAGCGCGTCCCGCCACTGCTGCACCAGCAGGGTGGCCTGGTCCTGGATGGTCGTGCCGCCGGAGCGGTCCAGGACCACGCCGATACGTCCCAGCCGTTTGGTGACCATGGCGTGCAGGGCGATCCAGCCGCCGAGCGCGGTGTGCGCCGCGCCGGTCTGGAAGGACGCGCTGGGCGAGGTCACGAAGTAGTCCTGCTGACCGGTGGTGCTCGACACATGGGTCAGTCCGGCCTGGCCGTAGACCTTCGCGGCGGACCGCATCGGGAGCTCGGTGACCGGTCCGAGGACGGCGACCACGTCCCGGTCCGCGGTGAACCGACGGGCCACGTCCTGGGCGCCGGCCGCGTCGCCCTGATCCCGTCCGACCCGGACCTTCAGGTCGTAGGCGCGCTCCGGGTCGGCGTTGTGCTGGGCGACGGCGAGCCGGGCGGCGCGTTCACTGACCCGGCTGACCAGCGCCGTGGACTCGGTGACGTGCACGCCCAGGACATACACCGGACGAGCCTTGCCGGGCGGCGCCTTGTCGTCGTCGCGGGTCGCGAGCACCGCGGCGCCCGCACCTCCCGCGGCGAGCAGCAACGCCCCACCGGCCAGCAGCAGTCGGCGCCGGCTGGGGCGCCGGTCCACCGCGTCCTGCGGTTCGTCCTCGGCGGCTGCCGGTGCCGCGGCGGACTCGTCCAGTTCGGTCGGCTCGATGTCGGGCAGCGCGAGGCCCTCGGCGGAACGGGCGGCGATCATACGGGCGACCGAGTCGGGAAGAACCGGGACACTGTCCCGCACGGGCGCCTCGGCGGCCTCGTCCGTCTCGCCGCCCTCGGCCAGCAGACCCCGCAGCTCCACGGCCGTCGGCCGCTCGCCCGGCTCCTTGGAGAGGCAACGGGCCACCAGCGCCCGGGAGTCGTCCTCGATGCCGGCGAGCGCGGGTTCGTCGTGGACGGTGCGGTACAGCAGGGCGTCGGGCGTGCCGCTGCCGAAGGGCGGACGGCCGGTCAGCGCGTACGCCAGGACTCCGCCGAGCGAGAAGACGTCGCTCGCGGCCGTGGCCGGTTCACCCCGGGCCTGCTCGGGGGAGAGGAAGCCGGGACTGCCGACGACCATGCCGGACGCCGTGAGGGCCGTGTCGTCGTCGGCCCGCGCCACTCCGAAGTCGATCAGCCGGGGGCCGTCCAGGGCCAGCAGTACGTTGCCGGGCTTCACGTCCCGGTGGACCAGCCCGGCCGCGTGCAGGTCCGCCAGGGCGTCGGCCAGCAGCCGGCCCAGAGAACGTGCGGTGGCGACGGGCAGCGGACCGTGCTCGGCGACGGCCTCGACGAGCGAGGGACCGGGAACGAACGCGGTCGCAAGCCATGGCTCGGCCGCCTCCGCGTCCGCGCCGAGCACGGGCACCACCCAACGGCTCGTCACCCGCCGGGCCAGCTCGGCCTCGCGTGCGAACCGCGCCCGGAAATCGGGGTCGTCGGCGCTCTCGCCCCGGATCACCTTGACGGCGGCGAGGGTGCCGTCGTCGTCACGCCCCAGGTACACCACGCCCATGCCGCCCGCGCCGAGCCGCCGCAGCAGCCGGAAGCCGGCGATGCGCGACGGGTCGGTGGGCCTCAGCGGTTCACTCATCGCGAGCCTCCGCGTCGTCGCTGCCGTCCTTGCCCTCGGCGCCGTCACGTGCCGTGTTGCCGCCGATGCTGTCGATCTCGGCGGCCGTGTAGGCCACGCCCTGCGCCACCTGGGAGGCGATCCGGGACGCCTCCTCGTCGGTGTGGCCCGCTCCGATACGGTCCGTCGCGGCCACGGTCACCGGACCGAGCCGGTACTTGAACCAGTCGAAGGGCAGCGCGCCCTTGATGCCGTCGACGAGTAACTCCCCGCTCTCGATGAGGTCGTCGTCGGTGACGCCGTTACGCGCCTCGGAGAACGGATCGGCCCGGGAGTACAGTCCGCGCACCTGCTCGGTGGCGTTCAACCGCTGGTTCGGGCAGCGGAGCGCCTCCTCCAACGACACGGCCATGTCCCGGCGCGCGGCCGTGGTGTCCTTGTGGACGGTGACCGTCATGGACACCTGCACCGGCCCCTTGCCCTCGCCGGCCGGCAGCTCGAATCGCCGGGTGAGGCTGGCCAACGCCGTGTCGGGCAGTGGCTGTCGCTGCCACACGCAGTCCTCGTCGAGCACCGCCCACTCGCCCGGATCACTCTCGTACGGCTGCGCCTTGCGGAAACCGGAACCGAAGTTGTCCGCCCGCGGGGTGAGCCCGCGAACGAACGTGACCGCCTCGGACCGTGTCCGCGGCGCCAGCTCTTCGGCCATCGTGTACGGCTCGTCCTCGGCGACGGCAGCCGCCGACGGATCCGCACCGTCCGCCGGGGCCGTGGGATCGGCACGGCCCGCCGAAGCGGAGGAGCCGGCGCCGTCCGAGCCGCTCGTGCCGCTGCGCGCCGAACCCTTCTTCCCTTCGCCGGCGGAACCCCCGTCCGCCCCGCTCGTACACCCGGCCAGCAGCAGTGTCCCCGCCACCGCCGCCACGACCGGTCTCCACTCGGTCATTCCAGCCCCCCACCCGTATGGATGCGCTCCCGCCGTCGCGGCGGTACGTATGGAGGAAGTGTGACGCACGTGAGGCTGTCCCGAACACCAACTCAACTGCTCTGCACCGGACTTGACGCAACGACACGGTCCGGTCGCGGTGATGTCGCCGAGTCGTGACGGTCGGGACGGGCCGGCGGACGGGCGCTTGCCGGACGAGCGCCGACGGACGCCCGTCGCCGCTCCCGGTGTCCGCCCGCCATCCAGGCCCACGCAGGTCGGCGCGTGCCTCCCCGGACAGCCGGACCGAGGAGCCCCACGAGCACTCCGAACAATCTCGCCCTGCCCAGCCGCCACCAACCCTGATCTGCCCTTCTCCCTCCCCGTCCCACCCCCGCTGCCATCGCCCGCCGAGCGCTCACGGTTGCTTCGCAGCCCACCCCGGCCCTAGGGTGAATGCGCTTTCATTCGGGTGTCGGCGCATCGCGCGGCCGGCACGGAACGGGGGATCGATCATGAAGGGCGCCGCATCGTGAACGCCACACCCACGGTGTACGACGTCGCCGAGCGCTCCGGCGTGTCCATCGCGACCGTGTCCAGGGTGTACCGGAACCCCGACTCCGTACGGGCCGCCACCCGTGAACGCGTCATGGCCGCGGCCCGGGAACTGGGCTACGTGCCCAGCGGCAACGCCCGCGGCCTCGCCAGCCGCTCCACCGGCGTCCTCGGCCTCTGCTTCCCGGACTACGCCGACCCCGGCACCGCGGACATCGAGGACGACGACGCGGCCATGCTCTACTCCGACCAGATCATCCGGGGCATGGAACGCGCCGCCCGCCGCCACGGCTACGCCCTGCTGATCGCCGCGTCGCTCGAAGGCGGCCCGGAGAGCCTCGTCGCCAAGGTGGCCGGCCGGGTCGACGGCTTCGCGGTGCTCGCGCGGACCGTACCGACGGAAGAGCTGGAGGTGATCTCCCGTCGCCAGCCGGTCGTCATGCTGGCCGGACCGCGCGCGGATCCCTCCCTGGACCACCTCGACCATGTGGAGGTCGCCAACGAGGACGGCCAGTACGAGCTGTCCCGGCACCTCCTGAACGATCACGGACTGCGCCGACTCGCCTACATCGGCGTCGACGAGTCGTCCCCGGACGTGGAAGCCCGCTTCCGGGGCTTTCGCCGGGCGTGCGCGGAGGCCGGCGTCGACGCCGGAACACAACCCGCGCTGCGCATGCCGATGATGACGCAGGCGGAGGGCGCCCGCGCGGCCGACCTGCTGTGCGATGCCACCGGCGAACGCCCCGAGGCATTCGTCTTCGCCAACGACCAGATGGCCGTGGGTGCGCTCCAGGCACTCGAACGCCGCGGGGTACGCGTGCCGGACGACATCGCCGTCACCGGCTTCGACGGCATCCCCCTCAGCCGCATCGTCCGCCCGTCCCTGACGACCGTGCGCCAGCCCATGGTGCGCCTGGGCGAACAGGCCGCGGAACTCCTGATCGACCGCCTGCGCGGCGAGGCCGGCGCGGACCCGGTGTCCCTGATGCTCCCGGTGAGCCTGGCCCGCCGGGCGAGCTGCGGGTGCCAGGAGGCGGGGCCGGGCACTTTCGGCGCGGTCTGAAAGCCCGGACGGCTTCGCTCCAACCCTCAGAATGCTGTCGTGGCCGAAGACGAGCAGAGCGACACAGAACCGCGTTCATTCCTGACGTGCGCGACGGAGGTGGCCCGGCTGCTGGGCGTCGAAGACGTCGCCGTCGAGCCGAACGACCGGCATGCCCGTCTCCTCGCCCACGCGGTGCGCAAGCCACTTCTCGAACGCGCGAGTCTGCCCGAGGAGTTGTTCGCCCCGTTGATGGCGGCATCCGTGTACGACCAGGATCCCAGCTTCTGTCGCTGGTTCGTCGAACCGGCGGTCTACGCATTCGGACGCCGGCGTGTGATGGCAGCACTGGTCGACCACCTGCGGACCGGCACGGATGCCGAGCGAGCCGGTGCCGTGCGGGCCTGGTACTGCGCCCACGTCCCGCTGCACGCGGATCGCTCCCCGGCGTACGGATCCGGTGGGGTACGTGATCCCGCTCTGGACGAGGTGCGGGACGTCAAGGACGCATGGCTTGAGGCATTGTCTGCACGATCTGCTTGAAAGCACCCGCGCATCCGCCCAGGCCCATCCCGACCAGCACATCCGTCGCTGGGCCGCTGCGGCGGACCACGACGCACCTGAGCCCGTCAGTCCAACAGGGCCGCTGTGAACACCTCGCGGTGAGCCGCCAGCCACCCCTCGATGCGGTCCCAACGCCGCCAACCACCGCGTTCGGACAGCGCCCGGGTGTAGGCGGGGTCGCCGTCGGCCACTCGGTCGGCGACGAAGGCCCGACAGGATGCGGTGGCCTGTTCGATGACGCCCGGCAGTTCGGCACGGTCCTGCGGGGAGAGGCCGTAGCCGTCGGCGAGGATCCGCAGTCGCGTCGGGGCGTCCAACCCCGCGGGATGGTGAGCTGTCGCGGAGACGGGATCGAGCATGGGCACCCAGTAGCGGGCGGTCATGGCGACGTCCCACACCGCCCGGCCGGGTGCCGCCATGTCGAAATCGATCAGGGCTACGGCACGGCCGTCTCGGAAGACGACGTTCTCCGGGCAGACATCGTTGTGGCACAGCATCGTTCCGCCCGCCGGGTCGGCCAGGGACCGGGGCCACTCGGCGCCTGCGTCAACCGCGATGGCCGCACTGACGTCGTGCAGCCGCCGCAGCAGACTGCCCACCGACCTCAACGCCGTCTCGGTCATCACCCAGCGCGGAAACGGCGGGAGAGCGACATCGCCGGGGATGAAGGTCAACTGTTCGCGGCCGTTCGCGGTGACACCGACCGGCCTCGGAGCCGCGTCGAACCCGTGCTCCTCGAGCCCGAGGAGATGGGCATGGAGGGCGCGAGCGGTGTGCGGCGCTGGGCGCTCCACGAGGGCACCGCGGCGGAAGACCGCGCCCACGTTCACCATGCCACCGACCAGCGCTTCGCCCTCAGCCGTCATGCCGATCACGCTACCGCCAGGTCGGCCGTGTGTAGGGCGGTTCCGAAGCACCTGCGTCTGGCCTCGGATCACCTCACCCACCGTCGTCCCACGGCAGTGCGAGCGCCCCGATGCCGCCGCCGAGGCGGCCGTCGAGGGACGGCACCAGGTCGAGGAGGGCGGTCGCGGCGCCCCACAGACCGGCCACGCAGTCGCCAGCCGAGGACGTAGGTGTCACGGGATCCGATGCCGTGCAGGACATGCCCGGCGGGATCGGAAGGGAGGTCCGGGCGCAGGCCGGGTTCCGGGAGTCCTGGCGCCAGCGGCAGGATCGCCGCCGATCCGGGAAGGGGCAGCGGCAGATCCGAACCCCCGTCGGCGCGGCCGCCGTACCAGTGCCCGATCACGAAGCCGTGGCGGGCGCGGCCGTCGACCGGTAGCACCAGCAAAGCCGCGCAGCGTCCGCCGAGGGTGTCGTGGGAGATCTCCCGAACCCGGCAGCCGTCGCGCTCTTCGACGAGCCGGCCGAGCCGGGGTCGCGGAGGTATGCCGTCGGCGGCTTCCCTGCACCCGCGCCAGAAGGCGTCGAAGTCCGGCGGGGCGTCCGGTGCGCCGATGTTCAGCAGGTCGTCGAGGGTGCGGCCGTGCGTGGGATCGAAGTCGAAAGGGTGGCCGGCGAACGGCATGGGGCGACTGCGGGCAGCCGCGCGAGGCCTACCGCCCGGTGGGTCGCGGGAACGCTCGGGCAGCGGCGTCGATCACAGATGCTTTCCATGTGCATTGATCCGTCTTACGTTGCTGTCGCATCGATCGGGAGCGTGCGGTCGCGGCCGAACGGTGCCACGCGGGCCGTCCGTCGGGTGTCGCGCTCGTTACCGGAGTGTGACCATGACCCCTCTTGTCAGGCCCCGAACCGCTGCAACAGAGTGATGTATGCGCTTACAGACAGCGCATACATCTGCACCAGAGCTCAAGGAGGAGCCCTCCATGAACCGCGCCGCCGCAACCGGGTCGCTCGCCCTCACCCTGGCGTCTGCGCTCACCCTCACCGCCTGTGGCGGCTCGGGTGGTGCGGGCGTGGCAGCCGATGCCAAGCAGACCCTGACCGTGTGGGCCATGGGCACCGAGGGGGAGAAGCTCGGCGACGTCGCCAAGGAGTACGAGAAGACGCACTCCAACATCACCGTGAAGGTCACGCCGGTCGGCTGGGACGTCGCCCACCAGAAGCTGGTCGCCGCGGCCGCCGCCGGGAAGCTGCCCGACGTGGTGCAGATGGGCGGGACCTACCTGGGCGAGTTCGCCGACATGGGCGTCCTGGAACCGGTCGACACCAAGACCTTCAAGGAGGGCGACTTCTTCCCGGCCGCCTGGCAGCAGGGCTCCTACGACGGTGAGACCTACGGCGTCCCCTGGTACGTCGACACGCGCGTGCTGTTCTACCGCACCGACCTCGCCGACAAGGCCGGCATCAAGAAGGCCCCGGCCACCATGGCCGAACTCCAGAGCGCGGCGCGGGCCTACCAGGAGAAGGCAGGCGCCAAGTGGGGTCTGTCCGTTCAGCCCCGCGGCCTGGACACGGTGCAGAGTTTCTACCCGTTCCTGTTCTCGGCGGGCGGCGCCATCGTCGACGACGACGGCAAGGCCGTGGTGAACTCCCCCTCCGCCGTGAAGGCGCTGGAGAACTACGGCAGCTTCTTCAAGAAGGGCCTCAGCGACAAGGGCGTCCAGCCCGGCTACGACGTGACCAAGGACTTCAACACCGGCTCCGTGGCCATGTTCTTCGGCGGCCCCTGGTTCACCGGCCTGCTCGACGACAACTACCCCGACCTCAAGGGCAAGTGGGCCATAGCCCCCGTACCCGCGGACCAGGCCTCCGTCTCGATGGCCGGCGGCTCCAGCCTCGCCGTCTCGGCCGACAGCGACCACAAGGCCGCGGCGAAGGAGTTCGTCTCCTACCTCACCGACGCCAAGGGACAGGCCGACTGGTTCGAGCGCACCAAGGACCTGCCCGCCAACAAGGCCGCCTGGGAGTCAGGCGACCTCGCCGGCGACCCCGCCCTCCAGATCTGGCGCAAGCAGATGGACACCGCCAGGAGCACCCCCTCCCAGCCCAAGCTGACCGAGATCACCTCCAAGGTCGACGCGGCCATCGAGTCGGTCACCCAGGGCAAGTCCACCGCGAAGGCCGCCCTGGACAAGGCCCAGTCCGAGATCGAAGGCCTCGTGCAGTAAGAGAGCGTGCCCCCTCATGTCCCTCACGACAGGACCGGCCGCCCACGCGGCGGCCGTCGACAAGAGCCCCGAGCCCGGCGCGCCCCCGCGCCGCGGCCGCCGCTCCCTGAACAGACACAACCTCACCGGATGGCTGTTCTCCACGCCCTTCCTGGTGCTGTTCGGCCTGTTCATGCTCTTCCCGATCGTCGCGACGCTCCTGATGAGCTTCACCGACTTCGGTGCCCGCCACGTCACCCGCCCCCTGGAGGCGGAGTTCGTCGGCCTGGACAACTACACCAAGCTCTTCCAGGACGACACCTTCCTCAAAGCCCTTTTCAACACCGCCTACTTCGTCGTGGTGGGCGTCCCCGCGACCATCGTCCTGGGGCTCCTCGCGGCGATCCTGCTGAACAACGGCATCGACCGGGCCCGCACGTTCTTCCGGATCGGCTTCTACGCCCCCGTCGTCACGACCATCGTCGCCGTGGCCATCGTCTGGCGGTTCGTGCTCGACCCCTCCGACGGACTCATCACCTCCCTCGCCTCCGAGGTCGGCCTGAGCGCACCGGACTTCCTGGGCTCGGAGACCTGGGCCATGCCGTCGCTGATCGCGATGGCCGTATGGCGCAACCTCGGCACGGTCATGGTGCTGTGCATCGCGGGCCTCCAGGCCATCCCCACGGAGGTCCGCGAGGCCGCCCGGCTCGACGGCGCCGGCGCCTGGCAGGAACTGCGCCGCATCACCGTCCCCCTGCTGCGGCCCACTCTCCTCTACGCCACCGTCATCACCTCCATCGGCTACCTCAACGTCTTCGAGGAACCGTTCGTGATGACCCAGGGCGGCCCGTCGGACTCCACCCTGACGGTCTCCCTCGACATGTACCGCGAGGGCTTCAACTTCTTCCACATGGGCTATGCCAGCGCCATGGCGTACGTCCTGTTCGTCGTGATCATGGGCATCACGGTGCTCCAGCTCCGCCTGCTGAAGGACAACACCCGATGACCGCCGAGACAGCCGTGAAGGCACCTCGCCCGCGCCGGACCGGACGCGTGCGCAAGCCGCTGCTCTACACCGTCGCCTCGGTGGGGCTGCTGGTGATGGCCGCCCCGTTCCTGTGGATGGCGCTGTCGGCGTTCAAGACCCGGCAGGACCTCACGGCGAGCCCGCCCGTGTGGATCCCCACGACCTGGACGCTGGACAACTTCAGCGCCCTGCTCGACCAGCTCGACATGCCGCGGTACTTCCTCAACTCGCTGATCGTGGCCGTCCTCGTGACCGTCAGCAACCTGCTGTTCTGCTCGATGCTCGGCTACGCGCTGGCAAAGCTCGACTTCTCCGGCCGCTCCAAGGTCTTCGGCCTGGTCCTGGCCGCGCTGATGGTCCCCGGCAACCTCATGATCCTGCCGCTGTACGTGCTGATGAACGGAATGGGCCTGATCGACACCTACGCCGGTCTCGTCCTGCCGTTCGCCGCGGGCGCGTTCGGCGTGTTCCTCATGCGGCAGTTCATGCTCCAGGTCCCCGACGAACTGCTGGAGGCGGCCCGCATCGACGGCGCGGGGGAGTGGTACATCTTCTGGCGGATCGTGCTGCCCCTGGTCAAGCCGGCCCTCGCCACGCTGACGATCTTCGCGTTCCTCGGTTCCTGGAACAACTTCATCTGGCCTCTGATCGCCACCAACGACCCCGACAAGTACACCCTGCCGGTGGCTCTGGCGACCTTCGCCAACGATCCGAACCGTACGGTCGCCGGCGGCAACGGCATGCTGATGGCCGGCTCCCTGCTCGTGGTCCTGCCGGTCCTGCTGGTCTTCGCCGTCCTGCAACGGCACTTCACCCAGGGCATCGCCACCGCCGGCATCAAATAGCCCCCTCTGCCACCACGTCACCCACCCCGGTGCTCGCCCGCACCGCCCCGGGGCCGGGCCGCCATGCCCACACCCCCCACCCCCTACCGGAAAGACAGCGACACAAGATGACGCACCGCACCGCCATTCCCTTTCCCGACGGCTTCCTGTGGGGCGCCTCCACCGCCGGCCACCAGATCGAGGGGAACAACGTCAACAGCGACTGGTGGCGCAAGGAGCACGACCCGGCGGCCGGCATCGAGGAACCCAGCCTGGACGCCTGCGACAGCTACCACCGCTGGGACGAGGACATGGACCTCCTCGCCGAACTCGGCTTCACCGACTACCGCTTCGGCATCGAGTGGTCCCGCATCGAGCCGGTCCCCGGCACCTTCTCCCGCGCCGAGATCGCCCACTACCGCCGCATGGTCGAAGGCGCCCTCGCCCGCGGACTGCGCCCCATGGTCACCCTGCACCACTTCACCGTCCCGCAGTGGTTCGAGGACCTCGGCGGCTGGACCGCGGACGGCGCCGTCGACCTCTTCGTCCGCTACGTCGGGCAGTGCGCACCGATCATCGCCGACGGTGTGCCGTACGTGTGCACCATCAACGAGCCCAACATGATCGCCGTGATGGCCGGTGCCGCGAAGGCCGGCGACCAGGGCTTCCCGCCGGCAGGCCTGCCCACCCCGGACGAGGAGACCACCCACGCGGTCATCGCCGCGCACCACGCGGCCGTGAAGGCCCTGCGCGGCAAGCACCCCGACATCAAGGTCGGCTGGACCGTCGCCAACCAGGTCTACCAGGCACTGCCCGGCGCCGAGCAGGTCACCGCCGACTACCGCCACCCGCGCGAGGACGTCTTCATCGAGGCCGCCCGCGGCGACGACTGGATCGGCGTCCAGTCCTACACCCGCACCAAGATCGGCGCCGACGGCCCGATCCCCGCCCCCGAGGACGCCGAACGCACCCTCACGCAGTGGGAGTACTACCCGGCCGCGGTCGGCCACGCGCTGCGCCACACCGCCGCCGTCATCGGCGACGACACCCCGCTGATCGTCACCGAGAACGGCATCGCCACCGCCGACGACACCCGCCGCGTCGACTACTACGCCGGCGCCCTCGACGCCGTCGCCGCCTGCCTCGACGACGGCCTCAACGTCCGGGGGTACCTGGCCTGGAGCGCCCTGGACAACTACGAATGGGGCTCCTACCGGCCCACTTTCGGGCTCATCGCCGTAGACCCCGTCACCTTCGCCCGCATGGCCAAGCCCTCCGCGGAATGGCTGGGCAGCCTGGGCCGCGAGCGCGCGCTGCCCCGCGCGGGCGCCTGAACCACCAACGGCTGACCCACCACAGACGGGCGGGGGCCGGCCGGCTCCTGACACCGGCCGGCCCCCGCCACACCCCCTCAGCAACTCCTCGGCACGACCCGGCACGACCCGGCACGACCGCACCACGGCACACGTATCCCGTCCGCCAGCACCCGAGGGAGCCAGATCAGATGAACCGCCGAAGCTTCCTGACGGCCGCCGCCACCACCGCCGCGGCCGTCACCACCGCGACCCCGCTCACCGCACAGGCCGCCCCCGCGTCCCGCTCCGACTCCGAACGCCGCCTGCTGCGCGAGTGGTTCACCGCGACCCACCGCTCGATGGAGGCCATGACGACCGAATTCGGCCTGGCCGCCGACAAGATCGACGTCAGCGGCAGCGGCACACCGGTGCCCTCCGCGCAGACCTCGCCGACCAACATCGGCTGCGGCCTGTGGTCCACCGTCGCCGCCGCGGGTCTAGGCGTCATCTCCGGGACGACGATGCGCCGCCGCCTCGAACGCGCGCTGAGCGCCGTCGAGCGACTGGAACGCGCCCACGGCTTCTGGTTCAACTGGTACGACGCCCACGACGGCTCCCTGCTGACGACCTGGCCCGAGACGGGCGACCCGATCCGTCCCTTCCTCTCCAGCGTCGACAACGCATGGCTGGTGACCGGCCTGCGCATCGCCGCCCACGCCGACCCGTCCCTGCGCCCACGCGTCGCCGCGCTCCTCGCCGACGCCGACTGGTCGTACTACTACACGCCCTACGACCCGGCGGACCCCGTCGCCGGCCCGGGCCAGCTCCGCGGCGGCTTCTGGCCGGACAAGCCCGGCAAGGGCGAGCCCACCGGCCACCACTACGGAGCCCTCAACACCGAGCCCCGGATGGCCAGTTACCTCGGCATCGCCGACGGCTCGCTGCCCACCGACCACTACTGGCACCTGCTGCGCACCCTGCTCCCCGGAGCGGGCCAGGAACAGCAACCACAGGGCGAGTACGCCGACGTCGACGGCGTACGCGTCTGGGAGGGCCACTACACCTACAGAGGACGCGACCTCGTCCCCACCTGGGGCGGCTCGATGTTCGAGGCACTGATGGTCCCCCTCTTCGTGCCCGAGGCCGAATGGTCCCCGCACTCCTGGGGCACCACGCACCAGCGCTACGTCCGCAGCCAGATCGAACACGGCCTGAAGGAGGCGGGATACGGCTACTGGGGCTTCTCCCCGGCCTCCATCCCCGACGGCGGCTACCGCGAGTACGGCGTCGACGCCATCGGCATGCAGGAGGACGGCTACAACTCACTCGGCGTCGTCACCCCGCACGCCAACTTCCTCGCCCTCCCCCAGGCCCCCACCGAGGCCCTCGCCAACCTCCGCGGCCTCGCCCGCGCCTTCGACGCCTACGACGACCGCTACGGCTTCCGCGACTCGGTCGACGTCACCACCGGCCACGTGAGCGACTACGTCCTGGCCCTCGACCAGGGCATGATCACCGCGGCCCTGGCCCAGCGACTGCAGCCCGGCCTCCTCCAGGCCCCCTTCCGCACGGGCGGCTTCACCAGCCGAGTACGACCCCTGCTGCGCAAGGAGCAGTTCTCGATCTGACCGACCCGTGGGGCTCACCGGTCGGCCTTCGCTGCGGTTGCCACCGGGACCGGCTCCTCGATGACGTCGGGCAGGGCCTGTTCTGCCCAGATGACCTTGCCCTGGGGGGTGTAGCGGGTGCCCCAGCGCTCCGCCATCTGGGAGACCAGGAACAGGCCCCGGCCGCCCTCGTCCGTCGTCGCGGCGTAGCGCAGGTGGGGCGAGGTGCTGCTGCCGTCGGAGACCTCGCAGGTCAGGGCTCGGTCGCGGATCAGCCGCACGTGGATCGGCTCGGCGCCGTAGCGGATGGCGTTGGTGATGAGTTCGCTGAGGATGAGTTCCATCGTGAAGCCGAGTTCGGCCAGGCCCCACGCCTCCAGCTTGCCGGACACGGCGTCGCGCATTCCCGCGACCGCCGCCGGGTCCGGCCGGACGTCCCAGTCGGCGATCCGGTCGGCCGGCAGTTGCCGCGTACGGGCGACGAGCAGCGCGACGTCGTCCTTGGGGCGCTCGGGGAGCAGGCTGTCCAGCACGTACCTGCAGGTCTCCTCCGGCGGGCGCTGGGGGTGGCCGGTCAGCGCGTCGCGCAGCAGTTCCATGCCGACGTCCAGGTCACGCCTGCGGTCCTCGATGAGGCCGTCCGTGTAGAGGACGAGCTGGGTGCCCTCGTCGAGGCAGAGCTCCGCGGTCTGGAACGGCATCCCACCGACGCCGAGGGGCGGACCGGCCGGCACGTCAGGGAAGGTGACGGTTCCGTCGGGCCGGACCAGCGCGGGCGCCAGATGCCCGGCACGCGCCATGACGTAGCGGCGCGTCACCGGGTCGTAGATCCCGTACAGGCAGGTCGCGCCGACGACGCCCGAGGCACTCGCCGCCGCCTCGTTCTGGTCGATTCGGCCGACCAGGTCGTCCAGGTGGCCCAGCAACTCGTCCGGCGGCAGATCCAGCGCGGAGAAGTTGTGCACCGCGGTCCGCAGCCGGCCCATCGTGGCGGCCGCGTGGAGCCCGTGGCCGACCACGTCGCCGACGGCCAGTGCCACCCGGCTCCCCGGCAGGGGAATCACGTCGAACCAGTCCCCGCCCACGCCCGACTGAGCGGGCAGATACCGGTAGGCGATGTCCAGGGCGTTCTGCTCGGGCATGGCCTGCGGCAGCAGGCTGCGCTGGAGGGTGACCGCCATCGCGTGCTCGCGGGTGTAGCGGCGGGCGTTGTCGATGCTTATCGCGGCACGGGCCACCAGCTCCTCCGCCAGCGACAGGTCCTCCTCGTCGAAGCTGTCGTGATGGTGGCCGCGCCAGAAGTTGGCCATGCCCAGCACGACGCCCCGGGCCTGGATGGGGGCGGTGATCAGGGAATGGATGCCGTAGTCGATGATCGCCTTGGCGCGCTCCGGGTCCTGTACGCGCCAGGACGTGGCGCTCGGCAGGTTGCTCACCAGCTGGGAGCGTCCGCTGCCGTACCCGCGCGCCTGGGGCGTAGCCGGCTGATAGGCGAACAGCCGGCCCTGCTCGGACAGCGGATGATCGTCCCTGATCCCGCACACGGCCGCGCGTCGCATGTCCGCCGCCGTGGGCGCCGGCTCCTCGCCGTGCAGGACGGCGTCGGCCAGGTCGACGGTGACGAAGTCCGCGAACCGCGGGATGGGGACGCGCGCCAACTCGTCGGCGGTGCGGAGCACGTCCAGGGTGGTGCCGACGCGCAGCCCGGCGTCGTACAGCAGCCTCAGCCGCTCCCGTGCGACCTCCGCCCTGCCGGTCACCGCCTGGAGTTCGGTGGAGTCGCGCAGCGTCACCACCGTTCCCTTGGGGCCGCCGTCAAGATCCGTGGGCCGCTGGTTGACCGCGAGCAGCCGTTCCCCGGAGAGGTGCACCTCGTCCGTGGCCTCGCGGCCGGAGACGAGCAGCTCCTTCGTGCCGGGATCGAGGCCCGGCAGCTCCGGCACGAGCCGTCCCTCGACGTCCGGCGGCAGCTCCAGCAGCCGTCTGGCCTCGTCGTTCGCCAGCATCAGCCGACCGTCCGGGGAAACGATCAGGACACCTTCCCGTACGGAGTGGAGCACCGTGTCGTGGTGCTCGTACATCAAGGTCATCTCGTCCGGGGCGAGGCTGTGCGTCTGCCGTCGCAGGCGCCTGCCCACCAGTGCCGTCACTCCGGTGGACAGTGCGAGGGCCGCGGCCCCGGCGCCCAGGATGATCGGCAGCTGCCGGTCCACCTGGCTCTCGACGTTCTTGACCTTCATCCCGGCCGAGACGAGCGCCACCACCTGGTCCTCGGTGTTCTTGATCGGGACCGTGGCCTGCACCTCACGGCCGAGCGGGCCGTTGACGCTCTCCACGTAGACCTTGCCCGCCAGCGACGGCCCGATCTCGCCCACGAACCGCTTCCCGATCCGGTCCGGCAAGGGGTGCGTGTACCGGATGCCCTCGGTGTTCATGACCACGATGAAGTCGACACCGGCAGCCCTGCGCGCCGCCTCCGTGAGCGGCTGGAGGATCTTGCTCGGATCCGGGGTCTCCAGGGCCGCCAGGACACCCGGTGAGTGCGCGAACGTCTGGGCCACGGCAGTGGAGCGGTGCCTGGCCTCGGCGCTGGTGTCCCGCTCCGACTGGAGGACGAGGGCAATGACGGCGCAGGTCACCAGCAGCACCACCAGAGCCACCTGGAAGACCAGCACCTGCCCGGCCACGCTTCGCGTGCTCCTGTTGAACAGCCGTTTGACGGATAGGTGCCGAAAACGGGCGAATCGATTCGCCATGCGACCTTTCTAGCATCGGTGATCCCGGGAGGCCAGGGCCCATTCACGGGATCCTTATCCGGCTGACCTCGGACATCTGTGCCGTCGCGCCTGTCTGACCTCGGATCCCGGGGCTCGGTCGTCCGTCCCGGACGCCCGCGCGGGGCGGTGATTTCTCCGCGCTCGATGCCCACTTAGGCCGATATGATGCATTTTGTGATCATGTCTGCACGGCACGGGCGCCGTCGCCCCGCCTACAGCGGCCGATGGGAAGCCGCCCGGCTGTCACCCGTGATCCTGGCCGTCCTCATCATCGGCCTGGCGTTCTCCACGCCCAGGGAGATCGCCATCAGCCGCCTGCTGCCGGCCGCGCCCGCCCTTGCCGCCGCGATGTGGCCCGTGTTCCCCACGATCGTGCTGGGGGCATTCTGCTTTCTCGCCATGATCATCCTCAGCTTCTTCTACACCGACCTGGGGACGCAGTACACGGCCGCCGCGATCATCGCCGTCACCCTCGCGGCCGCATACGGGAGCCATGTCCGACTCCAGCGGGAGGAGATCCTCTTCCATGTCCGACTCGTTGCCGACGCGGCCCAGAAGGTGCTGCTGCGCCCGCTGCCGCGCCGTATCGACGACGTCGAGATCGAATCGCTGTACCTCGCCGCCCAGGAGCAGGCCAGGATCGGCGGCGACTTCTACGAGGCGATCGGCACACCGCACGGGATCAGACTGCTCATAGGCGATGTACGGGGCAAAGGTCTGTCCGCGGTGGGGGCGGCCTCGGCGGTGATCAGCTGCTTCAGGGAAGCCGCGTACGACGAGCCCGACCTCAGAGCGATCATCCATCGCCTGGAGACCACCATCACCCGCCACAGCGCGGCGTTTCCCGCCCATGACCAGCCCGAACACTTCGCCACCGCCCTCCTCGCCGAGATCCCGCACGGCGGCGGCCGCGTACGCATTCTCAACTGCGGGCACCCGCCACCACTGATCGCGCACGGCGGGAAGGTCCGGGTCCTGGAACCCACCGTCGCCTCCGCGCCCCTCAACCTCGCGGCACTCATCGGCGACCGCTACTGGGTCGACGTCGTCGCCTTCGCCCCGGGGGACCGATTGCTGCTCTACACGGACGGCGTGTCGGAGACCCGGAACCACGACGGCCAGTTCTTCCCGCTCGCGGAATGGATGCGGCAGCAGGACCTGGAGCAGCCCCGCGAGCTGCTCGACCAGCTGCACGGGGACCTCCTCCGGCACAGCGGCGGCCGGCTCGACGACGACATCGCGGCACTCGCGCTGAGGTGCGCCGGCGCGCCGGAACGGGGAGCCGTGGGCGTGGAGGGCTGAGAACGGGAGTACCTCCCGAATTCCCTGCCCCACGGCCGGCCGGCCGGGCGGATAGGGTCCGGCTGTGCGTTGATCTTCCGTGCGGCCGCCTTGTGCCGCCGCAGACGGTGCGGGGCGCGTCCCGAAGTACGGGTCCGCCCCCGGTAGCCATGCCTGCCCGTCACTCCCATTCCACCGGAGATCCGCACAGTGACCGCTCAGCCACTCACCTACGACGCGTTCGTCGAGCTCGCCACCGCAGATCCGGCCGCCGTCGGCCTCGTGCTCAAAGGCTCCCGAGCCCACGAGGGCATGATCACCCGGCACTCCGACCACGACCTGTACGTGGTCCTCGCCGACGACGCGACGACCGATCTCACCCGCTTCGCGGGCCACCGCACCGAGGAACTCGATCTCGTCATCGTCTCCCTCACCGCGTTCCGCGCAGCGGGGATGCCCGGCTTCGAACGCTACGCCCTCGCCCGTGCCCAGGTCGTGCTCGACCGGCTCGACGGAGGCGTCGCCCGGATCCTCGCCGACAAGGCCCGACTGAGCGCCGAGGAGGCGTTCCGGGACTCCGGCCCCTGGCTCGACGCCTACGCCAACTCTCTCTACCGCTCCATCAAGAACGACCGGGACGGCCACGCCCTCGCCGCTCGCCTCGACGCCGCCGACAGCATCGGGTTCCTCCTGGAACTCCTCTTCGCTCTCGACCGACGCCCTCGCCCCTACAACAAGTACCTGACCTGGGAACTCGCCCGGCACCCGCTGCCGGGATGGGACACCGGCGAACTGCTCCGCGCCGTGGACCGCATCTCGGCAACAGGCGACGTGGATGATCAGCGCCGTCTCTTCGCTCTCGTCGAGACGGCGGCCCGGCAGGCAGGACACGGCGAGGTCCTCGACGCGTGGGGCGAGGACCTCGACCTCATGCGACCGCGACAGGGAGGCCGCGCACCGTCGTGGACATGGCATGGGGACGGTCCCCATGCCATGTGCCGGTGATCAGCCCTGGTACTCGTCGAGGTCGCCGTCCGGGACCCAGGAGCCGTGGATCCCGGCGGTCACCCGGCGGGGCAGGTGGACGGTCGCGATCCGGTCGAGACCCGCGGCGTCGAGGACCAGGAGCTGCGAGGCGTCCTGCTTGAGGTCTGAGACGACGGTGAGCAGGTATCCGTCGTCCTCGCGGGTCGCCGAGGCGGCAGGCACGAAGACGGCCTCGCTGGGCATGCGCGCGTCGCCGATTTGGCGGATGCGACGGGCGCCGGTGGTGCGGTCGTACTTGACCAGACCGTAGCCGCCGAGCCCGTTCTCGTCGGGGAAGGATATGGCGTACTGGTACCGGTTCTCGGCGCCCAAGTACTCCTCGTTCAGGGTCGGGAACTCCACCGGCAGGTCGTCGATGATCTGCTCGTCGACGGTCCCCGCGGCCAGGTCGACGACCCATCGCCGGGTGTAGGAGCGGGCGGTCGGCTCGCTCCCGCGGCCCGGCGCGCCGATCCACCAGTTCCAGGAGAGCCGGAAGCCCTCGCGGTCCACGGTCGGGCCCTCCAGGACGATGCGGCCCTCGTCGTCCTCGTAGGCGTTGGCGACATGCAGCATGCTGCCCGGTTCGATGGAGAACCAGCGGATGTGCCGGGCACCGTCGGCCCCCCGGGGCATGACGCCGATACGGGAGACGTGCTCGTCGCTCCAGCCGTAGGGGATGCCGGAGTGGTCGGTCGGGTCGAAGACGACGTTGCCCTCGACGAAGACCACATGACCGCGGGTGATGGCGAAGTCGTGCTTGAGCGAGGAGGTCGCCCCGGGGACCTCGGCCTCGTGGACGATCTCGCCCTTGGCGTCGGCGACGTAGTGGATCAGATACGGCGGCACGGGCGACGAGGCGAGGAAGTGGAGCTCTCCCGTGACGGGGTCCTCCTTGGGGTGCGCGGTCATGGCGGTGCGCAACTTGCCGTTGAAGTCGTAGGCGCCGACGGTCTCCAGGTCGGGGCCCAGTTCGAAGGGGAGGTTGGCCTCGCACAGGGCGAGCAGTCGTCCGGCGTGCTCGATGACGTGGGTGCCGGCGGTGCTGGCCGTCAGGTCCGGTCCCTGCTCGGTCATGTAGGGGGCGCCGTCCAGGGCGGGGGTGTGCACCCAGCGGTTGCGGTACCACTCGGCACGTCCCTCGCGGAGCCGGATGCCGTGCACCATGCCGCTGCCCTTGAACCAGTGGGTGGGGGTGACACCGGGCTTGGGGTTGTGGCCGTTGCGGAGCAGCCGGCCGGTCAGCTCGGGCGGCAGGGAGCCCTCGACGGTGAGCTCGGTGGCGGTGACCTCGTCGGCGACGGGGGTGAAGTGGCCCGTCAGGTAGGGCTTGTTCGCAGTCATGGCGGAACCTCTTTCGAAGAGTGTGCTAGGTGTGACGGATGACGGATCGTCAGGCGGACTGTTCGGCGCGCGCCTTGAGGGCGGAGAGCCAGTCGGAGAGGGACGCCTGAAGGGCCTGGCCGAGCTGCTCGGTCGCGGCCTCGACCGGGTCGCCGCTCCAGGACTCCTCGGTGTGCACGGTGACGTGGCCTTCGTTCTGCTCGAACATCCACACGTGCACGCCGGTGATGCCGGCGGCCGGACCGCCCCACACGATCCGCTCGCCGGGGACCAGTTCGTGCACCGTGGACGTGATGTCCAGTCCGTGGGTACGCCAGCTGAAGGAACTGCCGGGCGCGAGCGGGCCGTCCAGGGTGGCTCGTTCGATGTCCGTGTTCCAGGTCGGCCAGGCGGGGATGTCGGTGTGCAGGTCCCAGACCGTGGCGAGCGGCGCGTCGATCTTGATGCTCAGGCGGACGATGACGGGAGCGGTGTCGTCGATGGTGGTCATGGCTTTGTCTCCTTGGGGTGTGCGGTGGTCAGTTGCGGTTGATCCGTCGGTGCGGCCGGTTCAGCCGGTGCGGGTGGTCTGTTCGGTGCGCGGTGCGGGGACGGTTTCGGTCCGGGCACTCGTACGGCGTGTGAGGAGCGGCGCGAGGAGTGCGGTGGCGGCGAGAATCGCGGCCGAGACGGTGAACGCGGCCCGATAGCCCGCCGTGAGCGCCTCTACGTGCGACTCATGGGCGGCGGCGGCGTGCGCGGTGACGGAGCCGGCGAGGGTCGCGAGGGCGGCCAGCCCGATCGCGCCGCCCACTTGGCGGGTGGTGTTCACCAGTCCTCCCGCCAGGCCCGCGTCCTGGGCCGGGACGCCTTCCACGGCGAGTCCGGTCAGCTGGACGAAGGCGATGCTCAGTCCGAGCCCGACGACGATGCTCGGGCCGAGGATGTCGACGACGTAGCTTCCGTCGGCGCTGATCCGCGACAGCCACAGGAGCCCGGCGGCCTCGACGAGCAGGGCTCCGGTCACCGTCGCGGTGGCGCCGAGACGCCGGGACAGATGCGGGGCCAGGGTGGATCCGAGCATGTTGGCCGCTGCGAGCGGGAGTTGACCCGCCCCCGTGGCCAGGGGGCTGGATCCGAGGACCTGCTGCTGGTAGAGCGGCAGGAAGAAGAACAGGGCGATCCATACGGACCCCAGCAGGGCCATCAGGAGGTTGCCCGCGGCGACCCGGCCCACGGTGAACATCCGGGGCGGCATCAGCGCGTTCGGCCGGCGGAGCTCGATCACGGCGAAGGCGGCGAGGAGCGCGGCGGCAGCGACGAGGGCGCCCAGCACTCGACCGTCCGTCCAGCCCGTGCTGCGTGCGTCGGTCAGTCCCCAGACCAGGCAGGTCAGGGCAAGTGTGACGGTGACGGCGCCCAGCAGGTCGAACCGCCCGGCTCCGCGGCCCGGCGTACGGGACGTACCGGGAACCAGGCTCGCCACGGCGGCCAGGACGACCACCGTCCCCAGCGCGACGGAGTAGAAGATCCACTCCCAGCCCCATGCCTGGGTGAGGACCCCGCCCAGCAGCACACCGCCCGCCCCACCCGCGCCGGAGACCGCGCCCCACACCCCGAGTGCTCTGCCGCGTCCGGCGCCGGACGGGAAGAGTTCCATGACCAGCGCGAGTGCGGCCGGGGCGATCGCGGCGGCACCGAGGCCCTGTAGGGCGCGGGCCGCGATGAGAACCTCGGGAGAGGTGGCGGCTCCCGCTGCCAGCGAGGCGGCCGCGAACAGCGCGAGGCCGGCGGCCAGCACCCGGCGGCGCCCGAGCAGGTCGGCCGCTCGTCCGCCCGCCAGGAGCAGCGCTCCGAACGCGAGGGTGTAGGCGTTGACGACCCAGGTGGTGCCGCTGTCCGACAGACCTACGCCGGCACGGATCTGCGGCAGCGCGACGTTCACGATCGACGTGGCGAGCATGACGGTGAACTGGGCCGCCGCCAGCACCGCGAGCACCGCGGACTGCCTGGGGGCGGGCGCTGTCCGACCGGGCTGTGTGCGTGGGAGGTTCATGGCGCACAGCCTCATGCGGGCCGGTGTCCACTATCCAGGCTCGTCAGGGGCGATGACTGTCCACTCCTGTCCGCAGCTGTCCACGCGACCCCGGGCCGGGAGCGAGTACGCGGCCGGGACTACCGCGGGCCGTGCAACTCCTGCTGCCACAGCGCCTCGCAGAGCAGGTCCAGACCCTGCCGCACATGGCGCCGATAGGTCCCGTACGGCAGCGAGAGGCGGCGGGCGGCGGCCTCTTGGGTGGGCGCGCCGGAGAAGTAGCCCGCCGTCAGGGCCTCACGGGCGCGCACTCCGCGCGGGTCACCGGCGAGGTCGTCGACGGCCTGGCGCAGCAAGGCGCGCAGTTCCCCGACCGGGTCCGCGAGGTCGGCCGCGAGGCGGGTGCGGGTCAGGGCGCAGGCAGCGAACGCCGCGGAGTCGCGCCAGTGGGTCAGGGCTTCGCGTACGGCCTGGTCGAACGCGGTGCGCGAGAAACCCGAAGGCCCGGGCGCGGCGGGTGCTTCGGTGGCCGAGATGAAGCGGCCGAGCCAGGCTTCGACGGGCACTTGGCGCCAGTCGACGCAGAACAGCCCGTACGTGTGCTCACCCACGCGTGGGCGCGCACCGGTGTCGTCGAGGGTGCCCTTGACGCGCTCGCCCCAGGTCTCGGCGTCCCGCCAGACCGCGAATCCGTAGGCACGGCCGCGAGCACGAGCGGACTCCGCCTGGGCGCGCGAACTGCTCAAGTCGATTACCCGGGACGGGACTTGATACCGCTCCGGGTAGATGGTGAACCGGCTGATGCCGATGTGCTCGCCGGGGCCGACCGGCGCGGTGCCGTCCGTGTGCGCCCACGCGGCGGCGACGACGGGGTCGGTGGCCAGGTCCTGCGGATCGGCAGGTGCCGGCAGGGCGAGGCGGGTCGTGAAGGCCACGATCCGGCCCGTGCTGACGAGGCGGTAGACGCTGAACGCCTGCGGTTGGCGCTCGGCCCAGTAGCGGACCAGGTCCGCCGAGGCAGGCCCCTCGGTCTCCTCCGCCATCCGGAGCACGGCGTCCAGGTCATCGGGGTGCAGAGGGCGGTCGTGCACCTCGTCCTCTCGCGACCAGGTGCGTAGGCGCGCGAGGATCTCCCGCTCCCTGAAGAGGTGGAAGAGGTCGTCTGTGACGGTCCAGACCCGTTCCTCGGGAGCCTCGCGCAGGAGGCGCAGATACTCCTCGGCCAGCCGCTGACGCATACTCGCGAAGGCGTGCGGAGCCCGCCACCGCAGGTCGGCGGCCAGCGTCTCGCGCGCCGCGTCGTGCGGGTGGAGCCCACGGTGCGTCGATTCCATGAAGGGCAGGTCCCGCAGCCATGAGAAGAGCAGATGGGCGTCCTCCTCGGGCAGCACCGAGGTGAGCAGCTCCTCGGACGTCGAGTGGGCCTGTGCCACCACCTCCAGCGCGCGGCGGTGGGCCGCCGACGGCACGTCACCGATCAGCCCGGCGAGCAGGGTGCGCAGGATGTCCGCCGACGGCGCCCAGATCGCCTCGCTGCCGCAGCCCGCCGACCCCGCGGCCGCCGCGAGGGACAGTGCCAGGGGATTGCCGGCGGCGAAGCGGAGTATCCGGTCCCGCAGTTCCGGCCGGATCTGCGCCGCGGCCAGCAGGCTGCGGGACTGCTCCTCGGAGAACGGCTGGAGCTCGGTCACATGCAGGAGCCCGGACCAGGCGGGGTCGGTGGTCCACTGCGGCTGGGGCGTTCGGCGCCCGCCCAGGACGACCAGGGCGCCGTCGGCGGCGCGCGGCAGGAAGTGCTGCCACAGCCAGCTCTCCAGCCACTGGCTGTGCTCGAAGGAGTCCACGAACAGCACCGTGCCTGCGACATCCAGGAAGGGCCCGGCCGCGCGCTCGAACTCGGCCGGGTCCCGGCTGACGAAACGGCCGTCGAGCTCGACCAGCAGCCGGCCCGCCGCGCGAGCCCGGTCCGCCATGCACCGCAGCAGCGTCGACTTCCCTATGCCGCCCGGCCCGCACACGTAGAACGCGAACGGTGCCTGTGGGTCGCCGGCCAACGCCCGCTCGAAGCGCCCGAGTTCCTCGTCCCGGCCGACGAAGGCCCGTGTGCGAGCCCTGCTCAGTCTTTCGCCCACGGACACCATGGCCGCTCCCATTCCCATGTCTCAGCACGTACACGCGCCCGCTCAACTAGAGGGATTACAGCCACGAGAGGTTCGCACGGGATGGCGATACGCCGCAGGATGCGTCGGTGGTGTCCGTGTCACTCGGCCCGTGTCACCTGACGGTGCCCAGGTTCCCGTCGTCGGGGTGGCCCGAGACCAGGAGGGTGGTCTCCTCGACGCGCTGGAAGCGGCCGTCCGGGGCGAGTTGGGCGAAGAGGTAGACCTCGGTGCGGGAGGTGCGGCCGTTGTGCTGCGTGATGGTGACGGTGTGGCGGTCGGCGTAGCGCGGCCCGTCGCGCAGTTCGTCGTGGACCTCTATGTGTCCGCTGCGGACGAGGGAGCGCAGGCGCGTCATGTGCTGGACGAAGGAGGCCCGGTCGCTCCACTCGCCGTTCGTGCGCTGCCGGTAGTCGGGGGCGAAGTGCCGGTCCAGGGCAGTGGCGAGGTCGAGATCCGGGGTGAAGAGCAGGTCGTTGATGGCGCGGGTGATGTCGGTGGGTGTCATCGGTGTTGTTCTCTCCTGAAGGGGGGTGGCGGTACCGGGGAAGGCTCCATGGAGGCTCGGACGTCAGTGAGGCACGGGAGCAGTTCGTGCCGGGGTGAAGTCGATCCAGAGGGAGGCGGGGCCGCGCGTGTACAGGCCGGTCTCCCGGTAGCGGACCCCGGGCGTGTGGCGGATCTCGTCGAACAGGGAGAGCAGCATCCCCGCGACGGTCTCGATCTCGGCGCGTGCGAAGGCCGCGCCGACGCACTGGTGGAGTCCCGTCCCGAAGGCCAGATGCCGGGCGGCGGCGGTGAAGGAGCGGGCGGTGCCCAGGTCGGCGCGATGGATGTCGAAGGCGTCCGGGGAGGCGAAGGCGGCCGGGTCGCGGTTGGCCGCGCCGATCATGCAGAAGACGGTGGCACCGGCGGGGACGGTGCTGCCGGCGAGCACGACGTCCCGCTCCGTCCGGCGGGGGATGAGCTGGACCGGCGGGGTGTAGCGGAGGGTCTCGGCGATCGCGGCGGGCAGCAGGGCCGGGTCCCGGCGGACCTGCGCCAGCTGGTCCGGGTGGTCGATCAGGTGCTTGAAGAGGAGGGCGAGCGTCTTGTCGGCGGGCTCGACGGCGGCGACAAGGACGTTGATGACCAGCGCGGTCACTTCGCGGTCGCTCATGGCGATGCCGTCGAACTCGGCGGTGCACAGCTTCGATATCAGGTCCCCGCCGGGCCGGCGGCGGCGCTCATCGATGACCGGGGCGAGGTAGGCCTCCAGCCGCTCGGCACGGTCCAGGCACCGCCTGCGCTGCTCGGCGGTGAGGTCGATGCCGGTGACGAACTCGGCGACCCCGCCGAGCCAGTCGGCGATCTGCCGCCGGTCCTTCTTGCCCAGGCCGAGAACGTCCAGCGTCACGTCGATGGCGAGTGGCCTGCCGAAGTCGTTCACGAGGTCGATACGCCCCCGGGAGAGGAAGGGCGTGACAAGTTCGGCGGCGTTGGCGTGGATCGCACGAATCTGGTCCTCCAGGGCCTGCCCGGTGAAACCACGTACGACGATCTTCCGCTTGGCGGTGTGCTCTGCGCCGGTCATCTGCGCGAGAACCGGCCCCCGCATCACCGGCTCGGCCCGCACCTGGAGCATCTCCGTGGAGAACGCCTCGTGGTCGGTCAGCACCCGCTTGACGTCCCGGTGGCGGGAGACGAAGTAGCTGTCGATCGCCGACTCGTAGTGGATCGCGTCCTGCTCCCTCAAGCGCGAGAAGTAGCGGTAGGGGTCGGCGGCGAAGTCCTCGGACAGAACGCTGAATCGGGCATTGACCTGGGGCACGGCGGAGAGCTTGTCAGAAATCGGCAGATGGGCGGTAGCGCGTGCTGACGTCGGGTGAGCACGTGGAAACGCGACCGCAGGTCGAGAAGCTGCCGGTGCGGAGTGCTGAGCGGGGGTGCATCCTGAGGAGTGGGCACGTCAGGCCGTCCGGCCGGCCCGGTGAGCCCCGACGAAGCCGAGGCGTTGACGCTCACCGGGCCAGGTCTCCGAATCAGCGGCGGCGATACCCTCAGCGACGGCAATAACCAAGGAGCAGGTCATGCCATCCCTGCATTTTCATGTGAACTCCTCGATGAGCCCGTCCGAGGTGATGGGGGTGCTGACCAACTTCAGCCCCTCCCGCGTCGAGGAGTGGCCCTCCATCGACGCCGAGCACTTCCAGGTGCACGAGCGGGGAGACACCTGGGCCGAGGTCACCGAGGGCAATGAGAAATCGTGGGAGCGCGCACGCTACGAATGGGACCCCGCGACGCATGAGGTCACCGTCACCACCCATGATTCGAAGCCCTTCGGTTCGGGTGGCTGGAACTTCCACATGACGCCCACGGACGAAGGCACCCGCATCGACGTCGAACTCGAACGGCATCCCGCCTCGCTCAAGGCAAAGATGCTGTCTCCGATCATTCCCTTCGCGGGGCCGGTGTTCCGCAAGGCGTTCAAGGAGCCCCTGCACACCACCTAGCCATATCGTCCCTGGTCAGGACAGTAGCGAGCGGCCGATGATCTCCTTCATGATCTCGGTCGTGCCGCCGTAGATGGTCTGGACACGTCCGTCGGTGAACGCCTTCGCGACGCGGTACTCGGTCATGTAGCCGTATCCGCCGTGCAGTTGGAGACAGCGATCTGCGACCCGCTTCTGGAGCTCGGTCGCCCACCACTTGGCCATCGACGCATGCACGGCGTCGAGCTTTCCGTCCTCGTGATCGGCGATGCAGCGGTCCAGGAACGCCCGGGTGACGGCGCACTCGGTCGCCATCTCGGCGATCTCGAAACGGACATGCTGCAACCTGGCCAGCGGCCGCCCGAAAGCCTCCCGCTCCTTCACGTACTCGGTGGTGATCTCCAGCAGGTGCTCCGCTCCGGCGATCGCGGCGATCGCGATCGTGATCCGCTCCTGCGCGAGGTTCGTCATGAGGTGCACGAACGCACCGTTCAGGTCTCCGAGCAGGTTCTCCTTCGGGACCCGGACGTCGTTGAAGAACAACTCGGCCGTGTCCTGCGCCTTCTGGCCGATCTTGTCGAGATTGCGGCCGCGCTCGAAGCCCTCCATGCCTCGCTCGACGACGAGCAGCGACAGCCCGTGGGCGCCGCCCTCCGGTGTCGTCCTGGCCACCACGATCACCAGGTCGGCGAGGATCCCGTTCGATATGAAGACCTTGGAGCCGTTGAGCAGCCAGTGATCGCCCTTGTCCTCGGCCGTGGTGCGGATCCCCTGGAGATCCGAACCGGCGCCGGGCTCCGTCATCGCGATCGCCGAGACCAGCTCTCCGCTGCAGAAGCCCGGCAGCCAGCGCCGCTTCTGCTCCGGTGTCGCCAGCGAGGTCAGATACGGGCCGATCATGTCGTTGTGCAGCCCGATCGCGAACCCGGGGGTGTACGCCCGGCCGAACTCCTCGGCGAGAACGGCGCTGAAACGGAAGCCGGGGTCGCCGCCACCGCCGTACTCCTCCTCGACGGCCAGACCCAGCAGCCCCTGCCGGCCGGCGGCACGCCACACGTCCCGCGAGACGATGCCGTCCTTCTCCCACTGGTCGTAGTACGGGATCACTTCCTTGGCGAGGAAAGTACGTACGGTCTCGCGGAACGCCTCGTGCTCGGCGGTCAAGAGACGTCGCTCCATGGTCATCAACTTCCTTCGGATCGAGAGTGGTTCAGGTGGGGCCGGCGGAATCCAGTCGCGCGCGGCGGCGAAACGCCCCCGGGGCGGTCACTGTCGGGAGGCGGCGAGGAGGCGTCCGGCCTGCTCGATGCCGCGGACACCTTCGTACGACCCGCCGCCGTCGCACGGGATCACGGCACCGGAGATGTACGCGGCCGCCGAGGACGACAGGAACATCGCCAGGTCCGCGATCTCCTCTTTGGTGCCGAACCGGCCCAACGGCACGCTCGTGACCGCGTCGCCGTCGGGGTCCGCCGGCGACAGGCGAGCCATGCCCTCGGTACCTGAGATCGGGCCCGGCGCAATGGCGTTGACCCGGATCCCCTTGCCGCCCCACTCCAGCGCCAGCACCCGGGTGAGCTGATCCACGCCGGCCTTCGCGGCGCAGACATGTGCCTGGTAGCGCACCGGGATCCAGGCCTGCGGCGCGGTGATGTTGATGACCGACGCGCCGGGGGAGAGGTGCTCGAACCCTGCCCGCATCACATGGAACGAGCCGTTCAGATCGATGTCGACGACGACCTTGAAGCCGTTCGAGGACAGGTCGTTGGCCTCGGCGAGAAAGTTTCCGGCAGCTCCGGAGACCAGGACGTCAACTGTCCCCCACTCCGAGCCCACCGCCTCGAAGACCGCCGCGACCGAGTCCATGTCCCGCACGTCGGCAACGAAACCGAGCACCGGACCGCCGTACCCCCGCAACTGCTCGACCGCCGCGTCGACGTTGGCCTGCTTGCGGCTGGCCACCGCCACGGCGGCGCCCCGCGTGGCGAACGCCTCGGCGATGGCGAGGTTGATGCCGGTCGTCCCTCCGAAGACGACCGCCTTCTTGCCGCTGAAATCGAACCGGATGTCCATACCCATGACTCCCTGGACGCACTGACGTGGACGCAATGACGCACGCCTCCTGATCGAGGAGTGCGATGACGGCAGCGTCGACCAACCTGACAAAATAATCAAGTGCGGGCTTGCGGGTAGTCGTGTGCGGGCACGGCTTCACCCTCTCGGGTATGCAGTCAGGGAGTTATGTGATGTCTGCCTCATCGACAAAAAAGTCAGGCGACGGTCTTGAGGCGATTGTGCAACTAGTTGCACAATCGCAGCCCCGGTCTCCCAGCGGGAGCCCTCTCCTCGCGATCAAGCGCCACTGAGCCTCCAGCGATTGCCACCGAAGGACACCTATGCCGCTGCCTGCCGCCCTCTCGTGCCCGCTCACGCTTCCCGTAGTGGGCTCGCCCCTCTTCATCGCCTCGGGCCCCGACCTGGTGATCGCCCAGTGCCAGGCCGGTGTCATCGGGTCGTTCCCCGCCCTGAACGCCCGCCCCGCATCGCTGCTCGCCGACTGGCTGGACCGCATCACCGAGGAGAACGCCTCCTACGCGGCCGCGCACCCGGAAGCCGTGGTCGCCCCGTTCGCGGTGAACCAGATCGTGCACCGCTCCAACGACCGCCTGGAACTCGACATGGGCGTGATCGTGGAGCACCGGGTACCGATCGTGATCACCTCGCTGGGTGCGCGGCCCGAGATCAACGACGCCGTGCACTCCTACGGCGGCATCGTGCTCCACGACGTGACCAGCAACGAGTTCGCGCGCAAGGCCATCGAGAAGGGCGCCGACGGCCTCATCGCCGTGGCCGCCGGCGCCGGTGGCCACGCCGGTACGCAGTCACCCTTCGCTCTCGTCCAGGAGATCCGCGAGTGGTTCGACGGCCCGCTGCTGATGTCCGGCGCCATCGCGCACGGCCGCTCGATCCTCGCCGCCTTGGCCGCGGGAGCCGACCTCGCCTATGTCGGGTCGGCGTTCCTCTCCACCGTCGAGGCCGACAACTCGCCCGCGTACAAGCAGATGATCGTCGACAGCACCGCCAAGGACATCGTCTACAGCAACCTCTTCACGGGCGTCCACGGCAACTACTTGCGCGGCAGCATCGCCGCCACCGGTCTCGACCCCGACGGCCTGCCCGAGTCCGACCCGTCGGCCATGAGCTTCGCCTCCGACGGCGACATCCGGGCCAAGCCCTGGAAGGACATCTGGGGTTCCGGACAGGGCATCGGCGCGATCAAGCAGACCCGGACCGCCGCCGAACTCGTCGCCGCATTCAAGACGCAGTACGACGACGCCGTACTCGACCTGATGCGCAGGACCGCGCCCTACGCCGCGGCCCCGCTCAACCGCTGAGCCCTGGCCATGGGAGCGCGGCCCCGACACGCACGAAAGGAACGCTGATGCCGAGCAACACCGTCATCGCCGTGTCCACCGAGGACACGGTACGAACGATCCGACTGGACCGGCCGACCCGGCTGAACAGCCTGGACCTCGACGCCAAAGCCCAGTTGCTGGCGGCATTGAGGGAGGCCGCCGAGAGCCCGGACGTCCGAGCGGTCGTACTCACCGGCACCGGGCGGGCGTTCTGCGTCGGCCAGGACCTGCGGGAGGCGCGTTCCGCCGAGGTCGGACCCGCGATGGGCGACGCGGTGCGAGAGCAGTACAACCCCCTCGTACGGACGCTCCTGACGATGCCCAAGCCCGTGCTCGCCGCGGTCAACGGCGTCGCCGCCGGTGCCGGCCTGTCCCTGGCGCTGGCCTGCGACTTCCGGATCGCCGCCGCATCAGCGACGCTCACCACCGCATTCGCGGGCATCGGCCTGTCCTGCGACACCGGCATCTCCTGGACGCTGCCCCGCATCGTCGGCCGGGCAACAGCGTTCGATCTGCTGCTGCGCCCCCGAGTCGTGGACGCCGAGGAGGCACTCGGCCTGGGTCTCTTCAACCAGGTCGTGGCGGACGAAAACCTGGAGGCCGAGGTCCGTACGGCCGCCGTGCAACTGGCCGCCGGCCCCACCCGCGCATTCGGGGCCATCAAGACGGCCGTGACCTTCGCGGCCGAATCGACCCTCGACGCGGCACTGGAATGCGAGGCGGAACAGATCGCGCACACGGGCGCGTCGGAGGACTACGGGGTGGCGTTGAATGCCTTCCTGGAAAAGCGGATGCCGGTCTTCACAGGCCGGTGAGGTGGCCGATGCCGATGAGGGCCAGTGGCTCACCCTCTCCCTCCGGCCCAGCCCTCGTCGGGCGCGCCGCGCAGTCCGATGGCGGCCGCCCACAGGCGTGAGAGGTGATCGAGGACCATCTCGTCGTCGAAGGGCTCGTCCAGCGAATCCCTGGAGTGCGCGACCTGCTCGACCATCGACCCCAGCGCCAGGGCGGTCAGTCGGGGATTCAGCCGAGGGTTGGCCAGCCCCTCCTCCTGGAGCCGCCTGAGCCCCTTCTCGGCACGACTGACATAGAGCTCACGGATCTCGAGAACCATCTTCCGCAGGCTCTCATCGGCCGCACCGCCCTGGTCCGCGAGCCGCAGCACCTTCGACGCCTGATCCCAGGCACGCAGGTACAGACGGTTCGACTCGACGATCCGCGCGTACGGATCCTCGACCGTGTCCGTCGGCACGAGACTCGAAGCGAACATCTCCCCGGCGACCGACCGGACGACGTGGTGCAGCAGGTCGTCCTTGGACTCGAAGTAGGTGTAGAAGGTCCCGTACGACACTCCCGCCGCCTGGGCCACCGCCTCAGGGCTGAATCCCGACCAGCCCTGCTGCTCCAGGACCTCCCGGCCGGCAAGGATCAGGGCATCACGGGTCCGCCGACCACGCGTCGTGGTCGGCGGCGTGGGTGCCGGCTTGGTCCTCTGACGTCCCATGCTCGTATCATCGCATCCGCCCGCGCCGAGGTCGTCTTCCCGCAAGAGCCCCGGTCAGCGGCCTGTACCTCGCCGGACTGCCGCCTTCACGCCCCACGCGCGGGCCGGAACCGCGACCGACCTCTGCCTACGCCCGCCAGAGTGACACCTGGGCCGCGCTCCGCCTGGTCGCCCCGACCTGGTGGTCGGCTAGGGCCGTGAGGCGACGTGCCGGTCAGCCGGCCCGTCGGTGCGAGGACGAGGTCCCGGAGGCAGAGATGACGGTGAACCGGCTCGGTCTGGTCGTGCACGGCGGACGTACGGAGGCCGTGGAGGCGGGTCATGTGGTCCGCGCCTGGTGCGAGGAGCACGGCGTACGGTGCGCGGACATCGACGTTTGGGACGACGGCGGCCGGCGCAACGCCCGCGACGAAGTCGAAGCCGCGGGTCGCCCCGATCTCATCGTCACCCTGGGCGGGGACGGCACTTTCCTGCGCGGCGCACGGCTGGCCGCCGAGGGCGACGCGCTCGTGCTGGGGGTCGACCTCGGGCGAGTCGGTTTCCTGACCGAGGTACCCGCCTCCGAAGTGCGCCTTGCGCTGGACGCGGTGCACGAGAACCGTCTCCACATCGACAGCCGCATGCTGCTCGCCCTGCGCGCCTCCAGACGCCTGGAGGTACCGGCGGACGTCGGGAAGATGATGCGGTACGGCCGCGGTCCCATGCTGCCGGCGCCTCAGGTGCGCCCGGACTGCGAGGTCGACGAGGAGTGGGGCATCCCGCTGAACGTCACCGCGCTCAACGATGTGGTGCTCGAGAAGCTCTCCAGGGACCGCCAGGTGTCCGTCGGCGTGTATGTGTCCGGCCGGCTCCTGGCCTCCTACTCGGCCGACGCCCTGCTCGTGGCGACCCCGACTGGCTCGACCGCCTACAGTTTCGCCGCCGGCGGCCCGGTCGTCTCACCGCGCGCCGAAGCGCTCGTCTTCACACCCGTCGCCCCGCACATGACGTTCAACCGCTCCATCGTCACCGCCCCCGACGAACCCGTCGGGCTGCGTGTCCTCGAACGGTCGGGGCAGGCCGCCGTCAGCATCGACGGCCAGGTGCGGGGCGTGCTCGAACCGGGGGACTGGATCGGGGTGTTCGCCGCACCACGCCGCCTGCGGGCCGTCCGGCTGGGGCCGATGGACTTCTACGGCCGTCTGCGGCAGCGCATGAACCTCACGGACGCTCCGGCAGCCGTCGCCGACGGAACTGCCGCGCCCCTGTGGTCCGTCTCGACACCTCCACCCAGAGACCTCTCGCATCTGACCCTGCTCACGGTCCCGGACGGACACTGAAGCCGCGTACGCCTCAGTAGCCCTGCTCGATCGCCTTCTCGCGCATCAGCCTTTCCAACTCCTCGTCCGACAGCGGGTGCAGCGTGTCGAGGAGGTGGCGCAGGCCGGGTTCATCGAGGTACTGGCTGTCGACCTGGGCCTCCGCGTGGCGGAGATGGCGGGTGAGGGTGATGGCGCGCGTGCCTCCGGGGAGTTCGCGGACCGTACGCATGTCGCCGCGGGTGTCCACGGAGCACGTGACGTCCTTTTGCACCAGCTCGGGGCATTGCGGTGTCGGGGTGAGCTGCGAGCGCATGGTCAGGCCCGCATACCCGACCTCGTTCTGCGCGACGGGGCGATAGTCGACGCCGACATAGGCGGGCCCGACCACGACACGGGAAATCTGCATCCCCGGCGGGGCGGCGCCCACGTACAGCAACTCCGGATGCTCCCGGTACCGCGCGACCTCCGCCGCGTGCTGCTGCTCCTGCGCCTGCGCCGGGCCGAGGAAACCCCCGTACATCACGCAGATCGCCAGCGCGGCCCCCGCCCCCAGCCGCACCCACCGGCCCGGCACGAAGAACGCCGCGGCGACGGCGTACGGCACTCCCGTGAGCGCAACGCGTGTGCCGGCGCTCCCGAGGTCGACGTCAGCACTGTAGGCGGCAATGCCGGCCGCGACGCCGACCGTACCGAGGAGGAAGACCAGGACCGCCCAGCCGAGTCGCCCGGCCACGGAGCCGCACAGCGGCACCACCGTCCGCGCCGACGTACCCACCACGGCCAACAGCCCCACCGTCAGGGGCGCCCCCAGCGCAAAGGCCACCACCGCAGCCTCGGCCCCACCGCCCCACCCCGTCACCAGCAACCCGAACCCGAGCACCGGAACCGCGGCCGTCATCGCCGCCCAGACCAAGAGGAGATGAAGAGCCGCCAACCACCCTCTGCCACTCACGACTCCCACGTCACCCGCCATGCCCGAAGATTGCCAGCCGACGTTCCGACGCACATGAGTTCTCGTACTCAGAACGCCGTCCCCCACCCGTCGGGTCAGCCCGCCCGCAGATAGCGCGCGAAATCGACCGGATCATCCAATGGGCGTCGTACGGCAGCCGTACGCCCCGCCCCTACCTCGTCCGGTACGCCCGCAGAAAGGTGCGTACACCCTCGACCACGAGTGGCCGGACGCGGGTGTCCTCCGCCGCGTTCGCGGAGCCGAGTCTGTCCAGGGCGACGCCGAAGGTCAGGGCGATGAACTGGTCGGCTGCGAGGCGGGGGTCGGGGACGTCGAGGAGGCCGGCCTCGGCGAAGGCGGCGAATCGGTCGGCGATCGCCTCGTCCGGGGTGTTGGCCATGGCGTTGTAGCCCCGGTGCGGCAGGTTGCCGGACTCCGCGCGGACCAGTCGTTGCAGCGTGGCGTACTCCGCCGAGCCGAGCATGTCGGTCGCGATGCTCATCGAGAACGTGATCAGGGCGTCCTCGAGGTCGGCGGACTCCGTGACGTCGGTGAGCGTGTCGTCGAGCGTGCGTCGGATCGTGGTGATCAGCGACTGGCCGACGGAGTCGACGACCGCCTGCAGCAGGGTCTGCTTGTCGCCGAAGTAGTCGTACACCGTCCGCTTAGACACCTCGGCCCGCGCGGCCACCGCGTCGACGCTGGAGCGGTCGAAGCCGTCGGCGAGGAACAGTTCCCGGGCCGCCGAGAGGATGGCGGCCCGCTTCACCGTGGAGCCCTCGCGCAGTGTCTTCGTGGTCGGCATGGGCACATCCTAACCGTTCTACACTGCACGGTGTAGTGTAGTAGCCGGGATGTCGGCTCGGCGTGTGCCGACCGGCGTCGGAACCGACGGGAAGGACGTCCATGACCGCAACTCTCGCTCCACCGGTTCGCATCGGCAGGGCCGCTGTCGGGGCCCTCGGCCTGCTGGCAGTGGCGACCGGGGCCCTGGAGTCGGTGGTGACACCGACGCTCCCGCTCCTGCAACGCGAACTCGACATGAGCCCCTCCGAGGGGGCGTTGCTGAGCATCGTGCTTCTCATCACCGGCGCGCTCGTCACGCCGGTCGCGGGCAAGTTAGGCGACTGCTACGGCGGAAAACGGATCCTGATCCGGCTGATGGCGGTGGTCTGCGCCGGCGGGCTGGTGTCCGCCCTGGCGCCGAACCTGCTGGTACTGCTGCTCGGTCAGGTACTGCAAGGAGCGATGGTGGGCGCGCTGCCCCTGTCGTTCATCCTGGTGCGCAAACACCTCCCCGCCGGGGAGTCGAAGGTGGCCATCGGGGTCGTCAGCGGGTTGTTCGTCGGCGGCGGGATGGCGGGCACGCTGTCGGCCGGGCCCGTCGCCGAAGGGCTGTCCCGGCACTGGATGTTCGCGCTGCCGACGATCGCGGTCATCGGCTCCACCGCGCTGGTGAACCGGCTGATGCCGCATGACCCGCCGGGCCGCTCGGACGACGCCGGGATCGACTGGCCCGGCCTGCTCCTCCTGAGCGGGACGCTGGTCACGCTCATGCTCGTGCTGGCCCTGGCGCCCGACGTCGCCTCGCAACCCCTCGTGCTCGGCGCCCTGGTCCTGCTTCTGGCCGCCTTCGCCGGCGGATGGATAGCCGTCGAACGCCGAGCGACCTCACCCATGGTCGATCTGAGCATGCTGGCACGGCCCGCGGTGTGGAAGTCGTGCGTGCTGACCTTCGTAATCTGCGTCGGAACCTCGGTGGCGGTCTATCTCGTCCCACAGCTGTTCGCGGTGCCCTCCGACGAGTACGGCTTCGGGGCCGGTGCCACCGCGATCGGCTTCTTCCTGCTGCCGGGCGCCGTCGCCGCGTCGCTGGCCGGACCGATCAGCGGGATCGGGGCGCGGCGCTACGGCTCGCGTGCCGTGGTCACCGCCGGGGTCGTCCTCATGGTCACCGCCCTGATCGCCCTGGCAGCCGTGCACACCGAGGTCTGGCACCTCGTCATCGGCAAGGTGATGATCGCCCTCGCCAACGGCCTGTGCGTCAACGCGTTGGTGACCGGCACCGCCACATCCGTCGAACAGGGCGACACGGGCATCGCCACCAGCCTGGTCCTGGTGACTCGCGTCCTCGGCTACGCCGTGGGTGCCCAGGTCAGCGGCGCGATCCTCACCGCCGCCACCCCTTCCGGGTCGGACGTCCCCGCCGAATCGGCCTTCGTCACCGGCTTCGCCATAGCCGCCGCCGTCACGGCGCTGTCCCTCCTCGTCACCCGCACCATGAGCAAAGGAGCCAAGGAATGACCCGCACCGGTCTGTTGAGGGACAGCGGCATCGCGCCGAGGCGAAAGGTTCTGATATCCGGCGCCAGCATCGCGGGACCCGCCCTCGCGTTCTGGCTGAGCCGCTACGGATTCGAGGTCACGGTCGTCGAGAAAGCGGGCGCAATTCGTGGCGGCGGCTATCCCATCGACATACGCGGCACCGCACTCGACGTCGTCCGGAGGATGGGAATCCTGCCCGGACTGCAGGACGCGCACATCGACCTGCGCCGGCTGACCTTCCTCGACGGGGACGGCAGCGAGGTGGCCTCGGTCGAACCGCACGCCGTGACGGGCGGTGTCGCGGGGCGGGACCTGGAGGTGCGGCGCGGGGATCTGACCAGCGCTCTCCACACGGCCGTACGTGACGACGTGGAGTTCCTTTTCAACGACTCCATCGACACCCTCGACGATTACGACCACGGGGTCGACGTGACCTTCCACGGGGGCGGCAGAGGGACGTACGACATGGTGGTCGGTGCGGACGGTATCCATTCACGCACCCGCGAATTCCTCTTCGGCCCCGAGCGGCAATTCCACCGTTACCTCGGCTACTGCTTCGCCGTGTTCACCATGCGGAACACCTTCGGCCTCTCCCACGAGACGGTGATGTGGAACGCCCCCGGCAGGGCCGCGGCGCTCTACGCCGTGGGGGACGACGACAGCGTGCACGCCTTCCTGAACTTCGCCCACCCTGAACCGCCGTTCGGCGCCTTCCGGGATCCGGGAGCCCAACGGGATCTGGTCGCCGAGGTGTTCGCCGACGCGGGGTGGGAGGTCCCGGGCATGCTGGCCGCCATGCGCGACACGGATGACCTGTTCTTCGACGCGGTCAGCCAGATCCGTATGCCTCGCTGGTCCAGCGGGAGGGTCGCGCTGGTGGGCGACGCGGCGTACGCGCCCTCGTTCCTCACCGGACAGGGCTCCAGCCTCGCGCTCGTCGGCGCGTACATGCTCGCCCATTCCCTCGCCGACCGGGACCACGTCGCGGGCTTCGCCGCCTACGAGGACAGCACCCGTGAGTTCGTGACCATGAACCAGGATCTGGTCGGCGAGGGCGATGCGGCACTCTTCCCGACCACCGCCCAAGCCCTGAAGCAGCGCAACGACATGCTGCGCAAGCTCAGCTCCATGCCCGCAGCGGAGGCACGTCCGGCCCATTCGGCCCTCACCCTGCCGGAGTTGATGCCCGTGACATGAGCCCGGCCATGCGCGCCCGGGACGCGTGTCACCTGTCCTCGGCGCGTGGGGCGGTCGCCGGTAGTTCCACGGCGATGCGGATCCCGCCGGTCGGGCGCGGGGTGAGGGTGAGGGTGCCGTCGTGGGCTTGGGTGATGGTCTTCACGATGGCCAGGCCGAGGCCGACACCCGCGTGGTCGGTGTGGATGCGTTCGGTGCCGCGCCGGAACGGTTCGGTGAGCGTCGAGATCAGCTGTGGGGTGAGCTCTTCGCCCGTGTTCTCGACGGTGAGCACCACGGTCTCGGGGCGGACGCGGGTCATGACCCATACGATGCCCCGCTCGGGCAGGTTGTGGACGATCGCGTTGTGCAGGAGGTTCATGGTCAGTTGCAGCAGCAGCGCTTGTGAGCCGTCCGTGGGCGCGACGTCGCCGCTCGTCTCGATGCTGACGCCGTGCTTTTCCGCGAGGGGGAGGAGTGTCTCGGTGGCTTCCTCCGCGAGGAGGGAGAGGTCGACGGGTTCGCGGGTGAAGGACCGCTGCTCGGCGCGGCTGAGCAGGAGCAGTGCCTCGGTCAGGTCGATCGCCCGGGTGTTCACCGCATGGAGGCGGTCCATGAGCTTGCCGGTGTCGGGGTCCGGATCGGCGCGCGCCACGTCGATCAACGACTTCGAGATCGCTAGCGGGGTACGCAATTCGTGAGAGGCGTTGGCCGCGAATCTCTGCTGTTCGGCGACATGCGCTTCGAGCCGCGCGAGCATCGTGTCGAAGGCGTCGGCGAGTTCGCGGAATTCGTCCTTGCGGCCCGGTAGCCGGATTCGGTGGGAGAGCGATCCGTTCGTGGCCAGGCGGGTGGCATCGGTGATACGGCTCAAGGGGGCGAGGACGCGGCCGGCGAGGAACCATCCGCCCAGGAGACCAAAGACCAGCAGAAAGGCCATCACGGCGGCGGCCGTGGGGGCGAAGGTGCGCAGAAGGAGTTGGCGGTTGGGATTCTCGTACAGCATTCGCCGGTCCCAGTCGTCCGGGACGTATTCCAGGAGGGACACCCATACGGCGGCCAGCAGCAGGACACCGGCGAGCATGACGAACCCGGCATAGCTGAGGGTGAGTTTGACGCGAACGCTCAACCCGGGCGCCCTATCCACCGTCTGTTCCCTCGTTTCCGGCCTGCGACGTGGTTTCGATGCGGTAGCCGACGCCCGGCACCGTGGCGATCAGCCAGGGTTCGCCGAGCCGTTTGCGCAATGCCGAGACCGTGATGCGGACGGCGTTGGTGAACGGGTCGGCGTTCTCGTCCCACGCCCGCTCCAAGAGCTCTTCGGCGCTGACGACACCGCCTTCGGCGGCGACGAGGACTTCCAGTACGGCGAATTGCTTCCTGGTGAGTGCGACGTAGCGGCCGTCCCGGTAGACCTCCCTGCGGAACGGATCGAGCCGCAGACCCGCGATCTCGCGCACGGGCGGCCTGCTGTGGGCGCGTCTGCGGTCGAGTGCCCGGAGCCTGAGCGCGAGCTCCCGGAGTTCGAAGGGTTTCGTGAGGTAGTCGTCGGCGCCCAGCTCGAAACCGGAGGCCTTGTCGTCGAGACGGTCGGCCGCGGTGAGCATGAGGATCGGCATGCCGCTGCCGGAGGCGACGATGCGTTTGGCGACCTCGTCACCGGACGGTCCGGGGATGTCACGGTCGAGGACGGCGATGTCGTAGGCGTTGACGCTCAGCAATTCCAGGGCGGAGTCGCCGTCGCCCGCGATGTCGGCCGCGACGGCCTCCAGACGTAGGCCGTCGCGGATGGCCTCCGCCAGATAGGGCTCGTCCTCGACGATCAGCACGCGCATGTGATCGATGCTAGGAGGCGGCACGTATCGGCGGCATATCGAAAACCGCATACGTGCCGGCAACACCGCGCTGCCTTGACTGGCAGCATGCCTCGAACCTCACGATTACCAGGAACATCGTCCCGCCGGATCGTCCGGCTGCTCCTTGGTGAGCCCCGAGGTCCGCTCGGTGAAGCGGACGGTGCCGTCCCTGACGGCGTGACGGTGTTCGACGGCGTCGAGTTCTACGTCAGCAGCGGCTGGCGTTCCCCGGAGTACCAGGATCAGCTTCTCCGTGAGGCGGTCGCCGAATACGGGTCCGAGGACGAGGCCGCCCGATGGGTGGCAACCGCGACCACATCTCCGCACGTGGCGGGGGACGCGGTCGACATCGGGCGTTCCGACGCGACGGAGTGGCTGTCCCGGCACGGCGCCGAGCACGGGCTGTGCCAGATCTACCGAAACGAACCCTGGCACTACGAACTGCGTACCGAGGCGATCGAGCACGGCTGCCCGCGTATGTATGCCGACCCCACCCAGGACCCGAGGATGCAGCAGTGACCGAGAGCGAGCGAGGACAGGCGATGACGCGGGTTGAGGCGAGGGACAGCCGGGGCACGGAGGGAAGCCCGGACCCCGGATCCGGTACCCGGCGCGCCCGTATCCGCCGCGCCGTCGGCGCCCTCTCCAGGCCGGGTCCCTGGAAGCGCGGCCGTCTGCTCGCGACGCCGGCGGTACTGCTCGGCCTGCTCATGCTGCTGCACGCGCAGATCACGGACCGCGGCGGCCTCGGCAGCCTGGTGGAGAGCTTGCTGCCGTGGCTCGGCGTGTTCGTCCCGGTGCTGCTGGCAGGTGCGCTGTGGCGCCGGTCCGCCTCCGCCGTGGTCGCGCTGCTGCTGCCGGTCGTGGTGTGGCTGAGCCTCTTCGGCGGGCTGCTCGTCGACAAGTCCCACGCGGGCGGCGACCTGACCCTCGTCAGCCACAATGTCGGTGCCGGGAACCCCGACCCGGCCGCCACCGCCCGCGACCTGGCCGCCTCCGGGGCGGACCTGCTGGCGCTGGAGGAGATCACCTCGCAGGCCCGAGGTGTGTACGAGCAGGAGCTGGCGAAGACGTTCCCGCATCACACGGTGCTGGGCACGGTCGGGCTGTGGAGCAAACTGCCGCTGTCGGACACCCGGGCGGTCGACATCCAGCAGGACGTGGGGCCGCTGGGAGACGCCAAGTCGGACGACCAGAAGCTGCCGTACAACCGGGCGCTGCGCACCACGGTGGCCACGGACGAAGGTCCCCTGGCGGTGTACGTGGCCCACCTGGGGTCCGTACGTGTGATGCCCCGGAACGGCTTCTGGACGGACAGCCGGGACCGCAACGCGACGGCACTCGCCAAGGCGCTGGCCGCCGAGCGCAACGAGCGGGTCGTGCTGCTCGGCGACCTGAACGGCACCGTGGACGACCGCGCGTTCGCCGGCATCACCGCACAGCTGCACTCCGTCCAGGACGAGGCCGGGAACGGCTTCGGCTTCAGCTGGCCCGCGAAGTTCCCGGTGGCACGGATCGATCAGATCCTGGTCCGCGGTGTGGAGCCGGAGAGCTCCTGGGTTCTGCCGGCCACCGGCAGTGACCATCTGCCGGTGGCGGCGGGAATCAGCTGGTGAAGGCGGCGCTGCGCAGGCGCCAGATGCGAAACGGGGCGGGGGCGAGGGCCGAGGCGGTCAGGCCGAGTGCTGGTACGCCGAGTAGGTCAGATAGCCGTTGTCGCCGCCCTCGAAGTACGTCGCCTCATCGGCGGGGGCGATCGGGAGGCCGGTGCGCAGACGCTCGACCAGGTCGGGGTTGGCGATGAAGGCGCGGCCGAAGCTGATGAGGTCGGCTCCCAGGCCGAGCCAGTGGTCCGCGTCCGTGCGGCCGGCCTGCTTGGGGCCCATCGGCAGGACCGGGTTCATCACGAGCGTGCCGGGCCAGGTCCGGCGCAGAGCGAGGAGCGTCTCTTCGTCGATGGTGGCCTCGAGGTGGATGTACGCCAGCCCGAGCCGGGACAGCTCGGTCAGGAGGGCGGTGTAGAGCTCGGCGACGTCGGCCTCCTCGATGCCCCAGAAGGCGCCACCGGGGGAGAGGCGGATCCCGGCCCGGTCCGCGCCGATGGCTTCGGCGGTCGCGGTGACCGCCTCGACGGCGAACCGGATCCGGTTGGCCACGGAGCCGCCGTAGCGGTCCGTGCGCAGGTTGGCGTTGGAGGAGAGGAACTGCGAGATCAAATAGCCGTTGGCGCCGTGGAGTTCCACACCGTCGAATCCGGCGTCCACGGCCCGGCGCGAGGCGTCCGCGTACGAGCGGACGTGCTCGGGCACTTCCGCCGTGTCCAGGGCACGCGGAGTCGGTGCCGGCTGACGCCCGCTGGGGGTGAACACCTCGCCTACGGCCGCCACCGCCGAGGGGCCGACGGGCCGCATCCCGGTGGTGTCGGGGTGCGACACGCGCCCGCCGTGCATGATCTGGGCGAAGATCCGGCCGCCGTTGGTGTGCACCGCGTCGGTCACCGTCCGCCAAGCGGTCACCTGATCGTCGGTGTGCAGGCCCGGGGTGCCCGGGTTGGACTGGCCGATCAGGTTCGGCTGCACCCCTTCGGTGACGATCAGGCCGGCCGTGGCCCGCTGGGCGTAATAGCGCGCCATCGAGGGCGTCGCCAGACCACCCGCGGCGGCCCGCACCCGGGTCATCGGGGCCATCACCACTCGGTTGGGCAGCACCAGGTCGCCGAGCCGGTAGCCGGTGAAGAGGGTCGTCACGTCGTGTCTCCTTGGTCGGTTCCGCGTGATCCGTCGTGCCCTGATCGGCACACCGGTTACGCTAAAACCTGACACTGACGTCAGAGGCAAGGGTTGTGCCCCGGATCACAAGAGGAAGGGCGGGCGGCATGAGAATCGGCGAGCTCGCGGCGCGGGCCGGAGTGAGCGTCAGATCCCTGCGCTACTACGAGGAACAGGGCCTGCTCACCAGCGCCCGCAGTGCCAGCGGGCAGCGGCACTACACGGAGGCCCATGTCGAACGGGTCACCTTCCTCCAGCGGATGTACGCGGCAGGCCTGTCCAGCCGGACCATCGCCGAACTCCTGCCGTGTGTCGACTCACCGAGCGAGAGCACGTCCGATGCCGCGCTGGAGCGGATGGCCGAGGAACGCGAACGGCTCTCAGCGCACATCGAGGAACTGGTCCGCACCCGGGATGCGCTCGACGTGCTGATGGCCACGAATCGGGCCCACCGGGCGGGCCTGAGCCCGACCGCGACAGTCTGAACTCTCCCGTCGGAGCCATGGTCGAGGCGTCGGCCGGCCGCCCTCTTCACCTCGTTCACCCGCTCGTAAATCGCACGTTCTCCCGCTCGTAAATCGCCTTTCGTGGCCGGCCGAGCGGGAGTTAGTGTTCGCGCAGCGAGTGACTGCAGAGGAGCGAGGACATGGTCGGTCGTCCCGGCACGCGTTGACATTCGAGCCGTAGCGCCCTGTCATCGCGTGCTGCCCATGATGTGCGGCACAGCGAGCCTTCCTTTCCCGCTGCCTGAATGACCGGTGCAGTGCGTCCTTACGTGCGCCGGTTCGCGGGTCTCGTCTTCGCTCATCCGTGGGGTCCCCGTGCCGTTCTCTTCCTCCGCCGTATCCGATTCCGGTCCGTCTGTCCCGTCAGGTCTATGGCGGGACCGAGACTTCCGCAGACTCTGGTTGGGTCAGACAGCCTCTCAACTGGGCGAGCACGCAAGCCTGGTGGTGCTGCCGCTGTTCGCCGTCCTGACGCTCCACGCCGGTGCCGGGCAACTGGGGGCCCTGCGTGCGGTGGGGCAGGCGCCGATCCTGATGCTGTCGCTCTTCGTCGGCGCGTGGGTGGACAGGTGGCGGACCCGCATGGTGATGGTGCTGGCGGACGCCGGTCGGGCTCTCGCCCTGGGCGCCGCCGCCGTGGCCGGCCTCCTTGGTGTGCTCGGTCTGCCGGCGCTGCTCGTGGTCGCGTTCGTCGTTGGGGCGTTGTCCGTGTTCTTCGACGTGGCGTACCAGGCGTCCCTGGTACGGATGGTGAAGCGCGATCAGTTGGTGCGAGGGAACAGCGCGCTGGAGGGCAGCCGGTCCGCTGCGCAGATCGGCGGTCCTGCCCTTGGCGGCGCGTTGGTATCGATGCTGTCGGCGGCCGTTGCGGTCGCCTTGAGCGCGGTGTTCTTCGCGCTGTCATTCCTGTCGATCCGACGGATCGGTCACCGTGAATCCATTCCGGCACGCTCGGAAACGCGACCACTGCGGGTCTGGCGGCAGATCCATGACGGCCTGCGATTCGTCGTCGGCAATTCCGCGCTGCGGACCGTGTGTCTCGCATCAGCCGCGTTCCAGTTCTCCTTCGCGGCCGTGATGACCGTCTACTTGCTGCACCTGCCAAGGGACCTCCACCTGTCGGGTACAGCCGTTGGGTTGGCACTCGCGGCGACGGGACCAGGCGCGCTCCTGGGCTCGCTGCTGGCCGCCCGCCTACCGAACCGCTACGGACACGGCCCTGTGCTCGTGTCTGCAGCGGCGGTCGGCGACGGCGTGTTCCTGCTCGTGCCCGCACTGGACGGGGAGCTTGTGCTGACAGTCCCCGCCCTCATTGCGGTCAACTTCGTCTTCGGGACCTTCAGTCAGCTGGTGAACGTCACGGTCATGGCCATCCGGCAGACCGTCACCCCTGACGGGATGCAAGGCCGCGTGGCAGCGACGATCAACTTCGTCGGCATGGGGCTGACGCCACTCGGCTCGCTGCTCGGTGGGTTCCTCGCGGAGGTGTGGGGGACGCGGACCAGCCTCTTGGTGACCGCCGCGGGCATGCTTCTGTCACCGGTGCTGATGGCCCTGTCTCCTCTGTCTCGCTTGGGCCGAACGCTTCCCGTGCCGTCCGAGACGCCGGCCCCGTCAGCGTGACGACTTCGCCAGGTCAGCCAGCCACGGATGCCCGGGGTGCACACGCTCCAGCCATCCACTCAGGGCATCACGCCGTGCCCGGCCCAGCAGCGGCAGCACCCCGTCGAAGTCCTCTTGGTCCTTGGCACGTGCCGCCTTGGCCTTGAACAGCAGTACCAACTCGGGCGCCAGATAAGGAATCCCGTCCGCGGTCCGCTCAATGATCTCGTCGTACGGCAGTCGAATACTGTCGTCCCGTCGGCAGATCCACGTCCGGCCCTCGTGCGGCTCACGGAATACGTCGAACAGGAACTGACCACTCGCGGGATCTCGGAGCCAGGTCTGGTGCGTCGCAGCAAGCACCTCAGCTCCTGCCCCTGGCCAGACTCGACCCGAACCCACCGCGTCGAATAGGTACTCGGGGAAGCAGTCCCGAATTTCGGAGAATCCTGCGGCTGGTACGGCGATCTCCAGATCGCCGTGGTGCCGCGACTGCCTGCCGCGGAACAGGTCCAGGGCCCACCCGGCTGCAACGCACCAGGGTGTGCCGGCTCCGACCAATCGCTCAGCGACCTGTTCGGGTCGCCAGGCATCTGCCCACTGGGCATCCAACTCGTCCGCATCCGGCACGATGCCGCCGGGCGGCAGTGATTCGGTCATCGGCACAACGTAACCTCGCAGTCCGATTTGGGGCGCGGTCCAGAGCAAGAGCCGCCGGACCGGAGGGGGCGAAGACGGGCCCCTAGGCTGTCTCCTCGTCGACCGTGCGTGATGTGGTGGCCGGAGGTGTCGACTCTGGGCTGTGCTGTGAGCCGGGCCGGGGTGGCGCGGTGAGTTTGCGGACCTGCGGCGAGAACAAGGCCGCGCATGTGGCCAGGGCGATCACGGCAGCACAGCCTGCCAGTGCTTTCTGGGTGCCGATTGCGTCGGCAGCGGGTCCGGCCACGAGCAGCCCGAGCGGGGCGAAGGCCAAGGAGCCGAACCAGTCGTAGGAACTGACGCGGGAAAGGGCCTCTTCGGGGACCTCACGTTGGATGGTCGTGGACCAGAGCACGCCGAAGATGTCCGAGGTGATACCCGAGCTGAACATCGCCACGGCGATCAGCCAGACCGGGGCCGAGGCGGCCAGCAGGGCGATGGGCAGGGCGGCCGGGAAAGTGGCCAGAACCGCCACCAGGATGGGCCTGTTGACCCGGACGCGTGCGGCCAGGCCGGCTCCGGCGATCGTGCCCAGGGCCTGCGCCGCGACGATGACCGACCACGCCGTCGCCCCGCCCAGGTCCTCTTCCGCGAGCAGCGGCCCCAGGACGCCGACATTGGCGTTGAGCGCTGCGACGACAACCGCGTACTGGGCGACGACGACCCACAGCCACTGCCGGGAGGTGAACTCCCGCCACCCTTCCTTGAGATCGTCCCAGCCCGAGGACCCCTTCGCCGCCCGGTCGGGCACGCGCAGCCGAGTGGTCAGAAACGCGCTGACCACGAAGGACGCGGCGTTGAGGGCCAGCGCCCAACCGGCCCCGATCCACGCGACGGCGACACCGGACAAGGTCAGGCCGAGCAGGAGGGAGCTGTTGGTGCACACCCGTAGCAGCCCGTTGGCTTCTTGGAGCCTGTCCTCCTCGACGACCAGCGGGACAAGGCCGGCCATCGCGGGCGAGAACAGTGCGGTCGCCGTCCCCGCCACGACGGCCAGCACGCACAGCAGGATCAACGGCGCGTGACCGGTCAGCACGAGGCCGGCCAGCCCTGCGTAGGCGGCGGCCCCCACGATGTCGGCGCCGACCATCAGGCGTGCCCGTGACATGCGGTCCGCGATCACCCCGCCGATGAGAATGAACACCAACTGAGGGAGTGCCTGACAGGCCACCACCAACGACAACCGCCCAGGCGTCGCTCCGGGCAGGCCCAGCACGGCGAATGCCAACGCCACGCGGGCGAAACCGTTGCCCAGCACCGAGATGATCCGAGCCGCAGCAAGCAGAAGAAACTGCTGGTCACCCCACAGGGAGGACCGAACGGGGGAGGTAGACACGGCGTCGGACTCTACGGGGCGGCACCGATGTTTCCGTCTTCAATCAGCCATCATCGTTGCGATTACGCTGTCACCGGCGCAGCCACCATTGCACATGACCCGGGGGAGATCATGAGCCGTCCACTGCTGTTCCTCGACGTGGACGGACCGCTCAACCCTTACGCGGCCAAGCCGACGAGGCGCCCCGACGGCTACACCACCCTCAGGGTGCCCCGAGGCAGTGCGGATTCCCAGGACCACTACGAACTCTCCCTCCGTCGGCGACCCTTGCGGGTGTGGCTCAACCCGGCGCACGGACAGGCTCTGCTGAAGCTCGGCTACGAACTGTGCTGGGCCACCACATGGATGGCTGATGCCAACCGGTGGATCGGCCCGGTGCTCGGTCTACCTGAACTGCCATTCGTCGACTTCGGCGACGGCTTGTTCCAGGACCGCCCTGACGGAGTTCACTGGAAGACCGCCCCGCTGGTGGAATACGCCAACGGCCGTTCCTTCGCCTGGGTGGACGACGAACAGAGCGTTTTGGACCAGGAATATGTGACCACCCACCACCGCGCACCGGGACTCCTGCACCACGTCAACCCAAGGATCGGCCTGCGCGAGGACGACTTCCGGACCCTTGCGGACTTCGCCCGTACTTTGGGTACTTCACAGGCAGCCGGCTGAACTTGCCCTCCGGGCCCGCCATGGACGCGGGCCGGCCCGTACGCTCAGTCGATGATCACCGACGATGTGCCGCTCGATGAACTCGCCGGATCCTGGGACGAAATCCGTGAGGAGTACTACGACTTCCGTAACGATGCGTATGACCGGACGGTCCTCGGATGTGCTGCGCAGCTCGCCGAGGACCCGGGCGGAGAGTCGGCCTGCGTATGGACGATCGGTCTGCTGATGATGGCTCCCTACGTCGCCGGGGCGCCGGGCGACGGCGTCGTGTCGGTGGCGAGGTCGGCACTGGAGGCTGCTGACGGCGCCCTGCGTGACCGGCCCTGCGGGCACGAGACGCATCCCTACCAGGAACATGAACCGGAGTTCGACGAAGACCTCGGCAGACAACTGTGCGGCCTCTACGACCCGGACGCCGCATGGCATGAGAACCACCCCCGTGAGCAGTGGCTCTGCCCGCGAAATGTCGCAGGGCTCGCGCGGATCGCCCTGGACATCATCGAACCCGGCTCGGCCTCTGACGTCCCGCCGAGGCTGCCGGTGGGGACACAGGACACCATCGCGTCGCTGTCCGCCTTACTGCACGGCTACCCCGAGCCGGGGACCGACATCGAGTCGGAGATCGGCATCCACGCGGAGGAACTCCGGTCCGCCGAGCCGGCGGACCGGCCCGGACGGCTGTTGGTCGTCATGGCGGTCGCCTGGTACGCCGCCTCGGACTTCGTACGGAATCCCGCCGTGCTCGATGAACTGATCTCGGCGCTGGAGACGACGCTGCCGCACTACGCCGACGCGAGGTGCACACACGACCGGCATCCGGCCCCGCCCCGCAGCGGTCCGAACGCCGCCGCACTCGGCATCAAGCTGAGCAGCCCCGCAGGACGCGCCCTCTATGCGCGCGACCGCGCACGAACGGACCCCCTGGACCAGCTGCTGTGCCCCGTCGCCCTCTCAGAGATCACCAACGATGCCATGAGGGCCTTGGTGGGCCGGCGGGAGGAACTTCACTGAGGACCTGCGGAGGGTCGACAGCATGGACGAGGAGGGACGACCGGCCGGTGTCGAACGGCTCAGGCCTTCGCCGCCCTGGCGGCGTCCTCCTCCGTCTCGGCCCGGGCCGTCGTCAGTGTGCCGCCCGCGCTCTCGAGGTGGGCCCGGACGAACCACTGGAACTGTTCGAGGTCCCGCAGCTGTTCGATGAGGAGGTCCTCCGTCGCCGGGTCGATCTCACCGACGACCTTGATGGCCGCGCGGACATCCTCGATGACGCCCGTGTAGACGACGTCCAGCGCACCGAGGTGGGCGATGGCGTCCTCGCGGCCGATCGAGTAATCGTCCCAGGTGCGCTCCTTGACCAGGGAGCCCGGCGTGCCCTGCGCGACACCGCCGAGCGCGGCGATGCGCTCGGCCACGTCGTCGGCCATGTCACGCACCCGGTCTACCTGCGGATCGACCATCTGGTGCACGGCGATGAAATGGGGTCCGACGACATTCCAGTGAATGTGCTTCAGCGTGAGGTGGAGGTCGTTCAGGGCGTGCAGCCGCAGGCGGAGGACGTCGATGATCCGGCCGGCCGCCGCGCGCTCGATGCCGGGCACCGTGTACTTGGGGGTGAGGTCCCTCGCCATGTTCAGAACTCCTGTTCCGTAGTGTTGAAGTAGGAGTCCAGGTGCCCCGCTTTCGTGATCGCAGACCTGTGATGCAGCTTTCATCGGCCGATTGGGGGCTGCCACGACCCTGCCCCCGACCCAGACCCCTGACATCTGTCAGGGACCGCTGTGCGATTCGCCTTCGTAGGCTCGCGGTGCGCAATGCCCTGCCGGCCCAGTCGCGACGAGCATCATGTTCCTTTATCGGCCTCGTCGGACTCGCACCGCAGGCATCAGCCTCGGCGTCCTCGGACGGCACGCACTGCTCCGCGGAGGTGGAGCGGGTGAAGCCGGGTGAGAAGTTCTCCCGGGTGAAGAGCCGGACCTGTTCCGACACCGGGACGGCGGCGGTCAACCGCAGCGGCCGGACCCTGCTCATGACCTGGTACGAGCACGCCGAGTACGGCGGCGACAACACCGACGTGTACGGGGACTACGGCCCCGCGACGCGGACGGCTACGTCCTGAGCACCGGGCACGTGGTGGCGCTCGATCTCCTCGTTCATTAGGTCTCTTTCGTGGATACCCTCGGCTTCAGCCGGGGGAGGAAACGAAGCTCCCGCGGAAGCGGGGGCAGGTAAAGGCGGGTCGACGTCAAGGCGGATCGCCGTGCACCAAAACCGCTGGTGAGGGGCGCCATGTAGAACGAGAGGCCTCAACTGTCAGTCCTTCCGGGTAGGTTCGGATGCATGACGACAGAAGCGACCACGGAGATGACTGGGTATTGCCGGTACACCTACCGTCTGCGTTTGTCGTCTGCGGCCCGCACTGCTCTTGAGGCGGAGTGGGACCGGTTGCGCTGGGTGTGGAATGAGTGCGTCGCCAAGTCCAAGTCCGTGCACGCGCATAACCGGGTGACCGGCGAGAAGACGACGTGCGGGCCGGTGCAGCTCGCGGCGATGCTGACCGAGGCCCGTGCCCGGACAGCATGGCTGCGAGAAGGCGCGTGCGTTCCTCAGCAGCAGTTGATACGCGACTTCGGCAAGTCCCGCGCCAAGGCGCTCCAGGACATTAAGGCCGGTGTGGCGATGCGGCAGCGGGCCGGGATGCCGAAGTGCAAGAAGAAGCGTGAGGCGCTGCCTACCCTCGAATACACGAAGCGCGGGTTCCGTCTTAAGGACGGCCGTCTGCATCTTGCCGGCGGGATCGTGGTTCGGCCGGTGTGGTCGCGTCAGCTGCCCAAGCCAGCGTCCAGCGTGCGCGTGTATCGGGATGCGGTGGGGCACTGGTGGGCGTCGTTCGTCGTCCCGGCCGTGACCGAGGCCCTGCCCGCGACCGGGCGCGTGATCGGGATCGACTGGGGTGTCAGGGAGACCGCGACGACCACGTCCGACGACCACGACCTTCCGCACCCGCAACACGGCCGGACGGCCGCGGAGAAGCTGGCCAAGTACCAGCGGATGATGGCCCGGCGCCGTCCGGCCAAGGGACAGGCGGGATCGAAGGGATACCACAAGGCAAAGCGGCAGACCGCGAAGCTGCACCGCAAGGTGACCGCTCAGCGGACTGACACCGGCCGCAAGTGGGCCAAGAAGGTCGTCCGCGACCACGACCAGATTGCCGTGGAGGACTTCCGGCCCAAGTTCCTCGCGAAATCCACCATGGCGCGCAAGGCTGCGGACGCGGCCGTTGGTACGACCAAGAACGCCCTGGTCGAGATGGCCAGGAAGCACGGCAGGATCGTGCACCTGGTCCACCCCGCGCACACCACGATGGACTGCGCCACGTGCGGAGCGAGAACCAAGCACGCACTCCCCCTTTCCGAGCGAATGTATACCTGCACCGCGTGCGGCGCTGTCTCCCCGAGAGACAAGAACAGCGCCCGCGTGATGCTGGTCCGGGCTGGTCTGCAACCCGGCTAGTGCTGATCGTGTAAGACCCCCACCCCGCCGGGGATCAGGCAACGTGAGCTAGGAATCCCCCGCCTTCAGGCGAGGGAGGCGTCAACACCTACAACAGCTGCGACGGTCAGCAGGCCGTCCTCAACGACGGTCACAGCGCCGTCTATTACTACGGGTTCGGTACGCCGAACGTGGGGGTGACCGAGCGAACGACAACATCGGCTGGTTCAAGGTGTGGGACGCCCTCTAGACCCACCCGGCAGCCCCCTGGACGGATCGCCCCCCACCACGAGAAGACCGTGACCATCTGCCTGGCCGGCTTCACGTGGCAGACATCTACCTCCGGTCCGTCCGCCGCTCCGAACGAAAGCGCCTAGGCCACCCGGACGCCCACGATGCACGTGTCGTCGTCCGTGTCCGACTTGCTGTAGGTGAGCAGGCGGTCCAACTGCTGGTCGAGCGTGGGCGGGACCGTGCGCGCGGCTGCCAGCAGTTGGGTCAGTGACTCCTCCACGGAGCGGTCACGGCGTTCGATCAGGCCGTCCGTGTACATCAGCAAGGTGTCGTCGACAGCCAGTTGGACTTCGTGTTCCTCGTACGTCGCCTCGGGCACGGCACCGATCAGCAGCCCCTTGACCAGGGGCAGGGGCGTCGCCTCGCCGTCGCGCAGCAGGACGGGCGGCAGATGGCCGGCCCTGGCCCAGCGCAGCGTACGGCGCTCGGGGTCGTACAGGCCGCAGACGGCCGTGGCGGTGACGCCGCCGGTCAGATGGTGGGCCACCATGTTGAGCCAGGACAGCAGCTGGGCCGGTCGGGCGCCGGTCACGGCGAGGCCGCGCAGCGCGTTGCGCAGGACGACCATGCTCGTGGCCGCGTCGATGCCGTGCCCGGCGACGTCCCCCACGCACAGCAGCACCAGCCGAGACGGCAGCACGACGGCGTCGTACCAGTCGCCGCCGACGAGATGCTGGGTCTCGGCGGGCCGGTAGCGAACCGCCACCTGGAGGCCGGGCGCGTCCAAGGGAGCCTGCGCCGGAGGCATGATCGCGTGCTGCAACTGCAGGGTGAGCCGGTTGCGTTCACGGGCCTGCTGCTCGGAGTGGGCGAGCTGGTCCCGTGTCGCGGCGAGCGCGACCTCCGTCCAGTGGTGCGCGGAGATGTCCTGGTAGGCGCCCCGGACGACGAGCAGGCGGCCGTCGGAGTCGAGCTCCGGTTCGGCCACCACGCGGATGTGCCGGGTCACACTGTCGGGCCGCTGCAGCCGGAACGCGGTCGACGCGGGACTTCGGTGGTGCAGCAGCGTACGCAGGAATCGGCCGATGGCGACCGCGTCGTCCGGGTGGGCATGGGCGGCGAGATCCTCCAGTGGGATCGGGCCGCTTGTGGGGGACTTGCCGTACAGGCCGTAGAGCTGGACGTTCCAGGTGATCTCGCCGGTGAGGAGGTTCTCCTCGAACCCGCCGATGCGGCCGAGGCGCTGGGCGTGTTGCAGCAGGCTCGCCAGCCGTGCCGTCTCGTCCTCCATGCGCCAGATGAGCAGGACGCAACTGCCGTACCGGCTGATGTTGATGTCGGCGACCGCCGCCAGCGGGACGTCGTCGACCAGCGTGGTCAGCCGCATGCGGTGGGCGCGGAACGGCTCCCCGGTGGCGTAGACCCGTTCGATCAGCTCGAACAGCTCGCTCTCGCCGGCGGCCATCGGGTACGCCTCCAGCAGCAGCGAGCCGTTGACGACGCCTCGGGGCCGGCCGCTCGGGTCGAGGAAGCGGCCGTTGACGTGCTGGATACGGAAGTCGAGCAGTTCCCCGGCGGGGTCCAGATGCGGAACGAGCACCAGAGTGGGGTCGTGCAGGCTGTCCGCCAGATCCATCAGCTCGGTGACTTCCGGGAGGACGCCGGGCCGCCAGTCGCCGTCCGGATGGCGCGGGGCAGAAGTCTCCAGCGTGTGCGCGCACAGCTCGGCCAGGGCCTCGACCTGACGGACGATCTGCGCGGGCTGAGGTTCCATCGGGGCGGGCCAGACGATCTCGAGCACGCCGAGGATCCGACCGCCGGTGTCGGCGGGTACGGCCGCCCGGCCGCCGTCGGGGTACTGGTGCTGCCCTATGGAGGGCAGTCCGGTCTCGGACAGGCAGCCGATCCAATGGCCGGTGAGCTCCCCGACCCCGAGCCCGCGCCGCGCCACTGTCGCCACACCCGGTGGCACATACCGCCAGCGACCCGCTTCCGAGACCGTGAACCCGGCGCTGCCCGCCAGGGTCAGCGAGCCGTCGCCGCCCAGCGACCAGATGGCCACCGCTTCCGCGCCGAGCGGCCGCAGGGCGTGTTCCATCAGGGAATCGGCAACGGCCTGGGCGTCACGAGCGGCCAGCGCACCGCTCTCGGCGGCCCGCAGCATCAGGGCGTAGGAGTTGTTCCGCAGCGAGTCGGCCGCTTCGCCCCCGCCCGCCGTGTGTTCGAGGAAGCCGGTGGTCACCTCCGACAGCCGGTCACCCGAGGCCTGGTCGATGACCTCGACGGCGAATTCGAGAGGCGACATGCCCGCCTGCTCGGCCAGCTCGGCGAGTTGCCGTGCCGCCTGAGTGGGTCCGCACCCGAGCCGTTCGACGAGGATGCCCTTGGCCAGCTCGATCAGGGCGCGCCCGTCCGCCTCGGTCTGAGCCGCCCGCACCTCACGGCGCAGCCGCTCCACGGTCGCCGCCAGCCTGCCGACGGGGGAGCGCTGCGTGTCGTCGTCGCCCTGTCCGGCCACATCGATCGCGGCACGGGCCACGGGCGCCGCGGTGGGCACCAGTTCGGCGCCCGCCGGAGTACCGGCCGTCTCCGGCTCGGTCGGACGCTGGGGGTCACTCACGGTTGACCTGTTCCTCGGCTGGGACGTCCGAGGACGTCAGGCGGTCGGCTGATACGCACGGCAGCGGGACCGCCCGTCACGTGGTCAGCCAGCGCTGGACGCGGCCGATGAGGTCGTTGGTGTCGACAGGCTTGGTGACGTAGTCGTTCGCGCCGGACGCCAGGCTCTTCTCCTGGTCCCCGGGCATGGCCTTGGCGGTGACCGCGATGATCGGCAGGTCCGCGTACTGGGGCATCGAGCGGATCTCCGCGGTGGCGGCGTATCCGTCCATCTCCGGCATCATCACGTCCATCAGGACCAGCGCGATGTCCTGGTGGGCGAGCAGAGTCTCGATGCCCTCGCGGCCGTTGTTCGCGTGCAGGACATGGAAGCCTTGCAGCTCCAACGCCCCGCTGAGGGCGAAGAGGTTGCGCGCGTCGTCGTCGACCACGAGCACCGTACGGCCGAAGAGTGTGTCGTCGACGACCTGCGTGATCGCGCGCTGGGATTCCTCGGTGCGCACCAGTTGGAGCACGTCCCCGGGTTCCTCGGCGGACAGGTGCAGCGTGATGCGCTCGCGCAGCTCGTCCAGGCTGGAGAGGAAGGCCAGCGGACGGCCTTCCGCGCGGGAGCGCAACGACTGCTCCTGGGCCAGGTCCACGTGATGTCCGGTGTGTACGAGGACGGGCACGCTGGCCAGCGCCGAGTCGCCCTCGATGGCCTGGATCAGGCGGGTTCCCTCGTCGTCGGGCATGCCGAGCTCCAGGACGACGCAGTGGCAGGGTTCGTCGGCCAGGGTGCTGGCCGCCTCCTGCGCTCCGACCGCCGTGATGATGTCGATGCCCGCGAGCGGGTCGTCGGCATCGGGCGCGATGTCCGCGACCGCCCGTTCGGCGACGAGGGTGAGCAGTCCGCGCGTACGGCCTTCGACGACGAGCAGTCGGCGTCGGCGCCGCCCGGGAGCCTTCGCCGAGGGTGCCTCGGACGGTGCGGCCGGCGGGAGCTCGGCCGTGTGCGGCTGCTCCACCGGCTGTGCCCCACTGCCGACTACGCCCTCGTAGTCGGCCCGGGCCACGGGGAGGAACAGCGTGAACGTGCTGCCCTGGCCGGGCGTGCTCCGGACCGTGACGGCACCGCCCAGCAGACGGGCGATCTCCCGGGTGATCGACAGACCGAGGCCGGTGCCGCCGTACTTCCGGCTGGTCGTGCCGTCCGCCTGCTGGAACGCTCCGAAGATCGTCTCCAGTTGCTGTTCGGGGATGCCGATACCGGTGTCCTTGACATGGAAGGCCACGATCGGACTGCCGCGGTGGACGCTCATCGGAGTCTCGCCGTCCGCGGCGGGTTCGATACGCAGCTCGACGCCGCCCTCCTCGGTGAACTTCAGAGCGTTCGACAGCAGATTGCGCAGGACCTGGCGCAGCCGGGAGCCGTCGGTGAGCAGGTCGAACGGTGTCCCCGGCGCGGTGGCCACCGAGAACTCCAGGCTTTTCTGCGTCGTCATCGGGCGGAACGTCGCCTCGACGTACTCCACCAGCTCGCGCACCTCGACGCACTCGGGCGTGACGTCCATCTTGCCCGCCTCGACCTTCGAGAGGTCGAGGATGTCGTTGATCAGCTGCAGCAGATCCGAGCCGGCGGAGTGGATGATGCCCGCGTACTCGACCTGCTTCGGCGTGAGGTTGCGCGAGGGGTTCTGCGCCAGCAACTGCGCCAGGATCAGCAGGCTGTTGAGGGGGGTGCGCAGTTCATGGCTCATGTTCGCCAGGAACTCCGACTTGTACTTCGACGCCAGCGCCAGCTCCTGCGCCCTGGTCTCCAACTCCTGCCGTGCCTGCTCGATCTGGAGGTTCTTCGCCTCGATGTCGCGGTTCTGCGAGGCGAGCAGGGAGGCCTTCTCCTCCAGTTCGGCGTTGGAGCGCTGCAGTTCGTCCTGCTGCACCTGCAACTCCGCCGACCGCTCCTGGAGTTCCGCGGTCAGTCGCTGCGATTCCCCGAGCAGCTCGTCGGTGCGGGCGTTGGCCACGATGGTGTTGAGGTTGACGCCGATGGTCGGCATCACCTGGGCCAGGAAGTCCTGGTGGATCTGGGTGAAGCGGGTGACGGAGGCCAGCTCGATGACACCGAGGACCTGGTCCTCGACGACGATCGGCAGGACCACCAGCGCGCTGGGAACCGTCTGCCCGAGGCTGGAGGAGATCGTCACATAGCCCGGCGGCAGCTCTTCCACGCTGATGGGCCGGCGGTTGCGCGCGGCCTGCCCGACCAGGGAGCGCCCGACCCGGATGCGCTCGGGCCGGGTGGTGTCGTCGGGATAGCCGTACGAGCCCACCAGCCTGAGCTGGGGCTTGCGCGCGGTGTCCTCGGCGGCGTAAAAGGCGCCGTACTGCGCCGAGACCAGCGGCGCGAGCTCGTCCATGATGAGCTCGGCGACCACGGGCAGGTCCCGGTGGCCCTGCATCAGGCCGGAGATCCGGGCGAGGTTGGTCTTGAGCCAGTCCTGTTCCTGGTTGGCCCGGGTGGTCTCCCGCAGCGAGCCCACCATGGAGTTGATGTTGTCCTTGAGCTCGGCGACCTCGCCCGACGCCTCCACGGTGATCGAGCGGGTCAGGTCGCCCTCGGCGACGGCGCTGGCGACCTCGGCGATCGCACGGACTTGGCGGGTGAGGTTCCCGGCCAGCTCGTTCACGTTCTCCGTCAGGCGCTTCCAGGTGCCCTCGACTCCCTCGACCTCCGCCTGCCCGCCGAGCCGGCCCTCGCTGCCGACCTCACGCGCCACTCGGGTGACCTCGGCGGCGAACGACGACAGCTGGTCGACCATCGTGTTGATGGTGGTCTTGAGTTCCAGGATCTCGCCGCGGGCGTCGACGTCGATCTTCTTCGACAGGTCACCGCCCGCCACCGCCGTCGTCACCAGCGCGATGTTGCGGACCTGGCCGGTGAGGTTGTTGGCCATGGAGTTGACGTTGTCGGTGAGGTCCTTCCACGTGCCCGCCACGTTCGGCACGTGTGCCTGACCACCGAGGCGGCCCTCGGTGCCCACCTCACGGGCGACGCGGGTCACCTCGTCCGCGAACGCGGACAGTGTGTCGACCATGGTGTTGATGACGTCCGCCAGGGCGGCGACCTCGCCCTTGGCCTCGACCGTGATCTTCTGGGACAGGTCGCCGCGTGCGACGGCGGTGGCCACCTTGGCGATCGAGCGGACCTGGCCGGTCAGGTTCGACGCCATCACGTTGACGTTGTCGGTCAGGTCCTTCCAGGTACCGGAGGCGCCACGGACGATCGCCTGGCCGCCGAGGTTGCCCTCCGTGCCGACTTCTCGGGCGACGCGGGTGACTTCGTCCGCGAAGGCGGAGAGCTGGTCGACCATCGTGTTGATGGTGGTCTTCAGCTCCAGGATCTCGCCGCGGGCGTCCACCGTGATCTTCTGGGAGAGGTCGCCCTCCGCTACGGCCGTGGCCACCTGGGCGACATTGCGGACCTGCGCGGTGAGGTTGCCCCCCATGAAGTTCACGGAGTCCGTGAGGTCACGCCAGGTGCCCTTGACGCCCTTGACGTCCGCCTGCCCGCCGAGCCGGCCTTCGGTGCCTACTTCGCGCGCCACCCGGGTGACTTCGTCGGCGAAGGCGGAGAGCTGGTCGACCATCGTGTTGATGGTGTTCTTGAGCTGGAGGATCTCGCCGCGGGCATCCACGGTGATCTTCTGGGAGAGGTCTCCCTGCGCGACCGCGGTGGTCACCTGGGCGATGTTGCGGACCTGGGAGGTGAGGTTGCCCGCCATGAAGTTGACCGAATCCGTCAGGTCGCGCCACACACCGCCCACGCCGGGCACCTGCGCCTGACCGCCGAGGCGTCCCTCGCTGCCGACCTCGCGGGCGACGCGGGTGACCTCGTCGGCGAAGGCGGAGAGCTGGTCGACCATCGTGTTGACGGTCTCCTTGAGCTGAAGGATCTCGCCCCGCGCCGGGACGTCGACCTTCTGCGACAGATCGCCCTTGGCAACCGCCGTCGCCACCTGCGCGATGTCGCGGACCTGGGTGGTCAGGTTGCCCGCCATGGCGTTGACCGAGTCGGTCAGGTCGGCCCAGGTGCCCGAGACGCCCGGCACCTCGGCCTGGCCGCCCAGCGTGCCCTCGGTGCCGACCTCGCGCGCCACCCGGGTCACTTCCGAGGTGAACACGGAGAGCTGGTCCACCATGCCGTTGAAGACGGTGGCGATGTCTCCGAGCAGACCCTCGCCGTCGGACGGCAGCCGGGTGCCGAAGTCGCCGTCTCTCACGGCGGTGAGCCCGGCCAGCAGCTGCCGTAGTTCCTGCTCGCCGGAGGCCCCGTCGACGGCCTCGATCGTCTTGCTCGTCATGCGCATCCTCGTTCCGCTCCCCAAGAGCCCCCACACCGAGGACTCGGAACCGCGCCGGGCCTGTGAAGGGCCCACTCACCTGTCACGTTTGTGCTGTTCACGGCTTCGACCTGGTGAGGAAATCTGGTGAAGATTAACTCAGTTGTCGAGCGACAACAAAAGCTTCTTCGCACCCCCGCATCCGGCCGAGGCAAAGGTTTCATCGACGGCCCGGCGCATGGGTCACGGACGGCCCGGCGCACAGGGTCACGGATGGCCGGGCGCACCGGTTCACGGACGGCCCGGCACGCCGGGTCACGGATGAGGCGGCGCGGACGGGGTACCCGTATGCCCCGTCTGGAGGGCCTGGGCCGTGGAACTCACCGAATGGCTGTTGACCGCGGCCGAACGCGGCAACAGTGCCACACGTCTGGACGGCCGCCGGGCGGATGGAACTGCCTGGTCGCGCGGCAACCTGGTGCGGCCCCTCGTCCACGGGGCCACGTACTTCCGGGAGCTCCACCGCGCGATCGGAGAGCAGCGCGCAGGCGACCTGCTGCTGTTCACCGACTGGCGCGGGGACCCGGACGAGCGCCTGGACGGCCCGGGCAGCGAGATCGGCCGGGTCCTGGCCGAGGCGGCCGAGCGCGGAGTGATCGTCAAGGGGCTGCTGTGGCGTTCCCACCTGGACCGCTTCCAGTTCAGCGAGGCCGAGAACCGTCATCTCGGCGAGGAGATCGAGGCGGCCGGCGGTGAATGCCTGCTCGACATGCGGGTCCGGCCCGGCGGCTCGCACCACCAGAAGCTCGTCGTGCTCCGCCACCCGAACCGCCCCGAGCTCGACGTCGCCTTCGTGGGCGGCATCGACCTCTGCCACAACCGCAACGACGACGTGACGCACCGCGGCGACCGGCAGTCGCTGCGCATCGCCGCCGCGTACGGCCCGCACCCGCCCTGGCACGACGTCCAGCTCGCGATCCGCGGACCTGCCGTGGGCGACATCGAGGCCGTGTTCCGTGAACGCTGGGAAGATCCCGCGCCGCTCACCCGCAGCCCCCTCGTCCGCCTGCGGGAACTCGCCCACCGCGAGGACACGGACGCCGACCGGCTCCCGCCCCAGCCACCCGACCCCTCACCACTTGGCACCCAGACCCTCCAAGTCCTGCGCACCTATCCCAACCGGCTGCTGCGCGGATACGACTTCGCCCCCGACGGCGAGCGCAGCATCGCCCGCGGCTACCGCAAGGCGCTGGGACGGGCCCGTCCGCTGATCTACCTGGAGGACCAGTACCTGTGGTCACCGCACGTGGTGGAGTCCTTCGCCGAGGCGCTCGCCGCCCATGACGGCCTGCGCCTCATCGCCGTCATCCCCTCCGTCCCCGAACAGGACGGCCGACTCACCCTGCCGATGAACCTGATCGGCCGGATCACGGCCCTGGAGAGGCTGCGCCGTGCCGGAGGCGGACGCGTCGCGGTGTACGCGCTCGAGAACCACGCCGGCACACCGGTGTACGTCCACGCGAAGGTCTGCGTGATCGACGACGCGTGGGCCTCGGTCGGCTCCGACAACGTCAACCTCCGCTCGTGGACCCACGATTCGGAACTCACCTGCGCGGTGATGGACGAGGCCACGGACCCCCGAGAGCCGCACGACCCAGGAGGACTCGGGGACGGCGCACGCGCCTTCGCCAGAGACCTGCGCCTGGAACTCTCGCGTGAGCACCTGGACACGGAACCGCCCCCGACTCCGCACGCGCCCGACCCGCTCTGCGATCCCGCGCGGGCCTTCGACGCCTTCGCGGCGAGCGCCGCCGCACTGGACGCCTGGCACGACAACGGCCGGCACGGCCCGAGGCCACCGGGCCGCTTGCGGACGTACGTCCCGCCGCGTCTCTCGCGGACGACCAAGGCGGTCTGCACGCCGCTGCACCACCTCCTCATCGACCCGGACGGCAGGCCCTTCGGGCTGCGGCGCCGCAACGCGTACTGATTGCCGGGATGGACGAGCCGGTTCCCGGGGCATCCGGACAGGACCGGGAGCAGTCGCGAAGCGAGGAGTGTCGAGGCCATGGGTACTGCCGTCCACGTCCCGCAGACCCGGGACATGCTCGGCGAGGAGCTCTCGGGGGACGAGGCGTTCGCCGCCCTGCGCCACTACGGGGGACTGCGGCTGCTGATCGACTCGTTCGCGCGTTTCCGTTATGCCGACGGCTTCACCAACGCGCGGGCTCTCGCCTTCCAGGTGGTACTCGGGTTGGTGCCGTGCACCGTGGCGCTGGTCGGGCTGGCCACGTCGGTGCACACGGAGGGCGTGGGGCGGATCATCGAGCACACACTCGGCCGGATCGTGCCGGGTGCCAGCGCCGAGATCGTCGAGGACGCGTTCCAGGGGACCCGGCGCACCGCCCACGGCGACGTCTGGAGCACGCTCGCGCTGTGGCTCGGCCTGGGCTTCGCGCTGCTGAACCTCGCCTCGGCCATGGGCCAGATCGAGCGCGGCGCCAACCGGATCTACGGCATCGAGCGCGACCGTCCCTTCCCACGCAAGTACGCGCGGGCGCTGGCTCTCGCACTCGCCGCCGGCCTTCCCCTGGTGCTCGGGTTCGTCGTACTCGTCGCCGGCGAGGCCGTGGGCGACGCGGTGGCCGAGTCCGCCGGCCGGGAGGGCGGCGGACCGGAGTGGTGGGGCGTGCTCGACATCCCCGTGGGGCTCGCGCTGGCCTGGGTGGCCTCCGCGGTGATCTTCCGTTGGTCGCCCCGTCGTGTCCAACCGGGCTACACCTGGCTGGCATTCGGCTCGGCCGTGCACCTCCTGCTGTGGGTGGCGGCCACCTGGCTGCTCGCGCTGTACGTCGAGGAGAGCGGTGCCTTCGGCGCCGTGTACGGACCTCTCACCGCCTTCATAGCCCTGCTGCTGTGGGCCAACCTCACGGCAGTCGCCCTCTTCCTCGGCATCGCCTTCGCCGCACAACTGGAAGCGACCCGAGCCGGCCTCGCAAAGCCTGTACGGCCGGACCCCGGACCGGGTGCGTGAGGCCGGTCCCGAGCCGGGCCGTGCCTCAGCCCTTCACCGCCCCCGAAGTGAGGCCCTGGACGATGTGGCGGCTGGCGAAGGCGAACAGGAGCATGGTGGGGAGGATCGTGAGGACGGCTGCCGCGGACATCGAGCCCCAGTCGATGTTGAAGCTGGAGATGAAGCCGTTCAGGGCGGTGGGGACGGTCTTGTTGCTGTCGCTGTTCATGAGCGTCACCGACAGGAACAGCTCGTTCCAGCAGTTGACGAAGTTGAAGATGAACGCGGCGATGATGCCCGGGCGCATCACCGGCAGCAGGACCCGGAACAGCGCCGAGAACCGGGACAGGCCGTCGATCATGGCGGCCTCCTCCAGGGCGTCCGGGATGTTCTCGAAGAAGCCGCGCAGCATCACCGTGCAGAACGGGATGCACACCGCGATGTAGACGAGGATCAGACCGAAGCGGTTGTCGACCAGTTGCAGGTCGGTCATCAGCAGGTACAGCGGACCCAGCGCGATGAACGACGGGATCATCTGGGTGACCAGCGCGGCCATCAGCAGGGCGGACTTGGTGCGGAACTCGAACCGGGCCAGCACGTACGCCGAGAGCATGGAGATCGCCGTCGCCGTCGCGCCGGCCACCGTCGAGACGATGAGGCTGTTGGTGAGGTAGGTCCCGAAGTCGGCCGTGCCGAACAGACCGCTGTAGTTCTCCAGGGAGAACCGCTCGGGCCAGTAGGCGAGCGGGAACCGGAAGATGTCACCGGGCGCCTTGAGCGAGGTGACGGTGATCCAGTAGAGGGGGAAGACGGTGAAGAGCAGCCACACGCCGAGGAAGGCGAACTTGACCACCCGGCCGACAGTGGACTCCTTGCCGATCATCGCCTCGCTCCTTTCTTCTCGCGCGTGGCCATGAGGAAGAACACCGCGAACACCAGCAGCGCGGCCACCACGAGGAGGCCGAGCGCGGAGGCTCTGCCGTAGTCGCCCTGCTGAGTGATCTTGATCATCCAAGTGGTCACGATGTGCGTCTCGTTGTTCGGCCCGCCGCCGGTCATGCCGAAGATCAGGTCGGGGAAGTTGAAGATCCAGATCACCCGCAGCAGCACGGTCAGCGCCAGCGTGGTGCGGATGTACGGGATGGTGATCTGGAAGAGCGTGCGTGCCTTGCTCGCGCCGTCCAGCGCCGCCGCCTCGTAGAGCTCGTCGGGGATCGACTGGAGCGCGGCCAGGATCATGATCGCGAAGAAGGTGACGCCGTACCAGATGTTGGCGATCAGTACGGCCACCATCGCCGTCTTCGGATCCGCCAGCCAGGCGACCGGCTCGTCGATGAGACCGGCCTTCTGCAGCAGGTCGTTGACGACACCGAACTCGCTGTTGAACAGCCAGCGGAAGAGGATGCCTATGAGGAATCCGGAGATCGCCCAGGGGAAGAAGATCAGTGCCTGGTACAGGCCGCGGAAGCGGAAGCGGCGGCGCAGCCACAGCGCGAGCGCGAAGCCGATGACCAGCTGCGGCACGATCGAACCGAACACCCAGACCGCGCTGTTGCCGAGGACGGTGCCCCAGGCAGGGTCGGCGAAGACGTCGCGGAAGTTCTTCAGCCCGACCCAGGAGGTGTCGGTCAGGTCGGTCAGCTTCCAGTTGCGGAAGGCCATCTGGCCGCCCGCGATCATGGGGTAGTACGTGAAGACGGCCACGAAGACCGCGGCCGGCGCCATGAACGCGGCGATCTGAAGACCGCGCCGGGTGGTGAACTCCCGTCGCCGGCCCCCGCGGGGGAGACCCCGCTTGTGCGAGGTCTCCCCACTGCCCGGCGTCTTCGTCTTCGTCGCCGTTGTGGACGTGACGGACATGTCTACTGCTCCTGCTGCCACTTCTCGGTCCAGTACGCGTCCCAGCCCGCGACCAGCTTCTTGGGCGTGGTCTTGCCGAGGATCAGCTTCTGCACGTCGGCGTCCGCCTTCTGCTGCCACTCGGCCCACCAGGTGACACCGCGCGGCTGGGTCACGACCAGGTACTTGTCGGGCTGCTCGGTCATCGTGACGTAGCTCGACCAGGGGCCGGTCTTGTAGAAGGGGTCGCTGGTCGCCGACTTGAGGATGGGCACCAGGCTGTTCTTCTTGGTGAACGTCGTCGACGCCTCGCCCTGGGAGAGGAACTCGACCAGCTTGACCGCCTCGGCCTTGTGCTCGCTGCCCTTGGCGACACCCCACCCGGCGGTGGCCAGCGGCTGCACGGTCTTGCCGCCGGGCCCGGCCACCAGCGGCGCGGTGCCCCACTGGTCCTTCGAGATGGACTTGGACTCCGAGACCGTGGCGATCACCTCGGGGTCCTGGAGCAGGAAGGCCGTCGAGCCGTTGGAGAACGCCTCGACCATCTCCGGATAGCCCCAGGCGACCGACGACTTGGGCGAGGCCTGCTTGAAGAGCTTGAGGTAGTTCTCCATGGCGGCCTCCGCCTCGGGGGCGGCGAAGATCGTACGGCCGTCCTTGAGCTTGAAGCCGTTCGCCGGGTCGACCTGGTCGGCGAGGTAGGCCTCGATGGCGGCGGTGGCGTTGCTGTTGGAGTTGGCGCCGCCGCGGAAGGCGTAGCCGTAGCGCCGCTTGGCCGGGTCGTGGATGGCGGAGGCCTGCTCCACGAGTTCCGCCCAGGTGGCCGGCGGCTTGCTGAAGCCCGCCTCCTTGATCAGGTCGGTGCGGTAGAAGAGGCTCAGGCCGTAGAAGCCGTACGGGACGAAATACGTCTTGCCCTTGGCGTCCTTCGAGGCGTTGACGGCGTTCTCCGTCATCGCCTCCCAGCCCTTCCAGCCGGCGAGGTCCTTCTTCATGTCGTAGAGCCAGCCGTTGTTCGACCAGGGTCCGACGGTGATGTCGCGGACCTCCAGGACGTCCACCCCGCTGCCGGACTGGAGCATCTGCTGGAGCTTCTGGTCGGCCTGCTCGGTGGGCGGGGAGACCAGGTTGACCTTGACCTTGGGGTTCTGCTGCTCGAAGTCGGCTATGAGGTCCTTGAGCAGGTCGGTGCGGGTTGGGTTCGTCAGGCTCTCGACCATGTTGAGGGTGACTGTTCCGCTCGCCCCGGGGCTCATGGTGGAACAGCCGGTCAGAACCATCGCGGCGGCGGTGCCGAGCGCGAGAGCTGCCGTCCTTCTTCTCATTGTGCTGACCTCTTCCTTCAGTTTCCTCGTGCCCACTTGCCGAGGGCGGGGACGCATTCCTCGGCGAAGTACTCGTAGTCGGCGGCGGTGTTGTAGACGTGGGCGGACAGGCGCATGTAGCCGATGCCGTCGAAGCTGGTGAAGGCCGCCTCCACGCCCAGTTCGAGGGCCACCCGGTCGCGCAGTGCGTCGGCCTCGACGCGGTCGGAGGCGAGTCCGTCCGGCAGACGCACCAGGCGCATGCCGGGGACGGGCATGCCGACGTCGACCGCGCTGTCCGCGCCGGTCAGTCCGGTGACCGCGGTGCCGATGACCGAGGCGCCGTAGTCGGCCAGGTCGTCCATGTAGCGGCGGGCGGCGGGCCAGCCCCAGGTGCGCTCGATGAAGCGGAGGGACGTCGGCGCGGCCAGGTAGGACGTGGCGTCGATCGTGCCCTGCTGGTCGAAGCGGTCCGGGTAGGGATCGGCCGCGGCCCAGGAGTCGATGAGGGGATACAGCCGCTCGCGCAGCGGGCCGCGGGCGACCAGGGCAGCCGTGCCGCGCGGGGCGCAGCCCCACTTGTGGAGGTTGCCGGTCCAGACGTCGTAGGTCGCGTCGGCGAGCGGCGCATCGAGCAGACCGGGCGCGTGCGCGCCGTCGACGAGGACGGGGATGCCGCGTCGGCGGGCCTCCGCCCCGATGCGTTCCACCGGCAGCCGGCGTGCGGTCGCCGAGGTGATCTGGTCGACGACGACGAGTTCGGTGGCGTCGCCGAGTTCGGTGACGACGGCCTCGTACGCCGCGTCGGCGTCCGCGTTCAGCGGCACGCGGGCGGTACGGACCCGGCCGCCCCAGCGCCGTGCCAGCCGCTCGGCACCCATCGTCACGGCCCCGTAGCCGTGGTCGGTGACGACGATCTCCCCGCCGGGGCGCAGGGTGAGGGCGGTGTAGACGACACTCGCGCCGGCGCTGGCGTTCGGCACCAGGGCGAGGTCGCCGGCGCTGACGCGCAGGAAGTCGGCGAGCTCGACTCGGGCCGCGGCGAGCCGCTGGGGGAGCGCCGGGAACCACACCACGGGTGAGCGTTCCATCTCCACGCGCAGCAGCTCCTGCCGCTCCTGAGCCACCAGCGGAACGGCCCCGAACGAGCCGTGGTTCAGGTGCTTGAGGGCAGGATCCAGCGACCACGCCCGGTCGGCGGGCCGACCGTCCGCCAGCAGCAGAGGGCGCGGTGCGGTGGTCACCTCGGTCTCGCTCACAGGACTCCACATCTGGGCAGGGCGGGTTCACGGAAGGCCGGACTCCGCCTGACACGTTTGATGACTCGGCATCCTGCACCACCTTTCTCGGCGGAAACAAGGGTCGTACAGTGAAAGTCATCAGATGACTTTCGAGTGACACGCATCCGACACATCTGAGACTCGCTACAGTGCTCCGAGGGCGGCGGCATGATTCGCCGGCCCGTCAGGGGAGGAAGAGGGGACGGATGTCCGCAGTCGAGAAGGCGTTCCACGGCCTACGGCACATGATCGGTACGGGACGCCTCGGTCCGGGCGAGCGCATTCCGCCCGAGGGTGAGCTCTGCGAGGAACTGGGCGTCTCGCGCGGGTCGCTGCGCGAGGCCGTACGGATGCTCGCCGCCCTGGGCGTCATCGAGCCGCGCCACGGCTCGGGCACCTACGTGTCACAGCTGAGGCCCGAGGACGTGATCGGCAGTCTCTCCCTGACACTCGAACTCCTGCCGCTCTCGGGCCTGTTGGAGGTCTACGAGATCCGGCGCGTCCTTGAGGCCCATGTGGCCGCCCAGGCGGCGGCGCGCTGCACGCCGGAGACCGTGCGCACGCTCTTCTCGCTCATCGAGGACATGGAGGCGACGAGCGACCCCACCAAGGCCTCCGAACTCGACCACCGCTTCCACGCGGAGATCGCCCGCGTGGGCGGCAACCCCACCCTGGCCACCCTCCTGGCGGTCTTCCGCGCCCGCTCCCGCAAGTACCAGGTCTTCACCTTGCCCGAGGGGCCTGACCTGCGCAGGAAGAGCGACGACGACCATCGCGTCCTGGCCACCGCGATCGCGGACCGCGACCCGGTGGCGGCGGCCGGCGCGGCGCAGTCGCATGTCGCTCAGACGGAGCGGTGGTTGCGGGCGTTCATGCCGCCGGTGGAGGAGGTCGACGGACCCGCTCGGGAGGACTCGGCCTAGGACCCAAGCCGTCGGCGGTCGTCCTCGTCCCACTTCCGGGTGTCGCGAGGCTCCACGTACGGCTCCTTCTCGGCGGGGTGACCGCCTGCGACGGCGCGTTGGCGGGCCAGCTCCGCATCGCACTCCAGGCCCAGCAGGATCGCCAGATTCGTGATCCACAGCCAGACCAGGAAGATGATCACGCCCGCGAAGGTGCCGTAGGTCTTGTTGTACGAGGCGAAGTTCGCCACGTACACCGCGAAGCCGGCCGAGGCGATCAGCCAGATCACCAGTGCCAGGAAACTGCCCGGCGTGATCCAACGGAAGCCGCGGACCTTGGCGTTCGGGGTGGCCCAGTAGAGGATCGCGATCATGATCGTGACCAGGAGGACGAGCACCGGCCACTTCGCGATCGACCACACGGTGAGCGCTGTGTCGCCGATACCCAGTGAGGAACCGACTTCCTGGGCCAGGCCGCCCGTGAACACGACGATCACCGCGCTGATGACCGCCATGACCATCAGGGTCACCGTCACACCGACGCGGACCGGCAGCACCTTCCACGCCGGACGGCCCTCCGGGACGTCGTACACCGCGTTGGCGGTCCTGATGAACGCGGCGACATAGCCGGAGGCCGACCACACGGCGAGGAGCACACCCACGACGGCCATGACCGAACCGACGCCTGCGTTGCCCTGCATCTGCTGGACGGCGCTGGTGAGCACGTCTCGCGCGGGGCCGGGGGCCAGCTTCTGGATGTTGTCCAGCACTCGTTGCGTCGCGGACTCCCCGATGACTCCGAGCAGCGAGATGAGCGCCAGCAGTGCCGGGAACAGCGCCAGGATGCTGTAGTAGGTCAGCGCCGCGGCCCGGTCCGTGAGCTCGTCCTTCTTGAACTCCTTGAAGGTGCCTTTCAGCACCGCGCCCCAGGACCGCTTGGGCAGGTCCGTGGGATTGTCCGGCGCCCGCCGCTCCACCTCTTCGTCCGGGCCGGCCTCGGCGGCCCGCCCGGTCCCGGCCGCGCGGTGCCCTCCGTGCCTCTCGTGCCCTTTCAGCGTCCGTACCATTCCGCACGAGTAACCGGTTGCGCGTCACCCCACACGTATTCGCGGAGGAGAACCGATGGCAGCGCTTCAGAGCGGATCCGGCGACACGGGAGCGCACGGACCCGCGACCGCGCTGCTGACCCGGCGCACCTCGCGCTCGGTGCGCGCCGCGGTTCTGTTCCTGCACGGTGGATCCGTCGACAGCCGGGCCAGGTCGCGCTCCTGGCATCCGGCAGCCGTGCGCATGAGGCCCTTCGTCCGTGCCGTCGCCGCGGCGGTGCCGGACACCGACGTCCTGCTGGCCGAGGTGCGTTATCGGGTACGGGGCTGGAACGGCCCGGACGCCGATCCGGTCCGTGACGCCCAACAGGCACTGCGGGAGCTGGCCGCACAGGTCGGAGAGGTTCCGGTGGTGCTGGTCGGGCACTCGATGGGCGGCCGCGCCGCGCTGCGCGCCGCGGTGGCCCCGCAGGTGCGGGCCGTGCTCGCGCTGGGGCCGTGGTGTCCGGAGGGCGAGCCGGTGGAGCAGTTGCGGGACAAGGACGTGGTCGTGCTGCACGGCGACCGCGACCGCATCACCGACCCGGCCGCGTCAGCGGCGTTCGTGCGCCGGGCCGCTGCGGCCGGCGCGCGGGCTCACCTGGAACTGGTGAAGGGTGGGGATCACGCCATGATCCGTCGCGGACAGTACTGGCATCGCACTGTCGGTGCGACGGTCGCCGGGCTCCTGGAGGCGGTTCCGCGACCGGGACAGTAGCCGTCGTCGGACCTCGGTCAGCCCCTTCTGCGCCGTGCGCGTGCGTGTCGTCGGGTCCTCACCGGGAGGTTCGTCAGCGCGGGCTCGGCAGTCCTGCCTGCTCCGCGTCCGGCCTGCATTCGCGCAGGATGGACGCGATCACGTCGTCGAGTCCGTGCTCGGAGACCTCCGATGGCAGCATTCCGCTGACTGCCAGGCCGGCGTAGCCGTGCAGGGCCGCGAAGATCGGCAGTGCGACGCGCTCCAGTTGTCCCTCCCGCACTTCGCCGCTGCGCTGCCCGTCGCCGATGAGGCCGAGGAGCTGCTCGGACCAGCGGTGCGCAGTCGCTCCCAGCTCCTGTGACGCCTGCGGGCTGTGCTTGACGGAGAACATCAGGTCGAGCAGGGCCGCGTTGTCCACGGCGAACCCGACGTAGGCGCGGGCGGCGGCGTCCAGTCGGTCGCCGAAGGATGCGCCGTCGAGGTTCTGTTGCGAGGCCGTGATGGCCTCCGCGAGCCGCTCGAAACCGGTCAGCGCCAGCGTGTCCAGCAGTGCCTGCTTGGTCTTGAAATGACGGCTGGGGGCGGCGGGACTGACTCCGATGTCGCGGGCCAGCTCCCGCAGTGACAGTGCCTCGGGCCCCCGCTCGCGCAGGGCCTGCTCGGCGCGCGTGAGCAGGGCGGTCGGCAGGTCTCCGTGGTGGTAGGGGCGGCTCGTCATGCCCTCAGCCTAGCGTCGAGGTGAGCATCGCCCACATTGTTATCGTTGCATACATTGTTATCGCCGCCTACATTGGAACCCATGACAAAGAACCGGAACCGCAATCAGAACCCTCAGCCCTGGACCGTCGCAGACATCCCCGACCAGCTGGGGCGCACCGCCGTCGTGACCGGCGCCAACAGCGGACTCGGCCTCGCGACCGTCGAGGCGCTGGCCGGCGCCGGCGCCCACGTCGTCCTCGCCGTCCGGGACACCGGGCGCGGCGAGAGCGCGGCGGCGACCGTGAACGGCAGCGTGGAGGTACGCCGGCTCGACCTGGCCGACCTCTCCTCGGTCCGCGAATTCGCCGCCGCCTGGGAGGGCGGCCTGGACCTGCTCATCAACAACGCCGGCGTCATGAACATCCCCGAGGCCCGCACCAAGGACGGCTTCGAGATGCAGTTCGGCACGAACCACCTGGGCCACTTCGCGCTGACCAACCTGCTGCTGCCGCACATCACCGACCGCGTGGTGACCCTCTCGTCCACCGGGCACAGGGCGCCCGGCAACCCCCGCATCCGCTTCGACAACCTCGACCTCGCCGGCGAGTACCAGCCGATGGCCGCCTACAGCCAGTCCAAGCTCGCCAACCTGCTCTTCACCCTTGAGCTCCAGCGACGGCTCGCCGAGGCGGGCTCACCGGTCCGCGCCCTGGCCGCCCACCCCGGCTGGGCCGCCACCAACCTCCAGAGCAACGACGCCAGCCTCCTGCGCGGCATCGCCCTCCGCCTCGGCAACAGGCTCGTCGCCCAGGACAGCCGGGCCGGAGCACTGCCCACCCTGTACGCCGCCGTCCAGGATCTGCCCGGTGCCGGCTTCGTGGGCCCTGACGGCATGTTCGAAATGCGCGGTGCCCCGACCCTGGTCGGCCGCTCACCGGCGGCCGGTGACCCTGCCGTCGCCCGACACCTGTGGACCGTCTCCGAGGAACTGACCGGAGTCACCTTCCCGGAACCCGCCACCAGTGTCAGCGGCTGAGGACCTGAACGGATCCGGCCTCTACTGATGGCGCGGCTAGACCGCTCCGTGGGCGATCAGGCTGTCGGCGCAGTCGAGGACCGCCTCGCGTGCGGGGCGCGGCTGCCAGCCGAGGAGGGTGCGGGCCTTCTCGGTGCTGTGCCGGTTGCGGCGGCCCAGCGAGGGGGTGATCTCGCGGAGCGAGGGGTCCTTGAACCGGGCCGTGAGACGGACCGCGAAGTCCGGGATCCGCCGTGTCCTGACCCGACTGCCGCGTTCGCCCAGCCCGTCGCGCAGGATGCGGGCCATGTCGGTCATCCAGAGGAACTCGCCGGTGGCGAGGAAGCGTTGGCCGGCCGCGACCGATGACGTCATCGCCAGGATGTGCGCATCGACCAGGTCGCGGACGTCGACGACCTCAAGGCCGATGCGCGGCGCTCCGGCCATCTGCCCCGAGATCATGCGGGCGATGATCCCTACCGACCCGAGGTTGTCGGGCGTGAGCACGGGGCCGAACACAGCGCCGGGGAGCACGGTCGTCAGCTCGGTCGGGCCGTCGTAGCCCTCCATGTAGTCCCAGGCGGCACGCTCCGCGAGGGTCTTGGAGCGACGGTAGGGGATCAGTGTCGGGTCGTCCGGGTCGGTCCACAGGGTCTCGTCGGTGACGCCCTCGGAGGCGTACGACGAGGGGCTCGCCGCGTTCGCCGCCGACGTCATCACCACGCGTCGTACGCCCGCAGCGGTTGCCGCGCGCAGCACGCGCAGGGTGCCGTCGCGCGCCGGGGCGATGAGGGCCTGGGGGTCGTCGGAGGCGGCGCCCAGCGGGGAGGCGACGTGCAGGACGTAGTCGACGCCCTTCATCGCCGCGTCCCAGCCGTCGTCCGCCGTGAGGTCGGCGACCGCGAAACCCAAGCGCCCCGCCGGGTCGACCTCGGTGGAAACGGCCTCGGTGACGAAACGCTCGCGCTCCGGGCTGCGCACGGTGGTCCGTACGTCGTATCCGCGGTGCAGGAGCTCGGCGATGCACCATCCGGCGATATAGCCGCTGCCGCCGGTGACCAATACCAATTCGGGCATGGGAATCCTCCGTGGAATGGGGGTGAGAAGAGGCGATGTGCCAGAATGAAACGGAGGGCCCTCCGCTATGTCCTCCAACGTAACGGAGGCCCCTCCGTTTCGCAACCGCATGATTGGATCCCGCACGTGAACCCGCCGTCCGCGAAACCGACCCGGAAAGACGCCCTGGACAACCGGGAGCGGATCCTGGCCGTCGCCCGCGAAGCGCTGTCCGGGTCCGGCTCCGCCTCGCTGACGGCGATCGCCAAGCAGGCGGGAGTGGGCATCGGCACCCTCTACCGGCACTTCCCGACACGGGAGGCGCTGGTCATGGAGCTGTACCGGCACGACATCCAGGGTCTGATCGACCGCGTGCCGGTCTTCCTGGAGCAGAACCCGCCGCTCACGGCGCTCCGCCTCTGGTTCGAGGAGGTCGCGCACTACGGCCGGCTCAAGTTCGGCGTGGCCGAGGTCATTCACGCGGCCACCAAGGGCGGGCTCGACGACGAGTACTACGAGCCGTTCGTCCGCGCCATCGCCCTCCTGCTCGAAGCCGGCGCGGCCGACGGCACCCTCAAGCCCGACTTGGACCCGGAGGACGTCCTCCTCCAGCTCAGCGTCCTGTGGCGCATCGACCCGTCTCGGGGCGGCACGGACCGGGCGGCCCGCATTCTGACCCTGATCGTGGACGGGCTCCGAACCAGGCAGCCCTGACTCAGTGCGAGGCGGCGGTCGGCGTACCAGTGAGCGCCTCCGCATGGTCGCCGCGGCCCTCCAGATACAGCGAGGGCAGGCGTCGGTCCAGTCGCCGTGGCAGCCACCAGTTGCGCCGGCCGAGCAGGTGCATGGCCGCCGGGACCAGTACGAGGCGGACCACCGTCGCGTCGAGGAGGATGGCGGAGGCCATGCCGACGCCGATCAGTTTGAGGACGACCTCCGTGCTCGGCACGAAGGCGAGGAACACGGCGATCATGATGGCCGCGGCCGCCGTGATGAGCCGGCCCGTGCTCGCCAGCCCGTGGGTGACGGCCCTGGCGTTGTCCTTGTCCCGCAGCCATGACTCCTGCACGCGGCTGAGCAGGAACACCTCGTAGTCCATCGACAGGCCGAACAGCACCGCGAACATGAGGACCGTGACGAACGGCGGCAGGGGAGTCTCGGTGTCGATGCCGATCAGCCGCCCCGCCCAGCCGCCCTCCAGCACGAGGGCGACGACGCCGTAGGCCGCCGCAACCGAGAGCAGGTTCATCAGCGCGGCCTTGAGGGGGATCACGATGCTCCTGAAGGCGACGAGCAGCAGGAGCATCGACAGCACGATCACCCCGGTGATCAGGTACGGGATGCGCCGGGCCAGGTCCGCGGTGCTGTCGATCGACCGGGCACTCGCGCCACCGACGTACACGCGGGCACCGGTGCCCTCGGTGGCCGCGGGCACGGTGTCGTTCCGGAGGCGGTTCACCAGCTTCTCGGTCGCGTCGTCCTGCGGACCCGTCGTGGGCGTCACCGTCAGGATCGCGGTGTCGCGCTCCGGGTTGAACCGGGCCGGCGTCACGGATGCCACCCCCGGTGTGCCGGCCGCCCCGGCCCGCAGGTCGTCCAGGACGGAGTTCGCGCCCTCGGGCAGCCGTACCACCAGGAGCAGCGGCGCGTTCGCCCCGGGTCCGAAGCCGTCGGCGACGGCGTCGTACGCCTGTCGGCTCATGCTGCTCTCCCGGTTGTTGCCCGCGTCCGGGAACCCGAACCGCACGCCGAGGAACGGCGTCGCGAGCGTCAGCATGACCGCCGTTCCGGCCAGGGCCGCGGCGATGCGGTGGCGCTGGATCAGCCGGCTCCACCGCGCCCACCCCCGGCCGGCGCCGACGGTCGCAGCGGCGCCTCGCCGGCGAAGGAGCGGTATCCCAAGGCGGTCGATCCGTGCGCCGAGGTAGCCCAGGAGCGCGGGCAGCAGGGTGAGGGCGGCCGCGAGGACGACGAGGACACCGACGATCGCCACGAGTGCCGCGCCCCGCATGTAGGAAAGGCCCATGGCGAACAGGCCCAGCAGGCTGACGACGACCGTGACACCGGCGACGAGCACCGAACGGCCGGCGGTGTCGAGCATGGCGGCACTCGCGTCCTCGGGATCCAGTCCGCCTGCCCTGGCCTCACGGAACCGCGTCACCATCAGCAGCACGTAGTCGATACCGATGCCGATGGCCAGCATGGCGGCCAGCGACGTCGACCAGTCGGGGGCGTCGACGAGCCGGATGACCAGCCCCGTCGCCCCGGCGCTGACCGCGAGCCCGGCGAGGGCGATGAGGATGGGCAGCCCGGCGGCGACCACGGACCCGAACGTCAGGAGCAGGATCACCGCGGCGATGCCGAGTCCGATCGCTTCGGAGCCGATGGGACCGCCCTCGGCGAGGACCACGGCCTGCCCGCCGAGGAAGACCCGCACCCCGTCCGCGCTGTGGTCGCGGGCGATGTCCATGAGCCGGGTCGTGTCCTCGACCGGCATCTCGGCCCCGTTGGTCACGTCGAGGCTGACGGACGTCACCAGAGACCTGCCGTCGGCGGAGACCGCACCGGGCGCGGCGTAGGGGTCGTCGACTCGGGTCACGTGCCGCGCCGAACGCAGCTCGTCCAGCATGCCGGACACCCGCCCGCGGACCTCCCGCACCCCCTCGTCGGCCTCCACCACAGCGGTGACGGTCGCCCCCGACTGGCTCGCGAAGCGCTGCTCCAGCAGCTGCTGGGCCTGCTTGGACTCCGATCCGGGCGCGGAGTAGTCGGCGGTGAAGTCGCCCCCGAACGCGCGTGAGAGGGCCAGCACGGCCACCAGGCCGACCAGCCATGCCAGCAGGACGGTGCCGCGACGGCGATACGCCCCCCGGCCGATCCGGCCCAGCAGGCCGTCCGCCGCCCGGGGGTGGCTGTCGGATGTGGTCACGGCATGTCTCCTTCGGTGAGCCGAACGGGGCGGCGGCAGTGGTAGACGAGAGCGGGCGGCACGTTGTCCCACACCGTCCGGCCGACGACGACTTCGTCGAACTGGGACCGCAGCGAGCGCATCAGTCGCCGGGCGGGCCCGGTCCATCGGGCGTGGACGTAGGCGAACGTGGTGAAGACGCCGTGGGGCGGCAGCACCGAGGTCACGGCGCGCAGTACGTCGCGCTGGTCGCGCGGCGCGAAGGCCGCCCAGGGCAGCCCGCTGACGACGACGTCGGCCGCGCCCAGCCCGCGGGCGGCGAGGAGCGGCACGAGATCGCGCGCGTCGGCCCGGGCGACGTCGACACCGGGATGCGTCAGAGCCAGCCGCCGGGCGAACCGGTCGTTGAGCTCCACCGCGACGTGCCGGCCGCGGCCCGCGAGACGTCGCTGGATCGTCGTGGTGAACGCGCCGGTGCCGGGGCCGAGCTCGACCACCACGGGATCGCCGGTGCTGGGCACGGGCGCGGTCACCACCCGGGCCAGGGACCGGCCGCTGGGTACCAGGGCACCCACGGTCAGCGGACTTCGCATGAACTCCCAGAGGAACGACACCGGCTGAGGCCTCTCTCGTGCACGTGGGTCGGGCGACGCCGCGGTACGTCCGGCCGGCTTCGGGGAGCCGGCGGGCCGGTCGCCGCTTCTCGAAGCTAGGTCCGCCGAGGCACGGCGATCTTCGTCCGCGAGGCCGGACCCGCGGCCAGAAGGAGGAGGTCGGGCGGCCGATGGGAGGGGGTGGCGCCCATGCGGCCGGACGTATGGTGAAGCGGTGAGCGCATTCCAATGGCGCCGCCCCGGGCTCGACATGCTGATCGCCGCCGCGGCGGCAGCGGCCGGCGTGGCCAGCATCGTTCTGGGACCGACCTCGGACCTGCCGTGGGCGACGTGGGTGCTGGTCGAGGCTTCGGCGCTGACGCTCGGTCTCGCCCGGACCCTGCCGGTCGTCGCGCTCGCCGTGAACGTGGTCCTGATCGTCGTGACGGACGTGGTCGTGCCCGGCACCAGCCATGTGGCACCGCTGGTCGCCGCACTGACCCTCGGCGTCGTGGCGTACCGCTGCGGCACGGTCACCACCGTCGTGTCCTGGGCGGCCACCTTCGCCGCCGTACTCGTCAGCGTGGGCCGCGACGCCGGCGCGCTCCTCGCCGGGGCGGACGGTGCGCTGCGCATCCTGTCCGCCGCGATGGCCATCGCCGCACCGGTCGCCTTCGGCCGCTACCTCGCCGCGCTGCGCCAGGCCGCCGCCGTCGCCGAGGCACGTGCCAGGGAAGCGGAGGAACGCCGCCTCGTCGAGACACGCGCCGCACGCATGACGGAACGGGCCCACCTCGCCGGAGACCTGCACGACCTGGTGGCCCACCACGTGTCCGCCATCGCGCTCACGGCCGGTTCGGCCCAGTACGCCGCCACCCACGCCCCCGACCAGGAAGAACGGCTCGACGCGGCCCTCGCGGGGATCACCTCCATCCACGAGAGTGCCCGCCAGGCACTCGTCGACCTGCGCGGCCTGCTTCAGATCCTGCGCGACCCCAGCGCCCCCGACCTCCTCATGGATCCGGAGCAGATGATCACCGACGCAGTCGAACGCAGCCGGGCGGCCGGGCTCGACATCGACCTCAACCACGACGAACGCGTGACCCGGGCGCCCCTCGCCCTGCGCATCACCGCCGCCCGCGTCATGCAGGAGGCGCTCACCAACGCCCTGAAGCACGCCGGACCCGGTTCGAGCGTGGCGGCGTCCGTGGCCGTGTCGGACGACCGTCTGCTCATCGACGTCACCAACACCGTCCGACCCGAACCCACCCCCGACCTGCCGCCCTCGGGCCACGGCCTGACCGGGATGCGCGAACGCGTCGAGGTACTCGGCGGGACGCTCGCGGCCGGCCCCACCGGCAATGGCTGGCAGCTGTCGGCGGCCCTGCCCCTGGCGGTGCGGCCGTGATCCGCGTCCTGGTCGCCGACGACCAGGCGCTCGTGCGGGCCGGCGTCACGCTGCTGCTGCGCACCGCCGGCGAGGACGTGGTCGGCGAGGCCGCCGACGGACAGGAGGCCGTGCGGCTCGCCGAACGACTGCGCCCCGACGTGATCCTCATGGACCTGCGGATGCCACGCCTGGACGGCATCGAGGCGACCCGCCGGATCCTCGCCTCCGTGCCGGGCACGCATGTGCTGATGCTGACCACGTTCGACGACGACGCCGAGGTCTACGGTGCGCTGCGCGCCGGCGCCGTGGGGTACCTGCTCAAGGACGGCGCCCCGGACGACATGATCGACGCGGTGCGCAGGGCGGCCCGCGGCGAGCCCCTGCTCGCCCCCACGGTCCTCTCCCGCGTCCTAGCCCATGCACTCCAGGCCCACCTCGACGGCGTGGAGGGCACCGAGGCCGACCTCGGTCCAGCCCGAGGGGCTTCCCTGACTCAGCGCGAGCGCGAGGTACTGGCCCTGGTGGGCGCCGGACACTCGAACGCGGAGATCGCAGGGGCCCTGCACCTGGGCGTGACCACGGTGAAGTCCCACGTCGGCGCCATCACCCAGAAGCTGCACCTGCGCAACCGGATCCAGGCGGCGGTGGTGGCACATCAACTCGGCCTGGTCGACGACGACTTCCGACCGCTCAGCCCGCACGGTTGAATGGCGGGCCTGCGGAGCGCGCCCGTGCGGTTTCCCCGGCCGCCCTCCACCATGGGAGGGGCATCACGCCCTTCGGGACGGACCAGCCGCGCCCGCTGAGGAGGCCGGATCGTGCTTGAGTCGCAGCCCGTGGTCGTGCCGCCGGCCCGAGCTGCCGTGTTCCTCGTGGCCACCGTCGACCCGGGCGGCGAGGACACGGTCAGAGACCTGCTGGAGGACTTCTCGGGCTTGCGCCGCTCGGTGGCCTTCCGGGCCCCCGCCGACGAGCTCACCTGCGTCGTCGGCATCGGGTCGGCAGCGTGGGACCGGCTCTTCGACGGGCCCAGACCGCACGGCCTGCATCCCTTCGCGGCACTGGCCGGCGAACGCCACCACGCTCCGGCCACGCCGGGCGACCTGCTGTTCCATGTGCGGGCCCACCACATGGACCTCTGCTTCGAACTGGCGCGGCTGATCGCGGAGCGGCTGCTCGGCGCCGCCACGATCGTGGACGAGGTGTACGCGTTCAAGTACTTCGACGAGCGGGACCTGCTCGGCTACGTGGACGGCAGCGAGAATCCGGAGGGCGCGTCCGCCGCCGACGCGGTGTTCGTCGGCGACGAGGACCCCGGCTTCAGGGGCGGCAGCTATGTGATCGTGCAGAAGTACCTGCACGACCTCACGGCCTGGAACGCCCTGCCCGTCGAGGAGCAGGACCGGGTCATCGGCCGCACCAAGCTGGCCAACGTCGAACTGCCCGACGACACCAAGCCCGCCGACTCCCACGTCGCCCTCAACACCGTCACCGACGAGAACGGCGACGAGCGCAAGATCGTCCGCGAGAACATGCCGTTCGGCACCGTCGGGGAGCAGGAGTTCGGCACGTACTTCATCGGCTACGCCCGGACCCCCGACGTGACCGAGCAGATGCTCAGGCACATGTTCCTCGGCAACGGCCCGGCCACCCACGACCGGATCCTCGACTACTCCACCGCCGTCACCGGCTGCCTCTTCCACGTGCCGACCGTCACCTTCCTCGACGACCTGCCGCCCGCCCCCGGCGCGAAGGATGCGGCGACCGGTTCGCGGTAGGCGGCGGAGCGCCTCCCGCATCACGGTGCGTAGCGCCCCACAACAGGGGCCGACGCATTCCTCCGCTCCGTTTGCAGGGCTCGGACTGCCGGGTTTTGGTGGAAGGGACCCGTCGATGTCCCAGGAGCAGCCATGTCGATGTCGTCGTTCGGTTTCGGCTCACCGGATCCCTTCAGCGATATGTTGAACCGCTTCTTCGGCATGTCACCCGCGTCATCGCCGCCGGCGGTCCAACGGGTCCCGATCGGACGGCTGTTGACCGAGTCCTCGCAGGAACTCCTCAACCTCGCCGCGGGGCGCGCCATGGAGGACGGTACGTCCGACCTCGACACCGAGCATCTGCTGTGGGCCGCCACGCAGGTCGAACCGGCACGCTCCCTGCTCGCCCGCGCCGAGGTGAACCCAGATGTGCTGGGCGCGGAGATCGCCAAGATCCTTCCCCACGAGTCGGTCGAACCGTCCTCGGAGCCGGGGCTGACCCCGGCGGCCAAGCGCACTCTCGCCGCCGCCTACGCCCGCTCTCAGACGGCCGGGGTGTCCTACATCGGCCCCGAACACATACTCGGCGCGCTGATCTCGGACGCGGACTCCGGCGCTGCCCGGCTGCTCCAGGCCGAGGGCCAGGACGTCGGACGGCTGGCGGGCGTCACGGAACGGGCGGCCCGCACAGAGGGGCAGCCCGCCGACCGCAACCAGCAGCCGGCGACGACACTGGACGAGTTCGGCCGCGACCTCACCGACGAGGCGAAGGCCGGCAAGCTCGACCCGGTGGTCGGCAGGGCCGAGGAGATCGAGGAGACCGTTGAGATCCTCTCCCGGCGCTCCAAGAACAACCCCGTGCTGATCGGCGAGCCCGGAGTGGGCAAGACCGCGATCGTCGAGGGCCTCGCCCAGCGCATCGTCGCAGGTGAGGTACCCGACACCCTCAAGGACAAGAGGGTCGTCGCCCTCGATCTGTCCGGCATGGTCGCGGGCGCGCAGTACCGGGGACAGTTCGAGGAACGGCTGAAGAAGGTCATCGAGGACGTCCAGGCGGCGAGCGGCGACATCATCCTGTTCATCGACGAGCTGCACACGGTCGTGGGCGCGGGCGCCACCGGAGAGGGCTCGATGGACGCGGGGAACATGCTCAAGCCCGCGCTGGCCCGCGGCGAACTCCATGTGGTCGGCGCGACGACCATCGACGAGTACCGCAAGTACGTGGAGAAGGACGCCGCGCTTGAACGACGCTTCCAGCCGGTGATGATCCCCGAACCGACCGTCGAGGAGACCGTGCAGATCCTCGAAGGGCTGCGCGACGCCTACGAGGCGCACCACCAGGTCCGTTTCGCCGACGGCGCCCTCGCCGCCGCGGCCGAGCTGTCGGACCGCTACATCAGCGACCGGTTCCTGCCCGACAAGGCCATCGACGTGATGGACCAGGCGGGCGCCCGGGTACGGCTGCGCAGCGCCGGCCGGTCCACCGAGGTCGTCAGCCGCGAGGACCGTATCGCCAAGCTGCGCCGCGAGCAGGACCAGGCCGTCGCCGCCGAGGACTTCGAGAAGGCGGCCCGGATGAAGAGCGAGATAGCCCAGGCGGAGGGCGAACTCGCGGGCATCGAGGAACGCCGCGAAGGGGTCGTGTCCGTCACGGACGCCGACATCGCCGACGTCGTCTCGCGCCGTACGGGCATCCCCGTCTCCCAGCTCACCGCCACCGAGAAGGAGAAGCTCCTCGGCCTCGAGGAGCGGATGCACTCCCGCATCGTCGGGCAGGACGAGGCGGTCAGCGCCGTCTCCCGGGCCGTGCGGCGCAACCGGGCCGGCATGGGCGACCCGAACCGTCCCGTGGGCTCCTTCCTCTTCCTCGGTCCCACCGGAGTCGGCAAGACCGAGCTGGCCAAGACCCTCGCCGAGGAACTGTTCGGCGAGGAGGACCGCATGATCCGCTTCGACATGAGCGAGTTCCAGGAGAAGCACACCGTCGCCCGGCTGGTCGGTGCCCCTCCCGGGTATGTCGGCTACGACGAGGCCGGCCAGCTCACCGAGAAGGTGCGGCGCCGGCCGTACAGCGTGGTCCTGTTCGACGAGGTGGAGAAGGCGCACCCCGACGTCTTCAACACGCTGCTCCAGATCCTCGACGACGGGCGCCTCACCGACGGGCAGGGACGCACCATCGACTTCCGGCACTGCGTCGTCATCATGACGTCCAACATCGGGGCCCACCGGATCCTCGCCCACAAGGGCGATGTGTCCGAGCTCAAGGACGAGTTGATGGAGGAACTGCGGGCGCGATTCCTGCCGGAGTTCCTCAACCGCATCGACGACATCATCATCTTCCACGGTCTCACCGAGAAGGACCTGGGGCAGATCGTGGACCATCTGCTGGACCGCAGCGAACGACGGGTCGAGGCCCAGGGGATGCACCTCGAAGTGACCGAGGCGGCGAAGAAGCTGCTGATCGCCCACGGCCATCAACCGGAGTTCGGCGCCCGCCCGTTGCGCCGCACCATCCAGGCCGAGCTGGACAACCGTGTCGCGGACATCCTCCTCGGGGGAGAGGCCGAGCCCGGGGACACCATCGTCGCCGACGTCACGGAAGACTCCCTCCACTGCACCGTCCACAAGGACGCGGCGGCGGAGGACAAGGACGGCAACGAGGAGAGCTGACGTCCCAGCACTCCCGGACCCTCGATCGAGGAGGCCGCGCATGACGCACCATCACAAGTCCAACAAGGCCGTCGAGGGCGACTGGGAGCATGGCCACAACAGGGGCATGCCCCGCCGCCCCGACGAGGACGAACTCGCGCAGCTCACCGTGCACGAACGAAGGGAAGCAGGGCTGATCGGCGAACCCGCGCAGGGCGCGGAGGCCCCCTACGGCTGGGAGGGACGCAAGGGCTAGAGAACTGGCGGAACGCGGGGCGGTCGGGCGACCGCCCCCAGGCCACGGTGACCGTGCTGCCGATGCCCCCGCGCTGCAACTCGTCGGCGTCGCGCGCCCCGACGGTGAAGGGTGAGACTCTTGAACGCCTCCGACGACGACCGGCGAGCCCCCGAACACCGGGTCGGGCCCGAACCCGAGGGCGAACCGCAGTTCCACCCCTACCACCACCCCGCCGCGGGCTGGGGCGCGGCGAAGAGCGTGAGCCGGGTGCTGATGGATGCTGACCGCCCTCGCCGAGGCGTACCACCGGGGCGCCCGGATCGTGCACATCAACCCGCTGGTCGAGGCGGCCGCCACCCGCACCGCGTGCCGCACGACTTCACCACATGGCCCTGTTCAAGTCCACGCGCACCAGCACCCTGAACTCGGGACGAGCCGAGTTCTCCACCGCCCCACTGCCCGACGTGGTCCCCGCGCCCGGCACCCTGGCCCTGGGCATCATGCGCTCCCACGACCAGTGGAACACCACCATCTACTCCGACGACGACCGCTACCGCGGAATCAGCAACCTGCGCACCCTCGTCTTCATGAACGAGGACGACATGCGCGAGCGCGGGATCCTCGAACTCGAACCGGTGGACATCGTCAGCACGGCCAGGGACGGCAGCCACCGCCGGCTCGACGGCTACCTCGCCGTCCCGTACGACATCCCCCGCGGCTGTGCGGCGGGCTACATGCCCGAGATGAACGTCCTGTGCGCGATCGGCGACTACAGCACCCAGAGCGACCAGCCACTCATGAAGCACGTCAAGGTCACCATCACGCGGTCGGCCTGACGGCACGTCATCAGGTGGCGTCAGCCGGCGGGAGTGGGGCAGGTGGTGTCCGGCGGGCAGAACCAGGTGACCGCCGTGTCGACGAGGTCGCGTTCGGCGGCGTCGGCGTTGTCGGGGCCGTACGCGACGAGTGCGTACCGGTTGCCGTCGCTCGCCTCGAAACGGTGGTCGATGACATGCCGTACGGAACCGGTGTCCGACTCGCCGGCGATCTCACTGGCCCGGTACTCGTGCTCGGCCGCCGCGTAGGGCGACGACGAGATCTCGGTCAGTTCGATCAGTTCGTAGCCGTCCAGCTTGGTGCTCTCGGTCTGGGCGGCCTGGAGCGAGCCGTAGGGCGAGTCCTCCATCACCTGGAAGATCTGGAGTCGGCGCGACCCGTCGGAGCTGCGGTAGTTGACGATGTCGATGCCGAACTGGGACGCGCTGCTCTCGCGCGACCAGCCCGTCGGGACCGCGACACGGAACCCTTCCTCGTCCTGCGCCTCCTCGTAGCCGTCGGGCAGGACACCGGACCCGGCGTCCGTCACGGTGGGGGACTCCTCCGGGGCCGAGTCGCCCGGGTCGGAGCCGCCCGTCTCGGCCGGGGCGCTCTCGCCCTGACTCGTGGTGGCGGCCGGCGGTGGTTCGGGCTCGTCCTTCCAGGCGAACGCCCAGACGCCGAAACACACCCCCACCACGGCCAGCACCACGCCGGTGCGCTCCAGAACGCGCCGCTGCCGCGGCAGGTCCAGATACTGGTCCGGGTGGTAGAGGCGCTCGCGGCGTCCGCCCGCCCACTCCTGCCGTTCCCTGTCGTACACCCTCATCGCCGTCGTCCCTCCAGGCTCCCGGCCGTCTGCGCTGTCCCGTCGGCTCTCAGCCGAGTAGCTGGGCGATTCCCTGCACCACGGCGGTCGCCGAGGCCACCGCGCCCGCGGCGGCGGCCTGCGAGCCGAGCCAGCGCCGAACGCTGCCCAGCACCCGCGTGAGACGGCCGGACTCCGCCCGGCCCGAGCTCGTGATCTCGGCCTCCAGATCGACGAGTTCGGAGTGCAGCGCGGCGTCCTCCACCGCGCGGGCCCCCTGCTCGGGCAGCTCGGCGAGCAACTCCCGCACCGCTGCCAGGAGTTCCTGGTGCCGGGCGTCGGGGGTAGCGCCCGTGGCGTTGACCGAGAAGGCCCGGCCGTGGCTGCCGGTGGCGATCGAGCCGCCGGACATCGAGCCGATGCTGACTCCGCCTCCCGCGGCCGCACCGCCGTCGGGGAGCTGCGGCGAGGTGTGGTCCTGACTCATGTGAGGTTTCCTTCCTGGCGCGGCAGGCCGGTGCCGGGCGCGGGGGACGTCCGCGAGGACGCCTGACCGTGGCTGCCGGTGGCGATCGCGCCGCCCGACATGTCCTTGATGAAGACGCCACCGCCACTGACCTGGTAGATGTGCTGCTCGAACTCTTCGGTGCGGTAGCCGTGTTCGCGGAGCGCCACCCGGACGCCGCCCGCGATACGTTCCTGAATCGTCTTGATGTACCGCTCGGCGTCCGTCTCCTGGAAGATCGAAAGATCCTTCTGCGCGGCCGCGGCCCGCAGTGAGACGCGGGGTACGTCCGGCACCTCGTCGCCGTCGGACCAGCCGGAGGCGATCTCGCGGTACACGCTGCCGAGCGCGCCGATCGCGCAGGTCACGCCGATCGCGGGAGCGTGCCGCAGCGCACGCAGGGCGGCACTGGGCCACTTCTCCGGCAGCCGCTCCACCAGCGCGTCCACGCCCCGGAACTCCTTGCGGATCGGCCCGAGAACGTAGGCCTCGACCTCCAGGACGAGCATGCCGCCCTGGGTGTGCACCCGCACGAGCACCGTCACGACGAGCTGTTCGTGCCAGGCACCGACCCGGACCCGCAGGAACACCCGCCGGGCCTCACCGCCCTCGTCCACCGCCTCGTCGAGCTGCGCGGCGATCTGCTCCGGGTCGTACACCGGGCGTCCGCCCTGCCCACGGCCGCGTGGAGTGGCGGCGAAGGCGGCCGCGTCGTCGACGCCGCCGACCTCCACCTCCTCGTCGCGCCCGACGCCTCCCGGGAGATACAGGAACCGCTCGATCTCCAGGTCCCGCAAGCGGTCGCGGCCGGTGCGGGCGGCGGACTCCCGCAGCTCGATCAGCTGGGGTTCGATCATGTCGAGCGCGGCACTCGCCGTCAGGCGCTCCGTGGTCCGCCGGGCGAGGCCCGCTCCGGCGCCGTTGGCGGCACTGCTCTGCGCGGGAACCTGCCCCCGCGGCTCCTCGGGCAGCTTGCGCAACTCCATCGCGAAGGACCAGCTCTTCCTGCACGTGCCCATGCCGATGAAGGGCTTCTCCAGGTCGTACAGGGTGACGGGCGCCTGCTGCTCCCTGTGGATGCTGGGCACCAGGTCGTCGTACGGGAGGCCCAGGGGGAGCCCGGGTTGGGTGGCCGTGGGGAACGTCCACTTGGAGAGCCACCGGCACAGCGCCTTGCGGTGGCTCGCCTGGTGCTGCCAGCCGATGAGGGTGATCACCAGGGGGAAGAGCGCCGGGTACGGCGTCTGCGCGGTGCCGTCCACGAGCCCGGCGAGGTAGAGGTACCAGTAGAAGCAGAGGAACAGCACGCTGCCCAGTCCGGCGAGGCGGCCCAGGCCGTCGGCGGCGCGAGCCACCGTTCCCGGCAGACCCAACTCCTTGACGTCGCCGCCCCGTTCACCGACGGCGGCGGCGACCCACATCGCGAACGTGACCAGGGCGTAGAGCTGAGACCAGGGCATCGGGATCCCGCCGGACACGTTCTCCTGGCCCAGGTAGAGCGCGGTGAACACGTTGCCGAAGCCCACGTCGGCGTCGGGTCCCCAGCGGTCGGACACGCTGTCCCACACCATGAGGAAGTCGGAGAGCACGAACCCGGCCCAGGCCGCGAGCATCAGCATCGCCGTACGGGTCTCTCTGCGGGCCACGCGCACGGCATGGGCGAGTACCGGCAGGACGTCCACGCCCAGCGCGGGGGCGACGGGCCGTTCCATGTGGCCGACCAGTTCGTCGAGCACCCGGCGTCGGAAGGTGGCGTCCTGATAGACGCCGGCGCACAGCAGCCGGGTGGCCTCGGTGCGGCTGTAGCGGTCATCGGGAAGGCTTGTGCCCGGCACGGTGCTCCCAGGGTCGTCGACGATGGTCCTGTCCCGGCGTGGCGGGCACGGCTCGTCGCACGCGAGAGCCGTGGTCGCGGGGCGGTGGTGCCGACGCCGGACGAGCGACACGGGAACAGATGCGTGACGGTAGAGGCCAAGAGCACCGGGCATATGCGGACCGGCCTGCCTCTCCTACGATCCGGTGAATATGTCAGGCATGGCTGGACAAAACACGGTTCGTCAGGAGTGGATCAAGCGGAGCCGAGCCCAGGTCCCTCGATGGGTGAGGCTCCGGGGCCGACTCCCTGTGTCACGCCGCGCCGCATGGTGAGGCGAAGGCATGAGACGCCGCATGACGACGGAAGTCGGCCGAGCAGATCGCCCTGCGGTACGCCCGGTGGATGAGCGATCAGCACGGCCGACCCCGCCACACTGTTCATCAGGTCTTCCTCCGTGGATATCCCCGGCTGCGGCCGCGGGAGGAAGCGAACCTTGCGTGGGAGTGGGGCAGGGAGATCCGATTCGCGGCGTGGGGATCGGCGTATACCAAGAGCGCAGGTGAGGCAGCCCGCTCAGGGCGGGAGCTCTCAACTGTCAGTCCTCCCGGGTAGGTTCGGATGCATGACGATAGAAGCGACTACGGAGGCGTCCGGGCATTGCCGGTACACCTACCGTCTGCGGCTGTCGTCTACGGCCCGCACTGCTCTTGAGGCGGAGTGGGAACGATTGCGCTGGGTGTGGAATGAGTGCGTCGCGAAGTCCAGGGCTGTCCACGCGCACAACCGGGCGAGTGGAGAGAGGGCGACGTGCGGGCCGGTGCAGCTTGCGGCGATGCTGACCGAGGCTCGCGCCCGGACAGCGTGGCTGCGGGAGGGTGCGTGTGTGCCTCAGCAGCAGGTGATCCGCGACTTCGGCAGGTCCCGGGGCAAGGCGCTCCAGGACATTAAGGCCGGGTTGCCGATGCGGCAGCGGGCCGGGATGCCGAAGTACAAGAAGAAGCGTGAGGCGCTGCCTACCCTCGAATACACCAAGCGCGGGTTCCGTCTCAAGGACGGTCGTCTGCACCTCGCGGGCGGGATCGTGGTGCGGCCGGGGTGGTCGCGTCAGCTGCCCAAGCCCCCGTCCAGCGTGCGCGTGTACCGCGATGCGGTGGGGCACTGGTGGGCGTCGTTCGTCGTCCCGGCCGTGACCGAGGCCCTGCCCGCGACCGGGCGCGTGATCGGTATCGACTGGGGCATCAGGGAAACCGCCACCACCACATCCGACGCCCACGACCTTCCCCATGCGCAGCACGGCAGGACGGCCGCGCAGAAGCTTGCCCGCTATCAGCGGATGATGGCCCGCAGGAAGCCGAAGAAGGGTCAGGCCGCCTCGAGCGGCTACCGCGAGGCGAAGCGGCAGACAGCGAAACTCCACCGCAAGGTCGGTGCGCAGCGGCAGGACACGGCCCGTAAGTGGGCCAAGAAGGTGGTCCGCGACCACGATGCGCTCGCGGTGGAGGACTTCCGGCCGAAGTTCCTTGCGAAGTCGACCATGGCCCGCAAGGCCGCGGACGCCGCGATCGGCGCCACGAAGAAGGCCCTGGTGGAGATGGCCCGTAAGCACGGGCGCATCGTCCACCTGGTCCACCCCGCGCACACCACCATGGACTGCGCCAAGTGCGGAGCGAGAACCAAGCACGCGCTGCCTCTTTCCGAAAGGACGTATAACTGCACTGTGTGCGGAGTCGTGTCGCCTCGCGACAAGAACTCCGCCCGCGTGATGCTGGTCCGGGCTGGTCTCAACCCGGCTGGTGCTGATCTTGTAAGACCTGCCACCTGCTAGGTGTCAGGCGAAGTGAGCCAGGAATCCCCCACCTTCAGGAGGGGAAGGAGTCAAGTGATGATCCACTCCTCAGCGCTTCCGAGCCGTTTCGTGGGCCGCGCGGAAGAACTGGCCGCCGTGGCCGGGTACTTGTCGCAGCAGCGACTCGTCACCCTCACCGGCGTGGGCGGGGTGGGCAAGAGCCGCCTCGCGTCGGAGGCGGTGGAGCGCCTCGGGCACCGCGGCGGCCGAGCCGTGGTCTGGGTCGAGCTGTGGCCGCTCCAGAACGACAAGCTGCTGGTGCCCGCCGTGGCGCATGCGCTCGGTTTCGCCAACCACTCCGCCACCGACACCCTGGAAGCCCTCACCAGGTGGCTCCACGACCAGGACGTGCTGCTGGTCCTGGACTCCTGCGAGCACGTGAGGCGCGATTGCCGCACCCTCGTGGCCCGGCTCCTCGCCGCCGCCCCCGGCCTGACCGTGCTGACGACCAGCCGGGAACCGCTCGGCCTGCCCGGCGAGCACGTCATCGAGGTGGCACCCCTGCCCGCCCGGACCGACGGGGCGGAACTGCTCCGCGCACGAGCGGCCCTGCTCGGCACTCCGCTGGTGAGCCCTGAGGACGTGAGGACTGCCGTACGGCTGAGCCGGCGCCTCGAAGGGATCCCGCTGGCCATCGAGCTGGCCGCCGGACAGCTTGCCGACCGGACCGTCGAACAGGTCGATCGGCACCTGCGCTCACGCCTGGAGCTCACGGCCGACCACGGCAACGGCCCGTCACGGCATCGCGCTCTGCGGACGACGATCGGCTGGAGCCATGAGCTGTGCGAACCCGGCGAACGACTGCTCTGGGCGCGGCTGTCGGTCTTCCGCGGCGACGTCACCGCCGACACCGTGCGGCAGGTGTGCGCGGGCGGCCCCCTCGGAGCGGAAGCGCTCGCCGCCGCTCTCGCGGGGCTGGAGCGCAAGTCGGTCCTGAGCCGCCGGGGCAACCGCTACCGGCTCCTCGACACCCTCCGCGAATACGGCAGTACCTGGCTGGACGAGCTGGGTGAAACGGCGACCCTGTCGCACCGGCACGCCCACTACTTCCTTGAGCAGGCGCGCCGGGCCGACGCGGGTTGGTGGGGCCCGGACCAGACGTGGTGGTACCGGCGACTGGACGACGCCCACGCCGACCTGCGGGCCGCGCTGGACCACTGGCTGTCGACCTCCTCCGGGGCGGCCGTGGAGATGTGCGGGCTCCTCGGCTTCTTCTGGAGCTGCTGCGGCTACCTACAGGTGGCGGGCGAGTATCTGGAGGTCGCTCTGGCGCGATGCGCGGCACCCGCACGCATCCGGGCCAGGGCTCTGTGGGCGCTGGGGATCACCCGCGTGCTGATCGGGGACAGCGCGGGGGCGCACACCCTCGCGGAACTCGCGGCCCGTCAGGCGGAACGCAGCGGGGACACCGACGGGATGCTCCGCTCCGCCTACCTGACCAGCCTCATCCATCTGCTGGCCGGCCGGCCCCGAGCCGCTCGGAGTGCCGTGGACGAGGCGCTGGCGCGATCGCCGCGCACGCCGAAGTCCGAGGCGGGCAGGCTGCTGTGCCGTACGGCCCGTGTGTTCGCGCTGACCGGTCAGGGACACCTGGACCGGGCCCGCGCCGACGCGGAGGAACTGCGCGCCGAGTGCATCGGGACAGGGGAGTGGTGGGCGCGCTCGTACACCGACTATCAACTGGCCGTCATCGCCCTGCTCCAGGACCAGGCCGCCGCCGCGAGCAGGCACGCCCGGTCGATGCTCCGGGGCAAGCGCAGCATCGGTGACCGGTACGGCCTGGCACTCGGCCTCGACCTGCTGGCGGCGGCGCTCGCCGCGGAAGGCGCCATCGAGCAGGCGGCGGCGGCGCGGGCCGCCGCCGAGGTCCTCTGGAGCTCGGTCGGCCAGCCCGAGCGGGGTACCCCGGACGCGCGTCACATGCAGGCCCGATACGAACGCGCGGCTCATGCGGTGCTGGGCGAGGAGCGCCACGAGGAGCTGATGGCCCGGTCCGTCGCCATCGGATCGGAAAGGGTGCTCCAGGACCTCCTGGGACCGGTGAGCGAGGTCAACTGACGCGGGCGGCCCCCTGATCCGTCGACGCGGTCCTTCCGGGCGCACCGTGCAGAGAAGCCGAAATGGGGGTACGCGGCCGAAAGGGGACGATGAGCGGAGGATGACGATGTTCGAGGCCGGTGACATCCGGGAGTGGCGCGGTCACGATGTGGTCGACGACAACGCGCGCAAGATCGGCAGACTGGAGTCGATCTATGTGGACACCGTCACGGACGGGCCGTCTTTCGCGACCGTCACGGTCGGCATGCCGACCCGGCACCGCCTGGTGTTCGTGCCGCTGGCCGGAGCGACGGTCGGTCCGGGCTACCTGAAGGTCGTCTACTCGAAACGCCTGGTGAAGGAAGCGCCGTCCATCGAGATCGACGGGATCCTGCCCGCCGGGGACGAGGAAGCGATCTTCGCTCACTACGACCTGGCCTACAAGCCCGGCGCGGAGGGCGAGCGGCGCCTGGCGCGCCGCTGACGAACGACGACGATCCGGGAGGCGGCCATGGCTCTGTTCCTGTTCCTGCTGCTCGTGGCGGTGATACTCGGTTTCATCGGAGTGCTCGCCGAGGGACTGCTCTACCTGCTGTTCATCGGCATACTCGTGGCGATCGCCGACATCCTCTACGTGGGAATGAGGATCCGGCGAAGCGGCAGGCGCCCGGTTCGGTAGACCTGCCTGCCCGAGGGCCCAGCGTGTCGGCGCAACGCCTTGTCAGCGCGCCGATGACGGATGTATAACGTTGTAAAATTCAAGCCCTGGGACTCGGCGCCAGGCTCACGGTGACGACGCCGTACCCGCACCGACGACCCGAGTCGGGCCGTTTCGAAAGGAATGCCGTGCGGGTCAGCCTCAAGGACGTCGCCGCCCACGCGGGGGTCTCCATCAAGACCGTCTCCAACGTGGTGAACAACTACCAGCACGTCACCCCCGCCATGCGCGAGCGCGTCCAGCGGTCCATCGACGCGCTCGGCTATCAGCCCAACCTGGCCGCCCGGCACCTGCGCAAGGGACGCACGGGCATGATCGCTCTCGCGCTGCCGGAGCTCGGCAACCCCTACTTCGCCGAGCTCGCCGCCGCCGTCATCGACGCGGCCGCCGCCCATGACTACATCGTGCTCCTTGACCACACCGGCGGACGCCGCGAACAGGAGCTCCTGGTCAGCCAGGGCTTCCGCGCACGTGTCATCGACGGACTCATCCTCAGCCCCATCGAGCTCGAGTCGGAGGACCTGCGCGACAGGGCGGAGAACGTGCCGCTTGTGCTGCTCGGGGAGCGGGACTACGACCTGCCGTACGACCACATCGCCATCGACAATGTCGCCGCGGCCCGCGCCGCCGTCCGGCACCTGGTCGGCCTCGGGCGCCGGGAGGTGGCGTTCATCGGCGACCGGCGCGGCCGCAGCGAGCCCGCACAACTGCGCGTACGAGGCTGGCGCGAGGAACTCACCGCCGCCGGACTGCCGGCCGACGACGGGCTCGTGGCCGCCACCGACGGCTGGGGCCATGCGGACGGCGCGGCGGCCATGACCCGGATCCTCGATGCCGGCCGGCGCCCCGACGCGATCTTCGCCTACAACGACCCGATGGCCATCGGCGCGATGCGCGTCCTGCACGAGCGCGGACTTCGTGTCCCCGAGGACATCGCGGTCGTCGGCTTCGACGACGTGGTCGAGGGGCACTTCGGCGCGGTGACGCTGACCTCCGTGTCGCCGGACAAGTCGGCCATCGGCCGGCTCGCCGTGGAGTCGGTGCTCGCCCGGCTGGGCGGCGAGGCTCCCGAGCCCCGCCGTGTCTGGGCGGACTACCGCCTAGTGGAGCGGGAGAGCACCCTCGGGCGCGGTGCGGCGAAGGACGGACCGACCCCAGGCTGACCAGCCCGTAGGCACCTCCGCCGCGAACCCCGTCGGTCGGTCGACCGGCCGACGGGGTCATTCGTCGTGCCGTCGGAGGGTGTTCGTTCGCCTCGCCTCGGCGGTACTTCGCCGGCGCTGCGCCGGGCGCACCCCACCCCGCTAACGGACCTTCCCTGTCGGTAGAGGTAAAGGCCCTGGTCGTCCCAGGTCCCGGGGCCCGTACGGGAGTTGACCGCGCCGCGAGGGCCGCTCATGCAGCAAGCGCTTCCCCTCCGCCCCCGCCTCCTCACGATGCACACAGGTGTGCGCACAGGGGGTTTACAGCGTCCTTCCAACGATGTAAAAACCTCCTTGCGGCGGGCCGGACAACGTTGCCCGCCAGGGGAGATGCGCTGTTTCTGCTTGTGCGTCAGCTCCTCAGTTCCCTTTCAGCGTCACCCGGATCGGGGTCACCATGCAGCGCACCACTCACCGTCCTCGTCTCCTCACCCGTCCCGGGGTCGTGGCCCTGGCCGCCGCGGTGGCCTTGACCGCCGGCGCCTGTGCGAAGTCGGAGGACGATGCCTCGAAGGACACTCAGTCGCCGGCGGCCGCAGGCGCGGAGCAGAAGGTCGTCACACCGAAGCCGGGCAGCAAGACCTGCGCCATCGACGCCTACGGCGCCGAGAAGCTGGATCTGAAGAACGCGACCGTGGGCTTCTCCCAGTCGGAGAAGGAGGCCAACCCGTTCCGCATCGCCGAGACCCAGTCCATCAAGGACGAGGCGAAGAAGCGGGGCGTCAAGCTGCTCACGGCCAACGCCCAGTCGCAGTTCTCCAAGCAGATCAGCGATGTCCAGGACCTGCTCGCCAAGGGCGCCGACCTGCTGGTGATCGCCCCGCTCAACTCCGACGGCTGGGACCCGGTGCTCCAGGCCGCCGCCGCCAAGAAGGTCCCGATCGTGACGATCGACCGCAAGATCAACGCCACCGCCTGCAAGGACTACGTCTCCTTCATCGCCTCCGACTTCGTCGAGCAGGGCAGACGGGCCGCCGACCAGATGATCGAGGCGACCGGCGGCAAGGGCGAGGTCGCCATCCTCCTCGGCTCGGCCGGCAACAACGTCACCACCGAGCGGACCAAGGGCTTCAAGGAGCGGATCGCCGAGAAGGCACCGGAGTTGAAGGTCGTGTTCGAGCAGACCGGTGACTTCGCCCGCGAGAAGGGCCAGCAGGTCACCGAGCAGCTCATCCAGTCGAAGCCCGGCATCAAGGGCATCTACGCCGAGAACGACGAGATGGGCCTCGGCGCGGTGGCCGCGCTCAAGGGCGCAGGCAAGAAGGCCGGCGACGTCAAGATCGTGACCGTCGACGGCACCCGCAACGCGGTCCAGGGCATCGTGGACGGCTGGATCAGCGGCGTCATCGAGTCCAACCCCCGGTTCGGCCCGCTGGCGTTCCAGACCCTGGACACCTTCACCAAGGGCGAGGAAGTCCCGCAGGACGTCATCATCCAGGACAGCGCCTACGACGCGGACAACGCGAAGACGGAGATCGCGAAGGCGTACTGATCCCACGGGGCCCGGGCGTCGTCCGGGCCCCAACGCCGCTCCCGCACAAGCCTCTTCACGACTTTCTCCACCCCTTTCTTCCTGGAGGCACAGGTGGCACCCCCCGCCGAAGTCCTCGCCGTCCGCGGACTGAGCAAGACCTTCCCCGGCGTCCGGGCCCTGGACGACGTGGACCTCACCCTGCACGCCGGCGAGGTCCACGCCCTGATCGGCGAGAACGGCGCCGGCAAGTCGACCCTCATCAAGCTCCTCACCGGCGTGTACCGCCCCGACGCCGGCGAGATCACCTTCCAGGGCGGCAAGGTCTCCTTCGCCACGCCCCTGGAGGCCCAGAAGGCGGGCATCTCGACCATCTACCAAGAGGTCAACCTGATCCCGCTGCTGAGCGTGGCCCGCAACCTCTTCCTGGGCCGCGAACCGCGCAACCGCTTCGGCGTACTGGACATCGCACGCATGAACCGGGAGGCCGAGGAGACCCTGCGCGGCTACGGCGTCCGCGTGGACGTCCGCAGGCCGCTGCGCACCCTCGGGGTCGGCGCCCAGCAGATGGTGACCCTGGCCCGTGCCGTGGCCACCGACGCCCGCATCGTCATCATGGACGAGCCGACCTCCTCCCTCGAACCGCGCGAGGTCGAGACCCTCTTCTCGGTGATCCGGCGGCTGCGCGACGCGGGCATCGCCGTCGTCTACGTCAGCCACCGCCTGGACGAGCTCTACGCCGTGTGCAGCACGGTCACCGTGCTCCGCGACGGCCGGCGCGTCCACCACGGCCGGCTGGCCGACCTCGACCGCCTCGCCCTGGTGTCCACGATGCTCGGCCGGGACCTGGGCGAGGTCCGCGAGGAAGGCGTCACCAAGTTCACCGGCGACCACGAGGCGATCGATTCCCAACCCGTGCTGGACGCCAGGGAACTGACGGTGCCGCACAAGCTGCACGAGGTGTCGCTGAGCATCCGGCCCGGCGAGGTCGTCGGCCTGGGCGGACTCCTCGGCTCCGGACGCACCGAGACGGCGAAGGCCATCTCCGGGGCCCTGCCCGTCCGTTCGGGCCGCGTCACCGTGGCCGGCGTCCCGCTGCGCGGCGGCTCCGCACCGGCCGCCATCCGGGCCGGCGTCAGCCTGCTGCCGGAGGACCGCAAGAGCGAGGGCATCGTCCCCGGCCTGTCGGTCCGGGAGAACATCGCGCTCGCCGTCCTGCCCCGGCTGTCCCGCTTCGGCCTCGTCTCCGAGGCGCGCGTCGACAGCGTCGTCGACACCTTCATCAAGCGGCTGCGCATCAAGGCATCCTCACCGCACCAGAAGGTCGGTGAACTCTCCGGCGGCAATCAGCAGAAGGTGCTGCTCGCCCGTTGGCTCGCCATGAACCCCAAGGTGCTGCTGCTCGACGAGCCCACGCGCGGCATCGACGTCGGCGCCAAGGCCGAGGTGCAGAAACTCGTGGACGAACTGGCCGCTGACGGCCTGGGCGTCCTGCTCATCTCCTCCGACCTGGAGGAACTGATCGAAGGGTCCGACCGCGTGGTCGTACTGAAGGACGGTGCCGTCGTCGGCGAACTGACCGGGGACGACGTCACCGAGGACAAGCTGATGCGCACCATCGCCGGGGACGCCCAGGTGGAGCACCTGGCCAAGGAGGTGGCCACCGATGGCTGAGGCCACCCTCCGCACCGCCCCGCTGGACAAGACCCGCGTGCTCCAGTGGCTCCAGACCTACGGCGTCTACGCGGGCGTCGCGGCGCTGCTCGTCGTCAACACCGTCATCACCCCGCACTTCCTCTCCGCGGAGAACTTCCGCACCCAGGCCGTCCAGGTCGCCCCCGTCATCATCGTCGCCCTCGGCATGGCCCTGGTCATCGGCACCGAGGGCGTCGACCTGTCGGTTGGTGCCGTGATGGCGCTGGCGGCCTCCGTCACCGCGCTCTACCTCGGCTACGGACTCCTGCCCGCCCTGCTCGTCGTCGCGCTCTTCGCCGCAGGCGTCGGACTGGCCAACGGCGCACTGGTCGCGCTCGTCGGAGTACAGCCCATCGTCGCCACGCTCGCCCTCATGGTCGGCGGCCGGGGCATCGCACTCGTGCTGCTGCCCCAGCTCGAGGACCTGCGCAACCCCGCCCTGGCCTCCCTGGGCTCCGGCGACATCCTCGGCATCCCGTACCTGATCCTGATCGCCGCCGTCCTGGCCCTGCTGGTGGCCTTCGTGGTGCGCCGCACCACCTTCGGCCGTCAGCTCCTCGCCATCGGCGACAGCCGGCCCGCCGCCCAGCTCGCCGGTCTGCCGGTGCGCCGCGTGCTGATCATCGTGTACGTCGTGTGCGCGCTGCTCGCCGCCGTGGCAGGCGTGCTGGCGACCGCCCGCCTCCAGGCCAGCGACCCGACCTCGCTCGGCAACCTGATGGAACTCTCGGCCATCACGGCGGTCGTCGTCGGCGGTACCCCGCTGACCGGCGGACGGGTCAACATCGCCGGCACCGTGGCCGGAGCCGTCCTCATCCAGCTGCTCACCGCCACCCTCATCAAGCACGATCTGCCGCCCTCCTGGACCCAGATCGCCCAGGCCATAGTGATCGTCGCCGCGGTCTACGCGGCACGGGGACGGGGGAAGCGATGACCGTCACGAAAGCGGACGCGCCCGTGACCACCGCGAGCAACGAACCGACGGGGGAGAGCGAGCCGGTCGGCTCCGCGCGCTCCGAGCGACTGAGCGCCCTGATCCAGCAGCACGGCGCGCTGGCCGTGCTGGTGCTCGTCTCCCTGGTGGCGTCCTTCTCCTTCGACTCCTTCGCCACCGGCGACAACGTCGGCAACATGGCGACCAGTTCGGCCTTCCTGGCCATCGTCGCCCTCGGCATGACCTTCGTGATCATCACCGGCGGCATCGACCTGTCCGTCGGCTCGCTGTTCGCCCTCGGCGGCGTCCTCGCGGCCTGGGGGTCGCGCCACGGCACCCTGGTGGCCTTGCTGCTGCCGCTGGCGGTGTGCGGACTGATCGGCGTCGTCAACGGCCTGCTGGTCGCCCGCTCCCGACTCGCCCCGTTCATCGTCACGCTCGCCGCCATGCTGGGCGCCCGCGGCCTGCTGCTCGCCATCACCGACGAGGGCGCGGACACCTTCCTGATCGGCAAGGGCTCCTTCCTAGCGGAGCTGGGCCAGGGCACCACCCTGGGCCTCGGCAACCCGGTGTGGATCACCCTGGTCCTGTTCGTCGCGGGAGCCGTCGTGCTGCGCCGTACCCGCTTCGGACAGCATGTGTACGCGGTCGGCGGCAACGAGGACGCGGCGGCCCTGATGGGCGCCCCCGTGGCCCGCACCAAGATCCTCGTCTACACCCTGTCCGGGCTCCTCGCCGGCCTGGCCGGCGCGCTCAACGCCGCCTGGCTCGCCTCCGGCGTGACCATCCTCGGCAACGGCATGGAACTGGAGGCCATCTCCGCCGTGGTCATCGGCGGCACCCTGCTGACCGGCGGCCTCGGCTATGTCAGCGGCTCCCTGGTCGGCGTGCTGCTCCTGAAGGTCATCCAGAACGTCATCAACCAGATCGGCTCCCTCGACTCCTCCTACCAGCAGGTCGTCAGCGGCGCCTTCCTCGCCGTCGTCGTCATCGCCCAGACCTGGCTGGGCCGCAGACGGCAACTGATGTGACAAGCCCCGGACCCGGCGGCCGAGCCCTCACGGCCCGGCCGCCGGGTCCGGTTCCAGGCGGCCGGACTCCCCGCCGGCCGCCGCCCGCACGCGCACGTCTCCCACCCCACGATTCAAGGAGGCACGATGCGTCGAGTACCCGCAGGCCGAAGGCCGTTCGACTGGCTGAGACGGCGAGCGCGGTGGGCGACCACCGCGCTCGCCGCGCTCACCCTGGTCGGCGGCACGGCACTGACGGCCACCGGTTCCGCGGCCGCCGCACCCCGGGCCTGGACACCAAAGCCGTCCCCCATGACCACCCCGTGGACCAACCAGGTCCCCGTCGACAACCCCCTCCCGGAATACCCCCGCCCCCAGCTGACCCGGCCCGACTGGGCCAACCTCAACGGCATCTGGGACTTCGCCGTCACCTCGGCGGACGTCGGACAGCCGGCCACCTTCACCGAACAGATCCGCGTCCCGTTCGCCGCCGAGTCCGCGCTCTCCGGCATCCAGCGCAAGGTCACCCAGAACGACAAGCTCTGGTACAAGCGCACCTTCACCGTCCCGTCGAACTGGAACGGCCGCCGCGTCCAGCTCAACTTCGGCGCCAGCGACTGGCGTACGACGGTATGGGTCAACGGCCGACAGGCCGGAGCCACCCACAGCGGCGGCTACGACGCCTTCTCCTACGACGTCACCGACCTCCTGGCCGGCGGCACCAACACCATCGTCGTCTCCGTCTGGGACCCCACCGAGACGGGCACCCAGGCGATCGGCAAGCAGCGGATCCGCGACGTCGCCCCGCACCCGGGCGGCGGCATCCTCTACACGGCCGCATCCGGCATCTGGCAGACCGTGTGGCTGGAACCCACGGCCTCCGCCTACGTCAGCCGCCTCGACATGGTGCCCGACCTGGCGAACAACCGCCTCAAGGTCACCGTCCGCGGCACCGGCACGAACGGCCACCAGGCCCGCGTCACCGTCTCGACCGGCGGCACCACCGTCGGCACCGCCACCAGTCCGGTCGGCACCGAGTTCACCGTGCCCGTCCCGAACCCGCACCTGTGGACGCCGGAGGACCCCTTCCTCTACGACGTGAAGGCCGACCTCCTCTCCGGCGGCACGACGGTCGACTCGGTCGGCAGCTACACCGGCATGCGCTCCATCGGCATCGCCCGTGTCGACGGCCTCCTCCGCCCCGTCCTCAACGGCAAGTTCGTCTTCCAGACCGGCACTTTGGACCAGGGGTACTGGCCCGACGGCATCTACACCGCACCCACCGACGCCGCTCTGCGCCACGACCTCCAGAAGCACAAGGACCTCGGCTTCAACATGGTCCGCAAGCACATCAAGGTCGAACCGCAGCGCTGGTTCTACTGGGCCGACCGGCTCGGACTGCTGGTCTGGCAGGACATGCCGTCCATGGAACGCACCCCCGACGCCGCCGCCCGCACCCAGTGGGAGGCCGAGTACGACCGCATCATCGACCAGCACCGCAGCTCACCGTCCCTCGTCATGTGGGTCAACCAGAACGAGGGCTGGGGCCAGTACGACCAGGCCCGACTCGCCGACAAGGTGAAGGCCTACGACCCCTCACGCCTCGTCGACAACATGAGCGGCGTCAACTGCTGCGGTGCCGTCGACGGCGGCAACGGCGACGTCGTCGACCACCACGTCTACGTCGGCCCCGGCACCACCGTGCCCAGCGCCACCCGCGCCGCCGTCCTCGGCGAGTTCGGCGGACTGGGCTTCAAGGTCGCCGGCCACGAGTGGTACCCCGGCGGCGGCTTCAGCTACGAGGACCAGCCCGACCTCGCCCACCTCAACAACCGCTTCGTGGGCCTCATCGACGCCATCCGCGAGGTCCGTATGCCCCGCGGCCTGTCCGCGTCGGTCTACACCGAGATCACCGACGTCGAGAACGAGGTCAACGGCCTGCTCACCTACGACCGCCAGGTGGTCAAGGTCGACGAGGCCCGGGTGCGCGCCGCCAACCAGGCCCTGATCAACGCCTCCCGCGGCTCGACGGCCCCTATCACCCTGCCCACCAACCAGTACAAGTCCCTGCGGGTGACGACCCCCGGCTACACGGACCGGTACGCGCGCCACAGGGACGGAGCGGTCTTCACCGACGTCGTGGGCAGCGGCAGCGACGCCCTGCTCAAGAACGACGCCACCTGGAAGATCGTCCCCGGCCTCGCCAACAGCTCCTGCTACAGCTTCGAGTCGCGCAACTACCCGGGCGAGTACCTGCGCCACCGCGAGTACCGCGTCTACAAGGAGCCCGGCAGCGGCGACCTGTACCGGGCCGACGCCACCTTCTGCCCCGTCCCGGCCGCCAACGGCGGCGTACGCCTCTCCGCGTACAACTTCCCGGAGCAGTACCTGCGCCACTACAACGCCGAACTCTGGCTCGCCACCCCGGGCGGCACCCACACCTGGGACAACCCGTCCCTCTTCACGGAGGACACCACGTGGTCCGTGGAGGCCCCTTGGGCACCGTGAACCGGGAGTAGCAGGATCGGGCGGCGGCGTCGGCGGACGCCGCCGCCCGACTTCCGTGCCTGTGAAATCCGGCTAGGCCTTGGTTGATGTGGCCGACCTGGCGGCCTGTTCGATCCTTGCACGGTGGGCCGCGCGGGCTTCCTCGTCGATCGGCTGCTCGTATTCGGGGCGTACGCCGGTGCGGCCGTCGAGGCCCTCGCGCAGGATGTCGGCGTGCCCGGAGTGCCGGATGGTCTCGGTGAGGACGTGGAGCATGACGGCGAACAGGTTCGTGTTCGGAGCAGGCTCCGCCCACCACGGCACGTGGCCGGGGGCGTCGAGGGAAAGCTCGTTGATCGTCGCGTCCGAGTGTTCCCATGTGCGCCGGTAGAACCCGATGATCTGTTCGCGGGTCTCGTCCTCCGTCGCCCACTGATCGCTGCCGTCGGAGTCCTGCCACCGGCACAGCGGTTCCGGGGAAGGGCGGTCGAAGACGTCGCCGAAGTACCTGGCCTCGACGGTGGCCACGTGTTTTACCAGGCCGAGGAGGTTGGTCCCGGTGGCCGTCAAAGGCCGGCGGGCGTCGTACTCGGACAGGCCGTCGAGTTTCCAGAGCAGCGTATTGCGGTCCCGCCGCAGTCTCCCGTGCAGGTTGTCCTTCGCGAATTCATCGATCATGCGTCATGAACCTTCCGTGGGATGAGCTACCGGCAATGGCTGTCTGTCAGAGAGGCGATGGGGTGGGCGGGGGCCAGGTGAGCATCCAGCCGGCGGTAAGCACCGCCGCGCCGCCTGCCAGGGCGATTGCGCCGCCTGTTCCGATGCCTGCGGCCACCGAGCCGAAGCAGGCCGGGCCGATGCCCTGCAGCGTCATGCTGCCGGAGCCGAGCAGACCGAAGGCCTGGCCCTGGCCGTCCTGCGGCAGGGCGTCCAGGAACGGCCGTTGCAGGCCGAGACCGTAGGCCAATCCGAAGCCGCAGAGCAGTAGCAGACAAGACGAGACGCCCACTCCGGGCTCGGTGGCGAAGCCGATCAGCGGCAGTCCCGTCAGCGCGATCAACGGGACTACCAGTCGCTCCCGGGTGGGTGGCCGCAGCAGCCGACCCACCAGCAGGTCACCGACAAGCATGCCGACCGGCGGACAGCCCATCAGCACCGCGTACCAGCCGGGTCCGAAGTGGCGTCCTCCCGAGTAGGCGACGATCAGACCTTCCGCTCCCGCCACGAACGCGGGCGGCAGCCACTGGGCCAGCATCAGCCGTCGTACCGTGTGTCCGCGCAGCAGCCGGCCGGCACCGTGCAGGCTTGCCCGGACGGCCCCGCCATCGCCCCGAGGCCTGCCGGGTGTGCCGCCGAACTCTCCCGGCTCCAGCCGGGGTAGCCGGATGCGGATGGCGAGCGCGCAGCCGAGGTAGAGCGCGGCGCTCACCGCGAGCGCCCGGTGCGGGCCGAGTACCGCGACGACCGCACCTCCCAGCGCCAGACCGAACAATTGCGCGCCGGAGGAGGCGAGGTTGTTCAGTGAACGGCCCAGCACATAGGCGTCGCCCTTCAGCCACTGCGCGACCAGCCGACTCGACACGCCGCCGAACACCGGTGTGGTGAGGGCGACCAGCGCCATGACACCGAGGCTTGCCGCGAGCGGCATCCGTACCAGGGCGAGCAGCAGGGCGGCGGCGCACTCCAAGGCGTAGCCGCCGGCGATGAGCGCGCGGGGCGGCAGCCGGTCGGCGAGCGAGCCCAGGAGCAGTGAGCCGAACAACTGCGGGAGAAAGCCGATGCCGAAGGCCAGTGCGCTCAACAGCGCGGAGCCGGTGGTCGAGAAGACCAGCACCGAGAACGTGGTGATCCGCAGCGAGCCCGCAGTGATCGCGACGGCGCGGGTCGAGAAGAGCAGCCGGAATCGCGGCTCGGCCAGCACCTCCCGATAGGTGGCACGGTAGTTGACCTGCACGGGTTCGGCAGTTGGGGTCATGACGCGCAGCCTCTCCGTGCGCCCACGCCACTCACCAATGATTCGTCGCTGGACGAATCGAAACAGACGTCCCGGCGGTAGCATCGCAGAGTGCTCCGCTTCGAAGTCTCCGTCGAGGACCTGCTGCGCAGCCGCTTCGCACTGTCGCCCGCGCTGGACCTCTGCTTGCTGCTGCGCTCACTCGCCGGCCTGGACCGGCCGCTGCCGCGAGCCTGGGCCACCCGCCTCCTGCCGGCCTTCGAGCGGCTTCGCCGCGAGACCGAACTGGACGCCGCCCTCGCTCTGCAGGCCCCGCAAGCCGGACCGAACTTCGTCGCCCCGCCTCCGCGCGGCCTCAACCAGACCTGGGCAGACGACTTGGCCATGATCCGGGCCACACCGCTGGAAGCTGCCCGCCACGAGTTCGCCGCCACCGCGACCGGCCCGTCCGCCCGTGATCCCCGCGTACGCGCGGTGCTGGACTCGCCGGACGCCGTCTCCAGGGTCGCCGAGGCGATGGACCAGGCGTGGCACGAGCTGCTCGCCGCGGACTGGCCGCAACTGCGCGCGATCTGTGAGCGCGATGTCGTGCACCGAGTGGGCGTGATCGGCGAACACGGCTGGGCCACGACCATCGAGAGCCTGCACCCGGGCATCGCCTGGCGCGACGGCGGCATCGAGATCGGCTTCTTCCGAGGCGGAACAGTCCGCCTCGCCGGCGACGGGCTACTGCTGATCCCTTCGGTCTGCGTCGGGCATATCGCCGCCCACCTGGAAGACCCCTGGCCCAGGACCTTGGTCTACCGTGCCCGCGGCACCGCCGCCCTGTGGGGCGAACAGGAGACCGTCCCCCAACCGGACGCGCTGACCGCTCTGGTCGGCCGGTCCCGAGCCCGGCTGCTGTTGGCGCTGGACGCCCCGGCCAGTACCAGCCACCTCGCCCGAAGCCTCGCCATGGCACCCGGCGCGGTCGGAGACCACCTCGCCATCCTGCGAGGCGCGGGGCTGCTCGTCCGCGCCCGGTCCGGACGGTCGGTGCTCTACCGACGCACCCCGCTCGGCGAGGCGCTGGTCGCCGGTTCGGGCTGAGGGCATCTCGGGGTACCCACCGTTTCGCGGTCAAAGGCCGAGACGCGAACGGGCCCCGGCGGGGGAGCCATCCCGCCGGGGCCCAGTCGTCGCCGTCGGTGCTACGGCTTCTCGTCCGTGTAGAGCGTGCTCACCTCCTCGGCGGTGAGCGCCTTGTCGTAGGCGTGGACCTCGTCGACCGCGCCGTTCCAGAAGTCGACGTCGTTGCCGCCCCACTGGGCGCGGCCGACCGACAGGGAACCGGTGCTGGGGTAGGCCGCGCCGCCGGTGGCGGTCGCCGCCGGCTTGCCGTCGACGTAGAGCTTGATGGTGTTGTCGGCGCTGTCGCGGACCCCGACCAGGTGGTACCAGTGGCCCTTCTCGGGCGTGGTCACGAGGCGTGCACGGCTCTCGCCCGGGGTGCTGAAGGCGAACGCGCCCTGCCCGTACTGGAGGTAGAACGGGCTGGCCTGGCGCCGGGTGTCCTGGCTGACCGCGGTGGCGTAGTTGCCCGGGAGCTCGTCGAGCCGGACCCAAGCGGACACCGAGTAGCTTCCGGTGGTGTCGAGCACCGGTCCGGCCGTCTCGGCGTGCTGGCCGTTGCCGTCGAACTTCAGCGCGCTGCCGCTGACTCCGGGCGTCCAGGTGGTGCCCGTGGAGAGCGTCAGGGGCTTGGCGTTCGGGCCGTCGTCCTTCGCCGTGGTCCCGGAGCCCTCGTCGAGGGCCCAGTGCCCGCCGCCCTTGAGCGGCTGCCGCTCGCCCGCCGCGGCGCCGGCGGCGACGACCTTGCGGTTGATCTCACGGACCCGGACCGGGTCGACCTTGATCTCCCGACGGTCGTACGTGTACAGGCCGTTGAGCTCGTTCTCCAGGTCGGAGATCTGGGTGTAGATCGAACCGGACAGCTCGGCCCCGGCCTGGTCGAGATAGAATTTCTCGGTGTTCTCGACGTACTTGCGGGTCAGCGCCTCCTTGTCGTTGACGCCGCTGTAGATCACCGTCGGCGCGCCCGGCCACATGTGCCCGGGGGTGCGCAGGGTGAAGCCGCCGTGCTCACCGTCCATCGCCGCCCGCTTGTCGTCGGGGAACGGCGGGTCCTCGTTGTTGTAGTCGTGGTGGTCGATGATGTCGCCCTTGCCCGAATCACCCTTGGAGTTGCAGCAGTTGACACCGCTGTGGGCGTTGACGACACGCGACGGGTCGGCTTCCTTCACGGACTCGGCGATCTTGCCGGTCTCCGTGCGGTCCCACTCGCCCCAGCCCTCGTTGAAGACGATCCAGCCGATCACGGACGGCGCGTTGTGGTGCTCCCGCATCATCTCCCGGCCCTGGTCGACGAAGGCCCGCCGCCCGGTCTCGTTCGTGATGTTGCCGGAGACGAAGTCCTGCCAGACCAGCAGGCCGAGCTTGTCGGCGTGGTAGAACCAGCGCGCGGGCTCCACCTTGATGTGCTTGCGCACGGCGTTGAAGCCGAGTTCCTTGTGCGCCTTCAGATCGAAGGCCAGGGCCTCGTCGCTCGGTGCCGTGTACAGGCCGTCGGGCCAGAAGCCCTGGTCCAGAGTGGCGAGGGAGAAGACCGGCTTGCCGTTGAGCACCAGCTTCTGGAAACCGCCGACCTTCGCGATGCCTATCTTGCGCATACCGAAGTAGCTGCCGACCTTGTCGGTGGACCTGCCGTCGGTGAGCTTGACGTCGAGGTCGTACAGATAGGGGTCGTCCGGGCTCCACAGGTGCTGCTTCGCGACCGGCAGCCGCAGCTGCTTGTTGGCCGGCCCGCTGACCTTGCCGACGACGTTGCCGCGCTTGTCGCGGGCGACGGCCTCCACGCGGGCCCCGGCGGACGCCTTGCCCGACTCCACCGTCACCGCGAGGCTGCTCGTGTCGATGTCCGGCGTGGAGACAACGTTATCGATCGCGGCGTTCGCGACCGGCTCCATCCAGACGGTCTGCCAGATGCCCGAGGACTGGGTGTAGAAGATGCCGCCCGGGTTGGTGGACTGCTTGCCCATCGGCTGGTCGGCGCCGCCGGTGTCGGTGACCGCGACCACGACCTCCTGCGGCCCGGTGCCCTTCAGCGCGTCGGTGATGTCGGCGCTGAACGCGTCGTAGCCACCGGTGTGTTCGGCGACCTTCGTGCCGTTGACGAAGACGCGGGCCTGGTAGTCGACGGCGCCGAAGTTCAGCTTCAGCCGGTTGCCCTTGCCGACGTTCCAGTCCTTGGGGACGTTCACCAGCCTGCGGTAGAACATGTGGTCCTCGTGCCGCTCGAGGCCGGAGAGCTGAGACTCCACCGGGTACGGCACGACGATCTTCTCGTCGAGGTCCTTGCCGAACACCGGCTGCTCGCCGGCCTTGGCGCCGCTGAACTGCCAGGGGCCGTTGAGGTTCTTCCACTTGGAGCGCACCTGCTGCGGACGCGGGTACTCCGGCAGCGGGTTCCGCTTGTCGACCTTGTCGCCCCATTTGGTGGTGAGCCGGTGGGTGGAGGCGTTGTCGGCGTAGCGGATGACCTTCGGCACGGTCTCGCCGCCCGAGGTCAGGCCGCCCTCGCCGTCGTAGGTGACCCGCACCTGCTGGTTCTTCTGGATGGGCTCGGCGAGCGTCACGAGCAGGGAGTTGCGGTCCCGGGGATCGACGGCGACCGACTTCAGCGGCATGGCCGTCGTGTCGGCCTCGATCTTGAGGTGGTCCTTGACCGCCCCGATGTCACCGACCCTGCCTTCGAAGCGGGCCCGCAGCCGGCGGCCGTCCGCGGCGACGGAAGTCTCCACCGGGTAGACCTCGAAGCCCTCGGGCGGAGTGAACGCCGACATGGGCACGAGCTGCTTGGACAGGCCCGGGCCGGCCCAGCGCAGGAACATGTTGGCGCCGCCGAAGTCCTGGAACATCTCCAGGCGGAAGTCGTGCTTCTCGCCGGCGTTCAGCCGGATCGCGGCGCTGGTCTGCTCCTTGTCCCAGTCCGGTTCCCAGTGGTCGATGACCGGCTCGCCGTCGATGTAGAGCCGGAAGCCGTTGTCGCCGATGGCGTAGAAGGTGTAGTCGCCGGTGGTCGGTGCCTCGATCTGGCCCGTCCAACGGGCGGTCGTGTGCTCCGTCCTGCCGTTCAGCTCCTGGAAGGTGCTGGTCAGGCCGGAGAAGTTGATCTGCGGGTCGAGCAGCGTGCCACCGAGTTCGGCGAAGTCCCGTGCGCCGGGGGCCGACATGGAGAAGTACTCGCCCTTCAGGCCGTGCACCTCGACGTCGGCTGCTTCGGTGGCGAGCGCCGAGGCGCTGCCGGTCGGCTCCGCTGCCGACGCGGTGGCGGCCAGACCGCTCGGGGGCACAACGAGAGCGGCCGTGGCCAGCAGCGCCCAGAGTCTGGCCCGTGGGCGGATGTGTTGTCTTGTCATCGAACCTTTCCTTGCACGGGTGTCGCGGACCGGGACCGGTCGGCTGGAAAGACCAGCCCGCAGGAATGACGGAGGACCGGTACGGACGCGGTCGGGCGTTTCTTTCAACGTTGGAAATTTTGCGACGCCGAAATGACAGCACGGCCCTCGACCGCTGTCCAGACCTCGCGCACCACTCGGTCATTCACCCTCACGGGGCGTCTGCCGCAGGCGACTTGTGGCACGGGAGCCCCGCGAGCATTGACATGCCCGCGACTCACAACAATGCTGCTGGGGAGCTGTTCCATCGATGGAAAGCGAGGCGCCCGGGTGACCATGAGACTTCCGCGCCGGGTCACCGGCGCCGCGGCCGTGCTGCTGTCCGGCGTGCTCGCCGCCGTGCTGTCACTGACGGCCGCCGACCCCGCCGAGGCGGGACAGACGAGCCTGCGGGCGGCGGACCCGAGCGTGCTCCGCGTCGGGGGCACCTACATCTCGGTGCAGTCGGCCGGTGGCGGCATCGTCGTCCGACAGGCTCCGTCGACGGACGCTCTGGCGACGACACCCGCCCGGCAGGTCTGGTCCGACACCCGCAACCTCGGCGAGGTCTGGGCACCCGAGATCGTGCGCGACGGCGGCCGTTACCACATCTACTTCTCGGCGGGCCGCGGACCGGCCCACCGGATGTACGTCATCAGCTCGGCCACTCCGGACACCGGATACACCGGCGAGACCCAACTGGCCCTGCCGGACGGCAAATGGGCCATCGACGGAACCCTGTTCACCTTCAGCGGACAGCGCTGGTTCGTGTGGTCCGGCTGGGCCGGCGACACCAACGTCGAGCAGAACCTGTACATCGCCCGCATGAGCAGCCCGACCACTCCGACCGGCGCCCGCTACGTCATCTCGCAGCCCCGGGAGAGCTGGGAGCGGGTGGTCGGCAACCCGTTCATCAACGAGGCCCCCGAGGCCATCAAGGACCCCAACGGGCAACTGCACATCGTGTACTCCGCGAACGGCAGCTGGAGCGAGCAGTACTGCCTCGCCGACCTGCGGCTGCGCGCCGGCGGTGACCCGACGTACGTGTGGGACTGGTACAAGTCCAACGGCTGCCTGTTCGGCTCCAACCGCGGCACGATGATGTCCGGCTGGGACCCGACCCTGCACGTCAACGGCCCCGGCCATCACAGCTTCGTCCTGCTCGACGGCGACATCGCCACCAGCCCGCCCGCCGGACCGAGGTTCCCGCTGATGTTCCACGCCGTCGCGAAGGGGACGCCGTACGCGTGGGAGAACCGGTACTGGTACACGGGCACGTTCTGCTGGTGGGGCAACACCACCTACAGCCGCGCCAACGTCCCCGGCCCGAACACGAACACCGGCTGGAGCCTGAAGTTCTTCGAGTGAGGACCGGTGTCGCTCAGAACCTCGGCGCCGGTGCCTGGTTCTCCACCATCCGGGCGGCCTCTTCCGGCGTCGCGACGGACGGTGGCGAGCCCGCAAGTGGCTGGCCTGCCGTCTCCTTCATGCACGCCACGGCGATCACACCGACCACGGACGCGGCCATGACGTAGTACGCGGGCATCAGTTCGCTTCCGGTGACGGAGATCAGCGCCGTGATCACCAGCGGCGTGGTGCCGCCGAAGAGGGAGGCGGAGAGGTTGTAGCCGACGGACAGGGAGCCGTAGCGGACCTGGGTCGGGAACAGCGCGGGCAGCGTCGCCGACATGGTGCCGAGCAGGCACACCATCGACAGCCCCAGCATCAGCATCGCCGCCGACACGGCCACCAGGCTGCCCTGCCTGACCAGCAGGAACGCCGGGAGGGACAGGACGAGGAAACCAATCATGCCGGCCATCAGCAGGGGCTTGCGGCCCAACCTGTCGCAGAGCCGGCCCACCTGATTGATGATCAGCATCAGCACCGCCATGGTGGCGATGAGGACGAGCAGGCCGTGTGTCTCGGAGTAGCCCATCTCGTCCGACAGATATGTCGGCATGTACGACAGGAGCATGTAGTCGGCGATGTTGTAGGCGCCGACCAGGCAGATGCAGAGGATCAGGGTCGGCCAGTAGTCGCGGAAGATCTTCGCCAGGTCGCCCTTGGCGGTCGTCTCGACCGCGGAGGCCGCGTCGGAGGCGCGGTGGAGGGACTCGTCCTCCAGCTTGCGGAACGCGGGCGTCTCGTCCAGCCGGAGCCGGAGGTAGAGACCGACCAGCCCGAGGGGCCCGGCGACCAGGAAGGGCACCCGCCAGCCCCAGGACTCCATGCCGCCGCTGCCCAGCAGAGAGGTCATCAGCGTGACCAGCCCCGCGGCACCGACGTACCCGGCGAGCGTGCCCAGCTCCAGGAAGCTGCCGTAGAAACCGCGTCGCTTGTCGGGGGCGTACTCGGCGATGAAGGTGGACGCGCCGCCGTACTCACCGCCGGTCGAGAAACCCTGGACGAGCCTGAAGAAGATCAGCAGGACCGGGGCCCAGAAGCCGATCGCGGCGTACGAGGGGATCAGGCCGATGGCGCAGGTACCGATCGCCATCATGATCATCGTGAGGGCGAGGACCTTCTTACGGCCGATCCTGTCGCCCATCGGCCCGAAGACCATTCCGCCGATCGGGCGCACCAGGAACGACACCGCGAACGTTGCGAACGACGACAGCAGCTGCACGGTCTCGTTGCCGGACGGGAAGAAGACGTGACCGATGGTGACCGCGAGATAGCTGTAGATCCCGAAGTCGAACCACTCCATGGCGTTACCGAGAGCGGCCGCTTTCACCGCCCGTTTCACGGCCGCCTCGTCGGTGACGGTGATGTCCGTGCGCCGCAGCGGAGGGTTCTTGCGCCGCTGCACGGCCCTGAACAGCAGCCGATGCCGCCTGACCGCCCCTGGGTCCGCATCGGCCACGATCAGATCGGAGTCGCTGACCGCCATGAGGGGTCCCTTCTGCCGAGCGCGCGATCGCCGCCACGCCATGCACGGGTACCCCTTCACTCACACGTGTCCCATGAGCGGCAAATGGCCCCCGCAGGGTCCGCTCGCCCTACGAATGCGCCACCACCTCGCCCGCCGTCACCTGGGGCGGGTTGGGGAGCAGCTCGGCGAGGCGGTCCCGTACGAAGTCCTTCGCCCTGGCCGTCGACGCCTCGGCGCCGGAGCGGTCCTGGAAGACTCCCGTCGACACCATCACTCCGCCCCCGGCATCGACCCAGTAATAGGCCACGAAACCCGGGACCTGGCGCAGGAGCGGCACGAACTCCTCGTTCACCCGGCGCCCCGCCTCGGCCGGGTCGGTCACCTCTTCGTACCGCCGAACCACTGCGTACATGGCTGCTCTCCTCATGGATCGTGAGGCCGTGATCTGCGCTGACGGCGTACCCGCGATGGCCGGTGAGTCGTGCGCGAGACCGGCGTAAATCACCGGAAAAGGCCCCGTCGGTGGTCCGAACGGAGGGGCGGGACGGAGCACGGCACCGTGGGTGCGGGCTCTGATCGCCCCGTACGACCGGCGTTGTCAGTGCGGGATGTGAAGATGCCGTTCGGGAGGCGAGGACACGTCCGAGGCCGACTGAATCCACACGCCCAGATTCACCACCAGGAGACGCGGTGCCCACGGAATACTCGCCGGTCGATGAACTCAACCTGCTCAAGGAATTCCAGGACAGGGTCGGATACGAGTACTACGCCGACGGCTTCGAGCTGACGGAGTACGGCGACCTGTCCGGCCTGGTGGCGGGCTGGTCCGACGACCCCGAATTCACCGGCCGGCTGATTCCCTTCGCGCAGGCCACCGGCGGCGGCTCCTTCTACGCGCTCTGGAGGCTCGACGACCGCGCCGACGCCGCCGGACTGCCCGTGGTCGTCTTCGGCGACGAGGGCGGCCAGCACGTCGTCGCCCGGAATCTGCGGGAACTTTTCCGACTTCTCGGCTTCGACGCGGAGATCAGCGTCGACTGGGACGAGGCCTACTACTACCGCTCCGAGGACGAGCCCCACTCCGACCGCCACGACGAGTACGTGGATTGGCTCGACCGGCAATTCGCGCTACCCGTGGCGAAGGACCCGGCGGCCGTCCTTGCGGCAGCGCAGGCGGACTTGGGGCAGCGGTTCGCGAACTGGGCCAAGCCCTTTCTCCCTTGAGCACGTACTGGGCGCACACTCGCACACCACCTCTTCCAGCCTGATGAGCGAACACGAGGAAAGGCCCATGCACGGAGTGCCGTTGACGGAACAGGTCATAGCCGCGGTGCGCCGCGATCCGGCGGCCGGCGCCCTCCCGTATCTGCTGCCGCATGTGAATGTGCCCTGGGTGGAAGGCGGCGTCGCCAACCCGATGGCCGAGGATCTGCTCGCCGACGCCACCTTCCCCTCCGGGCGACCGCTGTCGCCGAGCCTGCGCGCCTGGCTGGCGTACGACATCAGCCTGCTGGAGCGGCACAAGTGGTTCACCCCCGACGGCGACTTCGCGCCGCGGCCACTGGACCAGTTGGTCGGTGACGAGATGGGCGACTTCTGGGGCGCGGAGTTCGCGTGGCTGTCCGGGCGCCTCTCCGAGTGCTTCCTGCTGCCGGGCGGCTCGGACTCCCGGCGCATCCTGGCCGTCACCGACCCGGACGAGGAGGGGGAGTACCCGGTGCTCGCCCTCGACCTGGACGACGTGCCCTACCTGGGGCTCATGTACCCGGGCTTCGACGTCTATCTGGCCGACACGGCGGGCCTGTTGGGCCTCGGCGAACGGGAGACCTACACGGATCTGATCCACCACGGAACCTACGGGCCCCGGATGCGCCGGCACGCCGCCCAGTGCTTCGCGGGGGAGTCCTGTGTGCAGTACCCCTTCGAGTTCGCACCCGTGTACGAGCAGCTCGGCCCCGAAGCGGGTCAGGACGGCACCCCGAACGGGACCGCGACAGGCCGATCCTGACGCGGCGGCGGCCGGTCAGGACGTCCCTGGCAGGGATCGCGGCGGCAGCGGCCCGGTGACTCCTTCTGTGCTTTCGCGCAGTACCAGCCGGTGCGCCACCACAAGATCCTGAGGTGACCGCACGCCGGCCGAGGAGGCGTCCGCCGGGGCGGATCCCGCGGCCTCGTCCATCCGGCGTTGCAGGAGTTCGACCGCGACATGGGCGACCGCGGCCTTGTCGGGCGCGACGGTGCTCAGGGTGGGGACGCTGAACCGTCCGGCCTCGACGTCGTCGAAGCCGATGACGGCGACCTCGTCGGGCACCCGGACACCGTGCTCGTGGAGTGTGCGCAGCGCGCCGAGCGCCAGCTGGTCGTTGAGGCACAGCAGCGCGTCGGGGCGGGCGCCCTCGCTCAGCGCCCGGGCTACCGCCTCGGCGCCGTCGGGCATCCGGAAGGACTCGACGGGCAGGAGGGCGGCCGGGTCGTAGGCGATGCCCGCTTCCGCGAGCGCCGCGCGATAGCCGCGGGTGCGGGCCTCGGCCGTGCCCAGGCCCGAGTCGTTGCGTCCGCCGATGACCAGGATGGCGCGGCGGCCGAGGCCGAGCAGATGCTCGGTCGCCTCCCGTGCGGCCTTCTCGTTGTCGATGGCGACGTGGTCGGCGCCCTCCTCCAGCAGTTCGCCGATCAGCACGGTGGGCGGGGACCCCGCGCGATCGCGCAGGTCGTCGGGGGTGAGGGCGAGCGGGCTGAGGATGACCCCGTCGACAAAGCTGGAGCCGAAGCCGGTCAGCGCCGCCAGTTCGTGATCGCGATCCGCGCCGGTCTGGTGGATCAGCACCGTCAGGGAGCGCCGCTCCGCCTCGCGGATGACATGCCGGGCGAGCTCGGCGAAGTACGGCACGTCCAGTTCGGGGATGACGAGGGCGATGATGCCGGTGCGGCCCTGACGCAGATGGCGGCCGGCCAGGTTCACCTTGTAGCCGAGTTCCTCGATGGCATCGCGGACGGCGCTTCTGGTCCGGTCGGAGACGTGGGTGTAGTCGTTGATGACGTTGGAGACCGTCTTCTCCGACACACCCGCGAGCCGCGCGACGTCCTTGATCCTTGGTCGTGCCACCAGAACCCTCCCTGCCCCTCGGAGCTGCTGAGTTTATGTCCCGGCAGGTCGCGGATCCGAAGCCGGACCGGAAGCGAGTCCGCCCTGCCTGACGGGCCCTCGAATTCAGGCCGCGCCTCCTGGCTCTTTACAGCCAATGTACATCGATGTAAAAACTAGCCATCGCATCGGCTCGACCGGTGCGCCCCCGCCTGACCCAGGCGGTGGATCACCATCCCCATGCGTGCTCCACCGCCGGTCCGGCATGCGTGTCCGGCCGTCGGAAGGTCCGCGATGTTCCCCCGCTTCTCCGCCTCACCACCAGCGCCCGCACCCGGTGCGGCACCTGATCTCACCCGCCGCCGGCTGCTGCGCAACGGCACGGCCGCCGCAGGTGCGCTGCTCGCCGCCGGCCCGCTGTCCGGCTGCGCGTCCCCGGCCGCCGCCGACGCCTCGGCGCTGAGCGTCTGGGACCTGTTCCAGGGCGGCGACGGCATGCTGATGGACGACATGATCAAGGCCGTCTCCAAGGGCCCGCAGCGCTTCGAGGTCGAGCGGACGATCCTGGACTGGGGCCCCTCGTACTACACCAAGCTGGCCATGTCCGCCGCAGGGGGCCGCGCCTCCGACGTGGCGATCATGCACCTCTCCCGGCTGGCCGGCTACGCGCCCGGCGGCCTCCTCGACCCGTTCGACCTGGACCTCCTCGCCGAATTCGGCGTCAGCCAGGCGGACTTCGCACCGGCCGTCTGGTCCCGGACGCAGCACGACGGGACGGTCTACGCCATCCCGCTCGACGTCCACCCCTTCATCGTGTTCTACGACAAGGAGGCCGCCGACACGGCCGGTCTCCTCGACTCCTCCGGTGAACTGGCGCCGATGGGCTCCCCGGAGGCCCTGCTCGACGCCGGCAAGGCGCTCGCGAAGGCGACCGGGCAGAAGGGCATCCTGTTCGGCCACGTCACCGACACCGCGCAGACCTGGCGGCAGTTCGCCGCCTTCTACGCCCAGACCGGCGCCACCTTCACCCTCCCAGACGGCGGCCCGCCGAAGATCGACGTCGACGCCGCCGTCCGCGTGGTCACCTTCATGCAGCAGCTGTTCGACGGCCGCACCAACCCCAACAACCTCGACTACAACGGCGCGATGGCCGGGTTCATCGGCGGCCGCGGCGGCATGATCATGCTCGGCGAGTGGGAGCTGCCCACGCTGAAGAAGTCCGGCATCCCGCTCGGCGCCGCCCGGTTCCCGCAGGTCTTCGAGAAGCCGGGCGTCTACACCGACAGCCACAGCTTCGTACTCCCGCACCAGGAGAACCCCGACCCGGCCCGGCGCCGCCAGGCCCACCGGTACGTCGCCGAGATGGTCAAGCAGAGCCTCACCTGGGCCACCGCCGGCCACATCCCCGCCTACCAGCCCGTACTGGCCGAGCCGGAGTACGCCGCCCTCGACCCGCAGTCCTCCTACGCGGACGCCGGAGAGGTCGCGGTGCTCGACCCGCCGAACTGGTTCGCCGGGGCCGCCTCGAACTTCCAGAACCGGATGTGCCAGCCCCTCCAGGCGGCACTGCTGGGCAACACCTCCGCCGAGAAGGCGGTGCGCCAGATGGTCCGCGAGGCGGACACGCTGCTCCGGCAGCCCAACCCGGTGGCCTGACGAGCAGAAGGAGTGACCCACGTGACCACCACCGCACCCCCCGGCACCGACACCGTGACCGGCCCGGCCTCCGACCGCCCCGGCGGCCTCCGCCGTATCGGCCTCAAGGCCGGCCGGACCGCGCAGGGCCCCGGCCTCGTCTTCGTCGTGCCGTTCCTGCTCGTCTTCGCCCTGTTCCTCGTCTGGCCCATCGTGCACGGGCTCTGGATGAGCTTCACCGACAGCTCACTCGCCCTGCGCGACACGGCCTTCGTCGGCTTCGACAACTACGCCGAGGCGTTCGGCGATCCGGACGTCTGGAGCAGCCTCGGCAACACGGTCGTCTTCACCGCCATCTCCAGTGTTCCGCTGGTCCTGATCGCACTGGCGATGGCCCTGCTGGTGCACAGCGGCCTCGCCGGACAGTGGGCGTGGCGACTGGCCTTCTTCGCCCCCTACCTGCTGCCCGTGACCGTGGTGACGCTCGTCTGGACCTGGCTCTACCAGCCGGAACTCGGCCTGGCGAACCAGTTCCTCGACACCATCGGCATGGCACCCGTCGGCTGGCTCTCCGACGAATCCGTCGCGATGTGGTCGATCGCCGCCCTCACCGTCTGGTGGACGGTCGGCTTCAACTTCCTGCTCTACCTCGCCGCGCTCCAGTCCCTGCCCTCGACCTACTACGAGGCCGCGGCGCTGGATGGCGCCGGCGCCTGGCGGCGCCTGTGGTCCATCACCCTGCCGCAACTGCGCCGGACCACCGCACTCGTCGCGATGCTGCAAGTCCTCGCCTCGCTCAAGGTGTTCGACCAGATCTACATCCTCACCAAGGGCGGCCCCAACGGCTCCACCCGCCCGGTCCTGGAATACGTCTACGACGTCGGCTTCACCGGCTACCGGCTCGGCTACGCCTCCGCCGTCTCCTACCTCTTCTTCGCCCTCGTCATCGTCGTCTCGCTCGTGCAACTGCGTCTCTTCCGCCAGGAGGACTGACCGTGTCCGCCACCGCAACACCCCTTCGCCCGCGGCGCCGTCCCCCCTTGGCGCCCGCCGAACCCTCCCTCGTCCTCGGACACGGCCGACTGCCCCGCGTCCTGGCCGGCACCGCGCTGGCCGTCCTCGCCGCCGTCTGGCTGCTGCCGTTCGTCTGGGCCGTCGCCACCTCGGTGCAGAGCGAGCAGGACGCCGCGTCGCCCGGACTCTCCCCGATCAAGGGCGCCTTCACGACCGAGGCGTACCGGCAGATCCTGGAACGCGGGAACGTCACCGTCTGGGCCTTCAACAGCTTCCTCATCGCAGGCCTCGTCACCCTGATCACGGTCGTCGTCTCCACCCTCGCCGCGTACGGCTTCTCCCGCGGCACCTTCCGAGGCCGCCGGACCCTGCTCGCCGTCACGGTCGCCGCCATCCTCGTGCCGCCGCAACTGCTCGTCGTACCGCTCTTCGAGCAGATGCTGCTGTTCAACCTGGTGGACACCTATGCGGCGGTCATCCTCCCGCAGGTCGTCGCGCCCATGATGGTCTTCATCCTCAAGCGCTTCTTCGACGGCATCCCGCGTGAGCTGGAGGACGCGGCCCGGATGGACGGGGCCTCGGAGTTCCGGGTGTTCCTGTCGATCGTGCTGCCGCTGTCCCGGCCGATCGTCGCCGCCGTCGCGATCTTCGTCTTCATCGGCGCGTGGAACAACTTCATGTGGCCGTTCATCGTCACCAACGACCCGGACCTGATGACCCTCCCCGTGGGCCTGGCCACCGTCAAGGATGCCTTCGGCATCCAGTACGCCCAGTCCATGGCCTCCGCACTGCTGGCGGCGCTGCCACTGATCGTGGTGTTCCTCTTCTTCCAGCGCCGCATCGTCGACTCCGTCGCCACCACCGGCCTCGGCGGCTCCTGACCTCACCCCCTCGCCGTACTCACAGGCCGGCTGCAACCCGCCGGCCCCCGATCGACTGGAGCATGTGTGCCCACCCCCTCCGTACCGCGCCCGGAGTATCCACGACCGCAGTTCGTGCGACGCGACTGGCTCAACCTGAACGGCGCCTGGCAGTTCGAGACCGACCGAGGGGACAGCGGGCTCGAACGCGGCCTGCTCGGCCGCGAACTGCGCGACGAGATCCTCGTGCCCTTCCCGCCCGAGTCCGAGCTGTCCGGCATCGGCGACACCGACTTCCACGAGGCCGTCTGGTACCGGCGCGCCCTCACCCTGCCCGCCGAATGGGCCGGACGCCGAGTGCTGCTGCACTTCGGAGCCGTCGACCACGACACCACCGTGTGGGCCGACGGCAAGGAGGTCGCCCGGCACCGTGGCGGTTTCACCCCTTTCACGGCCGACCTCGGCGACATCGCCGGCAGCGGTGAGGAGGTCGTCATCACCGTCCGGGCCCGCGACCCCAAGTCCGGCCCGCAGGCCCGCGGCAAGCAGGCGATCCAGTACGCCAACCACGACTGCAACTACACCCGCGTGACCGGCATCTGGCAGACCGTCTGGCTGGAGCCCGTCCCCGAACTGCATCTGCGGCGCCCCCGCATCACCCCCGACCTCGCCGGCTCCGCCTTCCACCTCGAACTCCCGATCTCCGGCAACCGCCCCGGCCACCGGGTACGTGCCGTCCTCAGCGACGCCGACGGCGAGGTGAGCCGCACCGAGGCACGCGCCGACCTGGACCTGGCCCCGCGCCTGCACCTGCCCGTCCCCGACGACCGGCGCCGCGAGTGGAGCCCGGAGGACCCGCACCTGTACGACCTGCGGCTGGAACTCCTCGACGCGACCGGCCAGGTGGTCGACGGCGTGGACAGCTACGGGGGTCTGCGCGCCGTCGGCCTGCGCGGCAAGGCCGTCCTCCTCAACGGCCGCCCGGTCTTCCAGCGCCTCGTCCTCGACCAGGGCTGGTACCCGGACGGGCTGATGACCGCGCCGACCGACGAAGCCCTCGTACGGGACATCGAGTTGGCCATGGAGGCCGGCTTCAACGGGGCCCGGCTCCACCAGAAGGTGTTCGAGGAGCGGTTCCTCCACCACGCCGACCGCCTCGGCTACCTGGTCTGGGGCGAGTTCGGCGACTGGGGCTGCGAGGTCGGCGGCTCCTCGGGCGACAACCAGCAGCCCGACGCCTCGTACGTCGCCCAGTGGCTGGAAGCCGTCGAACGGGACTACTCCCACCCCTCGATCATCGGCTGGTGCCCGCTCAACGAGACGTACCAGAAGCTCCACGACCGCATCACCCGGCTCGACGACGTCACCCGCGCGATGTTCCTGGCCACGAAGGCGATGGACGCGAGCCGCCCGGTGATCGACGCCTCCGGCTACGCCCACCGCGTCGCCGAGACCGACATCTACGACTCACACCACTACGAGCAGGACCCCGAAGCCTTCCGCGAGCTGATGTCCGGGCTGGCGAAGGACGCCCCGTTCGTCAACTCCCATGAGAGCGGGGCTCCTTACTCGGTGCCGTATCGCGGTCAGCCGTACTTCGTCAGCGAGTTCGGCGGCATCTGGTGGGACCCCGAGGCGGCCGCCGCCCAGACCGGCGAGGACCGCACCGAGTCCTGGGGCTACGGCGAACGCGTCCGGGACGAGGAGGAGTTCCACGCCCGGTTCGCCGGCCTCACCGGTGTCCTGCTCGACGATCGCGACATGTTCGGCTACTGCTACACCCAGCTGACCGACGTCTTCCAGGAGCGCAACGGCATCTACCGCTTCGACCGCAGCTCCAAGCTCGACGTCGACCGCGTCCGTGCCGCACAGCAGCGCCCGGCGGCGATCGAGGGAGAGGACAAGGACTGAGGTCTCCTACTTCAACTCCCGCTCAGAGCACGCCACATCGGCGCACCGGTCGTCGAGCAGGTCGCGGAACGACGTGCTCATGCGTACGACCGCGTCATTCGCCGCCTCGGAGAACCCGGCGTACTTGAAGTAGCCGTGGGGGAGCGTCGGCTCCTCCGAGGCGAGTACGTGTACGCCCGACGCCCGCAGTCGCTCCGACAGGACGCGGGCGTCGTCGCGCAGTGGGTCCAGTCCGGCGCTGAACAGCACTGTTGGCGGCAGGACGCCGAGGTTCTCGGACAGCAGCGGGGCGAAGCGCGGGTCCTGCCGCTGCGCCGGATCGGACACGTACGCCTCGATGAACCACTCGACGGCTCGGGACGTCAGCCCGAACCCCTCGGCGAACTCGGCGCGTGAAGGCAATGTCGGATCACCCGAGGCGAAGGGGCAGACGAGCAGCTGCGCGACCGGGGCCGAGGGCGATGACGCGAGGGCGAGAGCGGCGCCGAGGGCGAGATTCGCTCCGGCGCTGCTGCCCGCGACCGCGATCCGGGCCGCCGCACCGTCGAACAGCGTGCCCGCGTGCTCGTGCACCCAGCGGACGACCTCCACCGCGTCCTCGTAGGCACTGGGAAACCGGTGCTCGGGGGCCAGCCGGTACTGCACCGACACGACCGGCCGCCCAGTGACCTCGCACAGCATCCGTGCCTGGGCGTCGTGAGAATCCAGGTCTCCCTTGACGAAGCCGCCGCCGTGGAAGAAGACGATGACGCAGTCGTCGCGAGGGCCTTGGTAGAGGCGGATCGGAAGGGACCGGCCCCGGAGCGGCGCGATGTCATCGCGCACCAGCGGATCGGCGACCGGAGGCACACGCCAGTCGGCCTTCACCTCGCCACTTCTGAGGACTTCGGCGATCTGCGGATCGAGCTCGTGCGCAGCCACAGCCGGGTCACCGGGCCAGGCATGCGGCGAGGAATCGCTGCACGGTGGGCAGAACGGCGAAGTGGTCGTGAGCCGTGTCCGGGACCGTGTCGAGGCGTGCGTCGATGCCGTGCTCACGCCAGTTGGCGTGCAGCGCGTGGATGCGTTCGATGCGGTTGCTGCCCGCCGGGGCGGGACCGCGGGCGTCGGGCGGCGCGAGTTCCGCGCTGCCGGTGTCGTTCTCGCCGATGACCAGCTGGACGGGCAGGCCGCGCAGCGCGCCGGGGTCGACCTCGATGCCGAACTGCTCCTTGGCATCGGACGTGCCGTGCCACCAGGTCATCGCGGAGTCCAGCAGCGTGACCCGTCCGGGCGCGCCGACGGACAGGGAGGACAGCCGGTCGGGGTGCAGATAGGCGAAGCGGTGCGCGAACTGGCCACCGCCCGAGAACCCGTGCAGATGGAAGCGGTCGGTCCGCACATGCCAGCGGGCGGCGGCCTCCTCGACCATGGCGAGCAGCGTCTCGTCGGCCCGGAACCCCGTCGGTGAGAGCAGCTTGTAGCTGTCCACGTCATTGGGGCCGGTGATCCCGGCGGGGAACAGCGGCACGAGGACGACACAGCCCTGCCGCTCGGCGAACTCGGCGAAGGCGTTGCGCAGGGTCTCGGCGCGACGCCGCGTCCCGTGCACGGCGATCACCAGCGGGCGGGGCGGGCCGTCGGGACCATGTCCTTTGGGGACGTACAGGGAGTAGGAGAACCGCGGGTCGCGGGCGAGCGCGAACTGTGCGGTGGGGCCGGTGAGGAAGGACACGCCGGGGTGGTCGGCCGGCAAGTCCCAGGGGGACAAGGGGCGTTCGGTTGTCATGAGGCGTGGTCCGTTTCTATCGGGAGGTCCATGAGCGGGGCGTACTGCTGGCCGGCGTAGCAGTCGGCGTCGTGCAGGTCGCCCTGGGGCTCGGGGCGGGGGAAGGAGACCTTCACGGCGAGGGCCAGGGGGTGGTTGACCAGCAGGATGTCCGCGGGGTGGACGCCGTAGAGGCGGGCGAAGAGGTCCTTGTTGAGGAAGCCGGTGCCGACGAGAGTGTCGTAGGCAGCCTGGTCATGGCACATGAAGTCGAAGGTCAGGGTGAAGGGGCCCGCGTTCTTGGAGCGGACCAGGGAGCAGAAGTCCAGCAAGGTGGTCATGGCTCATACCTCCTCGGTGACGGTGCGGAAGAGCTCGGTCGGGGTGACGCCGGTGACGACGTGGTTGAGGGTGAAGCGGTACAGCGGGCCGCGGTCCGTCTCCGGCGGGGAGAAGGGGTAGGCCAGCGTGGAGACCAGGCCGTCGTACTCCGGGATCGGCAGGTGGCTGCTAGCGTGCGCGACGAAGGTCGCGACGGCGTGCGCGGTCGCCTGGTCGGGGGCGGTCACGGTGATCAGGACACCGATCTCGCGAGGGCGTAGTGGCTCGGGTTCGGCTGCCGCGAGTACAGCTCCGTCGCCGTAGAGGCGGAAGTCGATGTCCACGTCGGAGGGGTCGACGTCGCCACCGAACACGTCGAGGATCTTGTCCGCGAAGTACTTCTTCGTGAACGGCACCAGGTCGGGCAGGTGCCGGATGACCACCTGGTCGCGGACGCCGCCGACGATGACCGTCTGGTGGCCCACGAGTTCGGCGCCTTCGAGCTTGTTCGTGTAGCCGTCCGCCGGCATGAACCGTGCCCCGCGCACCCGGACGGTCCGCTCGTCGACGGCCTCGTACGTGGCGTCGGTGGTGTCGAGGATTCCCGACGGCTCGACTATGCGGAACGGGTCCGCGTTCTCGTACAGGGTGTGCGCCGCGACGGAACGAGGGGTGAGCCGGCTGTCCTCGGCGAGCGTGGTCACGTCGAAGTGGTCGTCGCGCAGGTGCACCAGGAGCCCGTTGGCCGACGGCGGGACGGCGCAGGCGGCGCCGCACTCGATGGTCTTCGCCATGTGCCAGGTCAGCCCGGGGTCGGCGCCGCGCATATGGGGGACCGCAGCGAACAGCGCGGTGTCGCTGGCCCGGCCGGTGAGGATGACGTCGCACCCGGACCGCAGGGCTTCCTCGATCGGCTCCACGCCCATCATGGCGACGGTGTGACTGCGTGCGAACAACTCCCGGTCGATGTCCGGCGCATGGGGTAGCGGCGCGATGCGGCCGTCGTCGAAGAACGCCTCCAGGCGCTCGGCGGGTTGGTCGGAGTAGATCAGCCCCATGGTGAAGTGCAGGTTCTCGGCCTCGGCGATGCCACGCACGAGTGCGGCGACCCGGTCGACGCCGATGTCCCGTCCGCTGGTCCCGCAGGACCCGATGATCAGCGGTACGCCGAGTTCGTCGCGTGCCCTGAGCAGCAGGCGCAGGTCGCGGGTGACGGCCTGGTCGGAGAGCTTGGGCGTGCCGGAGCCGAGGGCCGCGGGCCCGGAGTCGGTGGACCCGGCGTCGCAGGCGATGACGTGGGGCCTGGCTGCGACGCCGCGTCGGAACGCTTCGGCGTCGAAGCCGGCGCCGAGGGCTCCGGTCGGAGCGAGGATGCGGAACTCCATGAATGTCTCTGTTTCCTGTGCGATGGGCGTGGTCAGGGCAGGTCAGGCGGCCGGCGTGACGCGGCGCGCCAGCCGGGTGAAGACGACGAAGGTGATCGCGGCGAACAAGGCACCGTCGAGGAGCATGAACCGCCACCCCGTCATGTCGACGGTGAAGCCGAGCAGCGCCGGGCCGAGCGCCGCGCCGGTCGACGAGGCGACGGTGTACAGGCCGGTGTAGGTGCCCACCACGTGCCGGCTGGGGGCGAGATCCCACAGCGCGACGAGGGCGTTCACGGCGAAGGTCGCGTACCCGATCGAGGTGACGACCAGTGAGGCGACCGTGCCGGGCACGGTGGGGGAGGCGAAGCCTATGAGCAGGCCGACGACGAACAGCCCTACGCCGTAACGGATCGCCCGTATCTGGCCCAGTCGGGAGGAGGCGTAGGCGAGGGGGACGACGCACACCAGGAAGGCGACGGCGCCGGGCAGTGCGAGCCCGCCCGCCGCACCGCGGGACAGGCCGAGGGTCTCTGTGCCGTACGGGGTCATCAGTGCTCGCAGTGCGGACCACATGCCGGCGAAGCAGAAGATGCCGAGCATGAGCAGGGCCCGTGCGCGGGAGGGGTCGCGCACCATGTCCTTGACGACGGCCCAGGGCGATGTGAAGTCGGTCGGCTCGTCCTCTTCCTTCGCCTCAGCCACGGCCGTGGAGTGCCGGCGGCCCAGGAAGACCCACGAGGTGGTGAGGAGCACCAGCATGAGCACGGGCGGCAGCGCGAACGCGAGGGTGATGCTGCGGTCGACGACGAGCAGGCTGATCAGGGCCGACACGACGATGGTGAGACTGACGCCCGCCTTCACGAAGCCCTGGGCCTTGCCCCGGTGCGCGGGGGAGAGGTAGTCGGAGACCAGCGTCTCGGTGACACCCTTGAACGCGTTGGCCGTGGCCGCGAACGCGACGATGCAGAGCATCAGCGTGGGCAGATCGCCGGTCCAAGGGATCAGCGCGAAGGGTATCGAGGCCAGCGCCGCGCCGGTGAGGACGATGGCCCAACGGCCCCTGCCGTCCCGAGCGCGCCGGTCGGACACGAAGCCCATCCACGGCTGGATGAGGACGCCGAGCGCGTTGTCCATGCCCATGATGAGCCCGACCAGGCCCGCGGAGGTGAGGTACTGCCGCAGTTCGGCGGGGACTTGGGCGTCGTAGAAGTTCCAGACCGACTCCTGGGCGAAGACCGCGAGGGTCACCCACAGGACGGTGCTCGCACTCATCCGCCCCGGTGAGGTGGGGGCACTCCGGAGTGGGTGCGGTTGTGCGATCTCAGGCATGGCGGCTCCTTTGCCATATGCCATAGCAAGCGCGTCGGGCGGGAGGCCGTGCGCCTGGGTAGCGGCTCTGCTATTTGCTATAGCTTTATGAAGGTGGGCGACTCCCGCGGGCGCGGCAGTGGCAGCCGCCCGGCTCTCAGGCCGGGAAACGCCCCGAGATCAGAGAATCGCTGGACGCGGCGCTATGAGCGCTCATCAGCTCCGCCGCCCGGTCGCCGTCGCCGGCGGCGATGGCGTCGTAGATGGCCCGATGCTGGCGGTACCGCTCCTCCACCGCGCCGCGCCGGTCGCCGCCGACCTCGGCGAGGACCGTCGTGCGACGTTCGTCCGCGCCGAAGGCGTCGACCATGTGCAGCATCTGGAGCAGCGTCGAGTTGCCGCTCGCCCGGTCGACGAGCGTGTGGAAGGTCCGCATGCAGTGCAGGATCTCCTGGATCAGCTCGCGCGCCTCGTCACTGCCCGAATCGATACCGTCGGCCCGCCCCCGCAGGCCGTCGGCCTTGTCGAGCAGCGCGCGCATCTCCCGTCGCTGGGCCGCCGTCGACTTCTCGGCGGCCAGCCGGGCGGCCAGCGACCGCAGGGAGTCCCCGATCATGGTGAACTCCCGCAGCTCCTCCTCCGCGAACTTGGCGATGCGCACGGAGCGCGGCCCCGTCCGCTCGACCAGTCGGTCCTGCTCCAGGCGCCGCAGCGCCTCGCGCACCGGCGTCGCGCTGATGTCCAGCGACTCGGCGAGCCCGCGCTCGGTCACCTTCTGGCCCCGTTCGAGGCTGCCGGAGATGATCGCCTCGCGGATCGCGGTGTACGCCTGATCGCCGAGTGTCGCGGAGACCGTGAGGTGCGGAAGCTGTCCCATGTGCAGCACCGTATTTGCTACAGCATTATTTCTCAAGGGGTCGCGGCCGGCACCGGTACCTGCATATCCGCGGTATCCGCCCTCGGCCCGGACGGGGATCCGCCCTCGGCCTCGACGATGATCCGGTCGAGGCCGAGGGGAGGGCTCAGGCGAGACGCCGTCCCGCTGCTACGGCAGGCCGGCGGTCGCGAAGTACGCCCTGCACACCGTGCCCTCGAAGTCGGTGGCGATCTGGAGGACCCGCCTGCCGTCCGCCGACGGCAGGAGCGGTGAGCTGTAGTTCTGGCAGTAGTTCACCTCCGGATTCGGCACGGTCACCGGAGCGGCGATCGCGGACCAGGCCCCGCTGCCGTTCCGCGAGTTGGTGAGGATCGTACGGCCGCTCCCCGCGGCGGGCGTGCCGTCCCGGTTGAGCAGGCGCTGCCCGATCAGCAGGATCCGCCCGTCGGCCCCGCCGCCCGGCGTGGGCGCCCAGGCGATGGTCGGCGCGGCGCGGAAATACCTGCCGTCAGCCGTCTCGGGGCGGATGCCGAGGTTGGCGGGGTCACCCCAGTTCCAGCCGTCGGCGGAGGTCCGGTAGTGCACGACGCACTGGTACTGACCGCCGGGATTGCAGATCTCGTAGCTCATGAAGTACGTGCCGTTCGGCAGCCTTCGCACCACCGGCATCCCGGGCCGGTCGGGCGCCCAGGCGCTGGCCACGGTGTTGTGCTTGCCCTCCCAGCGCACCCCGTCGTAACTCCGCGCGGCCACGAGTTTCTGGCTGTGCGCGGCGTCGGTCTCGTCGGCGTAGTGGCAGACCAGGGCGCCGTCGGCCGCGACGGAGAACTCCGGTTCCCACAGCCCGCCCGTACCGCTCGCGACGGCGCAGGACGACAGGTACGACCAGGTGCGGCCCACGTCGTTGCTCCGCCAGATCCGCAGCGCCATACGGCGGTTCTGCTCGTCCTGGCCGACGGAGGCGGCCCACAACAGGGTGCCGGCCGGCAGCGCGCCCACCTGCCGGGGCAGTTCGAACAGGGTGGAGCAGCAGAGTCCCTGGCCCGCCGCGGACTCGGGGTCGGCGACTCTGCCGACCTCACGGAAGGTCGCTCCGGAGTCCGTGCTCTCGTGGATGGCGCCGATGCCGTTGTTGCCGTCGAAGGTGACGACGCTCGCGAGGACCCGGCCGTTGGCCGAGCCGTTGTGGGCGAGCCGAATGGCCCGCGGATACAGGCCCGTTCCGTCCCGCAGCGGTGTTCCGGTGGCGGCGAGGGCGGACGCGGATGCTGTCGTGGCGGTCGCAGCTGTGCCGGCTGTCATGGGGGAGGTGGCGGCCGGAGTGGCCCACAGCAGGCTCAGTGCGGCGGCCGGCGCGAGCGCGAGGAGTCGATGCCGTCCGAGGGCATGCCGAAATCGCAGGACCACCATGGTGTTCCTTCCGGGTGGAGGAGACGCGCGTCAGGCTAGAGCGGAATGTACATCGATGTAAACGGGCGGGACGGAACCGTTCCGCGAAAGCCGGCCGGCCCTCGACGCAGCGGCTGCGGGAGCTTCCAGGCAGGGGAAGGCACCCCGTGCTACAGGAGCCCGTACGTCTCCTGACGCCGATTCAGCCTGCGAGGGAGCCGTGCGGCGAGAAAGTCGATCAGCCTGCTGACCCGCTGCGGGACGTGCGCGTCGTCCTCGGTCAGGGCGTAGATGTCCGCGGCCGGCGTCGGCACGTCCGTCAGCACATGGACGAGTTCTCCCCGGTCGAGATGCGGCCCGACGTGCCACTCCGAACGCATGATGATGCCCCGCCCCTCCAGGGCCCACCCGGTCACCACGTCACCGTCGTTGCTGGACAGGCTGCCGCGGACGCGGATGTGCCGGGTGCCGGCGGTGTCCCCGAAGCGCCACAGCGCGAAGTCGCTCTCGTTCTCGCGCAGCACGATGCAGTCGTGCCCTGCCAGGTCCTCGATGCTCGTCGGCGTGCCGTGCCGGGCGAGATAGGACGGCGACGCGCACGGCACCCGCCGGTTCTCGGCGAGGCGGCGCATACGCAGCGACGAGTCGGGCGGGGCGCCCACATGGACGGCCACGTCGAACTCGCGGCGGTGAGGCCGCAGCGGAAGCGCCGAGGTCTGGAGCCGGACGTGCAGCTCCGGGTGGGCCTGCGCGAACTCGCCCAGCAGCGGGGCGATGTGCGAGCGCCCGAGGCCGAGCGTGGCCTCGACGATCAGCGAACCGCGTAGCCCGCCCGACCGGTCGGTGATCGAGTCCTCCAGCTCACGGACCTGGTCGAGGATCGTCGCCACGCGGGCCGCGTACAGCTCGCCCTCCGAGGTCAGTACGAGTCGCCGGGCGCCGCGCTGCACGAGCCGCACGTCGAGCCGGCGCTCCAGCGCGCTGAGGCGCTTGCTGACGACGGGCAGGGAGCAGCCGAGTTCCCGTGACGCTGCCGTGAGGGTCTCGCTCGACGCGACGACCTGGAAGAACTCAAGGTCGTCCAGGGGCGAGCGGTTCTTGCTGCCCGGCTGCCCGGGACGGCGAGGGCTTTCCACCCGGGAAAGCCTACCTTTCCGGCTACGGGCTTGTTGTGGGTATCGCGGCTGGCCAGGGTGTTCCCCAGGCCGTGAGCGGGACGCAAGCCCCGCACGCCGAGCGTCCCGGTTCACCGGTCGACGCCGTCCCATCCCGCAGGTGCTGCACGTGGCCAATGTGCTGCATGTGCTTCACGCGCTTCGTGTGCTGAGGAGAGAGATTCGTGCCGCAGAGTTACCGCATCGCAGCGATCCCGGGCGACGGGATCGGCCGCGAGGTCGTCCCCGAAGGTCTGAGGTGCCTGCAGTCAGCCGCCGAGGCGCATGGATTCGCCCTCGACGTCACCGAGTTCGACTTCGCCAGCGCCGACTACTGGGCGCGCCACGGCACGATGCTCCCCGAGGACTGGCGGGACGTCCTCGGCGGCTTCGACGCGATCTTCTTCGGTGCGGTCGGCCTGCCCGAGGTGGTCCCCGACCACGTCTCGCTGTGGGGCAGCCTCCTCCAGTTCCGGCGGGGATTCGACCAGTACGTCAACCTCCGCCCGGTCCGGCTGCTGCGCGGCGTCCGCAGTCCACTGCGCGATCACGGGCCCGGGGACATCGACTTCTACGTCGTCCGCGAGAACACCGAGGGGGAGTACTCCAGCATCGGCGGCCGGATCTTCGAGGGCACCCAGCGCGAGACGGTCATTCAGGAGACCGTCATGACCCGGACCGGCGTCGACCGGGTCCTGCGCTACGCCTTCGAACTTGCCGCCGCCCGCCCCCGCAAGCACCTCACCTGGGCGACGAAGAGCAACGGCATCTCGATCTCCATGCCCTACTGGGACGAGCGCGCGGCCGAGATGGCGGAGCAGTACCCGGACGTGACCGCGGACAAGGACCACATCGACATCCTGACGGCCAAGTTCGTCCTGAAGCCCGACCAGTACGACGTGGTCGTCGCGAGCAACCTCTTCGGCGACATCCTCTCCGACCTCGGCCCCGCCTGCACCGGCACGATCGGCATCGCCCCCAGCGCCAACATCAACCCCGACCGGACCTTCCCCAGCCTGTTCGAACCGGTCCACGGATCGGCGCCGGACATCGCGGGCCTCGGCATCGCCAACCCGGTCGGCCAGATCTGGAGCGGCGCGATGATGCTCGACCACCTCGGCGAGCACGAGGCAGCGGCACATGTCGTCGCCGCCATCGAGACCGTCCTCGGCGACCGGCCCGACGTGGTCACCCCCGACCTCGGCGGCACCGGCACCACCGTAGGCCTGGGCAAGGCCATCGCCGCCGAGATCGATCGAGGAGCCGGCCCGGACCGGCTCGCCGCCGTCGGCGACGTGGCCGCCACCAAGTAGGGCGAGCCGCCGCCCCCTTAACCCCGGCACTTCATCCGACAGCCGCCAACCCGGCGGCGGCGCGAAGGGACGACCCTCATGACGACGACGTCGGCAGGGCAGCGCTCAAGAACCCGGAGCATCACATTCCTTGTCGCTCTCGCGGTCTTCGCGCAGGAGTCGACCTGGAACTTCTACGAATCCCAGGTACCGCCCCTCCTGCGGGAGCACATCGGCAGCGCGGCCGTGGTGGGTGTGCTGATGGGCATGGACAACCTGCTGGGCATCTTCGTCCAGCCCTGGATCGGCAACCGCTCGGACCGCACCCGCACCGCCTGGGGCCGCCGAATCCCGTATCTGGTCGTCGGCATGCCGATCGCAGCCACGCTGTTCGTCGTCATTCCGCACACGGCGGCCTCCCTGCCGCTGCTGATCGCGGTGATGTTCGCCTACGCCCTGGTCGCCAACACCTTCAAACCCATCGCCGAGGCGCTGGTCCCCGACTTCATCGCACCCGAGCGACGCAGCCGCGCCAACGCCGTGGTCAAGATCGCCACCAGCCTGACGGCCATCGTCGCCGCGCTCATCAGCATCTTCCTCGTCGACGACCACCTGAACATCGCCTTCGCGATTCCCGCGGCCATCATGGCGGTGTCCATCGTGGTGCTCGGCGTCACCGTGCGCGACAGCCGGTCCCCGGCCTATCAGCAGGTCCTGGCCGAGAGCCTCACGGAGCCCGCCGACGGCAGGGCGCCGCGCGTGCGCGACACCTTCGTCGAGATCTTCAGGGACCGGGACCGCAGCAGGCTCCTGCTTCTCGCCGCCATCCTCCTCTTCGGCAGCGCCTGGGCCGCGTCCCGGTCACTGATCACGCCGTACGGCATGGAGGCCCTCGGCATGTCGCGCGGCGACGCCGGCGGCCTCACGCTGCCGAGCGGAGTCGCCTTCATCCTGGCCGCCTACCCGGCCGCTCTGTTCGCCGAGCGCTATGGACGGCTGCGGGCCATGGCCGTCGGCATGTCCGTCTTCGCCGGGGCCATGCTGCTCGGCACGCTCCTCCAGTCACCGCTGGGCGCCACCGTCGCCCTGTGCATCGCGGCCGCCGGAGCGAGCAGCTTCCTCGTCAACGCGGTCGTCGTCCTGTGGAACCTCGCCCCCTCGGCCAGGGTGTTCGGGACGTACGCCGGTATGTACACCGTGAGTTGGGCGGGCGGCGGCTTCCTGGGGCCTGCGCTGGTCGGGGGAATGGTCGACCTCAACGGGTGGTCCCTGATGCTGGTCGACATCGCCGCGGTCGCCCTGCTGGCCATCATCGTGATCGCCAGGATGGGCACCCTGCGGCGACGGTCCGCCCTGGCCCTCGCGAAATGACCGGACCGCCGCGCAGCACGACAGCCAGAAACGAGGACCGTGTGCCCCGCATCCTGATCACCACGGACTATCTGCGCCCCGGCGACGAGGTCGACGCCCGACTCCGCGCCCACGGCCACACCACCGTCCACGCGCCCATGGTCGGCCGCCGCGACCCCGAGCAGCTCGTCGCCGCCCTCGACGGCATCGACGCCGCCCTGGTCGCGAACGAGCCCCTCACCGCCGACGTCCTCTCCCGGGCGCCCCGGCTGCGGGCCGTCGTACGGACCGGCGTCGGCTACGACTCCGTCGACATCGTCGCCGCGGCCGGGCTCGGCATCACGGTGAGCAACCTGCCGGGCGTCAACGCCAATGCCGTGGCCGAGTACACCCTCGGCCTGCTGCTCGCCGCCGCCCGTCGACTCGTACAGAGCGCGACGGGCGTCGCCGCCGGCAACTGGCCCAGGGAGGACGGCCACGAACTGCGCGGCTCGACCCTCGGCCTGCTCGGGTACGGCGCGGCGGCCCGCGCTGTCGTACCGCTGGCGCGGGCGTTCGGGATGCGGGTGCTCTGCACCACGGGCGTGCCGGAGAAGGAGCGCGCCGATCCGCACGTGCGCTTCGTCGAACTGCCCGAACTGCTGGCGGAGTCCGACTACCTCTCCGTGCACACCGCGTTGACCGAGCGCACCCGAGGCCTCCTCGACGCGTCCGCCTTCCGCCTGATGAAGCCGACCTCGGTGCTCATCAACACCGCGCGCGGAGCCGTCGTGGACGAGCAGGCACTCGCGGACGCCGTACGCACGGGCCGGATCGCCGGGGCGGCACTCGATGTCGTGAGTGAGGAGCCGCTCGCAACGGACAGTCCCCTACGGGGAGTCGAGGGAATCGTCGTCTACTCCCACCTCGCGGGACAGACCGCCGAAGCCCGGACGGCCACGGGCCTCGACGGCGCGGCCGAGGTGATCGCCGCACTGGCGGGGCAGCCACGCTTCGCGGTCAACGCCCACCTGCTGAAGACCCACTGACAAGGAAAGAGGAACATGGACAAGGAACCGGTTGACTTCGTCACGGTCATGGCGCCGACCGGCATGCTCGGAGCCGGCTTCCCCGAGGCCACGATCGAGCGCGGCCTGCGCCTCGGCGCCGACGTGATCTCCGTCGACGGCGGCAGCACCGACTCCGGCCCCTACTATCTCGGCGCCTCCCAGCCCAAGACCACTCGCGCCGCCGTCGCCCGTGACCTGCGCATGCTGCTGAAGGCAGCCGCGCGTGCCGACATCCCGCTGATCGTGGGTTCCTGCGGCACCAGCGGCACCGACAACGGCGTCGACTGGGTCGCGGGCATCGTGGCCGACGTCCAAGCGGAGGAGGGACTGAACCTCCGAGTCGCACGGATCTACAGCGAGCAGGACTCCGCCGACCTGAAGGAATGCCTCGACGCCGGTCGGATCCACGCGCTGCCTCCCGCGGAGGAGCTGCGTCCGGAGACACTCGAAAGCTGCACGCACATCGTGGGCGTCATGGGACACGAGCCCATCGTCGCCGCGATCGAGGCCGGCGCCCAGGTCGTACTTGCCGGCCGTGCCACCGACACCGCCATCGCCGCCGCCGTCCCCCTCATGAAGGGGATGCCGGCCGGTCCGTCATGGCACGCCGCCAAGATCATCGAATGCGGCGGACAGTGCACCACCGACCCACGGGCCGGCGGCGTACTCGCCACCATCGACGCCAACGGCTTCTCCATCGAACCGCTGGCCACGACCGCCGCCTGCACACCGAACCTCGTCGCCGCGCACATGCTCTACGAGACCGCGAACCCGTTCCGGATGCGCGAGCCCGACGGCACTCTGGACGTAGGCGACGCCACGTACACCGCGGTCGACGAGACCACCGTGCGGGTCGAAGGCTCCCGGTTCCATGTCGCCGACCAGCACACCATCAAGCTCGAAGGCGCCCGCATCACCGGCTACGAGACGATGTCCTTCACCGGGATCCGGGACCCGCACATCCTCTCCGCCATCGACGACTGGGCCGCTCTCCTGCGCACGATGATCAAGCAGCGGGTGGAGCAGACGATCGGCCTGACCGACGACCAGTACGCCTTCGACGTCCGCCTCTACGGCTACAACGCCGTACTCGGGGACCTCGACCCGGCAAAGGGCGCGCCCCGCGAGGTCGGCGTGATGCTTCTGGTCAACGCGCCGGACCAGGCCACCGCGACCGCAGTCGCGAAGATCGCCAATCCGCTGATGCTCCACCTGCCGACGCCCGACATGAACTACCTGCCGAGCCTCGCCTTCGCCACTTCGCCGGCCGAGACCGAGCGCGGTCCCGCGTACGAGTTCGTGCTGCATCACGTCGTCGACAGCCGTACCCCCACCGACATGTTCCGCATCGAATTCGAGGAGGCCACGCGACGTGACTGAGACGACCCCCACCATCCTCGCGGACCTCGCACACGAGATCCGGTCCAAGAACGCCGGCCCTTTCTGGGTCACGATGGAGTTGTTCATGCGTGACGCGGACGGCTACCGCATCGCCGCGGACGAGTCCTTCCTCAACGAGCGGACCGTCGCCCGGCTCTACGACGTCGACGAGGAGGGCATCCAGATATTCCGGATCCCCTCGCTGAACGTCGTCAAGATCTCCTTCCCGCGCCCCGTCAGCCAGGCCTCGCTGTTCGACCGCGACATCCACTCGGGCCAACACCACGTGCCGCTCGCGGTGTTGCCCGTACCGGACAACTGAGCAGGAGGCCGAGTCGTCCGGCCCCGTCCGCCGCTACCCCTTACGGGCGAGTCCGCCGTGCTCGGCGACGACCTCCGGGGCGGACGGGCCGGGCTCCGGACGCCACTGCGTCACGGAGACGACGCCGGGATCGACGAGGTCCAGGCCGTCGAAGAACGCGGTGATCTCGTCGACGGTCCGCAGGTTGTACGGGACGGCGCCGCTGCTGTTGTAGGCGTCCTGCGCCTCCTCGAAGACCGGGTCGATGCCGAGTGACCCGTCGTTGATGGAGAGGTAGCTGCCCGCGGGCAGAGCGTCCATCAGCCGGGTGACGATGGATCGGGCCTGACCGTGGTCCCCGATGTGCCCCAGGATGTTGCTGAGGATGAGCGCGGTCGGCCGGCCGAAGTCCAGTGTGTCCGCGGCGGCCGCCAGGATGCGGTCGGGGTCCTTGACGTCGGCGTCGACGTAGGCGGTCGCACCCTCCCGGGTGGAGTAGAGCAGGGCGCGGGCGTGGGCGAGGACCATCGGGTCGTTGTCGACGTAGACGATCCGGGCCTCGGGCGCGAGCCGCTGGGCGACCTCGTGGGTGTTCTGGGCCGTCGGAAGGCCGGTCCCGATGTCCAGGAACTGCCGGATGCCCGCCTCGGAGACGAGGTACGTGATGTTCCGGCGCAGGAAGGCACGGCTGGAGCGGGCGATGGTCACGATGCCGGGGAAGACCGCGGTGTACGCGTCGCCGGCCTCTTCGTCGACACGGTAGTTGTCCTTGCCGCCGAGCCAGTAGTTCCAGATGCGGGCGGAGTGCGGAATCGACGCGTCGATCCTCGGATTCGTCGGCTCCGGAGCTGCCGCAGGGTCACTCATGGGTCGCATCCGTCCTTCGGTCGAGACGTGGATCATTCACCACCCAACCTATGCCTCAACAAGCCCCGCTCGTGCGTCAGTTGGGATTTTCCGTGATCAGGACGCGCCGCAGTTCGGCGCCCGCATGATTCCCGAGCTCGAATTGATGCCGAAGAGGCGCGTGAGATACCGGAGCATTTCTGTTGCGGGAAATCCGGCGACGGTACTGAAGTTACCCGCAGGTTTCTCGTGACTTATTTCACGCTTGTGAGTAGAACTCGTTTCCATTGTGTGAATGGAAGGAGATCTACGTGGAGTCAAGACCACCCAGCACGCAGGAAGGAAGAGGCCTTTCTCGTCGTCGCTTCATTGGTAGAACAGGTTCTATTCTAGGCGCCGCGGCTCTCGGCGCAATCGACCTTCCGAACGCCGCCGCACTTCCGCAGGCGGACGTGATCGAACCCGGTGCACAGGTCACCGCACTCGTCATAGGCACCGGCTACGGAGGCTCCGTCACCGCCCTTCGGCTCGCCCAGGCAGGTGTCGACGTCCACATGGTGGAGATGGGCATGGCCTGGGACACCCCGGGAACGGACGGCAAGATCTTCGCCAACACCACCAGCCCCGACTACCGGTCCTTCTGGCTGCGCACCCGGACCAAGCAGCCCCTGAGCAACTTCCTCGGCTTCCCGCTCGACCGAGACGTGCCCCGCTACACGGGCATCCTGGACGCCGAGGAAATGGGCGGCATCGTGGTGTACCAGGGACGGGGAGTCGGCGGCGGCTCCCTCGTCAACGGCGGTATGGCGGTCACCCCCGAACGGAGCCGCTTCCCCGGAGTGCTCCCGTCGGTCGACGCCGACGAGATGTACGACGTCTACTACCCGCGAGCGAACAGCACCCTCGGCGTCGCCACCATCGACCCGGCCTGGTTCGAGACGACGGAGGCCTACAAGTACGCACGCGTCGGCCGCAAGCACGCCCAACGCTCCAACTTCCGCTTCATGTTCGTCCCCAACGTCTACGACTGGGACTACATGAAGCAGGAGGCGGCGGGAGCGGTGACCAAGTCGGCCCTGGCCGGCGAGATCCTCTACGGCAACAACCACGGCAAGAAGTCCCTGCCGAAGACCTACCTCGCGCAGGCCCGCGCCACCGGCCGGGTCACCATCTCACCCCTGCACCGGGTCACCTCGGTGACCCCGGCCGGCGGCGGCTACACCGTCACCATCGAGCAGCTCGACACGAGCGGAGCCGTCACCACCACCAAGACCGTACGGGCGCAACGGGTGTTCTTCGCCGCGGGCAGCGTCGGCACCAGCAAGCTCCTCGTCCGCCTCAAGGGGACGGGCGCGCTGCCCGGCCTCAACAACGAGGTCGGCAACGGCTGGGGCGAGAACGGCAACGTCATGTGCGGCCGCGCCAACCACCTCTGGGACCCGACCGGAGCCCTCCAGTCGTCCATCCCGACGGCGGGCATCGACAACTGGGCAGCCGGCGGCGCGTTCGCCGAAGTGGCGCCACTGCCCACCGGAATCGAGACCTGGGCGTCGTTCTACCTGTCCATCACCAAGAATCCGCACCGCGGCCGGTTCACCTGGAACGCGGCGACGGGGAAGGTGGACCTGGACTGGCAGACCGCGTGGAAACAGCCATCGATCACCATGGCGAAGTCCATCTTCGACAAGATCAACGCCACCGAGGGAACCATCTACCGAACCGACCTGTTCGGCACCTACAAGATCTGGGGCGACCACCTCACGTACCACCCGCTCGGTGGAGCCGTCCTCGACAAGGCCACTGACAACTACGGTCGCCTGCACGGCCATCCGGGCCTATACGTGACGGACGGCGCGCTCATTCCCGGCAACGTCAGCGTCAACCCCTTCGTCACGATCACCGCGCTCGCCGAGCGCAACATCGAGAAGGTCATCGCCGAGGACTTCTGACCGCCGACACGTCCCGTCGACGGGACGTGCGGACAACTGTGGGCCGTGGCCGATGCGCCCCGGCCCGCAGCTCTAGGCGCGCCTCATCAGGAACCCTGCGGCGACGGCAGCACACACACGCTGTCGAGCCCCAGTACATGGTTGAGCCGGCCGAACGCGAGCCATGAGCCGATGCTCATGCTCAACTCCACGATCTCCGCCTGGCTGTAGTGGGCCTTCATCCGTGCCCAGAACTCCTCGTCCAGGTTGTGATGGTCGACCGCGTAGCGCTCCGCGTACTCGGCGGCGAGCCGGGTCCGCACGTCGAAGGCGTCCGTCGTACGCCACTCGGTGACCGCGTCCAGGAACCCGTCCTCGACCTTCTCCCCGTCACGTTCGGTGCGCCAGTCCAGACAGAACAGGCATCCGTTGATCTGCGCGATGCGCAGCCGGGCCGCCTCGAACTCGCGCAGTCCGAGGGTCGTGTACTGATACACGGACAGGGAGAAGGTGCTGGCCGCCTGGCCGATCTCGGGCACCAGGTCGCCCCAGACGTACGGGATGGGCTCGGCGCCCGATGGGATGTCGATCTGCATGATCACTTCTTTCCCAGTCTGCCCACCGCGGGGCGCAGCGGGACGTCGAGTGCGTCGTAGAGACCCGGTCCGGCCTCGACGAGCCAGTCGATGGCGTTCACCAGACGGCCGGCCGCCGTCGCGTTGCCGCCGGCAGCCCTGTTCTCACCCTCGTCCGTGGCCTCGACCGAGACCTCGATGCGGGGGCGCCCTTCGATGATCACGCGGTGCGCACCCGCTCCGCCGTCCGGCGGCGCCGGCCAGTCCGTGGCGCAGGTCGCGTGGATGCGGGTGATGTGCTCGACGATGATGCGGGGCTCGCCCGCCACCACGCCCTGCACCTCGAGCCGTACCGCTCCCTGGGTGCCGGCCGCGAACTCGCCCATCGTGCCGGTGACGACGGAGGTTTCGAGGGGGCGGCGTTCCAACGTCTCCTCGATGCCGTCCAGTTCGACGCCGAGGGCCCGTGCCATCATCCGCAGCTGTCCGCCCCAGATCATCGTCGGAATGCCCTCGGCCAGCATCAACGGCTGATAGTCCAGGGGGTGTCCCATGCCGATCAGGTCGCGAACGGCTTCCTCCTGGTCGTACGTCGAGTAGTCGAAGATCTCCTGGCACCGGACGGCGTCGATCTCGGACCCCAGCCCGCTGACCAGCAGCGGCAGCACGTCGTTGGCCCAGCCGGGGTCCACTCCCGACACGAACAGCGAACCGCCCCCGGCCCGCGCGGCCTCGGCCAGCACGTCGCGGATCTCGTCGGGGGCGTTCGTGCAGTCGTACATGCCGTAGACGGACGGCGTGACGACCACCGCACCGGCGCGGAGCGCGCGGCCGATGTCCTCGATCGCGCCGTCCGGGCGTACGTCACCGGATGCCGCGTACACGACCGCCCGGGGGCCGGCCGACAGAACCGCCTCGACGTCGTCCGTCGCCGCCACTCCGAGGCGCCGCCCGAGATCGCTGAGTTCACCCGCGTCCCTGCCGACCTTGGCCGGACTCGACACCAGCACGGCCACAAGGCTGAGCATCGGATGCGCCGCGACAGCCCGGATCGCCGCACGCCCGACGTTGCCTGTGCCCCAAACCACCGTGGGAATCATGGGCGGAGGGTAACGATGCACCCCAAAACTTCCCATAGCCGTGCACGAGGAATGCCGGAGGGGAGGTGGCGAAGGCCCGTTCATGTTCAGGTACATGATGGAGATTCACAAACCAGGCCATCTATCTGACTTCGGTCTGCCAGCAGGGCTTCATGCGCCTGGTCAAGCTCACTCGGAGCGCCAACTCCCCTCCGTTCATTCGAGAATGTGAACCAAGTCCGGTCGACAGTCTTGTCGGCTGACCGAACGGGTCCTATGGTCTCCACCCAGAAAGCGCTTTCTCCAGCGTCATGCGCCACCAGCCCCGCATGTCATGAGCCCGGGGCTGTCGCACACCCACGCGTCACCACATCCACGGTGTACCTCGGTGAACCCAGGAGACGAGATGAGAAGACCTGTCGCACTGCGAATCTCCGCGGCTTCGGCCGCGATGGCCCTGGCGGCTGCGGTCGGCGTGACCCTGTCGATGTCGGAGGCCTCGGCCGCGACCGGCAGCGCCACCGGCTACGCGACCCAGAACGGCGGGACCACGGGCGGTGCCGGCGGACAGACGGTCCGCGCGACCACGGGTACGCAGATCCACGCGGCCCTCTGCAGCCGGGCCGCCAGCAACACGCCGATCACCATCGAGGTCGAGGGCACCATCAACCACGGCAACACCACCAAGGTGTCGGGGGACAGCTGCAACACGGCCGCAGGTGTCATCGAGCTGAAGCAGATCAGCAACGTCACCCTCGTCGGCGTCGGCAGTGGTGCCGTCTTCGACCAACTCGGCATCCACATACGCGAGTCGAGCAACATCATCATCCAGAACGTGACCGTCCGGAACGTGAAGAAGTCGGGCTCGCCCACGTCCAACGGCGGCGACGCGATCGGCATGGAGAGCGACGTCCGCAACGTCTGGGTCGACCACGCCACCCTGCTGGCGTCGGGCGGCGAGTCGGAGGGCTACGACGGCCTGTTCGACATGAAGGACAACACGCAGTACGTGACGCTGTCGTACAGCATCCTCCGCAACTCCGGCCGCGGTGGCCTGATCGGCTCCAGCGAGAGCGACCTGTCCAACGGCTACGTCACCTTCCACCACAACCGCTACGAGAACATCGACTCCCGCGCCCCACTCCTGCGCGGCGGGACCGCCCACGCCTACAACAACCACTACGTGAGCCTGAACGAGTCCGGCATCAACTCGCGGGCCGGCGCAAAGGCGAAGGTGGACAACAACTACTTCGAGGACTCCAAGGATGTCCTCGGCACCTTCTACACGGACCAGCGCGGCTACTGGCAGGTCAGCGGCAACGTCTTCGACAACGTCACCTGGTCCAGCCCCGGCACCGAGAACTACCCCGCCGGTCCCAACCCGCAGTCCAACACCACGGTGAGCATCCCGTACTCCTACTCGCTCGACGCCGCAGCGTGCGTCCCCGACGTCGTGAGCCGCACGGCGGGCGCGGGCACCGGCCTCAAGGTGTCCGACGGCAACTGCTCGGCCCAGACGCCGACGCCCACCCCGACGACCCCGCCCACCACTCCCACGCCCGACCCGACACAGCCCAGCGGCACGAACCTCAGCATCGGGGCCGGCTCCGACGGCTCCAGCAAGGCCGACGGCACCAGCTACGGCAGTGTCCGTGACGGCGACATGAGCACGTACTGGTCACCGTCCGGCTCGACCGGGTCGGTCTCCATCAAGTGGGGTTCGGCGACGGCGGTGTCGAGCGTGGCCATCCGGGAAGCCGCCGGCTCCACGGGAGCCATCGGCTCCTGGCGGCTGCTGAACGCGGACACGGGCGCCGTGCTCACGACCGGCAGTGGTGCGGGCGTCGTCACCTTCCCGCAGACCTCGCTGAAGAAGATCACCTTCGAGATCACCGGCGCGACCGGCACCCCGAAGGTGGCCGAGTTCGAGACCTACGCCTAGCAGGGACAGGGGCCCTCCGAGCCACGACTGCCTACCTCCCCTCCAGTTCGCACAAGGTGCCCCTCACATTCGGGGCAACGATCGGGCGGGTTCGGCAGTCGTAGGGGGTGACGCGTTTCCGTCGCTGGAGCTCTCTGCCAACTGCCGTGCCTCGTCCGGTGGTTGGCAGCGGAGCCCGTCACTCCTGGGAGGGTTCATGAGCCGCTACGCCACACCCCTTGGCGACAGACCGGGCAGCGGGCACGACATCGCCGCGCCTGCCCCGCACGGCAAGCCGGGCGTACGCGCGACAAGCCGCGGTGTCGTGCTGGGGGCCGCCGTCGTCCTGCTGACAGGGGTGGGCGCCCCGGCCGATGCCGCCACGGAGCCGGTCGTCAGCGGTGCCACCGTCAACTCCGGGCACGACGTCATCGTGGGTACCACGCACAACGTGGTCTTCCCGGTCACGGTCAACGGATCGGCCGACCCCGGGCTGTCCTTCGTCGACGTGGACCTCAAAGGACCGCACGGCGGCTTTTACACCACCGACGCGTTCTGCGAGAGCGCGACGGCCTGCACGACGGTGTTCACCGTCAACGCCCACCCCGCCCCGGGCAGCGACGATCCGGTGGACCTGACCAACGCCAACGCGGGCACATGGTCGGTCGACGCCCTCGCCGACACCAGCGACGGAGACTCCGTCTTCGCCCCGGGCGTCGGGTCCTTCCGCCTCAAGCGTGCCGCGCAGCTCACGGTCAACGCGTCACCGGAGCCGGTGACCAAGGGCGCCCGCATCACTGTCACCGGCAAACTCGTGCGGGCCAACTGGGACACCTACCGGTACGCGGGATACGCGGGCCAGACCGTGAACCTCCAGTTCCGCCCGAAGGACAGCAGCACCTACACCACCGTGGTCACGGTGAAGACCAGCAGCACCGGCACCCTGCGCACCACGGTCAAGGCGGTCAAGGACGGCTACTGGCGCTGGAACTTCGCGGGCACGACCACCACCGGCCCGGCCAAGGCCACCGGCGACTACGTCGACGTGCGCCCCTGACCCGACCAGGACCACGAGCCGTTCGTGCCGAGGCCGCCTCAGCGGCATGTGACGATACGGCCATGATGCGACGGCAGAAGAAGCACAGGCGGCGGACAGTCTTGGCCGCGGCCTGTGCGGCGCTGGCGCTCACCGCGTGCAGTCAGGGTGGCGCCGAGAGCGTGGACTCGGGCGGGCGTGAGGCGAAGTACAAGCGCGTCATCGAGGACCCGCACCCGCGCCCCGCCGACGTCATCGAAATGGCAGGAGCGCCCACCGACGTGGCGCGCGCGGACGACGGTTCGCTACTGCTGACGTACGACGCCCGCAACGTCGAGGACGACGAAGGCCCGGCTGCGACCGCCTGGCGCATCATCGGCCCGGACGGGGCCACGGTCGCCCAGCAGGCGGAACACACGGACGCGGAGGCGGCACCGGCCGAGTTCAAGGGGGTGGCCGGCGGCTTCGTGAGGGTGCCGACGGAAGGGGGAGCCGGGGCGGCCTACGCCCTCGACGTACGCGGCAAGCGGCAGAAGGTCGTCATCAGCGGGACGCCAGTGCGCACCCGACCCGGCGACGTCCTTCTCGCCGAACTGGAGCCGACCCTTGTCTACCGCCCGGCCACGCGCACGGCGGCGCCCCCGGCCGGACTGCCGGAAGGCGCGGTCCGCGTCGCTGTCGACGAGGGCGGCACGGTCTGGACCCTGGACCAGTCCTTGACCGAGGACCCCGACCGCGTCGTATGGCAGCGCGACGGGCGCACCTTGGGTTCTACGACGGTCCCGAAGCCGTATGTGGGCGGTGGAGCCATCGTCGCGCGCGGCGGCACCGTGGCCCTGCCGCTCATCCGGAGCGAGAGTGTGAGCGGCCTGCTGGTGACGACCGACGGCGGCGAGCACTGGCGTACGGTCCTCGCGGGCGGCATCGCCTGGAAAAACCTGAAGCGCGGCCCGGAGTCGCTGGTCCTGGAGCTCCTGAGCGATGGTCGACTGCTCGTGGGTGAGGAAGGCGGCCGCTACTGGCTCGCCGACGACCACACCAACACCGCCTTCCACGAACTGAAAACGCCGACGACATTCACGTCCCTCACCGTTCACGGCACGACGCTCTACGGCATGGCGGACGCGACCACGGCGACGTACGGCCTGGTGAAGGGCGAAGGGCTGTGGATCTCTCGCGACGGCGGCCGCGACTGGCGGCGGCACCAGTAGGAGAAGTACCTAGGGTGTGCCGCCACTCTTGCGATCACGACCCGCGAGCTGACCCACCATCATGACGACGAGCCCGGCCAGGAGAAGACCACTGCCGATCAGCGTGCCCGTTGCGCGGGCGCCGGAGTCGCCGATGAGCATTCCGCAGACCAGCTGCCAGCCCAGCGCGAAGGCAAGTACCAGCTGACCCCAGCCGTGGACACGCGGGGAGCGGACATGGCGCCGGTTCCAGGGGAGCATCCAGGCGTGGGTGACCGCCGCGACACCGGAGGCGGCGATGAGAAGCATCAACAGGGCGAGGGGGATGGCGATGTACGGATTCACGGTCACTCCCACGCGTCCCGGTCCCACGCCGGACGCCACCGTGATCATGGCAGGGCGTGCGGGGCGGGTCCATAGCTCACGGCGCGTACTCCTGGAGTCGCTGACCTAAGCCCGTCAGGTGGACCCGAGCTCGCGTTCGAGGCGGTCGGCGGTCCGCTCGGCCTGTCGGGAGCGGGTGAGGGCGCGTCGGCCGAGGGTTGCGGCAGTCAGGCCCGGGGGATGGCGATGACGGCCCCCACCATCCTGTCGAGTCGGGCCTTGTCGTCCCGAACAGCTCCTGACCTCCGCCGACTTCACGGCGGCGACGGTGGGGAAGCGGGCGTCCGATCAGGGCCGGTGGGCCGGCTGGAACAGCTCGATGAGGTTGCCTGCCGGGTCGGCCAGCAGAATCTGACGGCCGCCCGGACCGGCGACGACCTCACTGCGGAAGGTCAACCCCGCACCCCCGAGCCGGTCGATCTCGGCGTCGAGGTCGTCGTAGGTGAGGTGGATGCGGTTGCCGCCCGCGACGGCTGCCTCCTTCGGCGTGGCCCGGGCACCCGAACTCGCCGGGCCCGACAGAAGCAGCCGCAGTCGGCCTCGGGTCACGTCGGCGAAGGCCGGGGCGGCGCTGGAGTTCAGGGTGAACCCGAGGTGGGTGGTGTAGAAGTCGGCGGCGGCCTGCACGTCGTCGACGAGGTAGCGGACGCTCACGTATTCGTCGTGGGAAGTCATGGCTCGGACCTCGTAACGGTCTCGGGGATGTTCAGGACCAGCATCAAGTACCTGATCCGGATGTCTATGTCGGCTGCGGCGTGTTCGAAGGCCGCATAGCCGACCTGGCCCGGGCCGTCCGGCGCGCCGGGGTCGGCCATGCTCCAGTGGACCCGCCGCGCGCCGAACTCCGGGCAGACCTCGCGAGCCTTGTCGCACAGGGTGATCACGTGGTCGAAGCGGCGGTCGGCCAGGTCGTCCACGTGCCGGGTGCGACTGCCGGAGAGGTCGATGCCGAACGACTCGCGCAGCACGCGGACCGCATGCGGATGCAGGTGCGGTTTGGGTCTGGTGCCGGCGCTGGCCGTCGTCACGCGGCCGGCGGTGTGGTGGCGCAGCAGGGCTTCGGCGATCGGCGAGCGGGCGCTGTTCCCGGTGCACACGAAGAGCACCGCCGGGCGGTGGGCTGGCGTCTGGGCGGCCTGACGGCGGGGGAGTGCGGGTGGCTCCGGGCGCAACGCCGGGTGCAGGGCCGCACCGCTTGCCGCCAGCCCGTGAGCGCATCGCTCCAGGTCGAGACGGTAGTAGCTGTCGCGGCCGTCGAAGCTGCTGCGGCGGGCTGTGACCAGTCCGCCGTCGCGGAGCAGCCGTAGGTGGTACGACACCAGGTTCTGCGGCTCCCCGACGCGTTCGACAAGCTCACGGACCCGATGGTCGCCGTCCGCGAGCTCTGTCAGCAGCCGCCAGCGCAGCGGATGCGCTGCCAGCCGCAGGAACTCGGGTGGCGCGACGGTCACGTCCCGGGGATGGGAGGCCATATGTCGACGTTACATCAATTCGGATTGATGCATCACCTAGTCGGCCGATGGTCTCCGCTCCCCGGGGTGGGCCTGGGCCAAGGTGTCCGATGTGTGTGGGCCTGGGCCAAGGGTGTCCGCTGCCGCCTCGGCGAAGTCCCGGATGAGCGGGGACCGGCGAGCCGCCACCCATGCCAGGGCCACTTCGTTGGGGCCGAGGTCGTCCACGGGCAGCGGGAGCACGTCCGGCCGGGTGTAGAAGTTGGCGGTGGACAGCGGGAGCACACAGATGCCGGCTCCGGCGGCCACCAGTTCCAGCTTCTCCTCCACCTGGTGAATCACCGGTACCTCGGGGCGTTCCCCGCTCTGCAACTCCAGCGCAACGTCACGCCACTCAGGAACGGCGTCCGGATCCTGGAGCAGATGCTCGGCGGCCAGGTCCTTGACGGTCACCGATCGCCGGTCGGCCAAGCGATGCCCGACGGGGACCATGACGACCCGGGGTTCCTGGAAGAGAGGACGCACCTCCAGACCCTGCCGGTCGATGGGCAGCCGCACGATCCCGACGTCGGCCCTGCCGTCCAGCAGCACGGCCACCTGGTCCTCCCAAGTGATGCGCAGCAGGCGGACATTGACGTCGGGATGGAGCCCGGTGAAAGCGATCATGGCCGGGGTGACGGTGATGCCGGGCATGAAGCCGATGGTCAGCGACTGCGTGCCCTGAGCCGAGGACTTCACCCGCCTGACCAGAGCCTGGGCCGAGGCGAGCAGCGGGAGGGCGTCCTCCAGCAGCTGTTTTCCGGCTGGGGTGAGCAGGGTGCCGCGGCGGCCGCGGTCGAACACTTCCGCACCGAGCTCGTCCTCCAGGCTGCGGATCTGCCGGGACAGCACCGGCTGGGCGATGTGCAGTCGCTCGGCCGCCCGTCCGAAGTGCAGCTCCTCCGCCACTGCCACGAAGTACCGGAGCTTCCGCAGATCAAGATCCACCTGGGGTCACCGCTAACTCTGTCGCCACGGCACTCGTCGTGGCCGGCCGTATTGGAAGGCGACCACAAATCTACTGCTCAGGTATGTCAGAGCCCCGTAGGTCCGCAGCCGGCCGTGCACGGACGGACCTGCTCAGCGGCGGCCGAGTACGGCCAGTGGGTCGGTGCGGGTGGGAACCCAGCCCAGTTCGGCCCGCGCGCGGGCAGGGGTGAACTGCTGGTCCAGGGCGAACGCGTCGGCGATCGGGCCCATCCGCTCACGAGCCTGCTCCAGGCTGATCGAGACGACCTTGCCGTCGATGCCCGCGGACCGGCTGAGGGCCAGCGCGCAGTCCTTGGCGGTCGGGTTCACGCCGCCCACCCCGACGTACACCGCACCCGGCGCGGCCTTCAGCGCTGCCACGTACAGCTCGGCGATGTCGTCGATGTGCACGAGGGGCCAGTGGTTCTCGCCGGTGCCGATGTACGGGATGGCGCCCGCATCCTTGCCGGGGCTCGTGTAGAAGAGGTCGATCAGGCGGTTCTCGCCGCCGTACAGCAGACCGGGCTGCATCAGGACGGGCCGGCCGCCCTGCCGCGCCCGTCGGAGTACGGCTTCCTCGACGGGCTCGCGCCAGGCGACGAGGGAGGGCGGGTTCCAGGGGGCGGTCTCGTCGGCCACGCCCTGGGTGTCGCCGTAGACCCAGGTGCCGCCCGTGTGCACATAGGGGCCGGAGCCGATGCCGTCCTGCATGGCGGTGGCGGCCGCCAGGTCCTCGTCGCCGGACTCTGCCTGCGCCAGGTGTACGACCGCCTCCGCACGCGCCGCCGCGGCGTTCAGGACGCCGAGATCCCCCAGGCCGCCCGGCACCGGAGCCGCTCCGAGGGCCCTGACCGTCTCGGCGGCACGGTCGTTGCGCGCCAGCGCCTCCACGGTGTGTCCGTGCCGGAGCAGTGCGCCGATCGTCGCCCCGCCGATGTAACCGGATCCGCCGGTGAGGAAAACCCTCATGATCGTGTCTCCTGCGTGTCGGTGGCTTGCCTTGCCCTCACAGCCTCCGTCCGACGACGACGCCCCGTCCAAGACCTCTTCCGGTGCCTGTGATACCCGTGGGGCATCACGGAATCGGGCATGACGTAGATCACGTCAAGAGGCGGCCCGATCTTGGAATGCGCGGTTTCCCACGACTGCTGCACTGTTCATGGGCTCGCCCTGTGTGGGGGCGCGCTGGGCAACGGTGCTCGACGCGGCCGGCCGAGGTGGGAGTCCCCACGACCTCGGCCTTCTCTGCTCCCTCGTCCCTGGACCGCTGTCTTCGAAAGGTTCTACCGCTCCATGCCTCTGGCTCTGTTGGCCCTGGCTGTCGTCGCCTTCGGCATCGGCACGACCGAGTTCGCCACGATGGGGCTGCTGCCCCAGATCGCCGACGGGATCGGGGTGTCGGTACCCCACGCCGGCAACCTCGTGTCGGCCTACGCGCTCGGTGTCGTCGTCGGCGCCCCCGTACTGACCGGCATCTGCGCCCGCGTACCGCACAAGCGGCTGCTGTTGCTGCTGTCGGGACTGTTCGTGATCGGCAACATCGCATCCGCGCTCGCCCCGAACTTCGGCCTGCTGTTCGCGGCGCGATTCCTGGCGGGGCTGCCGCACGGCGCGCTCTTCGGCGTCGGCGCCGTCGTCGCCTCCCGGCTGGTCGCCCCCGATCGGGCCGCACGCGCCGTGTCGAAGATGTTCCTCGGCCTGACCGTCGCGAACATCATCGGCGTCCCGGCCGGCACCGCGCTCGGCCAGCAGCTGGGCTGGCGGTCCGCCTACGCAGCCGTCGCCGTCATCGGCGTCGTCGCGCTGGCCGCCCTGGCCGCGTTCGTTCCCCACCAGCCGCGCGGTCAGCAGGCCGGCATACGGCACGAGGTGCGGGCCATGGCCAACCGGCAGGTCGTGATCGGCCTGGCCACGGCAGTGGTCGGCTTCGGCGGCTTCTTCGCCGTGTACAGCTACCTCGTGCCGATGTTGACCCACCTGACGGGCATCTCCGACACCTCGACCACCCTGGTCCTCGCGCTGTACGGCGTCGGCATGACGGCCGGCACGCTGATCGCCGGCCCCCTCACCGACCGCGCCCTGCGACCGACGCTCTACGCGGGACTCGCCCTGCTCGCGGCCGGGCTGGTGGCGTTCTACTTCACCGTCCACAGCACCGTTCCGGCCCTGGTCACGATCACCTTCATCGGCGCGATGGGTGCCCTGATCACCACGCCCGTACAGATGCTGCTGATGGCGAAGGCCAAGAACGCTCCGACGATGGCCGCGGCCTCCAACCATTCCGCCTTCAACCTGGCCAACGCGGGCGGTGCCTGGCTCGGCGGACTGGCCATCTCCGCGGGCTGGGGCTGGGCTTCTCCGAACCTCGTCGGCGCCGCGCTCGCCGTGGCCGGCCTCGGCCTGGCCTTCACGGGCGGCCTGATGGACCGGGGCGGCCGGGGTTCCGAGAGCTCCGAAGTGATCACGTCGTCCGCGGCGGAAGGCCTGCCGGAGGCGGCACCCACCAGCTCTGCCAAGGGGTGACGACGAGGGGTGGCCTGTGTGAGTGGGTGGCCTGTGTGAGACACACAGGCCACCTGGTCGTTCATGTTCATCTTCGCCGTGCACCGCTTCGAGTCGGGGTCACGCGGTCGGGAAGTTGTCCTGCGACCTGACGCGCTCGCGGATCCAGACGCCGGCGGGCTTCAGCGGCGAGGTGCCGGTCCAGGGGCCGGACCTGTCGCAGGTCCCGGTCTTGAAGACGGCTCCGGAGCGGTTGTCGTCGGAGAAGTTCCAGTTCGTCCAGCTGATCTTCTTGGCCGCCATGAGGTCCAGGTACCGCTGCGACATGGCGAAGTCGTTGCTGCCCTCTCCGGCGTAGTTCTGGGTGCCGAACTCGGTGACGAACACCGGGAGCTTGTCGGCGGCGCGGGAGAGGGTCGCCAGGTACTCGTCGCGGTGCGAGTACGCGTAGAAGTGGAAGGTGTACATGATGTTGGACGCCCTGACCGGGTTGTTCACCACCTCCGACTCGTCGGCTCCCTCGGACACGCCGAACGAGGACCACGCGCGCGTCCCGACGAGCACCGGAGCGTCGGAGTCGATGTTGCGGATGGTCGGGATGATCTGCTCCGCGTAGCTCTTGATCCGCGACCAGCTCACCCCGCTCGGCTCGTTCGCGATCTCGTACAGGATGTTGTTCTTGTCCTTGTTCCGGTTGGCGATGTCGGTGAAGAACTGCCGGGCCTTGCTCAGGTTGGTGTTGGGGTCGCCCGGGGTGAGCATGTGCCAGTCGACGATCACGTACATGCCGCGGTCGGTCGCCTGCTGGATCAGGGAGTTCGCGAGGTTGGTGAAGTGCTGGGGGTTCGTCTCGTAGCCGCCCTCCTGCACGTAGGTCGAGACGCGCAGGACGTCGGCGTTCCAGTCGCCGGCCAGTGCGTCGAGCGAACCGCCGGTCAGACAGTGCGGGTACCACTGGGTGCCGTGGGTGCTCATGCCGCGTAACTGGATGGGGTTCCCGCGGCTGTTGCACAACTTGGTGCCGCAGACCTTGAGCTGGCCGTTGACGGAGACGGGACCGGCAGCCGCCGCGGCACGCTGATCGGTGGTGGTCGCGTGTGCCGATCCCGTCGGGGCGACGCCGAGGAGAAGCAGCAGGGCGCTCCCGAGCGCGGTGGCCACCGCACCCTTCCGTAGCGACAGAAGTGATGCCCTCATATGAACCTCGTTCATGTGAGTGATTGATAGGAAACTTTCCTAATGGAGGAAAGCAGAGCACTTCTGGTGCTACAAGAGGCTCGTCGTCATCCACACTCCCTCGGACATTCACAGGTCGAGTTCATGTACGTGACACCGACACTCAAGGTGCTCACCGGGGACGGAGGGCTGGGCGACGCGTTCCGCTTTGTCCTCTGGCCAACGCGCGTAGACCGCGGGCACGATGCTTCCTGCACCACCTGCACAGCCGCCCCACAGGAACCGTGGCCCACCGCAGGAAGGTCCCCCGATGAAGGTCACCAAGACCTTGAAGCTCCGCTCGGTCCTGACCGCTCTCGCCCTCGTCGTCGCCCCCGGCGCCGTCGTCGTCGGCACCGCCGGCGAAGCGTTCGCCGTCACCAAGATCAGTCACGCCACCGCGACTTCCATGTTCCAGCAGGTCGGTATCACCTGGTCGTCGTCCGGGAACTGCTCCAACCGGAACAACTCCACCTGTACGTCCTTCGATCAGCTCAACCTGGCCACCGCCCAAGGCGCACAGACGCTCAAGCGCGCCAGCGGCTGCGCCGTGAACATCACGGGCGGCACCGAGACCGGACACGCCTCCGGCACGTACTCGCACTGGAACGGCTACAAGCTCGACCTCGCCAAGTACACCTGTGTCGGGAACTACATCAAGAACAACTTCACCTATATCGGCCCGCGCGGTGACGGCGCTCCCCAGTGGCGCTCGGGCTCGGGCAACATCTACGCCGACGAGGGCAACCACTGGGACGTCCTCTACTACAACTGCGGCGGCTGCTGAACCCATCGCCGCACGTCACCGATGACTCCCAGCTCTTCCGGCAGCCTTTCTGAGGCTGCCGGAAGGGGGCCTGAGCACCCTCCGTCGGCCACGGTTATTCTCTGGCAATGTCGAATCAGTCAGTGGCGGCGGGAATCAGTCTCGCTCGGGTGATGGCGCACTGCGGCGGAAGCCCGGTGGGCGCCGTGGAGCTACTGGTGAGGGCGATAGCCGCGGCACCGTCGGCCCCGGAACCCTATGCGGCCCTCGCCGAGTTGCGGCAGGACCAGGGCCCGGAACTGAAGCGGGACCTCGAAACCGAAGGTTCCTTGAGCGCTGTGCTCGCGCAGGCCTACTTCATGTTCCTCGAAGGGGACATGGACAACGCGGCGATGACCCTCGGCTCCGTCACGGGTGTGCGGCCCGACGTGGCCTGGGGCGCCGCGCCCTGGTTCGGTCATGCGCGCTTTCTCGACGAGGTGAGCGCCGAGGCGCTGGCCGAGGCGTGCCTGCGGACGTTGGACTACGGCCACGACCTGGACACCGACGAGATGCGGGACCGGTTCGCGCCCTGGTTCCATGCCCTCGACGTGGTGTCCGAACGCAGTCCCGTACCCGAGTCGCTGGCTGCCATGGCCCGGCTGCCCCGGGCCTGCGGCCGCTACGAACTGTCCTTCGCCCTGTGCGACCGCGCCGACGGCGTCGAGCGGGGCATGTGGACCGCGGTCGCACGGGCGGCCACCTGGCGCGTGATGGGCGACCTGGATCAGGCTGCCGAGGCCTACGAACGCGCCTTGCTCCTGGACCCCGCCAACTGGTCCCTCTACCTGGACCTGGCGGACGTACGCGCGGAGCAGGGCGACTTCGCCGCAGCTGCGAGCCTCGTCGAACAGGGCCTGGAACACGAACCCGACGAAGTCTCCCTGCGCGCGGCGAGCGCCGCCTACCGCACCCGCCTCTCCGGCTCGTCCGACGACCTGAGGGCCCTGATCACCCTGGCGCCACAACTCGCGAACAACACCTACCGGAACCTCCTGATCGACTACGCGTGTGCGGGGCCGAAACTGCCTCGGAAACTCGTCGCCGAAGCCCTTGCCATCCGTAATTACTGAAGGTGCTCCGCAGCCGTCAATGCCTCCAACGCACTGGCCTGAGTGCGCCAGTCGGACGGGTTGGGAGTGGTGCCGGACCAGCGCTGGCCGAGGCGGTTCAGGGAGTCACGGTTCTTGGTCCAGATCGAATCGGCCTGCCTCTCGGTGTACGTCCGGTAGGAGGCGGATCCGGTGGCGTCCGCCAGGTCCGCCAGGTGACGCATGAAGATGCCCTTGAACTGCTTCTGGTTGTCGTCACAGGAGTTCGCCGCGAGGTCGCAGGACTCGGTCAGGATGCCGTCGCGGGTGAGTACCGGCGACGAGATCGCGGCGTCGGCCAGGCGCGTGGCCGTGTCCCGGTAGCGGCCGTTCCCGGTGGATCGCCACAGTTGGGTGAAGGCGCCGATGGCCAGACCCTGGTTGTAACTCCACACCGTCTGGCCGTTGTTGGCGCAGCCCCTGGTCAGGCCGTCATTGACCAATCCCGCCGAGTTGATCATGCCGCTGGCGAGGTACCAGTCCGCCGCCGTGGCCGCCCGGCCGCCCCATACTGTGTCCCCGGCCAGGCGCTGGTGCAGCGAGGTGGTGAGCCACAGGTACAGCCCGTTGGTCACGGCGTTCTTGTACGTGCGCTCCCGGTCCCAATAGACACCGCCACCGCACGTGCCCGGATCCCAGAACTGGTGGACGTAGTCGGTGATGGTGACCGCCTCGTCCAGATACCGGCGCTCGCCGGTGTAGTCGTACGCCGCGATCCAGGCCACCGCCCACCAGGCCGCGTCATCGATGGCGCGGCTGATGAAGTGGCCCTCGATGGCGTCCGAACTGCGCACGCCCGCGGGGAAGACGCCACGGTTCTGCTCGAAGGTGCGAGCGATCACCCAGTCGTAGTCATGGCGCCCGCTCCGCTCGGCGAAATCGATGACCGACGTGAGCGCGACCGCCGAGTTCCACCAACTGCTGCGCCACCAGCCCTCGTTGGTCTGGTACGACGCCAGCAGCGCGTCCGCCGCCGCGCGGGCCCGGGTCGGCGCGGGCCTCACCCAGGCCGTACAGCTGCCCTCCTGATGGGAGGCCTCACGGCCGCAGGCGCGGACCGCCCCGCCGTACAGCAGGCCACGCGGGTCGCGGGTGGCGAACATCGTGGTCCGGGTCGAGGACGCCCCGGACGCCACACTCCTGCGGCCGAGGGAGGAGCCCTCGGGCCGGCTCGCGCCGGCGTCCCAGGAACGGTCGAGCCAGATCTCGTCGCCCGCGCCGCCGCCCTCGATCACGCCCCAGGCCATGCCGTTGCGCTGGTCGACGTGCAGGCTGACGGCGCGGCCGAAGATGGTGGTCGAGGGGACCGGGGTGTCGTCGCCGGACGCGGTGGCGGGGTCGGCGCCGTCACAGGACGTTCCGTCGCAGACTCGCGGGTACACCCAGTCGGTGCAGTTGACCGCGCCGGCGTCGCCGCAGGCCCGGATCCAGCCGCGCCGGTGACCGACCGGGTCGGAGATGTTGTACATGAGCGTCCGCGTGCCGGTCCATGTGTCGGGGATGCTGGCCCTGCCCAGCAGCGGCTCCCAGGTGGCACCGCGGTCCCAGGACCGGTCGAGCCAGACCGAGTCACCCCGCACACCCTTGTCGATGCCGGCCCACGCCATGTTGTCGGGGTCGGAGACGTGCAGTCGGAGGACGCGACCGTTGATGTTCCGGTCCGGAACGGGGAACGTCTCCTGACGCGCCTTCGAGGGGTCCAGCGTGTCGCAGGCCAGCGCGCAGACCGCCGGCGCCGCGTGGGCCGGCGTGGGCAGTGCGACCAGTCCGGCGACAGCGAGCGCCAGGACCAGGATGCCGATCCAAGCGCGATGTCTCAGTACTGACATGACGACGTACCCGCCCTTCCTCCGCCACTCGGTGTGGTGTTGCGAACTCTCCTGTCACGGCGCCGCGTTGAGCAGGTCGACGGCGCTGTGCTGCCGTGCCGCGTCCACCTTGTCGAGCGGGCCCGACCAGCGCAGTCCGTACTGATCGAGGGCGTTGCGGTCGCTCGAATGGGCACGGCTCGCCTGGCGCTGCAGGTAGGCCGTGTAGGGACGGTCCGGCAGTGCGGCGTTGAGCTTCCCCAGACCGCGCACGTGCGCGCCCTTGAAGGACGGCCCGTCGGCGCCGCAGTCGCCGCCCTCGCACGGGTCGCGCAGGATGCCCTCGGCGGTGTGCAGCGAGGAAGCCGTGGTCGCGGCATCGGCGATCTGCCGTGCCCGGTCGAGCAGCGCGCCGTCACCCGTGGCCCGGTGCAGCTCGGTGAGGGCGCCGAGCAGGACACCTTGGTTGTACGACCAGACCGGCTGGCCGTTGTTGCGGCAAGTGCCCAGGTCGATACCGTCGTTGACCAGATTCGAGCCGTTGATCATTCCGGTGCCCTGGAACCAGGACCAGCCGGCCCGGGCCCGCTCCCGATACGTGGTGTCGCCCGGGATCCGGTTGTGCAGGGCCGCGTTGAGTTGGATGTAGAGGGAGTTGGCGATGGCGTTCTTGTAGGTTCTCGCCGTGCTCCACCACACTCCGCCGCCGCAGGTGCCGTCCCAGTACGCCGCCATGTGGTCGGCGTCGGTGCGGGCGGTGTCGAGGTAGCGCCGGTCGCCGGTCAGGTCGTAGGCGGCGACCCAGGCGAGCCCCCACCATCCGGTGTCGTCGATGTAGTCGTTGCGGAACTGCCCGTCCTGCGCGTTCAGGTTCAGGTCGTAGGTGCGGGAGATCGTGTACGAGTAACTCCCCATCCCCGACACACGGATGTTGTCGATGACCGAGGTCAGGGAATTGGCGGAGTTCCACCAGCCGGTGGTGTCGAACAGGCCGGTCGAGTAGTTGTAGAAGGTCATCAGCCCGGTGGCCGCCGCGGTGCGTCGGTCGCCCGAGTTCCAGGTGGTACGGGCCCACGACGTACAGGCGATCTCGACACGATCGCCGGCTTTGCCGCAGGCGCGCAGTGCGCCGACGCCGTGGTTGTTCCAGTCGTCCACGTTGTACATCAGCGTGCGCCGGCCTCGCTGGCCCACAGGAACGGTGGTGCTGCCGAGCTTGCTGCCGGAGCTCCAGGTGCGGCCGCCGTCGAAGGAGCGGTCGAGCCACACCTCGTCGCCGGGGCTGCCGTTGGCGATGGACGCCCAGCCCATCGCGTCGGCGTCGTCGAAGTACAGCACGATCGACCGACCGTGAAGGGTGGTCGTCACCGGGCTGCGATCGCCGGGGGACAGGGCGGGGTCGCGGGTGTCGCAGTACTTGTTGCAGATGGTCGCCGCGGCCGTGGCAGTGCCGGCGGCGGACGCGGGCGGCGAGGCGATGCCCGCGACCAGCGCGAGGGCGATCGCCGCTGCCGACCGTCCGATGGTGGGGGGAATTGGTCTGCGGAGTCTTCGTACGGGAGTCATGGGGCCTCCCCGTCAGGGCGCCGCCCCCTTGCTTCGCCGACTGCGGCCTGAAGACGCCGGTGAAGGCGACAGCCCGGGGACGTGCTGTGAGTGAAAGAGAGCGCTCTCGGAAGGTAATGACGGGACGACGGCTCGTCAATGGTGCGGAGGAGAACGGCCGTTGAGGGTTTACAGTCCCATTCCATCGATGTAAAAGAGAGTGTCCACGGAAGGGCATCCAGCCGGACCGTACGTCTGCGAGTCGCTTGACAACGTTATCGCCCGAGTGTCGGTTCTCGATCTCCGACGGAGGTCCCATGCCTGTCAGATCGACCGGTTTCGTCGCCAAGTGCTGGGCCGCGCTACTCTCCGGCGGCCTGTTGGCGATGCTCTCGCCCTCCACCGCCGTGGCCCTGCCCGAGTACTCGACCGCCGAGGCGGGGAACCCCTTCGTCGACGGCTGGTACGCGGACCCCGACATCGCGATCTACGACGGCAAGTACTGGGTCTTCCCCACGGCTTCGAAGCCCTACGCCGAGCAGACCCACCTCGACGCGTTCTCCTCGACCGACCTCATCAACTGGACCAAGCACAGCAACGTCCTGACGACGGCGGAGGTCACCTGGGCGAAGTACGCGGTGTGGGCGCCGGCGCCGGTCGAACGCGACGGCAAGTACTACCTGTACTTCGCCGCGAACGACATCCAGAACAACTCCCAGCTCGGCGGCATCGGCGTGGCCGTGGCCGACCGCCCCGAGGGCCCCTACAAGGACGCCCTCGGCAAGCCGCTGATCTCGCAGTTCCACAACGGGGCCCAGCCCATCGACCAGGACGTGTTCATCGACGACGACGGCCAGGCGTACATGTACTACGGCGGCTGGCACCACAACAACGTCGTCAAGCTCAACCCGGACATGACCAGCCTGGGCACCTTCGACGACGGCTCGACCTACAAGGAGATCACCCCCGAGAACTACGTCGAGGGTTCCTACATGTTCAAGCGGAACGGCAAGTACTACCTGATGTGGTCGGAGGGCGGCTGGACCGGCCCCGACTACTCGGTGTCGTACGCCATGTCGGACTCGCCGACCGGGCCCTTCCAGAAGATCGACAAGGTGCTCGCCCAGGACCCGGCGGTCGCCAAGGGCTCGGGCCACAACTCCGTCGTCAACGTGCCGGGCACCGACACCTGGTACATCTTCTACCACCGCCGTCCGCTCAGCGAGAGCGACGGCAACCACCGTCAACTGGCCTACGACCGCATGTACTTCAACCCGGACGGCACGATCCGGCGCATCGCGATGCAGGTGAAGGACAACTTCGCCGACGGCAACGCCCTGGGCTGGAAGACGTACGGCGGGACGTGGTCGGTCGGCGGCGGGCGGTACAGGGCGGGACGCGACGTGGGAGCCAAGTCGCTCCTCGACACCAATTTCGCGGACTTCACGTACGACGCCGACGTCACGGTGAACTCGGGCGGCGGGGACGCCGGGCTGATGTTCCGGGTGGCCAAGCCGTCGGTCGGCCCGGACAGTTACTCGGGCTACTACGCGGGTATCAGCCCGAGCGGCAAGGTGGTCCTCGGCCGGGCGAACGGCTCCTGGACCGAGCTGGGCACCGCCCGGACATCCGTCGCGCCCGGCTCGACACACCGAATACGTGTCACCGCCGTCGGCTCGTCGATCAAGGTGTTCGTCGACGACATGAAGACGCCGAAGATCTCGGTCAGCGACGGCACTTACACGAGCGGCGCGAACGGCGTCCGAGTCTTCAACGCCGCCGCGTCCTTCGACAACGTGGCCGTCGGAGCCGCCCGGTGACGTGAGGGATGCCCCAGGCCGGGAGCATGCACGGACCCTCGACTGTCAGTGGGGCGTGGCACGATCACGGGCATGACGGCGATCGACGCGCAGCTCATCCACGAGACGGCTGCGAAGCATGGCGTTCCGGGCTCTGTCGCGGAGGAGCTGCTGGTCCGTAGCCGGCCCTGCGTCTACCTCGTGCAGTACGAGGAAGTGCCGGCATCCCTGCGGGAGCAGGCCCGGCCTGCCGCACGGACCGGCGGGCTTCCCGCGTTGCCGGAGGGAGCGGAGTGGCCCGACGGGAGAGAGCCGTTGATACTCAGCGTCGACTGCGCGGCCCTGCCCCGTGATGCCCTGGACATCGAACTCCCCGCCGACGGGCACCTGTTGTTCTTCAGCGACATCGAATACCCGCCGGACTCCTCCGCGGTGCTCCATGTCCCTGCCGGAACTCCTACGACAGAGCACCCCGGGACGTATGACTTCGACGGCGAGTCCATGCAGGTCAGGGTCTATGAGTCCCACACTCTGTATCCCCTGGTCGGACTGACCCTCGACGAAGACTGGCGAGATGCCCCAGCAGCTGAAGCATTCGCGAAGGGGCACGACGACGTACTGGACCGGTTCGAGGAAGACTTCCTGGAAGCAGCAGCCGGCGGAACCCGCCCCGGCGTCTGCGTGCAGATCGGCGGCTTCTCCAACTCATGGGACATGGCCCCGGACACGGACGGCCTGGTGCTCCTCGCACAGCTGGCGGGGCAGGCGATCGACTACGAGGTGTTCACCCTGAACCTCATCGTGGGCACCCGCGAGGACATCGCCGCGCGACGGTACGACCGACTCCAGTACGAGCAGCAGTGCTGAGCCACGCCCCATTGCGGAGCGGGGGAGAGCGACATGGCGGACGCGCTCAGCTCGCCGACTTCGACGGTCCGGCCTGCGCGGCAAGCACTCGCTGCCGGGCCTGCTCGACAGCCTGCGTCAGGGCTGCGATGTCGTAGGCACCCTGGTGGCGGCGTCCGTTGATGAAGAACGTGGGTGTACCCGACACCCCGCTCAGGTCCGCGGAATCGATGTCCTCCGCGACACGCCGCGCGCCCCGTCGCTGCTCCAGGTCGTCCCGGAACCGCGCCATGTCGAGACCGAGTTCCTGCGCATACCGCAGCAGGTCCTCGATGCCGAGGGCGTCCTGCCGCTCGAGCAGCAGATCGTGCATCTCCCAGAACTTCCCCTGGCGTGCGGCGGCTTCCGACGCCTCGGCCGCCAGCTCCGCGTCGGGGTGCACATCCGACAGCGGCAGGTGCCGCCACACATAGCGGACGTCGTGCTCGTGACCCAGTAGTTCCCGCACGACCGGTTCGGCCTGCCCGCAGTACGGGCACTCGAAGTCGCCGTACTCCACCACCGTGACCGCTGCCTTCTCGGGCCCGCGGATCCGGTCGTGGCGGACGTCGACGGCGACCGCCAGATCTGTCAGCGTCTCGGTCGTGCCGAGCAGGGCCCGTGCTCTGCGGGCCTCCGGCAGCAGTCCGATGACGCCCGAGACCGCCCAGCTGAGGACGAAGGCAGCGACCAGGGTGGTGAGGACACCGATGCGCGCCTGGTCCAGTTCCTCGCCCTCGAAGGCGTGGGAGGCGATCAACAAGGACACGGTGAAGGCCGCCCCGGCGACGGCACCGCCCGCGGTGACCGAACCCCAGCCCACGTTGGGACGCAGGCGACCGCCCGTCAGCACCTGTGCACCCGCCATCGAGCCCACGACCCCGATCACTTTGCCGGCCGCGCAGCCGCAAACAATGCCCAGCGTGATGGGGGAGGTGAACGCTTCTTCCAGCTTGGCGCCGCTCAGCTCGATGCCGGCGTTGGCCAGCGCGAACAGGGGCACGATGCCGTAGCTCACCCAGGGCAGGAACTTCTGCTCCAGCCGCTCATTGGGGGAGATCGCCGCGGCGAGGCCCTGTACCGCGGAGCGCTGCAACTCCGGGGTGGGCTGCTCGCGGAAGAGACGGAACAGCTGGCTCGCCCGTTCGAGGTCACCCCGTGGCGCCGGGTAGGCGACGACCAGGGCGCCTACGGCCAGACCCGTCACGACTGGGTCGATCCCGGCCTCGTACAGCGCGACCCACACCACCACGGACAGGACGGCGCAGGGTGCGCTCTTGCGGATGCCCACCAACCGCAGGACGGCGATGATCAGCAGCACGCCCAGCGCCACCAGCAGTGCCGGCAGATGGATGCCCTCGCTGTAGAAGACGGCGATCACCAGCAGCGCGAGCAGATCGTCGACCACGGAGATCGACAGCATGAAAGCGCGCAGGGATGCCGGCAGCCGTGAGCCGAGTACGGCCAGGATGCCCAGGGCGAAGGCGGTGTCGGTCGACATCGCCGTACCCCAGCCGTGCACCGAATCATGACCGGCGTTGATCGCGATGTAGATCGCCGCGGGTACGACCATGCTTCCTAGGCCGGCCGCGGCGCTGAGCAGCACCCAGCGGCGGTCCCGCAGTTCCCCCATGTCGAACTCGCGCCGCGCCTCCAGGCCGACCACGAAGAAGAACAGACTCATCAGCCCGGCATTGATCCACTCGTGCAGGTCGAGTGAGAGATGGTGGGTGTCGAAGCCGATGGTGAAGTGCGCTCCCCACACCTCTTCGTAGGAGTGCGCATCGACGTTGGCCCACACCAGGGCCGCGGCCACGGCTGCCAGCAACAGAGCGGCGCTGCCCGTCTCGGTCTGCACGAACGTCCGCCAACGCGCCCTGGTCTGGTTGGACAGGGTCTCACTCGCCTCGCTGGGGTCTTGGCCGCTCACCCGGCCAATTATCGCCACCGGCGCTGGCGCGGCCCGCAGACAGCTTGCCGCCACCGCTGTTTACCCCTGAAGGCCCACCCGGACGGCAGATGACGACGCGGCGCCGAGCAAGCCATGGGCCGGTCCCGGGGGCGATGGAAACGCCCCCGGGGCCTCCCGCCGATGCGGGATCAGACATGGATCAGGGGAACTGCGTGACCTTGGACGGAACGGTGTCCGTCCCCGACGTCGGCGCTCCCGTGTCATTGATGACGTGGCGGTACTGACCCTTGCCGCCGAGGGAGATCACCATCAGGTGGCGCATCTTGATGCCGGGCTTGACCGGCACCTGGAAGCCGTGGTGCTGGACGATGGTGTCGTCCGAGGTGTAGTTGCAGTAGCTTCCCAGCGCCCACGCCTCGTGCTCGTTCACCGTGTCGGCGACCTTGTAGGCCGCGTATCCGACGATGCCGTCATGGGTGATGGCGGCCTCGTTCGGGGCGTCGTAGGCCTTCTCGTTCTGGAAGAAGATCGTGCGGCCGCGCTCGCCGCTCCAGAACACGTCGTACTTGTTGAAGTGCTCCACGAACAGTCCGGTGGTCAGGACGTCGTCGCCGTTGACGCGAAGCCCGTAGTCGGCCCGGTTGGTGTCCCAGCCGACTCCCTCACCGTGGTCGGCACGCCAGATCCAGGTGTGGTCGATGAGCACGTCGTCGCTGTTGACGACGACCGAGTTCGTGGCGAGCCCCGGACCCGCGCCGCCGATGCGGACGAACACGTCTTGCATGGTGGTGGGGTTGGCGGAGTGGTCGGCCGACGCGCCGGGCTCGCCGATCCGCAGCAACGTGTCCGAGTTGGACGGTCCGGCGTCGATCAGGAAACCGGCGAGCCGCACGCCGTCGACGTCCGCCACGTGCATGGCGTCGACGCCCCCGTCGGGGATGATCGTGGCCAGGCCCAGCCCGAGGACGACGGTGTTGGCCCGGTCCACCTCGATGGTCTGGTCGATGTGGTACACGCCGGGCGTGAACAGCAGGTTGAGGCCCTGGTCCAGCGCCGCGTTGATGGTGGCGGCCGTCGCACCGGGCTTGACCACGTAGAACTGGTCCAGCGGCAGGGACGACCCGCCGGCGTTCGCCGGCCAGGACACACCGCGCGAGTTGGTGCGCTTGGCGGGCACGAAGACCTTGTAGGTGTTGCCGTCCAGGTAGAGGAACGGCTTCTCCCGGGAGATCGGGGTGGTGTCGAACGTGGTGTACGGCCCGGTGGCGAAGTTGGTCGCGGGCGCGCCCTCGACACCGGTGAACGTCATGTTCCACACGCCGTTGGTCCAGCCGCCGACGGAGCTGTCGCGGGTGTACCACTGCTGCTGGCTGTACGGACCGACGGTGCCGTCGATCTTCGAATCGGCGATGTATCCGCCGGAGGCCCAGCCGTAGCCGTTGGGGGCGAGGTTGAGGCCGCCCTTGACGTGGATCCGCCTGAACGGCGCGGCCTGGGCGACCGCCCATCGGTCGGTGCCGTTGGACGGAGTGACGGCCAGGTTCTCCGCCGAACGCCAGAAGTTCTGGGTGGCGTTCCCGTTGAACCAGCCCGCGTCGACGGTGATGTCACCGTTGATCTGGACGTCGTCGGGGTTGAGGCCGAGGCCCGACACGGAGGTGTAGAAGCCCAGTTGGGCGTTGATGTCGTTGTAGGTGCCCGGCTTCATCAGGAACTGGTAGCGACCGCTGCCGAACTGGCTTGCCTCCTGCTGCGCGAAGACCTGGTCGAACCTCTGCTGCAGGTTCGGCGTGGAGGGGTCCACGACGATGACGTTCGGGCCCAGGTCACCGCCGCCCTCGATGGGACCGCTGCCACCGGACTCGGTGTGCACGGAGACCTCCCAGAGGGAGTAGCCGTAGCCGGTCCCGCGGGCCGTGCCCAGGATGCGTACGTAGCGGCCCGAGCCGTCGACCTCGTAGGAGGCCTGGCCGCCGGTCGCCCCGGTCACCTCCTTGACGGTGCTCCAGTCCTGTCCGTTGCCGGAGGTCTGGATCCGGAAGTCCTTGGCGTACGCGGCCTCCCAGTTCAGGTCGACCTTGCACACGTCGCGCGCCGATCCCAGGTCGACCTGGACCCACTGCGGGTCGGAGGCCTGGCTCGACCAGCGGGTGCCGGTGTCACCGTCGAACGCGGCCGAGGCGGGTGTACCGGCGTTCTCGACCGAGGAGGCGGAAGAGGCCTTGCCGCGGGCGGCGTTGGCCGTGTCGCAGGACGCAGGCTGGGTGCCGCCGGTGGTGCCGAAGACCTGGAACTCCCACAGGGAGTAGCCCCATGGCGTGGCCCGGCTGAGCCCTTGCATCCGTACGTAGCGGGCCTGCCCCGACACATCCACGGTGTCGACGCCGCCGTCGCTGCCCGTCACGGTCTTGGCGTCGCTCCAGCCGGCGCCGTCCTGCGAGAACTGGATCTTGTAGTCCTTGCCGTATGCGGCTTCCCAGTCGAGTACGACCCGGGTGACGGAGGCCGTGGCGCCCAGGTCCACCTGTAGCCACTGGTTGTCGCTCGCGGCCGAGGACCACCTGGTGCCCCGGTCACCGTCCACCGCGCCGGCGGCGGGCGTCGCGGCGTTCTCGTTCGAGGAGGACATGACGCTCTTGCCCTGGGACAGTGGCGTTTCGGCTGCCGCGGCGGGCAGTTGGGCGGGGAGGGTGATCAGCGCCGCGGTGGCGATCAGCGAGACACCCAGCGCTCTGCGTCTGAGGCGTCCGGCGACATTCATGAGTCTCATGCATCAGCTTTCTGCGGGAGCGGTGCGGGATTCGGACGAGCCTGCTTCCTGCAGCGCGAGCGGACCGCCGCGATGGTGCCGCGACGATCCGCATCGCTTGTGTGCCAAGGCATGCCGGAGGGCAACACAGCAGTACAGCAACTTAGTTCACGCTTTGATTTAAGTGGCGCGGCAATCTGTGGGCAACCCCTTGGACATGGTTTTGTCGCGGGGCGCGCAATTCGGGAGCGGGGCGGGGGGTAGGCCGAGCTTCGGCGTGGGGGAGCGGGGGAGGGGGCCGGGCTGTGGCGCAGCACGTTGGTGCCGCTAGTCCTCGAGGAGGGCCGCTTCCTCATCGGTGAGCCGGTCGAAGCAGGCGTCCTCGGTGACCGTGGCGCTGGACTGGCTCCAGGTCGACAGGGTGTTGTGTCGCGCGTAGAGGGTCCAGCCCTGCTTCTTGTAGGTGGCCATGAAGTAAGTGCCGCGATCCCTGACCGGCACTTCCTTGGCGGCCCCGGACTTCTTCCAGCCGCGCGCGGCCAGGTTCGAGAGGACGAGTTCGAGCTGCTTTCGCGACGGGTCGGGCTTGGACGCCGATGAGGCGGAGTCCGCTCTGTCATGCGTCCAGGAGACCGTGCAAGGGGACAGACGTGCGATGAGTGCGGCCAGCTTCCGCTTCTTCTCTGTTTCTCCCGGTCCGGGTGAGGGGTCTGGGCCCAGCTCCGTCAGCCCCTCGGGCGCGCCGGCGGCCGCTGCGGCCGCTTCCAGGTCTGCCTGTACGTCCCGCTGGCCGAACGGTGCGGGCGAGGCGGTGGCCGAGGAGGCCGCCGTAGGGGTGGAGGACACGGTGCCGCCGCAGCCGGCGCTGAGGGCCGCTCCCGCGACGGCGGTCACGAGCCAACTGGCCTTGGTCCGGGTGGTACGCATGCGGTGTTCCCTCGGTGCGTGGTCACCGCGGGCGGCTGGGCCGGTGCCGGGGTGGATTCTCGATGTTGCGAACCCGGATCTTCGCACGGGGTGCCTCTGACCTGCGCAGGGAGGGCTCGGCTTGTTCGGGTGTGGTCGGCTGAGCCGACGCGGGTGCGGCCCGGGGCCGGGTGGCGGCGTCGGCGGTGAGGGGGTGGGACTCCCTGTTTCCGGGGTCTCTGAACTGTGGCCGCTGTCGCAGTGTCACAAGCGTGTTCGGAAACGGCTCCTGCTCGATGTGATCAGGCGGAAGCATCGCCGTCATGCGGCATGATCACCGGAACATTCCGACTCTCGGGGGATTTCTCATGGCTTATACAGCTCGTCCACGCCGTACCACCATGGTCCTGGCCACTCTCTCGCTCGGTGTCATGGCACTGACGGCATGCAACGGTGACGGGGAGAAGGACTCGGCCGCTCCGAGTGCGTCATCGAGCCCGTCCGGTGCGGGTGCCGGCAAGGGATCCGCCGCGCCCTCGACGTCCGCCCCGAGCGATGGCGGCAAGGCCGACGGCGACTCCGCCGGCAGCGGTGGCAGCACCCCGCAGGCGTCGGCGCCCGCGGCCGACGACGGCCAGGACGGGGGCGTGGGCATGTGCGAGACGACCGACCTGAGCTACAACGTCACTGTCGCCTCCAAGCCCGTCAACCATGCCTTGCTGAAGGCGACGAACAAGAGCAGTGACTCCTGTCTGCTGCCGGCCAACGAGTTGGTGATCACGATTCCGGGGCTCGACGGAGCCGCCGAGCACGCGGGCCCCGAGGGCAAGGACTGGATCCTGAAGTCCGGCGAGTCCGCCTACGCCGGGATCTTGTTCGCGCGCGCCGACACCGAGGGCGGCAAGACCGCGGACAAGGTGGAGATCGCGCTGACGCCCGCCGAGAGCCCTGCGACGGTTCCGATCAACGATGGCCCCGTCACGGTCAATGACGGCCAGGTCACCAGCTTCTTCGGCACCGCCGAGGACGCACTCACTTACTGATCACGTCGCCGCCCCGGGCAGGACTGACCACCCGCAGCCTTAGACGCGCTCCAGCGGGTGGTGAGGGAGGGGCGGGAGCTCGACCTGGATGGGATCGGCGGGGCGGACGGTCCCTCCATGGCGCACCACAGCCATGACGCCACTCTTGAATGTGAACTCGCCTGACACGGGGTCCATTTCGAAGACCTCACCGAGCAGCCCTTTGCGGAAGTCGTTGATCTTCGCACACGGGTTACGCAGTCCCGTCACCTCAAGCACCGCCTGCTCTCCGAGATGGAGCAGAGCGCCCGTGGGGAGGCCCAATAGGTCCAGGTGGCGAGTGGTGATGTTCTCGCCGAGCTGGCCCGCGGCGACTTCGAAGCCTTTGAGCGCGAGCTCGTCGAAGAGCTCCTCGTGCATGAGGTGGACTTGGCGCAGATTGGGCAGGTCCGGCTCGTAGGTCATGCGGAACTGGTGGCGGATCGTCTCACCCGCGTGAACGTCGCCTTCCACTCCGAGGCCCGTGAGCAGGGTGACGGAATCGCGATTGGGCTTGCTGAACGAGTACGTCTCGTTACGGCTCACCGCCGCGACCTGACCAGCCATCACGCCCGCCCTCTCACCCGTTGTCGTTCTCCGGCCGGTCGATCTTAGAGGCGGTGTACGGCGTGCCTCGCTGGGAGCAGGAGATCCAGGGCTACTCAGGTAGGGGAAGCAGGTTGGCGCTCCAGCGCTCCTCGCCGTCTCCCGCCGGCGTCACACGCAGCCCGAACGCGTTCTCGGCAAGAGGTAGGACGCTGTCGAGGGGGACGGGCCGGCCGGGGGCGAGTCCCAGCGGTCGCATCGCTTCTTCGAGCTGCGCCGGCACCAGACCGGTCGGGGCCAACGGCCCGAGTGTATGGAAGTCGACGTGGATGCCACCGTCCACCGCGTACTTGAACCAGTACATCGGCTTCTCGTTGTAGTGCAGCACGACAGTCTCGGTTCCTTGTGAGACCGCGGAGAGGATTCGTTCGTCGAGGCCGTGCATACCGCCCTGTTCCCAAGCCCATGTCCACGCGCCGTCGACGCCGGTCGTGACCACGGGTTCGTCGGCGTCGAGGAGGGTGTCGCCGTACTCGTCGTGCAGGCTCGTTTCATCGCGCAGGGCAACGCTGTCCGGGTCGGCGCCCATCCGAGCCAGCAGCTCCCGCGGAGGTATCTGCCTGGCGAAGGTCAGCGTGTAGATGGGGATGTCCGCCCGGAGGAAGTCCAGTCCGGGGCTTCGGTCAGCGCTCATCATGCCGAGGATCGTGTCATGCCCGGTCCCAGCGGCTCTCGCGGGATCCATCGTCCAGGGTTCCTAAAGGGTATGTCCATGATCGGCACGTGGACACGAACAAAGCGGAACGCCTCTACTGGTGGCCATGAGTCCGCAGACGTCTCCCCACACCTCGCGCCTGGGCGGTCGCGAGACCGGGTTCCTCATGGCGGTGGCCGGCATGTCCACCGTCCAGCTCGGCTCCGCCCTGACCGTTCCCCTGTTCGATCAGCTCACCGATGTGGGGGCTGCTGGGCTTCGCCTGGGCTGGGCCGGGCTGCTCCTGTTCATCCTCGTACGGCCCCGCCGCCGTGACTTCGCCCGCCGTGATCTGCTGGCCTGCACCGTCCTGGGCATCGTGACCGCCGGCTTGATGCTGTTCTTCATGCTCGCCATCGCCCGACTCCCGCTCGGCACCGCGAGTGCCCTGGAGTTCCTCGGCCCGCTGGCCGTGTCCCTGTACGGGCCCGGCGCAAGCCGCAAAATATGGACTGCCGCAGCTGCCATAGGTGTCGTTCTGCTGACTCAGCCCTGGCACGGGAACCTTGACCTGGCCGGAGTCGGATACGCCCTCGCCGCCGCTGCCTGCTGGGCCGCCTACATCCTGCTGACCCAGCGCGTCGGGGACCAACTCGCCGGCCTCAAAGGCCTGGCCGTCTCGATGCCGGTCGCCGGCATAGTCGGCATGCTCATCGCCGCGCCCACTCTGTCGACCCACCTCACCTGGCCGGCGCTGTGGACCATGCTGGGGCTGGCTGTCGTGAGCCCTCTGGTGCCCTTCGCTCTCGAATTCCTCGCCCTGCGCCGCCTGACGAGCTCGGCCTTCGGCACCCTGATGAGCCTGGAACCCGCCATCGCCCTGCTGATGGGGTTGCTCGTACTCGGACAGGTCCCAGGTCTGACGTCCGCACTCGGCATCGCCTTCGTCGTCGCCGCAGGCGTGGGCGCGACCCGCGCCGGTGCCCGTCCGGCTGCGGAGCACGCCCCACCCGCGCCGCACCCCGCTGCCGCCGAAGCATCTTGAGCCCCGTCGGTCGTACCGCCATGTCGAGGGAAAGGGCCGGCCGCACCGAGGTCGAAGGGGACTGCGCGAGGTCGAAGGGGATTGCGCCCCAGCTGGCTCCCGACATCGTTCGAGCCCGCGCGCCAATCATGCGCGTTTCGTTCGACAGTCCTGGACAATAGGCGGATGGAGACACGGCGTCTGCGGCTACTGGTCGAACTGTCCCGGCTCGGATCAATGCGCGCCGTGGCCGAAGCCGTGGGCACGACCACGTCGACCGTCTCGCAGCAACTCACGGTTCTCGCACGGGAAATGGGTACCGCCCTGATCGAACCCGACGGGCGGCGGGTGAGGCTCACCCCCGCCGGGCGTCGGCTGGCGGAACATGCCACGGCGATCCTCGCCGCAGTCGAGTCCGCCCGCCTCGACCTCGCCCCCGACAGCGAACCCAGCGGAACCCTGCGGGTGGCCGGATTCGCCACCGCCATCCGCGCCCACCTGCTGCCCCTCATCACCGACCTGGCCGAGAGCAATCTTGGGCTGCACATCCTCATCCGTGAGCACGAACCCGCCGAGGCCCTGGAGTTGCTGGCCGCGGACGGGGCTGACCTCGCGCTCACCTACGACTACAACCTGGCCCCCTCCGACCCGGACCCCGCGCTGCACAGCACCGCCCTGTGGACCGCATCCTGGGGCCTGGGCGTCCCGGCCCACGCCGATGTGGCCGACGCGGCGGACACCCTCGACGTCTTCGCCCGGTTCCGCACGCAGGACTGGATCGTCAACTCCCGTAACACCGCCGACGAGACCGTCATCCGCACCCTGGCATCCAGGGCGGGATTCACACCCCGGATCACCCACCAGGCCGACAGCCTCGACCTGGTCCAGGGCATGATCACCGTCGGGCTGGGTGTGGGACTGCTGCCGATCGGCATCCCCACCTTTCCCGACGTCCGCCTGGTGCCGCTCACCGGCCCGCGGGTGACGCTGCGCGCCCATGCCGTCGCACGCCACGGCCGCTTGGCCTGGCCCCCGCTCGCACTGGTCACCGACCTCTTGGTCCAGCGGACGGCGGCCCCAGCCGACGCCGCCGCTCCAACTGCCGGCCACTAGCCTGCGCCTCTCGGTGGCCCCCTTCTAACCTCTCCACCGGGGTGGCTTCAGGTTCCGGTGGCCACGCCGACAGGTAAGCGCGGGACTCGGGATCAGCCACGGCGTGCGGCCCACACGATGCGTTCCGTCCGCATCGCAAGGTCGTCGCGGCGCAGGATGCTGCGGGGGCTTCCCGTGTCGAGGAGTTCGTCCAGCGCGGTGAGGTCCTCGGGGGAGAGCTCGATGGCGGCGGCGCTACGGATGCGTTGCAGGCCGCTGAGGGCGTAGCGGCCGATCGCTTCGTTGCGGGAGCCCTCGATGTTCACGGCGATGGTGCGCCTGCCCTCGACCGTGAAGCCGGCGGCGGTCAGCATCGGGCCCCAGTCCGCGCCCCGGTGGGGCATGTGCTCGGCCTGGAAGCGATCGGTCGCCGCATGACAGCGCTCTTCCAGGCCGGGCCGGTCCTCCGGGGCGCCCTCGGGCAGGAAGCGCGGGAAGCCGGCCAGCTCCACGACGGCGAACAGACCGCCGGGCGCGAGCGCGTCATGGACGTTGCGCAGCGCGCGATCGGGATCACCGATGTGGTGCATCGAGGCCGACGCCCACACCAGGTCCGGTGAGCCGAGGTCGGGCCACGCGGAGTCGTCGAGGTCGGCCTGCACGGTTCGTACTCGCTCCTCCAGACCACGGGCGCACGCCCTTGCGTGCAGGTGCTGGAGGTATCCGGTCGATGCGTCGACAGCGGTGACCTGCGCATCGGGGAAGCGGTCGAGGAGGGCGAAGGTGCCTGCGCCCGTGCCGCAGCCCAGATCCACTATCCGACGCGGTGCAGTCGTGAGCGGCAGCCATGCGGTGATGGAGGCCGTGTGCTCGGCGAGGACCTCGGCGTCCAGGTCGAGGATCTCCGCCTGACCGTCGGTGTCCTGCTGCTGAGGGTGGCCGTGCTGAGCGTCGTGGAGGGCGTGCGGGTGCGCTTGATTCATGCCTTCACGTTAGGGCTGGCATGCGCCTGCGGCACGACTGCTCCCGGTTTACGCAAAACGATGCCCGGATGTGTTGCCCGACGCGCCAGATGCCGCCGGCGCGCCCCGTATTCACTCACCGGTGCCCTGACCGCCGCTGTCGCCGGCCTCCCGCTGATGGCCGCGGCGTGCGTCGCGGTCGAAGATGCCCAGGATCTCGCACGGGCCCCCTTCGGCGCCGATCGCGTGCGGCATCATCGTGGGGAACTCGGCAGCCTGGTTGGTCTCGACGCGGAAGCTGCGGTGGCCGAGCATGAGGACCGCGGTGCCGGACAGGACCACGAGCCATTCGCGCCCCGGGTGGGCACGCATGCGCGCCGGGTTGTCGGGTGGCGGTTCGGTCATCCGCTGGCGCACCACACTCATCCCGGGGTCACCCTTCACGGGCCAGCGCATCAAGCTGTGGGTGCTGTCGATCATCGGACTGGTGACGACGTCGTCGGTCGCCGTCTCCACGAGCTGATCCAGCGTGGTGTCCAGGGCGCGGGCGAGAGTGACCAGCTGATCCAGTGCGAGGCGACGCTGGCCGTTCTCGATGCGGCTCAGCGAGGACTGGCTGAGATGGGCGCGGGTCGCCAGTTCCTCAAGGGACCAGCCCTGCGCCACCCGCAGCGCCCGGATGCGTTTGCGTACGAGGCTGTCCAGCTCACCGTCTTCTTGCGCCATGGGCAAGATTGTATGCCTCCACTGCAAACCGCGCTTAGCGTCGTGGAGACACCTGATTCAGCGCCCATGTGGACGCCTCGGTCGGCGACGACATCAACGCCCAGCCGGCCATCCCACCACCCCACCACCCCTTCCCCCGGCGACCGGCCCTGCTCCGGCGCTGACCCGTCATGCCCTTCTGAGAGGAATCCATGAGTACGAACCAGCCCGTACAGGCCGCCGAAGCCGCAAGCGGCGGTGTGCCCGATGCGCGTCAGCTGCGCTCGATCCTGATCGCCGTCTCCATCGCGCTGATGGCCGTCATCGCCTCGGTGTCCGGGCTGAACGTCGCGCAGACCCACATGGCCGTGGAGTTCGGCGCCTCGCAGAACACCGTCCTGTGGATCATCAACATCTACACCCTCGCCCTGGCCGCCCTACTGCTGCCGCTCGGCGCCGTCGGCGACCGTCTGGGCCGCAAGCCCATGCTCATCGCCGGGCTGGGTGTCTTCGGCGCCGCGAGCGTCGTCGCGGGCCTTGCCCCGTCGGCCGAGGTCATGCTCGCCGCGCGCGTGGCCGCCGGTATCGGCGCCGCGATGATCATGCCCATCACCCTCGCCGTCATCACCTCCACCTTCCCCGAGGAACAGCGCGGCAAGGCGATCGGCGTGTGGACCGGCGTCGCCGGAGGCGGCGGGATCCTGGGCATGTTCCTCTCAGCGCTCCTCGTCGACGTCGCCGACTGGCGGTGGCTGTTCGTCCTGCCGGTGGCCCTGGTCCTCGTGGCCCTGGCCATGACGCTGAAGTCGGTCCCCAACTCCCGTGAGCCCTCGGCCCATCCCTTCGACACCGCCGGCGCGCTGGTCTCCACCGTCGCCGTGATCGGCCTCATCTTCGTCCTTCAGGAGGGCCCCGAGCGCGGCTGGACCGCCCCCGCGACACTGATCAGCCTCGCGATCGGTCTCGTGGCCGCCATCGGGTTCGTGGCCTGGGAATTGCACCGCCGCGACGCCGCGCTGCTGGACGTGCGCCTGTTCCGGGAGCGCGGCCTGGCCGGCGGCTCGATCACGCTCCTGGTGGTCTTCGGCGTCCAGGCTGGCATCGCCGTCGTCCTCTTCCCGTTCTTCCAGGCCGTGCTCGGCTGGTCGGGACTGCTGTCCACGGTCGCGCTGATGCCCATGGCCGTCATGATGATGACGGCCTCCGGCCTGGCTCCCAAGCTCGCCGCACGTGTCGGCTCCCGCTCGACCATGGCCGTGGGCATCGTGCTGGCGGGCGTCGGCCTGGCGCTCATGGCCCTGTTCGTGTCCGTCGACGGCGGCTATCTGACCATCCTGCCCGGCATGCTGGCCATGGGTCTCGGCATGGGCCTGTCGATGACCCCGTCCACGGAGGCCATCACCGCCTCCCTGCCGCGCGAGAAGCAGGGCGTCGCCTCCGCCCTCAACGACGTCACCCGCGAGTTCGGCACCGCCCTCGGCGTCGCCCTGCTCGGCGCACTGCTGGCGAACGGCTACCGCAGCGCCATCGACGGCCGGCTGAACGGCATCCCCCAGGAGACTGCGGACACCGCCCGGGAGGGCGTCGCCAACGCCGTCGAAGCGGCGGGCGGCGCCGGCCCGCACACGCAGGACCTGCTCCACGCCGCCCAGCAGTCCTTCGTCGACGGCTGGCAGCAGGCCATGTGGGCAGGCGTCGCCGTGATGGGCGCCCTGTTCGTCTACGTCGCCTTCCGCGCCCCCAGGAACACCGCTCCCGGGGTCGCGGGTGAGCCGGAAGTCACCGAGGCCGTGGCCGCCCGATGACCCCATAGGAGTTGGGCACACGGCGACAAGCCCGCTCATGCGGATGTCCGGCACTGCGATCGCGGTGCCGGACACGCGACCGGTAGCCGCAAGATCTCCGGCCTGAACGCCGTGCTGCGCTGTAGCTGTTCGAGGGTTCCTTTCGTGGTTGCATTCGCAAGACAGCGAGCGCGGCGAATGGCGGCGCACCAAGACCCGCCCGCAGAGTCCGCGAGCCCGATCGGCCGCCGACGGAGGCCCTCCTCCCGGGTGGGCGGCAACGCGTCTGGGCGGCCCCTCAACACGTAATCACGGCGGCATCGCGGTCCCGCCATATCCGGAACGACCAGCCACAGAAGCCGCCCCGACCACCGCATCGGTGCCACTACTTCGTCGGCTTCACCGAGCCCGCCCGAACGCGCACGCCCCCGAAACGAACCATTCGCTTGAGCCACGCCCTGCGAACCCCCACTCATCGCCCCGCGAACCAAACCCGCCCCAGGGGTTGACAGAAATCCCTGGGCGACACAGCCTTTGGCAACGTTGTCATCCGGTTCGGCGCGGGGCGTGCGGAGCCGGTTCGGCTTGCGCTTTTTGATGGGACGTCACACACATGACAGAACTGCCGGGCCCGTCGCGCCTTCCGTCGCGGCGGACCGTTGTCACCTCGGGGACCACGCTGCTGGCCGGGTTCGGCCTCAGTTCCGTGCTCCCCGGGCCGATTGCTGCTGCCGCCCCCACCGGCGCACCGGCCGCACCCGCCACACCCGGCGAGCTGGCCCTCTACCGACCCGTCTCGGTCTCCTCCACCGCCTACGCCGCCACACCCGGCTCGTTCGTCGTCGACCGCCTCGCCTCCCCGGGCGTCAAGGGCAGCGGCTGGCGCGCCGGGGGAGGCGACCCGCAGTGGATCGCCGTCGACCTCCAGGAGACCTGCGAGGTCACCCATATCCGTCTGACCTTCGAGGCCGATGCCTCCGACCCGGTGTACACGCCCCCCACCTCCGGCAATGTGCACAGCGGCACCACCGGAAAGGAGATCCAGTCGAGCTATTCGCTGGTCTTCGCGGTGGAGACCTCGCTCGACAACAAGTCGTGGACCACGGTGTACCGCACCACGGCGGGCACCGGCGGCGTGGTGAACGTCCAGCTCCCGCGCCCCACCAAGGCGCACTGGGTGCGCATGACCTCCCAGAAGCGGTCCAGCCCGCTGCCCCTCGGCCTCAACGGCTTCGAGGTGTACGGCACCGCCAAGGGCAAGCGCCCCTCGGCCACCGGCTGGACGGACTGGGGCTCCCACCCCGGCAAGGCGCCGAAGCTGACCGTCGCCGACGACGGGACGGTGCCCCTGGAGTCGGGCTGGCGGCTGACCATGGACGACTGGGCCGACGCGGACGGCGCCGGCCTGTCGAAGACCTCCGTGGACACGAGCGGCTGGCTGCCCGCGACCGTTCCCGGCACGGTGCTCGGCTCGCTCGTGGATCAGGGCAAGCTGCCCGACCCGGTGGCCGGCCTGAACAACCTGCACATCCCGGAGGCCCTGTCACGCCACTCGTGGTGGTACAAGCGGGACTTCGCGCTGCCGAAGGGGCTGCGCACCGGCGCCGGCCGGCACGTCTGGCTGGAGTTCGACGGCATCAACCACAAGGCCGACGTGTGGCTCAACGGCAAGCAGGTCGGCGATCTGACGTACCCGTTCGCCCGCTCCGCCTTCGACGTCACCCGTCACCTCGACGCGGACGACGAGAACGCGCTCGCCGTGCGGATCACGCCGATGCCGGTGCCCGGCAGCCCGGGGGACAAGGGCCCCGAGGGCGAGGCGTGGGTCGACGCCGGCGCGCAGCAGATGAACCTCAACTCCCCGACGTATCTGGCCTCCTCGGGCTGGGACTGGATGCCCGCTGTGCGCGACCGCGCGGCCGGCATCTGGAACCACGTGCGGCTGCGGTCGACCGGGCACGTCGTCATCGGCGACCCGCGCGTGGACACGGTTCTGCCGAAGCTGCCCGACGTATCGGTCGCCGAGGTGACCGTCGTCGTACCGGTCCGCAACGCCGACGACACCGACCGCCGGGCAACGGTCACCGCCGCCTTCGACGGCGTGCGGGTGTCCAGGACAGTCACGGTGAAGGCCGGCGAGAGCGTCGACGTCGTCTTCGCGCCCGACGCCTTCCAGCAACTGCGGCTGCGTGACCCGAAGCTGTGGTGGCCCAACGGCCTCGGGCGGCCCCACCTGCACGACCTCACGCTGACGGCGTCGGCCGACGGGCATGAGAGCGACAGGCGCACCACCCGCTTCGGCATCCGCCAGTTCGGCTACGAGTACGACACACCGCTGCCGTTCACCGCGTCCGGCGACGCCTACACGCAGACCGTGACCTTCGACCGGCAGCAGGCCCAGCACGTCCGCATCCGCTGCATGACCCGCGCGACCTCCTGGGGCAGCTCGCTGTGGACCCTCGCCGTCGGCGACAGCACCAGGCCGGGCGTCGACCTCGCGCTGCACGCCACTGCCGAGGCCTCCAGCACCGACCAGGACGACCACGGTGCGGCGAACGTCACCGACGGCGACGCCGGCACCCGCTGGTCCTCCGCCTTCGAGGACGACCAGTGGATACGCGTCGACCTGGGCTCCACCCAGTCCTTCGACCGCGTCGACCTCACCTGGGAACAGGCGTACGCGAAGACCTTCGTGGTCCAGGTCTCGGCCAACGGCTCCGACTGGACGGACGTGAAGTCCGTGGACAACGGGGCAGTGCCGCTGCCGTTCAGCGACGGCAACGCCAGCCTCCAGGTCGAGGACTTCGAACGGCGTACCGGACGCTACGTCCGCCTCAACTGCGGCCTGCGCAACACCAGTTGGGGCAACTCCCTGTGGACCTTCAGCGTCATCGACCAGAATGTCCCGGGCACCGACCTCGCCCTGCGTCAGAAGGCCACCGCCTCGACGGAGGAGTCCGACCACCCCGCGTCCCACGCCACCGACGGCGACCGCGGCACCCGCTGGTCCTCGGCCTACGAGGACCACCAGTGGATCCAGGTCGACCTCGGCTCCTCGCGGACGTTCGACCGGGTCGCCGTCGTCTGGGAGAGCGCGTACCCGAAGACGTACGTCATCCAGGTGTCCGACGACGGCGAGAACTGGACCGACGTCAAGTCCGTGTCCAACACCCCCGACCCGCTGAAAATCAGCGTCAACGGTGTCCGCGTGCTGGCCCGCGGCGGAAACTGGGGCTGGGACGAACTGCTGCGCCGGATGCCGGCGGAACGCATGGACGCGGCGGTGCGCATGCACCGCGACATGAACTTCACCATGATCCGCAACTGGGTCGGCAGCAGCGACCGGGAGGAGTTCTTCGCCGCCTGCGACCGGCACGGCATCCTGGTGTGGAACGACTTCCCCAACGCGTGGGGCATGGACCCGCCGGAGCGCGAGGCGTTCATCTCGCTCGCCCGCGACACCGTGCTGCGCTACCGCATCCACCCGAGCGTGGCCGTCTGGTGCGGCGCCAACGAGGGCAACCCCCCGGCCGCCATCGACAAGGGCATGCGCGCGGCGGTGCAGGACCAGGTCCCCGGCCTGCTGTACCAGAACAACTCGGCCGGAGGAATCGTCACCGGCGGCGGCCCCTACGGCTGGGTCGAGCCGGAGAAGTACTTCGACCCCATGACGTACGGCAGCAAGGACTTCGGCTTCCACACCGAGATCGGCATGCCCGTCGTCTCCACCGCGGCGAGCGTCCGCAACATGACGGGTGACGAGCCGGAGTGGCCCATCGGGGGCGCCTGGTACCACCACGACTGGAGCGAGCGCGGGAACCAGGCGCCGCAGAACTACAAGGCCGCCATCGCGGCACGCCTCGGCGATTCCGGAGACCTCGACGACTTCGCCCGCAAGGCGCAGTTCGTCAACTACGAGAACACCCGCGCCATGTTCGAGGCGTGGAACCAGAACCTGTGGGACAACGCCTCCGGCCTCATGCTGTGGATGTCCCACCCGGCCTGGCACAGCACGGTCTGGCAGACCTACGACTACGACTTCGACGTCAACGGCACCTACTACGGCGCCCGTTCGGCCTGCGAGCCCCTGCACGTGCAGGCCGACCCGGTGAAGTGGCAGGTCCTCGCGGTCAACCACACCTCGACCGACCTGCGCGGAGCCACGGTAGCTGCCCGGCTGTTCGACCTGATCGGCCGGCAGCTCGGCACGACCAGGAAGGCCCGGCTGGACGTCGAGCGGGCGGCCACCGCGAAGGCGTTCACCGCGGAGTGGACGAACGACCTGCCGGACCTGCACCTGCTGCGGCTCACACTGACGGACGCCAAGGGCAGGGAGGTGTCACGGAACACCTACTGGCGCTACCGCGACACCTCGGCCCTGCGGAACCTGAACAAGGCCAGACAGGTCAAGCTGACCGGCGACATCACCAAGGTCTCCCGCTCCGGTGACCGTCACGAGCTGACCGCGACGATCCACAACCGAGGATCGGCGGTGGCGGCCATGGTCCGGTTGTCCCTGCTGGAGGAGGCCCACGGCCGCCGGGTCCTGCCGACGCTGTACAGCGACAACTACCTGTGGCTGCTGCCCGGCGAATCCCGCCAGGTCACGCTGTCCTGGCCGGCGGAGGCCTGCAAGTCACGGCATCCGGTGCTGACCGCGCAGGCGTACAACAGCCCGGTGACGACACTGCGCGGCTGAGCACACCGTGTCCTGGCCCGGCTGCCCGGGCCAGGACACGGTCGCGTCCGGACTTGAGTCTCTCCCCGGGAGAGGGTCCACGGTGGCGTGCATGAACAGCAAAGATCTCGACGGACGTCTGGCCGTGGTGGCGGGCGGGAGTAAGGGAACCGGGCTGGCGACGGCCCACCGGCTGCGTGAGGCCGGAGCGCGGGTCGTCACCATCGCCCGCACGCCACCCGAGACGGCCGACCCGCTCTTCGTGCAGGCCGATCTGAGCACACCCGAAGGCACCGCGTCGGCCGCCACTCACGTCTACGACCACTTCGGCGCGCCTGACATCCTCGTGCACGTCGTGGGCGGCTCCCGAGCCCCCGCCGGTGGGCACTCGGCCCTCACCGAACAGGTCTGGGCGGAGGAACTGGCGCTCAATCTGCTTCCCGCGGTCCGCCTGGACCGGGCACTGGTTCCCGCGATGGTGGCCCGTGGGGCGGGCGCCGTGGTGCACGTGACCTCGATCCGGCGCCGGATGCCGCTGCACGAGTCGACACTGGCGTACGCCGCCGCCAAGAGCGCTCTGGCCACCTACAGCAAAGGGCTGGCGAACGAGGTGGCCCCGCGCGGTGTCCGGGTGAACTCGGTCGCGCCGGGCTTCATCCGTACCGACGGCGCCGAGCGCCTCCTGGCCCGACGTATGCAGGAGGGCGGCATCACCCGAGAGGCCGCGCTCGACGAGCTGAACCAAACCCTGGGCGGCATCCCACTGGGGCGGCCCGCGGAGCCGGAAGAGGTGGCCGAGGTGATCGCCTTCCTGGTCTCGGACCGGGCCGGCGCGGTCGCCGGCGCCGAGCACGTCATCGACGGCGGCACCGTCCGCGCCCTGTGAACCCCCCTGACACACCCGCACCGGAGAACACCATGCAAGAGATCCAGGAGTTCCTCACGAAGTACTTCTCCGCGGCCACGGAGCCCGACCGCGAGCGCTACTTCTCACTGTTCGGCGACGGCGTCGTCGTACACGACGACGGCCGCAGCCACCACGGGCTCGCCGCGGTGCGACGCTGGCGTGACGAGGTCCCGGACGTGCGCTACGACCTGCGCGAGGTCACCGGCACGCCCACCGCCTGCCGAGCCGTCGCCGAGATCGCCGGCGACTTCCCCGGCAGCCCGGTCACCCTGTGCTTCACTTTCGAACGCGACGCGGAGGGCAAGATCACACGGTTGGACATCGAACCCTGAGATCAAGGTCCGGGGCGTACGACGAGGAGGACACCGTGGCCGAGCGGCTGACGATCGGGGAGTTCTCGCGCATCACGCACCTGAGCATCCGCGCGCTCCGCCGTTACCACGAGCAGGACCTGCTCGTTCCCGCCGAGGTCGACCCCGTCACGGGCTACCGCTACTACTCGCCCGCGCAGGTCCGGTCCGCGCTGACCATCAGACGGTTCCGCGACCTCGACCTCCCGCTGGCGGATCTCCGACGCTTCCTCCGGGCCGAGTCGGCCGGCTCGGGCGGGGCGAGCGATGACATCGCGCAAGCGGTCGTCTCAGCCCACCTCCGCCGTCTCGAGGACCGGCTCGGCCGCACCCAGCGGGCGGTCGAGGCGCTCCGGGAGCTGCTCGATCCGGAGGCCGAGCGGACGGCGACCCTGGACGTCCTGCCGGCCCAGCAGGTCTTCGCCGTGTCCCTCGACGTCCCGGAGGGAGCCGACCTGAGCTGGTACGACTCCGCGATGCACGACCTGGACGCCGCAGCCGGCCGACGCCCGGTGCTCCCGGCGGGCGGCCGGTACGAACACGAGCTGTTCACGGAGGGCCACGGCCGCGCCACGGTCTACCTCCCGGCCGACGGACCGCTGCCGCCGGGAGCACCGGACACCGTGCGCGAACTGCGGCTGCCGCGCCGGAGCGCCGTCGTCGCCACCCACCTCGGTCCGCACGACGACCTCGACCTCACCTACGGCGCGGTGGGCTCCTTCGCCGCCCGCCAAGGACTGCGCGCCCAGAGCATCGTCGAGGAGGTCTATCTCTTCGGCCCGCGCGACACGGACGAGCCCGATCGTTGGCGCACGCTCGTGGCGTGGCTGGTCGAGCCTGACGCCGACTGATCGACCTCCCGGCTGGTCCGAAGCTTCGAGGTCAGTCGATGAACAGATCGCCCGTGAGGTACTTGAGCCCGGTGTCCGGGGCGACGGTCACAACGATGCGGCCCTCCCCGATCTCACGGGCCAGGTGCAGCGCGCCGGCGACGTTGAGCGCTCCGGAGGTGCCGGTGAAGATGCCTTCCTGCCGAGCGAGCGGCAAAGCCAGCCGACGGGCCTCCGCCTCGTCGATCGTGCGGGCTTCGTCGTACGAGCCGGCCGTGAGCAGCGGTGGGACGATGCCGGTGGCGATTCCCTCCACCCGGTGCGGTCCCGCCTTGCCGGCGGTGAGCATCGGCGAAGAGGTCGGCTCCAGGGCGACGGCGCGTACCGGACCTCCACCCTCCCGCAACGCCGCGGCGACGCCGGAGAACATTCCGGCCGTGCCGACGCCGGCGCAGAAGACATCCACCGCCACACCATCACCACCGGCCTGCTGAAGGATCTCGCGACCGAGGATCGCATAGCCGGTGAGGGCATCGACATTGTGGAACTGATCGGTCCAGAAGGCGCCCTCGCCCTCGATGACCCGGTCGACCTCTTCGCGCATCCGCACGAAGAGGTCGGGCGTGATCTGGCCCCCGTCGCTGGGCACCACGGTCACATCCGCACCGAACGCCCGCATCGTGCGCAACTTCTCCGGTGCGAACGCGTCCGAGGTGACGATCGAGAGCGGGTACTCCTTCACAGCACAGACGAAGGCCAACGCGGATCCCGTACTGCCGCCGGTGTACTCCACGACCCGCTGCCCGGGGCGCAGGGCACCGCGCCGCTCCGCACCCTCGATCATGGCCAGAGCCATCCGGTCCTTGTAGCTGCCGGTGGGGTTGCTCCCCTCCACCTTGACCAGCACGTCGGCCGCCCCCTCGGGCACGACCCGGCTCAGGCGTACCAGTGGCGTCCCGCCGATCGTGTCCAGCGACGAGGACTGGATACCGGGCAAACCCATGGGACTCCTCGCTCACCTCGCGATCCGGAAGCCCGGACCGGTCATCTCGGCAGCGGCCGTGCACAAGTCAAGGCTAAGGCCGCCATGAGGGAAGCGTTCGGCGGCTGCGGGGGAGGCATGGAAAGGAATTTCTGCCTGTGATTGGGCCACTGGCTCATCAGACAGATCTTCTCCCGTCATACCGTTCAAGTATCCGGACGTTTGCATTACCATCGGCTTTCGGTCGGCGGCCAAGGACCAGCCGTGTGTCCGTCGGTCACGAAGGCGCATGAGAGCCGCGACCCGGACCGTCACCGCCCAACACCCCTTCCGCACGGAGATATTGCGAGGTCGTCGTGGCTGCTCTCGACTCTCTGGACGTGTCCATCCTGCGAGAACTCCTGACCCGGCCCCGAGCGGGGATGCGCGAGTTCGCGCGCACGCTCGGCATAGCCCGGGGAACGGTGCATACGCGGATGAGTCGCCTGGAGCGGCTCGGTGTGATCACCGACTACGCGCCCCGGGTCTCACCTGCGCAGCTCGGCTTTCCCATCCTGGCGTTCGTCCATCTCCACCTGGCGCAGGGCCAGCTGGCACGGGTGACCCGGGCCCTGGTGCTGGTCGACGAGGTCCTGGAGGCGCACACGACGGCCGGGGAAGGTGACGTGCTGTGCCGTGTCGCCGCCCGGGACACCGAGCACGTCGAGGAGATCATCCAGCGTTTCCTGCAACTGCCCGGTGTGGTGCGCTGCCGTACGGAGATCGTCCTCAGCGAGCGGCTGCCCAGCCGCGTCACCTCGTTGCTGTCCCTGGTCGCCCAGGATCTGGCGTCGAACGACACGAAGGCGGCTCCTCAAAGGCCGGACGCACCTCTGTCCTGAGCCGATGGATCACGTGGCCCAGTAATGGTGAGGTCGTTCTGATCCATCGGCTCAGTTCTCGGCGCTGCGAGCGGGCCACGGGCCCATGCTGGTGCAACTGTGCCCAGCGCAGCCATCTGCGCTCCTCAAGCATGAACAGGAGGCGAGATGACGACCTTCGCCAGTGCCGAATCCCGTTCGCACGAAGGTGAACGCGACGGGGTACCGGTCGACCCGCGACGGCGTTACCAGGCCACGGCCGGTCGCGTGCAGCTCACCGGCATACAGGCACTGGCGCGGCTGCCGATCGACCAGCACCGGCGCGATCTCGCCGCCGGCAAGGACGTCGCCACCTTCATCTCCGGTTACGAGGGTTCGCCGCTGGCCGGCTACGACCTGGAGCTGGGCCGTCTGCGATCCCTGCTGGACGCCAACGACGTGCGGCACGTGCCGGGCCTCAACGAGGAGGCCGCGGCGACCGCGGTGCAGGGCAGCCAGTTGGTCAACACCCTCGACGGCGCCACACGCGACGGCGTACTCGGCATCTGGTACGGCAAGGCACCCGGCCTGGACCGGGCCACCGACGCCCTGCGGCACGGCAACCTCATGGGCGCCCACCCCACGGGCGGCGCCCTGGTGCTCGTGGGCGACGACCCGGCCGCGAAGTCGTCCAGCGTGCCCTGTTCGTCGGAACTGGCGCTGATGGACCTCGCCGTCCCGTACCTCTACCCGGCCGACTCACAGGAGGTGCTGGACCTCGGACTGCACGCGGTGGCGCTGTCCCGCGCCAGCGGTCTCTGGGCCGGACTGAAGATCGTGACCGCGGTCGCCGACGGCTCCTCGCTCGTCGACCTCGGAACCGAGCGTCCGGCGCCGGTCCTTCCCGCGGGTTCGGGGCGTCATCAGCCGACCGCACGCCTCCTGCAGCCCACCCTCGGTCCGCTGGAACGGGATCTGATGACGACCCGGCTGCGGCTCGCCCGGGAGTACTGCCGACTCAACCGGCTCAACCGGATCGAACTGCGCGGCGACGACGACATCATGGGCATCGTCGCCTCCGGCCGCACCTACCGCGAGCTTCGTGCCGCGCTCGACCGGCTCGGCCTGACCGACGCACGGCTCACCGATGCCGGCATCCGCCTCGTCAAGATCTCGATGCCCTACCCCATGGACACCGAGACGATCGTCGACTTCGCCGACGGACTCGACCGGATCATCGTCGTCGAGGAGAAGCGCTCCTTCATCGAGACCGCGGTGCGCGAAGCCCTCTACGGGCGCCCCGGTGCGCCACGGGTCCTGGGCAAGGAGGACGAGCAGGGCAGGGAACTGATCCCGTCGTACGGCGAACTGGACGCCGACACCCTCGTGCGCCCCCTCGCCCGTGAACTCGCCGCCCAAGGCGTCCCCGTGAAGCGCCAGCACCCCGGGCGCATCGACGGCCGCACCCAGCTCCCGGTGATCAGCCTTCCCAAGCGAGCCCCCTACTTCTGCTCCGGGTGCCCGCACAACAGCTCCACCAAGGTGCCCGACGACTCGCTGGTCGGCGGCGGCATCGGCTGTCACGCCATGGTCCTGCTCATGGACGAGGAACAGGTCGGCGCCGTCACAGGCCTCTCCCAGATGGGCGGCGAGGGCCTCCAGTGGATCGGCATGGCGCCGTACATCGAGCGCGGGCACTACCTCCAGAACCTCGGTGACGGCACCTTCGACCACTCCGGCTCGCTGGCCATCAGGGCGGCCGTGGCCGCCGGGGTGAACATCACCTACAAGCTGCTCTACAACTCCGCCGTGGCCATGACCGGCGGCCAGAGCGCCGTCGGTGCCATGGACCTCCGCCAGATCGTGGACGTCCTGCGAGCCGAGAAGGTGGCCCGGATCATCGTCACCACCGACGACGTCCGCCGGACCCGGCGCGCGCGGCTGCCGCACGACGTGAAGGTGTGGGACCGAGGCCGGATGGACGAGGCCCAGCGTGAGCTGGCCGGGACGCCCGGCGTCACCGTCCTGGTGCACGACCAGGAGTGCGCCACCGAGAAGCGGCGCAAGTGGAAGCGCGGCAAGCTCGACAAGCCCACCACCCGAGTGTTCATCAACGAGCGCATCTGCGAGGGCTGCGGCGACTGCGGACACAAGTCCAACTGCCTGTCGGTCCAGCCCGTCGAGACCGAGTTCGGCCGCAAGACCCAGATCCACCAGGCGTCGTGCAACGTCGACTACAGCTGTCTGAAGGGCGACTGCCCGGCGTTCATGACGATCACGGGCGTCGAATCGGCGAAGAGCGCCGCCGACGGTACGTCCCACGATCCGCGGGTGCTCGGTGACGCCCCCCTTCCCGACCCCGTCCCCACCGTCACGGGCGACTTCGGCGTACGACTGACCGGAGTCGGCGGTACCGGCGTGGTGACCGTCTCCCAGATCCTCGCCACCGCGGGCCTGCTCGCCGGCTGGACGCCGCGCTCGCTGGACCAGACCGGACTGGCGCAGAAGGGCGGCGCGGTCGTCTCCGACATCCGCTTCCACCGTGCGGGGGAGGGGCGTACCAACAAACTGGGCGCCGGCGAGTGCGACCTCTACCTCGGCTGCGACATCCTGGTGGCCGCCGACGAAGCCAACCTCACCGTGACCTCGCCCGACCGGACGGTCGCGGTGCTCAACACCGCGCGGGTCGCGACCGGTCACATGGTCGCCGACGTCCGTCAGACCTTCCCCGACACCGCGGCCATGAGTGAGCGGCTGCTGGCGCGGGTGCGCCCCGGCGCGGAGGTCCTGGACGCGCGGGAGACGGTGCTGGCGCTGCTGGGCGACGACCAGTACCTCAACACCTTCCTGATCGGCGTCGGCTTCCAGCTGGGCGCCCTGCCGCTGTCGGCCGACGCCATCGAGGAGGCGGTCCGCATCAACGGCGTCGCGGTCGAGGCCAACCTCCAGGCGTTCCGCTACGGCCGGCTGTGGGTCGAGGACCGGAGCGCGGTGGCGGCCTCGCTTCCGGCCGATGACTCCCGTACACCGGCGGTCGCGCCCTTGGCCGCCGACACCACGCCGCTCGTGACGGGCCTAGTGCGCGAGTTGACGGCATATCAGGACGCGCGGTACGCCGCCCGCTACGCCGAGACGGTGGCCGCTGTCCGTGAGCGCGAGCGGGAGATCGTGCCCGGGGCCGAGGACCTGACCATGGCCGTGGCCACGAACCTGTTCAAGCTGATGGCCTACAAGGACGAGTACGAAGTGGCCCGTCTCGCCCTCGACGAGGGTGTCGCAGCCGAGGTGACCGAGCAGTTCGGCCCCGGGGCGCGGGCGCAGTGGAACCTGCAGCCGCCGGTACTGCGAGCCCTCGGCATGCGGCGCAAGATCCGGCTCGGCGGCTGGTTCCGGCCCGGGTTCACCGCCCTGTACGGCATGCGGCGACTGCGGGGAACCGCTCTGGACCCCTTCGGCCGGGCCCACGTGCGCAAGGTCGAGCGCGAGCTCCTCGACGACTACGCCGAGCGCGTCACCCACCTGCTCGCCGGTCTCACCCCCGCCAATCACGCGGTGGCCGTCCAGATCGCCTCGCTGCCCGACATGGTCCGCGGGTTCGAGGAGGTCAAGCTCCGCAACGTCGAGGAGTACCGCGTCCGTCTGCGGGAACTGATCGAGCGGTTCGACTGACACTGCGGGTCCGCCAGGGGCGGAAACCGGAACCCGTCCCAAGAGCCGCTCTGCCAGCGGCCCTTGGGACGGTCCCTTCGCGTCACGTAGGCTGATCCGTGATCCGCACGCGTGTCGGCCACCGTGCCTTCGCATGGGCTCCCGAGGATGTGCCGCCGGTGCCCCTGCCGGGAAACTCAGTGGCACCTTTCCCGGTCACCGCTGGAACATGGCCACGTGCAGCTTCCCTGACGGAGCAGAGGTGTCGCTGGAAACCGGGCTGGAACTGGTGCGCGTCATGTTGCGCGACGGCGGCGCCTGGTGCCGGCTGGAAGTGGAAGACACATTCGCGGTGAACGTCGGGTGGGACCAGTACCTCTACGTCGGCAGCGACCGGCCCTGCCACGGAGCACTCGCCCGCATCCGCGAGCTCGGGCTGTTCCCGGAGGCATGGATGCTTCTCCCGACGACTTCGAGCCCGAGGAGGGCGGCGTCCGACGGCCGGGCGACGACGACTTCTGGGCCGGCCTGCACGAGGCAGTCGTCCAGGGCAACGCCGCACTCCTGGAAGAGATCTACCTCCAGAACGCCTCTCGCTGGCATCGCCTCACCGGCGACACCATCGAAACGGTCCGTGCCGGGCTCGCTCCCCGTGGCCGACTGGCCGTATGGCCGGACCTCTCCAGGCCGACCGGGCCCTGGGCGACCTGGACCGATGAGCACTCGCGTCCAGCCAAAGGCTTCGGCCTCGTGGCGTCGCTCGACGACTGACGGGACAAACAAGCACGTGTGAGTGGGCACGGGACACATCTCCCCACGGTGCGAGTCCGTTTACGAAATCGAGATCACACCGCACGTCATCGCCCACAACCTCCTATGGGGCTCATGTGTCTAGGAACGACTCATGATCACGAACAGCTGCCTACGGCCGCCGCACCTCCTGGTCAGGTCGGGCCATACAGCACATGGCCGTGGTGTCAGCGTTCGAAGAGAGGACTTGCCGTGCCCGGTCTCAGAGGTACGTCGGTGACAGTGGTGGTGGGCGGAATCCTGCTGCTGGCAGGGTGCCAGGAATCGTCGGGCCCCCGTGCCGACGCCGACGCCCCCTCTTCGTCCTCCCCTTCACTGACCGGGTCGCCCAGCCCTTCTTCGAGCAGCGCGGCCACCGGCAAGCCCTCGCGGTCCGCCGTCGCCACCACAGCACCGGCGACCGCCGCACGTACACCGACGCCCACCTCTACCAAGGCGGCAGCCGCCACTCCGACGCGGGCGCCCGCCACGCCCGCGAGCCGGCCCGGCTGCCGCAATCTGGCGGCAAGTGTTGAGGTGAAAGCGGCCGTGACCGAGGCGTACCGGCGTGCCTTTCCACGTTTCGTCCATGTCCAGCCTGCGCCGGACCAGTTCTTCTACGGCCAGTGCGACGGCGTCCGTTACGCCGCCACCCGCTTCCAGGCCACCTCCGGCGCGACCCAGGAGGAACTCGTGGGCATGCAGGACGAGGGCAGCGTCACCAAGTACTTCCGCAGCGCGACCGGGAGCGGCTGGAGTTATCTCACCAGCGACGCGTTCCCCCGCGGCGCACACGGCTGCGGCGATGTGCCGGCCATCCCAGAGGCCCTCTCCGCAGCCTGGGGGAACTGCGCGATGTGACCATCCCCGGCTGCCGGCCCGGATCCTGATCCGGCTGCTGCGCGGCGCCGACGCCGCGGAGACCGCCGCCCCGCAGCCCGTTGGTGCCGCGGAACGACGTGAGCGTCCGACCGCGACCCACCGTCCGTCACCGGCGCTGCTGTTCCTGGAGTGAGCCCGGTCAAGCCCTCACAGGAATCGCCACAGATGATCGGCCGTGCCGTTGTCGTCGAACTGGACCACCTGTGCGCTGTCGGCGGTCGACATGCGGTCCACGCCCAGCACCTTGTTGCTGTTCTTGTTGAGGACGCGGTACCAGCCGTCGCCGTTGTCGATCAGCTTCCAGAGGTGATCGGCGGTTCCGTTGTCCTCGAACTGCACGACGACGGCGCTGTTCTGCGTGGACATGCGGTCGACGCCGAGGACCTTTCCGCTGTGGCCGTTGCGGATCAGGTACCAGCCGTCGCCCTTGTCGATGAGCTGCCAGGCGTGGTCGCCGGTGCCGGTGTTGGCGAACTGCACGACACGGGCGCTGTTGTCCGTCGACATCCCGTCCACGGCGGCGACCTTGCCGCTGTGCTGGTTCGCGAGACGCCGGAAGGGCGGTTCCGGGGTCCACTGCCTGCCGTCGGGGGCCGCCGTGGGGAACGAGGTGATTCGAAGCCGGGCCGCGCCCGAGGGGACGAGGGTGACTGTTTCCACGGCTGCGGAGCTGCGGGCCGGGCTGTCCTGGAGAGGGGCGACGACGTGCTCGTCGTCCGCGGTCCACTCGGGAATGCGCCGTGCCTGCGCCGAGATCCGTACGGGCGAGGCCTGGGGAGTGAAGGGTTGGTCCGGTACGGCCGAACCGGTCCGCGTGAAGTCGAGCTGCGTGTCCGGGACCAGGCCGTAGTTCCACGGGGTGGTGGCGTGGACCTCGTAGGCGGGGAAGATGTCGGTGCCGCCGATACGGTCGTAGCGTTCGCCGAGGTCCAGGGAGTATGTGAGCGGCCCTCTCTCGACGCTCACCGAACCGTGCTGACCGGGCCAGGTGCGCAGGCGGGTCTGCTGGGGGAAGCGGACGCGGACGACGTCGCCTTCGCGCCAGGTGCGTTCCACGCGTGCCCACGAAGGGCCGTCCGAGGCGGCGACCGCAGCGCCGTTCACGCGGAGCTCCGGACCGCGGCACCAGCCGGGGATGCGCAGGTGCAGGGGGAACCGCACCGGGCGGGGCGTGGAGACGGTGAGGGTGACCGTGTCCCCGAAGGGGTAGTCGGTGGTCTCGGCGATCGTCACGGTCGTGCCGCCCGCGACCTGGGTGCGGACGGTGTTGGGCGCGTAGAGCGCGGCGGCGAGTCCGCCGTCGGGGGTGCCGAGCCAGAGCTCCTCGGTGAAGTACGGCCATCCCATGCCGTAGTTGTGGGGGCAGCAGCGGTACTGGTCGACGCCGGCCTGGAACGCCTGCATGGCGAACCCGTTCTGGAACTGCCCCTGCGTCTTGGTCCGGTTGTCGAGGTCGATGCTGTTGGCGCTCGTGATGTAGTGGATGGATGTGCCACGCGGGTCGAGGGACGCGGGGAGCATGTTGAACGCCAGGTCCTCGCAGCGGTCCGCCCACACGGGATCACCGGTGATCCGCGTCAGCAGCTCGTGGCTGGCCATGAACTCGACGATGCCGCAGGTCTCGAACCCCTGGCGGGGGTCCGTGAAACCGGGCCGGTAGTTCTCGTCCCCGGCCATCCCGCCACCGGGGAACCTGCCGTACTCGGCCATGACGGAGTCGTAGGCCCGGTACGTCGCCCGGGTGAGGTCGGCGGACTCGACCAGCTGCGCGTACTGGGCGGGTTCACGGAAGCCCTGGGCGATGTTCACGTTGTGCCGGCTGGGCGTGGCGCCGGTCCAGTCGGCTCCGTAGGTGTGCATCTTGGCCGCGAGGTCGAGCAGGAACGCCTCACCGGTACGCCGGTAGAGCCATACGGCGATGTCGAGGCCGTCGCCCCAGCGATAGGACACCCAGCTGGTGTTGAAGGCACCCGGCCCCTGGGCGTTCATGAAGCGGAGGAAGCGGACCAGGAAGGGCACCACGCGCTGATCGCCGGTGTACTCCTCGTGGCTGCGCAGGGCTTGCAGCAGCGGCAGGAAGGGCCAGAAGTCGGGGCCGCCGTTGAGGGAGGTGCGCAGGGCGCGCGGTCCGAAGAACCCGTCGCTCTGCTGCGTGGCGAGGATGGCGTCCACCCATTCGCGCGATCTGGCCAGTGCGGCGGAGTCGCGTGTGGCGATGGCCAGCGGAATGTAGCCGCGCAGCCAGTAGGGGACCTCCTCCCAGGCATTGCGCTCGGGGTGCACCCAGCCGGTCGCCGAGAAGTCGAGGAAGTGGGAGCCGGACTCGAAGCGGCCGCACAGACCGTCGAGTTGAAGTCGGAGCTGCCCGGCGAGCCAGCCACGGGCGGTGACGCTGCCCGGCCGAAGCCTGTGGAACTTGTCGGGCACGCGGGTCTCCGCCGACGGAGCGGGCGCCGCGGCCGCGACTCCGGCGAACGGGGTGCCGAGAGCCACGGCTCCCAGCGAGAACGAGCCCGCGCCCAGCAACGCCCGTCTGCTGATGGACATGTGGATGACCTGCCTTCCGGAAAGGAGCCGGTGAGGGGGACAACGTTGTCTCGGCTTCAGGCGCACTGGCAGCGCGGCTGAAGCAGGCGCATTGGCGGCGCGCGTCTCTACAACGTTGGAAATGCGCGCCATTGGCATGACAGCATGCCCACAGGGACCTGTCCAGAGGTAGCGCACCAAAGCAGGTGCGGGCGGCCGGACGACTGCCCGACCGGCAGGAATGGCCGGCTACGAATCCGAGCGCAGCCCCAGCGCGCTGTGCTGAATCACCCCGGCGGGCGCGTCGGCCGCCCCGCGCTCCCGGCGCGTCAACTCGACCATCCTCGCGCGGAGGTCTTGCGCCGATTCGCCCAGCACAATGGCGCTGATCACCAGCTCCAGCATGAGGCAGTCGTAGGCGTCGTCCGAGTTTCGGTATCGCTTGGGATCGCGTTCCACGACCGCGCGAGCGATCCGCCAACCACCCCCGTCCACTGGTGCGAAGGTCGCCTCGAAGACACCGCGACCGGTCCAGCTCCGGTGCAGGAAGACGACCTCGCCTTCCGCGAAGACGTTCCACTTCTCGTCCATGTCCCGCGCCGCGTAGCCGTGCTGGATGCGCTCCCAGTCCTCATCCGACCAGATGCGCTCAGGCAGTTGCGGCATCGGCTGAGGGGTGGATATCGGCTTGAGGCGACGAGAAAGAGCGGACCGGGTCACACGTTCGGCAGCGGGCATGCGGTGATCTTACGTAACGAGCCGGCTGCTCCGGGGCGTGATGGTCACGGCCTGGGCGGGCTGTGGTTCGCCGGGGCGGGCCGGGACGCGCTCCAGGACTCCGCCGGCGAACACGTCGTAGAGCGGGAGCGTTTCGAGGTGGACGTAGCCGATGTGGCAGTCGCAGACCGCCAGTGGGCAGGGGCGGGGGCGCAGGGCGGCGCGGTAGGAGTCGTCGTAGAGGTTGCCGAGTTCGGCCCGTACGAAGTGGCAGCGGCGGACGGTGCCGTCCCCGTCGACCGAGATCACCGACTCTCCGGTGCGGCAGGGCAGGCCGCCGCTGGCGTGCGGGTGGCGGCTGTAGGGGAAGAGGGGGTCGAGCGCGGTCCAGTGGTCGGCCTCGGCGTCCTCGTAGGTGTGGCCCTCGGCTGCGTTGATCCAGAGGTAGACGTGTCCAGGTAGCTCGGCGCGAAGGCTGCGGGCCGCCTCCAGGTGTTCCGGCAGGCCTACGACGCCGACGCTGAAACGGAACCCGCGGTCTGCGAGGTCACGGCACTTGGCCAGGAAGCGGTCGTAGGGGGTCTGGCCGGGGTGGTAGGTGCACCACAGGGCCAGGGTTTCCGGGTCGGCGTCGGCGAGCCAGTCGGTGCGGCAGCTGAGGTTGGTCTGGATGGCGACGCGGCGGATGTGCGGCAGGTGCGACAACTCGGCGAGGGCGCGCCGGTACCAGGAACGGACCAGGCCCTCGCCCCACGGCGTGAACAGCAGGGACAACTGGTCGTCGCTGTCGGCTGCCCAGCCGGTGAAGCGTTCCAGGGCGGCCCGGTCGGCGCGCAGTTGAGCGGTGGAGTCGCGTCGCTTGGCGAACGGGCAGTAGGGGCAGTCGTAGTCGCAGGAGGCGAGCGGGCCGCGGTAGAGGACGGTCATATCCATGGCGGGCCGGTCACTTCCTTTCGTAGGCGGCCATGGCGGCCCGGACGGCAGGGGAGAACAGGTCGGGTCCGACGGCGTCCGAGTGGGCGAGCCCTTCGGGGGTGAGCCGCAGGTGCGCGGAGTCGGCCTCGGCCAGCCAGCCCCGGACGGCCAGGTGATGGAGTTCGGGCCCGAAGTCGTCGAGGGGTGTGGTGCCGAAGCGGGCCCGGTAGTCGTCGACGGGCAGGCCCTCGGCCTGGAGAAGGGACTGCAACAGGTGCCGGCGGCGCGCCTCGTGCGGGTCCATGCGGTAGCCGACCTCGGCGTGGGCGAAGTCGGTGGTGGCGACGTAGTCGTCGATGATTCCGCGGATCTCGTGCATGCCGACCGCGTAGTCGAAGGAATAGTGCACGTCGGCCGTGTACGAGCGGGCGCCGCAGCCCAGGCCGATCATGCCGTCGCTCTGGCAGGCGTAGTCGTCGGCGCCCTGCTGCGGCGCGTCGGTGCGGCGGAACATCCGCATCGACTGCTGGATGTAGCCGCGGGCGAGGAGATGGTCCCGGCCCGCGCGGTACAGGCTCAGCCGCTGGGCGTCCCAGGCCGGATCGGGGCCTTGAGCATCCGTGCGGTGGCGGTCGAGTCCGGTCAGCGGCCGGACGTAGAGCGGGTAGAGGTACAGCTCCTCCGGCTGCCAGGCGAGCGCCGCGTCCAGGGAGCGCAGCCAGGTCTGCTCGGTCTGACCGTCGATGCCGTAGATGAGGTCGATGTTGAGGACCGGGATGGTCGTGTCGCGGATCCGGGCCAGCGCGGCCTCGACATCGGCGCGACGCTGCGGGCGTACGGCGGCCCGGGCCTCGGAGTCGACGAAGCTCTGGATGCCGAGGCTCAGCCGGGTGGTGCCGCGCTCGGCCAGCACTGCGAGGCGGTCCGCGGTCGCCGTGGCCGGGGAGGCCTCGACGGACAGCGGGATCGCACGCAGGTCGGCACCCATGCCCTGCTCGGCGATGTCGCAGAGGCGTTCCAGCTCGGACGCGGTGAGGAAGGTGGGGGTGCCTCCGCCGAAAGCGGCCGTGGCGAACCGCACCGGCTCGCCGTCGCCGAGCGCCTCGCGTACCGCCTCGGCCTGCCGCTGAAGGGCGTCGAGGTAGGCGGTGGTCAGGCCGTCGGGCGCGCCGATGCGGGTGAAGAGATTGCAGAAGCCGCAGCGGACCTCGCAGAACGGTATGTGCAGGTAGAGGGCCATGGCGCTCTTGTCCTGCGCCGCCCACAGGGATTTCAGCGTGGGCCGGTCGGACAGCCGGCGGTAGGCGGTCTTGTGCGGGTAGGCGTACACGTAGTGCTGGTACGGGCTGGTGAGCTGGGCGGTCGTCATCGAGGGGCCTTGGCTGGGTCGAGGAAGAAGTGGGCGTACGGCACGGTCCACACGGACTCGTGGCCGAGGCGGTGGCCGGTGTAGCCGTCGTCGCCGTAGGCGGTGCCGTGGTCGGAGCAGACGATCGCGAAGCAGCGGCGCCGGGAACTCGCGGCGGCGAAGAGCCGTCCGATGTGCCTGTCGACGTACTCCAGCGCCGCCGCGTGCGTCTCGCGGGTGTCACCGGCCTCGCGGGTCGCGCCGGGCAGGTGGAACCAGTTGGGCTGGTGCAGGGCGGAGACGTTGACGAAGAGGAGCAACCGCTGCTCGGCAGGGAGGTCGGCGACGACCTGCTCGGCGCGGGCGACCTGGTTCTCGAATGAGTGCGGCGAGGTCACGCCGAACTCCCGCTCCCAGTGCGCCTCCTGGAACAGCCCGGGCAGTACGGTGCCGAGCGGACCTTGCTGGTTGAAGAAGCCGACGCCTCCGATGCAGACGGTCCGATAGCCCCGCTGGGCGAGCCCGGACACGAACTCGGGGGTGTCGTAGACGAAGGTGCCGTCGGCAGTGGTCTCGCTGCCGGCGAAGCTCGCCGCGAACAGCCGCGGATGCGGCCCCGGTTCGGCAGGCGTGGGCAGGAAGCCCGCGAAGATCGCCTGGTGCGAGGCGTAGGTGAAACTGCCGGGTGCGTGACGCTTCTCCCAGCGGCCGCCGGGCAGATGGCGGGCCAGGTTCGGGATGCGCCCCTCGGCCGCCAACTCCACGGCCACGTCGTGGCGCAGTGTGTCGAGGGTGACCAGGAGGATGTCGTGATGGCCGACGACCTCGTTCATGTCGGGCTCGGACATGAGGCCCTCCCGCAAGTCAGGTACAGGCGTGGGAAGTTTCTGCACGTCGGGCTCAGGCACGGGATGTTCCTGTTCTGTACGGTCCGCGCGGGGCCCTGCCGGAGGCAGCCGGGCGGGGCGGGTGGAGCTCACCGGGCAGGGCCGGCTCGCGCAGGGCGGCCCTTACCTGCGCGGCGTACGTGTCCAGGCCTTCCGCGCCGCTGCCCGGCAGCCCGGTCAGCCGGGGCAGCAGGTCCCCGAAGGCGTTGACCTCGCCGACGAAGGCCCTGCGCCAGCCAATCGCCGGCAGCAGGTCCACACCGACGCACAGGGTCCGCGGGAAGCAGGCCGCGGCCCGCTCGCACACCTCCAGTACGTCGGACCAACGGCCGCCTGCCGCGCCGACGGCGTCCCGGGCGACGGCCAGGTCGCCGCGGCTGCCGCCCAGGTGCAGATTGGTCAGCGGCGTGCGACTGGTGCGGACCACGGCGTGCGTGGCTCGCCCGCCCACCACGACCACGCGCAGGTCCGCGGCCCGGCCGTGCTGGGAGGCTTTCGGAACCCAGCGCTCCAGGTGCAGCCCGTCGGGTGCGAGCGCGTCGACGATGGTCGCGATGTCCCGCTCGCTGTCGTAGCGACGCACCCGGAGGGAGTTGTGCAACGACCCGTCCGCCGAGAGTTCGACGGACGTGGTGGCCCTGATCCGGCCGCCGCCCGACTCGACGGCGAGGACGCCGGACGCCGACGACCCGTGCGCGGGCTTGACGAACAGCCGGGGCATCCGGTGCTCGCGCATCAGCGCCCGTACGTCGTCCCAGCCGCGCACCGGCGCCCCGCCCGGCCCCGAGGTCGGCGAGGCGGGTACCGGCACACCGGCCGCGTCGAGCACGCCGTGGCAGGCGCGTTTGTCGAACAGCACGGCGAGATCGTCGGGGGCGTCGAGCCGGATGCCGCCGCGCAGGGTGCGCAGCGCGGCGGTGAAGCGGGCGTACCAGCGGGCCGAGCCCTCGACCCGGGTGGGATCCGTCGCGCCGCGCAACAGCCGGTCGACCTCGGGATTCTCGCCGGGGGAGTCGACCCGCACGATCTCGTCCGAGGCGAAGTCGGCTCCTCCTTCGAGCAGGACGTCGCTCCAGGCGACGATACGCGGGCCGGGCAGGCCGGCCGCGCGCACCGCGTCCGCGAAGAGCGACACCCGCCGGTTCTCGGGATTGCCGACCACGGCGAACCGCGACCCGGCGACACCGGAGGCCGGCGGGGCCACGGAGGGTGTGGTCACTCGCCCACCGCGACGTAGCGCCAGACCGTGCCGTCGTCCTCCGTGTCCTCCTCCGCGTCGTCGCGGTCGAGGTCGACCTCCACGCCCGCGGTCGCCATGGTCTGGCGCACCCGCTCCTCGACCGCCGCGCTCAGGTAGTGATGGTGCAGGTCGAGCGTCTTCAGGTGCGTCAGGGGCTGACCGCCCAGCAGCGCGGCGGCACCCTCGTCGGTCAGCACACCCATGGACAGGTCGAGCACCTCCAGGCGCTCCACCACGGGCGCGGACGCCACCGCCGCGGCCACCGCGTCCTGCATCTCGCTGTTGCGCAGCGCCAGATGACGCAGGCGCGGCAGCCGTGCGCCCGACAGGATCGGCTCCAGGTCGGAGGCCTCGCTGTCGCCGCCGTAGTCGGGCGTGCCGAGCCACAGGTCGAGGTGCTCCAGGGCGGGCAGGTCGCTCGCACCTATGCCGCGCACCACCTCGGCGGGCAGCCCGCCGGTCTCCACGACGAGCCTGCGCAGCCTGCTGTGGCTCAGTGCCGTGAACTCCAGCCCCGAGCCGCCCCGCACACCGAACTCCTCCAGCGCCCCGAACCCGGCGAGGAGCGGGGAGACGTCGCTCTGGTTGATCCAGGAGATCTCACACTCCTCCATCACCATGTCGCCGAGGAACAGCGCACGCAGCGCGGGGAAACGGTCCCGGGCGGCCACCAGCGCCTCGATGACGGGGGAGGGGTCGGAGTCGTACGCCTCCTGCCACGCCCCGACTATCAGCGCCCGCACCCGAGTGGTGTCGACGGCGGCGCAGAACCGGGCGAACGCCTTCGGCCACTCCTCGTCGGCGTCGTACACGTCGCTGGTGATCCGCCAGGCGACGGTGTCCGGCTCGGGGAGGTCGTCCGTCGTCTCGTCCGGGCCCGGAAACGTGTGCGCGGGCAGCCCGTGGAGCTGGTCGAGGTGGTCACCGATGGTCATGCGGCCTCTCCCGAGGAGAAAGAGTGAGCGGTCTGTGATGTCGGCAGTTCTACCAACAGCCACTGACAACCGCGTGCGGCGGGGCGGGGTTCGGGGCGTTGTCAGTGGTGCCGCCTACGGTCGTGGTCATGAAGCCGGTGCGCGGCGCACCCGGCGGTGAGGGGACAGCCATGTACCGACAGGGAGACGTGCTGATCGTGCCGGTGACGGAGGAGGCCGTCCCGGCACACGTGGCACACGCCCCGAGGGAGCAGCGCGACGGGCGGGGCCGGCTCGTGCTGGCGCTGGGCGAGGTCACCGGCCACGCTCACGCGATCGTCGGTCCGGGCGAACTGATACGGGAGCCGGGGCCGTTCGGCCCGCTGCTGCTGCGTCTTCCGCAGGGCGGCCGGGTCGTGCACGAGGAACACGCGGCGATCGCGCTCCCCAAGGGCTGGTACCGGGTGATCCGGCAACGGGAGTACGTGCCCGGGTCCGTGCGGATCGTGGCGGACTGAACGCCGAAGGCCGGAAGGGCAACGGGTGCGGGGGCAAAGGGTGCAGGGGCGAGAGGTGGAGGGGCGAAAGGTGGAGGGGCAGATGACCACGACGGACTTCGGATCCGCGACGGACATGGAGGGGACCGAGGTGACGGGGACGGAGGCGGCGGGGACCGAGGTGACGGGGACCGAGGTGGAGAACATGGCCTCCGGCGAGTTGGGGCCGTGGCGTTACTGGGCCTCGGCGACCGGTCCCGCCGACCGCGCTGGCGCCGAGGACGCTGTCCGAAGGGCCTACCGGCTGGCGGGACTCGCCGAACCGGAGCGCGTGGTGTGGGTGGGTTCGCCGCGAGCGGCCGTCACATTGCTCAGGGAAGACCTGGTGGACCGCGGCGAGAGCGTACGGGACGCGGTACGCAGCGCACCCTGGGCACGGCAAAGACGTTCCCTGTACGCCGAGTTGGGCGCCGCGGGCTGGTCCGCGCACTGGGCGGCGACGGGCGGACGGCTGTGGGAGTCCACCCAGGCCCTGGTGGACCGGATCCGCTCCGGCGTCATCGAGGACCTCGCCGGCCGGGACACCGGCAAGGAAGCCGCCGAGATCCGGCTGCTCCTCCTGGACGCCGTGCTCGGACAGCACGACGCGCCGTGGCTCGCCGCGTTCCCCGCGGACGACGGTCCCCTCGACGCACTGACGGCGGTCTGCCGCAACGCCGGCTGGTGGTGGCCCTACGCCCGAGTGGCCGTCCTCTCCGAGCGGCCCGTGGCCCTGCACCGCGACGAGGCCGGCCGACTCGACCACGGCGACGGCCCGGCTCTGGCCTACCCCGACGGCTTCGCCCTGCACGCCTGGCGCGGCATGCCCGTCCCCGCGGACTTCCTCGCCGGACTGGCCACCCTCACGCCGGACCGCATCCGCGCCGAGGAGAACGCCGAACTCCGGCGAGTGATGCTGGAGTACTACGGCTACGACCGCTATCTGACCGACTCGGGAGCCCGCCCCCTCCACCAGGACGAGACAGGCACCCTGTGGCGAATCGACCTGGTCGACGACGAACCCGTGGTGATGGTGGAGGTCCTCAACTCCACCCCCGAACCGGACGGAACACGACGCACCTACTGGCTACGCGTACCGCCCTCGACGCGGACGGCGAGGGCGGGAGTTGCTTGGACCTTCGGGCTCGCGGCGGAGGCGTACGCGCCGGCGGCGGAGACGTGAGCGGGCCGCGGACCCTGCCGGCCCCGTGACGAACCGGTGTTCAGGACGTGGTGCCGGCCAAGCCACCTCCACCGGTGGCAATGCCGCCGCTCGGCCTGGGAGTGGCGAAGGGAGGCGTGTCCTGAGCGAGGTGGCCGCCGCCGAACGGGCGAGTCGCTCGGGCACGGCGAAGCACTGTCATCAGTGACGGAGACCGATCTTTGGCCGGTGAGGGCGACCGTCGGTGCTCAGAGGCTGTCGGACCGGAAACCGTCGGCGCTGACGTTGGCCATCGCCCTGCTCGTCACTCGATAGCGGCCGTTGGGGACCTCGCGGGCCTTGGTGACGTGCACGGCCAGCGGTCCGGCCCATTCGTATCCGTGATGTTCGCCGTGTTGTGCCAGCTTGTCGGTGAGGGCCTGCCCCACATGGACGCCGTTGCGGGTGAGTTCGTCGTGGACGTGTTCCGCGAGCATCACGTCGTACGCGTTCGGGACCACGACACGGCTTTGACTGCACACCACGGCACTGCTGTCGCATTCACGCCTCAGCGCAGCCACCACATCGATGGGATCCCGGCGGATGAAATGCCCCCAGAGTGCCTCCTCGGCGCGCTCAAGGGCTCGTTCCCATCCGGTGAGCGTGCTCATCTGCCTGCGGCTCCTTCTGTCTCGTCGGCACTGTCGCCGCGGCGGCGGACGGCCGCGGCCAGGAGGGTGCTGTGTCACTGACTCCTGGCAAGCCGAGTGCCCAGGACTCGAATCCGCAGTGCCCTTGTTGCGGAAGCCGCCGACATCGTCCGTTGTCGCAGAAGCTGCCGACAGCCTCCGTCTGGCCACCCAGCGGCCCTCACCCTCCGGCCAGCAGTGCCTCGCCGAGTGGGGTGAGGGCGTGGAGGACGCGGCTGCCGTGGCGCACCGTCGTGATCAGGCCCGCCGCACGCAGCACGGTGGCGTGCTCGCTGGCCGTGGCCACCGAGACTCCGGCCCGCTCGGCGAGCGCCGTGGTTCCGGCGGGCGTGGCCAGAGATGCCAACACTCCGGCGCGGGTGCGGCCCAGCAGCGCTCCGAGCACGTCGCCTGGTGGTGTCGCGGTGTCGGTGACCGGCAGGGGGCGTACGAGTACCGTCGGCGCCGCCGGGTCGTAGATCAGCATCGCGCTCGAGGCGAAGTAGGAGGGCATCAGGTGCAGCCCCCGTCCGCACAGTTCCACGGTGTGGGAGGTGGCGAACGGGACGAGAAGGTCAGGAGGAGACCATCGCCAGCCCGGCTGCAAGGTCGCGAGCAGCGCCTCGACACCGCCACGAAGCAGGGTCTCCGAGCGCAGCGCGCGATCGGCAGCGGCCACGTTCAGTACGGCGGGCCAGAGCGGGGCGAGCGACGAACGGTGATAGCGCGTCAGGTCCTCGGCCAGGCTGCGTCGGGCCGTGGTCGAGCCCTGCGCCAGTTCCCGTGTCGCGGAGGCCCCGGCCACCGTGTGCAGTGGGTTGAGGTCGGAGGCCAGCTGGGGCGTCGGGGTCTGGGCCGCCAGTTCGGCTGCTGTGACGGCGTCCCGGGCCGTCGGCTGGTACAGGAAGTCCGGCAGATAGCCGGCGGGCGGGACCAGCCGGGCCAGGATCCCCGCGCGGGCCGCGAGCCCCGGCTTCACGGCCCGCCGCCAAGCCGAGAGTTCGCCACGGCGGGCTGCCGGACCCGAGGGCGGCGCGGCCAGATGCCGGACACTCAGGGCCGTCTCCAGCAGTACGTCGGGTGCGGCGGCGACGGTGACGCGGGCGAGGTCGGCCGGGCCGAACCGTATCCGTAACACGCGGTGCAGAGTACCGGAGCGCACCCGCATTTCGGCCCTGCCCGAAAGGACGGGCACGGAGGGCCGGCGGGCGGCAATTCTCGGGTGCGGAACGGACGCCCGCCGGGCGCCACCGACCCCCTGGAGGCCAGATGCCCGCACCCCGTCGACTCATCGCACCGGCGCTTGCCGCCGCGACACTGCTGACCTGTGCCGCGGCCGTCCCCGCCGAGGGCGCCTGCCGCCCCCTCCCCGATCGCTACGTCGTCTCCCGGACGGAAGGCGTGCTCCCCGAGGGGATAGACGTCCGTCCCGACGGCACGATGTACGTGTCCTCCGACGGAACGGGCGCCCTGTACCGAGGCCGGGTGACGGCACCGCAGATGCGGCCCTTCCGCGCCGACGGTGCGACCGCCCGCGGCAGCACGCGGGGCATTCACACCGACCGTACGGGCCGGGTGTTCTCCGTCGGCATGGGGCGGCTCGCCGTCCACGCCCCGAACGGCCGTCTCCTCGACTCCGTTGACGCGCCGAACGGTCCCCTCGGCGCCCCCGACCTCAACGACCTGGTCGTCACGCCCGACGCCGTCTACGTCACCGACTGGGCGAACCCGGTGGTCCTGCGCGCATCGTTGGACGGGGGCAAGGTCGGTTCGCTGGAGCCCTGGGCGGACGTCCGCGGTGCGTTCCCCGGATTCCCCGACCGTTACTGGCTGCTCAACGGGATCGTCGCCGATCCGACCGGGCGTATCCTCCTCGTCGCATCCAACGGGACCGAGGCCGTCTGGCGCATCGACACCGCTACCCGCGAGGTGAGCCGGCTCGACCTTGGGGACACCTCCTTCGGCGCGGACGGCATGGTGCTCCACGGCCGGAACCTGTACGCCGTACTCAACTACGGGGCCCCGCACGGCGTTTACATCGCCGGGCTGGACGCTGGGCTCCGCAGCGGAACGGTCGTCCACCGCATAACCGGTGACCGCTTCGACCTGCCCACCACCCTGGCCCGTAACGACTGCCGCCTCTACGTCGTCAACAGCCAGAACGACGAGCCACCCGGCGCCCCGCCTTACACCGTGACCGCCCTGGACGATCCGGTGTGCGAGGCGGACGGGTGATTCGCGGGGACGGCGTGCCGGGGTCGCCCTCCGCGGGGGAGCGGACGGCTCCGGCGCTGCCGTCCCCCTGCCAGCGCTCAGTCTTCTGCGACGCGAATGATCGTGCGGCCGGGGACGCGCTGCTTCGGAGCGAAGGCGTCGGCCGCCTCCGCCAGCGGCCGAACCGCGCCCACCTGTACCCGGAGCCGGCCCTCCCGCAGACGCTGGGCGAGGTCGGCGAGGCGTGCGCGGTCGGGCTCTACGACGAAGAAGAGGGCGTGTCCCTCGTCGGGGCGCACGGTGGGTGGGTGGGCGATGGTGACGAGCGTGCCGCCGGGGCGCACGAGGGCGGCCGAGCGGTCGAGGATGTCGCCGCCGATCACGTCGAACACGATGTCGACCTGGCCGGCGTCCTCCAGTCGGTCGGTCTCCAGGAACGCGTGCGCGCCCAGGCCGAGGACGGTGTCCCGGTCGGCGGCGCGGCCCGTGCCGACCACGCGGGCTCCCACCTCGTGAGCGAGCTGGACGGCGATGGAGCCGACGCCGCCGGCGGCGCCGTGGATCAGGACGGTCTGGCCGGTGGTGAGACGGGCGTGGTCGAACAGGCCCTGCCAGGCGGTCAGTCCCGAGATGGGCAGGGCGGCTGCCACCGTGTGGTCGATGTCGGTGGGGAGCGGCGCGAGATTGCGGGCTTCCACGGCGACGTACTCGGCCAGCGAGCCGTTGCGCGCCCAGTCGGTCGGTCCGAAGACGCGCTGGCCGACCGTGAGGCCGGTCGTTCCGTATCCGAGTTCCGTCACCACCCCCGAGACCTCGTGCCCTGGCACGCTCGGAGTGCGGTCGCGGCCGGCGCGGTCGGACCAGGTTCCGGGCCATTCGAGCTCTCCCCGGGTGAAGCCCGCGGCGTGCACCCGCACGATGACGTCGTTCTCGGCGGCGTGGGGATGAGGAAGGTCCTCGAGTGTCAGCCCTGTGATTCCGGCCTCGCGATCCCGGACAGTGATGGCTCGCACGAGCATTCCTTTCTTGGCGTGTGGGGGAGAGAGATACCGCTTGGGAGTCGGCTGCCGTCGGGTCACCGCGGCCAGGGAGCCTCGATGATGCGTTCCACCATGGACGTACGGCGGAAACCGGGAACGAAGTGTTCCAGGACGTCCGCATTGACGGTCCCGTAGGTGGTGTCCGGGCGGTCTTTGAGACCGTCCACGAATGCCTGTAGGAATTCCTTCTTGAAATCGCCGCGCGGATGAGCGGCGACGATCTCGTCCACCAGGTCGCTTTCCAGCCTGTCCAGTCCCCAGCCGATCGCGTCCGTCAGGACACCGTGATTCGTGGCGGCGACCTCGGGCTCCATCCGGCCGGGGATCCCCGGTGTCGTGTGCAGGGCGATCGCCCGCCAGACCACCTCGGCGGCGCTCTCGGAGAACCCGCGGTCGAGCAGGAACTTCCGTGCGTGGTCGGCGCCGTCCAGCTCGAAACGCTGCTGTGTGTCGGAGAACGGGATCGAGAGCCCCGCGTCATGGAACATCGCCGAGACGTAGAGCAACTCGGGATCGATCCGGAGATTAAGTTCACGCGCATGGAGGGAACCGAAGAGGAATACCCGCCGGGAGTGGTGGAAGATCAGAGGGATCGTCCTCTCCCGAAGAAACTCGGTGGCCCCCGTGACGGCCGAGGTCTCCGGGATTTCCACCCCTGCGATGATGTCGGTCATGATGTCCGTGCTTTCCGATTCGATTCACTACGAATGGACCTTGCGTCCGTTCTCCACGGTGCCGCCCACAAGGCCCCCGGCGCCGCCTCGGAACGGCCATGAACCACTCGAATCCAGTCACCCCAGGATGGGCCTGTGAGCTCCCGCACGCATCGGGTGGCGATCCTCGTCCACGACGGGGTCAAACTGCTGGACGTCGCCGGCCCCGCCGAGGTGTTCGGTGAGGCGAATCTGCTAGGCGCCGACTACCGGATCACCCTGGTGTCGACGACGGGCGCCGACGTCACCTCCTCGATCGGCATGCGCATCGCCGTCGACGGCAGCGCCGCCGAGGAGCCGGACCCCGACACGTTCCTGATGCCGGGCGGCGACGTCCACCCCAGAACCCCCGTCACCCGCGACCTGGCCGAAGCGGCCCGTGACCTGGCAGGCCGCGCCGGGCGGATCGCCTCCGTGTGCTCCGGCGCCTTCGTCCTCGGCGCCACCGGTCTTCTGGACGGCAAACGGGCGACCACCCACTGGAAGATCGCGGGCGAACTCGCCGCCAGGCACCCGAAGGCGCACGTCGAGCCCGACGCCATCTACGTGCGCGACGGCTCGACGTACACGTCGGCGGGCGTGACCGCGGGCATCGACCTCGCGCTCGCCCTGGTCGAGGAGGACCACGGTCCCGACGTCAGCCGGGAGGTGGCCCGCTCCCTGGTGGTGTACCTGCAACGAGCGGGCGGCCAGTCACAGTTCTCCGCCCCCTTGCAGGGCCCGCCGCCCCGGTCGCCGGCCCTGCGCAGCGTCGTCGACCTGGTCACCGCGGATCCCGGCGGCACCTACTCCCTCGCCGAGCTCGCCGGGCGACTCAACGTCAGTACGCGTCACCTGACCAGACTGTTCCGCGAGGAGTTGGGCACCACGCCGGCCCGCTACGTCGAGTCGATCCGCTTCGACATCGCGAAGTCGTTCCTCGACCAGGGGTACACCGCGACGCGGGCGGCATCCATGGCCGGCTTCCCGAGCTACGAGAGCCTGCGCCGCGTCTTCGCACGCGAGTTGGCCATCAGCCCGACCGCCTACCAGCGCCGCTTCGCCACCGCACGCCGCGAACAGGCTGAGTAGAAAACAAGCCGTGTGCCCAACGTCTGCCTCAATAAACAAGGCTCTATTGGTGAGTGAATTCAGGATCGCAGGGCATTCGGAGTGCGGGAGGTTGATAACTATGGTTCCGCTGCTTCTGGTTCTGCTTCTTGCCCTGATCCTTTTCGGTGCCGGCTTCGCGCTCAAGGTTTTGTGGTGGGTCGCCATCGCCGTTCTGGTGGTGTGGCTCCTCGGCTTTGTGATGCGTTCCACGAGCACCGGGGGCGGTCGAGGCCGTTGGTACCGGTGGTGACCTGAGCGCACCATGCGTTTCACAGAAGGGCCCGGCTCCGGCCGGGCCCTTCACGCATGCAGGAATGGAGGGCCTGCGACGGGGTAGATGGTGGGCCGACGACGGCCGCGGGCGGCCGCCGTCGGCATCGGGAGAGGGGAAGAACATGGTGCTCACGCAGGCGACGACCACTCGTACGCACACAGGCGATTCGTATGAGGTCGCAGACCCTGCCCACGTGTCGCCTCGGGATGCCCGTGAGCTGTCGCGGTGCTTCTTCGCCGAACTGGCGCAGTTGGAGGAGGGCACGGCCGAGCACAGCTACGCCCGGAACACGCTGATCGAGATGAACATGTCCCTGGTCCGCTATGCGGCCGGCCGGTTCCGCAGCCGTGGGCCGGAGGAGATGGAGGACATCGTCCAGGTCGGCATGATCGGCCTGATCAAGGCCATCGACCGTTTCGAGCTGTCGCGCGAGGTCGAGTTCACCACTTTCGCGGTGCCGTACATCGTGGGTGAGATCAAGCGGTTCTTCAGGGACACATCCTGGGCCGTGCACGTGCCCCGGCGGCTCCAGGAAGCCCGCTTGCAACTGGCCCGCGCGAGCGAGGAACTGAACAGCCGACTGGGCCGGACACCGACCGTCAAGGAACTGTCCGAACTGATGAGCCTGCCGGAGCAAGAGGTCGTAGAGGCCCAACTGGCGTCCAACGGCTACAACTCGGCCTCCCTGGACGCAGCCATCAGCACCAGCGATGACGGTGAAAGCGCCCTACAGGACTTCATCGGGGCGGAGGACACAGCGCTGGAGCTCGTCGAGAACGTGCACGCGCTGGCCCCGCTGATCGCCGGTCTCGACGAACGCGACCGGCAGATCATTCACATGCGGTTCGTGGAAGAGCTCAGCCAGGCCCAGATCGGCGCACACCTCGGCGTCTCCCAGATGCACGTCTCCCGTCTCATCTCCAGGCTCCTGGCCCGCCTGCGCGAAGGCATGCTCAGCACGGCCTGAGCCGCAGGCGAGCCAGACAATGGATCAGGCGCCGGGCAGAACGCCGGTGCGGGCCACCTCCGAGTACCAGCGGGCGCTGGCCTTCGGGATGCGGGTGCCGGTCGGGTAGTCCACGTAGACCGTCCCGAAGCGCTTGCTGTAGCCGTGCGCCCACTCGAAGTTGTCCAGCAGCGACCACAGGAAGTACCCGCGCACGTCCGCGCCGTCGGCGATGGCCTGGTGGACCGCGGCAAGGTGGCCGCGCAGGTAGGCGATACGCCCCGGGTCGTTGACCTGGCCGTCAGGGCCGGCGTAGTCGTCGAACGCCGCACCGTTCTCCGTGATGACCAGCGGCAGCCGCGGGAAGTCGGACGCCAGCCGGCGGAGCAGGTCGTACAGTCCCGTGGGGTCGACGGCCCAGCCCATGGCGGTGGTGTCGCCGGGTGGCTGGTGGAAGGCGACCTTGTCCGCCGCGGGCCACGGGCTGTGCGAGCTGTTGCCGTGTCCGTCCGAGGAGTGGCTGCCCGTGCTGCCGGCCTCCGAGACGAGGGTGGGCGTGTAGTAATTGACGCCGAGGAAGTCCAGCGGCTGGTTGATCTGCCGCAGGTCGCCGTCGCGGACGAAACTCCAGTCGGTCAGGGTGGCGGTGTCCTTGAGCAGGTCCTCCGGGTACTCGCCCTGAAGCATCGGACCGGTGAAGACCCGGTTGGCGAGCGCGTCGATCCGCCGTGCCGCGTCGGCGTCGGCCGGGTCGTCGGTCAGTGGCCGGACCTGGTGGATGTTCAGGGTGACCGAGCACTGGCCACCGGTGGGGAGCCGGTCGCGCAGCGCCTCGACCGCCATGCCATGCGCCAGGTTGAGGTGGTGGGCGGCGCGCAGGGCGGCGACCGGATCCGTGCGGCCGGGAGCGTGGACGCCGGAGCCGTAGCCCAGAAACGCGCTGCACCAGGGCTCGTTGAGGGTCGTCCAGGTCGTCACCCGGTCGCCCAGGGCGTCGGCGGCGAGGGCCGCGTACTCGGCGAAGCGCTCGGCCGTGACCCGCTCCGGCCAGCCCCCGCCGTCCTCGAGTTCCTGCGGCAGGTCCCAGTGATACAGGGTGGCGACGGGCTTGATGCCCTTCGCCAGGAGCTCGTCGACGAGGCGCCGGTAGAAGTCGAGGCCCTTCTGCACGGCGGGGCCGCGTCCGGTGGGCTGGATCCGGGGCCAGGCGAGGGAGAAGCGGTAGGCGCCGAGTCCGAGGTCGGCCATGAGGGCGACGTCCTCGCGCCAGCGGTGGTAGTGGTCGGTGGCGATGTCACCGGTGTCGCCGTTGCGGACCCGGCCGGGCGTCCTGGCGTATGTGTCCCAGATCGACGGCGTGCGGCCGTCCTCGGCGGCGGCGCCCTCGATCTGGTACGAGGCGGTCGCGGAACCCCAGAGAAAGTCACGGGGGAAGGTGCGGGCGCCGTCCATGCCGGACTCGCTCTGCTGTGCAGCGGTGACCACGTAAGTCCTTTCAGGAATGAGCCCGTTCGCGAGCAGGCGAAGGGGCGAACACGGTTGTACGGGCCCGTCGTTCGTCGCCCGGGCCGGTGTGCGAGGTCAGCCCTTGACGGCGCCGGCCATGATGCCGCTGACGATCTGGCGACCGAAGACGATGAACATCGCCAGCAGCGGAAGCGTGCCGAGCAGCGCGCCCGCCATGATCAGTGACTGATCGCGGACGTACCCGGCGCTGAGCTGGGTGAGGGCGACGGGGACGGTCGGGTTGGTCATGTCGAGGACCACGACCGGCCAGAAGAAGTCGTTCCAGGCGTGCACGAACGTGATCATGAACAGGACCGCCATCGCGGGCCGCGCCACCGGAAGCACGATGCTCCAGAAGATGCGCAGCGAGTGCGCCCCGTCGACGCGCCCCGCCTCGACGAGTTCGTCCGGCAGCGCCTCCGAGAGGTACTGCCGCATGAAGAACACCCCGACCGCGCTCACCAGCGTCGGGAAGATGACGGCGGGCAGCTGCTGCGCCAGCCCGAGTTCCGACATCATCATGAACAGCGGTACGACCCCGAGCTGGGGCGGCACCATCATGGTGCCGATCACCAGCATGAGCAGGATGTTGCGCCCCTTGAAGCGCAGCTTGGCGAAGGCGAAGCCCGCGAGGGTCGCGAACATCACCGTGGACAGCGCGATCACCCCGGCCACGATCGTGCTGTTGATCATGGCCTTGCCCATGGCCGCCTCGTCCCACGCGCGGGCGAGGTTGCTGAACAGATTGGGGCCGGGCAGGAACGGCGGCGGCGTCTGGCTGACGCGGGTGTTGTCCGTGGACGCCGCCACCATCGTCCAGTACAGCGGGAAGATCGACAGAATCGCCATGACGGCGAGCAGGACGTAGGCGAGCGGCCCCGCGTGATGCTGGCGGCCGGCACCCGGGCGCAGCAGCCGCCGGCCGAGGCGGCGGGGACTTTCGGGTTCCGTCCGGACCGGGATGTCGGGACGGACCGGGAGGCTGTTGACGGTCATGGGGGCTCCAGGTCAGGGCGTGCGGGGGCGCAGCCGGCGGATCAGGCGCTGCACCGCGAAGACGAGGATGAGCAGCAAGAACATCGCCCAGGCGACAGTCGCCGCGCGGCCCATCTGGTAGTTCTTCCAGCCCTCCTCGTACAGCAGCAGGCCGAGCGTCTGGTACTGGTTGTCCGCGCCGCCGGTGACTCCGTTGGGGCCCTGGCCGAAGATCAGCGGCTCACCGAAGAGCTGGGTGGCCCCGATCGTGGAGAGCACGATCGTGAAGACGATGGTGGAGCGGATCCCGGGCACGGTGACATGGGTGAACTGCTTCCACCGCGAGGCCCCGTCGAGGGAGGCGGCCTCGTATCGCTCGGCGGGGATGGCCTGCATCGCGGCCAGGTACAGCAGCGCGTTGTAGCCCGTCCAGCGCCAGATCACGATGGTCGAAATGGCGGCCTGGGCAGGCCACTTGTCGGCCTCCCAGTCCAGCGGGTCGATACCCACCACGCCCAGCATCCAGTTGATCATGCCGAAGTCGCGTTCGAAGAGCATGGTGAACACGAGAGCGGCCGCGCCGACGGACGTGGCGTAGGGGACCAGCGACGCCACGCGGAAGAACAGCGAGGCGCGCATCCGGTAGTTGAGCAGATGCGCCAGACCGAGCGCCATCAGCAGCTGCGGCACCGTGGAGATGACGCCGATGGTGAAGGTGTTCTGCAGCGCGTTCCAGAACCGGGAGTCGTTCACGAGGTCGACGTAGTTGTCCCACGCCACCCACTCCATGACGTCCAGGGTGGCGAGCTCCACCCTGTGCAGGGAGATCCACGCCGTATAGACGAGGGGGTAGAAGCTGAACGCGGCGAAGACGACGAAGAACGGCGCGACGAAGGCGTACGGCGCGCCCTTGAGGTCCAGCCGGTGCAGCAGGGCACTGCGTTGCTGACCCGTGCGCCCGTTGCCCGTCTTCGGGGACGGGCCTGGAGGCTCCTCGCCGGCCAAGGCGTTCGTGGTGGAGGTGGCCACCGGATTTCCTTCCTGACAGCGGATGTCCGAGCCGGACCCGGGGCGCGCCGGCAACAGGCGGGCGCGCCCCGGGCGGCCTGAGGCCGAGGGGTCAGCCGACCGCCTTCTCGATGCGTTCCGAGGTGGTCTTCCACGCCTTGTCACGCGAGGTGCCCTGCTCGACCAGGGCCAGACCCTGGGAGAAGGTGTCCTTGATCGTGCCGTCCTTGCGGCCCAGGACCTGCTTGTCCGGGATCTGCTGCGCGGCGGTACCGAAGATCTCGCCGATCGGGGCGTCGCTGAAGTACTCGGAGGTGACGTTCTTGACGTCGTCACGCTCCAGCGAGGTCCGGGAGGAGGGGAAGTTGCCCAGCTTCTCGAAGATGTGGGCCTGCTGCTCCGGCGCGGTCAGCCATGCGACGAGCTTCTGCGCCTCCGCCTTGACCGGGCTCTTCTCCACGACGCCGAGGAAGGAACCTCCCCAGTTGGCGCCCTTGGGAGCGTTGGCGACGTCCCACTTGCCCGCGTTCTCCGGGCCGGCCTTCTCACTGATGTGGCTCAGCATCCACGCCGGGCAGACGGCGGTGGCGAACGTGCCGTTGGCCAGTCCCGGATCCCAACCCGGCTGGAACTGACGGAGCTTGGCGCTCAGCCCGTCGTCCGCGGCGTCGGCGGCGAGGTTCCACGCCTCCTTGACGACCGGGTTCTTGGCGTAGATGAGGCCGCCGTCCTCGTCGTAGTACTGCTCCGGGTAGCCGTAGACCATGGCGTTGAACAGGCCGCTGGCCGAGTCCATGTAGGCGACCTTGTCGCCCTTGTAGTCCTTCTCGAAGGTGCGGCCGACCTCGACGTACTTCTTCCAGTCGCCCGCCCACAGCTTGCCGACCGCCTCGCGGTCGGTGGGCAGTCCGGCCTGCTCGAAGTAGTCCTTGCGGTAGCAGACGGCCATCGGGCCGCTGTCGGTCCCGAGACCCAGGACCTTGCCGTCCTTGGTGGTGATCTGCGACTGCTTCCAGGGCAGGAAGTGGTCGGTGCCCGCGATGCCGGCGAAGTCCGCGAACTTGGCCGACTGGGTCTCCGTGACCTCCTTCGCACGGCCGATCTCGATGCCCTGGATGTCCTTCAGACCGTTGCCCGCGGCGAGATGGGTCTGGAGCGCGGTGTAGTACGTCTGCTCGTCACCGGCTATCTCGGCCTGGATGTCGACGTCGGGGTTCTCCTTCTCGTACTGCTCGAGCAGGCCCGACTCCTTGAAGCCCATCACCCCGTACATGCCCATGGTGATGACGACCTTGCCGTCCTTCTTGCCGCCGCCCGTGACCGAGCCGTCGCCACTGCTGCAACCGGCGACGAGTGCCAACGCGCCGACCGCCGCGGCTGCTGCCGCCAGCCTTCTCCCGCGCGACGTACCGAGACTGCTCATGAATCTTCTCCCTACGGCCGGCGCAGTCGTATCGGACGGACACGAAAGCGGTGACCAAGCGGCTCCGGTGAGTAGTGGGAACGTGCCCACTCCTGGGTGGGCACGTTCCCACCGACGGGAAGCAGACTCACGGCAGCGAGCGGATCTGTCAATGACTTGAACGCGATCAGCGGCCGATTCCGGGTTCCTGCGTTCATCTTTCGTGGCGGACCGGCCGCCTGCCCGGCCTCGCCGTCTGCCAGAATTGGCGCTGGTCACCAACGCGGTCGACACTGCCGCGGCTTCAGGGAGGGGAGTGCATGGCTGGAAACCGCCGTCCGACGATCAAGACGGTCGCCGCCCGTGCCGGTGTGGGCCGGACGACGGTCTCCCGTGTCGTGAACGGCTCGCATCTGGTCAGCGCCGACGCCCGGTCCCGGGTCCTGGCAGCGATCAAGGAGCTCAACTACGTACCCAACTCGGTCGCCCGCGGCCTCGTGACCAGCCGCACCGACGCGGTCGCCCTGGTCATCCCGGAATCGGCGAGCCGACTCGGCTCCGAACCCTTCTTCGCCGCACTGATCAGAGGCGTCAGCCAAGCCCTCGCCGACCGTCGCACCCAGCTCCAGCTGATGCTCGTCCGCGACCAGGCCGAACGGGAGCAGCTGACCGAGTCGGTTGCGGAGCGCCGGGTGGACGGGGTCCTGCTGGTGTCCGTCCACTCCGACGACCCGCTGCCCGCCATGCTTGAGGAGATGGGGCTGCCCACCGTGCTCGCCGGCCGCCGCGACGCGGACGAGCGCCTCAGCTACGTCCACGCCGACAACGCCGGGGGAGCCACCGAGGCGGTCCGCCACCTGCTGCGCAGCGGACGGAAGAAGGTGGCCACCATCGCCGGACCGCTGGACATGGACGTCGGCCGCAGCCGCCTCGAAGGCTGGCGGGTGGCACATGAAGAGGCCGGTCTCTCCGCGCCCGAAACTCTCGTCGAGGTAGGCGACTTCAGCTGGGAGAGCGGGAGCCAGGCAATGCGTTCGCTTCTTGAACGTGCCCCGGATCTGGACGCCGTGTTCGCCGCCTCCGACCTCATGGCGATCGGCGCGCTGGAGGAACTGCGCCGCCAGAAGCGGCAGGTGCCCGGCGATGTGGCGGTCGTCGGATTCGAGGACTCGCCGCACGCCCGCTGGACCAATCCGCCGCTGACGACGGTGCGTCAGCCGGTGGAGGAGCTCGGCAGCACCATGGTCCGCATCCTCGCCGACATCACCGAACCGGGCGCGGAGAGGCAGCAGTTGATGCTGCCGACGGAGTTGGTGGTGCGGGAGTCGTCGGGCGGGCCGGGGATCTGACGAGGCAGGGGCCAGGAACCGGAACCCGCGAGGTCGGCGGGTGTCTCAGCCGCGGAACTCCGGCCCTCGCTCCGGCGCGGCGGCCGCCAGCGCCTCGGTGACCCCCTTGGAGTCGGCTCGCAACCCGTACACCGGAGTGCCGGGCTGCTGACGCCAGGCGTCATCGAGCCCGCCGGCGTCCACCGTGTCGAACCCCATCTCCCCGATGAGGGCCATCACCTTGCGCTTAGCGTCCTCATCGTCGCCTGCCACCGGCAGAGCCATCCGATCCGTGGAACCCTCCGGCCGGGCGCGATCCAGGAGGTCCTGAGCGAAGGTGCCGTTGAACGCCTTGATCACGGCATGCCCGATCTGACGCTCGGTCCAGCGGCTCTCGGTCAGCCCCTCGTCCTCGATCGCGTCGATCCTGCCGTCCCGCTGCTTCGGGTAGTAGTTGCCGGTGTCGACGACAGCGACACCCTCGGCCGCCCCGTCCAGCAGCCCGGACGGCAGGTTCGGTACGGCCTTCATGGGGACGGTGACGACGACGATCTCGGCACTGCGGGCCGCGTCCTCCACCCGCACCGCGGTGGCACCGGTCTCCTCGGCCAGCTCCGTCAGGGTCTGCGGGCCGCGCGAGTTCGCAACCGAGACGTCATGCCCGAGCGAGGTGAGGCGACGCGTGAGGTTACCGCCGATGTTGCCCGCGCCGATGATGCCGATCTTCATGACTGGCCTTCCGGATCAGAGAGCTCGTGACCACGGCACCAACCCCGGCACGAGTACGGCTATTCCGAGCCGGCCGCTGAACGGGGGTCGTCTACCGCCATCGGGCACGCAGACTCGGGCCGCGTCCCGCTCGAAGATCCATCTCCGACCGGCACCACGCAGCACGCAACGCCGTCCTGGCCCTCTGCTCCACCCGTCCAGCTGTTAGTGGCGGCGGTTCGGGAGCCGTGCAGGGCTCCGGACAGCGGACGTCCGCAGGCCCCCCGATGGCTGCTGCCAGGATGCGGGACCTTCCTGCAGTGACCAGGGTGGACGTCATGGCAGAAGAGCGTCGCTCCCACGCGAGGAAATCCTCGACCGCGTCCACCCGCCGCACAGCATCGGCTCGCGGTCCGGAACACGCCGCGCGTGCCGCCTGCCGCAGCCTGGAGGGGCTGATCGACCATCCCACCGAGGGCGTGTCGGCCGTCACCCGGCAGGACGACGGATGGTGCGTCGTCGTGGACGTCCTGGAACTCCCCCGGATCCCGGATACCACGAGTCTGCTCGCCTCCTACGAGGTGCAGGTCGACCAGAACGGCGAACTCTTGGAATACCGCAGGGTCCGCCGCTATCGGCGCGGCTCCGCCGACGAGTGAGCCCGTTTCCCCCGACGACCGGAAGGACGCCCCATGCCTGCGACCACCTACTCCGACGAGGTAGTGGCGTGCCCCCCGCGCGCCGGCACGTTGTACGACGTGCTGGAACTCATCCTCGACCGGGGCATGGTGATCGACGTGTTCGTCCGGGTCTCCCTGGTCGGCATCGAGATCCTCAAGATAGACGCGCGCATCGTCGTGGCCAGCGTGGACACCTATCTGCGCTTCGCCGAGGCCTGTAACCGGCTCGACCTGGAACGGGATTCCGGAAGCACGACCGTTCCCGAGCTGGTAGGCGGCGGGGTCGCCAAGTCGGTCGGCAAACGCAAGGTGCGCAAGGCGGCGGAGACGGTGGGCGACACCGTACGCAAGGCTGTCGGTGGTCGACACGAGGAGTCCGAGGAAGAAGAGGAGGAACGTCCGAGCAAGCGGCGTGCCTCCTCGGGCAGCGGTAGTAGCCGACGACGCTCGGAGGCATGAGCTGTGTCCACCGGTGGTGTGTACGTCTACGCGATCGTCCCGACCGATGCGGTCCTGCCCGCTGACGCCCGCGGCGTGGGCGGACCGGCCGCTCCGCTGCGGACGATCAGGCAAGGTCATGTCGCGGCCGTCGTCAGCGACGCGCCGGACAAGCTGCGCGCCCGGCGACGCGATCTGCTGGCCCACCAGGAACTACTGCAGCGCCTCGCGGACGACGGGCCCGTACTGCCCATGCGCTTCGGCATGATCGCACCGGACGAGGACACGGTGAGCAGGCAACTCGCCGACGCCGGCAGGGACCACACCGCCGCCCTGGAACGTATCTCCGGCGGCGTCGAGGTCAACCTGAAGGCCTTCCCGGCGCAGAACGCGCTCGCGACCCTCGTCACGGAGGACAGGAAGGTCCGCCGGCTACGGGACGAGGCGCGCCGCCGCCCCGGCTACGAGGCCAGTCTGCGACTGGGTGAGGCCGTGGCCTTCGCCCTGGCCGCCCGCGCCACCGAGGCGGGGCGCCGCATCCTTCGCGAACTGACCCCCCTGGCCCGCGAGGTGGCCGCGGGACCGGACGTCGAGGGCTGCGTCCTCAACGTGTCGTTCCTCGTCGACCGGGGCGCGCACGAGCGCTTCCGCGCCACGGCCCAGCGGTTCGCCGACGGACACCGTGAACACGTGGAACTGCGCCTCGCGAGCCCTCTGCCCTGCTACAGCTTCGTCACCGCCGTACCGGCTCGGACCACAGGAGTCTGACATGGGGCTCATCACAGGACTGCTCACCCTGCCCATCGCCCCGGTGCGCGGTGTCGTCTGGGTGGCCGAGAAGCTCCAGGACGCCGCCGAGCGAGAACTGCACGACCCGGCCGTCCTGCGCACCCAACTGGCCGTACTCAACAAGGAACTCGAAGACGGCTTCATCAGCCTCGAAGAGTTCGAACGGGAAGAGGAACGGCTGCTCGACCGGCTCGATGCCGCCACCGCCCGCCCCGCGCCCAGAGATCGAAGGTGACTCACTCATGGATGACCAGGCCAAGCTCACCCTCGCGGCGGCACTCATGGGGGGTTACGTCCTGGGGCGGACGAAGAAGGGCCGGCTCGCTCTGACCGTCGCCACCTATTTGGCGGGCAGACGGTTCGGCCTCGAACCCCGTCAGCTCGCCGCCGAAGGAATGCGCCGACTGGGGGAGGTCCCTCAGGTCGCCGAGTTGCAGGGACAGCTAAGAGGCGAAGTCCTCGAAGCGGGCCGCAAGGCCGTCACGGTCGCGGCCGACCGTGGCATGGCGACACTCGCCGACGCCCTCAGCGACCGTACGGCCCGCCTCCGCGAGCGCGACGAGGACGAGGCGGGAGAGGCGGAGGAGGAGTACGAGGGCGAGGGCGGGCCGGAGGGGGAGCACGAGGAGGAAGAAGAACCGGAGGAGCCTGCCGGGACGCGCGCCGGCCGGCGTGGCACTCGGCAGCCGAGCCGGTCTCGAAAGGCGTCCACCACGTCCGCCAAGAAGAAGGCGCCGGCCAAGCGGACGGCGGCGAAGAAGACAGCCGCGAAGAAGACCACGGCAAAGAAGACGACCTCGTCGAAACGAGCAGCGTCTCAGGGCGCCGGACGCCGGAGGTGACCCGCCATGGCCAAAACGGACACGGATGAACCCGAGGCGGCGGAGTCGGGCGTGGACCGCCTCCGCGCGGAGTTGTCCGACTACCTCGGTGCCCAGCTGGAGCGGATGACCGAGAAGGCGGGCGACAGGCTGACGGACATCACCGGCAAGCTCACCGACGTGGCCGAGAACGGTGGATCGCTTCCCAAGATCGGTACCCGTGTCCTGCAGGGGGCGTCGCCCCTGAAGGCGTTCCTCGGGGACAAAGCCACCAGCCTCAAGGACAGCACCGTGGACAAGGCGAAGCAGGCGTTCGGCGGCGGGGGCAAGGGGAAACGCAAGTCCGGCAGTGACAAGGTCACGCACATCTTCGAAGTCCAGGACGTGGGAGTGCCGCTGCGCAGGGCCTACGACCATTGGACGCAGTTCGAGAACTTCAGCAGCTTCGCCAAGGGCGTCCGCGACGTCTCAAAGGGCGATGAGGTGAGCAGCGACTGGAAGGTCAAGGTCGGCCCGTCCTCGCGTGCCTTCAAAGCGACCGTGCAGGAGCAGGTGCCCGACGAACGGATCGTGTGGACGTCCGAGGGAGCCAAGGGCACGACACGGGGTGTCGTCAGCTTCCACGAACTGACGCCCAACCTGACGCGGATCGTCCTGGTCGTGGAGTACTACCCCTCCGGGTTCTTCGAGAAGACGGGAAATCTGTGGCGCGCTCAAGGGCGCCGCATGCGGCTGGACTTCAAGCACTTCGTGCGCTTCGTCACGCTCACCGAGGAGGAAGCCGAGGGGTGGCGCGGCGAAATCCGTGACGGCGAGGTCGTCGTGTCCCACGAGGAGGCCCTGGAGCAGGAAGAGGCCGCTGACCAGGAATCGCCGGACGAGGACGAGCCTGAGGACGAGGAGGACGGCGAGTACGAGGACGAAGAGGAGGTCGAGCCTGAGGACGAAGAGGACGGCGAGCCTGAGGCCGAGGACGAGTATGAGGACGACGAGGAGCAGGACGAAGTCGAGGAGGAAGAGGACGAGGAAGCGCCTCCCAAGGGGCGCGGAACGAGCAGGCGGCGCCGTGGCTGAACTCGACTTCCGAGGGGCGGCCCAGCCGGTGGCAGGACCCCCGGCCGCCAGCCTCGCCGACATCCTCGAGCGCGTACTCGACAAGGGCATCGTCATCGCCGGAGACATCAAGATCGACCTCCTCGACATCGAGTTGCTCACCATCCGGCTCCGGCTGTTCGTGGCCTCCGTGGACACCGCCAAGAAGGCCGGGATCGACTGGTGGGAGACCGATCCGGCGCTCAGTTCACGTGCGGCTCGCGACGCCCTGCGCGAGGAGAACAACGAGTTGCGGCGTCGCCTGGAGGCACAGGAGGCGGGGGAGGACGAGGCACCCCGTGCGGTTGACGCGCCAGGCGCGGACAGCGCGGCCACACAAGGAAAATGAAGGAGAGCACAGGCACATGACGGAGCATGGCCCTGCGGTTCCGGGGACTCAGGCCACCTATGTCTTCGCGGTCTGCCGTGATGTCGACCCGGCAGCCGTCCGCGATCTGCCCGGCGTCGATGCCGCGGAGCCCGTGCGAGCACTGCCACTCGGGACGCTGACGGCGGTCGTCCAGTCCGTCCCGGCGGCGGACTTCACCGATGAGGCCTGGCAGTCGCGTCTCTCCGACCAACGCGAGCTGGAACGCTACGCGCGCGCCCATCACGAGGTGGTGTCCGCGGCGGCCGCCGGCTCACCCACCGTCCCGCTGCCGCTCGCCACGCTGTATCACGGCGACGAGCGAGCGCGGCAGGCTCTCGCCGAGCAGGCGGACCGGTTCCATTCCGCACTGAGGCGTACGGCGCGCCACGCCGAGTGGGGGGTGAAGGTGTACGCGCCGGCAGAGCCGTCGGTCGACCCGGTCCCCGTCGCGCCCCCGCCGGTGGCCCGGTCGGGCCGGACGCGCCCGGCCGCTGGGGCCGGCCTCGCCTACCTGGAGCGCAAGCGGGGGATGCACCGGCGGCGGGAGAGCCGCCACGACGACGCCCTGCGCACGGCCGAGGCCGTGGACGCCGAAGTGAGCCGCCTGGCCACAGGGTTCCGCAGACTCCGGCCGCACGGCGCCCAGCAAACCGGGCAACGGGATGTCCAAGTCCTCAACGCCACGTACCTCGTGGCAGACCATCGAGCCGCCGAGCTCGTACAGCTGACCCGCACGTTGCAGGAGCGGACCGGGACGCGGATCGAGCTGTCCGGGCCGTGGGTCCCGTATTCCTTCGTCGGCGAGGTGTAGGCGATGGCGAGGTGCGGGCGATGACGGGGGCGGTGGTGCCCTGGGACGACCCCGAGCCCCTCAGTGGCCCCGTGGGAGTGCCACTCGTGGATCTACTGGACCGGGTCCTGGCGACCGGAGTGGTGATCAGCGGAGACCTGGTCATCGCGATCGCGGAGGTACCACTGGTACGGCTGTCGCTGCACGCCTTGCTGTCGTCGGTGAACGAGCGCGTTCCGGCACCCTGGGCTGACGGGGGACCGCTGTGACCGACGGCGGCGGACGGGGGAACCCTGTAACCGATGGCGGTGGACTGGGAAGCCCTGCGACCGACGCCGGCGGAGGCGGGACCCCTGCGACCGACGGCAGGCGGCTCGACCTGGGCCCGGACCAGGTGGGCCGCGACCTCGTAGCGCTCGTCCTGACCGTGGTGGAACTCCTTCGCCAGCTGATGGAACGCCAGGCGATCCGGCGGGTGGAGCAGGGTGATCTCAGCGAGGAGCAGATCGACGAGATCGGCACAACCCTCATGCTGCTCGACGAGCGCATGACGGAACTCTGCGAGCAGCACGGCTTGCGACCGGAGGACCTGAACCTCGATCTCGGCCCCCTCGGCACCCTGCTGCCCCGAGACTGAACGTCCCGCCGCTGAGCGTGCCCAGATACTGGGTATATCCGGAAGCGGACCACAAGAACGCGTGTGGGGCCCGTTGGTGTACCGCGTCGGCCCGCTCAGCTCTGGACACGTCATCGATCAAGACAGGCTGTCGGGCTCATTGGCGCCGGAGAGTGTCTGCTCGGCCCAGATCGTCTTCGCCGGAGGCGTGAAGCGGGTCCCCCACGCCTGCGCCAGCTGCGCGGTGATGAACAGCCCGCGTCCGCCCTCGTCGACCGTGCCGGCGTGGCGCAGATGTGGGGCGGCCGAGCCCGCGTCCCGCATCTCGCAGGTCAGGCTGCGGTCGTGGATGAGGCGGAGTTCGAAGGGTGGGCTGCCGTAGCGGATGGCGTTGGTGACGAGTTCACTGACGATGAGCTGGGTGTCGTATGCGGTCTCGTCGTCCACGTTCCATTCAGCGAGTTGTCCTCGGGTACGGCGCCGAGCCTCGGCAACAGCCGCCGGGGCCGCGTCGATCGGCCAGGCGGCGAACCGGTTGGACGGGAAGTCCTGGGCACGTGCGACGATCACCGCGGCGTCATGCACGCCCATTCCCGCCGGGATCGCGTAGACGAGGGCGTCGCAGAGATCCTGCAGCGGGCGGTCGGCGTAGTCGGACGGCGTAGCCAACGGGCCCGGGTTTTCGGCCAGATAGGAGGTGAGAAGCGGGTCGCTGGTGAACACCAGGACGCTTCCGGCCGGTGCGTCGATCTCGACGGCTGCAAAGGGTGTGCCGTCCGAACTCCCCAGTCTCGGCCCGGCCGCTGCGGCGGCGGAGACTGTCCCGTCCGGGCGCACGATGAGGGGGGTCAGATGGCCGGCCGCCGCCATACTGCACACGCCGGTCAGGGGATCGTGGACGGCGTAGGCGCAGTCGGCTCTGAGCTCCTCGTGGCGCAGCGGATCGCCGTACGGCAGATGAGCCCGTTCCGCGGCAAGCCGGTTCGCGGTGTCGTGCAGGCGGGCGAGCAGTTCGTCCGGGGTGAGTTCGAATGCGGACATGGAACGGACGGCGGTGCGCAGTTGACCCATGGTCGCTGCCGCGTTCAGACCGCGGCCGGCCACCTTGCCGACAACGATGGCTGTGCGCGCGCTGGCCAGCGCGGTCGTGTCGTACCACGCGCCCGGGTCGGCGCCGGTAAGGGAGAGGTATGCGGTCTCCAGCCACGCGTGCGCTTCAGGGCGGCGGGGCAGTAGCCGACGCTGGACCGTGGCGGCGATCGTGTGCTCGTGCGTGTAGCGCCGCGCATTGTCGATGCACAGCGCCGTGTGCGTCGCCAGCTCCACCGCGAGCGCGCGGTCATCCTCGTCGAAGGCCGGCGAGTCCTCCGTCCGATACAGGCTCACGATGCCGAGGGCCGCATCGCGCAGTGTCAGAGGAACCACGAGGAGGGAATGAGCTCCCGATGCCCGGATCGCCTCCGCGAGCGCCGGATCGGCTGCCAGCCATGGAGCGGCCGTACCCAGCCGTTCCAACCTCGGCCGCAAGTCGGCCAGGGCCTGCGTGAAGGGGGTCGGGCCGGCAAGGCAGCGGACGTCTCCCACCGAGTGGGCCTCCGGTGGCCGTGGATGGGCACTGCGAAAAGCGGTGCGTACAACGAGTGTGCCCGTGGGCAGCGGGGCCAATGGTGCGTCGTCGCCGCGGATCACGGAGTCCACAACCTCCACGATGGCGATGTCGGCGAATGCGGGGACCAGCGTCGCGCTGAGTTCCTCGCCGGTTACCGCCGGATCCAGGGTGCGTCCCACGTTGCCTCGGACCGCGTCGAGCAGTTTGGTGTGAGCGTGGGCGCGCTCGCGTTCCGTGACGTCGACCGCGGAGACCCCCACCCCGAGCACCTTCCCGTGTGGATCCTCCAGGCGCAGCGCGTTGACTTCGAAGGTCCGCTCCTGCGGCTCTCCCCCTTCGACATGTGCTCGGACCATGTGTTGCCGTACGGGGATTCCGGTGTCGAGCACTTCGCGCAGGAGCGCTTCCGCGTCTTCCTCGACGAGCGGGTAGACGTCACGGACGCGGCGCCCGCGCAGGTCGTCCAGGGATGCGTTGCGCATGAAAGGAGTGGCGGTGTTGACGCGCAACACCCGCAGGTTCGAGTCGAAGAGGTGGAGGCCGATCGGTGACTGAGCGAACAGCGCCTCCAGCATCGACGCAGCGGCCTCGTCGACCCGTCCGACGGGATCACTGTGCGCCACGGAGACCACCTCCGAGGTCCGTACTGCACCCGCTCGGGGCGCGGGCCTCCGCATCCCAGCGTGCCTCCCGGTCAACGGGATCGCACCCGCTGACTGCCAGCGGGGTGCCGGATGCCAGGTGACCGCCGCCTATCTTGTTGCCCGCACTTGGCCAGATCGCAACGGGCTGTCACATGATCGACAGGACGGGCCCTAGGCGGCGACTGCCGAGCGAGTTTGCGGAGGTAGGTGGAAGGCTTGTGGCATGGCCCTTCGAGCGTGGGTGGATGTGCGACGTTCCTGGCGTCCGGGGCATGCACCGGCGCTGGTCGTGATTCCGCTGGGGCTGATCGTCACAGTCTGTGTGGTGGATGTTCTGGCTCCGCCGCATATTCACCTTGGCCCACTGCTGGTGGCGGCGCCCGCGATCACGGTGGCGTTCGCCGGCGCCCGTGCGACGGCGTTGATGGGGGCGCTCGCGGTGGCGGCCCAGGTGCTGATCGGTGTGCTCAGAGGGGTTCTGACCACGGCGAACATTCAGGCCCAGATCGCTGCGCTGATCGTCGTCTCGATCATCTGTGTCACGATCTGCGTCGTGCGGGACCGGCGCGAGCGGCAGATGCACCGTGTGCGGTCGGTGGCCGAGGCGGCGCAGAGTGTGCTGCTGCAGCCGCTGCCCACACACGCCGGCCCGCTGCGGATCGCCGGCCTCTACCTCCCGGCAGAGGAAGAGGCCGAGCTGGGCGGAGACCTGTACGCGGCCGCACGGACGGACCACCACAGCACCCGGCTCCTCATCGGAGACGTACGCGGAAACGGCATGGCCGCGATCAGCAACTCCGCGCTGCTGCTCGGAGCCTTCCGCGCAGCAGCCCATCGGCAGGCCACTCTTCCCCGCCTTGCCGTCCACCTGGACGGCGCGTTCCGCTGGGACACCAGCCAGTGGCGATCAGAGGCTGCGCAGGACACGAGCGAGGACTTCGCCACCGCGATCCTGCTCGACATCCCCGACCATGATCCGGTCGTCCACCTCATCGCCTGCGGTCACCCACCGCCACTCCTCCTTCGCGGGCAGCAGCTCACCCCACTCACCACCGAGGACACTCACCTACCGATCGGCTTCGGCGGAGCCTTCGGAATTGGCACATACGACGTCCAGACTTTCCCGTTCGAGGTCGGCGACCTGCTGCTCCTCTATACGGACGGTGTCATCGAAGCGCGGGATGCCGCCGGTGTCTTCTACCCGTTCACCGAACGGGCGCGGGACTGGACCACGGACGACCCCGAGCAGCTGCTGCACCAGCTTCGGGAGGACTTGCTGGCCCACGTCCAGGGACACCTCGATGACGACGCGGCCGTGGTCGCGATCCGCCGCCAGGCAGTCTGAACCCCTCGCACCGGGGTGCGTGGCAGGCCTGGTGCACTCGTCCGTGATGCCTGCTGCTCAATGTTGTGCAGCGCTTATTCGCTGCGGTCGGCGTCAGGGTCGCCGACCGGTGCATCGAACTCCAGGTGCAGGATGCTCTCGTAAGCCGGGGCTGCGGATGACTGCTGAGCGGCCGCCACCCCGGGACGGTCGTCTCCGGTCCAGACGGCGACGGCCCGGTAGTCATATCCGTCTTGCCAACCGCGCTCGAACTCGAACGACACCGTCTGACCCGCGCTGAGCGCCCGGTAGCCGGGCGTCAGTACGCTGCCGAAATGGGCCCAGCAGCCGCCCGGGGTGGTCTCGGATTCGATGACTCCCCAGCCCTCGTCGCCATGCCACTCCCGCACGATGCCGATACCCCTCATTGGATCAGTCTTGCATCCGGTACTCGTGGCAGGGTTCCGAGGGCGAAATCGTGAGCGCCGGTCGCGCCCTGGCGGCATTCATGGTGAAGGCGATGAGCACGGCTCCACGCCGGGCAGCCGGATGCTGGGGTGGCGTCCCAGGTAGTCGGCCGTCGGCAATCGCAGCTGGCTGGCCCCATCCACCGAGTGGTACCGGACTTTCAGCCGATGCGGCTCGGTTACAGATCCCGCACTTGCTGGTGGCTGGGAGGTGAGCTGGTCATGATGGGCGTATGACGTTGGCAGCGCGTGCCCTCGCGCAACTGGCGGCCTGGCCCGACCTCTCCGAGGCGGAGCCGAGCTGTGGCGTTGGTCGAGCCCTTCGTGCGGCTGACGGTGAGATCGTCCATTTCCACTCCGACGATCACGTTGACCTGTACCTCACGGCACGGGCCATCAAGCGGTTCGAAGAACACCTCACGGCCACGACCGCCGTCCAGCTGGTGCCCGGCTCGCAGTGGGCGACGCTGCGCATTGACGTCACTGCGGATATTCATCTGCTCATGACGCTGGTCAGCCTCGCCCTCCAGGCACATCAGGCGTGGCCGGTTCCGGACGACGTTCCGCGAGCGCAGTGCAATGATCATCTCAGCTCGGCACGTCCGCGTGAGAATCTCGGCGGAGGCTGAGAGGCACCATTTCAGGCAGGTGGAGCTGTGGCTGACAGGGCACGCGAGGACGAAGCCATCCATGGGGTCGTCGAGCGTCTGACAGACGCTTTGAGTGCGACGCGCAGCCCGGCCGAGGTCGAGGCCGCCGTAGCCAAGGCTCACGCATCCTTCACGGGCCGGCCCGTGCGTGAGTTCGTGCCCGTACTGGTCGAACGCAAGGCACGCGCGCTGCTGAGCGACTCCCGTGCCGGGCAATAGGGAAAGCCACCTACCGCAGCCGCACTCAGTTCTTCAGGGCGAGCAGTACGCCGGCCCCGGCGAAGACTGCTCCGCCCAGCAGCGTCCACATCGCCGACCCCATCATGTACTTCCGCATGTTCACGCGTGCCGTGTGAGGTTTGCCGTCCTCGTACAGCACCTGGACCTCAAGCCCCTTCTCCAGGTTCATCCCGGTCCCGCGCACATGGGGCGAGAACCGCACGCGGTGTCCCTGCTGGTCGACAAAGGCGATGACCGGCACCAAGTTGTGGCCGTCGGACCAGTCGTCCCGCGTGTTGTCGACCACGAGTCCCTGGGCGCGGATACCGGCCCGTTGAAGCCGCCGCACCACCAAGCCTTCCCGCACAGCGAAGCCGAACAGGAGCAGAGCAACTGCTCCGCACACCACGACACCCGCCGAATCGCTCACCGTAGATTGCCCTTTCCGTTTCGCCCGGCACTCCGAGCCCTCGCACCTGGAGGGACGCCGCACCCCCGAGACCGGTTGCGTAAGCGGACGCCCCGACTCCCGTCTCGCCGCCCGTCGCCGAGCAGCACGGTGTACTGCGGCTGAGCACAGAACTGAAGCCTTCGGTCTCACGGAACAGGGAGCCATCGATCGCTGGTGGTCACAGCTCCCCGGCGCAGGCTTGCGCGAGAGTCCGCACCGGGGCCGACGCGGCGCGGACCGGTAGAACAGGGGCGTCCGGTCTGGAACCGCGGCCGGGCCGGGGCACGTCCCCTACCGGGACCGTTGAAGGGACGCCATGAGCATCGACGCACGCCGCCCGTCCGGGCCGTCGCCGGCCGGAAGGCCGCGGCCCGCGGGCGATCCGCCGCGGCCGTACACGCCGCTGTGGCGACGTCTGCGTGAGGACGAATGGCCCCCGCTGGGTGAGGTGTTGCGCGGGCGGCGGGAGCAGGTGCCCCAATGGGTGGTGCTGGTGCTGTTCCTCCCGTGCCTGTGGTGGCTGACCGTGCCGCTGCTGGTCGGCTACCAACTGGCCCGCACCGCCCGGCGTTTGGCGCGCCGGATCTTTCCCGTACGCCCGCAAGGGCTCGTCGAGGATCCCCAGGTGCTCCGCGTGCAGCGGGTGCGGGCCTGGCTGGCCCTCGCCATGTCGGGGCTGCTGCTGGCCGCGTTCGGCGGCTGGGACGACCTGGCGGAGGCGCCGGGCCAGGTCCTGCTGCGGCTGCTGTACGCGCCCTGGTTGGCGCTGTTGACTGCGGCGTTGGTGGTGACGCTGCTCTTCTTGGCGGCCAGGCCCGGGACGCGGCGGGCCATGCGAACGCGGCTGTGGCCCGCAGGCCGGTCAGCCCTCTGGTACTTCGGTGCCTGGACGCTGGTGCCGCTGCTGTTCATGGCGGCGGCCGAGGGGATGGGGCTGCTGCCCAGCGGCGTCAACGTGCTGCTCTGGGCATCCGTGATGTTCGTCTGCTGGGCGCCGTTCTGGTGGGTGATCTTCTTTCTCGGCTTCGCCTCCGGTCCGGCACTGCGCCACGCCTTCAACCTGTCCGCCCTGCATGCGGCGCTGCCCGCACTGGTCACGTCCGTCCTGGTCTGGGTGTTCGCCTTCCTCGGCCTGTCGACGGGTGGTCTTCCGCCGGGCCCGCTGCCTCTCGCGGTGTGTGCGTTCCTCGGCGGCCCGGTGTCGGTGACAGCGGTGGCCTGGTGGGAGATTCACCGGCTACGGCTTCGGCACGGAGTGCGGTTGCGGGGTTAGCGCCGCGGGGCTGGGCGCTCTGTCGGGCGGGAGTTTGCGGCCGGTGCCGAGGCCAGGAGAAGCACCAACGGCCGAACACATGCCCATCTTCCTTGCAAGCGCGGTCGCCACATCGGGCAAGCATCCGGCCCGAGGACCAGATGGCCCATGGGGGGAATCTCTTCCGCCGTTCGGGACGGGCAAGTGCTGTCCTTGGGAGCGGCCGGGGTGCAGGTGGGCCGGTGAGCTGTTCCACACGATGCTTCCGGGCGCGGGTATGTAGGTAGAGGGGTCGCCCACCGCCTCGAATCGCCGAGACGGTGGGCAACGGCCATTGACCGAATTCCGGCTCTCGCCCTGTCTAACCGAGAGTGCTTCGGAACGGGTCAGCGCACAGTCCGCGCCGCCTTCTCGATGATTCGGGTGACGGCGTCCGGGTGGGACACGGTCACCGCATGGGAGGACCGGATCTCCTCGATATGGGCGTTGGCGCGCTCGGCCATGAAGACCTGGAGCTCTCGCGGGATGATGCGGTCGTTCGAGCCGACCAGAGCCCAGGAGGGGATGGTCTTCCAAGCGGGCTCGCCGGAAGGTTCGTTGAGGGCGGTGCCGGTGCCGGGGCGCTGAGTGACCGCCATCATGCGGGCGGTGTTCGCGGAGACATCGGCGCCGAAGGCTTGGTGGAACTTGGACTGGTCGATGTAGAAGTCGAAGTCCTTGGAGCCGTCGGGCTTGGTGATCGGGACGGGCCGTAGAACGTCGCCGATGACACTGCCCTCGAACCTGCTCGCCAGCTCGTTGACGCTCTCGCCCGTGTCGGGCAGGAAGGCATCGGCGTACACGAGCGCCTTGACGTTGTCGGCGCCACGGGCTGCGTTGCTGATCACCGCTCCGCCGTAGGAGTGCCCGACCAGAACCACCGGCCCGTCGATGGAGGCCAGCAGGTTCTTCACGGCTGCGGCGTCGCCGCTCACACTTCGCAACGGGTTGGCCGCGGCCAGCACCGGATAGCCGTCTTCCTTGAGCTGCTTGATGACGCCGTTCCAGCTCGAGGAGTCCGCGAACGCGCCGTGGACGAGTACGACGGTCGGCTTGGCACCCTTTGGAGTGGTGGTGCCCTTGCTGGCGCTCGCCGACCCGACCGACGTGGCCACGAGGGCCGAGGCGATGGCTGCGGTGGCCAGGAGGGTGAGGGGCGTGCGGGCATGCCGAAGACGTGAATGGCGGTACATGAGAAGCCTTTCGAGGCAGAGGTTGCAACCAAGTCCTGGGAAGTGGACATGGATGGATTTACGGCAGGGTGCTGCCGCAGTTCAGAGGGAGACGGGCCATGGGCGGCAAGCGGGATCACGTCCGAGGCTTGCCGGCAGCGGCGTACGACCGACGCACGACCGTACTGACTGGCCCGCTCAAGGTGCTCATCGCGTCGCTGGGATCGATGCGCAGGGGAAAGGAACGGATGATCCACGTTCTATGCCTGCGGAGTCCACGCGCACGGAAGCAATGATCAGTACGGCTGATCTCGCAGCGCTGCTGCTGGTGCAGCGCAGGACTCTCAGGCGCTGCGGAGGGCGGTGCTCAGGGCGTGAATGGCCAGCTCCATCGCGGCAGTTGTCGCCTGCGTGGGACGCAGCGGGTTGAGCATCATGAAGTCGTGCAGGGTGCCGTTGATACGGATACTCATGGTGGGCACAGCCGCCTGGATCAGCTTGGCCGCGTACGCTTCGCCTTCGTCACGCAGCACATCGTTCTGGTCGACGATGACGAGCGCCGGCGGCAGGCCCTGAAGGTCATCCAGGCTCGCCCACAGCGGTGAAGCGGTGATCTCCGTCCGCTGGGCGGGGTCGGTGGTGTAGCAGTCCCAGAACCAGGCCATGGACTTGGCGGTGAGGAAGGGGCCGTCCGCGAACTCCCGGTAGCTTTCGGTGTTCTGGGACGCGTCCGTGACGGGGTAGTACAGCGACTGGTGCACGAAGGTCACGTCACCGCGCTGCTTGGCCATGAGGGTGAGGGCTGCGGTCATGTTGCCGCCGACGGAGTCGCCGGCCACCGCCAGGCGTGACGCGTCCAGGCCTTCCTCGGCACCCTTCGCGGTGATCCATCGAGCGGTCGCGTACGCCTGCTCGATGGCGACCGGGTACTTGGCCTCCGGCGAGCGGTCGTACTCGACGAAGGCGACCGCGACCTGTGCCCCGACGGCGAGCTCGCGCACCAGGCGGTCATGCGTGCCGGCGTTGCCGAGGACCCAGCCGCCGCCGTGCACGTAGAGGACGACCGGCAGTGATCCCTGGGAGCCGATGGGCTTGACGATGCGTACCTGCACATCCCCCACGTCGGCGGGCACCGTGATCCACTTCTCCTCCACATCCGGTTTCTCCACCGGCGCCGCCTGAAGGTCGTCGAGCACCTTCCGGGCGCCCTCCGGACCGAGTTCGTAGAGGAAGGGCGGGTTGGCCGTCGCATCGGCCAGCTCATGAGCCGCAGGTTCCAGAACGTGCTTGGTCATGGTTGCACTCCTTAGGTCGGCAGGCCCTCTTACCTGCTTTAAACCTAATGACCAGGTAAAGGTGAAATGTGTGACAGGTCTGGAGGTAAACGGCTGTGACCTGCGGATTCGCGAGCGACGAGTACGCATACTGCTCGCAGGGTGCGATGCGTATCGGTCTGCTCACGATGCGCGAGCGCGGCACGTCGGGCAACGCGTCGACATCGTGATCGTCATGCGAGCAGCCGCGTTCCGCCGCGGACTCGATTGCACGTGCTGCAGGTCAGACGTACAGGGTCGACAACCACATGGAGCGGACGGCCCAGATCTCCCTGGACGCGATCACGAAGGCGAGGGCCAAGAGCCTGCTGGTGCGCGGTACCGGGCGGAGGTGCATTCTGAGAAACGGAGCGCCCAGGCCAGTGAGCTTGCTCAGCGGGCGCATACGAGGTGAAGGCACTGCACCTCAACAGGGTCGCCGTAGTCGTGTGGTCCGGCGATGTCGAACGCTCAACCCTTATCTCAGTGTGCGGTTGCCCCCTGTCGTCCGCTGCCTCGGGCGCCGCCGCCATTCCCGACCCCGGGGAAACGCATGAACACCTATCGAGCTGCGCAGGTCGACACCGCGAACGGGTCCTTCCGGATCGTCGAGCGGGAGGTACCGCATCCAGGCCCTCGCCACGTAAGGGTTGCCGTCGAAGCCTGCGGAATCTGCCACAGCGACGCCGTCTTCGTGGGCGCCGGCATGCCCGGCGTGCGGTTCCCTCTGGTTCCGGGCCACGAGGCCGCCGGGCGCATCGAGGAACTCGGAGAAGGGGCCGAGGTCGGAGGCTGGAACGTGGGGGACCGCGTCACGGTGGGCTGGTTCGGAGGGAGTTGCGGTCGCTGCATTCCCTGCCGCCAGGGCGACTTCATCGTCTGCGACAACCTCAAGATTCCCGGCTACGCGTACGACGGCGGTTTCGCCGAAGCCATGATTGCGCCGATCGACGCCCTCGCCCGGATCCCCGAAGCTCTGAAGGCGTCCGACGCGGGACCCATGGCCTGCGCCGGCGTCACGTCGTACAACGGTCTGCGACGCAGCTCCGCCCGGCCCGGCGACCTCGTGGCCGTACTCGGTATCGGTGGCCTCGGCCACCTGGGCGTCCAGTACGCGGTAGCCATGGGATTCGAGACCGTGGCCATCGCCCGAGGCGCGGAGAAGGCCGAGTTTGCCAAGCAATTGGGAGCACACCACTACATCGACAGCACAGCAGCGACAACGGTCGCGGAATCCCTGCTCTCCCTGGGCGGCGCCAAGGTCGTACTCGCCACGGCGGGAAGCTCCGACGCCATCGCGGCAACGGTTGACGGCATGACGCACCGCGGCGAACTCGTCGTCATCGGAGTGAGCCCCGACCCGCTGGGCATCAGCCCACTACAGCTGATTCTGCGCGGCAGGACTGTACGCGGCCACCCGTCCGGCACCGCACAGGACGTGCAGGACACCATGGCGTTCAGCACCCTGCACGGCATTCGCCCGACGGTGGAGACCGTGCCGCTGGCAGAAGCCGACGCGGCCTACCAGAAGATGCTGTCGGGAGCCGCACGCTTCCGCATGGTGCTCACCACCGGCTGACACCGCGTGCCGACGCCGAGATGCGCACGCCAGTCCATCGATTCCAGACAGCCCAGGACCGTGCCCGTATGGGAGTTCCATGACCTCAAAGGGTTCCGGGAAGCAGCCATCACTCGCACGCGCTGTCGTCGTGGCGCGGCACGGGAAGATCTGGCTGGTGCCGACCATCCTGTCCGCACTGGTGGCCCTGTGCCTGACGCTGCTCTACATGGGCGGCATCCTCAACCCGAACGGCAACCTGCGCCATCTGCCCATTGCGCTGGTCAACTCGGACCAGGGCCCACCGCTGCCGGGACAACAACAGACCTTGGGCACACAGGTGAGCCGGTCGGTCGCTGCAGCGACCCCAGCAGACGCCGTGCAATGGCGCCGGCTCAGCCAAGCTCAGATGCAGGACCAGCTCGCGTCGGGCAAGATCTACGGCGCTCTGGTGATCCCGAGCGACTTCACCGCCTCGGTGGCGGCACTGACAACCAGCCAGGCCACAACGCGCCCCGCCCTCACCGTCCTGACCAACCCCGGGCTGGGCAGCCTCGGCTCATCCCTGGCCAGCCAGATCACCCAGCGCGCGGCTCACCAGGCATCCCTGACGATCGGCAAGCAACTGGCAGCCCACGCCTCCGAACAGGGCGCCAACACCACCACCCAATCCCTCCTGGGCGACCCTGTCACCGTCACCACCAAGGTGGGTCATCCCATCGGAGGCCACAGCGGCCTTGGTCTGAGCGGCTTCTATTTCACACTGCTGCTGGTCCTGACCGGATTCGTCGGCGGAAACATCATCAACAACGGCGTCGACGCGGGCCTGGGATACACCGACAACGAGATCGGGCCCTGGCACACCCGACGCCCCACCGTGCCCATCAGCCGCACGCAGACACTGCTGCTGAAGATGCTCATGTCCGCGGGCATCTCTGTGTTGACCACCAGCCTGATCATGGTCGCCGCGATCGGGATCCTGGGCATGGACGCCTCCCACCTGCCCCTGCTGTGGATCTTCTCCTACTGCGCGAGCCTGGCCGTGGGCCTGGGAGTGCAGGCCATCAACGCCGCCTTCGGCGGGATCGGCCAAGTGGTCTCCATGTTCGTGTTCATCGCCCTGGCCCTGCCGTCCTCAGGGGCGACGATTCCCCTCCATGCCGTACCCGGTTTCTACCGCTTCCTGGCGCTGTTCGAACCGATGCGGCAACTGAGCGAGGGCGTACGGGCCATCCTCTACTTCGACGCCCGAGCCGACGCCGGCCTGACCCGCGGCTGGGTCATGATCGCCATCGGCAGCGCTCTCGCCCTGCTGTTCGGGTTCGCCATGACGCTGTACTACGACCACAGGGGACTGCGCCGTTTGACCGCACGCCCTGCACCCCCCGCGTCCACCGGCACACCGGAGTCGTCATGACCCTCGCCTACCCGTCCATCCGGACCCGGCATGAAGACGGCGTTCTGTTTGCCACCCTCGACGCCGGGCCCCTCAACCTCCTCGGCGTAGACCTCGTGCGCGACCTCGTCGCCCTGGTGAACATGCTCCACACCGACCCCGGCGACATGCGCGTCGTCGTCATCGACAGCGCCTCACCGGACTACTTCTCAGCACACGTAGATCTCTCGGCGGTTCCGCAGTACACCGCCGAAGCGGCCATGGCCGGCGGGCCCGGTGACGCCTCCCTCGGCATGTTCCTGCACCGGCTGGCACGCGTCCCAGCGATCACCATCGCCAAGGTGCGCGGCCGCGCTCGCGGCGGCGGCAACGAACTCGCGCTGGCCTGCGACATGATCTTCGCCTCGCGAGAAAGTGCGGTCTTCGGCCAGTTCGAATCCGGCACCGGCGCCCTGCCAGGCGCCGGCGGCATCCAGCACCTGGCACGGCGCCTCGGCCGGACTCGCGCCATCGAGGCCATCACCGCAGCGGACGATTTCGACGCCGACCTCGCCGAACGCTACGGCTGGATCAACCGCGCCCTGCCCGACGCCGAACTCGACGGCTTCGTCGAGCAGCTGGCCAAGCGCATCGCAGGCTTCCCGCCCGCGGGCGTCAATGCAGCCAAGCGCGCCATCAACGACCTCACGCTGGCAGAACCCGCACACGTCCGCTCCGACGCCGCCACCTTCCAAGGCCTCATCACCCTGCCCGAAACCCGCGAGCGCCTGGACTACCTGGCCGCCCACGGCCTCCAGGAACCCGGTGACCTCGAACGCGACCTCGGTAAAGCGGTAGATGAGTTCCGCCGCTGACGTCCGCCTCCCGGACCACCTGGTGGAGGAGCAGGGTGCGGACCTTCTCCGCCTTGACCTCTGTCTCGGCCTGCTCGTGGAGATAGAGGTCTTCCTTCGTGAGCGGATCACGCCCGGCGTACCCCCGGACCTGGAAGCCGGCCCCGTTGGGGCGAATGCTGCCGGGCTGACGTCGCTTGCTCTTGGTGTTCGCCATGGTCCTGGAACCTATTCATGGTTAGTGCCACGGCTACGACGAACAGCGCGCCTACCGGGAGAGGTAACGCGCTGGTCAGGCAGTGTTGCCGTCCGGCACAGTCGATGTCACTCGTGGATGTCAGCCTGGGCTTCACGCCGCTTCACCCTTGCTGTTGGCTCATCACGCTCCGCACCCGTCCCGGGGCGGCCGTCGCTAGGTCCGCGTCACCCGGTAAGGTGGCGATCTTCGGCCGGCGGAAGCCGTACGGAGTCCTCGAAGGCCGGGCACATGATGCATCTAGCCGACCATCCGGTACGCCGCCGCCTCAGCGCCGCCCTGGGCAATCTCGCCGTCACTTTCCGCGGCATGACCGCGCATCCGGACGAGCACAACTGTGAATGCCACTGGGGCAGTGCGGAGGAGCTGTCTCTTCTGAAGACACCGGACGTGGAGCTGGAGCCGGATCTCCTGCGCCGGGCGTGGCAGGCCACCGACTGGACCGATCACGCGGCCGTGCTGCGCCGCGTCTTGCCGCAGTTCGCCCAGGTCCTGGTCGCCGGTCGCGCGGAACCCCTGTTCGGCGGCCTGGAAGAGGCCGGCTCTTCCTTCGCCCGCGGCCGCTGGCAGCAGTGGCCCGACCACTGCGCCGGTTCGGTACGCGAGTTCCTGCATGCCTGGTGGGAGCACAGCCTCACCGATCCGGATGCGGTCGTCCCGGCGCATCAGGTCTTCGTGATGTGTGCCGAGGCATCCGGATCGGTCCGCCCGTGGCTTGCCGAATGGGAGAAGCAGACCGGGTACCTCAGCGACCGACGTCTCGCCGAGGCAGCGGCGGAATGGGAGTACGAACTCCTGGGAGACAACCTCCCGTGGAACGTCGGCTGGTACGAGCACCACGAGGAGGAGATGCGCGCCGAACTGGTCGCCTGGCTCCTCGGCCACGCCGCGGTGCGGCTCCGCGAGTCGGGCGCATCGGCGGAGCTGCAGCACCGCATACGGCTGCTCGGACTCACCGACGAGGACCGCTGGACGGATCCGCACTGGCCCGGCCACCGCTACTGACGACGAGCAGGCGCGACGGCTCGCGTGGCTGCACGCCCGGTTCCGACACGACCTCGGCGCCGGGCCGCGCCATGGCTGGGCTGCAGAGACCGGCTGGCCACGGCGGACGGGCCACACCGGCCATGGACCCCGATGAACGAGGCGGAAACTGCGACTGGGCGACTCCGGTCTCACGAGTTGCGACAGCCGGAGGCGGCCGATACACGATCCGGTGTGCGCCGTGGACGGAGGTGAATGCCTCGCCCGTGGGGAGCAGTGAGGGTCAACTCCTCGCTGATGCGCTGCTGCGCGACCCGCTGCAGTACCGCACACACTGCCCGCTCAAGACTTGCGTGCCAGCCCCGCCGTGATGAGGTGCTCCCAGACGGTGAGTTCCCGTCCGGCGGCGTCGGCCCACTGGCTGTCGACCGGCTCGGGGCGCCACAGGGGCGCGGGAACGATGCCGGGGTCGAGGATCTCCAGGCCGGTCAGCAGGTGCTCGATCTCCTCGTCGCTGCGCCACCGACCACGGCCGAAGGTCTGTTGCAGAACCTTCTCCGCTTCTCGCGTCTCCGAGTTGTTGCCGGAGCGGAAGTGACTCACGAAGAAGTAACTCCCGGACGGCACACGGTCGCGCCAGTAGCGGACGATCCGTGCCGGGTCCTCGTCGTCGTTGACGTGGTGAAGGATGGCGCTGAACATGACGGCCACCGGGCGATCGAAGTCGATCAGTTCCCGGGTGTCCGGGTGCTGATAGACGTCTTCGGGATTGCGGACGTCGGCGGCGACGACGCGGGTCCGGTCGTTCTGTTCCAGCAATGCGCGGCCGTAGACCAGGACTTGGGGATCGTTGTCGACGTACACGACGCGGGACTCCGGAGCGTGCCGCTGTGCCACCTGGTGGACGTTGTCGGCCGTCGGCAGACCACTGCCCAGGTCGATGAACTGCCGTACGTCGGTCGTCGTAACGATTTCCTTCACCGCCCGCGTCAGGGCAGCGCGGTTGGCGAAGGCGATTCCCACCGAGCCGGGAAGGTCCCGTTTGAAGACATCGCCGATCTCCCGGTCTACGGCGTAGTTGTCCTTCCCGCCCAGCAGATAGTCGTAGACACGCGCGATACTGGGCGTGGTGGAGTCGATCGAGATGCCCTCATCCGTCATGAGCACCATCTTCGCCCGTGGCCGACCCTCCTGACCACTCGCATGAGGGACAGGGAGCCCATAGCGCTACCGTCCCTACCAGGCAAGCACCGCTCACCCGAAGGTGTGACAACGTACTGCGGACTCGGCAGAAGCCGCAGAACGACGTACTGTCATATGCCGGTTGCCTACGGCATGCAGGCAACCGGCATCACCGGTCCAGGGGAGAGGACGGCATCACAGATGGCGGGCACCGACTGGAGTGAGCGTGGACTGTGCCGGACGGCCAACCCTGACGACCTGTTCGTCGAAGGGGCGGCACAGAACCGAGCCAAGGCACTTTGCGGCGGCTGCGGCGTACGAACCGAGTGTCTCGCCCACGCCTTGGACGAGCGCATCGAGTACGGCGTGTGGGGAGGCATGACCGAGCGGGAACGCCGGGCTCTGCTACGGCGCCGGCCGACCGTCACGTCTTGGCGACGCCTGCTGGAAACGGCCCGCGCCGCACACGAGCGCACCGCCGTCACTCTCAAGGCGAGTTGAGCCCCGGGTCGGCCGGCCGCCGATGCATTCGGTCTGCGGCCGGGGTGCCCGAGGGCGCCGGTTCACGAGGGGGCTAGGACGCAGAATTCGTGGCCCTCGGGATCGTTCAGGCACGTCCACGGGGCGTCGCCCTGGCCGAGGTCGAGGTCGGTGGCGCCCAGGGCCCGTAGCCGCGCCACCTCCGCCGCCTTGTCGTCACCGGGGTACGGCAGCAGGTCGAGATGGACTCGGTCCGGCGCGGTCTTCGCGCCGGACGTGCGGATGAACTCCAGATAGGGGCCGACACCTTTGGCGGAGCGCAACGCCGCCTGATCTTCGGTCACTTCGTGCAGGACCCAGTCCGTCGCCTCGCCCCAGAACCGGGCCATGGCCCGCGGATCCGCACAGTCGACCACCACCGCGGCGATCGGCCCGGTGTCCCGGTAGACCTCCCGAGGCTCCAGCACACAGAACTCATTGCCCTCCGGGTCGGCGAGGACCGTCCACGGCACCTCGCCCTGGCCCACATCGGCGGGCGTCGCACCGAGAGTCAGAAGGCGGGCGACCAGTTCCTCCTGATGGGCCGCGGAGGTGGTGGCGAGATCGAGATGCATACGGTTCTTCGTCGCCGTCTTGGCTTCCGGGACGGGAACGACGTCGATGCCGACGACGACCGGGTCCGGCCAGACGAGTCCACCGGGAGGCCCGACATAGGTGGTCACGCCGGCGCTGTAGGCACTCCAGCCGAGCGCCTCCGCCCAGAACCGACCGACCGCCGAGGCACCGAGTGCCTTGATGTTCACGTGTACAGGTCGCAGCGCCATGGCCGCGATCCTATGCACCGCCGGGCAAGGACACCTTCACCCTCGCCGAGCGGACGAGGCACCCGGTTCTCGTGACCGTCAGGGAGCCCTGACGGTCGACGGTCGTCCGCGCTCGTCCCCGACTACTTGCCGGCGTCCTCGGCGAGGGTGTGGGCGACGAGGGCGTTGGCGTGGCCGTGGCCCAGGCCGTGCTCGGACTTGAGCCAGTTGACGAGCTCCATGTGCTTGGTGAGCGGAGAGGTGCGGATGAGTTCCTTCCACTCGGCGATCGGGCGGCCGTACTTCTTCTCGATGGACGGGAAGTAGGCGGCGGGGCCCTTCACTTCGGCGGTCATGGGTGTCCTCATTTTCTGCCTGTTGACGTGTTGTCGATCATTCGACCGGGGACGGCCACGAAAGTCATCGCTGCGTGCGGTGTGTGCTGGGTCACGGACATGCGAGCGGAGGTGACATTGCCGAAGGGCGACGGCGCTACTCTGCTGTGTCGTGCAGGAGACGCGCCTGAGCACTGCCCGGATCCGGGCGGCCCGCCGAGTGATCGACCCGGTCTTTCTCGACACGCCGCTGTACCGCTGCGAGGCCCTGGAGCCCGTCCTCGGGTGCACGGTGAGCATCAAGCTCGAGACGGCGAACCCGGTCCGCAGCTTCAAGGGCCGCGGCACCGAGGTGGTCGCGAGCCGGCTCGCAGAGCATGGCCCGCGAGCCGTGGTGTGCGCCAGCGCGGGCAACCTCGGTCAGGCTCTTGCCTGGTCCGGCCGAGGCCGTGGGCTCGACGTCAGCGTCGTGGCGTCCCGCTTCGCGACCGCGGCCAAGCTTGATCGCATCCGCTCGCTGGGCGCCAAGCTGGAACTGGTGGACGGCGACCACGAGATGGCGCGCGAGCGGGCCGCGGCCATCGCCCGCGACGACGGCATTCGGCTGGTCGAGGACAGCCTCGACATCGAGACCTGCGAAGGCGCGGCGACCATCGGACTGGAGCTGGTGGACACCGTGCCGTCCTTCGACACCGTGTTGATCGCCCTCGGCGGCGGGGCACTGGCCACGGGGGTGGGGCATGTGGTGAAGACCTTGGCGCCCGAGGTCGAGGTGATCTGCGTCCAGCCGCAGGGCGCACCGGCGATGACCCGCTCGTGGCACGGGCGGCGCGTCGTCACCACCGACTCGACCGACACCATCGCCGACGGCGTCGCCGGCCGATACCCGATCCCGGCCGTCCTGGACGACCTCCTCGTGGTCGCCGACGACGCGGTACTGGTCCGGGAGGCGTCGATCATCGCCGGCATGCGGCTGCTCCTCGACCACGCCGGCCTCGTCGTCGAACCGTCGGCCGCACTCGGCATCGCGGCGCTCCTCGAGAACCGTGACCGCTTCGCCGGCCGGCACGTGGTCACCATCGTGTGCGGCAGCAACGTCGACATGGACGCGTATCACCGCTGGGTCGGCCGATGAGTTTCCGACGCCCGGACAGTCGTAGACGCGACGACCACCTAGACCGGAAGGCCGCCCGATGAGCGCTCTGCACGACACCCTGCACCGGTACGTCGACGACGGGACGGTGCCGGGCGCCGTCGGCCTCGTGGCCCGTGGCGAGGACGTGGAGGTGGTGACCGCCGGTTCGGTGGACTTCGACGGCACCGCCCCCATGGCGAGGGACTCACTCTTCCGGATCGCGTCCATCACCAAGCCCATCACGGCGGCCGCCGTTCTGATCCTGGTGGAGGAGGGGCGACTCGCTCTGGAGACGCCGGTCGAGGAATGGCTGCCGGAGCTCGCGAAGCCGAGCGTGGTGCGCACGCCCGACGCGGCAGTCGAGGACGTCGTCCCCGCGGTCCGTCCGATCACCGTCGAAGACCTGCTCAGCTCCCGCACCGGCTGGGGCTTCCCTTCCGACTTCTCACTCCCGGCCGTGCAGTCCCTGTTCACGGTGCAGAAGGACGGCCGCGCCCTACAGGACTGGCCCGACGCGGACACCTGGCTGAGCCTCCTCGCACAGGTACCGATGCTCCACCAGCCTGGAGACGCCTGGCTGTACGGCACCTCGTCCGACCTCCAGGGCATCCTGGTCGCCCGTGCGTCGGGCCGCACACTCCCCGACTTCCTTGCCGAACGGATCTTCGAGCCGCTGGGCATGACCGACACGGCCTTCGAGGTGACCGAGTCGAAGCGGCACCGCTTCACCTCGCTCTACACCCCGACCCCCGACGGCCCTCCGCAACTGACGGACACCCCCGACGGGCTGTGGAGCCGCCTCCCACGCTTCCACTCGGGCGGCGGCGGCCTCGTCTCCACGGCCGACGACTGGCTGGCCTTCGCCCGCATGCTGCTGAACAGCGGCGAGGGCAACGGCCACCGCATCCTCACCCCCACCTCGGTCAGCCGCATGACGACCAACCACCTCACGGCCGAGCAGCGCGCCGACGCCACGCTCTTCCTGGAGGGGCAGGGCTGGGGCTACGGCGGCCAGGTCGACGTCACCCCGGCCGACCCCTGGAACGTCCCCGGCCGCTACGGCTGGGTGGGCGGCACCGGCACGACGGCGAACATCGTCCCGACCACGGGAACGATCGCGATCATGCTCACCCAGGTGGGGATGACGAGCCCGACACCGACGCCACTGATGCGGGACTTCTGGCGGAGCGCGGCGGGGAGCTAGGGACCGTCGGCCACGTCGGCGGGCTTCAGGTACGCGGCCGCTGTGCCACCGGCCCTTCTGGAATACCGTTGCCGAGCAACGAAAGGCCAACTAGATTCTCCGAGCCGTCCGCGTCACCCCCGGACCGGCACCGTCGACGAGGAGGTGTGGAGCACATGCGCAGGAGTGCCCAGCAGTACAGCCCGCGTACCGACCCTAACCACCTCCTCACGACGGAGACACCTTGTCGCTTCGCATCACCCCACTGACCGACCCCGACGACGGGCCGCGCAGCCGGTCGCTCGTCTGGCTGGCGTCCGACGCCGCCTCCATCCCGCTCGGGACGGCCTTTCTGCGCCTGCACGCCGATTCCGGACAGAAGCACCTGGCCGAACTGACGCTCCAGGTCCATCCCGCCGAGCGGCGCAAGGGCGTCGGTTCGCGGCTCCTCGATGCCGCCGTGGCAGCCGCCCGGGACGCCGGCCGACGCTGCGTCATAGCGCAGGCCGACGCCGGATCGCCCGGCGACGGCTTCCTGGCGGCGGGCGGGTTCCACAAGGTCCTCACCCTGCGGTTCTCCCGCCTGCCACTGGCCGACGTGGACACCGCCGCTCTCACCGAGATCATCGAGCGACCGCATCCGGGCTACCGACTGGCCCACTGGCAGGGAACCGTCCCCGACGACCTGGCGCACACCTTCGCGGCTTCGCGTCGTGCCATGGACGACATGCCCATGGACGACACCGACTACGGCACCGTGACCTGGGACGTGGACCGGGTCCGAGCAGTGGCCAAGGTCGTCGAGCAGCGCGGCGACCATCTGCACACCGTCGTCGCCATCGACACCGCCACCGGCTCGATCGCCGGATTCACCGAACTCGTCATCCCGGGCGACGGCACGGGCGATGCCCAGCACTACGGCACCGGCGTACTGCCCGAACACCGCGGCCACGATCTCGGCCGCTGGATGAAGGCCGGGTCGATCCGACAGGCACACGGGAACTATCCGAACCTCGGCGGCCTCCTGACCGACACCGCCGACAGCAACACACACATGAGACGCATCAACGACGGCCTCGGCTACACACCCACGCACACAACCCACCAGCACCAACTCGACCTCTAGCGGCGCACCGACGGGCCGGACGAGGGAACGCCCTCGTCCGGCCCGTCAGACTCAGCCGGTGTGGTCCTCCACGGCATCGAGCAGTTCGGGCCAGAGCGCGCGCGGGCGGTCGTGGCCCATGTCGGGGACCAGGAGGAGTCGGGCGCCGGGCACCAGCTCTGCGGTGCGTCGCCCGCCGCTGGGGTCGATCAGTGTGTCGTCCAGGCCGTGGATCACCAGCGTGGGCACGCGGAGTTCGCGGAGCGCGTCCGCGCGCGAGCCGCTGAGGATCATCGCTCCGAGCTGTCGGCCGATGCCGGCGGGGTAGTAGGCGCGGTCGTAGCTGGCGGCCGCCAACTCACGCAGCACCGCGGCGTCGCCGTAGCGTTTGGAGGCCCACACCAGTTCGTTCTCGGCCGCCGCGATGTAGCCCTCGCGGTCTGCGGGCTTCGGGCCGAACAACACAGCCTGAGCTTCGGGGCTGGGCTGACCGTAATCGCTCTCGCCGGTCGAGGACATCATGGACGTCAGGGTCAGCACCCGCTCGGGGTGGGCGATGGCCATGGTCTGGGCGATCATTCCGCCCATCGAGGCGCCGACCACGTGAGCGCGTTCGACGCCGAGCGCGGTGAGCAGGCCGAGGGCGTCGTCGGCCATGTCCTGGAGCCGGTAGGGCACCATCGCGAGGGCGGCGGGAATGTCGCCCGAGCTCACGGCGGCGATGAACTTCCCCATGTCGACGGGGTGATCGTCGAACTTGGTGGACAACCCGCAGTCGCGGTTGTCGTACCGGATCACATAACGCCCACGGTCGGCCAACGCACGGCAGAAGTCCTCGTGCCAGGCGAGCATCTGGGCACCGAAGCCCATGACAAGCAGAACGGGGCTGTCTCCGGGGTCGCCAAAGGTCTCGTAGGCGATGGACACCCCGGGCGACACGTCAACGATCGGCATGCGGGGAGCATGCCATGATCGGCGTGCGGAGCACACTCGGATTTATCCCGTGTGACCTGCGACCTTCCTTCGGGGCACAGTAGTTGGAGAGCTCCCGGGCATGGTGCCGGTCTCGGCGATACGGTGGCGCCATGAGTGATCACTCCGAAGCGCCTGTCATGCCCATCGAGGCCTTTGAACCCCCTTACTACGTAGCCGTGTTCACCACAGTGCGAACCCAGGAACAGAGCGGCTACAGCGAGACCAATGCACGCATGGAAGAGCTGGTGAAGGACATCCCTGGGTACCTCGGGATGGACCACGCCCAGACTCCCGGCGGGCTGGGCATCACCGTCGGGTACTTCCGCGACGCCGAGGCTCTCACGGAGTGGCGGACCAACGCCGAGCACCGGGCGGCGCAAGAGCGTGGGCGAGCCGAGTGGTACCAGAGCTACACGCTGCACGTGGCCAAGGTGGAGCGTAGCCACGGGTTCCTGCGCGCGTAAATCAGGTGGGTCCCGGGCTGATCGGCGCGGCGGTGCTGTCACAGATGGGGAGGCTGTCTTGTCCTTGCTCTGAACAGTCCCTGTTTGGAGGCGAGAGATGAGTGCTGAGCATGTGCAGTTGCCGCCGGGCGTCGAGGTGGTCTCGACGCGGTCAGAGGCGGCGGCCTGGATCCCGGCGGGCGCTGAGGCCAGGACGATCCGGGTCACCCTGTCGCCCGGCGATCCCGGCGCGCCGCCGCACCGGCACCCCGGCCCGGTCTTCGGCTACGTCACCGAGGGCGAGATCCTCTTCGAGCTGGAGGGGCAGGAGCCCAGGGTGCTCAAGGCCGGCGACGCCCTGTTCGAGCCCGGGGGTGATGTGATCCATTACCAGGGCGCCAATAACCTCCCTGATGCGCAGTCACAACTGGTGGTGACGATGTTCGCGCCGCCCGGCACGCCGATTCTGACAGTGGTCGGCGCGCAGGAACTGGCGGAGCGACGGCATCTGCGGGTCACGCAATACTGAGCAGCGGAATCGCGCCGACGCCTGCTTCGCTCAGCCCGCACGGGCTGGGGGTTACTGCTGGTGTCGGCGCGGTCCTCTGCCTCGCTCGGATGGGAATTGACGCACAGGTGGTCAGTCCCCCTGATCCAGTGTCAGGAACGGAAGCCGATGACCCCGAACCCCGGTCGTTCCTGTGCGTGCCTCATCCAGCCGATGCACTGCATGACGGCGTCCACCACCTCGGGCTCCAACGGCGGTGCTTCGCCCGACTCGTCGACCGCCCGCTTGGTCGCCTCGAACTGCTCCAGAGCCTGGGCGATCTGACCGGGCGTCCACTCGCCGCAGCCCGGGGTGAAGGTGTACGGCAGTGGCGAGGGCAGGCCGCCGAAGCTGAACTCCTCGACGGACACCGCGGTGATGCCGAGAGCCTTCAGGCCCTGGTCGACGACCGAAAGCCAGTCCCCGCGATGCGGGGTGAAGCTGCTGTTGTCCAGGAACGAGCCGGTGAGGGAACACAGCCGCTTGTAGGCATAGCCGTACTGAAAGGCGTGGTCCTCGTCGCCGCTGAAGGGCCCGCCATGGACGACCGCCCGCAGTGCCTCGTACGCCTTGGGGGCACCCTGCTCGATCTCGTAGCTGAAGTAGTCGTCGTCGCGAGCCAGGTCCTCCCCGAACCTGTCGTTGATCACTTCCAGCAGCTGGTCGTCACGGGATCCGACCAGGGCACGCGTCGCGGCGACATCGAGCAAGTAGACACTCAGAGAAGAACTCATAGGACGAACCTACGGGATGCCACTGACAGCACCGTGGGAGCCAGTGAGGGGTTGGAGGCTGCCGCCTCCGCCACCCGCTCGTTGTTGTCGGTGAGGAGTTCCGCGATGACTGTCGGGGGCAGGTTCGGGTGGGTGGCGGCCAGGGGTCGGGCCCGCTCGTCGGTCAGGCAAGCCAGCAGCGCGGGTGCCGGGGTGTGCGGGTGCCGGGCGATTTCGCGGAAGGCCTTCCGCACCGGAGGCTGGTGCCGGGTCAGTTCCTCCAGCAGGGCGGGCGAGGCATCCGGGTTGGCCGCCGCTTTGGCCACCACCTGGACTCCGTGGCGGGCGACCATGGCGCGCAGGTGGGCGTCGGAGAGGCCCGGGTGGGGCGCGACGGACTTGGCCACCTTGGCGTCGGGGTCGGCGGCCAGCGCGTCGCGGATCGCGGCTGGCAGGTCACGCCGTTGCGCCACGAGCATCCGTACGGCCGGATCGGGTGATACGGCCAGCCGCGCCGTCTCATCCGGGGAGGCGGCCGCGATCCGCGGCAGCAGGGTTGAACCGATCCTGGTCGCTCGCGCCAGGTCGGCCAGCACGTCGAGCGGCACGTTCGGATTGTGGGCGAGTCGGCGCTGCACGTCGTGGCCGCGGTCGGCGGCCAGCGTACGGATGAGGGTGTCGTCGATCGCTGGATTCTCGGCGAGATCGGCCCGGACCCCGGGGATGGGGTCCTTGGCGAGTCGTGCCCCCACGCTCGGCGGCAGATCCGGTCGGATTGCGAGGGCGCTGCGCAGCAGCATGGAGGGGTGATCGGCGAAGCGGACGGCGGCGTCGATCGGGGTGGCAAGGTTGAGCAGCGCCATGCGCTGGATCTCGTGCACGGTCGACTGGTGAGAACCGTCGCAGGCGGCGCCCGCGAGTAGATCGCACTCAGGCCGTTGGCAGGACGACTCGTGCACGAACGGCGTTTCCTCGCGGTCGCAGACCAGGCACCGCTGCGCCGGTGGGATCCCTTCCCCGGTGATCAGCGTCTCCAGCACAGTCGGCGGCGTCGACTCGTTGGCCGCCGCCGAGCGGCGTACCTCTGCGTGGGGGTGGCGTGCGAGCCTGGCGGCCGTGTCGGAGGTGGTCCACAGTGCGAGTTCCGCGACCACCTGGATGTCCGGGTCGGCGGCGAGTGTCCGTATGACGTCGGGTGGTAGGTCGGGGCAGGCGGCGAGTTTCTCGCGGACCCGGGTGGCTGGGTGGGTTGCCAGGAAAGGAGTCCACTCCTGGCGGCCGGCTCCTTCGTCGAGGAGGGCGAGCGCGGCGTAGGGCTGGGCGGCGGGATCGATGTCGTCCGCGGTCAGCCTGCCCTCGTATGCCAGTTGGACGGCGATCTCGTCGCCGCGAGCGGCCAGCGTGGTCAGCTGCGCGGGAGTGAGGTCCGTGCGTGCGGCGAGCTCGCTGCTGAGGTCGGTGTCGGCGATGGTGATGAGCCGGTCGATCAGTTCGGGTGGCAGGGACGGGTTGGCGGCGAGTCCGTGCAGGACGTGGTTCACGGGCACATCCTGGTCGGACTTCCGCCGGATCGCTCGTGGATTTCGAGGTGAGGGCGCGCCTGCGCGGCCGCGCAGGCGCGCCCCTTCCTTGCCGCTGCTCATGGCTCAGCGACTCCACGCCGCTGCTCAGAGCTCAGCGGCTCCACCCGGCTTCTTGCCGATCCTCCTAACTCAGCGGCTCCACCCGGATGTTGCGGAACCGCACCTTGTTCCCGTGGTCCTGGAGGCGGATCGCGCCGGCTGACGGGCCTTCGGGTCGGCCGGCGCCGGTCGGGCCGTCGATCGTGATGTCGTCGTGGATCTTCTTGCCGTTCCAGACGACGGTGACCCGTGCGTCGGCCGTCTTGTTGCCGTCGGCGTCGAAGCGGGCCGCGCGGAAGGTGATGTCGTACGTCTGCCAGGTCTCCGGCGCTGTTGCGGCGTTGATGTCCGGAGCCTTCTTGAGATAGATCGCGCCGGCTTCGTTCGTGTCGAGCGTCGTGTCACCGAAGGAGTCGAGGATCTGGAGTTCGTACCGGTCCTGGAGGTAGACGCCGCTGTTGCCGCGGTCCTGGCCGGTCACGTCGTCCGGCAGGAGCGGGACGCGGAACTCCACGTGCAGCTTGAAGTCCTGGTAGGCGTCCTTCGTACGCAGGTCGCCGCAGCACACCTCCATCGACTGCTCCTCGGTGAGCGGCCATTCGACGGTACGTCCGTCCGTGTGCTGCCACTGACTCTGTGACGCGGCGGTGCCGTCGAAGAGGGAGACTCGGGCGCCGTGCGGGCGGACGGTGATCAGGTCCAGGTTGACGTGACCCGTGTCGCCGGAGTCGAAGCGGTAGGCGATGGTGTTCTTGCCTGCGCGCAGGGTGACCCGTTCGGCCTGGGTCGACCAGGTGTCCCAGTTGCTCGTCGACGCGAGCTCGGTCTGTCTCAGCTTCTTTCCGTTGGCGTACAGGGAGAGGGACTTGGTGCCCTGGAAGGGGTTGGGGCCGTTGGAGTAGCGCAGATTGACGTCGTAGTCGCCGGCCTTGGGGACGGTGACGTCGAAGGTGGTGGCGGCCTTGCCCTCGGTGCCGTAGCGATCGACGAAGCCGCTGCCCGAGTAGCCGGGGTGGTCGGTGTTGATTCCGGCCGTGCCGGTCAGCCGTGCCTCCTCGGCCTCGTACAGGGTCGCGGGCGGCGGCTGCTTGCCCGGCACGGCGTTGAGCGTGTACCAGGCCTCCGTGCTCCACAGTGCCTCGCCCGATGTGGACGCGAAGGGGCGGGGTGAGCGGACGTGGACGACATGGCCCGGCTTGAGGCCGTCAAGGCGCAGAGAGACCGTGCGGCCGTCGTCGGACAGGGTCGCCGAGCGGACGTCGAGCCGCTGCTCGCCGATCTTCGGTCCGCCGTAGTCCGATGTGGGGGTGTAGCGCCACTGCTCGGCCTGGTAGTGGGAAGCCAGCTTCTCCGCGGTGGCCTCGGACAGCGGCTGGGTGTACTCCAGGTCGAAGCCGCCCGGGACTGCGCGCATCTCCTTGATGTCGAAGGTGTTGCCGCCGTTGGGGGTCAGCTTCTGGAGGCCGAACTTCAGTTTTCCTTCCTGGCCCCAGTTGCCGTCCGCGCCGAGCCCGCCCGCGTAGACGACACCGTCCGGGCCCATGGTGATGCGGTTGACGCCGGCTTCGAGTCCCTGCGTGTAGCGGAACACGGCGCCCTGGTACTGGCCCTTCACCTTCTCCAGATAGGCGCGCTGGAGCCCGCCGTAGGTGACGTCGCCGAGGAGCATCTGCCCGGCGAAGCGGCCCTTGGTCAAGTACAGCGGTGTGCTGGGGGAGTTGGCGATCTCGTTCTGCGGCAGCCACAGCACCGGTTCGGTCACCGACCGGTCGTCGAAGGGGCCTGAGGGCTCGGTGTAGTGGTTGAAGAAGCGGTCCTGCTTGATGTGGACCAGCTTGGACGCCGGCAGCCAGCCGCCCTGGTTGTCGGTGGTGAAGATGTCGCCGCCGGGGCCCCAGCCGATGCCGTTGGGGGTGCGCAGACCGCCCGCGATCGGCTGGATCTTCCCTGTCTTCTTGCTGATCTTGTACGTGGTCCCACGGCCGGGGGCAGGCTGCGGGGTCGTGGTCGCGCCGCCGTAGTTGATGGCGACGGACAGGTTCACGTAGAAGTAGCCGTCGCGGTAGAGCAGACCGAAGGCGAACTCGTGGAAGTTGCCGCCGTAGGGCCAGGTGGCGACGGTCCGGTAGTCGTCGGCGACGAAGTCCCGGTTGGTGTCGACCAGTCGGGTCAGCTCGTGCTTCTGCGACACGTACAGCGAGCCGTCGACGTACTTGATGCCCATGGGCTCGCGCAGCCCGCTCGCGATCTTCTTCACCGTCACCTTGTCGCGACTGGTGTCGCCGGTGACGTTGTCGAGAAGGTACGCCTCGCCCGTGGTCGTCTGTGAGCCGCCCCAGGTGGTGATGGCCAGGCGTCCGTCGGGCAGCCAGTCCATGCCGGTGACCTGCGGCTCGAAGCCGTCCGGGCGCAGGTCGGTGAGGGTGAGGTCGGGGCGTACGTCGGCCAGCGGCAGACCGTCACCCGGGCTGTCCGCTCCGGACTCGCACTCCTTGCGTCCCGGGGCGGTCACCCGCACCACTCCGGCGTCGGTGCTCAGTGCCTCGCTCGGCACCGTGGTGAAGTCGTTCGCGGAGGGCGGCTTCCAGGCCAGTGCGAGGCGTTGCTCGCCGCCGCGTTCGAAGTAGTCGATGCGGAACGGGTGCGATCCGGCGGTGAGTTGGACGGATCCGTCCTTGGGCTCGGCGCCGTGCAGTCCGTCGTGGTCGATGACCGTCCGGTCGTCGATGGTGAGCCGGGATCCGTCGTCGCTGGTCAGACGGAACGTGTAGGACCCGTCGTCGGGTATGACGAGGTAGCCGGACACCTCGGCCGAGAAGTTGTCGGCGAAGCCGCCGAAGTCTCCGGTCGTGGACCAGTCCACGGTCGGCATCAGCTTGTCGTGGTTGGGGGTCTGACCCGGCTTGAGCTTGCACAGCTTGCTGAGCGGGACCTGGGTGTCGAACACCCGCAGGGTCACTCCCGGTTCCTGGGGCGGGATGTCATCGGGAGCCGCGGCGGACGGTGGCGCCGTCCACACGCCGCCGATGAGGAAGCTTCCGAGAAGCAGGGGGGTGAGGCGTCTTCGGGCATGGCGGAACCACCGTTGATGCATCGGTCCTCCAGAACGGACCGGAGGCCGCCGGATTGCACTCCGGTCGAGATACCCGCTGCGCGGGGGGTGCGCAGGAGGTGGTACTCGTGCGGTTGAGCGAAACCGTAGGGGACTTTCGCTGAGCACGTCCAGACTTTGTCATCAGCGAGTTCAAAGTCCCGTCGGGGATCCGGTACTGCACCGAACCGCGGCTCGATGCAGACTGTGCGTGCCGCTCGTGCGGTGGCCCTTGGACGTGCACAGACCCGACGGAGACCCGGATGGAACGACGTCAGCTGGAGTACTTCATCGCGGTCGTCGAGCATGGCGGTTTCACGGCCGCGGCCGCCGCGCTCCATGTCGCGCAGCCCTCGCTGTCGCACGCGATCCGCACCCTGGAGCGCGAATGCGGCGGGAAACTCTTCCACCGGCTCGCCCAGGGCGTCTGTCTCACCCCGGCCGGCGAGGCCCTGGTGCGGCCCGCCCGGCAGGTCCTGCGCGACCTGTCCACCGCGAGTTCCCTGGTGCGGGAGGTGCTCGGGCTCAGTGGCGGCCGGCTCGACATCGTTTCGCAGACGACGCTCTCGGTCGACCCGCTGGCCGACATGCTGGGCCGCTTCCACCGTGCGCATCCGAAGGTCAGCGTGCGTGTGGTCGATCCGGAGCGTGGGCCCGCCGTGGCGCAGATGGTCGCGGCAGGGGAGTGCGAGCTCGGTCTGGTGGACGCCTCCGTGCCCACGGCCGACCTGAGCGGGATCGACCTGCCGGAGCAGGAGATGCACGTAGTGCTGCCGGCCGACCATCCGCATCCAGCGGGCGACACCATCACCTCACCTCAACTGGCCGCGCTGGACCTGATCGTGACACCGCCGGGCACCGAGACCCGGGCGGCGGTCGACGACGTGTGCACCGCGCTCGGCGTCGCGCCACGCATCGCCGTCGAGACCGCGCACCGCGCGATGATCGTGCCGCTCGTTCTTTCCGGCGTCGGCGCCGCCGTACTGCCCGCCTCCATGGCCCGGGACGCCGCACTGCGCGGGGCGCGCATGCTGTCCCACCGACCGCGGCTGCTGCGCCACGGTCGACTGGTCTGGCGCTCGGGCCAACTCTCCCCGGCCGCCGAGGCGTTCGCGAACCTGGCGTCCGAACCCGCCCGGGACGGACGTACCCAGTAGGTATAGAAAATCTCTACCGCCGTCATTCAAAACCGGTTCACGTGAATTCAGGCGGCCTCGTTGACCCGCCGCGACGACGACTGACACCTTGGCTTCATCGCAGGCCGGGACGCCTTCAAAGGCCCCCAACAACGCCGTACGGAGCCGCTATTCAGGCTGCGAAAAGAGTCTGCGATTTCCCCGAAGAAGGTGTGAATTTTCCGCCGGGTCATCGAATCGGAGAATTGAATGAGTGAGTTCGACGCGGGACGGCACATACTTCCGCGGCCGGATGCCCGCAGCCCGCTGACGGCCGCCATGGACGTGCACGACCAGGAGACCGCCTTCACTCCCATCGGCCCGGTCCCGCCGCCCGACGGAGCACCGAACGTCGTGATCGTGCTCGTCGACGACCTCGGGTTCGGCACCTCCAGCGCGTTCGGCGGTCCGTGCGAGATGCCGGCCGCGGAACGACTCGCGGACGACGGGCTCCGCTACACCCGCTTCCACGTCACGGCCCTGTGCTCACCCACCCGCCAGGCCCTGCTGACCGGACGCAACCACCACTCGGTCGGCATGGGCGGCACCACCGAGATGACCACCGCGGCCCCCGGATACAACGGCTTCCGGCCGCGCAGCGCGGCGACCCTGGCCCAGATCCTCCAGGGCAACGGCTACAGCACGGCCGCCTTCGGCAAATGGCACCAGACCCCGCCGCGCGAGATCAGCCCGGTCGGCCCGTTCGACCGCTGGCCGACCGGCGAGGGGTTCGACACCTTCTACGGCTTCATGGGCGCCGAGATGAACCACTGGTACCCGCTGCTCTACCAGGGCACCACCCCCGTCGAGCCCGAGCGCCGGCCCGAGGACGGCTACCACCTCTCCGAGGACCTCGTCGACCACGCCATCGACTGGGTGCGCACCCAGCGCACACTGACTCCCGACCGACCGTTCTTCACCTACCTGGCGCTGGGCGCCGCGCACGCCCCGCTGCACGTCGGCCGCGCATGGCAGGAGAAGTACCGCGGACGGTTCGACCACGGCTGGGACCGGCAGCGCGAACTCACCCTGCAACGCCAGCGGGAACTCGGCGTCGTCCCCCCGGAGGCCGAACTCGCGCCCTGGGCCGAGGGCGTGCCCCACTGGGACGACCTCAGCGACAACCAGCGCCGGCTGTCGGCCAGGTTCATGGAGACGTTCGCCGCCTTCACCGAACACGCCGACGTCCAGGTCGGCAGGTTCGTCGACGCACTGGAGGAACTCGGCGAACTCGACAACACGCTCTTCCTCTACATCCTCGGCGACAACGGAGCCTCGGGCGAGGGCGGCATCGAGGGGACGATCGTCGAGCACCGGCTCGGACACGGCGTGGTGGACGACCCGGACGAGATGATCGACCACCTGGACGAGATCGGCGGCCCGCTCAGCTACCCGATCGCCCCGGCCGGATGGGCGCTGGCCCTGAACACCCCCTACCAGTGGACCAAGCAGGTCGCCTCGCACTTCGGCGGCACCCGCGACGGCATGATCCTGCACTGGCCACGCGGAGTCCCCGAGCGCGGCGGACTGCGCCACCAGTTCTCGCACGTCATCGACGTACTCCCGACCATCCTGGACTGTGCGGGCATCCCGGCGCCGTTCAGCGTGGACGGCGTGCCCCAGCAGCCCATCGAGGGCACGAGCATGCAGCACACCCTCACCGACCCCCAGGCGAGCGAGCACCGCCGGACCCAGTACTTCGAGATGTGCGGCAACCGGGGCATCTACCACAACGGCTGGATGGCGGTCACCCGGCACGGCATCCCCTGGGAGATGGTCCCGGACAAGGACCGGCGGTTCACCGACGACGTCTGGGAGCTCTACGACATCGACCACGACTGGAGCCAGGCGCGCGACCTCGCCGCCGAACACCCCGAGAAACTGCGCCGGTTGCAGGACCTGTTCCTCATCGAGGCGGCCAAGTACCAGGTCTTCCCCCTCGACGACCGGGTCACGGAACGCGAGAATCCCGCGATGGCAGGCCGTATCGACCTGCTCGGCGAGCGGACCTCCATCACCTACCGCGCGGGCATGCGACGGTTCACCGAGGAGACCACCCTCAACGTCAAGAACCGCTCGCACAGCATCACAGCGGACGTCGACCTGCCCGACACGGACACCCACGGCGTGATCATCTCCCAGGGCGGCCGATTCGGCGGCTGGAGCCTGTACGTCACCGACGGCAGGCCGGCCTACGCCTACAACTACTTCGGCATTAACCTGTACACCGTGCGCGGCGACGAACCCCTGACGCCCGGACGGCACGAGATCCGCCTCGAGTTCGACTACGACGGCGGAGGCCTCGGCAAGGGCGGCACCGCCGTGCTCCTCGTCAACGGCGAGAAGCACGCGAGCGGACGGGTGGCGCGGACCATCCCGTACTACTTCTCCTTCGACGAGACCCTCGACGTCGGAGTCGACCTGAGCACCCCGGTGACCGACGACTACCCCGCCCTCGACAACGAGTTCACCGGCACCATTCATACGGTCCGCATCGACCTGGACGACCGCAGCGCCGCGTCGTCCGAGTACGACGGAGGACTGCACCGGCGTGTGATGGGGGCGCAGTGAGCTGCTGCACGCCGTCCGGCGGCCGGGACGAGCAACGGGCTGCCCTCCTTACGGCGGCCGCCTCCCGGACGACGACCGAGGGCATGGTCGCCGTCCCCGCCGGCAGGTTCCTCATGGGCAGCCAGGACGAGCTCGCCTATCCGGCCGACGGCGAGGGCCCGGTCCGCACTGTGCACGTCGACGCCTTCTGGATCGACGCCCGCACGGTTACCAACGCGCAATTCGACGCGTTCGCCGCCGCGACCGGGTACCGCACCTCCGCCGAGCGCATCGGCTGGTCGTTCGTCTTCGCCGGGCTGCTCCCCGACGACTTCCCGCCCACCCGGGCGGTGGCGGCCGCCCCCTGGTGGCGCCAGGTCGAGGGCGCCGACTGGCGGCGTCCCGACGGACCGCAGTCCACCTGGGAGACCCGGCCCGACCACCCCGTCATCCACGTCGTCCGGGACGACGCCCGCGCCTACTGCGCCTGGGCCGGCAAACGCCTGCCCACCGAGGCGGAGTGGGAACGCGCTGCCCGAGGGGGACTGCACGCGAAGGTGTTCCCCTGGGGCGACGAGTTCGAGCCTGGCGGGCGCCCCCGCATGAACGTGTGGCAGGGCGACTTCCCCGACCGGCACCCCACCGTCGACGGCTGGTACGGCACCTGCCCCGTCGACGCCTTCGAACCCAACGGCTTCGGCCTGTACAACACCACCGGCAACGTCTGGGAATGGTGCGAGGACCGGTTCTCCCTCTCCCACGGCGAACGCCGGTACGTCACCAAGGGCGGCTCCTACCTCTGCCACGCCTCCTACTGCCGCCGCTACCGGGTCGCCGCCCGACAGGGCCTCTTCGCGGACTCGGCGACCGGAAACGTGGGATTCCGGTGCGCCCTGGACATGACCTGACCCCCCTTCACCCCACCCTCCCCACCATCCGCACGGCGCGAGACGCCCGGCGCACAAGGAGCAGGACCATGGCACAACGTGCAAGAAGGTGGCGCTCAGGCGCCGCGGCGACGGCCGCATTCGGCCTCGCCCTGACCGCGTGCAGCGGGGCGAAGGTCGGCGAGGACAACGCCGGGGCGGGCGGTGGTCCGGGGGAGTGCGGCACCTTCAACCTCGCTGTCAGCCCGTGGGTCGGCTACGAGGCGAACGCGGCCGTCATCGCCCACGTCGCGGAGAAGGAACTCGGCTGCAAGGTCGTCCAGAAGGACCTCAAGGCGGAGATCGGCTGGCAGGGCTTCGAGTCGGGCGAGGTCGACGCCATCGTGGAGAACTGGGGCCACGACGACCTGAAGAAGAAATACATCACCGAGCAGAAGACCGCCGTTAATCTCGGCCCGACCGGCAACAAGGGAATCATCGGCTGGTATATCCCGCCGTGGATCGCCAAGCAGTACCCGGACATCACCGACTGGCGGAACCTCGACAAGTACGCCGCGAAGTTCAAGACCTCCGAGTCGGGCAGCAAGGGCCAACTCCTCGACGGCGACCCGTCGTACCAGACCAATGACGAGGCCCTGGTGAAGAACCTGAAGCTGGACTTCAAGGTGGTGTACGCGGGCAGTGAGACCGCCCTGCTCCAGGCCTTCCGGGACGCCGAGAAGAACAAGAAGTGGGTGATCGGCTACTTCTACGAGCCGCAGTGGCTCTTCTCGGAGGTGCCGCTCGTCCACATCGACCTGCCCAAGCACACGGCGGGCTGTGACGCCGATCCCGCGAAGGTGGCCTGCGACTATCCCGTGTTCGACCTCGACAAGATCGTCAGCACCAGCTTCGCCAAGTCCGGCAGCCCGGGCTACGACCTGGTGAAGAACTTCACCTGGACCAACGACGACCAGAACACCGTCGCCAAATACATCGCGCTCGACAAGATGACACCGGAAGCGGCGGCGAAGAAGTGGGTCGAGGCGCACCCCGACAAGGTGAAGGCCTGGCTCGGATAACTACCGCTGCCGTGCGATGAGGGCCTGTGGCTACCGGTTGCGGGTGATCGTCTTGTGCTCGACATAACCGGTCAGGCCGACCTTGCCGTACTCACGGCCGATGCCGCTCGACTTGAAGCCGCCGAACGGACCGTCGAAGCTCATCGGGGCTCCGTTGAGGCTGACCGTGCCGGTGCGCAGCCGGCGTGCGACGGCGAGGGCCCAGTCGGGGTCCGTGGTCCAGATACCGCCGGACAGGCCGTACTCGGAGTCGTTGGCGATACGGACGGCGTCGTCCTCGTCGTCGTAGGCGATGACGGCCAGGACGGGGCCGAAGATCTCCTCCTGCGCGATCCGCATGGAGTTGTCCACGTCGGCGAACACGGTCGGGGTGACGTAGTTGCCCTGCTCCAGGCCCTCGGGGATCTCGGGACCGCCGGTCACCAGGCGGGCGCCTTCCTTGATGCCGATGCTGATGTAGTCGATGACGCGCTGCTGCTGGTCGCGGCGGATCATCGGGCCGATGAAGGTGTCGGGCGCGGACGGGTCGCCGACCTTCAGCGACTCCACCATCTCCTTCACCGCCGTGACGACCTCCTCGTAGCGGCTGCGCGGGGCGAGGATGCGGGTCTGAAGGATGCACGCCTCGCCGTTGTTGCCGAGCGCTCCGAAACGCAGGCCCTGCATGGCCGCTTCCAGGTCGGCGTCCTCCAGGACGAGGGCGGCGGACTTGCCGCCGAGCTCCAGGCCGACCCTCTTGAGGTGCTCACCGGCGATGGAGGCGATGCGCCGGCCGGCCCGGGTCGACCCGGTGAAGGAGATCTTGTCGACCCCGGGGTGCGAGACGAGGTACTCGCTGGTCTCCCGGTCCGCGGGAAGGATACTCAGCACGCCCTGCGGCAGGCCGGCCTCATGCCACAGCTCGGCCATGAGCGTCATGCTGAGGGAGTTCTCCGGGGACACCTTGAGCACGACGGTGTTGCCCGCGAGCAGCGCCGGGACGAGCTTGGCGATGGCGGCGGAGAACGGTGAGTTCCACGGGATGACCGCGGCGACCACGCCTATCGCCTCGCGCCGCACGATGGTGTCGAAGCCGACCGACGGATCGGCGGGCTCGACGATCTCCTCCCACCCGAACTCCTCGGCCGCCTTGAGGTAGCCGTTCACCTGCCGCGTCAGGAACGGCTGACCGGCCCTGGTGAACCAGCCTGCGGAACCGTTCTCCTTGGAGATCACCGCGGCGATCTCGTCGGCGCGTGCCGCCCGCAGGGCGTCGTAGCGGCGGACGATATCCATCCGCTCAGCGGGCGTGGTGTGCGGCCAGGGCCCCCGGTCGAAGGCCTCGCGGGCCGCGGTCACGGCCGCGTCCACGTCGGCGGGGGCGGCCTGCGCCACGCGGCCGAGGACGGACTGGTCGTGGGGCGAGAGGATGTCGAGCGGCAGCGCCGGGTCGCTGGGAGCGACCCACGAGCCACCGATGTAGAGCTTGTCGTGAACAGTCATGATCTCGATTCCTTGAGTGTGTGGACTGGCTGGGCGAGAGGGGTGAGGCGGCGGGGCGAGGGGAGTGACCGTCAGGCGGCCGGGTAGTCCGTGGAGCGGCTCACGTCGGCCCACTTCCTGGCCTCGGTCAGACGCGCTTCCTCCGACTCGACGGCGATGCCGAGGGCGTCGCTGCCGAGGAGGAGCCGGCGGGGCGGCTCGTCCGCTTCGACGGCGCGGATGATCGCTTCGGCCATACGGTCGGGGTCGCCGGGTTCGTTTCCGGCGTACTCGGCGAACCTGCGCTGCCAGGCGCCGACCGTCGACTCGTAGTCGGCGGTGACGGGCCCTGAGGGCTCCGCCGCTCCCTCCGCCCAGCCGGTACGGATGCCGCCGGGCTCCACGATGGTCACCTTCACGCCGAAGGGGGCGGCCTCGTTCGCCAGGACCTCGGAGAAGCCCTCGACCGCGAACTTGGCCGTCTGGTAGGCGCCGAGTCCGGGCGTACCACCCACTCGTCCGCCGATCGAGGAGATCTGCACGATGTGCCCGGACCGCTGGCGCCGCATGACCGGGAGCACCGCCCGCGTCACGTTGACGACGCCGTAGAGGTTGACCTCGACCTGTGCGCGGAACTCGTCCTCGTGAAAGTCCTCGATGGATCCGCTGGTGGCGTAGCCGGCGTTGTTGACCACGACGTCGATCGAACCGAATCGCTCGACCGCCGCGGCCACCACGTCCCGGACCTGCGACGGGGACGTGACATCCAGCGCGACTGTCTCGATCCGCTGCGGATACGCGGACCGCACGGACGCCAGCGCGTCCGGCTTGCGGGAGGTCACCACGACCCGGTCGCCGGCCTCCAGCGCCGCGAGGGCGAGGGCCTTGCCGAGGCCCTGCGATCCGCCGGTGATCAGCCAAGTTCGTGACATTGGGGATACCTCATCTCGTGGACTTGCCGCCCACTGGGCAGCGACTCCACTGTAGACGTTTTTTCCATAACTGCAACATCAATGTTGCAGTAACTGTATGTGATGCATCTCGACACAGGACGTTAGGTGGCCGAACGTCCACGATCCCGTAGAATCAGTCGATGATGAGAGCTGACGCCGCGCGCAATCTGAACGCCGTGCTCCGGGCCGGAGCCCGCCTTCTGGCGGAGGACCCGAGCACATCCATGGCGGCGATCGCCTCCGCCGCGGGCGTGGACCGCACTACGGTCCACCGCCGGTTCGCGAGCCGTGAAGCACTGCTCAGCGCGGTCTTCCAGGCCAAGCTCGACTCCGCGGAACGCGTACTCGACGAGGCGCGCCTCACGGAGGCGCCGGTCCCAGTGGCCCTGCACCGCTACGTGGAGGCGATCGTCCCCGTCAGCCGCGAGTGGCCGGTGGACACGCGCCGCATGATGCAGCAGGACCCGGAGGCGCGGGTCCGCCGTGAGGAGCAGAGCGCTCGGCTGGATGCGTTCATCCGCAGGGCGATCGACGAGGGCTGCATACGGGGGGAAGCCGACCCGACCTGGGCGCGCGCGGTCCTGGACCAGCTCGTCGACACTGTCGCCCACAAGTTCCACGACATGAAGCCCCCGCAGGCTGCCGACCTCGTGGTGGGGACGCTGTTGGGCGGGCTCGGGGCGGAGTCCTGATGACGGCTGTCGCCAGGGTGCGGCCCGGCGGACGACCGCACGTGACGCCGTTGCCGGCGGCCTGGAGTCTGGGTGGCATGCGCTTGAGGCTGTATCGAGTCGCGCCGGCCGTCGCATGCTTCACGTGGCCGGGCAGGTGACGATGATGTCCTCACTGCAGCAGAAGGTCCAAGGCGTCCTCGACGAACTCGTTGAGAGCGGGGCCGAGACGGGTCTGCAGATTGCCGTGTTCCACGAGGGTGCTCGTGTTGTCGACGCCGTGGCCGGCTTCGCCGACAGCCGGACCGGGCGCATGGCGACGCCCCGGACCCCCTTCTTCAGTTTCTCTGCCGGCAAGGTCATGACGTCGCTGATCGCTCACCTGCTGGTCAGGGACGGTGCCGTCGGATACGACACGCCAGTGGCCGACGTGTGGCCGGAGTTCGGTGCCCACGGCAAGGAGACGGCGACCCTTCGGCACGTGCTGACCCACTCGGTCGGCGTGCCGGCGATGCCTGGTGACATCGGCCCTGCCGACCTGACGGACTGGTCACGGGTCTGCGGCGCGATCGCCGACGCGGAACCGCGGTGGCGCCCTGGGACCGAGACGGGGTACCACGCATTCACCTACGGCTTCCTGGTCGGCGAGGTCGCACGCCGGGCCACCGGCAAACCGATGCGGCAGCTCCTGCACGAATGGATCGCCGTGCCCTTGGGCCTGGAAGGTGACCTGTACTTCGGTGTGCCCCGAGCCGACCTGGCCGGCCTGGCGCGACTCGAAGACGCCGTACCACCCCCGGTCGCCCCACCGGCCGGCGACGTCATTCTCGCGCCCTGGGAAATGCAGCCGACCGCGGCCATGGGCAATAGCGAGGAGATCCAGCTGGCGGACATCCCATCGGTCGGCACTTTCACCGCGCGAGGAATCGCCGCCATGAATGCTGCGATCCTCGACGGCCGCCTCATTGATCCACGCCAGCTCGACGAGTTGACGGCGGTGGCCTTCCAGGGCATCGACCAGGTCTTCGGCAACCAGGTGCGGCTGGCCCTGGGTTATCCACTCGGCCGTATCGGAACGCGGCCCGACGAGACGCCCACGACGTTCGGCTGGATCGGCGGTGGCGGCAGCTACGTGTATGCCGACACCGCCACCGGCACCTCCTTCGCCATGACCAAGACCCGTCTCACCCCGCACTTCAACACCGCACAACGACTCGCAGATCTGATCGCGGCTGAGACCAACCCACATGCTTGAGCACCGCCGAGCAGTCCCTACTCACCCAATTGCACATCGCCCAGCAAGACCTGCTGCCATTGGGCGTAGGGCGAGAGCGGGAAGAATCCGGTACATGCCCAGGCGGTGACGAACGGCTCCCACTCGTCCAGCGGTTCAGCGCTTACGTGCTTGATCCCGAGTGTCTCGCCGAGTGTGCCCTCTTTGGGCAGCTTCGCGGTGCGCGCATGCTGTATCCAGGGAACGGCTGTCGGCCCCTCGTCAAGCTCACCGGCCTGCGCTTCCCCCATCATGACTTGCTGCCACTGAGCGGTGGGGGAGAGGGAGAACGTCCCAGTGCACACCCAGGCCGTGACGAATCGCTCCCAAGCCGTAATGGGGTTGTGGTTCACGTGCTCAACCAAGCCTGAGGTGCCGAACGCGGCCGTCTTCGGGAGTTTTGCGGTGGGGGAGTGCTGGACCATCGGGAAGGTGGCGTCGTCCCCCGTCTCGCCTGGCTGTGTTTCCCCGAGCTGGAATTGCTGCCATTCGGCAATGTTGCCCACGAGACCGCCGTGGCCAGTGCACACCCAAATCGTCACGAAGGGTTCCCAGGCCGTAAGTGGATTGGGGTTCACGTGCCGGATGAAGAGGTGTTCACCCAGCTCGGCCACTCTGGGAAGCCTCGCGGTGTCTGAACCCTGAACCACAGTGTTGACCATCGCCACCTCCGCAGGTAGACGATTGTGTCCGCGGTGCGTAGCCGCACTGATAAGTGTTTCTCGGGCACTGCGGCTGTGCGAGTCGATCAGTGGCAGGGCACGGCAGCCGCGGCGCGGACCACGACGAGGCTGCCGCCCTACCACGTACGACGGCGCGCGGAGCCTGTTTTCGTCGGAACTCTCCCTCGTCGTCCCCGTTTGCGCATGATGGAGCGGCGCCTCAGTTGGTGCGATGAGGGGGATGGGGCGATGGGGAAGATTGGGCTGCTCTCGGACAATGCGATCTCCGGTGCATCCGGTGATGCGTTCGGGTTTCTGGCACATGCCCGTGTTCTGTGTGACGCGCTGGAAGGGACGGATGACCTTCCGCTCGCCGTGGGCATTTTCGGCCCATGGGGCATGGGCAAGTCGAGTTTCATGAATATCTGCCGCGACCTGCTGCGGCAGCGCGAGATTCCTGCCATCTGGTTCAACCCTTGGAAGTACGACCAGAAGGACGAGATCTGGCACGCGCTCATTCAGACCGTACTCACCGAAATGGCCATCGATCTGGAGAGGCGTCGGAGCGAGGCCGGCGAATCGAAGCGTGAGCGGTTGACCCAGACGCTGGCCACCGTACGGCAGTTGAGTCAGGCGGCTGCCTGGCTCCTCGCCCGGCGGGCCGCCGGTCCGCTGACCGGCGGCTTGCTCGCGGCCGATGACGTCGATCGTTTCCAAGACGCGATCACCGCCTCGGATGCCGCGGCATACCGCCATGTCAATCACTTCGAGGAGGACTTCAGGGAGGTCGTCCACCGGTACACCGACGGCGGTCGACTCGTCCTCTTCGTCGACGACCTCGACCGCTGTACCCAGGACGCGGCAATCACCGTACTGGACTCCCTGAAACTGTTTCTCGGCGAGGCGTCCTGCGTCTTCGTGCTGGCGATGGACCAACAGGTGATCACCGAGGCGGCCGGACGGAAGGCGGGCGGCGACGAACCGGACCTCGTCCGCGGCCAGCAGTACCTGGAAAAGCTGATCCACTTCCCCTACCACCTGCCCGGAGTGCCGTTCGAAGCGCTCTACCGGCAATTGCAGACGAAGCTCCGGCCACCGGAACTGGCCGGCTCGGGGGAACTCTGGGAACTGATCCAGTCCGCATTCGGCGCCAATCCCCGCCGGGTACGCAGATTCATCAATGGACTCAATCTCACCGCCGCGACCCTGGAGCTGCAACAGCCGCCGTCCGTACGGCGATTGCTGCACGCCGGTGTGCTGCTGGCATTACGGATGCTGTACCCGTCCTTCTTCCTCGTCCTCCAGGAAGATCCGGCCATCTGGTTCCGCTTCGACGAGGCCGAGGCCCGCAAGACACAACTCGGCGGCCGGGACGAAACGGTGGCCCAGGAGAATCCAGGCGTACGACGGCTCCTCGCGGACGTCTCCGCGCATCGCGCAGGGTTCGACTTCCCGCCACCGCCCAACGAGCAGGAGATCAGGCTGCTCACCGAGATCCTCACGGTGACGGGCGGTCTGCCCTCGGCTCCTGAGGAGCAGTCATGAGCAACGCCGCTTCGGAGCGGGACCTCTTCCAGGCCACCGGCCCCCGCCACGTCATCGGACTCGACATCGGGGATGGCGAGAGCGCCCTGTGCTGGGTGTCGACGGACCCGGCCACCATGCGGGACGAGCCGAAGGTCTTCGAACGGGACACGAACGAGAAGAGCATCATCACGGCGATCGCCTGGGAGTACGGGAAGAATGACGACGAGGGCGACGCCACCCGGTTTCTGATCGGCGAAGAGGCCGTGTTGTCCGAGGACTGCCTCCAGTTCAGCGTGAACTTCAAAACCGCCTTCGACTCCGAACACCAAGTCATGCCACGCCAGGTGCCGTTCTCCCAGGCGCTGCTCCGCGAGTTCTTCCACCGCCATCCCGAGGTCCGGGAGCACTGCGCCGTGTACGTGGGGCATCCCGCCGGATGGCCAATGGATGCCGTCGAGGCGTATGCGAAGCAGTTCGGACCTCTCGACGTACCCGTGCGACTCATGCCGGAGTCGCAGTCCGCGCTCGTCCACGTCCGGGACCGTCACACGGAGGACCGCGGCAACACAGTCGATCGCGACGCGCTGCGGGAAGTGCTCATCGTCGACGTCGGATCCTCGACGACCGACTTCACCTTCGTCGACGATCTCGAACCGCGCAATCTGCCGGTGGGAGCCTCACTCGGCTGCCGACGGATCGATGACGCACTGGCTGCCCTCCTGCGTGCGGAACTCGCCGAGGACAAGGAATTCACCGACGCCCTGGCGATGCCCGGCGGAGCACAGATGCTCCGGCTCGTGTGCCGCCGCGCCAAGGAGGCACAGTTCTCGTCCGGCAACGGGGGCCGGGACAACTTCCGCAGCATGCCGCAAGGGTGTGCCACCCGTTTCGCGCCGATCGTCCACAAGGGCGGCGGCCGACTGCGCGGAGTGGAGATTCCCCGGCTGGTTGCCGCCCCCGGAGGCTGGGCGGACGACTTCCGCGCCGTATTGGCCCAAGCGAAGCGAGAACTCGGCTCGTCCCGACCTCAGTTGATCATCGTGACCGGCGGCGGCTCACGTATGCCGGTCGTCCGGGAAGCCTGCGCCGAGGCCTTCCCGGACGCGGAGGTACGGAACGACCCGACCCCCTCGTTCACCGTGGCCCGAGGTCTGGCGAGCGCCGGCCGGCACCGGGTCGGCGTGGACCGCTTTCGGCGCGACATCCGAGCCCTGAAGGACCAGACCGACTTCAACAACGAAATCCGCGCCGCGCTCCTCGAATCGTTCGACGAAATGATCAGCCTGCTGCGGCAGCGCGTCGAGCTGGAAGCGGGGAACGGCGGCGCCCAGTCGTCCACACCGCTGGACGAGCAGATCCGTGAAGTGGCCGACCTCGACGCGGTGTTCCGGCGCCTGCAAGCGAGACTGGAGGCCTCGTTGACGCCGCTCGTCCTGGACATCTGCCGTGCCTACGGAATCCGGGACGACCGGTTTCGACTCGACCTGACGGTGCCGAACATCGTCAGCGTGAAGATGACGGCACGTATCCGTGGTGTCCTGCGGACGGCGGGGGCAGCACAGGGGATCCTGACGACCGCCGGAGGCGCGACCGTGGCCGGGCGCGTTCTCATGAACGGCGCGGTGCAGGCGTTCCGGAAGGGGGGCGCCGGCCCGCTCCTCTTCGCGGCCGGAGCGGTGGCCGCCGCCGGTGCAGTGGTCGTCGGCAGCGCCGCGGGAATCGAATACGCGGCACGGTGGCGACTGCAGAGGGCGCTGGAGACGGCCAGCCTGGAGCCGACCGAGATCACTCGCCTCGTGGAAGAGGTCGCCGAGTCGATCGCGGAGCAGATGGACGACCGGGCGAGGGAGGTCGAGCGCTTCGTTCTGTCAGCCGGGTGAGCGCTGAAGTCCGGGCCGTGCTCGCCTTACGAACTCACGGAAAAGGATTTGAGCGGGGCCGCGCCCCGTTGTTACTTTCGCGGTGGACCGTGAAGTCGTCGTATGGAGGTGAGCCCCGTGAACACAGCTACCCGTGGGTGCTCCCTCATCCCGTCACGGTCCGGCGGCTGACGTTCGGTGTCGCCAGGAGCGCCTGAGACAGAGGCACTCCTGGAGGAGATTCCGATGGACACGAAGCCCTGCACATCTGGCCTGAGCGAGAACGCGGTGATGATCACGCGCGTCGCGGACAGGCAATGGCATGCCCTGGAAGACGACCTGGTGGTCGGCCGCGGGTATGCGAAGCACCGGCCCGACGGACGCTTGTTCGTCAGCATCGACGCCTGGCACGACGCCGCCTTCGACCGGCTCGCCGAGGCGATGCTGGCGGCACTGCCGGCGCCGCTGTACACGGTGGTCGACGAAGCCGACGTCGAGCTGACGGCCGGCTGGCGGCGGGCCGGGTTCACGACCCGGCGCCGCGAGTGGGAGTACGCCGTGCCGACCGACCCACGGGTCACCGGGCTCGACGAAGTCCTGCCGCCCTCGGGCGTCACGATCCTGCCCGCCGGCCAGGCGGACTCGGGTCTCCTGCGGGCGGTGGACCGCGCGATCCGTGACGAAGTCGAAGCGACCGCCGGCTGGCAGTCGATGCCCGCGGAGGTGATTCCCCGCCCCGAAGGCGACACCATCGTCGACCCGTCGAAATACGCGGTGGCCGCGACGCCGGACCGCTACCTGGGCCTGATCCGGGTGGTGACGGTGAACCGGCCGCGCATCGGGATCGTCGCGGTCCGGGCCGGGGAGCAGCGCCGCGGCATCGCCCGTTCACTGCTGGCCCACGCACTGGGGACGCTCCACAACTCCGGCTTCACCGAGGCCTGGACGGAGGTCCACGAGTCCAACCGACCAGCCACGGCACTGTTCGAGGGCATCGGCGCCCGACCGATGAGCAGCAACCTGGAGCTGGTGCGATGACGAAGCACAAGAACGTCATCGAGGTCGAGGGCAAGGTCGTCGAGTGCCTGCGCAGCGCCATGTTCACCGTGGAGCTCGACAATGGCCACCAGGTGCTCGCGCACATCAGCGGCAAGATCCGCAAGAACTACATCAAGATCGTGCTGGAGGACCGCGTACTGGTGGAACTCCCGCCGTACGACCTGACGCGCGGCCGGATCGTGTTCCGGTACCGGAACTAGCGCCGGCCGGTAGCTGCCGCGGTGTCTGAGCCTCGGGCCTCGGTCATGGCATTTCCGTGACCGAGGCCCTGACGACGATCAGGCCTTGAGCCCCACACCGCCGAACATGGCCACCTCGGCCGGCAGATCCGTCTCGCTGTCGTCCGAGCGCCAGCGGTTGCAGGACACGACGCCCGGCTCGAGGAGTTCGAGGCCGTCGAAAAACCCGGCGATGTGTTCCGGTGTGCGCTGGGTCAGCTTGGGTGTGCCGTGTTCGTTCCAGAACGCCACCGCCGCGTCGACGTCCGGCATGTCCGGGCGCGTGATGGTGTGCGAGAGGGCGAGGTGGCTGCCCGCGGGCAGGCGGTCCATCAGACGGCGCACGATGCCGGACGCCTCGTCGTCGTCCTCGATGAAGATGACGACGCCGAGCAGCATGAGTGCCACGGGCCGGCTGAAGTCCAGGGTCTTTGCGGCCTGCTCCAGGATGGTGTCGACGTTGCGCAGGTCCTCGTCGAGATAGTCGGTGCGGCCCTCGGGCGTGCTGGTCAGCAGGGCTTCCGCGTGGGCCAGCACGATCGGGTCGTTGTCGACGTAGACGATGCGGGACTCCGGCGCGATGCGCTGGGCGACCTCGTGGGTGTTGTCGGCCGTCGGCAGGCCGGTGCCGATGTCGAGGAACTGCCGTATCCCGCGCTCGCCGGCGAGGTACTGCACGGCACGCCCGAGGAACTGCCGGTCGGCGAGGGCGTAGTCGCCGATGCCCGGGTGCAACGTACGGATCTGGTCGCCGGCGGCCTGGTCGACCTCGTAGTTGTCCTTGCCGCCCAGCCAGTAGTTCCAGATTCGGGCCGTGTGCGGCTGGTCGGTCTTGATTCGCTTGCGCGCCTCGGTCGAGGCGGCGGGAATCTCGGTCACGCGATGTCCTCCGGATCAGCCCGATTTGGGGTCAAGGAGCAACTTAGCGCCAGTAGTTGAGGGTGTGCGACTTCCAGCGAATACCTCTCGCTGCACCGCTCTTTACATCGATGTAATGACCGTGGTGCCATAGACAGCCGTCAGCTCATGCAGCGCTGTTCGCGAACCAAGCGAACCAAGCGGTCCAAGCCGTTCAAGCCGTTCAAGCCGCCCGCAGTCCAAGGCACTTCGAGAGATGTGGGGAGTCGCCGATGCGCGCTCGTTCCGTCACCACCTTGGTGACCGCCCTGTTCGCCCTGCTCGTCAGCCTGGTCTGGGTGCCGCAGGCCACCAGCGCCGCCACCGCCACTCAGCGGGTGGCCGACGCCGCACCGGTGGCAGCCGCGGCGGCAGGTACCTTCCGCAATCCGCTCAACACCGGACCCGACCCGTTCATGACGTACGCGAACGGGGCGTACCACCTCACCACCACGCAGGGCGACAGCATCAAGATGTGGCGCTCCTCCTCACTGAGCACTCTGCTCAAGGCCGACCCGATCACGGTGTGGAGAGACACCGACGCCTCACGCAACCAGCACATCTGGGCAGCCGAGTTCTACCGCTTCAACAACCGCTGGTACATGTACTACACGGCCGACGACGGAGTGGACGACCACCACCGGCTGTACGTCCTCGAATCGCAGGGCGACGATCCGGCCGGGCCGTACCACTTCAAGGCGAAGCTCACCCCGCCCAACCACACCAACGACTTCGCCATCGACCCCGGAATCCTCCAGCACAACGGCAAGCTGTACCTCGCCTACAGCGGCATCAACGCCTATCAGCACAACGGCCTCAACATCGCGCCCATGTCGAACCCCTACACCGTCTCCGGCAACGCCATCGCCCTGGACGGCGCCGGAGGTTGCCCCGAGGTCCGTGAAGGCCCCGAGTTCCTGTACCGCAACGGCCGCACCTGGATGACGTACTCGGCGTGCGACACCGGCAAGCCCGACTACCAGGTCTGGATGATGTCCCTGCCCAATGGCGCCGACCCCCTGGTGCCCGGCAACTGGACCCAGCACAGCGGGCCCGTCTTCTCGCGCAACGACGCCAGAGGCGTGTTCGGTCCCGGCCACCACGCCTTCTTCCGTTCCCCCGACGGAACCGAGGACTGGATCATCTACCACGCCAAGACCACGTCGGTCTTCACCTACAGCAACCGCACGACCCGTGCCCAGAAGATCGGCTGGCGTGCCGACGGCAGCCCCGACCTCGGTACCCCGCTCGCACTGGGCGCGACACAGGACCTGCCCTCCGGCGACCCCAGGTCGGGCAACTACTGGATCAACGACGACGGCCGTTCCAGCGGCAGCGGCACAGTGACTTACCAGGGTGCCTGGAATTCGGGCACCGGCTGCGCGGCGCAGTGCTTCTGGAGCGACGACCACTGGAGCGACCGGGCCGGCAACACCGCGACCTTCAGCTTCACCGGCACCAGGATCGCGCTGCTGTCCGTGAACGACACGGGCAACGGCATCGCGGGCATCCGCATCGACGGCGGCGCCGAACAACGCGTCGACTTCTACGGAGCGATCCGCACCGGTGAGACACTCCAGTACCTCAGCCCACGCCTGCCGTACGGCACGCACACGCTACAAGTCCGCGTCACCGGGGAACGCAACTCCTCCGCCGGGGCAGCGTTCGTGAGCGTGGACCGCGCCGAGGTCTACACCGACTGACAGTCCCCGCACCGGGGCGACGGCACCGAGCACGGGCCGCGCCCCGGCGGCGGGGCCGTCGTTCTCTGTGCGATGGCCTCGATGTCACATGCGCACGTACGTCTCGGTGTCCTCGGCGAAGTCCGTCAACGCCTGGTCGGTGAGAGTCGGTCGGGTCTTCTCGATGGCCCGCAGATAGTCCCCGGTGCCTGCGGGTGCGCCGTCCCCTTGAGTCACCTCGCGCTCGAAAGCGGTCTGGGCGCCCTTGCGAGCGGCGAACTCGATGTCTGCGGGCGTGAACATCGCGCTGGCCTCCACCAGGCGGTCGAGGTCGACGTGGATGGCCGCAGGTCCGAGGTAGCGGCGCCATACTGCCGATCGGGCTTCCGGATCCGGCGGGCCGACGGGGATGACGTAGTCGAAGCGCCCGGGGCGGAGGAACGCCGGATCGAGGCGGCGGACGGAATTCGTGGCGCAGATCAGGAGGCGGTCGTCGTGGTCGCGGAAGCCGGGGATGAGCTTGAGGAGTTCGTTGGTGACGCCGTGGCTGGGGTCGACGGCCGTTCCGGAGCGGGCGGCGGCGATCTCCTCCACCTCATCGATGAAGAGCACCACCGTCTCCAGTTCGGCGAGCTCGGTGAACGTCTCCCGCAGGGAGAGCGCCAGCCCGCCTTCGCGCGACGATGCGAGCCGGGAGGGGAAGAGTTCGACGAAGGGCCACTGCAGGCGTGAGGCGACCGCTCGGGCGAAGCTGGTCTTGCCGGTGCCGGGCGGCCCGAAGAGGATGACCGCCTTCGGTGGCCGCACTCCGTACTGCTCGGCCAGCGCGGGTCGGGCAAGCGGCAGGACGATCCGGCGCTCGATGGCTTCCTTCACGCTTTCCATGCCTGCGAGGCTCTCCCACAGACCGTCGGGAAGCATCCTCCCCCCGAGGTCCGCGAGGAGGCCCGCGTCGCTCGCGCCGAGCTGCTCCACCTTCTCGTAGAAGACGAGCCCCGCCCGGGAGCGGTAGCCGGAGTTCTCCAAGGCGGTGGTTCCGGTGACCCCTGGTGCGAGCAGCGCGCCGATCCGGCGGATCCCTTGTGCCCACAGGCGCCGCTCGATCTCGGCGATCAAGGCGCTCCCTATGCCGCGCCTACGCCAGGCCGAGGCCAGGGCCACCAGGACGATCCAGCCTCTCTCGCCATGGGCCTGTGCCACGGCGACGCCGACGAGTTCGTCGCCGACCACCGCCACCACCGCCGGGCCTCCGGACCTGGCCGAGGTCACGACTTCCGACAGAGGGAAGGCGCCGGTTGTCTCGTCCGCCTGCTGGTTCTGGTCCCAGATCTGGATGGCGCGGTCGAGGTCATCGTCGTGGAAGTCCCGCAAACGCCATGCCGGCATCGCCATCACCTTCGCGAAGTGCCATCACGGCTCCCCGGGGGTGGGGACGTGATGCTCCCAGCAACGGGACCTCGCCGAACAGCAGGCCGTCCGATTCACGGCTGACGACGGCCGGTCACGACGCCAGGAGCCTGCGCTTCTGCTCCTCGAACTCGGCCTCGGAAAGCACGCCTTGTTCCTTGAGGTCGCCGAGCTGCTTCAGCTGTTCGATCTTTGTGGTCATGTCGGGGGCCGGTGGCTCGGCGCTGGGCGCCGGCTGGGGTGCGGGGGCTGCCGCGTACGCATTCTGCTCCTGCGCCGCCCAGCGGCCCTGCTGGCGGCGGGAGACCCGGTTCGACACGGCGGTCGCCGTTCCGGCGACGACGGCGGTGCGAGCGACCCCGCGGAGGAGACCTGGCATGACCGTTTCCCTTCTCTGCGTCAACCGTGGCCGGCGTCAGCCGCGATCGACATCCGCCGCGAACGTCATCAGCCACGATCACTCGTTCAGCGAGCGGCCTCCGTCGCATCGAGCGCCGCGACGAACGCGTCCACCGGGATCCGACCGGACGCGACCAGCCTGGCACCGCCACGGCGCAGGGCAGCGGCGAAGGGCGCGGCCCACCGGTTCTCGTAGACGAGGATGCCCGCGGAGCTGCCCGGCTCCAGCGCGGTGGCCGCCTCCTCCAGGTCGTCCTGGCCCAGAAGGCCGGACGACGCGCCCTCGAAGACGGACAGGTCGAGCTCGCCGTCGCCGGTGAGGTCGGCGATCTCCATGCCGGTCACGGATCCGTCGGCGTCCTTCCGGACGAACATCAGGTCCAGGATCCGGATGATGCCGCGGTCCACGAGGTCGACCAGGAGGGGCAGGCCCTCGCCCGTCATCCGGTTGCCGGGGAACTCGACGACCAGGTAGTCGATCGGGCCAACGTCTTCAAGTTCGTCGCTCACGGTGTCACCTCTGGTGCTCGCGGCAGCCCCCAGTGACGCCCCGCGCCTCATCGGCAGCACCGGGCGGCCATCACCTCAATTGCAGCACCGGGCGGCGGCGACCGCACCTCGGTGTCCGTTCCAGGCCATGGCCGCAGGCGACGGGGTCAACCGGGCCAGGCCATGGCCGCGCGCGACCCGTGCAACCGTTCCAGGCCATCGCCGGGCATGATCGGTTCAACCGGTCACACGCCGCCGATCTTGCCCACCGCGTCACGGACGGAGTCGAGCGCGTCCACGAGGGCGTTGTTCCGCCTCCCGCGCGCCGCTCGGTCCTCCGGCACCAGCCGCGCGGCGACCTGCACGGCGTGGGCGTCCGGGTCGCCGAAAGCGGTCCGCGGGTCCTCTCCGGTCTCCTCGCAGTGCGTCGTGACCTCCTTGACCGCCTGGAGCACGATCGCCCGGTCCACACCCGGCTGCGTGACCAGCCGTACCTGGAAACGTGCCATCCACTTCTCGCGGTCCTTGTCCTTCGCCGCGTCCGTCGTCCGGTCCTTCTTCGCCACGTGCTCTCCCGGGTGATCGACAGCTGTCTGTCGTGAAGTTGGACGTTGAGATTCCGCAGCGGGTTGCGCGGGCGCGGGTAGTTGTCGGACTCCTGGCGCCCTGCGCTGTGCCACCCCCCGATCGGCGGGGCCCCGTCAGACCTCGGTATGACTTTCCGTCAGCACAGTGAACGCACAGCCACTCGTTTCACCTCTTGCACGGTGCACCCCCCCAACTGAGGAGGAACGCGCTGTGCGTTCACGCAGACGTATACGTACGAACCCTGCCGGGCCCATGGTCGTCGCGCTCGCCGCGGTCGGCACCGCGCTGGCCGTGCCGCTCTCACCCGCCTCGGCCGCCGAGCCGGCCGCACGGGCCGACCTCCGTGCCGACGTGAACCGCGACGGGCAGGTCGATGTCGGCGGCAGCACCGACACGACGGGAGAGGACACCTGGTCCTCGGGCAGGGGAGCGGTCTACCTGCCCAACATCGACGATGACACCAAGCGCTGCCCGGTCACCGGACCCGGCGGCAGGCCGCTGTCCGACGCCAAGCTGGCCGCGTGCAACGACGCCTCCGACACCAAGGTGAACGGCCCGGCCGACGCCGCCGACCTCGCCCGTATCCGCTCGGTACCGATGCGGGGCCTGCCGTCCGGCGCCAAGGGCAGATTCAAGGTCACCACCGGTGCCAAGCAGACCCGCGTCTACCTCAAGCGTGCGGGCAACTGGGTCATGATCACGCCGCAGACGAGCCTGTCGGCGGCCGAGCTGCGTTCCGGCGTGGAGTTCGGGGTCGAGGCCACCGACATCATCCGGGACACCCGGAAGTGGGACGGCAGGACGGTCATCCGTCTCACCGTGACGGCCGGCGGCCAGAGCACCTCCGACTCCGTCACCCTGCGCGTCGCTCCGCTCCTCACCCACCACCATCTGCAGAAGGCCCAGCAGATGATGGTCACCAAGCTGAATCGTGACGCGGACTGGAGCGGGCTCCAGGGCAAGTTCGTCACCGACCTGAAGAAGGAGGCGGAGAAGGCAGGCATCACCCGGCCGCTGGTGACGTTCGACAAGTATCAGGACCCCTGGGCGCAGGACTTCGTCGAGCCGGCGTACGTGAGCATGACCGGGACGAACGGGCGCCGGCACGTGATGCGTGTGATGCTGCGCTCCGCGCAACCGGACCGTGAGGCCGGGCGTGAGCTGTTCGAGAAGGTCCGCGGACGGGACATCGGGGTCGTGCAGGCCTTCGATGCGTCGGCACCGGCGGACTGGTCGCTCAACTCCATGGGGAACCTGGAGACCATCCCGCCGTACGCCCACAACGGCCGTTCGTTCCCGGCCGGACGGATCATCATGGGGTGGCGCAAGGACAGCGGCGAGCGGCCCTCGGCGACGATGCGCACCTTGCTGAAGTCCCAGGGATTCCAGGACCCGCTGCTCCTGGACACCTCCTGGCTGGAGGTCGGGCACGTCGACGAGTTCGTGCAGTTCCTGCCCGCCGACACCCCGCGCGGCTGGCGGATCGGCGTTGCCGACCCCGAGGCCGGGCTGCAGTTGCTGCGCGACGCCAAGCAGGCGGGCCATGGCGGCACCAAGATGTTCTCCGTCCCGGGCCTCGGCGGCTCGCCGCCGCTTCCGGACACCATCGACCAGGCACTGGCCTCGCGACACCTGGTGTCCGACAACAACATGGCGGCCCAGCGGATCGCGGCCAATCTGGAGATCCTCAAGCGTGAGACCGGCGTGACCGACGACGAGATCGTGCGCGTGCCGGCCCTTTACACCCGCGGGTCGATGGCCCGTACCGAGGGCGGCGACGACGTTCGCGTGCCGCGACTGACGCGCATGGGCGGGAACACGCCCCTGCCGGACGAGGTGAAGGAGCACGGCCAGCAGCGGTGGCTGTCCAGGGGCGGCAACGACTCCGCTCGGGCTGCACGGGCGACCGTCGCGACGAGCGCGTACGTGCCCGGAGCGGTCAACGGCATCCTGCTCAGCCGCGACCGCTACCTTGCGCCCCGCCAGTGGGGTCCCGTCATCGGCGGCAAGGACATCTTCACCCAGGCCGTCACGGCCGCCTATGTGAAGGCGGGCATGAAGGTGTCGTACATCGACGACTGGTACACGTACCACCTCGGCATGGGCGAGGTGCACTGCGGCACCAACACGCTGCGCGACGCGTCCGCCGCCTGGTGGAAGCAGTAGCGCCGGTTGCCTCGCCCTGCGGCCGGTGACGGCTGGGGCCGCTCGTCACTTCCGCGACTCGCGTGCGGGGGCGCCGAGCGGTCTCACCGGCCGAGGAGGCAGAGCGGAACGGCGCCTAGGACGGGCTGTCCGTCGCGTCCGCCATCGCCGGTTCTGCGGCCTTCTGACCCGGCAGCCTCCGGAGCCGTCCGACGAGGCCGCCGCCTGGTCCCCTGGTCCGGTGGCCCTCTACGCGCGGGTCGTCCGTGACGTCGTACCGCTTCACGTACGCCCCGAGGAACGCCTGCAACGTGGCGACCGCGGGGATGGCGATCAGGGCACCGACCGCGCCGAGGAGGGCCGTGCCGGCGATGACCGAGCCGAAGGCGACGGCCGGGTGGATGTCGACGGTCTTGGCGGTCAGCTTCGGCTGGAGCAGGTAGTTCTCGAACTGCTGGTAGACCACGACGAAGATCAGCACCCACAGCGCGTACCAGGGGTCGACCGTGAACGCGATCAGCATGGGCAGGGCGCCCGCGAGATACGTGCCGATCGTGGGGATGAACTGCGACACGAGCCCGACCCACATGGCCAGCACGGGCGCGTAGGGAACGCCCAGCGCTTCGAGCATGATGTAGTGCGCGACGCCGGAGACGAGCGCCATCAGGCCGCGCGAGTGGATGTAGCCGCCCGTCTTGGCGACGGCGATCTCCCACGCCCGCAGTACCTCGGCCTGCTTGGCGGGCGGCAGGACGGAGCAGATCGCGCGGCGCAGGCGGGGGCCGTCGGCGGCGAAGTAGAACGAGAACAGAGTGATCGTCAGCAGCCGGAAGAGGCCGCCGAGGACCTGGGCGGACACGTCCAGGACGCCGGTCGCGCTGTTCTCGACGTACTCGCGCAGCCACGCGGAGCGGAGCAGGCCTTCCTGGACGTCCACCCGCTTCAGGTCGGTCTTGAAGTGCGCGTTGACCCAGTTGATGACGGAGTCGAGGTACGCCGGGAAATCCTCGACGATCTTGATGACCTGCTCGGCGAGCACGGAGCCGAGCAGCGTGACGAAACCGGAGGTCGCGACCACGAGGCCGAGGAAGACCAGGAAGGCGGCAAGTCCTCTGCGCATGCCGCGCGCCGCCATCCGGCTCACCGCGGGCTCGATCGCGAGGGCCAGGAAGAACGCTATGAGGATGTTGATCAGCAGCCCGAGGAGCTGGTGGAAGGCCCAGCTGCCCAGCTGGAACACTCCGACCAGCAGCAGCGCGAGCACCATGGACCGCGGCAGCCAGCGCGGCATGCGGGCGCCGGGCCCGGTCGCCTGTCCGGCCTCTGGTCGGGGGTTCGGTGCCGGGTCGGATGCCGGCGCCTGCGGATAGGCCTGACCGGCCTCGTCTGTGCGTGCCACCGGGCAAGTCTCGCCCACCCCGCCTCGCGGCCGGACGGCGCCCCCGCGGTCGGCCCATCCGAGTACTCCCGTCGGCGTACGCGCACGGCCCTCCGCGCTCATACGGTGTTGTGGGTGACGACTCTCGACCGCCTCACCGGCCGGCTGCGCGGCCTCTCGCCCAGGTCCGTGGATTTCCTCGTCGTGGCCGTGGTCGCGTGGTTCACGGGCCTCGACGCCGCGTCGAACGACCCGGACTACCGGCAGGCGGACTGGCTCACCTGGCTGCTGCTCGCCATCTCGCTCCTCGCCCTGGTGTGGCGGCGGCGGTGGCCGGTGGCGGTCACGGTGGTGACGGGGGCGGCGTGCGCGGGCTGGGCGCTGTACGGGCACATCGGGGAACTGCTGAACCTCCCGGTGATCGTCGCGCTGTACACGGTCGCCGTACAAGGGGACCGGCGGCGCACGCTGTGGACCGGTCTGATCGCCTCCTTCACATCGGGCGCGATCGCACTGTGGGTCGGCAACGACGTGGTGAACCCGCAAGGGCTCGCGGTGCTGGAGATGCTGTGGCCGCTCGTCCCGCTCCTGCTGGGCGAAGTCGTGCGAACCCGACGGCAGTTGCAGACCGAGTACGCCGATCGGGCCGCCCGCGCGGAAGAGGACCGGGAGCGTGAGGCAACCCGGCGGGTGCACGAGGAACGCCTGCGGATCGCCCGCGACCTGCACGATGTCGTCGCGCATACAGTCACGGCGATGACCGTGCAGGCCGGCGTGGCACTGGACGCGTTCGACGTACGGCCCGAGGTGGCCCGGCACGCCATGCGGCAGGTGCGCGCGGCGGGCAAGGAGGCGGTCCGGGAGCTGCGGGCCACCGTCACCGTCCTGCGCGAGCCGGAGGGGGACCCGGTGGATCCGGTGCCCGGGATCGAGCGGCTCGCCGAGCTGGTCGACCGGTTCGCGGGCGGCACACTGGCGATCACACTCCGGCAGGAAAACCTTTCGGGCGGGGTGCGGCCGGTGGTGGGACTGGCCGCGTACCGGATCGTTCAGGAAGCTCTGACGAACGTCGTCAAACACTCCGGGGCCCGGCATGCCGTGGTTTCGGTCGTCGAGGACGGCGACCGGCTCATGGTCGAGGTCGTCGACGACGGCCCGTCAACCACTCCGTCGGCCTCCGGTGGCTTCGGGCTGGTCGGAATGCGGGAGCGCGCCGCGGCAGCCGGCGGCAGGATCGACTGCGGGCCCCTGGCCGGCGGCGGCTTCCGGGTACGGGCCGAACTCCCGGCCCGCGGCGGCGACGGCGGGAACAACGGAGGGAGCGATCGTGACGGTGCGCGTGGTGCTCGCGGATGACCAGACCGTCGTACGGGCGGGATTTCGGGCCCTGCTGGACCTGACCGACGACCTGGTCGTGGTCGCGGAGGCCGCCGACGGGCTCCAGGCCGTGGAGGTGGTGCGGCTGACCCGGCCCGACGTCGTCCTCATGGACGTCCGCATGCCAGGCGCCGACGGCATCGAGGCCACCCGCCGGATCGCCGCCGACCCCGCCCTCGACGGTGTCCGGGTGGTCATGCTCACCACGTACCGGGTCGACGCCTACGTCTTCGAGGCACTGCGACACGGGGCAGCCGGCTTCCTGCTCAAGGACCTCGAACCGGACGAGCTGCGCGCGGCGATCCGCACGGTCGCCGCCGGGCAGAGCCTCCTCGCCCCGGCCGTCACCCGATCGGTGGTGGAGGAGTTCGCCCGGCTCAAGGGCCCGGAGGCGACGGGCGCCGACCGGCTGGCCGTGCTCACCGAGCGGGAGCGCGAGGTGATGGCGCTGGTCGCGGGCGGACTGAGCAACGAAGAGATCGGGCGAGCACTGCTCATGAGCCCGCTGACCGCGAAGACCCACGTGTCCCGGGCGATGACCAAACTCGGGGCACGGGACCGCGCCCAACTGGTGGTGCTGGCGTACGAGACGGGACTGGTCAGGGCGGGGGAGGGCTGAGCGACCCGGCCAAGGGGCCGTGAGCTACTCCCGTGGGAGTAGCCGTCGACTCCCGGAGGCGGATGTCCGAATCTGCATGGCTTCCTACCGTCGACGGCATGATCGAAGCACGCGACCTCACGAAACGCTACGGCGACCGGTGCGCCGTCGACGGGCTGACGTTCACGGTCCGCCCCGGTCGGGTGACCGGCTTCCTCGGCCCCAACGGCGCCGGCAAATCCACCACCCTGCGGCTCGTCCTCGGCCTCGACGCACCGACCTCGGGCACCGTCACCGTGGCGGGGCGGCCGTACGCCGAGCTGCCCGCGCCCCTGCGCACGGTCGGCTCGCTGCTCGACGCCAAAGGCGTCCACGGCGGCCGCACCGCCCACCAGCACCTGACGGGCCTTGCGGCGAGCAACCGCCTCCCGCGGAGCCGCGTCGGCGACGTCCTCGACCGCACCGGGCTCACCGAGGTCGCCCACCACAGAGTCAAGGGCTTCTCGCTCGGCATGAGCCAGCGGCTCGGCATCGCCGCCGCACTGCTCGGCGACCCGCAGGTGCTGATCCTCGACGAGCCGGTCAACGGCCTGGACACCGAGGGCATCCGCTGGATCCGCACACTGCTCAAATCCCTGGCCGCACAAGGCCGTACGGTCTTCCTCTCCAGTCATCTGATGAGCGAGATGGAGCTGACCGCCGACCACCTGGTCGTCATCGGACGAGGGAGACTGCTCGCCGACACGACCGTGCGCGACTTCATCGAGACCAACTCCCGCGCCCATACGCTCGTCCGCTCCCCGGAACCGGAAAGGCTGCGCGAGCTGCTCCAGGCCAAGGGGGCGACCGTACGGCCGGAGTCCCGCGGCGGCTGGCGCGTGGACGGCCTCGACGCCCCGGTCATCGGCGACCTGGCCCGTGACCACGGACTCGCGGTCCACGAACTCACCCCCGCCCACTCCTCGTTGGAGGAGGTCTACACGGCCCTCTCCGAGGACTCGGCCGAGTACCGGACACCACCGGAGGCGAACCGATGACCACCCTCACGCATGCCCGAGCCGGTCTCCCGCAGGCGCTCGCCCATGAGTGGATCAAGTTCCGCAGCGTGCGCTCCCTGGTGTGGACGACCGTCGCGGCCACCGTCGTCCCCGTGCTGGGCGCGGTGTTCGTCGCGGCGACGGGAAGTCTGCAACCGGACGACACCGTGTTCGGCGCAGGCCTCACCCTCTCGGTCCCGGCCCAGATGCTCGTCGCGGTCGTCGGCGCGCTGGTCATCACCGGCGAGTACGGCAGCGGCACCATCCGCACCACCTTCGGCGCCACCCCACGCCGGGCCACCGTCCTGGCCGCAAAGGCGGCACTGCTCGCGAGCCTGACCTACGTGTCGGCACTGGTCTCCTGCTCGCTCGCCTACGTCGTCGGCGACGCGCTGCTCGACCACGGCAGGTACGCCCAAGGCGAGCCCCTGCCCGCCCTGTTCGGCATCGCGGATTCCTTCGCACTGGCCGCACTGCTGGGCCTGGCGGTCGGCACCCTCGTACGCCATTCCGCGGCCGCCGTCACAGCCGTCCTCGGAGTCCTCCTCCTGCCTTCGCTTCTCGGCCCGCTCTTCGGCGACGCCCAGCGCTGGATCGCCGGCACCTCCCCGACGGCCACCCTCCAGAAGCTCACCCAGACCTCGGACGCGACCGCGGAAACGGTCGGCAGCCTCGGCCCCTGGCCATCCCTGCTCCTCGTCGCCATCTGCACGGCCGCCCTGCTCCTGCTCGCGGCCCTGACACTGCGCAGGAGGGACGCATGACACGCCACCCCACGCCCGAGAGGACCTCGGCCATGCCGTGGTCCACCCCTGAGAAGGCCTCGGTCATGCCCTGGAGTCCCGCCCGCCTACGCCTGCTCATCGCCCTGGTCGTCGGCGACCTCCTCCTGCTGATCGGGGTCTCGGCCACGGACGCTGACCCTGCCGATTCCGCAGCGCGCGGCGCCCGGGTCACCGCGGAGAAGAAGGTGGGCGAGCGCCTGGTCGACCTGACGGTCGACTCACCGGCCCTCGGCCGCGCCGCCACGGTCCGGTTGCTGACCCCGGACGGCTGGCAGGATCGACAGCCGGGCGAGAGCTGGCCGACGCTCTACCTGCTGGTCGGAGGCGACGGCAACCACAAAGCCTGGACCGAGGACTACGACGCCCGCCTGCGCGAGCTGCCGCAACTGCGGAACGTGCTGGTCGTGATGCCGGAGATGCCGCTGTTCGGCTTCTACACCGACTGGTTCAACGGCGGCCGGGGCGGCCCGCCGGCCGTCGAGACCTTCCACCTCGAAGAAGTACGCCCACTCCTTGAGCGACACTACGGAGCCGGCACCCGTCGTGCGGCCGCGGGGGAGTCTCAAGGCGGATTCGGCGCCCTCTCCTACTCCGCGCGCCACCCGGGGATGTTCCGCGCCGCCGCGAGCTACAGCGGCTTCGTGCACCCGAGCCGGCATCCGCACGCGATCCGGGCCGCGATGACCTACCTCGGACTGGACTGGAAGGCCGTATGGGGCGACCCGGTCGCACAGCGGGCCAACTGGCACGCCCACGACCCCTACTACCTCGCCGACCGGCTCCGCACCACACCCGTGTACCTCGCCGGCGGCGACGGCACGCTCGGCGCCCTGGACCCGCCGGGCACGGAACCGGACCCGGAGATCCCGGGCCTGGAGGACCCGGCCGACCCGTTCCCGAAGGACGTCATCTCCCCGACCGAGACGATCATGGCACGCGAGTCGCGAGCCCTGGCCATCCGCCTGACCGCACTCGGCACGCCCCTGACGACGCACTTCTACGCGGGCACGCACTCACCGCCGTACTGGGCCCGTGAGTTCCGGCGCTCGCTGCCGATGCTGTTGCGCGCCTTGGAGGCGTGATGCCCGTGTTCCCACGGTCGCCCAACGCGGGGCCCCGCCGGTCCGAACCGGCGGGGCCCCGTGCCGTGTGCTAGCTGCTGGGCACCTTGTCCTCGAACGTGGTGCCGGCCGTGCGGTAGGCGCTGATCTTCGCGGCGACCTGGGCCGGGGTCAGGACCTGGTCCTTGACGTGGAGGACGTAGTCGACCTGTTCGTCGTAGGACCGTGCGGTGGTGCTGGTCTGGCCCGCGAGGTCGATCAGCCACTGGTTGAAGTTGATCGACATGGGGCGCTCGGGCAGGTAGGCGGCGTCATGGGTGCCGAAGAGCTGACCGTCGACGTAGTACTTGATGCTGCTGTTGTCGATGGTGAGCACCAGGTCGTGCCAGCCCGCGTAGCTCTGCCGGGACTCGGTGTGCTGGTTGACGGCCTGCCAGGGGTCGGGGTTGTAGGTCTCCCAGGATGTCGTGTAGAGGATGTTGGCCGGCTCGCCCCAGCCGCCGTTGGGCAGGTACTCGAAGTCGTACTCCGCGTAGTCGTCGGCCATGGGCGCCTTGAGGTCGTTGATGGTGAAGAACGTCTGGACGAGGTGGTCGCCGTCGGGCCCCGACAGAGGCGTGTCGGCGAACTTGACCCGGGCGGCGTAGGTGCCGTTCTTGAACTTCGTCGCCTTGGTGAGGACTTCGGTGTGCTTGGTGCTCTCGGCCGTGCCGGCGGTCGAGGTCCGCAGGTTCATGATCGAGTTGCCGCCGGAGCCGGCGAATGTGACGTTCTCGGGGGCCCATGTGGCGCCGGGCACCCCCGGTCCGCCGGAGTTGGCTCGCACGTTCCAGCCGTTCGCCGAGATCTTCGGGTCGCTGTAGCTGGTGTAGTTGAAGTCGTCGAACAGGCTCTGTCCGCCCGCCGGAGGATCGGTGGGCGGGTCGGTGGGGGGATCCGTCGGGTCGTTGCCCGCGGGGGCCGTCCCCCAGACCGTGCTGCCGGACACCTGGGCGGTGACCTTCGACCAGTCCGCGTACGACGTCTGCGACGGGCCGAAGGAGTAGTCGTCGCCCTGGTTGAGCGTCTGCCAGTCCGCCCGGTGGAAGCGCAGCTGCATGTCTCCGGTGTCGGCGCCGGGAGCGAGGGTGCCCGCCCCGGCGGTGAAGCCGATGTCCAGGTAACGGTCCGCGGTGGCGGTGGGATTGGCCAGGGTGCCGAAGGTGCCGGTGATGTTGGCGCAGCCCTTGACCGCCCAGGAGCAGGCGAAGCGGTAGGCGGTGCCGGCCGAGTCGGCCTTGAAGTAGTAGCGCACCTTGACGGAGCTGAGCGGCAGGGTGCTGGAGCCGGTGTTCCGGACCTTCAGCCACGGTTCGGCCTGGTCCGCGGTGACGCCGGTGGCGCTGGTCCGGTACTGGACCGTCACGTCGTCGGTCGCGGCGCTGGCGGTGCCGGTCAGGGCGGTGAGGCCGACGGTGCCCGTGGCCATGGCCACGGAGGCGGCCGCGGCGATACGCAGCCTGCTCGGAGCGGTTCGGGACTTCATGCGATTCCTTCCAACACGGGATGTGGGGTTCGTCGTGCTTGGGGGATCAGGGGTGGCGGCTGACCTCGAGGGCGTCGAGGCGCGGGACGTGCCGGTCCAGGCGGGAGCGGAAGTCCGTCCACTGCGTGGGGCCGCACCACGCGAGGTCCGCCAGGGCGGACAGACGGGGAAAGGTGAGGTATTCGAGGCGGTCCGGGGTCGCGGCGTACTCGGTCCACAGCTGGGCCTGCGTGCCCAGGACGCGGGCGGCGGCCTCGGGGGACGCCCCTTCGGGGACGGGATCGTGGGCGTGTACGCCGCGCAGTGCCACGACGGCTCCGGGTTGCGCCGGGTGTTCCTGGGGGCCGGCGCTCTGCGGGTAGTCGAAGTAGGTGGCGCGGTGGTGGGAGTTGATGACGTCGTGGCCGCGTTCGGCGGCGGCAAGGGCATGCGCGGGGTCGCGCCAGGCCATCACGGTGAAGTCGTCGGGGAGTTCGGTGCCGGTTTCGGCCCAGCCGACCGGGCGTCGTCCGTTTCGGGTGAGGAATGCTCCGACGCGGCCGAGGAACCAGCCGTGCAGTGCGGCAGGACTGCTCAGTCCCGATTCCCGGGCGCGCGCTCTGGCTTCCGGGCTCTCCTCCCACTCGACGGTGGGGCATTCGTCCCCGCCGATGTGGATGTAGGGGGAGGGGAAGACGTCCATGACCTCTTCCAGCACGGTGCGGCAGAAGTCGAAGACGTCCTCGTGAACCCCGAGGAGGTTGTCGCAGACTCCCCACCTGGTCCACACGTCCAGCACCCGGTCGGGTCGGTTGCCGAGGTGCGGATATGCGGCCAGGGCTGCGCGGACGTGGCCCGGCATTTCGATCTCGGGCATCACGGTGATGCCTCGCGCTGCCGCGTACCGCACCAGGTCGGCCAACTCGGCGTGGGTGTAGGCGCCGCCGTGCGGCACGCCGTCGTGGTCGTCGCTGCCGGCGCGGATCATGGACTGGGCGCGGTGGGAGCCGATCTCGGTGAGCTTGGGGAAGGCCGCGACCGGCATGCGCCAGCCCTGGTCGTCGGTCAGATGCAGATGGAAGACGTTGATCTTGTGCAGGGCCAGGAGATCGACGTAGCGGCGCAGGTACGACACCGGCTGGAAGTGCCGGGCCACGTCGAGCATGGCTCCGCGCCAGGGGTGCCGGGGGACGTCTGTGATCTCCACGCAGGGCAGTGACCAGCGCACCCCGCGCTGCGGTGACGCCGCCAGGGCCTGCGGGGGCAGGAGCTGACGGATCGTCTGCACGCCCCGCAGCAGGCCGGTGGTCTGTGCGGCGCGCAGCAGCACGGAGTGCGGTCCGACCGTCAGCCCGTATCCCTCGCTGCCGAGTCCGGTCAGGGCCGGGTCGAGGGCCAGGACGACGGCCGCGTCCTCGGCGGAGCGCAGCGGCAGGCCGGTGGCGGGGGCGAGCAGGGTGCGCAGCAGCTGGGCGGCGGGTTCGGCACCGCTGCTGATGCGCAGGCAGGTGTCGGGGCCGAGGGTGAAGTGGCCGGCTCTGGCATGGGCCTTGGTGGGGCGGGGGAGCAGGGAGAAGGTCACCGGCGGGGGTGCGGGCACAGCTGTCTCCGGGGGGTCGGGGTGCGGGACAGGACGTCTCTGGGGGGCGAGTGCAGGTCAGGAGTCTCCGGGGCGGATGCGGGGCCGGACGGGAGTGTCAGCCCTTGATGGCGCCGGCGGCGAAGCCGGCCGTCACATGGCGCTGGAGCAGCAGGAACACGGCCAGCGCGGGGAGGGCGAAGAGCGTGGAGGCGGCCATGGTGGCGCCCCAGTCCGTGCCGAAGACGTTCTGGAAGGACGACAGCCACACGGGCAGGGTGCGGCTGTCCTGGTGCTTGATGATCAGGAAGTTGGCATAGGTGAACTCGTTCCAGGCGGTGATGTAGCCGAACAGCGAGGTGGCCATCAGCCCGGGGGCGAGCAGCGGGAACGCGATGTGCCGGAAGGCGCTCAGCCGCGTACAGCCGTCGACCTGTGCCGCCTCCTCCAGTTCCGGCGGGATGGCGGCGATGAACCCGCGCAGCACCACGATGGTGAACGGCAGCGTCATCATGAAGTAGACCAGCGTCAGGGTGGGCAGCCGGTCGAGCATGTCGGTGTCGCGGGAGATGATGTACACCGGGATGATCAGCGCCTCCCAGGGCGCCATCTGCGCGATGAAGACCATCAGCATGAACTGCCGTCTGCCGCGCCACCGCATCCGCGCCACGGCGAACGACGCACCCAGTGCGACGAGCAGGGAGAGCAGGACGGCGGCCAGGGTCACGAAGATGCTGTTGCGCCAGAACAGCCCGAACCCGTCGGCGTCGACAGCGGCACGGAAGTGGTCCAACGTCCATGTCCGGGGCAGTAGTTGGGGACTGTCGGACTGGATGTCCCGGTTGGGCTTGAACGCGGTCGCGACCATCCAGTAGACGGGGAAGAGACACACCACGACGATCACTGCGGCGGCGATGTGCAGCGGCATGCGCCGAAGCCGCAGGCGTGCCGTGCTCACGGTGACGCCTCGCGGGACGCTCATAGGGCCTCGCCCTCCTGGCGGAACATCTGGCGGAAGTAGAAGACGAGCACGCCGGCCAGCATCAGCACGGTGACCATCGAGGCCGCCGAGCCGAGGTCGTAGCGCTGGCTCGACAGAGCGGTCTGCACGGCGTAGACGGGCAGGATGGTGGTGGCGTCGCCGGGGCCGCCGTTGGTCATCACCCAGATCTGCACGAACGCCTTGAAGGTCCAGATGACCTCCAGCGAGAACACCAGCATGAAGATCGGCCGGATGATGGGGAACGTGATGGCGCGGAAGATGCGCCGCGCCGAGGCGCCGTCGATGCGTGCCGACTCGTACAGCTCCGTCGGCACGGTGACCAGCGCCGAGTACAGGGTGATGGCAGCGAACGGCACCGACTGCCAGACGATCAGTACGACCAGGATCGTGAAGGCGGCCGTACCGTGGGCGAACCAGGGATAGCGGTCGAAGGACGTGAACCCCAGCTGCTGCAAGGCCCAGTTGACGATGCCGAACTCCGAGTGGAACAGCCACTGGAAGACCGTCGTGGCGGCGATCACCGGCATGGCCCAGGTCAGTACGAGCGCACTGAGCACGGCGATACGGCCCACCCGGCCCAGCCGCTCGATCACCAGGGCGACCAGGGTGGCGAGCAGCATGATCAGGCTGACGTTCACGGCCATGAAGAGGAACGTGCGGCGTACGACCTGCCAGAACTGGGCGTCCGTGAGCAGCGTCTCGTAGTTCCGCAGACCCACGAACCGGGCGTCGCCCTGGATGAGTTGACGCAGCTGGAAGTCCTGGAGCGAAATCAGCACCGTGCGGACCAGGGGGTACGCCAGCAGATACAGCATGCCCAGGATCGCCGGGGCGATCAGCAGATAGGGCCAGACTCCGCTACCGACGGGCCCGCCCCCGCCCCCGCGGCCCGGCCGGGGGAGCGGGGCGGCGGGTGGCGCGTCGGCTTCACGGACTACCGTCACGATGTCCTCTCCTCTCGGTGTACGGCGCGCACGGGTCGCTGCGTGCTGTGCGGCACGGTCGCGAGCGCACTGTTCGCTTCGTGCTGTGTGCGACACGGGCGCGCCGGACGCGACGTCGACGACGGCTCAGGACCCTGACGCCATGGCCGCGGTGATCGACGCGGACGCCTTCTCGGCCTCGGCCTGGGCATCCGCGCCGGCGAGCACGGCGGTCATGTAGTCCTTGATGGGGTTCTTCGCCTCTACGGCGGCCCAGCCGGGAGTGTTGGGCGTCGCCCTGCCGACGGCGGCACCCACGGCCATCGCGGAGGCACCCGGGTCGGCGGCGACCGCGTCGGCCAGGGTCGTCTTGTTCGGCACGTAGCTCATGGCGGCGGCGAGCTTGCGCTGCCAGTCGTCGCCGGTGAGTTCCTTGATGAACGTGAAAGCGGCGTCCGGCTTGCCCGACGCCGCCGGGATGACGAGGTCGGAACCGCCGATGAACACCGAGCCGGGCCGTTCGGCGGTCTTGCCGGGGATCGGGAAGAAGCCGAGCTTGCCCTTGAGGTCGGGATTGCTCGCTACGACGACATTGGCGCCGCCGGGCGTCGAAATGACCTGCGCCACCTGCCCCTTGGCCATCACCTCGGCCTGCGGCGGCTGCGCCTCGTCGGCGTCCTTGGGGCCTTCACCGAGAGCCTGGAGCCGCTCGTAGAACTCCATCCCGCGTACGGCCTCCGGGCTGTCGAGCGCGCCCTTCCAGCTGTCGCCCGACCCCGTGGCGAGGTCGCCGCCCTCGTCCCAGATGAACCCGGCCAGCGCGTACCACATCTGCCCCGGCAGGTAGATGCCCTGAGTCCCGCCCTTGTTGAGCTTCTCGGTCGCGGCGATCCACTGATCCCGGGTCTTGATGGCAGCGGCGTCGACACCGGCCTTCTTGAACAGATCGGTCCGGTAGATCACAACGCGGTTGGCCGCGTAGTACGGGATGCCGTACTGCTTGCCCTCGTACGCCCCCGGCTCGGCGAGCCCCTTGAGCCAGTCGCCGCCCCCGAGCTCGTCGACCTTGTCGCTGAGGTCGAGCAGTCCGCCGCTCTGCGCGAACTGGGCGACCTGGGTGTTGCCAGTCTCGATGACGTCCGGGGCGTCATTGCTCGCGAGCGCGGCGGTCACCTTCTCGCCGATCCCGTCCCACTCCTGGATCTGCACCTTCACGTCGATGTCCGGGTGGGCCTTCTCGAAGCCCGCGACGAACTCCTTCTGGAACTGCGCCGAGACGCTGTCGCGCATCAGCCAGACATCGATCGTCGTCCGGCCGTCGGCCGAATCGCCCGACGACCCCGAATCAGCGCCGCAGCCACTGAGGCCGCCGGCGAGCACCAGCGCGGAAACACCAGCAAGCATGCGGAGCTTCACAGTTCACCCCTGAGAGGAAAACGCCACGCCACCTGACCAGTTCGACGACTGGTCAGGTGACCTCTTGTTGGTCGATGAAGGTGGCATAGACCAATCGAGGCGTCAACCCTCCACGCTGGCTTGGGTTTTGGTTGCATGATTCACACGGAACAGTGCCCTGCTGCACGGTTGATGGCTACACTCCACCTGACCAGTACTCGACCAGTGGTAAGAAGTGGCGAGAGCTGGTCAGGTGAAGTCACGAACGGGTGGGGCGGGAGCAGCAGCATGAACGCTGGCGAGTCGGGGACGGTTCTCAAGCGAGAACGCGTCCGGGACCACATCCTCGAACTCATGGAATCGCTCAACCCCGGAGACGCCATCCCGTCCGAGCGCTCCCTGTGCGCCGCGCTGCACGTGTCCAGGCCGACTCTGCGCGCAGCCGTCGATGAACTGGTCGCCGCGGGACTCCTCGTGCGTGAGCACGGCCGAGGCATGTTCGTGGCACCGGAGAAGATCACACAGGAACTCGTGTCGGACCATCAGGCCATGGTGGTGCCCCGGGCATCCGGCGCCTGGACGAGCCGCCTGCTGGAGTTCACCACCATCGCCGCCGGCGCCCGAGTCGGCCGCAAACTGCACCTGTCACCCGCCGCCGACATCATCTACGTCGCGCGGCTACGGCTCGTCGACGGCGTCCCCATGGCCATAGAGCATCTGCACATCCCCGCAAGCCTGGTCCCCGCGCTGACCGCGCAGGAACTGGAGGCGGGCGACCTCTACGAGCACCTCCACGACCGCCACGGGGTCCAGGTCAGCGAAGCCGTCCAGACGATCGAGCCCACCGTCGTCAGCCAGGCCGAGGCCAAGATCCTCGACGTGCCGCACCTGTCACCGGCGCTCCTCTTCGAACGCCTCACCACCGACACCGACGGACGGGCCGTCGAGTACGTCCACTCGATCTACCGCGGCGACCGCTACCGCATCGTCACCCGCCTGACCTTGGGCCTGCCGACGGGCGACGAGCGGACGACCCCGACGGAATCAATCCCGGGCATCCCGCCGGGCGCCTTTCCGCAGCGCGAGGCGGTCGTGCTCACAGCTCAGGGCGATGTCCACGCCGACCGGTGACGGCAGAGCCCCCGACCCGTCAGCGCCCTGCGGCCTCCCACCACGCCAGGTTGGCGGCTGCCTGGGCGACCGGTTCGATGATCTCCCAGCACTCGGCGACCAGCCCGCCGTCGATCCGCCAAATATCGACGACGACAATCTCGGGTCCACCATCGGGGAGCCGTCGCCGCGAGTGCAGCACGACGTGATCGCCGTCGGCCAGCAGGTGATGGACCTCGACCTGCATATCGGCGAGCGGGATGAGCGCCGCCTGTACGGCGGCGAGCCACTCCGCTTTGGTCGAGGACGTCGAGTCCGGCCGGTGATGGACGAAGCCGTCGCTCAGCAACGGTTCGAGCGTCTCGACGCTGCCCGTCTCAAGAAGTTCCGCCAGTGCCCGCTGAATCATGCTCTTGCTGTCTGTGGTCATGGACGCAGTGTTTTCCGTGCCGATGACGAATGTCGATGAAATCGCATTTCATGGCGCACGGCTCCAAAATGAGTAGCCTCGATGACCATGCAGACAGTCGGAGACCTTCTACGGCAGTGGCGACATCGCCGACGACTCAGCCAACTCGACCTCGCGATCGCCGCCGACGTCTCAGCTCGCCACGTCAGCCTGGTCGAGACGGGCAAGAGCAACCCGAGCGCCGAGATGGTCCTCCGCCTCGCTGACCAGCTAGACGTGCCGCTGCGTGAGCGAAACCGCCTGCTGCTCGCGGCCGGCTTCGCACCCCGGTACTCCGAGCGCCCACTCGGTGACGACGCCCTATCGGCCGCCCGGGATGCGGTCGCGAGGGTCCTTCGGGCACATGAGCCGTACCCCGCGGTGGCGTTCGACCGCCGATGGAACATCGTGATGACCAACCGCGCGGTCGAGCCGTTCTTCACCGACGTCCATCCCGACCTTCTCCGGCCCCCGATGAACCTGGTGAGACTGGGACTCGACCCACGCGGATTCGCCCCCTTGGTCGTCAACCTGCACGACGTACGTGCGATGTTCCGCTCCCGAATCAGACGCCAACTCGCCATTGCTCCCGACACCGAACTCAACGCGCTCTACGAAGAACTACTGGAACCCAACACCGAGGACACGCCTAAACGGTCGGTCGAATCCGATGTCGTGATCCCGATGATTCTTCGTTTCGACGGACGCGAACTCCGACTGTTCTCGACCATCACGACATTCGGCACTCCGATGGACATCACCCTGGACGAGGTCGCGATCGAGTCGTACTACCCGGCGGATGCCGAGACCGCGGCCTACTTCGAGGAGTCCAACAGCGACGTGCGAGCTGCGGCTTACCCGGCGCTCACTGAACGATCGGTGCGAGCTTCGATCGGAACTGCCGCAGAAGCGCGGGCTGTTCGGTGATGCGCAGGCCGGGGATCAGGTGAGCGTCGCGCACCGTGCGCGCCAGTGTCTGCCCGACGTGGTCCCAATGGCTGCGGGTGTACGTCCGGCGTGGCACCGCCAGTCGCAGCAGTTCGTAGGGCGCGCTGGTGAGCGGATTGCCGTGCTCGTCCTCCGTGCCCAGGTACAGGGAGCCGAGTTCCACGGAGCGGATGCCGCCCTCCAGGTAGAGCCGGCAGGCCAGGGCCTGGCCGGGGAATTGGTGCGGCGGGATGTGCGGCAGGAGTCGGCCCGCGTTGAGGTAGAGGGCATGCAGACCCGGCGGCTCGACGATGTCGACGCCCGCAGAGCGCACGACCTGCGCCAGGTAGGCGGTGTCGTCGGCCCGGGCGCGCAGATACCCCGGTTCGGTGGCCTCGGTGAGGCCCTGGGCGACCATGTCCAGGTCGCGGCCGGCCAGTCCGCCGTATGTGGGAAAGCCTTCCGTGGCGATGAGCAGCAGTTCGCAGCGCCGGGCGAGTTCGGCGTTGTTCAGTCCGAGGAAGCCGCCGATGTGGGCGATGCCGTCCTTCTTGGCGCTCATCGCGCAGCCGTCGGCGAGCCTGAACGCCTCCTCGGCGACCTGGCGCGGGCTGTGGTCGCGGTACGCGGCCTCCCGCTGGGTGACCAGCCAGGCGTTCTCCGCGAACCGTGCCGCGTCCAGGATCAGGGGCACGCCGCGCTCCCGGCAGAGCGACGAGGTCAGCGTCAGGTTGGCCATGGACACCGGCTGGCCACCGCCACCGTTGTTGGTGATCGTCATGATCACCGCGGCGACCCGTGAACCGTCCGGTCCGTCCAGGACGGCCTTCAGACGAGCGGTGTCGATGTTCCCCTTGAACGGCTCTGTGCTGTCCAGATCCCGCGCCTCGGGACAGGGCAGGTCCCACGCCTCGCCCCCGCTCAGGGCGACGTTGGCTCGCAGGGTGTCGAAGTGCGTGTTGCTCAGGAAGATCTTGCCGGGCCCGAGGAGGGTCGAGGCCAGCAGCCGTTCCGCCGCGCGCCCTTGGTGCACCGGCAGAATGTGCGCGTAGCCGGTCAGCTCCCGGACGGTGTCGTGGAAGCGGTGGAAGGAGCGTGACCCGGCGTACGACTCGTCCCCCTCCATCCCTGCGGCCAGTTGAGCGGCTGACAGGGCGCCGGTCCCCGAGTCGGTGAGCAGGTCGACGGTGACTTCGTCGGCCCGCAGGTCGAAGAGGTTGTAGTGGACTCGGGCGAGCGCGGCCTGCCGCTGCTCGCGGGTGGTGACGGGGATCGGCTCGACAACCTTGATCCGGTACGGCTCCACGGTCGGTTTCCCTTCGGGACATGCGACATGCGACATGAGACATGCGTAGGTGCGCGGGTCGGGTACGGGCTCAGCTGATGCGGTCCGCGGCGCGGCGGCTGTCTGCCGGGCTTGAGGGTCCGGCGTCCTCCCGCGGCGGGAACACGCGGTACGCCTCGGGGGAGAGGTAGACGGTGATCCGCGGTGCCTGCCGGCCCGCCTGGACAAGGCTCAGGTACGGGATGAGGCCCACCCCCGCGCTCAGCCGCCGAGTGGTGAGCGCGGCGAGGGCACGGTCGAGCGGGGCGTTGTGAATCCCGTAGTGCCGCAGGAGTTCTACGGCGTGGTCGCGTGCCGCCCGGTCGTCGCGGACGTAGGCGCGGACGGGCACGTAGAGGCTGTGCCCGGTGGGACGGTCGGCGGCCGTGTCGGTGAACGAGTAGCAGGAGATGAGCGGAAGTTGGCTGAAGGGCTCGTCCCCGCCGATCCGGCGGCACAGCTCCGCGACACGTTCGGGAGACGCCCCGGGCGCGAGCCGGGTCGCGTCCGTCGCGTCGGCGGCCGTGGCGTGATGGTGGGCGACGTAGACCTTCACCCGCGGCTCGGCCCACGGGCCCACGTCCAGGGCGAAGAACATGAAGGTGGCCCGCTCGGGGAAGCGCGGGCGGAGGTAGCTCCGTACGGACTCGTAGGCCCGTCCGTGACCGAGTCTGGTCATGGCCTCGCCGACGGTCTCCATGCTCCGCTCGGCTCCCCGCGAGCCCGCGTTGAGGTACACCTTGAGCCCCGGGGGCCCGCTCGGCCGCAGCTCCAGGGCGCTCCACAGGGTCAGCGGCCCGTGCGGCGCCGGCGGGAGGAAGAGGTCGCTCACGCGTGTCAACTCGTCGAGGCGATAACCCCATTGCGCCGCCAGCCGTCCTACGGCCGCCCATGCCGCGCAGGCGTTGTCCGGCAGCGCCCGGGCGGCGCAGCCCGGCTCGACCAGCATGCGCAGCAGCGGGGGCCCGTCGGCAGGGAATGTCAGCGAGAACTCGACCGGCGTGTGATCGTCCGACACGAACGACGGTGAGGCCGGAGGGTCCGTCAGCGGCCGGTCGGCGGCCGGACCCAACAGATCGGTCAGCACCCGCTGGTGGGCGGTCCGCCGCTGCGCGTCGATGCCGACCAGATCGCACAGCCGTCCAAGCTGCCCGGCGGTGAAAGCGCCCAGCCGGTCCGGCTCGGAACGCTCCGCGGTCGCCGCCTCCGGCCTTTCGGTTCCCCGCAGCGGGCCGAACCCCGGGGCCCCTGTGCCCGCAGCCCGCTCAGTCGGTCCGGCACACGGTTCCGTGTACGCGTTCATACGTTCTCCCGATTCGGTAGTGCTCGCGGATCGGTGCGCGGGCAGGGCGCTACGCGGCCCACGCCGGCTTCCGATGGTTTTCCGGCCCTCGTCACGGGGCCCGGCACTTCCGTTTTTAGCCAGTTCCGGTTGTTCACGATCGGCGCGCTGGTGCTGAACAAACGCATGGTGAACAATCCGAATGACTCGGGGGAGGTACGTACAGGTGCCACGTGGAGAGCGTCCGCTGGCAGCGGACGGCGGACCATTGCTGGATTTCGCCGCGAAATTACGGAAGGTGCGGGAGGAAGCCGGCAGTCCCACCTACCGGGACCTCGCCAGGCGGGCGCACTATTCGATCGCGACACTCTCCGGAGCCGCATCGGGACGCCAACTGCCGACGCTGGCCGTCACCCTCGCCTACGTCCGTGCGTGCGGCGGTGACGAGGGCGAATGGGAGCGGATCTGGCGCAGGACGGCCGCCGAGTGCGCTTCCAATGCCGCCTCGGATCCGGACCAGGCCCGCGATTCGGCCTCTCCGCCCTATGTCGGGCTGGCGCCTTTCCAACAGTCCGATGCCGACACGTTCTTCGGCCGTGAGAACCTCACGAACAGACTGGTCGAACACCTGAGGAGAAAGAGGTTCCTAGTTCTGTTCGGGGCCTCGGGATCCGGAAAGTCCTCCGTGCTGCGCGCCGGAGTGCTTCCGAAATTCGCCGGAACCCCCGCCCTGATTCTCACTCCCGGCGCACGCCCATTGGAGGAGTGCGCGATCCAGCTCGCGGCCCGCGCTCACGTCAGCCCCGGGACCCTGCACGCCGAACTCGCGGCAGAACCACGCACACTGCACCGCGCGGTGCGGCAGATCCTGGCCGGCTCACCGATCCCGGCCCACGAACTCCTCGTCATCGTCGACCAGTTCGAGGAAGTGTTCACTCTCTGCCGCAGCACGGAGGAGCGCGACGCCTTCCTCGCAGCGCTCCTGCACGCCACCCAGACCCCCGACAGCAACTGTCGCGTCGCCCTCGCCGTACGGTCCGACTTCTACGCGCACTGCACCCGGCTCCCCGCTCTCGTCGAAGCCATGGTCGACGCCCACATCCCCGTCGGCCCGATGACCACCGACGAACTACGGTCGGCCATCGTCCGTCCCGCCACCCGCGCCGGACTGACCGTCGAGGGCGCCCTCCTCGCGACCCTCACAGCCGACGCCCACGGCCGACCCGGCGCACTGCCCCTACTCTCACACGCCCTCCTGGAGACCTGGCACCGCCGACGCGGCAACGCCCTCACCCTCGCCGCATTCCAGACAGCAGGCGGCTTCGAGGGCGCCCTCGCCCAGACCGCCGAAGCCTTCCACGCCGGCCTGAGCGACACCCAGCAGATGATCACCCGACGGCTCTTCGTGCGGCTCATTGCCTTGGGCGAGGGCACAGAGGACACCAAGCGCCGCGTAGCACGCCACGAACTCGACGACACCCCCGACACCGTGCTGGTTCTCGAACAGGCCACAAAGGCACGACTGTTGACCGTCGACCGCGATCACATCGAAATCACCCACGAGGCACTGATCCGCTGCTGGCCCCGGCTCGGCGGCTGGCTGAGCGAGAACCGCGATCAACTGCGCCTGCACCGCGCACTCACCGAGGCCACCACCGTCTGGCAGTCACTGGACCGCGACCCCGACACCGTCTACCGCGGAGTGCGTCTGGCCGCCGTGAAAGACCTCCCCAAGGACGCACTGACCTCACGGGAACGCGCCTTCCTCGACGCGAGCGAGAGGGCGGAGCAGGCGGAGGCCCTGCACGCACGCCACCGGGTCCGCCGCCGGCGCCGACTCGTCGCGGCCCTCGCCGTCCTCCTCGTCTGCGCCGTAACCGCCGTCGGATTCGCCGTACGCACCCAGCAGATCGTCGACGCGCAGCGCAATCACGTCCTCGCGCTCAAGGCGGTCGAGAACTCGATGGCGCTGCGGACCCGCGACAGCTCACTCGCCACCCAACTCGCCCTGGCCGCACACCAGGTGGAATCGACCCAGGCCACCCGCAACGGTCTCCTCAGCGTGCTGCCACGCACACTCACCGGACACGTCCGCGCAATGGCCGTCACCCTCGACGGCCGCACCCTGGCCACGGCGCACGACGACGCCGCCCTCCGGCTGTGGGACCTGACGGATCCCCATCACCCGGTCCATCTGGGCACCCACCACGACCACAACAAAGACGCCATCGCCATGGCCTTCAGCCCTCGCGGAAACACACTGATCGCCGTCGGCCGAGACAGGGCGATCCGGCTCTGGAACGTGACCGACTTCCGCAACCCGCGCCTTCTGTCGACGACGCGGACGCGCCACGCCGACATCGTCTTCTCGGTGGCCGTGAGCCCGGACGGCCAGACCGCCGCCACCGGCAGCTACGACGACACGATCCGCCTGTGGAACGTGAGCAACCCGGCCCGCCCCCGCCTCCTCGACGAACTGACCGGCCACTCCCGCAACGTCAAACCGGTCGCCTTCAGCCCCGACGGCACCACGCTGGCCTCCGGCTCCGACGACCGCAGCGTCCGCCTGTGGGACGTCGCCGACCCACGCCACGCGTCCACCATCGCCGTGCTCAAGGGCCATGACAACTTCGTCGACGCCCTCGCCTACACCCGGGACGGCCGTACCCTCCTCTCCGGCAGCGACGACCACACGGCATTCCTGTGGGACGTGTCCGACCCGCGCCACCACCGTCGGCTGGGCCGACTCGAAGGCCACACCGACGTGATCCCCTCAGCGGAGTTCACTCCTGACGGCCGCATGGTGGTCACGGCCGCACTGGACGGCACGGTACGTCTCTGGACAACGACCGACCGCTCGCGCCCCGCCGAACGGGCCTCACTGGCTGCCCTCTCCGGAGGGCTCGCGGCGGTACTCCCGCTCTCGGCCCACGGCACGATCGTCACACTGAGCAACGACCAGGCAGTCGAGATCTGGAACACCGACCCGAGCAGGGCACTCGCCCACGCCTGCGCGCATGTCCGCACCCCCATCAGCCGCGCCCAGTGGTCCCGCCACTTCCCCGGCCTCGACTACCGCCCGCCCTGCGCCGACCGCACATGAATCACCCTGCGGAGCACCGAGCACCCCACACGAACAGGCCAATCCCTCCCTTCTACTTATTTCGCAACGGCCCCTGAGAACCGAACGCACCCCCTGCGCGTGATACCGGAGAACGCGTTGGCATGCACAGGAGAGCGGGGGAAACGCGAGTGGGATCCACAGCACGCGCGAGAACGGCGGCACTGGCCGCAGTGGTGGCCGGGGCGCTGGTCACGGGGGCGTTATCGGCGGGCGGCCAGCCGGCGCAAGCCGCCGGCTCCGCAAGGCATGACGGGACGAAGACCCCGTCGAACGCGAAGCCCCCGGCGAACGTCACGCTGATCACCGGCGACCGAGTGGTCGTCGGCTCCGACGGCCAGGTGGTCCAACTCGTGCGCGGCAAGGGCCGCCAGAACATCGGCTTCTCGGTGCGACGCGAGGCGGACCACACCTACGTCGTCCCGCAGGACGCCCTGCGCCTGGTCGCGGACGGCGTCCTCGACCGGCGACTGTTCGACGTCGCGCAGCTGGTGAGGGACAGGTACGACGACACGCATCGCGCCACGTTGCCGCTGATCGTCGGCTATGGGAAGGACGGCGCCGACTCGCGAGACCTGGCCGGCGGTGACCCGTTCGCGGGCGTTGCCGTCCGGGAACGTCGCGCGCTGCCCGCGGTTGGCGGTGAGGCATTCAAGGCGCCCAAGTCCGGTGCCGCGGAGCTGTGGGCGGCGCTCACAGGCCGCACTTCGGCCCGTACGTCAAGCGGTGCAGCCGCTTCCGAAAGCCCCGTCGACCATGTCTGGCTGGACGCGAAGGTCAAGGCTTCCCTGGCGGAGAGCGTGCCGCAGATCGGCGCGCCCACCATGTGGAACTCGGGGTACACGGGCAAGGGCGTCAAGGTCGCCGTACTGGACACGGGCGTGGACCAGACCCACCCGGACCTCAACGGCGTCGAGATCGCACAGAAGAACTTCAGCGAAGCACCCGACGCCAAGGACCGTTTCGGGCACGGTACGCACGTTGCCTCCATCCTCGCCGGAAGCGGCGCGAAGTCGGGCGGCCGCTACAAGGGCGTGGCGCCCGACGCGAAGCTGCTGGACGGCAAGGTCCTGGCCGATGACGGCTTCGGACAGATCTCGAACATCGTCGCCGGCATGCAGTGGGCCGTCGACCAGGGCGCGCAGATCGTCAACATGAGCCTGGGCTCTCCCGACACCCCGGGCATCGACCCGATGGAGGCGGCCATCGCACGCCTCTCCGGCAAGGCCCTGTTCGTGGTGGCCGCCGGCAACGACGGCGACGAGCCCCGCACGCTCGGGTCGCCCGGCAGCTCCCCCGCGGCACTCACCGTCGGCGCCGTCGACAAGCAGGACCAGATCGCCGACTTCTCCAGCCGCGGCCCGAACCTCGACGGCACGCCCAAGCCGGACATCACCGGCCCCGGCGTGGACATCACCGCCGCCCTGACCACACAGAGCGAAGAGCCCTCGAGCGAGGGCTACATATCGCAATCCGGCACGTCGATGGCCTCCCCGCACGTCGCGGGCGCCGCCGCCCTGGTGCTCCAGCAGCACCCGGACTGGAGCGGAGCCCGGCTGAAGGCACTCCTGACCGGATCGGCCAAGCCCAACCCCCTGCTGAACGCCCATCAGCAGGGCGCGGGCCGGGTGGACCTGGCGCGCGCCGCCACGGCCTCGGTCGTCTCCGAACCCGGCTCCCTCGGCTTCGGCACACAGGCCTGGCCGCACGCCGACGACAAGCCGGCCGCCAAGACCCTCACCTACCGCAACTACGGCACCCAGGCCGTCACCCTGCGGCTGACCGCCACCGGCACCGACTCCTCGGGCCGCCCCGCCCCTGATGGCATGTTCACCGTCAAAGACTCCCAGCTCACCGTTCCGGCCGGAGGCACCGCGAAGACGACCGTCACCGCCGACACGAGCAAGGGCAGCGTCGACGGCGTCTTCGGCGGCACAGTGCTGGCATCGGGAGACGGCCAACAGGTACGCACCGGACTGGTGGTCGAGCGAGAGGTGGAGTCGTACGACGTCACAGTGCGGCACATCGACGCCGACGGCGCGAACCCGCCCACCTACGCGACGACGATCAACCCCGGCGACGGACTCGGCAAGTTCGTGGAGCTGCCGTACAGCGAGAACGGCACGGTGGTCCAGCGGCTGCCCAAGGGCTCCTACCAACTGGAGAGCCTCGTCTTCGCCAAGGACAACGAGGTGGGCTTCTTCGTCCAGCCGGTGCTGGACGTGACCCGGAACGTCACGGTCACCCTCGACTCCCGCAAGGCCAAGCCGTTCGCCGTGAAGGCCCCGGATCCGGCCGCGAAGCTCGTCACGTCCATCGTCGGCTACTACGACGAAGCCATAGGCGTGTCCAACACCTGGTCCAGCAACGGGATCCCGCCGATGCGCACCGCCGCCGTCGGCCCGGCATCCCCGACGATGCGGGCCCAGTTCAACGGAGTGTGGAAGAACCCCGGCGCGGCCGGCAAGAACGTCGACTACCGACTCGCCTTCAACCGCAAGGGCAGCTTCTTCACCGGTCTGACCCGCACCGTCACCCGGGCCGATGTCGCCGAGGTCAAGCTCGGCTTCGGCACCTCCGTCACCGGCGCCAAGGGCCAGCTCCACATCACGCCGCTCGACGAACGCGGCATGAACATCGGCATCCAGGACCCACAGGAACAGAACCTGCCGCAGTCCACCACGCACTACCTCACCACGGCCGACGTGCGCTGGTCCTGGACGGCCGCGCAGCTCAGCTCCAGCAGTGAGGTGCGCATGATGTTCTGGAGGAACCTGGTGACCTACAAGCCGGGCTCCACCCACACACTGAAGTTCAACACCGGCGTGGTCGGCCCGGACCTCGCGGCAGGGAGCCGGGAGGAGCAGGGCGCCGAGCGGACCGGCGACCTCATCAGCGCCAGGATCCCGCTCTTCAACGACGGCAGCGGCAACCTGGGATCCTCGATCGTCACCAGCGGCTTCGCCCGCCTCGAATCCGGCGGCCGCGTGCTCGGCGAGGGCCCTGCCACCGACTGGCTGAACGCCGAAGTGCCCGCCGCCTCCGCCCCGTACCGCCTGACGCTCGAGGCGAGCCGCTCCGCGCAGGACACCACCACCAGCACGAAGGTGACAGGCGTCTGGACCTTCACCTCGGCCCGACCCACGGCAGACCGCACCACCAGGCTCCCACTCTCGACGGTACGACTCGCGCCGAAGCTGAGCCTGCGCGGAACGGCTCCGGCGGGCAGCACGCTCACAGTGCCCCTGAAGCTGAGCGGCGCGGCCGCGGCGGCCGGCCAGGTCGCCACCCTGAAGGTGAACATCTCTTACGACGGCGGCCGAACCTGGAAGCCGCTCACGGTGACGACCAACCCCCAGGGCGCACGCTCGGTGACCGTGAAGCACCCGGCGACCGCCAAGGCCGTGTCGTTCCGGGTGGATCTGAAGGACAGGGCTGGCAACACCGTGCGCGAGACGATCATGAACGCGTACCGCCTGGCTCCGTGAACTGACCGACGGCGACGACCGTTCGCACGGCCGCGTCGAACCCTCCGGCCTGGCCTCCGCGCTCGCGGGGACCAGGCCGGATCCATGCACATCTGTCGGGACGAGACGTATCGTCTTGTCAGATCCCCTCTCATGCCGTACGGTCCTCCACATGGGTTCCCTGTGAGACAGCCGGCGCCGATCGCGTAGAGCACCGCTCCGCCATCGCCGCGCCCCACCGCGCCCTCTCATCCACCCGATCCGGCCAGGGCAGAAGCCAGGGGCCAGGAGGGAACCCGCGCATGCGCACCTCACAACTCACCCTTCACCACGTCACCAAGCGGTACCCCGGCCGCACCGTCCTCGACCAGGTCTCCTTCACCCTCAAGCCGGGCGAGAAGGCAGGACTCATCGGCGAGAACGGCTCCGGCAAGTCCACCCTCCTGCACCTCATCGCGGGCCAGGAACGCCCGGACAGCGGCGAGTTGACCGTGACCGCCGCCGGTGGCATCGGCTACCTGCCGCAGACCATCCCCCTGCCCGCGACCGCCACCGTCCAGGACGTAATCGACCTGGCCCTCGCGGACCTGCGCGCGCTTGAAGCGCAGCTGCGCCGGGCCGAGCAGGCCCTTGGCGACGACGCGGACGCGGAGGCGCTCACCGAGTACGCAGCTCTCCTCCAGCGATACGAGGCACGCGATGGCTACGACGCCGACCATCGCGTAGACCAAGCCCTGCACCACCTCGGCCTCCCCGCACTCCGCCGCGACCGTCGACTCGGCACCCTCTCCGGCGGCGAACGCTCCCGGCTGGCCTTGGCCGCCGTCCTCGCCGGCCGCCCGGAACTGCTGCTCCTGGACGAGCCGACGAACGACCTGGACGACCAGGCCGTGCAGTGGCTGGAGGCGCAACTGCGCGCACACCGCGGCACAGTGCTCGCGGTCACCCACGACCGTGTCTTCCTGGAGCGGCTGACCACCACGGTCCTGGAGGCCGAGGCGGGAAAGATCGCCCGATACGGAGACGGCTACGCCGGGTACCGCATCGCGAAGGCCGCGGAACGCCGCAGCCGGCTCCAGGCGTACGAGGAGTGGCGAGCCGAGCTGGCCCGCAACGAGCGGCTCGCCGCCGGCCAGGCGATCCGTCTCGGCGGCATCCCGCGCAAGGCCCCGCTGGCCAACTTCGGCCACGGCGGCTTCCGGGCCCGCGGCCGGGCGCACGGTGCGATGGCCCGTATCCGCAACGCCCGCGAGCGCGTCGACCGGCTGACGGCGAACCCGGCGGCGCCGCCACCACAGCCGCTGACCTTCACCGCGCGCATCGGGACGCCGGGAGCCGACGTCGACATGTCGGCGCCGGAGCTTCCCGCGGTACAGCTGTCGGGCGTACGCGTGGGAGACCGCCTCCACCTGGATTCCCTCACCCTGGACCCTTCCGGTCGGCTGCTGGTCACCGGCCCCAACGGCGCCGGCAAGACCACGCTGCTCAAGGTGCTCGCAGGCGAGCTGCGTCCCGACGAGGGCTCGGTGCAGGTACCGGGCCGGGTGGGTCATCTACGCCAGGACGAGACACCGTGGCCACCGCACCTGACGGTGGCGGAGGCGTACGCACTGGGCCGCGTGGGCTCAGCCGACGAGCACACGCACGCCCTGCTGTCCCTCGGTCTCTTCCGCCCGGGGGAGCTGCGGCTGCGCATCGGCGAGCTGTCGTACGGCCAGCGCCGCCGCGTGGATCTCGCACGGCTGGTGTCGGAGCCCGCTGATCTCCTGCTGCTCGACGAACCGACCAACCACCTCTCGCCGGCGCTGGTGGAGGAACTGCAGGGCGCACTGGCTCACTACGCGGGCGCGGTCGTGCTCGTCACGCATGATCGCGCGTTGCGCAGGGGGTTCCGGGGCGAGCACCTGCACCTGCCGGAGGCTGCCTGGGTCCGATCGGGCTGACGCAAGGGCGGTGCGGGCGACCTGGCTGCGCCCAAGGGAATCTTCACCGGCGGACCCGAGTTGCCCCTACGACGATGTCAATGGGGGACCGCCGTCCCCGCAGGGAGGAAACGGGAGCCGATGAGCCTTCGTCAGTACGAGTACGCTCTGGCCGTTGCCGAGGAGGGCTCGGTGACGGCGGCGGCGGAGCTGCTGCGGGTCGCTCAACCGTCGGTGTCCCAGCAGATCCGAGGCCTGGAGCGGGAGCTCGGCGTGCAGCTGTTCGACCGCACGCCGACCGGGCTGGTGCCCACGGTGGTCGGCCGAGCCTTCTTGCGGGAGGCGGAGATCGCGGTGAGCGCGGCGCGGCGCGCGAGGGCGACAGCGCGGGCGGGTGCCGATGAGCTGGTGGGCGACCTGGTTGTCGCGGTTCAGATGGGCTTTGCCGCCCGGCAGCTGCCGGGCGCGTTGAGCGCGCTGCGTCGCCGCTTCCCGCGGCTGGAGGTCACCGTCTTCGAGGAGCTGAGCCACGCGGAGCTGGAGCGGCTGTGCCGCCGGGGCCTGCTCAACCTCGCCCTGATGGCGGCGTGCGAGCGCAGCCCCGCCGACGCCCACCACCTCGGCGACGAGGAGTTCGTCGTGGTGCTGGGCGCCGGGCACAGGCTGCTCGCCGCGGACCGGGTCGACCTGCGCGAGCTGGCGGGGGAGTCGTGGGTGAGGTTCGACCGTGACAGCGCGCTCGACGCCGTACTGCTGAACGTGCTGCGGGAAAACGGCCTGACCCCGCACACGGCCGCCCGCGTGTCCCAGACGGCGACGGCCGTGCGCTGGGCCGCCCACGGGCTGGGGGTGACCCTCGTCCCGGCCTCCGCGGTCCCCCACGGTCACGAGCACCTCGCCCGCCCGGTCTCCCCGGCCGTGCCCCAGCCCGTCCTCGCCGTGGTCCGACACGGCGCGGGCCCGGCGGAGACGGCCCTGCTCGAACTTCTCCGCAAGGAGACCTGGTCCGAGTCCGCCTCCCTCTCACCGATTTCCTGACGGCCGAGAAGGAGGCGGCGTCGCGGAATTCATCTCTATCGAAGCCGACATTTTCTGAATTCCGTGCGCGTCATCCCCTGGGGAATTCACCACCGTCCACGACGAGATTGCTCGCGGTCAGCCAGCTCGTCCGGTCGGACACGAGGAACAGCACCGCGTGGGCGATGTCGTCGGGCTGCCCCTCACGTCCCAGCGGCGGGGTGTTGGTGGCCTGGCCGGGCCCGTCGTTCAGACGCGCCCACTGCTCCCGCGTCGCCTCGCCGCCGGGGGTGGCGGTCCTGCCGGGAGACACGGTGTTGACCCGGACTCCGAAGGGGGCCAGCTCCGCGGCCAGTCCCCGGCTGTAGTTCTCCAGTGCCGCCTTGGCCGCCGTGTAGTGCAGGAACGGAGGCGGCGTGGGCGGAACCGCCGCCGAGGAGACATGCACGATCGCTCCGGAACGCCGTTCCCGCATCCCCGGTGCCAGCAGCGAGTCCAGCCGCACGGACGACAGGAAGTTCAGGTCCAAGGCGTCCTGCCAGATGTCGTCGGGGATGGCGAAGGCTCCCTTGTACGGCTGCGCACCGCCCGCGTTGTGGACGAGGACGTCCACCCCGCCGAGCATCTCGTGCGCGGCCGTGGCGAGCGCCTCCGCGCCGGCCCGCGTCCGCACGTCGGCCGCCACGAAGCGGGCTCCCTCCGGCACCGAGTCCGTCGCCGACCTGGCAGTCGTCAGCACCTCGGCACCGGCGTCCAGGAGCTGGCGCACGACGGCCGCCCCGATTCCGCGAGTGCCGCCCGTGACGAGGGCCCGCTTCCCCGTGAGTTCTCGCGTTCCAGAGCCGTTCTCGATTTTCGTCATGCCGCTGTTCCTCTCAATTGCATAAGGGGTTTACCTCGCCGAGCCATTTCAAGGTACGAGCGGAAAAGAGGAGGAAGCAAAGACGAAAAGACAGCACCTGCCATAGGGGGTTCCTATGCCCCTGGAACCACCCGCCGCCCCAGGTCACCCCCAGCCGAGCCCAAGCCCAGCACTTGCTGAACCTATCGAAACTCGATAGATTCCCATCGCAACTCGATGGAAGGAGGGGGCATGGGAAAGCTGACAGTGCGTGCGCTGCGTGCCGTGCTCGTGGTGGTGCTCACCGGCACGGTGTTCGTACAGGCCTCGATGGTCTGGGTGTTGGCCAGTGGAAACGATCCGGAGGACGGGTCGCTCCCGCTGACGCCGTTGCGCGTGATCACGATCCTTGGCATGGTGGCGGCCCAGGTCGCCCTGGTCAGCGTCTGGCGGCTGGTGTCGATGGTGCGCCACGGAACCGTGTTCTCCCATGCCGCCTTCCGGTACGTGGACGCCGTGATCGGCGCGATCGTGGCGGCTGCCCTGCTGTGGTTCGCGGTCACGGCCATCAATGCGCCCGGCCAGCGGGACGACCCGGGCGTCACCGTCATCATGGGCGGGGTCGGCCTGGCCATCCTCGGGGTCGCGCTCATCGTGCTCGTACTGCGGATGCTGCTCGCCCAGGCCGTCGCGCGCGACGTCGAAGCGACTCAGATGCAGGCCGAGTTGGACGAGGTGATCTGATGCCGATCGTCGTCGACATCGACGTGATGCTCGCCAGGCGGAAGATGTCCGTGGGCGACCTCGCGGAGCGCGTAGGCATCACACCCGCCAACCTGGCAGTACTCAAGAACGGCCGTGCCAAGGCGGTCCGCTTCGCGACACTCGCCGCACTCTGCGAGGTGCTCAAGTGCCAGCCGGGCGACCTGCTGCGCTGGGAGGCCGAGGAAGCCGCGGGCGGATGACGGCTCCAGGGTGAGCGGGAAGACGGCCGGCATCACCGGTCGTGACACGGGGGCGGACCGAATGGTCCGCCCCTCCGCGTGACCCCTGTCTCACCCGACCGGCACCCCTTGGCTATGCAACGAGTTGCATAAGAAGATCGAGGCATGGCGCTCGAGCACGCGATCCTCGTCTCCCTGCTGGAAAAGCCGGGCTCCGGCTATGAACTGGCCCGGCGGTTCGACCGGTCCATCGGATACTTCTGGACCGCCACGCACCAGCAGATCTACCGCGTGCTCAAGCGCATGGAGAGCGACGGCCTGCTCGCCGTCCGCGGGATGCCGCAGCAGAGCCGGCCGGACAAGAAGGAGTACTCCGTCGTCGGCCCCGGCCGCGCCGCCCTCTCCCAGTGGCTGCACGAGCCGATCGAGCCCGAGAGTATCCGGCACGAGCTCGCCGTGAAGATCCGCGGCGCGGCCTTCGACGACCCGTCCGCGCTGATCCGCGAGGTCGAACGCCACCACCAGGTGCACAGCGACCGCCTCGCGCACTACTTCGCGGGCGAGCTCCGCGACTTCACCGGCCCGACGGCCCCCACCCCGCTCGACGCCGGTCAGGAACTCCAGCATGTCGTCCTGCGCGGCGGCATCGCCTACGAGCGGATGACGATCGCCTGGCTCGACGACGTACTCGCCACCCTCCACAGACTCGGCACGCCGCACCTGCACCCCTGAGCCGCCGGCCCCGGCCGCCCGCGCGCCACGCCGCCGGGCCACCGCCGCCCGAGCTCCGCGACCTTCTTTCCCACACCCTCACCCTCAACCCACGGAAGGCGACCTCCATGGCCGACTCCCTGCTCTTCAACCCGCGCACGTACGACCCGGCGCAGTTCGACCCCGAGACGCGCAGGCTGCTGCGCGCCACCGTCGACTGGTTCGAGGACCGCGGCAAGCGCAGGCTCATCGAGGACTACCGCACCCGCGCCTGGCTTGCGGACTTCCTCGCCGTCGCCGCCAAGGAGGGCCTGTTCGCCACCTTCCTCACCCCGGCATCCGCCGCCGGCCACGAGGACCAGCGCTGGGACACGGCCCGGATCGCCGCCCTCAACGAGATCTTCGGCTTCTACGGTCTCGACTACTGGTACGCATGGCAGGTCACCATCCTCGGCCTCGGACCGGTCTGGCAGAGCGACAACACCGCAGCCCGCACCCGCGCCGCGGAACTCCTCGCGCAGGGTGAGGTCTTCGCCTTCGGCCTCTCCGAGAAGACCCACGGCGCCGACATCTACTCCACCGACATGCTGCTCACGCCGGACGGCAACGGCGGCTTCAGCGCGACGGGTTCCAAGTACTACATCGGCAACGGCAACGCCGCCGGGCTCGTCTCGGTCTTCGGCCGACGCACCGACATCGATGGCCCCGACGGCTACGTCTTCTTCGCCGCCGACAGCCGCCACTCGGCGTACCACCTGGTGAAGAACGTCGTCGACTCCTCCAAGTACGTCAGCGAGTTCCGCCTCGAGGACTACCCGGTCGGCCCGGACGACGTCCTGCACACGGGCCGCGCCGCGTTCGACGCCGCCCTCAACACCGTCAACGTCGGCAAGTTCAACCTCTGCACCGCCTCGATCGGCATCTGCGAGCACGCGATGTACGAGGCGGTCACCCACGCGAACAACCGCATCCTGTACGGCCGTCCCGTCACCGCCTTCCCGCACGTGCGCCGCGAGCTCGCCGACGCGTACGTCCGCCTCGTCGGCATGAAGCTGTTCAGCGACCGAGCAGTCGACTACTTCCGCTCCGCCTCGCCGGACGACCGCCGCTACCTGCTCTTCAACCCGATGACGAAGATGAAGGTGACCACGGAGGGCGAGAAGGTCATCGACCTCATGTGGGACGTGATCGCCGCCAAGGGCTTCGAGAAGGACACCTACTTCGCCCAGGCCGCCGTCGAGATCCGGGGACTGCCCAAGCTCGAGGGCACGGTCCACGTCAACCTCGCGCTGATCCTCAAGTTCATGCGCAACCACCTCCTCAACCCGGCCGAGTTCGCGCCCGTACCGACCCGCCTCGACGCGGCCGATGACACCTTCCTCTTCGAGCAGGGTCCCGCCCGCGGCCTGGGCTCCGTACGCTTCCACGACTGGCGCCCGGCCTACGACGCATACGCGGCCGTACCGAACGTCGCCCGCTTCCGCGAACAGGCGGACGCCCTGTGCGAGTTCGTCACCACCGCGGCCCCCGACGAGAAGCAGAGCCGCGACCTCGACCTCCTCCTCGCCGTCGGCCAGCTCTTCGCCCTGGTGGTGCACGGGCAGCTGATCCTGGAGCAGGCCCGCCTGACCGGCCTCGACGAGGACGTCCTCGACGAACTCTTCTCCGTCCTCGTCCGCGACTTCTCCGCCTACGCCATCGAACTGCACGGCAAGGACTCCGCCACCGAGGCTCAGCAGAACTGGGCGCTCGGCGCGGTCCGGCGTCCCGTCGTGGACGAAGCACGTTCGGGGCGTGTCTGGGAGCGGGTCGAGGCTCTGTCCGGGGCGTACGAGATGGCGCCCTGACACCGCACCCCGGAGGGCTCGTCGACACGTGACGGTCATGACCCCCGAGGCCGGCGACGCCTGCGCTGTGGCCTCCGCGCGATCAACTGCGCGGAGGCCACGGCGGCAGGCAGTGCTCAAGCCCTGCCGGGCAGCGATCCGGTGTGGGTTCCCGCAGACTCCTCGCCCTCGTACGACAGGGACTGGTGCTCGGCGCGAGGTGCGAAATAGTCGGCGTCCTTCGGCCGTTGCGCGCCCGGGCGCGGACGCGGCGCCGGCTCGAGATGGGGGATGTGCTTGGAGCAGTGCACATACGCCTCCTCCACCGTGATGTGCACCCAGAACTCCGGCCTGCGCCCCGGAGCGGAATCCACGGGAAGACTGGGAAAGGCCCGCCGCTGATCCTCGTCCCGGTGCAGCCGAGCCGCGCCATTGACATGCAGGCCTATGTGGTCACCGGAGAAGTCGACGAACAGCAGGCCGATGTGCGGGTTCTCGGTGATGTTCCCCGCACTGGCGAGGACCCCGTTCCCTCGGTACTCGGGGTAGGTGAGCGTGCTGCCGTCCAGCACGGTGACGAATCCCGGAGGACCGGCACGGAACGTGACGTCACAGGCTCCGCCGGCGTCCGCCGTCGACAGGAACGCCATGGTCTGCCGCCCTATGAACTCAGTCATCTGCGGGGTCAGACGGTCCTGTACCTGGCGGTCGTAGAAAGTGGCGGCCTGGTCGGCGGTGCCGAGGAGATGCTGCAGGCGGCGCTCGCCGACGGATCCGGTGGACTTGTGGGGGTGAGTCACGGAATGCGCTGCCTTCCTATGGCCTTCGGCTGGGCGTGGGGGAGCGACGGCACTCTAACGCTGGATGGAGCACGGTGTCGTACTCGGTACAGGTGAGCGACTGACGGCGCAGGCATAGGTCGCTACTCGACCTCAATGCACACGAAGCCTCTTCAACGTCGCGCCGGTTCGTCCGCAGTCGCAAGCACGCCCAGGATCACCAGGACCACCACGACGAGCAGGAGCAGTAGAGCGACTGCGGCAGGTGTGGGGTAGTTCCACAGGATGAGAGTGAGGCCGCCGGCGCCGATGACGGCGCCTGTGGTGCGGGGCTGGTTCCTGCGAAGCCACCGCCCGACAGCCCCTGTCGTCAGCCCGGTCCGGGTGAGCGCATGCCCGGCCGCTTCGGTACTTCGGGCTGCGCCCTTGCGCACAGCGGCCGCACCGCGGCCCGGTCCGTACAGATACCCCGCGATCACAGTGATGAGAGCCGTGACGAGCACCGTGAGGGTGACCTGCCGGAGGAACCTCACCAAGGTGTCGTAGGCGGCTGCTGCGGCATCCTGCGACAGGGTTGTCTGAGTCACCGCATCCAGACAGATCTGGCGCATGATGGCCAGTCCGACGAGAAGCCCGCACATCAGGACGCCCGTGCCGATGCCGGCGGCCATCAGTGCCACCCGGTGTGAGGGGGCCGCCCAAATGCCCAGCCCGCCGAGCACGACAACCGTCAGGGGCAGCCACGGGGCGACAGCGGCGAGCCAGCGGGCCCCCTGCCGGGCCTCACTGAGATTTTCGTTCCGAACCAGAACGATCGACTTGTCGGCCCCGGGAATGTCCTCTGCCTTGACAAGCGTCACGCCGATCAGCTGCTTCTGCAATTCTTCAGCCACAATGCCGGCGTTCAGCGTGACGGTGTCGCCCTTCACCGCAAGCGCCCCGCTTCCGTCACCCGTGAGGGCATTCGTCGCGACGGTGTGTGCACCGCGGTGGATGCTGTCCCATGCGTCAGCAAAGGCCTCGCTTTTCACCACCTTCTCGACCACGAAGCGTACGGCGGTCGTCAGTCCGCCCTTCAGCTGTTCATCGAGCGATCTGGCCGCGTCGACAAGGAAGCGGGGTGCGTCATGGTCGGCCAAGGTGTCGGCGACCGCGTCGGTGATCTTGCGAGCGTCGATGTTCTCAGCCACTTCGTCAGTGACACGATCAACGACCAGCTTTTGGATGGCGGGGTCCCTGGCGAGGGGCGACACGGTCTGCACATACCGATCAACGTCGGTGACCTCGGAATTTACCCATGTGGCTATGACGCTGACAGGCGCGAGCAGAACGGCCAGCGTAAGAAGCAAGGATGCTGCACAGAGCCGCAAGCGCCTGTGTCGCCGGCCGAGAGTGCGCCGGAGTCGCTCGTACTCCGCTCGTTCGGCATCGTCCAGCGGGCCGCTCTGCTCACGTCGCCCATTCCCCTCCGGGTCGGAGGCGGCGGGTGGGTCCACGGCGAACCTCCCTCCGCCGCTGTGCGCCCAGGGGGCGGAGGCTGTAAAACCGGCCGGCCCCAGTCACTCCCTCCATCCTCGTGCATGGGGAAGCGGGACGCAGCTTGCAGAGGAATAGGGCGGTGACCGCAGGTCAGCAGAGTGTGGCGATGATTCAGCGCCAGTCATCGATCACGTAGGCGTCCGAGTGGCTGTAGCCGGGTTCGTTGGGCTTGTGCATGGTTACGCCTTGCAGCCAGGTACGGAAACCCCGGTCGACCATGCGCCGGTAGGCATCCTGGCGGGCCAGGTTCACTCCGGCGTCCAGTTGCCCCAGGCCCTTCTCGACGGCCAGATGCTCGCACGCAGTCAGCAGTCGTTCGAACCGGTCCGCGGAGTCCGGGCCAGGGCGCACGGCGCCGAATTTGACGAAGCACACGTCCTCACCGGCTTCCGACCCCGCTCCGCAGTGGCAGACAGCCAGACCGTCGAGGTCGGAATCGGCGCCCTCGAGGAGGATGGCGTCACCGAGCCCCTGCGCCTGTGCGGCCACGATCTCGCGGTCCAAACTCAGGCCCTCGTACACAGCTCCCGTCAGTGCGCGACTGAGGTTCAGTGCCTCGGGACGCTCGGCAGCGGTCAGCTCGCCGTACAGCGCTCGGCCGGGGACTGCGGCACGGACGGCGACCTGTTTTTTCATGATGGCTGTGAGGAACCGGGGCCAGAAACCGTACCGGCGATAGAGCTCGAGGTGCTTGGGGCTGTGCGCGAAGGTGAACAGGCCGAGGTGGCGGTTCTCCCAGGTGTCGAGGCAGGCCATGACCGGTTCCATGAGGCGCCTGCCGATGCCCTGGTCCCACAGATCCGGACGTACGGTCAGCGGGCCGAAGTACCCGACGCTGCCCCAGTCGGCGGCGAAATTCGATCCGACGACCTCGCCCTCGACGGTGGCTGCGAAGGCCGCCTGTGGATCTGCCGCCCAGCGGGTACGGACATAGTCGGCGGTCCCGAAGAACGTCTCCGGCTCAGGGACCCCGAGGAAGGTCCCGAAGGCGACCCTGAAGATCTCGTCGGCCCGATCCAGGTCCGGCTCGGCCAGCGGGCGGACCGACACCGAGGCGGCGAAACTCGTTCGCTTCGCTGAGGGCATGATCGCTCCTCCCTCCCGCCCCCAGTTCCATCGCACCACGGACGTGCACCGCGGGCGAAGCGACAGGTCCGGCGAGGAGCGCTGTGCGATGCCCGCAGCGGTCTGCTGCTGTGAAGCATGAGCCGATGCCCGCCGAACGGATCAGGGCCAGACGCCGGAGAAGTCGATCTCACGGGCCCACTCGGGATGGTCTATCAGCGGGTTCCGATTGCCCTGGATCTCCGCGATGGCCGCGTTGCGGTGCAGTTCGTACTCGGTGACCGCCTCGCTCTCGTGCCAGCGCAGCAGGACGGGCAGCCGGTCCTCGGGGAACTCGCGCGCAACGTCGCCGACCTGCCCGGGATAGCGGAGCAGGAAGTACAGGGTGGCGCGGGCGACCACGCCCTTGCCCTCCTCCGGCTCGAATCCCACGCTCTCGCGCATCCCGCACGCCTCCCGTTCCGCTTCCTCGAAGTTGGGGAAGTCGAAGTACGGGAAGTTGCCGCGGAAGCTGTTGCAGCCGACCTCGCAGGCGAACAGATGATGCAGGTCGCCTCGCATCGGTTCCTGCTTGTCGAACCACGACTGCGGCACCACGTGTTCACAGTTGAACGGCATCGATGCCTCCAGTGCATCGAACTCCTGTTCAAACTCGGCCGGTCCCGCCGTGCTCTCCAGCAGCAGGAGTTCCTGTACGCGAGTCAGGCGGGCCTGGGCCACGGCCGCGTCGGCCCGTATGAGCTCCTCAGCGGAGAAGTCCTTGCCCGAGTAGATGCTGCGCAGGCGTCCGTCCTTGTGCAGGTCGACCCACGGATAGACCAGCCTCATCGGCTTGTACCTCGGTTGGGGCTCGTGGCTGTCCGCCAGTAGTTCTGTCAGAGCGCGGCGCAGCGCGTCGCCGGTTTCGGTGCGGATGTTCGCGTAGTACGCCTCCCGCGCGGCTGCGTCCGCGACGCGGTCGTAGTACGGCCGTTCCCGTGCGACCCGATGGTTGGTCAGAGCCGCGTCGACCTCTTTCTCGACCGCTGACACAACGTCCGGAGACCTCACCGGCGGCTGCGGCGTGGCCTGTGGAACCGATGCAGGAGCGGGCTGCGGGGCCAGGACGGCGGGCGACTGGAACGACGGGGCATCGAATCCGATGCTGATCCGCAGGGGCAGCAGGAACTGCGTTGCGTTGGCGGTCTCCTGGGCCGCTCGCGCTTGGGAGCCGTTGGTGGCCGGCACGGGGGACTTGCCGTTGAAGGGGGCCATCTGTGTGGCGCTCGGCACGGGAGGCGGGGTGAGTCCGGCGGTGAACACCTCGTCACGCAGCCGTGCCGCCTCTCCGCTCAGGGGTATCTCGTGCAGTGCCCCCAGCACACGGCTGATCCGCACCCCTTCGTTGGCCCGCCAGGCCAGTTGCTGCTCGCCCATCTCGGGCTGCCACACCGCTCCGTCGACACTGAGGGGCCGGCCCTCGGCGTCGGTCTTCGGGACGGCGGAGTGGTGCAGGGCGACGACTTCCCATTGGTCGTTGAAGACGGGAGAGCCCGAAGAACCCTCACGGGTGTCGCACTCGTAGTGCAAGAACCGCTCCAGAACGTCGACTATCTGGTTCTCGCGCAGAGCGATCTGCTTGGGCTCGCCCCTGGGGTGCTGAATGATGTTGACGAACTCCCCGATAAGGATCTTCCCCTGGGCTTCGCTGAGTACCAACCGGCCGAACGACGACAGCGCCTCTCCCTGTGCGCCACGCGGAGCCACGGCGACGAGGCTGTAGTCGAGCGCCCGGTCGGTGACGAAGAACCGAAGTGGCTCCAGCTCGAATACCGCCGGAACGAGTGGGCTGCCGTCGACGCTGTCCTGGAACGCGAAGGCGACCTTGCTGCGAGTCGCGTCTTCCTTGTCACGCAGTACGTGATTGTTGGTGAGCAACAGGGAGGGCGAGACCATGAATCCGGTTCCATGCCCACCCCCGGGTCCGCTGATGGTGATCCGGCCGACCGAACGCGAGACCTGGACACCCTCTTCGAGGAATGCGACCGGGGTGAGGTTGTTGCGCCCGATCAGGCGCTCCAGCCCCAGCGCGTCACTGGTGAAACCCTCCGGGGGCAGCCCCAGAGTGCTTCCCGCACTGCTGGCCGGTTCCGTCTGCGTCCGCTCGATCGCCCGCGCCATGGCCCAGTCCGCCCCGAGACGTGCCAGCCGCTTCTCGACCCGCTCGGGGGTGTCCGCATACAACACGCCACGCGATTCCAGAACGGACTGATTCCCCTCACGCCGTTCGGTGCGGTTCGCATAGCGGGCTGCGGCCATCGTCAGTTGTGACAGGTAGTCTGATTGTCGTTCGGATGCGAGTTCCGCCGTGGCCATGATTCGCCTCCAGGCGTCTGGTGATGGTGGCGGTGGTGTCCGAGGCACGTGTTTTCCGCAGACAGCCCGACGCGTCCGATGACATTCGGCTTGCCGGGACACACACGGACGAATTCCTACGCCTCAGCCCACGCGCTCCGGCGGCAGCCGTCCGCCCACCGGCAACAGGTCAATGAAATTGTGTTCAGCCGCGGGCGCGTACCGTACGAGGCCCGTGTTGTCGGGGGCGGGGACCGTCACCTGCGCCACCGCCTGGCGAGCGACGTCCTCCAGGGTCTCGGCCACTGTTCCGTGCCAGTAACCCCTGTCGCGCAGCGGGTCGCCCGTCGGCTCCTCCGGGGGCGGCGAGGGGGACAGGCTGACCGGCAGGTACAGCTGCCGGACGCCTTTGTCCGCGCAGGCCTTCGCGAGCAGCCGACCGGTGAGACCGTCGCCGCCTCTCTCGCCAGGAGCGAACTGCTCCAGCATCACCAGTAGCGGCCCCTCGCCGACGCACGGCCAGGCTTGAGGCAGGGAGAAGGGCGCGCCCTCCGGTTCGCCGCTGTCCCGCGGTCCGTACCGGCCGTCGGTCTCGCCCTTGGGCTCGGGGCGCACCATGCCGTCGAAGTAGGCCCAGCGCCAGCCCTCGGTCCGCCCGTCGGCATTGCCGGCCAGAGCGCCCTCTTTCCAGGCATCCGCGTATTCGGGGTCACGCACGAGCGGAGTCCTGGGCACATTCGGCGGTGAGCTTATGGCCTTGTCGTAGCCGTCCTGCCAGCCTTCGACACCGATCGGCACGAACACGCCGGGCTCGGTCGGTACCGAATGCGGATTGTGCTGAGTCATCACCGATCTCCCTTCACCAATTGGGCTTGGCGACATTGCCGTAGGACCAGGTTGAGCTCTTCGACATCTCGAAGTGCAGATGCGGTCCTGTGGAGTTGCCCGTGCTGCCGACCAGCCCGAGCTGCTTTCCGGCGCTGACCTTCTGACCGGTCCTCACCTGACGTTGTGAGAGATGGCAGTAGGTGTACATGTGGCCGTTGTCCGCGCGCAGCCCGATCCATTGCCCGTACGCTCCGCCGGCCTTGTTCGACCATGCGATGGTGCCGTTGCGCACGGCGACCACAGGTGTGCCGGGCTTGGCGGCGAAGTCCTGGCCTGTGTGGCGGCCGATCCCGTCCGGCTCCGGTTTCCAGGCATACGGACCGCGCGCGTAGAAGCCGAAGGTCACTTTGTGCCCGGGCACAGGCGACGGGACCCGCTTTCTGGGATGGGAAGCAGCGGGTGCGCCCTTGCAGTTGACTTTGAAGTGGGCGTGGTGGCCGAGGGTGGTGAGGGAGGTGCAGCCGGGGTTGCCGTCGGCGTCGGTTCCTTTGAAGCCCTGGGCGAGTTGTTCGGCGCGGTAGGCGGCTTTGGTCTGGGCGCCGAAGAGGCCGGTGGGGCCGTCGGGGATCTTGCGGCCGCGGGCTATGAGTGCTTTCTGTACGGTGCGTACGTCCTCGTTGCGTTTACCGAACTGGACGTTGGACAGGGCCACCATGACGGCTCCTAGTACCAGTGGGGAGGCCGGTGCGGATCGGCCTGCTGGACGCGGGCGGCGAAGTTCGATCCGGACTTGTTCACGTGGTAGCGGGCGCGCACATAGTTGACCGTGGCGCACATGTCCGCGACCACGTCGTAGGGCGTGGTCGCCGTATCCGCTTGATGATGGGTGGCGAACGTGGGGGGAATGCACTGCGTGGCGCCTCTGGAACAGTTCCGCGGATGGCCGTCGGACATGATGGGGCCGTGCGCGTTCGCATCCGTTCGGTTCACCCGGAACTTCGGATGATTCGACGCGGACTCGCGCTTGGCGATGGTGGCCAGAGCGGGCACTCCGAACCGTGGGTCCATTCCCGTCAGTGCACACGCCTTCTTGGCGTAGCGCCGCATGGCCGGCTCGCCGGAGTCGTCGTTGGGATCGAGGTAGGTCACCTTGGCGAGGGGCAGATTGCCGTTCGCGGTGGCCGGGACGCCTGTGCAGTTGACTTTGAAGTGGGCGTGGTGGCCGAGGGTGGTGAGGGAGGTGCAGCCGGGGTTGCCGTCGGCGTCGGTTCCTTTGAAGCCCTGGGCGAGTTGTTCGGCGCGGTAGGCGGCTTTGGTCTGGGCGCCGAAGAGGCCGGTGGGGCCGTCGGGGATCTTGCGGCCGCGGGCTATGAGTGCTTTCTGTACGGTGCGTACGTCCTCGTTGCGTTTACCGAACTGGACGTTGGACAGGGCCACCATGACAATTCGCCTTCTCTCGTCATGCCCTGCGGGGTTACGGAAAGCCGCCGTGCTTTGTCGCCGAGATGCAGAGCGGCGGTGCCGGGCGCGTCGACTCGTTGGTCCGGACACCGGGGGCGGGCATTGGCCGGTGAGGGCTGGGTCGCGTTGCCCCCGATCGGTGATCTCGGAGTCGCAGGTGGCTGACAGCGCATCGGGGGAAGTGTCGAATAGCAAGGCGTCATCGCGACCGGAGCGGGCCGGCTCGCCACGGAAGGTGTGCACCAGGGGGACCGCGTCAGGGCTTTGCCACGGTCGCCCAGTGCCGCCCTGGAGCTGGCCCCCGCGCCAGCGCGCGGTCATTCGCCGCTGCCTCATGATTCGCGGGTCGCGTACCGGCAGTCCGACCTCCGTGTGCCAGGCTGTGGCGCTTAGTGAATCGGTCGCCGGGGCGTAGGCACACGACCTCTTCGATGGCGCTGTGGCGGTCATACCCGTCGTCCTTCCGTCCGCGCCGAAGATGGTCAATTCGACGCTACGGAACCGCCGTCAGTCCCGCGTCATCCTGGCGTCATCCCCACCCGTCGGGGCGGGAGCATGCGGGCGAACGCGGGGGAGGGCTCGACGCCCAACTCGTCGTGCAACAGGCACCGGAACGCGTGGTAGTGACGCAGAGCTTCAGCGAGATTGTCCTCGGCGAGATGAGCCGAGACGACCGCGCGATGGGCGCTTTCGCGGAGGGGCTCGCTGCGGACGCTTGCCCATGCGGCCTCCAGCGCCAGCGCGGGCTTCCCCTGCCGGGTCAAGGACTCGGCGAGCGCGTCGAGCGCGTGCAGGCGCAACTGACGCAGGCGCTCACGTTCCAGAAGCACCCAGTCCTCGTCCCAGCCCGGCAGCAGGTCCTCGCCGGACAGCATGGCTAGCGTCGGACCGCCGTTGAGCGGACGCTCGCACTCCTGTATGAGGTCGAGTGCCGTTTCGGCGAGGGCGTGCACGTCCACATACAGGTCCGCTGCGGGCAGGAGATAGTCGCCGCAGCAGCGCATCAGCGGCGGGTCGCTGCGAGGCAGTTTCCAAAGGGTGGTGCGCAGGCTGCCTCGAGCGTGCTCCTCGGATACCTCCGGCCACAGCGTTCCGGCCAGGACAGTGCGCGACACCCGGCCTCGGAGCCCCACGAACGCCATCAACCTCTGGCCGTTGCGGCACAACTCGACGGCCTCGGACCCGAATTCCAGTCGGAACGGGCCGAGCAGGCGCAGCTGAGGGAGAGACACCAATTTGATCGCCTGGCGTGCGGGCGCGCTACAGCGCGGAATCGTGCCGTGCACTTCGAGGGGTAGGCGCGTGCTCCGAAGAAGCACGCAGTTATCAGTTTCAGACGTTCGAACACGTGGTGCAACCTGGCAAGGTCGAGGCCCAGGCGTGCTTTGCTATGGGCCTCTACGCGTGGACCTGCGCCAGTGCGGTGAGGATGCGGCGGGTCTTGTTATCGGGGTTCTCGGAAAGCGTCACCCCGCGCTCCCGCACCGCGTCATTCAGCTTTCGCTGCTTGCGCTCGGCCCGCACCGCGAGTTCCTCGGCGTTGTCGCCGTCTTTGGGCTTCACCCGTATCGACGCCTCCAAGAAACCCAGACCGGCCACTGACCATGCCTCCAGGTCCACGTCCAGGTCATCGAGCGGAACGTCGTCGAACTTCGTCGAGCGAACCGGGCCCAGCGCGACCAGCCCATCGAGCCGGACTGACGGAGTGCAGGCGCGCAGGAACTGGTCCTGCACGGCGTCGATCGCCGCTGCGGGATCGCCACCGGGTGCCGTCGCGCTGGACAGCGCTCCGGGCGTGTGATCATGCACCAGAGAGGCGGCCAGCACATGTCCACTCGATGACCAGTCCTCCTCGATCTTGTACGTGAACGGCTCCGCCTCGAACGGATCAGAGAACCTGCCGACGAGCTGCTCCCGGCTGCATGGCCGCAACTTGGCGGTCAGGTCGTCCTGACCGCCACCAGTCCTGAAACGCAGGATCACGCCGCCGTCCAGTAGGGGCACCCGCCCCGCGGCGATGCCGTCCCGGTCCTCCGCGAACCAGATGCGACGCACGGTCATCGGACGACCCGATGTGCCGAGGGCCGACAGCGCCGCTGCCACGTCGCCCTCGACGTTCACCTTTATCTCGATCGGCAACAAGCCCATCGCGATCCTCCCGCATTGCTTCCCGGATGCCGCGGCGACCGAGTCGGTTCGAACGCATCGGTTCCTCGCCGGCAACCTCCGAAGTACGGTGCCCCAATTGGTGGATCTCATCCGGGGCGTGTCAGCTGCCCAGCGATGCTCGGCATCTGTCCTGTTTTCAGGCTATCCACACCACGGTCGAGTCGCAGTCCGGGTGCCGACCGCCCGGCCTGGCCTTGTCGCTGACCCGCGTTGAGATGACCCGCGAGTGTCCCTGACGAGTGGTCAGGGCCCCGGGCCCGGCTGCGTCGGCCTCTGCGATCACAGTGGCTTCGGTAGTGGCCGTGAACCGAGCCGGTCCGTCATCTCAGAGGGCGAGGGGATGAAGTCCGGCACCCGTCTTCGGCGGCAACCCTCCCACAATTCGTAGTCGAAATGTTGCGCACAGTGATGGGGTGCGCGAAGGGTGTGGTTGAACGTGAGACCGAAAGCGAGACGGAGGGGCCTTGAACGGCGAAGTCCTGATGCGACTTCAGCCGAAGCCGAGATGCGACCGCCATTCCCACGGCCTACGCTTCAAGAGGCGGCAGTCATATGTCAGCAGCATCTCTGACCACAGCGTCCGGGAGAGCTGCCGGCGACGCCGCACTCGACGACTCCGCGTCGGCCGATCGGCCGGGGATCGTCTCAACAGTTCTCCGCTCGCCATGCAGTCTGCTTGACACGTCGGAAGCAAGACATGAATGGATTCGCCGACCGGCTCATGATCCGGTATCAGGATCCGGTCAAAGTCGACGAGCTTCTGGTCCCCCTCGAGGATGCCGGCATGACTCGGGTCAGGACCCTGTTGGCCGCAGTCTACGAACCGGGGGTTCTGGAGGTCCGGTCAACGGGGGCGCCCTTGGTGACGGGGCGTCATTTCCAGGTCCCCATCACGGTGCCGCTCACCGTCCGGGGCAGTTGGGAGAAGGTTCTGCCCGCAGCCGAACGGGCCCGGACCGATTTCGAGATCCCTTCGACGACGCCTGCGCACTGGATCGACCTGGCCCTGGACATGTTCGTGCCGACGCAGGTGGCGCCGACATCCGGCGCGCTCGAAGCGATCGGCTCCGAGGCGGTCGCCCGGCTCACCGAGGACGACTTCGTGGCAAAGTTCGGCCGGACGGGACTCGACGAACTTCTTCGTCTGACCGGCGCTGCCGACTTTGGAGAGCTCCAAGCCAACTCGGCACGCCTGTACGAGTTGCGCTACGCCGAGCCGGCGCCGTTCGATCCGGCCGCGCCGGCTCGCCGCTTCCGGCTTCGGGTCTCGGTGCTGTTCTTCGCAGACTTCGATCTTGCGGCCGCACTGCGCAGGTTGGTCAGCAGCAGACACGCGCTGGATCAGGTGAGCGCGCGGCCCGACGCGTACGACGGGGGCGAACTGCTCGCCGCCAGTGCCTGGCTCGCGGTGTTCCCCGCACCGCCCCAGACGCCGGACCCGGCATCGGTGACCGAGGAGCAGGTGTCCGACGTGCTGGCGGCCGAGGGCTTCGTGGCCGCATTCGAAGACCTGAGCACCCAGTGAGGCGGACAGCGTGCACAGAAAGACACATCTCACGTGAGGAGCGGTCGATGCCGGTCAAGTACATCACCGTCGAACCCAGGAGCGATCTGTTCGCTCCTGCCACGAGGGCCTTCGGCGACATCGCCGTCGTAGGCAAGGGCGGCATCGGTACCGACAAGTCGCCCGCCAAGGACTTTTCGTCGCCCGACGAGGCGGCGAAGGCATATCCGGGCGGCACCACCAAGCTGGCGGTGAAGGCCGAAGTTGGCAAGAACACGATTGTCGTCCCGCTCGCGGTGTCGAGCGTGCCCCCGGGCACGGTGTTGCGCATCGGGGCGGAGGCGGACGAGGAGGAGCGCACGGTCACGAAGGTTGCCGCTGCGGCGGCACCCCCCAACGCGTCCGAACTGACCTTGGACCAGGTGTTGAAGAGGGACCACGAGGCTCAGGCATCGGTACGCCAGCGAGGTACCGAGCTGGAACGAGCCATCGGCATCGCGTTCCGGCAGTCGCCGCCACCGACCAAAGTGTGGGGCGTCCAAGTGGACTTCGACACACCGCAATGGGCGGAGGCGTTCCGGGATGAGGTGGCGAAGCTGGATGTCCAGATCGTGACACTGGCCAACACCCCGCTCAACGACGGCAACAGGCCGGCGGTGGAAGAACTGGCGAAGCACGTGGCCGGGCCCCAGGGAGACGGCAAAGAACGCATCGGAGTGGCGATGCTCGACCGCGCACTCACCGCGGAGCAGGCGGTCCGGCTGAACCAACAACCCGTGAAGAACGAGCGGATGTTCCTGGTGGCCCACAAGTCCGACGACGATGTGGCTGCAGCTGCCGCCGGGGTCATCGCCGGGCAACGGCCGCACATCTCGATGCTGCTGAAACCGATCAGCATCTCGATGCCCGACACATTCTCCGAGTCGGACATCGACAAGTTCGTGGACGGCCGGATCAACTGGATAACCAGGCCGGTGCTGATCCCAGGCGGCGCGCTGTACCTGGGTGAGGGCCTCACCGCGGACAGCAGTGGCAACAAGGCCTACGTCGACACGGTCCGCACGCTGGACGACGTCAACTTCCGGATCAAGGCATCCCTGATCCAGGGGATCGGGAACCTGCGGGTCAGCCGCGTCGGGCTGCGCTCCGTCCAGACGCTGGTCGAATCGGTCCTGTCGCCCTTGGTGCTCCAGGAGGTCATCGAGGACTTCAGTGTGGTGATTCCACTGCTCACGCTGTTCGACAGGGACGAGTCGACGTTGACTCCCGCGGAGCGCCAACAGATCAAGGAAGCCCGCAGCAGCCGGGTCGTGCCCATGAGCGTGGTCGTGGTCTACGCGGGCGCCATTCACCGGCTCACCATCGGCCTCGTCTTCACCGGGTGAACAAGGGAGCTGACAGATCATGCCCGGAGCCAAGTGGGACACCCGACTGGCAGTGACGCGGGACGGAGAGCCGGTCACGCCCATCGACTCGTTCAACCCCACCTTCAACGTCCCAGTCCAGCCGCTGCACTCGCTGGAAGCGGACAACGTCGCCTACGTGGTCCAGCCCAAGGCCTTCACGTTCACGATGGCCGTCAAGGCGATCGGGCCACCGGTCGCGACCCTTACTGACATGGCGCTGAATCACTCCAAGTTCGCCATCAGTGTCCAGCAGCAGACCGGCGACGACTGGTCGTTCCAGTCCATCGCCTTCACTGACTGCTACATCACCTCGGCCGCCAGCACCGTAGTGGTCGACGGCGCCCCCACCACCACCTTCAACTGCATCTGCCTGCAGACCACTGCCAGTCGTAACGCCTAGCAGGGCGCGCGGAGGCCGTCATGTCGATCCCCGACGAGGAACACGTCCCATCTCCTCAGGACCCCGACACCCTGATGGCGGAGTCCCAGGTCGACTACTACTTCCCGGTCGAGGTGGTCCTGGTCGGGGACAGCACGCAGGAGATGAAGGACGACATCGTCCAGGACGTCTGGAACGCGCTCTACCGCGCGCTGGGCTGAGCGGTGGCCGGAATCCGAGGAGCAGTGATGCCGCGCAGAGTGTGCTACTTCCCGATCACGGTAAGGATCGGAGAACTGGCGGAACCACAGCTCGAGGAACTCGGGCGAGCCGTCGGCACGGCACTCACCGCCCGCATGGACGCGGCGCGACACCAACTGCACGCCGCAGCCGCGGGACAGGGCGACGCGCAGTTCAGCGTCCGGCCGCACCTGCCTGAGTCCGTGCACTTCGACGGCGACCCCGGTGAGGACCGTCGGCACGCGCTGGAACGGGTACTGCTCGACGCCGTCGCCTGCGCCGTCGCCGCTCTGCAGCCCTCCGAGGGGCTGCCCACCCCGGCTTCGTCGCCCGGAGCATTGGTTCTGGCCGAGCCGGTTCGGACGGTCGCCACGGGCATCGAGGACTCCACGACCGTCGGTGACGTCGGTGACGCCGACAGCGTCGATGACACTGCAGGCACCGCGGAATTGATTGCCCCCTCGAACGCTGAGGTCACGGACGGACACTACGGCAGCCTGCGGCTCGCCATGGCGCTGCCGGGCGATGTCGTGGACGCTGAGGACCTGCCGAGGACCTCGACCGGGCACGGCCCGGAACCCGTTCGTCTGCCGGAGGCCGCCGCGGTGCCCACGGCGTCGGCCCCGTCTGCCGCCGCGCCCACCGGGCCCGCGCCCACCGGGCCCGCGCCCACCGGGCCCGCGCCCGCCGAGCCGGAGCAGTCCGGCGCAGCGCCGCCCGCACTCGAGCCCGCGACCTTGGCCCGACCGGACCGGTCCGAAGAGCCGGGCAAGCCACCAGCAGCCGAGCCGGAGACTCGTGAGTCGGCAAAGGACGAAGTGGCCGCAGGTCCCAGCGTGTTTGAGGGGCACGTAGTGATGCACCTTCTCGGCGGCCGGGTGGTGACCGTCGGAGGAGCCGACCGCCATGTCAGGGCCTCCAGCATGATCAGGGCGGTCCAACTTGGCGCGGGCATCTTCGGCACCCAGTCGTTCGTCATTCTGGAGGGTCCGGTGGGGGAGCCGGACAGTCGACTCTGGGCGCTCGCCACCACACCCACGGTCTCGGACAGGGAGCTGAAGCGCATTGCCGAGGGGTGGCCGCTCAAGGGCGGCGACCTGCAGATGGTCACCGTCGGCGGCGGAGAGGTTCTCAGAAGCGTGATCGACGATGCCGGCCGACGTTACGTCGTTCACACAGTGGTCTCCAAGGAGGGGAACTTCCTGACCCCCGATCCGGCTGCCGGCACCCGGCTGGCCGAGCGACTGCGCACGGGAGGACCGAAGCTCGCGCCGGCCAAAGCTCGGGAGCTGGTCTTCGGCGACCTGGACGAACTCGTCGAGCAAGTACTGGAGGGTGCAGACGACCGCCTCCAGGAAGCGGCCGACCGCCTGGCGCTCCTCGGCGTGGTCGCCTTCTCCCTGGTCGACTGGCAGACGAAGGCCCGCTACCTGGAGGTCCTGGTGCAGGCCTGGACATGGGAGAAGCACGAACTCGCGATCGTCGAGATCATGCGGTCGCTGGAAAGCATCGCAGAACTGGACGCCGTACGAGCCGTGCTGGCCCAACACAAGATCGACGAACAGCTCTTCCGGGACGTCGGAGACACCCTGTGGAGCCTGCTCACGACGGTTGGCGAGCGCTTCGGGAACCACCGCCGGTTCACCGTGGGCGAGCTGTCGACGCTGTTCGACGAGGCGTTCCAGACCCCGCCGGAGGTACGCGAGTCGCTCCGGCGCAGCGTGCTGGAGGGCGGCACGCTACGGCTGGGCATGTCGGTGCTGCTGCAGATCGAATCGGCAGCGGTGGCGGTCGTGGACATGCTCCTCGGGATGATCGAGGGCCTGGCGCTGATGGTGAGCAGGCCGGCCCAGATGATCGAAGGGCTCGGGCAGCTCGTACGGCTGCTGCTGATGTTCGAGCTGGCAGGTCTCGGCTACCGGCCCGCGCAGGCGGAATGCGCCGAGGTGGTCAAGCACATCGGCCCCCAACTGGTCCATGGACTTCAGGGCGCGGCCCTGCTGCACATCGGGGAGAGGGTCATTGCCAAGATCAAGTGGGCCGTCGTGGTCGAGGTCGGATCCTGGTTCGTCGGCTTCGGAGAGATCAAGGCGGCGGCTGCCGCGGTCGGACTCACCGAGAAGCTGGCGCTGGTGCTCCGCATCCTCACAACGCTCGGCAAGGTGGCCGAAACTGCCGAGGGCGAGGTGGTCGCGGCGCGACTGGTGCGGCTCGCCACGGCGATGCGAGCCGGCAGCGACGTGTTGCGGGTCGTCAAGGAGGACAAGGACATCCTGGCGCTGCTCTACCACCTGCCGGTCGACGACCAGCGCCGGCTGGTCTCGATGCTGGAGCGGTTCGAGGTGCGAGAGGGCAGCACACTGGCCGAGCTGGCCGCGCATCCGGAACTGGGACCCGCCCTTGAGGCGGCGCAGCGCAAGACCGAACTCCTGCACACCTTCGCCATGAAGTCGGGCGGCCTCTCGGAGGAACTGGGCCGCGCCTTCCGTCACCTGGCGGGCCCGCACGGCTTCGACACGCCGGAACTCGCCCGGCTCGCCGCCATGCTGGAGGACGGTGAGGGCAGCGTGCTGCTGGCGACCATGGAGCACATCGGACTTCCGCGGATCGGGCCGGGCCGCGAGGTCGAGCTGGACCTCCTGACCGTGCTCGCGTCCAAGCGGATGCGGATGGACGCTGTCCGGGAAGTCGGCTTCGACGTGGTGCGGGCGGCCGTCACCAGATCTGCGGGCGACGTCCGTCTGCTGGACGCCATCTTGCTGGACCTCGCACGCCTTCGGAACGAAGCCCGTGAGGGCGACCGCATGGCCGAATACGCCGAGTTGCTGTCCCGGCTGACCCAGGACGATCCGGTGGCCTGGAGCCGCGTGGCCGGCGGTGCGGCCATGCGGGCGGGCGACGCGGCAGGCGCGGCGCAGCGAGCGGTGGTTCTGGAGCGGATCACCGCCCTCAGGGGCCGCTACCAGCAGGGCGCGGTGGAATCGGCCGTCATCAAGCGGCTCCTGGACGGACTGGTACGGCGGTCCCGCAAGGATCCCTGGCTGGTGACGGAGATCCTCGACCGGTTCGAGGCCCGACGCCTGGATCGCGCCGGAAGCTACGCCGACGAGGCGGACCTCGCCGCGGCCTGGAAGGACGCCGAGAAGTGGGCGGGTCACGACGAGCGGGCGCTGCTCCACGAGCCGGACGAGGTACCACCGGACGCCCTGAGCCTGAGCGAGCAGCGGCACCAGCGCACCACTCAGGGTGGTCGGCCGTCGCAGGAACTGGCGGACAACATGGCGCGTGCCCACAACCCGCGTCCGCCGGGCCACGAGACGCATCACATAGTGCCGGAGGGTGACCCGCGTGCCGAAATCGCCCGCCGCATCCTCGACGAGGCGGGGATCGCATGGCGCAACGCCGCCGAGAACGGGATCCACCTGCCCCGCACGTCCCTGGACCCACGCACTGTCCCTCAGGCCTACACACGCCACCCCACGCTGCACACCGATGCGTACTACAAGGAACTGACCCTCCGGCTGATCGAGGCCAAGCACAACGGCACCGTCCGCGAGACCCTCGCCGCGATCGGGGAGGAGCTGCTGAACGGCCAGTTCTTCCATGTCGAGGACAACGCCACCAAGGGGCAGCGGTTCGCCGAGCTGCTCATGGAGCAACGAGCGGACATCGACTGGCTGACGGACGAAGAGTTCCTCGACATCGTCGAGGCCGCCGACCGTCGCACCACGAGAGCGAGCAGGAGCAAGCCATGACAGCCGGAGTGAACGTCCCCGTCCTGATCGGCCCGGTGCCGCTGCTCACCGTCACCAGCCTGACCTTGAACGAGGGCTACCAGGTGGCCCGCATCGCCGGCAGCAAACTCGCCCAGCTCGTGTCGCCAACCACCCGCACCATCGCGGTCGAAGCGGTGCTGGTCGGAGGGAGCCGGCTCATTTTCAAGAAGCTGCTGGAGGCGATGGCGCTGACCTCGCGGGCCTTGGCTCCGGCCACCGCACCCATGATGAACCTCGCCGGTCTGCCCGTGGTCTGCGGTATGACCGTCTGCCTCGACATGCAGATCAGCAGCCTGCGGTTCACCCAGTCCAACCAGAAACGAGATGCCCTCGACGTCAGCATCACCCTGGAACACGTACCGCGCTCCACGCTGACCGCTGTCATCGGCGAGGCCCTGGACATCGCGTTGGCCGCCGGCACGGCAGCCGTCCCCAGCGTCAGCGGAATGGTGCCGGTCGAGCGCCAGCTGGGAGGCACCCTGTGAACGCCCTCGAATTCCACCGGCTGCCCGTCGCCCCTGACGAGGGGCTTCCGCAGGCGTTCAGCTGCGTCGTGGGCGGGACAGGGTACGACTTCGGACTGTACGCCGTTCTGGACAACACCGGCGAAGATCCTCCCGGGACGCTGTACGACCTGGCGTCACCGGGCAGCATCACCGAGCCGGCCTCGCCCCCGGGGTACCTGGTGCTCCGGGTGGCACGCCGAGGGCCCGACGGCCCCCGCGTGGTCTTCCTTCGCAAACTGGTTCCCGAGCCGGACCTCGTCCACCATGCCGACCGGCTGGCGATCCGTCTCCTGGAGGCGAAGCTGGCCAGGGGCAACCTGAACGGCCGTGGCCACTACGGCAGCAGCATCGTTCTGGGGGTGGCGCAGCGATGGGCGTGATCCTCTGGTACGGGATCAACTTCCCCACCCTCGGGCTGAAGGTGTCCAACGACGTCTCCGGCGGCATGATCCTGTCCGACGCAGAAATCACGGTGAACTACGGCCTCGGGCAGCCGGGGGACTTCGAGGTCCACCTGTCCGCCCTGCCCCTCTCCGCCCACCGGAAACTGACCGGCGCGCTCACCGGCGAGCGCGGCACCGTCGGCGGCATCCCCATCGAGATCACTCTCGGCTATCTGGAGAACCCTCTCTCGCGCAAGCCTGTTCTCGTCGGACGGGTGGACGCCATCACCGCCTCCAAGCGCTTCCCGCCCCTGGGCATGAGACTCACCGGGTACGAGGAGGCGTCCTTCCGCCTGATCACTGTGAACGTCGACAAGAAGAGCGGCAAGCGGGAACCGGCCCACTTCTCCAAAGAGAAATGCACACCAGCCGATGCGGCCAAGGCCATAGCTGAGGCTGCCGAAGTCAAGCTCGTCGGTGACGTGACCCCCACCGGACCCGAGCAGCCGAGCATCAGCGCCGACGCGCCGCACGCCTTCGGGCTGCTGGAGCGGATCGCCGACCGCTACGGCGCGGAACTCCTGGTGCAGGACGGCGAGGCCCAGTTCGGGACGGCCGTCACCCACCCGCAGACAAGCGGACTGCCGACGGTACCCGACCTGTCGGCCCTCCTGTCCCTGATCATGCGGGAGGACAGCCTGGTCACCCTCAGCACGAGCACACGCCTCGCGGAGTTCCAGCCGGTGCGCATCGGAGCCACCGGAAAGCAGCGGGTGACCGCCGATCCGCCGGCCGAGAACCCAGTGCCGGCCTTTGACTTCACCGCTCTGGGAGTTCCCGGGCTGCGAGCCGGAGAACTGGTCGCGGCGAGCGTTGAGGGTTATCAGAACCCGCTGAAGGGCTACCGCATCATCCAGCTCACGCACTCCTTCTCACCTCGCACCGGCTATGTCTGCACCGGTCGGGCCGCGCCCTTCAAGAAGGGCGAAGGAAACCGGGGTACGACCGAAACCGTGCGCAAGGGCAGCCCCCTGGCCATCGCCGACGCCATCGCGGCCAAGATCCGCGACGACCACACCATCACCCCTTCGGTCGACATCGGCCAGATCCGGTCCGCCGACCCAGCCGGACGGGTGGCCACCGTGACGTACGGCCAGGAACCGGGCAAGGCAGTGGCCGCGCCGAGCGTCGACCTGCCGATCGAGCCCAACGGCCCGGCGCTGTACGACAAACCACTCGCCACACCGTTCGCCTGGCACAAGGTCGGCCTGTCCGTCCCGGTGTACGCGGGCATGCGTACGCTGCTCAACCAGGTGCACGACGACCGCGAGGACGCCGTCATCACCGGTTTCCTGTGGGCCAACGACGCCGCTATGGACCGCCCTGCGGCCCAAGCCGGAGACTGGTGGCTCTGTCTGCCCACCGAACTGTCGGCCGGTCCGGACCCCCGGCCCATCAACAAGGGCGTCAACGACCTCACCACCGTCGACGGGCACCGGGTGGTGGAGGCGATCGGGCTGAAGATCTCCGTCGGCGCCGGCGAGTGCTCCGATGTCGGTCACCGCCCCACTCCCGGACCTGCCGAGGAACTCCTGCTGAGCCACAGCTCGGGCGCCCAGGTCCGATTCGACAAGGACGGCAACATCACCGTGTCCGCGGGGCCCGGCAAGGACGTCAAGGTCTCGGCGAGCGGCGGTGCGATCTCCCTCAGCGCCGGCGGCGCGACCCTCACCGTGGGGAAGGGAAAGGTGGCGATCAGCTGATGGCACTAGTCCTCGTCGAAGGCGCCGTTCTCACGTGCTCCCACGGCGGCCGGCTGCGACTGACAGGCGGCAGCCGGCACCTGACGGTACGTGGCAAAGGCGCGCTCACCGTCGGATCCGAGGCCGGAGTCACGTTCGGCTCCGCCGCAAATCCGGTACCCGGCATGGTCGTTCCCTGTGCCTGCGCAGACCCCACCGGCCGGCCGGCGCCCTGCGTCACGACGGCCGCCCTGCCGCCCGGCCAGTCGCACAAGTTGTCGGTCGGCGGCACACCGGTGCTGCTGTCCACCGCACGGGGCGTCACCCTCCCGCCCGGGGCCCCACCGGGCACCTGGAGCGTGGCCGACCCCGGACAGAACCTTCTGGAGGCGATCTCATGAGCATCCCCGGTACGGGTCCGGCTCCTGGCACCATCCCCGGATTCGGCCAGGAACCCGGTCTCGACCTTGGGGGGCTCGGGTTCACCGTGCCCGGTGCCGCGCTCCCCGACCCGGCGGGCGCGCCAGGGCTCGGTCGCAGCCTCGCCATGGACGAGGGTGACCTTGTCATCGACAGCACGACCGGCAATCCCGCGACCGTCGAAGGACTGGACGCCCTGAGGCAGGCATTGACGCTGACCGTGGAGACCCAATTGGGCAGCGACCGGCTCCACACGACCTTCGGCTTCGACCGCCTCGCGGTGGGCCGCTATCCGATGAGCCGGCTCGCACGCAAGGAGTACATCCGGCTGGAACTCGTCCGCTGCCTGGCCGCCGACCGTCGCATCACCGACATCCGCGAGGTCTTCTTCCAGGACGACCCCCGCTTCTTCGAACTCCGACCCCGCGCCCAGGGATTCTCCGGTTCGCGCCCCGCGCACGATGTCCCGTCCAGTCGGTCCTACACGGCCTACGTGATCATCGAAACCGTCGCCGGCGACACGCTGACGCTCCAGTCAGGAGGACGCCTTGAATGACCACGACACCTATGGCGTGACCGCGGACGGATTCGTGGTCAAGGGCATCGACCGCATCGTCGCCGACCAGCAGAGCCGCGCCCGTGCCATGTTCGGCGACGACGTGGACCTCACGTCGGGCAGCCCTCTGCGCAAGATCCTCGATGCCGCCGCCGTACACGTCCATGAACTGTGGCAGGGCCTGGAATCCCAGTTCTACGCCAACTTCGGCACCACTGCCCAGGGCGCGGCGCTCGACCTCCTCGGCACCGACCTCGGAGTGCCCCGGCGCATGCTCCAGGCCACCGGCGAGGTGGAACTCACCCTCAGCGGCACCCCGCCAGACCAGACGCGGGTCCTGCCGCCGGGCACCGTCGTCGAGACGGAGGAACCGCCCAGGAAGAGTCTGCGCCTCCTCACCCCGGTCGTACTGAGAGCCGGCGCACAGCCGGTGCGCGCGATCGTCCGTGCCGTCGAGCGCGGCCCCGACGGCGATCTGCCGGCAGCCCGGAAACTGCGGATCGAACCCGTCTGGGCGCGTACGCATCTCAACCTCGGACCTGCCCATGTCGACGTCACCAACCCCGAGGCCATCACCGGAGGGGAGCTGCTGGAACCCGATGACGTCTATCGCGCCAGGCTGCTCGGCGTACCCCGCACGCTCTGGACCCAGGACGCCCTGGTGACCCGGATCCTGGACCTTCCCGGCGTCCGTGATGCCGCGGTCTTCGACCCGCTCGGCGGCGTGGACCCCTCGGACGGCCGGTTCGGCAGCTACCGCTTTGGACAACACGTGTTCTCCGGCAGCAGCCAGACCGGCTCCCCGTACCAGTTCGACGTCGTGGTGGCCGTCGAGCCCGGCTGGCCGTGGTTCAGGGAGGAGGGTGACATCCCGGCCGTGCACGACGTTGTGATGGACACCGTGCGCCAGTGGCGGCCGGTATCTGTCTTCCCCCGCGTCAAACCGGCCAACCAGGTCGACGTCGGCATCCGGGCCACGTTGGTGACCGATGCCGGACACAATGCCGACGCCATCAGGGGCCAACTCCTGGCCGCCCTGCACGAGGGCGTCGACCGGCTCCGGCTCGGCCGCGCCGTGCTCCACTCGGACGTCGTCCTGACCGCCCGGTCGACCCCGGGTGTGGTCGACGTGCAGAACCTTCGACTGCGCCGCAAAGCCCCGGTGTTCGGCGGCGTCATCCACCGCGGCGCGGTGTTCGGCAGCGCCCAAGAGCTCTCCGTCGGCGAGAACCTCCGGCTGGCGGCCGACGAGGTTGCCCGGTTTGCGATAGACAGCCCACTGATCGACATCCAGGTCTCGAACCTATGACCATCGACTTCCTCGGCATCATGCAACGCGGCCTCACCCCGGCCTACGACCGGGGCATGGAGCGGCTCGACATCACGCTCGAACCGGTCCCCGGGACACGGACACTGCTCGCCAGATACGGCTTTGAGGAGTACCTGAACCGGTACGGGCGGTTCCCGGACTCACCTCGCTACCTGCTGGCCCCTCGGCGGGAGCCCGCCGAACCGCTCACGGTCCGCGTCTTCTTCACCCGGGGCACGCCGCAGGGCGCAGCCCCCGAAGAGTCCGTCGACGTGCCGGTCCCCGTGGGCTGGCCAGCCGACCGGACCATGGCCGTGCCCCTTCCCGTCCGGGATGGCGAACGGACCCACCAATGGACACTCACCCGAGTCGAGCCGCTGGCTCCCGCCCCGCCGACGTCCGATGCCTGGCGTCTCACCGCACTGCTGGGCAACCTCGCCAAGGCCCTGTGGGTGATCGGGCACGACTACGAGGACCTGAGCGGACGCCTCGCCGAGGTCGCCGACCAACGCAGTGCTCGCACCGCGCGCGGCGCGAGCCTGGACCTGCTGGGCCTGGACCTCGGCGCGCCCCGCTTCCCTCCCAGGCCGCACACCTGGGACGAGGACACCGTGGCCCTCTACCACCTGGACGAGGTGGCCGGGGACGACGCCACCGTGGTCAGCGTAGGCGAGCGGTTCGGCGCCCCCAGCCACCGGTGCACCAACACGGGTGCCCGTGGCGGGCGTACCGGCCGGTTCTCACGAGCCTTCTCTTTCTCCGGCGCCGCCCGCGTCACCCTGGCCACCGACAGCCCGGACTTCGCCGTGGGGACGGAGACCTCCCTCACCGTCGAGGCGGTCGTCCGCCCGGAAACCGGCACCACCACGACCGGCGCGGTCGTCGCCAAACGCGCGGTGCTGAACACGGCGGCCTCGCCCGGCTGGGCCCTGACCATCGGCCCGTTCAGAGAGGTCGACCACAATCTGCGGCTGTCACTCGCCGACGGCGACGGCCGAACGGTAGAGCTGTACGCGGACCGGGACCTGGGCGACGGTTCCTTCCACCACGTGGCCGCGGTCGTCGAGCGATTGCCATCTCCCGCTGGAGCGCCCGCGGGCCCGCCACCGGCCCTCACCACACTGCTCCTCGACGGCCACGAGACGGTCAGGCAACGCGTGGCGCAGCTCGGCGCCCTGACCAGTCCGCACCCGCTGATCCTCGGCCAGGGACAGGAATCGGCGCCTGACGGCACCACCGCCCTCGCCCAGTTCACCGGCCTACTGGAGGAGGTGCGCATCTCGCGCACCGCTCGCACATCGTTCGCTCCCGTGACGGGGGAGGATGACGAGCACTACCGGGCGCGCCTGCACCTCTTCCAACGCTGGCTTGTACCCACCAAGGACGGCCTCCAGCATGCCCTCAATGAGACCCTCAAGGAGGCGGGGCCCCTCACTGACGACCCCCGCCTGACCGCGGACCCGGCACCGTTCGAGGTGCGCGAGGCGGAGGGCGGCCCGACGGGCGGCTCGCTGGTACTGCGCGTGCTGCCCGGCCCCCTGCGACGAGGGCAGAGCATCGCCGCCGACGGCGACCGCGGCAGCGACGAGGCCCAGGCAGTCGGGATCGCCGACGAGGAGGGCGACTTCGACGACGCCTGGCTGTGCCGGTACACCGGCGAGGACGAGGCACGTCTCGCGTTCGCCCCGGGCGAGCAGAACCGCCTGATGCAACTCCGTGTGAAGGAAGCGCTGGACATCCTCATGGAGCGCGCCGAGTCGGCCCTGGCGGGCAGGCCGGGCAGACTGCACGTCCTGCGTGCCCACGACCCGGCCGCCACCGACCTGTACAGGGTCGGAAGGGCGCTGCTCCTACGTCACGACACCCTCAACTCCGGGGAACTTGCCGTGCACGCCCACGCGGCCGGATTCGGCTGGGTGCACCACACGCTGGACGGCCTGGTCCACGTTGCCCAGCCGGCCGGTTCGGCCTTCCGGATCGTCACCGGGCCGGCCACGCCCGAGCCCCTGCTGGGTACGGACGTGCCGGCCGACGGCCATCTGGACCTCGACCTGGAGCCGAGTCCGGCTCGGCTGGCCGGGGCGGAGGTCCGATGGACGGTCACCCGCTCCGGCGCGGGGGACGCCGCGGTCAGCCAGGGCGCCACGGCCCGCCTGGACGCCCGCGCCGCGGGAGAAGTGACGGTGCAGGCCGAGGTGAAACAGGGCGGACACACCCGAGGGGTCGGCCGGATCGTGCGCATCGGCCTCTCCGCCGCCGGGCTCGCCGCTGGACAGTCGATCAGCCGCGCGGGCTTCGTCGATGTCGGCGCGCAGGCCACGGGCGGACCGTCCGCGGACAGTTTCGACCCACTTCACCTCGTCACACGTACCGACGACCTGGCGGTGCCGCCCCGCCCCGTCGAATACGGCACCGGCATCGCCAACCGGCGGATGCAGGCCGGAACCTCTCGTGCCCTCGACCGGCTGCTCGACCAGTTCGAGGGCATCCCCCACTCACTCCAGGTGCTCAGAGCGTTCGACCCCGAAGGCCCTGGCCCCTTCCGCGAGGGCAGAGCTTTGGAGCTGCGCAGTTCCGCCTTCACCGGATCTGCCCTGGCAGCGCGTGCTTTCGCCGCGGGATTCGACCTCATCGCCGTCCCGACCGACGACACACCCCCAGTACCCGGCACCGAGAACCGCATCGAGGTCACGGTCGCCTCCGGCGACCAGGTGGAGCTGAGCGGTCCCACCGAGATCAGCGTCGACGAAGCTGCGACACTCAGCGCACTCGGCCACGCCGAGCCCGTCGACGCCTGCTTCGACGACGGCGGCGGCCGGCTCTACCTCTCCCTCCAAGGGAGTCACCGGGTGACGTCCTTCGCCGTCGAGGCCGAACGCGAGGAAGACGCGCCCATGCTGACCCTGGCACGTTCGGAGCCCGTGGTGCCCTTCCCCGGCCCGCTCGCCTTTGTCGGCGGACGTCTCTACGTGGCCCATGAGCGGTCGGACACGGTCCAGGCCCTCCATCCGGTGACGCTTGCTGCGGAACCCGTTACCTTGACCGGGCCGCGTCCCGTGGCACTGGGCACCGACGGTGAACGGCTGTATGTCGCGTACGCCGGTGACAACTCGGTGCACGCGTACGACCCGGACAGTGGCCAGGAGACCGCCGGGGCGACCCTGCCGGGAACGCCTCGTGCCCTCGCGGTCGCGCCGAACAGCCAGGGGCTCGCAGTTCTGCTCGGGGGCGGGCGCATCCAGTGGCTTGGCCGCCCTGGCCTTGCCCCGCACGACGCCCCGGTCGACACGGGTGCCGTCGACGCGCCCGCCGCGGTCTTCTCACCCGATGGAAGCCGGCTCTACGTGGGGTGCGTCATCGATGCCCCGCCGACGGGACGCACCGGTGCCGTCCAACGGTATGCGGCCGACGCACGCACACCGGAGGCGACCATCGGCCGCTTCCCGCACGGCACCCTGCCCGTCGCGCTGCGGACTGTCCCGAATGCCGCCTTCGTGTACGTCGCCACTGCCGGAACCGGCTCCGTGACCGGGCGCCTCCATCTGATCGATGCGGCGAGCGGCACCCTGCTGCCCACCGTGTTCGCAACGGGTGGTGACAGCCCGGCGCTGGCGCTCAGCCCGGACGAGGCACCGTACCGGCCGTGCGTGCTGACCGCACCGCGGACGGAGGCAGCCGTGTTGCTCGCTGACCCTGCACCCGTGACCGAGAGTCCAGCACGGCCGCCACGCCTGGTCGCCCGGCGTCTGCTGGGGCCCGGAGGTGAGCAGGAACTGGCCTGGTCGGTGCTGCCGGAGGGCCCGGGACAGGCCGTTCTCCCTCCGACCAGTCGCCCCTCCGTTCGAGTCAAGGGCCTGGTACCGGGTCTCGTCGCGGTACGAGTCGGCTACTTCGACGCGAACCGGCTGCGGCCTCATCAGTGCGAGGTGCGGCTCAATCCGCGGCTTGAGGCGCTGCCCGACTTGCGTATGAGTAAGGACCGCTACGACCTGCTGTTGAACATCCTGAACTGGTTCCATCCCGTGGGAGTGGAGGTGCGGACCGCGCGTCTGCGCCGACAAGTCCCGGAACTTTCCGGTGCCGACGCCGACTTGATGCCCGCCTACACCTTCCCTACCTACCGCACGGCCGACCGACACCCCTCCCGATTCACCCACCCGGACAAGGACAAGGACGATGACCACTCCGTACGTCCCTAACTTCTCCCACGTCGACTGGATCGACAACCAGGACCGGGTCCAGGCAGGCGGCACGAATGGGTTCAATGCCCGGTTCCACGATCTCACGGCGGAGTTCGCCTCCCTGGCGGACGTCATCAACCCGTTGATCGAGGCACTGTCCCCTCCCGAGTCTTTCCTGACCCTGATGCCGGTGCTCGCTCCTCGCCGCCTTCCCCTCGGGGCACCGGGCACGGAGGGCGGCTGGGAGTTGGTCGGTGACCTCGCGCAGAAGCCGGAGGGCCCACGGGAGGCCCACGGCATCATGAACGTCAGCCTCCCCGAAGGCGCGGAGATCAAGTCGCTCAGGGTCCTGGGCGAGGAGGGAACGAGCACTGGAGCTCTGCCCACCGTCCGTCTGCAGCGGCGTGCGCTGGAAGGCAACACAGCGGCCGAGATCGTTGTCGCTACCGCCTTCGACCAAGCCTTCGCAGCCACGGACGAGACCGTCGTCAGGAACCGGACGCATCGGCACTTCATCACGGTCGACATCGTCGACGCGCCCGACGACGCGGTGAAGTTGCACTGTTTCCAGATCATGTACCGGTCCCGGACGAACTGAAGGAGGAGAGCACGATGGCGTCCATCGGTCCCCCCAACACTCAGGAAGGTGCCAGCGGCTTCGACCCGACAGGGGAGAACCCGCCAGTCAAGTTCGGCGTATGGGGGGATACTTCCAAGGGCCACGCCGTCATTGGCAGCAGCGGCAAGCCCGGCACCGGCGCAGGCGTGTTCGGTGTCAACGTCACCACCAGTGGCTTCGGGGTATTGGGCCAGGTCAACGGCGACACCGCCGTCGGGGTCGCGGGCCTCGGTTCCACGGGTACCGGTGTGTCGGGTACGAGCACGAGTGGTACGGGTGTCAAAGCTTCGAGCCCGGGGGGTGTGGCTATTCGTGCGGAGGGCGACACGGGCGTCGTTGCGTCCGGGACTCGGATAGCGGGTGAGTTCACCTCTGCGGGTACCGGTGTGTCGGGTACGAGCACGAGTGGTACGGGTGTCAAAGCTTCGAGCCCGGGGGGTGTGGCTATTCGTGCGGAGGGCGACACGGGCGTCGTTGCGTCCGGAACTCGGATAGCGGGCGAGTTCACCTCTGCGGGTACCGGTGTGTCGGGTACGAGCACGAGTGGTACGGGTGTGATGGGCTCGAGTCCTGAGGGTGTGGCGATCCGCGCGGAAGGCGATGCAGGCATTGTCGTCTCAGGAACCCGGATAGCCGCTCAATTCACCGGCGATGTCGGTATCGGCACCGGCACACCCGAGGCCGCACTGGAAATAGACCGCGGCGAGTCCGACGCCGTCGCTCTGCACCTGCGGTCCTCCGGCCCTGGGTGGGGCTCCGGTCTGCGACTGAGTAACACTGCCGACGTGGAGGGTGTCTATGGAACGTTTGCAGGGGAGGACGGTGGATGGCACTTCACTGACGTGCTTGCGGACTCCGACCGGATGGTGATCGACTCCCAGGGCTTGATCGGCATCGCAACGGATGACCCGCGGGAGCCCCTGCACGTTCACGGCGCCATCCACAGCTCGGGAGACCTGGCAGGGCTGTCGTTCATGGACCGTCAGGTCGACGGCTACGTCGCGAATCCCGGTTCTCAGGGGAGTCGCTGGATGTGGTACGCGTTCGAGGGTGGTGCGCGGCTCTGGTCGGGATCGGATCGGCTGTCGGTCCACCCCGGGGAGGGCGGTGGCCTCGATGTCGCCCGCCGCATGCGTATCCGGAAGGGCAACGACGGCTCCGCGGGACTCTGGTTCCACCAGAACGATGCAGGGGACCGGGCGTTCGTCGGGATGTCCAGCGACAACACTGTCGGGTTCTTCGGGGTCGGTGCAGTCCAATGGGGCATGCAGATGCACGTGGAGACCGGTGTGACGACCTTTGTCGGCCGACTGGAAAAGCTCGGCGGCGGCTTCAAGATCGATCACCCGCTGGACCCGGCCGGCAAGTATCTGTCGCATTCCTTCGTCGAGTCACCCCGGATGACCAACCTGTACGACGGGACCGTCGTCACCGATGAGAACGGCGACGCGAAGGTGGTCCTCCCCGACTACTTCGAGGCGCTCAATCGTGACTTCCGCTACCAGCTCACGCCGGTGGGCGAGCTGGCCATCGCCGCAGTGACCGGGGAGATCCGGGACAACAGTTTCACCATCCGCACGGACAAGCCTGGAGTCAGGGTGTGCTGGCAGGTGACAGGCGTGCGGCAGGACGCGTGGGCCAACGTGCACCGCATCGTCCCGGAGGAGGAGAAGCCGGAGGCCGAGCGGGACCGCTACCTGTGTCCAGCAGTCCACGGACAGTCGGCTGACAGGAGTGTCCTCGCCACCGTCACGGCAGGCAGGTGACTCCGGGAAGGATGAAGACCATGCAAGTTCAGATGCAGGAGCGGCTTGCCGGCCTCAAGCAGGACTTCGAGAAGGGCGAGCACCAGTTGCACAGCCTGGTTCAGCAGGAGACGGCGCTCAAGGAATCCTTGCTGCGTGTCAGCGGTGCAATTCGCGTGCTGGAAGAACTGCTGTCCACCGATCAGGAAGACACCGGGGGCGAGGGAACCGCCGGTGTCAATGAGGCCCGAGGCGACGGGCAGCGATAACAGGCCGCCTTTCCGATGGAAGGGTCATCACGATGGACAACGACGGGGACGTGGCCGGTCAGATGCGGTCCGCCTGGTGCGCGCGGCTCGGCGCCCACATCGCGGAACTACAGTCACAGATCAACAGGATCGCGAAGCTGGGACTGTCACCCGCCGACGCCGAAGTGGCGGCGAAGGCCGATGAGCAACTCGCGGCGGCGCGGCACGTCCTGAGCGAGAAGCACACATTCGTCAAGCGGATCACAGGACTGTACGCGGATGCTGCCCTGGCCAATGTCCATGAAGCCGAGGTCGCGATTCTACGGCTGCTGCCGGCCGGCGAGCTGGGATGGCGAGGGTCGCGGATCATCACCCAGGCCCGCCTGCACCTGGCTGCTGACGACCAGCGACTGGTGAACCTGGAGGCCGCGCTCGAGCGGAACAGTAACCTCCTCACTCCTGATCTGCGGGAGCTGGCCGTGAGCACCCTCCACGCAGCGCAACAGGCAGAGGAGGCGGAGCGAGCGAGAGTGCGCAGTTTCAGCCAGATCGTCGCCGCCTCCGTCGTGATCATGACCGTCATTGCCGTGTTGTTCGCCGTGTGGGGCTACGTCGTCCCTGGAGTCGCGGAGAAGTTCTGTTTCACCCCACCGAAGGGAATGGTGTGCCCCATCGGTCACTCGGCCCAAGGCGGCGACCTGCTTCTGGTGTTGTTCATAGGCGCTCTCGCGGCCGCGCTCGCGGGCGCCGTGTCACTGCGCACCATGCACGGCACGTCGGGGCCTTACCGCATCGCGGTGCTACTTCTTGTACTGCGCCTGCCGGTGGGTGCGTTGAGTGCGGCCCTGGGCATTCTGCTGATCAGCGGTGAATTTCTGCCTGGTTTGAGCAGCCTGGACAGCGAAGCCCAGATCGTCGCATGGGCGGCGGCGTTCGGAATACTCCAGGAGACGGTGACCCGCGCGGTCGACAAGCAGGGCCAGCTCGTCCTGGACAATGTCAGGGCTCCCAACCGGGGATTCGAGCACTGATCACCGACTGAGATCCCGTCCTAGAGGTGTCGGTGTGTGGTGAGCCAGTCCTGCAACTCTCGATGGCGGTATCGGTAGCCCATTCCTGAGATGTGTAGGAGGAGGCCGGCTTCGTAGGCCCAGTACAGGAAGCTGGCGAGGCGCCCAGGGCGGGTGTCGAGGGGTGCAGCACGGGAAGATCAGGCATCGGCGGCATGCTCTGGCTCGGAGCCGGGCAACGCAGATGCGTCCGAGTGCGATCCCGGTGGCGACCGAGGAGGCGTGGCTAGTCGGGGTCCAGGGGGAGTTCGCAGAACCGCGATCAGGGGTCCGGTCGCGAGCGCGTATTGGAGATCGGCCTTTGCTGGGTGGCGGGGATCGGTCGAGTTGGTGTCGCCAAGGGACGTGGTGAAGCCGACCTGACAGGGCCGAAGAGCTCGGCTCCTATCCCGAATACGAGCCCGTCGATGAGGCGGGTCGTGAGACCCCTCCGATCCCGGAGATGAGTCCCAGCGAGAGGCCCCACGCGAGGGTCTCACGGCGGCGGGCGGGGCTGCGGTCCCGGTTGAGCGTGTTGGGCTAGGCAACAGCGGAGCGGCTGGCCTGCCAAGGGGCCGCGCGGGCACGGCCATCGCTTGCTCGCCTACCTGGCCGCTGACTCCCCCCTTCAGGTCGGCGGCACCAACCTCGCCCTGCACCTGCTCTGACCACCGGCGCCGGGTGTCGGGAACCTACTGGAACGGTGGCCGTGGCCGCCGGAAAGGCGGTGTCGCCGACTGGTGAAGTCCGCTATTTCTTCGGCCCTTGATGCCAATGCGCAATGCAATCCGGTCGCCCGGACCCACGGCCCGACCGGGCGGTACGGCCAGGCTTGATCGGCCATTGCGCGAAGACGTCCGCGGCTGGTCGGTGAGATTGGTCAGCCCGAAGACGTTCTGTTCGGACGGGGTGCCTGGCGAATTGGCCTGTGTCGGCTCAGTGTTCGAGGAGTCCGGTGACTTGTGTCGAGGGTTTGACACAAGATTCCGACCGGGGCATCTTGTACCCACTGCTTGGTACAAGATGACGATGGGGGATCTCCACGTGCTCGACACCGTCCCGCTCCAGTCCCGGCTGCTCGACCACGCCGACCACTACGCCAGATGGTCCGGCCTGGCCATCGGAATCGTGGTCGCACAGCAGTTGGTCACGATGGAGAGCGACGACATCACGACCCCCCTGGTGCTGGCCATCACGGCATTCGGCCTGTGCGCGGTGGGCGGCGTCCTGCTCGGCGATGCCCTGACGCTGCGTCCCCAGGAAGCGGTACGCACCGCGAGTCTCGCCCCGCGTCTGATCCGTGACCATGTGCCGCCCCGCATGGCACCCCTGTTGCTTCTGCAAGCAGCCTCCCTCGTGGGCCTCCTGTTCATGGGTGCCGCAACGGCGTCCTCCGGCCCCGACCGGATAGGTGGCGCGGGACGTGTCATGGTCGTCGCCTGCGAAGGGGTCAGTACATCCCTCGGCCCCTGGCCCGGCCTGCACTACAGCGGCCCTATGTTCGCAGCCCTGGCGGTCGGAACCCCCGCCTGCATCTGGGCCCTGCGTCGCATCGCCTTCGGGCCCGGCGACTACCAGCAGCGCCGCGATCGCGCGTGGGCGATCATGGGAGCCTGGGGGCTGCTGGTGTCGAGTCAGGTGATCCTCGTCGTCCTGATGCTCCTCATCGCGCTCACGGACGGGGCCTGCGCCGGCCCGCTGGGCGCCGTCACCATCGTGGCGATCTGCCCCCTGGGCCTGCTGAGCGTGTTCACGTTCGGATGGTCCCTGGTGACTGTGGTGGCACCACGGGCGGTTGACGACCAGGCGGCGGACGATGGGATCTTCGACGATGAGTGAGCGCGCAGTCCGTGTCGACACCACCAGCCAGGTGCCACCGTACGAGCAGATCCGTGCCCAGCTGGCCGCACTGATCCGCACCGGCCAGTTGACCGATGGCGAGCGCTTGCCGACCGTGCGCCAGCTCGCCGCCGACCTCGATCTGGCGCCGGGCACCGTGGCCCGCGCCTACCGCGAGCTGGAGGCCGCCGAGCTGATCCGCACTCGCCGCGGCGCGGGCACCAGGGTGGCGGCCCTCCCGTCCGAACCGCACGCGCACGATGCTCACCAACTCGGCACTCTGGCCCGTGATTTCACCTCTGCTGCCCGGGCCCTGGGTGCCGGCACGGAGGACATCCTGACGGCCGTCCGCAACGCCCTGAACTCAGAGCCTGATACTGCCCCGGCCGCCGTGGACAGCGGAAAGGGTGGCCCGAGGACCACCGAGGCATCGGTGAAAGTCACGGCAGTACGGCACAGGCTTGAGCGGCAGGCGTAATCGACGGACGCCAGGAGCCTCAGGGAAGGCCGCCCCGGCCCACCCGAACTTTTCCTACCCTGAGCGAGGCTTTGAAGGGTAGGCGGGAGGAATGCAACCCATCCCGGAGCGAATGGACTGCTGATCCGGGCTGCCGCCCCATCGTGGAATCAGTGGTTCTCCGAGGCGTATCGGTATGTCGTCTCAGTTGAACAACTGTTTCAGGGCTTGCTGGTGACGGTCTGACACGCATTGCTGCAGAGAGTGAGAAGGCGATCGAGCAGGATCTGGCCTGTCGGATTACGGCTTGCAAGGGCTATGACCTGCAAGACTGGCGACGTTGGGACAAGCCTGCAGCCCACAACACTCACGACCGGCAACACCTCCAGTTTTCTGCCCGTCGCCGCGTCCTGGACGTCTTCCACGTCGTCAAGCGCGCCGCGACCGACCCGCACGGCATGGTCCGAGCCACCGCAGTGGAAACGCCCGGTCAGTACTGGGGCTGGCGCGAGGAGGCGCGGCTCGCGGTCCGGCAAGCCATCGAGGACACCGAAGGATCAGTCCGGGCCCTGGCTGTGGAAGTGCTGGGCCACCCGCGACGACAGCCGCGCGCACTTCATCGCCTAGGGCAGGGCCCGTCGAGGCGGATTCGGGTTGATTCACACCGTTGGCCCTTCAGGACGTGGGGACCCCGGGCGCTGTGTCCCCTCGGTACACATTGCGGTACGGCGCGCTCGTGTCCTCGCCGTCATCTGGCGGCACTACTGGCCGGGCGGTTGCTCAATGGCTGACGGAGACAGCCGACGAGTTGCCCATGTCCTGCGCGGACAGACCTCGCTCGCGCAGCCGGACGATGTGGTCGGCGGCTGCGGTCGCATCCGTCCGGCTCGCGCGGCCATGCGCGCGCTCTTCCGCTCGTGCCTTGTGAGCGGCTTCCAGACCGGGGGGGGCAGCGTGCAGCCGTAGTCGGCGCAGGACGGCTGGCCGTGCCGGACGCGGCTGCGCTCCGGACGGCGCGGCGATTGAGCCCGCTTCCTCCCTCACAAGTTCGACACACAGTGGTGACACATCGTCAAACCCCGTTCACCGAAGCCATGATTGAGCAATCATGTAGCGACTCGACGTGGTTCGCGGCAAGCAAGGGGGAGGCCACATGAGTGAGGAAGCGCACGGGTCCCCGGAACCGGTGTTCATCTCGTATGCCCACGACGACGACAAGCACAGCGGACGTGTGCGGGAGTTCTACCGCTTCCTCCGGTCGTGCGGGATCGCCGCCGACCTGGATCTGCCCGCGGGGGAACGCCGCCAGGACTGGGCTCTGTGGATGCTGCGCGGCATCCGTGACAGCCGTCATGTGATCGTCGTCGCTTCGCCGGAGTACAAGCGGAGGGCGGAGGGCGACGCCGGGCCGGGTGACGGCGCGGGCGTGCAGTGGGAGGCCCGGCTGCTGAGAAGTCTCGTGTACGAGAATCCCGACGCCGCGCTGAAGAAGATCGTTCCGGTCGTCCTGCCCGGAGGTTCGCCCGATGACCTGCCGGCATGGCTCGGCGGCACCACCCATACCCGCTACGACGTCGAGGGGTTCACCGTCGCGGGAGCAGAGGGCCTGCTCCGAATGCTGACCGGTCAGCCGTTCGAGACCGCGCCGCCCTTGGGGCCGGTGCCGGCGCTGCCCCCGCGTGAACCCGCTGGCATGACGGCCCGGCCTCTGACGCTGCCCGCGCCGGTCAACGTGCCGGCGCCGGTATCGGCACCGCAGCCGCCACCCGCGACGTTCGTGCTTCCGGACCAGAAGGCTCTCCTCGACGCCCTGGCCGCCTGCCCGCCGCTGCACCGGCTCGGCACCCGGCACGAACTCCTGGAACTGATGGGAGGGTTCCTCGGACTCGGACGCGTCTTCGACGTGCCCGAGTCGCCGGACACGCGGACGCATCTGCGCGCGCTGGACCGCCGGATCAGACGTACGACGCTGACCGCGGACGCGGCGCTGAAGGCGATGTATCTCGCGCTGGAGGAGATCGCGCCGGACGACGTCGGCACGCAGCGAGTACGGGAGCTGCTCGTCGCCTGCGGACTGGTGCTCGGGGAGGCGTGAGTGTCCCTCTGGCGCCGCCCCCTCGCCGGGCGCCTCGGAACGCGTCAGGTCAAGCGCCTGGGCGGTGGCCGGCACTGGAAGGCCGACCGTCAGCTGGAGGCGATCCTGCTCAGTACCGACGGGCTGCACGAGCTCGCTGTACGACAGGAGCTGCTGCTTCTGACGGGTCAGCGCATGGGCCTGGATTCCCCGCTTGTCGTGCGCGAGTCCCCGGACCCCGAGACGCATCTGCGTGCCATCGTCCGAGGCGCCCGCAGGGCCGAGGCGCTGGACGCGCTGCTCCACGCACTGTCGGTCGTCAGGCAGAACGACATCGGCACGGCGTGGTTCAGGCTCGTGGTCGAGGTGCTCACCAGGCCGAACGGTCCGCTGCCGGGCTCCTGTGTGCTCAGTATCGTCGCTGAGCTGCGTGCTCATCCGTTCGAGTTCGGGCGCACCGCTGTGATCCAGTACATGACCGAACGCCGGGCCGGTGGCCGGCCGTTGGACTGCCGCCCCGTCCTGCCGGACGTGTTGTTCCAGCTCTACGACGCCCGGGAGCGCCCTTCGGATCCGGATGCCCCCCAAAGGGACTTTCTCGGGTTTCTCCGGTTGCTCGCCGCAGAGCCGGACCGCACCAGCCGGCTCGAAGCACTTGTCCTCCCTCTCCTCGACGGCAGCCGCGGAGACCACTTGGCGCCGGGTGCCGCCGGAGTGCGGGTGAGCGGCGAGCGCCAGGTGGTCATCCAGATACGTGTCGAGGAGGAGGACGCGCCGAGCGACGTGCCCTACACCCAGCGCTCTTACTCGCTGCGTGGTTTCCACTACGAGGGAATCGTGGGCTCCAAGCCGGACTTCCACTGCTCGTGGCCCTCGCCGGGGTCGTTCACCGGCGCCGAACTGAAGCTCCGCGGTTACGAGTTCCTGTCCGCCTGGCGCGCACGGGAACAGGTGGACTGGGGCGCGAACAAGCGGGTGGAGTTCCTGCTTCCGGACTCGCTGCTCGGCTATCCCGCCGAGTTGTGGTCCAGCGTCGCGGGCGACAGCCCCCTCAGCCGCAGGTGCCAGGTTGTCGTCCGCTCCCTGAGGCGTTACAGGGACGACTTCCTGCACGACGAGTGGCGTCGGCGCTGGGAAGCCCTCGACCGGGACAGCGCGAGCGGCGACGCACTTGAGCGCATCGGCTGGATGGGGCCCGCTGCCGCGACTGCGCCGCCCTGCGGCAGCGCGAACTCCGCTGTCGAGGGCTGGCGTTCGCCGGACAGCAAGTACCAGCCGCTGCACCTGACCGGCCCCGCCGATGTCGAGGACTGGCTGCGACTCAACGCCGACCTTGCCTGCCTGGGGCTCGGCCTGCCGTACGACCCTCACGATCCCCTGATCCGGGACGCGGTGCTCGAGGCCCTGCTGGAGGACGGCATTCCCGTCATGGTCTGGCGGCGCGACGCGGGCGACCCCGCCCACCTGCTGAACGAGCTGCGTGACGCCAGACCACCCGCACTGCTGGCCGAACTGCCGGCCAGTGTTCTGGAACTGCGCAAACGCAATCGCCGTGATCCGGCGAGCCTGGGTAAGCAGATCACTCTCCTGTGGGACGACCCGACATGTGTCTTCAGGAAACAGGACAGCCCGATGACCGGCACCCGGGGCGCCGGCGAAGGAGCAGCATGACGCAGACACAGGACTGGTGGGTCTACGAGGGGACCGGTACCCCCCACGACGGCATTGAGCGTCTGCCCGAGGCGCCTCCGTGGCGGGCCTTCCGCCAGGGAGACGCGGAGCTGTTGGACACACCGCAGGTGCCTGACGACGACGCCCACCTCCGGCACCTGGGCCGCAAGGGACAGGGAGAGGCGTACCAGGCCGGCGACCGCGCGAAACACCTCGTGAATCTCGCACTGCACCTGCGTCGCCCCCTGCTGCTCACCGGCAAGCCCGGGACCGGCAAGTCCACCCTCGCCTACGCCGTCGCGCACGAACTGAAGCTCGGACCGGTGCTGCGATGGGCGATCACCAGCCGGTCCACCCTCAAGGACGGGCAGTACGAGTACGACGCCGTGGGTCGCCTCTACGACGCCGGGCTCAGCAACGCCGGAGTACTGAACAGTCCCGGAAGTGAGCGCCCCAAGCCACCGGACATCGGCGAATATCTCTGGCTCGGACCGCTCGGAACGGCGTTGCTGCCGTGGCGGCGGCCGCGGGTGTTGTTGATCGACGAGATCGACAAGAGCGACATGGACTTCCCCAACGACCTGCTGAATGTGTTCGAGGAGGGCGAGTTCGTCATCCCCGAGCTTGCGCGCCTCGGGAAGGGGAAGCAGTCCGTGATGACCGCCGACCGTGAGGTGGCGGATGTCTGGGGCGGTCAAGTGGCCTGTACCCAGTTTCCGTTCGTGGTGCTGACCAGCAACGAGGAGCGAGAGTTCCCCATGGCGTTCCTGCGCCGCTGCATCCGGCTGGAGATCGGGCCGGCGGATCACAAACAGCTGACCGGCATGGTCGCGGCGCATCTCGGTGAGCCGGGCGTCGGCGGGAACAACGGATCCGTCGAGGTGCGGGCGAAGATCATCGCCCAGTTCCTGGCAAGGCAACGGGAGATGGGCACACTGGCCAATGACCAGTTGCTCAACGCGCTGCTCATGGCGGAACGGGGACTGTGGGACACCGAGGTGGGACAGTCCTTGATCGATGAGGATCTGTTGCGCCTGCTGGATCGAGGCTGAGCCGATCGTGACGGGGGCCACGGGAGCCGTGCCGGGGGACGAGGAAGCCGCGACGGAGGCCGGGTCCGTCGGGCAGGGTGACGTGCTGCGCGAAGAGCTCGCACGCCTCCTCGACACCGGAGGCGCCCCGGACGCCGGCGACGCGCTCGATGTGCTGTGGATCGCCCGGCTCAGCGGCCTCGACCCGGTCGACTGGTCCTCACTGCGCAGCGGCGCCGACCCCACGGCACCCGCACCCCCCGCCGACGCGGCGCCACCGCCGCCGGAGGAGATCCCCGCGGCGCCACTCCCCGACTCCGAGCCCCTGGCAGGCATTCACCTCCCCGGTTCCCACGGAGCAGCCCCCGTCCGCCCCGGCGGCGCACACGCCATCCGCGTCGCGCAGCCCCCGGCTCTCGCCGACGCCCTGGCCCTGACCCGGGCGCTGCGCCCGCTGCGACAGTGGGTGCCATCCGCTCGCTCCCGTACGCTCGACGTGGCGGCGACCGCGGCGGCTTCCGGCGACACCGGCCTGCTCCTGCCGATCCTGCGCCCGGCCACCGAGCGCCGCTTCTCCGTGGACCTGTTGATCGACACGGGCACGACGATGACGGTGTGGCATCGCCTGGCCGATGAGTTACGCACCTTGTTGGCCCGGCACGGCGCCTTCGCCGACGTACGTGCCTGGGCGCTGAACACGGACGGTCCGGAGCCCACGCTCGCGCCGTTTCGGAGAGGAGCGCAGGCCGCATCGCCGACCCGGCACTGGAAGCAGTCCTTGGCGGACCCGGCCGGCCGGCGCGCGGTGCTGGTCCTGACTGATGGTGTGGGTCCCGCCTGGTACGGCACGGAGTTGCCCGCGGCCCTCGCCGAGTGGTCCGCCCGGCGCCCGGTCGCCGCGCTCCAGGTCCTGCCCAGCCGACTGTGGCACCGCACGGCGTTGCGCGCCATGCCCGTGAGGGCGCGAGGCGTCGAGGCCCAGCGCGCCGCGATCGAGGTACGGTCGTCGGGGCCGTTGCCGGGTGTCGCACGCGGGCGGGCGGGCGCGGAGGACCGGGCGCGTATCCGCTGGCTGCCTACCGTGGAGGTCTCGGGCGACTGGCTGAGTCCATGGGCCAGGCTGGTGTCCGGCCGCACGGTGGAGTGGGTGCCGTTGCGGGCGGTACCGCTGACCGTCAGGCGTCCGGGCCCCGCTGATCCGGTGGGCGTGCCGAACACCCCGGCGGGCTGGGTCGAGCGCTTCGAGGAGGGCTACTCGCCGGAGGCGTTCGGTCTGCTGCGGTTGCTGGCCGCCGCTCCGCTGAGCCTGCCCGTGATGCGGCTGGTCCAGCGCACCATGATCCCGTCCTCCACACCCATGCATCTCGCCGAGATCTTCCTGTCCGGGCTGCTGGTCCGCCGCAGTCCGGCCGAGCCCGGCGAGGACCCGGACGGTGTGCTCTATGACTTCCGCGACGGGGTGCGCGAAACCTTGCTCGAACGGCTCACCCGCACAGAGTCCTTGCTGGTGCTGGAGCAGGTCATCGACGGGGTGAGCGAGCGGGTGGCGGCGACGTTCGGAGGAGTCACCGACTTCGGCGCGCTCGTGACCGCCGTGGAGGAGAACGGCGGGCTGGACGGCCTGGAACTGCCGGAAGGAAGCCGGGCGTTCGCGGAAGTGGCGCTGGTGGTCATCGGCGGAGTCGGCGGTGACTATCGGGAGGTGGCCGCGAAGCTGGCGAGACGGCACAGCGGGGCGGTGGCTTTGTCGGAGCCGCCGCCGGCCGGACCGGTGCCGAAGGAGCGGGAGAAGCCCCGGCGCCGGAGACGACTGCTTCCGTGGCTTCGGTCGAGGACCGTCACGATGACCGTGGGGAACGTCCAGGTGAGCGTCGGCGTCGGCGGCGACCTGGAGGCAACCCGGGCGCCGGAGACGTTGCCAAGCCGGGTCCCCGAACTGCCGCCGTTCCACATGCACCGCAGTGAGAGCAGGGACGTTGTGCGGGTGCTGTTCCAGGGCTCTCGCGCGGGAAGCGCACGCTATCCCGTCCGAATGAGGGCGACGTGTGTGATCGAGGGGGAGGCGGGCGTCGGCAAGACCGTCCTGGCCGCCGACTGCGCCGAGCGTCTGGCCCCGGATTTCACCATGGTCAGATGGATCCGCGCGGACAGCCGCGAGACTCTGCTGGGAGACTTGGCGAGGTTCGCCGACGACCTGGGAATCCCCCGTGTCGAAGAGGTGAACCCCTCCATTCCCGCACGGCGCCTTGCCGACTTGCGTGCCTATCTGACCCGGCATCCCGGCTGGCTGCTGGTCTATGACGGCGTCAACTCCACGACCTTCGCCTCCGATCCCGGCGATCCCGTCGAGTTGCAGGGGCTGTGCCTGCCCCCCACCGGGTACGGCAGCGTGTTGGTGACCTCGACGGATCGGACATGGTGGCCGACGGCGGCGGACCACCTGGAGCTGACGGATCCCGACCCCGAGTCGGCCCTGACGTACCTCCGGGCGATGCTTGCCGAGCACAGGGGCAAGGCGTGGAAATGGAGCGAGGAACTGGCCGATCTCGTCGGTGTCGTGGGAACGCGAGTGTCGGTCCTGGCGCACTGCGTCTCGAAGCTCTACGAGGAGAGTCAGACAGTCGGCAGTCTCGCGGTGGAAGCCCTGGTGGGCCGCAAAGAGGTCGGCCAGCTGATGGGTTCGCTCGTCTGGATCACTCGGCGCGGTGGCTTCGTCGCCTCTGGCGTCGCCGTGCGGTCCGACGCCGTGCTGACCTCCGGCTTTGACCCGGCCTCCGGGCCGTTCCGGATTCATCGTCCGGACGGCCGGGCCTTCTCGGCCGGCCAAGTGGTGACGCGTGACAGTGTGCCAGGGCTCATCATGTTGCGAGTGGAGGCACACCTTCTTCCGGAACCACCGCTCTCCCCACCGGGCAACCGGGTGGTGGGTGCGGCCTGGTACACGACCGGGCGGTCCTCGAAGAAGCCGGTGTGCACGGTGGCCCTTACCGCCTCGCAGCCGGGACGCAGCGTCAAGGGGGCTGCGCTTTTCGACAACGCCGGAAACCTGCACTCCATCGTGGCATCGGACCGCGGGACTGTTTCGGAGTGGCGCCTCACGCCGCTGCTCATGGCCGAATTCATGGCGGTGGGCAAGCCGGGAGCGGTGATGCATGTTCGGGACCGTCAGCCCGAGGCCGGACTGCCCGTCAAACAGCCGAAGCAGGGGCCGCTGTTCTATCTGAGCTATGCCCGCACACCAGCTGTTCGCGTGCGGGCGCCCAGCCGTGAGCATCGATTCTTCGACGATCTGGTCCGGCAACTCGCGGAGCTGACCCACACCCCGGACGACGCCCTCGGCTTCATCGACACTACGCTGCCCGCAGGTAGGGAATGGGAGAAGGCGATGAAGGAAGCGTTGGCGACGGCCAGTGTATTCGTCCCCCTCTACTCGCCCCGTTACTTCAGGAGCGCCCAGTGCGGCATGGAATGGGATGCCTTCGGCCGGCGCCAGGAACGCGACAGCCGTCTGCGTGGCCGTCACAGTTCCGCGATCGTACCCGTGCTCTGGGCTTCCACCGATCCCAGACATCTGCCGTCGGTCAGCTGGGGCATCCAGTACACCAGCCAGGAGCTCGGCCGTGCCTACGCGGACAGAGGCATGCTGGGGCTGATGGAGTTCGGCGGGCGCGGTGCATACGAACGCGGGGTCCGGCATATCGCCGAGATGATCGTCCGGACGGCAGACGCGACCCCTCTGGCACCTTGCGACCCCGGCCTCTTCGAGAGCCTGCACAACGTCTTCGAGGACGAGGAGTCTTAGACAACGAACCCCTCGGCGGACTCGACCGTGTCGGTGTGGGCTGGGGCTGTCTCTGCGACAGGCGAACAGGTCAACCCGCACGTCCATTCCCTTGCACAGCCGTCCGACAGACCTCCCGTAACGGGATATCAGTCGGGGTAAGCCGGCCGCGGCCACGGCACCGGCAGACCTACGGGGCGTGCGAGGCCGACCTCGACCGCGACATCAACGCGGCGGTCAGTGTCACCGAAGCCGCCTGGCCGACGGTGTCAGCCTGGTGAGCGACGGTAGGACGATGCCCCCAGCGAGGTCGTCGACTACCGGCCCGGCCCGCCCCTTCGCGAACACCTCGGCCGCACGGCCGCCGCTCGCCTGGCCAGTACGCCCCAGGAAGGTGAGAAGTGAGTCCATGTTCTATCTGCGCACCCAGGTCGACTAGGACAGCACCACTCTCTACCGCCTCTTCCATCAAGGGGACCGCCCCTATCGGAGCGACCGCGACTACGAGGCCTCGAACGCCATGCCCGCTGCCCCACTCGTGCTCGACGCACTCCTGACACCAAGCACCCAAGCCCAGCACATTCGATGGTCCAGGTTCCGGATGATCCGAACGACGAAGCTTCCAGGTCAGGCACGTGCCCGATTGTGTCGACCGCGGCTGTGCCCCCGGTATGCAGACGGATCTCAGCAGCTGCGGGTGAGCCAGCCGTACAACCTCCTGAATGACTGCAGCCCACGGCCCACGGCCCACGGCAGCCCGCGCGGCGTGACTCCCCCGGGGGAGCGGGAGCTACCGCATTCGGCGGCCGGACGACGTCGATCGGGGCGCGAGCCTGAAGGGCGGTGTGACCGTCGCAGACACCGGGTCCCTGGACTCCCCACGGCCAGCCGGTGACGATGCCTCGGCAGGCCGCGAAGGATCTGGTGCGATCATGCCTGCAACCCCTCACATGTCCAGGACGACATGGGAGTCGGGCCGGGCGCAGCAGATGAGCACTTCACCGTCGGCGGGAGCCTCCAGCGGAGTGGTCTCGTAGGCGACATCGCCCGTCAGAAGGGGAGTCACGCAGGTGTGACAGACCCCTGTACGGCAACTCCAGCGCACCGGGACATCGCATGCCTCGGCGAGTTCGAGCAGGCTGCCGCCGGTGTCGGGGAACGGCGTGGAGATGCCGCTGCGGGCGAAGGTCACCTCCGGACCGGTACCCGGCGCCCCCGGCGGCTGGTGGGGCTGCCGGTCAGTCTGCTCCCGCAGGCCAGGGGTGATCGCACCCAGCGCGCCGAAGAGCTCCGAATGAACCGCGGACGGATCGAGGCCGGCGGCGGACAGGGCGTCCTTCACAGCGGACATGAAGGAGGCCGGCCCGCAGACATACGCAGTGGCGTCGCGCGGCACCCCCAGAGCGATCACGGCGTCCTTGCTCAGGCGGGCATGGATGATGTCGCCGTCGGTCGTCCTCGAAGCGGACGCGGCACCGCTGTAGAAGATGAACTCCCGGGCGTGTGGCAGCGAGCCGATCAAGGCGTGCGCCTCGGCCGCCAGCGGGTGTTCCTGCGAGCTCCGGGCACTGTGGATCCACCAGACCTCACGCTCGCTGCGGGATTCTGACAGTTCGTGCAGCATCGCCAGCACCGGAGTCAGCCCGATGCCGGCGGAGACGAGGAGAACGGGAGCCGTGCCCGGCTTGAGCACGAAGTCCCCTCGGGGGGCTGCGACGTCGACCGTGGCCCCTGGCCGAAGCTTGGTCGTCAGGTACGTACTGGCGACGCCACGAGGCTCGTGCTTCACGCTGATGCGATAGCGGCCGTCCACGGCGGCCGAGGACAGAGAGTAGCTGCGTACCGGCGCAGGATCCGCGGCCCCGGGAACGCGGAGCGTCAGGTGCTGCCCACCGCGGGCAGGAGGGAGCCGCGAGCCGTCCGGGGCGGCCAACTGTATCGAGGAAACCGTGGCGGTCTCGTGCACCACCGAGGCGACCCGCAGACCCCTGAATCCCTCCCAGGCCGGTTCGCCACCCGTGGCTTCCGCCGCCGCGCCCCCGTGCTCCGCCGCCGCGAGCAGTTCCTGGAAGGACCCCAGCCAGCCAGGGCTCAGCGCGGGAATCCGCACAGCGCGGTGCAGCTTTTCGATATCCCGGTCGGGCAGGTAGAGCAGCGCATCCGTATCGGTCACGCTCAGCGCTCCCGGCCCGGAACTGATCTTGATGATGTCGTCGCCCGCCTGGATGCGGCCCTCTCGAAGGACGCGCATGTAAAAGCCTGGACGGTGATGGCTCACCAAGAGGGCAGGCAGAGAGGGCTCTCCCATGCGCAGCCCCACCCGGTAGCAGGTGACGCGTGGCTGGGTGACCTCGAACTCGGCCTCGCCGATGCGGAATCGGTCGCCGATGCAGACCTCGTCGTCCGCGAGGCCTTCGACGGTGAGGTTCTCACCGAACTGGCCGTACTCCAGGTCGTCCCGGCGCAGGTGGCGTTGCCAGTGCCGGTAGGAGTCGATCTGATAGACGAGGACTGCCCGCTGTTCCCCACCGTGGCCGGCTTTGTCCCCCTGGCCGTCGCCGTCGAGGTTCAGACGCCGCGCCATGACCGGCCCGCGCACCGGATACTTCCAGACACCGGTGTAGACGGTTCGACCCCGCCACGGCACGTTCTTGGGCATCCCGACATTCACCGACAGCAAAGACGGCATGGCATCTCCTTCCGCACCAGGGCGCCGCCACGATCATCCGTGCTCACTTGCCGGGGTCTCGTGCCTCGTCGAGGTTGAGGTCGAGGTTGCGGTCCACGCCGTGCGAGACCACCTTCTGCCCGGACTCCAGCCTCAGCCGCACGCCGCCGAGGGAGACCTCGATCTCGTCCGGCTCTAAAGACACCATCCCGCAGACACGGCCCACCTCGTCCCAGGCATCCTCGTACGACCACGTGGCACGGTTCCCGCCGCCGATGTCGTAGTAGCAGCATCCGCACTCGTACATGACCAGAGAGCGCTCGCTGGCAGCGACTACCTGATCGCCGATACGGACAACGAGATGCTGGCTGGTGGAGCGGATGTCCCAGGAACCGGCCCACTGCCTCTTGGAGCAAGTGGCCCGTATTGTCAGGATAGCCCTGTCGTCCGGTTTTCGAGCAGGGAATGACCGCCGCTGAGCAGCGAGATCTCGGCGACGGCCACGTCCTCGGCGAAGGCGAGCGTCGTTTCGGGAACGAAGATCTCCGTTGCGGCCCCATACCGTGAGCACGGGCACTCCGGCTCTCCCGCCGATCAGCATGCAGCTTGGCGTACGGCGGGAGGTTGCCGGCATAGTCGGCGATTGGTCGATCTCTGCTGTGCCGAGTGGGCGCGCACGGCTTCCAGAACTCCTCCGCGAAGCCGACCTCATATCTGTTGCCGTTCTGGCTGGTGGTCGCGCTCAGGGCCGCCGGGTTTGCCAACGCCAGTCGCCGGCCGATCGGCGCCGCGTAGTCCCGCACGTACAACGCGTACCGGTGACATCCAGCTGATCGAGAAGGCCAGTCGTCAGCCCCGTGAGCGTTCCAGCGTGTGCTCGAAACCGTCGACGGAGGGCGCGTGCTACAGACCCTTTTGCAGGTCATCCTGCTTGAGGGACCTGAGGCACGCTGATGGGCACCAACACCGTAGCGCCGATGCTCAGGATGCACGTGATCTCACCCTTCCCGCCGGCCGAGGACGGGCCAGACTGGTCGGATGGACGAGACGATCCTGAGGGTGAGACCCGCCCGGGCTGGTGACGAGCGCGGCATCGCCGTTGCGTGGCTCGACAGCGGGCGGTATTACGCCGCCTTGTATCCGGACCTTTCCAGATACCGTCAGGTGATGTGGCGACGACTTTCGAGCGGATACTGCCCACGCCGGTGCGTCCTGAGCAGTGTCGGCTGGTGGCAGAAGCGTCTGGCGAGGTAGTCGGTTACATCGCCGCGAGGCTGCATGCCGCGGCCGGGCCGCCGGAGGGACAGTTCGATCGCGACCGCACTCAGTCGAGCGTGTGGGTCGATGCGCTCATGGTGCGAGCTTCCGATCATCGCCGTGGTGTTGGAAGCAGGTTGCTGGAGGCTGTCGAGGACTGGGCCATGAGTCGGGACACAGCGACGATCGAACTCGATACCTTCGCCCGCAGTCCCTTGTCCGTCCCTTTCTATGAGCGTCTGGGCTATGTGGACGAGGTCGAGCGCGGAGCGGAAGAAGTCCGTGGGCGGGCTGCCCTGCTGCTGCCGAACCCACCGCGCGTACCAGCGACGGCTCCGCGCCCGTCCCAGCATGTGCCGGTTGATCCGCCGGCCGTAGACGGCGCGCGGCAGCCGCTGGAACAGCGGACCGGCGACGAAGTTCCACAGCAGCTCCAGCAGCGTCCCGCCGCTGGCCTGGTCGCGCCCGCCGAGCCACCACAGCGTCTGTGCCGTACGCGACCAGGCGCGATGCTGTGCGTAGCAGTGGTTGCGCAGCTCGGTGTGGCGGTGCTCCCTGAGCCCGTCGAAGGCAGGAGCGGTGACGACGGAGCGCAGCAACCGGTAGCTGTGCAGCCGCAGTTCACCGGTGCCGGGCGGCATGGTCTCCTTGAGCTGGTTGGTCAGCAGCTCGAACAGCTCGAGCGGCGGTGGATCGGCGCCGTCAGGAATCTGCGGGATGTACGCGTGAGGGGCGAGCACCTCGATGCGCCCGCGCATCCGCGATCGCAGTCCGGAAACGATCCGCCGTCCCGCATCCCCGCCCTCGGGCTCGTGAAGGAGTACGACCGGCACTCGGCTACGGGTGCGCCGTGACTGGACCACCAGTCTGTCGAATGCCTCGATGAACCGGTCGACGCCGGGATAGGCCGGAATACGACTCTGCGGATCCCCCATGGCCATGGGCTGGCCCTCCTCGTGCCCCTGGAACCCAGGACTGTCGTCCTCAACTGATCTACCCAAGCAGGGAGTTGGATCACATTGAGGGCTTTTGCTGCTTTCCCTCCGGGCCTTTTCGAGGATGGGCGGATCCGTACGGCCCGGGAGCGTGTCCGTTCCTGGAGCAGTACGCGAGCGCGGCGCGTTCCCCATCGAACCGCTCAGCACCTTGCACGGCCGGGGCATCCAATCCCGGGTAGAGGGCCCCGGTCAGGCTCACCCCTGGGCGCGCGCACCCTGAGTAGGGGACAGGCCATCGCGGTCGCGAGGCGCTGCGGGTTCAACCTGACCGAGTGCGCCACTTCTCTTTCCTCGGTGACGACGTCCGGCAGCTGCTCGGCTCAGGCACTGGGCCGGATCTCACTGGCCAAATGGCGGGTGAACTGCGGTGAGGCGCTCCTTATCGCCGGGCGCCGCAACTCAGGTGCGGGCCGTGCGTTGCCGGCACCCACGTCTCCCCGCCGACGTCCTTGGCGCAATGCCCGGCAGATCATTTCTGAGATTTCACGCGTTCAGCGGCATAGCGGAGTACCTCCACGCTTGTCCTTAGGAATGGAGGAGCCGACGCGCAGGATCGGCCCGTGGAAGCAAGGTGGCGATGGATGCCGAGGCGCAGGACGTATTCCACAAGTCGGCGGCGCACCGGTCGTCAGCACTGGTGACGACCGCAGTACTGTCTCGACGAACCAGAGTCCTACGTCCGCCAGATCATGTACCGGCAGCAGGTCTACCGCTGCCAGACGCAGTGGCGACGACGCGGGCTGCGTGCAGCCGACCCGCCGCAACGCTGGGCCCCGCCGACCGCTCCTGGCCTGGCTGCGCACCCTCACACCCGAACTTGCTGCCTTCAGCCCACATGAGGCCCAGCAGGCGCGCCGCGCCGACTACTCGGAAACGGGCGGGCGGCGTGATCCGACCGGCTTTGTACACGGTCGGCCATCGCCGCGCAGTGGCAGTTCGCCTGCGACGTGCTGTTCGAAGCGGCAAGAACTCAAAGCCAAACCCGACGGCACTGACGCGCATCACCAGATGCCTGCCGGCGCCGGTTGAAGCGAAGAGGAACCACCCGCATGAAAGTGCCCCAAGTCTCCGTCGTCGTCCCCTGCTACAACGAAAGCGAGGTGATCGACGCCTTTCACACGGCCTTGGTCGAGGCTCTGGAGCCGACGGGGAGACCTTTCGAGATCTGCTACGTCGATGACGGCAGCAGCGATGTGACAGGGGCGCGCCTGCGATTCCTCGCGGCAGCGGACTCCCGGGTGCGCTACACATCCTTTAGCCGCAACTTCGGCAAGGAGGCGGCGATGCTCGCCGGTCTCCGTATGACCCGCGGTGATGCGGTGGTGCTGATGGACGCGGACCTCCAGCATCCGCCCGAGCTCGTCCCTCAGATGCTGGACTTGTACGAGAGCGGCAGCGACCAGGTGGTGGCCCAGCGCGATCGCACCGGAGAAGGAGCTGTCCGCACGGCGTTCAGCCGCGCCTATTACCGCATGGTCCGGCGCTTCATGGAAGTCGAGGTGGCTGACGGCGCCGGCGACTTCCGGCTGCTGTCACGCCGCGCCGTGAATGCCGTGCTCTCCTTACCTGAGCGCAACCGTTTCTCCAAGGGGCTCTTCTCCTGGATCGGCTTTGAGGCCGTCAGTTTCACCTACACCAATGTGCAGAGAGCGGCCGGGCAGTCCAAGTGGGGAGGACGTCGGTTGCTCAACTACGGCATCGACGGCCTGCTCTCCTTCAACAGCCGGCCCTTGCGTATGGCGATCCACACCGGTCTTTGGCTATTCCTGGCCGCACTGGGCTACGCCCTGTGGATCATCGCGAACGTCGTACTCCACGGTGTGGACACCCCTGGTTACGCGACCCTAGTCACGGTCATCGTCGGACTCAGCGGACTGCACCTGGCCACCCTCGGCGTTGTGGGCGAATACGTGGGCCGCATCTACCACGAGTCCAAACGGCGACCGCACTATGTCGTGAGCGAGACCGACGAATCCGACGAGGCGACCACCACCGCCCCCACCCTCGCCCATGGCCTCGAACCGATCGCACAGGCGCCCTTGCATTCATGAACGCACGCGGACTCAGGCAATTCGCATCCTTCGCCGCGATCGGTGTCGTCAACACGGCCATCTACTACGCCGTGTACATCACCGTGAACCTCCGGCTGCCCTATCTGGCGGCGCATGCCGTGGGCTACGCCGTCGCGATGAGCGCTTCCTTCCTACTCAACTCCTGGATCACCCTGCGCACCAAGCCGACCTGGAGGGGCTTCGCCCGGTATCCCCTGTCGGGTGCGGTCAATGTCGTGGCGAGCGGCGTCGTGCTTCATCTGGCGGTGAGAGTACTGGGCATGAACGAGAACGTTGCCGCCCTGGTCGCCGGCCTGCTGGCCACACCGCTCTCCTTTCTCGTGGCCCGCTGGGCCATCACCGCAGGTCGGCCCTTCACGCCGCCCGCGGCTGGGACCATCCGACCGCACACGCACGAAGGGCAGCGGTGACATGACCATCGAGGCGACCAGCGCACCCCGTACCAAGTCATCCATCGACCCCGGCGGTCCCCGACGGACTTCGATGACCCGGTGGCGCACACTCCGCCTGTCGGCACTGTCCCTGCCACCGCTCACTCTCCTCGCGATGGCGTCATGGTTAGGCCGCCACGTCCGCCCCAGCGCGGACGAGTGGTGCTTCATCCCCAATGTTCGCGACCACGGCATCACCGGCCTGATTGGCACCTTCTATTTCACCGACAACGGGCGTCTCGGCAATGGACTGCTCGTCGGCCTGTACGCCCAATTCCCCGTCGCCGGACACCAATGGTTCGCGACCGTCAGCGGCGTGATCATGCTGGCGCTGCTGTGGACGGTGACCGCCCAACTCCTGCGCGCCGCCGCTGTGGAGGCACCCCCGGGCACGGCACTCCTGGCCGCCTCCACGATGACAGCGGTCTTCCTCTTCGCGACTCCGAACACGTACAAGACGTTCTACTGGCCCGCGGCCTCCGTCTCGCACACCCTGGCACCCGTGCTGGCGTGCGCGGCCGTGATCCCGCTGTTGCGGGCCCGTGGCAGCCGTGGGCGCTACATCGCCCTGGCCACCGCGCTGGCGGTCGGCGTCTTCATGGGCACGCTCTCCGAAGAGGCCTCGGTTGTCGCCCTCGTGACGTTGTCGGTTCTGGTGCTGTCCGCCCACCACATAGTCGTGCCGAGGCTACGACGCTTCGTCCGGGCCTGGTCGCTGACCGCGATGGCCGGTATCGGCATCGGCACACTCCTGCTGGTGACCTCTCCCGGATTCCGCACCCGCCGCACGCGCTACGACGCCGACCGGACATCCATGCTCGCCCCCGACAGCCTCATGAACTCCCTGCGCGGATACGTACGCATCTTGGAGACCGTCTTCACCACGTGGCAGTACCTCGCTGCGATCGCGGTCGGTGTGCTGATCGGCCTGCTCGTCCGAGGCAGGACCGATCGGCACGGCGTGTTCCTGCCGTACCGGCCGTTATTGCTCACGGCCCTTGGGGCCATCACTGTCCTGGTGTCCGGATACCTCTGCACCGTCATCACGTATCCCGTCTTCGGGGCGAGGGTGGTGACCACGGAACGCACCTGGAACGACTATCTCCTGCCCTACATCTTCGTGTTGACCGCAGCCGGCGCCTTTGCGGGCCGAGCGGTGCGCCGCCGTGGCCGCCGCACCGGAGTCACCGTGAGCGCGACCGCAGCCGCCGCAGTGTGCACCGCCGCCGTACTGGCCCTGTTCGTTCCGTTGCACGGACTCGGCGAAGATATGCGGGTGCGGGCCGCGAACTGGGACCAACAGGACCGATACCTGCGCGAGCAGGCGGAGCACGGCGCGACCGTGGCACCGTACAAACCGCTCCCGGTGTCCAAGATGCTGGAGCCGTTCAGCAACGGGGGGCGCAAGGTGTGGCCGGCGCAGTGCGTCGCCGACTACTACCACCTGGAAAAGGTCACCCACGCCGTCGACCTGCCCGGCCGCGGAGCCGCTCCTACAGGTCGGGGCACCCGATGATGCTCAACGTGACCGGCCACGAAGGGCTTCAGGGGACGCGCAGCGGCAACTGCGCCCATGTACGTCTCGCGCGTCAGATCCTCGGCGCCGATGCCCAGCCTGGTGGCGCGGAACTCATTGATCGCCTGGGGCCGATGAGCAGCGTCCAGTCCTCCAGAGGAGACTCCAGGGCAGCCTGGGATTCCGGCAGCGAGGAGCAGGTTCTGGCCCGTTTCCGGCGGCCGGTGTTCAGCCGTCGGGAACGAGCCCATTCCCCGCGAGGAAGGAACCGGCGGCGCCACCTTCGGCGCGCTCGCGCTCCTCGTCTTCGTGCCGGTCTCGGCGAGCGCCGCCACCGGTGACTTCTCCTGCCACTACATCGGTCTCGACGGCACACCGCAGTCGGCCACTCTGCACGACCCGGCCAGCCCCGGCTGCATCGCCCTGCCGGAGGTGGCGGACCCGGGTTCTTCCGAGCTCGCGTTCGCCCCGCACAACGACACCGACGAGTGGGTGATGGTGTTCACCGAGCCGTACTGCACTGGGGACTCCTGGACGCTGTGCCCGCACGGGAATCCCGCCACGGACCGGCTCACGATGCGTTCGGTGTTCATGACCGGCCGCCACTGACGACGCATTTTGCCCTCGTCATCCACGGGGCCTGCTGAGACACCATTTCTTTATCGTGCGATGGGGCCGGCGGCGGTGAAGCCGGTCGCCAGAGGGTGCTTGTCCATGAGTGCCTGTCTCGGTGGCTGCTGCCGTCAGCGATACAGGAACACGCCGTTCGGGCGCTCCTGACATGTGCCAGGAGCGCCGCAGTTGGTGCGAACCTACCCTCGCAGCAGTCGCAGGCACTGCTGCCGGCGGCGCCGGATCCCGGTATTCACAGGAGGAGACAATGCTCAAAGCCGTATTGGGCCTGTTTGTGGCGGTGGCGGTCGTGTTCGCGGTGGCGCCGTTCGCCGGCGCTGACCAGACCGCGACGATTGCCTGCTGCGGTGGTACGGGCAGCTTCTAACAGGGGCCGCTCCACCGTCATTTCGCTGTTGGGGGGAGGGCCGGTCGGATTGCTGGCGGGCCTCCTTCAGCAGTGCGGCTGCCTTGCCACGGGAAACCCCAAATCGGGGCGACTCGGGGTGGGCTCACAGCTGCTGCCCCTGACTGATTCTTACTCCAGGACGCTCTCCGCAGGGCTCTTCGCCGTTGCGTGACCGTCGCGATGTCGTTCTCCATGCAGTTGGGCCAGTCCAACTGGGGGAGTGTGTCGTGCAGATTCGGATCAGTGTCCCGGCGGACGAGAGCGGCGTGACGGTCCGCGACCTTTACCGATGGCTGCGGCTGGACGATGACGTCAGGCGCCATGGAGAGGTGCAGTTGGTGCCCGCTCAGCACGTGAGCGGGACCATGGGAGCGATCGAGGTCATCGATCTGGTTCTCGGACAGGGAATCGCAGCCCTGAATCTCGCCTTGGCGTATGCCGCATGGCGCAGCGCCCGCCCCGAGGCCCCGCCGGTGACTGTCTCGGTCGACGGTGTGTCGGTCACGGTCCGGGATGGCTCTGAGGAGTCGGTGCAGCGCATTGTGAGCGTGCTGCGTTCCCTGCCGTCGGCGGGGGCTGCGGTGCAACACGACCCTGGGACTGAGTGATGGGGTTGCCGGACCCGCTCAGTTCTCGTGCTGTGCTGATCGGGGTGGGTGACTACGAGGTCCTGGAGTCGCTGCCGGCGGTCCGTAACAACCTTGCTCAACTCGCTGAGTTGCTCAAAGACACCACAGTGTGGGGGCTGCCCGCTGATCACTGTGCGGTGCTGTACAACCCACAGACCAGTCATGAGGTCCTCGACGTAGTCAATGAGGCTGCTGCCCTGGCGCGGGACGCGTTTGTTGTCTACTTCGCGGGCCACGGGCTGATCTCCTCACAGGCGGATCTGCACCTGGCCCTGCCTGGATCGGATCCGGGGAGGTTGTACCGGGCGGTCGATTACGGCCTTCTCCGGCATGAGTTGGTGGACACGTGCTCCGCCACCAGCCGTGTGGCGATCTTGGACTGCTGCTACAGCGGGCGTGCGCTGCAGGGGCACATGGGGGTGGTACCCGACCTGGCGGATCAGGCGAGGGCCGACGGCACCTATCTGATGACGGCCTCGGCTGAGACCAAGCTCGCCTGGGCTCCCGCAGGGGAGCGGTATACGGCGTTCACGGGCGAATTGGTGAAGGTGCTCGCCGAAGGGGTTCCTGGTGCTGGTGCGTTACTGACCATGGACACGCTCTTCTGGCAGGTGCGGCGTGAACTGTCTGCCAAGGGACGTCCGGTCCCGCAGCAGCGGGCGCGCAATGCCGGACACGGCATCGTGCTGGCCCACAACCGCGCGGTGCGCAGAACGGACCCGGCCAACGAGGAGGATGACTGTGGTAGCGGGCGGCATCAAGCTCCAGCGTCCGCGCTGCAGCAGCCGGCCCCGGTACCTCCTGCTGTTTCGGACAAGGGCGGCAGGCGTCGGGTTGGTGTGCTGAGCGCCGTCGCGGGTAAGCCGCTGCGGAAGGTGCGGCTCGCCGTCCTGCAGCGTGAGCTGGCGGCGCAGAGCGCGGTCGTGCTGCGAAGCGAGGAGCCCCTGGGCAGGCGTCCCCTTGCACGTGGCTGCCTGAAGACGCTGTTGTACGTACTGTGCGCGTACCTGGTCTCGGCGGCGTGCGTGGAAGCGATGGCGGTGCCTGACACCTGGCCGTTTCTGGGCATTTTCACGTCGATCCTGGCCGTCGGCTATCTCGTGACGATGGTGCGCCATGAACGGCGGCTACGGCATCCGCCCGATGCTGTGTGCATCGGTCCTCGGGAGATCTACATCGAGCGCTTCGGGCTATGGATCCACGTGCCCTGGTCGGCCATCCGCTCGGTTCACCCGACCCGGGACGGGCTCTATCTCGAACTGCTCCTCGACTCGTCGCTCGCGAGCAGACATGTGCGGATCGTGCTGCCTCGCGCGGCGCGCCGAACGCCTGAGCTGCTTCCCCTGTGTCCCTACGGCTGGTTCGGCTACGAGAGTGCCGAACTGCTCTCCGTGCTCAGCCGGTTTGCGCCTCACGAGACTCTCGATCCGACGCTGAGGACAGGACGACCGGCCTCGGACTACCCGCGGTCGTCGTGATCTTCCGGTAGGAACCGCCGACCAGCAACTGTCTGCGCTGGATGCGGCTGGTGGGCGTGGGTGGGGGTTCTGACCGGTGGACGTGGATGGGTGTGTGCCCTCATACGTGTCCTTGCTCTCTGCAGTATCGCGATTGCGGATAGTGGCGCCCTGGGGGTGGGGCGGGCCGCGATGATGGGCGCCGGGGAGTGGGGCGAGGCCGGGAGCGGCGGCGGAAAAGTCGGGTGTCCGGGGTTGGCCCGCCGGTGCGACTTCTTAGTGAAGGGCCTCGACGGAGGGGCCGGCCGTGCACGATGCCGCCGGGTGGGCGGGAAAGTGAAGTGATGGCGTTGAACGATGCCCAACGCAGTCTGGTCCAGCAGTTCATCCGAGGGGACCAGGAAGTCCGGACGCGTGTCGTCGACCAGCTTGACGGCCCGGACCGCGCCGACAGTCTGGAGGCCGAGCGGGTCCTGGTGGCGTGCGTGCGTCAGGGGGACTGGTTGGCCTGGAACACATTGCTGAGGCGCTTCGGGAACGGACTGATGTCCGTGGCATGGCAGCGGCTGGGGCGACGCCAGCCGGCCGAGGACGTCGTCATCGAGGCGTTCTACGAACTGGCGATGACCGGAAAGGAGATCGAAAGCGTTCGTGGATGGCTGCGGACCTACGTCGACCGCCGTGCGGTGTCGGCCTACCGCCGGACGTGGCGCGAGGTATGGGCGGCCGACCCGCACGAGCTGAAGGCCGTGCCACCGGGTTCGTCCACTGAGCCGGCCGAGGGCGAGCTGGCGGCGCGAAGGACCTGGCAGGACGTCAAGCGTTTACTGACGCCGGAAGAGCAGCTGCTCATCACCCGCCTGGCTGACGGGGCGAGTGCAAGCGATGAGGCGGCCGGGCTGGGCGTGTCCGTGCACGCGTACGAAAAGCGCCGGCAGAGGGCCTGCCGACGGGCCCGAGCCGTGCTGCGGGTGTTGCGGATGTGGCCGCAGGAACGCCGGTGCGCCGAACTGGAACGCATCTTCACCGAAGCGGAGAAGAGGGCGGTCACGAAGCAGGAGTGGCTCACCCAGAGCGTCGTGGACAAGGTGACCCTGCACCTGGAGAAGGAGGGGCAGAGCAGGTGCCGCCACTGCGAGCGCCAGGAGGAGCAGCACGCGTCCTTGCGGCTTCCCTACGAGGGTCTCGTGATCTTCGCGCCCTCGCCGGAGCTGCGCGAGCGGATGCAGCAGGTCTGCGCCGAAGTACGCCTGGGACACCAGAAGAAGACGCAGACGCGGCAGAACACCGACGCCCCGGCTGGCGGCGCCCGCCGGACGGTCACCCGCCGGTACACCCCGCCCCCTTCCAGGGGACCGTTCACCGGCGGCCCCCGCGCAGTGCCGCGGCGCCGGCCGGCGCGCCGTGTGGCCAAGGCGGCCGGGGCGGCTTTGTTGGCCTCACTCATCACCGTTGTCCTGACCGACCAAAGCGGCGCGGGCATCAGCCTGCCGAGCCTTCGACAGGTTCCCGGAGTGGGAGCGTTCGCCGGCCCCGGCGGCCATGAGCAGGCCGACGGTGACGACTTGGGCGGCGACTCGAACGGCATTGCCGCTGAGGGCGGCAACGCCGGCAGGGCCAAGGGTGATGCCGACAGCGGCCGGGACCGGGGCCAGGACGGCAGCGCCGGCGGCGGAAACGACCGCCGTGAGGACGGCGACCGCAGCAGCGGCGACACCGGCAGCGGCCGCCACGGTGGTGGCGGCGACGGGGACAGCGGTGACGGCGGCGATGAGAACGGCGGTGACGGGATCAGCGGTGATGAAAACGGCGGGGACGGCGAAATCCGTCTGGAAGAGGGCGAGGTCGTCGCCCCGCCGGAGGACGTCACCGGCCCCAGCGTCAGCCTGGCCGGTATCAGCGCGAGTGCTGTCGGCCAGGAGGTTGTGGACCATCATGGCTCGCTCATGCAGACCTGCGGTCCCGGCGGTACCCCCACCACCTACAGCGTGTGGGTGGCCGCATCCGACCCGTCGGGCGTCTACCGCCTGCTCCTCTCCATTGAGCACCCCACCGACGGCACCTACGAATCCAGCACCGGTGTAGCCGACGGCGACGCAGTCCGGTTCGACGTCCCTGCCTACCGCACCGGCCCCAAAGCCCTGGAAACGGTGCAGCTGCGGCTCACCGCCTGGGCGAAGGACACGAACGGCAACCGTACCGACGCCGACCTCGGCACCCTGCCGCTCTACGAGTGCGGCGAACCCGGCTGACCACCCGTCTGCCCAGACACCCATCCAGATCCACCACCCCGGAGCAGCACGTGACGTCCGTACCCTCTCCCGAGCCACCGGTCCCACCCGAGAACTGCCCGCCCGGCACGTTCATCACCCAGCACACCGCCCTCGTCCTTCTGACGGCGCTGGTCATCGGCCTGATCGTCGCGGGCCTCACCTTCCTCAACGGCACACCGACCGCGGGCGCGGTCCTCGCCGGCGCTCTGAGTGCCGGAGGCAGCGTTCCGGTACTGCGGACCCTCATCCGCTGAGGCACACCACGGGGGCGGGTCGCCGGCATGAGGTGGCCCGCCCTCAGGAGTACGCCGAGTGTGCGCAACCAGCGTGCGGTCGGGAGTGGCTCTGTAACTCGCCCATGGCTGACCGCACTTGACGGCAATGGTCCATACCAATACGTTTCCGGGCATGCGAATACCCCTGAGAAGACTGGCTGTTGCCACCTGCTCAATGTCCATGCTCGCTGTGCTCGCCCCTGCGGCGGGACCGGCTCTCGCAACCGAGTCGCATTCCGCCACGGCCAAGTACGGAAAGCGGGTGGGCTACTTCACGCAGTGGGGCGTCTACGGTCGCGACTTCCAGGTCAAGGACCTGGACACGAGCGGTCAGGCGGCCAAGCTGACGCACCTCAACTACGCCTTCGGCAATGTGAACGCCGAGGGAGAGTGCTTCACCGGTAACGTGCCGGGCGAGGCCGATGCCTGGGCCGACTACGCGCGCCCGCTCGACGCCGAGAACTCCGTGGACGGCGTCGCCGACACCGACACGCAGGCGCTCGCCGGCAACTTCAACCAGCTGCGTGAACTCAAGGCGAAGCACCCGGGTCTCAAGGTGCTGATCTCGCTGGGCGGTTGGAGCTGGTCCACGCACTTCTCCGACGCCGCGCTGACCGCGCAATCGCGCAAGGAGTTCGTATCGTCCTGCATCGACCTGTACATCAAGGGCAACCTGCCGGTCGACGGTCCACGCGGTGGCGCAGGCTCGGCCGCCGGGCTGTTCGACGGCGTGGACCTCGACTGGGAGTGGCCCGGCTCGCAGGGTGACACGGACACTGTCTACCGGCCCGAGGACAAGAAGAACTTCACCGCCCTGGTGCACGAGTTCCGTAGGCAGCTTGACGCCTACGCGAAGAGCCAGGCGCCGCGTGGCAAGAAGGCCAGGCACTACGACCTCACGGCGTTCGTGCCGGCCGCGCCGAACGCGATCGACGCAGGGTTCGACATCCCGCGGATCATGCGGGACTTCGACTTCGTCAACCTCCAGGGGTACGACTACCACGTGTCGGGCCAGGCCACGACGGCCCAGCAGTCGGCGCTTTTCGCCCCGGGCGATTTCAGCGTGGACCAGACGGTCCGTGACTGGGTGCGCAGGGGAGCCCAGCCGCGCAAGCTGGTGGTCGGCATGCCGTTCTACGGGCAGGGCTGGACCGGCGTGAGCGGCGGCGGGGATGGCCTTGGCCAGCCCGCCACGGGGCCGGCGAAGGGTACGTACGCGGACGGTTACGAGGACTACAAGGTCCTTAAGGGCCTGGCCGCCTCGGGGACGTACACCGTGTACCGGGACCGCTGGAACGGCAGCGCGTGGATCTTCGACGGCACCACGATGTGGACGTATGACGACCCGCGGGTGCTGAGGACCAAGTCGGCGTACATCCGCAAGCTCGGGCTCGGCGGCGCGATGTTCTGGTCCATGGACGGCGACACAGCCGACGGTGAACTGACAGCAGCGGTGGACAAGGGGCTCAACGGTCAGCGCTGACCCACCACCCACCCACCGGGCCCGGCACACACGATGCGCGCCGGGCCCGCACCACATTTTTGTCAGAGCACATCTACACAGAGGTATTGAGGTTGTTCGATAGCAGTGATCGGGCACCGAGCCGATGCTGACGATCCTGTACGTCATCAAGGGGGAGGCACCATGGCACAGGATCCCGCGCCGAAGCACCTGACAATCACCCTCGACTTCGACCTCCAGACTGCCAACTCCACGGTGAGCGAGGCCAGGGTTAGGGCGGCCTACAGGGCAGCCGCCGAAGCGGCCCTGGCGGCAGCCACCGAGCAGCTTCCCGAGGGGAGCATCAAAAAGGTCACGGCCGAGCTGGACTGGTCATACCGCTGGATCGGGGAGCCCGAGGTCCTCTTCACGCGGGACGGGCAGGGCTGAGACGCGAAGAGCCCCGGTCGACAGGCCGACCGGGGCTGTTGTTTAGGTGGTGTTGGGGCGGCGGTAGGCGCCGTGCCACCAGATGTGTGCGAGTTCGTGGGCGAAGGTGGTGTCGTTGGTGCCGTTGTCGGTGCGGATGTGGTGGGCGATGGCTTGGGCGCCTCCCCAGACGATGATGCGGCTGGCGCAGGGGGCGTCGAGGTCGGTGGGGGTGAGTCCGGCGGCTTGGTCGGCGAGGAGGGTCTGGAGGGCTGTTTCGTCGAAGGCTTCGAGGTCGGTGGTGTAGAAGTCGTCGATGGTGGGGTCGTAGGCGGCGGCTTCGCGGACTGCGGTGATCACGCTCTGGTGGGTCCGGTGGATGGTGATCACTTTTTCGAAGAACTGGGCGAGCGCCTCGGGGCCGGCGGACGGATTCCACTGCTGCGCAAGCGCCAGCAGAGACTCCCGCAGGTCGTTGGTGAGTCGTATCAGGACGTCGGACTTGCTGGGGAAGTGGGCGTAGAAGGTGGCTCGGGAGATCCGGGCCTCTTCCAGGATGCGCTGGACGCTGATTTCGGAGAAGGTTTCGCCGGAGTCGAGGAGCCGTTGGAGGGTGGACATGACCTGGGCGACGGTTGCGGCCGAGCGTGCGGCGTGATGGTCGGCCTGGCGTCGGGTCACGGGTCTCATCGGGAACCTTCTGGTGTGTCTTGGTTCGTGTCCGGTCCACGGCTCGTGGGGTGCGGTCTGCGGGAGCGGTGGATCAGCGTATGACGGGCAGAGCGTAGTCCCACAGCCGGTCGGCGGTGGCGGGGTCGAGTGCCCAGGTGGCGACGCCGGCCATGACGTCGGGGCCGCCGTCGACGGTTTCGGATTCCTGGTTGTCCTCGAAGTAGCGTCCGGTGACGCCGTGGAGGAGGGGGGATGCGGCCAGGAGCACGGTGGTGGCGGCGCCCTGTGCGGGGGTCTTGTAGTAGTCGGGGGTGATGAGGTTGCCGTCCGGGTCCATGGCGCCGAGGGACTGCAGGGTGGCCTTGTCGAGGTGGCGTGCCAGGTTGGTGTGGATCCAGCCGGGGGCGCAGGCGTTGGCGGTGATGCCGTCCTTGGCCCATCGGCGGCTGATGCCGACGGCGAGCAGTACGTCGGCGGTTTTCGACTGTGCGTAGGCGAGGAACGGGTCGTAGGGGTGCCGTTCGAACTGCGGGTCGTCGAAGTCGAATCCCGCGCGCAGCTGTGCGCCGGAGCTGACTGCGACGACGCGCGGGTTCTCGGCTTCGCGCAGGGCGGTGTGCAGGCCCTGGGCCAGGGCGAAGTGGCCGAGGTAGTTGGTGGCGAGCTGCATCTCCCAGCCCTGTGCGGTGACCTGCCGGGCGGGGAGCATCATCACGCCGGCGTTGGCGATGACGGCGTCGACCGGTCCGCTCCAGGCGTCGCAGAAGCCGCGGACGGAATCCAGGTCGGCCAGGTCGAGCGCGACCGCGCGGGTCTGCGGGAATTCGTCGAGCAGCGGCTTGGCGTCCTCGGGGTTGCGCGTGGCTATGGTCACCTGCGCTCCGGCGCCGGCGAGTGCGCGCACCGTTTCGACGCCGAGTCCGGAGGACCCGCCGGTGACGATCATCCGGCGTCCGCTCAGATCGAGGCCGTCGAGGACCTCCGCGGCGGTGGCACGCATCCCGAACGGAGTGGTGGTCAGCGTCATGGCCTGTGTCCTGCCTTGAAGGGGTGGCTGGTTGTCGGGCGTTGGTGTCCGACGGGCTGCTGCCGGAGGACCTTCGCGCGAGTAACCATACAGTGTGTTCAGACATCATGTACGTTGAGGTCGGAGCTGAAGGCAGGCGGTGTAGGACGGAGTGGCCTGCCGTGCGGCGTCAGGCAGGCAGCGGCCGGTGCCACGGTTTTCTGGCTGGTCGATGCCGAGAGCCCGCTTGGGGAGGGACGCCGAGGTGCCGGCTGCGATGTGGAGGGAAGTCCTGGGGCTCGTCCGGAGACGATCGGCGTCGGCGTAGATCGATCACCGGGCTCTGAGCTGGGCTTTCACGTCTGGATGTCGCCGAGGCGGGGTCAGTCGCCGTTTCTTGCGCCCGCCGATCTGGGAGAGGGCGCGTTGACCAGTTCGTCCCGGCTCGTCTTGGAGCGGCCCGCGATGACTTCCGGAGCCGCCCGTCTCCTGTGCGGGTGGTGGTTTCAGCCGGGATGCGCGCGGCATGAGAACGGGGCTCCGGTCGGATGCGAGGAGGTGGCTGCTGCCTGATCACGTGTCACGCGGTCAGTGGCAGTGATCGGGCTCGGTCGCCGGGCCGGTGCCGGTGGTGCCCAGGTCATCGGAGTGGTCGGCGTCGACGCGCGGCCATTGTGCTGTGGGACGTCCACCCGGCCACTCCGGCAGCGGCGGCCAGTCGGGTGCCCCGCCCAGGGTCCGTGTGGCCTGCCCGAGGCGTGGCCAGCCTGCCGGTGAGTCCTCCCAGTCCTCCTGACGTCCGAACACCGTGAGATCCATGAGCGCGTAGCTGTAGTCCACTGCCTCGGCCCCGCGACGTTTGGTCCAGAACGTCTCGAAGACGCGGTCGCCGTCGCGCAGGTAGCACACCAGGTGGAACAAGCCGAGCTCCCGGCCGGCAAGAAGCGACTCGAGCGAGGGCTGGGCGGAATACCACGGCATCGCCCAGCCCATGAAGGCGCGGTAGCGCAGGCTCTCCTCGTACGACGTCTGCGCGTCCCCGAAGCCGTAGGCCGTGTTCCGCCCCTGACAGAACACGGCGAAGGTGATGTCGCGGGAGTGCAGATAAGCCAGCTCGGCCACGTGGCTCATCACCCAGGTACAGCCTTCACACTGTTCAGCGGCTGGCCGACCGGGCCACCACATGAAGTAGTAGGCGATCATCTGACGTCGCCCTTCGAACGCATCCAGGAGCGTCATGGGGCCGTCCGGCCCCAGCAACGGGCTGTCCGCGGCCGCCTCGACCATCGGGAGCCTGCGGCGTGATGCGGCGATCGCGTCGCCTTCACGGGTGTGGGCCTTCTCCCTCGCCCGCAGCCCTTCCAGCTGCTGCTCGAAGGTCGCGCGGTCGACGACCGGCGGTTGCGCCCTGCTCGAGTTCTCGGACATCGGAGGCTCCCGGGATCGCTCAGTTGCGACTACGGACCATTCCTCAGCAACGTAGTCGCAGGTCAGGACCACCGTCATGCGCAATCCGACCTGGCTCTATCGTCTCCGAACATGCCAGCGACCGCTGGGTGGGCCGGCGTACCAACGCCCGCTGGTCCCGCGGTGCGGGCTGGCGCGAAATACGAGAAGCCGAGACGCGTCGGGCGGCCCGAGGGACCAGAGGAGACCACAAGTCTTGAGGCGGAGGCCTACGTTGCCTGATGCGGCACCAGGTACCACGATGTGTGCCCCTCGGCTGCCCCTCGGCTGCCGGTCGTCTTCCGGCGGGGTTTGGCGTGTCGCTGACCTCGGCGTAAGGGTTCCCTGCGGAATCCATGCACCGCACGCCCCAACACGCCTCTATCACTCCCCACGACCGTTTTGTTCGGCCACGGCCGGGACGGCCGCCGTCCGGGTGGCAGTGGACCGGCCGCCTCCGGGACGTCGCGCGTCAGATGAGGCCCGCGTGTCAGGCGGGGCCGGGGATCGCTCGGGCCTGGAACGCGGTGCGGACCGCGTCTGCCGCGCCCTTGCCGTACATCTTCTGCGCTGTTGCGACCGTGGTTTGCGCGGCAGCCGTGAAGCTGGTGTCGGGGGAGAAGCCGAATTGGGCGTTGACGATGATCCGGTCGGCGATGCGGGGGCCGAGGGCGGTGCGGATGTCGAGGAGCGCACGCGACCAGATCTCGCCGTCGGCGTGGACCTCGCCGACCCGGTCCGCGTACGTTTTGTCGGAGTCGATCCGGCGCAGACAGTGCGGGGCGTCGCTGTAGGTGACGGAGTCCCAGTCGGCGACACAGGCGACGTCGGCCTTGAGAGGCCAGTCGTAGCGTGCGGCGGCGTGTTCGCCGACGGCGACGGCCAGGTAGTCGCCGAAGGCCTCGCCGATGGAGCCGGCCTCCACGGAGCTGCCGAAGCCGGGCACCTGGGCGTGGTGTACGGCATGGCCGTACTCGTGTACGACGACTTCGGCGTCCTCGGCGTCGTCCACGCCTCCTTTGCCGAAGCGGATCTCGGCCTTCTTGTCGGTGAAGAAGGAGTTGTCGGCGCCCCACTGGTTGATGCGAACCGGCTGCACGCGGTTGTTGGCGCCGGGCAGCTCGCTGCCGAAGCCGAGGCCCTGCAGGTACTCCTGGGCTTCGTTGACCCAGAAGTACGCCATGACCTGTTCGAACTGGTCGTCGTGCCGGTCGTAGGAGGTGGCGTCGGCGATCCGCGCGGAGGCGCCGGTGTCGGAGCGGATGGAGGCCCAGCGGCCGGAGAGCCCACCGCTGGCGTCCAGGTTGCGCAGCGCGACGGTGGCGTAGGCGGTGGCGGGGACCGCGGCGGCAGCGTCTTTGCCGTCGGTGAGCAACTGATCGCCCGAGGACTGAACCGGGTTGACCATGAAGACCCGGGCCTGCGGGCCGGCCAGGGTGGGGGCGGTGCCCGTGGCGGAGGCCGAGCCGTTCGTGACGATCAGGGCCACGGTGGCGGTGGCTATGGCGAGCAGACCGCGGGGTGTGCGGTGAGCCATGTGCATCCTCCCGTTGCGGATGGCGTGCAAGTGGCGCGGGTGCGGGCGCGATCTTCGCGCACCGACCCCGTGTTTGACCAGGTCCATGGCAAGCGGTGGTCCTGGCGCGGTCGTCTCGGGCCGGGGTGTATGCACTGAACCGCAGCCGGCTGCCCGTCGTGCGCCGTTACGGCCGAGGTCGGACACCCGGCGATCCGCAACCTTTTGTTGCGCATCGGTGTCCTGCGGCGTACGCTGACATGCAACCAAAGGTTGCGGAAGGGTTGGGTCATGGAGTACGGCAGCATCGAGCGCGACATCCACGTCGACGCGCCACCCGAGGTGGTCTACGAGGTCATCAGCCGCCCGGAACACATGCGGGAGTGGTGGCCGGACGAGGCCAGGTTCGAACCCGTGGCAGGGGCGCCCGGTGAGCTCTTCTGGCGCGACGATGCGACCGGCGAGACGATGACGGTCGCGCTCACCGTCGTCGAGGTCGACCCGCCGTCGCGGTTCTCCTTCAGGTGGTGCTATTCCGGCGCCGACCGCGACGGGCACTCGCTGCTGGTCACCTTCGATCTGACGGCGAGGGACCAGGGGACCCTGGTGCGGATGACCGAGACCGGGTTCCGCGAGATGGGCTGGGAGATCGCGGCCCTCGAGGAGCAGTACCGCGACCACACGAGTGGCTGGGACCGCTACCTGCCCAGGCTGGGCGCCTACATCACACGGCTGGTGTCGACCCCATGAGCACCACCGAAGACGACGAGCTGTGGTCGGCGATCGGTGACCCGACCCGGCGCACACTCATCGATCTCCTCCTCGCGTCCGGAACCGGCACGGCCACCTCACTGAGCGCGGGACTCCCGCTCACGCGCCAAGCGGTGTCGAAACACCTCGCCGTTCTCGACCGCGTCGGACTGATCCGCGCGGAGCCGGCGGGCCGCGAGCGTCACTACCGGATCGACCAGGCGCAGCTCGCCCGCGCCGCCGCGCAACTGGCCACGGTCGGAGCTGCCTGGGACGCCAGACTGCACCGGATCAAAACCATCGCTGAGGCGATCGCACAAAGCCGCAACCACACCGAAGGAGCATGACCATGGTCGACATCCTGCACCGGATCGGCGCCGTCGCGCCGCTGGACGACGTCTACCGGGCCATCGCAACGCCCGAAGGCATCGCCGGCTGGTGGACGACCGACACCACCGGCAAGAGCAAGGTCGGGGGCACGCTGGCGTTCCGGTTCGGTGACGTCGGTGGCTTCGACATGGAGATCCTGGAACTCGACCCGGCCGGCCGGGTGCGGTGGCGCGTCACGGAGGGCCCCGAGGAGTGGATCGGCACCGAGATCGACTGGAGCCTGAGCCGTCGCGAGGACTACACGATCGTCCTCTTCAGGCACGAAGGCTGGCGCGAGCCGGTCGAGTTCATGCACCACTGCAGCACGAAGTGGGCGACCTTCCTGATGAGCCTCAAGGAGTACGTGGAATCCGGACACGGCAGGCCGGCCCCCGACGACGTCCGAATCAGCGACTGGCACTGACAGGGGAGAGGGGTACCGCACCGTGGCGGCGTAAAGAAGCGCTGCGGAGAACCACAAGCTCCCGATCTTCGTTTCTGGTGACAGAAAGACTGCCGAATGAGCGCCTGTGACCGCTGGGCGGTCAAGATCCACAGGGTCCCCTGATGGCGAGTGGTCACGAAGTCAGCGCCGACAACCGATATCGGCCCCAGCCGCCTGCCAGGAGTACATCATTCGACGGGTTGGCCGAACCGTCCGTCTCTCCGGCGCAGGCGTGCATGGGTGTTTCCCCGCTCGGGCATTCCAGGCAGGGTGAGTCGGAGAAGGGGGCGTCAGGAGATGGACTCGGAGTCGGTCGTCGCGGCGTGTGCTGTGGTGATTGCTGTGGCCTCGCTCGCCGTCTCGGTCTACGAGGCACGCGCGACCCGGCAGCACAACCGCCACTCGGTACGGCCCATACTCCAACTGCAGCGGGGGATGTCCAACGGGCAGAAAGCGGGGATCAAACTCATCAACTCCGGTCTCGGCCCGGCCGTGGTGGTCAGCAGCACCCTGACGCTCGACGGCCATGTGATCGGTGCGTGGAACAAGGCCGGCGCGGACAGGGCACGTGCCGGCCTTGTCGTACGGCCGTATGCCGTGACGTTTACCGAGACGCACACCATCGCTACTGGCTACGAGGGCTTTCTGCTGAGCGTGGACCCGTACGAGCCGGAGGCCCATGCCGAGTTCCTGGATCTGATGACTCGACGCCTGCAGCTGGAGATCCGCTACGAGTCCCTCTACGGCGGGGAGAACTATCGCGTGACCCTGCGCCCCCGCATCGAAGGAGAGAGCTGACGGGGCCGACCGCAGGAAACAAGGGCGCGCGGCGGCTCGCCGCAGGGACAAGAGGTCCCTCGACTTATCGGCCGGTCTCCCGTCGTGCTGCGACCCCACCCGTGATTGATCGTGGATGCCCTGCCTTGAGAGGGCAAGGCTGGGCATTTGGCTGATCACAGTTACCGGCCCTCCGGCGCGAGGTGGCCATCTGCTCGTGGGCTGGGGGTTCCCCATCGCAGGCCTCGGCCAGCGAACAGCGCATGTCTCCAGCCGGAGGGGGTGGGCGACGTGTGTTCCGGCCAGGTCCAGATGTCCGCGGATCCGCGCCCCGGTCAGCCGCAGCTGCGCCACCGCACCGGGCTGGCCGCTGTTCGCGCCCGGCAGCAGCGCGCAGACCACCGCCGCGCGCACCGTCCGCTCGGGTCCCCACTGTGCGCCGTCGGCGACCCGGTCCTCCTCGGGCGTATCCGGACGCAGGTCCACCCTGCGGCCGGCGGGGAACGCGTCCCACAGCGCACGCTCGGGTGAGGTCAACTCGTCGTAGGAGAGCACCTGTTCAGAGTGGTGATCTTCCTTCATGCGTGCCGGTGCGCGAGGTCAACCGGGGTGCCGGCCTTGCACGGCTGGCGCGCGCAGGGAAAGGGGAGGAGCGGGGTAGTAGGGTCCCTCGGCCGCGTTGGAGGCTGCGCGTGTTGTGATTCTGCTCCGTCAGGTGCGGGCGGATGCGGGGAGCGGGACGCGGGCCGAGGGTGCGCCGGAGCGACGAGGTCATGGTCTGCGGACCGTACGGGCCGACGGGACGCGCGCGTGCTCTCGCGGATCGTCAGCCGGTGTGGACGCCGTCCGTCGTCAGCCGTCGCCGCCGTACGACCTGGGCGAAGGCTGAAGGACAAGCCGAGGCCTCGGGATTCTGGCGCCGGTGCTGCTTGCGTGCATCGCCCGCCGCCCGCCGCCCTCTGCGCATCCTTGCCCGGGGGCGGTGTCTCAAGGGGAGAGTTTCGCTGGTTGTCTGACGTGGTGTCAGTCGCGCCGGTCACGGCTGGGTGAGGGCTCTGGTGCGGGTGGCGCCATCTGCGCCCGCTGTTCGGGTGCTTGTCTGCGCGCTGGGGCTTTTGGGGTGCGGGCCGGCGGCATACCTGTGGCGAACTGACAACGACCGAAGGAGACGTTCATGCGTGCACGAGCTGTGCTGGCTGCCGTCGCTCTCGCCGGGACCGTTTTGTTCGGCGGCGCGGGCCAGGCCCTCGCCGACGATGACGACATGGGCAGTGCCGGGGCCGATTTCGGCAGCACCGCCCCGGCTGCGCCCGAGTTCGACCAGGGTGCGTTCGGCTCCGGCCAGGATGCATCCGGCATGGGGCAGGAGGCGTCCGGTTCCGGTCAGGACGCATCCGGTTTCGGCGAGGGCGGGTCTGATTTCGACCTCGGCTGACGGCTGTACTGCGCCTTTGCCTTCTGCCCCGTACCCAGAGCATCCGGGTACGGGGCAGGGGCCTTCCCGGGCACCGGGCGCGGGGCGGCCGGCGGAGATCACAGCCGCCCTGCCGCCCTCCGATTCCCCAACCAGCGGCCTTTCCGGCCGCGTTGGGCCATTGCCCGGTACGACGCCTTCACCCGGACACGACACACACTAGGACCGCCGTCGGACGCTCCGGCAGAAGCAGCCGGGCTCAACCGGACGCCTGGATGGAGCGCCGCACGCCGAGCCACTGCTGGGCGCCGTACTCCTCGAACCGTTCCGCGCTTCGCCGCGAGGCGCATCGCACGGTCGTTGGCGGTCTGGGTGCAGAGCACCACCGGCTCACCGGGAAACGCGCCGGCGAACCAGCCGAGGGCGGCCGCGCACGCCTCGGCGGCGTACCCGCACCCCCACACGTGCGGCAGGAACATGTAACCGAGGTCGGCCTCCCCGGCATCAAGCCCGGCGGCCCCCACCACCTTGCCGCCCGGCCGGCCGTGACCGGGACGGCCTGCATCGCGCCGGTCGAGCGTGACCATGCCGATCATCGCTCCGTCGAGAATGGCCACGAAAAGACCCGGGCGCTGTCCGGGCACTTCAGGGACCGCGCCCTCGAGTTCCTCCCGCGGCCGGGGCCCACCGATGTAGGTGCCGACCTCCGGTGAGGCGAACAGGTCGATGAACGCCGCGCGGTCCCCGGCTTCGGACCCGCGGAGCACGAGCCGCTCGGTCCTGATCGGCGCGGGCGGCCAGGCGACGGGCACGGGTTCAGTCATGGCGGGCAACCTATCGCACCCCCGCGAGAGTGATCCGGAACCCGGCAGCGCGCGGACGTGAACGCGCCGTCGTACCGCACCGGTTGCGGGACGGATGCCGTGTGAGAGGCGCCGCCCGGAGGAGCCGCGGACAGCCGGGAACCGAAGGGGCCCGTTGCGGCTCCCGGCCGTCCCCTGGTTGAGGGCGGGTCAGTCGTGCGGGTGCGGCTGGGTGGTGCGGTCGGCAGGGGGCCGGGGTGTGGTGTGCAGGACCTGGCGGGCCTGCTCGGCGGCGCGGGTGATGCTGTCGCTGATGTAGTCGAGGAAGCGGGCGATGTTCTCCAGCCGGGCGGCGGCGGGGGTGTGAGGGCCGAGGACGGTGACACCCTGGCGTGCGGTGGCGACGAGCTGGTCGTTGGCCCGGGCGCTGGCGAGGGTGGCCTGGTAGAAGAGCTCGTCGTCGACGATGTAGCGGTCGCGGCGCCGTTCGTCGCGCTCCCTGCGGACGAGGCTCTGGCCTTCCAGGAAGGCGATGGCCTTGGAGATGGAGGCGGGGCTGACATTCAGGTGCGCCGCGAGCTGGGACGCGGTGAGGCTGCCCGCGTCGGTGGTGAACAGGCATGTCAGCACCCGGGCCGTCATCTTCGGCAGGCCCGAGCCCATCAGGACGGTCGTGAGCGTCTCCTCGTACGCGGCCACGGCGTCGGCGTCGCGTCCGTGCGGCTGGGGGAGCGGCTGCGGTCCCCGGGAGGCGGCGGGCCCGCGCCGGCGGGCACGCTGCTCGGTGGCACGGTGGGCGAGGTCGGCACGGTAGGCGCTCGGGCCGCCGTTGCGCATCACCTCACGCGTGATGGTTGAGGTCGGACGCTGAAGGCGCCGCGCGATCTCGGCGTAGGCGAGGCTGTCGGCCAGCCCCAGCGCGATCTGCCGGCGTTCGGACTGAGTGAGCCTGCCTCCCGGCATCACGGTCTCCCTGCTGATCTGTCGTGGCGGTCCTGGCCACGCTCACAATAGCGTTCACCCGCCACTCATTGCAATGATAGCAATAGCTGACGTTGCGTTACCTCGACACATGGTGCAACGAAAATACTGTGCTCACCAGCAATTACACCGATTCAACGCAACAAGCTCGTTGCCGCCCCATGGAAAGCAACGTAGCGTTTCTCATGTCAGAAACAACGAGCGAGCGCAGGAGAACACCATGCAGAAGTTCCACACCCCCGCCCCGATCTCCGCCGTCCTGAACATCCCCGCCGGACGCGTCCAGATCATCGCCGCCGACCGCACCGACACAACCGTCGAGATCCGCCCCGCCAACCCCACCAAGAACCGCGACACCAAGACCGCCGAACAGACCGAAATCACCTACACCGACGGCACCCTGCACATCCACACCCCCGAGCCCGACCACCAACTCCTCGGCCATCCCGGATCCGTGGAAATCACCATCCAACTGCCCGCCGGCTCCCACATCGAGGCAAAGACCGCCGCCACCGAACTCCGCGGCGTGGGCCGCCTCGGCGACATCACCTTCGACGGCGCCTACCGCCACACCAAGATCGACGAAGCCACCGGCGTCCGCCTCACCGCAACCGACAGCGACATCGAGATCGGCCGCCTCACCGGCCCCGCACACATCACCACCGCACGAGGCACCATACGCATCACCGAAGCCGTAACCGGCACCCTCGACCTGCGCACCCAGTCCGGCGACATCACCCTCGGCGCCGCCACCGGCACCTCAGCCACCCTGGACGCCAGCACCGGCTACGGCCGCATCAACAACACCCTGAAGAACGACGGCACCCCCGCACTCCACATCCGCGCCACCACCACCCACGGCGACATCACCGCCCACAGCCTCTAACCGCCATGCCGCCCACAGCCCCGCACCGATACGACCACCCGGCGGGGCCCACCACGACCGAAACAGTCGGGCCGTCACCGAACCGACCGACAACCCGACCACCACCCCCCAACCCCCAAGCACCAGCACTCTCCTACGCCAGCACGCCCAGACACCCATACAGGACACCTCACACGTCCCAAGAGGGCTCACAACAAACAGCGCCGCTCCGATCAACTCGAAGCCAACCCCGACCGAGGGCCGTTCGACGATCAAGCCCTGACCACCCTGGCCCCAACCCCGCCACCCACGGCCCCGGGGGTATCCCCATGTCCACCCATTCGCCGGGCCGCCACGCAGAAGCGCTGACCGCCCAGCGATGAGCCACCACCGGACAGGGCACCCCCGGGCGGCACGTCACCCCCGGACGACCAGGCCCGCCGCCCGAAACCGAAGCGAACCGCAGCCCAACCTCCAAGCCGCCGACCCGCACACCGACATCCACACACACGACCACGGCCAGGCGCAGCCCCACGCACTGCCAGCGAGCCGCGCCTGCACACCAATTACCACCACACACAGGACCGGCCGACCATGACCTCAACCGCACCCTGAACACGCCCCACCACCGAAACTCCCATGCTCACCGGGCTGCACGAGCTCGACCTCCCACCGCCGGCAGCCCAGCGCGAACCGCAGACACATAACCGGTTGCCCACCAGCGACACCGCTAGATGCAATGACCGCCATGGTCACCCAGGCACACCCACCACGGCGAGACGCAACGAACGCACCCCACCGGCCCCCTCCCCTCAGCGACCCGGCCACACCACAACCAACCCATCGCACGGGAGACGCCCACACATGACCACACCACCAACACCCCTGCCAGCAAACCCGACTGACGAACCATCCATCCAGATCGGCGCTCTCGTTCCGCTCACCCGGCCCGGCTGGACCGAAGCAGGCAGGCACCTGCTCGCCGGACTCGAACTGGCCGCACGCGACATCAACAACACCGGCGGCATCGCCGGAAAACCGCTCGAACTCATCGTCCGAGACACCGCAGCCGACCCACACAGAGCCGCAGCCGCCGTCGACGAACTGGATCACCTGGGCGTAACCGCCCTGGCAGGGGAATACCACAGCGTCGCCGCCCGCGCCGGCGCCACCAGAGCCGACGCCCTCGGCCTGCCGTACCTCTGCTCGTCAGCAGTCCTCGACACACTCACCGACCAACCGACCGAATGGGTCGCACGCCTCTCCCCGCCACAATCCCGAGGCTGGCAGACCTACGCAGACTTCCTCCTGGGCGCAGGCCACACCCACATCGCCGTAGCAGCCGAACCGAGCCTCTACTGGGCCTCCGGAACCCGCATCCTGCGCGACCACCTCACACAACACGGCGCCAGCGTCACCGAACTCGACATGCGCACACTCACCCCCACTGCGCTATGCGACGCACTCGCCGACCGCCACGCAACCGCACTCCTCCTCCTGGTCGGCCACCCAGAGCCGGCCGTGCCCATCGTCAAAGCCGTCCGCGCCGACCCACGCCTCTCCCACATCCTGATCGGCGCTCCGGCCGGACAACCCGAATTCACCGCATGGACAACCCAGCTGGGCGACGACGGCGCCGCGATCCCCTTCCTGCGCTACCTGCCCGAACACCTCACCCCCCTCGGAACACGAGCCGAGAAAACCCTGCGCGAACACCTCGCCCAGGCACCCTCCTTCGTCGCCTACGAGGGATACGACACGATCACCGTCCTCGCCCAACTGCTGCGCCCCCACAGCACGAACCGGCCCCGCACCACCCCACCCTGGCCCCACATCTCAGTCGAAGGCACCCGCGGACAAATCCAGTTCTCCCGCACACCAGGCAACAGCGTCTGGCAATGGACCCGGCCACCCATCCAGATCGTCGACCGAGATCCAGCGAAACCCGACCACTTCCGGATCCTTCACACGGGCTGAGCCAACACAAAGACCCTCCCGCCAGACCGGCCCGAACCCCAGGCTGCCCACCTGACCACTCGTCAATACAAGCCCTCCGCACCGCAGCGGGCCCCGATTACATTCTCAGACCATCACACGACAGCACATCGCCGTCGAACTCACCAACAATCAGATTCCTTCGCCTCTTATTACCGCTTGGAACCATCCGACATGTTGCTGCGTCACGTCGACCTACTCATCCGCCATCACATTCCCGACAAGACAACTCGACCCTCAGGACCGCCACATTTCCACAAGGAAGTCCTGTATTATTGACCTGAGTTGAATTGACAGCTATATACCCCCCATCCATGAACCGCAGGGCTAGGAGACGAACATGCCGGAGAGGAATATCGATTTCGGCAAATACGGCGCCCGCGGAATTAAAGGACACGAAGCCGTAGCCCGCCAACTCGACGCACTCGCCAACTTCATCGCCACCCCGATCACCCAACGCCGCGGACTACTGGCCCGACTGCACTACCTCACCCGCACCGACCACGCCCGCCAAGCAGCCCGCGACGCCGGCCTCACAGTCACCGACCGCACCCTCAAAGCCTGGCTCGACGGCAAACGCAAACCCTCCAAGAAGAACCTCCAAAACATCGAAACCGCCTACCGCACGGTCCGCCGCCACAACGTCGCCCGATACCTCCTCGCCCGCCTCAACCGAGACGGCCGCGGCACCCGCGTCGAATTCCACCCCCTCAACCAAAGCCAGGTGCCCCGCCCCCGCCAACGCCCAATCCAATACCGCACCCTCAACGTCCGCCAGTGGAACCGCATCATCGAAGCATGGGCCGCCAACAACGACGCCGCACTCGATGACGCCTGGATCAACGACGCGACCGTGGACCTGGGCAGCGAATGGGGCGAATACGAATACGTCACCAACATCGGATTCGCAGCCTGACAACCAGCGCTTGCCCCACCCTGCCAGGCACAGCCGACCCAGCTTCAGCAACTCCCGTGCCGCGCACAGGCAGAGTCTGCAGAACTCTGTGAGGGAACGAGCCGGGTTATTGATCGCCGGCAGCGTTATGGTCCTCTCAGGCACTGACCCGTTCCGGCAGCCTAGTGCTCGACGCAGCCACGCCGCTGGAGTTGTACGCCACGTGAGCCGAAGCCGGCAAAGCCGAAGCGCGACATGTGGATGCAAACATACTATCCAGGCCGACAGGCTGTATGCCGGGCACGAGAATTGAGAAATTCGAGAACAGTGAATCTAACTTTTCTGAAAGCAAGTCAGTTTACTTTTATTGGCGGCCGATTCGCTGCAGCCCCGCCCACGCAGCTGCGCTTTTCAGTAATTCGCGGAGCGAATTACTGCGTTGAATTGCGGAGCAATTCAACTGATCGTCACGGAGTGACGATCAGTCAACTTCCCTGCGGAGCAGGGGAGTTGCCGTCGCGTAGCGACGGCGCGTCGTGTCTGCGGAGCAGACCGCGC